>NZ_JAZIFY010000001.1:1002500-6842853 GCF_036634195.1 Streptomyces sp. P9-A4
GCGGAACCGGATCGTCGCGCGCCTCCTCGGTGTACCGATGCCCGGCGTGCCGGACAGCGACGAGCCGTACGTCCTGATCGCGCGGGACCTGGCGCCCGCCGACACGGCGCTGCTCGACCCGACGCTGGTCCTCGGGTTCGTGACGGAGGAGGGCGGGCCGACCAGCCACAGCGCGATCCTGGCGCGGGCGCTGGGTGTGCCGGCCATCGTGGCGCTGCCGGGCGCGGGTGAGATCGCCGAGGGCACGCTCATCGCCGTCGACGGTTCCACCGGTGAGCTCTTCGTGGACCCGAGCGAGGAGAAGAAGGCGGAGCTGACCGAGGCCGCCGCCGCGCGCAGGGCCGCGCTGGCCACGTCCAGCGGTCCCGGCGCCACCTCTGACGGGCACAAGGTGCCGCTGCTCGCCAACGTCGGTGGTCCTTCGGACGTGCCGGCGGCGGTCGAGGCGGGTGCGGAGGGCGTCGGTCTCTTCCGTACGGAGTTCCTCTTCCTGGACGACAGCAAGAAGGCTCCGTCCGAGGAGAAGCAGGTCGAGGCGTATCGCAAGGTGCTGGAGGCCTTCCCCGAGGGCCGTGTGGTCGTGCGGGTGCTGGACGCGGGTGCCGACAAGCCGCTGGACTTCCTGACGCCGACGGACGAGCCGAACCCGGCGCTCGGTGTGCGTGGCCTGCGGTCGCTGCTCGACCACCCGGAGGTACTGCGGACGCAGCTCACCGCGCTGGCGAAGGCGGTCGAGGGTCTGCCCGTGTACCTGGAGGTCATGGCGCCGATGGTGGCCGACCGTACGGACGCGAAGGCCTTCGCCGACGCGTGCCGTGAGGCCGGGCTGCGGGCGAAGTTCGGTGCGATGGTCGAGATCCCCTCGGCCGCGCTGCGGGCGCGCTCGATCCTCCAGGAGGTCGAGTTCCTGTCGCTGGGCACCAACGACCTGGCGCAGTACACCTTCGCCGCCGACCGTCAGGTCGGTGCGGTATCCCGGCTCCAGGACCCGTGGCAGCCGGCGCTGCTCGACCTGGTGGCGATGTCCGCCGACGCGGCCAAGGCCGAGGGCAAGAGCTGTGGTGTCTGTGGCGAGGCCGCTTCGGATCCGCTGCTCGCGTGTGTGCTGACGGGTCTGGGTGTCACCTCCCTCTCCATGGGTGCCGCGTCGATCCCGTACGTGCGGGCGACGCTGGCCAAGTACACGCTGGCGCAGTGCGAGCGTGCCGCGGCCGCGGCGCGGGCCGCGGACACGGCGCACGAGGCGCGGCTGGCCGCGCAGGCGGTGCTGTCCGGGGAGTGATCCCCGGCGTTGTCCGCCGAAGGGGCTCCCCGTCACCGAGGTGACGGGGAGCCCCTTCGGCGTGGGTGGGGTCAGTGGTGGGTGGCCCAGTCGTCGTCGGGGTCGGGGACGAGGGGGAAGCCCGCGCGGTGTTCGACGCCCGGTTCCGGTGGGAGAGGTTCGCCGGTGCGGGCGTCGGTGCAGTAGGCGGAGAAGACCTCGGCCTCCGTGAGGGGCGTGAGGGTGCCGCCGGTGAGGCGCCAGCCGTGGAGCCGGTCGGGGGCGTCGGGGGTGGTGGTGCGCAGGACGAGTCCCCCGGGGGCTCCGAGGGCGATGCCGGCGGCGAGGACGGCGGTGAACTCGGCGGCGGGCTCCTCGGCCACGACCGCCGGTAGTGCGGTGCCGTCGACGTGGAGGACGGCGAGGAGTTGGTCGTCGGCCGCCGGGACGCTGCAGACCAGGTGGTGGGTGCCGGGTCCGGCGGTGTCGAGCAGCCGGGCGAGGAGCCGGGCGGCCCGCTCGAAGGCGGCCCTGCCGATGTCCTTGCCACAGGTGGCGCAGTCGCCGGTGGTCGCGAGGACCGTGGTGGCGTACTCCCAGGTGGCCTGGCGGACGGCGGTGTCGACGAGCTCGGGCAGGAGGGTCGCGAGGGGCTGTCCGGTATAGGTGACGCGGGCGCCCGTGGTGGCGAGATGGGCGGTGAAGCGGCTGCGGCTGTCCGGGTGGTCGGGGTCGATGGCGGTCTCGGCGCAGTAGGCCGCGAACTCCTCGGGGTCGAAGAGGGTGACGGTGGTGTGGCCGCCCTGGGTGGCGAGGGTCCTGAGGAGGGCTTCGACCTGCCGGAGGTAGGTGGTGTGGTCGTCGAAGACGAAGGTGCGGTAGCGGCGCATCGCGCTGAAGTCGTGCTCGTCGGCGAGGAGGCCGACGGTGCTGGGGACCTCGCGGCGCAATGCGCGTCGGAGGTGTGCCGAGGTGGTGCCGGTCCGTGTCATGTCTCCCCCTGGTTACGGTCCGATCAGTGCTCACTCACCGTAACCTTCGCCACTGACAGTGACGTTCGGGGGAGGCGTCGGCGGACCAGACGGTCCTGTGCGGCGCTGGTCGCGACGAGGGCGGCGCCGAGGGCCGGCCAGGCGAAGGGGCCCGCGGCGACGAGGCCGGTCATGAGGAGCGGGCCGGCGAAGCGCTGGGTGGACTGGGCGAGGCCGTGCACTCCGAGGTAGGCGCCCTGGGCGTCGTCGGGGGCGAGGGCGACGGAGATCTCCCAGGAGGCGATGGTGTGGATCATCTCGGCGAAGGTGAGGACGACGGCCGCGGTGATCAGGGCGGTGACGGCGAGGGTGCGTCCGCCGAGGGCGGAGACGGCGAGGGCCAGCGTCCCGACGGCGAAGAGGCCCGCGAGGGGGCGGAGCAGGCGGCGGGCGGCTTCGGTGGTGGCGCCGAAGCGGGAGAGCGGGACCTGGAAGATCACGACGAGGGCGCTGTTGACGACCATCAGGAGCGGTGCGAGGCCGACGGGGGCGTCGGTGGCGTGGACGATCCAGAGGGGCAGGGCCACTTGGAGGATCGAGTCGTGGAGGAAGAAGACCGACTCTCCGGCGGTGAAGGCGAGGAACCCCCGGTCGCGCCACGGGTTGGAGGGCTTGGCCGTGGGGGCGGTGTCGGTGGAGGCGGCGGCGATCCGGGAGGCGGCGGGGGCCGGGGGTTCGGCGCAGCGGAGGGTGAGGGCCGCCATCACGAGGTAGGAGAGGGCGTCTCCGATCAACAGGAGGTGGAAGGCGGTGGAGGTGCCGACGGCGAGGGCCGCCGCGGCGCCGAGGCCGCCGAAGGTCCAGCCGATGTTGGAGGTGGTGCGGTTGATGGCCTGGTAGCGGACGCGGTCGGGGCCGGCGACCCGGGCGGCGTAGAGCTTGGTGAGGACGTTGGTGGCGCGGTCGGGGAGGGCGCCGGCGGCGGAGAAGAGGACGAGGAGCAGGTAGTCGTCGGTGGTGAGGAGGGCGAGGAGGGCCGCGGACCGGAACAGTTGGGTGCAGATGAGGACGCGGACGAGGGGGAAGCGGTCGGCGAGGCGGCCTCCGAGGGGCGCTCCGGCGATGCCCGCGGCGCCGGAGACGGCGATGAGGAGGCCCACCTGGCCGAGTCCGAGTCCGGTGACGTAGGTGAAGTAGAGGGCCATGGCCGTGGACCAGAGTCCGGTGCCGCACTTGTCGATGAAGCCGATGACGAGCATGCGGCGGCCGTCGGGGCCTCCGGGGATGCGGTCCTTCAGGGCTGTTCGGGCGGAGCGGGTGGAGCGGCTCATGGGTCCCCCTTGCCAACTGCTTTGTATCGATACATAATTGATTACGTGGCAGCACAATATGCGATCGAAGGTACGACAGCCAAGGGGATCGCCGCGTCCGTCGAGCGGGGCGTGAGCGACGGCGGGCTCTCCCCCGGCGACGCCCTGCCCCCCGTGCGGCGGCTCGCCGACACACTGGGGGTGAGTCCAGGGACTGTCGCGACGGCCTACAAGGAGCTGCGCCAGCGGGGGCTGATCGTCACGCGGGGGCGGGGCGGAACTGTCGTCGCCGAGGTGCCCTCCGTGGCGTCCAGGCGCCCGCCGCGCGTGCCGCAGGGCCTGGTGGACCTGGCCGGCGGCCATCCGGACCCGGCCTTCCTCCCCGTACTGCGACCGCCCTCGACGGTCACCCCCGTGTACGGCTCCCACCGCGCCTCGCCCCGTCTCGCGGCTCTTGAGGAGATGACCCGGCAGTGGTTCGGGCGGGACGGGGTGCCCGCGCGGCACGTGACGTTCGCGCACGGGGCGCTCGACTGCATCGCGCGGCTCCTCTCGACGGAGCTGCGGCCCGGTGACGCGGTGGCCGTGGAGGATCCCGGGTTCCACCACCTGCTCGACCTGGTCCCCGCGCTGGGGCTGCGGATGGTCCCGGTGGCGGTGGACGGCGAGGGGCTCGTACCGGACGCACTGCGGACGGCCCTCCGGGGCGGGGTCCGCGCGGTGGTGTGCAGCCCTCGGGGGCAGTGTCCGACCGGCGCGTTCTTCACCCGGTCGCGAAGGGACGAACTGGTCGCGGTACTAAGGGACTTCCCCGAGGTGCTCGTCATCGAGGACGACCACAACGCCGAGGTCGGCGGGACGGCCGCCCATACGCTGGCGGCGGCCGGGCTCGACCGGTGGGCGCAGGTGCGGACCGTGTCCAAGCACCTCGGGATCGACCTGCGCTGGGCCGGGGTCGCGTGCGACGCGGTGACGCTCGCGCGGCACGACGGGCGGATGCTGATGACTTCGGGCTGGGTGAGTCACGTACTCCAGGACACCGTGGCAGGCCTGTTCGGTGACGGGGCGGTACGCGCGCTCGTGGCGGCGGGCGAGGAGGCGTACGCGGAACGGCGTGCGGCGCTGATCGGCGCGCTCCGGGCGCACGGGATCCGGGCCGTCGGGGCCAGCGGTCTGAACGTGTGGGTCCCGGTGCGCGACGAGTCGGCGGTGGTCAACGGGCTGCGTACGCAAGGCTGGTGGGTCGCGGCGGGGGCGCGGTTCCGCATCGCGGCGCCGCCCGCGGTACGGATCACGACGGCGACGCTCGACGTGGACCGGGCGCCGCGCCTCGCGGCGGACTTCGCCGAGGTGCTCGGGGACGCCCAGGCCACGTACGGCGGGTGAGGGCCGGGCCGTGCGCGCCCGGCGCGGAGCGGGTACGGGAACGCTCCGGGAAGGGCGGTGGCCCTTCCCGGAGCGTTTCGCCGCGGGGTGCGCGGTCGGGTGGTTCAGCGGGTCCGGTAGGCGTCGGTCAGGGTCTGGGTGAGGGTGTTGCCCTGGGCGTCGGTCAGTTCGGCGCGGAGCGAGACGGACCGGCCGGGGGCCGGGGTGCGGAAGACCGCCTGGCCGTCGAGGACGGGGACGCGGGCCCAGGTGGAGCCGTCGTCCGTGGACAGGGACACGGTGAGGGACCGAACGCCGTTCTCCGCGGCGGCTCCCTCGACGGTGACGGGCACACGGACCGGGACTCCCGCCGGAGCGGTGCCGTCGAGGGCGAGCGCCGGGGCGAAGCGGACGGCGCTGAGGGGCAGCGTCGCCGGGCGGGCGGCGGCGGCCGAGGTGAAGGTCCAGGCCGCCGTGACGCGACCGCGCGAGGAGGTGCCGTCGCCGCGCGTGGCGGAGGCCGTCAGCCGGTACGAAGCGGATCCGGGGGTGGTGGTGAACGAGGCGCGGCCCGGGTCGCCCTGCCGGGTGCCGACCAGCACGCCGTCGCGGTGGAGTGTGGTGGTGGCGCCGTGGAAGCGGGGCGCGGTCGGCACGTGGCCGTCGCCGTCGGCGAGCAGCGGGATCTCGAGGGCGAGGGTGTCGCCTTCGCGGACCCCGGCCGGCCGGGCGCCGGGCGAGCGGTCGATGGCCGGGCCGAAGACGGCGTTGTCGAAGGTGTGGGTGGTGGTGGCGCCCGCGCGCACCGGGACGCCGTCGGCGGCGTACCGGTTGGGCGGGGTCTCCGGGGCGGCGGGACCCGAGAAGCCGATGTCCCACAGGCCTCGCTCGGGCGTCACGAGGACGGTGGCGGTGCCGGGCAGTTGGAGGGGCTGGACGAGTCCGACGGTGGGGCCGGCGCTGGGCTGGATGGAGACGAAACCGGTTGCGGCGGCGCCCTGGGGGGCGGCTCCCCGGATCTTGACGGTGGCCAGCGAGGCGGCCGAGGGGTGCCGGACGAGGCCGGTCAGGGCGCGCCCGGAGGTGAAGGTGTAGCCGAGTGCGTAGTCGTTCTTCGCGCCCGACCAGTAGGTGTCGAACCACTCCTTGACGGAGCCGGACTCGGCGGCGGGGCCGAGGTGGGCCACGCGCAGGCCGGGGCTGGCCACCAGGATGTTGGCGGAGCGGGTCGTTCCCTCGTGGGTGACCTCGACGAACCCGAGGCTGTTCAGGTAGCGGGCACCCGACTCGGGCGGGCGGACGTCCACCGGGGCGGTGGTGCGGGCGTCGACGGTGACCGTGGTGTCGCCGTTCAGGTCCAGTCGGGGCTGGACGATCCAGTCGGTCCCGGCTCCCGCGTCGGCGCCCGTCAGGGTGGAGTCCAGCAGGTAACGGCCCTTGGGCAGGCGGACGGTGACCGTCCCGGACGCGTCGTACGGCGTCGCCTCCTCGGACGCGCCCGCGCCCGAGATGCCGGTGACGTGGGTCTGGTAGCCGCCGGTGGCGGATCCGGCGCGGTCGAGGTGACGGATGGTCAGGGTGTACGTCTCGGCCCCGTCGGCGGCGACGGCGGGCGGGAGTGAGGTCGAGAGGGAGGTACCGGCCAGGACCGTCGCCAGGGCGAGGGCGCGGAGGGCGGTCCGGCGGGTGGTTCCGCGTCCCGTCGCGTAGGGAGGGGTGCCGGCCGTGGTGCTGTGTGTCGAGGAATCGTTCATGCCCAGCACTGCGCATCGCGGGCCGGGCGTTCCAGTGACCTGGGACACATCCCGCGGGGGTGTGGTCCAGGTCACTGGAACCCGGGCGAACCACCGCCCAGTGCCAGATGTGGAATCACCTATGAGAGATCGTTTCCGCGCCGGAGACCCCTCGGCGCTCGGGGAGGCGTACGACGAGCACGCACGCGTGCTGTACCACTACGCCTACCGGGTGTGCGGGGACCGCGCGGCGGCGGAGGACGTCGTGTCCTCCGCGTTCCTGGAGGCCTGGCGCTGTCGCGGGAAGGTGCACGCCGACGGCGGGAGCCTCCGTCCGTGGCTGCTCGGCATCGCGACCAACATCATGCGCGGCGCCGCGCGGGAGGCGCGACGGCGCGACGCGGCGCTCGCCCGTATCCCCGAGCGGGGTGTGCTGCCGGACTTCGCCGACGAGGTCCTCGCCCGGATGACGGACGGGGAGCAGGTACGGGCCGCCCGGGCCGCCCTGGGGAAGCTCCGGCGGCGTGAGAGTGAGGTCTTCACCTTGGTGGTGTGGGCCGGGCTCGACTACGCCGCCGCCGGGGAGGCGTTGGGGATCCCGGTCGGCACGGTCCGGTCCCGGCTGTCCCGGGCCCGTGAGCGGCTCAGGAAGCTCGCCGAGGCAGAGCTTCGGGCGCTGCGGCGGAAGGACCGCGCCGCTGCCGCCGCCGCGCGGGCGGCCGGTGGGCCGGTCGCCGCGCGTGCCCATGCCCGTACGGCCTCCGAAGGAAGTCCCGGGGGCGACACCGTCGGGACCACCTCAGGCCCGGCCGGGGGCACCCCCGTGGCCCCCGCCGGAGGCTCCGTCGAAGTCGTGGGCGCCAGGCCCGCCGCCCACTCCCCCGTCCGTACCGCCCTCGTGCCCCGATCGATCCCGGAGAACCAGGCATGAACGCCTCCGCCCCCCGCCCTCCCCACGCCCAGGGCCACCCGCACACCGACGCGGACGACCGCCTGCGCGCCGACCTCACCGAGTTGCTGCCCCCGGCCCCGGTGCCCGACCTGACGCCCGAGCGGAACGTCGCCCTGCGGCACGCCGTGCTGCGGACCGCCCTCGCCTCCGACGGCGCCGCCGCCCGCCCGGCCCGTACCGCCCGCTCGCGTCCGGGGTTCCGGATCGGCTGGATCGCCGCGCCGGTGACGGCCTGCGCGATCGTCGCCGGTGTCGCCGTACTCGCGCCCCAGGACGTGCCGGCCGGGTCGCCGGACCGGATCTCGGCCGGGCGGACCGCGTCGCCCGAGGCCGTACGGATCCTGTCCCACGCGGCGCTGGCGGCGGCCTCCGCTCCGGCTCCGGACGCGCGGCCCGAGGAGTACGTCTACGTCAGGAGCCTGGTCGCCCATGCGGGGCGGGGCGCGGACGGCGGCCAGGCCGTGCTGCCGGCCGCCCACCGGCGCGAGGTGTGGCTCTCCGCCGACGGCAGCCGTCCCGGTCTGCTGCGCGAGCCCGGTGCCGCCGATACGGAGCTCGGCGCCCGCCTTCCCGTGTACGAGCTGGACCACCGCGGCGCCACGCCCCGGAAGACCACCACCGGGGCGGCGCCCGCCTCCGTCACCAACCCGAACCACGCGTACGTGGCGACGCTTCCGACCGACCCGGACGCGCTGCTGCGTCTCGTCCGGGAGCAGACCCGGGGTACGGAGGGCGACGCCGATCAGCGGGCGTTCACCGCGATCGGGACACTGCTCGCCGAGACCTGGGCGCCGCCGAAGGTCACCGCCGCGCTGTACGAGGCCGCCGGGCGGATTCCCGGTGTGACCGTCCTGCCGGCCGCGACCGACGCGGCAGGTCGTGAGGGGGTCGCGGTGGCCCGTACCTCCCATGGCGAGCAGACCCAGTGGATCTTCGACCGGACGACGTCGGCGTTCCTCGGGGAGCGCACCGTGCTCACCGAGACGACGGCGGCCGGGCGGAAGGGCACTGTGCTCGGTGTGTCGGCGGTGCTCGCCAAGGCCGTGGCGGCGGCGCCCGGGGAGCTGCCGAAGGGGTGACCGAGGGCGCCTTGTCGGCCCGCCGGGAGTACGGCGGGCCGACAGCCCCCTAGGGGCGGAGGAAGGTGCGGACTCCCAGGGAGACCGCGTCGTCGCCCAGGAGTTCGTTGTGGTCGAGGCAGCCGGCGGCGTTGTTGGTCGCGCCGGTCAGGGGGACGCTGTTGTCGGGGTTGATGACCTCGTCGCAGTTCGACCACCAGGTCGCGTAGCGCACGGCCCCGGGTGTCTCGTCGCCCGCCGCCAGGTTCTTCTGGACGTAGGAGCCGGGACTCATGTCGCGGCACGCCTGGTCCCACAGGGCGCAGGCCCAGGCGATGCTGGTCCCGTGGTTGGGGCCGGCGAGGGAGACCCAGTGGGCGACCGATGCCTGTCCGGCGGGGTCGAACTTGACGTACCAGCGAGTGACGAGGCTGCCGAAGGAGTGGGCGACGAGGTCGACGCGGCTCGCGCCGGTCTGCCGCTTCACTCCCTCGACGTACGCGGCGAGTTCGCCGGACAGGGCCTCGTTCACGGACCGGTGCGTGTCGTAGCCGAAGGAGAACAGCTCGGCGTCCGTGTATCCGTCGGCCTTGAAGTCCGCGCGCAGGCCGCCCCATACGCCGGGGTCGGCGTTGTAGCCGTGGACGAAGACGACCGGGATGCGGGCGGCGGCGCCGCGTGCGGGTGCCTGGGCACTGACCGTCGCGGTCGGCAGGAGCAGGGCCGCGACGGCGGCGAGCAGCGGTACGGCGATCCTGGCGCCGAGCCTGGAACCGGGCTTCAACACACATCCCCCTACGACGTGTTACGCGCGAGTAGTCAGGAGCATGGTGGGGCCTGGGGGTGCGGATGAACAGTCCCGTGCACGGGGATGCCGTATGGCCGTGCACGGGACTGTGTCATACGGACACGGCCTGGGGCCTAGGGCCTGCCGTCACACTCCCGTCGTCGCCCGAAGGGCGGCCCCGCGGCGTCTGGTGCGTGCTCTCGGCGTGCCGGGCGGAAGCCCTCGTACTGGACGTACTCGGGCTTTCGCCCGGTGCGGCGAGAGCGCGTGCCAGGCGTCGTGGGGCAGGCGGGAGTGTGACGACAGGCCCTAGCCGCGGCGGCTGGCGGCCAGCGTCTCGTAGAAGTGCAGGAGGCCGAGGTCGTCGACCGAGCCCGCGTTGACCGCCTTGGCCAGGGGGGTGCCCTGGAGCAGGCGCTTGACCGGGACCTCGATGCGCTTGCCGGTGAGGGTGTGCGGGACGCCCGGGACCTCGATGATCTCGTCGGGGACGTGACGCGGGGACAGTTCCGCGCGAATCGTGCGCTTGATGCGGGCGATCAGCTCGTCGTCGAGGGTGGCGCCCTCCACGAGGTGGACGAAGAGCGGCATCCAGTAGCCGCCGTCCGGCTCCTCCAGGCCGATCACGAGGGACTCGCGGATCTCCGGGAGACGCTCGACCGCCTCATAGATATCGGCGCTACCCATCCGCACGCCCTGTCGGTTCAGGGTGGAGTCGGAGCGGCCGTGGATGACGACCGAGCCGTGGTCGGTGATCGTGATCCAGTCGCCGTGGCGCCAGACGCCCGGGAACATCTCGAAGTAGCTGTCGCGGTAGCGGCTGCCGTCGGGGTCGTTCCAGAAGTGGATCGGCATGGACGGCATGGGGTTGGTGACGACGAGTTCGCCGACCTCGCCGATGACGGGCTTGCCGGAGGGGTCCCAGGACTGGAGGTCGGTGCCGAGGCCCGCGGCCTGGAGCTCGCCGATGTGGACCGGGAGGGTGGGGACGGCCCCGGCGAAGCAGGAGCAGACGTCGGTGCCGCCGCTGACCGACGCGATCCAGAGGTTCTCGCGGACCTCGTCGTGCAGCCAGCGGAAACCGTCGGGGGGCAGCGGGGAGCCGGTGGTGGCCACGCACTTCACGGAGGACAGGTCGAAGTCCCGGCCCGGGTGCACATCCGCCTTGGCGCAGGCCATGACGTACGCGGCGGAGGTGCCGTACAGGGTGGCGCGGGTGCGCTCGGCGACGCGCCACTGGGCGGCGGTGTCCGGATAGCCGGGGCTCCCGTCGTACAGGACGACGGTCGTACCGGTGAGGAGACCGGAGACGAGGAAGTTCCACATCATCCAGCCGGTGGAGGTGTACCAGAAGAACACGTCCTCGGGGCCGAGGTCGCAGTGCAGCCCCAGCTGCTTGACGTGCTCGACGAGGATGCCGCCCTGGGACTGGACGATCGCCTTCGGCAGCCCGGTCGTGCCGGAGGAGTACAGCACCCACAGCGGGTGCGAGAACGGGACCTGCTCGTAGACCGGCTCGACGTCGGCGGCGACGAGGTCGGCCCAGGCGAGGGTTCCCTCCGGGGCCGGGGTGCCGAGCAGCGGGATGTGGACGACGGCGCGCAGGGTGGGCAGCTCGGCGCGGAGTTCGGCGACGGTGTCGCGGCGGTCGTGCTCCTTGCCGCCGTAGCGGTAGCCGTCGACGGTGAAGAGGACGACCGGCTCGACCTGCTGGAAGCGGTCGAGGACGCTGCGGGCGCCGAAGTCGGGGGCGCAGGAGGTCCACACCCCGCCGACGGCCGCGGTGGCGAGGAGGGCCACGACGGACTGCGGGACGTTGGGCAGGTAGCCGCTGACGCGGTCGCCCGGCCGTACGCCGAGGGCGCGGAGCTCCGCGGCGAGGGAGCCGACCTGGCGGCGCAGCTCCGACCAGGTGGTCGGCATCGGCTCATGTGTCTCGTCCACATGAAGCAGTGCCGTGTCATGGGGGCGCTCGTCGGCGGCGCGCAGGGCGTGCTCGGCGTAGTTGAGGGTGGCGCCGGGGAACCACTCGGCACCGGGCATGGAACGGTCGCCGAGCACCCGCTCGTACGGGGTGGAGAAGCGGACGTCGAACCACTCGACGACCGCCTTCCAGAAGGCTTCGAGCTCGTCGACCGACCAGCGGTGGAGCGCCGGGTACCCGCCCTCGGCGGGGGCGCCGTGGTGTTCGGCGGCCCAGGCCTGGAAGCGGGTGACGGCGGCCGAGGCGATGCGTTCCTCGTCCGGCTGCCAGAGCGGCTCGGTCTGCGCGGATGTCATTGGGGCGGCTCCCTGGCTGTACACGGGGTCGGCGTGTGTCCCGCGCACGTGCTGGGGTGTGCGCGCGACGCGGCTGACAGGACGATGCCATGTGATCGTCTTTCGCACCAGGGCTGCCCGCCCATGGTCAGACAGTTGAATATGTGCTCCCACCACGGGTGAACGGCAGTTGAACGGAGCCTGTTCCGCCCCGGACGGGTGGCAGGCTGAGCTGCATGGACGGTCGTGGACTGGTGCGTTCGATCAAGGTGTTCGGTTCGGTGCGGGGGTTGCGCACGGTGCGGGTGGCGTGGCGGCAGCGCCGTACGGATGCGCGGGGCCTGCCGGCGAGGGGTCCGGAGCGGGCCAGGGTTCCCGGGCTCGCGGCAGGGGCGGAGGCCGCGCCGGGCGGGGGGACCGTCAGGTTCGCGCGCTCCTCTCTGCGGGTCTCCGTGTCGGCGGGCGGGACCGTCTTCTGGGGGTGGGACGGGGCCGAGCCGCTTCCCTCGTACGCCCTGGCCGGCGAGGCGCCCGATCCGGACCCCCGGGCCTCCCTGGAGCCGGACACGGACGGCGGCTGGCGGATCGTGTCGGAGCGGGTGACGGTGGCGGTCTCCCGTCATGGCGCGGTGGAGATCCGGACGCCGGGCGGGGTGATGCTGCGCAGGGACCTGCCGCCGCGGTGGTGGGAGCCGGTGGCCGAGGACGGCGCGGGCGGGGCGCGCTGGGTGCAGCGCAGCGAGGTGCCCGCGGACGCGCGGTTCTTCGGGCTGGGCGGGCGGTCCGCGGGGCCGCGGCTGCGGGACGGCACGTACCGGCTGTGGAACACCGACCCGAAGGGGAGTTTCGGCCCCGGGGACGACCCGCTCCACATCACGATGCCGGTGCAGTTCGTCGTCTCGGACGCCGGTACGCACCTGGCCTTCCACGACAACTCCTGGGACGGCCGGGTGACCCTGGCCGAGGGCGAGGAGGGAGCGGGTTCCGGGCACGACCGGCCGGGGACCAGCGAGGTGCGGACGGACGGCGGGCCGCTGCGCTGCTGGGTGGTGGTCGGCACCCCCGCGCGCGTGCTCCACGGTTGGGCGGCGCTGACCGGCGCGCCCGCACTGCCGCCGGACTGGGCGCTCGGGCCGCAGCACGCGCGCTGGGGCTTCGGCAGCGCCCGGGAGGTACGGCGGATCGTGGCCGGGTACCGGGAGCGGGGCCTCGCGCTGTCCGCCGTGCACCTGGACATCGACCACTACGACGGGCACCGGGTGTTCACGGTCGACCGGGAGCGGTTCCCCGACCTGCCGGGGCTCGCGGCGGAACTGCGGGAGCAGGGCGTGCGGCTGGTCTCGATCGTGGACCCGGCGGTGAAGGCCGAACCCGGGGACGCGGTGTACGACAGCGGGCGTGCGGCGGACGCGTTCGTGCGGGACGCCCGGGGCCGGGAGGTCCACGGGGTGGTGTGGCCGGGCGAGTGCGCCTACCCGGACTTCACCGATCCGGCGGTACGGGAGTGGTGGGGCGGCCTCTACGAGGAGCGGCTGCGGCAGGGCTTCTCCGGGGTGTGGCACGACATGAACGAGCCGGTGTCCTTCGCGCCCTTCGGCGACTCGACCCTGCCGCGCTCGGCGCGGCACGCGCTGGACGGGCGCGGCGGCGACCACCGCGAGGCGCACAACGTGTACGGCCTCACGATGGCTCGCGCCGGATACGAGGGGCTGCGCCGGCTGCGGCCCGACGAGCGGCCGTTCCTCTTCTCGCGGTCCGGCTGGGCCGGTATGCAGCGGTACGGCGGCACCTGGTCGGGTGACGTGTCCACGGGGTGGCCGGGGCTGCGGGCCTCGCTCGCCCTGGTGCTGGGGCTCGGGCTCTGCGGGGTGCCGTACTCGGGTCCCGACGTGGGCGGTTTCGACGGCAGCCCGACGCCGGAGCTGTTCCTGCGCTGGTATCAGCTGGGGGCGTGGCTGCCGCTGTTCCGTACCCACGCGGCTATCGACGCGGGGCGGCGCGAACCCTGGGAGTTCGGGCCGGAGGTCCTGGAGCACGCGCGCGTGGCGCTGGCCGAGCGGGAGCGGTTGCGGCCGTACTTCACCACGCTCGCCCGGCTCGCCCGGATGACCGGCGCGCCGTACGTCCGGCCGGTCTGGTGGGGGACGCCCGAGGACCGGGCGCTGCGGGACTGCGAGGACGCGTTCCTGCTGGGTGACGCGCTGCTGGTGGCGCCGGTCCTGACCGGGGGCGCGGACCGGCGGGCGGTACGGCTGCCGCGCGGGCGCTGGTACGACACGGCGACGGGGCAGGCGTACGAGGGGCCCGGGCAGGTGCTGCTCGACGCGCCGCTCTCCCGGGTGCCGGTGCTGGCGCGGGCCGGGGCGGTGCTCCCTGTGCTGGGTGAGGGGGGCGGGCCGGCCCTGGAGGTGTGGGCGCCCGCCGCCGGGCGGACGGGCGGCGGACTCGTCGTACGGGACACGGGGGACGGCTGGGAGCCGGCCGAGATCGAGCGGTACCAGTCACGGCTGGTGGACGGCCGGGTGTTCGTGGAGCGGGTGACGGACGACGGGGTGGCGGAGGTGGAGCTGCCGGTGCGGGTGCGGGGGCTCTGAGGGCCCACGCGCGTGCGTGGCCCGCACGCGCGGGTGGCCCGCGTTCGCGGGCGCACCCCGCCCACGCCCGCGACTCAGCCGTACTCCCCCGCGAACCACTTCCGTACCGCCTCCGTGTGGAGCGGGAAGGCCAGTTCCTCCGGTGCGTGGAGCACGTGGTGGCCGCTCGTCTCGTCCGTCGGCGTCGACGGCGGGAGTTCGGCCGCCCGGCGGGACGGGAGGAGGCCGAAGAGGAGGAGGTGGCCGGCCGGGGAGCTCAGCGCGTCGGCGAGGCGGACCTCTTCGGCGGAGGTCCGGATGCCGGTCTCCTCGCGCAGTTCGCGGGCGACGGCGGTGCGCCAGTCCTCGCCGTGGTCGATGAAGCCGCCCGGCAGGGCCACTCCGCCCCGCGCGGGTTCGATGGTGCGGGTGATGACGACGAGGCCCGTGCCCGTTCCGTCCGTGACGGGGAGCAGGGCGACGGCGACGGGCAGCGGGTTGCGGTAGGCGGTCGCGCCGCAGGCCCGGCAGGTGCGGGGCCAGCCCGCGTCGGCCGGGTACGCGGCGCCGCAGGAGGAGCAGTGGGAATCGCGGGTGTCCTTCACGGGCCGACCGTATGCGATCACCCTTTCCCGGCGCTGCCGGAACTGATAGACGGTGCGCATGACAGGACTCGCTTCCGCTCTCCGTACCCTCGCCGTCACTGCCGCGGCCGGACTGCTCGCCGCCACGGGCACCCTCGCCGCCCCCGCTCCCCCGGCGTCGGCCGCGCCGGAGCCGAAGGCGCCGAGGGAGTTCGTGGCCCTGAGCGCGGTCGACCGGACGATCGTCCAGGAGATGCGCTACACGACGGCGCACAACTTCGTGGGCGAACCGGTGGACGGCTACCGGCAGCCGCTGTGCATCCTGACCCGCCCCGCCGCCGAGGCTCTGCACCGCGCGCAGGTCCGGCTGCTCGCCCGGGGGTACACGCTCAAGGTGTACGACTGCTACCGCCCGCAGCGGGCCGTGGACCACTTCGTGCGCTGGGCCGAGGACCTGGCGGACGAGCGGATGCGGGAGGAGTTCTATCCGCTCGTCGACAAGTCGAGGCTGTTCGCGGACGGATACATCGCGGAGAAGTCCGGGCACAGCCGGGGCTCGACGGTGGACCTGACCGTCGTACGGCTGCCGGCCGCGCCCACGCGCGCGTACGTACCCGGTGAGCGGCTGGTGGAGTGCTACGCCCCGCAGGCGGAGCGGTTCCCGGACAACTCCGTGGACATGGGGACCGGGTACGACTGCTTCGACACGCGCTCGCACACCGACGACCCGCGCATCCAGGGCGTGCAGCGGGCCAACCGGCAGCTCCTGAAGGGGGCGCTCGGTGAGCAGGGGTTCGTGAACCTGCCGGAGGAGTGGTGGCACTTCACGTTCAAGCCGGAGCCGTTCCCGGGCACGTTCTTCGACTTCCCGGTGGCCCGGCGGTCGGTGGCCGGTCACTGAGCCTTCCGCGTCCGGGGGCTCCCGTGGCACACTCCTGACGGTTCGTCAGTTATTTGTGAGCGGTGGCACGGGAGGCCTCGATGGCACGGACGCGCAGACCGGTGGTGGCCGGCTGGTTCACCGACGACACCGTGCCGGAGGGGGAGTTCCGGCTGCTCGGCACCCGGTGCACGGCCTGCACGTCGGTGTTCTTCCCGCGCGAGGACGACGCCTGCCGCAATCCGGTCTGCGCGGGCGGCGGCGAACTCGCCGAGGTCCCGCTCTCACCGCGCGGCCGGGTCTGGTCGTACACCGACGGGCGCTACCGGCCGCCCGCCCCCTACGTGTCCGACCCCGACGCGCCCTGGGAGCCGTACACCCTTGTCGCCGTCGAGCTGGCGGCGGAGGAGATGGTGGTGCTCGGGCAGGCCGCTCCGGGCGTCACGACGGCCGACCTCGCGGTCGGGGCGGAGGTCGAGGTGGTGCCCGGGGTCCTGAACGAGGACGACCGGCACATCTGGACCACCTGGAACTGGCGGCCGGTCACGCGGCCGGAGCGGACCGTCGCGGCGGAGCGGGAGGAGCGGTCGTGAACGACATCGCCGTGCTCGGTGCGGGCATGCACCCCTGGGGCAAGTGGGGCCGCGGCTTCGTCACCTACGGGACGGCCGCCGCCCGGGCCGCGCTGGCCGACGCGGGGCTCGACTGGACCGATGTCGGGTCGGTCGTCGGCGCCGACACCATGCGGTGCGGCTACCCGGGATACGTCGCCGGGGCGACCTTCGCCCAGGCCCTCGGGTGGCAGGGGGCGCGGGTCACCAGCGTGTACGCGGCCTGCGCGTCGGGCGCCCAGGCGATCGGGACCGCGCGGGCGCAGATCCTGGCCGGGCTCGCGGACGTGGTCCTGGTGGTCGGTGCGGACTCGACGCCCAAGGGCTTCTTCGCGCCGGCCGGCGGCGAACGCCCCGACGACCCCGACTGGCTGCGGTTCCGGGTGCTCGGGGCCACCAACCCCGCCTACTTCGCCATGTACGCGCGCCGCAGGATGGCCCTCTACGGGGACACCCCCGAGGACTTCGCCCAGGTGAAGGTGAAGAACGCGGCGGCCGGAGCGCTCAATCCCAGGGCCCGCTACCGGGCCCGGGTGACCGCCGAGGAGGTCGCGGCCTCCGCCGTCGTCGCCGATCCGCTGCGGCTCCTCGACATCTGCGCCACCTCGGACGGGGGCGCCGCGCTCGTCCTGTCCAGCATGGACTTCGCACGCCGCCACGGGCACCCCGACCCCGTCAGGGTCAGGGCCGTGTCGACGGTCTCCCCCACGTACCCCAAGGCCGTGCTCGACCTCCCCGACATCGCGACGGACTCGGCGGTGGCCGTCTCCCCCGCCGCGCACGGCTTCCGCGCCTCCATCGCGCGCGCCGCGTACGAGGAGGCGGGGATCGGGCCCGAGGACCTGTCCCTCGCGGAGGTGTACGACCTGTCCACGGCCCTGGAGCTGGAGTGGTACGAGGACATCGGCCTCTGCGCGGCGGGCGAGGGCGCCAAGCTGCTCAGGGACGGGGCCACGGCCCTCGGCGGGCGGCTGCCCGTCAACACCAGCGGTGGGCTGGCCTCGTTCGGGGAGGCGGTGCCCGCGCAGGCCATCGCGCAGGTCTGCGAGCTGACCTGGCAGCTGCGGGGCACGGCGGGCGACCGGCAGGTGCCGGGGGCCAGGGTCGGCATCACGGCGAACCAGGGCCTGTTCGGGCACGGGTCCGCGGTGGTGGCCGTCCGGTGAGGCCCTTACGGGCCGGGGGCCTCGCCACCCGGCCCGTAAGGGCTGAGGCCCCGGCCGTCACGTCCCTCGGGTCGCCGCCTTCGCGTGGCTCCTGTCCGCGAGGACGAGGGCGTGCTCGACGACCGCCACCAGGATGTTCTTCACGGACTCGCGGTCGCGCGCGTCGCACATCAGCAGCTCGACCTCCGGGTCGAGGTCGAGCGCCCCGCGCACGCTCTCGGCGGGGAACCGCCGCGAGCCCTCGAAGCAGTTGACGGCCACCGTGAACGGGATGCCGCGCCGCTCGAAGTAGTCGATCGCCGCGAAGCTGTCCTCCAGGCGGCGGGTGTCCGCGAGGACGACCGCGCCGAGCGCGCCCTGCGCCAGCTCGTCCCACAGGAACCAGAAACGGTCCTGGCCGGGGGTGCCGAACAGATACAGGACGAGGTCCTCGCGGAGGGTGATCCGGCCGAAGTCCATGGCGACCGTGGTGGTCTTCTTGGCCTCGACCCCGTGCAGGTCGTCGACGGGCCGCCCCGCCTCGCTGAGGATCTCCTCGGTCCGCAGGGGACGGATCTCGCTGACCGCGCCGACCAGTGTCGTCTTGCCGACCCCGAACCCGCCCGCGACGAGGATCTTCAGGGTTGTCGGCTCGACGTACGACTGCTTGCGGCTAGAGCGCCCGAAGGCCATTGATCACCTCGCGGAGAATGCTCACGTCCGGCAGCTCGGCCGGCGGAACGGGGCGGGTCACATGGACGAGTTCGTCCTCGACGAGATCACCGACGAGAACCCGGACCACCCCTACGGGGAGGTCGAGTCCGGCGGCGAGCTCGGCGATCGACTGGGGCTGCTCGAAGCAGCGTTCGACGATCTCCACGTGTTCCGGGGAGAGCGACTGGTCCCGGCCGGGGTCGTCCGCGGCGGGTTCGGGAACGACCACCGCGATCAGGTCGAGTCGGTGACGGGTGGCGGCGCTCGTCCGTCCGCGGGTCATCGCGTACGGACGGACCACCGGCCCGGCTTCGTCGTCGAACCAGTGGTGGTGGCCGGGGGTGTGGCCCTGGTTCAGCTGGTTCCGCTCGGCTGCGTCAGTCATACCGTCCGGCTCACCCTCCCGAGGGCAGACCGGACCGGGGGGCCGTCGTGAGGTGGGCCCCGACCCGCTTCACCATCAGCGTCATCTCGTAGGCGACCTGGCCGACGTCGGAGTCCGCGTCGGCGAGCACGGCCAGGCAGCTGCCGTCACCGGCGGCCGTCACGAACAGGAAGGCGTCCTCCAGCTCGACGACCGTCTGCCGTACCTTTCCCGCCTCGAAGTGGCGGCCGACGCCCTTGGCGAGGCTGTGGAAGCCGGAGGCCACGGCGGCCAGGTGCTCGCCGTCCTCGCGGGTCAGATCCTGGGAGGCGCCGGTGGGGAGGCCGTCGCTGGAGAGCACCAGGGCCTTCCGGATGGAGCCGACGCGCTGGACGAGCTCGTCCAGGAGCCAGTTCAGCTCGCCGTTTCCGTGAGCGTGGCCGGACGTGGTGCTGGGTGCTGCGGCGTTCGGTGCGGTCATCGACCGTCCCCCTCGGGTGTCGTTCCTGGTGCTGTCGGTTCGTCCGGAGCGGCGTTGTGCCGCCGGCCGCGCTGCCAGCCGCGCTGCATGGCGGCCATGCGCGCGCGTACCTCCTCGGCGTCGCGTTCGAAGGAGTCGGGGTCCGCAGCGCCGCTCGTACGGGCGTCGGCGCGGGCTCCCGTACCACCGCCGGCCGGGCCTTCGGAGGCGCGCAGCTGCGGCGCGAGGCTGGCCTGCCGGACGCGGCGGGGCAGCCCGCCGAACGCCTCGGGGCTCCCCGGCGGTCCGGAACCCTCCGGCGCCGGCCGGGATTCCCGTGGCAGCCCGGCCTCCGGCGGAAGCGGGATCTCCGGCGGGAGCGAGGCTTCCGGCGGTACGGGTACGAGGGTGGGGCCGGTGCTCCTGGAGGTCATGGGCCCGTCGGTGAGCCGGCCCGGGGCGGGATGCGCCCGGCCGGTGAGGGGCTGGTCGCGGTCCTGGAGGTGGTGGTCGCGGTCCCGGTCCTGGACGTGGTGGTCACGGTCGGGCAGGTGGTGCTCGCGTTCCGGCTCGTCGACGCGACGGCCGTGGTCCACCACGAGCGTCGGCGTGCGGCGGCGCGGCAGCGGCACCGGACCGAGGACCCCGCCGTCCGCGGATTCCTCCTCGCCCGTGCCGTCCGTCCGGTCCCGGGCCTGGCCCCGCTGCTCCTCGGCGGGCGCGAGCCCGGCACGGCGCCGGCTGCGGGGCCGGAAGAGGCCGCCGCGCTCGCTGTCGCTGTCGAGGAGGTCCGCGGAGCGGTCGAGGAGCACGTCGAAGTCCTCGGTGCCGATCGGCCCCTCGAGTTCGACGGGACCGTCCAGCGGGCCGGGCGCCCGGGTGACGTCGGGGACCCTGGCGAGCGCGGGGCGCCGGCTGGGCAGTACGCCGGTGTCGGCCGCGTCGTCGTCGGCCGGGCCGGTGCGCTCCAGGGTCTTGCGGTCGAGGCGGAATCCGGCGCCCTGGGTCTCGGGTGCGTCGGTGAGCAGCGCGGCCGGGATGAAGACGACCGCGGTGGTCCCTCCGTACGGCGAGGTCTGGAGCGAGACCCGGACGTTCTGGCGCTGGGCGAGCCGGCTGACCACGAAGAGGCCGAGGCGGTCGGTGTCCGAGAGCTCGAACTCGGGGGTTTCGGCGAGCCGGAGGTTGGCGTCCAGCAGGGCGTCGGGGTTCATGCCGAGGCCGCGGTCGTGGATCTCCAGGGTGAAGCCGTTGGCGACGCGCTCGCCGAGGACCTGGACGGCGGTGTGCGGGGGCGAGAACACCGTGGCGTTCTCGAGGAGTTCCGCGATGAGGTGGGTGAGGTCCGCGACGGCGGGGCCGCCGACGCCCAGGCGCGGGAGCCTGCGCACCTCGATCCGCTCGTAGTCCTCGACCTCGGCGACGGCGGCCCGGACCACGTCCATGAGCTGGACCGGCTTGCGCCACTGGCGGGACGGGGCCGCGCCGGAGAGGATGACGAGCCCCTCGGCGTGGCGGCGCATACGGGTGGTGAGGTGGTCGAGCCGGAACAGGTCGGCCAGCTCGTCGGTGTCCTCGGTGCGCCGTTCCATGGTGTCGAGCAGGGTGAGCTGGCGGTGCAGCAGGACCTGGTTGCGGCGGGCGAGGTTGACGAACACCTCGGAGACGCCGCGGCGCAGCTCGGACTGCTTGACCGCCGCCTCGACGGCGGCGCGCTGGAGGGTGTTGAGAGCCTGGCCGACCCGGCCGACCTCGTCCTCCCCGTACGCCAGGTGGGGAACCTCGGTGCCGACGTCGACCTGCTCGCCGGCGGCGAGCCTCCGCATCACGCTGGGCAGGCGGACGCCGGAGACCTCCTGGGCCTCCTTCTGGAGGCGGCGCAGGTCGCGGACGAGTACGCGGCCGATGCGGACGGAGATGACGATCGAGGCGAGCAGGGCGAGGAAGCCGAGGACGCCGGCGACGCCGACCTTGAGGAGGACGCTGTACGCGGCGGGCTGGACCCGGTCCTGGTAGCGGTCGCCCGCCGCGGTGTTCTCACGGGCGAGGTCGTCGAGGACGGGTCCCGCCTGGTCCTGCCAGTAGGCGGCGGTGACGGCGTTCGGGCTGTCGGTGGGGCCCTCTTCGATGATCGCGTTCTCGGCGGTGCGCAGCGGCCGGGTGTCGGGGCTGCGCCAGTACTTCTCGAAGTGGTCGCGTTCGGCGGAGGGCAGGAGTTCGAGGTTGACCTCGTAGAACTGGGTGCGGTTGGCGACCAGGTCGGAGATCGCGCGGATCTCCTCGGTGGTGACGCGGCCCGCGACGAGCGCGGAGAGGACGAGGGCGTCCTCCCGGGAAAGCAGCTCACGCGCGCGCGTGACGCCGACGAGCGCGCGGCCCTGCTTGTCCAACTCCACGTTCTCGAGGGCGTCGAGGGTGAGGAGGAAGCTGTAGCAGGGGTCGACGAGCCGGTTGTAGAAGTCGAGGGCCTGCATCCGGCCGATGTCCCGTTTCTCCACGGAGCGGCGCAGCGAGCCGAGGCCGTCGAGCGCTTCGAGGAGGGAGGCCAGCCGTTGGGCGGTGACGGGCCGCATCTCCTCGCGTACGCCGGGGTCGGCGGCGTTGGCGCGGAGGCGGGCGATCTGGCGGTCGGTGGCCTCGCGGGTCCGGTGCAGGGAGTCCAGGGCCTCGGAGCCCCGCGGGTCGGCGAGGTAGATGAGGGACTGCCGGCGTTCGAGCTGGATGACCCTGGCGGTGTCCTCCAGGGGGTAGCCGATCTTCTCGACGACGTAGCGGACGTCGAGGAGTTGGTTGGCCTCGCGGCCGGTCAGGACCGTGGCGAACCCCCACAGGCCGGTGAGGGAGACGAGCGGCACGAGCAGCAACGCCACGATCTTCCGGCGGATGGACTTCCCGCGAAAGCGCATGGCCTCCCCCAGCTCGGCCCCCGTGCGCCACGGAGGTCCTTCACGTTCGTGACGTCCGGCGTCAACACGCGGCGTCAACCTTGAGTTTCAACAAACGGCGGCGTGAGCCTACTACTGCATCGAGGCCATCTCGAAGGCGTGTCCGGGCTATTTTCAGCCTGTCGAGTGAGCCTTGATCATGAGATGTCCTGGTATTCAGGGAGTTGGGATCGGCCACTGTGGCGCAGGACACCTGGTGGTGTGCCATTTCTTCTACCTGGGGGAGATGGCTGGAACTGTTCGTTCCGGTCGTCTGCGTCCCCGTTCATCCGGGGGCCGGGCGAAACCTTTTCCCTCCGGCGTGCGTCAATAAGTACGGGGAGGGCTCTGTCCGCGTAAACGCGCTCAAGACGGGCAGCCACCCCTGGAGTCGTTCAGTGGTGGGGAGTGACAGGACAATGGAACACGAGGCGCGGTCCGCCCGGCAGTTGTGGGTGGAGGACGAGCGGGGCACACAGCGGATGCCCGATCCCGTGCGCAATGCCGCGGTGCGCGCGGTGATGATCACGTCGGTGACGCTGATCCAGGCCGTGGTGGCCTTCTTCAGCAGCGTCGCCGGCTCATGGCTGGCGTTCCCGATCACCGTCACGGCGGTGGCCTCGACCGTCGTGGCCACCTGGAGCGTCCTCGACGTGTGGATCACCCGTCAGGTGTGGCGCCAGCGCAACGGCGTCGTGTCCGAGCCGAGCAGCACCGCGCGTCCGCCGCTGCGCGCCAAGCGCGGAGCGGACCGGACGGAGAGGACGCCGCTGTCCGAGGCCGCCTGAGGCGTACTCGGAACCGGCGGTGGCGGTACCAGGAGCAGTAACCGCGAGGAACGGCGAGCGGCCCGGCACCCGGAAGGGGTGCCGGGCCGCTCGCCGTCTCGCTAGCGGGATTCCACGGGCGCCGGCGTCCGTGCCGGTTCGTCGGAGGCGTGGCGGCGGAACATCCGCGTCGCCGTGATCTCCCCGTGGATCGCCTCGCCCTCCCCGCCGGACTGCGGCAGGCCCGGACGCAGGTGCTCCTCCACGCTGATGTACTTCAGGCCGGCCCGCAGGTCCGCGTCGTTCCGGAGCCGGATGACGAGCGGGAACTCGGCGAGCGCCGTCGTGTCGAACAGGCCCGTCGTGTACAGCAGCTGGACGCCCAGCGCGTCCGACACGGCCCGCTGGAGCTCCAGGAGGTACGTGGCGTTGGCGCGGCCGATCGGGTTGTCGAGGAACAACGTGCCCGCGTGCCGGTGCTTGTCGCGGCCCCGGTCGTTGGAGCGGAGCGCCGCCATCGTGCAGTACAGGGCGATGGCCGCGGTGAGCAGCTGGCCGCCGGAGAACACGTCGCCCATCTGCCCGACGGGAACCCGCTCGGCGCGCAGCACCGCGTCCGGCTTGAGGATCTCCACGGAGACGCCCTTGGGTTCGAGCGCCGCCTGTACCCCGCGCAGCAGCAGGGACATGCCGTCGCGGCGCAGGTCGGAGTTCTTCTTGACGGCGGCGCGGGTGGCCTCGTCGACGACCTCGCCGAGCCGCTCCGCGAGGGTGGCCTGATCGGGCTCCTCGAAGCGGATCCGCAGAAACTCCTGACCGGACCACTCGCCGAGGCCCTCGGGGAGCCGGGAGAGCCGCTGGGCGGAGCGGAGCGTGGCGAGCGAGGACTCCACGAGGCCCCGCAGCCGGTCCACGATCGAGTCCCGGTTGCGCTCCAGCTGCTCCAGCTCGTCGGTGAGGACCCGCAGCCGGGGCGCGAAGGCCTCGGCCCACTTGGCGGCGTGCTCGGGCAGCGCGGACGCCGGGAGTTCGCGGATCTGCTGGCGGGCCGGGGTGCGTACCTGCTCGTATCGGGTGGAGTTGGCGTGCCGTACGAGGATGTCGCTCGCCTCGCGCACGGCGGCGTCGGCGGAGGACAGCTCGGCCGTGCAGCCGCGCAGCGTGCGGCGGGCCTCGGAGGCCGTCGTACGGGCCTCCTCCAGGGTCCCGGGGTAGGCCTCGGCCTCCTCCCGCTCCTCGTCGGTGTGGTCGCGGAGCAGGTCGCGCAGGAGGGCCGCCGTCTCGTCGAAGCCGCCGGCGGCGTCCTCGGCGGCCCGGTGGTCCCGCAGGAGTCCGGCGTGGGCGGCCCGGGCCGCTTCGAGGGCGTCGGTGCGGGAGGCGAGTTCGGTGGTGGCGGTACGCAGCAGGGCCTGCGCGCGTTCTGCGTCGGAGGGCACCTGGTCGTCGGGCAGCTCGGTGTGCGCCTCGCCGTCCTCGGGTGCCAGCCGTTCGGCCTCGCCGCGCAGCCGGCCGAGCTTCTCGCTCGCCTCCGACGCGCGGGTCTCCAGCATCTGGACCAGGGCCTCGGCGCGGGCCGCCGCCGCCTGCCGGGACGGGCCGTCGGCGCCGTCGGTGGACTCCAGGAGCTGTTCGGCGCGGGTGCGGACCTTGTTGGTGAGCCGGTCCAGCTCGGCCACGGCGGCGGACTCGTCGCTCTCGGCGCGGGCCTGCTCGGCGCGCAGGTCGGCGCCGACGCCGACCTTCTCGTACAGCTGGGACGCGGCCCGGTAGGCCTCGCGCAGGGTGGGGAGCGCGGCGCGCGGCGCGGTGGCGTCTCCCTCGGGGAGGATCTCCGGGGCGCCCGCGATCTCGGCGCGCTCGGCCCGCAGGGCGCGGGCGGTGCGGTGGGCGTCGTCGGCGGAGCGCTGGATCGCGCGGCGGTCCTCGTCGGCGGCACGCGCGCGTTCCAGACAGGTCTGGGCGCGGGCCTCGGCCTCGGCGGCGTCGTCGGCGAGTTCACGGAGCTTGGCCTGCCAGGCGGACCGCTCGCGCAGCCGGAACGCCAGGCCCGCGAGGGCGTCGGCCACCCGGCGGGCGCGCTGGGCGGCGTCCTGGCGCTCGTCCCGTACCTGGGCGGCCTCGGCGGCGGCCTCGTCGGCCTCCGTACGTGCCGAACGGGCCTCGTCCAGGGTCGCCGCGGCGGCCTCCGCGGTCTGGCGTGCGGTCGCGGCGACGGCGGCGAGCTCGGCGAGCATTCCCGGCGGGCAGTCGGCGCGCCAGGCGCCGATGCGGGAGGCGAGGGAGCGGTCTCCGGCGAGCCGGGCGGCGAGGGTGCGGATCTCCTCGTCGCGGGCGGTGGCACGCGCGCGCAGCGCGTGGCGTTCCTCGTCGGCGGCGTGCTCGTCGTGCATGGCCGGGTTCGGCGGGACGAGGAAGACACCGGTGTCGTCCGTCGGGTCCTGCGCGGGCACGGGGGCGAGCAGCGCGGCGGCGGTGCCGACGGCCACGGCGGAGCGGGGCAGCAGGGCCGCGCCGCCGAGGACCTCGCGGGCGCGCCCGTACGAGACGGGGTCGGTGATCACGACGCCGTCGACGAGCTCCGGGCGCGCGGCGAGGACGCGGGCGTGGTCGGCCGGGTCCACGGCCTGCGCGAGGTAGCGCCAGCCGGGGAGGGCCGGGATGCCGTGCTCGCCGAGGTACTCGACGGTGGCGAGGACGTCGGGGCCCGGCGGCAGCAGGCCGCCGTCGCCGAGCGCGCCGAGGATGCGGGAGTCGTCGGCGGCGGCGGTGCGCAGTTCGAAGAGCTGGCGCTCGGCGGAGGTGACGGCCTGGTCGAGCATGCCGCGCAGGTCGTCGGCGTACCGGTCGAACTCGGTGACGGTGAGCGGGCCCTGGGCCGCGGAGCCGGAGCCGGCGTCCTCCTCGGGCGCGTCCTCGGTGTCGGCTCCGGTGCCGGAGGTGACGGCCGCGCGCTGCCCGGGCAGGGGCGAGCCGGTGGCCGGGAGGCTCAGGAGTTCCGCGAGGCGTTCCTCGCCGGCGAGGAATTCGGCGGCCCTGCGCTCCGCCTCGTAGGCGTTGCCGGCGGCCTCGGCCGCGTCCGCGGCGCGGGCGGCGGCGAGTTCGGCGCGGGACTCGGCGCCCGCGGCCTCACGCGCCCGGTCCGCCGCCACGCGCGCGATGTCGCGGGCGGTGTCCCAGGCGGCGACCGTGGTCTTCTCGGCGTCGCTCGCGGCGAGCGCGGCGCGGGCCGGGTCGGCGTCGGGGGCGGTGTCGTCGAGCCAGCCCGCCCGTACCGCCTCGGCGGTCTCCTGCTCGACCTCGGCGAGCCGCTGGCGCAGGTGCCCGGCCTCACTGCGGGCCCGCTGGGCCTCGGTCGCGGCGGCCGTCGCGTCCCGGTGGGCGGTCTCGCCGGCCTCCTGGAGGGCGGTGGAGCGTTCTTCCTCCTCCGTCGCGTGCCGCTCGCCCTCCTCGGCGGCGGCGGCCAGGGCCCGTACGAGATCGGCGGCTGCCTCGGCGCGGGCGGCGAGGGCCGGTGCGGCGTCCCGCTCGGCCTCGCGGATGGCGGCGGCCACGCGCGCGGAGCGGTCGCCCGCGGCGCGGTGCCGGAGGACGACCTCGGCGGCCTGCCACGCGGAGTGCATCGTGCGGGCGTCGGTGAGTTCGCGGCGCTGGGAGGCCGCGCCCTTCTCCGCGACGGCCAGCGCGAGGGAGGCGTGCCGGTAGGCGAGTTCGGCGGCGATGAGGGCGCCGCGCCCGCGCCCGGTCTCGGCCTCGGCGACGGCATGGGCGGCGGAGGTGACCTGCTGGGCGAGTTCGGCCCCGCGCGCCCGCTCCACGGCGGCCCGGGCGGAGAGCCGGCGGGCCAGGGTGCGGGTGCGGCGCTCGGCCGCCGTGTGGATCTCGCGCGCGTGGGAGCGGGTTTCGGCGGCCTCGACGATCCGGTTGAGGAGGTCGACGGAACCGGCGGTGAACTCGCGCTCGGCGGTCAGCTCGGCGCGGCGGCCCAGCTTGTTGCCGAAACCGCCGACGAGGTCCGCGAGGCCGTCGGTGTCCCGGGTGTCGGTGACCGCGCGCAGCAGCAGGTCGGTGAAGTCGGAGTCCTTCTTGACCGCGAAGAGGCCGGCGGCCTCGCCCTCGTCGGCGTTCATCTCGCGCTGGTAGCGGAAGAGTTCGGGGTCGAGGCCCAGCTCTCCGAGGTGCTCGTTCCAGCGGTCGTGGATCTCCTCCCAGTAGACCTCCAGGTGCGGGTACGCCTTGCCGGCCTCCGTGATCGCGTCGCGGAAGCCCTTCATCGTGCGGCGGCGGCCGGTCGCGCCGGAGGCGCCCTCGACGGGCGGACGGACGGAGGTCGCCTCGGCGACGGGGAGGTTGTCCAGGCTCAGCCCGGGGCCGGGCCGGAAGGAGTACCAGCCCTCGGCGAACTTCCGCGGGTCGGAGGAGACCTGCCGTCCGCGCCACTCGCTGGCCTTGCCGACGACGACGAGCTCTCCGGTGAGGGTGTGCTGCCATTCCAGGGCGACGTGTCCGCAGTCGTCGGCGAGGAGGAACTTGCGCAGGACGCCGGAACTGGCGCCGCCGAGGGTGTTGCGGTGGCCGGGGAGCATGACCGAGAAGATCAGCTTGAGGAGGACGGACTTGCCGCCGCCGTTCTCCAGGAAGAGCACACCCGCGGGGGCTGGGCGGCGCGGCGGGCCGACCGGCTCCTCCTCGAAGAACTCCGCCTGGGTGGGGGCGGGGTGGGGCACGGGCGCGCCGACCCCGCGCAGGTCCAGGACGGTGTCGGCGTAACGCGCACCGGCGGGGCCGATGGAGTAGAGGCGGACCCGGGACAGCTCGTACATGCGGCGGACTCTCGTCGTCTCGTTCGGGTGGTGCGCGGGTGTTACGGGTGGAAGGGCAGGGCGGCGTCGGCCGCGAGTTCCAGGTCGTCGCCCTCGGGCGGCGGGAGGAGGGTCGCGGAGCCGTCGCTTACGGGGACGACGCCGAGTTCGAGGAGTTCGGCCATGGCGGCGGAGCCGGCCATGTCACGGACCTGGAGCTGGTAGCGGGCGGTGGTGCGGTAGGAACCGCCGCCCTCGTCGCCGGTGCGCTGGAGGAAGCCGGAGTCGGTGAGGAAGGCGGCGGCCTTGCCGACGATGCCGGTGGTCGATCCGGCGAGACGGCGGGCGTCCTTGGTGGCGCCGGTCGCGCTGCGGCGGGCGTAGATCCGCCAGGCGGCTTCCAGGCCGGGGGCATCGGAGGCGGGGTCGGTGTTCTCGCCCTGCTCCTCGGCGCGCTGTTCGAGCCGCAGACAGGCCTGACGTACGAACGCGTCGACGCCGTTGACGGTGAGTCGGCCGATGTACGCGTCGTCCGCGAGGTCCTCGGGGCGGGGGAACGCCATGGCCGCGACGGCGAGGTGGGCCAGGCCGTGCAGGAACCGGTCGGCGGAGTCCGTGGACGCACGGCGGGCGTAGTCGCCCATCCGGACGGCGAAGACGGAGTCCTCGCCCGCGGTCACGGCCATCCCCGCGCGCGGGGAGACCTCCAGGACGACGAGGCCCAGGCCGGTGGCGACGGCGTCGGCCAGGCGCGCGAAGGCGGGGTTCTCGCGGTAGCGGCGGAGCAGTTCGCCGTACTCGGCGTCGCGGGCCGGGAGCAGCTTGGGCTGGAGCCCGAAGGACACGAGCCGGGCCGCGTCGGACGCGTCGGCGGGGGTCACGGCGGGCGCGGTGGCGGCGCCGATCGGTGAGGCGGCCGGGGGCTGCGGGGGCTCCGGCTCGCCCCACGCGTCGGCGTACTCGGCGTGGGTTTCGCTCACGGCTGGGGCTCCTCGGTACGGCTCTCGGTCGGTGACGGGGTCGTGGGTGACGCGGGCGCGGGCGGCGCCGGGGGCAGGGATGATCCGGGCGGCGGGGGTGTTGGCCGCGTCGGCGTCGCCTCGGGGCGGGGTACGGGCAGCGGGACCGGGGTGACGGTCGTCGGCACTGGGCGCGGGGCGGGTACGGCAGGGCCGTCCATGAGGCGCACGGCGCGTACGGACGGGAGGCCCCTCCGTCGGGCGGGCACCGCGCGGGAGGGCTCCGGCACGGCCACGACACCGAACCGGGGCGGGCCACCGGGCACGGCGGGCCGGGGCGGATCGTCGCCGCGGGCCGCCGACGCGGGGGCGGGCGGGTCGACGAGGACGGGGTGGAGACGGGGGCCGGGGGCGGGTACCTGCGCCGGTACGGGCTTGGGCGCCGCTACGGGCGTGGGCGCGGGCGTCGGCGCGGCCTCGGTGTCAGGGGCCGCTACCGCCTCGGGCACCGGCGTCGGCTCGGGCTCGCTCTCCGGCACCCGTACACGCGCGCGCGTCGGCGTCGGAACGGTCGCCCGCTGCGGCTCGGGCACGGACGGCCGCTCGGGGTGCCGGCTCGTGGTGCGGGGCTCTTGGGCCGACGTGGTCGCGTGTGTGCCGGATTCCGTCGGGTCCGCCGTCACGGTCGTCGGGACGAGGGTCACGAGGCCTCCGTGCGGTCGGCGGCCATGCCCGCCGCGTCGAGCAGGGCCGTACCGACGATGAGGTCCGCGCCGCCGAACTCGGGGTCGTCGAGCGGGGTCCCGTCGTCGACGGCGAACAGCAGGCGCTCCTCGCCCTGCCGGTAGGCCGTGCCGACCGGCGGGCTCGCCGCGTGGACGGCGAGCAGGGCGACGAGGTACGGCAGGTCGGCGTCGAGGCCGCGGGCCTCCGCGAGGAGTCCGGAGAGGCGGCGCGGGGCGTCGTGCTCCAGGTCGAGCAGGCGCAGGGCGCTCGCGAGCTGCTCCTCGCTGAAACGGGAGTCGTCGGGGGTGGCGATGAGGTCGGGCTCGGGCATCTCCGCGCCGAGGTGCTCGCGCTCGACGGGCGGGGTGAGGAGCAGGTCGACGAGGTCGCCGAGGCGTACGGAGGCGGGGGTTCGCAGTCCGGTGCCCTTGGCGAAGAAGGCGTCGGTGACCCGGGCGGCCTGCTCCACGGGGAGCGGCAGGGTCGGCGCGACGAGCTGCCCGTACAGGTCGAGTCCGGTGTACGCGGTGGGCGCGGCGAACGCCTGCCGGTCCTGCTCGGCGCGGAACAGGGGGCCGGCGTCCAGCAGGCGGGACTGGAGCTGGGTGTGGCGCCGGATGCAGTCCTTCACTATGTCGACGAGCTCGGCGGCGCGCCGCTTGTGCTCGGCCGTCTTGGCGTCGGACGCGGCCTCGGCCTCGTCGCGGGCCCGGCGGATGTTGGTGAGGATGGCGTTCTCGTGGCGGTAGCGGTCGGCGACGTGGTCGAGCGCCTCCGCGATCATGTCGGGAACCGCGTTCAGCCAGTCCACCGCGCGCACGTTGCGCCGGGTGGCCTCCAGGGTCTTGCGGAGGGTCTCGGCATACTGCACGGTCCGGTAGCGCGCCTGCTCGGCGGCGAGCTGGGCGTCGGCGAGGCGGCCCCGGTTGATGAGCACCTCCAGCTTCACCTCGGCGGCGATCTGGGCGCTGGTGACGTCGGTGTCGAGTGCGCCGACGAGGACGTTGACCGCTTCGTCGGTCGTCCGGAGGTACACACCGCCGCCGTACCCCGGGACCTCCTCGATGAGCTTGAAGTCGTAGTCCCTGCGGACGTACACGCCGTCGGGCCCGAAGGTGCCGTAGACGGCGCGGAAACCGCGGTCGACGCTGCCGACGTTGATCAGGTTCTCCAGGACCCAGCGGGCCACGCGCTCGTGCTCGGCGGCGGGGCGGGTGGGGGCCTGGGCGGCGACGCGGGGCAGCAGGCGGGCGACGATCTGCTCGTGGTCGGCGCCGGTGTCGAAGTCCATGTTCAGCGTGATGAGGTCGATCGCGGAGAGGGCCACCTCGGCCATCGCGTAGACCGTGTACTCGCCGGCCAGGTTCGCCTTGCGGGCGTCGAGGTCATGGAGCGGGGCGGTGCACGCGAGCGCGCGCAGGCGCCGCGCGAGCCCTTCGTCGGCGGCCGGACCCTGCGCGGGCCGCGGCCCCGCGCTGAGCTGGGGCGGAGCGAGGTCCGTCGAGGCAGGCGAAGTCACGGTGCACAGATTAGGTCCTCGAACTGACAACGGTCGAAACGGCGCAGATGCGACCGGGCTCGCGGAGGGGGTACGGAGGCGTCCGACGCGGGTCCGGGCGGTGCCTTGAGAGCGTCCGGACGTGACCCTGGCGTGGCCCCGGCGTGGGTCCGGAGCCCGGCCCGAGGGCGCCTCGGGCGAACCCCGGGGCGTCAGCCCGCCCGGCCCGCCGGGGCGTCGACCGCCCTTGCGTAGGCGGCGGCGACGCGGGTGCGGGAGTCGTCGAGGTAGCGGGCGAGGAGTCGTTCGGCGGTGGTCCGCTCGCCGGCGCGCAGCGCGTCCAGGATCTCCCTGTTGCGGGCGAGGTAGGGCTCGTGGAGCACGCGGGGGTCGCCGACGACGTGGAAGGCGAGGCGGAGTTCGGCGAGGACGCCCCGCATCAGCTCGTCGGTACGGGCGCTGCCCGCGAGGGCGACGAGTTCGCGGTGGAAGTGGATGTTGGCCGTGGAGACCTCCCGCCACGCGCCCGCGTGGGCGGCGGTCTCACCGGCCAGGACGGCGGCGGCGAGACCGTCGAGGGGGTACGGCGGCTGCCCGAGGCCGCGCACGACGGCGCACTCGACGAGGCGCCGGGTGCGGTGGATGTCTTCCACGTCGTCGGCGGTCAGGACCCGGACGAAGACCCCGCGGTTGAGTTCGTGGACGAGCAGACGTTCGTGGGTGAGGAGCCGGAAGGCCTCGCGCAGGGTGTTGCGGGAGACGCCGAGGGCGCCGCCGATGCTGTCCTCGGAGAGCCGGGTGCCGGGCGGGAAGCAGCCCTCCGCGACCCGGGTGCGCAGGATGTCCGCGACCCGCTCCGCCGTGCCGGTGCGCCCGAGCAGCGCACGGTCGTCGGCCAGGTCCCCGGCTTCGCTCGCTGCCACGGCTCTCCCTCTCGTACGCCGTCCCGCACGGCACCTCCCGTCCCCCGGGCGTGCGCGGCGAGTCAACCGCACGGCCCGGGGACCGGCAACCGTCATCTTGTCGGATCGTTCAACGATCCTCTACGTTGACCGCACCGTACGGTCCCCGTGCCGCCCCGGCACCCCCTCCTCCCCCGCGAGGTGCAGATGCCGCGCACAGCCCCGGCCCCGAGCCCGGACACCGTCGAGCAAGGGGCCTCGATCGACCTCAACGCCGATCTCGGCGAGGGCTTCGGCCGCTGGACGCTCACCGACGACGAACAGCTCCTCTCCGTGGTGACCAGCGCCAACGTGGCCTGCGGCTTCCACGCCGGGGACGCGGCCACCATGCGGCGGGTGTGCGAACTCGCGGCCGGGCGCGGGGTGCGCATCGGGGCCCAGGTCTCGTACCGCGACCTGGCCGGCTTCGGGCGGCGCTCCATGGACGTCCCGGCGGCGGAACTCGCGGCCGAGGTGGCGTACCAGATCGGGGCACTTGAGGTGTTCGCCCGCGCGGCGGGCGCGCGCGTGGCGTACGTGAAGCCGCACGGCGCGCTCTACAACCGGGTGGTCCGCGACGAGGAGCAGGCCGCCGCCGTCGTCGAGGGCGTCCTGCTCGCGGACCGGACCCTGCCGGTCCTGGGGCTGCCGGGCTCGCGGCTGCACGAGGCGGCGACGGCGGCCGGGCTCCCGGCCGTGCCCGAGGCCTTCGGCGACCGCGCCTACCGGGCGGACGGCTCCCTGCTGCCGCGCGGGCAGGCGGGCGCGGTCGTCAGCGATCCCGAGGCGGTCGTGGAACGGTCGGTGGCCATGGCCCGGTCCGGGGTGGTCACGGCCCACTGCGGGAGTTCCGTCCCCGTCCGGGCCCGGTCGCTCTGCCTGCACGGCGACACCCCGGGCGCGGTGGACCTCGCCCGCCGGGTGCGGGAGCGTCTGGAGGCCTCCGGGGTACGGGTGGAGGCCTTCGCGTGACGGCCTCCGCCGTGCGCGTGCTGCGGGTGGGCGAGCGGGCCCTCCTGGTGGAGCTGGGCGGCGGCCAGGAGACGGAGGCGTTCCACGCCGAGCTGCTGAGGCGACGGAAGGACGGCACCCTGCCTGCCGTACGGGAGATCGTGCCGGCGGCACGGACGGTCCTGCTCGACGGGGTGGCGGACCCGGAGCGGCTCGCGGCGGAGATGACCGGCTGGCGGCCGGGGCCGCCGCACGCGCGCGTGGGCGAGGCCGTCGGGATACCGGTCCGCTACGACGGCCCGGATCTGCCGGAGGTGGCCGAGCGGTGGGGGGTGTCGGTCGAGGCGGCGGTACGCATCCACACGGCGGCCGAGTTCCGGGTCGCCTTCTGCGGCTTCGCGCCGGGCTTCGGCTATCTGACGGGTCTCGACGAGCGGTACGAGGTGCCGCGCCTGAGCACTCCGCGCACCGCCGTCCCGGCCGGCTCGGTCGCCCTGGCGGGCCCGTACACGGGCGTGTACCCGCGCTCCTCCCCCGGTGGCTGGCAGCTGATCGGCACCACGGACGTGGTGCTGTGGGACACCGGCCGGGAACCGGCCGCGCTCCTCGCCCCCGGCACCCGTGTCCGGTTCACCGATGCGGGTCTTCCGGGACAGGGGCGTCCTGTTCGGGATTCCGGGGCGGAGGGCGGGCGATGAGTGACCGGGCCGTCGCCGTCGTGCGGGCCGGGGCGCTGACCACGGTCCAGGACCTGGGGCGCGGCGGGTACGCGCACCTGGGAGTGCCTCGTTCGGGGGCCCTCGACCCGGCGGCCGTACGGCTCGCCAACCGGCTCGTCGGCAATCCCGGAACGGCGGCCGTCCTGGAGACCACCGTCGACGGCTGCGCCCTGCGTCCCCGCTGCGCGGTGACGGTGGCGGTGGGCGGCGCCCCCTGTCCGGTCCGGGTCGACGGGCGCCCGGCCGCCTGGGGCACCTCGGTCCGGGTGGGCGCCGGGTGCGTGCTGGAGATCGGCGCGGCGGTGCGCGGCCTGCGCGCGTACGTGGCGTTCGGCGGGGGGATCGACGTCGAGCCGGTGCTCGGCAGCCGCTCCACCGACCTGCTGTCCGGACTGGGTCCGGCGCCGCTGGTGTCGGAGGCGGTGCTGCCGCTGGGGCCCGACCCGGCCGTGCGTCCGCCGGTGGACACGCCGCCCTGGCCGGGGCCGCCGGACACGCTCGCCCTCCGGGTGCGGTTCGGGCCCCGCGACGACTGGTTCACCGCCGGGGCGCTCCGCGCCTTCGCCACGCGCGCGTGGCGGGTGTCCCCGGCGAGCAACCGCATCGGGCTGCGCCTCGAAGGCCCCGCTCTGGAGCGGGCCGTTTCCGGAGAGTTGGATAGCGAGGGCATGGTCCTCGGTGCGGTCCAGGTGCCGCCGGACGGGCGCCCGGTGGTGTTCCTCGCGGACCATCCGACGACGGGGGGCTATCCGGTGGTCGGGGTGGTGCGTGAGGCCGATCTGGGGGCGGTGGCGCAGGCGGTGCCGGGGACGCCGGTGCGGTTCATTCCGGTGCGCTGACGTCCTCCTGGGGCGGCGGTCCGTAGCCCCCGCCGCCGGGGGTGCGCAGGACGAGGACGTCGCCGGGGCCCACCTCCGTGGTGGCGGATCCGCCGAGGTGTTCCACGGTGCCGTCGGCGCGTTCCACCAGGTTCTCGCCGAGGGCGCCGGGTTCGCCGCCCGCCATTCCGTACGGGGGGACCCTGCGGTGTCCGGTGAGGAGGGCCACGGTCATCGCTTCCAGGAAGCGGATGCGGCGCTCCACCCCGTGTCCGCCGTGCCAGCGTCCGCGCCCGCCGGCGTCCTGCCGTACCGCGAAGGAGTCGACCCGCACCGGGTGGCGCCATTCCAGGATCTCGGGGTCGGTGAGCCGGGAGTTGGTCATATGGGTCTGGACGGCGTCGGCGCCGTCGAAGCCGTCGCCCGCGCCCGAGCCGCTCGCGACCGTCTCGTAGTACTGCACGCGCGCGTTGCCGAAGGTGACGTTGTTCATGGTGCCGGAGCCCTCGGCCTGGACGCCGAGGGCGGCGTAGAGGGCCCCGGTGACGGCCTGGGAGGTCTCGACGTTCCCCGCGACGGTGGCGGCGGGGTGCACGGGCGCGAGCATGGAGCCGGGCGGGACGCGGATCTCCAGGGGTTCCAGGCAGCCGCTGTTGAGCGGGATGTCCTCGTCGACGAGGGTGCGGAAGACGTACAGGACGGCGGCCGTGACGACGGCCGTGGGCGCGTTGGCGTTGCCGGGGAGCTGGGGCGAGGTCCCGGCGAAGTCGAGGACGGCGGAGCGCCGTTCGCGGTCCACGCGGACGGCGACCCGGACGACCGCGCCGCCGTCGGTCTCGTAGCGGTAGGCGCCGTCGTCCAGGCGGGCGACGAGCCGGCGTACGGACTCCTCGGCGTTGGCGCGGACGTGCCGCATGTAGGCCCGGACGACGTCGAGCCCGAACTCCTCCACCGTCCGGCGCAGCTCCTCGATGCCCTTCTCGTTGGCGGCGATCTGGGCGCGCAGGTCGGCGAGGTTCGTGTCGGGGTCGCGGGAGGGGTACTCGGCGCCGGTGAGCAGGGCCCGTGTCTCGGTCTCGCGCATTCGCCCGTCCCGTACGAGGAGCCAGTTGTCGAAGAGGACGCCTTCCTCGTCCACCGTCCGGCTGAAGGCGGGCATGGAGCCGGGGGTGATCCCGCCGATCTCGGCGTGGTGGCCGCGTGAGGCGACCAGGAAGCGGAGTTCGTGCCCCGTGTCGTCGAAGACCGGGGTCACGACGGTGACATCGGGCAGATGGGTGCCGCCGTGGTAGGGGTCGTTGATCGCGTAGACGTCGCCGGGGCGCAGGTCGTCGCCGCGTCGGCGCAGTACCTCCTTGATGGATTCGCCCATGGAGCCGAGGTGGACGGGGATGTGGGGCGCGTTGGCGATGAGGTTGCCCTCGGCGTCGAAGAGCGCGCAGGAGAAGTCGAGGCGTTCCTTGATGTTGACGGACTGGGCGGTGTTCTCCAGTCGGACGCCCATCTGCTCGGCGATGGCCATGAAGAGGTTGTTGAAGACCTCCAGGAGGACGGGGTCCACGTCCGTTCCGGCCGCCACGCGCGCGGGGCGGGGGGTGACGCGGCGCAGGACGAGGTGTCCGGTGTCGGTGGCGGTGGCCCGCCAGCCGCTGTCGACGACGGTGGTGGCGTCGGCCTCGGCGAGGAGCGCGGGTCCGTCCACGGTGTCGCCCGGCCGCAGGTCGTCCCGGCGGTGGAGGGGCGCGTCGTGGGGTGTGCCGGCGCTGTGCATCCGGACGGTGGCGCGGGACGGTCCGGTGCTGCCGGCCCGTTCGTCCGGTGCCGTCGGCTCGACGTGGACGGGGCCGTGCGGGCCGGCGCTGCCGACGGCTTCCATGGTGACGGCCTCGACGACGAGCGGCCGGTCCATGGTGAATGCGTACCGTGCACGGTGTACGTCCGTGAACTCGGTTTTCAGCTGTTCTGCGGGGGCGAGGTCGACGGGCAGGCTCGCGTCCGTTCCGGCGTATCGCAGGAGTACGCGTGCGTGCGTGGTGATCGCCCGGTCCGGCAGGCCGTCGGCGCGCAGCTCCGCGCGCGTCCGCTCGGCGAGTTCCTCGCACAGGGCCGTCACGCGCGCGTGGGTGCCGGGGGCGTCGAGTTCGGCCTCTACGGACCGCTCCCGCATCGCGGTGGCGTCGGCGAGCCCGATGCCGTAGGCGGAGAGGACACCGGCCAGCGGCGGTACGAGGACGGTGTCGATGCCCAGGGCGTCGGCCACGGCGCAGGCGTGCTGGCCACCGGCGCCGCCGAAGCTGGTGAGGGCGTACCGGGTGACGTCGTGTCCGCGCTGGACGGAGATCTTCCTGACGGCGTTGGCCATGTTGAGGACGGCGATCTCCAGGAACCCCGCGGCGACCTCCTCGGGGGTGCGGTCGCCGCCGACCTCCTCGGCGAGGGCGGTGAACCGCTCCCGTACGACGGCGGCGTCCAGGGGCAGGTCGCCGTTCTCCCCGAACACGGCGGGGAAGTGGGCGGGCTGGACGCGGCCGAGCATGACGTTGGCGTCGGTGACGGTGAGGGGTCCGCCCCGGCGGTAGCAGGCGGGCCCGGGTACGGCGCCCGCCGAGTCGGGGCCCACCCGGTAGCGGCGCCCGTCGTAGTGGAGGACGGATCCGCCGCCCGCCGCGACGGTGTGGATGCTCATCATCGGCGCCCGCATCCGCACCCCGGCGACCTGGGTGCCGAGTTCCCGCTCGAAGACGCCGGCGTAGTGCGACACATCGGTCGAGGTGCCGCCCATGTCGAAGCCGATGACCCGGTCGTGCCCTGCCTGCGCGGAGGTGCGCACCATGCCCACGACGCCGCCGGCCGGTCCGGACAGGACGGCGTCCTTGCCCCGGAAGTGGGCCGCCTCGCGCAGTCCGCCGTTGGACTGCATGAACATGAGGCGGACCCCGGCGAGTTCGCGGGCCACCTCGTCGACGTACCGGCGCAGGATCGGCGACAGATAGGCGTCGACGACGGTGGTGTCACCGCGCGGGACGAGTTTGATGAGCGGGCTGACCTCGTGCGAACAGCTGACCTGGGTGAAGCCCGCGGCGGTGGCGAGGGCCGCGGTCCTGGCCTCGTGGTCCGGGTGCCGGTAGCCGTGCAGAAGGACGACGGCGGCGGAACGGAGTCCGTCGCGGTGGGCGGCGGCAAGTGCCTCGGTGACGGCCCGCTCGTCCAGGGGCCGGACGAGCCGCCCGTGGGCGTCGACGCGTTCGGGTACCTCGATCACGCGCGCGTAGACCGATTCGGGGAGCACGATGTGCCGGTCGAAGAGCCGGGGCCGGTTCTGGTAGGCGATGCGCAGGGCGTCCCGGAAGCCCTCGGTGACGAGGAGGACGGTCGGCTCGCCACGCCGCTCGAGGAGCGCGTTGGTGGCGACGGTGGTGCCCATCTTGACGACGGCGATCCGGTCGGCGGGGACGGGGTCGTCGGGCCCGAGGCCCAGGAGGAGACGGATTCCGGCGACGGCCGCGTCGGTACGGCGGGCCGGGTCGTGGGAGAGCAGCTTGCGGGTGACGAGCCGCCCGTCGGGCCGCCTTCCCACGACGTCGGTGAAGGTGCCGCCCCGGTCGATCCAGAACTCCCAGCGCCCGTTCATCTCCCCATTGTGGCCGCGAGCGCGGCGGCGAGGGCGTCATCGGCGCGGGTGTCGAGCGGGGCGGTTCCGGTGCCGCCGGTCCGGGGGCGAGACACACGTCGGCCGCCGCCTGGAGGTCCGCCAGGGCCTCCCGGTCGGCGACGTGCCCCAGAAAGCGCACCGGTAGCCGCCGTTCCCTCGCGCGCCGCTCCAGGGCGCCCCGCAGCGGCCCGTCGCCCGCGACCACCAGGGCCGCCGCCACGCCCGCGTCCCGCAGCTCGGCGAGGGCGTCCAGGGCCGTGCCGGGCCGCTTCTCGACCGAGAGGCGCGAGCAGAGCAACAGCAGCACCCGATCCCCGTCCGCGTACCGGGCCCGGAGGACGGTGCTGCGCCGGCCGGGCCGGCAGCGGTCCAGGTCCACGCCGAGCGGGGCCCGGACGACATTGCGGGCGCCGATCCGCACGAACTCGCGTTCCGCCCACTCCGTCGTGCAGACGATCCTGGCGAACGCCCAGGCGGTACGGCGGTTGAGCCGGTCCGCCGCGCGGGCCGCGAGGGCCGGCGGCGCGCCCCAGGTGCGCAGCACCCCGTCCGCCGTCTCGTGGGAGACCATCACCGACGGCACGCGCGCACGTCGTGCCCACTCCCCCGTCCATCGCAGGGTCGTACGGTCCGAGACCTCGATCCGGTCGGGTGCGAGGTCGTCCAGGAGCCGGCGCACCCGGCGCCGGTCGGCGAGCACCCGGTAGCCGCCGGTGCCGGGCAGGACCGGGCCGGGCAGGGTGATGACCCGCCCCTGCTCGGTACGGACGTCACTGGCGACGTCGCCGGGGACGACGAGGACGGGTTCGTGCCCGGCCGCCAGATAGCCGCGGCCGAGCTGGTCGAGGGCGGTCCGGAGGCCACCGGAGGTGGGCGTCACGAAGTTCGCGAGCCGGACGATCCGCAGCCCGCCGCCCCGGCTGTTCACACCGCCGTCCCCGTTCACACCCTCGTAGCGGTTCACACCTCCGTGGCCGTTCACGCCGCCACCGCCGTCCGCTCGCGCAGGACCTCCAGGTAGTGGCCGATCAGCTCGTCGCCGAGGGCCTCCCAGGTGCGGCCCTCGACTGCCGCCCGCCCCGCCAGGCCGTACGCCGCGCGCAGCTCGGGCGAGGCGGCGAGGGAGGCGACCGCCGTGCGCAGCGCGCTCGGGTCGCCCGGGGGTACGAGGATTCCGGTGCGCCCGTGGTCGACCAGGTCCAGGGGTCCGCCGGCGGCCGGGGCGATCACCGGGACGCCGCTCGCCATGGCCTCCTGGACGGTCTGGCAGAGGGCGGCGATGGCAGCGGCGACCCGGCGGCTGGGCAGGGCGACCCGTACCTGCGGATAGCCGGGCAGGGGGAGGGAGGGCACCCGGACGACGGCGCACGGCGCTTCGGCGTCGGCCGCCTGGTCGGCGACGGCGGGGGCGATGACGAGCGGGGTGTGGCCCCGCCGGACGAGGTGGCGCGCGGTCTGCAGGGCGCAGTGCGCCACACCGTTGACGTCGGGAGGGAAGGATTCGGTGACGATGACGACACGCATACGGGTGTTGTCGTCGCGTCCGGCGTGTCCCCGTCAACGTCGATCTGGACGGGGAGGAAACGTCCCATGAGCGTTTCGCGCGGTGCCCGTCCCGGCCCGGCGGGACCGGCTCCGGGGCGGTGGGTCCGGGGGCGGCGCCGGTCGCGAACCGGGCCGGGAACCTGCGGCCGGGAACCTGCGGCCGGGAACGTGCGGTCGGGAACCTGCGGCCGGGAGCGTACGGTCGGGAACCTGCGGCCGGGAGCGTACGGCCGTGGAACGTGCGCACGCGCGGCCGGGAGGCCCGGCAGGTCCCCCGCCGCCCCCGTGCTCCGGGGCGGGGCCACGCTCGGCGGGTTCTCCGCCGGGGGCCGCGCCGCCCCGGAGCCGGGTGACGGGGTGACCTGGTCAGACCTGGAGGTCCGGCCCTATCCGGTTGCGCACCGCCGTCTGGACCTCGACTTCCTCGGCCGGGTCCGCGGCGAGGCGGCGCAATCGTTCGGCGACGCGTACGTCCCCGGTCTCGGCGTGCTGGGCCGCCACCTCGCGGGTGGTCTCCTCGCAGTCCCAGAGGCATTCGACGGCGAAGCCCGTCGCGAAGGTGGGGTCGGTGGCCGCGAGGGCGCGGGCCACACGGCCGCGGAGCTGGGAGGAGGCCGTCTCTCGGTAGACGTGGCGCAGTACGGGCGCTGCACAGGCGATGCCGAGGCGTCCGGCGCCGTCCACGAGACCGGCGAGGACGGGAGCGTCGGGGCCTTCGGAGCGGACGGTGTCACGGAGCGCGCCGAGGACGGAGGGGGAGTCCTGGGCGGTGCCGCGGCAGGCGAGTACATCGGCGGCGGCGGCGCCGAGGGCGTCGGTCCTGCGGACCCACGCGCGGGCGCGGGCGACGGCGTCCTGGCCGCACATCCGCCGGTAGGCGGCGACGGCGGCTTCGGCGACCTCGCGGGAGTCTCCGTCGGCGGCGGCCTCGACCAGGTCCAGGACGGCGGGGTCCTGTGACTGGGCGAGGTGGTGCAGGGCGGCGCCCCGGGCTCCCACCGCGCCGTGCCGGGCGGCGGCGAGGAGTTCGGGCCGGTCCTCGGGTCCCGCGACGGCGGTGAGGCAGCGGGCGGCGGGACCGTACAGCACGGCTCCGCGTTCGTACCCCTCCTGCGCCCAGTCGAGGACGGCGCGCACGCTCCAGCCGGGACGGGGCCCGGCGGGGCGCATCTGGCGCTGCCAGCGGTCGAAGGAGCCCTGCTCGCGGGCGGCCCTGATCCGGGCGCCGACGGTGTCGCGCCGGTCCTCGGCCCACAGACGCCACGGGCGGGGCTCGTAGGCGTCGCGCACGACCCCGGCCAGTTCGGCGTCGCCCTCGGCGTCGGCCGGGAAGCGGGCGAGTACGGGCAGGGCGAGCGAGCGGAGTCCGGCGTCGTCGTCGCGGAGCGCCAGCTCGTCGAGGGCCCAGGCCCAGTTCGTGCCGGTCGCGGCGTAGCGACGGAGCAGGAGCAGGGCGTCCTGGCGGCCGTAGGACGCGAGGTGCCCGAGGACGGACAGCGCGAGCCCGGTCCGGGACTCCTCGGTGTCGAGGTGGTCCTCGGCGCCGAAGAGGTGCGCCTCGATCTCGTCGAGACCGCCGTGGAGGTCCAGGTAGAGACGGGCGTAGTACAGGGAGCGGTTCTCGACCTGCCAGTCGTGGCGGGGGTCGTCGAGAACGCAGTGGTTCAGGGCCGCGAGGGCCTCGGCGCGTGGCGCGGCAAGGGCGTGCAGGGTGCCGTCGCCGCGGCCCCGCTGCAGCAGGCCGAGCAGGGTGCCGCTCGGCGCTATGACTGGATCGAACATGGGAAGACGCCTCACATCAAGCTGTCGACACGACCGGGGGAGACCGGGATGACCCGGGTCGGGCGGTACATCGCCCGTACGCCTAGGCCGCGCGGCAACATGTCGGGCCGCTCGTCGTGTTTCGCCTGCCAGTGACCATCTTCCTCAGCCTCTCGTCGGTGGCCCGTTTTGCCGGGCCCGACGTCATGATGACCCACCCATTTCGCCACCGCGACCACATTTACGACGCCGCTCTCACCTGGGGTTCAGTGTCCGTTCACCGGACTCCGAACAGCTCCAGGAGTTCGGTCTTGCCGAACATCCTGGCGGTGTCCACGGCGGACGGAGTCCCGGCTTCCGGATTCGCACCGCCGGTAAGGAGGGCGCGGACGACGGCGTCCTCGCCCTTGAAGACGGCACCGGCGAGCGGGGTCTGGCCGCGGTCGTTGGCGCGGTCGGCGTCGGCACCGCGCGCGAGGAGGGCGGCGACGGCGGCGGCGTGGCCGTGGTAGGCGGCGAGCATGACGAGGGAGTCGCCCTTGTCGTTGGTGAGGTTCGCGGGCACGCCCGCGTCGACGTAGGCGGCCAGCGCGTCGGCGTCCCCGGTGCGGGCGAGGCCGAAGACCTTGGCCGCCAGCTCGATGACCTCGGGGTCCGGAGTCTCGCTCATCGGGTGGGACCGCCTCTCCTGCTGTGTCGGGCCGCGCACGGCGAGCGCCGCCGTACGAGTGAATCGACAGGGTACTGCCCGTTCGGTGACATGACCTCGCCCGACCGAGGCAAAGATCACGGCAGTCCGCCGCCGGAACCCTCCTCTAACGCACGCCGGGCATTTCGCCACTCGGAGGCCTGTTCGACGTCCGCCGGTCAAGTGAAATAGCCCGCTTTTCACTCGAATGCACCTTTAGTCACATAGATACTTGCTGTGAACTTGGAAGGACTCATGGTGACTGTCCCCTCAACCAGGAGAACAACCAATGATCCTGTCCATCTCAGGCGTGGTCCTGCTCGGCATCATCTGCTTCCTGTTCTTCAAGAAGGACGGGATGAAGGCCTCGCACGCCCTCGTCAGCGCGCTGTTCGGCTTCTACCTCGCGGGTACCGCCATCGCCCCGAGCATCACGGCGGGCGGCCAGAGCCTCGCCGGCCTGCTGGGCGGGATCAAGTTCTGACGCCCTTCCGTCCCTTCCACCACTTCAGGAGTACTTCGTGGCCCGGCGACCACTCCCCCGCATTCTGAGCAGCGGCAGCGCACAGATCGCTCGTAGCCGAGAGATCGCGCGTACGGCCGCCGACAGCGCCACCGACGTGCTCCATCCGCTGATCACGGTCTCCCGCGGTCTGCGGAAGCTGGCCGCGACCGCGCGCGCCAAGTGGGCCGCGACCCCCAAGGAGCGGCGTGGTCCCACGCTGCTCCTGGTCGCGGCCTGCGTCCTGGTCATCGCCCTCGTGCCGTACGGGCCGCTCCTCGCGCTCGTCACGCTCATGGGCGCGGCCGCGTGGAAGGGACGCGAGCGCCCGGTCGTGAAGACCGGGCCCGACGACGCGGAGATCGCCCGGCTCAAGGGGCTCTACGAGGCCCTCGTGCCGTACTTCTCCGTGGCCGAGGACCCCGCCCCGCTGTTCGCCCACGGCGGCGACTGGAGCGACGCCTTCGACGAGTACGCCTTCGACGAGGACGGGCGGCTCACCCGGCTGAGGATCGCCTACCCCCCGTACTTCACCGACGGCGAGCCCGCCGCACGCGCGCGCATCGAGCAGCTGCTGCACGCGAAGTCCGGGCGCGGCCGGGAGTACCGCTTCGACTGGGACGAGGAGGGCAACCGGCTCGTCATGAGCGTGCTGCCCGCCCTGTCCACCACGATCGCCGCCCAGCGCTTCGTGACCGTGCCGGGCGAGACGGTGCTCGGCTTCACCGACGCGGACGCCGTCCAGCGGACCGTGCCCGTGGTCGCGGCGGACGGCACCGAGGACGCCCCGGCCGTGGTCTGGCGCACCGGCCCCCGCTCCACCGAGCCGCATCTGCTCGTCGTCGGCCAGCCGGGCAGCGGCACCACGTCCCTGCTGCGTTCGATCGTGCTCCAGGCCCTCCCCCACGGCGACGTCCTGATCGTCGAGGGCGGCGGCACGGGCGAGTACGCGTGCCTCACCGGCCGGGACGGCGTCCTGGCCGTCGAGTGCGGCCTCTCCGGCGCCCTGACCACCCTGGAATGGGCGGCGCACGAGACGGAGCGCCGGCTGATCGCCGCCAACCGGGCCCGCCAGGCGGGCCACGCGGTGCCCGAGGACACCCGGCGCCCGCTGTGGATCCTCCTCGACCGTCCGAGCGTCCTGGGGCACCTGGCCGCCGCCGACGGCCGTCCCGACCCGCAGGAGCTGCTCCAGGTCCCGCTGCGGCACGGGCGCGCCGCGCAGGTCACCGTGGTGGTCGCCGAGCAGTTCGACAGCGCGGACACGCTGAGCGAGGCGGTACGCGCCCACACCAGGGCCCGCATCGTGCTCGGTCCGGCCGCGCCGGAGCAGATCGCGGCGGTCCTGGGCGCCGCGCCGCACACCACCCCCACGCCGGAGGTCCCCGCCGGCCGCGGGTACGCGCGCCTGGGCACCGGCCCCGTCCTGCGGCTCCAGGTGCCGGCCACGCCCGACCCGTACGACGACGCGACCAGCGAGGCCCACCGCAAGGCCGTGCTCGAACTGCTCCCGGAGCGCCGGACGGTCACCACCAAGGCGGTCGAGACCGTCCCCGGCTCGGCCATCGAACCGGCTCCGGCCCCGCGCACCGAGCCGGACCCCGGCCCGGCGCCGCTCCACACGCCGGTCCCGGCGGAGGGCTGAGCCCCGGAGAACCCGAAGAGGCCGGTACGGACCCCAGGTCCCTACCGGCCTCTTCGCGTACGGGCGGCTCCACGCGCGCGTACGGGCCGCTCCACGCGCGCGTGGGAACGCCCACGCGCGCATCACGCCCTGCGCCTACGCCACGAAGGACCGAGGCGGTTCGGCCCCACCGCCCGCGCCCGACTCGACCAGCCGGGCCGCTGCGGCCAGTCGGGCGGCGGCCTCGTCCGCGACCGGGCCGCCGACCGTGAAGGGCAGCCGCACGAAGCCCTCGAAGGCCCCGTCCACGCCGAAGCGCGGGCCCGAGGGGACACGGACGCCGACCCGCTCCCCCGCCTCGGCCAGCCGGGAGCCGGAGAGGCCGCCGGTGCGGACCCAGAGGGTCAGACCGCCGCGCGGCACCGAGAACTCCCACTCGGGCAGCTCCCTGCGCACCGCCGTGACGAGCGCGTCCCGGTTCTCCCTCGCCTGGTCGCGGCGGAGGGCCACCGCCTCCTCCCAGCCGCCCGTCCGCATCAGCCAGTTCACGCCCAGCTGCTCCAGGACGGGGGTGCCGAGGTCCGCGTACGCGCGCGCGGCCACCAGGGAACGGATCACGTCGGGCGCCGCCCTGACCCAGCCGATGCGCATGCCGGCCCAGAAGGCCTTGCTGGCCGAGCCGACCGTCAGGACGGTGGAGCCCGCCGGGTCGAAGGCGCAGACCGGGCGGGGCATGTCCACGTCGTCGTCGAGATGCAGCTCGGTCATGGTCTCGTCGACGACGAGGACCGTCCCGGCCGAGCGGGCCGCCTCCACCAGCTGCCGGCGCTGGTCCTCGTCGGCGAGCGCGCCGGTCGGGTTGTGGAAGTCGGCCACCACGTACGCGAGGCGGGGTGCCGCGTCCCGCAGCACCTGGCGCCAGCGGCCCAGGTCCCAGCTCCCGAGGCCCTCGGACATGGCGACGGGGACGAGCCGGGCACCGGCCTCCCGCATCAGCTGGAGGATGTTCGCGTACGAGGGGGACTCGACGGCGATCCGCTCACCGCGTCCGGCGAAGAGATGACAGATGGCGTCCATGGCGCCCATCGCCCCGGTCGTGACCATGATCTGCTCGGGCATGGTGGGGATGCCCCGCGCCGTGTAGCGGTCGGCGAGCATCTGCCGCAGCGCGGGCAGTCCCGCCGGGTAGTCCCCGTGCGTGTGGGCGTAGGGCGGCAGCTCCTCCAGGGCGCCCTGGACGCCCCGGGTGAGCCAGGGTTCGGGCGCGGGCAGCGCGGCGCAGCCCAGGTCGATCATCGAGCCGAGGGCCTCCGGGGGCAGCGGTTCGAGTCCGCGCGCGGGAAGCGGGTTCCCGGCCGGGACGGCGGTCCAGCTGCCGGCTCCCCGCCGTGACTCCAGGAAGCCCTCGGAGCGGAGCGCCTCGTAGGCGGCGGCCACCGTCGTACGGCTGACCGTGAGGGCGACGGCAAGTTCCCGCTCGGCGGGCAGCCGGGCGGCGACCGGGACCCGGCCCTCCAGGACGAGCAGACGGATGCCGTCGGCGAGGGCCCGGTAGGCGGGGGGCTTGCGGGCGCCGGGTCCGGCGGGCCTGGGCTGCTGTGCCTGGAGCTGCCGGGCGAGCTGAGCCGGTCCTACCGCCGAAGTCCACTGGGCCATCGAAATCAGTCCACCTTCCGCGAATTGGCCATGGTTGGCACCCGTTCCACCGCCACAGAGTGTCATGAGCCAGTCCACCGACACCACCCTGGGGGAAAGTTCCTTGTCCATCGCCTCCGGCCGCCACGGCCGGCACCTGGGCCGCCGGCTCGTCCAGCTCTACGTCGGGCTGACGCTGTACGGGGTCAGCTCGGCACTGCTGGTGCGCAGCGGTCTCGGCCTCGAACCCTGGAACGTCCTCCACGAGGGCCTGGCCGAGCGGACCGGTCTGACCATCGGCGTGGTGTCGATCATCGTGGGGGCGGCGGTGCTGCTGCTGTGGATACCGATCCGGCAGCGCCCCGGTCTGGGGACCGTCTCCAACGTGTTCGTGGTCGGCCTGGCGATGGACGGCACCCTGGCCCTGGTGCCGGACGTCCACCCCCTGGCCGGGCGGATCCCGCTGCTCGCCGCCGGGATCGTCCTCAACGGGGTCGCGACCGGTCTGTACATCGCGGCCCGCTTCGGCCCCGGCCCGCGCGACGGCCTCATGACCGGGCTGCACCGGCTGACCGGCTGGTCCATCCGTCTGGTGCGGACGGCGATCGAGGTGGCGGTGGTCGCCACCGGCTTCCTGCTCGGCGGCTCGGTCGGCGTCGGCACGGTGCTGTACGCCCTGGCCATCGGGCCGCTCGCCCAGTTCTTCCTGCGCCGGTTCGCCGTGCCCGAGCCGGACTCCGGCAGCACCGCCGTCGCCCCGGGGACACCGGAACAGGCCATACTGCGGCCGTGACTCGCGTACGCCACCCCTATCTCGACCATCCCTCACCCCTCCCGTTCGCCCACCGCGGCGGCACGGCGAACGGCCTGGAGAACACCGCGGCCGCCTTCCGCCGGGCCGCCGCCGCGGGCTACCGCTACTTCGAGACCGATGTGCACACGACCTCGGACGGGGCGCTCGTGGCCTTCCACGACGCGACCCTCGACCGCGTGACGGACGTCTCGGGCCGGATCCGCGACCTGCCCTGGGACGCGGTGCGGGAGGCCCGTGTGGCGGGTGAGGAACCGCTGCCGCTCTTCGCGGACCTCCTGGAGGAGTTCCCCGAGGCCCGCTGGAACGTGGACCTCAAGGCCGAGTCGGCCCTGCTCCCGCTGATCGACCTGATCCGGAGGACCAACGCCTGGGACCGGGTCTGCGTGGGCTCCTTCACCGAGGCCCGGGTGGCGCGGGCTCAGCGCCTCGCCGGCCCCCGGCTCGCCACCTCGTACGGGGTGCGCGGGGTGATCGGGCTGCGGCTGCGTTCGCTCGGCATCCCGGCGGCGCTGCGGGCCGGGGCCGTGGCGGCGCAGGTGCCGGAGCGGCAGGGCGGCATCCCGGTCGTGGACCGGCGGTTCGTCCGGGAGGCGCACGCGCGCGGGCTCCAGGTCCATGTGTGGACGGTCAACGATCCGGCCCGGATGCACTCTCTCCTCGACCTGGGCGTGGATGGCATCATGACCGATCAACTGGAGACGCTGCGCTCGGTGCTGACCGAGCGGGGTGTGTGGGTCTGAGCGCGCGTGCCGGTGACACCGTTCCGGGATCACCGGGCCGGTCCACGGGGATGAACGAGGGGGCGGCCTTGACCGCAGAGACCACAGAACCGGAGGAGTACGCCATCGGGCCCGCCGAGCGCCGGCGGGAGCAGCGGGGCTGGTACTTCTACGACTTCGCGTGCTCGGTGTACTCGACGAGCGTGCTGACCGTGTTCCTGGGGCCGTACCTGACCTCGGTGGCGCGGGCGGCGGCCGACGCCGAGGGCTTCGTGCACCCGCTGGGGATCCCGGTGCGGGCGGGCTCGCTCTTCGCGTACGCCGTGTCGGCCTCGATCGTGGTCGCGGTGCTGGTGATGCCGCTGGTGGGCGCGGTGGCCGACCGTACGGGACGGAAGAAGCCGCTGCTCGCCGCGTCGGCGTACCTGGGCGCGACGGCCACGGTGGGGATGTTCTTCCTGGACGGCGACCGGTATCTGCTCGGCGCCTTCCTGCTCATCGTGGCGAACGCCTCACTGTCGGTCTCGATGGTGCTCTACAACGCCTATCTGCCGCAGATCTCCGAGCCGGACGAACGGGACGCGGTGTCCTCGCGCGGCTGGGCCTTCGGCTACACGTCCGGCGCCCTCGTCCTCGTACTGAACCTGGTGCTCTACACGGGCCACGACTCCTTCGGCCTCACGGAGGGCGAGGCGGTGCGGATCTGCCTGGCCTCGGCCGGTGTGTGGTGGGGCGCCTTCACCCTGGTGCCGCTGCGGCGGCTGCGTGACCGGCGGATCGGCCCGGAGGGCCGGGAGCGGTCCGGAGGGGGCTCGGTCGGCAGCGGCTGGCGCCAGCTCCGGGAGACCCTGAAGGACATGCGCCGGCATCCGCTGACGCTGTCGTTCCTGCTCGCCTATCTGGTCTACAACGACGGCGTGCAGACGGTGATCTCGCAGGCCTCGGTGTTCGGCTCGGAGGAGCTGGGCCTCGACCAGACGACGCTCATCACGGCGGTCCTGCTGGTCCAGGTGCTGGCGGTGGCGGGGGCGCTCGGGATGGGACGACTCGCCCGGTCGTACGGCGCCAAGCGGACGATTCTGGGATCGCTCGCGGTGTGGACGCTGATCCTGGTGGCGGGGTACTCCCTGCCCGCCGACGCGCCGGTGTTCTTCTACTGTCTGGCGGCCGCGATCGGCCTGGTGCTCGGCGGGAGCCAGGCGTTGTCGCGTTCGCTGTTCTCGCATCTGGTGCCGCGCGGCAAGGAGGCGGAGTACTTCTCGGCGTACGAGATGAGCGATCGGGGGCTCAGCTGGCTGGGGCCGCTCGTGTTCGGTCTCGCGTATCAGCTGACCGGGAGCTACCGGGATGCGATCATCTCCCTGGTGATCTTCTTCGTGGTCGGCTTCGTCCTGCTCGCCCGGGTCCCGGTGCGGCGCGCGGTGGAGGCCGCGGGGAACCCGATACCGGACCGTTTTTAGACGTGGAACCGAAAGGGCGGTAGTGTACGCGTTTGGCCTGCCAGGCGGACCGTTACTGCGTGCTGCTTTGGTGAAGACACCGGGTTACTTCTGCCGTCAGATGTGACAAAACGGGCACTGGTGGGTACAACAAGGGGCGGCACGACGGGCGACGCATGACCCGGCACGGGAATCTTTACCGCCGACCGGACGTTGACCGGATAACGACGACAGCGACATCTGTCCTGTGGGCGACAAGCCCGGGAGGCACGATTCATGAGTGAGCGAGCTCTTCGCGGCACGCGCCTCGTGGTGACGAGCTACGAGACCGACCGCGGCATCGATCTGGCCCCGCGCCAGGCCGTGGAGTACGCATGCGAGAAGGGCCATCGTTTTGAGATGCCCTTCTCGGTGGAAGCGGAAATTCCGCCGGAGTGGGAATGCAAGGTCTGCGGAATCCAGGCACTCCTGGTGGACGGGGACGGACCTGAGGAGAAGAAGGGCAAGCCTGCGCGTACGCACTGGGACATGCTCATGGAGCGACGCACCCGCGAGGAGCTGGAGGAGGTCCTCGCCGAAAGGCTGGCCGTCCTGCGTTCCGGCGCCATGAACATCGCCGTGCATCCGCGAGACAGCCGCAAGTCCGCCTAGCGGACCCGGCACGAACAACGCCGCGGGGCCCGGTACACGATCTGTGTACCGGGCCCCGCGGCGTTCGTGCGCCACCACGACGCCACGGTGCCCCCGCTCCCGGGGAGGAGCAGGGGCACCGTGGCAGTGAACCTCGGAAGTTCAGAACATCAGGGCATCAGGGCATCAGCGGCGGCCGGGGCTCGTCGGCCCGGCGGGGGCCCTGGGCGCCGTCCTCGCGAACGACCTCGCCCTGCACGACCTTTCCGTCCGGCCGGTGCATCCGGGCCTGCTGAAAGGCGTCCTGGAGGCTGCCGGGCGGCGCGGCGCTCATCCGGCGCTCGACGGCCCTCTCGGCGTACCGCCCGAGGAAGGAGCGGACCGGCGGGACGAGCAGGAGCAGACCGACCGCGTCCGAGAGCAGCCCGGGGATCATCAGGAGCAGACCGCCGAGCATCAGGAAGCCGTTGCGGTCCTCGGCGCCGGTGCGCTCCGGTGCGCCGGGCATCGCGCCCGTCTGCGCCGCGGCCTGGGCCTGCTGGAAGGTCGAGGTGAGGTTGGCGAAGGCACGCCGGCCGGCCCGCTTGACGACGGCGGCACCGAGTACGGCGCCGCCGACGAGCAGGGCGAGGACGGTGAGCCCGCCCGCCGCGTTCGCCACCACCGTGAGCAGCCAGATCTCCAGGACCAGCCAGGCGGCGATGCCGAGCGGAAGGTACTTGCGCGCGCGTGAGCGCTTGGGGGCGAGGGGAGGCGGTGCGCCGGTCGTCATGCTGCCCAGTGTGCCTGGCGCCCCGCCGGAACGTCGTAAAGGGAAGATCAGAAGGGGCTCAGGAGGACTTGCGGCCGAGCAGCTTGCCGACCTTCTCCGCGCGCGCCGTCAGACCCCAGCCGGTGACCCGCCACAGCGCCTCGACGACGATGTTCCGGCTCATCTTCGAGTCGCCGATCTCCCGCTCCACGAAGGTGATCGGGACCTCGACGACATGGAAGCCGGCGCCGATCGCGCGGCGGGCCAGGTCGACCTGGAAGCAGTAGCCGGCCGATGCCACGTCGTCCAGGCCCAGGCCCTCCAGGGTCTCCTTGCGGAAGGCCCGGTAGCCGCCGGTGACGTCGCGGATCGGCACGTCGAGCATCACGCGCGAGTAGAGGCTGCCGCCGCGGGAGATGAACTGGCGGGACTTCGGCCAGTTCACGATCCGCCCGCCCGGCACCCAGCGGGAGCCGAGGACGAGGTCCGCGCCCTTGAGGGCGGTGAGCAGCCGCGGCAGCTCCTCGGGCTGGTGGGAGCCGTCGGCGTCCATCTCGACGAGCACGCCGTAGCCGTGCTCGATGCCCCAGCGGAAGCCGGCGAGGTAGGCCGCGCCGAGCCCCTCCTTGCCCTTGCGGTGCAGGACGTGCACATGGTCGTCCTCGGACGCGATCTCGTCCGCGAACTTGCCCGTGCCGTCGGGGCTGTTGTCGTCGGCGACGAGAACGTGCGCCTCGGGTACGGATTCCCGTACCCGCGCGACGATCGGCTTGATGTTCTCCGCCTCGTTGTAGGTCGGAATGATCACCAAGGCCTTGCCGAGCGGGCCGTAACGCCTCTGGCCACCGTCGTTCACTACTGCCCCTTCGGATACATACACAGGGCCCCCACCATAGCGAGGTCCTCGGCGTGCTCCGGCGCGGCGGGTCGGGTGGGACGGGTGACACGGTGGGGCGGAACGGACCACAGGGACAGATCGCGTGCGGTGCGGGGCCCGTCGTCCTTCGGTCCGACCTGGGATCCGCTGGCTGCGGGTCGACCGAGAGCCGTTGTCTACTGAACGTCCGGGCCCCACCCGGGTCGCACCTTCCTCCGGAGAAACCTTCCCTCGCGGCCGAGGCGCGGGCGGCGTACGGCGACTGTGCGGGGAGTGCGGTCCGGTCGGACGTCCTTTGGTGGACGCGGAGAACCTACCCGCCCCTGACGGGCGACTGTCAACACCCGCTTGACCTGCGGATACGTAGCAAAACCCCAGGCCGGAGGGGAAGATCCGCAGGTCGGGGACAAGCGTGCGGAACAGGCGTCACGGGTGGGACATATCCCTACATCACTCGTTCGGCCGTACGAACACCGTCTGCCCGTGCACGACCGTGCGGAGGCAGACCGGGAGATCGGCGCCGGGCGACAGATCGGGCAGACCGGGCGTACCGGAGCGCGGGTCGGTGGACCAGCGGGCCACCCGGTCGTCGGGTGCCTGGACGACGAGTTCCTCGGTGCGCCAGACCGCGTAGTCGGCGGGGGCGCCGGGGACCAGCGTCCCGGCGTCGTCCCGGCCCACCGCCCGCCAGCCGCCCCTGGTGTGGGCGGTGAAGGCGGCCCGGGCGGAGATCCGGTGCTCGGGGGTGCGGTGGAAGGCGGCGGCCCGGACGGTGCCCCAGGGGTCGAGCGGGGTCACCGGGCTGTCGGAGCCGAAGGCCAGCGGCACACCGGCGCGCAGCAGGGCCGCGTACGGGTTGAGGGTGCGGGCCCGCTCGACGCCGAGCCGGTCGGCGTACATGCCCTCGTCGCCGCCCCAGAGCGCGTCGAAGGCGGGCTGCACCGAGGCGGTGAGACCCAGCTCGGCGAAGGCGGCGATCGTCTCCGGGGTGAGCATCTCGACGTGCTCGACGCGGTGCCGGGCCGCCCGGATCCTGGCCAGGCCGAGCTTCTCCGCGGCGGCCCTGACGCCCTCGACGACGGCGGTCACGGCGGCGTCCCCGATGGCGTGGAAGCCCGCCTGGAGGCCGGCCTCGGTGCAGGCCACGACATGGAGGGCGACGGCGGTCGCGTCCAGATGGGCGGCGCCCGTGTGGGCGGCGTCGGCGTGGTCCGCGTACGGCTCGTGGAGGCAGGCCGTGTGGGAGCCGAGGGAGCCGTCGGCGAACAGGTCCCCGGCGGCGCCGAGGGCCCCGAGGGCGCGCGCCCGCTCGACGTCGAGGTCGGCCCAGTAGCCGACGACGCGGGGCCCGGCCTCCTCGCGGGCCAGGTCCAGGAGGCCGGTGAAGTCCTCCTCGGAGGAGATCTGCGGGCCGCCGCACTCGTGCAGGGTGCCGATGCCCAGGGAGGCGGCGCGGCCTCGGGCGGCGCGCTGGGCCTCGGTGCGCTGGCGGGCGGAGACGGCGCCGAAGGCCGCGGCGCGCACGGCGTGGTGGGCGTCCCCGGTCAGCGGCCGCTCTCCGTCGTGGAAGCCGTCGAGGTCGCGGACGCCGGGGACCAGGTCGAGGAGGGCGGTGGTGACGACGGCCGAGTGGACGTCGATCCGGGTGAGATAGAGCGGCCGGCCGCCGGCGAGTCCGTCGAGTTCGGTACGGGTGAGAGGTCGGCGCTCGGGCCACCGGGAGGCGTCCCAGCCGTGGCCGACGAGAATGCGGTCCTCGGGGCGGGCGGCGGCGTGGGCGCGGATCATCTCCGCCGCCTCGGTGAGCGAGGCGGCCGAGGACAGGTCGAGCCCGGTGAGGGCGAAACCGGTGGCGGTGGTGTGCACGTGCGCGTCGACGAACGCCGGGGTGACGAGCGCGCCCTCCAGGTCGACCACCTCGTCCACGCCGGAGGCGAACGCGTCGGCCGCGCCCTCCGAGCCCACCCAGGCGACGTGCCCGCGCTCCACGACCATGGCGGTGGCGAAGGGGTCGGCGGGGCTGTGGACTTCCCCGCCGCGCAGCAGCACGGTGCGGTGTTCGGCGGGAGATGCGGCAGGCATGGACTCACTCATGCGACCAGGCTAGGACCTGCCGGGACCCGGTTTGTCCGGCAGGTCCCCCTCGGCGGGGTCGGCCGCGTCACAGGCCGGGTCGGCCGGCGCCGGATTCCGGCCGGGTCACGGGCACCCGCCCGGTCGCCCGGCGTCACACGCGGGGCGGTCTGGCCTCGTACGGGGTGGACAGGACGACGGTGGTGCGGCTGGAGACGCCGGCCTGCGAGCGGATGCGGCTGAGCAGGTGCTCCAGCTCCAGCGGTGTGGCGACGCGGACCTTGAGGATGTAGTTCTCGTCACCCGCGACGCTGTGGCAGGCCTCGATCTCCGGGATGTCGGCGAGCCGGTCCGGGGTGTCGTCGGGGGAGCTGGGGTCGAAGGGTTTGACCGAGATGAAGGCGGTCAGGGGCAGCCCCACGGCCTCCGGGTCGACCACTGCGGCGTAGCCGCGGATGACTCCGCGCTGCTCGAGGCGGCGGACGCGCTGATGCACCGCCGACGTGGACAGGCCGGTGGCCTTGCCCAGGTCGGTGTAGCTCATGCGCCCGTCCTTGACGAGCAACTCGACGATCTGACGATCCAGCTCCTCCATGCGGTGACCCTATTGCTCCCGGACGCGCGCGGCAGCGACGGGGTCGACCGCTATCGGGGGGTATGGGCCGCCACGGGGCACCTGCGACGGGCATGTGACGAACGCCACAGGTTTGCGTCTGCCCTGAGGTACTGCCACACGGTTATGCGGACGACCGCATGGGAAGTGCTTGCTGTGGTCGAGGCCGCACAGATCCGGCCGACCCACCCGAGGGGGAGATTCTCCATGCAGGAGCCTGTTGATTCGGTCGACACGTCCGACGAGCTCGACGCGTACGACACCTTTGAGATGTTCCGGGTCGTCTGCCCGGAGTGCGTGCAGCCCATCGCGCTGCTCGCGGACGAGGACGTGCTGCCGGAGCACGCGCTCTGCCCCACGCCGTGGAACCCCTTCGTCCTGACGGTCTGCCCGGGTACGGGCCTGTCGGCGTCCGCGGCCCGTCCGGCCGACGACACCCTGGAGGTCCAGGAGCAGGACACGGCACTGCTCCTGACGCTCCCCCAGGGTCTCGACTGGCGCACGCAGCCGTTCTCGCACGTCGGCGGTCCGGGCTCGCGCCCGATCCGGGTGCCTCAGATGCGGCGCGCGGCCTGAGCCTCCCCGCTCACCAGTAGCTTCCCCGCACCATCGCCGCGAGCGTGGCGTGATGCAGGATCAGGCCGTCGGGGTCCGCGGGTACCTCGACCTCGCCGAAGTGGGCCTGCCGGTACGCGATCCTCAGCATCACGATCGCGTGCCGCAGTGCCGCGTACAGGGTGTGGAACTCCATGGCGCGCGGGGTGTGTCCGGTCAGCTCGGCGTAGCGCCGCTCGATCGCGTCGCGGCGCAGGAGGTCCGGCAGTCCGGGCTGGCCGAAGCCCACGGTCAGGTCCTGGAAGAAGCGGTGGAGGTAGACCGTCCAGCCGAGGTCGACCTCGCGCGGGACGCAGGCCGCCATCTCCCAGTCGAGGACGGCGGCGGGGGTGAAGCCGTCGTAGACGATGTTCCCGATGCGCGCGTCGCCCCAGCCGAGGACGGCCGGCCCCTCGTCGGCGGGCCAGTGCGCCTCCAGCCAGTCGAAGGCCGACTCGATGAGCGGCGAGGGGGCGAGGCCCTCCACCACCCAGGCGTAGTAGGCGCGTTGGGCGTCGACATGGCGGCGCAGCGGGGTCCCGGCGGCGTCCGGCAGCAGGAACTCGGCCTCCTTCGCCGGGAACTGGTCGTGCAGCCGGGCGAGTACGGAGACGGACTCGGCCTCCAGGAGGGCGCGTTCGGCGTCGGTGGCGGCGTGGAGCCAGTTTCCCTCGTACGTGTAGGGCATGACGTCCGGCGGTACGCGCCCCTCGGCGCGGGTCATCACGAAGAACGGGGCGCCCAGCGGCCCCGGGTCCTCCTCCAGCCACAGCACGCGCGGCACGGGTACGTCGGTGTGCGCGCCGACCAGTTCCATGACCCGGTACTGCCGTGCCATGTCGTAGACGGGGAAGACGGTGTACGCGTCGGGGTCGGCGGCGAGCCGCAGGGCGCAGCCGCGGACCGGGGCGTCCGGGTGGTCGAGGTCGAAGAGCAGGGTCTCGCTGGACATGCCGTTGGAGCCGGGGACGGCGAGACCGGTGACGCGGGCCCCGGGCAGGTGCCGGTCCAGCCAGGCGGTGAGCCGTCTGCCCAGCTCCTCGGGGTCGCGGGTGCTGGTGCGGGGGCGGGGCGCGGTGGCCAAGGGGGCCTCCTCAGAGGGCCGTTGACGTGTGGTCGGCGGGCCTCCTCAGAGGGCCGTTGACGTGTGGTCGGCGAAGCCGCTGGGGTCGTGGCGGCCGAAGGAGCCGTGCTCGAAGATGCCGTAGCCGGTGTGGCCGTCGAGGGTGAAGCGGGCGGCGTGGTCGGTGACGCCGTAGGCCGCCATGGGGTGGGCGGCCGGGTCGGAGAGGTCGTAGACCCGTCGGTCGGTCCAGTTGCGGCCCTGCCAGGTACCGTGCTGCCAGTCGGTGGCGGGCGGGTAGCCGGCGCCGACGGCCAGCGGCGAGGAGGCGAGGATCTCGACCCCGACCTCCAGGGGCTTCCCGGTCGGGTCGGTGAGGTGGACGACGGCCCGTTCGGGGTGGCGGGTGCCCGTGCGGTACGTGATCTCGGTGCGCGGCCAGCCGAGTTGGCCGTCACGGTGGCCGTTCCGTACCAGCAGGGCCTCGTTGAGGGTGCGGTAGCCGTCCGCGTCCTCCTGGGCGATGACCATGAGGAAGCGGTCCTCGAAGCGCATCGGGATCCAGAGCCAGTGGAAGCCCTCGGGCCGGAACTCGGCGGCCCTGCCTGGCTCCTCGCCGGGGATGGGACGGACTCCCCAGCTGCGGTCGCGGGTGCCGGTCCACTCCCCCGGCGTGACGGTGAACTCCTCGCCACCGGCCGTGATCGTGCCCGCGCAGTGCCCGGCCTGGACGAAACGGCGGCCTTCGAGCGTGAGCCGGCCGCCGTGGCGCTGGGTGTGGTGGGGTTCCCAGACTGCGGGGAAGTCGCCGGTCCAGCTGAGGTCGTACGAGAGCCCCTCGGGGTCGTCGGGGTCGGCAGCGCAGCGCAGGGTGAGGCGCTTGAGGGGTTCGTCGACGGTGAGGGTGAACGGGCCGACGGAGAGGTTCATGCGGTCGTCGCCGAGCGCGTCGGAGGCCCGCACGGCGTGCAGGCGGTCGCCGACGTGGAGGGTGGCGTAGGCGTCGATGACGCCGGTGTTGGGGTAGACGCCGAGGCCGGCGATGAGCAGGGCGCGGCCGGTGTGGTCGAAGACGTGGAAGATGCACCGGTCGTAGGCGTTCCGGTCGCCGCTGACGTGGTGCTTCATGGAGAGCGGCGCCTGGTGCACGGGGTATTCGTCGAGGGCGACGGGCCGGTCGTCGTTCCGGTGCACGGACATGGCTGACCTCCTGGTCGGCGAGCGCTTCCACGCGGGAAGCTGACGGTACGTCAGTTCGGCGCCGAGGGGCCAGAGTCGTGCAGCGGGTACCGGGCGAACTGCCGCTCGAATCCGTTCGGGGGTGACCACGGCCGCCGAAGCGCGTTGGTCCAGGCATGACCACGCTGTACACCACCCCCAGCGGAGTCGGCCGGCACCGGCAGACGGAACCGCCCGTTGAAGAATCGGTTCACCACCTGACGCGGGCGGAGACGCAGGCCTCGTCGCGGCCTCAGTCCCCCGGGCAGACGGCACTGCCGGCGCAGATGCCGGTGTCGGAGTCGGTCCCGGTCCCGGTCGCGGTACCGGTATCGGTCGCGGCCCCACGGCTGGGGACCATGTCGGTGGCCACGCCTGCGCCGACGACGGTCTCAGCGCCCGTGCCCGTGCCCGTGGCGGTGCCGGCCCCCGTACCGAAGAGCGTCTCCGCTCCCGCACCTGTCCCCGCACCTGTCCCCGCACCGGCGACGGCCCACGGCCAGCCCCACCCGCAAGTCCACCCCCACCCCCATCCCAACCCCCACCTGCCCCAGGACCCACCCATCTACAAGGCCGTGCTGTCCCTCTGGGCGAGCCAGGGCCGTGCTCTGCCGGGCCACCGCGACCAGGAGTGGGCGAGGCTGGCGGCCGGACCGGTCTGGGCGGACCGGACGGTACGGGTCAGCGGGACTCTGGTCCGACCAGGTGACGGGCGATGACCACGCGCTGGATCTGATTGGTCCCCTCGACGATCTGCAGCATCTTGGCCTCGCGCAGATACCGCTCCACGGGGAAGTCCGCCGTGTAGCCGTACCCGCCGAGGACCTGCACCGCGTCCGTCGTGACCTGCATGGCGGCGTCCGTGCAGAAGAGTTTGGCCATCGCCGCGCACCAGCCGAACGCCCGCCCCTCGTCCCGGAGGCGCGCCGCCTCCAGGTACAGCGCCCTGCCCGCCTCGATCAGGGTCGCCATGTCCGCGAGGAGGAAGCGGAGCCCCTGGAAGTCGGCGATGGGCCGGCCGAACTGCCGCCGCTCCCTCGCGTAGGACACGGCCACGTCCAGGGCCGCCTGAGCGAGGCCCACCGCGCAGGCGGCGATGCCCAGGCGCCCCGAGTCGAGGGCGTCGAGCGCGATGGCGAAGCCCTGCCCCTCCGCGCCGAGGCGGCGCGCGTCGGAGACCCGTACCCCGTCGAAGTGGAGCTGCGCCGTCGGCGAGCCCTTCATCCCCATCTTCCGCTCGGGAGCGGCCGCGGTCAGTCCGGGCGCGTCGCCGGGGACGAGGAAGGCGGTGATGCCACGGGCGCCGGGGCCGCCGGTACGGGCCAGCACGGTGCAGAAGTCGGCGATACCGCCGTGGGTGATCCAGGCCTTGGTGCCGTCGATGACCCAGTCGCCGCCCCCGGTGTCCGCACCGTCCGCCGTCTGCCGGACGGCGCGGGTGCGCAGCGCCGCCGCGTCCGACCCGGCGGAGGGTTCGGAGAGGCAGTACGCGCCGAGGAGGCCGCCGCCGAGCATGGCGGGCAGGTGGGCGGCCCGCTGTTCCTCGGTCCCGTAGCGGGCGAGCGCGTGGCAGGAGAGACTGTGGACGCTCACCCCGAGGCCCACGGTGAGCCGGGCGGCGGCGAGTTCTTCCAGCACCTGGAGGTACACCTCGTAGGGCTGGCCGCCCCCGCCGTACTGGGGGTCGTACGGCAGTCCGAGCAGCCCGGAGCGCGAGAGCAGGGCGAACAGCTCACGGGGAAAGGTCCCGGCGGTCTCCTCCTCGGCGGCGCGGGGAGCGATCTCCCGCCGGGCGATGTCCCGCGTCAGGGCGAGCAGCTCACGAGCCTCGTCGGTGGGCAGCCGACGTTCCACGCCGTCGGCGGTGGTGTCATCCATGGCGGGACGCTCCTCCCTGCCGGGCGCGGACGTGCCGCGCGCGGGTCGCGGGGAGTATGCCCGTTCGGGTACGGGGCATCACGCGGGCGTCGAGCGGATCGCAGAAGGACGCCGCATGCGAGAAGCAGGCGGGACCCCCGATTGGAGCCTCGCACGGCCCTGCAAGCATCAAGAAGCTAATTAGCTTCCGCCCTCAGCAAGATCTGAATTTTTGACGGAAATTGCAGATCATCGACCATTACCGAACAGGCCACAGAGCCACGGAATCCCGTGAATTGCATGCGGGCGTATTCGTTCGGGTCGTGCAATACGAGCCACCCGGACGAACATGGGAGTGACGTCACGAAGAGGCTCGCAGGAAGCATCACAGGTGGAATCGACTTCCATACCTCGCATTCAACAGGACCATCGACACTGGCCTGAACGCCGAAGATGAGTGAACTGCCCTCTTGATACCAGCTGTTCGACGCCGGATCCCAGTCGCTGACGTCATCGTCACTTCCCGCATCTCGCAAGATCAGGCATCCGTGCTCGATTTTTGCCAGGAATGAAACCACAGGGCTATCAGCTACCATTCCTTCTCGCTCCTTCCTTGTGAAAGTTGTGAGACGACTCCACCCTGCCTCCTGGCGCAAGGCAGACAGTGAGGATACGCCGTCTGAGGAGACCCGGGACCGACGAGACTAGACGGCGGCTGGTGGTCCGGAATCCAGTCCCCGTCCTTGGTGCCAGGCGTTGTGGCACCACAAGTGTGGCAGCCATGCGCATTTCCTGAGTCATTGATCAGATCTCGAACACCGGCTGCCTCGATATCGCCATTCTCCAGGGCTACTCCCTCTCGGGCGTTCGGGCCGGCGCCCAGCGTCAGATCGCACTTCTGGCCTGGCGTTGCATTGTGAACCAGGACCGGCGTGGCCCCCGCCAGCACATAGTACGTGTGCAGGTCATCGACCGTGAGGTTGTGGACCCGCTTGTGCTGGGTCCACGCGCGCACGGCGCTCACCTGGGTGTAAGAGCCGTTGCCGGTCCGCAGCAGCATTCCGGGGACGATTTCCTTGGCGTACACCCACTTGCCGAGTTCGGGCGCCCAGAACGGGTGATTGTCCGTCGCGACGACCTTGCCCGAATTTCCGACGGGGTTGGTGACGGTGATCTCGACCAGGTTCTTCTGGCCCTCACCGGTGATGAGCGCGGTGACCGTGCGAGGGCCGGTTTCTCCGGTCACCGGGTCGGTGGCGGTGACCTTGTCGCCGACACGCACCTGCTCTATGGCCTTGTTGCTGCCGTCGGCCATCACGACCATGGTGTCCGGGGTGAAGCTGTTGCCGGTGCCACAGCCCCCTGCCCCGGTGTCGGCCGGTTTCGGTGCGGGAGGGCTGTCCGCCGCCTTCGGGACGGGTGCGGTGTCGGCCGCTTTGGCGGTCTTCGCCGCGTCGGCGGCGTTGTTGGCGGTCTTGGCGGCCTGTGCGGCGTCGAGTGCCTTGTTGCCGTACTTGGCGGCGTTCGCCGCGTAGCCCGCGCCCGGGATGGCCGAGGCGGCGGAGAGGCCGGCGTTGACGTAGTCGCCTTCCGCGGCGTACCAGCCCGCGTTGGCCAGGTCGCCGACCTCACCGACGACCGGGACCATGCCGACGACGTCGAGGGTGGTGTGGCCGATCGTCTTCCACGACGGCATCCTCGGCCACTTGCCGGTCGGGTCGGTGAGCTTGACCGGGTTGTTGTGGGTGTAGGTGTAGGCGGCGAGGTTGCGCGGCTCGGCGATGCCGCCCGCCATGTCCCCGTCGAGGTAGTCGGGCAGCGCCGGGTCGGTGCTCGCCCAGAGCTGTGTCCGTGGGTTGTAGTAGCGGGCTCCGTAGTAGTAGAGGCCGGTCTCCGCGTCGAGTTCCTTGCCGGTGAACTGGTAGGGCGTGTCCGCCTGTCCGGTCCGTTCCTCCACCCAGGTCTCCCCGTACGGGAAGTACTCCAGGTGCTCGATGACCCTGCCCTGCTTGTCGGTGACATAGCCGGAGGAGCCGATGTGGTCGGCGTGGAAGAACTGCTGGGCGTCCTCGGGACCGGTGGTCTCGACGGTTTTGGTCGTCACGCGGCTGTCGCCGACGAAGACGTGCTTGTAGCCGGTGGTGTCGCGTTCGCTGTAGTAGCGGTTCGGGTACAGCGAGAGCCCGTCCTCGCTCCGCTTGACGAGGCGGTCGCCCTTGTCGTCGTAGACGTAGGAGACGGTGGCGCCGGCGCAGCCGCTCGGGTCCTGCGTGAGGGTGCCGGTCGCCGTGTCCTGGTTGCAGACGAGGCGGTTCTCCTCGTCCCACACGTACTGCCGGCGCTTGTCGGCGACGGCGGTGTTGACCGTGCCTGTCAGGTTGCCGTTGGCGTCGTAGGCATGGCTGATCGGACCGACCTTGTTCGGGGCATGCGGCTTGGCGCCGTCGTAGGCGTACGTGTAGTCGTAGGTGGTCCGGTCCTGGACGTCGCCCGGGTTGGACGGGTCCTCGACCGGTTCGATCGGCCCGGCCCCGCCGCCTCCGACCGGGAAGGCCGGGGTGCCGCCGGTGACCTCGTGGGTCTGCGACTTGCTCGTGGTGTTGTGGATCGAGTCGTAGCCCAGGCTCAGTGTGTACTTGTTGACCGCGTTGTTCTTGTCCGTGTACTGGCCGGACGCGGAGGTGAGCCGGTACTGGTCGTCGTATCCGTAGGTCTGGCTGCTCGGACCGCCGATGTCGCCGCCCTGCGGCGCGCTGTTCACCAGCGAGGTGATGTTGCCGATCTTGTCGTACGTGTAGCCCAGGTTCTGGAACGCGGTCCCGCCCGGCGCCACGGACTTCAGTGCTCCGAGTCGGCGGTCCTCGGCGTCGTAGGCATAGGTGGTACGCACCCCGTTGCCGGTCTGCTGGAGGATCTTCTGCCCGAACTTGTCGTAGTCGATCCGGTCCAGGTACGTGTAGCCGGTGCCGTTCTTGGATCCGGTGGCCCGGCCGACCTGGCCACCCGAGTCGTAGTCGTAGGTCAGGACCTCGCCGTCGGGATAGGTCATCTGCAGCACACGGTTGAAGGCGTCGTAGCGCCAGGCGGTGGTGTAGGTGCGCGGGGCGTCGCGGACCGCGGTGATCGTGCGGGTCTCCTGGATCACCTCGCCCAGCGCCCCGTAGGTGCGCTTCACCGTTCCCGCCGCGTCGTGGACCTCGGTGACGCGCGAGGCCGCGTTGTCCGGTGCGCCGGGGGCTCCGTACTCGTAGGAGACGTTGTTGCCCGGGAACGTCGGGTAGCGGATGGCCTTCAGCCGCGAGTACTCGTAGTCGTACTCGACGGCCTTGTCCGCTGCCCGCAGGTTCGCGGTGATCTTCGACGTGACGTTCCCGGCGAGGTCGTAGCGGGTCTCGGAGCGCCCGGCGTCCGGGCTGTCGAACGAAGTGCGGCGTCCCAGCGCGTCGTAGCCGGCGCGCGTGACGTTGTTCTTGTCGTCGGTGATCGTCGTGACCTGGCCGGTGGGGTCGTACGCGTAGCTGGTCCAGATCTCCGAGGAGCCGTCGAACTCCTTCACCGAGGTGACGGCACCTCGAAGGTCGGTGTAGGTGCGGCGCTCCTTGCCGTTGCCGTCGGTCACCGTCCGCTCGAAGCGGGTCGTGCCCGCCCGGTCCTTGCCGAAGCCGTATCCGGTGCTGGTGGTGACGCCGTCCGGCTGGACGGTCCTGACCGACCGGTCCAGGACGTCGAAGGTTTCCTTCGTGGGTGCCACGGAGTCGAAGGAGAGGTTGAACGCGGTGTTCGCGGCTCCCTTGTCCTCGGTCACCGGGTAGTACTTCTCCACGGCGCGGCCGAGGGAGTCGAACTTCAGCCGGCCGGAGACCGTCATCACCTGGGTGGGCGTGGCCCCCGGCGAGGCGGACACCGAGGCGTCCTTCTTGGTCTGCAGGACACGCTTGAGGCCGTCGCTGAAGGTGACGGTGTCGATGGTGTCGTCGCGTACGCCCGAGGAGGCACGGTCGAGGTGTTTGGTCGTGGCGTACGGGACGGTCGCCTCGGGGTGATAGCCGAAGGTGATCGTGGCCCGGTCGCCGTCCTTCTCGTAGGGCCCGGTCACCGTGTCGAGTCGGCCGACGCTGTCGTAGGACATCCGGAGCGGCTGGCCGTTGTGGTCGGTGTTCCTCTCGGGCTGCCCGTACTTGAGGTTGTACGCCGTGGACGAGCGGTAGCCGAAGCTGTCCTCGACGGACTCGACGTGTACGCCGACGGTGGTGTCGTAGCCGTACTCCAGCTTGTAGCGCTGCCCCTTCGCGTTCGCCGGACCGGTCACCGATTTCAGGTTCCCGTCCAGGTGGTACGTCAGGTCGGAGACGGCCGGGGTGTCGTCGTCGAGGTACTCGCGTGTCTGGCGCACTACGCCGGTCACGCAGTCGACGGTGGATTCGCGGTGGCGCAGGAGTGCGCCGGTGGCCGCGGCCTTCTGCCGGATCACGTGGGCGATGCCGACGAGGTACCGGTCGCGGCACTGCGTGTCGGAGCCGCTGTAGGCGAAGACGGTCTCCAGGTCGTCCGCGGTGCCCTCGTCACCCGCGTCGAAGGTGCGGATGACGTTGCCGTACTCGTCGTAGGAAAGGTCGGTGAATGTGGACTTCTCCGCGGCGGCCGCGCCTTCGTAGTGCTTTTCCTCGATACGGGTGAGCTGAGGGAAGACGGTGGCGGTCCGGCTCTTCGGGTCGGCCTCCTGGCCCGTGGAGGTGTCGAGCAGCCGGTAGGTGTTGAGTGTCTCGCGGTACGGGTGGCCGGCGCCGTCCTCGGTCAGCGTGCGGGTGAGCAGGCCGCGGCTCACGTATCCGTCGGTGCGGTACTCGTCGGTCAGCGTGCGGCGAACGGGGTCGTCCGTGCCGGTGCCGCGGTCCTCGGTGACCACGCGGCCGAAGCCGAGGAACTCTCGCTCCAGCCGGTCGTAGCGGCCCTGTTCGTAGCGGAAGGTGGTCAGACGCGTGTCGGCACCATCACCCGCGAGCCCGTCGAACACCGAGGTGCGGGACAGCACCCAGCGGCTCTCCTGCATGTCAGCGGTGTTGCCCGATCGGGTGTAGTCCAGGTCGATACGGGCGCCCATCGGCCGGCTGACCGAGCGGAGCAGGTTGGTGCGACCGGTCTTGTTGACCGCGACCAGGAGTTCGTTGTCCCGGGTGGACTTGACGTGGTCGGCCAGGCCGTCGCCGTTCACGTCCCGCAGGCTGGTTTCGGCCCGGCTGATGCCGGTGGACGCGTTGACGCCGGGGTTGAAGACGAAGACGCCGACGGGAGTGGGCAGGCCGACGGTGAAGTAGACGCCCGCGCCGAGACTGGCGTTCTTGTCGACGGCGATCTCGGGGAAGCTGCCGCGGAAAGGGGCGGGCGCGGTGAAGCCGGTGCCGGTGTTGACCGCGACCTTGATCGGGTTGGCCCCGTCGGTGAAGACCCGGTCGGTGAGGCCGTCGCCGTTGACGTCCGTCATGCTCGCGTTGGTGAACGAGGTTCCCAGCTCGGCGGAGACACCGCCCGCGAAGCCGTAGCGGTCGACGTTGAACCCGAGGTTGACGCCGACGTTGCGGCTGGACGCGTCGTTGATCGGTCCGGCCGACCAGGGTTCGCGGGCGGCGAAGGAGTAGCCGAGGTTCAACTGGACGTCGCCGTTGCCGAACACCTTGTCCGGCAGCCCGTCCCCGTTGATGTCGATCAGGTCGAGACGGACGTCGGACTCGCCGCCGCCGAGGCTGCCGCCGATGCCCAGCGACGGTTGGACCGCGCCGGTGGTGGCGGTGTTGGCGCTGGTGCCCGCGTCGGGCGCGGCCATGCCCAGTGCGCTGGCGATGGTGGCGGTCTCGCTGCCCGCGGAGAGCGACACGTTGCCGGAGACGTTGTCCGCCTCGCGGACGTTGCCGCCGAGGGTGCCGCGCGTGGCGCCGAGCGCGCCGGTCATGTCGGAGAACTGGATCTCCTTGGCGCCCACGACGTCGGGATAGCCGTCGCCGTTGAGGTCGAGGTAGTCGACCGAACCCGCGGTGATCCCGCCGACCACGGTGCCGCCGAACGGGCCCGCCGCGAGGGTGGCCGACACCTGGCCGGTGACACCGCGGCGCATCACCGCCCGGTCACCCGCCACGTCGGCGTCGGTGACGATGTCGATGGTGTCCGCGCCGAGGCGGGAACTGGTCGCCATCGCGGCGGTGACCCAGGAGGACTCGTCCTGAGCGGCCCAGCCGCCCTTGGCGGGTACGGGGGCGAACACCGCGAGCCGCGGCATGGTGAGCCGGGGATTCGCGGCGAAGGGCGCGACGTCCGCTTCCTTGGGCTCCTTGGGAAGCGCGTCCTTGAAGCTCTGGTCCAGCGTGAGTTCGGCCTGCTTGAGCGGTTGGGTGGCGCGGTCGCGGTTGCCCTGGTAGCCGATCACACCCCAGCCGCGGTAGGGCTGGGCGAAGGCGCCCTGCCCGACGGAGCCGTGCATGGCGCTGGGCGCCGGGGTGAAGGCCGGCCAGCTGGAGGTCACGTCGTAGGTGACCGACGCGGACTGCCCGGTGAGCATGGCGAGCAGTCCGGTCTCCGTCGTGGAGTAGTCGATGTAGAGCTCGTCGCCGGCGGTGACCGGCACGGTCAGGTCCAGGTTCGGGCCGCCGAAGAAGGTGTCCTTGGCCTGGAAGATCCGTTTGCCGAGCAGCTGCCCGCCGCGCTTCTTCACCGTGAACGCGATCTTGGCGTCACCGAGGAGCCCGAAGTTGAGGGAGATCTTCGGCCGCACCTTCAACTGGCCGGTCGTGGTGGCCTTGTAGGACTGCTGCGGCGCGGTGAGGGTGTCCGCCGGGTACATGGTCATGTCGTACGGCGGGGTGATCACCATCGTGGGATCGCCGGCGGCGTCGACGACCGACTCGACCCCCTGGGCGGCCGTGTAGTGCGCCTTCGGCGCCCAGCTCACCGCCGAGGCGTCGATCGGGGAGTCGGTCTTCAGCTTCCACGACATCTTCTCGAACGTGCTGACCGGAATGCTCACGTCGATCGCGGTGGTGCCGGTCGACCCGGCGGGCAGGACCTTGCGGAACACCTCCGTGCCGGGGTGGACGCCGTTGCCCTTCTCGATCACGACGGTCACGTCGTCCGAGGTCGCCTTGGACTTGACCACGTCACCGGTCAGCCGCAACGTGCCGTTCACCGGCACGGTCACCAAGGACGGCCTGCCACCGAAGCTGAAGTCGGCCGACGCGCGGAAGACGGTGTCCGCCAGCCCGTTCGCGTCCGTGCCGGCCGGCAGGTTGGTGTAGGTGATCGCCGGGTCCCACGCCACGGTGTCGTACTTGCCGTCCAGAACGGACTGGGTGCGGAAGTAGAGTGCGTCGCCCTTCTTCACCGGAATCGACGCCACATTGCCCGGAGTGAACTCGGTGTGGTCATCGGGGCCGATCCGCTGCGCCCAGAGTTCGGCGTCCTTGTGCTGGATGGTGACCCGCACGCCGTCGGCCTTGGTGTAGGCAGCCCGCGCCGGGGAGGGATCCTGGGTCAGCTGGACGCGGCCGTCCACGCGGACGTTGCCGTCGAACGGCGCGACCCAGCGGCGCACCGTGTCCAGCAGTGGCGAGTTGTCCACCTGCTGGTTGAACTGCGCGGTCTGATCGCCGACGATCTCGCCGGTCACCGCGCCGCCCCCGATCGGCACCGGGGTGCGGGTGGAGTCCGCGCTGTAGGCGGGTTGCCCCTTCGCGTCCAGGTAACCGAACAGCACGCCGCCGTTGTTCACCAGGTCGGCTATGCCGTCGCCGTTGACGTCGCTGAAGAACCGGTCCGAGGTGGTCGTGGTGCCCACGAAGTCCAGCTGGGCCGAGGTGGTGAGGACGTACGACTCGACGCCGATGGTGCCGGACAGCGTGCGCTCGGTCGAGATTCCCGGAAGATCGGTGAGCTTGATCGGCGTGTCGCCGAACTTCGGCTCACCCCCTGGTCTGGCCAGATTGGGCCGGTAGAACACGTCGTTGTTCTTGCGGAACACCTTGTCCGGCAGGTTGTCGCCGTTCACATCGGTCAGTGTCGACAGGCCGTCGGACTGGCCCGCGCTGAACCCGACCTTCAACCCGACGGCACCCTCCTTGGTCGTCAGCCCCTGCAGGTTGTAGCCCGCGAACAGGTGCGCGCCGAAGCCGGCCGACGTGTTCGCCGAGATCGCGCTGGCCTCGCCTTCGCGGATGTTCACCCCCAGGTCGTCATCCGGCACCGCCCAACCCGCGGCGGTGGCGAAGGCGTTGTAGTCGCCCGACTGGTCGCGCACATCGTCGAAGTAGTCGAACGTGTGGGTGTTGAACAGCTGGTTGTTCTCGCCGAACTGCGACACCGAGGTGAGCAGCGTCTTGGCGAACGCGCCGGTCCGGTAGTTCAGCTCGTAGGCTCGGATCAGCTGGTCGTCCAGTTTGACCTCGACGCGCCGCAGCAGGTCGGCGGTGACCTTCTTGAACCCGTACTTGGCGTCGATCCGCACGTCCGACCGGCGGGGCTCGCCGCGCTCACGGTCCCGGATGAACGTCACCGAGTACCTGCCGTCGGTGTCGCCGCGGCCGGTGTAGGTGATCTTCTGCGGGTACAGGTCGCTGCCCGGCACCGCGGAGCCCGCCGTGCCGCCGTCAGCCACCTTGGCGTACCGGAAGCGCAGGACGTTGTCGTTGCCGTCGCGGACCTCCCGCGCCGCCCAGGTGGCGACGCGACCCTTGCCGTCGGCCAGCGTGCTGTCGGCCGTGCCGCCGAAGAGCGTGCGGACACCCTGCTTGTCGGTGACCTCCCACCAGTAGTTCGTGGGGCTGTCGCCGTGGCGCACGATCCGGTCGAACCGGCCGCCCTCCACCCGGGAGTGGAACACCTTCTCCGCAGTGCGCGCCTGCAACGCGCTCCGGTGCGCCACCGGGGTCAACTGCTCACCGTTGAGCTGGTAGGTCTCGGTCTCCAGTCCGGCGTCGTAGCGCGGCACACCCCACCGTGTGTCGACCGTGACCATCGGGGTGGCGAGGTCCCACCCGACGCCGAGCCACCCGTTCGTCCCCGACGAGTTGTAGGTGACGGCCAGATTCGGCTCCAGGCCCGCGCGGCCCTTGGGCACCTCCAGCGGGTACGACAGTCGCGCGTCACCGCTGCTGTTCGCCGAGGGCGCCTCGACCAGGTTCACCCCGGAGCCGGGGTCGGCCGCCTTGATGTCCTTGATCTGGTTCGGGTTGAACGACGTGCCCTCCGGCCCCTCCGGCCCGGTGACCGCCGACCCGGCGTCCGGCACCGTCGCGGCGGCGCTGCGCAGCAGCCCGGGCGAGGTCAGCCCGGACATGGTGAGCACCATGGCCAGGATGATGGTCACGCCCGTCCGGCCGCGGACCACGCGCTGGACAGTCATCAAAGAGCCCCCGTACCGCCGGACGTCCCCGGAGCACGAGTCGTCCAACGACCCCCGGCCCCCTGCGTTACCGACGGTAGCTCGCGAGCCGGGTCGTTCGTACAGGCTTTCTGGACAAGCCCCTCCCGTGCGGTCACGATCCGGCAACGGGAGTTCTGACTGGCGTGAGGGGGCGACCGTCCAGGCCGTTCCCGCCCCTTGATCACGGTGCCGGCCGGTTCGGTTACTTGGGCCGGATCACGGCGGCCCGGCCGAATGGTGTGCCCGTTCACGAGGCGTTCCGCCGGCTCGGACATCGTTCGGCCAAGGTCACGGTGGACCGGGACGGCCGCCTCGCGCAGGACGGGCAGGATCGCTGCCGTCAGGTCGTCGAGACGGCCGTGGGGCCGTACATGCTCACACCAGACCGAGCGACCGCAGCACCCGGTGCTGACCCGGGGTCGGTTCCATGGGCCAGTAGAGGTAGCAGACCCCGCCCGTACCGCCCCTGACCTTGCCGTTCGCGTCGTAGCGCTTCGTGCGGAGCCAGATGTTCTCCCACTCGCGTCTGCGGTAGACGTGGCGGACGGCCTCGTTGTTCGGGGAGGCGGGGTCGTTGGCGATGACGTCGCCTTCCGGGGTGAAGCCGATGACGGTCATCAGGTGGCCCGAGGTGCCGTATCCGGCGCCGGTCAGTTCGCCCTTCAGGAACGACTGGGACGTTATGGCCGGGATTCCGGCGCCGATCAGGGTCTCCAGTTCGGTCAGCGAGCGCAGCCGGGTGACCACGGCGTTCATGCCGGGGTACGTGGCGGCGTAGGCGGCGTTGAAGGGCCAGTTGCCGCAGCCCTCGTACTGGTGGTCGTAGGTGAAGCGGGCCGCGTGGCAGACCTGGGGGTCCGCGAAGTCCGGGTTCACCCAGGACAGCGCCTCGGCCGAGGGCCTCCGCCCCCAGTACTCGACGATCATCTGGGAGGAGGTCGGGCTGCACCAGGCCTCGCCGCCGTTGTCGTACTCCGGGTACTGGCCGACGTGGGTGTTCTGCGAGTAGCGGGGGACGGTCAGTTCACGGGCGACGTCCGGCGCGGAGGCCGGGACCGTGAAGCGGTCCGGGATGTCCGAGGCCATCGCGCCGAGCCGCCACACCGTGGGCGTGAGGCCGCTCCCCGGCGTGCGGTACAGGGTGAGGCGCAGCCGGTACGAGGTCAGCCGCAGCCCGCTCGCCGCGTCGTCGATCGCGAAGGTGTCCGTCCACACCGTGCTCCGGCCGTCGGTCTGGTCGTCGACCGAGGTGCGCCGGATGTCGGCGTCACCGGCGGCCCAGCGGCCCATGACGTACCAGGGGGTCGCCGCGCCGTCGCCGTAACCGCCGGACAGTTCGACCTGGAGCCAGGTGCCGGGCGGGGTGTGGGCGTTCCAGGAGGCGATCACCTCGGTCGCGGGCACGGCCGGGGTGTGCGTCGGCGAGGTCCAGCTCGCGTACTCCCAGGTACTGGTACGGCCGGTGTGCGGGTCCGTGTAGTCGGTACGGCCGGCGGCGGTGGCGATCTCCAGGCCGGGGCGGCGGCCCGCGACCGCCTTCGTCCCGGCCGCACTGCCGCACCGCCAGTCCGTGTAGGAGGACCAGAACCGGTTGTCGACGAGCCCGGGGGCGGTGGGCGCGTGGCCCCGTCCGTCTCCGTCGTCCGCTGCGGCGGCGGGCGCGGGCGCAGGGGGGCAGTCGGCGGCGCACGCGGCGGCCGGGGCCGCGGTGGCGGGCGCCGCGGCGGCCGCCGTTCCCGCGGCGGCGGCGAGGGCGGCGGTGAGGACGGTTCTGCGCGGGGTGGAGCTGGTCATGGACGTGACCCCCAGTCGAGAACGGTGGGCGTGCGGGCGGGCTCCAGGGACCTGCGGGCGGACCCGCTGGCGTACGGGCCCTGGTACGCGGACCCATGACGTACGGGCCCTGGTACGCGGACCCTGACGTACGGGCCCTGGTACGCGGCCCCGCCCCCGTACCGCCAGGGCCGCGCGCCCACTATCGCCGGTCCCTCCGGCCCTCCGCCAGCACTTCGCCTCGCGTCGCCGCACCAATATTGGTCTCGACCACTGGCGCCGGTACCTCGTTGACCTGCGGCGGTCCCCCGTTCCCCTACCCTGGGGCCATGAACGACCTCGACCGCGCCGCGCACGCGCTGCTCCGGCTGCCGCCCTCCTGCGGACCGGTCCGGCTGGTCGCGGTCGACGGCCACGCGGGCTCCGGCAAGTCCACCCTCGCGGCCCGCCTCTCGGCCGCACTCGGCGACGCCCCCGTGCTGCACCTCGACGACCTCGCCACGCACGAGGAGCTGTTCGCGTGGACCGGCCGGCTGCGCGAACAGGTCCTGGAGCCGCTCGCGAGCGGCGCGGACGCCTCCTACCGCCCGTACGACTGGCGGCTCCGGCGCTTCGGAGAGCCGAGGGCGCTGCCGTCGGCCCCCGTGGTGCTCGTCGAGGGCGTCGGGGCGGGCCGGCGGGAGGTGCGGCCGTTCCTGTCGTGGCTGCTGTGGATGGAGCGAGGGCCGGAGGAGTCGTGGGCGCGGGGCCGGCACCGGGACGGGCCGGAGCAGGCCGCGTTCTGGGACGGATGGACCGTGGCGGAGACTCGCCATTTCGCCGAGGACCCCTCGCGAGCCTTCGCGGACACCCTGGTACGCGAGTGTCAGAAGGGTTACGACTGCCTTCCCGGGCCCGCTGTGACAGCGGTCGCGGACCAGATAATCACACACCGTGACGACTTCATGTCCGTGAACTGAGGGGCCCCTCATCCGCTTCCGCAAGTGCCTCAACTCCGCTTGACCCAAGGGCCGTACAGGTCTTACGTTCTGATTGTGCGGCTTTTCGGAGTCGCCGCAGACGCGAAGCCCCCGGTTGTTCCCCCGTGATCGGGGGCTTCGTTCTGCCCCCGAGGGCCTCCTCCGGGGCCTTTCGCGACCCCTTCGCGCCCCCTTCGCGACCCTTCACGCTTACCCAGGGTCACCGCTTCCGGATCATGCGCTTCTCCTTAAGCCCGCACCCCCTGCGCAGGTACGATGCCCCCAGGTGCGGTCAAATCCCGTCCATGCGAAGACGGTTGTGGGGGACCCGATGGACATCGGCACGCAGGGCGCGCAGGCCCCCGCCGAACTCGCCTGGCTGCGCGGAGTCGACGCCTACACGATGGGCGCCTATCCGCAGGCGGAGGACGAGTTCCGGACGGCGGTACGGATCGACCCCGGAATGGCGGACGCCTGGCTCGGGCTGCACGCGCTCAGGGTCGACACCACGACCGCGCTGCTGCGCATGTACCGCAACCGCGACCGCTTCGGCGAGCAGCGCTCCCGGTACCGGCGCACCCTCAACTCCTGGTACTGGCTGGGCTGGTGGGTGCAGCCCGTCCTGGAGAGCCCGCGCGACCTGCTGCTCGCGCACGCCTCCCACTGGCTCGACGGCCGCCACGTACCGGAGCTCGACCGGGCCCTCGCCGGGCTCCCCCCGGTCGACACCGACCCCCAGGTGCGCTTCCTGCACGCCTGCCGCGCCTATCTCGTCAAGGACTGGGACCAGCTCGTCCGGCACACCGAGACCCTCGTCGACGATCCGCTGCTCGGCATCGAGGCCGGGCTCTTCGGCGGCATGGCCCGGGTCCGCCTGGAGATGTACGGGCAGGCCGAGCCGCTGCTCTCGGCCTCGCTGATGCGGTGCCGCAGCGAACAGCCCCAGCGCAAGGAGCTGCGCTACTGGCTGGCCCGCGCCCACGAGGGCACCGGGCGCAGCGCCGCCGCCCTGCCCCTCTACCGGGCCGTGCACCGGGTCGACCCGACGTTCATGGACACGGCCGCGCGGCTCGCGGCGATCACCGAGTACGACGGGTTCGAGGGGTACGACGGCCTGGACGACCCGACCGGACTCGCGACGGTCGCCCTCGGCACGCTCGGCGGAGGCCTCGGCCAGGACGCGGTGGACACCGCGCCGGGCACCGAGGCCGACGCCGGCGGTCCGCTCGGCGACGGCTTGCGGCTCGCGCCCGAACCCGTACCCCCGGTCGCGGCCCCGCCGCCGGAGACCGTACGGCAGAAGGCCCCGCTGCCGTCCCAGCCGGCGCCCCCGCGCTTCCCCGCGGGTCCCACCGATCCGCTGCTGCTCGCGGAGGCGCTCGCCGAGCTGGAGGGCATGGTCGGCCTGGAGCCGGTGAAGCGCCAGGTCAAGGCGCTGTCGGCGCAGCTGGAGATGGCCCGGCTGCGCGCCGGGCAGGGGCTTCCGGTCCAGCCGCCCAAACGCCACTTCGTCTTCTCCGGGCCTTCGGGCACCGGGAAGACCACCGTCGCCCGGATCCTCGGCCGGGTGTTCTACGCCCTCGGGCTGCTCGGCGGCGACCATCTGGTGGAGGCCCAACGGGCCGACATGGTGGGCGAGTTCCTCGGGCAGACGGCGGTCAAGGCCAACGAGCTGATCGACTCGGCGGTCGGCGGGGTGCTCTTCGTCGACGAGGCGTACGCGCTCTCGAACACCGGCTACAGCAAGGGGGACGCCTACGGCGACGAGGCCCTCCAGGTGCTCCTCAAGCGGGCCGAGGACAACCGCGACCACCTCGTAGTCATCCTCGCCGGGTACCCCGAGGGCATGGACCGGCTGCTCAGCACCAACCCCGGGCTGTCCTCCCGGTTCACCACCCGGGTCGACTTCCCCTCGTACCGGCCGCTGGAACTGACCGCCATCGGCGAGGTGCTCGCGGCGGCCAACGGGGACGGCTGGGACGAGGAGGCGCGCGAGGAGCTGGGCTCGATCAGCGGGCACGTCGTCGAGCAGGGGTGGATCGACGAACTGGGCAACGGCCGCTTCCTGCGCACCCTGTACGAGAAGTCCTGCGCGTATCGCGATCTGCGGCTCTCGGGCTACCCGGACACTCCGACCCGCGAGGACCTCGCGACCCTCCGGCTCGCCGACCTCATGCAGGCGTACGGCGAGGTCCTGTCGGGCCGCGGTCCGGTCGACCGCGGCCCCCAGCAGGAGCCTCCGGGGTACTAGGACACGCCCCGGCCCGCCGTCGGCCGGGCTGCCCCGACCGGCGTCGTCGGCATGCGGTGCGCGGGGTCCCGGACCTCGCCCACCAGCATCTCCAGTACGTCTTCCAGGGCGACCAGGCCGAGCACCCGGCCAGAGCCGTCCGCGACCTGCGCCAGATGGGTCGCGGCCCGGCGCATCACGGTCAGGGCGTCGTCGAGGGGCAGTTCGGCGCGGACCGTCGCCATCGGCCGCCACAGCCGCTGGGGCACCGCCCGCTCCCGCTCCTCCAGATCGAGGACGTCCTTCACGTGCACGAAGCCCGTGAAGGCGGCGCCCTCCTCGGCGCGGACCGGGAAGCGCGAGTACCCGGTGCGTACGGTCAGCTCCTCGATCTCGCGCGGCGTGACCGTCGACGGGACCGTGACCAGGGAGGCGGGGGCGATGAGGACGTCCGTGACCGGGCGGGTGCCCAGTTCGAGGGCGTCCTCCAGGCGCTCCTGCTCGGCCGGGTCGAGCAGTCCGGCCTGGCCCGCGTCCTCGACGAGCCGGCCGAGCTGGGCGCTGGTGAAGACCGCCTCCACCTCGTCCTTAGGCTCGACCTTGAACGCCCGCAGGACCAGCCGGGCGCAGGCGCCGAGCGCGGCCGTCACCGGCCGGCAGAGCCGGGCGAAGCCGACCAGGCCGGGGGCGAGCCAGAGCGCGGTCCGCTCGGGCGCGGCCATCGCGAGGTTCTTCGGGACCATCTCGCCGATGACGAGGTGGAGGAAGACGACCGCGGCGAGGGCGATGACATAGCCGAGCGGATGGATCAGGCCGTCCGGGACCCCGACCGCGTGGAAGACGGGTTCGAGGAGATGCGCGACGGTCGGCTCGGCGACCGCGCCGAGCGTCAGCGAGCAGATCGTGATGCCGAACTGCGCGGCCGCCATCATCTGCGGCAGGTTCTCCAGGCCGTGCAGGACCTGCTTGGCACGGGCGCCGCCCAGCGGCTCGATCTGGCTGCGGCGGACGGAGACGAGCGCGAACTCGGCCCCGACGAAGAAGCCGTTCGCCAGCACGAGGAGGACGGCGAAGAGAAGGGGAAGGGTGCTCATCGGGCCGCCTCCGCCGCCACGGGTACGGGGACGACGGCCTGGCCGGGGGCCTCGCCCGCGGCCCGGAACGCGCCCTGGTCCGCCGCGTGGTCCGGGCTCGGGCCCGAAGCCTGATCGGCCGGGTCCTTCCGTACGATCCGGACGCGCTCGGCGCGGTAGCGGTCGACCTGTCGCACCGAGAGCCGCCAGCCGGGCAGCTCGGCCCGGTCGCCGGGGGCGGGGATGCGCCCGAGGAGGTCGGCGACGAGCCCGGCCACGGTCTCGTACGGCCCGTCGGGCACGTCGAGGCCTATCCGGCGCAGGGTGTGGACCCGGCAGGAGCCGTCGGCCTCCCAGGCGGGGCGGCCGTCCTCGGCGGGGGCGGCGGCCAGCTCGGGGCGGCCGTCGGCCACCGTGTCGTGCTCGTCGCGGACCTCGCCGACGAGTTCCTCGACGATGTCCTCCAGGGTGACGACCCCGGCCGTGCCGCCGTACTCGTCGACGACCACCGCGATCGGCTGCTCCCTGCGCAGTCGCTCCAGAAGGGTCTGGGCGGGCAGCGTCTCGGGCACCAGGAGCGGAGGGACCGCGATCCGGCCGACGGGGGTGCGCAGCCGGGCGTGCGGGGCGACGGCCAGGGCGTCCTTGAGGTGGACCATCCCGACGATCTCGTCGATGCGGTCGCGGTAGACCGGGAAGCGCGAGAGGCCGGTGGCCCGGGTGAGATTGAGGACGTCGGCCGCGGTGGCGTCCCACTGGAGGGCGCTGACCTTCACGCGCGGGGTCATGACCTGCTCGGCGGTGAGGCCGCCGAGGGACAGGGTCCGTACGAAGAGGTCGGCGGTGTCCTGTTCGAGCGCGCCGGCCAGGGCCGAGTGGCGGGCCAGGGAGACCAGCTCGCCGGGGGTGCGGACCGAGTCCAGCTCGTCGGTGGGCTCGACGCCCAGGAGCCGGACGAGTCGGTTGGCGACCCGGTTGAGCACGGCGATCACCGGCCGGAAGGCGGCGGAGAAGCGGCGCTGCGGGGTGGCCACGAAGCGGGCGACCTGGAGCGGCCGGGAGACCGCCCAGTTCTTCGGCACGAGTTCGCCGACCACCATCTGGACGGCGGAGGCGAGCAGCATCCCGATCACCACGGCGATCCCGGAGACGGCCCCTTCGGGCAGTCCGGTCGCGGTGAGCGGTCCGTGCAGCAGTCCGGCGAGCGCGGGCTCGGCGAGCATGCCGACGACGAGCGAGGTGATGGTGATGCCGAGCTGGGTGCCGGAGAGCTGGAAGGACAGCTCGCGCAGGGCGGTGACGACAGTGCGGGCGCGCCGGTCGCCGGCGGCGGCGGCCCGCTCGGCCTCAGCGCGCTCGACGGTCACGAGACCGAACTCGGCGGCCACGAAGAAGCCGTTGGCGAGGATGAGGACGAAAGCCGCGAAGAGCAGCAGAAGGGAGACGATCATGCCGCCGCCTCCTGGGAGGGGGCGGCGCAGGTACTACCGGACGATCCGTCCATTGCTGGAGGGAGTCACTCCTCGGGTCGAAGGGTGGTCTCGCGGGCCGCGGCTGCGGCCCTGCACACGCGAGACGGTGGTGCCGCTCGGCACCACCGTCTCCAGAGTAGTCACGCGAACGCCCCGAAGGGCAGGGGGTCGGCCCCGGATGGGGGACGGATCGGGGTTCTCCCGGCCGGGTCCCGCACTCCGAAGCTCCGGGTTCAGTCCTCCGCGCCCGTCCCGCGGCTGTCGGCCAGGGCCCGCAGGGCGCGGGCGTCCCGGATGGCCGACTCCTTGGCGATGCCGGGCTGGATGCCGAGCACCGGCAGGCTGGTGCCGTCGCTCAGGTCGAGGAAGACCCAGGGGTCGCCGGGGCGCAGGTTGACCTTGAGGATCTCCGCCCAGGCCAGCCGTCGCGTCCGGGTGATGTTGACGACCGTGACGCCCTCGTCGTCGGCGACGACCTTGGGTCGGCTCAGGAGGACGAGGACCCCGGAGAGCAGCGCGGCGGTGAAGACGAAGCTGACGCGCTCCCCCGGTCCGAGCCGCTCCAGCATCAGCGCCACGGCTGTGATGACGACGAACATCGCGGTGCCCATGGTCAGCAGGATCGCCCGGGTGCGCCCGGGACGGAAGGTGACCGGAAGGGCGGGGGGCTGTGCGGTGGACATCAGGGTTCCTCGGGGCCTCGGGGCGTGCGGACCGTGCCGTCAGAGGCGGCAGGCGTGGATGGCGGTGGTGAGGATGGCGCGGGCGCCGATCTCGTACAGGTCGTCCATGATCCGCTGCGCCTCCTTGGCGGGGACCATCGCGCGGACGGCGACCCAGCCCTCGTTGTGCAGCGGGGAGACGGTCGGCGACTCCAGGCCCGGGGTGAGGGCGACGGCCTGCTCCAGGTGCTCGGCGCGGCAGTCGTAGTCCATCATCACGTACGAGCGGGCCACGAGGACGCCCTGCAGGCGGCGCAGGAACTGCTGGACCTGCGGGTGGTCGTCCGGGGCGCCGTGGCGGCGGACGACGACGGCCTCGGAGGTCAGGATCGGCTCGCCGATGACTTCGAGGCCGGCGTTGCGCAGGCTGGTGCCGGTCTCGACGACGTCCGCGATGACCTGGGCGACGCCCAGCTGGATCGCGGTCTCGACGGCGCCGTCGAGGTGGACGACGGAGGCGTCGATGCCCTGGTCGGCGAGGTGCTTGGCGACGATGCCCTCGTAGGAGGTGGCGATCGTCATGCCGCCGAAGTCCTCGGGGCCGTTCGCGGTGCCGGGCCGGGTGGCGTAGCGGAAGGTGGAGCGGCCGAAGTTCAGCGCGAGGATCTCCTCGGCGCTGGCGCCGGAGTCCAGGAGCAGGTCACGGCCGGTGATGCCGATGTCCAGCTTCCCGGAGGCGACGTAGATCGCGATGTCCTTGGGGCGCAGGTAGAAGAACTCGACCTCGTTGTCGGGGTCGATGACCACCAGTTCCTTGGACTCCTTGCGCTGCCGGTAGCCGGCCTCATGGAGCATTGCCGACGCAGGTCCGGAGAGGGAACCCTTGTTGGGGACGGCGATGCGCAGCATGGGGTGAGCTTCCTTTGCCTGGGAGTGGTGGGGAGACGAGAAGTCGTGCTCAGAGGTGGGCGTAGACGTCGTCGAGCGAGATCCCGCGGGCGACCATCATCACCTGGACGTGGTACAGCAGCTGCGAGATCTCCTCGGCGGCGGCTTCCTTGCCCTCGTACTCGGCGGCCATCCAGACCTCGGCGGCCTCTTCGACGACCTTCTTGCCGATGGCATGGACGCCCTTGTCCACCAGTTCCGCGGTGCGGGAGGTGGCCGGGTCGCCGGTCTCGGCCTTGAGCTTGAGCTCGGCGAAGAGCTCTTCGAAACTCTTTGAGGGTTTGTTCGCCATGATGGTCCTAAGAGTACGGGGTGCAAAAAGGCGGGCGCGCAGCGCCTCGTATGAGGGGTGGTGGTCGGGCGACGGGTGGGCCTAGCGCCAGGGTTCGCTGACCGTGCGCAGCGTGGTGGCGGTGGCGACGGCGGCGGTGACGGCCTCGTGGCCCTTGTCCTCGGAGGAGCCTTCGAGGCCGGCCCGGTCGAGGGCCTGTTCCTCGTTGTCGACGGTGAGGACGCCGAATCCGACGGGTACGCCGGTGTCGATCGAGACCTGGGTGAGGCCGTGGGTGACGCCCTGGCACACGTACTCGAAGTGCGGGGTTCCGCCGCGGATGACGACGCCGAGGGCCACGATGGCATCGTAGCCGCGCCCGGCGAGGACCTTCGCCACGACCGGGAGCTCGAAGCTGCCGGGGACGCGGAGCAGGGTCGGCTCGTCGATGCCCAGCTCGCTCAGGGCGCGCAGGGCGCCGTCGACGAGGCCGTCCATGATCTTCTCGTGCCACTGCGACGCGATGACCGCGACCCGGAGGTCGCCGCAGTTCTTCACGCTGAGGACGGGTGCGCCCTTGCCGCTCATGTCTCTCCTAGACGATTCGTACGTACGGGATTACTGGTTGCCGCAGGTGGAGGCCGGGGAGCCGTCGAGCCAGGGCAGGTCGTGGCCCATCCGGTCCCGCTTGGTGCGCAGATAGCGGAGGTTGTGCTCGCCGGCGGTGACCGGCATGGGCTCGCGGCCCTCGACCGTCAGGCCGTGCCGGGTCAGGGCGTCGATCTTGTCGGGGTTGTTGGTCATCAGGCGCAGGCTGCGGACGCCGAGGTCGACGAGGATCTGCGCGCCGGCCGCGTAGTCGCGGGCGTCGGCGGGGAGCCCGAGTTCCAGGTTGGCGTCGAGGGTGTCGCGGCCCTGCTCCTGGAGCTCGTACGCGCGGAGCTTGGACAGCAGACCGATGCCGCGGCCCTCGTGGCCCCGGAGGTAGACGACGACGCCGCGGCCGGCCTCGGTGATCCGGTCCATGGAGGCCTGGAGCTGGGGGCCGCAGTCGCAGCGCAGCGAGTGGAAGATGTCGCCGGTGAGGCACTCGGAGTGGACCCGGACCAGGACGTCGTCGCCGTCGCCGACCTCGCCGTGGACAAGGGCGACGTGCTCGACGCCGTCGACGGTGGAGCGGTAGCCGTACGCGGTGAAGTCTCCGTGCGCGGTGGGCAGGTGGACCTCGGCCTCGCGGCGGACGGTCGGTTCGGCGGAGCGCCGGTAGGCGATCAGGTCCTCGATGGAGATGATCGTGAGGCCGTGCTTGCGGGCGAAGGGGACCAGTTCGGGCAGGCGCAGCATGACGCCGTCCTCGCCGGCGATCTCGACGATCGCGCCGGCCGGGCGGAGGCCCGCGAGGCGGGCGAGGTCGACGGCGGCCTCGGTGTGGCCGGGGCGGACGAGGACGCCGCCGGTCTTGGCGCGGAGCGGGAAGATGTGGCCGGGGCGGACGAAGTCGGCGGGCTCGTGGCGGCCGCTCGCCAGCATCCGCAGGGTGGTGGCGCGGTCGGCGGCGGAGATGCCGGTGGTGACACCGTGGGAGGGGGCCGCGTCGACGGAGACGGTGAAGGCCGTGCGCATCGACTCGGTGTTGTGCTCGACCATCTGCGGGAGCTGGAGGCGCTCCAGTTCCTCGCCCTCCATGGGGGCGCAGATCAGGCCGCGGCACTCGCTCATCATGAAGGCGACGACCTCGGGGGTGGCCTTCTCGGCGGCGATGACGAGGTCGCCCTCGTTCTCGCGGTCCTCGTCGTCGACGACGACGACGGGGCGGCCGGCCGCGATGTCCCTGACGGCCTGTTCGACGGGGTCGAGGGCGAGGTCGGTGGCGTCCCAGAGGGGATGCGCGTTCATGCGTGGGCTCCTTCCAGGACGGTGGTGGCGCGGGAGCGCAGCCACCAGTCGCGCATGCCCCACAGGACGAGCGCGCCGTAGATGACGTACACGAAGCCGGAGAAGGCGTAGCCGTTGGCGAAGTTCAGCGGGACGCCGACCAGGTCGACGAGCAGCCAGGCGAACCAGAACTCGACCATGCCGCGCGACTGGGCGTACATCGCGACGACGGTGCCGACGAAGATGTACGCGTCGGGCCACGGGTCCCAGGACAGCTCCGGGAAGGCGGTGAAGAGCAGCGCGACGGCGACGGTGCCGAGGGCGGCGGCGCCGACCAGGAGGCCGCGCTCGCGCCAGGTGGCGAAGCGGACCGCGATGGAGCCGTCCTGGGCGTTCTGACGGCCGCGGTTCCACTGCCACCAGCCCCAGGAGGCGACGAGCATGACGACGACCTGCTTGCCGGCGCTTCCCGTGAGGTGTCCGGCGGCGAAGGCGACGAAGAGGATGACGCCCGAGAGGAACTGGGCGGGCCAGGTCCATATGGACCGGCGCCAGCCGAGCGCGAGGGCGAGCAGCCCGATCGTGTTGCCGATCATGTCGGACCACTTGATGTGCTGGTCGAAGACGGTGAACGCCTCGGAGTTGAGCCAGTTCACTTCTCGTTCTCCTTGGCGTCGGTGCCGGCGGTGGGGCCCGCGTCGGTGCCGAGCAGTCGCTCGACGTACTTGGCGATGACGTCCACTTCGAGGTTGACCGGGTCGCCGGACTGCTTGATGCCGAGCGTGGTCAGGTCGAGCGTGGTGGGGATGAGGCTGATGGTGAACCAGTCGTCGGCGACCTCGACGACGGTGAGGCTGACGCCGTCGACCGTGATCGAGCCCTTCTCGACGACATACCGGGAGAGGTGGGCGGGCAGGCCGACCCTGACCAGTTCCCAGTGCTCGGACGGGGTCCGCTCCAGGATGGTGCCGGTGCCGTCGACGTGGCCCTGGACGATGTGTCCGCCGAGCCGGCCGCCGAGGGCCATGGGCCGCTCCAGGTTGACGCGGGAGCCGACTCCGAGGGCGCCGAGGCTGGACCGCTTGAGGGTCTCGGCCATGACGTCGGCGGTGAACTCGCCGTCGCCGAACTCGACGACCGTGAGACAGACACCGTTGACGGCGATGGAGTCGCCGTGCTGGGCGCCTTCCGTGACCAGGGGGCCGCGCAGCCGGAAGCGGGAGGCGTCCTCCAGCTGCTCGACGGCGACGACCTCGCCCAGTTCTTCGACGATTCCGGTGAACACGGTCAGGCTCCCTTGAGGGTGGCGGTGATGCGGAGGTCGGTTCCGATGCGGGTGGTCTCGGTGATGTCGAGCCGCAACGCGTCGGTGATGGTGCTGATTCCCGCGTCGACGAGGGCCGCGGGGCCCGCGCCCAGGAGGACGGGGGCGAGGTAGCCGACGACCTGGTCGACGGCGCCCGCGGCGACGAAGGCGCCCGCGAGGGTGGGGCCGCCTTCGAGGAGTAGGGAGCGGACACCGCGCGCGTGGAGGGCGTCCAGGAGGGCGGGTACGGAGAGGCCGCGCTCGGCCCTGGGGAGGCGTACGACGTCCGTGAGGGTGGTCTCGGCGTCCTCGGCGACGGCGATCAGGGTGGGCGCGGCGTCGTCAAGGACCCGGGCGCCGGGCTTCACGGCGGTCGCTTCGGTGTCGACGACGACGCGCAGCGGCTGCACGACGCCTTCGATCCCGCGTACGGCCAGGTGAGGGTCGTCGGTGCGGGCGGTGCCGGAGCCCACGACGACGGCGTCGGCCTCGGCGCGCAGCCGGTGGACGTCGGCGCGGGACTCGGCGGAGGTGATCCAGCGGGAGGTGCCGTCGGCGGCGGCGATCCGGCCGTCGAGGGTGGCGGCGTACTTCCAGCGGACGAAGGGGCGGCCGTGGCGTACGGAGGTGAGCCAGGCGATGTTGACCGCCTCGGCCTCGTCCGCCAGGAGGCCCTGCCCGACGGTGACGCCGGCCGCGCGCAGGGTGTCGGCGCCGCCGGTGGCCTGCGGGTTCGGGTCCCCGACCGCGTAGACCACCCGGCTGACCCCGGCCTCGATCAGGGCTTGGGCACAGGGGCCGGTGCGGCCGGTGTGGTTGCAGGGTTCGAGGGTGACGTAGGCGGTGCCGCCGCGGGCGAGGACACCGGCCTCGCGCAGGGCGTGGACCTCGGCGTGCGGGCCGCCGGCGCGCCGGTGGAAGCCTTCGCCGACCGGGTGGCCCGAGGCGTCGGTGATGACGCATCCGACGACGGGGTTGGGGCTGGTGGCGCCGAGACCGCGTGCGGCGAGTTCGACGGCGCGTCGCATGGCGGTGATGTCGGCCTGCTGGGCCACCGGGTCCTCCTGCCTCTTCGGGCACGGACTCCGGGGCCTGTCGATGACGACAGAGAGCGGGAAGACGCCTCGCGCAGGGTGCGCCGAGGCCGCGTCCTCCGGGTACGCCGATCGAAGGGTCGATACGGCGGACCAGCGGACGTACGGCCGGCACACCCCTGACTGGGGTCGCCCGCCGCGCACTGCCTCCCATCCGGACTTTCACCGTCGGTCCAGGAATCTCACCTGGTCAACCGGCCGCTGGCTTGCGGACGGGTCGCGGACTATACCGCCGGTTCGGAATTACACCGACCCCGGAGTGCGCTGCTGCTGATACAGGGCCAGTGTGCCACGGCCCGCGTGGGGCGACGTGACCGAGTTCCTGTGGCCTGGCTCACAGGCTCGCACAGGATTCCTCTTTGGTCCAGACCTATTGACGCACTGGTCTAGTCCTCTTAATCTCCGTGTCACCTCCGAGGAACGGTCCGGCGGGGTGCGCACTCCACGGGCCCAACACGACCCACCCCCTTGTTCGTTGTGTATTACGACCTCCCCAGGAGGACCCGATCGTGTTGTCCCCCACCACGAAAAGAGCCTCGCTGCTCGCGTCCGGCGCGGCCGTCGCCGGACTGCTCCTCAGCTCGCTCGCCGGCGGCGTCTCGTACGCCGCCGACAACGAGTCCTGTCGCCCCGACGGGCTCTACAAGACCCCGGGCGTCGACGTCCCCTACTGCTCGGTCTACGACACCGAGGGCCGCGAGAAGATGGGCGCGGACCACCAGCGCCGGGTCATCGGCTACTTCACCGGCTGGCGCGACGGCAAGAACGGCCAGCCCGCGTACCTGGCCAAGGACATCCCGTGGGAGAAGATCACCCACATCAACTACGCCTTCGGCCACATCGGCTCCGACAACAAGCTCTCCGTCGGCACGGACGGCCCGGACAACGCCGCCACCGGGATGACCTGGCCCGGTGTCGCGGGCGCCGAGATGGACCCCTCGTACGCCTACAAGGGCCACTTCAACCTGCTCAACAAGTTCAAGAAGCAGCACCCGAACGTGAAGACGCTGATCTCGGTCGGCGGCTGGGCCGAGACCGGCGGCTACTTCGCGGACAACGGTGACCGGGTGAACTCCGGCGGCTTCTACTCGATGGCCACCAACGCCGACGGTTCGGTCAACCAGGCCGGGATCGACACCTTCGCCGCGTCGTCCGTCGACTTCATCCGCAAGTACGGCTTCAACGGCGTCGACATCGACTACGAGTACCCGACGACCATGAAGGACGCCGGAAACCCGCTCGACTGGCAGCTCGCCAACGCGCGCCGGGCCGGACTCGTCCAGGGCTACGCCGCCCTCATGAAGTCGCTGCGCGAGAAGCTGGACGTGGCCGGCGCCGCCGACGGCAAGCACTACCTGCTGACCGTCGCCGCCCCCTCCTCCGGCTACCTGCTGCGGGGCATGGAGACCTTCCAGATGCAGAAGTATCTGGACTACGTCAACATCATGTCCTACGACCTGCACGGCGCCTGGAACGAGTACGTCGGTCCCAACGCCTCCCTCTTCGACGACGGCAAGGACGGCGAGCTCGCCGCGGCCAACGTCTACGGATCGGCGCAGTACGGCAACATCGGTTACCTCAACACCGACTGGGCCTACCACTACTTCCGCGGCTCGATGCCGGCCGGCCGTATCAACATCGGCCTGCCGTACTACACCCGCGGTCACAAGAACGTGCAGGGCGGCACCGACGGCCTGTGGGGCAAGGCCTCCGCGACCACCTGCCCCGCCGGCGCGGGCCTGACCAAGTGCGGTGACGGCGCCACCGGCATCGACAACCTCTGGCACGACAGCGACACCAACGGTGTCGAGTCGCCCGCCGGCTCCAACCCGATGTGGCACGCCAAGAACCTCGAGAAGGGGATCGTCGGCGACTACGTCACGCGGTACGGCTTCCCGGCGAACACCACCCTGACCGGCACCTACGCCCGCAAGTACGACTCGACGCTGGTCGCGCCGTGGCTGTGGAACGCGCAGAAGAAGGTCTTCCTCTCCACCGAGGACGAGCAGTCGGTGGCCGCCAAGGCCGACTACGTGGTGAACAAGGGAATCGGCGGCACCATGGTCTGGGAGATGGCCGGTGACTACGCCTGGAACGCCGCCAAGGGCCAGTACGAGATGGGCTCGACGCTCACCTCGCTGATGTACGACAAGTTCAAGGCGGCCACCCCGTACGGCGCGAAGAAGTCCAACGCGACGCTGCCGACGCAGGCCGTGAAGATCGACGCCCAGTTCACCGAGTTCAAGCTGGGCGACTCGAACTACCCGATCACCCCGAAGATCAAGATCACCAACAACACGGCGACGGCGCTGCCGGGCGGCACGGAGTTCCAGTTCGACTACGGGACCTCGGCCCCGGCGAACGCCTCCGACCAGTCGGGCTTCGGCACCAAAGTGATCAGCAGCGACCACACGGGCAGCAACGTGGGCGGACTGAAGGGCGACTTCCACCGCGTCTCCCTGAAGCTCCCGGCCTGGCAGTCGCTGGCCCCGGGCGCGACGGTCGACCTGGCGTTCAACTACTACCTGCCGGTGTCCACCCCCTCCAACTGGACGGTGAACATCAACGGCACGGCGTACGCCCTCGCCGGTGACCTGGCGCGCGGCACGACGGTGGTGGAGCCGGGCTCCACGACCCCGCCGACCACCCCGCCGACGACGCCTCCGACCACCCCGCCCACGACCCCGCCGACGACTCCCCCGACCACGCCTCCGACGACGCCGCCCACGGGCTGCACCGCACCGGCGTACGTGGCCGGCTCGGTCTACAACGCGGGCAACGAGGTCTCCCACAAGGGCCACAAGTGGAAGGCCCAGTGGTGGACGCAGAACGAGGAGCCGGGCACGACCGGCGACTGGGGCGTCTGGAAGGACCTCGGCACCTGCTGAGCGACCACCGGGACACGCTGACGCACCCCCGATGAAGACCCCCGGCGGCGGACACTCACGGCCCTTGCCGCCGCCGGGCCCCCGCCGCGCCGCGCTTCCCTGTCCGGGGCGCGGCGCGGTCGCGTTCCCGCGCCCGTGGCGGCAGGCTGGAGGCATGGGGACGATCCTGGTGACCGGTGGCACCGGCACCCTCGGCCGGCCCGTCTGCGAGCTGCTGCGCGCGGACGGCCACGAGGTACGGGTCCTCAGCAGGCACTCACCGCCGTACGCGGTCGACCTGCGCCGCGGCGGACCGCTCCTGGACCGGGCCGTCGACGGGGTGGACGCGGTCGTCCACTGCAGCAACATCCCGCGCGGGGACAAGGAGGCCGCCCGCCTCCTGATCGAGGCCGCCCGGCGGGCCGACGTGCCGCACCTGCTGTACATCTCGATCGTCGGCGTCGACCGGGTGCCGCTCGGCCACTACCGGACCAAGTACGCCGTGGAGCGCATGATCCAGGGTTCGGGCATCGGCTGGACGCTGCTGCGGACCACCCAGTTCCACAACCTGGTCCTGCGGCTGCTCCAGGGCCTCGCCAAGCCGCCCGTCATGCTGCTCCCCAGGGACGTCCGGGACCAGCCGCTGGAGGTGACGGAGGCGGCAGCGCGCCTCGCCGAGCTGGCCGCGCGGCCTCCGGCGGGCCGGGTGGAGGACATGGGCGGCCCGGAGATCCGCACCTTCGCCGAGCTGGCCCGCTCCTATCTGCGGGCGAGCGGACGCCGGCGCCGCCTCGTGGAGGTGCCGCTGCCGGGCGGGGCGTACCGGGGGCTGCGGCGCGGCGGGCACCTGGCACCGGACCGCGCGGTGGGCCGGGTGACCTTCGACGAGTTCCTGGCACGCCGGTTCGGCGGGCCGGAGAAGACGGCGGGCGCGTAGCGGCTCGGCCGGGCGGAGGAGACGGCGGCCGAACCGGGACACGCGGGCCGCTGGCTCACCGACGGCCAGGGCCGGGTGGTCACCGTGCACGGCGTGAACATGGCCTACGGGAACAGCGCCTCCTGTGCCGCGTCCCTGGCGCGCAGCAGTGCGCCGCGCCGGACCGCCGCGTCGCCGAGCTCGGTCGCCCGGACCTGGGTGCGGAGCGGCGACAGGCTCGCGAGTGCCGACTCGACGCGGGCGGCGAGTTCGGCGCCGCCCTGGTGGCCGGTCTCGCCGCCGAGGACCACGCAGCCGGGGTCCAGGACGGAGACGACCGCGGCCGTGCCGACGGCGAGGCGGTGGGCGAGCGCGTCGAGGAAGGGGCCGTGGCCCGAGGCGAGCGCCCCGGCCGGGTCGAGGCCGTGCGCGGCGGCGAGGGCGTGGACGGCGGCCGAACAGGCCAGCTCGTGGAAGCCGCCGTCGCAGCCGGTGGCCGAGGGCAGCCCCGAGGTGCCGGGGACCGGCAGGAAGCCGATCTCGCCCGCGCCGCCCGAGGCGCCGCGGCGGAGCCGCCCGTCGAGGACCACGGCGGCGCCGACGCCCTGGCCGAGCCAGAGCAGGACGAAGTCCTCGCGGTCGCGGGCCGCGCCCTCGCGCAGTTCGGCGACGGCGGCGAGGTTGGTCTCGTTCTCGACGAGGACGTGGGCGGGCAGCCGTTCCTGGAGGACGCCGACGAGGCGTCGGTGCCAGGCGGGCAGCCCCGAGGAGTCGCGCAGTTCGCCGGTGGCCGGGTCGATGAGGCCGGGCGCGCCGACGGCGACGCTGTGCAGCCGGTCGGCGCCGGCCTCCTTGACGGTCCGCTCCAGAAGGGTGACCGCTTTCTCGACGGCGGCTCCGGTGCCGCTGCCGTCCCCGACGGGCACGGAGGCCTCGGCGAGGGTGGTGCCCAGCAGATCGGCGACGGTGACGGAGACCGAGCGGGTACGGACGTCGACGGCGGCGAGGTGCGCGCGGTCGGCGACGAGCCCGTACAGCTTGGCGTTGGGGCCGCGCCGCTCGGCTCCGGACTCCCCGACGACATGGACGAGCCCGGAGCCCTGGAGCCGTTCGACGAGATCGGCGACGGTGGGGCGGGAGAGTCCGGTGAGGGTCTTGAGCTGAGTGGCCGTCAACGGGCCCTCGTCCTGGAGCAGTCGCAGGGCGAACCGGTCGTTGATGGCTCGTGCGGTGCTCGGGGATGCGGCCATGCGGCGATCCTCTCAGACGCGTCCCGGCGGGGGCCCCACCCTATGGGCTATTTATCAGGCAGGGTTCCTGATAGTTTACGCGCCACACCACGACCCGGGGAGGCCCCATGGCGGCGGAGACCGTCACCAGCACCGAACGCCTGCGGCGGGCGCGCTTCGCCGTCGCCGCCGTCTTCTGCGTCCACGGCGCGGTCACCGGCAGCTTCGCCACCCGCATCCCCTGGATCCAGGAGCACGCGGGCGTCAGCGCCGGACAGCTCGGGCTCGCGCTCGCCTTCCCCGCGCTCGGCGCCTCCCTGGCGATGCCGCTCGCCGGGGCCGTCTCCCACCGCTTCGGCGCCCGCACGGCGCTGCGCGGACTGCTCGCCCTGTGGACGCTCGCACTGACCCTGCCCTCGCTCGCCCCGAACATCTGGGGCCTGTGCGGCGCGCTCTTCGTGTACGGCGCCACCGCGGGCATGTCCGACGTCGCGATGAACGCCCTCGGGGTCGAGACCGAGAACCGGCTCGGCAGGTCCATCATGTCCAGCCTGCACGGCATGTGGAGCGCGGGCGCCCTCATCGGCTCCGCCGCCGGCACGGTCGCCGCCCACCTCGGCGGCGACGCCCGTATCCACCACCTGATCGCCGCCCTGGTCCTCACCGCGCTCGGACTGCTCTTCTGCCAGGGCGTGCTCGACATCCACAGCACCCCCGACGAGGAGCCGCCGCCGCGCTTCTCGCTGCCGCCGAAGTCCGCGCTGATCATCGGCGCGGTCGGCTTCTGCGCGGTGTTCGCCGAGGGCGCCAGCCTCGACTGGTCCGCTGTCTACCTCCGGGACGAGCTGGGCGGCTCCGCCGGTGTCGCGGCCGCCTCCACGACCGCCTTCGCGCTGACGATGACCGTGGCGCGGCTGGCCGGCGACCGGGTGGTGGACCGCTTCGGCGCGGTCCGTACCGTACGGGTCGGGGGCGCCGTCGCCACCCTCGGCGGGGTCATGGTCGTCCTCGCCCCGCACGCCGCCGTCGCCATGGCCGGATTCGGTCTGATCGGGCTCGGGGTCGCGGTCGTCGTCCCGCTCGCCTTCGCCGCGGCCGGGCGCAGCGGCCCGAACCCCAGCCAGGCCATCGCGGGCGTCGCCACCATCACGTACACCTCGGGACTCATCGCGCCCTCGGCGATCGGCGGCATCGCCGACGCGACCTCCCTGGTCCTCTCGTTCGGCCTGGTCACGCTGCTCACCCTGGGGCTGGTGCTCGGCGCGGGGGTGCTCAGGTCCGGCGGGCGGGAGACGTCGCCGACGGCGCCCGCGCCCGAGAAGGCCTCGGGTCCGGTCGCGTAGACCGAGGGGGGAGGCGGTCGCGTCCGCGCACCCTCCGGCGGCGCATACCATATGGCTGATCTTTTGCGGTCATGACACGGCCGCCGGAACCGTAGAACGGGAGCGACCTCATGAACCTCGGCGTGCGCTGGACCTTGCACGGCGACGGGAAGACACCCGCTCCCGGAGCCGTCGTCCGCCCGGACGAACGGCTCACCTGGCCCCGTACGGTCGGCCTCGGCGCCCAGCACGTGGTCGCGATGTTCGGGGCGTCCTTCGTCGCCCCGGTCCTCATGGGCCTTGACCCGAACCTGGCGATCATGATGTCGGGCGTCGCGACCGCGATCTTCCTTCTCGCGACCCGTGGCACCGTCCCCTCCTATCTGGGCTGCTCGCTCTCCTTCGTCGGCGTCGCCGCCGCGATCCGCGCCTCCGGCGGCACCAGCGCCACCGTGACCGGCGCGGTCCTCGTCGTCGGCGCGGTGCTCTTCCTCGCCGGTTTCGCGGTACGGAAGTTCGGCGCGCGGATCATCCACGCGGCGATGCCGCCGGTGGTGACCGGCGCCGTGGTCATGCTGATCGGCTTCAACCTGGCCCCGGTCACCGCGTCGACGTACTGGCCGCAGGACCAGTGGACGGCCCTCCTCGTGATGCTGTTCACGGGTCTCGCCGTCGTCTGTCTGCGCGGCTTCTGGTCGCGGATCGCGATCTTCCTCGGCCTGGTCTTCGGCTACGGCATCTCCTGGGTGTTCGACCTCGTCTTCGGCAAGATCCACTCGGTGTCCCCGGGCGGCCAGGTCACCGACCACTGGCGGCTCGACCTCTCCGGTGTGTCCAAGGCCGACTGGATAGGTCTGCCGTCGTTCCACGGCCCGAGCTTCGAGTGGTCCGCGATCCTGGTCGCGCTGCCCGTCGTCATCGCCCTGATCGCCGAGAACGCCGGGCACGTGAAGGCCGTCGGCGAGATGACCGGTGACAACCTGGACGACCAGCTCGGCACCGCCATCGCCGCCGACGGGGCCGCCTCGATGCTGTCGACGGCCGTCGGCGGCCCGCCGAACACCACGTACTCCGAGAACATCGGCGTCATGGCCGCCACCCGTGTCTACTCGACGGCCGCCTACTGGGCCGCCGCAGGCTTCGCCCTGCTCTTCGGCCTCTGCCCGAAGTTCGGCGCGGTCGTCGCCGCCATCCCCGGCGGTGTCCTGGGCGGCATCACCGTGATCCTCTACGGCATGATCGGCCTGCTGGGCGCCCAGATCTGGATCACCGCCAAGGTCGACCTGCGCAACCCGCTCAACCTGGTCCCGGCCGCCGCGGGCATCATCATCGGCGTCGGCGGGGTGAAGCTGACCTTCACCGACAGCTTCGAGCTGGGCGGCATCGCCCTCGGCACGATCGTCGTCATCACCGGCTACCACGTGCTGCGCGCCTTCGCCCCGGCCCACCTCAAGCAGCAGGAGCCGCTGCTCGACTCCGGCACCAGCTCGTACGAGAGCACGTCCGGCGAGGACCCGGCGTCGAAGAACTGAGTGATTCGCCCGTTCTGGGGAAGCCGGACCCGGAACGTTCCCCCGGTGGCCCGGCTGCTGGGAGCCTGCCCCCATGGCGCAGACCCAGCAGATCGGACAGCGGCTCGCGAGGAACGAGCGGATCGGGCAGCAGCTCGGGCCGTTCCTGGCGGTCGACCCCGTCGTGGACCGGTTGCGGGCGCTGCGCTCCGCCTGGCATCCGGCCGACGGGGTCGCCGTCTTCAACCGGGTCTATCTGACCGTGACCGAGGAGATCGGCCACGCCATCGAGGCGGGCGGCTTCGCCGACCGGCGGGCCGCCACCACCCTGGACGTACGGTTCGCCCAGCGCTACCTGTCCGCGGTCGACGCCGTCGCGAGCGGCGGCCCCGCCCCCGCCTGCTGGCGGCCCCTCTTCCGCTACCGGCGCCACCCCGGCGTACGGCCGCTGCAGTTCGCGCTCGCCGGGATCAACGCCCACATCGGCCACGACCTGGCGCTCGCGGTCGTCGACGCCTGTCACGACCTGGAGTGCGCGCCCGCCGCCCTGGAGGACGAGTTCGACCGGGTCGGCGACATCCTGGTCCTCCTGGAGGAGCGCATCCGGGAGGAACTGATGCCGGGCCCGGACCTCCTGGAGATCGCGGACCCGCTCACCCATCTGCTCGGCTGCTGGAGCCTGGACCGGGCCAGGGACGGGGCCTGGCTCGCGGCGCGCTCGCTGTGGCAGCTGCGCGGGCTTCCCGAACTGGCCGAGGAGTTCACGGAACGCCTCGACCGGTCGGTGGGCCTGGTGGGGCGGATGCTGCTCACACCCCTGACCAGGCCCTGATACCGCTCGGCTCCCGGCAGCGGCCGGGAGCCGGTGGCCGGGATCAGTCCTCCGGCAGCTCGACCGGGGCGATCTCGTCGTACAGGTCGCCCGGGCCCGGGTTGGTGGCGTCGGTGCCGCCGCCGAAGTGGTGCATCACGCCCCAGACCGCGTTGAGCGCCGTCTGCACCGCGCCCTCGGCCCAGCCGGCCGTCCAGGAGATGTCGTCGCCCGCGAGGAAGATGCCCCGCTTGTCCTCGGGCAGCCGGTCCTGCATGAAGTGGGTGAACAGGCGCCGCTGGTAGCGGTAGTGACCGGGCAGGTTCGCCTTGAAGGCGCCCATGAAGTAGGGCTCGTTCTCCCAGGAGACCGTCACCGGGTTGCCGATGATGTGCTTCCGGATGTCGACCTTCGGGTAGATCTCGCCGAGCGACTTCAGCATGACCTCCATCCGCTCGTTCGCGGACAGCGGCAGCCACTTCAGGCTGTCGTCGCACCAGGTGTACGAGAGGCAGATCGTGGCCGGCTTGTCCGGGCCGTCGTCCAGGAGGTAGGTGCCGCGGGTCATCCGGTCGGTGAGCGTCATCGACATGACGTCCCGGCCGGTCGGATTTCCCCTGTCGTCGACGGCCTCGTCCAGCCAGAACGGCCGGTCGACGGGCACGAACAGCTTCGACGACTCCATGTAGTGGGTCCGCTCGATCGCCGTCCAGTGGTCGATCGGGAAGAGCGAGTCGTCACAGGCGATCTTGGAGAGCAGCATCCAGGACTGCGCGGTGAAGATCGCCGCCGGGAAGGTACGGATGTCGCCGGAGGCGTCCGTGACGGTGATCCGGTTGCCGGCGGTCCGGTTGAGCCGGGTCACGGCCGGCCTCGGGGCGCCCTCGTGGAGGGAGCTGAGGGAGGTGCCCTGCGCCCAGTGGACGATCTTCTCCGGCTCGCGCTCCCAGAGGCGTACCGGCAGCTGCTGCGAGCCGCCGACGATGCCGCGGTGGTGGTCGTCCGCCTCGGTGTAGACGACGCGGAGGATCTCCAGGATGGAGTTGGGGAAGTCGGTGTCCCAGCCGCCGGTGCCGAAGCCGACCTGGCCGAAGATCTCGCGGTGCCGGAAGGACTTGAAGGACTCCGACTCGCAGAGGAAGCCGTAGAAGGTCTGGTTGTCGAGCTTCTCGACGAGCTTCGCCCAGATCTCGCGGATGCGCGGGACGTCGCGCTCGCGCATGGCCTGATTCATGTCGGAGAAGTCGGCGCCCTCGTCCAGACAGGCGTTCCAGGCGTTCATCACATCGCGGTAGACCTGCGGGAGGTCGTCGACGGTGGTGGCGTAGTGCGACTCGCCCTTGAGGTCGACGACGGTCGACGGGGTCGACTCGGCCAGCGGGTTCGGGAACGGCGTGGTCTCCAGGCCGACCAGGTCGATGTAGTGCTGGAGGGCGGTCGACGAGGGCGGGAAGCGCATGGCGCCCATCTCGGCGGTGAGGCCCTCGGCGGCGGTGCCCTCGAAGCCGACGGTGCGCAGCCGGCCGCCGATCTGGTCGGCCTCGTAGACGACGGGCTTGAGGCCCATCTTCATCAGCTCGTACGCGGCGATGATGCCGGAGAGCCCGCCGCCGATGACGGCGACCTCGGTGCCGTGCTCGGTGGCCGGTATCTGGCCGAGTCCGGCCGGGTGGGCCAGGAAGTCGTCGTAGGCGTACGGGAAGTCCGGACCGAACATGGTGATCGGCGGCTGGCCGTCGCTGTGGGGGACGGCGGTCGTGGGCACCGTGGACGTCATGGGGTACGGACTCCTTGCACGCAAAAAAGAGAGAGGCAGGTCGGGAAGGCTCGGGAGACGGCTCAGACGAGGGGGCCGTAGAGGGCGGGCCGCCGGTCGCGGAGGTAGGGGTTCTCCGCGCGGGAGGCGGCGAGGAAGGCCGTGTCGACATCGCCGAGGACCAGGTCGTCGCCGCGACCGGCGCGGGCGCGGGCGGTGCCGTCGGGCCCGGCCAGGGTGGAGAGGCCGACGAACTCGAAGCCGCCCTCGGGGCCGGTGCGGTTGGCGTACGCGATGTAGAGCTGGTTCTCGAAGGCGCGGACCGGCACCACGGACAGCGGCACGATCTCGGCGGGGTGCATGAGCGCGGTCGGTACGAGGAGGAGTTCCGTGCCGGCCAGCGCGTGGGCCCGCACGTTCTCGGGGAACTCGACGTCGTAGCAGATCATCATGCCGACGGTGAGGCCCTCGATCTCCGCCTGGACGACCGCCCGGTCACCGGGGGTGAACCACTTCGACTCGAAGTCCCCGAAGAGGTGGGTCTTGCGGTAGTTCGCCAGCGGGACGCCGTCGGCGCCGATGAGCTGGGCGGAGTTGTGGAGGACCCCGTGGCGCTCGGTGTTCCGCTCCGGGTAGCCGTAGCCGACGGCCAGGCCGTGGCGCACGGCGACGGCCGCGACGGCGCGGGCGGAGGGGCCGTCGGCGGGCTCGGCCAGGCGGGCCATGTCGTCGCCGATGGCGTATCCGGTGAGGAAGAGCTCGGGGGCGAGCAGCAGGCCCGCTCCGGCGGCGGCGGCGCGGGCGGCGGCCTCGTCGAGGATCTTGAGGTTGGCGGCCACGTCACCGAGCTCACCGGAGCTCTGGAGCAGGGCGGTGCGCAGCGCGGGCATGAGCGGTCCTCGGAGGTCGGAGCGGAGGGGGAAGACGTCAAAAACGGTACGGTTTCGCACTCCTTCGGGACAAGGAGGCAGCGTTGCGGACCGACCGTCGAACCGTTGCGCGATCGGCCGGGACGGCGGCGATTCGTTGCGCGGGGCTCCGCCCGGGGGTGTACGGCTCCCCCGCCGCGCGGCGGAGACGAGGACCGTTCTCCGGCGCGACGACCCGGCGGGGGCCGCGCGGAAGAGTGGTCCTCGTCCGGAAGACCTGCCGGACGACCTGCCGAAAGGGACCACGATGAACCGTCGTACGAAGACCGTCGCCGTCGCCGCCGCCGTGCTGCTGACCCTGGGGGCCGGGGGCATCGCCGCCGCGGCGGGGGGAGACACCGGGCACGGGGACGGCGGGGTCCGGGAGGCCGCCGCGCTGACCGGGACGGCCAAGCTGTACCGCCCGGCCGGGGACGACATCACGTTCAGCTTCGACGCTCATCTGGCGGCGAAGGACAACAAGGATCCGCAGGCCGCGACCGGCACCTTCCGGTTCAGCCACTACAAGGACGGGAAGGGCGGCTACGCGGTGGCGAAGGTCGACTGCCTCACCACGGGGGGCAAGGTGGCGGTGGTGACGGGTGTCGTCACCGAGACCGACGTGGACGCCTTCCGGAACAAGCGGGTCGGGATCTCCGTGCACGACGACGGCAAGCGGGACCGTCTCGGCTACAGCTGGGTCGGGCGCGATACGAACCTGGAGGTTCCGCCGTGCCTCAGCTCCGCCCCCTTCGAGCAGGTGCAGGCCGGAACGGGCGACTTCCACGTGCTGCCGTGGAAGCTGGAGTACCCGACCGAATAGTCCCGGACAGACCGCCCCACGGGGGTGGGCGGGCGAAGGGCGGTGCGGGAACCACGGCCCGCACCGCCCCGGCCCACGGCCCCTGTGAGGGCTTACGCGGGCGAGCCCGAGGAGAAACGCCGCAGCAGCGGCGAGAGCACCAGGACGGACTTGGTGCGCTCCACGAACGGCTCGCCCGCGATCCGCTCCAGGACGCGTTCGAAGTGGCGCATGTCCGAGGCGAAGACCTGGACGACGGCGTCCGCGTCACCGGTGACGGTCGACGCGGACACCACCTCGGGGTACCGCTCCAGACCCCGCCGGATGTCGTCCGGCGAGGTGTTGTGGCGGCAGTAGATCTCGACGAAGCCCTCGGTCTCCCAGCCGAGCGCCGCCGGGTCCACCCGTACGGTGAATCCGGTGATGGCGCCCTCGGCCCGGAGCCGGTCCACGCGCCGTTTCACGGCGGGCGCGGAGAGTCCGACGAGCGAGCCGATGTCGGCGTAGCTGCGGCGGGCGTCCTCCGCGAGGGCGTGGACGATGCGTTCGTCGAGGTCGTTGAGTCGCACTACGGGTGGATCACTTCTCTGTCGATACCGCTGGTTCCGCGGGCGCCGCCGTGGCCAGTCGGGAGCGGCGCATTCCGTACAGGAAGTAGAACACGAGCCCGGCGGCCATCCAGCAACCGAAGACCACCCAGGTGATGGCGTCGAGGCTGAACATGTTGTAGGCGCAGAAGATGAAGCCGAGGACCGGGAAGACCGGCCCGAGCGCCACCTTGAAGGTGCGCGGCAGGTCGGGGCGGGTGTAGCGGAGCACGATGACCGCGATGTTCACCAGGCCGAAGGCGAAGAGGGTGCCGATGCTGGTGGCGTCGACGAGCTTGCCCAGCGGGATGAGCGAGGCGAGCAGGCCGCAGAAGAGCGACACGATGACGGTGTTCACGCGCGGGGTGCCGGTCTTGCGGCTGACCCTGCCGAAGACCTTGGGCACGAGGCCGTCGCGGGACATCGCGAAGAGCACCCGGGTCTGGCCGTAGAGGACGGTGAGGACGACGCTGGCGATGGAGATGACCGCACCGGCGGCGAGCATGGTGCCCCAGAAGGTCTGCCCGGTGACGTCGTTCATGATCGCCGCGAGCGTGGCCTCGGAGCCCTCGAACGCCTTCCAGTCCCACGCCCCGACCGCGACGGCGGCGACCAGGACGTAGAGGACGGTGACGATGAGCAGCGAGAGCATGATCGCGCGGGGCAGGTCGCGCTTGGGGTTCTTCGCCTCCTCGCCGGCCGTGGAGGCGGCGTCGAATCCGATGTAGGAGAAGAAGAGGGTGGCGCTCGCGGCGCCGACACCGGTCATGCCGAGCGGCATGAAGTCCTTGTAGTTGCCGGACTTGAACCCCATGAAACCGATCGCGCAGAAGATCACGAGGGTGACGATCTTCACCGCGACCATGATCGTGTTGACGACGGCGGACTCGCGGGCGCCGCCGAGCAGGAACACCATGGCGAGCATCACGACGATCAGGCCGGGCAGGTTGATGACCCCGCCCTCGCCGGGCGCCGACGACAGCACCTCGGGGATGGTGACGCCGATGGTCCCGTCGAGCAGTTCGTTGAGGTACTCGCCCCAGCCGACGGCCACGGCGGCGACGGAGACGCCGTACTCCAGGACCAGACACCAGCCGCAGACCCAGGCGACGAGTTCACCCATCGTTGCGTACGCATACGAGTACGAGGAGCCGGCGACCGGTATGGAGCCGGCCAGTTCGGCGTACGAGAGGGCGGAGAAGAGGGCCGTGAGGCCGGCGATCACAAAGGCGATGGTGACCGCGGGGCCGGCCTTCGGGACGGCGTCGCCGAGGACCACGAAGATGCCGGTGCCGAGCGTGGCGCCGATGCTGATCATGGTCAGCTGCCACATGGAGAGCGAGCGACGGAGGCTGCCGCCTTCGCCCTGCCCGCCCTCTGTGACCAGCCGTTCCACCGGCTTGCGCCGGGTGAGTGCGCCGAGGGGGGAGGTCGTGCGGGCGGCCGTGTCGTCGACCGGTGGGGCTGCGCCGTGATCCAGCACTGCGGAGGCTCCTTATCGCTGCCTGTAGGCGGAGCGGGGACCGCGGCGGTACGCGGGCATGACAAGTCAGCCCACGCGGGAATGGGGGGAACCGCCGAGCAGGCGGTCACCGCCACTCCTGGTACGGGGCATGAGCCTAAGGGGCGGGGGTTCGCACTCGTAATGCAGGGTTGTTGCGCAGTGCCGGATGATCATTGCGCACTTGCCGCACAGACGGGGAAACATTGCGCTCCCCCGCATGAATCCACACATTGGGGGTGTGAACGGGTCCACGCGCGCGCATTGACTCCTCGTGTCCCATGACCCACGCTGCGAGCCCTCGACGCCCGACGAGACGACCCCACGAACGGAGGCCCGGGTGGGCTGGCTCGACCCCGCACCCTTCCTGCGCGGCACGGCCTGGCTCCACGGGAACCGCCCCGTGCGCGCCGACCCCGCCGATCTGGAACGGCTCCCCCGGGACATCGCCGCGCGCGCCGCGCTGCCCATCGGCGTACGCGTCGAGTTCACGGCGGCCCCCGGCACGCGCGCGGTACTGCTGCGCTACCGGGCGGACCTTCCCGGACCCGGCGACCCGCTGGCCGGGCTGCGCCACTGCTTCGCCCTCTGGAACGGCACCCGGCTCGTGGGCGAGACCTGCGCCGCCCCCGCGGCGGAGGCCACCGTCACCCTCCCGCTGCCCCCGGGCGGCGGCGTCTTCACCGTCCACCTCCCGGAGGGCCAGGCGCCCGTCCCGCTCGCCCTGCGGGCCCTCGGCGGGGCGCTCTCGCCCGCTCCGGCCCGGCCCCGCTGGCTCGTCCACGGCGACTCGATCACCGAGGGCTGGTGGTCGACCAGGCCCGCCCACTCCTGGCCCGCGACGGCGGGACGGCTCCTCGGCCTCGACCCGGTCAACCTCGGGTACGCGGGCGGGGCACGCGGCGAACTCCCGCTCGCCGAGCAGCTGGCGCGGCTCTCCGGCGAGCTCATCACCCTCGCCTTCGGCACCAACTGCTGGTCCACGGTGCCCGCGACGGCGGACTGGCTGTACGCCACCGTCCGGGCCTTCGTCGGCCTGGTCCGCCGGGGCCACCCGGACACGCCCCTGCTGATCGTCTCGCCCGTCCTGCGCCCGGAGGCGGAGCACACCCGCAACGCCCTCGGCGCGACCCTGACGGACCTGCGCGGGGCGATGGAGCGCGCGGGGCGGGACCTGGCCGCCGAGGGCGACACGGGCCTCCACGTCCTCCCGGGACGGCCGCTGCTGGGCCCGGAGCACCTGGCGGACGGGCTGCACCCGGACGACCGGGGGCACGCCAGGATCGCGACGGCGGTGGCGGAGGCCCTGCGGCCGTACGTGCCCGCCGGCCGGCCGGCGCCGTCAGGGACCTGACGGGCCTGATCCCCGTACGGTCTCCACGGTCCACGCGGCGACGTACGGGAACGCCGTGGGCCCCCGGGAAAGGGTTCTCCCGGGGGCCCACGGCGTCACCACGTGACGGGACTAGCTCCAGCTGGCGTGCAGCGGCTTGCCCTCGGCGTAGCCCGCGGCGGACTGGATGCCGACGACGGACTTCTCCTCGAACTCGGCGAGCGAGCCGGCACCGGCGTAGGTGCAGGAGGAGCGGACGCCCGCGATGATCGAGTCGATCAGGTCCTCGACGCCCGGACGGGCCGGGTCGAGGAACATGCGCGAGGTGGAGATGCCCTCCTCGAACAGCGCCTTGCGGGCGCGGTCGTAGGAGGACTCGTCGCTCGTGCGGTTGCGGACGGCGCGGGCCGAGGCCATGCCGAAGGACTCCTTGTACGCACGCCCCTTGGCGTCCTGCTGGAGGTCGCCCGGGGACTCGTACGTACCGGCGAACCAGGAGCCGATCATCACGTTCGAGGCACCGGCGGCGAGCGCCATGGCGACGTCGCGCGGGTGGCGGACGCCACCGTCGGCCCAGACGTGCTTGCCGTACTTCTTCGCCTCGGCGGCGCACTCCAGGACGGCCGAGAACTGCGGGCGGCCGACGCCGGTCATCATGCGGGTGGTGCACATGGCGCCGGGGCCGACGCCGACCTTGATGATGTCGGCGCCCGCCTCGACGAGGTCCTTGACGCCCTCGGCGGCGACGATGTTGCCCGCGACGATCGGGACCTGCGGGTCGAGCCCCCGAACGGTCCGGATCGCGCTGATCATCGACTCCTGGTGGCCGTGCGCGGTGTCGATGACGAGCGTGTCCACGCCCGCGTCGAGCAGCTGCTTGGCCTTGCCCGCGACATCGCCGTTGATGCCGACGGCGGCCGCGATGCGCAGCTGCCCCTTGGCGTCGACGGCGGGGGTGTAGAGGGTCGCGCGCAGCGCGCCCTTGCGGGTCAGGATGCCGACCAGCTTGCCGTCGGCGTCGACCGCGGGGGCGTAACGGCGGTTGGCGGAGTCGAGCGTGTTGAACGCCTCGCGCGGGTCGATGTCCGCGTCCAGGAGCAGCAGGTCCTTGGACATGATCTCGGAGAGCTGGGTGAAGCGGTCCACACCGGACAGGTCGGCGTCGGTGACGACACCGATCGGGCGCCGGTTCTCGTCGACGACGACACCGGCGTCGTGGGCCCGCTTCGGCAGCAGGGAGAGCGCGTCGGCGACGGTCTGGTGGGGCTCCAGGACGATCGGGGTGTCGAGCACGTGGTGGCGGCTCTTGACCCAGGCGATGACGTCGGTGACGACCTCGATCGGGATGTCCTGCGGAATGACGACCATTCCGCCGCGACGGGCGACGGTCTCGGCCATGCGGCGGCCGGCGACGGCGGTCATGTTGGCCACGACCAGCGGGATCGTGGTCCCGGTCCCGTCCGGTGAGGAGAGGTCCACCGCCTGGCGGGAACCGACGGCCGAGCGACTCGGCACCATGAACACATCGTCGTACGTCAGGTCGTAGGGCGGCTTGACGTCATTGAGGAAACGCACGTGCTGACATCCCAGTCGTTCGGATCGGCCCCTAGGCATTTCAGCCAGGGGAAAAAGCACGTAGTTCATTGTCACACGGGTGTACGAATACCAGTCCCGGGCTAATCCTCCGAGGCTCGCGACAGGTGCTTTGTCGGATCCTCCGAAGATGCCCCGAGGGAGAGGAGGACGGCGAGCCGTGTGGGGCGCTCGTCGACGGCCGTGGCGAAGACCTCCTGGGCGGTACGCCACTCCCGCGGGCGGGCCCGCGCGTACTCCTGCCAGCCGGTGACCACGAGGGCGACCGGCTCGGGCAGGTCGGTGAGGGAGTCGGCGAGGGCGTCCCAGTTGCGGCCGAACCACGAGGGCAGGGCGAGCGCGGCGGCGCACCGGTCCATCAGGGCGGCCTTGTCGGTGACGCCGCTCAGATCGAGGACGACGGAGTCGTCAATGCCCATCCGCGACCACCTCCCGGAAGGTCTCGTAGTGGTCGTCGGTCCAGTAGGCCTCACCGCTGCGCCCGGTGACGATCCGGCGGGCGCCCCGGTCGCGTTCGCCGGGGGTCTTCACCGTGTACTCGTGGTAGTAGCCGCGCTCCTTCCGTGGAAGGACCCGCTCGAAGTTCGAGAAGACCGTGCCGTCCTTGGCGTACGGGTAGGGCCCGCCGCGCGCGATCAGGCCGAGGGTCTTCCGGGCCTCGGGCGGCAGGTCGGCGGCCCGGACGACGGGAAGGCCCGAGGTGCCGGTGGGGACGCCGGGGGTGCCGGTGGGCGCGGCGGCGGAACGGGTGGCTCCGCGCGTGGGTCCGGGCTGGGCGTCGCCGCCCGCCGTGGAACAACCGGCGAGGGACCCGGCCAGGAAGAAGGAGAGGACGAGCGCGAGGAGCACGCGCAGGGGCCGGAGCAGCATGCCCCGAACATACCGTTACGGGATGGCTCCGGCCCCTCGATGGTGTCGGTCGCGTGGACCGACGGCGACGGCGGCTGCGTTCAGCTGCCGTCCGGGTCCGCCCGGTCGAGCGCCGGGTGCGTACCCGGGCTGGAATCGGTGAGCAGGTAGTCCGCGGCGGCGCGGTCGGTGACCAGGCTGGTGACGAGGCCGGAGCGGAGCACCGCGCCGATCGCCGCCGCCTTGCGCTGGCCGCCGGCGATGGCCACGACCTCGGGGATCCGGCGCAGCCGGTCCGCCTCGACGGTGATGCAGCGCTCGCCCAGGTCACGGCCGACCCGGCGCCCCTCGGCGTCGAAGAGGTGCGCGGACATCTCGGCGGCGACGCCGAGCGAGGCGTAGTGGGCGCGCTCCTCGTCCGAGAGCATGTCGTGGACCGTGGAGATGCCCGGCTCCCAGGAACCGATGGAGACGCAGGCGACGGTCACCTTGTCGAAGTACTCGAAGGCCCGCGCGATGCCGGTCTGGCTGCGCAGCGCGGCGGCCGTCGCCGGGTCGGGCAGCAGCATGGGCGCGTAGATCGGGTGGGCCTCGCCGCCGGAGACCTGGGCCGCGCGGCGGACCGCCTCGACGGAGCCGCGCTCGGCGGTGCCCGCGTCGTACACCCCGGTGAGCTGGACGACGGTGCACGGGGGCAGCCGGTCGAGGGCGGCCGCCATGTGGATGGTGGAGCGGCCCCAGGCCAGGCCCAGCACGTCTCCCTCGGTGACCAGCTCGCCGAGCAGGTCGGCCGCGACCTCGCCGAGGTTCTCCGGGTCGGGCGACTCGTCCTCGCCCTCCGCCGGGGACTCGACGACGACGGCGTGGCGGAGCCCGTAGCGGGCGCGGAGCGCGTCGGAGCGCTCGGCGTCCAGCTCGGCCGGCACGCGGATCTCGATCCGTACGAGGTCGCGCTCCAGGGCGGTCTCCAGGACCCGGGCCACCTTGAAGCGGCTCACGCCGAACTCCTCGGCGATCTGGATCTTGGACTTGCCCTCCAGGTAGAAGCGGCGGGCCATGGCCGCCGCCTGCACCAGCTCCGCGGGGCCCATCCGCAGGGCTGATCGTCCCGCCGACATACCCGCCACCGCGATCTCCTCACTGCCGTTCACGTACCGCTGTCGCTGTTCACGTACCGGTGTCTCGTACCCGGTGTCGTTCACACTCTGGACTCGCCGTTCATCCTGTCAGATCCGGCGGGCCTTGATCAGTCCTGTCGGCGGCCCGACGGACCGCGTTCATCCGCCGGAGGCTCAGTGGCCACACGCCCAGGGGGCGGACGCCGCGGCGGCCTCCGCGCGGGCCCTGAGCGAGGCGACGGCGGCGGCCGGGTCGGCCGCGCCGTAGACCGCGGAGCCCGCGACGAAGACATCGGCGCCGGCCTCCGCGCACCGCTCGATCGTGGACTCGGCGACCCCGCCGTCGACCTGGAGCCAGAGCTCCAGACCGTGCTTGGAGATCAGCTCACGGGTGCGGCGGATCTTGGGGAGCATGATGTCGAGGAAGGCCTGGCCGCCGAAGCCGGGCTCGACGGTCATGATCAGCAGCATGTCGAGCTCGGGGAGCAGGTCCTCGTACGGCTCGATCGGGGTGGCCGGCTTGAGGGCCATCGAGGCCCGCGCGCCCTTGGCCCGGATCTCCCGCGCGAGGCGGACGGGCGCCGCGGCCGCCTCGATGTGGAAGGTGACCGACCCGGCACCGGCCTCGACGTACTGGGGCGCCCAGCGGTCGGGGTCCTCGATCATCAGATGGCAGTCGAGGGGGGTGTCCGTCGCCCGGGCGAGCGACTCCACGATCGGCACGCCCAGGGTCAGGTTGGGCACGAAGTGGTTGTCCATCACGTCGACGTGCAGCCAGTCGGCACCGTCGACGGCCTTCGCCTCATCGGCGAGCCGGGCGAAGTCCGCGGACAGGATGCTGGGATTGATCTGCGCCATGTGCCAAGCCTCCCACGTTCTTGGGCACTTCTTTGCCGCTCAGCGGTTTCGGATCCGGTCCAGACCAATTTCGGTACGAACCGACGAGCCCGGGACCTGGACGGACCGGGAGATTGCGGTCAGATGATCGAAGGGACCGGGATCCCGAAGGTCACGCGGTCCGGCGGAGCAGCGCCAGGTACATGGCGTCCGTACCGTGCAGATGCGGCCACAGCTGGACGTCGGGGCCTTCGCCGATCGCGGGGACGCCCGGCAGCAGCGGGCGGGCGTCGATCAGCTCGGCGCCGCCCACCTTCTTCAGGACGTCGTCCACGACCACCCGGGTCTCGGCCAGGTGCGGCGAGCAGGTCGCGTACCCCACGATCCCGCCGACGCGGACGGCGCTCAGCGCCTCCGTCAGCAGGGCGCGCTGGAGCGGCGCGAAGCCGTCCAGGTCCTCGGGGCGACGGCGCCAGCGGGCCTCGGGGCGACGGCGCAGGGCGCCGAGGCCGGAGCAGGGCACGTCCATCAGGACCCGGTCGAAGGAGCCGGGGCGCCACGGCGGGCGGGTGCCGTCGGCGGCGATCACCTGGTACGGGCCGGGGTTGCCGGCGAGGGCGCGCTCGACCAGGCGGGCGCGGTGCGGCTGCTTCTCGGAGGCGAGGAGGGCGGCGCCGCGCTGGGAGGCGAGGGCGGCGAGCAGCGCGGCCTTGCCGCCGGGGCCGGCGCAGCCGTCCAGCCAGCGGGTGTCGGGGCCGTCGAGCGGCGCGTTGGCCAGGGCGATCGCGACGAGCTGGCTGCCCTCGTCCTGGACGCCCGCCCGGCCGTCCTTCACGGCCTCGATGGCGCCGGGCTCGCCGCCCTCGGCCATCCGGACGGCGTACGGCGACCAGCGGCCCGGCAGGCTCTCGGTGGCGTCGGCGAGCTCGTCGGTGGTGGAGCGGCCGGGGCGGGCGACGAGGGTGACCTCGGGGCGCTCGTTGTCGGCCTCCAGGAGGTCCTCGATGCCGGCCCGGCCGCCGCCGAGGGAGTCCCAGAGCGCCGAGACGACCCAGCGGGGGTGCGAGTGGACGACGGCGAGGTGGTCCTCGGGGTCCTTGTCGTACGGCGGGGCGACCTGCGCCACCCAGGCGTCGAGGTCCTGCGCCGAGATCTTCCGCAGGACGGCGTTCACGAACTTGGCCCGCCCGTCGCCCAGCACCACCCGGGCAAGCTCGACGCTGGCGGAGACGGCGGCGTGGGTGGGGATGCGGGTCCCGAGCAGCTGGTGCGCGCCGAGCGCGAGCACATCGAGCACGGGCGGGTCGACCTCGCGCAGCGGCCGGTCGATGCAGGCGGAGATGATCGCGTCGTACGTGCCCTGGCGGCGCAGGGTCCCGTAGACGAGTTCGGTCGCGAGGGCCGCGTCACGCCCGTCGAAGTCGCCCTTCTCGCGGGCCTTCTTGAGCAGCGGGGGGAGCACCAGGTTCGCGTAGGCGTCCCGCTCGTCCACCGCCCTTAGCGCCTCGAAGGCGAGCATCCGGACGGGGTCCTTCTGGGGCCGCCGGTAGGGCTTGTGGGGACGACGACGTGCCTGCTCGCTCAAAGGTGCTCCGCGTGACGAAATGAAGAGGTAGAACCCCCCAAGCGTACGTCCGCCGCGCCCCCACCCGTTCCCGGGCCCGTCCGGGGCCGTCCTGCCTACGCGCCGAGCCGCTCCCCGGGCGCGATGCGTACGCCCCGGGCCCAGTCCGCGGCCTTCATCGGCTTCTTGCCCTGGGGCTGGACCCAGAGGAGTTCCACGGCGTGCGAGCCGGTGCCCGCGTAGACGTTGTTCTTGCCGGCCGCGAGCTCGCCGGGGGTCAGGTCGTCGTGGTCGGGCAGCGGGGTGACCTGGATCAGCTTGAGGCGCTCGCCGCGGAAGAGGGTCCAGGCGCCGGGGGCCGGGGTGCAGCCGCGTACCACCCGGTCCACCCGGAGGGCGGGGGCGGCGAAGTCGACGTGGGCGTCCTCGACCTGGATCTTCGGGGCGAGGGTGATGCCCTCGACGGGCTGCGGGACGGCCTGGAGGGCGCCGTCCTCGATGCCGTCCATGGTCGCGGCGAGCAGCCCGGCGCCCGCGAACGCGAGCCGGGTGAGCAGGTCGCCGCTGGTGTCCGTCGGCCGGACGTCCTCGGTGACGACGCCGTAGACCGGACCCGAGTCGAGGCCCTCCTCGATCAGGAAGGTGGACGCGCCCGTCACCTGGTCGCCCGCCATCAGGGAGTGCTGCACGGGCGCCGCGCCCCGCCAGGCCGGCAGCAGCGAGAAGTGCAGGTTGACCCAGCCCCGGGCGGGGATGTCGAGGGCGGCCTTGGGCAGCAGCGCGCCGTACGCGACGACCGGGCAGCAGTCCGGGGCGATCTCCCGCAGCCGGGCGAGGAAGTCCTCGTCCCGCGGCCTGGCCGGCCGGAGGATCTCGATCCCGGCCTCCTCCGCCCGCTGGGCCACCGGGCTGGCGACGAGCCGCCGGCCGCGTCCCGCGGGCGCGTCCGGCCGGGTGACCACGGCGGCCACCTCGTGCCGCCCGGAGGCGAGCAGGGCGTCCAGAGCGGGAACGGCGACCTCGGGGGTGCCTGCGAAGACGAGCTTCATGGGTGGCGACTGCCTGTCTCTCCGGGGGCTTTGCGGGCAGCGCACCAGTCTAGGCGCCCCGCGCGGAGGGGGCGTACGGGAGGACGAGCGCCCCGCGCATATGCGTGTACGCCCCCGCAGCGTGACCCAACTCCCGGTGGCGCGTTGGTCAAGAGAGATTGACCGAATCGGGTCGCTGTTCCCCCCAGCGGCCCTTCCCCTTAAACGCCGGTTCGAGAGGCTTTCACATGGCCGACCACGCAACCCACGACGCCCAGGCTCGGGCGAGTCTGCACCTGTTGGTGCGGGACATCGAGCGGGTCCGGCGGCAGGTGGACGCACTGCGCACGCTCACGGCCCAGCTGGGCAATGTCTACCGCCCTCGCCGCTCCGGTCCTTCGACGGGCTTCGTCGTCTACGGGCGGGCCCCCGCCCCGACCGTACGTCTCGCGCAGGAGCTGCGGGACAGCGTCGAGACCCTGGTGACCGCCGCGGTCGACTTCGACCGTTCGCTCGGCTTCTCCTGGGACGCCGTGGGCTCCGCGCTCGGTGTCACCAAGCAGGCCGTCCACCGCCGCTACGGCTCCCGGCGCGCACCCCAGCCGGGCGTCGCCGCCGACCAGGAACCGATCGTGGAGCCGGGCACGACCCGTACGCTCCCCACCGTTCCCGCCGCCCGTTCGATGCCCCCGCAGCCCACCTCGGGCAGCGCCTCCCTGCGCGAGGAGACCCGCCCGACGGCCTTCCCGGGCCCGCGCAACGGCTGACCGTCCGGGACTCCGAAGACCGCCCGCCCTCCGGGGACGTACAGAGAGCCGAGACGGAAACCCGAGACCGCCCGCCCCTCCCCGGGGCGGGCGGTCCTCATGTGCGCGAACCCCCTCAGCCGATGTCCGGCGGATCGACCCTGATCCGCACCGGGTCCCCGCCGCCCCGCGCGAGCCGCCCCGCACGCGCCTGCTTGAGGGCCGCCGCCAGCGCCGCGCCGCTGCCCGGCGGGACCCGGACCAGGGCCCGGTCCCACTGCTCGCCGGGCGGCGGGTCACCGGGTCTGCGCGGGCCGCCGGGGCGGACGACAGGCAGCGGCACCGGACCGAGGATCTCCGCGTCGCCGGGTAGTCCGGCCCCCGCGAGGAAGCCTTCGACGGCCTCCGGAGGGCCCGTCACCGCGGCCATCCGGGAGACCGGTGGGAAGCCCAGTTCGGCCCGCTCGGCCAGTTCCCGCTGGGCGTGTCCGACCGGGTCCCAGCGGACCAGCGCCTGGACCGGCCGGAGCGTCGGCTCGGCCACCACGACGACCGTGCCGCCCTCGGGCTGGCCCCGCACCAGCGAGGCCGCGTCGATCCAGCGGCGCAGCGCCTCCTCGCCCGCCCGCAGATCGGGCCGGCCGAGCATGGCCCAGCCGTCGAGGAGCAGCGCCGCCGCGTAGCCGCCCTCGGCGACGGGTTCGGCGCCGGGCGTGGACACGACGAGCGCGGGCCGTCCTGGCACGCTGTCCAGGACGTGGTCGCGGCCCGAGGTGCGGACCGGCACGGCGGGGAACGCCCGGCCCAGTTCCTCCGCCGTCCGCCGGGCGCCGACCACCTGGGCACGCAGCCGGTTCGAGCCGCATTCCACGCACGTCCAGTCGGGGGCGCCGCGTCCGCACCAGCCGCACCGCAGTTCCTGCTGTTCGGGGGCCTCCAGGGGACCGGCGCAGTGGCGGCAGCGGGCGGGCGTCCGGCAGCGCTCGCAGGCCAGCCTCGGTACGTATCCCCGGCGGGGCACCTGCACCAGGACCGGCCCTGTCCTGAGGCCTTCACGGACGGCCTGCCAGGCGAGGGAGGGCAGCCGGGCGGCACGCGCGGCCTCGTCGCGGGCGAGTTCGCCGTCGCCGACGGTCCGGATCAGCGGGGCGGCCCTGCGGACCTGCTCGCGTCCGGCGCCGATCGGCCCGGCCCAGCCGGACTCGACGAGCTGGGCGGCCTCGACGGTGCAGCTGGTGCTGCCGAGGAGGAAGGCGCACCGGTCGTGGGCGGCGCGGAGCAGCAGCACGTCGCGCGCGTGGGGCTGCGGGGCGTGCGGTTCGCTGTGGCTGCCGTCGCCGTCGTCCCAGATGACGGCGAGCCCGAGGTCGCGGACGGGTGCGAACATCGCGGCGCGGGTGCCGACGACGGCCCGCACCGCCCCGCGCCGCACCGCGAGCCACTGGGCGTACCGCTTCTCGGGGCCCGCCTCGGCGGTGAGCAGCGCGTGCCGCCCCTCGCCGAGGACGGTGGTGAGGGCGGCGTCGACCCGGCCCGCCGCCCGTCCGTCCGGTACGACGACGAGCGCGCCCCGGCCCGAGGCGAGGGTCGCGGCGACGGCGCGGGCGATCTCCTCGGCCCAGTGCGGCCCGGGCAGCGCGTTCCACACGGCCCGGGGGGCGCCGCCGCGCGCGAGTGAGTCCAGGAAGGCCGGCCCCCGCTCGTACCGTGTCCAGGTCCCCGGCTCCGGCGCGGCGGGCGGCGGCAGCGGTGCGGGCGAGGAGCGGCCCTCGGCGCGGGCGCTGCGCGGCGGGACGGCGAGCTGGAGGACGTCGGCGAGGCTTCCGGCGTACCGGTCGGCGACGGCGCGGGCGAGCCCGAGCAGCTCGGGGCCGAGTACGGGTTCGGGTGAGACGACGTCGGCGAGGGCGGCCAGCGGCCCGGAGTAGTCGGAGGCGGCCAGGCGCTCGACGAGGAACCCGTCGATGAGCCGGCCGCCCTCCCGCCGCCCGTTCTTGACCTGGTGCGATCCGGCGCCGAAGCGCACCCGGACACGCACCCCTGGCTGCGCGGCGGCGTCCAGCTCCTCGGGTACGGCGTAGTCGAAGAACTGGTCGAGGTGGAGCGCCCCCTTGTTCACGACGACCCGCGCCACGGGCAGCTCCTTGGCCAGCGCGGCCCCCCGCCAGGTGCGCGGCTTGGCCCGCGGCACCTTCGCCTTGCGCACGGTCTCCCGGATGAGCGCGAGCTGCTCGGGCTCCTCGGGCGCGTCGCCATTCTCGTTCTCGCTGCTCACAGCCCCATACCTACCAGACGCCACCGACAGCCGGGCACGGCCGAAGCCCGGCACCCCCTCGCGGGATGCCGGGCTTCGGTCGTGTACGGGCGATTACAGACCGGCCGCCTGCCTGAGGGCGTCGACGCGGTCGGTGCGCTCCCAGGTGAAGTCCGGCAGCTCGCGGCCGAAGTGGCCGTAGGCGGCGGTCTGGGAGTAGATCGGGCGGAGCAGGTCGAGGTCGCGGATGATCGCGGCCGGGCGGAGGTCGAAGACCTCGGCGATGGCGTTCTCGATCTTCTCGTTCTCGACGGTGTTGGTGCCGAAGGTCTCGACGAAGAGTCCGACGGGCTCGGCCTTGCCGATCGCGTAGGCGACCTGGACCTCGCAGCGCGAGGCGAGGCCCGCGGCGACGACGTTCTTGGCGACCCAGCGCATGGCGTAGGCGGCCGAGCGGTCGACCTTGGACGGGTCCTTGCCGGAGAAGGCGCCGCCACCGTGGCGGGCCATGCCGCCGTAGGTGTCGATGATGATCTTGCGGCCGGTGAGGCCGGCGTCGCCCATCGGGCCGCCGATCTCGAAGCGGCCGGTCGGGTTCACCAGGAGGCGGTAGCCGTCGGTGTCGAGCTTGATGCCGTCCTCGACGAGCTGATTGAGCACGTGCTCGACGACGAACTCGCGGATGTCGGGCGCGAGCAGCGACTCCAGGTCGATGTCGGAGGCGTGCTGCGAGGAGACGACGACCGTGTCGAGACGGACGGCCTTGTCGCCGTCGTACTCGATGGTGACCTGGGTCTTGCCGTCGGGGCGCAGGTACGGGATGGTCCCGTTCTTGCGGACCTCGGTGAGCCGGCGGGAGAGCCGGTGCGCGATGTGGATCGGCAGCGGCATCAGCTCGGGGGTCTCGTCCGACGCGTAGCCGAACATCAGGCCCTGGTCGCCGGCACCCTGCTTGTCGAGCTCGTCCTCATCGCCCTCGACCCGCTTCTCGTACGCGGTGTCCACACCCTGGGCGATGTCCGGGGACTGAGATCCGATGGACACCGACACGCCGCAGGAGGCGCCGTCGAAGCCCTTCTTCGAGGAGTCGTAGCCGATCTCGAGGATCTTGTTCCGGACGAGGGTCGGGATGTCCGCCCACGCCTTGGTGGTCACCTCACCGGCGACGTGCACGAGGCCGGTGGTGATCAGCGTCTCGACGGCGACGCGCGAGGTGGGGTCCTCCCGCAGCAGTGCGTCGAGGATGGTGTCGCTGATCTGGTCAGCGATCTTGTCGGGGTGTCCCTCGGTGACGGATTCCGAGGTGAACAGACGACGGGACACAACGCTCCCTGGGGTTGCAGCGGCTGCTGGCTATTCGTTGAGCGGACCGGCAGGGGGCTGCGCCCCAAGACGTTCCAACGAACAGTCTATCGGTCGTGGTCGGGGGATGGACCAGGTGTCTCGCCTGGCGAATGCCCCGCGAGGGTGAATCCCGCCCCGTCACAGGATGTCCGTCCCCCGATGGGGCGCACATCACACGCGCCCCTCCGGGTTACCGCTCCCCGGGGAGCGCGCTGTGTCAGGAGGTCGTGGCGCGCAGCCGCGGCAGGACCAGGTCCCAGACCGTCTCGGCCAGGGCTTCCTTCGGACCGTACGGTACGGGGGTCTCGGCGCCGTCCGAGGCGAGGACCACGGCCTCGTTCTCCTCGGAGCCGAAGGTCTTGCGCTCCCCCACCTCGTTGACGACGAGCAGGTCGCAGCCCTTGCGGCGGAGCTTCTCGCGTCCGTTGGCGAGGACGTCGTCGGTCTCGGCGGCGAAGCCGACGACCACCTGTCCGGGCAGGGCGCGCTCGGCGGCCAGCTCGGCGAGGATGTCGGGGTTGCGGACCAGTTCGACGGTGGGCGCGCCGCCGTCGTCCTTCTTCTTGATCTTCCCCGAGGCGTAGACGGCGGGCCGGAAGTCGGCGACGGCGGCGGCCATCACGACCGCGTCGGCGTCGGCGACGGCCTTGAGCACGGCCTCGCGGAGCTGGAGGGCGGTGCCGACGTGGACGACGTCGACGCCGGCCGGGTCGGGGATGCCGGTGTTCGCCTCGACGAGGGTGACCCGGGCGCCCCGGGCGGCGGCGGCCCTGGCGAGGGCGTACCCCTGCTTCCCCGAGGAACGGTTGCCCAGGTAGCGGACCGGGTCGAGGGGTTCGCGGGTGCCTCCGGCGCTGACCACGACATGGCGGCCGGCGAGGTCGGGGGCGGCGGCGCCCCGGGTCAGCACCCGTCGGCAGACCTCGAAGATCTCGCCCGGGTCGGGCAGCCGGCCCTTGCCGGTGTCGACGCCGGTGAGCCGGCCGACGGCCGGCTCGATGACGACGGCGCCGCGGCGGCGCAGGGTCGCCACGTTCTCCTGGGTCGCCGGGTGCTCCCACATCTCGGTGTGCATGGCGGGGGCGAAGACGACGGGACAGCGGGCGGTGAGCAGCGTGTTGGTGAGCAGGTCGTCGGCGAGGCCGTGGGCGGCCTTGGCGAGCATGTCGGCGGTGGCGGGGGCGACGACGACGAGGTCGGCGTCCTGGCCGATGCGGACGTGTGGGACCTCGTGGACGGAGTCCCACACCTCGGTCGACACGGGGTGTCCCGAGAGCGCGGACCAGGTGGCCGCGCCGACGAAGTGGAGGGCGGAGTCGGTGGGCACGACCCGGACGTCGTGGCCCGACTCGGTGAGCCGGCGCAGCAGCTCGCACGCCTTGTAGGCGGCGATGCCCCCGCTGACCCCCAGGACGACCTTCGGCTTGGCTGCTGCGCCCACTGCTGCTCCCCGCGCTCGGATGCGTACGACTTCCATGAGACACCACAGGCCCGGCGGATGTTCCGCCGGGCCTGTGGTGATGAACGTTGACGTGCTTACTGAGCCGGGCCCTCGATGGCCTCCGACGTCAGCAGACCCGCGTTGATCTCGCGCAGCGCGATCGAGAGCGGCTTCTCGTGGACGTGGGTGTCGACGAGCGGGCCCACGTACTCCAGGAGGCCCTCGCCCAGCTGGGAGTAGTACGCGTTGATCTGGCGGGCGCGCTTGGCGGCGTAGATCACGAGGCTGTACTTCGAGTCCGTGGCCTCGAGCAGCTCGTCGATCGGCGGGTTGATGATGCCCTCGGGCGCGGTCATCGAAGAGGACACGCTCTACCTTCCGAAGATGGAAAAAGAATCAGACTACGTTCATCAACGTTAGCAGCTCACGTGCGACGTCCTCGACGGAGGTGTTGACAAGCGTGGTGTCGAACTCCGACTCGGCGGCCAGCTCGACCTTCGCGGCGGCGAGACGGCGCTCGATGACCTCGGGCGACTCGGTGCCGCGGCCGGTGAGCCGGCGGACCAGCTCGTCCCAGCTCGGCGGGGCCAGGAAGACCAGCTGGGACTCGGGCATCGAGTCCTTCACCTGGCGGGCGCCCTGGAGGTCGATCTCCAGGAGGACCGGCTCCCCGGAGTCCAGGCGGTCGAGGACCGCGCCGCGCGGGGTGCCGTAACGGTTGCCCGCGAACTCGGCCCATTCGAGGAGCTCACCGTTGGCGATCAGCTTGTCGAACTCGTCGTCCGTCACGAAGAAGTAGTGGACGCCGTGCTTCTCGCCGGGGCGGGGCTTCCGTGTCGTCGCCGACACCGAGAGCCAGACCTCGGGGTGGACCTTGCGCATATGAGCGACGACCGTGCTCTTGCCGACCCCTGAGGGGCCGGAGAGCACGGTCAGCCGCGGACGTGCCTCTGCTGCCATGCAGCGATTATTCCAGCTTCACCGGGGTGCCCGGGACGCGTGTCCCGGATCCGGCGGCCGGACCGGCACCGGATCAGGCGCCGGTGCTGCCGAACTCGCGCTCCAGGGAGGCGATCTGGTTGGAACCGAGACCGCGCACACGGCGGCTCTCGGAGATGCCGAGGCGCTCCATGATCTGCTTGGCGCGGACCTTGCCCACGCCGGGCAGCGACTCCAGCAGTGCGGAGACCTTCATCTTGCCGATGACGTCGTTCTCCTGTCCGGTCTTGATGACCTCGTGGAGAGAGGCGCCGGAGTGCTTGAGTCGATTCTTGATCTCGGCCCGCTCCCGGCGAGCCGCGGCGGCCTTTTCGAGCGCGGCTGCGCGCTGTTCAGGGGTAAGGGGCGGAAGAGCCACGCCTACGTCACCTCGGATGTCGATCTGTCGGATACGGACCGGTGAGGAACCCAGCGCCCCACACCAGTGGAGCAACGTTCAACGGAGTGGCCGTTGAACGCCTGCTCTGCCCCGGAGACTAGCGGCCGAGGCCGCTCCAGTCAGCGAGAACAGCGGAAAAGTCCTGGTCAGCATCGACCGACCAGGACTTTTCCGGCAAATCGACCCGGTTTTGGGCCAAGTTTTCGTCAAGGAGTGAGACGGCCCGGTGGGACGGTTCGTCTCACCGGGCCGAAACACCTCGGAAATCACACCCCGTCCGCTCCGACCTGCGGATTGACCGCGGACCCGGGCGGACGTCGCTCAGCCGCCGACCGCGACGCGGATCTCGTCCGCGTACCGGAGGGCGGAGTCCCGCAGAGCGGCCGTGTCCGGACCGTGCCGCAGGACTCCCCGACTGACGTTCGGGACGACGTTGCGGACCGCTTCGCCGAAGACGGCGGGGAGGTCGGCCGGGGTCGCGCCCTGCGCGCCGATGCCGGGGGCGAGGAGCGGGCCGTTGATGTCCAGGTCGAACGAGGACAGGTCGCCGAGGGTGGCGCCCACGACCGCGCCGAAGGAGCCCATCGGGGTCTCCCCCGCGTTCTCCTCCGCGAGGTGGGCGAGCATGGTCGCGCCGATGGTGCGCCCGTCCTCACGCACCGCCCGCTGGACCTCCGCGCCCTCCGGGTTGGAGGTGAGGGCCAGCACGAAGAGCCCGGCGCCGGACTCACGGGCCAGGTCGACGGCCGGCTTCAGGGAGCCGTAGCCGAGGTACGGGGAGACCGTGAGCGCGTCGGAGAAGAGCGGGGAGTCCTTGCGCAGGAAGGTCTCCGCGTAGGCGGCCATGGTGGAGCCGATGTCGCCGCGCTTGGCGTCCATGACGACCAGGCCGCCGGCCGCGCGCAGATCGGCGGTGGCGCGCTCCAGGACGGCGATGCCCCGCGAGCCGAAGCGCTCGAAGAAGGCGGACTGCGGCTTGAAGACGGCGACGGTCTCGGCGAGCGCCTCCACGACCGTGAAGGTGAACCGCTCCAGGCCGGCGATGTCGCCGGCCAGACCCCAGGAGTCGAGCAGGGCGGCGTGCGGGTCGATGCCGACACAGAGCGGGCCGCGTTCGTCCATGGCGGAGCGCAGGCGGGTGCCGAAGGCCAGGGGCCGCCCGGAGGGCGTCGATGAGGGGCGGTGGCCGGGCGACGGGAGGGCGGTCACTTGGCGGCCTTTCGGTTGTCGGCGCCGACGGCCTCGGCGAGGGTGGCGTACGGGGAGGCGGCGAGGCGCGCGGCGAGGCCCTTGTGGATCGCGCGGGCGTAGAACGGGCCCTCGTAGATGAAGGCGCTGTACCCCTGGATCAGGGTGGCACCGGCGAGGATGCGCTGCCAGGCGTCCTCGGCGTTCTCGATGCCGCCGACGCCCACCAGGACCAGGCGGTCGCCCACGCGCGCGTGGAGCCGCCTGAGGACCGCGAGGGAGCGCTCCTTGACGGGCGCGCCGGACAGCCCGCCGGTCTCCTTGACCAGCGCCGGGTCGGACTTCAGGCCGAGGCCCTCGCGCGCGATGGTGGTGTTGGTGGCGATGATGCCGTCGAGACCGAGCTCCAGGGCCAGGTCGGCGACCGCGTCGACGTCCTCGTCGGCCAGGTCGGGGGCGATCTTGACGAGCAGCGGGACCCGGCGGTCGGTGACCGTGCGGTCGGCGGCCTCCCGTACGGCCGTGAGGAGCGGGCGCAGGGACTCGGTGGCCTGGAGGTTGCGCAGCCCCGGGGTGTTCGGCGAGGAGACGTTCACGACCAGGTAGTCGGCGTGCGCGGCGAGACGCTCGGTGGACTTCACGTAGTCGGCGGCGGCCTCGGCCTCGGGGACGACCTTGGTCTTGCCGATGTTGACGCCGACGGTGGTCCTGAAGACCGCCTCGCGGGCGCCGAGACGCTCCGCGACGGCGGCGGAGCCCTCGTTGTTGAAGCCCATGCGGTTGATCAGGGCGCGGTCCGGGATCAGCCGGAAGAGGCGCTTCCTGGGGTTGCCGGGCTGGGCCTCGCCGGTGACCGTGCCGATCTCGACGTGGTCGAAGCCGAGCATCGACATGCCGTCGATGGCGACGGCGTTCTTGTCGAAGCCGGCGGCGAGCCCGAAGGGACCGTGCATGCGCAGGCCGAGGGCCTCGGTGCGCAGCTCCTTGTACCGGGGCGCGAGGACGGCGGCGACGAAGGTCCGCAGGACGGGGGTCCGGGCGGCGAGGCGGATCCAGCGGAAGGCCAGGTAGTGGGCCTTCTCGGGGTCCATCCGCTTGAAGACCAGGTTGAAGAAGAACTTGTACATGCTGAGTGGCTCCAGGTCATGAAGAGGGGGACACCGCAGATCCTGCCGGTGTCCCCCCTCTCCGTACGGGCTGCTAGTCGCGGGCCGCGGTCAGGTGCTCCGCGTGCTCCTGGAGCGAGCGGACGCCCACGTCGCCCCGGTTGAGCGCGTCGATGCCCTGGACGGCCGCGGCGAGCGCCTGGACCGTGGTGAGGCAGGGGACGCTGCGCGCCACCGCGGCGGTACGGATCTCGTAGCCGTCGAGGCGGCCACCGGTGCCGTACGGGGTGTTGACGATCAGGTCGACCTGGCCGTCGTGGATGAGCTGGACGATCGTCTTCTCGCCGTTGGGGCCCTCGCCCTCGCTCAGCTTGCGGACGACCGTGGCGTTGATGCCGTTGCGCTTGAGGACCTCGGCGGTGCCGGAGGTGGCGAGCAGCTCGAAGCCGTGGGCGACGAGCTCGCGGGCCGGGAAGATCATCGAGCGCTTGTCGCGGTTGGCGACCGAGATGAACGCGCGGCCCTTGGTGGGCAGCGGGCCGTAGGCGCCGGCCTGCGACTTGGCGTAGGCCGTGCCGAAGACCGCGTCGATGCCCATGACCTCGCCGGTGGAGCGCATCTCCGGGCCGAGGACGGTGTCGACGCCGCGGCCGTGCACGTCGCGGAAGCGCGACCACGGCATCACGGCCTCCTTGACGGAGATCGGCGCGTCGAGCGGCAGGGTGCCGCCGTCGCCGGTCCTCGGCAGCAGGCCCTCGGTGCGCAGCTCGGCGATGGTGGCGCCGAGCGAGATGCGCGCGGCGGCCTTCGCGAGCGGGACGGCGGTCGCCTTCGAGGTGAAGGGGACGGTCCGGGAGGCGCGCGGGTTGGCCTCCAGGACGTAGAGGATGTCGCCGGCCATCGCGAACTGGATGTTGATCAGACCGCGCACGCCGACGCCCTTGGCGATGGCCTCGGTGGAGGCGCGCAGCCGCTTGATGTCGTAGCCGCCGAGGGTGATCGGGGGCAGGGCGCAGGCCGAGTCGCCGGAGTGGATGCCGGCCTCCTCGATGTGCTCCATGACGCCGCCGAGGTAGAGCTCGGTGCCGTCGTAGAGGGCGTCGACGTCGATCTCGATGGCGTCGTCGAGGAAGCGGTCGACCAGGACCGGCCGGGTGGGGCTGATCTCGGTGGACTCGGCGATGTAGGAGGACAGCCGGTCCTCGTCGTACACGATCTCCATGCCGCGCCCGCCGAGCACGTACGAGGGGCGTACGAGGACGGGGTAGCCGATCTCGTCGGCGATGGCCTTGGCGCCGGCGAAGGTGGTGGCGGTGCCGTGCTTGGGGGCGGGCAGGCCGGCCTCGGCGAGGACCTGGCCGAAGGCGCCGCGGTCCTCGGCGGCGTGGATGGCCTCCGGGGAGGTGCCGACGACCGGCACGCCGTTGTCCTTGAGCGCCTGCGACAGGCCCAGCGGGGTCTGGCCGCCGAGCTGGACGACGACACCGGCGACGGGGCCGGCCAGCGTCTCCGCGTGGACGATCTCAAGCACGTCCTCGAGCGTCAGCGGCTCGAAGTACAGGCGGTCGGAGGTGTCGTAGTCCGTGGACACGGTCTCCGGGTTGCAGTTGACCATCACGGTCTCGTAGCCGGCGTCGCTCAGGGCGAAGGAGGCGTGGACGCAGGAGTAGTCGAACTCGATGCCCTGGCCGATGCGGTTCGGGCCGGAGCCCAGGATGATCACCGCGGGCTTGGTGCGGGGCGCGACCTCGGTCTCCTCGTCGTACGAGGAGTAGAAGTACGGGGTCTTGGCGGCGAACTCGGCGGCGCAGGTGTCGACCGTCTTGTAGACCGGGCGGACGCCCAGGGCGTGCCGGACCTCGCGGACGACGTCCTCGCGCAGACCGCGGATCTCGGCGATCTGGGCGTCGGAGAAGCCGTGGCGCTTGGCCTCGGCGAGGATCTCCGGGTGGAGCTTCTCGGCGGCGGCCAGCTCGTCGGCGATCTCCTTGATCAGGAAGAGCTGGTCGACGAACCAGGGGTCGATCTTCGTGGCGTCGAAGACCTCCTCCGGGGTGGCGCCGGCGCGGATGGCCTGCATGACGGTGTTGATGCGGCCGTCGGTCGGGCGGACCGACTCGCGCAGCAGCTCGGTCTTGTCACCGGGCTCGCCGACGAAGGTGAACTGCGAGCCCTTCTTCTCCAGGGAGCGCAGGGCCTTCTGCAGCGCCTCGGTGAAGTTGCGGCCGATCGCCATGGCCTCGCCGACCGACTTCATGGTCGTGGTCAGCGTGGAGTCGGCGGAGGGGAACTTCTCGAAGGCGAAGCGCGGGGCCTTGACGACGACGTAGTCGAGCGTGGGCTCGAAGGACGCCGGGGTCTTCTCCGTGATGTCGTTCGGGATCTCGTCCAGCGTGTAGCCGACGGCGAGACGGGCCGCGATCTTGGCGATCGGGAAGCCGGTCGCCTTGGAGGCGAGCGCCGAGGAGCGGGAGACGCGCGGGTTCATCTCGATGACGATGATCCGGCCGTCGACCGGGTCGATCGCGAACTGGATGTTGCAGCCGCCGGTGTCGACACCGACCTCGCGGATGATCGCGATGCCGATGTCGCGGAGCCGCTGGTACTCGCGGTCGGTGAGCGTCATCGCCGGGGCGACGGTGATCGAGTCACCGGTGTGGACGCCCATCGGGTCGAAGTTCTCGATGGAGCAGACGACCACGACGTTGTCGTTCTTGTCGCGCATCAGCTCCAGCTCGTACTCCTTCCAGCCGAGGATGGACTCCTCCAGGAGGACCTCGGTGGTCGGCGAGAGGGTCAGGCCCTGGCCGGCGATGCGGCGCAGCTCCTCCTCGTCGTGGGCGAAGCCGGAGCCGGCGCCGCCCATGGTGAAGGAGGGGCGGACGACGACGGGGTAGCCGCCGAGCGTCTCGACGCCCTTGATGACGTCGTCCATGGTGTGGCAGATGACCGAGCGGGCGGACTCGCCGTAACCGATCTTGGCCTTGACGGCCTCGACGACGCCCTTGAAGAGGTCGCGGTCCTCGCCCTTGTTGATGGCCTCGACGTTGGCGCCGATGAGCTCGACGCCGTACTTCTCCAGGACGCCCTGCTCGTGCATGGAGATCGCGGTGTTCAGCGCGGTCTGGCCGCCGAGGGTGGGCAGGAGGGCGTCGGGGCGCTCCTTGGCGATGATCTTCTCGACGAACTCGGGGGTGATCGGCTCGACGTACGTGGCGTCGGCGATCTCCGGGTCGGTCATGATCGTGGCCGGGTTGGAGTTGACCAGGATCACCCGCAGGCCCTCGGCCTTGAGGATGCGGCAGGCCTGGGTGCCGGAGTAGTCGAACTCGGCGGCCTGGCCGATGACGATCGGGCCGGAGCCGATGACCAGGACGGACTGGATATCGGTGCGCTTAGGCACGCTCGGCCTCCATGAGGGCTACGAAACGGTCGAAGAGGTACGCGGCGTCGTGCGGGCCCGCGGCCGCCTCGGGGTGGTACTGGACGGAGAAGGCCGGCTGGTCGAGCAGCTGGAGGCCTTCGACGACCTGGTCGTTCAGACAGACGTGGGAAACCTGGGCGCGCCCGTAGGGCGTGTCGGAGACCTTGTCGAGGGGCGCGTCGACGGCGAAGCCGTGGTTGTGCGCGGTGACCTCGACCTTGCCGGTGGTGCGGTCCTGGACCGGCTGGTTGATGCCTCGGTGGCCGTACTTCAGCTTGTAGGTGCCGAAGCCGAGCGCGCGGCCGAGGATCTGGTTGCCGAAGCAGATGCCGAAGAGCGGCGTCTTCCGCTCCAGGACGGCCCTCATGACGGAGACGGGGCCGTCGGCCGTGGCCGGGTCGCCGGGGCCGTTGGAGAAGAACACTCCGTCGGGCCGGACGGCGTAGATGTCCTCGGCGGTGGCGGTGGCGGGCAGCACGTGGACCTCGATGCCGCGCTCGGCCATCCGGTGCGGGGTCATGCCCTTGATGCCGAGGTCGACGGCGGCGACGGTGAACTTCTTCGTGCCGATCGCGGGGACGACGTAGGTCTCCTTGGTGGCGACCTCGGCGGAGAGGTTCGCGCCCTTCATCTCGGGGGCCTGGCGGACCTCGGCGAGCATGGTGCCCTCGTCGGGGAGCGCGTTGCCCGAGAAGATGCCGACGCGCATGGCGCCGCTCTCGCGCAGGTGGCGGGTGAGGGCGCGGGTGTCGATGCCGGAGATGCCGACGACGCCCTGGTTGCGCAGCTCCTCGTCCAGCGAGCGCCGGGCGCGCCAGTTGGAGGAGACGCGGGCGGGGTCGCGGACGACGTAGCCGGCGACCCAGATGCGGCCGGACTCGGGGTCCTCGTCGTTGACGCCGGTGTTGCCGACGTGCGGGGCCGTCATGACGACGACCTGGCGGTGGTACGACGGGTCGGTGAGGGTCTCCTGGTAGCCGGTCATGCCGGTGGAGAACACGGCCTCGCCGAAGGTCTCCCCCACGGCCCCGTAGGCGCGGCCGCGGAAGATGCGGCCGTCCTCCAGGACGAGTACGGCGGGAACCTTGCTGGTTCCCCGGGTGGAGGTCGTCATCGTGCGATGCCTTCCGTCGTGTTGGTCATGGAGTTGATGGCCTCGACCCAGGCGGTGTGCTCGGCCGCCCGGTCGGACCGGAAACCGGAGTCGAGCAGTGTGCCGCCGTGCGCCCAGGTGACGATCAGCAGGCCGCCCTCGGCGAGGACCTTGCCCGCGATGCCCTTGTCGAGGCGGGCCTCGCGCAGGGCCTCGGCCGGGACGAAGAAGTCGTTCGCCCCGGGGCGTACGACCACCAGCCCGGCGTCGGTGAGGGTGAGCTCGGCGCGGCTGCGGGCGCCGAGGCCGTGGGCGACGATCCGGTCGAGCCACTGCCCGGCGGTCGTGGACCCGTGGTAGCGCCCGCTGAGAGTCAGTCTGGCCGTACCGGCCGCCTCGGGCGCGGTGGGAAGCTCGGGCAGGTCCGACTGGATGCTGCCGCGCCACTTCCAGCCCTGGCGCATCAGCCAGTAGACGAAGGCGACGAAGAGCAGCAGTCCGGCGACCCAGCCGATCCTTCCGGCCCAGTCGGTCACCTCCGCCGACTTCTGATCGGCTGCCTCTGCGGCGATTGCGATGAGTGGTGTCACGCCAGCTTCCCGTCCACGACCGTTGCCCGGCCCCGCAGGAAGGTGTGGGTGACGCGTCCCGGCAGCTCACGGCCCTCGTAGGGAGTGTTGCGGCTGCGGGAGGCGAAGTCCGCGGGGTCCACGACACCACGGTAAGCCGGATCGACCAGCGTCAGGTTCGCGGGCTCACCAGCCGAGACGGGTCGTCCGTGGCCGGTGGCCCGTCCGATGCGGGCGGGGGCGAAGGACATCCGGTCGGCGACGCCGGCCCAGTCGAGGAGGCCGGTCTCCACCATCGTCTGCTGGACGACGGAGAGCGCGGTCTCCAGCCCGACCATGCCCATGGCGGCCGCGGCCCACTCGCAGTCCTTGTCCTCGTGCGGGTGCGGGGCGTGGTCGGTGGCGACGATGTCGATCGTGCCGTCGGCCAGCGCCTCGCGGAGTGCGAGGACGTCCTTCTCGGTGCGCAGCGGCGGGTTGACCTTGTAGACCGGGTTGTACGAGCGGACCAGCTCGTCCGTGAGGAGGAGGTGGTGCGGGGTGACCTCTGCGGTGACGTCGATGCCGCGGGACTTGGCCCAGCGGACGATCTCGACGGAGCCGGCGGTGGAGAGGTGGCAGATGTGGACGCGGGAGCCGACGTGCTCGGCGAGGAGGACGTCGCGGGCGATGATCGACTCCTCGGCGACGGCGGGCCAGCCGCCGAGGCCCAGCTCGGCGGAGACGATGCCCTCGTTCATCTGGGCGCCCTCGGTGAGGCGGGGCTCCTGGGCGTGCTGGGCGACGACGCCGTCGAAGGCCTTCACGTACTCCAGGGCGCGGCGCATGATGACCGCGTCGTCGACGCACTTGCCGTCGTCGGAGAAGACGGTGACGCCGGCGGCGGAGTCGTGCATGGCGCCCAGCTCGGCGAGCTTCTTGCCCTCCAGGCCGACGGTGACGGCGCCGATCGGCTGCACGTCGCAGTAGCCGGACTCCTTGCCGAGCCGGTAGACCTGCTCGACGACGCCGGCGGTGTCGGCGACCGGGTGGGTGTTGGCCATGGCGAAGACGGCGGTGTAGCCACCGGAGGCGGCGGCGCGGGTGCCGGTGAGGACGGTCTCGGAGTCCTCGCGGCCGGGCTCGCGCAGATGGGTGTGGAGGTCGACGAGGCCGGGCAGCAGGATCTGGCCTTCGGCCTCGATCACGGTGGCGCCCTCGGCGGACAGACCGGTGCCGCTCCAGTCGATTTCGCCCTGCCGGCCGGTGGCGACGATGGTCTCGCCCTCGACGAGGACGTCCAGCACCTCGCCGCCGAGGACCTTCGCACCGCGGATGAGAGTCTTGCCCATGGTTACTTGTTCTCCTCGGTACGGGTGTGGCTGACGGCGGACTCGTTGCCGCCCAGAAGCAGGTAGAGGACGGCCATCCGGACGGAGACGCCGTTGGTGACCTGCTCGACGACCGTGCAGCGGTCGGAGTCGGCGACCTCGGCGGTGATCTCCATGCCGCGGACCATCGGGCCGGGGTGCATGACGATGGCGTGCTCGGGCATCTTCGCCATCCGCTCGCCGTCGAGCCCGTACCGGCGCGAGTACTCGCGCTCGGTCGGGAAGAAGGCGGCGTTCATCCGCTCTCGCTGCACACGCAGCATCATCACCGCGTCGGACTTCGGCAGCACGCGGTCGAGCTCGTAGGAGATCTCGCAGGGCCAGGTCTCGACGCCGACGGGGACGAGGGTGGGCGGGGCCACCAGGGTGACCTCGGCGCCGAGGGTGTGCAGCAGGTCCACGTTGGAGCGGGCGACCCGGCTGTGCAGGACGTCGCCGACGAGCGTGATCCGCTTGCCGGCGAGGTCGCGGCCGAGGCCGGTGTCGCGGCCGACCAGGCGGCGGCGCATGGTGAAGGCGTCCAGCAGGGCCTGGGTGGGGTGCTGGTGGGTGCCGTCGCCGGCGTTGATGACGGGGGCGTCGATCCAGCCGGAGGTGGCGAGGCGGTAGGGGGCGCCGGAGGATCCGTGCCGGATGACGACCGCGTCGACGCCCATGGCCTCCAGGGTCTGCGCGGTGTCCTTGAGGGACTCGCCCTTGGAGACGCTGGAGCCCTTGGCCGCGAAGTTGATCACATCGGCGGAGAGGCGCTTCTCGGCGGCCTCGAAGGAGATCCGGGTACGGGTGGAGTCCTCGAAGAACAGGTTGCAGATGGTCCGGCCGCGCAGGGTCGGCAGCTTCTTGATGGGCCGGTCGGCCACCCGGGCCATCTCCTCGGCGGTGTCGAGGATCAGGACGGCGTCGTCGCGGGTGAGGTCGGCGGCCGAGATGAGGTGACGCATCATCGGGGTGTCTCTCCGTGGTGGGGAGGGTGTGAGGGCATGCGGGGGCGCAGGGGTGTGCCCCGGCCCCGCGGGGGAAGGCCGGTCCGGCTAGGCGGCGGGCCTGGAACCGAGCAGGACGGTGTCGCGGCCGTCCTCCTCGGCGAGCTGGACCTTGACCGTCTCCCGCAACGACGTGGGGAGGTTCTTGCCGACGTAGTCGGCGCGGATCGGAAGCTCGCGGTGGCCGCGGTCGACGAGGACGGCGAGCTGGACGGCGCGCGGGCGGCCGATGTCGCCGAGGGCGTCGAGGGCGGCGCGGATGGTGCGGCCGGAGAAGAGCACGTCGTCGACGAGGACGACGAGACGGCCGTCGACGCCGTCGGCGGGGATATCGGTGCGGCCGATGGCGCGGGCCGGCTTCAGTCGCAGGTCGTCCCGGTACATGGTGATGTCGAGGGATCCGACCGGGACCTTGGTGCCGGTGATCGATTCGAGCTTCTCGGCGAGCCGGCGGGCGAGGAAGACGCCGCGGGTGGGAATGCCGAGGAGAACCACGTCGTCGGCGCCCTTGGCGCGCTCGACGATCTCGTGTGCGATGCGGGTCAGGACCCGCGCGATGTCCGGGGCCTCGAGAACGGGCCGTGCCTCATCGCTGTACTGCTGCTGAGTGTCCATGAAAAAACGGACCTCCTTCTCCGCCTCACGGGACGGCTCTTAAAGGACGTCGGATTTGCGACATCAACGATACCAGGGGGCGGACGCGGACCTCCTCGCCCCCCTCGCGCCACTCCGGGCGCCGTCCCCCGGGAGGAGGCGGTACGGACCATTCGGCTTGACGGGAAAGAGTAACGCTGCGTAACCTCACAGTGAGTTACCAGCCGCGCGGCGCAGCCGCATGTCGTCACAGCGTCCGGGAGCGTTATGTCCAGCGAATACGCAAAGCAGCTCGGGGCCAAACTCCGCGCCATCCGCACCCAGCAGGGTCTCTCGCTCCACGGGGTGGAGGAGAAGTCCCAGGGCCGCTGGAAGGCCGTCGTGGTCGGTTCGTACGAGCGTGGCGACCGCGCGGTGACCGTGCAGCGCCTTGCCGAGCTGGCCGATTTCTACGGGGTGCCGGTGCAGGAACTGCTGCCGGGCACGACCCCGGGCGGGGCCGCCGAGCCGCCGCCGAAGCTGGTCCTCGATCTGGAGCGCCTGGCACACGTGCCGCAGGAGAAGGCGGGCCCGCTCCAGCGCTACGCCGCGACGATCCAGTCGCAGCGCGGTGACTACAACGGCAAGGTGCTGTCGATCCGTCAGGACGACCTGCGCACCCTCGCCGTGATCTACGACCAGTCCCCCTCGGTCCTCACCGAGCAGCTCATCAGCTGGGGCGTCCTCGACGCGGACGCGCGCCGCGCGGTCGCCCACGAGGAGAACTGACCCCTTAAGGGGACACAGCAGAAACGTACCGCCGGGCCCGTGGACGTCATCCGACGTCCACGGGCCCGGCGCTTTTCGTCCCACCTGCCACACGGCACCCCCAAGGACGCCGAAGGGGCCCGCAGCACGAGTGCTGCGGGCCCCTTCGACTGCCGGTGGCGTCTAAGGACTCAGACGTCGGCGTCGCGGCGCAGACGCGGCTTGAGGTCCTTGAAGCGCGCGAGGAGACCGTTGACGAATGTCGGCGACTCGTCCGTGGAGAACTCCTTGGCGAGCTGCACCGCCTCGTCGATCGCGACCGCGTCCGGCGTGCCGTCCTCCCAGATCAGCTCGTACGCGCCGAGGCGCACGATGTTCCGGTCGGCGACGGGCATCCGGTCGAGGTCCCAGTCCACCGCGTAGGTCGCGATGAGCTCGTCGATCCGCGCCACATGGTCCGCGTACCCCTCGACCAGCTGCATGGTGAAGTCGCTCACCGGCGGCTGCCGGTCGTCCGACCGCGCGTGCCGGACCTGGTCGGCGAGGACCTCCTGCACGGAGGCACCCCGCTGATCGGCCTCGAAGAGGATCTGGAAGGCGCGCTTGCGGGCCTTGCTCCGAGCGGCCACGGTTAGCTGTTCACCCGGCCGAGGTAGTCGCTGGTGCGGGTGTCGACCTTGACCTTCTCACCGGTGGTGATGAAGAGCGGGACCTGGATCTCGTGGCCCGTCTCCAGCTCGGCGGGCTTGGTGCCGCCGGTGGAGCGGTCGCCCTGGACGCCCGGGTCGGTGTGCTTGATCGTCAGCACGACGGCGGCGGGGAGCTCGACGTAGAGCACCGAGCCCTCGTGCTGCGCGACCGAGGCGGTGAAGCCCTCGATCAGGAAGTTGGCGGCGTCGCCGACCGACTTGCGGTCGACGTGCAGCTGGTCGTAGGTCTCCTCGTCCATGAAGACGAAGTAGTCGCCGTCCATGTAGGAGAACTGCATGTCGCGGCGGTCGATGGTGGCCGTGTCGACCTTCACGCCGGCGTTGAAGGTCTTGTCGACGACCTTGCCGGACAGCACGTTCTTGAGCTTGGTGCGCACGAAGGCCGGGCCCTTGCCGGGCTTGACGTGCTGGAACTCGACGACGGACCAGAGCTGGCCGCCTTCGAGCTTGAGCACCATGCCGTTCTTGAGGTCGTTCGTGGAAGCCACGGTTGCGGAATCTCCTGGACTGACGTGGGACCGTGGAGGCGTACGCGCCTTACAGCGCGAGCAGCTCCTTGGTCGTGATGGTGAGTAGCTCGGGTCCGCCGTCCGCCTCCTGGCGCACGACGAGCGTGTCATCGATCCGGACCCCGCCCCGGCCCGGGAGGTGGACCCCCGGTTCGACGGTGACCGGCACACAAGCGTCCAGTTTACCCATGGCCGAGGGTGACAGCTGCGGGTCCTCGTCGATTTCGAGCCCCACCCCGTGCCCGGTGAGGGGAACGGCGGCCTCCGAGTACCCCGCCGCGTCCAGGATCTGGCGGGCCGCCCGGTCCACGTCGCGGTACTCGGTGCCCGGTGCCAGGGCCTCCCGGCCGGCCCGCTGAGCGGCGAAGACGAGCTCGTACAGCTCGATCTGCCAGTCGGCCGGAGTGGTGCCGATGACGAAGGTGCGGCCGATCTCGCACCGGTAGCCGCGGTAGTCGGCGCCGAGGCCGACCGTCAGGAAATCACCCTCCTCGACCCGGCGGTCGGTGGGCCGGTGCCCCCGGCGCCCGGAATGCGGGCCGGTCGCCACCGAGGTGGGGAAGGCAGCGCCGTCGGCGCCGTGGTCGACGAGCCGCCGTTCCAGCTCCAGCGCGAGATGGCGCTCGGTCCGTCCCACGAGGATCGACTCCAGGAGTTCGCCGAGCGCCTGGTCGGCGATCTCTGCGGCGATCCGCAGACAGGCGATCTCGTCCTCGTCCTTGACGATCCTGAGCTGTTCGACGGCGCAGGCGAGGTCGGCCAGCCGGAGTCCGGGCGCGACGGAGCCCATGGCCCGGTGCCGGGCCACGGTCAGGTGGTGCTCCTCGACGGCGAGGGCGTCGGCGCCCGCCCGGCGGGCGAGGTCGACGGCGGCGACCGCGGGATCTCCCCCGCCTACGGGCAGGACCTGCCGGCGGAGCAGTTCGTCGAGCCGCCCGTCGGCCGGGTCGGTGCCGGGCGCGACCGGGCAGAGCAGCACGTCGGCGTCCGGCTCGGGGCCGACGAGGAGGGCGGCGCCCGGAGGCGAACCACCCGCGAGATAGCGGACGTTGGCGGGGCGGGAGACCAGGGCCGCCGGGCTGCCGGCGGCCGCGCAACGATCGCGCAGCCGTACACGGCGGTCCGCATACACCTCTGACATGCTCCGAGCGTACGAGGAGCGCGCCCCGGTGGCCTGTTGTACGCATCCGACCGGGCGGGGCCCGGTGGGGTCACCAGGTCGGCGGGCTGGCTATCGCGCGCGCGAGGACTTCGTCGAGGACCCGGGCGGTGGTCTCGACGTCGTAGGTGGAGTTGTCGATGATCGGCAGCCCGGAGCCGTACCAGCCCGCCATCCGGCCGTGGATGGCGGCGACCTCCTCGTCGGAGAGGCGCCGGTTGCCGCTGCGCTCGGCGTTGCGCTCCAGGACGACCTCCAGGCCGGGCAGGAGCACCACGGGGAGCAGGCCGGGGCCGACATGGCGCTTCCAGCCGCCGAGTCCGACGACCGGGCGGTCGGGGAAGACCGCGTCGTCGACGATGCAGGAGATGCCGTTGGCGAGGAAGTTGCGGGCGGCGAAGCCGCAGGTGCGGCGGGCGAGCCGGTACTGCGCCTCGGAGTGCTCGTTCCACCCGGACTGCGGGTCGGCGAAGCCGGAGCAGACCCACTCGCGGACGTCGTCGAGGCTGATGTGCGCGGTGGGCACCCGGCGGCGCCGCGCCCAGTGCCGGGCGACGGTCGTCTTCCCCGCGCCCGCGGGGCCGATGAGCAGCACGGCGAGGGTGGCGGTGCCGGTGCCCGCGCCATGCTCCGCCGGGGGCGCGAGCGGCGCGCTCACGGGCGGCAGCGGCACCTGTCCGGTGAGGTCGGCACGGGGCGAGGGCCCGCCGGAGACGCCCGGGTACTGCGGTCGGGCCCCGGGCGCACTCCAGCCGGGCGCGCCGGAACCGACGGGGGGCGGAGCGGCGTGCGGAGGCGGAGCGGCGGGGGGCGGGGCGGCGTGCGGAGGCGGGGCGGCGTGCGGGGGGCGCGCGGCTCCGCTCGGCAGGGTGGGGTGCACGCCGAGCCGGGGTCCGGCGGGGGGAGGCGGGTAGGGGGCGCCCGGCGGGGGCGGCGGAGCGGTGGGACGCGCGCCGGGGGGACCGGCGGCTCCGGGCATGGGTACGGGAGCGGGTCCCGCCGGAAAGGAACCGGGTCCGGCGACCGGGCCGGGGCCCGCGACGGGTCCTACGGGTCCTATGGGTCCTACGGATCCGGACACAGGCCCGGGACCGACCGGTCCGGAGACCGGTCCAACCGGCCCGACCGAGCCGGGTCCGGGGCCCGCTCCGAGGCCCGCACCAGGCCCCGCGCCGGGTCCGGGGACGGGTTCCTGGCCGCCCGGTCGCTCGGGCGGTGGCAGCGGACCCCCCACTGCGTGCTGCATCCGGTCCCACTCCGTCTCGTACGCCTGTCGTATCCGGTGTATCCGGTGCGCCGGAACGTTACCGCCCCGGCCCCCCACAGGGGGAACGGCCGGGGACGCCCCCCGGTGCCCCGGGACGCCGGGACACCGTGAACCGCTTGTCAGCCGGTCAGTTCCTCGGCGAGCGCCCGCAGCGCCAGCCGGTAGGAGCCGATCCCGAACCCCGCGACGGTACCGGTCGCCACGGCCGCGACGACCGAGGTGTGCCGGAACTCCTCCCGGGCGTACGGGTTCGAGATGTGCACCTCGATGAGCGGGGCGGTCCGCTGGGCGGCCGCGTCCCGCATCCCGTACGAGTAGTGCGTGAACGCCCCGGGGTTGATGACCACCGGGATCGAGCCGTCCGCGGCCTCGTGCAGCCAGCGGATCATCTCGCCCTCGTCGTTCGTCTCCCGCACCTCGACGTCGAAGCCCAGCTCCGCGCCGAGCGCACGGCAGGACTCGACGAGCCCCTTGTACGACGTGGCGCCGTAGATGTCGGGCTCGCGGGAGCCGAGCCGGCCCAGGTTGGGACCGTTGAGCACCAGCACCGGACGGGGCTCGCTCACGCGGACACCTCGCCGTACGCCGCGATCAGGACCGCCGGGTCGGGGCCCTCCAGGACGGTCGGCTTGCCGATCCCGTCGAGGACGATGAAGCGGAGCAGGTCGCCGCGGGACTTCTTGTCGACCCGCATGGTCTCCAGAAGCTTGGGCCACTGGTCACCGCGGTAGGTGAGCGGCAGACCGACGGACTCCAGGATCGCGCGGTGCCGGTCGGCGGTGGCGTCGTCGAGCCGGCCGGCGAGACGGCCGAGCTCGGCGGCGAAGACCATGCCGACGGAGACGGCGGCGCCGTGGCGCCACTTGTACCGCTCGTTCTTCTCGATGGCGTGGGCGAGGGTGTGGCCGTAGTTGAGGATCTCGCGGCGCCCGGCCTCCTTGAGGTCGCCGGAGACGACCTCGGCCTTGACCTTGATCGAGCGGACGAGCAGCTCGGCGGTGTGCGGACCGGCCGGGGTGCGGGCGGCCTGCGGGTCCTCCTCGATGAGGTCGAGGATCACCGGGTCGACGATGAAACCGGCCTTGATGATCTCCGCGAGACCGCTGACGTAGTCGTGCACCGGCAGCGAGTCCAGCGCGGCGAGGTCGCAGAGGACCCCGGCCGGCGGGTGGAAGGCACCGACGAGGTTCTTGCCCTCGGCGGTGTTGATGCCGGTCTTGCCGCCGACGGCCGCGTCGACCATGGCGAGGACCGTGGTCGGTACGGCGATCCAGCGCACGCCCCGCAGCCAGGTCGCGGCGACGAAGCCGGCCAGGTCGGTGGTGGCGCCGCCGCCGACGCCCACGATCACGTCGCTGCGGGTGAAACCGGTCTGGCCCAACGCCTTCCAGCAGTAGGCGGCGACCTCGACGGTCTTCGCCTCCTCGGCGTTCGGCACCTGGATGGCGACCGCCTCGTAGCCCTGGTCCGCGAGGTCGGCGCGGAGCGCCTCGCCGGTGTCGGCGAGCGCCTCGGGGTGGATCACGGCGACCCGCTTGGCCTGGCCGCCGATCAGGGCGGGGAGCTCGCCGAGCAGCTGCCGGCCGACCAGCACCTCGTACGGATCGGTGCCCGCGCTGCCCGCCACGTGGATTCGGGTCACGTCCTGGTCCGTCGTCATGCGTCCTTCTTCAGATCCAGTGCGTCGAGGACCGCGTCCGCGACCTCTTCGGGGGTGCGGTCGTCGGTGGTGACGACGGCCCGCGCGACTTCGGTGTACAGGTGGCGGCGTGCCTCCATCAGCTCGCGCCACTGGCGGCGCGGGTTGACGGCGAGCAGCGGCCGCGCGGTGTTCAGGCCCACCCGGCGGACCGCCTCGTCGACGTCCATCGAGAGGTACGCGACGGGCAGTCCGGCGAGCAGGGCACGGGTGCCGGCGTCGAGGATCGCGCCGCCGCCGAGGGCGAGGACGCCCTCGTGCCCGGCAAGGGCGGCGGCGACCGCCGCCCGCTCCAGGGCGCGGAAGTGCTCCTCGCCGTCCTCGACGAAGATGTCGGAGATCTCGCGTCCCTCGGCGGCGACGATGTCGGCGTCGGTGTCCCGGTAGGGCACGCCGAGCCGTTCGGCCAGGAGCGCGCCCACCGTGGACTTGCCGGAGCCCATGGGGCCGACGAGGACGACCAGTGGCCCGGCGTTCACCGGATGCGCAGGTTCTCGAGGTACGAGCGCACGTTGCGGCGGGTCTCGGGGACGCTGTCGCCGCCGAACTTCTCGACTACCGCGTCCGCGAGGACGAGCGCGACCATGGCCTCGGCGACGATGCCGGCGGCCGGGACGGCGCAGACGTCGGAGCGCTGGTGGTGGGCGGCCGTGGCCTCGCCGGTGGCGACGTCGATGGTGGCGAGGGCGCGCGGGACGGTCGCGATCGGCTTCATCGCGGCGCGGACGCGCAGCAGCTCACCGGTGGTCAGGCCGCCCTCGGTGCCGCCGGAGCGGCCGGAGGTGCGCTTGATGCCGTCCTCGGTGCGCACGATCTCGTCGTGGGCCTTCGAACCGGGCACGCGGGCCAGGTCGAAGCCGTCGCCGACCTCGACGCCCTTGATGGCCTGGATGCCCATGAGGGCCGCCGCGAGCCGGGCGTCGAGCCGCCGGTCCCAGTGGACGTGCGAGCCGAGGCCGACGGGCACGCCGTACGCGAGGACCTCGACGACGCCGCCGAGGGTGTCGCCGTCCTTGTGGGCCTGGTCGATCTCGGCGACCATCGCCTTCGACGCGTCGGCGTCGAGGCAGCGGACCGGGTCGGCGTCGAGCCTGTCGACGTCGGCGGGGGTCGGGTAGACGCCGTACGGCGCCTTGGCGGCGGCCAGTTCGACGACGTGCGAGACGATCTCGATGCCGGCGGCCTCCTTGATGAAGGAGCGGGCGACGGCGCCGAGGGCGACCCGGGCGGCGGTCTCACGGGCGCTGGCGCGCTCCAGGATCGGCCGGGCCTCGTCGAAGCCGTACTTCTGCATGCCGGCGAGGTCGGCGTGGCCGGGGCGGGGCCGGGTCAGGGGGGCGTTGCGGCCCGTCTCCTTGAGCTCCGCGGGGTCGACCGGGTCGGCCGACATGACCTTCTCCCACTTGGGCCACTCGGTGTTGCCGACCATGACGGCGATCGGGGAGCCGAGGGAGAGTCCGTGCCGGACGCCACCGAGGAAGGTGATCTCGTCCTGCTCGAACTTCATCCGGGCGCCACGCCCATAGCCGAGTCGTCGCCGCGCGAGGTGGTCCGCCACCAGCTCAGTGGTGACCGGGACGCCGGCGGGAAGACCCTCCAGCGTCGCGACCAGCGCGGGTCCGTGGGATTCCCCAGCGGTCAGCCAACGCAACCTGCTCAACGATGCTCCTCATGCTCGCGCCTGGGCACTGCGACGACGCGGCCGGGTGCGCGGCCCTGGCCCGCCACCCCGATCCTCCCACGTCCGGACCGCTCCCCAGGCCGCCGGTCCAGCTGTCGGACGTCCGTCTCGTTCCGGTGAGCCGTGAAGCCCCTCACGCGAATGGCGCTCGTACGCCGTCCACGTGCGGTCCGGGTGCCGTCCGGTGGGCTACCGGGCGGCGAGCGCCCGCTCCCCGGCCGCGCGCATCGCGGCCAGGGGTGCCTTCGGGACGCCCGTCATCTGCTCGACCTGGAGGACGGCCTGATGGACGAGGAGGTCGAGGCCGCCGACCACCTTGCCGCCGCGGTCGGACCAGGCGGCGGCGAGCGCGGTCGGCCAGGGGTCGTACAGGACGTCGAACAGGGTGCCGACGGCCTCGGGGACGCCGGCCGCCAGCTCGTCGGTGCTGCCGGCGGGGGTGGTCGCGATCACCAGCGGCGCGGCGAAGGCCTCCGCCGCGTCGTCCCAGCCGGCGGTACGGACGTCCACGCCGAGCCGCTCGCCCCAGCCGCGCATCTCCTGCGCGCGCGCCTCGCTCCGTACGTACGCGGTGACGGGGCCCGCGCAGATCCGGGAGAGCGCGGCGAGCGCGGAGGAGGCGGTGGCGCCGGCGCCGAGGATCGCCGCCGACTCCACCTTCTCGACGCCCCGCTCGCGCAGGGCGGCGATCATGCCGGGGATGTCGGTGTTGTCGCCGACCCGGCGGCCGTCCTCGGTGAGGACGACCGTGTTCACGGCCTCGACGGAGGCGGCCGTGTCGCTGATCCCGTCGAGCAGCGGGATGATCGCCCGCTTGAGCGGCATGGTCAGCGAGAGCCCCGCCCAGCTGTCGTCCAGCTCACCGACGAAGCCGGGCAGCCCGGCCTCGTCGACCTCGAAGCGCTCGTACGACCAGTCGTCGAGGCCCAGCTCGGCGTACGCGGCCCGGTGCAGGACCGGGGAGAGCGAGTGGGCGATCGGCGATCCCAGAACCGCCGCACGTCGTGCTGCCACTGTCAGTTCTTCCTCGACTCGTTGAACTTCTCGACGAGCTTCTGGTGCTCGGCGTTGGTCTTCGTGAACTGGGAGGTCTTGCCGTCGATCGAGATGAAGTAGTACCAGCCGTCGCTCGTCGGGCTGACCACGCCCTGCATCGCCTCGACGCCAGGGTTGCCGATCGGACCGGGCGGCAGGCCCTTGACGAAGTACGTGTTGTACGGGTTGTCGTACTTCCGCAGCTCTTCGAGGGTGAGGTCGAGCTTGCTCTGGTTCTTGATGTAGTTGTACGTCGAGTCGAATTCGAGCCCGCCGTAGGTCTGCGGGTTCGACGGCTTGAGACGGTTGTAGACGACCTCGGCCATCTTGCGGAAGTCGTCGTGCGACACTCCCTCCGCCTGGACGAGGCTGGCGATCGTGACGAGCTCCCAGGGGCCGTCGACACCGAGTGCCTGCGCCTTGGCCTCCAGGTCGAGCTTGTCGTACTCCTGGCTCGCTCGGCTCACCATCTTGCGCAACGCGTCTTCGGGCTTGGTGCCCTTGGCCACGGGGTAGCTGGCGGGGAAGAGGAAGCCCTCCAGCGGGTCCTTCACGTTCTTGTGGTTCTTCGCCCAGTCCGGGAGGCCGAGCTCGTTCGCCTTCGCCTTCGCGATGTCCTTCGTCGTACCGACCTCAAGACCGAGCTTCTTGTCGATCTGCTCGTACACCCAGACGTTCCGTCGGCCCTCGGGGATGACGAAGTTGCTCTGGCTGGCCGGGTTGAGCATCAGCGTGACCGCGCTCTCGGCCGACATCCCCTTCTTCAGCGTGTAGACGCCGGCCTGGATCGAGATGCCCTTGGGATTCTTCTGCTGGGCCGAGGTGAACGCGTCGACGCTCTTGACGACCCCCGCCTTCTTCAGGATGTTGCCGATCTCGTTGCCGAGCGCGCCCTTGGGGATCTCGACCTGCACATCGCCGGAGCCGGTGCCCGCGTAGTCCTCGACCGCGCCGAACTGGCCCTGCCAGAACTGGTAGCCGAAGTATCCGATGCCACCCACGCCGCCCGCCATGACGAGCGCGACGACCAGGCAGGCCGCACCGTTCTTGCCCTTGCGTTTCTTCGATTTGCTCCGGCGTTCGCGGTCGCCGCCGCGGGAGCCACGACCGCGGCCCGGCTCCTCGTCGTAGCCTTCGTCCTCGTCGTCCGGTGCGTCCTCGCCGGTGAAGAAGGGGTGCTTCTCCTCCTCCGGCTCCGGACGCGCCTCTTCCTCGGGCTCCCAGTCGATCACCGGCTCCGGCGGGTTCTGCCGGCGGCCGGGAGGCTGGGGCGGCGGGTACGCCTCGGGGGTGCCGTAGAGGTCGGGATTCTGGCCGCCGTACGGATCGGCCGGGGGCGTGCCGTAGGCCATCGAGGCCTGGCCCGTCTCCCAGTGGCCGTCGTACTGCTGTCCGAGATGTCCGGGCGTGTCGTAACCGCCCTGGTACGCCGTCTGCCCGTACTGCTGCTGCTCGTACGACTGCTGCTGGTACTGCTGCTGGTACTGGGGGTCGACGTACCCCTGCGGCTGCTGCTGGTACTGCTGAGCCTGCTGCTGGCCGTGCTGCTGGTACGGGTCGCCCTCGTACCCCTGGCCGCTCTGAGCTGCGTGACCGCCCTGCCCGTACGGGTCCTGGTAGACCTGACCGCCCTGGCCGTACTGGCTCGCCTGCTGCGGGTGCGGGTACTGCTGCTGCTGGCCCTCCCACCCCTGGTCCCCGTACAACGGGTCCCCGGGGTGCCACGGTTCGGAGCCGGGGCTCCGGCCATACTCAGTCATCGATCCCCAAAACAGCCGCGAGGCTTCCGGACGATCCGCCTCTACGTAGTGCGGCAGCTGTTCGAACACCGCCGCAACGCGCGGAACGTTACCGTATCGCGATCAGATGACCACTTCGACGCCCTCACCGGGCGGATTACCTGATACCCGTTCGGACTCAAGAGCGTTCTGAAGGATGATCACAGCGGCGGCCTGGTCGATGACGGACCGCCCCTTCTTCGCCTTCACGCCGGAGGCCCGCAGCCCCTGGGTCGCGGTGACCGTGGTCATCCGCTCGTCGACCAGACGGACGGGGACCGGAGCGATCCCGCGCGCCATCTCCCCGGCGAAGGCCCGGACCTTGGTCGCGGCCGGGCCCTCCCGCCCGCTGAGCGAGCGGGGCAGGCCCACGACGACCTCGATGGGCTCGTACTCCTCGACGATCTGGCGGAGCCGCCGGTGGGCGGCCGGGACGTCGCGTCCCGGCACGGTCTCCACCGGCGTCGCGAGGACCCCGTCGGGGTCGCAGGAGGCGACCCCGATCCGGGCGTCCCCGACGTCCACCGCGATACGTCGTCCGCGGCGCATCGTCACGCCGTCTCCGTCACGAGGCGCTCGACGGCGGCGATGGCCTCGCCGACGGCCGCCGGGTTCTGGCCGCCGCCCTGGGCGACATCCGGCTTGCCGCCGCCACCGCCACCGAGGGTCTTGGCGGCCGTGCGGACCAGTTCGCCGGCCTTGAGACCGCGCTCACGGGCGGCCTCGTTGGTGGCGATGACCGTCAGCGGCTTGCCGTTGACGGTGGTGAACAGGGCGACGACGGCCGGCCGGCCGCCGGAGATGCGCCCGCGCACGTCGAGGACCAGCTTGCGCAGGTCGTCGGCGCCGGTGCCGTCCGGGACCTGACCGGTCACCAGGGCCACACCGCGGATGTCCTGGGCGGAGTCGACGAGACCGGCGGCGGCCTGGAGGACCTTCTCCGCGCGGAACTTCTCGATCTCCTTCTCGGCGTCCTTGAGCTTGCCGAGCATGGAGGAGATCTTCTCCGGCAGCTCCTCCGGACGGCCCTTGACCAGCTCCTGGAGCTGGGCGACGACCGTGTGCTCCCTGGCGAGGAAGTTGTACGCGTCGACGCCGACGAGGGCCTCGATACGGCGCACACCGGAGCCGATGGACGACTCGCCGAGCAGCTTCACCAGGCCCAGCTGGGCGGTGTTGTGGACGTGCGTGCCGCCGCACAGCTCCTTGGAGAAGTCGCCGATGGTGACGACGCGCACCTTCTCGCCGTACTTCTCGCCGAACTCGGCGATGGCGCCCTGGCGCTTGGCCTCGTCGATCGGCATGACCTCGGCATGGACCTCCAGCTCGCGCGAGAGGACCTCGTTGATCTTCTGCTCGACGTCGGTGAGGACCGCACCCGGGACGGCGTTCGGCGAACCGAAGTCGAAGCGGAAGCGACCGGGCTGGTTCTCCGAACCGGCCTGGGCGGCCGTCGGGCCGAGGGCGTCGCGCAGGGCCTGGTGCGTCAGGTGCGTGGCGGAGTGGGCGCGGGCGATGGCCCGGCGGCGGCGCACGTCGATGGCGGCGTAGGCGGTGGCGCCCACGGTCACCTCGCCGACCTGCACGGAACCCTTGTGCACGGAGACGCCCGGGACGGGCTGCTGGACGTCGCGGATATCGATGACGGCACCGCTGTGCAGCCTGATCCGGCCCTGGTCGGCGATCTGGCCGCCGCCCTCGGCGTAGAACGGGGTGCGGTCGAGGACGACCTCGACCTCGTCGCCCTCCGAGGCGGCCGGCGAGGGGACGCCGTTGACGAGCAGACCGACGATCGTGGTCTCGCCCTCGGTGTTGGTGTAGCCGGTGAACTCGGTGGCGCCGTTGCCGTCGGCGATCTCCCGGTACGCGGTCATGTCGGCGTGACCGGTCTTCTTGGCCTTGGCGTCGGCCTTGGCGCGGTCCCGCTGCTCCTTCATCAGGCGGCGGAAGCCGTCCTCGTCCACGGAGAGGCCCTGTTCGGCGGCCATCTCCAGGGTGAGGTCGATCGGGAAGCCCCAGGTGTCGTGGAGCAGGAAGGCCTTCTCGCCGGCGAGGATCGTGCCGCCGGAGGCCTTCGTCTCGGTCACCGCGGTGTCGAGGATGTTGGTGCCACCCTTGAGGGCCTTCAGGAAGGCGGCCTCTTCGGCGAGGGCGACGGTCTCGATGCGCTTGCGGTCGGTGACCAGCTCCGGGTACTGCTCGCCCATCGTGTTGATCACGGTGTCGACGAGTTCCTGGACGACCGGTCCGGTGGCGCCGAGCAGACGCATGTTGCGGACGGCGCGGCGCATGATGCGGCGCAGCACGTAGCCGCGGCCCTCGTTGCCGGGGGTCACGCCGTCACCGATGAGCATCACGGAGGTGCGCATGTGGTCGGCGACCACGCGCAGCGAGACGTCGCTGTCGTGGGCCTTGCCGTAGGCGACACCGGTGAGCTCGGTGGCCTTGTCGATGACGACCTGGAGGGTGTCCGTCTCGTACATGTTCTGGACGCCCTGGAGGATCATCGCCAGGCGCTCGAGGCCGAGGCCCGTGTCGATGTTCTTCGACGGCAGCTCGCCGAGGATCGGGAAGTCGTCCTTGCCGGAGCCCTCACCGCGCTCGTACTGCATGAAGACGAGGTTCCAGATCTCCACGTACCGCTCGTCGTTGACGGCCGGGCCGCCCTCGACGCCGAACTCGGGGCCGCGGTCGTAGTTGATCTCGGAACAGGGGCCGCAGGGTCCGGGGACGCCCATCGACCAGTAGTTGTCCTTCTTGCCGAGGCGCTGGATGCGCTCGGCCGGGACGCCGACGACGTCACGCCAGATCTGCTCGGCCTCGTCGTCCTCCTGGTAGACGGTGATCCAGAGCTTCTCCGGGTCGAGACCGTAGCCACCGTGCTCCACCGAGCTGGTCAGCAGCTCCCAGGCGAGCTTGATGGCGCCTTCCTTGAAGTAGTCGCCGAAGGAGAAGTTGCCGCACATCTGGAAGAACGTGCCGTGGCGGGTGGTCTTGCCGACCTCTTCGATGTCGGGCGTGCGCACGCACTTCTGCACGCTGGAGGCGCGCGAGAACGGCGGCTTGACCTCGCCCAGGAAGTAGGGCTTGAAGGGCACCATGCCGGCGGGGACGAGCAGCAGAGTCGGGTCGTCCGCGATGAGCGACGCCGAAGGGACGACGGTGTGCCCGCGCTCCTCGAAGAAGCTCAGCCAGCGGCGGCGGATTTCAGCCGACTCCATCAGTGGTCCTCATTCCGGTTGTACGAGATCGTGGGGATTGAATGCGTGGTCGGGTGCGAGGTGGGGCCGAGCGCGGCCCTGCGGCGCGGTTCCGGGAGCTCCCGGCCCTGGGCGGGGCCCGGGTCGACGGGTGCGTCGAGGCCGAGCGCCTCTTCCAGTTCGGCTTCCCGCTGGACCATGCCCGCCCTCACGTCGAGGGCGAAGTCCTTGAGCCGGTGGCCGGTCTCGAGCGCCTTGTTCGCCGCCTGGGCCGCGAGGCTCTCGGGGGTCAGCTGCTTGAGCTTCCGGTTGACCTTGGTGGTGGCCCACACGCCGGCGGCTGCGCCGGCCGTGAACCAGAACGTGCGGCGGAACATCGCGGTTCAGCCCTTCTGCTTCCGGCGTCGCGAGGACGGCACGGTACGGCCGACGATCACAGTACGTCGCGCGGAGGCCCTCGGTACGTCCTCGCCGTCCCGCTCCCGGCCGAGCGCCTTGCGCACGCCGTAGCCGAAGGCGGCGACCTTGACGAGGGGGCCGCCGAAGGTGGAGGCGACGGTGGAGGAGAGCGCGGAGGCGTTGGAGGTGACCTCCTGGACGTCCGTGGCGATGGCGTCGACCCGGTCGAGCTGAGTCTGTGCCGAGCGCACGGTCGCGGAGGCGTCGGCCAGCAGGGGAACGGCCTGCTCGGTCACGTCCGCCACCAGCTTGGTGGTCGCCCTGAGCGTCTGCGCCAGCCTCACCAGCACCACGGCGAGGAAGGAGACCAGGATCGCCCAGAAGACGGCCACCAGGATCCCGGCAACCTCTCCACCGGTCACTCTGCACCGCTCTCTGCTGTCGTTGGGCCCTTGCTGAAATTCGTCCCCCGACCCTATCGCGCCACGGCCGTCCCGCCGTACCGCATTAGCGCCCGTGGGGCGGTGGTCGCGGGAACCGATTGTACGGAGAGCGTCCGGGTCGGTACGCTCCGTGTCCCATGCGACGGAGCAATCTCCCGGCGGAGCTGAACCGGTTCGTCGGACGGGCCGCCGAGCAGGCCGCACTGGCGGCGCTCCTCGACACATCCCGCCTGGTCACGGTCGTGGGCGTGGGGGGCGTCGGCAAGACCCGGCTTGCGCTGCGCGCCGCCCACGGGGTGCAGAAACGCTACGGCGACGGGGTCCGGCTGGCCGGCCTCGCGGCCCTGCGCGACGACGGCCTGATCGAGCACGCCCTGGTCGAGGCGTTCGGCCTGACCGACCACACCCCGCGGGCGCCGCGCGAGGTGCTCCTCGACCATCTCGCGGAGCGCCGGACGCTGCTGGTCGTGGACGGTTTCGAGCATCTGGTGGCGCCCTGTGCGGCGCTGGTGCGGGAGCTGCTCGAACACGCTCCCGGGCTGACCGTCCTGGCGGTCGGCCGCCGGCCGCTGCGGGTGGCGGGCGAGGCGGTGTTCCCGCTGGCGCCGCTGGCCGAGGAGGACGCGGTGGCGCTGCTGGCCGAGCGGGCGGCGGAGGCGGGAGCCCCGGCCCTGTCGGGTGCCGGGCTCGCTCCGCTCCCCTCCGGCACGGAGGCCGTACGCGAGCTGTGCCGCCGTCTCGACGGGATCCCGCTGGCCCTCGAACTGGCGGCCGGGCGGCTGCCCCTGCTCTCCGCCGAGCAGATGCTGCACCGGCTCGACGACCGGTTCCGGCTGCTCACGGACGGGGCGCGCGGGGCGCTCCCCCGCCATCAGACGCTGCGTACGACGATCGGCTGGAGCCATGAGCTGTGCACCCCGGAGGAGCGGCTGCTCTGGGCGCGGCTCTCGGTGTTCCCCGGCCCCTTCGACCTGGAGGCGGTGGAGTACGTGTGCGGCGGCCCGGAGCTGCCGCCCGAGCTGGTCCTCGACCTGCTCGGGGGGCTGCTCGCGCAGTCGCTGCTGACCCGGGAGGACGCGCCGGTCGGTCCCGCGTACCGGATGCTCGACACGGTCGCCGCGTACGGGGCGGAGTGGCTCGCGGCGCTCGGCGACACGGAGCGGATGCGGCGGCGCCACCGCGACTGGTACATGGGACTCGCGACCTGGTGCGAGCTGGAGTGGTTCAGCCCGCGCCAGGCCGAGGTGGCGGTCCGTACGGAGACGGCGCTCCCCCATCTGCGGGCGGCTCTCGACCTGTGTCTGGAACTCCCGGGGGACGCGCACCTCGCCCAGCACCTGGCGGGCACGCTCTGGTTCGCGTGGGTGGGCTGCGGGCGGCTCTCGGAGGGCCGGCACTGGCTGGAGCGGGCGCTCGCGCTGGAGTCCGGGCACGAGGAGGCGCGGCTGAAGGCGCTGTGGGTGCTCGGGTACGTGACCGTGCTCCAGGGGGACGGTACGGCGGCGGTGGCGGCGCTCCACGAGTGCGGGGAGCGCGCGCGGTCCTCGGGGAACGCCCTCGCGGAGGCGTACGCGACGCACCGGATGGGCTGTCTGGCGCTGCTCACGGACGACCTGCCGCGGGCCGAGGAGCTGATCGGCCGGGCGCTCGTCGGGTACCGGGAGCTGGGCGAGCTGAACAGCAACGTGCTGATGGGGCAGATCGAGGTGGCGCTCGCGCGGGCCTTCCGGGGCGACCTGGAGGGGGCGGTCGCCCGCTGCCGGGAGGTCCGGGAGATCTGCGAGGAGCGGGGCGAGCTGTGGAGCCGGGCGTACGCCCTCTACGTCCTGGGGTACGCGGCGTGGACGCGGGGCGCGTACGGGGAGGCGCGGGAGCTGCTCACCGAGAGTGTCCTGATCAACCACACCTTCCGCGACCTGGTCGGTCTGGTGCTGGCGGTCGAGCTGCTGGCGCTGGTGACGGTGTACGAGGGCGATCCGGCGGAGGCCGCGGTCCTGCAGGGGGCGGCGGTGCCGATGTGGGACACGGTGGGCGTCCGGCTCTTCGGTTCGGCGGCGTTCGACGGGCCTCGGACGCTGTGCGAGCAGCGGGCGACGGAGGCGCTGGGGCCGGTGGCGTACGGCCTCGCGTTCCGGGAGGGCCAGGGGCTGTCGGCGGCGGAGGCGGTGGAGCGGGCGCTCTCGGCCGGCCGGAGCCCTGCCATCGGCGGCCCGGCGGAGTCGTCCGCCCCGCGTCCCTTCCGTACGGCGAGGGCGGCGGCGGTCCCGGGAACGCGGAAGCCCGCCGGCTCCCCCACCGGTAAGGGCGGGGAAGCGGCGGGCTGAACACCGCGTGGGCGGTACTACTGCCGTGCTGGGATCAGCGGGCGTAGTACTCGACGACCAGCTGCTCGTCGCAGATGACCGGGATTTCCTTGCGGTTCGGGTCGCGGTCGAGGCGGAAGGCCAGGGCCTTCAGGTTGACCTGCAGGTAGCGCGGGGTCTCGCCGTCGGCGGCGAAGCCACCCTCGCGGGCCATCTCGAACAGCGGCTTGGTGCGGCTGCGCTCGCGGACCATCACGACGTCGTCGGGACGGACGCGGAACGACGGCTTGTCGACCTTGCCACCGTTGACCTGGATGTGGCCGTGGACGACCATCTGGCGGGCCTGGTAGATGGTGCGGGCGATGCCCGAACGCAGGACCAGGGCGTCGAGGCGACGCTCGAGCTCGACGACCAGCGCCTCGCCCGTCTTGCCTTCGGCCTTCTTGGCGCGGTCGTAGGCGCGCGCCATCTGGCGCTCGCTGATGTCGTACTGGGCGCGCAGACGCTGCTTCTCGAGCAGACGGACCTTGTAGTCCGAGTTCTGCTTGCGGCCACGGCCGTGCTCGCCCGGCGGGTAGGGGCGGGCCTCGAAGTACTTGACGGCCTTCGGGGTCAGCGCGATGCCGAGGGCACGCGACTTCTTGACCTTGGGACGGGACTGGTTCGGCATGAACCAACCTCTCTATCTGAACGAAACGGCTTCACCAGGGTTAGGGGAGGTCGCATCCGCAGCCGGGAAACCTTCCGGGTCCGTACGGGACGGACCTGTCGGGCAGCCGCTCCCAGGTCTGGGCACATACGTGCAGCACGCGGACGACCCATCGCCGGTCCCGGGAATCCGGGGGGTGATGGGTGGCACGCGACACCTTCGAAGGTGCGCGACGCTCCTGGAAACCCCGCCCGAGGGCCGGGTCTCCGGCTGACTGTCCCGTTCTGGTGGTGCCGACCGGGGTCGGGCACGGGACGCAGCAATCCGGACCAGTGTAGCGGCTCCGGAGGGCACCCTCGCACCGGGTCCGCCGTCCTACTCGTCGCCCTTCAGACGCGCTCTCACCCGCTCCACCACGTCCGCGTACCGCGCCTCCGCGCCGTAGCGGGTGGGTTCGTAGTACTGCCTGCCATGGATGGTGTCCGGCGCGTACTGCTGGGCCGCGATGCCGCCCGGCACGTCGTGCGGGTACACGTACCCCTGGGCGTGGCCGAGCTTGGCCGCGCCCTTGTAGTGGCCGTCGCGCAGATGCGGCGGGACCGAGCCCGCGAGACCGTTGCGTACGTCCGCGAGGGCGGCGCCGATCGCGGTCGTCGCCGCGTTCGACTTGGGGGCCAGGGCCAGGGCGATGGTCGCGTGGCTCAGGGTCAGGGCCGCCTCGGGAAAGCCGATCATGGCGACGGCCTGGGCGGCGGCGACCGCGATCGGCAGGGCGTTCGGGTCGGCGAGGCCGATGTCCTCGCTCGCGGAGATCATCAGCCGCCGGGCGATGAACCGGGGGTCCTCCCCCGCCTCGATCATCCGCGCCAGGTAGTGCAGGGCCGCGTCCACGTCCGAACCGCGGATCGACTTGATGAGCGCGCTGGCCACGTCGTAGTGCTGGTCGCCGTCCCGGTCGTACTTCACGGCCGCGCGGTCGACGGTCTCCTCGACCGTCTGGAGGGTGATCTCCGGCTCGCCCTTGGCGATCGCCGCACCCGCTGCGGCCTCCAGAGCGGTCAGGGCGCGCCGGGCGTCGCCGCCCGCGACGCGGAGAAGGTGGGCCTCGGCGTCCGCCGGGAGGGTCACCGCGCCGCCGAGCCCGCGCTCGCCGGTGAGCGCCCGCGCCATCAGGCCGCGCAGGTCGTCGTCGGTCAGCGGCTCCAGGGTGAGGAGCAGCGAGCGGGAGAGGAGCGGGGAGATGATCGAGAAGTAGGGGTTCTCGGTGGTGGCGGCGATGAGCGTCACCCAGCGGTTCTCGACGGCGGGCAGCAGTGAGTCCTGCTGGGCCTTGGAGAAGCGGTGGATCTCGTCGAGGAAGAGGACGGTCTCCTTGCCGTAGCCGCCGACCGCGCGCCGCGCGCCGTCGATGACGGCGCGGACCTCCTTGACGCCGGCGGTGATGGCCGAGAGCTCCACGAACCGCTTGTTGGTCGCCTTGGAGACCACGTACGCCAGGGTGGTCTTGCCGATGCCCGGCGGCCCCCAGAGGATCACGGAGGAGGCTCCGGCCGGGCCGCCGTCGCCGTCCCCCACGAGTCGGCGCAACGGCGATCCGGGCTTGAGGAGGTGCTTCTGGCCCACCACCTCGTCGAGGGTGCGCGGGCGCATCCGGACAGCCAGCGGGCTGCTGGCCGGATCCTTCTCCTGGCGGTCTTCGGCGGCTGCGGTAAAGAGGTCGGGCTCCACAGTCATGAAGCCTAAGTCAGGGCACTGACAGGGCCGTCACCCGCGGCCGGTCCGTCAGCTGGTCCAGAAGTCCCACCAGCGGGTCAGGATCAGCATGCCGATGATCCCGATGTGCAGGACGGGCAGGATCCAGGTGAACTCGTCGAAGAAGGTCCTGAGGCCGCGCGGGGCGGGGAGGACGCCGTTGCGGACGTTGTGCGAGGTCACGTACCAGAACATGACGATGGTGGCGACCCAGGCCAGGCAGCACCAGAGGCAGAGCGAGTTGATCTCGTACAGCGACTCGTACATCAGCCAGGTGCAGAAGCCGACACCGAACAGGGTGCCGGCGTTGAGGCCGAGCCAGTACCAGCGGCGGTAGCGGGCCCCGGCGAGCAGGCCCACGCCGATCGCGATCACCATGGCGTACGTCACGAGGCCGAGCATCGGGTTCGGGAAGCCGAACACCGAGGCCTGCTCGCTCTTCATGATGTTGCCGCAGGAGACGATCGGGTTGAGGCTGCACCCCGGGGTGAAGTTGGGGTCCTCCAGCAGCTTGAACTTGTCGATCGTGATGATCCAGGCGGCGAGCACCCCGGCCGCTCCGGTGATCACCAGCAGCCAGGCGAAGGCCTTGCTCGCCCCGATCGTTCCGGCGCCGTTCCCGCCGGACGCGGCCTCGTCCACCGCTGCCTTCGTCATGTCGCCTTTTCCCTCGCTCGCGGGCCGTATGGGCATGGTCATTCTGCCGTACGGGGCACCGACTCCACCGTTCGAGGGACATAAGTGAAGCCGGCGTAAGGATCACGCGAAGGGGCCCGGTCCACGCGCGCGCGTGGACCGGGCCCCTCGATGCGTGACGGCCGGTCAGGCCAGCGTGGCCCGCACCGCGTCCAGGAGGCCGTCCAGGGTGACCGCCTGCTGCTCGCCGGACTCCATGTCCTTGAGCTGGACGACACCCTCGGCCAGGTCGCGCTCGCCGGCGACGACGGCGAGGCGGGCGCCGGAGCGGTTGGCGTCCTTCATGGCGCCCTTGAGGCTCTTGCCGCCGAAGGCGAAGTCGGCGGCGATCCCGGCCCTGCGCAGCTCGGTGACCTTGCCGAAGAGCAGACGCCGGGCCTCCTCGCCGATGGCCACCGCGAAGACGCTGGTGACGGCGGGGATGTCGAGCTCGACGCCCTCCGCCTCCAGGGCGAGGACCGTACGGTCGACACCGAGCGCCCAGCCCACGGACGGCAGCGCGGGGCCGCCGATCATCTCGGAGAGGCCGTCGTAACGGCCGCCGCCGCCGACCGCCGACTGCGAGCCGAGACCGTCGTGGACGAACTCGAAGGTGGTCCGGGTGTAGTAGTCCAGGCCGCGCACCAGCTTGGCGTCGTCCTCGAAGACCACGCCCGCCGCGGTGATCAGGGCGCGCACCTCCGCGTGGTACGCCTTGCAGGCCTCGCACAGGTAGTCGCCCAGGAGCGGCGCGCCGACCAGCTGCTTCTGCACGGACTCGCGCTTGTCGTCGAGGACCCGCAGCGGGTTGATCTCGGCGCGGCGCAGGGTCTCCTCGTCGAGGTCGAGACCGCGCAGGAAGGTCTGGAGCGCCTCGCGGTAGACGGGGCGGCACTCCTTGTCGCCGAGCGAGTTGAGCAGGATGCGGAAGTTCCGCAGGCCCAGCGAGCGGTAGGCCTCGTCGGCCAGGATGATCAGCTCGGCGTCGAGCGCCGGGTCCTCGGCGCCGATCGCCTCGGCGCCGACCTGCGAGAAGTGCCGGTAACGGCCCTTCTGCGGGCGCTCGTAGCGGTAGTACGAGCCGGAGTACCAGAGCTTCACCGGCAGGTTGCCCTGCTTGTGGAGGCTGGCCTCCAGGGCGGCGCGCAGCACGGACGCGGTGCCCTCGGGCCGCAGCGCGAGCTTGCTGCCGCCCTTGGTCTCGAAGGCGTACATCTCCTTGGTCACGATGTCCGTGGACTCACCGACGCCGCGGGCGAAGAGGTTCACGTCCTCGAAGCCGGGGGTCTCGACGTAGCCGTAGCCGGACTTCCGCAGCGGGGCGGAGATCGCCTCACGGACCGCCAGGTAGGTGGCGGAGTAGGGCGGGATCAGGTCGTACGTGCCCTTGGGGGCCTTGAAGGTGCTCACGAAAGTCGTCACATTCCTCGTCGGGGAGCCTTCGTGCTCCCGAGGCCGGCAGCCACGTCCCGCAGATACGGGTTGGTGGCACGCTCCTGGCCGATGGTCGTCTGGGGACCGTGTCCCGACAGCACCACGGTCGAGTTGTCGAGCGGCAGGCACACACGGGCCAGCGAAGCGAGCATCTCGTCCATGTCACCGCCGGGAAGGTCGGTGCGTCCGACGGAGCCGGCGAACAGCAGGTCCCCGGAGAAGAAGACGGAGGGGATCTCCGTGGTCTCCGGCATCCTGAAGGTCACCGACCCCTTGGTATGACCGGGCGCGTGGGCGACGGAGAAGTCCAGACCGGCGAGCTTGAGCTCGGCGCCGTCGGACAGTTCTCGCACGTCGTCGGGCTCTCCGACGGTCAGCTCGCCCATGAGGGGCATCCCGATGGAGCGACCGAGGGCCTTCTCCGGGTCACTCATCATGTAGCGGTCGGACGGGTGGATCCACGCGGGGACGTCATGGGCGCCGCACACCGGGACGACGGAGGCGACGTGGTCGATGTGTCCATGGGTGAGGACGACGGCGACGGGCTTGAGCCGATGCTTCTTCAGCGTCTCCTCGACACCCTGGGCGGCCTGGTGGCCCGGGTCGATGATCACGCACTCCTCGCCTGCGGCGGGGGCGACCAGGTAGCAGTTGGTCCCCCAGGCCCCGGCGGGGAACCCGGCAATCAGCACGTTCGTCCTTAGTTGTCGTCCGGCACGGGCGCGGAAATCGCGGGAAACGCGGGATCCAGCAGATCAGAGCCTACCGGCGGTGCCGGTTCCACAGCCAACCCGTATACGGTACGGGCACATCCGGCCAGGACAGGAACAGACGAGCGACAGGAGCGGAACCGGTGGTCACCAGCGATCAGCGGCGGCGGCAGCTTGCCAGGGAGAAGTACGCGCGGCAGCAGCAGCGGCGGCAGGAGAACCGGCGCAAGGCGAAGCAGCGCAACGTCGTCATCGCGGCCGCCCTCGCGGTGGTCCTCGCGGCGGGCGGCGCCGTCTACGCCTCCGTGGCGCTGACGGGCGACGACCCCTCGAAGGGCTCGGACAGCGCGGCGAGCGACACGCCCAGCACCCCGGCGCCCTCGCAGAGCGAGTCGGCGGGCCCGGAGCCGAAGATGGCCGTGGACACCAAGGCCACGTACGCCATGACGCTCACGACGAACCAGGGCCCCGTCACCATCACCATGGACGCGGCGAAGACCCCGCGCACGGTGAACTCCTTCAAGCACCTGGCCGACAAGAAGTACTTCGACGGGACGAAGTGCCACCGGCTCACCACCCAGGGCATCTTCGTGCTCCAGTGCGGTGACCCCAAGGGCGACGGCACCGGCGGCCCCGGCTACACCATCCCGGACGAGAACCTGGGCGCCCTCGGAAAGGCGGGCGCGGACGGCGCGGTGACCTTCCCGGCCGGCTCCGTGGCGATGGCCAACACGGGACAGCCGGGCAGCGGCGGCTCGCAGTTCTTCCTCGTCTACAAGGACACCAAGCTGCCGCCGACCTACACCCCGTTCGGGAAGATCGACGCGGCCGGCCTCAAGGCGGTCCAGGACGTGGCGAAGGACGGTGTCGAGGGCAGCGCCACCGACGGCGCCCCGAAGAAGGCCGTCACCATCGCGAAGGCGACCGTCACGAAGAAGTGAGCCGGGGGTCCGCACGCGCGCGTGACCGTCGAATCTCGGTCGCGCTGAGTGCGGACAGCCGGGCCGCCGTTCGCCTAGATTGGCGTTGTGCAGCGTTGGGCCGTCGGCCGCGCTGCGGATGGCGGGCGAGGCCCGCCGGGAAACTGTGGACGATGCCCGGGGGGTACGACCCCGCGACGGCATCATGGTGAGGAGGCGCTGTGAGCAGCGACCCGTGGGGCCGCGTCGACGAGACGGGCACCGTGTACGTGCGGACGGCCGAGGGCGAGAAGGTCGTCGGATCGTGGCAGGCCGGCACCCCTGAGGAGGCCCTGGCCTACTTCGAGCGCAAGTACGAGGGCTTGGTTGTCGAGATCGGCCTCCTCGAGAAGCGGGTGAGGACCACCGACCTCTCGGCGAAGGACGCCACCGCGGCGATCGAGCACATCCGGCAGCAGGTCGACGAGCATCACGCCGTCGGCGACCTGGCCGCGCTCGCCGCCCGGCTGGACAAGCTCGTGGAGACGGTCGACTCGCGCCGCGAGGAGCGCAAGGCCCAGAAGGCCAAGCAGACCGACGAGGCGCGCGGCGCCAAGGAGAAGCTGGTCACGGAGGCCGAGGAGCTGGCCCGGAGCGAGCAGTGGCGCTCCGCGGGCGAGCGGCTGCGGGCCCTGGTGGACACCTGGAAGGGCCTCCCCCGGCTCGACCGCAAGTCCGACGACGAGCTGTGGCACCGCTTCTCGCACGCCCGCTCGGCGTTCTCGAAGCGCCGCAAGGCCCACTTCGCCTCGCTGGACGCGCAGCGCGAGGACGCCCGCAAGGCGAAGGAGCGTCTGGTCACCGAGGCGGAGTCGCTGTCGAACTCCACCGACTGGGCGAACACGGCGGCCCGCTACCGCGACCTGATGACGGAGTGGAAGGCGGCCGGCCGCGCCCAGCGCGAGCACGAGGACGATCTGTGGAACCGCTTCCGCGGCGCCCAGGACGTCTTCTTCGCGGCGCGCGGCGAGGTCTTCGCCGAGCGGGACGCGGAGCAGACCGAGAACCTCAAGCTCAAGGAGGAGCTCGCGACCGAGGCCGAGAAGCTGCTGCCGGTGACGGACCTGAAGGCGGCGCGCGCGGCCTTCCGTTCCCTCAACGAGCGGTGGGAGGCCATCGGCCACGTCCCGCGTGACGCCCGTCCCAAGGTCGAGGGCCGGATGCACACGGTGGAGCGGGCGATCCAGGAGTCCGAGGAGGCCGAGTGGCGCCGGACGAACCCGGAGGCACGCGCGCGTGCCGCGGGTCTGACCGGTCAGCTCCAGGACGCGGTCGAGAAGCTGCGCAAGCAGATCGACGCGGCCCGTGCCGCCGGCAACGACTCCAAGGCCGACAAGCTCTCCCGCGAGCTGGAGGGCCGTCAGGCCCTGCTCGACCAGGCCATGAAGGGCCTGGAGGAGTTCGGCGGCTGAGTCCGTAGCTCTTCGCGTACGAGGAAGGCCCCCGGCAGCGCGCCGGGGGCCTTCCTCGTACGTACGGCTACGGGCGCCGGGCGCTCGTCACGCGGTACACGTCGTAGACGCCCTCCACGCCCCGTACCGCCTTCAGGACGTGGCCCAGGTGCTTCGGGTCGCCCATCTCGAAGGTGAAGCGGGAGGTGGCCACCCGGTCGCGGGAGGTCTGGACGGCCGCCGAGAGGATGTTGACGTGCTGGTCCGAGAGGACCCGGGTGACGTCCGAGAGCAGCCGGGAGCGGTCCAGGGCCTCGACCTGGATGGCGACGAGGAAGACGGAGGACTGGGTGGGGGCCCACTCGACCTCCAGGATCCGCTCGGGCTCCCGGGACAGCGACTCCACGTTGACGCAGTCGCTGCGGTGGACCGATACGCCGCTGCCGCGGGTGACGAATCCGATGATCGGGTCGCCGGGCACGGGGGTGCAGCAGCGGGCCAGCTTCACCCAGACGTCCTCGACGCCCTTGACGACAACGCCGGGGTCGGCGCTGGAGCGGCGCTTGGAGCGGCCCCGGGTGGGCGGCGACGCCTCGTCGATGTCCTCGGTGGCGGCCTCCTCGCCGCCGAGCGCCTGGACCAGCTTCTGCACGATGGACTGGGCGGTGACATGGCCCTCGCCGATCGCCGCGTACAGCGAGGAGATGTCGCTGTAGCGCAGCTCGTGGGCGAGGGTGACGAGAGAGTCGCCGGTCAGGATCCGCTGGATCGGCAGGTTCTGCTTGCGCATGGCCCGCGCGATGGCGTCCTTGCCCTGCTCGATGGCCTCGTCGCGGCGCTCCTTGGAGAACCAGGCTCGGATCTTGTTGCGGGCGCGCGGGGACTTGACGAAGCCGAGCCAGTCGCGGGAGGGCCCGGCGCCGGCCGCCTTGGAGGTGAAGACCTCGACCAGGTCGCCGTTGTCGAGGGTCGATTCGAGCGGCACGAGCCGGCCGTTGACCCGCGCTCCTATGGTGCGGTGGCCGACCTCGGTGTGGACGGCGTACGAGAAGTCGACGGGGGTGGCGCCGGCGGGCAGCGCGATGACGTCGCCCTTGGGCGTGAAGACGAAGACCTCGTTGCGGGAGAGGTCGAAGCGCAGGGACTCCAGGAACTCGCTGGGGTCCTCGGTCTCCTTCTGCCAGTCGAGGAGCTGGCGCAGCCACGCCATGTCGTTGAGGTGGTCGTCCTTGCCGGCCTTCTTGGGCACGTCGGCGCGGACCTTGGAGGCTCCGGCGACGGCCTCCTGCTTGTACTTCCAGTGCGCGGCGATGCCGTACTCGGCGCGCCGGTGCATGTCGAAGGTGCGGATCTGGAGTTCGACGGGCTTGCCGTTGGGTCCGATGACCGTCGTGTGCAGCGACTGGTACATGTTGAACTTCGGCATCGCGATGTAGTCCTTGAACCGGCCGGGGACCGGGTTCCATCGCGCGTGGACGGTGCCGAGGGCCGCGTAGCAGTCGCGGACGGTGTCCACGAGGACGCGGATGCCGACCAGGTCGTAGATCTCCGCGAAGTCACGACCGCGGACGATCATCTTCTGGTAGACGCTGTAGTAGTGCTTGGGGCGGCCGGTGACGGTGGCCTTGATGCGGGCGGCGCGCAGGTCTGCCTGGACCTCGTCGGTCACTATGGCGAGGTACTCGTCCCGCTTGGGGGCGCGCTCGGCGACGAGCCGGACGATCTCGTCGTACATCTTGGGGTAGAGGATCGCGAAGGCGAGGTCCTCCAGCTCCCACTTGATGGTGTTCATGCCCAGGCGGTGGGCCAGGGGCGCGTAGATCTCAAGGGTCTCGCGGGCCTTCTTCTCCTGCTTCTCCCGCTTGAGGTAGCGCATGGTGCGCATGTTGTGCAGGCGGTCGGCGAGCTTGATGACCAGGACGCGCGGGTCCTTGGCCATGGCGACGACCATCTTGCGGACGGTCTCGGCCTGCGCGGCCTCGCCGAACTTGACCTTGTCGAGCTTGGTGACGCCGTCGACGAGCAGGGCGACCTGGTCGCCGAAGTCCCTGCGGAGGGTGTCGAGGCCGTACTCGGTGTCCTCGACGGTGTCGTGCAGGAGCCCCGCCATGAGGGTCGCCGGGTCCATGCCGAGTTCGGCGAGGATCGTGGTGACGGCGAGCGGGTGGGTGATGTACGGGTCGCCGCTCTTGCGCTTCTGGCCGCGGTGCCAGCGCTCGGCGACCTGGTAGGCCCGCTCGATCTGGCGGAGCGTGGCCGTCTCGATCTTGGGGTCGTTGGAGCGGACGATCCGCAGCAGCGGTTCGAGGACCGGGTTGTACGGGGAGGACCGCTGGACGCCGAGCCGGGCGAGGCGGGCGCGGACGCGGTTGGAGGAGCCGCCCGAGCGGGTGGGCGCGGCGGGCGCGGGCCGCGCGGGCGCGGGCGCCGGGGCCTCGGGGGCCGGGGCGGGCTCGGCAGGCGGGGGCCCGGTCTCCGCGGGCTTGTTCTGGGGCGTGCCGGTCCCCGGCGCGGCCTTTTCGGCCTTCGGGTCGGGCTGCGCGGCGGAGAGTGACTGGGCCTCGTCTGGCAAGAAGCGCTCCTCTGGCGGTCCCCCCGGACGGAGTCTGGGGGAGGTTCCGGGTCCCCCGGTCAGGCCCGGAAAACCCATGGTATCGAGCCAAGAGTGCCCGTGCTCACGCGCCCGGGTTTGGACGGCTCCCTGGCGGGCATCGCCGCGGCGGCCGGGAGGACGTCAGGGAGAACGCGAAGGGGCGCTCCGGGGATTCCCCGGAGCGCCCCTGTCGGGGTGAACCCCGATGTCAGACCGTGATCAGTGCCGTGAGCGGTGCCCCGCCGAGAGCGGGCTCCAGCCGGGCACGGCCCGGCAGGAAGCCGAGCTCCATGAGGACCGCGACGCCCGCGACCTCGGCACCCGCGCGGCGGATGAGCTCGATCGAGGCCTCGGCCGTGCCGCCGGTGGCGAGGACGTCGTCGATGACCATGACGCGGTCGCCCGCCACCAGGTCCTCGGCGTGCACCTCGATCTCGGCGGTGCCGTACTCCAGCTCGTACGCCTGGCGGAGCGTGGCCCCGGGGAGCTTGCCGGCCTTGCGGACCGGGATGAATCCCAGGCCCGCGCGGACGGCCACCGGGGCGGCCAGGATGAAGCCGCGCGCCTCCAGGCCGACGATCTTCGTCGCGCCGTGCGCGGAGCACAGCCCGGCGAGGGCGTCGGTGAGCGCCGTGAACGCCTCCGGGTCCGCGAGCAGCGGCGTGATGTCCTTGAACAGCACGCCCGGCTTCGGGTAGTCGGGGACGTCGCGGATGCGGCTGAGCAGGAGCCCGGTGACGTCCTGGGCCTCGGCGGTCATCCTCGGTGCTCCTGGGTGCGCCCGCGGCGGCCCGCCCGCGGCCCGACGACGGCCGCCTCGGCCACGTCGGACAGCTCGTCGGTGCCGTCGTACGACTCGCCCTTGGCGGCCGCGCTGGCCCGCTTGGCGAGGATGCGCTTCTTGAGGGCCCTGATCGCCGGCTCGCGCTCCTTGAGGTCGGCGACGAGCGGGGTGGCGATGAAGATCGACGAGTACGCACCGGCGGCGAGACCGACGAACAGCGACAGCGAGATGTCGTTGAGCATGCCGGCGCCGAGGACGCCGCCACCGATGAAGAGCAGGCCGGCGACCGGCAGCAGCGCGACGACGGTGGTGTTGATCGAACGGACCAGGGTGCCGTTGATCGAGCGGTTGGCCAGCTCGCTGTAGGTGAAGCGGGTCTGCTTCGTGATGTCCTTCGTCTGCTCCTTGAGGGAGTCGAAGACGACGACGGTGTCGTACAGCGAGTAGCCGAGGATCGTCAGCAGGCCGATGACCGTACCGACGGTGACCTCGAAGCCGACCAGCGAGTAGATGCCGACCGTGATCGTGAGGTCGTGGATGAGCGCGACGAGCGCCGCGATCGCCATTCTCCACTCGAAGGCGATGGCCAGATAGATCACCACGAGGATCATGAAGACCCCGAGGCCGGTCCAGGCCTTGTTGGCGATCTGCTCACCCCAGCTGGGGCCGACCAGCTCCGCCGCGATCTTGTCCTCGGGGACGTTCAGGTCCTTGGCGAGCTCCGCGCGGACCTGGTCGGACTTCTCGGTGTCGAGACCGCCGACCTGGATGCGCAGGGAGCCGTTGCCGAGCTGCTGGACGATCGCGTCGTGGCCGGAGGCCTCTTCCGCGTACTCCTGCGCCTGGCTGACGGAGACTTCCGACTTCGGGGTGGTGAAGACCGCGCCGCCCTGGAACTCGATGCCCATGTTGAGGCCGCGGACGGCCAGGGCGACGATGGCGGTGATGGTGATCAGGATGGACAGGCCATACCAGATCTTGCGGTTGCCGATGAAGTCGTAACCGACCTCACCGCGGTGGAGCCGGGCGCCGAGATCGCCGAGCTTCGACATCTCACGCCTCCTTCGGGTCGACAGGGCCAGCGGCAGAGGCATTGGCACGGCGGGTGCGGCGCAGCGGCGGCTTGGCGCCGAGTCGCTTCGGGTCCAGGCCGGACCAGGGGTGGCCGTCGCCGAAGAACTTGGTCCGCGCGAGGAGCGTCATGACCGGCTTGGTGAAGAGGAACACCACGACGACGTCGAGCAGGGTGGTCAGGCCGAGCGTGAACGCGAAGCCCTGGACCTTGCCGACGGTGACGAGGAAGAGCACGGCCGCGGCCAGGAACGACACGAAGTCGGAGACCAGGATGGTGCGGCGGGCACGCGGCCAGGCGCGCTCGACGGCCGGGCGGAGCGTGCGGCCCTCGCGGAGTTCGTCGCGGATGCGCTCGAAGTAGACGATGAACGAGTCCGCGGTGATACCGATGGCGACGATGGCACCACAGACGGCCGGCAGGTTCAGCGCGAAGCCGATGGCCGGGCCGAGCAGGGCCATGAGCACGTAGGTGAGCAGTGCCGAGACGCCGAGGCTGAGGATCGCGATCAGCGACAGGCCGCGGTAGTAGGCCACCAGGTAGATGATGACGAGACCGAGGCCGATGGCGCCGGCGATCAGACCGGCCTGCAGCTGGTCACCGCCGAGGGCGGCGGTGACGGTGTCGACGCTCTGGGTCTGGAAGGCGAGCGGCAGGGCGCCGTAGGACAGGATGTTGCCGAGGTCCTGGGCGGACTGCTGGTTGAAGCTGCCGGAGATCTGCGCGCTGGCGCTCAGCGTGGTCTGGACGCGGGGCGCGGAGACGACCTCGCCGTCCAGGACGATCGCGAACTGGTTCTGCGGCTCGGTCTGCTGCGAGAGCTTGCTGGTGATCGACTGGAACTTCTTCGAGCCGGCGCCCGTGAACTCCATGTCGACGATCCACTGACCGCTGCGCTGGTCGATCGCGGCCTTGGCGTTGTCGACGTCCTTGCCCTCGACCTCGGCCGGGCCGAGGAGGTACTTCTCCCACTGGCCGATCGCGTTCTTGCCACAGGCGACGGCCGGCTGGGCCGGCAGGACGCCCTGGCCGGCGGCGGTCCGCTGCTTGGGGTCGAGGCAGTTCAGCGTGGTGAACTTCTGCTCCAGCGCCGCGGTGGCGGGGTCCGGAGTCGGCTTCGCCTTGGGGGTCTCCGTGGCCTTGGGGGTCCCGGTGGGCGTGGGGGTCGGGGCCTTGAGGGCCTCGGTGACCGCGCGGCCCTGCGTGGAGGCGGTGGCCGTCGGGGTGGCCGACTTCTTGCCCGCCGTCGCGCCGGAGGCGGACGGCTTCGGCGGGGCCGAGGGGGAGCCGGAGGCGGTACCGGTCGGCGTCGGCTGCGGCGCGGCTGCCGCGACGGCGAGGACGGGCCGGAAGTAGAGCTGAGCGGTGGTACCGACCTGCTCCCGGGCCTGCTTCTCGTTCGTCCCGCGAGGAATGTTGACGATGATGTTCTCGCGGCCCTGCGTCTGGACCTCGGCCTCGGAGACACCGAGACCGTTGACACGCCGTTCGATGATGCTGACGGCGGTGTTCATGTTGGTCTCGTTGACCGCCGACTCCTGGCCCGGCTCAGCCTTGGCCTTGAGCGTGATCGACGTACCGCCGGCGAGGTCGATGCCCAGGCGCGGGGTGGTGTGCCCCGACCAGAACATCCCGCCGGTGAGCGCGACCATGGCGATCAGGATGAGTGCCAGGGCGCGGCCCGGCCGGCTCTGTCCCCCCGCCGGCCTTCGGCCCTTCTTCGGTGCTGCCACCTGTCGTATCTCCCTGTCCAACCGTCCCGCGCCGGGTGTGCGCACGACGGCCACGAAGTGTGTGTGGGGACCATCCCCCGCAGACCTGGAACCGTTCGGGGGACCGCGCGCGCCGGTGGGCGTGCGCGGTGTCCCCGGCCGCGACTACTTCGCGTCGGTCTCGCCGTCGGTCTTGCCGTCCTTCTGCCCCTCGGTGGCGGCCTCGGCCGCGTCCGACTTCTTGGTCAGGTCGGCCTTGGGCGCCGCGTCCTCGATGGTCTCCGTGGCCTCGGCCTCGGCGGCCTCGGTCAGCGAGGAGGCGTCGTCCGGGACGACGGTGTCGGTGTCCGACTCCTCCTCGTCGCCGTGGACGATCCGGTTGTACTCGGAGTCCTCCAGGACCGCACCGATCGAGTTCTTCGCGTAGACCGCGTGAACGCCCGGCGCGACCTCGAGGAGAACGGTCTCGTCGCCGATCTCCTTGACGGTGGCGTACATCCCCCCGATCGTGCGCACGCCGGTGCCGGGCTGCATCTCGTTGCGCATCTGCGCCGCCGCCTGCTGCTTCTTCTTGGCAGAGCGGGTCATCAGGAACATGGCCCCGATGAGGACGATGAAGGGGAGGAGGGTCACGATGCTCACGGGACGGGTTTCCTTCGCACGGTCGCGGAGAACCCGCGGCCTGATCTTCGGGGGTGGGCGCGCCGACCGGAAAGGGCGGCATCGGCGGAGTCTAGGCGAGTCCGCATCGATGGAACAACGTCCAGCATCGCACCCCGGTTCCTGTCCGGGCGAGTGTCGGCACCGTCACGCCCCGAAGAGCCCCTGTTGTCCCTTTCCCCCGCCGCCCGGGCCCGCTGCCTGCGGCGGAAGGAGTCCGAGGTGCGCCCATGCCGCCGGAGTGGCGACCCGGCCACGGGGTGTACGGGCCAGCAGGCCTTCGCGTACGAGGAAGGGTTCGGCGACCTCCTCGACGGTCTCGCGCTCCTCCCCGACGGCCACCGCGAGGGTGGAGAGGCCGACCGGACCGCCGCCGAAGAGCTTGAGCAGGGCCTCCAGGACGGCCCGGTCGAGGCGGTCGAGGCCGCGGCCGTCGACCTCGTACACGCTGAGGGCGGCCTCGGAGATCTCCCGGGTGATCACTCCGTCGGCCCTGACCTGCGCGTAGTCGCGGACGCGGCGGAGCAGCCGGTTGGCGATACGGGGGGTGCCGCGGGAGCGGCCGGCGATCTCGGCGGCTCCGGCGGCGTCGATCTCGACGTCGAGGAGTCCGGCGGAGCGGTGGATCACGCGCTGGAGTTCGGCGGGGTCGTAGAACTCCATGTGCCCGGTGAAGCCGAAGCGGTCGCGCAGCGGTGGCGGCAGGAGGCCGGCCCGGGTGGTGGCGCCGACCAGGGTGAAGGGCGGGAGGTCCAGCGGGATGGCGGTGGCGCCGGGGCCCTTGCCGACGATGACGTCGACGCGGAAGTCCTCCATCGCCATGTAGAGCATCTCCTCGGCGGGCCGGGACATGCGGTGGATCTCGTCGAGGAAGAGGATCTCGCCCTCCTGGAGGGAGGAGAGGATCGCGGCGAGGTCTCCGGCGTGCTGGATGGCGGGGCCCGAGGTGATGCGGATCGGGGCGTTCATCTCGGCCGCGATGATCATCGAGAGGGTGGTCTTGCCGAGGCCGGGGGCACCGGAGAGCAGGACGTGGTCGGCGGTGGCACCGCGCTGGCGGGCGGCCTTGAGGACCAGGTCGAGCTGCTGGCGGACCTTCTCCTGGCCGACGAACTCACTGAGGTCCTTGGGGCGCAGGGCCGCCTCGACGGCCTGGTCGTCCCCCTCGGCGGAGGCGCCGACGATGCGCGCCTCGGCGTCGGTGGCCTCGGCGGTGATGTCGTCGTCCCAGTTCACGGTGGATGCCTTCTCGTTCGTACGGCCTGGTCGGTGGGGGTGCCTCCCCCGGTCCCGCCAGGGTCAGGGGGCGGTCAGCGGGTCCGGTTGAGGGTCTGCAGGGCGGCCCGGAGCAGCTGCGGTACGGGGGCGGTACCGCCCTCGGCGATCGCGGCCTCGGCCTGCGGTGCGACGGCGCTGACCGCCTCCTCCGCCTCGCGGCTCGCGTACCCGAGGCCGATGAGCGCGGCGGACAGCTGCTCGGTCCAGGGCGCGGGGCCGGTGGCCGAGGCGCGCTGGGCGCCGACCAGGCCGCTGCTGCCGAGGGGGGCGCCGAGCTTGTCCTTCAGTTCGAGGAGGAGTTTCTGCGCGCCCTTCTTGCCGATGCCGGGGACGGCCATGAGGGCCTTCTCGTCGCCGGTGGAGACGGCGACGCGCAGGGCGTCGGGGCTGTGCACGCCGAGCATGGCCTGGGCGAGGCGGGGGCCGACGCCGCTGGCGGTCTGGAGGAGTTCGAAGACCTGCCGCTCGTCGTCGTCGGCGAAGCCGTACAGGGTGAGGGAGTCCTCACGGACGACGAGGGAGGTGGCGAGCCGGGCGTCCTCGCCGATCCGCAGGCCCGCGAGGGTCGCCGGGGTGCACTGGACGGCCATGCCCACGCCGCCGACCTCGATCACGGCCGTGGTGGGGGCGAGCGCGGCGACCGGGCCGCTGACGAAGGCGATCATCGGGTTCGGCCTTTCACTGCGGACGCCTGCCGGGCGACCGCCTGCTGGAGTCGGTTCTGGGCGACGGCCTGCTGGAGTCGGTTCTGGGCGGGGGCCCGCCAGATGTGGCAGATGGCGAGGGCGAGGGCGTCGGCGGCGTCGGCCGGCTTGGGCGGGGCGGGGAGCCGGAGGATACGGGTCACCATGGCCCCGACCTGGGCCTTGTCGGCGCGCCCGCTGCCGGTGACGGCGGCCTTGACCTCGCTGGGGGTGTGCAGGGCGACGGGGATGCCGCGGCGGGAGGCACAGAGCATGGCGACCGCGCTGGCCTGGGCCGTGCCCATCACCGTACGCACGTTGTGCTGGCTGAACACCCGCTCCACGGCGACGAGTTCGGGTGAGAAGCGGTCGAGCCACTCCTCCATGCCGCGCTCGATGCCGACCAGGCGCACGCCGATGTCGTCGTCCGCGGCCGTCCGGACCACACCCACGCCGAGCATGGTCAGGGGCCGTCCGGCGACGCCCTCGACGACGCCGATGCCGCACCGGGTCAGTCCGGGGTCCACCCCGAGAACGCGCACGTCGCCCCCCTTCCTTCGCTCATCTGTTTGTGCAGGCTATCGGCTGCCACCGACAACGCAGCGGGCCGACGGGGGTGTGTCCCCGTCGGCCCGCTGGTGAACGGCCGTGATCAGGCGTCGACCTGCTCCATGACCTCGTCGCTGACGTCGAAGTTGGCGAAGACGTTCTGCACGTCGTCGCTGTCCTCCAGCGCGTCGATCAGCTTGAAGATCTTGCGCGCGCCCTCTTCGTCGAGCTCGACCTGCATGGTCGGGACGAAGCTGGACTCGGCGGAGTCGTAGTCGATGCCGGCCTCCTGGAGGGCGGTACGGACCGCGACCAGGTCGGTGGCCTCGCTGATGATCTCGAAGGACTCACCGAGGTCGTTGACCTCCTCGGCGCCGGCCTCGAGCACCGACTCGAGGACGTCGTCCTCGGACAGCTCGCCCTTGGGGAGCACGATGACGCCCTTGCGGTTGAACAGGTACGAGACCGAGCCCGGGTCGGCCATGGAGCCGCCGTTCCGGGTCATGGCCACGCGCACGTCGGAGGCGGCGCGGTTGCGGTTGTCGGTGAGGCACTCGATGAGCACCGCGACACCGTTCGGGCCGTAGCCTTCGTACATGATCGTCTCGTAGTCGGCGCCGCCGGCCTCAAGACCCGAACCGCGCTTGAGCGCGGAGTCGATGTTCTTGTTGGGGACCGACTGCTTCTTCGCCTTCTGGACGGCGTCGAACAGCGTCGGATTGCCGTCCAGGTCGGCGCCGCCCGTACGGGCCGCGACCTCGATGTTCTTGATCAGCTTCGCGAAGAGCTTGCCGCGCTTGGCATCGATCACGGCCTTCTTGTGCTTCGTCGTAGCCCATTTAGAGTGGCCGGACATCTGCCTGTCTCCTTCGCGTAACCCATTACTGCACGAACCCGAGAGATCCTACCGGGATCGGATCAGCCCGCGGCGCGCACCATGTCGACGAACAGGGCGTGGATGCGGTGATCCCCGGTGAGCTCGGGGTGGAACGAGGTCGCGAGCGCCCGGCCCTGCCGTACGGCGACGACATGACCGCCGTGCTCGGCGAGGATCTCGACCTCGGCGCCGACGGACTCCACCCAGGGGGCCCGGATGAAGACGCCCTCGACGGGGCCGTCCTCGATGCCCGCGACGGTGACGCCGGCCTCGAAGGACTCGTTCTGCCGGCCGAAGGCGTTGCGGCGGACGATCATGTCGATGCCGCCGAAGGTCTCCTGGCCCGAGCGCGGGTCGAGGATCTTCTCGGCGAGCATGATGAGCCCGGCGCAGGTGCCGTAGACGGGCAGGCCCGCGGCGATGCGCTCGCGCAGCGGCTCCATCAGGCCGAACAGCTCGGCCAGCTTGGAGATGGTGGTGGATTCTCCACCGGGGATGACCAGGCCGTCGACCTCGGCCAGCTCCTCGGGGCGCCTCACCGGCCTGGCCACGGCGTCAGCCGCGGCCAGGGCGATCAGATGCTCCCGTACGTCGCCCTGGAGTGCCAGGACACCGATGACGGGGGTGCTCATGAGTGACTACCAGCCGCGGTTGGCGTAGCGCTCGGACTCGGGGAGGGTGTCGCAGTTGATGCCGACCATGGCCTCGCCCAGGTTGCGGGAGGCGTCCGCGATGATCTTCGGGTCGTCGTAGAAGGTGGTGGCCTTCACGATGGCGGCGGCGCGCTTGGCCGGGTCGCCCGACTTGAAGATGCCGGAGCCGACGAAGACGCCCTCGGCACCGAGCTGGCGCATCAGCGCGGCGTCAGCGGGGGTGGCGACACCACCGGCGGAGAACAGCACGACCGGCAGCTTGCCGAGCTCGGCGACCTCCTTGACCAGCTCGTAGGGGGCGCGCAGGTCCTTGGCGGCGGCGAACAGCTCGTTGTTGTCGAAGCCGCGCAGCCTGGCGATCTCGTTCTTGATCTGGCGCAGGTGGCGGACGGCCTCGACGACGTTGCCGGTGCCGGCCTCGCCCTTGGAGCGGATCATGGCCGCGCCCTCGGCGATGCGGCGCAGGGCCTCGCCCAGGTTGGTGGCGCCACAGACGAAGGGGGTCGTGAAGGCCCACTTGTCGGAGTGGTTGACCTCGTCGGCCGGGGTGAGGACCTCGGACTCGTCGATGTAGTCGACGCCGAGGGACTGCAGGACCTGGGCCTCGACGAAGTGGCCGATGCGGGACTTGGCCATGACCGGGATGGACACCGCGCCGATGATCTCTTCGATCATGTTCGGGTCGGACATGCGGGCCACGCCGCCGTCCTTGCGGATGTCCGCGGGGACCCGCTCCAGGGCCATGACGGCCACGGCGCCGGCGTCCTCGGCGATCTTCGCCTGCTCGGCGTTGACCACGTCCATGATCACGCCACCCTTGAGCTGCTCGGCCATGCCGCGCTTCACACGGGCGGTGCCGGTCTCGGGGGACTGGGGGGAGGGGGAAGGCGTGGTGGACACAAGTACCTCACTCGTGACAACAGCGAATTGACGACAACAGTGAGGAAACAGTCCACCTGCGGTCCACAGCAAGGGCCAATGTGGACCTGGTGGATCGTTTTCGCAGGTTACGGGGTGTCAGGCCGGGCGATCGGCAAGGGCCACCGGCGGCTCGTCGTCCATTTCGAAGGCCAGCGGGAAGGGCGCGTGGCCCGCGAGCCGGAACCAGCGGACCTTCCGGTGGCGGCGCAGGGCGCGGGCGGCCCGTACGGAGTCGTTGTGGAACCGGCGGGCCATCGGCACCCGCCGGGCGGCCTGCGCGAGCTCTTCCGCGGCCTCCTCGCCGCCGGCCGCCTCCCGTACGAGCTCCACCTGCTCGGGCTCGCCGAACACGACCCGCAGGGCCTGGCTCAGCTCGCTCTCGGCGACCTCCCGCTGCTCCTCCTCGGCCTGCCGGGCGGCGTGCGCGGCCTCGTACAGGACGATCGAGGCGGCCGGGTCGAGCACACCGGAGGTGGCCAGCTCCTGGGTGACCGAGGCCCGGCGCAGCAGTTGCGCGTCCAGGGCCGCGCGGGCGGCGTCGATACGGGAGTGCAGCCGGTCGAGCCGTCCGGCGGTCCAGCTGAGATAGACGCCGATGAGAATCAGCGCGACGACGGTCCAGATCAGGGTTTCGGTCACGGGCGCACAGGCTACCGGGGCGACGGCGCCCCTTCCCAAACGTCACGGTCATGGGCGAACGGGACACGCGCGCGTACCGCACGGGACATCCAGGGGCGGGCTCCACGCGCGCGTGGAGCCCGCCCCCATGCGGCTGCCGCTGCGGCTACAGCCCCAACCGCGCCCGCAGCCCCACGCGTTCGTCCGTGTCCACCGCCGCCGCCCCGTCCGTCACCGTCTCGTAGACCGCGAGGATGTCCGCGCCCACCGTCGTCCAGTCGAAGCGGCGCACATGGGCCGAGCCCCGGGCGCTCAGTTCCGCGCGGCGCTCCCCGTCGCCGAGGAGCCGGATCGCGGCTTCCGCCAGCGCGTCCGCGTCCTCGTTGGCGAAGAGCTCGCCCGCCGCCCCCTGGTCCAGGACCTGGGCGAAGGCGTCCAGGTCGGAGGCGAGGACCGGCGCTCCGGCCGACAGCGCCTCCACGAGGATGATGCCGAAGCTCTCGCCGCCGGTGTTGGGCGCCACGTACACGTCGACGCTGCGCAGCAGCCGCGCCTTGTCCTCGTCGCTGACCATGCCGAGGAACTCCACCCGGGAGCGCGTCTCGCGCGGCAGCGAGGCCACCGCCTCCTCCTCGTCCCCGCGCCCGGCGACCAGGAGCCGCGCCCCGGGCCGCGCGGCGAGGATCTTCGGGAGGGCCCGCATGAGGACCGGCAGGCCCTTCCGCGGCTCGTCGATCCGGCCGATGAAGCCGAGGGTCTCGCCCTGCCACTCCTTCTTCGGCTCGGCGCGCGCGAAGAAGTCCACGTCGACGCCGTTGGGGATGACGACGGCGTCACCGCCGAGGTGCTCGACGAGCGTGCGCCGCGCGTACTCGCTGACCGCGATCCGCGCGCTGATCTTCTCCAGCGCGGGCTGGAGGATCGGGTACGCGGCGATCATGGCGCGCGAGCGCGGGTTCGAGGTGTGGAAGGTGGCGACGATCGGCCCCTGCGCCGCCCAGCAGGTCAGCAGCCCGAGGGAGGGCGAGGTCGGCTCGTGGATGTGGACGACGTCGAAGGTGCCGTCGTGCAGCCAGCGGCGTACCCGCGCGGCCGAGAGGAAGCCGAAGCTGAGCCGGGCCACCGAGCCGTTGTACGACACGGCCACGGCCCGGCCGGCCGAGACCACGTACGGCGGCAGCGCGGTCTCGTCGTCGGCGGGGGCGAGGACGGAGACCTGGTGGCCGAGCCGGATCAGATGCTCGGCGAGGTCGCGGATGTGGAACTGGACGCCACCCGGCACGTCCCAGGCGTACGGGCAGACGATCCCGATCTTCACGCGCCGCGCTCCCCGTCCAGCGCGGCACCGGTGGCCGGTTCCGGGCGTGCTTCCAGGTCCGAGAGCCACAGTCGTTGCAGCATGTGCCAGTCCTCCGGGTGGTCCGCGATGCCGCCGGCGAAGGCATCGGCCAGCGCCTGTGTCATGACGGACGTCTTCTCGGCCCGTGTACCTGACTCGGGCACGTCGACGGGGGCGTGGATCCGCCCCCTCATGACCGGGGTGTCGTCGTACCAGAGCGTCACCGGCAGCAGCAGCGCGCCGGTCTGCTGGGCGAGGATCGCCGGGCCCGCGGGCATGCGCGCGGTGTCCCCGAAGAAGGAGACCTCGACGCCGGAGGCCGACAGGTCGCGGTCGGCGACCAGGCAGACGAGCCCGCCGGCCCGCAGGCGCCGCGCCAGGGTGCCGAAGGCGGAGCCCCCGGTGTGCGGGAGGACCTCCATACCGAGGGACTCGCGGTAGGCGACGAACCGGTCGTACAGCGTCTCCGGCTTGAGCCGCTCCGCGACCGTGGTGAACGGCACGCCGAGGGAGCGGGTCACCCACACCCCGGCCAGGTCCCAGTTCGCCAGGTGCGGCAGGGCGAGGACGACCCCGCGGCCGGCGGCGAGCCCTTCCTGCAGGTGGTGGACGTCCTTGATGTCTATCCCGCGCTCGACCCGTTCCCTGCTCCAGGTCGGCAGCCGGAAGGACTCCATCCAGTACCGCATGTACGAACGCATGCCGGCCTTCGACAGCTCCGCGAGCCGCTCGGGCGTGGCGTCCGGCACCACGCGCGCGAGGTTGGATTCCAGCCGCAGGACGCTTTTCCCGCGTCGCTTCCACGCCAGGTCCGCGATCCGCCGGCCGAGGCCCGCGGCCACCGGCTCGGGCAGCTTCTTGACGGTCGCCCAGCCGGCGCCGTACAGCCCGTCGCTCAGCTTGTCCTTCAACGCGCTCACGTGGTGGCCCCGCCCCCCTGGGCCGCGGCGGCGTCCGCCTCGGCCGATTCCCGCCGTACGGTCACGACCCGCTGCCCCAGGGTCACGGCGCTGCCGACGGCCACGATCCACAGCGCGATCGGAAGCAGCACCTCGATCCCGGGCACGCCGAACTTGTGCAGCCCGGCGAGGCCGGCGGCGACCAGCGAGATCACCAGGCGCTCGGCGCGTTCGATCAGGCCGTTGACGGCGACGGGCAGGCCGATCGATTCGCCTCGCGCCTTGGTGTACGACACGACCTGGCCGCTCGCCAGGCAGAAGATCGCCACGGCGCACAGCACGTTGTCGTCGCCCTTGCCCGCGTACCAGAGGGCGAAGCCGCCGAAGATGGCGCCGTCGGCGACCCGGTCGAGCGTGGAGTCGAGGAAGGCCCCCCAGCGGCTGGAGATGCCGGCCTGCCGGGCCATGTTGCCGTCGACGAGGTCGGAGAAGACGAAGAGGGTGATGACGATGGTGCCCCAGAAGAATTCTCCGCGGGGGAAGAAGACCAGCGCGCCGGCCATCACCCCCGCCGTGCCGATGAGCGTGACCGCGTCGGGGCTGACGCCCCGGCGGAGCAGAAACGCTGCGAACGGTGTGAGGACACGCGTGAAGAATGCACGCGCGTACTTGTTCAGCATGGCCTTCCCGAGGTTCGGTGGGCCGCGCGGCCCCTATGACCACCGGCTCACCCATCGTAGCCACGAGCGCCCCGGCGTACCGGCGGGCACCCGCCCGGCCGCGTCGGCGTCCCCCGGTGGGTCCTCCCGCGTACGACGTATGGACGCGTCCTGGCGTCGGTGCAAAGCTCGAAGGACCACCGCGGGCACCCGCAGGAGCCGTACCGCGACGCACCACTCCCCCGCGCCCGCCCGCGTCACGCCGCACCGTGCGAGCAGTCGGGAGGAACACATCATGGGTGACAAGGCGAACACGGCCGCCGGGGCCGCCGGAAGGGCTCCGACGGCCGACCGGCCCACGGCCGTACGGAACGTGGTGCTGGTCGGCCACAGCGGATCGGGGAAGACGACCCTGGTCGAGGCGCTCGCGCAGACGGCCGGTGCGGTCAACCGGGCCGGGCGGGTCGAGGACGGCGGCACCGTCTCCGACTACGACGAGATCGAGCACCGCCGGCACCGCTCCGTACAGCTCTCGCTCGTACCGGTCGGCTGGGACGGGTACAAGATCAACCTCCTGGACACACCGGGGTACGCCGACTTCGTCGGGGAGCTGAGGGCCGGTCTGCGCGCGGCGGACGCGGCCCTCTTCGTCGTCTCGGCCGCCCAGGAGGCCGACGCGGTCGCCGGCTCCACCCGGATGATCTGGGAGGAGTGCGCCGCCGTCGGCATGCCCCGCGCCATCGTCGTCACCCACCTCGACACGGCCCGCACCGACTTCGGCGAGCTGACCGCCCTCTGCGCCGGCCTCTTCGGCCGTGACGACCCGGACGCCGTCCTCCCCCTCTACCTGCCGGTGCGCGGCCCGGAGGGCGCCGACGGGCACGCGCCCGCGACCGGCCTCGCCGGCCTGCTGTCGGAGCGGATCCTCGACTACTCCACGGGGGTGCGCCGGGAGGTCCCGCCGGACGAGGAGCAGCGGGAGCGGATCGCGGAGGCCCGCGCCCGGCTGATCGAGGGGATCATCGCCGAGAGCGAGGACGAGACCCTCATGGACCGCTATCTGGGCGGCGAGGCGATCGATGGGAAGACCCTCGTCGACGACCTGGAGAAGGCCGTCGCGCGGGGCGCGTTCCACCCGGTGCTCGCGGCCGCCCCGGCCGCCGACGGCGGGACGCAGGGTCTGGGCACCCTCGAACTCCTGGAGCTGATCACGGGCGGCTTCCCCTCCCCCGTGGAGCACGAGCCCCCCGCCGTCACCACCCCCGACGGGCGCCCCCGGCCCCCGCTCTCCTGCGACCCCGAGGGACCCCTGGTGGCGGAGGTCGTCAAGACCGCCGCCGACCCCTACGTGGGAAGGATCTCCCTGGTCAGGGTCTTCTCCGGCACCCTGCGCCCCGACGAGACCGTGCACGTCTCCGGTCACGGTCTCGCCGACCGGGGCCACGAGGACCACGACGTCGACGAGCGGATCGGCGGGCTCACCTCTCCGTTCGGCAGGCAGCAGCGGCCCATGGCGCGGTGCATCGCCGGTGATCTCGCGTGCGTGGCCCGGCTGGGCCGGGCCGAGACGGGCGACACGATCTCCTCGAAGGACGATCCGCTCCTGATGCGGCCGTGGAGCATGCCGGAGCCGCTGCTGCCGCTCGCGGTCCGGGCCCATGGCAAGGCGGACGAGGACCGGCTCTCCCAGGGCCTCGCCAAGCTGGTGGCCGAGGACCCGACCCTGAGGCTCGAACAGAACCCGGACACCCGCCAGGTGGTGCTGTGGTGCCTGGGCGAGGCGCACCAGGACGTCGTCCTCGAACGCCTCAGGGGCCGGTACGGGGTACAGGTCGACGCCGTGCCGCACAAGGTGTCGCTGCGCGAGACGTTCGGTGGTGCCTCGGCGGGCCGGGGCCGGCACGTCAAGCAGTCCGGCGGCCACGGCCAGTACGCGATCTGCGAGATCGAGGTGGAGCCGCTCCCTTCGGGCAGCGGCATCGAGTTCGTCGACAAGGTGGTCGGCGGGGCGGTCCCGCGCCAGTTCGTCCCCTCCGTGGAGAAGGGGATACGTGCCCAGGCCGCGCGGGGGGTCGCCGCCGGCTATCCGCTGGTCGACGTCCGGGTCACCCTGCGGGACGGCAAGGCGCACTCGGTGGACTCCTCCGACGCCGCCTTCCAGACCGCCGGCGCGCTGGCCCTGCGGGAGGCGGCCGCCGAGGTCGACGTCGCCCTCCTGGAGCCGGTCGTGGAGGTCCGGGTGCTCGTCCCGGACGAGTACGTCGGGCCGGTGATGAGCGATCTGTCGGGGCGACGGGGCCGGGTGGTCGGCACCGAACAGGCAGGTCCCGGGCGGACCCTGGTGAGGGCCGAGGTGCCGGAGATCGAGATCGGGCGGTACCCGATCGACCTGCGGTCGGTGTCGCACGGCACCGGCCGGTTCGACCGCGCGTACGCCCGGCACGAACCGATGCCGCCGCAGCTCGCCGCGACGATGCGCGAACAGGCCGAAAACAGTGCCTAGTTGAGAGAATGACAGCGAGCGACGGGCGCCCGCCCCAGGTCGGGCGTACATCATTCGGCCGCGATATCCACAGGCGGTGACGCACAGGTCGGTCCCCGGTTACGCTGTGGTGCCCAGCTCAGAAGGTGTGCGGGGCGCGGCAGTTGGGAACAGCCCGCACAAATACTCGCGCGCGATGGGGGCGGCAGTGGCGATCGACGGTTTCGGACCCGGGGCTCAGATCCCCCTCCAGAACTCGGGGGGCGGTACGGGCGCGACCAACGCGCTCGCCTCCGCCGCGTACCGGGACAGTCCTCTGGACACGATCAAGCAGGCCGACAGCGAGCTCTACAAGACCACGGTCAAGGAAGGGAAGTGGGGGCTCTTCAGCCCCGACCTCGGGGAGGCCTTCTCCCGCGCGGTCCAGGCCCGCATGCTCGGCGGCGCCCGCAAGGCCCTCATCCAGTCCTTCGGCGCCGAGCCGCAGCCGGTCGTCGAACACTGCCTGGCCGCCACGCACCTGCGCAGGCAGCGCGACGTCAAGCTGACCCTGGTCACCTTCTTCTGCGGCGTCCTCTTCCTGCCCGGCCTGCTGCTCTGGCTCGGTGTCATCCAGCTCCGCCGGCTCGTCTCCGGCTCCGAGAACAAGCGCAACAGCGCCATCGGCACCGCCCTGCTCTGGGCCGCCGGGATCTTCGCCGCGCTCGTCCTGCTCAAGCTGCCCTTCGACGGGATCCTGCCGAACTACCTGCGCGCGATGGTCGTCGCCCCGGTCGTCGGCTGGTTCCTCGCGAGCCGGATCTGCCTGAACGCCGCGATCGACCTCCGCGAGCGCTGGAGCGGCCTGCTCGGCGGCGGCGGCGTCGGCCCCCACGTCCCCAAGTCCGTCCCCCAGGACCCGGGCGAGAAGTCGGCGGAGGCACTGCGGGTCAACCTGGAGAAGCTCTCCGCCGAGCAGCAGTCCAACATCGTCTTCTACGCCGGAACCAAGGGAATCCTCGGTCTGGGCACCCGCTGGGGCAACTGGACGCTCGCCGAGGAACTGGTCCCGCAGGCCGGCCGGGAACTCCACGCCTTCCGCGCCTGGGACATCGTCCGCAGGATCCACGACGAGCTGACCCTCCTGGAGCGCGGCACCCTCAAGACCGGCTTCCCCAAGCCGACCGTCAAGCACTGGATCGTCTCCCCGGTCGGCGAGGGCGCCGACGAGGTCAGCCGCCCCGAGGGCGACAACATCGTCCACTACCAGGTCAAGCCGCACGAGATACAGCGCATCTGCAACGACCAGCAGTTCGGCGCGGGCAACCGCCACTACCTCGGCGTGCAGTTCACGCTCTGGGACGGCAATCTGGTGCTGACCATGATGGTCACCGTGACCTCCCTCCTCCACACGCTCCGGATCGAGGTCACCGGGCACGCGCTCGGCCCCGTCCACGGCCTCTTCACCACGAAGCCGAAGGCGAAGACCAAGGAGGTCTCCAAGACCGTCCGCTTCTGGGAGACCAAGGAGATCCAGCAGCCGCTGCTCGGCACCAACGACATCGTCCGGCTCGCGGTGCGCGCCCCGCTCACCTGGTACCCGCCGGTCCTGGAGTACCTCGGCGGCAAGATGAGCCTGCCCGAGCCGTTCGGTCTGCGGCACGTGTGGGCGGGGCCGCTCTGGAAGAACCGCTTCATGGCCGACGACGCCATCCGCATGGCCGCGCCCGTGCTCCGCGCCGTCCACTCCGCGACGCTCAAGGTGCTCGACGAGCACAACGTGGACACGGAGCGCTTCACCAACCGCTCGCTGGCCCTCAGCGGCGGCATCCAGGAACCGGGCCCGAAGAAGGCCGACGTCTACGACGCCTGACCGGGGCGCACCCGGGAGGGACCCGGTCCCCGACAAACGCGAAGGGGCCCGGACCACGACCGTGGTCCGGGCCCCTCACCGTCCGCTCAGACCGTGGCCGGCCAGGCGTCGGCCAGCATCTTGCGGGTGTCGGCGAGCAGCTGCGGCAGCACCTTGGTGTGCCCGACGACCGGCATGAAGTTGGTGTCCCCACCCCAGCGCGGCACCACGTGCTGATGCAGGTGCGCGGCGATGCCGGCGCCCGCGACGGCACCCTGGTTCATGCCGATGTTGAAGCCGTGAGCCCCGGACGCCGCCCGCAGCGCGACCATCGCGCGCTTGGTGAGGTCGGCGAGCTCCGTCGTCTCCGCCGCGTCCAGGTCCGTGTAGTCGGCGACGTGACGGTAGGGGACGACCATGAGGTGGCCGCCGTTGTACGGATACAGGTTGAGGACCACGTACACGCTCTCACCGCGCGCGATCACCAGACCGTCCTCGTCCGACTTCGCCGGAATCGAGCAGAACGGACAGCCGTCGTCGGCGCCCGGCCCGGTGGGCTTGTTCTCGCCCTGGATGTACGCCATCCGATGAGGCGTCCACAGGCGCTGGAACGCGTCCCGCGTCCCCACTCCGATCTGCTGCTCCGGCTCAGTCGTCATGCTGTGCAGCATATTGCGTCGCCCGTTCGGAACGTGTCGCCGGGGCGGAAGATCCATGGAGCGGCCATGCTGATCCGATGAGCGTCAGGCCACCGAAACCGCCCCGCCAGGAGCGCTGGGACCGTCGTATGGAGATCCCGCTCGCCGTGGCCTCCCTCGTCTATCTCGCGGGCTACGCGGTCCGTGTCCTCGCCCGCCACCACCTCCCGCAGCTCTGGCTCAACATCTGCCTCACCGCCACCCTGGCGGCCTGGGCCCTGTTCGTCCTGGACTATGCGGTACGGCTCCGCCTCAGCGGCCAGGGCGTGTTCCGCTTCCTCCGCACCCATCTCCTCGACACGGTGGTCCTGGTGCTTCCGCTGCTGCGGCCGGTGCGCATGGTGAGCATCTACGACCGGGTGCAGCGCCGCCAGGACAAGCCCCGGCTCAGCCTCTACGCGCGCGTGATGGTCTACGCCGGCCTGACCGTGGCCCTGCTGGGCTTCTCGGGCGCGCTCGCCGTCTACAAGTACGAGGTCGGCGCCCCCGGCGCCACGATCGTCACCTTCGGCGACTCGGTGTGGTGGGCCTGCTCCACCCTCGCGACGGTGGGGTACGGGGACGTGACGCCCGTGACCCCGATGGGACGGCTGGTGGCGGTGGGCCTGATGGCCGTCGGCCTGGCGCTGCTGGGCGCGGTGACGGGTTCCTTCTCGTCCTGGCTGATCCAGACGTTCGCCAGGGAGGACGAGAAGAGGCCCCCGGGGAATTTCCCGGGGGCCTGATCCAAGCACCCCGCTCACGCGGGGCGCGCGTCACACCTGGACGCGGCGCTCCACCACGTCGAGGAGCTTCGCCAGCGCCTCGTCACGGGCGATGCCGTTCTCCTGCGAACCGTCGCGGTAGCGGAAGGAGACGGTGCCCGCGGCCATGTCGTCGTCACCGACGATGATCATGAACGGAACCTTCTGCTTCTGCTGGTTGCGGATCTTCTTCTGCATCCGGTCGGACGAGGCGTCCACGTCGACCCGCAGCCCCAGCTTCTTCGCGTCGGCCGCGAAGTCCTGGAGGTACTCGACGTGCGCGTCGCCGATCGGGATGCCGACCGCCTGGACGGGCGCCAGCCACGGCGGCATCGCGCCCGCGTAGTGCTCGAGGAGCACCGCGAAGAAGCGCTCGATGGAACCGAACAGCGCGCGGTGGATCATGACCGGGCGCTGCTTGGTGCCGTCCGACGCGGTGTACTCCAGGTTGAAGCGCTCCGGCAGGTTGAAGTCGAGCTGCACGGTCGACATCTGCCAGGTGCGGCCGATGGCGTCCCGCGCCTGCACGGAGATCTTCGGGCCGTAGAACGCGGCGCCGCCCGGGTCGGGGGTCAGCGGGAGGCCCTGCTTCTCGGCGACCTGCTGGAGGACCGCGGTGGCCTCCTCCCACGCCTCGTCGGAGCCGACGAACTTCTCCGGGTCCTTGGTGGACAGCTCCAGGTAGAAGTCGGTCAGACCGTAGTCGCGCAGCAGGTTCAGGACGAAGGTGAGGGTCCTGTCCAGCTCCTCCGCCATCTGCTCGCGGGTGCAGTAGATGTGCGCGTCGTCCTGGGTGAAGCCGCGGGCCCGGGTCAGACCGTGCACGACGCCGGACTTCTCGTACCGGTACACGGTGCCGAACTCGAACAGGCGCAGCGGCAGTTCACGGTAGGAGCGGCCGCGCGCGTCGAAGATCAGGTTGTGCATCGGGCAGTTCATGGGCTTGAGGTAGTAGTCGGTACCACCGTCGAGCTGCATGGGGGGGTACATGCCCTCCGCGTACCAGTCCAGGTGGCCGCTCTTCTCGAAGAGGGCGCCCTTGGTGGCGTGCGGCGAGTAGACGAACTCGTAGCCCTCCAGCTCGTGCCGCCGGCGCGAGTAGTCCTCCATGACCCGGCGGATGATGCCGCCCTTGGGGTGGAAGACCGCGAGGCCGGAGCCGATCTCGTCCGGGATGGAGAAGAGGTCCAGCTCGTTGCCGAGCTTGCGGTGGTCGCGCTTCTCGGCCTCGGCGAGGAAGTCGAGGTGGGCCTTGAGCTCGTCCTTCGACGGCCAGGCGGTGCCGTAGATGCGCTGGAGCATCGGGTTCTTCTCGCTGCCGCGCCAGTAGGCGGCGGCGTTGCGCATGAGCTTGAACGCCGGGATGTTCCGGGTGGTGGGCAGGTGCGGACCGCGGCAGAGGTCCTTCCAGCACAGGTCGCCGGTCTTGGCGTCGAGGTTGTCGTAGATGGTCAGCTCGCCGCCGCCCACCTCGACGTTCGCGCCGTCGTCGGTCGACGCGGAGCCCTTGATGCCGATGAGCTCCAGCTTGTACGGCTCGTCCGCCAGCTCGGCGCGGGCGTCCTCGTCGGTCACCACACGGCGGGCGAAGCGCTGGCCGCGCTTCTGGATCTCCTGCATCTTCTTCTCGATGACCTTGAGGTCCTCGGGAGTGAAGGGCTTCTCGACGTCGAAGTCGTAGTAGAAGCCGTCCCGGACCGGCGGGCCGATGCCCAGCTTGGCCTCGGGGAAGAGCTCCTGCACGGCCTGGGCCATGACGTGCGCGGTCGAGTGGCGCAGGATGTCGAGACCGTCCGGGGAGGAGATCTCGACGCCCTCGACGACATCGCCGTCGGCGAGCTCGTACGACAGGTCCTTCAGTTCGCCGGCCACACGGGCGGCGATGACGGTGCGGTCGTCGGCGAACAGGGCGCCGGCGGTGGTGCCCGCGCTCACCGCCCTCTCCTCTGCTTCCGAGGCGGACTGGACGGTCACACGGACATCAGACACGGGTACTCCGTACATAAGGGCGCAGGCAGACACGAGGTGCCGGCGCCGGCGGTGCGCGACAGAGACGAGGTGCCGCGCACCGCTGATCCTACCGAGACGACCGGCCCGCCCGCGAAGCGGTTTGCCACCGCCCGGCCGCACCGTCCCCGGTCCGGCCGCACCGTCCCCGGTCCCGGCCTCCGTCCTTTCAGCCCTCGTCCGGCCCGCACGCCTCCTCGAAGAAGTCCAGATTCTCCTGGAGCGACTTCATCAGCCGGTCCCGCTCCGTCTCATCGACCTGTACGGGGACGACCCCCGACGCGTCGGTGAGCCGCCGGAAGCCGCCCCGGCTCTCCAGCCGGCCCACGACCCGGATGGGGAGCCCTACGAGATGGGCGTGCCCCGCCGTGCGGTACGCCTCCTCGTCCAGGGTCACCCGGACGTGCGGGACCTCCGCGCCGCCGAGCACGCGGAGCCGTACGGTGCCCTCGCCGCGCGTCCCGGAGCGGCGCATGCGGACGACGGCGCCGGTGAGCCTGACCGGTACGGACGGTTCGCCGGTGAGGTAGCGGGCGCTCGCCTCGCGCAGCGCGGGCAGGTCGCCGGGCGAGAACTCGACCGGTTCGGGCCGGGCGGCGCAGCCCTCGGGCGCCCCGGCGGACGGCGCCCACTCCAGGGCGACGCGGGCGCCCTCGGTGCCCCGCACGAGGGCGACGAGGGCCTCGGTGAGTTCCCGGCTGACACCCGCCTCGACGGCGGCGTCGAAGGCCTCCATGCCGCCGGTGGCCCGCTGGTAGTCGGTGGCCTCGCGGGCCGCGTGGAGCGCGTGGTAGAGCCGCACGGCGATCGGGCGGCCGGGGTCGACGGGCAGGAAGGCGGTGAGGCCGCGCCCGCCGGGGGCCGCGCCGACGACGACGGTCTCCAGGGAGGTCTGGGCGGGTCGCCGGTGCCGGGCCCCGTAGTAGCCGGCCCGGCCGCGTACGGCGAGGGCGCCGGCCAGCAGGAGCTGGCGGGCGGCGGACCTGAGCTGCTCCTGCACGGTCCAGGGGACCGTACCCGCGGGGCCCGGGGGCACGTCGCGCCACCAGCGGATCTCGTCACTGGGCACGGCGAGGCCGGTGAGGACCTCGCGGGCGGAGGGCGTGGCGCTGTGGGCGAGGGCGGTGAGGGCCTCGCCGAGCAGGTCCTCGCAGTCCGGGAAGGAGCGGCTCTCCGGGACCAGGAGGCTGGTGCCGGAGCCGCTGCCGGGCGGGGTCCAGCGGCTGTAGCGGCCGGCCGCCCCGCCGCGCCGCCGCCAGCCGTGCCGGGCGAGGAGGGCGCCGAGGACGCGCGGGTCGACCCTGCCCGGGTCGGGGGCGCCCTGGGTGTCGGCCCAGGGTCCGGTGGGCGGGGCGGGGATGCCCGTCCAGGGCCCGGGGGTGTCGCCGGGCGGCGGGTGGGGCCGGTAGGGCGGAGGGACGGGGCCGCGCCCGGCTCCGCCCCCCTCGTCCCCGAACCCCGGTTCGTCGATCGGTCGGTGCATCAAGGTCTCCCTCCCACGCCGACCCGGGTCATGATCTCGCAGAGTGCCCGGTCGTCGAAGATCCGCGTCGTCGGGATGCGCACGGTGGTCCGGCGCCGTCCCGTGACCGGCTGTCCGGCCAGGTTGGTCCAGTAGCAGCAGTGCCGCAGGTCGAGGCGGTCGTGGCTCGCCCTGAGCCAGTCCTCAGGTGCCCGCGGGACGAGCATCACGACGAGGATCTTGTGGACGGAGACCGGGGTCCTGGCGAGTTTCACCAGGTGGTCGTTGTCGAGAGTGAACGAGAACGTGCTCCCGGGCGGGCGCGGCGGTATCTGGTAGGTGCACTTGAGCTGCACCTTGATGGTCACCTCGTCGTCGACGGTGTGGCCGGGAGCGCTGTGGCTCACGTGCCAGTCGATGCCGTTGTCCGGAAAGGGCTGGGACAGCGAGCAGCCGGCCGCGGCCGCGACGGCGTGCAGGTATCCCACCTGAAGGGTCTCCATGCAGGCGGTGGTGGCGAGTGAGCCGCGTGTCGGAGCCAGCCGCTGGGGCGGCAGCCCTCCCGACTCGGGCTGGGCGAGCGCCATGTCTTCTTCCTTCCCCGTCCCTTCTGTTGTGACCGGTCCGCGTACGGCGCAAACAGTCCGGGTATCACCGTTTCGGGGGCAGGGGGTTGGCCATCTGCCGCACGTGTGCAGGGAGTTCAGGGATGACGATGCACTGGTACGAAGGACCCCTGGCCGCTTTCGACACGGAGACCACCGGGGTCGACGTCGAGGGCGACCGGATCGTGTCGGCCGCTCTCGTCGTGCAGGACACGGCGGGAGCACGTCCGCGGGTCACGCGCTGGCTGGTCAATCCGGGCATACCGGTGCCCGAGGGGGCCACCGCCGTGCACGGGCTGACGGACGATCACCTCCAGCGGAACGGCCGCTGGCCGGCCCCGGTGATGGAGGAGCTGGCGCGCGCGCTGGCCGAGCAGTCCGCGGCGGGACGGCCGCTGGTGGTGATGAACGCGCCGTTCGACCTGACGATCCTCGACCGCGAGCTGCGCAGGCACCGGGCGTCCACGCTCGGCGACTACCTGGCGGGCAGCCCGCTGTGCGTGCTGGACCCCCGGGTGCTGGACAAGCATCTGGACCGGTACCGCAAGGGCCGCCGGACGCTGACCGACCTGTGCGCGCACTACGAGGTGGATCTGGCGGGGGCGCACGACGCGGCGGCGGACGCGGCGGCGGCGCTCGATGTCGTACGGGCGGTGGCGCGGCGCTTCTCGGCCCGCCTGGAGCGGCTGACCCCGGCGGAGCTGCACACCCTCCAGGCGGTGTGGCACGCGGCGCAGGCGCGGGGCCTACAGGCGTGGTTCACCCGGCAGGGGACGCCGGAGACGGTCGACCCGGCGTGGCCGCTGCGGCCGGAACTGGGCACGGCGGCCTGACACATGACAGAGGCCGGTCCGTCTTTCGACGGACCGGCCTCTACCCGGTGGGCGATACTGGGATCGAACCAGTGACCCCTTCGGTGTGAACGAAGTGCTCTCCCGCTGAGCTAATCGCCCGGGAACGGGTTGAACCATACAGGCCTTCGCGCCCCGCGTTCAAACCGGCCGGCCGGCCGCCCGGCCACCGCCCTCAACGACGCTCTTCGAGCGACCCCTTCAGACGGGCGGCGAGTCCCCGCCGTCCGCCTCGCATCATCCAGGCGTGGTTGGCGCGGAAGACGGGCCGGCCGAGGACGGCGAGGGCCCGCAGGAGGCGGGCGTGGACCTCGACCTCCTGCTCGTAGACGGCGCGGGTGCCGGTGCCCTCCGGGGCGAGCGTCCAGCGGGCCCAGCCCACCAGGTCGCCGCCGAGTCCGACCTCCAGGACCCCGGCCGCGGGGTCGCGGCGCAGGGCGCCGGCCGTGACGACGAGGTCGTACGGGAGGAGGGAGCGGAAGCGGGCGGTGCCGGTGGTGGTGTCGAGGGGGACGAACTCGCGGACCTGGGGCCACCAGCTCGGGTACTCCTCGGCGCGTTCGAGGACGGCGTAGACGGCCTCCGGCGGGGCGGCGAGCCGCCAGACGCTGCGGAAGCGGTACCGGCACCAGTCCATGACCCCAGTGTGGGGGTACTCAGGGCGTTCGGGCCGGAAGATGAGTACCGGGACGCATTCCTGCGGGCCGGGGCCGGGGCCACACTCCGGACATGGACAACTCCCTGCCACCCGCGGACGAACTGGTGCTCGTCGACCGCGAGCTGGCCCAACTCGACGGACGCCGGTCCCAGTTGCTGGCCCGGCGGGCCTGGCTGATCCAGGTCCTCCACGCGTCGGCCGCGCCGATGGCGCCCCGCCCGTTCGCGACCCCGGCTCCGGCGGACTCGACGCCCCGGAGCGCGCAGAACGTGCTGCTGACCCTGGGCGGCACCCTCCTGACGATCGCGGCGGTCGCCTTCACCCTGGTCAGCTGGGGCTCGATGGGGATCGGCGGCCGAACGGCGGTCCTGTCCGTGGTGACCTCGGCGGCGCTGGCGACGCCGGTGGCGCTGCTGCGCAGGGGCCTGGTGTCGACGGCCGAGTCGGTGGCGGCGCTGGGTCTGGTCCTGATGGTGCTGGACGCGTACGCGGTGCACCGGGTGGCGCTGCCGGAGACGGGCGGCCTCGGGTACACGGCGGTGGCCTCGGCGGTCCTGGCGGGCGCGTGGACGGCGTACGGCTCGGCGCTGTCCCGGCTGCGGATTCCACTGCCGGCGGCCGTGGTCGCCGGGCAGCTGCCGCTGCCGCTCGGTGTGCTGGCGGCCGGTGGCGGCCCGACGGCCTTCGCCTGGGCGGCCCTGGTCACCGCGGCGGCGGACGGGGCGGTCGTGCTGTGGACCCGTCCCGCGGCGGTGCGGATCACGGCCGCGACGGGTGCGACGGCCCTGGGCGGCTGGGCGCTCCTGACGGGCGGCTGGCTCTCGCTTACCTCGCCGTGGAGCGGTGCGGCGCTGCTCCTGGCGAGCGCCGCGGTGACCCTGTACGCGGCCTGGCGGACGCCTGCGCTGTCGGTGGCGGCGTCGGTGGTCGCGGGTCTGGCCTCGGTGGCGGCCTTCGGCGGCCTGCTGCGCGCCGCCCTGCCGTCGGACTGGACGGTGCCGGGGTACGTCTTGTGCGGGCTGGCTCTGGTGTCGGTGTGGCGCCCGCGCGCGACGGCGGCGCCGGGGGACGGGCGGCGGGCGCCCGAGGACGGCGTTCCCGCACCCGCCGCCGGCCCCGGGACGACCGCCGCCGGGCCCCGGATACCGGCAGGCATCCGGCTCGGGCTCGCCGGCACCGGGGCCGGGGTCGCGGCGCTCGGGGTCCTGTGGGCGCTCCCGCCGGTGGCGGCGGGGCTGCTGGGGCCGATGGCCCGGACCACCGAGGTGTGGTCCGGCGAGCACGCCGGGCGCGTGCTGGCCTCGTACCCGGGGACGGCCGTCCTGGTCCTGGCGGTGGCCGCCGCCGTGCTCGCGGCCCTCCCCCGGCTGTGGTCCCGCTGCGGGTCCCTCGCCCTCGTCTGGGCGCTCCTGACGGCGCTGCCGGTCTCTCTGGGCCTGCCGTACGCGGCGACGCTCGCCCTCCAGCTCCTGACGAGCGCGGCGGCCCTGTGGATCGCGCTCCGCCCGGGCCCGCTGACGCGTGGCCTGCGGGAGCCGAGGCCCCGGACCGCACCGACCACGGGCACACCCGCGCCGGATGCCCCCGGCATGCCCTCCGGGCCCGCGTGGCCCGCCTGGGCGCCCTCCCGGCCCGTGACGCGGGCCCCCGTGCTCGCGCCCGGGGCCGTCATCGGGTGGAGCGCGTACGCCGGCGGGCTCGCGTCCGCCGTGAGCGCGGTCGCGCCGGCCCTGGACGTGCGGGGAGCGACCTTCGCGGTGCTCGGGGTGGTGTTCGCGCTCCTCACGGGCGTGGCGGTGCTCGGCAGGGACAGCCGCCGGGTGGTCGCGGCCTGTGGCGCGGTGCTCACCGCGACCGGGCTCGTGCTCTCGGTGGCGGCGGCCGGCGGGTTCGAGGACCACTGGACGGCGCTCGCCCTGCTCCTGGTCCCGGCGGCGACCGCGCTCGTCGGCGCCAGGGCGCGCCCGGTGGCCGTGGCGGTCGAGATCACGGGCGCCGCCGTGGGGGTGCTCGCCCTCGGGTTCGCGGTGTCCCGTCCGGCGTTCCTCGCGCTCGCCCTGGCCCTGGGCGGGGTGATCGCGGCAGCGACGGCGGTACGGCCGGAGCGGCGGCGGTTCGCCTCGTGGACGGCGGCGGTGCTGTTCCTGGGGGCCGCCTGGGTGCGGCTGGCGGTCTGGGAGGTGACGACCCCGGAGGCGTACACCCTGCCGGTGACCGTGCCCGCGCTGGTCGTCGGGTTCCTGCGGCGGCGCCGGGACCCGGAGGCCTCGTCGTGGACGGCGTACGGCCCGGGTCTCGCGGCGACGCTGCTGCCGAGCCTCGTGGCGGCCTGGACGGACCCGGAGTGGGCGCGCCCGCTGGTCCTGGGGGTCGCGGCGCTGGTGGTGACGCTGCTCGGCGCGCGGTTCCGGCTCCAGGCGCTCCTGGTGCTGGGCGGTGGGGTGCTGGCCCTGGACGGGCTGCACGAGCTGGCGCCGTACGTGGTGCAGGTGGTGGGGGCGCTGCCGCGCTGGCTGCCGCCGGCCCTCGCCGGGCTGCTGCTGCTCGCGGTCGGCGCCACGTACGAGCAGCGGCTCCGGGACGCCCGGAGGCTGCGGGAGCGGCTGGCGCGGATGCGGTGAGCGGGGAACGCCGAAGGCCCGGAGACGGTGTTCCGTCTCCGGGCCTTCGGTCCGGGTGGTGGGCGATACTGGGTTCGAACCAGTGACCCCTTCGGTGTGAACGAAGTGCTCTCCCACTGAGCTAATCGCCCCGGCGCACCGCAAACATTACCGCATGTCAGCGGGGCTCCCGAACCATCCCGGAGTCACTCGTCGATCTTCCACGGCATGACGAGGCCGAACTTCCAGAGGTAGACGCCGAGCAGGGCGGCGATGATCACCAGGCCGACGGTGGTGAGGATGATGTTCCTTCGGCGGACCTTGGGGTCGAGGGCGCGCTGCGCGGCCTCGGTGACCTTGCGCTTGGTCCAGCGGAGCACGAGCTGTGCCCAGACGAACTCGGTCGCCCAGATCGCCATGCCGCCGAAGATGACCAGCCAGCCGGGCCCGGGGAGCGGCAGCATGACCACTCCGGCGCCGACCACGGCGAGTCCCACGATGAAGACACCGACCTGCCAGCTCAGATGCAGGCCTCGTCGGGACTTGATGAACTCCGGCGCACGGGATCCCAGTTCGGCTTCTTTGCCGTCTGCGGACTCCCCGGCGCGCTCGTCACTCTCCGCATTCATGCCCACCAACCTACCGGACCGGACGCCCTCACTGGAATGGCGGCATTACCGCAGGTCACACGCACCCATACGAGCGACCTGAACGATCACAAAACCGACAGAGGGGTTTACAACGACCCTGGAGGTGGCATGTCGATTTCGCCGACGTGCGAATCCCCGAGCGCACACTGAGCGAAAGGCCCTGGCGCTTATGAACACCACGGTCAGCTGCGAGCTGCACCTGCGCCTCGTTGTGTCGAGCGAGTCCTCACTGCCTGTACCCGCGGGCCTGCGGTATGACACGGCCGATCCCTATGCCGTGCACGCCACCTTCCACACCGGAGCCGAGGAGACGGTCGAGTGGGTCTTCGCCCGCGACCTTCTCGCCGAGGGGCTGCACCGGCCCACCGGCACGGGCGACGTCCGAGTCTGGCCGTCCCGTAGTCACGGTCAGGGAGTCGTCTGCATCGCGTTGAGCTCCCCCGAGGGAGAAGCCCTGCTCGAGGCCCCTGCGAGGGCCCTGGAGTCGTTCCTGAAGAGGACCGACGCCGCCGTGCCACCGGGCACCGAGCACCGGCACTTCGATCTCGATACGGAGCTCTCCCACATCCTGGCCGACAGCTGAGCCAGGCCGAGAGCCGCACGGCGCCGTCCGACTCGGGGCGACGGCGCCGCGCGGGCAGTCACATAGGCACGACACCGGCGCTCCCCACCGCGCAGCCGGCGCGGTGGTGGGCGCCGTTGTCCTTTTCCCGGTCGCGCTAAAGTCAGCGCCATTCCGCGGGCGCCCGCCCGTGGCCGGCCAGGGAGCGAATCGTGCTGATCCCCCACGACACCCGGATCGCCCTCGACACCGTCGTCGATCTGATGAACACCGCGCCGCAGGGCGACCGCGAGGACGAGCTCGCGGACATCCCGGGTCTGCTGACCTTCGTCCGCGCGCACAAGGTCAGTGGCGTGGGCGACCTCGGAGCCGCCGATCTGCGGGCCGTGCGCCAGGTGCGAGAGAAGTTCGCGGCGGTCTTCTCCGCCCCCGAGGCCCGCATCGCGGCCCCCCTGATCAACCAGCTGGTGGCGAACGCGGGAACCACGCCGCAGCTCACCGACCACGACGGCTACGACTGGCACGTGCACTACTTCGCGCCGGGCGCCTCGGTGGCCGACCACCTCGCGGCCGACTGCGGCATGGCCCTCGCCTTCATCGTCGTGGCGGGCGAGCAGGAACGGCTGCGGCGCTGCGAGGCACCGGACTGCGGCCGGGCCTTCGTCGACCTCTCCCGCAACCGCTCGCGCCGCTACTGCGACAGCCGCACCTGCGGGAACCGGCTGCACGTGGCCGCGTACCGCGCCCGCCGCAAGGAAGCGGCGGGCTGACCTCCCCCGGCCGCTCCCCCGGCCACGGGGTCACAGCACGAAGAGATCGTTGACCGCGGCCAGCAGCAGCAGACAGCCGATCACCCCGAGAAAGATCATGAGGGGTGGCTGGGAGAGCGCGAACAGGCAGCCGCGCGGCTCTTCGGCGGGGGCATCGGGGGCGGCGGGGACGGTCTCCCGCGAGGTATCCAGCATCTCGGGGGGATGATCGCGCACGCCGGACCCCGGAAATCCCGCAACACGCCCCACCGCAGGGCCCGTTCATCCCTTCCCGTGGATCATGGGAACGGGATGGGGGCGGGATGGGACCGGGAATCGCCAGAAGTGATCAGATCCCGTGCTTCTTCAGAATCGCCTCGATGTCGCTGAAGTCCTCACCGGAGGACTTGCCGGCCGGGGGCTTCGCCGCCACGGCGCGCGAGGGCGCCGACGCCCCCGGGGCCACGGTTCTCTGCTCGGCTCCCCCGGTGATCTCCTTGCGTTCGCCACGGCGCCGCTCGACGGCCCGGGTCGACAGGAACAGCAGCCAGGCGGCACCCAGCACACCGAACCCGGCCCAGGCGACCGGGCTGAACGCCGTGTTCACGATCCAGTCGACGGCGCCCGTCATCACCAGGCCGAGCGGCACCAGGGCGTAGGCCGTGATCCGCGCGGCGGACAGGAATCGCTTCCGGTACGCCATGACGGCGGCGATGCCCAGGCCCGCCACGGACACCGCGGAGCAAATGGTCTCGGCGAGCATGCGGTCCTCCAGGTCCCGGGTGATACGTCCCTTCCATCCTGCACCGACGGGAGCGTCCGGGGCCATGTTCCGAGGCCGGTCTCAGGGAGATCTCCGGGTCCTCCCCGCCGGATCTCCTCCCCAGGTCCCGGTGGTAACCCCGAGGGTCCCGGCGGGGCGGACCGGTGAGGGAGACTGCTGTCATGAGTGACACCACCACCGCACCGACCTCCCCCGTCGTCCTCGAGGCCTGGTTCGACCTCCAGTGCCCCGACTGCTTCCAGGCCCTCGGCGACGTCCGCGCGCTCCGCGAGAAGTACGGCGACCGGCTCGACGTACAGCTGCGCCACTTCCCGCTGGCCAAGCACAAGCACGCGTACGCCGCCGCCCAGGCCGCCGAGGAGGCGTTCGAGCAGGGCAAGGGCTGGCCGTACGTGGAGGCGCTGCTCGCCAGGACCGCGGACCTCGCCGAGCGGGGCGAGCCGCTCCTCCTTGAGGTCGCCGGCGAACTGGGCCTGGACGCCGAGGAGTTCGACACGGCGCTCATCGACGGCCGGCACCTGCTGACCGTCGACGCCGACGAGGCCGAGGGCAAGGCGATCAAGGTCACCGGCACCCCGACGTACGTCATCGGCGGCGAGCGGCTCGACGGCGGTCAGAGCCAGGAGGGCCTGCGGGAGCGCGTCGAGGAGATCGCCGACCGCCTCCTCAAGGGCTGACCGCTCCCGAAGGCCCGACCGCTCCTCCCGTAGGGCTGACCGCCCGCCCCCGCACTACCGCAGCGTCTTGGCGCTGTTGACGTAGGTCGTGCGGTAGCCCAGCGACTCGTAGAGCCGGATCGCCGGAGTGTTGCCCGCGAAGACGTGCAGTCCGAGCAGGGTCTCCCCGGCCTCCAGGGCGACCCGCTCGGCGAGCCGCATGAGCGCCCGGCCGTAGCCGAGCCCGCGGTGTTCCTCGTCAACCTCGATGTCGTACACGAAGGCCGCCCACCGCCCCGGTTCGATCTCGATCCGGCCGGTCCACAGGAACCCGGCGGCCCGTCCGTCCCGTACGACCACGTGGATCGCGACACCGGGCGTGGCCAGGCCGTCCGGCAGGTACTTCCGGTGGCTGTCCTCGGCCTTGGCGCGGGCCTGCCCCTCCGGGACCCCCCGGTCGATCCAGCTCTGCGCGAAGCCGTCCTTGGCCCGCGTCTCCCAGGCCGCGTACTCGGTCCCGCTCATCGGCCGGACCTCGACGCCGTCCGGCAGGGCCGGCGGCTCGGCGGGCAGTTCCTTGACCATGTTCCGGCTGCGCTCGGCGTAGCCCAGCGAGCGTGCCGTCCGCAGCGCCGCCTCGGCGTCCGCCGGAACCGATATCTGCACCTCGGCACAGTCCCAGCTCCGCAGCACCTCCTCGGAGGCGAGCGCCGCGACCGCGCCCCGGCCGCGACCGCGGTCCGGCTCGTCGATCCCGAGGCCGCTGATCACCCCCGAGGCCGCGCCGAAGCCCGGATCGGTGGAGAGGTGGACGGAGCCGACGCGGCGGCTGTTCACGCACACGTCGTACGTACGGGAACGCCCGCCCTCGGGCGTCTGCTGAAGCGGCTCGGCCGGCCGCAGGGTGGTGGTCATCAGAGGTGTTCTACCCACCCCGGGGCCGTACGTCATCAGGATTTCGGCGGCGACGGGCGCTACCCGAGACGCGGATCCCGGTCCCGGGCCGCGTGCTCGTCGAAGATCCGCATCGCCTTGGCGGTCACGGGGCCGGGCGTCGCGGTCAGCTCGCGCCCGTCGACCCGGTGCACGGCCTGGACGTCGCGGAGGGTCGAGGTCAGGAAGATCTCCTCGGCGCTCTCCAGCACCTCCAGCGGCAGATCGGTCTCCTCCGCGCCCGTCCACTCGACCGCGAGGGCGCGGGTGATCCCGGCGAGGCAGCCCGAGGAGACCGGCGGGGTGAGGATCCGGCCGCCGACCACCACGAAGACGTTGGAGCCGGTGCCCTCGCAGAGCTGCCCCACGGTGTTGGCGAAGAGCGCCTCGGACGCACCCTGCTCGCGCGCCCTGGCGAGGGCGACCACGTTCTCGGCGTACGAGGTGGTCTTGAGGCCGGTGAGGGCGCTGCGCTCGTTGCGCGTCCAGGGCACGGTGATCACGGCGGTGGTGTCGGCCCGGCGGCCGGTCTCGCCGAGGGCCACCACGAGGCTGGGGCCCGCGTCGCCGCGCTCCGAGCCGAGCGGGGAGAGCCCGCCGGTGTACGTGATGCGGAGCCGGCCGAGGGCCATCGGGTTGGCCTCCAGGACGGCGGCGCAGGCGCGGCGGACCTCGTCGAGGTCCGGATCGGGGAGACCGAGACCGCGCGCGGAGCGGGTGAGGCGTTCCAGGTGGAGGGTGAGCGCGAAGGTCTCGCCGTGCTCGGCCTTGACCGTCTCGAAGATGCCGTCACCGACGGTCAGTCCGTGGTCCAGTACGGAGACCCGGGCGGTCTCCGCGTCGTGCAGCCCGCCGTTGACCCAGAGTTTCATCGAGAAGTGGCCTTTCCGCTCGCCTCAAGGGCGCCTGACTCGTAGGTTCCCGACGCTATCGCGACGAGCCTGGCCGCCTTGAGCTCGGTCTCCTCCCACTCGCGCTCCGGGTCCGAGCCCCAGGTGATCCCGGCGCCGGTCCCGAAGCGCAGCACGCCCTCCGGGCGGTCGATCCAGAAGGTGCGTATGCCGACGGCCAGCTCCGCGGTGCCCGCGTCGGCGTCCACCCAGCCGACGCCACCGCAGTAGGGGCCGCGGGGAGCGGTCTCCAGGGCCTCGATGATCCGCAGCGCGCTGGACTTGGGCGCGCCCGTGACGGAGCCGGGCGGGAAGGTGGCCGCGAGCAGCTCGGGCCAGCCGGCGTCCTCGCGCAGCAGACCGGTGACGGTGGAGACGAGGTGGACGAGGCCCGGGTGCTCTTCGAGGGCGCAGAGGGCGGGGACGGCGACGGAGCCGGTCCGGCTGACGCGGCCCAGGTCGTTGCGGACCAGGTCGACGATCATCACGTTCTCCGCGTGGTCCTTGGGGAGGAGGTCGGCGGCGGTGCGGCCGGTCCCCTTGATGGGCCCGGAGGAGAGGAGTGCCCCTTCCCTGCGCAGATAGAGCTCGGGTGAGGCGGTGGCGATCTCCACGCCGTGCGCGGGCAGCCGAATCGTTCCGGCGTACGGAGCGGGGTTGCCGCGCGCGAGGAGCGAGGTGAGGGCGTCGACGTCGGCGGTCGCGGGGTGCGGCAGCGGCGCGGTCAGCACCCGGCAGAGGTTCGCCTGATAGACCTCGCCGCGCGCGATGTGCTCGCGCACGCGCCGTACGCCCGCGACGTACGCGGCGCGGTCGAGCGAGGACGTCCAGTCACCGGCGGCGGGGCCGCGCCAGGCGCCCGGGACGGGCGGGGGGACGGGGTCGGCCCGCACGTCTCCGAAGCGGGCGCAGGTCAGGCGCCCCTCGAAGTCCGCGCAGACGGCCCAGAAGCCGGCGGAGTCCAGGGCCTCGGGGTCGTGGGTGACGTCCCGGAGATCGGTCGCGACAAGGCCGCTGAAGCGGGCCAGAGGGGCTAGGTCGTGCACGCATCGAGTCTAGGTCGGCCGGCGGAGGGGCGGAGGGGCCGGTCTCCAGGGGACGGGTGGGGCGACCGGTCGACGGAGGACGGCAGGCGCGCTGGCGGGGGCTCCCCGCCACCCGGGGAACACGGCGAGTGAACGTGGCGCGAACCCTCCGGGACGCCCCGCCGGGCACCTGGATCGGCGCGCAGGTCAGCACGCTGCGGAAACGCGTTTTTGTGCTGGCCCAGGAATCCGCTAGAGTTCAACACGTCGCCGGGACGCGCAAGCGAAACGGAAACGACAAGCGGACGTGGCTCAGTTGGTAGAGCATCACCTTGCCAAGGTGAGGGTCGCGAGTTCGAATCTCGTCGTCCGCTCGATGTGGGGGATCTTCCCGAACCCCTGTATTCACTCCTGGTGGAGTGGCCGAGAGGCGAGGCAACGGCCTGCAAAGCCGTCTACACGGGTTCAAATCCCGTCTCCACCTCCAAGGACGATTAGCTCAGCGGGAGAGCGCTTCCCTGACACGGAAGAGGTCACTGGTTCAATCCCAGTATCGTCCACTGGGCCTTCGGGTCCTGGGTCTTCGGATCCCCCGCGCGATTAGCTCAGCGGGAGAGCGCTTCCCTGACACGGAAGAGGTCACTGGTTCAATCCCAGTATCGCGCACGCAGTACGCAGCACCTTCGGGTAGCTCGTGTGCACCCCGCGCGATTAGCTCAGCGGGAGAGCGCTTCCCTGACACGGAAGAGGTCACTGGTTCAATCCCAGTATCGCGCACCACCAAGAAGCCCCCGGCCGCATCTCGCGGCCGGGGGCTTCCGTGTTCCCCCGCTCAGGAGGAGAAGAGCATCCGGCCGAAACCGCGCTGGCGGTAGTGACCGCCGCCGTGGTGGCCGCCGTGGTGCGGGGCGCCCCAGGCGGGAGCGGCGGGCGCGGGCTGCGCCGGGTAGGCCTGCGGGGCGGGCGGGGCCGGCGGGGCCTGCTGGCCCCACTGGGACTCCAGGCGGGTCAGGGACTCCAGCTCGCCGTAGTCCAGGAATATCCCCCGGCAGCCGCTGCACTGCTCGATCTGGACGCCGTTGCGGTTGTACGTGTGCATGGCCGCATGACACTTGGGGCACTGCATGGTCGGCTCAACTCCCTGACTTCGCCGTTCGAATGGTGGCTTCACCTTACGTGGACGCCGAGGGGGCCAAGTCGGTTCGGAATCCCACGATACGGGCGCAGGTGTCGATCATCACCTCCTCGACCTCGTCGAGCGGCCTGTGCTCGGCCGTCGACTTGGCGAGGGCCAGGGCCGCCGTCTGGACCGTCAGCGCACGGGCCGGGACGTCGAGTCGGGCCCAGGGGTCGGCGCCCACGGCGGGGCCGCCCGCCTCCTGGTACGCCCCGAGGAAGCGGGACCAGACCTCCGGGGGCAGGATGCCGGCGGCGAACCAGGCGGCGGGGCGGGCGAGATCCCAGGCCGGATCGCCGAGGCCGAGGTCGTCGATGTCGATGAGCCGCCAGGGGCCGGTGGGCACGGACCGGGTGTCACGGACGAGTTGGCCGAGGTGGAAGTCGCCGTGGCAGAGGTGACGGGGTGTCTGGGTGGGGCCGGTGGGGCCGGTGGGGATCTGCTGCCGGGTGCCGGCGTTCGGCCCTCGGCTGTCGGAGATCGGCGGCCGAGCGTGGGGGATCGCTCCCCGGACGCCGTCGGCCGGGATCGTTCGCCAGGCCGCCAGGACCGTTGCCGTGGCCGGGTGGTCCGGGGCCGTCGCGCGCATCCGGTCGACCGCCAGCGCCGCCTTCACCGGCGCCCGCATCTCCGGGAGACGGCCTGCCGTCCCGGGCGGCGGCGGGGTGCGGTGGAGCAGGGCGAGCAGCCGCGCCGCCTCCTCCCAGGGGGCGGCGTCGGGGTCCGCCGGGTCCACGGGCGGGCCGTACGGCCAGAGGGTGACGGGGCGGCCGTCCAGTGCCTCCGGCGCGGACGCGGGCGTCACGAGGGGCGGGAGGAAGACCCCGGAGACGTCCGGGTGCGCGGCGAGCGCCAGCCGTGCGCGGTGCTCCTCCGGGTCGGTGCCGGGGGCGTGCGCCTTCGCGACCAGTCCCCCGTGGCGTACGACCGTCCCGTCGTCCCGGTCGGCGAGCACCCCCACCAGGGTTCCCGGGCAGCGACAGGGTGCGCCGGGCCCGTGCGCGGCGGCGTGCGCGACGGCCGCCAGGTGCTCCGGCGGGGGCGGGGCGGGGCGGTCGTGCGGCGGTTTCGGGGCAGTGGAGTCCACGCCGGGAGCGTATCGGGGCGGAACGGCGGGGCGGGAACGCGCGAAAGGCCGGTCAGCTCCCCAGCTGACCGGCCCCACGCTGCCGTCCGCCGCACCCCCGTCCCCACGGGGCTGATGGCCGGATGTCCCGACCCGGGCCGCTCTCCCGGGTCCGGGGCGCTGTCAGCGCCCCAGCATCGCGCTCACGGACGACGCCTGTGTGACCACCGCTTCCCAGCCGCCGAAGACGACCACGAGCAGGGCCGCGAGAGGGAGGACCATGGCGGTGGCCACCAGGGGGTGGCGCCGACTCGAAGGCCGGGTGCTCGTCCGCGCTGCGGTGAATGCCATGGTTCCTCTCCTGTCGTGTTCCGGCGCGGCGGGTGCGTACCTCGGGGGACGAGTGCTGCACCCGCCGCTTGACCTCAACACTAGGGAGCCCGGAGGCGCGGAACGTCATGCCCGCGTACCGACTTGCGGGCCTCCCGGAGGATGACTCACGTCCTTACGGCGTACTCCCGTGGGTGGAGAAGGGGGGTCCGGAACCCCGGGTCTTCCCGGAGGGGTCACGGGCAGCGGGCCGACGGGCACGGGCGGGCGTGACTTCCCTCACTTCACGGGGCCCGGTGCGAAGGCGCTGGTCCGCGCGGGCCGGGTCGCTCCCCCCGAGGCGTCCGCCCGTATTCCTGTCGGCTGCTCAAGTGGGGCGCGGGGAAGGGAGGTTGGAGCGGGCCGCCGAACGCCTCCGCCGGGCCCCGTCCTCCTCAGTACTGACAATCGATCCGGTGCGAGGGCGCGGCCTATGAGCACGCGCGGGCACCACTACGTAAGCTGTGCCACGTCGAACGGACGAGGGGACGGACATGGCGATGATGCGGCTCCGGCGCGAGGATCCGCGGATCGTCGGGTCGTTCCGGCTCCACCGCAGGCTGGGGGCCGGCGGGATGGGCGTCGTGTACCTGGGCTCCGACCGGCGCGGCCAGCGGGTGGCACTGAAGGTGATCCGGCCGGATCTGGCCGAGGACCAGGAGTTCCGGTCCCGGTTCGCCCGCGAGGTGTCCGCCGCCCGGCGCATCCGCGGCGGCTGCACGGCCCGGCTCGTCGCCGCCGACCTGGAGGCCGAGCGCCCCTGGTTCGCCACCCAGTACGTGCCCGGCCCCTCCCTGCACGACCGGGTCGCCGAGGAGGGGGCGCTGCGCGCCGCCGACGTGGCCACGATCGGGGCGGCGCTCTCGGAAGGGCTCGTCGCCGTCCACGAGGCCGGTGTCGTGCACCGCGACCTCAAGCCCTCGAACATCCTGCTCTCCCCCAAGGGCCCCCGCATCATCGACTTCGGCATCGCCTGGGCCACCGGGGCCAGCACCCTGACCCATGTCGGCACGGCCGTCGGCTCGCCCGGCTTCCTCGCCCCCGAGCAGGTGCGCGGCGCGGCCGTCACCCCGGCCACCGACGTGTTCTCGCTCGGTGCCACCCTCGCGTACGCCGCCATGGCCGACTCCCCCTTCGGGCACGGCAGTTCCGAGGTCATGCTCTACCGCGTGGTGCACGAGGAGCCGCAGCTGCACGGGGTGCCGGACGCGCTCGCGCCGCTGGTCCGGGCCTGCCTCGCCAAGGACCCGGAGGACCGCCCCAGCACGCTCCAGCTGTCCATGCGGCTCAAGGAGATCGCGGCGCGCGAGGCCCAGGGGCTGCCGGTCTCCCGGCCTCCCGTGCAGCGGGAGCGCGCCGAGGAGCGGAACACGCTGCGGCCGACCGAGCGCTACACCGAGCGGGAGGGGCCGCTGTCCGGGCGCGGTCCGGAACGGGGCGCCGAACGAGGTGCCGAGCGCGGCTCCGAGAGAGGGCTCGAACGTGGGCCCGAGCGGGGGCAGGCGCGCGTGGGCGGGCCTGCCTCGCGGCCGTCCGCCGGACCTCGCACCGGAGGGTCCCAGGGCCCCCGGTCCCGCTCGGGGACCCGGCCCGGTGCCCGGTCGACCTCGACCGGACGCCGCCCCGCCAACCCGCGGCTGCTGCGGCAGCGGCTCTTCGTCTTCGTGGTCGTGACGCTCGTGGTGGCCCTGGGCATCGCCGCCGCCCAGGCCCTCCAGGGGTAAGCCCCCCGGGATCAGGACTCCGGGGAGGACTCCGGCGTCAGGCCTCCGGGGTCAGGAGTCAGGACTTCGGGCTCAGGACTCCGGGCGGCCCGTCGCCACCGCGTAGAACGCGACGGCCGCCGCCGCACCGACGTTCAGCGAGTCGACGCCGTGCGCCATCGGGATGCGGACCCACTCGTCGGCGGCGCGCAGGGCCTGCGTGGACAGGCCGTCGCCCTCCGCGCCCAGCATCAGCGCCACCCGCTCCAGGCGGTGCGGAGCAGCCTCGTCGATCGACATCGCCTTCTCGGCCGGAGTGAGCGCGAGCAGCTTGAACCCCGCCTCCCGTACGGCCTCCAGACCCCGCGGCCAGCTGTCCAGGCGCGCGTACGGGACGGAGAACACCGCCCCCATCGACACCTTCACCGAGCGGCGGTAGAGCGGGTCCGCGCAGTCCGGCGAGAGCAGCACCGCGTCCATGCCGAGCGCGGCGGCGCTGCGGAAGATCGCGCCGATGTTGGTGTGGTCGTTCACCGACTCCATCACGACCACCCGCCGGGCGACGCCCAGAAGCTCCGCCGCGTCCGGGAGCGGCTTGCGCTGCATCGAGGCGAGCGCGCCCCGGTGCACGTGGTAGCCGGTCACGCGTTCGGCGAGGTCCGGCTGGATCGCGTACACCGGCGCCGGGACCTCGTCGATGACGTCCCGCATCACGTCGACCCACTTCGCGGAGAGCAGCATCGACCTCATCTCGTACCCGGCCTGCCGGGCCCGGCGGATGACCTTCTCGCCCTCCGCGATGAACAGGCCCTCGGCCGGCTCGCGTCTCCGGCGGAGCTCGACATCGGTCAGACCGGTGTAGTCGCGCAGGCGCGGGTCGTCGGGATCGTCGATCGTGATGAGTTCGGCCACGAGGTGATACTGCCTTGTCCGGGGTGTGGTGCCAATGTGTCGGCCGGGTTCGGGGGCCCTGCCGGGGGTCGGGGGTGCGGGTTTCGGCTTCCTGGAGAGGTCGCCCTCGCGGGCTACTTCACCAGGCGGTCCGGGGCTTCCCTGACCACGTCGCCGATCACGATGACCGCCGGCGGACGGACCTCCTGGGCCCTCACCGTCTCCGCTACCGTCGCCAGCGTGGCGTCCACCCTGCGCTGCGACGCCGTGGTGCCCTCCTGGACCAGGGCCAGCGGGGTGTCCGGGGACTTCCCGTGGGCGATCAGCGCCTCGGCGATCTTCCCGATCTTGTCCACGCCCATGAGGATCACGAGCGTGCCGGTCAGCTTCGCGAGGGACGCCCAGTCGACCAGCGAGCGCGGGTCGTCGGGGGCCACGTGGCCGCTGACCACGGTGAACTCATGGGCCACTCCGCGGTGCGTGACCGGGATGCCGGCCGCACCGGGGACCGAGATCGAGCTGGAGATGCCCGGGACCACCGTGCAGGCGATTCCCTCGGCGGCCAGCGCCTGGGCCTCCTCCATGCCCCGGCCGAAGACGAACGGGTCGCCGCCCTTGAGCCGTACCACGGACCTGCCCGCCTTCGCGTGCTCGATCAGCGCGTTGTTGATGGCCTCCTGGGCCATGAAACGGCCGTACGGGATCTTCGCCGCGTCGATCACCTCGACGTGCGGCGGCAGCTCGTCCAGGAGGTCACGGGGGCCGAGCCGGTCCGCGATGACCACGTCCGCATCCGCCAGCAGCCGGCGGCCTCGCACCGTGATCAGGTCCGGGTCGCCGGGGCCGCCGCCCACCAGGGCGACGAAGGGGGTACGGGCGCGGCGCGCGGGCGCGGCGATCGAACCGTCGCGGAGCCCCTCGACGATCGCGTCACGCACGGCGGCGGAGCGGCGGGGGTCGTGGCCGGTGAGGACGGCGACGGTCACGCCCTCGCTGCGGCCGGTGGCCGGGGTCCAGGCGGTGGCCGCCTCCGCGTCGTCCGAGCGCACGCACCAGGTCCGGGTCCGCTCGGCCTCGGCGGACGCGGCGGCGTTCGCGGCCGGGTCCGTGGTCGCCACCAGGGCGTACCAGGCGTCGGCCAGGTCCCCGTCCTCGTACCGGCGCTTGATCCAGGTGATCTCGCCCGTCTCCGCCATCACGTCCACGGAGGGGGTCGCGGACGGCGAGATCAGTGTGATCTCGGCGCCCGCGGCGATCAGGGCCGGCAGCCGGCGCTGGGCCACCTGGCCGCCGCCGAGGACGACTACGCGGCGGCCCGCCAGGCGCAGGCCCACGGGGTAGGCGGGGTGCGTCGTCGGCTGGGCGGTGTGATCGGCGTGCTCGGCCATGGGTGAGCGGCTCCTCGGAGGGTGGGTGCTGGCCACTGCTTCGGTGAAGCGGCTGGTGGGGCCACGATATCGGTGACGGCTACATGTCACGCTGTGATGGATCTCCCGGGGGCTCGGCCGGGCTTCCGCCGTGACGGATCTCCCGGGGCCGATCCGGTCTCCCCACTGCGTCTCGGGGGATTCCGGTGGCCCCGCCCGGTGGGCCCCTTCCGTGGGGGCCGCTCCGGGACCGTGCTCGGGACCGCATGATTCACGGCGCGTGCAGGGACCGTTCTTGTGGGCGTGCTGTTCACGCGCCACCAATCACGCTCTACGTCCCGAACACGGTCCCTGCGCGTCCCCCACTCGCGTATGTGGGTGGGGGACGCTTCGGCGGTCCTACTTCTCGGTGACGCCCGCCGAGTCGAACGTGGCCACCTCGTGCATCGCGCGGGCCGCGCTCTGCACCAGCGGGAGGGCCAGCAGGGCGCCCGTGCCCTCGCCGAGGCGGAGGTCCAGGTCGACCAGGGGGCGCAGGCCCAGCTTGTTGAGCGCGGCCACATGGCCGGGCTCCGCGCTGCGGTGGCCGGCGATGCAGGCCGCCAGCGACTCGGGGGCGATGGCGCGGGCGACCAGGGCCGCCGCGCCCGTGGAGACGCCGTCCAGGATCACCGGGGTACGGAGGGACGCCGCGCCCAGGATCAGGCCGACGAGGGCCGCGTGCTCCAGGCCGCCGACCGACGCGAGGACGCCGATCGGGTCCGCCGGGTCCGGCTTGTGCAGGTCGAGGGCGCGACGGACCACATCCACCTTGCGGGCGTGCGTCTCGTCGTTGATGCCCGTGCCGCGGCCGGTGACCTCGGTCGGGTCGACGCCCGTGTAGACCGAGATCAGGGCGGCGGACGCGGTGGTGTTCGCGATGCCCATCTCGCCCGTGAGCAGCGCCTTGTTGCCTGCCGCCACCAGGTCGCGGGCCGTCTCGATGCCCACCTCGATCGCCGCCAGTACTTCTTCGCGGGTCATCGCCAGGCCGGTGGTGAAGTCAGCGGTTCCCGGGCGGACCTTGCGCGGAAGCAGGCCCGGCGTGGCCGGGAGTTCGGAGGCGACGCCCACGTCGATGACGCAGACCTCGGCGCCCACCTGGTTGGCGAAGGCGTTGCAGACCGCTCCCCCGCCGAGGAAGTTGGCCACCATCTGGCCGGTGACCTCCTGCGGCCACGGGGTCACGCCCTGGGCGTGGACACCGTGGTCGCCGGCGAAGATCGCGACCGCCGCGGGCTCCGGGATCGGCGGCGGGCAGACCCGGGAGAGGCCGGAGAGCTGCGCGGAGATGATCTCCAGCATGCCCAGCGCCCCGGCGGGCTTGGTCATGCGCTTCTGGCGCTCCCAGGCCTCGCCCAGCGCCTTGGCGTCCAGCGGGCGGATGTTGGCGATGGTCTCCTGGAGGAGGTCGTGCGGCTCCTCGCCGGGCAGGGCGCGGCGGCCGTACGTCTCCTCGTGGACGACCCAGGCGAGCGGGCGGCGCTTGGACCAGCCCGCCTGCATCAGTTCGGGCTCCTCGGGGAACTCGTCGACATAGCCGACGCAGAGGTACGCGACCACTTCGAGGTGCTCGGGGAGGCCCAGCGTGCGGACCATCTCGCGCTCGTCGAAGAAGCTGACCCAGCCCACGCCGAGGCCTTCGGCCCGGGCCGCGAGCCAGAGGTTCTCGACCGCGAGCGCCGAGGAGTACGGGGCCATCTGCGGCTGCGTGTAGCGGCCGAGGGTGTGGCGACCGCCCCGGGTCGGGTCCGCCGTCACCACGATGTTGACCGGGGTGTCGAGGATCGCCTCGATCTTCAGTTCCTTGAACTGCTTCGCCCGGGCCTTGGGCAGCGACTTGGCGTAGGCCTCGCGCTGGCGCTCGGCCAGTTCGTGCATCGTCTGCCGGGTCTCGGCGGAGCGGATGACGACGAAGTCCCAGGGCTGCGAGTGGCCGACGCTGGGGGCCGTGTGGGCGGCCTCCAGGACGCGGAGCAGCACCTCGTGCGGGATCGGGTCGGAGCGGAAGCCGTTGCGGATGTCGCGGCGCTCGCGCATGACCCTGAGGACCGCTTCGCGCTCGGCGTCGTCGTAACCCGGGGCCGGGGCGGACTCCGGGGAGGGGGCGGACTCCTGGTCCTCTTCCGGCGCGGTCGCGGGAGCCGGCTCGGTCGCGGGAGCGGACTCGGCCTCGGGAGCGGACTCGGGAGCGGGCTCGGCCTCGGGAGCGGCATCGAGGTCGGGGGCCGCGTCGAGGTTCGGGGTCTCGTCGAGGTCGGGGGCCGCCGTGGCCTCCGGCTCCGTGTCGGGGACGGCCTCGGCGGTCTCCGGCTCGGTGGCGGGCGTCGCCACGTCGGCCGCGAGCGGCTCGGGGGTCTCCGTGGGCTCCTCGGCCGCTGCGGGCTCCGCCTCCGCCGGTACGGGCTCGGGGGCTTCCTCCGCCACCAGCGGGAGCTCCTCGGCCGCCACCTCTACGGGGGCCTCCTCGGGCGTGCTGATCGCCTCGGCTTCGGGCTCCGTCGGCTCCTCGGGCGTCTCCGGCTGCGGCTCCGTCTCCGGGGCCTGCTCCGCTTCCCGTACGGGCTCCGGGGCGGCTTCCGCCTCCGGCTCTCGCGGTGCGGGGACGGTGGCCTCGGGCGCTACGGCCTCGGCGGCCGGGGGCTCGGTGGGCTCCGCCACGGGCTCCTCGGCGGCCTCCACCGGGGTGGCCGCCACGGGCTCCGACGGCTCCTGCCGCTCGGGGGCCTCGGCCGGTTCGGCTTCCGGGGTCTGCGGGGCCGGGACCGGGGCCAGGTGCGGGGTCGTCGGGACCGAGCCCTCGACCTGCACGAACTGGCCGTTCGGAGGGACGACCGTTTCTGCGGGGGCCGGCTGTGCCACCGGCTCCGGCGGCTGCGCGGCCCACGGCTCCGCGCCCTGCGGCGCGAGCTGCTGGTCCTGCGCGATGTCGAAGTACTCGGGGCCGGTGGTCGGCGGGCCCGGGTTGCGTACCGGCACCGGCGCGGGGCCGGTGGCCACGAGCGGCTCGGGCACGGGGACCGGGGCGGGCTGCGGGACCGGCGCGGCGGCCGGGCCGCGGTCGGCCAGCGAGAGGACGACCCCTCCGGCCTCGGGCACGGGCGGGCCCATGTGCAGCGGGCGGCGGGCCGGACCGGGCGCGGGCGCCGGGGCGGGCGGGGGCACGCGGACCCCGCCGATGTCGACGGAGCCGGTGTCGAGGATGCCGGGCTCGTAGCCGTGGTCGGTGACGACCTGCTCGTGCGGGGGCACGGGAACCTCGTGCGGTGGCACGGGCACGCCGTGCGCCGGAGTGCCGGCGAGCGGGACGCCGTGCGCGGGGGTACCGGCGAACTGCTCGGCCGGGATTCCGTGCGCCGGAGTGCCCGCGAGCGGGACGCCGTGCGTCGGGGTGCCCATGGGCTGCGCGAGCGGGACGCCCTGCGGCGGGGTCTGCGTCTGCGGGGCCGTCAGGACGTCGGCGAGCGCCACGGCGTCGAGCGGGGCCGTGAGCGGGTCCGGCAGGGGCGCGGCGAGCGGGTCGCCCGGCTGGGGCTGCGCCTCCTGGTGCGGTACGCCCTGCTGGGGGGCCGTCTGGTTCGGGACCATCGGCGGGGGCGGCACGGCGACCGGCGGCGCGGGCGGGACGCCCGGCGGGTGCTCGCTCCAGGCGCCCTGGGCGCCCGGCATCAGCAGCAGGTCGTCGTCCTCTGTGGTGTGACCGGAGGGGTCCAGGAAGGTGTACGCGCCCGGAGCGGGGATGCCCGGCTGCTCGACCATGCCTGAGTTCTCCGGCAGTCCCTCGCCCGGGACCTGGCCGGTGTCCGTCATGCGTACCCCTCGCCCATCGCTTGTTCCTTCAGACCTGCGCCCGTCGACAACAACGAGCGCGTGCGCCGCGCGGCACGAAGAACACGCGGACACCCACACATTGTCGCGGCCCCCGGCCTTCGTGGCAGGGAGATTCGCCACGGTGCTCTGTGGACTGCGCCACGTCGCGCGGTCCCCCCTTGTCGCGTACCACGTCAGCGGCACAAAGCGGCCACCCGATCAGGACATTGCCGAACGAATCGCCGAACATCCGGATGCGGTACAACAATCGGCCAGCCTACCCGTCTCCGGGGGGCCTCACGGTCGGGGGTGGGGTCGCCCCGGCGGGCCTACGCGGAGTTCGCCCTGCGTCCGGACAGCAGGAACACGACGGAACGCTCGCGTTCCGACCAGTCGGCCGGGTCGAGACCGACGGTCTGGAGGAGGAGGCTCTCGACCGTGTAGCCGCCGCCCGCGAGGGCGGCGCCGATCGCCTCGGCCTCGTCGCGGGTGGAGGCGTGGGCGACGATCCGTTCCGGTCGCCGGTCGGTGCAGGCCGTGACGACGGGGACGCCGCCCGCCGCGATCCGTACGACATCGGGTTCGGGCAGGTTCTCCAGGACGTGCGGGGCGCGGCCCGGGACGGTCTGGAGGGGTACGCCGTGGCGGCGTGCGGCCTGCTCGGTGCGGGCACAGGCGGCCGGGTCGGCGTCCACGGCGATGACGGCGGCGCCGAAGCGGGCGGCCTCGACGGCGAAGGCGCCGCCCGCGCAGCCGATGTCCCAGACGAGGTCCCCGGTGCGGGGGCCGAGGCGGGCGAGCTGGGCGGCGCGGAGCGACGGGTCCTCGCCGGTGCCGGTCCGTCCGCCCTCGTGCCCGTACTCCTCCATGGGCAGGCCCCAGCCCCGTACGGACCGGGCCGCCGTGTCCTGGCCGGCCAGCCAGGGGGTGCCGGGGGTTCCGCCGGTGGTGCCGCCGCCGATGACGAGGACGACGTTGGGGTCGCGCCAGCTGTGGTCGGCGGCCCTGTCGGAGGTGAGGACGGACACCTGTTCGCGGTCGGTGCCGAGCTCCTCGCAGACGACGAAGGTGCGGTGGACCCCTTCGAGGAGAAGGGCGAGTTCGGCGGGTCCCGCGCCGGGCGAGGTGAGGACGGCGACCTTGGGGTGGGCGCGGCAGACGTTGACGGCGCGGCGCAGGGTGCGCTGGTGGGCGACGACGATCCGGGCGTCCTCCCAGGGCATGCCGGCGCGGGCGAAGGCGGCGGCGACCGAGGAGACGGCGGGGACGACCTCGACCTCGAGGCCGTGTTCGGGGGCGCGCAGGGTGCGGACGACGCCGAAGAAGCCGGGGTCGCCGTCGGCGAGGACGACGGCGGTGCCGCGGTGGCCGGCGATGCGGCGGGCGGCGAGGTCGACGCTGCCGAGGCGGATGCGTTCGGCGGCGGGCGGCACCTCGGGCAGCGCCAGGTGGTGGGCGGCGCCGGCCACCAGGGTGGCGGCGGAGAGCGCGGACCGGGCCGCCGAGGTGAGGGGCGAACCGTCCCAGCCGATCACCGTGACGCGGTCGGCCATCGTCGTCGTCTCCTGGTGTCGTCGCAGGTCGGGAGGTGTGCCGAGCGTACCCCGCGCGGGCCGGCGGGGCTCAGCTCCAGTCGGTGAAGGAGGAGTATCCGGCCTCGGCCATCTGGTCGGCGACGCCGTCGAGGTCCTCTGGGAGGAGGCCCCAGACGATGAAGTCGGTGCGCAGATCGGTCCAGCTGCCGTCCTCGGTGCGGGTGCGGGCTATGCAGGCGTTGCGCAGGACGCCTTCGCTGATGCAGCCGATCTTCTGGGCCACCTGCTGGGAGGCGGTGTTGTCGGCGGCCGTGCGGAGTTCCAGACGTTCGAACCCCTGGTCGCCGAAGAGCCACTGGGCGGTGGCGAGGGCGGCCTCGGAGGCGTACCCCTCGCCGCGTGCCCAGGGGGCGATGATGTAGGAGATCTCGGTGGTGCGGACCCGCCAGTCGGTCCTGCTCAGCTGGATGACACCGACGAGGCGCTGGGTGAGGAACTCGGTGACGGCGAGGTCGATGCCCCGGCCCGCGGCGCGTTCGGCGGGGGCGTACTCGGTGATCCATCGGTGGGCCGCGGCCTCGGTGTAGGGCTGGGGCACCGCGGTCCATGCGGCCACGAGTTCGTCGTTCATCATCTCGGCGAGGGCGGGGGCGTCCGCCTCTTCGAGCGCGCGCAGCACCAACCGGTCCGTGTTGATGGAGATGTCCGGAAAGGTGGTAGTCATGCGCAGCTCCATGCCGTGGACCGTCCGAATCGACCGTGAACGCACAGCATGCAGCATGCGGCCGCCGCCGCGCATGGCCGGGTGGGGTGTCGGGCGGGGGTGCGGCGAAGGCCCCGCGCACCGGACGGGATGCGGGGGCCTTCTGCCCAAGGACCGTACGGGGGAACCGGTCTGACGGTCCCTCGGCCGATGGTCCTCGTCGGGGGCTGTTACTTGACGGCGCCGAAGGCCGGGATGATCGAGCCCTTGTAGGTGTCCTCGATGTACTTCTTCACCTCGGGCGAGTTGAGGAGCTTCGCGAGCTTCTGCACGCGGGCGTCCTTCTCGTTGCCCTCCTTGACGGCGAGGAAGTTGGCGTAGGGGTTGCCCTCGGCCTTCTCCAGGGCCAGCGCGTCCTTCGCCGGCTCAAGCTTGGCCTCGATGGCGAAGTTGCCGTTGATGACGGCGGCGTCCACGTCGTTCAGGGCGCGGGGCACGGTGGCGGCCTCCAGCTCCTTGAACTCCAGGCCCTTCTTGTCGGTGATGTCGGAGATCTTGGCGTTGGTGCCGACACCGGGCTTGATCGTGATCAGGCCGTTGTCGGCGAGCAGCTGGAGGGCGCGGCCGCCGTTGGTGGTGTCGTTGGGGACGGCGATGGTCTGGCCCGCCTTGATGTCCTTCAGCGACTTGAGGTTCTTGGAGTAGAGGCCCAGCGGCTCCAGGTGGACGTTGACCACCGGGACGATGTGGGTGTTGTTCTTCTTGTTGAAGTCGTCGAGGTACGGCTTGTGCTGGAAGAAGTTGGCGTCGACCTGGCCGGTCTCGGTGGCGGTGTTCGGCAGGATGTAGTCCGTGAACTCCTTCACCTCCAGCTTCAGGCCGGCCTTCTCGGCCAGGTTGTCCTTGACGTAGTTGAGGATGTCGGCGTGCGGCGTCGGGGACGCGGCGACGACGAGGGCCTTGTCGGCGTCTCCGGAGCCGGCCGCCTTGGAGGACGGGTCCGAGGAGGTGCCGCAGGCGGTGAGGCCGAGGGCGAGGGCGGCGGTGGCGGCGATGCCGGCGGTGAGCTTGATGTTCTTACGCACGAAGAGTGCCTCTTTCAGGTGGAGCGGTGGACGCCTGGACAACAAGTCCGGGCTGTTCTTCGAAGGACGAAGTCTGGGGTGGCCGGGGGGCGTTACGCGGTACGGCCCCGGCGGGCGAGGAGTCGTACGACCCCGTCGCCGATGAGCTGGACGACGGTCACGATCAGGACCAGCACGACCACGGTGACCAGCATGAACGTGGTGTCGAAGCGCTGGTATCCGTAGGTGACGGCCTTGGATCCGAGGCCTTCGCCGCCGACCGCGCCGGCCATCGCCGAGTAGCCGATGAGGACGATGACCGTGGTGGTGACGCCCGAGATCAGCGAAGGCAGGGCCTGCGGGAGCAGCACCTTGCGGACGATGGTGGGGATGCCGCCGCCCATGGCCTGGACGGCCTCGACGAGTCCGTGGTCGACCTCGCGGACCGAGGTCTCGACGAGCCGGGCGAAGAAGGGGATGGCGCCGATGGCGAGCGGCACGATCATCGCGGTCGGGCCGATGAAGGTGCCGACGACGAAGGTGGTGAAGGGGATCAGGGCGATCAGCAGGATGATGAAGGGCAGCGAACGCCCGACGTTCACGATCGCACCGACGATCTTGTTCACCGGCCGGTTCTGCAGCAGTCCGCCCTTGTCCGTGAGGACGAGGAGGATGCCGAGCGGCAGGCCGCCGAGCACGGTGACGACGGTGGCCCACAGGACCATGTAGAGCGTGTCGACGGTGCCCTGCTCCAGCAGGGGCTGCATCTCGGACCAGGTCACTTGGCACCTTCCTTCACCAGCACGGGCGCGGTGGCCGGCTCCTGCGATTCCTCTTCGACGACCTCGACCTGGAGGCCCTGCTCGCGCAGGAAGCCGACCGGGACGACGTTGTCCTCGTACCGTCCGGGCAGTTCGATCCGCATCCGGCCGATCTGCTTGCCGCCGACGGTGTCCATCGCCGCCCCGAGGATCGAGATGTCGATGTTGTACGTGCGGGAGAGCTGCGAGATGACCGGCTGGGTCGCGGACTCACCGTGGAAGGTGACGTCGACGACGGTGCGGTCGGGGCCGGTGTGCGAGCCGCTGACCGGGAAGAGTTCGGCCGCCAGCTGGGAGCCGGGGGTGGCCAGCAGCTCGCCGACGGTGCCGGACTCGACGACGCGGCCGTGCTGCATCAGCGCGGCGGAGTCGCAGATGGTCTTCACGACGTCCATCTCGTGGGTGATGAGGAGGACGGTGAGGCCGAGCTGCTGGTTGAGGTCCCGCAGCAGCTGGAGGATGGAGCGGGTGGTCTCCGGGTCGAGGGCGCTGGTGGCCTCGTCGGAGAGCAGGACCCTGGGCTCGCCGGCGAGGGCGCGGGCGATGCCCACACGCTGCTTCTGGCCGCCGGAGAGCTGGCCGGGGTAGGACTTCGCCTTGTCGGCGAGGCCGACCAGGTCGAGGAGTTCGAGGGCCCGGCGGGAACGCTCGGCGCCGGAGACGCCGAGGATCTCCAGGGGAAGTTCGATGTTGTCCTTCACCGTGCGGGAGGACAGCAGGTTGAAGTGCTGGAAGACCATGCCGATGCTGCTGCGCGCCCGGCGCAGGTCCCGGCCCGCGCGGCGGCCCTTGCCGGCGAGGGCGGTGAGGTCGAGGCCGTCGACGGTCACCGTGCCGGAGGTGGGGCGCTCCAGGAGGTTGACGCAGCGGATGAGCGAGGACTTGCCGGCGCCGCTCTGGCCGATCACGCCGAAGACCTCGCCCTCGCGGACGTGGAGGTCGACGCCGTCCAGAGCGGTGACCTGCCGGCCGCGCGACTCATAGACCTTGGTCAGGCCCGAAGTGGTGATCACAGGGGGTTTCCGTCACTGTCGAGTGCGCGACGCGGGGTCCGTCGTGCACGGGGCATTCGTCGATTCGGACAGTCAGGCGCACGGAAGCCGCTCCGGCGGGTGACCGGGGTTCGGCGGGGTGCGCGGGGCGGGCACGGTCCGTCGCCGGAAGGCGGGCGGATCGGCGCGGCCGTCGGTCTCGCTTCGGGGCGCGGGACTCAGGCGGGGGCCCTCAGAAGGCGCACATTCGACACATACAACGAGCACCGGGCGTCGTGATCGCCTCGGTCGCAAGGGTGCGGCTGCTCGTCGTGGTCATGGGTGCAAGTAAACCATGCGCAGGTGCGAACGAAACGGGGCTGTCCGAATAGCGGACGTCGTTGAGACGTCATGCGGACAGCGTGGAGGCGGGGGTTCCGGTCCGCTTTCCCGGTGTGGCCTGCGGGGAAGGGGCCGGTGGATCGGGTGGCCCGCGGAGGTGCGAGGGGGCGGGTGCGGGGGCCGGTTGTGGCCAAGGCCACCTTCGGGGGCCAGGGGGCACCGGGGGGGCGGGGGTGGAGCGGCGGGAGCCGCGGGGGTGCGGCAGGGGGCGGGCGCATCCGGCCGTCCGGACCGTAATACCCTCGGGCGCATGCTTGACGTCCTGACGGTCGCGGTCTCCGTGGCCGCGCTCGCCCTCGCCGCCTGGTGCGGCTTCGCCGCCTTCCGCGACCAGCCGACCAAGGACTGGCACTTCATCGGCATGGCCGTGGTGACCTTCCTCGTCGTGGTCCAGCTGATCGCCGGGATCGTGCAGCTGGCGCGCGGCGAGAAGGCCGAGGAGGGGGCGACGATCTTCGTCGCCTATCTGATCGGGGCGCTGTGCGCGGTGCCCATCGCCGGATTCATGTCGCTCGCGGAGCGCAGCCGGTGGGGTTCGGCCACGGTGGCCGCCGGCGCGGTCGTCCTCGCCGTGCTCGAAGTGCGTCTCTACGACATCTGGACGGTGGGCTGAGCATGACCGGGACGCAGGAGACGCAGGAGAAGGCCGCCCCGGGCGGGAAGACCCGGCTCGTCACGGGCCCCGGCATGCTGCTGGTCTGGCTGTACGGCGTGATGTCGGTCGGCGCGGTCTCGCGCTCGATCTACCAGATCGCCTCCGAGTTCGACCGGGCGCCACTCGCGTACTCCCTGTCGGCGGTGGCGGCGGTCGTCTACGTCTTCATCACGTACACGCTGGTGCGCGGCGGGGAGAAGGCCCGCAGGGCGGCGCTGGTGTGCTGCGCCGCCGAGCTCGCGGGCGTGCTGATCGTCGGGGCCTGGACGCTGGCGGAGCCGTCCGCCTTCCCGGACGCGACGGTCTGGTCGGACTTCGGCTACGGCTACCTCTTCATCCCGGTGCTGCTGCCGCTGACCGGCATCTGGTGGCTGCGCCGGTCGCGTACCGAGGCCCCGGCCGCCTGAGTCAGGCGGCCTTCTCCAGGGTCACCAGGGTGAGCCCGGGGCCCAGCTCGCGGGTGGCGACCTGGGCGTACCCCTTGCTGCGGTAGAGGCGGAGGTTGCCCTCGCTGCGGTGGCCGGTGAAGAGCTGGAAGCGCTTCGCGGACGCCTTCGAGACCGGGGCCGCTTCGGCGAAGTGGCGCTCGATGCCGTCGAGGAGCCGACCGCCGAGACCGTGCCGCCGCATGCGGGGGTGCACGATCAGCTTGGCGATCCGTACCGTGCCGTCCTCGTCGACGCAGGCCCGCACGGAGGCCACGACCTCGTCACCGAGCCGGGCCACGAGCCCGTGTCCCTCGTCCAGTTCGGCGCGCAGGGCGTCGAGGGACTGGGTGAGCGGTTCGATGGACCAGTCCCCGTACAGCTCCGCCTCGCTCTGGTAGCAGAGGTACTGCAGCTTCAGGATGTGCTCCGCGTCCCGCACGTCCGCTGCTGAGATGGTCACGCTCAGGCCCATGTGTGCACGCCTCCCGCTCATCTGGTCGATCATCGGTTTACCGCACCCTTCCCCGTCGGCCGGGGGCGGGAACCTTTGCGGTCAGCATTCTGCGCAGGCATCCCAGGCAACGGGAACGCATCGGCCCCAGACTGCCCTGTGAGATACCCAACTCTCCTGCGATTTCCTGGTAGGTGGGGTCCTCGGGGTCGAGCATCGCGGTCAGCACCCAGGGACAGCGGCCCGGCGTCCGGGTGACGGCGGCGAGCAGGTCGCGACGGCCCTCGGCGACCATCAGGGAGTGTTCCGGGGAGCCGTGGGGCTCGGCACCGACCGGCTCGTGGACGGGCTCGTCGCGGTACGGGCGTTCGCGGTCGCTGGTCCGGCGGGCCCGGCGGGCCTCGGCCCTGACGGCCCGGCGCAGCCATTCGGCGGGCCGCTCGGGGGCGGCACCGGTCTCCCGCAGCTGTTCGAGGAGGCGGAGCCAGACGGCCTGTTCGAGGTCGCCCGGGTCGACACCGGCGGCCGGCGCCTCGGCGTCGGACTCGGCGGCGAGCAGCGGCGCGAGGGCGGCGAGGAGTCCGGGGGCGGTCTCCTGGACGGGGGCCGGGGCTGGGGTTGCGGCGGGGGTGGTGCCGGGGGTGGTCATGACCGGCACGATGCCGGGGTACGCGGGCGTGGTTGCGATACGGGGTTCAAACCACCCGGGAGGGTGTGCGGGCCCGGCCGTCGGGCCCGCACACGGGTACCGGAGCGTCCGCCCGCTCCGTCGCCCCGCCTCCGTCGTCGCGGTCGGTCAGCCGCGGGTGCCGAGGTCCGCGGCGGCGAGCAGCGCGGTGTCCGGGTTGTCGGCGAAGATGCCGTCGATGCCCGTCTCCAGGTACCGCTTCAGGGAGCCGAAGGCGTCGCCGTACGCCGTCGGGTCCGTGCCCCGGCGGAAGTCCGCGGGCAGGAAGCTGTTCTCGTTGCGGTGGGTGTACGGGTGGAGGATCAGGCCCTCCGCGTGCGCGTCCCGGACCAGGGTCGTCGGGTCGCCGAGCCGGCCGCTCGCGTCCTTGGGGATGACCAGGTCGAGGGTGGGGCCGATGCCCCGGGCGTACGAGGCGATCCAGCGCAGGCCCTTGGGCGTGACCAGGTCCGCGACCGTGCGCGGGTCCCCCGCCTGGACGAAGTCCCAGGGGCGGCTGTTCGCGCCGGAGAGCAGGACCACGCCGGGCGCGTCCACCAGCTCGGCGAGCCGCTGGATGCTGCTCGGCTCGAAGGACTGGAGGAAGACCGGGGAGTTCGCGCGGTGGCGACCGTACCGGCGGAGCTGCTTGGCGAGCCGCTCCTCCAGGCCGAGGCCGAGGGAGCGGAAGTACGTGGGGTGCTTGGTCTCGACGTGCAGCCAGACCTCGCGGCCCCGGCGGCGGCCCTCGTCCTCGGCCCAGCGCAGCACCTCCTCGAAGGTGGGGACGGTCCAGCGGCCGTCGTACAGGGTGTTCTCCTGGCGGGTGCCCGGGATGCGCTCCTTGGCCCGCAGGGTCTTGAGCTCGGCGAGCGTGAAGTCCTCGGTGAACCAGCCGGTGAGGGCGGTGCCGTCGATGGTCTTGGTGGTCTTCCGGGACGCGAACTCGGGGTGGTCGGCGACGTCGGTGGTGCCGGTGATGTCGTTCTCGTGGCGGCAGACCAGGTGCCCGTCCTTGGTGGGGACGAGGTCCTGCTCGATGACGTGGGCGCCGAGGTCGAGGGCGAGCCGGTACGAGCCGAGGGTGTGCTCGGGCCGGTATCCGCTGGCGCCGCGGTGGCCGATGACGGTGGGGACCGGGAGGGAGCGGTAGCCGCGGCCGTGGCCGTGCGCCGCGCCACTGGTCCGCTGGTCGTCGGCCCGGGCCGTGCCCGTACCGGCCGTGAGGGCCGTGGAGGCGCCGAGGACGGTGGCGCCCGCCGCTCCGAGAACCGTCCGCCGCGCCGGGGTCCGGCGTTCGCCCTGGGTCATGAAGTGTCCTCCTGTGTGGTGTCCCGCACCTGTCGACGGGTGTCCCCGACGCTAGGCACCGGGGCCCTACGGGTGGCAGACCTCGGCCGAACATGGCGGAAACACACGTCAACACTGCGTATCCACTCGGTGAACCCGATGTGCGCGTGGCGGTGACCCGCGAGTATCGTCCTCAGCTGCACCGTCAGCTCGACTGACCCGCGTCCCACCGGAGGAACCGTTGTCCCGTCTCGCGATCATCAAGGCAGTGCTCGGGCCGGTCATGCGCCTGATGTTCCGCCCCCGCGTGGAGGGCGCCGAGAACATTCCGGGGACCGGTCCCGTCATCCTCGCGGGCAACCACCTGACCTTCATCGACTCGATGATCATGCCGATCTGCCTGGACCGTCCGGTCTATTTCATCGGCAAGGACGAGTACGTGACGGGCAAGGGCCTCAAGGGCCGGGCGATGGCCTGGTTCTTCACCAGCGTCGGCATGATCCCGGTGGACCGGGACGGCGGCCGCGGCGGTGTCGCGGCGCTGATGACCGGCCGCCGGGTGCTCGAGGAGGGCAAGATCTTCTCGATCTACCCGGAGGGCACCCGCTCCCCCGACGGCCGGCTGTACCGGGGCCGTACGGGCATCGCGCGGCTCACTCTGATGACGGGCGCGCCGGTGATCCCGTTCGCGATGATCGGCACCGACAAGATCCAGCCGGGCGGGTCGGGTTTCCCGCGTCCGGGCCGGGTGACGGTCCGCTTCGGCGAGGCGATGGAGTTCTCGCGGTACGACGGGATGGACCGCGACCGCTATGTGCTGCGGGCGGTGACGGACTCGGTGATGGCCGAGGTCATGCGGCTGTCGGGGCAGGAGTACGTGGACATGTACGCCACGAAGGCGAAGGCCGCATAGCGCCGTGAACGTGTGAAGGTGCCCCGTACGGCCTGGCGGCTGTACGGGGCACCTTCGTGTTTCCGGTCGTGTTCCCGGGGCGTCAGTGCTCGACGCCGTCCTCGTTCCCGGGGCGTCAGTGCTCGACGCCGTCCTCCAGCTTCTGGCCCTTGAGCAGGAACCAGGCGGCGACCGCCGTGGCCAGGAGGACCGCCGCGCCGACGCCGGCCGCGATCCGCAGGCCGTCGACGAAGGCGTCCTGGGCGGCGGACATCAGGGCCGTCGCGGTGTCCGGTGCCAGGGCGCCGGAGGCCTCGGCCGCACCGCCGAGCGACTCGTGGGCGGCTGACGCGACGTCGGACGGGACACCGGCCGGGGTGGCGAAGCCCCGGTAGACTCCGGTCACGATCGAGCCGAGGACGGCGATGCCGAGCGCGGCGCCCAGTTCGTAGGCGGTCTCGGAGACCGCCGAGGCGGAACCGGCCTGTTCCTTCGGGACGCTGGAGAGGATCACGTCGGCGGTGACGGTGAACGCGAAGCCCGCGCCCACACCGACGACGAGCAGGGCGGCACCGAGCAGCGGGTAGCCGGTGTGCTGGTCGATCGTCGTCAGGGCGGCGAGGGAGAGGCCGACCGCCGCGAGACCGCCGGCCACCACGGACCGCACGGAGAAGCGCCGGGCCACGAGACCCGCGATCAGACCGGCCGTGACCGCGCCGACGGCGGCGGGGAGTTCGGCGAGACCGGCCTCCAGCGGCTGGCGACCCTGGACCAGCTGGAAGAACTGGGACAGGAAGAACACCAGGCCGGAGAGGCCCAGGATCGTCAGCAGGTCGGCGAGGACGGCGCCCGAGAACCCGCGGTGGCGGAACAGCCGCATGTCCAGGAGCGGCGTCGGCAGGGTCAGCTGCCTGCGGACGAACCAGGTCAGGGCGCCCACGCCGACGAGCCCGGCGAGCCCCACGTCGAGCGACGGCCCCTTGGAGGCCAGCTCCTTGATCGCGTAGACGATGCCGATCATGCCGACGAGGGAGAGCAGCACGCTGGGCAGGTCCCAGGGACCCTGGGTCGGGTTCTTGGACTCGGGGATCAGCTTGATGCCGACGACCACGAGGACGGCCATGACGGGCAGGTTGATCAGGAAGACCGAGCCCCACCAGAAGTGCTCGAGGAGGAAACCGCCGACGACCGGACCGACGGCGGCGCCGGCCGAGGCCATGGCACCCCAGATGCCGATGGCGAGGCTGCGCTCGCGCGGGTCGTGGAAGAGGTTCCGGATGAGCGCCAGGGTGGACGGCATCAGGGTGGCACCGGCGACACCGAGCAGCGCGCGGGCCGCGATCATCATCTCGGGGCTGGTGGCGTAGGCGTTCAGCACGGAGACGGCACCGAAGGCGGTGGCGCCGATGAGCAGCAGCTTCTTGCGGCCGATCCGGTCGCCGAGGCTGCCCATGGAGACCAGGAGTCCGGCGATGACGAAGGAGTAGACGTCGCCGATCCAGAGGAGCTGGGTGCCGGTGGGCTTGAGGTCCTCGGAGAGGAAGGGGGTGGCGAGTCCGAGCACCGTGGCGTCGACCGCCACGAGGAGGACGGCGAGGACGAGGACGGACAGGGCGAGCCACCGACCGGGGCCGCCGCGCACGCCCTCGGTATGTCCGGTGTTCCTGACGGTGGTGGTGGTCACTTCTCCACGCTCCTGCGCGCTCCGCCGAGCAGCAGCTCGGCGATCATGTACTGGAAGTCCTTGGCGGCGACCCGGCCGTCCTGCACGGCCCAGGCGCCGGAACCGATGAGCCCGTAGAGGGCCTCGGTGAGCCAGGCGGGGGTCAGGTCGATCCGGAAGACGCCTTCTTCCTGGCCTCGCCGGAAGAGGGCGGAGACCCGGGCGTCGAGGCGTTCCCAGCCGTCGTTCTGCTGGTCGCCCTCGAAGAGCTGGTTCTCGGTCACGAGGAACGAGAGCAGCGGCGCGACGGGCTCGACCTCGGCGATGAGCCGGCGTACGGCCTCGTCGGCGGGCCCTTCAGCGGTGCGGGCCCGGTCGTGGGCCGCCTCCAGCTCCTGGAGGCCCAGCTCTTCGAGCGCCCGCACCAGGGCCTCCCGCCCGGCGAAGTGCCGGTGCAGCGTGGCCCGGCCGATCCCCGCGGCGCGGGCGACCTCGTCCATGGTGGCGGTCGCCTTGCGGGTGAGCAGGGCGGCTGCGGCACGGAGCACCTGGATGCGATCGACTGACATGAGACGACCATACACCGAATGAGACATCGATGTCTCATTCGATAATTCGACGCCTCACCGCAGGCGGGAACGGAATGCTGTGAACATGACGAAGCCACTGCTGCTGATCGACGTCGACGGGCCACTGAATCCGTACGCGGCACAGCGCGAGCGGCGCCCCGAGGGGTACACGACGCACCGGATGCGGCCCGGCGGATGGTTCGGGACGAAGCCGCTGCGGGTCTGGCTGAATCCGGAGCACGGCGACGAGCTGCTCGCGCTCGCCGAGGCGTACGAGCCGGTCTGGGCGACGACCTGGAAGGGTGAGGCGAACGACTGGATCGGGCCCCATCTCGGGCTGCCCGAGCTGCCGTTCATCGACTGGCCCCAGATGCACGGAAAGGCCCCTCGCGGGACCTTCTGGAAGACGCAGTACATCCTGGAGTACGCGGCCGGGCGGCCGTTCGCCTGGGTCGACGACGACATCACCTCGTACGACCACGAGTACGTGGAGCGGAACCACCTCGCCGCCGCCCTGCTCCTGCACGTCGACCCCCGGATCGGGCTGATCCGGCCGGACTTCGACGCACTCGCGGAGTGGGCGGCGGCGCTGTGAACTGCTGAGCGGGCCTGGTGGGTGGGCCGAGGTGGCCTGCCGGGTGCTACTTCTTGGCGGTGGCCCAGGCGTGCTGGATCACCAGGTCCGCCTTGACCTCGACCAGCTGGGTGGCGACCGCCGAGGGGGCGGTGCCGCCCCGGCCGTCGCGGGAGGCGAGGGCGCCGGGGACGTTGAGGACCGTGCGGACCTCGGGGGTGAGGTGCTCGGAGATCTTGGCGAACTGCTCGTCCGTGAGCTCGTCCAGCTCCTTGCCCTCGGACTCGGCGACCTTCACGCACTCGCCGGCCACCTCGTGCGCCACCCGGAACGGCACGCCCTGCTTGACCAGCCACTCCGCGATGTCCGTCGCGAGCGAGAAGCCGGCCGGGGCCAGCTCCTCCATGCGCTCCCGGTTGACGGTGAGCGTGGCCATCATGCCGGTGAAGGCCGGCAGCAGGATCTCCAGCTGGTCGCAGGAGTCGAAGACCGGCTCCTTGTCCTCCTGGAGGTCTCGGTTGTAGGCGAGCGGGAGCGCCTTGAGGGTGGCGAGCAGGCCGGTGTGGTTGCCGATGAGGCGGCCGGACTTGCCACGGGCCAGCTCGGCGATGTCCGGGTTCTTCTTCTGCGGCATGATCGACGACCCGGTGGAGAAGGCGTCGTGCAGGGTCACGAAGGAGAACTCCTTCGTGTTCCAGATGATGATCTCCTCCGCGATCCGGGAGAGGTTGATCCCGATCATCGCGGTGATGAAGCTGAACTCGGCGACGAAGTCACGGGAGGCCGTGCCGTCGATGGAGTTGCCGACCGAGCCGCGCTCGAAGCCGAGGTCCTTGGCGACCGCCTCCGGGTCGAGCCCGAGGGAGGAACCGGCGAGGGCGCCGGAGCCGTACGGGGAGACCGCCGTCCGGGTGTCCCACTGCCGCAGCCGCTCGGCGTCCCGGGAGAGGGACTGGACGTGGGCGAGGACGTGGTGCGCGAACAGCACGGGCTGGGCGTGCTGGAGGTGCGTACGGCCGGGCATGGCGACGTCCGAGTGGGCCTCCGCGAGACCGACCAGGGCGTCCTGGAGCTCCGCGACGAGGCCGCCGATGATCCGGGCGTGGTCGCGCAGGTACATCTTGAAGAGGGTGGCGACCTGGTCGTTACGGGACCGGCCGGCGCGCAGCTTGCCGCCGAGGTCCGGACCGAGGCGCTCCAGGAGGCCCCGCTCCAGGGCGGTGTGGACGTCCTCGTCGGCGATGGTGCCGACGAAGGAGCCGTCGGCGACGTCCGCCTCCAGCAGGTCGAGCCCGGCGAGCATCCGGGTCAGCTCGTCCTCGGTGAGCAGCCCCGCCTTGTGCAGCACGCGCGCGTGGGCGCGGGAACCGGCGATGTCGTACGGCGCGAGACGCCAGTCGAAGTGGACCGACGCGGAGAGCTTCGCCAGCGCCTCGGCGGGACCGTCCGCGAACCGTCCGCCCCAGAGCCGGACATCACCGTTGTTGCTGCTCACAGCTACTGCTCCTCCACCTTGCGACCACGTCTCATGCATGAGTATGCAGTCGAGCGCATGATTCGTCAATCCTGGCACCGCCAGCCCCGACCACTGAACGAGACGCGCGATCAGGCGGCACGGGCGAGGGTGGAGAATCCGGGCCATGGGAAAGACGTATGAACACATGGACGGGCGGCTCCGTGCCTTCATCGAGGCTCAGCCGGTGTTCTTCACGGCCACCGCGCCGCTCGACGGCGACGGTCACGTCAATCTGTCCCCCAAGGGGCGCCGGGGGACGCTCGTGGTGCTCGACGAGCTGACGCTCGCCTATGTCGACTTCGGCGGCAGCGGCGCGGAGACCATCGCGCATCTGCGGGAGCCGGGCAACGGACGCATCACCCTCATGTGGACGGCCTTCTCCGGGCCGCCGACCGTGGTGCGGGTGCACGGGACCGGGGAGGCCGTGCTCCGGGACGATCCCCGCTGGGGCGAGCTCTTCGCGCGGTTCCCGGCCGAGGCCGTGGAGGGGCAGGGCAGCGCGCGGGCCATCGTCGTGGTGAGCGCGCGGCGGGTCAGCGACGCGTGCGGATTCGCCGTCCCGCTGATGGAGTACCAGGAGGACCGGTCGATACACGCCGAGTACTTCAACCGGAAGACGGACGACGAGTTCAACGCGTACTGCGAGCGCAAGGACCACATCGGGACCAGCCTCGACGGTCTGCCCGCGCTGCCCCTCCCGCTGCCGCCGCTGCCCGCCGGTTAGCCGCCCCACGCGCGCGCGTGGGGCGGGGCGGGGGCTTCCCCCACGTCGACGGGCGCGGCGCGAGCGCCGGTCGGGCCGCCGTGCCGGGAGGGTCAGCGGTCCTTCTGGGCCAGGCGCAGCAGGTGGTCGGCCAGGGCCTGGCCGCCCGTGGGGTCGCGGCTGATGAGGAGCAGGGTGTCGTCGCCCGCGATCGTGCCGAGGATCGCTTGGAGTTCGGCCTGGTCGATGGCCGACGCGAGGAACTGGGCGGCGCCCGGCGGGGTCCGCAGGACCACCAGGTTGGCGGAGGCCTCGGCCGAGATCAGCAGTTCGCCGGAGAGGCGCCGCATGCGCTCCTCCTTGGCGGACTCGCCGAGCGGTGCCTGCGGGGTGCGGAAGCCGCCCTCGCTGGGCACCGCGTAGATCAGCTCGCCGCCGGTGTTGCGGATCTTCACCGCGCCCAGCTCGTCGAGGTCGCGGGAGAGCGTCGCCTGGGTGACGCTCAGCCCGTCGTCCGCGAGGAGCTTGGCGAGCTGGCTCTGCGAGCGCACCGGCTGCCGGTTGAGAATGTCGACGATCCTGCGGTGGCGTGCGGTGCGGGTCTGCGGAACGGACGGCCCGCCGTGCTCAATTTCCTGCGCGTCGGTCATCGTCGTCTCATTCTCCGGTTCGTCCTTGCCCGTTCGCCACGTCGAGGACTCCGGGCAGGGCCCGGAGGAAGGCGTCCGCCTCGGCGTCGGTGAGGACCAGCGGAGGCATGATCCGTACGACATCGGGGGCGGGCGCGTTCACCAGGAGGCCGGCGTCCTGAGCCGCCTGCTGCACCTGCGGTGCGAGGGACTCCGTGAGCACGATACCCAGCAGCAGGCCCGCACCACGGACGTGGGAGACCAGCGGGTGGCCCAGACCCTCGATTCCCTGGCGCAGCCGCTCCCCGACCGCCTTCACGTGGTCGAGGGCCGCGTCGGCGCCGAGGGTGTCCAGTACGGCGAGCCCGGCGGCGCAGGCGATGGGGTTCCCGCCGAAGGTGGTGCCGTGGTGGCCGGGTGCGAACAGGTCCGCGGCCGGGCCGAACGCGACGGTCGCGCCGAGCGGGAGGCCGCCGCCGAGGCCCTTGGCGAGGGTGACGACATCGGGCTCGACGCCCTCGTGGGCCTGGTGCTCGAACCAGTGGCCGCAGCGGCCGATGCCCGTCTGCACCTCATCGAGGACGAGCAGGGTGCCGGTGGCGCGGGTGATCTCCCGTGCGGCCTTGAGGTAGCCGGGCGGCGGGACGACGACGCCGTTCTCGCCCTGGATGGGCTCGATGACGACGAAGGCGGTGTCCTCGGTGACGGCGGCGCGCAGCGCGTCCACGTCGCCGTACGGGACGTGGGTGACGTCGCCGGGCAGCGGCAGGAACGGGGTCCGCTTGCCGGGCTGGCCGGTGAGCGCCAGGGATCCCATGGTCCGGCCGTGGAAGCCGCCCTGGGTGGCGACCATGTGGGAGCGGCCGGTGAGCCGGCCGATCTTGAACGCGGCCTCGTTGGCCTCGGCGCCCGAGTTGCAGAAGAAGACCTTGCCCGGGCGGCCGAAGAGGCCGAGGAGCTTCTCGGCGAGGGCGACGGGCGGCTCGGCGACGAAGAGGTTGGAGACGTGGCCGAGGCTCTGGATCTGCCGGGTGACGGCCTCGACGATCGCCGGGTGGGCGTGGCCGAGGGCGTTGACGGCGATGCCGCCGACGAAGTCGAGGTACTCCTTGCCGTCGGCGTCCCAGACCTTGGCGCCCTCACCGCGGACGAGGGGCAGCTGAGGGGTGCCGTAGTTGTTCATGAGGGAGCCCTGCCACCGCTGGGTCAGCTGCTCGTTGCCGGTGCCGCTCATCAGTCCCCCTGTCCGTCCGGCACGACCATCGTGCCGATGCCCTCGTCGGTGAAGATCTCCAGCAGGATCGAGTGCTGGACCCGGCCGTCGATCACGCGGGCCGTGGTGACGCCGTTCCGTACGGCGTGCAGGCAGCCCTCCATCTTGGGGACCATGCCGCTGGAGAGCTCGGGCAGCAGCTTCTCCAGCTGGCTCGCGGTGAGCCGGCTGATGACCTCGTCGCTGTTCGGCCAGTCCTCGTACAGGCCCTCGACGTCGGTCAGGACCATCAGGGTCTCGGCGCCCAGCGCCGCAGCGAGTGCCGCAGCCGCCGTATCAGCATTGACGTTGTAGACATGTCCGTCGTCCTGGGAGCGGGCGATGGAGGAGATGACCGGGATGCGGCCGTCCTCCAGGAGCGCCTGGATGGCACCGGTGTCGATGGCGGTGATCTCGCCGACCCGGCCGATGTCGATCTGTTCGCCGCCGATCACAGGGCGGTGCCGGGTGGCGGAGATGGTGTGGGCGTCCTCGCCGGTGAGGCCGACGGCGAGCGGGCCGTGCTGGTTGAGCAGCCCGACGAGCTCGCGCTGCACCTGGCCGGCGAGGACCATCCGTACGACGTCCATGGCGTCCTCGGTGGTGACCCGCAGGCCCGCCTTGAACTCGCTGACGATGCCGTGGCGGTCGAGGGCGGCGCTGATCTGGGGGCCGCCGCCGTGGACGACGACCGGCTTGAGGCCGGCCTGGCGCAGGAAGACGACGTCCTGGGCGAAGGCGGCCTTGAGGTCCTCGTCGATCATGGCGTTGCCGCCGAACTTGATGACGACCGTCTTGCCGTTGTGCCGCGTCAGCCAGGGCAGCGCCTCGATGAGGATCTGGGCCTTGGGGAGCGCGGTGTGCTTCCGGGTCGTGCTCTCGGGGTTCTGGGGCTCGCTCATGACGAGTACGCGCTGTTCTCGTGGACGTAGTCGGCGGTGAGGTCGTTCGCCCAGATGACGGCGGACTCGGTACCGGCGGCGAGGTCGGCGGTGATGCTGACCTCCCGGAAGCGCATGTCGACGAGGTCGCGGTCCTCGCCGACGGAGCCGTTCCTGCACACCCAGACGCCGTTGATGGCGACATTGAGCGCGTCGGGCTCGAAGGCGGCCTTCGTGGTGCCGATGGCGGAGAGCACCCGGCCCCAGTTGGGGTCCTCGCCGTGGATGGCGCACTTGAGGAGGTTGTTCCGGGCGATGGAGCGGCCCACCTCGACGGCGTCGTCCTCGGTGGCCGCGTTGACCACCTCGATACGGATGTCCTTGCTGGCGCCCTCGGCGTCGCCGATGAGCTGGCGGGCGAGGTCGTCGCAGACCTCCCGTACGGCCTCGGTGAACGCGTCCTGCGCCGGGGTGACGCCGGAGGCGCCGGAGGCGAGGAGGAGGACGGTGTCGTTGGTGGACATGCAGCCGTCGGAGTCGACCCGGTCGAAGGTGACGCGGGTGGCGCCCCGGAGGGCGCTGTCCAGGCCCTTGGCGTCGACATCGGCATCGGTGGTGAGGACGACGAGCATGGTGGCGAGGCCCGGGGCGAGCATGCCCGCGCCCTTGGCCATGCCGCCGACCGTCCAGTCGCCGTCCTTGGTGACCACGGAGGTCTTGTGGACGGTGTCGGTGGTCTTGATGGCGATGGCGGCCTTCTCGCCGCCGTGCTCGGAGAGCTCGGCCGCGGCCTTCTCGACGCCGGGGAGGAGCTTGTCCATGGGGAGCAGGAGGCCGATGAGGCCGGTGGACGCGACGGCGACCTCGCCGGCGCCGACGTCCGCGCCCTGGGCGCTGAGGACCTCGGCGACCTTCTCGGCGGTGGCGTGGGTGTCCTGGAAACCCTGAGGGCCGGTGCAGGCGTTGGCGCCGCCCGAGTTGAGGACGACCGCGGTGAGTTCGCCGTCGGCCAGGACCTGCTGGGACCAGACGACGGGGGCGGCCTTGACGCGGTTGGAGGTGAAGACTCCCGCGGCGGCGCGGCGGGGCCCGGTGTTGACCACGAGGGCCAGGTCCGGGTTGCCGTTCGACTTGATCCCGGCGGCGATACCCGCCGCCGTGAATCCCTTCGCTGCGGTGACGCTCACGGAGCGACTCCAATCGTGGAAAGTCCGGTGGCCTCGGGGAGGCCGAGGGCGATGTTCATGCTCTGCACCGCGCCGCCTGCGGTGCCCTTGGTGAGGTTGTCGATGGCGCTGATCGCGATGATCCGGTTCGCCCCCGCGTCATATGCGACCTGCACCTGAACGGCGTTGGAACCGTAGACGGACGCCGTCGCCGGCCACTGCCCCTCGGGCAGCAGATGGACGAAGGGCTCGTCCGCGAAGGCCTTCTCGTACGCGGCCCGTACGGCCTCGGCGGTGACGCCCGGCTTCGCGGCGGCGGTGCAGGTGGCGAGGATGCCCCGGGGCATCGGCGCCAGGGTCGGCGTGAAGGAGACGGTGACCCGCTCCCCCGCCGGTCCGCTGAGGTTCTGGATCATCTCGGGGGTGTGCCGGTGGCCGCCGCCGACGCCGTACGGCGACATGCTGCCCATGACCTCGCTGCCGAGCAGGTGCGGCTTGGCGGCCTTGCCCGCGCCGGAGGTGCCGGAGGCGGCAACGATCACGGCCTCGGGTTCGGCGAGCCCGTCGGCGTACGCGGGGAAGAGCGCGAGCGAGACGGCGGTGGGGTAGCAGCCGGGCACCGCGATCCGCTTGGCCCCCTCAAGGGCGGCGCGTGCACCGGGCAGTTCCGGAAGGCCGTAGGGCCAGGTGCCGGCGTGCGGGGAGCCGTAGTACGTCTCCCAGTCGGCGGGCTCCTTGAGCCGGAAGTCGGCGCCCATGTCGACGACGAGGACATCCGGTCCGAGGTGCTCGGCGACGGCGGCGGACTGGCCGTGCGGCAGGGCGAGGAAGACCACGTCATGCCGACGGCCCTTCCCGGCGAGCTCATCGGCGGTGGTGGGCACGAGGACGCGGTCGGCGAGCGGCAGCAGATGGGGCTGAAGCCCCCCGAGCCGCTGCCCGGCGTTGGAGTGGCCGGTCAGGGCGCCGATCTCCACGTGGGGGTGGGCGAGAAGAAGACGCAGAAGCTCTCCACCCGCGTATCCACTCGCACCCGCCACTGCTACTCGTACCGTCATCGAAACACCCTCCTCATCGATGGCATGACTATACGCACGAGCGCAGGTTTATGCAACGAGAGGTGGTCGGGGTGGCGGGGCTGGGGGTGCCCGAGGGACGGGTGCGTGATCGGCAGGGGCTCGCATGGCGTCGGCGGGGGCTCGTACGCGGTCGGCGGGCGGGTCGTCGCGCCGGCGGTCGGCGGGGCTAGGAGGTCTTTCGGCCCCGGGCCGGGCCGTGGGCGTCCGTCGGGGCCTCCTCGTCCGGATTCGTGGGCCGGGTCCGTTCGGCCCACGCCGCCACCGGAGGGCCCGCCGCGCCCAGGAGCGCGAAGAACACACCGAGGAGCAGCCAGCCGGTGTGTCCGAGCGCGAGGACCGCGCCGGTGAGGATCACCGGGGCGAGGGCCTGGCCCGCGTCGAAGCCGATGCCCAGGAGGCCTTGGTACTGGCCCTGGGCGTGGTCGGGTGCGAGACCGAAGCCGCGTGCGTAACCGCCCGAGGACTCCCACACCTCGCCGACGCTGTGGACGACCACCGCGAGGACGGCGAGCACCGGTGCGACCCAGGCGGGAACATCGACCGTCAGCGCCATCACCGGGCAGCTGACGAGGAACAGGAACCCGGCGCGGCGGAACGCGCGCCGTGTTCCTTCGGTCGGGGCAGGGGCTGACAGTTCGGCACGCCCACGAGCGCGACGAGTCCGGCGCAGGCGAAGCCGGCGGCGTTTCCGGTCGGATTGACAGCGGCCGTTTCCCGGGGTTCGGCTCGGCCCGCGCCGCCCATCACCCCCTCACGGACTCCGCGATCCGCTGCGCGGCCTGGCCGGGCGTGAGGTGTGTGGTGTCGACGACCTCGGCCTCACCGTGCAGCCACGTGCGGGCGGCCTCGGCGTAGTGCTGGAGGTGGTGGAGACGGAACGGGGAGTCGGGGCCGATGACGGTGTCGCCCGCGATGCGCCGGCGCAGGGTCTCCTGGTCGGCGTGGAGCACGAAGTGCCGTACCGGAATGCCGTGGCGGGCGAGGCCCGCGCCGATCTCGCGCCAGTACTCCTCGACCAGGACGGTCATCGGCATCACCAGAGTGCCGCCGGTGTAGTCGAGCACGCGGCGGGCGGTCTCGACGACGAGCGGGCGCCACGGCGGCCAGTGCTGGAAGTTGTCCGTCGCAGGCAGCCCGGGCGTGATGTCCATGAGCGTCTCGCCGACCTTCTCGGCGTCGAGGACCCGCGAATCGGGGATCAGGTCCCGCACGAGTGCGGCGGTCGTCGTCTTGCCCACGCCGTGGGTGCCGTTGAGCCATACGATCATGGGCTCGAATTTAGCGTCGGCTGCGGAGGTACGGGGCTGAACCCCTGAACGGAGGCGCGCGGCGAGGGCGGGCGCGAGCCACGAGAGGCACGCCGTACGGGAGGCATCACCTACCGAAGCCGCCGACGGCAGCAGGGGTGGACCGGCGCCGGACGCGCCGGTTCCGTCATCACTCACCACCACCCCCTTTGCATGACCATGCGAGATGATGCATACTCTTCCTATGTCCAAGGTCCTCACCTCCCTGCCCGCCGGCGAGCGCGTCGGCATCGCCTTCTCCGGCGGCCTCGACACCTCCGTCGCGGTCGCATGGATGCGCGACAAGGGCGCCATCCCGTGCACCTACACCGCCGACATCGGCCAGTACGACGAGCCCGACATCGCCTCGGTGCCCGGCCGCGCCAAGGCCTACGGCGCCGAGATCGCGCGCCTGGTCGACTGCCGCGCCGCGCTGGTCGAGGAGGGTCTTGCCGCACTCACCTGCGGGGCGTTCCACATCCGCTCCGGCGGCCGTGCCTACTTCAACACCACGCCCCTCGGCCGCGCCGTCACCGGCACGCTGCTGGTCCGGGCGATGCTCGAGGACAACGTCCAGATCTGGGGCGACGGCTCGACGTTCAAGGGCAACGACATCGAGCGGTTCTACCGCTACGGCCTCCTCGCCAACCCGCACCTGCGGATCTACAAGCCCTGGCTGGACACGGACTTCGTGACCGAGCTGGGCGGGCGCAAGGAGATGTCGGAGTGGCTCGTCGCCCACGACCTCCCGTACCGCGACAGCACCGAGAAGGCGTACTCCACCGACGCCAACATCTGGGGTGCCACCCACGAGGCGAAGACCCTGGAGCACCTGAACACGGGTGTGGAGACCGTCGAGCCGATCATGGGTGTCCGCTTCTGGGACCCGTCGGTCGAGATCGACACCGAGGACGTCACGATCGGCTTCGACCAGGGCCGCCCGGTGTCCATCAACGGCAAGGAGTTCTCCTCCCCCGTCGACCTCGTCATGGAGGCCAACGCCATCGGCGGCCGCCACGGCATGGGCATGTCGGACCAGATCGAGAACCGGATCATCGAGGCCAAGAGCCGCGGCATCTACGAGGCCCCCGGCATGGCCCTGCTGCACGCGGCCTACGAGCGGCTGGTCAACGCGATCCACAACGAGGACACCCTCGCCCAGTACCACAACGAGGGACGGCGCCTCGGCCGGCTGATGTACGAGGGCCGGTGGCTGGACCCGCAGGCGCTCATGGTCCGCGAGTCCCTGCAGCGCTGGGTCGGCGCGGCCGTCACCGGCGAGGTGACGCTGCGGCTGCGGCGGGGCGAGGACTACTCGATCCTCGACACCACGGGCCCGGCGTTCAGCTACCACCCGGACAAGCTGTCCATGGAGCGCACCGAGGACTCGGCCTTCGGCCCGTCCGACCGGATCGGCCAGCTCACCATGCGCAACCTGGACATCGCCGACTCGCGCGCCAAGCTGGAGCAGTACGCGGGCCTCGGCCTGATCGGCAGCTCCAACCCGGCCATCGGCGCCGCCCAGGCCGCCGCGACCGGCCTGATCGGCACCATGACCGAGCTGCCCGAGGGCGGCGCGGAGGCCATCGCCTCCCGCGGCGAGGTCTCCGGCGACGACGAGATGCTGGACCGTGCCGCGATGGAATTCGGCACCGACTGACCCACCCCCGTCGAGCCCCCCGCTCGACCACCCCCGGAAGCCGGCTCGACGCCCCCGCGTCGAGCCGGCTTCCGCGCGTGGAAACTCGGGCGCACGGGGGCCATCGGCCCTGCATAATGCGCGGGCGCTCCGTTGAGCGAGCGCGCGTGATCGGCACGGAACAGGGCGGGGCCGGGGGTGGCCTGCCCATGGGGAGACATCGGGATGACGGGTACGGCAGGGGTGGCGGGGGCCGCGGAGGCGGCAGAGGCCGCCGGGGCTGCGGAGGCCGCCGGGGCTGCGGAGGCCGCCGGGGCTGCAGGGGTGGTCCGGACGGCGGGGCGGGACTGTCCCGAGTGCGGCGCGCACGTGCCGGACGGCGGGCGCTATGTCACCTGGTGCGCGGCGTGCGACTGGAACGTGGACCCCGGGACGCGGGACGAGGAGACGCCGGGGCGCGTCGAACGCCTGCGCCGGCGCCTGGCCCAGCGCGACGGGGAACGACTCCTCGCGGAGCTCACGGAGGGAACGGACCGGACGGGGCTCGCCGGACGTACGGGGCTCACGGAAGGCGCGGGGGCCTCGCAGCGCACGGAACCCTCACAGCGCACGGAACCCTCGGAGCGCCCGGGTCCTGCGGAGCGTACGGCGTCCGCCGAGCCCGCAGAGTCCTCCCGGCGACCGGCGCGGCGCGGCCTCGCCGGCCGGATGGCCGTACGGGGCTGAGCCGTCGCCCCCTCTGTCACATCGCCCAGCGCCCTCGCGTCAACACCGTGACGGATTCGACGAGGAGTGGGGCGCCATGCACGACGACACCTTTCTGACGGCGCTGACCGGGCGCTTCGACGCCCACGAGGAACAGCTGCGGAACGTGGCCCTGCGGATCACGGGCTCGCCGGCCGAGGCCGAGCAGGCGCTCGCGGCGGCACGGGCGGGCCTCGGCCGGGACGAGGGGGCGGCGGGGGTACGGGCCTGGCTGACGGCACTCGTGGGCCTGGAGTGCGTACGGCGAGTCCAGGGGCGCGGGGCGGAGGGCGAGACCGGGGCGGGCGGAGCCGGTGCGAGCGAGACCGGGGCGGGCGGAGCCGGTGCGAGCGAGACCGGGGCGGGCGGAGCCGGTGCGAGCGAGACCGGTGGGGGTGGGACCGGTGCGAGCGGGAGTGGTGGGGGTGCGCCCGGTCCCCGCGCCGCAGCGGACGCGGACCGGTGCCCCCTCGATTCCGTCTGGCTCGCGCTGTTCGTCGTACTGGAATCCCTCAGGGCCGAGGAACGGCTCGTCTACGTCCTGCACGACGTCTTCGGTCTGCCGCCGTACGAGACCGCCCGTATCGCCGGTGGATCACCGGACGAGGTGGGGCGCCTGGCCCGGCGGGTGCGGGCCCGGATCCGGGGCGGCGGGGCGGCCGGATCCGAAGGGGACGCCGGGCGGCAGCGGGCCGTCGTGGACCGGTTCCTGGCTGCCGCACGCGCGCGTGACGCCCGTGTGCTCGCCGCCGTGCTGGACCCGGACGTCGTCGCGTACTCCGAGCGCGGCCCGGTGCACGGCGCACCGGCGGTCTCCGAGGGGGCGGCGGCGTTCGCGCGGTTCGCGGACGCCTCCCGGCCCGCGCTGGTCGACGGCGCCCTCGGAGCGGTCGCGTTCGTCGACGGGCGGCCGGTCTCCGCGGTGGCGTTCACGCTCCGCCTGGGCCGCATCACGACCCTGACCATCACCACCGGAGAGCACCGGGTACGCGCCCTCGACCTGGCCTTTCCTGAATCCTGACCCCCTCGGGTACGGGGTGGACCCCGACCCGCGTGTCAGGGTCAACTCCGTGGAAGGGCAGGGTGATCCCGGACAGCGGGGCAGCCGGTCGACGCCTAGCCTTGAGGCATGATCATCGATGCGCAGACCCGGGTAAGGGTCGCCCGCCCTTCACGGGATCTGGCCGCCGCCGAGCGGTTCTACGTCGACGGACTCGGACTTGAGGTGCAGTGGCGAAGCACCTCGGCGGAGCCGGGCAGGCACGACCTGCTCATGGTCGGGCCTCCGGACGGAAGTTGGCACTTCGAGCTGACGCGTGATCCCGGGCGTCCGCTGGAGCCCGCCCCGACCGTGGACGACCTGTTCGTCGTCTATCTGGGGGCGCCCGTCGAGGAAGAGCAGGTGCGGCGGCTGGTCGAGGCCGGTGGGACCCGGGTGGCCGCGCACAATCCGTACTGGGACGAGTGGGGTGTCACCGTCGCCGACCCCGACGGGTACCGACTCGTCCTGTGCTCCCGCACCTGGGGCATATGAGGGCGGGGCGCGGCGGGAGGTCCCGGCCGCGCCCCGCTCCCGCGGAATCGGATTACGCCGCGGTCCGCACCGCTCGCAGGACGACGAACTTCGCGTCGCTGGCGACGAGTTCGCTGTTGCCGAAGATCCGGCGCAGCGTGACGTGGTAGCCGAGGTGGCGGTTGCCGATGACCCACAGTTCGCCGCCCGGCCGCAGCGCGCGCCGCGCGTCGGTGAACATGCGGCGGGCCGTGCGGTCGGTGGTGGCCTGGTGGGTGTGGAACGGCGGGTTGTTGAGCACGAGGTCGACCGAGCCCTCGGGCAGGTCCGACAGCCCGTCGCCGACGAGGAACTCGGCCTTGCGTCCGGCGCCCACGTGGGTGCGGAAGTTCTCCTCGGCGGAGGCGACGGCCTGGTAGGACTCGTCGGTGAAGATCAGTTCCGCGTCGGGTTCGTGGAGGGCGACGGCGAGGCCGACCACGCCGTTGCCGCAGCCCAGGTCCGCGACGCGGGCCCGGCCGAGGTGACCGGGGAGGTTCGCGAGGAGGAAGCGGGTGCCGATGTCGAGGCGGTCGGCGCAGAAGACGCCGGCGTGGTTGGTGACCGTCAGCCCGGGGAGACCGGGCGCGGGGGTGTCCGCCGGAAGGTCGTACCGGTGCGGCCAGGGGTTGGGGCGCGGCGTGAGGGACCGGTCGGGCGTGGTGTGGATCAGCCGGGCCTTCTTCACCGCGAGGGAGGTGCGGGTGGGACCGAGGATCCGCTCGAAGAGGCGGAGGGTGGAGGTGTGGATCTCCTTGACCATGCCGGTGCCGATGATCACCGTGTCCTCGTGCACGGCGGGTGCGAGCCGGTGCAGCTGGTCCTCCAGAAGAGCGAGGCTCTTGGGGACGCGGACGAGGAGGACGTCGATCCGCGGGGGCGGCGGGTCCTGGGTGGTGAGCAGCCGGACGGCGTCCGGGGCGGCTCCGGCGCGCGCGAGGTTGGTCCGCGTGGCCTGTACTCCGAGGTAGGAGTCGGAGATCTGGACGAGTTCGCCGGGGCCGGCGGCCTGGAGTGCGGTGACGAGGGCTCCCCAGCGGTCGCCGAGGACGGCGACGGTGCCGGACAGGTCGGTACCGGCCTCGGCCAGGTGGCCGAGGAGGTACTCGTCGGACGCGTCCCAGGCGCGCAACTGGTCGCGCGGGTCCTCGGGATGGCGGGTGAGCGCGAAGGCGCCCCATGACGTGGTCAAACGGTTCATCGTGCCCTCAGGCTAGCCGGTCGCGGCCGTCCCCTCTCCCCGTGCGCGTCCACCGGCGCGCGCGGGCGGGCGGATGAGGCCCGATGTCCCGGGCCCGGGCGGACCCGAGCGGGGCTGGGCAGGGGTGGGTGGGAGACGTGCGGCGGAAGGGGAGGGGCGGGACGGCTGGCCGGTCAGTGCACGGCCCCGTCGAGCCGGAGGGGCGGGGCGGTCAGTGCACGGCCCCGTCGAGCCGGAGGGGCGGAACGGTCAGTGGAGGGCCGCGTCGAGCTGGAGGTGCCAGAGGCCTGGGCGGCCGGTGAGGGTGACGGTGGAGAGGGGGCGGACGTCGACGTTCCAGTACGTGCCGGGCGGTGCCTTGAGGGCGTACACGAGGGCGGCCCGTACGACGGAGGGTTCGGCGACCGCGACGATGAAGCCGTCCTCGGCCGGGCGGGTGTCGAGCCAGTTCCCTATCCGGATGATGAAGGCGAGGAGGGGTTCGCCGCCGTGCGGGGCGGTACGGGGGTCGGTGAGCCAGGCGTCGACGGCGGCCGGTTCGAGGGCGGCGACCTCGGCGAGGGTCAGGCCCCGCCAGCGGCCCATGTCGCAGTCGCGCAGCGCGGGCTGGGCAAGGGGGGCGTAGCCGAGGGCGGTGCCGGTGGCGCGACTGCGCGGGGTCGGGGAGCAGTAGCGCAGCTCGGCCGCGCCGAGCGGGATGAGCGCGGGCGCGGCGAGCTGCACGTCGTACCAGCCGGCCTCGTCCAGAGGCCGGTCGTCGTCGAAGCGTTCGGCGAGAAGGGAGGAGCTGCGTGCCGCTGTGACGAGCGTCACCCGAAGACTCATGGCCGCGATCGTGAGGCCGAGGGCGCCGCAGGTCAAGGGTCATCCGCCGGGGCGGGAGGGGCGGCGGCTCAGTGCTGCCCGAGAGTCATCCACTTGTCCGGATTCTGCAGTGGCGTGAAACCGACCTTCTCGTACACGCCGTGCGCGTCGGCCGTGGCGAGCATGATGCGGCGCAGCCCGTACGGCTCAAGGTGATCGCGGACGACGGTGACGAGCGCGGTGCCGATGCCGGTGCCGCGGGCCGGACGGTCGACATAGACGTCACAGAGCCAGGCGAAGGTGGCGTAGTCGGTGACGACGCGCGCGTAGGCGGCGATCTCTCCGGTCTCGCGGTGGTAGGCGCCGAAGTTGAGAGAGGTCGCGATCGCCCGGTCCTGCTTCTCGCGAGGTCGGCCGAGGGCCCAGTAGGCGTCCGTGGAGAGCCAGTGGTGGACACGGGCGGCGTCGATCCGCCCCGGGTCGGCTGAGATCTCGTACGCACCGTGCATGACGGGGCTGGCGGTGGTCGCGCTGTCGTTCATGAGCGAAGGCTTCCAGTGACGGCGGGGCTTGTCAGGTGAATTTGCCGGGGCGGGGGACCGCCGGGAGGGGGTGGGACCGGGGCGGCGGGGCGCGGCGGGCGGCCGGGGCATTCAGGGGGTGAGCTCGTCGACGGCCGTCCTGAGGCGGCGTACGCCCTCCGCGATCTCGGTGGGGCCCGCGACACCCGCGAAACTCAGCCGGATGTGGCCGGCGGGGGGCTCGGCGCAGAAGTAGGGGCGGCCGGGTGCGGCGGCGACGCCGGTCCGCAGGGCGGCGGTGAGCAGCGCGGCCTCGGGCACGGTGTCGGGGAGGCGGAGCCAGAGGTGGTAGCCGCCGTAGGGGACGTGGGGCAGCGCGAGTGCGGGCAGATGGCGGGCGACCGCGCCGGCCAGTATGTCGCGGCGGCTCCTGAGCTCCTGGGAGACGCCCCGCAGATGGCGGTGCCAGGCGGGCGAGCCGACGAGTTCGAGCGCGGCCTCCTGGAGCGGCCGGGGCACGAAGAAGCTGTCGACGACCTGGATGGCGCGGAGCCGTTCCAGGACGGGGCCCCGGGCGGCGAGGGCGCCGACCCGCAGGTTCGGCGAGGTGATCTTCGTGAGTGAGCAGACGTGGACGACGACGCCGTCGGGGTCGTCGGCGGCGAGCGGCGCGGGGAGCGGCGGCGCGTCCTCGTGGACGAGGCGGCGGGCGAAGTCGTCCTCGACGACGAAGGCACCGGCGGCGCGCGCGATGCGGACCACCTCGCGGCGCCGTTCCGGGGCGAGCACAGCCCCGGTCGGGTTCTGGAAGAGCGGCTGGCAGACGAAGACCCGGGCTCCGGTGGCGCGGAACGCGGCTTCGAGGAGTTCGGGGCGGACCCCGTCGGCGTCGGTGGGTACGGGGACGGGGCGGAGCCCGGCGGCTCGGGCGACGGCGAGCATGCCCGGATAGGTGGGCGACTCCACGAGGACGGGGGTGCCGGGCGGTGCCAGGGCCCGCAGGGCGGTGGTGATGGCGGACTGGCCGCCAGCGGTGATCAGGATCTCGGCGGCGGTGACACCGCCGCCGATCTCGCGGGCGAACCACTCCCGCAGTTCGGGCAGGCCGTCGGTCGGCGGCCTGCTCCAGGCCCCGGGGCGACGCCCGGCGCGGGCGAGGGCGGCGGCGAGGGCCCGCTCGGGCTGGAGGGAGGCATGGAGGTAGCCGCCGTTGAACTCGACGACGCCGGGCGGCGGCGCGGCGAGGGTGACGAGGACACCGGAGGCGTCGACGGCCCGGGGCACGAGTTCGGTGGCGGTGTCGGCGCTGAGCGCGAGCTCCTGCCAGGAGGTGTCCCCGGTGGCGGGGGCGGCGGTCCTGGGCTCGGCCCGGAAGGCGCCGGCGCCGGGGCGGGTGACGACGAGCCCTTCGGCGGCGAGCTGTGCGAGGGCCCGGGTAACGGTCACCGGAGAGACCCGGTAGCGCTCGACGAGTGCCCGGCTGGACGGCAGTTTTCCACCAGGTGAGTAGCAGTTCAACTCCCCACGCAGGGACTGCGCCAGCTCCGCGACACTGCTACGCTCATTCATGAGAGCAAACAATAGCGCTACTGCCACGTCGACGATAGCGGTCACCGCCACCGCCGAAAGCGCCACCGCCGCCGCGAGCGCGACCGCCACCGCGCCCGCCACCGCCGCCCCGAGCGCCATCGACCCGTTGCGTCGCGGCACCCTCCTCGCCGTTCTCGGCGTGCTCTCCTTCTCGCTCACCTTCCCGTCGACCGTCTGGGGCCTGGAGAGCTTCGGCCCCTGGTCCCTGGTGACGGTGCGCTCCACGCTCGCCGCCCTCATCGCGGGCGTCTTCCTCCTCGTCGGCCGGGTGCCGCTGCCGGAGCGCCGCCACTGGGCGGGCCTCGCGGTGGTCGCCGGCGGGGTCGTCATCGGCTTCCCGCTCCTGACGACGCTGGCCCTTCAGACGTCCACCACCTCGCACGCCGCCGTCGTCGTGGGCCTGCTGCCGCTCACCACGGCGACCTTCGCGGCGCTGCGGACCGGGCGCCGCCCTTCCCGTACCTTCTGGGGCGCGGCCGTGTCCGGCGCGGTCGTGGTGATCGCCTTCACGCTCCAGCAGAGCGGTGGCGCCGTGTCGCGGGGTGATCTGTACCTGTTCGGCGCCCTGCTCGTGTGCGCCGCCGGCTACACCGAGGGTGGCCGCCTCGCCCGGCTGATGCCCGGCTGGCAGGTCATCGGCTGGGCCCTGATCCTCTGCCTGCCGCTGATGGTGGCCGGCTCGGCCGTGGCCCTCTCCCTGGAACCGGTGCGTCTGACCGCCCACGGTGTCATCGGTCTGGTCTGGGTGGCCGCCGGTTCCACCTTCTTCGGCCTGTACGTCTGGTACCGGGGCATGGCGTCGATCGGCATCCCGAAGGCGAGCCAGCTCCAGCTGGCGCAGCCGCTCCTCACCCTCTTCTGGTCGGTCTTCCTGCTCGGCGAGACGCTGCCGCTCGCCGCCCCGCTCGCGGCGGTGGCCGTGCTGGTCTGCATCGCCGTCACTCAGCGGGCGAAGAGCTGACGCGACGAACCGGGGTGATCCAGGACACAATGGCAGACAGAGGTTCCGAGCAGGACAAGCGCGGTCGCGAGGAGGTCACCCCGATGCAGGCGAATGTGGGCGACAAACTGCTGGTGCACGGCCGGACCGTCGGTCATCACGACCGTACGGCCGAGGTCCTTCAGGTACTGGGGGAGAACGGCATGCCCCCGTACCGCGTGAAGTTCGACGACGACGGTCACGAGGCCCTGATGTCGCCGGGCCCCGACACCGTCGTACGCCACCATCCGGAGGCGGGAATCGGCTGAGCCGGCGGACCCCGCCCCGGACAGACCGACGCGCGACGCGTCGGCCCCGGCGCCGGCCCCGAAGCCGACGCCGACGCCGACCGGCCCCCGCCGCGCCCGGCCTTGGCTGCCCTATCCCCGCGGCTGCCCTACCGCCGCCCTCCCCACCCCGGCGGACGGAGCCTCGGCGGGCGGACCGTGGTCGGGTAGTGGTCCGCCACCACGGTGCTCATCGCCCCGATCGGGTCCGACGCGATCTCCTTCGCCGCGAAGTAGCAGTGGCCTTCCACGCCGGGGTGGCCGGCGGCGAGGTCCAGGTGCCGTGACAGTTCCTTCGGGTCCTGCCAGGCGGCGGGCTGGGCCGGGTCGCCGGCCTTGTAGAGCGCCTCGCCGATGTACAGCCGGACGCCGGTGCCCCGTACGACCGCGTCCCACCAGGGCAGCAGCTTGGCGTAGTCGGCGGCCGGCAGGCCGATGTTCCAGTACAGCTGCGGCACGACGTAGTCCACCCAGCCCTCCCGGATCCACTTCCGGGTGTCGGCGTACAGGTCGTCGTAGGTCTGCACGCCCGCGCGGGTGTCCGATCCCTCCGGGTCGGTGGCGACGTTCCGCCAGACCCCGAAGGGACTCACCCCGAAGGCCACGTCGCGCTTGATCTCCTTGATCCGCGCGGCCGTGCCGGAGACCAGCAGATCCGTGTTGTTCCGCCGCCAGGACGCCTTGTCGGGGAAGTCCCCGCCGTATCGCGCGTACGCCTCGTCGTCGGCGAAGACCTGCCCGGCCACCGGGTACGGGTAGAAGTAGTCGTCCCAGTGCACGGCGTCGATGTCGTAGCGCCGCAGCGCGTCCAGCATCGCGTCCTGGACGAACTGCCTGACCTCGGGAAGCCCCGGGTTGTAGTAGAGCTTGCCGCCGTAGGGCAGCACCCACTCGGGGTGCAGCCGGGCCGGATGGCCGGCGGTGAGCCGGGTCGGGTCGGTGTGGTTGGCCACCCGGTACGGGTTGAACCAGGCGTGCAGTTCGAGCCCGCGCGCGTGCGCCTCCTCGACGGCCGTGCCCAGCGGGTCCCAGCCGGGATCGCGGCCCTGCGTCCCGGTGAGGCACTGTGCCCAGGGCTCGTACGGCGAGGGCCAGAGCGCGTCGGCGGTGGGCCGGACCTGGAGGACGACCGCGTTCAGCCGGCGCTCGACCGCGGTGTCCAGGTGGGCGAGGAGTTCGGCGCGCTGCTTCTCGGTGGTCAGGCCCGCGCGGGAGGGCCAGTCGCGGTTGGCGACCGTGGCGATCCACACACCCCGGAACTGCCGTCGCCGAGGCGCTCCGCCCGCGTCGGGACCGGCCCGCTCCTCCGGTACGGGCGGAGCCGATCCCTCCGGCGGGGAAGCGGCGACCGCACCGGCCCCGGTCCCCGCCGCCGTCACCGCGCCCGCGCCCGTCACGGCCAGCGCCGCTCCCGCGGCGCCCGTCACGAATCCTCTTCTGCCGAAAGGCCGCACTTGTACCCCTCCTGTGTCGGATACGTCACACGCACCCGGACAGCATGCCCGCCCCGGACGATCGATCATCGGTTAATGAGCGGTAACGTCGTGGGGTCGAGGCGGACGCACCGGAATCACACGGGCCCCCGCCGCCAAGAAGAGCGAAAGGCACGAGGTGACGGACTCCATGGCCGACATTGAGCGCGTCGGAGTGGTGGGCTGCGGCCAGATGGGCGCGGGCATCGCAGAGGTGTGTGCCCGGAGCGGCCTTGAGGTGAAGGTCGCCGAGACCACCGGCGAGGCGCTGGAGATCGGCCGCACACGCCTCTACAACTCGCTGGCCAAGGCCGCCGAACGCGGCAAGATCAGCGAGGAGGAGCGGGACGCGACGCTCGCGCGGCTCAGCTTCACCACCGACCTCGGCGAGTTCGCCGACCGTGACCTCGTCATCGAGGCGGTCGTGGAGAACGAGCAGGTCAAGACCGAGATCTTCCAGGTCCTCGACCAGGTGATGACCCGCCCGGACGCCATCCTGGCCTCGAACACCTCCTCCATCCCGCTGGTCAAGCTGGCCGTGGCGACCTCCCGCCCCGACCAGGTCATCGGCATCCACTTCTTCAACCCGGCCCCGGTGCAGAAGCTCGTCGAGCTGATCCCGGCCCTCACCACCTCCGAGGGCACGATCAGCCGGGCGCAGGCCTTCGCCGAGAAGGCGCTCGGCAAGCACGCGATCCGCGCGCAGGACCGTTCCGGCTTCGTGGTCAACGCGCTGCTGGTGCCGTACCTGCTCTCCGCGATCCGGATGTTCGAGTCGGGCATCGCCAGCCGCGACGACATCGACAACGGCATGGAGTTCGGCTGCGCCCACCCGATGGGCCCGCTGAAGCTCTCGGACCTCATCGGTCTGGACACGATCGCCTCGATCGCCGACTCGATGTACGCCGAGTTCAAGGAGCCGCTGTACGCCGCTCCCCCGCTGCTCCAGCGGATGGTCGACGCGGGCCGCCTCGGCCGGAAGACGGGCTCGGGCTTCTACCCGTACCCCTGATCCCTCCCCCGGCGCTCCGCGCCCCTCCGGACGGCCCGTACACCCGCACAGGTACGGGCCGTCCGGCGTCTGCGGGGCCCTTGACGTCAGCCGAGCCGCAGATGGTGGAGCATCAGCAGTCCGGCGGCCATGTTGGCGGCCGGGACCTCGCCCCGGGCGATCATGTCCGGGACCTGTTTGAGCGGGACCCAGGCCCGCCGCGAGGATTCGAAGTCGTCCTGCGGCGGTCCGGTGTACGTGGCCTCCTCGGACCAGTACAGATGGTGCCGGGCGTCGGTGAGGCCGTTGGACGGTTCGACGGTGAGGAGATGGCGCAGCGGCCCCGGCCGCCAGCCGGTCTCCTCCTCCATCTCGCGGGCGGCGGCCGTCTCGACGTCCTCCCCGTCCTCGACGACACCGGCGGCCAGTTCCCAGCCCCAGCTGTCGGTGATGAAGCGGTGGCGCCAGAGCATCAGCACTTCGTCGGCGTCGTTGACCGCCGTGGCGACGGCGACCGGACGGAGCCGGATCAGATAGTGGTCGAGGCGGCGGCCGTCCGGGAGTTCGACGTCCGCGAGGTTCACTTGGAACCAGCGATTCTCATACACAGAGCGTTCGCTCAGTTTCGTCCACTGCACGTTTTTGCCACCTTCCGACTGGTCGGTGCTTGTTTGGTGGCAATATCGCAGCAGTTCGGCCCTCACAGGGGAACGCGCAGCGTCCCGTCGATGAGAGCCGCCGCCTCCCGGGCCTCGCCTCCGCCACTCGTCAGCAGCCGCGCCCTGACCTGGCGCAGCCGGTCCCGCAGCCGCCGCGACTCCATCCCCCGCGCCCGCTCCGTCATCTCGACCGCCGTACGGGCCGCCGCGTCCGACTCCCCCCGGCACAGCTGGATCTGGCAGAGCATGGCGAGCCGGTGCACCCGGCCCCGGTCGTGCGAGGGCGTCCCCACCGCCGTCGACGCGTGCTCGTGGGCTGCGGAGAGATCACCCAGACCGAGGAGTGCCTCGGCGACCTGGACGTTGACGAACCCCGGCTGGACATAGCCCGTCTCGGCCGGCTCCTCGCCCGGAGTGATCCGATCCGCCGCCGTCTCGGCCCGCCGGATGCAGGCCAGCGCGGCGATGCCGTCGCCCAGATGCGCGTACGCCTTCGCCTGCATCGCCGTCAGATCGGCGGCGAGCGCCGGGGTGATCTGCCGCCCCGCCGCCCGGAGCGCCGCCTCCGCGAACGCCACCGCCTGCCGGTACTCCCCCATGAACAGCGACTGGTTGACGAGCAGCGCGATCACATAGGCGCCGAGGCCCCGGTCGCCGCTCGCCTTCGCGAGCCGCAGCGCCTGGTGGAAGTAGCGCTGGGCGAGCCCGTGGGCGTCCGCGTCGTAGGCGCAGATGCCCGCCACCGCGACGAGACCGCCGGTGGCCCGGTGCAGTCTGCGCCCGAGCGCGTCGCTGTACGAACCCCGCAGCAGCGGCGCGGTCTCGGTGGTGAGGAAGCCGACGATCCGGGCCCGGGTCGCGATGCCCCCGGCCTTGCGGTACATCTGCTCGTAGTGGGAGCGGGCCGCGCTCAGCACGGCGATGTCGACCTCCGAGACCGAGGTCCGCCCGACCCGGGACACGTCCATGTCCTCCGGCGGGTTCTCCCACTCCCACACCGGCATCACCGCCGGGGTGCCGGTCACGGCCGGCGCACCCACTATGTGCGGCCGCTGCTGTTCGTCGGAGCGCCACAGCGCTGCCGCCCGCTCCACGAAACCGGACAGCGGCGAGCCGACCGCCGGCAGCGGTCCGCCCGGCACCCCGAAGCCGATGTCGTCCAGGGTCACCTGCCGGTGCAGCCGGGCGGCCAGCACCTCGCAGATCAGGTCGGGCACCTGGCCGCGTGGCCGCTGGCCCTTCAGCCAGCGGGCCACGGCGGTGTGTTCGTAACGCAGGGCGAGGCCCCTGGACCGGCCGGCCCGGTTCACATGGGCGGCCAGTCCGGCGTTCGAGACGCCCGCTTCGTCGAGCAGGGCGTCGAGCAAGGTGTTGGGCTGCATGGCCGCTCCGGTCGCTCGGTGAACTCAGCGTAGCGGTGGCCGAATTCGTACGGGCCGTACCAGTGCGGAAGGCGCGCCTCGGGTCCGCATCGCTTCGGGCGGTTTCGCACGGGGTGTGAACCAAGTACTCGTTCTTCCGGTCCGCGTACTCTGCCGCGCTCGTCCCCGCACCGCTTGACTGTGCATCTCGCCGCAAGGCGACGACCGGGCCGCCGACTCCCCCTCGTACAGTGCGGCCGCCCGGTCCGCGTCGCCCGCCCCGCTGATCTGCCCGACACTCCGTGGCGGGGCGGGCGACGCCGGCCCCGGCCCCCTCCGCTCAGCAGTGGGAGGAGGGGGCGGGCCGGGGGCGGCGCAGCCCGGGTTCGGCGGGCTGCGCCGGTACCCGGACGCGGTCGTTGCGTACGACGAGCAGGGCGATGTCGTCCGTGAGCCGGCCGCCCGTGTGGTGCAGCAGGGCCGTGTGGACCCGGTGCACGAGGGCGGCGGGCGCCTCGCCGGGCGGGCCGGCCAGGGCGGTGCCGAGCGCGAAGAACCGGCCGCGCTGGTCACGGGCCTCCTCCGCGCCGTCGGTGTGGAGGACCAGCGTCTCGCCGGGCAGCAGCCGGGCCCCGGTGTACGGGGTGAGCACGGCGGGCAGCGGCAGGACGCCGAGCGGGGGCAGGGGTTCGCCGAGCGCGAGCCGCTCCACCGTCCGCCCGACACGGTACGGGCCGGGGTGGCCGCAGTTGAGGACCGACAGACGCCCGTCGGGCCCGATCTCCAGGAGCAGCAGCGTCACGAACTCCTCGGCCACGGGATGCTCCGGCGCCGTCCCGGAGCGCGCCGGGTGCTCCTCCCCGGCCCGCTCGCGGAGGTGCCGGTCCAGGGCCCGTTCCAGTCGGCGCAGCACCCCGTCGAGGCCGGGTTCGTCGTGCGCGGCCTCGCGGAAGCTCCCGAGCACGGCGACCACCGCGCCGAGTGCGGCGAGCCCGTGGCCCCGTACGTCCCCGATGACCATCCGCACCCCGTAGGGCGTGGCGACCGCCTCGTACAGGTCCCCGCCGACGGAGGCGCCCCGGGAAGCGGACAACTGCCCCGCGGCCAGGGCAAGTCCGTGGAGCCGGGCGGGCGGCGGACGCAGCAGGACCCGCTGCGTGGCGACCGCGACGGCCCGCACCCGCGCCAGCTCGCGCACGAGCCCCCACCGGAGTCCGAGGACCAGACCGATGCCGACGGTGAGGAACACGACGCTGGTGGCGATCCGCATGGGCAGCCCCGGCTGCCTGGCCAGCGGACAGCCGAACTTCCATGCCACGGCCACCGCACCCCATGCGGTGGGAAGAACGAGCGGGGCCAGCCGGCGGAGCCGGGAGCCATCGGAGACCAACGACCTCGTACGGATCATGCACGGCCCTTCCCGAGCCCCGCCAGCGCCCGAAGGCCCTGCGGCCCACAGGTGTCCGCCCCTGCGGCCGCGTTGATTCTGCCGACCGCGCACCCCGCCACGGAACACCCCCCGACGATCTCACCCGAAGGAGTGAGCGCCCTCGCCCCGCCGCCCTCCGCCAGGGCTCCGCCACGCGAACAGGCGTGCCGCTCCCGGCCGTAGGTGCGTGCCCGATACGGCGGAGGGCCGCCCCGGGAATCCCGGGGCGGCCCTCCGTTGTGTCGTACTCGCGGGTCAGGCGCCGCGCAGGGTGGCGCCGGTGCGCTCGGTCGCCAGGGCGACGGCCGCGTCCCGGGCGGCCGTGGCCTCGTCGACCGTGAGGGTGCGGTCCGAGGCGCGGAACTTCAGGGCGTACGCCAGGGACTTGGTGCCCTCGTCGAGCTGGTCGCCGGTGTAGACGTCGAACAGCCGGACGGACTCCAGGAGTTCACCCGCGCCCTCACGGAGAGCGGCCTCGACCTCGGCGGCCGGGACACTGCCCGCGACGACCAGGGCGACGTCCTGGGTGGCGACCGGGAAGGAGGAGATACGGGGGGCCTTGAGCGGGCCCTCGTTCGCCTTCTCCAGGAGGTCCAGGTCGATCTCCATCGCGCAGGTGCGGGCCGGCAGGCCGAAGGCCTTGACCGCGCGCGGGTGGAGCTCGCCGGCGTGACCGACGAGGACCTTCTCGCCGTCCACCTCGACGTGGAACGCGGCGCAGCGGCCCGGGTGCCACGGGGCGTGCAGGTCGGCGCTGATGATCAGCTCGACCCCGGCCTCGGCGGCCACGGTCCGGCCGGCCTCGATCGCGTCCGCCCAGTCGGACGGGCGGCCCTTGCCCCACCAGCCGGCCTGCTCGCGCGCACCGGCGAGGACGACGGCGGCGTGGCGCGGCTGAGCGGGCAGCGCGGCGTTGACCTCGGCGATCTCCTCGTCGGTCGGACGGCGGTCGACGCCCAGACGGACGGCGACGCCGGGGGCTCCCTCGGGCCGGAAGACCAGACCCGTCTCGAAGAGCGCCAGGTCGTGGCTGCCGCGGCTGTCGTTGCGGCGGAGCGCGCCGAGCAGGCCCGGGAGCAGCGTCGTACGGAGCGCGGGCTCCTCGTCCGAGAGCGGGTTGACCAGCTTCACGAGGCGGCGACGGGCGTCGTTCGCGTCGAGGCCGAGGTTGTCGAGGGCCTGCTCGCCGATGAACGGGTAGTTCAGCGCCTCGACGTAACCGGCGCCGGCGAGGGCGCGGCCCACCCGGCGGTGGGTGCGCTGGCGCTCGGTGAGCCCGCGGCCGGCCGGGGGCTTGGGCAGCGTGGAGGGCAGGTTCTCGTAGCCCTCCAGCCGGATGACCTCTTCGGCGAGGTCGTTCGGCTCGTTGAGGTCGGGGCGCCACGAGGGCACGGTGACGACGAGCTCGTCCTGGCCGTAGACGTCGCAGCCGACCTCCTGGAGGCGGCGGACGACGGTCTCGCGGCCGTAGTCGACGCCCGCGACCTTGTCCGGGTGGTTCGCCGGCAGGGTGATCGTGCGCGGCGCGGACGGGGCGCTGATCTCGGTGACGCCGGCCTCGGCCGTACCGCCCGCGAGCAGCACGAGCAGGTCGACGGTGCGCTGCGCGGCGGCGGCCGCGGCCTGCGGGTCGACGCCCCGCTCGAAGCGCTTGGACGCCTCGGAGGACAGCTTGTGGCGGCGGGCCGTACGGGCGATCGAGATCGGGTCGAAGTGCGCGGCCTCGATGACGACCTCGGAGGTGCCGGTGATGTAGCCGGTCTCGGGGTCGGTCTCGGGGTCGGCGATCTCGGTGTTGGCACCGCCCATGACGCCCGCGATGCCGATCGGGCCGCGGTTGTCGGTGATGACCAGATCCGCGGCGTCCAGGACGCGCACGGTGCCGTCGAGCGTGGTGATCTTCTCGCCGGCCTCGGCGCGGCGGACCCCGATGGGGCCGTCGAGCCGGCCGCGGTCGTAGGCGTGCAGCGGCTGACCGAGCTCCAGCATCACGTAGTTGGTGACGTCCACGGCCAGCGAGATCGGGCGCATGCCGGCCTTCTGGAGGCGGCGCTGCAGCCAGATCGGGGAGCGGGCCTCGGGCGCCAGGCCGACGACGGTGCGCGCGGTGAAGCGGTCGCAGCCGATCGGGTCGGTGACCTGGACCGGGTAGCCGTACGAGTTGGGCGCGGGCACGTCGAGGAGCGCCGGGTCGCGCAGCGGCAGCCCGTAGGCGGTGGCCGTCTCGCGGGCGACGCCGCGCATCGAGAGGCAGTAGCCGCGGTCCGGGGTGACGGCGATGTCGAGGACCTCGTCGAACAGCTCCAGGAGGACCGTGGCGTCGGTGCCGACCTCGTGCTCCGGCGGCAGCACGATGATGCCGTGCGTGCCGTCGTCGCCCATGCCGAGCTCGTCGCCGGAGCAGATCATGCCCCGGGAGACCCGGCCGTACGTCTTGCGCTCGGCGATCCGGAAGTCACCGGGGAGCACGGCGCCGGGCAGGGCCACGACGACCTTGTCGCCGACGGCGAAGTTCCGGGCGCCGCAGATGATCTCCTGGGGCTCGCCGGTGCCGTTGGCCGGGCCGACGTCGACGGTGCAGAAGCGGATGGGCTTCTTGAATTCCGTCAGCTCCTCGATGGTGAGGACCTTGCCGACCGCCAGCGGGCCGGTGAGGCCGGCGCCGAGCTTCTCGACGGTCTCGACCTCGAGGCCCGCGGAGACGAGTTTGGCCTGGACGTCTCGGCCGGTCTCCGTCACCGGCAGGTCGACGTACTCCCGCAGCCAAGAAAGCGGGACCCGCATCAGATCTCCATCCCGAACGGCCGGGTGAACCGGACGTCACCCTCGACCATGTCTCGCATGTCGTCGACGTTGTGGCGGAACATCAGCATCCGTTCGATGCCGAACCCGAAGGCGAATCCGCTGTACTTCTCGGGGTCCACACCGCAGGCGACGAGCACCTTCGGGTTGACCATGCCGCAGCCGCCCAGCTCGATCCAGCCCTCGCTGCCGCAGGTGCGGCAGGGGCGGTCCGGGTTGCCGACGGACTCGCCGCGGCAGACGTAGCAGAGCATGTCCATCTCTGCCGACGGCTCGGTGAACGGGAAGAAGTTCGGGCGGAGCCGGGTCTTCATGTCCGGGCCGAAGAGCGCTTGGACCATGTGGTCCAGGGTGCCCTTGAGGTCGGCCATGGTCAGGCCCTCGTCGACGGCGAGCAGCTCGATCTGGTGGAAGACCGGGGTGTGCGTGGCGTCGAGCTCGTCGGTGCGGTAGACGCGGCCGGGGCACACGACGTAGACCGGGGGCTCCCGGTCGATGAGCGTGCGGGCCTGGACCGGCGAGGTGTGGGTGCGCAGCACGACACCGGACTCGTCGCCCGTGGTGCCTGCCGGCCCCTCGACGAAGAAGGTGTCCTGCATCTGGCGCGCCGGGTGGTCCGGGACGAAGTTGAGGGCGTCGAAGTTGAACCACTCCGCCTCGACCTCGGGGCCCTCGGCGACCTCGTACCCCATGGAGACGAAGACGTCGGAGACGCGCTCCATGAGCGTGGTCAGCGGGTGCCGGGCACCGGCCGGGACGCGGTCGTACGGCAGGGTGACGTCGACGGCCTCCTCGACGAGGACGCGCGCGTCGCGCTCGGCCTCCAGCTCGGTCTGCCGGGCGGCGAGCGCCTTGGAGACGGCGCCGCGGGCCTGGCCCACGATCTTGCCGGCGGCGGCCTTGGCCTGCGGGGGCAGGGCGCCGATCTCCCGGTTGGCGAGCGCCAGCGGCGAGGTGCCACCGGTGTGCGCGGTCTTCGCCTGCGCGAGCGCGTCGAGGTCGCCCGCGGCGGCGAAGGCGGCGAGCGCCTCGTCCCGCATGCGCTCGATCTCTTCCGGTTTCAGTGCCTCGACCTCAACCGGGTCGTACGACTTATTGGGTGCGGACATCTCTTCCCGTGCTTCCGTTGGCTTGGCTGGGCGGCCCCGCTCGACGTCAAGGGCGCAAACGTGCCAAAGGACGAGTCTAACGGGGCGCGGGGACGCGAATGAGCCCGTGGGCAGGCCGGGCGGCTCCTGATCTCGTACGGTCTCGCCTGCTGAGACGTCAGAGAAGGTGGGCCGGGGTGCCGACGGGCAGGATAAATCGGAACTCGGCCCCGCCGCGGGGGCCCCTGCCGACGGTGATGGTGCCGCCGTGGGCCTCGACGACGCCCTTGACGATGTAGAGGCCGAGGCCGGTGCCGCCGCGTTTGCTGCCCCGCCAGAAGCGGGTGAAGACGCGGTTCATCGACTCCTCGGGGATGCCGGGGCCCTCGTCGCTCACGGTGACCTCCGTCCCCTCTTCTCCGTCGTCGCACGTCGTGGCGGGTGCCACCTCGATGGTGACGGTTCCGTCGCCGTGGCGCACCGCGTTTTCCAGGAGGTTGCCGAGGATCTGGTCGATCTTGTCGGGATCGGCCCAGAGCGCGGGCAGTCCCGGCCTGATCCGTACGAAGAAGCGGTCCGGCGACTGGCCGGCCGTGGTGTGCACCTGGACGTGGCGGCCGACGGCGGCGGCGATGTCGACGGGCTGACGGCGCACTTCGAGCCGTCCCGAGTCGATCCGGGAGATGTCGAGGAGTTCCGCGATGAGCCGCTTGATGCGGCCCGCGTCGGCGTCGACGGTCTCCAGCATCAGCCGCTTCTGCTCGTCGTTGAACCGCTCCCACTTACCGAGCAGGGTGGCGGTGAAGCCCTTGACGGAGGTGAGAGGGGAGCGCAGTTCGTGGGCGACGGTGGCGATGAGTTCGGCGTGGCTGCGCTCGGTGCGGCGGCGGGCCTCGGTGCCGCGCAGACAGACCACGACCCGGCGCACGGGTCCCGTGGGGTGTTCGCGGATGTACGTGGCGGAGACGAGGACCTCGCGTCCGCCGGGCAGCAGCAGATTGCGCTCGGGCTGGCCCCGCCGGGTGGCGAGTCCCCCGTAGGGGTCGGTCAGGGCCCACCAGCGGCGGCCCTTGAGGTCTTCGAGGGGCAGGGCCTGGTCGAGCGGGAGGCCGAGGGCTCGGTCGCCGGGGACGGCGGTGATGCGCCGGGCGGCGGCGTTGAAGCAGACGACGCGGCCGGTCTCGTCGGCGACGACGAGTCCGTCGGGCAGGTCGTCGGGGTGGACCCCGGCGAATCCCGGGGCCTCGGCCGCACCCGGCGGCTGCGAGGTGCCGGGCGGTTCCGCGGCGTGCGGCGGCTCCGGTACGCCCGGCGGCCCTGGAGCGCCCGGTGGTTCGGGGGCTCCCGGCTGTTCCGGGGCGTGCGGCGCGGCGCTCCGTGCCTGTGCGGGACTGTCCGTGCCGACCGTCATCCCCGTATCCCACCCCTCCGTGTAGCGCAGTGGGCCCCCGAGTGCGTCACTCTACTGGGCGGGAGAGGCGGAATGGACCCCTCAGGCGGAGGTTCGGGGACGCTGTGCGCGGGCGGAGGCGTACAGGCAGACCGCGGCGGCGGTGGCGAGGTTGAGACTCTCGGCCTTGCCGTGGATGGGGACGCGCACGACGGCGTCGGCGAGGGCCCTGGTCTCCTCGGGCAGCCCCCAGGCCTCGTTGCCGAAGATCCAGGCGGTCGGGCCGCCCATGGTGCCGGCGTCCAGCTCCGCGTCGAGGTCGTCCTCGCCCGCCCCGTCGGCGGCGAGGACGCGCACGCCCGCGCCCTTCAGTCCGGCGACGGCCTGCTCGACGGGGACGCCGACGGCCACCGGCAGGTGGAAGAGGGAGCCGACGGAGGCGCGTACGGACTTGGGGTTGTAGAGGTCGACGGAGGCGTCGGTGAGGACGACGGCGTCGGCGCCGGCCGCGTCGGCGCAGCGCAGCACCGTGCCGGCGTTCCCGGGGTCGCGTACGTGGGCGAGGACGGCCACCAGCTTGGGCCGGGCCGCGATGATCCCCTCGAACGGCGAGTCGAGGAACCGGCAGACGCCGACGAGCCCTTGCGGGGTGACGGTCTGGGAGACCTCGGCGAGGACGGTGTCGGCGGCGTAGTGGACGCGGGCGCCGGCGGCGCGGGCGGCCTCGACGATGGCACCGTAGCGCTCGGCGGCCTCGACGGTGGTGAAGAGCTCGACGAGGGTGGGCTCGCCGGTGGAGCCGCGGTGCTCGACGGCCTCGCGGACGGCCTGCGGGCCCTCGGCGATGAAGAGGCGGTCCTTGCCCCGGAAGTTGCGCTTGGCGAGCCGCCGGGCGGCGACGACGCGCGGGGAACGCGGGGAGATCAGCTCGGGGGTGACCATGAGGTGCGGCGGTTCTCTCTTCGGGGCCGGGAGGCTTCGGGGTCCGGGGACATCGCGGCCGTACGGGGCCGGGGGCGTCGGGGTCCGGTGCGTGCGTCAGAGGGCGGACGCACCCGGACCCGCCGACGCGAGCGCGCCTGCGGGTCCGGGCAGAGGTACTGCGGCCTGGAAGATCAGGCGGCGGCCTTCGGGGCGTTGACGTCGGCCGGCAGAGCCTTCTGCGCGACCTCGACCAGCGCGGCGAACGCGTTGGAGTCGTTGACGGCCAGCTCGGCGAGGATCTTGCGGTCCACCTCGATGTTGGCGGCGTTCAGACCCTGGATGAGGCGGTTGTACGTCATGCCGTTCTGGCGGGCAGCGGCGTTGATGCGCTGGATCCACAGCCGACGGAAGTCGCCCTTGCGCTTCTTGCGGTCGTTGTAGTTGTAGACCAGCGAGTGGGTGACCTGCTCCTTGGCCTTGCGGTACAGGCGCGAACGCTGACCGCGGTAGCCGGAGGCCGCCTCGAGGATCGCCCGGCGCTTCTTGTGGGCGTTGACTGCCCGCTTGACGCGTGCCACTTGTTAACTCCTTGTAGCGGGGTCGTGGTTGGACTCACACGACCCGAAAAACGAATGGGTCCCGGACCTGGCCGGAAGCCCCCGTCGCCGGGGGCGGGTGATCAGATCAGATGCCCAGCATCTTCTTGATCTTGGCCGCGTCGCCCGGGGCCATCTCCGCGGTGCCGGTGAGGCGACGGGTCAGCTTGGACGACTTGTGCTCGAGCAGGTGGCGCTTGCCGGCGCGCTCGCGCAGGATCTTGCCGGAGCCGGTGACCTTGAAGCGCTTCTTGGCACCGGAGTGCGTCTTGTTCTTCGGCATCGCGCCGTATCTCCTCGTCAGTGGCGCTCCCCCCGGTGCGGGCACCGGACGTCCGGGAGCGTCAATTCTTCGTTTGGTGGTTCGGGGCGGGGCCCGGGGCTGCCTGGATGGCAGCCCGCCGGGTCACGCCTCGGGGGTCTCGGCCGGAGCCTCGACGACCTCGGCCTCGACGGCCTCGGTCTCCGCGGCCTCGGTCTCGGCGACCTCGGCGGCCGGAGCCTCGGACGTCTCCTCGGAGGCGACGCCCTGACGCTCGGCCTTGCGTGCGGCCTGGGCCTCACGGGCCTCGGCCATGGCCTCGGTCTTCTTCTTGTGCGGGCCGAGAACCATGATCATGTTCCGGCCGTCCTGCTTCGGGTTGGACTCGATGAAGCCAAGCTCCTCGACGTCCGACGCCAGCCGCTGAAGCAGCCGGAAACCGAGCTCGGGGCGGGACTGCTCACGACCACGGAACATGATCGTGATCTTGACCTTGTCGCCCTGCTTGAGGAACCGGACGACGTGACCCTTCTTGGTGTCATAGTCGTGCGGGTCGATCTTCGGCCGGAGCTTCATCTCCTTGATGACCGTGTGCGCCTGGTTCTTGCGCGCCTCACGGGCCTTCATGGCCGACTCGTACTTGAACTTCCCGTAGTCCATGAGCTTGCACACGGGCGGACGGGCGTTCGCCGCGACCTCGACCAGGTCGAGGTCGTACTCCTGTGCGAGCTCCAGGGCCTTGGCAAGCGGAACAATCCCGACCTGCTCGCCGCTGGGTCCGACAAGTCGCACCTCGGGAACGCGAATCCTGTCGTTGATGCGGGGCTCGGCGCTGATGGATCCTCCTCGGTAGCACCACGCGACCGCCTGGCGGACGGACGCGCAACGTCTGTTTTCTGAGACCAACCGAGCCGGAGCATGAAAAAAGCCCCGGACGGGACACAGGCGGGGCTCCAAAGAAATACCGGAACACCACCACGGTCTACCGCGGGGCGCACATCGGGCGGCTCCAATCGTCCGTACGGAACGATGGGCGCCACCTGACCGGTGACCCGCCACCCGCGAGGGTGGTCAGGTGGGAGTACGGAGCCTCCACTTGTGGGCCGGGCACACAAGTGTCCGGCCGGTCATTACACAAGGTTAGCAGGACCCGGCGGTCGGCGCTAACCGAGGACCGGCATATCGTATGAGGCATGAGCGAGACGCCCCAGAACGAGTCCCCGGACTCCCCCGACTCCGCCGAGTCCCCCGATTTCGACGCCATGACCCGCGACATCGCGGAGGTCCCCGCCGTCGAGGTGATCGTGACCGTCGCCGTCAACCTGATGAGCGCCGCCGCGGTGAAGCTCGGGCTCACCGAGGAGGGCGACAAGTACAAGGACCTCGACGAGGCCCGCAAGCTGGTGCACGCCCTCGCGGGTCTGCTGGACGCCGGCGCGACGGAGGTCTCCTCCTTCCACGCCGCTCCCCTGCGGGACGGCCTGAAGTCCCTCCAGCTCGCCTTCCGCGAGGCCTCCCTGGTCCCGGACGAGCCGGGCCAGGGGCCGGGCGAGAAGTACACCGGACCGGTGTACGGCTAGAGGTTTCCTACCGCTTCACGTAGAAGGGCTCGCCCGGAGGGGTGGCCGAGGCCGGCAGCAGTGCCAGGTCGAGGCCCCGCACCAGGCGGGCCCTCAGTGTTTCGTCGGCCGCCAGGGCGCGGGCGACGCGCTGGGCGGCCTCCGCCGGGGAGGTCTCCCCGTCGAGGACCAGGGCGAGCGTTCCGTCGGCGGCGCCCGGACCCAGGTGGGCGCTGAGCACGGCGGGCTCGGCGGCTACGGCGGCCCGTACCGCTTCCCGTACGGCGGGGTCGTCGAGCGGGTCGGCGCTGGAGCGGCCCTCGGCGAGGGCGAGCAGCGCCGGTCCCGCCAGCTGGTACGGCACCGGGCCCGCGAGGTCCAGGACGAGCGTGTCCGCCTTCTCGTGCGCGAGGGCCTGGAGCGCCTGCGGCAGCGGTACGGCCACCGGCCGGGCCGCCGGGTCCCACAGGGCGAGCGAGGCGATCGAGGTGAAGGCGGGCAGGGCGCGCCGGTCGCCGGCCGTGAGGGTGGGGACCGCCATGTCGCTGGTCTTCTCGCGGCGCAGGCCGTTCTCGTCGGTCTCGACCTCGCCGAGGACGGCGACCACAGGGACGAGCAGCCGGGCGTCGCGCAGGGCGTCCAGGACGGGGCCGTGGGCGGTTCTGTCCTCCGCCCAGGCCGCGAGGGCCGCGGCGAGCCGCGGGTCGGCGGTGCCGTCGTCGTCGGAGAAACCGGGGTCCGGAATGTTCTTGAGCGCCACGCACCGAGCCTAACGGTCCCTCTGGAAGGTCCGGGCCGCCGGGTCCTCGGGAGGTCCGGTGGGGCCGGTTCGGTGGCCGGGAGGTGTGGTGGGGCCGCTTCGGTCGTCAGGAGGTCCAGTGGGGGCCGCTTCGATCGTCAGGAGGTCCAGTGGGGGCCGCTTCGATCGTCAGGAGGTCCGGTGGGGGCCGCTTCGATCGTCAGGAGGTCCGGTGGGCGCGGCGCAGGACGACGGCGGTCAGGAGCAGCAGGGCGCCGAGGCCGCCCGCGAGGGGGGCGAGCAGGCCGATGGGGCGGCTCTCCTCGGCGGGGGGCAGCGGTCCGGGGCCGAAGTACCGCCCCCGATAGCCGGAGCTCGTGGCCTTGGGGTCGCCGCCCTCGATCTTCCCGCCGGCGGCGATCGCGGCGGCCGGGTCGATCGTCCCGTACCCCTTCGAGTCGCTGCGGCCGCCCTTCGGCCGGCTGCGGGCGGTGTCGATGAGCAGCCGCTTGACCTGTGCCGGGGTGAGGTCGGGGTGCGCGGCGCGGACGAGGGCGACGGCTCCGGAGACGAAGGCGGCGGCGGCGCTGGTGCCCCAGCCCTCGTAGTAGCGGCGGTCGGGGTCCGCGATGGCGATGTCGACGCCGGGGGCGCTGACCGTGGCGTACCAGCGGCGGGTGGAGAAGGAGGCGTGGGTGCCGTAGCGGTCGACGGCGGCGACGGCGATGACGCCGGGGTAGGCGGCCGGGTAGGAGATGTGGTCGCCCTTCTCGCCGCCGTTGCCTGCGGAGGCGACGACCGAGACGCCCTTCGCCAGGGCGTACTGGACGGCCGCGTCCTCGCCCGCGTCGGGGTGGGCGGACTCGGAGTCGTCGCCGAGGGAGAGGTTGATGACGTCGGCGCCGTGGTCGGCGGCCCAGCGGATGCCCTCGGCGAGGGCCGTGCCCCGGGCCTTGCGGGCCTTGTCGCGGGCCTTGTCGGTGCCCTCCAGGATCACCCGCACCGGGAGGATCTCGACGTCGGGGGCGATGCCGAGGACACCGTCCTCGCCGCCGGGGCCGTGGCCGTGACCGGCGATGATGCCGGCCATCGCGGTGCCGTGCCGGGCCCAGGCGCGGTCGCCCCTGGAGGCGCCGAAGCCGATGAGGTCGCGGCCGGGCAGCACCGAGCCCTCCAGGTCCGGGTGCTCGGCGTCCACCCCGGTGTCGAGGACGGCGACCGTGATGCCCTCGCCCTTGGTGGTGCGCCACGCCTCCGTGGTGTGGAGGGCTTCGAGACCCCACTGCCGGTCCCGGATGGAGTCGGCGTACGCGGGCGTGGTGACGGCGGGCAGGACGGAGAAGGCGGTGGCGAGCAGGACGGCGGCGGGGGCGCGCAGGCGGGTGGTACGGGTCACCTGGCGTCCTCCTGCTTCGTCATCGCCTCGGCGGTCGCGCGCAGCTGCTTTTCGAGCCGGACGGTAATGCCCTTGGCCTCGTGGCCGAGGCCGGACTGCGCGGTGGCGTCGGTACGGCCCTTGGCCATGGCCGCTTCGGCGGGCTGCGGGCGGTCGACGGGCCGGCCGTCGGCGAAGCCGGAGACGGCGGTGACGACGACGGGGAGGTCGGCGGGGGCGTTCAGCCACCAGCCGGCGCGCTGCGGGGCGCCGAAGCGGGCCGCGACGGTGCCGGGCCCGGCGAGGGCCGGTGGGACGTCCGCGCCGAGGCGGGTGGTGAGACCGGGGCCTAGGGCGCGCTGCGCGGTGGCGTCGGCGCGGGTGAAGACGAGGCCGACGGTGATCACACTGCTGGCGGTGGCGTCGGTGTACGTCGCGCGCAGGACGCGCTCGCAGCCGAGCGGCCGGAGGGTGGCGAGCAGGCCCTTGGCCAGGACGGCGGGCGAGCAGGCGGCGTCCGGGGCGACGACGATCCGGGTCCAGGTGCGCGCCGAGCCGCCGGGACCGGCGGCCGAGCCGACGAGGGTGCGGGGAAAGAGGTTGTCGACGGGGGCGTTGTGCCACAGCTCCTTGGCCTCCGCGTACCCGGGGGGCTCGGCGGGCGCACCGGGCTCGGCGGCGGCCAGCCAGGTCCCGGCGAGGGCGCCTCCGATGAGACCGACGCCGAGGACGGCGCAGGCGGCGACGGCGACGGTCCGCCCGACCCGCCGCTCCGGCACGGGCCGAAGCCGCGTGGTGGTCTCGACGGGCGCCTCGGGGGGCAGGGGGAGGCGGCGGTGGGAGGCGTGGGCGTGCGGGCCGTGGGCGGCGTGAGCGCCGTGGGTGTGGCCGTACGGGGAGGTGGCCTGCCGGGCGGGAGCCGGGGCGGGCGGGGCCCAGGGGGCGGGGGCCTGACCGGAACGGGCGGGCGCCGGAGGGGAAGCGGCGTGGGCGGAGCCCGTAGCGGGCCCCGAGACGGGCGGCATGGGGGCGGCGGAGCCGGGGGGCGTGGCGAGGGGGCGGGAGGCGGGCCGGGGCGGAACGGCACCGGCCGGACGGGAGGCCGGACGCGGCGGAGCAGACGGCGGCGCACCCGCCGAACCGGACGTCGTCGGACCCGCAGAACCCGACGCCGACCTGCGCGGAACAGGCTGCGCCGCACCCGGCGGACCGGAAGCCGGACGCGGCGGAACAGACGGAGCCGCACCGGACGCCGCCGACCTGCGCGGAACCGGCTGCGCCGCACCCCCAGGGCCGGACGATGTCGGGCCCCCGTCAGCCGGCTTCGGTCTCGGCGGAGCCGTGGGCGTCGTGCCCGTCGGTTGCGACGGGCGGATCGCGCGGAGTCTCGTCGTCGTCTCCGCCTCCGTCGGTTCGGGGGCGGGCAGCAGCGCGTCCGTGATGCGGGAGGGCGTGGAGGGGTGCTCGCCGGTCATCCCCGTCCCCCGCTCGTGTCGACAATGCCCGTCACTCTACGGGCTGTTCCCCCCGGCTCGGGAACCCAGGGGCTACCCACTCGTAAACCTGTCTGGCAAGCTCGGGCCATGACTCCCCGTGCCGCCGACCGGGCCCGCTACGACCGGGCCACCGCTCACCTCGACGCGCCCGTGGCGATCGTCGACCTGGAGGCCTTCGACGCCAACGCGGCGGACCTCGTACGCCGGGCCGGCGGAAAGCCGGTCCGGGTGGCGAGCAAGTCCGTGCGCTGCCGGGCGCTCCTGGAACGGGTGCTCGCGCGGGAGGGCTTCGCGGGCATCATGTCTTTCACCCTCGACGAGTCGTTGTGGCTGGCCCGCGCCGGTTTCGAGGACGTCCTGCTCGCGTACCCGTCGGCGGACCGTTCCGGTTTCGGGGAGCTGGCCCACGACCCGAAGCTGGCCGCCGCGGTGACCGTGATGGTCGACGACGTGGCGCAGCTGGACCTGATCGACGCCTCCCGCGCGGGTGGGACGGAAGAGGTCCGGGTCTGTCTGGAGCTGGACACCGCGCTGAGTCTGCTGGGCGGCCGGGTACGGATCGGTGCCCGTCGTTCCCCGCTGCGCGAGCCCGCGGAACTGGCCGAGCTGGCCCGCTCGGTGGTGCGGCGTCCCGGGTTCCGGCTGGTCGGGATCATGGCGTACGAGGGTCATGTCGCGGGTGTCGGTGACGCGGTCGCGGGCCGGCCGCTGCGGTCGCGGGCGATCCGGCTGATGCAGTCGGCGGCCCGCAGGGAGCTGGCGGAGCGCAGGGCGGCCGTGGTGCGGGCCGTGCGGGCGGTGGCGCCGGACCTGGAGTTCGTGAACGGCGGCGGCACGGGCAGCGTGCAGCACACGGCCGCCGAGGACGCGGTGACGGAGATCGCGGCGGGTTCGGGGCTGTTCGTGCCGCGGCTCTTCGACAACTACACGTCCTTCTCCGGCCGCCCGGCCGCGCTCTTCGCGCAGCCCGTCGTCCGTCGTCCGGGCGTCGGGGTGGTGACCGTCCTCGGCGGTGGTTACCCGGCGTCCGGGGTCGCCGGGCCGGACCGGCTCCCCGTCCCGTATCTGCCGGAGGGTCTGCGGTACGACCCGCAGGAGGGCCCCGGCGAGGTGCAGACCCCGCTGCTCGGCTCGCCGGCGGACGACCTGCGGATCGGCGACAAGGTGTGGTTCCGGCACGCGAAGGCCGGCGAGCTGTGCGAGCGCTTCGAGAACCTGCGTCTGGTCGAGGGCGACCGCGTCACGGCGACCGTGCCCACCTACCGCGGCGAGGGCATGACCTTCCTCTAGGGAAGGTGCCGGTACGCCGGACAGCCGGGCGTCTCATGACGCCCGGCTGTCGCGTGTGGGGGGCAGCGGGTGGGGCCTAGAGCGGCGTCACGTACGCGCCCGCGATGCCGCCGTCCACCAGGAAGTCGCTGGCGTTGACGAAGGAGGAGTCGTCGCTCGCGAGGAAGGCGACGGCGGCGGCGATCTCCTCGGGCTCGGCGAAGCGGCCGACGGGGATGTGGACGAGGCGGCGCGCGGCCCGCTCGGGGTCCTTGGCGAACAGCTCCTGGAGCAGCGGGGTGTTGACGGGCCCGGGGCAGAGGGCGTTGACGCGGATGCCCTCGCGGGCGAACTGGACGCCCAGCTCGCGGGACATGGCGAGCACGCCGCCCTTGGAGGCGGTGTAGGAGATCTGGCTCGTGGCGGCGCCCATGATGGCGACGAACGAGGCGGTGTTGATGATGGAGCCCTTGCCCTGGCGGCGCATGTAGGGCAGGGCCGCCTTGCAGCAGAGGTACACGGAGGTCAGGTTGACGTCCTGGACGCGCTTCCAGGCCTCCAGGCCGGTCTCCAGGATGGAGTCGTCCTCGGGGGGCGAGATGCCGGCGTTGTTGAAGGCGATGTCGACGGAGCCGTAGGTGTCGAAGGCGGTCCTGAACAGTGCCTCGACCTGCTCGGGGTCGGTGACGTCGACCTGGACGAAGGTGCCGCCGACCTCTTCGGCGGCGGCCTTGCCGGCCGTCGCGTCGATGTCGCCGCAGACGACGTTCGCGCCCTCGGAGGCGAGCCGGCGGGCGGTGGCGAGGCCGATGCCGCTGCCGGCTCCGGTGATGACGGCGGTACGGCCGACGAGGCGGCGGCAGATGTTCTCTTCGTTGCTCATACGGGTCAGGCCTCCGTGCTGATGAAGACGTTCTTGGTTTCGGTGAAGGCGGTCAGTGCGTCGGGGCCGAGTTCGCGGCCGAGGCCGGACTGCCGGTAGCCGCCGAACGGGGTCCAGTAGCGGACGCTGGAGTGGGAGTTGACGGAGAGGTTGCCGGCCCGGACGGCGCGGGAGACGCGCAGGGCGCGGCCGACGTCGCGGGTCCAGATGGAGCCGGACAGGCCGTACTCGGTGGCGTTGGCGAGGCGGATCGCGTCGGCCTCGTCGTCGAAGGGGAGGACGACGGCGACGGGGCCGAAGATCTCCTCGACGGCGCAGGGCGCGTCCTCGGGCACATCGGTGAGGACGGTCGGCGGGAACCAGAAGCCGGGGCCCTCGGGGGCCTTGCCGCGGATGGCTTCGAGGTCGTCGGTCACGTAGGAGCGGACGCGGTCGAGCTGGGCGCGGGAGATGAGGGGGCCCATCCGGGTGCGCTCGTCGAGCGGGTCGCCGACGACGATCTCCTCGATGGCGGGGGTGAGGAGTGCGAGGAAGCGGTCGTACGCGCTCCGCTGGACGAGGATGCGGGTACGGGCGCAGCAGTCCTGCCCGCTGTTGTCGAGGAAGGCCATCGGCGCCGCCGCCGCCGCGGCCTCCAGGTCCGCGTCGGCGAAGACGATGTTGGGGCTCTTGCCGCCGAGTTCGAGGGTGATCCGCTTCACCTGGTCGGCGCACTTCGCCATGATCGACTTTCCGACGCGGGTGGAGCCGGTGAAGACGATCTTGGCGATGCCGGGGTGTTCGACGAGGGCGTTCCCGGCGACCGGGCCGGTGCCGGGGAGGACCTGGAAGAGGCCTTCGGGAAGGCCCGCCTCCAGGGCGAGTCCGGCGAGCCGCAGTGCGGTGAGCGGGGTGGTCTCGGCGGGCTTGAGGAGGACGGCGTTGCCGGCGGCGAGGGCGGGTGCGGTGGCCCAGGCGGCGATCGGCATGGGGAAGTTCCAGGGGGCGATGACGCCGACGACCCCGAGCGGTTCGAGGATCGTGATGTCGAGGCCGCCGGCCACCGGGATCTGGCGGCCGTTGAGGCGCTCCACTCCCCCGGCGGCGAAGTCGAGCAGGTCGCGGACGTTGCCCGCCTCCCAGCGGGCGTTGCCGATGGTGTGGCCGGCCTCGGTGACCTCCAGGCGGGCGAGTTCCTCGATGTGGTCGTCGACGACGGCGGCGAAGCGGCGGAGCAGCCGGGCCCGGTCGGCGGGCGCGGCGGCGGCCCAGCCGCGCTGGGCGGCGGTGGCCCGTGCGACGGCGGCGTCGATGTCGGCGGGGGTGGCGGCGGGGACGGTGGCGACGAGTTCCTCGGTCGCCGGGTTCAGTACCTGGAGCAACGCGTTCCTCTCAGAGGCGGTTCAGCGGCGTTCGAGGGCTCAGAGGCGTTCGAAGGAGCGGCGCAGTTCCCAGTCGGTCACGGCGGCGTCGAAGGCGTCGAGTTCGACGCGGGCCATGTTGCGGTAGTGGGCGACGACCTCGTCGCCGAAGGCGGCCTTGGCGATCTCGCTGGTGTCCCAGAGTTCGGCGGCCTCGCGCAGGGTGGTGGGGACGTGCGCGTACTCGGCGGTGTAGGCGTTCCCGGTGCAGGGCGGGGGGAGTTCGAGCCGCTGCTCGATGCCGTGCAGACCGGCGGCGACCAGGCCGGCCACGGCGAGGTACGGGTTGACGTCGCCGCCGGGGAGGCGGTTCTCGAAGCGGGTGGAGCGGCCGTGGCCGACGACCCGGAGGGAGCAGGTGCGGTTGTCGTGGCCCCAGGCGACGGCGGTGGGCGCGAAGGAGCCGGGCTGGAACCGTTTGTAGGAGTTGATGTTGGGGGCGTAGAGGAGGGAGAAGTCGCGGAGGGCGGCGAGCTGTCCGGCGAGGAAGTGCCGCATGGTCGCGGACATGCCGTGCTCGTCGTCCCCGGCCATCACGTTCTCTCCGTCGGCGTTCTGGAGGGAGAGGTGGATGTGGCAGGAGTTGCCCTCGCGCTCGTTGTACTTCGCCATGAAGGTGAGCGAGTGGCCCTCCTGGGCGGCGATCTCCTTGGCTCCCGTCTTGTAGACGGCGTGCTGGTCGCAGGTGACGAGGGCCTCGTCGTACTTGAAGGCGATCTCGTGCTGGCCGGGGTTGCACTCGCCCTTGGCGGACTCGACGGTGAGTCCGGCGGCGGTCATCTCGTTGCGGATGCGGCGCAGCAGGGGTTCGATGCGTCCGGTACCCAGGACGGAGTAGTCGATGTTGTACTGGTTGGCGGGGGTGAGGCCGCGGTAGTTCGCGTCCCAGGCCTGCTCGTAGCTGTCCTTGAAGACGATGAACTCGAGTTCGGTGCCGACGTGGGCGGTGAGGCCGTGTTCCGCGAGGCGCTCCAGCTGGCGGCGGAGGATCTGGCGGGGTGCGGCGACGACGGGGGTGCCGTCGGCCCAGGCGAGGTCCGCGGTCACCATGGCGGTGGCCTCGTTCCAGGGGAGGCGGCGGAGGGTGGTGAGGTCGGCGTGCATCGCGAAGTCGCCGTAGCCGCGGTCCCAGGAGGACATGGCGTAGCCGTCGACGGTGTTCATCTCGGTGTCGACGGCCAGCAGGTAGTTGCAGCCCTCGGTGCCGTGGCCGAGTACCTCGTCCAGGAAGAACGGGGCGGCGAACCGCTTGCCCTGGAGCCGCCCCTGCATGTCGGGGAAGGCCAGGACGACGGTGTCGATCTCGCCGCTCGCGACGAGGGCGCGTAGCTCCTCGACGGCGAGCGGGGGTTTGCGGTCTGCCACGGGATTGCTCCTCCTTCGGCCTGCCGGAAGCCATAAGGTATTGCGGAAGACCATTGCTTGGGAAGTGCTGGAGAAGGGGAAACGAGAACGTGGCCAGTACGAGTGAATCGGCGGACCGGCTGACGCCCGTGCTGCGGCCGGTGCGGGCGGGCAACGGCTTCGAGGAGGCCCTGGAGCAGATCCTCCAGGTCGTGCGGCTCGGTCTGGTGCCCGGCGGGCAGCGGCTGCCCGCCGAACGGGAGCTGGCCGACCGGATGGGGATCAGCCGGGTCACGCTGCGCGAGGTGCTCAAGGTCCTCCAGGAGCAGGGTCTGGTGGAAAGCCGGCGCGGCCGGTACGGCGGCACCTTCGTGCTGCCCCGCGTCCAGACGGCCGACGAGGACGAGCTGCGCCGCCGGATCGCCTCGGTCGACATGGAGGACACCCTGCGCTTCCGTGAGGTCCTCGAGGTGGGCGCGGCGGGGCTCTGCGCGGCCCACGGTCTCGACGAGGCGGGCGCCGGGCGGCTGCGGGCCGCCGTGGCGGCGACCCATGACGCCCCGCTGGCCGATTACCGCCGCCAGGACACCCTGCTCCACCTCACGCTCGCCGAGCTGTCCGGCTCGCCGACGCTGACCGCGCAGTACGCGGCCGTGCGGGCGACCGTGAACGATCTGCTCGACTGCATCCCCCTCCTCGTACGCAATCTGGAGCACTCCCAGCACCAGCACACCGCCCTGGTCGACGCGGTGCTCGACGGGGACGCGGACGCGGCACGCGAGGTGATGCGGGAGCACTGCTCGGGCACGGCGGCGCTGCTGCGGGGCTTCCTGACCTGAGGCACGCGCGCGTGGGGCACGCGTTCGTGGGGCCCGGCGGCGGGCGCGTAACCCGAAAGTAACGCACGGGGGTTGCGCTCCCCCGTCGGCCACCGCAAAGGTATGGGACCAATCCATTGGGCCCGCTGTGGGGAGCTGACGCTGCCATGACGCTCGAAGACACGACCGGGAGCACACCCGGGGGCACGACCCCGCCGAAGGACGACTACCTGGAGCGCCGGGCGCTGCGCCGCGGCAGCGCCGGATGGCTGCTGCTCACCGGGCTCGGTGTCGCCTACGTCGTCTCCGGGGACTTCTCCGGCTGGAACATCGGCCTGTCGAAGGGCGGCTTCGGCGGACTCGCCGTCGCCACCGTCCTGATGGGCGCGATGTACGCCTGTCTGGTCTTCGCGCTCGCCGAACTCTCCGCCATCCTGCCCACCGCGGGCGGCGGTTACGGCTTCGCCCGCCGGGCGCTCGGCACCTGGGGCGGGTTCCTCACCGGGACCGCGATCCTCATCGAGTACGTCCTCGCCCCGGCCGCGATCTCGATCTTCATCGGCGACTATGTCGAGTCCCTCGGCCTCTTCGGCCTGGAGTCCGGCTGGCCCGTCTACCTGGTCTGCTTCGCGCTGTTCATCGGGATCCACCTCTGGGGCGTGGGCGAGGCCCTGCGCTTCAGCCTCGTCGTGACGGCGATCGCGGTCGCGGCGCTCGTCGTCTTCGCGCTCGGCGCCCTCACCGACTTCCACGTGGACGGCCTGAACGACATCCCGGTCGACGGCGAGGCCTTCGGCTCCAACTCCTGGCTGCCGTTCGGCCTGTTGGGGATCTGGGCCGCCTTCCCCTTCGGCATGTGGTTCTTCCTGGGCGTCGAGGGCGTGCCACTTGCCGCCGAGGAGGCGAAGGACCCGGTCAGGTCGATGCCGAGGGCGCTCGCGATCTCCATGGGCGTCCTGGTACTGCTCGCCGTGATGACCTTCTTCGCCGCGACCGGGGCGCACGGCTCGGCCGCCGTCCAGGAGGCGGGCAACCCGCTCGTCGTGGCGCTCCAGGGCGACGGGGAGCCGACCGCGCTCAGCCGCTTCGTGAACTACGCGGGCCTCGCCGGTCTGGTGGCCTCCTTCTTCTCCCTCATCTACGCCGGCTCGCGCCAGCTCTTCGCGCTCTCCCGGGCGGGCTACCTGCCCCGCTTCCTCTCCCTCACCAGTCGCCGGAAGTCGCCGTACCTGGGACTGCTCATCCCGGGCGCGATCGGCTTCGCGCTGGCCGCCGGGACCGGCGACGGGGCCCGGATGCTCAACATCGCCGTCTTCGGCGCCACCATCTCGTACGCCCTGATGGCGCTCTCCCACATCGTGCTGCGGCGCCGCGAGCCGGGACTGCACCGGCCGTACCGCACGCCCGGCGGGATCGTGACCTCCTCGGTGGCGTTCGTACTGGCCCTGTCGGCCCTGGTCGCGACCTTCCTGGTGGACCGGACGGCGGCGTTCATGGCGCTCGGGGTGTACGTGATCGCCCTCGCCTACTTCGCGTTCTACAGTCGGCACCATCTGGTGGCCAGGGCGCCCGAGGAGGAGTTCGCGGCGCTCGCCGCGGCCGAGGCCGAACTCGAACGCGACTGATCCCCCGACGCTCCGCACCCTTGGAGGAACTCCCGTGACCAAGCCGCTCATCGGCGTGACCACCTACCTGGACCAGGCCCGTTGGGGGGTGTGGGACATGCGCGCCGCGCTGCTGCCCGCCCCGTACCCGCGGCTCGTGCAGGAGAGCGGGGGGATCGCGGTGATGCTGCCCCCGGACGGGCCGGAGGCCGCCGCGGCGGTGGTGGCCCGGCTCGACGGGCTGGTCGTCGCGGGCGGTGCGGACGTCGAGCCCGTACGGTACGGGGCCGAGCCCCACCCCCGTACCGGCCCGCCGGCCAGGGAGCGGGACTCCTGGGAGCTGGCCCTGATCGACGCGGCGCTCGCCTCGGGGACCCCGTTGCTCGGCATCTGCCGGGGGATGCAGCTCCTGAACGTGGCCCTGGGCGGGACGCTGGTCCAGCATCTCGAGGGGCATGTGGAGGCGGTCGGGGTGATCGGCCGGCACGCGGTGAAGCCGGTGCCGGGCACCCGGTACGCCTCGCTGGTCCCGGAACTCGCCGAGGTCCCGACCTATCACCACCAGGCGGTCGACCGGCTGGGCACGGGACTCGCGCCCTCGGCGCACGCGGAGGACGGCACGGTGGAGGCGGTGGAACTCGCGGCCCCGGCCTGGGTCCTCGGCGTCCAGTGGCATCCGGAGATGGGCGAGGACCTGCGGGTGATGCGGGGCCTGGTCGAGGCGGCGGCAGCGGCTGCGGCAACCTCATCGGCGTCGGTGACACCGGCGGCGGCGGCGACTTCGGCGGCGTCGGGCGCGGTGGGGCGCGCCTGACGGCTGGTGCGGACGCGCGCGCGTGCGTACGTGCGCGCGTGCGTACGTGCGCGGCTCCTGCCCGCTCAGACGGCCGCGCGGGCGGCGAGCACCGTGCGGTCGTTCCGCATCAGGAGGGCGTAGAGGGCGGCGGAGACGCCCATGCCGACCGGGAGGGAGAGGTCGATGCCGCCGAGGGCGGCGGCGACCGGTCCGGTGTAGACGGTGTTGACGCAGAGCGCGGCGGTGGTGACGCCGACGACCAGGGCGGAGGCGCCCGCCACGTTGACGCCGGCGGTGTACCAGAACGGGCCGCCGGGCGTCTCGTCCGAGAGCGCGACCCCGTCGTAACGGCAGCGCCGCAGCAGGACGTCGGTGGCGTAGATCGCCATCAGGGGGCCGATGAGGACGGTGATCACCTGGAGCGCGTTGCTCACGGTGTCCAGGAAGTTGGAGACCAGCAGCCCGTACAGGGTCAGGGCGATGGCGACGGCCCCGTCGAAGAGGACGCTGACGGAGCGCCGGATGCGCAGGCCGACGGCCTGGAGCGCGAGTCCGGCGCTGTACGCGGTCAGGGCGTTGATGGCGATGGTGCCGAGGACCAGGGCGAGCAGGAAGACCGGGACGAACCAGCCGGGCAGGATCTCCTGGAGGGCGGTCTGCGGGTCCGTCATGTCGACGGCGGTGGCCGCGAAGGCGCCCAGCGAGCCGACGACGATGCTGGGCACGAAGGCGCCGAGCGCGGTCCAGCCGATGATCGCCTTCTTCGAGGCCGTACGGGGCAGGTAGCGGGAGAAGTCCGCGCTCGTCGTGTACGAGAGCGGGCCCGAGGCGACCATCGTGGTGCCCGCGAGCAGCAGGGCCCAGAGGTCGACGCCGGTGACCCGCGCGGCGGGGGTGTACGAGAAGTCCGCGTGCCGCAGCACGGCGAACGCGACGACGGTGAACGCCCCGGCCAGGACCAGGGTGATCGGCAGGTACAGCTTGATGATCAGGCCGTGCCCGTAGACGCTGATGACCAGCGTGAGTGCGGCGATGATCACGATGACCGCCACTTTCACCGGGGTCGTCGCGGTCATGCCGGTCTTCTCGACCAGCGCGAAGGCGGCGGTGGCCGCGGCGGCCAGGTTGAGGGCGAAGTAGCAGACGGAGACGAGCCAGCCGCCGACCGCGTTGTTCACCCGGTTGCCGAGGACGCCGTAGACCGCCCGGGTGATCACCTCGCTGGGCGCGCCGGCCGCCGGCCCCGAGGTGGCCAACAGGCCCGTGAGCAGCCAGAAGAGGTTGCCGACGACGGTCACCGCGATGGCCTGCCAGAGGCTCAGGCCCATCAGGACGAGGGCGCCGCCGATGACGAGGCTGAGGTAGTTGACGTTCGCCGCCGCCCAGACCGAGAACAGCTCGCGGGGGTGCCCGTGGCGCTCGGAATCGGGGATGTGGTCGATGCCGTGGGCCTCGATGCGGCCGGGCCGGTCGGAGGCCGGCGGGGTGACCGCTGCGTCCTGAGAGCGTGGGAGCGGATCGGGGATCGTGGAAGCCATGCGGCCCTCCGGATGCGTGTGGTGCCCACCTGGTTGCTTATTGGTCGCACACTCAATAACATCGCCGGTATGCCGTCAAGCGTCCAGCGCAAGAGAGTTCGGAAAACTCCCGAAGCCCGGCGGGCCGAGATCGTGGAGACCGCCGCACGCGTGGCCCTGACCGAGGGCCTCGAGTGCGTCACCCTGCGGCGGATCGCCGACGAGCTCTCCGTCCGGCCCGGTCTGATCAGCCACTACTTCCCCTCGGCGGAGGACCTGGTGGGCGAGGCGTTCAGCGTGGCCGCCACCGGCGAGCTGGACGCACTGCTCCCCGCCGACCGGCCGCACGGGACCCCCACGCAGTACCTCGCGCGGTACTTCGCCCTCTCGGCCGGAGAGGACTACGACGACATCAGCCGCCTCTGGATCAACGCCCGGCACCTCAGCCGGTACCGGTCCGTCCTGCGCGACCGGGTGGCCGAGCAGGAACTCGCCTCCGACGACCGCCTGGAGCAGCTGATCCGCGAGGGCGTCGAGCGCGGCGAGTTCCGCACGGACGACCCGCGCGCCACGGCCATCCAGATCCTGGTGGTCCTCGACGGCCTCGGCGCCCACGCCAACACCGACCGGAGCAACCGCCCGGCGGCCGTGACGCGTCTGGCGCTCACCACGGCGGAACGCGAACTCGGCCTGGCGCACGGGGCGCTGACCGACATACCACCACCGGCCGTGCCCTCCTGACCGGCGTGACGCCGAGAGCCGTGCCCGGCTGTTCGACGTGAACGCGGTGGCCGGGCCGGCTGACCTGCGTACCGCCACCGGCTGAATCCCCTGCCCTGTGTGACACCGCCGGAGCGAGCCCGCACGCCCCGCGTGACACCGCTGGAGCGAACCCTCCTGACCAGTGTGACGCCGACGGCCGTGCCCTCCCCGACCCTCCCCCTTCGTCGAGGCCCTGCGGGCCTCCCCCGCACTCTTCCTGGAGCCACCCGTGCGCACCCGACTCGTCCTGCTCTCCGCCCGTCTGCTCGACCCCGGCACGGGCGCGTTCCTGCCGGAGACGGCACTCGCCGTCTCCGACGACGGCCGGATCGCCGCCCTGGGCGACGACCGTGACATCCGCGCGCTCGCCGGGCCCGCCACCACGGTCGTCGACCTCAAGGGCGCCGTGGTCACCCCCGGCCTGGTCGACGGGCACCTCCACCCGGTGTCCGGCGCCGAGCTGACCCACGGACTCGACCTGTCGTACTGCGCCGACCTCGACGACGTACGGGAGGCCCTCGACCGGGAGGTGCGGACACTCGGCCGGGGCGACTGGCTCTTCGCCTGGGGTCTCGACCCGAACGTCTTCGGCGGCCTGCCCGTGGGCATCGCCCCCTTCGACACCGTCCTGGACGGCGTCCCGGCCTTCCTGCTGCTCTTCGACGCCCACTCGGCGCTCGCCAGCCGGCGGGCGCTCGAACTCGCCGGGGTCGACGGCCCCCGCACCTTCGACCAGGCCTCCGCCGAGGTCGTCTGCGACGCCGACGGGCGCCCGACCGGGCTCCTCCAGGAGGACGCCGCCTGCGATCTGGTCGAGCGGGTCGCCCCCCGCCCCACCCCCGAGGAGAGCCGGGAGCGCCTGGCTGCCGCCCTGCGGTCCATGGCCGCGGCCGGTCTCACCGGTGGTCACGCCATGGACGCCAACGGCGAGAGCCTCGCGCTGTACGGGGAGCTCGACGCGGCCGGCGAGCTGGCACTGCGGCTTCGGGTGGCGCCCTGGTGCCAGCCCGGCACGGGCGCGGAGGGCGTACGGGCCCTGATCGCGCGGCAGGGCACGGGCGGGGCGCTGTGGCAGGTCGTGGGCGTGAAGCTCTTCATGGACGGGACCATCGACAACGGCACCGCGTGGCTGGAGCGCCCCGACTGCCACGGCGAGTCCACGCACGCGTTCTGGCCGGACCCGGCGGCGTACACCCACATCATCGGGGAACTGCACCGGGCGGGAGTGCCGACCGCGACGCACGCCATCGGGGACGCGGCGGTCCGGCACGTGCTGGACTCCGTCGAGAAGGCCCGGGCCTCCGGCGGCGACGAGGTCCGGCACCGGGTCGAACACATCGAGACCGTGCCGGACGACACCCTGCGCCGCTTCGCCGACCTGGGCGTCCTCGCGTCCATGCAGCCCACCCACTGCTGCGACTTCACCCGCGCCGACCACACCGACAACTGGTCCCGCCGACTCGGCGAGGAGCGCGCCGGGCGGGCGTGGCGCTGCCGTGACCTGGCCGATTCCGGGGCCACGGTGGTCCTCGGTTCGGACTGGCCGATCGCGCCGTTCCCGCCGCTCGGCGTGATGGCCGGGGCCCGGCACCGGCGACCGAGCCGCGACCTCGGCCGGGCGCCGCACGGCCCTGAGCAGGCACTGACGGCGCTGGAGGCGCTGCGGGGCATGACGACGGCGCCGGCGTACGCGGCGGGCGAGGAGCACGAGGCGGGCCGGATCGCCCCGGGGTTCCGCGCGGACCTCGCGGTCTTCGCGGACGACCCGCTCACCACGGCGTCGACGGACCTGCCGGACCTGCCGGTCCTGCTCACGGTCCTGAACGGCCGGATCACCCACCGGGCTACGGGCGTCTGAGGCTCGCCGTCACGGCGGTCTCCCCCGCCGTGACGGCGGCGCGCGGCGCGGCGAAGCAGACGGCCGGTCGGTCCGTCCGTCGGTCCGTCCGTCGGTCCGTCCGTCCGTCGGTCGGTCCGTCCGTCCGTCGGTCCGTCCGTCCGTCGGTCCGCGCCTCGGCAGCCCAGCGGCCCGGCTGGACCATGGGTCCGCCGGCCCGCTGGGCGGGGCGTCGAGCAAGCCCGTCGGCCCTACGGCCGAGTCGTCGAGCTGTCCTCAGCCCGCCGCGCGGGCGTCCCACCCTCCCCCAGCCCTCCGGCCGGGTCGTCGAACTCCCCCTCAGCCCGCAGCGCGGGCTCCCGAGCCGCCCCTCACCGCTCCGGCCGGGGCGTCGAGCCGCCCCTCACCCCGCCGGCCGGGCGCGGGTCAGGGAGAGGAGGTCGCGGGCCGGGCCCGTCGGGCGGTGGCCCGTCGGCCAGACGGCCCGCAGGTCGCGGCGGAGCATTACCCCCTCCACCGGGATGGCGACCAGCCGCCGCGAGGCCAGTTCCTCGGCGATGGCGAGTTCGCTGAGGACGGCCGGCCCGGCGCCGCTGACGGCGGCGGCCTTCACCGCGGTGGTGGAGGCGAGTTCGAGGAGCGGCTGCGCGAGGCCGCCGTGGGCGGACAGCGCCGCGTCCAGAACCTGCCGGGTTCCCGAGCCGCGCTCCCGCAGGACCAGCGGGGTCGCGGCCAGCTCCGCCGGGTCCACCGGGCCCCGGCGGCGGGCCCACGGGTGCGAGGGGGCCGCGACGACCGCGAGCCGGTCGTGGGCGACGACCACGCCGTCGAGCCCCTCGGGCACGGCGAGGCCCTCCACGAAGCCGATGTCCGCCTCGTTGCCGAGGAGCCGTTCCGCGACCACCGCCGAGTTGCCCGCCTGGAGCGATACCGCCGTGTCGGGGCGCTCGGCGCGCAGCGCGATCAGCCAGCCCGGCAGCAGGTACTCGGCGATCGTCATGGACGCGGCGACCCGCAGCCGGGAGTCCCGCCGCCCGCGCAGGGCCTGGGCGCCCGCGTCGAAGGCCTCGGCGGCCTCGACGATCCGGCGCGCCCAGTCGGTGACGAGCGCACCCGCGTCGGTGAGCCGTGAGCCCCGGGGCGAACGGTCGACGAGGGCCACGCCCAGCTGTCGTTCCATCGAGCGGATGCGGCTGCTGGCAGCGGGCTGGGTGATGCCGACCTCGCGGGCGGCGGCGCCGAGGCTGCCGTGCCGGGCGACGGCGAGGAGCAGTTCGAGGGCGCCGAGGTCGGGAACCCGATGGTGGAGCTGCGCCTTGACCTCGCCGCCGTACACCTCACCGGCCCGCGAGCCCCGAACGACCTGACCACCGGGCTCGCCCCGCCGCGGCCCAACCCCGCGAGCCCCGCCGACGGGGCTCCCGCCACCGGATGCCCCACCGCCGGGCGCCCCGCCGCCAGCCGGCCCGCCAGGGAATGCCCCGGCGGCGGGGCTCCCGCCGCTGGAGGCCCCCCCGGCGGATGCCCCACCGCCGGCGGTCCCACCGATCGGCGCCCCGCCGCCCAGGCTCCCGCCGTCGGCCGCCCCCTCGCCGTTCGTCCCGCTGCCCCGCGTCTCCCAGCTCCTGCTCATAAAGCCAGCTTATGGCGTCATAGCCACAAGATCCCTGGTGGGGGGCCTGGAAGAGGGCGACGGTGGAGGCATGGCAAGCCCCGCACTTCCCCGTCCCGCCCTCCCCGCCCGAGCCCACGGGCCCCGGCCGGTCGCCCCGCCCACCCGTTCCGTCCGTCACCTCGGGCCGAACTGGTACGCCTCCGTGATGGGTACGGCCATCGTGGCCAACGCCGGCGCCGGCCTCCCCTCCGCCGGTCCCGGTCTCCGCACCGCCTGCGCGGCCGTCTGGACGCTCTCGCTCGCGATGCTGCTCGTCCTGCTCGCCGCCCGCGCCACGCACTGGATCCGCCACCGCGACCAGGCCCGCGCCCACCTCCTCGACCCCGCGATGGCGCCGTTCTACGGCTGTCTGTCGATGGCGCTGCTCGCCGTCGGCGGCGGCGCGATGATCGTCGGCCGCGACTGGATCGGGCTCCCCGCGGCCGTCGCGCTGGACACCGTCCTGTTCACCGTCGGCACGGTGATCGGTCTCGCGGCCGCGGTGGTCGTCCCGTACCTGATGGTGGTGCACCACCGGATCGAGGGCGCCTCCCCGGTGTGGCTGCTGCCGGTCGTCGCGCCGATGGTCTCCGCCGCCCTCGGCCCGCTGCTCGTGCCCCATCTGCCGGCCGGGCAGGCCCAGCAGACCCTGCTCATCGCCTGCTGGGCGATGTTCGGCGTCAGCCTGCTCGCGACCCTGGTCATGCTGCCCCTGGTGTTCGGGCGGCTGGTGACCGGCGGGCCGCTGCCGCTCGCGCTCACCCCCACCCTCTTCCTGGTCCTCGGCCCGCTCGGCCAGTCGACGACCGCCGCCAACAAGTTCGCCGACGTGGCTCCGGGCGTGCTGCCCGCCCCGTACGCGCACGGCTTCGCCTCCTTCGCCGTCCTCTACGGCGTGCCCGTCATGGGCTTCGCGCTGCTGTGGCTGGCGCTCGCCGGGGCGATGGTGCTGCGGGCCCGCCGACAGGGCATGGGCTTCGCGATGACCTTCTGGGCGTTCACCTTCCCGATCGGCACCTGTGTGACCGGCGCCGAGGGGCTGGCCCAGCACACCGGACTCGTCGTGTTCGACGGTCTCGCGGTCTTCCTGTACGCGCTGCTCCTCACGGCCTGGCTGGTGGCCGCGATCCACACGGTGCGCGGTCTCGTCAGCGGTGCGCTGCTCGCAGGGCCCGCGCCAGTGCCTGCGGAGCCTCGGCCAGCGACGGCCCGTACCAGGTGAGAAGTCGCCCGTCGACGAGCGCGGCGGCGGTCCCGGGGAACGCCTCGGGGCCGTCCTCGCGTGTGAAGCGGTAGGGCTCGTCGGGCAGCACGACGAGGTCGGGCGCGGCGGCGCGCAGCTCGTCGAGCGGGAGGCGCGGATAGCGCTCGGGGTGGCCGGCGTACAGGTTCCGGACGCCGAGCCGGGCCAGCAGGTCTCCGGCGAAGGTGTCCCGGCCGAGCACCATCCAGGGGCGGCGCCAGATCGGCACGACGGCGGTGTACGGCCCCTCCGGGGTGACCGCCGCCCATGCCTCCTCGGCCTCGTCGAGCCAGCGGGGCCGGCGGGGCGCGCCGCAGGCGGCGAGGACCCGTTCCAGTTCCCGCAGGCCCTGGTCGAGGGTGTGGATGCCGGTGACGAGGACCTCGGTCCCGGCGGCCCGGAGGGCGGCGAGGTCAGGGGCGCGGTTCTCCTCCTCGTTGGCGAGGACGAGGTCGGGTCGGAGGGCGAGGATCGCGGGGACGTCCGGGTTCTTGGTGCCGCCGATGCGGACGACGTCGAGGCCGGCGGGCCGGACGCACCAGTCGGTGGCGCCGACGAGCACGCCGGGCGCGGTGACGGCGACGGCCTCCGTCAGGGAGGGCACGAGGGACACGACCCGGATGGGGGCGCCTCGCCCGGCCCTCATTCCTCCTCGGCCTCGACGTGCTCGGCGACGGCGACGACGAGCAGCCGGGTCCCCGGTTCGGTGGCGCGCCAGCGGTGGCGGACCCCGCCGGAGAGGTAGAGGGTGTCGCCGCGGTCCAGCCGGTAGGCGCGGCCCTCGGCCTCGACCTCGGCGGCGCCGTCGGCCACGTAGAGCAGTTCGTCGTTCCGGTGCTGGAACTCGCGCCCGGCGTCCTGCTCGCCGGTGAACTCCAGGGCGTGCAGCTGGTGACGGCCGCGGACGATCGCCCGTACGCCCGCGGGCAGTCCCGGGGTGCGCTCGGCGGCCCGTACGACATCGACGGTGCGGGCGGCCTCGGCCGCGGCGAGGAGTTCGCCGGAGGTCGTCTCCAGGGCCTGCGCGACGAGTTCGAGGGACCGACGGCTGGGCCGGGCGCGGTCGTTCTCGACCTGACTGAGGAACGGCACGGAGAGGCCACTGCGCGAGGAGACGACGGCCAGCGTGAGCTGGAGCGCTCTGCGTCGCCTCTTGACGGCCGCGCCCACGCGGGGTGATTCCTTCTCGTCCATGTCGGCTCCCTCCCTCGTGCCTCGTGCGTATCCGTACCGGTCGGTTACCTGAACCTTACGCAGCTTTGGGGCGGGGTTTCGCGTCGTGACGAAAAGGGGTGGCCGCCGAACACGTTCGGCGACCACCCCATTTCGGACAGAAGCCGGCTGTCCTCCCCCGGTGCTACTGCGGCGCGAGCTTCTCCGCGAGGCCCGGGTTGGCGTCCAGCCAGGTGCGGACGGCCTCCTGCTCCTTGCCCTTGCCGGTCTTCTGGATGACGGCTTCGAGGTCCGTGAGCTGCTTCTCGGTCAGCTCGAAGTTCTTCAGCCAGGCGCCGACCTCGGGGTTCTCGGCGGCGAATCCCTTACGGGCGAGGGTGTGGACGCCGTCGCCCTTGCCCCAGGAACCCTTGGGGTCGGCGAGCTTCTTGAGGTCGTGGGCGGAGTAGGCCCAGTGCGGGGACCAGAGGGTGACGACGACCGGTTCCTTGCGCTCGTAGGCGCGCTTCAGCTCGGCGAGCATGCCGGGCGTGGAGCCGTCGACGACCTCGTACTCGCCCTCGAGGCCGTACTCCTTGAGGACCTTGTCCTTGAGGATGCCCATCATTCCGGCGCTCGGCTCGATGCCGATGATCCGGCCCTTGAACTGCCCCGACTTGCCCTTGAGGTCGGCGAGGGAGTCGACGCCCTTCACGTACGAGGGGACGGAGAGCTCCAGGGAGGTGGGGCCGTACCAGGAGCCGAGGTCCTCCAGCTTGTTCTGGTACTTCTTCCAGTACTGCTCGTGCGTGACGGGCAGCCAGGAGTCGGTCTGGAAGTCGAGCTGACCGCCGGCCAGGCCCGTGTAGAGCGCGCCGGCCTCCAGCTGCTTGGTGTCGACCTCGTAGCCCCGGCGCTCCAGGAGTTCCTTCCAGAGGTACGTGGAGGCGATGCCCTCGTCCCAGGGGATGTAGCCGATGTTGATCTTCTTGCCGTGGCCGCTGTTCTTGCCCGCGGCGGCGGTGGAGGTCGCGCCGCCGGAGCCGAGGAAGCCCATGCCGCCGGCCACCAGGGCGAGCACGACGACGCCGACGAGGGCGGCGACGGGCTGCGGGCGGTGGGCCCAGATCTTCGCCCCGGGCCGCTTGGCGCCGAGCGCGGCGCGCGCCTTGGCGGCGGCGCGGCGGCCCAGCGGGGAGACCTGTCGGCCGAGGGCGCCGGTCATCCGGTCCAGGTACATGGCGAGGACGACGATGGAGACGCCGGCCTCGAAGCCGAGGCCGATGTCGACGTTGCCGATGGCGCGGTAGACGGCGCCGCCGAGACCGCCGCCGCCGACCATGCCGGCGATGACGACCATCGAGAGGCCCAGCATGATGACCTGGTTGACGCCGGCCATGATCGTCGGCAGGGCGAGCGGCAGCTGTACGCGGAGCAGCGTGTTGCGCGGGGTGGTGCCGAAGGCCTCGGCGGCCTCGACGAGTTCGCCGTCGACCTGCCGGATGCCCAGCTCCGTCATCCGTACGCCCGGGGGCAGCGCGAAGACGATGGTGGCGATGATGCCGGGGACCACACCGACGCCGAAGAAGATGATGCCGGGGATGAGGTAGACCATCGCGGGCATGGTCTGCATGAAGTCGAGGACCGGCCGCAGCACGGCGCTGACGGTCTTCGAGCGGGCCGCCCAGATGCCGAGCGGTACGGCGATCACCAGGGTCACCAGGGTGGCGACGAGCACGAGCGACAGCGTCGCCATGGCCTCGTCCCACAGCTGGACCGAGTCGACGAGCGCGAACCCGGCGAAGGCGAGGACACCGGCGGCGAGGCCGCGCAGCCACCAGGCGACGACGGCGAGGATGCCGGCGAAGAGCAGCGGCTGGGGCGCGGACAGGACGGCGTCGATGCCGTCGTAGAGACCGGTGACACCGGTGCTGACGGCGTCGAACAGCCAGGAGAACTGGGCCTGGAGCCAGTCGACGGCACTGTCGACCCAGTCACCGAGGGGGAGCCTAGGCACCGGCGGTCACCTCCTTGCCCTTGGCGGGCTGGGCATTCGTCGCGCCGATACCGCCCATGACGGCGAGGAGGCGTTCGGTCGGTACGACTCCGAGGACGGAGCCCTCGGAGTCCTCGACGGTCACCGGGTGCGGGGCCAGGGCGGCGACGGCGCACAGGTCGGCGACGAGCGTGTCCGGCCCGACGGCGCGGCAGGCGCAGCCGTCGGGGCAGTCGGCCGGAGTGACGCCCTCGGCCATGACGGCGGAGGCGGTGAGCACCCGGGAGCGGTCGACGTCCTGGATGAAGGAGGCCACGTAGTCGTCGGCGGGGCGGACGAGGATGTCCTCGGCGGTGCCGAGCTGCACGATCCGGCCGTCGCGCATGACGGCGATCCGGTCGCCGAGGCGCATGGCCTCGTTGAGGTCGTGGGTGATGAAGACGATGGTCTTCTTCAGCCGCTGCTGGAGGACGAGGAGCTGGTCCTGCATGTCGCGGCGGATGAGCGGGTCGAGCGCGCTGAAGGACTCGTCCATGAGGAGCAGGTCGGCGTCGGTGGCGAGGGCGCGGGCCAGACCGACCCGCTGCTGCATGCCGCCGGACAGTTCGTCGGGCCAGGACTTCTCCCAGCCGGCGAGGCCGCACAGCTCCAGGGCCTCGGCGGCCCGGGTCTCGCGCTCGGCGCGCGGGACGCCCTGCACCTCCAGGCCGTAGCCGGCGTTCTCCAGAACGTTCCGGTGCGGGAAGAGCGCGAAGTGCTGGAAGACCATGCTGATCTTGGTGGAACGGACCGTGCGCAGGTCGCGGGGGGACAGCGCGGTGAGGTCACGTCCATCGAAGAGGACCCGGCCCGCGGTGGGTTCGAGCAGGCCGTTGAGCATGCGCAGCAGGGTGGACTTGCCGGACCCGGAGAGCCCCATCACGACGAAGATCTGGCCGGGCTCGACGGTGAAACCGGCGTCCACGACGGCTGCTGTCGTCCCCTCGGCGCGCAGCTCCTCGCGGTCGGCACCGTCGACGAGCCTGCGGACGGCTTCGTCGGGTCGTCTGCCGAACACCTTGAACAGATGGTCGGCCTGGAGCCTGGACACATAAACCTCACGGGTAGCAACGAGAACGGCCCCACCACCCCCGCGTGGCTGGGCCGTGGAGCGGGCGGGATCTGCCCGCGGGCCCGTCGCGTACGGGGATTCCTTGGTTGAATTCCGTACCGGGTTCCGCTCCGGGCTCGCGCCTGCCCCCCTTCACAGGGTGCAAACGCAAAGGTGACGGGGGTCACGTGGGGGGTGCCCGCCGCGCTGCGGGGAGCCCGGTCGGCGGGCCCGTCGTGCGGTGGGGACTGTCGGTGAGGGTGTCGACGGGAGGGCCCGTCGTGCGGAGGGGACCGTCGGTGAGGGTGTCGACGGGAGGGCCCGTCGTGCGGAGGGGACTGTCGGTGGGGGTGTCGACGGGCGGGCCTGTCGCGCAGCCGGGACTGTCGGTGGGGTGCGGCATGATCGGGGTGTGACGCGACGCCTGATGCTCCTCGACACCGCCAGCCTCTACTTCCGCGCCTACTTCGGTGTGCCGGACTCCGTCCGGGCCCCCGACGGCTCCCCCGTGAACGCCGTGCGCGGACTGCTCGACTTCATCACCCGGCTCGTCCAGGACCACCACCCCGACGACCTGGTGGCCTGCTGGGACGACGACTGGCGGCCGCAGTGGCGGGTGGACCTGATCCCCTCCTACAAGGCGCACCGGGTCGCCGTCGAGACGGAGACCGGCCCGGACGAGGAGGAGGTCCCGGACACCCTGTCCCCGCAGGTGCCGGTGATCGAGGAGGTCCTCGCGGCGCTCGGCATCGCGCGGATCGGCGCGGCGGGGTACGAGGCGGACGACGTGATCGGCACGCTGGCGGGCCGCGCCGAGGGCCCCGTGGACATCGTCACCGGCGACCGGGACCTCTTCCAGCTGGTGGACGACGCGCGGGGCGTGCGCGTGCTGTACCCGCGCAAGGGCGTCGGCGACTGCGACCTGGTGGACGCGGAACTGATCCAGACGAAGTACGGGGTGCGCCCCGACCAGTACGCGGACTTCGCCGCCCTGCGCGGGGACGCCAGCGACGGCCTGCCCGGCGTGAAGGGCATCGGCGAGAAGACGGCGGCGCAGCTGATCACGGAGTACGGGGACCTGGCGGGCGTGCGGGCCGCGGCCGAGGACCGTACGTCGAAGCTGACGCCGGCCAAGCGGCGCGGGATCGTGGAGGCGGCGGCGTACCTGGACGTCGCGCCGACGGTGGTCCGGGTCGCCGGGGACGTACCGATGCCGGAGTTCGACCCGGCGCTGCCGACGACTCCGCGCGACCCGGCGGCCCTGGAGGCGCTGGTGAAGCGCTGGGGTCTCGGCGGGGCGGTGGGCCGCCTGCTGCCGGTGCTCGAACGCTGACGGGACCGACGGCCGGAGGAAGGGGCTCGCGAGGCGGCCGAGCGGGACCGGTGGCCGACGGGATCACACGGCCCTCCCCTGGGCGGCGTAACCTGGAGATGCTAGCTTAGGCATACCTAAGTACGTCGAGTCAGGAGAGCCCCTCGTGGCAGAGCAGCCCCGCAAGGCACCGAAGGCCACCGAAGCACGTGTGGTGCGCACCGAGCGGATCACCCCGCACATGGTGCGGGTGGTGCTGGGCGGTCCCGGACTCGACGGCTTCGAGATCGGCGCGTACACCGACCACTACGTGAAGCTGCTGTTCGCCCCCGAGGGCGTCGCCTATCCGGAGCCGTTCGACATGGACCGGATCCGGGCGGAGTTCCCCCGGGAGCAGTGGCCGACGACGCGGACGTACACGGTACGGGCCTGGGACCCGGTCCACCGGGAGCTGACCGTCGACTTCGTCGTCCATGGCGACGAGGGTCTCGCGGGTCCGTGGGCCGCCCGGGCCACGGCGGGCGAGACGGTGCGCTTCCTCGGCCCCGGCGGCGGCTACGCGCCGGACCCGGCGGCGGACTGGCATCTGCTCGCGGGCGACGAGAGCGCGCTCCCGGCCATCGCGGTCGCCCTGGAGGCGCTGCCCGCCGGGGCGCGGGTGCACGCGTTCGTGGAGATCGCGGACGCCGCCGAGGAGCAGAAGTTCGCGACGGAGGACGGCATCCACGTCACCTGGCTGCACCGGGGCGACCGGCCGGGGGGCGAGACCCTCGTCGAGGCCGTGCGGAACCTGGAGTTCCCGGCCGGTGACGTCCACGCCTTCGTCCACGGCGAGGCGGGCTCGATGAAGGAACTCCGCCGCCACCTGCGCCTGGACCGCGAGATCCCGCGCGAACGCCTGTCGATCTCGGGCTACTGGCGCATCGGCAAGTCGGACGAGGCCTGGCGCGCGATCAAGCGCGAGTGGAACGACCAGGTGGAACGCGAACAGGAGAACTGAGCGACGGGCGGGCCCTGAGGCCCGTCGAGGCCGGGTTGAGGCCGGGTTGAGGCCGGGGCCGGGTTGAGGCCAGGTTGAGGCCGGGGCCGAGTTGATGCCGGGTTGAGGCCGGGGCCGGGGCGCAGGCGGGAAGCCGGCGTTCCCGCCCCCGGCCTCACGCTCCCCGCCCCGTCGCCCTCCCGGCTCCTCTCCCCCTCTACGTCGCCCGGCCGAACGCGCGGTCCGAGGCGTCCGTCTGGGCCAGGCGGCGCAGGGCCGAGAAGATCGCGTCGCCGATGACCGTGCCGACGACGACGCTCTCCACCAGCTCCTCGCGCGCCACGTGGTGCGCCACGTAGTCCAGGTCCGCCCGTGCCACCCGCTCCGCGGCGTCCGCGTACGTGCCCAGCACCTCGTCGAACCCGCCGTGACCGACGTCCTCCAGGGCCGCGAGGGCCGTCGCCAGCGCTTCCATGGCAGGGGCGCCCTCGTCCACCCGCCAGCCGCGCGCGGAGATCAGGGCCGCGACCTTCTCGCGCGCCTCCTCCATACCGGCTCCCGGCTCCCGCTCGTAGCGCGGCACCATCCGGCTGGCCGCCTCGCCGAGCACCTTGTGCACCGACCTCTCGGGGTCGTCGACCGCGACGATCACCTCACGGATGCCCGCGACCGAAAGACCGCCCACATCGAGGAGCGCCCGGATCAGGCGGAGGCGCTGGGCGTGCGCCTCCCCGTACGAAGCCTGGTTGGGGCTCGTCAGCTCTCCGGGCGGCAGCAGTCCTTCCCGTACGTAGAACTTGATCGTCGGCACGGACACCCCGGTCCTGCGACTCAACTCTCCGATGCGCACCGCGTGTTCACCTTCCTGGTCTTGCTCCGGCCTTGCCGACCGACACCCCCATCATAGATAGTGGCGCTATCAGATAGCGGGAAGTGCCGCTATCCATACTTCCCACGGGGGGATCCGTATGTCTTCGCCCAGCCCACTCACCGAGCTGCACCGACCGCTCGTCTGGTTCGCCGCCTCCATGGTCGTCCTCGCGCTTGTCTCCGCCGTCGGCATCGTCGTCGACGACCGCGTCCTGGTCGGCGTCCCGATCTGGACCAAGCCCTTCAAGTTCTCGGTCTCGTTCGTCGCCTACGCGCTCTCCCTCGCCTGGATGCTCTCCCTGCTCCCCCGGGGCCGGCGGGTCGGCTGGTGGGCCGGGACGGTGGTCGCCGTCATGAGTGCGGGCGAGATGGTGCTCATCACCCTCCAGGTGATCCGGGGCACCCAGAGCCACTTCAACCACGCCACCCCCTTCGACAACGCCGTCTTCCAGCTCATGGGCGGCACCGTCGCCCTGCTGTGGCTGGGTGCCCTGGTCATCGCCGTCCTGCTGCTCCGGGCCCGAATACTCGACGGCGCCATGGCCTGGGCCGTCCGGCTCTCCTCGCTGATCGCCCTGGCGGGCGCGGCCGTGGGCTTCGTGATGGTGCAGCCGACACCGGATCAGCTGGCCGTCCCCGACTCCCCGATCCAGGGCGCACACGCCGTCGGGGTCCCGGACGGTGGCCCGTCGATGCCGCTGACCGGCTGGGCCGGCACCGGTGGCGACCTTCGGGTGGCCCACTTCTTCGGGATGCACGCGCTCCAGGTGCTCCCGCTCCTGCTGATCGTCCTGGGTCTGCTCGCGCCCCGCTTCGCCCGCCTGGCCGACGAGCGCGTACGGCTCCGGCTCACACTCACGGCCTCGGGGGCGTACGCGGCGACCTTCGTCCTGCTGGCTTGGCAGGCACTGCGCGGTCAGGCGCTGCTCTCGCCGGACGGCGCGACGCTGGCCGGCGCGGGCGCGATCGTGCTGCTGGGCGGCGCGGCCACCGCGCTCTCCCTCCGCACCGACGCCCCCACGGCCGCCCGCGCCGAGGCGGTCAGGGCATGACCGGCTTCCTCTTCGAGCTGGCCTTCCTCCTCGCGGCACCTGTCTGGCTGCTGATGATCCTCGCACCGGCCTGGCGGATCACCGAGCGCGTGGCGGCCTCCCCCTTCACGGTCCTGCCGCTCCTGGTCCTGTGGGCGGTCCTCGCCGCTCCCGTCCTGCCCGAACTGTGGACGGCGGTCAGCAGCCCCGACATCGACACGTTCCGCGACCTGACGGCGCTCGCGGGCGGAGCCGGCGCGATCTGGGCGCAGGTCATCGCCTGGGATCTGCTGCTCGGCCAGTGGATGTACCGAGAGGCCCGCCGCCTGTCCGTACCGCCCCTGCTGATGGCCCCTCTACTCGTCCTGACGATCCTCCTCTCCCCTGTCGGGCTCCCACTGTTCCTGGTGGTCCGCGCGGTATGGGCGGCCCGGAAATCCCGGGAACAGTCGCTCGAACACGCCCTACGCTGACCGCATGCGCCTCCTCGACCGCACCGACCGCGCCCAGGGCACCGTCCTCGGTTCAGCCGTGGGCGACGCCCTGGGCGCCCCTTTCGAGTTCGGGCTCCCGGGCGTCTTCCGGGAGCGATTCCCCGACGGTGTCGGGGAGTTGTGCGGGGGCGGCGGCTGGGATCCGGGCGAGGCGACGGACGACACACAGATGGCCGTCCTCGTCGGCGAGTCGCTCCTCGAACGGGGCGGCCTCGACCTCCCTGACCTCTTCGCCCGGTTCCGCCGCTGGGCGGCGGCCGATCCCAAGGACATCGGTCTCCTCACCGAACAGGTCCTGCTCGGCGAGGACCCCTGGGACCTCGCGGCCTCGCTCCACTTCCAGGTCAACGGCCGGGGCGCGGGGAACGGCGCCCTGATGCGGGCCTCGACCTCCGCCGTCCACTTCGCGGCACGGGGACGCACCGCGACGATGGACGCCGCCCGCCGGATCGCCGCCCTGACCCACGGCGACGGCGCGGCCTGGGAGGGCACCGCGATCCTCCACGAGCTGGTCCGGGTCGCCCTGCTCGGCGAGGACCCGCTCACCGCCCTCCCCGCGACCCTGGCCGAGGTCGCTCCGGCGCACCGCGAGCGCTGGGCGACCGCCCTCGCACCGGACTGGCACCCGGACCAGGCCACCGAGTTCAACGGCGCGGTCTGGCCCTGCCTCGGTTCGGCGCTGTGGGCGCTGCGCACGACCGCCTCCTTCGAGGAGGCCCTCGTCGCGGCGGTCGATCTGGGCGGCGACACCGACACGGTGGCGGCCGTCACCGGCATGCTCGCGGGCACCGTCTACGGCGCCTCCGCGATCCCCACCCGATGGACGTCCACCCTGCACGTCCCCCTGCCCGGCTCGGCCGACCGGGTCCTCCGCACCAACGACCTCCGAGCCCTGGCCACCTCCCTCGCGGCCCCGCACTGACCTTCCCCTGTTCCCAGCCTCCTGTCCCCCGCGCTCCGCACCTCCCTGAACGAACCTCAGGACCTCGCTCTGACCGTCGCCAGCACCTCGCGGTCCGGCTGCAGCGTGAGGCTCGGGACCGGGAGGACTTCCTCCGGGGTCAGGTCCAGGTGGTAGCGGCGGGCGAGGACCGCGAGGACCAGGACGGCTTCGACCAGGGCGAAGCGGGTGCCGAGGCAGACCCGGGGACCGCCGCCGAAGGGGAACCAGGCGTACTCGGGTATCTCCTCGGCCGGCCCGTCGTCCGTCTCCATCCAGCGCTCGGGGCGGAACTCCTCGGCGTCTCCGTACCAGCGGGGGTCCCGGTGGGTCGCCCACTGGCTCGACCAGACACGGGTACCGGCGGGCACGGGCATGCCGCCCAGGGTGGCGCCCTCCTTGGCCAGCCCCGTGATCAGCCAGATCGTGGGGTAGAGGCGGAGGGTCTCCTTGATGACCGCCTGGGTGTACGTCAGGGAGGCGTAGTCGTCGTAGCCGGGTTCGTGGTCGGCGAGGACCCGGTCGAGTTCCTCGGCGAGGGCGTCACGGACCCGGGGGTTGCGGGAGAGCAGGTACCAGGCCCAGACGAGCGTGGAGCTGGTGGTCTCGTGGCCGCCGATGTAGAGCGTGACCGTCTCGTCGCGGATCTCCTGGTCGGAGAGGGCCGCGCCGGTCTCGTCCCGCGCGGCCAGCAGCCGGCTGAGCAGGTCGGGGCGTTCGGTCTCGCCGTCGCGGTGCTGGGACACCACCCGGGAGACCTCCGCGTCGATCACGGCGGTCGCCCGCTTGATGCGCGCACGGCCGGGGGTCGGGACCCAGTCGGGGAGCACCGCTCCGAGGCCGCTGAACTCGGCCCCGATCTCCTTCTGCGCGATGTCCATCGCCTGGCCGATGGCTTCGGCGTCGGCGGCGGTGTCGACGCCGAAGATGGTGCGGACGGCGACGAGTTGAGTGAGGGCCGCCATCTCCTTCTTGACGTCGACCTGCTCGCCGTCGGCCCATCGGTCGGCGAGGGCGACGGCGCACTCGGTCATGGTCGCCGCGTACGACCGGACCTGCTTCGGGCGGACGGAGGGCTGCACCAGGGACCGCTTGCGCCGCCAGTCGGCGCCCTTGGAGACGATGACGCCGTCGCCCAGGAGCGTACGGAAGGCGATGCCCAGGTCGGGCTGGTCGAAGGTGCGCTCGACCTCGGTGAGCAGTTCGCCGACGTTGTCCGGGTGGGCGATGAAGAGGCAGGGCTTGTTGCCGAAGCGCCAGCGGACGAAGTCGCCGCGGCCCCTGAGCTGTTCGAAGAAGGCGAGCGGGTCCTTGCCGAAGGCGGGCAGGTTCCCCAGGAGGGGTACCCCTCGCGGCCCTTCGACGATGTCCGGTGTCGGCTGCGGCGTCTCGCCGTGTGCCCCGGCGTCCGGACCGGCTTGCGTGGTCATCTGCGTCCCCTCCCCAACTGGCCTTCCCCGTGTGCGAGTCCATGCAAGCGGAAGCTTCCACCCCTGCGCCACCCCTGTGGACGACGCCCTGTGGACAAACGCCGTGAGGGAGGGGCGGAGGGGCCGAACGCACCGGGTGCCCGTGGCGTGATCGCCACGGGCACCCGGCCGAAAGCACTCCCGGGAGGGAAGCGGGTCCGGACGGGAGAGCGGTCCGGACCGGGGAACGGTCCGGACTCAGAGGCAGTCCGGACCGGGGACGAACCCTCAGCCCACCGAGCTGTACGCCACCACACCCCGCAGCAGCGACTCCACCGCCTTGCGGGCGTTCTTGGACACGGTGCTGTTCTCCTTGGGCGCCGCCGCCGCGACCTGGCCGAGCACGTCGATGACCTGCTTGCACCAGCGGACGAAGTCGCCCGCCGGCATCTCGGCCTCGCGCAGCACCTCGTCGAGGCTCTTGTCGGAGGCCCACTGGTAGGCGGCCCAGGCGAAGCCGAGGTCGGGCTCGCGCTGGCCGACCCCCTCCGCCTGGTTGATCTTGAACTCCTCTTCGAGGGCGTCGAGCCGGCCCCAGATCCGCACCATCTCGCCCAGTGCCGCCTTCGCGTTCCCGCTCGGCAGCTTCGGCGCGACGGCGTCGTCGGACTGGCGCGCCTCGAACACCAACGCCGACACACAGGCGGCGAGTTCGGGCGGAGTGAGCCCCTCCCAGACGCCGTCGCGGAGGCATTCGCTCGCCAGCAGGTCGAGCTCGCCGTAGAGCCGGGCGAGCCGCTTGCCGTTCTCGGTGACCTCGTTCGCGCGGAGGTAGTCGAGTTCCGTGAGAAGCGCGACGATCCGGTCGAAGGTGCGGGCGATGGTGTTGGTACGGCCCTCGATGCGCCGCTCCAGCTGCTCGGTGTCGCGCTGGAGGCGGTGGTAGCGCTCGGCCCAGCGCGCGTGGTCCTCGCGCTCGTCGCAGCCGTGGCAGGGGTGGGCACGGATCTCGGTGCGCAGCCGGGCGATCTCACGGTCGTCGGCGGCTGCGGAGCGCTGCTTCTGGTGGCGCTCGGGATTGATGTGCCCGGCCTTGCTCCGCAGGGCGGAGGCCAGGTCGCGACGGGACTGCGGGGAGCGGGGGTTGAAGGACTTGGGGATCCTCATCCGCTCCAGCGCCTCGACCGGGACGGGGAAGTCGATCGAGGCGAGCCTCTTGACCTGCCGCTCGGCGGTGAGGACGAGCGGGCGCGGCCCGTCGTGGTGCTCGAAGCCCCGGTGGCCGTTGGTACGGCCGGCCGGGATGCCGGGGTCGAGGACGAGGGCGAGACCGGCGAACTTGCCGGTGGGGACGTGGATGACGTCGCCCGGCTTGAGCTTCTCCAGGGAACTGGCCGCCTGGGCACGGCGCTGGGCCGCGCCCTGCCGGGCCAGTTCGGTCTCGCGGTCCTTGAGGTCGCGGCGGAGCCGCGCGTACTCCTCGAAGTCACCGAGGTGGCAGGTCATGCCCGCGCGGTAGCCGTCGAGCCCTTCCTCGTTCCGCTGCACCTGCCGGGAGATGCCGACGACGGAGCGGTCCGCCTGGAACTGGGCGAAGGAGGTCTCGAGGAGTTCGCGGGAGCGGTGCCGGCCGAAGCCCTCGACGAGGTTGACCGCCATGTTGTACGAGGGCTTGAAGCTGGAGCGCAGGGGGTACGTACGCGTGCCGGCGAGTCCGGCGAGGTGCTCCGGGTCGAGCCCGCGCTGCCAGAGGACGACGGCGTGGCCCTCGACGTCGATGCCACGGCGTCCGGCACGACCGGTGAGCTGGGTGTACTCGCCGGGGGTGATGTCGGCGTGCTGCTCGCCGTTCCACTTGACGAGCTTCTCCAGGATGACGGTCCGCGCGGGCATGTTGATGCCCAGGGCGAGCGTCTCGGTGGCGAAGACGGCCTTGACGAGGCCGCGCACGAAGAGCTCCTCGACGACCTCCTTGAAGGTCGGGAGCATGCCGGCGTGGTGGGCGGCGATGCCCCGCTCCAGGGCTTCGAGCCACTCGTAGTAGCCGAGGACGTGGAGGTCCTCGCTGGGGATGGCGGCGGTGCGCGCCTCGACGATCTCGCGGACGCGCTGGCGCCCGTCGTCGTCGTTGAGGCGGAGTCCGGCATGGAGGCACTGCTGTACGGCGGCCTCGCAGCCGGCCCTGCTGAAGATGAAGGTGATGGCCGGCAGGAGTCCCTCGGCGTCGAGGCGCTCGATGACCTCGGGGCGGCCGGGTGTCCAGATGCGGGAGCGCTGGCGGCGCTCGCGCTCGCGGTCGGCCTCGCGGACCATCTTGCCGCGCCGCCGCTCGCGCGGGTTGTACGTGCGCGTGTTCTCGGTGCGGGCGAGGCGGAGGAGGTCGGGGTTGAGCTCGCGCCGGGAGGCGCCTCTGCCGCCGTGGTCGGTCTCCTCCTCGAAGAGGTCGTACATCCGGCGCCCGGCGAGGACGTGCTGCCAGAGCGGGACGGGGCGGCTCTCGGAGACGATGACCTCGGTGTCGCCGCGGACGGTGTCGAGCCAGTCGCCGAACTCCTCGGCGTTGGAGACGGTGGCGGAGAGCGACACGAGGGTGACGGACTCGGGGAGGTGGATGATCACTTCCTCCCAGACGGCGCCACGGAAGCGGTCCGAGAGGTAGTGGACCTCGTCCATCACGACGTATCCGAGGCCGGAGAGCGCCTGCGAGCCCGCGTACAGCATGTTGCGGAGCACTTCGGTGGTCATCACGACGATCGGGGCGTCGCCGTTGACGCTGTTGTCACCGGTGAGCAGGCCGACCTTGTCGTTGCCGTAGCGCTTGACGAGGTCGGCGTACTTCTGGTTCGACAGCGCCTTGATGGGGGTCGTGTAGAAGCACTTGCGGCCCTGGGTGAGGGCGAGGTGGACGGCGAACTCGCCGACGATGGTCTTGCCGGAGCCCGTGGGCGCGGCGACGAGTACGCCCTTGCCCGCTTCAAGAGCCTGGCAGGCCTCGATCTGGAAGGGGTCCAGACCGAACTCGTACATCTCGCGGAAAGGGGCCAGCGCGGTGGCCTGCTCGGCGTTGCGGGCGCGGGCGGCCGCGTACGCCTCGGCGGGTGTGAGGTCCTCTGTCATCTTGTCTTCGAGCCTACCCGCCGCCTCTGACAGTGACGCGATCTTTATCGAGGGGATGCGGCGGGGGCCTCGGGCGGGGCCAGGACGCGGAGGGCGCCGGGCACGCAGGTCACGGTGAGGGGCAGCGGTCCGAGCGGCTCGCCGTCGGCGTAGCCGGTGGTGCCGGGGGCGTCCAGGGTGAGGGAGCGGACCCGGTACGTGGTGACCTTGGGGTGGTCGAGGTGGGTCCCCTTGTAGACGCGGGGGAAGACCTTGACCAGGGTCCTGCGGTCGCAGTCGCCGACGACGGTGACGTCGAGGAGTCCGTCGTCGGTGCGGGCGTCGGCGCAGATCCGCATCCCGCCGCCGTACGAGCTGCCGTTGCCGACGGCGACGAGGGTGGCGTCGGTCTCGACGACGTGACCGCCGTCGAGGGTGAGGCGGTACGGGACGGGCCGGAAGCCGGCCAGCTCGGCGAGGATGGCGAGGTCGTACTTGAAGCGGCCGGCGGGGATCCGCATGCGGTTGCCCCGGTCGTTGACGCGCGAGTCGAATCCGGAGGCGAGCACGGTCCCGTACCAACGGCCGGTGCCGGTGCCGGTGGCAGTGCCCGCGCCCTCGCCGGTACCGGTCGAAGCCGTACGACCGGCGCCCGGCCCGCTCCCACCGGAAGCCCCCGCCCCGCCCTCGATCCGCCCCAGGTCGATGCTCCGGCCGCCCGTGGTCTTCAGGATCTCGGCGGCGACCCGCCCCGCCGCCGACGGGTCGCGGACGGGCAGTCCCAGGGTGCGGGCGAAGTCGTTGCCCGTACCGGCCGCGATGATCCCGAGCGGGGTGCGCGTACCGGCGACGGCCTGGAGCGCGAGGGAGATCATGCCGTCGCCGCCGACGGCGACGAGCGCGCCGGTGCCCGCGGCGACGGCCTCACGGGCTCGTCGCAGGGCGTCGTCGGCGTCGTGCCCGAGGACGGAACGGACGGAGAATCCGGCGTCCCTGAGGGCCTGCGCGGCGGGCTGTGCGGCGTGGGCACCGCGGCCACGGCCTGCGGTGGGGTTCACGAAGAGGGTGATGTCGCTGGTCATTGGGGGTCCCCCCGGACGGAGTCTGGGGGGACCCTACAAGATCAGGTGATGTCGTCGTAACCGTTCAGCCGCTGGGCGGTGGTTCCGCCGTGCTCCCCGGTGGCCTGCTCGGGCACGGTCCGGGAGGCGCCGACCGATTCGACGGTACCGACGGCCTCGGGGGTGAGGTCGAGCGTGGAGGCCTCGTCGTCGTCGAGGTCGGCGTCGGGGTTGTTGCGCTTGCGCCGGCGGTCGTTGAGCAGCGAGAAGCCGACGGCCCCGAAGTAGAGGACCGTGATCGGTCCGGCGAGGGCGATCATGCCGACCGGGTCGGTGGTGGGGGTGATGACGGCGCCGAAGATGAAGACGCCCATGATCACGCCGCGCCACCAGCCGGCCATGCGGCGGCCGGTGAGGACGCCCGTCAGGTTGAGCATCACCAGCACGAGCGGCAGCTCGAAGGCGAGACCGAAGACCAGCACCATGCGCAGGGTGAAGTCGAGGACGTCACCGAGCGAGAGGATGTTCGCGGAGCCGCTGGGCGTGAGGCTGATGAGGACCTTCACGCTGATGGGGAGGATGAGGTACGCGAGGTAGGCGCCCGCGCCGAAGAGCGGGACGGCCGCGCCGACGAAGGCGTACGTGTACTTCTTCTCCTTCTTGTGCAGTCCCGGAGCGACGAAGGCCCACAGCTGGTACAGCCAGACCGGGCTCGCGACGACGAGGCCCGTCGTCAGCGACAGCTGGATCGTCGTGCTGAACGGGGCCATCAACGTGTTGAAGGAGACGATCGCGCAGTTTCCGCCGTCACTGGTGACCCCGCTGGGGCAGGTGGGCACCGATTTCGTCAGGAACTGCATGAGCTCCTCGCTGTACACGAGGGCCACGATCGTCACCGCTGCGATGGCGAGGAGACCCTTCGCCAGTCGGTTGCGGAGTTCACGCAGGTGCTCCACGAGGGGCATCCGGCCCTCGGGATCCTTCTCCTGCTTGCGGGCAGACTTGGGCAACCCACGTCCTCATCTCGTGCGGCAGCCGCCGCGCGGTGCGGCGGCCGCGGCGGACCGGGTCAGCGCTTGGTGGTGTCCGAGGGCTCGGCCACGGGACGCGAGCTGGTCACGTCGCCGGGGGCGGCCTGGATGGTGCGCGGGGCGGGCTGGTCCTGAGCGGTGGCACCCGCAGCGGTACCGGCCTGCGGCGGGTCGGCCGGGGCGCTCTGCTGGTCCTCCGCCTTCATCGCCTTGGCCTCGCTCTTGAGGATGCGGGCCGACTTGCCGAGCGAGCGGGCCATGTCCGGGAGCTTCTTGGCACCGAACAGCAGGATGACGACGACGAGGATGAGAATGATCTCGGTGGGGCCGAGCCTACCCATAGCTGTTTACCTTCTTCACCGAGGCGACATGGAGTTGCGTTGCCGCGCCGGTCGGACATGCGTCCGGCCACCGCGCTGTCTGCGATCGTAACCCGCAGGAGTAAACGCAGGGCAATGCCTGTGCATACTCCCGATTGCCTCCCACGAGCGCGACCCGGGGCGGCCCCTGGCAGCGTACGGCACCGTCTCAGCGCAGGGACTCGCCGGTTCGGGCCAGTCCCACGGCGGCCGTTTCGAGCTCTTCCACGGCCTGGTTGATCCGCCCTGTGGTGTGGGCCACTTGACGGCCCAGGCGCTGGACCTCCAGGAAGACCTTGACGGCGAGGACGCCGAGCACGGCGATGCCGAGGAAGCCGAGGGCGATGGCGAGCATGGGCCAGAACATGTGCCGAGCCTAGACGTTGGGAAGGGCGGACCGGGCGGCGGGACGCCGGGGCTCAGACGGTGCTGTGGAGCCGCAGGGTGCGGACGCCGCCGCCGGTGAGGAGCTCGATGATGCGTTCGCCCGCGGGCTTGCGGACGGAGCTGCCGCACTCGGGGCAGGTGAAGGAGTAGAACGTGGTGCGGCGGCTGGCCCCGATGGCGAGGCGCAGCGCGCTCGCGGACAGCTCGAAGCGGGCGCGGCAGTCGGGACAGCCGGCCTTGAAGAGGACCGGGGCCACCGTCGCCGCAATACCGTGCATCGCGGACATCTCCCTCACTCGCCCTCGTACGCGGCGAGCGCGGCGGCCGCCGCCGTCCTCGCGTTGTCCGCGAGCTCCTGCGGTGCGACGATCCGCCCGTCGCTGCCCAGCCGGAGCGCGAGCCGGCGCAGCGAGGCCGGGTCGGGGGTGCGCAGGGTGATCCGCAGCCCGCCGCCGGTCAGCTCATCGGCCCGGTCGTGCGGGTAGTACTCGGCGACCCAGCGCCCGCCGGGACCGACCTCGACCACCACCTCGGGGTCGTCGGCGGAGGGCTGGACGAGACCCGCGGAGAGGTCCCGCAGCTCCAGCTCCGGCGGCGCCGCGTGCTCGTCGAGGATGCGGATCTCGGCCACCCGGTCGAGCCGGAAGGTGCGGCGCGCCTCGGAGAGCCGGCACCACGCCTCCATGTAGGTGTGGCCGACGGCGAACAGCCGGATCGGGTCGACCTCGCGCTCGGTGAGCTCGTCGCGCGCGGGCGAGTAGTAGCGCACCCACAGGCGCCGGCGCTCGGAGATCGCGCGGTCGACCTCGGCGAAGACCCCGCCCTCGGACTCGAAGGTGACCGAGAGCCGGGAGCTGGCCCCGGCGGCCTCGCCGGCCGCGGTCTCCAGCTTCGCGGTCGCGCGCAGCAGCGCCTCCCGGTCGCTCTCGCGGAGCCCCGGCAGGGTGGCGACGGCGCGGGCGGCGACCAGGAGGGCGGTCGCCTCGTCCGCGGCGAGCCGCAGCGGAGCGGCGACGTCGTCCGGGTTGTGCCACCAGATCCGGTCGCCGTCGGTGTCGATGTCGAGGAGGTCGCCGCCGCGGAAGCTGGTGCCGCACATGGGCAGCACGTCCAGGTCGGAGATCAGCTCGTCCTCGGTGATCCCGAAGGCGCGCGCGACGTCGGCGACGTGGGCGCCGGGGCGCTCACGGAGGTAGGTGACGAGCGAGAGCATCCGCCTCGTCTGGTCGATCGCGTTGGCAGCCATGCGGTACGTCTCCCCCTCAGCCCTTGGCCACGGCGCGCAGCCGGTCCACCACATCGGCCCGCAGATCGGCGGGTTCCAGTACGACGACATCGGGGCCGAACTCGACGAGCCAGGCGTCGAGCCCGTGCCCGTACGGGATCTCCAGCTCGTCCCAGCCGCCGGCTCCCTCGCTCACGGACTGGGCGCGGGCCCGCAGCGGGTAGCCGCAGCCGGTACGCAGCCGGATGCGGGCCGAGCGGGTCGCGGTCTCCCCCGCCCAGCTCTCCACCGTCTCGCGGACCGTGACGACGTCGGGCACGGGCGCGGTGAAGGCGCCGGCCCGGGAGCGGACCTTGCCGGTGATACGGGAGAGGCGGAAGACGCGCTCGGCGCGGCGCTCGCGGTCCCAGCCCGCCAGGTACCAGTGGCCGCGCCAGCATTCGAGGGTCCAGGGTTCGACCTGGCGGCTCTCGGGGCGGGCGGCGTTGGCCTTGCGGTAGTCGAAGACGACGGGGCGGCGGTCGCGGCAGGCCAGCATGAGCGGTTCGAAGGCGGCCTCGTGGACCGGGATGCGGGGTTCGAGGGCGCTGGGCTGGGTGTCGTACGAGTCCTCCGCCTCGGGCATCCCGGCGGCGCGGAGCTTCTGGAGCGCGCCGCTGGCGGCTCCGGCGAGGCGGGCCTGCTGCCAGACCTTGGCGGCGAGGCCGAGTGCGGCGGCCTCCTCGGCGTCGAGGGTGATGGCGGGCAGCCGGTTGGAGTCGCGGCGGGCGAGGTAGCCCGTCTCGCCCTCCAGGTTCTCCACGGTCTCGATGACGAGGCCGAGCTCGCGGAGGTCGTCCTTGTCGCGCTCGAACATGCGGTTGAAGGCATCGTCGCCGCCGGCTTCGAGATAGGCCTCGATGGAGCCGCGGAGCTCACGCTTGCTGAGGGGGCGGCGCGTGCCGAGCAGGCACAGCGCGAGATTCATCAGCCGCTCGGACTTGGCAATCGCCATCGAAGCCCTGCACCTCTTCCGCCCGATCCGGTTCTCGACGTCCGACCGTACCGCCCCGGGGTGTCGGCGCCAAAGCCGAGGACCCCCGCCGTGGAGGGCGGGGGTCCTCGGGTCACCCGATCCGGCCGGACTCAGGTCCGCCCGGGCACCGGGTCAGCGCTTCTTCACGGCCACGAGGTCGCAGACGAAGATCAGCGTCTCGCCCGGGGCGATGGCGCCGCCGGCGCCGCGGTCGCCGTAGGCGAGGTCCGCGGGGATGATCAGCTGGCGGCGACCGCCGACCTTCATGCCCTGGACGCCCTGGTCCCAGCCCTTGATGACCTGACCGGCGCCGAGGTTGAAGTCGAGCGCGGTCCCGCGGTTCCAGGAGGCGTCGAACTCCTCACCGGTGGAGAAGGCCACACCCACGTAGTGGACCTTGACGAAGTCACCGGCGGCGGCGACCTCTCCGTCGCCCTCCCAGATGTCCTTGATCTCCAGGTCCTTCGGCGGCTCGCCGCCCGGGAAGTCGATCTCGGGCTTCTCGATGCTCACTGAACTGCTCCTCATACTGAATGCTGCGCACGATGACGATCCGCGCGGTCGGGACAGTCTTACATCTTCGTCAGGATGTCCACGGCGAACACCAGCGTGGAGTTCTTCGGGATGCCCTGCTGCTCCTTGTCGCCGAAGGCCTCGGACGGCGGGGCGACGATGAGGACGCGGCTGCCGATCTTCTTGCCGACGAGACCGTCCTTGAGGCCCTTCAGCGTGAGCTGCTCGAGGGGGAAGTTCGCGGGCTTCCCGGTGGTGTACGTCGAGTCGAAGACCTTGCCGTCCTTCCAGAGGGCGGCGACGTAGTTCACGACCACGGTGTCGGTGGCCTTCACGGCCTCACCCTTGGACTCGAGCACGTAGTTCGAGACGAGCTTGGTCGGCGGGTCGACCTTGGGGACGGTCAGCGTGGGCGCCTTGCCGTCGGTGTTGGTCCCGACCTTCGGCAGGTCCTTGTTGTCCTGGGCGACCGGGGTGCCGGTGGCGGACTTCGGGATCGTGACGGCCTTCAGGATGTCCACGACGAAGACGAGGGTGGCATTCGGCTTGATGTCGCCCTGGCCCTGCGCGCCGTAACCGAGCTCCGGCGGGATGCCGATCTCGATGCGGCTGCCGACCTTCTGGCCTTCGAGGCCCTGGTCCCAGCCCTTGATGACCTGGCCGGCGCCGAGGGTCAGGTCGAAGGGCTTGCCGCGGTCGAAGCTGTTGTCGAAGGGGGTGGTGGAGTCCCAGGCCTGGCCCAGGTAGTTCACCGAGAGCGCGTCGCCCTTCTTCGTCACCGCGCCCTTGCCCTCGCTGATGACGTTGACCTTGAGTTCCTTGGGCGGGTCGCCCTCGCCCTTCGCGAGGGTCGGTTTCTCCCCGAACTTCTCACCCGCGGTGATGGCGGGCAGTCCGTTCTTCATCGAGGCGGAATCGGAGCCCTTGGTGTCGCTGCCGCACGCCGCTGTCGAGAGCAGCAGCAGCGGGACGACGAGAAGGCCGGCAAGTCGGCGCACGTGTTCCTCAGATCTCAGACGGCACAGTAGTTGTGCCGACACTCTAGGGGACCCTCCTGTCACGTCGAGGGCCCCGCACGCCAAACGTGCGGGACCCTCGGCCGGTATGACCTGCTTACATTCCGGCGATCAGCTTTTCGACCCGGTCGTCGACGGAGCGGAACGGGTCCTTGCACAACACCGTGCGCTGCGCCTGGTCGTTCAGCTTGAGGTGGACCCAGTCGACGGTGAAGTCCCGCCGCTGCTCCTGGGCGCGGCGGATGAAGTCGCCGCGGAGCCGGGCCCGAGTGGTCTGCGGGGGCACCGACTTGCCCTCGAAGATCTTCAGGTCGTTGCAGATCCGGGCCGCCTGCCCGTTCTTCTGCAGCAGGTAGTAGAGCCCACGACGGCGGTGGATGTCGTGGTAGGCGAGGTCTATCTGCGCGACCCTCGGGTTGGACATGGTCATGTTGTGCTTGGCCCGGTAGCGCTCGATGAGCCGGTGCTTCATGACCCAGTCGATCTCGGTCTCGATGCGGTCGAGCCGCTCGCTCTCGATCGCGTCGAGCGTACGGCCCCACAGCTCCAGGACCTGGGCCACGGTGCCGTTCCGGATGCCGCGGCGGTCGACGAAGTCGACGGCCTTCTCGTAGTACTCGCGCTGGACTTCGAGGGCCGAGGCCTCCCGGCCGCTGGCGAGCCTGACCTTGCGCTGCCCGGTGATGTCGTGGCTGACCTCACGGATGGCCCGGATCGGGTTCTCCAGGGTCAGGTCGCGCATCACGGTGCCGGCCTCGATCATGCGCAGCACCAGGTCGGTGGCGCCGACCTTGAGCAGCATGGTCGTCTCGGACATGTTCGAGTCGCCGACGATGACATGGAGCCGGCGGTAGCGCTCGGCGTCGGCGTGCGGCTCGTCCCTGGTGTTGATGATGGGCCGCGAGCGGGTGGTGGCGGAGCTGACGCCCTCCCAGATGTGCTCGGCACGCTGGGAGACGCAGAACACCGCGCCCCGAGGGGTCTGGAGGACCTTTCCCGCGCCACAGATGAGCTGCCGGGTGACGAGGAACGGAATGAGGATGTCCGCGAGCCGGGAGAACTCCCCGTGGCGGGCGACGAGATAGTTCTCGTGGCAGCCGTAGGAGTTTCCGGCCGAGTCGGTGTTGTTCTTGAAGAGGTAGACGTCGCCCGCGATTCCCTCCTCGTGCAGGCGGCGTTCGGCGTCGACGAGCAGGCCCTCGAGAATGCGCTCGCCGGCCTTGTCGTGGGTGACCAGTTCGGTCACGTTGTCGCATTCCGGCGTTGCGTATTCCGGATGCGATCCCACGTCCAGGTACAGGCGGGCGCCGTTCCGCAGGAAGACATTGCTGCTGCGGCCCCATGACACGACACGGCGGAAGAGGTAGCGCGCCACTTCGTCAGGAGACAGTCGGCGCTGTCCCCTGAACGTGCACGTGACGCCGTACTCGTTCTCCAGCCCGAAAATGCGGCGGTCCATGTCTGAACATTACGCCTGAGGGCCTGTGCTGAAACCGGGTTGGGCGTTCCCGTTTCGATCATTTTCCGATCAGTGCGTGTTCTTTTCCCCGTGTACGGCGGCGGGGGCGGTCGCGCCCCCGGCGTGTCGCGCGTCGGTCACAGGCGTGTCGGAACCGGTGGGAGCGCCGAGGACACGGCCGGTGGCGACGAGGACGAGGAGGGCGACCAGGCCGCCCGCACCCGCGACGGCGAACCCGGTCGCCGTTCCGGCCAGTTCGACGGCGGGTCCCGCGACGGCGGAGCCGAGGGCCGAGCCGACGCCGAAGGTGGTGACCAGCCAGGAGAAGGCCTCGGTGACGGTGCCGCGCGGCGCGTGCCGGTCGACGACGATGAAGGCGCAGGCGAGGACGGGGGCCAGGAAGACGCCGGAGAGCACCGAGAGGGCCGTCATGGCGACGGGACCCGGGGTGAGCGCCAGCGGCAGGTAGCAGACCGCCAGGAGCAGCACGAGGACGCGCAGCCGCCGCTCGGGCGCTCCGGCCCACGGCCGGGCCCCGTAGACGACCCCGCCAAGGAGCGCGCCGAGGCCGAGGGCGGCCATCAGCCAGCCGTAGACGGCAGGGGTGCCCAGGTCGTCGGCGTAGGCGACGGCGGCGACGGTGATGGAGCCGAGGGCGAGGCCGACGAAGAAGAACGAGCCGAGCAGGGCGAGCAGCCCCGGGGAGCGCAGGGCGCCCAGCCAGTGGGCCTCCCGGGGCGCGGAGCGCCAGGTGCGGGAGGGCTCCGAGAGCACGACGGAGAGGGCGCCGAGGACGCCGAGCAGGTTGATGACGAGCAGGGCCGCCGCGGGCGACCACAGGGAGACGAGGAGGGTCAGCAGCAGCGGGCCTGCCGTGAACATGACCTCCTGCGCCACCGCGTCCAGGGCGTACGCCCGGTGGACCCGGTCCTCGCGGCCCAGGACGCTCGGCCACAGGGCGCGCAGTCCGCCCTCCAGGGGCGGTGTGAAGAGCCCGGCGAGCACGACGGCCGCGTAGGCGAGGGGGAGGTTGCCGATGCCGGTCAGGGCGAGCAGGGCCATGCCGACGGCGGAGAGCACCGCGGCGGGCAGCTGGACCCGGGGCTGGCCCTTGAGGTCGACGGCACGGCCGAGGAGGGGCTGGCCGAGGGCGGTGGCGACGCCGTAGGCGGCGATGAGGCCGCCGGCGAGGGTGTAGCTGCCGCCCTGGTCGCGGACGAAGAGGGTGATGGCGATGGGGCCGACGCCGTTGGGAAGGCGCCCGAGGAGGGTCCCGGCGAGCAACCGGGCCGCGTGGGGCGCCCGGAGTATGTCGCGATAGCCGCCGTGCGCCGGGGCCTCGGTGGCCATGTGGTCTCCCCTCGCCTCGGCCGCCGCCGAAGTTTTACGTATAACGTCAGGCGTCATACGTACCATGTCGGCTGTACGCGGGTCCACCCCGCGACCGGCCCGGGGCCCTTCCCCGGGACCGTCACCGTCCGACGCGGAGGCTTCAGTGCAGACCCCGGAGCCGCTCGGCGGCACCCGTCCCACCAGCCGGGACGTCGCACGCACGGCCGGCGTCTCGCAGGCCACCGTCTCCCTCGTGCTCGGCGACAAGTGGCGCGGGCGGGTCTCCGAGCGCACCGCCGGGACCGTCCGCGAGGCCGCCAGGGAGCTGGGCTACCGGCCCAACCTCGCCGCCCGCAACCTGCGCCTCGGCCGCACCCGCACGGCCATGCTGGTCGTCCCCGCCCTCACCAACGAGTTCTTCGCCCACGTCTACACCGGCGCCGCCGCCGCGGCGGCCCGGCAGGGCTTCGGCGTGGTCCTCTACCCCTCCCCCGACGGCCTCGCCCCCGCGCGGGACCCCTTCGCCTCCGCGCAGGCCGCACTCGACGGCGTGATCGCCTCCTCGATGGCCGCCGACGCGCTGGAGGCCTTCCGGGGCAGCGACCTCCCGCTCGTCATGCTCGACAGCGACCCTGCCGCCCCCGGCGCCGCGCATGTGAACCTCGACGTCGCCGACGGGATGCGCAAGGTCACCGGCCACCTGCTCGGCCTCGGCCACCGCCGCTTCCTGCACCTGGCGTCCGCCGCCCCGTCCTGGACCTTCGACGTGCGGGCCGCCGCACTGGCCGACGCCCTGCGCGGGACGGAGGTGCGCACCGTACGGTCGCCGTTGAACGTCGCGGACGCCTGGGAGGCCGCGAGCCTCGCCCTGGCCGCCCCCGGGCCCCGGCCCACCGCGGTGATCTGCGACGACGACATCCTCGCGGTCGGCGTCGTCAAGGCCGCCCGTCGGCTCGGGCTGCGGGTCCCCGAGGACCTGTCGGTCACCGGCTTCGACGACATGGCCCTGGCCACGGTGGTCGAGCCCGAGCTCACCACGGTCCGGCTGCCCGCCGAGGAGTTCGGCAGGCGGGGCATGGAGGCGCTGCTCGCCGTTCTCGCGGGCGAACCGGCGCAGTCGGACGCGCTCCCCGTCACCCTGGTCACCCGGGGCTCCACGGGGCCCGCAGCGACGCGCTGAGCCCCTTCGGCGCACGGGTGGGCACCCTGATGCGTACGGGGGCCCGGCGTGCGTACGGGGTGGCACCCGGATACGTACGGGTGGCACCGGCGTGCGCACGGATGGCGCGCGCCACGGACGTACGAGTGACACCTGGCGTGCGTTCGGATGGCGCCCGCCACGGACGTACGCGTGGTGCCCGGTACGCCGGAGGGGGCCGGGTCACGACGGACCCGGCCCCCTCCGGCGGTGCTTCACCCCTCCGGGAAGCGTTCGCGCTCCCCGGGAGCGGTGCTACTCCTCGGGAGCCTCGTCGGAGGGCTCGTCCGTCTTCGCCGCCGCCGCGTTGTCCGCCTCCAGGAGGCGGGACAGCTGACGGCCGACGATCCGCTTGAACTTGCGCTGCTGCGGGCGGGTGCGGTCGAGGACCGCCACCTCCAGGCGCTCCGCGGGGATCTCCCGCTCGGTGCCGTTGGTGTCCCGCGAGAGCGCCTGCACGGCCAGCTTCAGGGCCTCGGCCAGGGACATGCCGTCCCGGTGGCGCTGGTCCAGGAAGGTGCCGATCTGCTCGGCGTTGCCGCCGACCGCGACCGAGCCGTGCTCGTCGACGATCGACCCGTCGTGCGGCAGCCGGTAGATCTGGTCGCCGGCCGGCTCGGTGCCGACCTCCGCGACGACCAGCTCCACCTCGTACGGCTTCTCCCCCGCGCTGGAGAAGATCGTGCCCAGCGTCTGGGCGTAGACGTTGGCCAGGCCGCGCGCGGTGACGTCGTCGCGGTCGTAGGTGTAGCCCCGCAGGTCGGCGTAGCGCACGCCGCCGATGCGGAGGTTCTCGTACTCGTTGTACTTGCCGGCGGCGGCGAAGCCGATCCGGTCGTAGATCTCGCTGAACTTGTGCAGTGCGCGCGACGGGTTCTCGCCGACGAAGACGATGCCGTCGGTGTACTGGAGGACGACGAGGCTGCGGCCTCGGGCGATGCCCTTGCGGGCGTACTCCGCCCGGTCGGCCATGGCCTGCTGGGGTGAGACGTAGAACGGAGTGGACACCGGCGGTCCGTCCCTTTCTTCTGGGCTTCTGTCGGGCGACGAGTGGTCAGAGCAGGGCGGCGCGCGGCCCGTCGGGCTCTTCGAGTCGCCGCTCGGTGATCGACCGGGCCAGCGCGGAGGACTCAGCCTCGGTGAGCCTGCGGTAGCCCTCGTCCGTGATGACCGTGACGATCGGGAAGATCCGGCGCGCCATGTCCGGACCGCCGGTCGCCGAGTCGTCGTCCGCCGCGTCGTAGAGCGCCTGCACGACCAGCGTGGTGGCCTCCTGCTCGGTCAGGTCGGCGCGGTAGAGCTTCTTCATCGAGCCGCGCGCGAAGATCGAGCCGGAGCCAGTGGCGGCGTACCCGTGCTCCTCGGAGCGGCCGCCGGTCACGTCGTAGGAGAAGATCCGGCCCTTCTCCTTGCCCTCGTCCCAGCCCGCGAAGAGCGGCACGACGGCGAGACCCTGCATGGCCATGCCCAGGTTGCCCCGGATCATGGTGGAGAGGCGGTTCGCCTTGCCCTCCAGGGAGAGCGTGACGCCCTCCACCTTCTCGAAGTGCTCCAGCTCCAGCTGGAACAGCTTGACCATCTCCACGGCGAGACCGGCGGTGCCGGCGATGCCGACGGCGGAGAACTCGTCGGCCGGGAAGACCTTCTCGATGTCCCGCTGCGCGATCATGTTCCCCATGGTGGCCCGCCGGTCACCGGCGAGCACGACCCCACCGGGGAACGTGGCCGCGACGATCGTCGTCCCGTGCGGGGCCTGGACGATCCCCTCGGGCAGCTTCCGTCCGCCCGGCAGCAGCTCCGGCGAGTGGTCCGCCAGAAAGTCGATGAACGAGGACGAGCCCGGCGTCAGGAAGGCCGCCGGCAGACGCCCGGTACTACGAGGGTTGGCTTCCACGCGATTCCTTCCGGGTGGGAGATTCGGCCCGCCGTGCGGAGCACCGGCCGATCTTGAATGCTGTGCACGGACCTTACCCGTGCCACCGCTTGTCATCCGTCCCCGGAGCCACGGGCTTTCTCCGGGGCTCCGGGGACGGAGGACTACAGGCGTGTGAGGCGGCTACTCGCCGCCCTTCTGGACGAAGCTCCGCACGAAGTCCTCTGCGTTCTCCTCGAGCACGTCGTCGATCTCGTCGAGGACGGAGTCGACGTCCTCGCTCAGCTTCTCCTGGCGTTCCTGGAGGTCGGAGTTCGCCTCCGTGGTGGTCTCCTCGACCTCCTCCGTGGAACGCGTCGCCTTCTGCTGTCCGCCGCCGGTGTCCTTGGTCGCCATATCCCTCACCCCGCTCGAATCGGCCCGCTCGGTCGAGTCCTTCAAGATCAGACCCTATAGGGCGGGTCCGACATCGGCCCCGCAGTTTCCACAACGTCCGGGCACTGCTTCCATGATTCCCAGCGCCGGGGCATTTCAGGCCCGGAACGGGCCCCGGATCAGCCGCCCGAAAGGACGCGCACCAGTTCCTCGGCGGTCCGGCAGCGGTCCAGGAGGGACTTCACGTGGGCCTTGGTGCCGCGCAGCGGCTCCAAGGTGGGCACGCGCTGGAGCGAGTCCCGGCCGGGCAGGTCGAAGATCACCGAGTCCCAGGAGGCCGCCGCGACGTCGTCGGCGTACTGCTCCAGGCACCGGCCTCGGAAATAGGCCCTGGTGTCCTCGGGAGGCGCCGTCTCCGCCCGCTCCACCTCGGACTCGTCCAGGAGCCGCTTCATGCGCCCGCGGGCCGCCAGACGGTTGTAGAGACCCTTCTCGGGGCGTACGTCCGCGTACTGGAGGTCCACCAGGTGCAGCCGGGCCGCGTCCCAGTCCAGGCCGTCCCTGCGCCGGTAGCCCTCCATGAGCTCCCGCTTGGCGATCCAGTCCAGCTCGCCGGACAGGCTCATCGGGTCGTTCTCGAGCCGGTTGAGCGTGTCCTCCCACCGGAAGAGGACGTCCATGGTCTGGTCGTCGGCGTCCGAGCCGTACCGCTCCTCCACGTACTTCCTGGCCAGCTCGAAGTACTCCATCTGGAGCTGCACCGCGGTGAGTGTCCGGCCGCTGCGGAGCGTGACCAGGTACTGGAGGGTCGGGTCGTGCGAGACCTGGTGGAGGGTGCGCACGGGCTGGTCGACGGCGAGGTCCACGGTGATGAACCCGTCCTCGATCATCGACAGGACCAGCGCGGTGGTGCCCAGCTTGAGATAGGTCGAGATCTCCGACAGGTTCGCGTCGCCGATGATCACATGGAGCCGGCGGTACCGCTCGGCGTCGGCGTGCGGCTCGTCCCTGGTGTTGATGATGGGCCGCTTGAGGGTGGTCTCCAGGCCGACCTCGACCTCGAAGTAGTCGGCGCGCTGGCTGATCTGGAAGCCGTTCTCCCGCCCGTCCTGGCCGATGCCGACCCGTCCCGCGCCGGTCACGACCTGGCGGGAGACGAAGAAGGGGGTCAGGTGCCGCACGATGTCCGAGAAGGGGGTCTCCCGCTTCATCAGGTAGTTCTCGTGCGTGCCGTAGGAGGCGCCCTTGTTGTCGGTGTTGTTCTTGTAGAGGTGGATCGGCTGGGCCCCGGGGAGCTGGGCGGCCCGCTCGGCGGCCTCCGCCATGATCCGCTCGCCGGCCTTGTCCCAGAGCACGGCGTCGCGCGGGTTGGTCACCTCGGGCGAGCTGTACTCCGGGTGGGCGTGGTCCACGTAGAGGCGGGCCCCGTTGGTGAGGATCACATTGGCCAGGCCGATGTCCTCGTCGGTGAGCTGACTGGAGTCGGCGACTTCGCGGGCGAGGTCGAAGCCGCGGGCGTCCCGCAGCGGGTTCTCCTCCTCGAAGTCCCAGCGGGCGCGGCGCGCCCGGTGCATCGCCGCCGCGTAGGCGTTGACGATCTGGGACGAGGTGAGCATGGCATTGGCGTTCGGGTGTCCCGGGACGGAGATCCCGTACTCCGTCTCGATGCCCATTACTCGCCGTACGGTCATGCGGCCCTCCTTGCCCGGCGGCGCTCACAGTGCGCGACTCGGCGGTACCGAAGAGCCTAGAACGGCTCCGCGCTGGTGTGGAGATCACTCGCGGTATTTCCCTGTGCCGGGGGGAAATGCCGGATGGAATGCGACGGCTGCGGATGCCCGGTTTCCGGACATCCGCAGCCGGTGTGCGTTTCTACAGGTACTGGCCGGTATTGGCCACCGTGTCGATGGAGCGTCCGGTGTCCGCGCCCTGCTTTCCGGTGACGAGCGTACGGATGAACACGATCCGCTCGCCCTTCTTTCCGGAGATCCTGGCCCAGTCGTCGGGGTTGGTGGTGTTGGGCAGGTCCTCGTTCTCCTTGAACTCGTCCACGCACGCCTGGAGGAGGTGGGAGACCCGGATGCCCTTCTGGTTGTGGTCGAGGAAGGCCTTGATGGCCATCTTCTTGGCCCGGTCGACGATGTTCTGGATCATCGCGCCGGAGTTGAAGTCCTTGAAGTACAGGACTTCCTTGTCGCCGTTGGCGTACGTGACTTCGAGGAAGCGGTTCTCCTCGGATTCGGCGTACATCTGCTCGACGACGGACTGGATCATTCCGTGGGCCGCGGCGGCCTTGGAGCCGGCGTGCTCGGAGATGTCGTCCGTGTGGAGCGGCAGGGTGGCCGTGAGGTACTTCGCGAAGATGTCCTTCGCGGCCTCCGCGTCCGGACGCTCGATCTTGATCTTGACGTCGAGCCGGCCGGGCCGCAGGATCGCGGGGTCGATCATGTCCTCGCGGTTGGAGGCGCCGATGACGATGACGTTCTCCAGGCCCTCCACGCCGTCGATCTCGGCGAGCAGCTGCGGGACGATGGTGTTCTCCACGTCCGAGCTGACACCGGAGCCGCGGGTGCGGAAGAGGGATTCCATCTCGTCGAAGAAGACGATGACGGGGGTGCCCTCGCTCGCCTTCTCCCGGGCACGCTGGAAGACGAGGCGGATGTGCCGCTCGGTCTCACCGACGTACTTGTTGAGGAGCTCGGGGCCCTTGATGTTGAGGAAGTAGGACTTCCCCGCGGGCTGTCCGGTCACCTCGGCGACCTTCTTGGCCAGGGAGTTGGCCACGGCCTTCGCGATCAGCGTCTTGCCGCAGCCCGGGGGCCCGTAGAGCAGGATGCCCTTGGGCGGCCGCAGTTCGTGCTCCTTGAAGAGGTCCGGGTAGAGGTACGGGAGCTCGACCGCGTCGCGGATCAGCTCGATCTGGTTGCCCAGGCCGCCGATCTTCTCGTAGTCGACGTCCGGGACCTCTTCGAGGACGAGTTCTTCGACCTCGCTCTTGGGGACCACTTCGTAGACGTAGCCGGAGCGGGAGTCGAGCAGCAGGGCGTCGCCGGGGCGGATGGTGACGTCCAGCAGAGGCTCGGCGAGCCTCACCACCCGCTCCTCGTCGGTGTGCCCGACCACCAGGGCCCGCTCGCCGTCCTCGAGGATCTCCTTGAGGGTGACGATGTCCCCGGCGCGCTCGAACTCCATGGCCTCGACCACGTTGAGCGCTTCGTTGAGCATGACTTCCTGGCCGCGCTTGAGCTCGTCGAGCTCGATGCTCGGGCTGACGTTCACCCGGAGCTTGCGGCCCCCGGTGAAGATGTCACAGGTGCCGTCCTCGTTGGCCTGCAGGAAGACACCGAAGCCGGCCGGCGGCTGCGCGAGCCGGTCGACCTCCTCCTTGAGGGCCACGATCTGGTCGCGGGCCTCACGGAGCGTGTTCGCCAGACGTTCGTTCTGCGCGGACACGCCGGCCAGGTTTGTCTGCAGCTCGACGATCCGCTCTTCGAGAATCCTCGTGTGACGCGGAGAGTCGGCGAGCTTGCGGCGCAGGACGGCGATTTCCTGCTCGAGATAGGCAACCTGACCGGCGGGGTCTTCAGACCCTCGCCCCGGCCGGATGCCGCGGTTGATGTCGTCGTCGTGGGCTGCCACGGTCCTCACCTCCTCCAAGGGGAGCTGGACGCTTCCTGACCCTACCTGCGTGGGTGGTGATTGAAACCCCTAGATCAAAAAGACTCCGAGGTGTGTCCGATCTTCACCCTTGCGCTTCCCCTCTCGCCAGGGGAATACCCACCCTTCACGACTTGAATGCGGGCGGTTGTATCGTCGTCCTGGGCCAACACCCGTCAGAGGGGGCCCGACTTACCCGCGAGAAGCGGAACGGGTCGCGGAATGCGTCGCGGATCAGGCGCGGAACAGATGCAGAACGAGATGCAGGAACGGCAGGAGATATGACCGTGCAGCACGAGGCTCCGTCCACGGGCGTCGACGAGGCCCTGGAGGTCTGGATCGACCAGGACCTGTGCACCGGGGACGGGATCTGCGCGCAGTACGCTCCCGAGGTCTTCGAGCTGGACATCGACGGGCTCGCATATGTGAAGAGCGCCGACGACGAACTCCTCCAGGACGCGGGGGCGACCACCCCGGTGCCGCTGACGCTGCTCCAGGACGTGGTGGACTCCGTGAAGGAGTGCCCCGGCGACTGCATTCATGTGCGCCGGGCCGCGGACAAGGTAGAGGTGTACGGCCCCGACGCCGAGTGACGGGTCAGGCGCTCCGCGCGTCGGCCTGTCCGGCGCGGACGAAGGCGCCGCCCTGCCAACGCCAGCTGACCTGCTCCTTCTCGTCGGGGCAGCAGCTGGGTACGTCGAGGGACGAGTAGCCGAGCAGGGTGGCGTGGACCGCTCCGTCGCGTACGGCGAGGGCTCCGACGCTCTTGAGCTGCTCGGGCGCGACGAGCGTGGCCACCACGCGCGCGGGTGCGCCGGCCTCCTTGCCGCGGGTGAGGACGTAGACGCCGCTGGGCGGGGTGCCGGAGCCGGCTTCGCAGTGCACGACCGCAACGGTCTCGGGGTTTCCGTCCCCGTCCAGGTCCCCCGACACCCGCTTGGCGACGGTGTGCGGGGCTCCTCGGCATTCCAGGGGGTAGTCGACTCCGGTGGCCTCGGGCGCGGGTGCCGGACGCGGGGCGGCGGGGGCCGCGGAGGCTCCGGCGGGGCCCGGCTGGAGGAGTCCGGCGAGGGCGACGACGGCGGCGGTCGCCGCGGCGGTGGCCAGCCAGTGGGCCGGCCGGGCTCGGGTGTGTGCGAGGTCCACGAGGTCCGGGGCGGCGGAGGGCTGCACGCGAGACGTCTCCTGTGGGGTGGTGCGGCGGGTTTCCGGCATCGTGCCACACGTCACAGGGGGACGGAACAGCCGGGTCGGACCCGGCGGGGGCGCTCCGGTCGCGGCGAGCGCGCGGGGGCGGGTATATCCGGACACGGCCTGGAGCCGGGGGCGGGCGTTACTCGCGGCGGGCAGCCGGGGGTCCCGGAGACGGGCGGCTCAAGCGGAGCGGCTCCGGCCGGTCAGTCGGTCAGTCGGTCAGTCGGTCAGTCGGTCAGTCGGTCAGTCGGTCAGTCGGTCCGAACATGAGGACGCCGCCGTCCAGTTCCCCGCAGTAGGGCGGGAACTCGACGGCGGCGTGCCGTGGATGTCGGGACGTCAGCCCTTGTTGGGGCCTTCGTAGTCCTCGCCGTAGGCGCCCTTGGCGGGGCGGCGGCGGCGCATCGGGGGCTCGACCCCGTCCGCGAGGCGGCGGGCGGTGACGAGGAAGCCGGTGTGACCGATCATCCGGTGGTCCGGGCGGACGGCGAGGCCCTCGACGTGCCAGTTGCGGATCATGGATTCCCAGGGCTGCGGCTCGGCGTAGCAGCCGAACTCGCGGATGGACTCCACGGTGCGGGCGAGCTGGGTGGTGGTCGCCACGTAGCAGCAGAGGATGCCGCCGGGGACGAGCGCCTTGGAGACGGCCTCCAGGCACTCCCAGGGGGCGAGCATGTCCAGGATGACGCGGTCGACCTCGGTGTCGGACAGGTTGTCCTGGAGGTCGCCGACGGTCAGCTGCCACGCGGGGTGCGGACCGCCGAAGTAGCGCTCGACGTTGCCCTTCGCGATCTCGGCGAAGTCCTCGCGGCGCTCGTAGGAGTGCAGCATGCCGCTGTCGCCGATGGCGCGGAGCAGGAAGCTGCTGAGCGAGCCGGAGCCCACGCCTGCCTCGACGACGCGCGCGCCGGGGAAGATGTCGGCGAAGGCGAGGATCTGCCCCGCGTCCTTCGGGTAGACCACGGCGGCACCGCGGGGCATGGACAGGACGTAGTCGGGGAGCAGGGGGCGCAGCGCGAGGTAGGCGACGTTTCCGGTGGTACGGACAACGCTGCCCTCGGGTGCGCCGATCAGCTCGTCATGGGGGAAAGAACCCTTGTGGGTGTGGAAGTTCTTTCCCTCTTCGAGCGTGAACGTGTAGTGGCGGCCCTTGGGGTCGGTCAGCTGAACCTGGTCCCCGACCTTGAAGGGCCCGCGGCGGCGGGCGGCACCGGTCGGTTCGGACATACGACCAGAGTACCGGGGTTAAGAGGTGGGTCGTGCCATGGCCTTGACGAAGGCGCGCTCGACGTCGGTGGTGGCGAGGACGCCGTAGATCTCGCCGGTGTCCTCGACGACGAGGTACTCGGTGGCGGGGCTGGCGCGGAGGTGGTCGAGGAGGGGCTGCCCGGTGAGTTCGGCGGGGACGCGCATGCCGTCGGTGAGGTCCTGGGCGAGGGTGCTGACGGCGACCCAGGGGCGGCGGTGCTGGGGCACGGCGGCGATGGCGGCCTCGCGGACGATGCCGGTGGGGTCGCCGTGGCCGTCGACGACGACCAGGGCGCGGGCGCCGGCCTCGTTGGCGCGGCGGAGGGCCTCGGAGAGCGGGGTGGCGGGCTCGACGGGGATGGCGCGGCGGGTGAGGCTGCGGGCGCGGAGCTCGGGGAGATGTTCGCGGAGGCGGGCCATGCGGAGGCTGTTGCCGGCGCCGGTCCAGATGATGGCGGCCAGGATCGCGGCGAGCAGGGCGTCGGTGACGGTGGTGAAGCCGTCGATGTTCTCGGTGGAGTTGCCGAGCCAGCCCGTGCGGGTGAGCAGGGGGAGGCCGATGAGGACGGTGACGGCGAGGAAGCGGCCGACCCAGGCGGCGGCGACGGTGCCGCTCATCGGCTTGCCGGTGATCTTCCAGACGACGGCGCGGAGCATGCGGCCGCCGTCGAGCGGGAGGCCGGGGAGCAGGTTGAAGATCGCGACGATCAGGTTGGAGATCATCAGGCCGGCGAGCAGGACGCCGGGGACGGTGCCGGGCTCGACGGCGTACAGGGAGAGGTAGAACAGGCCGGAGAGAACGAGGGAGAGGAGGGGGCCGACGAAGGCGAGGACGAACTCGCGGCCGGGGGTCTCGGTCTCCTTCTCGATCTCGGAGACGCCGCCGAAGAACTGGAGCTGGATGCGGCGCACCGGGAGTTTGAAGCGGAGCGCGGCGATGGTGTGGGCCAGTTCGTGGACCAGTACGGAGGCGTAGAAGGCGATGGCGAAGAAGAGGGAGACCAGGTAGCGCGCGGCGCCGAGTTCGGGCAGGACGCGCTGGATCTGGTCGCCGAAGACCCAGGTGATCAGGGCGGCGACGAGGAACCAGCTGGGGGCGACGTAGACGGGCACGCCGAAGGGCCGGCCCATGAGGATGCCGCCCCCGGGCTCCTCGGTCCGCTGCGGCTTGGGCTCGTCCTGGTTCACGGGTTCCTTTCGTCGCGTGGTGTGACCGCGTCGCCGGGTCACGGTTCGATCATGCAGTGCGACAGGGTCACAGGTCGATGGTATTCCGCGCGCTGTCGGTGGCGGGTCGTAGGGTCTTCGACATGAGTACGAGCGAGCAGGTGCCGGCGGAGCCCCGGGCGCCCATGTCGTTGTCGCCTTCGCGGGCGAGCGATTTCATGCAGTGTCCGCTGCTGTACCGGTTCCGGGTGATCGACCGGCTGCCGGAGAGGCCGAGCGAGGCGGCGACCCGGGGCACGCTGGTGCACGCCGTGCTCGAGCGGCTCTTCGACGATCCGGCGGTGGACCGGACGGCGCCGCGGGCGCGGGCGATGGTTCCCGGGCAGTGGGACCGGCTGCTCGAGTCGAAGCCGGAGCTGGGCGAGCTGTTCGCGGAGGATCCGGAGGGGGCGCGGCTGGCGGGCTGGCTGGGTGAGGCGGAGCGGCTGGTCGAGCGGTGGTTCACGCTGGAGGATCCGACGCGTCTGGAGCCCGCCGAGCGGGAGCTGTTCGTGGAGACGGAGCTGGATTCGGGGCTGCGGCTGCGCGGGGTGATCGACCGGATCGATGTGACGCCCTCGGGTGATGTGCGGATCGTCGACTACAAGACGGGCAAGGCGCCCCGCCCGGAGTACCGGGACGGCGCGCTGTTCCAGATGACCTTCTACGCGCTGGTGGTGTGGCGGCTGAAGCGGGTGATCCCGAGGCGGCTGCAGCTGGTGTATCTGGGCAGTGGGGAGGTGCTGACGTACGACCCGGTGGAGGCGGATCTGCTGCGGGTGGAGCGGAAGCTGCTCGCGCTGTGGGACGCGATCCGGCTGGCGACGGAGTCGGGTGACTGGCGGCCGCGTCCGACGAAGCTGTGCGGTTGGTGTGATCATCAGGCGGTCTGTCCGGAGTTCGGCGGTACGCCCCCGGTGTACCCGTTGAAGATCGTTTCAGCGCGCCCGCCGGAGTCGGGCGAATCCGGGCAGGGCAGAATGGACCCGGCCCCGCCGGCGCCGTAGTGCCGGCGTACCTCGTGAGCTCAGCCCCGTGAAGGAGCCCTTGTGACGATCCGCGTCCTCTTGGTCGACGATCAGCCGCTGCTGCGCACCGGCTTCCGGATGATTCTGGAGGCGGAGCAGGACATCGCGGTGGTGGGTGAGGCCGGGGACGGCCTCCAGGCGCAGGAGCAGGTGCGGGCGCTCCAGCCGGACGTGGTCCTGATGGACATCCGGATGCCTCGGATGGACGGGGTGGAGGCGACCCGGCAGATCACGGGTCCGGGCCGGGACGGTCCGGCGAAGGTACTGGTGCTGACCACCTTCGACCTCGACGAGTACGTGGTGGAGGCGCTGCGGGCGGGGGCGAGCGGTTTCCTGTTGAAGGACGCGCCGGCGACCGAGCTGGTGCAGGCGATCCGGGTGGTGGCGGCCGGCGAGGCGATGCTGGCGCCGTCGATCACGCGTCGGCTGCTCGACAAGTACTCGGCGCATCTGCCGACGGGCGAGGAGCGGGTCCCGGACACGCTGGGCACCTTGACCGACCGTGAGGTGGAGGTGCTGAAGCTGGTGGCGCGGGGCCTGTCGAACGCGGAGATCGCCGCGGATCTGTTCGTCAGTGAGACGACGGTGAAGACGCACGTGGGTCATGTGCTGACGAAGCTGAGCCTGCGGGACCGGGTGCAGGCCGCGGTGTACGCGTACGAGAGCGGCCTGGTGCGGCCGGGCGCCGCCGGTCAGTAGCTCCCCGGGCGCGGCGGAGACGACAGGAGGGGCCCGGTGCGCGTGTCGCGCGCCGGGCCCCTCCTGTCGCATGGGGGCTTGGGGGTGTCGGGTCCGTGCCTGGCGCGGTCGGCCCTTCCGGTCGACGGGGTCAGACGGCGCCGCGGCCGAGCTCCCAGAGCAGCAGGTCGGAGGAGGTGCTGAGGGCGTACTCGACTCCGTTGAGGTCGTCGCGGGCGGCGACGTACTGCTTGCCCTGCCACAGGGGCAGGACGGGTACGTCCTGGGCGACGATCTTCTGGATCTGGTTGTATTCGGGGCTCGCGGCGGTGCGGTCGGCCTGGCGGCGCGAGCGCGGGATGAGCTGGTCGCGGACGACCTTGTTCACGTACGGGGTGTTGAGGAAGTTGTCGCTGTCGAGGAACGGCGCGATGTAGTTGTCCGGGTCCGGGTAGTCCGGGAACCAGCCGAGGCCGTAGACGGCGTAGTCGCCGCGCTTCTGGGCGGTGCGGAAGGTGGACCAGTCGGCGCCCTTGACGTTGGCGTCGAAGAGTTCGCTGGCGACGAGCTGCTTCTTGAGCGCCTCGAACTCCTGGGCGGTCTCGGCGCCGTAGTGGTCGGTGGTGTAGTTCAGGGTCACCTTGACGGGGGTCTTCACGCCGGCGTCCTTGAGGAGCTTGGCGGCGCGGTCGGGATCGGGCTCGCCGTACTCGTCGAAGAACGGGGTGGCGTGGCCGGTGATGCTGGAGGGGATCAGCGAGTAGAGCGGCTCGGCGGTGGGGCCGTAGACCAGGTTGACGAGGGCGCCCCGGTCGATGACGGCGGCCATGGCCTGGCGCACGGCCTTCTCCTTGACGGAGGGGGCCTTGGTGTTGAAGCCGAGGTAGCGGATCTCCAGGCCGGGGACCTCGACGACCTCGATGCCGTCCTGGGGCGTCTCGGTGAGGTTCTTGATCTGCTGCTGCGACAGGGAGCGGGCGACCATGTCGATGTCGTCGCCCTCCAGGGCCTTGCCCATGGTTCCGGCGTCGGCGAAGGAGCGCAGTTCGACCTTGTCGTTGCGCAGGGTGATGTCGCCCTTGTAGGCGGGGTTCCTGCTGAAGACGAAGCGGGTGGCCTTCTCACCGTCGCGTTCGGCCTTCATGGTGTACGGGCCGGAGCCGTCGACGTCGAAGCCGTCGCGGAGCTTGTCGGCGGCGTACTTGTCCTTGCTGAGGATGCCGGCGACGGGGGTGGAGAGCTTGTACGGGAAGGTGGCGTCGGGGGTCTTGAGGTGGAAGACGACCTCGTCGGCGCCCTGGGTCTCGACGGTGTCGACGTTCGAGAGGAGGGCGGCCGTGCCGTTGTCCGACTTGATCTTCAGGACGCGGTCGATGGAGAACTTGACGTCCTCGGCGGTGACGGGCGTGCCGTCGGCGAAGGTGAGGCCGGAGCGGAGCTCGCAGCGGTAGCTCTCGCTGGCCTTGTCGGAGAATCCGCAGCTCTGGGCGGCCTCGGGGACGGGCTCGCCGCCGCCGCGGGGCACGTGCAGCAGGGTCTGGACGGTCTGCCGGAGGACGTTCCAGGCGCCGGTGTCGTAGGCGAAGGCCGGGTCGAGCGGGGCGGGCGCGTCCGCGGTGGCGATGAACTGGTCCGTGGTGCCGACGACGATCGCTCCGCTGTCCTCCGCTCCGCCGCAGGCGGCGAGCAGGGGGGCGAGCAGTCCGGCCACGGCCGGGAGCACCAGGGTCTTGCGGTTCATCAGGGACGATCTCCTCATCCGGCACTGGGATACAGCGGTCAGTGGAACTCCGCCGCCTGCCGCCCGGTCGGGGCGGGAGCGATCGGGCCGGGTGTTGCGATCGGTCCTGTGTTCACGGCGACTTGGGTGTGCGCCGGTGCACGCGGTTATGCGGCGAAGTACTCGCGAAAGATTAGTGGGCGGCGTCGCTATTTCCGGACCACGGGCGGCCCCGGGGGTAATCGCACAGTGATCATGAATACGGCGCCTTCGATAGTCATGCGCCGGAGGATGCGGACGGGGGTGAGCGAACTGGTACAGATGGGGGCACCGAAACACCCTCTTTCCGGGCGCCGGGCACGACGAAGGCCACCCACCGATGGGCACTCTGCGTGACCAAGGTCACGCGGGGGCCTTTTCGGTGAATGGCCTGATCGCTTTTCCCGCGCGAAAGCGCATTCAGCCGGGAAAGCTCAGACGAAGCTCAGATTCCCGTGATCAATGTGCGAAGGAACGGCACATCGACCTCCTCGAGGGAACGCACGACGACCCGGCCCGGGGAGGCCGCGATGGGGGCGACGGAGGGCACCGCCACGACCCGGCAGCCCGCCGCCTCCGCGGCCGCCACACCGGTCGCCGTGTCCTCGACGACGGCGCAGAGCACGGGGTCGGCGCCGACCCCCTGGGCGGCCGTCAGATACGGCTCGGGGTGCGGCTTGGTGCGGGCCACCTCGTCGCCCGCGACGGTGAGCGTGAACCGGTCGCGGCCGAGCGAGTGGAGGACCCGGTCGATGATCCGCCGGTGCGAGGCGGAGACCAGGGCGGTGGGGATGGAGTGCCGGGCCAGCTCGGCGAGCAGCCGCTCGGCGCCCGGCATGAGCGGCACTCCGCGCGCGATGCGCTGCTCGAACTTCTCGTTGAGCAGGACGGTCAGCTCGGCGAGGGTGATGTCTGCGCCCGTGGACTCGATGAGGTAGCCCGCGCTGCGGGTCATCGGGCCGCCGACGACGACGTCCCGCCAGGCCTCGTCCAGCCGGTGCCCGAGGTCGGCGAAGACCTCGACCTCCGCGTCCCACCAGAAGCCCTCCGTGTCGACGAGGGTCCCGTCCATGTCGAGGAAGACCGCCTGCAGGGCGGGGCTGCCGTTCGTACGGAACAGGGACGCGGGGACCGTACTGGTCATCCGGCACACCTCCATGGAGGGACGAGAAGGCCGGCCCCCCTCCCCGGTACGGGGAGGAAGACCGGCCTGCACTGGACCGACAAGTGTACGTCCCGATCACCCGGAGCGCGCGGATTTACCGCGGCCGGTCACCGGGCGTTGAAGTACTTCGCCTCCGGGTGATGGATGACGATGGCGTCGGTGGACTGCTCCGGGTGGAGCTGGAACTCCTCCGACAGGTGCACCCCGATCCGCTCCGGGCGCAGCAGATCCGCGATCTTCGCGCGGTCCTCCAGGTCGGGACAGGCCCCGTAGCCGAGGGAGAAGCGCGCGCCCCGGTACTTGAGGTCGAACATGTCGCGGACGTCGGACGGGTCCTCGCCGGCGAAGCCCAGCTCCGCGCGCACGCGCGCGTGCCAGTACTCGGCGAGGGCCTCGGCGAGCTGCACGGACAGACCGTGCAGCTCCAGGTAGTCGCGGTAGGAGTCGGAGGCGAAGAGCTCGGCCGTGGCCTCACCGATCCGCGAGCCGACGGTGACGACCTGGAGGCCGACGACATCGGTCTCGCCGGACTCCTCCGGGCGGAAGAAGTCCGCGAGGCAGAGGCGGCGGCCCCGGCGCTGGCGCGGGAAGGTGAAGCGGGTCCGCTCGTTGCCGGCCTCGTCGAGGATGATCAGGTCGTCGCCCTTGGAGACACAGGGGAAGTAGCCGTGGACGACGGCCGCCTCCAGGAGGTTCTCCGTGTGGAGGCGCTCCAGCCAGCCGCGCAGCCGGGGCCGGCCCTCGGTCTCGACCAGCTCCTCGTACGAGGGGCCGTCGCCGGCCCGGTTCTGCTTGAGGCCCCACTGGCCCTTGAAGAGGGCGCCCTCGTCGAGCCAGGACGCGTAGTCCTTCAGCGGGATGCCCTTGACGACCCGGGTGCCCCAGAACGGCGGGGTCGGCACCGGGTTGTCCACGGCGACGTCGGAACGGCCGCCGGGCTCCGGCTCCGCGCCGGTGGCGTCGGCCGCCGCGGGGGTCGTCTTCGCGACCCGGCGCTGCTTGAGCTCGGGGAGTACGGCACCGGGGACTCCGCGCTTGACGCCGATGAGCGCGTCCATGAGGCGCAGGCCCTCGAAGGCGTCGCGGGCGTAGCGGACCTCTCCCTGGTAGATCTCGTGCAGGTCCTGCTCGACGTAGGCCCTGGTGAGGGCGGCGCCGCCGAGGATCACGGGGTACTTGGCGGCCAGCTCGCGCTGGTTCAGCTCCTGGAGGTTCTCCTTCATGATCACGGTGGACTTCACCAGGAGACCGGACATGCCGATGACGTCGGCCCGGTGCTGTTCCGCCGCTTCGAGGATCGCGGAGACCGGCTGCTTGATGCCGATGTTGACGACGTTGTAGCCGTTGTTGGACAGGATGATGTCGACGAGGTTCTTGCCGATGTCGTGGACGTCGCCCCGGACGGTGGCGAGGACGATCGTGCCCTTGCCCTCGGCGTCGGACTTCTCCATGTGCGGTTCGAGGTACGCCACGGCCGTCTTCATGACCTCGGCGGACTGGAGCACGAACGGCAGCTGCATCTGGCCGGAGCCGAACAGCTCACCGACCGTCTTCATGCCGTCGAGCAGGATCTCGTTGACGATCTCCAGGGCGGGGCGGACCGTCAGGGCCTCGTCGAGGTCGGCCTCCAGGCCGTTCTTCTCGCCGTCGACGATGCGGCGCTTCAGCCTCTCGTCCAGGGGCAGGGCGAGGAGTTCCTCGGTCTTGCCGGCCTTCATCGACTTGGTGTTGACGCCCTCGAAGAGGGCCATCAGCTTCTGCAGCGGGTCATAGCCCTCACTGCGGCGGTCGTAGATCAGGTCGAGCGCGGTGGTGACCTGCTCGTCGTCGAAGCGGGCGATCGGCAGGATCTTCGAGGCGTGCACGATGGCCGAGTCGAGACCGGCCTTGACGCACTCGTCGAGGAAGACCGAGTTGAGGAGGATGCGCGCGGCCGGGTTGAGGCCGAAGGAGATGTTGGAGAGGCCCAGCGTGGTCTGCACGTCCGGCCGGCGGCGCTTCAGCTCGCGGATCGCCTCGATGGTGGCGATGCCGTCCTTGCGCGACTCCTCTTGGCCGGTGCAGATGGTGAAGGTCAGGGCGTCGATGAGGATGTCGGACTCGTGGATGCCCCAGTTGCCGGTGAGGTCCTCGATGAGCCGCTCGGCGATGGCGACCTTGTGCTCGACGGTGCGGGCCTGGCCCTCCTCGTCGATGGTGAGGGCGATCAGCGCGGCGCCGTGCTCCTGGGCCAGCCGGGTGACCTTGGCGAAGCGGGACTCGGGGCCGTCGCCGTCCTCGTAGTTCACGGAGTTGATGACGGCCCGGCCGCCGAGCTTCTCCAGGCCGGCGCGCAGGACGTCGACCTCGGTGGAGTCGAGGACGATCGGCAGGGTGGAGGCGGTGGCGAAGCGGCCGGCCAGCTCCTCCATGTCGGCGACGCCGTCGCGGCCGACGTAGTCCACGCAGAGGTCGAGCATGTGCGCGCCCTCGCGGATCTGGTCGCGGGCCATCTCGACGCAGTCGTCCCAGCGGCCGTCGAGCATCGCCTCGCGGAACTTCTTGGAGCCGTTGGCGTTGGTGCGCTCGCCGATCGCCATGTACGCGGTGTCCTGGCGGAACGGCACGGTCTGGTAGAGCGAGGCCGCGCCGGGCTCGGGGTTCGGGTCGCGCGGGGCGGGGGCGAGGCCCCGGACGCGGTCGACGACCTGGCGCAGGTGCTCGGGGGTGGAGCCGCAGCAGCCGCCGACCAGGGAGAGGCCGTAGTCGCGGACGAAGTTCTCCTGCGCGTCGGCCATCTCCGGCGGTGTCAGGGGGAAGTACGCGCCGTCCTTGGTCAGCACCGGCAGGCCGGCGTTCGGCATGCACATCAGCGGCGTACGGGAGTGGCGGGCGAGGTACCGCAGGTGCTCGTTCATCTCGGCGGGGCCGGTGGAGCAGTTCAGACCGATCAGGTCGATGCCGAGCGGCTCCAGGGCGGTGAGCGCCGCGCCGATCTCCGAGCCGAGCAGCATGACGCCGGTGGTCTCGAAGGCGAGGGAGCAGATCAGCGGCACGTCCATGCCGAGGGCGTCCATCGCGCGGCGCGCGCCGATGAGACTCGACTTGGTCTGCAGCAGGTCCTGGGTCGTCTCCACGATCAGCGCGTCCGCGCCGCCGGCCAGCAGGCCCTCGGCGTTCCGCTGGTAGCCGTCGCGCAGCACGTCGTACGCGATGTGGCCCAGCGACGGCAGCTTGGTGCCGGGGCCGATGGAGCCGAGCACCCAGCGCTGGCGGCCGTCCTTGGCGCCGAACTCGTCGGCGACCTCGCGGGCGATCCGGGCGCCCGCCTCGGAAAGCTCGAAGATCCGGTCGGCGATCTCGTACTCGCCGGCGGCCGAGTGGTTGGAGCCGAAGGTGTTCGTCTCGACGCAGTCGACGCCGACCTCGAAGTACGCCTCGTGCACCGAACGGACGATGTCGGGCCGCGTGACGTTCAGGATCTCGTTGCAGCCTTCGAGGTCCTGGAAGTCCTCGAGCGTCGGATCCTGGGCCTGGAGCATGGTGCCCATGGCGCCGTCGGCGACGACCACTCGGCTGGCGAGTGCCTCACGGAGGGCTGCGGCGCGGTTCCGGCTGTCAGCGGAAGGGGTCGGCAACGAGGCCATGGATGAGCTCCCTGGGATGCGACGGCTGTCGGCTTTGCACGCTCGGTGGAGGGTGCACGGGGCCAGCGTAACCGCGCATCGGCCGGGGTGGACACGGCGTCCCACGGGCCGGACGGCATCCTGTGTGCGGGGACTCCCGGTTCTGCCCGTTCTTGACCGACACTGTCAGGTGTAACGAAAGGTCGGCATCGACCGATAGTGTTCAGCATTGTCGAACAGCGTGAGAGGGAGAAGGCCGGGCGATGGCGAAGAACATCCAGTCGCTTGAACGAGCGGCGGCCATGCTGCGACTGCTCGCGGGCGGCGAGCGCCGGCTCGGCCTGTCCGACATCTCGTCCTCGCTCGGGCTCGCCAAGGGCACGGCCCACGGCATCCTGCGCACCCTCCAGGCGGAGGGCTTCGTGGAGCAGGACGCGGCCTCCGGCCGGTACCAGCTCGGCGCGGAGCTGCTGCGCCTCGGCAACAGCTATCTGGATGTGCACGAGCTGCGGGCGCGGGCCCTGGTATGGACGGACGACCTGGCGCGGTCCAGCGGCGAGAGCGTCCACCTGGGCGTGCTGCACCAGCGGGGCGTGCTGATCGTCCACCATGTGTTCCGGCCGGACGACAGCCGCCAGGTCCTGGAGGTGGGGGCCATGCAGCCGCTGCACTCCACGGCCCTGGGCAAGGTGCTCTCGGCGTACGACCCGGTGGCGCACAGCGAGGTCGTCGAGGTCGAGCGCGAGGCGTTCACACCGCGCACGACGACGGCCCTGGCGGACTTCGAGTCGGTGCTCGACCTGACGAGGGCCCGGGGCTGGGCGGCGGACCAGGAGGAGACCTGGGAGGGCGTGGCCTCCGTGGCGGCGCCGATCCACGACCGGCGCCGGATGCCGGTGGGCGCGGTGGCGGTCACCGGGGCCGTGGAGCGCCTCTGCCCGTCCGGAGAGCTGCGCCCGGAGCTGATCGCGGCGGTACGGGACTGCGCCCGCGCGGTGTCCCGGGACCTGGGGGCCGGGCGCTTCTAGCCGACCCGAAGCGGCACCGAAGCGGCACCTGAGCAGCGCCGTAACAGCAGCACAGCCGCACCGAACCCGCCGGTAACGATCCCGTTATCGGCGGGTTTTTCACTTCCCGAAGCCTTGACGCGCTGTTGAGCCGGGGGCAAAACTTCCGTTCATCGGTCGGCATTGCCGAACAGTTAACGGCAATACACGCTAGAGTGTGGCAGTGCCAAGGGCCGGTAACGCCCTCACACGAGGGCGCGGACCACCGGAGGGACCCGGGGTTCGCCTTCCCCTGGACGAAGGACAAAGGAGTCGCGGGTGTCCAGCTCCGACATCTTCCTCGGCGAGACCATCGGTACCGCCGTTCTCATTCTGCTCGGCGGCGGTGTGTGCGCCGCCGTGACGCTCAAGGGCTCCAAGGCCCGCAACGCGGGCTGGCTCGCGATCACCTTCGGGTGGGGCTTCGCCGTCATGACGGCCGTCTACATGACCGCTTCCCTCTCGGGCGCCCATCTGAACCCCGCCGTCACGGTCGGAATCGCGATCAAGGACGGCGAGTGGGGCAACGTCCCCTACTACCTCGCCGGCCAGCTGCTCGGCGCGATGATCGGCGCGACCCTGGTCTGGGTGGCGTACTACGGCCAGTTCCAGGCCCACCTGAACGACCCCGAGGCCGCCGCGAAGACGCCGATCGAGGGCCCCGGCCCGGTGCTCGGCATCTTCTCCACCGGCCCCGAGATCCGGAACACCTGGCAGAACCTCGCCACCGAGATCATCGGCACCGTCGTGCTCGTCCTGGCCGTGCTCACCCAGGGCCTCAACGACAGCGGCAAGGGCCTCGGCACCCTGGGCGCCCTGATCACCGCGTTCGTCGTGGTCTCCATCGGCCTGTCGCTCGGCGGCCCGACCGGCTACGCGATCAACCCGGCGCGTGACCTCGGCCCGCGCATCGTGCACGCCCTGCTGCCCCTGCCGAACAAGGGCGGCTCCGACTGGAGCTACGCCTGGATCCCGGTCGCCGGTCCGCTGATCGGTGGAGCCCTCGCGGCGGGTATCTACAACATCGCGTTCGCCTGAGCCGTCCTTCTTCCAGACCTCCCTTGGAGCACACCGTGACCGACGCACACACCTCCGGCCCCTTCATCGCGGCCATCGACCAGGGCACCACCTCCTCCCGCTGCATCGTCTTCGACAAGGACGGCCGGATCGTCTCGGTCGACCAGAAGGAGCACGAGCAGATCTTCCCGAAGCCGGGCTGGGTCGAGCACGACGCCGCCGAGATCTGGACCAACGTCCAGGAGGTCGTCGCGGGCGCCCTGACGAAGGGCGGCATCGCCGCCTCCGACGTCAAGGCCATCGGCATCACCAACCAGCGCGAGACCACGCTGCTCTGGGACAAGAACACCGGCGAGCCGGTCCACAACGCCCTCGTCTGGCAGGACACCCGCACCGACGCCCTCTGCAAGGAGCTCGGCCGCAACGTCGGCCAGGACCGCTTCCGCCGCGAGACCGGCCTGCCCCTGGCGAGCTACTTCGCCGGCCCGAAGATCCGCTGGATGCTCGACAACGTCGAGGGCCTGCGAGAGCGCGCCGAGGCCGGCGACATCCTCTTCGGCACCATGGACTCCTGGGTCATCTGGAACCTCACGGGCGGCACCGACGGCGGCGTGCACGTCACCGACGTCACCAACGCCTCGCGCACCATGCTGATGAACCTGCACACCCTGGCCTGGGACGAGAAGATCGCGGAGTCGATGGGGGTCCCCCTCAACGTCCTCCCCGAGATCCGCTCCTCCGCCGAGGTCTACGGCCACGTCAAGGACGGCGTCCTCGCCGGCGTCCCGGTCGCCTCGGCGCTCGGCGACCAGCAGGCCGCCCTGTTCGGCCAGACGTGTTTCGCCGAGGGCGAGGCGAAGTCCACGTACGGCACCGGCACCTTCATGCTGATGAACACCGGCGACAAGATCATCAACTCCTACAGCGGCCTGCTGACCACCGTCGGCTACCAGATCGGCGACAAGAAGCCGGTCTACGCCCTGGAGGGCTCGATCGCCGTCACCGGTTCGCTGGTGCAGTGGATGCGCGACCAGATGGGCCTGATCAAGTCCGCCGCCGAGATCGAGACCCTGGCGTCCTCGGTCGAGGACAACGGCGGCGCCTACTTCGTACCGGCCTTCTCCGGCCTGTTCGCCCCGTACTGGCGCTCCGACGCGCGCGGTGTCATCGCCGGCCTCACCCGGTACGTCACCAAGGCGCACATCGCCCGCGCCGTCCTGGAGGCCACCGCCTGGCAGACCCGCGAGATCACCGACGCCATGACCAAGGACTCCGGCGTCGAGCTGACCGCGCTCAAGGTCGACGGCGGCATGACCTCCAACAACCTGCTGATGCAGACCCTCTCCGACTTCCTGGACGCCCCCGTCGTGCGTCCGATGGTCGCCGAGACCACCTGCCTCGGCGCCGCCTACGCCGCCGGTCTGGCCGTCGGCTTCTGGCCGGACACCGACGCGCTGCGCGCCAACTGGCGCCGGGCGGCGGAATGGACCCCTCGCATGGACGCCGACAAGCGTGACCGCGAGTACAAGAGCTGGCTCAAGGCCGTGGAGCGGACCATGGGCTGGATCGAGGACGAGGAGTAAGACACATGACCACCCTGCAGAGCGTCCCTGCCCTGGGGACGCACCCGGCGTCCGGCTCCCTCCCGAGCCGCGCCGAGACCCGGGACCAGCTTTCCAAGGCGACGTACGACCTCCTGGTGATCGGCGGCGGCATCCTGGGCATCTCCACCGCCTGGCACGCCGCGCAGTCGGGCCTGCGGGTGGCCCTGGTGGACGCCGGCGACTTCGCCGGCGCCACCTCCTCCGCCTCCTCGAAGCTTCTCCACGGCGGTCTGCGCTACCTGCAGACCGGCGCGGTGAAGCTGGTCGCGGAGAACCACTTCGAGCGGCGTGCGGTCTCCCGTCAGGTGGCACCGCACCTCGCCAACCCCCTCACCTTCTACCTGCCCGTCTACAAGGGCGGCCCGCACGGCGCGGCCAAGCTCGGCGCCGGTGTCTTCGCCTACAGCGCCCTCTCGGCCTTCGGCGACGGCGTCGGTCACCTGCTCTCCCCCGCCAAGGCCGCGCAGGACGTGCCGGAGCTGCGCACCGACAACCTCAAGGCCGTCGCCGTCTACGGCGACGACCAGATGAACGACGCCCGGATGGCGCTGATGACGGTCCGCGCGGCCGTCGACGCCGGCGCCACCGTCCTCAACCACGCCGAGGTCACCGGGCTGCGCTTCACCAGGGGCCGGGTCACCGGCGCCGAGCTGAGGGACCGCACCAGCGGCGACGAGTTCGGTGTCTCCGCCCGTCTCGTGCTCAACGCGACCGGCCCGTGGGTCGACCACCTGCGCCGGATGGAGGACCCGAACGCGGCCCCCTCCATCCGCCTCTCCAAGGGCGCGCACCTGGTCCTCAAGCGGACCTCGCCGTGGAAGGCCGCCCTGGCCACCCCGATCGACAAGTACCGCATCACCTTCGCCCTCCCCTGGGAGGACATGCTGCTGCTCGGCACCACCGACGAGGAGTACGAGGGCGACCCCGGAAAGGTCGAGGTCACCGAGAAGGACACCGCCCAGATCCTGGACGAGGCCGCGTTCTCCATCCGCGACCAGCAGCTTTCGCGCGATCTGATCACCTACTCCTTCGCCGGTCTGCGGGTGCTCCCGGGCGGTCCCGGCGACACCTCCAAGGCGAAGCGCGAGACGGTCGTGACCGAGGGCCGCGGCGGCATGCTGTCGGTGGCCGGCGGCAAGTGGACGACCTTCCGGCACATCGGGCGTACGGTGATGAAGAAGCTGGAGCAGCTGCCCGGGCGCCCGCTCGGCGAGGACTACGAGCCCGTGTCGTCGCTGCCGAAGCGGCTGCCGCTGCCCGGCATAGCCAACCCGAACGCGGTCGCGCACCGGCTGCTCGTGGACGGTCCGGCGCCCGGCCCCCGGATGGCCGCCGACACCGCCAGGCATCTGGCGACGCACTACGGCTCGCTCTCCTTCGACATCGCCCGCATGGCGAACGAGAACCCCGAGCTGGCCCGCCGCATCCACCCGGACGCGCCGGAGATCTGGGCGCAGGTCGCCTACGCCCGCGACCACGAGTGGGCCGAGACGGCGGACGACGTGCTGCGCCGCCGTACGACGCTGACCGTCCGCGGCCTCGCGACGGACGAGATCCGCAACGACGTCGAGAAGATGCTGGACAAGTAGCAGCGGTGGGCCGTGGGGGCAACTCCCCTGCGCACAGGGGCGGTTCCTCTTCGGAGGGCCGCCCCTGAGGTGTGCCACACGCCGTCCACACCGCCGCAACACTCGGCACGCAGAGTGGACGGCATGAAGTTTCAGGTGCTCTCGATCGTCCACCACTCACCGCACCCGCTCACCGGCGAACTCCTCTCCGCCGCCGACCGCCTCGAGCAGGTCGTCTCGCTCGGCGAGACCGCCGAGCGGCTCGGCTTCGACGCGTACGCGGTCGGCGAGCGGCACGCGGGCCCGTTCCTGTCCTCCGCCCCGACCGTGCTGCTCGCCGCGCTGGCCGCCCGTACCTCCCGGATCCGACTCCTCACCGGCGTCACCGTGGTCGCGGTCCTCGACCCGGTCCGGGTCGCCGAGGACTACGCCACCCTCGACCAGCTCTCCCGCGGCCGGCTCGAACTCGTCGTCGGCAAGGGCGCGGAGGCCGGGCACTTCGACCTCTTCGGTCTCGACGAGGAGCGGCAGTGGGACCTCCAGCAGGAGAAGTACGAACTCCTGCGCCGGCTCTGGACGGAGGAGGGCGTCGACTGGGAGGGCGAGTTCCGGCCCGCGCTGAAGAACGTCACCACGATCCCGCGGCCGTACGCCGGTCCGCCCCGGATCTGGCACGGCTCGGCCACGAGCCCCCGGTCCCCCGAACTCGCGGCGAAGCACGGGGACCCGCTCTTCACCGCCAACGCGATCCAGCCGCGCGAGGCGTACGCGAAGCTCATCGCCCTCTACCGGGAGAAGTTCGAGGAGTACGGGCACGACCCGGCCCACGCGCGCGTGGCGGCCGGTTCCGGCGGGCTGCTCATCGCCGACACGGCCGAGCAGGCGGTCGCCCGGTACAAGGAGCTGTACGAGGCGAAGGTGCGGCAGAGCTTCAGGCCGCATCTGGAGGGGAAGGCGGGCTACAACACCCCGTTCCGCACGATCGAGGACGCGATCGCCGGCGGCCCGCAGCTGATCGGCTCGCCGCAGCAGATCATCGACAAGATCCTCGGCTACCACGCGCACTACCGGCACGACCTGCAGTCCGTCACCGTCGACACCTTCGGCCAGTCGACGGCCGAGCAGGCCGAGACGCTCCAGCGGTTCGCCGAGGAGATCGCGCCCGTGGTCCGGAGGGAGGCGCCGAGCACGCTCTGGGAGGAGTGAGACCTCCGTGTGCGGAGGCGAGTTCCTGGGTAGTCGATCAAGGCCGCACGGGTTTTCGGGGGTGTCCGGGGGCTGCGGACGGGCCTCCGGAAAGCCGTAAGGTTGGTCCGTACGACAGGAACTTCGAAAAGGAGGCGCTGGGTGATCGAGCTCGAGGGGGTACCCGAGCTGATCGACCCGGTCATGGTGGCCGCGTTCGAGGGCTGGAACGACGCCGGCGACGCCGCCTCCACCGCGGTCGCCCACCTGGACCGGGAATGGAAGGGCGAGGTGTTCGCGGCGCTCGACGCCGAGGACTACTACGACTTCCAGGTCAACCGGCCGACGGTCTTCCTGGAGAACGGCGTACGGAAGATCACCTGGCCGACGACCCGGCTCTCCGTGGTCCGGGTCGGCGGCGACAAGCCGCGCGACCTGGTGCTCGTGCGCGGGATCGAGCCGTCGATGCGCTGGCGCTCCTTCTGCAACGAGCTGCTCGCCTTCGCGCACGAGCTGGGCGTGGAGATGGTCGTGATCCTGGGCGCGCTGCTCGGGGACACCCCGCACACCCGGCCGGTCCCGGTCAGCGGCGTCACCTCCGACCCGGACCTGGCGCGCACGATGGACCTGGAGGAGACGCGGTACGAGGGCCCGACGGGCATCGTCGGCATCCTCCAGGAGGCGTGCACGCACGCGGGCGTGCCGGCGGTGAGCCTGTGGGCGGCGGTGCCGCACTACGTGTCGCAGCCCCCGAACCCGAAGGCGACGCTGGCCCTCCTCAACCGCCTGGAGGACCTCATCGGTCTGCGCATCCCGCTGGGCGAGCTGCCCGAGGACGCGCGGGCCTGGCAGCTGGGCGTGGACCAGCTGGCGGCCGAGGACAGCGAGGTCGCGGAGTACGTGCAGACGCTGGAGGAGGCCCGGGACACGGCGGAGCTGCCGGAGGCCTCGGGCGAGGCCATCGCCCGGGAGTTCGAGCGGTATCTGCGGCGGCGCGAGCCGGGCTCGGGGCCGGGTTCCGGTCCGGGCGTGGCCACGGAGGGCGGCGACTTCCTCCGCGACCCGGGCAGCGGCCGTACGCGCCCGCCGAAGCCGGAGCGGCCGGGTCCGGAGTCGGCACCGGGGACGGAGCCGGGGGCCGAGGCGGAGCCGGAGTCCGAGGCAGCGTCCGAGCCGGCGTCCGAGCCGGAGACGGGGCCGGAGACGGAGTCCGGGCCGGATGCGCCCGACGCGGACGGCGATTCGGAGAAGTAGCGCACGGTACGGGAGGGGTGCCCCAGGGCGCCCCTCCCGTACGTGTGCCGGGCGCGGTCCTGTCAGGCGCAGCCGAACCGGGCCGCCGCCCAGTCCCCGTGGTCGCCGCTCCTGGACCCGTTGGTGTCCGTGATCCGCAGCCGGACGTGCCGCGCCCCGGTCACGTCGACGTTCACGGGCAGGGTCGCGGAAGCGCCGGTGAGCCGGGGCGAGGTCCACAGGACCTTGCCGTCGGCCTCGACCGAGAAGGCCACCTCCCCGTAGCCGTTGATCTCGTCGTCGATGCCGACGTCGGCGGTGAGGGTGGTGCATCGGCCGCCGAGGTAGACCTCGATGTCGGAGTCGGCGTGGGCGCCGATGCCCTTCTCGTAGGTCTGTCCGGCCAGGGTGAGGGGCCGGCCGTCGGTGGCGCCGGACTCGCCGTTGGAGCGGTCGCGTTCGGGCGGTCCCCAGCCGTTGGTGGACCGGAGCCAGACCAGGTCGCTCGCCCAGGCGTCGCCGGTCGGCGGCGGGGGCATCACGCCGGCCGCGAACCGCTGGACGGCGGTGCGGTCGGTGTCCCCGGCGCGGTGGCGGGCGGTCGCCGTGAGGGTCGCCTCGCCGGGTGTGGCGTCCGCGGCGGGGGTGACGGCGACCTCGACCCGGCGGGTGGTGCCGGCCGGGACGCGGTCGACCGGCGCGGCCGGGGTGACCCGCCAGCCGGCCGGGACGTCCAGGGAGACCCGTACGTCGGTGGCGTCCCGGGTGCCCGCGGTGACGTCCACGGCGACGGTGCCGGGCACCCCGGCGCCCAGCTCCTGCCCGGTGGGTGCGGCCAGGACGGCGGAGGCGCCCGGTACGGCGCCGCCGACCGCGCTGGTGTCGGTCAGGCGCAGTTCGAAGGCGCGGCCGGTGGACAGGGCGGCTGTCTTGACCCGGACCACTCCCCCACGCTCGTCGCGGTCGTACCACCAGCCCTGGGAGGCGGCCTCGAAGGCGGCCCGGGAGCCGAGGGCGGGCAGCTCGCGCCCGTCGAGCCGGACGGTGCCGGGGGCGTCGCCGGTGTGGAGCGTGAAGGCGTACGGCCGGGCGGCCGGCTTGCCCGGGTACGCGCCACGGCTCGCGCCGATCCGGACGGTCACGTCGCCGGGGCCGCCGTTCGGGGCACGCACCTCGGCGCGCTGGGTGGCGTACCGGCCGGTGCGGTGGTCGCGGGTGACGCCGTCGTCCTCGTACAGCTCGAAGGAGGAGCTGCCCTTGGGGTAGACGTCCCAGGCGATCGGGTCGCCGGGGGCGCGGTCGGTGTACGAGCGGATGCCGCCGGGCCACATGGGGACGGTCGCCCCGGCCCGTACGAAGAGGGGCAGCGTGTCGAGCGGGGCGCTGTAGTCGTCGAGGGTGACGGGACCCTCGTAGGTGCGCCCGTTCCAGTAGTCGATCCAGGTGCCCTTCGGGAGATAGATGGCGTCGCGCTCCACCGCGTCCTTGTACACGGGGGCGACGAGGAAGTCCTCGCCGCTGAGGAACTCGTACTTCGCGGCCTCGGTCGCGGCCTTCGCGTCGTCCGGGTACTCCAGGGCGAGCGGCCGGGCGAGGCCGACGCCGGTCTTCGTGGCCCGGTACGCGTGGCTGTAGATGTACGGGAGCAGTGCCTCGTGGAGCTTGAGGGAGGCGCGGTTGACCGTGGTGTAGGGCTCGCCGTACCGGAAGGGCTGCTTGTCGTTGGCCGCCCAGCCGTCCATGGTCATGGTGACGGGCAGGAAGGTCTTCCACTGGAGGTCGCGGGTGTACGTCTTGGCGCTGCCGCCGAAGATGCCGTCGACGTCACCGGTGGTGTAGGCGAGTCCGGACATGGACGCGCCCGCGTAGGTGGGGATCTGCCAGCGGATGTAGTCCCAGCTGCCGGACTGGTCGCCGGACCACTGGACACCGCAGCGCTGGGCGCCGGACCAGCTCTCGGGGGCCCAGGTGAAGCCGCGGGCGTCGCTGTGGGCCTCGATGCCGGCGTGGGCGTCCTTGCAGCCGTCGAGGGCGAACTTGTAGCCCTCGCCGACCCAGGCGACGTCGAGCTTGGCGACCCGCTGGCCGGCCTTGACCTGCTCTTCGAGCTTGTCGATGCCGTCCTGGGTCCAGAGGCCGAGCTTCATGCCGTGCTCCCCGAGCCCCGCGGAGGCCTCGGGGAGGTTCTCGTAGCCGCAGCCATAGCCGTCGTTGACGAGCATCCACCCGTTGGGCATGTCGTTGGCGACGTAGCCGTCGGCGACCTTCAGGGCGTCGAGGGTGCGGCGCTCGCCCCGGTTGGCGTTGTGGAGGTAGCAGTCGGCGTCGCCTATCTCCAGGCCGTACACGGGCGGCAGGAAGGGCTTGCCGGTGAGCCGGGTGTACTGGCCGATGACGTCCTTGACGGCGTCGCGGCCGGTGCCGGCGAAGTAGTAGGCGTCGAAGCGCTGTTCCTTGGCGCTGGTGGTGACGGGCTCGGTGAAGGCGTAGGTGTTGGGGGCGTAGGTGTTGCGGTAGACGCCGTATCCGGCGGAGGAGAGGTAGAAGGGGACCGAGTTGGGGTGGCCGCCGTCGTTCCAGTCGTAGTCGACGCCGACCTCGACGGTCTTGTCGCGGTGGGAGGTGTTGCCGCGCCCGTTCTGCATCCCGGCACCGTAGAACTGCTCGGTGGCGCCGCGGTCGAGGGTCTGGGTGGTGCGGTCGGCGGTCCAGCTGAGGCCGCTGGTCTCGCTCCACAGGGGAGTGCCGTCGGCGCGGACGGCGGCGAAGCGGAGCGGGGACTTGTAGGCCCGCAGGGTCACCTTGGCGGTGCTCAGTTCGTAGCGGTCGCCCCGGTCGCGCCAGCGGGTGGCCGGGGGCGGGCCCTGGGGCAGGGTGATGTCGGTGCCGGTGGGGTCGGTGAACGTGCCGTCGGGGGCCAGTTCGATGCGGAAGGTGTCGGCGGTGACGAAGCTGACCCGGGCCTGGGCCTGGCCGGCGGTCAGCCGGTAGACGGCTCCGTCGGCGGCGAAGGCGGTGACCTCGCCGACGGTGGTGCCGGGGGCCGGTGCGGAGGTGTCGGACGGTTCGGCGGTGGCGGTGGCACCGGGGCCCGCGAAGGCGGTGAGCAGCCCGAGCAGTGCACCGGCGACCGCAGCTCTCATGCGCATTGATGATTGCATGGGGCTTATTTAGCGCAGATTCGAGCATCGCGACAGGGCAAAAAGGAACCGCCCCCGGACTTCGTCAGGAAGTCCAAGGGCGGTTGCACAAACGGGAGTTGCGCGGGAGGGGTACTACAGGGCGACGCCCAGGAGCGCGTCGACGGCGCGGGAGACGAGTCCGGGGGCGGAGTCGTCGTCGCCGCCCTCGGCCGTCTGGAGCGCGGCCCAGCGGTCCACCGCGGCGAGCGCGGTGGGGGTGTCGAGGTCGTCGGAGAGCGCCTCGCGGAGCTCCTCGACGAGCGCGTCGGCGGGGGTGCCGTCGGGGCGGGAGACGGCGGCGCGCCAGCGCCCGAGGCGCTCCACGGCGTCCTGGAGGACCTGGTCGGTCCACTCCCAGTCGTCGCGGTAGCGGTGGGAGAGGAGCGCGAGCCGGATGGCGGCCGGGTCGACGCCGTCGCGGCGGAGCTTCGAGACGAAGACCAGGTTGCCGCGCGACTTGGACATCTTCTCGCCGTCGAGGCCGACCATGCCGGCGTGGACGTACGCCTTGGCCATGGGGAACTCGCCGGTGAGGGCCTGGGCGTGGGAGGCGCCCATCTCGTGGTGCGGGAAGATCAGGTCGGACCCGCCGCCCTGCACGTCGAAGCCCATGCCGAGGTGGTCGAGGGCGATGGCGACGCACTCGATGTGCCAGCCGGGGCGGCCTGCGCCGAGGCTGGCGCCGTCCCAGCTCGGCTCGCCCTCGCGGGCGGCCATCCAGAGCATCGGGTCGAGCGGGTTCTTCTTGCCGGAGCGCTCCGGGTCCCCGCCGCGCTCGGCGGAGAGGTGGCGCATCAGCTCGTTGGTGTAGTTCGAGACCTGCCCGAAGTGCGGGTCGGCGTCGACGGAGAAGTAGACGTCGCCTTCCAGCTCGTAGGCGGCACCGGAGTCACGCAGGCGCTCGACGAGCGGGACGATGCCGGGTATGGCCTCGACGGCGCCGATGTAGTGCTGCGGGGGCAGCATCCGCAGGGCGGTCATGTCCTCGCGGAAGAGGGCGGTCTCGCGCTCGGCGAGGCCGACCCAGTCGATGCCGTCGCGGATCGCGCGCTCAAGGAGCGGGTCGTCCACGTCCGTGACGTTCTGGACGTAGTGCACCTGCCGCTTGGTGTCGAGCCACACGCGCTGAACGAGGTCGAACGCGTTGTAGGTCGCCGCGTGACCCATGTGGGTCGCGTCGTACGGCGTGATGCCGCAGACGTAGATACGGGCGACGGGGCCGGGGGCGAGGGTGACTCGTCCGCCGGTCGCGGTGTCGTGGATCCGGAGGTCGCGGCCCTTGCCGGGAAGGGCGGGGACCTCAGAAGCGGGCCAGGCATGCATGACCCGAGCGTAACCGGACAGGTGTTCCGGATACGAACCGGATCCGGGATCTTGACCGATTAGGCGCTCTTGCGGGTCGGAGGCGTGCGTGCATACCCCCCAGGGGTGCACGCACATTCCCCGCGCCTTGGCCGAAACTTTTCGGTCGGGCTCAGACCGGCGGCCAAGGGATCGCCGGCCACTGCCCCGAGGGCTCCGGATGCCGTCCGGTGGCGCGCAGCGCCCCCACGCGGGCGCGTACCGCCGCCACCTCGGCGCCGGTCAGCAGTTCCGCCAGACGGGTGGCGAGCGGCGCCCCGGGGGCCAGGGAGCGGTCGAGCCCGTCGAGCACCCCGGCGGCCTCGGCGGGCAGCTCCTCGCCCGCCCAGCCCCACAGCAGGGTGCGCAGCTTGTCGTCCACGTGGAACGTGACCCCGTGGTCGATGCCGTAGAGGTGCCCGTCGGGGGCCGGGAGCAGATGCCCGCCCTTGCGGTCGCCGTTGTTGATCACGGCGTCCAGGACGGCGAGCCGCCGCAGCTCCGGGGTGTCCGCGTGGACCAGCAGCGCGGTCCGGTCCTCGTCCACCTGGGCGGGCCCGACGGCCTTCCAGCCCTCTCCCGGCTCGTCGTCCTCGGTGAGGGCGAGCAGCCGGGCCCCGGGATCGGCCTCGATCCACAGCTGGACCATCCCCTCGCCGTACGGTCCGTCGCGGAGCACCGTCGGCGGCACCAGGCCCCAGCCGGTCGCCTCGGAGATCTCGTACGCGGCGACCTCCCGCTGCGCGAGGGTGCCGTCGGGGAAGTCCCACAAGGGCTGCTCCCCCGCGACCGGCTTGTAGACGCAGGCCGCCTCGCGTCCCTCGTGGGCGACGGAGCAGTACAGGACGGCGTTGGAGGCCTCGCGGACCTGGCCGCGGACGGTCAGCTCACCGTGGGCGAGCAGCTCGGCGTCCTGGGGCGTCGAAGGGCTGCTCATGCTCCGCGGCGGTATCCGTTCTGACGCGGGCAGACATGGCCCTCGGGGTCCAGCGGCAGGCTGCAGAGCGGGCAGGGCGGACGGCCGGCGTTGACCACGTCCAGGGCCCGCTTGGCGAAGGCCCGCGCCTGGGCGCCGCTGAGGCGGACCCGGAGCATCGGCGGGCCGTTCTCCTCGTCCTGGAGCATGCGCTCCTCGGCCTCGGCGAGGTCCTCCTCGGAGTCCACGTCGAGCTCGACGAGCGCCTGCGCCTCCACGATCATGCGCTGCTCCTCGCCGTCCCAGGCGAGTGCCATGGTGCCGACCCGGAACTCCTCCTCGACCGGTACGTCGAGGGGCGCGCTGTCCGAGACCTCGGCGGGGGCGACGGCGGGGACGGGCGCGTTGCCCCCGGTGCGGCGGACGACCTCGTCGAGGAGTTCGTCCATGCGCTCGGCGAGCGCGGCGACCTGCGTCTTCTCCAGGGCGACGCTGGTGACCCGGCCGGCCGCGGACGCCTGGAGGAAGAACGTACGGCGGCCAGGCAGCCCGACCGTACCGGCCACGAAACGCTCCGGTGGGTCGTAGAGGAACACCTGACGGGACACGTTTCCCGGCTCCCTTGCGTCTCGACAGTCGTACTACGGCGGCGCGTCCACCCTACTGCGCGAAGGGATCACGGTGCGCCCGCACCGCCCCCGACGGCGGCCGTCCCGCTGCTGTCGGGGTGCTCGCGGGGGCCGAACCCGGCGAAGTCCCCGGTGTCGCCGAGGCGGAGGAGGAAGGGACGCGTGCGCGTCCAGCGGATCACGGTGACCGAGCAGGGGTCGACGTGGATGCGCTGGAAGAGGTCGAGGTGGAGGCCGAGGGCGTGCGCCACGAGCGACTTGACGATGTCGCCGTGCGAGCACATGACGTAGCAGGCGTCCTCGCCGTGCTCGGCGTCGATCCGGGCGTTCCAGTCGTGGACGGCGTCGACGGCGCGGGCCTGCATCGCGCGCATGGACTCGCCGCCGGGGAAGGCGGCGGAGGAGGGGTGCGCCTGGACGATCTCCATCAGGGGTTCGTCGTTCAGCTCGGCCAGTTTGCGGCCGGACCAGTCGCCGTAGTCGCACTCGTTGACGCGGTCCTCGACGTACAGCGGAACGTCCGGGCGGGCTTCGAGGAGGGGCCGTACGGTCTCCCGGCAGCGCTGGAGCGGGCTGGAGACGACGGCGGCGAGCGGGACGTCCGCGAGGCGTCCGGGGAGCGCGGCGGCCTGCGCGGCCCCGCGCTCGTCGAGGGCGATCCCGGGCGTGCGCCCGGCGAGGACCCCGGAGGTGTTGGCGGTGGAGCGTCCGTGCCGGACGAGGATCAGCGTGGCCATGGCCGCCAGCCTAGGCGGTGTCCGGCGGTTCCCCGGCGGGCGGGGAAGTCGGTCGTCCGGTCGTTCTCACGGCGGGGCCGGAGGGCGGTCGGGGAGGTCCGGGCGGATCCACGCGTGCGTACCGGGGCCGTTCGATGGAGAATACGGCCCGTGATCGTGGACTCTGCCATCTACCGGGACGGGCGCCGTACGGCTGGGCCCTCCGACCTCTCCGACGCCCTGGCGGAGGCACGCGCCACCGGGGACGCCTTCCTCTGGGTGGGGCTCCACGAGCCCACGGAGGCGGAGTTCGACCATGTGGCCTCCGAGTTCGCCCTGCACCCGCTCGCCGTCGAGGACGCGCTCAAGGCCCACCAGCGGCCCAAGCTGGAGGTCTACGACGACTCGCTGTTCGCGGTGCTCAAGCCGATCGTGTACGAGCCGGAGAGCGACCGGGTCTCCTCGGGCGAGCTGATGCTGTTCATGGGCGACTCGTTCGTGGTGACGGTGCGGCACGGCGAGGGCGCGCCGCTCGCGGAGGTGCGCCGGCGGCTGGAGGCCGACCCGGAGGTGCTGAAGCACGGGCCGACGGCGGTGCTGTACGCGGTGAGCGACACGATCGTGGACCACTACCTCGATGTGACGGGCGAGCTCCAGGTCGACCTGGAGGAGCTGGAGGCGGACGTCTTCGCGCCCTCCGGGGGCAATCCGACGAACACCGCGGCGCGGATCTACACGGCGAAGCGGCAGGTCCTGGAGTTCCGGCGGGCCAGCGGTCCGCTCGCCGGGCCGATGGCCCGGCTGACGGCCGGCTCGGTGCCGTTCGTGAACGAGCACTCGCAGCCCTTCTTCCGGGACGTCAACGACCATCTGCTGCGCTCCAACGAGCAGGTGGAGGGGCTCGACCGGCTGCTGTCGGACGTGCTGTCGGCGCATCTGGCGCAGATGGGCGTGCGGCAGAACGACGACATGCGGAAGATCTCGGCGTGGGCGGCCATGGCCGCGGTCCCCACGATGGTCGCGGGGATCTACGGAATGAACTTCGAGCACATGCCGGAGCTGCACTGGGCGTGGTCGTACCCGGTGGTGATCGGCCTGATGGCGGGCATCGTCCTCACGCTGTACCGGATGTTCAAGCGGCGCGGCTGGATGTGAGGCCGCGCCCCGGGACCCCGGGGCGCGGCCTCGGAGCCGGGACCCCGGGCACGGGTCAAAAGGCGGGGGCGGGGGTCGCGGGGCCGCCGAGGGCGTCGAGTCGCTCGGGCATCCGCAGGTCGACCATCCGGTGCCACCCGGCGGCCCGCTCGTACGCGTACATGGCATGGATCCCGGCGGCGAGGACGGCCGCCTTGGGGCGGGGCCAGTCCAGGATGCGGCCCATGTGGCGCATGACGGCGAGGCTGACGTCGCGGTAGACCCGGATCTCGGCGAGGGCCGAGTCGCGCAGGGTCCGCTGGATCAGCCGGCCGTGGCCCGCGCGCGCGAGGCGGAGGAGTTCTTCGTGGCAGTAGGCGAGGTGGTTGGCCTCGTCGTTGTCGATCATGCGGATGGCCCGGCCCAGTTCGGAGTGGTCCCCGAAGTACGTGACGAGCATGGTCATCTGGTCGGCGGCCCGCTGCTCGGTGACCCTGCTGTGGGCGAGGTAGACGATCACGTCCTTCTCGGTCAGCCGCTGGTCCCGGCGGAGCTTGTCGTGCGCGAGACCGATGCCGCGCTGTTCGAGCAGCATCGTGTAGTCGGTGTCCGGCGGTACGGCGACGGGTTCGAGGCCGCGCTTCTTCATCAACGCGTTGAAGATCCGCCCGTGCTTGTCCTCGTCGGCGCCGTGCCGGGTGATCTTGGGCGTGAGCTCTTTCATGCCGGGGGCGACGAGGGCCGCGATCCGGGCGTTCTCCCAGCCGCCCTGTGACTCGCCGCTCGCCGCGATCGAGCAGAAGAGCCGGAAGGACTCGTCCTCGTCGATGATTTCCTGGAACAGGCTCCTGGCCGTGAGCATCGCCGCCACCTCCGTGCGGACGTCCGCGTTCCGTACGTCCCGGGAGACCGAGTCAAATGCGGTCGGCGCCGAGGGGCAACAGGAGGGCTCCCACGGCTCGGCCGAAAGAGTGAGCCCGGAAGGCGTAACCGGGGGGCCCGTGGAGCGTTGTGCTGCATGACGGCCGTGGCGGGGAAGACCCCCGAGCCCCCACCACGGCCGCGGAACCACTTCTCGACGGCGCTCCCGGTGTTACGCCAGGCCCGCCCGCTCCATCGCCTCGACGCCCGCCCGCAGGGCCGTCAGCCGCTCGTCCAGGGTGAAGCCGGCCGGGGCAAGGGTGAGGGTGGTGACCCCGGCCTCGGCGTACGCCGTCATCCGCTCGGCGATCCGCTCCACGGAGCCGAGCAGGGTGGTCTGGTCGATCAGGCTCTGCGGCACGGCCGCCGCCGCGCCCGTCTTGTCGCCGGCCAGGTACTTGTCCTGGATCTCGGCGGCCTCCTTCTCGTAGCCCATGCGCTGCGCGAGCTGGTTGTAGAAGTTCTGCTTGCGGCTGCCCATGCCGCCGACGTACAGCGCGGTGTACGGGCGGAACACGTCCGCCAGGGCGTCGACGTCCTCGCCGAGTGCCAGCGGCAGGGTCGGGCAGACGTCGAAGCCGTCCATCGTCAGTCCGGCCTTCTCGCGGCCCGCGCGCAGGTGCCGGAGCGCGGTCTCCTCGAGATGGGCGGCGGAGGGGAAGATCAGCAGGGCGCCGTCGGCGATCTCGCCGGTCTGCTCCAGGTTCTTGGGGCCGATGGCGGCGATGTAGAGCGGGATGTGCTCGCGCTCCGGGTGCACCGTGAGCTTGATGGGCTTGCCGGGGCCGCCGGGCAGCGGCAGCGTCCAGTGCTCGCCCTCGTGGGTGAGGCGCTCGCGGGACATGGCCTTGCGGACGATCTCGACGTACTCGCGCGTCCTGGACAGCGGCTTGTCGAACTTCACGCCGTACCAGCCCTCGGAGACCTGAGGTCCGGAGACGCCGAGGCCGAGCCGGAACCGGCCGCCGGTGAGCGAGTCCAGGGTGGCGGCGGTCATCGCCGTCATGGCGGGCTGACGGGCCGGGATCTGCATGATCGCCGAGCCCACGTCGATCCGCTCGGTCTTCGCCGCGACCCAGGCGAGGACGGTGGGGGCGTCGGAGCCGTAGGCCTCGGCGGCCCAGCACACGTCGTAGCCGAGGCGGTCCGCCTCCTGGGCGACGGCGAGGTTGTCGCCGTCCATGCCCGCACCCCAGTAGCCGAGGTTGATGCCGAGCCGCATGTCCACGCACCCCTTACCCATCAGTAACGTCCCTTTGGGCCGGACTCTAGCGCGCGGCCGGGGCATCCGTCAGGACGTGGTTGTCCACAGGCTCTCTCCGCGTGGTGCCCTGGCCAGTAATCTCGCGCCCATGGAGCAGAGGCATCTCGGACGTACCGGCCTGCGTGTGTCGCGCATCGGACTCGGCACCCTCACCTGGGGCCGGGACACCGACGAGCACGACGCCGCCGAGCAGTTGAAGGCGTTCTGGGACGCGGGCGGCACGCTCGTGGACACCGCCGACGTGTACGGCGGAGGCGAAGCCGAGTATCTGCTCGGACGTCTGATGGAGCGGCTCGTCTCCCGGCAGGACCTCGTCCTTTCGACCAAGGCGGGCAGCGTGCCGGACCCCGATCGGCGCACGGACGGCTCGCGGGGGCACCTGCTCGCCGCGCTCGACGCCTCCCTCGCCCGGCTCGGCACCGACCACGTCGACCTGTGGCAGCTGCACGCCTTCGACCCGTACACGCCCCTGGAGGAGTCCCTCCAGGCCCTCGACATCGCCGTACGCAGCGGGCGGGCGCGGTACGCGGGCGTGTCGAACTTCTGCGGCTGGCAGCTCGCGAAGGCGGGCACCTGGCAGCTCTCCGGGGACCGCACCCGGCTCGCCGGGGCGCAGCTGGAGTACTCGCTGCTCCAGCGGGGCGTGGAGCGCGAGGTGCTGCCCGCCGCCCAGGACCTCGGGATAGGCCTGCTGCCCTCGTCACCGCTCGGACGGGGGGTCCTGACGGGCAAGTACCGCTCCGGGACCCCGACGGACTCGCGGGGCGCCTCGGAGACCATGGCGCCGTTCGTGGAGCCGTACCTGGACGAGGCGGCGAGCCGGATCGTGGACGCGGTCGCGACCGCCGCCGACGGCCTCTCGACGACCCCGCTGCACGTGGCGCTCGCCTGGGTCCGCGACCGGCCCGGAGTGACCGCGCCGATCGTCGGCGCGCGCACCGCACGCCAGCTCACGGCCGCGTTGTCGGTGGAGACCCTTAGTCTTCCTGACGAGATCTGTCGGGCGCTGGACGATGTGTCGGCGCCCGTGCACCGCTATCCGGATCACGACTGGAGCACCTTGTGACCGAGCCTTCCGGGGAGACCGCGCCCGAGGCACCCGAGGACGTGGAGCCGACCGAGGACGCGCAGGAGGCCGACACCACGGCACCGGTCGCGGTCGGGGACCCCTCCGAGGAGCCCGCCGCGCAGGACGGGCCGAGCGACGGGCCGAGCGATGAGCCGACGGACGAGGCCGGGGCCGCGGACGAGGCCGCGGACGAGGCCGACGCGGCCGACGCGGCCGGTGCCGACGAGACCGGCGCCGAAGGTGCCGACGCGGCGGGTGCCGAGACCGTCGAGGCCGTCGCCGAGGCCGCCGACACGCCCGAGTTGAGTGACGCGCAGGCCGAGCTCGCCGCGCAGCGGGAGCTGCGGGCCAGGATCGAGGCGCGGAAGGCCGAGAAGGAAGGGCCGCTCGCCAGCGGCGCCAAGCTGAGCGGCACAGCGGCCGACCTCCTCGCGGCCGTACGGGCCGTCGAGGGCGGCTCGGCCTCGGGCACCGCGTTCTACGAGGCCTCCGAGCCCGCCCCCCGGCGCCCCTCCCCCGAGGCGTCGCCGACCGCGACCGTACGGTCCCCCGCGCCCCCGCACGCCCCCGCACCGGCCCCCGGCACCACCGAGGCCGTACGGGAGGTCCTGGCCAAGGGCGGCGCACCCGAGGCGCTGGCCGGGCAGGTCGCCGACACCCTCGGTGAGGGCGCCGCCTCGGCCCTGCTCGACGACCCCTGGCAGCTGCTCGCGGTGCCCGGGGTGCGCCCGGAGCAGGCCGACGGCTTCGCGCGGGCGCTGCTCGGTGCCGCCTGCGGCCCCGACGACCCCCGCCGCACGGTCGCCCTGACCGTGTGGCTGCTGGAGCGGGCCGCGCTCCAGGGGCACACCGCCCTGGAGGTCCAGGCCGTGCGCGCCGGACTCACCGGGCACCGGGTGCCCGACCCCGAGGCGGCGGTCGAGGAGTCGATCTCCACGGGCGCGGTCCTCGTCTTCCAGGAGGAGGAGACCCCGGCGGAGGAGCCCGAGGCGGACGAGACGGACGAGGAGCCCGAGCCGCCCGTCTCCGAGGAGCCCGCCCCGCCCGTGCTGCTCGGGCTCGACCGGTACGCGCTCGCGGAGGAGAGCCTCGCGGACGGTCTCGCCCGGCTGGTCAAGACGGCGACGGCCGACGACTGGGACGGCTCCGAGCTGGAGCGCGCCGCCGGTACGCACGGCCTCGTGCTGCACACCGGCGGCGAGGCCTCCCGCGCCGAGCCGGTGGCCCTCGCGGCGGCGGCCCGCGCGCGCGGGCTGCGCACCCTGGTCGCCGTCCACGCCGACGGCGGACGCCGCGCCCTCGGGACCGAGGGGGCGGACGCGGTGACGGTCGCCGCGCTGCTCTCCGGTACGGCGGGTCCCGGCCGCGACGAGGAGGGCGCCTTCGCGCTGGACCTCCTGGTGGTGCTCGACGCGCCGCAGCTGGACGTGGAGACGGCCGCGATGCTCGTGGAGTCCCTTCCGGACGGCTGCCGTCTGGTGCTGAGCGGCGACCCGGAGGTCCTGGGCGCGCCCGGTGCGGGGCGGGTCTTCTCCGACGCGCTCGCCGCCCGGGTGTGCCCCCGGATCGCCTCCCGGCTGCCGGACCCGGGGCCGCTCGGCGAGCTGGTCTCGGGCATCGGCGCCGGAGAGCTGAACCAGGTCGAGGCCCCCGGCAAGGAGATCGTGATCGTCCCCGTGCGGGACGCCGGCGAGGCCGTGCACCGTACGGTCCAGCTGGTGGCCGACTCGGTGCCCCGGGCGATCGGGGTGCCCCCGGAGCAGACGCAGGTCCTCACGGTCGGCCACGGCGGCTCGGCGGGTACGCGCGCGCTGAACGCGGCGCTCAAGCAGCGGCTCAACCCCGGACCGGGCCGCTTCGGCGGCTACGACCCGGGGGACAGGGTGGCGTACGCGCCCGTGCCGGGGCGGACGGTGACGGGCACGGTCCTGTCGGCCGACGCCGAGGGCCTGCGGCTGCGGTGCGCGGACGAGGAGGTCCTGGTACCCCGGGACCGGGTGGAGTCGGCGCTGCGGCACGGCTGGGCCCTCACCGCCCACCAGGCGGCCGGGGCACGCTGGCCCGCGGTGGTCGTGGTGCTGCCCGGGGACGCCGCCGGGGGCCTGAGCAGGCCGTGGGTGTACACGGCCTTCGGCCGGGCGGAGCGCCATCTGTCGGTCGTGCACGGCGTGGACCAGGCGCTGCCGCGTGCGGTGGCCGAGGGGGTGGCCCCGGAGCGTACGACGCGGCTTCGGCCGCTCCTCGAAGCCCTGCTCGCCGCGGACGAGGAGTAAGACCGACCGGCAAATGGGGGGTGGAAGAAGGAGCGGGGCTGGGTGCGTGCAGCTGCGAGGCGGAGGATTGAGGCATGGCGGAGCCATGGTGATTGACGACAACGCGGCAGATGTGCGTGCCCAGCCCCGCGACGCTGCCCCCCATTTGCCGGTCGGTCTAAGAACGGGGAAGAGCCGCCGGAGGGCCGGGACACCACGATCGGTGTCCCGGCCCTCCGCCGTCTCCCCCGGCTCTCCGTACCGTCAGGAGCCGGAGCCGCCGGCCCGGTCCTCCCCGTCGCCGTCGCCGCCCTCGTCCTCGTCCTCGTCGAAGACGGAGCTGACGTCGAAGCGGCAGATGATCCGTTCCGGATCGGCGTGGTCGAAGGGGGCGTTGAGCCACTCCCCCGGTTCCGGGAGTTCCTCGGCGGCGGTGACCCAGAGCGTGGAGTCGCCCTCCTCCAGGCCGAACTCCTTGTGCCGGGAGGCGATCTCGTCGGGTTCGAACTCGCCGAAGAGCACGCCCAGCGCGGCGAGCGGCGAGACGCCGGCCCTGGCGGCCGGGCCCGTGGTGTCCGCCGGGCCGTCGATCTCGGCGACGCGGCGGGCCTGGGCGAGCAGTCGTTGGGGTTCCGCCACGGCGTAGTCGCGGCGGATCAGCACGCTGAGGGCATGGGGTTCGTCAGGTCCGGCGTAGGGCGGCAGGGCGCCGTCCGCTCCGGGGATCTCGAAGGGGGTGACCTCGTCGTAGCGGTCGTAGAGGATTTCGTCGTACGCCTCGGCCGCCGTGGCGAGGGCGTTGAAGGCTTCGTAGACGGCCGGGTCGTCGTCCCCCGTGCGGCGTTCGACCGCCGCGAGGTGACGGTCCAGTGCGGCTTTGACCGCCTCGGCGGCGGCGCGTACCTCGGCAGCGGTGGGCTGCGCAGCATCAGACATGGGACAGACGCTATCCGTACCGGGCCGGTGCCCGCACAATAGATGCGATGCCGGAATACGAATTTGTCGACGTGTACGTGCCGCGCGGCGTCTCCCGCAAGGAGGCGGCGCGGCTGCTGACCGACCATGCCGAGTACGGACACTGGGAGTTGGACCGTCTGAGCCTGCACCGGGACGGGAGCCGCAGGGTGCGGCTGAAGCGGCGGATCATCCGCCAGGTCCGGGCGACCTGGTAGCGGAACAGGACGACGAGAAGGGGCCCCGCGGTGTGCGGGGCCCCTTGTGCGTGGTGCGTGACCGCGGTGCCTCAGGCGGCGCTGCGGGCGCGGCGGTAGATCAGCGATCCGGCGAGCAGCAGACCGGCACCGGCGGGGACGATCACGCCGAGCGGCCCGGAACCGGTCTCGGCGAGTTCCTCGACGCCGCGCGGCGGAGTGAGGACCTGTGTACCGGGAGTGTTCGGCCCGACCTCGCCGCCGGGGGTACCCGGGTGACCGGGGGTGCCGGGGGTGCCGGGAGTACCGGGGGTGCCCGGGGTCCCAGGAGTACCAGGAGTGCCGGGAGTACCAGGGGTCCCCGGGGTCTCCTCCCCGTAACCCGTGTCCCCGCCGTCCTCGCCGTACCCCCCGTCCGCGCCGTTCGCGCAGTCGTTGCCCGCGACGGCGTTGCCCAGGCCGATGCCCGTGACACTGTCGCCGCACACGTTCACCGGGACGTCGACCGGCACCTTGACGGTGTTGCCGGAGGCGACCCCGGAAGAGTGGCTGGTGTGCCCACCGGCGGACGAACCGCCGCCAGGACCGCCGGGCCTGGAGGTGTTGGCACAGGTGTTTCCCATCGCCGGATTCAGTACTCCGACGACATTGACGGTGTTTCCGCAGGCGTTCACCGGAACGTGCACCGGGACCTGGACGGAATTTCCGGACGCGACGCCCGGGGAATTCGTGGCCGTACCGTACGCACCGGAATCGGCGTGCGCGTAACCGCCACCGACGGCGGCGAGAACGCCTCCGGCTGCCGCAACGATGACCAGACCCTTGCGCGTGACCTGTCGCATAGCTTGTTTCCCTGCCTGCTCGGCTTCGAACGAGTGCCACCGGGCCGAGGACCCGGGGCGGAAATGGCCACCGGCCCCGGAGTGCATGGCACGCACTCCGGGGCCGGACCGGCTCACACCCTCACGGGGCGAGGCACAACGTCAGGCGTTGACGCAGGTGTTGCCGAAGGCGGGGTTCAGCAGGCCGATCACGGAGACCGTGTTGCCGCACAGGTTCACGGGGACGTGAACCGGAACCTGGACGACGTTGCCCGAGAGGACACCGGGGGAACCGATGGCGGCACCCTGGGCACCCGCGTCGGCAACGGCCATGCCCGCACCCGCGAGAACGAGACCGCCAGTGGCAGCCGCAGCAGCGACGACCTTCTTGATCATTATTCCTCCTAGTTGGAAACGCGGTCCCAGCCGCGGACCGCAACACCTGTAACGAGGGGGAATGGTGGGGGCTACGAGCCTCCGAGTTCATTCACTCTTTCTGGTCACATACAAACGCGCGAACGAATTCGGCGGACTCCGTCAGCAGGCGTCGATGAACCGGTCCAGAACCCGCGCGCCGAACTTCAGCCCGTCCACGGGCACCCGCTCGTCCACGCCGTGGAACATGCCGGCGAAGTCCAGCTCCGGCGGCAGCTGGAGCGGGGCGAAGCCGAAGCAGCGGATGCCGAGGTCGTCGAAGGACTTCGCGTCGGTGCCGCCGGAGAGCATGTACGGGACGGCGCGGGCGATCGGGTCCTCGGCGCGCAGCGCCAGCTGCATGGCGTCGACCAGGGCGCCGTCGAAGTCGGTCTCCAGGGCCTTGTCGCCGTGCACGTCCTCGCGCTTCACGTTCGGTCCGAGGATCCGGTCGAGGTCGGCCAGGAACTCCTGCTCGTAGCCGGGCAGGAAGCGGCCGTCGACGTGCGCGGTGGCCTGACCGGGGATCACGTTCACCTTGTAGCCGGCGCCGAGCATGGTCGGGGCGGCCGAGTTCCGCAGGGTGGCGCCGACCATCTTGGCGATGCCGCCGAGCTTGGCGAGGGTGCCGTCCATGTCCTCGGGGTCGAGCGGGGTGCCCAGCGCGTCCGACAGCTCGTCCAGGAAGGAGCGGACGGTCTTGGTGACCCTGACGGGCCACTGGTGGCGGCCGAGCCGGCCGACGGCCTCGCACAGCTCGGTGATGGCGTTGTCGTCATTGGTCATCGAGCCGTGGCCCGCCGTGCCCTCGACGGTCAGGCGCATCCAGTGCATGCCCTTCTGCGCCGTCTCGACCAGGTAGAGCCGCAGGTTCTCGTTCACGGTGAAGGAGAAGCCGCCGACCTCGCCGATGGCCTCGGTGACCCCGTCGAAGAGGTCCCGGTGCTTGTCGACCAGATGCCGGGCGCCGTAGGTGCCGCCGGCCTCCTCGTCGGCGAGGAAGGCGAGGACGATGTCGCGCGGGGGCTTGCGGCCTCTGCGCAGCCGGTCCCGTACGACCGCGAGGGTCATCGCGTCCATGTCCTTCATGTCGACGGCGCCGCGGCCCCAGACGCAGCCGTCCGCGATCTCCCCCGAGAAGGGGTGGTGGGTCCAGTCCTCGGCGTTGGCGGGGACGACATCGGTGTGGCCGTGGATGAGCAGGGCCGGGCGGGACGGGTCCTCGCCCTCGATGCGGGCGACCGTGGAGGCCCGCCCCTGGTGCGACTCGATGACCTTCGGTTCGAGTCCGACCTCCGCGAGCTTCTCGGCGATGTACTCCGCGGCCGCCCGCTCGCCGGGACCGGAGTGGTCCCCGTAGTTGCTGGTGTCGATGCGGATGAGGTCGCGACAGAGGTCCACGACCTCGTTCTCCGCGGTGACGGTTCGGCCGGTGTTCGACTCGCTCACGCTGCTTCCTCCCACTACGTGCCCCACGTGATTGCTTCGGTGCCCGCCCATCCTCCCGCGTGCCCCCGCCCGCGCCCAAGGGCGGCCCTCGGGCGACATGCGCCCGACACACGACGGGGCCGGCCGGGATGGTGATCGGGGTGGTGATCGACCACCCCAGATGTTTGCTATTGTTTTCCACGTCGGAAGGGCCGAGCGGCCAGGAAGACAGACACCTTGTCCGGGTGGCGGAATGGCAGACGCGCTAGCTTGAGGTGCTAGTGCCCTTTATCGGGCGTGGGGGTTCAAGTCCCCCCTCGGACACCACACGGAAGTCCCGGTCGAGATCATCTCGACCGGGACTTCCGCTTTTGTATGTGCGGTCACGAGGCGGAGCGGTGAGACGGAGAGCGAAGGCGCCGGCCGCGCCGCTGCCCCAGCGGGACGGGGTCGATCCCGTCCGCGTACGGCTTCCCGACGATCCGGACGGGGCGTGGGCGACCGTACGGGACCATCTGCTCGACCGGTACGCGGCGGCCGTCGGGGCCGGGCGGGTCGAGGAGATGCTGCGCGAGGGCCGGTTCGTCGGGGTCGACGGGCCCGTGGCCGGGGACGAGCCGTACACCGTGGGCCGGTATCTCTGGTTCCACCGGGACTTCCCGGTGGAGGAGCCGGTGCCGTTCCCGGTCGGGGTCGTGTACCGGGACGAGCGCATCGTGGTCGCGGACAAGCCGCACTTCCTCGCGACGATGCCCCGGGGCCGGCATGTGACCGAGACCGTGCTCGCCCGGCTGCGGCGGGAGCTGGGGCTGCCGTTCCTCCAGCCCGCGCACCGGCTGGACCGGCTGACGGCGGGACTCGTGCTCTGCGTCGTACGGCCGGAGGACCGGGGGGCGTACCAGACGCTGTTCCGGGACCGGCGGGTGCGCAAGGAGTACGAGGCCCTGGCACCGTACGAGCCGGCGGTGGCGCTGCCGGTGACCCTGCGGAGCCGGATCGAGAAGGAGCGCGGGGTGATGGCCGCCCGGGAGGTGCCGGGCGGCGAGCCGAACGCGGAGAGCCGGATCGAGCTGCTCGGGCACGCGGGCGGGCTCGGGCGGTACCGGCTGGTGCCGGAGACCGGGCGGACGCATCAGCTGCGGGTGCACATGAACGCGCTGGGGCTGCCGATCCTGCACGATCCGGTCTATCCGGTGGTCCGCGCGGACGGGCCGGAGGACTTCTCGCTTCCGCTGCAACTGCTCGCGCGGACGCTTGAGTTCACCGACCCGTTCACGGGTGAGGGACTGCGTTTCGAGAGCCGGCTGGCTCTCAGTGGCCTCGGCTGATCCACTCCTGGAGGTGCGGGGCCTCGGCGCCGATGGTGGTGGTGTCGCCGTGCCCCGTCCGTACCACCGTCTCCGGGGGCAGGGTGAGGAGCTTCCCGCGGATCGAGTCGACGATCGTGGGGAAGTCCGAGAAGGAGCGGCCGGTGGCGCCGGGGCCGCCCTGGAAGAGGGTGTCGCCGGTGAAGACCGTGCCCAGCTCCGGGGCGTACAGGGAGACCGCGCCGGGGGCGTGGCCGGGTGTGTGCAGCACGGTGAGGTCGGTGCCGGCGATGGTGAGGACCTGGCCGTCGGTGAGTTCGCCGTCGGGGCTGTGGTCGGGGTGGGTCTGCTTCCAGAGCGGCTGGTCGGCGGGGTGGAGCAGGATGCGGGCGCCGGTGGCGGCCGCGAGTGCCGGGGCCGCGTCCACGTGGTCGTTGTGGGCGTGGGTGCAGACGATGGCGCGCAGGGCGCGGCCGTCGAGGGCGGCGAGGATGGCGTCGGCGTCGTGGGCGGCGTCGACGACGATGGCCTCGGTGTCGTCGCCGACGATCCAGACGTTGTTGTCGACCTCCCAGGTGCCGCCGTCGAGGCTGAACGTGCCGGAGGTGACGAGGTGGTCGATGCGGGCGCTCATCACAGCACCACCACCGAGCGGAGGACGTCGCCCTCGTGCATGCGGGCGAAGGCCTTCTCGACGTCGCCGAGGCCGATGGTCTCGGTGACGAAGGCGGCGAGGTCGATGCGGCCCTGCTGGTGCAGGTCGATCAGCATCGGGAAGTCGCGGGAGGGCAGGCAGTCGCCGTACCAGGAGGACTTGAGCGCGCCACCGCGGCCGAAGACGTCGAGGAGGGGCAGTTCGAGCTGCATCTCGGGGGTGGGGACGCCGACGAGGACGACGGTGCCAGCGAGGTCGCGGGCGTAGAAGGCCTGCTTGTACGTCTCCGGGCGGCCGACGGCCTCGATGACGACATCGGCGCCGAAGCCGCCGGTGAGCTCGCGGATGGCCTCGACGGGGTCGGTGGAGCGGGAGTTGACGGTGTGGGTGGCACCCATCGTCTTCGCCGTCTCCAGCTTGCGGTCGTCGATGTCGACGGCGATGACCTTCGCGGCTCCGGCGAGGCGGGAGCCGACGATCGCGGCGTCGCCGACGCCTCCGCAGCCGATGACGGCGACGGTGTCGCCGCGGCCCACGTTCCCGGTGTTGATGGCGGCGCCGATGCCGGCCATGACGCCGCAGCCGAGGAGGCCCGCGACCTCGGGGGCGACGGCGGGGTCGACCTTGGTGCACTGCCCCGAGGCGACGAGGGTCTTCTCGGCGAAGGCGCCGATACCGAGGGCCGGGGAGAGCTCGGTGCCGTCGAGCAGGGTCATCCGCTGCTTGGCGTTGTGGGTGTCGAAGCAGTACCAGGGGCGGCCCCGGCGGCAGGCGCGGCACTGGCCGCACACCGCACGCCAGTTGAGGATCACGTAGTCGCCGGGCTCGACGTCGGTGACGCCCTCGCCGACCGACTCCACGATTCCGGCGGCCTCGTGGCCGAGCAGGAAGGGGAACTCGTCGTTGATGGCACCCTGCTTGTAGTGCAGGTCCGTGTGACAGACACCGCAGGCCTGGATCTTCACGACGGCTTCACCGGGGCCGGGGTCGGGGATGACGATCGTCTCGACCCGTACCGGTTCGTTCCTGCCGGGGGCGATGACCCCCTGGACGTGCTGCGGCATGGCGAACTTTCCTTCCTCCGAACGGATCTTGCAAGACTCTTGGGTACCACTATCTCCCGACAAAACGCGAGACGGGCCGATTCCCGGTGGCGTACGGGGTCCTCACGGAGCCAGTACGTCCAGCTCCTGGAGGGCGCCGACCGCGATCTGCCGGGTGAGTTCCTCGGCGCGGACGGCGTCCCGCTCCCGTACCGCTTCGGCGACCTGGACGTGGAGGGTGACGGCGGCCGGGTCGGGGTCCTCGAACATCACGTGGTGGTGGGTGCGGCCGGTGAGGACCTCGGCGACGACGTCCCCGAGGCGGGCGAACATCTCGTTCCCCGAGGAGTTGAGCACGACCCGGTGGAAGGCGATGTCGTGGACGAGGTACTCCTCCAGACGCCGGCCGCGCGAGGTGGCGACCATGCCGAGGGCCTGCTCGGTGAGCTCGCGGCACTGCTCGGGCGTGGCGTTCACCGCGGCCAGGCCTGCGGCGACGGGCTCGACGGCGGAGCGGAGCACGGTCAGCGAGCGGAGCTGGCGGGGGCGGTCGGCGCCGGCGAGGCGCCAGCGGATGACCTGGGGGTCGTACACGTTCCAGCTGGCGGTGGGGAGCACGGTCACGCCGACGCGGCGGCGGGACTCGACGAGGTGCATGGACTCCAGGACGCGGACGACCTCGCGGACCACCGTCCGGGACACGTCGAAGCGCTGGGCCAGCTCGTCGGTGCGCAGCACCGTGCCGGGCGGGTACTCCCCCGCGGTGATCGCGAGACCCAGGGTGGCGAGGACGTGGGAGTGAAGCCCCTGGGCCGGTGTCGTCATGGTGGCAAGCCTATGCGTGCCCGCCTGGATGATCACATCGGGAATTAAAAGTACTACTTTTAGATCACAGCCTCTTGAATACGTCGTACCCAATGGGTTTCATGGGCGCGACGGATCGATGTCGAAGAAGACAGCGAGGCACCACCCATGAGCACCACCCCCCACCCTCAGGTCGTCGTCGTGATGGGCGTCGCCGGAACCGGCAAGACCACGATCGGCCCGCTGGTCGCGGAAGCCCTCGGCCTCCCCTACGCGGAGGGCGACGACTTCCACCCGGCGGCGAACGTGGCAAAGATGACGGCCGGCATCCCCCTGGACGACACCGACCGCGAGCCCTGGCTCGACGCCATCGGAGGGTGGGCGCACGGCCGGGCCGGGCTCGGCGGTGTGGTGAGCAGTTCCGCGCTGAAGCGGAGCTACCGGGACCGGCTGAGGGCCGCCGCTCCCGGTGTCGTCTTCCTCCATCTGACCGGCGACCGGAAGCTCATCGAGGAACGCATGGCCGGCCGCAAGGGCCACTTCATGCCGACGGCACTCCTCGACTCCCAGTTCGCCACCCTGCAGCCGCTGCAGGACGACGAGGCCGGCGTCGCCGTCGACGTCTCCGGCACCCCCGAAGAGATCACCGCCAGGGCCGCCGCCGCGCTGCGCCGGCTCACCCACTGACCCCCGAGGACTCCACCGTGACCAGTCTCAGCGTCGAGATCCTGGCAGCGGACGCCGCCGAACCCATCACCTCGGCAGGCAACGCCCAGCTCGGCATCGCCGTACTCGCCGGCATCGCCGTCATCGTCCTGCTCATCACCAAGTTCAAGCTGCACGCGTTCCTGGCCCTGACCATCGGGTCGCTCGCCCTCGGCGCGTTCGCGGGGGCCCCGCTCGCGGACACCATCAAGTCCTTCACCACCGGCCTCGGCGCCACCGTCGCCGGCGTGGGCGTGCTGATCGCCCTCGGCGCGATCCTCGGCAAGCTGCTCGCCGACTCGGGCGGCGCCGACCAGATCGTCGACACGATCCTCGCCAGGGCGAGCGGCCGGGCCATGCCGTGGGCGATGGTCCTCATCGCCTCCGTGATCGGCCTGCCGCTCTTCTTCGAGGTCGGCATCGTGCTGCTGATCCCGGTCGTGCTGCTCGTCGCCAAGCGCGGCAACTACTCCCTGATGCGGATCGGCATCCCGGCCCTCGCCGGTCTCTCCGTGATGCACGGGCTGATCCCGCCGCACCCCGGCCCGCTCGTCGCGATCGACGCGGTCGGCGCCAACCTGGGGGTCACCCTCGCTCTCGGTCTCGTCGTCGCCGTCCCGACCGTGATCATCGCCGGACCGGTCTTCTCCCGGTACGCCGCCCGCTGGGTGGACATCCCGGCCCCCGAGAAGATGATCCCCACCCGTCCTTCCGAGGACCTGGAGAAGCGCCCCGGCTTCGGCGTCACCGTCGCGACCATCCTGCTGCCCGTCGTCCTGATGCTGGTCAAGGCGCTCGTCGACATCGTCGTCGACGACCCGGACAACGGCCTCCAGAAGGTCACCGACGTCATCGGCTCCCCGCTGATCGCGCTGCTCGCCGCCGTCATAGTCGCGCTCTTCACCCTGGGCCGGGCGGCCGGCTTCACCAAGGACCGGCTCTCCTCGACCGTCGAGAAGTCCCTCGCCCCGATCGCGGGCATCCTGCTGATCGTCGGTGCGGGCGGCGGCTTCAAGCAGACCCTGATCGACATCGGCGTCGGCCAGATGATCCTGGACTTCTCCGAGAACTGGTCGATCCCTGCCCTGCTGCTCGCCTGGCTGATCGCCGTCGCGATCCGGCTGGCGACCGGCTCCGCGACCGTCGCGACGATCTCGGCGGCGGGCCTCGTGGCGCCGCTGGCGGAGGGCATGTCGACCAGTCACACGGCGCTGCTCGTCCTCGCGATCGGCGCGGGCTCGCTCTTCTTCAGCCATGTCAACGACGCCGGGTTCTGGCTGGTGAAGGAGTACTTCGGGATGAGCGTCGGCCAGACGATCAAGACCTGGTCGGTGATGGAGACGATCATCTCGGTGGTCGGCATCGTGTTCGTCCTGCTGCTGTCGCTGGTGCTGTAGCGCCCGCCCGGATCGCAGGTGAGGGCCGGTCGTGGCTGACAGAATGTCGCCCATGACCGGCCCTCACGCGCTCAAGCCCTTCCTCCTCGCCTTCCCCGGCCCGGTCCGGGACCGGCTCGTCGCCGCCGTCCTCGCCGGCGAGAAGACCGCCACGACGGGACTCCTCGTGGAGTGGGAGGCCGAGAACGAGGAGCTGCCCGAGGTGGGCGAGCGCTCGGCGCTCGTCGACTCGGACGGTCGCGAGGTCGCGATCGTGGAGGTGACGGAGGTCCGGTCGCTGCCGCTGGGCGAGGTGGACCTCCGGCTCGCCCTCGACGAGGGCGAGGGGTTCCGGTCGGTCGCGGAGTGGCGTGCCGCCCACGAGCACTTCTGGCACAGCGAGGAGATGCGGGAGGGGCTGGGCGACCCGGACTTCGTGGTGGACGACGGGACGATCGCGGTGGTGGAGCGGTTCAGGGTGGTGGAGCTGATTCAGGGGGACTGAGGGGACCGAGGGGCGCCCCGTCAGCCCAACGCCTTCGCCGCCGCTCGCCCCGCCGCCCTTCCCGAGAAGATGCAGCCGCCGAGGAAGGTGCCTTCGAGGGAGCGGTAGCCGTGGACCCCGCCGCCGCCGAAGCCGGCCGCCTCGCCCGCCGCGTACACGCCTTCGAGCGGCTCACCGCTCGAAGTGAGGACACGGGAGTCGAGGTCCGTCTCCAGGCCTCCGAGTGACTTGCGGGTGAGGATGTTGAGGCGTACGGCGATCAGCGGGCCCGCCTTGCGGTCCAGGATGCGGTGCGGCGCGGCGGTGCGGATGAGCTTGTCGCCCAGGTACTTGCGGGCCCCTCGGATCGCCGTGACCTGGAGGTCCTTGGTGAAGGGGTTGGCGATCTCCCGGTCGCGTGCGGTGATCTCGCGGCGCAGCGCGGTCTCGTCGATGAGGTCTTCGCCGGTGATCCGGTTCATGCCCCGCACGAGGGCGGACAGGTCGTTCTCGACGACGAAGTCGGCTCCCTTGTCCATGAACGCCTGGACGGGGCCGGGCACATCGGCGCGGGCACGGCCGATGACGTCGCGGATCGACTTGCCGGTGAGGTCGGGGTTCTGTTCGGAGCCGGAGAGGGCGAACTCCTTGCCGATGATCCGCTTGTCGAGGACGAACCAGGTGTGGTCATGGCCGGTCCGCATGATGTGTTCGAGGGTGCCGAGGGTGTCGAAGCCGGGGAAGAGCGGCACGGGCAGCCGCTTGCCGGTGGCGTCCAGCCAGAGCGAGGACGGTCCGGGGAGGATCCGGATGCCGTGCTTGGCCCAGATCGGGTTCCAGTTCTCGATGCCCTCGGTGTAGTGCCACATCCGGTCGCGGTTGATGTGGTGGGCCCCGGCCTTCTCGGCGACGCCCAGCATCAGGCCGTCGACGTGCGCGGGCACGCCGGAGAGCATCCGGGCGGGCGGGGTGCCGAGCCGCTCGGGCCACTGGGCGCGGACGAGGTCGTGGTTGCCGCCGATGCCGCCGGAGGTGACGATCACGGCCTGGGCGCGCAGTTCGAAGGTGCCGGTGGACGTGCGGGAGCTGGCGGTGCCGCGCTCGGCGTCGGAGGGTTCCAGGATCTCGCCGGTGACGGTGTCGACGGCTCCGGCGGTACGGCCGAGGCCGGTGACCCGGTGGCGGAAGCGGAACCGGACGAGGCCGCGTGCGACGCCCTCGCGGACCTTCCGCTCGAAGGGGGCGACGAGGCCGGGGCCCGTACCCCAGGTGATGTGGAAGCGGGGGACGGAGTTGCCGTGGCCGTTGGCGTCGTAGCCGCCGCGCTCGGCCCAGCCGACGACCGGGAAGAAGCGCACCCCGCGCGCGTGGAGCCAGGCGCGCTTCTCGCCGGCGGCGAAGTCGACGTACGCCTCGGCCCACTTCCGGGGCCAGTGGTCCTCGGTGCGGTCGAAGCCGGCGGTGCCGTGCCAGTCCTGGAGGGCGAGGGCGTGGCTGTCCTTGACGCGCATCCGGCGCTGCTCGGGCGAGTCGACGAGGAAGAGACCGCCGAAGGACCAGTGGGCCTGGCCGCCGAGGGACTGCTCGGGTTCCTGGTCGAGGAGGATCACGGTGCGGCCGGCGTCGACCAGCTCGGCGGTGGCGACGAGCCCGGCGAGGCCGGCCCCGATCACGATCACATCAGCGTCGTAGGGCATGGACCGCATCTTGGATACACGGATGTATCGAGTCAACCGTCCTGACCGCCCCCGGCGCTCCCGTTTTCTAATGTCGAGCATTAATATGAATGCATGGCGAGGACATCGGGGCCCGAGACCCGGGACAGACTGATCCGCGCGGCGGAGGAGATCTTCGCCGCCCAGGGCGTCGACGGCGCACAGCTGCGGGACGTGGTCGCACGGGCGGGACAGGCCAATCCGTCCGCCGTGCAGTACCACTTCGGCTCGCGCGCCGGACTCCTCGACGCCGTGATGGCAGGCCGCCAGGCCCGTACGGAGAGCGTGCTCGCCCCGCTGCTCGCGGTCGCCGCCGACGAACCGCGCGCCCTCGTCGAGGCCCTCGTCACCGCCGAGGCCAGCGAGCTGCGCACCGACCGGGGCCGGCGCTGCCTGCGGATATCCGCGCAGCTCAGCCACGAGAGCGGCGTGCGCGCCCGCACCCCCCACCCGACGCTCGCGGGCACCGACTACTGGCGCCTGATCGAGCGGATCGCGGACCGGCTGGCCGCCGACGGGCTGCCCGAGCCGCTCCTCCTGGAACGCCTCGACCTGGCGCTGACCGTGGTCGGCGCGGCGATGGCGGACCGGGCCCGGCAGTACCTGGCCGGCACCGAACCTCTCACCGGTGAGGCGCTCTTCCTCGCCGATCTGGTCGAGACCACCACCGCCCTGCTGCGCGCCGCACAGCCGGAGCAGGCGCACCACCGAAAGGACCTCTCATGAACGACCTCACCGGCAGGACCGTGATCATCACCGGCGGCGCCCGCGGGCTGGGCGCCGAGGCCGCCCGCCAGGCGGTCGCGGCCGGCGCGAACGTCGTCCTCACCGACGTGCTCGACGAGGAGGGCGAGGCGACCGCCGAGGCGCTCGGCGAGAAGGCGCGCTTCTTCCACCACGACGTGACCTCCGAGGAGGAGTGGGCGGCGGCCGTCGCGTTCGCGGTGGCGGAGTTCGGCGGGCTGCACGGTCTGGTGAACAACGCGGGCATCTCCACCGGCGCCCTCCTCGAGACCGAGTCCGTCGAGCACTTCCGCAAGGTCCTCGACATCAACCTGACCGGCGTCTTCATCGGCATGAAGGCCGCGATCCCGGCGATGAGGGAGGCCGGCGGCGGCTCGATCGTCAACATCTCCTCGGCCGCGGGCCTGATGGGCCTGGCCCTGACCGCCGGGTACGGCGCCTCCAAGTGGGGCGTGCGCGGTCTGACGAAGATCGGCGCGGTGGAGCTGGGCACGGCGAAGATCCGCGTCAACTCCGTCCACCCGGGCATGACGTACACCCCGATGACCGCCTCCGTCGGCATCCAGCGCGGCGAGGGCAACTACCCGAACACGCCGATGGGCCGGGTCGGCGAGGCCGACGAGATCGCGGGCGCGGTCGTCTTCCTGCTGTCGGACGCCGCCTCGTACGTGACGGGCGCGGAGCTGGCGGTGGACGGCGGCTGGACCACCGGTCCGACGGTCAAGTACGTCATGGGGCAGTGAGCCGGACAGCCGGGGCGGTGACTCCGTCTGGGGCGTGACCCCGGTGACCGGGGCGATGGCTCCGGCGGCGGCTTTGCTTGGATGGCGGCATGAGCGCCGCAGAAGAGATTCTCGATGTCGTCGACGAGCACGACCGGGTGACCGGACAGGCCCCGCGCGGTGAGGTGTACGCGCGGGGCCTGATCCATCGCTGTGTCTTCGTCCGGGTCCGGGACGCGGAGGGCCGGGTCTTCGTGCACCGCAGGACGCCGACCAAGCTGGTCTTCCCCTCGCAGTACGACATGTTCGTCGGCGGGGTCGTCGGCGCGGGCGAGTCCTACGACGAGGCCGCGCTGCGGGAGGCCGAGGAGGAGCTGGGGGTGTCGGGGCTCCCCCGCCCCGAGCCGGTGCTGCGGTTCCTGTACGACTCCGGGGGCGTCGCCGGGAAGTGGTGGTCGGCGGTCTACGAGGTCCGCTGCACCCTGCCCGTCCACCCGCAGGTGGAGGAGGTCGCCTGGCACGGATTCCTGACGGACGACGAACTGGCCGCGCGGCTCGGCACCTGGGAGTGGGTGCCGGACGGCCTCGCCGCGTACGAGCTGCTGCGGGCGAGGGCGGCGGAGGGGGCGTGACGGGCCGGCCGGTCACCCGGCCGTTAGGGTGCTCGGGTGAGCGATTTCGTGCAGAGCCTGCGGCTGTGGTTCGCGCCGCAGCGGGTCCGGGACGAGGGAGAGACCCCCGACTACCGTTTCTCCCTCGCCAACGAGCGGACCTTCCTCGCCTGGATCCGGACCTCGCTCGCCCTGGTCGGCGGTGGTTTCGCCGTCGACCAGTTCCTGCCGGACCTGCGGTGGGGCGTACGGGTCGGGCTGGCGCTCGCGCTGCTCGCCGCCGGGGTGCTGTGCGCGCTGCGGGCGGTGAACCACTGGGTGCGCTGCGAGCGGGCGATGCGGCGCGGCGAGGACCTGCCGATGTCGCGCTTCCCCGCGGTGCTGAGCTTCGTGGTCGCGGTGGTGGCGCTCACCATGGTGGTGGTCGTGCTCTTCGGCTGGGCGGGGCGTTGACGGCGGCGGACTCCGCGCCCGAGGCCCGGGATCCCGGGCTCCAGCCGGAGCGGACCCGGCTCGCGTGGCGGCGCACGACGCTGTCCTGCACGGTGGTCGCGGTGCTCGCCGTCAAGCTGGCCGTCCATGACGAGATCACGGCGGTGGGCGTGACCGGGCTCGCGCTGTCGGCCCTCGTGTGGATCGGTTTCCTGGCCGTCGCCCACCGCCGTATCCGCTCCCTGAGCGCGGCCCGGCCGGGACCGCTCTCGTACCGGGGCGCGTGGCTGGCGACGGGGTGCACGATCGCGCTCGCGGTGTTCGGGGCCGCGCTCATCTGGTGACGCGGGCCCCGGGTCCGGTACCACCGGGCCCGAGGGCTCGGCGGGGACGGTCTCAGGGGACCGTGACCACGACCTTGCCGTTGAGGCCGCCCGCGGCGTTGGCGCGCTGGGCGTCGGCCGCCCGCTCCAGCGGGAACGTCCTCGCCACCCGTACGGTGAGCACGCCCGCGTCGACCAGGTCCGCGAGGGCCGCGAGGTCGACGGGGTCCGGCCGCACCCAGAAGTAGCGGCCGCCGAGGGCGAGGACCTCCCCGTCGGCGATCGAGGCGAGCCGGCCGCCCGGGGCGAGCAGTCCGGCGGAGATCCGCAGGAACGGTCCCCCGATGGTGTCGAGGACGGCGTCCACGCCCAGCGGGGCGATGGCCCTGACCTGGGCGGCGAAGGTCGTCTCGTCGTAGCGGACGGGTTCGGCGCCGAGCTCCGCGACCCGCTCCAGACCGGCGCCCCGGGCCGCGCCGATGACCCGGCAGCCGAGGTCGCTGGCGATCTGCACGGCCATCGAGCCGACGCCGCCGGCCGCCGCGTGGACCAGGACGGTGTCGTGCGGGCGGACCGCGAGGGCCTGGCGGAGCGCCTGGTAGGCGGTGAGGCCGACGAGCGGGAGGGCAGCGGACTCCTCGAAGCCCAGGGTGCGCGGCTTGCGGGCGAGGGTGCGGACGGGGGCGGCGACGTACTCGGCGAAGGTGCCACGGGACAGGAAGTCCTCACGGACATACCCCATGACCTCGTCGCCCTCGGCGAACTCGGTGACGGAGACCCCGGGCCGTACGACGACTCCCGACACGTCCCAGCCGGGGATGACGGGGAAGACCGCGTCGAGCATCCCGTCGAGGTATCCGGCCTGGCACTTCCAGTCGACGGGGTTGACGGACGCCGCCCGCACCTTGACCAGGACGCCGTCGGGGCCGACCTTGGGGTCGGGCAGCTCGCCGTACTCCAGGACGTCGGGGCCGCCGTACCGGCTGTAGCTGATCGCCTTCATACCTTCGACCCTCGGTGCGCGGAGGCGCGCACGCAAGCGGAGGCGGTACGGGTGGGGGGGCCGATGCGGCTCGTGAGGGGGCGCGGCCTGCTGGCGGGCGGCGGTCCTGCCGGGCGCCGGTTTCCTCGCGGGCCGGGCAACTGGCACTCTTCCCCTGTCCAGTTGGGCTCTCACCCGGGGGAATTCCCTTTGTCTGCCACCGATCCCTATGTGGTCGCGCTCGCGCCGAACGTCCACGCCTTCGTCCAGCCCGACGGCGGCTGGTGCCTGAACAACGCCGGTTTCCTCGGCGACGCGCGCGAGTCGCTGCTCGTCGACACCGCCGCCACCGAGCGCCGGGCCCGGCTGCTCCGCGAGGCGGTCCTCGCCGAGGGCCTCGCGCTGCCCGGCACCGTCGTCTCCACCCACCACCACGGCGACCACACCTACGGCAACGGGGTGTTCCTGCCCGAGGCCCGGATCGTGGGGCACGAGAACTGCCGCACCGAGCAGCTCGCGGCCGGGCACCAGCTCCATCTGCTGTGGCCGGCGACCGACTTCGGGGACGTCGACATCCTGCCGCCGTCCGTCACCTACCGGGAGCGGCTGACGCTGCACGTCGGGGACATCGAGGTACGGCTGATCCACCCGGGGCCCGCGCACACCACCGGCGACTCGATCGTGCACCTGCCCGAGCAGGGTGTGGTCTTCACCGGCGACCTGGTCTTCCACGGCGGGACGCCGTTCCTGCCGATGGGGTCGCTGGCCGGTTCGCTGCGCGCGCTCGCCCTGCTGCGCTCCCTCGACACGCCGACGGTGGTGCCGGGGCACGGCCGGGTGACCGACCCCTCGGCGTACGACGCCACGGAGCGGTATCTGCTCTGGGTGCGGGAGGTGGCCGCGGAGGGGTACGCGCGCGGGGCGACGCCGCTGGAGACGGCGCGGCGGACGGAGCTGGGCGAGTTCGCCGAGTGGCGGGAGAGCGAGCGGCTGGTGGCGAACCTGCACCGGGCGTACGCGGAGCTGGAGGGTCTGCCGGAGGGGTCGCCGCTCGACCCGGCGGCGGTCTTCGGGGACATGGCGGCGATGAACGGCGGGGTGCCGGTGGCCTGCCACGCCTGACCGGCGCGGACGCGCCCCGGACCGGGTCCACCGGTCCGGGGCGCGCGCGTTTCCGCGCTGGGCCCGGCAGCTCCTCGCCCTGTGGGCGGGGGGCGCGGGAGTCGCCTGGAGCACACCCCTCTGGACGACATACCGACTGGTCGGTCATCATGAATGCCGACCGCAGTCGATCCGGAGGTACGCACGTATGAGTTCCGCCCCGCCGCCAGGTCTCGACCCCGAGCAGTTGCGCCGCCACCTCGACCGCGAGCGCCCCGGCCTGGTGTCCGGCCCCCTCGAAGCCCGGCTAATCGAAGGCGGCAGGTCGAACCTGACGTACGTCGTGACCGACGGCGCCGGCCGCTGGGTGGTCCGCCGGCCTCCCCTCGGCCACGTCCTCGCCACCGCCCACGACATGCGGCGCGAGCACCGCGTCATCAGCGCCCTGCACACCACGGCCGTCCCCGTGCCGGAGACGCTGCTGCTCTGCGAGGACGACTCCGTGCTCGGGGCGCCGTTCTACGTCATGGAGTTCGTCGACGGGACCCCGTACCGCTCGGCCGCCGAACTCGCCCCGCTCGGCCCCGGGCGCACCCGCGCCGCCCTCCTCGGCCTCGTCGACACCCTCGTCGACCTGCACGCCGTCGACCCGGAGGCGGTGGGGCTCGGCGACTTCGGCCGCCCCGAGGGCTTCCTCGACCGGCAGCTGCGCCGCTGGGGCAAGCAGCTCGACGCCTCGCGCGGCCGGGAGCTGGCCGGGATCGACGAGCTGCACTCCGCGCTGGGCCGCGCGCTCCCCGTGTCTCCCCCGCCCACCGTCATCCACGGCGACTACCGGCTCGACAACGTCCTCATCGGCGAGGACGACCGCATCCGGGCCGTCCTCGACTGGGAGATGTCCACCCTCGGCGACCCGCTCACCGACCTCGGCCTGCTCGTCATGTACAGCACGCCGCTCGACCTGCCGGACTCCCCCATCTCCACCACCGCCACGGCCCCCGGGCACCCGAGCGCCGCCGAACTGGCCGAGCGCTACGCCGCCCGCTCGGGCCGCGACACCTCGGCCCTCGCCTGGTACACGGCCTTCGCCTGGTTCAAGCTCGCCGTGATCCTGGAGGGCATCCACTACCGCTGGACCCTCGGGCAGACGGTCGGCGCGGGCTTCGACCGCATCGGGGAACTCGTCCCCCTCTTCATCGAGCACGGCCTGACCACCCTTCAGGAAGGCTGAACCGCCATGGACTTCGCGTACGACGCACACACCGAGGAACTGCGGGCGAAGCTCCTCGCCTTCATGGACGAGCACGTCCACCCGGCCGAGGCCGTCGCCGAGGAACAGCGCGCCCTGCTCGCCTCCCCCTGGGACACCCCGGCCGTCGTGGAGGAACTGAAGGCCGAGGCCAAGCGCCAGGGCCTGTGGAACCTCTTCCTTCCCGACGCCGAGTACGGTGCCGGGCTCACCAACCTCCAGTACGCGCCGCTCGCCGAGATCACCGGCCGCAGCCCGCACCTCGCCCCGACCGCCCTCAACTGCGCCGCCCCCGACACCGGGAACATGGAGCTGCTCGCCCAGTTCGGCGACGAGGCGCAGAAGAAGCAGTGGCTGGAGCCGCTGCTCGCCGGCGAGATCCGCTCGGCCTTCGCGATGACCGAGCCGGAGGTCGCCTCCTCCGACGCCACGAACATCGAGACCCGGATCCGGCGGGACGGCGACTCCTACGTCGTCGACGGCCGCAAGTGGTACATCTCCGGGGCGATGAACCCCGACTGCAAGATCTTCATCGTCATGGGCAAGACGGACCCCGACGGGGCCGACCCCCGCCGCCAGCAGTCGATGATCCTCGTGCCCCGCGACACCCCCGGCGTCGAGGTGCGGCGCGCGATGCGGGTCTACGGGTACGAGGACCACTACCACGGCGGCCACGCCGAGGTGGTCTTCGACGGGGTACGGGTCCCCGCGGCGAACCTGATCGGCGAGGAGGGCGGCGGCTTCGCCATCGCCCAGGCCCGGCTCGGCCCCGGCCGCATCCACCACTGCATGCGGCTCATCGGCATGGCCGAGCGGGCCGTCGAGCTGATGTGCCGGCGGGCGGTCACCCGTACCGCCTTCGGCAAGACGCTCGCCCAGCAGGGCGTCGTGCAGAACTGGATCGCGGACGCCCGGGTGACGATCGAGCAGCTGCGGCTCCTCGTCCTCAAGACGGCCTGGCTGATGGACACCGTGGGCAACAGGGGTGCGCACACCGAGATCCAGGCCATCAAGATCGCGACCCCGCGCGCGGTCGTCGACATCATCGACAAGGCGGTCCAGGCGCACGGCGCGGGCGGGGTCTCACAGGACTTCCCGCTGGCCGAGCTCTGGGCGGCGGCGCGGACGCTCAAGCTCGCGGACGGCCCGGACGAGGTGCACCAGCGGTCGCTGGCACGCCGGGAGCTGAAGAAGTACCTCTAGTGCCTCTGGCGCCTCTGGTGCCCCTGGTGCCCCTGGCGCCTCCGGTGCCTCTGGCAGCGGCTCAGGGGCGGAGCGCCCGCAGCAGCAGATCGGCGAGATGGCCCGCCACCTCTTCGGGGGTGAGCGGGCCGTCCGGGCGGTACCACGTGGAGAGGTGGTGCACCGAGCCGAAGTGGTAGTCCACGACGAGGTCGGCGGGGGTCGCGGAGGAGAACACCCCGGCCCGCTGCCCCTCCTCGACCAGCGCCCGGAAGCGCTCGTGGTAGCGGCGCCGCTCCGACCTGACCTGCTTGTTCTTCTCCGGGCTGAGGTGGTGCATGGAGCGGAAGAAGATGGCGGCGTCGTCGAGGTTCTCGATGGTGGTGACGACGACGTCGGCGGCGGCGGCGCGCAGCCGGTCCTCGATGGGCTCGTCGGCGTCCGCGTAGGCGTCGAGGCGCTCCTGCTGGAGGCGCAGGACCCGGGCGTAGACCTCCTGGAGGAGGTCCTCCTTGGAGCCGAAGTAGTGGTAGAGGGCGCCCTTGGTGACCCCGGCGGCCTCGACGATCTCCTGGACGGAGGTGCGGTCGTAGCCCTGCTCGGCGAAGAGCCGGGTGGCGGCGGCGAGGAGCCTCTGGGGGACGGGCGTGCCGTTCCCGTCCGTCGTCCTGGCCATGCTTCCGCCGCCTTCCTTGGTGATCGTTTTCGGTCAGCGGAACGTGTTCCCGCCCGTAGATCTTCCCATCCGCCGGGGCTCCGGTCACCGCGTGCCCGTCTCCCCGCTACCGGGTGCCCGTCTCCCAGGTCCGCTGGACGTGGTTCATGGTGCCGAGCCAGCGCTCGGGGTCGGTGGCCCGGTTGCGGTAGTAGTCCGCGACCTCGGGGTGGGGCAGGACCAGGAAGCGGTCGGCGGCGACGGCCTCGATCAGGGCGTCCGCGACGTCCTCCGGTTCGATGGCGGTGGGGGCGAGGACCAGCTCGCCGGCCGATCCGGCGGCGGTCAGCATGTCCGTACGGACGCCCTGCGGGCAGATGGCGTGCACCTTGAGGCCGCGGTGGCGGTAGGTGAGGGAGAGCCATTCCGCGAAGGCGTAGGCGCCGTGCTTGGAGACGCTGTACGGCGCCGCGCCGATCATGGTGAGCAGTCCGGCGGCGGAGACCGTGGAGACGAACCGGCCGCTGCCGCGTTCCAGCCAGTCCGGGAGCAGGGCACGGGCCGCGCGGACGTGGGCCATGACGTTGACGTCCCAGGCCGCGGCCCAGACCTCCTCGTCCGCGAAGACGTCGCCGGGCGAGGAGAGTCCGGCGTTGGCGCACCAGATGTCGACGGTGCCGCCGAGGGCCTCCCTGGCCTCGTCGACGACGTCGGAGGCGTCGCCGGGGACGGCGAGGGCGCCGATCTCCTCCGCGACGGCCTTGGTGCGCACCGGGTCGAGGTCGTTGACGACGACCCGGGCCCCTTCGGCGGCGAACCGGCGGGCGAGGGCGGCTCCGATGCCGCCGCCCGCTCCGGTGACCACCACGCCGGCGCCCCTGAGCTCGTTCGTGTCCTCGGTCATGGACCCACCTCTCGGCTGTGACGACCGGGACAGACTAACCAGTCGGTATGGAGTCGTGGAAGACCCGGCCCGCACGCCTCGTTCCCCGGGGCGGTCAGGAGCGCTAGCGTGCGTGCCCATGTCACTCCTGGGAGGTCCCGCATGAGCCTGTCGCGTCGGAGTCTGCTGGCCGCCGGAGGTGCCGTCGGGGCGGTGACGGCCGCCGTGCCCACCGCATCGGCGGCGGGACGGCCGCCGGGGCCCGGCCGGGTGCGGACCGGTTTCGAGCGGCTCGCCGCCGACGGGTACGCGCTCCTGGCCGGCGAGCGGGTCGGCATCGTCACCAACCCGACCGGGATCACCCCGGACGCACGGCACGTGGTGGACGAGATGCACGGCGACGAGCGGGTGGACCTGACCGCCGTCTTCGGCCCCGAGCACGGCTTCCGGGGTACCGCCCAGGCGGGCGGCTCGGAGGGCCGGTACGACGACCCGGCGACCGGGCTGCCCGTCTACGACACGTATCTGAAGAGCGGGCAGCAGCTCGCGGACGTCTTCACCGCCTCCGGCGTGGACACGGTCGTCTTCGACATCCAGGACGTCGGCGCCCGCTTCTACACCTACATCTGGACGCTGTACGACTGCATGGTGGCCGCCGCCCTGGCCGGGAAGCGGTTCGTGGTCCTGGACCGGCCGAACCCGGTGACCGGGCGGGCGGCACTCGGCCCCGTCCTGGACCGGGCCTTCGCCACGTTCGTCGGGCGCGAGCCGATCGCTCAGGCGCACGCCATGACGGTGGCCGAGCTGGCCCTGCTCTTCAACGGGGAGTTCCTGGCCGCGCCGGTCGCCCTGGAGACCGTACGGATGACGGGCTGGCGGCGTACGGAGTTCTTCGACGCCACCGGGCTGCCCTGGGTGCCGCCCAGCCCGAACATGCCGACGGCCGACACCGCGCTCGTCTACTCGGGCACCTGCCTCTTCGAGGGGACGAACCTCTCCGAGGGCCGGGGCACCACCCGCCCGTTCGAACTCCTCGGCGCCGAGGGGATCGACCGGCGGTGGGCGGAGGCGGCGAACGCCCTCGGGCTCCCCGGGGTCCGCTTCCGGGAGGCGTACTTCGCGCCGACCTTCTCCAAGTTCCAGGGGAGGACCGTGGGCGGGGTGCAGCTGCACGTCGACGACCGCGAGTCCTTCGACCCGGTACGGACCGGCATCGGCCTCCTCGTCACCGCCAGGAACTCGTGGTCCGGCTTCGCCTGGCGCGCGGACCACTGGATCGACAAGCTGACCGGCTCGACCCGGGTGCGGACGCTGATCGACGCGGGGGCGGGTGTCGACGAGGTCGTGGGGGCGTGGGAGACGGACCTGTCGGCCTTCCGGGCGGTACGGAGGGGGTACCTGCTGTACCGGTGAGGGCGGGTCCGGTCGGCTGGCGAGGGGGTCCGGGCCACCGGTGACGCGGCAGGTCCGGGCCACCGGTGACGGCGGGTCCGCGCCATCGGTGACGGCGGGTCCGGTCGGCCGGTGACGGCGGGTCCGCGCCACCGGTGACGGCGGGTCCGGTCGGCCGGTGACGGCGGGTCCGGGCCACCGGTGACGGCGGGTCCGGTCGGCCGGTGACGGCGGGTCCGGGCCTCGGGTGACGGGGCGTGACCGGGCCACTGGAGACAGGGGGTTGTCCCCCCTGTCGACCGGGGGGTGCGCGGGATGTTCCCGGGGACATCCCGCCGACCACGCTGGCCCCATGACGTTCTCCCGTACCTCCTCACGCCGTCGTCTGCCCCTGGTCGGGCTGCTGGTCGCCGCCTGCCTCGGCACCCTCGCACCCGCCGCCGGGGCGGCCGGCGCCCCGGCGGCCCCCGATCCCGCACGCGAACTCGCCCGCACCGCACAGCCCTTGACCGACCTGCGGCCGCTCGACCGGATGATCGGCTCGGCCAAGGTCGTCGGCATCGGCGAGGCCACCCACAGCTCGGCCGAGTTCTTCGAGGCCAAGCACCGGATCTTCGAACACCTGGTGGAACGCCAGGGCTTCACCACCTTCGCCCTGGAGGCGAACTGGTCCACCGGACTGCTCGTCGACGCGTGGGTGCGCACCGGCGCCGGCGACATCAGGGAGATCATGCGGGACGAGTTCCAGGAGTCGTACCGGCTCTGGAACACCGAGGAGTACTTCGATCTGTTCCGCTGGATGCGGCGGCACAACCAGCTCCACCCCGGGCACCAGGTCCGCTTCATGGGCAACGACCTGGGCTACGCGGGCGCGAACCTCTTCGACACCGTCACCTCCTACGTGGCCCGCACCCACCCGGCGCTCCTCCCCCGCTTCCGGGAGCTGTACCGGGCCTCGCGCCCGACCGGCGAGGTCGATACCTGGATGAAGGGGTACCTGGCCAAGCCGCTCCCCGAACGCCGGCGGATGGCCGCCGAGGTGAACGGGGCCCTCGCCCTCCTGGAGGAGCAGCGCCCCGCCCGGGACCCCCGGGCGCGGGAGGCCGCCGCGTGGGCGGTGCAGCACGCGCGGGCCATCGCCCAGGTCGGCACCGAGTACGCCCACGACATGGCGACGGACGCGGGGATCGCCGAGGCGATGCTCTACCGCGACCGGATCATGGCCGAGAACACCGTGTGGTGGCAGCGACGGACCGGCGACCGGATCGTGCTCTCCGCGCACAACGGCCACGTCGGCTACGAGACCACCCGCCCGGACCAGTACCCGCGGCTCCAGGGCGCCTTCCTGCGGGACGCCCTCGGCCGGGACTACGTGAGCGTCGGCGCGAGCTTCGGACAGGGGTCCTTCAACGCCCACGACACGGAGGCCCCGGGCGAACCGCTGCGGTCCTTCACCGTGGGCCCGCTCGGCCCCGACAGCAACACCCACACCCTGGACCGGGTGTCGCCCGGCGCCTTCTACCTGGACCTCCGGCGGACGACGCCCGCGGCACACGACTGGCTCTCCGTGCCCCGGCCGACCCGGAACATCGGGACCGCGTACCCCTGGGCGGGCGATCTGGCGCAGGTGCGCCTCGCCAGCTCGTACGACCTGCTGGTCCATTTCCCCCGGGTCACGGCGGCGCGGCCGCGCTGACCGCCCTGGCAGCGTCAGCACGGGTCCCGGCCACGGCACCTCCTAGGTCTGGCCGGGGCCCGTCGCGGGCATCCTGGTCCTGGAGCCGCCGCCCGCGCACCGTGCGCCCCGGGCGCGACGGCCACCTCGACGCGGAGGGACGGTCCGGCCGTGACCGGGATGAGTGTGGAGCCGTACAGCGAGATCACCTTCGACAAGGACGGCGACGGGCCCGCGGGGCAGGCCGGGCGCCTCGCCGCGCCGGCCCGGCAGGGGGTCACCGACCTGGTGGTCTTCGCGCACGGGTGGAACAACTCCCCGTCCGGCGCCACCCGTCTCTGCTCCGACTTCTTCGCGCCGTTCCCCGGGCTGCTCGCCCCCGGGGTGGAGGCCGCCTACGCGGGCGTGATCTGGCCTTCGATGATGTTCTCCGGCGAGCCGGTGCCCGACTACCGGGCCCTCGTGACGGTCCTCCCCGAGAAGGAACCCGTCCTCGACCGGATCACGGAACTCCTCGTGACGGCGCCGCCCGAGGAGACCGCGTTCGCCGAGTTCGGGGCGCTGCTGCGGGAGCTGGCCGAGGTGGGCCCCGAGGGCGGCCGGGAGGGCCCGACGGCCGGGCCCTGGGAGCCGGTGCCGGAGTTCCTGGTCGGGGACCCGGTGGAGGTGTGCGCCCTGTTCACGGCGGCGCTGGAAGCGGGGCCGCCGCCGCCCGGGCCGGCGGAGGACGTCGGGTCCGTGCCTCCGGAAGGGTTCGGGGAGGGGCTGAAGCGGTACTGGAAGGGCGCCCGCGAGGCGCTGCGGCAGACCACGTACTACGTCATGAAGAAGCGGGCGGGGCTGGTCGGTGAGACCGGTCTCGGGCCGCTGCTCGGCGAGGTCGCCCGCACCGCGCCCGGTCTCCGTGTGCACCTCGTCGGCCACAGCATGGGCGCCCGGCTCGTCGCGTACGCGCTGCGGGGGCTGCCGTCGGGGGCCAGGCCGGTCGCCTCCGTCACCCTCCTCCAGGGCGCGTTCTCGCACTACGCCTTCGCGGCCCGGCTTCCGCACGACCCCGGGCGGTCCGGTTCGCTGCGGGACGCGCAGCTGCGGGTACGGGGGCCCGTGGTGGCCTGCTACTCGCGGTACGACACGGCGCTCGGGGTGATGTACCCGCTGGCCTCCCGGCTCGCGGGCGAGTCCGAGTCCTTCGACGGGGCGGGGTCCCTGGGGGCGGCGGCCGGTCTGCTGGGGGCGGACGACCCTCGCTGGGGGGCGATCGGGCACGACGGGGTCCAGGCCGTACCGGGAACGGCGGCCCGCACTCTGGCGGCGGTGCTGCGCGAGGGGGTGCCGGGCTCGGGCTGCGTGAGCGTGGACGCGGCGGAGGTGGTCCGCTCGCACAGCGACATCTGCCACGAGGAACTGGCCAGGGTGGTGGTGTCGGCGGCGGGGACGGGGAGGTAGGCGGGCTTGCCGGAGGCTTTCGTTCCGGCCCTTCTCAGCCGTCCCTCCCGTCCCACTGATGGTTGCCATCCGAATTTCGATGGAACACGCGGGGCCTCTCGTTCGTCCCTCTGATATCGCGGAAGGACCAGCGGCGGAGGTGGCGAGAGATGGCCGGTTTCCGGAGTCTCGCGAGACAGGTGCGCGATCCGGGGTACGACACGGCGCTGCGCAGGTACTCGCTGCGCAAGTGTTTGGAGCGGTTCGCGCCGTACGGGCACCGGGCCACATGGGACCACCTGTGCCGCAGGCACAGCTTCGGGCCCGAGGACCGGGAGCTCGACCCTGGGCGGCTGGTGGCCGCGCTCGACGAGCTGGAGGAGGCGCGGGCCGTGTGGCTCGCGTACGAGGAGGAGTTCGCCGCCCGTCGGCGGCGCGAGAAGCAGGAAGGGCTGCGCGGGCTCGGCGCGCTCGACGACTGGCACCGGCGCGTCTGGGGCGGCAACGGCGTGGTCAGGTGCGGCGATCCGGCGGTGCACCCGTCGGATCCCCTGCCCGAGGTGCTGCGGCGGCTGATATCGGCACTGGAGAGCGGACCGGGCGAGGGGTGCCCGGTGTGCGCGGGGCCGCGCATCGAGTGGGCAGGCCCCGGCGACCCGTACGAACCGTGGCTCGGCCCGGTGTGCGGTGACTGCGGTGTGGGCGTGCCCCGGGCGGTGCTCACCTCGGGTGCGCTGGCGCGCGCCCGGGCAGAGCGGGGCAGCTCGCTGGCGTCGGCGGCGTGAGCCGGCGTCAGGGCGTGTCCTCCGGAGCCGGGCGGCGGACCGGCAGCAGGCGGGAGCCCGCCATGCGTTCGCCGAAGGCGTCGTCGGGGTTGGACAGGACGCAGGTCTCCAGGGACAGACAGCCGCAGCCGATGCAGTCCGTCAGATGGTCGCGGAGCCGCCCCAGTTGCTTGATGCGCTCGTCGAGCTCGGTGCGCCAGGCGGCCGAGAGCCTGGCCCAGTCCTCGTTGGTGGGGGTCCGCTCCTCAGGAAGCTGGGCGAGTGCCTCGCGGATCGTGGCGAGGGGGATGCCGACCCGCTGCGCGGCGCGGACGAAGGCGACCCGGCGCAGGGTGTCGCGGCCGTAGCGGCGCTGGTTGCCGGTGGTACGGCGGCTGCTGATGAGCCCCTTCGCCTCGTAGAAGTGGAGGGCGGAGACGGCGGCCCCGCTACGGGCGGAGAGCTGGCCGACGGTGAGCTCGTGGATCTTCTCTGGAATCTGCGGCACCCGGGGAACCCTACTGGTCCGTTGACAGCGCGCCCTTCGCCCCCACATGCTGAGCAAGCGCTTAGACAGCGCGACCGGAGGCCTGCACCGGGGCGCCGGGGAGAGCGTGACGAGAGGAAGCAGGGACATGGCCGAGCCGAGGATCTTCAACTCCGCCGAGGAGCTGCGCGCGGGGGTCGGCGAGCAGCTGGGGCACAGCGACTGGCTGGAGATCGACCAGAAGCGCATCGACCTCTTCGCCGATGCCACCGGCGATCACCAGTGGATCCACGTCGACCCCGAGCGCGCCGCCGCCGGGCCGTTCGGCACGACCATCGCGCACGGCTATCTGACGCTCTCCCTGCTGCCGACCTTCGTCCCGCAGGTCCTGTCGGTCCAGGGCATGAAGATGGGCATCAACTACGGCACGGAGAAGGTGCGTTTCCCCGCCCCGGTCCCGGTCGGCTCGCGGCTGCGTGCCACGGCCGTCCTGACGAAGGTCGAGGAGGCGGGTGGCGGCGTGCAGGTGACGGCGGCGGTGACCGTGGAGCGCGAGGGCTCGGAGAAGCCGGTCTGCGTCGCCGAGTCGGTCTCGCGCTACTACTTCTGAGCGCCGACCATCCTGAGGACGAGGTCGGCGTAGAGCGCGCCGACCTCGTCCGCCGTGTGGCGGCCCTGGGTGTTGAACCAGCGCGAGACGTCGATGCAGAGCGAGAGCACGGCGACCGTGGTGCCGGGCACGTCCGGCACGTCGAACTCGCCCGTCGCCACGCCCTCGTCGATGACACGGCGCACCGTCGCGTCGGACTCGCGGCGCAGCTCCACGATCTCGGCGCGGTGCTCGGGGCCGAGGGCGTCGAGTTCGTACTGGACGACCCGCGCGGTGGTGTGCCGCTCGGCGTGCCAGCGGACGAAGGAGCGCACGGCGTCGGCGAGGCGCTCGGCGGCGGTGCCCTCGCCGTCGGCGGCGGCCCGGAGGATCTCCAGGGCCTTGTCGTGGCCGATGCGGCTGATCCGGTGGAGCAGCTCTTCCTTGGTCTTGTAGTGGATGTAGAGCGCGGCCGGGCTCATCCCGGCGCGGCCGGCGATGTCCCGGGTGGTGGTCGCGTGGTAGCCGCGCTCGGCGAACGCCTCGACCGCGGCCACGAGCAGCCGTCGGGCCGCCTCGGGCGTGACCTCGCCCCAGGACATGTCCTCGCCCCCGGGCGTCTCCTCCGCCGCGCTCATCCCACACTCCCTCTCGGACCCTGCCAGGACGAACACCATACAACGTGGGTGAGCAAGCGCTTAGCGAGCGGGCGGGTGCGGAGCCGGTCCAGGGCCTAGGAGCCGGTTCAGAGCTTCTGGAAGGGGTCGTGTTCGGCGAGGAGCTTCTCCAGGCGGGCCTGGTCGACGCGGCTGACGATCTGGCCGGCCTCCTGCCGGTCGCGGACGACCTTGGCGAGCGTGAAGGCCGAGGTCGTCAGATAGAGGACCGAGATGGCGAGGAAGGCGCGGACCCAGGCGCTGGCGTCGAGCTGGTAGACGCCGACGGCCACGGCCGCGATCGCGATCCCGAAGGAAATGACGGCCTGCAGGTAGTAGGCGGCGGTGTTCTGCTGCTTGACCGGTGTGTCGCTCATGCCGGACAGCATCGGACGGATGCGGCCGGGGCCACATCCGTCCGCGTACTCAGACGCGTGCCGCGCGCTACTCAGAAGGCCGAGACTCCGGTCAGGGCCCGTCCGATGATGAGCTTCTGGATCTGGCTGGTGCCCTCGTACAGGGTCATGACGCGTGCGTCGCGCAGGAGCTTCCCGACCGGGTACTCGTCGATGTAGCCGTAACCGCCGAAGACCTGGAGGGCGTTGTTCGCGGCGCGGACGGCGGCCTCGGAGGCGTACAGCTTGGCCTGGGAGGCGGCGGTGGCGAAGTCCTGGCCCCGGTCGATCAGATCGGCGACCCGCCAGGTCAGCAGCCGCGCCGCGTCCACGTCGACGGCGATGTCGCTGATGAGTTCCTGCACCAGCTGGTACGAGGCGATCGGCTTGCCGAACTGCTCGCGCTCCCCCGCGTACCGCACGGCCGCGTCGAGGGCGGCCTGCGCGATGCCGACACAGCCCGCCGCGACCGACATACGGCCCTTGGCGAGGGCGGACATGGCGACGGCGAAGCCCTTGCCCTCGGGTCCGAGCATCGCGGACGCGGGGACGCGGACGTCCTCGAGGACCAGTTCGGCGGTGGCCTGGCCGCGCAGCCCGAGCTTGCCGTGCACGGCGCGGCGGGTGAGGCCGGGGGTGTCGGCGGGGACGAGGAAGGCGGAGACGCCCTTGTGGCCCGGGGTGTCGTTGGTGCGGGCGAAGAGCAGGACGACATCGGCCCAGGTGCCGTTGGTGATGAACATCTTGCTGCCGCTGACGAGGTAGTCGTCGCCGTCGCGCACGGCCCGGGTGGCGAGGTTCCCGGCGTCGGAGCCGGTGCCGGGTTCGGTGAGGCCGAAGCAGCCGAGCGCCTCGCCGGAGGCGAGCCGGGGCAGCCACTCCCGCTTCTGCGCCTCGTCGCCCCAGGCGGCGACGGTCTTGGCGACCAGACCGAGGGAGACGGAGACGATGCCGCGCACGGAGGAGTCGCCGCGTCCGAGCTCCTCGGTGACGAGACAGTAGGCGAGGTGGTCGCCGCCGGAGCCGCCGTACTCCTCCGGGATCGTGAGTCCGAGGAAGCCGACGGCGCCGAGCTTCTTCACGATCGCCCGGTCCACCTCCTCGGCGCGGTCCCACGCGACGGCGTGCGGGGTGACCTCGCGTGCGACGAAGTCCTCGGCGAGCCGCCGCACGGCTTCCTGTTCCTCACTGAGTGCCAGATCCACCCTGCCCCACCTCACCCGTCCCGTTAATTACCACTGCTAGTTTCTGGTGCGCGGGCCTACTATGTGCGCCATGGCCCGACCGCGCAAGCCCCTGCTCAGCCGAGACCGCATCGTCGAGACGGCGGGCGCGCTCGTGGACGCGGAGGGCCTCGCCGCGCTCTCCACCCGTCGCCTGGCGGCCGAGCTCGGGGTGAGCGGCCCCTCGCTCTACAACCACTTCCGCACGAAGGACGAGATCCTCGACGCCGTCGCCGACGCGGTGAGCGCGAAGGTCGACCTGTCGATGTTCGAGGAGGCCGACGGCCGCGACTGGCTGACGGCGCTGCACGACTGGGCGGTCTCCTACCGCGCCGCGCTCGCCGACCACCCGCAGATCGTCCCGGTCCTCGCCCAGGGGCCCGGCCGCCGCCCGGCGGGGCTGCGGGTCGCGGACGCCGTCTTCGGCGCGATGGTCCGTGCCGGGTGGCCCCCGGCGCAGGCCACCTCCATCGGCGCGCTGATGCGGTACTTCGTCACCGGCTCCGCGCTCGGCTCCTTCGCCCGCGGCTTCGTCGACGACGAGACGGCCTACGACCCCGCCGCCTACCCCCACCTCGGACAGGCCCACCTGCTCGCGGAACACCGCCAGAAGGTCGACGAGGGCGCCTTCGGCACGGGTCTGCGGGCCCTGCTCGACGGACTGCGCCTCCAGTACGAGGGCCTGGCGCGACGGACGGCGGAGTCAACGGGTGGTACGGGCGCGGGGCCCGGCGGCCCGGCTGCGGGGCTCAGCGGCCCGGCCTCGGGGCCCGGCGACCCGGCCGCAGGGCCCGGCGGGCAGGCCTCGGCGCCCGGCTCGCCGGTCACGAGGCCCGGCACATCGACTGCCGGGCCCGGCGGTCCGGCGTCGGGGTCCGGCGACCCGGCCGCCGCCGCCCGGCACCACACTTCGGCCGTCGCCGAAGCGTGAGTGCGGGAGGCTCGGCACATGGCAGCCAGTGACCTCGCCGCGCTCGCGGCGCTCTTCGCGGACGAGACCCGTGCCGCGTTCCTGCTCGCCCTGCTCGACGGGCGAGCCTGGACCGCCGGCGAACTCGCCCGGCACGCGGGCGTGGCGCCCTCCACCACCAGCGAGCACCTCGGCAAGCTCGTCACCGGCGGGGTGCTCACCGAGGAACGGCAGGGCCGCCACCGGTACGTCCGCCTCGCCGACCCCGGGATCGCTCACCTGGTGGAGGACCTCGCCACCCGGTCCGAGCCGCCCGTGGCCGCGCCGCCCCGCTCCCTGCGGGCCGCGAACGCCGGGCGGGCGATGGCGCGGGGCCGGACCTGTTACGACCATCTCGCCGGGCGGCTCGGCATCACGATCACGGAGGCGATGACCGGCCGCGGGCTGCTCCGCCAGGACACCGGTTTCGCCCTCACGGACCGGGGTCTCGCCTGGTTCGAGGGGCTCGGCATCCCGCTCGTACGCCGGGGGCGGCGGCCCGTCGCGCGCGGCTGCCTCGACTGGACCGAGCGCCGGCCGCACCTCGCCGGACTCGCGGGCGCCGCGCTCTGCGCACACGCGCTGGACAGCGGATGGTGCGAGCGGATCGGGTCCGAGCGGGCGGTACGGGTGACCGAGGAGGGCGAGCGGGCGCTGCACGCGTCCCTGGGCATCGCGTCGGCGGACCTTCGGTAGCCCCGAGGGCGGGCCCCGCGCGCGGCGGGTAGGGAGCCGGCGCCCCACCGGCTCCCACGCGGGCCCGCGATATTGCGGTGAGCGCCGAACCGTCCGCGCCCTACCGTCGGGGCATGCAGAAGCAATCCTCCCGGCTCGCCCTCGGCGCCGCCGGGGTCACCGTCGTCCTCTGGGCCTCCGCCTTCGTCTCCATCCGCAGCGCCGGGGCCGCCTACTCCCCCGGCGCGCTGGCGCTCGGGCGCCTGCTCGCCGGGTCCCTGGTCCTCGGGACCGTCCTCCTGATCCGGCGGGAGGGGCTGCCGCCACGGGCCGCCCTGCCGGGGATCCTGGTGTCGGGCCTGCTCTGGTTCGGGGTCTACATGGTGGTGCTCAACTGGGGCGAGCAGGAGGTCGACGCCGGGACGGCGGCGATGGTGGTGAACATCGGGCCGATCCTGATCGCGCTGCTCGGCGCGCGGTTCCTGGGGGAGGCGCTGCCGCCCCGGCTGCTCGCGGGCATGGCGGTGTCCTTCGCGGGCGCGGTGACCGTGGGCCTCTCGATGTCCCGCGCGTCCTCCGGCGGCCACGCCTCCGTGCTCGGGGTGCTGCTCTGCCTCCTGGCCGCGGTGGCGTACGCGGGCGGGGTCGTGGCGCAGAAGCCCGCGCTCGCGCACGCCGGCGCGCTCCAGGTGACGACCTTCGGGTGCCTGGTGGGGGCGGTGGCGTGTCTGCCGTTCGCCGGGCAGCTGGTCGAGGAGGTGGGTTCGGCGCCGCTGTCGGCGACGCTGAACATGGTCTATCTGGGGGTCTTCCCGACCGCGCTCGCGTTCACCACCTGGGCCTATGCGCTGGCCCGTACGACGGCGGGACGGATGGGCGCGACGACCTACGCCGTACCCGCCCTGGTCGTCCTGATGGCCTGGGTGTTCCTGGGTGAGCTGCCGGGGCCGCTCACCCTCGCCGGGGGCGCGCTGTGCCTGGCCGGGGTGGCTGTTTCCCGCTCCCGCGCGCGGGCTTCCGGGAGCGCCGGAACGGCTGAATCCACCTGACAGGGCATACCCCCGGTTCCGGACACTTCGCGGCCCCTCCCTGGCGGGGAACCTCCCCCCACCAGGGGGGCAAACCCCTGTCAAGCACGACTTTCGGCCCGGCGGCCGAGGGGACACGTTTCATGGCGTCCCGGCCGGATAGTTTCGAGTCGGTCACAGGCGCAGGCCGGAACGTATCGCTCCGGCAGTTCTCGTAAGCCGACGGGGGAGCTCATGGCGATTCAGCAGCGGGCGGAGCGGACAAGACGGGAAATCCTGTCGGCGGCCGCACGGGTCTTCGACGGGATGGGATACGAACGGGCGTCGTTGGCCCGGATCGCGGGCGAGGCGCGGGTGACCACCGGCGCGCTCGTCTTCCACTTCGCGACCAAGGCGGATCTGGCGACGGAGGTACGGGTGCGGGCCCGCGCGGTCACCCGCATCACGGTCGAGTCGGCCTGCCTGTCCACGGAGGGCGTGGGCGGCACGGCCATCGACAAGCTGGTGATCGCGACGCACGCGCTGATCCGGCTCTTCGAGACGGACCCGACGGCGCGGGCCGGTGAACGCCTGTCGCGCGAGCTCCAGTTACCTGGCCCCGGGCTGTCCCGGGACTGCCCCTGGCGGCGCGAGGTGGCCCGCCTCGCGCGCTTCGCGGCGGCGGAGGACGCGCTGCGGCCCGGTGTGGACGCGACGGCGGTCGCGGCGCTCATCGGGTACGTGATCACCGGGGTCGAGCTGGAGATGCGCGCCCCCGGCACGCCGGCCGACGAGACCTGGCCGGCCGAGGAGCCCCGGGGGCCCCGGCCGTCCGCCGAGAGCGGCGCCCTGCACGGGCCGGCCGAACAACGGCTCGCCCGCATCTGGGAGTTGATCCTGCCGGGCCTGGTGCACCCGACCACCCGGAACCGCGGCCCCCGCCCCCGTCCCCGGCATCACGGCACGGCGGCGCCTGACGCCGACACCACGGCACCACGGCCCTGACCCCCGCCCACCGGGCCGGCCCGGGCCACCACCCGGGCCCCCTCACTCCCCCGAGCGCAGCAGCTGCCGGGCGAAGTCCGCGAGCGAGCGGCCGATGCGCTCGGTCGACAGGCCGAGTTCGTGCCGCTGGAACTGGAACAGCTCGGGTGACAGCGGGCTGAGCGCGATGTCGATCAGCGGGTCCGGGTCCTGGACGCCGTGGCCGACGAGCAGCGTGCGGACGTGCACGCGCCAGAAGCCGTAGGCACCGGTCCGGAAGCGCGCGGGGCCGGTCTCCGCCCCCAGCGCCAGCGGCAGATGACGTTCGAGCAGATCGAGCATCGCGAGGTAGAACGCGGCCAGGCGCTCTCCGGCGGGCGCGCCGGGACCCAGCGGCGGCGGGCCGTAGATGAGCTGCCCCTGGAGCCGGCGCTCGTGCTCGTCGAGCAGAGCCACGGCGACCGACGAGGGGTCGGGGAAGCTCCGGTAGAGCGTGGCGCGGCCCACCCCGGCGGCCTTGGCGATCCGGTCCATGGTGACGGAGCGCGGGTCCTGCTCCGCGAAGAGCTGTTCCGCCGCGGCCAGGATCAGGGCGCGGTTGCGCTCCGCGTCCGCCCGTCGGCGCGGGGCGACCGGCTGTTCGTCCGCCGCCTGGAGATCACCAAGGAGCCCGCCGACCCGGTGCACGGAGGCGGCTCCACGTCCGCGCTGCTCGTCGTCGCTCATGGACCAGACCTTACTTCCCTCGGGGCTAAGTGGACACCTTGTCCGTTTGCCATCTCTCGTGGCATGCTAAACGGACTCAGTGTCCACTTACCCGCTCGCCATCCCCGCCCCAGGGAGATCAAGATGCACACCGCGCTACTCGCCGCGGCCCTGCTGGTCGGCTGCCTCCTGGCCGTCCAGGCCTCGGTGAACCTCCAGCTCAACTCGGCCGTCGGCACCCCGTACGGCGCCTCGACCATCCAGCTCGGCGTCGCCACCGGTCTGCTGACCGTGCTCGCGATCGCGGCCGGAGCCCTCGGCGCGCTCGGCAAACTGCCCGATGTCGAGCCCTGGCAGCTGCTGGGCGGACTGGCAAGTCCGCTCTACATCACCAGCGGCATCCTGCTCTTCCCACGGCTCGGCGCCCTCGCCGCCGTCGGGCTCTTCGTCACCGGCCAGATGTTCGCCTCGCTCGCGCTCGACCTCTTCGGTCTCCTCGGTCTCGAGCAGAAGGACCTGAGCATCGGCATCGTCGTCGGCGCCGTGGCCGTCCTCGCCGGCATCGTCGTGATCATCCGGGGCATGAAGGCCGCCGCCCCTCCCGGCGCCCCCAAGATGTCGAGCGCCGGCCGGGCCGGCTGGCTCGCCCTCGGTGTCATCGCCGGTGGCGTGCTCCCCGTACAGGGCGCGGTCAACGCCCAGCTGCGCGCCCAGCTCAAGGAGCCCATCACCGTCGCCGTGATCAGCTTCGCCGTGGCGACCTTCACCATCGCCGTCGTCCTGCTCGTGCTCTACGCGACCCGGAAGACCCCGAAGCCCAAGATCGCCCCGCTGAAGAAGATGCCCTGGTGGGGCTGGCTCGGTGGCGCCTGCGCCGCCGCGTACGTCACCGGCACCTTCCTCCTCATCCCCACCATCGGCGCGGCGGTGACCATCGCCCTGACCGTCACCGGTCAGCAGCTGACCTCGGCGCTGATCGACCACAAGGGCCTGTTCAAGCTCCCGCAGCGCTCGCTCACCAAGGAGCGCGCCCTCGGCCTCGCCCTGCTGATCGCCGGCTCGCTCACCATCCAGCTCGTCTGACCGGGGCCGCGTCCGCCCCCGGGCCCTCGCCCGGGGGCCACGGCCCGCTCGGTGCGTCATGAAAGGTGTGTCATGAAACCGTCCTACACCGCCGGGCCGGACCTCCACGTCCTCCCCTCGGTACTGCCCATCCCGGGCCTCGGCGACCAGCCGGTGAACGCCTTCCTGCTGAAGTCCGGTGAACCGCTGCTCGTGGACACGGGCATGCCCGTCGACCGCGAAGGCTTCCTGGACTCCCTCTGGTCGCTCATCGAGCCGGCGGATCTGCGCTGGGTCGTCGTCACCCACGACGACCGCGACCACACCGGCGCCCTCGCCCGGATCCTTCAGGCCGCGCCGAACGCGAAGGTGCTTGCGAACGCGATATCACTGACGCGAATATCGGAGGAGTTCAGCATTCCGCAGGAACGGGTGGTCACTGCGAACCCGGGAAGTCGTGTGAAAGTCGGAGACCGTGAGCTGAGTTTTCACCGGCCGCCCACTTTCGATTCACCCGGAACTCTCGCCGTGTTCGACCACTCCGATGGAACGCTGTACAGCTCCGACAGTTTCGGTACCGTGGTCGAGGAAATAACCCAGGAGTTCGGCGAGCTGTCCGAGGAGGAATTCTTCCACGGCTTCGAGGTACTGAACCGCGCGATAGCCCCCTGGACCGCGCTGGTCGACGAGGCGAAATTCCTCCGGCCGGTGCACGAGCTCGCCGCCCTGCGCCCCGCGAAGCTGCTGAGCGCGCACGGGCCGACCGTCCACGAGGACGCCGTGCCGCGGCTCTTCGAGGCCATGGCCCGCATCCCCGCCCTGCCCGCCTGGCTGCCGGGCGCCGACCTCGACCTCGAAGCGGCGCTGGACGCCGTCGAATCCCCCGCCGGCTGAGCCCCCGCTCCGCCCGCGCACGAACGCCGGCCGGGCCTCCGCCCCGCCGGCCGCACGAACCGAGGAGAACCATGTCCGACCCGACCACCGCCGACCTGACCCCGCCGCGCGGAGTCGTCACCGTCTTCTCCGACATCTGGTGTTCCTTCGCGCACATCGCCATCCACCGGCTGCACGCCACCCGGGCCCGCCTCGGCCTGGAGGAGCAGGTCTCCTTCGACCTGCGCGCCTTCCCGCTGGAACTGCTGAACGACGCCCCGAGCCCCCGCCCCGGCACGGACAGCGAGGTCGCCCGGATGGCCAGCCTGGAGCCGGCCGCCGGCTGGCAGCTGTGGCAGGCCAAGGACTGGCTCTACCCGTCGACGACGCTGCCCGCCCTCGAGGCGGTGCTCGCCGCGAAGGAGCAGAGCCTGAACGCCTCGGAGCAGCTCGACCTCGGGCTGCGCCGGGCCTTCTGGGCCGAGTCCCGCTGCATCAGCCACCGCAAGGTGATCCTGGACGTGGCCGCCGAGACGGGCGCCGTCGACGTCGACGCGCTCACCGAGGCGCTGGACGACGGCCGGGCCCGCCGTACCCTCTCCGACCAGGCCGCACTGTCCAAGAGCGACCGTGTGAACTGCAGCCCTCACCTGTTCCTGCCCGACGGCTCCGAGCACGCCAACCCCGGCATCGACGTGGGCTGGGAGGGGGCGTACGGCATCGGCTGGCCGGTGATCGCCTCGGACGACCCGAAGGTATACGAGGACATCCTGCTGAAGGCCGCCACTGAATAGTTGAACAAGCCGCGGAACGCGGCCGGACAACGGGAACGACGGTCAGGCATTCCTATTCGAGGAATGCCTGGCCGTCGTTCCTTTTTTTCGCCGGCAGAACATCGCGGTGATTATTAATTGCGTGACCCGGCCGTTATTCGCAAGGGCACTCGAAGCTCCTACAGTCATTCACGCCGCCGGATTTCCGGACGGAGATTCGTATCGACAGCGGGAGTTCTTCATGTCGTTGACCGACAAGGCAGACGTCAGCACGTTCGTCGACCTCACCCAGCACGAGATCGAAGCCCTGAAGACCCGGTTCAACCTGGCCGACGCGCACACCCACCAGCGTCAGTCCGCTTCCCAGGAGCGGATCGTCTCGCGGCTTCCCGAGCTCTGGCACGAGTCCGAGTCGAAGCAGCAGGCACACTTCGAGCGCCAGTTCATCGACGCCTTCTTCCGTCTGCACCAGCAGCCCACCGCCCGTGCGATGGACCGCACCCTCCTTTCCTACTCCGCCAGCGTGTCGACGATGGTCGCCGGCATGTTCCTCAAGCAGCGCGGGATGTCGGTCCAGCTGGTCGAGCCCTGCTTCGACAACCTGGTCGACCTGCTCCGCAACATGCAGGTGCCGATCTCCCCGCTCGCCGAGTCGGCGCTGCACGAGAAGGACGCCATCTACGAGCGGCTCGTCGAGCAGGTCGACGCCGACGCCATCTACCTCGTCGACCCCAACAACCCCACCGGGTTCACCCTGCTCGCCGAGAAGCTGGAGGGCTTCCGCGAGGTCGTCCGCTACTGCGTGGACCACGACAAGGTCCTGGTGATGGACTTCTGCTTCGCGTCCTTCGCGCTCTGCGACGAGGGCGTCGGCCGGGTGGACATCTACCAGCTCCTCGAGGAGTCCGGCGTCACGTACATGGTGATGGAGGACACCGGCAAGACCTGGCCGATCCAGGACGCCAAGTGCGCCATGATCACGGCCAGCCGGAACATCCAGGAGGAGGTCTACAACCTCCACACCAGCGTCCTGCTGAACGTCTCGCCGTTCGTCCTCAACATGGTCACGCAGTACATCGAGGACTCCATCACCGACGGCTTCGCCTCCGTCCGCGACATCATCAAGACCAACGGCGACGCCGCCCGCGCCGCGCTGCACGGCACCATCCTGGAGTTCCAGGAGCCGGTCGTCGGCACCAGCGTCGCCTGGTTCCGCATCAAGCCGGAGCACCTGACCGCCACCCAGCTGCAGGCCGTCCTCTTCGACGAGGAGGTGTACGTCCTGCCGGGCACCTTCTTCTACTGGAACACCAAGGAGAAGGGCGAGCGCTTCCTCCGCCTGGCCCTGGCCCGCGAGCCCGAGGTGTTCGCCGGCGCCATGGAGCGGATGCGGAAGGTGCTCGAGCGCTATGCGGCCTGAAGCGAACCCGGAAGTGACCGGCCACACCCCCGAAGCGAGCGAGCACGCCCCCACGGTGTTCATCGACGCCACGCTCTTCATGGGCATGCACAGCGAGGACGACGCCGTCCGTGTCGGCGCCAAGGCCTTCTTCGCCGGCCGGCTGGCCGCCGGGGACGCGGGCCGGGTCGTCATGAGCTGGGAGCAGGTGGGCCGCTGCGACGACCTCGTCTGGGGGTACGAGCGCGGCCTCCAGGACGAGTACTACCCGTTCATGGACGTCCTCCACACCGACCTGGCGATCGACCGGGTCCCGTACGACGAGGACGACGTCCGCCGGGCGTTCACCACGCCCGAGCTCGACGGCCTGCCCGCGCACGAGCGGCTGCTGCTCGCCCAGGTCATCGGCCGCGGCGGCGTCCTGCACACGGCGAGCCCCCGGCTCCTCAAGGCGACCGGGCTGCCCGTCGTACCGATCGGCACCGGCGCGGAGCCCTCGTTCCCCGCGTATCTGGAGGACCTCTACCAGCGCTCGCTGGTGCTGACGGTCGACTCCGCCAACCTCTGAAGACATTCCGAAGGGCGCCCCACTCATGCCTGGCACCTACTCCGGGACCGTCGTCCCGCTGATCACCCCCCTCGACGAGCACGGCACCGTCGACGAGCAGAGCGTGGTCCGTCTCCTGGACCACATCCGCGCCGAGGTCAACGGCCTCATGCCGGCGCTGACCTCCGGCGAGGGCTGGAAGCTCGACGCGGCGCAGTGGCGGGACGTCGTCACGTACACCGTGCGGCACGCGGGCGGACTGCCCGTCCTGGCCGGCATCCAGCTCCCCGACACCGCGGCCGTGATCGACCGGGCCCGTGAGGCCGCCGAGATCGGGGCCGACGCGATCGTCGTCACCACCCCGTTCGGCGCCGAGGTGACGCAGGACCAGATCGTCGAGCACTACAAGGCGATCCGCGCGGCCCTCGACATCCCGATCTTCCTCTACAACGAGGAGGCCCTCTCGGGCAACCGCATCGAGTTCGACACCCTGATCCGGATCTGCGAGGAGATCCCGGGGATCGTCGGCATCAAGGAGTCCAGCGGCGACGCCGCCTTCACCCGGAAGATGGCCGAGGCCGGCACCGGCATCCCGGTCTTCGAGGGCTGGGAGAACCTGCTCGTCGACGCCCGCGGCATCGACGGCTTCATCGGCCCGCTGGCCAACCTCGAACCCGGTCTGTGCAACGCGATGCTGGTCGACCCCACCCCGGACCGCCAGACGGAGATCAACACCGTCTGCGAGCGGTACGGCGTGTTCCTCGACGACTGGTACCGCTGGGTCAAGAAGGAGCTGCACCGGCGCGGCGTGATCAGCTCCCCGACCGTGCACGAGGAGGCGAAGGCGGCATGAGCACCACCCCCGCCTCCACCACCACCACCCCCACGTCCCCGGCCTCGACCGCCGCCGGTTCCCCCGTGCCGGTCGTCGCGCACTCGATCACGGCCCCGGCCGCGACCGCCCAGCGCGAGCTGCACGGCCTCTACCGGCGCGTCCCCAACCTCGGCGACTACGGGTCGATGGCCGCGATCGAGGAGCGGTGGATCCTGCCCAGGGCGAAGGCGTACGAGACCTCGGCGCCCCGCTTCGGCTCGGCCGGCGAACTGCTCCAGGCGCTCAAGGAGTTCCTCTCCGAGGAGGAGGCCTCGATCCCCGAGAGCGCCACCTTCCTCGCCGAGCACGCGACGCTCGAACAGTTCAAGGTCGTGGTGCGGCAGTTCGCCCTCGACGGCCTCACCGAGTCCGAGTCGCTGCTGCCGGTCGTCCCCCGGCTGCCGTACCGCTCGGCGATGGCGGTCTTCCGGGTCCTCATCGACGAACTCGGCTGCGGCAACGAGGAGAAGGCGCACTCGCAGCTCTACCGCGACCTGCTCACCGAGCTCGGCATGAGCCTGGACCTCGACGACTACCTCGACGAGACCACCCCGGAGTGCTTCGCCTACGTCAACATGTTCCACTGGCTGGCGAGCCGGGCGTCCTCCCCCCAGTACTTCCTGGGCGCGTACGCCTACTTCGAGACCAGCGTCCTGTACGCCTTCCAGAGCTTCGCCCGTGCGGCGCGGCGCCTCGGGATCGTCCACGACGCCTACTACACCGAGCACCTGTACATCGACTCCTACCACAGCAGCCATATGCGTACGGCGATCCGCGCCCTCGACGAACCCGACCTGGCCAAGATCTGGGCGGGGGTGCGACTGGCCTCCGACATCGTCGGCACGGCCACCGAGACGGCGATCGCGCGAGCCCGGGAGACCGTCGCATGACGGCCGTGCCCGCCGGGCGGCGGCGGGAGTCCGACGAACCCGCCGTCCGCCAGGTGACCGAGGAACTGATCCTGGTCGAGGTCGCCGGCCGCAAGGTCCTCGCGGCCGCCGTCTGCCCGCACCGCGGGGGCAGGCTCAAGTACGCCCGGGTCGACGGGGACAGACTCCGCATCACCTGCCCCCTGCACCACACGACCTTCGACCTGACCAGCGGCGAGCGCACCTCGGGCGCGCGCTGCGCGGCCCTCCGGGTGGTCGACGTGCTGCCCGGCGAGGACGCGCCCGGGGCGGCCCCGGCCGGGGGCGCCTCATGACCACCACACCGACCGGGGCGGCGTCCACCGTGACGTCGCCCCGCGCGGCGGTCGACCACGACGGCATCGCTCCGGTGCCCGAGGCCGAACGCACCTCGACACCGGGCGACTTCGGCTGGATCTGGCCGTCCGCCCAGTTCTCCTTCGGCACCGTCGTCCTCGGCGCGCTGCCCGTCGTCTTCGGTCTCGGCTGGTGGGCGTCGGCGAGCGCCATCGCGGTGGGCGTCGCCGTCGGCACGGCGCTGCTCGCGCCGCTCGCCCGGTTCGGCGTCCGCACCGGCACCAACGATCCGGTGGCGAGCGGGGCGCACTTCGGCGTGCGGGGCAGGGTCGTCGGCAACCTCCTCACGGTGGTGACCGCGCTCGGCTTCTTCGCCATCGCCGTGTGGACCGGCGGCACGGCCGTCATGGTCGCCGGGCACCGGCTGTTCTCCACCCCCACCGGCCCCGGCGCGCTGACCGCCGCGATGTTCGTGACGGCGGCGGCGGTCGCGCTGGTCGCCGTACGCGGCCACGAGACCCTCGTCCGTACCTACAAGGTCACCGCGGTCACCGGCGGCGCGGTCCTGCTCGGCACCGCGCTCGTCCTCGCCCCCGACTTCGACCCGGGGTACGCCGGCGGACCGCTCGCGCTGGACAGCGCACTGCACACCTGGCTGCTGGCGGCGACCGCGTCCGCGACCGTGCCCCTCTCGTACGCCACCTTCCAGGGCGACTACACCCGCTTCATGCCGGCCTCGACGCCCACCGGCCGGGTGGTGCGGGCCAGCGGGATCTCCATGTTCCTGAGCAGTCTCGCCGCGCTGCTCACCGGCGCGTACGTGACGACGCTGTTCCCGGTCCCCGACGATCCATGGCTCCAGGGCCTGACGGACGCGGTGCCCGGCTGGTTCGCGGTGGCGGTCGTCGTGTTCGGCTTCGCGGGCACCCTGCCGCAGGCCGGGCTCTGTCTGTACGCGGCCGGGCTCTCCGCCAACTCCGTGTTCTGGCGCTCCTCCCGGGCCGCCGTGACCACGGTGGTCGCGCTGCTCGCCGCGGCCGTGCTGTACCTCGGTGCGGTGGTGTACGACGCCATGGACGCGATGTCGGCGTTCGTGACACTGCTGCTCACGGTCGTCGCCCCCTGGGCGGCGGTACTCTCCGTCGGCTACGTGCTGCACCGGGGCCGGTACGACGCCGAGGCGCTGCGCACCTTCACCACGGGTGGCGGCGGGCGGTACTGGTACACCGGCGGGGTCAACCCGCGTGCGGTCACGGCCTTCGCCCTGGGCTCGGGCGTCGGGATCCTGTGGGTCAACAACCCGCTGTACACCGGGCCGTTGACCGACCTCACCGGCGGGGTCGACCTGAGCCTGCCGGCCTCCTTCACGGTCGCCGCCGTGCTGTACGGGGTGCTCTGCCGGGTGTGGCCCGAGCCGCTGCTGCCGCCGTCCCGAGCTTCGAGGTGATGCCATGTCCATGGTCCGGCTGACGGTCCGCTCGGTGCTCCGGGAGGCCGAGGGCGTCCTCGGGCTGCTGCTCGCCGACCCCACGGGGGCCGCTCTCGCCCCGTGGGAGCCGGGCGCCCATCTGGAGGTGACCCTGCCGTCCGGGGCGGTCCGGCACTACTCGCTCTGCGGCGACCCGGCGGACCGGAGCACGTACCGGCTCGGGGTGCTGCGCGAACCGGCGGGCCGGGGCGGCTCCGAGGAGATCCACACCTCGGTCGGGGAGGGCACGGTCCTCGGGGTGCGCGGCCCGTTCAACCGCTTCCCGCTGGTGCCCGCCGAGCGCTATCTGTTCCTCGCGGGCGGCATCGGCATCACCCCTCTGCTGCCGATGATCCGCTCGCTGCCGCCGGGGTCCTGGTCCCTGCTGTACGGCGGCCGGAGCCTGGCCTCCATGGCGTACCGCGAGGAACTCGCCGGACTCCCCGGGGTCACGCTCGTCCCGCGGGACACGGCGGGGCTGCCCGACCTGGACGGTGTCCTCGCCGGGCTGCCGGCGGACACGGCGGTGTACTGCTGCGGCCCGGAGGGGCTGCTGCGGGCGGTGGAGGAACGGTGGGCGGGGCCGCTGCACACGGAGCGGTTCGGGGCGGCGCCGGACGCGGGGGCCGAGGCGGAGGTCATCGCTGGGGCCACCGCGTCGGGCGGCTTCGAGGTGGAGCTGCGCCGGAGCGGTCTGACCCTGCGCGTGGAGCCCGGCCGGACCCTGCTCGACACCGTGCGCGAGGCGGTGCCGGGTGTCGCGTACTCCTGCGAGGAGGGCTGGTGCGGCACCTGCGAGACGAAGGTGCTCGCCGGGACACCCGAGCACCACGACTCCGTCCTCGGCGAGGACGAGAAGGCCTCGGGGACGACGATGATGATCTGCGTCGGCCGCGCCCGCGGCGACCGTCTGGTGCTCGACATCTGATCGACGTGCGGGAGCCCGTACCGGCGGGATCGACCGGTACGGGCTCCCGCACGTCGTCAGGGGGCAGGGGTCGGGGGTCAGGTCAGGTCAGGGGTCAGGGGTCAGGGGTCAAGGGTCAAGGGTCAAGGGTCAAGGGTCAGGGGTCAGGGGTCAGGGGAAGACGACCAGCGCTCGGCCGCCCTTGCCCGCGAGCATGTTGTCGAAGGCGCCCGGGATGCCCTCCAGGGTGATCCGCTCGGTGACGAGGGCGCCGAGGTCGAACCGGCCCGCCCTGATGTGCTCGGCGAGCACCGGCAGGTCCGCGGCCGGGTCGGAGTTGCCGTAGACGCATCCGGCGAGGGTACGGCCCCAGTGGAAGATCTCCAGGGCATTGAAGGTGACTTGCTGGTCCTTGCCGCCGATGCCGACGACCGTGGTCCGGCCGCCGCGCCGGGTGGACTCCCAGGCGGTGCGGATGGTCACGGCGCGGCCGACGCACTCGACGGCCACGTCGACGCCGTGGCCCCCCGTCAGCTTCCGGATGTCCTTGGCCGTGGTCGCGGAGGCGACGACGTACTCGGTGGCCCCCGCCGCCCGCGCCAGCTCCTCCTTCTCCGGGGAGACGTCCACGGCGACGATCGTCGAGGCCCCGGCGATCCGGGCGGCCTGGAGGGTGGCGAGGCCCACGCCGCCGACGCCGAACACCGCGACGGACTCGCCCGCCCGGACCCGGGCCGAGTGGTGGACCGCGCCCCAGCCGGTGAGGACGGCGCAGCCCAGCAGCGCGGCGTCGGTGAGCGGCACTCCGTCGGGAGCCGGAAGGACGCAGCGCGCCGCGACGACGGTCTCCTCGGCGAAGGCGGCGACGTTGAGACCGGGGTGGAGCGGGGTGCCGTCCACGGTGTGGGCGTGGACGTTCGCCGCGCCGGTCAGGGCGTCGGCGCAGAGCCAGACCTCGCCCAGCGAGCAGGGGTGGCAGACGCCGCAGGACGGCGCCCAGTTGAGGACGACCCCGTCGCCGGGGGCGACATGGGTGACGCCCTCGCCGACGGAGACCACGGTGCCGGCGCCCTCGTGGCCGAGGACGGCCGGGACCGGCAGGCGCATGGTGCCGTCGGAGAGGGACAGGTCGGAGTGGCAGACCCCGGCGGCGGCGAGCCGGACCCTGACCTGGCCGGGGCCGGGCTCGGGAAGCTCGATGTCGGTGATCTCCAGCGGCGAGCCTACGGCGGGCAGGACGGCGGCGCGGATCGTGCTCACGTGGACGGCTCCTCGGGGCTCAGAACTGGAGGGACTTGGTCTGGAGGTACTCGGCGAGGCCGTGCGCGCCGAGTTCGCGGCCGACGCCCGACTGCTTGTAGCCGCCGAAGGGGGCCAGCGGGTTGAACCGGCCGCCGTTGATGTCGACCTGGCCCGTCTCCATGCGGCGGGCGAAGGCGACGGCCGCCTCGGGCTCGCCCCAGACGGCCCCGGCGAGGCCGTAGACGGTGCCGTTGGCGATGGCCAGGGCCTCGTCCTCGTCCTCGTACCGGAGGAGCGAGACGACGGGGCCGAAGATCTCCTCCTGGGCGATGGTCATCTCGGGGGTGACGTCGGCGAAGACGGTCGGGGAGACGTAGTAGCCGGTCTCGCGCGGGGCCTCGGGGCCGCCGGCCACGAGCCGGGCGCCCTCCTCGACGCCCTTCTCGATGTAGCCGAGGACGCGCCGCTGCTGCTTGGCGTTGACCAACGGGCCGACGCGCTCGCCGGGGACGTACTTGGCGACGGCCTCGGCGGCGAGCGCCACCGCCTCCTCGTACCGGTCGGCGGGGATCAGCATCCGGGTCCAGGCGCTGCACGTCTGGCCGGAGTTGGACATGACGTTCGCGATGCCGACGGCGACGGCCTTGGGGAGGTCGGCGCTCGGCAGGATCACGTTGGCGGACTTGCCGCCGAGTTCGAGGGCGACCCGCTTGACGGCGCCGCCCGCGAGGGCGCCGATGCGGCGGCCGACGGCGGTGGAGCCGGTGAAGGAGACGAGGTCGACGTCCGGATGCTCGGCGAGCGCCTGGCCCGCGACCGGGCCGAGCCCGGTGACCAGGTTGAACACTCCGGCGGGCAGCCCGGCCTCGTGGACGGCCTCGGCGAAGAGCTGGGCGGTGAGCGGGGTGTCTTCGGCGGGCTTGAGGACGGTCGTGCAGCCGGCGGCGAGGGCCGGGGCGACCTTGGCGACGACCTGGTGGAGCGGGTAGTTCCAGGGGGTGATGGCGCCGACGACGCCGACCGGCTCCGCGTAGACGGTGGAGTTGCCGACCTTCTCCTCGAAGGGGTGGGTGGCGGCCAGTTCCGCGTACGAGCCGGCCACGGCGATCGGCAGTCCGGCGTGGACGGCGGCGGCGAGCTGCGGCGGGGCGCCGAGTTCGGCGGTGACGGTGGCGGCGATCTCCTCCGCGCGGGCGGCGAGGGCGTCGCGCAGGGCGGCGATACGGGCTCCGCGCTCGGCGGGCGGGGTCGCGGCCCAGCCGGGCAGGGCGGCGCGGGCGGCCCGTACGGCGGCGTCGACGTCCTCGGCGGTGCCGGCCGGGACGTGGCCGATGACCTGCTCGTCCGCCGGGTTGACCACGGCGATCGTGTCGGAGCCCGCGGCGGGGCGCCACTCCCCGCCGATGTACATCGCGTCGTGCGCCTTCATCCGCTCTCTCCTCACGCTGCCGACGGGTGCGTCGGCGACCGGTTCACCGTCCGCACCAAACTAGCGCTGTTAGTTTTCACGCGCCAGAGCTTCGGGGGTGGGCCGGGTCTCCGCGGCCGGGGGTCGCCGCGGCCGGGGGTCGCCGCGGCCGGGGGTCGCCGCGGCCGGGGCTCTCCGTGGCCCAAGCTCTCCGCGGCCCGGCTCATCGTGCCGGGCTTCGGCCGGGCAGTGGCCCTGGCGGAGGAACCGCCGCGCCCCGGCGGGCGCGCACGCCGGTTGGCGCGGGCCCGCCGGGGCGGGGAGAACGACGGACGCGGCTGGGGTCCGCCGGTCAGATCTTCCGGGCGATGTCGGTGAGGTGGGCGAAGACGACGATGTTCGCCTCGTAGCCCGTCCTGCGGTCGAAGGCGCCTCCGCAGGTCAGCAGCCGCAGTTCGGGCCGCCCGGTGGCGCCGTACACCTCCTTGTCGGGGAAGTCGGCCTTGGCGTACGTCCGGACGCGGTCGACCGTGAAGACGGCGACCCTGCCGTCCGCGCGGGCGACCCGGACGGTGTTGCCGGGGCTGAGCGAGTCGAGGTTGAGGAAGACGGCCGGCCCGGTACGGGTGTCGCGGTGGCCGACGACGACGGCGGTTCCACGCTCCCCCGGGGTCACCCCCTTCCCGTACCAGCCGACGACCCGGGGGTTGTCGACGGGCGGCGTCGCGAGCCGCCCCGCCGCGTCCAGGCCGAGTTCGGTCACCGGCGCCTCGATGGTGATGGCCGGGACGGCGACGGCGGTGGGACGCGAACGGGACAGCGGCGAGGGCGGCGGTACGGGCCGGGGGGCGGCCTTCGGCCGGGGCGAGGCCGGAGGCCGGTTCGCCGCACCCTCCCGGGCCTTGGCCTTGCGGTCCAGCCCGGCCGGCGCTCCGGCCGCCGCCCGTGCCCCGGTCGCGCCGGGCGCGACCGGGGCGACGGCGAGCGGTCCGTCGGCCGGTTCCTCGCCTCCGGCCCACCAGACGCCCCCGGCCACCAGGACCACGGTCACCGTCACGGTCCTGGCGAGCCGGAACAGGCGCCGGCGCCTGCGCGAGAGGCGGGACGGGCCGTGCGGCGCCGATGCCCCGCGCGTCACCGGCGCCCTGCGCGTGGCCGATGCCGTACGCGTCGCCGAAGCCCTACGCGACGCCATCGTCGCGGCGGCGCGAGCGGCGGATCAGGACCAGTCCGGCCGTACCGGCGAGTCCGGCCGCGACGGCCGCCCCGACGCCGAACGCGGAGGAGTCCTGGGCCGCGATGTCCGCGCTGCCGCCGCCACCCGCGCCGACCGGACCGTGCGGGGGCTTGCCGGGACCGTGTCCGCCGGGGCCGCCACCGGGGCCGCCGTTGCCGTTGCCGCCGGTCGTGACGTCACCGGGGCAGTCGACCTTGAAGACCTTGTGCTTGCCGGCCCCGTTCTCGCCCTCGAAGGTCCAGACGAGCTTGTACTGGCCATTGGGCAGCGACAGCGGGCGGGTATTGCCCTTGCCGATGCCGCCGAGGGTGATGTGGCCGCTGAGCTGCGGGCCGTCGGCCTTGGGTGGCTGCGGGCTGATCTCCCAGTCGACCTCTTGCAGATTGTCGAAGTTGAAGGCCGCCAGGTAGAACTTGCAGACCTTCGGCTCGTCGTTCTGGGAGTCGGCGGGCGTACCCACCTTGTGGATCTTCACATCACCGTTGTCGCCGGGGGCGGCGAAGGCGGCCGGGGCGGCGGCGAGCGAGAGGCCGCCGAGCGCGAGCACGGCGGCCGTGGCGGTCATGGCGAGGGGACGGGTGGTACGAGCGGTCATGCGGGGGCCTCCGGAGGGGCATCGTCAGAGATGAGCCGATAATCGGACTATCTGTGACGACAGCGGCACGAAGGGTGGCGACTTGCCCACGCCACCCTCCGAAGTCGCCCGTCCGGCTCAGACCCCGACCGGGGCCCGAACCGGACCCGGGTCAGATGATCCCGAAGAGGATTCCCGCCGCGAGAACGACCAGCGAGGTCAGCGCGGCCCACTTCACCGTGAACTTGGTGTGGTCGCCGAACTCCACCTTCGCCATGCCGACGAGGACGTAGACGGCGGGCACCAGCGGGCTCGACATGTGCAGCGCCTGGCCGACCAGCGAGGCCCGCGCGATCTCCAGCGGCGAGACACCGTGCGCCGCACCCGCCTCGGCGAGAACCGGCAGCACACCGAAGTAGAAGCCGTCGTTCGACATGAAGTACGTGAGCGGGAGGCTCAGCACACCGGTCACCAGCGCCATGTGCGGACCCATGCCGGCGGGGATGGCGTCGACCAGCCAGTCGGCCATGTGCTTGACCATGCCCGTGCCGGTGAGCACACCGGTGAAGACGGCGGCGGCGAACACCATGCCGGAGACGTTGAGGACGTTGTCGGCGTGAGCGGCGATACGCGCCTTCTGCTCGGTCATGTTCGGGTAGTTCACGGTCAGCGCGAGGGCCGCGCCGAGGAGGAACAGCACCGGGATCGGCATGAGTTCGAGGATCATCGCGGCGAGCAGCGCGACCGTCAGACCGGCGTTGAACCAGTACAGCTTGGGCCGCAGCGTCGCCCGCTTCGGGTCGAGCCCCTGAAAGCCCTCGTCACCCCGCGCGCCGTCGCCTCCATCGACACCGGCCGCACCCGTACCCGTATCGGCACCAGCACCTGCACCCGCACCCGCACCCGCGGCCGGCTTCGCCGACGTGCCCGTACCGTCGGCGCCGCCACCCGCGCCGACCAGCACGGTCTCGCTCTCCGGCACCAGGGCCTCGTCCAGCGTGAGGTAGCCGATGCGCTTGCGCTCACGGCGGCCGAGGACGTACGCGAGGACGAAGACGAAGAGCAGGCCGACACCGAGCGCCGGGATCATCGGGACGAAGATGTCGGCGGCGTCCAGCTTGAGGGCGGTCGCGGCGCGGGCCGTGGGACCGCCCCAGGGCAGCGTGTTCATGACGCCGTTCGCGGTCGCGGCGACACCCGTCATGACCACCAGGCTCATCCCGAGCCGCTTGTACAGCGGATACATCGCCGAGACGGTGATCATGAACGTGGTAGAGCCGTCGCCGTCCAGCGAGACGATCGCGGCGAGCACCGCCGTACCCACGACGACCCGCACCGGGTCGGCCTTGCAGAAGCGCAGGATGCCCCGGACGATCGGGTCGAAGAGGCCGACGTCGATCATCACGCCGAAGTAGACGATGGCGAACATCAGCATGGCGGCCGTCGGCGCCAGCTTGCCGACGCCTTCGATGACGTAGTCGCCGAGCTGGGCCCCCTGTCCGACCGCGACGCAGAAGAGCGCGGGAATGAGTACGAGCGCCGCGATCGGCGACATCTTTTTCATCATGATCAGGACCAGGAAGGTCGCGATCATGGCGAAGCCGAGGACGGTCAGCATGGAGGACACCTCACGTTCACCGTTGAACTGCCGCCGAGCGGCGGTCCGCATGACGGTAGGTGTCCTCTTCCGCTGTTAACAAGATGTTGACGCGTGAGCAATACGAGCAAAACCCCAGGTCAAGGCGGTGGCGCTCAGGGCAGCACCTCGGACGGGGCAGACTGGCGTGCCCCGGGCGGGGCCGGTCGGCGTCCCCCGGCGGGGCCGGTCGCGGGGCCGGCTGGTGGGGCCGGCTAGTGGTCCGGCTGCGGGGCCGGCAGCACAGGTGACACCTGTACGGGGAAGCCGTTCAGCACGGCGGTGCCCGACAGGGGGTCGATCCGGGAGCCGTCCAGCAACTGGTTGACGTTGACCCCGGGGCGCGTGGACGCCACCGAGAGCCGGGCGCCGGTCCGGTCGTGACCCCAGCCGTGCGGGATGCTCACCACCCCCGGCCGCATCCCCTCGCTCACCTCGACGGGCACCTCAAGCTCACCGCCCTCGCCCTTCACCCGGGCGAGGCCGCCGTCGGTCAGCCGCAGCCGGGCCGCGTCCTCGGGGTGCACCTGGAGGGTGCACCGGTTCGAACCGCCCTCGAGCGCCGGGGTGTTGTGCAGCCAGCTGTTGTTGGAGCGCAGATGGCGGCGCCCGACGAGCCGGAGGGTGCCCGGGTCGGGTACGGCGTGCAGCGCGGCGCGCAGCCGGGGCAGGTCGGCGGCCAGCGGCGCGGGGAACAGTTCGATCCGGCCGCTGCGGGTCTTGAGCAGCTGGGGCACGCGCGGCTTCAAGGGGCCGAGGTCCAGGCCGTGCGGGTGCGCCCGCAGCTCGTCGAGGGTGAGCCCGTACGCCCCGAGGCGGAGCATGAGGTCGAGCCGGCGCTCGGGCCCGGTCTCCCCGGTCAGCCCCGCCGCGAACTCCCGTGGGTCCACGCCGTGGGCGGGCGAGTGCTCCTGAGTCACGGCCTTGGCCAGGGTGGTGTCGATCGCGAGCTGGTCGACGGCGGACGGCGGGGCGCCGTGCATCCCCGACACGGCGAGGATCAGCCGGGCGTGGATCTCGCACTCGTCCATGCGGTCCGCTTCGAGGGGCAGGGCGGCGGGGGTGTAGCGGACCTGGTTCCGTACGGCGAAGTTGTTGAAGGCGTAGTCGAAGTGGGCGCTCCGGGACGGCGGGGGCGGCGGCAGCAGGACGTCGGCGTGGCGGGTGGTCTCGTTGAGGTAGGGGTCGACGGCGACCATCAGGTCGAGGGTGGCGAGGGCCGCGTCCAGGCGGTCGCCGTCGGGGGCGGACAGGACGGGGTTGGCGGCGACGGTGATCAGCGCCCGGATTCGCCCCTCCCCCGGTGTCTCGATCTCCTCGGCCAGCGCGACGAGCGGCAACTCCCCCTTGACCTCGGGGTGGTGCGAGACCCTGCTGTGCCGGCGGCCGAGGGCGAATCCCTTCCCGGGTGCGGCGGGGCGCGGGGCGGGCGCGGTGGCGGAGAGGGGGAAGAGGGCGCCGCCGGGCCGGTCGAGGTTGCCGGTGAGGATGTTGAGGACGTCGACGAGCCAGTTGGCGAGGGCGCCGTGCTCCACGGTGGAGCTGCCCATCCGCCCGTAGACGGCGGCGGTGGGCGCGGCGGCCAGTTCCCGGGCGAGGGCGCGGATGGTGTCCGCGTCCACGTCGCAGGCGTCGGCGACCGCCTCGGGGGTGAACTCCCGCATCGCCGCCCGTACCTCCTCGACCCCCTCCACATGGGCGGCGAGCGGGCCGAGGCCGGTGAGTCCCTCCTCGAAGAGGGTGTGGGCGAGGGCGGCGAGGAGGAGCGCGTCGGTGCCGGGGCGGATCGGGACGTGCCGGTCGGCGAGCCGGGCGGTGCGGGTGCGCCGGGGGTCGACGACGGTGAGGGTGCCGCCGCGCCGGCGCAGCGCCTTGAGCCTGCCGGGGAAGTCGGGGGCCGTGCACAGGCTGCCGTTGGAGTCCAGCGGGTTGGCTCCGAGGATCAGCAGGTGATCGGTGCGGTCCAGGTCCGGCACGGGGACGGCGAAGGGGTCTCCGAACAACAGGCCGCTGGACACGTGCTTGGGCATCTGGTCGAGCGTGGACGCCGTGAAGAGGTTCCGGGTGCGCAGCGCGCCGATCAGCAGGGGCGGGTAGAGCGAGCCGGCGATCGTGTGCGCATTGGGGTTGCCCAGGACGATACCCACGGCGTCCGGGCCGTATTCCTCCATCAGCGGTCGGATTCTGGCGGCGATCGTGTCGAAGGCTTCTTCCCAGGTGGCCTCGCGGAGCCGGCCGTCCTCGCGGACCAGCGGGCCGCGCAGCCGGTCCGGGTCGGCGTCGATCTCGGGGAAGGCGGCGCCTTTCGGGCAGACGAAGCCCCGGCTGAAGACGTCGTCACGGTCGCCGCGGGCGCCGGTGACACGGGTCCCCTCGATCGTCAGGGCGAGTCCGCAGGTCGCTTCGCAGAGGGGACAGATGCGCAGGGCGGTGGACATGGAGTCTCCCTGGGGCGGCGTCGGGTGACGCCGAGCATACCGACCGGTAGGCACGTACAGGGAGGGGTCTGCGGGAGGTTACGAGAGCGAGGGCACCAGATAGGCGTAGAGCAGCTGGCGGGTCTCGTCGACGAGCGCCGGATCGCCGGCCGGGTCGGTACGGAAGGCGAGCCTGACGAGGGCGTCGGCGGTCTCGACGCCGACCAGGACCTTCCGCCGCAGGTCGTCGTCGGCGGGCCGGTGCAGATGGGTGGCGATCAGCGCGCAGATCCGCTCGGCGACCAGCCGGTTGGGATCCTCGACGTCGATTCCGGCCGCACTCCCGCCTTCGCCTCCGGCCCGGTCGTCGCCTTCGCCTCCGGAGGCCTCCTCGCGGTCGCGCCCCGCAGGACCGCCGCGCGCCTCGTCGCGTCCGCCCGCGCCTTCCCCGGGCGCGGCGGCGGGCACCCCGAAGTCGATGAGCGCGAAGCCGGGGACGGTCCGCTTCATCGCGATGAACTCGTCCAGGACGCCGTCGATGGCCCCGTGCGCGTCGAGGAACGGCGCCTCGGCGAACCGGTCCGAGATCCGCCGGGCGTACTCGTCCAGGTTGCGGTGGGCGAGGGCGGCCACCATCGCCCGCTTGTTGCCGAAGAAGCGGTAGACGGAGCCGATGGGGACTCCGGCGCGGCCGGCGACGGCACGGGTACTCAGCTGCTCGTACCCGGTCTCGTCGAGCAGGACGGCGCAGGCGTCGAGGATCCGGGCGAGCCGCTCGGCACTGCGCTGCTGTACGGGGGCGCGGCGGAGCACGGGCGGGGTCTGGGTTCGCGTCTGGGGCACGGGGACCATGATGCCGCTCCCGTCGGGCGGTCGGACGGCGGGCATCGGCTTCAGGCGATCAGCAGGCCGATGCCGCCGAGGGTGTACGCGATCATCAGCACGAACAGCGGGAGTTGTCCGGCGACGGCGCGGTCGGGCGGGAACAGGCGGACCGACCGGTCGTGGGCGGCGATCACACCGAGGACGTGACCGGTGACGATCGCCGAGACCTGGAGCGTCGCGAGGCCGCCGGGGCCCAGTGGCGGGGCGGGTGCGAGGGCGTTGTCAGTGCCCCCTGCCAAGATGACCGTGCGTGGCCCTTCGGTGACGAAGAGCGAGAAGTAGTGGGCGACGAGATAGCCGAGGGCGATGGGCAGGAGCGAGTGGGCGAAGGAGGTGAGCGGGTTGGTGACGGTGCGGTTCACGAGGCGCAGGGCGCCCGCGCAGAGTCCGTAGCAGGCGGCGGCGAGGGCGACGGCGGCGAGGAGGCCGAGGGTGGCCGTGGGGGCGGGTCCGAGGGGTGAGGTCTGGAGGGTGGTGATCCAGCGGGGATTGTCGGAGAGGCCGTCGTAGGCGGTGGAGCCGAGGAGGACACAGACGGTGGCGACGAGGCCGGGCGTCTGCGGGGTGGCGTCGAGGCCGTGGAAGGGGGAGCGGACGACCAGCCGGCCGTCGGCCCGACGGCCCAGCGGGGAGAGCCGGGCGAGAAGGGAGGAGTAGACCTCGAAGGGGTCGGCGTGGGCGAACCAGGTGGCGCCGTAGCGGGCGGCGCCGAGGAGCTGGACGGAGGTGTGGATGCCGAGGGCGACGAGGAGGGTGACCGTGGAGGTGTTGTCGGGGACGACGAGTTCGAGCCAGGTGAAGAGGAGGAGTCCGGCGGCGGCGGGGCGGATGCCGAGGGCGGCGGGGAGGGGGCGGGGAGTTCGCGGCGGGTGAAGGGAGTGGAGGGCGCGCAGGGGGTTGAGGAGGCGCCAGACGGGGCCGAGGAGGAGGGAGGCGGGGACGAGTCCGACCCAGAGGAGGACGTAGAGGGCGCCGGGGGCGGGGTTGCGGTCCGGGTCGTCGGGGCCGAAGAGGAGGTGGAGGAGGACGACGAGGGCGCCGGCGGCGCCGAGGAGACGGAGGGCGGTACGGGTGGCGGGGGCGTCGGCCACCCGTTGGAGGGCGGCGGGGAGCGGGCGGCCCGACCGGTCGCCGCGGAAGCGGGAGGTGGACCAGAGCAGGCCGAGGGCGAGGAAGGAGATGAGGAGCGCGGCGAAGGCGCCCGCGTAGGCGTAGAACGGCGAGAGGGGGAGGTCGTGTTGTGAGCCGATGCCGTGGGCGAGCGGTATCCCGACCACGGGGGCGGGGGCCTGGGCGGCCCCGGCGCCCCAGGCGGCCTGGGCGGCCGCCTGGGTGAGGGGTCCGGTCATCGGACGACGAGTTGGGTGAGCACGAGTCCGGACTCGTGGGTCTCCACCTCGAAGAGACCGGTGCGGTCGACCGTGAAGGTGAGGGTCGCGGGTGTGCCGGGGGTGAGGGGCAGTTCACGGTCGTAGCCGTGGACGTGGACGGTGTCGGCGCGGTCGCCGGTCACCCGGAGGGTGAGGCGTTCGCCCTTCTTGAGCTCGATGCGGGAAGGGGGTGGCGCGACGGTCTTGCCGGTGATGGTGAGGGTGACGGTGCGGCCGGGTTCGGGCACGGGGGAAGCGGTCGGGCGGGGGCTCGGCGAGGTGGCGGAGGGAGAGGCGACGGGAGGGGAGGTGGCCTGGCCGGGGCCCGAGGTGGTGGGGCCGGCGCCCAGGCGGAGGGTGGCCTGGACGGGGGCGCCGGCGACGGCCCAGACCGTGTGGTCGTCGGCGTGGAGCCGGACGGTCAGGGTGTGGGCGCCGGGCGGTACGTACCCCCAGGGGCCGTAGAGGCGGGCGGTCTCCTTGCCGTCGACGAGGAGGCGGGCGTGGCCGCGGCCCGGGAGGGCCGCGCCGCCGGTGCTCTCGGGGGTGAAGCGGAACCTCTCCACGACGAGGTGGACGTTCCAGCCGCCCTCGCTGTCGGGAAGGGCGTCGGCGCGGACGGTGGGCGCGTCCGTCGTGGGCAGTTCCCTGAGCCGGTGCCCGGCCTCGTCCCGGGCCGGGAGCAGGGTGCCGCTGCTTCCGGTGTCCTCCTGGTGGCTGGTTCCGGGCTTGTGGTGGGTGGTGGCCCGGCCGCCGCAGCCCACCAGGGTCACGGCGGCGGCGAGGACGAGCGCCAGCGGCGCGAGGGGGAGGCGGGGCGTGGCCCGCCGCGTGCGGGTCACGCCGTCCCCTCCTCGTGCGGCCGGGCCTCGGAGGGCGCGGAACCGGGGGCGGGAGCACGACCGGAGCCGGAGCCGCTTCGGGAATCGGAGCCGGAGTCGGAGCCGGACGGGGAGCCGGACCGGGAGCCCTCGGGTGCGGAGCCGGACCCCGGCACGGCTGCCAGTTCGGCTTCGGGGGTGGGCGGGTTTTCGGGTGACGGGTTCGGGGTGCGGGCGCCGGCGGCGACCACGGCCCACAGGACCCACACCACGCCGAGGAGCAGGCGGAGCCAGGCCGGGCTCACGGGGATGCCCGGGACCATCAGGACCGCCTTGTCGAAGGCGTCGAGGAGGGTGAGGGCGCCGAGGGCCACGGTGGTCCAGGCGAGGACCGGGCGGGTGGGACGGAGGGCGAGGCCCAGGAGGGTCCACCACATGCCGGTGAGGAGCAGTGCGAGGGCCGGGACGACGGTCGGGGTGAGGGCGAGGGTCGAGCCGGCCACGTCGAGGGCCAGGCCTGCCAGGCCGAGGAGGGAGGCGACGGTGGCGAGCCTGCTGCCGCGGAGGCGGCGCCACCAGAGGGCGAAGCCGGCCAGGGCGAGGACGAGGGCGCTGCCGAGGGCGAGTTGGGTCTCGACGCGCTGGATGCCCCGGGCGCCGTACCAGTCGCAGCCGGCGGGGAGGCGGCGGGCCTGGACGTTGTAGTCGGCGCAGACGAGGAGCTGGGCGAGTTTGACGGGTTCGCCGACGAGCCGGTCGGTGTTGCCGGAGACCTCGCCGCGGCGGGCGCCGCAGCCGGGCAGGGCGCCGGGGGTGGCGGCTCCGGCGTCGGTCTGCCAGCAGTTGCCGCCGCCCTGGCCGTCCCACCAGACGTCACTGCGGTTGGGGCGGGAGTTGCCGGACTTGTCGACGCCGAGGTGGTTGTCCGCGTAGCGGTTGTGGTGGGAGGTGTCGGTCTGCTTGCCCCAGGCGGACTCGCCGCGGATGAAGGCGGGGACGGCGTTGAGGAAGAAGGCGGCGCGCTGGTGGCCGTAGACCCAGTTGTTCTCGTAGAGGTTCCAGTTTCCGCCGGCGGTGATGATGCCGGTGCCGGGGGGCATGGAGATCTGCGGGCAGACGACGCCCTGTTCGTAGCCGCGGTCGACGGGCGGCTTGGCGCAGGTTCCGTCGGCGACGTAGGGGTAGTAGTTCGAGTTGTTGTCGTGGATCAGGTTGCGCTCGAAGTGGGCGTGGTTCTGGGGCAGTCCGGGGTGTCCGGGGAAGGCGGAGTCCATGGAGGCGCCGCCCATGTTGTGGTCGAACTCGTTGTCGTGGACCCAGACGGAGTCTCCGGCGGTGCCGGAGTAGCCGACCATGTTGTGGTGGCTGCGGCAGCCGGTGATCTCGATGGAGTAGCGGGGGACGTCGTAGCCGCGGCCGTTGTTGATGTTGGAGGCCGAGCCGGGGTAGATGCCGGAGTCGCCGTTGCCGTAGGACTCGCAGTTCTTGTAGAGGCCGTGGTCGGAGGCGAAGGTGAGGAAGCCGTACTCGTCGTTCCAGCGGGTGAGGACGTCGTCGATGACGAAGCCGTCGGCGGCGAGCACGTAGAGCGAGTTGAACGTGGTGCGCTGGGCGGTGAAGTTGCGGAAGTAGACGCCGTCGGTGCCGTCGGCGCGCACGGCGTTGAGCTTGCGGTACTTGGCGTCGATGACGACGTCGAGCCGGGAGGCGCCGGTGCCCTCGATCTGGAGGTCCTTCTTGCCGAGGATGGCGACGAGGTTCTGGTTGTGCGGGCACTGCCGCTGCTGCTCGTAGCTGAGGATCTGGTAGCCGAGGGCGGAGTTGGGGGCCTTGAGGGTGGCGCAGGCTCCGGCCGGCGGCGGCAGGGAGGGCTCCTCCTCGTAGAGGCCGGGGAGGATCGCGATGGTGAGGCCGGGCCGGTCGACGGCGTCCACGGCCTGCTGGAGGTGGCGGTAGCCGCTGCGGGCGCAGCGTTCGAAGAGGGCGAGGTTGCGGGCCTTGAGGGTGGCGGGGAAGCCGGAGACGCGACGCGCGAAGTCGGTCCGGTCGGTCTTGCAGACGAGGAGGTCGGGTTCCCCGGTGCGGAGCTTCGGCACGCTGCCGGAGCCGTCGGGGAAGGTGACGGGCCGCTCCTCGTGGGCCTGGGCCCCGGGTGCGGTGAGCAGGGCCGCGGCGAGTGCCGCGAGCACCGCGGTGAGCGCGAGGACGAACCTTCGGGTCCAGGACATGCGCGTGAGAGTAGAGCATTGTTCATCTTTTTTGACCCCCCTGTGCGGCACCTGATTTCCGCGCACTCGACGGCCACCCGACGACCATCCACGTCGGCCGCCCCGTTGACGGAAGGCGCGCGGAATCCTACGGTCACGCATAGGATTCCCTTGTGGGCTCAGGACAGGAGCGGGCGATGACCACGGAGCAGGCCAGGAAGACGGCCGAGACGCTCGGATACAGCACCGGTTTCGGCAACGAGCACAGCTCGGAGGCGATCCCCGGCGCACTGCCGCACGGCCGCAACTCCCCGCAGCGCGCGCCGCTCGGGCTCTACGCCGAGCAGCTCAGCGGCAGCGCCTTCACCGAGCCGAGGGCGCACAACCGCCGTTCCTGGCTCTACCGGATCCGCCCCTCGGCCGCGCACCCGCCGTTCACCCGGATCGACAACGGCACGCTGCGCGGCACGCCGTTCACCGAGACCGTGCCCGACCCCAACCGGCTGCGCTGGGACCCGCTGCCCGAGCCGGTGCCCGGCACCGACTGGCTGGCCGGCCTGTGGACCCTCGGCGGCAACGGCGACGCGACCCAGCGCACCGGCATGGCCGTCCACCTCTACCACGCCAACGCCGCCATGGAGCGGGTCTTCGGCGACGCGGACGGCGAGCTGCTGATCGTCCCGGAGCGCGGCGGCCTGCTCCTCCGTACCGAACTCGGCCTGCTCGCCGCCCACCCCGGCGAGGTCGCACTGATCCCGCGCGGGGTCCGCTTCCGCGTCGAGCTGCTCGACGAGACCGCCCGCGGCTATGTCTGCGAGAACTTCGGGGCACCGTTCCAGCTCCCCGACCTCGGCCCGATCGGCGCCAACGGCCTCGCCAACGCCCGTGACTTCCGGGCCCCGGTCGCCGCGTACGAGGACGTCGAGGGTCCGGTGGAGGTGGTCAACAAGTACTGCGGCAACCTCTGGTCGGCGACGTACGGCCACTCCCCGCTGGATGTCGTCGCCTGGCACGGCAACCACACCCCGTACGTCTACGACCTGCATCGTTTCAATGTCATCGGGACGATCTCGTACGACCACCCCGATCCGTCGATCTTCACCGTCCTCACCTCGCCCTCCGACACCCCGGGACTCGCGGGCGTGGACTTCGTGGTCTTCGCGCCGCGCTGGCTGGTCGGCGAGGACACGTTCCGTCCGCCGTACTTCCACCGGAACGTGATGAGCGAGTACATGGGCCTGATCGAGGGCGCGTACGACGCGAAGACGGCCGGAAAGGGAGGTTTCGTGCCCGGCGGCGGCTCGCTGCACAACATGATGTCGGCGCATGGCCCCGACCAGGAGACCTTCGACCGGGCCAGCGCCGCCGAGCTGCGGCCGCAGAAGATCGACGACGGCCTCGCCTTCATGTTCGAGACCCGCTGGCCGGTGACCACGACCCCGCAGGCGGCGGAGGCCGACCATCTGCAGCAGGGGTACGACGACGTATGGCAGGGTCTTGAGCGCCACTTTCGGCCGTAGTGTCTCGGCCGTAAGCCCGTAGCCTTCGTACGGAGAACCCGTGACCGCCTTCGCACCCGACTCGCTGGTCCTGAACCGCAAGCTGCCGCTCTGGTACCAGGTCTCGCAGTCGCTGCGCGCCTCGATACTGGGCCGCACGCCCGACGCCTCGCTGCGGCTGCCCACCGAGGAGCAGCTCGCGGCCCACTACGGCGTGAGCGTGCTGACCATGCGCCAGGCCCTCAAGGAGCTGGAGGAGGAGGGCCTGATCAGCCGGCACCGGCGGCGCGGGACCTTCATCGAGCCGGGCGCCCGGCGCTCCACCCCGCGCCGGCTGCTCGGCTCGATCGACGCGATCGTGGCCCAGCAGTCGGGCGAGCTGACGACGGTTCTCGGCCATGGCGCCGCCCCGGTGCCGGGTGAGCTCGCGGAGCACTTCCCCGGTCTGACGGAGATCGTGGCGTACCGGCGGCTGCGGCGCGACGGCGAGAGCGGGGAGCCGACCAACTGGGCGGAGAACGCCGTGCGTCCCGAGCTGGCCGCCGCGATCGACCCGGCCGATCTGGAGCGCTGGCCGATGACGAAGGTTCTGAGGGACGTCGTCGGGGTACGGATCAGCCGCATCACCGACACGGTCGAGGCCCGGCTCGCCGACCCGGAGACCGCCGCCCTGCTCCAGGTCCCGCTGCTGTCGCCGATCCTCCACTACACCGGCGTGACCTACGACGAGGACGGCAGGGTCGTCGACGTGGCCCGCATCCGCTACCGGGGCGACCGCTTCTCCTTCACGGTCACGGTGGAGGCGCACTGACGGGCGGGAGTCCCGGATCGTGGGCCGGCGGCAGAATCCCGCCGACGCTGGAAGCCCACTGAGCGCCCTCGTTAGCATGCGGGGCGTGACGGAAGCTCCCGGAGCGCACGACGCCGACCCGCCCCTCCTCGACAACCTCATGCCGTGGTCCGTCGCGCCGCTGCGCTTCGGCCGCTCGTGGATCGCGGCGCCGGACGTACGGACGCTGCGCGCCCGCTGGGACCGGCTCGCCGCCGCCGAGGGGGACGAGCGGGATGCCCTGTTCCGGCCCAGCCGGGCGCGGACCCCGGCGAGCGCGGTCGCCGCACTGCCCGGGCAGCGGACCGGGACCGCCCGGTGGGCCCGCGAGCCGGGCCCCTGCCCCGAGCCCGTACGGATCGCCCGGGGGCCGTACGAGGAGCAGTGGCTGCTGCCCGACCACCGACTGATCGACACCGCCCGCCCCGAGCTGTGGCGGGTCGCCGGCGCACCGCAGCTCTTCGCGGTCGAGCAGGGGTACGTGCCGGGCGCCGCCGGCCCCGCGCTCCTCGTGACGGCCGCGCTGCCGGAGGGCCGCTCCCCCGCCGGCCGGCCGGGCCGCATCCGGCCGCTCTTCCGGCGCCCCGGTGGCCACGAGCCCAATCTCGCGCCGGGTCTCCTCGCGTTCCTCGGGGAGCGGTACGGGCACGAGGTCGACGCCCACGCGTGGCTGGCGTGGACGGTGGCGGCGGCCCGCCCCTCCCCCGCCGGGTGCCGGGTGCCGCTCCCCGAGGACCCGGAGGTCTGGGCGGCGGGCGTGGCGCTCGGCCGGGACCTCGTCGACGTCCAGGCGCGCGGCGCCCTCAGCGGGACGAGGCCGCGGCTGCCGGGCGGACGCCGCCCGTACGTGCGAGCGGCGGTCCCGGCGCGCCCCAGGACGGTGACGTACGACGAGGGGGACGAGGCGCTGTGCCTCGACGAGGGCCGGATCTCCCCCGTACCGGCGGAGGCCTGGGAGTTCCGGGTCGGCGGGATGCGGGTCCTTGAGCAGTGGTTCGCGCACCGGACCGCCGCGGCGGAGCCGGGCTCGCTGGAGGCGATCGGGCCGGCGGCCTGGCCGCAGGAGTGGACCTCGGAGCTGCTGGAACTGATCACCGTGCTCGCACTGCTCGGCGCGCGGGAGCCGGAGCGCGCCGCGTTCACGACGGGAACGGCGGGAACGGCGGGAAGCGCGACCCGGGAGGAGCTGCGGGCGGCCGGGATCCTGCCCCCGCCCGGCCGGGCCCGCCGCCCCGCGTCCGTACTGGACCATCAGGAGGAAGGCCCGGAGGGGCAGTTCATGCTCCTGTGACGGAACCCGCCGATTCGGCCGAGCCGCCTGCCGCACCCACCTCAGGATCGAACGAGTCCAGGAGGCGCGTGATCGTCAGCGTGAAGACCGCGTCCGCGTCGATCGGGGCGGGTGCCTCGGCGAAGAGCCCCGCGAGGTGCGGGTACCGTCCGCTCGCCAGCTGACTCCCGAGGTAGGCGCCGCGCACCGCCTGCTCCTCCGCCTCGGACCAGGGCAGCCCCCGGGCCCGCTCGGCGATGGCGTGCTCGTTGGCGACGGTGGCCATGACCGTGCCGTTGACCATGGCGATCAGCTGCATCTTCAGCCCGGCGGGGATGCCGAGGGGGGTCAGGCAGGCCAGGCACCACTCCAGGAAGGCCAGGGCGTTCGGGCTGAACCCGTAGGCGGTGGTCATGATCCGGGGCAGCCAGGGGTGCCGGTACATGATCGCGCGGCCCTGGCGGGCGATGCCGGTCATGTCGGCTCGCCAGTCGCCGCTGGGCTCCTCGGGCAGCTGGTACTCGCCGCTGACGGCGTCGACCATCAGCTCGTACAGGTCCTCCTTGCGGGGGACGTAGTTGTAGAGCGACATGGTGCCGCAGCCGAGTTCGGCGGCGATGCGACGCATGGACACCGCGTCGATCCCGTCCGCGTCGGCGATGCGGACGGCCGCGTCCACGATGTCCCGTCGGCTGTACGCCGGTTTGGGGCCTCGGCCCGCGCGCTCGGGCCGCGCCCAGATCACTTCCGGTTCGGCCGCTCGGCCCGCCATGGATCATCACCTCGCCTCCATCGTAGTTACGTACGCCGTACGCAGTGAGGTAGGGTCGCGCCATGACGACTACGTACGCTGTACTTAGTGAAGGTCTGCAGAAGCGGTACGGCGAGGTCCACGCCCTCCGCGGCCTCGACCTCGCCGTCCCCGAGGGCTCCGTCTGCGGCGTCCTCGGACCCAACGGCGCCGGCAAGACCACCGCCGTCCGCGTCCTCACCACCCTCGCCAGGCCCGACGCGGGAAGTGCGCGGGTCGCGGGCCACGACGTGGTGCGCGACCCGGCGGGGGTACGGAAGCGGATCGCGGTGACCGGGCAGTACGCCTCGGTCGACGGCGACCTGACCGGCGCCGAGAACCTGCGCCTCTTCGCCCGGCTGCTGCGCGCGCCGCGCTCCCGCGCCGATGAACTCCTGGAGCGGTTCGGCCTGACCGCGGCCGCCGGGCGGCCCGCCCGCACGTACTCCGGCGGTATGCGGCGCAGGCTCGACCTGGCGGCGAGTCTGCTCGTACCGCCCCGGGTCCTCTTCCTCGACGAGCCCACCACCGGGCTCGATCCGCACAGCCGCAACGACATCTGGGACGCCGTAAGGGAGTTGGCGTCCGAGGGCACGACCGTGCTGCTGACCACGCAGTACCTGGAGGAGGCCGACCAGCTCGCCGACGACATCGTCCTGATCGACGAGGGGCGGGTCGCCCAGCGCGGCACCCCGGCCGAACTCAAGGCCCTCGTCGGCAGCTACGCCGAGGTCGTCGTCGCCCCCGCCTCCCCGCTCGAAGCCGCCGCGGCCGTCCTCGACCAGCTGACCGGTTCGGCGCCGGCCCTGGACCCGGAGCGCCGCACGGTCGGCGCGGTGACCACGGACACCACGCTCACCCTCCCCCGGATCGTCCGCGAGATCGACGCGGCCGGGGTGCTCATCGTCGACGCGTCGCTGCGTCCGCCCACCCTCGACGAGGTGTTCCTGCGCCTCACCGACCGGAAGGAGCTCGCCGCGTGAGCACCGCCCTCGTCCACGACGGGACGGCCGTCCTCGGCCGCCATCTCCGCCGTGTCCTGCACGTACCCGCGATCACCGTGATGACGCAGACGATGCCGATCGTGTTCCTGCTCTTCTTCGGGTACGTGTTCGGCAGCGCGCTCGCCCTGCCCGGCGCGGAGTACCGGTCCCAGCTGGTGCCCGGTCTGCTGGTGGCGACGGCGGCGGGCGGGCTCATGACCGGCATGTTCCAGTCCGCCCAGGACGCGCACCGGGGTGTCATGGACCGCTTCAGGACCATGCCGGTGAGCCGGGCCGCCGTCCCCCTCGGGCAGGCACTGGCCGACCTGGTGGCCAGTGCGGTCGGCACGGTCCCGCTGGTCCTGGTCGGGCTCGCCATGGGCTGGCGGATCGAGGGGACGGCGGCGGAGGCCCTGGCCGCCCTCGGTCTGCTGCTGCTCTTCCGGTTCGCGACGACCTGGGTGGGCATCCTGCTCGGGCTGGCGTCCAAGAGCGAGGAGGCCGCCGGGCAGCTCGGCAGCGCCACCTTCATGCTGCCGCTGCTGTCCAACGCGTACATCCCGACGGACAACCTGCCGGGCTGGCTGCGGACGGTCGCCGAGTGGAACCCGATCTCGGCGGTCACCACGGCGGTCCGGACCCTCCTCGGCAACGCGCCGGTCCCCGCCGACGGGGCCTGGCCGGTGACCCACCCGGTCGCCGGGGCGCTCCTCTGGTCCCTGGGCCTGATCGCCGTCTTCGCCCCGCTCGCGGTACGCCGCTACGCCCGGGGCTGACGGACCGGCCCAGGGCCTGTCGTCAGACTCCCGCCTGCCCCACGACGCCTGGCATGCGCTCCCGCCGCACCGGGCGGGAAGCGGGCCGGGCCCACCGGTGAGATACCCCCTGATGACAAGCACCGCCCCCGCAGGGTAGGCAGGGCTTCCATGAGCACTCAGCCACTCCCCCTCGAAGGCATCACGGTCGTCGCCGTCGAGCAGGCCGTCGCCGCCCCCTTCGCCACCCGGCAGCTCGCCGACCTCGGCGCCCGCGTCGTCAAGGTCGAACGGCCCGACGGCGGGGACTTCGCCCGGGGGTACGACACCGCCGCCCGGGGTCTCGCCTCGCACTTCGTGTGGTGCAACCGCGGCAAGGAGTCCGTGGCGGTCGACCTCAAGGACCCCCGGGGCCTGGCGATCGTCCGGCGGCTGGTGGCCGGCGCGGACGTCTTCGTGCAGAACCTCGCCCAGGGCGCGGCGGCCCGGCTGGGCCTCGACGCCGCCACCCTGTGCGCCGCGCACCCGAGGCTGATCGCGGTGGACGTCTCCGGGTACGGGGCGGAGGGACCGTACGCGCTCAAGCGGGCGTACGACATGCTCGTGCAGTGCGAGGCCGGCCTCGTTTCGGTGACCGGGACGCCGGAGCAGCCGGTCAAGTCCGGGATCCCGGCGGCCGACATCGCGGCCGGCATGTACGCCTTCTCGGGCGTCCTCGCCGCGCTCGTACGGCGCGGCACCACCGGGCGGGGCGGTCCGGTGGAGATCTCGCTGCTCGACTCGCTCGCGGAGTGGATGGGGCACCCGTTGCACCACGGGATGCATGGGGGTACGCCCCCGGCGCGCACGGGGCTCGCGCACGCGGTGATCGCCCCGTACGACGCCTATCCGACGGCCGACGGCGGTCTGGTGCTGCTCTCCGTGCAGAACGACCGGGAGTGGCGGCGGCTCGCCGAACAGGTCCTCGGCCGGCCGGAGCTGGCCGACGCCCCGGACTTCGCGACGAACACGGCGCGGGTGGCCGGGCGCGCGGCGACGGACGCGGTGGTCGCGGAGGCCCTGGCCCCGCTGACGGCACCCGAGGCGCTGGCGCGCCTGGACGCGGCGGGCATCGCCTGCGCCCGGCTCAACTCGGTCGCGGAGCTGGCGGACCACCCGCAGCTGACGGCCCGTGACCGCTGGCGGGAGGTGGAGTCACCGGCCGGGCCGCTGCGCGCGCTGCTGCCGCCGATCGTGTTCCCGGACGCGCCGGAACCACGGATGGACCGGATCCCGGCACTCGGGCAGGACACGGACGGGGTACTCGCCGAGCTGGGTGTGCCGGAGACGGAGGTGGAGGAGCTGAGGAGTGTGGGGGTGATCGCCTGAGACCGGGGGGAGTCACGACGGCGGGTACGAAGGGCCGGTCGGCAGGACGACGGGCCCGGTCGGGCCGGCCTTCGGGTGCGCACCGGTCGGGGGCGCGAACGGGTCTTCCCTCGGGTGCGAACCGACCGTCAGCGGGCACGAAGGAGCGCCGGACGGGCGGGGACACGTCCGGCGCTTTCACTGGCGCCGCGCTTTCGCTCTGCCGGGCAGGGGCGGGCGGGAACCTCGCGGGTACGCGACGGCCCGGCGCGCCCGACCGTCAGCGGCGCGTGCCGAAGAGCGAGCGGCGGAGTCTGCGGAGCGGGGCGAAGAGCGAGACCCGCGCGCTGCGGCTGCGGTGACCGTGCACCGGCGCCTCGTGCGTACGCGTCGTCAGTTCCCGCATCAGCAGCGTCGCCTCGGCCGCCTCGCGCTGGGGCACGGCGGGTCCGCCGAGCACCGCGAGATGGCGGTCGAGCCGCGAACTGGTCGCACTGCTCCCGCAGGTGATGGCAGGCACTCGCGGCCTGCTGCGCATTGCTATCTGTTCCATGTCACTCCCCACCCGTACAAGGGCACCCGACCCAGGGCAGGTTAACCCTATCGCCCCGCCGTGACACCCGTGTATCCCGGCGGCGGGATTCGTCGCACTCGTACGGGGGTTGACGGTCACCGTCCGAATCCATCTGATTCCAGGGCGAGTTGGACAGGCATCGAACACCTGCCGAACCGTCATGAACCATCCTGCCCCCAGGGTGGTCACCGACGGACACCCGGGTCGGTGTGATCTCCGCCACCAAGATCGTCCGAGCGGTTCCGGGCCGAAGGACCGGCGCCCGGAGGACCCTCCTCGGCTACCGTGGATCCATGACGGTGATCGCGGGTCGTTACCGGCTTCTGGACGTCCTCGCCGAGGGGGTGACCGGCACCGTCTGGCGCGCCCTGGACGAGACGGACGGCCACGAGGTGGCCCTCAAGGAGTTCCGGGCCCCGGACGGGCTCCCCGCCGACGAGGCACCCCTGCTGTTCGCTCGGCGGGAGCGCGCGGCGCGGGCCGCCGCCCGGATCTCCCACCCCTCCGTCGTACGGACCCTCGGTGTGGCCACCGAGGACGGCCGGCCGTGGGTCGTGACGGAGCTGGTGCGGGGACTCACCCTCGCCGAGACGCTGGAGGCGGCCGGCCCGCTGTCCCCGCGCGAGGCCGCACGCGTCGGCGCGGAGGTGCTCGGAGCCCTGCGGGCGGCGCGCGAGGCGGGTGTGGCGCACCGGGGCGTGGGGCCGGGGCACGTCCTCCTCGCCAACGACGGGCGGATCGTGGTGACCGGCTTCGGCACCGCCCCCGAGGACGAACCGGGGCCGGAGGGGGACCTGCGCGCCCTGGGGGAACTCCTCGACGCGGCGGCCGGGGCACCGCCGTCGGGCGGCCCGGCCCGCCGGACCCCGGCGGACGACGAGCGCGAAGCACTCGGTGCCGTGATGGAGGGACTGCGGCGCCCCGACACCGGACACCCTCTGACGGCGGACCATGTCGAGCGGGAGCTGCGCCGGGTGGCGGCGGGCGGGGCCCGGGTCGCACGGGCGGAGCCGTACGCGGCGGAGGGCGGGGCCGGCACCTCGGCCGACGGCGGCGGGAACGGGCGCCGGGCGCGGGACGGCGACGAGGGGGACGGCGGAGGCCGGGCGGGTGGGGGCGGCAAGGCCTCGACGCCGGAGGCGGGTGCGGCGGCGTCCCGCGTGACCGGCGCGCCCCGCCGGGGGCCCGTGCTCGTCGCCGGGCTGCTCGGCGCACTGCTGATCGCGGGGGCCCTGACGTATCACCTGGTGGTGGACGACGACGGCCCCGGCACCGGGCCCGGTCCGGGCGGTGTGACGAGCACCGCTCCGGCCGGTCCCGGCGCCACTGACGGCGTGGGCGGCGGTACCGCTACACCGCGTTCCTGAAGCTCGGCAGGTAGCCGCCGGACTGTCCGGCCGCGGTCGGGTGGTAGGACTCCCCGATGTTGAGCCAGTTGACGCTGTGCAGCCACGAGGAGCTGGAGCAGATCTCGTGGCCGGTGAAGGCCGGGACCACGCTGGAGTAGGTGTAGCCGTGGTTGGCGGCGCGCTTGGCGACGGCGGCGTTGAGGTAGTCGGAGGCGCCGTTGATGGCGGTGCGCTCATTCTCGCTCAGGCCGGCGATGCAGCTGCCGCCCAGCTGGTAGAAGCGCGGGTAGCCGAGGACGACGACATGGGCGGAGGGCGCCTTGTTCCGGATCGCGGTGTAGACGGCGTCGAGCTTCCCGGGGAGCGTGCTGTCCACGTAACTCCTGGCCTGATTCACACGGTCGATACAGGTGGCCTCGGACTGAAGCACACAGGTCGTCATGACGTCGGCGAAACCGGCGTCATTTCCCCCGATCGTGATGGAGACCAGGTCTGTGGCGGCCGAGAGGGGGCCGAGCTGATTCGCGGTCACATCACCCGTTCGGGCGCCCGAGCAGGCGGTGAAGGCGAACGAGGAGGGGGCGTTCGCGTTCTTCCACAGCACCGGGTACGCCTTCGTGGAGCGCTTGCAGTCGCCGCTGGCGCTGTCGTAACTCCCCGAGCCGACACCGGAGGAGTACGAGTCCCCCAGGGCCACGTAGTCGAGTGCGGCGGTCCCGGCGGCCTGAGCGGCGCCCGCCCCGGTGAGGGCGAGGACGGCTCCGAGCAGGAGCGCGGAGGAAAGGGCGGTAAAGCGGGGCAGTCTCATGGAACCTCCCTGTAGCAGGATCTCTGCGTTACCAGGTAGTAGCATCGGATCCGCCTCGCCGGAAGTGTTCATGTCAAAACTGGGGGTGAACGTCTTCCGATCCTCCGTCAGGGACCGTCGAGATCCGGCCACGAGAGGAACCGGAGCCTCCGGTCCCACCGAAGCGGTCGGACGAGAACGCGACACATTCACACAGCAATGCACAGCGGCGTGGTCTTGAATCACCGTTCCCCGCATGCGGACGGATTGATCGAATCCGACCGGTCGTTTAGACATCCGACCGTCGAACCTTCGCCAAACTGCCGAAAACCAGGCCGAAGATGAGGGACTTGCCATACAGTCCCCTTCATCAATACCGTCGTAGACCTCACTCGCACCGGTCCGTCACGCAAAAGCGGCTCAGGGGAGGGCTCTAGCGTCGCTGGTGGTCCCGGGGCGGGGCGCGGTAGGGGGGTGCCGTGCTCGGTGCTCGAACGTGCGCCGAGTCGCGGGTGCCGCGCGGCCAGACATGCCAACTCACCTGTCCCGCAAGGAGATCGCTTCTGTGCGGGTGGGGCGAGAACCCCCCTTTCGAACCGGACACACCATCGGACCGCCCAAGGGGTGGGCGGCCCACCGGACGAGAGGGAAACCGGATCCATGAGCTCGTTCCTGCGCCCGACCGCCACGGGCCAAGAATTGACCGAGCCGAGCCGAATAGCCGCCCAGTACCGCGCGATCACCTCGCATTTGGCGATCACTCCGCCGGTGAGCGTCGTCATTCCCGCGATGAACGAGGCCGAAAATCTTCCGTACGTCTTCAAGACGCTGCCGGAATGGATACACGAAGTCGTCCTCGTCGACGGAAATTCCACCGATGCCACGGTCGACGTCGCCCGTGAACTCCGGCCCGACGTGAAGGTCGTCAAGCAGGTCGGCAAGGGCAAGGGCGACGCGCTGATCAGCGGATTCGCCGCCTGCACCGGCGACATCATCGTCATGGTCGACGCGGACGGCTCCGCCGACGGCCAGGAGATCGTCTCCTATGTCTCCGCCCTCGTCGGCGGCGCCGACTTCGCCAAGGGCTCCCGGTTCGCCAACGGCGGCGGTACGGACGACATGACGACCATCCGCCGACTGGGCAACTGGGCTCTCTGCACCCTCGTCAACCGGAAGTTCGGCGCCCGGTACACCGACCTCTGCTACGGCTACAACGCCTTCTGGCGCCACTGCCTCGACAAGATCACCCTCGACTGCACCGGGTTCGAGATCGAGACCCTCATCAACATCCGGGTCGTCACCGCGGGCCTCAAGGTGCAGGAGGTGCCCAGCCACGAGTACAACCGCATCCACGGCGTCAGCAACCTCAACGCCGTCCGTGACGGCATCCGGGTCCTCAAGGTCATCCTCAAGGAGAAGGCCATCAGCAAGGCGGCCCGCCGCCGGCCCGCGCCGTTCTCGGTGAACGTCCCCCGGGGAGAGGCGTCTTGAGCGACGGCACCTCCCCGTACGGCTTCTCGGTGGTGATCTGCGTCTACACGGAGGATCGCTGGGAGGACATCCTCGCCGCCGTCGACTCCGTACGGAAGCAGTCCCTGCCGGCCCGCGAGACGCTGCTCGTGGTCGACCACAACGAGCGGCTGCTCTCCCGGCTCACCGAGGAGTACGCGGACCGGCCGTCCCCCGCGTCCGGTGCGGAGGTGCGGGTGCTCCCCAACGCGGGCCCCCGCGGCCTGTCCGCCGGCCGCAACACCGGGATCGCCGCCGCCCACGGCGCGTTCGTGGCCTTCCTCGACGACGACGCCGTCGCCGAGCGGGACTGGCTCCACCACTTCTCCGCCGCCTACGACGACCCGCGCGTCATGGCCGTCGGCGGCCGGACCCTGCCCGCCTGGGCGTCGGGCCGCCGGCCGGACTGGTTCCCCGAGGAGTTCGACTGGGTCGTCGGCTGCACCTACCGGGGCCTGCCCCCGGGCCGGGTCCCCGTGCGCAACGTCCTCGGCGGCAACGCCTCCTTCCGCCGTACGGCCTTCGACGCGGCGGGCGGCTTCGCCACCGGCATCGGGCGGGACGGCAGCCGGCGGCCCCTCGGCTGCGAGGAGACCGAACTGTGCATCCGGCTCTCCAAGGCGTTGCCCGAGGCGATCCTCCTCATCGACGACCGGGCGGTCATCCACCACAAGGTGCCCACCGCCCGCGAACGCTTCGGCTACTTCCGCACCCGGGTCTACGCCGAGGGCCTGTCCAAGGCGCTGGTCGCGCGGAGCGTCGGCGCGCAGAAGGGCCTGGAGTCCGAACGGCGCTATACGACACGGGTGTTGCCCGCCGGAGTCCTGCGCGGGGTACGCGACGCACTGCGCGGACGCGAGGGCGGCGCGGGCCGGGCCGGGGCGATCGTCACGGGCGTGACACTGGCGGCGGGCGGCTACGCACTGGGCACACTACGGACGAGACACGGCGGCACCAGGTTCTCGTGGGGGCCGATCGAGGGGGCGGGGGGCGCCCCGACCGACGCCGCTGAGGCCGGGACCGAAGCCGGGACCGAAGCGGGGGCCGGGGCCGGAGCTGGGATCGGGCCCCAGGCCGGGACGGAAGCCGGGGGCGAGGCCAGGGCTGGGACCGAAGCCGGGGGCGAGGCCGGGACCGAAGCCGGGTCCCGGGTCGGGACCGAAGCCGCAGGCCGGACCTCCGGAGTTCGTCCGTGACCGAGTGCGCGGCCCCCAGTCCCCCCGTCCCGGTCCTCATGTACCACGCCGTCTCCCTCGACCCCGCGCCCGCCGCCCTCGGGCTCTCCGTCACCCCCGAGGCCTTCGCCGCGCAGATGGGGGTCGTCGCCGAGCGCGGGTTCACCCCGCTGACCACCGCCGGGCTCGCCGCCGCCTGGCGTTCCGGGGCGCCGTTGCCCGCGCGCCCGCTGCTCGTCACCTTCGACGACGGGTACGAGGGCGTGCACCGGTACGCCCTGCCGGTGCTCGCCGCGCACTCCTTCGCGAGCACCGTCTTCGTCTCCACCGGCTGGCTGCCCGGAAAGCACGGGACCGGTGGCGCCCTCGACACCATGCTCGACTGGGCGCAGGTGCGCGAACTCGCCGACGCGCGGACCGAGATCGGCGGGCACAGCCACACCCACCCGCAGCTCGACCAGCTCGACGCGCGCCGGCTCCGGTTCGAGACGCTGCGCTGCCGGGAGATCGTGGCCGAGGAAGTCGGCACCGCGCCCGCCTCGTTCGCGTACCCCTACGGCTACTCCAGCCGCCGGGTCCGCCGTACCGTCCGGGAGGCGGGTTTCACCCAGGCGCTCGCCGTCGGCAACGCGCTGGCCAGGCGCTGCCAGGGCCCGTACGCCCTGGAGCGGGTGACGGTGCGCCGGTCCACCGGCCTCGCGGAGTTCACCCGGCTCGTCGAGGGCCGGTCGGTCGCGTGGAACTTCGCCGCCGACCGGGCCATGACGAAGGGGTACGCGCTCGCCCGACGCGCCCGGGGCGCGGTCCGGGGCCACTGGATCTGAAGCCCCGGTCGGGCGGCGGGACGCGCAGGGCCGGGGCGGCGTCCCGGCCAAAACCCGGTGCGCGCCCTGTCCGGTTGCCGGATCATGGGCGCCATGGCTGACACCCCACCGGCACCGTCCGAGCCGCAGCGCTCGCTGCCGATCCGGCTGAACATCGACGACAGCGACTCCCCTTCGGACGTCGTCGACGCGCTGTTCCTCGGCCGCTTCGCGACCGGGGAGCAGCCGCACTCGCACAGCACCACCCTGGACCGGGTCAAGCCCGACGCGACGCTGCTCCCGGCCGGAGCCACGGTGCTGCGGGCGGCGAAGGACGACGACCGCAGCGCGCAGCTCTCCGAGGGCGAGGGCTGGACGCTGCTGGTCTCCCGCTGGAACCGGGGTGCGGACGTCACCGTGACGGCCACCGACGCGGACCTCGCGCAGCGGGTCCTGAAGGAGGCCACCGAAGGGGCGAAGGACGAGCCGGAGCCCCAGCCGGAGAACGTGACGATGGGGTTCTGGTACGTGTCGCCCCGGCGCGGCCCGCACCGGACGACCCGGCAGATCAGCGCGGGCACGTGGGACGAGGTCCGGCCCAACTACTCCGCGCCGGTGGCCGAGTCCATGGACCGGCTGATGAAGGTGACGCCCGACTCCATCGCCGGCCGTCTCCTGCTGCTGCACGGCCCGCCGGGCACCGGCAAGACGTCCGCGCTGCGGACCCTGGCCCGGTCCTGGCGGGACTGGTGCCAGGTGGACTGCGTGCTCGATCCGGAGCGGCTCTTCAACGACGTCGGCTACCTCATGGACATCGCCATCGGCGAGGACGAGGGCACGGCCAAGGGCCGCTGGCGGCTGCTGCTCCTGGAGGACTGCGACGAGCTGATCCGGGGCGAGGCGAAGCACACGGCGGGGCAGGCCCTGTCCCGGCTGCTGAACCTGACGGACGGCCTGCTCGGCCAGGGGCGCAACGTCCTGGTCGGGGTCACCACCAACGAGGACCTGGAGCGGCTCCACCCGGCCGTGGTCCGGCCGGGCCGCTGTCTGGCCCGGATCGAGGTCGGGCCGCTGAGCCGGTCCGAGTCGGTGGAGTGGCTGGGGCGCTCGGAGGACGTGCCGCGTGAGGGCGCGACGCTGGCGGAGCTGTTCGCCCTGCGCCGCGGCACGCCCTCGACGGAGCTCCCGGAACCCCGCACGGCGGGGGCGGGCCTGTATCTGTAGACCCGGGCCACAGGTCGTGCCCGCGGGTCCCGTCCTCAGGCCTTCGCCTCAGGTCCTTCGCCTCGGGTCCTTCGCCTCAGGGGCTCAGTTGTCGTAGGCCGCGCGCAGCGCCTCGTTCAGTGCCGCCTCGGCCGCCTCGCGGCTGAGGCCGAGGCGGCGGGCCTCCTCGGCGTACTGGGCGGCGGCGGTGGCGGCCCGGCGGGTCGCCGCGTCCCCCGCGGCGGCGACGAAGGTGCCGTGCCGCCCGCGCGTCTCGATCACCCCGTCCGCCTCCAGCGCCTTGTACGCCTTGGCGACCGTGTTCGCGGCGAGGCCCAGCTGTTCCGCGAGCCCTCGTACCGTCGGCAGCTTGTATCCGACCGGCAGTCTGCCCGACCGGGCCCGCTCCGAGATCTGGGCACGCAGCTGTTCGTACGGAGCGGTGGTGGATTCGTGGTCCACGGCGATGGTGAGTGTCACCCCGCCGATTCTGCCCCCACCCCACCGGAAAATGGGAGGCGGCGGAGCGTGCCCGGCCCGTAGCGTGCGACCACATGACAGTGATCGTCCGTGATGTACGGGCCGAGGACGCCGCGGATTTCGCCCGGGTCCGCCGTGCGGCCATCCCCTTCATGCTCGCGAGCGCCGAGCAGTGCGCGTTCGACTGGGCGCACGCCCATCCGGAGAGCCACGAACGTCCGCTCGTCGCCGTCACGGAGGACGGCGAGGTCATCGGGACGGCGCAGCAGCGGATCGCCCATGACGCCCCGGAGCCCGGGATCGGCTCGGTGAACGTGTACGTGGACCCGGCGCACCTCGGTCGTGGTGCCGGGACGCTGCTGCTGCGCGCCGCCGAGGAGCACCTCGCCGAGCGGGGTGCGCGGACCCTGTACAGCTGGGTCCTGGACGCCCCCGAGAACGTGGCCTGGGCCGGTCGGCGCGGGTACTCCCCCAGCCGTTCCGCGTACTTCCTCCGGCTCGACCTGGCCGCGGCCGGACTGCCGCCGCTCCAGGCGCCGCCCGTCGGTGTGGAGCTGTGTACGGCCGAGGACTTCGCGGCCGATCCGCGACCGCTGTTCGAGCTGGACGCGGTGACGACCGCCGACGAGCCGGGTGACGTGGGGGCGGAGCTGGACGATTACGAGCACTGGCTGGCGACCACCTGGAACCACCCGCTGTTCGACCGGGCGCTGACGACGGTCGCGGTCGTGGACGGCGTACCGGCCGCGTTCAGCGCGGCGCAGACGGACGGTCTGGGCCGGTACAACTCGGGGATGACGGGCACGGCCCCGTCGTTCCGGGGGCGTGGGCTCGCGAAGCTCGCCAAGAACGCGTCGCTGCACCGGGCGCGCGCCGCGGGCTGCGCGGAGGCGTTCACCGGGAACGACACCGGGAACGAGCCGATGCTCGCGATCAACAAGTGGTTCGGTTACGAGGTCTGCGCGCGGGAGGTACGGCATGTCCGGACGATCGGTTGAGGTCACCCTGACGAAGGCGGGCCGGACGAAGATCCGCTACCCGGCCGAGGTGCTCGCGGAGGACGGCGCCCGGCTCTCGGTGCGTGCCCCGTGGGCGGCCGAGGGGGTGCGGGACTTCGGCTTCGTACGGTTCGAGCCGGGCGATGTCTTCGTGGAGCACTACTGGCGCGACCGCTGGTTCACGGTCAAGGAGGTGTGGTCCGCCGAAGGCTCCCTCAAGGGCTGGTACTGCGACATCACCCGGCCGGCCGTGATCGACGGCTCGGGGGTGGTGGTCGAGGACCTGGACCTGGACCTGTGGGTGTCGGCGGACGGGAGCGAGGTGCTGCGGCTCGACGAGGACGAGTTCGCGGCGAGCGGGCTCGCCGCCTCCGACCCGGAGGCGGCGGCGTGTGCCGTGGTGGCCCTGGACGAGCTGGAGGTCCTGGGCCGCGAGGGCCTGGTGGAGCTGTTGCGCTAGCGCGCTCCTGTCAGCTCATTTCGACGGCCGCGTCCTCGGCGGCGAGGGTGCCGGGTTCGGGACGGCCGCTGTCGCCGGTGGTGAGCTGCGTGAGCGCGGCCCGCACCGTGGCCGCGCCGGGCCGGTAGGCGGGATCCTTCACGACGGCGGTGTTGACCCATTCGTGGAGGTGTCCGTCGCAGACGGCCTGGGTGCCGCCGATCCCGGCGGAACGATTCCCCTGGACGAGGGCGGAGCTGACGAAGACGGGTCCCGCACTGTCGTCGAGGCAGTGGTAGGTGCCGGAGAGGGTCACCGTGCCGTCCTCGCCGATGGTGCCGTATCCGTAGACGGAGAGGCCGTCGCCCCCTCCCGCGTGGGCGAGGGGGGCGACGGCCGTGGCGGTGGCGGCCAGCAGGGCGCCTGCGGCGAGGGCGAGTCGGACGCGCATGTGCGGGGGTCCCTTCGGGGTGGGGGATGGCGCTGCCCGCCAGGAATACCGGATTCGGCCGCCGCCCGGCCGAAACTCACCCTATCGGGGGCGAGTTGGGCGAAACCGCCGTGCATATCGTCGTACGGTCACGCCTGCCGAGGCCCGTACCGGCAACCTCGCGACCCGTCCCCGTACGGCAACCGCGCCCCACGACCCGTACGGTCACCGCCCTGCGCGACCCGTGGTCACCTTCCTCAGCAGTGGCCAGGCGAGCAGCAGCGCGACGACCGTGTACACGGTGATCGAGAACGGCGTGTTCACCAGGCCCGCCAGGGAGCCGTCGCTGATCTGCAGGGCGCGGCGCAGCTGCTGTTCGGCGGCCGGGCCGAGGATGACCCCGATGACGGCCGGCAGCACCGGCAGCCCGTACCGCCGCATCCCGAGCCCGATCAGGCCGATGACCAGCAGGATGACCAGGTCCAGCGCCTCGCCGCCCACCGCGTACGCGCCGACGGCGGCGAAGAAGAGGATGCCGGCGTAGAGGTACGGGCGGGGGATGCGCAGCAGCTTGGCCCAGACGGGCGCGAGCGGCAGGTTGAGCGCGAGCAGCAGCACCATGCCGACGAACAGCGAGGCGATGAGCCCCCACACCAGCTCGGGTTCCCGCTCGAACAGCAGCGGGCCGGGCTGGATGCCGTACTGCTGGAACGCGGCCAGCATCACGGCGGCGACCGCCGTCGTCGGCAGTCCCAGGGTCAGCATGGAGACGAGCGTCCCGGCAGCCGAGGCCGAGGCCGCCGACTCCGGACCCGCCACGCCCTCGATGGCACCCTTGCCGAACTCCTCCTTGTGCTTGGAGAGGCGCTTCTCCGTGACGTACGAGAGGAACGTCGGGATCTCCGCGCCGCCGGCCGGGATCGCGCCGAACGGGAAGCCGATGAGGGGGCCGCGCAGCCAGGACTTCCAGGTGCGCTTCACATCGCCCCTGCCCAGCCAGGGGCGGCCGACCGGGATGGCCTCGCCGGTCGAGCGGCGCAGGTGCGCGGCGACCCACAGGGCCTCGCCGATGGCGAAGAGACCGACCGCGACGATGACGACGTCGACGCCGTCGGCGAGCTGGAGCGAACCGAAGGTGAGGCGCTGCTGCCCGGTCATCTGGTCCAGGCCGACCAGGCCGATGGTGAGGCCGATGAGCAGCGAGGCGAGGCCCCGGATGCGGGAGGAGCCGAGGACCGAGGTCACCGCGATGAAGGCGAGGACCATCAGGGCCAGGTAGTCGGGGGCGCCGATGCCGACGGCGAGCGCGGCGACCGTGGGGGCGAGGACGACGAGCAGGACCGTGCCGATCATGCCGCCGGCGAAGTGCCCGACGGCGGCGGCGGCGAGCGCCTGCGCGCCGCGGCCCGCCTTGGCCATCGGGTTGCCCTCGATGGCGGCGACGACGGCCGCGCTCTCCCCCGGGGTGTTGAGGAGGATGGAGGTGGTGGAGCCGCCGAACATGGCCCCGTAGTAGATGCCCGCGAACATGATGAACGCGCCGGTCGGTTCGAGCCCGTAGGTGACCGGGAGCAGCAGGGCCACGGCCATCGCGGGGCCGATGCCGGGCAGGACGCCGATGGCGGTGCCGAGGAGCACGCCGATGGCGGCCCACAGCAGGTTCATCGGGGTGAGGGCGGTCCCGAAGCCGTCGATGAGGGAGTTCAGGGAATCCATGGGTCAGATCACTCCCATCAGCGGACCGCCGGGCAGCGGGACGCCGAGCAGCATGTCGAAGACGACGTAGGTGAGGAGCGAGAGGCAGGCCGCGATCAGCGGGTCGCGGTGGAAGTGGCGGCTGCCGAGGGCGTAGGCCGAACCCCAGAAGAGCAGGGCACCGGAGACGGGGAAGCCGGCGGGTCCGATGAGGACGGCGAAGGCGAGGAAGACTCCGGCGAGGAGGAGGACGGTGCGCCAGTCGGCGGGCTCCGTCAGGTCGACGTCCTCGCCTGCCTCGGCCTCGCCGCGTCCGCCGCGCAGGACGTCGACGGAGAGGAGGACGGCGACGACGAGGAGGCCGCAGCCGACGACGAGGGGGACGGTGGCGGGGCCGACGGGACCTCGGCCGGTGAGGTCGGTGTCGAGGGTGAGGGCGTCGGTGAGGACGAGGACGCCGAGGGCGAACAGCAGGACGCCGACGCCGAGTTCGGAGCGGCCGCGGAGCCAGGAGGGCAGGGTCGGTTTCACAGGCCGAGCTCCTTGAGGACGGAACCGACGCGGCGGTCCTGCTCGGTGAGGAAGATGCCGAACTCCTCGCCCGGCAGGAAGGCGTCGTTCCAGCCGTGGGTCTTCAGCGACTCGCGCCACTGCGGGGAGTCGTGCAGTTCGGTCACCAGCGCCACGAGCTTCTCGCGCTCGGCGTCGGAGAGGCCGGGCGGGGCGACGATGCCGCGCCAGTTGGTGAACTCGGTGTCGAGGCCGGCCTCGCGGAGGGTGGGGGCGTCGAGGCCGGGGACGCGCTTCGGGCCGGTGACGGCGAGGAGGCGCAGTTCGCCGGCCTTGATCTGGTCGAGGTACTCGCCGACGCCCGAGACGCCGAAGCCGACCTTGTTGCCGAGGATGGAGGCGAGGAGTTCGCCGCCGCCGTCGAAGGGGACGTAGTTGACGTCCTTCGGGGCGATGCCGGCGGCCTGGGCCATCAGCATCGGGGCGAGGTGGTCGGGGCCGCCGGGCGAGGAGCCGCCGCCGACGGGCAGCTTGCCGGGGTCCTTCTTCCAGGCCGCGAGCAGCTCGTGGATCGTCCTGTACGGGGAGTCCTTGCCGACCACGACGATGTCCTGCTCCTCGGTGAGCCGGGCGATCGGGGTGGTGTCGGCGAGGGTTCTGGGGGTCTCGTTGGTGTGGACGGCGCCGACGACGCCGAGGCCCATGGACATGGCGAGACGGCCGTTGCCCCGTTCGCCGACGAGCCGGGTGAGGCCGACGGTGCCGCCCGCGCCGGGCAGGTTGAAGACCTCGATGTCTCCGGTGAGGCCCGCCTCCTCGGCGTTCTTGGCGGCGGTTCGGGCGGTGATGTCGTAGCCGCCGCCGGGGGTGTTGGGGACCATGAAGCGCAGGCCGGGTATCTGCGTACCGGAGTCGGAGCCGCTGCCGGTACTGAGCAGCGGAGGACCCACCAGGACGAGCAGAGCGGCCCCGAGGAGGGCGAAGGGGGTGCGCAACCGCACGTGTGCCGCCTCTCAGGCAGTAGGGAACGGGGGTGTGAGGTGGCCCACATGTTGCCCGCGCGTTAAGAAGCTGTCTCTCTTCCGCAACCAACGGACGTTGTGGTCGTTGTGGTCGGGACCTAGCGTGGGTCGGCGTGACGAACGTGCTGGTGGTGGACGACGACTTCATGGTCGCCAGACTGCACTGCCGCTATGTGTCGGCGGTGGCGGGCTTCACGGTGTCCGGGGTCGCGCACAGCGGCGCCGAGGCACTGCGGGCGGCGGAGCGGCTCCGGCCCGACCTGGTGCTGCTCGACGTCTTCCTGCCTGACATGGACGGCATCCGGGTGCTGCGGGAGCTGCGGGCGGCGGGCCTGGCCACGGACGCGCTGTTCATCACGGCGGCGCGGGACGTGGGCACGATCCGCGAGGCGCTGCGGGCGGGGGCGCTGCACTATCTGATCAAGCCGTTCAGCCAGGCGGCGCTGCACGAACAGCTCCGCCATGTCGCCTCGCTCCGCAGCCGCCTCGACGAACTGGACGAGGCCCGCCAGGAGGACGTCGACCAGATCTTCGGCACCCGCCCGCGCGGCTCCCGGGAACTCCCGAAGGGCCTCGCCGCCCACACCGCCGACCTGGTCGACTCGATCCTCCGCGCCCACCCGGAGGGCCTCTCGGCCACGGAATGCGCGGAAGCCGGCTCCCTCTCCCGCGTGAGCGCCCGCCGCTACCTGGAGTACTTCACGGAAACGGGCCGCGCGGAGGTGACACTGCGGTACGGAGGGACGGGGCGACCGGAGCGGCGGTACCGGCGGGTGGGGTGACGGGGGCTCCCGGCTCCGCCGTTCCTCAGCCGCTTCTTTCCTGCGCCTTAAAGCGGCCCTAAGGATCGTCACCTTCCCCTTCTCACGTGCGATTTCGTGGATTCGGGCGGCTAGTTTCCTGGGCAACCCCCCACCTCACCCTCGTGAAGGAGCTGTCCCCCCATGACCTCACGCCGTACGGCCGCAGCCGTCGCCACCGTCGCTCTGGCCCTCTCCGGGTTCGCCGCCGCCCCCGCTTTCGCTCACGGGTCGATGACCGATCCCGTGAGCCGGGTCTCGGCCTGTTACGCGGAGGGGCCCGAGGCGCCGAAGTCGGCGGCCTGCAAGGCGGCGGTGGCGGCCAGTGGGGCCCAGGCGTTCTACGACTGGAACGCGGTGAACATCGCCAACGCGGCCGGTCAGCACCGGCAGTTGATCCCGGACGGCAAGCTGTGCAGCGCCGGCAACGACAAGTACCGGGGGCTCGACCTGGCGCGGGCCGACTGGCCGGCGAGCCCGATGGCCTCCGGGGCGCACACCTTCCGCTACAAGGGGACGGCCCCGCATCGGGGTTCGTTCGCGCTGTATGTGACGAAGGACGGGTACGACCCGTCGAAGCCGCTGAAGTGGTCGGACCTGGAGGCGAAGCCGTTCGCGACGGTGACCGACCCGGGGATGCAGAGCGGTGACTACGTCTTCCGGGGGACGGTGCCGAAGAAGTCCGGCCGCCACCTGATCTACTCGATCTGGCAGCGCTCCGACTCCCCCGAGGCCTTCTACACCTGCTCGGACGTGGTGTTCGGGAAGGACAGCGGGGGTACGGCCCCGGCGCCGACCGCGTCCGCGCCGAGCGACCAGCAGATCGAGGACGGTCAGGACGAGTCCTCGGTCGAGCACGGCGGGCACGGGGACGGCGACGCCTCCACGGGTGCCGGGGAGACGGCCGCCGCCCCCGACGCGGGTGCGCCCGAGTCGCCCGGGTCCGCCCCGGAGTCCTCCGGGGCGCCCGCGTCGCAGTCGCCCAACGCGCCGGCTCCCGCGGCCGGTTCGGGTTCCGGTGTGGAGCTGGCCGAGACCGGTGGCGACGCCACCACCCCGTATCTCGCGGTCGGTGGCGCCGCCGTGCTGGCGGTCGGCGCGGCCGTGCTCTTCGGGACCACCCGCCGCCGCCGTACGCAGGGCTAGCCGGGTCAGCCGACCACCGACAGACAGGTGGTCGGGGTCGCGTGGGCCGGGTCGAGGGCGTTGGCCACCTCGTGGAAGGTGACCCGGTCCACGGTGCCGATCGCCACGTGCTCGGAGAGGTCGAGCGCGCACTTGTCCTGGATGAGGACGTTGGTGACGTTCGGGCCGGTCAGGAACTGGGAGCGGTAGGGGGTGACCACCTCGTCGTACTGGCTCGCGATGACGTGGTAGCGGACCCCCGGCACGGTGTCGCCGCCCTCGTTGAGCTTCGTGATGAAGGCCGAGCCGGCGATCTGGTCGGCGAGCCCCGGGGTGGTGGAGCTGATGACGTCCTCGGCCCCGGGGAAGTACGGGAGCAGTTCGGTGAGGCCGAGCAGGGTGGTGCCGTGGTTGTCGGGGGCGATCCCGACGAGCGTGTTCACCTTCTCGGCCCCGCCGAGGAACTTGAGGTACCAGCGCGGCATCATGCCGCCCTGGGAGTGTCCGACGAGGTCGGCCTCGGGGGCGCCGGTGGCGGCGAGGACCCGGTCGACGTAGGTGTCGAGCTGTCCGGCGGACGCGGCGATCGGGCCGAGCCCGTTGAAGAGGGGAACGCCAGGCAGCTGACCGTAGTCGAGCGAGAAGACGCAGTAGCCCCGGTTGACCAGGTACGGCGCGAGGGCCAGCCAGTTGTCGACGGAGTTCCCGAAGGTGCCGTGGACGAGGACGACGGGGCGCGGGTGCGCGGCGGACGGCTTGCAGGAGAAGTCGTTCCAGCCGCGGCCGGCGGTGTCGGCCTGGGCCGTGGCGGCGGTGGTCGGGGCGAGGGTGGCGGCGGCGGTCAGCAGCAGGACGGACAGCGCTCTGACGGCGTGCTTCCAGGGGGTCCGGGGCAGCATCGGGCGATCTCCTTGCGGCTCAAGGGGAAGGTGGGGGTACGCCCTGCGGTCCGGACCACAAGTGGGGATGGCGCGGTGGGGATGCGCTCCAGCCAAGCTACGCACGGGTAGCCTCGACTGGGAAGTTACGCGTCGGTAAAAACTGATGTGTCGTCACAACGCCCTGGTGGAGCGGCCGTCGACAGCCCGGAAGGGCGCCGGTGCGGCCGTCGGACGGCCGCCGGGCAGCCCTCGGACGACCCTCGGGCAGCTGCCAGCGAGCCCGGCAGGACGGCCCTGGGGCCGAATTTCGCCCGCGCCCGGTCCGCGACCGCCTCGATCCGCCGCGCCTTCTCGTCCGCCGGGTCCAGGGACAGCTGGTGCGCCGCGCCCTCCGCGCCCGTCAGGCCTTCCGCGCGCAGGGCGACGCCCCGCACCCGGGCCCGCTGGAGGCCGAAGGAGTCGTGGACGGCGTACGCGAGGGCGGTGAGCGCCGCCGAGTGGGCGGTGGGTTCGGGCAGGGTGCGGCTCCGGGTGGTCGTGGTCCGGTCCGCGTACCGCACGGTGACGGCGAGCGCGCGGCACACCTGGCCCTCCGTACGGAGCCGGGTGCCCAGTTCCCCGGCGAGCGAGAGGAGGGCCCGGCGCTGTTCCGTCCGGTCGGTCTCGTCGCGCGGGAAGGCACGTTCGACAGCGACGGACCGGGAGGCCGCGTGGGGGACGACGGGGGTGCGGTCGACGCCCCGGGCCCGCTCCCACAACTCACGGCCGGCCTTCGCGCCGACGAGCCGCTGGAGCACGGCGAGCGGGGCGTCCGCGACGCGGCCGACGGAGTCGAGTCCGTAGCCGCAGAGGGTACGGGCGGTGGCGCGGCCGACGCCGTCGAGCGCGACGACCGGCCGGTCGCGCAGGAAGGCGGCGGGGTCCTCGACGACCAGGGTGACTCCGGGCCTGGCCTCGTCGGCCGCCATCCGGGCCAGCATCGGGTTGGGCCCGGCGCCGATCACGCAGTCGACGCCGTACAGGGCGAGCGCCCTGACCCTGATCACGGAGGCCAGCTCGGCCGGGCCCCGGCCGAAGTAGCGCAGCGCACCGCGCACGTCGGCGAGTGCCTCGCGGGGCGGGGCGGCCTCGACGACGGGGGTGAACTCGCCGAGCAGGTCGACGAGCGGGGAGAAGAGGGCCTCTTCCCCTCCGGGGGGAGCGAGGGGAGCCGTGGGCCCGAGGCGGAACCGTACGCAGAGAATCATGCCGCCTCCCGCCTTCCCGTCCTCGTGCCTGTCCTTCCAGCCTAGGACATGTTCGAATATTTGTGCGAATGAATGACGGGCGCCCGTTCGGCGTCAACTGCGGTTGACATCGGGAGCCCTGTCAACGTACGTTGACACCATGACCGATGCGACCGATCTCGCCGCACGGGCCGGCGACCGCGACCCCCGGGTCGGGCTACGGGCCGTCTCCGCCCTGCGGCGTCTGCTGGAACAACTGGAAGCCGTCCAGGTGCGCGCCGCGCGCAACCAGGGCTGGTCGTGGCAGGAGATCGCGACCGAGCTGGGAGTCAGCCGACAGGCCGTCCACAAGAAGTACGGGAGGCAGTGATGTTCGAACGGTTCACGAAGGCCGCGCGCGCCGTGGTGAAGGGGGCGGTCGAGCACGCGGAGCGGGGCGGGGCGGCGGCCGTCACCCAGGAGCACCTGCTGCTGTCCCTGCTCGACCGGGAGGACACCCGGGCGGCGGACGCCCTGTGGACGCTGTGCCCGCCGGACCGCCGCGCGTCCCTGGTCGCCGACCTGGCCGACGCCCGGCGCCGGGCGGGACTGTCCCGGGCGGACACGGAGGCCCTGGCGGACCTCGGCATCGACGTCGGCGCGATCGTGGCGCGGGTGGAGGAGACCCACGGCGCGGGCGCGCTGGCCGGCGACCGGAAGGACTCCGGACGGCGGTCGGGCCGCCGCCCCTTCTCGCGGGAGGCCAAGACCGTCCTGGAGAAGTCCCTCCGGGTGGCGCTGGCCCGCGCGGACCGGGAGATCGGCGACGAGCACATCCTCCTGGCGCTCACCAGCACCGGCGGGGTCGTCGCGGAGGTCCTGGCCGACCACGGTGTGACGTACGCGTCCGTCGACACGGCGGTACTGCCGTCCGGCCACCGCGCCTGACCGCGCGCCGCACCGCACAACGGCCGGCGCCAGAGGCCAAGGTCGGAGGCCGAGGTCGGAGGCCGGTGTCAGTGCCCCCTGCCAGACTGCTCCGCATGTCTCTCTCCGCACTCACGCTCGACCAGTGGCGGTCCCTCGACCTGCCGTCCGCACGCCGTGTCGCCCACGAGGCCGCGGAGTCGGTCGGCGGCCGAGTGACCTCCGTCGAGACCGTGGAGCACCTCGACGCCCCGCTGCACCGCGTCCGGATCGAGCGGAGCGCCCAGGAGTTCGCCCTGATACCCGGCGGCACGGTGACGCTCGGGTTCGACCCCGACACCTGGCGGCCGACGCCCGAGCAGGCAGCCGACTACGCGGAGAGCCTGGACCAGGGCTTCGGCTTCGGTCCCGATCTCCGGGCCCACCTCGCCCAGGTCCTCAGCCCGCGCCGGACCGTCACGCTGGCCACGGTGCTCATGGGCGTGGAGGACGAGAGCCTGACCGGGCCGCCCGCCGGCATCCCGGCCGCGCTCGCGGCCCGCGGTCTGCGGATGCCGAGCGCGGACGAGTGGGAGCACGCCTGCGGGGCCGGCTCCACGACCCTGTTCCGCTGGGGCGACGACTGCCCCCTCGACCGCACCCCCTACGAGCACCCGGAGGGACCGCAGACCCGGCCGAACGCCTTCGGCCTGCGCATCGCCCACGACACCTACAGCGCGGAACTGACCAGCGACACCACCGCCGTCCACGGCGGGGACGGCGGCGAGTCGGTCTGCGGCGGCTACGGCACCCTGCTGGGGTGGCTGCCCCTGGCGACCGCCAACCGCAATCCCTTCATGGCCGAGTTCGTGTACGGCCCGGACGGCGAGGACCTCTGCGAGGACTTCTCCACCCGTCCCGTGCTCACCCTCTGAGCCCGCGTCACCCCGCGCTCCCCGGGCTGCTGTGCCACAGCTTCCTTCCGCCCGGCATCCCCTTGGGGACCCCTTCGCCGGCCGGCTTCAGGTCGGCCCAGGGGTTCATCTCGTAACCGGTGGACAGGGTGATGCGACGGCCGGAGTCGCCCTTCCCCCCGGCCGTCGCGGACTCGGTCGAAGCGGACCCAGCGGGCTCGGGCGCCGGCTCGGCGAGCAGGTCCCCCACCGCGCCCAGGCCGCCGGACGCCCGTAGTTCGACGAGGTCGGCGAGGTTCCAGGCGGCGGCGCCGACCACGCTGACGCTGCGCGGGCCGCGCCGCTGCACCACACCCCTGACCAGGAGCAGCCAGGAGTGGAAGACGGTGTGGGCGCAGCGCTCGTGGGCGTCGTCGAAGAAGGCGAGGTCGACCAGGCCGGTCCCGTCGTCGAGGGTGGTGAAGATGACCCGTTTCCCGGAGCGGATCGGTGGGGTCTGGGTGGCGGCCTTGGCGCCGGCGACGAGGACGGTGCGGCCGTGGGGGGTCTCGCGGAGGCGCTGTGCGGAGACGACGCCGAGTTCGCGGAGGAAGGCGTGGTGGTCGTCCATGAGGTGGCGGGAGGCGTCCATGCCGAGGATGCCGAGTTCGGCGCTGAGGCGTTCCGTCTCGTCGAGGTCGGGCAGTCCGACGGGGGCGGTCTTCCCGCCCTGGGCGAGCGGGAGCTGTCCGCCGTGGGAGGCGGCTCCCCGGTGGACGCGCCGGAGTTCGGTCAGATGGAGGAGGAGGTCGCGGCGGTTGGCGCCGAAGGCGTCGAGCGCGCCGACCTGGGCGAGCCGTTCGGCGACGGGGGTGCGGGGGCGGGCCCGTTCCCAGAAGTCGAGGAGGGAGGTGTAGGGCTGTCCGGCCTCGATGCGGGCGCTCTCGGTCTCGCCGATGCCGTGGACGTCGGTCAGGCCGAGCCGGAGTCCCCACACCGCAGGGTTCTCGGACACCAGTTCGATACGGTGGGCGACCGCCGACCGGTTCACATCGAGCGGCAGCACCGGCACCCCGCGCCGCCGCGCGTCCGCGAGCAGCAGCCGCTTGGGGTACATGCCGGGGTCGTGGGTGAGCAGCCCGGCGTAGAAGGCGGCCGGGTGGTGGGCCTTGAGCCAGGCCGACTGGTACGTCGGTACGGCGAAGGCCACCGCGTGCGCCTTGCAGAAGCCGTACGAGCCGAAGGCCGCCACGATCTCCCAGGTGCGGGCGACGACCTCGTCCCCGTACCCGCGCTCCGAGGCCCGCCGGGTGAACCAGAGCTCGATCCGGCCCTGTGACCCGGCGTCCGAGAGTCCGCGCCTGACCTGGTCGGCCTCGGCCCGGTCGCAGCCGGTCATGATCCGTACGATCTCGATGATCTGCTCGTGGAAGACGACCACGCCGTACGTCTCCCGCAGCGTCTCCGCCAGGTCGGGGTGCGGGAAGCGGACGGGCGCGCGGCCGTGCCGGGCCTCGATGAAGGGGCGGACCATGTCGGCGGCGACCGGGCCCGGCCGGAAGAGCGAGATGTCGACGACGAGGTCGTGGAAGGTCGCGGGCTGGAGCCTGCCGACCAGGTCGCGCTGGCCGGGCGACTCGATCTGGAAGCAGCCGAGGGTCTCGGTGGAGCGGATGAGGCGGTATGTCTCGGGGTCGCCCTCCGGGACCGCGTCGATGTCCGGGCGGGTGCCGGTGGCCCGCTCGACCTCGGCGACGGCGTGGGCCATCGCGGACTGCATCCGCACCCCGAGGACGTCGAGCTTGAGCAGCCCGAGGTCCTCCACGTCCTCCTTGTCGAACTGGGACATGGGGAACCCTTCGCCGCTGGTGGGGACGACGGGGGTACGGGTGAGCAGCGAGGCGTCCGAGAGCAGGACCCCGCAGGGGTGCATGGCGGTGCCCCGGGGCAGCGCGTCGAGGGCCTCGACCAGCTCCCAGAGCTTTCCGTACTTCTGCTTCTCGCCCGCGAGTGCGCGCAGTTCGGGCAGTTCGTCGAGGGCGGCGAGCGCATCCCGGGCGCGGATGTGCGGGAAGGCCTTGGCGATCCGGTCGGTCTCGGCGGGGTCCATGGAGAGGGCGGCGCCCACGTCGCGTACGGCGTGCCGGACCCGGTAGGTCTCGGGCATGGCGACGGTGGCGACGCGGGCGGTGCCGAAGCGGTCGATGATCGCCCGGTAGACCTCCAGGCGGCGGGCGGACTCCACGTCGATGTCGATGTCGGGCAGGGCGGTGCGGCGCTTGGAGAGGAAGCGTTCCATCAGCAGGCCGTGCTCGACCGGGTCGGCGTGCGCGATGCCGAGGAGGTGGTTGACGAGGGAGCCGGCGCCGGAGCCGCGGGCGGCGACCCGGATGCCCATGCCCCGCACGTCGTCGACGACCTGGGCGACCGTCAGGAAGTAGGTGGCGAACTGGTGGTGGGCGATGATGTCCAGCTCGCGGTGCATCCGGTCCCAGTAGGCACCCCGTTTCTCGTACCCCTTCAGGACCATGCCGGCGGCGGCCCGGGAGGCGAGGACGCGCTGTGCGGTGCGGTGTCCGGCGCCGACGAGGCGCGCTTCGGGGAAGTGCGCGGAGCCGATGCCGAGGTCGTCCTCGGGGTCGACCAGGCAGGCGGCGGCGACCGCTTCGGTCTGTTCGAGGAGCCGGTGGGCGGTGTCCCGGCGAAAGCCGGCGGCCTCGACGGTCCGTTCGGCGGCGGCCCGCATGCCTTCGGCGCCCTCGGACCCCCCGGAGCCCTTGGGCCCTCTGGTGCCTTCGAGCCCCTTGAGCCAGGCCTCGCCGCTGTCGAGTTCCTTGCGGGGGTCGACGGGGACGAGCCGGCGGGCGGAGTCGAGGACGTCGGCCACCGGGCCCTGGCCGGGGTCGGCGTAGCGGACGGCGTTGCCGAGGACGGGCCGGATGCCCTGTTCGGCGGCGAAGCCGACGGTACGGGCGGCGAGCCGCAGGGAGCCGGGCCCGGTGCCGGTGCGGCCGTGGTCGACGGCCATGAGGCGCAGGGCGTCGCCGTACCGCTCGCGCCAGGGGGCGAGCAGCCGGGCGGCCCGGTCGGGGCGTCCTGCGGCGAGGGCGCGGCCGATGTCGGAGGCGGGGCCGAGCAGCACGAACACGTCGCCGTGGAGGGCGGACCAGGGCAGCAGGGGCCGGCCCCCTCCCCCGGCGTGGGCGGCGGTGACCATCGCGCAGAGGGAGGCCCAGCCGGTGCGGGAGCGGGCGAGGAAGACGGCCCGGGGTGCGGACTCGTCGATGAACGCGCCGCCCCGGACGGGCGCCCGGCGCACGTCCTGCGGGCCGCCGGCCGGGCCCCGCGCCGCCGGTTCGTACGCCAGGTCGACGCCGAACAGGGGGCGGACGCCCTCCTTCTCGCAGGCCTTCGCGAAGCGGATCGTGCCCGCGAGGGTGTCGCGGTCGGTCAGGGCGAGCGCGTCCAGGCCACGGGCGGCGGCGCGGGCGGCCAGCCGTTCGGGGTGGGAGGCGCCGTAGCGCAGGGAGTAGCCCGACGCGGTGTGCAGGTGCGTGAATCCCGGCATGGCTCGCCTCACCGCACTCTCACATCGAATTCGTACGTACGTTCCCACCCCCTTGTTCCTCACCTTAGCCCATTTCGAACGTTCGTACGATAAGCGAGACGGGCCGCCCTCCCGACGGCCCCAGGTTCAGCCATTCGGGCGTGTCCCACCTGCGCAAACGCCTCCCGGCCCGGAACCTGGGGGGCATGAGTCTCGTCGATGAACTGAAAAGCGCCGTCACCCCCAGAGCCGCCCTGCTGGTCGTCGGCGTCTTCGCCCTCCAGCTGCTGTTCATCACCTCGTACGTCGGAGCCCTGCACCACCCCAAGCCGACGGACGTCCCCTTCGGTGTCGTCGCACCGCAGCCGGTCGCCGAGCGGCTCGTCGGACAGCTGGAGAAGCTGCCCGGAGACCCGCTCGACCCCCGTACGGTCACCGACGAGGCCGAGGCCCGGAAGCAGATCCTGAACCGGGACATCGACGGCGCCCTGCTCGTCAACCCCGGCCGCACCGACACCCTGCTCGTCGCCTCCGGCGGCGGCACCGTGCTCTCCTCCGCCCTGGAGACGATCTTCACCAAGGTGGAGGCCACCCAGCAGCGCACCGTACTGACGATCGACGTGGCCCCCGCGTCGCCGGAGGACTTCGACGGACTCTCGGCCTTCTACCTCGTGGTGGGCTGGTGCGTCGGCGGCTACATCTGCGCGGCGATCCTGGCGATCAGCGCCGGTTCGCGGCCGGCCAACCGGGAGCGGGCGATCATCCGGCTCGGGGTGCTCGCGCTCTACGCGGCGCTCGGCGGCCTCGGCGGCGCGATCATCGTCGGCCCGATCCTGGGCGCGCTGCCCGGCAGCATCGCGGCCCTGTGGGGCCTGGGCACCCTGGTGGTCTTCGCCGTCGGCGCCGCCACCCTCGCCCTCCAGTCGGTCTTCGGGATCGTCGGCATCGGCCTGGCGATCCTGCTGATCGTCGTCGCGGGCAACCCCAGCGCGGGCGGCGCCTTCCCGCTGCCGATGCTGCCTCCGTTCTGGAAGGCGATCGGCCCCGCCCTGCCACCGGGCGCGGGCACCTGGGCGGCGCGCTCGATCGCCTACTTCAAGGGCAACGACATGACCGCCTCGATGCTGGTGCTCTCGGCCTGGGCGGTCGTCGGCACGGTGGTCACCCTGGTGATGTCCTCGCTGAAGCGGAAGCCGGAGGCGGAGCCGATCGCCTCGGAGGTGGGCGAGGCCAAGGCCTGAGACGCACGACGAGGGGCCCCCGTCGCGGCGGGGGCCCCTCGTCGTGTGCGCGGGCTACTTGCCGTAGTACGCCCGGGTCATCAGTTCCTTCATGTCGTCGATCATCGGCATCCGGGGGTTGGCCGGGGCGCACTGGTCGGCGTAGGCGTTCATCGCCTGCTGCGGCAGGGCCGCCAGGAAGGCCGCCTCGTCGACGCCCTCCTCCTGGAAGGAGGCGGGGATGCCGCACCGGGTGCGCAGTTCCTCGACCGCTCGGGCGTAGGACTCCACGCCCTCCTCCGGGGTCGCGGCCGGCAGCCCCAGCATCCGCGCGATCTCCTGGAACCGCTCCGGGGCCCGGTAGACCTCGGCCTTCGGCCACGGCACGGCCTTGTGGGTGACGGTGCCGTTGTGGCGGATCACGTGCGGGAGCAGCAGCGCGTTGGTGCGGCCGTGGGCGACGTGGAAGGTGTTGCCGAGGGTGTGGGCCATGGCGTGGACCAGGCCGAGGAAGGCGTTGGCGAAGGCCATGCCGGCGATGGTGGACGCGTTGTGCATCTTCTCGCGGGCCTCGGGCGCCTCGGCGCCCTCCGTCACACAGGTCTCCAGGTTCTGGAAGATCAGCTTGATCGCCTGGAGGCACTGGCCGTCGGTGAAGTCGTTCGCGTAGGCGGAGACGTAGGCCTCGGTGGCGTGGGTCAGGGCGTCGAAGCCGGAGTCGGCGGTGACCGTGGCCGGGAGGTTCAGCGGGAGGACCGGGTCGACGATGGCGACGTCCGGGGTGAGCGCGTAGTCCGCCAGCGGGTACTTCCGCGCGGCCTCCGGGTCGGAGATCACCGCGAAGGGGGTGACCTCGCTGCCGGTGCCCGAGGTGGTCGGGACCGCGACGAGCCGGGCCTTCTTCCCGAGCTGCGGGAAGCGGTAGGCGCGCTTGCGGATGTCGAAGAACTTCTCCTTGGTGTCCGCGAACTCGACCTCGGGCCGCTCGTACATCAGCCACATGATCTTCGCCGCGTCCATCGGGGAGCCGCCGCCGAGGGCGACGATGGTGTCCGGGCGGAACTCCCGCATGGCGGCGGCGCCGGCCTGCACGGTGGCGAGCTCCGGGTTGGGCTCGACGGAGTCGATGACCTGGATGGTGACCGGCTCCTCGCGTCCGTTGAGGATGTCGGTGACCTTCTGGACGAAGCCGATCTCCCCCATGGTCCGGTCGGTGACGATCGTGACCCTCTTCAGGCCCTCCATCTCGCCGAGGTAGCGGATGGCGTTGCGCTCGAAGTAGATCTTCGGCGGCACCTTGTACCACTGCATGTTGGTGTTGCGCCGTCCGATCCGCTTGACGTTGACGAGGTTGACCGCGGTGACGTTGTCGGACACGGAGTTGTGGCCGTACGAGCCGCAGCCGAGGGTGAGCGAGGGGAGGAAGGCGTTGTAGACGTCGCCGATGCCGCCGAAGGTGGAGGGGGCGTTGACGATGACGCGGACCGCCTTGACCCGCTTGCCGAACTCCTCGGCCAGCGCCTCGTCCTCGGTGTGGATGGCGGCGCTGTGGCCGAGGCCGTGGAACTCGACCATACGGGCGGAGAGGTCGAGGCCGTGCTCGGTGGATTCGGCCCTGAGGGCGGCCAGGACCGGGGAGAGCTTCTCGCGGGTGAGCGGTTCGGCCTCGCCGACCTCGGCGCATTCGGCGAGGAGGATCGAGGTGTCCTCGGGGACCTCGAAGCCGGCCTGCTCCGCGATCCAGTGCGGGGACCTGCCGACGACGGCCGCGTTGAGCTTGGCGCCGCCGCAGTTGGTGGCGTAGGCGGTGGTGCCGAAGACGTACTCCTCCAGCTTGGTCTTCTCGGCGGCGGTGACGACATGGGCGCCGAGCCGCTCGAACTCCGCGATGCCCTCGCCGTACACCTCCTCGTCGAGGATCACGGCCTGCTCGGAGGCGCAGATCATGCCGTTGTCGAAGGCCTTGGAGAGCACGATGTCGTGGATCGCGCGCTGGAGCCTGCCGCTCCTGGTGACATAGGCGGGGACGTTGCCGGCGCCGACGCCGAGGGCGGGCTTGCCGCACGAGTAGGCGGCCTTGACCATCGCGTTCCCGCCGGTGGCGAGGATGGTGGAGACGCCCTCGTGGTTCATCAGGAGGCCGGTGGCCTCCATGGAGGGCTCCTCGATCCACTGCACGCAGGCGGCGGGCGCACCGGCGGCGACGGCCGCGTCGCGGACGATCCGGGCGGCCTCGGCCGAGCAGTTCTGCGCGGAGGGGTGGAAGGCGAAGACGATCGGGTTACGGGTCTTGAGGGCGATCAGCGCCTTGAAGACCGTGGTCGAGGTGGGGTTGGTGACGGGGGTCATCGCGCAGACCACACCGACGGGCTCGGCGATCTCGGTGATGCCGTTCAGCTCGTCGCGGCGGATGACTCCGGCGGTCTTCAGGCCGGCCATCGAGTGGGTGACGTGCTCGCAGGCGAACAGGTTCTTGACGGCCTTGTCCTCGAAGAGTCCGCGCCCGGTCTCCTCGACGGCGAGCTTCGCCAGCTCGCCGTGGGCGCTCAGCGCGGCGAGCGAGGCCTTCTTGACGATGTGGTCGACCTGCTCCTGGTCGAAGGTCTCGAACCGGTCGAGCGCCCCGAGGGCTTCCCGCACCAGTCCGTCCACCATCTCCTTGGCCTCCATGGCAGGCACTCCTTCTTCGGTCCCTTTGTCTCTGATGTCTCCATTCGACACCCGGTGACCTGCGAGAAGGGGCGGTAAAGGGCCTGCGGGGAGGGGCCGGAAGTCCTCTTGCGAATGCATTCGCAAGAGGACTTCCGGCCGGGTGGGGCCTAGTACACGCTGACCCCGTACGCGCTCAGCGCCTCCGTCACGGGCTGGAAGAACGTCGTCCCGCCCGAGGAGCAGTTGCCGCTGCCGCCGGAGGTGAGGCCGATGGCGCGGCTGCCCGAGTAGAGCGGGCCGCCGGAGTCGCCGGGCTCGGCGCAGACGTTGGTCTGGATCATGCCGTAGACGATGTCGCCGCCGCCGTAGTTCACGGTGGCGTTCAGGCCGGTCACGGAGCCGCTGTGAATGCCGGTCGTGGAGCCGCGACGGGTGACGGACATGCCGACGGTGGCGTTGGCGGCGCTGGTGATGTCGACGCTGCCGACCGTGCCGGACTTGGTCACCGAGCTGTTGGTGTAGCGCACGATGCCGTAGTCGTTGGTCGGGAAGCTCGACCCGGCCGTGGAGCCGAGCACGGTGGCGCGGCCCGAGTCGGAGTACCAGGTGCCCGCGCCGTCGGTGCAGTGGCCGGCGGTGAGGAAGTAGTAGTTCCCCGCGCTGTCCTTGACGTTGAACCCGAGCGAGCAGCGCCAGCCGCTCGTGTAGATCGCGTCGCCGCCGGAGATCAGCTTGTTGAAGGTGCCGGGGGTGCGTTCGATGCGCAAGGCGCCCGCGTTGGCTCCGGCCTGCCGCTTGATCTTCGCGATCTCGGCCGGGGAGACGGTGGAGTCCGCGGTGACGACCACCGCGCCGGTGGCGGTGTCGACCCGCCAGGCGGTGCCGGCCACATCGGCGGCGAGTACGGCGTCGCCCGCCGCGGAGAGCTGGGTGGCGCTGAACGTCTGCGCGGAGTCGGCGTTCGCGGTGGGGACGGCGAGCGCCGCGGCGGCGGCGAGTCCTGCGGTGACGGCGAGCAGCCGGATCGTTCTCGTGGGGGTGGTGCGCATGGTCCTCACTTCTCGTTCCTCCCGAGGGGAATCGGGGGCCCGCCGTGGGGTGCCGGGCCCGTGAGGCGCGGCCCGGGGGCCGGCGCTGTGGGGGAGTCTCGGGCCGTACGACTTCACGCCGCAAGGGCGCATTTCGGCCGTGCGGCCATCAACTCCCCAGTAAATCAAGGGACTTGATGGTCCGATCGCCGGATCAGTACAGGCTCACCTTGTACTTGGCGAGCGCCTCGGGCACCGGCTGGAAAAACGTGGTGCCGCCGGTGGAGCAGTTGCCGCTGCCGCCCGAGGTGATGCCGAGCGCCTTGGTGCCGTCGTAGAGCGCGCCGCCGGAGTCGCCGGGCTCGGCGCAGACATCGGTCTGGATCATGCCTCGGACGGTGCCGCCGCCGGAGTAGTGGACGGTGGCGTCGAGGCCGGTGACCGTGCCGCCGTGGGTGCCGGTGGTGGAGCCGGAGCGCTTGACGGACTCCCCCACGTAGGCGTCGGCCGCGCTGAAGCCTCCGGTGTGGCTCAGCGAGGCGTTGTCGTAGCGGACGAGCGCGTAGTCGTTGCCGGGGAAGCTGGACCCGACGGTGGCGCCGATCAGGGTGGACTGCGCGGAGTTGGTGTACCAGGTGTTCGCGATGTTGCCGCAGTGGCCGGCGGTGAGGAAGTAGTACGTGCTCCCGCTGCGTACGTTGAAGCCGAGCGAGCAGCGGTAGCCGCCGCCGTAGATGGCGTCGCCCGCGCCGAGCAGGGGCTTGAAGACGCCGGGGGTGCGCTGGACGCGGAGAGCTCCGGCGTCGGCGCCGGCCGCCGCGCGGATCTTCGCGATCCCCTCCTCGGTGACGGTGGCGTCGGCGGTGACGACGACCCGGCCGGCCGCTCTGTCCACGTACCAGGCGGTGCCGCCGACCCCGGCGGCGTCGACGGCGGCGTCGGCGCGGGCGAGCTGCGCCGCCGCGGCCGGGCCGGGGACGGGGGCGGCCTGGGCGCCGGGAAGTCCGATGGCCGTCACGGCCGCGATGCCGGCGGCGAGGGCGAGCAGACGGGTGCGGGTGTTCCTCACTGTGCTCCTCACAATTCTCCTTCTGGGAAAAGCGGAGGGGCCCGTGGGTGACGGGCCCGTGAGGCGCCATCAGGTGTCGTGTCCCTGACATGCACCGCCAGCGATAGTGGCCCCCTCGGAGCGGACGCACAAGACCGCGGGACGGACGGGTGCCCCCGGCCGTCGCGGCCGGGGGCACCCGTCATCCGTAGCTCTGACACCGCGTCCCAGGTCAGGAGGGGAGCAGCAGCCGCTCCCCCGCCGCCACGGCGGTGTCGAGCGTGTTCCCCGGGGGCGGGAAGGGACAGATGAAGTGGTCCGCGAAGGCGCACGGGGGCAGCAGCGCGCGGTTGAGATCCACGGTCACCGAACCGTCCGCCGCCGGGGCCGCCGGGCGCAGGAACCGGAAGCGGTAGCTGTCCCGGCCGCTGGTGGCGTCCGCGAAGACCGCCCACAGCGAGCCGTCCTCCTCGACGGCCACCTGGAGGGTGTGCTCGCCGCCGTGCAGCTCGAAGACCAGCTCTCCGGCCAGCCCGAGGCCGCGCTCGACGCCGTCGGCGTTCTCCACCCGCACGCTGCGGGTCTCCCCGTACGGGCGGTAGACGCCGGGCACCACCCAGCGCTCGTCGTACGGGGTGGCCTCGATGCCCCGGAAGGCGGCGCGGGCCTCGGAGCCGGGGTCGAAGTCCCGTACCGCCCAGTGCCCTTCCCGCCGCAGCACCACGAGCCGCCGGCCCGCCGACTCGACCCGGGACTCGTGGATCGGGCCGTGGTCGGCGCCGAGCCCGACCGTGCCGGCGAGGGGCTTGCCGTCGACGGTGACCCCGTCCTCGGCGCGGGCACTGAGGAGCACCTCGTCACCGTCCTCCCGCCACTCCCCCGGAACGGCCGGAATTCGCCCCTCCGGGTAGTCCGAGAGCCAGTGGGTGCCCGTGAGGGAGAGCGGGCCGTACGAGGAGGAGACCGCGGCCTCCCGCTGTTCGTGCCAGTGCTGCCAGTCCTGCCGGTGATCCGTACTCATGGTGCTCAACCCTTCCATACGGGCCCGGGAAGCCCGAGGTGCGACCGCAGCGTCGTGCCCGAGTACTCCGTACGGAAGACCCCGCGCTCCTGGAGCAGTGGGACGACCCGGTCGACGAAGCCGTCGAGGCCGCCCGGGGTGAGGTGCGGGACCAGGATGAAGCCGTCGGCGGCGTCCTCGGCGACGAACTCCTCCAGGGCCGCCGCCACCGTCGCCGGGCTGCCGACGAAGGACTGGCGGCTGGAGGACTCGATGACCGTCTGACGGATCGACAGCCCCTTGGCCTCGGAGAGCGCCCGCCACCTCCGGGCCACCGCCACCGGGTCGGCGACCCTCACCCGGCCCTGGACCAGCGCCGATTCGGGGTCGGGGTCGATCTCCGGGAGCGGTCCGTCGGGGTCGTGGCCGGACAGGTCGCGGCCCCAGATCTGCTCCAGGGCGAGGATCGCGTTCTGCGGGGAGACCTGCTGCCGACGGATCTCGGCGGCATGCTCCCGCGCCTCGGCGTCGGTGTCCCCGAGGACGTACGTCACGCCCGGCATGATCTTCAGGTCGCCGGGCCGCCTCCCGTACCGGGCGAGCCGCCCCTTGACGTCGGCGTAGAAGTCCCGGCCCGCCTCCAGGGTCGAATGGCGGGTGAAGATCACGTCGGCGCCCGAGGCGGCGAACTCCCGGCCCTCGGCGGAGTCCCCGGCCTGGATGACGACCGGGTGCCCCTGCGGGGAGCGCGGGACGGTGAACACGCCCTCGATCCCGAACTGCGGCCCGCTGTGCGCGAAGGGCCGCCGCTCGCCGTCCGGGGTCCAGGAGTCCCACAGCTCGCGGGCGGTGGCGAGGAACTCGGCGGCCCGGGTGTACCGGTCGGCGCGGTCCAGATAGCCGCCGCGGCGGAAGTTCTCGCCGGTGAAGGCGTCCGAGGAGGTGACGACGTTCCAGGCGGCCCGGCCCGCGCTGAGGTGGTCGAGCGAGGCGAGCCGGCGGGCCAGTTCGTACGGTTCGTTGAAGGTGGCGTTGACCGTGGCGGCCAGACCGAGCCGGTCGGTGACGGCCGCGAGCGCGTTGAGGACGGTGATCGACTCGGGCCGGCCGACGACGTCCAGGTCGTGGACCCGCCCCGCGTGCTCGCGCAGCCGCAGCCCCTCGGCCAGGAAGAAGAAGTCGAACAGGCCGCGCTCGGCGGTCCTGGCCAGGTGCTCGAAGGAGGAGAAGTCGATCTGCGAACCGGAGCACGGATCGGCCCAGACGGTGGTGGAGTTGACGCCGGGGAAGTGCGCGGCGAGGTGGATCTGCTTCCTGTCCCGGCTCATGCGGTCGCTCCCGTCGTCGCGTACTGGCTGACCGGCCGGGCGAGTCCCAGATGGTCGCGGAGGGTGGTTCCCTCGTGGGCCGTACGGAAGAGGCCCCGGTCCACGAGCCGGCGCACGGTGTCGCCGGTGAACCGCTCCAGGTCCCGTTCGGGGACGGCCGGCACGAGGTGGAAGCCGTCGACCGCGCCGCCGCCGTGCCAGCCGGCGATCAGCTCGGCGAGCGCCCCCGGCCCGCCCTCGTACGCGTCGAGGTCGACGGTCTCCGAGAGCAGGACGCGCAGCTGCCCGGGGTCCCGGCCGTGGGCGCGGGCCCCCTCCCGCAGTTCGGCGCGGAGGGCGGCGGCCTCCTCGGCGGAGGAGGCGCGGATCAGGACCACGTCGGCGTGGCGGGCGGCGGTGTCCCGGGCGGCCGGGCGGGTGGCGTCGACGACGGTCACCGGGTTGCCCTGCGGGGGCCGGGGGACGATCGAGGGGCCCTTGACCGAGAAGGTCGCGCCCTGGAAGTCCACGTGGTGGAGCTTGCGGCGGTCGACGAACCGGCCGGTCGCCACGTCCCGTATCTCGGCGTCGTCCTCCCAGCTGTCCCACAGCTTCCGGGAGACCTCGGCGACCTCGCCCGCCTCCTGCCACAGCTCGGCGGTCGGCGGGGCCGGCCTGCGGCCGAAGAGCCGGGCCTCGGCCCCGGTCGGGGAGACCTCGATCCGCCAGCCCGCCCGGCCCCGGCTCACCCAGTCGAGGGTGGCGACGGCGGCCTGGACGTGGAAGGGCTCGGTGTGGGTGGTGGTCACGGTCGGTACGAGGCCGACGGAGCGGGTCTCGGGGGCGACCCGGGCGAGGACGGCGAGCGCGTCGAGGCCGGGCCGGCCGAAGGAGTCGTCGTGGGTGAGGAAGTCGAGCGCGGCCGTGTCGGCGAGCCGGGCGAGGGCGACCGTACGGGCGGTGGTGTCCGGGCCGGGCTCGGCCCCGCCGGAGCCCGGGGCGAGCTCGGCGGCGAGGTGGAGTGGCCGGGTGCTGGTGGTCATGCGGTCTCTCTCGAAGCAGGTGAGGGCGGGTCGGTTCTCGGTACGGGCAGCCGGAGAGGGGCAGTTCTCGGTGCGGGGCAGGCCGGGGTGGTCGGTTCTCGGCGCGGGACGGACCGGAGAGGGTCAGTTCTCGGTACGGGCAGCCCGGAGAGGGTCAGTTCTCGGTGCGGGGCAGGCCGGGCGGGTTGATCTCCGACTTCGTCACGGCCTCGGTGCTCAGGCCCCAGCGCTTGAGGACCTGGGCGTAGGTGCCGTTCTCGACGAGGTGGTCGATCGCCGCCGCGTAGGCGGCGACGAGGCCGCTGTCCTTCTTCGTGGTGGCCGCGATCTTGCCCTGGAGTCCGGCGCCCGCTCCGGAGAACTTCCCGACGGACTCGGTCTGTCCGGCGGAGTTCACGTGGTGGGCGACGGAGGGGTTGGGGCCGAGGTAGCCGTCGATCCGGCCCGACTGGAGGGCGAGGTAGTAGTCGGTGGTGTTGTCGTAGTACTTGATGTCGACGCCCTTGCGGCCGGCCTTCTCGTTCTGCCGGGACCAGTCGACGAGGATCTTCTCCTGGTTGGTGCCCGAGCCGACCGCGATCCGCTTGCCCGACACGTCCTCGGGGCCCTTCACCGTCCAGCCGGAGCCCTTCTTCGCCTCGAAGGCGAGGTCGTCGAGGCGGTAGGTGGCGAAGTCGTACTTGTCCTTGCGCTCCTCGGTGACGGTGACGTTGGAGAAGACGGCGTCGAACTTGCCGCTGTCCAGGCCGACGAAGAGGTTCTCCCAGGAGACCGGCTCGAACTGGGGCTTCAGCCCGAGGGTGTCGGCGACGAGGACGGCCAGGTCGAGTTCGACGCCGATCAGCGTCTTGTCGTCGGTGGCGCGGAAGGTGAGCGGCGGGTTGCTCTTGGCGGAGACGCCGAGGATCAGGGTGCCTCTCTTGCGGACGGCCTCGGGAAGCTTGCCGGCGATGGCGTCGACGGCGGCGGTGCGGACGCGCTTCTGGTCCGGGCCCACGTTGATGCCGGTGTCCTTCTGGCCCTCCGGCTTGATCTCGTTGACGGCGGCGTCACCCGCGCCGCAGGCGGTGAGGACCCCGAGGGCGGTGAGCGAGGCGAGGGCGGTGAGGACGGTGCGACGGGTCTTCATGGCGGTACTCCTGTGCACGAGAGAGAGGGAGAGACGGAGAGAGGGGGTCAGAGGACCTTGGAGAGGAAGGCGCGGGTGCGTTCGTGGCGCGGCCGGTCGAGGACCTCGGCCGGCGGGCCCTGTTCGACGATCCGGCCCTCGTCCATGAAGACCACCGTGTCGGCCACCTCGCGGGCGAAGCCGATCTCATGGGTGACGACGATCATGGTGGTGCCGGAGGCGGCCAGGTCCTTGATGACGTCGAGGACCTCGCCGACGAGTTCCGGGTCGAGCGCGGAGGTCGGCTCGTCGAAGAGCAGCAGGCCGGGTTCGAGGGCGAGCGCGCGGGCGATGGCGACCCGCTGCTGCTGTCCGCCGGAGAGCTGCTTGGGGTACGCCCGCGCCTTGTCGGCCAGTCCGACGCGGGTCAGCAGCTTCAGGGCCGCGGCCTCGGCGTCCTCGCGGCGGCGCCTGAGCGCCGAGACGGGGGCCTCGACGATGTTCTCCAGGACCGTGAGGTGCGGGAAGAGGTGGAAGTTCTGGAAGACGAAGCCGATCCGGGTGCGCTGCTTGAGGATGTCCCGCTCGCGCAGCTCGTACAGCTTGTTCCCGGAGCGGCGGTAGCCGACGAGGGTGCCGTCGACGCTGACGGTGCCGCTGTCGACCTTCTCCAGGTGGTTGATGGTCCGCAGCAGGGTGGACTTGCCGGAGCCGGAGGGGCCGAGGACGACGGTGACCTCGCCGGCCCGGACGTCGAGGTCGATGCCGCGCAGGACGTGGAGCGCGCCGAAGTGCTTGTGGACGGACCGGATCTCGACCTTGGCGGTGGTGGTGGCCGGATCGGCCGGGGCGGTGGTGACGGAGCTCATCGGACGCTCCCCTTCGCGTAGTGGCGTTCGACGTAGTGCTGGACGACGGAGAGCGCGGTGGTGAGCAGGACGTACCAGGCGGTGGCGACCATCAGCAGCGGGACGACCCGCCCGTTGCGGCCGTAGACGACCTGGACCTGGTAGAAGAGTTCGCCGATCGCCATGACGGAGACGATCGAGGTGCCCTTGAAGAGCGAGATGATCTCGTTGGCGGCGTTGGGCAGGATCGAGCGCATCGCCTGCGGGAGCACGATCCGCCGGACCTGCCGGAGCCTCGGGATGCCGAGGGAGGCCGCCGCCTCCGACTGGCCCCCGTCCACGGCGAGTACACCGCCGCGGACGATCTCCGCCGCGTAGGCCGCCTGGTGCAGGGCGAGGCCGAGGACGGCCGCGCTCATCTCGCCGACCAGGCCCATGGTGTCGAAGCTGAGGAAGCTCGGCCCGAAGGGGACGCCGATGCTCAGTTCCTTGTAGAGGTAGGCGAGGTTGAACCAGAAGAGCAGCTGGACGATGAGCGGGATGGAGCGGAAGGCCCAGATGTAGCCGAAGGCGACCGACCGCAGGAACGGGCTGGCGGAGAGGCGCATGAAGGCGAGCACGATGCCGATCGCGAAGCCGAGCGCGGTGCCGTAGAAGGTGAGCTGGAGGGTGACCCAGACGGCCCGGAGGACCGTCTCGGTGGTGAAGAAGGCGGCGAAGACGCCCCATTCCCAGCCGGGGTTGGTGACCAGCCCGTGGGCGAACTGGACGAGCAGGACGGCGGTGACGACGACGGCCACCCAGCGCCAGGGGTGGCGCACGGGGACGACCACCGGATCGGCCGGTGCCGGCGGCAGGGGCGGGGCGGCGGGTTCCTTCCCGACCGGGCGGGTGGCGGGCGGATCGCTGGTGAGAGACATGGCGGTTCCTCGGAAGGGACTCGGGGGGAGCGGGAGACGCGGCGCGGGAGGTGCCGGGCCGGAGCTACGACGCGGGGGTCAGGGCGCCCGGCAGGGCCGGGGGCCGACACTCCGGGGCGCGCAGGAAGCCCAGCGCGGCCCGTGCCGTGATGTCGTTCTGCCGGAAGACGATTCCGCCGGTACGGGGCCGGGTGAAGGCGCTGTCGGTGCGGACGCTGGTGTGCGGTCCGAGGGCGAAGCGGCGGGGGTGGGGGCGTCCGTCGTGCTCCAGGAGCCGGCCGTCGACGGGGTCGACGACGAGGCGGCCGCCGGCGGTGGCGCGGATCCCCTCCTCGTACAGGCCGCGCAGCAGCGGGCTGCCGGTGTGTTCGAGGGTGGGGTCGGGGATGCGGGCCTCGACGAGGGCGCGGGCCTCGGTCCACTCCCCCGGTACGGCGGCGGACGCGGCCCGGAAGAGGCCGCGTTCCTCGTCGGTCTCGACGGTGATCCGCGGACCGAGGAAGCGGACGACGCCGGCCCGGGAGAGCGCGAGGAGCCGGCGCAGCCGGGGGCCGGGCGGTCCGGAGGCGAGGTAGCTGAAGAAGCCGTGCCACCAGGCGCCGGGGTCGACGTGCTTGCCGAGGCGCAGGAGCTGGCCGTAGACGGAGAGCAGCCCTGCGAAGACGGCGGCGTCGGAGCTGTGGGCGGGGTCGTGGCGGCGGGCCAGGTCCTCGGTGATGTAGTCGCGCAGACCGTGCTGGAGGGCTTCGGCGGATTCGTAGCGGAGGCCGTCCAGGGGGTGGTCGAGGGCGTCCAGGTCGAGCCGGTCGGCGGGGTCGGGGACGGCGGCGGCGACGACCGCGGCGAGTTCGGCCCCGCGCGGCGGCGCCGCCTCGTAGGCCCGCTCGAAGTCCTCCCAGGCGAGGGCGGTCCGCTCGGGGTGGGTGGAGAAGAGCCGGTGGTAGTGGGCCCAGCCGAGTTCCTTGTCGATGAGCGGCCACACGTCGCGGCGGAAGTCGACCGGCCCGCCGCGGGCGAGCAGGGCGCCGGTCTGCTCGGGGCCGAAGAAGCGGGGCAGCGGGGGCCGTTCGCCGTCGAGCTCGTAGCCGATCTTGGAGTGGTACGGGACTCCCCGCCGCGAGCCGACGTGCAGCACGGGCTCCTTGCCCGAGGGCACGTAGACGAGTGCGTCGCCCTCGCCCTCGTACCGGCCGCCGCGGCCCTCGGTGAGCAGCACCATCAGGTCGACGAAGGCGAGGCCGAAGCCCCGGACGAGGACGGGTTCGCCTGCGGGCAGGGCGTCCAGGTCGGTGTCGGCGGTGAAGTCGGGCGGCAGGTGGACGAGCCGGTGGCGGGCGGCGAACTCGGCCAGGTCCCGCTGCTCGGCGTCCGGCCGGGCGTCGACGTGGCCGACGGTGAGGACCACGAGGTCGGCGAGGAGCGGCACGGCCTCGCCGTCCAGCCAGACCCGCTGGTGTCCCTCGCGGGGGCCGCCGATCCGCAGGGCGGTGGTGCGGTGTTCGTGGACGGTGACGGAGGGGGGCAGTGCGTCGCGGGCCCGCTCGTACACCCAGCGCAGATAGGCGCCCTGCTGGGGGCGGGTGGGGAAGGCGCGGCCGTCGATGCCGGCCCAGGCGGCGAGGGTGGGTCCCGGGCGGACGGGTCCCGCCAGGTCCACGGTCTCGTCGGTGAACATCGTGACGTCCCCGGCGCGGGAGTTCATCCAGAGCAGCGGGGACTGCTCGGTGCGCCAGATGCGGCCGGGTCCCGCCGGGTGCGGGTCGACGAGGTGGATGTCGAGGGGGGCGTCGCCGTACAGCTCGGGCAGGTTGGCGGCGAGCCGTTCGAGGAGGCCGGTCCCGCGCGGTCCGGCGCCGACTATCACGATCGAGGGGCGGCGGCTCATCGCGCACCGGCCGTTCCGCGGGCGTAGTGCCGCTCGACGTAGTGCTGGCCGAGGCCGAGGACCGAGGTGACGGCGACGTACCAGAGGGTGGCGACCAGGAGCAGCGGGATGATCTCGTACGTGCGGTGGTAGACGAGCTGGGTCGAGTAGAGCAGGTCCTGGACCGCGATGACGGAGACGATCGAGGTGCCCTTGAGGGTGCCGATCAGCATGTTCCCCGCGGGCGGGACGATGGCGCGCATGGCCTGGGGCAGCACGATCCGGGAGAGCCGGCGCCACCGGCCGAGGCCGAGGGACTGGGCGGCCTCGATCTGGCCCCGGTCGACGGAGAGGATGCCGCCGCGCACGACCTCGGCGGCGTAGGCGGCCTCGTGCAGGGTGAGGCCGATGACGGCGACGGAGACGGGGCCGAGGAGGTTGACCGTGTTCACGCCGAGGATCTGCGGGTAGAGCGCCCCGATGTTGAACCAGAACAGCAGCTGGACCAGGATCGGGGTGGATCTGAAGAACCAGACGTATCCCCAGCTCACCGCCCGTAGCACGGGGTTGGCGGAGAGTCTGAGCACGGCGAGCAGGGTGCCGAGGACGAAGCCCAGGGCCATCACGAGGGCGGTCAGCCACAGGGTGAGCCCGAGGCCGCGCAGGACGGACGCGGAGGTGAAGTACTGCGCGACGACGTCCCATTGGAAGGCCTTGTTGCGGACGACCGAGACGAGGCCGAGCGCGAGCAGGGCGAGGACGAGGGCCGCGGTGGTCCACTGCCCGATGCGGCGGGCGGGGACGACCCGGAGGGGTGTCGGTGCGGCCGGCGGGGCCGTGGAGGGGGCTTTGACGAGGGTCGCGGACATGCGGACGCTCCGTGGATGCCAGAGGGCGGATCGAACACGGGGGTGCGCCTTCACACGCTGAGCCGCGGACCCTGGCCCCTCAGCCCGATCCGCCCTTCGAGGCTATGCGGTCAACACGCCCCGCTGTCAAGGGTGTCCGCACTGTGAGCCGTACGTCTCATCGCGGTTGACGCGGGAACGGATGCCTGTTCCACTGGGGCCATGCATCCGCAGCAGCTGGTCACGCGCTCCCACATCGACTTCGGTCGCGTGTGGTCCTCTTCCTGTTGAGCCGACCTCCCGCTCTGCCCGTTGCACCCTGCCCGCGTGCTGTTTTCCGCGGCGCCTTCACATCCGGTCCCCTCGTGGGTGCCTGAGCTCTCCCCTCCCCTCGCCCTGCCCCGCTTCCCCTGTGTCTCCTTCGTCCTGAAGGACCGTCATGACCTTCGCGTTGTCCGTGCACCGGACCACGACCACCGACCCCCTGGCGCGCCCGCTCCTCGATGAGCTGGCGCACGAGTACACGACCCGGTACGGCTCCGCGCACGATCTGAGCCGCTATCCGGCGGCGGAGTTCGCCCCGCCGCACGGCGCCTTCCTGCTCCTCCTGGAGCAGGGCCGGCCCGTGGCGGGCGGCGCGTACCGCCGCTACGACGAGCGGACCGCCGAGCTGAAGCGGATCTGGACCCACTCGGCGCACCGCAGGCGCGGCCTCGCCCGCCGGGTCCTCACCGTGCTCGAACGGGAGGCCGCCGCCCGCGGCTACTCCCGCCTCTATCTGACGACCGGACCGCGCCAGCCGGAGGCCAAGGGCCTCTATCTGGCGAGCGGCTACCGCCCGCTCTTCGACGTGTCCGCCGACCCCGAGTCGATCGGCCCGCTGCCGTTCGAGAAATTCCTGGAGACCCCGAGACCATGAGTACGCGTACGCGTTCCGGCACCGCCCGCACGACCCTCGGCTTCGCGCTGATCACCGCCGCCGCGCTCACGCTCACCGCCTGCGCCGGGGGTGAGCCCGCGACGGCCCCGGCCGGGGCGGCGGGCGTGGCGAAGGGCGCGCTGCCGACCGAGGACGTGGTGTCGGCGGTCAGGAAGAACGAGGCGGCGGCGAAGCTGCTGCCCGCCGAGGTCAGGCAGCGGGGGAGCTTCACCCTCGCCGCCTCGGTCGGGACCCCGCCCAGCTCGGCGTATCTCGCTGACGGGAGGTCGGTGGTGGGGGTGGACGCCGACTTCGCCGCGGCCGTGGCGAAGGCCCTCGGTCTTGAGGTGCGGCGCGAGGTGGTCGGCTTCGAGGCGATCCTGCCGGCGCTGGGCAGCGGCAAGTACGACGTGGGCACCGGGAACTTCGGGGTGACGGAGGAGCGGCGCAAGGCCATCGACTTCGTGACGTACGTCAACGACGGCCAGGGCTTCGCGAGCCGGGCGGACAGCTCGCTGAAGGCGGTCACCGACCTGACGCAGCTGTGCGGACTGAAGGTGGCGGTGAACGCGGGCACCACCTTCGAACGGACCCTGGAGGAGAACAAGGGCCGGTGCGCGGAGGCCGGAAGGCCGCCGTACGAGGTGAACGTCTACAGCGAGACCGGGGCGATCTGGATGTCGCTCCAGCAGGGCCGCAGCGATGTCGTGATGAACACCATCAACGGTGTGCGGTACGCGGTGACCCAGCAGAAGAACGTGAAGTTCCTCAACGAGTACCGGCGGCTCGACGTCGGCTTCGCGTTCCGGAAGGGCACCCCGCTCGCGCCCGCCTTCCAGGCCGCGGTGAACGGCCTGAAGACGGACGGGACGTACGACCGCATCCTCCGGAAGTGGGGGGTGACGGGCTCGGGCATCGCGAAGTCGGAGATCTCCCCGCCGGAGATCCCGGCGCCGACGAAGTAGCGGCGGGGGCTCCGGCCGACGGAACTCCGACGGGGGCGTCAGCAGTCGCAGCCGCAGTCGCAGCCCCCGCAACAACCGTCCCCCTCGCAGCAGGAGGAGCAGTTGCTGCAGCAGTCACAGCAGTCGCAGCAGTTGCCGGGGTCGCACTGCTGGCAGAGGCCCTCGCGCCGCTGACGGTTCCAGGGGTCCTCGAAGGTGCCGCAGCACATCTGGCAGGTGCAGGCCAGGCCGACCCAGAGGGCGCATCCGGCGATCAGCCCGCGCCGGTTCGGCGGTCCGGGCGGGAGCGGGCCGCCGCCCCCGGGTCCACCGGGACCGGGAGCCCAGGGACCGCCCGGGCCGCCGGGACCCCCGGGGCCGGGGGCGTACGGGTTGCCGGGGACGGGTCCCGGACCCTGGGGGGCGTACGGGTTGCCCGGCCCATGGGCGTGCACCGGTCCCTGTCCCGCACCCGGCGCTCCGTGCGAACAGCTCGTCGTGCCGAAGGCGCGGTCGACCGAGGTGCGGAGTTCATGGGCGAGGAGGACGTGGACCAGCTTACCGTCGGTGAACTCGGCGTCCTTCAGGGCGAGGCGTATACCGTGCAGGGCGTCGTCGGCGAGCCGGCGGGCCTCCTCGCGGGAGGTGCCGGTCGCGGTGAGCGGGTTCCAGGCGCCGGCGGCCGCGTCGGCGTTCTGGTCCTCGACGGCGTCGAGGAGGTGGGCGAGCCGGCCGAAGAGCCGGCCGGCCTCGGCGAGCGGCGCCGCGTTCCCGGGGCGGCCGGCGAGGACGGCGGTGTGCGCGAAGGCGGCCGCGGTCGCCGTCTCGGTCGGCTCGGTGACGGTGAGCAGGGGGGTGCCGAGTCCCGCGAGGGTCTCGATGCCGGTCTGGCGGTCGACGGCGTCGACGAGGACGGCGGTGTCGAAGCCGAGGGCGCGGCCGGTCCTGGCACCGGCCCGGTCCCAGGAGCGGGCGACGCGGCGGGCCGCCACGGCGACCGGCCGGCGCGCCAACAGGCCGTCCCGGTCGGCGACGTGGTCCCGCACCTTCGCCGAGGCGAGGACGAGCGAGACGGCGGCGGCGAGCCGGGCGCCCTCCCCCTGGGCCACGGGCGCGGTCCGCATACCACGCAGCGGACAGGGGCCCGCGGTGCGGCGACCGCCCGCCACGGTGCCGGTCTGAGCCTCCGTCAGGACCGAGACGATGAGCCCGTCGTAGTTGGTGACGACGCGGGCGAACTGCCCGTGGTCGGCGCGAAGTGCCAGGCAGAGGCCGCAGAGGTGCGCCATCCACTCGACCTTCAGGCCGTCGGTGAGCCGATGGGTGCAGGGTCTGACGATTCCGAACAAGGACTCCCCCGTGAGTCGTGGGTCTGGCCGATTTCCGTGGCCGGCGGGCGGCCTCGCGGCATCGTAGCGAGCGGGTTCGTTCACCCGTACGCGCCCATCGTCACCCTTCCGGCACGACTTTCATATTTTCATCTGCATGGCCCTCCTTCAGGCCCCGCATACCGCAAGTTTCCTGACGAATCGCCAGCAAACGGTGCTCACGTTCTGCACCAGTACCGTCACGAATCCCCTGCGCGCCGACTATCCACTTGGCGCGCGATCCGCATCATGAAGGACGATAGGGATTGCGGAACCACAAGTGACCGCGCTGAAAGGAGGCGTCCATGGGATCGGTGCGCAAGGCCAGTGCCTGGCTGGGACTCGTCGAGGACAACGACGAGCGTTACTACGACGACGAGTACGCCGACGGTGCCGAGGGCGGCGACGCCTGGGTGACGGACCCCCGGGTCCGGGTGGCCACGGACACCGCCGAGGATCGGGGCCGCCGGATCGCCACCGTCTCCCCGGACGGCTTCCGGGACGCCCGCGGCATCGGCGAGCTCTTCCGGGACGGCGTCCCGGTGATCGTGAACCTGACCGCGATGGAGGGGAACGACGCCAAGCGCGTGGTCGACTTCGCCGCCGGTCTCGCCTTCGGCCTGCGCGGTTCGATCGAGCGCGTGGCGACGCGGGTCTTCCTGCTGACCCCGGCCGACACCCAGATCGTCACGGGCGAGACGGGCCGGCGCCGCCAGGACGGATTCTTCAACCAGAGCTGAGCGGGTCCCCCGGCCCGGCCGGGGCACCCACCCGAGGGATCGGGTCAGTGCGCCGGACGCCCCGAGCCGGCCGACTCGATCGCTTCCCGGGTCGCGGGCACCCGCGGCTCGGCGGACTCCACGGGCATCAGGCGTCCGGGAGCCTCCACGGAGGGCCGCACCACCGCCGGAACCACCGCCGTCTCCAGCGTCTCCGCCGCCGGGACCGCCTCCGTCGCCTCCGCCCCGTCCGGGTCCACCGCCGGGCACTCCATCACCCGGGGCAGCCGCCGGGCCATCACCGCGCCCAGGAGCAGCAGTCCCGCGCTCACGCAGAGCGTGATGTGCAGCCCGTTCACGAAGGCGTGCCGGGCGGCCTGGTGCAGGGCCTCACCCGCCGTGCCGCCGATCTGGCCGGCGACCTGGTACGCCTCGCCCAGCGAGTTCGCGGCGGCCCGGCTCGCCTCGGCGGGCACCCCGGGGACCGAGGCCAGCCCGGGGGCGTACGCCGCGTTCATCACACTGCCGAGCAGCGCGATGCCCATGCCCGCGCCCAGCTGGTACGAGGTCTCGCCGATCGCCGCCGCGCCCCCCGCGCTCCGCGCCGGCGCCTCGCTGAGCATCGACTCGTACGCCGAGAAGAGCGTGGTCTGCAGGCCGAAGCCGAGCAGGACGAAGCCCACCGTGAGCAGCATCGGCCGGTCGTGCTCCCCCATGAGGACGAGCAGCAGCACGGCGGCGGCGGTGAGGACGAAGCCCCAGCCGACCATCCGGCGGGGTCCGATCCGGCGCAGGGTGTACGAGCCGGTGGCGCCGGCGGCCATCGCGGCGAAGGTGAGCGGGAGCAGTCTCAGCCCGGTCTCCAGCGGGCTGAGGCCGAGGACCAGCTGGAGGTACTGGACGGCGATGAGCTCCAGGCCGACCAGGGCGAGCATGCCGATGACGATGCAGCCGACCGAGGTGGTGAAGGCGGCCCGGGAGAAGAGCCCCATGTCGATCAGCGGGTGCGGGCGCCGCTTCTGCCGCCGTACGAAGAGGACGAGGAGCGCGGCGCCGATCAGCAGCGGCCCGGCGGTCGGGAGGGCGAGCAGCGGGTCGCCGGCCCCGGCGCGCTTGACCCCGAGGACGCAGCCCAGCACTCCGGCCGCCGCCATGAGCGCGCCGAGGACGTCCCAGGGGCCGTCGGCGGCTCCCCGGGACTCGGGGAGGAGGCGGCGGCCGAGCGGGAGGATCATCGCCATCAGCGGGATGTTGATGAGGAAGACGGAGCCCCACCAGTAGTTCTCGACGAGGAAGCCGCCGAGCACCGGTCCGGTGGCGGCCCCGATCGCGGCGGTGGCGGTCCAGACGCCGATCGCGGTGGCCCGCTCCCGGCGGTCGGGGAAGACCGCGCGGAGGATGGAGAGCGTGGCGGGCATGATCATGGCGCCGCCGACGCCGAGCAGCGCGCGGGCCGCGATGAGGACCGAGGGTTCGGTGGCGAGCGCGGCGACCGCCGAGGCGATGCCGAACAGCCCGTAGCCGAGGAGGAGGATCCGCCGTCTGCCGACCCGGTCGCCGAGGGTGCCGAAGAGGATCAGCAGCGACGCGCAGACCAGGGGGTAGGCGTCGACGATCCAGAGCAGCGCGGTGGAGCTGGGGCGCAGGTCCTCGGTGAGCGAGGGGACGGCGACATGGAGGATGGTCGCGTCGAGGGCGACCAGGAGAAGACTGACGCAGAGGACGACGAGGACGACCCAGCGGTTGGCTCCGTCGCCGGTGGCGGCGGGCGGTCGTGCTGGGGCCGTGTTCGTCCGCGACATGTACGTACCTCCCAGTGAAGCTCTCGCCCCCGGCAGGCCCCGACCAGGGGATATGGCCCTGGGGCGGCCCGGCATCGAAGGGCGAGTGAGCCGTCAGCGTACGCGAGTTCAAGCGTCGAGCGCGTGGTGCAGCTCTCACCCCGGCGGGCCTCGTGGTGTGGCGTACGCCACTCGGGTCGAGCCGCGCGTCGCATGGAATTCCGTACGGACATGCGTTTGAAGCTTTTCCGCTGCGTTCAAACATTCATACGGAATGAGCTTCGCGACAATAGGGCGGAAGGTCATCGGATTTCCCGACGGATGCCGGGAAAAGGACGGTCGCTGAGACCCACTCCACATCACATCAACATCACGAAGGGACCGGATCGACCGGGTCGGCTTCTCACTCCCTGTAACGTCGATTGGGTGCGTACCGACATCTTTGCCCGGCTGGACCGGGAGCCGGAACCGCCGAAGATAGAGGTCCCGCGGATGACCCGCACGCGTCTCGCCCTCTTCGGCGGGACGTCGGCGTTCTATCTGGCCATGGTCGTCGCCGTTCTGCTGTCGTCGTGGCTGGTGACCCTCGACTGGAAGATCATGCTCTTCCGGCCCTACCAGCAGTGGCCGGAGATCCACGGTTTCCTCGACTACTACGTCGTCCTCGGCCAGCGCGGGCCCACGGCCGTCATGGTGGCCGCCTGGCTGGGCTGGCGCTCCTGGCGCCAGCACACCCTGCGGCCCCTGCTCTGCCTCGGCGCCGCCCTCCTGCTGCTCAACGTCTCGGTCGGCGCGGTCAAGCTCGGCCTCGGCCGTCTCGGCCCCCACTACGCGACCCAGGTCGGCTCCGCCGAGCTGTTCGCGGGCGGCGACATATTCCCCTCGGGTCACACCGCCAACGCGGTCGTGACCTGGGGCATCCTCGCCTATCTGGCGACCACCCCGAGAGCCAGGCGCTATCTGTCGGCGCTCTCGGCCGTGGTCGCGCTCGGCGTCGGCCTCACCACCGTCTACCTGGGCACGCACTGGCTGAGCGACGTGCTGCTCGGCTGGGCCGCCGGGCTGCTCGTCCTCCTTGCGCTGCCCTGGTGCGAGCCGGTCCTCGCGGTGGCCGAGTCGTGGATCCTCGCCGCGCGCGACCGGATCAGGGAGCGGCTGCGGGACCGCCGCCGTCTGGTGCCCTCGCTGCCGGTGGCCTCCGGCGGTCCGCGTCCCGGGTTCTTCCCGCCGCGCCCGCAGGGGTCCGAGGAGCCCGTCAGGGAGCCCGTGGGGGTGGCCGGCGGACGCCGCGCCCCGGTGACCCGGGGCTGACCACCCAGCTGCGCGGAAGGGCCCCGGCCGATCTCGGCCGGGGCCCTTCCGTATGCGCGCGTGCGGCCGGTCAGCCGGCCCAGCAGCGGGTGACGGTGCCGCCCTCGACCTCGAAGTTGAGGCGTCCGTGCAGGTACTCCATGGTGATGATCGAGCCGGGCGGCAGGGACCTGACGGCGCTCCAGCCGCGCGTCCTGGCGAGCTGCTCGGCGCCCTCCGCGTCGAGGCCCACATAGGACTCGGGGGCGTCGCGGGGCGGCTGGGGAGTGCGCGATGTGGGTGCCATGTGCCTCACGTTAGTACCTCGGCGGTCACGCTTGTGTCACAAGTTCTCGACATGTGCCCGGCGCGGCCTCCGTTACTCGGAGGGCCCGTTTCCGGCCGTTTCTCCAGCAATTCCGAAGGCCGCCCACCAGTTCGCACGAACGGCCCGGAAGCCGCGATTCAACGCGTGCAATTCCCTCTTCCCGCAGGCCCGTCCCGAATTGTGTCGGCGACGCGCGCGCGAGTCACTCACTCTTCCCTTACACAATGCTTACGCTTGCCGAACGCCCGGAGACGCGGAGCCGGGTCGACGGCGAGGCGGAGGCAGCGATGGGCAACGGGACAGTGACCGCAGCCGTCGAATCGACCCCACAGCGGCACGGGCGCGTGCTGATCGACTGGCTCACCACCACCGACCACAAGAAGATCGGCCACCTCTACCTGGTGACCTCGTTCCTCTTCTTCCTGGTGGCCGGGCTGATGGCCATGCTGATGCGGGCCGAGCTGGCTCGCCCGGGGCTCCAGCTGGTCACGAACCAGGAGTTCAACCAGGCGTTCACCCTGCACGGCACGATCATGCTGCTGCTCTTCGCGACGCCCACGTTCGCCGGCTTCGCCAACGAACTGGTGCCGCTCCAGATCGGCTCGCCCGACGTCGCCTTCCCGCGGCTCAACATGTTCTCGTACTGGCTGTTCCTCTTCGGCGGGCTGATCGTGCTCGGCTCGCTCCTGGTGCCCAGCGGACCGCCGGCCTTCGGCTGGACCGCGTACGCGCCCCTCAACAGCCTGGAGCGCACCCCCGGCATCGGCGCCGACCTGTGGATCATGGGCCTCGCGCTCGCGGGCTTCGGCACGATCCTCACCTCGGTGAACTTCCTGGCGACGATCATCGGGATGCGGGCGCCCGGCATGACCATGTTCCGCATGCCGATCTTCACCTGGAACGTGCTCTTCACCGCGATCCTGGTTCTGATGGCCTTCCCGGTCCTCGCCGCCGCGCTGCTCGTCCTTGAGTCGGACCGGCGCCTCGGCTCCGTGGTCTTCCAGCCCGAGAACGGCGGCGCGCTGCTCTGGCAGCACCTCTTCTGGTTCTTCGGGCACCCCGAGGTCTACATCATCGCGCTGCCGTTCTTCGGCATCATCAGCGAGATCATCCCGGTCTTCGCCCGCAAGCCGATCTTCGGGTACACGACGCTGATCGCCGCGACGATGGCGATCACCGGCCTCTCGGTGGTCGTCTGGGCCCACCACATGTTCGCCACGGGGGCGGTGCTGCTGCCGTTCTTCTCGCTGCTCTCGTTCCTCATCGCGGTGCCCACCGGGGTGAAGTTCTTCAACTGGACCGGCACGATGCTGCGGGGCTCGCTCTCCTTCGAGACCCCGATGCTGTGGTCCGTCGGCTTCCTGGTGTCCTTTCTCTTCGGCGGTCTCACCGGGGTGATCCTCGCGTCGCCGCCGATGGACTTCCAGGTCACCGACTCGTACTTCGTGGTCGCCCACTTCCACTACACGGTCTTCGGCACGGTCGCCTTCGCGACCTTCGCCGGCTTCTACTTCTGGTGGCCGAAGTTCACCGGCCGGATGCTCGACGAACGGCTCGGGAAGATCCACTTCTGGACCCTGTTCGTCGGCTTCCACCTGACCTTCCTGGTCCAGCACTGGCTCGGCGCCGAGGGCATGCCCCGGCGGTACGCCGACTACCTCCAGGCGGACGGCTTCACCGGCCTCAACACCGTGTCCACCATCGGCGCCTTCCTGCTCGGCAGCTCCACGCTGCCGTTCCTCTACAACGTGTGGCGGACCTGGCGGTACGGGACGAAGGTCGACGTCGACGACCCCTGGGGCTTCGGCCGCTCCCTGGAGTGGGCGACCTCCTGCCCGCCGCCCCGGCACAACTTCGCCGCCGTGCCCCGCATCCGCTCCGAGGCACCCGCCTTCGACCTGCACCACCCGGAGTTCGCCGCCTACGAGCGGATGCGGCTCACCGGCCCGCCGCAGGAGGACCGCCCGGCCGATCGAGCGCCCGGGACAGACGGTCCCTGAGCGCCCGCACCGCCTCCGCGAGCTGCGGCGGGTCGAGCACCTCGAAGTCGAAGCCCATGAACGCCACGTGGAACACCATCGCGTCGAGGCCGGGTGCCCCCGTCCGCAGCAGACAGGCGTCCTCGCCGTCCGCTGTCAGGACCCCGTCAAGGGGGCTGACCACAGCGGCCGCCTCGGCGAGCGGGACGAACAGCCGGACCGTCGCCTCCGCCGCGTAGGCACGGCCCGAGACGCCCTTCGACACATAGGCGGCCAGGTCCTCGGCGGGCGGTTCGCGGGGCGTGAAGCGGGGGCCGTGCGGCGGTGTCGGCACGATCCGGTCGGCCCGGAAGGTACGCCAGTCCGCCCGGTCCACGTCCCAGGCGACCAGGTACCAGCGGCGCTCGCTGCACACCAGACGGTGCGGCTCGACGGTCCTGCGGGTGGCCGTCCCGCCGTGGTCGCGGTACTCGAACCGCAGCCGCTCGGTGTCCCGGCAGGCATGGGCGAGTTCGGTGAGGACCGCCGGGTCGATCCGCTCGCGCGGGGTGCGCAGCATCGGCACGGTGAAGGCGTTGAGGGCGCTCACCCGGCGCCGCAGCCGCCCCGGCAGGACCTGCTCCAGCTTGGCCAGGGCCCGTACGGAACTCTCGCCGATGCCCTCGACGCCCTGCCCGGCGGCGGCGCGCAGGCCGACGGCGACCGCCACGGCCTCCTCGTCGTCGAGCAGCAGCGGGGGCAGTTCGGCCCCGGCGCCCAGCTGGTAACCGCCGCCGGTGCCGGGGCTCGCGTTGACCGGGTAGCCCAGCTCCCGCAGCCGGTCGACGTCCCGCCGGACGGTGCGGGGCGTGACCCCGAGCCGGTCGGCGAGGGCGGCGCCGGACCACTCGCGGTGGGCCTGGAGCAACGAGAGCAGACGCAAGAGCCGTGCTGAGGTCTCCAACATGGCGCCGAGTCTGCCAGCCCTCGCGGACGGCTTCTGTCCTCGATGGGCGCGATGCGCGGACGTACGGCCCTGGGTGTGCCTGAGCCGGTAGTGCCGGTGTCGGGCGGGCCGGAGCCCTCGTCCGCCGCTCTCGGTGCCGTCAGCGGAAGCGGCGGACCAGCCGGCCGGCCTTCGCCTTCAGGGTGTAGACCGCGTCGACGGCCCGGCCCGTCGCCCGGTGGAACGCCGCCCGGCCCGGCGAGTGACTGCGCCCGCGCGCGCCCCGCTCGACCAGCTCCGTCCACAGGGCCTCGTGCCGGGCGGCGATCCGGGCGGGGTCGAAGCGCTCGGAGGCGTCGAGCGCGGCCCGCGCGGTCTTGGCGCGCAGCTCCTCGTCCTCCACGAGCCGGCGCAACGCCCGCGCGAAGCCGGCCACGTCGTCGACCGGCACCAGGAACCCGTCGACACCGTCCTCGATGATCTCGCCCGGCCCGTGCGGGCAGTCGGTGGAGACGACGGGGAGGCCGCAGCGCATCGCCTCGACGATGGTCATGCCGAAGGACTCGCGCTGCGAGGTCACGGCGGCGATCGAGCCCTTGGCCAGTTCGGGTTCCAGCGGGGTCACCGAGCCCATGAGGAAGATCTGCTCGCCCAGGCCCCGGTCCTTGATCTGCCGGGTCAGCGGCCCCTTGAGGTCCTGGACGGCGTCCCCGGTGCCGTAGATCCGCAGTTTCCAGTCGGGGTGGTCGGCGGCGACCTCGGCGAAGGCGTCGATCAGCACGTCGTACCGCTTGACGCGGGTCAGCCGGCCGGCGGAGACGACGGTCTTCGCCGCGGGGTCGGCGGGCGGCCCGGAGGGCGCGGGCACGCTGTTGGGCACGCCCTCGATCCGTACGCCGGGCAGTCCGAGCTTCCGGTACGCGCGGGCGTCCGCCTCGGTGACCGTGGTGACGGCGTCGAGGAGTGCGTACTCGTGGCCGATGTCCCGGCGCAGCCGGTAGCTGTGGCCGTCCAGGATCAGGTGCTCCTGGCCGATGAGGACCGGCCCGCGCCTGGCCTGCCGGGTGAGGTGCACGTTGAGGCCGGGGCGGGTGCCGACGAGGACGTCGGCCTCCACTCCGCGCAGGTGCTCCCCGATGCGGGCGTCGGTGAGAGCGCTGTACTGCTTCCAGCGTCCGTCGCCGCGCGGGAAGACCTCGGCGGGGCGGTGGAAGTCGGGGTGGTCGCCGTCGTATCCGGGGCTGTCCTTGCGCAGGTCGACGAGGTGGCGCAGGACCACGCCGGAGGGCAGGCCGAGGAGTGGGTGGTCGCGGTGGCGGAACACCGAGACGATCTCGACCTCGTGACGCTCCGCCAGTTCCTCGGCGAGGGTGAAGGTCGTCCGGATCGTGCCGCCGTAGTGGTAGCCGTTGTGGAGCAGAAAGGAGATTCGCATCGCGCTGCCGGTTCCCCCCGGTCAGTTGATCGGTCGCCCGACTGTACTGCCGGTGACGGGCCGGTGTTGACGGCCGGTGGCCGAGCCGGGGTCACGGACGGTGGCGGACGGGGGTTACGGGCGGTGGCCGGGGGAGGTCACGGCCGGTAGCCGAGCTGGGGCACGGTCGCGCAGTTCCGGGTCATCTCGCCCTGGCTCACCCAGCCCCTGCCGTCCTGCCACCGGGCCACCGACAGGCAGGTGTTCCGGGTGGCGGGCGGGCGCGCCAGGTGCTCGAAGCGGACGGGGAGCAGCAGCCCGCGGGCGGTGTACGGCTCCGGACGGTTCATGAACCGCTCCACGCACGCGCGCGTGAGTCCGTCGCCGGCGGGACAGGAGCGGGCCGCGTCGGTGAACCACATCGCCGCCGCCCAGCCCTCCAGCTGCCACTGGGACAGCGGCCGGTCCCCCATCGCCGCCCGGAACTCGCGGACTGCCGGGTTCCCGGTGTCCTGGTGGTTGCGGCTGGACGCGGTCGCCCACAGGGAGTTCCGGCAGCCGGGGGCGCGGGCGTAGTCGCGGGCGACGGAGGAGGACCAGTTCTGCACGTTGGTCACCTTGGCGTCGACGCGTACCCCGAGGGTCTCCATGGCCTCGCAGAGGCGGACGTTGCCGTGGGTGTCCATGGCGTCGAAGAGGACGTCGACGTGCTGGGCCCGCAGATCGGCGGCGACGGCCCGGAAGTCGGGCAGCGCGAAGTCCACCTGCTCCTGGACGACCCGGTAGCCCTCGGCGCGCAGGCCCCGGGTGACCAGCCGGGCGTACGCGGCGGACGCGGTCTGGTTGTAGGAGACGACGGCGGCGGTCCTGGCGCCCCGCTCCCTGGCGAACCAGCGGTAGACCTCGGTGCCGCCGTACAGGACCCCGCCCCAGCCGGGTTCCTTCCCGGTGCGCGGGGCGGAGCTGCCGTAGATCCCGTACAGGTGCGGATACGTGTCGTACGCGGGGGTGAGGGGCTGGCCGCCGATGTCGGGGACCCCGGCGCGGGCGACGAGGGGCGCGCCGGCGTAGTCGAGGGCGGTGGTGGCGACGAGGGCGAAGACCTTGCGTTCGTCGACGAGCCGGTGCACGCACGCGTTGTTGCCGACGCCGCTGCCGCCGTCGTCGCAGGTCTCGACCTCGATCCGGCGCCCGTCGAGGCCTCCGCGCGCGTTGAGGGCGTCGAACCAGGCGCGGGCCCCGTCGCGCGGGCCGGTGAACGCGTCGCCGCCGACCGGGCTGGTGGCGCTGGTGATGATCCCGACGCGGAGCGGCTCACCGCCGGAGGGGTGGGCGGTGGGCCGCGTCTCGAAGGCGCGCTCCGGGAGCCGGCTGCCGCAGGCGGTGAGGAGAAGGAGCAGCAGGCCCAGGAGCAGCGCCGCTCCCGCCTCAGCAGCCCGGAACGGTGACACCGCTCAGCTCGACCAGGGCGCAGAGGGTCTTCACGGAGACCTTCCAGGTGTCGTTCTGCAGGACGGAGGTGCCCTTGGCGCCGGGCAGGGCGGGGTTCCCGCCGACCAGCAGGTCGTAGGTCACGTTCGCCCCGGTGGCGGAGGTGAACTCCACCCCGGTGACCTTCGCGGAGGTCATGGCGGCGTTCTTGTCGCCGCCGAAGGCACCGAGGACGGGCTGCATCCGCTCGCCGTTCTCCAGGAGCTTGACCCGCTCGGCGGCCGGGGTCCTCGGGTCGAAGAACGCGGTCCAGTTCCTGATGATCTCGGCCTTGGCGGCGACGGGGTCGGCGGGCCGGCCGACGGGGGGCGTGATCTTCGTCGTCGTGGGCGGGGCGGTGGTCGTGCCGGTGCCGCTGTTGCCGTTGTCGGAGCAGCTCGCCAGGGCGGGGGCGAGGAGCAGGACGCCCGCAGCCGCGAGGACCCCCGCTCGGAGGTGTCCGCCGCGTCGTTCGAAAACCATCTGGCTCACCACCGGATGTCCCTCCGGGCCGTACGGCCCACTGCTTCCAGGGTGGGACGGAACGGGGCATAGTGCAAGGAAGAGACGAGGGAGGCCACCGTGCCGACATCCCGGATCCTGCTGTGGAGCGGTCTCGCGGCGCTCGCCGGAGGGGCGGTGCTCTGCGCGCTCGGCTGGTACGGGATCTCCGGCGAGCGGTTCGCGGAGCGGCAGCTGCCCTATCTGGCCTCGTGCACAGTGCCGGGGGCGGCGCTGATCGTGGCGGGCGCGGTGTTCGTCGTGGCGGGCGCGGTGCTTCCCGGACCCCCTCGGGAGCGGCGGCGTCCGACGGCGCCGGAGGAGGACCCGGCACCCTCTTCCGACGGTCCGCTCCTCCGGGTCCCCGGCGGGACGCTGGCGCACCGGCCGGACTGCCCCCTGGTGGCGGACAAGCCGGAGGCGGTGGCGGTGGGAGGGGCGTCCCTGGCCCCCTGTCCGGTGTGTGAGCCGTGGCCTCCCTGACGTACGAGCTGACGGTCGCCGGCCTCGCGGTCGGCAGCGCCGCCGCGCTCACCGGCATCGGTCTGGTCGTCACCTACCGGGCGACGGGGGTGCTGAACCTGGCGCACGGCGCGGTGGCGATGATCTGCGCGTACGTGCTCCGCCAGCTGGTCGTCGTGTGGGGCTGGCCGCTGCCGGCGGGCGCACTCGTCACGCTCCTCGTCGTCGCCCCCGGCATCGGGCTCGTCCTGGACCGGCTGGTGTTCCGCCCGCTGGCGCGGCGCGAGGCGAACCCGGCGCAGACCCTGGTGGCCTCCATCGGGGTCTTCGTACTGCTGGTGGGCGCGGCGGTGGTCCTCTGGGGTCCCGGGGCGCGGGACGACGCTCCGGTCCTGCTCGGGGACGATCCCTGGGCCCAGCTGGCGACAGTGGTGGCGCTGGCCTGCCTGGTGGGGGCGGTGACCCGGTGGACCCGGTTCGGGCGGAAGCTGCGGGCGGTGGTCGACAACCGCCCGCTCGCCGTCCTGTCGGGCATCGACGCGGACCGGGTCGCGGCGGCGGGGTGGGCGTTCGGCGCGTTCACCGCCGGGCTCACGGGGGTGCTGCTCGCCCCGTACGTACGGCTCGACCCGTACGGGATGCCGCTGCTCGTCATGGAGGTGATCGCGGTCGCGGTCATCGCCCGGATGCGGTCGCTGCCGGTGGCCGTGGCCGCCGCGCTCGCGATCGGCGTGACCCAGGCACAGCTGACCCGGCTGCATCCGGAGGGCTGGGCGGGCCCGCTGCTCCAGGCGGTCGGGGCGAACCTGTTCGTGGTGGCGCTGCTGGTCGCCGCGCTCGTCCTGCCGGGGATCGGCGGGAAGGGCCGGGACGCGCTGCCGCCGCCGGCGCGGTCGGGCCGGGTGCCGGGGGGCGTGTGGCCGGTGGTGGGGATCCTGTTCCTCCTGCCGCTCGGCTTCGCGGGCTCCGACCTGCACACGGCCGTCCAGGTCCCGGCGCTGTCGGTGATCCTCCTCTCTCTGGTCGTGGTGGCGGGGCGGGGCGGCCAGATCGCGCTGGGGCAGGCGGCGTACGCGGGTCTGGGCGCCCTGTTCACAGCGCTGCTCACCGCCCGGGGGGTGCCGGGTCTGGCGGCGCTCGGCCTGGCGGTGCCGCTGGTGGCCGCGGCCGGCCTCCTGACGGGCGGACCGGCGATCCGCCGCCACGGGCTCGCGCTGGCGCTGGTGACGCTGGCGACCGGGGTGGCGGTGAGCCGCTTCGTCCTCACCCAGCCGTACGCGACGGCGGACCTGTCCCTCGGGCGCCCTGCGGGCTTCGCCGACGACCGCGCCTTCTACGCCCTCGAACTCGTCGTCCTCGCGGGCTGCCTCGCCCTGGTGGCGGCCCTGCGCCGGGGACGTACGGGCCGGGGGCTCGCCGCGCTGCGGGACCACGAGCCGGGCGCGGAGGCGGCGGGCGTCCCGGTGCCGCGCCTGAAACTCCTCGCCTTCGTCCTGGGCGCGGCCCTGGCGGCCCTCGGCGGCGGCCTCCTGGGCATGGGCGGGCGGGCCTTCGACCCGGAGGCGTACGACCCGGTGCGGGGCCTGCTCTGGTTCGCGGCGGTCCTGGTCCTGGGCGCCGACAGCCTGCTGACCCCGCTGGCGGCGGCGGCCCTCCTGACCACGCTGGACGCGGGCCCGCACGCCGGCGTGGCGGCCCTCGTCCTGGGCCTCCTGGCCGCCTTCACGGCCCGGGTCCCGCCGCTGACGGAGCTGCTGCCCGGCGGGGGTGCGGGAGGTACGGCCCCGGCTGCGCGTGAGGTCGGCGGCGGTCCCACCGACGGGCCCGTCGGTGCGCGCACCGACCGGCCCGGACGGACCGGAGTCACGCGGCGGCGCCCGCCCGCACCGACACCCGCACCCACCGCGCCCGCCCCCCGCCTGCGCGCCCGCGACCTCACCCTGGTCCACCCCGGAGGGGTCACCGCCCTCGATCGCGTCTCCCTCGCCCTCTCCCCCGGCCGCGTCACCGCCCTCGTCGGCCCCAACGGCGCCGGCAAGAGCACCCTCTTCGACTGTCTCGCCGGGACCCTCCGGCCCCGCCACGGCCGGATCACCCTCGACGGAGCCGACATCACCTCCCGCTCCGCCCACGCCCGCACCCGGCTCGGCATCGCCCGGACGTTCCAGCGGCTCGCCGTCTTCCCCACCCTCACCGTCGAGGAGAACGTCCGCGTCGGCGAGGAGCGGGGACACGTCCCCGGGGACCCCGCCGCCGTCGAGCGGAGCCTGCGCCTCCTCGGGCTCGCGGGACCCGTACGGCACGCGCGCGCGGTGGACCTGCCCACCGGGACCCTGCGCCGGGTGGAGCTCGCCCGCGCGCTAGCGGGCCGGCCGCACACCCTGCTGCTCGACGAACCCGCCGCCGGTCTCGACGCCGCCGAGACCGCCGCGCTCGCCCGGGTCCTCGCCGCGCTCGCCGCCGACGGCCTGACCGTCCTGGTCGTCGAGCACGACCCGGACCTCGTCGCGGGCATCGCCCACACCGTGCACACCATGGAGGGCGGCCGGATCGTGTCATGAGCATCGAGATCGCCCTGCGCGCCGCACGGGTCCGCTACGGCCCCCTGGAGGCCCTGCACGGCCTGGACCTGCCCGTCCCGGCCGGTACGGTCACCGTTCTCCTGGGACGCAACGGCTCGGGCCGTACGACGGCGCTGCGCGCGCTCGCGGGCACGGCACGGCTCTCCGCGGGCCGGGTCGTGTGGCGCGGCGCCGACGTCACCCGTCTCCCGGCCCACGCGCGCGTACGGCGCGGGCTGTGCTTCGTACCGGACCTGGAGGCGGTGTACCCGAGCCTGACCGTCGCCGAGAACCTCGCCCTCACCGCCCCCGGCGCCACGGCCCCGTACCCGGAACTCGTCCCCCTCCTCGGCCGCCCCGCCGGAACCCTCTCCGGCGGGGAGCGCCGGATGCTGGCCCTCTCCCGCGCGCTGCTCGCGCCACGCGCGCGCGTGGTGCTGGTCGACGAACCGGCGCTCGGCCTGGCCCCGCCGGTCGCGGCACGGACGTACCGGAGTCTGGTGGCGCTCGCCGTGGCGGGCGGCGCGGCGGTGGTCCTGGCCGAGCAGCGCGTACCGCGCGGGCTGCCGCCCGGGACGCTCGTGCACGAGCTGCGGCGCGGCTCCCTCGTGTTCAGCGGGGAGCCGGCGGAACTCGGCTGACCGGAAGGGATGCCCTCACAGCGGGTCGATCCGCAGCATCGTCCCGACGACGACCCTGTTCGGATCGGCCCCGATCAGGTCCCGGTTCGCCGTGTACAGGGCCTGCCAGCCGCCCTTGACGCCGAAGCGGCGGGCGATCGAGCTGAGGGTGTCGCCGGTCCGGACGGTGTGGACGCGCCCGCTCAGGCCGTACCGCTTAGAGCAGACGGGCCAGGCCCCCCAGCCCTGGGTGCGGAGCACCTCCTCGGCGACGGTGATCTGCTGCGGCCGGGTCGCCAGGTCGGCGCGCCGGGCGAACTTCTCTCCGCCGTGCTCGACCCAGGTCGGCTGCCAGAACTGGAGCCCGCCGTAGAAGCCGTTGCCGGAGTTGACGTGCCAGTCGCCGCTGCTCTCGCACTCCGCGACGCAGCCCCAGGGCCACTGGTCGGCCGCGCAGGGGTACGAGGGCACCGCGGCAGCCGCCCGAAGCCCGTCGGAGACGTCCCGCAGCACCGTGGACGCGTCCGGCGCCCCGGCGGCGGACGTGTCGGACACGTCCCGGGCCACGGCGGGCGCCGGGGCGGCAAGGGCCAGCAGCACGGCCGCCGACGACGCCACGAGGGAACCGGCTGTCCAGAATCGGATCTTCGACATCGGGGCAGGCTAGGCAGCCCCCCGACGGCCCCGGACCGTGCCGCGCGGAACACTGTTCACATCCCACCCGGTCGGAGTCACGGCCCCTGACGGGCCCCGCCGCACAAGCCGGTGGCAAGTTGCCTCGCTTCCACGCGTGACCCCGGCCGAGCCTGACCCGTTGAACTCGGCATGAGACGCCCGGGAACGGCCCGGCGTCCACCCGCACCGAGTCCAGGGAGCCCCCGTGCCGCGCATGCTCGACGTCAGCGAGGACGTACGCGCCGAGATCGGCGACGAAGAAGCGGACCGGCTGCTCGCCGGCGACCACGCCCCGGGCAGCTACGACTGCACCTCATGCCGCACGCCGGGAGACTCCGAGCAGGAGCGCACCAGCACGGTGCTGTTCGTCGGCGACGAGACCGCGGTCCTCGCGTTCGCCCACGCCAGCTGCATTCCGTCGCAGGTCGTCCGGGTCGCCGAGGAGCAGCTCCAGGGCGCCGTCGCCTCCATCACGGCGGCGGACACCGCCGACGCGCTCACCGCCGCCCACCCCGAGCAGGCCGTGCTCGGCGTCACCAGCGGTCTGGTCCTGATCCAGGGCGAGCTGCACCCGGCGCTGGTCGTGGAGCCGACCGCCCCGGTGTCCCGCCCGGGTACGGACGGCCTCACCGACGAGTTCCTGCCGCTCCTCGCCGAGCAGGGCTTCCATCAGGTCATGGACCTCGAACAGAAGCCGGCGGCGCTCCCGGGCTGGTCGGTCCTGGTCGCCATGGGGCAGCTGCACTCGGTGCTCCAGCCGGGCCCCGGCGGCGCCGGGCAGGCCGCCTGGTGGCAGGCGCACCAGCCGCTCCAGGTCACCGAGGGCTGGCGCGCGGCGGCCAACAAGTCGCACACGGTGCTGGTCTTCGCGGCCCCGGTGGGCTCGATCGGCCAGCAGCCGCGCGAGGACCTGCTGCGCGACGCGCTGGAGAAGGCCGCGGCGAACGGTCGCCTGGTCGCCGCCGCGATGCCGCTGGCCGGTACCTGATGGAGGACGGCCGCCCGGGCATAGGGCGGGCCCGGATCACCGGCGTACCGCCCGGTACCCCGGCATCGGCCGCGGGGCCCGGCGGGACAGGGGCTCCGACCGTGCCGCGGCCGAGGTCGGCGCCGCTTTCGGAGAGCCGCCCGCATCCGACGGGCGGCGGGGTCGTTGGCACCTACGTGCACTCATACGACCCCTTCCTCCCCCCGCATCCGAGTCAGATCCCTGCGATGCGCCCCGCGCGGGACGTCACGGCGGGCTCGCCCACGCCGATCTACGACGCCCTGTACTCGGAGTACCGCAGGTCGTTCCGCACGCTGCCGGGTGACCGCAGCGGCGAGGAGGAACTGAGCTTCCGGGCCTTCGGCACGGCGGCGAGCACGGGGGTGTACGGGAACGGGCAGGGCCACCGGTACGCGGGCGCGTACCCGACGGCCTGGTCGGCGCGGCACTCCCCCACGCGGGCCGCGCTGCCACCGGGGCCCCGCAGGGGCGTCTAGCGGCATCACCGGGGGGTACGAACGGCGGAGGGCCGGGGCGCGATCGCCCCGGCCCTCCGCCGTTCGTCACCTCGTGGGTGTCACCACATGGGTGCCACCTCGTGGGTGCTACTTCTTGCGGCTGCGCTTCTCGCGTACGCGGACCGAGATGTGGATCGGGGTGCCCTCGAAGCCGAACTCCTCGCGGAGGCGGCGCTCGATGAAGCGGCGGTAGCCGGCCTCGAGGAAGCCCGAGGCGAAGAGCACGAAGCGGGGCGGCTTGGTGCCGGCCTGCGTGCCGAAGAGGATGCGGGGCTGCTTGCCGCCGCGGATCGGGTGCGGGTGGGCCGCGACGATCTCACCGAGGAAGGCGTTCAGCCGGCCGGTGGGGACGCGGGTCTCCCAGCCGGCGAGGGCGGTCTCGATGGCCGGGACCAGCTTCTCCATGTGGCGGCCGGTCTTGGCGGAGACGTTGACCCGGGGCGCCCAGGAGACCTGCTGCATCTCGGTCTCGATCTCGCGCTCGAGGTAGTAGCGGCGCTCCTCGTCGAGCTCGTCCCACTTGTTGTAGGCGATGACGATGGCGCGGCCCGACTCGACCGCCGTCGTGATGATGCGCTGGTCCTGGACCGAGATGTTGTCGGTGGTGTCGATGAGGATGACGGCCACCTCCGCCTTCTCGATCGCGGCCGCGGTCCGCAGGGAGGCGTAGTAGTCCGCGCCCTCCTGGAGGTGGACCTTCTTGCGGATGCCGGCCGTGTCGACGAACTTCCACGTCACGCCGCCGAGCTCGATCAGCTCGTCGACCGGGTCGCGGGTGGTGCCGGCCAGCTCGTTGACGACGACGCGTTCCTCGTTGGCGACCTTGTTCAGGAGCGAGGACTTGCCGACGTTCGGGCGGCCGATGAGGGCGATGCGGCGCGGGCCGCCGACGGCGTTGCCGAAGCGCTGCTCGGGGGCCTCGGGCAGCTTCTTCAGGACCTCGTCGAGGAGGTCGCCGGTGCCGCGGCCGTGCAGCGAGGAGACGGGGAACGGCTCGCCGAGGCCCAGCGACCACAGCACGGTGGCGTCGGCCTCGCCGGACTGGCCGTCGACCTTGTTGGCGGCGAGGACGACCGGCTTGCCGGCGCGGCGCAGCAGCTTGACGACGGCCTCGTCGGTGTCGGTGGCGCCGACGGTGGCGTCCACGACGAAGAGGCAGGCGTCGGCGGCCTCGATGGCGTACTCGGCCTGGGCGGCGACGGAGGCGTCGATGCCGAGGACGTCCTGCTCCCAGCCGCCGGTGTCGACGACCTTGAAGCGGCGCCCGGCCCATTCGGCCTCGTAGGTGACGCGGTCGCGGGTGACGCCCGGCTTGTCCTCGACGACGGCCTCGCGGCGGCCGATGATGCGGTTCACCAGGGTCGACTTGCCGACGTTCGGGCGGCCGACGACGGCGAGGACGGGAAGCGGGCCGTGGCCGGCCTCCTCGATCGCGCCCTCGACCTCTTCGACGTCGAAGCCCTCTTCGGAGGCGAGCTCCATGAACTCCGCGTACTCGGCGTCGCCAAGTGCCCCGTGGTCGTGCTGGTCGTTCATGAAGTCCGTTCCTTGATCATTCGTGGTCGGTGGGTCCCCGGGCCGCGGGGCCCACTACTGGGAGTCTCGCTCAGCGCCCGGTGAGGCGCCTGGCGTTTTCCAGGTGCTCGGTGAGCTTGCCCTGGATCCGTACGGTGGCCTCGTCCAGTGCCTTGCGGGTGCGGCGGCCCGAGCCGTCGCCCGCCTCGAAGGCGTCCCCGAAGACGATGTCGACCCGGCCGCGCAGCGGAGGCAGCGCCTTGACCAGCCGTCCGCGGCGCTCGGTGCTGCCCAGGACGGCGACCGGGACGATCGGCGCGCCGCTGCGGACGGCGAAGTAGGCCAGGCCCGCGCGGAGCGACGCGAAGTCTCCGTCGCCCCGGGTGCCCTCGGGGAAGATCCCGAGGACGCCGCCCTGCTCCAGGACGCCCAGCGCGTTGCCTATCGCGTTGCGGTCGGTGCTGTCGCGGTCGACCTTGACCTGCCCGATGCCCTCCAGGAAGGGCCCCAGGGGTCCGACGAACGCTTCCTTCTTGATGAGGAAGTGCACGGGGCGCGGGGCGGTGCCCATGAGCATGGGGCCGTCGATGTTGTGCGCGTGGTTCACGGCGAGGATGGCGGGACCGGAGGCCGGCACCCGCCAGGCGCCGAGGACGCGCGGCTTCCAGAAACCGTACATCAGGCCGATCCCGATGCGGCGGCCGACGACGGCGCCCTTCGCGGAGGGCAGGGTCACTTGGCGGCCACCCGCCGCTCGTCCACCAGGGTGACCACGCACTCGATGACCTGGTCCAGGGTGAGGTCCGTGGTGTCGACCTCGACGGCGTCGTCGGCCTTGGCGAGCGGGGAGGTCCTACGGCTGGAGTCGGCCGTGTCCCGCTTGATCAGGGCTTCCTTCGTCGCGTGGACGTCGACGCCCTTGAGCTCGCCGGAGCGGCGGGCGGCACGGGCCTCGGGCGAGGCGGTGAGGAAGATCTTGAGGTCGGCGTCGGGCAGGACGGTGGTGCCGATGTCCCGGCCCTCGACGACGATGCCGTTCTCGGCGCCGCGGGCGATGGACCGCTGGAGCTCCGTGATCAGGCTCCGCACCTCGGGGACGGCGCTGACGGCGCTGACCTTGGAGGTGACCTCTTCGGTACGGATGGGGCCGGCCGCGTCCGCGCCGTCGACGGTGATGGTGGGCCGGGCCGGGTCCGTACCGGAGACGATGACCGGCTTGGCGGCGGCGTTGGCCACGGCGTCGGCGTCGGTGACGTCGACGCCGTTGCTGATCATCCACCAGGTGATCGCCCGGTACTGGGCGCCGGTGTCGAGGTAGCTCAGCCCCAGCTTGGCGGCGACCGCCTTCGAGGTGCTGGACTTGCCCGTGCCGGAGGGCCCGTCGATGGCGACGATCACGGATTCCACGGTGGGAACACCTTCCTGGGGTGTGCGGCGGGCCCGGCGGGATGCGGGGACCCCCACAAGGTTACCGAGTCCACGGCACCCGTTCGGCCCCGCCCGCACGGGCGGGGACGCGACGGCGGGGCAGCGCGCGCGACGCGGGGGCGCCGCGGCATGGCCGCGCCCGCGGCGAGCGGGCCGCGGCCCCTCACGTCGTGCGCAGCGACCAGCCCCGTTCCTGCAGCGCCGCCCCCAGCACCGGCGCCGCCGACGGTTCCACCATCAGCTGGACCAGACCCGCCTGCTGCCCCGTCGCGTGCTCGATGCGGACGTCCTCGACGTTGACCCCCGCGCGCCCCGCGTCCGCGAAGATGCGGGCCAGCTCGCCCGGCCGGTCGCTGATGAGGACGGCGACGGTCTCGTAGACCGTGGGGGCGGCACCGTGCTTGCCGGGGACCCGCGCCCGCCCCGCGTTGCCGCGCCGCAGGACGTCCTCGACGCCCGAGACGCCGTCCCGCCGCTTCTCCTCGTCGGCGGACTGGAGGGACCGCAGCGCCCGCACGGTCTCGTCGAGGTCGGCGGCGACACCGGAGAGCACGTCGGCGACGGGCCCCGGGTTGGCGGAGAGGATGTCGATCCACATACGGGGGTCGGAGGCCGCGATCCGGGTGACGTCACGGATGCCCTGCCCGCAGAGCCGTACGGCGGACTCCTCGGCCTCCTCCAGCCGCGCGGCGACCATGGAGGACACCAACTGCGGAGTGTGGGAGACCAGGGCGACCGCCCGGTCGTGGGCGTCGGCGTCCATGACGACGGGGACGGCCCGGCAGAGCGCGACGAGTTCCAGGGCGAGGTTGAGGACCTCGGTGTCGGTGTCCCGGGTCGGGGTGAGGACCCAGGGCCGGCCCTCGAAGAGGTCGGCGGTGGCCGCGAGGGGCCCGGAGCGTTCCTTGCCGGCCATGGGGTGCGTACCGATGTACGCGGAGAGGTCGAGGCCCCGCGCCTCCAGGTCGCGCTTCGGGCCGCCCTTCACGCTGGCCACGTCCAGGTAGCCGCGGCCCAGCCCGGCGCTCATGGCCTCGGCGAGAGTGCCGGCCACGTGCGCGGGGGGCACGGCGACGATGACGAGGTCCACGGGGCCCTCGGGGGCCTCGTCGGTGCCGGCGCCGAGCGCGGCGGCCGTGCGTGCGCGCCCCGCGTCGTGGTCGCGGAGGTGGACGGTGACGCCCCGGCCCGCGAGGGCGATCGCGGCGGAGGTGCCGATCAGTCCGGTGCCGATGACGAGCGCTGTTCTCACTGGGCGATGTCCTTGCGCAGGGCGGCCGCGGCGCCGAGGTAGACGTGCGCGATCCGGGACTTTGGCAGTTCGGTCTCGATGTGGGCGAGGAGCCGGACGACCCTGGGCATCGCGCCTTCGATGTCGAGTTCCTGTGCGCAGATCAGGGGCACGTCGACGATCCCCAGGTCACGCGCGGCGGCGGCGGGGAAGTCGCTGTGCAGGTCGGGCGTGGCCGTGAACCAGATGCTGATGAGGTCGTCGGCGGTGAGCCCGTTGCGTCCGAGGACGGCGGTGAGCAGCTCCTCGACCTGCTCGCGCATGTGCCCGGCCTCGTCCCGCTCCAGCTGGACGGCTCCTCGGACCGCTCGTACCGCCACGTCGTGCTCCTTCGCCTGCGTCAGTGCTCCGTTCAGCCTAGTCAGCGCCGGGGAGGACGTGTCGCGGCGCCCGCCCTCCGAGACGGAGGGCGGGCGCCCCGGACGGCCGGAGCCGCTGCCGCCTCACGACGGTCAGAGCTGCTGCCGGCGGATCAGGTCCTCCAGGGATCCCTGGGGCACCGAGCCGTTCGGGGTCGGCTTGGCGACGGCCTGCGGCAGCGACCGCCCACCATGGTCCTGCCTTTCGTCCGGTACGGAGGCACGCCCAATGTCACCCGAACTGTCATGTTCCGCCACTCGGGGTAAAGGGCCGCCGTACCGGCCCCGCGCGGTAGAACTGTCGACATGTTGCTGCACGTCGTACCGCTGGCCGACTGGTCGGCCTCCCCCGCCGTCCCGGACGCCCCCTACGCCCCCGCGTCCCTCGCCGCCGAGGGCTTCGTCCACTGCTCCCCGGACGAGTCCGCGGCCCTCGCGATCGCCGACGCCCACTACCGGGACGCCGCGGGCCCGCTCCTGGTGCTCGTCATCGACGAGACCCGGCTCAGCGGCGAGGTCCGCCACGAGGGCTCGGGGGGTGTGCTCTTCCCGCATGTGTACGGGCCGATCGAACGGGACGCGGTGACCTCGGTCCTGGAGGTACGGCGGGACGCGGACGGCCGGGCGAGGGAGCTGGCCCCCTGGGCTTAGGGCCTGTCTTCCGGATCATGCCGGGCTCGCGGGGCCGGAAAGTCGCGCCCGGCCCGCGCGGCGTGTTGCGGGAACCGGCCGCGGCACGACGCCAAGCTGGACCGTATGACGTCACGCGCCACGAATCGCCGTACCGTCCTGATCGCCTCCACGGCGGCCCTGACGGCGGGCTGCGGCTCGGACGGCGGTACGGGCACCGCGAGCGCGGATCCGAGCGGCACCGCGTCCCCCGCCGGGTCCGCCCTGGCCAGGACCTCGGACATCCCGGTCGGCGGCGGCGCGGTCTTCGCGCGGGAGAAGGTCGTCGTCACACAGCCGACGGCCGGGGAGTTCAAGGCGTTCTCCGCGGTCTGCACCCACCAGGGCTGCCTGGTGAACAAGGTCGCGGACGGCACCATCGACTGCCCCTGCCACGGCTCGAAGTACCGGGTCGCGGACGGCGCGGTGGCGGCCGGACCGGCTCCCCGCTCGCTGCCGGCCCAGCAGATCATCGTCTCGGGGGAAACGATCACCCTCGCGTAACCTGCCCGGCATGACTCCGGACGAGCTGGTGCGCGAGCACACGATCTACTCCTGTGTGATGGGCTCGCGCGCCTTCGGCCTCGCGACCGAGGACAGCGACACGGACGTCCGGGGCGTGTACCTGGCCCCGACGCCGCTGTTCTGGCACTTCGACAAGCCCCCGGCGCATGTGGAGGGGCCCGGCGAGGAGCAGTTCAGCTGGGAGCTGGAACGCTTCTGCGAGCTGGCCCTGCGCAACAACCCGAACGTCCTGGAGTCCCTCCACTCCCCCCTCGTCCGGCACGCCGACGAGCTGGGCCGCGAGCTGCTCTCACTGCGCGGCGCCTTCCTGTCCCGGCGGGCCCACCAGACCTTCGTCCGGTACGCGGGCGGCCAGCGCCGCAAGCTGGAGGCGGACGTACGCCAGTACGGCCACCCGCGCTGGAAGCACGCCATGCACCTGCTGCGCCTCCTGACCAGCTGCCGGGACCTGCTCCGCACGGGCGAGCTGCGGATCGACGTCGGCGAGGAGCGCGACCGGTTCCTCGCGGTCAAGCGCGGCGAGGCGACCTGGCCCGAGGTCGAGTCCTGGATGAACCGCCTCCACGAGGAGGCCGACCGCGCCCACGACGCGACCCCACTCCCGGAAACCCCGGACCACGCGCGCGTACAGGACTTCCTGATCCACGCCCGCCGCGCCTCGGCCCTGGACGTGCTTCCCTAGCGACCCGTCAGCCGGGCCCGTACGACGAGGTCGTGGAGCAGGTCGTGGGCACGTACGGCCGTCTCCCGCAGAGCGGACGCGGCCTGCGCCTCGTCCAGGACCCCGTGCAGGGCCTCCGTCTCCGCCCGAACGTCCTCGATCGCCAGGTCCGCGAGCCCGTGCTCCGCCGCCACCTTCGCCGCGACGAGGTCGGGCAGCCGGGCCGGGGCCTCGGTCACCTCCTCGGCCAGGGTCGGCAGATGGGCCTGCACCTCGCCCGAACGCATCAGATGGATGCCGGTGAGCAGCGCCCGGTAGGTGTAGAGCAGCGGCTTGAGTTCACCGCTGCTCTCGAAGAGCCGCCACTGAGTCCCGGCGAAGCCCCGGTAGTGGTGGGAGGTGAGCACCTCGGGTCGGGCTGTTCGGCCACGACGGCGGAGACGTCCGCGCCCCGGGAGAGGTCGGGAGTGAGCGTCATGGGTCAAGCGTCCCAGAGGGCGCCGAAGGTCAGCAGGTCGCTCCGGTACTCGATGCGTTCCTCCCATTCCTTCGGCCAGGCCGCGGCCCCGAGGTGGGCTCCGGCGAAGGCGCCCGCCAGGGCCGCGATCGAGTCGGAGTCGCCGCGGGTGCAGGCCGCGCGGCGCAGGGCGGTGAGGGGCTCCTCGGGGAAGAGCAGGAAGCAGAGGAGGCCGGTCGCGAGGGCCTCCTCGGCGATCCAGCCGTCGCCGGTGTACTCGCAGGGGTCGAGCTCAGGGTCGGCCGTGCGCTGGACGGCGTCCAGCCGCTCAAGGACCGCCAGGCACTCGTCCCAGCCCCGCCGGATGAAGGAGAGGGCCGAGGGGTCCTGGGAGCGGGTCCACAGGTCGCCGAGCCAGTGCTCGTGGTAGCGGTCGCGGTTCTCGTACGCGTACGAGCGCAGCTGTCCGACGAGCCCGGCCGGGTCCACGCCCCGCGCGAGCAGATACACGGCACGGGCGGTGAGGTCGGAGGCGGCGAGCGCGGTGGGGTGCCCGTGGGTCAGGCCCGACTGGAGCTGCGCGGCGCCCGCCCGCTGCTCCTCGCTGAGTCCGGGCACGAGCCCGATGGGCGCGACCCGCATGTTGGCGCCGCAGCCCTTGGAGTGGATCTGGCCGGCGTCCTGCCAGAGCCGGTCCGTCGCCAGCAGCTGACAGGCGACCAGGCAGGTGCGCCCGGGGGCCCGGTTGTTCTCCGGGGAGTGGTACCAGTCGACGAACTCGTCGCGGACGGGCCTGGCGAGCCGCAGCGGGGCGAGCACACCCCGGTCCATGGCCGTGCGGATGCCCCGGGCGAAGGCGAGGGTCATCTGGGTGTCGTCGGTGACGTACGCCTTCCCGCCGCTGACGGGCAGGGCCATCGTCCGCCAGGGGCCGACCTTGGCGAGGATCGCCGGCACGTCGTTGAACTCGGTCGGGAATCCCAGCGCGTCGCCCAGCGCCAGTCCGATCAGGGAGCCGGTCGCGGCCTGCTTGGTGGCGGGGTGTGCGAGGTTCATGCGGGGCGTCCTTCCGGTCGCAGGAGGGGCGGGTGGAGGGTGGTGGCCCCGCCCGCCCGGTAGAGGGCGGCCGGTTTCCCCCGTCCGCCGGTGAGGCGCGGAGGTCCTTCCACGGCCTGGACGAAGCCGGGGGTGGTGAGGACCTTGCGCCGGAAGTTGGGGCGGTCGAGCGGGACGCCCCAGACCGTCTCGTAGACCTGCCGCAGCTCGCCGAGGGTGAACTCGGGCGGGCAGAAGGCGGTCGCGAGGCAGGTGTACTCCAGCTTGGCGCCGACCCGTTCGCGGGCGTCGGCGAGGATGCGGTCGTGGTCGAAGGCGAGGCCCCCGACCGTGTCGTACGGCGTCCAGCGCGCCTGGGCCGCGTCGCCGCCGCCGCGCGGCTCGGGCAGGTCGGGTACGAGGGCGGCGAAGGCGACGGAGACGACCCGCATCCTCGGGTCGCGGTCGGGTTCGCTGTAGGTGCGGAGCTGTTCGAGGTGGAGTCCGGCGACGGTGGCCTCGGAGAGCCCGGTCTCCTCGGCGAGTTCACGGCGGGCGGCCCGCTCGGCGGACTCGTGGGGCAGGACGAATCCGCCGGGGAGCGCCCAGGCGCCGGCGTACGGTTCCTGACCGCGTTCGACGAGGAGGACGTGGAGGCGTTCCTCGCGGACGGTGAGGACGGCGAGGTCGACGGTGACGGCGAAGGGCTCGAAGGCGTACTTGTCGTACCCCTCGGGACTCGCGGCCGTCGGGGGCGAAGGGGGCGTTGCCGGCGAAGGGGCCGTCGGGGGCTTCCGGTCGGCGTTCATCGGCGTTCCGGCAGCGGGTCGGTGAAGCCCCAGCCCTCGGCGAGCAGCCCGTCGACGGCGGCGACGGCCGCCGCGAGCCGCTCCTCGTGGGGGCCGCTGAGGACGGCCGTGCGGCGGCCGGTGTGGGCGAGCTGGGTGAGGAAGCGAGCGGTCATCCAGGGGCGCAGGTGCTCCCCGTCGCGGAGTCCGTCGTCCTCGAAGTCGACGCCCCGGTGGTCGGTGAGCAGCCAGAGGTGCTGGCGGCCGTGGGCGGCGACCTCGCCCGTGGCGGTGCTGGCGGTGCCCATGTAGCGCTCGTGCCAGATGGTGGTGGCGAAGGCGTCGGTGTCGCAGAAGAGCACGGGCGAGCCGTCGCGGGCCGCCTCCTCCTCCAGTTCGGCCTGGCGCTGGGCGATGACGGGGAAGTCGGAGGAGTGGAAGGTGACGTCGGACCAGTCGGCGCCGGGGCGTTCGGCGCGGAGTTCGGCGAGTTTGATTTCGCTGTACTCGCGTCCGTACTCCGCTACGTACCGGGTGCGGGCCCAGATCCCGCCGCGCCCCCGGTAGTGGTCGGCGAGGGCGAGGGCCATGGTGGTGGTGCCGGTGGACTCGGCGCCGAGGACGACGATCCGCCGGGTGAGCGCGGCCCGTACCGGGGGTTCGAGGAAGTCCCAGCAGGCGACGGGGTCCGCGCGGACGGCGGTGCCGGAGACGGGGAAGCGGGTGCGGTCGGGGTCGACGCAGACGGACTCGGCGCCGAAGCGGCGGCCGAGTTCGTCCCCGTACGGCTCCGAGGTGAAGACGGCGTCGACGGGTTCGGGTACGGCGGCCCGGAAGACGGCCATGTGGGCGGCCCAGACGTCGGGGTCGTGGAGGTCGACGGGGATGTCGTCGACGGCGCCGACGACGAGGGCGTCGGGGTGGATCTCGCGCATCCAGGCGACGCGTTCGTCGAGGGGTACGGATTCCACGGAGGAGGCGCAGACGAGGACGGTGAGGCGTTCGCAGCGCGCGCGGGCGGTCTCGACGAGATGGTGGTGACCGGCGTGCGGCGGATAGAACTTGCCGAGGACCAGGCCGTGTCCGTAGCGCTTCACGCGGTCGCTCCCACCGGGAGGGCCTGGCGCGCGGTGAGGTCCTTGGTCCAGCCGCGCAGGCCGAGCACGCAGAGCGTCATGAAGCCGACGTACAGCAGGGAGGTCAGGTACAGCTCCTTGTACGCGTACAGCGGTACGTAGACGAGGTCGGCGGCGATCCACAGCCACCAGGACTCCAGGCGCTTGCGGCACTGGCCGTAGGTCGCCATGAGGGAGAGCGCGGTCGTCAGGGCGTCCCAGAAGGGGACGGTGGAGTCGGTGACACGGTCGAGCAGCAGGGTGAGCGCGAGGGTCCCCACCACCCCCGCCGCGAGCAGCCACGTCCACTCGGTGCGCGTGGTGCGGCGCACCGGGAGGGCGTCGGAGCCTGGTCCACCCCCGTGGGTCCAGGTCCACCAGCCGTACGCGGCGAGGGTGATGAAGACGATCTGGAGGCCGGCGTCGGCGTAGAGCCCCGCCTGCGTGAAGAGCAGGACGAAGAACAGGTTGTTGGCGATGCCGATGGGCCAGTTGGCCAGGTGCTGCCGGGCGACGAGCCAGACGCAGAGCGCGCCGCTGCCGAATCCGAGGACCTCGGTCCAGCTGACCGGGGTGTCCAGGACGGTGAAGAGCGGCTGTTGCAGGGGTTCAAGCATGCTTGCGAGGCTCACGCCCGCCTCCTTAAGAGTCACGTTGACTATAAAGGGGGCGGGCTCCGGCCACAAGACCGAAAACCTGCGGGCGACGGAGGCGGGAAACCCCGGAGCCCCGGAACACGAAGAAGCCCGTGACCACCGGGGCGGTCACGGGCTTCTCGCGTACGGCCTACGGCGTACGGCAGGCCTGGGCCTTACATGCCGACTTCCTTCATCAGCATGCCGACCTCCGTGTTGGTGAGGCGGCGCAGCCAGCCCGACTTCTGGTCGCCCAGACCGATCGGACCGAAGGCCGTACGGACCAGCTTCTCGACCGGGAAGCCGGCCTCGGCCAGCATGCGGCGCACGATGTGCTTGCGGCCCTCGTGCAGCGTGACCTCGACCAGGTAGTTCTTGCCGGTCTGCTCGACCACGCGGAAGTGGTCGGCCTTGGCGTAGCCGTCCTCCAGCTGGATGCCGTCCTTGAGCCGCTTGCCGACCTCGCGGGGCAGCGGGCCGGTGATGGCGGCCAGGTAGGTCTTCTTCACGCCGTACTTCGGGTGCGTGAGGCGGTGCGCCAGCTCACCGTGGTTGGTGAGCAGGATGATGCCCTCGGTCTCCGTGTCGAGCCGGCCGACGTGGAAGAGTCGGGTCTCACGGTTGTTGACGTAGTCGCCGAGGCACTGGCGGCCGTCCGGGTCCTCCATGGTGGAGACGACACCGGCCGGCTTGTTCAGCGCGAAGAACAGGTGCGACTGGGTGGCGACGGTCAGGCCGTCCACCTTGATCTCGTCCTTCTCCGGGTCGACGCGCTTGCCCTGCTCCAGGACGATCTCGCCGTTGACCTCGACGCGGGCCTGCTCGATCAGCTCCTCACAGGCGCGCCGCGAGCCCATGCCGGCGCGGGCGAGGACCTTCTGCAGCCGCTCGCCCTCCTGCTCGGCGCCCGGGAAGGTCTTCGGGGTCTTGATCTCCGGGCGGCCCTCGTACCGCTCCCGGTTGCGCTGCTCGATCTTCGCCTCGAGCTCGCGCGAGCGGGCCGGCGCCTGCCGCTGGCCGTGCGGGCCGCGACGGGGCGGGGTACCGCCCTGGGGGGACTTGGGGCCGCCCTTGGCGCCACCGCGGGCCGCGGAGCCGCGGCCCTTCTTCGGGGCCTCCGCGGGCGGGCTCACGTCGTAGGAGCGCTCCTCGGGGCGAGGCCGGCGCGGGCTGCTCGGGTGCTTCTGGTCGTCACGACCGCCGCCCTGGTAGCCACCGCCGCCGCCACCGCCCTGGTAGCCGCCGCCACCACCGCTGCTGCCGCCCCGGTAACCGCCACCGCCGCCGGAGCCGCCACCGCTGCTGCCGCCCCGGTAACCGCCACCGCTGCTGGAGCCGCCACCGCTGCCGCCCCGGTAACCGCCACCGGAGCCGGAGCCGCCACCCGAGCCGCCCCGGTAACCGCCACCGGAGCCGGAGCCGCCACCGCTGCCGCCCCGGTAGCCGCCACCGCCGCCGGCGCCGCCGCGGCCACCGCCGCCGCCGCTGCCACCACGGCTACCGCCGCCGCTGCTGCCGCCGCGGCCGCCGCTGTTGCCACCACGGCTCCCGCCGTTGTTTCCGCTGCTGTTCCTGCCGCTGCTGCTTCGCATCAAACTTCCGTCTTGTCGTCGTCGTCCTCACGATCCGGTGCATCCGGATCGAACGACGGGATCCCTTCCAGCGAGTCCGGCTCGACCGCCTCCGCCTCGGGGAGGAAGGGCGCCAGCTCGGGGAGCTCGTCCAGGCCACGCAGGCCCATCCGCTCCAGGAAGTAGTTCGTCGTCCTGTACAGGATCGCACTTGTTTCGGGTTCCGCGCCCGCCTCCTCCACCAGACCCCGCTGCAGGAGGGTCCGCATCACGCCGTCGCAGTTGACCCCGCGGACCGCGGAGACCCGGGAACGACTGACCGGCTGGCGGTACGCGACCACCGCCAGCGTCTCCAGGGCCGCCTGGGTGAGCCGGGCCTGCTGGCCCTCAAGGACGAAGGCCTCGACGGCCGCGGCGTGCTCGGCGCGGGTGTAGTAGCGCCAGCCGCCGGCCACCCGCCGCAGCTCGAAGCCGCGGCCCTGGACGGTGTACTCGTCGGCCAGCTCGCGCAGGGCGTCCGCGACCTCGCGGGGGGTCCGCTGGAGGACCTTGGCGAGGTGGGTCTCGGTGGCGGGCTCGTCGACGACCATGAGGACGGCTTCGAGGGCGGGCTTGAGGTCGCTCACGCGGGGGCCTCCTGGTCGAATTCGTCCGTCACGGACCCGGCCGGGTCCGCCTCCCCGCCGGTCCAGGAGACCGTGAGGTCCCCCAGGGCGGTCTCCTGGTCGAGGGCGACGGCCTTCTCCCGGTAGAGCTCCAGGAGGGCGAGGAAGCGGGCCACCACGGTCAGCGTCTCGTCGCCGACGTCCTCGATCAGCTCGCGGAAGAGCGCCGTCCCGCGCTCGCGCAGCAGCGCGACGACCACGGCGGCCTGCTCGCGGACGCTGACGAGCGGGGCGTGGATGTGGTCGACGTACACCTGGGGCTCGGCCCTGGGCCGCATCGCCTTGACGGCCAGCTTCGCGAAGCCCTCGGCGCCGATGGAGATGACGACCTCGGGGAGCAGCTCGGCGTGGTGCGGTTCGAGTCCGACGGTACGGGGGTGGCGGCGGCCCTCGGCCTCCCAGCGCTCCGCGAAGATCGCCGCGATCTTCTTGTACGCCCGGTACTGGAGGAGCCTCGCGAAGAGCAGGTCGCGGGCCTCCAGGAGGGCGAGGTCGGCCTCGTCCTCCACCTCGGCGGCGGGCAGCAGCCGGGCGGCCTTGAGGTCGAGGAGGGTGGCGGCGACGACGAGGAACTCGGTGGTCTGGTCGAGGTCGCCGTCGGGGCCGAGGGCGCGCAGGTGCGCCATGAACTCGTCGGTGACCTGGGAGAGGGCGACCTCGGTGACGTCGAGCTTGTGCTTGGTGATCAGTTGGAGGAGCAGATCGAAGGGCCCCTCGAAGTTCGCGAGCCGCACGGTGAACCGCCCACCGTCACCGCCACCGGCCTCGGCAGCCCCTGTACCGCTCTCTCCGGCCCCGGCGCCCCCGTCCCCGCCCCGAAGGCCCCCGGAGCCGCCGGAGCGGCCCTCGCGGCCGCCGGAGGGGCCCTCGCGGCCCTCGGAGCGGCCCTCACGGCCCTCGGAGGGGCCTTCCGGCCTGCCCGGGCCCTCAGGCCCGTCCTGCCGCCCCTCGTCCTGTACGGCAGGGCCGGCCGGAGGCTGCTGTGCGGCCTCCTCCGGCTCGCCCGGCCCGCGGCCCAGGAGGCGGCGGCGCGGCGGGCGGGACGTTTCGTCGGGGGCGTGGTGCATGGAGGTCCAGGGGGAACGGGAGCGCGGCAGCCCGCAGGCTACCTTCAGCGGCCGCGCAGGCGGCGGACGAGGATGCTCGCGTCGCCGCGGGACTCCAGGTCCGCCAGGACGACCGCGACGGCCTCCCGGACGATCCGGCCCCGGTCCACGGCGAGGCCGTGCTCGCCGCGGAGCACCAGCCGGGCGTGCTCCAGGTCCATCAGCTCCTCGGCGGAGACGTAGACCGTGATCTTCTCGTCGTGGCGCTCACGGCCGCTGGGCCGCCGGTTCGGGGCACGGCCGCCACCGCGTCGCCGCGCCGCCGGGGCGGGCACCGCCGCGGCGGGTGCGCCCTTGGCGGCGCCGTCGGGCTCCGCCGTCCTGGCGCGCGGTTCCGCGGTCTCGGAGTCCGCGGAACTGTGCTCCGCGGAACCCTCGGCCGCCGCCGGGTCGCTCTCACCGGCCGGTGCCGGGACGGCCCGGCGGGGTGCGGACGACTGGAGCGCCGTCCCCCCGGTCGTACGGAAGAGTTCGTCGGCGCCGGGCAGACTCACTCGGCGTGACACCGGGCGAGCACCTCCCTGGCGAGCTGGCGGTAGGCGGCGGCGCCCACGGAGTTGGAGGCGTACGTGGTGATGGGCTCACCGGCGACCGTGGTCTCCGGGAAGCGCACCGTCCGTCCGATGACCGTGTGGTACACGTGGTCGTCGAAGGCCTCGACGACGCGCGCCAGGACCTCACGGCTGTGCACCGTGCGGGAGTCGTACATCGTGGCGAGGATGCCGTCGAGCTCCAGCTCGGGGTTGAGCCGCTCCTGGACCTTCTCGATGGTCTCGGTGAGCAGCGCCACTCCGCGGAGCGCGAAGAACTCGCATTCCAGCGGCACGATGACCTTGTGAGCCGCCGTCAGGGCGTTCACGGTCAGCAGGCCGAGCGAGGGCTGACAGTCGATCACGATGTAGTCGTAGTCGTTCATCAGCGGCTTCAGGGCGCGCTGGAGCGTCGACTCGCGCGCGACCTCGCTGACGAGCTGGACTTCGGCGGCCGAGAGGTCGATGTTGCTCGGCAGCAGGTCCATGTTGGGCACGGCGGTCTTCAGGAGGACCTCGTCCGCCGACATGCCCCGCTCCATGAGCAGGTTGTAGACGGTGAGGTCGAGCTCCATCGGGTTCACGCCGAGGCCGACCGACAGGGCTCCCTGCGGGTCGAAGTCGACGAGCAGCACCCGTCGTCCGTACTCGGCGAGCGCGGCACCCAGGTTGATGGTCGACGTGGTCTTGCCGACGCCGCCCTTCTGGTTGCACATCGCGATGATCTTCGCGGGTCCGTGGTCGGTCAGGGGACCCGGGATCGGGAAGTACGGCAGGGGCCGTCCGGTGGGGCCGATCCGCTCGCGGCGCTGGCGGGCAGCGTCGGGTGCGAGGGTGGCCGCGTACTCCGGGTCGGGCTCGTACTCGGCGTCGGGGTCGTAGAAGTGCCCCTCGGGCACCTCGTCGAAGGCGGCGAAGGGGGTGGACTCTCGGCCCATCTCGTTGCCGGCCGTGGCGTTCACGTGTAGGCCGTCCATCGTCTTCATCGTGTGGGCTGTCGTCATGGGCTGGTGCGTCGCGAAGGTCCGCACCGCGACGGAGCCGATCGGAGCACCTGGCGCACCGCTCCCGGGAGTAATTGTCGACTCATTCACAAGTCGTCTTACCTCCTTGGATGTCACCAGGAACATTTATCGATAGGTCAGCGTGGCACCATGCCGACGGTTGGCGACTCTATGGCGTGTCACCGCTCCGCAGCAACACAATCCGCCGGACCCGGCCCGATGTGTCGGCAACCGAACACGTCTCTGTCAAGGGCGCGCAGGCGTGCATCCACACGTTTCAGGGGTGCGCGAAACGGTTAAAGGGTTACGTTCGAGGCGAGTTGGCCGAACGTTACGGCAGGCCCGGAGACACGGCCGGCCGGACCTTGTCGAACAAGGTCCGGCCGGGTTCGTGGATTGACGGCACGCGTTGACGGCGGCGCCGTGGAGGTCAGCCCAGGAGGGTGCTGAGCTCGACGTGCTCGAGGCCGTGCGCCTCGGCGACCTCCTTGTAAACCACCTTGCCGTCATGGGTGTTGAGGCCCAGACCGAGCGCGGCGTCGCGGCGCAGCGCCTCGGCCCAGCCGTTGTTCGCCAGCGACACGATGTAGGGCAGCGTGGCGTTGGTGAGGGCGTAGGTGGAGGTGTTCGGGACCGCGCCGGGCATGTTGGCGACGCAGTAGAAGACCGAGTTGTGGACCTGGAAGGTCGGCTCGGTGTGGGTGGTCGCGTGCGAGTCCTCGAAGCAGCCGCCCTGGTCGATCGCGATGTCGACAAGGACACTTCCGGGCTTCATCTTGGCGACGAGCTCGTTGGTGACCAGCTTCGGGGCCTTGGCGCCCGGGATGAGGACCGCGCCGATGACGAGGTCGGCCTCGACGACGGCCTTCTCCAGCTCGTAGGCGTTGGAGACGATCGTCTGCACCTTGGTGCCGAAGATCTTGTCGGCCTCGCGGAGCTTGTTGATGTCCTTGTCGAGCAGGGTCACGTGGAAGCCCATGCCGACGGCGATCTGGGTGGCGTTCCAGCCGGAGACGCCGCCGCCGATGACGACGGCCTTGCCGGCGTGGGTACCGGGGACGCCGCCGGGCAGGACGCCGCGGCCGCCGGCCGAGCGCATCAGGTGGTAGGCGCCGACCTGCGGGGCCAGGCGGCCCGCGACCTCGGACATCGGGGCGAGCAGCGGGAGGGCGCGGTTCGCGGTCTCCACGGTCTCGTACGCGATGGCGGTGGTACCGGAGGCCAGGAGGGCGTCCGTGCACTCGCGGGAGGCGGCGAGGTGCAGGTAGGTGAAGAGGGTCTGGTCCTTGCGGAGGCGGTGGTACTCCTCCGCGATGGGCTCCTTGACCTTGAGCAGCAGGTCGGCGGTGGCCCAGACCTCGTCGGCGGTGGGGAGGATCTCGGCGCCGGCGGCGACGTACTCCTCGTCCGTGATCGAGGAGCCGACACCGGCGTTCTGCTCGACGAAGACCTGGTGGCCGTGGCGGACGAGCTCATGGACACCAGCAGGGGTGATGGCCACGCGGAACTCGTTGTTCTTGACCTCGCGGGGGATGCCGACCTTCATCGTCGATCACGGTCCTTGAATCATGGGGGATATCTGGGGCACTGCGATACATACCCGGACGCACTGCGGCGCACCGGGGCAGACCACGTTCACACGTGGCGGACCCAGTCTAATGAAGGAGTTCCCGCTGTCTAGCCTTTCAAAGTACTAATCTTTGCTGGAGCCACTGCGGATTTCGTAGGTGGATGATTCCGTTTCCAGCAACCTGTCGGCGGCGGCCCGGTGCAGCCGGGCGGCCGCCGGGTCACCGAGCCGGTCGAGGGTGTCGGCCAGCCGCAGCTGGAGCGCGGCCTGGAGCCGGGTGTCCTGGGCCCGCCGGGCCCACTCCACCGCCTCCTCGCAGGTCCGCAGCGATTCCTCGGGCCGTCCGGCGTACTCCTGGACCCGGGCCGCCTCGCTCAACGCCCGCGCGTAACCCGGGAGATCGTCGAGCCGCCGGTAGCCGGCCGCGGCGGCCCGCCAGTTCCGCAGCGCCTCGCCGTACCGGCCCGCGTAGGTCTGTACGGCGCCGAGGCGGGCGTACAGCCGGGCCTGGTCGGCCCGCTCGTCCCGGGCGAGACGCTGGGCGAGCGCCCGCCCGTACCAGTCGCCGGCCCGCTGCCAGTCTCCCAGCTCCTGATAGGAGCCACCTACGGATTCCATTGCGCGACCGGTCGCGTACGGGTCATTTGCTGCGCGTCCGGCATCCAAAGCCAACCGATATCGCAGCAGAGCGTCCTTCGTCCTGCCGGTCCGGGCATCGAGATCGGCCAGGTTCAGCAGGGCGGCGGCCCGCTCGCGGTGCAGCCCGTGCCGCTCGGCCACGTCCAGGACCAGCTGGTGCAGCCCGTACAGCTCGGGAGCGGCGGCCTCGGCGCCCCGGTGCGCCGCGAGCGCCCGGACCAGGGAGGCGACGAGGCGGCGGGCGAGGGTGTCGAGTTCCCCGTCGGCGACGGCGAGCCGGGCGGAGGCGAGCAGGAAGGACTGCCGGGAGCGCAGCCAGAGGGCCCCGGCGGCGGCGTTCGGGAAGCGCAGGGCGCGGGGCAGCCCGGCCAGCTTCCGGCGGGCGGCCGAGCCCTCGGGTTCGGTGACCGCACGGCAGGACTGGAGGAGCCGTACGGTCCGCTCCAGCATCCGGGCCCGCGCGAGCTGCACCTCGGCGGGCCGGTCGTGCTCCTCCAGCTGGGTACGGAGGAGGGGGACGAGATGGCCGGGCACCTCGTACTGCCCGTCCTCGACGGCGGTGACGAGCCCCAGGGCGGCGAAGTCGGCGAGGGTGGTGGCGGCGGCCGAGACCGAGCAGCCGGCCAGGGCGGAGGCCGTGTGGGCGTCCGCCCGGCCCAGCGGCGCCAGGGAGAGGAAGCGCAGTATCCGGGCGGCGGGCCCGGCGAGCGCCTGGTGGGCGAGGTGGAAGGCGCGGGTGAGCGGGTCGCCCGCGAGGGCGCGGAGCCGCTTGGCGAGGTCGGCCACGGAGGCGGTGGGCTCGCCGGCCAGCCAACCGCCGGCGAGGACGACGGCGGAGGGCAGCCCGCCGCACTCCTCGACGAGGGTCTCGGCGGCCTGCGGGTCGACGGTGACGCGTACGGAGCCGGTGAAGGCGGTGAGGAGTTCGATGGCCGACTTGGGGTCGAGCCCGCCGAGGGTGCAGGGCCGTACGTCGGGGATGCCGGTGAGCGGGCCCCGGGCGACGCCCACCACCAGGGTGTCGGGGTCGTCGGGGATCAGCGGGTCGGCCTGCTCGGCGTCGACGGCGTCGTCGAGGATCAGGACGGCGCGGCGGCCGGCGAGGGCACCGCGGACCAGTTCGGTCAGTTCGTCCTCGGCGGCGCCGGGGGGTTCGGCCACCCCGAGCACGGCGAGGAGTTCCCGGGCGACGCGGGCGGTGGGGACGGGGTCGCCACCGGGCTCGGTGAGCCGGGCCCGGAAGATCCCGTCGGGGTAGCGGTCGGTGAGTCCGGCGGCCAGTTCCTCGGCGAGCGCGGTGCGGCCGGAGCCGGGCTTCCCGGCGATGAGCAGGACGCGGGCCCGGGGCGCCTTGCGGCCGGTGAGGGTGTCGAGGCCGGTCCGCTCGATGTCGGCGCGCAGGGCCTTCAACTCCCGCTGCCGGCCGAAGAACTGCCGGCTGCCGGCCGCCGCCACCGCCTGATCCGTCACGGGCCACGCTCCCGTCCACCTGCACACGAGCCGATCCCGCGGGGTCTCCGCACGGGCGATCCCGAGCGTAGTTCAGGGCAGTGCGCGGACCTGGTGGAGCAGGGCGGACACATCCCCCGATCGGATCAACAGATCTTCACACCGGAAGCCCCCGTTACAGACCCCCGTCCCCGTGCGGGGCCGCACGGGGACGAGCGCCCGCACGCGCCCGCACCGGGACGTGCGCCGCTACGCCTCGAACGGCCGGGCCGGCCAGGGCGCCTCCGCCGGGCGCAGGGCGTCGAGCCCCTCCCCCGCACGCGCCGCCACCAGCGACAGCACTCCCACCACCAGGCAGTTGTTGTGCAGCTCCCCCGCGAGGACGCCCCGCACCAGCTCCGGCAGCGGCACCCGCGCCAGCTCCATGTCGGCCTCCTCCTCGGAGACCTCGAAGCGCTCCCCCTCCGCCTCCGCGACACCGCGCGCGAGGAAGATCCGTACCGCCTCGTCGCAGCCGCCCGGCGTCGTGTAGACGTCGGTCAGGACGCGCCAGTCCTCGGCCTTGACGTGCGCCTCCTCGTACAGCTCGCGCTGCGCCGCGTGCAGCGGGTTCTCACCGGGCACGTCGAGGAGTCCGGCGGGAATCTCCCAGAGCTTCTGCCGCACGGGGTGCCGGTACTGCCGGAGGACGAGCACGCGGTCCTGCTCGTCGAGGGCGAGGACGGCCACCGAACCGGGGTGGACCTGGTAGTCGCGGCGCGCGACCGTGCCGTCCGGCATGACCACGTCGTCCGTGCGGACACTCGTCTTGTTTCCCTTGAAGGGGGTGGTGGTGGCGACGACGCGCCACTCCTCCGGGGTGTCCTGCACGCGCATGAGTAGTCCTCTCGTACGAAAACCGGGGTACGGGTCCACAGGACCCGTACCCCGGTTACGTTAACGCGCCGTACTACTTGCCCGTCTTGCGCTCGACGGCCGCCTTCACCAGACCCGCGAAGAGCGGGTGCGGGCGGGTCGGACGGGAGCGCAGCTCCGGGTGCGCCTGGGTGGCGACCAGGTAGGGGTGGATCTCGCGCGGGTACTCGACGTACTCGACGAGCTTGTTGTCCGGGGAGGTGCCGGAGAAGACCAGACCGGCCTTCTTCTCCAGCTCCGCGCGGTAGGCGTTGTTGACCTCGTAGCGGTGGCGGTGGCGCTCGTCCACGTACGGCTGGTCGCCGTAGACCTCACGCACGATCGAGCCCTCGGCGAGCTTCGCCGGGTACAGCCCCAGGCGCATCGTTCCGCCCAGGTCGCCGGCGCCCTCGACGAACGCGAGCTGCTCCTCCATCGTCGAGACGACGGGGTGCGCGGTCGCCGGGTCGAACTCGGTGGAGTTCGCGTCCGGGATGTCCGCCAGGTTCCGCGCGGCCTCGATGACGATGCACTGCAGACCGAGGCAGATGCCGAGCAGCGGCACCTTGTTCTCGCGGGCGTACTGGATCGCGCCGATCTTGCCGTTCACACCGCGGTCGCCGAAGCCGCCGGGGATCAGGATCGCGTCGACGTCGCCGAGCTGCTTCTGCGCGCCCGCCGGGGTCCTGCACTCGTCGGAGGTGACCCACTTGACCTTGACGCGGGCCTTGTTGGCGAAGCCGCCGGCCCGCATGGCCTCGGTGATGGAGAGGTACGCGTCGGGCAGGTCGATGTACTTGCCGACGAGCGCGACCGTGACCTCGTGCTCCGGGTTGTGGACGCGGTCGAGGAGGTCCTCCCAGACGGTCCAGTCCACGTCGCGGAAGGGCAGGTCGAGCTTGCGGACGACATAGGCGTCCAGGCCCTCGGTGTGCAGCACCTTCGGGATGTCGTAGATCGACTTGGCGTCGATCGCGGCGACGACCGCGGCCTCGTCGACGTCGCACATCAGCGAGATCTTGCGCTTGATGGCGGTCGGGACCTCGCGGTCGGCGCGCAGCACGATCGCGTCCGGCTGGATGCCGATGTTGCGCAGCGCGGCGACCGAGTGCTGGGTCGGCTTGGTCTTCAGCTCACCGGAGGGGCCGATGTAGGGCAGCAGCGAGATGTGCACGACGAAGACGTTGTCGCGGCCGACCTCGTGGCGGACCTGGCGGACGGTCTCCAGGAAGGGCAGCGACTCGATGTCGCCGACCGTGCCGCCGACCTCGGTGATGACGACGTCGACGTCGTCGGTCGCCATGCGGCGGATCCGGGACTTGATCTCGTTGGTGATGTGCGGGATGACCTGCACGGTGTCACCGAGGTACTCGCCGCGCCGCTCCTTGGCGATGACCTGCGAGTAGACCTGGCCGGTGGTGACGTTGGCCGAGCCGTCGAGGTCGACGTCGAGGAAGCGCTCGTAGTGGCCGATGTCCAGGTCGGTCTCGGCGCCGTCGTTGGTGACGAACACCTCACCGTGCTGGAAGGGGTTCATCGTGCCCGGGTCGACGTTCAGGTACGGGTCGAGCTTCTGCATCGTGACCCGAAGGCCCCGGGCCTTGAGGAGCGCACCCAGGCTGGAGGCGGTCAGGCCCTTGCCGAGGCTGGAGGCGACACCCCCGGTGACGAAGATGTGCTTGGTCGTCGTGGTTTTGGGCGGCATCGCCAAGAGGGGGCTCCCGTGGTCGCGTTCTGGAGGTGCGTACCGGCGTCCCCTCCGGAAGAATCGGGGGGTGCCGTCGCTGCGGTTGCGGGGTCCTCGGCTGTCGCCGTTTCCCACCGGTCCACGGGGTACCAGGGTATCAGCGACATCGGGAGACCGCTTCCGGCCACACGCGGCAGTCGGGTGTACACGGACGGCGACATGGCGGCGGGGGCCCGCGGAAGGCGGGGTTCACCCGTTTGGAGCAGCGCGTCGCTCGTGTGATCACTACGGGCACGGGGCGCGTCGTATTCTGCTCGGACATCGCCCGCCGAGTCGGCCGGCTCGTCCCGCACACTGGCCGTACGGGCACACAGCACGAGGGCCCGACACCGCACAGACAGCACGCACATCCGTAGCAAGCGCCCCGCGGGGCGGACATGGCCGTTCGACTGGAGTGAAGCACGTGGCCGGGCGCATCGAGGATTACGCACTCATCGGGGACATGCAGACCGCGGCGCTGGTCTGCCGGGACGGCAGCGTCGACTGGCTCTGCCTCCCCCGCTTCGACTCCCACGCGGTCTTCGCCGGACTGCTCGGCACCGAGGAACACGGAATCTGGCGGGTGGGCCCCGCCGGTCCCGCGGACGCCGATCCGGCCCCGGCCGACCGGCGTCGCTACCTGGGCGACTCACTGATCCTGGAGTCCGAGTGGGACACCGATCGCGGCACGGTCCGGGTGACCGACTTCATGCCACCGCGCGACGGCGCGCCGCAGCTCATCCGGATCGTCGAGGGCGTCTCGGGCCGGGTGCGGATGCGTTCCACGCTGCGGATGCGGTTCAGCTACGGCCGGATCGTGCCCTGGGTCCACAAGGTCGGCGAGCGCACGGTCGCCGTCGCGGGACCGGACTCGGTGTGGCTGGACACGGACGCCGAGACCCACGGCAAGGACCTGACGACGTACTCCGAGTTCACCGTGAACCCCGGTGACCGGATCGCGTTCACGCTGTCCTGGCAGCCCTCCCACAAGGAGCCGCCGGCGCTGCCGGACCCCGAGGGGTCCCTGGCGGCGACCGCCGAGTTCTGGCGCGAATGGGTCGACCACTGTACGTACCACGGCCCCTACCGGGAGGCCGTGATCCGCTCCCTGATCACCCTCAAGGCGCTGACGTACGCGCCGACCGGCGGGATCGTGGCGGCGCCGACGACCTCGCTGCCCGAGGAGATCGGCGGCGTCCGCAACTGGGACTACCGCTACACCTGGCTGCGGGACGCGGCGATCACCCTCTCCTCGATGCTCCGCACCGGCTACCGCGAGGAGGCCCGCGCCTGGCGGGACTGGCTGCTCCGCGCCGTCGCGGGCGACCCGGAGAACCTCCAGATCATGTACGGCATCGCGGGCGAGCGGGAGCTCGGCGAGGCGGAGCTGGACTGGCTCCCGGGGTACGAGAACTCCGGCCCGGTCCGGGTCGGCAACGGCGCCGCCAACCAGCTCCAGCTGGACGTCTACGGCGAGGTCACCGAGGCCCTCCACCTCGCGCACATGACGGGACTCTCCCGCAACGACTACGCCTCGCTGCTCCAGATCAAGCTGATCAACTACCTGGAGAAGCACTGGGACCAGCCCGACGAGGGCATCTGGGAGGTGCGCGGCCCGCGCCGCCACTTCGTCCACTCCAAGGTGATGGCCTGGGTGGCCGTCGACCGCACGATCAAGCTGATCGAGTCCGGGGACGCCGACGGCCCGCTGGAGCGCTGGCACGAGCTGCGCGACGCGATCCACCGGGACGTCTGCGAGAAGGGCTACGACCCCGAGCGGAACACCTTCACGCAGTCGTACGGCTCCAAGGAGCTGGACGCCTCGCTGCTGCTCATCCCGCAGATGGGCTTCCTGCCGCCGGACGACAAGCGGGTCATCGGCACGATCGAGGCGATCCAGCGGGAGCTGTCCACGGAGGACGGCTTCGTGCTGCGCTACCCCACCTCCGGCGAGGAGGCCGGCGTCGACGGCCTGGAGGGCGACGAGGGCGCGTTCCTCGCGTGCTCCTTCTGGCTGGCGGACGACCTGGCGATGATCGGCCGCGTGGACGAGGCCCGCACGCTCTTCGAGCGGCTCCTCGCGCTCCGCAACGACCTGGGGCTGCTCGCGGAGGAGTGGGACCCGAGGCTCCAGCGGCAGGTGGGCAACTTCCCGCAGGCCTTCAGCCACGTCCCGCTGATCGACACGGCACTCCGCCTGACGGCGAGCGGGGCGTACGGCGGCTGACGGGGTCGTACGGGGGCCGGGCCGCCCTTCCAGCACGCGCGGGGCGGAGCCCGGACCTACGATGGGAAGGTCCCGTCCCCCCGCGTGAAAGGGGGGCTCCCATGGGTCCCCATATCTCAGAGAGCGCCCTGTCCGGGCTGATCGAGGACCTGGCCGGTGAGGTGATCATCCCCGGCGGTCCCGGCTACGACGAGGCGCGCGCCGTGCACAACGGCATGATCGACCGGCGTCCTTCGGTGATCGCCCAGTGCGCCACCCAGGCCGATGTGTCCAACGCGATCGTGTTCGGCCGCGAGGCCGAGCTGCCGATCGCGGTCCGCGGCGGCGGGCACAGCGTCGCCGGCACCTCCGTGATCGACGGCGCGCTGGTCGTCGACCTCCGCCGGATGCACGGCGTCGTCGTCGACCCCGAGAACATGACGGTACGGATCGAGGGCGGGGCGACCATGGCCCACCTGGACCACGCGTGCCAGCCCTTCCAGGTGGCGACGACCGGCGGCCGGGCGTCCACCACCGGCGTCGGCGGCTTCGTCCTGGGCGGCGGCTCGGGCTGGCTCGAGCGGAAGTTCGGGCTCGCCAGCGACAACCTGCTCGCCGCCGACCTGATCACCGCCGAGGGCAAGCACGTCCACACGGGCCCGGAGGACAGCCCCGAACTGTTCTGGGCGCTGCACGGCGGCGGCGGCAACTTCGGGGTGGCGACCTCGCTGACGATGCGGCTGCACCCGCTGCCCCGGCTGAGCATCGCGATGCTGCTCTACCTGCCGGACAACGCGCCCGAGGTGGTGCGCACCTTCCGCGATCTCGGGGCCGGCGCGTCCGACGACATGGGCGGTGGTGCCATCTACCTGCCCGCGCCCCCGATGCCGTTCATCCCCGAGGACCTGGTCGGCAAGCTGGTCTGCGGGGCGCTGTTCACGTACACCGGACCGGTCGCCGAGCTCCGCGAGTTCGCGGCGCCGCTGTTCGCGCTGGGTCCGGTGGTCGAGATCGTCATGGACATCCCGTACGTGGAACTGCAGACGCTGCTCGACGACCCGCCGGGGCTGCGGAACTACTGGTCGGCCGAGTACCTGCGGGACCTCCCCGACGAGGCCGTGGACATCTTCTGCGACCGGGGCGCCCGCATCCCGGCGTCGACCGCCACCCAGCACGTGCTGTTCCTGATGGGCGGGGCCGTGGCCGCCGGGCCCTCCGAGTACCCGCAGCCGTGGCGCACCGCCCCCTGGGCGGTGCACCCGTTCGCGACCTGGGAGGACCCCGCGTACGACGAGCAGGCGAAGCAGTGGGTGCACGACGTGCGGGCGGACGTGCGGCCGTGGGCGCTCGACGCGACGTATCTGAACTTCGTCGGCGCCGAGGGCGAGCAGCGGATCGTCTCCTCCTACGGGGAGGAGAACTACCGCCGGCTCGCCGCCGTGAAGGCCGCCTACGACCCCGACAACGTGTTCCGGTACAACCAGAACATCGCACCCGCGGGCTGAGAGGCGGGCGGGCCCGCCCGGCTCAGCTCAGCGCGGCGATCACCTCCTTGGCGGCCCGCTCCCCTTCCGTCGCCCCGCCCTCCATGAAGCCCTGGAAGTCGTAGGAACAGTGCTCGCCGCCGATGTGGACCCTGCCCTGGGCGGTGCCCTCGTACCCGGCGTACCGGTGGAGGTAGCCGACGGGCCAGCAGGAGTACGCGCCGAGGCTGTACGGGTTCTTGTGCCAGGCGGAGAGCTGGGCGCGCCCGGTGTACGCCCGTGAGGTGCCGGGGAAGAAGGCGTCGATGCCCGCCAGGTAGCGGGTGACGAGGCTCCGTACGTACGGGTCGGACTCGGTGGAGAAGGGCCCGGCCGGGTTCAGGTTCCTGGCCAGGCTGCCGCCGCCGTACTGGAGGAGGATGCCGCCGGTGCCGCCCTGGATCTTGGTGGTGTCCCAGGTCTGCTGGACCTCGCCGTCGGTGAAGCAGTCGCCGGCCGAGACGCCCGGCCAGGCGCCGGTGCCGCGCCAGGGGCGGGTGCCGAACTGCATGTTGAGCTTGGTGCAGTAGCCCATGCGGGCGTCCCGCAGGAGGCCCCGCATGAGCGGGTCGAAGGCGGCCTGCGAGAGGTCGAGCTGCTGGAGGATCGGCAGCGGGAGACAGAGGATCGTGCGGTCGGCGGTGACGGTCCGGGTGGCGCCGGCCTCGTTGAAGGTCAGCGTCTGGGTGCCGTCGGCGTTGGCACGTACGGCGGTGAGGGACCAGCCCTGGCGCAGGGTGCCGGGGGCGAGGGCCCCGGCGACGGCGTTCGGGAGCCGGTCGTTGCCGCCGACGATGTGGTAGCGCTCGTTGGAGAGGCCCCAGATGTTGAAGTTGCCGGGATTGGTCTGGTAGCCCATCAGCAGGACCAGGGCGAGCGAGGACTGCTCGGTGGTGTCGGCGCCGTACTCGACGTTGTAGGCGACGTCGATGAACCGGCCGAGCGGCGAGGAGTGCCCGCCGGGGACCCGCGACTCGATCCATTCGTACACCGACATGTTGTCGAGTGCGGTGCCGGTGGGGGTGGTCTGGTTCCAGTAGACGTCCCCCGCGTCGGAGAGGTCCCGGCGCAGCGCCTGGTAGACCGCCTTGAAGTCCTCGTCCGCCTGGGCGCGCGGGTAGTAGGCGCCGTTGAACCAGAGGACCTCCTCGGCTCCGTTGGGTCCGCCGCCGAGGAAGTCCTCCACGGTGAGGCCGAAGCGGCGGCAGAGTTCCAGGATCTTCTTGTGGCTGGTGTCGATCAGCTCGCCGCCGATCTCGGAGGTCTGCCCGTACGCCCAGTGGTCGCGCTGGGTCCACATGCGACCGCCGACCCTGGAGGGGTTCGCCTCGTAGAGCGCCGGGCTCAGTCCGGCGTCCTGGAGGGTGAGGGCGGCGGTGAGGCCGGAGATGCCCGCACCGACGACGGCGATCCGGGCGGTGCTCTTCACCGGCGGGGTGGGGGTGGCGGCGCGGGCCGGGGCGGCCGAGCCGAGGCCTGTCGCGCCGGCGCCGACGGCGATTCCGGCGGCTGCGGCGTACTTGAGCAGGGACCGGCGTCCGAGGGCGTCGGCCCGCATGCCGCGCAGCTCGTCGACGGGGATGTTCAGCCGGCGGGCATCGGCGTGCTCGGCGGCGAGGCGGTTCAGGAGGTGCATCGGGTTGGTGCGTGCCATGGGGCGCTCCTGGAGGTGGGTGGGATCAGCTCTGCGGTACGGCGACGGGGGCGGGTGCCTCTTCGGCGGGGCGCTCGGTGGCGTCCTCCAGGACGATCCGGCCGATGATCTCGTAGCGCTCGGGGCGCTTGGCCTTGAGGTAGAAGCCGAGGCCGAGGCCGCCGAAGAAGACGGTGCCGACGATCCAGGGGATCGCCTTGAAGAAGAGGGAGTCGGCGGCGAGACCGGCCGCGGTCTCCATGTTCATGATCAGCAGGACGACGACGGCGATCATCCCGATGCCACCGAGGAGCGGGGCGGTGAAGGTCTTGAACCAGTGCCGGTCCTCGGGGTGGTTCTTGCGGAAGTAGCCGATGACGGCGAAGGAGCAGAGGGTCTGGACGATGAGGATCGCCATGGTGCCGAGGATCGCGAGCAGCGTGTAGAGGTGGATGTACGGGTCCTGGCCGGTGAGCCAGAAGGCGGCGACGAGGCCGACGGCGATCGCGCTCTGCACGTACGAGGCGATGTACGGCGAACCGTGCCTGGCGTGCGTGCGACCGAGCGCCGGGTGGAGGAAGCCCTCGCGGCCGATGGCGTACAGGTAGCGGGAGGCGCACTGGTGGAAGGCCATCCCGCAGGCGAAGGAGCCGGTGAGCAGCAGCCACTGGAAGGCGTCGACGGCCCAGGCGCCGATGAAGGTCTGGGTGGGGGCGAAGAACAGGTCCAGGGGCGAGGCGGAGGCGGACAGCTTCACCGATTCGGCCAGGCCGTTCCCGGCGATCGTCATCCACGACACGTAGATGTAGAAGAGGCCGACGCCGGTGACGGAGATGAGGGTGGCGCGCGGGATGACCCGCTTGGGGTCGCGGGACTCCTCGCCGTACATGGCGGTCGACTCGAAGCCGACCCAGGACCAGAAGGCGAAGAAGAGACCGAGCCCGGCGGAGGTGCCGGTGAAGGCGTTCTTGGGGTTGATCGGCTCGACCGGGATGCCGTCGGGGCCGCCGCCGGCGATCAGGACGGCGGTGGCGACGGCGAACAGCACCGCGATCTCCGCGATGAGCATCACCCCGAGTGCCTTGGCCGTCAGGTTGATGTCGAAGTAGGAGAGCACGGCGGTGACGGCCAGCATGACCGCCGCGTACAGCACCCATGGCACGTCCACGCCGAGCTGGTCGGCCACGGTCGTCTTCGCGAAGTAGGCGAAGACACCGACGATCGAGGCCTCGAAGACGACGTACGCGAGGACGGCGAGCATGCCGGAGGCCATGCCCGCGATCCGGCCGAGGCCGTGCGAGATGTAGCCGTAGAAGGCGCCCGCGGCCGTGATCCGCTTGGCCATGGCGACGTAGCCGACGGAGAAGACGGTCAGGACGAGGGTCGCGAAGAGATATCCGGCGGGCGCGCCGGTGCCGTTGCCGAAGCCGACGGCGATGGGGAGGTTGCCGGTCATCGCGGTGATCGGGGCCGCGGTGGCCACGGCCATGAAGACGACGCCGACGAGTCCGACCGAATTCGCCTTCAGCCGGTGGACCTCTGGGGTGGAGTTCTCTGCCATGGCGCGAGAGCATCCTCGCGAGTGACGTAGGCCACAATCGACATGCGGTCGTGCAATTCCCGTCAGGGGGCGACGAGTTGTCGCCCCTGTGTGCGAACTGTCCGGTCCCGTGACCGTGGGGTGATGTCGCCGCAACACGGACGCGGGTAGCGTCCGGCTCCATGGACAATCAGGGCGGGATCACCGTGCAGCGGGCGCTTGAGCTCCCGGGTCTGCGCAGCGGGCTCCCGGAGGTCGTGGCCGGCGCGGACCGGCTGCACCGCACGGTGCGCTGGGTACACGCGGGCGAGGTGCCGAACATCGCTTCGCTGCTCAAGGGCGGTGAGCTGCTGCTGACCACGGGCCTCGGGCTGGGGACCCGGCCGGCCGAGCAGCGGGCTTTCGTACGGCGGCTTGCCGACCGGGGCATCGCCGCGCTCGTCGTCGAACTGGGGCCCCGTTTCGCGCGCCTCCCGGCGACGATAGTGGAGACCGCGCGGGCCGCCGGGCTGCCCCTGGTGCAGCTGCACCGCGAGGTCCCCTTCGTGGGCGTCACGGAGGAGATCCACACCGAGATCGTCAACGGCCACTACGCCCTCCAGCGGCAGGCCGAGGAGGTCCACCGGCAGTGCACGGTGGCGCTGCTCGGCGGCGGCGGCATCCCCCAGGTGCTCCGCATCCTGTCCGACTTCGCCGCCAACCCCGTCTTCCTGGAGACTCCCGACGGACAGCTGCTGTACGCGGCGGGCACCGAGTCCGGGCCCGCCGACCCGCTCCAGGTCTGGGACGGGCTGCGCGGCCAGCGGGCGGCCCGCGAGTCCGGCCCGCCCACCGGCACGGTCCTCGTCGACGTGCCCGGCGGCGGCCCCGGCACGTCCTCGGTACGGGCCCGCCTGGTCGTCCTCTCGGTCTCCGGCGCCCTCTCCCCCGTGCACCGGATGGCCGCCGAGCGCGCGGCCGGCCTCCTCGCCGTGGTCCTCATGCAGGCCCGGCAGGAGGAGGAGCTCGCCGCACGCGGCCGGGGCGACTTCCTGACCGACCTGGCGGAGGGCAGGATCACCGCCGAGGACGCCCCGGCGCAGGCCCGGGTCCTCGGCTTCAAGCCCGGCGACGGCCCGCTCCTCCCGGTGGTGATGCGCCTGGCCTCGGAGCTGTCCCCGTCGGGGAACTGGGCCCTGCTGGCCCGCGCGGTCCTCGAAGAGCTGGCCTCCGTCGGCGTCCCGGTCCTGCTGGGCGTCCGCCCGGTCGAGGGACGGGTGCCCCTCCTGCTGGGCCTGCGCTCGGAGACGGAGCGCACGGCGGTCGCCGACCGGGTCGCGGCGGCGCTCCGCGCGGGCGTGGCACGGGCCGGCCTGGAACGCGCCGGGGCGCACCCGCCGGTCGTCGTGGTCGGCGTCGCCGGCAGCTGGGCGGCCGCCTCGGCGGGCCTGCGGCACGCGGCGGAGACCGCGACGGCCGCGCAGGGCCTCTCGGAACTCCCCTGGTACGACGCCCGGCGCCTCGACATCGACCTGCTGCTGTGGCGACTGCACTTCCACGGGGACACGGTCCTCGCGGCGTTCGTGGACCGTGCGATCGGCCCGCTCCGCGAGCACGACCGCACGTCCCGGCCGCCGCTCCTGCCGACCCTGGAGACATATCTGGCGCACGCGGGCCGCAAGGCGGAGACGGCCCGGGAACTGCACCTCAACCGGCAGACCCTCTACAACCGTCTGGCCCGCATCTCGGAACTCCTGGGCACGGACCTGGACGACCCCCAGACGGTGCTGGCCCTCTCGCTGGCCCTCAGGGCCCGCCGCCACACGCCGTAGGAAGGCGCCCTGCCGGGCGGGCGTTCCACCCCGTGGAGCACCCGCCGCCGGGCTACCGCCCCGTCAGCTCGTCGTAGACGCTCAGCACATGCGCCACGGTCTCGTCCTCGGTGGGCCACGACCCCGCCTGCACCCGCCCGGCCGCCGCCAGGTCCATCCGCCGCTCCGTGTCGTCGAGCAGCCCCCGCACCGCGGCCGCGAGGGCGCCCGCGTCCCCGTACGGCACCAGTTCCGCCGCGTCCCCGACCAGTTCCGGCACTCCGCCGACCGCCGTGGCGACGAGCGGCACCCCGAGGCGCAGCGCTTCCTGGGCGAGCAGCGACCGCGCTTCCCACCGGGACGGCAGCACCGCGATGTCCGCCGCCGCGAGCAGCTCGGCGACGTCCTCCCGCCGCCCGATCAGCCGGACCGGCAGCTCCTCGTCCACGATCCGCCGCTGGAGAGCGGCCCGTTCGCACCCCTCCCCGGCGATCACGAGGAGCGGCTGAGGGTCGAGATCACGCCACTCCCGTGCCGCGTCGAGCAGCGTCCGGTATCCCCGGCCCCGTTCGAGCGCCCCGACGGCCATCAGCAACGGCCGCTCGACGGCGCCGAGTTCGGCACGGGCCTTGCCGTCGTGGAGGCATACGGGCCCACGGGCGGGCGGCACGGTGACGGGGGCGAGCCGGGCGTCACGGGCGCCGCGCCGCCGGGCCCGGTCGACCAGTTCGGAGGAGGTGGCGAGGACGACGGTCGCGGCGCGCACGGTCCTGCGCTCCAGGAGTCGCAGCACCCCGCCGGGCGCCCCGCACACCTGGTTCCGGCCGTCCCAGGTGGTGACGAGCGGAGTGCGACCGCTCGCACCGGCTCCCGCCCCGGACAGCGCGAGCGCGGCCCGGACGGAGGCCTGCAGGCCGTGGGCGTGGACCACGTCGGCGCCGATGCAGGCGTTGCGCAGCGCGGCGATCGTGGCGGGGTCGCCGAGGCGCGGCAGGGGCACGAAGTGCGCGCCGGCGCCGAGGTAGTCGTAGACGCGGTCGAGTTCGGCAGGGGCGCACACGGTCACCCGCACGCCCCTCGCCACCAGCCCCGAGGCAAGTGATCGGACGTGAGCGCTGCTGCCCGCGCTGCCGCCGCCCAGCACTTGGACCGTACGGAGCTGTGTCACCCGCCCAAGGATGCCAGCCCGCGCCCCTGACCGTACGCACGTTCCGCCACCGAAGTGGCGTGATTCCCGCCGCTGTTCCCTTGTACGGACGGAGTACGGCTCCGGGACCCGAACCCGCGGTTCACCCACTCGGGTGAGCGCACGAGACCCGCGCGCTCTCCCTCACCCGCAGTCGGCACCGCAGCCGCAGCCGACGACAGCGCCAGAGTCCGACCCAGAGCCCGAGTCCGAGTCCGAGTCCGAGTCCGACCCAGTCCCCGAAGCCATTCGCTCCGCCCAGACCGCCGCGCCGACCAGTCCCACCGCGTGGGCGGCCAGCCCGAGCCGCCCGTTGCCCGCGACGATCGCGCTGCCCACGGCGGCGCCGAGCGCGTGCGCGCCCGTGTCGCCGAGCATGGTGCGCTCACCGAGGTCGTCCCCGAGGACGGCCGCGACCGCCCCCATGGGCGCGGCGGCGAGCGGGCCGCGCAGCAGGCCTGGCGCGGCGAGCGCGAGCACGGTCAGCCCGGCCCGCCCCGGCCGTACATCCACCAGGTTGACCAGATGGGCGGTACCGGCGATGACGACCCCGGCGAGGAGCCGGTCCACGGCCCGTTCCTTGAGCAGCGCCCCCGCCACGAGCGAGGCGGCGCCGATCCCGAACAGCTTGACGGCCCCGCTGGTCACCTCGCCGTCGCGCAGCGCCGCCAGATGCGCCCGGAACCCGCGCCGGTGGTCGCCCTTCACGTCGTCGTACGCCCCGCAGGCACCGGCGGCCAGCACGACGAACGCGGCGGGCCCGCTCCCGGTGCCGACCGCGGCCCCGAGGGCCACGGCGGGCCCGGCGCACAGATCGACCGTCCGCCCGGCGTAGTTCACCCGCGTCCAGCGCCCGCACCCGGACACCTGCCCGCCGGGCGCTTCGGACACCCGCCCGCGCAGCCCCTCATACACCACCCTGCTCACCCCGGCGGCCCGGACGAAGGCGGCGATCCGCCCGCCCGTCCCCCGGGCCGTGCCCGCGGGCCTCACCCGTCCGCCCGAGCCGTGGCGAGCAGCTCCTCCGCGTGGGCCCTGGCCGTCTCGGAGTCCTCCTGGCCGGCGAGCATCCGGGAGAGTTCCCGTACCCGCTCCTCGCCCTCGAGGACGGTCACGCCGGACCGGGTCACGGACCCGTCGTTGGTCTTCTCCACGAGCAGCTGCCGGTCCGCGAAGGCCGCGACCTGCGGAAGGTGGGTGACGACCACGACCTGCGCGGACCTGGCGAGCTTGGCGAGCCGGCGGCCGATCTCGACGGCCGCCTTGCCGCCGACACCCGCGTCGACCTCGTCGAAGAGATACGTCGGCACGGGATCGACCCCGGCGAAGACGACCTCCACGGCGAGCATCACCCGGGACAGCTCACCGCCGGACGCGCCCTTGGCGATGGGCCGGGGCGGGGCGCCGGGGTGCGGGGCGAGCAGCAGCTCGACCTCGTCGGCCCCGGACGGGCCGTAGGCGACCCGGCGTCCGCCGACCTCGACCCCCTCGGGGTCCTCGGTCTGCGCGATGGCGAAGGACACGCGCGCGTGCGGCATGGCGAGCGAGGCGAGTTCGGCGGTGACCGCGTCGGCGAACCGGGCGGCGGTCTCCGTGCGCGCGTCGGTGAGCCGCTGCGCGAGCACCGAAAGCTCGTCCCGCAGCCGGTCGCGCTCGGCGGTGAGTTCCTCGACGCGGTCGTCGTCGCCGTCCAGCTCGCCGAGCCGGTCCGCGCTCTCCTCGGCCCAGACGAGGACGGTGGCGATGTCCTCGCCGTACTTCCGGGTCAGCTGCGTGAGCAGGGCGCGCCGCTCCTCCACGGCGGCGAGCCGCAGCGGGTCGGCGTCGAGGTTGTCGGCGTATCCGGCGAGTTCGGTGGCCACGTCACCGAGCAGGATGGAGATCTCCCCCATCCGGTCGGCGAGCGCGGCGAGCGCCGGGTCGTGGGACCGTACGGCCTCCAGGGCCCGCCCCGCGCCCGCGACGAGCGTCGTGGCGTCGACGGACTCGGGGTCCTCGGGAACGCCCGCGAGCGCGGCGTGCGCCAGCGCGGCGGCGGAGGCCAGGGCCTCGGCGTGCCCGAGCCGCTCCGCCTCGGCGGCGAGTTCGGTGTCCTCCCCGGCGCGCGGGGCGACGGCCTCGATCTCACCGAGCCCGAACCGCAGCAGATCGGCCTCCTGGGCCCGCTCCCGGGCCCGGGTGGTGATCTCGTCGAGTTCCCCGGTGATCGCGCGGAGCCGCCGGTAGGCCTCGCCGTAGGCGGCGAGCGGTCCGGAGACGGCCCCGCCCGCGTACCGGTCGAGCGCGCCGCGCTGCCGGGCGGGCTTGAGCAGGCCCTGCTGGTCGGTCTGGCCGTGGACGGCGACGAGTTCGTCGGCGAGTTCGGCGAGCAGCCCGACGGGCACCGAGCGCCCGCCGAGGTGGGCCCGTGAGCGCCCTTCGGCGGAGACGGTACGGCTGACGAGCAGCACCCCGTCGTCCAGCTCCGCCCCGGCCTCCTCGGCGCGTACGGCGGCGGGCGCGCCCGGGGGCACGCTGATCCGCCCCTCGACGACGGCCGAGGCCGCGCCGATCCGCACCAGGGCCGGGTCGGCACGTCCACCGAGCAGCAGCCCGAGGCTGGTCACCACCATGGTCTTGCCCGCACCGGTCTCACCGGTCACCGCGGTGAAGCCGGGCGACAGCTCGACCACCGCGTCGTCGATGACCCCGAGCGACCGTATCCGCATCTCCTCCAGCACGCCCCAGACCATACGAGGTTTCCCTGCCGCGACGCGACATCACCCCCGGGCGTAACCCTCCGGCGCGCCGATCGTTCCGGACCCCGGGAGGCGGAGGCACACCCCGCACGGAGGGGCCTCGGCCCGCCCCGTACGGAGGGATCTCAGCGGGCCCCGCCGCGCCACCCCGACACGGGCAGCGCGAACTTGGCGACGAGCCGGTCCGTGAAGGAGGCGTGGTGCAGCCGGGCGAGCCGGACCGGGACGGCGCCCCGGCGCACCTCGACCCGCGCTCCGGCCGGGAGTTCCACCGTCCGCCGCCCGTCGCACCAGAGCACCCCGTGCGGGGTGTGGGGTTCGACCTCGACGGCGAGCACCGATTCGGGAGTGGTGATCAGCGGCTTGGCGAAGAGGGCGTGGGCCCCGATCGGGACCATGAGCAGCGCCTCGACCTCGGGCCAGACGACCGGGCCGCCCGCCGAGAAGGCGTAGGCGGTGGAGCCGGTCGGTGTCGCGCAGATCACCCCGTCGCAGCCGAAGCCGGTCACGGGGCGCCCGTCGATCGCGAGGACGACCTCCAGCATCCGTTCGGGGGACACCTTCTGCACGGCCGCCTCGTTGAGCGCCCAGTCCCGGTGCAGGACGTCGCCGTTCTCGTACACGACGACGTCGAGGGTCATCCGCTCCTCGACCTCGTACGCCTTGGTCACGACCCTGTCGACGACCTTGTCCAGGTCGTCGCGCTCGGCCTCCGCGAGGAAGCCGACCCGGCCGAGGTTGACGCCGAGCATCGGCACGCCGGAGGCGCGGGAGAACTCCGCGCCGCGCAGCAGGGTGCCGTCGCCGCCGAGGACGACGAGGAGTTCACAGCCGTCGAGGGCGTCGGAGCAGGCCTCCGGCACCTTCTCGACGGACGGCGGCAGCGGCAGGTCCGCCGCCTCGGCCTCCAGGACACGGACGCCGATGCCACAGCGCAGCAGCCCGAGGACCACCAGTTCGGCGCTGCGCACGGCGGCCGGCCGGCCGGTGTGCGCGAGCAGGAATACGGTACGTGGTGCGGTCTCTGGTGCTGTTGCCGTTGAGCTCAACGAGGTCCTTCCGCCACGGCGCGGTCGACATCCGCCGGATCCAGCGCGGGCGCGCCTGCCCGCAGCCACAGAAAGTACTCGACGTTGCCGGAGGGGCCGGGCAGCGGGCTCGCGGTGACGCCCAGGACACCGAGCCCGAGTTCGGCGGCCCGCCGGGCCACGTTCTTCACGGCGTCCGCGCGGAGTTCGGTGCTCCGGACGACTCCGCCGGTGCCGAGCCGCTCCTTGCCCACCTCGAACTGCGGCTTCACCATGAGGACGAGGTCGGCGCCGGGCGCCGTACAGGCCGTGAGGGCGGGCAGGACGAGGCCCAGCGGGATGAAGGACAGATCGCCGACGACCAGGTCGACGGGGACGCCGTCGATCGCTTCGACCGTCAACTCGCGTACGTTCGTACGGTCCTTCACGGTGACCCGCTCGTCGCTCTGGAGCGACCAGGCGAGCTGCCCGTAGCCGACGTCGACGGCGACGACATGGGCGGCGCCCGCGCGCAGCAGGACGTCGGTGAAGCCGCCGGTGGAGGCTCCGGCGTCCAGGGCCCGCCGGCCCTCGACCTTCAGCCCGAGCGGGACGAAGGCGGCGAAGGCCCCGGCGAGCTTGTGGCCGCCGCGCGAGACGTAGTCGGGGTCCGAGTCGTCCGGGACCACGACGATGGCCGCGGCGGTCTCGACCTGGGTGGCGGGCTTGGTGGCGACGGTCTTGCCGACGGTCACCCGGCCCGCGGCGATCAGCTGACTGGCGTGCTCGCGCGAGCGCGCGAGCTTGCGCCGGACCAGCTCGGCGTCGAGACGGCGGCGTGCCACTCCTGCCACGTTCGGTTCAGCTCCTGTTTTCGTGCGGACGGGGGGCGGGATGCGCGTCGAGCGAGGTCAGCTCGGCGCGCAGTCCTCGGTGTACATCCTCGTACACCTCCAGGTGTCCGTCCGCCGGGAGGTCGTCCACCTCGGCGAGACGTGCCAGGTGGGCGTCGATGCCGGGATGCCCGGTGGGCTGCCGCTCGACCCCGAGCGGGGCGGCCCCGGCGGGCTCGTGGGCGTCCCGCGGGGCCACCGCGTCCGCCGGCTCCGGTACGGGCTCCGCGTCCTCGGGCTGGGGCGTCGCGTCGTTCATGGCCACGACGCTACCGTGAACCCCTGGGGTACGGTCGACGGCGATGGCGACGATCACGGAGTGCCGCGGCGCACTCGAGAAGCTCTCGGACAACCTCGCGCGGGCGGACGGCGACGTGCGGGGGGCGGCCGCGCTCGACCGCACGCTGAGCTGCCACGTCACGGACCTGGACAGCACGTTCACGGGCCGCCTCGCGGACGGCCGGATCCACGTCGAGTCCACGGTGGAGGGCCCGCCGAGGTCCAGGGCCCAGATCCGGCTGGCGATGACCGGCGACGACCTGGTGGCGATGGTGGGCGGCGAGCTGAACTTCGCGAAGGCCTGGGCATCGGGCCGGGTGAAGCTGGAGGCGGGCTTCCGCGACCTGCTGCGTCTCCGCTCCCTGCTCTAGGGTCCTGTCGTCGAACTCCCGAGAGCGCGTGCCAGGCGTCGTGGGGCAGGCGGGAGTCCGACGACCGGCCCCAGCGGGCGTACGACCCCGCCGGCGGGTGCCGAAGCCCTCACTTCCGCAGCGCGGGCTCCTGCACCACCGGCCCCTGCGCCTGCCCCACCGGCTCCGACGCCCCCTCGGGCCTCGGCGCCCGTGCCTTGCGCCCCGCCGGTACGACCAGCGGCGTCCCCGTCTCGGGGTCGTCGATGACCTGGCAGCGCAGCCCGAAGACCCGCTCGACCAGCTCGGCGGTCACGACCTCGGCCGGCGGGCCCTCGGCGACCACCTCGCCGTCGCGGACGGCGATGAGGTGGGTCGCGTACCGGGCCGCGTGGTTGAGGTCGTGCAGGACGGCGACGAGCGTCCGCCCCTGGGTCTCGTGCAGCTCGGCGCACAGGTCGAGGACGTCGATCTGGTGCTGGATGTCGAGGTAGGTCGTCGGCTCGTCGAGCAGCAGCAGCGGGGTCTGCTGGGCGAGCGCCATGGCGATCCAGACGCGCTGGCGCTGACCGCCGGACAGCTCGTCCACGTACCGCCCGGCCAGTTCGGCGACGCCGGTCGCCTCCATCGACTCCCGGGTGATCCGCTCGTCCTCCGGGGACCACTGCCGCAGCAGTCCCTGGTGCGGGTAGCGGCCGCGGGCGACGAGGTCGGCGACGGTGATGCCGTCGGGCGCGACGGAGGTCTGCGGCAGCAGGCCGAGGGTCTTGGCGACCTTCTTCGCGGGCAGCGAGTGGATCGACCGCCCGTCGAGCAGGACGCGCCCCCGGGTGGGCTTCAGCATCCGGGAGAGGGCCCGCAGCAGGGTGGACTTGCCGCAGGCGTTCGGCCCGACGATGACGGTGAACGAGTGGTCGGGGATCTCGACGGACAGCTCACGGGCGATGACCCGCTGCTCGTACGCGAGGGTGACCGATTCCGCGCTCAGGCGCTGCTGCCGACCGTCCATGCCCGTACTCCCGTATGCCCCTCAGCCCCAATGAAGTTAGGTTAGCCTACCCAACTTACAGCCCGATTCGTGCCAGCGCCTTCCCCGCGTCCGCCGTACCCCCGGCATCGGCCGCCGACCAGGCGGCCCCGCAGAGCGCCCGCACCCCGTCCATCACGTCCGCGCCGGCCGCCTCCGCGCCGTCGAGGACCAGCTCGCCCCCGCTCACCGAAGCGCGCCACCCGCCGCACACGAACCCGCCGTCCCCGTCGGCGACGACCTCCGGCTGCGCCACGAGCAGCCCCCGCAGATCGGCCCCCACATACGTCGGCCGGTGCTCCGGCACGGCCCTCAGCAGCTGCGGCACGTCCGTCACCCCGGTCAGCACGAGCAGCGAGTCGACCCCGCCGTTGAACGCGCCCTCGATGTCGGTGTCCAGCCGGTCCCCGACCACCAGCGGCCGTCGGGCACCGGTCCGCAGCACCGTCTCCCGGTGCATCGGCGGCAGCGGCTTCCCCGCCACCTTCGGCTCCACCCGGCCGCCCGTGGCGATCCGTACGACCTCCACCGCCGCCCCGTTCCCCGGCCCGATCCCCCGCGCACCGGGAATCGTCAGGTCCGTGTTCGAGGCGTACCAGGGCAGCCCCCGCGCCACCGCGTAGCTCGCCTCCGCGAACCGCGCCCAGGGCATGTCGGGCCCGCCGTACCCCTGGACGACCGCCACCGGGCCGTCATCCGCCGAGTCCACCGGCACGAGCCCCCGCTCGCGCAGCGCGACCCGCAGCCCCTCGCCGCCGATGACGAGCACCCGGGAGCCCGCCGGCACGTCGTCGGCGATCAGCCGGGCCACCGCCTGCGCCGAGGTGATGACGTCCCCGGCCTCGGCCGGAACGCCCAGCTCCGTGAGGTGCTCGGCGACCGCGTCCGGCGTCCGCAGCGCGTTGTTGGTGACGTACGCCAGGTGCATCCCGCCGGCCCGTGCCGTCCCGAGCGCGTCGACGGCGTGCGGCACCGCCTCCCCGCCCGCGTACACGACACCGTCCAGGTCGAGGAGGGCCGTGTCGTACGCCTCGCTCAGCGGCAGCGCGCTGCCTCCCGGCCGATTCCCGCCGACGTCCTGCTGTCCCTGGCCGTCCCGCACCGTCACCGCGCACTCCTCGTTTCACCGGGTGGAAATCCCCCGCTCCCCCGATCATCGCTCATGCCCGTCCCCCACATACGATGACGAGATGAACACCTCAGGTCACGCGGCCGCCGACGTCCGCGACGACGCCGCAGGGCTGCGCCTGGCCCCGTTCCGTGGACTCCGATACGTCCCCGAGCGGGTCGGCAGCCTCGCCGCCGTGACGTCTCCCCCCTATGACGTCGTCGTCCGACCTGACGGACTTCTCCATCTCGAATCGGCCGACCCCCACAACATCGTCCGGCTGATCCTCCCGCAGGCGATCACCGCCGGCACCCGCCACCGCAAGGCCGCCGTCACCCTCGACCGCTGGCTCGCGGACGGCGTCCTCGCCCCCGACCCCGAACCCGCGCTCTATGTGTACGAGCAGCACGGCGACGGCATCCTCCAGCGCGGCGTCATCGGCGCCCTGGAGCTCTCGACCCCGACCGACGGCGTGGTCCTCCCGCACGAGGACGTCATGCCGCACGTCGTCGAGGACCGGGCCGCCCTGATGCGGACCACCGCCGCCAACCTCGAACCCCTGCTCCTCACCTATGTCGGGCGGGAGTCCAGTGGCGCGGACGAGGTCATCGAGCGGGCCGTCCAGGGCGAACCGCTGCTCTCCACCACCACGGAGGACGGCTTCCACCACCGGCTGTGGGCGGTGACCGACCCGGCCGAGCAGGCCGTCGTCGCCACCGAGCTCCGCCACCACCAGGCACTGATCGCCGACGGCCACCACCGCTGGGCGACCTACCTCCGCCTCCGCGACGAGCACGCCTCGCCGGGCCCCTGGAACCACGGCCTGGTCCTCCTCATCGACACCGCTCGCTACCCGCTGCGGGTCCGCGCCATCCACCGTCTCCTCAACCGGCTGCCGGTCGCCGACGCCCTCGCGGCCCTGGGCGACTCCTTCCGGGTACGCCGGATCGAGGGCGCGCTGCCGGACGCCCTGGCCGCTCTGGAAGCCGCCACGGCCGAGGGGAACGCCTTCCTCCTCGCGGGCGACGGCACCTTCCACCTCGTCGACCGCCCGGACCCCGCCCTGCTCGACCGCACGATCCGCGCGGACCGCCCGGAGGCCTGGCGCACCCTGGACGCGACGGTGCTGCACTCCACGCTCCTGGAGCACGTCTGGGGCATCCCGGACGCCCCCGAGGACATCGCCTACATCCACGACACGCAGGCGGCGGTGGCTCAGGCGGAGCGTCGCGGCGGTACGGCGGTCCTGATGCACCCGGTACGCGAGGAGGTCGTACGGGACCTCGCCCGCCAGGGCGTCACGATGCCCCGCAAGTCGACCAGCTTCGGCCCGAAGCCCGCGACGGGCCTGGTCCTGAGAAGCCTCGCGCTGGACTGAACGACCCCACGCAACGAAAAAGGGCGGCACCCCCGGAGGGGTGCCGCCCTTCATCACTTACGGACCGCGTCAGGCCTTGTCGCCGGCGCTGTCGTCCCGCACGTCCTCGTCGAGGTCGTCGTCGAGGATGTCGTCATCCTCGTCGTCCTCGTCGTCGTCCAGGTCGACGATGTCGTCCGGGGCCTCCTCGGACTCCTCCTCCGACTCGTCGAACGCGTCGACGAACTCGACTCCGTCCATCTCGGCGAGCCGGTCCGAGGCGTCCGTGGCCCCGTCCTTGTCGGACTCCAGAGCCTTGGCGAACCACTCGCGCGCCTCGGTCTCACGGCCGGCGGCCAGCAGGGCGTCGGCGTAGGCGTACCGCAGGCGCGCGGTCCACGGGTGCACGGCGCTGGAAGCCAGCTCGGGGCTCTGCAGCGTCACGATGGCCGCGTCGAGCTGCCCCAGGTCGCGGCGGGCGCCGGCGGCCACGAGCCGCATCTCGACCTGACCGGCCTTGTCGAGCTTCTGCACCTCGGGTTCGCCGGCCATGGCCAGCGCACGCTCGGGCCGGCCGAGGCCGCGCTCGCAGTCGGCCATGACGGGCCACAGCTCCACGCCACCGCTCATCCGGCGGGCGGCACGGAACTCGGCCAGCGCCTCGGAGTACTTCTGCGTCGCGTACGCGGCGAAGCCGGCGGCCTCGCGCACGGCGGCGACACGGGAGGCGAGCCGCAGGGCGACGCGCGAGTACCCGTACGCCTGCTCCGGGTCCTCGTCGATCAGCTGGGCGACCATGACCAGGTTGCGGGAGACGTCCTCGGCCAGCCCCTTGGGCAGGCTCATCAGCTCCTGACGCACGTCCGGGTCGATCTCCTCACCGGTGACCTCCGGCGGGATCGGCAGACGCTTGATGGGCGCGCGGTCGCTGCGCTCCCGGTCACCACGGTCGTCACGGCGCCCGTAGCCACCCCGGTCGTCGCGGCCACGGAACCCACCACGGCTGTCGCCGCCACGGTCGTCCCGGCCACGGAACCCACCGCCGCGGTTGTCGCCGCCACGGTCGTCGCGCCGGAAGCCACCGCCACGGTTGTCGTCCCGACGGAACGAGGAGGGACGCTCGTCACGCCGGTCGTCACGACGGAACCCACCGCCACCGCCGCGGTTGTCGCCGCCACGGTCGTCACGCTGACCGTACGAGGGACGCTCATCCCGACGGAACGACGAAGGACGCTCATCACGCCGGTCGTCACGACGGAAGCCGCCGCCACGGTTGTCCCCGCCACGGTCGTCACGCTGACCGTACGAGGGACGCTCATCCCGACGGAACGACGAAGGACGCTCATCACGCCGGTCATCGCGACGGAACCCACCGCCACCACCACGGTTGTCGCCACCACGGTCGTCACGGCGGAAGCCACCGCCACGGTTGTCGCCACCGCGGTTGTCGCCACCACGGTCATCGCGGCGGAAGCCGCCACCACGGTTGTCCCCGCCACGGTCGTCACGCTGACCGTACGAGGGACGCTCATCCCGACGGAACGAAGGACGCTCATCACGCCGATCGTCACGACGGAACCCGCCGCCACCGCGATTGTCGCCGCCACGGCTGTCGCCACCACGGTTGTCGTCGCGGCGGAAGCCGCCACCACGGTTGTCGCCACCGCGGTTGTCGTCCCGGCGGAAGCCACCGCCACCGCCACGGTTGTCCCCGCCACGGTCGTCACGACGGAAGCCGCCGCCACGGTTGTCCCCGCCACGGCTGTCGCCACCACGGTTGTCATCCCGGCGGAAGCCACCGCCACGGCTGTCGCCACCGCGGTTGTCGCCACCACGGTCATCGCGGCGGAAGCCGCCACCACGGTTGTCCCCGCCACGGTCGTCACGCTGACCGTACGAGGGACGCTCATCCCGACGGAACGAAGGACGCTCATCACGCCGATCGTCACGACGGAACCCACCGCCACCGCGATTGTCCCCGCCACGGTTGTCGTCGCGGCGGAAGCCGCCACCACGGTTGTCGCCACCGCGGTTGTCGTCGCGACGGAAGCCACCGCCACCGCCACGGTTGTCCCCACCACGGTCATCGCGGCGGAAGCCGCCACCACGGTTGTCGCCGCCACGGCTGTCGCCACCACGGTTGTCATCCCGGCGGAAGCCACCACCGCGGTTGTCGTCGCGACGGAAGCCACCTCCGCCGCTACGGTTGTCGTCACGGCGCGGCCCACGGAAGCCGCCCCGGTCGCCACCGGCACCGTCCCCGCGACGCGGCTCGCGCTCCGGACGGTCGTCGGGAGAGTTGGTGGACATCGGTGTGACTCCTGTCTTCGGGTACTGCAGTCATTCTCGCGCAGCCGGCACTCGGCCGCGCATCGGAAAAGTCAAGCAAAAAACAAAAGGACCCCTGGTCCCAGCGTGAACGCTGGGACCAGGGGTCCTGAAGAATTGTTCGGCGGCGTCCTACTCTCCCACAGGGTCCCCCCTGCAGTACCATCGGCGCTGAAAGGCTTAGCTTCCGGGTTCGGAATGTAACCGGGCGTTTCCCTAACGCTATGACCACCGAAACCCTATCGGTTTCGAGCGAACAAGCACACTCTGTAGTTATGTTCTAGCTCTAGAAACCAGCAACCGTTCGTTGCTTCAGAACTAACACAGTGGACGCGAGCAACTGAGGACAAGCCCTCGGCCTATTAGTACCGGTCAGCTCCACCCATTACTGGGCTTCCACATCCGGCCTATCAACCCAGTCGTCTACTGGGAGCCTTACCCTCTCAAGGAGGTGGGAATACTCATCTCGAAGCAGGCTTCCCGCTTAGATGCTTTCAGCGGTTATCCCTCCCGAACGTAGCCAACCAGCCATGCCCTTGGCAGGACAACTGGCACACCAGAGGTTCGTCCGTCCCGGTCCTCTCGTACTAGGGACAGCCCTTCTCAATATTCCTACGCGCGCAGCGGATAGGGACCGAACTGTCTCACGACGTTCTAAACCCAGCTCGCGTACCGCTTTAATGGGCGAACAGCCCAACCCTTGGGACCGACTCCAGCCCCAGGATGCGACGAGCCGACATCGAGGTGCCAAACCATCCCGTCGATATGGACTCTTGGGGAAGATCAGCCTGTTATCCCCGGGGTACCTTTTATCCGTTGAGCGACGGCGCTTCCACAAGCCACCGCCGGATCACTAGTCCCGACTTTCGTCCCTGCTCGACCCGTCGGTCTCACAGTCAAGCTCCCTTGTGCACTTACACTCAACACCTGATTGCCAACCAGGCTGAGGGAACCTTTGGGCGCCTCCGTTACTCTTTGGGAGGCAACCGCCCCAGTTAAACTACCCATCAGACACTGTCCCTGATCCGGATCACGGACCGAGGTTAGACATCCAGCACGACCAGAGTGGTATTTCAACGGCGACTCCACAACCACTGGCGTGGCTGCTTCAAAGTCTCCCACCTATCCTACACAAGCCGAACCGAACACCAATATCAAACTGTAGTAAAGGTCCCGGGGTCTTTCCGTCCTGCTGCGCGAAACGAGCATCTTTACTCGTAGTGCAATTTCACCGGGCCTATGGTTGAGACAGTCGAGAAGTCGTTACGCCATTCGTGCAGGTCGGAACTTACCCGACAAGGAATTTCGCTACCTTAGGATGGTTATAGTTACCACCGCCGTTTACTGGCGCTTAAGTTCTCAGCTTCGCCACACCGAAATGTGACTAACCGGTCCCCTTAACGTTCCAGCACCGGGCAGGCGTCAGTCCGTATACATCGCCTTACGGCTTCGCACGGACCTGTGTTTTTAGTAAACAGTCGCTTCTCGCTGGTCTCTGCGGCCACCCCCAGCTCAGAGTGCAAGACTCATCACCAGACGTGGCCCCCCTTCTCCCGAAGTTACGGGGGCATTTTGCCGAGTTCCTTAACCATAGTTCACCCGAACGCCTCGGTATTCTCTACCTGACCACCTGAGTCGGTTTAGGGTACGGGCCGCCATGAAACTCGCTAGAGGCTTTTCTCGACAGCATAGGATCATCCACTTCACCACAATCGGCTCGGCATCAGGTCTCAGGCTATGTGCTGTCCGGATTTACCTGGACAACGCCCTACACCCTTACCCCGGGACTACCACCGCCCGGGCTGGACTACCTTCCTGCGTCACCCCATCGCTTACCTACTACCACCTTGGATCAGCGGCTCCACCACTTTCCTTTCCCCGAAGGGTCCGGAACGGCTTCACGGCCTTAGCATTAATGGATTCGATACTGGGCGTTTCAAAGCGGGTACCGGAATATCAACCGGTTGTCCATCGACTACGCCTGTCGGCCTCGCCTTAGGTCCCGACTTACCCTGGGCAGATCAGCTTGACCCAGGAACCCTTAGTCAATCGGCGCACACGTTTCTCACGTGTGTATCGCTACTCATGCCTGCATTCTCACTCGTGAACCGTCCACAACTCGCTTCCGCGGCTGCTTCACCCGGCACACGACGCTCCCCTACCCATCACAGCGCCCGTTGGGGCTCATGCTGCAATGACACGACTTCGGCGGTACGCTTGAGCCCCGCTACATTGTCGGCGCGGAATCACTTGACCAGTGAGCTATTACGCACTCTTTCAAGGGTGGCTGCTTCTAAGCCAACCTCCTGGTTGTCTCTGCGACTCCACATCCTTTCCCACTTAGCGTACGCTTAGGGGCCTTAGTCGATGCTCTGGGCTGTTTCCCTCTCGACCATGGAGCTTATCCCCCACAGTCTCACTGCCGTGCTCTCACTTACCGGCATTCGGAGTTTGGCTAAGGTCAGTAACCCGGTAGGGCCCATCGCCTATCCAGTGCTCTACCTCCGGCAAGAAACACACGACGCTGCACCTAAATGCATTTCGGGGAGAACCAGCTATCACGGAGTTTGATTGGCCTTTCACCCCTAACCACAGGTCATCCCCCAGGTTTTCAACCCTGGTGGGTTCGGTCCTCCACGAAGTCTTACCTCCGCTTCAACCTGCCCATGGCTAGATCACTCCGCTTCGGGTCTTGAGCGCGCTACTGAATCGCCCTGTTCGGACTCGCTTTCGCTACGGCTTCCCCACACGGGTTAACCTCGCAACGCACCGCAAACTCGCAGGCTCATTCTTCAAAAGGCACGCAGTCACGACCCATTGAGTAAACTCAATGAGCGACGCTCCCACGGCTTGTAGGCACACGGTTTCAGGTACTATTTCACTCCGCTCCCGCGGTACTTTTCACCATTCCCTCACGGTACTATCCGCTATCGGTCACCAGGGAATATTTAGGCTTAGCGGGTGGTCCCGCCAGATTCACACGGGATTTCTCGGGCCCCGTGCTACTTGGGTGTCTCTCAAACGAGCCGTTAATGTTTCAGCTACGGGGGTCTTACCCTCTACGCCGGACCTTTCGCATGTCCTTCGCCTACATCAACGGTTTCTGACTCGTCTCACAGCCGGCAGACTGTGAAAGAGAGATCCCACAACCCCGCATGCGCAACCCCTGCCGGGTATCACACGCATACGGTTTGGCCTCATCCGGTTTCGCTCGCCACTACTCCCGGAATCACGGTTGTTTTCTCTTCCTGAGGGTACTGAGATGTTTCACTTCCCCTCGTTCCCTCCACATGCCCTATGTGTTCAGGCATGGGTGACAGCCCATGACGACTGCCGGGTTTCCCCATTCGGAAACCCCCGGATCAAAGCCTGGTTGACGGCTCCCCGGGGACTATCGTGGCCTCCCACGTCCTTCATCGGTTCCTGGTGCCAAGGCATCCACCGTGCGCCCTTAAAAACTTGGCCACAGATGCTCGCGTCCACTGTGTAGTTCTCAAGCAACGACCAGCCACCCATCACCCTGATCCATAAGAACCAAGTTCACTGGGGCCGGCATCGCGAAGATACAAACCTTACGGCCGTACCCTCAGATACCCAACAACGTGCCAAGCACAGTCCGTTCCTCGATCCCGTTTTCCACGCCGAAGCAGTACTCACGTTTTCTCGGAGAGAGACTGTGCCAACTAATCAACGTTCCACCCATGAGCTGACCGTGCAGAACGTTTGTCTGCAATCGGTACTGTGCTCCTTAGAAAGGAGGTGATCCAGCCGCACCTTCCGGTACGGCTACCTTGTTACGACTTCGTCCCAATCGCCAGTCCCACCTTCGACAGCTCCCTCCCACAAGGGGTTGGGCCACCGGCTTCGGGTGTTACCGACTTTCGTGACGTGACGGGCGGTGTGTACAAGGCCCGGGAACGTATTCACCGCAGCAATGCTGATCTGCGATTACTAGCAACTCCGACTTCATGGGGTCGAGTTGCAGACCCCAATCCGAACTGAGACCGGCTTTTTGAGATTCGCTCCGCCTCGCGGCATCGCAGCTCTTTGTACCGGCCATTGTAGCACGTGTGCAGCCCAAGACATAAGGGGCATGATGACTTGACGTCGTCCCCACCTTCCTCCGAGTTGACCCCGGCGGTCTCCTGTGAGTCCCCATCACCCCGAAGGGCATGCTGGCAACACAGGACAAGGGTTGCGCTCGTTGCGGGACTTAACCCAACATCTCACGACACGAGCTGACGACAGCCATGCACCACCTGTATACCGACCACAAGGGGGGCACTATCTCTAATGCTTTCCGGTATATGTCAAGCCTTGGTAAGGTTCTTCGCGTTGCGTCGAATTAAGCCACATGCTCCGCTGCTTGTGCGGGCCCCCGTCAATTCCTTTGAGTTTTAGCCTTGCGGCCGTACTCCCCAGGCGGGGAACTTAATGCGTTAGCTGCGGCACCGACGACGTGGAATGTCGCCAACACCTAGTTCCCAACGTTTACGGCGTGGACTACCAGGGTATCTAATCCTGTTCGCTCCCCACGCTTTCGCTCCTCAGCGTCAGTAATGGCCCAGAGATCCGCCTTCGCCACCGGTGTTCCTCCTGATATCTGCGCATTTCACCGCTACACCAGGAATTCCGATCTCCCCTACCACACTCTAGCCTGCCCGTATCGGATGCAGACCCGGGGTTAAGCCCCGGGCTTTCACACCCGACGTGACAAGCCGCCTACGAGCTCTTTACGCCCAATAATTCCGGACAACGCTTGCGCCCTACGTATTACCGCGGCTGCTGGCACGTAGTTAGCCGGCGCTTCTTCTGCAGGTACCGTCACTTTCGCTTCTTCCCTGCTGAAAGAGGTTTACAACCCGAAGGCCGTCATCCCTCACGCGGCGTCGCTGCATCAGGCTTTCGCCCATTGTGCAATATTCCCCACTGCTGCCTCCCGTAGGAGTCTGGGCCGTGTCTCAGTCCCAGTGTGGCCGGTCGCCCTCTCAGGCCGGCTACCCGTCGTCGCCTTGGTAGGCCATTACCCCACCAACAAGCTGATAGGCCGCGGGCTCATCCTTCACCGCCGGAGCTTTTAACCAGCTCCCATGCAGGAGCCGGTGTTATCCGGTATTAGACCCCGTTTCCAGGGCTTGTCCCAGAGTGAAGGGCAGATTGCCCACGTGTTACTCACCCGTTCGCCACTAATCCACCCCGAAGGGCTTCATCGTTCGACTTGCATGTGTTAAGCACGCCGCCAGCGTTCGTCCTGAGCCAGGATCAAACTCTCCGTGAATGTTTACCCGTAATCGGGTCACACTCGCGTTGAGCGGGACAGTCAGGCCGGAATAAGGCCGACTGTCCACAGCGTCCTCGCTGTGTATGTTGCCTGCTGACCACGAGGGCCGACAGGACTTTCAAAGGAACCCTGCCATCCGAAGATGGACGGGGTATCAACTAATCTGGCGTTGATTTTTGGCACGCTGTTGAGTTCTCAAGGAACGGACGCTTCCTTTGTACTCACCCTCTCGGGCTTTCCTCCGGGCTTCCCTTCGTGTTTCCAACCTTACCAGATCCTTTTCCGTTCCGTTTCCGGTTCGGAGTTTGTTTCCGGTGGCCTGTTGGCTGCCTTTCGCCTCTCGGCGTGGTCACTACTTTAGCTGATTTCCTCGGTGGCTCATAATCGAGCCATTCGAATTCGAATTCCGGCATGCCGAAATAAGCCCCTGCTGGGGAGTCATCTTGAGTAGTGGGTGGCAGCTGCGGGGTGCTTGAACAAGCAGGTCCGTGTCCAGCTGCTCGGGCTACGTTAGGCGGTCGAGCGCCCCGAGTCAAGGGGACGCTTCCGTGGCGTGTGGGGTCGGTAGGGACTGACCGTCGGGTCGTCCGTGATCCAGAAGCGCCATGGGTGCGGGGCGCCGTCGCCGCCCACCCCCGTACGAGGGCCGCTACTGATCCGTTCCTGGGCGGGCGGGGTGCCGGTGAGGACGGCGAGCGGGGCCTCGGTGCCGGCGCAGGTGTCGGTGCCGTTCAGGGAGCGGCCGATGTCGAGGGCCGTGGCCAGCCGGGCCGGGCCCTTGGCCAGCTCGTGGTCGGTGCGGGCCGAGCGGCGGCGGGGGCGCGCGTGGTCGGCTCCCCGGAGGATCTCCCCCGCGCGGAGCAGGACCCCGCTCGCCTCGCCCTCCGGGCCGCACACCAGGTTGAGGCAGTGCCACATGCCGTAGGTGAAGTAGACGTACGCGTGTCCCGGCGGGCCGAACATGACGGCGTTGCGCGCCGTCCGCCCCCGGAAGGCGTGCGAACCGGGGTCGATCGCTCCGGCGTACGCCTCCACCTCCGTGAGGCGCAGTTCCATCAGTCCTTCGGGTGAACGACGTACAAGCGTGCGGCCCAGCAGATCGGGGGCGACCTCCAGGACCGGGCGGTCGAAGAAGGCGCGCGGGAGCGGCGTACGGTCGGGGGTCTCGATCATGGCGCCCGAGCGTAGTGGGGTCCGGTGGGGAACCGGCTACGGTCGTCGCGCGTATGTAGAGGTCAGGACTGAGAAGGAGTGAAGGTCATGGGATTCAAGAAGCTGCTCGCGAGCCTGGGTGCCGGCGGGGCCACCGTGGAGACGGTGCTCACCGAGGAGAACGTGGTCCCGGGCGGTGTCGTCCAGGGCGAGGTGCGGATCCAGGGCGGCAGCGTCGACCAGCAGATCGAGGGGCTCTCCGTCGGACTGCAGGCGCGGGTCGAGGTCGAGGGCGGTGACCAGGAGCACAAGCAGGACATCGAGTTCGTCAAGGTCCGTCTTGGCGGTGCGTTCGAGGTGAAGGCCGGCGCGGTGCACGTGGTGCCATTCGGTCTGGAGATCCCGTGGGAGACGCCGGTGACCTCGGTCGCCGGGCAGCAACTGCGTGGCATGAACATCGGGGTGACGACCGAGCTGGAGATCGCGCGCGCGGTGGACTCCGGCGACCTGGACCCGATCAACGTGCACCCGCTGCCGGCGCAGCAGGCGATCCTGGACGCCTTCCTCCAGCTGGGCTTCCGCTTCAAGAGCGCGGACATGGAGCGCGGGCACATCCGGGGGACGCGGCAGAAGCTGCCCTTCTACCAGGAGATCGAGTTCTTCGCGCCGCAGCAGTACCGGGGCCTGAACCAGGTCGAGGTCAGCTTCGTCGCCGACGACCGTGAGATGGACGTCGTGCTGGAGATGGACAAGAAGCCGGGTCTGTTCGGTGAGGGCAGCGACTCGTTCCGCGCGTTCAAGGTGGGGCTGCACGACTTCCACGCCACCGACTGGGCGGCTTACCTGAACCAGTGGCTCGCCGAGGTCGGCGGCCGTCGCAACTGGCTCTAGGCTCGGCCCCGTAAAGGCTGCTGAGGCAGTACGGGCGATCCGGAGGTTTCGACGTGTCCGAGGGCAAGAGGGCGCCGCTCCCCCACGACTTCCATCCGCCGGTGGCGGCGTTCACCGTGGTGAGCGACGACATCGCGCCGGGCGGGGTCCTGAAGGACGCGCAGGTGTACGCGGCGGGGAACACCTCGCCGCAGCTGCGCTGGGAGGGGTTCCCGGCGGAGACGAAGAGCTTCGCCGTGACCTGCTTCGATCCGGACGCCCCCACGGGCAGCGGGTTCTGGCACTGGGTGCTGTTCGACATCCCGGTGTCGGTGACGGAGCTTCCCGTCGGTGCCGGGTCGGGGTCGTTCGAGGGGCTGCCGGCCGGGGCCGTGCACGTCCGGAACGACTACGGCTCCCGGGACTTCGGTGGTGCCGCTCCCCCGGCGGGGGACCCGGCGCACCGCTATGTGTTCACGGTGTACGCGGTGGACAGCGAGAAGCTCGGTCCCGACGGTGACGCGTCGCCGGCGGCGATCGGTTTCAATCTGCGCTTCCACACGCTGGGACGTGCCCAGTTGATCGGTGAGTACGCGGCTCCCGCGGCCGGCTGATCGTTCGTTTGTTGTTTGCCCGCTTCTGGTCTTGGAGAGATCAGAAGCGGGCATCTTTTGTTGCGCGGGAAAATTGCGTTGTCCGACCCCGGCCGGTCCGGCCATCGTTGGTCCAGGCTCCATCGCCCCGTCCGGGGCCGGGCCTGCACACGGGAGGTGGGCACAATGCGGGACACGCTGGTACTCAACGCGAGCTTCGAGCCGCTTTCGACGGTCACTCTCAACCGTGCGGTGGTGCTGGTCCTGACGGACAAGGCCGTCGTCGAGCACGCCCATCCCGATCTTCGTGTGCGGGGCGCCGCAGTCGACCTCCCGGTGCCGCGGGTGATCAGACTCTGCCGGTACGTACGGGTGCCCTTCCGAAGACAGGCGCCGTGGTCGAGACGGGGGGTGCTGGTGCGGGACCAACACCGGTGCGCGTACTGCGGGCGGCGGGCGACGACCGTCGACCACGTGGTGCCGCGCGCCCAGGGCGGCGGGGACAGCTGGCTGAACACGGTGGCCTCCTGCGCCGAGGACAACCACCGCAAGGCCGACCGGACGCCGGAGCAGGCGGGGATGCCGCTGCTGCACCAGCCGTTCGAGCCGACGCCGGCGGACGCGATGCTGCTCGCGATGCGGGCGAGCGAGCGGTCCGCGCTGCCGGAGTGGCTGGCGAAGGCGGCCGCGTAACGTCGTTCCGTAAGTGTGGGCCCGTCTCCCCCGGTGTGGGGAGACGGGCCCTCGCGGTCGTACGGGCCCATGTGCCTACCCGCGTACCCGCGTACCCGCTACTTGAGGGTCAGCTGGAGGATCGCGACGACGCCGACCGCGATGATCACTCCGCGCAGGACCGAGGGCGGCAGCCTGCGGCCGACCTTGGCTCCGATCTGGCCGCCGATGGTGGAGCCGACGGCGATCAGCAGGACGGCCGTCCAGTCGAAGTCGGCGACGAAGAGGAAGAAGACGGCCGCGACGCCGTTGACGAGGGCGCCGAGGATGTTCTTGACGGCGTTGATCCGCTGCAGGCTGTCGTGGAGCAGCAGCCCCATCAGCGACAGGTAGAGCACGCCCTGCGCGGCGCCGAAGTACCCGCCGTACATGCTGGCGAGGAAGAGGCCGACGAGGAGGACGGGGCCGCCGTCGGGGTGGGCCTCGGTGCCCGTCTGCTCGCGGCGGCGCTTGACGACGGCGGCGATGCGGGGCTGGAGGAGGACCAGGACGAGCGCGAGGCCGATGAGGACGGGGACGATCGCGTCGAAGGCGTCCGACGGCAGGGCCAGGAGCAGGATCGCTCCGATCAGGCCGCCGAGGAGGGCCACCCCGCCGAGGCGGATGATGCGCGACTTCTGTCCCTTGAGCTCGCGGCGGTAGCCGATGGCTCCGCTGACGGAACCGGGAACCAGTCCCAGGGCGTTGGAGACGTTCGCGGTGATCGGCGGGAGTCCGGTCGCGAGAAGGACCGGGAACGTGATGAGCGTTCCCGATCCGACGATGGTGTTGATGGTGCCGGCGCCGATGCCGGCGGCGAAGACTGCCAGGGCTTCCCAGATGGACAACGCCATCTCCTTACATGGTCAGTGAGTCGCCTCCCCGCCCTGAGATCACCAGGGTCGAGGGGCTCGCACCGATCATGCACGAGGCTTACGTGTACGTGTCAGTCGACCGGCGGTTCGTCTCGCCTTTCGGTCCCGCCGCCCTTGGTGTTGAAGCCGGGGGCTCCGGAGCCGTTGTTCCCGAAGGCTCCCGAGAGGCCCTTGAGGGCGTCGCCGATCTCGCTCGGCACGATCCAGAGCTTGTTGGCGTCGCCCTCGGCGATCTTCGGGAGCATCTGGAGGTACTGGTACGAGAGCAGCTTCTGGTCGGGGTCGCCGGCGTGGATGGCCTCGAAGACCGTACGGACGGCCTGGGCCTCGCCCTCGGCGCGCAGCGCGGCGGCCTTGGACTCGCCCTCGGCGCGCAGGATCGCCGACTGCTTCTCGCCCTCGGCGGTGAGGATGGCGGACTGGCGGGTGCCCTCGGCGGTGAGGATCGCGGCGCGCTTGTCGCGCTCGGCGCGCATCTGCTTCTCCATCGAGTCCTGGATGGAGGTCGGCGGCTCGATCGCCTTGAGCTCGACGCGGTTGACGCGGATGCCCCACTTGCCGGTGGCCTCGTCCAGGACGCCGCGCAGGGCCGCGTTGATCTCCTCGCGGGAGGTCAGGGTCCGCTCCAGGTCCATGCCACCGATGATGTTGCGGAGGGTGGTGACGGTGAGCTGCTCAATGGCCTGGATGTAGCTGGCGACCTCGTAGGTCGCGGCCCGCGCGTCGGTCACCTGGTAATAGATGACCGTGTCGATGTTGACGACGAGGTTGTCCTGCGTGATCACCGGCTGCGGCGGGAACGGGACGACCTGCTCGCGGAGGTCGATCCGGTTGCGGATCGAGTCGATGAACGGCACGACGATGTTCAGTCCGGCGTTGAGCGTCCGCGTGTAGCGGCCGAAGCGCTCCACGATCGCCGCGCTCGCCTGCGGAATGACCTGGATCGTCTTGATCAGGGCGATGAAGACGAGCACCACCAGAATGATCAGGACGATGATGACTGCTGACATCGTGTTCCCCGTGCCCTTCGCTGCCGGTTGACTGCCGGGTGGCCTTCGATGATCGATTTTCGCAGACGCCGGAACCTCATGGGCGAGGTTCGGTCACATGACGACGGCGGTTGCCCCGTCGATGTCGACGACGTCGACCTGCTCGCCCGGTTCGAAGGTCTGTCCCGTGTCGAGTGCGCGGGCCGACCAGATCTCCCCCGCGAGCTTGATGCGGCCCGCGCCGCTGCCGTCGACCCGTTCCAGGACGACGGCCTGACGTCCTTTGAGGGCGTCGACGCCGCTCGCCAGCTGCGGTCTGCCGTCGCGGTGGCGGGCCGCGATCGGGCGGACCACCGCCACCAGGGCCACCGAGACGACCACGAAGACGATCACCTGGGGGACGATGCCGAAGCCCAGGGCCGCGGTCACCGCCCCCGCGACCGCTCCGACCGAGAACATGCCGAACTCGGGCATCGCGGTCAGGACCAGCGGAATGCCGAGCCCCACCGCGCCGATCAGCCACCAGACCCACGCGTCGATGTCCACCTGGTCATGGTAGGGGCGGTGGGGTGCTCGGGGACAGTGCGCGGGCGGCTGTGCGGGACGCCGGCGCTCCGTCCCGCTACTTCAGGGGCAGGCCGTGGGCGGTCCAGCGGTCGCCGACGCGCTCGACGACGAGCGGCAGGCCGAAGCAGCGGGAGAGGTTGCGGGAGGTCAGCTCCATCTCCACGGGGCCCGCGGCGAGGACCTTGCCCTGACGGATCATCAGGACGTGGGTGAAGCCGGGGGCGATCTCCTCGACGTGGTGCGTGACCATGATCATGGAGGGGGCGTACGGGTCGCGGGCCAGCCGGCCGAGACGGCGGACGAGGTCCTCACGGCCGCCGAGGTCGAGACCGGCGGCGGGCTCGTCGAGGAGGAGGAGCTCGGGGTCGGTCATCATCGCGCGGGCGATCAGGGTGCGCTTGCGCTCGCCCTCGGAGAGGGTGCCGAACTTCCGGTCCAGGTAGTCGTTCATGCCGAGGCGGTCGAGGAAGGCCCTCGCGCGCTCCTCGTCGACCGGGTCGTAGTCCTCGTGCCAGGTGGCGGTCATGCCGTAAGCGGCGGTGAGGACGGTCTGCAGGACGGTCTGGCGCTTGGGGAGCTTCTCCGCCATGGCGATGCCGGCCATGCCGATGCGGGGGCGGAGCTCGAACACGTCGGTGCCGACGCCGCCGAGCCGCTCGCCCAGGATGTCGGCGGTGCCCTTGGTGGGGAAGAGGTAGCTGGAGGCGATGTTCAGAAGGGTGGTCTTGCCGGCGCCGTTGGGTCCGAGGATCACCCAGCGCTCGCCCTCCTTGACCGACCAGGAGACCTCGTCCACCAGAGCCCGTCCGTCGCGGACCACGGATACGTCCACCAGCTCCAGTACATCGCTCATGAGCGCGTTGTCTCCCCTTGCGGTCGAGTCGTGTCGTCGCCTTGCGCCGGTGGGCGCGGCGTCCAGGGGAAAACCTACGTTATCGACGGACCGGGCCGGTCCCTAGGGCTTCCTTCGCGCCATCGGAGGCGCCCTAGTCTTGGGGGATGCTTTCGGAACCACGCTCAGGACGCCTGGCCGCCTGGGGCAATGCCCTGCTGGCCGGGGCGGTGTCGCCGGACGAGGCGGCGCTGGCCATTGTCGGGGAGGACGCGGTGCACCGCGTGGAGGGGCTGCCGGGTGAGGCGCGGCCGGTGGGGCTGACGCTGGCGCTCGGCCGGCTGCGGCGGCTCGGGGTGACCGGGTGGCGGGTGGCACTGCCCGCGCCGGGTCATCCGCTGGGGCTGAGCGGGCCGCCGGACTTCAACGCGCGCGCGTTGGACGCGGAGGAGGCGGTGGTGGGCTTCGGTGCGCCGTACGGTCTCGTGCCCGAGGTCTCGGAGGCGGGGCCCGCGGGTGATGTGCACGTGGAGGTGGTCTGGCGCTGTCTGGCGGTCCGGGAGGCGCCGCCCGCGGACGTGCCCTCGCTCGGGGAGGCGGAGCGGGAGCTCGCGGAGGCGCTGCGGGACGCGACGTCGGTGCTGACCCGGCTGGATGTCGCGGCCTCGGGCCCGGCGGCGGACGCGGCGCGGGAGGCGTACCGGGCGCGGGCGGAGGTGGGGCGTGAGGTCCTGGCCCCCGGGTATCCGCCGCGGGCGGTGCGGGTCCTGGAGCTGGCGCAGCGGGTGGGGCTCCTGGTGGACCTGGCGTACGACCACGGCCACGGGGGCGCGGTGAGCGCGTCGGAGATGGCGGCGCGGGGGGATGCGCTGCGGCCGGTGGAGCGGGTGGCCAGGCGGGCCCAGGTCGCCGCGTACAACGCGTACGTGGAGGAGAGGGAGCGGGAACGGGGGTTCTGACCCCTTTCTTTCGACCCGCCCGGCCGAATCCGATGGACGGAGTCCGGCGCAGCGGGCCCGAAGCCCGGGAGGCGCCCCGGCGCCGAGCGGTGCGAGGAGCGCGTCGGGACAAGAAGACCGGCCCCCGGGGGGATCGTCCTGGGGGCCGGTCGGTCTTGGGGTGGCTCAGCCGTTGAAGGCGCCGTTGCCGAAGGCCGGGTTGAGCAGGCCGATCACGTTGACCGTGTTGCCGGAGACGTTCACGGGGACGTGGACCGGGACCTGCACCAGGTTGCCGGAGGCGACGCCCGGCGAGTTGAGGGCCTTGCCCGTGGCCTCGGCGCCGTGCGCGGAGGCGGCACCCGCACCGGCGGCGAGGATGCCGCCCGCGACGATGGTGACGGCGGCGGCCTTCTTGAGGTTCTTCACTTGGTACATCCTCCTGGTCATCGCTGCGGCCGGTCAGCCGCAGCACGCCCTGGAGAACGCCCCGCCGTCCGGCAGGTTGCGCCGAACGGGGGACATACACACGACGGTATGAAGGACTGAACGGTCGTGCGCCCCGGCACATGGGGGGCGCGCGTCAGTCGGTGAGGCCGTGGCGGACGGCCCAGAGGGCTGCCTGGGTGCGGTCCGCGAGGTCGAGTTTCATCAGGATGTTCGAGACGTGCGTCTTGACCGTCTTCTCCGAGAGGACGAGCGCGCGGGCGATCTCCCGGTTGGAGCGGCCGTCCGCGATCAGGCCGAGGACCTCGCGCTCCCGCTCCGTGAGGGTCGAGCCGCGTCCCGTACCCCCCGGGGAGTCCTCCTGGGCGAGGAGCGCGCCCGCCACCTCGGGCTGGAGCAGCACGTGCCCGGCGTGGACGGAGCGGATCGCGCCGGCCAGTGCGTCGGGGTCGATGTCCTTGTATACGTACCCGGCGGCGCCGGCGCGGAGCGCGGGGACCACCGTGCGCTGCTCGGTGAAGCTGGTGACGACGAGGACCCTGGCGGGGTTGTCGAGGGCGCGGAGCCGCTTCAGCGCCTCGATGCCGTCGGTGCCGGGCATCTTCACGTCCATGAGGACCACGTCGGGCCGGAGCTCCTCGGCCCTGGCGACGCCCTCGGCGCCGTCGGAGGCCTCGCCGACCACCTCGATGTCGTCCTGGATCTCCAGGAAGGTGCGCAGCCCTCTGCGGACGACCTGGTGGTCGTCGACCAGCAGGACACGGATCTGCTTGTCAGCCACCGGGAACCTCCATCTCGATCGTGGTGCCCTCGCCCCGGGCCGAGGTCACGGTGAGCGATCCGCCGACGCCGCCGGCCCGGTCCCGCATGGAGACGAGGCCGAGGTGGCGGCCGGCGCTGCGGACCGTACCGGGGTCGAAGCCTTTGCCGTCGTCGGTGACGGTCAGCCGCGCCCCCTGGCCGGCGCGGGCGAGGGAGACGGTGACGAGTCCGGCGTCCGCGTGCCTGAGGGCGTTGTGCAGGGCCTCCTGGGCGACCCGGAGGACGGCCTCCTCCTGGGCGGCGGGCAGGGCGCGGGCCCCGGCGCTCTCGAAGGTGACCCGGGCGCTGTGGGCACGGTCCAGGACCTGGATCTGGGTACGGAGGGTGTGGACGAGGCCGTCCTCGTCCAGGGCCGCGGGGCGGAGCTCGACGACGGCGGCGCGCAGTTCGTCGGCGGCCTCGGCGGCGAGCGCGGCGACCTGCTGGAGCTCTCCCTTGGCGCGGGCGGGGTCACGGTCGACGAGGGCGGCGGCGGCCTGGGCGGTGAGCCGGAGGGAGAAGAGCTTCTGGCTGACGGCGTCGTGCAGCTCGTGGGCGAGGCGGGAGCGCTCCTCGGCGATGGTGAGCTCGCGGCTGCGCTCGTACAGGCGGGCGTTGGTGAGGGCGATGGCGGCGTGCTGGGCGAGGATCGAGAGGAGTTCCTCGTCCTCGGCGGTGAAGCCGCAGCCGCCGGTCTCCTTCGGGCAGCGCTTGTTGGCGAGGAAGAGGGCGCCGAGGGTCTCGTCGCCGTCCCTGACGGGGAGGCCGAGGAAGTCGGACATCTCGGGGTGGGCGTCGGGCCAGCCCTCGAAGCGGGGGTCCTCGCGGACGTCGGCGAGCCGTTCGGGCTCGGCCTTGTGGAGCATCGCGGCCAGGATGCCGTGCTGCCGGGGCAGCGGGCCGATCGCCTTCCACTGTTCGTCGCTGACGCCGTCGACGACGAACTGGGCGAAGCCGCCGTGGTCGTCGGGGACGCCCAGGGCCGCGTACTCGGCGTCGAGGAGCTCGCGGGCGGAGGCGACGATCGTCTTGAGGACGTCGCGGACCTCCAGGTGGCGGCTCATCGCCAGGAGTGCGGTGCTCACGGCGGCCAGGCCGGAGCTCGGTCGATGGCTCATGTGTTCACCGTACCGGCGGGCCGTGACGGTGCGTATCCGTCCGGAGACCATGGTGGCGGGGACCGGGGACCTAGGTCGTAGTGCCCGGGGGCCGCTCTCATCCCCGAGGAGTACGGGGCTCACTGTGCGCGTTGCTCACGCAACGGGCGGTGAGTTCGCCAGGGGCCCGGTGTGAGCCCGCGCATAGGACCCACATCACTTACGAAGCTCGCTAGTGGACCCCGGATGGGGGGTCAGAGTGGGGTGAGCCCGACATCAGGGGGCTTCTGTGGCCCCTGCACGGGCCCCTGATCCACTACCCGGGATCGTACGTCACACCTTTGCCACGGGATTTTGCTGCCGCTAAGAATTGCCCCCGTCGCCGCCGAGTTGGCGAGACACCGCCCCGGTGGAGCGACCCCCTGCGATTCGAAGAGGTAGTCCGTTATGTCTGCGAACACCCCTGGCCACAGTCGTGGTCTGAAGAAGACCCACAAGGCCACGATCGCCGGCGTCGCCGCTCTGGGCGTCGCAGCCATCACCCTCTCCCTCGTGCCGGGCAACGGCAGCACCGAGACCGAGCCGCAGGCTCTCTCCGGTACGCAGCAGGTGGCCTGGTCGTACAACGCGAACAGCCCGCAGGCGAAGGCGCTGGCCGCCAGCATCGACAAGCAGCAGACCACCATCGGTCTGAAGGCCAAGCAGGAGGCCGACGCGAAGGCCAAGGCCGCCGCGAAGGCGAAGGCGGACGCCAAGGCCAAGGCGGACGCGAAGGCGAAGGCCGACGCCAGGGCCAAGGCCGCCGCGAAGGCCAAGGCGGACGCCAGGGCCAAGGCCGAGGCGAAGGCCAAGGCGAGCAAGCGCGCCGCCGAGAAGGCCGCCGCGAGCCGTTCCGTCGCCCGTACCCCGGTCTTCGCGGACAACCTCGACGGCTGGATCCGCGAGGCGCTGTTCATCATGGACAAGCACGACATCCCGGGCAGCTACAACGGCCTGCACAAGAACATCATGCGCGAGTCCAGCGGCAACCCGCGGGCCATCAACAACTGGGACATCAACGCCATCAACGGCATCCCGTCCAAGGGTCTGCTCCAGGTCATCTACCCGACCTTCAAGACCTACCACGTGCCCGGCACCGCGTTCGACCAGTACGACCCGGTCGCCAACATCGTCGCCGCCGCCAACTACGCGGCCGACCGCTACGGCTCCATCGACAACGTCAACAGCGCGTACTGATCCCGGTACCCGGTCCGCTGTCGTACGCCGAAGGGCGGCACCCCCTGTGCGGGGTGCCGCCCTTCGGCGTACCGGTGCGTCCCGTGGCTACTTGCGCATGACCTCGGGCTCGTGGCGGCGGAGCAGCCGCGCCACGACGACGCAGCAGACGACCGCCATCAGGAGCTGGATGCCGAGGTCCAGGCTCCACTGGCCGACCGTGTGCTCCCACAGCGGGTCGGTGTTGGTGGGGTTCTTGTGGTCCCACGGCGGCATGAGGCGGCCGAGGTCGAGCGTGGTGCCGGCACCGGCGATGCCCCAGCGGGAGGGCATCAGCCAGGCGAACTGCTCCAGGCCGGGCGAGTCGTACACCTGGAAGAGGATGCCGGTGAACACGACCTGGATGATCGCGAACATGACCAGCAGGGGCATCGTCTTCTCGGCGGTCTTCACCAGCGCGGAGATGACCAGGCCGAACATCATCGAGGTCAGGCCGAGGCCGATGACCTGGATGCAGATCTCGACGGCCGGCGGCATGAACAGGCCCTCTGCGGGCAGCTGGCGCGTGGAGAAGCCGATGCCGCAGATGATCACGCCCTGGAAGGCGGTGATCAGGCCGAGGACGATGACCTTGGACATCAGGTACGCGGAGCGGGACAGGCCGGTGGCGCGCTCCCGCTCGTAGATGACCCGTTCCTTGATCAGCTCACGGACCGAGTTCGCCGCGCCGCTGAAGCACATGCCGACCGCGAGGATCAGCATGATCGTGCCCGCGTCGCCGTTGTAGCGGGACGGCGCCTTCGGCGAGCCGAGGCCGAAGTCGGCCGGGATGACCACCGAGACCGCGCCGAGGACGGCGGGCAGGATGACCATCAGGCCCAGGAAGCCCTTGTCGGAGGCGATGACGGAGACGTAGCGGCGGATCAGGGTCCACAGCTGGGAGCCCCAGCCCTGCGGCTTCGGCGGCCTGGACATCGCCTGCTGCGGCATCTGGACCGGCTGCGCGGCGACGGAGTCGATGTCCGCGGCGTACATCTGGTAGTGCTGCGAGCCCTTCCAGCGGCCCGCCCAGTCGTAGTCGCGGTAGTTCTCGAAGGCGGAGAAGACATCGGCCCAGGTGGAGTAGCCGAAGAAGTTCAGCGCCTCCTCCGGCGGGCCGAAGTACGCCACCGAACCGCCGGGGGCCATCACCAGGAGCTTGTCGCAGAGGCCCAGCTCGGCCACCGAGTGGGTGACGACGAGGACCGTGCGGCCGTCGTCGGCGAGGCCGCGGAGCAACTGCATGACATCGCGGTCCATGCCCGGGTCGAGACCGGAGGTCGGCTCGTCCAGGAAGATCAGCGAGGGCTTGGTGAGGAGCTCCAGGGCGACCGAGACGCGCTTGCGCTGACCACCGGAGAGGGAGGTGACCTTCTTCTCCTTGTGGATGTCGAGCTTCAGCTCGCGCAGCACCTCGTCGATCCGGGCCTCGCGCTCGGCCGGGGCGGTGTCGCCGGGGAAGCGGAGCTTGGCCGCGTAGCGCAGCGCCTTCTGGACGGTCAGCTCCTTGTGCAGGATGTCGTCCTGCGGGACCAGACCGATGCGCTGGCGCAGCTCGGCGAACTGCTTGTAGAGGCTTCGGTTGTCGTAGAGGACGTCGCCCTCGTTGGCCGGGCGGTAACCGGTCAGCGCCTTGAGCAGCGTGGACTTTCCGGAGCCGGACGGGCCGATGACACCGATCAGCGACTTCTCCGGGACGCCGAAGGAGACGTCCCTGAGGATCTGCTTGCCGCCGTCGACCGTGACCGTGAGGTGGCGGGCCGAGAAGGAGACCGAGCCGGTGTCGACGAACTCTTCCAGCTGGCCGCCGACGATCCGGAACGTCGAGTGGCCGACGCCGACGATGTCGTTGGGGCCGAGCAGGGCGCTGCCGCCCTTGGTGATCGGCTGGCCGTTGACGTACGTGCCGTTGTGCGAGCCGAGGTCACGGATCTCCATGCGGCCGTCGGGCGTCGCGTGGAACTCGGCGTGGTGCCGCGAGACCTGGAGGTCGGAGACGACCAGCTGGTTCTCGAGGGCACGGCCGATCCGCATGACGTGACCGAGGGCCAGCTGGTGGAACGTGGTGGGGCTGCGGTCGGCATAGGCCGACGACGCCCCCGCGGCGGCGCCGGGCTGACCGTGTCCCTGCTGCGCGGGCACGTGCGGCTGCGCCGGGGGCTGCTGCCAGCCGTCGTTCGGCTGCGGGGCCTGGTGCTGCGGCGGCTGCGGCTGCTGGTGCTGCGGCGGGGCCTGGTGGGTGATCCACTCGGCCTGCTCGGCGCCCTGGTGGGCCGCGACGGGCTGAGCCACCGGTGCCTGGGCCGGCGGCTGGTGGGCGTGCGGTGCCTGGGCCTGCGGGGCCTGGGCCTGCGGGGCCTGCGGGGCTCCCTGGGCTCCGGCGGCGAGATTCAGCCGCGGACCATCGGTCGCGTTCCCCAGGTGGACGGCCGAACCCGGGCCGATCTCCATCTGGTGGATCCGCTGCCCCCGCAGGAACGTGCCGTTGGTGGAGCCGTGGTCCTCGATGACCCAACTCCGGCCGCCCCAGCTGATGGTGGCGTGGCGCCACGAGACCCTGGCGTCGTCGATGACCAGGTCACCCTGCGGGTCGCGGCCCAGGGTGTACGACCTGGACGGATCGAGCGTCCAGGTCCTTCCATTCAATTCCAGTACGAGTTCTGGCACTCCATGCCCCACTACTTGTCCCCCGATGTACCCCCGTCGCGGGGAGTCCAGGGATGGCGAATCATCCGGGGGGAACTATTTCAGGCCCGGTCCCCTCTCCGAAAGTCGGGCCGCGTGAAGACCCGGCAGAGGCTCCGCCCGGACCACCCAGGAGACTCCCCCGGGCTCCCCCGACTCCTCCCGGAGGCGCCCGCGCGTACCGTACGGGCCCCTTCGCGGCATGTGCGCGACCACTCGGGTGTCCGCAGGACGGGACGGGGGGCCGGGTGGCACGCGGTGCCCGATACGGTGGAAGCACCATGAGCGCATCGCAGACCTCAGACGTTCCCACCCTTCTCGTCAAGATCTTCGGGAAGGACCGTCCCGGGATCACCGCCGGACTCTTCGACACCCTCGCCGCCTACTCCGTCGACGTCGTGGACATCGAGCAGGTCGTCTCCCGCGGCCGCCTCGTCCTGTGCGCGCTCGTCACCGAGCCGACCGTCGCCTCCCAGGGCGAGCTCCGGGCCACCGTGCACAGCTGGGCCGAGTCGCTGAGGCTCCAGGCCGAGATCATCTCCGGCACGGGCGACAACCGTCCCCGGGGCGAGGGGCGCTCGCACGTCACCGTCCTGGGCAACCCGCTGACCGCGGAGCGGACGGCGGCCATAGCGGCCAGGATCGCCGAGTCCGGTGGCAACATCGACCGTATCTTCCGGCTGGCGAAGTACCCCGTCACGGCGGTCGAGTTCGCCGTCTCCGGCTGCGAGACCGAGCCGCTGCGGACCGCGCTCGCCACCGAGGCCCACTCCATCGGCGTCGACGTGGCCGTGGTCTCGGCCGGGCTGCACCGGCGGGCCCAGCGGCTGGTCGTCATGGACGTCGACTCGACGCTGATCCAGGACGAGGTGATCGAGCTCTTCGCGGCGCACGCCGGCTGCGAGGACAAGGTCGCCGAGGTGACGGCGGCGGCGATGCGCGGCGAGCTGGACTTCGAGCAGTCGCTGCACGCGCGCGTGGAGCTGCTCGCCGGTCTCGACGCGTCGGTGGTGGACAAGGTCCGCGCCGAGGTGCGCCTGACGCCCGGGGCGCGGACCCTGATCCGTACGCTCAAGCGGCTCGGCTACCAGGTGGGTGTCGTCTCCGGCGGGTTCACGCAGGTCACGGACGATCTGAAGGAGCGGCTGGGGCTGGACTTCGCCTCCGCCAACACCCTGGAGATCGTGGACGGCAAGCTGACCGGGCGGGTGACCGGCGAGATCGTGGACCGGGCGGGCAAGGCGCGGCTGCTGCGCCGGTTCGCGCGGGAGGCGGGTGTGCCGCTGGCGCAGACCGTGGCGATCGGTGACGGGGCGAACGACCTGGACATGCTGAACGCGGCCGGGCTCGGCGTCGCGTTCAACGCGAAGCCGGTGGTGCGCCGGGCCGCGGACACGGCGGTGAACGTGCCCTTCCTGGACACCGTGCTGTACCTGCTGGGGATCACCCGCGAAGAGGTCGAGGCCGCGGACGGCGACGAGGACCTGCTGCACTGACCGGTACGCGAAGGGGCCCGGTCGTCGGCTGACGGCCGGGCCCCTTCGCGTACCGGTTCGGGCGGGTGGATCAGGCGTGCGGGGTCCAGAAGTCGACGAGCCGGCCGGCGCCGTGCTCCAGGGACTTCCAGGAGCCGTTGAAGACGATGACGGCGAAGGCGGAGGTCGGGAAGCCGCTCCGGTCCATCCGGGCCGGGGCGTCGCCCTCAACCTCACCGGCCAGGGCGTCGGCGAGTGCGTGGATCCCGGGGTTGTGGCCGATGACCAGGAGGTCGGTGACCTCGTCCGAGGTCTCGTTGAGCAGGGCGATGAGCTCGCCGAGGGAGGCGTCGTAGAGCCGGTCCTCGTACACGGTCCTGGGGCGCTCCGGCAGTTCCTGCACGGCCAGCTTCCAGGTCTCGCGGGTCCTGGTGGCGGTCGAGCAGAGAGCCAGGTCGAAGGTGAGGCCGCTCGCGGCGAGCCTGCGGCCGGCGACGGGGGCGTCCGCGCGGCCTCGCTCGGCGAGGGGGCGCTCGTGGTCGGACTCCTGGTTCCAGTCCGCCTTGGCGTGTCGGAGCAGCACGATCCTGCGGGGTGTGTCGACGCTCATGGTTCTCAGCTTCGCACGAAACGGCTCGCGCCGACTCAGAGAGAGAGCGTTTGCTGGATCCGCTCCAGGACCCCGCCGATCCCGGCGGCACCGAGGGGCTCGTGCACCTCACCCGGCCCTGCCATCAGCAGCAGGAGGGCGACGAAGGCGGCTGCCGGGAGGGCGAGGGCCCACCAGGGCAGCCGGGTGTCGACGCTGCTCGTCGTGGGCCGGACCCGGGTGTACGTGTGGGCCGACATGACCGCCTCCGTGGGTGAGTGCTCCGCGTTCCCTGTTGTCTCCAACCTAGGGATCGCGGGCCCCTCGGCCCATCCGGTGATCCACCCACTTCACCCTGACACCCACCCCCTAGGGGATGCGGGGGTTACCCCCACCTCCGGGCGGGACGAACCGGTCTCACGGGGAGGCGACCGAGGCGATGACGGCGATCACGACCGTGATGCCCAGCATCGCGCCGAGCACGATGAGCAGCTTCTTCTGGCCGTTCTTGGGGTTGGGTTCGAGGACTGGCATGCGAACAGTCTCGCATCTCAGCATTCGTCCTCAACCGTCCGGTCCCTGCCCGCCAGGGTTCCGACGATCATCTGCGGGATCATCAGTCCGCCCATCAGGACGATCGGCAGTCCCCAGCCGCCGCTGTGCTGGTAGAGCATGCCGACGAGGAGGGGGCCGGGGATCGAGATGAGGTAGCCGACGCTCTGTGCGAAGGCGGAGAGGCGGACGACGCCCGCCCCGGTGCGCGAGCGCAAGCCGATCATGGTGAGGGCCAGCGGGAACGAGCAGTTGGAGATGCCGAGCAGTACGGCCCAGACCCAGGCCCCGGCGGACGGGGCGAGGAAGAGGCCGGTGTAGCCGGTGAGGCCGCAGAGGCCGAGCGCGACGACGATCGGACCCTGGTTCTTCATCCGGGTCGCGAGCCGCGGGATGACGAAGGCGAGCGGCACGCCCATGACCATGGTGACGGCGAGGAGCACGCCCGCGGTGGAGGCGGAGACGCCCGCGTCGCGGAAGATCTGCGGCATCCAGCCCATGGTGATGTAGGCGCCGGTCGCCTGGAGGCCGAAGAACACGCCGAGGGCCCAGGCGGTACGGCTGCGGGTGATGCGCGAGCCGGGGGCGGTGGCGGCGGTCGTCGCCTGGGCCGGGGCGGCCGTCGTCTTCCCGGGGCCGCTCTCCACGGGCGTGCCGGTACGGTTCCGGTCGCGCAGGAGCGGTATCCAGGGCAGGACGGCGAGGGCCGCGACGGCCGCCCAGACGCCGAGTCCGAGGCGCCAGTCCCCGCCGAGGGCCTCGGTCATCGGGACGGTCGCGGCGGCCGCGACGGAGGTGCCGAGGGCCAGCGCCATGGAGTAGAGGCCGGTCATGCTGCCGATGCGGTCGGGGAAGTACCGCTTGACGATGACGGGCATCAGGACGTTGCTGACGGCGATGCCCATGAGGGCGAGGGCGCTGGCGGCGAGGAAGCCGGCGGTGCCGGAGGCGAAGGGGCGCAGGAGGAGGCCCGCGAAGATCGCGGCCATGCCGGCGCAGACGACGGCGGCGGGGCCGAAGCGGCGGGCGAGGCGCGGGGCCATGATGCCGAAGACCGCGAAGCAGAGCGGCGGTACGGAGGTGAGGACGCCGGCGACGCTGCCGCTCATGTGGAGGCCTTCGCTGACCTCTTCGAGGAGGGCGCCGAGGCTGGTGATGGCGGGGCGCAGGTTCAGCGCGGCGAGGACGAGGCCGACGGTGACGAGGCTGAGGGTCCAGCGGTGCGCCGGGGCGGGTGCGGAAGAATCCGCGGCGGTGATGGCCGCTCCGGGCGCCGTCGTGACAGCGCCCGGCGTGCCGGTGGCCGTCGTCGTGGCTCCGCCCGGAGCGGTTGTTCCGGCCGGTCGTGCGGCGGGGTCGAGGGTCTTCGGCTCAGGCATGAGGCCATCATAGAATCATGGGATGATTGGTTGTCCAATCTCGAACGAATGGGACGGTGCTCCATGGCCCTCGGTCACCCGCGGCGCGCAGGCCTCTCCGATCAGGTGATCGCCGAGCTGCGGAACCAGATCACCTCCGGCGAGTGGCCGGTGGGTTCACGCATCCCGACCGAACCCGAGCTGGTCGAGCAGCTGGGAGTGGCCCGCAACACCGTGCGCGAGGCCGTCCGGGCACTCGCCCACAACGGTCTGCTCGACATCCGCCAGGGCTCGGGAACGTATGTCATCGCCACCAGCGAACTGGCGGGAGTGATGCACCGGCGCTTCGCCGGCTCCGACCCCGGGCACGTCGCCGAACTGCGCTCGACCCTGGAGTCCGCCGCGGCGCGGTTCGCCGCCGGGCGGCGCACCGAGCGCGACCTGAAGCAGCTCGACGCACTCCTCGTACGACGGGAGGAGGCCTGGGAGTCCGGGGACGCGGAGCGGTTCGTGACCGTCGACGCGGCCTTCCACCACGCGGTCGTCGCCGCCTCGGGCAACGAGGTGCTCACCGAGTTGTACGCGGACCTGGGCGATCTGCTGCGGGACTGGCTGCGCGGTGACGTGGGGCAGGTGCTGCGGCCGGAGAACCACATGGACCACGGGCGCCTGGTGGACGCGATCCGGGACGGTGACGCCGAGCTGGCCGGCACGGAGGCGGCCGGCTACCCCTTCATGTGCCTCAGGAGCCCCGTACCGGAGCCGGCTCCGGAGCCAGGTCCGCCGGCTGGTGCGTGACCCAGGCCGACCGGACCTCCTTCCAGCAACGGCCGCTGACCTGCGCGTAGTCGGCGGGTCCGACCTCCATGGGGGCGCTGTCGGTGTCGACGTCCCACCAGCGGTCGCACTCGACGTGGAGGCGGACCCGGTCGGTGCGGGGGTACGGGTTCTGGCAGTGGGCGGTGACGCGGGAGCCCTGGACGACGGTGCGGCAGGAGGCGCCGAAGTCCTCCGGCTCCACGGCCGCCGGAGCGGTGGCGGGGACGTCCTCGGCCGGGGCGGGAGCGGCCCGCACCTCGGCGGCGAGGGCTATCCCGGTGATCAGTACGACGACGGTGGCGAACGCGCCGAACCCGTGACCTCTCGCGCGCATGCCCGCACCTCCTCCCCGTCAGCAGCAGGAACCTCACGCTCTGCCCCAGTCTGGGGTGATTCGCGCTACTTTTCGAGTCGGGCAGGAGTTGCACGACGAGAGGGGCCGTGCGTCCGCCCCGGAGGGCGGGCACACGGCCCCTCTGCTGCTGTACGAAGCGGTTACGCGCCGATCGCGTGCAGACCGCCGTCGACGTGGATGATCTCGCCGGTGGTCTTCGGGAACCAGTCGGAGAGCAGCGCCACGATGCCGCGGCCCGCGGGCTCGGGGTCGGCCAGGTTCCACTCCAGCGGGGAGCGGCTGTCCCAGACGGCGGCCAGCTCGCTGAAGCCCGGGATGGACTTGGCGGCCATGGAGCCGAGCGGACCCGCCGAGACCAGGTTGCAGCGGATGTTCTGCTTGCCCAGGTCACGGGCCATGTAGCGGCTGGTGGCCTCCAGCGCGGCCTTGGTCGGGCCCATCCAGTCGTACTGCGGCCAGGCGAACTGCGCGTCGAAGGTGAGGCCGACGACCGAGCCGCCCTCGGACATCAGCGGCAGCAGCGCCATCGTCAGCGACTTCAGGGAGAAGGCGGAGACGTGCATGGCGGTGGCCACGGACTCGAACGGCGTGTTCAGGAAGTTGCCGCCGAGCGCGTCCTGCGGCGCGAAGCCGATGGAGTGCACGACGCCGTCGAGACGGTCACCGAACTGCTCGCGGACCTGGCCCTCCAGACGGGCGAGGTGCTCGTCGTTGGAGACGTCGAGTTCGAGGACCTTGACGTCCTCGGGCCGGGGCAGCTTCTTGGCGATGCGCTCGGTCAGCGTCGGCCGCGGCCAGGCGGTGAGGATGATCTCCGCACCCTGCTCCTGGGCCAGCTTCGCGGCGTGGAAGGCGATGGAGGACTCCATCAGCACACCCGTGATCAGGATGCGCTTGCCCTCGAGAATTCCGCTCATGGTGATCAGTGACCCATGCCCAATCCGCCGTCAACCGGGATGACGGCTCCAGTGATGTACGAGGCGTCGTCGGAGGCGAGGAACTTCACCGCGGCGGCGATCTCCTCCGGCTGGGCGTAGCGGCCCAGCGGCACCTGGGACACGATGCCCGCGCGCTGCTCGTCGGTGAGCACCGCGGTCATGTCGGTGTCGACGAAACCAGGGGCGACGACGTTGAAAGTGAGGTTGCGGGAGCCCAGCTCACGCGCGAGGGAGCGGGCGAAGCCGACCAGGCCCGCCTTGGAGGCGGCGTAGTTGGCCTGGCCCGCGGAGCCCAGCAGACCGACGACCGAGGAGATCAGGACGACGCGGCCCTTCTTGGCGCGCAGCATCCCGCGGTTGGCACGCTTGACGACCCGGAAGGTGCCGGTGAGGTTGGTGTCGACGACGGACGTGAAGTCCTCCTCCGACATGCGCATCAGGAGCTGGTCCTTCGTCACGCCGGCGTTGGCCACGAGGACCTCCACCGGGCCGTGCTTCTCCTCGATCTCCTTGTACGCCTGCTCCACCTGCTCGCCGTCGGTGATGTCGCACTTCACCGCGAGGCAGCCCAGTTCGGTGAGCGCCGCCGGCGGCTCACCGGAGCGGTACGTGATCGCGACCTTGTCGCCGGCTTCGGCGAACGCGCGGGCGATGGCGAGGCCGATGCCCCGGTTTCCTCCGGTGACGAGAACCGAGCGGCTCAACGGATCACCCTTTCGATAGCGGTCTGGTAGCCGAAAACCTATCGGTATCGCCCCCGACATGAGGAATCGACCTCCGACAGTGGCGTACCGGTGTCACTGTCGGGTCCCTACAGCTCGGAGGCCCCTCGTCGGTAATGCGCCAACCCGGCGGTCCGTCCCGTGATTGACTTCCCGGACAGTTCAACGCCGCCGTCCGATCACCGAGAGCGAGGCCGCTCGTGGTCCATCAGATCGACCCTTCGTTCGTCGCGCTGCCCCTGCGGGCACTCGCCGACGCGGCGCTCGCCCGAGCGCGCGCGCTCGGCGCCGAGCACGCCGACTTCCGTCTGGAGCGGGTGCGCAGCGCCTCCTGGCGGCTGCGCGACGCCAAACCGTCCGGTTCCTCGGACACCACCGACCTCGGGTACGCGGTGCGGGTGGTGCACGGCGGGTCCTGGGGGTTCGCGTCCGGTGTCGACCTGACCATGGACGGGGCCGCGCGGGTCGCCTCGCAGGCGGTCGCCATGGCGAAGCTGTCGGCGAAGGTGATCGCGGCGGCGGGTTCGGAAGAACGCGTGGAGCTGGCCGCCGAGCCGGTGCACGAGGAGCGGACCTGGGTCTCCTCGTACGAGATCGATCCCTTCTCCGTCCCCGCCGAGGAGAAGAGCGCGCTGCTCGCCGACTGGAGCGCACGGCTGCTGCGGGCGGAGGGCGTGGCGCATGTGGACGCCTCACTGCTCACCGTCCACGAGAACAAGTTCTACGCGGACACCGCCGGCACCGTCACCACCCAGCAGCGCGTCCGGCTGCACCCGGAGCTCACGGCGGTCGCCGTCGACGAGACGACCGGTGAGTTCGACTCGATGCGGACGATCGCGCCGCCGGCCGGGCGGGGCTGGGAGTACCTGACGGGCACCGGCTGGGACTGGGACAAGGAGCTGGACGAGATCCCGGGGCTGCTCGCCGAGAAGATGCGGGCGCCGAGCGTGGAGGCGGGCCGGTACGACCTGGTCGTGGACCCGTCGAACCTGTGGCTGACGATCCACGAGTCGATCGGGCACGCCACCGAGCTGGACCGGGCGCTCGGCTACGAGGCGGCGTACGCGGGCACCTCCTTCGCCACCTTCGACCAGCTGGGCAAGCTGGCGTACGGCTCCTCGATCATGAACGTGACGGGTGACCGGACCACCGAGCACGGGCTCGCGACGATCGGGTACGACGACGAGGGTGTCGAGGCGCAGAGCTGGGACCTGGTCAAGGACGGCACGCTCGTCGGCTACCAGCTGGACCGGCGGATCGCGAAGCTCACCGGCCAGGGCCGGTCGAACGGCTGCGCCTTCGCCGACTCCCCCGCGCACGTGCCGGTGCAGCGGATGGCGAACGTCTCGCTGCGGCCGGACCCGGGCGGTCTGTCCACGGAGGACCTGATCGGGGGCGTGGAGCGCGGGATCTACGTGGTCGGCGACCGGTCCTGGTCGATCGACATGCAGCGCTACAACTTCCAGTTCACCGGGCAGCGCTTCTTCCGCATCGAGAACGGGCGGCTCGCCGGGCAGCTGCGGGACGTGGCCTACCAGGCGACGACCACCGACTTCTGGGGCTCGATGGAGCAGGTCGGCGGCCCGCAGACGTACGTCCTCGGCGGCGCCTTCAACTGCGGCAAGGCCCAGCCGGGCCAGGTCGCCGCGGTCTCCCACGGCTGCCCCTCCGCCCTCTTCCGGGGCGTCAACATCCTCAACACGACGCAGGAGGCCGGACGATGAGCGCGCGCCACCAGATCTGCCGGGGGGCCGGGGGTCGCCCCCCGGGCAAGCACAGCCTCAACACGACGCAGGAGGCCGGACGATGAGCCGCGTCAGCAAGCCGTACGAGATCGTCGAGCGGGCCCTCGAGCTGTCCCGTGCCGACGGGTGTGTCGTCATCGCCGACGAGGAGTCCTCGGCCAATCTGCGCTGGGCGGGCAACGCGCTCACGACCAACGGCGTCACCCGCGGCCGTACGCTCACGGTGATCGCGACCGTCGACGGCTCCCAGGGCACCGCCTCCGGTGTCGTCTCCCGCTCCGCGGTGACCGCCGACGACCTGGAGCCCCTGGTCCGGGCCGCCGAGGCCGCCGCCCGTGCCGCGGGGCCCGCCGAGGACGCCCAGCCGCTGGTACGGGACGTGCCCTCGTCGCCCGACTTCACGGACGCGCCGACGGAGACCTCCTCCGCCGTCTTCGCCGACTTCGCCCCGGCGCTCGGCGAGGCCTTCGCCCGCGCCCGGTCCGGCGGCCGTGAGCTGTACGGCTTCGCCAACCACGAGCTGACCTCCACCTATCTGGGTACGTCGACGGGCCTGCGGCTCCGCCACGACCAGCCCAACGGGACCCTGGAGCTGAACGCCAAGTCCCCCGACCGCTCGCGCTCCGCCTGGGCCGGGCGCTCGACGCGGGACTTCAAGGACGTCGATCCGGCGGCGCTCGACGCCGAGCTGGCGACCCGGCTCGGCTGGGCGGAGCGGCGGATCGAGCTGCCCGCCGGGCGGTACGAGACGCTGCTGCCGCCGACGGCGGTGGCCGACCTGCTGATCTACCAGCTGTGGTCGTCCACGGCCCGGGACGCGGTGGAGGGCCGTACGGTCTTCTCCAAGCCCGGTGGCGGCACCCGGATCGGCGAGACCCTGTCGCCGCTGCCGCTGACGCTGCGCAGCGACCCGAACGAGCCGGGCCTCGAGTCCGCGCCGTTCGTGATCGCGCACTCCTCGGGGGACGACTCGTCGGTCTTCGACAACGGTCTGCCGATCGCGCCGACGGACTGGGTGCGGGACGGGAAGCTGGACCGGCTGATCACCACCCGGCACACGGCGGGACTTACTCATTTGCCCGTGGCGCCCGGAGCCGGGAACCTGATCCTGGACGGCGGCGGCGAACGCTCCCTGGAGGAGATGGTCGCCTCGACCGAGCGCGGTCTGCTGCTGACCTGCCTCTGGTACATCCGCGAGGTCGATCCGGCGACGCTGCTGCTCACCGGTCTGACCCGGGACGGCGTCTACCTCGTCGAGAACGGCGAGGTGGTCGGCGAGGTGAACAACTTCCGGTTCAACGAGTCGCCGGTGGACCTGCTGTCGCGGGCCTCGGAGGCGGGCCGGACGGAGAAGACGCTGCCGCGCGAGTGGAGCGACTGGTTCACCCGGGCCGCGATGCCCGCCCTGCGGGTGCCCGACTTCAACATGAGCTCGGTCAGCAAGGGGGTCTGACCCACCTAGACTGGGCCGTGGCACCACCCCAAATCGATCAAGGAGACGGACGACCGTGACGGACATCGTCGACGAGCTGAAGTGGCGTGGGCTCTTCGCCCAGTCCACCGATGAGGACGCACTGCGCAAGGCTCTCGCGGACGGTCCCGTCACGTTCTATTGCGGTTTCGACCCGACCGCGGCCAGTCTCCACGTCGGCCACCTGGTCCAGGTCCTCACCGTCCGCCGGCTCCAGCAGGCCGGGCACCGGCCGCTGGCGCTGGTCGGCGGGGCCACCGGGCAGATCGGTGACCCGCGGCCGACGGCCGAGCGCACCCTGAACGACCCCGAGACGGTCGCGAACTGGGTGAACCGGCTGCGCACGCAGATCGAGCCCTTCCTCTCCTTCGAGGGGGAGAACGCGGCGGTCATGGTGAACAACCTGGACTGGACCGCCGGCCTGTCGGCGATCGAGTTCCTGCGGGACATCGGCAAGCACTTCCGGGTCAACAAGATGCTGACCAAGGACTCCGTCGCCCGCCGTCTGGAGTCCGAGCAGGGCATCAGCTACACGGAGTTCAGCTACCAGCTGCTCCAGGGCATGGACTTCCTGGAGCTGTACCGCCGCTACGGCTGCACGCTCCAGCAGGGCGGCTCGGACCAGTGGGGCAACCTGGTGGCCGGTCTCGACCTGATCCACCGGCTGGAGCCGGGGGCGCAGGCGCACGCGCTGGCGACCCCGCTGATGGTCAAGGCGGACGGCACCAAGTTCGGCAAGTCCGAGAGCGGGGCCGTCTGGCTGGACGCCGAGATGACCACGCCGTACGCGTTCTACCAGTTCTGGCTGAACGTGGACGACCGGGACATCTCGACGTACATGCGCATCCTGTCCTTCAAGTCCCGCGCGGAGCTGGAGGAGCTGGAGGCGCAGACCGCCGAGCGGCCGCAGGCGCGGGCCGCGCAGCGCGCGCTGGCCGAGGAGCTCACCACCCTGGTGCACGGCGCCGACCAGTGCGCGGCCGTCATCAACGCCTCCAAGGCGCTGTTCGGGCAGGGCGACCTGGCCGAGCTGGACGAGGCGACGCTCGCCGCCGCCCTGTCCGAGCTGCCGCACGCGCGGGTGACCGAACTGGGCCAGGTCGTGGACCTGTTCACCGAGGTCGGACTCGCGGCGAGCAAGTCGGCGGCGCGGCGCACGGTGAAGGAGGGCGGGGCCTACGTGAACAACGTGAAGGTGACCGCCGAGGACGCCGAGGTGGCGGCGGACGAGCTGCTGCACGGCCGCTGGCTGGTGCTGCGGCGCGGCAAGAAGAATCTGGCGGCGATCGAGTTCGCCGGCTGAGCCGCGTACGACCGAGCTGCGGAGAACCGGGAGGCCCGGTACGGCATGTGGTGCGCCGTACCGGGCCTCCCGGTCTTCGTGTTCCTGGTGGGCGCTAGCTGCGCTGCCGGGTTCCCTTCATGGAGGTCCAGGCCATGTCGCCGAGCCCGACCACGGCGACGGCGCCGATCAGCTGGAGCAGGTGGCGGGTCCAGTCGATGCCCTTGGTGTCGTTGACTCCGATCCAGGTCGCGACCGCGTTGCCGAGCACGCTGCCGAGAATGCCGAACACGGTCGTCAGCCAGAGCGGGATCTGCTGCTTCCCCGGCAGGATCGCCTTCGCGATCAGGCCGAGGACGAATCCCACGATGATCGCCCACAACCAACTCATCGTCGCCTCCTTGTACGCATGTGCGCCCAGTCTCGGCCCCTCGGCCATACGGCGCATGTCGGACAGCGCCATCCGTGCCCCGGTCTCGTCGGCGCGGAAGGGCGGGCGTACGGTGGAAAGAGGTCCGGACCGGGGAGGGTCCGGCGCGACAGCAGGTGGTGGACGGCGATGCCGAGGAGTGGCGGATCCGAGGTCTTCCGGATCACGGGAGCCCGGCAGGGGCTCGCCGACGACGTCCGGGGACGGCAGCGGCGCTACATCATCTCGATGACGGTCCGGACGCTCTCCGTGATCGCGGCCGCAGTGCTGTGGAACGTCGAGCGGCATGTGGCCGTCGTCGCGCTCGCCCTGGGCATCCTGCTCCCCTATATCGCCGTGGTCATCGCGAACGCGGGCCGCGAGTCGACTCCGTCCCTTCCCTCCACCTTCGTACCGACTCCGGTGCGGCCCGCGCTAGACGCCACGGAGACTTCCGGCGACAAGGACGGGGAGCAACCGAACGACCGGAAGTGATCACGGAGAGTGGCCGGAAACCTCAGGAAAAGCTCAGATCAATCATGTAGTTCCAGTGCACCCGACCCCATGTGCCGTGACATACTGCCTACGCGCTCCGCATCCCCCGTCGGAGCGACGGACCGATGCCGGGCAGCTCCCCCCGTGGCTGCTCGGCATCGCCCTTGCTGGACAATGACCGGGTGAGCGAAGAGAAGCCGATCTGTTCCGCCAAGGCCTGCCGCGCCGACGCCGTCTGGGTCCTCGCGTGGAACAACCCCAAGCTGCACACGCCCGAGCGCCGCAAGACCTGGCTCGCGTGCGAGGAGCACCGCGAACACCTCTCGCAGTTCCTGAGCGTAAGGGGCTTCCTCAAGGACGTCGTCCCCCTCGTGGACTGGGAGTCCGAGTCCGGTTCCGAGTCCGGTTCCGAGTCCGGTTCCGAGTCCGGTTCCGAGTCCGGTTCCGAGGGCAGTCCTTAGAGACTCCGGCCGGCGTCAGCCGCCGATCGCCGACATCGGGCGCTCGGGCTGGAGGAAGCCGGGGTCGTCGAGGCCGGAGCCGGCCTTCTTGCCCCACATCGCCTTCTTCCACAGCTCCGCGACCGCCCCGTCCCCCGCGTCCGACCGGAGGGCGGCCCGCAGGTCCGTCTCCTCGGTGGCGAACAGACAGGTCCGCACCTGTCCGTCGGCGGTGAGCCGGGTCCGGTCGCAGGCCCGGCAGAAGGGGCGGGTGACGGAGGCGATGACGCCGACCGTGTGCGGTCCGCCGTCGACGGTCCACCGCTCGGCGGGGGCCGAGCCGCGCTCGTCGGCGCCCTCGGCGGTCAGTGTGAAGCGGGTGCGCAGGGACTCCAGGATGTCCCCGGCGGTGATCATGCCGTCGCGCTTCCAGCCGTGCTGGGCGTCCAGCGGCATCTGCTCGATGAAGCGGAGCTCGTAACCCTCGGTGATCGCCCAGGCGAGGAGGTCGGGGGCCTCGTCGGCGTTGAGCCCCGGCATCAGGACGGCGTTGACCTTGACCGGGGTGAGTCCGGCGTCCCGGGCGGCGGCCATGCCGTCGAGGACGTCCCGGTGGCGGTCACGCCGGGTGAGCGTCTTGAAGACCTCGGGGCGCAAGGTGTCCAGGGAGACGTTGACCCGGTCGAGGCCCGCGGCCCTGAGGGCGGCGGCGGTGCGCTTCAGCCCGATGCCGTTGGTGGTGAGGGACATCCGGGGGCGGGGCTCCAGGGCCGCGCAGCGCTCGACGATGCCGACGATGCCGGGGCGGAGCAGCGGCTCGCCGCCGGTGAAGCGGACCTCGTTGACGCCGAGGTCGGTGACCGCGATACGGATCAGCCGGACGATCTCGTCATCGGTGAGGAGATCCGGCTTGGCGAGCCACTGCAGGCCCTCCTCCGGCATGCAGTACGTGCAGCGCAGGTTGCACCGGTCCGTCAGCGAGACGCGCAGGTCGGTGGCGACTCGGCCATAGGTGTCGATGAGCACTGTCGGCCCCCTCCCCGTCTTGTGGTTGCGTGTGTTCCGAGCCTACGCGAGCACACCGACGACGAGCAGGGCAGATTGTCACGAGGACCGGCTCGGCCGCGTCGTAGAACTCTACGACGCGGCCGTCCGATCGCTGCGGAACGTATACGACCGGTCGCGTTCCGGTCAGTGCTTGACCGCTGCGGCGACCCCGACCCCGGTGAGGGACTTGACCTCCAGCTCCGCGTACTTGCCGGCGTCCGGCTCCTCCTTGGAGAGGAGCGAGCCGAGCCAGCCGAGGAGGAAGCCGAGCGGGATCGAGACGAGGCCGGGGTTCTCCAGCGGGAACCAGTGGAAGTCCACGCCCTTGAACATCGAGGCCGGACCGCCGGAGACCACCGGCGAGAAGAGGACGAGGACCACGGAGGAGATCAGTCCGCCGTAGATCGACCAGAGCGCGCCCCGGGTGGTGAACCGCTTCCAGAAGAGCGAGTAGAGGATCGTCGGCAGGTTGGCCGAGGCGGCGACCGCGAAGGCGAGGGCGACCAGGCCGGCGACGTTGAGGTCGCGGGCGAGGGCGCCGAGCGCGATCGACACGATGCCGATGAGGACGGTGGACCAGCGGGCGGCCCGCATCTCCTCCTTCTCGGTGGCCTTGCCGCGCTTGATCACGTTCGCGTAGATGTCGTGCGCGAAGGACGAGGACGAGGCCAGGGTCAGACCGGCGACCACCGCGAGGATGGTGGCGAAGGCGACGGCGGAGATGACGGCGAGGAGGATCGCGCCGCCGGTGGAGCCGGCGCCGCCGCCGACCTCCAGGGCGGTGAGCGGGGCCGCCGTGTTGCCCGCCTTGTTGGAGGCCTTGATGGTGTCGCCGCTGAGCAGGGCGGCGGCGCCGAAGCCGAGGACGATCGTCATCAGGTAGAACGCGCCGATGATGCCGATGGCCCAGTTGACCGACTTCCGGGCGGCCTTGGCGGTCGGCACCGTGTAGAAGCGGATCAGGATGTGCGGGAGGCCGGCCGTGCCGAGGACGAGCGCGATGCCGAGCGAGAGGAAGTCCAGCTTCGACAGGGCGGTGGCGCCGTACTTGAGGCCGGGCTCCAGGAAGGCGTCGCCCTTGCCGCTGTTGGTGGCGGCGGCGCCGAGCAGGTCCGAGATGTTGAAGTCGAACTTGAGCAGGATGAGGAAGGTGATCAGGAGCGTGCCCGCGATGAGCAGGACCGCCTTGACCATCTGCACCCAGGTGGTGCCCTTCATGCCGCCGATGGTCACGTACACGATCATCAGGAGGCCGACGAGGGCGACGATCGCGATCTTGCCGCCGTCGCTGGTGATGCCGAGCAGCAGCGAGACGAGGACGCCCGCGCCCGCCATCTGCGCGAGCAGGTAGAAGATCGAGACGACGATGGTGGAGGTGCCGGCGGCGGTCCTGACGGGCCGCTGGCGCATCCGGTAGGCGAGGACGTCGCCCATCGTGAACCGGCCGGAGTTGCGCAGCGGTTCGGCGACCAGGAGCAGGGCGACGAGCCAGGCGACCAGGAAGCCGATCGAGTAGAGGAAGCCGTCGTAGCCGTAGAGGGCGATGGCGCCGCTGATGCCGAGGAAGGACGCGGCGGACATGTAGTCGCCGGAGATCGCGAGGCCGTTCTGGAAGCCGGTGAACTGGCCTCCGCCGGCGTAGAAGTCGGCGGCGCTGCGGGTCTGGCGGCCGGCCCAGACGGTGATGACCAGGGTCGCGAGGACGAAGGCGCCGAAGAGGGCGATGATCAGCGGCCGGTGCTCGCTGGTGGCGTTGCCCGCCGCGAGCAGGACGGGGGTGCTCATACGTCGCCCTCCATACGGGTTCTGATGGCTTCGGCCTTGGGGTCGAGCCGGTTCGCCGCGTGCCGCGAGTAGAGCCAGGCGATGAGGAAGGTGGTGAGGAACTGGCCGAGGCCCAGGACCAGCGCCATGTTGATGTTGCCGAAGACCTTGGTGCCCATGAAGCCGCCCGCGTAGTTGGAGAGCAGCACGTACAGCAGGTACCAGGCGATGAAGGCCAGGGTGAGCGGGAAGGCGAACGAGCGGTACGTGCGGCGCAGTTCGCCGAACTCCTCGCCCTGCTGCACCTCGACGAACTCCTCCGTCGTGGGCTGTACGGGACCGGCGGCGGTCGCCGTCCCGTCTCTGGGCGGCGGCGGTGCTTCGGTAGCCACGGATTCTCCTCGTGACGCGGGGGCGGGCGGCATGGTCAAGGGGGCCTCACCTGGGGTGCGGACGCGGGACTCCGAGCGGAGCTCCTCCCCTGCCCAACGGCACGGAGCGGGAAGCGAAGCGGTTCACTCCGTGGATTTCTTTGAACAGATCTTCATGAAAACTTCTCAACTCATTGAAGCTTCGGGAAGATCAGCGATAGCTTCACTCGTCATGCACCTGTCCGCGCGCAAACCCGCGCGTGGACAGTACATACGGATGATGTGGAGAACCCATGGCTCATCTGGGATCGAGGCGCGGTCGAGCTCTCGCTCTGCCGGTTGGTCTCGCGCTCACGGCCTCGCTCGGCTTCCTTGCGCCCGGCGCCGCCTCCGCCGCGGAACTGAGTGACGCTCCGGCCGCCGTCGCGACGAACGGCCCGAAGCTCTCGTACGTCGTCAACGTCGACGGTGGCCGCTGGACCGCCGCCTCGGTGAAGAAGGCCATAGCCGCCGCCGGTGGCGAGGTCGTCGTCTCGTACGACCAGATAGGCGTCATAGTCGTCCACTCGCAGAACCCCGAGTTCGCGAAGACGATCCGTCAGGCGCGCGGTGTGGTGTCGGCCGGTTCGACCCGTACCGCCCCGCTGACCGTCCAGTCCGACGACGCCGTCGACGAGGGCGCGCAGACGCTGTCCGCCGCCGAGGCGAAGGCCGCCGCCGAGCGCGCGACGGACGAGCAGGACCCGCTGGAGCCCCTGCAGTGGGACCTCCCGGCGATCAAGGCCGACAAGGCCCACCAGAAGACCCTCGGCAGCAAGCGGGTCACGGTCGGCATCATCGACACCGGTGTCGACGACACCCACCCGGACCTGGCGCCGAACTTCGACGCCGCCAAGTCCGCCAACTGCGTGTCCGGCAAGCCGGACACCACCGCCGGATCGTGGCGTCCGAACGTGGGCGAGAGCGACCACGGCACGCACGTCGCCGGCACCATCGGCGCCGCCAAGAACGGCATCGGCGTCACCGGTGTCGCGCCGGGCGTGAAGCTCGCCGGCATCAAGGTGTCCACCCCGGACGGCTTCTTCTACACCGAGGCCGTGGTCTGTGGCTTCGTGTGGGCGGCCGAGCACGGCGTCGACATCACGAACAACAGCTACTACACCGACCCGTGGATGTTCGCGTGCAAGAACGACGCGGACCAGAAGGCCCTGATCGAGGCCGTCACCCGCGCGACCCGCTACGCGGAGCGCCGGGGCACGGTCAACGTCGCGGCGGCGGGCAACTCGAAGTTCGACCTCGCGGCCGACTCGATCCTCGACAACAGCAGCCCGAACGACACCACTCCGGGCGACCGGGTCATCGACCCGAAGGAGTGCTTCGACTACCCGGCGATGCTGCCGGGCGTCGTGACGGTCTCCGCGACCGGAGCCAAGGACCTCAAGGCGTCCTACTCCAACTACGGTCTCGGTGTCATCGACGTCGCCGCCCCCGGTGGCGACAGCACCGTCTACCAGGCCCCGGACGCCCCGGCGGTCAACGGCCGCATCCTGTCGACCACGGTCAACGGCGGCTACAACTACAAGGCCGGTACGTCGATGGCCTCGCCGCACGCGGCGGGTGTCCTGGCGCTCATCAAGTCGACGCACCCCCACGCGAGCCCGGCGGCGCTGAAGGCGCTGCTGTACGCGCAGGCCGACGACCGCGCCTGCACCAACCCGTACGACATCGACAACGACGGCAAGATCGACGCCGTCTGCGAGGGTGGCAAGAACAAGAACGGCTTCTACGGGGCCGGTCTGATCGACGCGCTGGACGCCGTCCGCCGCTAAGGCCGGACAGGTCCTGATCGCGGAGGTCGAGTGAGGAAGGGCCCTGGTGTGGTGAGCCACACCAGGGCCCTTTCGTATGGCACCGAGTGCCATAGTGCCGCCATGGACAACACAGTGCGTTCCGGTACGGAGTTGCTGTGGTCGGCCCTCGGCGGCGATCCCGCCCTGGTCGACCGGGTGGAGTACGGCGGGGTGTCCGGGCTGCTGCCCGCGCGGCTGCCGGTGATGGATCTGGCGCGGGCGACGGTCGCCGTCGCCGGGCTCGCCGCGGTGGAGCACGCGGGCGGTGCGGGTCCGGTGCGGGTGGACGACGGGGCCGTCGCCACCGCCTTCGTGAGTGAGCGTCATCTGCGGGTCGACGGTCGGGCCCCGGTGAACTTCGCGCCGCTGTCGCGGTTCTGGCGGGCGGCCGACGGCTGGGTCCGTACCCACGCCAACTACCCGCACCACCGGGCGGCGTTGCTCACCGCGCTCGGCGTGCGGGAGGAGTCGGTGGAGGCCGTCGCCGCGGCGGTCGGGGAGCGGAAGGCCGTCGAGGTCGAGACGGCGGTGTACGCGGCCGGGGGGCTGGCCGTCGCCCTGCGCACGCCCGGGGAGTGGGCGGCGCATCCGCAGGGCCGGGAGGTGGCGGCGCGACCGCTGCTGACCCGGGAGCGGCTCGACGAGGCTCCGCCGCGGCGCCGTTCGGGGCCGCTGCGGGTCCTGGATCTGACCCGGGTGATCGCCGGGCCGGTCGCGACGAGGACGCTGGCGCTGCTGGGGGCGGACGTGCTGCGGATCGACCCGCCGGGCAACCCCGAACTGCCGGACCAGCACGCGGACACGGACGTCGGGAAGCGGACCGCCGCGCTCGATCTGGACCGCCCTTCGGACCGGCGCACCTTCGGTGAACTCCTCGACTCCGCCGATGTGTTGGTGACCGGCTACCGGCCGGGGGCGCTCGACCGGTTCGACCTGGGGCGGCCGGGTCTGGTGACCGCCCGGCTCTCCGCCTGGGGCGACTACGGGCCGTGGGGCGGGCGGCGCGGCTTCGACAGCCTGGTCCAGGTGGCGACCGGGATCGCGGTCGCCGAGGGGTCGGCCGAGGAGCCGGGGGCGCTGCCGGCGCAGGCCCTGGACCACGGCACGGGTTATCTGCTGGCGGCGACGGTGCTGCGGTCGCTGACCGAGCAGCGCGCGGAGGGCGGCAGCCGTCTCGTCCGGCTCGCGCTGGCGCAGACGGGGCACTGGCTGACGGGGACGCTGCCGCGGTACGAGCCGGGGCGGTATCTCGCGGAGTCGGAGGGGCCGTTGGGGCGGTTGCGGCACGCGCTTTCGCCGGTGTCGTACGAGGGCGGTCCGGCGGGGTGGTCCCGGCCGCCGGGCATCGCGGGGGCGGACGCGCCGGAGTGGCTGGGGGGCTGACGGGGTGCGGTCCGGCCGGGTTCGTCGGGCCCGGCCGGACCGTACGGCCCGGGGACGCCGTTACGGCTTGACGAGGACCTTCAGGGACGTGCGCTCGTCCATCGCCTTGTAGCCGCCGGGGACGCCGTCCAGGCCGACGGTCAGGTCGAAGACCGGGGACGGGTCGATGGTGCCGTCGAGGACGTCGGGGAGCAGTTCCGGGATGTACGCGCGCACGGGGGCGACGCCGCCGCGCAGCGCGATGTTCCGGTCGAACATGACGGACAGGTCGAGGCCGGTGCCGCTGCCGTGCGGGACGCCGACGTAGCCGATGGAGCCGCCGTCGCGGGCGATGGCGACGGCGGTCCGCATGGACTGCTCGGTGCCGACGGCCTCGATGACGCCGTGGGCGCCCTGGCCGCCGGTGAGCTCGCGGACGGCGGCCTCGGCGGCCTCGCCGCGCTCGGCGACGACGTCGGTGGCGCCGAAGAGCCGGGCGATGTCGGTACGGGCGGTGTGCCGGCCCAGCGCGATGATCCGCTCGGCGCCGAGCCGCTTGGCGGCGAGGACGCCGCAGAGGCCGACCGCGCCGTCACCGACGACGGCGACGGTGGAGCCGGGCTTCACGCCCGCGCCGAGGGCGGCGTGGTGGCCGGTGCCCATGACGTCGGAGAGCGCGAGGAGCGCGGTCAGCAGGTGGTCGTCGGAGGCGGCGTCGGCGGGCAGCTTGACGAGGGTGCCGTCGGCGAAGGGCACCCGGACGGCCTCGCCCTGGCCGCCGTCGGAGCCGGCGGAGCCCCAGAAGCCGCCCTGCGGGCAGGAGGTCTGGAGGCCCTCGGCGCAGTAGTCGCAGGTGCCGTCGGACCAGACGAAGGGGGCGACGACGAGGTCGCCGGCGGTGAAGCCGGTGACCTCGGAGCCGGCCGCCTCGACGATGCCGAGGAACTCGTGGCCGATGCGCTGGCCGGGCTGCCGGGCGGACTCGCCTCGGTAGGCCCAGAGGTCGCTGCCGCAGATGCAGGCGCGCAGGACCCGCAGGACGACGTCCGTGGGGTCCTGGATCACCGGGTCGGGCACGTCCTCCACGCGCATGTCGAACGGGGCGTGGATGGTGGTGGCGCGCATGGCGGACGGTCCTTGCTGTCAGACAGTTGTACGACGTTCACCGTACATCGCCCCGAGTGCTCCCACCGTCAGCAGGTACTGCGCCGCGATGTAGGTCAGCATGACCCAGAAGTCGGGCGCGGGCAGCTGCGGCCATTCGGCGACGCCGGTGGCGATGAGGGTGTCGGACAGCAGGAACAGCGCGCCGCCGACCCCCGCGAGCAGCCCGAGGGCGCTCGCGCGGTAGGCCATGGCGGCGAGGAGCAGGGAGTACGCGGCGACCGGGATCCGCAGGTCGGCGGGGAGGTCGGGCCACAGGAGCACGAGGGTGCCGGCGAGGGCGACCGCGTACAGGACGCCGAGCTGAGGGGACGTACGCCGGCGTCCGAAGAGGACCAGGTAGCAGACGTGCCCGGCGGCGAAGGAGCCCATGCCGACGAGGAAGGCCCAGTCGGCGTCGGAGAGCAGGAAGAGGTCGCCGCCCCAGCCGAAGAGGAGCGCGGCGGTCAGCAGCTTCGGGGCGCCCAGGGTGACGGCGTACGCGGCGAGCAGCGGCATCAGGAGGGGCTTGGCGATCTGGTGGCCGAGCTCGGCGCCGGCGAGCAGGGAGACCAGGTCGACGGCTGCGGCGAGCCCGAAGGCGGCGAGCAGGACGCGGGAGGAGGTCTTCACGCGGTCACCTCGGGGGCGGTGGTGGTGGTCGTGTCCGCCGGAGCGGGGGTGGCCGTGCTCGCGGTGGCGGTGGCGGCGGCCGGCTGCCAGCCGGGGCCCCGGAAGACCCGGCCCGCCCGTTCGCGCCAGTCGTTCGCGGCGCGGAGGTCGCGGGCGATGGCGGCGTACTCGTGGGTGGCGACGCGGAGCGGGTTGTACGTCTCGATGTTCTTGGTGAGCCCGTACACGGGCCGGTCGGTCTCGGGGACCCAGGAGCCGAACATCCGGTCCCAGACGATGAGGATGCCGCCGAAGTTCCGGTCGAGGTAGCCGCCCTGGGAGGCGTGGTGGACACGGTGGTGCGAGGGCGTGTTGAGGACGTACTCGAAGGGCCGGGGCAGCTTGTCGACCCGCTCGGTGTGGATCCAGAACTGGTAGACGAGGTTGATCGAGTAGCAGAACGCGACGGCCGCCGGGTGCACGCCGAGGGCGATCATCGGCAGGTAGAACGGCCAGCCCGTCACGCTGGTCCACGGCTGGCGCAGGGCGGTGGTGAGGTTGAACTTGCGGCTGCTGTGGTGGACGACGTGACAGGCCCAGAGGACCCGGATGACGTGGTGTCCCCGGTGCTGCCAGTAGTACAGGAAGTCCTGCGCGAGCAGCATGAGCGGGATCGTCCACCAGAGGACGGGGACGCGGAGCGGGGTCAGCTCGTAGACGGCGGTGTAGATCGCGACGACCGGGATCTTCCACAGCGCGTCGAAGGCGAGGCTCCCGATCCCCATGCCGAGGCTGGTGGCGGCGTCCTTGGTCTCGTACCCGGCGGCGTCCTCGTCGGGGTGGATCCGGTGGCTGACCATCTCCAGGACGGTGAGCAGGACGAACGCCGGTATGGACCAGAGAACGACATCGGGCAGGTTCGGCATGCCGTCGACGGTAGAGGCGTGGGCGGGGGTGCGGCTAGACGTGGTTACCAACAAGTATGCGAGACGGCTTGTCAGCAAGCTTTGGCACCTTCTGACAAGTTCTGATCAGGGCCTTATGGTGAAGGGCTGCCCGCGCCCCCGTCAGACCCCCGAGACGTCCAGCAGGGAGCCCGCTCCGTAGGTGACCGCCATCGCCAGGGCACCGCCCGCCACGTTGCGCAGGACCGCGCGGCCCGCGGGGGCGTCGCCGAGGCGGGCGCTCCCCCAGCCGGTGAGGGTCAGGGCCGCCAGGACGGAGACGACCGTGATCCAGAGCCGCACGGAGGCCGGTGGCAGGACGATCGCGAGGAGCGGGAGCAGGGCTCCGACGGTGAAGGCGAGGAAGCTGGCGCCCGCCGCGTGCCAGGGGTTGGTGAGGTCGTCGGGGTCGATGCCCAGCTCCACGCGCGCGTGGGCCCGCAGGGCGTCGCGGGCGGTGAGCTGTTCGGCGGCCTCGCGGGCCACCTCGCGGGAGAGGCCGTGGGTGGCCAGGAGGCCGGTCAGTTCGTCGAGCTCGGCCTCCGGCCGCTCGCGCAGTTCGCGCTTCTCCTGGGCGAGCGCCGCCCTCTCGGAGTCGCGCTGGGTGGAGACCGAGACGTACTCCCCCGCCGCCATCGACATCGACCCGGCGAGCAGCCCGGCCAGGCCTGCCGTGAGCAGGGCGGCCCGGGACCCGGTGGCGCCGGCCACGCCGACGACGAGACCGGCGGTGGAGACGACTCCGTCATTGGCTCCGAGCACGGCGGCCCGGAGCCAGTTGAGGCGGGCGCCGAGGCCGCCGTGGGCCTCGGCGTGTGCGTCGCCCGGTACGGGGGGTGCGGTCACGTCAGGAGGGTCGCACCCGGCGGCTCACCAGACGCGGACCGACCCGCCGGGGGCGAAGGCCGGGCTGGTGGCACCCGCCGGGATCTCCTTCAGGGGTTCGGCGATCTCCTCGACGGTCGGGCCGTGGACGGCGGCCACGGCGTCGAGCAGGTCGAGGTCGAAGCCGTAGACGCGGGCCGCGTTGCCGCCGACCATCGCCGCGACCTCCTCCTGGGGCAGTCCCGCGTAGGCGATCCGGAGGCCTTCACGGGAGTACGGGGTGGTGCCCTCGTCGTGCGGGTAGTCGCTGCCCCACATGATCTTGTCGAGGCCGATCCGCTCGCGCAGCGGCACCTCGTGGGGGCGCATGAAGCTCGCCCCGACGAAGCAGTTCTCCCGCCAGACCTCGCTGGGCCCCCGGCCCATCGACTCGGCGAGCCCGGCACCGAACTTCGACTCGGCGGTGCTCGCCCGGGTCGAGGCCGCGACCAGCCGGCCGTGGTAGTAGTCCAGCATGTCGAGCACGCCCGGGATCCAGCCGGAGCCCTGCTCGGTGAGGACCAGCTTGAGCCCCGGGTGGCGCCGGAAGACGCCGCCGAAGACCAGGTGCCACAGCGCCCGGTGCGAGAACCAGGTGGTCTCCACCATGAAGACGGCCCGCGCGGCCGGTTCGTCGCCCAGCGGCGGCGAGGCCGAGCCGCCGTGGTGGTTGACGGGGACGTCGAGCTCGGCGCAGACGGCCCAGATCGGGTCGTACGCCTCCGAGTACAGCTCGGGCACGGGCGAGCCCGGCGGGACCCCGGGGAGCAGGATGCCGCCGGTGAGCCCGGCCTCGCGGGTGCGGCGGATCTCCGCGACCGCCGCGTCCACGTCGTTGAGGAGGATCTGCGCCACACCCGCCCTGCGCCCCGGCGCGTCCGCGCAGAAGTCGGCCAGCCAGCGGTTGTGCGCCTGGAGCCCGGCCCAGCGCTGCTCGTACTCGGCGGCGGTGGGCGGCTGGGCCATCAGGGAGGCCTTGGGGAAGAACGGCGGGATGGTGTTCGGGAAGACGACCTCGGCGACGATGCCGTCCGCCTCCAGCTCGCGCAGCCGGCGCTGCGAGTTCCAGTTGCGGTCGGCGGTGTCGGCGAGCAGGTCCTCGTACGGGTTGACGTAGGTCGCCGCCCAGGCGTCGAAGTCCTCGTGGTGCTTCTTCTCCAGGTACGGCCGGTAGTCGAGGAGGTCCCCGCCCGCGTGGCAGTCGGCGGAGATCACCGTGTAGCGGTCGGTCATGGCGTGGCTCCCAGCGTCGGGAAGTCGTGGTCCGTGAGCCAGTGACGGCCGACCTCGCGGGAGCGGGCCCAGGAGGCCTCCACGGCGGCCTGGTCGGCGGGCTGGCCGAGGTCGGCCGGGGTGGGGCCGATGCGTCGGGCGATCGGATCCAATATTCGAATATCGAATCCGAAGACCTCGGCCGCCGCGAGCCCCAGCATCCGGCGGGTCTCCGTCACCGGGATGTCGTGGAAGGTCTTCCGGAGCCACGCGCGCGTGTCCGGCCAGGTGCCCTCGGGGTGCGGGAAGTCCGAGCCCCACAGGATGTTGTCGACGCCGATCTCGTACCGCTGGGCGAGTTCCCGCCGTTTGGTGTTGGTGGCGCAGATGAAGACCTGCCGGTCCAGGTACTCGCTGGGCGGGCGCTTCAGCTCGGCGAACGGGGACAGCTTCTTGCCGCCGTGCGCGCCGAGGTAGAGCCGGTCCATGAACCACAGCAGGTTGGGCAGCCACCAGCAGCCGGACTCCGCGATGCCGAACCGCAGGCCGGGGTGGCGCTCGAAGACCCCGGACCAGAGCAGGAACCAGAGCGGCCTGGCCGGCCAGAAGGTGACTTCGGAGACGTAGATGCCGAGGTGGTCGCCGTACTCCTCGCGCGGCGCGGCCCCCGAGTGGGTGACCAGCGGCATCCCGGTCTCGGCGGCGGCGGCCCAGACCGGGTCGTAGCGCCGGTCGTGGTACGGCGCCTTGTCGACCCACATGGAGGGGATCATCAGCGCGCCGAGCCCGGACTCCTTGGCGCGGTGTATCTCGGCGACGACCTTCGCCGGCTCGGCGGTGATCGGCAGCAGCGCCACCCCGCAGTGCCGCTCGGGGTTCTGTCCGACGAACTCGGCGAGCCACCGGTTGTGCGCCTGCGCGCCCGCCATGCCCAGCTCGGGGTCCTGGTCGCCGGAGAGCCCCAGGCCGACACCGAAGGGGGCGGCGGTCTGGCTGTCGACGGCGTCCGCGTCGGGGAAGACGACCTCCGCCGCCACCCCGTCGCCGTCGAGTTCCTTGAGCCGCTGCACGGGGTCCCAGCCGCCGCGCAGCCCCTCCTCGTTGTCGTGGAACCAGCGGTCGGCGAAGGCCTCGTTGCGCACCCCGAGCCGGGTCATGGCTTCCCGGCGGGCGTCCCGGCCGGCCAGGAAGTCGTCGAACTCGCGGTGGAAGCGGGGGTCGAGATAGGGCCGGTACTCCTCGGTGGGCAGCCCGGCGTGGCAGTCGGAGGAGATGATCAGGTACGGGTCTTCATGACTCATCGGGTACCCCTCAGTCGAGGATGAAGCTCTCCAGGTACGACGGGTTGGCGCGGTCGAGCATCGAGGTCGAGCGCGCGCGGATCTGCCGGTCGCTGTGCTCGCTCTCCGGGAGCATCCAGAAGCGGTCGGCGCGGATGCCGTCGACGACGTGCTCGGCGACCTCCTCCACCGGGGTGAAGGCCACCTCGTGCCCGGCCTCCTTCATGGCGGCCTCCCACTGGTCGAGGCTGCGGTAGGGGGTCCGGCGGGGCCGCTGCTTGGCGTACCGGTCGGGCCGGTTGCGGTGCGACTCCCAGAGCCCGGTGCGGAGCATGTGCGGTCCGGGGAAGAGCACGGAGGCGCCCACGCGCGCGTGCTCCGCCTTGAGGTGGGCGTACAGCGACTCGGTCATGGTGACGACGGCCGCCTTGGTGACCGCGTACACGGAGGCGGTGGGCAGTGGGGCGATGCCGCCGTCGCCTGAGGAGGTGTTGACGACATGGCCGGCTTCGCCGCCGGCGATCATGCGCGGGACGAAGGCCTGGATGCCGTGGAAGACGCCCCAGACGTTGACGGAGAAGGCCCACTTCCAGTCGTTGGGCTCGTGCTCCCACATGCGGCCCTCGGCTCCCGAGCCGACGCCCGCGTTGTTGCAGAGGACGTGGACGGCGCCGAAGGTGTCGTACGCGGCGTCCGCGAACGCCCGGACGTCGTCGGGGTCGGAGACGTCGACGGTCCGGGCGAGCACCTGGGCGCCGCCCTCCATCAGCTCGTCGGCGGCCTCCGTGAGCGCGCCCGCCTCGACGTCGCCGAGGACGACGGCCATGCCCTCGGCGGCGAAGCGGCGGGCCATGGCGAGCCCGATGCCGCTCGCCGCGCCGGTGACGACGGCGACCTGTCCCTCGCGCAGTTGCATCAGACGCTTCCTTCCGGGGGGCCGTCGAGGATGTGCAGCGGGTCGTCGTAGCGCTGGTGGACATAGGGCAGCAGGGCGCGCGCGGAGACGCGTTCGGCGACCGTGCCCTTCTGGTCGGTGGTCTTCTCGCCGAGGGTGATCTCGACGAGGCGGCGGACGGGGAGGTCGGCGACCGGGTCGTACATGGACTCGCGCAGGATCACGTCCCCGGTGACCCGCTCCAGCTTCCGCACCTTCTCGTTGCGGACACAGTGGACGAGGACGGGGTCGGCGTCGAAGCCGGTGCCGTCCACCCCGGGCAGGAACTTGAAGTAGAAGTCCGTCTTCTCGACGGGCTCCGGCAGCGGCAGCGGTCCGGAGACGGCGCCGCGGACCTCCACGAACGCGATGCCGTGCCGGGCGAGGGCCGCGCGGACGACGAGCCCCTCGCGCTCGACCGTGACCTCGCCCAGCTTCTTGGGTTCGCCGAAGACCTCGCGTCCGCCGACCAGGGCCCGTTCGTGGGTCATCGGCATGACCAGCGGGTACCAGCCCTCCTTGTCGCCGTGGGCGGCGGCGACCGCCACCGAGCCGGCGCCGAGCGGATAGCCGGGCAGGTCGACCTTGCTGATGTTGGCGCGCACCAGGGGACGCGCGGCGGGTTTCAGCGGGGGCGGCAGGACCGCCGCGACGACGTCCGGGTCGGTCTCCCAGACGGCGACCACTCCGGTGGACCAGATGTCGGGGAGCTTGGCGCTCCGTTCGCGTGCCGCCGCCGCCTCGGCGTCGGTGCGCGCCCCGTACCGTACTCGTGCCATGACGTACCACCTCTCGGGATCGTCAGCCTGTAACACAGTTACACCGAGGCCCCCGAAGGGTAAAGAGCCGTGCACGCAGAGGAATTGGGGGAACGGATGACACGCTCCGCGAGGAGGTGGGGAATCCGGTGGCACGCACCGCGCTGACCCGCGACGAAGTCCTGGAGACCGCCGCCGCCCTGGTCCGGGAGCACGGCCCCGCCGCCCTGACCATGCGCAGGCTCGCCGCCGAACTCTCCACCGCGGTCACCTCGATCTACTGGCACGTCGGCAACCGCGAGTCGCTGCTCGACGCGATCGTCGCGCGCACGGTCGCCGACCTCGGCACGATCCACCCGCGGGGCACGACCCCCGCCGAGCGGATCGTGTCGGTGGCCCGCGCGCTGCGCCGCGCCCTGCGCGAGCGCCCGCACCTGGTGGCGATGGTCCATGAACGGGGCCTGACGGAGAGCATGTTCCTGCCGGCCCAGCGCGCCCTGGTGCACGAGGCGCACGCCGCCGGACTGCGCGGGGCGCACGCGGCGCACGCCGTCCGCGCGGTGCAGTTCCAGGTCGTCGGGTACGTGCTCGTGGAGCGCAACCGCGAGCGCTCGCCCGCCCAGTCGCCCGCCGAGGAGGAACTGTGGAGCGGCGAGGACGCGGAGGCCGACGGGCCGCTCGCGCGCGCCCTGGCCGCCCCGATCGACACCGAGCGCCTGTTCGTCGACTCCGTACGCGCCCTGGTCGAGGGACTGCTCGCCGGGGTGTCCGGGGACACCGGGGACGGAGTTGTCGGTCGCGGGCCGTATTCTCAGTGACCGTGCTTGACGACCGTACGACCGCAGAGACGTGGCCGGCCGCCTACCCGCAGGGGTACGCGGTCGTCGACGTGGAGACCACCGGACTCGCCCGCGACGACCGGATAGTTTCCGCTGCCGTCTACCGGCTGGACGCCCGGGGGAACGTCGAGGACCACTGGTACACCCTCGTCAACCCCGAGCGCGATCCCGGCCCGGTCTGGATCCACGGGCTGACCACCGACGTCCTGGAGGGCGCGCCGCTCTTCCCGGAGATCGCGGCGGAGTTCGCCGCCCGGCTCGACGGGCGGGTGCTCGTCGCGCACAACGCGATGTTCGACTGGCAGATGATCGCCCGGGAGTACGCGCGCGCGGAGTCCGCCGCACCGGTACGCCAGCGGCTGTGCACGATCGCGCTCGCCAAGGAGCTGTCGCTGCCGCTGCCCAACCACAAGCTGGAGTCGCTGGCCGCGCACTTCGGCGTGGTGCAGCAGCGCGCGCACAACGCGCTCGACGACGCCCGGGTGCTGGCCGAGGCCTTCCGCCCGAGCCTGCACGCGGCGGCCGGGCGGAACGTACGGCTGCCGCTCCTGGAGTGCCGGCCGCTGACCGAGTGGGCCGCGTCCCCGGCGCAGCCCCGGATCGGCGGGCAGGCCTCGGCCTCCCCGTACCCGTCCTCGTACCGGGCGGGCAGCTGGCGTCCCTCGCGGAAGCGACCGCCGTGCCCGCACCCCAACCCGGGCCGGTACGAGACGGACAAACCCCTCAAGCAGGGCATGCGGATCGCCTTCTCGGGTGACACCTCCATCGACCGGGAACTCCTGGAGGACCGCACCGTCGACGCCGGGCTCCATGTCGCCGGCAGCGTCTCCCGGCTGACCAGCCTGCTGGTCACCAACGACCCGGACGCCGCCACCTCCAAGACGGTCAAGGCCAAGTCCTTCGGTACGCCGATCGTCGACGAGGCCGCGTACACCCAGCTGCTGCGGGACGTGACCCCGGCAGACGGGTGACACCCCCGCCCCTGCGGGCGTGCCGTGCCGGGCGCGCCCGCCGGGAGCCTCCACCCTGTGGCGCATGGCACGTTGTGAGGTCTGCGGAAACGATTACGGGATGTCGTTCGAGGTGCACGCGCAGGGCGCGGTGCACGTCTTCGACTGCTTCGCCTGCGCCATCCACCGGATGGCGCCCATCTGCGAGCACTGCCGGGTCCAGGTCATCGGACAGGGCGTCGAGGTCGACGGCAGCTGGTACTGCGGCGGCCACTGCGCCCGCGCGGAGGGAAAGGTGGGCATCGTCGACAGGGTCTGAGCAGAAACGATCCTCGGCCCGCCCCCGGGCGAGCCGAACCCCCCTGCGTGCACCCCGTGACCCCCGCTGTACGGTCATGGGGTGTACCGCTTCCTGTTGTCCCGGCAGTGGGTGATCCTCACCCTCGTCGCCCTCGTCCTCATCCCCACGATGATCGAGCTGGGCTTCTGGCAGTTCCACCGCCACGAACGGCGGGTCGCCCAGAACACCCTGATCGCGGACAGCGTCGCGGCGAAGCCGGTGCCCGTCGAGGACCTCACCTCCCCCGGCCACACCGTGCCCCGCGAGGACTACTGGCGGCCCGTCACCGCCACCGGCACCTTCGACACCGCCCACGAGGTGGTGGTCCGCCGCCGCACCTCCTCCGACGACCGGGTCGGCGTGCACGTCCTCACCCCGCTGGTCCTCCGGGACGGCGCGGTCGTCCTGGTCAACCGCGGCTGGATCCCGGCCGCCGCCGACCAGCACTCCTTCCCGCCGGTGCCGCCCGCCCCCAAGGGCGAGGTCACCGTCACCGGCCGCCTCAAGGCCGACGAGACGACCGGCGCCAGCGGCATCAAGGACCTGAAGGGCCTGCCCGACCGGCAGGTCATGCTCATCAGCAGCCGGCAGCAGGCCGAACTCATCGGCCGCGAAGTGCTCGGCGGCTACCTCGAACAGGTCACGCCCGCCCCCGCCGGGAACACCCCCGAACTCATCGCCGAACCCGACCACGACTCGATCGGCCCCCATATGGCGTACGCCGTCCAGTGGTGGCTGTTCGCGGGCGGGGTACCCGTCGGCTGGGTGATCCTGGTCCGCCGGGAGAAGCGCGACCGGGAGGCCGCGGCCGTCTCCGGCACCGCCGTGGACCCGGAACACGACATCGACGCGATCCAGGCCACGCCGTCCCGCTGATTGACCGCCGCCGCTTCCGGGAACAGCCCAAAGCGTGACGCAACGTATCGACGACTACGCCCTCATCGGCGATCTCCAGACGGCCGCGCTCGTCGGCCGCGACGGATCGGTCGACTGGCTGTGTCTGCCCCGCTTCGACTCGGCCGCCTGCTTCGCCGCGATCCTCGGCAACGAGGACAACGGCCACTGGCGGATCGCCCCCAAGGGCGCCACGACCTGCACCACCCGGCGCTACGCCGAGGACTCCCTCATCCTGGAGACCTACTGGGAGACCCGTACCGGCACCGTCAAGGTCATCGACTTCATGCCGCAGCGGGACAGGGCCCCCGACCTGATGCGGATCGTGGAGGGCGTCAGCGGCACCGTCGAGATGAGCGCCGTCCTGCGGCTCCGCTTCGACTACGGCTCGATCGTGCCCTGGATGCGCCGCTCCGACGGCCACCGGGTCGCCGTCGCGGGACCCGACGCGGTCTGGCTGCGCAGCGAGCCGCCGGTGAAGACCTGGGGCCACCAGTTCTCCACCTGCTCCTCCTTCACCGTGGCCGCCGGGGAGAAGGTCGCGTTCGTCCTCACCTGGCACCCCTCCCACGAGCAGCGGCCCGAGCTGGTCGACCCCCACGAGGCCCTGGAACAGTCCCTCGCGGACTGGCGCGACTGGGCGGGCCGCTGCACCTACCGGGGCCCGTACCGGGACGCGGTACTGCGCTCCCTGATCACCCTCAAGGCACTCACGTACGCCCCGACCGGCGGGATCGTGGCCGCCCCCACCACCTCCCTGCCCGAGGACATCGGCGGCGTACGGAACTGGGACTACCGCGCCTGCTGGCTGCGCGACTCCTCCCTCACCCTCGGCGCGCTGCTCGCCAGCGGATACGTCGAGGAGGCCGCCGCCTGGCGGGACTGGCTCCTGCGCTCGGTCGCCGGCGACCCGGCCGACCTGCAGATCATGTACGGGCCCGCGGGCGAGCGCCGGCTCCCCGAGACGACGCTGCCGTGGCTGCGGGGCTACGGCGACTCGGCGCCGGTGCGCACCGGGAACGCGGCCGTCGACCAGTTCCAGCTCGATGTGTACGGCGAGGTCATGGACTCCCTCCACCTCGCGCGCGAAGCGGGCATCCCGCCGGTGCGGCACGCCTGGAACCTCCAGCTGAGCCTGCTCGGCTTCCTCGAGTCGACCTGGCGGGAACCCGACGAGGGCCTGTGGGAGGTCCGCGGCCCGCGCCGCCACTTCATCCACTCCAAGGTGATGGCCTGGGTGGCCGCGGACCGCGCCGTCCGCACCCTGGAGGCGGACCCCTCGCTGCCCGGCGACGTGGCGCGCTGGCGGACCATGCGGGACGAGATCCACGCGCAGGTGTGCTCCCGGGGCTACGACCCCGCCAGGAACACCTTCACCCAGTCCTACGGCTCCCTCGAACTGGACGCCGCGACCCTGCTCATCCCCCGGGTCGGCTTCCTGCCGCCGGACGACCCCCGGGTGGTGGGGACGGTCGACGCGGTACGGGCGGAGCTGCTGCACGGCGGGTACGTACGCCGCTACAGCACCGACTCCGGGGCGATCGACGGACTGCCCGGCCAGGAGGGCACCTTCCTGGTCTGCTCGTTCTGGCTGGCGGACGCCCTCCGGCTGACCGGCAGGACCGAGGAGGCCCGCGAACTCTTCGAACGGCTCGTGGCGCTCGCCAACGACGTCGGGCTCCTGGCGGAGGAGTACGACCCCGTGGCCGAACGCCAGCTGGGCAACTTCCCGCAGGCCTTCAGCCACATCGGCCTGGTGGGCACGGCGCTCGCGCTGGCCGGGGACGATCTGGACCCGGCAGGATAGGCCGCATGGATCTGGGACTGAAGGACCGTGTGTACGTGGTGACCGGGGCGACGCGGGGGCTCGGGCGGGCCTCCGCCGAGGCGCTGCTCGCCGAGGGCGCCAAGGTGCTGATCACCGGGCGCGAGGAGAAGACCGTCGCCGAGGCCGTGGACGAGCTGGGGGCGGGTGCGGCGGGCGTCGCCGCCGACAACACCGACGCGGGGACCCCCGCGCTGCTGATCGCCGAGGCACGGGCCCGGTTCGGCGGCTTCGACGGCATCCTGATCAGCGTGGGCGGGCCCGCGCCCGGCTTCGCCGCGGACAACACCGACGAGCAGTGGGCGGCGGCCTTCGACACCGTCTTCCTCGGGGCGGTCCGGCTGGCCCGCGCCGCCGCCGAGACGCTCGGCGAGGGCGGGGTCATCGGCTTCGTGCTGTCCGGCTCCGTCCACGAGCCGATCCCCGGCCTCACCATCTCCAACGGACTGCGCCCGGGGCTCGCCGGCTTCGCGAAGTCCCTCTCCAACGACCTGGGCCCGCGCGGGGTGCGGGTCGTCGGGCTGCTGCCGAGCCGGATCGACACGGACCGGGTGCGGTCCCTGGACGCGCTCTCCGGCGACGCCGACGCGGCCCGCACGGCCAACGAGGCCACCATCCCGCTGCGCCGCTACGGCACCCCGGAGGAGTTCGGCCGGACGGCCGCCTTCCTCCTGTCGCCGGCCGCCTCCTATCTGACGGGCCTGATGATCCCGGTGGACGGCGGGGCCCGCGGCGGGTTCTGAGAACCGCGCCCCGGCCCGCCGGTCAGGACACCCGGCGGGCCCGGTGCTTGACGGCCCGCAGGCGTGCCTCGGTGGGCAGCGCGGCGAGGCCCGCGGACGTACGGGCGTGGGCGAGCGCCTCGGTGCTGAGGGTGGTCAGGGCGTCCCCCGGGGAAGCGTGCGGCTCCAGGAGCAGGGCGACCCGGGTGCGGGGGGCGCCCCGGCGGCCCGTGAGGGACACCTTGGCCCGTGCCACGCCCTCCTGGGCCCCGGCGTCCGCCTCCAGTACGCCTTCCAGGGCCCGGCCGCGCAGCACCGCCTCCTCGCCGTCGCCGCTGTCGACGAGCACCTCGGCGAGCCGCGCCCGCCGGAACTGGACGAGCAGCCACCAGAGGGCGAGCAGGACGATCAGTCCGAGGACGGCGATGACCACGGGCCACCACCAGCCCTCGTTCCGCCAGCGCTGCCGTTCGGCGGTGGAGAGCAGCACGTCGGAGGAGCCCGACCAGGGCCACCAGGACGGTACGGACAGGTCGAGGGCGGCGGCGAGGACCGCGCCGCCGACGACGACGAGGAGCAGCCCGGCGAGGCCGAGCAGGACGCGGTTGACGCGCCGGAGGACGACCGTCACCGGGTCACCCCTTCCTGGGCGGCCTGGCCACCCGTACCGTCAGCGCGGGCGGGCGGGCGAGGCCCAGTTCGGCGATGCCGGCGGTGAGCGCCCGCTCCACGTCGGCCCGTACCTCGTCGAGCGCGCGGAAGTGCGAGGCCGCCCGGACGCCCACCTTGGCGCGGCCGACGCGGACCCGTACGGACTGCACCCCGGAGACCTCCATGGCCCGGTCCCGCAGGGCGAGGGCTGCCGCCTCCCGGTCGAGTCCGGCCCGTACGTCGGCGTGCTCGCGGCGCATCGGGAGGACGGCGCGCAGACCGGGGGTCACCGCCAGGACGATCAGCCAGACGCCGAGAGCGCAGGCGAGCGCGGCGCCGAGGACGACCCAGGTGTCGTCGAGCGGCCGGGTCGCGAGGCCGTCGGCGAGCTTCCGCCGCCAGGCCATGGCGGAGCGGTCGGCCCGGACGGCGGCCACGTCGTAGAGGAGCAGCCCGGCCCCGCCGAGGACGACGGCGGCGAGCAGGGCGGCGGGGATACGGCGCACGGCCCAGAAGCGGCGCACGCGGGACGCGGGGGCGTCACTGAGCACGGGGACGCCGTCGGGGGCGGGGCTCGCCCCGGACGCGGCTCCGGAGCCGGAGGCCGCTCGGGAGCCGGGGACCGCGTCACCGTCAGGGCCGGGGCCGCCGTCAGGGCCGGGGCCGCCGTCGCGGCCTGGGCTTCCGGCGCCGCCGGGCAGCGGGCTGCCGTCGCGGCCGGGGCCCGCGGCGCGGCCCGGATCGCGGCCGTCGTCGTGGCCTCGGCCCGGAGCGTCCTCGTCCTCCGGGGATGGTGGCGTCGTCATGACACGCGGTCCCTCCGTGTGGCCTGCCGGGTCAGGGGCGAGTGGAGCCGCTCCACGTGGACGGTGACCTCGTGGACCTCCATGCCCACCAGTGCTTCCACGCGGGAGCGGACCCGGCCCCGTACGGCCCCGCAGCGGCGGCCGACGTCCGAGGGGTAGGCGAGTTCGAGGCTCACCGCGACCCGGGCGACGTCCCGGTGGACGACGACCGAGGCATGGGGCTTGGAGCCCCCCTCGGGGACCGGGCCCGCCGCCTCCCGTGCCGCCTGGGCGGCGATCTTCGCGACGACCCGGTCGGCGATCCTGGTCGCTCCCCGGTCACGGACCGGGGAGCGAGCCGGCTCGGCTGCCACCCCGCGTCACCTCCGCCGGTCGCCGCGGTCGCGGCCCCGGAACAGATCGCCCAGTTCGAGGTCGCCGTCGAGGAAGCGGCCGGCCACGAAGCCGATCGCCCCCAAGGCCGCGACCAGCAGAAACGCTCCGAAGCCGCCGAAGTACCCGGCGAATCCGAGTGCCATGCCGGCCACCAGGCCGACCGCCGCCATGCTCATTCCTGACCCCTTTCCGAGTCCTCCTGAGCCCCCTGTACGCAACCGTCAGCGCTCACTGGAGCCGGGGTTCCGGCTCCTCCTCCTCCTCGTCGGGCAGCTTCACGTCGCTGACGGCGATGTTGACCTCGACGACCTCGAGACCGGTCATCCGCTCCACGGCGGCGATGACGTTCTCGCGGACGTCGCCCGCCACGTCGGCGATGGAGACGCCGTAGTCGACGACGATCTCCAGGTCGAGCGCGGTCTGCACCTCGCCGACCTCGGCCTTCACCCCTCGGGTGGCGGCCGACTTGCCGCCGCCCCCGCCGGGCACCCGGTCTCGCACGGCGCCGAAGGTGCGGGAGAGGCCGCTGCCCATCGCGTGGACGCCCACGACGTCACGGGCGGCGAGTCCGGCGATCTTCTCGACGACGCCGTCCGCGATCGTCGTCCGGCCGCGGGTGGCGGGAGCGCCGCCGCCCCGCTTGGTCACCGAGGTGCGGCGCGGGTCGTCGCCCGTCGGTTCGTTGGAATGCGTGGTGTCCGTCATCACGTTTCGCCCCTTCTGGGATATTTCGGGGTTCTTCGCCCACACTAAGGGCGCTTACTCGGAACCGCCCCGGGGATACGGCAGGCTGGGGCAATGACGACGGCTGAGGGTTGGACGGCTGCGGTACGGGACCGACTCGCCCCGGGCAGGCTGCTGCCGCTCGGAACGGCGGCGGACGGCGCCTGGATCACCGAGCGGACGGTACGTGAGGTTCTCGGCGTGGCCGGAGCGGCCGTACGGGGGGTGGTGCCCGGTGTTCTGCGGATCGGCCCGGCCGACGGGGACGAGGAGGACGGGCCGCCCGCGGCGCCGGGGTCCGTACGGATCTCGGCGGCGTTCGCGGCGGTGGCCGGCCGGCCGCTGCCCGAGCTGGCGGAGGGGCTGCGCGCGGTCCTGCTCGCGGCGGCCGAGGACGCGATCGGTCTTGTGGTGGCGGCCGTGGACCTGCGGGTGACGGAGCTGCTCGAAGCCGAACCCCCGGCGGCGGCCCCCGCCGATCCCCCGCCGGGCCGGACCTCCCCGTCGACGGACGATCCCCTGGCGCTGGTGGCGCTCGGGGTGCCGGGGGTCGCCGGGGTGACGGACGCGCTGGGCCCGCCGGTGCGCCGGGACGGGGAGGGGGTACGGCTGGAGCTGGCCGTGACGGCCGGCCGTCGGCCCCTGGACGTGGCGCGTTCGGTGCGTACGGCCGTGACCGCGGCCGCCCCGGAGGGCGCCGCGGTCACGGTGGTGGTGTCGGAGCTGCGCTAGGGCCTGTCGTCAGTCGCCGAGGCCCGCGAGGTCGCGCAGCCGGCGGGCCTGGGCGGCGCGCTCGGCGGCGCGCTGCTCCTCGTACGAGCGGCCGGAGACGCCCTGGAGGAGCGCCTTGGTCTCGGTGAGGGCGTCGCGGGGCGCCGCGAGCAGGGCGGCGCCGAGGTCCCGTACCGCCGCGTCGAGTTCGCCGGCGGGCACGGACAGGTTGGCGAGACCGATGCGCTCGGCCTCCTCGGCGTGGACGAAGCGGCCGGTGGCGCAGATCTCCAGCGCGCGGGCGTAGCCGACGAGCGAGACGAGCGGGTGCGTCCCGGTCAGGTCCGGGACGAGGCCCAGGCTGGTCTCGCGCATGGCGAACTGCACGTCCTCGGCGACGACCCGCAGGTCACAGGCGAGGGCGAGCTGGAAGCCCGCGCCGATGGCATGGCCCTGGACGGCCGCGATCGACACGAGGTCGCTGCGGCGCCACCAGGTGAACGCCTCCTGGTACTCGGCGATGACCGCGTCGAGTTCCTGGTCGGAACCGCGCGCGAGATCGATGAAGGACGGCTCTCCGTCGAAGCCCTCGGGCGTGAACGCCTGCCGGTCGAGTCCGGCGGAGAAGGACGTGCCCTCGCCGCGCAGAACGACGACCCGCACGCTGCCGGGCAATGACCGGCCGGCTTCTGTCAACGCCCGCCACAGAGCGGGAGACTGGGCGTTGCGCTTCGCCGGATTGGTCAGGGTCACCGTGGCAACGGCGTCCTCGACGGTGAGCCGTACACCGTCCTTGTCGAATACGAGCTCAGAGTCGTCGAGCGTAGTCATGGGGCGCCTCCGGTTCCGGTGCAGCACTGCATCCGATGCTAAGTGACTGCACAGTAACCACCGGGTCGGTCCGGAGACCGACCGGGTGGCCACCGGGAGACCCGGTGGCCCGGTCGAGCCGCCCCGATGTCAGGCCGAGGCCGCCTTCTTGCCCCGGGTCGCTCCGCCGCGTCCACGCAGCGTGACTCCGGACTCGCTGAGCATCCGGTGGACGAATCCGTAGGAGCGGCCCGTTTCCTCGGCCAGCGCCCGGATGCTCGCACCGGAGTCGTACTTCTTCTTCAGGTCTGCCGCGAGCTTGTCGCGCGCGGCGCCGGTCACCCGGCTGCCCTTCTTCAGAGTCTCGGCCACCCGTGCCTCCTCATGGGAAGTGCGCTCTGGACTTCTCATGATCACCCCTCCCGTCCGTCCTGGCCACCCATTCGACAAGGTCCGTGCCGCCGGATTTGTGGACGAGCGCTCCGTCGTCACAATCGGAGGCTCGAATTCCGATGGGCCGGAAACGACCGTTCGCGCCGCGCGGCGCGGGAAGTGCCAGGTCAAGGACGCAGGGGGAACACACGTACGGCGCGGGCCCGCCGGAAGGATCCGACAGAGCACCGCGCCGGGAGGTACGAGACGCCCTCACTCAGATGAAGGATCACCCATGAGCCGAATGATCCAGCCCGGGATGATCACTCCCGGCCGCTCCGGCCCGTTCTCCGGGCCGTTCGCGGCCGTCGTGGGTCAGGCCAGGGTGACCAGGTCCGCGTAGTCCGGGCCCCACAGGTCCTCGACGCCGTCCGGGAGCAGGATGATCCGCTCCGGCTCCAGCGCGTCCACCGCGCCCTCGTCGTGGGTGACCAGGACGACGGCGCCCTTGTAGGTGCGCAGGGCCCCGAGGATCTCCTCGCGGCTGGCCGGGTCCAGGTTGTTGGTCGGCTCGTCCAGGAGCAGCACGTTCGCCGAGGAGACGACCAGGGTGGCCAGGGCCAGCCGGGTCTTCTCGCCGCCGGAGAGGACCCCGGCCGGCTTGTCGACGTCGTCGCCGGAGAACAGGAAGGAGCCGAGCGTCTTGCGGACCTGGACGAGGTCGAGGTCGGGCGCGGCCGAGCGCATGTTCTCCAGGACGCTGCGCTCGGGGTCGAGCGTCTCGTGCTCCTGGGCGTAGTAGCCGAGCTTGAGGCCGTGGCCCGGGGTGACCTCGCCGGTGTCGGGCTTCTCCGCCCCGGCGAGGAGCCGCAGCAGCGTGGTCTTGCCCGCGCCGTTGAGGCCGAGGATGACGACGCGGGAGCCCTTGTCGATGGCGAGGTCCACATCGGTGAAGATCTCGAGCGAACCGTAGGACTTGGAGAGCCCCTCGGCCGTCAGCGGGGTCTTGCCGCAGGGCGCCGGCTCGGGGAAGCGGAGCTTGGCGACCTTGTCGGAGGCGCGCACCGCCTCCAGGCCGGAGAGCAGTCGCTCGGCGCGCTTCGCCATGTTCTGCGCGGCCACGGTCTTGGTGGCCTTGGCGCGCATCTTGTCGGCCTGCGAGTTGAGGGCGGCGGCCTTCTTCTCGGCGTTCTGGCGCTCGCGCTTGCGGCGCTTCTCGTCGGCCTCGCGCTGCTGCTGGTAGAGCTTCCAGCCCATGTTGTAGACGTCGATCGTGGAGCGGTTGGCGTCCAGGTAGAAGACCTTGTTGACCACGGTCTCGACGAGGTCGACGTCGTGGGAGATGACGATGAAGCCGCCGCGGTAGGTCTTCAGGTAGTCGCGCAGCCAGACGATGGAGTCGGCGTCGAGGTGGTTCGTGGGCTCGTCGAGAAGGAGGGTGTCGGCGTCCGAGAACAGGATCCGGGCCAGCTCGACGCGGCGGCGCTGACCACCGGAGAGGGTGTGCAGCGGCTGGCCCATCACGCGGTCGGGCAGACCGAGGGCGGCGGCGATGGTGGAGGCCTCGGCCTCGGCCGCGTAGCCGCCCTTGGTGAGGAACTCGGTCTCCTGGCGCTCGTACTGCCGCATCGCCTTGTCGCGGGTGCCGCCGGAGCCGGTGGCGATGCGCTCCTCGTTCATCCGCATCTTCTTGATGAGGGTGTCGAGGCCGCGCGCGGAGAGGATGCGGTCGCGGGCCAGGACGTCGAGGTCACCGGTGCGCGGGTCCTGCGGCAGATAGCCGACCTCGCCGGAGCGGGCGATGTTGCCGGCGGCCGGCTGGCCCTCGCCCGCGAGGCACTTGGTGAGGGTGGTCTTGCCCGCTCCGTTGCGGCCGACGAGGCCGATGCGGTCGCCCTTGGCGACACGGAAGGAAGCGGATTCGATGAGGACACGGGCGCCGGCGCGCAGCTCGACGCCGGATGCGGTGATCACGGACAGACTCCAGGGCGATGGGGAAAAGGGCGGAAGGACGACTGGTGGCGGGCTTCGACGCCGCTAATGCACCCAAAGGAGAATGGCCATACAGCCAGTCTAACGGGCACCGGCAACTGCTTTTCGGCCATGCGGGGTCCGGAGTACGAACACGAATTCTTCTCACATTCCCGCCTGTGAGCCGTAAAAGAAGCGACATATCGGAGATCGTCTGATACTCGGCACAGGGCGGCGGCCACCGCCGCGGCAGTGACGCGGAGGGTGGTGGACCGTGCAGTTCGACGACGACGCCGACCTGGACACCTCGGAGGTACGGGATGTCCGGGGCAGCCGCGTCCCCGGGGGCAGGGCGACCGTCGGCGGCGGTGTCATCGGCCTCATCGCCCTGGTCCTGGGCGTGCTCTTCGGGGTGGGACCGGACCAGCTCGGGCTCTCCGGGGGCGGCGACGAGCCGGTGGCCGGCGCCTCCTCGGTGGCCCAGGTCGACCAGAGCTGCAAGAAGGGGTCCGACGCGAACGCCCGTGAGGGCTGCCGGACCGTCGCCGTCGTCAACAGCCTCCAGGACTACTGGCGGACCGAGTACGCCCGCAGGGGCGGCACCTACGGGCCCGCGAAGACGGTGATGTTCAGCCGGCGGGTAGGGACCGCGTGCGGCTCCGCGACCTCGGCGGTGGGGCCGTTCTACTGCCCCGGCGACCGGCAGGTCTATCTGGACCTGGGCTTCTTCGACGAGCTGCGGACCAAGTTCGGGTCGAGCGGCGGGCCCTTCGCGCAGGCGTACGTGGTGGCGCACGAGTACGGCCATCACATCCAGAACCTGATGGGAACGCTGAGCCGCGCCCAGGACGGGCGGACCGGCGCGAACTCCGACGCCGTACGGGTCGAGCTCCAGGCCGACTGCTACGCGGGCGTCTGGGCGCGGCACGCGACGAGCAGCCCCGACGACCGGACGGGCCGGCCGCTCCTGACCACGCTCACCGACGCGGACATCCGGGACGGCCTCGACGCGGCGGCGGCGGTGGGCGACGACCGGATCCAGGAGAGGTTCCAGGGCCGGGTGACCCCGGAGCCCTGGACGCACGGCTCGGCGGCGCAGCGGCAGCAGTGGTTCCACGAGGGCTACCGGACCGGCGACATGGCCCGCTGCAACACCTTCCGCTGAGTTGCCGGTGGGGGCTGCCAGACTGAGACCCAGGTCACATTCGACGGCATCGAAAGGGAGTGATCGGGATGGCCGAGGCACCCCAGGTCTGTCCGACACTGACGTACGACGACGCCAAGGCGGCGATCAAGCAGCTCACGGAGGGCTTCGGCTTCACCGCGACCGCGGTGTACGAGGCCGAGGACGGGCGGGTCGCGCACGCCGAGCTGGCGTACGGGAACGGCATGGTGATGCTGGGCAGCAAGGGCACCGGCAGCGAGTTCGACAAGCTGATGGCCCGCGGCGGCCCGGTGGGCGTCTTCGTCCACGTGGACGACGTCGACGAGCACCACGCGCGCGCCGCCGCCCACGGCATCGAGATCGTGATGCCGCCCAAGGACCAGGACTACGGCTCCCGGGACTACATGGCCCGGGACGCCGAGGGGAACATCTGGAGCTTCGGGACGTACACCCCCGGCGCCGCGGAGTAGCCGGACGCCGGGGACGCGGTCCCCGTCACGCTCCCCCGGTGTGGACCTGGAAGGCGGCCCTGCGGACCGCCTTCGCCAGGGCCGGGTCGGGGTGGGCGGCGGCGAGGGCGACCAGGACCTGGACGGTACGCGGGTGGCCGACGGCCCGGACCTCGTCGAGCAGTGCCGGGACGGTGCCCTGCACGGCGGAGTCGAGGTGCCGGACGAGCAGCGCGCTCTCGCCGTGGTCGGCGACGGCCGCCGCCGTGTCCACCCAGAGCCAGGTGGCCTCTTCGCGGGTGAGGACCTCCTGGGCGTCGTCGGGGTCGGCGCCCTCGTACTCGGCGATCCAGAGCAGGGCGTACGGCCGGAGCGACGGTTCGGCGACGGTGGCGCGCACCTCGGCCTCGGCGGGGGCGCCGACGACCCGGAGCGCCTCGAAGGCGAGACCGCGCAGCAGGGCGTCCTCGCCGCGGGCGACCGCGAGGAGTTCGGCCACCGCGCTGGAGAGGGTGCGGGCCGCGAGCCAGGCGCGGTACTCGGCGCGGGCCGGTCCCGGGGTGAGCCGGGCGCAGCCGCGGAGCATGTCCTCGGCGGACTGCTCGATGTTGCCCGCGGGGCTCTGCGCGGCGACGCAGATCTGTTCCAGCTTGACCCAGACCGCCCAGTTGCCGAGCGGGGTCAGGGTGGCGTGACGCCCTTCCGCACCGGGGTCGAGGGTGAGCGCGCCGACGGCCGCGAGACCTTCGAGGGCCCAGTCGAGGAGGGCCGGGAGTCCGACGGCGGCGTCGTTCGCGGCCGGGGTGCCCGCGGTCTCGGCCGCGGGGCCCGCGGCCGGGACCTCGCAGCGTTCCTCGCGCAGTTCCTCGACGCGCTGGCCGAGGAGGTCGAGGAGGGCGGGGACGAGGACCGGGCCCTGGGAGAGCTGGAGCAGCGAGAGGACCTGGGGGACGGCCTCGACGACCTCGGCGACGGCGCTCGGCGCGACCCCTTCGGAGGCCGGGTGCACCAGGGACCAGGCGTCGAAGAGCGCGACCCAGCCGCGCAGGACGGCGGAGTCGTCCCGGTCCCAGGCGTGCAGCCGCCAGCCGGGGCGGACGGTGCCGCCGTGGAGTTCGACGAGTCCGGCGAGCCGCGCGCGGTCCCAGCCGGCCCGGATCTGGCCGGGCGTCAGGTCCAGTGCGGCGGCGGCCCTTTCCTGGGCGAGGACCGCGGCGGGGACGGTGGCCGGGGCCGTGCCGGGACCGGTGCGGGGGGCCGTGTCGGCGCCGCGCTCGACCGCGGCCCAGCGGGCGATCCGTACGGCGTCGGCGAGGACCTGCCGGGCCTGGCGGGCGAGTTCCGCGCGGGGCGGAGTGCCCTCGGGCGGCCGTGGCGCAGGCCGGGTGCGCCGGGTCGTCACGGCCCGTCGGGCGGTGGCCAGCGCCCGCGGGCGGACGAGTCGGAGTCTGGAGTTGCGCGCCAATGGTTCATCGGGCTTTCGAGACGTCACGGGGGCAGTCTTCCCGCTGACGGCCCGAAAGCCCAATCGGAATCGGCCACCCCGTCATGACGGGCGCGCGGACGGGCCCGGGAACAGGCGCGGCCGCCCGGGGAGAACAGTCGCGGACGGCCTCGGCGGAACGGGGGCGGCGGCCTCAGAGGAGGGGAGTGAGGAAGCGGCGGAGGGCTTCCTCGTAACGGACCGGGTCGGCGTTCCACATCGCGGCGTGCGGGGCGTGCCGCACGGTGTGGAGGGTGACCAGGTCGGGACGGCGCGCGGCGAGCTCGACGGAGGGTTCCCAGGGGGCGACGGTGTCGTCGGGGCCGTGCAGGAGGAGGACCGGGACGCGCAGGGCCTCGGGTTCGGAAGCGGCCATGAGCAGGTCGCCGTGGACTCCGGTCCTGCCCTGGGCGGAGCGGACGGCGAGCGGGAGCAGCGGTCCGGGGACGTGGTGGGCCGAGACGAGGTTGCGGAGGGTGGCTTCCCAGTCGAGGACCGGGGAGTCGAGGACGAGGCCGCTGATCCGGTCGCGCATCCCGGACTCGGCGGCGGCGCGCAGCGCCATCGAGGCCCCGGTCCCCCAGCCGTGCAGGACGACCTTGCGGGCGCCGCGACGGACGGCGTACCGGATGGTGGCGTCGACGTCGCGCCATTCGGAGTCGCCGAGGTGGGCGAGGCCGTCGGGGGAGGCGGGTGCTCCCTCGTCGCCCCGGTAGGCGGGGACGAGGACGGGGATCTTGCGCCGGTTGAAGAAGGGGACGACGTTGAGCGGGTGCTCGCGGGTGGTGCCGAGGCCGTGCAGGGCGATGACCCAGGTGGTGCGGGGGGCGGCGACCAGCCAGGCGGGCAGCGGGCCGAGTTCGCCGGGGATCTCGACGTCCTCCTGGGCGAGCCCGAGGGCGGTGATCGGTGTGCCCCGGTGCAGCTGGGGGGTGAACCGGACGCGGGCTCCGGGGCCGAACACCCCGAGTTCGACCCGTTCCAGGCGCCGGACGACGGTGTCCGCGGTGTGCGGGACCCGGTCGAGGACGGGGCCGACGACGGCGTGCAGGCCGTGGCCCTCGATCCCGTACGTGCCGGGGCGCAGCGAGGCGAGGCTGCGGGTGAGGGTGATCCGTTCGGGGTCCGTGGCGTGCACGGTCAGTTTGGGATCCCCGGGCAGGGGTCGTCCGGACGGCGCCCTGAGGGCGACGTCGCTGGCGTACCGGCCGGCCGCGATCGCGACCGCGCCGACACCGATCAGAGTGGTGACGGCCGCTGCCGTCGCTGTAGCCGGGCGCACGCTCCCAGTCTCGGCACGGTGGGGGCGGGCTGCCACCGGACGGACCCGGCCGGGGGGGTGGGGCGGGGGCCGGGGTCGCCTCGGGGAGGGCCCCTGGGGAGTGACATGGGTCTCCTCGGCGGGGTCGCCCGTCCGGATGACGCGGTCCGGGGAGCGGAACCGGGTGGCGTGGGGCGAACCGGGTCAGGTCGTACGTGCCCGGTGTTCGCCCGGATTACCCGGGGTCGCGGGGTGACCGCATCGTGGACGACCGGCACGCCGGAGCCGTAAGCGGAATGTCTTGACACCGGATGGGGACACCGCAGCGCCCGACCCAGTTCACCTTCCGTTCACTCAGGTTGCCTACGTTCGACTGGCCACTGACGCCAAACGATTGCCTGGGTAAATGGAACACATCACGCTGCTGCTCGCCATTGTGGTCGTGACAGCTCTCGTGTTCGATTTCACGAACGGTTTCCACGACACCGCCAACGCGATGGCCACGACCATCTCGACCGGTGCGCTGAAGCCCAAGACGGCGGTGGCCATGTCCGCCGTGCTCAACCTCGTCGGCGCGTTCCTGTCCGTGGAGGTCGCCAAGACGATCTCCGGCGGGATCATCAACGAAGAGGGCATCCGCACAGAGGTGATCTTCGCCGCGCTGGTCGGCGCCATCCTGTGGAACCTGCTGACCTGGCTGCTCGGACTGCCGTCCAGCTCCTCCCACGCCCTCTTCGGCGGTCTCATCGGCGCCGCGGTCATGTCGGCCGGCTGGTCGGCCGTGAACGGCCCGACGATCGTCACCAAGGTCCTCATCCCGGCCGTCGCCGCGCCGATCGTGGCCGGTCTCGCCGCGATGCTGGCCACCAGGCTGACGTACCGGATCGGCGCGAAGACCGACGAGAAGCACACCGCCAAGGGCTACCGGGTCGGCCAGATCGCCTCCGCCGGTCTCGTCTCCCTCGCCCACGGCACCAACGACGCCCAGAAGACGATGGGCATCATCACCCTGGCCCTGGTCACCCAGGGCGTCGTCGACCCCGGCTCCAACCCGCCGCTCTGGGTCGTCGTCTCCGCCGGCGTCGCGATCGCCCTCGGCACCTACCTCGGTGGCTGGCGCATCATCCGCACCATGGGCAAGGGCCTCACCGACCTCCGGCCGCAGCAGGGCTTCGCCGCCCAGACCAGCGCCGCGACGGTCATCCTGGCCTCCTCGCACCTCGGCTTCTCCCTCTCCACCACCCAGTCCTGCTCGGGTGCCGTGATGGGCGCCGGTCTCGGCCGCAAGGGCGGTGTCGTCCGCTGGTCGACCGCGACCCGGATGTTCGTCGCCTGGGGTCTGACCCTGCCCGCCGCGGCCCTGGTCGGCGCCGGTGCCGAGTTCCTCACCAAGCAGGGCCCCTGGGGCATCGCCGCCGTCGCGGTCCTGCTGATCGCCGGCTCGGGCGTCATCTGGTCGCTGTCCCGCCGCAAGCCGGTCGACCAGCACAACGTCACCGCCGACGACCTCGACGCCGAGGCCGAGCCCGCGGGTGTGGTGACCACCGCCATCGCGGCCGTCACCCCGCCGCCGCCGGCCGGTTCCGTCGCCGCCGTCACCGACGAGGACCTCAAGACCACCATCCCCGCGCCGGCCCCGACCGACCCGAGCGCTCCCCCGGCCCCCGCCGCAGCGGTGTAAGGAACGAACGACATGAAGATCGACTGGGCAGCCCTCGGCTCCGTCTTCGGAGTCAGCCTCGTGGCGACCGTCGCGCTGGTGGGCCTCTTCACCCTCGGCGTCATCGGCCTCTCCAAGCAGGAGCAGGCCGCCGCCCAGGGAGGCTCCGCCGCCCTGGCCCGCACCGGCGCCTACGCCTGCTTCGCCCTGTGCCTCGCGGCCGTGGCGTACGGGATCTACCTGATCGTCGCCTGACGGTCCGCGAACACCAACGGCCGGGCGGTCCGCACCTCGTGTGCGGGCCGCCCGGCCGTCGTGTTTGTGGTGCTTCGCACAGTGACGCGATGCAGGTCAAGGGTGAGTTGACGGCTGTTCTCGGGCCGTGGTGGACTGCCGAGGCCATTACGGAGGCAGTAGAGGAAGTCCGGTGCGAATCCGGCGCGGTCCCGCCACTGTGACCGGATCCGAAGGGTCCGGGAGTCAGGAACTCTCGCCGCCGGTCACGTCGATCCAGGGCGCGGACCCTGAGTGAGGACGCAGCGCCATGCCCGGCCGCAGCCCCAGACCTTCCAGAGCCACCGCCGTCTTCGCGTACGGCGCCGCCGCGGGCCTCGCCGTCGACCTGCTCGTCGGCGACCCCCGCCGCGGCCATCCCGTCGCCGCGTTCGGCCGGGCCGCCGCCGGGGTCGAACGGGCCCTGTGGCGCGACCACCGCGGCTGGGGCGCCCTGCACACCGCCGTCTGCGCCGGCTCCACCGCCGCCCTCGGCGCGCTCGCCGCCCGGACCGTGCGGAACCGGCCGGCCGCTTCCGTCGCCCTCACCGCCGCCTCCGTCTGGGCCGTCGTCGGCGGTACGACCCTGGGGCGGGAGGCCCGCGCGATCGGCGGCGCCCTCGCCGCCGGGGACCTGGAGGTGGCCCGGGAACGGCTGCCCCACCTGTGCGGGCGCGACCCGCACTCCCTGGACGGACCGGCGATGGCCCGCGCGGTCGTCGAGTCGGTCGCCGAGAACACCTCCGACGCCGTGGTCGGCGCCCTCTTCTGGGGCGCGGTCGCGGGCGTGCCCGGCCTCGTCGCCTTCCGCGCCGTCAACACCCTCGACGCCATGGTCGGCCACAAGTCGCCGCGCCACCGCCGCTTCGGCTGGGCCTCCGCCCGCCTCGACGACCTGGCCGGCTGGCCCGGCGCCCGGCTGACGGCCGTGGCCGCGACGCTCGCCGGAGGGAACCCGCGCGGGGCCGTACGGGCCTGGCGGGCGGACGCGGCGAAGCACCCGAGCCCCAACGCGGGCCCCGTCGAGGCCTCCTTCGCGGGCGCGCTCGGCGTACGGCTCGGCGGGACCCTCTCGTACGCCGGAAGGACCGAGCACCGGCCCGTCCTGAACGGGGAGGGGCGGCCCGTCGAGGTCGCCGACATCGACCGGGCGGTCCGGCTGTCCCGCCGGGTCACCGGACTGACCCTGGCCGCCTGTGTGGGCGGCCGGATGATCGCGAGCGCGCTGAAGCGGAGGAACGCATGAGGGGTGGGGGGCTGCTCGTCGCCGGGACCACGTCCGACGCCGGCAAGAGCGTCGTGACGGCCGGCATCTGCCGCTGGCTGGTCCGGCAGGGGATCAAGGTCGCGCCGTTCAAGGGACAGAACATGTCCCTGAACTCCTTCGTGACGCGCGAGGGCGCCGAGATCGGGCGGGCGCAGGCCATGCAGGCGCAGGCCGCCCGCGTCGAGCCGACCGCGCTGATGAACCCAGTGCTGCTCAAGCCGGGCAGCGACCGCTCCAGCCAGGTCGTCCTCATGGGCAGGCCGGTGGGGGAGATGAGCGCCCGGGGGTTCTTCGGGGGGGCTGGGGAGGCGTCTTCCGGGAAGAGGCTGCACGGGGGACGGCAGAAGACGCTCTTCGAGCCGGTGATGGCGTGCCTCGAGGAGCTCCGGGGCACGTATGACGCCGTGATCTGCGAGGGGGCGGGCAGTCCGGCCGAGATCAATCTGCGGCGCACCGACATCGTGAACATGGGCATAGCGCGGGCCGCGAAGCTGCCCGTGGTCGTCGTCGGGGACATCGACCGGGGCGGGGTCTTCGCCCAGTTCTTCGGGACGACGGCGCTGCTCTCGCCCGAGGACCAGTCGCTGGTCGCGGGCTATCTCGTGAACAAGTTCCGGGGTGACGTCACCCTCCTGGAACCGGGTCTCGACATGCTGCACGGGCTCACCGGGCGCCGGACCTTCGGCGTCCTGCCGTACGCGCACGGGCTCGGCATCGACGAGGAGGACGGCCTGAGGGTGTCGCTGCGCGGCACCGTCCGCGAGTCGGTCGTCGCACCGCCGGTCGGTGAGGACGTGCTGCGGATCGCCGTCTGCGCCGTACCCCTGATGTCCAACTTCACGGACGTGGACGCACTGGCCGCCGAGCCGGGTGTCGTCGTGCGGTTCGTGGACCGGGCGGAGGAGCTCGTCGACGCGGACCTGGTCGTCGTGCCGGGGACCCGGGGGACGGTGAAGGCGCTCGCGTGGCTGCGCGAGCGGGGGCTCGCGGACGCCCTCGTCCGGCGCGCGGCCGAGGGCCGGCCGGTGCTCGGCATCTGCGGCGGCTTCCAGGCCCTGGGCGAGCGCATCGAGGACGAGGTCGAATCGAGGGCCGGAGTGGTCGACGGGCTCGGGCTGCTGCCCGTACGGGTGCGGTTCGGGGTCGAGAAGACCCTCGCCCGGCCGGTCGGCGAGGCGCTCGGGGAGCGGGTCGAGGGGTACGAGATCCACCACGGCGTCGCGGACGTGCTGGGCGGTGAGCCGTTCTTGGACGGCTGCCGGGTCGGCTCCGTGTGGGGCACCCACTGGCACGGCTCGCTGGAGAGCGACGGGTTCCGGCGGGCGTTCCTGCGGGAGGTCGCGGCGGCGGCCGGACGACGGTTCGTGCCGGCGCCCGACACGTCGTTCGGGACGCTGCGGGAGGAACAGCTCGACCGCCTCGGCGACCTGATCGAGGAACACGCGGACACGGACGCCCTGCTGCGGCTGATCGAGGAGGGGGCCCCGGCGGGGCTGCCGTTCGTGCCGCCGGGTGCGCCGTGAGGACCCCAGGACCCGCAGACACACCGAGCGAAGGAGCGATCACCCGATGAGCACCCGCTATCCGTTCACCGCCGTCGTCGGCATGGACGACCTGCGGCTGGCGCTGCTGCTGAACGCCGTCAGTCCCGCGGTGGGCGGTGTTCTCGTGCGCGGCGAGAAGGGCACCGCCAAGTCCACGGCCGTCCGCGCGCTCGCCGAACTCCTGCCCGCCGTTCCGGTGGTCGCGGGCTGCCGGTTCAGCTGCGACCCGGCCTCGCCCGACCCGGCGTGCCCGGACGGGCCGCACGACGACGCGCCCGGGGCCGAGCGGCCCGCGCGGATGGTCGAGCTGCCCGTCGGCGCCTCCGAGGACCGGCTCGTCGGCGCGCTCGACATCGAGAAGGCGCTCGCCGAGGGCGTGAAGGCCTTCGAGCCGGGGCTGCTCGCCGCCGCGCACCGGGGAATCCTCTACGTCGACGAGGTCAACCTGCTCTCGGACCACCTCATCGACCATCTCCTCGACGCCGCCGCCATGGGGGCCTCCCACGTCGAGCGCGAGGGTGTTTCCGTACGGCATGCCGCGCGCTTCCTGCTCGTCGGGACCATGAACCCCGAGGAGGGTGAGCTGCGGCCCCAGTTGCTCGACCGGTTCGGGCTGACCGTCGAGGTCGCCGCGTCACGCGACCCGCGGCAGCGCGTCGAGGTCGTCCGGCGGCGGCTCGCCTTCGAGGACGACGCGGCCGGTTTCGCCGCCCGCTGGGCCGGCGAGGAGACCGCGCTGCGCGAACGGATCGTCGCCGCCCGGGAGTTGCTGCCTCAGGTGACCCTCGGGGACGCGGCGCTGCTCCAGATCGCCGCGACCTGCGCCGCCTTCGAGGTGGACGGCATGCGCGCCGACATCGTCATGGCCCGGACGGCGACCGCGCTCGCCGCCTGGGCGGGGCGGACCGAGGTGACCTCCGAGGACGTCCGGCAGGCCGCGCTCCTCGCGCTCCCCCACCGGCGCCGCCGCAACCCCTTCGACGCGCCCGGGATCGACGAGGACAAGCTCGACGAGACCCTGGAGCAGTTCAAGGGCCAGGACCAGGAGCCGGACGAGGACCCCGAGCCCGAGCCCGACGGTCCCGGCGACGGCGGTCCCGACGGGGGCGGCCCCGGGGACGGCGGCCCTGGTGGCGGTCCGGACGGCGGGGGTGTTCCGCCGCAGGGCGACGGTCCCGCAGCCGAGAACTCCCCCGCGCCCGAGGACACCTCCGTGCCCGAGGACTCCCCCGCACCCGAGCCCGCTCCCCAGCACGCCGGGGCTGGGGCGGGTGCCGGTGAGCGCGCCGCCGTGAAGGCCGCCGAGCCCTTCCGTACGCGGATGCTCAGCGTGCCCGGTCTCGGCGAGGGGGCGGCCGGGCGCCGCTCCCGGGCCCGTACCGAACACGGCCGTACCACCGGCTCCGTACGCCCCCGGGGCGCGCTGACCAAGCTGCACCTGGCGGCGACCGTGCAGGCCGCCGCCCCGTACCAGCGGGCGCGCGGGCGCTCCGGGCCGGGGCTGGTCCTGCGCCGGGACGACCTGCGGCAGGCGACACGGGAGGGACGGGAGGGCAACCTCGTGCTCTTCGCCGTGGACGCCTCCGGTTCGATGGCCGCGCGGCAGCGGATGAGCGCCGTCAAGGGTGCCGTCCTCTCCCTGCTGCTCGACGCCTACCAGCGCCGCGACAAGGTCGGCCTGGTCACCTTCCGGGGCCGGGACGCCGAGGTGGCGCTGCCGCCGACCTCGTCCGTGGACGCCGCCGCCGCCCGCCTCGAACAGCTCCCGACCGGCGGCCGTACGCCGCTGTCGGCAGGCCTCCTCAAGGCCCACGACCTGCTGCGGATCGAGCGGCTGCGGGACCCCTCGCGCCGCCCGCTGCTGGTCGTCGTGACCGACGGACGCGCCACCGGCGGGCGGGCGGCCGGCGACCCGGTGGCGCTCGCCGCCCGCGCGGCCCGGCTGCACGCCGCCGAGGGCACCGCCTCCGTCGTCGTGGACTGCGAGACCGGCCCGGTGCGGCTCGGTCTCGCCCGGGAACTCGCCCGTGAACTCGGCGGCACCGCCGTCACCTTGGACGAGCTGCGCGCCGACTCGATCGCGGGGCTCGTGAAGGACGTACAGGCAGCAGCACACGTGACCAGGAGGGCCGCCTAATGCCGCAGGGACAGCCGACCGTCGTACCCGACGACGGTCTCACCACCCGTCAGCGCCGCAACCGGGCGCTGGTGATGGTGCACACGGGCGTCGGCAAGGGGAAGTCGACCGCCGCGTTCGGCATGGCGCTGCGCGCCTGGAACCAGGGCTGGCCGGTCGGGGTGTTCCAGTTCGTCAAGTCCGCCAAGTGGAAGGTCGGCGAGGAGAACGCCCTCAAGGCCCTCGGCGAGACCGGCAAGGGCGGCACGGTCACCTGGAACAAGATGGGCGAGGGCTGGTCCTGGATCCAGCGCGAGGTCGCCGAGGGCGAGCAGTCCCACGAGGACAAGGCCCGGGAGGGCTGGGAGCAGGTCAAGCGGGACCTCGCGGAGGAGAAGTACCGGTTCTACGTCCTCGACGAGTTCGCCTATCTGCTGCACTGGGGCTGGATCGACGTCAAGGAGGTCGTCGAGGTGCTGCGCGACCGCCCGGGTCAGCAGCACGTCGTCATCACGGGCCGCAACGCCCCGCAGGAGCTCGTCGACTTCGCGGATCTCGTCACCGACATGTCCAAGGTCAAGCACCCGATGGACGCCGGTCAGAAGGGCCAGCGGGGCATCGAGTGGTAGCACGTCTCGTCATCGCCGCGCCCTCCTCGGGCGCGGGCAAGACCACGGTCGCGACCGGTCTGATGGCCGCGTTCGCCGGCCGTGGTCTGGCCGTCTCCCCGCACAAGGTCGGCCCCGACTACATCGACCCCGGCTACCACGCCCTCGCGACCGGCCGTCCCGGCCGCAACCTCGACGCGTACATGTGCGGTACGGGGCTGGTCGCGCCGCTCTTCGCGCACGGCGCGCGCGGCTGCGACCTGGCCGTGGTCGAGGGGGTGATGGGCCTGTACGACGGCGCCGCCGACCAGGGCGAACTGGCCTCCACCGCGCAGGTGTCGAAACTCCTCAAGGCGCCGGTGGTGCTCGTCGTCGACGCGTCCTCGCAGTCGCGGTCGGTGGCGGCACTGGTGCACGGGTTCGCGTCCTGGGACCCGGAGGTGCGGATCGGGGGCGTGATCCTCAACAAGGTCGCGACCGACCGGCACGAGCATCTGTTGCGGGAGGCGCTCGGGGAGTCGGGGGTGCCGGTGCTCGGTGTCCTGCGGCGGGCGCCGGCGGTGGCCACGCCTTCTCGGCATCTGGGGTTGGTGCCGGTTGCGGAGCGGCAGGCGGCGGCGGTTGCGGCGGTTGCCGCGCAGGCGGAGCAGGTGCGGGCCGGGTGTGACCTCGAGGCGCTGCTCGCGCTCGCGCGCAGTGCGCCGGAGTTGCACGCGGAGGCTTGGGATCCGGAGGTTGCCGGGCGGCTGCGCGCCGGTGGTCCCGGCGTGCCCACCCTCCCCCGGACTCCGTCCGGGGGGACCCCGATCGCCCCTGCGGAACGTATGCCCACACCGCGCGTCGCCGTCGCCGGAGGTGCCGCCTTCACCTTCTCGTATGCCGAGCACACCGAGCTGCTGCGGGCCGCCGGGGCCGAGGTCGTCGTCTTCGATCCGTTGCGGGACGAAGTGCTGCCCGAGGGGACTTCCGGGCTCGTCATAGGGGGTGGGTTTCCCGAGGTGTACGGGGCCGAACTGTCCGCCAACGAGCCGTTGCGGAAGGCCGTGGCGGCGCTCGCCGCGTCCGGGGCGCCGATCGCCGCCGAGTGCGCCGGGCTGCTCTACCTGGCGCGGTCGCTGGACGGCAAGCCCATGTGCGGCGTGCTCGACGCGGACGCGCGGATGTCCTCGCGCCTCACCCTCGGCTACCGGGACGCCGTCGCCGTGAACGACAGCGTGCTCGCGCCCGCCGGGGCGCGGACGCGGGGCCACGAGTTCCACCGGACCGTGATCGAGCCGGGGGCCGGGGCCCTCCCCGCCTGGGGGCTGCGGCAGCCGGAGCGGCGGGTGGAGGGCTTCGTGCGGGGCGGGGTGCACGCCAGTTACGTGCACACCCACTGGGCGGGCTTCCCCGAGGCCGCCGCGCGGTTCGTGCAGCGCTGCGCGGGCGGTCCGGTCGCGTGAGGTCAGCTGCCGGAGAGGCCCACCACCAGCCAGATGAAGCCCACGCCGGCCACCGTGCACAGCAGCGTGGAGCGGGCGGGGTGGTCGTGGTGGGCCTCCGGCAGAATCTCGGCGGCGGCCAGGTAGAGCAGGGCGCCCCCGAAGAATCCGAGATAGCTGCCGAGCAGTTCCTCCGGAAGGGTGAACAGCAGGGTGGAGGCGGCACCGACCAGGGGGGCGAGGGCGTCCGCGACGAGCATCCCGAGGGCCTTGCGGCGCTCGTTCCCGTAGAGGCTCGTGATCGTGTACGTGTTGAAGCCGTCCGCGAAGTCATGGGTGATGACGGCGAGGGCGACGGTGGCGCCCATGCCGCCGCCGACCTGGAAGGCGGCGCCGAGCGCGATGCCGTCCATGAGGCTGTGGCCGACCATCGCGGCGGCGGCCGTCAGCCCGACCTGGGGGACCCGCTCGTCGGCGCCGACGCCGTGCCCCGCCCGGCGTACGGCGAGGAGGCGTTCCACCGCGTGGGCGAGGAGGAAGCCGCCGACGAAGAGCAGCAGTGCCTCGGGGACTCCGAAGACGTCGTTCCCCGCCGCCTCCAGGGCCTCCGGCAGCAGGTCGAGTCCGACGACGCCGAGCATGAGTCCGCCGGCCAGGCCGAGGACGAGATGGCGGCGGTCGGTGACGCGCTGCGCGACCCAGCCGCCGAAGAGCGTCATGAGGAACGCGCCGAGCGCGACGACTACAGCCATGGGCCTTTGGTATCGGATGGGGTGCCGTACGCGCACCTCGGCGTCGGGGCACGGCCGGGGGTCCCGGCGGACGAGGTGCTGGCCCTGGTCGGGGCGGTGCTGCGGGAGGCCGGGCTGACGTCCGCTCACGTCCGCTCGCTCGCCACGCTCGACGCGCGGGCGGCCGGGCCGGGGGTCGTGGGGGCGGCGGCGGCGCTGGGCGTGCCGGTGCGGGGGTACGCGGCCGAGCGGCTGGCGGCCGTCCGCGTACCGCATCCGTCGGCGCTGCCGCTGGCCGCGACGGGCACCCCGTCGGTGGCGGAGGCGGCGGCGCTGCTCGCGGCGTGCGACGACGCGGGGCTTCGTGACGTGGGGGCGTGCGGCGGAGGAGGGCTTCCCCCCGTCGGGGCGGGGCTTCCCGCGGAGGGGGCGGCGCGTCCGGGGGCCGGGGGCGTCCTGCTCGTACCCAAGCGGAAAGCGCGGCGCGTAACGTGCGCTCTCGCCGCTTTCGTCCCGGTTCGACCGAACGAAGATGCCCCAGACGTACGGTTGTTGCCCCGGGCGCACGGGTACATCGCTGGCGAGCCCGGCTCACCCCCCACCATCCCCACCCCCCACACGACGGCGGCCATGGACACCTACACGGACAGCGACACACACGACCTGCGGCACCACGGTGACGCCGAGGTCCGGGACGACAAGCTCATCGATCTGGCGGTGAACGTCCGGACGAACACCCCGCCGGACTGGCTGCGCGAGCGCATCGCCGACTCCCTCACCGGGCTCGCGGCCTACCCCGACGGCCGGGCCGCGCGGGCGGCCGTCGCCGAACGGCACGACCTGCCGCCGAACCGGGTGCTGCTCACGGCGGGCGCGGCGGAGGCGTTCGTGCTGCTCGCGCGGGCGCTGCCGGTGCGCAGACCCGTCGTGGTGCATCCGCAGTTCACCGAGCCGGAGGCGGCGCTGCGCGACGCCGGGCACGAGGTGGGCCGGGTGCTGCTGCGCGAGGAGGACGGGTTCCGGCTGGATCCGTCGGCGGTCCCCGAGGACGCGGACCTGGTGGTGATCGGGAACCCCACGAACCCGACCTCCGTACTGCATCCCGCCGCCACGATCACCGCGCTCGCGCGTCCCGGCCGGATCCTGGTGGTCGACGAGGCCTTCATGGACGCGGTGCCGGGCGAGCGAGAGTCGCTGGCCGGGCGGACGGACGTGCCGGGGCTGGTGGTGCTGCGCAGCCTCACCAAGACGTGGGGGCTCGCCGGGCTGCGGATCGGGTACGTGCTGGCGGAGCCGGAGACGGTCGCCGCGCTCGAACGGGCGCAGCCGCTGTGGCCGGTGTCGACGCCGGCCCTGGTGGCGGCGGAGGCCTGCATGTCGCGCGGGGCGCTGGCGGAGGCCGAGCACGCGGCGCACCGGATCGGTGTGGAGCGGGCCCATCTGCTGGCCGGTCTGGCGGAGTTCGACGAGGTGCGGACGGTGGCGGGGGCGGAGGGCCCCTTCGTGCTGCTGCGGACCGACGGGGCGGACGCGGTGCGCGAGCGGCTGCGGTCGCTGGGCTTCGCGGTCCGCCGGGGCGACACCTTCCCCGGTCTCGGCCGGAACTGGCTGCGGCTGGCGGTCCGGGACCGGGTGACGACGAACCGCTTCCTCCAGGCACTCGACCAGGCGCTGCTGATCGGCGGCTGACCGGGGGCCGGTGGGCTGCCGGCGGGTGGTGACGGGCCGCGGGTCCGCCCCGACCCGCGACTGATCGGCCGCTTCGGGAACGCGTGCGGGTCCGGGGAGGGCGGCGTCGTCACCGCCGCCCTCCCCGGACCCCTGCTTCCCCTCCGGCGCCCCCCGGCGCGTCCCCCTCGGGCCGTCAGCCTCGGGAGCGGGCGCGCGAGCGGGTCAGCGCGAGGGCGCCGCCGCCGGCCACGAGGAGGGCGAGCGCCCCGCCCGCGATGTACGAGGTGGCGGAGCTGCCGCCGGTCTCCGCGAGGTTCTCGGTGGGCGTGGTGCCGCCGTTGTCGGTCTTGATGCCGGCGTCGCTCGGCTTGGCCGAGGGCTGCTGCGTGGGCTGCTCGGAGGGCCGCTCGCTGGGCTGGTCCGTGGGCTGCCCGGTCGGCTGCTCGGTGGGCCGCTCGGTCGGGGCCGTGCCCTCGGGCGTCTCGCAGGTCGCCTCGGCGAGGGTGACGGTGCCGTCGACCTTGGCCACGCCGAGATCCAGCGGGTTGACCTTCACCCTGAGTTCGAGGGCGGCCGCGGCCGCCGTACGGGAGGTGGTGGAGGTACGGGAGAGGTCCAGGGTGACCTGGCCGACGCCCGGCACGGTGACCTGGGTCCGGCCACCCGCGGAGAGGGTGGTCTTCTTGCCGAAGACGGTCACGTGACCGAGGACGTTGGAGGTGGCGACGGGCTTCTTCCCGGTCTCGCACAGCGCCTTGGAGGTGACCTTCTCGACCTCGATGAGGGAGAGCAGCGGGATTCCGGGGACGTGGACCTGCGCCTTGACGAGGTTCACGTACCCCTCGGCCTTCTCCTCGTCCACGGTGGCCTTCGAGGTGGCGACGTCGGCGGCGAGGATGTCGATCGGCTTCCCCTCCTCGGCACCCCGCACCTTCACGGTGAGCGCGGTCGCGCTCTCGGTCTCCGGCGCCTTGACCTCGTTGAGGGAGGCCCGCAGCGGCACCTGGACCGTCTTGCCGAGGAGGGAGATGTCGAGGCCGGTCCGCAGGACGACGGCGGTGGCGCGCCCTTCGCCGCCCGTGGCCTGCGCCGCCGGCGCCGCGAGGAGGACGGGGCCGACGGTGAGTGCGGCGACGGTCGCGGCGGCGGCGGTACGGCGTACGGGCATGCGGAAGGTGTTGCTGTTCAAGATGGTGGAACCCCCACAGGAGACATGGCGTCGCCGGCCGCTCACCACGGGGACGGTGGGTCGGCGCGGCCTCGGCGACTTGAGACACCGGAATCTTTACGCACGGAGAGTGAACTGGCAGTCGCCTGACGTGAGTTCACCCCAAAGGGGGGTTTCCGTGTTCATTTTCGATTCTTTTCGACACAACCGTTCCCGGGTGCCCCGCGTCTTTCGCACGCGCGGGTATTCATGGGCACCCATGAGAAAGGTGAGAACGATCCACTCCATCTCGAAGTAACGGATCGTCAACCCGGCGCCGACTCCGCACCGACCCCGCCGCGATCCCGCCTCCGGACTCCTGTAGATTTACTTAGGTCAGGCTAACCTAAGAACTTGTGAACGATACGGACGGGATCGGGGTCTCCGTGAGCATCGAGGTCTACCGGGACGCCTGGGGCGTCCCCCATCTGCGCGCCGCGGACCCGGACGAACTCGCCTTCGCCCAGGGCCGGGTCACCGCCCTCGACCGGGCCTGGCAGCTGGAGGTCGAGCGGCACCGGGCCCAGGGCGCCACTGCCACGTTCCTCGGCGCCGCCGAGCTGGACTGGGACGTGTTCGCCCGGCGGTCCCGGCTCGCCGACACCGCCCGCCGCTGCTACGAACGGCTCGCCCGCGAGGACGCCCCGACGGCCGCGTGGGTGCGCGCGTACGTGGACGGGGTCAACGACGGGCTCGCGGAAGGGGCGCGGCGCGCACCCGAGTTCGCCGCGACCGGCCTCACGGCCGGACGGTGGGAACCGTGGACCCCGCTCGCCGTCTGGCTGTCCACGCACATCCTGTTCGCCGGCTTCCCCACCAAGCTGTGGCGCGAGGAGGTCGCCCGGCGGCTGGGCGAGGAGTGGACCGAGCTCTTCGCGACCGACGGGCCCGGCACCGCCGGCTCCAACGGCTGGGTGGTCGCCGGCGGGCGGACCGCGAGCGGGGCGGCGCTTGTCGCCGGGGACCCGCACCGGTTCATCGAGGCGCCCGGCGCCTACCAGCAGATCCGCCTCGCCTGCCCCGCGTACGACGTGGTGGGCCTCGCCGTGCCCGGCGTCCCCGGACTCGCGCACTTCGGCCACACCGGCCCGGTGGCCTGGGCCATCACCAACGCGATGGCGGACTACCAGGACCTGTACCGGGAGCGGCTGCGGCGGCTCCCGGACGGCGGGGTGGAGGCGTACGGCCCCGAGGGCTGGCGCCGGGCCACGGCCCACACGGAGACGATCGAGGTCGCGGGCGGGGAGCCGGTCGTGATCGAGGTGGTGGAGACGGACCGGGGGCCGGTGATCATCGGCGGGGCGGAGGAGGACGACGGCGACGGCGGGGGCGGTCCCGGAAACACCCACGGGGACAGGTCCGGGGGCGGTCCCGGGGACACCCACGGGGACAGGTCCGGGGGCGGTCCCGGGGACACCCACGGGGACAGGTCGGCTGCGGCCTCGGCCGTCGGTCACTCCCCCGTCCTGGAGGCCGTCAGTCTGCGGTACCCGCCCCGCGTCACCTCCGCGCTCGGTTTCGGTGTGCTGCCCGCGCTGCTCCGCGCCCGGACCGTCGGGGACGTGGACGCCGCGCTCGACGGCTGGGTCGAGCCCGTGAACGTCGTCCAGGCCGCCGACACCCGGGGCGGTCTGCTGCACCGGGTGGCCGGCCACGTACCCGTACGGCACCGGTCCAACTCCCTGCGTCTCGTGCCCGCCTGGGACCCTGCGCACGCCTGGGAGGACGCCCCCGCGCCGCTGCCCCGCGCCGACGTCGACGGCCACGCCGTGATGGCGAACGCCCGGGGGCTGGCCGCGCCCCTCGGCGTCGAGTTCGCGCCGCCGCACCGGGCGGACCGGATCGACGCGCTGCTCGGCGCCTCGGCCGACTGGACCCCCGAGTCGACGGCCGCCGTCCACACCGACACCGACAACCCCTCGGCGGCCCGGCTCCTCGCCGCCGTGGAGCGGGCTTCGGTCCTCTCCCCCGCCGCCTCGGCCGTACGGGACCGGCTGCTCGCCTGGGACCGGCGGATGGACGCCGAGAGCGCCGACGCCGGTCTCTACGCCGCCGTGCGCGGGGCGGTGGTGCGCAGGCTCGCCGGGCACGAGGCCTTCGCGGCGCTGCGCGAACCCGCCCCGTACCCCGCCCTGTTCCGGCCCTGGCTGGCGCTCGGGCCGCGTGTCGCCTTCGCCCTGGAGACGCTGCTCGTGGCCGGCCCCGTGCCCGCCGCGGACGTCGACCGGACCGTGCGCGAGGCGCTCGACGAGGTCGCGGCGGGAGAGCCACCCGCCGCCTGGGGCGTGACGCACCGGCTCGCGCCCTGGCAGGCGCTGCGCGACCCCGACGACGCCTACCGGCCGGGGCTCGGCGGGGACCACGACTGCGTGCTGTCCACGTCCAGCGTGCCCGGCTGGACCGACCTCAGCGCCCGCGCCTCCGCCGCCCGTTACGTCTGGGACCTCGCCGACCGGGGGCGGAGCCGCTGGATCGTGCCGTTCGGCGCGTCCGGAGTCCCCGGCGACCCGCACCACCTCGACCAACTCCCCCTGTGGCTGCGGGGCGAGCTCGCCCCCGTCACCACCGACTGGCAGTACCTCACCAAGGAGCAGGGATGACCACCGCCGTCTACGTCCACCACGTCGAGGAACTCGGCACCGTCACGGTCCGGCCGGTCGAGCCCGACCTCGACGCGCCCCTGCTGCACCGCTGGGTCAACGAGGAGCGCTCCCGCTTCTGGGGCATGCTCGGGACCACCGTCGGGCAGGTCCGGGACGTCTACGCGCACCTCGACTCGCTCACCACCCACGACGGCTTCCTGGTGAGCCTGGACGACGAGCCCGTGGCCCTCTTCCAGACGTACGACCCCGGGGCCGACCGGGTCGGCGAGTGCTACGAGGTGCTGCCCGGGGACATCGGCGTGCATCTGCTGGTCGCCCCGGGCGCGGCCCCTCGGCCCGGGTACACCGGCGGGCTGCTCTCGGCGCTGATCGCCTTCTCGCTGCGGGACCACAGCCGGATCGTGGTCGATCCGGACGCCGCCAACGAGAAGGCGGTCGCCCGCATGCTGCGGGCCGGGTTCGAGGCGGGCCCGGAGGTCGTACTGCCGGAGGTGGACCTGCCGGAGGTCTTCATCCCGGAGAAGAAGGCACGGCTCGCGTTCCTGACCCGGCGCTGAGCCGCCGACGGGACCGCATCGGCCCTCAGCCCACCACCCGCCCGTTCACGACGACCCTGCGCGGCGCCGCCAGGACGCGGACGTCCGCGCGCGGGTCCTCGCCGTAGACGACGAGGTCGGCCGGGGCGCCCTCCTCCAGGGAGGGGCGGCCCAGCCAGGCCCTGGCCCCCCACGCGGTGGCCGCGAGCGCGTCGACCGGCGGGATGCCCGCCCGGGTCAGCTCCTCGACCTCCTCGGCGACGAGCCCGTGGGCGAGGGAGCCGCCCGCGTCGGTGCCGACGAAGACGGGGACGCCCGCGTCGAAGGCGGCGCGGACGGTGTCGTAGCGCCGCTCGTGCAGCCTGCGCATGTGCGCCGACCAGCGGGGGAACTTCTCCTCGCCGCCGTCCGCGAGGTGCGGGAAGGTCGCGATGTTCACCAGGGTGGGGACGATGGCGACACCCCGCTCGGCGAAGAGCGGGATGGTGTCCTCGGTGAGGCCGGTGGCGTGCTCGACGCAGTCGATGCCCGCCTCGACGAGGTCGCGGAGCGAGTCCTCCGCGAAGCAGTGCGCGGTGACGCGGGCGCCGAGCCGGTGCGCCTCCGCGATGGCCGCCTCGACCTCGGCGCGCGGCCAGCAGGCCGTGAGGTCGCCCGCCTCGCGGTCGATCCAGTCGCCGACGAGCTTGACCCAGCCGTCGCCGCGCCGGGCCTCGCGGCCGACGTACGCCACGAGGTCGGCGGGCTCGATCTCATGGGCGTAGTTGCGGATGTAGCGCCGGGTGCGGGCGATGTGCCGGCCTGCGCGGATGATCTTCGGCAGGTCCTCGCGGTCGTCGATCCAGCGGGTGTCGGACGGCGAGCCCGCGTCGCGGATGAGCAGGGTGCCCGCGTCCCGGTCGGTGAGGGCCTGCTTCTCGCTGGTGGTCTCGTCGACGGGGCCGTGCCGGTCGAGGCCGACATGGCAGTGGGCGTCGACGAGTCCGGGCAGCACCCAGCCCTCGACGGTGACCGCCTCGGCGGCGGGCCGGTCGAAGGTGATCCGCCCGTCGACGCACCACAGTTCGTCCCGTACGTCCTCGGGGCCGACGAGCACCCGCCCCTTCACGTGCAGCACCGTGTGATCGCTCATGTCTGCACTGTACGAGGGCGGGTGCCGGGCCGGGACCCCCGATCGGGGGGGGTCACTCGTCGATCGCGGCCCCGTAGCGGGCGTCGAGGGCCGGGCCGCCGAAGGTGCCGGCGTTGACGGTCCACGAGCCGGTGGCGGTGAGTCCGCCCCTGCCCGCCGAGAAGACCCAGACGCAGCCGTCGCCGGTGTCCTCGCCGGGCGCGGCGGTGAGGAGGCCGAAGCGGCCGTCGGCGTCGGGGTCGACCAGCCGGACCTGGCCGCCGAACTTGTCGCCCTTCTCCACCACGCCCGGTACGGACGGGGAGTTCTGCGTCCAGGAGGCGGAGCCGGTGCCGGTCAGGCCCCGGGCCGTGCCGCGCAGGAGGGTGACCATGCCGGCGTCGGCGACGGTGCCGATGTCCTCGCCGGGGGCGCCTATGACGGCGTCGTCGTAGCCGTCGCCGGCCTCGGCGCCGCCGGGCACCCCGGGGGTGTTCTGGCTGATGACGGTGGCGGCGCGGGTGTCGATGCCGTCCGGGGAGCCGTACTGGACGGTGACGAGGCCCGCGCCCCGCTGTCCGCCGACGGCGGCGCCGGGCGCCCCGACGAGGACGTCGTCGAAGCCGTCGCCGTCGAAGTCGCAGTTGCGGTCGTCGGCGCGGGTGCTGCCCGGCACCCCGGCCCAGGCGGCGGGCGCGGTCACGATCCCGGCGCCGGTGAGAAGGAGGAGGGTCGCCGCGGCGAGGGCCGCGGAACGGTGCTTGCGCATGGAGCTGCTCCTGGATTCGGAGGGTTCCGGGCGGCTGCGGGGGTGCGCCGGACGGGGCCCGTGCCCGGTCCGTCGCCCTGTTGGACAGCTGATGTCCCATGACGGTTGCACGGGAAACGAAGATCCCATTTGTACAGGTGGGCCAAGGGCGCCCCGGGGGTGCCTCGGTACCCTGATCCGGAGTTCCGCCCGCACCGCACCGAGTCGAAGAAGGCACCGCCGTGACCGTGACACATCCGCTCCTGGACCTGGCCCCGCTGACCGCCGCGCATTTCGCGTCGATCGAGCGGCGGGTGGCCGCGCTGCTCTCCACGGAGCAGGACGTGGTGATCACCCAGGGCGAGGCGCTGCTTCCCCTGGAGGGCTGCATCCGCAGTGGGGCGCGGGCGGGGTCGACCGCGCTGAACGTGGTCACGGGACCGTACGGGCAGACCTTCGGCAACTGGCTGCGGGACTGCGGCGCGACCGTGGTCGACCTGGAGGTGCCCTTCCACGCGGCGGTGACGGCCGCGCAGGTGGAGCAGGCGCTCGCCGCGCACCCGGAGATCGACTTCGTGTCGCTGGTGCACGCGGAGGCGGCGACCGGCAACACCAACCCGGTGGCGGAGATCGGTGAGGTCGTACGGGCGCACGGCGCGCTGTTCTACCTGGACGCGGTGGCCTCGATCGGCGCGGAGCCGGTGCTGCCGGACGCGTGGGGCGTGGACATGTGCATCATCGGCGCGCAGAAGGCGATGGGCGGGCCCGCCGGGGTGTCGGCGGTGTCGGTGAGCGCCCGCGCCTGGGAGCGGTTCGCGGCCAACCCGGCCGCCCCGCGCCGCTCGTACCTCTCCCTCCTGGACTGGAAGGAGCGCTGGATCGACGGTGGCCGCAAGGCGCTGCTGCACGCGCCCGCGCAGCTGGAGATGCTGGCTCTCGAAGCGTGTGTGGAGCGGATCGAGTCGGAGGGTCTGGACGCGCTGATGGCGCGGCACGCCTCGGCGGCGGCGGCGACCCGGGCGGGGGCGCTGGCGCTGGGCGGCGGTCTGGAGCCGTATGTGTACGAGGCGCGGGACGCGGCCCCGGTGGCGACGACGCTGCGCGCGCCGGCCGGGGTGGACGCCTCGGAGCTGGTCGCGAAGGCGCTCTCCGCCGATCCGTCGCTGCCGCTGATCGCGGGCGGCGGTGCGCTGTCCAAGGAGATGATCCGGGTCAACCACTACGGGGTGGACGCGACGCCGGGCGCCGTGCAGTCCTCGCTGGCGGCGCTGGGCGCGGCGCTCGGCGAGTCGGGCCGGACGGTGGACCTGGAGGGGGCACGCCGGGCGGTCACCGAGGCCTGGTAGCGGGTCGTACGGGGAGGGGCGGGGGTCCGGTCGTCCGGGCCCCCGCCCCTTCTCCGTACCCGGGACTACAGCGCCGGGTAGTCGATGTAGCCCTCGGCGCCGCCGGAGTACATGTTGGCGGGGTTCGGGGTGGCGTAGGGGCCGTCGGCGGCCAGGCGGGCGGGCAGGTCGGGGTTGGCGATGAAGAGCCTGCCGTAGGCGACGAGGTCGGTGATGCCGTCCTCGATCAGGGCCAGGGACTCGGCGCCGGTCGGGTCGGCGCCGGTGGACGGGTTGAGGATGAAGGTGCCGGCGAACCGCTTGCGCAGGTCGAGGACGAGCGGGCGGCGCTCGGGGCCGGTCTCCAGGACGTGGAGGTAGGCGATGCCGACGGGCTCGATCGCGGTGAGGAGCCGGGTGTAGGTCTCCTCGGTGTCGGTCTCGCTGATGTCGTTGAGGGTGTTGGCCGGGGAGATGCGCAGTCCGGTGCGCTCGGGGCCGATCTCGGCGGCGACGGCCTTCACGACCTCGACGGCGAGGCGGATGCGGTTCTCGACCGGGCCGCCCCACTCGTCGGTGCGGTGGTTGGAGCCGGTGGCCAGGAACTGCTGGATGAGGTAGCCGTTGGCGCCGTGGATCTCGACGCCGTCGAAGCCGGCCTCGACGGCGTTGCGGGCGGCGGAGGCGAAGCCGGCGACGCCCTCGTGCACCTGGTCGGAGGTCAGCTCGCGCGGGGTGACGAAGTCCTTGGGGCCCTCGTGGGTGTAGACCTGGCCGACGGCGGCGACGGGCGAGGGGCCGACGGGGTGGAGGTCGCCGTCGAGGAGGTCGGGGTGGCCGATCCGTCCGGAGTGCATGAGCTGGGCGAAGATCCGGCCGCCGCGCTCGTGGACGGCGGTGGTGACCTCGCGCCAGGCGGCGATCTGCTCACGGCTGTGGAGGCCGGGGGTGTTGGGGTAGCCCTGACCCTCGGGCACCGGCTGGACGCCCTCGCTGATGATCAGCCCGGCGGAGGCGCGCTGGGCGTAGTACTCGGCGACGATCGCCGGAGGGGTGCCGTCCTCGCCGTTGGCCCGGCTGCGGGTCATGGGGGCCATCGCGATGCGGTTGGCGAGACGTGTTCCGGCGAGGTCGATGGGGTCGAATGCAGTGGTCACGGCTGTCCCTCACATGAATATGTGGTCGGCCAACTAATCGGGCCGTTGTCACTGTAACCCATTCATTGGCCGACCAAGGTAATCTTGTGGGCAAGAGCCGTCCCGAGGAGTCCGCATGTCAGGAACCGACCCCGTCTGTACCGAGTCGGTGCCGCCCGCCCGCCCGGAGGGAGCGCCGTCGGCCGCCCGCTTCGGGCCCGTCAGCATCGCCCTGGCGACGGTGGCCCGCATGCACCGGATCGCCGCCGGGCGGCGGCTCAAGGAGCTCGGCCTCTACCCGGGCCAGGAGATGATGATGATGCGGCTCTGGGACTGCGGGCCGGTCCGCCAGTCCGAGCTGATCCAGTCCCTGGGCCTCGACGCCTCGACGGTGACGAAGATGCTCCAGCGCCTCGAACAGTGCGGCCACGTCCGCCGTGGCCCCGACCCGGCCGACCGCCGCGCGGTCCTGGTCGAGGCGACGGACGAGGGACGGGCGCTGCGCGCCGGCGTCGAGGGCGTATGGAAGGACCTGGAGGCGCTGTCCCTCGACGGGCTCGGCCCGGCCGACCGGACGGAACTGGCCCGGCTCCTCGGACTGGTGGCGGACAACCTGCGCGAGGAGGCGGGCGAGGGGGCCGAGTGCCCGGCACCGCCGGACCGCTGCTGAGACGGGGGTACGGGCACGGATCCCGGCGCGCGGCGCCGAGCGGGGCGCTCCGGGGGTACGGACGCCCCGGCGCGTACGTACCCCCGCAGGACCGGTACGGGGCTCAGCCCGCCAGGGCGTCCAGGGCCCGGTCCACGTCCGCGGCCGTGTTGTACAGGTGGAACGAGGCCCGCAGGTTGCCCGCGCGGGCCGAGAGCAGGACGCCGGCCTCGCGCAGCGCGTCGGCGCGGTCCCCGAGACCCGGGACGGCGACGACGGTCGAGTCGTCCATGACCGGCGCGTGGCCGAGGGCGAGGAGTCCGGAGCGGAAGCGGGCCGCGAGCCCCTTGTCGTGGGCCTCGATCCGCTCGATGCCGATCTCCTCGAGGAGGGCGAGCGAGCGGGCCGCCCCGTGGTACGAGAGGAAGGCCGCGGGCTCGTCGAAGCGGCGTGCGGAGCGGGCCAGTTCGCGGACCGGGCCGTAGCTGTTCACCCACAGCTCCTCCCCGGTGACCCAGTTGGCGTGGATCGCGAGCAGCGAGTCCTGCGCCTCCTCGGTGACGGTGAGGAAGGACGCCCCGCGCGGGCAGAGCAGGTACTTGTAGCCGCCGGCGACCGTGTAGTCCCACTCCCCCGCGCGCAGCGGCAGCCAGCCGGCCGACTGCGTGGCGTCGAGGAGAGTGCGGGCGCCGTGGGCGGCCGCCGCGGCCCGTATCGCCGCCAGGTCGGCCGTACGGCCGTCCGCCGACTGCACGGCCGAGAAGGCGACGAGCGCGGTCTCCGGGCGGACGGACTCGGCGAGCTGCTCCAGGGGCACGAACCGGGTCTTGAGGTCGCCCCGGACCGTGAAGGGGGTGATGACGGAGGAGAAGTCGCCCTCGGGGAAGAGGATCTCGGACCCGGCGGGCATCGACTGGGCGATCATCCCGCAGTGCACGGCGACCGAGCTGCCGACGGCGACCCGCTCGTGCGGGACGCCCACCAGGCGGCCGAAGGCGGCGCGGGCCTCCTCGACGACCGCGAAGTCCCCGGCGCCTTCGGCACGGCCGTCGGCGGTCTCCTCCGCGAGGAGGGTGACCGCGTCGACGGTCCGGCGGGGCAGCAGCCCGCACGTGGAGGTGTTCAGGTAGGTCTTCTTGGGCGCGAACTCGGCGCCGCCGAGCGGCTGGTCAAGGGAATCCATGTCCCCACCCTGGGTTCCCCACGATCACCCGTCAATGGTGATTCGACCGTGGGGGGACCCAAGCCGCGCTTATCCGTGCAGGTCAGACTCTGTGCAGGTCAGACGTCACACAGGCCGTTCGGTCAGGCCTGCGGGACCTCGCAGGCGCCGTCCGGGCCGCAGACCGCCGCGTCCTCGCCGACGGGCTGGAGGACCCGGCCCTGCCAGGCCTGTTCGAGGGCCTGGGTGAAGACCTCGGCGGGCTGGCCGCCGGAGATTCCGTAGCGGCGGTCGAGGACGAAGAACGGCACGCCGTTGGCGCCGAGTTCGGCGGCCTCGCGCTCGTCCTCGCGGACGGCCTCGGCGTAGGCGGAGGGGTCGGCGAGGACGGCCCTGACCTCGGTCTCGTCGAGGCCGGCCTCGACGCCGAGCGCCACCAGGGTCTCCGCGTCGAAGACGGAGCGCTCCTCGGCGAAGTTGGCGCGGTAGGCCAGGTCGAGCAGCTCGCTCTGGCGGCCGTGCGCCTTGGCGAGGTGGAGCAGCCGGTGGATGTCGAAGGTGTTGCCGTGGTCGCGGCCGTCGGTCAGGTAGCCGAGGCCCTCGGAGTGCGCGTTGGAGGCGACGTGCGCCTCCATGGCGCGGGCCTCGTCGAGGGTGCGGCCGTACTTCTTCGCCAGCATGTCCAGGACGGGGGCGCGGTCACCCTTGGGGCTGTTCGGGTCGAGCTCGAAGGAGCGGTGCACGACCTCGACGTCGTCGCGGTGGGCGAAGGCCGCGAGCCCCTTCTCGAAGCGTGCCTTGCCGATGTAGCACCAGGGGCAGGCGATGTCGCTCCAGATCTCGACGCGCATGTGACTTCTCTCCGGGGTTCGGCGGTGGCGGTGTACTCCGGGGCAACGCCTCCGCCGGTCCGGATCATTCCGTTTCGGGCCCCAGTGTGAGCCGGAGCACGAGGTGGTCGCCGTCGCGGGGGTTCTCGGGATCGGGGGTCCAGCCGTGGGCCGCGTAGAAGGCCTGGGCCCGTTCGTTCCTGTCGAAGACCTCCAGGCGAGCGGTGGCGACCCCGGCGGCGCGCCAGATCCCGACGCAGGCGGCGTGCAGCTCACCGCCGACGCCGGCGCGCCAGCGGGCGGGGAGGACGTGGAGCTGGGTGAGGTGCATGACCCCCTCGCGCTCCCCGTAGGCGGCGATGCCCGCGACCTCGCCGTCCCGTACCGCGCAGAGCACGGTCCCCCGGCCGACGGCGGCGGCCCAGCCGGCCCGGGAGCGTGCGACCTCCTCGGGACCGAGGAAGTCGGCGTCGGGGAGGTGGCCCCGGTAGTAGGTGGCGCGGGCCTCGGTGTGGAGGGCGACGACGGCGTCGAGGTCGTCGGCGGTGGCGAGTCGGATCATGCATCCTCATGACGCGGGAGAACCGGGAACGGTTGCGCGGGGGTTCGACGACAGGCCCTAGGCACTCCTGCGGTACTGGCCCGGGGCCATCCCGTACTCCCGCTTGAAGGCCTTGGCGAAGGCGAACTCCGAGGAGTAGCCGGAGCGTTGGGCGATCGTGCGGAGCGGGAGGTCGTCGGAGCGGAGCAGTCGGCCCGCCGTCGTCATCCGCCACCAGGTGAGGTACGCGAGGGGCGAGCGGCCGACCAGGCCGGTGAACCGGCGGGCGAAGGCGGCACGGGAGAGGCCGCCGAGCGCGCCGAGTTCCTCGACCGTCCAGGTCCGCGCGGGGTCGTCGTGCAGGGCGCGGAGGGCCCCGGCGACCACCGGGTCGGCGAGGGCGGCGGACCAGCCGGTGGACCGGTCGGCGCGTTCGGTGAGCCACCAGGTGCGCAGCAGGTAGAGGAGCAGGGTGTCGAGCAGCGCGGGCACGACCGCGTCGGATCCCGGCTGGGGTTCGGCGAGTTCGGCACCGAGCAGGTCGACGGCGGCGCGCAGCCGGGGGTGGGCGCCGACCCGGGCGGGGAGGTGGACGTACGGGGGCAGCTCGGCGAGCAGCGGGTGGGCGCGGGCACGGCTGAGCTGGTACGCCCCGCACAGCAGCAGGGTCTCCGCCCTGCCGATCGGGCCCCGGTCGGGCGGGGTGGGCCAGGAGCCGTCGGGGGCGGCCAGGGCGTCGACGAGCGGGGTGTCGGGCCGGTCGGCGAGGCCGTGGCCGGTGCCGTGGGCGAGGAGGACGACATCGCCGGGGCCGAGCCGGACGGGGGCCGCGTCGTCCGGGGGCAGCAGCCAGGCGGTGCCCTGGAGGACGACGTGGAATCCGGCGCCCTTGCTCGCGGGGAAGCGGATGCCCCAGGGCGCGAAGCGGACGGTGCGGGAGGAGTGGGGGCGCCCGGCGCGCATGGCGGCGACGGCATCGCTCAGTACGTCCATCCCGGCACCGTACTCCTCACGCTTCCCGGCACCGCACCCCTCGTCGGGTCCGGCGAGACGATCGGACATCGGAGAGAGTCACAGGGATATGGATCGTCTCGACCAGTCCTCCTACCGTCGATGGCATGACGACGCATACGGCAACAGGCAGGACGACCAGGGCGGTTCTCTTCCATGAGCTCGGCGGGCCCGAGGTGCTGACGGTGGCGGAGGTGCCGCTGCCGGAACCCGGGCCGGGCGAGGTGCTCGTACGGGTGGAGGCGATCGGGCTCAACCGCGCCGAGGCGATGTTCCGCGCGGGCGACTACCACTATCAGCCCACGCTGCCGGGTTCTCGGCTCGGCTACGAGGCCGCGGGGACCGTCGAGGCGGTCGGCACGGGGGTCACCGCGTACGCGCCGGGTGATCCGGTGATGGCGGCGGCCAACTTCGACTTCGGGGTGCACGGGGTGTACGCGGAGCGGGTGGTGCTGCCGGAGGAGTACCTGGTGGCCCGGCCCGAGGGGGTGGACGCGGTGACGGCGGCGGCGGTCTGGCTGACGTACTTCACGGCCTACGGCGGGATGGTGCTGACCGGCGGACTCGGTGCCGGTGACCATGTGGTGATCACGGGGGCGTCGAGCGGGGTGGGGACCGCCGCCGTCCAGATCGCACTGCGGGCCGGGGCGGTACCGATCGCCGCCACCCGCGGCGAGGGCAAGCGGAGGCTGCTGCGGGAGCTGGGGGCGCCGCATGTGGTGGCGACGGACACCGAGGACCTGACCGAGGAGGTGCGGCGGATCACCGGCGGGGCGGGCGCGGACCTGGTGTTCGACCCGATCGGCGGGCCCGGCTTCGCCCGGCTCGGGGACGCGCTGCGGCGCGGCGGCACGGCCGTGCTGTACGGCTGGCTCGACCCGCGCCCGGTGGCCCTCTCGTCGAACTGGCCGCAGACGGTGCACACGTACGCCAACGGGGCGCTCGCCCGGACGGCGGAGGGGCGCCGCCGCGCGGCCGGATACATCGGCTCCGGGCTGCGCGACGGCTCGCTGGCGCCGGTGATCGCCGAGACCTTCGAGGGTCTGGAGCGGATCGCCGACGCCCATCGGCTGATGGAGTCGAACACGCACTTCGGGAAGATCGTGGTGCGCGTCGGCTCGTAGGGCCTGTCGTGCCAGGCGTCGCGGGGCAGACGGGAGTGTGACGACAGGCCCTGGGACTCAGCGGCGGGGCAGGCCCAGGGGGTTGCCGTCGCGGAGTTCCGGCGGGAGGAGCCGGGCGGGGGTCGACTGGTACGTGACCGGGCGCAGCCAGCGCTCGATCGCGGTCGCCCCGACCGAGGTGGAGGTGGAGGTGGTGGCCGGGTAGGGGCCGCCGTGGTGCTGGGCGGCGGCGACGGCGACTCCGGTGGGCCAGCCGTTGACGAGGACGCGGCCCGCGAGAGGCGTGAGCGCGGCGAGGAACGGTGCCGCGTCCTCGTCGTCGGCCGCGTCGGCGATGTGCAGGGTGGCGGTGAGGTTGCCGGGCAGCCCGGCGAGGACCTCGGTGACCTGTGCCCGGGAGTCGTAGCGGGCGACGACGGTGACGGGGCCGAAGCACTCCTCCAGGAGGAGGTGGTGGTCGCCGCTCCCGCCCTCGCTTCCGGTGAGTCGCGCGGCGTCGACGACGAGGACTCCCGCGCCGACCGTGTGGGCGTCGCCCGCGCCGGGGGCCACGGGGGCGCGTACCCCCGCGAGCGCGGCGCGTGCGGCGACCCCGGCGACGAAGGCCTCGCGCATCCGGTGGTCGAGCAGCACGGCGGGGCCGGTCGCGGCGACCCCGGCGGCGAGCGCGTCGAGGAAGCGGTCGCCCGCCTCTCCCGAGGGGGCGAGGACGAAGCCGGGCTTGGTGCAGAACTGGCCCGCGCCCAGGGTCATGGAGCCGGCGAGACCGGCACCGATCTCCTCGGCGCGCTCCTCGACGGCGGCCGGGGTGAGCACGACCGGGTTGAGGGAGCCGAGTTCGCCGTGGAAGGGGATCGGGGCGGGGCGGGCCGCCGCCGCGTCGAAGAGGGCCCGCCCGCCGCGTACCGAACCGGTGAAGCCGGCCGCCGCGACGAGCGGGTGGCGGACGAGTTCCACGCCCGCGTCGAAGCCGTGGACGAGGACGACGACGTCCTCGGGGAGGCCGGCCTTGGCGGCGGCCCCGCGCAGCAGTCCGGCGCAGAGTTCGGAGGTCGCCGGGTGGTCCGGGTGGGCCTTGATCACCACGGGGCAGCCGGCCGCGAGGGCGCTGGCGGTGTCGCCGCCGGGGACGGAGAAGGCGAGCGGGAAGTTGCTGGCGGCGTAGACGGCGACGACGCCCAGCGGGATCTTCCAGCGGCGCATGTCGGGCCGGGGCGGGGTGGCCCCGGGATCGGGCAGGTCGATCCGGATGTCGAGGAAGGAGCCCGCCTCGACCACCTCGGCGAAGGCCCGCAACTGTGCGGTGGTACGGGCGAGTTCGCCGGTGAGCCGGACCGGCCCGAGGGCGGTCTCGGCGTCGGCGGTCGCCACGATCTGCTCGTGCGCCCCGTCGAGGAGGTCGGCCGCGGTACGGAGGAAGGCGGCCCGCACGGTCCGGTCGGCGAGGCTCTCGCGGACCTCGTGGGCGGCCCTTACGGACCGGTCCACGTCCTCGGCCGTGGCCTCCACCGCGACCTGCTCACGCGGCTTCCCCGTCCGGGGGTCCACACTCCACACTGGTTCTGCCGCCACCGCTACGCCCCTGTTCGCTATTCTGAACGCTGTTCTCGTAGATGAACACATCTGTACGGGACTCTAGGGACGGCGCGACCGTCTCCACAAGGGGCCCCTTCGGCCAGGTGGCCACGGGACGACCATACGAGCGAGCGAGCGGGCGGACGGACGCGGGGACGGCCGGACCACCGGCGACCGGACGACGAAAAGGGGCGAGGGTCATGGCGACTGCCGACGCGGGCGGAGCGCAGGTGAAGTCCGCGGTGCGGACCGTGGAGCTGCTCGAGTACTTCGCCGGGCGCCCCGGGATGCACTCGCTCGCCGCCGTCCAGGAGGCCGTGGGCTACCCCAAGTCCAGCCTGTACATGCTGCTGCGCACCCTGGTCGAGCTGGGCTGGGTGGAGACCGACGCGACCGGCACCCGGTACGGCATCGGGGTGCGGGCGCTGCTCGTCGGCACCTCGTACATCGACGGCGACGAGGTGGTGGCCGCCTCCCGGCCCACCCTGGACCGGCTCTCCGACGACACCACCGAGACCATCCACCTGGCGCGGCTCGACGGCACCAACGTGGTCTACCTGGCGACCCGTCAGTCCCAGCACTATCTGCGGCCGTTCACCCGGGTCGGGCGCCGGCTGCCCGCGCACTCGACCTCGCTCGGCAAGGCGCTGCTGGCCACCCACACCGACGAGCAGGTGCGCAAACTGCTCCCGGAGACCCTTCCGGCGCTGACCGAGCACACGATCACCGACCGCGAGGAGCTCATCGAGGAGCTGCGGGTCATCCGCGAGCAGGGCCTCTCGGTGGACCGCGAGGAGAACACGCTCGGGCTGCGCTGCTTCGGCGTCGCGATCCCCTACCGGACCCCGGCGCGGGACGCCATCAGCTGCTCGGTGCCGGTGGCCCGGCTGACCCCGGCCCACGAGCAGATGATCAAGGACGCGCTCTTCGACGCGCGGGACCGGCTGACGCTGGCGACCCGCCGCCTCTGATCGCGTGATCAGGCGCGGTCGGCGAGGGCCTTCTGCCAGACCGGGCTGTCCACGTAGTGGTTGTCGTACTGCTCCGAGGAGGCCTTGATCTCCTCGAAGCCCGCCTCGCCCCGCATGACCCGGCCGAGCAGGCGCAGGTAGTCGAAGCGGGCCATGCCCGGCGTGAAGACGAAGAGGACGTCGGCCTCGGCGCCGGGCGCCGCCGCGAAGGCGTGCGGGGTGTGCGGCGGGACGAGCAGGAAGTCGCCCTGCTCAAGGACGGTCAGCTCCTCGTCCACCAGGACCTGGAGCGAGCCGCCGAGCACGAAGAACATCTCCGAGGCCTTGGTGTGGAAGTGGGCCGGGGCCCCGACCGCGCCCTTCGCGAAGGAGGACCGGTAGCTGGTGAGCTGTCCGCCGGTGGTGCCGGAGTCGGCGAGAAGGGTCATCACGCTGCTGGGGTCGGCCGTGGTCTCGGCGGTGGCGGCGCGGGTGAGGAGCGGGGCGAAGGTCTCGATCTCGTTCATGATCACTACTTTAGAGAGCCATTGACCCGCGAGACAGGGTCAATCGATCATCTGATTCATGGGTCAATCCGGCTTCGGGTGACAGCGGGGAGGAGGCCGTCTCCCCCGTGCGGCGGAGGCGGTTCACCGCTCGGCAGGAGGTGGCGGGCGGGGCCCGCGCGGGAGCGTGGAGCCATGACACAGACCGCGCCTCCCACGGCCCCGGCGCCCGCCGCCCCCGATCACCGCCCGAGCCCCGCCCGCCGGGCGCTGCGCGCCCTCGCGATCCTCGCCTGCCTCCCGTACATCTCGCTCAAGGTCGTCTGGGTGGCGGGCGGCGAGCTCGGCATCCCGGCCGGAAGCGCGCTCCTGGAGCGCCGGGAGATGATGGTGATCGCCAACTCGGTCTCGGTGATCGCCGACGTCCTCGTCATGGTCCTCGCCCTGCTGCTCACCCAGGCCTGGGGCAGACGGTTCCCCGCCTGGCTGCTCGCCCTCCCCATGTGGGCGGCGACCGGGCTGCTCACCCCGATCATGACCGGCTACCCGGCGCAGCTCGCGGTCGCCCTGCTCACCGGCGACGAGCAGGCCGCCGCGCCCCGCGAACCCTTCCTCGACGACTGGGTCTTCGGCGTCGTCTACAGCGGGTTCATCCTCCAGGGCCTCGCCCTCGGCACCCTCTTCGTCCTGTACGCCCGGGACCGCTGGGGCGGCCTCTGGCGGGGCCGGCTCGGCGAGCTGTCCGCCCGTACGTCCGGGCCCGGTGCGCGGGCCCTCGCCCTGGCCGGCGCGGTGGCCGCGCTCGTACCCGCCGTACTCCATCTGCTGTGGGCGGCCGGCTCGACCACGGGCCTGTCCGCCCGCCGCATCGCCGAACGCGACGCCGACTTCTACGTCCTGGAGGCCGAGCGGCTCGGCTTCCTCGCCCTCGCCGTCGTCCTCACCCTCTTCCTGGTCCTGCGCAGGCCCGCCGGGCTCCGGGTCCGCACCACGCTCGCCCTGGCCTGGACGGCCTCGGCCGCCGTCGGCTGCTGGGGCGCCTACATGTCGCTCGTCGCGCTGCTGCCGGAGCCGGATCCGAGCAAGCACGTCCCCGGGCTCGTCCAGCTGTCCTACGCTGGCGACATGATCACCGGGTTCCTGCTCGCCGCCTGCGTGGCGCTGTTCCTGCGGCGGCGGAGCGCCGGGGCGTGAGACGGTTCGCGACCGCCCTGCTCGGGCAGCGGGCCAGACGCCGCTGGCTCCATCTGATCGTGGGCGGCGCGCTGTTCATGCCGTACTGGATGGTCGGCACCCTGGTCATGGGGCCGCTGCTCGACGAGGGCGGGATGTTCACCGGCGGGCTCGGGGTGCAGCTCGGGGCGTACGGGGTGGCGCTGCCGCTCGTCGCGGTGACCGCGCTGTTCCCGCTGGCCCGGCCGATGTCGGTGGCGGCGGCGCGGGCGCTCTGCGGGGTGCCGGCGGACCGGTTCGCGGACGGCCCGGCGCGGGGCCGGGAGGCGAAGGCCCGGACGGCCGGCTGGTTCACGCTGCATCTGGGCGCGGGGGCGCTGATCAGCGGGGCGACCCTGGCCCTGCCGCCGTTCGCGGCGGCGGTGCTCGCGCTGCCGTTCTCGCCGTCGCTGCGGGATTCGGAGCTCGGCGCGTTCTGGGGACTCGACCGGCCCGGGTGGGGCTGGGCGGCGCTCCCGGCGGGACTCCTGATGCTGCTCGCGCTCGTCGCCGTGGTCGCCGCGACCGGGGCGCTGCTGGCCCGGCAGGCGCCCCGGCTGCTCGGGCCGAGCCCGGCGGACCGGCTCGCGGCGGCCGAGCGGCGCGCGGCGGAGGCCGAGTCCCGCAACCGGCTGGCCCGGGAGCTGCACGACTCGGTCGGTCACGCGCTGAGCGCGGTCACCCTCCAGGCGGGCGCGGCCCGCCGGGTCCTGGACGGCGGCGAAGGGGCGGACCTGGAGTTCGTACGGGAGGCGCTGACGGCGATCGAGGAGACCACGCGGCGCACGGTCGGCGAGCTGGACTGGGTGCTCGGCCTGCTGCGGCGCGGCGAGGGGGCCGAGGAGGGCGTCGGCCCGGGGCTCGACGCCCTGGCGGCGCTGGTGCGGGGCGCGGGGCCGGGAGTGGCGCTGACCGTGACCGGCGACCTCGCCCCCGTACCGCAGACGGTGTCCCGCGAGGCATACCGGATCGTCCAGGAGGGGCTGACGAACGCGGCCCGGCACGCGGGCGGCGCGCCCGTCACCGTACGGCTCGACGCACGTACCGAGGAGTTGGAGATCACCATGGAGAACCCCCTGCCCGACCGTCCCCCGGTCACCCGCCCCGGCGGCGGGCGCGGGCTGCACGGGATCGCGGAGCGGGCCCGGCTGCTCGGCGGCGCCGCCGGGGCGGGCCCGGCGGACGGCGTGTGGCGCCTCACGGCGAGGATCCCCCGATGAGCGCGCGGGTGAGCGCGGATACGGCCGGGGCCGTGATCAGGGTGGTCGTCGCCGACGACGAGCGGATGGTGCGGACGGCCCTGCGGGTCATCCTGGACGCGGAGCCCGGCCTGCGGGTCGTCGGCGAGGCGTCCACCGGCGCCGAGGCGGTGTCGGTGGTGCGGGCCGAGCGGCCCGACGTCGTCCTCATGGACGTACGGATGCCGGAGATCGACGGCATCCGGGCCACCGAGCAGATCCTCGCGGGGATGGCGGAGCCGCCCCGGATCGTGGTGGTGACCACCTTCGAGAACGACGCGTACGTGTACGACGCGCTGCGCGTCGGCGCGGCCGGGTTCCTGCTGAAGCGGGCGGCGGCCGAGGAGCTCGTGGGCGCGGTCCGGCTGGTCGCGCGGAGCGATTCGCTGCTCTACCCGGCGGCGGTCCGGGGCCTGGCCGCCGAGCACGCCCGCCACCGGGCTCCGGCGGCGCCGCCGTGGGTGGCGCGGCTCACCGAACGGGAGGCGGAGGTGCTGCGCCTGGTGGCGACGGGCCTGACGAACGCGGAGATCGCGGGCCGGATGGGCGTGGGCGCGGCGACGGTGAAGACGCACGTGGCGGCGGTGCTGGCGAAATCGGGCGCCAGGGACCGCACGCAGGCGGTGATCCTGGCGTACGAGTCGGGGTTCGTGCGGGCGGGGTGAGGGGGGGGCCGGGCGACGGGGGCGGGGGTCGGGGCGACGGAGGCAGGAGATGCCGGATCGGACCCCGCCGGACCGGACCCGGCCGACCGGCTCCGGGACACCGGCCGGCGGGTGTCTCCGACATGAAGATCCCCTGAGAAACCGGACACATCCGGAACGACCCCCACCGGCCCGTTCGTCCCCACAGGTGCGATGAACAAGACGATCAGGCGCACCTCTGTCTTCGTGCTGATCCTGGTGCTCGCCCTGCTGGGCCGGGCCACCTGGGTGCAGGCGTACCAGGGCAAGGCGCTCGCGGACGACCAGAAGAACCGGCGGAAGACCATCGCGCAGTACGCGCAGCCGCTCGGGAACATCGTCGTGGCCGGCTCGCCGGTCACCGGCTCGGAGAGGACGGAGGGAACGGACCTCGCGTACCGGCGCACGTACACGGACGGCGAGCTGTACGCGGCGGTCACCGGCTACAGCTCGCAGGCGTACGGCGCGACCCAGCTGGAGGGCATCTACTCCGACGTCCTCGACGGCACCGACGACCGGCTGAAGAACCCGGTCGACGCCGTCACCCGCAAGCAGCAGCAACCGGGCACGGTCGTCACCACGATCGACCCGGACGTGCAGAAGGCCGCCTACCGGGCGCTCGGGAACAAGAAGGGCGCGGCGGTCGCCGTCGACCCGGCGAGCGGGCGGATCCTCGCCCTCGCCTCCACCCCGTCCTACGACCCGTCGAAGATCACCGGCAGCTCGGACGGCGCCGCCTGGCAGGCGCTGCTCGCCGACGAGGACAAGCCGATGGTCAACCGGGCGCTGCGGCAGCCGCTGCCACCCGGCTCCACCTTCAAGCTGGTCGTCGCGGCGGCGGCCCTTGAGGACGGTCTGTACGGCTCGGTGGACACGTCGACGCGGAGCCCCGACCCGTACACCCTGCCGGGCACCCGGACCGTGCTGAAGAACGAGAACGCGTCCGCGCCCTGCGAGAACGCCACGATCCGCACCGCGCTCCGCTACTCCTGCAACAACGTCTTCGCGAAGATGGCCGCCGACCTGGGGCAGGACAAGGTGAAGGCGACGGCGGAGAAGTTCGGCTTCAACGACGCCGAGCTGGACGTGCCGGTCCGCGCCTACCCGAGCGTGTACCCCTCCGGCATGGACAAGGCGCAGACGGCGCTGACCGGCATCGGCCAGTTCGACGTGACCGCCACCCCGCTCCAGATGGCGATGGTGTCGGCGGCGATCGCCAACGACGGTGTCCTCGCCGCCCCGCACATGGTGTCGGAGGTCGTCGACTCCGACGGCGACCCGCTCACGAGCTTCGCGGACGGGGAGGGGAAGCGGGTCGTGTCCTCGTCGACGGCGGAGCAGCTGCGCAGCGCGATGCGGACGGTCGTGGAGGAGGGCACGGGCACCAACGCGGCGATCGCCGGGGCCGAGGTCGGCGGAAAGACGGGTACGGCGCAGCACGGCGAGAACAACAGCAAGACGCCGTACGCCTGGTTCACCTCGTACGCGAAGGACCCCTCGACCGGGAAGCAGGTCGCCGTCGCGGTGATGATCGAGGACTCGGGCGCGGCCCGCTCCGAGGTGAGCGGCAACGGTCTGGCGGCCCCGGTGGCACAGAAGATGATGGCGGCGGCGCTGAAGTGAGGTGAGCGGGGCGGGGCGGGGCGCTGAAGCGAGGTGCGACGGCGTTCGAAGTGACGCGGGCAGGGCCCCGATTGGCCGTCGGGGCCCGTCACACGATATGCAGGGTCACGCTCGTGTCGATCACGCATTCGAGCGACTGATCCTGCTCTCATCTCGCGGAGGACCGCCGTGCGCCTGCCCCGTTCCCTCTCCGGCTGGACCATCGCGGTCTTCGGGGTGCTCGCCGCCTCGCTGGGGGTCGTCGGCCTGGTCGTCCCGGACGCGCTGATCACGGTGATGGGCTTCGAGCCGGTGCCCGAAGGCGCGCGCGCGGACGGCGACCACACCCTCGTCTTCCTCACGGCCTCCTCGATGGCCGCGCTGAACATGGGCGTCTACTACGTGGGCGTCGCGCTCGCCGACTGGAAGCCCTTCTTCCGCTGGACGGTTCCCTTCCGCCTCCTCACCTGCGCGGTCTTCACCCTCGCGGTCGTCACCGGCCGCGCCCCGGCCGGCTTCCTGGGCGTGGGCCTGTGGGAGGGACTCGGCGCGGTGGTGACGGGGGCGGCGCTGCTGTACGAGAAGCGGACCGCCGCCAAGTCACTGGCAGCGTGACGGACGGCGCCGCCGGGAGGGACCGGGGCCGACGGGCGCCGGTGACGGCGGTCCGGACCCGATGACCGCCCCCCTTGAGAGCGCTCCGGTCCCGGTGACGGCTTACCCGCCCCCTGGGGCAGCGGGCCTGACCAGGTGAATCACTAGGGCAGGTGGCCGATCCGCCCCTGCCTCCTCAGACGCCAGCCTGTGGCCCATGCGCTGGTATCTGACAGGTGTCGTCGTGTCCGGGTTCGGGACGACGGCGATGTGGCTGGTCTCCGGGATCTGGGTCAAGTCCCTGACGGGGTCCGACAGTCTGGCGGCCCTGGCCGCCTTCGCCCTCTGGGCCCCGGTCCTCATCGGACCGCTGCTCGGCACGCTCGCGGACCGGGTGCGGCGGCGGCCCCTCCTGGTCGTGCTCGACCTGGCGATGGCCGCACTGCTCCCGCTGCTCCTGTGGGTGGAGTCGGCGGACCGGGTGTGGCTGCTCTTCGCGATGCTCGTGCTGTACGGGGCGCAGGGCGCCGTGCACGACGCCGCGGAACAGGCCCTCGTCGCCACCGTCCTGGACGAGGGACGGCTCGGCGCCTTCAACGGGCTGCGGATGACCGCGAACGAGTCGACGAAGCTGATCGCCCCGCTGGTCGCCGCCGGGCTCTTCGCACGGTACGGGGGCGGGCCCGTCGCCCTCCTCGACGCGGCCGGCTTCGCGCTCGCGGCGGGCGTGTTCGCGCTGATGCGGGTCAAGGAGCCGCGCCCCGCCCGGTCCGCGTCCCCGAACTGGTGGCGGGAGACCGGCGAGGGCGTACGGCTGCTCCGGGCCTCGCCCGTACTGCGGCCACTCGTCGCGACGGGCGGGTTCACCATGCTGCTCGCCGGAGTGAACGGCGCGGCGATCTACGCCGTCGTGGACCGGGGGCTCGGGCACTCCCCCGCGTACGCCGGAGTGCTCTACGCCGTCCAGGGCGCGGGCTCGGTCCTCGCGGGCCTGGTCACCGGCCCGCTGCTCCGCCGCATGCCGGAACGGACGCTCGCGGCCGTCGGCCTCGCGCTGTTCGCGCTCGCGGTGGGCGTACGGGCACTGCCGCACGGGCCGACGGCCCTGGCGGCGAGCGCGGTGATCGGCCTGGGCCTGCCGTGGGTCCTCGTGGCGGTGACGACGGCGGTGCAGAAGGCGGCGCCGCCGGAGGCGCTGGGCCGGGTCGCGGCGACCGCGAACACCCTGATCCTCGCACCGAACGCGCTGGCCATCGCCCTGGGCGCGGGTCTGATCGCCCTGGTCGACGTCCGTGTCCTGCTCCCGCTGCTCACCCTGGCCGGTCTGGCCTGGGCGGCGGTCCTGGCGGTACGGGGCGGTGTGGGCCCGGCGCCGACGGTTCGCGGTGCGGTGGGCCCGGGGGGCGGGGAGCATGGAAGCAAGCGTGGTCACGGTGGGAGGAGGGCAGTGTGACGGCCGGTTCCTTCCCGGGGACGACGGGGCGGGCAGGTGTCCCCCTGGACGGCACGGGGCTCCTCGACATGCTCGGGGTCGCCGCCGTCGTCATCGACGCCCAGGGCCGGATCGTGCTGTGGAGCCCGCAGGCCGAGGCCCTCTTCGGCTTCCGCGCCGATGAGGCCCTCGGCCGGTACGTGGCCCGGCTGATCGTCGGCACGGAGCACCGGGAGGAGGCCATGCGCCTCTTCGGCGAGGTGCTGCGCGACGGCACGGCCTGGGCGGGCACCTTCCCCGTACGGCACAAGGACGGCACCGTCCGGCAGGTGGAGTTCCGCAACATGCGGCTCACCGACGACCTGGGCGGCCTGTACGCACTGGGGATCGCCGCCGACCGCGCCGCCGTCGAACGGGTCGAGACCGAGCTCGCCCTCTCCGACCGGCTCGTCTCCCAGTCCCCGATCGGCCTCGCCGTCCTCGACACCGAGCTGCGCTACGTCCTGGTGAACCCCGCCCTGGAGCGTATCCACGGCGTGCCCGCCCCCCTGCACCTCGGCCGGCGGATCGGCGACATGCTGCCGCAGGTCGACGCCCCCGCCCTGGAGGCCGCGCTGCGCACCGTCCTGGCCACGGGCACCCCGCTGCTCGACCATCCCCTCGTCGGCCGGACCCCGGCGGACCCCGACCACGACCACGCCTGGTCGCTGTCCTTCTACCGGCTGGAGGGCGCCGAGGACCGGGTCCTGGGCGTCGCGGCCTCCGTGATCGACGTGACCGAGCGGCACCGGGCGGACGCGGAGGCGAGCCGCTCCCGGCGCCGCCTCGCGCTCATCGCGGACGCCTCGGCCCGGGTCGGCACCACCCTGGAGGTGGAGCGCACGGCCGACGAGCTGGCCTCGGTGGTGGTGCCGGTGCTCGCGGACATCGCGGCGGTCGACGTCCTCGACTCCATCTTGACGCTCCGCCGACCGGGCGCCCCCGAGGAGGGCCCCGAACTGTTCCGGGCACTCGCGGTGAAGGCCTCGGGCCGCACGGACGCGCTGCCGGCGGCGGACCCGCCCGGGGAGGTGGCGATGTACGGGGCGGACCGGCTCGTCACCCGGTGCGTGCACACCGGTCTGCCGGTCCTCGTCGAGCACGTCGGCCCCGGTGACCTCGCCCGGATCGCCCGCAGCCCCGAGGCGGCGGAACTCCTCGCACGCGCGGGCGTGCACTCCTACCTCGCCGTGCCGCTGATCGCGCGTGGCGAGGTGCTCGGCGCGCTCGACCTCAAGCGGGACCGCAACGCGCTCCCCTTCGACGGCGACGACGTCCTGCTCGCCACCGAGCTGGCCTCCCGCGCGGCCGTGAGCATCGACAACGCCCGCTGGTACCAGAGCGTCCGGAACTCGGCGGTGACCCTCCAGCGCAGCCTGCTGCCGGGCGCGCCGCCGGAGCGGGCCGGACTCGAGATCGCGGCCCGCTACCAGCCGGCGCAGGCGTCGAGCGAGGTCGGCGGCGACTGGTACGACGTGATCCCGCTGCCCGACGGCAAGACCGCCCTCGTCGTCGGGGACGTGATGGGCAGCGGCATCGACGCGGCGGCGACGATGGGCCGGCTGCGGACCGCGACCTGCGCGTTCGCGGACCTCGATCTGCCGCCCGACCAGGTCCTCACGCACCTGGACCGGATCACCGCGGGCCTGGAGCACTACATCGCGACCTGTCTCTTCGCGGTGTACGACCCGGTCCGCGGCGGGTGCCGGATCGCGAACGCCGGCCATCTGCCGCCGGTACGGGTCCCCGCGCACGGACCTGCCGAGCTGGTGGACGTGCCGCCGGGAGTGCCCCTCGGGGTCGGCGGCGGGACGTTCCGTACGACCCGGGTGCCGTTTCTTCCCGGGGACCGGCTCGTGCTCTACACGGACGGTCTGATCGAGACCCGCCACGACGCGATCGACGAGCGGATGGCCCTGCTGGTGGGCCTCCTCGACGAGGCGCGCGGCCCTCTTGAGGAGACCTGCGACCACCTGCTCCGGGCGCTGCGGCGGCCGGGCGCGGCGGACGACGTGGCGCTCCTCATCGCCCGGAGCACGGGATGACGGCCGCGGACCGGGGCGGAGCCCGGGACCGGGGCGGGGGGCGGGGACGGGGCGGGGGGCGGGGACGGGGCTCGCAGCCGACGGCGGGAGCGGATACGGGTGCGGGTACGCAGGCGGGCTCCGGCTCCGGCTCCGGCTCCGGCTCCGCGAAAGGCTCCCGCTCCGGGGAGCGCAGGACCGGGCTCCGGAGCGTCGCCGGCCAGGTGTTCGCCCTGGAGGCGCTCATCGCGCTCCTGGTGATCGCGGCGGCCGTGTTCGCGACCTTCCACCAGGCCCAGAGTGCCGCCGATCGGGACGCCCGGGTGCGTTCGCTTGCCGTCGCGGAGGCCTTCGCGCACGCGCCCGGCATCGACGAGGCCCTGTCCTCCCCCAACCCGACGGCGGTGCTCCAGTCGCGCTCGGAGGCCACCCGCCAGGCGACGGGGGTGGACTTCATCTCCGTACTGAGCCCGGCCGGCGTGCGGTACACCGACTCCATGCAGGCGCTGATCGGCCACAAGGCGAGCGGGGACTTCACCCGCGCGACGGTGGACGGCAAGTCCTTCACCGAGCACTTCCGGGGCGCTCCCAACGACGCCGTGCGGGCCGTGGTGCCGGTCGTGGACCAGCACGGCCGGACCCTCGGCCTGGTCACCAGCGGCATCAAGGTGGAGAGCATCACGCACGCGGTGGAGAGCAGGCTGCCACTGCTCGCCGGTGCGGCGGCGGCCGCGCTGGTGCTGGCCGTGGGCGGTGCGGGCCTGGTGAGCCGACGGCTGCGGCGACAGACGCACGGCCTCGGCCCCACCGAGATGACGCGGATGAAGGAGCACCACGAAGCGGTGCTGCACGCGGTCCGCGAAGGGGTGCTGATCGTGGGCGCGGACCAGCGGCTGCTGCTCGCCAACGACGAGGCGCGCCGGCTGCTCGGCCTGGACGCCGACGCGGAGCGGCGGCACATCTCGGAGCTGGGCCTCGATCCCCGTACGGTCGAACTCCTGCTGTCGGGGCGGTCCGCGACGGACGAGGTGCACCGGGCGGGCGACCGGCTGCTCGCGGTGAGCGTGCGGCCGACGGTCCCGGACGGTTCCGAGTCCGGCAGCGTGATGACGATGCGGGACACCACCGAGCTGGCCGCCCTGACGGGCCGGGCGGCGGTGGCCCGTAGCCGGCTCCAGCTGCTGTACGAGGCGGGCGTGCGGATCGGGACGACGCTGGAGGTCGTCCGGACCGCGGAGGAGCTGGCGGAGGTCGCGGTGCCGAGGTTCGCGGACTTCGCGACGGTGGAGCTGCTTGAGCCGGTGCTGCGCGGGGAGGAGCCGCCGGGGTCGGCGGCGGCGGCCACCGAGATGCGGCGGACGGCGCTGAGCGGGCTGCGGCCCGACCAGCCGCTCCAGCCGGTCGGTGACACCGTGCGGTTCGATGTGTCCGACACCCCGATGGCGACGGCCCTGGGGGCGGGGCACGCGGTGGTGCAGGCGGAGCTGGCGGCGGCGGAGGGCTGGCGGGCGCAGGACCCCGAGGGGGCGGCGCAGGCGCTGGCGTACGGGATGCACTCGCTGCTCACGGTGCCGCTGCTGGCCCGTGGGGTGGTCCTGGGGATGGCCAACTTCTGGCGCGCGGACACCCCGGAGCCGTTCGGGGAGGAGGACCTGTCGTTCGCGGAGGAGCTGGCGGCGCGGGCGGCGGTCGCCATCGACAACGCGCGCCGGTTCACCCGCGAGCACGCGATGGCGGTGACGCTCCAGCGGAGCCTGCTGCCCCGGGTGCTGCCCGACCAGAGCGCGGTGGAGGTGGCGTACCGCTATCTCCCGGCGAAGGCGGGCGTGGGCGGCGACTGGTTCGATGTGATCCCGCTGCCGGGGGCGCGGGTGGCGCTGGTCGTCGGCGACGTGGTGGGGCACGGGCTGCACGCGGCGGCCACCATGGGGCGGCTGCGGACGGCGGTGCACAACTTCTCGACGCTGGATGTGCCGCCGGACGAGTTGCTCGGGCACCTGGACGAGCTGACGGGCCGGATCGACGACCGGGAGTCGGAGGGGCCGGACGGCGAGGCGCGGCGGCGGGACGAGGGCATCACGGGCGCGACCTGTCTGTACGCGATCTACGACCCGGTGTCCGGGCTGTGCACGGTGGCGAGCGCCGGGCATCCCGGTCCGGCCCTGGTGGGCCCGGACGGGCGGGTCGAGTTCCCGGACCTGCCGCCGGGGATGCCGCTCGGGCTGGGGCTGGGCGACGCGCCGTTCGAGACGGCGGAGCTGCGGCTGCCGGAGGGCAGCAAGCTGGTGCTGTTCACGGACGGGCTCCTGGAGGACCGGGGCCGGGACCTGGGCACGGGGCTCGACCTGCTGGGTTCCACGCTCGCCCAGCCGGGCCGGACTCCGGAGCAGACCTGCGCGGACGTGCTCGCGACGCTGCTTTCGCCGTCGCCGCGCGACGACATCGCGCTCCTGGTGGCGCAGACCCGGCTGCTCGACCGGGAGCGGATCGCGGAGTGGGAGGTGGCGCGCGATCCGGCCGCGGTGTCGCCGGTACGGAACGCGGCGGCGGCGAAGCTGTCGGAGTGGGGGCTCGACGGGCTGGCGTTCACGGCGGAGCTGATCCTCAGCGAGCTGATCACCAACGCGGTGCGGTACGGGGCCGATCCGGTACGGGTCCGGCTGCTGCACGACCGGACGCTGATCTGCGAGGTGTCGGACGGCAGCAGCACCTCGCCGCACCTGCGGCACGCGGCGACGACGGACGAGGGCGGGCGCGGGCTGTATCTGGTGGCGCAGTACGCGGAGCGCTGGGGCACGCGGTACGCGCGGCGCGGCAAGACGATCTGGGCGGAGCTGCGGGTGAGCTCGGACGGCCCCGAGCCGGTGGCGATGGCGGTGCCGGACCTGGACGCGCTGGAGGACCTGGCCTGGTGAAGGCTGGGAGCTGGTGCGGTGAAGGCTGGGCCCGCTGGAGGACCTGGCCCGGTGACGCCCGGGCGCGCATCCCGGCCGCGGGCTCGTGGTATACCAAACGGTGCGTCATCTGAACCCGCCCGCGCCCCCGAGGAGACCCCGTGACCCCGCCGCCTCGCACCGCCACCCTCTTCCACGACGTACGGCCCTTCGGCGGGCCGGCCCGCGATCTGGTCGCCGTGGACGGACTCCTGGTGGCGGAGGCGCCGTCGGACGCCGTCGTCGAGCGGGTCGACGGCGGCGGCCGGCTGGCGCTGCCGACCCTGGTCGACGCGCACATCCACCCGGACAAGACCTCCTGGGACGAGCCCTGGCACAGCCGTCGCCCCGCGCACGGCATCGCCGAGTACGTCGCCGGTGACGTGGAGCTCTCCCGCGCCCTGCCGGCCCCGGTGGGCGAGCGGGCGCTGCGGCTGATGTCGCACGCGGCGGCGCAGGGCACCCGGGCGATGCGCGCCCACGCGGACGTCGCCCCGGCCTACGGGCTCGCCGGGATCGAGGGGGTCGCGGAGGCGGCCCGGAAGCTCGCCGGGATCGTCGACGTGGAGCTGGTGGCCTTCCCGCAGCACGGGGTGGTCCGGACGCCCGGGGTGGCCGGGCTTCTGGCGGAGGCCGCCGGGAGCGGGCTCGTCACCCACATCGGCGGCATCGACCCGGCCGGCTTCGACGCGGACGGCGGCCACGAGGGCGACCAGCTGGGCACGGTCTTCGCGCTCGCGGAGAAGCACGGTCTGGGGCTCGACATCCACCTCCACGACCGGGGCGAGCAGGGCCTCGCGCCACTGCGGGACATCGCGGCCCGCACCCGGGCGCTCGGTCTCCAGGGCCGGGTGAGCGTGGCGCACGCCTTCGCGGTCGCCGGTCTCTCGGGCGCGGAGCTGGACGAGACGGCGGACCTGCTCGCGGACGCGGGGATCGCGCTGACGACGGTGGCCCTGTCGGTGACGACGATCCTGCCGTTCCGGCGGCTCGCCGAACGCGGGGTCAGGGTCGGGCTCGGCTCGGACGGCGTACGGGACAACTGGAGCCCGTTCGGCAACGCGGACATGCTGCACCGCGCCTGGCTGGCCGCCTGGGCCCTGGGCCTGCGGCTCGACGAGGAGCTGGAGGCCTGCTTCCGGCTGGCGGCCGACGGGGGCGCGGACCTGCTCGGCCTCCCGAAGGCGGACCTCCGCCCGGGTTCCCCTGCCGACTTCATGCTGGTCGACGGCGAGTGCCTGCCGCAGGCGGTGGTGGACCTGCCGCGCCGCGACCTGGTGGTCCGCGCCGGCCGGGTGGTGGCCCGGGACGGCCGCCTGGTCTGAGGGACGCCGTACGGGGGTGGAGCCGGGGCCCACCCCCGGAGGCGCGCTCCGCGTCGATCTGCTCGCGCAGGGTGGCTGTCGCGCGGTGCGGGGGCCAGGGGGCTCCGAGGAAGGTCTTGTCGAGGTGGACGTGGCCGTCGACGAGGGCGGGCAGCAGGAGCGCGCCGCCGAGGTGGAGGGCTCCGGGCGGGGTGGAGGCTTCCCCGGGACCGGATTCCGCCGGCCGCGCCCTCGCCCGGCCCGGCAACTTCCGCGCGAAAGGGTCTGCGAAGATCGGAAGAGCACGAGCCCGCTCCGCCCGACCGCCTCCCTCACCTCATCCACCTCCGTTGTCTCTCCCGCCCCGACTGGAGCCGCCCCCGTGACCGTCCAGCGCCCCGCCGTCCGCGGCACCGCCACCGGGGACACCCATGTGTCCCTGCGGGAGCGGGTCTACATGGAGCTGCGCGAGCGGATCATCGAGGCGGAGTACCCGGCCGGCATGCGGCTCGTGGAGCGGGAGATCGCCGACGAGCTGCGGGTCTCGCGGGTGCCGGTGCGCGAGGCGATGCAGCGCCTGGAGTCGGAGGGCTTCCTGTCGGTGCAGCCGCGCCGGGGTTCGGTGGTGGCGGACTTCGGCCCGGAGGACGCCGAGTACCTCTTCGACGTACGGGAGAACCTGGAGGGCCTGGCCGCCCGGCTGGCCGCCCGGCACGCGGACCCCGCCCGGCTGCGGGACCTGGAGCGGCTGCTGGCGCGGGCCAGGAAGGCGGCGGAGTCCGGGCGGCTCCGCGAGGCCGTCTCCCTCAACGCCGACTTCCACCGCCGGATCGTCGAGCTCTCCGGCAACCCGCTCCTGGCGGACCTGATGGCCCCGCTCGACTCCCGGCTGCGCCGCCTCTTCCGGCTCACCTCGGCGCAGTCGGACGGCGAGCCGATGTGCGGGGCCCACGAGCGGCTCTACGAGGCCGTCCGCGACGGCGACGAGGACACCGCGGAGACACTGGCCCGCGCCCATGTCGCCGACACCCGTGCCTCGGCCGCCCGCCTGCTGGCGGCCCTGAGGGACGCGCCGGACGAGGACGGGCACCCGCCCGGCGGGCGGTGAGTGGTCGACCAGCGTTCTTCCGGTCGGCCAGCCTTCTCTCGCGGCTCGTTCAGGCCCGGCGCGACGCGGTCGTCACGGCTTCAGCTTTTCGGCCTCCCGGATTTCGTGGAGGTGGATGAGAATGTCGAAGGACTTGGCGATCGCGATGTCGCGGGGCTTCTCGGGGAACTGCGTGCCGATGTTGAGCGTGGGCCGGGCGACGTTCAGCCAGGCGCGCGCGGCGGCCGGCGCCTTGCGGACATCGAGGTAGAAGTCCCGGTAGCCGACCTGGTCGAGGGTGTGCTCATTCCTGCCGGGCTCGGGGGTGCCCACGGTGAACTTCTTCCAGTCGCCGCCGAGGGCGGCGTCCTTCGACAGGAACGAACCCTGGTTGAAGGTGAAGCCCACAGGCAGGTAGTTCTTGCCCATGAGGTCGCGCAGGAACGAGCCCTGCGTCTTGGAGTACAGCTCGGGATTGTCGGAGACGTAGCCGACGTGGTTGTTGTGCGCCGACACCAGGACCTTGTCGCCGGTGTGCTTCTGCCACCACGTGACGTTCTGGGCCATCACCTCGTCGCGGAAGCGTTGAAGGCTGTTCAGGGACTCCCGGTCGCCGGGGTTCAAGGTGAAGAACTTGGCGGTCTGGGCGACTGAGCGGGCGTTCTGCTCGGCCCAGTCGAAGGCGTCTCCACCGGAGCCCCGGTGACTACTGACCAGTTCCAGCGCCTGCTGCGCCTTGACGGCGAGCTGCTGTCGCTCCGCCAGCGGCTTGGCCAGGTAGGCGAAGGCGTCGTCGATGGGCCGCAGACCGGCGTAGAGCTCGTTGAGCCGCGGCAGCGCCTCGGGGCGGTTCTTCTCCACATAGCCGGTGACCCGTTCGAAGAACGCGTCGTTCAGCGAGGGAGCGCCGATGTCGTCGCCCATGAAGTGCACGGGACGGTCGGGGTGGCTGCGGTTGTAGTCGCGCATCCACTCGATGAGACTCACGAACTCTTCGCGTTCCCAAGGAGAGTTGGCCAGAGTTTGTGCGGCGATCTCGCGGGCATCGCCCTTGCCGGTCTGGAGGTAGTCGTCGATCTGGAGTCCCGCGGACCAGCTCAGCTCCAGGGCGAAGGTGGTGAAGCCCTTCTTCTCGACGAGGTGGCGGAAGACCCGCTCCTTCATCGTGAAGAACTCGTGGGAGCCGTGGGTGGCCTCGCCGAGGCCGACCACCTCGGCGTCACCGATCATCGCCGACAGGGCTCGCAGGTCGGCCGTGTCTCCGCCGGGCTCGGTCGCACGCAGCGGATGAGCGGCCCGCTCCAGTAGGTGTACGGGGCCCTGCTTCCCGCTGACCGCGGGGACCTCGTCGGCGGTGGCCGCCTTGACCGCCACGGGAGCAAGGACCGCCCCCGCCACGATCGCCACCGCCGCGAGGAGCCGCGGGCGGTTGATCCGCTTCTTGTGCGTAGCCATCTGGTCGTGCCTTTCGATCGACTTGCGTCTGGGTTCTTGGGAAATGAAGGACCGGGGTCGGTCACGTTCGCGCTGCTCGCTCGCGCGGGAGCGCGAAGGCGGCGGTCAGTTCGTGCCGACGCGGTCGTACGCGACCGCGGCGGAACCCGTCTCGTCGGCCCGCCGTCCGGGCTCGTACGACAGGGGCCGCCTCGCGGTGCGGCGCGGCGGGACGGGCCACCACAGCGAGCGGCCGAGCAGCGCGGCGAGCGCCGGGACCAGCGCGACGGACAGAACGAACGCCGACAGCAGGATGCCGAGGGCGGTCGCGAAGCCGATCTGCTGGGTGGACGGAGCGGGGTTCACCGCGAGGCCGCCGAAGGAACCGGCCAGCACCAGTCCGGCGGTGGCCACGGCCGGCGCCGTGTGCCGTACGGCGCGGGCCACCGCCGCGCGGGCCGGTCCCGGGCGCTCCATCTCCTCCCTGATGCGGTCGCTCATCAGGATGTTGTAGTCCGTGCCCAGGGCGACGACGAACAGGAAGAGCACCAGCGGCAGGGTGAAGGCGACGCCCGCTTCGCCGCGCGCGTGCTGGAACACCAGGGCGGAGGCGCCGAGCGTGGCGGCGAAGCCGAGCCCGACGGAGACCATGAGTACCACCGGCGCCAGGACGCTGCGCAGCAGGACGAGCAGGATCAGCGCGATGAGCGCGGCGGCCACGGGAAGGACCAGCTTCAGGTCCTCGGAGACAGCGGTGGAGATGTCAGCGAAGATCGCCGCCGTGCCGCCGACGTGCGCCTCGGCGCCCGTGGGCATGTGCGCTGCGACGGTTGCCCGCACCGGACCGGACACCAGGTCGCGTGCCTTCTGGCTCTGAGGGTCGACGGTCAGGTGGAGGCCGATCCGGGCGGCATCGCCCGCCTTGTCGTATTCGACCGGAGTCACCTGGCCCACGCCCTGTGTGCGGCCGAGCGCCCTGACCAGGGTGTCGACGCCGTGCCGGTCGAGGGCACCGCCGTCGCCGCTGGTGACGTAGACCTCGGTGGGGTCGGAAACCCCTGCGGGCAGGGCGCGGGAGATCTCCGCGGCGGTGGCCGCGGCCGATGTGCCCGAGCCGCCGCTGCCGTTGCTGTAGTCCATCTTCATGCCGGCCATCCCGGCGGCCAGCGCACCGAGCAGTACGATCGCGCCGACCGTGACGGCGAGCGGTCGCCGCGCGACGGTGTCGCCGAAGCGTCCGGCCGAACCCTCGCGCGGCGCGTGCTTCAGGGTGCGGGAGGGCCAGAACATCCTGCGGCCGGCGACCGCCAGCAGGGCGGGCATGAGGGTCAGACCGGCCAGCAGCATCACCATGACGGAGACCGCGACGGCCGGGCCGAGCACCCGGAACTGCCCGAAGGCGGCGAGACCGAGGGTGGCGAAGGCGGCGACGATGGTGAGTGCCGCCGAGGTGATCGCGGAGCCCACCCGCCCCGTCACCTCACCCGCGATCTCGCGGGCGCCACGCTCGGGCTGTGCGCGCAACCGCTCACGGAAGCGGAACAGGAAGAAAAGGAAGTAGTCGATCCCGATGCCCAGCAGCACCACGCTGATCAGCTGCGGCGTGCTCGGGTCCAGTTTGATCCCGGTGAGCAGCGCCGCGCCGGCCACCGCACCCACGGCGGCCCCGCCGACGAGGCTGACCGCCAGCAGCGGCAGGAGAGCCGCCAGGGCGCTGCGGAACACCAGCACGTTCAGCAGCACGATCAGACCGATGGTGAGTGCCCCGGCCACTGTGCTCGTGGTCTTCTCCGCATCGTGGGTGTCGGCGAGGTCGGCCAGACCACCGGTGAATCCGGTGCGCAGTCCGCCCTGCTCGTACATACCGGAAGCGGTATTGCGGAACTCTTTGAATAGATTCTGCAGGCCGGGGTCGGTCGAATTACCGGAAAGACTGACGGAAAAGAGAATGAAAGTGCGGTGGGGCGCCACAGTGCCGGGCGCCACCTTCGGCGTCTGGGAATGGTCCTTCGCCAGGAAATCAGGGGCGTCCTCGGACTTCGGCATGGTCACCCGCCGTTTGCCGAGAGCTGCCGCAACTGCCTCCGCACGTTGCTGGTCAGCCGCGCCGAGCGGCTTTCCGTCGGCCCGTTTCACCAGCATGGTCACCGTATTGGCGTCCGGCTTGATCCCGAACTTGTCCTCGGCGACCTTCAGCGCCACCGCCGAGTCGTACGTGTCCGGCAGGAAGTCACCGAGCTGACTCTCGGTGACCCGGTACATCAGCGCCTGACCCACCACGCCCAGCCCCATTCCCAGCAGCACCCAGAAGGTGATGACTTTCCATGGATTCCTCGTGGAGAATCCGGTCAGGGCGCGAATCACGGGAACTTCCGTTCGTAGGCGATCTCGGACAGTGCCCTTACAGCACATCACCGGAATTCACACAGATCGTCGGAGTGCGGGACGAGAAGCCGTACGGGGCCCTGGACCTGTCCGTCCACCCGACCGGGACCCTGGTCCTGGTCCGATCTCGGCCCTGAGGCGGAGCCGGGGCCGCGGCGGGCGGGGACAATGGCAGGAGCCGGCTACCGGTGCCGGGCGGGACGTCCGGCACCACAGCGGAGAACAGCGAGGAAGGAGGCCGACATGGCGACGCGTCGCAGCGCTCCGCCCGCGCGCCGGGAACTGCGCGGGCGCCTCTTCCCGCCGGACGCCGACACGTTCCCGTGGACCCGCAACGACGCCCTGCCGGCCGTCGGCGCGGCCGTCGTGGACCTCATCGGATATACCGCGTTTTCGCAGGTCAATGGCGTCCCCGTGTCAGCCGCCGGCATCCTGCTGGTGACCGTCTCCGCGCTGCCGCTGCTCATGAGGCGCCGTTTTCCGCTCACCGTCATGACCGTCAGCCTGGTGCTCGTCGCGCTGCTGAATCTGACGACATCCCTCAGCCATCACTTCGGCGCCACCCTCGCGGTCGCCCTCTACTCGGCCGCCCGGACCGGCCGTCCGTGGGCGACGGCCGCCCTGACGACCGGGGCGATCGGCGTCACCCTGCTCACTCCGGATCTCGCCGCCCCGCGCGGATACCTGAACGTGACCAGTGCCTGCCTCTCCGCCTGCCTCATCGCCGCCACCGGCCTCGCGGTCAACCGCTGGCAGCAGGAGACGGAGGCCAACCGCCGGCTCCTCGCCGACCGGGCGGTGGCCGAGGAACGGCGCCGCATCGCCAGGGAGCTGCACGACATCGTCGCCCACCGCATCACCACCATGCAGCTGATGGCGGGCGGCGCCCGCGCCAACCTCGGCCACGACCCGGGTGTCGCCCGCGAGGCCCTGGTCACCTTGGAGGAGTCGGGGCGGCTGGCCCTGCGCGAGATGCGGCAGCTCCTCGACGTCCTGCGGGCCGACGAGGACACGGCGACCGACCGGCACGGGACCCCGGAGGCCCCGCAGCCCGGCCTGGCCGACCTCGACCGGCTGATCAAGGAATCTCGGCAGGCCGGACAGCCCACCGAGCTGGCCGTGGACGGCGAGCCCGGACGACTGCCCCCGGTGGTCGGTCTCACTCTCTACCGGATCGTCCAGGAGGCACTGACCAACGCCCGTAAGCATGCGGGGCCCCACGTCCCGGTGAAGGTCCGCCTCACCTGTCTGCCCGAGCGCGTCCGGGTATCCGTCACCGATCAGGGCGTGACGGACGCGGCGGAGTCTCCTCCGGCCCCCGGCATCACGTACGGCGCTGGATACGGTCTGGTCGGCATGCGCGAACGGGTCGCCCTGCACGGCGGCGCACTGGAGGCCGGTCCGCTGCCCGAGGCCGGCTTCCGGGTCGTGGCGAGCCTGCCGCTGGAAGCTCCGACGGGCCAGGACGAGGAGGACTGACCGGTGATCGGGACAGAAGCCGGGAACGAGGCCGTGGGCGAGCGGACGATCCGGGTACTGATCGCGGACGACCAGCCGCTTGTGCGGCGCGGACTGGCCCTGATCCTCGGCCCCTCTCCGGCCATCACCGTGGTTGCCGAGGCCGAGAACGGCGAGCAGGCCCTTGCGCTCGCCCGGGAGCACCGTCCCGACGTCGTCGTGATGGACATCCGGATGCCCGTCCTCGACGGGGTGGCCGCCACCGAGCGACTGGCTCGCGACCTTCCCGAGTGCCGGGTGCTCGCCCTCAGCACCTTCGACATGGACGAGTACGTGGTCGCCGCCCTGCGCGCCGGCGCGTACGGCTTCCTGCCCAAGGACAGCTCGCCCGAGGACCTCGTGGCCGCGATCCGCACCGTCCGTCGGGGCGAGGCCGCCGTCGCGCCCCGTCTGCTGACCCGACTGATCTCCGCCTATGTCAGGAACGAACAGGCGGCGGCCCCGAACCGCCGACGGGCCGCCGCACCAAGCACCCCCGATCTCACCCCGCGCGAGGTGGAGGTCTGGCGCCTGGTGGCTACCGGCCTGGACAACAACCAGATCGCACGCGCCATGGAGATCAGCGTCTCCACCGTCAAGAACTACATCACCAGCATCTTCGACAAACTCGGCGTCCGTGACCGGGCGCAGGCTGTGATCGCGGCCTACGAGTCGGGCCTGGTGGCGGCCCGGCAGGCCGCTGACCCGGGCTGAACCGAGCCGTTCGGCCGGGACGACGACCTGCCGGGCCGTCCGTTGCCGAGCGGGCCGCCGCCGACCCGACGGCCTCCCCGGCCGAACGCCTCCTCACCCGACCTCCTGCCCGAGCTTCCGCAGGGCCGTGCGGACCGCCGACAGGTCTCCCTCCGAGGCCAGCCCGGCGTGGTAGAGCCGTAGTTCCGTCGCGCCCGCCGCGCGGGCCGTATCGGCGTCCTCGGCCAGCCGGCCGGGGGCACCGCCCATGCCGGTGACGACGGACAGGTTCGCGGCGAGGACGGTGTCCGGGCCCGCGTGGGCCGCGAAGTCCGCGACCCGGGGCGGCCGGGCGACCACCCCGTCCGCGAGGCCCAGGACGTGTGCCGGGTCGGTGCCGGTGTCGGCGCCGCAGCGGTACGGGTCGGGGTCGGCGTGCAGCAGGACCCGGAAGCCGGGCGGGGCGGCGGCCCGTACGGCGGCCACCGCGGCCTCCTGGAAGGTACGGGCGGTCCCGGCGCGCCAGGCCAGGGCCGGGGCCTCCAGGGCGCCGAGTCCGCCCGCGGGGCCCGTTCCGGCCCATACGGGTGCCAGGGCGGCCCGCACGGCGGCGGCCAGCTCCTCGGGGTCGGCGCCCCCGGCCCCGTACCCCTCCCGGCAGGAGGGGCAGAAGCAGAGCGACATCAGGAGCTGCTCGCGCTCGCCCAGGGCGACGCCGCCGGTCTTGTCGTGGGCGTGGAGATGGGCGAGGCCGTACCAGCCGCAGGACTCCAGTTCGGTGCCGGCCGCGCCGGGCCGTACGGCGGCCTCGGCGGCCAGGCCGACGAGCAGTTCGCGGACCTCGGGGCGGCCGACACAGGGCGCCCAGGGGTAGCGGTCGCCGTAGGCGTTGACGACGGAGGTGTCCGGATGCTCGGCGCCGAGGCGGGAGTTGTGGGCGAGGACGACCCAGCTGTGCACTTCGAGGCCCGTGCCGGCGAGCGCGTCGGCGGCCCGCCCGAAGGCGTCGCCGGGGGCCCACTCCCCCGCCGGGTAAGGGCGCAGCCGACGGCCCGCCCAGCGGTCCGGGTCCGGCGGGTAGAGCACGGCGGCGTGTTCGGCGGTGACGACCCGGTGGGCCGGGTGGCGGGGGGTGAGGGCGCGGGTGGAGTGGTAGGCGGCTGCGAGGGTGACCTGCGCGAGGCCGAGCCCGGCGAGGAGTCCGGGGGCCTCGGGGTCTCCGTCGATGTCCCAGGGGTAGACGAAGGCTCCGGTCCTCACGCTCCGGCCTCCTTGAGGAGGGCGCGGGCGCGCTCGACGAGCAGGGCGAGTTCCTCGACGTGTTCGGGGGCGGGTTCGCTCAGTGGCGGCCGTACCTCTCCCACCTCCAGGCCTCCCCGCCGTACCGCCGCCTTGACGAGCGAGACGGCGTATCCCCTGCCCCGGTCGCGGAGTTCGACCAGGGGCCGGTAGAAGACGTCGACGAGCAGGTTCACGGTGGTGTCGTCGCCGGCGGCGAGGGCGCGGTGATAGGCGAGGGCGATGTCGGGGGCGAAGCAGAAGACGGCGGAGGAGTAGAGGGAGACACCGATGCCCCGGTAGGCGGCGCCGGTGAGTTCGGCGGTCGGCAGGCCGTTGAAGTACAGGAGGTCGAGGCCTTCGGCGCGGACGGCGCTGACGATCCGCTGCATGAGGCCGAGGTCGCCCAGGCCGTCCTTGATGCCGATGACGCCGTCGGTGCGGGCGAGGGCGACGGCGGTGGCGGGGGTGAGGACCGCGTTGTCGCGCTGGTAGACGATGACGTCGAGCGAGGTGGCGGCGGCGAGTTCGGTGTAGTGGCGGAGCAGTCCGGCCTGGTCGGCGACGACGAGGTACGGGGGCATGGCGAGGAGTCCGTCGGCGCCGGCCTCCTCGGCGAGGCGGGCGTACCGGATCGCGAGCGCGGTGCCGTATCCGGCGCCGGCGACGACGGGGACGCGGCCCTCGGCCGCCTCGACGGCGGCGGCGACGCAGTCCCGGAACTCCTCGGGGGTGAGGGCGTGGAACTCTCCGGTGCCGCAGCAGGCGAAGACGGCGGCGGCGCCCGCGTCCACGCCCGCGCGTACATGGGCGCGGAGGACGTCGAGGTCGACGGAGCCGTCGGGCGCGAAGGCGGTGACGGGGAAGAACAGCAGGCCGTCGAGCCGGCCGGCGAGCGGGGCAGTGGTCACGGGCGCTCCCAGGGAAGTCCGTCGTGCACAGCCGCTGTGCACAATTCTGACTGTCGTCCATATTCTTGAACGATTCCGTCACGCACGCTAGATCAGCCCGGAACAGGGGTCAAGGAGAGAACCCGTCGCACGGCCGACCCTTGACGCTCCGTCGGACCGCTCCCTAGCGTGTCCACGGTTGTGAATGCCACTCAACGGAGGAGATGCGTTCCCATGTCCGTCCCCCGCACCGTCCTGCTCACCGGCGCCGCCGGGGGCGTCGGCACGCTGATGCGGGAGCTGCTGCCCCCGTACGGCTACGAGCTCCGCCTCCTGGACGTCGCCCCCGTGCCGGGGGCGACGGACGCGATCGTGGCCGACCTCGCGGACCGCGCGGCGCTGCGCGAGGCGGTCCGGGGCGTCGACGCGATCGTGCATCTCGCGGGCATCTCCCTGGAGTCGACCTTCGACAAGATCATGGCCGCCAACATCGCGGGGACGTACAACCTGTACGAGGCCGCGCGCGAGGAGGGCGTGCGGCGCGTGGTCCTCGCCTCCAGCAACCACGCCGTCGGCTTCACCCGGCGGCCCCGCGAGGGCGAGCCGCTCGTCCCGGTCGACACCCCGCACCGCCCCGACACCTTCTACGGCCTCTCCAAGTGCTTCGGGGAGGATCTGGCGCAGCTCTACTGGGACCTGCACGGCATCGAGACCGTCTCGGTCCGCATCGGCTCCTGCTTCCCGGAGCCCACCTCGGTCCGGATGCTGTCGCTGTGGCTCAGCCCCGCCGACTGCGCCCGGCTGCTGCACGCCACCCTCACCGCCGAGGACGTGGCCCACACGGTGGTGTACGGCTCCTCCGCCAACACGCGCGCGTGGTGGGACCTCTCCACGGCGCGGGCGCTCGGCTTCGACCCGCAGGACGACTCGGAGCCGTACGCGGAGAAGGTCGTCGCGGAGAAGGGCTTCCCCCCGGAGGGCAGCGCCGACGACCTCTACCTGGGCGGCCACTTCTGCGTGACGCCGCCTCAGTGGCCGCACTGATCCGCGGCGGACCACCGCGGTGACCGCACCCGACGGTGCGGAAGTACACAGGACCCGGCCGGACTGATACGGGGGAGCCGGCCGGGGCCCGGGTCGCGGGTGCGGCTGGCGCACCGGACCTGCTCACCGTAGGCCCGGACGAAGATCATCGCGAGCCGCGGAACGCGACACCTGTCCGGAATGCGCGGTGGGTTGGCTCAAAGAAGCACACCCGCCGTGCGTGCCCCCGGCTTCGGCTCCGCTCAGCGGGACGCGCGCAGGGTGCAGGACGGCGACTCGCCGAACTTCTCCCGGTAGCGGGCAGCGAAGCGCCCCTGGTGGGCGAAGCCCCAGCGCCAGGCGACCTCGCTCACGCTCACCCCGTCCGGCGCCGCCGCCCGCAGCTCCTCGCGGACCCGGTCGAGGCGGACCTCGCGGACGTACGCCATCGGGGACATCCCCACGTACTCCCGGAACGACTCCTGGAGGCGGCGCACGCTCACCCGGGCCAGGACGGCGAGTTCGGTGGTCGTGAACGGGTGCTCGGGGCGCTCCCGCACCGCGTCCATCACGCGTTTGACCGGGGCCGGGCGCCGCGGCTCCCCCGGGTGGGCCAGCGCCTCGCGCCAGGGGTGCTCGGCGGCCAGCAGCAGCCCGTTGAGCAGCGCCTCCTGGAGGGGCGCGGCCACCAGCTCGTGCCGGGCGAGGCCGTTCCCCGCGAGCGCCTCGGCCGCGACCTGGCGGGCGAAGCGCACCCAGCTGAGACCGGGCCCGCGCGTGATGTCCAGGACGGGGCCCAGGATCAGCGGGCCCCGGGGCGGCCGGCCGATCAGCCGCTCCAGCCGGTCGCGCAGGGCGGCCGCCCCGATCTTCACCGCGAGGGTCCGGCAGTCCCCGCTCCAGCAGTCGAGGAAGGTGTCACCGGCCGGGTCGAGCAGCACGGCCTCGCCGGGCGTCGCGACGAGCGGGGAGCCGCCCTGGCGCATCTCCATCGTGCCGCTGAACGGCGCGTTCAGGTGGTACGCGCCCAGCTCCCCGAAGCTCATCCGCACATCGGCCCCGCAGCTCAGGTCGCCGATCACCAGCGGACCGAGCGCGACGGTGTCGAAGCGGGCCACGAAGGGGCGCCGCTCGCGGTCGACGACGTCCATGCGGTTCGCGTAGTAGCGGGCGTCCAGCTCGCCGCGCGCCTCGTCCACGTCCCGTGTCCGGAAACAGCTCCCACCTACCGGGTCCACCGCGCCCACACCGCCCCCTGCCCCCACCGGTACCACCGGCCCCTCCACCCCCACTGCACCCATGGGTCGAAAGAATATTCATATGACGGATCTGACCGGGAACGGCAGGATGCCCGGCATGCCACGACCTCATGGATTCACGTACGAGCGGCGCCGGGACGGCTCCGTCGCCCTCACCCACCTGGGGCGGCCCGCCGGCGTGCTGCGCGGCGGACGCGCCGAGAAGTTCCTCGCGGAGGTCGAGTCGGGGGACGCCCAGCTGATCATGGCCCGCTGGACGGGCTCGTACCGCTTCGGCAACGAGCGGCAGGCGAGGAACCACCCGCGCAACCAGGGCGGCCGGTGACCGAGGCCATCCCGGCCGCCGACAGCCGTTCGAGGATGGCCGGTAATCAAGGTGGCCGAACCGGAGGAGGGTAAGGGAACGGCAAAGGCGCCCGGCTCGTTACCCCAGGCATGACCGCTATGACCCCCGGCTCGAACATCCCTCTCACCGTCGCACGCGTGGCGGTGGACGTCGCCGCCCCGGTGCGGCTCGACGTCTCGGGCCTGCTGCTCGGCGCCAACGGCAAGGTGCGCTCGGACGACGACTTCATCTTCTACAACCAGCCGTCCGGCCCCGGCGTCACCTACCGCTCCGGCGGCGGCGCCGCCCCCGACGCGATCCTGGTCGACACCGGCGCCGTCCCGGCCGGCGTCGAGAGGATCGTCGTCACCGCGAGCCCGGACGCCGCGGGCCAGACCTTCCAGGGCATCGAGCCCACGGCCACCGTGCGCAACGCCGACGACGGCACCGTCCTCGCCACCTTCACCCCGCCGCAGCTCTCCACCGAGACCGCGCTCGTCGTCGTCGAGATCTATCTGCGCAACGGCGCGTGGAAGGCCCGCGCCGTCGGCCAGGGCTATGCGAACGGGCTGGCCGGCATCGCCACGGACTTCGGCGTCTCGGTGGACGAGGAGCCCGCCGCCACCCCGGCCGCGCCCGTCGCCCCGGCCGCGCCCGTCGCCCCGCCCGCCCCGGTCGCGCCCCCGGCCCCGCCGCTCGCCCCTCCGGTGCCGCCCGTCGATCCCCGGATCGTCGCCGCCACGCCGCCGCCCGCTCCCCCGGCCGCCGCCCCCGCCCCGGTCTCCACCGGCAAGATCAACCTCGACAAGGGCCGCGTCAGCCTCCAGAAGAACCAGACGGTGTCCCTGGTCAAAGGCGGCCGTCCGCTGCTCTCCCAGGTCAAGATGGGCCTCGGCTGGGAGCCCGCGTACCGGGGCAAGGACATCGACCTGGACGCCTCCGTCATCGCGTACGGCCCGCAGCGCAACCACCAGGACAGCTGCTACTTCGGCAAGCTGTCCATCCTCAACGGCTCGGTGAAGCACTCCGGCGACAACCTCACCGGCGAGGGCGCGGGCGACGACGAGGTGATCGTCGTCGACCTCGGCCGGCTGCCGGCCGACACCACCGGTCTGGTCTTCACGGTCAACTCCTTCTCCGGCCAGAAGTTCACCGAGGTCGCCAAGGCCTACTGCCGGCTGATCGACGCGGCGACGGGCGAGGAGCTGGTCCGCTTCGACCTGACCACCGCCGAGCCGCAGACCGGCGTGATGATGGCCAAGCTGATCAAGCAGTTCTCCGGCGAGTGGGAGATGACGGCGATGGGCGAGTTCGTGAAGTCCCGGACCGTCCGGGGCATGGTGAAGCCGGCCGCCCAGGCACTCTGAGCGACCGGACACGGTGGAGCCGGCCGCCCAGGCACTCTGAGCGACCGGCTCCCGCGGCCCTACGAGAACAGGGCGCTGTAGGCGTTGAGGGCGGGCTGGCCGCCGAGGTGGGCGTAGAGCACGGTCGAGTCCCGGCCGATCTCTCCCCGGTCCACCAGGTCGACCAGACCCGCCATCGACTTCCCCTCGTACACCGGGTCGGTGACCATGCCCTCGGTGCGGGCGGCCAGCCGCATCGCGTCGAGGGTCGTCTCGTCCGGGAGGCCGTACACCCCGGCGTGGTAGCGCTCGTCCAGCTCGACGTCGGCCGCCGTCACCGGGCGCTCCACCCCGATCAGGGCGGCGGTGTCCCGGGCGATCCGGGTGATCTGCTCGTGCGTCGGGCCGGGCTTCGCGGAGGCGTCGATGCCGAGGATCCGGCGGGCCGGCCCGCCCTCCTCGGCCAGCGCGGCGAAGCCCGCGACCATACCGGCCTGGGTGGAGCCGGTCACCGAGCAGACGACGATCGTGTCGAAGAGGACACCGAGCTCGCGCTCCTGCTCCGCCACCTCGTACGCCCAGTTCGCGAAGCCGAGACCGCCGAGCCGGTGGTCGGAGGCGCCGGCCGGGATCGCGTACGGCTTGCCGCCGCCCTCCTCGACCTCCCGCAGCGCCTGCTCCCAGCTCTCCTTGAAGCCGATGCCGAAGCCGGCCTTCACCAGCCGTACATCGGCGCCCGCGAGGCGGCTGATCAGGATGTTGCCGACCTTGTCGTAGACGGAGTCCGGCCAGTCCACCCAGCTCTCCTGGACCAGGACGCACTTGAGTCCGGCGCGGGCGGCGACGGCGGCGACCTGACGGGTGTGGTTGGACTGGACCCCGCCGATCGAGACGAGGGTGTCGCAGCCCTGCGCGAGGGCGTCCGCCACCAGGTACTCCAGCTTGCGGGTCTTGTTCCCGCCGTACGCGACACCGGAGTTGCAGTCCTCGCGCTTGGCCCACAGGGTGGCGCCGCCGAGGTGGTGGGTGAGCCGTTCGAGGGGGTGGACGGGCGAGGGCCCGAAGAGGAGCGGGTAGCGTTCGAAATCGGTGATCGGCAAAGCGGCTCCCGGTGAGTGACGGCTGCTGGTCGACGTTCCAGGACGCGCTACGGCGCGGGGGGTTCGGCGGACCGCCCGCCCGGCGCCGGGATGCCCGTGACCTCGGCGACCTCGATGGCGTCGTCCGCGAGCTGTTCGAGGGCGGCCCATATCTCCGTGGTGACCCGTACCGCCTCCGCCGGGTCCCCCGCCTCGCACGCGCCGATGAGCCGGGCGTGCAGCTCGGCCGAGCCGCAGCTTCCGGCGTCGCCGAAGAGCCGCCGCTCGACGCGGCGGATCAGGGGGGTGTAACGCGCGATGGTGGCGGCGACGGCGTGGTTGCCGCTGGCGACGACGAGCACCTGGTGCAGTGCGTCGTCGGCGGCGAGGGCGGCCTCCACGTCGGAGGCGCGGACGGCCTGCGCGAAGCGCTCGTTGGCCTCGCGCATGGCCCGGATGCCCTCGGGTCCCAGCAGCGGGACGCCGGTCCTCGCGGCGAGTTCGTGCATCACCCGCACCACCGAGGCGGCGTCCCTGACGACCCGGCTGACCGGCCGGGTGACCCGGGTGTAGCTCTGCGGCTTGGACTCGACGAGCCCCTCGTCGCCGAGCCGGGCCAGGGCCTCGCGCACGGGTGCGCGCGAGAGCCCGAGCCGTTCGGCGAGGTCGGCGTCCTTGAGCGGGGCGCCGGGGGCGAGGTCGCCGCGCACGATGGCCTCGCGCAGCGCCTCGTACGCCCGGTCACGCAACAGGGTCCGGCCCACGGGCCGTAGTGCGTCCATGGGCTGACATGTTAGATGTCAGCCCATGGATCCGACCAGGGGTCAGCGGCGGGGCTGACGGCGCCAGGGGCCGGTGATCGCGACCATGATGCCCGGGGTCTGGATGTTGGCGAACAGCGTGTCGCCGTCGGGCGAGAAGGTCACACCGGTGAACTCGCTGTCGTTCAGGTCGTTGCGGGCGATCGGGTAGGTGCGGCCCGAGTCGGTCGCGCCGAAGAGGTGCTGGACGCCCTCGCCGTCCTCGGCGATGACGAGCCCGCCGTACGGGGAGACGGTGATGTTGTCGGGGCCGTCGAAGGCGCCGTCCGCGTCCGGGTTCGCGTTCACACCGAGCAGCACCTTGAGGGTGAGCGTGCGGCGCTTCGGGTCGTAGAACCAGACCTGGCCGTCGTGCGCGGCGCCGGGGCTCTCCTCACGGGCGTACGAGGAGACGAAGTAGGTGCCGCCGTCGGCCCACCACATGCCCTCCAGCTTGCGGGCGCGGGTGACCTGGCCGGCCGCGAACTGCTTGCGGACGGGGGTGGTGCGGCCGTCGCGGTCGGGGACGTCGACCCAGTCGACGCCGTAGACGGTGCCGATCCGGGTCGCCCGGGAGAGGTCGTCCACGAAGACCCCGGAGGAGTCGATGCACTTGAAGGCCTGGAGCACACCGGCGTCGTCGGCGAGGGTACGGAGCTTCCCGCGGCCGTGCTCGAAGCCCTGCGGCGGCACCCAGCGGAAGAGCAGCCCGTTGGGGCCGGAGGCGTCCTCGGTGAGGTAGGCGTGGCCGCGCTTGGGGTCGATGACGACGGCCTCGTGGGCGTAGCGGCCGAAGGCCTTGACGGGCTTCGGGGCGCGGTTGGCGCGGCGGTCGCGCGGGTCGACCTCGAAGATGTAGCCGTGGTCCTTGGTCATCCCGTTCTTGCCGGCCAGGTCCTCGGTCTCCTCGCCGGTCAGCCAGGTGCCCCAGGAGGTGCGGCCGCCCGCGCAGTTGGTGGAGGTGCCGGCGAGGCCGACCCACTCGGCGACGGTGCCGTCGCGGTGCACCTCGACGACCGTGCAGCCACCGGCCGCGGCGGGGTCGTAGACGAGGCCCTCGGTCAGCGGGACGGGGTGCTCCCACTTGTCGCGGGTGCCCTTGAGCTCGTGGTTGTTGACCAGGTACGTGGTGCCGCGCGGGCCGTCGAAGGCGGCGGTGCCGTCGTGGTTGGAGGGCGTGAACTCGCCGGACTCCAGGCGGGTCACACCGCTGTGGGTGACGACGCGGTAGGAGAACCCGGCCGGCAGGGCCAGCATGCCCTCGGGGTCGGCGACGAGCGCGCCGTACCCGAGGCCGTGGTCGTGTCCGTGGCCGTGCCCATGGCCGTGGTCGTGCCCGGAGCCGTACACCTCGGGCTCGTCGGAGGCGAGCGCCTCGGGCGCGGTGGCGAGAGCCCCCACGACACCGGTGAGGGCGAGCCCCGCACCGGCGACGGCGGACTGCTTGGTGAACTCTCTGCGGTTGAGGGGCATGGTGTGGCGTTCTCCCTGTGGTGGCCGGATCTCGCGGGCCACCCTCCCGTGCCACCACGAACACCGTCTGAACACCACGGGAACACCGCTGGGCGCGACGCGACGGGCGGGGGCGCGACGCGACGGACGGGGGCGGGGGCGGGCGCGGCGCGGCCCGGGGGTCCCGGGCGCCGGACCGCGAGGCCGGGGGTCCCGGCCACCGGGCCGGACCGCCGTCCGCCGCCCGGAAAGGCCCGGCCCGTCAGCCCCGGCCCACCGTCCCTCCTACCCTCAGCCCCTCGACCGCGACCGCGCCTTGAACGCCGCCTTGCGGGCTTCCTTCGCCACCGTCTTGTTCCGGTGCAGGCGGCCCATCGCCTCCAGGACCTCCCCCGTCGCCGGGTGCTCCACCCGCCACGCCGCCTCGAAGAAGCCGCTGTGGCGGCCCGTCAGACCCTCGATCAGCTCCTGGAGCTCCTCCAGGTCGCCGTCCGCGTCGAGCTGCGCCGCGATCGTGTCGATCGCCAGCCAGAAGATCATCGACTCCTGCGGCGCGGGCACGTCCGCCGCGCCGCGCTCGGCGAGCCAGACGCGCGCCAGGCCGCCGAGTTCCGCGTCGTCCAGGACCTCCCGTACGGCGGGCTCCGCCTCGGGGCCGACCAGGGACAGGGTCTGCTGGCAGTGGAGGCGGCGGAGCGGCGAGCCGGCGTCCGTGCCGCGCGCGGCGCGCAGCAGTTCCCGGGCGGCGCCGAGCGCGTCGCGCCCGGACAGCCAGCCGGCGGTCTCCTCGCGGGCCGCGGCCTCCGGGTAGCCGGCGATCCCGTCGAGGAGGGCGTCGGCGCCCTTGTCCGCGAGGTCGCCGACGGCGGGCGCGTCCACACCGGCCTCCATCATCCGGGCCCGGACGCCGTAGAGGCCGAGGGGGGTGAGCCGGACCATGCCGTAGCGGGTGACGTCCTCGTCGTCGACGGGCGGCGCGGGCTCCTCGCCCTCCTCGGCCATCAGGGCCTCGTCGACGGGGTGGTAGTCCACGAGGCCGATCGGTTCGAGCAGCCGGAACTGCTCGTCGAGCCGCATCATCGCGTCGGAGACCTGCTCAAGGACGTCGTCGGTGGGTTCGCCCATGTCGTCGGGGACGACCATCGACGCGGCGAGCGCGGGCAGCGGGACGGGGCCGTCGCCGGGGCCGGCGTCGCTGACGGTCAGGAGGTAGAGGTTGCCGAGGACGCCCTCCAGGAACTCGGCCTCCGCCTCGGGGTCCCAGTCGAGCGCCTCGATGTCGATCTCGCCGTCCTCGCCGACGATCGCGTCGAGGTCGTCGATGACGGGGGCGACGGCGTCGCCGAAGACCGCGTCGAAGCCGTCCAGCCAGAGCGCGAGGACGTCCTGCGGCGAACCGCCGGTGACGAGCGCGAGGTTCTCGCCGGGCGCGGCCCGGCCCGCGGTGTCGCCGTCCTCGTCCCCGGTCCCCTCGGTGCCGTCCTGGACGTCCACCAGGCCGGTGTCGACCGCGAGCCGCCAGGCGTCGCCCGCCCACAGCTCGCCGTCCTCGTCCTCGGTGAGGCCCAGCAGCTCGACGGCCTCGGGGAGCTGCTCGTCGACGAGTTCGCCGCCCGCGTCGACCCGGGTGTCGGGTCCGGCCCAGCGGGCGAGCCGCACCGCGTGCGCGAGGAGGGGGGCGGCCAGGGCGTCCCGCGCCAGCTCCGCGTCCGCACGCAGCCGAACGGGGGGAAGGGTGGGGTGCTCCGCTGACATCTGGGGGGTCTCCTCGACGCGTGCGTGGGTGAAGGGTGATGGGGGCTCGGAGAAGGCTCGAAGCGCGGCTCTCAGCGTAGACGCATCCGGGAGGGCGTCCGGCGGTTCACGCGTCCGTCAGCCTTCGTACACCCGTCGACTCTTGACAAGTCCACCGCTCTGCCAAGAGATTGACGCGCGTAGATTCATCTGCCCTTCCTCCAAGCACCCTCGGAGTCCCCTGATGCCTTCGTCCATACCGGGATCTGCCCGCCGCACCCTCGCACGGTCCGCCGCGGTCTCCGCCGTGGTCGCCTCCGCCCTCGCCGCCGGTCTGCTCGCCGGTTCGTCGAGCGCCGCCGCCGACGACGCCGCGGCCGGTGTCCGCATCCACGACATCCAGGGCACGACCCGCGTCTCCCCGCTCGTCGGCAAGCAGGTCACGGGCGTCACGGGCATCGTGACCGGCGTCCGTACCTACGGCTCGCGCGGCTTCTGGATCCAGGACCCCGAGGCGGACGCGAACCCGGCCACCAGCGAGGGCGTCTTCGTCTTCACCAGCTCCGTCCCGACGGTCGCCGTGGGCGACGCGGTCAGCCTGAACGGCACGGTCACCGAGTACGTCCCGGGCGGCCTGAACTCCGGCAACCAGTCGCTGACCCAGATCTCGAAGCCGGTCGTGACCGTGCTGTCGAAGGGCAACCCGGTCCCGGCCCCGGTGACCATCTCCGCCTGGTCCGTGCCCGACGCGTACGCCCCCGGGGGCGACCCGGCCGCCGGCGGCTCGGTCAACGGCCTGGCCCTCGACCCGGAGACGTACGCCCTGGACTACTACGAGTCCCTGGAGGGCACCAACGTCCGCGTCGACTCCTCGCGGATCGTCGGCGCCACCGACGCGTACGCGGAGCTGTGGGTGACGGTGAAGCCCTGGGAGAACCGCAACCTGCGCGGCGGCACGGTCTACGGCTCGTACGAGTCCCAGAACACGGGCCGGCTCCAGATCCAGTCGCTGACCCCGCTCGCCCAGCAGCCCTTCCCCAAGGCCGACGTCGGCGACCGGCTGACCGGCACCACCGAGGGCCCCCTCGACTTCAACCAGTTCGGCGGCTACACGCTGACCGCCCGCACCCTGGGCACGGTCGTCGACGCGGGCCTGGAGCGCGAGACCACGGACAAGCAGCACAAGAACGAGCTGGCCGTGGCCACGTACAACGTGGAGAACCTCGACCCGAGCGACCCGCAGGAGAAGTTCGACGCGCTCGCGAAGGCGGTCGTCGAGAACCTCGCCTCGCCCGACATCCTCGCCCTGGAGGAGATCCAGGACAACACCGGCGCCAAGAACGACGGCACGGTCGCCGCCGATCTGACGGTGAAGAAGTTCACGGACGCGATCGTGGCGGCCGGCGGCCCGGCGTACGAGTGGCGCTCGGTCGACCCGCAGAACAACAAGGACGGCGGCGAGCCCGGCGGCAATATCCGTCAGGTCTTCCTCTTCAACCCCGAGCGGGTCTCCTTCACGGACCGCGCGGGCGGCGACGCGACCACCGGCACCGCCGTGACGGGCAGCAAGGGCCGCGCCGCCCTGACCCTCTCCCCCGGCCGCGTCGACCCGGCGAACACCGCCTGGGAGAGCAGCCGCAAGCCGCTCGCGGGCGAGTTCGTCTTCCGCGGCCGTACGGTCTTCGTCATCGCCAACCACTTCGGCTCGAAGGGCGGCGACGAGTCCATCGTCTCGCACCACCAGCCGCCGAACCGTTCCTCCGAGGCGAAGCGCCTGCAGCAGGCGCAGGCGGTCAACGCCTTCGTGAAGGACATCGTCGCGGTCGAGAAGCAGGCCGACGTCCTCGTCGTCGGTGACATCAACGACTTCGAGTTCTCCGGCACGACGCAGGCGCTGACCGACGGCGGCGCGCTGTACCCGGCCGTGAAGTCGCTGCCGCGCAGCGAGCGCTACTCGTACGTCTACCAGGGCAACAGCCAGGTCCTCGACCAGATCCTGACCAGCCCGGGTGTGCACCACTTCGAGTACGACAGCGTGCACATCAACGCCGAGTTCGCCGACCAGGACAGCGACCACGACCCGCAGGTCCTGCGCTTCCGCCCGTAGTTCCCTGAGCCGGAGGTCCGGTCACACGCCCGCGCTCAGGCTGAGCGCGGGCGTGTACCGCCGCACCCGGCTGCCGGCGAGCCCGGGGTGGTGGAGCACCCGCCCCCACGCCTCGCTCAGCGGGGCGTACTCCGCCTGCCACTCGATGTGGGCCTGCTCGCTCTCCCACTCGGCGAGGTTCAGCACGCGGGTGCCGTCGGTGGACAGATGGAAGTGCGCGCCGATCCCGCCGCGCGCCGGCCGCTTCCCCGCGTCGTCGCCCATGGCCGTGAACACAGCCTCCACCCAGGCCTCCTGGCGCCCGGCGTCCGGTCCGTCGAAGTCGACCTCGACGACCGCGACGGCCCCGGGCACTGCCCCGGCGCTCTCCTCGCTGAGGACGGCGGAGCGGTACGGCGGCGCGTAGCGGTGGAGCACCACCCGCTCGACGCCGGGGACGGCCGCGTCGATCTCGGCGTTCCGCTCGTCGCGGTGGGTCCGGACGAAGTCCTCGTACGCCTGCTCGCCGGTCCACTGCGAGTAGTGCATCAGCGCGTCGCCGTCCGTCCCGATGTACACGGTGTACGAGAGCAGCCCCAGATCCGGCCATTCCCGGCTCTCCCAGGCCTGGCGGATCGCCTCGACTGCGGCCCGCTGGCGCTCGGGGGTGCCGACCCGCCAGGTACTGGCCAGGACGGCGCCGACTCCGGGGCGGTGCAGGTCGGGGCGGGCGTCGGGGTGCGCGACGGCGTTCATGGGGAGTCTCCTTCGGTCCGGTGTGCGGTGCGGATGACTCCACCGTCCATCCTCAACCTTGCTTGAGGTCAAGGGCCGCGCCCGTGCGAGACTTCGCGCCATGATCCTTCGCGACCTGACCCTGCGCCCCGCGACCCGCGCCGAACTCCCGGCGGTCCTCGCCCTCCTGGCCGACGAGGACAAGGTCGTGGACCCGGTCTCGGTCACCGTCACCGAGGCCTACGAGCGGGCCTTCGCGGACATCGCGGCCGATCCGCGCAACGAGATGCTGGTCCTGACGGACGAGGACGGCCTCGTCCTCGGCTGCCTCCAGGCCACGTACATCCCGGGCCTGGGCAAGGGCGGCGCCGAACGCGCCCTGATCGAGGCGGTCCGGATCAGGGCCGACCGGCGCGGCGACGGCCTCGGCCGGGAGCTGATGGAGCGGGCCGTGGCACGGGCCGGGGAACGCGGCTGCGCACTGGTCCAGCTGACGAGCGACAAGCGGCGGACGAACGCCCACCGCTTCTACGCCTCCCTGGGCTTCACCGGCAGCCACGACGGCTTCAAGCTGCTCCTCTGAGCCCGGGACAGTTCAGCACCTCTTATCCCTCGGACCAAGAAGATCTAAGTGGACCTTCAGCGTCCGATGCGCCCAGACTTCCGGGATGAGCACTGCACGCCCTTTCGGCCGCGCCCTCTGCGCGATGGTCACCCCGTTCACGCCCACCGGCGCCCTCGACCTCGACGAGGCAGGTGAGCTGGCCGCCCGGCTCGTCACCGGGGGCTGCGACGGTCTGGTCCTCAACGGCACCACCGGCGAGTCCCCCACCACCTCGGACGCCGAGAAGGCCGCGCTCGTCCGCGCCGTCCGGGCGGCCGTCGGACCGGGCCCCTCGGTCGTCGCGGGCGTCGGCACCGCCGACACCCGGCACACCGCCGAACTGGCCCGGCAGGCCGAGGAGGCGGGGGCGGACGGGCTGCTCGTGGTCACCCCGTACTACAGCCGCCCGCCCCAGGCGGCCGTCGAGGCGCACTTCCTGAAGGTCGCCGACGCGACCGGGCTGCCGGTCATGGTCTACGACATCCCGGGCCGCACCGGCACCCGGGTCGAGCCGGCGACGATGCTCCGGCTCGCCGGGCACCCCCGGATCGTGGCGGTCAAGGACTGCGCGTACGACCTGCTCGGCTCGGCCCGGGTGATCGCGGAGACCGGGCTCGCGTACTACTCGGGCTGCGAGGAGCTGAACCTGCCGCTGTACGCGGTCGGCGGCGCCGGGTACGTCAGCACGGTGGCCAATGTGGCACCCCGTCAGCTCCGCGCCGTCCTCGACGCCTTCGACGCGGGCGACACCGCGGAGGCGGCCCGGCTGAACGCCGCACTCCTGCCGCTCGCCGAACTCATGATGGCCTCGGGCCTGCCCGGCACGGTGACGGCCAAGGCACTGCTGGGCGGACCGGTGCGCGAACCGCTCCAGCCCGCCGGCCGGGAGACGGCCGACGGGCTGCGCGCGGCGCTCGAAGCGCTGGTCCGCCGGGACCGGGCGGCGGACTCACCGGCCCGCCTCGATCAGGCGGAGTCGCTGGTGTAGGTCCGGCCGAGGATCGCCGCGTGCTCCAGTACGTCCTCCAGCGGGTCGTCGATCTGCCCGGTGGAGATCAGGGAGACGTTCGGCCCGTTGTGCGAGTGACTGTGCGTCTCGTCGGCCGCGGCCGTCCCCGCCGGCAGCAGGACCGCCGCCATCGTGAGCACCCCGGCGACCGTGGGCTTCGTCCTCATGTCGACTCCTCGCCTCGTCTGCTTCTCGGAACCTTGCGCTCCGACCCGTTAACGCAGCGTCACCTCTTCGGTTGCCGTGTGACAGGAGTTTCACGACGCTGTCCCCGTTGCGTACCGCCCCCGGGTGACGCGCCGGGCCGCGGCTAGCCTGGGCGCGCCCCGGGCACCGATGACGGCCCGACGGCGTGAACCGGAACGGGAAGTGGGGATCAGGCGGATGCGGATACACGGGGGACGCGTGGCCGGAGCACCGGGTGCCGAGGGTGTCGAGGGGCCCGCGCCGTCCCGCAGACGACTGCTGGGGCTGGCCGGAACCGGAATCGGTCTGGCGGCCCTGGGCGCGGGCGCGTGGGGCTGCGGCCCCGTGGAGGACCCGGCCTCCTCGACGGCCCCGCCCCCGGGGAAGGGCGCCACTCCGGGCGCGGGCGGGGACGCCTTCACCACCCCTCCGCCGGGCACCGCCCCGGGCCCGCTGTGGCAGGAACCGGCCGCCTCCGGCGCGTTGGGCGCCCTGGACGCGCTCGCCGTCGCCGGTGACGTGGTCCTGGTCTCGGGCGACCCGCTGGTCGGCCGGAACGTCGTGACCGGCAAGGCGGTGTGGTCGCGCGAGGGCGTCGCCGTGCCGGGCGCGAAACTGCTCGTGAGCGGCGGCACGCTGTACCTCGCGAGCGCCGAGTACGACGGGGACGTGGTCGGCCTGGACCCGGCGACCGGCAGGGAGACCTGGCGCAGCCGGCTGGGCAAGCGCTTCTCCCAGCCCCGTACGATCGCCGCCGACGAGCGTCACGTCTATGTCCTCGCGGGCATCCTGGAGAAGGACTTCAGCACCCCGAACAACGTGATCGCGGCCATCGACACCAGCTCCGGGAAGGTGGTGTGGCAGGAGCGGCGCGACGCGGGCACGGAGGAGTACGGCATCACGGCGGCGGCCGTCGGCCGGCACCTCGTCTACACCGACTACCGCGAGAACGTGACGGTCCGCGACACGGCCACCGGCCGCCAGGTCTGGACGAAGAAGATCGGCCGGTCCAACAGCGGCCGGTTCGCCGTCCACGCGGACCTCGTGGTCGTCGCGGACGGACAGCGGCTGCGGGCCTTCGCCCTGGCGGACGGCGAGGAGCGCTGGTCGCTCGCGGCCGAGGAGTTCACCCGCTTCCACGACCCGGCGGTCCTGGACGGGGTGCTGTACGCCGCCGACTCCAGCCATGTCCTGCGTGCGGTCGACCCGGCGAAGGGCGGCACGCTCTGGCGGAACGACGACCTGCTGAAGGTGGCGTACCCCTGGCAGTTCACCAAGGTCGGCGGGACCCTCTACGCGGCGACGGATCTGGACGACAAGGGCGGTGTCCTCGCCTTCGACGCCCGCGACGGCAAGCACCGCTGGACGTACAACGACGGCACGGGCTCGCTGGAGAAGTGGTACGTCGCCTCCGCGGGGAAGCGTCTGGTCGCCCTCCACGGAAAGCGGCTGACCGCCCTGCCGGCCGTCTGAGACGGGGCGGGGCGGTCAGCGGCCGGACCGATCGGCGCGGCAGGCGCGGCCTGCCGGTGGATCAGTTGTGGCTGTGCAGGATGTCGTTCAGTCCGCCCCAGACCGCGTTGTTCGGGCGGGCCTCGACGGTGCCGGTGACCGAGTTGCGGCGGAACAGGATGTTCGAGGCGCCGGACAGCTCGCGGGCCTTCACGACCTGGCCGTCGGGCATCGTCACCCGGGTGCCGGCGGTGACGTACAGACCGGCCTCGACGACGCACTCGTCGCCGAGGGCGATGCCGACGCCCGCCTCGGCGCCGATCAGGCAGCGCTCGCCGATCGAGATGACGACGTTGCCGCCGCCCGAGAGGGTGCCCATGGTGGAGGCGCCGCCGCCGATGTCGGAGCCGTCACCGACGACGACACCGGCGGAGATCCGGCCCTCGACCATGGAGGTGCCGAGGGTCCCGGCGTTGAAGTTGACGAAGCCCTCGTGCATGACGGTGGTGCCGGCGGCGAGGTGGGCGCCGAGGCGGACCCGGTCGGCGTCGGCGACACGGACCCCGGCGGGGACGACGTAGTCGGTCATACGGGGGAACTTGTCGATCGAGGTCACCTGGAGGTGCAGGCCCTCGGCGCGGGCGTTGAGCCGCACCTTCTCGATGTCGTCGACGGCGACCGGACCGAGCGAGGTCCAGGCGACGTTGGCGAGCAGGCCGAACACGCCGTCGAGGGACTGGCCGTGCGGCTTGACCAGGCGGTGGCTGAGCAGATGCAGCCGCAGGTAGGCGTCGTGGGCGTCGAGCGGCTTCTCGTCGAGCGAGGCGATGACGGTACGGACGGCGACCACCTCGACGCCCCGGCGGGCGTCCACGCCGAGGGCCTTGGCGGCGCCCTCGCCGAGGGCGTTGACGGCCTCGTCGGGCGTGAGCCGCTCGGTGCCGGCGGGGCCGGGCGCCTCGGTCAGCTCGGGGGCGGGGAACCAGGTGTCGAGAACGGTGCCGTCGCCGGCGATGGTGGCGAGGCCGGCGGCGACGGCGCCGGTGGTGCGAGGAGCAGTGGTCATGACGGAAAACCTAACCGGCGGGGCCCCGCGCGGGCCAACCGGTCTCAGGTGTCGGTCGAGTTCCCCGGCGGTTCCGACGAGCCGCCGGCGGGCGGTTTCGGCACTTCCTTCAGGCCCGGGTGTCCAGGATCCGCGCCAGCATGAGCCGTCCGTACTCCTCGTCGTACGCGGTACCGGTCAGCAGGCACTGGAGGCAGATGCCGTCCATCAGGGCGACCAGGGCGCGCGCGGTGACCGGGTCGGTGCGGTGGCCGAGGACGGCGACGACGGTCTCCGTCCATTCGGCGGCGACCGGCCGGAGCGCGGGGCGGCGCAGCGCGGCGAGGTACAGCTCGTACTCCAGCTCCACCCGGGCGCGGTCGCCGCTCATCCACTCCCCGAGCAGCCGGGCCAGCGCGGCGGCGAGGTCGGTGTCGGGCGCGGCGAGGGCGGGGCTGTCGCGGAGCAGCCGCCCGAAGCCCTCGTTGGCCTTGCGGAGCGCCTCGACGAGGAGTTCGTCGAGGGAGGCGAAGTGGTACGTGGTCGAGCCGAGCGGCACGTCCGCCTCTGCGGCCACCGTGCGGTGGCTGAGCCCGGAGAGGCCGGAGCGTCCGACGACCCGGAGGGCGGCGTCGACGATCCGCTCCCGCCGTTCGGGGTCGTGGCGGCGGGGCCGGGCCATCAGTGGGCGCCGCCGAGGTTGAGGACGGCGACCCCGGCGATGATGAGGACGATCCCGGCGACCTTGGCGAGGTTGAGGGTCTCGCCGAGGAAGAGGATGCCGATGGTGGCGACGGCCGCGGTGCCGATGCCGGACCAGATGGCGTACGCGGTGCCGACCTGGAGGGTCTTGAGCGCCTGGGCGAGGAGCGCGAAGGCGATGAGGTAGCCCGCGCCGGTGACGATCGAGGGCCAGAGCTTGGTGAAGCCCTCGCTGTACTTCATGGAGGTGGTGGCGAGTATCTCCGCGGCGATGGCGCCGGCGAGCAGTCCGTAACCCATGTGTACGAGCGTACACAACGGAGACCGCTACGGTGTCCCGCATGACGTTTCCCCCAGGGCCGCCGTACGGCTACGGCTACCCGCCTCCGCCCCCGCCGCCCAAGCCCGGCGTGATACCCCTGGCGCCGCTCGGATTCAGCGCGATCCTGACCGGCGCCTTCGCGGCCTTCGGCCGCTACTGGAAGCAACTCCTCGGGGTGGCCTCGGTCGCGTACCTCGGCGCCCTGGTGTTCGTCGGGGCGGCGCTCGGCATCGCGTACGCGGTGGTCCGCGACCGCTTCCCCGCCGTGTTCGACCTGCCCTCCGGTCAGGAACCGCGATGGGACGACGTCCGGCCGCTGCTCATCGCCTTGGCCTGTGTCTGGCTGGTCGGCGTGATCGCGATCGTCTGCGCCAACGCCGTGGTGGCGGCGGCCTGTCCGGCCGTCGTCCAGGAGGCGGTCCTCGGCCGGCCGACGACCTTCGGCGCGATCTGGCGGCAGTCCTGGGCCCGGATGCCGGCCGTCTTCGGCACGGTGCTGCTGACGAACCTGGCGCTGCTGATCCCGCTGGTCCTCTTCCTCGTGGCCTTCGTCTGGATGTTCGCGACGATGTTCGCGGCCGCGGTCGACTCCTCGGGCGACCCGGAGAGCGGTCTCTGGGTCGTCCCCCTGGTCGCGGTGGGCGCCGCGCTGCTCGTCACCCCGTTCGCCTTCTGGATCTGGGTGAAGTTCAGCCTGGCCCCGGCGGCGGCGGTGATGGAGCGTCAGGGCGCGATGGCCTCGATGCGGCGCTCCTCGCACCTGGTCCGCGGCTCCTGGTGGCGTGTCTTCGGCGGCCTCGTGGCGGCCGGGATCATGGCGTCCGTCGTGGGCATGCTGATCCAGCAGGCCCTGTCCCTGCTGGTCTCGGCCCCGCTGGCGGCCACCGACTTCTCGGGCGACGACTCCGCCACCATGGTGGCCTCCGTGGTGGTCGTCGTCACCTTCGTGGCCCTCGGCCAGCTGGTCGGCCAGGCGGTCGTCTCGGTCTTCCCGCCGCTGGTCACCGCCCTGCTCTACGTCGATCAGCGCATCCGCAAGGAGAACCTGGCCCCGGACCTGGCCCGCGCGGCGGGGCTCCTCTAGGGCCTGTCGTCACACTCCCCGTCGTCGCCCGAAGGGCGGCCCGGCGGGCCTGTGGACACACGGAACGGCCGTGCCCCGAAGGGCACGGCCGTTCTCGCTGTCATCCTGCGACCGGACCGGTCAGACGTTGAACCCGAGCGCGCGCAGCTGCTCGCGGCCGTCGTCCGTGATCTTGTCCGGGCCCCACGGAGGCATCCAGACCCAGTTGATCTTCAGTTCGTTGACGATGCCGTCCGTCGCGGACTTCGCCTGGTCCTCGATCACATCGGTCAGCGGGCAGGCCGCCGACGTCAGGGTCATGTCCAGCGTCGCGACGTTCGAGTCGTCGATGTGGATGCCGTAGATCAGGCCCAGGTTGACGACGTCGATGCCCAGCTCGGGGTCGACGACGTCGTACAGCGCCTCACGGACTTCTTCCTCGGAGGCCGGCTTCATGGTGGCCTCGGCGTTCTCGGTCATGCCGACTTCCTCACAGACTTCTGGTCGTCCCCGAGCGCCTGGGCGGTCGCGTCCTTCCACGCCATCCAGCTGAGCAGGGCGCACTTCACACGGGCCGGGTACTTGGAGACCCCGGCGAACGCGACGGCGTCCTCCAGGATCTCCTCCATCGCGTCGTCCGGCTCCAGCCGGCCCTTGGACTGCATCAGTTCCAGGAAGGTGCCCTGGATCTTCTGCGCCTCGGCCAGCTCCTTGCCGACGAGCAGCTCGTTGAGCACGGACGCCGAGGCCTGGCTGATGGAGCAGCCCTGGCCCTCGTACGACACGTCCTCGATGCGCGTGCCGTCGTACTTCACGCGGAGCGTGATCTCGTCGCCGCACGTCGGGTTGACGTGGTGCACCTCGGCGTCGCCGTCCCGAAGACCGCGCCCGTGCGGGTGCTTGTAGTGGTCCAGGATGACGTCCTGGTACATCGAATCCAGCTTCACGACATCCCCTAGCCGAAGAAGTTCCGTACGTGCTCCAGACCCGCGACCAGGGCGTCGACCTCGGCCGGGGTGGAATACAGATAGAACGACGCTCGCGTGGTCGCAGGAATTCCGTAGCGGAGGCAGACCGGCCGCGCGCAGTGGTGGCCGACCCGGACCGCGATGCCCTCCTCGTCGAGGACCTGGCCCACGTCGTGCGGGTGGATGTCACCGAGCGTGAAGGAGATCGCCGCGCCGCGGTCCTCGGCCGTGGTGGGGCCGATGATCCGCAGGTCCGGGACCTCCTGGAGGCGCCGGACGGCGTACTCGGTGATCGCGTGCTCGTGGCGCGCGATGTTCTCCATGCCGATCGCCGACAGGTAGTCCACGGCCGCGCCGAGGCCGACGGCCTGGGCGATCGGGGGCGTACCCGCCTCGAACTTGTGCGGGGCCGGCGCGTACGTCGAGGAGTGCATCGACACGGTCTCGATCATCTCGCCGCCGCCGAGGAACGGGGGCAGGTCCTCCAGGAGTTCCTGCCGTCCCCACAGCACGCCGATGCCGGTCGGACCGCACATCTTGTGGCCGGTGAAGGCCACGAAGTCGGCCTGGAGCGCCTGCACGTCCAGGACCATGTGCGGGGCCGCCTGGGAGGCGTCGATGCAGACGAGCGCACCGACCTCCTGGGCGCGACGGATGATCGTCTCCACCGGGTTGATCGTGCCCAGCAGGTTCGAGACCAGCGTGAACGAGACGATCTTGGTCTTCTCGGTGATGACCTCCTCGATGTTCGAGAGGTCGAGACGGCCGTCGTCGGTGAGGCCGAACCACTTCAGCTTCGCGCCCGTGCGCTGCGAGAGCAGCTGCCACGGCACGATGTTGGAGTGGTGCTCCATCTCCGTGATCGCGATCTCGGTCTCGTGGTCCACGCGGTAGGGCTCGTCGGCCCAGCCCAGCATGTTGGCCACGAGGTTGAGCGACTCGGAGGCGTTCTTGGTGAAGATCACCTCGTCGCGGCTCGGCGCGTTGATGAAGGCCGCGACCTTGTCACGGGCGCCCTCGTACAGCGCCGTCGCCTCCTCGGCGACCGTGTAGACGCCACGGTGCACATTGGCGTTGTGACGCTCGTAGTACGTGGTGAGCGCGTCGAGGACCTGCCGCGGCTTCTGCGAGGTCGCCGCGGAGTCGAGGTACACGATCTTCTTGCCGTCGTGGACCACGCGATCCAGGAGCGGGAAGTCCTTGCGGATCGCCTCGGTGTCGAGGAGGCCGGAGAGCCCCTGATGGGCAGAAGTCACGCGGACGCGCCACCCTTCACGTACTTGTCGTAGCCCTCGTTCTCCAGCTGGTCGGCGAGCTCGGCGCCGCCGGACTCGACGATGCGGCCGTTCGCGAACACGTGCACGAAGTCGGGCTTGATGTAGCGCAGGATCCGCGTGTAGTGCGTGATCAGCAGGGTGCCGACCTCGCCGCTCTCGCGGACGCGGTTGACGCCCTCGGAGACGATGCGCAGGGCGTCGACGTCGAGGCCGGAGTCGGTCTCGTCGAGGATCGCGATCTTCGGCTTGAGGAGCTCCAGCTGGAGGATCTCGTGGCGCTTCTTCTCACCGCCGGAGAAGCCCTCGTTGACGTTGCGCTCGGCGAAGGCCGGGTCCATCTGGAGCTGTTCCATCGCGGACTTGACCTCCTTCACCCAGGTGCGCAGCTTGGGCGCCTCGCCGCGGACGGCGGTGGCGGAGGTGCGCAGGAAGTTGGAGACCGAGACACCGGGGACCTCGACCGGGTACTGCATGGCGAGGAAGACGCCGGCACGGGCGCGCTCGTCGACCGACATCTCCAGGACGTCCTCACCGTCGAGGGTGACGGTGCCGCCGGTGATCGAGTACTTCGGGTGACCGGCGAGGGAGTAGGCCAGGGTCGACTTGCCGGAGCCGTTGGGGCCCATGACGGCGTGGGTCTCGCCCTGCTTGATGGTCAGGTCGACGCCCTTGAGGATCTCGCGGGGGCCGTTCTCCGCCTCGACGGAGACGTGCAGGTCGTGGATTTCAAGCGTTGCCATGGGTGACTCAGGACTCCTGGGTGACGGAGACGAGCACATCGTCCCCTTCGATCTTTACGGGGTATACGGGGACGGGACGCGTCGCGGGAAGGCCGGAGGGCTTGCCGCTGCGCAGGTCGAAGCTGGAGCCGTGCAGCCAGCACTCGATCGCGCAGTCCTCGACCTCGCCCTCCGAGAGGGAGACGTTCGCGTGCGAGCAGATGTCGTTGATCGCGAACACCTCGCCCTCGGTGTGCACGACCGACACCGGCGTGCCGTCGACCTCGACCCGCTTCGGGGTGTCGGCCTCCAGCTCGCTCAGCGCGCAGACTCGGACGAAGGCCATCAGACGGAGGCCTCCAGCTCGGCCTCGATCTTGGCGAGGAGTCGCTCCTGGACGTCCGGCAGACCGATCTGCTGGACGAGTTCCGCGAAGAAGCCGCGGACGACGAGGCGGCGGGCCTCAGTCTCCGGGATGCCGCGGGACATCAGGTAGAAGAGCTGCTCGTCGTCGAAACGGCCGGTGGCCGAGGCGTGACCGGCACCGGCGATCTCGCCGGTCTCGATCTCCAGGTTCGGTACGGAGTCGACCCGGGCACCGTCCGTGAGGACCAGGTTCCGGTTGAGCTCGTACGTGTCGGTGCCCTCGGCGGCGGCCTGGATGAGCACGTCGCCGATCCAGACGGCGTGCGCGTCCTGGCCCTGCAGCGCGCCCTTGTAGGCCACGTTGGACTTGCAGTGCGGAGTGTTGTGGTTGACCAGGAGGCGGTGCTCCTGGTGCTGGCCGGCGTCCGTGAAGTACAGGCCGAGCAGCTCCGCCTCGCCGCCGGGGGCCGCGTAGGACACCCGGGGGTGGAGGCGGACGACGTCGCCGCCGAAGGTGACGACGACGGACTTGAAGGAGGCGTCGCGGCCGATCAGGGCGTTGTGCTGGGCGACGTGGACGGCCTTCTCGTCCCAGTCCTGGACGGAGACGACCGTCAGCTTGGCGCCGTCGCCGAGGACGTAGTCGACGTTGGCGGCGAGCACGGCGTCACCGGTGTGGTCCATGACCACGACGGCCTCGGCGAAGGCGCCGAGTTCGATCACCTGGTGGCCGAAGGCGGTGCCGCCCTGGCCCTGCACGGTGATGCGGATCGGCTCGGCGAGGACGGTCTCCTTGCCGACGGTGACGACCGAGGCCTTCTCGAAGGAGGAGTACGCCTGCGCGGCGACGCGGTCGACGGGCGTGCCGGCCTTGCCGAGGCGCTCGTCCTCGCGTCCGACGGTCTCCACGGTGACGCCCTCGGGGGCCTCGATCTCGACCTTGACGCCCTCGCCGGAGGCGACGGCGGTGCCGTCGTGGAGTCCGCGGAGGCGGGCGAGCGGGGTGAACCGCCACTCCTCCTCGCGGCCGTGCGGGACGGGGAAGTCCGCGACGTCGAAGGACGGGGGCGCGCTCATGCGCGTGGCGACGGTGGACTCGGCGGCCACCGCGATCGAGCCGGCGGTGGTGGAGCCCGCCGGGATGTTCTGCTGAGCCTCAGCCATGGCTGTCGTGTTGCTCTCTTCCTGCGTACGTGTGAGTCGGTCGCTGCTGGTGCGGTGGCTGTTAGCCGACCGCGCCTTCCATCTGCAGCTCGATCAGCCGGTTGAGCTCCAGGGCGTACTCCATCGGGAGTTCCTTGGCGATGGGCTCGACGAAGCCACGGACGATCATCGCCATGGCCTCGAACTCGGTGAGGCCGCGGCTCATCAGGTAGAAGAGCTGGTCCTCGGAGACCTTGGAGACGGTGGCCTCGTGGCCCATGGAGACGTCGTCCTCGCGCACGTCCACGTAGGGGTACGTGTCCGAGCGGGAGATCGTGTCGACGAGCAGCGCGTCGCAGAGCACGTTGGACTTGGCGCCCGGGGCACCCTCGCCGATCTCGATGAGACCGCGGTAGGAGGTGCGGCCGCCACCTCGCGCCACCGACTTGGAGACGATGTTGGAGGAGGTGTTCGGGGCCATGTGGACCATCTTGGCGCCGGCGTCCTGGTGCTGGCCCTCGCCCGCGAAGGCGATGGACAGGGTCTCGCCCTTGGCGTGCTCGCCCATGAGGTAGACGGCCGGGTACTTCATGGTGACCTTGGAGCCGATGTTGCCGTCGACCCACTCCATGGTGGCGCCCTCGTAGGCGACGGCGCGCTTGGTCACCAGGTTGTAGACGTTGTTCGACCAGTTCTGGATGGTCGTGTAGCGGCAGCGGCCGCCCTTCTTGACGATGATCTCGACGACGGCGCTGTGCAGCGAGTCCGAGGAGTAGATCGGGGCGGTGCAGCCCTCGACGTAGTGGACGTAGGCGTCCTCGTCGACGATGATCAGCGTCCGCTCGAACTGGCCCATGTTCTCCGTGTTGATACGGAAGTAGGCCTGGAGCGGGATCTCGACGTGCACGCCCTTCGGCACGTAGATGAACGAGCCGCCGGACCAGACGGCCGTGTTCAGGGAGGCGAACTTGTTGTCGCCGACCGGGATGACCGTGCCGAAGTACTCGCGGAAGAGCTCCTCGTGCTCCTTCAGCGCGGTGTCGGTGTCGACGAAGATGACGCCCTGCTCCTCCAGGTCCTCGCGGATCTGGTGGTAGACGACCTCGGACTCGTACTGGGCGGCGACACCGGCGACGAGGCGCTGCTTCTCGGCCTCGGGGATGCCGAGCCTGTCGTACGTGTTCTTGATGTCCTCCGGCAGGTCCTCCCAGGACTCGGCCTGCTTCTCGGTGGACCGCACGAAGTACTTGATGTTGTCGAAGTCGATGCCGGAGAGGTCCGAGCCCCAGGTGGGCATGGGCTTCTTGCCGAAGAGCCGGAGACCCTTGAGACGCAGCTTCAGCATCCACTCGGGCTCGTTCTTCTTCGAGGAGATGTCGCGGACGACGTCCTCGTTCAGACCGCGCTTGGCGGTGGCACCGGCGGTGTCGGAGTCGGCCCAGCCGTACTCGTACCGACCCAGGCCCTCGAGCTCGGGGTGGCTGATCTCGGTGGTCATGCGGGGTTCCTCCCGGCCGTGCTTGCGGATGCTGATTCGGTGGTCTGTGGAGCGCTGTGCGGGATGAACGTGGTGCAGACGCCGTCACCATGCGCGATGGTGGCCAGACGCTGGACGTGCGTTCCCAGGAGGCGGGAGAAGAACTCCGTCTCCGCCTCGCACAGCTGTGGGTACTGCTCGGCGACGTGGGCCACCGGGCAGTGGTGCTGGCAGAGCTGCTCGCCGACCGGCGCGTTCCGCGCAGTGGCAGCGTACCCGTCCGCGCTCAGGGCCTTGGCGAGCGCCTCGGCCCGCCGCTCGGGCTCGGCCGCGTCCACGGCCTCGCGGTAGGCCTCGGACTGGGACTCGATGCGGTCGCGGGCGAAGGCGGCCACGGCCGCCTCCCCTCCGGCGTTGCGCTCGATCCAGCGCAGCGCCTCGACGGCGAGCGAGTCGTAGGACTGGTCGAAGGCGTCCCGGCCGCAGTCGGTGAGCGCGAAGACCTTGGCGGGGCGGCCACGGGTGCGGGTCCCGTAGACACGCTTCTCGCGGGCCTCCACGACCGTGTCGGCGACGAGCGAGTCGAGGTGGCGGCGGACGGCGGCCTGGGTGAGACCCAGCCGCCCGGCCAGATCGGCGACGGTCGAGGGACCGTGGTCCAGGATCGACCGCGCGACCCGGTTGCGCGTCGAACGCTCTCGGGTCGCGAGTTCCTCCACGGGAGCCGCGCCAACGTTTTTCACAACGCCATTGTTGCGTAATTAATCTCGGACTGACAAGCCGCACCGCCCGAGGGGGCGGTGCCATGCATCACTCAGGTAAGGCTTACCTGGCCTGCGGAAACGATCATTCGTGGGACGAATCAGCGCTCCGGCCGCCCTCCCCGGGCACCGGATCCGGCCGTCCCAGCCGCGTCGCCGCCGCGTGCTCGGCCACGAACGGCGACACCGCCACCAGCGGCAGCACCTCGCCGATCCCGATGTACGCCCCCGCCGGCATCGCCGAGACCGCGTACCTGCCGGGCCGGGCCGGGTCGTGGGCCTTGCGCTCGGCCCGCCCGATCGCCTCCTGAAGGTTCACCGCGACGCTGATCACCCTGTCGACGCCAGGCCCGCGCGCCGGGGCGGAGCGCACATGAAAGTCCCGAATCCAGGCACCCGGGCCCCGCGCCGGAAGGACCTTCGCCCCCTCTCTAGACTTCCCCCATGCGCGGGACCCAGCACAACGACTCCGACTCCGCCTCCGCCGTCCAGGTCCGTGGCCTGGTCAAGCGGTACGGAAGCAAGACCGCCGTCGACGGCCTCGACCTCGACGTGCGGGCGGCCACCGTCACCGCCGTCCTCGGCCCCAACGGAGCCGGCAAGACCACCACCATCGAGACCTGCGAGGGCTACCGCAGGCCCGACGCCGGCACCGTCCGCGTCCTGGGCCTCGACCCGGTCGCCGACGCGGCCGCCCTGCGCCCCCGGATCGGCGTGATGCTCCAGTCCGGCGGCGTCTACTCCGGCGCCCGCGCCGACGAGATGCTCCGCCACATGGCGAAGCTCCATGCCCACCCCCTCGACGTGGACGCCCTGATCGAGCGCCTCGGCCTCGGCTCCTGCGGCCGCACCACCTACCGGCGCCTCTCCGGCGGCCAGCAGCAGCGCCTCGCGCTCGCCATGGCCGTCGTCGGCCGCCCCGAGCTGGTCTTCCTCGACGAGCCCACCGCCGGACTCGACCCGCAGGCCCGCCGCGCCACCTGGGACCTCGTGCGCGAGCTGCGCGCCGACGGCGTGACCGTGGTCCTCACCACCCACTTCATGCAGGAGGCGGAGGAGCTCGCCGACGACGTCGCCATCGTCGACGCCGGCCGGGTCGCCGCCCAGGGCAGCCCCGAGCAGCTGTGCCGGGGCGGCGCCGAGAACACCCTGCGCTTCACCGGACGCCCCGGACTCGACCTGGGCTCCCTCCTCAAGGCGCTCCCCGACGGCTCCGCCGCGGCGGAGCCGCTCCCGGGCACGTACCGGATCAGCGGCACCGTCGACCCGCAGCTGCTCGCCACGGTCACCAGCTGGTGCGCCCAGCACGGGGTCATGCCCGAAGGCATCGCCGTCGAGCGCCACACCCTCGAAGACGTCTTTCTCGAACTGACGGGCAAGGAACTGCGGTCGTGAGCACTGGTACCTACGCGCCGAGGCCCGGCGCCGCCCCCGTCGGCCGGATGATCGCGGCGCAGACGGCGCTGGAGACCCGGATGCTGCTGCGCAACGGCGAGCAGCTGCTGCTCACCGTGATCATCCCCTCGCTGCTGCTCGTGCTGTTCTCCACGGTCGACATCGTCGACACCGGCGCCGACAAGGCCGTGGACTTCCTCGCCCCCGGCGTCCTCGCGCTCGCCGTCCTGTCGACCGCGTTCACCGGCCAGGCCATCGCCACCGGCTTCGAGCGGCGGTACGGAGTGCTCAAGCGCCTCGGCGCCTCACCGCTCCCCCGCTGGGCGCTGATGACCTCGAAGACGCTCGCCGTCCTGGTCACCGAGGTCCTCCAGATCGCCCTGCTCACGGTGATCGCGCTTGCCCTGGGCTGGTCCCCGCACGGCGACCCGTTCTCCGTACTGCTGCTCCTGGTCCTCGGCACGGCCGCCTTCTCGGGGCTCGGCCTGCTGATGGCGGGCACGCTGAAGGCGGAGGCCACGCTGGCCGCCGCCAACCTGGTGTTCCTGCTGCTCCTGGTGGGCGGCGGGGTCATCGTCCCGCTGGACAGGTTCCCGGACGCGGCCCGCTCGGTCCTGGAGCTGCTGCCGATCTCCGCCCTCTCCGACGGCCTGCGCGCGATCCTCCAGGACGGCGCGTCGCTGCCCTGGGGGGACGCCCTGACCCTGATGGTCTGGGCGGTGCTGGGGCTCGGCGCGGCGGCGAAGTTCTTCCGCTGGGAGTAGCCGAGAGGCCCCAGAGGGTGACGTTTCCCGACAAGGCACCCCTCGTGAAAGCGTGCACAAGCCCCGGCCTACGATAGGGCGCGTGCTGACCCCCCTCGCCTCCATCGCCCGGCGCTGGACCCCGTCCCCCCGGACGCTCCGGCGCGCCGCGCTCTCCGCCGTCGTGATGAGCGTCCTCATCATCGTCACGGGTGGCGCGGTCCGGCTGACCGGTTCCGGTCTGGGCTGCGACACCTGGCCCAAGTGCACCGACGACAGTCTGATCGTGACGCCCGAGCAGGGCTACCGCGGCCTGATCGAGTTCGGCAACCGGATGCTGACGTACGTCCTGTCGGCCGCCGTCGGCTGGGCGATCATCGCGGCCCGGTCCACCAAGCCGTGGCGGCGCGGGCTGACCCGGCTCGGCTGGGCCCAGTTCTGGATCGTGATGAGCAACGCCGTCATCGGCGGCATCACGGTGTGGATGGGCCTCAACCCGTGGACGGTGGCCGGCCACTTCCTCGCCGCGAACTCGCTGCTCACGGTCGCCGTCATCACCTGGCACCGGACCGGCGAGGGCGACACCGCCTCCCGTCCGCGCGTGCCGCGCCCGGTGCGGAAGCTCTCCTGGGCGATCACGATCGTCTCGGCCCTGCTCATCGTGCTCGGTACGACGGTGACCGGCGCCGGCAAGCACGCCGGTGACAGCAGCGACGTCCCGCGCATGCCGTGGGACTGGACGAACGCCGCGCACGTCCACGCCATCGCCGCCTGGGTCGTCTGCGCCCTGGCGGTCGCCATGTGGCTGGTGCTGCGCGTGGTGGACGCCCCGCTCGACACCCGGGCCCGCGCCCGCGACCTGCTGATCGTGCTGCTCGCACAGGGTGCGGTCGGCTATGTCCAGTACTTCACCGGGGTCCCCGAGCTCCTGGTCGCCGCTCATATGCTCGGCTCCTCGCTGATGTGGATCGCCGTGCTGCGGCTCGCCCTGAGCCTGCGCGAGCGCCCGGTGCCCACCGCCGACATCCCGGCCCAGGCCGACGCGGAGCTGGCGAAGGCCTGAGCCCCGGCCACCCCTCCGACCCGACGGGTCTACCGGCTCCCCGCCAGCCGGTAGACCCGTCGCGCGTTCTCCGCCGCGATCATCCCCGCCACCCGCTGCGCGTCCGCACGGGACCAGGCGCCGTCCTCGACCCATTCGCCGAGCACCCGGGTGAGCGCGGTACGGAAGACGCTCGCGGCGACCACGTGCAGCTCCGGCAGCCCGTGGGCGCCGCTGGAGAACAGCAGCTTCCCGAAGGGCGCCCGCTCGAGGACCTCGGCGAGGACGGCCGCCGCCCGGGCCCCGGTGTGGGCGAGGACGGGGCCCAGGTCCGCGTACACGTGCGAGTGAACCCCGGCCAGGTGCGCCGTGGCCCGGTGGTGCGGGTGGGAGTGCAGCAGGACGAGGTCGGTGCCGAGCCCCGCGGTGGCGGCGGCGAAGCCCGCGAGGGCCGCCGGGTCCCGGTCGCCGGTGTGGAGCCGGAGGGGGCGACCGGCGGTGACCGTAGCGGGCGGGCGGGCAGTGCGGTTCGAGCCCGAGGACCGGCGGGCACCAGCGGCGCACGGCGAAACCGGTCTGTGTGTCGAAGAAGGTGGTGCCCGGGGCGGGCAGCGCGCCGCTCCCGCCGAGCTGGGCGCCGAGGTGGGCCTCGAAGGTGCCGAGGCCCAGCTCCGTACGGAGCACCCCGTGGCAGTACTGGTCCACCAGGTTCGGCGTGTCGATCATCTCGGGGGGCTCCCTGCGTGGACGTGTCGCGTCTCCGCACGTCCTAACGGGTGAGCCCCGCGCGAGGTTGTCGCCTCAGCTGTTGGAGGGTCCGCCGATCTGGATACCGGCCATCCGGGTCCACTCGTACGGGCCGGTGGTGATCTTGGCGGCGAACTCGCCGTCGAACTCCTCGTGGAGGGTCAGTCCGGCCTTCTCGGCGGCCTGGCGGGCGATCTCCCGCGTCGGCGCGACGAGGTCGCCCCAGCCGCCGTCGGTGCCGACCAGGACGATGCGGGTGCCCGCCTGGCCGATGTGCGCGAGGTGTCCCTCGGAGCCGCCGTGCTCCTCGGAGAAGGCCTTGATCTGCTTGGCGAGCCGGGCCGCCTTGCGCTCTTCCTGCTTCGTTTCTGCCATGAAAGGGATGCTACCGAGCAGTAGATCCAACGGCGACGGCCGGGCCGTGTGGGCTGTCCCACGTGACCCGGCCGTCGGCCGTACCTCTTGTACGAGCGGGGCTCGCTAGCGCAGGAAGGGGTCCACCGCGACCGCCACGAAGAGCAGCGACACATAGGTGATGGACCAGTGGAAGAGGCGCATCTCCTTGAGCTTCGCGCCGGTCGCACCCGCCTTGGCGCGGTTGAGCAGCGCGTGCGCCTCCCAGAGCCACCAGCCGCCGGTGACCAGCGCCACGGCGGTGTAGAACCAGCCGGTGTAGCCCAGGGGGGTGAGCAGCAGCGAGACGGCGACCATCACCCAGCTGTAGAGCACGATCTGCTTGGCGACGACCTTGTTGGAGGCCAGCACCGGGAGCATGGGCACGCCGGCGCGGGCGTAGTCGTCCTTCACCTTCATCGACAGCGGCCAGTAGTGCGGCGGCGTCCAGAAGAAGATGACGAGGAAGAGGATGACCGCGGCCCAGGACATCGAGTTCGTCACGGCCGACCAGCCGATGAGCACCGGCAGGCAGCCGGCGATGCCGCCCCAGACGATGTTCTGCGCGGTGCGCCGCTTCAGGATCATCGTGTAGACCACGACGTAGAAGAGGAGCGCGCCGAGCGAGAGCGCGGCGGACAGCCAGTTGACGAGCAGGCCGAACCAGAGCGTGGAGACCACGGCGAGGCTGAGGCCGAAGACCAGGCCCTCGCGGGGGGTCAGCACACCGGTGACCAGCGGACGCTGGGAGGTGCGGTCCATCAGCGCGTCGATGTCGCGGTCGATGTACATGTTCAGCGCGTTGGCGCCGCCCGCCGACAGATAGCCGCCGAAGCAGGTGGCGAGCACCAGCCACAGGTCCGGCACGCCCTGCTCGGCGAGGAACATCACCGGCACGGTGGTGATGAGCAGCAGCTCGATGATCCGCGGCTTGGTCAGCGCCACGAATGCCTTGACGCGGGCCCCGAACGGCCGATGGCCCCCCGGGCTGGGAGTCAAGACGACCCCTGCGGGTCGGGACTCGACGGCCGTCACGCACACCCCTGACAGAGAAATTCCCAGCAAGCTCCCCGGATGAAGACGGGGTAAAGCTTGCGCGTACCACGCCACTGTAGACGTTGCCCAGACGCCGATCTTCGCGGGGGTGGGGTCGTGTTGAGGGGGTGCGTCCCAAGGCGTGGACGCGCTTCGGGAGGCGAAGTCACACGGGCGGCGGCAGTCTTGCCGTGTCCGCTCATTTGAGGGGCATGCACACGAAAAGAGGGGCGTTCCGGCGGGGGTAGGCTCGACAACGCCGGTACACCCTCAGTCACCGGCCCAAGACATGTGGAGAGGAGCCCTGACCCAGGGTGAGCACTAAGCCGACCACCACAGACCTCGAGTGGACCGAGTTGGACCAGCGGGCCGTCGACACCGCCCGCATCCTGGCCGCGGACGCCGTACAGAAGGTCGGCAACGGCCATCCCGGTACGGCGATGAGCCTGGCGCCCGCCGCGTACACCCTCTTCCAGAAGGTGATGCGGCACGACCCGGCCGACCCCGAGTGGGTCGGGCGCGACCGGTTCGTCCTCTCCGCCGGCCACTCGTCCCTGACCCTCTACACCCAGCTGTACCTGGGTGGCTTCGGGCTCGAACTGGACGACCTCAAGGCCTTCCGCACCTGGGGCTCGAAGACCCCCGGTCACCCGGAGTACGGCCACACCGCCGCCGTCGAGACGACGACGGGCCCGCTGGGCCAGGGTGTCGCCAACGCGGTGGGCATGGCGATGGCCGCCCGCTTCGAGCGCGGTCTGTTCGACCCGGAGGCGGCTGCCGGCGCTTCTCCGTTCGACCACCGGATCTACGCGATCGCCGGTGACGGCTGCCTGCAGGAGGGCATCTCCGCGGAGGCGTCCTCGCTCGCCGGCCACCAGAAGCTCGGCAACCTGATCCTGCTGTGGGATGACAACCACATCTCGATCGAGGGCGACACCGAGACGGCCGTGTCCGAGGACACGATGAAGCGGTACGAGGCGTACGGCTGGCACGTCCAGCGCGTCGAGCCGCAGGCCAACGGCGACCTGGACCCGGCCGGGCTGTACGCGGCGATCAGGGCCGCCGAGGCCGAGACCGGGCGTCCGTCGTTCATCGCGATGCGCTCGATCATCGCCTGGCCCGCGCCGAACGCGCAGAACACCGAGGCCGCGCACGGCTCGGCGCTCGGCGACGAGGAGATCGCGGCCACCAAGCGCGTCCTGGGCTTCGACCCGGAGCAGGCCTTCGAGGTCTCGGACGAGGTCATCGCGCACACCCGCTCGCTCGGCGACCGCGGCCGTGAGGCCCGCGCCGCGTGGGAGAAGCAGCTCGCGGAGTGGCGTACGGCCAATCCGGAGCGCGCGGCCGAGTTCGACCGCATCCAGGCCAACGAGCTGCCGGCCGGCTGGGCCGAGAAGCTCCCGGTCTTCGAGCCGGGCAAGGGTGTCGCCACCCGTGCCGCCTCGGGCCAGGTCCTCAAGGCGCTCGGCGCGGTCGTCCCGGAGCTGTGGGGCGGCTCGGCCGACCTCGCCGGCTCGAACAACACGACGATCGACCAGGACTCGTCGTTCCTCCCCGAGGGCAACCCGCTCCCGGAGGCCGACAAGTACGGCCGCACGATCCACTTCGGCATCCGCGAGCACTCCATGGCCGCGGAGATGAACGGCATCGCGCTGCACGGCAACACGCGCATCTACGGCGGCACCTTCCTGGTGTTCTCCGACTACATGCGCAACGCCGTGCGGCTGTCGGCCCTGATGCACCTGCCGGTGACGTACGTCTGGACCCATGACTCGATCGGTCTGGGCGAGGACGGCCCGACGCACCAGCCGGTGGAGCACCTGGCCTCGCTGCGCGCGATCCCGGGTCTCAACGTGGTCCGTCCGGCCGACGCCAACGAGACGGCGATCGCCTGGCGCGAGATCATGCAGCGCCACACCAAGGTCTTCGGCAAGGGCGCCCCGCACGGTCTGGCGCTGACCCGCCAGGGCGTGCCGACGTACGCGCCGAACGAGGACACGGTCAAGGGCGGCTACGTGCTGTTCGAGGCCGAGGGCGGCGACGCGCAGGTCGTGCTGATCGGTACGGGCTCCGAGGTGCACCTGGCCGTCGAGGCCCGTGAGCGGCTCCAGGCGGCCGGTGTTCCGGCCCGGGTGGTCTCGATGCCGTCCGTGGAGTGGTTCGAGGAGCAGGACCAGGAGTACAAGGACTCGGTCCTGCCGCCGTCGGTCAAGGCCCGTGTCGCGGTCGAGGCCGGTATCGGTCTCACCTGGCACCGGTACGTCGGGGACGCCGGCCGGATCGTCTCGCTGGAGCACTTCGGCGCCTCGGCGGACGCGAAGGTCCTGTTCCGCGAGTTCGGGTTCACCCCGGAGGCCATCGTCGCCGCCGCCCGGGAATCGATCGCCGCCGCCGCGCGCTGACGCGGATACGTACGACTTAATGGAGATGCAATTCTCATGACAGACGCTCTCAAGCGCCTCTCCGACGAAGGCGTCGCGATCTGGCTGGACGACCTCTCGCGCAAGCGGATCACGTCCGGCAACCTGGCCGAGCTCATCGACCAGAGCCATGTGGTCGGTGTGACCACCAACCCGTCGATCTTCCAGAAGGCCATCTCGCACGGTGACGGTTACGAGCAGCAGCTCGCCGACCTCGCCGCCCGCAAGGTGACCGTCGACGAGGCCATCCGCATGATCACGACGGCGGACGTCCGCGACGCCGCCGACATCCTGCGGCCGGTCTTCGAGGCGACCGACGGCCAGGACGGCCGGGTCTCCATCGAGGTCGACCCCCGTCTCGCCCACGAGACGACCGCCACCGTCGCCGAGGCCAAGCAGCTGGCCTGGCTGGTGGACCGCCCGAACACGCTCATCAAGATCCCGGCCACCAAGGCGGGTCTGCCGGCGATCACCGAGGTCATCGGCCTCGGCATCAGCGTCAACGTGACGCTGATCTTCTCGCTGGAGCGCTACCGCGCGGTCATGGACGCCTACCTGGCGGGCCTGGAGAAGGCCCGCGAGCGCGGCCTCGACCTCTCCAAGATCCACTCGGTGGCCTCCTTCTTCGTGTCCCGGGTGGACTCGGAGATCGACAAGCGCCTGGACGGCATCGGCACCGACGAGGCGAAGGCCCTCAAGGGCAAGGCCGCGCTGGCCAACGCCCGCCTCGCCTACGAGGCTTACGAGGAGGTCTTCTCCTCGGAGCGCTGGGCCGCCCTCGACAAGGCGCAGGCCAACAAGCAGCGTCCGCTGTGGGCCTCGACCGGCGTCAAGGACCCGGCGTACAAGGACACCCTGTACGTCGTGGACCTGGTCGCCCCCGGCACGGTCAACACCATGCCGGAGGCCACCCTGGAGGCCACCGCCGACCACGGCGTCGTCTCCGGTGACACCGTGCGCGGCACGTACGACCAGTCGCGCGCCGAGCTGGCCGCCGTCGAGAAGCTGGGCATCGCCTACGACGACGTCGTCCAGCTCCTGGAGGACGAGGGCGTCGAGAAGTTCGAGTCGTCCTGGAACGACCTGCTCAAGTCCACCGAGGCGGAGCTCTCGCGCCTCGCACCTTCGGAGGCGTAAGCACTTTGAGCGCAGTCCACGGAGCCAACCCGCTCCGTGACGCCGCAGACCGACGGCTCCCGCGCATCGCGGGGCCGTCGGGTCTGGTGATCTTCGGCGTCACGGGCGATTTGTCCCGTAAGAAGCTGATGCCTGCCGTCTACGACCTGGCCAACCGCGGCCTGCTGCCGCCGGGCTTCTCGCTCATCGGCTTCGCCCGGCGCGAGTGGCAGGACGAGGACTTCGCGCAGGAGGTCCACGACGCCGTCGAGCAGCACGCGCGCACCCCGTTCCGCGAGGAGGTGTGGCAGCAGCTGATCCAGGGGATGCGTTTCGTCCAGGGCGACTTCGACGACGACGAGGCCTTCGAGCAGCTCAAGGCCACCATCGAGGAGCTGGACAAGGCGCAGGGCACCGGGGGCAACTTCGCCTTCTACCTGTCCGTGCCGCCGAAGTTCTTCCCCAAGGTCGTCCAGCAGCTCAAGAAGCACGGGCTCGCCGACCAGAAGGACGGCTCCTGGCGCCGCGCGGTCATCGAGAAGCCCTTCGGCCACGACCTGGTCTCCGCCAAGGAGCTGAACGAGGTCGTCCACGAGGTCTTCCCGCCCGACGAGGTCTTCCGGATCGACCACTACCTCGGCAAGGAGACCGTCCAGAACATCCTGGCGCTCCGCTTCGCCAACACCCTCTTCGAGCCGATCTGGAACCGGTCGTACGTCGACCACGTGCAGATCACCATGGCCGAGGACATCGGCATCGGTGGCCGCGCCGGCTACTACGACGGCATCGGCGCCGCCCGTGACGTCATCCAGAACCACCTGCTCCAGCTGCTCGCGCTGACCGCGATGGAGGAGCCCGCCTCCTTCGACGCCGACGCGCTCGCGGCCGAGAAGACCAAGGTCCTCGGCGCGGTGAAGCTGCCCAAGGACCTGGGCGAGTCCACGGTCCGCGGCCAGTACGCGGCCGGGTGGCAGGGCGGCGCGAAGGCCGTCGGCTACCTGGAGGAAGACGGCATCGACCCCCAGTCGAAGACCGACACCTACGCGGCCGTGAAGCTGGAGATCGACAACCGCCGCTGGGCGGGCGTCCCCTTCTACCTGCGCACCGGCAAGCGGCTCGGCCGCCGCGTGACCGAGATCGCGGTGGTCTTCCAGCGCGCCCCGCACTCCATCTTCGACCACACCGCGACCGAGGAACTCGGCCGCAACGCCATCGTCATCCGGGTCCAGCCGGACGAGGGCGTGACGATGCGGTTCGGCTCCAAGGTGCCCGGCACCCAGATGGAGATCCGGGACGTGTCGATGGACTTCGCGTACGGCGAGTCCTTCACGGAGTCCAGCCCCGAGGCGTACGAGCGGCTCATCCTCGACGTCCTGCTCGGCGACTCGAACCTCTTCCCGCGCGTCGAGGAGGTCGAGCTGTCCTGGAAGATCCTCGACCCGATCGAGCAGTTCTGGGACAAGCACGGCAAGCCCGCGCAGTACCAGTCCGGGACCTGGGGTCCGGTCGAGGCGGACGAGATGCTCGCACGAGACGGACGGAGCTGGCGCCGGCCATGAAGACCGACCTGACGGACACCACGTCCTCCAAGATCAACAAGGCGCTGGTGCTCGGGCGGCGGGCGATCGGCACCCCGGCCGTCGGCATGGTGCTCACCCTCGTCATCGTCACCGACGAGGAGAACGCCTACGACGCGCTGAAGGCGGCCAACGAGGCGTCCCGCGAGCACCCCTCGCGGACCCTCGTCGTCATCAAGCGGGTCTCGCGCTCCCCGCGGGACCGTTCCCAGGCGCGGCTCGACGCCGAGGTCCGCCTCGGCGCCGACGCCAGCACCGGCGAGACGGTGGTCCTCCGGCTGTACGGCGAGATCGGCGACCACGCCCAGTCGGTGGTCCTGCCGCTGCTCCTGCCGGACGCGCCGGTCGTCGTCTGGTGGCCGGTGAACGCGCCGAGCGACCCGGCGAAGGACCCGCTGGGCGCGCTCGCCCAGCGCCGGGTCACCGACACGTACGCCGCCGAGCAGCCCATCCACGAGCTGACCGCGCGCGCGGACGCGTACACCCCGGGCGACACGGACCTCTCGTGGACCCGGATCACCCCGTGGCGCTCCATGCTGGCCGCCGCGCTCGACCAGGTCGTGTGCGAGGTGACCTCCGCCGAGGTGGAGGGCGAGGAGTTCAACCCCAGCGTCGAGCTGCTCGCGATGTGGCTCGCGGACCGGCTGAGGATTCCCGTGCGGCGCTCGAAGTCGGCGGGCCCCGGTCTCACCTCCGTACGGATGGAGACCAGCTCCGGCCCGATCGTGCTGGACCGCCCGGACGGCTCGCTCGCGACGCTCTCCATCCAGGGGCAGCCGGACCGTGCCGTGGCGCTCAAGCGCCGCGAGACGTCCGAGCTGATCGCGGAGGAGCTGCGCCGGCTCGACCCGGACGACACCTACGCGACGGCGCTCAAGTTCGGTCTCGAACGGCTGGACGAGGAGGCGGCGTTGACCGCTCCCGAGCCCGAGGCGGTCGCCGAGACCGTCGTCGGGACGGCCGAGGAGCCGGCCGGCGCGCCCGCCGAGGCCGCGCCCGCCAAGCCCGCCGCGAAGAAGGCCACGGCAAAGAAGGCGGCGGCCAAGTGAGCGCCCCTCAGCTGGTCGTCCACCGTGACAAGGAACTGATGGCCGAGGCCGCCGCGGCCCGGCTGATCACGAGGATCGTGGACGCCCAGGCCCTCCGCGGCTCCGCCTCGGTGGTCCTCACCGGCGGCCGCAACGGCAACGGCCTGCTCGCGGCCCTCGGTTCGACGCCCGCCAGGGACGCGATCGACTGGTCGCGGCTCGACCTCTGGTGGGGCGACGAGCGCTACCTGCCCGAGGGAGACCCCGAGCGGAACGTCACCCAGGCCCGGGAGGCACTGCTCGACCGGGTGCCGCTCGATCCGGCCCGGGTGCACGCCATGCCGGCCTCGGACGGCCCGTACGGCGCCGATGTCGACGCCGCCGCCGCCTCGTACGCGGCGGAGCTGGCCGCCGCCGGGGACGGCGCGGTGCCGGCCTTCGACGTCCTGATGCTGGGCGTCGGCCCGGACACCCATGTGGCCTCGCTCTTCCCGGAGCTGCCCGCGGTCCGCGAGACCGAGCGGACGGTGGTCGGCGTGCACGGCGCGCCCAAGCCGCCGCCGGTCCGGATCTCACTGACCCTTCCGGCGATCCGGTCGGCCAAGGAGGTCTGGCTGCTCGCGGCCGGTGAGGACAAGGCGAAGGCCGCGGCGATCGCGCTGTCGGGCGCGGGCGAGGTACAGGCCCCGGCGGCGGGCGCCTACGGCCGCTCGCGCACGCTGTGGCTGCTCGACGCGGCTGCGGCCTCGGAGCTGCCGCGGAGTCTGTACCCGCCGGCGTCGGCCTGACCCCACGCCCAGGAGGCCCGGTTCACCCCTCGGTGGACCGGGCCTCCCGCACGTACACGGAATCGGGCACGAGCTCCGGTACGAGATCCGGTACGGGTTCCAGGAAGGGCGCGAGCAGGTCCGGTACGGCCTCGGCGGCGAAGGTCAGGCCCTGGCTCCGGCCCGCGTCGAGGATGTCGTACGCCCCCGCCCCTGCCGCCGTCGTGGCGGTGAGCGTGAGGATGCCGGCGCGCCGCTGGAAGTACGACTGCTTGACCGTCCAGCCGATGACCCCGGAGCGCTGGAGGGCGACCGTGGCGCGCCGGACCGTACCCGAACGGGTCACCAGATAGCCGCCGCTGACACCGTGTCCGAGGCCTCGGTAGGCGTCCAGGGCGAACAGCACGGCGACCGGGGTGCCGACGAGCGCGCAGCCCGCCGCCACGTACAGCAGGACCGGGGTGAGGAGCAGTCCGAGGAGGACCAGCACCGCGACGGGCCCGAGGACGCTCCACAGCGCCCAGCGCACCCTGCGGTCGCGGGCCGCCCGGGGGTGGGCGGCGAGGGGCGCCCCGGTGGGCGGTTCCGGCTCGCGCAGGACCTGGGCGGCGACCCGGTCGGCGAGGTCCCGCTCCACGGGCGGCAGCAGGTTCTTGAGGTCGGCGTGCTTGTCGCCGTCGTCCTGGGCGAGGCCGGTGGCGACGGCGTCGACGCGGGCCGCCCCGAACAGCCGGACGCCGAGCGGCTGGACCAGTTCGATCCCGCGCAGTCGGCGTTCCTCCAGGGAGACCGAGCGGGCGGTGAAGAGGCCGCGCGAGACCCGGAGGGTGCCGCCGGGCTCGCGCTCCAGGCGGTAGTTCCACCACATCTCGACCCAGAGGCCGAGGGCTCCGACGGCGCCGACGAGGGTGGCGAGGAGGAGCAGGTCGACGATCATCCAGGTGAGGGAGATGTCCTCGAAGCGGTCCCCTATCCAGTGGATGACCTTCCCCTGGGCGCCGAACCACTCGCTGACCTGCATGAGGGCGCCGACGGCCGCGCCGCCGAGGGCGGGGGCCAGGAAGGAGACGGGGGCGAAGCGGATCCAGCGCGGGTCGAGGGTGGCGAGGGCGTTGTCGTGGTCCGGTTCCCCGGTGGGTGCGGCGGCGCGGGCGAGCAGTTCGTGCCGGAGCCGCTCGCCCTCGGACCGGGTGACCAGGTCGAGTTCGAGGGTGGACTCGCCGCCGGTGTGCTCGCCGGTGCCGACCCGGACCTTGACGAGGCCGAAGACGCGCTGGAGGAGGTTGGCGCTGAGGTCGGCGCTGCGGACGCGCTCACGGGCGAGGGAGCGGCGCTGGACGACGAGGAGGCCGGTGTGCAGTTCGACCCGCTCGGGTCCGACGCGGTAGCGGGTGCGGCGGTAGCGGACCGTCTCGGCGACGACGGTGGCGCCGAGGACGAGTGCGAAGCCCGCGGCGACCCAGGCGAAGGCCTGCCACAGCGGGCGGGTCCCGGCCAGACCGAAGGCGACGGGCAGGGCGGCGCCGCCGAGGACCCCGGCGAAGAGGGTGACCCGGACGAGGACGGTACGGGGGTCGAGGCGCAGCCAGTCCTCGGCGGCTCCCGTCTCCTCGCTCATGTGGCGTCTCCGGGGGTGGCCTGGGTGATCAGGGTCAGCCGTTCGGCGAGGCCGGCGGCCAGCTCGTGGTCGAGGCCCTCGATCCGGATGGCGCCCTTGGAGGAGGCGGTGGTCACCGTCACGGTGGCCAGCCGGAACAGCTGTTCCAGCGGCCCCCGTGAGGTGTCGACGGTCTGGATCCGTGACATCGGCGCGATCCGCCACTCCTGCCAGAAGGCCCCTGTGCGGACGTAGACGGCGTCCTCGGTGATCTCCCAGCGGTGTACGCGGAACCACCAGGCGGGGAGGAACGCGGTGCAGCCGAGGCCCATGGCCGCGACGGCTCCGGCCGACAGGAGCAGCCAGAACCTGGCCGGCCCGATCAGGGCGCCGAGGACGGCGAGGACCAGCACCGGTACGGCGGTGGCCGCCAGGAGCCGGCTGCGCCACCAGGTGACGGCCCGCTCGTCCACGGCGTTCCTGGGCGGCCGCAGCCGCACCGCGTTCTCCCCCGTCATGTCTCTACCTTCCGCGCAGCGAGCGGTAGGCGGTCACCAGTCCGGCGGTGGAGCTGTCGAGTTGCTCCCCGCCCTCTCCTCCGGTCAGGACCGGCTCGATCCGCTTGGCGAGGACCTTGCCGAGTTCGACGCCCCACTGGTCGAAGGAGTCGATGTTCCAGACCGCGCCCTGGACGAAGACCTTGTGCTCGTACAGGGCGATCAGCTGGCCGAGGACGGACGGGGTGAGCGCGTCGGCGAGGACGGTGGTGGTGGGGTGGTTGCCCTGGAAGGTCTTGTGCGGGACCAGTTCCTCGGGGACACCCTCGGCCCGTACCTCGTCGGCGGTCTTGCCGAAGGCCAGCGCCTGGGTCTGGGCGAAGAAGTTGGCCATGAGCAGGTCGTGCTGGCCGGCCAGGCCGGGCAGCAGGTCGTCGACGGGCCGGGCGAAGCCGATGAAGTCGGCGGGGATGACCTTGGTTCCCTGGTGGATCAACTGGTAGTACGCGTGCTGCCCGTTGGTGCCGGGGGTGCCCCAGACGACGGGTCCGGTCTGCCAGTCGACCGGGTTGCCCTGGCGGTCCACCGACTTGCCGTTGGACTCCATGTCCAGCTGCTGGAGGTAGGCGGTGAACTTGGACAGGTAGTGGGAGTACGGCAGCACCGCGTGCGACTGGGCGTCGAAGAAGGCGCCGTACCAGACGCCGAGGAGGCCGAGCAGCAGCGGCGCGTTCTCCTCGGGCGGGGCGGTGCGGAAGTGCTCGTCGACGAGGTGGAAGCCGTCGAGCATCTCGCGGAAGCGCCCCGGTCCGATGGCGATCATCAGGGAGAGGCCGATGGCGGAGTCGTAGGAGTAGCGGCCGCCGACCCAGTCCCAGAACTCGAACATGTTCGCGGTGTCGATGCCGAACTCCTCGACCTTCTCGGCGTTGGTCGAGAGGGCGACGAAGTGCTTGGCCACGGCGTCCTGGTCGGCCCGGAGGCCGGTGAGGAGCCAGTTGCGCGCGGAGGTGGCGTTGGTGATCGTCTCGATGGTGGTGAAGGTCTTCGAGGCGACGATGAACAGCGTCTCGGCGGGGTCGAGGTCGCGGACGGCCTCGTGGAGGTCGGCGCCGTCGACGTTGGAGACGAAACGGAACGTCAGGTCCCGCTGGGCGAAGGAGCGCAGGACCTCGTAGGCCATGGCGGGGCCGAGGTCGGAGCCGCCGATGCCGATGTTGACGATGTTCCGGATCGGGCGGCCGGTGTGGCCGGTCCACCCGCCGGCGCGGACCTTGTCGGCGAAGACGCCCATCCTGTCGAGGACGGCGTGCACACCGGGGACGACGTTCTCCCCGTCGACCTCGATCACGGCGTCCCGGGGGGCGCGCAGCGCGGTGTGGAGGACCGCGCGGTCCTCGGTGGTGTTGATCTTCTCGCCGCGGAACATCGCGTCGCGCAGCTCGGCGACACCGGTGACGGCGGCCAGTTCGCGCAGCAGGGTCAGCGTCTCGTCGGTGACGAGCTGCTTGGAGTAGTCCAGGTAGAGGTCGCCGACGCGCAGGGCGTACGACGTGCCCCGCTCCGGGTCGGCGGCGAACAGTTCGCGCAGCCGGGTGTCGCCCAGCTGCTCACGGTGCTTGCCGAGGGCCGCCCACTCGGGCAGCCGGTTGAGCCTGGTGCGGCCTTGGTTGTTCATCTCGGACATCGCCCATTTCTTCTCGTCCTGCTTGTCTGCCCCGCTGCACCCCCAAACCTAATTGATCAGAGGGACGGGCGACGTGAAGGCGAGTGCGAACGGCGAACGGGCCCCGCCCGCGAACCGAGTTCGCGGGCGGGGCCCGTTCGTCACACCGTCACACCATGTTTCAGATCTCGCCGCGCAGCTTGGCGAGCGCCTCGGCGAGGATCGCCTCGCCGTCCGCGTCGCTGCGTCGCTCACGCACATAGGCGAGGTGGGTCTTGTACGGCTCCGTGCGCGGCGGGTCCGGCGGGTTGTCCCGGTCCTGACCTGCCGGGAAGCCGCAGCGCGGGCAGTCCCAGGTCTCCGGGACCGCCGCGTCGCTGGCGAAGCTCGGCTGCGTCTCGTGCCCGTTCGAGCACCAGAAGGAGATGCGGGCGCGCGGCGCCGATTCGCCCCGCTCGGCCTCGCCCATCGGCCCCGCTCCGACCCGGCTTCCCCGGATCGCGTTGCCACTTGCCACGGTCGTAACTCCCTGCGTGATGGTGCTCGAAGATGCCCCAGTCTACGTAAGGCCCAACGCGCGTCCAGTGTTCGGAGTTACCCGTCCAACTTCATCAGCAGACCAAGTACCACAATGCAGGCGAACCAGAGCAGACCGATCACGACGGTGATCCGGTCCAGGTTGCGCTCGGCGACCGAGGAGCCACCCACGGAGGACTGCATGCCGCCACCGAACATGTCGGAGAGGCCGCCACCCTTCCCCTTGTGCATCAGCACGAGCAGCATCAGCAGCGCGCTGAAGACGATCAGGGCGATCGAGAACCCCATAACCACGGCTGGACCAACTTCCTCGGACTTATACGGACGGGGGCCGGGCGCCTGCCCGACCCCCGCAAGGGTACGACGGATTCTAAGGCTCGGCGCCCCTCCGGGCGCTCGCCTACTCCGCTACCTCATACTCACTGGTCGCGGAAGCGGGCGATCTTGACGAACTCGTCGGCGTCCAGCGCCGCGCCGCCCACCAGGGCGCCGTCGACGTCCGGCTGCGCCATGATCGCGGCGACGTTCCCGGACTTGACCGAGCCGCCGTACTGGATGCGGACCTTGTCGGCCAGCTCCTGCGAGTACAGCTCCGCGAGACGGCCGCGGATCGCACCGCAGACCTCCTGCGCGTCCTCCGGGGTCGCGACCTCGCCGGTGCCGATGGCCCACACCGGCTCGTAGGCGATCACGATCGACTCGGCCTGCTCGGCCGGGACGTCCTTGAGGCCGCCGTCGAGCTGGGCGAGGGTGTACTCGACCTGCTGGCCGGCCTTGCGGATGTCGAGGCCCTCGCCGACGCAGAGGATCGGGGTCACGCCGTGCTTGAAGGCGGCCTTCACCTTGGCGTTGCAGACCTCGTCGTTCTCGGCGTGGTACTGGCGGCGCTCGGAGTGGCCGACGGCCACGTAGGCGCACTTCAGCTTGGACAGCATCAGGCCCGAGACCTCGCCGGTGTAGGCACCGGAGTCGTGCGCCGAGATGTCCTGGGCGCCGTACTTGATCTTGAGCTTGTCGCCGTCGATCAGGGTCTGGACGGACCGCAGGTCGGTGAAGGGGACCAGGACCGCGACCTCACAGGCGTCGTAGTCCTTGTCGGTCAGGGCGAAGGCGAGCTTCTGGACGTGGGCGATGGCCTCGAGGTGGTTGAGGTTCATCTTCCAGTTGCCCGCCATCAGCGGGGTACGGGTGCTCATTGGGGTTCAGCCCTCCAGGGCGGCGAGTCCGGGAAGCGTCTTGCCCTCGAGGTATTCGAGGGAGGCGCCGCCGCCGGTCGAAATGTGGCCGAATGCCTTCTCGTCGAAGCCCAGGATGCGGACGGCGGCGGCGGAGTCGCCACCACCGACCACCGTGAAGGCCGGGGAGTCGACGAGCGCCTGGGCGACGGCCCGGGTGCCCTCGGCGTAGTCGGGGTGCTCGAAGACGCCCATCGGACCGTTCCAGAAGACGGTGGCCGCGTCGGCGAGCTTCGAGGCGTAGAGCTTACGGGTCTCCGGACCGATGTCCAGGCCCTCCTCGTCCGCCGGGATGGCGTCCGCGGCGACCGTGGTCGGGTTGGCCGGAGCCTTGGTCTTCAGGTTCGGGAACGTGTCCGAGACCAGCACGTCGACGGGGAGTACGAACTCCACGCCGCGCTCCTTGGCACGCTTCAGGTAGTCCTGGACGGCCGGGACCTGGTCCTCCTGGAGCAGCGAGATGCCGACCTCGTGGCCCTGGGCCTTGAGGAAGGTGTACGCCATGCCGCCGCCGATGAGGATGCGGTCGGCCTTCTCCAGGAGGTGGTCGATCACGCCGAGCTTGTCGGAGACCTTGGCGCCGCCGAGCGCGACCACGTACGGCCGCCGAACGTCGTCCGTCAGCTTCTTGAGGACGCCGACCTCGGTGGCGATGAGGTAGCCGGCGGCGTGCGGGAGGCGCGCCGGGAGGTCGAAGACCGAGGCGTGCTTGCGGTGCACGGCGCCGAAGCCGTCGCCGACGTACAGGTCGGCGAGGGCCGCGAGCCGGTCCGCGAACGCGCCGCGCTCGGCGTCGTCCTTGGAGGTCTCGCCGGCGTTGAACCGGAGGTTCTCGATGACGGCGACCCGGCCGTCGGTGAGGCCCGCGACGGTGGCGGTGGCGGAGTCGCCGACCGTGTCCGTCGCGAAGGCGACCTCGGCGCCGAGCAGTTCGCCCAGCCGCGCGGCGGCGGGGGCGAGCGAGAACGCCGGGTCCGGGGCGCCCTTCGGGCGGCCCAGGTGCGAGGCGACCACGACGCGGGCACCCGCGTCGGCGAGCGCCTTGACCGTGGGCACGACGGCGCGGATGCGGCCGTCGTCGGTGATGGTGGTGCCGTCGAGCGGCACGTTGAGGTCGGCGCGGACGAACACCCGCTTGCCGGAGACGCCTTCGGCGAGAAGCTCGTCGATCGTCTTCATCTGTCACAGACTCCTTGGTACGCGGTGGAGCACACAAACAGGGCTCGCACAGCGCGGCGTTGCGCTGCCCGAGCCCTGCTCACATCGAAAGCCCGCCCTGAAGTTTAGAGCTGGCCGCCGACGAAGACGGTGAGGTCGACGAGTCGGTTGGAGTAGCCCCACTCGTTGTCGTACCAGCCGAGGATCTTCACCGTCTTGCCGTCCTGGACCATGGTCAGGGAGGCGTCGAAGGTGCAGGAGGCCGGGTCGCTGACGATGTCCGAGGACACGATCGGGTCCTCGGTGTAGAACAGGAAGCCCTTGAGGTCGCCGTCGTCGGCGGCCTTCTTGAACGCGGCGTTGACCTCGTCCTTGGTGACCTCGCGGTCGAGGGTCACGACCAGGTCGGTCGCGGAGCCGGTCGGGACCGGGACGCGCATGGCGATGCCGTCGAGCTTGCCCTTGAGCTGCGGGAGGACCAGGGCGGTGGCCTTCGCGGCACCCGTCGTGGTCGGGATGATGTTCTCCGCGGCGGCGCGGGCGCGGCGCAGGTCCTTGTGCGGGAAGTCCAGGATGCGCTGGTCGTTGGTGTACGCGTGGACCGTGGTCATCAGGCCCTTGACGATGCCGAAGTTCTCGTCGAGAACCTTGGCCATCGGCGCGACACAGTTGGTGGTGCACGACGCGTTCGAGATGATGTCGTGCCGCGCCGGCTCGTACTTGTCCTGGTTGACACCCATGACGATGGTGATGTCCTCGTCGGTGGCCGGAGCCGAGATGAGGACCTTCTTGGCGCCGCCGGCGAGGTGCTTCGCGGCGTCGGCCTTCTTGGTGAAGATGCCGGTCGACTCGATGACGATGTCGACGCCCAGCTCGCCCCAGGGGATGTCGGCCGGGTCGCGCTCGGAGAGCACCTTGATGGTGTGGCCGTCGACGGTGATGGTGTCGGCGGTGTGGGTGACCTCTGCCTTGAGGCGGCCCAGGATGGTGTCGTACTTCAGAAGGTGGGCCGTGGTCGCGGTGTCGCCCAGGTCGTTGACAGCCACGATCTCGATGTCCGCACCCTGCTCAAGGAGCGCGCGGAAGTAGTTCCGGCCGATGCGGCCAAAGCCGTTGATGCCTACGCGGATCGTCACGAACCGATCTCCTCGTTAGGTACGCCGGTGTGCTCGACGCCGGCGAGATTCTTGTTTTTTGGGATGTCCCCGACCGCTTACGACCCTACCCCCCCGGGCGTGCGGGAGTGACATCGAGCGCATCCGTACGTGCCCGGAAAGTGAGGAAGAACGGCCGACGGCCCGTACCTACCAACAGGTACGGGCCGTCGTGGGACCTTTGTCCCCACTACTCTCCGTCAGCGTCGGAGCACCCCGAGGGCGCGTCCGACGAGCCGTGCGCGCTCGGCCGCGCCGGGCACGTGCTCCAGGCCGTAGCCGAGGAGGACGGTGTCCCGGGTGACGACCGCGGCCTGCGAATGGAAGAGCGCGGCGGAGCGCGTCCAGTCGGAGCCGTTGCCGGGGCTGCCGGCGGGCGCGCCCGGGACGGTCCAGGCGCCGAGGGCGGTCTCGAAGCCCTCCGTCTCGGTGGTGGTCCCGGTGACGAGGCGGGTGTCATCGACGAAGGCGCCCATCTCGCCCGTACCGGGGTCGGAGACGTACGAGATGGAGAGTTCGACCTGCTTGCCGGCCCAGGCGCTCAGGTCGACGGAGGCCTGTCGCCAGCCGTTGGAGGGGCCGGTGAAGGCGTTCCAGGCGCCGGTGGTGCCGGTGGCGGCGCAGCCGTCCTCGCCGACGGTGAGGTAGTGGGCGAGGAAGGGGTGGCCCTGGACGTAGTAGCCCTCGCCGCAGTCGGCGGGCGGCTCGGTGGAGGTGCCGCCGTTGGTGTCGGGCAGCGTCGTCCAGTCGTCCTGGCCGACGGTGTGGGCCTCGACGACGAGGTTGTCGTAGCCGGGCTCGGTGTCGTAGCTGACCTGGAAGTCCAGCCGGGGTCCGGCCGCCGCCGCGACGCCGGTGAGGTCGACGGTCCTGCTGAGCCGGGCCCAGGTGTCGTCGGCGTGCTTGACGGCCATGAAGCTCGCGCCCTCGGCGGGCTCGAAGGGGGTGCGGATGCCCGGGTAGTCACCGGCGGACGCGCTGCCGGCGAACTGCGGGAAGTCCTTCGGCTTGAGGGTGTCCGAGGTGACGGTGTACGCGCCCGCGTTGTCGAGCGGGTTGTCGGCGGCGGAACCGAGGGTCGCTCCGACGCCCGCGAAGGCGCCACCGCCGGCGAAGGCGGGCGGGTTCTTGAGGCCCGCGCGGTGGTAGGCGCCGAGGTAGTACTGGGCGAAGTCGTTGGACTCGGCGAGACCGATCCGGGTGAGTCCGCCGGACTTCTCGCCGGCGTTGATCAGCTTCCCGCCCTCGTTGAGGAAGGCGCGGACGGCGAGCTGGGTGGTCCCGGAGGGCCGCTCGGCGCCGGTGTACCAGACGACGGTACGGAAGTGGGAGAGGACGCCGAGGGCGTCGGGGGCGCCCTGGGTGGCGACGTCCCAGACGGCGGCCCTGCGGCCGTTGTCGGCGAGCGCCTTCACGTACTCGGCGGTGTGCTTCGCGGCGGTGGTGCCGCCCTCGTCGGCGAGGACGAGGACGTCGCCGCGGGGGCGGTCGGCCACCTTGTAGGTGAAGGGGGCGGAGGCGGTGGCCCGGCCCTCGCGGGTGCGGGCGGTGAACCAGACCTCGACGGAGTCGCCGGGCTCGGCGCCCTCGACCTCGGCGCGGTACTCGTCGAAGTAGAGGTTGTCCTCGCCGCCGTAGGTCTCGCCGCCCTTCCAGGCGTCGAGCTGCTCGCTGTGGGTGCGGCCGCCGTTGATCCGGTACTTCAGGGTCTTGCCGCGCAGCGACTTGCGCGCGGTGACGGCGACCTCCTGGTCCTCGCCGCGGGCGTAGGAGGCGGTGAAGGACTTCGGGGTGAAGTCGGGGGCGTCGATGCCGACCGGGGAGACGGGCCGGTCCGGGTGGGCGGCGGTCTCGGCGACGGCGAGCGCGAAGGGGATGTTCTTGGCGAACTCGGCCTGGATCAGCTTCTCGTCGTCCGGGAAGGTGAAGACGGAGGCGCAGTCGGCCGGGTTCCAGGCGTCGTTCGGGTCGATCCGGGAGGCGGTGGCGCAGGTCGACATCTCCGGGGTGAACATCTGCATCCCGTTGACGTTGGCGGCGTGTCCGTCCGCCTCGCCGTTGGTGATGTACAGCTCGGAGGAGACCTGCGGCCGGTAGCCGGGGACGGCCGATTTCTGCGGGGTTCCGGCGAGGGCCTTGAGGGCCACGTCGTCGGGGGTGTCGGTGGCGATCTGCCAGCCCACGCCGTACAGCAGGAGCTGGGCGGCCGAGTGGTAGTTGATGCCGTACGTGAAGCCGATGCGCTTCTGGAAGGCGTCGAGGGCCTTGGTCTCGGGCTCCGACATGGGGCCCTTGCCGCGGAAGGTCTCGTCGGCCGGGTCGGGGGACGAACCCTCGTTGTCGTAACCCCACTTGTAGGCGAAGTTGCGGTTGAGGTCGACGCCGTCGGCGGCCGTGAGACGTCCGTCGCCGTCGTTGTCGCGGAGGTTCTTGCGCCACTGCCGGTTGTCGGGGTCGGCGTGCGTGTAGTCGTAGCCGTCCGGGTTGGCGGAGAGCACGAACCACAGCTCGGTGGAGTCCACGATCCGGGTGATCCGCTCGTCCTTGCCGTAGCCGTCGAGGTAGTGGTGGAGCAGCCGCCGGGTCATCTCGGGGGTGATCCACTCGCGCGCGTGCTGGTTGGACATGTAGAGCGTGGCGGGCTTCGAGCCGTCCTTGGCGCGCTGGGCGCCCTTGCTCACCTTGAGGGCGAGGATGTCCTGGCCCTTGAGGGTCTTCCCGAGGGAGACGACCTTGGTGAGGCCGGGGTTGGCCCGCGCGGTGTCCAGGATCTCCTGCTTGAGGCCGTTCGGGCCCCCGTACGGGCGGAACACTCCGTCGCCCGCGGCGGCGACCCGCTTCTCGGCCTGGGCGGAGAGGTTGTGCTCGGCGAGCTCGACGCCCTTGCCGCGCAGCTGCCCGGCCTGCCGGCCGGTGAGGAAGAGCTCGACCGTGGCGGAGCCCTTCGCGGGCACCTGCTCGGTCAGTTCATGGGCGTCGGCACCGGCTTCGAGGAGCAGCGGTACCTGCTCCGCGGTGACCTCGGCACGCCATACGGAGAGGGCGTCACCGCCGTCCCGGTCGTTCGGCTGCGCCCCGGCGACGGGTGCCGCCGCCACTCCCGCGATCAGCAGTGAAGCCGCGGCGAGGATCGATCTCGCTCTGCGTCTCATGAGCCCCCCTTGCTGTTGTCTGCCCCGAAGGTGAACAGACGCCAGGCTCATGGGTGCCCAGGGGACTGTCAAGGGTGCCCGTCGGCGCGTCGCGGGAGCCGGGAAACGGAACTGCCGGTACCTCAGAAAGGCACCGGCAGTTCACAGTTGACGCGGGGAGGAGGTCAGCCGACCAGGCTGTCGTCGAGCTCCTCGGTCAGGTTGGACTCGGTCCCGGGAATGCCCAGGTCCTGCGCCCGCTTGTCGGCCATCGCGAGCAGCCGGCGGATCCGCCCGGCCACCGCGTCCTTCGTCAGCGGCGGGTCGGCGAGCGCGCCCAGCTCCTCCAGGGAGGCCTGCTTGTGCTCCATCCGGAGCCGGCCGGCCGCCGCGAGGTGCTCGGGCACCTCCTCGGCGAGGATCTCCAGCGCGCGCTGCACCCGGGCCCCGGCGGCCACCGCGGCGCGGGCCGAGCGGCGCAGGTTGGCGTCGTCGAAGTTGGCCAGGCGGTTGGCGGTGGCGCGGACCTCGCGCCGCATCCGCCGCTCCTCCCAGGCGAGCACCGACTCGTGCGCGCCGAGCCGGGTGAGGAGGGCGCCGATCGCGTCGCCGTCGCGGACGACGACCCGGTCCACCCCCCGCACCTCACGGGCCTTCGCCGCGATGGAGAGCCGGCGCGCCGCGCCGACCAGGGCGAGCGCGGCCTCCGGGCCGGGGCAGGTCACCTCCAGGGAGGAGGACCGGCCGGGCTCGGTCAGCGAACCGTGGGCGAGGAACGCACCCCGCCAGGCCGCCTCCGCGTCACAGGTGGCCCCGGAGACCACCTGCGGGGGAAGGCCCCGGATGGGGCGCCCCCGGCCGTCGACCAGTCCCGTCTGCCGGGCCAGCTGGTCTCCCCCGGCCACCACCCGCACCACGAAGCGCGAACCGCGCCGCAGACCGCCGGGGGCCATCACGATCAGCTCCGAGCTGTGCCCGAAGATCTCCAGGATGTCCCGCTTGAGGCGGCGGGCCGCCATCGCGGTGTCGAGCTCCGCCTCGATCACGATGCGGCCGCTCACCAGGTGCAGACCGCCCGCGAACCGCAGGATCGACGAGACCTCTGCCTTCCTGCAGCAGGTCCGGGTGACGGGAAGCCGGGAGATCTCGTCCTTCACCGCTGCCGTCATCGCCATGGGCCGATCCTTCCATGCATCCGAAAAATACGGTCGTACGCGGCGGCCAACAGCTCCGGGTCGTGCTTCGCGGAGCCGTCGGGCCCGGCCACCGGCGCCAGCTCGACCGCGGCGCCGAGCCGCTTGGCGGCATCGGCGAGGGATTCGCGGTCGGGCACGGCGGCCTCGTCGGCCAGCACCACGTCCAGGGCGAGTTTAGGGGCGTGTCGTCCCAAAACCTCCAAATGACGCTGCGGGGAGAAGCCCTCGGTTTCTCCGGGCTGCGGCGCGAGGTTCAGCGAGAGCACCTTCCGGGCCCTCGTCTCGGCCAGGGCGTCCAGCAGTTCGGGGACGAGCAGGTGCGGGATCACCGAGGAGAACCAGGAGCCCGGACCGAGGACCACCCAGTCCGCGTCGAGGACCGCCTCGACCGCCTCGGGCACCGCCGGCGGGTCGTGCGGCACGAGGTGCACCGACTGCACCTCGCCCGGCGTGAGGGCCACGGTCGCCTGCCCGCACACGGTGTCCACGTCCTCCGGGCGCTCCGGGTCGTGCCCCTTGACCAGGGCCTGGAGCTCCAGGGGTACGGCGGACATGGGCAGCACCCGGCCCTGGGCGCCGAGCAGCCGGCCGACCAGGTCCAGGGCCTGCACGGGGTCGCCGAGCTGCTCCCAGAGGGCGACGATCAGCAGGTTGCCGACGGCGTGGCCGTTGATCTCGCCCTTGGACTGGAAGCGGTGCTGGATGACCCGGGCCCAGGTCTGGCCCCAGTCGTCGTCGCCGCAGAGCGCGGCGAGCGCCTTGCGCAGGTCACCGGGGGGCAGCACGCCCAGCTCCTCGCGGAGCCGGCCGCTGGAGCCCCCGTCGTCGGCGACGGTGACGACGGCCGTGAGGTCGCCGGTGATCCGGCGGAGGGCGGCGAGGGAGGCCGACAGGCCCATGCCGCCGCCCAGTGCGACCACCTTGGGCTGGGCGCCGCGTCTGCGGAGCGCGCGCCGCACCGTGAGGGTGGAGCCACGCCGACGGGTCGGCCTCACTCGCGCCCCATGTCCCGGTGCACGACGACGGTCTCGACCCCTTCGGCGGCGATGCGGGCGGCGAGCCGCTCGGCGGTGGCCACGGAGCGGTGCTTGCCGCCGGTGCAGCCCACGGCGATGGTCACGTACCGCTTGCCCTCACGGCGGTAGCCCGCGGCGATCAGCTGGAGCAGCTCGGTGTAGCGGTCGAGGAACTCCTTGGCGCCGGGCTGGTTGTAGACGTAGTTCGACACCTCCTCGTTGAGGCCGGTGAAGGGGCGCAGCTCGGGGACCCAGTGCGGGTTGGGCAGGAAGCGCATGTCGACGACGAGGTCGGCGTCGACCGGCAGGCCGTACTTGAAGCCGAAGGACATGACGGTGGCCCGCAGCTCGGGCTCCTCGTCACCGGCGAACTGGGCGTCCATCTTGGCGCGCAGCTCGTGGACGTTGAGGCTGGAGGTGTCGATGACCAGGTCGGCGTCGCCGCGCAGCTCGCGCAGCAGGTCGCGCTCGGCGGCGATGCCGTCGGTGATGCGGCCGTCGCCCTGGAGCGGGTGCGGCCTGCGGACCGACTCGAAGCGCCGGACGAGGGCGTCGTCGGACGACTCGAGGAAGACGATCCGGCGGGTCACCTGCTTGGCGTCCAGGTCGGCGAGCGACTCGCGGAGGTTGTCGAAGAACTGCCGGCCGCGGACGTCGACGACGACCGCGATCCTGGCGACATTGCCCTGGGAGCGGGCGCCGAGCTCCACCATGGTGGGGATCAGCGCGGGCGGCAGGTTGTCGACGACGAACCAGCCGAGGTCCTCCAGGCACTTCGCCGCGGTGGACCGGCCCGCTCCGGACATGCCGGAGATGATCACCAGCTCGGGAATGGCCGCCTCGGCGCCGTTGTCGCCGGGGGTCTCCTTCGTGCCCGTACTCACGTGTCCTGCTCCGTCTTCTCGGTCGTGCTCGTGGTGCTCGTCCCGCGGGTCCTTCTGGTCCTGCTGGTCGTGCGGGTCCTGCTGTCCGTGCGCGGTCATGCCGTGCCGCCCCCGTCGTCTTCCATGATCTCTCCTGTCGCCGTGTTCACGGCGGGTGCCGCCGGGGCCGCCTGGGCGAGGGCCACGACGACCGCCTCCGCGGTCTTCCGGCCCATGCCGGGGACCTCGCAGATCTGCTCGATTGTCGCCTGCCGGAGCCGCTTCACCGAGCCGAAATGCTTGACCAACGCCTGTTTCCGTGTCTCGCCCAGTCCGGGGACGGCGTCGAGAGGGCTGGTCCGGATACGTTTCGTCCGCTTGGACCGCTGGTAGCGGATGGCGAAGTCGTGAGCCGTGTCACGCACCCGCTGGAGGAGGTAAAGGCCCTCGCTGGAGCGGGGCAGCACCACCGGGTCGTCATCGCCGGGCAGCCACACCTCCTCCAGCCGCTTGGCGAGCCCGCAGACCGCGATGTCGTCGATCCCCAGCTCGTCGAGGGCCCGCCGGGCCGCCGCGACCTGCGGCTGCCCGCCGTCGACCACGACGAGCTGCGGCGGGTACGCGAAGCGCCGGGGCCGCCCGGCCTCGTCCGGGTCCTCGACGACGCCCTCGGCGTCCCATTCCCCCGTCTTCTCCTTCTCCAGGAGGTAGCGGCGGAAGCGCCGGCTGATCACCTCGTGCATGGACCGGACGTCGTCCTGACCCTCGCCGTGCCAGACCTGTGTGTCTCCGACCCGGCCCTTGATCTGGAAGCGGCGGTACTCGCTCTTGCGGGGCAGTCCGTCCTCGAAGACCACCATCGAGGCCACCACGTCCTCGCCCTGGAGGTGCGAGATGTCGAAGCACTCGATCCGCAGCGGCGCCGAGTCCAGGTCCAGGGCCTCGGCGATCTCCTCCAGGGCCCGGGAGCGGGTGGTCAGGTCGCTGGCGCGCTTCGTCTTGTGCAGCACGAGCGCCTGCTGGGCGTTGCGCGCGACGGTCTCCATCAGGTCCTTCTTGTCGCCGCGCTGCGGGATGCGCAGCGAGACGCCGGACCCGCGGCGGCCGGCCAGCCAGGCGCTCACGGACTCCGCGTCCTCGGGCAGCGCGGGGACCAGGACCTCCTTGGGGACCGTGTCGCCGGTCTCCTCGCCGTACAGCTGCTGAAGGGCGTGCTCGACGAGCCCGGCGGTGTCGACGGCCTCGACCTTGTCGGTGACCCAGCCGCGCTGGCCCCGGACGCGTCCGCCGCGCACGTGGAAGATCTGCACGGCGGCCTCCAGCTCGTCCTCGGCGAGGGCGATCAGGTCGGCGTCGGTGGCGTCGGCCAGCACCACCGCGCTCTTCTCCATCGCGCGGCGCAGGGCCTCTATGTCGTCGCGGAGCCGGGCCGCCTTCTCGTACTCCATGTCCTCGGCCGCGAGCATCATCTGCTTCTCCAGCCGGCGGATGTACGTCCCCGTGCGGCCGGCCATGAAGTCGCTGAACTCCTCGGCCAGTTCGCGGTGCTCCTCCGGGGTGACCCGGCCGACGCAGGGCGCGGAGCACTTGCCGATGTAGCCGAGGAGGCAGGGGCGGCCGGCCGACGCGGCGTTCCTGAACACGCCCGCGGAGCAGGTCCGCACCGGGAAGACCCGCAGCATCAGGTCGACGGTCTCGCGGATCGCCCACGCGTGCGCGTACGGCCCGAAGTAGCGGACGCCCTTCTTCTTGTGGCCGCGCATGACCTGGACCCGGGGGAACTCCTCGTTCATGGTCACCGCGAGGTACGGGTAGCTCTTGTCGTCCCGGTACTTGACGTTGAACCGGGGGTCGTACTCCTTGATCCAGGAGTACTCCAGCTGGAGCGCCTCGACCTCGGTCGACACGACGGTCCACTCCACCGAGGCGGCCGTGGTCACCATGGTCGCCGTGCGCGGGTGCAGGCTCGTGAGCGGCTGGAAGTAGTTCGCCAGCCGCTGACGCAGGGACTTCGCCTTCCCCACGTAGATCACCCGGCGGTGCTCGTCGCGGAACTTGTAGACCCCCGGGGAGTCGGGGATCTGCCCCGGCTTGGGGCGGTAGCTGGAGGGGTCTGCCATGCTCCCCACCCTACTTGCGGGCACCGACACTCCGGCCTCGCGCGCTCGTTGGCGAAGCATGGCGAATCAGGTGACGGGACGGCTGGCGGACCGGGTGTGCGTGATCACGGGCGCGGCGAGCGGGATCGGGCGGGCGACGGCGGAACGGTTCCTCGGCGAGGGGGCGCGGGTCGTCGCCGCCGACCTCGACGCGGAGCGGCTCGCGACGCTGGAAGGGGTGGTACCGGTCGTCGGCGACGTCTCCCGGGAGGACGACGCCCGGCGGATGATCGCCACGGCGGTGGACCGCTTCGGGCGGCTGGACGTCCTGGTGGCGAACGCGGGGGTGATCCCGCTGCTCTCCGTCACGGAGGCGGAGGCGTCGGACTTCGACGCGGTGATGGCCGTGGACGGCCGTGGCATGTTTCTGACCTGCAAGTACGCGATCGAGGCGATGCTCGTCTCCGGTGGCGGGGCGATCGTGTGCACCTCGTCGATCTCGGGCGTGGCCGGGCAGGCCCGGCAGGCGGTCTACGGCCCCGCGAAGTTCGTGGCCACCGGGCTGACGAAGCACCTGGCGGTGGAGTGGGCGGAGCACGGGATCCGGGTGAACGCGGTGGCGCCGGGCACGATCGAGACGGAACGCGTCGCCGCGGCGCGCGAGGAGCCCGGCGGCCCGGAGTACCTCTCGGAGATCGTCCGCGCCCACCCGATGGGCCGCTTCGGCACACCGGAGGAGGTGGCGTCGGCGATCCTCTTCCTGTCGTCCCCGGAAGCGTCCTTCATCACGGGCACGATCCTGCCGGTGGACGGCGGGTACTTGGCCCGCTGAACGGGGCGGGCACCGGGGGGCCTGGCGGGCCGCTCCCGCCCACCGCCGTGTGGGCCATCGTCCCGCAGGGCGGGACGGGTGGGCACACGGGACGCGCGCCCCGGCCGCGCCCCGGCCCCTTGTGCCTTGGCCCGCACCACCAGCGCGGTGCACTGGTGGTGCGGGTCCAGGCGCGGAAGCCCAGGCCCGGCAAGGGGGCACGTCCGCTGTGCCCACCCGTCCCGCCCCAGCGGAACGAATGCCCACAACGGGGCGGGCACAGCCCGAGGTGGGGCACGGCCCGCAGCGCGGCCAGCGGGCGGGCGGCCCGCAACCGCGGCCTGCTCAGTTCGTCCTGCGTCTCCGTATCGTCGCCGTCGCCCCGAGACCGAGCACCAGCACCGCCCCCGCCCCGGCCACCGTCGCCGTGTTCATGGCGGTCGGCCGCTCACCGTCGGCCGTCACCACGCCCGGCCGATCCGCCGCGCCCCGCTCCCCCGGCGCATACCCGCCCGCCGCCCCCTTCCTCGCGTAGGCCGAGCCCGGGAGCTTGTCGCCGTACGCCCGGGCGACCCGCTCCCGGTACGCGCCGAGGCTCGTCCCGTTCCGCCCGACCGCCCGCACCGCGTCCTCGTCCAGCGGCAGTACCTTCGCTCCCCTCTGGACGTACCACGCGTCGATCTGCGGCTCGCGGAACACCAGCCCGCCGCCGCCCATCTCCGCGTAGCGGACCTCGTCGTCGCCGGTGGCGATGTTCACCACCTGCCAGCCGCCGCCCGGCTCCTTCACCGTCCACAGCGAGGCCTTCTGCCCGTCCGAGGACACGGCCCTGCTGGCCCGGAACTCGACGCGGGCGACCGGCGCCCCCGCCTTCCCGGCGACGAAGTCCGGGGAGAGGATCCGTACCGGCACCGAAGCACCCTCGACGCGCGGCGCAGCCGCCGCGCGGGCGACGGCCCCGTCGCGGGCGAAGAACCGGGACAGCGTGTCCAGGGTCCCCGGCGCGGAGGCGGCCTGTTCGGGGGTGGCCGCCGACGGCGGCGCCTCGGCCGCGTCGGCGGGCAGCGCCCCGAGGAGGACGAGGGTGGCGGTGGCGAGGAGCCCCGCTCCCATGGCACGTGCGTTCATCGCCGTCACGCCCCGATCCGGTAGAGCGAGTGGGTCCAGGAGAAGGAGCTGTTGTTGACGTACCAGGCGTGCGAGGCCCAGTTGTAGCGGTTGCTGGAGGGCCAGGGGTCGCCCCAGTAGACCCAGCTGTTCGCGTCGTCGTAGCCGTAGATCACATGCATGTGGCCGCCGCCGCCGGCCCACTGGATGCGGGTCTCGACGGGCCGGTCGGCGTTGATCTCGGTCTGGAGCGTCGCGTACCGCAGCCAGCCGGTCACGTACGAGCCCGGACTGACGCCCGCCCAGCTCAGCCCGGTCTGGACGTTGCCGAGGGTGGCCTGGTCGTTGGGGCACTCGTAGCCCTGCTGCCGGTTGAAGGCGGCGTTGCAGAACTGGTTCTGGCTGTAGTTCCGGCCGAACCAGGTGGCGATCGTGTTGCCGCCGGCGGCCCAGCACCAGTTGGTCTTCTGCTGGGCCTGCATGGTGATGTTCAGCCGCTTGGAGCCGAGCGCGGCGGCGTCCTCGCCGGCGGGCGCGGCGGACGCGGAGGTGGTGGGGACGAGGAAGAGGGCGGCTGCGGCGAGTGCCGCGAGGTTCAGCCTTCTGGTGCGCATCGCGTTCCTCCCTGGGACGGGGGGTGTGGGGATGTGGGGGTTGGGGGGGTGGGGGTGGAGGAGCGCGTCCGGACGCTGGTCAGGAGCATCTGCCGTTGTCCGTATCCGGTCAACACGCTTCAATGCGGGGTGACATCGGACTGTGAACGGTGTGACCCGGGTGTGAACGGACGCCCTCGGCCCACCTGCCCGCCCACCCCGCGCGGTGCGACGGTCCGCGCCCCCGTCGTGAACGTTCACTGAGGAGTCCTCGTGAGCCACACCGAGGCCGATCTCGTGCAGCTGCTGCACACCGGCCCCTTCCATCTGGCGCTGCGCACCGCGCTCGCCGTGCGCGGGCTGCCGCTCCAGCGGGTCCAGCACCATCTGGCGCACCGGGGCATCAAGGTCGGGGTGACGAGTCTGAGCTACTGGCAGCAGGGCGCCCGCCGCCCACAGCGCCCGGAGTCCCTGAAGGCGGTCCGCGCCCTGGAGGAGGTGCTCCAGCTGCCCGGGAACTCGCTGCTGCGGCTGCTCACGGAGGACGCCGCCGCGCGGTCCGAGGTGGAGCGCCCGGCGGCCCGCTCGTACCGCTCCCTCGTGGAGGCCTCCGGCTCGGTCGAGGAGCTGCTCGCGGACCTGGAGTCACCGGCGGACGGCGGGCTGCACACGGTGGGGCACCACGAGCGGGTACGGATCGGGGCGGGCCGGGAGCTGGTGGAGCGCGAGTCGCAGCACGTGGTGCGGGCGCACCGGGACGGGATCGACCGCTATCTGGCCATCCACCACGGGGACCCCGGCTGCGACCCGTCGCGGGTGGCGGTGCGGGCGCTGGAGAACTGTCGTACCGGGCGGGTGCGGTGGCACGCGGGGACGGGGGTGCTGGTCGCGGAGCTGCTCTTCGACGCGCGGCTGCGGGCCGGGGACACGTACCTCTTCTCGTACGGGTTCGAGGACGGTACGGCGGGTCCCAGCGGGGAGTACGTGCGCGGGTTCAGCTTCGCGGGCGGGCAGTACGTGCTTCAGGTGCGCTTCGACGAGGCGGCGCTGCCGGTACGGTGCCGGCGGTTCGCGCAGGCCTCGGCGGGCGCGCCGCGCGGCGGCCGTGCGGAGCTGACGCTGAGCGGCCGGCACCGCACGGTGCACCTCGTGGAACAGGGCGTACGCCCGGGAATCCTGGGGGTCGACTGGGACTGGGCATGAGCCGGGCCCGTACCTAAGGGCCCCGGCTCAGACGGGCCGGAGGGCCCGGCTCGGCCCGGGTCCCGGCTCGGCCGGGGTCCCGGCTCAGGCCTTGGGCGCGGCCTCGGGGCCGGCGACCAGCTTGCCGTCCTCGACGCGGATCGGGACCTCGGGGAGCGGAACGGTGGCCGGGCCGCGGAGCGCCTTGCCGGTCGTCACGTCGAAGCGGCTGCCGTGGCAGGGGCAGTTGCCCTCGTTCTCCTCGACCTTGTCCAGGACGCAGCCGGCGTGGGTGCACTGGGCGCTGAACGCCTTGTACTGGCCCTTGGCCGGGCAGCTCACCACGAGGCGCTGCTCGCGGTAGAGCTTGGAGCCGCCGACCGGGATCTCGTCGGGGGCGCCGAGGGCGACCGGCGCGGTCGGGGTCGGCACCTCGGCGTGGCCGAGCTTGGACTCGGTGGAGCAGGCGGCGACTCCCAGCCCGGCCGCACCTGCGAGGGCGGCGCCTTTCAGGACGGTACGGCGGCTGGACTGGCCGGACATGTGCGCTCCACGGTGGATCGGTGCAAGGCGTGACCGAACCGACGATACCGGCGCGGCTTCCGACACCGACCTCCGGGCCCGGGGTGGGGCCGGAGGCGGGGGCCCGGCCGGACGGCAGGCCCCCGGAGCTCCGGTCGGGCCCGGACGGCAGGGCCCCCGCTCCCAGGGGCCCTGCCGCCGACGTCAGGCCTTGCGGGCCCGGGTCGTCGCCTTCTTCGCGGCGGCCTTCGTCGCCGTCGCCTTCGTCGCCGTCGCCTTCGTGGCCGTCTTCTTCGCCGGAGCGGCGGCCTTGGTCGCGGCCTTGGTGGCGGCTGCCTTCTTGGCCGGGGCCGTCTTCTTCGCCGCCGCCTTCTTCGCCCCGCGCGCCGCCGGGACCGTCCCGCCCGCGTCGCTGACCCGGTCCGCGTCCAGGATCTCGCGGAGGAACTTGCCGGTATGGCTGGTCGGGACCGAGGCGACCTCCTCGGGCGTGCCCTCGGCGACGACCAGGCCGCCGCCGTTGCCGCCCTCGGGGCCCATGTCGATGAGCCAGTCGGCGGTCTTGACGACATCGAGGTTGTGCTCGATGACGATCACCGAGTTGCCCTTGTCGACCAGACCGGAGAGGACCTTGATCAGCTTCGAGATGTCGTCGAAGTGCAGACCGGTGGTCGGCTCGTCCAGGACGTAGACCGTGCGGCCCGTCGACCGCTTCTGGAGCTCGGAGGCCAGCTTGACGCGCTGCGCCTCACCGCCGGAGAGCGTCGGCGCGGACTGCCCGAGCCGTACGTACCCCAGTCCGACCTCGTTGAGCGTGCGCAGATGGCGCGCGATGGTCGGGACGGCCTCGAAGAAGTCGAGGGCCTCCTCGATCGGCATGTTCAGGACTTCGGCGATGGACTTGCCCTTGTAGTGGACCTCCAGGGTCTCCCGGTTGTACCGGTCGCCGTGGCAGACCTCGCACGGGACGTAGACGTCCGGGAGGAAGTTCATCTCGATCTTGATCGTGCCGTCGCCGGAGCAGTTCTCGCAGCGGCCGCCCTTCACGTTGAAGGAGAACCGGCCGGGCAGGTAGCCCCGGACCTTGGCCTCCATCGTCTCGGCGAAGAGCCTGCGGACGTGGTCGAAGACGCCGGTGTACGTCGCCGGGTTCGACCGGGGGGTGCGGCCGATCGGGGACTGGTCGACGTGCACGACCTTGTCGACGAGGTCGTCGCCGTCCACTCGCGTGTGCCGGCCGGGCACCGACTTGGCGCCGTTCAGCTCGCGCGCCAGGTGGGTGTAGAGGATGTCGTTGACCAGGGTCGACTTGCCGGAGCCGGAGACGCCGGTGACGGCGGTGAGGACGCCCAGCGGGAAGGAGACGTCGATGTCCCGCAGGTTGTTCTCGCGGGCCCCGTGCACGGTGAGCCGGCGTCCGGGGTCGACCGGGCGGCGGATGTCCGGGGTGGGGATCGCACGGCGGCCGGACAGGTACTGCCCGGTGATCGACTCCTCGTTGGCGAGGAGCTCCTTCATGGTGCCGGAGTGGACGACCCTGCCGCCGTGCTCACCGGCGCCGGGGCCGATGTCGACGACCCAGTCGGCGACCTTGATGGTGTCCTCGTCGTGCTCGACGACGATGAGCGTGTTGCCCATGTCCCGGAGCCGTACGAGGGTCTCGATGAGCCGGTGGTTGTCGCGCTGGTGCAGGCCGATGGACGGCTCGTCCAGCACGTACAGCACGCCGACCAGGCCGGAGCCGATCTGGGTGGCGAGCCGGATGCGCTGGGCCTCGCCGCCGGAGAGGGTGCCGGCCGCGCGGTTGAGCGAGAGGTAGTCGAGGCCGACGTCGACGAGGAAGCGCAGCCGCTCGTTGACCTCCTTGAGGACCCGCTCGGCGATCTGCTTGTCCCGGGCGTTGAGCGTGAGGCGGGACAGGAACTCGGCGCAGTCGCTGATGGACATCGCGGAGACCTCGGCGATGGACCGGTCCATGACCGTGACCGCGAGGACGATCGGCTTGAGGCGGGTGCCCTCGCAGGTGGGGCAGGGCACCTCCCGCATGTAGCCCTCGAAGCGCTCGCGGCTGGAGTCGCTCTCGGCCTCGGTGTGGCGCCGCTTGACGAAGGAGACGGCGCCTTCGAAGGCCGGGGTGGTGTACGCCCGCTCCCGTCCGTACCGGTTGCGGTAGCGGACCTCGACCTGGGTCTTGTGGCCGTACATCAGGGCCTTCTTGGCGCGCTGCGGCAGTCCCGCGTACGGGATGTCCGTGCGGAAGCCGAGGGCCTGGGAGAGACCGCCGATGAGCCGGCCGAAGTACTCCTTGGTGTGGCCGTGCGACCAGGGGTGGATGGCGCCCTCGTCGAGCGACTTGTCCTCGTCGGGGACGATCAGCTCGGGGTCGACCTCCATGCGGGTGCCGATGCCGGTGCAGTCCGGGCAGGCGCCGAAGGGCGAGTTGAAGGAGAAGGAGCGGGGCTCCAGCTCCTCGAAGGACAGGTCGTCGTACGGGCAGTAGAGGTGCTCCGAGTACATCCGCTCGCGCTCGGGGTCGTCCTCGGGGAGGTCGACGAAGTCGAGCACGACCATGCCGCCGGAGAGTCCGAGGGCGGTCTCGACGGAGTCGGTGAGCCGGCGCTTGGCGCCGTCCTTCACGGTGAGGCGGTCGACGACCACCTCGATCGTGTGCTTCTCCTGCTTCTTCAGCGTCGGCGGTTCGCTCAGCTGTACGGTCACGCCGTCGACGCGGGCGCGGCTGTAGCCCTTGGTCTGGAGGTCGGCGAAGAGGTCGACGAACTCTCCCTTGCGCTCGCGCACGAGCGGGGACAGCACCTGGAAGCGGCTGCCCTCGGGGAGCTCCAGGACCTTGTCGACGATGGCCTGCGGCGACTGGCGGGAGATCGGCCGGCGGCACTCGGGACAGTGCGGCTTGCCGATGCGGGCGAAGAGCAGCCGGAGGTAGTCGTAGACCTCCGTGATGGTGCCGACCGTGGAGCGCGGGTTGCGCGAGGTCGACTTCTGGTCGATGGAGACGGCGGGCGACAGACCTTCGATGAAGTCGACGTCCGGCTTGTCCATCTGGCCGAGGAACTGCCGGGCGTAGGAGGAGAGCGACTCGACGTAGCGGCGCTGCCCCTCGGCGAAGATCGTGTCGAACGCGAGGGAGGACTTGCCCGACCCCGAGAGCCCGGTGAAGACGATCAGGGAGTCGCGCGGGAGGTCGAGCGAGACGTTCTTGAGGTTGTGCTCACGAGCGCCACGGACGATGAGACGGTCGGCCACGCCGGTCCGCACCTTTCTTCAGAGAGCGGATGTGCCTGAACACCCAACAACTCAAGGATGCCGGATGCTTCCATCGAGCCTATAGCACGCACATTCGATTTCCGGCGTCCCGGAGACCTCTTCACCCGAACGAGTGGCGACTCCCCGGCTGGCACTAGGGTCGGCGCCATGATCGACCACGAAAGCGACCTCGCCCACGTCCACGAGGCGACCGCACGACTGCTGAACGCCGCCGCTTCCCTTGACAACGCGGCGGTGGCCGAGCCGTCACGGCTGCCCGGCTGGACACGTGGCCATGTGCTCGCCCACGTCGCCCGCAACGCCGACGCCCTCGTGAACGCCCTCAAGGGCCTCCCCATGTACCCCGACGCCGCGACCCGCGACTCCGACATCGAGCGCGACTCCGGCCGCCCGCTCGACGTCCAGCTCGCCGACGTGCGCGCGACCGCGGACCGCTTCGCGGCCGTGGGCGCCGAGCCCGCCGACTGGAGCCGCACGGTCGAGCTCCGCAACGGCGTCACCGACAGCGCCTCCCGCATCCCCTTCCGCCGCTGGGTGGAGGTCGACCTGCACCACGTCGACCTGGGCGTCGGCTACGAGCTGGAGGACCTGCCGGAGGAGTTCGTACAGCGCGAGATCGACTTCCTCACCGAGCGCTTCGCCGGCCTGGAGAGCGTCCCGGAGACCGTCCTGCGGGCCGCCGACGGGCGGGGCTGGACGACCGGCGGTACGTCCGGCGGCGTCGCCGTCATGGGCCCGGCCACCGAGCTGCTCGGCTGGCTCTCCGGGCGCCGTGACGGCTCGGCCCTCACCACCGAGGGCGGCCCGCTGCCGGAGCTCCCCGCGCTGTAGCCCCCGCTGTCACTCCCCGGGGCTAGTCTGAGCCCATGACGTACAGCGGAGTGGTGAAGGTCGGCGGACCTGCGGACGTGCACGAGCTGACGGACCTGATGATCTCGAAGGTCGCGGTCGGCCCGATGGACAACAACGCGTACCTGCTGCGCTGCCGGGCCACCGGCGAGCAGCTGCTGATCGACGCCGCCAACGACGCGGACACGCTCCTCACGCTGATCGGTGACGACGGCATCAAGGCCGTCGTCACCACCCACCGGCACGGCGACCACTGGCAGGCGCTCGCCGAGGTGGTCGCCGCGACCGGCGCAGTGACCTACGCCGGCGCGTACGACGTGGAGGGCATCCCGGTCGCGACCGACGTGTCCGTCGAGGACGGCGACACGGTCCGGGTGGGGCGCGTCGAGCTGACCGCGCGCCGTCTGGTCGGGCACACCCCGGGCTCGATCGCCCTCGTCTACGACGACCCGCACGGCCACCCCCACGTCTTCACCGGCGACTGCCTCTTCCCCGGCGGCGTGGGCAACACCTGGAAGGACCCGGAGGCCTTCGCGAGCCTGATCCACGATGTGGAGACCAAGCTCCTCGCGGTCCTCCCCGACGAGTCCTGGGTCTACCCCGGCCACGGCAAGGACACCACGCTCGGTGACGAGCGCCCGCACCTGCCCGAATGGCGCGCACGCGGCTGGTAGCCGGCCAACGACGGCCGTCCCCCAAGGAGTGGCGGGGCAGGTGTCTCCCGGGGGCAGCCGGTACCGGGAGCAGGCCCTCGCCGTCCGGTTTTCGATCGGCGGCAACCTGCCCCGCCCGCGAGGGTCCGGACAGCCTCCCGCTCTTACGGTGCGATGGCTTTGAGCCAGTCCTCGACGGCGAGGACATCGGCCCACTGCGGGAACAGCTTTTCGGTGAGCATCGTGTGCACCTCGGGGTCGGTGTCGAGGCAGGCATCCGCCAGGACGGTGAGGCCGAAGTCCAGGTCGACGGCGTGCCACAGGGTGGACAGCACGACAGCGCTGGTGGCGATGCCGGTGAGCACAAGGCTGCCGATGTCGCGAGCCCTGAGTACCAGGTCCAGGTCGCTGCCCGAGAACGCGCTCCCCCGCCTCTTGGTCACCACCACGTCGCCCTGCTGGGGCGCGACGTCGTCATGGATCTCGGTGCCAGGGGCACCCTCGGTGAACAGGCCGGCCCGCACGACGTGTGCCATCACTCTGCTGCGAGGACTGACTTCTGGATCGCCCGGCCGTAACCCCATCACTACGTAGATCACGGGGATGCCGGCGACCCGGGCACCGTCGATCGCCCTGCGCAAGCGCGGCAGATATCCGGAACCGTCATCGGCGATGGCCACGACGTCCCGTTGGACGTCCATCACCAGAAGTGCGCTGTTCGCCATGCGTGCCGCCCCTTCTCCATCGGGAAACAAGAGCAAGTCTGGTGGATCGGCCGAGCCGTGATGGAGGTTTCGGAGATCCTCATCAGCGTCGCACGGCAGTGCGCCATGGCAGGTGATGTCGCGCGGGTCCTCGGAAACGCGTGCATACAGCAAGGCGATGGTCCGGATCGCGCGTGCGGGAGTGCTGACCGGCCAGGACCGCATGGGTTCCCCGGCAGCGTGGGCAACACCTGGAAGGACCCGGAGGCCTTCGCGAGCCTGATCCACGATGTGGAGACCAAGCTCTTCGCGGTCCTCCCCGACGAGTCCTGGGTCCACCCCGGCCACGGCAAGGACACCACGCTCGGTGACGAGCACCCGTCGCTCGCGGGGTGGCGCGAGCGCGGCTGGTGACGCCCGGCGCGCGGCCCCGGAGCTGCGCACCTCCGCACGCCCCCGTAACCGGGACGGCGGCGGGGTAGTTGGCGCGACATGCGCCAAAGTCACCCTCCGTCGCCGCCCGGGACCCCGTCGATGGTCCGGCTCGCCGCCGCCTCGCTCGTCGGCACCGCCATCGAGTTCTTCGACTTCTTCGTCTACGGGACCGCCGCCGCCCTCGTCCTGGGGCCGCTCTTCTTCCCGACCTTCTCCCCGCTCGCCGGGACCTTGGCGGCCTTCGGCACCTTCGCCGCCGGTTTCCTGGCCCGTCCGCTGGGCTCGGTCCTCTTCGGTCACATCGGCGACCGGTACGGCCGGCGGCCGGTCCTCTTCGCCTCGCTGCTGCTGACCGGCTGCGCCACGGTCGCGGTCGGCTGTGTCCCCACGTACGCCACGCTCGGCATCGCCGCCCCCGTGCTTCTGCTGCTGCTCCGCTTCCTCCAGGGCCTGGGCCTCGGCGGCGAGTGGGGTGGTGCCGTCCTGCTGACCGCCGAACACGCCCCCGCGCACCGGCGCGCGCTGTGGTCGAGCTTCCCCCAGATCGGCCCGGCGGTCGGCTTCCTGCTTGCGAACGGGGTGATGCTGGCGCTCACCGCAGGACTGAGCGACGCGGAGTTCCGCTCCTGGGGCTGGCGGGTGCCGTTCTGGGCGGCGGGCCTGCTGGCGGCGGCCGGGCTGCTGCTGCGGTCCTCGCTGGCGGAGACCCCGCAGTTCGAGGAGCTGTCCGCGTCCGGCGAACGCGCGGGCGCCCCGCTGGCCGAGGTCGCCCGCGACCACTGGCGGCTCGTCCTGCTCACGGCGGGGGCGCTTGCCGTCGGGTACGCCATCTTCTACACGGTCTCCACCTGGGCTCTGGCGTACGGCACCGAGCACCTCGGGGTGAGCAGCACGGTGATGCTGACCTGTGTGATGGCGGCGGTGGCGATCAAGGGCGCCGCCACCCCCTTCGTGGCGCTGCTGGCCGACCGCTGGGGCCGCCGGCCGCTCTGCCTCGCGGGATGCGCGGCCTCCGCGCTGTGGATGTTCCCGATGGTGGCGCTCCTGTACACGGCGCGACCGCTGCTGATGTTCCTCGGCTTCCTGGGCTCGCTGCTCGCGTTCATCACGATGTTCGCGGTGGTGGCCGCGTATCTGCCGGAGCTGTACGAGCCCCGCGTCCGCTGCACGGGCGCGGCCGTCGGCTACAACCTGGCCGGTGTGCTGGGCGGCGCCCTGACCCCGATCGTCGCGACGACCCTGTCCGACGGCGTCTCCGGTCCGCCCTGGGGGGTCGCGGCCTATCTGACCCTGGTCGCGCTCGTCAGCCTCGGCTGCTTCGCGCTGCTCCCGGAAACCCTTCCGGAGCGCCGGGTCGTGGAGACGAAGGAGACGGCGACGGCCTGAGAGCCGGAACGGCGACGGCCGGCCGGGGGAAGACCCCCGGCCGGCCGTCGCCGTGTGTGCCGCGTCAGGCGCCGATGCTGTCCTTCTCGGCACCGTCGGCGTCGGCCACGCTCTCGGCGGCAGCTCGCTCGGACTGCCTCTTGGAAGCGATCAGGCTGGTGATCGTGGTGACGACCAGGACACCGCCGATGACCGCGAGCGAGAACGGGATGGAGATCTCGGGGACGTGCACCCCGGACTCGTGCAGGGCGTGCAGCACGAGCTTCACGCCGATGAATCCGAGGATCACCGACAGGCCGTAGCTGAGGTGGACCAGCTTCCTGAGCAGGCCGCCGATCAGGAAGTACAGCTGGCGCAGACCCATGAGGGCGAAGGCGTTGGCCGTGAAGACGATGTACGGGTCCTGAGTGAGGCCGAAGATCGCCGGGATGGAGTCGAGGGCGAAGAGGATGTCGGTGGTGCCGATGGCGAGCATGACGACCATCAGCGGGGTCATGATCCGCTTGCCGTTGTTCCGGATGAACAGCTTGGTGCCGTGGTACCGGTCGGCGACGCCGAACTTCTTCTCGACGGTCATGAGGAGACGGTTCTCCTCCCAGTCCTCCTCGTCGTCGTCGGAGCGCGCCTCCTGGATGAGCTTCCAGGCGGTGTAGATCAGGAACGCGCCGAAGATGTAGAAGACCCACGAGAAGCTCGCGATGATCGCGGCGCCGGCGGCGATGAAGATCGCGCGGAGCACCAGGGCGATCAGCACGCCCACGAGCAGCACGCGCTGCTGGAGGTGGGAGGGCACCGAGAACTTCGCCATGATCAGGACGAAGACGAAGAGGTTGTCGACACTCAGCGACTTCTCGGTGATGTAGCCGGCGAAGAACTCGCCGGAGGCCTGGCTGTTGCCGAAGAGCAGCAGGCCGAGCCCGAAGAGCGCGGCGAGCACGATCCAGACGACTGTCCAGATTCCGGCTTCCTTCACCGACACGTCATGGGGTTTGCGCCCGATGAAGAAGTCGGCTCCGATGAGGGCGCCCAGACCGAGAATGGTCAGCACCCACAGGGTCATTGAAACGTCCACTGCGCCTCCGGCGTCGTACGGCTACTGATCAGCGTCGTCGCTGCCGGAGGTCTCTTCCACCCGGCGACGGACGATCACCGCCGGGCCGACGCCCCGGGATCGGATCACCGAGGATCCGTCCGTATTGACGGGTACGCCGCGCATGGGGAGTACTCCCCTCCGCAGGAAGAAGAGTACCCGAAAGACCAAGAGGAGGTAAAGGAATGGGTAAAGGGCCACCAAAAGAGCTGGTCAGAGCCTCTTCTCGGAGCGCGAGGCCGCCACCTGCGCGAGGACTTGCCGCAGGATCCCGCTGCGCGGCGGCAGCATCGGCGGCTCGTACGACCAGGAGTGGCCGACCCAGGGATCGGCGAGATGGTCGTCGGCCACGGGCGTCAGGCGCAGCAGCGAGCGCCACAGCGGGTCGAGCAGCGGCCCGTACGCGGCGGCGTCCTCCCGGTCCGCGACCATCAGGAGGTGGACGCCGACCGAGGGGCCCTCGTCGGCCAGGTACCGCAGCCGGGTCACCGCCCGGTCGTCGAAGCCGTGCGGGAAGTCGTGCACGAGCAGCAGCTGCCTGGACGCGTCCAGGCCCGGCGGCAGGGAGTCGGCGGCGCCGTTCCGCAGGGCCATCTGCAACAGGTCGACCCGCTCGGTGAGCTGCTCGAGGACGGCCGTGACCCCGGCCGCGCCCCGGGCCGGCGGGGCGGCGAGCACCCCCGTCTCCACGAGCGGCGCGAGCGCGGCGGCGCCCGCACCCGCCGCGTCGACGGTATGAAGGGTGAACTGGCCGGCCGGGTGCGCCGCGAGCAGTCGTGCCGCGTGCGCGACGGCGCTGTCCAGCGCGAGCCGCCGCAGCTCGGTCCCGTCGAGAAGGGCGGCGGCCTCGGAACGGCCCCTGCCGCTGTCCACCCACAGCCCGCGCTCCAGCGGCAGCCTGATCAGCATGGGGATGCGCAGATCCGTGCGCTCGGGGAGGTGGAGGTCGCCCAGCCGGACGGCCATGGGCTCCTCGGCCGGGACGCGGTAGGCGTGCCAGACGGGGTTGTCCCAGCGGGCGTAGGCGGGCGGCAGGGCCGGCTCGACGACCTCGGACTCCGCCGCGAGCTGCGCGAGGTCCCGGTCCAGGACCACCCGAGCCCGCTCGACGAGCTCGTCGTGCCGGGCGCGGGCGGCGGACCGCGCGGCGTCGTTCGCGCCGCCGACCCGGGAGCGGTAGTCGGAGAGCGACTGGTCGAGTTCTCGGTCGAGCCGGGATTCGGCGAAGTCGCAGGCGCTGCGGTAGGCGGCGGCGGTCCGGGCCAGATCCTCGAACATGCCCCACACCTGGTTGTACAGGCGCTCGTCCATGGACCAGCCCGAGGCGTCCCCGGCGACGGGCACGGGCGGCGCCTGCCGCGGCTCGGAGGCGGCGGCGGAAGCGGGAGCCGAAGCGGGGGGCGGGGGCGCCTGGCGGCGGGGGTGGGAGTAGTTGATGGGCCCACCGGCGGGCGTACCCATGGCGGGGGTGGGCCCGGGGACGGACACACCCGTGCCGGTCCCCGTCGCCGGAGTGGACGGGGGCGGGGTGGACGGCGGCGGCGGTGCCACCGGCCCGGTCGGCGTCGGCGTCGGCGTCGGCGTCGGCGTCGGCGTCGGCGTCGGCGGGGCCGTGGTCGGCGGCGGGGCGTTGGTGCCCGGCTGGCTCGCCGTCGGCGTCTGCGCGGCCGTCGGGTCCGAGGTGGTCACCGGCGCCGGGTGGCGTACGCGCTCCGCCTCGGGAGCGCGCTGCTGCGGCGCGGCGACCGGGACGGCGCCGGGCATCGCCGTCTCCAGGATGGCCGCGGCCAGCTCGGCGGGGCGCTCCAGGCCCTGGTCGCCGAGGAGCGCGGCCAGCCCGCCCTCGTACCCCTGGCCCATGGCTCGGACCTTCCAGGTGCCCTGGCGCCGGTACAGCTCCAGGGCGACGACGGCGGACTCGCGGTCGAGGCCGGTGATGGTGTAGCTGGCGACGTCCGTGCCGTCGGGGCCGGCGACGGCGACGAAGGGCGCGGCGACGGTTCCGAACCGGGTGGCGGCGATGGGCAGCGCGAGGAGGACCGAGACGCGGTGGACCGCCTCGGGGACGGCCGCCAGATCGACGGTGAGGCGGTGGTCGGCGGCGGTCCTTCCGGGGACGTCGACGCCGGGGAGCGAGGGCGAGCCGGGGTGCGCGATCCACTCCATGCCGGGGACCCGGCCCCGCTCGTCGCCGAGGGTGGCGCCGGCGAGGACGGGATGACCGGCCGACACCCGGATCTCCAGTCGGGTGTCGGGCAGGGGGTGGTTCTGTCCCCGGACCAGCTCGGCCGTCATCGGCTCTGTCCCCTCAGCGTTGCTCGGCTCGGTTGGAGCACTTCGTCTGGTTCATGCGGGACAGCTCCCGGGGGCGTCTGCCGCCTCCGGGAGCTGTGGGTGTCCGCCGCGCGGGCCTGCTTACAGGTGCGGCAGGATCGACGGCATCAGGTCCTGGAAGGTGCGGCCGTTGGCCGGGTTGCCCAGGGCGGTCATCTGCCAGCCGGTACCGACGCGGTGCACCTTCGCCATGATCTGCGCGGTGTAGTTGCCGCCGCCGTCGAGGGTGTAGCGCGCGAGCTCCTGGCCGTTCGTCTCGTCGACGATGCGGCAGAACGCGTTCTGCACCTCCTGGAACGTCTGGCCGGTGAAGGAGTTCACCGTGAAGACGATCTGGTCGATGTGGACCGGGACCCGCTCCAGGTCGACGAGGATCGCCTCGTCGTCGCCGCCCTGGCCGGCGCCGCCCACGAGGTTGTCACCGGTGTGCTTGACCGAGCCGTCGTCGCTGACCAGGTGGCGGAAGAACACCACGTCGACCGGCTGCTTCTCGGCGAAGAGGACGGCCGAGGCGTCCAGGTCGATCTCCCGGGTGCGCGAGCCGAAGAGACCGCGGCGCGGCGCGGCCTGCCAACCGAGGCCCATCCGCACCTGGGTGAGGTTGCCCCCGCCCTTCTTCTCCAGGCTGATGGCCTGACCCTTGGTCATGTTGACCGACACGCGTCTGCCCCTCTCGTTGGCGTTCCCCGCGACCGCTGTTCCCGTGCGTGCGGTTGTCCAGCACACTACGCAGCGCCACTGACAGCGCGGAGGCGCGGTCCGGTTTTGTGTCGGTCTTGCAACACATCGGACCGCCCGTCCTTCGGCGCCCGTCCCCGCCCGGTCAGGCGAGTCCGGCCTCCTTCATCTGGCGCAGTTCCTTCTTCAGCTCCCCCACCTCGTCGCGGAGCCTGGCAGCCACCTCGAACTGCAGGTCGGCGGCGGCGGCGCGCATCCGGTCGGTCATCTCCTCGATGATCGAGGCGAGTTCGGCGGCGGGCCGGTCGCCGAGGTCCAGCGTCGTTCCGGCCTTGCCGGCCTTGCCCTTGGTCCTGCCCTTGGTGCCGTGCGCGGCGAGCGCGGGGACGGGTGCCTTGGCGCCCTTGCCCTCCTTGCCCTGGCGGTAGCCCGAGCCGAGCAGTTCCTCGGTGTCGATCTCCTCGCGCGCGATGGTCGCGACGATGTCGTTGATCTTCTTGCGGAGCGGCTGCGGGTCGATGCCGTGCTCCGTGTTGTACGCGATCTGCTTCTCGCGGCGGCGGTTGGTCTCGTCGATGGCCTGCTCCATCGCGGGGGTGATCCGGTCCGCGTACATGTGGACCTGTCCGGAGACGTTTCGGGCGGCGCGGCCGATCGTCTGGATCAGGGAGGTCCCGGAGCGCAGGAAGCCCTGCTTGTCGGCGTCGAGGATGGCGACGAGGGACACCTCGGGCAGGTCGAGGCCCTCGCGGAGGAGGTTGATGCCGACCAGGACGTCGTACTCTCCGGCGCGCAGCTCGCGCAGCAGCTCGATGCGGCGGAGGGTGTCGACGTCGCTGTGCAGGTAGCGCACCTGGATGCCGAGCTCCAGGAAGTAGTCGGTGAGGTCCTCGGACATCTTCTTGGTGAGGGTGGTGACGAGGACCCGCTCGTCGCGCTCGGTGCGCAGCCGGATCTCGTGGACCAGGTCGTCGATCTGGCCCTCGGTGGGCTTGACGACGACCTCGGGGTCGACGAGGCCGGTGGGGCGGATGATCTGCTCGACGAAGCCGTCGCCGCGGGACAGTTCGTACGTGCCCGGGGTCGCGGAGAGATAGACGGTCTGGCCGATCCGCTCCTGGAACTCCTCCCACTTCAGCGGGCGGTTGTCGAGCGCGGACGGAAGCCGGAAGCCGTGGTCGACGAGGGTCCGCTTGCGGGAGGCGTCACCCTCGTACATGGCGCCGATCTGCGGCACGGTCACGTGCGACTCGTCGATGACGAGCAGGAAGTCCTCGGGGAAGTAGTCGATGAGGGTGTTGGGGGCGGAGCCGGGCTCGCGGCCGTCGAAGTGCATCGAGTAGTTCTCGATGCCGGAGCAGGAACCGATCTGCCGCATCATCTCGATGTCGTACGTGGTCCGCATGCGCAGGCGCTGGGACTCCAGGTGCTTGCCCTGCTTGTCGAGTTCGGCGAGGCGCACCTCCAGCTCCCGCTCGATGTCGTTGACCGCGCGCTCCATGCGCTCGGGGCCCGCGACGTAGTGGCTGGCGGGGAACACGTACAGCTCGCGGTCCTCGCTGATGATCTCGCCGGTGAGCGGGTGGAGGGTGGAGAGGGCCTCGATCTCGTCGCCGAACATCTCGATGCGGACGGCGAGCTCCTCGTACACCGGGAAGATCTCGATGGTGTCGCCGCGGACGCGGAAGGTGCCTCGGGTGAACGCCAGGTCGTTGCGCGTGTACTGGATGTCGACGAAGCGGCGCAGCAGCTGGTCGCGGTCGATCTCCTCGCCGACCTTGAGCGGGACCATCCGGTCGACGTACTCCTGGGGCGTGCCGAGGCCGTAGATGCAGGAGACGGAGGCGACCACGATGACGTCCCTGCGGGTGAGCAGGGAGTTCGTCGCGGAGTGGCGGAGCCGCTCCACCTCCTCGTTGATGGAGGAGTCCTTCTCGATGTACGTGTCCGACTGCGGGACGTACGCCTCGGGCTGGTAGTAGTCGTAGTACGAGACGAAGTACTCCACCGCGTTGTTCGGGAGGAGCTCCCGGAACTCGTTCGCCAGCTGGGCGGCCAGCGTCTTGTTCGGCGCCATCACCAGGGTGGGGCGCTGGAGCTTCTCGATCATCCAGGCGGTGGTGGCCGACTTGCCGGTACCGGTGGCGCCGAGGAGCACGACGTCCTTCTCGCCCGCGCGGATACGCCGCTCCAGGTCGGCGATGGCCGCCGGCTGGTCACCGCTGGGCTGGTACTCGCTGACGACCTCGAAGGGCGCCACCGAACGTTCGATCTTGGAAACGGGCCGCATGGAACCACCGTACGACCCGGCACTGACAGTCGGGTGCTGATCACCAGTCCTGGGAGCGGTGGCCACCCCGGGGGGCGGCTCTGCGGGCGCCTCGGGCACCGGGGCGGGCCGTCCGGTTCGCGGGCTCGCCGTACGACGGCACATGGCGCGGGGCGGGCACGCCCGGCCGGTGCACGGCCCGGGGGGACCCCTGCCAGTCGGGGTCGCCCATCACCAGGAGCGGGTCGAACATGACGACGACGGCGGCGAGGATGAGGAAGACCGCCGGGCCGATCAGCATCGGCAGGAGCAGCGAGCCGGCGTTGTCGCCGGTGGAGGTCGAGGCCGTGGTGCCGTGCAGGTGGACGCTGACCGCGGCCATGGCGGTGTAGTGCATACCACTGACGGCGACGCCCATCACCAGGCTCGCACCGAGGCTGGCCAGAAACCCATGGATGGACACGGCCGCCCAGAGGGCCGCGGTGGCGGCCACGACGGCGATCACTACGGACAGGGCGACGGTGAGGGTGTCGTACTCGATACGGCCCTGGAGACGCATCCCGGCCATGCCCAGGTAGTGCATGGTGGCGACGCCGAGGCCGGTGATGGTGCCGCCGGTGACCAGGGTGAGCGCGGTCGCGCCCCGGTAGCCGACGATGAAGATGCCGATGCCGACCATGAGGACGGCGACGCCCAGGCTGGCGAAGGTGATGGGGCGGTCGTAGTCGATGGGCGCCTGCTGGACGGAGAAGCCCATCATCGCGATGAAGTGCATGGTCCAGATGCCGGTGCCGATCGAGGTGGCGCCGAGGGCGAGCCAGCCCGCCTTGAAGCTGTCGCGGTGGCGGAGCGACCTCGTGGTGCACCTCAGTCCGAGGGCGCCGCCGAGGCAGGCCATGAGAAAGGCGGCCACCGGCGTGACGAGCCCGTAGCTGAATCCGTCGACCGTGCCCTGCATGAGCGTGTGCCCTCCACCCCTGGTGCAACGTCGTCCGAAAACAGTCGGTACCGCTGGGTAGTGCTACCGGGGCGAGATTATGGCGCGCCGGGGGCCCCGCGCCCACGTGCCCGGGGATTTGGCGGTCGCGAGACCGGAGCGAGACCGGTCCGTGATCTTGGAGGCGGCCCCTGGGCCGTTTCCGACCGGGTTGTCGGTGGCGGGTCGTACCGTGGGCGGCATGGACATCGAAGCGGGGGCGACGGGCGACGGGCGTGCCGTGCCGGTGGAGTGGACGGTCATGGAGAGCGGCATCGGGCCGCTGTTCCTCGCGGCCACCGAGCGGGGGCTCGTGCGGGTCGAGTTCCACGCCGACGCGGCGCGGCGCGAGCGGATGCTCGCCCGCCTGGCGGGCCGGCTCGGCGCGGAGCCGGTGGAGCGCGCCTCGGGACTGCTCGCGGGGGCGATACGCAGGCTCGACCGGTACTTCGAGGGCGAGCCGGGCGACATCGGCCTGCCGCTGGACTGGAGCCTCTCGGCCGGGTTCAACCGGCAGGTGCTGCGCGAGCTGGCGGCGACCGTCCCGTACGGCACGGTCGTCGGGTACGGGGAGCTGGCCGGACGCGTGGGGCAGCCGGGGGCGGCGCAGGCGGTGGGAGCGGCGATGGGTTCCAACCCGCTGCCGGTGGTGGTGCCGTGCCACCGGGTGGTGGAGAGCGACGGCGGTCTCGGCGGGTTCGGGGGCGGCCTGGAGACCAAGCGGCAGCTGCTGGCACTGGAGGGGGTACTGCCGGAACCGCTGTTCTGACGGGGGGCGGTCGCCGTGGGACGGGGGGCGTCCGGGCTCTCGGAGAGGGGTGGCCGGGCCCGTCGCGGACAGGTGGCGTGGCCGTCGGGGACAGGTGGCGGACCCGTCGCGGGCCGGTGGCGTGCCTGCCCCGGACAGGTGGCGGACCCGTCGCGGGCCGGTGACCAGTCCGTACGAGATGGGTGGCCGTTCCCATGAGATGGGACGGCTGGCACACTCACGTAAGTGACCAACACCCCCGATGCCCCTGACTCGACCCTGCCCGCGCCCCTTGCCCTCCCCGTCGACGAGGCCGAGCTTCCGACGCTGCGGCGGCGCATCCAGGCCGTGCTGATCGCCACCCAGATCCTCGGCGGCCTCGGCATCGCCACCGGTGTCGCGCTCGCCGCCGTCCTCGCCAGGGACGTCAGCGGCTCCGAGGCGCTGTCCGGGCTCGCGTCCACGGCGACCGTGGCCGGTCCCGCGCTGCTCGCCATGCCGCTGGCCTCCCTGATGGCCACGCGGGGGCGCCGGGCCGGGCTGGTCCTCGCGTATCTGATCGGGGCGCTCGGCGCCGGTGTCGCGGTGCTCGGGGCCGTCGCGGACAGCTTCCCCCTGCTGCTCCTCGGGCTCGTCTGCTTCGGCGCCGGTTCCTCCGCGAACCTCGCGGCCCGGTTCGCCGCCGCCGACCTCGCCGAACCGGACCGCAGGGCCAGGGCCATCTCCACGGTCGTGTGGGCGACCACGATCGGCGCGGTGCTCGGCCCGAACATCGCCGCGCCCGCCGGGCGGAGCGTCTCGGGCCTGGGCATACCGGCCACGGCGGGCCCGTTCGTCTGGGCCGCCGGTGTCTTCGTGATCGCGGCGGTCGTCGTGGCCGTCCTGCTGCGCCCCGACCCGCTCCTGACCGCGCGGGCGCTGGCCGACGCCCGGACGCCGGGCGAGGCGGCGGAGGACCGCTCCCTGAAGGCCGGGATGCGGGCCGTGCGGGAGTCCCCCCGGGCCCGCCTCGCCCTGGTCACCGTCGCCGGTTCGCACACCGCCATGGTGTCGATCATGTCGATGACCCCGGTGGCGCTCACCCACCACGGTGCGGACATCCAGCTGATCGGGCTCGTGATCAGCGGACACATCGCGGGCATGTACGCCTTCTCGCCGCTGATGGGCTGGCTGTCCGACCGGCTGGGAAGGCTGTCGGTGATCGGGCTCGCGGTCGGGCTCATCGGCGCGGCGGCGCTGATCGCGGGCACGGCGGGAGCCAGCCACGGCCGGACCGCCCTGGGCCTCTTCGTGCTGGGCCTGGGCTGGTCGGCGGGGCTGGTGTCCGGCTCGGCGCTGCTCACGGACTCGGTGCCGCAGGCCGCGCGGGCGGCGGTCCAGGGCGTCTCCGACTTCGTGATGAACACCGCCGCCGGTGTCGGCGGTCTCGCGGCCGGCCTGATCGTCTCCCAGCTGGGCTACGGCCCGCTCAACGCCATCGCCGCCCTTCTTCTGCTGCCGATGGCGGCGCTGGCGATCCGCGGCTCGCTGCGGAAGACCGTCTGACGCGGAGGCGGTCTTCCGCCGGGCTCCGCGGGAACCCAAGCGGTCAGTTCGTCACCGTCGGGGAGGAGGCGCCGCGGGCCAGTCGGCGCGGGGCTCCCGTCCCGTCGGCCGGCACCGACCACACGTCTCCCCCGTACCCGTACGCGAGGGTCTCCCGGTCCGTCCACAGCGCCTGGTCGTCGATGCCGTGCGGCTCGGCGACCGCGTGTTCGCGCCCGGTGGCCAGGTCGTACACGTACAGCCGCCACGGCTCGCTCGGGCCGTCGGACACCCGCTTCTTGAAGGCGATCCTGGTGCCGTCCGGGGAGAGCGACGGGCATTCGACGTTCTCGCGGAGGGTCCGGGCCGACCAGTTCCGCATGTCCCCCTCGACGAGGTGGGTACGGCCGCCGGTCGCGACGGTGGCGTAGAAGCGGTTGTCGTCGGCGGCGAAGCTGACGCCCCAGTAGTTGACGTCGGGGGCGTGGTAGCGGCGCCCGCCGAGGGTGAGCGGGAGCTGCTCGATGTTCTTGACCAGATAGCCGGTGCGCAGGTCGAGGATCGAGGTGCGGGTGGAGAACGCCGAGCGGGCGTAGGAGTCGCCGGTGGCGAACATCGTCCAGGCCAGCATGTTCCCCGAGGCGGAGACCCGGGCCCGGCTGGGGATGCCCGGCAGCCCGATCCGGCGCACCTCGCGCAGCCGCCGGTCGAGCACCAGGGCGTACGAGCGGGCCGGCACGCCCGGCCTGCGCTGGAGGCAGAGCGCGGTGCCGCCGGCCGCGTGGAAGCGGTCGCAGGCGGGGCCGCCCGCCACCCGCCCGCCGGGTGCGGCCGGGTCCACGCGCGCGACGCGCCCGCTCGCGGTGTCCCGGGCGTAGAGCGTGCCGGCGCCGCCGTCGAGGGTGAAGCCGGGATCGGCGGTGCCGGTGGCCGCGGCCTCGCGTCCGGAGGCCGCGCGGAGGGTGTAGGCGGTGGCTCCGCCGCCGAGCAGCAGCAGCGCGAGGACGATGATCCACGCGCGCGTACGGGTGGACGGGCGGGCGCCGGTCAGTGCGGGCATGGGTCAGTCGGTCCTCTCGGAGGGCTCGGGGACGGGGCGCCCCGAGGGGGCGGGAAGGCCCCTGGGCAGCAGGCGCGCGGAACAGCCGACGGCCACCGCGAGGGCCAGGAGCGCCGCGACGAGCGCGGTCTCCGGCCCGCTCGCGGTCCAGACGGCGCCGAAGGCGACGGCGGCTCCGAGCCGGGCGAGCGCCTGGGCGGTCTGGACGAGCGCGAGGCCGCCCGCCTGTCGTCCCTCGGTCAGGAAGGGGCCGGTCAGGGCCATGAGGACGCCGTCGGTGGTGGCGTAGAAGATCCCGAGCAGGGCGAGGACGCCCAGCAGGACCACCGGGTCGGGCAGGGGGGTCAGGAGCAGTCCGTAGGCGAGGAACAGGGCCCCGTGGCCGTACAGGAGGGGTCCGCGCCGGCCGACGCGGTCGGCGAGGCGGCCCGCCGGGACGGCGAGCAGCAGATAGACGCCCGCGGCGCCGAGCGGCAGGAACGGGAACCAGGTGGCGTCGAAGTCGAGCCGTCGCTGGAGCAGCAGGTAGAGGAAGGAGTCGCCGACGGTGGCGGCCCCGAGGAGTCCGGCGCAGAGCACGATCCGGCGGTACGCGGGCGAGCGCAGCCCGGCGAAGAGCCCGCCACGCGCGCGTGGCGCCGCCTGGACGTCCGGCCGTGCGCCCCGGTCGGGGAGCGGTCGTGCGCCCACGTCCGCGCGGGCCCGGCCCGGGACGAGCAGCACCCACAGCAGGACGCCGAACGCCCCGACGCAGAAGCTGACGGCGAAGACCGCGTCGTACGCGTCGGCCGTCGCCCACAGCAGGGCGAAGGCGGCCAGCGGGCCGAGGAGGGCGCCGGTGGTGTCCATGGCGCGGTGCGTGCCGAAGGCGCGGCCCAGGTCCTCGGGCGGGCTGTGCAGCGTGATGAGGGCGTCGCGCGGGGCGGTGCGCACGCCTTTGCCGAGCCGGTCGGCGGTGATCGCTCCGGCGATCCAGCCGGTCGCGCCGCCGGCGAGGAGGAGGCCGAGGCGGGAGCAGGCGGAGAGTGCGTAGCCGAGTCCGCCGACCTGCTTGTGGCGGCCGCCGCGGTCGGCGGTGGCGCCGCCGAGGAGCCGTACGAGCGCGGTGGCGCCGGTCGAGAGGCCGTCGAGCAGCCCGAACTGGAGGGGGGACAGGCCGAGTCCGAGGACCAGGTAGAGCGGCAGGACGGCCGTCACCATCTCCGAGGAGACATCGGTGACGAGGCTGACCGCGCCGAGGGCGAGGACGGTGCCCGTGACGCGCCGCCGGACCCCCGAGGGGGCGGGCGGCGCGTCACGGCGACCGGTGGTCGCGAGGTACATCAGTGGCAGGTGTAGGTCGGGCCGGAGTCCTTGACCTGGTCGTCGGTGCCGACGTACTGCCAGGTGTAGGTGGTGTCGGTGAGGTCCAGCTTCAGGACGCCGTAGGTGCCGCTGATCCTCTTCTGGCTGTTGGGCTGGACCGTCTCGATGTCGTACGGCTCGGCGCCGCCCATGCCGCCGACGATCTCGACGATGCCGTCCGCGGTGGCCTGGCCGCTCGGGTTCTGCGGGGCGAAGCGCTCGTAGTGGTGGTCGTGGCCGTTGAGCACGAGGTCGGCCTTGGCCCCGTAGAGGATCTGCCAGACGGGCTTGGAGACGGGGTCGTTGCCGTGGCCGCCGGAGGAGTACAGCGGGTGGTGGAAGTAGGCGGCGATGCAGCCCTTGGTGTTCCGCGCGAGGTCGTCCTTGAGCCACTGGATCTGCGCGGCGTCGTCGAAGGAGTTGGAGTCGAGGGCGACGAAGTGCCAGTTGCCCTGGTCGTAGCTGTAGTACGACTTGCCCTGCGGGTAGGCGATGGCGCCGAAGTACGACTTGTAGCCGGCGAGCGCGCCGGCCGGGTCGTAGGTCTCGTGGTTGCCGGGCACGGGCCGGGTCTTGGCCTTGAAGGCGCCCCAGCTCTTGTCGTAGTAGTTGCGGAAGTCGGAGAGCAGGGCGTCGTCGTACTGGTTGTCGCCCATCGTCAGATAGAAGGACGGCGCGATCCGCTGGGCGAGGGCAGCGGTCTTGGGGTGCGCGCAGGAGCTGCTGGAGGCGGTGCACTGGGCAGCGATGTCACCGGCCGCGACGACCGTGAAGGAGCCGGTGGGCGGGGTGGTGGTGCCGCCGGCGGTGCCGTAGACCTCCACCGAGTAGAGGGAGTAGCCGTACGAGGTGCCGCGGGCGGTCCCGTACACGCGGAGGTAGCGGCCCTGGCCGGTGAGTCCGGTCCAGTCGTCCGTGGCGCCGTTGCCCGCGGTCTCGTTGGCGAGGGCGGTCCAGGTGGTGCCGTCGACGGAGATCTCGACGCGGTAGGCCTTGGCGTAGGCGGCCTCCCAGACGAGCTTGACGCGGGAGACGGTCGCCGAGGGGCCGAGGTCGACCTTGATCCATTGTGGGTCGACGCCCTCGGCGCTGGCCCAACGGGTGGTGGAGACGCCGTCGAAGGCCTTCTCCGGGCCGAAGGTGCCGTCCTCGACGGAGGAGGCGGTCGCCGGGCGGCCCTGTGAGATGAGTACGTCGGCGGCGGCTCCGGCCCGTTCCGGGAGGGCGAGCAGCAGCCCTCCGACGAGCAGCAGCACGGCGGCGAGGACGAAGGGGAGAGGGGTCGTGGTGGTGCGGTGTGGTGGGGCGGAGACGTTCAGGCGCATACCTGGCTCCCTGGCCTGTGGGGTGGGCTAGAGCTGGACACCGGTGCGGCGCACCACGGACCGGGCACGCGGCACGGACCGGGCCGCCCGTGCCGCGGGATCACGGACACGGACGACCGGCCGCGCGACGATTCGGGGCGCCGCGCGGCGCGGTGGTGCTGGCGGCCGGGTCAGAGCTCTCACTGAGCGCGTCACGCCCCGGGGACGGGCCGCCGCGCCAAGCCGCTGCCGGGGATGCTAGCGGATAGGAAGGTTTCCTACCAGACTCCCAACAGGTGACCGGAACCAAGGAGTTCGGGGGTGCGTCCGGAGTCTTCCGGGGGTTTTCCGGGGGTTCTCCTGGAGGTCCCCTCCGGGCCTCAGAGGCTGATGTGGTACGCCTTGCGCAGGGTCTCGTGCACGGTCCAGGTCGTCCGGTCGCCCTCGCGCAGCACGCAGGCGTCCCCCGGGCCGATCTCCAGGGTCTCGCCGCCCTCGACGGCGACGGTCGCCCGCCCGGAGACCACCACGAACAGCTCGTTGGCCTCGGTGTCGGTGACGACGCCGGGGGTGATCTGCCAGATGCCGCGCAGCTGCTTGCCGTCGGCCGACTCCCACAGCACCTTGCCCGTCACCTCGGGCGTACCGGAGACGATCTGGGCGGGGTCGAGGGGGTCCGCCTCGAGCTCGGCGTCGGGGATGTGAACGGCGAAGGAAGGCTGGTCATGTGTGGTCATGGGCGGTGACTGTAGCCGGGCTCCGGGACCGCCCCGAGGCCGGGACCGGCTGGAATGAACCCGTCCGCTTCGCCTCCCACCAGGCGTGATACCCGAATTGACCGACGGCGACGAAATCCGCACCACCCCTCCGGCGCGACGCCGGACGGGTGGCGCGTCCCGCTCGGGGGCCGCACCCGGGACTCGGGGACGGATTCCGCAGGGGTACCCGCCGTGTGGCAGGTGGTCGCCAACGAGGTTTGCGGGGCCCATGGCCGCGCCAGGAATGGGACATGTCCACACAGGTGTCCGAAGAGGTACGGGAGGCCCTCCACGAGGGGCGGCCCGTCGTCGCTCTGGAATCGACGATCATCGCCCACGGCCTGCCGCGCCCGCGCAACCTGGCCGTGGCCCTGGAACTGGAGGAGCTGGTACGGGCCGGGGGCGCCGTGCCCGCGACCATCGCCGTGGTCGACGGCACGGCCAGAGTCGGCCTGGACGGCGCGGCGCTGACCCGTATCGCCGAGGACCCGGCCGTACGCAAACTGGGGCACCGCGACCTCGCCCCGGCCCTGGCGGCCGGCGCGACCGGAGCGACGACCGTCTCGGCCACGGCGTGGCTCGCGGACGCGGCGGGCATACGGGTGTTCGCGACCGGCGGCCTCGGCGGGGTGCACCGGGAGTGGAGCGAGACGCAGGACGAGTCCGCCGATCTGCGGCTGCTCTCCCGGGTGGGCGTCACCGTCGTGTGCGCCGGGGTCAAGTCGATCCTCGACGTGCCCGCGACGCTCCAGCGCCTGGAGACACTGGGGGTGACGGTCGTCGGGTACGGCACCGAGCACTTCCCCGGCTTCTACCTCGCCTCATCGGGGCAGCCCGTGGACTGGACCCTGCGGACGCCCGGGGAGGTCGCGGAGGTGATACGGGCGCAGGACCGCCTCGGCGGACCGCGCGCGGCGCTGGTCGTGGCCAACCCGGTGCCGATGGCGGAGCAGCTGGATCCCGCGCTGCACGATCGGGTGCTCGCGGGGGGCCTGGCAACGGCGAAGGAGAAGGGGATCGCGGGGCAGGCGGTGACACCGTTCCTGCTGGAGTACCTGATGACGCATACGGAAGGGGCGTCGCTGGAGGCCAATCTGGCGGCGGTACGGGGCAACGTAAGGCTCGCGGCGAGCATCGCGGGGGCGTACGCGAGAGAGGCCGGCGGCGCGGGAGCGGCGCCCGGCGCGGGCGGCCGGTGACTCGGGCCCCGGGCGCACTGCTCGTCGTCGGGGACGTGGTGACGGACGTCGTCGCCCTGCACCGGACCCCGCTCGCCCCGGCCACGGACACGGCGGCACGCATCCGTACCCTCCCGGGCGGCGCCGGGGCCAACGCCGCCTGCTGGGCGGCGCGTTCCTGGCCCGGGGAGGTACGACTCCTCGGCCGGGTCGGCACCGACACGGCGGGCTGGCACGACCGGGCGCTGCGGCGCGCGGGCGTGCGCCCCCTGCTCGTACCCGACCCGGAGGCGGCGACGGCCACCGTGATCGCGCTGGTGGACCCCTCGGCGGAGCGCACGTTCCTGACCGACAGCGGCGCCGCCCCGCGCCTCTCCCCCGACGACTGGTCCGCCCGGCTGCTCGACGGCGTGGCCCGGCTGCACCTCTCCGGCTATCTGTACTTCTCCGGTACGAGCCGGGCGACGGCCCGGCGGGCGCTGCGGGACGCGCGGGAGGCGGGGGTTCCGGTGAGCGTGGACCCGGCTTCGGCGGGGTTCCTGACGGAGCTGGGGACGGACCGGTTCCTCGCGGTCACGGAGGGCACGGAGATCCTGCTGCCCAACGCGGACGAGGCCCGGCTGCTCACCGGCCGCACCGAACCGGATTCGGCGGCGGCGGAGTTGAGCCGCCGTTTCCCGTCGGTCGTGGTCACGCTGGGGGCGGCCGGCGCGCTGGTCGCCCGGGGCGGCGAGGTCACCGCACGCGTGACCGCGCCCCGGGTGCGGCCGGTGGACTCGACGGGCGCGGGGGACGCGTTCACGGGGGCGTTCCTGGCGGCCCTGTTCGCGGGCGCGGACGCGGCGCACGCCGCCGAGGCGGGCTGCCGCGCCGGCGCGGAGGCGGTCACCATGATGGGCGGCAGACCACCAAACGGGCGCGCGGTCCGGATCTGAGCTACCCCCGCAGGCCCGTCCAGGCCGGGTGGCGCGGGTCGTCCGCGCGTACGACGGCGTCCGCGGCCCCGGCCGGATCAACCTCCGTCTCGTAACGGGCGAAGGCCGGCAGGGTCCAGGCTTCCTCGGTGCGCCGGGCGAGCGCGGCGGGCGAGAGCCTCAGGTGCGCGGTGAGGTCGAAGGGGAACCAGTGGCCGAGCAGGAAGGGCCCGTGCACCACGAGGACCCCGCCCGGCGGCAGCGTCACGTACGGGCTGCGGGTAGCGCGGTCCCGCACCGGGTCCCACAGATCGGGCAGCACGCGGCCGGTGCCGCCGGGTTCCAGCGGGCCGAAGACCTCCCGCCACAGGGCCCTGATGTCGGTCCACCCGTCGTAGTACGCGTCCGGGTCCCGCTTCCCGTACTCGTACCGGAGGGACGCGGGCCGCAGGAACCCACCGGTCCCCACGACATGGACGGAGCGCCCGCGCGTCCGCAGCGCCTCGGCGAGCAGCCCGGCCAGTTCGCCGCCGGGTGCGGCGGGCGGCCCGTCGATGCCGACCTTGAGCCACTCGCCGCCGTCACCGGGGGTGGCCGCGTCGACGTGCCCGGCGAGCGTCTCGGCCAGCCGTTCCCAGGCGATCGCCTCGTATCGCATCCCGCTCATTCCTCTGCCCCGAGAACTGACCCGAACCGCCAGGGCTTGACCTTGTCACTGGCGTCACTGTTTCACCATCGGTCCATGGTCAAGGAATTCACGGACACCAGCACACCCACCAGGGTCGTCGTCGTCACGGGCGCGGGCACCGGCATCGGCGGGGCCACCGCCCGCGCCTTCGCGGGGCAGGGGGCGACGGTCGTCGCCGTCGGCCGCCGGCCCGAGCCGCTGCGGGAGACGGCCGAGGGGCACCCCACGATCCATCCGTTCGTCGCCGACATCACGGCGGAGGGCGCGGCCGAGGAGATCGTCCGTGCCGCCCTGACCGGTCACGGCCGCCTCGACGTGCTCGTCAACAACGCCGGGATCTCCGCGGGCGGTCCGCTCGGCGGCCTCGACCGCTCCGTGATCACCCCGCTCCTGGAGACCAATCTCGTCGCCCCGATACTGCTCACCCAGGCCGCGGTCCCGGCGCTCCGGGAGTCCCGGGGCGTCGTGGTGAACGTGACGACGACGATCGGTCAGCGCGGCTGGCCCGCCAACTCCGTCTATCCGGCGACCAAGAGCGCCCTGGAGACCCTGACCCGCTGCTGGGCGGTGGAGCTCGCGCCGGACGGCGTACGGGTGGTGGCGGTCGCGCCGGGTGCGGTCGAGACCCCGATCGCGGACCACATGGGCCTCTCCCCCGAGCAGTCGAAGGCACTGCGGGCCTGGCAGCTGGCGCACACCCCGCTGGGCCGGATCGGCAGGCCGGAGGAGGTCGCCTGGGCGATCACCTCGCTCGCCGCGCCGGACGCCTCCTTCCTGACCGGCACCGTACTGCCCGTCGACGGGGGCGCGCTGGTCGCGTGAGCCGGAGGCCGGGCGCACCGCTCGCCCGAGCCGACGGGTGCACGCCGCTCGCGTGATAGGACTGCGCGAGGAGGTGACGGCCGTGCGGATCGGTGAACTGGCCCGGCGGACCGGGGTGTCGCCCCGGGCGCTGCGCCACTACGAGACGGCGGGGCTGATCGCGTCGGCCCGTGCGGAGAACGGCTACCGGGTGTACGGCGAGGGCGCGGTCACCCGGGTGGCGAACATCCGGTACCTCCTCGACGCGGGGCTCACGCTGGACGACGTGTCCGCGTTCCGTTCCTGTCTGGACGGGGACATGCCCTCGGCCCCGCCGTCCGCCCGGGGCCTGGAGATCGCCCGCGAGCGGCTGGCCGTGCTCGACGCGCGCATCGCGGCGCAGACCGAGGCCCGGGACCGGCTGGCGCGCACCCTGTCGGCGCGGTCAGTGGGCCCCGGCGGCCCGTAGCGTCCGGTCCAGGGCCGCGCGCCCCGACTCGACCGCCTCGGCAAGCGTCAGTTCCCCGCCCGCGAGGGCCCGGCAGGTCGCCGCATCCGTCCGCAGCCCGGCGTCGGGCAGCTCCGTCGTACCGTCGCCGTAGACGCCGTCCCCGTACGCCACGCTTCCGTCCGCTCCGACGCGTACGTGGAACTCGCCCTCGTCCAGGGTCACCTGGACGACCCCGGCACCCAGCCCGGCCAGCGCTCCGAGCAGCGGGATCGCGTACCAGTGCGCGCGGACGGCGTCGGTGGGGCGCGGTTCGCCCAGCTCCGGCGCCCCCCAGGCGGCGAGGCTGCGCAGCACGGGCAGCAGCTCGCGTCCGCGCGCGGTGAGCTCGTAGACGAACGCCGAGGCGGGCGGGGGCAGTCGGCGGCGGGTGACCAGCTCGGCCGCCTCCATGTCCTTGAGGCGGCCGGCGAGCATGTCCGTGCTGACGCCGGGGAGGTCGGCGTGGAGGTCGGTGTAGCGGCGTGGTCCGGCGAGGAGTTCGCGGACGACGAGCAGGGTCCAGCGGTCGCCGACGAGGTCGAGGGCGCGCGCGGCGGCGCAGTGCTGGTCGTAGCTGCGGCGGCGTGGCTGACGTGGCATGCGACGCAGTCTAGACATGTTGTTGGACTTTCCAAGCTCGGACTTGGTAAAACCAAGCAACACGCACCACTGATTCCGGGGACCTGGGGAGGTCGGACATGGAGTTCCGGCAGTCGAGCAAGCTGAGCGAGGTCTGTTACGAGATCCGGGGCCCGGTCATCGAGCACGCCAACGCGCTGGAGGAGGCGGGCCACAGCGTCCTGCGCCTCAACACCGGCAATCCGGCGCTCTTCGGCTTCGAGGCGCCCGAGGAGATCGTCCAGGACATGATCCGGATGCTCCCCAGGGCCCATGGCTACACCGACTCGCGCGGCATCCTCTCCGCCCGCCGCGCGGTCGCCCAGCGCTACCAGTCCATGGGCCTGCAGGACGTGGACGTCGACGACATCTTCCTCGGCAACGGCGTGTCCGAGCTGATCTCGATGGCCGTGCAGGCCCTCCTGGAAGACGGTGACGAGGTCCTCGTACCCGCCCCGGACTACCCGTTGTGGACGGCGGTGGTCACGCTCGCGGGCGGCAGGCCCGTGCACTACCTGTGCGACGAGTCCGCCGACTGGTACCCGGACCTCGACGACATGGCGTCGAAGATCACCGACCGCACCAAGGCCATCGTCGTCATCAACCCCAACAACCCCACGGGCGCCGTCTACCCGAAGGAGATCCTGGAGGGCATCTTCGAACTCGCCCGGCGCCACGGCCTGATGGTCCTCGCCGACGAGATCTACGACCAGATCGTCTACGACGGGGCCGTCCACCACCCGGCCGCCTCCCTCGCCCCCGACCTGGTCGTCCTCACCTTCGGCGGGCTCTCCAAGACCTACCGGGTGGCGGGCTTCCGCTCCGGCTGGCTGGTCGTCACCGGCCCGAAGCAGCACGCCAGGAACTATCTGGAGGGCCTCACCATGCTGGCCTCCATGCGGCTCTGCCCCAACGCCCCAGCCCAGTACGCCATCCAGGCCGCGCTCGGCGGCCGGCAGTCCATCCACGAGCTGACCGCCCCCGGCGGCCGGCTGCGCGAACAGCGCGACCGGGCCTGGGAGAAGCTCAACGAGATCCCGGGCGTCTCCTGCGTGAAGCCGAAGGGCGCGCTGTACGCCTTCCCGCGCCTCGACCCGAAGGTGCACAAGATCCACGACGACGAGAGGTTCGTCCTCGACCTGCTCCTGCGCGAGAAGATCCAGGTCGTCCAGGGAACCGGCTTCAACTGGCCGCGCCCCGACCACTTCCGCATCCTGACCCTGCCGTACGCCGACGACCTCGACGCCGCCATCAGCCGCATCGGCCGCTTCCTGAGCGGCTACCGGCAGTGACGTGACACCCCGTCTGCTGTCATGATCTGAGAGTCCGAAGATCCTTCGGACCGACGAACGGACGGAGGGGGCGGCCGGTCATGGATGTGGCGCTGATAGCCGTGGCGGGGACCTTGTTAGGTGTCATCGCCACGCACTGGTTCCAAGGGCGGGCCACCGAGCGTACGGCCTCGCTCGCCCGGACCGAGCAGCTCCGCCAGGAGAGGATCGCGACCTACAGCGCCTACGCCGGCGCGGTCGTCGACTACCGGCACAGCCAGAACGACCGCTGGTTCCGGGCGTTCAAGGAGCCCGGCTCGGAGGAGGCGGAGGAGTCCAGGCACGCCTCCTACCGGCAGCGCACCGCCGCGCGACAGGCCCTGTTCCGCGTCCAGTTGGTGTGCGACGACCCGGCTCTGCGCCGGCTGGCGGAGGCCGCCTTCGAGGCGACCCACTGCATGCACGACGCGGACGGCGAGTCCGAGCGCGCCCGCCGCTCCGCGCATGCGAAGGAGGCACTCGCCGTGTTCATCGCCGCCGCCGCGCCCGGCATCCGTTGAGCGGGGCGGGCACATGGACCTCGTCGCGCCGGTCGTCGTCGAGCCGCTGAAGCGCCGCCGCTGCTCGGAGTGCGGGCAGGGCCCGCTGGAGCGGATGATCGTCGAGTTCAACGCGCCGGTCTGCCTGGACTGCGCGGACCTCGGGCATCTCGTCTTCCTGCGGCGCGGGGACACCGCGCTCACCCGGCGGGCCCGCGAGAACAGCACCCTCTGGGCCGTGGTCGTACGGCACAACAGGCGCCGCACCCGGTACGAACGACAGGGTCTGCTCGTCGAGGAGGCGGCGCTCGCCGGGGCGGAGAGGGCCTGTCTGGCGGACGCGGACGCGCGGGCCAGGCGGCGGGCCCGGGACGCCGTACGGCGCGCGTCGCTCGACGCCGAGGTCACCGAGGTCCTCCGGGCGGAGATCCTGCGGCTCTTCCCTTCCTGCCCGGCGGACCGGGCCACGGAGGTCGCCGTCCACGCCTCGGCGAAGGGCAGTGGACGGGTCGGGCGCACGGCCGCGGGCCGCGCGCTCGACCGCGGTGCCGTCACGGCCGCGGTGCGGGCCTCCGTGCGGCACGTGGACACGCCGTACGACACCCTGCTGATGCAGGGGGTTCCTCGGTACCAGGCCCGGACGAGGGTCGCTCCCGCCATCGAGGCGGTGCTCCGGGCCTGGCGTCACGGCGGCGATAACGCCCTCGGCCGGGGACACGGCTGACGACTCGGGCGTCAGCGCGGGTCGGCCGCTGGGACGGGACCGTCAGGCGCGGTCTCCGGCGCGGCGCGCGCGACGGTACAGCAGGGCGCCGCCGAGCAGCAGCGCGGCGCTCGCGGGGGCGGCGTACCCGATGGTGTCCGAACCGGTGGCGGCCAGCGAGGCGGAGCTCGACTCACCCTGCGGCGCGGGCGCCGGAGCGGGGGTCTCGGTCTCGGCCTGCGGAACCGGCACATTGCGCACGGGGGTCTGCGGGCGCGGGGTCGGCTTCTCGATCGGCTGCTGGGGCTTGCCCGGGCCGTTGACCGAGGTGTTGCCGAAGACCGGGTTGCCGACACCGACCACATTGACCGAGTTGCCGCTGAGGTTCACGGGCAGGTCGATGGGCAGCTGGAGGCCGTTCCCGGAGAGCACGCCGGGAGATCCCGCGACATGGGTCTCGGCCGTGGATCCGCCGCCGTTCGACGAACCGCCGCTCTGGGAGCCGCTCCCGCCGGAGCCGCCCGCCTGCTCGCCGCCGCGCGGGGTGCCGGGCTGGTCCTTGTGGGACCGGTCGCCGCCCTTCGACGACCCGTACCCCCCGGACTCGGGCGCGGCCGAGCGGTTCGCACAGCCGTTGCCGAAGGCCGGGTTGAGGAGCCCGACGACGTTGACCGTGTTCCCGCAGACGTTGACCGGCACGTGCACCGGCAGCTGAACCGTGTTGCCGGAACCGACGCCCGGCGAACCGACCGCGGCGCCCTGCGCGCCGGAGTCGGCGTGCGCGGCGCCCGCCGAGAGCGCGAGCGCTCCACCCGTGACCAACAGTGTGGCCAGACCACTTCGGCGAATCTGCCTCATGGCTTCCTGCCTTCCGGAGTTGTGCACGGGCAAGTGCCCGTACCGGAATCAACGCGACAAACGCACCTGCCGGATCCGTCCGTTGAGGGGTTTCACTCCAACGAGTGGGAATCCGTTCGAGTGTCGGTCAGTGCCCCAGAAGGTCGGTGAGGGCGCCGACCGGGTCCGGATCGGGGGCGCCGCGCGGCCACCAGTCCTCCCGGCCGGCGTCCGACTCGTACCCGTACCAGAGGCCGTCCCGGCCCAGACGGAGCTGGAGGGACTCGGTGGACAGCCGGTTGCGCCAGGGGCGGAAGGCGGGGAAGTCGGCGGCGAGCAGCGCGGGCCGGGCGCGGTCGAACGGGCCCGCCGGCGGATCCCAGGGCTCCTCCAGTACGGCGAGGCCGGCGGCGCCGCCCTGCCGCCAGGCGGCGACGGCGCGGGCGAGGTCCGTGGGTGTGCGTTCGAGCGCGTACGCCAGGTCCCGGTAGAGCGCGCGGGTCGAGGCGGTGAGTCCGGAGCCGGGGTGGGCGGCGGCCAGCCGGACGGCGTCCTGCCAGGGGGTGAGCGCGGCGACCGGGTCGTGGCCGGTGGCGAGGAAGGCGAGGGCGCGGGCGGCGGCCTCGGTGGCGAGCAGGTCGAGGGCGAGCGGATCGGGGGCGTCGGGGTCGGGCGGGAAGACGGCGGGGCGGCCGGGACGGTCCGGGACGGGCAGCTCGGGGGGCAGCGGCAGCGCGGGCCCGGTCGCGGTGAGCACGGCACGGGCGGGGACGGTGGGCATCGGGGGCGCCGCGGCGGTGGTCTCGGCGGCGGACCTCGCGGCATTGCGCCGGGTGAGTTCGGCGAGGAGTTCCTGCTCGCCGCGGCCTCTCATCAGGAAGAGGACGAACGGGTCCTCGTCGAGGAGGCGCGCGGCCTGGTAGCAGAGGGCGGCGGCGTGCTTGCAGGGGTAACCGTCGTCCGGGCAGGAGCAGTCGGGGACGAGGTCGCCCGGCGCGGGCAGCAGTCCGGTGACCGCCTCAAGGGCGTGCGGCACGTCCTTGTCGAGCAGGGCCGCGATGTGGTCGGGGCGGGCGGTGGCCTCGTCGAGGAACCGCTCCCAGCCGTCGTCGCCGAGGGTCCGCATCCTGATCTCGGTGCGGTACGGGCGGGGGCGGCTGCCGTGGACGTACGCGACGACCCGGCCGGGGGTGACGGTGATCGCGTCGACATGGCCCCGGCCCGCGTACGCCTTGCCCCGGGCGAGGCGCGCCGGGTCGAGCGCGGTGTCCTCCAGGGCTTCCACCCACGCGTTCCCCCACCAGGTGGCGGCGAACCGCCCGTCGGGGGTCTCGCGGGGCGCGACCTGGGGGAAGCTGCGGCGGCGGTCGTCGTGGCGGGGGACGGCTCCGCGCGCGCCGCGTGCGCTGTTCACGAGGACCTCCTCAGGGACACCAGGTCGGCCAGCTCCCGGTCGGTCAGTTCGGTGAGGGCCGCCTCGCCCGAGCCGAGGACGGCGTCGGCGAGCGCCCGCTTGGCCCGGAGCATCTCGGCGATCCGGTCCTCGACGGTGCCCTCGGCGACGAGCCGGTGGACCTGCACCGGCTGGGTCTGCCCGATGCGGTAGGCCCGGTCGGTGGCCTGCTCCTCCACTGCGGGGTTCCACCAGCGGTCGTAGTGGACGACATGGCCGGCCCGGGTGAGGTTGAGGCCGGTGCCCGCCGCTTTCAGGGAGAGCAGAAAGACGGGCACCTCGCCCGCCTGGAAGTGGTCGACCATCCGCTCCCGCTCGGCCACCGGGGTGCCGCCGTGCAGGAGTTGGGCCTGGACGCCGCGCGCGGCCAGGTGGTCGGCGAGCAGCCGGGCCATCGACACGTACTGCGTGAAGACGAGCACCGACCCGTCCTCGGCGAGGATCGTGTCGAGCAGTTCGTCGAGCAGCGCGAGCTTCCCCGAGCGGCCGGCGAGCCGTGCGGTGCCGCTGCCGCGCGGCGCCTGTTCCTTCAGGTACTGCGCGGGATGGTTGCAGATCTGCTTGAGGGAGGTCAGCAGCTTCATGACGAGACCGCGCCGGGCCATGCCCTCGGCCTCCTCGATCCGGCCCATGGTCTCCCGGACGACCGCCTCGTACAGCGAGGCCTGTTCCCGGGTGAGGGAGACGGGGTGGTCGGACTCGGTCTTGGGCGGCAGCTCGGGGACGATGCCGGGGTCGGACTTGCGGCGACGCAGCAGGAAGGGCCGCACGAGCCGGGCGAGCCGCTCGACGGCCTCGGCGTGCTCGATCTCCTCGTGGTTCTCCACGGCGCGGGCGTGGCGCGCGCGGAAGGCCTTCAGCGGGCCGAGGAGGCCGGGGGTGGTCCAGTCGAGCAGCGCCCAGAGTTCGGAGAGGTTGTTCTCGACGGGGGTGCCGGTGAGGGCGACCCGGGCGGGCGCGGGGATCTCACGCAGCGCCTTCGCGGTCGCGGAGAACGGATTCTTGACGTGCTGGGCCTCGTCGGCGACGACCATCCCCCATTCCCGCGCGGCGAGTTCGGCGGCGCTGGTGCGCAGGGTGCCGTAGGTGGTGAGGACGAAGCCGCCCTCGGCGCCCGCGAGATCGCGCTCGGCGCCGTGGAACCGTCGTACGGGCACATCGGGCGCGAACTTCCCCACTTCCCGCTGCCAGTTGCCGAGCAGGGAGGCCGGGCAGACGACGAGGGTGGGGGCGCGGCGGGCGCGGCGCAGATGGAGGGCGATCAGGGTGACGGTCTTGCCGAGGCCCATGTCGTCGGCGAGGCAGCCGCCGAGGCCGAGCGAGGTCATCAGATCGAGCCAGGCCAGACCGCGGAGCTGGTAGTCGCGGAGGGTCGCGGTCAGGCCGGGCGGGGGCTGGACGTCCTCGGGCCCGGCGAGGAGCCGGTCGCGGAGCGCGGCGAGCGCCCCGACGGGGACGGCGGGCACGGTCTCGCCGTCCACCTCGGCGGTGCCGGTGAGGGCGACGGCGAGGGCGTCGACCGGTTCGAGCAGGCCGAGTTCCCGCTTGCGGGCCTTGCGGACGAGGGCCGGGTCGATGACGACCCACTGGTCGCGGAGCCGTACGACGGGCCGGTGCGCCTCGGCCAGGAGGTCCATCTCGCGGTCGGTGAGCGGATCGCCGTCGAGGGCGAGCTGCCAGTTGAACCGCAGCAGTTCCTCGCTGTCGAAGAAGGCGGTGCCGTCGGTCGCGGAGCCGGGCGCCGCCTGGGCGGGGCGGACCACGGCGGAGGCGCTGAGCGAGCGGGCGAGCTCGCGCGGCCAGTGGACGGCGACCCCGGCGTCGGCGAGGCGGGCGGCCGCCGGGCCGAGCAGTTCGTACAGCTCGTCCTCGGCGACGGCGAGGACGTCGGGCACGTCCCGCTCCAGGAGGCGGGCGAGCGGGGGCCAGACGCGGGCGGCCCGGCGCAGGGCGAGGACGGCGTCGATCCGGGCGCGTGGGCCGAAGTGCTCGCCGTCTCCGGCCCACAGGGCGGTGGCGTCGATGACGAGGGTGGGGTCGGCGAGGCTGTGGATCTGGAGGATCGCGGCGGCGGCGTGCCGCCCGCGGTCGACCCCTTTCTCTTGGTCGGCGCCCACTCGGTGGTCCGGGCGGGTACCGCCGCCTTCGGTCGGGTCCTCCCCCGCGGCCGAGTCGAAGAGCTCCGACGCCGACAGGTCGAGGCGGAGCGAGACGCGGACGCCCGCGTCCATGCCCGCCGCCGCCTCGGCGGCCCAGGCCCGCGCGCGGGGCAGGTGCTGCGGGGTGCGGGCCGCGAACGGCGCCCCGACGGCGTACGCGGCGGCCGGGCTGCGGGGCAGGATGTCGGCGACCGCGTCGAGGAAGGCGCGCACCAGGGCCTCGGGGTCGGGCAGCCGCAGCGGTCCGCTCCCGGGGACGGGCACGGCGTGCGCCTCGTAGGGCAGGGCCGCGGCGACGGCCCGCAGATGGGCGATGTCGTCGGCGTCCAGCGGTCCGGCCCGCCAGGCGTCCAGGTCCTCGCGGGTCAGACCGGGCAGCAGCCGGCCCCGCGCCACGAGGTGCAGGGCGTGCAGGGCGGCGGCGCCCCAGCCGGCGGTGGCGGGATGTGCGGCCGGATGGTGCCGGGCCGCGACGAGATGGGGCAGGGCGGCGTCGACGGGGAGTGTCAGGGCGGGCACGGCACGACTTCGGGCACCGCCGCCGTGCCGCCGGACCACGGTCAGCTCGACGCGCTCCGCGCCGCTGTCCGCCGGGTCCGGGAGGGCCTCGCCGTCGGGTGCCCAGAACGCGACCCGGCCCTCGCGGGGCAGGGCGGCGGGCAGGAAGACGGCGGCGCTGCCGATCCAGGTGTGTGCCACGGCTTCGCGCTCCTTCCCGCCTGACGGGTTCGATCGGGTGGCGGAAGCCCGTACGGCGGAACTTCCGACTGGACCTCCGACCTTACGGGTGGGGTCTGACAACGGCCGCCAGGCGGGGTCGCCCGAGCGGCCCAGCCCCGGATGACAGCGGACTCCGGGGGCGGAAGGGTGGCGAGCAGCGCGTCGACCGTGCCAGGGACCGACCGCGGCGGAGCTCCGCCACGACCGAGATCGACCACGACAGAAGAGGATCCGCCATGTCCGTACGCCGGCGTCTCACGACCGCCACCGGGGCCGTGCTGCTCACCCTCGCCGTCGCCGGTTGTTCGGGCCTCGGCCGCACCGCCGTGGGCACGCTCTCCTACGAGACGCAGCGCGAGCTGGCGGTGACCCTGACGAGCCCCTCGGTGAAGGGCTGCCACCGCCTCGCGCCCAGCGGTGTGACCACCGTTGTGAACAACACCCTGGTCGACGTCGTGATGTACCGGACGCGCGACTGCGGGGGCGAGAACTCCATCTACGTCCCCACCAACACCTCCGACCGGATCGCGCCGGGCACCCTGCCGTGGCGCAGCTACAGCGTCGTCCACTAGCCACGCCGCGGCGCCGGGCCGGGCGTCCGTCCCGGCCGGTCCCGGCGCCGGTTCCCTTCCCCGGCCATCGGGTCCATCCTGGAAGTGACCCTCCATGGGCTCCCACGGGAGACGGTGACCGTCATGCGGACCGGGAACGAACCGGCGAACGCGCGCAGCGCCCTGCGTCTGAGGTTCTGGCTGAGTGTGTGGGGGCTGCTCTGGGCGGCCTTCGGCACGACCGTGTTCTCGCTGCTCGACCGCGCCGGCTGGGCCGCGGCCTGCGGCGTGCTGTTCCTGGTGGTCCTGGTCGACATGACGATGGTGCTGCACCACATCCACCAGGGCCCGCACTGGCAGCCGGGCCGGAACGTCCCCCCGTACGAACCCGACCACGGCGGCACACGCCGCTGAGAGCCGTTTCCGCGCGCCGAGGGCCCGCGCTCCGCGTCAACGGCCGGCCGCGCCTACTTTTCCGAGTCGAAGCCCGCCGCCTGGAGGTACTCCGGCTTCGGGTCGAGCGCGGCGGCGAGCCGGAAGTGCCGGGTGGCCTGGGCGGTCAGGCCGGAGCGCTCGAAGGTGCGGGCGAGCGCGAAGTGCGCGAACGCGTTGTCCGGCTCGCGCTCCAGGACCAGTTCGAATTCCAGCTGGGCGGGACGCAGCTGCGCGGCGGCGAAGAACGCGCGGGCGCGCAGCAGCCGGGCCGCCGTGTTCTCGGGATGGGCGGCGATCACCGAGTCCAGCAGCTTCACCGCGCCCCGAGGGTCCCGCGCGGCCAGCAGGTGCTCGGCGGCGCGGAAGTCGATGACGTGCGTTTCCGGGTTTCTGTCGGCCACCATGGCATCCTTCCCCTCGATCCGGTGGTTGAACACCGGACCCGGCACCCTCATTCCGCCGCCGCCGGGGCAGGCCGCTCCCCCACGGCTCCTACGCGGTGCCGGCCGCCCTGCGCTCCAGTTCCTCCCACACCTTCCGCACCTGCGGTTCCAGCGCGTCGAGCGGCCCGTCGTTGTCGATGACCACGTCCGCCACCTCCAGCCGCCGCGCACGCGTGACCTGGGCCGCCATCCGGTTGCGCGCCTCGGACTCGGCCATGCCCCGGAGCCGTACGAGCCGGTCGAGCTGGGTCTCGGGGGACGCGTCGACGACCACGACCAGGTCGTACAGAGGTGCGAGACCGTTCTCGGCGAGCAGGGGTACGTCGTGGACGACGACGTCTCCGCTCCCCGCGCGGCCCTCCAGCTCCGCCGACCGGGCCCCGACCAGGGGGTGCACGATGGCGTTGAGGGTGGCGAGGCGGTCGGGGTCGGCGAACACGATGGAGCCGAGCTTCGGCCGGTCGAGCGCCCCTTCCCCGGTGAGTACGCCGTCCCCGAAGGCCTCGACGACGGCCGCGAGCCCCGGCGTACCGGGTTCGACGACCTCGCGGGCGATCCGGTCCGCATCGATCAGCACGGCCCCGTACGAGACGAGCAGCCGTGACACTTCGCTCTTGCCGGCGCCGATCCCGCCGGTCAGGCCCACCTTCAGCATGAGCGGCAGCTTAGACCGACCGGGCCTGCCCCGGCGTGGCTAGCCGTCGCCCTCGCGCTCCGCGAGGAAGCGCTCGAACTCACGGCCGAGCTCGTCCGCCGACGGCAGGTCGACCGGCTCCGCGACCAGGCTGCCGCGGGTCTCGGCCCCGGCCACCGCGTCGTACTGGTGCTCAAGGCCCTGCACCAGCGCGACCAGCTCCTCGTCGCCCTCGCCGATCTGGCGGTCGATCTCGGTCTGGGTGCGGCGGGCCTCGGTCCGCAGGGAGTGGGCCACCCCGGGCAGGACGAGGCCGGTGGCGGCGGTCACGGCCTCCAGGGCGGTCAGGGCCGCGTCCGGGTACGGGGAACGCGCGACGTAGTGCGGGACGTGCGCGGCGACACCGAGGGTGTCGTGACCGGACTCGGTCAGCCGGTACTCGACGAGGGACTCGGCGCTGCCGGGCACCTGGGCCTCGTCGAAGGGGCTGCGGTGGCCGGGCATGAGGTCGGTGCGGCTGCCGTGCGGGGTGAGTCCCACGGGGCGGGTGTGCGGCACGCCCATCGGGATGCCGTGGAAGTTCACGGAGAGGCGCACGCCGAGACGCTCGATGATCTGCCGGACGGCGGCGGCGAAGCGCTCCCACTCCACGTCGGGCTCGGGGCCGGACAGTACGAGGAAGGGGGCCCCGGTGGCGTCCTGGACGAGGCGGACCTCGATGGACGGCGTCTCGTACGCGGTCCAGCGGTCGCGCCGGAAGGTGAGCAGCGGGCGGCGGGCGCGGTAGTCCACGAGCCGGTCGTGGTCGAAGCGGGCCACCAGCTGGTGGGGCAGGGTGTCGAGCAGTCCCTCGATGATCTGCTCGCCGGTCTCGCCCGCGTCGATGTAGCCCTCGAAGTGGTAGAGCATGACCAGCCCGGCCGACTCCTGCGCCAGGGCCAGATCGACGACCGCCAGGCCCTTCGCGTCCCATTCGTACAAATCCTGGGGATCAAGCACGATTACCGCTCCTCCTCGTGTTCTCTCTGAAAACGTCTCGCGCCGCGCGACCATTCCCGTGACGGGCCGTCTTCCGGCGGGCGGTCCTCCGACGGCCGGCCGCGCGAACTCCGGCCACTGGTCCAGACCTTGACACGTCCAGCACCGCTCCCTACCGTCTCGGGACAGCATCGCGTTCAGCATTTCGACCATCGTGCACATACAGGAACTCCCCCACTCCGCACGGAAGGCATCCCCATGCGCACCCGGACGCTGCTCCTCCCCCTGATCCCGGCGCTCCTCGCCGTCCCCCTCGCCACCACCCCTGCCTCCGCCACCCTCACCCCCGCCGCGACCGTCGAGGTCTCGACGGCGGCGCAGCTGAAGACCGCGCTCACCAATGCCCGCCCCGGCGACACGATCCGCCTCGCGGACGGCACGTACGCGGGGAACTTCAAGGCCACGACCCCGGCCACCTCCTCGGCCCGGATCACCCTGACCGGCTCCTCGCGCGCGGTGCTGACCGCCGGCGGCGGCTACGGGCTGCATCTGAACGGTGCCTCGTACTGGACGGTCGAGGGCCTCACGGTGACGGGCGGCCAGAAGGGGATCATGGCCGACGCCGCGGAGGGCGTGGTGATCGACGGGGTGACCGTGCACGACCTGGACATGGAGGGCGTGCACTTCCGCAACTCCAGCAGGAACGGAGTGATCAGGAACTCGCGGATCTACGACACCGGGAACGACGGCCGGGGCATGGGCGAGGGGGTGTACGTCGGCACCGCCAACACGCTCGCCGACCGCAGCGACAACGCGCAGATCCTGAACAACGTCATCGGTCCGGACGTCGGCGGCGAGAGCGTCGACATCAAGGAGGGGACGACCGGGGCGCGGATCGTCGGCAACACCTTCGACGGGCGCGGCCTGACAGGCGCCAACTACGACGACTCCTGGGTCGACGTGAAGGGCAACAACGTCCTCGTCGAGAACAACACCGGAGTGAACACGACCAACAACGGCTACGAGACCCACACCCAGCAGAGCGGCTGGGGCTGCGGGACCGTCTTCCGCGGCAACCGTTCGGACCTGACGGGGGCCACCGGACCGCAGCGGCTGGCGATCAACGTCACCAACCGGAGCGGGAGCTGTGCGACCACGGTGTACGCCTCGAACACGGTGACCGGCGGGAACGGCCTGACGAACATCCCCGTCACGCCCTGATCCGCCGGGGAACAGTGCCGGGACATGACCGAGGCCCGCTCCCCCGAAGGGAAGCGGGCCTCGATTCGCTAGCGGCTAGCGCTCAGCGGAGAGCCTGTTCAGCTCTGGCCGCCGGCCAGCTTCTCGCGCAGGGCGGCAAGCGCCTCGTCCGACGCCAGGGCGCCGGAGTTGTCGTCCGACTCCGAGGAGTACGAACCACCCGAGATGCCCGCACCGGCGTTGCCACCGGCGGCCGGGGCGGCAGCGCCCTCGGCAGCAGCGGCCTCGTCGGCCTCGCGGGACTTGATGACCTGAGCCTGGTGCTGCTCGAAACGAGTCTGCGCCTCGGCGTACTGGGTCTCCCAGGCCTCGCGCTGGGTCTCGAAGCCCTCGAGCCAGTCGTTGGTCTCGGGGTCGAAGCCCTCGGGGTAGATGTAGTTGCCCTGGTCGTCGTAGGACGCGGCCATGCCGTACAGGGTCGGGTCGAACTCGACCGAGGCCGGGTCGGCACCGAAGGACTCGTTGGCCTGCTTCAGCGAGAGGCTGATGCGACGACGCTCGAGGTCGATGTCGATGACCTTGACGAAGATCTCGTCGTTGACCTGGACGACCTGCTCCGGGATCTCCACGTGGCGCTCGGCCAGCTCGGAGATGTGGACCAGACCCTCGATGCCCTCGTCCACGCGGACGAACGCACCGAACGGAACCAGCTTGGTGACCTTACCCGGGACGACCTGACCGATCTGGTGGGTCCGGGCGAACTGCTGCCACGGGTCCTCCTGCGTCGCCTTCAGCGACAGGGAGACACGCTCGCGGTCCATGTCCACGTCGAGAACCTCGACGGTGACCTCCTGGCCGACCTCGACAACCTCGGACGGGTGGTCGATGTGCTTCCAGGACAGCTCGGAGACGTGCACGAGACCGTCGACGCCACCCAGGTCCACGAAGGCACCGAAGTTGACGATCGAGGAAACGACGCCGGAGCGGACCTGACCCTTCTGCAGGGTGGTGAGGAACGTCTGGCGAACCTCGGACTGGGTCTGCTCGAGCCAGGCGCGGCGGGACAGGACCACGTTGTTGCGGTTCTTGTCCAGCTCGATGATCTTCGCCTCGAGCTCCTTGCCCACGTAGGGCTGGAGGTCGCGGACGCGACGCATCTCGACGAGGGAGGCCGGCAGGAAGCCGCGGAGGCCGATGTCGAGGATGAGACCACCCTTGACGACCTCGATGACGGTACCGGTGACGATGCCGTCTTCTTCCTTGATCTTCTCGATCGTGCCCCAGGCACGCTCGTACTGAGCGCGCTTCTTGGACAGGATCAGGCGGCCTTCCTTGTCCTCCTTCTGGAGAACCAGGGCCTCGATCTCGTCGCCGACCTTGACGACCTCGTTCGGGTCGACGTCGTGCTTGATCGAGAGCTCACGGCTCGGGATCACGCCTTCGGTCTTGTAACCGATGTCGAGCAGGACCTCGTCCCGGTCGACCTTCACGATGACGCCGTCGACGATGTCGCCGTCGTTGAAGTACTTGATCGTCTCGTCGATCGCGGCGAGGAAGGCTTCCTCGTTACCGATGTCGTTGACCGCAACCTGCGGGGTGGTGCTGGTGGCGGTGGTCTCGGTGCTGCTCGTCATGTGGGAAAGGGCTCCGGTTACGGACAGAAAGTCGTAGGTACTGCTACGCCGAGAGCCCGTATCGCACCAAGAAGCCGGACAGCCAATGAAGCGCCCTTCCGCGAACGGGAGGGAGCCTCGAAAACCGAGGGGACATACAACAGGTACGAGCGCGGCCTGCTCCGTCTGAGGCGCGCAGGCCCGCAGCGCAACCTTTAGCATACGGGGGCGGCCGGACAGGGTCAATGCGCGAAGCGCGCACCCGGGGCAGATCCCCTCAACTCCGGCACCAACTTGTGTCCTTCCACGCCTCATCGGCGGGATCCGCGCACAGCGGCACTGAGCGCAAACTACATCGGCGGGCGAGATGAACCAAGAGTACGAACACGAAGTCCCCTCCGACTCGGCCGAGGACGAGGCGGAGGCGACCCGGCGTGACGCGGGGGAAGCGGAGAGCAGCCGGGCCAGCCGTGGCTGGTGGGACAGGAACGCCGACGAGTACCAGAGCGACCACGGATCGTTCCTGGGCGACGACCGGTTCGTCTGGGGTCCCGAGGGGCTCGACGAGGCGGAGGCCGGGCTCCTCGGGCCGGCCGCGTCGCTGAAGGGCCTCGACGTACTGGAGATCGGCGCGGGCGCGGCCCAGTGCTCGCGGTGGCTGGCGGCGCAGGGGGCGCGGCCGGTGGCGCTCGACCTCTCGCACCGGCAGCTGCAGCACGCGCTGCGGATCGGCGGGGAGGTGCCGCTCGTGGAGGCCGACGCAGGGGCGCTGCCCTTCCGGGACGCCTCCTTCGACCTGGCGTGCTCGGCGTACGGCGCGGTGCCGTTCGTCGCCGACCCGGTGCGGGTGTTCCGTGAGGTGCGGCGGGTGCTGCGGCCGGGCGGCCGGTGGGTCTTCTCGGTGACCCACCCGATCCGCTGGGCGTTCCCCGACGAACCGGGCCCCGAGGGCCTGTCGGTCGCGGCCTCCTATTTCGACCGCACCCCTTATGTGGAGCAGGACGAGCAGGGGCGGGCGGTGTACGTGGAGCACCACCGGACGATCGGCGACCGGGTGCGGGACGTGGTGGCCGGCGGCTTCCGGCTGGTGGACCTGGTCGAGCCGGAGTGGCCGGCGTGGAACAGCCAGGAGTGGGGCGGCTGGTCCCCGCTGCGGGGGAACCTGATCCCGGGAACGGCGATCTTCGTCTGCGAGCGCGCGGAGTAGCGGTGGGGTAGTCGTACGGCCGGGGCGCGGCTGTACGGCCCGGGTGCAGCCGTGCGGATCGTTGCGCTTGTCGTACTTATAGGTGGGTCCTGTGGACAACGGGGCCCACCTTTTTTCTTCGCGTACGAGACTGAGTGCGTGATCCGAAATGACGCACTCGACCGTCTCCCCGTCCGCCATGCCGTCCCCGAGCTGCTCGACGCGCTCGACCGGCGCGGTACGGCCGTGCTGTCCGCGCCTCCCGGCACGGGCAAGACGACCCTGGTGCCGCTCGCGCTCGCGGGCCTCATAGGGGAGGGACCGGGGCGGCGGGTCCTGGTGGCCGAGCCGCGCCGGATGGCGGTGCGGGCGGCGGCGCGGCGGATGGCGTGGCTGCTCGGCGAGGAGGTCGGCGGCACGGTCGGCTTCTCCGTGCGCGGCGAGCGCCGGACCGGACCCGCGACCAGGGTCGAGGTGGTGACCACGGGCATCCTGCTCCAGCGGCTCCAGCGGGACCCCGAGCTGGCGGGCGTGGACGTGGTCCTGCTCGACGAGTGCCACGAACGGCATCTGGACGCCGACACGGCCATGGCCTTCCTGGTGGACGTGCGGGCCACGCTGCGGCCGGAGCTGGCGCTGATCGCCGCCTCGGCGACGAGCGACGCGGCGGCCTGGGCGGATCTCCTCACGGTCCTGGAGGGCTCGGGCCCGGCGCCGGTGGTGTGGAGCAAGGGCGAGGGACACGGCTGCCGGGTCCACTACGCGGCTCCGCCCGCCGGCATCCGGCCGGCGCACGGCACCTGGGTGGACCCGGCGCTGCTGCGGCACGTCGCCGCGACGGTCCGGCTGGCGATGGAGCGGCACGAGGGGGACGTCCTCTGTTTCCTTCCGGGTACGGGGGAGATCGCGCGGACGGCCGGGCTGCTGGCCGGCGTCGACGCGGAGGTGCTCCAGCTGCACGGGCGGGCCGCCGCGTCGGTGCAGGACGCGGTGCTGCGCGGCACCGAGCCCGGCGGGCGGCGCAGGGTGGTGCTCACGACCTCGGTGGCCGAGTCGAGCCTGACGGTGCCGGGGGTGCGGATCGTCGTGGACTCGGGGCTGGCGCGGGAGCCGCGGACGGACCACGCGAGGGGGCTGGGCTCGCTGGCGACGGTGACGGTCTCCGAGGCGACGGCGACCCAGCGCCTGGGCCGGGCGGGCCGTGAGGCCTTCGGGCAGGTGTATCGCTGCTGGGCCGAGGCGAACGACGGGGGCAGGCCGCGGTTCCCGTCCCCGGAGATCAAGGTCGCCGACCTGGCGGACTTCGCCCTCCGGGTCGCCTGCTGGGGCGATCCGACGGCGCGGGGGCTCGCCCTGCTCGACCCGCCGCCCGCCGGGGCGATGGCGGCGGCGCGCTCGGTCCTCGGGTCGATCGGAGCCGTGGACGCGGCGGGCCGGGCGACCGGGCGCGGGGTACGCATGTCCCGCCTGGGGCTCCACCCCCGGCTGGGGCGCGCGCTCCTGGACGGCGCGCCGGAGGTCGGGGCACGGCGGGCGGCGGAGGTGGTGGCGCTGCTCAGCGAGGAACCGCCGCGCGACTACGGGGACGACCTGGCGGCGGCCTGGCGGACGGCCCGCCGGGGCGCCGACGGATACGGCGCCCGCTGGAGGACGGAGGCGCGCCGCCTGGAGCGCTCGGCCGGGGAGGCGACGGGCGGAGCGGGAGCGGGAGCGGGCAATACCAGGAAGGAGGGTGCCGGGCCCGGCGGTGCGGGACGGGATGGTGCGGGCGCGGCCGGTGCGGAGAGGGGCGGTGCGGGTACTGGCGGTGCGGGTTCTGGCGGTGCTGGTACTGGCGGTGCGGGACGGGGTGACGCCGGGAAGGGGGCGGTGTCGGCCTGGGTGCCCGGCGCGGCGGTGGGAGGTGTGGTCGGGGACGACGCGGTGGTCGGGCTGGTGACGGCGCTGGCCTTTCCCGAGCGGGTGGCTCGGGCCCGGGAGCAGGGCGGGTATCTGATGGTGTCGGGGAGCGGGGCCAGGCTCGCCGAAGGCTCCGCGCTGCGGACCTCGCCCTGGCTGGCCGTGGCGGTGGCGGACCGTACGGCGCGGGACGCGACGGCCCGGGTGCGCCTGGCGGCCGTGGTGGACGGGGAGATGGCCCGGTGGGCGGCAGGGCATCTGCGCTCGACCGGTGAGGAGGTCCACTGGGAGGAGGGGGACGTGGTCGCCCGCTCGGTCGACCGGCTGGGCGCGGTCGAGCTGACGGTCCGTCCGCTCGGGGCGAAGGCCGATCCGGCGCTCGTAAGGGAGGCACTGCTCGACGGTCTGCGGCGGGAGGGGCTCGGGCTGCTGCGGTGGAGCCGGGAGGCCGGGGAACTGCGCGAGCGGCTGGCCTTCCTGCACCGGGAGCTGGGTGAGCCCTGGCCGGACATGGCGGACGGGACGCTGGTCGACCGGGCCGGGGAGTGGCTGGAGCCGGAGCTCTCCCGGGCCGCGCGGCGCGCCGATCTGGGGCGGATCGACGCCGGGGAGGCCCTGCGGCGGCTGTTGCCGTGGGCGTCGGGCGAGGCGGGCCGGCTGGGCGAGCTGGCACCGGAGCGGATCGAGGTGCCGAGCGGTTCGAGGATCCGGGTCGAGTACGGGGGCGAGCGGCCGGTGCTCGCGGTGAAGCTCCAGGAGATGTTCGGACTGGCCGAGACGCCCCGGGTGGCAGGGGTCCCGGTCCTGGTCCATCTCCTCTCCCCCGCCGGACGGCCGGCGGCCGTGACCGCCGACCTGGCGTCGTTCTGGAGGGACGGCTACCGGGCGGTGCGGGCGGAGCTGAGGGGGCGGTACCCGAAGCACCCGTGGCCGGAGGACCCCGCGACGGCGGAGCCGACCCGGCACACGAGCGCGCGGCTCAGACGGGAGGGGTGACCGGGGCCCCGGCGGTGAAGGTGTCGGCGGGTGCGTCGTCGGCCGGACGGCGGGAGCGGGCTTCGAGCCAGAGGGAGAGGGCGAGGAGAAGGAGGGCCAGGACGGTGAAGCTCCAGGGGAGGTAGGAGACGAGCATCAGCACCATCAGACGATTGGAGGAGACCATGTCGCCGATGCTCTTGAGGTAGTCCTCGCGCATCTTCACGTGCCCCTCGAAGACCGTGAGGGTGTCCTGGCCCATCAGCGTCTTGGCGTTGCGGAGCTCCTCCTTGTGGATCTCCTCGCCGTTGACGGGGGCGCCGGTGACCGGCTCGATCCAGAACATCCGCTTGGTCGAGTACCAGCGGGTGAGACCGGATTCGGTGATGACCTCCGGCGGGATCTTCACCGGCATGGTCTTGGGCATGGGGACCTGGGTCCACGGGATGGTCTGCTCGAAGTAGTAGACCTCCATGCCCCGGAAGGTGCGGGTGCCCACGAAGTGGATGGGGGCCGAGGTGCGCGTCTGGGCGTCGAAGTACTGGTAGTCCCGCTTCTCGGTGAGGAAGGGGAACTTGAACTCGATGCCCTCGCGCCGGACGGCCTCGCCGTCGACGGACTCGCCGGTGACGTGGACGGGGTCCTGGGAGTGGGCGTCGAAGATGTACCGCTCGGGGACCTTGGAGACCATCTTCCCGTCGGGGCCCATGACGTAGGCGAGGGCGTCCCAGACGACGACGTCCCGGCCGGCGTCGCGCTCGATGCGCCGGGACTCCTCCACGTTGCCCTTGAGGGTCTGGACGATCGTGATCTTGTCGACCTGCTCCGACTTGAGCGTGGAGTAGTTGAGGAGGGTCGCGGGCTTCGCCTCCAGGACGGTCTCCTGGTACTGGTTCGACGGGATCTTCGCCAGTCTGGGGAAGGCGTACCAGCGCAGGGTCGGGGCCATCGCGGCGCAGAAGACGGCGAGGGAGAGCAGGACGAGACTGGCTCGGCGGCGCACGGTCGCCCCTTTACTTCTTGGGGCCGGGATCGGCGGTCAGCAGGGGCTTGGGCGAGGTGGGGCCGTCGGGCGGCAGATCGACCACCGAGATGAGCAGAACTAAGAGGAGGACTGGTGCGAGTCCGATGGCGGCGGCGACGAGGGCACGCATGGTCGGCCTCCCGGTATGCGATCTGATGAGTCGTCAGGGCGGGGGCACCGTAGCAACGCGACCGCGAGATGAGAACACGTTGTACCCGGGGAACGCGGAGCGCCGCCCCTCCGCCCGATGGGCGGAGAAGCGGCGCGGGGAGGCGGCGCTGAGCGCGGGTGGTGTCCGGCCGAGGGCCTGGGGTCAGGCCGAGGGCGAGGAGGAGGGGGAGGAAGGGGAGGCGGAGGGGGTGGCCTCGGGCGAGCCGCTGCCGGACGGGGACGGATCCGGGGTCGGCGTGGCCGGTGCCGTGACCGTCAGCTTGATCTCCGCGCTGCCTCCGCCAGGCGCGGTGAGGCGCAGCACGTACTCGCCGGCCTTGTCGCCCGCGAAGAGCTCGGGGAGGGAGATCAGACCGTTCTCGTCGGTCGTGAGGGTGAGGGTGCGCAGGGACGTGCCCGCCGCGTCCTTGAAGTACGGGCCCTCGGCGCTCTCCTGGGTGTCCGCCGCCGAGGCGACGACCACGGCGGTGACGAGGACTCCGGGGGCGAGCGCGCCTCCGTCGGTGGCCTTGACCTGCACCCGCTGGGCGTAGGCGGTGCCGGTGGTGGCCGAGAGGGGGTCACCCCCGACCCGGGCGAGGGTGTCCGCCCGGCGCTCGGTGACGGTCGCGGTGAACTCGGTCGCGCCCAGGGTGCGGCCCACGACGGTGGCCTTGATCGTGAACGACCCGGTCTTCTCGCCGGCCTTCGGCAGCGGGGCCGTCGCGATGCCGGTGGAGCCCGTGGTGACGGTCGCGGTGGTCGAGCCGCCGGGGAAGCGGGAGTCGGTGGTCCCGGTGATCTCGAAGCGGATGTCGACCCCGCTGACCGGGGCGCCGACGCCGTCGAGCGCGGCGACCGCGGGGGCCTTGCTGAAAGCGCTCCCGGTGGTCGCGGTCAACGGGCCCGTCGCGACGGGCGAGAGCCGGGTGACCTTGGCGGCGGGCGGGACGGTCGGCGGCTTCGTCGGCTTGGTGACCGGGGGCTTGACGGAGGTCGGCGGCTTGGTCGGCGGCGCGGTGGCGTCGCCCGGGGTGCCCGGCTTCGGCTTCGGCTTCGGCGAGGGGGTCGCCGGGATCCGCGGCGGCGGCGAGGTGGGGGCGGGGCGGTTGCCCTGGCCCCGGCCGTCGCTGCGGTCGACCGGGAGCACGCCCGTGCCGTCCGGGACCTGGTGGGTGCCGCGCTGGTAGTACGTGAACCAGGACAGGACCGTGTTCAGGTACTCCGTCGAGCGGTTGTAGCTGAGGATCGCCCGGTCGAGGTCGGCCTTGAGAGCCAGGTTGCGGTCGTTGGCGCAGAGGTAGAGACCGGCGGCCTGGGCGGCGTCGTAGATGTTGTTCGGGTCCTTCTTCCCGTCGCTGTTCGCGTCCTGGCCCCAGGTGGCCCAGGTGGACGGGATGAACTGCATCGGGCCGACGGCGCGGTCGTGGGTCTTGTCGCCGTCGTAGGCGCCGCCGTCGGTGTCGGAGATGTTGGCGAATCCGACACCGTCGAGGATGGGGCCGAGGATCGGCGAGAGCGTCGTGCCGTTGGCGTCGACCCGGCCGCCGCGCGCCTGGCCGGACTCGACCTTGCCGATGCCGGCGAGCAGTTGCCAGGGCAGGTTGCAGCCGGGGTCGGTGGAGCGGATCGACTGCTCGGCGCGCTGGTAGGCGGAGAACACGGACGCGGGTATGCCGGCTTCGGCGGGCCCGGTGAAGACCGGCGGAAGGGCGGGCATCGCCCCGGGCTTGTTCGGGGTGTTCAGCGGCGGCAGGTCCGTGTAGTACGGCGAGTCACCGGTGGCGGAACCGTCACCGGGCGGCGTCGCGGTGTCCCCGGCGCCGACGGAACGGTCGCCTCCGGCGTTGTCCGTGGGCGGAGAGACCGTCTCCGGAGCCTGCGAGGCGGCGAGCGCGGCGACCGCCGCGGCCACCACCGCACCGCTGGTGGCTCCCCTGCGCAGCCTGCGGCCCAAGTGCGTCGCTGACATGTCCGTGGTCCCTTCCCCCTCGACTCCGGCCCCACGCTCCCCGCGTGCGACCCCTGGCGACCCTATGCCAACTCCGGCCCACCGGGCACCGGCGCCTGACCCTGTTTCACGCTTTCGTCACCTCTCGGCCGCTTCCGGACCGGGCGCCTACGGGAACGGGCGCGGGCGGGACCGAAGGCGTACGGCACCGAAGGCGTACGGGAACCGGGGGGGTGGGTCCGGAGCCTCTTCCTCTGCGGCCGACGAGGTGCCTCGGCCGTCACCGCCGGAGCCTGGGGGAAGTCCCGTTGCCGTTCACGCTGAGTCATGCCGCTGCCGTGCTGCCCGGACTGCGCCGGAACGGGACCGCGCGCGGGCCGCTGGTGGCGTCCGCGCTGGTCGCGGGCTCCTTCGCGCCCGACATGACCTACTTCGCCGCCACGGCCTTCCCCGGAGCGATGACCTTCGGGGACGTCACCCACTCCCCCGTCGGCATCGTCACCGCCGACGTGCTGATCACAGCCCTGCTCGTGGGCCTGTGGCTGACCGTGCGCGAGCCGCTCGTGGCGCTGCTGCCCGCCGGATGGCACGGGCGGGTGTACGGGCTGGTCCGGGGCCTGCCCTGGCGTGACCGGCACCCCGCCGTGCTCGCCGGGTGGTTCGTCCTCTCCGCGGCGCTCGGCGCGACCACGCACGTCGTGTGGGACTCCTTCACCCATATCGACCGCTGGGGCACGCGGGCGATCCCGGTGCTCGGCGACGTCGTCGCCGGGTTCCCGGTCTACCTCTACACGCAGTACGGGAGTTCGGCGCTGGCCCTGGGATTCCTCGGGTGGTTCCTCGCGCGGGCGCTGCGCTCCGCCGCTCCCGGCCCTGAGCTGCCCGCCGGGGTGCCGGTCCCGGACCGGCGGGGGCGGCTCCTGGCCGTCGGGCTGATCGGCGGCTGCGTCCTCGCCGGGATCGCGCACCGGGTGCTGCGCTGGGCCGCGTACTGGGGCTGGGACCGGATCGAGACGCCCCTGGACGTCATTCCGACGGCCTGCTTCGGGGCCGGCGCGGGGCTCGCCGTCGGGCTCGTGCTGTACGGGACGTGGGTACGGCTGTCCGCCCGGCCGGGCCGGGCCACCCCTGTTCCGTCGGGGGAAGCCGCTCTGTCGGAGGAAGCTGCTGCGTCGGGTCGGCGCGTTCCGGAGGGCGCGGGCCCGGCGCCTCGTGCGGAGCGCTCCCGTCAGGGGTCTCGCTGATCTTCTCCGGCGGGGTGAAGTCCCGGGCCTCGGCGCCGCCGGAGAGGGCGCGGTGTACGACGAGGGCGATCCCCTCCAGGGTCCGTACGCCGTACCGCATGGTGGGGTTGTCGTGGCTGAGGAGGGCGATCCGGTAGTCGGTCGCACCGCCCGGGGCGGGGGCGGCCGGGCGCGCGATGCCGATGCTGTGGACGCGCCAGGCGTGGGTGCCGCGGGACAGCCAGCCGTTCTTGAGGTGGACCTTGACCGGGCGGGAGGCTCCCGCGGAGACGCCCCAGGCCTGGCCGCGGACGACCTGGCCCATCAGGTCCATCGCCACGGCGCGGCGGGAGACGGCGGCGAGCAGGGCCAGTTGGTCGCGGGCGGTGGTGCGGGTGAGCCCCCAGTAGCGGTCGTGGCCGAGGACGGTGTCCTGGGCGCCGGCCTCGCGCAGCACCCTGTTCAGCCGGGCGCGGGAGAGCCCCTCCCACAGTTCGGAGGCGGCGGTGTTGTCGGAGCGGGTGATCATCGCCTTCATCCGCCGGGACTCCAGGGCCGTGGGCGCCCGGCCCAGTTCCTCGGCGCGACCGAGGACGGCCTGCAGGATGAGCACCTTGGCGATGCTGGCGGAGTCGTAGGCCAGGGTGTCGCCGAGCCGGCAGCGCAGTCGGCGTCCGGGGTCGTGGACGGCGACGGAGACCGTGCCGTCGCGGCCCTTGAGGGCGGCCTCGATGTCCTGGGAGAGCCGGGCGGCGAGGGCGGGTTCGCGGGCCGAGGTGCACAGGGCGGGGGCGGGGTGTGCCGCCGCGGGCCAGGACCAGGCGGTGGCGGACGCGCCGAGGAGGGCGCCGAGCAAGGCCCAGGTGGGGAGGTGGGGGCGGCGGCGCGGGATCATGCTCCCCAGTTTCGGGAGCGGGGGTGGTGGGCTGCCTTCCGACTGGTCCGACTGGCGCACAGGCGGCGGGGCGCCCCCTGTGTCCTGACCCGCACCACCAGCTCGTTCGGTGCGGGTTCAGGCATCGGAGCCTCGGCCCGGCGGAGGGCGACGTCCCGTGTGCCCACCCGTCCCGCCCCAGCGGGACGACTGCCCACACGGCGGGGCGGGACGAATGCCCACAACGTGGTGGGCGATGTCGTGTCAGTGCGCCGCCGAGTCCCAGTTCGGGCCCACGCCTACCGAGACGTCCAGCGGGGCGCGCAGGTCGGCCGCGGCCGACATCTGTTCGCGGAGCAGGGCCTCGACCCGCTCGCGCTCGCCGGGGGCGAGTTCGAGCACGATTTCGTCGTGGACCTGGAGGAGCATCCGGGAGGAGAGGCCCGCCTCGGTCAGCGCCCGGTCGACCTTGAGCATGGCGACCTTGACGATATCGGCGGCCGTGCCCTGGATCGGGGCGTTGAGCGCCATCCGCTCGGCCGCCTCGCGGCGCTGCCGGTTGTCGCTGTTGAGGTCGGGGAGGTAGCGGCGGCGGCCGAGCATCGTCTCGGTGTACCCGGTGGCGCGGGCCTCGTCGACGACGCGGCGCAGGTAGTCCCGTACCCCTCCGAAGCGCTCGAAGTAGGTGTCCATCAGGCCGCGGGCCTCGCCCGGGTCGATGTTCAGCTGCTGCGAGAGGCCGAAGGCGGAGAGGCCGTAGGCCAGGCCGTACGACATGGCCTTGATCTTGCGGCGCATCTCGGCGTCGACGGCGGACCGCTCGACGCCGAAGACCTGGGAGGCGACGGTGGTGTGCAGGTCCTCGCCGGAGGTGAAGGCCTCGATGAGCCCCTCGTCCTCGGAGAGGTGGGCCATGACGCGCAGCTCGATCTGGCTGTAGTCGGCGGTCATGAGGGCCTCGAAGCCCTCGCCGACGACGAAGCCGTGCCGGATGGCGCGTCCCTCGTCCGTCCGCACCGGCACGTTCTGCAGGTTGGGGTCGGTGGAGGAGAGACGGCCGGTGGCGGCGACGGTCTGGCTGAAGGTGGTGTGGATCCGGCCGTCGGCGGCGACGGTCTTGATCAGGCCCTCGACCGTCGAGCGCAGTCGCGCCTGCTCGCGGTGGCGGAGCATGATCACCGGCAGGTCGTGCTCGGTCTGGCCGGCCAGCCAGGCGAGCGCGTCGGCGTCCGTCGTGTACCCGGTCTTGGTCTTCTTGGTCTTCGGCAGGTTCAGCTCGCCGAAGAAGACCTCCTGGAGCTGCTTGGGCGAGCCGAGGTTGAACTCGTGGCCGACGGAGGCGTGCGCCTCCTTCACGGCCTGCTGCACGGCCCCGGCGAACTGCTGCTCCATCGCCTCCAGATGGTCGCGGTCGGCGGCGATGCCGTGCCGCTCCAGGCGGGCGAGGAGGGCGGAGGTGGGCAGCTCGACCTCGTGGAGCAGCTCGCGGGCGCCGACCTCGCCGAGCCGCTCCTCGAAGGCGCCGGCCAGGTCGAGGACGGCCCTCGCCTGGGTCATGAGCGCCTCGGCCTCGGCGGTGTCGTCGGCGCCGAAGGCGAGCTGTCCGTCGGCGGCGGCGGCCGGGGCCAGCTCACGGCCGAGGTACTCGACGGAGAGCGCGTCGAGGGCGAAGGAGCGGCGGCCGGGCTTGACGAGGTAGGCGGCGAGCGCGGTGTCCATGGTGACGCCCGCGACGCTCCAGCCGTGCTCGGGGAAGACCCGCATGGCGCCCTTGGCGTTGTGCAGGACCTTGGCGCGGCCGGCGTCGGAGATCCACTCGGCCCAGGCGCGCTCGTCGGCCTCGTCGAGCGAGCTGGGCTCGAACCAGGCGGCGGCGCCGCCGGCGGCGGCGAGGGCGATCTCGCTCACGTTCCCCGTGCCGAGGGCCCAGCTGTCGACGGTGGCGACGCCGAGGGGCTCGGTGCCGTGCTCGGCGAGCCAGGGGGCCAGCTCGCCGGCGCCGAGGACGGTGCCGTCGATCTCGACCCCGGCGGCGGGGGCCGGGGCGGCCTCCTCGGCGGCGCCCGGGTCGACGGCGAGGAGCCGCTCGCGCAGCGAGGGGTTGCGGATCTCCAGGGTGTCGAGGACGAGGGCGACGGCCCCGCGGTCGTACGGCTCGCGGGCGAGGTCGGTGACCGTCTTCGGCAGCTCGACGTCCTTGGACATCTCGGTGAGCCGGCGGTTGAGCTTGACCGCTTCCAGGTGGTCGCGGAAGTTCTGTCCGGCCTTGCCCTTGACCTCCTCGGCGCGCTCGACGAGCTCGGCGAAGGAACCGAACTGGTTGATCCACTTGGCGGCGGTCTTCTCGCCGACGCCCGGGATGCCGGGGAGGTTGTCGGACGGGTCGCCGCGCAGGGCCGCGAAGTCGGGGTACTGCGAGGGCGTGAGGCCGTACTTCTCCTGGACCTTCTCCGGGGTGAAGCGGGTCAGCTCGGAGACGCCCTTGGTGGGGTAGAGCACGGTCGTGCGGTCGGAGACCAGCTGGAAGGAGTCCCGGTCGCCGGTGACGATGAGGACGTCGAAGCCCTCGGCCTCCGCCTGGGTGACGAGGGTCGCGATGACGTCGTCCGCCTCGAAGCCGTCGACGGCGAAGCGCGGCGCGTGCATCGCGTCGAGCAGCTCGCCGATCAGCTCGACCTGTCCCTTGAACTCGTCGGGGGTCTTGGAGCGGTTCGCCTTGTACTCCGGGAACTCCTCGGACCGCCAGGTCTTGCGGGACACGTCGAAGGCGACCGCGAAGTGCGTGGGGGCCTCGTCGCGGAGCGTGTTCGCCAGCATCGAGGCGAACCCGTAGATCGCGTTCGTCGGCTGTCCGGTCGCGGTGGTGAAGTTCTCCGCGGGCAGCGCGTAGAACGCCCGGTACGCGAGCGAGTGCCCGTCCATGAGGAGCAGGCGGGGGCGGGTGTCTGCGGGGTTCTTCGATGCTGTCTCGGCCACACGACGATCCTGCCACGGACCGCTGACAATCCCGTCCACACCGGTGGGGTCCCGGGCTGTCGGTGCCGCGTGACAGGATCGGAGACGTACGACACAGGATTACCGCTCAAGGGAGAGCGCGATGGTCAGCAAGCCGCCGGTCGGCGACCCGGTCCAGGACGCACCGCAGGTCACGCCGCCGCAGCACGCCGCCGCCGGCCTGCCCGCGGTCGGTCACACGCTGCGGATCGCGCAGGAGCAGATGGGCACGCTGCGCACCGCCCGGACCCTGCTCAAGGTCAATCAGAAGGACGGTTTCGACTGTCCCGGCTGCGCCTGGCCGGAGGGCGACAAACGGCATGTGGCGGAGTTCTGCGAGAACGGCGCGAAGGCGGTCGCCGAGGAGGCGACGCTGCGCCGGGTGACCCCGGAGTTCTTCGCCGCGCACCCGGTGGCGGACCTGGCGACCCGCAGCGGGTACTGGCTGGGCCAGCAGGGCCGGATCACGGAGCCGATGCTGCTGCCCGAGGGCGGCGACCGGTACGAGCCGGTGACCTGGGAGCGGGCCTTCGCGATCCTCGCGGAGGAGCTCCGGGCGCTCGGCTCCCCCGACGAGGCGCTCTTCTACACCTCGGGGCGTACGAGCAACGAGGCCGCGTTCCTGCTCCAGCTCTTCGCCCGCGAGTTCGGTACGAACAACCTGCCGGACTGCTCCAACATGTGCCACGAGTCCTCGGGCTCGGCGCTGACGGAGACCATCGGCATAGGAAAGGGCAGTGTCTCCCTGGAGGACCTGCACCGGGCGGACCTGATCATCGTGGCCGGGCAGAACCCGGGGACGAACCATCCCCGGATGCTCTCCGCCCTGGAGAAGGCGAAGTCGGCGGGCGCGCGGATCATCTCGGTGAACCCGCTGCCGGAGGCGGGGCTCGAACGCTTCAAGAACCCGCAGACCCCGCAGGGCATGCTCAAGGGCGCCGCGCTCACCGATCTCTTCCTCCAGATCAGGATCGGCGGCGACCAGGCCCTCTTCCGGCTGCTCAACAAGCTGGTCCTGGAGACGGCCGGGGCGGTCGACGAGGCGTTCGTACGCGAACACACCCATGGGTACGAGGAGTTCGCCGCGGCGGCGAAGGCGGCGGACTGGGACGAGACGCTCGCCGCGACCGGCCTGACGCGCGCCGAGATCGAGCGCGCCCTCGAGCTGGTGCTCGCCTCGGAGCGGACGGTGGTCTGCTGGGCGATGGGGCTCACCCAGCACAAGCACTCCGTGCCGACCATCCGCGAGGTGGTCAACTTCCTGCTGCTGCGCGGGAACATCGGCCGGCCGGGCGCCGGGGTGTGCCCGGTGCGCGGCCATTCGAACGTGCAGGGCGACCGCACGATGGGGATCTTCGAGCGGCCCGCGCCCGCCTTCCTGGACGCGCTGGACAAGGAGTTCGGGATCGTCTCGCCGCGCCACCACGGCTTCGACGTGGTGCGGTCGATCCAGGCGCTGCGCGACGGCGAGGCGAAGGTGTTCTTCGCGATGGGCGGGAACTTCGTCGGCGCGACCCCGGACACCGAGGTCACCGAGGCCGCGATGCGGAACGCGCGGCTGACCGTGCACGTGTCGACGAAGCTGAACCGCTCGCACGCGGTCACGGGCACGCGGGCGCTGATCCTGCCCACGCTCGGGCGCACCGACAAGGACGTGCAGAAGAGCGGCAAGCAGTTCGTGACGGTCGAGGACTCGATGAGCCTGGTGCACGCCTCGCGCGGCAATCTGCCGCCGGCGGGCCCGCGTCTGCTCTCGGAGCCGGCGATCGTGGCGCGGCTCGCGCGCGCCGTCCTCGGCGCCGGATCGGCCACGCCCTGGGAGGAGTTCGAGGCCGACTACGCGACGATCAGGGACCGCATCGCGCGCGTGGTGCCCGGTTTCGAGGACTTCAACGCACGGCTCGCGGCCAGCCCCGGCGGCTTCGCGCTGCCGCACGGGCCGCGTGACGAGCGCCGTTTCCCGACGAAGACGGGCAAGGCCAACTTCACGGCGGCGCCCGTGGAGTACCCGCGGGTGCCGGAGGGGCGGCTGCTGCTCCAGACGCTGCGCTCGCACGATCAGTACAACACCACGATCTACGGTCTGGACGACCGCTACCGGGGCATCAAGGGGGGCCGCCGGGTGGTGCTGGTCCATCCGGAGGACGCGGTGGCGCTGGGCTTCGCCGACGGCGCGTACGCGGATCTGGTGAGCGAGTGGACGGACGGCAGCGAGCGGCGGGCGCCCGGTTTCCGGGTGGTGCACTACCCGACGTCACGGGGGTGCGCGGCGGCCTACTACCCGGAGACGAACGTCCTGGTGCCGCTGGAGTCGACGGCGGACGTCAGCAACACCCCCGCGAGCAAGTCCGTGGTCGTCCGTCTGGAACAATCCCCTTCCGCCTAAGCGTTTGCTCAGGCGGTATCAGCAGCCGTACGAAGAGCAGTCGCCGTACGAAGACGAACGGAGCCGGCCCATGGGTGAGCAGCAGCACGTGACGTTCCCGCAGGAGGTCATCGACGAGTACGCGGCGCTGGGCGTCGACCTCCCGGCGCTCTTCTCCGCCGGGCACCTGGGGAACCGGATGGGTGTCCAGATCGTGGAGGCGTCCGCCGAGCGGGTGGTCGGCACGATGCCGGTGGAGGGGAACACCCAGCCGTACGGTCTGCTGCACGGCGGCGCGTCGGCGGTGCTCGCCGAGACGCTGGGCTCCGTCGGCTCGATGCTGCACGGCGGGTCCTCCCGGATCGCCGTGGGCGTCGACCTGAACTGCACCCATCACCGCGGGGTGCGCAGCGGGCTGGTGACCGGTGTGGCGACCCCGGTGCACCGCGGCCGGACGACGGCCACGTACGAGATCGTGATCAGTGACGAGCAGGGCAACCGGGTCTGCTCGGCGCGGCTGACCTGTCTGCTGCGCGAGGTCACCGCGAAGGACGCCGCGATGCTGACCGGCGGCGGCCCCGCCTCGGGCGGGGAGCCGGGCTCCGGCGCGGGTGCGGCGGTGACTCCGGGCGCCTGACCAGCGGCGGACCACGAAGGGGGCGGCACCTACGGGTGCCGCCCCCTTCGGCGTTCCCGCCCGCCCCCGCCCGCCCGCCCGTCACCCTGTGTCACATACACACGATCCGCCCCGACCCGAAGCGGAAGGGCCGGTTCGTCCGCTCAGGTTTCTGCCGTTGTCCGATATCCGGAGAGTCCGCTGAGCGGACCGTCAGTACCAAGAATCGCTCAAGCCCCTTAGCGGAACTGGGCGTTCTCAGTATGTGAACACCGCGTTAGCGACCCCTATGCCCCGGTATTCCCAGGCGCCGCGCACACTCTTCCCCCCTCGGCATAACAAGACAGTCACATCCTGACCTCGCCGCTCCCCGACCCTCCCCACCTGCGCTTAGAGTCACCGCCAGTCACCGCGCCGCCGGGCGCGTTCTACTGCACGGCCCTGTACCAAACCCAGTACGGCCCGGCGTTCCAAAACGGCACCCCTCGCTCCGCAGCTTCACGGCACCGCCTCTTCCGAGGGGGCCGCGCCAGGGAAAGGACCCTTCGTGCGAAACCGTTCGTTGCTCATACTCACCACCGCGGTCACCGCGGGAGCGCTCACGCTCACCGCCTGTGGTTCTCGCGACGACAAGGGTGGCGCGGCCGAGAACGGTGACGGCGGCAATGTCACCGTGACCATCGGTCTCGACGCGCCCCTCACGGGTGAGCTGTCCGCCCTCGGCCTCGGCATCAAGAACTCGGCCGACCTCGCGGTCAAGACGGCCAACGAGAAGGCCTACGTCAAGGGCGTGACCTTCAAGCTGGAGACCCTGGACGACCAGGCGCAGCCCTCCGCCGGCCAGCAGAACGCCACGAAGTTCGTCGCCGACAAGGGCGTCCTCGGCGTCGTGGGCCCGCTGAACTCCTCGGTGTCCGAGTCGATGCAGAAGGTCTTCGACGACGCCAAGCTGGTGCAGGTCTCCCCGGCCAACACCAACCCGTCCCTGAGCCAGGGCCCCAACTGGTCCACCGGTGACAAGAAGCGCGGCTACAAGTCGTACTTCCGTACCGCGACCACGGACGCCATCCAGGGCCCGTTCGCCGCGCAGTACGTCTTCAACAAGGCCAAGAAGACCAAGGCCTTCATCATCGACGACAAGAAGACCTACGGCGCCGGCCTCGCGGGCACCTTCAAGGGCGAGTTCGAGAAGCTCGGCGGCAAGGTCCTCGGCACCGAGCACATCAACCCGGACACCAAGGACTTCTCCGCGGTCGCGACCAAGGTGAAGAGCTCCGGCGCCGACGTCGTCTACTACGGTGGCGAGTACCCGGCCGCCGGCCCGCTGGCCAAGCAGATCAAGGAGGCCGGCGCGAAGGTCACCGTCGTCGGCGGCGACGCGATCTACAGCCCCGAGTACGTGAAGCTGGCGGGCGCCGCGGCGGCCGAGGGCGACATCGCCACCTCCGTCGGTTCGCCGATCGAGTCCCTGCCGTCCGCCAAGGAGTTCCTGGCCAACTACAAGGCCAAGGGCTACAAGGAGGCCTACGAGGCCTACGGCGGCTACGCCTACGACTCGACCTGGGCGGTCATCGAGGCCGTCAAGAAGGCCACCGAGGGCAACGGCGGCAAGGTCCCGGAGCGTGCCAAGGTCGTCGAGGCCATGCAGGGCGTCTCCTTCGAGGGTGTGACCGGCAAGGTCTCCTTCGACGAGTTCGGTGACACCACCAACAAGCAGCTGACCGTCTACAAGGTCACGGGCGGCGCGTACAAGCCGGTCGAGTCCGGCACCTTCGGCGGCTGATCCTCAGCAGTCCCACTCTCAGCACCACCTTCATCGCGCGGGGGGCCGCACCAGGCGCCCCGCGCGGTGTCACATCCGTCGAAAGTCTCGGAGGACAATGCGGTGAACGAACTGCCGCAGCAGCTGGTCAACGGCCTGCTACTGGGATCCATGTACGGGCTGGTCGCCGTCGGCTACACGATGGTCTACGGCATCGTCCAGCTCATCAACTTCGCCCATGGCGAGATCTTCATGACCGGCGGCTTCGGGGCGCTCACGGTCTGGCTCATCCTGCCCGGCGGCACCACGATGTGGGTCGCGCTGCCCCTCATGATCATCGGTGCCGTGCTCGTCGCGACGACGATAGCCGTCGGGGCCGAGCGCCTGGCCTACCGCCCGTTGCGCGGTGGCCCCCGCCTCGCCCCGCTCATCACCGCGATCGGTCTCTCGCTCGCCCTCCAGCAGGCCGTCTGGACCTTCTACCCGGAGGCCAAGTCCGCCCGGACCTTCCCGCAGATCCCCGGCGGTCCGATCGAACTCGGCCCGGTCACCATCCAGACCGGCGACGTCTTCCTCCTGATCGCCGCCCCCATCTGCATGGCCGTCCTCGCCTTCTTCGTGATGCGCACCCGCGTCGGCCGCGGCATGCAGGCCACGGCGCAGGACCCGGACACCGCGAAGCTCATGGGCGTCAACACCGACCGGATCATCGTGATCGCGTTCGCCCTCGGCGCCGCGTTCGCCGCGGTCGGCGCCGTCGCCTACGGCCTCAAGTACGGCGTCGTCGACTACAAGATGGGCTTCCTCCTCGGACTCAAGGCGTTCACCGCCGCCGTCCTCGGCGGCATCGGCAACATCTACGGGGCCATGATCGGCGGTGTCGTCCTCGGCGTCGCGGAGACCATGGCGACGGCGTACATCAGCCACATCCCCGGTATGGATCAGCTCGGCGGCCAGTCCTGGGCCGACGTCTGGGCCTTCGTACTCCTCATCGTCGTACTCCTCGCCCGGCCACAAGGCCTCCTCGGCGAGCGCGTCGCGGACAGGGCGTGAGCACCATGACCTCCATCTCCGAGAACCCGACGGCGCCCGCGGCGTCCGACTCCGAGGCTGTCGGCGCGACCGGCCTCATCGGCTTCGTCCCGGCCCGGATCGCCCGCGCGCTCACCCTGGGCGGCGGCGTCCTCACCGTCGCCAGCTGCTTCCTCGCCTGGACCTGGACGCCCCGCTTCCCGGGCGACCTCACGGTCACCGGCTACCCGGGCGGCCTCCAGCTCCAGGTCCTGGTCCTGGGCCTGCTCACCATCCTTTTCGCCGTCTCCTCGTACGGCGTCAAGGGCACCCGCTGGCTGACCCCCGCCGGCGGTGACGCGGCCCTCAAGCTCGCCGCGCTCGCCTCCTTCGGCACCGCCTGGTTCACGGTCGGCGCGATCAGCGTCGAGCTCGGCGGCCCGGTGAACCTGGAGCCGGGCGGCGCGATCGTCGCGCTCGCCACGCTGCTCGCCCTGCTCGGCGCCCTCGCCCTCCCCTACGAGCGGCCGAAGACGCTGCCCGTGGACCCCGAGGACACCGGCTGGGACCAGTTCAAGCACCGTGCGAGCAACGACTGGACCAACTTCAAGGCCGCCTTCGCGACCACCGGTTCGGTGCGCCGGCTGCCCACGATGCACTCCTCCGTCGAGATCCTGATCATCGCGGGCGTGCTCGCCGTGGCGCTCGGTGTCTTCACCTACGGTGTCGGCACGGAGTACGACGAGCTGTTCCTCGGCTTCCTGATCACGGCCGGCCTCGGCTTCGCCGCGCTCAACAAGTCGGGCCTCATCGCGCAGGCCACGCAGCTCACCGGCAAGCACCAGAACCTGTCCATCGCGGGCGCGTTCACCGCCGCGGCGCTCTTCCCCTTCACCCAGGCCGACGACCAGTACGCGACGCTCGGCGTCTACATCCTGATCTTCGCCACGGTCGCCCTGGGCCTGAACATCGTCGTCGGCCTCGCCGGTCTCCTCGACCTCGGTTACGTCGCCTTCCTCGGCGTCGGCGCCTACGCGGCCGCCCTCGTCTCGGGCGCCCCGACCTCCCCGTTCGGCCTGCACTTCCCCTTCTGGGCGGCCATCCTGGTCGGTGCGGCGGCCTCCCTGGTCTTCGGTGTCCTCATCGGCGCCCCGACCCTGCGGCTGCGCGGCGACTACCTCGCGATCGTCACGCTCGGTTTCGGTGAGATCTTCCGGATCACGGTGAACAACACCGACGGCACCTCCGGTCCCGACATCACCAACGGCTCCAACGGCATCGCGTCCATCCCGAACCTGAGCATGTTCGGGTTCGACTTCGGCGCCGAGCACGTGATCGGCGGCTTCACCATCGGCCGCTTCGCGAACTACTTCTTCCTGATGCTGCTGATCATGGCGGTCGTCGTGCTGGTCTTCCGGCGCAGCGGCGACTCCCGTATCGGCCGTGCCTGGGTCGCGATCCGCGAGGACGAGACCGCCGCGCTCGCCATGGGCATCAACGGCTTCCGGGTCAAGCTCATCGCCTTCGCGCTCGGCGCCTCGCTGGCCGGTCTCGCGGGCACCGTGCAGGCGCACGTCACCTACACGGTGACCCCGGAGCAGTACCTCTTCGCCGGTCCCATCCCGCCCAACTCCGCCTTCCTGCTCGCGGCCGTCGTCCTCGGCGGCATGGGCACCATGAGCGGTCCCCTGGTCGGCGCGTCCCTGCTCTTCCTCATCCCGAACAAGCTCCAGTTCATGGGCGAGTACCAGCTGCTGCTCTTCGGCGTCGCGCTGATCCTGCTCATGCGCTTCCGCCCGGAGGGCATGATCGCCAACCGGCGCAACCAGCTGGAGTTCCACGAGAAGGACGAGACGCCCGCCACGCTCGCCAAGGCAGGTGCCTGAACCATGACGACCACCACCAAGGCCGAGGCGACCGCCGAGCCGGCCGCCCGCGAGACCGTGCTCGACGCGCGCGGGGTCACCATGCGGTTCGGCGGCCTCACCGCCGTGCGCGATGTGAACCTCACCGTGAACAGCGGCGAGATCGTCGGTCTCATCGGCCCCAACGGCGCCGGCAAGACCACCTTCTTCAACTGCCTCACCGGTCTCTACATCCCGACCGAGGGTGAAGTCCGGTACAAGGGCACGGTTCTGCCGCCCACGTCCTTCAAGGTCACCGACGCCGGCATCGCCCGTACCTTCCAGAACATCCGTCTCTTCCACAACATGACGGTCCTGGAGAACGTGCTCGTCGGACGCCACACCCGGATGAAGCAGGGCCTCTGGTCCGCGCTGCTCCGGCTGCCCGGCTTCCGGAAGACCGAGGCCGAGGCGTCGAAGCGGGCGATGGAGCTGCTGGAGTTCATCGGCCTCCAGGACAAGGCACAGCACCTCGCGAAGAACCTCCCGTACGGCGAGCAGCGCAAGCTGGAGATCGCCCGCGCCCTCGCGAGCGACCCGGGTCTGATCCTGCTCGACGAGCCCACCGCCGGCATGAACCCGCAGGAGACGCGGGCGGCGGAGGAACTCATCTTCGCCATCCGGGACATGGGCGTCGCGGTGCTCGTCATCGAGCACGACATGCGGTTCATCTTCAACCTCTGCGACCGGGTCGCCGTGCTCGTCCAGGGCCAGAAGCTGATCGAGGGCGACAGCCAGACCGTGCAGAGCGACGAGCGGGTCATCGCCGCGTACCTGGGCGAGCCGGTCGAGTCGGAGAAGCCCCCGGTCGCGGAGCCCGACGCCCCGGAGGCCCCCGCGACCGAAGAGGCCGAAGAGGCTGACGAGGCCCCCGCCGCCGACGAGACCGCCGAGGCCGACGCGAGCGAGGACGCCCCCGAGGCCGCCGCCGAAGAGTCCTCGGAGGACACCCCGCACGACCCTGCTTCGGGCAAGGAGAACGACGCATGACCGCACTGCTCGAAGTCGAGGACCTGCGCGTCGCCTACGGAAAGATCGAGGCCGTCAAGGGCATCTCCTTCTCCGTCGACGCCGGTGAGGTCGTCACCCTCATCGGCACCAACGGCGCCGGGAAGACCACCACCCTGCGGACCCTCTCCGGGCTCCTCAAGCCGGTCGGCGGCCAGATCAAGTTCGAGGGCAAGTCCCTCCGCAAGATCCCCGCGCACAAGATCGTCTCGCTGGGTCTGGCCCACTCCCCCGAGGGCCGCCACATCTTCCCCCGGATGTCGATCGAGGAGAACCTGCTTCTCGGCGCCTTCCTCCGGAAGGACACCGCGGGCATCGCCAAGGACGTCCAGCGCGCCTACGACCTCTTCCCGATCCTGGGCGAGCGTCGCAAGCAGGCGGCCGGCACGCTCTCCGGCGGTGAGCAGCAGATGCTCGCCATGGGCCGGGCGCTGATGTCCCAGCCGAAGCTGCTCATGCTCGACGAGCCCTCGATGGGTCTCTCGCCGATCATGATGCAGAAGATCATGGCGACCATCGCCGAGCTGAAGGCCCAGGGCACCACCATCCTGCTCGTCGAGCAGAACGCCCAGGCGGCGCTGGCCCTGGCGGACCAGGGTCACGTGATGGAGATCGGCAAGATCGTGCTCTCGGGCACGGGGCAGAACCTGCTCCACGACGAGTCCGTCCGCAAGGCGTACCTCGGCGAGGACTGAGCACCACGAAGCGAAGGCCCGCCCCACGGTGCTGTGGGGCGGGCCTTCTCGTGTACGGGGTGCGGGGCCGGCTACTGGCCCTTGGCCGCCTTCTTCTCCTCGGCGTCCTCGATGACCGCCTCGGCGACCTGCTGCATCGACATGCGGCGGTCCATGGAGGTCTTCTGGATCCAGCGGAACGCGGCCGGCTCCGTCAGCCCGTACTGGGTCTGCAGGACCGACTTGGCGCGGTCCACCAGCTTGCGGGTCTCCAGGCGCTGGGAGAGGTCCGCGACCTCCTGCTCCAGGGCGCGCAGTTCGGAGAAGCGGGAGACGGCCATCTCGATGGCCGGCACGACGTCGCTCTTGCTGAACGGCTTCACGAGGTACGCCATGGCGCCGGCGTCCCGGGCCCGCTCGACGAGCTCGCGCTGCGAGAAGGCGGTGAGCATGAGGACCGGGGCGATGGACTCGCCCGCGATCTTCTCGGCGGCCGAGATGCCGTCGAGGACGGGCATCTTCACATCGAGGATGACGAGGTCGGGGCGGTGCTCGCGGGCGAGCTCGACGGCGGTGGCGCCGTCGCCGGCCTCACCGACGACCGTGTAGCCCTCTTCCTCCAGCATCTCTTTGAGGTCGAGGCGGATGAGGGCCTCGTCCTCGGCGATGACGACGCGGGTCGTCAGCGGCGGGACGTGCGACGTGTCGGCGTCGTCGGCGGGCTGGGGCGACTCGGGGGCGGTCACGCGGGCTCCTCGTTCGATGGCCTCGTTCCGAGGCGGATACAGCTCCCCATGAGCCTACCTACCTCCTGTAAGGTAGGGGCACGGCGGGTGATCACCGACCTTCGTTTCGAAGGATGCCCCGGTAGCCCAGCGGAAGAGGCAGTGGTCTCAAACACCATACAGCGTGGGTTCGAATCCCACCCGGGGCACTTTACCTTTGATTCCAAGGTATGAGACGAATGGCCCGTCCTACGTCAGAGCCTCTCCGATGTGATGCACCCGGACCAGGTTCGTCGATCCCGCGACACCCGGCGGGGAGCCCGCCGTGATGACCACGATGTCGCCCTTCCGGCAGCGGCCGATCCGCAGCAGTTCCTCGTCCACCTGGGCCACCATCGCGTCCGTCGAGTCGACGTGCGGGCCGAGGAAGGTCTCGACGCCCCAGGTCAGATTGAGCTGGGAGCGGGTCTCCGGCTCCGGGGTGAAGGCAAGCAGCGGGATCGGCGAGCGATAGCGGGACAGCCGCTTGACCGTGTCGCCGGACTGCGTGAAGGCCACGAGGAACTTGGCGCCGAGGAAGTCACCCATCTCGGCCGCCGCGCGGGCCACCGCGCCGCCCTGGGTCCGGGGCTTGTTCCGCTCGGTCAGCGGCGGCAGGCCCTTCGCGAGGACGTCCTCCTCGGCGGCCTCGACGATCCGGCTCATGGTGCGCACGGTCTCGATCGGGTAGCGGCCGACGCTGGTCTCACCGGAGAGCATCACCGCGTCGGTGCCGTCGATGACGGCGTTGGCGACATCGCTCGCCTCCGCGCGGGTGGGGCGGGAGTTGTCGATCATCGAGTCGAGCATCTGGGTGGCGACGATGACCGGCTTGGCATTGCGCTTGGCCAGCTTGACGGCGCGCTTCTGGACGATCGGCACCTGCTCCAGGGGCATTTCGACGCCCAGGTCGCCGCGGGCGACCATGATGCCGTCGAAGGCGGCGACGATCTCCTCGATGTTCTCGACGGCCTGCGGCTTCTCGATCTTGGCGATGACGGGCAGCCGGCGGTCCTCCTCGTCCATGATCCGGTGCACGTCGTCGATGTCACGGGCGCTGCGGACGAAGGACAGGGCGATGACGTCGGCGCCGATGCGCAGCGCCCACCGCAGGTCCTCGATGTCCTTCTCGGAGAGGGCGGGGACGGAGACGGAGACACCGGGGAGGTTGAGGCCCTTGTGGTCGGAGACCATGCCGCCCTCGATGACCAGGGTGTTCACCCGGGGGCCCTCGACGGAGGTGACCTCCAGGGTGACGCGGCCGTCGTCGACGAGGATGCGCTCCCCGGCGGTCACGTCCGCGGCGAGGCCCGAGTAGGTCGTCCCGCAGCAGTGACGGTCGCCCTCCATCGGCTCGACGGTGATGGCGAACTCGTCTCCGCGTTCAAGGAGTACGGGACCTTCGCGGAAGCGGCCGAGGCGGATCTTCGGACCTTGAAGGTCGGCGAGGACCCCGACGCTGCGGCCGGTCTCGTCGGAGGCTTTGCGGACGTTCCGGTAGCGCTCCTCGTGCTCGACGTACGAACCGTGGCTGAGATTGAAGCGGGCCACGTCCATTCCGGCCTCGACCAACGCCTTGATCTGGTCGTATGTTTCGGTGGCGGGCCCAAGGGTACAAACGATTTTCGCTCGGCGCATGGGTCGAGCCTAGGCCTTACCCACCGGTAGCGAGTTGGCGGGACATGACTACTCAACAACCTTTCCGTGAAAGGCTGTTGACAAGTCTTGAATCTGTGCGCCGGGGTGCTCCGATGAGCGGTTTCCGCGCCCCAGCGCTCCCCGTCTCAGAGTGCGGGCGGCCGCATCGTGAACCGTGCCACGACCTCCGCCGTGACCGTCTGCCGCTGCGGTTCCAGGTCGAGCGCCGGGGCTCCGCCGGCCGCCTCCGCCGCGAAGGCGACCGGCCCCCCGCCGTACCCCATGTCCCTCGACATCGGGCCCCGGTCCGCGCCGGCGTCCGACAGTTCGAGGAGTGAGGCCAGCGAGGTGCCGAGCGCCTCCGCGTACGCCCGCGCCCGCTGCACCGCCTCCGTCACCGCGAGCCGGCGCGCCTCCGCGTACGCCGGGGAGTCCGGCCGCAGCGCCCACCACGGGCCCTCCACGCTCGTCATCTCCAGATCGGCCAGCCGCGCCACCAGCTCCCCGAGCACCGTGAAGTCGGTCAGCTCGGCCTTCACCAGGACCCGGCCCCGATAGCTCTGCACCCGCTCGCCGCGCCCGCGCCTGCCGAGGTCCGGGGCGATCGACAGACTGCCCGTCTCCACCTTCTCCACCGACGTGCCCTGCGCCTTGAGCAGATCGAGCACCCGGGCGTTGCGCCCGGTCAGGTCGGCGAGCGCCGCCGCCCGGTCCGTCCCGCGCACGGCGACCGTCACCCAGACCTGGGCCAGCTCGGGATCGACCTCGAGGCGGCCCTCCCCACGGACCGTCACCTGGGGCGCCTCGGGGGTCGGGTGTTCCTGCGTCATCGCGGGCTCCTCCAGGTACGGCTTCGTCGGTGTCACCGAACACTTTCCCACTCCGTAACCCGAAAGGTCTGTTGCCGAGGTGACTCCTGAGCCAGAATCTACGCGCGTTGTGTGCCGCAGTCGGCGCCGATGTCACTGAACCAAGGGGAGAGAAGAACATGCCGCTGAACCGCAGGACGTTCCTGGAGCGCACCGCCGCCGCCGGGGCCGGAGTGGCCGTCGCCGGAGCCGTAGCCGTTCCCGCCGAGGCCCACGGGCCCGGCCGCCCGCGTCCGCAGAAGCGGTACTCCTTCACCGTGATGGGCACGACCGACCTGCACGGCAACGTCTTCAACTGGGACTACTTCACGGACAAGGAGTTCGACGACAAGGCCCACAACGACGTCGGCCTCGCCAAGATCTCCACCCTCGTCGACCAGGTCCGCGCGGCCAAGGGCCGCCGCAACACCCTGCTCATCGACGCCGGTGACACCATCCAGGGCACCCAGCTCTCCTACTACTACGCCAAGGTCGACCCGATCACCGCCCGCCGCGGCCCGGTCCACCCGATGGCCCAGGCCATGAACGCCATCGGCTACGACGCCGCCGCGCTCGGCAACCACGAGTTCAACTACGGCATCCCGGTGCTGCGGAAGTTCGAGGAGCAGTGCGACTTCCCGCTGCTCGGCGCCAACGCCCTCGATGCCAGGACGCTGCGCCCGGCCTTCGCCCCGTACAGCATGCACTGCCTGCGCACCCCGCACGGCAAGGACGTCAAGGTCGCCGTGCTCGGCCTGACCAACCCCGGCATCGCCATCTGGGACAAGGCGAACGTCAGCGGGAAGATGGTCTTCCCCGGCCTTGAGGAGCAGGCCGCGAAGTGGGTGCCGAAGCTGCGCTCGATGGGCGCCGACGTGGTCGTCGTCTCGGCGCACTCCGGCTCCAGCGGCACCTCCTCGTACGGTGACCAGCTCCCGTACGTCGAGAACGCGGCCGGGCTCGTCGCCGAGCAGGTGCCGGGCATCGACGCGATCCTCGTCGGCCACGCGCACAGCGAGATCCCCGAGTACCGGGTGAGGAACAAGGAGACCGGCAAGGACGTCGTCCTGTCCGAGCCGCTCAAGTGGGGCCAGCGCCTCACCCTCTTCGACTTCGACCTGGTGTGGGAGAAGGGCCGCTGGGTCGTCGAGAAGGTCGGCGCGCAGGTCCTCAACTCCAACACGGTGGCGGAGGACCCGGAGATCACCGGGCTGCTCGCGGACGAGCACAAGAAGGTCGTCGCGTACGTCAACCAGGTCATCGGCACCTCCACCGCCGCCATGACCACGGCCGACGCGCCGTGGAAGGACGAGCCGATCATCGACCTGATCAACGTCGTCCAGGCCGAGACGGTGAAGGCGGCCCTCGCGGGCGGCGCGTACGCGGCCCTGCCGGTGCTCTCGCAGGCCTCCTGCTTCTCGCGTACGGCCCGCATCCCGTCCGGTGAGATCACCATCAAGGACGCCGCCGGCCTGTACCCCTTCGAGAACACCATGGAAGCCCGGCTGATGACGGGCGCCCAGCTGAAGGACTACCTGGAGTACTCGGCGAAGTACTACGTCCAGACCCCGGCGGGCGCGCCCGTCGACACCGCGAAGCTGACGAACGCGGACAACACCCCGGACTACAACTACGACGCCGTGTCCGGTCTGACCTACGAGATCGACATCGCGAAGCCGGCCGGCTCGCGGATCGTGAACCTGGCCTTCGAGGGCAAGCCGCTCGACCCGGCGGCGAAGTTCGTCCTCGCGGTGAACAACTACCGGGCGAGCGGCGGCGGCGCGTTCCCGCACGTCGCGGGCGCCCAGCAGCTGTGGGCGAACTCGGACGAGATCCGCAACACCATCATCCAGTGGGTGAAGGCGAAGGGCACGGTCGACCCGGGCACCTTCGCGTCGGTGGACTGGAAGCTGACCCGGGACGGCGTGCCGGTGTTCTAGCCCCCGCTAGACGATCTGTGTGAGAGGCGTCAGCTTCCGGTCCTGGGACGGGATGACCGGCGCCTCTCGCGTCTCCAGGCCGAAGCGGGTGAAGGCGGTCCTGCGGGGCAGCGGGTACGGCTCCTTGCCGGTGACCGCGTTGAGGATGGTCGCGCTGCGCCAGGCCGCGAGGCCGAGGTCGGGGGCGCCGACGCCGTGGGTGTGCCGCTCGGCGTTCTGGACGTACACGGAGCCGGTGACGGAGGGGTCCAGGACCAGCCGGTAGCGCTCGTCGATCCGGGCGCGCCCCGCGGAGTCGTGCCGCAGGTACGGGTCGAGCCCCGCCAGCATCCGGTCCACCGGGCGCTCCCGGTAGCCGGTGGCGAGGACGACGGCGTCGGTGGTGAGCCGCGAACGGCTGCCCTGCTGGAGGTGCTCCAGGTGCAGTTCGACCTGGGTGGTGGCGACACGGCCCGCCGTACGCACCCGGACGCCGGGGGTGAGGACGGCGTCCGGCCAGCCGCCGTGCAGGGTGCGGCGGTACAGCTCGTCGTGGATGGCCGCGATCGTCTCGGCGTCGATGCCCTTGTGCAGCTGCCACTGCCGGGGCATGAGTTCGGCCCGTACCGGCTCGGGCAGGGCGTGGAAGTAGCGGGTGTAGTCGGGGGTGAAGTGCTCCAGGCCCAGCTTGGAGTACTCCATCGGGGCGAAGGCCTCGGTGCGGGTCAGCCAGTGGATGCGCTCGGCTCCGGCGGGGCGGGCCCTGAGCAGGTCGAGGAAGATCTCGGCGCCGGACTGGCCGGAGCCGATCACGGTGACGTGGCCGGCGCGCAGCAGGGTCTCGCGGTGGGTGAGGTAGTCGGCGGAGTGGATCACCGGGACGCCGGGGGCCTCGGCGAGCGGCCTGAGCGGCTCGGGGACGTACGGTGCGGTGCCGACGCCCAGGACGACGTTCCGGGTGTAGGCGCGGCCCAGGGCCTCCGCCTCGCCGTCCGGGTCGATCTGGGTGAAGTCGACCTCGAAAAGCCGCCGTTCGGGGTTCCAGCGGACCGAGTCGACCTGGTGGCCGAAGTGCAGTCCCGGCAGCCGCTCACTGACCCAGCGGCAGTAGGCGTCGTACTCGGCGCGCTGGATGTGGAACTTCTCGGCGAAGTAGAAGGGGAAGAGGCGCTCACGGCTCTTCAGGTAGTTGAGGAAGGTCCACGGGCTGGCGGGATCCGCCAGGGTCACCAGGTCGGCGAGGAAGGGGACCTGGAGGGTGGCGCCCTCGACGAGGAGCCCCGGGTGCCACTGGAAGGCCGGCTTCTGCTCGTAGAAGGTGGCGGCGAGTCCGCCGGGGACGCCGTGCGCGAGCGCCGCGAGCGAGAGGTTGAAGGGGCCGATGCCGATGCCCACCAGATCGTGGGGGCGGTCGAGGTCGTCCTTGGGGGTGCTGCCGGTCATCGGTGCGCACTGCCTTCCACGAGGGTGATGAGCTGAGCCAGGTCGCCGGGGGTGGCGTGGGGGTTGAGCAGGGTGGCCTTGAGCCAGAGCCGGCCGTCCGCCTCGGCGCGGCCGAGGACGGCGCGGCCCTCGGTGAGGAGGGTGCGGCGGATCGCGGCGACCGTCGTGTCCTCGGCGCCGCTCGGCCGGAACAGGACGGTGGTGAGCGTCGGCCGGGCGCGCAGATCGAGCCCCGGCGCCTTCTCCACCAGGTCGGCGAGGTCCCGGGCCAGGTCGACACAGGCGTCGACGAGGACGCCGAGCCCGTCGCGGCCGAGGGCCCGGAGGGTCACGGCGGTCTTGAGGACGTCGGGGCGGCGGGTGGTGCGCAGGGAGCGGCCGAGCAGGTCGGGCAGGCCCGCGTCGGTGTCGTCGTCGGCGTTGAGGTAGTCGGCGGTGTGTCCGAGGACGGCGAGGTCGTCGGCGTCGCGTACGGCGAGGAGCCCGGCGGCGGCCGGCTGCCAGCCGAGTTTGTGCAGGTCGACGGTGACGGTACGGGCGCGGGCCAGGCCGTCCAGGAGGTGCCGGTGGGTACGGCTGAAGAGGGCGGGGCCGCCGTAGGCCGCGTCGACGTGGAACACGGCGTGCCGGGCCTCGCACAGTTCGGCGAGGTCCGGGAGCGGGTCGATCAGGCCCTCGTCGGTGGTGCCCGCGGTGGCGGCTACGAGGACGGGGCGGCCGGGGCCCCCGAGGGCCGCCAGTGCCGTGTCGAGGGCGGCCGGGTCGAGCGTCCCCCGGGGCGTGGGCACGACGACCGGCTCGGGCAGGCCGAGGAGCCAGGCGGCACGGTGGAAGGAGTGGTGGGCGTTGGCTCCGACGACGGTACGGAGGGCGGGGCCGTGGCGCTCCCTGGCGAGGAGCAGGGCCAGTTGGTTGGACTCGGTGCCGCCGGTCGTGACGAGGGCGTCGGGCCGGTCGGCGGCGGGGAAGACCTCGGCGGCGAGCGCGGCCGTCACCAGGGCCTCCACGGCGGAGGCGGCGGGCGCCTGGTCCCAGGAGTCCATGGACGGGTTCAGCGCGGAGGCCGCGAGATCGGCGGCGGCGGCGAGTGCGAGGGGCGGGGTGTGGAGGTGGGCGGCGCAGAGGGGGTGGGCGGGGTCGGCGGCGCCTTCCGCCAGGGCGTGTACGAGGGTGCGGAGGGCTTCGTCGGCGCCCCGGCCCGTATCCGGGAGCGGCTCCCCGAGGGCCTCGCGCACCCGCCGTGCCGCCGCCTCCGGACCGCCGGCCGGGAGGGGCCCGCCCCTGGCGTGCGCCCCTTCCCGGAGGGCGTCGAGGACGGTGTCCAGGAGGGGGCGGAGGGCGTCGGCGCCGGGGGCGCCTCCGGCGAGGGGTGGGGGTGCGGCACGCATGGTCGACAGGGTGCCGGGGGTTGTCGGGGTTTGTCCGGGGAGTGAGGCTGTTGTGACCCGAACGGGGGATGGGATGTGGGACGCCAGGAACGCGGCGCTGCGGCACACGGCGGTGGGCGGCGGCGCCCGGCCCGCACGCGGCGGGCGTGCGGGTGGCCGGGAGCCGCCCCCGTGGAACAGTTGCCCACCACGAGGGGCGCGGGGGCCGTCCCGGTGGAGCGGCCCCCGCGACCGGGTCACGCCGTTCGGGCCGTCAGCGCGCGGCGCAGGTCGTCCAGTTGGTCCACCAGCTTGCGGTGGAGGGCCGGGATCATCCGGTCCGCCTCGAGGTGGGACTCGCCCAGGGCCAGGGAGTCCGCGTCGATCGCGTACGACGGGAACGCGTAGCGCCCCGCCGCCTCCGCCATCGCCGGGCCCCGGCGGCCGGCGAGCGCGATGGCGGCCGGGTAGAAGCGCGGCACGTACTCCCGTACCAGCTCCGCCTGTTCGGGCTGCCAGAAGCCCACGGCGGTGGCGGTGAACAGGTAGTTGGACAGGTCGTCCGTGTCGAAGAGGGCCGACCAGGCCGCCGCCTTGGCCTCCGCCGTGGGGAGCGAGGCCCGGCAGCGGGCGGCGCCCTCCTGCCCGGTGGCGCTCGGGTCCCGCTCGAGTTCCGCGGCGATCACGGTCTCGTCGGTGGCGCCGAGGACGGCGAGCCTGGCGAGGATGCGCCAGCGCAGCTCGTGGTCGAGTTCCGGGCCGCCGTGGACGGTGTCCTCGGCGAGCCAGGAGGCGATCTTGTCGGGGGTGGTGGCGCTGTCCACGCAGGCGCGGACGGCGGTCAGGCGCAGTCCGGGCTCCTCGCCGTCCTCGGTGCGGCGGAGCAGCGCGCGGGCGATCTCGCCGATCACGGCGAGGGCGGCCGGACGCTCGGCCTCCGTGACGTACCGGTCGGCGATCTGGTGGCGGGCGAAGCCGAGGACGCCCTGGACGAGGGCGAGTTCGTTCTCGTCGGCGAGGTGCGCCCGCGCGGTCTCCAGATAGGCGGCGGGTTCCAGCTGCCCGTCGCGGACCATGTCGCGCAGGCTGTTCCAGACGACGGCCCGGGTGAGGGCGTCGGGGATGCGGGAGAGGCCGCGCAGGGCGGACTCCTCGGAGACCTCGTCGAAGCGGAGCTTGGTGTAGGTGAGGTCGCCGTCGTTGAGGACGACGAGCGCGGGGCGCGGGCCGGTCAGCTCGGCGGGCGCCTCCTGCGGGACGTCGAGCTCGCGGCGCTCGCGCAGGGCGAGTGCGCCGTCGGGCTGCCGGTCGTAGATCCCCGCCCGGATGCGGTGCGGGCGGCTGCCGTCGCGGTCGACGTGCAGCCGCCACTGGCTGCCCTCGCCTTCGAGGCGGGGGGTGAGGGTGTCGACGCCGGTGGTGCGCAGCCACTGCTCGGCCCAGGCGTGGACGTCGCGGTCGGTGGCGGCGGCGAGGTTGTCGATGAAGTCGGCGAGGGTGGCGTTGCCGAACTTGTGGCGCTTGAAGTGGATGTTGATGCCGGCGAGGAAGTCCTTCTCGCCGAGCCAGGTGACGAGCTGGCGGAGGGCGGAGGCGCCCTTGGCGTAGGAGATGCCGTCGAAGTTGAGGAGCGCGGAGGCGGTGTCGGGGACGGACTCCGGGTCGGGGGCGACGGGGTGGGTGGAGGGCCGCTGGTCGGCCTCGTAACCCCAGGCCTTCCGGGTGACGCCGAAGTCGACCCAGGTGTCGGGGAAGAGGTCGGCGCAGGCTTCGTTGACGGTCTGGAAGCCCATGTACTCGGCGAAGGACTCGTTCAGCCAGATGTCGTCCCACCAGCGCAGGGTGACGAGGTCGCCGAACCACATGTGGGCCATCTCGTGGGCGATGACCATGGCGCGGCTCTGGCGCTCGGTGACGGTGACGGCGGAGCGGAAGACGAACTCGTCGCGGAAGGTGACGAGGCCGGGGTTCTCCATGGCGCCCGCGTTGAACTCGGGGACGAAGGCCTGGTCGTACGAGTCGAAGGGGTACGGCTCGTCGAACTTCTCGTGGTAGCGGTCGTAGCAGGCCCTGGTGACGGCGAGGATCTCGTCGGCGTCGGCGTCGAGGTGGGCGGCGAGGGAGCGGCGGCAGTGGATGCCGAACGGCAGCCCGGCGTGCTCGGTGCGGATGCTGTGCCAGGGGCCGGCGGCGACGCAGACGAAGTAGGTGGAGAGCAGCGGGGTGGGGGCGGACTGCCAGCGGCCGTCGGGCTGCTGCTCGGTGATGCCGTTGGAGAGGACGGTCCAGCCCTCGGGGGCGGTGACGGACAGCTCGAAGACGGCCTTCAGGTCGGGCTGGTCGAAGGCGGCGAAGACGCGCTGGACGTCCTCCATGAAGAGCTGGGTGTAGGCGTACGACTCGCCGTCCGTGGGGTCCGTGAAGCGGTGCATGCCCTCGCCGGTGCGGGAGTACCGCATGGTGGTGCTGATCCGCAGGACGTGCTCGCCCTCGGTGACGCTCAGCGGCAGGCGGTTGCCGTCGAGGGCGCTGATGTCGAGGGGCATGCCGTCGAGGAGGGCGGAGTGCAGTGTCTCGGGCTTGAGCTCGACGAAGGTGTCCCCCGCGGCGCGGGCCGTGAAGCGGATGAGGCTCCGTGAGTGGAAGGTCTCGTCGCCGGTGGTGAGGTCGAGGTCCACGCGGTAGTGGTGGACGTCGAGGAGCTGGGCACGGGTCTGCGCTTCGTCGCGCGTCAGTACGGACATGGCCCTATGCTGCCCGATGCTCGCGGCGACGGGCAGGGGTGGTCGGACAATCCCGCTCAGGCGAGTCCGGAGCCGTTCAGGTGGGCGAAGGCGGCGGCGATCCGGGGGCGGTCGTAGCCGGCCGGGCCGGCCGCGCCGCTGGAGAGCAGGGTGTGGAGCAGGATCCGGGCCTTGGCGGGGTCGAGCGGGCCGGCCGGGATCAGTCCGCGGTGCAGCAGGTCGTACTCGGAGCCGGGGCCGCGGTAGGTGTGCGAGAGGGTCGCGCCGCCGCCGGTACGGGAGGCGAGGACGACCGGGATGCGGTGGGCGAGCTCTTCGAGGGGTTCGACCAGCCAGGTGGGGACGTGTCCGGCGCCGAAGGCGGCGACGACGAGGCCCTGGAAGCGGTGGTCGACGGCTTCGAGGAGTTCGCCGCGGTCGCCCTGGGAGAGGGTCACCAGGGCCACCCGTACCCCGGGGTCGAGTTTCAGCCGGCAGAGAGCGGGCGGGACGGCGGGGCGGAGCAGGATGCGGGGCTCCCCCTCGACGATCGAGCCGATCGGCCCGGCGCCGGGCGAGGCGAAGGTGGCCACGGAGGTCGTGTGGGTCTTCCGGGCGAACCGGGCGGCGTGGATCTCGTCGGCGAGGACGACGAGGACGCCGAGGCCGCGGCAGGCGGGGTCGGCGGCGACGGCGAGCGCGGCGGCCAGGTTGGCGGGGCCGTCGGCGCCCGGCAGGTCGGGGCGGCGCATGGCGCCGGTGACGGCGATCGGCCGCTCGGTGGTGCAGAGCAGGTCGAGGACGAAGGCGGTCTCCTCCAGGGTGTCGGTGCCCTGGACGACGACCACGCCGGAGCCGTCGGCGACGGTGGCGCGCACCTCGGCGGCGAGGGCGGCGAGGTCCTCGTGGGTGAGGGAGGAGCTGGGGACGCGGCGGAAGTCCTTGAGGACCACGTCGAGGTCGCCGCCGAGCTCGGCGAGGACCTCCTGTCCGCTCATCCGGGCCGCGTCGCCGCCGCGGGCGGAGATCGTCCCTCCGAGGGTGAAGACCGTGACGCGGGCCATCAGCGTGCTCCGTCCGCAATCGTCTCGTGGTGGCGGATGACCTCGGCGATGATGAAGTTGAGGAGTTTCTCCGCGAAGGCCGGGTCCAGTTTCGCGTTCCCGGCGAGTTCCCGCAGCCGGGCGATCTGGCGGGCCTCGCGTGCGGGGTCGGCGGGCGGCAGCTGGTGGCGGGCCTTGAGGACGCCGACCTGCTGGGTGCACTTGAAGCGCTCGGCGAGCATGTGGACGACCGCCGCGTCGATGTTGTCGATGCTTTCGCGCAGGCGGGTCAGTTCGGCGGTGACGGCCGGGTCGATCGCGTCTGCGGGGACGGTGGGGTCATTCGCGCGGGAGTCGCTCATGATCTGCGAGCTTAGACGGATCTCGGGAGGATCGTGGGCGGGTGTTCGGGATCCGGAACGCGGTTGCTCCAGCCCCCGTGCACGGACCGTCCCTGCTGCTCGCGGAAGCGGATGGGGGCGGTGCCGACCCGTCGGGTGAAGAGCCGGGAGAAGTAGGCGGGGTCGTCGTAGCCGACGCGGCGGGCGACGGCGGCGACGGGCAGTTCGGTGGCGGCGAGGAGTTCCTTGGCGCGGCCGAGGCGGACGGTGAGCAGGTAGTCCTTGGGGCTGCATCCGGCGGCCCGGCGGACGGCGGTGCGCAGTTCGGCGGCGGTCATGCCGTGCCGGGCGGCGTGCTCGGCGACGGAGAGCGGCTGGAAGGCGTCGCGGGCGAGGGCGGCGAGGACGGGGTCGCCGTCGGCGTTGGTGTCGGCGCGGGCACGGCGCAGCGCGACGAGGAGTTCGTGGACGGCGGCGCCGGTCTCGACCTCAAGGAGGGGGTTGCCGGGGCGGGCGGCGCGGGCGATCCGGGCGATGGCGGCGCGGGCGGGCGCGGCGTCGGAGAGGGGGACGACGGGCCGGTCGGGTTCGATGTAGCCGAGTTCGGTGTAGGTGGTGGTGGCCGGTCCCGAGAAGTCGACGAAGGCCTCGTCCCAGCCGGTGCCGGGGTCGGCCCCGTAGTGGTGGGGGACGCCGGGGGTGAGCCAGAGGAGGGCGGGGGCGGTGACGGTGGTGCGGCGCCCGTCGGCGCCCCGGTACCAGCCGCTGCCGGCGGAGACGACGACGGCCACGTGGTGGTCGAGGGTGCGGGGGCCGACGGTGGGCAGGGTGCCGTGCTGGAGTCCGACGCCGAGGCAGACGAGGCCGAGGCGGTGGTGGACGGGGCTGGGCGTGAAGTAGCGCATCCAGGTGTGGTACATGCGGTGGTTGCCCTCCCCGGGCCGGCACGTGGTCGGGCGGGCCCCGTCGGGCCCTGACGTCGGGGCCGGCATCGGCGGACCCTGAACGTCCAAACTTCGACGATCTTTGTCCATGGACCGGTTCGCCGCCAGGGGGTGAGGGTGAGGCCATGAGCACGTTCGCTGTGGGTGACGAGGACTTTCTGCTCGACGGGCGGCCGGTGCGGCTGCTGTCGGGGGCGCTGCACTACTTCCGGGTGCACGAGGGCCACTGGGAGCACCGGCTCGGGATGCTGCGTGCGATGGGCCTCGACTGCGTGGAGACGTACGTCCCCTGGAATCTGCACGAGCCGGAGCCGGGCCGGTTCGCGGACGTGGAGGCGCTCGGCCGGTTCCTGGACGCGGTGGCGCGGGCCGGGATGCGGGCGATCGTGCGCCCGGGGCCGTACATCTGCGCCGAGTGGGAGAACGGCGGGCTGCCGCACTGGGTGACCGGGCCGCTCGGCCGGCGGGTGCGGACCTTCGACCCGGAGTTCCTGGCGCCGGTGGAGGCCTGGTTCCGGCGGCTGCTTCCGCAGGTGGTGGAGCGGCAGGTGGACCGGGGCGGCCCGGTGATCCTCGTCCAGGTGGAGAACGAGTACGGGAGTTACGGCAGCGACCGGGGATATCTGGAGTGGCTGGCGCAGCTGCTGCGGGACTGCGGGGTGAGCGTGCCGCTCTTCACCTCGGACGGTCCCGAGGACCACATGCTGACGGGTGGTTCGGTGCCGGGGGTGCTGGCCACGGCGAACTTCGGTTCGGGGGCGCGGGAGGGCTTCGCGACGCTGCGGCGCCATCAGCCGTCGGGGCCGCTGATGTGCATGGAGTTCTGGTGCGGCTGGTTCGACCACTGGGGCACGGAGCACGCGGTGCGGGACGCGGCGGACGCGGCGGAGGCGCTGCGGGAGATCCTGGAGTGCGGGGCCTCGGTCAACGTCTACATGGCGCACGGCGGGACGAACTTCGGCGGCTGGGCGGGGGCGAACCGGGACGGTGAGCTGCACGACGGGCCGCTGCGGGCGACGGTGACCTCGTACGACTACGACGCTCCCATCGACGAGGCGGGGCGGCCGACGGAGAAGTTCCGGGCCTTCCGCGAGGTGCTCGCGGCGTACGCGGAGGGGCCGCTGCCGGAGGTGCCGGAGCCGCCGGCGCGGCTCGCGGCGCCGGTCTCCGGGGCGCTCGACGGCTGGGTGCCGCTGGACGGGGTCCTGGGGGCTCTCGGCGGGGAGGAGACGGTGACGCCGGTGCCGCCGGCCTTCGAGGAGCTGGGCGTGGACCGGGGTCTGGTCCGCTACCGGGTGGCGGTGCCGGGTCCCCGGCAGCCGTATCCGCTGGGCGTGACGGGGCTGCGGGACCGGGCGGTGGTGTGGGTCGACGGGCTGCGGGCGGGGGTGCTGGACGGGGAGGACTCCGTCCTGCCCGAGCCGGTGCCGGGTCCCGCCGTCGTGGACCTGTGGGTGGAGTCGCTCGGCCGGGTCAACTACGGGCCGCGCCTCGCGGAGCCGAAGGGGATCACCGGGGGCGTACGGCACGAGCGGCAGTATCTGCACGGGTTCCGGTCCCGGGGGCTGCGGCTCGACGCGTTCGAGGCGGCGGCGGTGGACAAGCTGGCGTTCGAGGCGGCGGCGGAGGCGTACGGGCCGGGACTCCACCGGGGGACGCTGGAGGTGGCCGGGGCCGGGGACGCGGTGCTGCGGCTGCCGGGCGCGACCCGGGGCTTCGTCTGGGTGAACGGCTTCTGCCTGGGCCGCTACTGGGCGGCGGCCGGGCCGCAGGACGCGCTGTTCGTGCCGGGTCCGGTGCTGCGGGAGGGCACGAACGAGGTGTGGGTGCTGGAGCTGGAGGGGGACGCGGCTCCGTCGGTGGAGCTGGATCCGGCGTAGACACAACGGCGCCCCGGAGCCCCGCGTGGACGTGACGGTGCCGCGCGTGGACGTCGTGACGGTGCCGCACTGGACGTGACGGTGCCCCGGAGCCGAGGCCGCTCCGGGGCACCTGTTCACGGGGCCGCTACAGCGTGGCCGCAGCCGAGTTGATCGCGGCGGCGAAGGTCGAGACCTCCGTGTAGACGCCGGGGTAGCCGGCCCGCGCGCAGCCCTCGCCCCAGCTCACGATGCCGACCTGGACCCAGGCGCCGGCGTCGTCCTTGCGGAACATCGGGCCGCCGGAGTCGCCCTGGCAGGTGTCGACGCCGCCCTGGCTGTAGCCGGCACAGATCTCCTCGGCGGGGACGAGGTCGGTGCCGTACGAGGACTGGCAGGAGGCGTCGGAGACGAACGGCACGTTCGCCTTGCGCAGGTAGCGCTGCTGGCCGCCGCCCTCGGTCGCGGCGCCCCAGCCGGCGACGGTGAAGGTGCCGCTGTTGTACGCGGTGGTGTCGGCGATCTTCAGGTTGGGCACCGAGGTGATGGGGCTGGCGAGCTTGATCAGCGCCCAGTCCTTGCCCTTGCCGTTGTAGCCCGGGGCCTGGAGCACCTTGGTGGACTTGACCTTGATGGCGCTGGAGCTCTGCAGGTCGACGACACCGGCGGTGGCGGTGATGCTCGTGTTGTTGCCGGAGCCGCTGACGCAGTGCGCGGCGGTGAGCACGACCTGGGGGCTGATCAGCGAGCCGCCGCAGCCCATGGAGAGCCTGACCATCCAGGGGAACTCGCCCTGGGCGGCGCGGGTGCCGCCGACGACGGGGGCGGGGGCGGCGGACGCGGTGGTGGGCTGGAGGCTGACGGCCGCCAGGACGACGGCGCCTGCGGCGGCCAGCTTCTGGAGTGCGCGGACCATGCGGTGCTGCTTCATGTGCCTGCCTTCTCTCATGGGGGGTTGGCCTCCACAGGCGATGACATGCGCCCGTCAAGGCATGTCCGGATTATGGACAACGGCCAACTGGCCCCACAAGGAAGCGTTTTCGGCCAGGCCCGGCAAGGGGACCGTACAGTGGACGGAAGGGGGGAACCGGTATGCCGCACCGCCAGGAGGGCGCTCGCGTCGCCCACGGCTTCCCGCACCGCGCCGCGGTCGGGGACTCGGTCACCGCGCTCTACCGGCGCCTCTCCCCCGACGGCGTGCAGCGCTACCCGGCGAGCGTGCCGGCCGCCGACGTGGCCCTCGGCGACGACGAGGACCTCCACCTCGGCACCCAGCGGGTGGCCCGCGCCCTGGTCCGGCACCTGCGGCTGCCCGAGGCGCGCATGGTGGTGAGCTTCCGGCAGATGGAGCACGCGGCGGCCGTCGAACTCACGGCGGGACCCGAGTACTTCGTGGAGCTGAACGACCGCTTCCGGAGCCGCCGCCGGGACATCGGCGCGGCCCTCGCCCACGAGATCACCCATGTCCTGCTGCACCGGCTCGGCCTCGGGTTCCCCGGCGCCGCGGAGAACGAGATCCTCACCGATGTCGTCACCACCTATCTGGGCGCGGGCTGGCTGCTGCTCGACGCGTTCCGGCAGGACGGCGTGGAGAGCCAGAAGCTGGGTTATCTGACCCCGGAGGAGTTCGGCTACGTCCTCGCCAAACGGGCCGAGGTCTTCGGCGAGGACCCCTCGCCCTGGTTCACCAGCGACGTGGCCTACGAGGCCTGGGTGCGCGGTCGGGCGGAGGCCGACCGGGAGCGGACGCCGCCGCCGCTCGCCGGAGCGGGCTGGGCCGAGCGCCGCCGGTACGGCTGGGAGCGCCGGCGGGGCCGGGCGGGCGAGGGCGCCCCGTACCGCTTCGACGGCGGAGCACCTGCCACGGGCGTCTCCTTCCGCTGCCCGGTCTGCCGCCAGCGCCTCCGCGTCCCGGCGGGCCGGGCGCTGCGGGCCCGGTGCGGGGTGTGCCGGACGGTACTGGAGTGCGCGGGCTAGGGCCTGTCGTCACACTCCCGTCGTCGCCCATGGGGCAGGCGGGAGTTCGACGACAGGCCCTAGACGGGCCCGGCGGCGCGCCCGGCGAGGGCGATCGATTTGCGCCAGGACCGGACGGGGGGTCAGGGTCGGGGCATGAGCACGTTGTTCGACGCCATCCGCGACGGGGACGAGGACGGGGCCGTACGCGCCCTGCGGGACGGGGCCGACCCCGAGGACCGGGAGGACGAGGAGACCGCCCTCTACCGGGCGGCCGTCAGCAACGAGGCCGGAATCGTAAGGGTCCTGCTGGCCGCCGGGGCGGACCCGGGCCGGGGCAGCGGCGAGGACGACGGCGACCTGCCGCTGTGCGGGGCCGCCTGCGGCGGGCACGCAGGAGTGGTCCGGGCCCTGCTCTCGGCGGGCGCGCCGGCGGACCAGGAGGAGGCCTACGGCTTCACGGCGCTCGCCTGGGCGCTGCGCCTCGGGCACGCGGACACGGCCAGGGTGCTCCTGGAGTACGGGGCCGACCCGGACCGGCGCGGACCCGACGGGCTGCTCCCCCTGGTGGCCGCCGCCCGGCGCGGCTCCACCGGCTGTGTGCGGGCGCTCCTGGACCACGGGGCGGACGCGCGGGAGGCCGCGCTCCGGGAAGCGCGGCGCTGGATCGGCGTGGACATCGCGGCCGAGCTGCGGCGCGGGCTCGTCGCAGGGAACGAGGGCGGGGAGACGTACGAGGCGGTGGTGCGCCGGGTCCGGGAGGACGGCGGGGTGACGGTGGTCGTCGAACTGCTGCGGGAGGACGGCGCCCCGGGGCGCGGCGACGACCGGGGAACCGGGCACGCGGCGGTCGCCACCCTCCTGGAGACCGCGCTCGGACTGCACACCTCGCACGAGGAGCTGGCCGCGCGGGCGCTGCGCTGCGGCGATCCGGAGCTGGACGACTGGACGACGGCGGTGGCCGAACTGGCCGGCCGGGCCGACGAGGAGACCTTCGTGGCGGCGGCGGCCTGGTGCGCGTACCGCGATCCGCTGCGCCGGGCGCTCGGCGCGCGGGTCCTCGGCGCCCTGCCCGGCTTCGGGCCGAGCGCGGTGCCGGTGCTGCGGAGGGTGGCGGCGGAGGCCGCGGGCACCGCGCGCGAACCGGCGCTGTCGGTGGTGTGGGCGCTCGGGGAGTGCGCGGAGCCGTCGGCCGTGCCCGAACTCCTCGCGGTGGCGGAGCATCCCGACCCGGTGGTGCGGCGGGCCGTCGCGGGGGCGCTCGCCGGGATCGTGCCGGCCGGGCACGTGGAGGCGCTCGGGGTGCTGCTCGCGCTGAGCCGGGACGGTGACGCGCGGGTACGGGACTGGGCGACGCTCGCCCTGGCCGAACTGCCCGACGACACCCCGCTCGTACGGGAGGGGCTCGCGGAGCGGCTCGGCGACAGCGATCCGGAGACGGCGGCGGAGGCGGCGCGCGGGCTGGCGATCCGTCAGGACCCGCGCGCCGTCGACGCGCTGGCCGCGGTCCTGGCGGACGGCGACCCGGAGGGCGCGGCGCGGGAGACAGCGCTCGCCGCCCTGGAGTACGTGCACGACCCCCGGGTCAGGACCCGGCTGGAGTGGATGCACCCGCGCCGCGCCTGAGCGCGCGGAGGGGCGTCAGCAGCCGTGGTCGATCAGGTCGAACGACGCGTAGTGGTCGGAGGTGTAGTAGTCCTCGTCCGCCGCGTTCCCGGTCACGATCCGGCGGGCGCCCCGGGTGGAGACGTTCGGGGTCTTGACCGTGTACTCGTGGTAGTAGCCCAGCGTGTGGGAGGGCAGGACGCCTTCCCGGTTCTGGAAGACGGAGCCGTCCTGGCTGTACGGGAAGGGCCCGCCCGCGTCGATGAGGCGCAGCGTCGTGTACGCCTGGCTCGGCAGGGCCGAGTAGCAGATGTCCCCGACGGAGGCGGTCGCCGCGACGGTGGTCACGACGGCGGCGGGCGCGGGGGCCGGCGCGGCGGTGGCGGGGGCGCCGAGGAGGAGGGAGGACAGGAGGGCGGTGGCGACACCGCCGGCGAGGGTGAATCGAGGGGGGATTCGCATGACTACGACGATGACGCGCGTAGATCCCGCCGGGAAGGCCGACGGGCCTCAATTCTCCGGACGTTAACCCCTTCCCCGCGAACGTGGGGATCCCGTGTGCGGCGCGGGGATCGCGAGGACCGGGAGGACCGGGAGGACCGGGAGGACCGGGAGGACCGGGAGGAAGCCCCGCATGCCGGAGGCGACGGGGAGCCGGCGACGGTCACCCGTATCCAGGCCGGGGCGACCGACCGCCGACGCCCCGCGACCGGACGCCTCACCGAAGAGGGCCGGACACCCCCGCCGGCGTGATCCGAGAGGCAGCTCTTAGGCCCCGTACACCTTGCCCGGCGGCTCCGCCTCCGCGAGGAGTTCGCGGGCCGTCTCGCCCGCCTCCGCCGGGGTCCGGCGTCCGCCCTTGTCCGCCGTCGGGCCCGGACGCCAGCCCTCCATGACGGTGAGCCGGCCGCCCTCGGACTCGAAGACCCTGCCGGTCACACCCTCGGAGGCGGCCGAGCCCAGCCACACCACCAGCGGTGACACGTCCTCGGGCAGCGCTTCGAGCCCGTCGAAGACCTGCTCGGTCATCCGGGTCCTGGCCGACGGGGCGATGGCGTTGACCTGGACCCCGTAGCGGGCCAGTTCCGCCGCCGCGACCAGGGTGAGGCCGACGATCGCGGCCTTGGCCGCCGCGTAGTTGCCCTGCCCGACGCTGCCCAGGAGCCCGGCGCCCGAGGTGGTGTGGACGATCCGCGCCACCGGTGTCCGTCCGGCCTTCGCCTCGGCCCGCCAGTACGCGGCGGCGTGCCGCAGCGGCAGGAAGTGGCCCTTGCCGTGGACCCGCATGACGGCGTCCCAGTCCTCCTCGTCGAGGTTGACGAGCATCCGGTCGCGCAGGAAGCCGGCGTTGCTGACGAGGGTGTCGAGCCGCCCGTACGTGTCGAGGGCGGTCGCGACGAGGGAGGCGGCGCCCTCGGTGGTCGCGATGTCGCCGCCGTGCGCGACAGCCTCGCCGCCCGCGGCCCTGATCTCCTCGACGACCGCCGCCGCCGGGCTGTCGGGCCCGGGGCGGCCGTCGAGGCCGACTCCCAGGTCGTTGACGACGACCCGGGCGCCCTCGGCGGCGAAGGCGAGCGCGTGCGCCCGTCCGAGCCCGCGTCCGGCTCCCGTCACGATGACCACGCGACCCTCGCAGATCCCCATGTCAGCTCTCCTTGTTGGCGGTTGCGGCGTCCAGGAAGGCGGGGCGTTCGCCGCCGCCGTGCACGAGGAGCGAGGCCCCCGAGACATAGCCGGCCCGGCCGGAGGCGAGGAAGACGGCCGCCTCCCCGATCTCGTCCGGTTCGGCGAGCCGGCCCAGCGGTACGGTCCGGCCGACGGCGGCGATCCCGTCCTCGTCGCCGTAGTGCAGATGGGACAGTTCGGTCCTGACCATGCCGAGGACGAGGGTGTTGACCCGTATCTCGGGGGCCCATTCGACGGCCATGGAGCGGGCCAGGTTCTCCAGGCCCGCCTTGGCCGCGCCGTAGGCGGCGGTCCCCGGGGAGGGCCGGGTGCCGCTGACGCTGCCGATCATGACGACCGCGCCGCGCGAGGCGCGGAGCAGCGGGCGGGCGGCGAGGCTGACGGTGAGCGGGGCGGTGAGGTTGAGTTCGACGACCCGCGCGTGGCGTTCGGCCTCGCCCTCGCCGAGGAGTCGGTACGGCGTGCCGCCCGCGTTGTTGACGAGCGCGTCCAGCCGTCCGTACCGCTCGGCGAAGGCGGTGAAGAACTCCCGTACGGCGGTGGGTTCTCGCAGGTCGAGCGGGTGGAAGTCGGCGGTGCGGCCCTCCGCCGCGACCGGTGTGTCCGGGGGTCTGCGGGCGCAGACGGCGACCCGGGCGCCGGCCCGCAGAAAGGCGCGTGCGATGCCCGCTCCGACGCCTCGGGTTCCGCCGGTGACGAGCACGACCCTCCCGTCCAGCTCCATCGGCTGCTACCTTCCTCCTCAAGAGGTTACCTAACAAACGTTTGGTGGAAAGGTAGCTGATCCACTCATGGGTGTCTGCACCTCGCGCCCCGCTCCGGGCGTGGCCCTGGTCACCGTCGACTTCCCCCCCGTCAACGCCCTGCCCGTCAAGGGCTGGTACGCGCTCGCCGACGCCGTCCGCACGGCCGGCCGCGACCCCGAGGTCCGCTGTGTCGTCCTCACCGCCGAGGGCCGCGGCTTCAACGCGGGCGTCGACATCAAGGAGTTGCAGCGCGACCCCGGGCACACCTCCCTGATCGGCGCCAACAGCGGCTGCGCCGAGGCCTTCGCCGCCGTCTACGAGTGCGAGGTGCCGGTGGTGGCCGCGGTCGCCGGGCACTGTCTGGGCGGCGGCATCGGGCTCGTCGGCAACGCCGACGCGATCGTCGCCGCCGAGGACGCCGTCTTCGGTCTGCCCGAGCTGGACCGGGGCGCCCTCGGCGCCGCCACCCATCTCGCCCGGCTGGTCCCCCAGCATCTGATGCGGACGCTCTACTACACCTCGCGGACCGCGACCGCCGCCGAACTGCACGCCCACGGCTCGGTGTGGCAGGTGGTCCCCCGCGCCGGTCTCCTGGACGCCGCCCTCGGGCTCGCCGGGGAGATCGCGGCGAAGGACGGCAGCCTGCTGCGGCTCGCCAAGGCCGCGCTCAACGGCATCGACCCCGTGGACGTACGGCGCAGCTACCGCTTCGAGCAGGGCTTCACCTTCGAGGCCAATCTGAGCGGGGTCGCCGACCGGGTCCGCGACACCTTCGGAAAGGAGAACTCCCCGTGACGGACAAGACCATGACCCCCGAGGACGTGGTGGGCCGGCTCCGCTCCGGCATGACGATCGGGATCGGCGGCTGGGGCTCCCGGCGCAAGCCGATGGCCCTGGTCAGAGCGCTGCTCCGGTCCGAGATCACCGATCTCACGGTGGTCTCGTACGGCGGCCCCGACATCGGCCTGCTGGCCGCCGCCGGCCGGATCCGACGGCTCGTCGCCCCCTTCGTGACCCTGGACTCCATCCCCCTCGAACCCCACTTCCGGGCGGCCCGCGAGAACGGCTCCCTCGAACTCACCGAGTACGACGAGGCAATGTTCATGTGGGGCCTGCACGCCGCCGCCAACCGGCTGCCGTTCCTGCCGGTGCGCGCCGGGCTCGGCTCCGACGTGATGCGGGTCAACCCGGGCCTGCGGACCGTCACCTCGCCCTACGAGGACGGCGAGGAGTTCGTCGCCGTCCCCGGCCTGCGGCTCGACGCGGCCCTCGTCCACGTCAACCGCGCCGACCGGCTCGGCAACGGCCAGTACCTCGGCCCCGACCCCTACTTCGACGACCTCTTCTGCGAGGCCGCCGACACCGCGTACGTCTCGTGCGAGGCGATCGTCGACGGCTTCGGGCCCGACACCGTGCCCCAGACCCTCCTGATCGGCCGCCACAGCGTCACCGGCGTCGTCGAGACCCCGAACGGGGCGCACTTCACCTCCTGCGCCCCCGACCACGACCGCGACGAGCCCTTCCAGAAGCTCTACGCGACCACTCCCTGGCCCGAGTTCGCCGAGCGCTTCCTCTCGGGCAAGAGCGAGAACGACTACCAGGCGGCCGTACGGGCCTGGCACGACGAGCGCGAGGAGCAGCGGACGTGACGACGGAAACGACGACGGTGATCAGCCGGGCCGAACACTGCCTGATCGCCTGCGCCGAGGCCTGGCGCGACAACGGCGAGGTGCTCGCCAGCCCGATGGGCCTGATCCCCTCCTTCGGTGCCCGCCTCGCCAAGCGCACCTTCTCCCCCGACCTCCTCCTCACCGACGGCGAGGCCCTGCTCGTCGGCCTCGACGGGCAGCCCGAGGGCTGGCTGCCGTACCGCAGGCACCTCACCATGGTCACCGGCGGCAAGCGGCACGTGATGATGGGCGCCAGCCAGATCGACCGGTACGGCAACCAGAACATCTCCTGCATCGGCGACTGGGAGCGCCCCACCCGCCAGCTCCTCGGAGTGCGCGGGGCGCCGGTCAACACCCTGAACAACCCGGTGAGCTACTGGATCCCCAAGCACTCGCCCCGGGTCTTCGTCGAGCGCGTCGACATGATCAGCGGCGTCGGCTACGACCATGCCGTCGGGCCCTACCACCGCCTCCCCCGGGTCGTCACCGACCTCGCCGTCCTCGACTTCGAGACACCCGGCCACGCGATGCGGCTCGCCTCCGTCCACCCGGGCGTCACCGTCGAGGAGGTCCGCGCGGCCACCGGCTTCGACCTGGTGACCGGCGACGAGGTGCCGTACACCCGGGACCCCACGGCCGAGGAGCTGCGGCTGATCCGCGAGGTCATCGACCCGCGCGGGCTGCGGGACCGCGAGGTCGCGCCCCGATGAGGACCGCCCTCACCGAGCTGACCGGTGTCCGCCACCCGATCGTGCAGACCGGGATGGGCTGGGTCGCCGGTCCCCGGCTCGTCTCCGCCACCGCGAACGCGGGCGCGCTCGGGATCCTCGCCTCCGCCACCATGACCGTGGACGAACTGCGCGCCGCCGTCCGCGAGGTGAGGTCCCGCACCGACCGGCCCTTCGGGGTGAACCTGCGCGCCGACGCGGGGGACGCCCGGGAACGGGTACGGATCATCGTCGACGAGGGCGTACGGGTGGCCTCCTTCGCCCTCGCCCCGTCCCGCGACCTGATCGCCGAGCTGAAGGACGCCGGGGTCGTCGTGATCCCGTCCGTGGGCGCCCGGCGGCACGCCGAGAAGGTCGCGGGCTGGGGCGCGGACGCCGTCCTCGTGCAGGGCGGCGAGGGCGGCGGGCACACCGGGGAGGTCGCCACGAGCGTGCTGCTGCCGCAGGTGGTGGACGCCGTCGGCATCCCGGTGATCGCGGCCGGCGGCTTCCACGACGGACGGGGCCTGGTCGCCGCCCTCGCCCACGGGGCCGCCGGCATCGCCATGGGCACCCGCTTCCTGCTGACCTCCGACTCGACCGTGCCGGACGCGGTCAAGGCCCGCTATCTGGCCGCCACGGTCAAGGACGTCACCGTCACCACCGCCGTCGACGGGCTGCCGCACCGGATGCTCCGCACCGAACTCGTCGCGTCCCTGGAGGACGCCGGCCGGGTCCGGGCCCTGGCCCAGGCCGTCCGCAGGGCCGCCGGCTTCCGGCGGCTGTCCGGGCTCTCCTGGCCGGCGATGGTCCGCGACGGCCTCGCCATGCGGCACGGCAAGGACCTGTCCTGGAGTCAGGTGCTGCTCGCCGCGAACACCCCGATGCTCCTGCGGGCGTCCATGGTCGAGGGCCGCACCGACCTCGGCGTGATGGCCGCGGGCCAGGTGGCGGGGGTCATCGAGGACCTGCCCAGCTGCGAGGAGCTGGTCGGCCGGATCATGGCGGAGGCCGCGCAGGTGCTCCGCACGCTCCCCCGCCCCGAGTCGTAACCCCGCTCGACGCTCTCCCACACCCCTGAGCCGCAAAGGAGTCCGGCCGTGCACCCGTCTCGACGCGCTCTGCTCACCGCCACCGGGGCCACCGCCCTGCTGACCGCCCTGCCGACGGAGGCGCTCGCCCGTCCCCGGCCCGCACCCGAGGGCCGTCCCCGGTCCGTGCCCGCCATCCGGCAGATCCCGCTCCAGGGCGCCGTCAACGTCCGTGACCTGGGCGGCTACCCCACGTACGACGGAAGCCGTGTCCGCTACGGGCTCGCCTACCGGGGCGACCATCTCGCGAAGCTCACCGACGCCGACCTGACCACCCTCGCCGGGCTCGGCCTCGGCACCGTGGTCGATCTGCGGATCCCCACGGAGGTCGGCTACGACGGCGCCGACCGGCTGCCCTCGGGACCGGTCCCGGTCTCCCGGCCGATCACCGACAAGGGCTTGTTCGGACAGCTGCTCGCCGCGATCGGCTCCCGGGACCCGGTGCGCCAGGAGGAGATGCTCGGCGGCGGACGCGCCGCCGCCTTCATGTGCGAGGTGTACCGCACCTTCGTCACCGACCCCGCGAACCGGGCCGCCTTCGCGGCGACCCTGCGGGACCTCGCCGACCCCCGCCGGGGGCCGCTGCTCGTGCACTGCACCTCGGGCAAGGACCGCACCGGCTGGACCGGCTGGCTGCTGCTCACCCTGCTCGGAGTCCCCGAGAAGCTCGCCCGCGCGGACTACCTGGCCTCCAACACCTTCCGCGCCGCGTACGACGCGCGGCTGCGGGAGGGGCTGAAGCAGGGCGGGCTGATGCGGAACCCCGAGCTGATCGTGCCGCTCCAGGAGGTGCGGGCGGAGTACCTCGACACCGCCCTGGAGCAGCTGCGCAGCTCCTACGGGAGCGTGCTCCGTTACGTGTCGGTCGGCCTCGGCCTGGAGTTCCGCGAGCTGCTGGCGCTGCGCGAACGGCTGGTGCCCGGGGCCTGACGCCCGGCGCGACCCGCACCGGCACCCGCGGCGGCACCACGCCCGCCGCCCGTGCCGGAGCCCCGGCCGGAGCCGGAGCCACGCCCCGTACCCCCGGCGGAACCGGCGGCGCGACCCGCACCGGCACCGGCGGAGCGACCGCCCGTGCCCGAGCCCGAGGCGCCGGAGCGCCCGGAGCCGGAGCCCGTACCCGTCGTCCCGCCGGCCGGAGCCGGACGGCGGCGACGGCGGTTGCCGCTGCCCGAGCCGGCGCCGCCGCCCGCCGCCTTGCGCGGCGGGGTCGGCTGCGGCGTCTCGACGACGACCGGGACGCCCGAGGGCTCCCGCGCGCCGGTCAGCTCGACGAGCTGCTCGTCGCTGGACTTGATCTGCGCCATACGGGGGCTGATGCCCGCGTTCGTCATCAGCCGGCCCATGTCGCGCTTCTGCTCGGGCAGGACCAGCGTGAAGACGCTGCCGGACTCACCGGCGCGGGCGGTGCGGCCACCGCGGTGCAGGTAGTCCTTGTGGTCGATCGGCGGGTCGACGTTCACGACCATGTCGAGGTCGTCGACGTGGATGCCGCGCGCCGCGACGTTCGTCGCGACGAGCGTGGTGACCTGGCCGCTCTTGAACTGGTCCAGGGTCCGGTTGCGCTGCGGCTGCGAGCGGCCGCCGTGCAGTCCGGAGGCCCGTACGCCGTTGGCGAGGAGCCGCTTGACCAGCCGGTCCACGGACCGCTTGGTGTCCAGGAAGAGGATCGTCCGGCCGTCGCGGGCCGCGATCCGCAGCGTGACGGCCTTCTTGTCGGTCTCGTCGGCCACGTACAGGACGTGGTGCTCCATCGTGGTGACGGCGCCGGCCGAGGGGTCGACGGAGTGCACGACCGGGTCGTCCAGGAACATCTTGACCAGCCGGTCGATGTTCCGGTCCAGGGTGGCCGAGAACAGCAGCCGCTGCCCGCCCGGCTCGACCTGCTTCAGCAGCTTGGTGACCTGCGGCAGGAAGCCCATGTCGGCCATCTGGTCGGCCTCGTCGAGGACGGTGACGGCGACCTGGTCGAGGCGGCAGTCGCCCCGGTCGATGAGGTCGTGGAGCCGGCCCGGGGTGGCGATGAGGATCTCGGCGCCGCGCCGCAGGGCGGAGGTCTGCCGGCTGATCGACATGCCGCCGACGACCGTGGTGATGCGGAGCCGCAGCGCGGAGGCGTACGGGGTGAGCGCGTCGGTCACCTGCTGGGCGAGCTCGCGGGTGGGCACCAGGACCAGCGCGAGCGGCGCGCCGGGCTCGGCGCGGCGGCCGGCCGAGCGGGCCAGGATCGCGAGCCCGAAGGCGAGGGTCTTGCCGGAGCCGGTACGCCCCCGGCCGAGCACGTCGCGGCCCGCGAGGGAGTTCGGCAGGGTCGCGGCCTGGATCGGGAACGGCTCCGTGACGCCCTGCTCGCCCAGGATCCGCAGCAGGCCCTCGGGCATGTCGAGGTCGGCGAAGGACTCCACCGCGGGGAGCGCGGGGGTCACCGTCTCCGGCGGCGTGAACTCGCTCGGGGGCGGGGGTGCGGTGGGACGACGGCCACCGCGGGAGGCCTTCGGCTGTGACGAGGACTTCGCCTGGGAGGTGCGGGGGCTGCGCTTGTGGGGGCGCTCGGAGCGGGTCATGCGTGCCTTTCTGGCCGGTGCTCGCGGCACAGCGGGGGCCCGCACCTGCACGGTGCGGGCCCCGGCTGCTCTACCCGGAACACGCGATACGGGCCCCGGCTGTCTTCTCGCTGTATCCAAGGAACAATAGTGCGCCTCGGGACCTTCCCGCCCCGCCCGACCGATGCCAGGACGGATCCGGCCTGACCAGCGACGTGCGACGTGGGCGACCTCACAGCTCCCGGCGGCCGCGGGAGGCGCCCGCGACGGCCGTCACAGCCGTTCGATGATCGTCACGTTCGCCTGTCCGCCGCCCTCGCACATCGTCTGGAGGCCGTAGCGGCCCCCGGTCCGTTCCAGCTCGTGGAGAAGGGTCGTCATCAGCTTCACCCCGGTCGCGCCGAGGGGGTGGCCGAGGGCGATGGCGCCGCCGTTGACGTTGACCCGGGCCGGGTCCGCGCCGGTCTCCTTGAGCCAGGCGAGGACGACGGGCGCGAAGGCCTCGTTGATCTCGACGAGGTCCATGTCGTCGATGGTCAGACCGGTCTTCTTCAGGGCGTACGCGGTGGCCGGTATGGGGGCGGAGAGCATCCGGATCGGGTCCTCGCCCCGTACGGAGAGGTGGTGGATCCGGGCCCTGGGGGTCAGCCCGTGCTCGCGTACGGCCCGCTCGCTCGCGAGCAGCATCGCCGCGGCGCCGTCGGAGACCTGGGAGGAGCAGGCCGCGGTGATCGTGCCGCCCTCGACGACGGTCTTCAGGCCGGCCATCTTCTCCAGGGTGGTGTCCCGGCGCGGGCCCTCGTCGGCGGTCACCTCGCCGTAGGCCACGGTCTCCCGCTCGAAGCGGCCCTCGTCGATCGCGCGCAGTGCCCGCTCGTGCGAGCGGAGGGCGAATTCCTCCTGGTCGCGGCGGGTGATGCCCCATTTCTTCGCGATCAGTTCGGCGCCGTGGAACTGGTTGACGGGCGCGTCGCCGTACCGGGCGCGCCAGCCCTCCGAGCCCGCGTAGGGGCCCTCGGTCAGGCCGAGGGGTTCGCCGGCCTGCCGGGAGGCGAAGGCGATCGGGATCATCGACATGTTCTGGGTGCCGCCGGCCACGACCAGGTCCTGGGTGCCGGACAGGACGCCCTGGGCCGCGAAGTGCACGGCCTGCTGGGAGGAGCCGCACTGGCGGTCGATGGTGACGCCGGGGACCTCCTCGGGGAGGCCGGCCGCGAGCCAGGCCGTCCGGGCGATGTCGCCGGCCTGCGGGCCCACGGTGTCGAGGCAGCCGAAGACGACGTCCTCGACGGCGGCGGGGTCGATGCCCGACCGTGCGACGAGGGCCTTGAGGACGTGCGCGCCGAGGTCCGCCGGATGGACGGAGGCCAGTCCTCCCTTGCGCCGGCCCACCGGGGTGCGGACCGCTTCGACGATGTAGGCCTCGGCCATGACAGATCCTCCAGACGTCTATGTACGTACGGCGATGCCGTCCAGGACCATCGACAGGTACTGGCGGGCGATCTCCTCGGGGCTGTGCAGTCCGCCGGGCCGGTACCAGGACGCGGCGACCCAGACGGTGTCGCGGACGAACCGGTAGGTGAGGCGGACGTCGAGGTCGGCGCGGAAGACCCCGGCGGCGACGCCGCGTTCCAGGGTGCCGAGCCAGGCCTTCTCGAACTTGAGCTGCGAGTCGGTGAGGTAGTGGAAGCGGGGCTGGTCGGTGAGGTGCCGGGACTCCTTCTGGTAGATCGCGACGGCGGCGCGGTGCCGGTCGATCTCGCGGAAGGACTCGGTGACGAGGGCCTCGATGGTCTCGCGGGGGTCGAGCCCGGCGGCGAGGACGGCGTCGTATCCCTCCCACAGCTCGTGCAGGAAGGTGGAGAGGATCTCGTCGAGCATCGACTCCTTGGAGTCGAAGTGGTAGTAGAGGCTGCCGGCGAGCATGCCGGCGGCGTCCGCGATCTTGCGGACGGTGGTGGCGTTGTACCCCTGGGCGGCGAACACCTCGGCCGCCGTGTCGAGCAGTTCGCGGCGCCGCTCGGGCGCGGCGGCGTTCACCTGGTTCTTCTTCTTGGTCGTCGGCACGCTTCCATTCTGGTCCTAGGCGCGCTGGCTGCTGACGGAGACGGTCTCCCCGGTCATGTAGGAGGAGTAGTCGCCGGCGAGGAAGACGATGACGTTGGCGATCTCCCAGGGTTCGGCGTGGCGGCCGAAGGCCTCGCGGGCGGTGAGTTCGTCGAGGAGTTCGGTGGTGGTGACCTTGGCGAGGTGGGGGTGCATGGCGAGGGACGGGGCGACGGCGTTGACGCGGACGCCGTACGCGGCGGCCTCGACGGCCGCGCAGCGGGTGAGGGCCATGACCCCGGCCTTGGCGGCGGCGTAGTGGGCCTGTCCGGTCTGGGCGCGCCAGCCGACGACGGAGGCGTTGTTGACGATCACCCCGCCGGTGCCGGCGTCGCGGAAGCGGCGGAGCGCGGCGCGGGTGGAGCGGAAGGTGCCGCCGAGGGTGACGTCGAGGACGCGGTTCCACTGGTCGTCGGTCATGTCGGCCAGCTCGGCGGTGCCGCCGAGGCCGGCGTTGTTGACGATGACGTCCAGGCGTCCGTGGAGCCGTTCGGCGGTGTCGTAGAGCGCCTGGACCTGGTTCTCGTCGGTGACGTCGCAGGGCTGGGAGGCGACGGCGCCGGCGCCGAACTCGGCGGCGAGCGCGGCCTCGGTCTCCTTGAGGCGCCGGGCGTGGGCGTCGCTGACGAGGACGCGGGCGCCCTCCTCCAGGAAGCGGCGGGCGGTGGCGCCGCCGATGCCGGCCCCGGCGGCGGCGGTGACGACGGCGGTCCGGCCGGCCAGCAGGCCGTGGCCCGGCACGTAGGGGGGCGGTGGCTGCTTCCCGGTCACGGTCGCGGCTCCTTCGGGAGGCCGAGCACCCGCTCGGCGATGATGTTGCGCTGGATCTCGCTGGATCCGGCGTAGACGGTGTCGGCGCGGGAGAAGAGGAACAGCCGCTGCCAGTCGTCGAGTTCGTACGGGGCTCCCGCGGCGAGGGTGGCGGCGGGCCCGCACACCTCCATGGCGAGTTCGCCGAGTCCGCGGTGCCAGTGGGACCAGTAGAGCTTGGCGGCGGAGGGGTCGGTGCCGCGCAGGGCGCCGGCGCGCAGGGCTTCCAGTTCGGCCCAGGCACGGACGAGCCGGTCGCGGATGTCGGGGTCGGCGGCGGCGCCGTTGCGCCGGGCGAGGGCGACGAGGGCGTCGAGTTCGCGGCGGAAGCCGACCTGCTGGCCGAGGGTGGAGACGCCGCGCTCGTAGCCGAGGGTGGCCATGGCGATGCGCCAGCCGTCGCCGGGGGCGCCGACGACGTGGGCGGCGTCGGTGGTGGCGCCGTCGAAGAAGACCTCGTTGAACTCGCTGGTGCCGGTGAGCTGGACGATGGGCCGGATGTCGACGCCGGGCTGGTCGAGGGGGACGAGGAGGTAGGAGAGTCCGGCGTGGCGGCGAGCGCCGGGCCCGGCGAGGGGTTCGGTGCGGGCGAGGACGAAGCACCACTGGGACTCGTGGGCGAGGGAGGTCCAGATCTTCTGGCCGTTCACCACCCACCGCCCGTCCTCCAGGGTCGCGCGGGTGCGGACGGCGGCGAGGTCGGATCCGGCGCCGGGTTCGCTGTAGCCCTGGCACCAGAGTTCCCGGGCGGCGCGGATCGGGGGCAGGAAGCGGGCCTTCTGCTCCTCGGTGCCGTGGTCGATGAGGGTGGGGCCGAGGAGTTGTTCGCCGATGTGGTTGACGCGGGCGGGGGCGTCGGCGAGCGCGTACTCCTCGTGGAAGGCGATCTGTTCCTCGATGCTCGCGCCGCGTCCGCCGTACTCCTTCGGCCAGCCGACGCAGGTCCAGCCATGGGCGGCCAAGTGCCTTTCCCAGGCGAGCCGTGCGGTGAAGGCCTCGTGCTCGCGGCCGGGTCCTCCCCGGCCCTTGAGGGCGGCGAAGGAGCCGCTGAGGTGGGTCTTCAGCCAGCTCCGTATCTCCGCCCGGAACTCCTCGACGCTGCTCATGGCCGTACGTTAACCTACCAAACACTTGTTAGGGAACGGGTGAGGGCGGGGTGACCGATGGATCTCTCGTACACACGGACCGAGGAGGCCTTCCGGGCGGAGGCCCGGGAGTGGCTGCGGGAGCACGTCCCCGCGACGCCGCCGCCCTCCCTCGAAACGGCCGAAGGCTTCGCCGCCCACCGCGCCTGGGAGGCCGAACTGGCCGCCGCCCGCTGGTCGGTGGTCTCCTGGCCCGAGGAGTACGGGGGCCGGGGCGTCGACCTGGCCCGGTGGCTGGTCTTCGAGGAGGAGTACTGGGCCGCGGGGGCGCCCGGCCGGGTCTCGCAGAACGGCGTCCAGCTCCTCGCTCCCACCCTCTTCGACCACGGCACCGATGAGCAGCGGGCCCGGATCCTGCCGTCCATGGCGACCGGGGAGACGATCTGGGCGCAGGCCTGGTCGGAGCCCGAGGCCGGCTCCGACCTGGCGTCGCTCACCTCCCGCGCGGTCCGCACCGACGGCGGCTGGCTGCTCTCCGGGCAGAAGACCTGGTCGTCCCGGGCCGCCTTCGCCGACCGGGCCTTCGGCATCTTCCGCAGCGACCCGACGGCGGACCGGCCCCACCGGGGTCTCACCTACCTGATGTTCGACCTGCGGGCGCCGGGGGTGACCGTACGGCCCATCGGACGGCTCGACGGGAAGCCGGCCTTCGCCGAGCTGTTCCTCGACGAGGTCTTCGTCCCCGACGAGGACGTGATCGGCGAGCCCGGCCAGGGCTGGCGCATCGCGATGTCCACCACCGGCAACGAGCGGGGCCTGATGCTCCGCTCCCCTGGCCGCTTCCTCGCCGCCGCCGACCGGCTCGTGGGGCTCTGGCGGGCGGAGGCCGACCCGGAGGACACCGCACTGCGGGACCGGGTCGCGGACGCGGTGATCGGGGCGCGGGCGTACCGGCTGTTCACGGCGGGGGCGGCGGCCCGGCTGGCGGCGGGCGGCCCGGGGGCCTCCGCGGGGGCCGAGTCGAGTCTCAACAAGGTCTTCTGGTCGGAGTACGACCTCGCCCTGCACGAGACCGCACTCGATCTCCTGGGCGCGGACGGCGAGCTGACGGACACCGCGTGGGCCGAGGGGTACGTCTTCTCCCTCGCGGGCCCTCTCTACGCGGGCACCAACGAGATCCAGCGCGACATCATCGCCGAGCGGCTGCTCGGCCTCCCGAAGGGGCGCCGCTGATGGCCTTCCTGCCGACCGAGGAGCAGCGGGCCTTCGCCCGCTCCCTGGACGCGATGCTGACGGCCGCCGGCACCCCGGCGGTGGCACGGGCCTGGGCGGGCGGCGACCCGGGGCCGGGGCGGGCGCTGTGGGGGCGGCTCGCGGAGGCGGGGGTGTTCGCCCTCGCGGTGCCGGAGGCGTACGAGGGAGTGGGGCCGCTCCCGGTCGAACTCGCCCACGCCCTGGTCGAGTGGGGCCGCCACGCGGTGCCGGGTCCGGTGGTCGAGACGGTCGCGTCGGCGGTCCTCCTCGGCGAACTGGCCGGGCTCGGCGAGCCGGGCCCGGCGAAACGGCTGCTGCCCGGCCTGGCGAGCGGCGAACGGACGGCGACACTGGCGATGACCGGGCACGGGACGGAGTCGGTACGAGGCTGTGTGCCGTACGCCCTCGACGCCGACCGGGCGGACGCGGTGCTCGTCGTACGGGGCGAGGAACTGTGGCTGGCGCCCGGCCACGGGCCGGTCCGGGTCTCCGCCGACCCCGCCCGGCGCCTGGCGCGCCCGGCGCCCGGCGGGGAACTGCTCGCCGAGGGACCGGCGGTGGCCGTCGCGGCGGCGCGGGCCCGGCGCTGGGCGATGCTGGCGACGGCGGCGCAGTCGCTGGGCGTGGGCCTGGCGCTGCTCGACCGGACGGTGGCGTACGCCCGGCAGCGCACCCAGTTCGGCACCCCGATCGGCGCCTTCCAGGCGGTCAAGCACCGGCTGGCCGACACGCTGCTGGTCCTGGAGTTCGCCCGGCCGCTGCTGTTCGGGGCGGCGGTGGCGCTGACGGCCGGGGAGGACGCGGACGTACGGAGGGCCGACGGCGCCCTGGCCGCCGCGAAGGTCACGACAGGCGAGGCCGGCTACACGGCGGCCCGCGCGGCCCTCCAGATCCACGGCGCCGTCGGCTACACGGAGGAACTGGACCTGTCCCTCTGGCTGCGCAAGGCCCGGCCGCTGAGGGACGCGTGGGGAAGCCCGGCGGCGTGCCGGGCGGCCGTCCTCGACGCGTACTCCTGAGGCCGGGCGCGGCGGGGCTACGCGTCCTCGCGCGGTGGGCTCTCGTCGTTGCCGCGCCGGAGGACGCGCGTCGGACCGGTGGCGGTCCAGGTGTGGAGGACGATCTCGTCGCCGTCCACCCAGGTCCGTACGACCTCGGTCGGCTCCACCCGGAAGAGGTGGAACGGCCGGGGCGCGCCCGCCTCGGCCGCGTACCGGTCCACGGTCGCCGGGTCGGTGACCTCCACCGCCCGCCCGGAGACCCGGACGTCCCCACCGCCCATGTCGGTGCCCGCGCCGGGGTTGGCGAGCAGCGCGAAGCGGGGGTCGCGGCGCAGGTCGAGGGCCTTGCGGGAGTTCGGCATCATGCCGAGCCACAGCTCACCGAAGCGGAAGTCCGCCTCGATGCCGCTGAGCCGGGGCGAGCCGTCCTTGCGCACGGTGGCGAGGGCGTGGTGGGTGTACTGCCCGAACCGTTCGCGGACGGTCGCGGCGAGTCCGGGTTCGGCGGCCTCGAAGGCCGACCAGCCGGTCGTCGGGTCATCGGTGTCTCCCATACCTCCCAGGAAACACCGGATACCCGACATCCACTGTCCGGATTACTCCGGATGTCGCCGGACCACGGCGCCCCGCCGGACCGCGTCAGACCGTGGCGGTCGCGTCCCGCTCCGCCTGGCTGCGCTCCACGCAGAACTCGTTGCCCTCGGGGTCCGTGAGGGTCGCCCAGCCGGTGCCGTCCGGGTTGCGGTGGTCCTCGAACAGAGTGGCGCCGAGGCCGAGCAGCCGCTCGACCTCCTCGTCACGGCTGCGGTCCTGCGGCTGGAGGTCGAGGTGGACGCGGTTCTTGACCGCCTTCGGCTCGGGGACCCGGATGAAGAGGAGGTTCGCGCCGGGCGACTCCACCAGCGCCTCCGGGTCACCGGGCTGGTCGTCGTCGGAGAGCTTGGCCTCCAGGGCCCCGGCCCAGAAGGTGGCGAGCGCGTAGGCGTCGGCGCAGTCGATGGTCACGTGTCGTACGAGAGAACTCATGGCCGCATGATTGCCCGGGGGCCCGGCCGGGGGCCACTCGTTTTCCGGCGCTCGGAGGGCCCGTTCACGCGCGTCCGCCCGGCGGGTTCAGGACGACCGGACGATGCCCTGGGCGCGGCCGAGGCCCGGCTGCTGGTGGCGGCGGAGGCTGCACACGGGCATGTTCCACGGCTTCCTGGGCGGCGCGGGCCTCCTCCCGGAGGCCCGCAGGGCCCGGGACGGGGCCGCCGCGTGGCCGAACGGTCTGGGCCGAGAGGCCCGGAAACGCGCCGCAGCACCCCCCAGTCGTCCGGTCGGGGACCTTCGGGGGGTGCTGCGCTCAGTTCCGCACGTCGTTGTACGGGACGTCTCCGGGGTGATCCGGTCGGATCAGACCATCAGTGAACGGTCCGTCGGACGGATCGGGGCCGGCAGGGAGCTGGCACCGGTCAGGAAGCGGTCCACGCCACGGGCGGCGGAGCGGCCCTCGGCGATGGCCCAGACGATGAGGGACTGGCCTCGGCCGGCGTCACCGGCGACGTACACGCCGTCGACGTTGGTGGCGAAGTCCGCGTCACGGGCGATGTTGCCCCGCTCGTCCAGGTCCAGACCGAACTGCGCGACCAGGCCGTTCTCCACGTCCGTGCCGGTGAAGCCCATCGCGAGCGTGACCAGCTGGGCGGGGATCTTCCGCTCCGTGCCCGGCTTCTGGGTCAGCCTGCCCTCGACGAACTCGACCTCGACCAGGTGGAGGAACTGGACGTTGCCGTCCTCGTCGCCCTCGAAGTGGGTGGTGGAGACGGAGTAGACCCGCTCGCCGCCCTCCTCGTGCGCGGAGGTGACCTTGTAGAGCATGGGGAAGGTCGGCCAGGGCTGGCCGGCGTTCCGGTCCTCGCCCGGCTTCGGCATGATCTCCAGCTGCGTGACCGAGGCCGCGCCCTGGCGGTGGGCGGTGCCGACGCAGTCCGCGCCGGTGTCGCCGCCGCCGATGACCACGACGTGCTTGCCCTCGGCGGTGATCGGCGGGGCCACGAAGTCGCCCTCGACGACCTTGTTGGCCAGCGGCAGGTACTCCATCGCCTGGTGGATGCCGGCCAGCTCCCGGCCGGGGACCGGCAGGTCGCGGGCGGTGGTGGCACCGGCGGCGATGACCACGGCGTCGAACCGCTTGCGCAGGTCCGTCGCCGTCATGTCACGGCCGATCTCGATGCCGGTGCGGAACTTGGTGCCCTCCGCGCGCATCTGCTCGATGCGGCGGTTGATGTGCCGCTTCTCCATCTTGAACTCGGGGATGCCGTAGCGCAGCAGGCCGCCGATGCGGTCGGCGCGCTCGTACACGACCACGGTGTGGCCGGCCCGGGTCAGCTGCTGGGCGGCGGCGAGACCCGCCGGGCCCGAGCCGATGACGGCGGCGGTCTTGCCGGACAGGCGCTCGGGCACCTGCGGCTTGACGTCGTTGGCGTCCCAGGCCTTGTCGATGATGGAGACTTCGACGTTCTTGATGGTGACGGCCGGCTGGTTGATGCCGAGCACACACGCGGACTCGCAGGGAGCCGGGCAGAGGCGGCCGGTGAACTCCGGGAAGTTGTTGGTGGCGTGCAGACGCTCCTGCGCCGCCGACCAGTCCTCGCGGTAGGCGTAGTCGTTCCACTCGGGGATCAGGTTCCCGAGAGGACAGCCGTTGTGGCAGAACGGGATGCCGCAGTCCATGCAGCGGCCGGCCTGCTTGCTGATGATCGGCAGCAGGGAGCCGGGGACGTAGACCTCGTTCCAGTCCCTGACGCGCTCGCCCACCGGACGGGTCTGGGCGACTTCGCGCCCGGTGGTCAGGAAGCCCTTGGGGTCAGCCATGGGACGCAGCCTCCATCATCTTCTCGGTGGTCTCGGACTCGGAGAGACCGGCGAGCTCAGCGGCATCCTTGGCGGCGAGCACTGCCTTGTACGTGGTGGGGATGATCTTGCTGAACCGGTCCGCGTTCGCGGTCCAGTCGGCGAGCAGCTTCTCGGCGACGGTGGAGCCGGTCTCCTCGTGGTGGCGGCGCACGACATCGTGCAGCCACGCCTTGTCGGCGTCCGACAGGGCCTCGATCGCGCCCAGGTTGCCGGAGTTGACGTTGTCCCGGTCGAGGTCGACGACATAGGCGACACCGCCCGACATGCCGGCCGCGAAGTTGCGTCCGGTCTCGCCGAGGACGACCGCCGTACCGCCGGTCATGTACTCGCAGCCGTGGTCGCCCACGCCCTCCGAGACGACCAGGGCGCCGGAGTTGCGGACGCAGAAGCGCTCGCCGGTGCGGCCGCGGAGGAACAGTTCGCCGCCGGTCGCGCCGTATCCGATGGTGTTGCCCGCGATGGTCGAGTACTCGGCGAGGTGGTCGGCGCCCCGGTCGGGGCGGACGACGACCCGGCCGCCGGAGAGGCCCTTGCCGACGTAGTCGTTGGCGTCGCCCTCCAGGCGGAGGGTGACACCGCTCGGCAGGAAGGCGCCGAAGGACTGGCCGGCGGAGCCGGTGAAGGTGATGTCGATGGTGTCGGCCGGGAGGCCCGCGCCACCGAACCTCTTCGTCACCCGGTGGCCGAGCATGGTGCCGACCGTGCGGTTGATGTTGCGGATGGCGACCTGGGCGCGGACCGGCTGGGCCTCCTCGGCGGAGGCGGCGTTCAGGGCCTCGGCGGCGAGCTCGATCAGCTCGTTGTCGAGGGCCTTCTCCAGTCCGTGGTCCTGCTCGATCAGGGCGTGGCGGACCGCGCCCTCGGGCAGCTCGGGCACGTAGAAGAGCGGCTCCAGGTCGAGACCCTGCGCCTTCCAGTGGGTGACCGCGCGGCTGGTGTCCAGCAGCTCGGCGTGGCCGACGGCCTCTTCGAGGGTGCGGAAGCCCAGCTCGGCGAGGAGCTCGCGGACCTCCTCGGCGATGAACTCGAAGAAGTTGACGACGAACTCGGGCTTGCCGGAGAAGCGGTCGCGCAGGACCGGGTTCTGGGTGGCGATGCCGACCGGGCAGGTGTCCAGGTGGCAGACGCGCATCATGACGCAGCCGGAGACGACGAGCGGCGCGGTCGCGAAACCGAACTCCTCGGCGCCGAGCAGCGCGGCGATGATCACGTCACGGCCGGTCTTGAGCTGGCCGTCGGTCTGGACGACGATCCGGTCGCGCAGGCCGTTGAGCAGCAGGGTCTGCTGGGTCTCGGCGAGGCCGAGCTCCCAGGGGCCGCCCGCGTGCTTGAGGGAGGTGAGCGGGCTGGCGCCCGTACCGCCGTCGTGGCCGGAGATCAGGACGACGTCCGCGTGGGCCTTGGAGACACCGGCGGCGACCGTGCCGACGCCGACCTCGGAGACCAGCTTCACATGGATGCGGGCGACCGGGTTGGCGTTCTTGAGGTCGTGGATCAGCTGGGCCAGATCCTCGATGGAGTAGATGTCGTGGTGCGGCGGCGGCGAGATGAGGCCGACGCCGGGCGTCGAGTGACGCGTCTTGGCGACCCACGGGTAGACCTTGTGGCCGGGCAGCTGGCCGCCCTCGCCGGGCTTGGCGCCCTGCGCCATCTTGATCTGGATGTCGTCGGCGTTGACCAGGTACTCGCTGGTGACGCCGAAACGGCCGGAGGCGACCTGCTTGATCGCGGAGCGGCGGGCCGGGTCGTAGAGGCGGTCCGGGTCCTCGCCGCCCTCACCGGTGTTGGACTTGGCGCCCAGCTGGTTCATGGCGACGGCGAGGTTCTCGTGCGCCTCGCGGGAGATGGAGCCGTACGACATGGCGCCGGTGGAGAAGCGCCTGACGATCTCGGAGACCGGCTCGACCTCGTCGAGGGGGATCGACGGGCGGTCGGAGGTGAGGCCGAAGAGGCCGCGGAGCGTCATGAGGCGCTCGGACTGCTCGTTGACCCGGTCCGTGTACTTCTTGAAGATGTCGTACCGCTTGGTCCGCGTGGCGTGCTGCAGGCGGAAGACCGTCTCCGGGTCGAACAGGTGCGGCTCGCCCTCGCGGCGCCACTGGTACTCGCCGCCGATGTCCAGGGCGCGGTGCGCCGAGGGGACTCCGGAGACGGGGTACGCCTTGGTGTGCCGGGCGGCGACCTCCTTGGCGACGACGTCGAGACCGGCGCCGCCGATCTTGGTGGCCGTGCCGTTGAAGTACGTGGCGACGAAGGTCTCGTCGAGGCCGACGGCCTCGAAGACCTGGGCGCCGCGGTAGGAGGCGACGGTGGAGATGCCCATCTTGGACATGACCTTGAGGACGCCCTTGCCGAGGGCGTAGATCAGGTTCCGGATGGCCTGCTCGGGCTCCAGGCCCTCGATGAAGGTGCCGGCGCGGACCAGGTCCTCGACGGACTCCATGGCGAGGTACGGGTTGACCGCGGCGGCGCCGTAGCCGATGAGCAGGGCGACGTGGTGGACCTCGCGGACGTCACCGGCCTCGACGAGCAGACCCACCTTGGTGCGCTGCTTGGTGCGGATGAGGTGGTGGTGGACGGCCGCGGTGAGCAGCAGCGAGGGGATCGGCGCGTGCTCGGCGTCGGAGTGCCGGTCGGAGAGCACGATGAGGCGGGCGCCGCCCTCGATGGCGGTGTCGGCCTCGGCGCAGATCGCGTCGATGCGGGCGGCGAGGGCCTCACCACCGCCGGAGACCCGGTAGAGGCCGGAGAGGGTCGCGGCCTTCATGCCGGGCATGTCGCCGTCGGCGTTGATGTGGATGAGCTTGGCCAGCTCGTCGTTGTCGATCACCGGGAAGGGCAGGGTGACGCTGCGGCACGACACGGGGGTCGGCTCCAGCAGGTTGCCCTGGGGGCCCAGCGAGGAGCGCAGGCTCGTCACCAGCTCTTCGCGGATGGCGTCCAGCGGCGGGTTCGTGACCTGCGCGAACAGCTGGGTGAAGTAGTCGAAGAGCAGCCGCGGGCGGGCGGAGAGGGCCGCGATCGGCGAGTCCGTGCCCATGGAGCCGAGGGGCTCGCCGGCGGTGGTGGCCATCGGGGCGAGGATGACGCGCAGCTCTTCCTCGGTGTAGCCGAAGGTCTGCTGGCGGCGGGTGACCGAGGCGTGGGTGTGCACGATGTGCTCGCGCTCGGGGAGGTCGGAGAGCTCGATCTCGCCGGTCTCCAGCCACTCCTCGTACGGGTTCTCGGCGGCGAGGGCGGCCTTGATCTCGTCGTCCTCGACGATGCGGTGCTCGGCGGTGTCGACGAGGAACATCTTGCCGGGCTGGAGGCGGCCCTTGCGGACGACCCTGGCGGGGTCGATGTCGAGGACGCCGACCTCGGAGGAGAGGACGACGAGGCCCTCGTCGGTGACCCAGTAGCGGCCGGGGCGCAGTCCGTTGCGGTCGAGGACCGCGCCGACCTGGACGCCGTCGGTGAAGGTGACGCAGGCCGGGCCGTCCCAGGGCTCCATCATCGTGGAGTGGTACTGGTAGAAGGCGCGGCGGGCCGGGTCCATGGTCTCGTGGTTCTCCCACGCCTCCGGGACCATCATCAGGACCGCGTGCGGCAGCGAACGGCCGCCGAGGTGGAGCAGCTCCAGGACCTCGTCGAAGGAGGCCGAGTCGGAGGCGTCCGGGGTGCAGATCGGGAAGATCCGGTCCAGCGAGCCCTCACCGAAGGCCTCGGAGCCGAGCTGCGCCTCGCGGGCGGTCATCCAGTTCCGGTTGCCCTTGACGGTGTTGATCTCACCGTTGTGGGCGACGAAGCGGTACGGGTGGGCCAGCGGCCAGCTCGGGAAGGTGTTGGTGGAGAACCGGGAGTGGACCAGGGCCACGGCGGTGGCGCAGCGGCGGTCCGACAGGTCCGGGAAGAAGGGCTCCAGCTGGCCGGTGGTCAGCATGCCCTTGTAGACGATGGTGCGGGCGGAGAGCGACGGGAAGTACGTCGCGGCCTCGCGCTCGGCGCGCTTGCGCAGGACGAAGGCCTTGCGGTCGAGCGCGATGCCCGTGGTGGCGCCTTCGGTGTCCGCCACGAAGAGCTGGCGGAAGACCGGCATGGTGGAGCGGGCGGAGGCGCCGAGCAGCTCGGGGGCGACGGGGACCTCGCGCCAGCCGAGGACGTCCAGGCCCTCTTCGGCGGCGATCGCCTCGATCTTGGCGGCGGTCCCGTCGGTGTCGTCCTCGGGGAGGAACGCGATGCCGACGGCGTACGCGCCGGCCTCGGGAAGCTCGAATCCGGCGACCTCGCGGAGGAAGGCGTCCGGGACCTGGAGCAGGATGCCGGCGCCGTCGCCGGAGTCGGGCTCGGAGCCGGTGGCGCCGCGGTGCTCGAGGTTGCGCAGTACGGTCAGCGCCTGCTCGACCAGCGCGTGGCTGGCTACACCGGTGAGGGTGGCCACGAACCCGACACCACAGGCGTCGTGTTCGTTACGGGGGTCGTACATCCCCTGCGGAGCGGGGCGACCGTCCATGGGCGACCAGGCGTCGGAACGCATCGGCTCTCCCGTCGTCGTCGTGGCATATGCAGATACCGAGGGACGACGTTGGCCCTCCGCGAAATTTCGTGCAGGTTACATGATGGCTGAGTTCTCACGAAGCGGATAGTTCATTCCAGCATGCGGACACCGCCGACACGGAGCGGTGATGTGGGTTCACCTGGGGGGTTCACCTGGGGGTGCGGCGACAAGGGCTGTCCCGCGGGGGCGGATCGAGGGTGATCCGGAAGATCTCCGGGTCTCCGGCGACCCGTCACTGTGTGGGCTTCATTGCCCAGCGACGCTCATGCCTCATTCCCGTTGGTCACAGGTTCGAAACCGCCGAGTAACCGGCTACTTATGTGGCGTCCCGCATAGTGTCTCACCGCTGCGGCGGATCGGACCAGGGATATACGTCACAGCCGATCCGGGGCTTACGTCCCGAATTACTGCCCCGAAACGCCGGAAAGGCCCCCCATGGGGGCCTCTCGGTCTTCTGCGTGGGTACGGATTCCGTCGCGCCTTCCGCGCGGTGCGGAATCCGCACCCGTCAGGCGCTTCGCGCGGTACGGAATCCGTAGCCACCAGGTCCTTCGCGCGGACGGAACGCGCAGCCGCCCCCGGGTTACAGAGCCGCCCCGAAGAGCATGCCGAGTCCGTATGTGACGGCCGCGGCGGCGCCGCCGAGGACGAGCTGCCGCATGCCGCTGAAGAGCCAGCCGCGCGCGGTCACCCGGGCCACGAGCGCGCCGCAGGCGAACAGCCCGAGGAGGGCGAGCAGCACGGCGGGCCAGACCGAGGTCGCGCCGAGCAGGTACGGCAGTACGGGGAGCAGCGCGCCGAGCGCGAAGGAGCCGAAGGACGAGACCGCGGCGACCATGGGCGACGGCAGGTCGTCCGGGTCGATGCCCAGCTCCTCGCGCGCGTGGATCTCAAGGGCCTGCTCGGGGTCCTTCGACAGCTGCATCGCGACCTCGCGGGCGAGCGCGGGCTCGACGCCGCGGGAGACGTAGAGCGCGGCGAGTTCCTCCATCTCGTCGACGGGGTGCTTGCGCAACTGGCGGCGCTCGACGTCAAGTTCCGCCTGGACGAGTTCGCGCTGCGAGGCGACGGAGGTGTACTCGCCGGCGGCCATCGAGAAGGCGCCGGCCGCGAGTCCGGCGAGGCCGGTGATGACGACGGTCTGCGAGGTGACCGCGCCACCGGCGACACCGGTCATCAGGGCGAGGTTGGACACCAGTCCGTCCATCGCGCCGAAGACCGCCGGACGCAGCCAACCGCCGTTGACGTCACGGTGGGTGTGGTTGTCGCGGTGGGCCTCGTGCAGTGGCGCCTGAGCTTCGATGATGGACATGGCTCTCCCCTCGTTCCGGCGGGCCGGGTTGCACCCGCCGCCCCCAACATCCTCGAAAATACGCGCGATGTAAGGGGCGCGCCAGCAAGGCAGGCCGTACTTACTAAGGCCCGCCTCACTGAGGGCACCGCAACCTGGCGTGGTGTCAGGCGGGTGACAGAGACGTTTCTGCGGCGAGTTCGCCGCCTGTGGTGGCACAGATCCAGGCATCGGGGCGCCATCGACGCGCCCCCACCGAGGAAGGGGCCACGGACATGGTGACCACCACGGCACGCGACACGCGCGAACGGGCGAGAGGGGCACTGCTCGGCCTCGCCGTCGGCGACGCGCTCGGCGCGCCCGCCGAGAACATGCGGCCCTCCGAGATCCGCCGCCGCTGGGGCCGGATCGAGGGATTCGTGACGGAGAGCCCGGCGGGCACCGACGACACCGAGTACGCGATCTTCTCGGCGCTCCTCCTCGCCCGGCACGGCTCGGCCCTCACCGTCCACCACGTCGAACGGGCCTGGCACCACTGGATCGCCGACCTCGACGAAGGCCCCTTCCGGGGCGCGGGCTTCTCGGAGCGCGGCACCCTGGAGAACCTCCGCCGGGGCCTCGCCGCGCCCATCTCCGCCCAGCACCGGCACGCCTGGAGCGACGGCCTCGCGATGCGGGCGGCGCCGTTCGGGGTGTTCGCGGCGGGACGACCGGCGGAGGCGGCCCGGCTCGTCGCCATCGACGGCAGCGTCAGCCACGACGGCGAGGGCATCTACGGCGGCCAGGCGGTGGCGGCGGGCGTGGCGGCGGCGATGACGGGAGCGACCGTCACCTCGGTCATCGCGGCGGCGCTCTCGGTCGTCCCGATGGACTCCTGGACGGCCCGCTCGCTGCGCCGCGCGGTCGTCGCGGCGCAGCGCGTCCAGCCGGACCCGCTCACCCGCGAACGCCAGGTCCGCTCGGCGGTCGTCATCGGCGGCTACCCCTGGACGGACCTGGCCCCGGAGGCGGTGGGCCTGGCGTTCGGCGCGTTCGCCGCCGCGCGGGGCGACTTCCGTACGGCGGTCCTGACGGCCGTCAACATGGGCCGCGACGCGGACACGACGGCGGCGGTGGCGGGCGCGCTGGCCGGCGCGGCGGGCGGCGTCGGCTCGATCCCGGCGGACTGGGCCTCGGCCATCACCCCGGTGACGGGCAGCTGCCTCCCGTCGATGCGCGGCTACCACGTCCTGGACGTGGCGGACCTGCTGACCCCGGAGGGAGACTCCTGATGAGCGCGGACCTGACGACGACGGCTGCGGGCAAGACCCCGGACCGGGACGCCACCGGCACGGCCGCGGGCACAGCTCCGGCGCCGGACACCACCACCGCCACCACCACCGCTGTGCCCACAGCGCCGGGCTCCGGCCCCCTCCTCGGTACCCCCCAGGACCTGGTGTCGCCCCCCGCCCCGCCCCACGCCACCGGCTCCTGGAGCCGCACCCACGAACCCCCGCGCCCCTCCGCCCCCCAACGGCCCTCCCGCGACGCCGTCGAGGGTCTGCTGCTCGGGATCGCCTCGGGCGACGCCGCCGGCTGGCCCGCCGCCCGTCACCGCGCCGCCCGCATGCCCGAGTGGACCCGACGTCTCACCCGTGAACTCGACACCTTCGCCGAGCAGAACGCCACGACGACCCTCCCCGTCCCCATCGCCCTCAACCAGCCTCCCGAGCCCCTCCGGCTCGGCCCTTCGGACGACGCCGAGTGGGCGGTGTTCACCGCCGAGGCGGTACTCGCCTCCACCGGCCCGGTGTTCGCGACGCTGCCCCCGGAGCGCCGGCTCCGCGCCGCCGTGGACCTGGCCTGGAACGCCCTGGCCGGCCAGGTCGCCGCGGCGGCCGACCGCGCCCCGGAGGTCGAGTCCGCCGTACTCCCCCTCCGCGCCCGGATCTCCGTCCGCGCGGGCCTCGGCAATCTCGCCACCGGTCTGCGCCCGCCGGCCACCGGCCACGACAACCCGCACTACTTCGACGACGCCGCCTGCGTCCGCGCCGCCGTGCTGGCCCTCGTCCACCCCGGCGACCCGCGCGCCGCCGCCGAACTCGCCGAGTTCGACGCCCGGTACACCCAGGACGGCGACGGCGTCCACGGCGCCCGCGCGACGGCGGCGGCCGTCGCCGCGGCCCTCGGCGGGGCGACGGTCGACGAGGCCGTCGCGGCGGCCGTCGCCGAACTCGCGCCGGTCACCGAGATCGGCCGCAACGCCCGGTACGCGGTGAAGCTCGCCCGGACCGCCGGTTCGGCCTTCGAGCTGGTGCCGCTCCTCGAGCACCAGATCGTCGACCACGTCTACAGCTACGGCATCGCCGCCGCCGAGACCGTCCCGGTGGCCCTGGCCCTGGCGACCGCCTCCCGGGGCGAGATGACGTCCGCCGTACCGGCCGCGGCCTGTCTCTCCCGGGTCGCCGACTCCGCCCCCGCCCTCGTGGGCGCCCTCACCGGCGCGCTCGGCGGCGGCCGTTCGGTGCCGGCGACCTGGCGGGACGCGTGCCGGACACTCGCGGGCTGCGCGCTGCCCCGGCTGGCGGGGACGGACCTGGTGGAACTCGCCGGGCTGCTGACAACCACGGAACAGGCCACCCCAGGTGGACAATTCCGGCATGACACCCACACTGGATGACCGGATCACCGGCAGTCTCCTCGGGGCCGCCGTCGGCGACGCGCTCGGCGGCCCCGTCGAGGGCTACACCCCCGAGCAGATCGCGGAGCGCCACGGCGGTCGCGTCACCGGGATCGTCGGCCCCTGGAACGGCGACGACTGGCGCACGGCCCGCCCCATCGCCCCGTACCACAAGGGCGACGGGCACGTCACCGACGACACCTTGATGACCCACGCCCTGATCAGGGTGTACGAGAAGGTCCGCGGCCATCTCGACGCGTACGCGGTCGCGGACCATCTGGTCCCCGAACTCATGGGCTCCCCCGTCTGGATCCCGGAGCTGGAGGCGGAGGCGCTGCCGCTCCAGCGGATCTTCCTCGCCGAGAAGTGGATCGTCACCCGGCTCCACTACGCCCACGCGGACCCGCGCGAGGCGGGCAACGGCAACATCGTGAACTGCGGCGCCGCGATGTACATGGCGCCCGTCGGCCTCGTCAACGCGGCCCACCCGGAGGCCGCGTACACCGAGGCCCTCGACATCGCGGGCGCGCACCAGTCCTCGTACGGCCGTGAGGCGGCGGGCGTGTTCGCGGCGGCCGTGGCGGCGGCCTGCGCACCGGGCGCCACTCCGTCCTCGGTGGTGGCGACGGCCCTGGCACTGGCGAAGGACGGCACCCGGTCGGCGATCGAGGCGGTGGCGGAAGTGGCCTCCGGACACCGGGACTTCGAGTCGGCCCTCACCCCGCTGCGCAGGGCGGTCGCGCCCTTCGACTCGGTCGGCCCCGACTACCGCGCGCCGTCCCTCGGCGCCCGCCGCCCCTCCCGGCTCCACGCGATCGAGGAACTGCCGGTCGCCCTGGGCATGCTGCTGGTCGGCGAGGGCGACTTCCGGCGTACGGTGCTCGGCGCGGTGAACTACGGCCGCGACTGCGACTCCATCGCGACGATGGCGGGGGCGATCGTGGGCGCGCTGCACGGCGAGTCCGCGGTGCCCGCCGACTGGGCGAAGCGGGTGGCGGAGGCCAGCCGCCTCGATCTGCACGCCCCGGCACGGGCCCTGACCGAGGTGGCCCACGAGGTCTTCGCGGAGGACGCCGCACGCCGCCGGGCCCACGAGGCCGCGTTCGCCACGCTGACGGGCGCGGCCCGGTGAGCCTCCGGCTGACCTGGGTCCAGCCGGAGGACCTGGTGGGGCACGAGCTCCGCCAGGCGGCGGAGGACGGCCGCGACGCCCGCGCCCTCGCGGCCCGCTGGGCCTCGGCGGGCGGCCCGCCCGCCCCGGAGACGGCCGGCGCCTCCGAGGCCCTCCGCCCGGACCTCCGCCCCCTGGCGGAGGAACTCCTCGACGCCCTGGGGTCCCTCCCCACTCCCTCGGCACCCCTGGAGCCGACCCCCCTCCCCGGGATCCGGGCCCTGACAGCCCCCGGCACGACCGCCACCACCCCCTCTGCGGGCGGTCGTCCCGTACTCCCGCCGGGCGAGGAGGACGCCCTCCGCGACCGGTTCCACGCCGCCTGGCTCGGCCGGGCCGCCGGGTGTCTGCTCGGCAAACCCGTCGAGAAGCTGCCCCTCCCCGCCATCCGCGCCCTCGCCCGCGCCACCGGCAACTGGCCCCTCTCCACCTGGTTCACCGCCCGCGGCGTCCCGCCCGAGCTGCTCGCCGCCCACCCCTGGAACCGTCGCTCCGCCCCCACCTCCCTCGCCGAGAACATCGACGGCATGCCCGAGGACGACGACCTCAACTACGCCCTGCTGAACCTGCTGCTCCTCCAGCGGCACGGCCGCGGCTTCACCACCTCCGACGTCGCCCGCCTCTGGCTCGACGAACTGCCCGCCGGCCGCACCTTCACGGCCGAGCGCGTCGCCTACCGCAACCTCCTCGACGGCGTGGAACCCCCGCTGACCGCCGTCCGCCGCAATCCCTTCCGCGAGTGGATCGGCGCCCAGATCCGCGCCGACGTCCACGGCTGGACCCACCCCGGCGACCCGGTGGCCGCCGCCGCGCAGGCACACCGGGACGCGGTGCTCACCCACACCGCGAACGGCGTCTACGGCGCCATGTTCGTCGCCGCCACCCTCGCCACCGCCGCCACCGGCACCGCCGATGTCCACCAGGCCCTTGCCGCCGGTCTCGACGTGATCCCGCCGCGCTCCCGCCTCGCGGAGGCCGTCCGCCGGGGCATCGGGTACGCCCACGAGGCGGCCGGCCACCGCGAGGGCTTCGACCCGGTCGTCGACCGGCTGCACGCCGAACTCGGCGGGTACCACTGGGTCCATGCCGTCCCGAACGCCGCGCTGCTCGCCGCCGCCCTCACCCACGCCGACGGCGACTTCTCCCGCTCCGTCTGCGCGGCGGTCTCGGGCGGCTGGGACACCGATTCCAACGGCGCCACCGCCGGTTCGGTCGCCGGGCTGCTCGCCGGGCATCCCGACCGGCTGCCCGAGCGCTGGACCGCCCCTCTCAAGAACCGGCTGTCGACCTCGGTGCCGTCCTTCGACGGCATCGGTTTCGACACCCTGGCCGAACTGACCCGTCTGGAGGCCGTACGCCCATGACCAGCATCGTCGTACTCGGCAGTACGAACATGGATCTCGTCGCCTACGTACCGAGGGCCCCGGCCCTCGGCGAGACGGTCACCGGCCGCTCCTTCCGTACGATCCCCGGCGGCAAGGGCGCCAACCAGGCCGTCGCCGCCGCCCGCGCCGGCGCCGAGGTGTCGATGATCGGAGCGGTCGGCGCGGACGACTTCGGGACACGGCTCCGGTCCACGCTCGAACACTGCGGGGTGGACACCGACCTCCTGCGCACCTCCGAGGGCGCCTCCGGCACGGCCCACATCGTCGTCGACGACGAGGGCGGCAACGCGATCGTCGTCGTCCCCGGCGCGAACGGCACCGTCACCTCCCTCACCCACGGCGACGAAGCGCTCCTCGGCACCGCCGACGCCCTGCTGCTCCAGCTGGAACTGCCCCTCTCCGTCGTCGTGGAGGGCGCCACGACCGCCCGCGGGCTCGGCGTCCGCACCGTCCTCACCCCCGCTCCCACCCAACCGCTCCCTCCCGAACTCCTCGCCGTCACCGACCTGTTGGTGCCCAATGAGCACGAGGCCGCCGCGCTCACCGGTCTCACCGACCCGCGCGAGGCCGCCCTCGCCCTGCTCCGGGACGTGCCCGAGGTCGTCGTCACCCTGGGGGCGGCCGGCAGTCTGTACGCGGCGCGGGGCGCCGACCCGATCGCGGTGCCCGCCCCCCGGGTCCGGGCCGTGGACACCACCGGCGCGGGCGACACCTTCGTCGGCGCGCTCGCGGTCGCCCTCGGCGAGGGCCGCCCCGTCCCCGAGGCGCTCGCCTGGGCGCAGAGCGCCGCCGCGCTCTCCGTCCAGCGCGAGGGCGCCTCGACGTCGATGCCGTTCCGCACGGAGATCGAGGCGGCCTTCGGCTCCCTCGGCACGAGGGAGACCGACCGCGCATGACGACCGCACCGCACACTCCCACGACTCCCCTCCAGGGTCTGCGCGTCCTGGACCTCGCGACCCTCTTCGCCGGCCCGCTCGCCGCCATGATGCTCGGGGACTTCGGCGCCGATGTCGTCAAGGTCGAGCACCCCCGCAAGCCCGACCCGTCCCGTGGCCACGGCCCCGCGAAGGACGGCGTCGGCCTCTGGTGGAAGGTCCTCGGCCGGAACAAGCGGACGATCACCCTCGATCTGTCCTCACCGGGCGGCCGCGACACCCTGCTCGCGCTCGCCGCCGACGTGGACGTCATCGTGGAGAACTTCCGCCCCGGCACCCTGGAACGCTGGGGTCTCGGCTGGGAGGAACTGTCCACCGTCAACCCCCGGCTGGTCCTCGCCCGGGTCACCGGCTTCGGCCAGTTCGGCCCGTACGCCCACCGCCCCGGCTTCGGCACCCTCGCGGAGGCGATGAGCGGTTTCGCCGCCATCACCGGCGAACCCGATGGCCCGCCCACCCTTCCCCCCTTCGGCCTGGCCGACTCGATCGCCGCCCTCGCCACCGCGTACGCCGTGATGACCGCGCTCACCGCGAGGAACACGACCGGCCGCGGCCAGGTCGTCGACATGGCGATCATCGAACCGATGCTCTCCGTCATCGGACCCCACTCCCTCTGGTACGACCAGCTCGGCTACGTCCAGCCCCGGACGGGCAACCGCTCCCGCAACAACGCCCCGCGCAACACCTATCGGACCGCCGACGGCTCCTGGGTCGCCGTCTCCACCTCCGCCCAGTCGATCGCCGAGCGGGTCCTCCGGCTCGTCGGCCGCCCGGAACTGATCGACGAGCCGTGGTTCGCCGACGGCGGCGGACGGGCCGAGCACGCGGACGAACTGGACGAGGCGGTCGGCTCGTGGATCGCCCGCCACACCCGGGACGAGGCCATGGCGGCCTTCGAGAAGGCGGAGGCGGCGATCGCCCCGGTCTACGACATCCGGGACGTGGTCGCCGACCCGCAGTACCAGGCGCTCGGCACCGTCACCGAGGTGCAGGACCCCGAACTCGGCCCGATCAAGATGCAGAACGTCCTCTTCCGCCTCTCCGAGACGCCCGGAGCCATCCGCTGGTCCGGCCGCCCGCACGGCGCCGACACCACCGCCGTCCTCTCCGAACTCGGCCTCACCCCCGCCGAGATCGGCGCCCTCCGCGAGCAGGGGGCGGTATGAGCGAGGCCATGACCCGCGCGAACGGCACGGAACGTCCCCCGGCCCCGCCGCCCTTCACCCCCCTCACCTGGCTGTACGCGCCCGGCGACCGCCCCGCTGTCGTCGCCAAGGCCCTGCTCGCCGGCGCCGACGTGGTGATCGTCGATCTGGAGGACGCCGTCGCCCCGCACCGCAGGGCGTACGCCCTGGACGCCACGGCGGATCTCCTCGCGGACTCCCACCCCGTCCCGGTCCACGTCCGCGTCCACACCCCGCACGACATCCCCACCCTGGCCCCCCTCCCCGGCCTCCACGCTCTCCGTGTACCCAAGGTGACACACGCCACTGACATCCACCGGATCGCCCGGCTGGCCCCGGGCCTCCCCCTCTATCCGCTCCTGGAGAACGCCCTCGCCGTGGAGCACGCCTACGCCATCGCCACCGCCCACCCCGCCGTGCGCGGCATCGCGCTCGGCGAGGCCGACCTCCGCGCCGACCTGGGCATACGGGAGGACAGCGGCCTCGACTGGCCGCGCGGACGCGTGGTGGTGGCGGCCCGCGCCGCCGCCCTCCCGCCGCCGGCCCAGTCGGTCCATCCGGACATCGGCGACCTGGACGCGCTGGCCACCGGCTGCGCCCGGGGCCGGGCCCTGGGCTTCTTCGGCCGGGCGGCCATCCACCCCCGCCAGCTCCCCGTCATCGAGCGGGCCTACCTGCCCACCCCGGCGGAGATCGACGCGGCGCGGGAGGTCGTGGCGGCGGGGACCGGGCAGGGCGCGCTGGCCCTCCCGGACGGCCGTTTCGTCGACGCGGCGGTGGTCGCGGGGGCCCACCGGGTCCTCGCCCTCGCCGCCCGTAGGGCCTGACGCCCGGACCCCGGCGGGCGCTCCCGTACCCCGGCATGCGGAAGGGCCGCCGGAACCCTTGGGTTCCCGCGGCCCTTCGAACGGCTGTGAAGGATCAGCTCTTGGCGGCGGACCCGGCGCCGTTGTCGGCCCCGTGCTCCACGTCCGTGGCGAAGCCGTCGGCGTCGGAGCTGTCGGCGTCTGAGCCGTCAGTGTCCTTGCCCTTGTCCTTGCCCTTGTCCTTGACGAGGTCCGGTCCGGCGTCGGCGGCCTCGGGATCGGCGTCCCCGGCCTTCTCCCCGGCCTCACCCTTCGCGGTGTCCTCCTCGGCGTCGACGCCCTTCGCGTCGTCGCCGTCCTTGGCGACGGGCCTGGGCTCCACGACCTCCTCGCGGCCCGGACGGATCCGCGCCGAGATCACCATGTAGAGCACCGCGAGCAGGAAGACGATGATCGCCGTCCACACGTTCAGCCGGAGGCCGAGGATGTGGTGCGCCTCGTCCACCCGCATGTACTCGATCCAGGCACGACCGGAGCAGTACGCGGCGACGTACAGCGCGAAGGCGCGCCCGTGGCCGAGCTTGAAGCGGCGGTCGGCCCAGATGACCAGGAAGCCGACACCGACGCACCACAGCGACTCGTACAGGAAGGTCGGGTGGTAGAGCCCGGCCTCGCGGTTCGCACCCTCGGTGATCTTGAGGGCCCAGGGCAGATCGGTCGGCCGCCCGTAGAGCTCCTGGTTGAACCAGTTGCCCCAGCGGCCGATGGCCTGGGCGAAGGCGATACCGGGAGCGAGGGCGTCGGCCCACGCCGGGAGCGGGATGCCCCGTCGGCGGCAGCCGATCCAGGCACCCACCGCGCCGAGCGCGATGGCGCCCCAGATACCGAGGCCGCCCTCCCAGATCTTGAAGGCGTCGACCCAGTTCTCACCCTCGCTGAAGTACAGCTGGTAGTCGGTGATCACGTGGTAGAGGCGTCCGCCGACGAGGCCGAAGGGCACCGCCCAGACGGCGATGTCGGCCACGGTGCCGGCAGTGCCGCCCCGGGCGATCCAGCGCTTGTTGCCGTACCAGACGGCTACGAAGACACCGATGATGATGCAGAAGGCATAGCCGCGCAGCGGGATCGGTCCGAGGTTGATCACACCGGTCGACGGGCTGGGAATATAGGCAAGGTCCATGGCAGGTCCGACGCTACCCTGCCGGGCGGGCGGTACGGCAGCCCGCCCGGCAACTTCTGGGTAACTAACGCCGCCGGAGCGGGTCTCAGCCGGCCGAGGGGGAGACCGGAGCGGCCGTGCCCGCCTTCTTGCCCTTGTTGGCCTCGGCGACCCACGTCTTGAGGTTCTCCGGGGAGATCTGCTCGTTGCCCTTCGTCGGGAAGATCGGCTCGCCGTTGAGCAGGACGGTCGGGGTGCCCCGGAAGCCGCCGTTCTGGAAGGCCTCGTTCGACTTGGTCACCCAGCTGTCGTGCGTCCCGTCGTTCACACAGCTGCGGAAGGCGGGCGTGTCGAGCCCCGGGACCTTCGCGGCCAGCTCGATCAGCTTGTCGTTCTTGCCGAAGGCGTCGTCCGTCTCCGGCGGCTGGTTGACGTAGAGGGTGTCGTGGTACGCGGTGAACTTCCCCGCGTCCTGGGCGCACGCCGCCGCGTTCGCCGCGCGCAGCGAGCCGCTGCCGCCCATGTTCCCGTCGATGAGGGTGGCGAGGTGGTACTCGGCCTTGAGCGCGCCCGAGGCCTCCAGCTCGTGGATGGTGGCCCGCATGACGTTCTCGAACTGGGCGCACGCCGGGCAGCGGAAGTCCTCCCAGACCGCGAGCGTCGACGGCGCGTCCGTCTTCCCGGTGGGGATGGCGGGCTTCCCGTCCTCCTCGATCGCCCCGGTCGGCGCGACCACCGGGCCCGCCTTGTCGGACCCGCCGTTCTTGTCGCCGCCGGCCGCGATCACGCCGACGATCGCGGCCAGGCCGAGGACACCGACCACCGCCGCCGACACGATCAGGACGCGCCGCTGCTTCTCGCGGGCCTTGTCACGCTCACGCTGCTGCTGGAGGCGCTCCCGCGCGCTCCGGTTACCGTCACCACGGTTGTTCTCGCTCACGCCTCAGGAACGAACCGGGGAGGCACGTACGTGCCTCCCCGGTTGAGATCCACCCAAATGGGTTACGAAACGCGCCGTACGCCCTCGGCGAGTTCGGCCGCCAGTTCCCTTACGGCGGCGAGTCCCGCGGCCTCGTCGCCGTCGGCGTCGAGGATCCGCTTCACGAAGGCGGAGCCGACGATGACGCCGTCGGCGAAGGCCGCGACCTCCTTCGCCTGGGCGGCGTCGGAGACCCCGAGGCCGACGCACACCGGCAGCTCGGAGGTCGCGCGGGTACGGCGGACCAGGTCGGCGGCCTGCTCGCCGACCGACACGCGGGTGCCGGTGACGCCCATGAGGGAGGCCGCGTAGACGAAGCCGGAGCCGGCCGCCGTGATGGTGGCGAGCCGCTCGTCCCTGCTGCTGGGCGCGACGACGAAGACGGTGGCCAGACCGTGCTTGTCGGCGTGCTCGCGCCAGACCGCGGACTCCTGGACCGGCAGGTCGGGCAGGATGCAGCCCGCGCCGCCGGCCGCGGCGAGCTCCTCGGTGAAGCGCTCGATGCCGTACCGGTCGATCGGGTTCCAGTACGTCATGACGAGGACCGGCTTCCCGGTGGCCTCGTGGGCCTCGCGGACCGTGCGCATCACGTCGGCGATCTTGACGCCGCCGCGCAGGGCGATGTCGTCGGCGGTCTGGATGACCGGCCCGTCGAGGACCGGGTCGCTGTGCGGGAGGCCGACCTCGACCACGTCCGCGCCGCCGTCGAAGACGGCCTTGATCGCCGCGATGCCGCCGTCGACGGTCGGGAAGCCGGCCGGGAGGTACGCGATGAGCGCGGCCCGGTTCTCCGCCTTCGTCTTGGCGAGGGTGTCACTGAGCAGCTGGATGTTCCCGGTCGTCACTTGGAGCCCTCCCCGTCGTACAGGCCGAAGTAGCGGGCGGCCGTGTCCATGTCCTTGTCGCCGCGCCCGGAGAGGTTCACCAGGAGCAGGGCGTCCTTGCCGAGTTCCCTGCCGACCTCCAGGGCCCCGGCGAGGGCGTGCGCCGACTCGATCGCCGGGATGATGCCCTCGGTGCGGGAGAGCAGACGCATCGCCTGCATGGCGGCGTCGTCGGTGACGGCGCGGTACTCGCCCCGGCCGCTGTCCTTGAGGTACGCGTGCTCCGGGCCGATGCCCGGGTAGTCGAGGCCCGCCGAGATCGAGTAGGGCTCGGTGATCTGGCCCTCCTCGTCCTGGAGGACGTACGACCGCGAGCCGTGCAGGATGCCGGGCTCGCCCGCGGTGAGGGTGGCCGCGTGCTCGCCGGTCTCGACGCCGTGGCCGGCCGGCTCGCAGCCGATCAGGCGCACGCCGGCGTCCGGGACGAAGGCGTGGAAGAGGCCGATGGCGTTGGAGCCGCCACCGACGCAGGCGATCGCCGCGTCGGGGAGGCGTCCGGCGCGCTCCAGGATCTGGCGGCGGGCCTCGACGCCGATGACCCGGTGGAAGTCGCGGACCATCGCGGGGAAGGGGTGCGGTCCCGCGACCGTGCCGAACAGGTAGTGCGTCCTGTCCACGTTGGCGACCCAGTCGCGGAAGGCCTCGTTGATGGCGTCCTTGAGAGTGCGGCTGCCGGACTTCACGGCCACGACCTCGGCGCCGAGCATCCGCATCCGGGCCACGTTGAGGGCCTGGCGCTGGGTGTCGATCTCACCCATGTAGATGGTGCATTCGAGGCCGAACAGGGCGCAGGCGGTGGCGGTGGCCACGCCGTGCTGGCCCGCGCCGGTCTCCGCGATGACCCGGGTCTTGCCCATGCGCTTGGTCAGGAGGGCCTGGCCGAGCACGTTGTTGATCTTGTGCGAGCCGGTGTGGTTCAGGTCCTCGCGCTTGAGGAAGATCCGGGCGCCGCCGGCGTGCTCGGCGAACCGGGACACCTCGGTGAGGGCGCTCGGCCGGCCGGTGTAGTTGACCATCAGGTCGTTGAGCTCGCGGGCGAACTCGGGGTCGGACTTGGCCTTGTCGTACTCGACGGCGACCTCGTCGACGGCGGCGACGAGGGCCTCCGGGATGAACTTGCCGCCGTAGGCGCCGAAGTAGCCCTCGGCGGTGGGGACCTGACCCTCCGGGTCGGGAATGAAGAACTCGCTGGACATGCGGTTGCTCCTCGCGGGGCGGGGCCCCGGGTGACGTGCGGGTGATGGTCACGGTATGCGCCCGGACACCTCACGAACGGCCGCCGAGCCGCGCCCCGCCACCGCCGTGTGGGCAATCGTCCCGCTTGGGGGTCCCCCTGGACGAAGTCCTTGGGGGAGGGACGGGTGGGCACACGGGACGGACGCGGCGGCGGGAAGCCGGCGGTCGGTGCACGCGCCGGCCCGCGCAGGGGCTAGGCGGCTGTGCTGTTCGTGAAGGTGCGCGCGAGGCGCGGGCGCCATCGCATGCCGTTGACCTGGCCCGGCTCGGAGCCGATCACGTACCGCACCCGGCGGCCGTGGACCCGGCGGGCCGGCGCACGGCAGCCCCGCGGCCGGCAGCCGCGGGCCAGCGGGGCGTGCTTGGAGACGGGGGCGGCCGCGGTACGGAGCCGACCGCGGCGACCGGGCGCCGACGGCACGGCGACGGCCCCCCGGGCACTGCCCGGAGGTGTCGGCGTGTCGTGGCGCGGGGTCATGGCGCGGTCAGCTCCGGCCGTGCCTCAGGGCGGGGTGGGCACCGGCCGCGACGAGGTCGGCGACGGCGGCCTGCGGGTCGCGGCCGGTGACGAGGGACTCGCCGACCAGGACCGCGTCGGCGCCCGCGTTGGCGTAGGCGATCAGGTCGTGCGGGCCGCGCACGCCGGACTCGGCGATCTTGACGATGTGCGCCGGGATCTCCGGGGCGACGCGCTCGAAGGTGGAGCGGTCGACCTTGAGGGTCTTGAGGTTCCGCGCGTTGACGCCGATGATCCGGGCGCCCGCGTCGACGGCCCGCTCGACCTCTTCCTCGTCGTGCACCTCGACGAGCGGGGTGAGCCCGATGGACTCGGCGCGCTCGATGAGGGAGACCAGCGCCTCCTGCTCCAGGGCGGCGACGATGAGGAGGGCGAGATCCGCTCCGTACGCGCGCGCTTCCCAGAGCTGGTACGCGGTGACGATGAAGTCCTTGCGCAGGACGGGGATGTCGACCTTGGCCCGGACGGCCTCCAGGTCCGCGAGGGAGCCGCCGAAGCGGCGCTGCTCGGTGAGGACGGAGATGACGGCGGCGCCGCCTGCCTCGTAGTCCGCGGCGAGTCCGGCCGGGTCGGCGATCGCGGCGAGCGCGCCCTTGGACGGGCTGGAACGCTTGACCTCGCAGATCACCTTGACGCTGTCGCCGCGCAGTGCGGCGACCCCGTCCTTGGCCTGCGGGGCCTTGGCGGCGCGCTCCTTGAGCTCGTCGAGGGTGACCCGCGCCTGCCGCTCTGCGAGGTCGGCGCGTACGCCTTCGATGATCTCGTCGAGCACACTCACGCGAGGGGCCCCCTTCCGGGACGGTGATGGTGATGAGGAACCAGGTTCAGCCACATCGATCCTATCCGCAGGACGGCTCCGGACTCGCATCGGCCGGAGTGGCGTCCCATCTGCTGGGACTCCCGTCGGGGTCCCCGCGGTGCCGTACGGACCCTCAGGGGGCCAGTGCGGAGCCGAAGGGAAGGTTCCGGACCAGAGCGAAGAGGGCGAGGACGACCCCGATGCCCCACGACCAGACCGGGGAGAGCGCGAGGCGCATGGGCACCCCGCGGGCGGCGCGAATCAGCCAGAGGGCCATGACGACGGCGAAGACGCCGTAGCCGATGACGGCGAGGGCGTTGGCGCCGAGGGCGGCGGGAAGGTCGCCGTGGACGAAGGCGTGGGCGCTGCGGAGTCCGCCGCAGCCGGGGCAGTAGATCCCGGTGAAGCGGAGCAGCGGGCAGACGGGGTAGTGGCCGGGTTCGTTGGGGTCGACGGTCCCGACGTAGGCGAAGGCGGCGGCGGCCCCGGCGAGAACGCCGACGGGCACGAGCAGCCGCCGGGCGGCAGAACGGGGCGCGGGCGGCGGCACGAAAGGCCCACCGGGCCACGCGTGCGCGTGGGGCGGCGTGCCGGGCCCACCCGGCGACCGTACGTCCGGGTACGGCGGTACGGGTCCGGCCGGCGGCCACCCCTCCCCGTACGGCGGTACGGGTCCGGCCGGCGGCCACCCCTGCGGCGCTGCTGGTCCGTTCCCAGGTTCACCCGGTCGGGTGTGGGAATCCTCGGTCGCGGCTCCGGCCGTCGGCTGCGTGTCCACCCGGTGATTCTCGCCCCGGACGCGCGGGAGCGCAGCCCGGCACGGCCGGACTGCGCTCTCGGATGCGTCGTGTCGTGTCAGGAACGGGCCAGCGCGGTCGCGGCCTCGCGGGCGGCGGTGACGGCCGCCGACTCCTTCGGCATGCCGAGCCCCGCCACCTTCATCACGCCGCCGACGATGCCGCCGAGCACGATGACACCCACGCCGGCCCAGAAGCCGGGCAGGTTGGCGGCCACCATGAAGACGCCGGCGACGCAGAAGCCGATGAAGGAGATGATGACACCGGTCCAGGCGGCCGGGGTGTGTCCGTGGGCGCTGCCCGCCATGAGTTGCTCCTCGTTGCAGTTGCTCGATGGTGAGGTCTCGCGTGCGCGGACACTCTGCGCTCATTGTCCCGCACGCGGGCGCGCGAGGATGAATCGGGGGTACCGGGACGATCACGCGTCGCGTCCGGACCCCCCGCCGGCCCACTGGTGCGGGCGTCGGTCCACGGCCCGCGCCGCGTGGTCAGGCGCCGTGGGTGGGGTCCTCGCCGCGGTCCAGGGCCTTCCACAGGTCCTCGGGCCGGTCGGGGTCGGTCGTGGGGGCCTTGCGGGTGGCGCGCGGGGCGCCGGAGCGCTCGTAGCGGCCTCCCATCGAGGGCCAGGTCTTGCCGAAGCGCAGCGCGAACAGGCCGGCGAACAGGATCAGGACGGCGCCCGCGGCGGTCACGTACGGCCAGACGGTGTGGGTCAGGTCCGCGACGGCGGCGGCGGTGTCGCCGCTGATGCGGGCGGCCTCGGCGTCCAGCGCGGTGCGGTCGGAGGCACCGAGGACGGCGGCGAGCGCGGCGCCCGCGCCGCTCAGCGCGAGGAGCGCGGCGACGAGGGTGCGGCCGGTGCGGCGGACGGCGAAGACGGCGAAGAGCGCGGCGAGGCCGACGATCGCGAGGGCGGTGGGCACACCGGTGACGGTGCCGCCGTCGGCCTCGACGGGGACGGTGCCGCCGCCGACGGAGGCGGTGCCCTCCGCCCAGATCTGGCCGGCGGAGAGCAGCACGACGGTGGCGCCGAGGGCGCCGAGCAGGAGGGCCGCGGCCAGGCTGCGGCGGCTGTTGCCGGGGACGGCCACTCGGGCGGCCCGGGGCTGGGGTACGGGTACGGCACTCACGTACCCCACTATCCCCTACGTGCTCAGTTGTCGTTCATCCGGTTGGCGGTGTGGACGGCGCGGAGGACGGCCGCGGCCTTGTTGCGGCACTCGTTGTCCTCGGCGACGGGGTCGGAGTCGGCGACGACACCCGCTCCGGCCTGCACGTACGCGGTTCCGTCGCGGAGCAGGGCGGTGCGGATGGCGATGGCGGTGTCGGCGTCGCCGGCGAAATCGAGATAACCGACACATCCGCCGTAGAGGCCGCGCCGGGAGGGTTCGAGCTCCTCGATGATCTGCATCGCGCGCGGCTTGGGGGCTCCGGAGAGGGTGCCGGCGGGGAAGCAGGCGGTGAGGACGTCGAAGGCGGTCCGGCCCTCGGCGACCTCGCCGGTCACGGTGGAGACGATGTGCATGACGTGCGAGTAGCGCTCGACGGACATGAAGTCGACGACCTCGACGGAGCCGGGCGCGCAGACCCGGCCGAGGTCGTTGCGGCCGAGGTCGACGAGCATCAGGTGCTCGGCGCGCTCCTTGGGGTCGGCGAGCAGTTCCTCCGCGAGGTCGTGGTCCTCCTGCGGGGTGGCGCCCCGGTGCCGGGTGCCGGCGATGGGGTGGAGCATCGCCCGCCCGTCCTCGACCTTGACGAGGGCCTCGGGGCTGGAGCCGACGACGTCGAAGCCGTTCTCGAAGCGGAAGAGGTACATGTACGGGGACGGGTTGGTGGCCCGCAGGACCCGGTAGACGTCGAGCGCGGAGGCGGTGCAGGCGGTCTCGAAGCGCTGGGAGGGCACGACCTGGAAGGCCTCGCCGGCCCGGATGCGCTCCTTGATGTCCTCGACGGCGTCCTGGTAGGCCGGGCCGCCCCAGAGTGCCGAGACGGTGCCGTTTTCGAACGGCGGCAGTTCCGGGGCCGGGAGGGCGGCGGGGACGGTGGCGACCGGGCGGGCCAGGTCGGCCTCCATGGCGTCGAGGCGGGCGACGGCGTGCGCGTACGCCTCCTCGACGCCGGTCTCCAGGTCGTTGTGGTTGATCGCGTTGGCGATCAGCAGGACCGAGCCGTCCCAGTGGTCGAGGACGGCGAGGTCGCTGGTGAGGAGCATGGTCAGCTCGGGGAGCTCCAGGTCGTCCCGGGTGGAGTCACCGATCTTCTCCAGGCGGCGGACGATGTCGTAGCCGAGGTAGCCGACCATGCCGCCGGTGAACGGCGGCAGACCGCCACCGAGCACTCGGTCGAGGTCGCGCGGGGTGTGGAGGGTCTCGACGGTGGCGCGCAGGGCCTGGAGCGGGTCGCCGTCGGTGGGGACGCCGACGGGCGGGGTGCCCAGCCAGTGGGCCTCGCCGTCCTTCACCGTCAGGGTGGCGTCGCTGCGGACGCCGATGAAGGAGTACCGGGACCAGCTGCGGCCGTTCTCCGCGGATTCGAGGAGGAAGGTGCCGGGCCGTTCGGCGGCGAGCTTGCGGTAGAGCCCGACCGGGGTGTCGCCGTCCGCGAGCAGCCGGCGGCTGACGGGGATGACGCGGCGGTCGGCCGCCAGCTTGCGGAAGGTGTCGAGATCCATGGCGCCAGACCCTACTCGGAGACGGGGTTCACTTCGGACGTGGATACGGGGAGCACATCGGCGTCGAAGCAGGTCCGGTCGCCGGTGTGGCAGGCGGCCCCGACCTGGTCGACCTTGACGAGGAGGGTGTCGGCGTCGCAGTCGAGGGCGACGGACTTGACGTGCTGGACGTGACCGGAGGTGTCACCCTTGACCCAGTACTCCTGGCGGCTGCGGGACCAGTAGGTGCAGCGGCCTGTGGTGAGGGTGCGGTGCAGGGCCTCGTCGTCCATCCAGCCGAGCATCAGCACCTCGCCGGTGTCGTACTGCTGGGCGATGGCGGGGACGAGCCCGTCGGGGCCGCGCTTGAGCCGGGCGGAGAGGGCCGGGTCGAGATTGCTGCTCATGGCGCCATTGTGCCGCGCCCCGGACGGTGGTCCGGCGGGGCGTCCACTGGGCGGACGGGCGGCGGCGGCCGTACGCTGGCGGTCATGTCGACCCATGCCAAACGTGAACGGCTTCTGCTCGCCGACCTGTTGGAGGCCGCGGGCCCGGACGCACCTACGCTCTGCGAGGGCTGGCGGGCCCGGGACCTCGCGGCCCATGTGGTGGTGCGCGAGCGGCGCCCGGACGCGGCGGCCGGTTCGCTCGTACCGGCGCTGAAGGACCGGCAGGACCGGGTGCAGGCGGAGTTCGCCGAGAAGCCGTACGAGGAGCTGGTCCAGCTCGTCCGGACGGGGCCGCCGCGGTTCTCGCCGTTCGCCATCAAGCAGGTGGACGAGGGGGCGAACGTCGTCGAGTTCTACGTACACGCCGAGGACGTACGCCGGGCCCAGCCCGACTGGTCGGCGCGCGAGCTCGACCCCGTCTTCGCGGACGCCCTCTGGTCCCGGCTGGAGCGCACCGCCCGGCTCCTCGGCCGCAAGGTGCCGGTGGGCCTGGTGCTGCGCCGGCCGAACGGCCAGACGGCGGTCGCCCACCGCGGCACCCCGGTGGTGACGGTCTCCGGGGAGCCGGGCGAGCTGACGATGTACCTGTACGGGCGCCAGGATTCGGCCAAGGTGGAGCTGGACGGGGAGCCGGAGGCCATCGAGCGGCTGCGGGAGACCAGGCAGCTGGGGATCTGAGCCCTCAACGGGGCAGCTCGGCCCGCCGGACGGCGGGGACCACCAGGCTGTGGACGCCCGCGAGGGCGCAGACCGCCGCGCTCACGGCGTACACCGGTCCGACGCCCCACAGCTCGATCGCCGCGCCCGTGAGCGGGAAACCGAGCGGCGCGATGCCGAGCGAGCAGAGGGCGGCGACGGCGGAGACCCGGCCGAGGTAGGCGGGGTCGCACTCGGTCTGGACGAGGGCGTTGCACAGCGCCCCGGAGAGTCCGGCGAGCAGGCCGACGGCCAGGGCGACGGCGACCGCGACGGGCAGCCGTGAGGTGGCGGCGAGGGCGGCGATGGCGACGGCGCCCGCCGTCATGGTCCAGCCGCTGACGGCTCCCGCGTGCGGGACGCGTCCCCGGACGGTCAGGAGCAGCGAGGCGGCGCCCGCGCCGGTGCCGAAGCCGGCGAGGATCCAGCCGATGCCGGAGGCGCCCCAGCCGCGCTGCTCGGCCAGGACGGCGAGCCCGACGTTGAAGGGGCCGGCGAAGCCGAGGTCGCTGAGCAGTACGACGATCATCAGCGGGCCCAGGACGCGGTGTCCGCGCAGATAGCGCAGTCCGTCGGCGAGGTCGCGCAGGGCGGTGCCGGTGCGGGCCTCGTGCTTCTCGGGCAGCGGGCGGAGGCGGAGCGCGTACAGCAGGGGCAGCGAGAGGGCGAAGAGCAGCCCGGCGGCTCCGAAGGCCGCGGCCGGGCCGCCGAGGGCGACGGCGAGACCGCCGAGCGGGCCGCCGAGCACGGGGCCGAGGCGGGAGGAGAGGCCGCGCATGCCCTGCACCCGGGCGAGCTGGTCGCGCTCGGTGATGCGGGGCGGCAGGGCGCCGACGGCCGGCAGGAACAGGGCGTCGACGACGCCGAAGACGAGGGCGACGGCGGCGAGCGCCCACAGGCCGGGCGAGGCGAGGACCAGGGTCCCGGCCAGGCCGAGGACGACCAGGCAGCGGACGGTGTCGGAGGCGATGACGACCCGGCGGGGGCCGAGCCGGTCGGCGACGACTCCCCCGCCGAGCATGAGCAGCGCCCGGGGTACGGCGGAGACGGCCATGACGAGCCCGGCCTGGGCGGGGGTGCCGTTGCTGACGGCGGTCCAGGAGAGGGCGAGGTAGTAGACGCTGTTGCCGAGGGTGGAGGCGGTGTGGGCGCCGAGCCAGGTCAGGACCTGGGGGTCGCGGTGGGCGGGGCGGGCCGTGGGGGCGGCCGGGGCGGCGGCGGTGGCCGTCATGAGCGGTAGGGGAAGCCGTGGAGGTGGACGGCGACCTTCTCGCGGCCCTCGGTGTCGCCGGCGGCTTCGGCGGCGCGGGCCCGCTGGTCGTACTTCCTGAGGACGCCGTCGAGTTCCTCGCCGAGCGCGGCGAGTTCGGCGGCGGTGAGGCGGGGCAGCCACTCGGAGCTGATCGCGGCGGAGCGCCAGGCGTCGGGCCAGCTGAGGCGCTCGTCGAGGAAGCGGCGGTGCAGGTCGGTGCGCTGCTCGTTGACGGTGCGGCTGAGCGCGTCGCTCGCGGCGGCCAGTTCGGGGGTGCCGCGCACGTCCTCGTCGCGGATGGCGATCCCGTACGAGGAGGGCTGCCACCAGCGTTCGCGGCCGTCCGTGGAGTGGCCCTCGGCCTCCTCGATGAGGCCGTGCTCGGCGAGCTTGCGCAGGTGGTAGCTGATGAGCGAGACGGCCTCGTCGACCTGGTCGGCGAGCTGGGAGGCGGTGGCGGTACGGGCCACGAAGAGGGCGCGGTAGAGACGCATCCGCAGCGGGTGCGAGAGCGCCTTGAGGGTGCCGAGTTCGGTGATCCGGCGCGAGTCGGGCGAGGTCATGCCCCTGACCGTAGGCAGGAAGGAGAACTTGCGCAACATAATTTGCGCAAGAGAAGTTGCGCGTATGGACGAAGGGGAAGGGCCCCGGGGGCGGGGCCCTTCTCCTTCGCGAAAAGCGGACGGCGGCTCAGCGGACCGGGTGGCCCGCCTCCCGCAGCGCGTCCTTGACCTGCGAGATCCGCAGGTCGCCGAAGTGGAAGACGGAGGCCGCGAGCACCGCGTCCGCGCCCGCCGCCACGGCCGGCGGGAAGTCGGCGAGCCGGCCGGCGCCGCCGGAGGCGATCACCGGGACCGTCACGTGCTTGCGCACGGCCGCGATCATGTCGGTGTCGTAGCCGTCCTTGGTGCCGTCCGCGTCCATCGAGTTGAGCAGGATCTCGCCCGCGCCCAGCTCGGCGGCCCGGTGCGCCCACTCGACGGCGTCGATGCCGGTGCCCTCGCGGCCGCCGTGCGTCGTCACCTCGAAGGAGCCGGAGGCGGTGCGCCGGGCGTCGACCGACAGGACCAGCACCTGGCGGCCGAAGCGCTCCGCGATCTCCCGGATCAGCTCGGGGCGGACGATGGCGGCGGTGTTGACGCCCACCTTGTCGGCCCCGGCCCGCAGCAGCTTGTCGACGTCGTCCGCCGAGCGGACGCCGCCGCCGACGGTGAGCGGGATGAAGACCTGCTCGGCGGTGCGGCGCACCACGTCGTAGGTGGTCTCCCGGTTCCCGGAGGAGGCGGTGATGTCCAGGAAGGTCAGCTCGTCGGCGCCCTCGGCGTCGTACAGCCTGGCCATCTCGACGGGGTCGCCCGCGTCCCTGAGGTTCTGGAAGTTGACGCCCTTGACGACCCGGCCGTTGTCGACGTCCAGGCAGGGGATCACCCGTACGGCGAGGCTCATGCGGCACTCCCCCGGTACGCCTCGACCTCGACCTCGACGACCAGCCGGGGGTCGATGAAGCCGGAGACGATGATCATCGACGCGGCGGGGCGGACGGCGTCGAACAGCTTCTTGTGGGCGCGGCCGACCTCGTCCACGTCACGGGCGTGGGTGATGTACATCCGGGTCCGCACGACGTGCTCGGGGCCCAGGCCCAGCTGCTTCAGCGCGTCGAGGGCGACGTTGAAGGAGTTGACCGTCTGGTCGTACGGACCGCCGTCGGCGATCTGGCCGTCGACCAGCGACGTGCAGCCGGCGACCAGGACCAGGCCGTTGGGGAGCTCGACCGCGCGGGAGTAGCCGACCTGCTCCTCCCAGGGGGCTCCGGTGACGACCTTGCGCACCGCGTCCGTCATGCCGAGGCCACCACTTCGAGCGCCTCTTCCAGGGTGAACGCCTTGGCGTAGAGCGCCTTGCCGACGATCGCGCCCTCGACGCCCAGCGGGACCAGACCGGACAGGGCCCGCAGGTCGTCCAGGGAGGACACGCCGCCGGAGGCGACGACGGGCTTGTCGGTGGCCGCGCAGACGTTCTTCAGGAGCTCCAGGTTGGGACCCTGGAGGGTGCCGTCCTTGGCGATGTCGGTGACGACGTAGCGGGAGCAGCCCTCGGAGTCGAGACGGGCCAGCGTCTCGTAGAGGTCGCCGCCGTCGCGGGTCCAGCCGCGCCCGCGCAGCGTGGTGCCGCGGACGTCGAGGCCGACGGCGATCTTGTCGCCGTACTCGGCGATGACCTTGGCGACCCACTCGGGGGTCTCCAGGGCGGCGGTGCCGAGGTTGACGCGGGTGCAGCCGGTGGCGAGGGCGGCGGCGAGCGAGGCGTCGTCGCGGATGCCGCCGGAGAGCTCGACCTTGATGTCCATGGCCTGGGCGACCTCGGCGATCAGCAGCCGGTTGTCCCCGGTACCGAAGGCGGCGTCGAGGTCGACCAGGTGCAGCCACTCGGCGCCGGAGTTCTGCCAGGCGAGGGCCGCTTCGAGCGGGGAGCCGTACGAGGTCTCGGTGCCGGACTCGCCGTGCACGAGGCGGACGGCCTGGCCGTCGCGGACGTCGACGGCGGGGAGGAGTTCGAGCACGCTTCGAGACGACACAGTCACAGGGTTCCGATCCAGTTGGTGAGGAGCTGGGCTCCGGCGTCGCCGGACTTCTCGGGGTGGAACTGGGTCGCCCACAGGGCGCCGTTCTCGACGGCCGCGACGAAGGGCTCGCCGTGGGTGGCCCAGGTGACCTTGGGGGCGCGGATGTTGGCGTTGCCGACCTCCAGGGTCCACTCGCGCACCGCGTAGGAGTGCACGAAGTAGTACCGGGTGTCGGCGTCGAGCCCCGCGAACAGCTGGGTGTCGGTGGGCGCGTCGACCGTGTTCCAGCCCATGTGGGGGACGACGGGGGCGTTCAGCGGCTCGACCGTGCCGGGCCACTCGTCGAGGCCCTCGGTGTCCACGCCGTGCTCGATGCCGTGGGCGAAGAGCACCTGCATGCCGACGCAGATGCCCATCACGGGCCGGCCGCCGGCGAGGCGGCGGCCGATGATCCATTCGCCGCGGGCCTCCTTGAGGCCCCGCATGCAGGCGGAGAAGGCACCGACGCCGGGGACGAGCAGTCCGTCGGCGTTCATCGCACGGTCGTAGTCGCGGGTGATCTCGACCTCGGCGCCGACCCGGGCGAGGGCCCGCTCGGCGGAGCGCACATTGCCGAAGCCGTAGTCGAAGACGACGACCTTCTTGGGGGTGGCCGCGCTCATGACCACACGCTCAGCCGCAGCACGCCGGCGGAGAGGCACATCGCGGAGCCGATGGCGACGAGCACGATGAGGCCCTTGGGCAGCTTCTGCTTGACGAAGGAGTAGACGCCGCCGAGCAGGAAGAGGCCGACGACGATCAGGATGGAGGAGAGGCCGGTCACGGTTAGAGCGCGCCCTTCGTGGAGGGGAGGATTCCGGCGGCGCGCGGGTCGCGCTCGGAGGCGTAGCGGAGCGCGCGGGCAAGGGCCTTGAACTGGCACTCCACGATGTGGTGGGCGTTGCGCCCGTACGGGACGTGGACGTGCAGCGCGATCTGGGCCTGCGCGACGAAGGACTCCAGGATGTGCCGGGTCATCGTCGTGTCGTACGAACCGATCATCGGCGCCATGGTCTCGGGCTCGGTGTGCACGAGGTAGGGGCGGCCGGAGAGGTCGACGGTGACCTGGGCGAGCGACTCGTCCAGCGGCACCGTGCAGTTGCCGAAGCGGTAGATGCCGACCTTGTCGCCGAGGGCCTGCTTGAAGGCGGCACCGAGGGCGAGGGCGGTGTCCTCGATGGTGTGGTGCGAGTCGATGTGCAGGTCGCCGTCGGTCTTGACGGTGAGGTCGAACAGACCGTGCCGGCCGAGCTGGTCGAGCATGTGGTCGTAGAAGCCGACCCCGGTCGACACATCGACCTTTCCGGTGCCGTCGAGGTCGATCTCGACGACGACGGAGGTCTCCTTGGTGGTGCGCTCAACGCGGCCTACGCGGCTCATCGCTCCTGCTCCTTCATCAATTCACGAACCGCGTCGAGGAACGCGTCGTTCTCTTCGGGGGTGCCCGCGGTGACCCGCAGCCATCCCGGTACGCCGTTGTCCCGGACCAGGACGCCCCGGTCGAGGATCCGCTGCCAGGCCGCGTGCGTGTCGGGGAACTTCCCGAACTGCACGAAGTTGGCGTCCGACTCGGTGACCTCGTAGCCGATCCCGCGCAGCTCGGTGACGAGCCGGTCGCGCTCGGCCTTGAGCTGCTCGACGTACCCGAGGAGGGTGTCGGTGTGCTCCAGGGCGGCGAGCGCGGTCGCCTGGGTGACGGCGGAGAGGTGGTAGGGCAGCCGGACCAGCTGGACGGCCTCGACCACGGCCGGGTGGGCGGCGAGGTAGCCGAGGCGCAGTCCGGCGGCGCCGAAGGCCTTGGACATGGTCCGGGAGACCACCAGGTTCGGGCGGCCCTCGATGAGGGGCAGCAGCGAGTCCCGGTGGCTGAACTCCACATAGGCCTCGTCGACGACCACCATCGAGGGCCTGGCCGCCTGGGCCGCCTCGTACAGGGCGACGACGGTGTCGGCGGCGACGGCGGTGCCGGTGGGGTTGTTGGGGCTGGTGACGAACACGACGTCCGGGCGGTGCTCGGCGATGGCCCGCTCCGCCGCCGCGAGGTCGATCGTGAAGTCCTCGTGGCGCGGGCCGGAGATCCAGCCCGTGCCGGTGCCGCGGGCGATCAGGGCGTGCATCGAGTACGAGGGCTCGAAGCCGATCGCCGTACGGCCGGGGCCGCCGAAGGTCTGCAGCAGCTGCTGGAGGACCTCGTTGGAGCCGTTGGCCGCCCAGACGTTCTCGGCGGCGACCGGGTGCTTCGCGGTGCGGGTGAGGTACGCGGCCAGCTCGGTGCGCAGCTCGACCGCGTCCCGGTCGGGGTAGCGGTTGAGGTGGCGGGCGGCCTCGGCGACCCGCTCCGCGATCCGGGCCACCAGGGGCTCGGGCAGCGGATAGGGGTTCTCGTTGGTGTTCAGCTGGACGGGGACATCGAGCTGGGGCGCGCCGTAGGGGGACATGCCGCGCAGCTCGTCGCGGACGGGCAGGTCGTCGATCCTGATCTCGCTCACTTGCTCTACGGCACCTTCCAGCCGAACCGGGCCTTGACCGCCGCGCCGTGCGCGGGCAGGTCCTCGGCCTCGGCGAGGGTCACGACGTGGTGGGCGACGTCGGCGAGGGCGTCGCGCGTGTAGTCCACGATGTGCACCCCGCGCAGGAAGGACTGCACGGAGAGACCCGAGGAGTGACAGGCGCAGCCGCCGGTGGGCAGGACGTGGTTGGAGCCGGCGCAGTAGTCGCCGAGCGAGACCGGCGCCCAGGGGCCGACGAAGATCGCGCCGGCGTTGCGGACGCGGTCGGCGACGGCGGCGGCGTCGGCGGTCTGGATCTCCAGGTGCTCGGCGCCGTAGGCGTCGACGACCTTGAGGCCGTCGGCCAGGTCGCGGACGAGGACGATCGCGGACTGGCGGCCGGCGAGGGCCGGGACGATCCGGTCGTCGACGTGCTTGGAGGCGGCGACCTGGGTCTTCAGCTCGGCCTCGGTGGCGGCGGCCAGTTCGTCCGAGTCGGTGACGAGGACGGAGGCGGCCATCGGGTCGTGCTCGGCCTGGCTGATGAGGTCGGCGGCGACGTGCACGGGGTCGGCGGTGGAGTCCGCGAGGATCGCGATCTCCGTCGGACCGGCCTCGGCGTCGATGCCGATCCGGCCCTTGAGGAGGCGCTTGGCGGCGGCCACGTAGATGTTGCCGGGGCCGGTGACCAGGTTGACGGGGGCGCAGCCGGGCTCGCCGTCGGTGCCCTCGCCGCCCTCCGTGCCGTACGCGAACATGGCGATGGCCTGGGCGCCGCCGGCGGCGTACACCTCGTCCACGCCGAGCAGGGCGCAGGCGGCGAGGATCGCCGGGTGCGGCAGGCCGCCGAAGTCCTTCTGCGGGGGCGAGGCGATGGCCACGCCCTCGACGCCGGCCTCCTGGGCCGGGACGACGTTCATCACGACGGAGGACGGGTAGACGGAGCGTCCGCCCGGGACGTAGAGCCCGACGCGCTCGACCGGGATCCACTTCTCGGTGACCGTGCCGCCGGGGACGACCTGGGTGGTGTGGGTGGTACGGCGCTGCTCGCGGTGGACGAGCCGGGTGCGCCGGATGGACTCCTCCAGGGCGGCGCGGACGGCCGGGTCGAGTTCGTCGAGGGCGCGGCCGATCGCCTCGGCGGGGACGCGCAGGCCCGGGACGCGGACGCCGTCGAATCTCTCCCCGTACTCGATCACCGCGGCCGCGCCATGATGCCGGACGTCCTCGCAGATGGGCCGCACCGTCTCCAGGGCGGCTTCCACGTCGAACTCGGCACGGGGCAGCAGGTCGCGCAGGGCGGAACCCTCGGGGAGGGTCTCGCCGCGCAGATCGATTCGAGAGATCACGGGTCAATTCTCGCAGACGGCTTACAACGCCGGTCGCCCGTATCAACAGCTGATACATGCCAATCACTGACCGATACGCACCCCACTGGCGTCTTGTCGCCACTCCTGACCGTTAGCGTTCAGCCCGTCACTCAGCGGGAAGAACGGCTGTACGAATCCGCGAGGGCCGTCCGGAACCGGAGACAGGAACCGGGAAGACGGAATCGCGGAGTCGTGGGAACGGATCGTGGAAAGCGAGGGGGCGGCATTGACCGAGCCGCACGAGGACGGGATGCCGGACGGTCTCACGGGTCCGGAGCGGGCCATGTGGCGGGCGTTCCGCATCGGCAGGACATGCGATCTGACGGAGGGGGTCGCGGAGCGGGACGACCCCTTCGGGGGACGGGAGTGGGGAGAGGCGCGGACCGTCCGCGCGGACGTGGTGGCGCTGCTGCTGCTCGCCGGGCCGCCGGCCCGCTCCGGGCGGGTCGCCGCGCTGAAGCTGCGCGGCGTCCGGATCACCGGCGTGCTGAATCTGGCGGGCGGGACGATAGGGCCTTACGTCGAGCTGAACGGCTGCCGGTTCGACGACGAGGTGGTGCTGCCGGAGGCCCGCTTCGGCACGCTGCGGATGGTCGGGTGCGCGCTGCCGCGCCTGGAGGCGGCCCGGCTGCACACCGAGGGCGACCTGCACCTGCCGCGCTGCCGGGTGCGGCACGGCATCCGGCTCACCGACGCCCAGATCGGCACGGACCTGCTCGTCAACCAGATCCAGGTGTGGCCGGACCGGCGCGGCCGGGCCATCACGGCGGACGGGATGGTGGTCGCCCAGGACCTCCAGGCCGAGCTGATCGAGACGCACGGGGAACTGAGCCTGCGCGGGGCGAAGGTCGGCGTGTCGCTCAGCCTGCGGGGCAGCGTGCTGCGCGGCGCGCAGGGCCGCCGCGCGCTCAACGCACCGCAGCTGACGGTGGAGCGCTCGCTCTATCTGAACGCGGCGTGGGTGTACGAGGACCCGGGCCCCCAGGGGGACTCCGGGTACCCGGACGGCTCCGCGTATCCGAGCGGCGGCTCGACGGCCACCCCGCCGTACGGCGTGTCGCCCGGCCACGGCGCCCGGCGCAAGCCGGTGGAGTGCCACGGCGGGGTGCGGCTCGACGACGGCCGCTTCGGTGACGCGGTCGACCTCCACCACGCCCGCTTCCTGCTGAGCGGGGCGCGCCGGGAGGAGGTCTCGCTGCGCCGGATCGTCACCCCGGAGCTGCGGTTCAACGGCGAGCGGCCGGAGGAGGGCCGGGTCGTGCTCAACGGCGCCAAGGTCGTCACCCTGATCGACCTGTCGACGAGCTGGCCGGGCCCCGGCGGGCTCGCCATGGGCGGCTTCGCCTACGAGAACCTCGTGCCGTACGGCCACTTCCCGCTGGCCCGGCGGCTGGAGTGGGTGGCCGCCGCGACCCCGGAGTACGCCCCCGAGCCGTACGAGCGGCTCGCGACGGTCCTGCGCGGCAGCGGCGAGGACGCCGACGCCCGCGAGGTGCTGCTCGCCAAGCAGCGGCGCAGACGGGAGACCCTGCCGATCGCGGGGAAGCTCTGGGGGTACCTCCAGGACTGGACGGTGGCCTACGGCTACCGGCCGGGCCGGGCGGCGCTGTGGATGGCGGTCCTGTGGGCGGCGGGCACGGTGGCCTTCTCCCACTACCGGCCGATACCGCTGAAGGCGGACGAGGCACCCGAGTGGAACGGCACGCTGTACGCCCTGGACCTGCTGCTCCCGGTGATCAACCTCGGACAGGACGGCTACTGGCGCCTCGAAGGCGTCTGGCAGTGGGTGGCGGCTGTGCTGATCATGCTCGGCTGGATCCTGGCGACGACGGTGGCGGCGGGCGCGACACGCCTGCTGAGCAGGGGGTGAGCCGGCCCGGCGGCGGGCCGGTGCCGCCTGTGGTGCCGGGCCGGTGTGGACGGCGTGCCGACGGGTGCCGACGGTGTGAGGGACGTGTGCCACAGGGGTGAGAAGTGCTGCCGTACCGGGAGGGGCCGGGAGAGAATATGTCGCACCATGTCCTTGCTCCGCGCCCTGATCGGGGTCGTCCGCTCGGCCCAGTACACCCCGCGGCCCGCCGCCGGGTTCGTGCCGGACGACGACGTGCTCCTCGACGCCCCGGACGAGCGCCTCGCGCCCGCCCTGGTCGCCGCCGCGCTCGCCGACCCGGAGCCCGCCGCGAAACTGCTCGCCACCACCCGGGACGCCGGGGAGTGGGAGGACCGCGACCGGTACGTCACCCGGCTGGCCACGTTCGCGTACAGCAGGGGCGACTGGCTGACCCACTGGCTGTCGGCCGCGCCCCGCGACCCCGACGCCCTGCTCGTCACGGCCCAGCTCGCCGTGCGCAGGGCCTGGGACTCCCCCGCGCGGGCCGAGCGGCTGCGCGAGCTGGGCCCGCTGGTCCACGCCGTCGCGGAGAACGCCCCGCACGACCCGGTGCCGTGGCGCCTCGCCCTGGACCACGCGCGCGGGGCGCACGCGGGGCACGGGGTCTTCGAGTCGCTCTGGGAGCAGGCCGTGCGCCGCTCCCCGCACCACTACGGCAGTCATGTCGCGGCCGTGAAGTACCTCTCCGCGCAGTGGTACGGCTCGCACCGCGCCGCCTTCGACTTCGCCGAGCAGGCGGCCGACGACGCCGCCCCGCACTCGCTCGTACGGGCGCTGCCGGTCCGCGCGGCCTACGACCGGCTCCGGGTGCCGCCGCTGCGGGACCCGGCGGTGCCGGAGGCGCGGGTCGACCGGGCGGCGGACCGCGCGCTGGCTCTGTCGGCGGCCTTCCCGGCGGGCGACCCGTGGCCGGCCGAGGTCCGCAACCTGCTGGCGTACGTGCTGATCGAGCGGGCGCGCTGGGAGGAGGCGCGGGAGGAGTTCCGGAGGATCGGCGCCCACGCGACCTCGTTCCCCTGGGGAGCCGGCCGGGGGGCCGGGCCGGGAGCCGGGCCAGGGGCCACCCGGGGCTCCGGGGGCCTCGCTCCGGGCGCCGGACCGGAGGCCGTACGGGAGGATCCGCTGCGGAGCTTCCTCGCCGCGCGGGACCGGGCCGGGGGCGGCGCGGCCCGCCGCGGGCCGTTCCGGGGCGCCGGAGGTGGACGGGCAGGACGGGGAGCGCCCGGCGGCCATTAGTCTTGACCGCTGTGACCACCGCTCGCCTGCCTCTGTTCCCGCTCAACACGGTGCTGTTCCCCGGCCTCGTGCTGCCGCTGAACGTCTTCGAGGAGCGTTATCGCGCCATGATGCGCGAGCTGCTCACGATCGACGACTCGGAGCCCCGCCGCTTCGCCGTGGTCGCCATCCGCGACGGCCGCGAGGTCGCGCCGACCGCCCCTGGCATGCCCGACCAGACGGCGCTGCCGGAGAAGGGGCCGGCCGCGGGCTTCGGCCCCGACCCCGCCCAGGCCTTCCACCGGGTCGGCTGCATCGCCGACGCGGCGTCGATCAGGGAGCGCGCGGACGGCAGCTTCGAGGTGATGGCCACCGGCACGACCCGGGTGAAGCTGCTGTCGGTCGACGCGAGCGGGCCGTTCCTGGCCGGCGAGGTCGAGGAGATCCCGGAGGAGCAGGGCGAGGAGGCCGGCACCCTCTCCGAGGGGGTGCTGCGGGCCTTCCGCAGCTACCAGAAGCGGCTGGCGGGGGCTCGGGAGCGTTCGCTGACGACGAGCGAGCTGCCGGACGACCCCTCGGTGGTGTCGTACCTGGTCGCGGCGGCGGCCGTGCTGGACATCCCGTCGAAGCAGCGGCTGCTCCAGGCCCCGGACACGGCGACCCGGCTGCGCGAGGAGCTGGCGCTGCTGCGCGCGGAGACGGCGGTCATCCGGCATCTGCCGTCGCTGCCGGTGGTGGACCTGACGCAGGCCCCGACGTACCCGAACTGAGCCGGGGGACCGAGCCCGGTCCCCTCGGGATCCCGAGGAAGAGCGCGCGTGGCGAAGAAGCAGAAGAAGAACAGCGGCGGCACCCCGGCGACGGTGGCCCTGACCGCGGCCGGCACTCCGTTCACCCTGCACGCGTACGAGCACGACCCGGCCTCCCCGTCGTACGGCGAGGAGGCGGCGGAGGCCCTGGGCGTCTCCCCCGACCGCGTCTTCAAGACGCTGGTCGCGGACGTCGACGGCGAGCTGACCGTCGCGGTGGTCCCGGTCGCGGGCCAGCTGGACCTGAAGGCGCTGGCCTCTGCGGTCGGCGGCAAGCGGGCGGCGATGGCCGACCCGGCGGCGGCGGAGCGCACCACGGGGTACGTCCGGGGCGGCATCTCCCCGCTCGGGCAGCGCAAGCGGCTCCGTACGGTCCTGGACGCCTCGGCCTCGGACCACGCGTCCATCTGTGTATCGGCGGGGCGGCGCGGCCTGGAGGTGGAGCTCTCCCCCGCCGACCTGGCCGCCCTCACCTCGGCGGTCGTGGCCCCCATCGGCCGCGTCTGACGTCCGGCGCGGCCGAGGTGCGGGCCGGGTCCGTCAGCTGGGGCTCGGGCCCTGGGTGTACGGCTTCGGCTGGTCCCAGGGGTCCGGTTCCGGGTCGCGCGGGCCGAAGACGGCCGTGAGCGCCAGGTGCACGATCATCGCGGCGAGCGGCCAGGCCAGCATGGCGGCTGCCGCCAGGTTCAGTTCGAGAGGCGCCTCGAAGGCGACATTGGGCCCGACCGCCTTGGCATGGGCGACGACATCGCCGGTCGGCCCGAAGTAGACGCCGAGGCCCCAGGCGAGGAGTGAGCCGAGGACGCCGCCGATCGCGAGCCCGAGTACCAGCGGGACGCCGCCCTTGCGGCGCAGCAGGAAGACGACGATCGCGGCGACCGCCCCGAAGGCCAGGGCGAGCAGGACGAACGTTCCGTCGGCGCCGATGGCCGCCTCTCCCTCCGAGTTGCTGAGGTAGACGCCCCTGCCGTCCGAGACGAGCAGGACGCGGGGGGCCAGGTTCAGCCAGAGCACTCCGAGCAGCGCGCCCGCGAGGGCCGAGACGACGGTCACCAGGACACCCTGCAGGACCTCGGCCGCCGTGATCGGGTCGCCGGCCGGGCCGTGCGGCGGCGGGGGCGGCGGGGCCCCGTCGGAATCGTGCGGTGTCGGCTGGTGAGGCGGAGTCAGGGGTGCGGTCACCCCGCCATCGTGCCAGGTGTCCCTGTGGCCCGCCTCAGCGGACGGCGGCCCGCCGGTAGGCCCCGGTGGCGACCGCCAGGGAGACCACGCCGACCGCCGCGCACACACCGAGGTCGAGGACGACGGCGGCCCAGTCGGGGTGGGGGGCGAAGGTGCGGGCCAGGGCCTCCACGCCGTACGTCGACGGCAGCAGGTCCCGGGCCCAGCCGATGGGCTCGGGCAGCCGCTCGGCCGGGAGCACGCCGAGGAGCAGCGCGGCCGACATGCCGAGCTGGCCGAGGAGGGTGGCGAGTTCCTGGCGGGGCGCGAGGAGGCCGAGGGCCGCGCCGAGGCCGGCCAGGGCCGCTCCGGCGAGCGGGACGACGGCGGCGAGGATCCACAGGTTGCCGAGCGGCAGCCCGAAGAGCACGGAGCCGATGACGGCGGTGACGGCGGTGCCGGGCACGGTGAAGGAGGCGTACGCGCCTGCCGCGCCGAGCACGACGGCGGCGGGCGGTACGGGCAGCGTGGCGTAGTGGTCGAGGCCGCCGGTCGCCCGCAGCTGCCCGAAGTACTGCGCGAGCAGGTTGAGGGCGACGAAGGCGACGACGAGGACGGTGGAGCCGGCCACGACGGCCCGCGCCTCGGACCCGCCGTCGACGACCCCGCGCATCAGGACCATGATCCCGACGGACTGGAAGGTGGCGACGAAGAGCAGCGGGATGCGGGCGACCCGGGCGCGGGAGAGCTGCGCCCGGTAGACGGCGGCCAGGGCCGGCAGCAGCCGGGCGCGCGGGGCGAGGGGCGCGGCGGCGTCCTCGTCGGCGCGGGACTGGACGGTGGGCGCGCCGGTCGGCAGGACCTCGGCGGGCACGGTGCTCACTGCGTACAGCTCCTGACGGTCACGGGCGGGTCGTGGCGGGTCACGCCTTCACCAGTCCCTCGGCCGCGCCGCCCAGCGCGAGGTACACGTCCTCCAGGCTGGGGGTGGCCAGGGTGAAGTCGTCGAGTGCGGCGAAGGCGGCGCCGCCGGTGACGGTGGCGACGGCGGCGCGGGCCGCGTCGGGGGCGAGGCGGAGGATCCAGCGCCGGCCGGTCTCCTGGGCGAGTCCGCGCAGGGCGGCGACCTCGGGGAGGTGGAGCGGGGCGGACTCGCGCCAGACCAGCTCGACGCGGACCTCGCCCGCGACGCGTTCCTTGAGTCCGGTGGGGGTGTCGCAGGCGATGACCCGGCCGCGGTCGAGGACGGCGACCCGGTCGAGGACGGTCTCGGCCTCGATGACGTTGTGGGTGACGAGCAGCACGGTGGCGCCGTGCTCGGCGCGCCGCCGGTCGACGGCCGCCCAGACGGCGCGGCGGGCGACGGGGTCCATACCGGTGGTGGGTTCGTCGAGGACGAGGACGGGGCGGTGGCCGACGAGCGCGGCGGCGAAGCAGGCGAGTCGCCGCTGTCCGCCGGAGAGCTTCTTGAGGGGCCGGGAGGCGAGCGGGCCGAGGCCCAGCTCGTCCAGGACGGCGTCGCGCCCGGCGCGGGCGTCGGCGGCGGTGAGGCCGCGCAGCCGTCCGGTGGTCTCGGCGGCGAGGGAGACGGTCAGCTCGTCGAGGGCGGTGGACTCCTGGCCGAGGTAGGCGAGGAGCCGGGCGGCCCGTTCGGGGTGGCGGACGAGGTCGTGGCCGAGGAGGCGGACGGTGCCGGAGTCGGGGCGCATGAGGCCGGTGAGCTGGCGGACGAGGGTGGACTTGCCGGCTCCGTTGGGTCCGAGCAGACCGAAGATCTCGCCGCCGCGCACGTCGAGGTCGATCCCGTCGGTGGCCCGCACCTCGGGTGTCGCGGGCGCACCGCGCCCGCCGCGCGTGGCGGGGTACGTCTTGACCAGATCCCGCACCACGCACACCGTACTCACGGGGGAAGAGCCTACGGGGTCGCCGGGCCCGCTCCGGGCGCGGGGGCGCGTTCGGCGGCGGCGCGGACGTCGATCTCGCGCCAGAATCCGGCCCGGATCGCGTACCGGTCGTGCTCGTCGATCTGGTCGTCCTTGTGGGCGAGGAGGCCGAACCGTGCCGCGTAGCGGAGGAGTTCGCCGTCGATGCGGTGCGGGATGCGGGGGTAGAGGGTGGACAGCTTCTGGACGTGGGTCTGCTCGGGGAGCCGCTCCATCCACCGGCGGGCGAACACCTGTCCGACCTCGAACGGGTCACCGCCGACGGTGGTGATGTCCTCCTCGCGGTCCGCCCAGCGCTGCTCGGCGCTGGTGAGGGCGGCGAGGGTGGGCAGGGAGGCGGTCTCGGCCGGTTCGCCGAGGGGGGCGGCCGGGCGCTCGACCCAGCCCCGGTCGGAGGACCAGCGGAGCGCGCTCGCGCCCTGCGGGACGGAGGCGCTCCCGGGGCTTCCGGGGCCGCGCAGGCCCGCGAGGTCCTTGGGGGTGGGGACGCCCTTGCCGGGGGCCGGGACGGGGCCGCCGTCGCCGTGGGTGTGCTCGTCGTCCCGGACGTGGCCGGCGCCGTTGTGGACGTGGGGGCCGCCGTGGACGTGCTCGTCGGCGCGGAGGTGGCCGTTGGGGTGGACGTGGCCGTTGCCGTGGACGTGGTCTCCGTCGGCGGTGGAGCCCTCCGCCGAGGCGGCGGCCTCGGCGGCCCGTTCGGCGGAGGCGGCGAGGGCGGCTTCCGGGAGCGGCGCCGAGAGGATGGCGGCGATCTCGGGGCGAGGGGCCGGCGCGGGCGAGCAGAGGCCGCTGAGGTCCTTGGCGCGAACGGCGCGGGTGATCCAGGCCCGGTCGAGGACCCGCCGCTCGTCGGCCTCGGCGACCAGGTCCTCGGACTGGTTGTAGTCGCCGTCGGCGGCCTGGACGGCCCAGAGGTGGACGGCGACGCCGTGCTCCTTGGCCGACATCAGACCGGGCAGCAGGTCGCCGTCGCCGGTGACCAGCACGATGTCGGAGCAGGCCCGGTTCCTGGCCAGCTCGGTCAGCTCGGTGTGCATGGCCGCGTCGACGCCCTTCTGGGCCCAGCGTCCGTCGCTCCTCGTCAGGGCGCCGAGCCGCACGGTGACCCGGGGCATCACCCGCAGTCTGCGGTGCTCGGGCTGGGGCACCCGGTCGGGCGCGCCGTCGAACCAGTAGATCCGCAGCAGGGGCAGCGCGGTCTCCGCCTCGGCGCGCTGGCGCAGCTGCTGGATGAGCCCGGCGTGATCGACGGTGATCCGTGAGCGGGCCGGTTCCCCGGCGAGAAGACTGGCGGCGGCGCCCAGCAGGTAGCCGGCGTCCACCAGGACGACGCAGCGGTCCACGTGTTCCACCCTCTTTCGGGAACCTCGGGATCGGAAGTTGCTTCGGATTTCCTTCGAGTCTGCCCGAAGGGCGGGGGCTCGACGGCCGGAACTGGATCATCGGCGTGGCGGATGTCACGTCCGGAGGACCCTTACGCTCCGTAATGATCCAACATGCGGCGGTTCGTACGGTATGTGAGTCTGACAGCGGCCCTGGCCCCTAGGTCCCTTTGAGGAGGCATCCCCATGGCCAAGAACCGCAATCAGAACCGCAGCCAGAAGCAGCAGCAGCAGTCGCCGGCCGAGCGCGGCGCCCAGCAGGCGCAGCAGTCGGCGATGGAATCCCAGGCCGAACAGCGCGCCAGCCAGGTCACGCCTGGTGACATGGCGCGCAAGGGCCGTCAGAAGCGCTTCGGCCACAACTGACGGATCCCGAGTACGGCAAAGGGGCGCGCCCGTGACGACGGGCGCGCCCCTTGCGCGTACGGGAGACTCTGCCGGTCAGCCCGCCAGGCAGGACGGGCCGAGCAGCACCTTCAGGTCGCCGAAGAGCGCCGGGTCGGCCTGCACCCGGTGCCGGTCGAGCCGGAGCACGGTGGTCTTCCGGGGGCCCTGGAGCTTGATCCGCACCTCGGTGTTGCCCTTGTGGTGGCCCAGGATCTCGCCGAGCCGGGTGACCATCGGCGGGGTGACCTTCACGGTGGGGATGGTGAGGATCACGGGTGCGTTGGTCCCGGCGTTCGACAGGTCGGGGACCATCAGCTCCATGGCGACCAGACGGGGGATGTCCTCGCGCTTGTCGAGCCGTCCCTTGACGAAGACGACGGTGTCCTCGACGAGCTGGGTGGAGACCAGCTGGTACGTGGCCGGGAAGAACATGCACTCGATGGAACCGGCCAGGTCCTCGACGGTGGCGATCGCCCAGGCGTTGCCCTGCTTGGTCATCTTGCGCTGGAGGCCGGAGATGATGCCGCCGATGGTGACGACCGCGCCGTCGGAGTGCTCGCCGCCGGTGAGCTGGGAGATCGCCGCGTCCGTCTTGTCGGAGAGGACGTGCTCGATGCCGAAGAGCGGGTGGTCGGAGACGTAGAGGCCGAGCATCTCGCGCTCCTGGGCGAGCAGGTACGACTTCTCCCACTCGACGTCGGAGAACTCGACGTCCAGGCCGAAGCCGGGCTCGTCGCTCGTCTCCTCGCCCATGCCGCCGAAGAGGTCGAACTGCCCCTCGGCCTCCTTGCGCTTGACCGCCACCACGTTGTCGATCATCGGTTCGTGGTGGGCGACCATGCCCTTGCGGGTGTGGCCCATCTCGTCGAAGGCGCCGGCCTTGATCAGCGACTCGACGGTCCGCTTGTTGCAGACGACGGCCTCGACCTTGTCGAGGAAGTCGGGGAAGGTGCCGTACTTCCCCTTCGCCTTGCGCGACTTGATGATCGACTCGACGACGTTGGTGCCGACGTTCCGCACGGCGGAGAGGCCGAAGAGGATCACGTCGTCGCCCTGGGCGGCGAAGTTCGACTCGGACTCGTTCACGTTCGGCGGGAGCACCTTGATGCCCATGCGGCGGCACTCGTTGAGGTAGACGGCGGACTTGTCCTTGTCGTCCTTGACCGAGGTGAGCAGACCGGCCATGTACTCGGCGGGGTAGTTCGCCTTGAGGTACGCGGTCCAGTAGGAGACCAGGCCGTACGCGGCGGAGTGCGCCTTGTTGAAGGCGTAGCCGGCGAAGGGGACCAGGACGTCCCAGAGCGCCTGGATCGCCTCGTCGCTGTAGCCGTTCCTCTTCGCGCCCTCCTGGAAGATGACGAAGTTCTTCGCCAGCTCCTCGGGCTTCTTCTTGCCCATCACTCGGCGCAGGATGTCGGCCTCGCCGAGCGAGTACCCGGCGATGATCTGGGCGGCCTTCTGCACCTGCTCCTGGTACACGATCAGGCCGTAGGTGACCGCGAGCACCTCTTCGAGCGGCTTCTCCAGCTCGGGGTGGATCGGGGTGATCTCCTGCTGCTTGTTCTTGCGCAGGGCGTAGTTCGTGTGCGAGTTCATGCCCATCGGGCCCGGCCGGTACAGGGCCGAGACGGCGGAGATGTCTTCGAAGTTGTCGGGCTTCATCAGCCGCAGCAGCGAGCGCATGGGGCCGCCGTCGAACTGGAAGACACCGAGCGTGTCACCACGGCAGAGCAGTTCGTACGTCTTGGGGTCGTCCAGCGGGAGGGCCAGCAGGTCGAGCTCGACGCCCTTGTTGGCCTTCACCATCTTGACGGCGTCGTCCATGATCGTGAGGTTCCTGAGGCCCAGGAAGTCCATCTTGATCAGGCCGAGCGACTCGCACTGGGGGTAGTCCCACTGCGTGATGGTCACACCGTCCGTGTGCCGCACCCAGATCGGCGCGTGGTCGACGATGGGCTCGCTGGACATGATGACGCCGGCCGCGTGCACGCCCATCTGGCGGACCAGGCCCTCGACGCCGCGGGCGGTGTCGATGACCTTCTTGACGTCCGGCTCGTTCTCGTACATCGCGCGGATCTCGCCGGCCTCGCCGTAGCGGGGGTGCGAGGGGTCGGTGATGCCGTTGAGGTCGATGCCCTTGCCGAGGACGTCGGCGGGCATGGCCTTGGTGAGCCGGTCGCCCATGGCGTAGGGGTAGCCGAGGACGCGCGCGGAGTCCTTGATGGCGTTCTTCGCCTTGATCTTGCCGTAGGTGCCGATCATGGCGACCTTGTCGGAGCCGTACTTCTCCGTCACGTACCGGATCACCTCGACGCGCCGGCGCTCGTCGAAGTCGATGTCGACATCCGGCATCGAGACGCGCTCGGGGTTGAGGAAGCGCTCGAAGATCAGTCCGTGCGGGATCGGGTCGAGGTCGGTGATGCCCATGGCGTACGCGACGATCGAGCCGGCCGCGGAGCCTCGGCCGGGGCCCACGGCGATGCCCTGCTTCTTCGCCCACATGATGAAGTCGGCGACGACGAGGAAGTAGCCGGGGAAGCCCATCGAGATGATGGTGTCCATCTCGTACTCGACCTGCTTCATGCGGTCCTCGGGGATGCCCCCGGGGAAGCGGCGGTGCATGCCCCGCATGGTCTCCTCGCGGAACCAGGTCGTGTCGGTGTACCCCTCCGGGATGTCGAACTTCGGCATGAGGTTCTTCTCGACGAACATGCCGTCCGTGCTGATCTGCTCCGCGACCAGGAGGGTGTTGCGGCAGCCCTCCTGCCAGGCGTCCGAGGAGTCGATGGCGTACATCTCGTCCGTGGACTTGAGGTAGTAGCCGGTGCCGTCGAAGCGGAAGCGGTCCGGGTCGGAGAGGTTCTTGCCGGTCTGGATGCAGAGCAGGGCGTCGTGCGCGGTCGACTCGTGCGCGTACGTGTAGTGCGAGTCGTTGGTGACCAGCGGCGGGATGCCGAGCTTCTTGCCGATCTCCAGGAGTCCGTCGCGGACCCGGCGCTCGATCTCGATGCCGTGGTCCATCAGCTCCAGGAAGTACCGGTCCTTGCCGAAGATGTCCTGGTACTCGGAGGCGGATTTCAGGGCCTCGTCGAACTGGCCGAGGCGGAGCCGGGTCTGCAGCTCGCCGGAGGGGCAGCCGGTGGAGGCGATGAGCCCCTCCGACCACTTCGAGATGGTCTCCTTGTCCATCCGGGGCCACTTCTGCAGCCAGCCCTCGGCGTACGCGTCGGAGGACAGCTTGAAGAGGTTGTGGAGTCCGGTGGCGTTGGCCGCCCAGATCGTCTTGTGGGTGTAACCGCCGGAACCGGAGACGTCGTCCCGCTTCTGGTGCGGCTGGCCCCACTGGATCTTCCGCTTGTTGCGCCGGGACTCCGGGGCGACGTACGCCTCGATGCCGATGATCGGCGTCACACCGGCCTTCTTCGCGGTGTGGAAGAAGTCGTACGCCCCGTGCAGGTTGCCGTGGTCGGACATGGCGATATGGGTCATGCCCATCTCGTTGCACGCGTTGAACATGTCCTTGAGCCGCGCGGCACCGTCCAGCAGCGAGTACTGGGTGTGGACGTGGAGGTGCGTGAAGGGCGGCTTGGTCACGGGGGAGGCCTCCGGCTGAATTTCTGGGGGGACAGCGTGGAAGTCTACGTCGGCCGACTGACAGCGCGCGGGCACTCGCCGGTACGGTCGAGCGTTGGGAGACCGGGAACACCTGTCCCATTTGTCATGAGCAGTCTTGCACCAGGAGGCACCCTCGATGTCGGTCCCGCAGCCCACCGCAGCCGAGCGCGGTGAGCACATCCTCACCGTCTTCGACACCGCCTTCGGCGCGCTCCTCGCCGCCGACCCGGCGGCCTTCCGGGTCAAGTTCCGCAAGATGGCCGGCTCCGCCTTCGCCTTCTACCGGGGCACCGCCTGCCTCTTCTACGCGGACCTGGAGCGGGAGGCCCGCGGCGGCCCCTACCTGGACGAGCGCACCGGCCGGGTCTGGATCCACGGCGATCTGCACGCCGAGAACTTCGGCACGTACATGGACGCCAACGGACGCCTGATCTTCAACGTCAACGACTTCGACGAGGCGTACGTGGGCCCCTTCACCTGGGACCTGAAGCGGCTGTCCGCCTCCCTCGCGCTCATCGGCTACACCAAGGCGCTCAGCGACGAGCAGATCACCCACCTGGTCCGGATCTACGCCGCCTCCTACCGGGAGCGGATCCACGCCCTGGCGACCGGCGCCAAGAACGACGAGCTGCCGCCGTTCACCCTGGACACGGCCGAGGGCGCGCTGCTCGACGCGCTGCGCGACGCCCGCGCCATGACCCGCTTCGGGCTGCTCGACTCCATGACGGAGATCCGCGACTTCGAGCGCCGCTTCTCGGCGGGCGGCGGCGCGATCGAGCTGGACGCGGCCACCCGCTACAAGGTCCTCGCGGCCTTCGACGGCTATCTGGAGACCCTCCCGGAGTCCAGCCTGACCCGCCCCGACTCCTACCGGGTCAAGGACGTCGTCGGCCGGCGCGGCATCGGCATCGGCTCGGCCGGCCTCCCCTCGTACAACATCCTCCTCGAGGGCAACAGCGACGCCCTGGAGAACGACGTCGTGATCTACCTCAAGCAGGCGCAGACCCCGGCCGTCTCCCGCCATGTGACGGACGCGGCGGTGCGGGGGTACTTCGAGCACGAGGGCCACCGCACGGTGATCTCGCAGCGGGCGCTCCAGGCGCACGCCGATCCGTGGCTGGGCTGGACGGAGCTGGACGGCGCCGGGCAGCTGGTCGCGGAGGTCTCGCCGTACGCCGTGGACCTGGACTGGTCGGACATCGACGACCCCCAGGACATCGCGGCCACGGTCGCCGACCTGGGCCGGGCGACGGCCACGATGCACGCGGCGGCGGACGAGTCCAGCGGCCACTCGCTGGTGCCGTTCTCGACGGAGCGGGCCATCGACGCGGCCATCGCCGCCGACGAGGAGGGCTTCGCGGACCTCCTCGTGGACTTCGCGCACTCCTACGGGGCGCGGGCCCGGGCCGACCACCAGATCTTCGTGGACCTCTTCCGCAACGGCCGGATTCCGGGCCTGTAGGGGAAGCGGGGACCGTTCACAGACTGCCTTTAAGGACGTCTTACGGGCCCGCATGGGACACTCCACGACGATGGACATGGCAGAGACGCAGCTGAGGACGCTGCGGGCGGCGTTCTTCACGGCAGTGGTCGTGACGCTGTCCGTGGCGTCCCACGTGCTGCTCTCGCGCGTGCCGCTGCCGCTCGGGACGGTCGTCCCGGTCGCGGTCGGCGTCTTCGCCGCGGCGTACGCGCTGGCCGGCCGCGAGCGCGGCTTCGGCCCGATCGCCGGGCTCCTGGTCCCGCTGGAACTGGCCGCCGACACGCTGTTCACCAGCGGCCAGGCGGTCTGTTACGGCCCCGCCGGCGGCCCGGTCGCCGGTTCGCTGCGCTCGGTGGGCGTGGAGGTGTTCTGCGGCGGCGCCGTCGGCACCCCGCTGCCCGGTGTGGCGGCCCCCGAGGGCGGCGCCGTCGCCCTGCTCGACTCCCCCGACCCCGCCCTGCCGTGGCTGCTGCTCGCGGCCCACCTGGGTGTCGGCCTCGCGGCGGCGCTCTGGCTGCGCGGCGGGGAGCGGGCGCTCGCCCGGCTGCTCGGCGCGGTCGCGGCCTTCGCGTTCCGGCCGCTGCTGCTGGTGGCGGCCCTCTTCCGTACCGCCGGTCCGGCGCCCCGCCGGTCCGGACGGCCCGTGGGGCGGCCCCGGCCCTCCCTCACCCGGCTCCTCACCCACTCCGTGGGACGGCGGGGACCGCCGTGCCCGGGCGTCGCTCTCGTCTGAGCGCACGCCCGTTCCAGGCACACAGTCCCCTCTCTTTCCTCACCTTTCACGGAGATCACGATCATGAGCGCACGCAACAGCCAGAACAACAAGGCCGCCGCCCGCGAGCGGCTGCGCGCCGAGCGCGAGCGGCAGGCGAAGAAGGACCGGGCGCGCCGGCAGCTGGTCGTCGGCATCTCGGCCGTGGCCGTGCTGGCCGCCGCCGGCGGCATCGGCTACGCGGTCGTCCAGTCCAACAAGCCCTCCGCCTGGGAGGCGGCGGCGGACGCGAAGTCGGTGACCGCCCCGAAGAACACCACGGGCACGGACGGCACGACGGTCGTCATCGGCAAGGAGTCCGCGAAGAAGACCCTGGAGCTGTACGAGGACTCGCGCTGCCCGGTCTGCGCGACCTTCGAGCAGGGCGTGGGCGCGACGGTCGAGAAGGACGTCGCGGACGGCAAGTACAAGATCAAGTACGTGGGTGCCACGTTCATCGACGACCCCACCGCGGGCGAGGGCTCGAAGAACGCCCTGTCGGCGCTGGGCGCGGCCCTGAACGTGAGCCCCGAGGCCTTCCTGAAGTACAAGTCGGCGCTCTACTCGACGGAGTTCCACCCCGAGGAGAACGACGACAAGTTCGCCAAGGACTCCTACCTCCTGAAGGTGGCGGACTCGGTGCCGGCGCTGAAGGGCAACGCCGAGTTCAAGAAGAACGTCGAGGGCGGCACCTTCGACGCCTGGGCGATGAAGATGTCGAAGGCCTTCGACGACAGCGGGGTGCGGGGCACGCCGACCCTGAAGATGGACGGCAAGCCGGTGACGGCCGCGGGCAGCGACAACCCGCCGCTGACGGCGGCCGAGTTCAGTACGGCGATCGCCGCCGCGCTGAAGGCCTGACGACCACCGCCGGCCCCTGAGCCGTCCCCTTCCCGGTGGACGGCTCAGGGCCGTGGCGGGTTGTCGCGTCCGGGGGGCGACGATCGGGAGAACTTCCGGTGTTCGCCTGCCGATCGACCGTACTCGTCAGCAATCCGACTGGCCGTGACCAGTCGTTTCATGGGGGACCCCCACCCCGACGGCGTCCTGCTCTGGACGCGCGTCACCCCCACCCCCGAGGCCGTGCCCGGCTCCGGCCTCCGCCCGGACGCCCAGGCCGGCTGGGAGCTCGCCGAGGACCGCGCCTTCACCAGGCTCGCGGCCTCCGGCACCACCACGGCGAGCGCCGCGTCCGGCCACACCGTGAAGGCGGACGTGCGGGGGCCTGCGCCCGGCCACCGCCTACTGGTTCCGCTTCGCTTCGGGCTCCGCCGTCTCGCCGCCCGCGCCGACCTGGACGCGATCCTCCATCTCGGCGACTACCTCTACGAGTACGGCTCCGGCGTCTACCCGGCGGCGAAGTACACCGTCCGGCCGCACGAACCGCGCCACGAGATCGTCTCGCTCGCCGACTACCGCACCCGGCACGGGAAGTACAAGACAGACCCCGACCGCCTGGGCGCGCTCCTGCCGGACGCTCAACGGAACGCAGCGTGTCGAGCGGGTGTACCAGCCCGTTCGCTGAGGTTCCCCTGACGGTCCGACAGCGATGGTTTTCAGCCATGATCCCTTCTGTTAACGGAAGATCACATGGCTACGGCGGGTGGCGGGTTCCGGAGATCGAATCCGGACACACCACCCGCCTCCGTCGCCCCGACTGTTACGTCGGCGTCTCAAACTCCGGGAACGACACCAGTTTTTCTTCCCGATGCCCCGAAATGCCCCATGAATGATTGGGCCTGATCACTCCTCAACAGGATCTGACATGGACGCGTAATCTCCCCGGCGTGGCGGAGGAAGTTCCTCCCCACCACCCCCCGCGAGGAGTCACCGTGCGTGCTCTTGTCCGTATATCCCCCCGTATGTCACGTCGTATGCTCGGCACCGCCGTCATGGCCGGAACCCTGGCCCTGGCTCCCCTCTCCGCCCCCGCGGCCATCGGCGGCACCGCCCTTGCGGGCGCCTCCGCCGAGAAGTGCGCGGACGACGCCGGCGCCCTCTCCGGCGCCCGCAAGGCGCGCGGCGCCGACAGCCACGCCGCCGAGCCGAACGAGCTCTCGGCCGCCAAGGCCAAGTCCATGGACGAGGACTTCAAGAAGAAGCTCTCCGCGGCCCGTTCCACCGGCACCGCCGGGGTGGCCGCCGGGGCGACCATCCCGGTCTACTTCCACGTCGTCCACTCCGGGACCACGGGCAAGCTCTCCGCCACGGCGATCAACAACCAGATGGCGGTCCTCAACGCCGCCTACGGCGGCCAGGGCACCGGCAACGTGAACACCAACTTCCAGTTCTCGCTGGCCGGTACGGACTACACGGACAACGCCACCTGGTACAACCTCGGCTCCGGCTCCACCGCCGAGAAGCAGATGAAGCAGACCCTCCGCAAGGGCGGCGCGGGCGCGCTGAACGTCTACACCGCCAACCTCGGCGGCGGCCTCCTCGGCTGGGCGACCTTCCCGTCCTCGTACGCCTCCAGCCCGTCCATGGACGGCGTCGTCATCCTCGACGCCTCCCTCCCGGGCGGCTCCGCGGCCAACTACAACGAGGGCGACACCGCCACCCACGAGGTCGGCCACTGGATGGGCCTCTACCACACCTTCCAGGGCGGCTGCAGCGGCAGCGGCGACTCGGTCGCCGACACCCCGGCCGAGAAGAGCCCCGCGTACGAGTGCCCGACCGGCCGTGACTCCTGCACCAACAAGGCCGGCGTGGACCCGATCCACAACTTCATGGACTACACGTACGACTCCTGCATGTACCAGTTCACCTCGGGCCAGGTGACCCGGATGAACGACTTCTGGACCGCGTACCGCGCCTGAACCACCTGAACACGGCCGTGGCCCCCGGGGGGAGTCCCCCCGGGGGCCACGGCCTTTTCGCGCGTCCTACAGACTGTCGAGGAAGGACAGCGCCACCGACCAGGTCCGCTCCGCCGCCTCCTCGTCCCAGTCGGGCAGCTCCGGGTCCGTGTACACGTGCCCGGCGCCCCGGTAGCGGTAGATCTCCACGTCCGCCCCGGCCTTGCGCATCTGGAGGTACCAGGAGGACAGCCAGTCGTCCGTCTCGAAGGGGTCCGGCTCGGCCACGTGCAGCTGCACCGGCAGCTCGTCCACCGACGCGGACTCCGCGAGGTCCGAGGTGCCGTGGAACAGCAGCAGCCCGCGCGCCTTCTCGTCCCCCAGCGCCAGGGTCTGCGCGATCGAGGCCCCGAGGGAGAGGCCCATGTAGACCATGCCCCGCTCCGAGTAGGGCGCGGCGGCCAGGACCGCCCGCTTCAGCAGCTCGTCCTTGCCGATCTCGTCCCGGAGCGCCACGCCCTCCTCGACGGTCCCGACCGTCCGCCCGTCGTAGAGGTCCGGCGTCCAGACCTGGTGCCCGGCGGCCCTGAGGCGCTCGGCGGCCGCCTCTACGGAAGGGGTCAGCCCGTAGGCCGAGTGGAAGAGCATGATGTCCATGCGTCCCATCCTGCCACCCGCCTCCGGCCCGCCAGGACCTCACCGCATGCTGCGCACGTCCAGCTGTCGCAGCACCCGGTCGACCACCTCCGGGTCGGCGCCCGGCTCGTTGCGCGCCGCCAGCACCTCGTGCCGGGCGGCCGACATCAGCTCCCGCTGGATCCGCTGCACCGACTTGAACCGCTTCGACCGCTCCACGAACGCGGCCTTCCGCTCCTCGTCGACCATGTCGGGGCTGATCCTGGCCCCGATGTCGTACGCCCCGCGCAGAAGCCGCTCCTGGACCTCCTCCGGCAGCTCCTCCACCTCCTCGATCTCCTTGAGCCTGCGCCTCGCGGCCTTGGCGGCGCGGATCGCGAGATCCCGTTCGAAGACCCGCTCGGCGTCCGCGTCGGCCCGCACCCCGAGCCGCCGGACCAGCCAGGGCAGGGTGAGCCCCTGGAAGACCAGGGTGGTGATGATCACGCAGAAGGCGATGAAGACGATCTCGTCGCGGCCGGGGAAGGGCTTGCCGTCGTCGGTGGTGAGCGGCACGGCGAGCGCCAGCGCCACCGAGGCCACCCCGCGCATCCCCGCCCACCACATGACGATGGTCTCCCGCCAGCTGGTCGGGATCTCCTCGTCGATGTCCCGGAGCGTGTGCAGCCGCTTCGCCAGCCAGGTGGCGGGCAGCAGCCACAGCAGCCGGACGCCGACGACCACCCCGACCACCGCGGCGCCCCAGCCGAGCATCACCCAGCCCCGTCCCTCGGCCACCCCGAAGACATGGATCAGTTCCAGGCCGATGAGCCCGAAGGCGATCCCGGTGACGAGGGTGTCGACGATCTGCCAGAAGGTCTGTCCGGCGAGCCGGCCCATGACGTCGTCGGCGTCGGCCGCGTGCTCGGCCAGGAAGAGGGCGGTGACCAGGACCGCGAGGACTCCGGAGCCGTGCAGTTCCTCGGCGAGGACGTAGCTCACGAAGGGCACGAGCAGCGTCAGGCCGGTCTGGAGGGTGACGTCGCCCAGGAGTCCGATGAGCTTGTTGGAGAGCCAGCCGAGCGTCAGGCCGACGATCACGGCGACCACGGCGGAGAGCACGAACTCACCGAGCGCCTCCGGCCAGGAGAAGGAGCCGCTGACGACGGCGGCGATCGCCACGTGGTAGAGCACGATCGCGGTGACGTCGTTGAAGAGGCCCTCGCCCTCCAGGATCGACACCAGCCGGCGGGGCAGCCCGAGCGAGCCGGCCACGGCGGTCGCCGCCACCGGGTCCGGCGGCGCGACCAGGGCGCCCAGCGCGACGGCGGCGGCCAGCGGGAGACCGGGCACCATCGCGTGCGCGACCGCGCCGACGGCGGCCGTGGTGACGAAGACGAGGGCGACCGCCAGCAGGAAGATGGGCCGCCTGTTGGCCGCGAACTGCCGCCACGAGGTGCGTTGCACGGAGGCGTAGAGCAGCGGGGGCAGTACCAGCGGGAGGATGAACTCCGGCGGGACCTCGACGTTCGGTACGAAGGGCAGGAAGGCCAGCACGATCCCGACGAGGGTCATCAGGACGGGCGCGGGCAGTCCCAGCCGGTCACCGAGGGGCACGGTGAGCAGGGCGCCGAGGAGCAGCAAGAACAACAGGGCCAATTGATCCACGGCCACACCCTGCCACGTATGTCCGTTTTCACCGCGACTGCCCCCCGATCGGTACCGGAGGACGGCGACGGCGCCCGGCCGGGCCTCCGGCTAGAGAGCCCTTCGCATCGCCCGGTGCGGCATGCCGGCGTCCGGGAACTCGGGGCCGTACGCCTCGTAGCCCAGCCGCTCGTAGAAGCCCAGCGCGTGGGTCTGCGCGTGCAGGTCGACGGCGGTCAGACCACGCTCGCGCGCCACGTCCTCGATGCCCCGCACCAGCGCCGCGCCGACACCGAGACCACGGGCGGCCTTGGAGACGGCGAGCCGCCCGAGCGAGCCGACGGAGGCGTCGGCGCCGGTCTTCCCGACCGCGTCCGCCCCGAACAGGAGCCGGCCGGTGCCCAGCGGCAGCCCGTCCTCGCGGACCGCGAGGACATGCACCGCGGTCTCGTCGTACGGGTCGTACTCCAGCTCCCGCGGCACGCCCTGCTCCTCGACGAAGACCTCGTGGCGCACCGCGAAGCACGCCTCCCGGTCCTCGGCGCCGGCGGCCTCGCGGACGCCGTACGCGCTGCTCACCGGCTCTCCGACGCGATCCGGTCCAGGGCCTTCTGCAGGTCCTCGGGGTAGGTGCTGGCGAACTCGACCCAGGAGCCGTCACCGGGGTGCTCGAAGCCGAGCCGGACCGCGTGCAGCCACTGCCGGGTCAGGCCGAGGCGCTTGGCGAGCGTCGGGTCGGCGCCGTAGGTGAGGTCGCCGACGCAGGGATGGCGGTGGGCGGACATGTGCACCCGGATCTGGTGGGTGCGGCCCGTCTCCAGCTTGATGTCGAGCAGCGAGGCCGAGCGGTACGCCTCGATGAGGTCGTAGTGCGTGACGGAGGCCTTGCCGTCGGCGGTGACCGCCCACTTGTAGTCGTGGTTCGGGTGCCGGCCGATGGGGGCGTCGATGGTGCCGCTCATCGGGTCCGGGTGGCCCTGGACCAGCGCGTGGTAGCGCTTGTCGACCACGCGCTCCTTGAACTGGCGCTTGAGCGAGGTGTACGCGTACTCGGACTTGGCGACCACCATCAGACCGGAGGTGCCGACGTCGAGGCGGTGCACGATGCCCTGGCGCTCGGCGGCGCCGGAGGTGGAGATGCGGTACCCGGCGGCGGCGAGGCCGCCGATGACCGTGGTGCCGGTCCAGCCGGGGCTGGGGTGCGCGGCGACGCCGACCGGCTTCATGATCACGACGATGTCGTCGTCGTCATGGACGATCTCCATGCCCTCGACGGGCTCGGCGACGATCTGGACGGGCGCCGCGGCGCCCGGCATCTCGACCTCGAGCCACGCGCCGCCGCTGACCCGCTCGGACTTGCCGACGACGGAGCCGTCGACCTGGACCTTCCCTGCGGCGGCCAGTTCGGCCGCCTTCGTACGGGAGAACCCGAACATACGGGCGATGGCGGCGTCGACGCGCTCGCCCTCCAGGCCATCGGGAACGGGCAGCGTGCGGATCTCGGGACTCGTACTCACCCGTCGAGTATGCCTTGTGCGGAAGACTCTCTGTCTTCCGCACGGTTCGCGATCAGTCCTTGTGGATCGTGCCGTCGGGGTCCAGACCCCGGAACGACAGGATCACGATGAGGATGCCGCCGCACACGATCGCCGAGTCGGCGAGGTTGAAGACGGCGAAGTGCGCGGGGGCGATGAAGTCGACCACCGCGCCCTCGAAGACGCCCGGCGAGCGGAAGATCCGGTCCGTGAGGTTGCCGAGCGCGCCGCCGAGCAGCAGGCCGAGGGCGATGGCCCAGGGCAGGCTGTAGAGCTTCCTGGCCAGCCGGATGATCACGACGATCACGGCGGTGGCGATGCAGGTGAAGATGATCGTGAAGGCCTCGCCCATGCCGAACGCGGCACCGGGGTTCCGGATGGCGTCGAAGCGCAGCAGGTCGCCGACGACCCGGATCGGCTCGCGGCCCTCCAGCTTGGCGACGACCAGCATCTTGCTGCCCAGGTCGAGCAGGTAGGCAAGGACGGCCACGACGAAGAGCGCGACGATCCGGCGCCGGCCCTTCGGCCTCTCCTCGGAGGCGGCCGTCCCGTCGGCAGAGGCCGGCTCGCCGGAGGCGGGCGTCCCCTCGGACGTGGCCGTCGCCTCGGACGCGGTCGGCCCGCCGGGCGTCGCCTTCGCGTCCGGCGCGCCCGTTCCCTCGGCGGCCACCGTCTCGTCGGAGGCGGCCGGCTCGTCGGCCCCTGCTGAATCCGGCGTACCGATGATGCGCTCCGCCTCTGCCACGTGAGTGAGTCCCTCGACCTCGATGCCTGACCGTGCACCGAGGGTACGGCACAGGCGTACGGGACCGGCAGCCGAGACCGTCAGCCGCGCCGCTCCTGGCGCTGCTTGTCCTCGACGCAGAGCGTGGCCCGGGGGAAGGCCTGCATCCGCGCCTTGCCGATCGGCTTCCCGCACACCTCGCAGAGGCCGTAGGTGCCCGCGTCGAGCCGTTCGAGGGCATGCTCGGACTGCTCCAGCATCTCCCGGGCGTTGGCGGCGAGGGCCAGCTCGTGTTCCCGGGTGATGTTCTTGGTGCCGGTGTCGGCCTGGTCGTCGCCGGCGCCGTCGCCCGAGTCCCGCATGAGGCCGGTCAGCTCCTCCTGGGAGTGCGCCAGCTCGCTGCGCAGCCGCAGCACCTCGGACTGGAGCTCGTTGCGGGCCTCGGTGACCTCCGCGGGGGTCCACGGGTCCTCGCCGGGCCGCACCGCGAGCTCGCCGGTACGGGCCGTGGGCACGGCGGCCCCGTCCCCGGCGGTCGTGACGCCACCCGCGGTCTTCTTCGCTGCCACCGTCCTGGCTCCTGTCTGCTTCTTGGCGGGCGCCTTCCTGGCGGCCGCCTTCCTGGCCACGGTCTTCCCGGCGGGCGCCCCGGCGCCGGCGGCCCCGGGGGCAGCCGTCCCCTCGGTGACCGCCCCGTCGACGACCGGTTCCCCGGCGACCGCCTTCTTCGCGGCGGTCTTCCTGGCGACGGCCTTCTTCGCCGCGGTCTTCTTCGCGGCCGGCTCCTTGCCGGCGGTCTCCTTCGCGGCGGTCGTCTTCCTCGCGGCGGTCTTCTTCGCCACCATGTCGCGGCCCCTTCACATTTTGTGATCTTGCTCGCGAATCGTGCTGGGACGATAAATCGGCCCAAGGCCCGCGGCAACGGGGCTCGCCGCCGTTCCCACCCGCCCCCCGCACCCCTCGGGGCAGGCCTGCCTCCGTTGTTCCCAGCTCCCCGCCGGGTAATCCGTCCCCGCCCTCCCCCACATGGCCGCACCCCAAGTCCGGCCCGCCCCGTATGGCCATTCGGGTCACGGGAAAACCGGTCGGCCGCCCCGCCCCCGGGCCCGTACACTGGGCTGAGCGAAAGGCTTGGATGGGGACGAGTAGCGTCGTACGCAGCCATGAGCGACCCGGGGACGGTGAGAGCCCGGGGGCGAGCCCGATGTGAAGCATCACCCCGGAGCCGTCGGAAGAAAGCCGCAGGACAGCGCGGTGACTAGACCCGGCGTCGCGACCCCAATGAGGGGGCTCAGGGCGGATGCGCCCCGGGCCAAGGAGGGTGGTACCGCGGGAGCAGCGCTCTCGTCCCTCCGACGGAACGACGACAGTCCGCCGGAGGAACTCGATGACACCGCCGCAGTACCGCCAGGTGCCCGCCCAGGTCGACCTGCCCGCGATGGAGCACGCCGTGCTCGATCTCTGGCAGGAGAACAAGATCTTCGCCAAGAGCCTCGAGCAGTCCGAGGGACGCCCCGAGTGGGTGTTCTACGAGGGCCCGCCCACCGCCAACGGCATGCCGGGCGCGCACCACATCGAGGCCCGCGTCTTCAAGGACGTCTTCCCCCGCTTCCGGACCATGCGCGGCTACCACGTGGCCCGCAAGGCCGGCTGGGACTGCCACGGCCTGCCGGTCGAGCTCGCCGTCGAGAAGGAGCTGGGCTTCTCCGGCAAGAAGGACATCGAGGCGTACGGCATCGCCGAGTTCAACGACAAGTGCCGTGAGTCGGTGACCCGGCACACCGACGCGTTCACCGAGCTGACGACCCGCATGGGCTACTGGGTCGACCTGGACGACGCGTACCGGACGATGGACCCCTCGTACATCGAGTCGGTCTGGTGGTCGCTGAAGCAGATCTTCGACAAGGACCTGCTCGTCCAGGACCACCGCGTCGCCCCCTGGTGCCCGCGCTGCGGCACCGGCCTCTCCGACCACGAGCTGGCCCAGGGCTACGAGACGGTCGTCGACCCCTCGGTGTACGTCCGCTTCCCGCTGACCTCCGGCCCGCTGGCCGGCAAGGCGGCGCTCCTGGTCTGGACGACGACCCCGTGGACCCTGGTGTCCAACACGGCCGTCGCCGCCCACCCCGAGGTCACCTACGTGGTCGCCACCGACGGCGACGAGCGCGTCGTCGTCGCCCAGCCGCTGCTCGAGAAGGCGCTCGGCGAGGGCTGGGTCACCACGGGCGAGTCCTTCACCGGCGCGGAGATGGAGCGCTGGACCTATCAGCGCCCCTTCGAGCTGATCGAGTTCCCGGACGAGGCCCACTACGTGGTCAACGCCGAGTACGTGACGACCGAGGACGGCACGGGTCTGGTCCACCAGTCCCCCGCCTTCGGTGAGGACGACCTCAAGGTCTGCAAGGCGTACGGCCTGCCGGTCGTGAACCCGGTCCGCCCCGACGGCACCTTCGAGGAGGACGTGCCGCTGGTCGGCGGCGTCTTCTTCAAGAAGGCCGACGAGGCGCTCACCGCGGACCTGGACGCGCGTGGGCTGCTCTTCCGGCACATCGCGTACGAGCACAGCTACCCGCACTGCTGGCGCTGCCACACGGCGCTGCTGTACTACGCGCAGCCGTCCTGGTACATCCGTACGACCGCGGTCAAGGACCGCATGCTCGAAGAGAACGAGAAGACGAACTGGTTCCCGGACTCGGTCAAGCACGGCCGCTTCGGTGACTGGCTGACGAACAACGTCGACTGGGCGCTCTCCCGCAACCGCTACTGGGGCACCCCGCTGCCGATCTGGCGCTGCGAGGACGACCACCTGACGTGCGTGGGCTCGCGCGCGGAGCTGACCGAGCTGACCGGCACGGACCAGTCGGACCTGGACCCGCACCGTCCGTTCATCGACGCGGTGACGTTCGGGTGCCCGGCCGAGGGCTGCGGGAAGACCGCGACGCGCGTGCCCGAGGTCATCGACGCCTGGTACGACTCGGGTTCGATGCCGTTCGCGCAGTACGGCTACCCGCACGAGAACAAGGAACTGTTCGAGTCGCGGTACCCGGCGCAGTTCATCTCCGAGGCCATCGACCAGACGCGCGGCTGGTTCTACACGCTGATGGCCATCGGCACCCTCGTCTTCGACAAGTCCTCCTACGAGAACGTGGTCTGCCTGGGCCACATCCTCGCCGAGGACGGCCGCAAGATGTCCAAGCACCTGGGGAACACCCTCGCGCCGGTCCCGCTGATGGACCAGCACGGCGCCGACGCGGTCCGCTGGTTCATGGCGGCCGGCGGCTCGCCGTGGGCGGCGCGCCGGGTGGGCCACGGCACGATCCAGGAGGTCGTCCGCAAGACGCTCCTGACGTACTGGAACACGGTGGCCTTCCAGGCGCTGTACGCCCGTACGTCCGGCTGGGCGCCCTCGGCCGCGGACCCGGCGCCGGCCGACCGCACGGTGCTCGACCAGTGGCTGCTGTCCGAGCTGAACGCGCTGGTCGTCGAGACGACCGAGGCGATGGACTCGTACGACACCCAGCGCGCCGGCAAGCTGATCTCGGCCTTCGTCGACGACCTCTCCAACTGGTACGTGCGCCGCTCGCGCCGCCGCTTCTGGCAGGGCGACGCGGCCGCGCTCCGCACCCTCCACGACGTGATCGAGACGGTCACCCGCCTGATGGCGCCGCTGACCCCCTTCATCACGGAGCGGGTCTGGCAGGACCTGGTGGTGCCGGTGACGCCGGACGCCCCGGAGTCGGTGCACCTGGCCACCTGGCCGGAGGCGGACGCCACCCTGATCGACGGCACCCTCTCCGAGCAGATGCTCCTGGTCCGCCGCCTGGTGGAGCTGGGCCGGGCGACGCGGGCGGAGTCGGGTGTGAAGACCCGTCAGCCGCTCTCGCGGGCGCTGGTCGCGGCGGCGGGCTTCGCGGCCCTGTCGCCGGAGCTCCGGGCCCAGATCACGGAGGAGCTGAACGTCAGCTCCCTCGCGTCCCTCTCGGAGGTCGGCGGCTCGCTCGTCGACACCACGGCGAAGGCGAACTTCCGCGCGCTGGGCAAGCGTTTCGGCAAGGGCGTGCAGGACGTGGCGAAGGCGGTGGCGGTGGCGGACGCGGCGGCGCTGTCGCTGGCGCTGCGCTCCGGCGAGGCGGCCCTCGAGGTGAACGGCGAGACGATCACCGTCACCCCCGAGGAGATCATCATCACGGAAACCCCCCGTGAGGGCTGGTCGGTGGCCTCCGACGCGGGTGCGACGGTCGCGCTGGACCTGGAGATCACTCCGGAGCTGCGGAAGGCGGGCCTGGCCCGTGACGCGATCCGGCTCATCCAGGAGGCCCGCAAGAACAGCGGCCTGGACGTGGCGGACCGGATCGCGCTGCGCTGGTCCTCCACGTCCCCGGAGACGACGGAGGCCCTGACGGCCCACGCGGCTCTGATCGCGGACGAGGTCCTGGCCACGGACCACGCCGAGGGCGAGGCGGACACGACGTACGGCACGCCGTTCACGGACGAGTCCCTGAACCTGACGTTCCGCCTCCGCAAGGCCTGACCAACAGCACAAGGCCCGGCCCCTGTTGGGGCCGGGCCTTTCTGTTCCCCCACCGCCACCCCTTCCCGAAACCCTGACGGGGGCGGCGGGGCGGGCCACGCTGCGGCGCGAAGCCGCCGCACCACGGGGGCCCGGGGCGGAGCCCCGGTTTCGGGAAGGGGCGGGGTGGGGGAAGGCCCGCCGCAGGCTTCCCCGCACCCCACCCAGCCCGGTCCCCGCGCCCGGGTACGGCAAAGGGCCGGGCCCCGGTCTCCCGGGGCCCGGCCCTTGCAGCCTGCCGACGGCTACGCGCTCATCGCGCGACCACGCGCCGTCAGTTGTCGTCCTCGTCGATGAGGAAGCCGCGCATCGGCGCGGGCGCCTGCTGCATCGGCTGCGGTGCCTGCGGACGGACCGGAGCCATCGGCTGGGTCATCGCCGGAGACATCTGCTGCTGACCGCCGTAGGAGGGTGCGCCGCCCATGGACGGCCCACCGCCCATCGAGCCGTTGTTGCCGTAGGACGGCGCGCCCGCGCCCGCCGAGGCCATCGACGGGGCCGGCGGCAGGGAGGCCGCCGCCGGGGTGCGCGGCGGCGCCAGCGAGTCGTCGGCCTGGGTCTCCAGCTGACGCAGCTGCGACTCGAGGTACGACTTCAGGCGCGTACGGTACTCGCGCTCGAAGCCGCGCAGGTCCTCGACCTTGCGCTCCAGCGTGGCGCGCGCGGACTCCAGGGAGCCCATGGCGACGCGGTGCTTCTCCTGCGCGTCCCGCTCAAGAGCGTCCGCCTTGGCGCGGGCGTCCCGCTCCAGGCCCTCGGCGCGGGAGCGCGCCTCGCCGACGATCTTGTTGGCCTCGGAGCGGGCCTCGGCGATCGCCTGGTCGGCGGTCTGCTGGGCCAGCGAGAGGACACGGGCGGCGCTGTCGCCACCGGGGCCCTGCTGCGGCTGCTGCTGCTGCATCTGCGGCTGCATCTGCTGCTGCTGCTGCGGGTGCCCCATGGGGCCGCCCTGCATCGGACCGGGACCCATGGGGCCGCCCTGCATGGGGCCGCCCTGCATCGGACCGGGACCCATGGGGCCGCCCTGCATGGGGCCGCCCTGCATCGGACCGCCCTGCATCGGACCGGGGGGAAGCGCGGGGGCACCGGACGGCAGCTGCGGCGGGCCCATCTGCGGCGGCTGCTGCTGGACCGGCGGTCCGGATATGGCGGCGGGCACGGGGGCGCCGGGTCCGACGGGACGGTCCTGCTGCTCCGGGGGCTTGCGCATGCCCTGCTGTTGCTGCTGCTGCTGGTTCTGCGCGGCGGCACGCGTCGCGGCGGCCAGCTTGGCGCGCAGGTCCTCGTTCTCGCGGAGCAGGCGGGTCAGCTCGGCCTCGACCTCGTCGAGGAAGGCATCGACCTCGTCCTCGTCATAACCTTCTCGAAGGCGGACGGTCGTGAACTGCTTGTTCCGCACGTCCTCGGGGGTCAGCGGCATCTCTTCTTCACCTCTACGTAGTCGTCGGCAGTCGGCAAGACCGTATCGTCCACATTCACCTCGCGAAGCTGCTCACGATGGAGATCAGGATGTAGACGATGATCATCAGAACGAAGAAGGACAGGTCGAGTGCCACGCCCCCGAGACGCAGCGGCGGGATGAGTCGCCGCAGAAGCTTGAGCGGTGGATCGGTGACAGTGTAAGTGGCCTCAAGGACGACCACCATCGCCTTACCGGGTTGCCATGAACGGGCGAACTGGAAGACGTAGTCCATGACAAGCCGGACGATCAGGAGGACGAGGAAGCACATCAGCACGATGTAGACCACCTGTAGTGCGACGCCCATCCCGCGTTTCCCTCTCCCCTGGCCTTCGTGCTCTCACTTGCCCGGCCGCCTCGCGACCGGTCCGTCCGGTTCTCGTGTTCTCAGCTCTGGTTGAAGAATCCGCCCTCTGCGATCCGGGCCTTGTCCTCCGCCGTGACATCGACGTTAGCAGGCGACAACAGGAACACCTTCTGCGTCACGCGCTCAATGCTGCCATGGAGCCCGAAGACGAGTCCGGCGGCAAAGTCGACAAGTCGCTTCGCGTCCGTGTCGTCCATCTCCGTGAGATTCATGATCACCGGAGTGCCCTCACGGAAGTGTTCCCCGATGGTACGGGCCTCGTTGTAGGTCCGCGGGTGCAGCGTGGTGATGCGGTAGGGCTCCCGCTCGGACACGACCTTGGGCATGATCACCGGTGCGTTCTTCTCCAGGCTCGGGCGTTCGGGTGTGATGGATGCCACGGGGGCAATTCGGGCCGGACGTCCGCTTTCGGCGAGTACCGGGACGGAATGGGCGATCGGCTCCCGGGGGGCAGGGGGCTGCACCACTCGTACCGGCTCCTCGCGCTCCATCTGCCGCGGAGGGGTGTGGCGCCGGTCGCGCTCGGGCTCCGGCTCCAGCTCGGGTTCGAAGTCGTCGTCGGGGTCGAAGCCCCGGCCGTCGTACCCATCGTCCTCCACGAGGCCGAGGTAGACCGCCATCTTGCGCATCGCGCCGGCCATTCTCCGATTCCTCCGCTCTGTGGTGGATCGCCCTAGTGGCCTTGCAGCGTCACCGAGTGCCCGCGATCCACGGGTCGTCCCGCCGTTCTGCGGAATGACCATATTTTCTGCTGTGGTCCGACTTGCTTCGCGACGTTACCCGAGCTTCGGGCGGACACCGAGTACCGCCGTACCGACGCGTACGTGTGTCGCCCCGGCCGCCACGGCCTCTTCGAGGTCCGCACTCATCCCTGCCGACACCATGGTGGCAGCCGGGCGGTTCGCGCGCAGGGCAGTCGACAAATCCATCAGCCGGTCGAAGGCCGCCCGTTGCCGTCCGGCGTACGGGCCGGCCAGCGGGGCGACGGTCATCAGACCGCCGAGCCGCAGCCCGGGGGCGGCGTCCACCGCCGCCGCCAACTCCTCGATCCCGTCCGGCGCGACACCGCCGCGGGCGCCCCGCTCACCGGACTCGGCGTCGAGCGCGACCTGGAGGAGACAGCCGAGCTCGCGGCCCTCCTTCTCCGCGGCGGCGGAGAGCGAGGAAACGAGCTTCAAACGGTCGACGGACTGCACCACACCGGCATAACCCACCACGGATCTGACCTTGTTGGTCTGCAACTGGCCGACGAAGTGCCAGGTCAGATCGAGGTCGGCACAGGCCGCGGCCTTGGGGGCGGCGTCCTGGTCCCGGTTCTCGGCGACATGCCGAACGCCGAGCCCGTGGAGGATTCTGACGTCGCTCGCGGGGTAGGTCTTGGTGACCACGACGAGCGTCACCTCTTCCCGCGGGCGCCCGGCGGCGGTGCAGGCCGCGGCGATGCGCGCCTCCACCAGGGCCAGGTTCTCGGCGAGTTCCGACGTGCGGTCCGTCATCTGTTCTTTCCTGCCGGGGTTCCGGGGAGTGCCCCCGGGGTGGACACGGCGTCCAACCAGACATATCCCGCGAGTCGCCCCGTGGTGCGATCGCGGCGGTACGAGAAGTGGTCGCCGGATTCCCGGGTGCAGACCGTACTGGCCTGCCGGTCGGTGACGCCGAGCCGTTCGAGCTGGGCGTGCACTCCGGCGACGACATCGACGGCGGGGGTGCCCCAACTCGTCTCGGCCCGGGCGGCGGGCTCGGTCTCCGCGACCTCGGCCCGCATCGCCTCCGGCACCTCGTAGCAGCGCCCGCAGACGGCGGGGCCGGTGCGGGCGACGATACGGGCGGGGTCGGCGCCGAGCCCGATCATGGCCTCGACGGCGGCGGGAACGACTCCCGCCACCATCCCGGGCCGCCCTGCGTGGGCGGCGGCGGCGACCCCGGCGACGGGGTCCGCGAGGAGGACCGGGACGCAGTCCGCGGTGAGGACGGCGAGGCCGAGGCCGCGCCGGGTGGTGACGAGCGCGTCCACCGCGGGGATCTCCGTACCCTCCCAGGGGCCTTCGACCTCCACGACGTCCGCGCCGTGCACCTGGTTCATCCAGACCACCCGCGCCTGATCGAGCCCGAGGGCTCCGGCGGCGAGCGACCGGTTGGCGCGGACGGCCTCGGGGGCGTCGCCCACCGCGCCGCCGAGGTTGAGCTCCTCGTACGGAACGGCGCTCACCCCGCCCCACCGGTCGGTGAAGGCGAAGTGCGCGCCGTTCGCGTCGAAGCGCTGTCCTATCACTTCAGGAAGTCCGGGACGTCCAGCTCCTCGGCCTGGGAGTCCGCGTACGGACGGGCCGGCGGGACGACCGGGGGCGCGGGCGACAGCGGGGTCTCGTTGACGGCCGGGGACGGCTCGACCGGGACCTTGACCGGCTCGTCGCGCGGGGCGACGGTGCCGAGGCCGCCCAGCGGGCGGGAGGTCTCGACGTGGCGGGGCGCCGGGGCAGGCTCCTCGCGCTTGGCGGAGACCGAGCCGATGATGTTGTCCCGGCGGGCCGGCGGCTGGCCGCCGTCGAAGCCCGCCGCGATGACGGTGACCCGGACCTCGTCGCCGAGGGCGTCGTCGATGACGGCGCCGAAGATGATGTTGGCCTCGGGGTGGGCCGCCTCGCTGACGAGCTGCGCGGCCTCGTTGATCTCGAAGAGACCGAGGTCGCTGCCGCCGGAGATGGAGAGCAGCACACCGCGGGCGCCGTCGATGGACGCCTCCAGGAGCGGCGAGGAGATCGCCATCTCCGCGGCGGCCACGGCGCGGTCGTCGCCGCGGGCGGAGCCGATGCCCATGAGGGCCGAACCGGCCTCGGACATGACCGACTTGACGTCGGCGAAGTCGAGGTTGATCAGACCCGGGGTGGTGATGAGGTCGGTGATGCCCTGGACGCCGCTCAGCAGCACCTGGTCGGCCGACTTGAAGGCGTCGAGCACGGAGACCTGACGGTCCGAGATCGACAGCAGCCGGTCGTTGGGGATGACGATGAGGGTGTCGACCTCTTCGCGGAGTTCGGCGATGCCGTCCTCCGCCTGGTTGGCGCGACGACGTCCTTCGAAGGTGAACGGCCGGGTGACCACACCGATCGTCAGGGCGCCGAGCGAGCGCGCGATGTTGGCGACGACGGGTGCGCCGCCGGTGCCGGTGCCGCCGCCTTCGCCTGCGGTGACGAAGACCATGTCGGCCCCCTTGAGGACCTCCTCGATCTCCTCACGGTGGTCCTCTGCCGCCTTGCGACCGACGGCCGGGTTGGCCCCGGCCCCGAGGCCGCGGGTGAGTTCACGGCCGACGTCGAGCTTGACGTCGGCGTCGCTCATCAACAGCGCTTGCGCGTCGGTGTTGATCGCGATGAACTCGACGCCCTTGAGACCGACCTCGATCATTCGGTTGATGGCATTGACACCACCGCCGCCGACACCGATGACCTTGATGACTGCGAGGTAGTTCTGCGGTGCTGCCACGTCGAAGGCCTCTCGCCTCGAGTTACTTGTCGTCGCTGCGCGGTTGGTCGCACCGCTCCGACGGATGCCGATTGGGACGGTCCGAAACGCCGACCCAAACCCTAACGTTGAAGTTTAGGGTTACCAGTGTCTCTGTTCGCTGGACTCTTCCGAACAGGACACTAAGTCGACAAGTGGCGCACGTTCAACGAACACGCCGAACCTCCCGTTTTTCTTTTCACCCTATGTGATCACCCGTAGCGCTGGCCAACCAGGGTGCTGACCGGCGCCGATGTCCGTCAACTCCCGGACGAGGCAGGCGCCGTGGGGGCACTTACGTCGAAGTGTCCCGCTTTGGGAGTGGCCTTCAGGAGAGCGGTGAGAACCCGGGCCTTGACCGGACCGTGTTCGCCGCTGCCCCAGTAGACGGTGCGCTCCCTGCTCAGCTCCAGAGTGACGGAGTCGTACGAGGTGACGCGCACGACACGAGTGTCCCGGGCGATTTCCGCCGGGAGTTCACCCCTGACGCGCACCGCCTCCCGGAGCAGCCGGTCCGCGCCGAAGCGGCGCAGGCTCGGCGAGGCGGCGGTGTCGAGGACGAGCCGGGGCACACCCTTGGGCGCGGCGGCGACGGTGGCGAACCGCATGCCCGTCACGTCCACTTCGGTGAACTTTCCGCCCTTTTCAATGACGAGCACGGGCTGTCGTTCCGTCACTTTCAGCCCGATTCCGTGCGGCCACGACCGCACCACGTCCACCGACTCGACGCGCGGGAACCCCTCCCGGAGCCGGGCCTCGATGGCCTCGGTGTCGACGGTGACGAGCGGGGCGCCCACGGGCACGGCGGCGACCGCCTCGACCTCGGCCGGGGTCAGCACCTCCGCGCCGTAAGTCTTCACATTTTCCACACGGAACCAGGACGAACCGTAGAGCGCCCAGATCCCGCCGGCCGCGAGTACGAGAACGCCGAAGGCGATGAGGAGCGTTCGGGTGCCGGGCACCCGGAACCTGCGATTCCGGGTGCCCGTGCGCGACGGACCGTCCGACGACCCCTTCGACCTGCTCGTGCCGCTCTTCTCGGCGGTCGTCGGTCCGGCTGCCACGTGGCGCCTCCTGCCCTCAGCCGCCGCGCTACGCCTGTCGGCGGGCGGCGATCGCCTCGTACACCATGCCGACGAGCAGGTCGTCGGCGTCCCTGCGGCCGAACTCGGCGGCGGCGCGGGACATCTCGTACAACCGGTGCGGATCGGCCAGTACGGGCAGGACGTTGCCCTGCACCCACTGCGGCGTCAGCTCCGCGTCGTCGACGAGGAGTCCGCCGCCGGCCTTGACCACCGGCTGGGCGTTGAGCCGCTGTTCGCCGTTGCCGATGGGCAGCGGGACGTAGGCGGCGGGCAGCCCGACGGCGGAGAGCTCGGCGACGGTCATCGCGCCCGCGCGGCAGAGCATCATGTCGGCCGCGGCGTACGCGAGATCCATCCGGTCCACGTACGGTACCGGCACGTAGGGCGGCATTCCGGGCATGTTGTCGACGCGCGGCATTTCGTTCTTCGGGCCGACCGCGTGCAGGATCTGGATGCCGGAGCGCTGAAGCACCGGGGCGATCTGCTGGACGACCTCGTTGAGCCGCCGGGCGCCCTGCGAGCCGCCGGAGACCAGCAGCGTCGGCAGGTTGGGGTCGAGGCCGAAGGCGGCGCGCGCCTCGGGCCGCACCCGCGCCCGGTCGAGGGTCGCGATGGTGTGCCGCAGCGGGATGCCGATGTAGCGGGAGTTGCGGAGCTTGCTGTCCGGGGTGGCGACGGCGACCCCGGCCGCGTACCGCGAACCGATCTTGTTGGCCAGGCCCGGCCGGGCGTTGGCCTCGTGGACCACGATCGGCACCCCGAGGCGCTTGGCCGCGAGATAGCCGGGCAGCGCCACATAACCGCCGAAGCCCACCACGCAGTCGGCCTTGGTGCGCTCCAGGACCTGCTCTGCGGCCTTGATCGTGCCGCGCAGCCGCCCGGGGACGGTGATCAGCTCGGGGGTGGGCTTGCGGGGCAGCGGTACGGCGGGGATGAGGGCCAGCTCGTAGCCCCGCTCGGGCACGAGCCGGGTCTCCAGACCCTTCTCCGTGCCGAGCGCCGTGATCCCCACGCTGGGGTCCTGCCTGCGCAGGGCGTCCGCGAGGGCCAGCGCGGGCTCGATGTGGCCGGCGGTCCCCCCGCCGGCGAGTACGACATGCACCGAAATTCACCGCTCTCCGGACGGGCGCTTCTTGACGCGCCGTCGCATCGACTTCCATCTCGTCCCGGCCCGCTTGCCCCAGCCGGGGCGGCGCATGGCCAGCGCCGCTTTCGCGGCGGGTTCCTGTCGCGCGAAGGCGATGAGGAGCCCGACGGCGAACATGGTCGGCAGCAGGGCCGACCCTCCGTAGGAGAACAGCGGGAGCGGGACCCCGGCGATCGGCAGCAGACCGAGCACCGCACCGATGTTGATCACGGCCTGGGCCGTGATCCACGTGGTCACACCTCCCGCGGCGAACCTCACGAAGGGGTCCTCCGTGCCTCCGGCCACGCGGATACCCGCATAGCCTAGAGCCGCGAACAGGGCGAGTACCGACAGCGTCCCCGCGAGACCCAGTTCCTCACCGGTGACCGCGAAGATGAAGTCGGTGTGCGCTTCGGGCAGTTGGCCCCATTTCTCGACACTCGCACCGAGTCCGGAACCGAACCATCCACCCGAGGCCAGAGCATAGATTCCGTGCGCGGCCTGGAGGCAGGGGGCCCCCTCGCCGCCGGGATCGGTCGCGCCGATGCAGTCGAAGCGCTTCATCCGGTTCGCGCTCGTCCTGATCAGCAGGAAGCCGATCGCGCCGGCCACCGTGAGCACCCCGACGAAGAGCCGGGTGGGCGCTCCCGCGGTCCACAGGAGGCCGAAGAGGATGGCGGCGAGGATGATCGAGGTGCCCATGTCGCCGCCGAGCATGATCAGTCCGAGCAGCATGAAGGCGCCGGGGACCAGCGGCACCAGCATGTGCTTCCACTGGGTCAGCAGCCGCATGTCGTGCTTGCGGGCGAGCAGGTCGGCCCCCCACAGGATCAGCGCCAGCTTGCCGAACTCGCTGGGCTGGAGCTGGAAGGGGCCGCCGAGGGAGATCCAGTTCTGGTTGCCGTTGACCGCGTGCCCTATCCCGGGGATCTGCACGAGCACCATCAGGAAGACGGCGCCGACCAGGATCGGGTAGGCGAGCGCCCGGTGCAGCTTGACCGGCATCCGGGAGGCGACCAGGAGGAGTCCGGTGCCGAGCAGGGCGGCGAAGAACTGCTTCCGGAAGAAGTAGGAGGGCACCAGGTCGTAGGTGAGCGCCGTGATCATCGAGGCGGAGTAGACCATCACGAGGCCGAGCGTGGTGATGAGCATGCCCGCGCCGATGATCACGTAATACGCCGTGAGGGGACGGTCCCAGGCCTTCCGGCCGCGCTCGTAGAGGCGTCGTACGCCTCCGCCGCGTACCCGCCGCGGGGTCGCGGGGGCCCGCCCTCCGCCGCGTACGGCGGAAGGCCGGCGTGTCCCGGCGATCTTGCTCGGCATTGGTCGCTGCCCCCTCTGGTCGTGCCCGGTCCGGCCGGACCCTCCCGCTGGTCGGGTCAGGCGTCCCCGGTGGCGGCGAGGGCGCGGACCGCGTCCGCGAAGGCCTCGCCCCGCTTGTTGTAGTTGGTGAACATGTCCATCGAGGCGCAGGCCGGGGCGAGGAGGACCGTGTCCCCCGGGCGGGCGAGCCGGGCCGCCTCGCGGACCGCCTCGGACATCGCCCCAGTGTCGGTCCGGTCGAGGTCCACCACCGGGACTTCCGGGGCGTGTCGCGCGAGGGCTTCGCGGATCAGCGCGCGGTCGGCGCCGATCAGGACGGCCCCGCGCAGGCGCTTCGCCGACTTCTGGACGAGTTCGTCGAAGGTGGCGCCCTTGGCGAGGCCGCCGGCGATCCAGACGATCGGGTCGTAGGCGGCCAACGAGGCTTCGGCGGCGTGGGTGTTGGTGGCCTTGGAGTCGTCGACGTACGCGACTCCCCCGGTCTCCTCGACCAGTTCGATGCGGTGCGGGTCGGGCCGGAAGGCCTTCAGCCCGTCGCGTACGGCCTTGGCGTCGACGCCGAAGGCGCGGGCGAGGGCGGCGGCGGCGAGCGCGTTGGCGATGTTGTGCGGGGCCGGCGGCTGGACGTCCGTGACCTCGGCCAGCTCCTGGGCGTTCTTCTGCCGGTTCTCGACGAAGGCGCGGTCGACGAGGATGCCCTCGACGACGCCGAGCTGGGAGGGGCCGGGGGTGCCGAGGGTGAAGCCGATGGCACGGCAGCCCTCCTCGACGTCGGCCTCGCGCACCAGGTCCTCGGTCACCTTGTCCGCGACGTTGTAGACGCAGGCGACCCGGTTGCCCTCGTAGACGCGGCCCTTGTCGGCGGCGTACGCCTCCATGGAGCCGTGCCAGTCGAGGTGGTCGGGCGCCAGGTTGAGCACGGCGGCCGAGTGGACCCGGACCGAGGGCGCCCAGTGCAGCTGGTAGCTGGAGAGTTCCACGGCGAGCACGTCGTACTCGGCCTCGCCGAGGACGGCGTCGAGGAGGGAGACCCCGATGTTGCCGACGGCTGCGGTGCGCAGCCCGGCGGCCTCCAGGATCGAGGCGAGCATCCGGACGGTCGTGGTCTTGCCGTTGGTGCCGGTGACCGCGAGCCAGGGGGCCGCGTCCGGGCCCCTCAGGCGCCAGGCCAGCTCGACGTCGCCCCAGATCTCCACGCCCGCCTCGGCGGCGGCCGTGAAGAGCGGCTTGTCGGGGCGCCAGCCGGGGGTGGTGACGATCAGCTCGGTGCCGGACGGCAGGGTCGCCCCGTCGCCGAGGCGGACGGTGATGCCCTCCGCCTCCAGCTCCGCCGCCTGGGCCCGGGAGCGCTCGTCGTCGCCGTCGTTGACGACGGTCACGAGGGCGCCGAGCCCGTGCAGGGCGCGGGCGGCCGGGATGCCGGACACCCCGAGCCCCGCGACGGTGACCTTCTTGCCGTTCCAGTCGAGCTGTTCTGTCACTTCTCTGCTGCCCATCCCGCGTAGAAGAGGCCCAGGCCCACGATCACGCACATGCCCTGGATGATCCAGAACCGGACGACGACCAGGACCTCGGACCACCCCTTGAGTTCGAAGTGGTGCTGGAGTGGCGCCATCCGGAAGACGCGCTTGCCGGTCATCTTGAACGAACCGACCTGGATGACCACGGACATCGTGATCAGCACGAACAGGCCGCCGAGCAGCGCCATCAGGAACTCCGTACGGGAGCAGATGGCGAGGCCGGCGAGGGCGCCGCCGAGGGCGAGCGAGCCGGTGTCACCCATGAAGATCTTGGCCGGCGAGGTGTTCCACCAGAGGAAGCCGAAGCAGGAGCCCATCAGCGCGGAGGCGACGACCGCGAGGTCGAGCGGATCGCGTACCTCGAAGCAGGCGTTGGGGTTGGTCAGGGTCATGGCGTTCGCGCACGACTCCTGGAACTGCCAGAGCCCGATGAAGGTGTACGCGCCGAAGACCATCACCGACGCGCCGGTGGCCAGGCCGTCCAGACCGTCCGTCAGGTTCACGCCGTTGGACATGGCCAGGATCATGAACAGCGCCCAGACCACGAACAGCACCGGTCCGATGGACCAGCCGAAGTCCATGATGAAGGAGAGCCGCGTGGAGGCCGGGGTGAGCCCGCGGAGGTCCGCGAACTGCAGCGAGAGCACGGCGAAGGCGATGCCGACGATCAGCTGGCCGGCCATCTTCGCCTTGGCCCGCAGACCGAGCGAACGCTGCTTGACGATCTTGATGTAGTCGTCGAGGAAGCCGACCAGGCCCATGCCGGCCATCAGGAACAGCACCAGGACGCCCGAGTACGTCGGGTCCTCGCCGGTGATGACCTTGGCCAGGGCGTACGCGATGAGCGTGGCCAGGATGAAGGAGATGCCGCCCATGGTGGGCGTGCCCTTCTTCCCGGCGTGGCCGCGCGGGCCGTCGTCGCGGATGAACTGCCCGTATCCCTTGCGAGCGAGCAGCTTGATCAGCAGCGGGGTGCCGATCAGGGTCAGGAAGAGCCCTATGGCCCCCGCGAAGAGGATCTGCCTCATCGGCCGGTGACCTCGCCCTCGGTGTCGAGGAGAGCCAGGGCGACCTTTTCGAGACCGACCGACCTGGAAGCCTTCACAAGGACGACGTCCCCCGGGCGCAGCTCACTGCGCAACAGGTCGACAGCCGCCTGCGCGTCGGACACGTGCACCGACTCCTCACCCCACGAACCCTCGTTATATGCGCCCAGTTGCAGCCAGGACGCTTCCCTGTCCCCGACCGCGACGAGCTTGCTGACGTTGAGCCGGACGGCGAGCCGTCCGACCGCGTCGTGCTCGACGAGCGATGCGTCACCGAGCTCGGCCATCTTCCCGAGCACCGCCCACGTACGGGCCCCGCGGGCCTGTCCGGCCCTGCCCATGGCCGCGAGCGCGCGCAGGGCGGCTCGCATGGACTCGGGGTTCGCGTTGTAGGCGTCGTTGACGATCGTCACGCCGTCCGGACGCTCGGTGACCTCCATGCGCCAGCGCGACAGGGTGCCGGCCTCGGAGAGCGCGGTGGCGATCTCCTCGACAGGCATGCCCAACTCGTGCGCGACGGCGGCCGCTGCGAGCGCGTTCGACACGTGGTGCTCACCGTACAGGCGCAAGGTCACGTCGCTGCACCCGGTGGGTGTGTGAAGCCTGAAAGAAGGCTGTCCGGCGTCTGTGAGGCGGACGTTCTCGGCCCGTACGGCCGCTTCGTCCGCTTCGCCGAAGAAGGTCACGCGGGCCTTGGTGCGGCTCGCCATCGCGCGGACGAGCGGGTCGTCGATGTTGAGGACCGCGATACCGCCCTCCTCGGCCGAGGGCAGCGACTCGACGAGTTCGCCCTTGGCCTTGGCGATCTGCTCCCGGCCGCCGAACTCGCCGATGTGGGCGGTGCCCACGTTGAGGACGAGGCCGATACGGGGCGGGGTGAGCCCCGTGAGGTAGCGGATGTGGCCGATGCCGCGGGCGCCCATCTCCAGGACCAGGTGCCGCGTCTCGTCGCTCGCGCGGAGCGCGGTGAGCGGCAGGCCGATCTCGTTGTTGAGCGAACCGGGCGTCCACACGGTGGGCGCGTGGCGGTCGAGGACCTGGGCGATCAGGTCCTTGGTGGAGGTCTTGCCGGCCGAACCGGTGAGGGCGACGACATCGGTGCCGAGGCGTTCGACGACCGCGCGGGCGAGGGCTCCCAGCGCGGTCTGGACGTCGTCGACGACGAGGGCGGGGACGCCGACGGGCCGGGCGGCGAGCACGGCCGTCGCACCGGCGGCGACCGCGCGTTCCGCGTAGTCGTGGCCGTCGACGTGCTCACCGGCGAAGGCCGCGAAGAGGCTGCCTGCCCGCACCTCGCGGGAGTCGATGACGACGGGCCCGGTGATCCGGGCGGCCGGATCCGGTATGTCGTGCGCCTGCCCGCCGACGATTTCGGCGATCTCGGCGAGGGAGAGGGCGATCACTGCTTCATCCCTGACTGTTCTGGTGGCTGGCTTCGGCGCCTTCGTCCGCCGGGGCGGCCGGGGCGTTCTGTTCGAGGATCACCGCGCGCAGGACCTCGCGGTCGTCGAAGGGCCGTACGACCCCGGCGATCTCCTGGCCCTGCTCGTGGCCCTTGCCGGCGACCAGGAGGGTGTCGCCGGGCCGCGCGCGGCGGACGGCGGCGGCGATGGCGGCGGCCCGGTCGGCTTCGACCAGGACGTCGCCGCGCTCCTCCGCCGGTACCTCGGCGGCGCCCGCGAGCATGGCGCTGAGGATCTTGAGCGGGTCCTCGGAGCGGGGGTTGTCGGAGGTCAGGACGGTGGTGTCGGCGAGCCGGGCGGCGGCGGCGCCCATCGGGCCGCGCTTGGTGGTGTCCCGGTCGCCGCCGCAGCCGATGACCACGTGCAGCCTGCCCTCGGTGACCTCGCGCAGGGAGCGCAGCACCGATTCGACGGCGTCCGTCTTGTGCGCGTAGTCGACGACGGCGAGGTACGGCTGGCCCGCCTCGACCCGCTCCAGGCGGCCGGGGACGCCGGGGACCGCGGCTACGCCCTCGGCGGCGGCCTTCGGGTCGAGGCCCGCGGCGGCGAGGGTGGCGATCGCGGCGAGGGTGTTGGCGACGTTGAACGGGCCGGGCAGCGGGGCGGTGGCGGGGAACCGCTCGCCTCCGGGGCCGACGGCGGTGAACGTCGAGTCGTGGGAGCCGAGGACGAGGTCCTCGGCGCGCCAGTCGGCGTCGGCGCGGCCCTCGGCGGAGAAGGTGAGGACCGGGACGGTCGCCTCCCCGGCGAGCCTGCGGCCGTACGCGTCGTCGAGGTTGACCACGCCCAGGCGGCTGCGCCCGGGCGTGAAGAGCCCGGCCTTCGCCCGGTAGTAGTCGTCCATGTCGGAGTGGAACTCCATGTGCTCCGGGCTGAGGTTGTTGAAGACGGCGACGTCGAAGACGCAGCCGTCGACCCGGCCGAGGACCAGGGCGTGGCTGGAGACCTCCATGGCGACGGCGTCGACGCCCCGCTCGCGCATGACGGCGAAGAGCGCCTGGAGGTCGGTGGCCTCGGGGGTGGTCCGCTCCGACTTGATGCGTTCGTCGCCGATCCGCATCTCGACGGTGCCGACGAGACCGGTGCTGTGCCCGGTGCCGCGCAGTCCGCCCTCGACGAGGTAGGCGGTGGTGGTCTTGCCGGAGGTGCCGGTGATGCCGATCTGGAGGAGGCCGTCGCCGGGCCGTCCGTAGATCTCGGCGGCGAGTTCGCCCATCCGGCCGCGCGGGTCCTCGACGGCCAGGACCGGCAGGCCGGTCGCGGCGGCACGCTCGGCGCCCGTCGGGTCGGTGAGGATCGCGGCGGCGCCGAGTCCGGCGGCCTGGGTCACGAAGTCGGCGCCGTGCAGGCGGGCTCCGGGCAGGGCCGCGTAGACGTCGCCGGGGCGCACGGCCCGGGAGTCGTGGGTGATCCCCGAGATCTCGGCGGTCCGGGCGATGCCGGGGACGTCGACCCCCAGCTGTGCGGCCAGGTCGCCCAGGGGTGTCGGGCGGGCCTGCTCCGGCCGGGGCGGGGCGGTTCGGTACTGATCAGCGTGTGGCACGGCGGTGAGCGTACCGGGCGCACCCTGTGGGGGGCCAAAAGAGCCCGGGGCCTCGCCGGAGTTCGATTTCCGGTTCCCGGAATGGGGGGTGATCGTTGTCACTGGTGCTCCCGGAGGGTCACGGGGTGGGGTCGAATTCGACCGGCAGTCGGGCGGGCGTGCTGCCCGTGGGGGCGACGTGGAGGGTCTTGAGGGCGAACTCCATGACCTTCTTGTAGATGGGGCCGCAGATCTGTCCGCCGAAGTAGTTGCCCTTGGTGGGGTTCTGGATGGCGCAGTAGACGGTGATCTCCGGGTCGTCGGCGGGGGCGAATCCGGCGAAGGAGGCGGTGTAGCCCTTGTAGCGGCCGAGTTCGGGGTCGACGCGGTTGGCGGTGCCGGTCTTGCCGGCGACGCGGTAGCCGGGGATGGCGGCCTTCTTGCCGGTGCCCTCCCGGTCGTCGACGACGGACTCCAGCATCTGGGCGAGAGTCTTGGCGGTCTTCTCGCTGACGACGCGTGACTCCTCGGGCTTGGGCGCCGGGGTGAAGCGCCCGTCGGGTCCCTTGGTGCCGCGGACGAGGGTCGGCTCGACGCGTACGCCTCCGTTGGCGATGGTCGAGTACACGGAGGCGGCCTGCATGGCGTTCACGGAGAGGCCCTGGCCGAAGGGGATCGTGTACTGCTGCGAGGTGGACCAGTCCTGGGGCTTGGCCAGGATGCCGGGGGTCTCGCCCGGGTAGTTCAGGCCGGTGGGGCTGCCGATGCCGAACTTGCGCAGATAGCTGTGGAGGACGCGGTTGGACTCGGCCTGGGTGGCGCCGAGCTGGCCGGTGGCGAGGATGGTGCCGATGTTGCTGGACTTGGCGAGGACGCCGTTGAGGGTCAGGTACCAGGTCTTGTGGTCGACGTCGTCCTTGAAGAGCCGGTCGCCGCGGTGGAGCCGGTTGGGGACGGTGACATGGGTGTCGGGGGCCGCCTTGCCCTCCTCCAGGACGGCGGCCATGGACATGACCTTGCTGGTGGAGCCGGGCTCGTAGGCGTCCTGGAGGGCGGCGTTGCCCATGGCGGCGGCGTTGGCGGCGGAGAGGTCGTTGGGGTCGAAGCCGGGGGCGTTGGCCATGGCGAGGACCTCGCCGGTCCGGGTGTTCTGCACGACGACGTAGCCGCGGTCGGCCTTGGACTTCTGCACCTGCTCGGTGATGGCCTGCTGGGCGGCCCACTGGATGTCCCGGTCGATGGTCAGCTCGATGTCGGAGCCGGGGACGGCGGGGGTGCCCTGGGAGCCCGCTGTGGGCACCTGCCGGCCGCGGGACTCGGTGAAGCGGATCTTGCCGTCCTGGCCGGCCAGCTCCGGGTCGAGCATGGACTCGACGCCGCCTGCGCCCTTGCCCTCGGCGTTGACGTAGCCCAGTATCCCGGCGGCCAGCTCGCCGTTCGGGTAGACGCGCTTGGTGCTGGGCTCGCTGAGGACCCCGCCGAGGAGGTTGACGCCGTTGCCGCCGTCGGAGCGCTGGGCCTTCTGCCCGTAGACCCGCTTGAGGTCCCTGATCTGGTTCCAGACCTGGGGGGTCTGCTTGCGGGCCAGCAGGGTGTAGCGGGACTTGGGGGTACGGAGCTTCTTGGCCAGCTCCGCGGGCTCCTTGCCGAGCAGGGGGGCGAGGAGGGCGGCGGCCTGTTCGGGCGCGTCGGGGAGCTTGGACTCCTCGGGCGTGAAGAGCTTGGGGTCGGCGGTGATGTCGTACGCGTCGACGCTGGCGGCGAGCGCGATGCCGTTGCGGTCGGTGATCTCGCCGCGCTCGGCGGAGAGCGTGTACTCCTGGAAGCGGTACCGGTCGGCCTTGGCCGCGTACGCGCTGGCGTCGACGGCCTGGACCTGGAGCAGCCGCACCACGAAGACCAGCATGACGAGGGTCAGGCCGAAGGAGATCAGCCGCAGCCGGGGGCGGGGGCTGCCGAGGCGGATGGTGCGGGGCTGCCGGGCCGGGGGCCTGGACGGGGTCCGCTTCGCGGCCGCCGGGCGGGGTGCCGGGCGGGACGGGCGGGCTCCGGCGGACGCGGGCCGGGGGCGCGCGGGCCGGGCGGGTCCGGGGACGCGGCGGCGCGGGGGCTCCTTGGTGGGCACTGCTCGGTCACCTGCCGGAGGGTCGGGGGCGGGCGGCTGTGGGCTCTGTCCGTCGGCCGGTGCCGCCGGGGCCCGGACCGGTGGCGGCGGAGGTCCCGGTGTTCGCCGAGGTGCCGGTGTTCGCCGGTGGCTTCGGGGGCTCGGTCGGGGCCGGCTTCGTGATCGGCTTCGGTGTCGGGCTCGGCTCCGGGGCGACCGCCTCCGAGGGCCTGCCGAGCACCTTGCCGTCGGGGCCGAGGAAGGCGGGGCTGCCGCCGGGCACCATGCCCAGCTCGCGGGCCCGGCGCTCCAGGGCGTCGGGCGCCGCGTAGTCGTCGACGTCCCGCTGGAGCGCCTGCTCCTCGTCGGTCAGCTCGGTGGTCCTGTTCTTGAGCTCGTTCAGCTGGAAGGAGCCCTGGTTGAGGGCCGAGTTCAGCAGGAGCAGGGTGATCAGGCCGCCACCGAGCAGCACCACGACGAGCAGGACGAAGGGGGTGCGGGCCGCCGTGCTGGGCCCGGAGGGCATGAGCCGTCCGAGCCGCGCGGCCCGCCCTTTGAGGGGCCCCTTCGCCGTGCTCACCGGACGTCCTCCCGGATGCGTTCGGCGCCCCGGAGCCGGGCCGGGGCGGCGCGCCGGTTCTCGGCGACCTCCTCCTCGGTGGGCAGCTCGGCGCCCCGGGTGAGCAGTTTCAGCCGGGGCTGGTACTTCTCGGGGACGACCGGCAGTCCGGGCGGGGCGGTGGTGGCCGCGCCGGCCGCGAAGACCTGCTTGACGATGCGGTCCTCCAGCGACTGGTACGAGAGGACGACGACCCGGCCGCCGACGCCGATGGCCGCCACCGCCGCCGGGATCGCCTTCTCGACGCTGTCGAGCTCGCGGTTGACCTCGATGCGCAGGGCCTGGAAGGTGCGCTTGGCCGGGTTGCCGCCGGTGCGCTTGGCGGCCTGCGGCAGCGAGTCACGGATCAGCTCGACGAGCCGGGCGCTGTTGGTGAACGGCTCCTTGTCGCGCTCGCGCACGACCGCGGAGACGATCCGCTTGGCCTGCTTCTCCTCGCCGTACGCGCGGAGGATGCGGACCAGCTCGCCGGGCGGGTAGGTGTTGAGGACCTCGGCGGCGCTGATGCCGGTCGTCTGGTCCATGCGCATGTCGAGCGGGGCGTCCTGGGCGTAGGCGAAGCCGCGGTCGGCCTCGTCCAGCTGCATCGAGGAGACGCCGAGGTCGAAGAGGACGCCGTCGACGGTGGGGAGGCCGAGCCGGTCGAGGACCTCGGGCAGCTCGTCGTAGACGGCGTGCACGAGCGTGGCGCGCTCTCCGTAAGGGGCGAGCCGCTCGCCGGAGAGCCGCAGGGCCTCCTTGTCGCGGTCGAGGGCGACGAGCCGCACCTCGGGGAACCGCTTCAGGAGTGCCTCGCTGTGGCCGCCGAGGCCCAGGGTGCAGTCGACGACGACCGCGCCGGGGCGCTCCAGGGCGGGGGCCAGCATGTCCAGGCACCGCTGGAGCATGACCGGGACGTGTCGGTCGTTGCTCAATGCGCCCTCTCAGATCCGGCGCGGAGGTGACCGGCGAGCGGGAGGAGGCCGAGCCGTAGGTACCGCCGCACACACGGGGGAGAAACCGCGGAAATCGCTCGTTGTCTCCGTGAACTTCGCGTCACTTTAGTCCACCGGACGCGCCGGTCAATCAACCGGCTGGCGCGTCGCACGGCGCCGGCCGGCCGGCCGGACATTCCGGACTGCTCACTCGTTCGGGGCCACACCGTCGGCGCCTGTGGGTTAGCTCACAACAAGGCTCATTGCGGTTCTTTGTCCGCTCTCACAGCGGGCCTGCGAGGCCTGTGACCATTAACGTCGGAACCATGTCGACCTCCGCGCACTCCTCTGCCGACGCCATACGCACCGGCGGCACGGTCACCGACCGTCTCGTCGGGGCGAACGCGCACTACGCCGCCGATTTCACCGACCCCGGAATGGACGCGCGGCCCGTGCTGCGCGTCGCCGTCGTCGCCTGCATGGACGCCCGTCTCGACCTGCACGCGGCCCTCGGCCTCGAGCTCGGCGACTGCCACACCATCCGCAACGCCGGCGGGGTCGTCACCGACGACGTCATCCGCTCGCTCACCATCAGCCAGCGCGCCCTCGGCACCCGCAGCGTGATGCTGGTGCACCACACGAACTGCGGTCTGGAATCGCTGACCGAGGACTTCCGGCACGAGCTGGAGGACGAGGTCGGGCAGCGTCCGGCCTGGGCCGTCGAGGCCTTCCGTGACGTGGACCAGGACGTCCGGCAGTCGATGCAGCGGGTGCGGACCTCCCCCTTCCTGCTGCACGCCGACGACGTCCGGGGCTTCGTCTTCGATGTGACGACGGGTCTCCTGCGCGAGATCGATCCGTCGGCCGAGCCGGTGGCCGCACCGTCCGCCGGGTCGACCGCCGAACCGTCTTCCGACCCGGCGTAAGCACCCAAACCCCGGCATTCCCTCCGCACTTGTCCGCGGGCGAGTGACACGACCCGGCCCCGCGAACAAGAATGCTCGGGTGACACCCCCCGGAGATCCCACGGGGGCAGGTGTCCCTGTTCCGGAAGGCCGAGGAGGGCCGGGTGACGACCTATGACGATCGAGCGAGCCTCACTGATCTGACCACCACCGTGGAGCGTGTCCGCAGGTCGGTGGAGAGCGTGATCGAGGGCAAGCCCGAGGTCGTACGGCTTTCGCTGACCGTGCTGCTCGCCGAGGGACACCTCCTCATCGAGGATGTCCCCGGCGTCGGCAAGACCATGCTCGCCAAGACCCTGGCCCGGTCCATCGACTGCTCGGTGCGCCGCATCCAGTTCACCCCCGACCTGCTGCCCTCGGACGTCACGGGCGTGTCGATCTTCGACCAGCAGCGAAGGGACTTCGAGTTCAAGCCGGGCGCGATCTTCGCGCAGATCGTGATCGGCGACGAGATCAACCGCGCCTCGCCGAAGACGCAGTCCGCGCTCCTGGAGTCCATGGAGGAGCGCCAGGTCACCGTCGACGGCCAGACCTACGAGCTGCCCAGCCCGTTCATGGTGGTCGCCACGCAGAACCCGGTCGAGATGGAGGGCACCTACCCGCTGCCCGAGGCCCAGCGCGACCGCTTCATGGCCCGGGTCTCCATCGGCTACCCGAGCGCCGAGGCCGAGCTCCGGATGCTCGACGTGCACGGCTCGGTCTCCCCGCTGGACGACCTCCAGCCGGTCGCCCACGCCCACGACATCCTGAAGCTGGTCGAGGCGGTGCGCGCGGTGCACGTCGCCGACTCCGTACGCCGGTACGCGGTCGACATCGTCGCCGCCACCCGCACCCACGCCGACCTGCGGCTCGGCGCCTCCCCCCGGGCCACGCTGCACCTGCTGCGGGCCGCGAAGGCCTCCGCCGCGCTGAGCGGCCGCGAGTACGTGCTGCCCGACGACCTCCAGGCCCTCGCCGCGCCCGTCCTCGCCCACCGGCTGCTGCCGACGGCGCAGGCCCAGCTGAACCGGCGCACCGCCGAGCAGGTCGTCCAGGACATCCTGCAGCGCATCCCCGTCCCGGCCGCCACCCCGCCCGCCGGACCGCTCTACGGCCAGCAGCCCGGCGCCCGGCGGCTGTGATGGGTGGCACCGCCGTGCCCGACGGGCAGCGGGGCGACGAGGACGACCGGGGCGGTCTGCGGACCGCCCTCGGCGGTCTCACCACCCGCGGCCGTTCCTTCCTCGCCGCCGGGGTGGCCGCCGCCGTCTGCGCGTACGTCCTCGGCCAGGCCGATCTGCTGCGGGTCGGGCTGCTGCTCGCCACGCTGCCGCTGATCTGCGTCCTCGTGCTGCACCGCACCCGCTACCGGGTCGCGGCCTCCCGCCGGCTCACCCCGCAGCGGGTGGAGGCCGGCTCCGAGGCCCGGGTGCAGCTGCGGATGGAGAACGTCTCCAAGCTGCCCACCGGGCTCCTGATGCTCCAGGACCACGTGCCGTACATGCTGGGGCCCCGCCCCCGCTTCGTCCTCGACCGGGTCGAGGCGGGCGGGCGGCGCGAGGTGTCCTACCGGGTCCGCTCCGACCTGCGCGGACGCTTCCCGCTCGGACCGCTCCAGCTGCGGCTGAACGACCCCTTCGGGATGTGCGAGCTGACCCGGTCCTTCAGCGCGTACGACACCCTCACCGTCGTGCCCAGGACGGAGGCCCTGCCGCCGGTGAAGCTCGTCGGCGAGTCCCTGGGGCACGGCGACGGACAGCAGCGCTCGCTCGCCCTCGCGGGCGACGACGACATCATCCCGCGCGCCTACCGCCACGGCGACGACCTGCGCCGGGTGCACTGGCGCTCCACCGCCCGCTACGGCGAGCTGATGGTCCGCCGCGAGGAGCAGCCGCAGCGGGCCCGCTGCACGGTCCTCCTCGACACCCGCCGGGTCGCCTACCAGGGCTCCGGCCCCGACTCCGCCTTCGAATGGGCGGTCTCCGGCGCCGCCTCCGCCCTCGTCCACATGCTGGAGCGCGGCTACGCCGTGCGGCTGGTCACCGACACCGGCAGCACGGTTCCCGGCGAGGGGTCCGAGGGCTTCGCCGCCCCGGCACAGGACTCGGCCGAGTCGGCCGGTCTGATGATGGACACCCTCGCGGTGGTCGACCACTCCGAGGGCGGCGGTCTCTCCCGCGCCTCCGACGCGCTGCGCGGCGGCGACGAGGGGCTGCTCGTCGCCTTCGTCGGGGACCTCGACGAGGAACAGGCGGCACTGACCGCCCGGATGCGCGGACGCGCCGGTGCGGCCGTCGCCTTCGTCCTGGACTCCGGTACCTGGCTGACCGGCGGCGCCGTCGCCGGGGCCGTCGAGGACCGGGTGCGGCAGCTGCGGGAGGCGGGCTGGACGGCGCTGCCCGTACCGCCCGGCGCCCGGCTCGCCGACCTGTGGCAGCAGGCGGCCGGAATGCGGGCCGAGTCCGCCGCCGACACCTACGGAGGATGGTCATGAGCGGGCGCGCACGGCTGACCCTGGCCGCCTGGGCCGCCACCCTGATGGGCGCGGGAGCGCTGCTCCCACTGGTGAAGCCGGCCACCTGGATCTTCACGGCGGCCTTCGTGCTCGCGCTGGTGAGCGGGGTGGGCACGCTGGCCCGACGGGCGCCGCTGGCCCGGCCGCTGACGGTGCTCGCCCAGCTCCTCGTCACGGTGCTCGTACTGACCGCGATCTTCGCCAGGGAGCAGGCGGTCCTCTGGTTCCTGCCCGGCCCGCAGGTCTTCACGCACGCCGCCGACCTGTTCCGGGCGGGCGCCGAGGACGTCGGGCGGTACGCGATCCCCGCACCGGACACCGAGGGCATCCGGCTGATGCTGGTGGGCGGAGTCGTCGGGATCGGCCTCCTCGTGGACACCCTCGCGGTCACCTTCCGCAGGGCGGCCCCGGCCGGTCTTCCGCTGCTCGCCCTGTACTCGGTCGCGGCCGGGCTCTCGGGCGGCGGCGCGGGCTGGCTCTGGTTCCTCCTCGCGGCCTCCGGCTATCTGCTGCTGCTCCTCGCCGAGGGCCGCGACCGGCTCTCGGCGTGGGGGCGGGTCTTCGGCGGGGCCCAGCGCTCCGGCCGTTCCGGGTCCGCCGTCGCGACCGGCGGCAGCGCCTTCGCGCCGGCCCGCACCGGCCGCCGGATCGGCGCCGTGGCCATGGGCGTCGCGATGGTCGTGCCGTTCGCGCTGCCCGGCTTCACCGGCGGTCTGCTCGGCGGCGGCGGTGGCGAGGGGACGGGCGGGACCGGCAAGGGCGGCACGATCTCGGCCGTGAACCCGCTGGTCTCCCTCCAGGACAACCTGCGCCAGCCGGAGGACCGGGAGGTCCTGCGCTACCGGACCAACGCCCGCGAGAACTCCGGGATGTATCTGCGGCTCGTCGCCCTCGACCAGTTCGACGGCACCTCGTGGAAGTCCTCGGTCCGCCCGATCGAGGACGTGCCCGAGCAGCTGCCCTGGCCGCAGGGACTCGCCCAGGACGTCCGGGCCACCGAGGTGACCAGCAACTTCGTCGCCTCCGACGGGTACGAGCAGAAGTGGCTGCCGATGCCGTACCCGGCCGCCCGGGTCGACATCGGGGGACGCTGGCGGTACGAGCCGACCGGGCGGATGCTCGTCGGCGACGACAAGCAGACCACCCGCGGCGCCCGCTACCAGGTCACCAGCCTCGACGTGCAGCCGACCGCCGAGCAGCTGGCCGCGGCCCCGCCGGCCCCTGACAAGCTGCGCCGCGAGTACACCAAGGTGCCCGCTTCGCTGCCGGAGGACGTGAAGAGCACGGCCCTGAACGTCACCAAGGGCGCCCGCAACGACTACGAACGGGCGGTGAAGCTCCAGGACTGGTTCGCCAGGGACGGCGGCTTCCGCTACGACGTCGACGTGGTGTCGGGCAGCGGGGTGCAGGCGATCTCCCGGTTCCTGAAGGACAAGGAGGGCTTCTGCGTCCACTTCTCCTTCTCGATGGCGGCGATGGCCCGCTCGCTCGGTATCCCGGCGCGGGTCGCGGTGGGCTTCATGCCCGGCACCACGCAGACCGACGGATCGGTCTCGGTCGGCATCCGGGACGCGCACGCCTGGCCCGAGCTGTACTTCGAGGGCGCCGGGTGGACCCGGTTCGAGCCGACGCCCTCGCGGGGTTCCACCCCCGGCTACACCAGGGCCGACACGCCCTCGGGCACGGCCACCGGTCCCTCGCAGCCCCAGCAGAGCGCCTCCGCGCAGCCGTCCGCCGCGCCGAGCGCCTCGGAGAGCTGCACGCCGCAGATGCGCCGCCTCGGCGACTGCGGCCCGGACGCGGCGGCGGGTGGTGCGGCCTCGGACGGCTCGGGCCCGGACCCGCTGACGGTGTTCCTGGTGACGCTCGGGATCCTCGTCGTCCTCACGCTCCCCTTCCTCCCGCTGCTCTGGCGGACCCGGGTGCGGGCCCGCCGGCTCGGTCCGGCCGGAACCCGCGGCCCCGAGGAGGCGGCGGCACGGACGCTCGCGGTCTGGGAGGAGATCAACGACACGGCCTGGGACTACGGGGTCGAGCCGGACGAGGCACGGACGCCGAGGACGACGGCGGCCCGGATCGTCCGCCTGGGCGAGCTGGGCGGCGAGGCCGAGGCCGCGGTGCACCGGGTGGCACGGGCGGTGGAGGAGGTGCTGTACGCGCCGCGTCCGGCACCTGCCGCGGGCCTCGCGGAGGAGGCCGGCCGGATCCGGGCGGGCTTCCACGCGGCGGCGGACCGCCGTGCCCGCCTCCGCGCACTCCTCGCACCCCGCTCGGCGGCCCGGCTGCGCTGGTCGACGGCGGACCGCTGGTCGCGGACGACGACGGCCTGGGCGCTGCGCCGCCAGGAGCTGGTGGCCCGGGTGACGGCCCCGTTCCGCAGGGCGTCACGCGAGACGGGCTGACGGCGGGGTGGTGCGGGGGCTCGTCGCCACGAGCCCCCGCACCACGCACCACCCACCACGCACCACGGACACGACGACACGGGAACGACCGAGCCCCGTGGGGTCCGCGCTGAGGCGCGGGCTCCACGGGGCTCGGTCGTACAGAGGGGTGCGGGGCCTCCGCTCAGGGGGCCGTCAGTGGCCGCCGCCCTGCTCGTCGCGGCGGCGCTGCCACCGCTCTTCCATCCGGTTCATCATGGAGCGTCGCTGCCGGGTCTGACGGCCTCCGGCCGCCATTCCCCCACCACTGGCCTGCTGCTCACCCGGCTTGGGCGACTTGCGCCAACCGGTGACGGCCAGGACCGCGCAGCCCAGCATGACGAGGAACCCCACCACGCTGATCCAGATCTGCTGTGCGACCATTCCGGCCATGAGGAGCGCGATACCCACCAGGAAGCCGGCGACTGCCTGGTAGACCCGTCGCCGGGTGTACGTACGCAGTCCGCTTCCCTCGAGCGCTGTCGCGAACTTGGGATCTTCGGCGTACAGCGCTCGCTCCATCTGCTCGAGCATTCGCTGCTCGTGCTCCGAGAGCGGCACGGAGTCCTCCTAGTCGTCGGTCGCGGGGGCGACCGGTTTGCGGCCCTTTCAGGATAGGCAGGGAATCGCCCCCGTGAAACCCGCCCACAATGCCGAATAGCCAATCCGGGCCGCCATGCGGATCGGTTGCTGAGGCGTTGATTCCCCAGCCCCTCGTCCGTCATGCCGGATGCTGTCCCCCGATCATACGGGGCGGAGCCCCTTACCGGGCGGGCTGTGGCGTACTCCATGGAGCACCACCGCCCGCACCGCCGAACGGGTGACCGTCCCGGTCAGGCCCGCTTCTCGCCCAGCACGTGCAACTGGGTGGCGATGGCGTGGAAGGAGGGCAGCTCGGCAGCGGCCGCCTCCAGCTTGAGCAGGGCCTCGGCGGCACCGGGTTCGGTGTCGACGAGGACCCCGGGGACCAGGTCGGCGAAGACCCGGACGCCGTGCACCGCGCCGACCTCCAGGCCGGCCTCGTCGGCCAGCTCGGTGAGCTGCTCGGCGGTGAAGCGCCGGGGCACCGGGTCGCCGGCGCCCCAGCGGCCCGCCGGGTCGCCGAGCGCGTGCCGGGCCTCGGTGAAGTGGCCGGCGAGGGCGCGGGCCAGGACGGCGCCGCCGAGGCCGGCGGCGAGCAGGCTGAGGGCGCCGTCGGACCGGAGCGCCGCCACGGCGTTCCGCACGCCCTCGGCCGGGTCGTCGACGTATTCCAGGACGCCGTGGCAGAGCACGATGTCGAAGCTCTCGCGCCCGACGACGTCGAAGAGACCGCTGATGTCCCCCTGGACGCCGGTGACGAGGTCGGCGACCCCGGCCTCGGCGGCCCGGCGCTCCAGCGCGAACAGCGCGTTGGGGCTGGGGTCGACGACGGTGACCCGGTGGCCGAGGCGGGCGACCGGCACCGCGAAGTTGCCGGAGCCGCCGCCCGTGTCGAGGACGTCGAGGCCGTCCTTCCCGGTGGCCTCGACCCGGCGGTCGAGGGCGTCCTTGAGAACGTCCCAGACGACGGCGGTGCGCAGGGAGGCGCGCGACGGGCGCGACGTCGCCTCTCGACCGAAGACAGGGGAAGGGTCCGGCACGGCTGTTGACTCCTCGGTGACGGGTACGGACGCTCCCCACCCTATGGCCTGGTCCCCCGCTTTCGGATCATCCTCCCGGCTCGTCCGTCCCGGGCTGGCGGGGCAGCACCGGCCGGAGGGCGAGCAGCCGCTCGACCAGGCGGAGGAAGAGCGCGGCGTCCCTGAGCAGGTCGTCGGCCTCGCGCCGGGTCGCGGCGCTCGCGATCCCGGCCTCGGCGCGGGCCCGGCGCTGGGCTCCGGCGGCGAAGAGGGCGCTCCACTCGGTCAGCTCGGGCGCCAGCTCGGCGAGGAGTTCCCAGGCGCTCCTTATCCGCTGCCGGCGGCGGGGGTGGGTCTCGGGTCTGGCGCGGGCGGCGAGGACGGCGGCGGCGGCCCGGAGGGCGGCGAGGTGCGCGGCGGCGTACCGCTCGTGGGGGCGGTCGAGGGCGGTCGCCTCGACCAGTCCGGCGCGGGCCTTGGCGAGGAGGTCGAGGGCGGCGGGCGGGGCGGTGGTGCGGCGCGGGACGGGGTGGATGTCGGACGCGGGTCCGGACCGTGCGGGGGCGGGGCGGCCGTCGGGGTGGCGGCGGGGCGCGGCTGCTGCGGAAGGGCTTGCCATGACGAGTCCTCCTGTCGTCGCGTGACGGCCTTGTGGCCGTATGTGTTCATCGTGCACCGCCCCACTGACAATCGCGCTGACCTGGTGTTTTGCCTGAAATCCCGGCACGCGGTAACTTTTGCACTGACCAGTCAGTTCAAAAAGGGGAATCGGGGGGTGGGACCCGTGGGAGCGGAAGCCGAGGAGCGGCCGCACGGCGCCGCCGTCGTCGCGGACGGGTTCGGGCTGAAGGGGCCGCGCGGCTGGGCCTTCCGGAAGGTCTCCTTCCGGGCCGAGCCGGGTGCGCTGGTGGCGATCGAGGGACCGTCGGGATCGGGCCGCACCTGTCTGCTGCTCGCGCTCACCGGCCGGATGAAGGCCAAGGAGGGCACCGCCGAGGTCGGCGGTCTGCCGCTGCCGCGGAAGATGGCGGCCGTGCGCCGGATCAGCGCCCTCGGGCAGGTCCCCGGCGTCAGCGAGCTCGACCCCGCCTTCACGGTCGCCGAGCACCTGCGCGAGCGGGCCCTGCTCCAGCGCCGTTTCGACGGCTCCTTCCGGGCCCTGCTGCGGCGCCCGGCCGAGCGGGCGGCGACGGCCCGGTCCCGGATCGAGGAGGCCGTGACGGCCGCCGGTCTCGACCTGGCCGCCCTGCCGAAGGGCGAGCGGACCTCCGTACGGGACCTGGAGCGGCTCGAAGCGCTCCGGCTCTCGATCGCCCTGGCTCTGATCGGCCGGCCCCGGCTGCTCGCCGTGGACGACACGGACCTGAAGCTCTCGGACGCCGACCGGGCAGCGGCGTGGGAGCTGCTGCGTTCCCTGGCCGCCGCCGGGACGACCGTACTCGCCGTGTGCAGCGAGGCCCCCGAGGACGCCCTGCGGATCACCACCCTCGACGGAGCGGCGGAGCCGGAGCCGACCGAGCCCGCGCCCGAGACGGCCGAGGCCGAGCCCGCCGCCAGGACCGGGAGCGCCCCCGAGCACGACACCGAAGACACGACCGAGGAGGGGGCGGCCGATGCGCTCGCCGAAACTGGCCGCGCTTGAGCTGAGGCGCTTCGGCAGGGGAAAGCTGCCGCGCGCCGCGCTCGTCGCGATCCTGCTGCTGCCGCTGCTGTACGGCGCCCTGTACCTGTACTCGTTCTGGGACCCGTACGGCAGGCTCGACAAGATCCCCGTCGCCCTCGTCAACGAGGACCGCGGCGCCACCGCGGACGGCAAGGCGATCAACGTCGGCGACGACATCACCGAAGGGCTCCTGGAGAGCAGGACCTTCGACTGGCACCGGGTGAGCGACGCCGAGGCGCGCAAGGGCGTCGAGGACGGCACGTACTACCTGTCCCTGACCATGCCCGGCGACTTCAGCTCCCGCATCGCCTCCAGCTCCGGCGACGCGCCCGAGACCGGCGCCCTGCGGGTGCGGACCAACGACTCCAACAACTACATCGTCGGCCAGATCTCCCGGACGGTCTTCTCCGAGGTGCGCACCGCCGCCTCCACGAAGTCCTCCCGCACCTTCCTCGACAAGATCTTCATCTCCTTCTCCGGCATCCACGACGCGACCGCCAAGGCGGCCAAGGGCGCGGGCGACCTCAAGCAGGGCGTGGACCAGGCGAAGAAGGGCTCCAAGGACCTGGCGGACGGCCTCACGACCGCCAAGACCGGCAGCGGCGACCTCGCCGCTGGCCTGAAGAAGCTCGACAAGGGCGCGAAGGACCTGGAGAGCGGCTCCCGCAAGGTCGCCGACGGCACCCAGGCCCTCGCCGACAAGGTGAACGGCACCGCCGACAAGGTCCGCCCCTACCTCGCGGACAACGGCCGGTCGATCCGCGACACCGCCCGACTGGTCTCCGACTCCGCCACGGCCGCCCGGCACGACCTGGCCGACCTGGTGAAGCGCGCCCCGCTGATCCGCACCGCCGCGCACAAGGCCGACACCGGTCTGGCCACGCTCCACCGCGAGGAGTGCGTGGACAATCCCGAGCCCGACGCCAGGGTGTGCGGGGTCCTCAAGGAGGCGACGGTCAGCGCCGGGGACGTGGCCGTCATCGCCGACGACATCCAGCAGCTGGCCAAGGACAACAGCGCCGACCTCAAGACCCTGGACGCCCGGCTCGTCACACTCAAGAAGCAGGCCGACGACCTGGCCGCCCGCGCCCCGCACCTCGACGAGGACCTGGAGGGAGCCGTCAAGAAGATCAACGAGCTCAACACGGGCGCGAAGAAGGTCGCGGCGGGCGCGGACCGGCTGCACACCGGCATCACCGACGCCAAGGCCGGTTCCGTGAACCTCGACACCGGCGTCGGCAAGCTGAAGAAGGGCGCGGGCGACCTGGACGGCGGCCTGTTCAAGCTGGCCGACGGCTCCGGAAGCCTCGCCGCCGGCCTGAAGGACGGCGTCGCCCAGATCCCCGACTACGACCAGCAGGACCGCGACCGGCGTACGGAGGTCATGGCCGACCCGGTACAGCTGGCCTCCCAGTCGCTGCACAAGGCGCCGAACTACGGCACCGGCTTCGCCCCGTACTTCATCCCGCTCTCCCTCTGGGTCGGCGCGATGGTCGCGTACATGATCATCCAGCCGCTGAACCGGCGGGCCCTCGCCGCCGGCGGCTCCGCCTGGCGGATCGCCCTCGCGGGCTGGCTCCCGGTGGCCGCGCTCGGCATCCTCCAGGTCGGCGCGCTCATGTCGGTCCTGCACTGGGGCCTCGGCCTCCAGATGGACCGGGCCGCCGGGACCGTCGGCTTCCTCGCCCTGGTCACCTGCTGCTTCGCCGCGATCATCCAGTGGCTCAACGCCCGCTTCGGCGCGGCCGGCCGCATCCTGGTGCTCGCCGTGCTGATGCTCCAGCTGACCTCGGCGGGCGGCACGTACCCCGTCCAGACCAGCCCGGCCTTCTTCAACGCGATCCACCCCTTCCTGCCGATGAGCTACGTGGTCGAGGCACTGCGCCGGCTGATCACGGGCGGCGGGATCGGGCCCGTCTGGCAGGCCTGCGCGGTCCTGACCGCGTTCACGGTGGGCGCCCTGGCCCTGACCGCCGTCTCCGCCCGCAGGCGGCAGGTGTGGACGCTGGACCGGCTCCACCCCGAACTGACCCTGTGAGACGCGGCCGGTGACGCCCTCCGCACCTGTGAGAATCGAGCCCATGGACAGCAGCAGCACCCGACGCCAGGCCACGCGCGCGAAGCTCTACGAAGCGGCGGTCACCCTCATCGCGGAGCAGGGCTTCTCCGCGACGACCGTCGACGAGATCGCCGAGCGGGCCGGCGTGGCCAAGGGCACGGTCTACTACAACTTCAAGAGCAAGACCGAGCTGTTCGAGGAGTTGCTGCGCCACGGGGTGTCGCTGCTCGCGGCCTCGCTGCGCTCGGCGGCCGAGGAGACCGCCGAGCGCGGCGGGAGCCGGGTCGACGCGCTGGACGCGATGATCCGGGCGGGTCTCGTCTTCATCGACCGCTACCCGGCCTTCACCCAGCTGTACGTGGCCGAGCTGTGGCGCACCAACCGGGCCTGGAACTCGACGCTCCTGGTGGTCCGCGAGGAGGCCGTCGCGGTGGTCGAGGGGGTGCTGCGCGACGGGGTCGAGGCCGGTGAGCTGAGCGACGAGATCGACGTCCAGCTGACGGCGGCGGCACTGGTCGGCATGGTGCTCGTGGCGGCGCTCGACTGGCAGGCCTTCCAGAGCGAGCGTTCGCTCGACGACGTGCACGCGGCGCTCTCCCGGCTGCTGCACGGCCGGGTGGGCGGCCGGTAGCGAGCGGTACCGGCCGACAGGGCCGACGAGGGACACGCACGGAGAAGGCCGGTGCGACGAGGCTCGATCCCCCCGAGCCCCGCCGCACCGGCCTTCTCCGTACAGCGCCGTACGTCTCCGTACTCCCCCGTGGCACCCCCGTGCCCGTAGCGGCAGGCGCGCGGTCCCCGGTTCCGCGGCCCCGTGTCCGCGGTGCCCGGAGCCGCGCCCCTTCCGTGGACTCCACTCTTCCGCCTGGGCGGTGCCGCGCCCATCCGCGCACCTACTCATCTCGCCCCCTAGGTACGGATACTCAGTGCTGGTTACGATCGCCGACGTGTCCGTACTCCCCCTGGTGTTCACCAGCGGCTGGGCGAGCGGGATCAACGCGTACGCGGTGGTCCTGCTGTTCGGCGTCTTCGGCGCGACCGGGCTCACCGACGAGGTGCCCGAGTCCTTGCAGCGCACCGATGTCCTCGTCGTCGCCGGCGTGCTGTTCCTCTGCGAGGCGGTGGCGGACAAGATCCCGTACGTCGACTCGATATGGGACTCCGTCCACACCGTGATCCGGCCGATCGCGGGCGCCGTGGTCGGGGCCCTGCTCGCCGGGCAGAACGGTTCGCTGCCGGAGCTGGCGGCGGGCGCGGTCGGCGGTTCGACGGCCTTGCTCAGCCACTTCGTGAAGGCCGGGACGAGGATGGCGGTCAACACCTCGCCGGAACCGTTCTCCAATGTCGCGCTGAGCCTGGCGGAGGACCTCGGGGTGGCGGCGATCGTCACCTTCGCGGTCTTCCACCCGGTGGCGGCGGCGGTCGTCGCGGCCGTCCTGCTCGCCCTCGGTCTGGCGATACTGGTCTTCCTCGCCCAGCGGATCCGGCGCTTCCTGCGCCGCAGGTCCCAGCGCCGCGAGGAGCGGCGGGTCGTGGACGTGGGGGCCCGCGTCCGGGACCGGCCGCCGGCCGGGAGCCGGGACGGGGACGGCTCGGAGCACTTCTGATCCCGCCGTGCGCCCCGGGCCCGTCCGGGGCTGTCGGAGACGCCGGATAGGGTCGCTGGCATGGCACGGATTGTGGTGATCGGCGCGGGACTCGGCGCCATGTCGGCGGCGGCCCGGCTGGCCGTCGCGGGCCACCGGGTGACGGTGTACGAGCGGACCGCGACGTACGGCGGCGCGGTCGGCCGGTTCGAGCGGGACGGGTTCGCCTTCGACACGGGCCCGGGGCTGCTGCACCTGCCCGCCGTCTACCGGGATCTGTTCGTGAAGACCGGCAAGGAGCCCCTGGAGGACCGCGTCACACTGACGCAGGTCGACCCGGCGGCCCGTCACGTCTTCGCCGACGGCACCCGCGTGGACCTGCCGAACGCCTCCCGGGCCGGCACGGTCGCCGCCCTGGACGCGGCGCTCGGCGCGGGCGCGGGCGAGCGCTGGGGTGCCTTCCTGACACGGGCCCGCGAGGCCTGGGACCGCACCCGGCGCCCACTCCTGGAGGAGCCGCAGCCGAAGGACCCCGCGCCACCGGTCGCCGACCCCTACCCGGCTCTGAAGACCGGTCTGCTGCGCCGCCCGACGACCACGCTCGCGCAGATCGGCGCGCGGGAGCTGCGCGACCCGCGGCTCATCGCCCTGCTCGACGCGTACGCCTGGTCGTACGGCTTCGACCCGGCCACCGCCCCGGCCTCGGCCGCCGTCCTGCCGTACATGGAGCAGACCTTCGGCAGCTGGTACGTGGGCGGGGGGCTGCGGGCGCTGGCCGACGCGGTGTACGAGCGGTGCCGGAAGCGCCGGGTCGAGTTCGTCTTCGACTCGCCCGTGGAGGACGTCCTGGAGAAGGACGGCCGCGCCGTGGGCGTCCGGCTCGCCGGAGGGGAGACGGTCGAGGCCGACCATGTCGTCTCGGGCGCCCCGGTGCCCGCCCTCTACCAGGACCATGTCGTCGAGTGGGGCCACGGCGACGACCGGCCGCGCTACCAGGCCGTCCGGACGGGCCGGGTGACGGTCTGTCTGGCCCTGCGCGGGCCCAGGGAGGCGGACGCGGTCCACCGCGCGGTCGTGCACGCGGACGGCGGGCGGCCGACGGTGACCGTCCTTCGGCCGGACGACCCGGCGCTGCACCCGGACGGTGCGTACGAGTCGGTGACGGTCACGGCGACCGTGCGGACCTCCCCCGGGCAGGACTGGGAGTCCTTCGCCGACCGGATGGTCGAGGCCGCCGGGCTCGCGGTCCCGGGTCTCGCGGAGCGTCTGCTGTGGCGGCACGTCCGCACCCCTGAGGACGTACGGCGGGACACCGGCGCGGCCGAGGTGCCCGGTCCGGCGCTGGCCGGGGCCCGGGGACTGCTGCTGCCCGCCGACAACCGCTCGCCGCTGCCGGGGCTCTGGTTCGCGGGCGGCTGGTCGCACCCGGGCGGCGGTCTCGCCCACGCGGGCATGTCGGGCGCGCTGGTGGCCGGACTGATCGTGGAGGGAACGGACTTCCGCGGCTCCCAGTAGGGGCTGCCGGGGGGGCGGACGTCGGGGTGGGGTCGGGGGCCGGTGGGCCCCCGACGGTCGCTCAGTACCGGTACTGCTGCTGGTCGTCCGGGTGCGGCTCCCAGCCGTACTGCTCGGGACCCTGCTGCTGGGGCTGCTGCGGCTGCTGCGGCTGGACGGGCTGGTCGGTGTCGCGCTGCTGCGGCACCCAGACCCCGCCGGGCGGCGTGTCGTAGGTGTACGAGGGGGCGTAGGAGTCGCCGTAGTACGTGCCGTACTGCTGGGCGTCGGTCCCCGGACCGATGTACGGGTCGGAGTAGGCGGCGTACTGCTGCTGCCCCGCGGTGTCGTAGCCGTAGGCCGGCTGCTGCTGGTCGTACGCCGGCGCGTACGGGTCGTGGCCCGGGGTCGCGTACCCCGTCGTGTAGCCGGTGCTGTGGGCGGCGGCACCGTGACCGGCGTCGTGGCCCGTGTCGTGCCCGCCGCCGTAGACCCCGTACTGGCCGGTGTCCTCGGGCAGCGGCAGGGGCTCGTAGACCGCGGTGGTCTCGGCGGCGACCGGTTCGCCCGGACCGGGGAACGGGGACTCCTCGCCCTCGTAGGACAGCTCGGTGACCTCAAGGGTGGGCCCGGCCTGCGCCGGAGCGCCCGAGCGCCGCCGGCGGCTGGCGCCCGGGCTGCCGCCGATCGCCCAGCCGGTGGAGAAGCCGCGGCGGAAGGAGAGCGTCACATAGGTCTGGCCGACGGCGAAGGCGACCGCCCCGGCGACGATCACCGCCACCGAGGGCAGCAGCACGCCGAGGACCACGCCGAGGAAACCGGTGAAGGCGAGTAGTCGCCAACGCAGCCGTGCCTTGTACTGGAGGAGCACCTCCCCCAGCAACCACAGCGCAACCACGCCGAACGCGATGTAGAGGACCGTCCACCCCATGCCCCGCCGCCCCTCTCCACGGTCACCGCCGCGGGTCGGGGCGGGTACGACCGGTCACGACTGCTGGTGCAGTCCGAGATTCTCGTAGATCTCGAGCGTCGCGGTGGAGCTGTTCAGCGTGATGAAGTGCAGTCCGGGGACACCCTCGGAGAGCAGCCGCGCGCAGAACTCCGTCGCGAACTCGATACCGATGGAGCGTACAGCGGCGGGATCGTCCTTGACGGCGAGGATGCGGTCTTTCACGTCCGGGGGGAACGCGGCGTTGCTCAACTGGGGCAGCCGGTCGAGGGTCTTCACGTTCACGACGGGCATGACCTCGGGGATGATCGGGGTCTCGCAGCCCGCCTTGGCGACGCTGTCGCGGAGCCGCAGATAGGCCTCCGGGTCGAAGAACATCTGGGTGATCGCGTAGTCGGCGCCCGCACGGCACTTGTCCACGAAGTGCCGGATGTCCGAGTCCCAGTCGGCGGACCGGGGGTGCATCTCGGGGAAGGCGGCGACGCCCACGCAGAAGTCGCCGGACTCCTTGATCAGCCGGACCAGGTCGGCGGCGTACTTCACGCCCTCGGGGTGCTCGACCCACTCGCCCAGCGGGTCGCCCGCCGGGTCGCCGCGGAGCGCGAGCATGTTGCGGATGCCGGCGTCGGCGTACTGGCCGAGGACGTTGCGCAGCTCGGCGACCGAGTGGTCGACGGCGGTGAGGTGGGCGACCGGGGTGAGCGTGGTGTCGGAGGCGATCTTCTGGGTCGCCTTCACGGTGCCGCGGCGGGTGGTGCCGCCCGCCCCGTAGGTCACGGAGACGAAGCTCGGCCCGACGGCCTCGACCCGGCGCATCGCGTTCCAGAGGACCTGCTCGCCCTTCTCGGTCCGGGGCGCGTAGAACTCGAAGGAGTACGACGTGCCGCCGGAAGCGAGGATCTCGCGGACCGTGCGGGCGCGGTCCGAGCGGACGGAAGCGGTACCAAGGGCCATACGGGCAGGTTAGACGGGCTCCGGCGAGCGGCGTCATCGGTGTCCGAGTGATGGACACCTTTTCGGACACATCGCCGTTCGGCGAGGGCCTCCCGAACGGACCCGCTCCCGCCCGTGCGCCTTCGCGCGCGCGGGCGCTACGCTCCGGCGCGCTCCCGCACCCGCTTGGCGAGCGCGGCCGTCGCCGCGGCCGGGTCGTCGGCCTCGGTGATCGCCCGGACGACCACGATCCGGCGCGCTCCGGCGTCCAGGACCTGATCGAGGTTGGTCTCGTCGATGCCGCCGATGGCGAACCAGGGCCGGTCCTGGGCCAGGCCGGCCGCGTACCGCACGAGGTCGAGCCCCGGCGCGTACCGCCCCGGCTTGGTGGGGGTGGGCCAGCAGGGCCCGGTGCAGAAGTAGTCGACGCCCGGTTCGACGGCGGCCGCGGCGGCCTCGCTCTCGGCGTGGCAGGAGCGGCCGATCAGGACCTCCTCGCCGAGGATCGCGCGGGCGGCGGGCACGGGCAGGTCGCCCTGCCCGAGGTGGAGCACGTCGGAGCCGATGGCGTGGGCGACGTCGGCCCGGTCGTTCACCGCGAGGAGCTTGCCGTGGCGGCGGGCGGCGTCGGCGAGGACGGCCAGGTGCTCCAGCTCCTCGCCGGCCTCCATGCCCTTGTCGCGGAGCTGCACGATGTCGACGCCGGAGGAGAGCACGGCGTCGAGGAAGGCGGGCAGGTCGCCCTGGCGCTTCCGGGCGTCGGTGCAGAGGTAGAGCCGGGCGTCGGCGAGCTGCTCACGAGGCGTGGGCATGGGTGGGTTCCCCCCGTCGGTGTCGCCGGTGCCGCGGCGGCCGGCCCGTCCGGGGCCGGTCGCCGCGACACCCGCTGCTGGTGTCTTCGGTGCGTGCGGGCGTCAGAGGGCGAGCGCCTGGGCGCGGCGCTTCACCTCCGTGCCACGGTTCTCGTTGAGCGCCTGCGCGGGCGTGCCCGGCAGGCTCTCGTCCGGAGTGAAGAGCCACTCCAGCATCTCCTCGTCGGTGAAGCCGTCGTCCCGCAGCACGGTCAGGAGCCCGACGAGCCCCTTGACGATCTTGTCGCCCTGGATGAAGGCGGCGGGGATCTGCAGGGCGTTGTTCTCGCCGCGGCGCACGGCGATGAGCTGACCTTCCTTGATCAGCTGCCGCACGCGCGTCACCTCGACATCGAGCATCTCCGCGATGTCGGGCACGTAGAGCCAGGCGGGGACGAGCGCATCGATCTTTACGTCAATCTCGGTCACGGGACAAGCCTGCCATCCCGGACCGACAGCCGGTAGTCGGGCCCTACCGGACGGCCGCCTTCAGGGGTACGGAGGGGTCCGCCGCGCGGGCGGGATCGACGGCGGTGGCCGTCTCGATGAGCTTGCGGCCCTGGGCCAGATCGCGCGGGCGGCCGACGGCGAGCAGGGCGACCGGCACCCCGGCCCGCAGCCAGAGCACGGACCAGGCCTCGTCCGCCGGGTCCCCGCGCCAGAGCAGCTCGTCCGCGTGGGCGTGGTGTCCGGCGTACTGGACGAAGCGGCCGAACTGCTCGGACCAGAAGTACGGGACGGGGTCGTAGGGGGCGTCGCCGGCGCCGGTGATCGCCTCGGCGACCGTGCGGGGGCCCTGGAGGGCGTTGTCCCAGTGGTGGACCAGGAGCCGTTCCCCGTAGCGGGCGGAGGGGAAGGAGGCGCAGTCGCCGACGGCGTACACATCGGGCAGGGAAGTGCGCAGCCGCGCGTCGGCGGTGACCGCGCCGCTCGGGTCGAGGGCGATGCCGGAGCCGGCCAGCCAGCCGGTGGCGGGGCGGGCGCCGATGCCGACGACGACGGCGTCGGCGGGCAGCTCGCGGCCGTCGTCGAGGACGACCCGGCCGGGTTCGACGGCGGCCACGCGCGCGTGGGTGAGGAGTTCGGCGCCGTTCGCCCCGTACCACTCGGCCATCGGGGCGGTGACCTCGGCGGGCAGGGCGCCCGCGAGGGGGCGGCCTGCGGCCTCGACGACGGTGACGGCGCAGCCGGCGGCGCGCGCGGCGGTGGCGAACTCGGCGCCGATCCATCCGGCGCCGACCACCACGACGTCGTGGCGGCGCTCCAGGACGGGTCCGAGGCGCACGGCGTCGTCGAGGGTGCGCAGCAGATGGACCCCGGGGACGCCCTCGCTGCCGGGCAGCGTGACGGGGTGGGCGCCGGTGGCGACGACCAGGGTGTCGTAGCCGACGGGCCCGGCCTCGGTGTCGATCTCGTGGTCGGCGGCGCGCAGTCCGGTGACGTCGAGGCCGAGGCGGAGGTCGACGCGGAGGTCATCGAAGTCGATGTCGAAGGCGGAGTCCTCGGCCTTGCCGAGGAGGACGGCCTTGGAGAGCGGGGGCCGGTCGTAGGGCTGGTGGGGTTCGGCCCCGATGAGGGTCACGGGGCCGGTGAAGCCCTGTTCGCGCAGGGCGACGGCGGTCTGGACGCCCGCCATCCCGGCGCCGACGATCACGACATGCTGCTGGGGCTGCTTCTGCTCGCTCACCCGACCACCTTACGCATCTGACGGACCGTCAGGAAGGGTGGGGCCTGGGACCGCACCGGGCCTGCGGTTAGTCTGGCGGGCGTAAAGCACTCGCGGGAGCCCGGACGCACCGGGCTGAGAGGGAGGCTGGGACGGCCTCCGACCGTACGAACCTGATCCGGGTCATGCCGGCGAAGGGAGGGGCTGGACGCCCATGCGTTCTTCCGAGGTCCACGCACCGCACACGCCAGATGTCCATGTGTCCGATGCCCGTGCGACCGATGCCCGCGCGCCGGATGACCGGCCGTCCGACGTCCTCGTCGTCGGCGGCGGCGTCATCGGCCTCGTCACGGCCTGGCGGGCCGCGCGGCGCGGGCTGCGCACCGCCGTCGTCGACCCCGGCCCCGGCGGCGGCGCCGCACGGGTCGCGGCCGGGATGCTCGCCGCCGTCACCGAACTCCACTACGGCGAGGAGACCCTGCTCGGGCTCAACCTCGCCTCCGCCGCCCGGTATCCGGCGTTCGTCGCCGAGCTCCGGGAGGCGACCGGCCACGACGTCGGCTACCGCGCCTGCGGCACCCTCGCCGTCGCCCTCGACGCCGACGACCGGGCCCACCTGCGCGAACTCCACGCCCTCCAGACCCGCTGCGGGCTCACCTCGGAGTGGCTCAGCGGCCGCGACTGCCGCCGCCTCGAACCGATGCTCGCCCCGGGGGTGCGCGGCGGACTGCGGGTGGACGGCGACCACCAGGTCGACCCGCGCCGGCTCGCCGCCGCACTCCTCGTCGCCTGCGAACGCGCCGGGGTGGTCTTCCACCGCGCCCTCGCGCGGAGCCTGACGGTGGTACGGGACCGGGCGCGCGGTGTCGTGCTCGACGGCGGCCGGGAGCTGACCGCCGACCAGGTCGTGCTCGCCGCGGGCAGCCTGAGCGGGCGCCTCGCGGGCGTGCCGCCCGAGGTGCTTCCGCCGGTCCGCCCGGTGAAGGGCCAGGTGCTGCGGCTGCGGGTGCCCGCCCCGTACGCCCCCTTCCTCTCCCGTACCGTCCGGGCCGTCGTCCGCGGCAGCCACGTCTATCTGGTGCCCCGCGAGAACGGCGAACTGGTCGTCGGCGCCACCAGCGAGGAACTCGGCTGGGACACCACGGTCACCGCCGGCGGGGTGTACGAGCTGCTCCGCGACGCCCACGAGCTGGTCCCCGGCATCACCGAGCTGCCGCTCACCGAGACCCTGGCGGGCCTGCGCCCCGGCTCCCCCGACAACGCGCCGCTGCTCGGCCCCACCGCCCTGCCCGGCCTGCACCTGGCCACCGGCCACTACCGCAACGGGGTGCTGCTCACCCCCGTCACCGGCGACGTCATGGCCGAGGTGCTCACCACGGGCGCCCTCCCCGACGAGGCGCGCCCCTTCACCCCCCGCCGTTTCTCCTCCACTCCTCCCGTACGTCAGGAGCAGCCCGCATGAACGTGTCCGTGAACGGGGAAGCCCGCGTGCTCTCCGGCCCCCTCTCCCTCGACGACCTCGTCGCCACCCTGACCACGGCCCGCTCCGGGGTCGCCGCCGCCCTCAACGAGACGGTGGTGCCGCGCGGCGAGTGGGCGGCGACGCCGCTCGGCGAGGGCGACCGGGTCGAGGTCCTCACCGCGGTGCAGGGGGGCTGAGCGTGATGTCCGACGACGTGTTCGCCCTCGGGGGGACGGAGTTCTCGTCCCGCCTGATCATGGGCACCGGCGGGGCGCCCAGCCTCGACGTGCTCGAACGCTCGCTGATCGCCAGCGGCACGGAGCTGACCACGGTCGCGATGCGGCGCCTGGACCCGACCGTCCAGGGCTCGGTCCTCTCCGTCCTGGACCGGCTCGGCATCCGGGTCCTGCCGAACACGGCGGGCTGCTACACGGCGGGCGAGGCCGTCCTCACGGCCCGGCTGGCCCGGGAGGCGCTCGGCACCGACTGGATCAAGCTGGAGGTCGTCGCCGACGAGCGGACCCTCCTCCCCGACGGGGAGGAACTCCTCGCCGCCGCCGAGACCCTGGTCGACGACGGTTTCACCGTGCTCCCCTACACCAATGACGACCCGGTCCTCGCGCGCAAGCTGGAGGACGCGGGGTGCGCGGCGATCATGCCGCTCGGCTCCCCCATCGGCTCCGGCCTCGGCATCCGCAACCCGCACAACTTCCAGCTGATCGCGGAGCGGGCCGGGGTGCCGGTGATCCTCGACGCGGGCGCGGGCACGGCCTCGGACGCGGCGCTCGCGATGGAGCTGGGGTGCGCGGCGGTGATGCTGGCCTCGGCGGTGACCCGGGCACAGGAGCCGGTCCTGATGGCCGCGGCGATGCGGCACGCGGTCGAGGCGGGCCGGCTGGCCCACCGGGCGGGCCGCATCCCCCGCCGCCACTTCGCCGAGGCGTCCTCGCCGGTGGCGGGCCGCGCCGCCCTGGACCCGGAACGCCCGGCGTTCTGATCCGGAGGGCCGCCGGCCCGCCGGGCCCGTACGGCCCCCGCTGCGGCGCCCGTACGGTGCCGGTGCGGCGCTCGTCACAGCTGCGCTGCAGTACCGGGGCATCCGCGCGGGGGCCGGGTCCACGGCTCGTAGACTCGACGCCGTGGACACGACCCTTCAGGACCCCCTCGTCGGGCGGCTGCTCGACGGCCGCTACCGCGTCGACGCGCGCATCGCCGTCGGCGGGATGGCCACGGTCTACCGGGCCGTCGACACCCGCCTCGACCGCGTCCTCGCGCTCAAGGTGATGCACCCGGCGCTCGCGACCGACGCCGCCTTCGTCGAGCGGTTCATCCGCGAGGCGAAGTCCGTCGCCCGGCTCTCCCACCCCAATGTGGTCGGGGTCTTCGACCAGGGCGCCGAGGGCGCGTACGTGTACCTGGCCATGGAGTACGTCGCCGGCTGCACGCTGCGGGACGTGCTGCGCGAGCGCGGGGCCCTCGCGCCCCGGGCCGCGCTGGACATCCTGGAGCCGGTGCTCGCCGCGCTCGGCGCCGCGCACCGGGCCGGGTTCGTCCACCGGGACATGAAGCCGGAGAACGTCCTGATAGGGGACGACGGCCGGGTGAAGGTCGCCGACTTCGGTCTCGTACGGGCGGTGGGCTCGGCGACCGCCACCACCGGCTCGGTCCTCGGGACCGTCTCCTACCTGGCGCCGGAGCAGATCGAGCACGGCACCGCCGACACCCGCGCCGATGTGTACGCCTGCGGCGTCGTCCTGTACGAGATGCTGACCGGCGGCAAGCCGCACTCCGGCGACACCCCCGCGCAGGTGCTCTACCAGCACCTCCACATGGATGTGCCCGCCCCCTCCGCCACCGTCCCCGGGCTCGCCCTGGAGCTGGACGAGCTGGTCGCGGCGGCCACCGCCCGCAACCCCGACGTCCGCCCGTACGACGCCGTGGCCCTGCTCGGCCTGGTCCGCGAGGCCCGCTCCCGGCTCGGCGACGCCCAGCTGGACGCCGTACCCCCGCAGGCGCGGTCCGAGGACCGGAGCACCACCGAGGACCGGACCAGTGTGATCGCCCGGGCCGTACCGGCCGAGGCGGACGCCCAGGAAGTGCTGCACACCAACCGGATGCCGGTGCCGGAGCCGCCCCCGGCGACCGCCCGTCGCCGCCGGCCGCCGCGCGGCCCACTCCTCCTCGTCGTCGGCGTACTGCTCGCCCTCGGCCTGGGCACCGGTGTCTGGTACATCAATTCCGGCCAGTTCACCCGTGTCCCCGCCGTGCTCGGCCAGACCGAGGCCGTCGCGACGAAGCGGATCACCGATGCCGGCCTCGAGGTCGGCACGACGAAGCGCGCGTTCAGCGAGGTGTACGAGCGCGGCACCGTCATGGCCGTCGACCCGGCCCCCGGCGAGCGCCTCCGGGGCAGCGGCAGGGTCACCCTGACCCTCTCCCGGGGCCCGGAGACCGTGAAGGTGCCCAACCTCAGGAACAAGCCGCTCGCCGAGGCCCGGCGCACCCTTGAGCAGCAGGGCCTGGCCGTCGGGGTGATCACCAGCTCCTTCAGCGAGACCGTCGACCAGGGCTCCGTGATCGGCTCCGACCCGGAGCCCGGCACCGAGCGCGCGCCCGACTCGGCCGTGGCCCTGGTGGTCAGCAAGGGCTCGCCGATCGATGTGCCGGACGTGACGGGTGAGACGGTCGAGGCCGCCACCGCGACGCTCCAGGAGGCCGGGCTCACCGTCCGGGTCGCCCCGGAGCGGGTCAACTCGCCCGAGGACGCCGGTGCCGTCGCGGCCCAGTCCCTCGCCGAGGGCAGCCGGGCCGCCGAGGGCGACACGATCACCCTGACCGTCTCCAAGGGCCCGAAGCTGGTCCCGGTCCCGGACGTCACCGACAGTTCGACCGACGAGGCGCGTACGGCGCTGGAGGACGCGGGCTTCGAGGTGGAGGTCAAGAAGTCCTTCCCCTACCTCGGCGACACGGTCTCGGGCCAGTCCGTGGAGGGCGGCTCCACCGCGCCCGAGGGCTCCACCGTCACGATCACGATCAAGGGGCTTTAGGAACTGATGCGCAATCCCGTCGGCGGCCACGTCCCGGTGGCGGGTGGCCTCGCCACCGTCGGCCTCGGTTACGCCCGTGAGCTGGGCGCGGAGACCGTGCAGGTCTTCGTCGCCAATCCGCGCGGCTGGGCGACCCCGGCCGGCAGTGCGGCCCAGGACGAGCGGTTCCGGGCCGAGTGCGAGGCCGAGTCGATCTCGGCCTGGGTGCACGCCCCGTATCTGATCAACTTCGGCTCCCACACCGAGGCCACCGCCGAGAAGTCGGTGGAGTCGATGCGGCACTCGCTGCGGCGCGGCCGGGAGATCGGCGCGAAGGGCGTGGTGGTGCACACCGGCTCGGCGACCGGGGGCCGCACGCGCGCGGTGGCGCTCGCGCAGGTCAGGGAGCTGCTGCTGCCGCTGCTCGACGAGCTGACGCACGACGACGACCCGTTCCTGCTCCTCGAGTCGACGGCGGGCCAGGGCTTCTCGCTCTGCTCGCGCGCGGAGGACTTCGGCCCGTACTTCGACGCCCTCGACCGGCACCCGAAGCTGGGGATCTGTCTGGACACCTGCCACATCTTCGCCGCGGGCCACGATCTGACCGGCCCGCACGGCGCCGCGCAGACGCTCGACCAGCTGGTGGAGACCGTGGGCGAGGGACGGCTGAAACTGATCCACGCCAACGACTCGCAGGACGTCGTCGGCGCGCGCAAGGACCGGCACGCGAACATCGGCGCGGGCCACATCGGCGAGGACGGCTTCCGGAACCTGCTCCGGCACCCGGCGACCGACGGCGTCCCGCTGATCATCGAGACTCCCGGCGGCAAGGCGGGGCACCTCGCGGACGTGGAGCTGCTCAAGAAGCTGAGGGGCTGACCCCGATTTCGCGTTGAGGAATACCCCAGGGGGGTATACGGTTCCTCTAACGGCAGGAACCGCTACCCGACCTTGGGGGCACCCGATGCAGCACGACGCGCACGCCCGTCACGAACACGGCACCGACACCACCGACCACACGGGTCACGCGGAGCACACCAGCCACGCGGACCACACCGGTCACATGGTGGGGCGCGAGGAGCACGCCGGCCACTCGGCGGCACACGAGCACCACGGCGCCCACCACGCCCCCGGCAAGGTCTCCTGGTCCATGGCCGCGAAGGCCACGCTGCACTGCCTCACCGGCTGCGCCATCGGCGAGATCCTCGGCATGATGATCGGCACCGCGCTCGGCTGGAGCAACATGCAGACGATGATCCTCGCGATCGTCCTGGCCTTCTTCTTCGGCTACGCGCTCACCCTGCGCGGCATCCTGGCCGCCGGCGTCGACTTCAGGACGGCCTTCAAGGTCGCGCTGGCCGCCGACACCCTCTCCATCGCGGTCATGGAGATCATCGACAACGGCGTCATCGCGCTCTGGCCCGGCGCCATGGACGCGCACCTGGACGAGCCGCTCTTCTGGATCGTGCTCGCCATCGCGCTCGCCGCCGCCTTCGTGATCACCACCCCGGTCAACAAGTGGATGATCGGCCGCGGCAAGGGCCACGCGGTGGTCCACCAGTACCACCACTGAACGGCCCGAACGACGACCGAACGACCCGACCGCCACCGAACGACGACCTCGACGCACGGCCCGGAGCGCTACAGCTCCGGGCCGTCGCCCGGTTCCTCCTGGTACGAGTACCGCTGCTCCGCCCACGGGTCACCGAGGTTGTGGTAGCCGCGCTCCTCCCAGAAACCCCGGCGGTCGGCGGCCATGTACTCCACGCCCCGGACCCACTTGGGCCCCTTCCAGGCGTACAGGTGCGGGACGACGAGACGCAGCGGGAAGCCGTGCTCGGCGGTGAGCAGCTCCCCGTCCTTGTGGGTGGCGAAGATCGTGCCGTCGGCGGCGAAGTCGGCGAGCCGCATGTTGGCGCTGTAGCCGTACTCGGCCCAGACCATCACATGGGTCACCGAGGGCGCGGGCGGGGCGAGGTCGAGGACCGTGCGGGCGGTCACGCCACCCCACTCGGCGCCGAGCATGCTGAATTTCGTGACGCAGTGCAGATCGGCCACGACCGTGGAGAAGGGGAGGGCCGTGAACTCCTCGTGGTTCCAGCAGCGCTTGTCACCGTCGGCCGTCGCGCCGAAGACGCGGAACTCCCAGCGGTCCGGCTTGAACTTGGGGACGGGCCCGTAGTGGGTGACCGGCCAGCCGCGCTGGAGCCGCTGACCCGGCGGAAGGTCCGGCGAACGATCCGGCTGACCCGCTTCCCGGTGTACTCCGCTCTCCGGCTGACCCATGTCATCCATGGTGACAGACCGCGAGGGGTGGTCATGACCAGGCTACCTTCCGGGCATCACGATTCGGGCAACTCCCACTAAGCCTGCACTTACTGGACGCCCCCCATTCGGGGTGCGAGGATGCGGCCATCCCGCCCGGTGACGGCATAGACACGGAACGTGGAAGGAGCCTCTGCGATGCAGGGCGACCCCGAGGTCCTCGAGTTTCTCAACGAGCAGCTGACCGGCGAGCTGACGGCCATCAACCAGTACTGGCTGCACTACCGCATCCAGGACGACAAGGGCTGGACGAAGCTCGCCAAGTACACCCGCGAAGAGTCCATCGACGAGATGAAGCACGCGGACAAGCTGACCGAGCGCATCCTGATGCTCGACGGCCTGCCCAACTACCAGCGACTCTTCCATGTACGGGTCGGCCAGACCCTCACCGAGATGTTCCAGGCGGACCGCCAGGTCGAGGTGGAGGCGATCGACCGGCTGCGGCGCGGGATCGAGGTCATGCGCGCCAAGGGGGACGTCACGTCCGCCAACCTCTTCGAGGAGATCCTCGCCGACGAGGAGCACCACATCGACTACCTGGACACCCAGCTGGGGCTGATCGAGTCCCTGGGCGAGGCGCTGTACATCTCGACCCTGATCGAGCAGCCCAGCTGATCGTGCGGACGGACTGATCGAGCGGACGGGCCGAGCCGGCACCGGCCGGGCGGCCGGGGCTAAGCGGCTTCCGGCAGTTCGACGGCCTCCGGCGTCAGGGCGGGCATCCCCTGGTCCAGAAGTTCGCGGCGCGGGCAGTTGCCGCGTCCGAGAATGGCCTGAATGCGACGGACGCAGGATCCGCAGTCCGTACCGGCCTTGCAGGCCGAGGCGATCTGGCGGGGCGTGCAGGCGCCCGCGTCCGCATGGTCCTTGACCTGCTTCTCCGTCACGCCGAAGCACGAGCAGACGTACAACGCGGTTCACCTCCCGCCGTGATCGATAAGGCTAACCTAACCTTACCCGGCACGGCGGGGGCCGCAAAAGGCCGGATACGACGATGGGGCGCGGATCACATGGATCCGCGCCCCATCGTCGTAGGTATCCACTTACTGATCGCGGTACATCTCCGCCACCAGGAACGCCAGGTCCAGGGACTGGCTGCGGTTGAGACGCGGGTCGCAGGCCGTCTCGTAGCGCTGGTGCAGGTCGTCGACGAAGATCTCGTCGCCGCCGCCCACGCACTCGGTGACGTCGTCACCGGTGAGCTCGACGTGGATGCCGCCCGGGTGGGTGCCGAGCGCCTTGTGGACCTCGAAGAAGCCCTTGACCTCGTCGAGCACGTCGTCGAAGCGGCGGGTCTTGTGGCCGGAGGCGGCCTCGAAGGTGTTGCCGTGCATCGGGTCGGTGACCCAGACGACGGCGGCACCGGAGGCGGTGACCTTCTCGACCAGCTCGGGGAGCTTGTCGCGGACCTTGTCGGCGCCCATGCGGACGATGAAGGTCAGCCGGCCCGGCTCGCGGTCCGGGTCGAGACGGTCGATGTACGTCAGCGCCTCGTCCACCGAGGTGGTCGGGCCCAGCTTGATGCCGATCGGGTTCGCGATGCGCGAGGCGAACTCGATGTGGGCGTGATCGAGCTGGCGGGTGCGCTCACCGATCCAGACCATGTGGCCGGAGGTGTCGTACAGCTTGCCGGTGCGCGAGTCCGTACGGGTGAGGGCGCCCTCGTAGTCGAGCAGCAGCGCCTCGTGGGAGGCGTAGAACTCGACGGCCTTGAACTCGGCCGGGTCGGTGCCGCAGGCCTTCATGAAGTTCAGCGCGTTGTCGATCTCGCGGGCGAGCGCCTCGTAGCGCTGGCCCGAGGGGGACGACTTCACGAAGTCCTGGTTCCAGGCGTGCACCTGGCGCAGGTCGGCGTAGCCGCCGGTGGTGAAGGCGCGCACCAGGTTGAGCGTGGAGGCGGACGCGTTGTACATCCGCTTCAGGCGCTCGGGGTCCGGGATGCGGGACTTCTCGTCGAAGCCGAAGCCGTTGACCGAGTCGCCCCGGTAGGTCGGCAGGGTCACGCCGTCACGGGTCTCGGTGCCCTTGGAGCGGGGCTTCGAGTACTGGCCGGCGATGCGGCCGACCTTCACCACGGGCACGGAGGCCGCGTAGGTGAGGACGGCGCTCATCTGGAGCAGCGTCTTGAGCTTGGCCCTGATGTGGTCGGCGGACACGGCGTCGAAGGCCTCGGCGCAGTCGCCGCCCTGGAGCAGGAACGCCTCGCCACGGGCGACGGCTCCCATCCGGGCGCGCAGCTGGTCGCACTCGCCGGCGAAGACGAGCGGAGGATACGACTCGAGGTCCGCGATCACATCGCGCAGAGCCTCGGCATCGGGGTACTCGGGCTGCTGCGCCGCGGGCAGGTCTCGCCAGGTCGCCTCGGCGACGGCGTGGGAATCAGCGTTCACGGTCACGTGCACCACATTACGGGGTTCTTCGTCCAGTCCTGTCCGTCTGCCCAGTGACTGAGACGCGCGCCCGGTATGTCCCCCGCCGATCTTCATGCCATCGAGTGGTGTTACCCTCTGGCCCGTTTCACAACACAACAGTCGAACCACAGGGGTGGGCGTGACCCAGAGGCACCGCAGGGACCGCAAGAAGAGACGACTCTTGTACGGAGCGGCGGCGGCTGTCGTCGCCACCGCCACGATCGGCACCATCGCGGTCGCCTCACCGGGCCTCCTCGGCGCGGCGGGCGACAAGGCGTCCGCGAGTGACGCTTCCCTCCAGTCGCAGTTCGCAAACGCGGCGCGCGAGTTCGACGTGCCGCAGAGCGTGCTGATGGCGGTGTCGTACCAGCAGACCCGCTGGGAGTCGCACGACGGGGAGCCCAGCACCACCGGCGCGTACAACGTCATGGGTCTGACGAAGGTCGACCCGGACGACGTGGCCCAGAAGGTCACGGACGAGCAGATCGACCACTTCAACGGCTCCGGGCGCCCGGAGATCGAGAAGAAGTTCGACCGCGCGCTGGTCCGCCGCATCCTGGAGAAGGCCGTCGTCGACACCGACGACCCGCGGCTGCACACCCTGGACAAGGGTGCGGAGCTGATCGACAGCTCCACGGAGACCGTGCAGAACGACACCGCGGCCTCCATCCGCGCCGGTGCCGCGCTGCTCGCCGACTACCAGAAGCAGGCCGGCGCCGAGCTGTCCGACGACCCGGGCGACTGGTACCCGGCCGTGGCCCGGTACAGCCAGTCCCCGGAGCGGAAGGGCGCCGACCTCTTCGCGAAGCGCGTCTTCGCGTCGATCAAGAAGGGCGAGCGGGCGCTCACCCTGGACGGCGAGCAGGTCGCGCTGCCGGCCGACCCGTCGGCCGAGCCGGTCAAGCCCTCGAACGTCCCGCTGGCGGCCACCTTCGCCGCCACGACGGCGACCCCGACCCCCGAGTGCCCGACGAGTCTGAACTGCTCCTTCGTGCCGGTCCGCACGGACCCGGGCGGCGCGCGCAACTACACGCCCGCCGACCGCCCCAACCAGGGCGTCGACATCCGGCAGATCGTCATCCACGACACCGAGGGCCCCTACCAGGGCTCGCTGGACACGCTGACCGACCCGAAGGGCGCGGGCAGCGCGCACTACCTGATCCGGGCCCAGGACGGCCAGGTCACCCAGATGCTGGAGAACAAGCAGCTGGCGTGGCACGCGGGCAACTGGACGCTCAACATGCACGCCATCGGCGTGGAGCACGAGGGCTTCGCCATGAAGGAGGGGAGCTGGTTCACCGAGCCCCAGTACCGCTCCTCCGCCGAGCTGGTGAAGTTCCTGGCGAGCAAGTACGGCGTCCCGATCGACCGCGAGCACATCATCGGGCACGACGAGGTGGCGCTCCAGACCGACAACCGGGTCGCGAGCCTCCACTGGGACGCGGGCCCGTACTGGGACTGGAACTACTACATGTCCCTCCTGGGCGCCCCGCAGGGCGACAAGGGCGCCGGCGGTCTGCTCCGGGCCGGCCAGGTGGTCCGCGTGGTGCCGCCGTTCACCACGGCCAACCAGCCGAAGCTGACCACGGGCACCACCACCGCCACCCCGCGTCCGGCCAACTTCGGCTACCTCTACACCTCGCCGTCGACGAGCGCGACGACGCTGAAGGACCCGTACTTCACCTCGCTGTGGTCCGAGGGTTCCAACTACGGCAACAAGGTCCGCGCGGGCGGCTCGTACGTGGTCGCCGAGTCCCGGACCGACTGGACCGCGATCTGGTACGCGGGCCAGAAGGCCTGGTTCTACAACCCGGGCGGCCAGTACACCGTGCCCGTGAGCGGCGCCACGACCGTCAAGGTCAAGGCCGGGCTGAACTCGACCAACGTCTTCGGCCGCGCCTTCCCCGACACCGCCGCCTACACGGCCGCCGGCCTCGCCGCCCCGGGCGACGAGAACGCCTTCCTGACGAAGTTCACCTTCGCCGCCGGCCAGGCCTACGTGAAGGCCGGCCCCGCGGTGAAGGGCGACGACTGGTTCGGCTCCGCCCAGCGGAACGTCGTCGGCAGCACGATGTTCGTGCCGATCCGCTTCCACCACAAGATCACCTGGGTGAAGCAGAGCGACATCGAGGAGGCGGCCGGCGCCGCCCCCGTCGCCACGAACAACCGCTACAACCTGCTCGCCCGTGACACCTCCGGTGTCCTGTGGCAGTACCAGGGCAACGGCACCGGCGCGTTCCTCTCCCGCTACCGCGTCGGCGGCGGCTGGAACGCGTACGACACCATCACTCCCCTGACCGCGCTGCGCGCCGACGGCACCGGTGACGCGGTGGCCCGTGAGGCCTCCGGCACGCTCTGGTACTACCAGGGCAGCGGCAACCCCGCCTCGCCGTTCAAGGCCCGGCTCAGGACCGGTGGCGGCTGGCAGGTCTACGACCGGATCCTCGGCATCCGCGACCTGAACGGCGACTCCAAGCCGGATCTGATCGCCCGGGAGAAGTCGGGCGTGCTCTGGTACTACCAGGGCACCGGCAACCCGGCGGTCCCGTTCGCCACCCGGCTCCGGGTCGGCGGTGGCTGGCAGACGTACAACCAGCTCATCAGCACCGGTGACCTGAACGGTGACGGCAGGGCCGACATGGTCGCCCGCGACACCACCGGCGTGCTCTGGTACTACCAGGGCACCGGCAAGCCCGCCACGCCGTTCGCACCCCGCGTCAGGGTCGGCGGCGGCTGGGGCGCCTACAACAGCATGGTGGGTCCGAGCGACCTCGACGCCGACGGCAAGGTCGACCTCGTCGCCCGGGAGTCCAGCGGCGCGATGTGGTTCTACAAGGGCACCGGCAAGCCCACCGCTCCCTTCGCCGCCCGTGTGCAGGTCGGCCCGGGCTGGCAGATCTACAACATGATCTTCTGATCCGATCGGGTAGCCGAAGGCAGTCGAACGGCTCACGGGGCCCGGCTCGCACCGTCCACGGTGCGGACCGGGCCCCGCTCCGCTTCCCGCTGGGCTACAGTGCTCGCATGTTCGCGCCTCAGATCCAGAACTGGTGGTGGACCGCTCACCCGGCGGCCCACTGATCGCGCGTACACCGAACGCACAGGCCGCCCCGAGAGGGCGGCCTTTCTCGTACCCGGGGCCGTTCCTCTCCGCACACCGACGGAAGGAACGACGGACCATGGACCTCTCCCGTCTCCTCGACGACTCCTGCCCGCCCTTCGCCCTGCTGCGCCGCCGCACCCCCGGCCGCGACCACGACACCGTCGAGGTCCTGATCGGCCGGGTCCACGAGGCCGAGCGCCTCGCGGACCTTCCCGTCGGCCCCCGGCCGACGCTCGCCCTGGTGCCCTTCCGGCAGATCAGGGAGCGCGGCTTCGACGTCCGCGACGACGGCACCCCCCTCTCCGTCCTGGTCGCCGACGAGACCCACGAACTGCCGCTCGCCGAGGCCCTCGCGCAGCTTCCGGCGCACGACGTGACCGTCGAGGACGGCGGCTTCGACGTCTGTGACGAGGAGTACGCCGGGATCGTGCGGCGGGTCATCGACGAGGAGATCGGCTCGGGCGAGGGCGCCAACTTCGTCATCCGGCGCACCTACACCGGGGAGATCCCCGGATTCGGCCGCGCCGACGCGCTCGCCCTGTTCCGGCGGCTGCTCTGCGGCGAGCGGGGCGCGTACTGGACCTTCGTCGTGCACACCGGCGACCGGACGCTCGTCGGGGCCAGCCCCGAGGTGCACGTCCGGATGACGGGCGGGACCGTCGTGATGAACCCGATCAGCGGCACGTACCGCTACCCGGCCGGGTCCGCCCCGACCCCCGACGGCCTGCTCGCCTTCCTCGCCGACCGCAAGGAGACCGAGGAGCTGTCGATGGTGGTCGACGAGGAGCTCAAGATGATGTGCACGGTCGGCGACATGGGCGGGGTGGTGATCGGACCGCGGCTCAAGGAGATGGCCCATCTCGCCCACACCGAGTACGAGCTGCGGGGACGCTCCAGCCTGGACGTGCGCGAGGTGCTGCGCGAGACGATGTTCGCGGCGACCGTCACCGGCTCGCCCGTGCAGAACGCCTGCCGGGTGATCGAGCGTCACGAAGCGGGCGGGCGCGGCTACTACGCCGGGGCCCTCGCCCTCCTCGGCACCGACGCGAACGGCGCCCAGACCCTGGACTCCCCCATCCTGATCCGTACCGCCGACATCGCCCCCGACGGGGGCCTGCGGGTGCCGGTCGGTGCCACGCTCGTCCGGCACTCGGATCCGGCGGGCGAGGTCGCCGAGACCCACGCCAAGGCGGCGGGGGTGCTCACCGCGCTCGGGGTCCGGGAGGGCCGCCCGGCCGGCGGGGCGGCGCCGTCCGCCGCCGCGCTCGCCGACGATCCGCGGGTACGGGCCGCCCTGGACGCGCGCCGGGCGGACCTCGCGCCGTTCTGGCTGCGGATGCAGACCCGGTCGGCCGAACTGTCGGGCCACGCGCTGGTCATCGACGCCGAGGACACCTTCACGGCGATGCTGGCGCACGTGCTGCGCTCCTCGGGCCTGGAGGTGTCGGTGCTCCGCTACGACGAGCCGGGGCTGCGCGAGCTGGCGCTCGCCCACGAGGGGCCGGTGGTCCTGGGCCCCGGGCCCGGCGACCCCTCGGACGCCGCCGACCCGAAGATGCGCTTCCTGCGCGGTCTGACGGCCGAGCTGGTGCGGGAGCACCGCCACGGCCTGCTCGGCGTCTGCCTCGGGCACGAGCTGATCGCCGCCGAACTGGGCCTGGAGATCGTCCGCAAGCGGACCCCGTTCCAGGGGGCCCAGCTGCGGATCGACCTCTTCGGACAGGAGCGGACGGTCGGCTTCTACAACAGCTTCACCGCCCGCTGCGACGACCGGACGGCGACGGAGCTGGCGCTGCACCGGATCGAGGTGAGCCGGGACGCGGAGACCGGCGAGGTGCACGCGCTGCGCGGGCCGGGCTTCGCGGGTGTGCAGTTCCACCCCGAGTCGGTGCTGACGACGGAGGGCGCGGCGCTGACGGCCGCGCTGCTCGCGGGCGTACTGGTCTGAACGTCCGACGGTGTCCTGGGCCGCCGGCTCAGGACACCGTCAGGCCCAGGTCCTTCGCGACCGCGCTGACCCGGGTGAAGACGGAGACCGGGAACTGGTCGTCGCAGTACTTGTTGCCGGTGGAGACGACACCGATGAGCTTGCCCCCGGCGGTCAGCGGGCCGCCGGAGTCACCCTTGCAGACGCTGTCGCGGGTGCCGGGGGCCGCGACCCCGCAGACCTTCAGCGCGCCGCTGTCGGTGGGGAAGGTGAAGGGATCGCAGCTCTTGAGCGGCGCGAGGCGGAGCTCGGCGGCCTTGAGGCGGGTGGCGAGGCTGTCGCGGCCGGTACGGCCCCAGCCGGTGGTCGTCGCCTTGGTGCCGGAGGCGTAGAGCGCCTTGTCCTTCGGTCCCGCGACCGGCAGCGGCTTGTAGGGCATGGGCCGGTCCAGGGTGAGGACGGCCGCGTCGTAGGTGAGCGTGGACTGCTCGAACCGGGGGTGGACCTTGATCGAGGCGATGTGCCGGACCGTGCCCTTGGGGCTGTCCAGGGCGGTGCGCCCGCCGATGACGAGGAGCTCGCGGGGGGCCTCGGCGTCGGCCACGCAGTGCGCGGCGGTGAGGACCTTGGTGGGCGCGACCAGGGTGCCGCCGCAGAACTGGGTGCCGTCCGGGGTCTCGATGAGCATGGCGTACGGGTGGTCCGTCACGGTGGTGGAGCGGCCGCCGTGGACGGCGGCGGCCGGGGTCGCCACGGCCGCCACGCCCCCGGCGGCGGCGAGGACGGAGGCGGTGAGCGCGGCGGCGGTACGGCGCCGGACGGACGAGAACATGTGATCCCCCACGGATGAGCGGCGCGCGGTCCGGTGACCGCGCCGCCTGGTCACGCTGGAGGATGCGCGGACCGGCCGGCGGGTTCCCTGGGGACGAGGACGTTCTCGCTGCGCCGTCCCGCGGTGTAGTCGAGGACGTTGCGGACGGTGGTGTCGATGATCTGGCCGACCGCGTCCACCGTGTAGTACGCCTGGTGGGAGGTGACCACCACGTTCGGGAAGGTCACCAGCCGGGCGAGCGTGTCGTCCTCGACGACCTCCAGGGACTTGTCGAGGAAGAAGAGCCCGGCCTCCGCCTCGTACACGTCGAGGCCGACGCCGGCGAAGCGGCCGGCCCGGAGTTCGGTGACGAGCGCCTCGGAGTCGAGGAGCCCGCCCCGGCTGGAGTTCACCAGGATGACGTCGTCCTTCATGGCCTTGAGGGCGGCGGCGTCGATGATGTGCTGGGTGGACGGCAGCAGCGGTACGTGGAGGCTGATGAGGTCGGCCTCGGCGAAGAGCCGTTCCTTCTCGACGTACCGCATGCCGAGGGCGAGGCAGGCGGGGTTCTCGGCGACGTCCCAGCCGAGCAGGTTCATGCCGAAGCCGTGGGCGATCCGGGTGAACGCCTCGCCGATCTTGCCGGTGCCGAGGACCCCGACGGTACGGCCCCGCAGGTCACGGCCCATCAGTCCGTCGAGCCGGAAGTCGAAGTCACGGGTCCGGTTGGAGGCGCGGACGATCCGCCGGTTGACGGCGGTGGCGAGGGTCCAGGCGAACTCCGCGACGGAGTACGGCGAGTAGTACGAGACCCGGGCGACGGTGATGCCGAGCCGCTCGGCGACCTCCAGGTCGATGTTGTTGAAGCCCGTGGAGCGCTGGGCGATCATCTGGGTCCCGCCGGCGGCGAGGGTCTGGAGGACCCGGTGGTCCAGGCTGGCGTTGACGCTGGTGGAGATGATCTCGTAGCCGGCCGCGATGGGGGCGGTGTCCTCGGTGAGGAAGACGCCCAGACAGCGGACGTCGTGGTGTCCCGCGAACGCCTTCTCGATCAGCGGCTTCTCGTCCGCCTGCACGCCGAATGCCAGGATTTCCACGTGTTTCCCCTCAACGGGACGATGGGCCGTATATGCGTGAATATACGACCCATCTGCCCTAGGCGTCGTCGAGGCCGCGCTCGATGGCGTACCTGACCAGCTCCACCCGGTTGTGGAGCTGGAGCTTGCCGAGGGTGTTCTGCACATGGTTCTGCACCGTGCGGTGCGAGATGACCAGGCGCTCGGCGATCTGCTTGTAGCTGAGCCCCTTGGCGACGAGCCGCAGGACCTCCGTCTCGCGCTCGGTCAGCTCCGGGGCCTTCGGCTCGTCGGCGCCGGAGGCCGGAGCGGGCTCGGAGGCGAGGCGGCGGTACTCGCCGAGGACGAGCCCGGCGAGGCCCGGGGTGAAGACGGGGTCGCCGACCGCCGTCCGCCGCACGGCGTCGATCAGCTCCTCGGTGCTGGCGGACTTGAGGAGGTAGCCGGTGGCGCCCGACTTCACGGCCTCCAGGACGTCGGCGTGCTCGCCGCTCGCCGAGAGCACCAGGACCCGCAGCCGCGGCCGGCCGCCGACGAGTTCCTTGCACACCTGGACGCCCGGCTTCACCGGCAGGTTCAGGTCCAGGACGAGGACGTCGGGCCCGGCCGCGACGGCGCGGCGCACCGCCTGCTCCCCGTCGCCCGCGGTGGCGACGACGTCGAAGCCCGCCTCCGCCAGGTCGCGGGCGACCGCGTCCCGCCACATCGGGTGGTCGTCGACCACCATCACCTTGATCGGCTGCTCGCTCACTTCTCCCCTGCCTTCCCCCGTGGGACCTTCAACTCGACTTCCGTGCCCTGCCCGGGGACCGAGATCAGCTCGGCCTCGCCGCCCAGATCCCGCAGTCTCCCCCGGATGGAGAGGGCGACGCCCATCCGGCCCTCGCCCTCGGCCTGCGCGAGGCGGCCCTCCGGGATGCCGGGGCCGTCGTCCCGGACGGTGACGATCACCTCGTCCGGCCAGTCCTCGACGAGGATCCAGGCCTGCGCCTCCTCGCCCGCGTGCACCCGTACGTTGTCCAGGGCGGCGCCGACGGCGGCGGCCAGCTCGCGCGCGGCGGGCGGCGCCAGCAGCACGGGCGCACCCGGCTCGGAGAGGGTGACCCGGGCCCCGGCGCGCGGGGCGAGCAGCAGCCGCAGGTCCACGGGCGTGTCGTCGTCCGGTTCCTCGTCCACCTCGACGACCCGTACGACGGCCCCCTCGGACTCGTCCTCGGAGACCAGGCTGGGCCGGGCGAGGCCGCCCGCGACGAGGGTGCGGAGGGCCACTTCCTGGTCGCCCGCCATCCGGCCGAGTTCGGCGGCCTCGCCGCCGAGCGCGGTGCCGCGCCGCTGCACCATGGCGAGGACCTGGAGGACGCTGTCGTGGATGTCGCGGGCGAGCCGCTCCCGTTCCCGGGTGGCGGCCTCGATCTCCAGGGCGCGGGCGAGGGTGCGCTCGGAGGCGCGGGCGACCTCGACGACGTATCCGATGGCGATGGAGGCGACCCAGACGAGGAGGACGTTGTGGAAGGTGTCCCGGCTGGGGTGGCCGCGCTCGACGATGTTGGCGACGGCGACGACGGAGGAGGCCACGCCGGCCCAGCGCCAACCGCCCTTGATCGCGTATGCCAGGACGGCGCCGGCGGTCCATATCGACGGCAGGGTGGGGCCGTCGACGCTCTGGGCGTGGGCGTCGGCCAGCGGGGTGAGGAGGATGCCGACGACGGCCATGGTGAGGTCGGCGCAGAGGAAGCGCCGGGTGCAGCTGGCCGCGTTCGCCACCTTGGGGAGGGTGGCGAGGGTCCAGACGCACATCACCGCCAGATAGGCGACGGCGACCCAGGGCCGTTCGAACCGGTCCCTGCCGAACACGAACAGCAGGACCGCGTAGACCATGGTCAGAAGGCGGTAGCCGGTCAGGGCCCGCCACAACGGCTGCTCGACCGACATGCGCACGACACGCTCGCGCCTGGCCATCTCCCCCACCCCCGGACGTCCCTCGCGGGACGCCTTCTCCACCGGACTCCCGGTGTTACGCGCCGGACTCTTCCCGGGCGGCGATCTCGGCCTTGACGGCCTCCTTGGCCGCCTTCTCCGCGTCCGCCATCTGCCGCTTGGCGGCCGTCGCGTAGATGTCGACGTACTCCTGGCCGGACAGCTTCATGATCTCGTACATGACCTCGTCGGTCACCGAACGGAGGATGAAGCGGTCGCCCTCCATGCCCTGGTAGCGGGTGAAGTCCAGCGGCTTGCCGATCCGGATGCCCGGCCGCATCAGCTTGGGGACCACCTTGCCGGGCGGCTGGATCTTCTCGGTGTCGATCATCGCGACCGGGATCACCGGCGCGCCGGTGGCCAGGGCCACCCGGGCCAGACCGCCGGGCTTGCCCCGGTAGAGGCGGCCGTCGGGCGAGCGGGTGCCCTCGGGGTAGATCCCGAAGAGCCCGCCCTTCTCGATGACCTCGATGCCGGCCTTGATCGCCGCCTCGCCCGCGCCCCGGGCGCCCGAACGGTCCACCGGGAGCTGTCCGACGCCCTTGAAGAAGGCGGCGGTGAGCTTGCCCTTCACACCCGGCGAGGTGAAGTACTCCGCCTTGGCGATGAAGGTGACCTTGCGGTCGAGGACGGCGGGCAGGAAGAAGGAGTCGGAGAACGACAGGTGGTTGCTCGCCAGAATCGCGGGCCCCTCGGCGGGAATGTTCTCCAGACCCTCCACCCAGGGCCGGAAGGCAAGCTTCAGGGACCCTCCGAGGGAGAACTTCATTGCGCCGTAGATCAACTCGCCATGCCTTCCGTGTGCCGTCGCGACGACTTTATCCCGTACCGGCGTACGCCCCCCGCTACGGCCCTGGTCGGTGTCGGTCCGGTCGCGTACCGTGAAGGTCCCTTCCCCATGTTCCGTCGCTTCGGCGCACCCGAAGACGGACGCGAAGCCGAGCGAACAGGAGACCCCGGTGACGGTCCTTCCCGGAGCCGAGCCGTACCGCCACGAGGGCGGAGAGGTCGGCGTCCTTCTCTGTCACGGATTCACCGGTTCCCCGCAGTCGATGCGCCCGTGGGCCGAGTATCTGGCCGAGCGCGGTCTGACCGTCTCGGTGCCGCTGCTGCCGGGCCACGGCACCCGCTGGCAGGACATGCAGCTCACCACCTGGCACGACTGGTACGCGGAGGTGGACCGGGCCCTGCGCGAGCTTCTGGAGCGGTGCACGACCGTCTTCGTCTTCGGCCTCTCGATGGGCGGGGCGCTGACCCTGCGGCTGGCCGCCCAGCACGGGGACGCCGTGAAGGGCGTCGTCCTGGTCAACCCGGGCAACAAGGTGCACGGCCTGGCCGCGCACGCGCTGCCGGTCGCCCGCCATCTGCTCCCCTCCACCAAGGGCATCGCCAGCGACATCGCCAAGGAGGGCGTCACCGAGGTCGGCTACGACCGGGTGCCGCTGCACGCCGCGCACTCCCTGCGCGCGTTCTTCCGGCTCGTCGACGCGGAGCTTCCGCAGGTCACGCAGCCGGTCGTCCTGCTCCACAGCCCGCAGGACCATGTCGTGCCGCCGGTCGACTCGGCCCGGATCCTCTCCCGGATCTCCTCGACGGACGTCCGCGAGATCCTGCTGGAACAGAGCTACCACGTGGCGACGTTGGACCATGACGCGGAGCGGATCTTCGACGAGAGCCTGGCCTTCGTCGAGCGTCTCGCCCCGGGGCTGGTCGACGAACAGGGGAGCAGGAGCGGTGGCTGAGCAGCAGGACGGCGGCGAGCGGGAGCCGCAGCCCATAGACGAGGAGGCGGCCTGGGCCGCGATCGTCGCCGGGTACGGCGAGGAGCCCGTGGACCCTCCGGGGGCGAAGCCGTACCGGCCGATCGAGAACCTGGCCCTGCCGGAGCCGGAGGACGAGGCCGGGGACGACGGGGAGGGCACGCCCGGGGAGACCCGGCCGCCGCTGAGGCCGAGGCCGACGGTCGGCGAGGGCACGCCCTGGAAGCCGAGGCCGACGGCCGGGAAGACCCCGCCGGAGGGGGCCGAGGCGGCCGAGGCGGCTGAGGCGGCCAAGGCCGCCGAGGACGAGGCCGACGGGGACTCCGACGCGGGCCCCGAGCGGCCCGCGCTCGGCAGCTCGATCGTCTTCGCGCCCGGCGTCGGCGTGCGGCCCCCCGGGCCCCGGGACTACTCCCCCGCCGAACCGGACGACGCCCCGGGCGGCTCCGACGAGGGGCACTTCGTGCCGCCGGAGCCGCCTCCGCTGCCGGAGGCGGACACCACGACCAAGTTCGCCTGGCTGGCCGTGGTCGGCGGCCCGGTCCTGATGCTGGTGGCCGTGCTGCTCCAGTGGGACATGACCTGGTGGCTGACGACGCTCAGCATCGGCGGCTTCCTGGGCGGCTTCGCCACCCTGGTGGGGCGGATGAAGCACGACGACGAGGATGACGACGGCTTCGACGACCCGGGCCGCGGGGCGGTCGTCTAGTCCGGACGTGGGCCGGGCGGGACTTTCCCGGCCCGGCCCGGCCAGGCACGGCGCGGGCCGGGCCGGGTCAGCCGGCCGCCGGTACGCGGACCGCCGCCAGCACCGGAAGGTGGTCGGTGGCGGCCCGCAGGTCGGCCGGATCGAGGTCGGCCGGCACCCCGCAGCCGAGGAACTCGACGCCCGGGGTGGCCAGGATCGCGTCGATCCGCTGGTGCGGGCCGCCGGAGGTCGAGGTGTACTCGCCGCCCCGGGGGCTGGCCTCCCAGCCGTCCCGGAGCTCCGTCGTCAGCCGGCGGAAGGCGGCGCCGTCGGGCCGCTCGTTGAGGTCCCCGCCGACCAGGGCGTACGGGGTCCCCAGGGCGGCGACCCGGTCGAGGACCATGCCCGCCTGGGCGTACCGCTCGTCCTTCCGGAGGCTCAGATGGCAGCTGACGACGCCGACCCGGGCCCCGGCGAAGCGGACGACGGCGGTCGCGAGGCCGCGCCGGTGCAGGCCGGGGGTGAGCGGCAGCAGCACGTCCTCGGTGTGTTCGACGGTGGCCCGCAGCGAGCAGAGCAGCATCGGCCCCGCCGCGGTGGCACCACCGCTCAGCAGGACGAGTTCGCTCTTCGCGGCGAGCCGGGCGGCGTGTTTGCGCCAGCGGAAGAAGCGTGGGGCCTCCTGGACCATGACGAGGTCCGGGGCGCAGGCCCGGATGACCCGGGCGAGGGCGTCCTCGTCGTCGCGCATCGCGCGCACGTTGTAGCTGAGGACCCGGAGGACGGCCGAACCGTCCTCCTCGGTGCGGGAGTTGGGCAGCTCACTGATCGCCATGGCACGTAACGTACGGCAGCCGCCCGCCGCGTCCGGTGCGGACGCGGCGGGCGGCTGCCGTGATCAGTCCTCCTGCGGGCCGTTCAGCCCTGGCGGGCGAGGTCGGCCGCGCCGACGAGTCCGGCCTTGTTGCCCAGCTGGGCGGCGAGGACCTGGGCGTGCGGCCGCCACTGGCCGCCGATCAGCCAGCGCCGGAAGGACTTGCGGATCGGGTCGAGGACCAGGTCGCCCTCGTCCGAGACGCCGCCGCCGACGATGAACGCCGAGGGGTCGAAGAGCGAGGCCAGGTCGGCGAGACCGGCGCCCGCCCAGCGGGCCAGCTCGCGGAAGGAGTCGACGGCCACCGGGTCGCCCGCGCGGGCGGCCTGGCTGACGTGCTTGCCCTCGATGCCCTCCGGGGTGCCGTCGCCGAGGCCGAGGAGGATCTCCGCGCGCTCCGGGGTGGCGTTGGCGCGCTGCCTGGCGTAGCGGACGAGCGCGCGCCCGGAGGCGTACTGCTCCCAGCAGCCCTGGCTGCCGCAGCCGCAGAGCAGACCGTCCGGGACGACCCGGATGTGGCCGAACTCGGCAGCCACGCCGAAGCGTCCGCGGCGCAGCTTGTTGCCGATGATGATGCCGCCGCCGAGGCCGGTGCCGAGGGTGATGCAGATGACGTCCTCGTGGCCCTGGCCGGCGCCGAACCTGTACTCGCCCCAGGCCGCCGCGTTGGCGTCGTTCTCGACGACGACGGGCAGGCCGACCCGCTGCTCGACCTTGTCCTTGAGCGGCTCGTGCCGCCAGTCGATGTTCGGCGCGAAGAGGACGGTGGCACGCTTGTCGTCGACGTAGCCCGCGGCGCCGATGCCGACGGCCTCGATCGAGTGGCCCTTGCCGGCCTCGGAGACGGCGGCGCTGATCGCGTCGACGATGCCCTCGGGGGTCGGCGGGGTGGGCACCTTGTGCGTGTCGAGGATCTTGCCGTCCTCGTCGACCACGCCGGCCGCGATCTTCGTGCCGCCGATGTCGACGCCGATGGTGAGTCCCATGTGTCCCTCAGTTTTCGGTCGAGCCCCGCTAGGGCCCACCGTACCCGAGGGGAGCTCGCCCGTTGATCAGTCGAGGTCGATGTGCTGGCCGGTTCCCGGCCCTTCGTCGCCCTTGTGATCGTCCTTGTGATCGTCCTCGGGGTCGGCCTTGTGATCGGCCTTGGGGTCGGCCTTGTGATCGGCCTCGCGCGGCGGCTCCGGGTCGGCGTCCCGGCGCGGGTCGTCGGCCTCGGGCACGGACCCTCCGCGGGTCCAGCGGGTCTCGTGGCCCTCGACGGCGGAGCGGTAGGCGGCGAGCAGCTCGTTCCCGGCGGCGGCGAGGTGGTCGAAGACCTGCGGGTTGCGCTCGATGACGGGCTCGACGACGGACTTCGCCTGGCTGACGAGCTGCTGCACGGTCTGTACGGCCTGGCCGCCGAGCTGTGGGTTCCCGAGTCCGCCGGCGACCTTGTCGGCGACGGCCTCGAACAGCTTGCGGAACTCCTCGGCGGCGGAGCCGGGCTCCGTCCCGCGCTCGGCCCTGCGACGGGCCTTCTCCGCCTCCAGGTCCTCGGCGCACGCCTTGGCCCAGGCGTCCGAATCGCTCATGGCGTACTCCTCAGTGGTGGTACTTCGACGGTACACGCCTCCTCAGGAGGTACGGGGCCAGAGCCCGGGGTCGGGGGTGAAGCGGACCCGGAGGTCCCCCTCGACGAGCCCGGCGCCGGTGACGGTGCAGCGGCGCAGGGCGGCGGGCAGGGGCAGGTTGCGGCGGAAGGCTCCGACGGTGAGCAGCAGTTCGTCACCCCTGCGGACGAGGGACAGCTCGTCCTTGACGGCGCCGGGCAGACCGATGTGCCAGACGAGGACACCGTCCTCCTCCCGCCGGTCCTCGACGGTCCACTCCGGTACGGGGACGGGCTCGGCCGCGGGCCGGGCGGGCGCCAGGAGGGCCAGGTCCTCGGGTCCGCGCGGGTCCCGGCCGAGGTGCGGCAGCTCGTCGAGGGTCCCGCCGGCGGTACGGAGCTCCGCCAGGTGCCGGTGCTGCTGGGCGGTGAGTCCGGCGAGCCAGGGGTCCTCGGACGTGGCGGGCAGCAGCCGGTTGGCGACGACGGCGTCGAGTGCGAGGCCCTGGAGGGCGAGGCCGAGGCGGGCGGTGCGCAGGGCGTCCGCGGCGGCGGGGCCGGGTTCGAGGACGAGCCGGACGCTGGTGGCGGGGGCGTCGACGACGGCCTGGACGGCGGCCAGCTCGGCTTCCCAGCGCGCGGCGGTCGCGTACAGCCACTGCGCGGGCATGGGGACCCCGGCGAGCTGGGCGAGCATCGGGCGCAGGGCGCGGGCGGCCTGCCGTTCCGGGGGCAGGAGGCGGCGCAGATAGCGGCGGAGCTGCTCGGGCAGGGCGAGGACGGCGAGCGCCTCGGGGAGCGGCGGCAGGTCGACGACGGCCAGGTCGTGGTCACCGGCGGCGGCGTCGCGCAGGGAGCGCAGCAGGGCGAAGTGGCGGCTGCCGGGGAGTTCGGTGAGTTCGGCGTCCTCGAAGGGCGCGGCGCCCAGCAGGTCGAGGGCGGCGGCGGAGCGCTCCTGGAGGGCGAGGAACTCGCGGCGGAAGTCGGCGGCGGGTGCGGGCCGCAGGACCCTGAGGCCGTCGCCGCCCAGCAGCGGATCGGCGCCCTCGGAGACGAGGAGGACCCGGCGCCCGGCCCGCGCCTCGGCGAGCGCGGTCGCGGCGGCGACGGTGGTACGCCCGGCGCCGCCGAGCCCGGTGACAAGAATGATCCGCATACGAAGGACGTTACCGGGCCCTGTCGTGGGCGATCGTTCCGCCGGCCACGACGGCGGGAGCGCCTACGCGCCCGATTCCACCCGCTGCTTGAGGCCCGCGAGGGCGCGGTCGATGATGACCTTCTCCGCCTTGCGCTTGATCATGCCGAGCATCGGGATCTTGACGTCGACGGTCAGCTGGTAGGTGACCTCGGTGTGGGCGCCGCCGGCGACCGGGGCGAGCCGGTAGGAGCCGTCGAGGGAGCGGAGCATCTGGGACTTGACCAGGGTCCAGCTGACCTCGTCGGCGCCGGTCCAGGTGTACGCGAGGGTGTGGTCGTCCTTGATCGCGCCGGCGTCGAGGAGCAGCCGGACCTTCTCGGCGCGGCCGGCGGCGTCGGTCTCCAGGACCTCGGCCTCCTTCACCTCGCCCGTCCACTCGGGGTAGCGGGCGAAGTCGGCGATCACGCCCATGACGTCGGCCGGTGCCGCCTCGATCGTGATGCTCGAGCTGGTGTGTTCGGCCATCGTGGTGGCTCCTCCACTGTGCGGTCCGGCGGAAGTCAAAGGGGCACAGACGTGCCGACGGAAGGCTATCGCGCCGCGAAGCGGGGCCCGTCACCACTCCAGGGCGAAGGGCCTGCCCGTCGAGGCGAAGTGTCCGACGTTCACGCACTCGGTGGAGCCGATCCGCATCCGCCGGGTCAGCGGCTGGTGGACGTGGCCGAAGAGGGCGTACCGGGGCCGGGTGCGGCGGATCGCGTCGAGCAGCGCGCGGCTGCCGCGCTCGAAGCGGCGGGCGACGGTGTCGTAGGTCAGCTCGGGCACGTCCGGCGGGATGTGGGAGCAGAGGACGTCGACGTCGCCGAGGGCCTCGACCTTGGCGGCGTACTCCTCGTCGGAGATCTCGTACGGGGTGCGCATCGGGGTGCGCAGCCCGCCGCCGACGAAGCCGACGACGAGGCCGCCCAGCTCGATCCGCTCGCCGTCGAGGACGGTGGTCCCCGGCCGGGCGAACTCGGGCCACATGCGGGGGATGTCGACATTGCCGTAGGTGGCGTACGTGGGGGTGGGGAAGGCGGCGAAGAGCGCGGCGTACTGGCGGCGGACCGCGGTCTCGACGGCGGTGTCGCGGTCGATGTCGAGCCCGGCCCAGAGCCGGCGTCCCAGGTCGCGGGCCTCGTCGAAGCGGCGGGCGGTGCGCAGCTCCACGAGCCGGCCGGCGTTCTCGGCGCCGAAGAGGTCGGGGAAGATGCCCCGGCTGTGGTCGGCGTAGTCGAGGAAGAGGACCAGGTCACCGAGGCATATGAGGGCGTCGGCGCCCTCGCCCGCTCGGGCCAGGTCTTCGGCGTTGCCGTGCACGTCACTGACCACATGGACTCGCATGGACCCCACCTTAGGGGGTGTCACCTGCGGTTACTTCCGAGTCGGGAAACCTGTGGATTACTGTGCGCAGAGCACCGTCATGCGTGTGTGACGCACGGAACATCTGGCCGGGACCCCCTATCGGGAACCGTGTACTGGTGGGTAACGTCCGGGCAGTCCAGTCGTGCTCACCCCCACGGAGCACCTGCCAGTTCTTGGACTACACCGGTGCATCACACAGAGCCGTGGCGCCGGCGCCCGATGAGGAGCAGCAGTCTTGCGCGAGTTCAGCCTTCCGGCCCTGTACGAGGTCCCCGCGGACGGCAACCTGACGGATCTCATCCGCCGCAACGCCTCCCAGCACCCAGACGTGGCCGTGATGGGCCGCAAGGTCGACGGCGTCTGGACCGACGTGACCGCCACGGAGTTCCTCGCGGAGGTCCGCGGGGCCGCGAAGGGCCTGATCGCCGCCGGTGTCGAGCCGGGCGACCGGGTCGCGCTGCTCTCCCGTACGCGCTACGAGTGGGTCCTCCTCGACTTCGCGATCTGGAGCGCCGGCGGCGTGACCGTCCCGGTGTACGAGACCAGCTCGCCGGAGCAGATCCAGTGGATCCTCGGCGACTCGGGCGCGACGCTGGCGCTGGTGGAGAGCGCGGCGCACCGGGAGTCCGTGGAGTCGGTGCGCGCGAACCTGCCGGAGCTCAAGGAGCTGTGGCAGATCGAGGACGACGCGGTCGCGCGGCTCACGGCCTCGGGCGCGGACGTCTCCGACGAGCTGCTGGACGCGCGGATGTCGGCGGCGACCGCCGACGACCCGGCGACGATCGTCTACACCTCGGGCACGACCGGCCGCCCCAAGGGCTGCGTCCTGTCCCACCGGGCCTTCTTCGCCGAGTGCGGCAACATCGTGGAGCGGCTGAAGCCCCTCTTCCGTACCGGCGAGTGCTCGGTGCTGCTCTTCCTGCCGGCCGCGCACGTCTTCGGGCGGCTCGTCGAGGTCGCGTCCGTGATGGCGCCGATCCGGCTGGGCTGCGTCCCGGACATCAAGAACCTCACGGACGAGCTGGCCTCGTTCCGGCCGACGCTGATCCTGGGCGTGCCCCGGGTCTTCGAGAAGGTCTACAACTCGGCGCGGGCCAAGGCGCAGGCCGACGGCAAGGGCAAGATCTTCGACAAGGCCGCGCACACGGCCATCGCGTACAGCCGGGCGCTGAGCACCCCGCAGGGCCCGTCCTTCGGCCTCAAGCTCAAGCACAAGGTCTTCGACAAGCTGGTCTTCAGCAAGCTGCGGGCGGTCCTCGGCGGGCGCGGCGAGTACGCGATCTCGGGCGGCGCGCCGCTGGGCGAGCGGCTCGGCCACTTCTTCCGGGGCATTGGCTTCACGGTCCTGGAGGGCTACGGCCTGACGGAGTCGTGCGCGGCGACGGCGTTCAACCCCTGGGACCGGCAGAAGATCGGCACGGTCGGGCAGCCGCTGCCGGGCTCCGTGGTGCGGATCGCCGACGACGGCGAGGTGCTGCTGCACGGCGAGCACATCTTCTCGCGGTACTGGAACAACGAGGCGGCGACGGCCGAGGCGCTGGCGGACGGCTGGTTCCACACCGGTGACATCGGCACCCTCGACGAGGACGGCTACCTGGCGATCACCGGCCGGAAGAAGGAGATCCTGGTGACGGCGGGCGGCAAGAACGTCGCCCCGGCGGTCATCGAGGACCGGATCCGGGCGCACGCGCTGGTCGCGGAGTGCATGGTGGTCGGCGACGGCCGCCCGTTCGTGGGCGCGCTCGTCACGATCGACGAGGAGTTCCTCGGCCGCTGGGCGGCCGAGCACGGCAAGCCGGCGGGTTCGACGGCGGCCGCCCTCCGCGAGGACGCGGACCTGGTGGCGGAGGTCCAGCGGGCGATCGACGACGGCAACGCGGCGGTCTCCAAGGCGGAGTCGGTCCGCAAGTTCCGCATCCTCCCGGCCCAGTTCACGGAGGAGGCGGGCCACATCACCCCGTCGCTGAAGCTGAAGCGGAACGTGGTGGCGAAGGACTTCGCGGACGAGATCGAGGCGATCTACTCGGCGTGAGCCGGGAGCGGTGCGCGAAGGGGCCCGAGGCGGACGGATCGCCTCGGGCCCCTTCGTACACCGTCCGTCAGAGCAGCTCGCGCAGCCGCTCCGCGAGCAGGTCCCAGCGCCACTTCTCCTCGACCCAGTCGCGCCCCCGCTCCCCCATGCGGGCCCGGAGCTCCGGGTCCAGGAGGAGGGTGGTGACGCGGTCGGCGGTGTCCTCGGCGGACTCGCCCCGGACGACCCAGCCGGTCTCGCCGTCGAGGACGGCGTCGGGGGCGCCGCCGGAGTCGCCCGCGACGACCGGGAGGCCGGTCGCGGAGGCCTCCAGGTAGACGATGCCGAGACCCTCGACGTCGAGACCGCCGCGGCGGGTCCGGCAGGGCATGGCGAAGACATCGCCGGCCCCGTAGTGGGCGGGCAGCTCCGACCAGGGGACGGCGCCGGTGAAGCGTACGGATCCGGCCACGCCGGTCTCGTCGGCGAGCCGGTGCAGGTCCTTCTCGTACGGGCCGCCGCCGACGATCAGGAGGACCGCGTCCGGCACCCGGCGCAGGATCTCGGGCATCGCCCTGATCAGGGTGTCCTGACCCTTGCGCGGGACGAGCCGGGAGACGCAGACGACGACCGGCCGGTCGCTGAGGCCGAGCCTGGCGCGGACCTCGGCGCCGCCCGAGTCCGGGTGGAAGGTCTTCTCGTCCACACCGGGCGGGAGCTGCACCATGCGTCCGGCGGCGGCCGGGGTGAGGGCCCCCGCGATCCGGGAGCGGGTGTACTCGCCGAGGTAGGTGATCGTGTCCGTGCCTTCGCCGATCCGCCGCAGCAGCTGCCGGGCGGCGGGCAGCTGGGCCCAGCCCGCCTCGTGGCCGTGCGTGGTGGCGACGAGCCGCCGGGCGCCGGCCCTGCGCAGGGCGGGCGCCATCAGGCCGAGCGGCGCGGCGGCGCCGAACCAGACGGACTCGCAGCCGTGCTCGCGCAGCAGGGCGGTGGCACGGGCGGTGACCCGGGGTGTGGGCAGCAGCATGGTGGTGCGATCACGGACAACCGTGAAAGGCTGTTCGGCGTCGAACGCGGCCGTCGCCTCGATCCCTTCACGGCTGCGCTTCCAGGTGGAGGCGTAGACCACGATCCCCTCGGGATCCAGGCGCAGGGCCATGTTGTGCAGGAAGGCCTGGATTCCGCCGGGGCGTGGCGGGAAGTCGTTGGTTACGATCAGGGTCTTGTGCATCGTGGCCGACAGTACCGCGAGCGCACCCACCGCCCAGCACCACCACTCTCCCGCGCGAGCGGGCCGACCGGAGAAGGACGAGACAGTGATGACGGGCGCAGTGGGGAAGTGGGCACGCACAGGTCTTCGGCTGCCGGTCGGCCTCTGGGGTCTGACCCGGGTCATCCTGCTGGTCTGCGTGTTCAAGATAGTGGTCATCCCCGGCCCCGACGTCACCAGTGACGTCGAGGACATCTACCAGGCCTGGTTCGAGGTCCTCCGGAACGGCACGTATCCGCAGGACGACGTGACCTGGCAGTACCCGCCGGCCGCCGCGTTCGCGATCCTCGCCCCCGGGCTGCTGCCCTTCCTCGACTACTCGGCCGCCTTCTTCGTCCTCGCCTTCCTCTGTGACGCGCTCGTCTTCGGGCTGCTCACGTACACGGGCCGCCGGGCGGGGCGTTCGCTGCGCGGTGCCTGGATCTGGATCGCGGCCGTCCCGCTGCTCGGCCCGACCGCGTACGCCCGGTACGACGTGATGGTGACCGCCGTCGCGGTGGCGGCGGTGCTCGCGGCGGGCCGCAGCCCGCGCGTCCTCGGCGCGCTCGCCGGGTTCGGCGCGGTCCTGAAGGTGTGGCCGGTGCTGGTGCTCGCGGGCACGGCGAAGGGCCGGGCGACCTTCCGCTCCTGGTCGACGGCGGTGGGCGCGGCGGCGGCGGTGCTGCTGTTCTGTGTGCTGTGGATGCCGGGGGCGCTCGCCTTCCTCTCGTTCCAGAAGGACCGGGGCACGGAGGTCGAGTCGCTGGGTTCGATGGTCTTCCACGTGGCCCGGCACTTCGGCTGGGGCGGCGAGGTGCGGATGAACTACGGCTCGATCGAGTTCCTCGGCCCGTACGTCTCCGCAGTCTCGACGGCCGCGATGCTGCTCACCTTCGCCGCCTTCGGCTGGCTGCTGCTCTGGCGCTTCAAGGCCCGCCGCTTCACCTCCTCGACGGTGGCGGACGCGGCCTTCGTGGCGGTGCTGCTGTTCACGACGACGAGCCGGGTGCTCTCCCCGCAGTACATGCTGTGGCTGGTCGGCCTGGCGGCGGTGTGCCTGGCGTACCGGTCGAGCCGGATGCAGCGGCCCGTCCATCTGATCGTGTGGGCGACGGCGGTGACGCAGTTCGAGTTCCCGGTGTGGTTCTCGCACGTCACGCGGAGCGATCCGCTGGGCATCGCGCTGCTGTTCACCAGGAACGGTCTCCTGATCGCCGCCACCCTCATCGCCTGCCGCATCCTGTGGCGCCAGACGGTGACGGAGCCGCGCCTCGCGGAGTCGGCGGTCGTGCCCGCGCAGGCGGTGCGCACGGAGCGCGAGAAGACCCTCTCCGGCTCCCGCTGACGGGGCGCCGGGCCAGGGGTTTCCGGCCGGGGCTCACGGGGTCCGGCCCGGGCCCCTATCCCAGCCGCTCCCCCAGATACGTCCGCCAGTCCGCCGTGAACTGTTCCGGTGTGGTGTCCAGCACCTCGCGCAGTGCCTGCTCCACCGCGCCGTCCCGGCCCGGGTGGGCGCCCACCGCCCGGTAGAAGGCCGTCAGCTTCGTCTCGCCCCAGCGGTCCGCGATCAGCGCGCAGGCCAGCCAGCCCCCCTCGTACGCCCGCGCCAGCGCCTCCGCGTCGCCGCCGAAGGCGAAGTCCCCGTCCACCGGGAGCCGGGCCGGCAGCTCGCCCGCGCGGACCGCGCGGCGCAGCTCGGGGGCCGCCTGCGCGGGGGTGCGGTCGGTGCCCCGGTAGGCGACCCAGTCGGCGAAGCCCTCGGAGAGCCAGACCGGGGTCGACGGGGTGGTGACGGCGCGGGTGGCGACGTGGACGGTCTCGTGGGTGAGGACCAGCTGCCTGCCGAAGCCGCCCAGCACCCCGTACGCGTCGGGGTTCACGATCACCCGGTCCGCGGGGGCGTCCGGGCCGCCCCGGGTCTCCCCCGTGGTGACGGCCGCGATCCCCCGGTAGGAGGCGCCGGGCGCCCCGAGCAGCTCCCCCATCCCTTCGAGGGAGCCGGGGACGAGGACGACCACCTGCCGGGCCCAGTCGCCGGGCCAGGCGGCGGTGACCGCGGGGACCGCCCGGTCGGCCGCCGCGGCGATCTCCCGGAGCCGTCCGGTGGTCGCGCCGACGCCGAGGACGAGCGAGCGGGCGCCCCGGACGGTCACGACGTCGCCCTGCTCCCACAGCTGCCGGGGCGCGCCCTCGGCGGGGCGGTCCCCGGCCACGTACCAGCGGCCGTCCCGCCGGACGAGGTCGAGGACGCGGGCGCCGGTGACGGGCCGCCGGTCGTGGCCGCGGAGCCGGTAGCCGAGGTCGGCGCGGGCGGTGAGCCGGTCGGTGCCGATGGGGTCGACGCCGGTGACCCGGTACGTCCAGCCGTCGAGCGGTACCGCGGCGAGCCGCCGGTAGACGGTGAGCGCGGCCGGCGCGTACGAGGGGTCGAGGGCGGCCAGGTAGCCGGGCTCGTCACGGTCGAGGAGGGCGCGGGCGTGCCGGTCGAGGAGTTCCTGCACCTCCCGGGAGGCCGGCTCGGCGGGCGCCTTCGCGGCGCAGCCGACGAGGCCCGTGAGGGCGAGCAGCAGGGCCAGCAGGCAGGCGGTCGCCGATCGCCGCGCTCCGCACCCCTGACCTGCCACGCCTCCGATCGTACGGTCGGAGGGACGGGCCCCGCTCCCGGTACCGGCTCAGACCCGGGTGACCGTGATGTGCGACATCATGTTCACCGGGTCGTAGCGGACCCGGGCGCCGGGGTAGGGGGCGTGGATGACCTGCCCGTTGCCCGCGTAGATCGCGACGTGGCTGGCGTCGCCGCGGTAGGTGACGAGGTCCCCGGGCTGTGCCTGCGAGAGCGGCACCCGCCGGCCCGCGTTCCGCTGCGCCGACGAGGTGCGCGGCAGGCTGATCCCCGCCTGCCGGTACGACCAGACCATCAGGCCCGAGCAGTCGAAGGCGGACGGTCCCGTCGCCCCCCACACGTACGGCCTGCCGATCGCGCTGCGGGCGGCCATCACCGCGGCGGCGGCCCGTGAGGAGGCCAAGCCGAGGTCGGCCGGCGGCGGCAGCTCCTCGGCGCCCGCGCGGCCTCCGGAGCGGGAGGAGCGGTCGTAGTCGGCGCGCTCCTCGACGGTGAGGCTCGCGAGCACCCGGCGGGCCTCGGCGAGCTTGCGTTCGACGGTGCGCTTGTGGCGGGCGACCTCGGCGCGGCTGCGCTCCAGTTCGGTGAGGGCCGTGCGGGCCTCGGAGCGCTTCTGGTCCAGCCGGCGCTGTTCCCGCCGGAGTTCGCCGAGCGCGGCGCTCTGCCGGGCGGTGGCGCGGTCGAGGGCGGAGGCCCGTTCGAGGTAGGTGTCCGGGTCGGAGGAGAGCAGCAGGGCGAGGGCGGGGTCCATGCCGCCGGAGCGGTACTGGGCGCCGGCGACCGAACCGAGGGCGCCCCGCATGCGGTTGATGCGTTCCTGGCCCCGGGCCAGGCCGTCCTGGGCCTGGGAGACCGTCCTGCGCAGCGCGTCCGCCTTCTCGTCCGCCCGGTTGTAGCCCTCCGTGGCCTTCTCGGCCTCCTCGAAGAGGCGGTCGACGGTGGCGCGGCCGGCCGCGGGTCCGGCCCCGGGGTCGGCGCTCGCGGGGACGGCAACGAGGGAGGCCGCCGCGGTGGCCGCGGCGGCGGCGGTGAGGACGGTGACCCTGGCGGGTCGGCGGTGGGACGCCACGAATCGCGCTCCGTTCGGCTCGACGCAGACTGGCGCGGCAGACAGTAGCCGCTGATCACTCCGCGTCCAACGAAGCCGATGGACACACAAAGTGACGCCCCGCCGGAGATCACAGGTCACCGGCGGGGCGTCAGGTCAGCTCGCGTCGCGGCGAACCACCCGTTCGGGCGGCATACCGCAGCGGGTCGCGGGGTCAGCCGGCGATGCGGACGCCGAACTGGAAGGACCCCATGGTGTTCATCGACTCGTAGCGCACGTAGGCGCCCGAGTAGGGGGCGTGCAGGACGGTGTTGTTGCCCGCGTACAGGCCCACGTGCTGGAGCCCGTTGAAGAAGACCAGGTCGCCCGGCTTGAGCTGGCTGCGGCCGATCTTCGTGCCGTCGTTCTGCTGGGTGAAGGTGGTGCGGGTGAGCGTGACGCCGGCCTGGCGGTAGGACCACTGGGTCAGACCCGAGCAGTCGAACGAGCCGGGGCCCTCGTGTCCGGAGGCGTACGGCATGCCGACGCGGGTGTCGGCGGCGGCCAGCGCCGCGGCGCCGAAGCCGCTCGCGGGGGCCTCGTTGCCCAGGTCGACGCGCTCGCTGGCGGCGCGGCTGGCGCGCTGCTCCTTCTCCTCCATCTTGGCCCGCTCGGCCGCGGTGAGGGTGTTGAGGAGCTGGCGCGCCTCGGCCAGCTTGCCCTGGAACTTCTTCTTCTTCGCGCCGAGGGTCTTGCGGACGTCCTCGAGGTCGGCCAGCTTCGTGGTGGCCTCGGCCCGCTGCTGGGCGAGCGTGCGCTGCTTGGCCTGGATCGAGGTGAGCACGTCGGCCTGCTGGGCGCTCAGCTGGTCGATCGCGGACGCCTTGTCGAGGTAGGTGTCCGGGTCGGCGGAGAGGAAGAGCTGGAGCGCCGGGTCGATGCCGCCGGAGCGGTACTGGGCGCTGGCGACCGAACCGATCTGGTCCCGCAGGGTGTTGAGCTCCTGCTGACCTCGGGCCACCTTGTCCTGGAGGTTGCCGATCTCCTTCTGCAGCGTGCCGCGGCGCTCGTCGGCGAGGTTGTACTGCTCCGTGGCCTCTTCGGCCTCGTGGTGGAGCTTGTCGACCTTGGACTTGACCTCGTCGATGCTGGGCTTGGCGGGGGCCGCCTGGGCTCCGGACTGGGCGGTGAGCGCGACGGCCGCGGCCGCGGTCACGGTGAGCACGGTCACGCGGGTTCGGCTCGGCTGCTTGAGTCGACGGTGGGACGCCACGAAGGCGAGCTCCTTCTTCCTCAGAGCCGCCCAACCGGTCACGGGCAGGCGGTTCCTCCGCCGCCACCCCGGATGGGTGATCAACCGCGCGAAGGTTCGAAGCCCGACCCTAGTGACCAAGTTGTGATCAGTTCAAATCCCACCGGCAAAAATATCGCTCACGCACCACTTTATTTACATACATCACACAGGCAGTGATGAGCACTTGACGGTCCGCCATCCAGAAATCGGTCAAAAGACCCAGGAGTTGCGATGCCTCACTGAAGGCGCGAAAGCCGCTTCAGCAACAAGGCGGACGCCACCGGTCGCGCACCCGCCTTCGCCACTCCGTCGGCGACCTCGCGGTCCGTGGAGACCACCACGACCGGCCGGCCCGGCGGCTCCGCCCGTACCAGCTGACGGATCAACTCGTCGGCCGTCACACCGGGCTTGGAGAACAGCACCCGCACCCCGCGCGGCGGCGCCAGCAGCACCGGGGCCGCCAGCTCCGCGCCGTCGAAGACACAGGTGACCTCGGCGCCCGAGCGGGCCGCCAGGGCGGACAGGCTGCCCAGCAGCCGCAGCCGCTGCTTCTCCAGCGGCATCGTGGGATAGCCGGTCTTGGTGACGTTGTAGCCGTCGACGACCAGATGCGCCTGCGGCAGCGCCAACAGCTGGTCGAGGAGCGCCGGATCGGTCTCGGAGAGCGCCCGCGCCGCGATGTCCTTCGGGGACATCCGCCCCGGCTCCACCGCGTCCACGGTGTCGGCGGGGTGCACGGAGACGGGCGGCAGCGCGAGTTCGCGGCGCAGCCCCTGAGCGGCGTCGAGGACGGTGTCGAGGAGCAGCCGCAGCCGCATGTCCTCCACCGAACGCCCCTCGCGGGCGGTCCTGCGGCTCGCTTCGAGCGCCGACTCCACCTCGGCGAGCCGGGCCTTGAGCCGCCGGGTCTCGCTCTCGGCGGAGGACACCTGGGCCGCCGCGTCGGCGCGCGCCGCCTCGGTCTCGCCCTGGACCTTGCGCAACGCGGCCTCGCCGCGCTTCACATCGCTCTGGGCGCTGCGCAGCTTGCGGTGCAGCGACTCCGCTTCCTTCCGGGCCGCTTCGAGGTCGTGGCGCAGCTGCTCGGTCTCGGTCCGCGTGCGGTCCCGGGCGGCGGCGAGCTCCTCGCGCAGCCGGTCCAGCTCGCGCCGGCCGGCCTCGTCGGCCCGCTCGGCGTCGGCCCGTTGGGCCTCCTCGCCCGCGGCGGCGACCAGCTTGACCCAGCCGGGCGGGCGCAGCACATAGGCGGCGGCGGCCACGTCCACGGGGTCGGCGGCGGCGGGCGGGGTGCCGGTCTCCACGGCACCGGCCAGCTCGGGCTGGGCCAGCTTGAACCGTTCGCCGATCCGCTGCCGGAACAGCGGGTCGCTCTCCAGAGCCGCCGCCATCGCGTTGCCGGCGAACTTGGCCCGCCGGCTCGCGGTGAAACGGGCGTACTGCCTCAGGGGTGCGGGCAGCTCCGCGACGGTCAGCCCGCCGAAGGCGTCGGCGACCAGCGCGACGACCCGCCGCCGTACGCCTTCCGGCAGTGGGTGGTCGAGCGTCTCGGCAGCGTCACCTGCCGCGCCGGCCGGCTCTCCACCGTGCGCGGGCTGCTCCACGATCCGTCACCCCTATGTCGTCCGCGCCGTCCCTCAGGAAGCGGCGCCCGGCCTGTCCACCAGTTCGATCTGGTCCACCGCGTTGCACCAGCGGCAGCGGACCGACTCGATGGTCTCACTGACCACCTGCCGCTCCTCGACCGTGGGATCGCCCGCGAGGTCCAGATGGACGTATTCGACGACCTTGGAGGAGCGCGTCACGTCGAAGCGGGTGAGGTTGCCGCAGAGCGTGCAGCGCCAGCGGGTCTCGGCGGTCGGCAGGGGAACCGTCGTCATCGAGCCGTCCTTCTTCCTGTCTGCGTGGTACCAGGTGCGGGAGCCGCGGTGCGCCGTCGAACTGCGGTTGTACTGCCTGCAACCCTACGGCCTCACCGGTACCCGGAGGCACGGCGAGGCACTCTGTCCAGTTCGGCCCCGGTACGCCATGATCTGTCCATGATCGACTGGCGAGGCTCGGCCCTCGGGGCCTGGCGCGGCACCCGCAGCGGCCCCACGGTGACGTACGGACTGATCGCCGCCTGCTGCCTGTTCTTCGTGATCAGCCCGGTCTCCGGGCTGAACCCGGTGTACGGCTCCGGGGACCAGCTCCTCGCGGCGCAGGGCGCGTACTTCCGCCGCTGGGGCGTCGTCCCCGCCGAGCTGATGAGCGGCGAGCCCCGCGCCCTGCTCACCCCGCTCACCGCGCTCTTCGTGCACGGCAGCTGGCTCCACCTGCTGGGGAACATGCTCTTCCTGTACGTCTTCGGCGCGATGGCCGAAGAGCGCATGGGCCCGGTCGAGTTCGCCCTCTTCTACCTGGGCACCGGCTACCTCGCCCTCCTCGGGTACGCGGTGGCGCACGCGAACAGCGAGCAGACCCTCGTGGGGGCGTCCGGGGCGATCTCCGGGGTGCTCGGGGCCTTCCTCTTCCTCTTCCCGCGCTCCCGGGTCACCAGCCTCTTCCCCTTCCTCTTCTTCCTGCCGCTGCGCTTCCCCGCCTGGATCGTGCTGATCTTCTGGTTCGCGCTCCAGTGGATGGCCGCCCGGGCGGCGGGGGCCGGACCCGGCGTCGCCTATCTGGCCCACGTCGTCGGCTTCTCCGTCGGCTTCCTCTACGCCTGGGGGCGCTACCGGGGTGGGGATAGAGTGAAAGCCCAAGCCGCGGCGACCGAGGGAGAAAGCCAGCCGTGATCACCGCGATCGTGCTCATCAAGACCAGCGTGGACCGCATCCCCGAGATCGCCGAGTCGATCGCCGCGCTCGACAGCGTCAGCGAGGTCTTCTCGGTGACCGGCACCTACGACCTCATCGCGATGGTCCGCGTGCCCCGCCACGACGACCTGGCGGACGTCATCCCCGGCAGCATCAGCAAGATCCCGGGCGTGGAGGCGACGGACACCCACGTCGCGTTCCGCACGTACTCCCAGCACGATCTGGAGGCGGCCTTCGCCATCGGTCTGGAGTCCTGAGACCCCGTACGCGGCATGCTGAAGGGGGCCTCCCGACCGGGAGGCCCCCTTCACCCGTACGAGTGAGTGCTCAGCCGCGGTCGGGGACGCAGCGGCCGTCCTCGGTGCGGTACTTCCACTGCGCGCCGTCGCGGACGAGCGCCTTCACGGCGCCGACGAACCGCTCCACGTGCTCGTCCGGCGTACCGGCGCCGAAGCTCACCCGGATGGCGTTGAGGGACCTCTCGCCGGGGGCCGCCTCGGGGGCGCCGCACTCGCCCGGGTCCTGCGGGTCGCTGCCGAGCAGGGTGCGGACCAGCGGGTGGGCGCAGAAGAGTCCGTCGCGGACGCCGATGCCGTACTCGGCGGAGAGCGCGGCGGCGAAGTGGGAGCTGTTCCAGCCGTCCACCACGAAGGAGATGACGCCGACCCGGGGGGAGTCGTCGCCGAACAGCGACAGCACCTTGACCTCGGGGACCTCGGCGAGGCCCTCGCGGACCGTGGCGATCAGGTGCCGCTCACGGGCGACGAGGCCCTCGAAGCCCGCCTCGGTGAGCGCCTTGCACGCGGAGGCGATGGAGTACACGCCGATGACATTCGGGGAGCCGGCCTCGTGGCGGGCCGCGGTGGTGTGCCACTCCACGTCCACCCCGCCGTCGGCCCGGCGCGCCACCTTGCGGGAGGCGCCGCCGCCCGCGAGGTAGGGCTCGGAGTCCTGGAGCCAGTCGGCCCGGCCCGCGAGGACGCCGGAGCCGAAGGGCGCGTACAGCTTGTGCCCGGAGAAGGCGATCCAGTCCACGTCCAGGTCCTGCACGGAGACCGGGTGGTGGGGCGCCAGCTGGGCGGCGTCGAGCACGATCCGGGCGCCGTGGGCGTGCGCGGCGGCGGCCAGTTCCCTCACCGGCCACAGCTCGCCGGTGACGTTGGAGGCGCCGGTGACGCAGACCAGGGCGGGACCGTGAGGATCACGGTCGGCGAGGGCGCGCTCCAGGGTCTCGACGGCCTGCTGCGGGGTGCGGGGCGCGGTGAGGTAGGTGACGCGGGCGTCGCTCCCCCTACGCCCAGGGGCGTGGGGGGTCCCCCAGGGCAGCAGCGAGGCGTGGTGCTCGGTCTCGAAGACGAAGACCTCGCAGTCGGCGGGGATGACGGCGGCGAGCAGGTTCAGCGAGTCGGTGGTCGAGCGGGTGAAGACGACCTGGTCGTCGGCGCGGCAGTCGAGGAACTCGGCGACGGTGACGCGGCTGTTCTCGAAGAGGTCGGTGGAGAGCTGGGAGAGGTAGCCGGCGCCGCGGTGGACGCTGCCGTAGTAGGGGGCGTACGCGGCGACGTCGTCCCAGACCCGCTGGAGGGCGGGCGCGCTGGCCGCGTAGTCGAGCGCAGCGTAGGTCACCTCGCCGCCGGTGACGAGCGGGACGGTGACGTCCCGGCCGAGGACGGGCAGCGGGGCGGCGCAGCAGGGGTCGGCGGACTCCGCGGCGGCGGACTCGACGGCGGCGGCGGCGGCGACGGCGTCAGGGCGTGCGGACATGGCGGTATCTCCCGGCGGGCGGTGCGGAATGGCTTCGGTGATCCCGTACGCGGCCGGACACGGCGGGGTACGGGTGATGCCTCGGGGGCATGGGAGGACACGGCGGTACACGGCGGTACGCACGGGTACGCGGAAGTGACCCTGATCCGATGATCCGAGGGTGAAGTAGGGGCGGACTCGCCCTATCGCATTCGCTTGCTCACGGAAAACGCTCCTCGAGAGACCAGGACCCCTGGTGTGTCGAGGGGTCCGCGCTTGCCGTAGACCTCGCTGCCTACGGCCTGGTCATCACCCGGGGCACCCCGCCACGGACGGAGGGTTGCCGGACAGCAAGCCGGGGCCAAAACGCTGTCACTCGTGACCTACGGAGCATCCTGCCACATGATCGACGAACCGCAAGACCCCGGTCCGCATGCTGGACCGGGGTCGTGGGGCGGTGTACGGGGCTAAGCCCTGCCGTCGAACGGGCGTCGTGGGGCAGGCGGGAGCGTGACGACAGCCCCTAGGCGTTGCTGGCGGCGATCCAGCGTTCGAGGGCCCGTCGGGCCTCCCCGGAGTCGATCGACTCCGCGGCCTGCCCGATCCCGGCGCGGATCTGCTCCGCGAGGGTGCCCTCCCCCGGCGCCAGCGCGGTCAGCGCCGCCGCGGAGTTGAGCAGCACCGCGTCGCGTACCGGACCGGTCTCCCCCGCGAGCAGCCGGCGGGCGACGTCGGCGTTGTACGAGGCGTCGGCGCCGCGCAGGGCCTCCACCGGTACGAGGTCGATGCCGACGTCCCTGGGGTCGAAGGCCTCCTCCCGCACCGAGCCGTCCCGGACCACCCAGACCCGCGAGGTGGCCGTGGTGGTCAGCTCGTCGAGTCCGTCGTCGCCGCGGAAGACGAGGGCGGAGGAACCGCGCTCGGCCAGCACGCCGGCGACGATCGGGGCCACCCGGGCGTCCGCGACTCCGGTCGCCTGGGCCTTCACCCGGGCCGGATTGGTGAGCGGGCCCAGGAAGTTGAAGACGGTCCGGATGCCGAGTTCCTTGCGGGCCGTCGCCACGTGCCGCAGCGCCGGGTGGAACTTCACCGCGAAGCAGAAGGTGATCCCGGCCTCCTCGGCGACCTCGACGACCCGCTTCGGGGTCAGGTTGAGGTTGACGCCGAGCTTCTCCAGGACGTCGGAGGCGCCGGAGGCGGAGGACGCGGCCCGGTTGCCGTGCTTGACGACCTTGGCGCCCGTGCCCGCGACGACGATCGCGGACATGGTGGAGATGTTGACGGTCTTGGCGCCGTCGCCGCCGGTGCCGACGATGTCGACGGACGGGCCGGGCACGTCGATCGTGTTGGCGTGCTCGTACATGGTGCGGACGAGGCCGGTGATCTCCTCGACGGTCTCGCCCTTGGCGCGCAGGGCGACCACGAATCCGGCGATCTGGGCGTCGGTGGCCTCTCCGCGCAGGATGCGGTCCATCGCCCAGGCGGTGTCCTCGGCGCTCTGGTCGCGGCCGGACAGCAGACCGTCCAGTACGGCGGGCCAGGAGCGGCCCGCCGACGTAGGTCCTCCAGCGGGGGTCGCAGCGCTCATGGCAGCTCCTGGTCAGTCCGTAGGGAATACGGCTCCACCCTATCGACCCCAGGGGACGGCAAAGAGCCCCGTCCATCGAATGGACGGGGCTCTCGCCGTGGCGACTTGTCTCACATCATGAGTTCAGGCGATCAGTGGTGGCCGTGGCCGCTCTGGATCTCCTGGAACTCGTCGACCGTGGGCTTGGCGATCTGGCTGTCGTCGCCGTAGTAGCCCTTGTTGAGCTTGACCCGGAGCTTCTCGATGCTCCCGACCTTGCGCTCCACGCCGTTCTCGTCGACGGCCGGCGGAAGCTCCGCCGCGTCGTACTGCTCGTGCGCCGTGAGGCGGTGCAGCTCGCCCTGGCTGAGCGGCTGGTGGACCTCGACGAACTCACCGTGCGGCAGGCGCTTGATGATGCCGGACTCGCGTCCGTGCAGCACCTTGTCCTTGTCGCGGCGCTGGAGGCCGAGGCAGATCCGCTTGGTGGCGATGAACGCGATGACCGGGCCGAGGAAGAAGAAGATCCGCACGAACCAGGTGATCGAGTTGAGCGACAGGTGGAAGTGGGTCGCCCAGAGGTCGTTTCCACCACCCATGAGCATGACCATGTACGCGGTGATCCAGGCGACACCGAAGGCGGTGCGCGTCGGAGCGTTGCGCGGGCGCTGCGCGATGTGGTGCTCGCGCTTGTCGCCCGTGATCCACGACTCGATGAACGGGTAGACACCGATCGCCGCGAGGACCGCCGGGAAGATCGCCAGCGGGATCATCACACCGAGGACCAGCGTGTGGCCCCACAGGTTGATCTCCCAGCCCGGCATCACTCGGATCAGACCCTCGGCGAAGCCCATGTACCAGTCGGGCTGGGCGCCGGTGGACACCTGGTCCGGCCGGTACGGGCCGATGGCCCAGATCGGGTTGATCGAGGCGATGGCCGCGATGACCGCGATGACACCGAAGACCAGGAAGAAGAAGCCTCCGGCCTTGGCCATGTAGACCGGCAGCAGCGGCATGCCCACGACGTTCTTGTTCGTACGGCCGGGGCCGGCGAACTGCGTGTGCTTGTGGAAGAACACCAGGATGAGGTGGGCGACCACGAGGCCGAGCATGATGCCGGGCAGCAGCAGGATGTGGGCCGAGTAGAACCGGGCCACGAAGTCGCCGCCGGGGAACTCCCCGCCGAACAGGAACATCGACAGGTACGTGCCGATGACCGGCACGGACAGGATCGCGCCCTGCATGAAGCGGACACCGGTGCCGGAGAGCAGGTCGTCCGGGAGCGAGTAACCGGTGAAGCCGGTGAACATGCCCAGGAAGAACAGCAGGAAGCCGAACAGCCAGTTGATCTCACGCGGCTTGCGGAACGCGCCCGTGAAGAAGACGCGCATCATGTGCACGAACATGCCGGCGAGGAAGATCAGCGCCGCCCAGTGGTGGATCTGCCGGATGAGCAGGCCACCGCGCACCTCGAACGAGATGTGCATGGTCGAGTTGAACGCCTCGGACATCAGCTGTCCCTGGAGCGGGACGTACGGTCCGACGTACTCCACCTCGTTCATCGACGGGTGGAAGAACAGCGTCAGATAGACACCCGTCAGGATGATGATGAGGAAGCTGTAGAGGCAGATCTCGCCCAGCATGAAGGACCAGTGGTCCGGGAAGATCTTCCGCATGTTGGCCTTGGCCAGCGTGTAGATCCCCAGGCGACCGTCGGCCCAGTCGGCGACCCGCTCACCGGCGGGTGCCTTCTTCGTATCCGTCACAGTGCTCATCCGCGCTCCCAGAAGGCAGGACCGACGGGCTCGTCGAAGTCGCCGAGCGCCTCCAGGAAGCCCTTGTCGTTCACGCCGATCCGCAGCTGCGGGAGGGCGTGACCGGCCGGGCCGAAGATGACGCGGGCGCCGTCGGAGAGGTCGAAGGTGGACTGGTGGCACGGGCAGAGGACGTGGTGCGTCTGCTGCTCGTACAGGGAGATCGGGCAGCCCACGTGGGTGCAGATCTTCGAGAAGGCGACGATGCCCTCGTGCGACCACTCGAGCTCGCGCTTGTCCTTGATGTCGTCCGGCTGGATCCGGACGATCATCAGGGCGGCCTTGGCGATCTGGGTCTGGAAGTCCTCGTCGTGCTCCGACAGGCCTTCCGGCATCGCGAAGGTCAGCGAACCGACCGCGACGTCCTCGGGACGCAGCGGCTCGTGCGTGTTCATGTTGATGAGCTGAAGGCCCTTGGTCCACAGCGTGGTCCGGAGCTTCTTCTCGGGCAGCGGGCCCATGTCACGCAGCAGCACGATGCCGGAGAGCGGTACGAGCGACAGCGCACCGAACATCGTGTTGCGGATGAGCTTGCGGCGGCCCATGCCGGACTCGGCGGCACCGGCCGCGAAGTCCGACATGACCTTCGCCTTGGTCTCGGCGTCGGCCTGGATCGGGTGCCGCTCGTCCGCGATCTCGACGTCGGACATCAGGGTGCGGGCCCAGTGGACCGCGCCCGCGCCGATGAAGAAGAGGGCGAGGCCGAGGGTCCAGCCGAGCGAGAAGTTGAGCGCGGACACCCGGCCGAAGGGCCAGATGTACACGATCTTGTCGACCGGGAAGATCACGTACGAGGCGATGAAGCCGACGGTGGCCAGCATCGACAGCGTGAACATGAAGGCGACCGCGCGCTCGGACCGACGGGCGGCCCGCTCGTCGATGTCCTGGATGCGGGGCTTGTGGGGCGGGAGGCCCGGGTCGGCGAACGGGTCGTCGGCGACCATCACCGCGCCGTGCGCGGTGTCCTGCCCTGCCGGCAGGTTCTCTTCTGGAATCTCTTGGCTACTCATGACTTCTTGGCCTTAGCGGTGTGGGCCGCGACCCAGATGGCAACTGCGATCAGCGCGCCCAGACCGAAGATCCAGGCGAACAGGCCCTCACTGACGGGGCCGAGGCCACCGAGGGAGAGACCGCCCGGGTTGTCGGACTTCTCGCTGTTGACGGCCTGGACGTACGCGATGATGTCCTTCTTCTCCTTCTCCGGCATGGTCGTGTCCGGGAAGGAGGGCATGTTCTGCGGGCCGGTCTGCATGGCCTCGTAGAGGTGCTTCGGGCTCACGCCTTCGAGGCCCGGGGCGTACTTGCCGTGGGTCAGCGCGCCACCTTCACCGGTGAAGTTGTGGCACTGGGCACAGTTGGTGCGGAACAGCTCGCCACCGCGGGCGGCGTCGGCACCGACCGGGCTGTACTGGCCCTCGGTGGGCGTGATCGCACCGGCACCGAGAGAGGCGACGTACGCCGCGAGCTGATCGATCTCAGCCTGCGAGTAGATGACCTTCTTCTTCGGGACCTGGGCGCCCGGCTGCTGGGCCGGCATGCGACCCGTGCCGACCTGGAAGTCGACGGCGGCCGAACCGACGCCGACGAGGGACGGGCCGTCAGTGGTGCCCTGACCCCCGGTTCCGTGGCAGCTGGCGCAGCCGACGGAGTAGAGCTTCTTCCCCTCCTCGATGGCGAGGGACTGGGCGGTTTCATCGGCCTTCGCCGTGCCCGCGGGCGCGAACGCGGCGTACAGCCCCCCAGTGGCCGCCAGCGCGAGAAGTAGGACGACGACCGCCGCCAGCGGATGGCGTCGTCGTGCGGAGAGCTTTTTCACGGATTACCCCGGTGTCAGGATCTTCTGCGTCGATGCTTGCTGGATGTCTCGGTCCGCCATGGAGGCGGCACCGATTACTTGATCATGTAGATCGTGGCGAAGAGGCCGATCCAGACGACATCGACGAAGTGCCAGTAGTAGGACACGACGATGGCGGCGGTTGCCTGCTCGTGGGTGAACCTCTTGGCGGCGTACGTCCGGCCAAGGACCAGCAGGAAGGCGATGAGACCGCCCGTCACGTGCAGGCCGTGGAAGCCGGTGGTCAGGTAGAACACGGAGCCGTACGGGTCGGAGGACAGCGAGAGGCCGTCCTTCTTCACCAGCTCGGTGTACTCGAAGACCTGGCCGCCGATGAAGATCGAACCCATCACGAACGTGAGGATGAACCACGTCCTGAGCTTCTTCACGTCGCCGCGCTCGGCGGCGAAGACGCCGAGCTGGCAGGTGAGTGAGGAGAGCACCAGGATCGTGGTGTTGGTAGCCGAGAACGGGAAGTTCAAGGCATCGGCCTTTTCCGTCCAGAACTCGGCTCCCATCACCGATCGCAGGGTGAAGTACATCGCGAAGAGGGCCGCGAAGAACATCAGCTCGGAGCTCAACCAGATGATGGTTCCGACGCTGGTGAGGTTCGGTCGATTGACCGACGGGTGCGCGTGCCCTGTTTCTACTGTCGTTACTGTCGCCACGACCGACATTATGTCGGTCGCTTATCCCGCCCTCACCCCGGGGGGTGCCGTTCGGAGTGTACGAGGGGTGTGTCCAGCCCGAACGGCCCAGTGCGAGGGCCTCGGAGCACCCTTCGAACAGGTGTTGAACGGGTGTTGACGGGGTGTGGACCGGAGTAGCATCCGCGCATCGGTCGACGACGACCCACCCGCCTTCCCAGCCGGAGGAACGATGCAGTCGAGTGCCACGGTCCTGGTCTACAGCGACGACGCGAACACCCGCGAGCAGGTACGGCTGGCGGCCGGGCGCAGGCCCGCGTCGGACGTGCCCCCGGTGGAGTTCGTGGAGTGCGCGACGCTGCACGCGGTGCTGAAGCGCCTGGACGAGGGCGGCATCGACGCGTGCGTCCTGGACGGCGAGGCGGTGCCCGCGGGCGGCATGGGCGTCTGCCGGCAGATCAAGGACGAGGTCTTCCGGTGCCCGCCGGTGCTGCTGCTCATCGGCCGCCCGCAGGACGCCTGGCTGGCCACCTGGAGCCGCGCGGACGCCGCGGTCACCCTTCCGGTGGATCCGGTCGAGTTCGCGGCGTCCCTGGCGGCCCTGCTGCGCTCGCGCCTGTCGATCGACGCGTAGCCGCGGCGCCCCGGCGAGTGAGCCGAAGGGGCGCGTCGGGGGAACAGGGCCGAGCGCGCGGAGGCCCGTGAGGCACGAGCGGGTCGAGCACGGTCGGCCCCGTTCCCCCGGCTCCCCGCGCGCCGGAGGTGAACCGGGCACTAGAGAGGGAGGGGCCTGAGACGGGCCTTCTCCGTGGAGGTCGCCGGGCCGTCGGTGGCCTCCACCAGGGCGCTGCCCGTGCGCCACTTGTCCCACGGCATGTTCCAGTCGCCGAAGCCGTTGCCGAAGGTGTCCATCGTGTCGCCGTAGCTGTTGACGACGCGGACGAGGTCGCCGGGGCGGACGGTCTCGTAGAACCAGGCCGCGTTCCCCGTCGACATGCCGACACAGCCGTGGCTGACGTTCGCGACGCCCTGCGAGCCGACGGACCAGGGCGCGGCGTGCACGTACTCGCCGCTCCAGGTGACCCGGGTGGCGTAGTAGACCGGCAGGTCGTACGAGTCGGAGCTGCCCTCCGAGATGCCGATGCTGGTGCCGCGCATCCGGACGTAGTACTCCTTGCTGAGCACGACCTTGATGCCGTTTCGGGTGGAGAAGCCCGGTTTGCCGGTGGTCACCGGAATGGTATTGATCACTTCTCCGTTGCGCTTCACCGTCATGTAGTGGGTCTCGGCGTCCGTCTCCGCCTCGATCCGGTCGCCGATCGTGATCTTCAGCGGCTTGGACGCACCGCCGTAGAGCTTGTCGCCGACCTTGAGGCCGTCCAGGTTCCCGGTGACCGTGACGAGCGTCCCCGCGGGCCAGTACTCCTTCGGGCGGAAGTGCAGCTTCTTGTCGTCCACCCAGTACCAGGCACCCTCGACGGAGGGCGTGGAGCGGACCTTGAGGGCCCGTTCGACGACCGCGCGGGCCTTGCGGTCCTTGACGGGGAGGCTGAGGTCGGCCGTGATGGGCTGTCCGACGCCGTAGGTGCCCGCCTCCGGGCCGAAGGCCGCCGTCAGGGCCCGTTTCGCCGGAGCCGTCTCGAAGGTGAACGTACGGGCCCCTGGAGCGCCGTCCTCGTCCTCCGTGGCCACCCGGACCGTGTAGCGGGCGCCGGCCGCCAGCGCGGCCGTGGAGCGCCAACGCTGCCCGTCCGCGGTGAGTTCGCCCGCCAGGTGGTGTCCCGCGGCGTCGATGGCGGTCACGTCGGTGATCCGCCCGTCGTCGCCCTTGGCGGTGATCTCCAGGGGCTTCTCGGGATCCGCCTTGGCGCCGTCGGCGGGAGCGTTGACCGCGAGCTGTCCGGCCGCGTCGTAGGCCCGCGCCGACAGCGGATTTCCGTCGGAGCCCGCACACGCGGTGGCGCCCGCGGTGACGGTGACGGCCAGGAAGGTGCAGCTCAGAACAGTCCGAATGCGCGGCGTGTCGTTCATGACTTCACGCTAAGGACAATCCTCGCGGCCAGCGCGCCGAGTGCTGCAAAAGAGGGGCCCGGACGCTTCAGTGACGAAGCGTCCGGGCCCCTCGGGGTGCTCCGGTGCGGAGCGGGGTACCGCTACTGGTTCTGGTTCTCGCCCCGGTAGAACTCGAAGACCCAGCCGAAGAGGCCGATCAGGATCATCGGGAAGGAGAAGTAGAGCAGCCACCAGCCCATCGCGATGGCGAGGAAGGCGAGCGCACCACCGATGGCCAGCGACAGCGGCTGCCAGCTGTGGGGGGCGAAGAAGCCCACCTCACCGGCCTCGTCCGCGACGTCGGCCTCCTTGTCGTCCTGCGCCATCGCGTCGACCCGCTTGGCCGTGAAGGCCAGGTAGTAGCCGATCATGATGGACAGGCCGAAGGCCAGGAAGAGCGCCGTCGTGCCGACCGGCTCCTTGGACCAGACGCCGTACAGGACCGCCATGGCAAGGATGAAGACGCTCAGCCAGATGAACATCTTGCCCTGGATCTTCACTTGCCGGCCTCCTTGGCGCCCGTGAGGGCCTCGGCCTCGTGACCCTTGTTCTCCAGCTGATCGACAGCGGCGATCTCAGGGTGGTGCAGGTCGAACGCCGGGGACTCGGAACGGATCCGCGGCAGGGTGAGGAAGTTGTGCCTGGGCGGCGGGCAGGACGTCGCCCATTCGAGCGAACGGCCGTAGCCCCACGGGTCGTCGACCTCGATCTTCTTGCCGTACTTGGCGGTCTTCCAGACGTTGTAGAAGAACGGCAGGATCGACAGACCGAGCAGGAAGGAGGAGATCGTCGAGATCGTGTTCAGCGCGGTGAAGCCGTCGGCGTCGAGGTAGTCCGCGTAACGACGCGGCATGCCCTCGGCACCGAGCCAGTGCTGCACCAGGAACGTGCCGTGGAAGCCCACGAACAGCGTCCAGAACGTGATCTTGCCGAGGCGCTCGTCGAGCATCTTGCCGGTGAACTTCGGCCACCAGAAGTGGAAGCCGGAGAACATCGCGAAGACGACGGTGCCGAAGATCACGTAGTGGAAGTGCGCCACGACGAAGTACGAGTCGGAGACGTGGAAGTCCATCGGGGGCGAGGCCAGGATGACGCCGGTCAGACCACCGAAGGTGAAGGTGATCAGGAAGCCGACGGCCCAGAGCATCGGTGTCTCGAAGGACAGTGAGCCCTTCCACATCGTTCCGATCCAGTTGAAGAACTTCACGCCTGTCGGTACGGCGATGAGGAACGTCATGAAGGAGAAGAACGGGAGGAGCACGCCACCGGTGACGTACATGTGGTGGGCCCACACGGTCACGGAGAGACCGGCGATCGCGATGGTCGCGGCCACCAGACCGATGTAGCCGAACATCGGCTTACGGCTGAAGACCGGGATGACCTCGGAGATGATGCCGAAGAAGGGCAAGGCGATGATGTACACCTCTGGGTGTCCGAAGAACCAGAAGAGGTGTTGCCAGAGCAAGGCTCCGCCGTTGGCCGCGTCGAAGACGTGGGCACCGAACTTGCGGTCCGCCTCCAGGGCGAACAGCGCGGCCGCCAGCACCGGGAAGGCGAGCAGGACCAGGACACCGGTCAGCAGCACGTTCCAGGTGAAGATCGGCATGCGGAACATCGTCATGCCCGGAGCGCGCATGCAGATGATCGTGGTGATGAAGTTGACCGAACCGAGGATCGTGCCGAAGCCGGAGAAGGCCAGACCCATGATCCACATGTCGGCGCCGACACCCGGCGAGCGGACGGCGTCCGACAGCGGGGAGTAGGCGAACCAGCCGAAGTCGGCCGCACCCTGCGGGGTGAGGAAGCCGGCCACCGCGATGATCGAGCCGAACAGGTAGAGCCAGTAGGCGAACATGTTCAGCCGCGGGAACGCCACGTCGGGCGCGCCGATCTGCAGCGGCATGATCCAGTTCGCGAATCCGGCGAACAGCGGCGTCGCGAACATCAGCAGCATGATCGTGCCGTGCATCGTGAACGCCTGGTTGAACTGCTCGTTCGACATGATCTGCGTACCCGGACGGGCCAGCTCGGCGCGCATGAAGAGCGCCATGAGTCCGCCGATGCAGAAGAAGACGAACGACGTGACCAGGTACATCGTCCCGATCGTCTTGTGATCGGTGGTGGTCAGCCACTTGATCACGACGTTACCGGGCTGCTTGCGCCGTACGGGCAGCTCGTTCTCGTACGAGTCCTCAGCTGCGGCGGCACCCTGGGTTTCGTTGTGGATGCTCACAGTTGGTTCTTCTCCGCATTCCTGGCCGGGTCCGTCTGCTCGATGCCAGACGGGATGTAGCCGGTCTGCCCCTTCTCGGCCAGCTCCTTCAGGTGCGCCTGGTAGCGCTCCGGGGAGACCACCTTGACGTTGAAGAGCATCCGGGAGTGGTCGACACCGCACAGCTCGGCGCACTTGCCGAGGAAGGTGCCTTCCTGCGTCGGAATCACCTCGAAGGCGTTGGTGTGCCCCGGGATGACGTCCTGCTTCATCAGGAAGGGGACGACCCAGAAGGAGTGGATGACGTCACGCGAGGTCAGGACGAACCTGACCTTCTCGCCCTTGGGCAGCCACAGGGTCGGACCCGGGTTGCCCGTCTGCGGGTTCCGGTCGCCGGGGACACCGGCGTCGTAGACACCGCCGGCGTTCTCCGGGAACGCCTCCAGGAACTTGTCCGGGATCGAGGCGAGGTTCTTGTCCGTCTTGGCGTCACCCTTCACACCGGGCACGTTCTCGACGTAGTTGAAGCCCCAGCTCCACTGGTAGCCGACCACGTTGACCGTGTGGGGCGGCTTCGGGGTGAGCTCGAGGAGCTTCGACTCGTCGCGCGCGGTGAAGTAGAAGAGCACCGAGACGATGATGAGCGGAGTGACCGTGTACAGCGCCTCGATGGGCATGTTGTAACGGGTCTGCGGAGGTACCTCGACCTTGGTCCGGCTGCGCCGGTGGAAGATGGTGGCCCAGAGGATCAGGCCCCACACCAGGACGCCGGTAATGAGCGCGGCAGCCCAGGAGCCCTGCCACAGGGAGAGGATCCGAGGCGCCTCTTCCGTGACTGGGGTGGGCATACCGAGGCGGGGGAAGTCTTCCCAGTTGTACGAGCAGCCCGTGGCTGTCGCCAGGATCAGGCCCGCAGTCAGCACCTGCGGCAGCTTCCGCCGCATCGGGCGCCGCGACGAGCGGTCGGAGCCGTTGGGACTCACGTAGCGCCTTCCCGAGAGTCTCGGCCCGCGTTGGTCGGCCACGGCCGTCCGTCTCGCTGGTCGGTCGCCGCCCCGGCCGCGGGCAGGGGTTTGGATGTTTATGCGGACCAAACCCTACTGGACGCTATTTGGGGTCGCGCGGGGAGGGTGCCCAACGCGCCGTCCGAGTCCCCGAAGGGGTGGACTCCGGGGTTCCGGAGGGGGGTGGAACGCGTCCGTTCGGCGGTCTGCCAGTGCGCCGCCGCCCGCTTCTGACGAGGGCTCACCGGGGCCGGACGAAGATCACCCCCGGCCCCGCCGCGACCGGCCCGTCCGACCGGTCCCCACAGGCCCTACGGTGGGCGGATGCCGTACTTCGACGCCGCGTCCGCCGCCCCGCTGCACCCCGTCGCCCGTCAGGCGCTGCTCGCCTCCCTGGACGAGGGCTGGGCCGATCCGGCCCGGCTGTACCGGGAGGGGAGGCGGGCCCGGCTGCTCCTCGACGCCGCGCGGGAGGCCGCGGCGGAGGCCGTGGGCTGTCGCCCGGACGAGCTCGTGTTCACTCCTTCGGGGACGCGCGCGGTTCACGCGGGAATCTCCGGCGCTCTCGCGGGGCGTCGGCGTGTCGGGAACCGGCTCGTGTTCTCCGCGGTCGAACACTCCTCCGTGCTCCACGCGGCCGAGTCGCACGCGGCGGCGGGCGGGGCGGTGGCCGAGGTGCCGGTGGGCCGGTCCGGCGCGGTGGACGCGGCCGGGTTCGCGGCGGCGCTCGACGCCGGTACGGCCCTGGCGTGTCTCCAGTCGGCCAACCACGAGGTGGGGACCGAGCAGCCGGTGGCGGAGGTGGCCGAGGCCTGCCGGGCGGCGGGGGTGCCGCTCCTGGTGGACGCGGCCCAGTCGCTCGGCTGGGGGCCGGTGGCGGACGGCTGGTCGCTGCTCGCGGCGAGCGCGCACAAGTGGGGCGGCCCGGCGGGGGTGGGGCTGCTCGCCGTACGCAAGGGGGTCAGGTTCGCGCCCCAAGGCCCTTCGGACGAGCGGGAGTCGGGCCGGGCGCCCGGTTTCGAGAACCTGCCGGGGATCGTGGCGGCGGCGGCCTCGCTGCGGGCGGTACGGGCGGAGGCGGCGGCCGAGGGGGCGCGGCTGCGGGTGCTCGTGGACCGGATCCGGGCGCGGGTGCCGGAGCTGGTGCCCGAGGTGGAGGTGGTGGGCGACCCGGTGCGCCGGCTGCCCCATCTGGTGACGTTCTCCTGTCTCTATGTCGACGGGGAGACACTGCTGCACGAGCTGGACCGGGAGGGTTTCTCCGTTTCGTCCGGTTCGTCGTGCACGAGTTCGACGCTGACGCCCAGCCATGTGCTGCGGGCGATGGGGGTGCTGAGCGAGGGGAACGTCCGGGTGTCCCTGCCTGCGGGCACGGCGGCCGAGGACGTGGACCGCTTCCTGGAGGTGCTGCCGGGGGTGGTGGCGGGCGTACGGGAGCGGCTGGGCGCCCCGGTGGCCCCAGTGGCCGCCCCGGCGGCGGACGCGGGCCCGCTGGTGGTGGACGCGCTCGGCCGGCGCTGCCCGATCCCGGTGATCGAGCTGGCGAAGGTGATCGGCGACGTCCCGGTGGGCGGCACGGTGACGGTCCTGGCGGACGACGCGGCGGCCCGTCTGGACATCCCGGCCTGGTGCGAGATGCGCGGCCAGGAGTACGTGGGCGAGGAGCCCTCGGAGCGCGGCGGCGTCGCGTACGTGGTGCGCCGGGTGGCGTAGACCCGCCGACGGCGCGGATACGCCACGGGGCCCGCGCGTGCGCGCGGGCCCCGGTGTGCCCGGACATGCTGCGGGGCCCGCGTGCGCGGGCCCCGGGCAGGTGGCGTCAGGTCAGGTGCGACCGGACCTCGGCGGCGGCGTCCTCGCCGTAGGCCTTGGTGAAGCGCTCCATGAAGTTGGCGCGGCGCAGGGTGTACTCCTGGGTGCCGAGGGTCTCGATGACCAGGGTGGCCAGCATGCAGCCGACCTGCGCGGCGCGCTCCAGGCCGACGCCCCAGGACAGGCCGGTGAGGAAGCCGGCGCGGAAGGCGTCGCCGACGCCGGTCGGGTCGACCTTGGCGGTCTCCTCGGGGCAGCCGACCTCGATCGGGGTGTCGCCGACGCGCTCGATGCGCACACCGCGCGAGCCGAGGGTGGTGACCCGGTGGCCGACGCGGGCGAGGATCTCGGCGTCGGTCCAGCCGGTCTTGGACTCGATGAGGCCCTTCTCGTACTCGTTGGAGAAGAGGTAGGTCGACCCGTCGAGGAGCGTGCGGATCTCCTCGCCGTCCATGCGGGCGATCTGCTGCGAGAAGTCGGCGGCGAAGGGGATGCCGCGCGTCTTGCACTCCTCGGTGTGGCGGAGCATCGCCTCGGGGTCGTCGGCGCCGATCAGGACCAGGTCGAGCCCGCCGACGCGGTCGGCGACGGCCTTGAGCTCGATCAGCCGGGCCTCGCTCATCGCGCCCGTGTAGAAGGAGCCGATCTGGTTGTGGTCCTTGTCCGTGGTGCAGACGAAGCGGGCGGTGTGCAGGACCTCGGAGATCCGCACCGAGCCGGTGTCGACGCCGTGCCGGTCGAGCCAGCCCCGGTACTCGTCGAAGTCGTAGCCTGCCGCGCCCACCAGGACCGGGCTGCCGCCGAGCTGGCCCATGCCGAAGCAGATGTTGGGGCCGACACCGCCCCTCCGGACGTCGAGGTTGTCGACGAGGAAGGAGAGCGACACCGTGTGGAGCTGGTCGGCCACGAGCTGGTCGGCGAACCGGCCGGGGAAGGTCATGAGGTGGTCGGTGGCGATGGAGCCGGTGACTGCGATACGCACGGCGGGGTGCTCCTGCGGGAAGGCGGCAATGACAGACAGTTCACGCTACCGGGTGGGGGCGCGCCTGCCGAACAGTGGAAACTACCCCAGAGTAGGCCTTTTCCCCGGGGGCGTGCGGTGCTTACGGTGCGCCCATGACCCTCTACCCCGCTTCACGTGAGCGACACGAGTCCGAGTTGAGCCTCGCCGACCTGCGGGGTGACAGCGCTCTGATGGCTCCGCACTGGGTGACCCCCGCCTCCCCCGTACCCGTCCCGGTCTCCCCGGCGTTGATCCACGGGGTCGTCGTACCGGCGGCTTCGGCACGGCTGATCGACGCCACGGCCGAATACGGGGGCTGACGGACGGAACCGTCCGCCCGCCCGCTCCGTCCCATCGGCGTCCGGTCGAGACGAAGGAGCTTTGCGGTGAGCGGTACGGAGAACGTACGGAGGCGACGGAACATCCTGGCCGCCTCGGTGGCGGCGGGTGTGCTGCTCGCCGGGGGCGGCGGGGTCTACCTGGCCGGCACGGCGTCCGGTGACGACACCGGACCGGCGGGCCGGGCCGCCGACGCGGCCGGGCCCCCACCGCCGCTGCGGCTCGGAGGCGGCGGCGGTACGGGCACCGGCGGCGAGAGCGCCACCCGGGGCGGTCCCGGGATCGCGCCCGGCGAGCCCGACCCCGGCGGCGGTCCGAACGGGACCGTCTACACAGCCAAGGGCCCACTCCCCCAAGGGCCCTCCTCGGCCGCGGTCCACCGGCCCGAGGGCCTGGTCACCTCCGCGGAGGTGACCAGGCTGGCCGGCGCGCTGGGCGTCTCCGGCCGTCCGGCCCTGGTGGGGGACGTCTGGACGATCCGGCCCGAGAAGGACGGTTCGGGGCCGCGGCTCGACGTGGCGAAGCGGGCACCGGGGAACTGGACGTACTCCTGGTACGACGGCGGACCGGTCGGCGACACCTGCCTGAAGGGCAAGGCCTGCCCGCCGCCCGGCGAGCCCTCGAAGCAGTCGCCGGGCGGTACGCCGCTGAGCGAGGCGGCGGCGAAGGCGGCGGCGGCTCCGGTCCTGAAGGCGCTCGGCCAGGACGGCGCGAAGGTCACCGCGAGCCAGGTGGTGAACGGTTCGGTGCGGGTGGTCAACGCCGATCCGGTGGTGAGCGGGCTGCCGACCTACGGCTGGTCGACGGGGCTGCACATCGGGCGGGACGGGAAGCCGGTCTCCGGGAGCGGGATGCTCAAGGTGCCGGTGCGCGGCGCCACGTATCCGGTGGTCGGGGCGTCGAAGGCGCTCGCCGCGCTGAACGACGAGTCCAAGGGCGCCGGCCCCGTCGGTGTCGGGGGCTGCCCGACCGGGCCGCCTTCGTCGCCGGGTGACGTCATCGGGAGCGGGAAGATCGAGAGCGACGGGCAGACCGAGCCCGGCGGGCCCTGCCGGACGGTCGTGGACAGGGCGCAGCCGGAGCGGGTGGCGGTGACGGGCGCGGTGTTCGGTCTGGCCGCGCGCGAGGTGGACGGCGAGCGGCTGCTCGTGCCGTCCTGGCTGTTCACGGCGGACCCGGACGACGGGGCGCCGTACACGGTGCCGGAGACGGCGGTGGCGCAGGAGTACCTGGCGCCGCCCGCGAAGCCCTCGCCGACGCCTCCTCCCGGGGACGGCGGCACGGCGCCGGCACGGCAGGTCGAGTCGTACCGCTCGGAGGACGGCGGGCGGAAGCTCGCGGTCACCTTCTGGGGCGGGGTGTGCAGCACGTACGGGGTGACGGCCGAGGAGCGTCCGGAGCGGGTGGCGGTGCGGATCACCGAGGCGCCGGTCGACCCGGACCGGGTCTGCGTCATGGTCGCCAAGGAGTTCACCCGGACCGTGACGCTCCAGGTGCCGCTGGGCTCCCGTCCGGTGGTCGACGCGGCGAGCGGCGCGGCGGTGCCGCGGCGCTGAACCGCCGGGACCGGGGCCGGGGAGCCGGTCCGGCCGGGGCATGCGTGAGGGCGGCGGCCCGGGAGTGATCCCGGGCCGCCGCCCTCACGTACGTACGGCTTAGCTGAACGAGTCGCCGCAGGCGCAGGAGCCCGTGGCGTTCGGGTTGTCGATCGTGAAGCCCTGCTTCTCGATGGTGTCGACGAAGTCGATCGAGGCGCCGCCCAGGTACGGGGCGCTCATGCGGTCGGTGACGACCTTGACGCCGTCGAAGTCCTTCACGACATCGCCGTCGAGCGAACGCTCGTCGAAGAACAGCTGGTAACGCAGGCCGGAGCAGCCACCGGGCTGAACGGCGACGCGCAGGGCCAGATCCTCGCGGCCTTCCTGGTCGAGGAGGGCCTTGACCTTGGCCGCGGCGGCGTCGGACAGGAGGATGCCGTCGCTGACAGTGGTCTTCTCGTCCGATACGGACATCTGCTTCTCTCCCGGTGTGTACGGAGACTGCTTGCCGACGGTTGCAACCGACGGTGCCCCGGATTCATTCCGGGCCGCGTGGGGTCTTTCCCCCTTCATGCTCGCACACCCTGTCCAGCTGCGGGGACGACGAAGGCCAGGGACGGCGAAGGCGAATTCGTCACATCGACACTATGGACATCGTCAACGTGACGTGAAGGGGTTATGATAGATAGCGTCATTTCGACGAAAAGGTTCCCCGAAGAAAGGGTGCGTGACGTGACCACGGCCCAAACCCGTCCTGAGCTCGACGTACAGCCGACGCCGCTCGCCCTGCTCCTGCTCGGTCGCGAGGCCGACCCGAAGAGCGAGCGCGGCGTGGAGTGTCCCGGCGATCTGCCGTCTCCCTCCGACCCGGACCTGGTGGAGCGCGCCCGCGCCGCCAAGGAGAAGCTCGGGGACAAGGTCTTCGTCCTCGGCCACCACTACCAGCGCGACGAGGTCATCCAGTTCGCCGACGTCACCGGCGACTCCTTCAAGCTCGCCCGCGACGCCGCCGCCAAGCCGGAGGCCGAGTACATCGTCTTCTGCGGTGTGCACTTCATGGCGGAGTCGGCCGACATCCTCACCGGCGACGAGCAGAAGGTCGTCCTGCCGGACCTGGCGGCCGGCTGCTCGATGGCCGACATGGCCACCGCCGAGCAGGTCGCGGAGTGCTGGGACGTGCTGACCGAGGCCGGCATCGCCGAGCAGGTCGTGCCCGTCTCGTACATGAACTCCTCGGCCGACATCAAGGCCTTCACCGGCAAGCACGGGGGCACGATCTGCACCTCGTCCAACGCCGAGCGGGCCCTGAACTGGGCCTTCGAGCAGGGGGAGAAGGTGCTGTTCCTGCCGGACCAGCACCTGGGCCGCAACACCGCCGTCCGCGACATGGGCATGTCCCTGGACGACTGCGTGCTCTACAACCCGCACAAGCCCAACGGCGGGCTGACCGTCGAGGAGCTGCGCGCCGCCAAGATGATCCTGTGGCGGGGCCACTGCTCGGTGCACGGCCGCTTCTCGGTGGACTCGGTGAACGACGTGCGCGCGCGCATCCCGGGCGTGAACGTGCTCGTCCACCCCGAGTGCAAGAACGAGGTCGTCGCCGCCGCCGACTACGTGGGCTCGACCGAGTACATCATCAACACCCTGGAGGCGGCCCCGGCCGGTTCCAAGTGGGCCATCGGCACCGAGCTGAACCTCGTCCGGCGGCTGGCGAACCGTTTCGCCGACCAGGACAAGGAGGTCGTCTTCCTCGACAAGACGGTCTGCTTCTGCTCGACCATGAACCGCATCGACCTGCCGCACCTGGTGTGGACCCTGGAGTCGCTGGCCGAGGGCAACCTCGTCAACCAAATCCGGGTCGACAAGGAGACGGAGAGCTTCGCCAAGCTCGCGCTGGAGCGGATGCTGGCGCTGCCGTAACGGTTCTCCCGTACGTACGCCGGAAGGGGCGCCCCACGAGCTCGTGGGGCGCCCCTTCGTCATGCCGTACGGATCAGACCGCGGCCGGCTCCTTCGCCTGCGGCGGGACCGCCGTCTCGCCGGGCGCCCCGCCCTTCCTCGCCGCCTTCTTCTTCGCGCGGCGCTCCTTGCGGAGCTCCACCATCGCGTAGAGCGTCGGGACGAGCAGCAGGGTCAGCAGCGTCGAGGTGATCAGACCGCCGATCACCACCACGGCCAGCGGCTGGGCGATGAAGCCGCCCTCGCCGGTGATGCCGAGCGCCATCGGCAGCAGGGCGAAGATCGTCGCCAGGGCGGTCATCAGGATCGGGCGGAGCCGGTGCCGGCCGCCCTCGATGACCGCTTCGACGACGCCGAGGCCCTGGGCCCGGTACTGGTTGATCAGGTCGATCAGGACGATGGCGTTGGTGACGACGATGCCGATCAGCATCAGCATGCCGATCATCGCCGGTACGCCCATCGCGGTGTCGGTGACCACCAGGAGACCGATCGCGCCGGTGGCCGCGAACGGGACCGAGACCAGCAGGATCAGCGGCTGGATCAGCGACCTGAAGGTCGCGACCAGGAGCATGAAGACGATCGCGACGGCCGCGAGCATCGCCAGGAACAGTTTGAGGAAGGCATCGGACTGGTCCTCGGAGACACCGCCGATGGTGGCGGAGGCGCCCTCGGGCAGATCCAGGGACTTGATCTTCGACTGGAGGGTGGCGCTCACCGCGCCGGTGTTGTCACCGACCGGCTTGGCCGTGATCGTCGCGGCGCGGGCGCCGTCGATCCGGGTCATCGAGACCGGGCCGGGGACCAGCTCGACGGTGGCGATGTCGCCCAGCTTCACCGGGCCGAGCGGCAGGGCCTTGAGCCCGGCCAGGGTGGTGGCCGGACGCGCCGAGGTGATCAGGACGTCCCGCTCGCTGTCGTCGAGGATCGCCTTGGCGGCCGGGGTGCCCCGAACGGCCTGGGCGACGATCATGCCGAGCGAGGTGGAGTCGAAGCCCGCGTCGGCCGCCTTGGCGTTGGCCCTGACGGAGATCCGGGGCACGGACTGCGAGAGGTCGCTCTGCACGTCGGTGACGTCCTTGAGCCCGGCGACCGCCGCGCGGACCTGCTCGGAGGCCTTCCTGAGGACCTCGGCGTCGCCGGCCTTGACGACCACGCTCAGGTCCTGGCTGCCGAAGCCGCCGCCGGCCGAGACGGTGGTGTCGCCGATGCCGTCGAGGGAGCCGAGGCCCTTCTCGATGGTCTCGCGGACCTTCTCGGAGGAGGCGGACTCCTCCAGGCTGACCTGGTAGGTGGCCTGGTTGGTGCCGGTGCCGCCGCCGAAGGCCGCCATGAAGCCGGACGAGCCGACGTTGACCTGGTAGTCCTTGACGCCCTCGGTGTCCGCGAGGAGCTTCTCGATCTTCTTCGCGGCGGCGTCGGAGGCGTCCAGGCCGGTGCCGGGCGCCAGCTCCTGCCGGATGCTGAGCACCTCCTGCTCGCCCTGGTCGAAGAAGTTCGTCTTCAGGAGCGGGGCCATGCCGAAGGTGACGACGAGGACGGCGAACGCGATGGCGAGGCTGGTCAGCCGGCGCCGGGTCGCGAACCGCAGGACCGGCACATAGAGACGCTGGAGACGGCTCTTCTCCTCCTTCTCCTCGGCCAGCCTGCGGGCCTCCGCCAGATCGTCCGGGGTGCCCTTGGGGGCGCGCAGGAACCAGTACGAGAGGACCGGGACCACGGTCAGCGAGACGAGCAGCGAGGCGAGCAGGGCCGCCGTGACCGTCAGCGAGAACGAGCCGAACAGCTCGCCGATCATGCCGCCGGCCAGGCCGATCGGCAGGAAGACGGCAACGGTGGTGAGGGTCGAGGAGGTGACGGCGCCCGCCACCTCGCGGACGGCGGTGAGGATCGCGGTCTGGCGCTCCTCGCCGTAGCCCAGGTGCCGCTTGATGTTCTCCAGGACCACGATCGAGTCGTCGACGACCCGGCCGATGGCGATGGTGAGCGCGCCGAGCGTCAGCATGTTGAGCGAGAGGTCACGGGTCCACAGCACGATCAGGGCGAGGACGACCGAGAGCGGGATGGAGACGGCGGTCACCAGGGTCGAGCGGATCGACGCGAGGAAGACCAGGATCACCAGGACGGCCATGACGAGGCCGAGCGCGCCCTCGGTGGTCAGTCCGGAGACGGCCTTGGCGACGGCCGGGCCCTGGTCGGAGACCACGGTCAGCTCGGCGCCCGCGCCGAGGGCGGCGCGCAGCTCGGGCAGCTTCTCCTTGACGGCGTCGGAGATCGCGACGGCGCTGCCGTCCTTGTCCATGGTGGCCATCACGGCGAGGCTGGGCTTGCCGTTGGTCCGGGTCAGGGAGACGCGCGGCGACTCCTGCTGGCGGACGGTGGCGACATCGCCGAGCCGGACCGCCTTGCCCTTGCCGGGGACGGCCGCGGGGATGCGCAGGTCCTCGATCTGGCGCAGCGAGGTGTAGCCGCCGCCGACCTGGATGGTGCGGTTCTTCCCGGCCTCGGAGAAGGAGCCGGCCGGGATCGTGCCGCCGCCGGAGCGGAGGGCCTCGGCGAGCTTCATGGAGTTGAGTCCGGCCGCGGCGAGCTTCGTGTCGTCCGGGGTGACGGAGACCTGGAGGTCCTGGACGCCGCTGACGGAGACCTGGCCGACGCCGTCGATGTCCTCGAGGGCGGGCACGACGGTCCGCTCCAGGAGGTCGGCGAGCGCCTGCGGGTCCTTGTCGGAGGCGGCGGCGAGGACGACGGTCGGTATGTCGTCCGTCGAGCCGGCCACGACCTGCGGGTCGACCGAGTCGGGCAGCTGGGCGCGGGCCCGGTTCACGGCCTGCTGGACGTCGGCGACGAGCTGCTTCGTCGACTCGTCGCCGTAGTCGAAGGAGGCCATGACGAGGGCCATGCCCTCGGAGGCGGTGGAGGTGACGCCCTTCAGGCCGTCGACGGCCTTCAGGTTGTTCTCCAGGGGCTCCACGACCTGCTTCTCGACCACATCGGGAGAGGCGCCCTGGTAGGGGGCGAGGATCGAGACCATCGGCAGCTCGATCGAGGGGAACAACTGCTGCTTCAGCTGCGGGATCGCGATCGCGCCGAACACGATCGCGACGATGGAGATCAGCCCGATCAGGGCCCGTTGCGCGAGGCTGAATCTGGACAGCCAGGACATGGGGTCTCTCTTCTGTGGCGTACTCGTCGACAGGCGGGAGCAGCCAAGACCCCGGCCGGGATCCGCTGGATCCGCCGGGGGCGCCCCCCGTCTATACGATCTGCCATCGAGCGCCGGAAGTCCTCGGTCCCCGGGTCCAGATCCTTATCCGGCGCATACCGCGTCTGGAGTACGCGCTCACTCCACCCGGGGGCGTACGAGACCGGACTCGTAGGCCGTGACCACCAGCTGGGCCCGGTCGCGGGCGCCGAGCTTGGCCATGGCCCGGTTGACATGGGTCTTCACGGTGAGCGGGCTGACGTCGAGCCGGTCGGCGATCTCGTCGTTGGAGAGGCCGCCGGCGACCAGGACGAGGACCTCGCGCTCCCGGGCGGTGAGCGCGGACAGCCGCTCGGTGCGGGCCGCACCGCCCCCGCCGACGTCCTCCGCGCCGGGGCCCTGCGCGAGGAACGTGGCGATCAGGCCCTTGGTGGCGGCCGGGGAGAGCAGCGCCTCGCCCGCGTGCGCGATCCGGATCGCGCCGAGCAGTTCCTCGGGCTCGGCCCCCTTGCCGAGGAAGCCGGAGGCGCCGGCGCGCAGCGACTGCACGACGTACTCGTCGACCTCGAAGGTGGTCAGCATGACGATCCGCACCTCGGACAGCTCCGGGTCGGCCGTGATCATGCGGGTGGCGGCGAGGCCGTCCGTGCCCGGCATCCGGATGTCCATGAGGACGACATCGGCCTTCTCGGAGCGGGCGAGGGCCACGGCCTGGGCGCCGTCGGCGGCCTCGCCGACGACCTCCATGTCCGGTTCGGAGTCGACCAGCACCTTGAAGGCGCTGCGCAGCAGGGCCTGGTCGTCGGCGAGCACTACCCGGATCGTCATCGGTCCTCCCCCGTTCGGGACGTCACGGGCAGTATCGCCTGGACCCGGAACCCGCCGCCGTACCGGGGGCCCGCGGTCAGGGTGCCGCCGAAGGCGCCGACCCGTTCGCGCATGCCGAGGAGGCCGTGGCCGCCGTGGGGAGCGGGGTCCCCGGCTGCGGGCGGGCCGCCGTTGTCGAGGACGGTGATCTCGACCGTACGGCCCACCCGGACGACGCTCACCTCGGCCTCCGCGTCCGGTCCCGCGTGCTTGCGCACATTGGTCAGGGCCTCCTGCACGATCCGGTACGCGGCCAGGTCGACGGTCGCGGGCAGCGGCGACTCGCCGTCGGTACGGGCCAGGGCGACCGGGAGGCCGGCCTTGCGGAAGGTGTCGAGGAGCCCGTCGAGGACGGCGAGGCCGGGGGCCGGTTCGGTGGGCGCCTCCGGGTCGCCGGACTGGCGCAGCAGGCCGACGGTGGCGCGCAGCTCGTCGAGGGCGGAGCGGCTGGCCTCCCGGACGTGCACGAGGGCCTCCTTGGCCTGGTCGGGGCGCTTGTCCATGACGTGGGCGGCGACGCCCGCCTGCACGTTGACCAGGGCGATGTGGTGGGCGACGACGTCGTGGAGGTCGCGGGCGATCCGCAGCCGCTCCTCGGCGACCCGGCGGCCGGCCTCCTCCTCGCGGGTCCGCTCGGCCCGTTCGGCGCGCTCCCTTATCGCGTCGACGAAGGCCCTCCGGCTGCGCACGGCGTCACCGGCGGCGGCCGCCATGCCCGTCCAGGCGAAGACGCCGAGGTTCTCCTGCGCGTACCAGTGGGTGGGGCCGAAGGCCATGGCCGCGACGGTCAGCAGCGCCATGGTGACGAGGCCGACCCGCCAGGTGGTGGGCCGGTCCGTGCGGGAGGCGACCGTGTAGAGCGCGACGACGGCACTCATGGCGATGGGGGCGGGCCGGTTGTCGCCGATCAGTTCCACGAGGGTGACGGCCACGGTGAAGCAGAGCACCCGGAGCGGGAAGCGGCGGCGCAGCACCAGCGCGACGGCCCCGGCGACCATGATCAGGACGCTCGTCACGCCGGGCACGTGGTCGCCGAAGGTCGGCCCGGTCCGGCTGCCGTGCGGATCGGTGAACGACCCGGCGATCATGCAGATGAGCGCGCCGAACGCCACGGTCGCGTCGAAGGCGAGCGGATGCCCGCGGAACCAGTCGCGGAAGCGGGCGAAGCGGGTGCCGGTGGCAGGGCCGGTGGGGGTCACGGGGAACAACGGTACGGGGCGGGAGGCGGGACCCGTACGGGAAAGCGCGGAGTCCCGCCACCCCGGAGGGCGACGGGACTCGTCGTACAGCACGGTCGGCCCGGAATGGGGCGGGGTTCGCACCCCGCCGATCGGCCGGGACCGGGACGTGTGGTGAGCCCGGGACCGGCCGGGGTTCGCACCCCGCCGATCGGCCGGAATCAAGCCCCCGGTCAGCCCGGGATCAGGCCGTCGTCGGAGAGCATCTCCTTGACCTCGTCCAGGCCCGCGCCCGGAGACGGGAGGATCAGCTCCGAGGGTTCCAGGGCGTCGTCCGGCAGTGGCTCGCCGAACCGCCGCACGGCGTCGAGGAGGGCGCCCAGCGTGCGCCGGAACCCTTCCTCGTCCCCCGACTCCAGCTCCGCGAGCAGCTCGTCGTCCAGCTTGTTCAGCTCGACGAAGTGGCTGTCGGCCAGCTTCAGCTGGCCCTCCCCCATGATCCGCACGATCATGACGCGTCCTGTCTGTCGCCTACTTCTCGAACCGCGGGTGGGACTGCTGCGTGTTGTCCTGGGGCGCCGCCGCGCCACCGCCCTCGATCGCCTGCTGCTGGGCCGACGGGCCGCCCGCCAGCTCGGCCTTCATCCGCTGGAGCTCCAGCTCGACGTCCGTACCGCCGGACAGCCGGTCCAGCTCCGCCTGGAGGTCGTCCTTCCCGAGCCCGGACTGGTCGTCCAGGGCGCCGGAGGCGAGCAGCTCGTCGATCGCGCCTGCGCGCGCCTGGAGCTGGGCGGTCTTGTCCTCGGCCCGCTGGATCGCGAGGCCGACGTCGCTCATCTCCTCCGAGATACCGGAGAAGGACTCGGCGATCCGGGTCTGCGCCTGGGCCGCCGTGTAGGTCGCCTTGATGGTCTCCTTCTTGGTGCGGAAGGCGTCCACCTTGGCCTGGAGGCGCTGGGCGGCGAGCGTGAGCTTCTCCTCCTCGCCCTGCAGCGTCTGGTGCTGCACCTCCAGGTCGCTGACCTGCTGCTGGAGCGCGGCCCGCCGGGACAGCGCCTCGCGCGCCAGGTCCTCGCGGCCGAGGGCGAGCGCCTTGCGGCCCTGGTCCTCCAGCTTGGAGGACTGGCCCTGCAACTGGTTCAGCTGGAGTTCCAGCCGCTTGCGGGAGGTGGCGACGTCGGCGACGCCGCGCCGCACCTTCTGCAGCAGCTCCAACTGCTTCTGGTACGAGTAGTCGAGCGTCTCGCGCGGATCCTCGGCCCGGTCAAGGGCCTTGTTCGCCTTCGCGCGGAAGATCATCCCCATACGCTTCATGACACCGCTCATGGGCTTCGCGCGCCCCCTTCTGACGGACTTCGGCTCCAGCTCTACGACAGGATCCACACTACGGGCCCTGTCTCCATTACCGCACTGTTCGGAGCGTGATGCGCTCCTCCCCAAGGACGACTACGTCCGGTGCTCCCTCCCGCGCAGGGAGTAGATGGATCTAGGGGAACCCTCGGTGGTCCCACGTACGAACCGCGTACGAACCGCGCACACATCGCGTACGCACACCTCGAAGACGCAGTCCGCTCCGCTGTCGCTCCGCCAATGCCGAAGAATTTTTCAAGATCTTTTCGAAGCATTGCTATCAGATCGTTCCCGCCCTGCCTGGGGTTCATGCCCACCACCCCGTACCCTTGGGTTTTGTGTTCCGTAGCCGTTCGAAGGAAGAGAAGGCCCCCACCGACAAGGTGACGGCGGACCTCTCCAAGCAGCCCCGCGACCCCGAGGCCCCCAAGGGCCGCCCGACGCCGAAGCGGAGTGAGGCGCAGACCCAGCGCCGTCGCGCCGCGACGGTGCCGACCGACCGCAAGGAGGCATCCAAGCGCCAGCGCGAGGCACGCCGCTCCGACCTGGCCCGCCAGCGCGAGGCGCTGGCCAGCGGTGACGAGCGTTATCTGCCGGCCCGTGACAAGGGTCCGGTCCGCCGCTTCGTGCGCGACTTCGTCGACTCGCGCTTCGCGATCGCCGAGTACTTCCTGCCGATGGCCGTGGTGATCCTCGTGCTGTCGCTGTTCGGCAACGCCAACCGGGGGCTGCAGAACATCTCGCTGCTGCTCTGGCTCGGCGTGATCATCCTGATCGTCATCGACTCGATCGGCATCTGGATCCGGCTCCGGAAGCAGCTCAACGAGCGCTTCCCGAACGAGCCGAAGCGTGGCGCCATCGCCTACGGCCTGATGCGTACGCTCCAGATGCGCCGCCTGCGACTGCCCAAGCCGCAGGTCAAGCGCGGAGAGCGGCCCTGAGCGCCGACAGCTCGGAGCAGCCCGTCGAGCGTGCTTTCGGCGCGGCGACGTCGGAGTCGGGCGGCCCCGTGCTGCCCGTCGCGCACTGGCCCACCGGCTCCGGCGGGCTGCGCGACACCATCCGGCAGGAGATCGTCGCCCGTCAGCTCGACGAGCAGATATCCGGCCGCTACCCGGTGGGCCAGCGGCTGCGCATCCTCGACGCGGGCATGGGCCAGGGCACTCAGGCGCTGCGCCTCGCCCGCGCGGGGCACACCGTCACCGGTCTCGAAGCCGATCCGGACCTGCTGAAGGCGGCCCGCGACTCGCTGGCGACCGAGCCGGCCGGGATCCGCGAGCGGGTCCGGCTGATCGAGGGCGACGGGCGCGAGACCGGGGTGCACTTCCTCCCCGGCAGCTTCGACGTGGTCCTCTGCCACGGCGTGCTCATGTACGCGGACGAGCCCGACGCGCTGCTCGCCGGCCTGGCCCGGATGCTGGCCCCCGGCGGACTCCTCTCCCTCGTCGTACGGAACGCGGAGGCCCTCGCCATGCGGCCGGGGCTCGCCGGGGACTGGTCCGGGACGCTCACCGCCTTCGACTCGGACGTCTACACCGACGACAACGGCGTGAAGGTGCGGGCCGACCGCCTGGACGCGCTGACGGCGACGCTGGCGGGCATCGCGGCACCGCTGCACGCCTGGTACGGAGTGCGGGTCTTCACCGACGGCATCCCGCGCGAGGCGGGGCTGCCGGCCGCTGATGAGCTGGACCGGCTGCTCGCCTCCGAAGACCGGGCGGGCCGCACGGAACCGTACCGGCGGCTGGCGGCGCTGCTGCACCTCTGCGGGGTACGGGGCTGACGCGGCGCGACCGCCGTACGGTCGCCGCCGCCGTGTACGCGGGGCCCCGGTTCGGGGTCCCGCACCCCTGATCGGGTGAGTCCGCCGGGCCCGGGGGCGGGATGAAACGGATACTCCGGACATGGACGTATCTCGCGCCCCTGCGCGTGCCCGTGCCCGTACGCCCCGGCTCCTCCTCCCTCTGACCGCCTCGGTGTGCGCCGCCGCGCTCGCCGGCGGGTGCTCCTCCGGCGGGGCCGCGACCGCGCCCGAGCGCTCCACCCAGGCGGCGGCGCCGCTCTCCTCGAACCAGCTCCAGGACGACTACCAGGCCGTCATCCGGAACGTCCTGCCGTCGGTGGTGCAGATCGACGCGAGCGCGAGCCTCGGCTCCGGAGTGGTCTACGACGACAAGGGCCATGTCGTCACCAACGCGCACGTGATCGGCCAGGAGAAGACCTTCAAGGTCGCCGCCGCCACCGGCGGGCAGGCGGTCACCGCCCGGCTCGTCTCCTCGTACCCCGAGCAGGACCTCGCGGTCATCAAGCTGGAGTCGCTGCCGCAGGGCCTGAAGGCGGCGAAGTTCGGCGACTCCTCCGGCGTCGACATGGGGCAGATCGTCCTCGCGATGGGCTCCCCGCTCGGTCTGTCCGGCAGCGTGACACAGGGCATCGTCTCGGCGACCGGCCGCACGGTCAGCGAGGGGCAGACCGGTGGCGGGACCGGCGCCACCATCGCGAACATGGTCCAGACCTCGGCGGCGATCAACCCGGGCAACAGCGGGGGCGCCCTGGTGAACCTCGACAGCCAGGTGATCGGCATCCCGACGCTCGCGGCGACCGATCCGGAGCTGGGCGGCGGTTCGGCTCCGGGGATCGGGTTCGCGATCCCGGCGTCGATGGTCCGGACGATCGCGGACCAGATCATCAAGGACGGCAAGGTGACGGACTCGGGCCGGGCGGCCCTGAACATCACCGGCCGTACGGTGCTCGACGACAACTACAACCCCGCGGGCGTCGCGGTGGTCGAGGCGCCGGCCGACGGCGCGGCGGGCAAGGCGGGCCTGAAGCCGGGCGACGTGATCACCCGGCTCGGGGACACCGACATCACGACGATCACGTCCCTGGCGGAGGCACTGGCCTCGATGAACCCGGGCGACAAGGTGACGACGACGTACGTCCGTGGCACGAAGACCCAGAAGACGGAGATCACCCTGGGCGAGATGTGACGCACCCCGGATCCGAGGGGGCGGAGGCACGGAACCCGAAAGCCCCGGGCCGGGCGGGAAGCGCCGGGCCCGGAGCTCCGAGGCCCGGCCGGAGCCACTCGCCCCCGGGCGCCCCGGGGCGGGCCGAAGGGGGTGCCGGGGACCGCGTCCCCCGCACCCCCCTCCCCGGCCGCCGGGCGCCCCGGGGCCTGGCGTCACACTCCCGCCTGCCGGGCGACGACGGGAGTGTGACGACAGGTCCTAGCCCTCCGCGTCGAGGGGCATCGGGCCGTAGATCTTCGTGTCGTCCTCCGACAGCGTCACCTGGGCCGCGCCGCCGCCCAGGAGGTCACGCCAGTGTTCGCCGATCCAGCTCTCCGCGTCGCCCTGGGTGGTGAACTCCTCCGGAGTCACCACCGGCTCGACCTCCGTGCCGTCGGACTTCTCGAACCGCCACGTCCATGCCATGTCCGCCTCCTGGCGCTCACCGGATGATCGGTTTCCTGCCCGCAGAGTAGCCGGGCGCGCACGGCTCGCGGTGGCGCGGGAGGATCTGAGGGTGGAACTGACTCTGCTCGGCACCGGCGCCCCGCTCGGCCTCCCCCGCCCCGACTGCCCCTGCGCCGTGTGCGCGCTCTCCCTCGGCCCCCGGGTCCGCGCCGCGACGGCGCTGCTGGTGGACGGGGCCCTGCTGCTCGATCTGACCCCGGGGGCCGCGCTGGCGGCGGCCCGTTCGGGGCACTCGCTGGTGGGCGTACGGCAGGTGCTGCTGACGCATCCGCACGACGGGCCCGCCGTCGAGGTGCCCGCCGGGCTTCCGACGGCGGGGCGGGTGCCGGACGGCCGGGAGTTGACGCTGATCTCCGGGCACCGGGTGCGGGCGGTCGCGATGGACTCCCCCGGCACCGGGTACGAGGTGACCTCGGCGGGCGGCGAGCGGCTCCTCTATCTGCCGCCCGGCGGGGCTCCGGCGGGGCTCCCGGAGGACCACCGGACGCCGTACGACATGGTCGTCGCCGATGTGACGGGCCGGCCGGACGCGCTGGCCAGGCTGCGGGCGACCGGCGCGGTGGGCCCGGCGACCGAGGTGATCGCCGTCCATCTGGACCACGACGCGCCGACGGGCGCGGAGCTGGACCGGCGGCTCACGGCGGCGGGGGCGCGGGCGGTGCCGGACGGGACGACGCTGTACGTGGGCGAGTACCACGAGGTGCCGGACGTGCCGCGCCGGACGCTGGTGACCGGCGGCGCCCGGTCGGGCAAGTCCGTGGAGGCCGAACGGCGCCTGGAGTCCTTCCCCGAGGTGCTGTACGTGGCGACGGGCGGGACCCGGGAGGGCGACCCCGAGTGGGCGGAGCGGGTGGGCCTGCACCGAGAGCGGCGGCCGGGTTCCTGGCGTACCGCCGAGACCTGCGATCTCGTACCCCTGCTCGACGGGGACGGGCCCGCGCTCCTGGTGGACTGTCTGTCGCTGTGGCTGACGGACGCCATGGACCGGGTGGGCGCCTGGGACGACGAAACGTGGGCGGGCGGCGGGCAAACGGCGCTGCGGGAGCGGACGGCGGAGCTGGTGGCCGCGGTGCGGGCCACCCGTCGCACGGTCGTCGCGGTGACGAACGAGGTGGGTTCGGGGGTGGTGCCGGCGACGGCGGCGGGGCGGCGCTTCCGGGACGAGCTGGGCCGGCTGAACGCGGCCTTCGCCGACGAGTGCGAGGAGGTCCTCCTCGTGGTCGCCGGTCAGCCGTTCGTACTGCGCGGGTAGGGTGCGAGCACCTATGGCCCTCGCTGATTGTCACAAGGCGGAAACCCGTGAACCTGGACGACTTCTCCGATCTGATCGAGCGCCCCGACGGGGGGATCCGGCGTGACGCCGAGGAGCGCCGTGAGCGGCTGACCGTGCCGCCGGGCGCGCTCGGCCGGCTCGACGAGCTGGGTGAGTGGCTGTCGGCCGCGCAGGCCTCGGCCGAGGTGCGGGCGATCGAGCAGCCGAAGGTGGTGCTCTTCGCGGGCGATCACGGGATCGCCTCGCTCGACGTGTCGGGGCGCCCGGCGGGCACCGCGCACGAGCTGGTGCGCGCGGTCCTGGAGGGGGCGAGCCCGGTCGCGGTGCTCGCCCGCTCGGCGGAGGTCCCGGTGCGGGTCGTGGACGCCGGGCTGGACTGCGACCCGGAGCTGCTGCCCGCCGATGTGGTGCGCCACCGGGTGCGGCGGGGCAGCGGGCGGATCGACATCGAGAACGCGCTGACGGTCGAGGAGACCGAGGCGGCGGTCCGGCTGGGCATCGCCATCGCCGACGAGGAGGCGGACTCGGGCACCGATCTGGTGGTGCTCGGTGATCTGAGCGTCGGCGGGACGACCTCGGCGTCGACGCTGATCGCGGCCCTGTGCGGGACGGACGCCTCCGTGGTCACCGGCCGGGGCGGCGCCGGGATCGACGATCTGGCGTGGATGCGGAAGTGCGCGGCGGTCCGGGACTCGCTGCGGCGGGCCCGGCCGGTGCTCGGCGACCAGCTGGAACTGCTCGCGGCGGTCGGCGGGGCGGACCTGGCGGCGATGACCGGGTTCCTGCTCCAGGCCTCGGTGCGGCGGATGCCGGTGATCCTGGACGGTGTGGTGGGCGCGGCCTGCGCGCTGGTGGCGCAGCGGGCGGCGTTCCGGGCGCCGGACTGGTGGCTGGCGGGCCAGGTGAGCGGGGAGCCGGCGCAGGCGAAGGCGCTGGACCGGATGGCGCTCAACCCTCTGCTCGACCACGGCGTCCATGTGGGTGAGGGAACCGGGGCACTGCTCGCGCTTCCCCTCGTCAGGGCCGCGGCGGCGCTCGCCGCGGAGCTGCCCGAACGTCCGGACCCGACCGCTCCGGACGCCGAGGGCGACTCCGGGCTCTGACGGCGGGGTCCGACGCGGGGAGACGGACCCACCGACGCCGGGACAGCGGCCGGGCGCGACGCGCGCGTGGCCGTCTCCGGCGTCTCCGCACGGCGAGCGGCACGCCCCATATGATCGCTTTTCATGGGAGAGGCCCGCTTGTCCGCCGAAGGAGCGCCCCGGGGTACCACCGCCCGTTCACGGCGCAGCGCCGCGTTCGCCGTCTGGTATCTGCGCGTCGTCACGTTCATCAATTTCCTGAGTGCCGTGTGGGTCTCCTTCGGGCAGGACCTGCGCCGCCACAACGAGGACAACTACTTCACCCCGTACATGCTCACCGCGGGCTTCGCCTCGGGGGTCTTCACGCTCTTCCTGGCGATCACCATGCGGCGCCGCAAGCGAGCCGCGTGGATCCTCAACCTGGTGCTCAGCGGGCTCTTCCTGTTGCTCTTCGCGCTGGTGATGATCTTCCCCGAGATCCGGCAGCACGCCCAGAACTGGATCTCGCTGGGCCTGACCGCTGTGTTCGTCCTCGCGCTGCTGCTCGGCCGCAAGGAGTTCTACGCGAAGGGCGACCGCTCCAACCCGTGGCTGGCCGCGATCGTGGCGGTCGGCGGACTGCTCGTGACCTCGCTGCTCGCGGCCGTCCTGGTCACCGTCACCAACACCGCCACCACCCCCTCCACCTTCCTGGAGCGGTGGCGGTACGGCGTGATGCGGCTGATCACCCTGGCCGCCGACGACTCCCGTATCGCCGGGATCAGCACCCCCGGCTGGGTCGACGTCACCATCAACGTGCTGTCCACGCTGCTGCTCATCGCGGTGCTGTTCGCCGCCTTCCGCTCCCGCCGGGCCGTCGACCCGCTGACCGAGGAGGACGAGGAGAAGCTGCGGCTGCTGCTGGACAAGAACGGCGACCGCGACTCGCTCGGCTACTTCGCGCTGCGCCGCGAGAAGAGCGTCGTGTGGTCGCCGAGCGAGAAGGCCGCCGTCACCTACCGGGTGGTCGGCGGGGTGTCGCTGGCGTCCGGCGACCCGATCGGCGACCCCGAGGCCTGGCCCGGCGCCATCGAGCCCTGGCTCGCCGAGGCCCGCGAGCACGGCTGGATCCCGGCCGTGATGGGGGCGAGCGAGGAGGCCGGCACCATCTACGCCCGGCACGGTCTGGACGCCCTGGAGCTGGGCGACGAGGCGATCGTGGAGACCGACGAGTTCACCCTCGACGGCCGGGCGATGCGGACGGTGCGGCAGGCCTTCAACCGGGTGAAGCGGGCCGGTTACGAGGTCCGCATCCGGCGCCACGAGGACATCCCGGCCGACGAGATGGCCGAGCTGCTGCGCAAGGCCGACGACTGGCGGGACGGCGCCACCGAGCGCGGCTTCTCGATGGCGCTCGGCCGGCTCGGGGACCCGCACGACGGCCGCTGCGTGATGCTGGAGTGCACCGACGAGCAGGGGGCGCTGCGGGCCGTGCTGTCCTTCGTGCCCTGGGGGCCGCAGGGGCTCTCGCTCGACCTGATGCGCCGCGACCGCGACTCCGAGAACGGTCTGATGGAGTTCATGGTCATCGAACTCCTCCAGCGCGCCAAGGAGATCGGGATCACTCAGGTCTCGCTGAACTTCGCGATGTTCCGCTCCGTCTTCGAACGTGGCTCGAAGCTCGGGGCGGGACCCGTGCTGCGCATGTGGCGTTCACTGCTCAGCTTCTTCTCCCGCTGGTGGCAGATCGAGTCGCTGTATCGCGCCAACGCCAAGTACCGACCGATCTGGGAGCCCCGATTCATGCTCTTCGAGAAGAGTGCGGACCTGCTGCGCATCGGCCTCGCGGCCGGCCGTGCGGAGGGGTTCCTGGAGGCCCCCGGGCTGCCGAAGTGGCTGCACCGCAGACATCTGGAGGGCGGCCGTTGAGCCGGGGCTTCCGGGACTTCGCCCGCCGCGAGTGGGGGCCGCTGTTCTCCACCGTACGGACGGCGCTCGTCACGCAGCGGTGGAGGGCGGTCCCGATGACGCTCGCCGCGGTCTGTCTCACCGCCCTGTTCCAGGTGGTGCAGAACCAGGACTGGGGCTATCAGGCGGTCCAGGACATCGGTTCCGTACGGGCCGAGGACCCTCTGTGGCTCTCGCTGCTCCGGACCCCGCTCTCGCTCTTCGTGCCCGCGCTCGACCTGCCGGTGTGGGGCGCCCTCGCCCAGGTCCTGCTGGTGTTCGGGATCGCCGAGATCTGTCTCGGCCGGTGGCGGACCCTCACGGTCGCCTATCTGGCCACGCTCGCCGGGACGCTGTACGCGCGCGTGGGCATCGCGCTCGGGCCCGACGGCCCGCTCGGGCTGCCCGCCTCCGACGCGCAGGTCGTCGACACCGGGCCGTCGGCCGCCGTCGTCGGCCTCGCCGTGTACGTGTGCTGGCGGCTCGGGGCCCGGTGGACGGGCGCGCTGGTGGTCGTGGCGATGGTCGTGGAGGTGATCATCAAGACGAACCTCGCGGGCAAGGAGCATCTGGCGGCCATCGCGGCCGTCCTGGTCCTGATCGCCTTCCAGGCGTGGCGGGAGCGCCGTCAGGACGGGGCGGAGCCGGAGCCGGAGCCCCGGCCCGGGACCCGCTCCTGGAAGCCGCCGATCAGGTCCTGAAAGCGGCGCCGGATCCTGGTCCAGCGCTTGTCGTGCCGGTAGGTGCGGATACGGGAGCGGGCCCGTGCCCGGTGGCGGCGCCCGTAGAACCGGCGGGACCACCAGGAGCCGGGGCGGGCGAGGCGGACGGCGCCGACGATCGCCACGAACGGGACCAGGGTCCCGATCACGGCCATCCGGAACTTCCCCTTCACCAGGGTGATCAGGATGAAGAGGAAGTTCACCACCAGGGTCAGGATGAACGCGGCCCGGTCCTGGCGTTCGCCGGAGCTCATGTCGTCGACGCCGAGTGGTGAGAAGCCGCTCAGGGCCAGCAGGACCAGGGACGCGGTGAGGACGACCACCTCGACGCTCTTGCGGCCCTCGTCGCTCCAGTACACGTCGTCGAGGTGCAGGATCAGCGCGAACTCGTCCAGGACGAGGCCGGCACCGATCCCGAAGACCACCGCGAAGACGGCCCCGCCGACCCCGTGCCGGTCGCTGGCCACCGCGCCGAATCCGCCGAGGACGGTGAGGACCACACCCGGCACGACGTGATGGATGTGGAGCCCGCCGGAGGACACGTTCTTGAACGGCCCCTTCCCCGCCCGGATGAGGCGGGTGACGGTCCGGGTGACCAGGAACGTCACGACGAACGAGGTCAGCGCGAGGAGCATCGGGAGCTTGCCCGGCTCGACGATGTTGCGGGAGAACCAGTGACCCATGCCACCCCGTTCCGATATGCGCGATATGCGCAATCTACCGTCCGGGGGCGGCGATTACCCTGCCCGGATGGACGGCCTGCGTTTCGCCTTCGGCACCCTCACGGTGTTCCCCGCCCGCATCACCCGCTGGGACCGGGACGCGGCGCGGGCCGGCATGCTCTGCGCCCCGCTGGCCGGTCTGGTCGTCGGCCTCTGCGCCGCCGCGCTCGGCGGAGCGTTCCTGGCGCTCGGCTCGGGCCCGCTGCTCGCCGCCGTCGTCAGCACCGCCGTCCCCGCCGTCCTCACCCGCGGCCTCCACCTCGACGGCCTCGCCGACACCGCCGACGGCCTCGGCAGCGCCAAGCCCGCCGAGGACGCGCTGCGCATCATGAAGCAGTCGGACGTCGGCCCGTTCGGCGTGATCGTCCTCCTGCTCGTCCTGCTCGCCCAGGTCGCGGCCCTCTTCGAGCTGTACGGGGAGAGCTGGGCGCACGGCGCGGCCGGCACCGCCCTCGCCGCGACCGTCGCCCGCCTCGCCCTCACCCACGCCTCCCGCCACGGCGTCCCCGCGGCCCGGCCCGAGGGCCTCGGCGCGATCGTCGCCGCGACGGTCCCGGTCCGCTCGGCGACCCTCGCGACGGCGGTGGTCCTGGTGCTCTGCGCCGTGACGGGCCTGCTGTTCTCGCCGTACGACGCGGTCCACAACGTCCTGGCGGCCGGGGCCGCGATGGGCGCGGCGGCGCTGCTGCTGCGCCGCTGCCTGCGGCGGTTCGGCGGGGTGACGGGCGATGTGTTCGGGGCGGTGGAGGAGTCGGCGGCGACGGTGGCCCTGGTGGCGCTCGCACTGGGGTGACCCGCGCCTGATCCACCCCCGGCGCGCCGCCCGCGCCCCCGTCAGCATGGCCGCCGCCACACCCCCAGTTCGTAGTGCTTGAGCATGGAGCTGAGGCCCAGCTTCCGGGCCTGGGGGCAGAACTGTGCCGTCGTCAGTTCGTACTCGACGTGGAAGACGGCCTTGCCCGCCGCCACGAACGGGGCGAGCCGGCCGCACTCGTCGTACTCCGCGCACTGCTCGTTCACCGCGAAGTCGAAGTCCGGGAGCAGCTGCGGGATCTGGTCCAGGTCGTTCTTGAGGCCGACCGCCAGGCCGCGTTCATGGGCCAGGCGGGCGATCAGACGGTTGTAGCGGAGCTGGTCGGCGGCGGTGAGGGGGAAGCCGGTGCGGTTGCGGTAGCCGTCCATGTTGTCGGGTTCGACGGCGTCGAAGCCCTTGTCCCGGCACAGGTCGAGGCGCTTCGCCATGAGCGGTTCGAGGACGTCGGTGCGGCGGATGTCGAGCCAGCGTTCGCCCTCCCAGCCGTTGCCCTTGCCGAGGACGGACTTCGGGAACGCCGCCGCGTCGGGGCGGAAGTCCTCCCAGGCGCCGGTGGAGAGGTAGCAGATGACCTTGCGGCCCCGGCGGTGGAGGTCCGCGACGGCGGACGCCGGGTGGTCGAAGCCGTCGATGTCGTACACGGGGACGTCGACGGTCGGGTCGAGCTTCCCGCTGAGCTGCCACTGCCAGGTCAGGCCGGGCGTCGGCTGCCACCGGTCCGCCCTCGGCTTCGGATCGGGGCCGGGGCCCGGGGCCGCCGTGCAGGCGGTGGCGAGGAGCAGCAGCCCCGCGAGCAGGGGCAGCGGTCGTCTCATCGGGCGGGCTCCAGGAGGTGCGGAAGGGTGCCCCAGGGGTGGGCGCCGGTGCCGGGGACGGCGCAGTGCACCGGGGTGGCCGGGCGGACGCCGGGCGGGGCGGCGTAGACGAGGTGGCAGTAGTGCGGGGCGACGGGCAGGTCGAGCGCCCGGTAGGTGTCCCAGGGGCCCTCGAAGGTGACGAGGAGGTCGGCGAACTCCTCGTATCCCGGGTCGGGGTGGGCGCCGTGGTTGAGCACCAGGGTCGCGGCTCCGGCGGAGCGGGCCGCGACCGCGATCCGGCGGTAGTGGCCGAGGGCGTCGGGCGAGGTCGACACCTGGTCGAGGAAGGCGCCGTCGGTGCCGTACCAGTCGCGGTGCCGGAGCAGGTCGGTGACGACCTCGGCGTGCGGGCGGCGCCCGTAGGCGGTGTCCGCGTAGCCGAGGAGCCGGACGCCGGACGCCCGCAGCCGGCCGGCGCTCTCCGCGAACGCCGGGTCGGGCGCCTCGCCCGCGCCGCTCGCCGGGTTGACGACGACGCCGTACAGGGACGGGGCCGCGTCCACGAGCGCCGACCAGGCCTCGGGACGGTCGGCCGGGTGCTCGTAGAACGGCACCAGGAGGAAACGATTCACGGGCCGAGTCCCCTAGACGCGGTGGGCGGTCGGTCGTACCAGCAGAACACAGGTGAGTACGGCGAGCACGGCGGCCGCTCCCCCGGCCGCCACCGGGCCCGCGGCGGGTTCCGCGGTCTGTGCCGCCGCCGCGAGCAGACACACGGCGGCGGCGCTCAGCACCGCGCCGAAGGCCTGGAGCAGCAGCCCCAGCCACAGCACGGTCCCGATCAGGAGCAGGGTGACGAGCCGCGGGAGTGCCGGCCAGGGCGCCCCCGGCCACGCCAGGGTCGCGGCGAGGGTGAGCCCGACGAGGACCGTGAGGTAGCCGCCGAGGCAGAGCACCAGGGTGCCGGTGACCGCGCGGCGGAACTCACGGGCGGTGGTGAGGGTCCGCAGCCGGGTCAGGCTCTCGCCGCGGAAGCGGTGCAGCAGCCACTCGGCGGGCCCCATGGAGAGGGTCAGCGCCATCACCGCGCCCGCCCCGCTCACCAGCGTGTCGCCGACGCCCGCGTGCAGCACCAGGAGACCGCTGCCGAGGCCGAACAGTCCGTACGGGAAGGAGGCGGCGCGCGGGGGGCCGCCGCGTCCCGCCGCGCCGCGCCGCGCGCCCGGCCGGAGAACGAGCGCGGCGAAGACGGTGCTCGCGGTGAGCGCGGCGAGGAGGAGGGCGGCGCGCAGCGGGTCGGGCAGGTCCCAGCGGAAGGCGGGGACGGCTCCGGCGAGCGGCACCAGGGCGCAGAGCAGGGCCCGTTCGCGGCCGAGAACGAGCAGGACGGTAGCGGCGGCGAGGTAGAGCGACTGCCCGGCGGCGAACAGGGCCGCCGGGATCTCGCCGGGCGCGGCGGTCGCGAGGGCGACGGCCGTACCGGCGAGGGCGCCCGTCGGGGCGCCGAGGAGCAGGGTGCGGGCGGCGGCGGGCCGGTCGCCGAGGCCGAGCCAGGTGTACGCGCGGTGGGACAGGGCCTGGTTCCACACCCAGCCGGTGACGGCGCCCGCGAGGAGCGGGACGGTGCCGCCGGGGAGACCGAACCGGCCGTGCTCCCCGGCGAGGAGGGGTGAGGCGAGGACGTACGCGAGGCCGGGCAGCGCGAAGACGAGGCCGCGCAGGAGGCAGCCCGCGAGCCCGCTGTGCCAGGGCCCGGCGGGCGGCGCCTCCGGGGCGGGGTGGCGCCGCTCCACGCGCGCGTAGAGGTCCTCGGCGAGCTCGAAGGAGTCGGCGCGGCCGTAGGTGAGGCGGATGTGGTCGTCGGTCATGCCGTCGGATTCGAGGAGGGCGGCGATCTCGTCGGGGTGGACGGCGACGGCGGCGAGTCCCCCGATCCGCTCGGTGAGCCGGTCGAGCGGATCGGGGGCGAGGTCGCCCACGGCGGGGTTGCTTCCCGGGGGCCTTCCGGGTGCTCCCGGCGTCTCCGCCCGCGGGCGCGGGATCGCCGGCAGTGGGGTGTGGGTGGTCGGGCGTCTCAGCCAGAGGGAGCCGCTCATGCCGGGGTGCCTCCCGCGACGAGGGTGGGGGTGATGCGGCGGGGCGCGGGCAGGCGGACCGGCCACGGCTTGGGGTGGGCGACGGGGCGTACGGGTCCGGTCCGCTCGCCCGCGAGTTCGCGGTAGATCTGGCGGAAGCCGTCCACCGAGCGGTGCAGGGTGAAGCGGTCGACGACCCGCTGCCGGGCCTGCCGGCCGAGTTCGGCGCGGCGGTCCCCGTCGCGCAGGAGCGCGGTGACGGCGGCGGCCATGACGGCCGGTTCGCGGGGCGGGACGACGATCCCGGCGTCCCCGACGGCCTCCCGGACCCCGCCGACGTCGGTGGAGACGGTGGCCCGGCCGCAGGACATGGCCTCGATGAGGGAGAAGGGGAAGCCCTCGCTGATGGAGGAGAGCATGACCACGCTGCCGGCCGCGTAGGCGGAGGGTACGTCCGAGACGCGGCCCTCGAAGGTGAGGCCGTCGGTGACGCCGAGTTCGGCGGCGAGCTTCTCCAGCCGGGTGAGGTAGTCCTCGTTCCCGGCGGGGACGGGGCCGAACAACCGGAGCCGCAGCTCGGGGAGTTCGGCGCGGCAGATCGCGTACGCCCTGATGAGGGTTTCGAGGTCCTTGATGGGGTCGACGCGCCCGCACCAGCTGAGGGTGGGTGCCTCGGGTTCGGGGCCGGCCTCGGGGAAGAGGGCCGGGTCGACGCCGTTGTAGACGGTGCGGATGCGGTCGACGGGGGCGCCGCCGCGCTCCTCCCAGCGCCGGTTGTACTGGTTGCAGGGGGTGATGAGGTCGGCCTTGCGGTAGCCGAGGGTGTTGAGCTCGCGGTAGAAGCCGAGCATGAGGGCCTTGACGGGCCAGCGCTGCGCGTCGGTGCGGTAGCCGAGGTAGCGCTCGCGGAGGTAGATGCCGTGTTCGGTGAGCAGGAAGGGCACCCCTTCGAAGTGCTGTGCGGCGAGCGCCGGAAGCGTGGCGAGGCCGCTGGAGACGGCGTGCGCGACGCCGTCGGTGGATATCCGGGCGGCGAGCGGCCGCAGGGCGTGTTCGAGCAGGTCGGTGGCGGTGAGCGCGTCGTGGACGGTGGGCCGGGCGGCGAGCGTCGGCAGATGGGGCATGGTCCAGATCCACATCAGGGAGCGCAGCGCGGCCTCGGAGCGCAGGGCCGTGGTCAGCCTTCCCTGGCGGGCGAGTTCGGCCAGTTCGTACAGGCCGGTGCCGAAGTCGCAGTCGGCCCCGGGGTCGAGGAGGGCGAGCAGGACGCGTTCGTAGGCGTCGAGGAAGCGGCGGCGCGTACGCCCCCGCAGGGGCCGGCGTGCGCGCACGGGCGCCGCCGGCCCCTGCGGGAGGCCCCAGAGGGGGTACGCGGTGTGCCGGGTGACGTTGGACGGCAGCTCCCAGGTGACGGGCTCGCGGCCGCTGCCGATGAGGGCGAGGATCTCGAAGTCGACCTCGGGCATGCCGCGGACGAGCTGGTCGCACCAGGTGCTGACGCCGCCGTGGACGTGCGGGTAGGTGCCTTCGGTGAGCATGGTGACGTGACGGCCACGGCTCGGCATGTGCGTTCCCCCCAGAACGTGCTGGTCAGGCGGTCGGGAGCGTGAGTGTGACGCTGGTCTGGAGCAGTTCGGGCGTGGTCCAGGCGGAGCGGGTTCCCGCGTAGGGCGCTCCGAAGGCGGTGGTGCCGAGGAGGAGGCGCTTACGGGTGCCCTCGGGGGCGGTGACGGGCGCGGCGAGGCCGCCGGGGGCCTTGACGGTGACCGTGGTGCCGACGCGGTAGGCGGTGACCTTGCCGGCGGCGAGAGCCTGGTCCCAGGCGATGCGGCGGGTCAGCTCGGTGCCGACGTCCTTCTGGGCGGGGTTGACCAGCGGGGCGCTGGGCGCGAACAGGGCCCGGTAGTCGCCGAGGACCCGGTCGAGGACGGGGTAGAGGAGGCGTTCCTCGGCGAGGTTGGACTGGTGCACGTAGTGCGGGCGGGGGTCGTTGCCGAGGACGTGGGAGAGGGCGGTGCGGGCTTCCTGCGGCACGATGTGGTCGGCGTAGCCGGTGGCCGCGGGGAGCGGGGCGGGCAGACAGGTGGAGGCCGGGTCGGACTCGCAGGTGCCGCTGCCGCCGTCGGCGCGGGAGGTGTAGATCCAGTTGTACTCGTCGGCCATCTCGGCGGCGGTGCCCACGTTGTAGTACACGTTCATGGGGTGGCGGGGCACGGTCTTCGCGGCGCCGGTGGCGGTCCCGACCGAACGCTGCTGCGGTTCGCGGGAGTTGTCGCTGCCGGTCCACTTGACGCCGTTGTCGGCGAGGGCGCCGGCGAGGTTGGGGTTGTCGACGGGCTGCTGGGGCAGGGTCCTGAGGCCGGAGTGCTCGCCGGTGACGAGTTCGCTCCGGTCGACCGAGATGCCTTTGCCGAGGGCCCAGTTGTAGTTGTCGCGGATCTGGCCGGAGAGTTCGGAGCGGCTGACCCAGAGGGTGTTGCCCGCGGTGTCCTTGGCGCACTGCCAGGGGACGACGACGTTGTCCTGGACGCAGCCGAGGAACGGGTGGGTGTAGGTGTGGTTGATCCACCGGTACTGGGCGCGGTCCGCGACGAGCCGGGCGGTGAGCGGGTCGCTGCCGCCGTGCTCGGTCTTCCACTGCTCGCCCTGGCCGCCGTTGTAGACCATGTCGAGGGTGAAACCGGCGGACTTCTGCCAGGCGGCGGCGTACTGGGCGTCCGCGGCCGTCATCCGGATCGGGTCGGCGCCCTCGCCGTCGTCGCCGGCGCAGTCGAAGTCGCCGGGGGTGCAGTCGAGGCTCGCGTCCCAGCGGGCGTCGGGGGCGAAGACGTCGTCGACGTGGACGGAGAGGTAGTTGCGGCTCTGTCCGAGGTGGACGCCCTGCGTGAGCCATTCGACGATGCCTCGGGCGAGGGCCCGGAACTGCCGCTGGTACTGGTTGTAGGCGAAGGTGACGACGAGTTCGCGGCGCCCGTCGGCGGCGTACTCGCCGACGAGGCTGGCCCGGCCGCCGGCCCCGTCGACGGGCATGTCCAGGTAGCTGGTGTAGCCGGCGCGGGGGCGGCCGGCGTACCCGTAACTCTCCGAGACGGTGGGGTCGTTGTCCTCGAAGGCGAGCGACCCGTTCAGGTAGCCGAAGGGGCCGGTCCTCCCGGCGGCGGTGACGCCGGCGGTGGTCCCGTCGAGGACGCCGGACCAGCCTCCCTCGTTCGTGTAGTCGAGTCCGACGCCTGGGTGCGACCAGGTGTAGGCGTCGACCTGCGGGATCCCGAAGGTCCGCTCGTACGTCTGGAGGGCGGTGTGCTCGGCCGAGTCCGGGCCGAAGGCACTCTCGTGGGGCAGGACGACGCCCTGGTACTTGGCGCGGGGGCGGCCGTCGAGCGTGTCGCTGAGGAAGGCGGTGTCGAGCACCGGCCGGTTCGGGTCGTTCAGGTCGATCCTGCGGTACGGGACGCCGGAGCCTTTCAGCTCGGCGGTGATCGCCCCGACCGCGCTGCCGCCGTCGTCGACGACGAGGACGGTGAGGTCCACGCGGGGCGGTGTCGCGGCGACCGCCTGCGCGGACGGGACGACGGTGGCGAGCAGCGCGGCGGTGGCGAGGGCCGCGATCCGGGCGGTTCTGGGCGTACGGATTCGGTCGGAGTCCATGGCAGGTGTCCCCCCTCGACGGGCTCTTCCCGAACCGGCGGGACCCGTGGAGATGTCGCAGATGAGGCGAGGGACGGTGGGTCGTCCTCGCGTGAATGAGGCGAGTGTGACCGGGCGACAGGGGCCGGAACGGTAAACATGAAAGAGACACCACGGATGAGTGAATCAACGCCGCCGTGAGCGAACCCGGCGAGCGAGCGTAGGCTCGTTCTCGGCGCTCTCCGGGCCGAAATACGATGCGGCGGGCACGGTCGGCCTATCCCTCGACCGCCACAGAACTCAATGGAAGCGAGATTTCACCACCGTGACTGCTCTCACTCTCAGCACTGCCGGCGCGGCGACGCTGCGCTCCGACGCCCTCGTCGTCGGCGTCGCGAAGTCCGGGAAGGCGCTCGTCGTCGCCCCGGGCGCCGAGGCCGTCGACAAGGCCTTCGAAGGCCGGCTCGCCGCCGTCCTGGAGACCCTGGGCGCCTCGGGTGCCGAGGGTGAGGCCACGAAGGTGCCCGCCCCCGCCGGCCTCAAGGCGCCGCTGGTCCTGGCCGTCGGCCTGGGCACCGCGCCCGAGGACGGCGAGTCGTACGGCGCGGAGACCCTGCGCCGCGCCGCCGGCACCGCCGCCCGCGTCCTGACCGGCACGAAGAAGGCCGCGTTCGCGCTGCCGATCGCCGTCGCCGAGGACGCCGCCGCCATCGCGGAGGGCGCCCTGCTCGGCGCGTACGCCTACACGGCGTACCAGGAGACCGGCAAGGACGCGAAGAAGCCGCTGGGCGAGGTCGCCCTGCTCGGCGCCAAGCCGCGCGACAAGGCCTTCAAGGCCGCCGCCGAGCGTGCCCAGGCCGTCGCGGAGGAGATGAACCGCGCCCGTGACCTGATCAACATGCCGCCGAACGACCTGTACCCGGCCACCTTCGCCGCCGCCGTGCAGGCCGCCGGCAAGGAGCACGGCCTCAAGGTCCAGGTCTTCGACGAGAAGGCGCTCACCAAGGGCGGCTTCGGCGGCATCCTCGGCGTCGGCATCGGCTCCGTGAACCCGCCGCGCCTGGTCCGGGTCGCCTACACCCACCCGAAGGCGGAGAAGACCCTCGCCCTGGTCGGCAAGGGCATCACCTACGACTCGGGCGGCATCTCCCTGAAGCCGGCCGGCCACAACGAGACGATGAAGTGCGACATGGCCGGCGCCGCCGCCGTGTTCGCCTCCGTCGTCGCCGCGGCCCGCCTCGGCCTCGAGGTCAACGTCACGGGCTGGCTCGCCCTGGCGGAGAACATGCCGTCCGGCTCCGCCACCCGCCCGGGTGACGTGCTGAACATGTACAGCGGCAAGACCGTCGAGGTCCTCAACACCGACGCCGAGGGCCGGCTCGTCCTCGCCGACGCGCTGACCAAGGCCTCCGAGGAGAACCCGGACGCGATCGTCGACGTGGCGACCCTGACCGGCGCGATGGTCCTGGCGCTCGGCGACCGCACCTTCGGCATCATGGCCAACGACGACGACTACCGCTCCGCGATCCACGAGATCGCCGAGGAGGTCGGCGAGCAGTCCTGGCCGATGCCGCTCCCCGCGGACCTGCGCAAGAGCATGGACTCCCCCACCGCCGACATGGCCAACATGGGCGTCCGGATGGGCGGCGGCCTGGTCGCCGGTCTCTTCCTCCAGGAGTTCGTGGGCGAGGGCATCACCTGGGCCCACCTGGACATCGCGGGCCCGGCCTTCCACGAGGGCGCCCCGTACGGCTACACCCCGAAGGGCGGCACCGGCTCCTCGGTGCGCACCCTGGTGAAGCTGGCCGAGCGCACGGCGGCCGGCGAGCTCTGAGCACATCCGTGACAGGGACGGCCCCGGGCTTCGCGCCCGGGGCCGTCCCTGTTCGCTGTCGCCGTCCCTGTTCGCTGTCGCCGACCCTGTTCGCTGTCGCCGTCCCCGCCGCTGTCGCCGTCCCCGCCGCTGTCGCTGTCGGTCGTCCGCTGTTCGCTGGCGACGAAATCCGCAGGTTCGTACGCGCCCGTGACCCCGCCGTACGGTCGATCCGCCGTCTCAGAGCACGGCCCCGCGTCCCGTCGTCCGTCAACAAGTGCGAAGATGGGTTCTCGGCAGGACAGGGCCCCCACCACAGGGCCGAAATAAAGCGGCCGGACACCAGCCGCCGCCCGGTCATCGAAGACCGGCGACGAGCGCACATGCATGGAGGACGTGACGTGGCGAACGACGCCAGCACCGTTTTCGACCTAGTGATCCTCGGCGGCGGTAGCGGCGGTTACGCCGCGGCCCTGCGCGGAGCGCAGCTGGGCCTGGACGTCGCACTGATCGAGAAGAACAAGCTCGGCGGCACCTGCCTGCACAACGGCTGCATTCCGACGAAGGCCCTGCTCCACGCCGGCGAGGTCGCGGACCAGACCCGTGAGGCGGAGCAGTTCGGTGTCAAGGCCTCTTTCGAGGGCATCGACATCAAGGCCGTGCACAAGTACAAGGACGACGTGATCTCGGGCCTGTACAAGGGTCTGCAGGGTCTCGTCGCCTCCCGCAAGGTGACCTACATCGAGGGCACCGGCCACCTGTCCTCCCCGACCTCCGTCGATGTCGACGGCCGTCGTGTCGAGGGTCGCCACATCCTCCTGGCCACCGGTTCCGTGCCGAAGTCCCTGCCCGGCCTGGAGATCGACGGCAACCGGATCATCACCTCGGACCACGCGCTGACCCTGGACCGGGTCCCGGAGTCCGCGATCATCCTCGGCGGCGGTGTCATCGGCGTCGAGTTCGCCTCCGCGTGGAAGTCCTTCGGCACCGACGTCACGGTGATCGAGGGCATGAAGCACCTGGTCCCGGTCGAGGACGAGAACAGCTCCAAGCTTCTTGAGCGCGCCTTCCGCAAGCGCGGCATCAAGTTCAACCTCGGCACCTTCTTCCAGTCCGCCGAGTACACCGACAACGGCGTCAGGGTCACCCTGGCCGACGGCAAGACCTTCGAGGCCGAGGTGCTGCTCGTCGCCATCGGCCGCGGCCCGGTCTCCGCCGGTCTCGGTTACGAGGAGCAGGGCGTCGCGATGGACCGCGGCTACGTCCTGGTCGACGAGTACATGCGCACCAACGTGCCGACGATCTCGGCCGTGGGCGACCTCGTCCCGACCCTCCAGCTCGCGCACGTCGGCTTCGCCGAGGGCATCCTCGTCGCGGAGCGCGTGGCCGGCCTCAAGGCCGTCCCGATCGACTACGACGGCGTGCCCCGGGTGACGTACTGCCACCCCGAGGTCGCCTCCGTCGGCATCACCGAGGCCAAGGCCAAGGAGATCTACGGCGCGGACAAGGTCGTCGCCCTCAAGTACAACCTCGCGGGCAACGGCAAGAGCAAGATCCTCAAGACCGCGGGCGAGATCAAGCTCGTCCAGGTCAAGGACGGTGCCGTGGTCGGCGTCCACATGGTCGGTGACCGCATGGGCGAGCAGGTCGGCGAAGCGCAGCTGATCTACAACTGGGAGGCGCTGCCGGCCGAGGTCGCGCAGCTCATCCACGCCCACCCGACGCAGAACGAGGCGCTCGGCGAGGCCCACCTGGCCCTGGCCGGCAAGCCGCTGCACTCCCACGACTGACGCTCATCGTCATCACAGGGCGCGACGACCACTTTCCGCAATTCGTTAGGAGCAACTGAAACCATGTCGGTTTCCGTAACCCTGCCGGCGCTCGGCGAGAGCGTCACCGAGGGCACCGTCACCCGCTGGCTCAAGGCCGAGGGTGAGCGTGTCGAGGCCGACGAGCCGCTGCTCGAGGTCTCGACCGACAAGGTCGACACCGAGATCCCGGCCCCCGCCTCGGGCATCCTGGCCTCCATCAAGGTCGCCGAGGACGAGACGGTCGAGGTCGGCGCCGAGCTGGCCATCATCGACGACGGCTCCGGCGCCCCCGCCGCTGCCGCCGCCCCGGCCGCCGAGGCCGCTCCGGCTCCGGCCGCCGCCCCGGCCCCCGTGGCCGAGGCCCCGGCCGCTCCGGCCCCGGTCGCCGAGGCCCCCGCCGCGGCTCCGGCCGCCGGTGGCGCCACCGGCACGGACGTCGTCCTGCCGGCGCTCGGCGAGTCCGTCACCGAGGGCACCGTCACCCGCTGGCTGAAGTCGGTCGGCGAGACCGTCGAGGCCGACGAGCCGCTGCTCGAGGTCTCCACGGACAAGGTCGACACCGAGATCCCGGCCCCGGTCTCGGGTGTCCTCCTGGAGATCGTCGTCGCCGAGGACGAGTCCGCCGAGGTCGGCGCCAAGCTCGCCGTCATCGGCGCCGCGGGTGCGGCTCCGGCCGCTGCCCCGGCTCCGGCTCCGGCCGCCCCCGCCGCGGCTCCGGCCCCGGTCGCCGCTCCGGCCCCGGTCGCCGCTCCGGCCCCGGTGGCTCCGGCCGCTCCGGTCGCCGCCCCGGCCCCGGTCGCGCCCGCCGCGCCGGTCGTCGCTCCGGCGCCCGTCGCCGCCGCCCCGTCCATCGCTCCGGCCCTGGTCACCCCGGTTCCGGCGGCGCCCGCGGCCGCTCCGGCTGAGCCTTCGGAGGACGGCGCGTACGTGACCCCCCTGGTCCGCAAGCTCGCCACCGAGAACGGTGTCGAGCTGGCGGCCGTCAAGGGCTCCGGCGTCGGCGGTCGTATCCGCAAGCAGGACGTCCTCGCCGCCGCCGAGGCCAAGAAGGCCGCCGCCGCTCCGGTCGCGGCTCCGGCCGCCGCCGCCAAGGCTCCGGGCAGCGCTGTCATCGAGGTCTCCCCGCTGCGCGGTCAGACCGTCAAGATGACCCGCATGCGCAAGGTCATCGGCGACAACATGATGAAGGCGCTGCACGGCCAGGCCCAGCTGACCTCGGTCGTCGAGGTCGACATCACCAAGCTGATGAAGCTGCGCGCCAAGGCCAAGGACGCCTTCGCCGCCCGTGAGGGCGTCAAGCTGTCCCCGATGCCGTTCTTCGTGAAGGCCGCGGCCCAGGCGCTGAAGGCCCACCCGGTCATCAACGCCCGGATCAACGAGGACGAGGGCACGATCACCTACTTCGACACCGAGAACATCGGTATCGCGGTGGACTCCGAGAAGGGTCTGATGACCCCGGTCATCAAGGGTGCGGGCGACCTCAACATCGCCGGCATCTCGAAGAAGACCGCGGAGCTGGCCGGCGCCGTGCGCGCCAGCAAGATCACCCCGGACGACCTCGCCGGTGCGACCTTCACCATCTCCAACACCGGTTCGCGCGGCGCGCTCTTCGACACGATCATCGTGCCCCCGAACCAGGTCGCCATCCTGGGCATCGGCGCCACCGTGCGCCGTCCGGTCGTCATCAACCACCCGGACCTGGGTGAGACGATCGCGATCCGCGACATGACGTACGTCGCGCTGTCCTACGACCACCGTCTGGTGGACGGCGCCGACGCCGCCCGCTACCTGACCTCGGTCAAGGCGATCCTGGAGGCCGGCGAGTTCGAGGTCGACCTCGGCCTCTGACGCGTCCGCCTAAGCGGTAGGCCGAAGGGCATACGCGGAGGCAACGTAACGAGCCTCACCTGCGGCGCCCCCGTCCGGAAGTGTTTCCGGACGGGGGCGCCGCCGTATTGTCTTGAGAGTCAACACTCCCCGAGGAGCCGCTTCATGACCGTCCCCGTCGTCCACTCGCTGCGCGAGCAGATCCGCGAGCACATCGTGGAGGGGATCGTCAGCGGCCGCTGGAAGCCGGGCGAGCGCATCGTGGAGCGCCGGATCGCGACCGAGCTGGAGGTCTCCCAGACCCCGGTCCGCGAGGCGCTGCGCGAGCTGGAGTCGCTGCGGCTGATCGAGTCGGCGCCCAACAAGGGCGTCCGGGTCCGCAATCTGACCGCGGCCGACCTGGAGGAGAGCTACCCCGTCCGGGCCGGTCTGGAGCAGATCGCGGCCGAGCTGGCGGCCGGACGGCTGGCGGCGGACTGCTCGTCCCTGGAACCGCACGTGGCGGCCCTCTACGAGGCGGACGCGACCTCCGACGGGACGGCGCAGGTGCGGCACACGGTGGCCTTCCACCGGGAGCTGGTGAAGGCCGCAGGGAACAGCGTGCTGCTGCACACCTGGGAGACGCTCGGCATCGAGGTCTTCACGGCCCTGTCGATCCGCTGGCTGGGCACGGTCCAGAAGTCGTACGCGGAGGAGCACCAGGAGCTGGTGGAGGCCTTCCGCAGGGGTGACCCGAACATCGGGGCCCTGGTGAAGGCGCACGTGCTGGGCTGCGCCCCCAGGGCCTGACACAACCCCTGACGCCCCTGCCATACCTGGCCAGGGATGACGCACAGTGAGCGGGTCCACCTTCCGGCGGGCCCGCTCATCCGTGCGAGCACCCACTCAGAAAGCGCCTCCGACCTGCGAAAACAGGCCACATTTGAGGCACCGGGTGCCCCCTTCCTTGGCACCCTGTGCCGACTTTCTCGATCTGAAGAGGTTTTCCCCTTCAACCCTTTGATCGATCATCGATCGTCGGTTTACAGTCTTCGGCGGGCCGCTACCCGGCCCTTCGCCCTGTCCTGCCAGACAAGGCACCCCTTCTCCACCCCCATCTGTCCGGAAGGCGGCGATCATGACCGATCCCGTAGGCAAGATTCCGAGCGAGCTCGACCAGCTCCCGGACCGTGACACCGAGGAGACCGCCGAGTGGGCGGCCTCCCTGGACGCCGTCACCAAGGCCGCCGGCCCTCACCGGGCCGCCTACCTGATGCGCCGCACGCTCCAGCACGCCGAGGGCGCGGGCCTGGCCCTGCCCAAGCTGCTGGAGACGGACTACGTCAACACCATCCCGACCTCCGCCGAGCCGACGGGCGCCGACTTCGACGGCGACGAGGACATGGAGCGCCGGATCACCGCCTGGAACCGCTGGAACGCGGCCGCGATGGTCACCCGCGGCTCGAAGTACGGCGTCGGCGGCCACATCGCCACCTTCGCGTCGGCCGCCTGGCTGTACGAGACCGGCTTCAACCACTTCTTCAAGGGCAAGGAAGCCGACGGTTCCGGCGACCAGCTCTACATCCAGGGCCACGCCTCCCCCGGCATCTACGCCCGCGCGTTCCTGGACGGGCGCCTGAACGAGGCCCACCTCGACAACTTCCGGCAGGAGTCCGGCGGCAACGGCCTGCCCTCCTACCCGCACCCGCGGCGCCTCCCCTGGCTGTGGGAGTTCCCCACCGTCTCCATGGGTCTGGGCCCGCTCTCCGCGATCTACCAGGCGCGCTTCAACCGCTACCTGACCAACCGCTCCATCAAGGACGTCTCCGCCTCGCACGTGTGGGCGTTCCTCGGTGACGGCGAGATGGACGAGCCCGAGTCGACCGCGGCCCTCGCCCTGGCCGCCCGCGAGGGTCTGGACAACCTGACCTTCGTCATCAACTGCAACCTGCAGCGCCTCGACGGCCCGGTCCGCGCCAACTTCAAGATCGTGCAGGAGCTGGAGGCCCAGTTCCGCGGCGCCGGCTGGAACGTCGTGAAGTCGCTGTGGGGCAACGCCTGGGACGAGCTGTTCGCGCTCGACACCACCGGCGCCCTGGTCCGCCGCCTCCGCGAGGTGCCGGACGCGCAGGTCCAGACGTACCAGACCCGCGACGCCGCCTACATCCGCCAGGACTTCTTCGGCAAGGACCCCGCGCTCGTCGCGATGGCCCAGCTGCTGAGCGACGACAAGATCCTGGAGTGCTTCCACCTCTCGCGCGGTGGCCACGAGCCGCGCAAGGTGTACGCCGCGTACAAGGCCGCCGTGGAGTTCAAGGGCGCGCCGACGGTCATCCTCGCGCAGACCGTCAAGGGCCACACCCTGGGTGAGGGCTTCGCGTCGAAGAACGCGAACCACCAGATGAAGAAGCTGACGACCGACGAGTTCAAGAACATGCGTGACCTTCTCGAACTCCCCATCTCGGACGCGCAGTTCGCCGACGGCCAGGTGCCCTACGGCCACCCCGGCGCCGACTCCCCCGAGGTCCGCTACCTCCAGGAGCGCCGCGCGGCCCTCGGCGGCCCGGCCCCGGCCCGCCGCACCCAGCCGCTCGCCCCGCTGCCGGCCCCGGCCGAGAAGGCCTTCACCGCCTTCGACAAGGGCTCCGGCTCGCAGTCGATGGCGACGACGATGGCCTTCGTGCGTCTGATCAAGGACCTGATCCGCGACAACGAGACCGGCAGGCGCTGGGTCCCGATCGTCCCGGACGAGGCCCGTACCTTCGGTATGGAGTCGCTGTTCCCGTCGCTCGGCATCTACTCGCCGAAGGGCCAGACGTACGAGCCGGTCGACCGCGACCAGCTGATGTACTACAAGGAGGCCAAGAACGGCCAGATCCTCAACGAGGGGATCACCGAGGCCGGTTCGATGGCCGACTTCATCGCCGCTTCCACCGCGTACTCCACGCACGGTGAGGCGATGATCCCGTTCTACATCTTCTACTCGATGTTCGGCTGGCAGCGGACCGCCGACCAGATGTGGCAGCTCGGCGACCAGCTCGGCCGCGGCTTCCTCGTCGGCGCCACCGCGGGCCGTACGACCCTGACCGGTGAGGGCCTCCAGCACGCCGACGGCCACTCGCCGGTGATCGCGGCGACCAACCCGGCGGCGCTGACCTACGACCCGGCGTTCGCCTACGAGGTCGCGGCCATCGTCAAGGAGGGTCTGCGCCGGATGTACGGCGAGGCCGCCGAGGGCGAGGACCAGAACGTCTTCTACTACCTCACCGTGTACAACGAGCCGATGCCGCAGCCGGCCAAGCCGGCCGGGATCGACGAGGGCATCGTCAAGGGCCTCTACCGCTTCAACACGGCGGAGTCGGCCGGTCTCGACCTCCCGGCGAACGCCTCGCGCATCCAGCTGCTCTCCTCCGGTACGGCCATCCACTGGGCCCTGGAGGCGCAGAAGCTGCTCGCCGCCGAGTGGGGTGTGGGCGCCGACGTGTGGTCCGCGACCTCCTGGACGGAGCTGCGGCGCGACGCGCTGGAGGCCGACGCGGCGCTGCTGCGCGGCGAGGAGCAGGTGCCGTACATCCGCAAGGCCCTGGAGGGCGTCGACTCCCCGGTCCTCGCGGTCTCCGACTACATGCGCCAGGTCCCGGACCAGATCGCGCAGTGGGTCGAGCAGGACTGGTCCTCGCTGGGCGCCGACGGCTTCGGCCTCTCGGACACCCGTGACGCGGCCCGCCGCCACTTCGGCGTCGACGCGCAGTCGATCGTCGTCGCGGCCCTCGCGCAGCTCGCCCGCCGCGGCGAGGTCCCTGCCGCGGCCGTGAAGGAGGCGCGCGAGCGCTACGGCCTGTAGGCCGGGTCCGGTTGTCGGTGCGGGCACGCATGATGGAGTCATGCGTGCCGCCCGGCTGATCAAGATGGTTCTGCTCCTCCAGTCCCGTCCCTCGATGACGGCGGCCGAACTCGCGGCCGAACTGGAGGTGTCCGAACGGACCGTCACCCGTGATGCCCTCGCCCTCTCCGAGGCGGGGGTTCCGGTGTACGCGGACCGGGGCAGGGCCGGTGGGTACCGGCTCGTCGGCGGGTACCGTACGCGCCTCACCGGTCTGGAGCGCGGTGAGGCGGAGGCGCTGTTCCTCTCCGGGCTTCCCGGTGCGCTGCGGGACATGGGGCTCGCGGACGCCGCCTCCTCCGCGCGGCTGAAGGTGAGCGCCGCCCTGCTGCCCTCGCTGCGGGACGCTCCGGTCTCGGCGGCGCGGCGCTTCCATCTGGACGCCCCCGGCTGGTACCAGGAGCCGGAGACCCCGGAGTTGCTCGCCCCGATCGCGGAGGCGGTCTGGGACGACCTGATGGTCCGGGCGCGCTACCGGCGTGGGGACACCGAGGTGGAGCGCGAACTCGCGCCGTACGGGCTCGTCCTGAAGGCGGGCGTCTGGTACGTCTGCGCCAGGGCCGGTTCCTCGTTCCGTACCTACCGGGTGGACCGCTTCACGGCGGTCGCGGTCGGCGGGGAGCGCTTCGTCCGGGAGGAGGACTTCGACCTGTCCGCCTTCTGGGAGGAGCGGGCGGCGGAGTTCGCCCGGTCGATCCTGCGCACCGAGGTCGTCGTACGGCTCACGGCGGCGGGCGCGCGTCGGCTGCCGTACGTGACGGACCGGGCGGCGGCCGAGGACGCACTCGCGGCGGGGGTCTCCGGGGAGGCGGCCGACGGGGTGGCGGCCGACGGGGAGGGGTGCGTGACGGTGACGCTCCCGGTGGAGAGCGAGGAGGTGGCCTTCTCCCAGCTGTTCGGGCTCGGCCCGGAGGCGGAGGTGCTGGCCCCCGCCTCCCTGCGCGAGCGGTTCGCCGAGGCAGCCCGGCGGACGGCCGCGCTCTACCGGTAGTCGTTCACGTCCGGCTTCCCGGTCTCGCCCGCGACGATGAAGCCCCAGGCGTCCGGCCGCGAGCCGTCCGTGTCGGTGAAGCCGTACTCCCCGGCGAGCTGTCCGCTGGAGAGCGACCGTCCGTTCCAGCGGTGCCGGCCGGGATCGGCGGCGAGGGCGGCGACCGCCCTGCCCACGTACACCGGGGACTCGGAGACAGCGAAGTCGGGGATCTTCACGGTGGCGTCGCGCCAGTTCTCCTCGGTGACCCCGAAGCCGGCGAGCATCTGCTCGGACCTGAGCCAGCCGGGGGTGAGCGCGACCGCCGTGCCGCCGGACTCCTCCAGCTCCTTCGCGAGGCCGAAGGCCATCCGGATCGGGGCGTTCTTGGCGAGGTCGTAGAAAAGGTTCTCGCGGAAGCGGGTGCGGTTGTACTCGGCGGTGCCGTCGGTGACCTCGACGACGAGGCCGCCGGGGTGGCGGTTCAGCAGCGGCAGTGCGGTGTGCGAGGTGATGGCGTGGGTCCGCACCCCGAGTTCGAGCATCCTGAGACCGCCGCCGAGGTCGTTCTCCCAGGTCTTCTTCCCGAAGGCGAGGAGGTGCTCGCCGCCCCACACGTCGTTGACGAGGACGTCGAGCCGCCCCCGTTCCCGGTCGATCCGGTCGACCAGCGCCCGGACCTGTCCGGGCTCCAGGTGGTCGGTGGGGACGGCGACGCCCTCGCCGCCCGCGGCCGTCACCAGTTCGGCCGTCTCCTCGATGGTCTCGGTGGCCCGGCCGACCTCGCTGAGGCGCTCGCGGGTGGTCCGCCCGGTGACGTACACCGTGGCTCCCGCCGCGCCGAGCTGGACCGCGATGCCCCGTCCCGCGCCCCGGGTGGCCCCGGCGACCAGGCAGATCCGTCCGTGCAGTGGCTTCGTCTCCGTCGTCATGCGGAGGAGTCTTCCCGGAATACCCGACATCTTCTGTCTGGTTTCATTTCGGGCTTTCCGGGTGCGTCGCACCCCCCGAGCCACGATGCTGGTCCCGTGATGGACGAGACCGAGTTCTGGGAGATCATCGACGCCAGCCGCGAGGCCGCCGAGGGCGACCCCGAGGAGCAGGCCGATCTGCTCGTGGAACGGCTGACGCGCCTTGACCCCGACTCCGTGCTCGACTACGCGCGCCATTTCGAGGCCCGCTACAACCGGGCGTACCTCTGGGATCTGTGGGGCGCGGCGGCCGTGCTGTTCGACGGGGCGGGCGAGGAGTCCTTCGACTCGTTCCGCTGCTGGCTCATCGGGCAGGGCCGGGAGGTGTACGAGGGAGCGGTGCACGATCCGGACGCGCTGGCGGAGCTGCTCGACGACTTCGACACGGAGATCGACGGGGACGGCGAGGAGATCGGTTTCGCGGCGGACGAGGCGTATGAGCAGCTGACCGGCGCCGAGACCCCGGACCTGGGCATTCCGGTGCCGGGCGGGGAGCCGCTCGGCACGCCCTTCGACCTGGCGGACGACGATGTGCTCGCGTCCCGCTTCCCGCGCCTGTGGGAGCGGTTCGGGGCGGGGTAGGACCCGGGGGCACGGAGGGAGGGCTCCGTACCCCCGGGTGGTTCAGCACCCCGGGTGGGCCGGCGACCCACCCCGGGCGGTTCAGCCCAGCTGGAGCCGGGGGTTCTCCTGGCCGAGGATCATGTCCGTGCGCGGCTGGAGCGCCGGGAAGAGCTGCTCGGGCTGCGGGATCGCCCAGTACTTGCCCTCGGCGACCATCTCGAAGACCCGCTCGGCGTGCTCCTCGGGGGTGAGCCCGTGCTCGTCGGCGAGGGTCTGGAGCTGCTCGTTGAAGGCGGCGATCTCGGGCGGGACCGTCTCGCCGGGCCTGGCCGCCTTGAAGATCTCGCTCTTGACCGAGCCGGGGGTCACGACGGACACCTGGATCGGGGCGCCCTTCATCAGCATCTCGTAGTGCAGCGACTCGGTGAGCGCGAGCGTGCCGAACTTGGTGACGCTGTACGGGGCCATCAGCGGGCTGGGCAGCATGCCGCCGATGGACGACACGTTCACCACCCAGGCCTTCTCGCCGCGTTCCAGCATGCGCGGGACGAAGGCGCGGATGCCGTTGACGTAGCCGCCGATGTTGATCCGGAGCATGGCGTCCCAGCGCTCCGCCGGGATCTCCCAGGACCAGCCCATGGACATGATCCCGGCGTTGTTGACGAGCAGGTCGACCGTGCCGAAGCGGGTGTACGCGGTGTCGGCGAGCGCCTCGACCGAGGCGGCGTCGGCGACGTCGGTCACCACGGCCTCCACCTCGGCGCCGACGGCCCGCAGCTCCTCGGCGAAGACGGCGAGGCGGTCGGCGGCGATGTCGGCGAGGACCAGCTTCATGCCGAGCCCGGCGGCGTGCCGGGCGAGGCCGGAGCCGATCCCGGAGGAGGCGCCGGTGATGACGGCGGTACGTCCGCCGAAGACCTCGGCGGCAAGCGGGGAGGCGCTCATCAGAAGTGCGTCCCGCCGTCGATGCGGACCTCGGTGCCGGTGATGAAGCGGCCGTCGTCGGAGGCCAGCATCGCGACGACGCCGGCGACGGTCTCGGGGCCGGCGAAGCCCTGGCCGAGGGCGGGGGCGAGCTTCACGAAGAGCGAGAGGTCGGCGTCCTCGGGGAGGCCGGGGCCGACGCTCTGGCGGCTGGCGCCGGTGCCGTCGGTCATGCCGGAGGAGATGGAGCCGGGCTGCACGGCGGTGAAGCGGATGCCCCGCCCGGCGTACTCGGCGGCGAGCGCGTGGGTCATCGACTGGATGCCGCCCTTGCTGGCCGCGTAGGCCGCCATGTAGGGGTGGGCGAACATCGCGGAGGTGGAGGAGAAGTTCACGACGGCGGAGCCGTTGCCCTCCAGGAGGGCCGGGATCGCCTCGCGGATCATGAGGAAGGTGCCGGTGAGGTTGATCCGGAGCACCTGCTCGAAGGAGTCGAGGCTGGTCTCGTGGGTGTGCGAGGAGCGCAGGATGCCGGCCGCGTTGACCAGGACGTCCAGGCCGCCGAGCGCCTCGACGGCGGCGGCGACGCCGGCGCGTACGGAGGCCTCGTCGGCGACGTTCAGGACGACGGTGGTGAGGCGGTCGGCGGCGTCGCCGGCCTTGGCGACGGTGTCCTTGAGGCCGTCCTCGCTGATGTCGGCGGCCACGACCCGGCCGCCCTCGGCGAGCACGCGCAGGACGGTGGCCTGGCCGATGCCGGAGCCGCCGCCGGTGATGAGGGCGCGGCGTCCTTCGTATCGGGTGAGCTGGTTCATGGCGGCAACCTCTCGATCTCAAGATTCCGGGGAACGTTCCCGGGAACCATGCCACCGTACGCCCACATGGCACGTTTTGCCACAGCTGCACAGCATGCACGCCCGGCAGTCGCGGGCGTACTCTTCGTACGGTGAGCACCAAGCCCGAGGGCGCCACGCCCCCCACCCGGACGCTGACGGAGCGCCGCAAGGCCGCCACCCAGCTGGACATAGCGCGCGCCGCCGCCGAGCTCTTCACCGAGCGCGGCCCCGACGGCACCACCGCCGAGGACATCGCCCAGCGGGCCGGTGTCGCGCTGCGCACCTTCTACCGCTACTTCCGCTCCAAGCAGGACGCCGTCGCACCCCTCCTCGCCGGCGGCGCGGACCGCTGGCGCGAGATCCTCGCCACCACGGAGCCGGGCGCGGCCCTCCCCGAGGCCCTGGAACGCTCGATCGCCACCTCGCTGAACGCCCGGGACGAGGAGGCGGCGGAGGGACTCCGCTGGACGCGCGGGCTGCTGCGCGCCGCCATCGAGGACCCCGCGCTGCGGGCGGTCTGGTACCGGGTCAACCAGGAGTCGGAGGAACGGCTGCGCGAGGTCGTCGCCGGGCTCGCCGGGCCGGACGCGGACCCGCTGGAGGTACGGCTCGCGGCGGCGGCGGCCACGGACGCGATCCGGATCGCCCTGGAGAGCTGGGCGGAGTCGGACGCCCCGGTCACCGGGGAGGGCTCCCCGGCCGGCCTGGCGGTCCGCTGCCTGCGCGAACTGATGGGCGGGATGCGCCTCCTGAACCCGGACGACGGCGCGTAGGGCGCGTACCGACGGGCGGGCCGGGGCCGTCGCGGTACGCCTCCGCCGCGTACCGACCCGCAGGCCGCGGCCGTCGTCGCGCCGCGCCTCAGCCGAGGAGCGAGCGGCCCATCAGGATGTCGTCCACGTACTCCCCGCCGAGGAACAGCTCGCCCGGCAGCACACCCTCCACCGCGAAGCCCTCGGAGGCGTAGAGGGCGCGGGCCGGGGCGTTGTGGCCGAGCACCCGCAGGGTGATCCGGACGGCGCCCTGCTCCCTGGCCCGCTCCATCGCGGCCCGCAGCAGCGCCCGCGCCACGCCGAGCCCCCGGGCGGACCCGGCGACGGCCAGACCCTGGATCTGCCGGACGTGGGCGGTGGCGGCGAGCGGCGTCGGCGGCGCCACCCGGACGTAGCCGACGACCGCTCCCCCGCGCACCGCCACGAGGTAGTCCCCGGGCAGATGGCGCGCGTCGAAGAAGGGCTCGCCCGGCTCCGGGGCGGGCAGCACCGCGTGCAGGGTCGACCAGGTGGTCCGGTCGAGCTCCGCCAGAGCGGCGTCGTCGTCCTGCACGGCGGTACGTATCAGCGTCTCCGGCACGATCATGACGGCCACTGTGCCACGCGCCCGCCGGGGAGGGCAGGATGGTGCCCATGCAGCGTTCCGCCACTCGCAAGCGCATCGCCGTCACCGGCGCCTCCGGGCTCATCGGCTCGGCCCTGATCCGCTCCCTGCGCGCCGACGGCCACGACGTCCTCCGGCTGGTCCGCCGGCCCGCCCGGACCGCCGACGAGGTCACCTGGGACCCGAAGCGGCTGTACGTGGACGCCGCCGGGCTCGTCGGTGTGGACTCCGTCGTCCACCTGGCGGGCGCCGGGGTCGGCGAGCGCCGCTGGAACGAGGCGTACAAGCGGGAGATCCGGGACAGCCGGGTGCTCGGCACGACCGCGATCGCCCAGGCCCTCGCCTCGCTCGCGCAGCCGCCGGAGTCCCTGGTGTGCGGCACGGCGCTCGGCTGGTACGGGGACACCGGCAGCCGCGCGGTCGACGAGAGCGCCCCCGCGGGGACGGGCTTCCTGCCCGAGGTCTGCGTGGAGTGGGAGGCCGCCGCCGCGCCCGCGGAGGAGGCCGGCATCCGGGTCACGTACGCCCGCACCGGCCTGGTCGTGGCGCGCGAGGGCGGGGCGTGGGGGCGGCTCTTCCCGGTCTTCCGCGCGGGGCTCGGTGGGCGGATGGGCGACGGCCGCCAGTACTGGTCGTACATCTCCCTCCACGACGAGGTGGCCGCCCTGCGCCATCTCGTCGACACCCCGGCGCTCTCCGGCCCGGTGAACCTGACGGCCCCCGACCCCGTCACCAACCGCGAGGTGACGGCGGCGATGGGCCGGGTGCTGCACCGGCCGACCGTCTTCACGGTGCCCGCGCCCGCGCTGAGGCTGGTGCTCGGCGACTTCGCGCAGGACGTGCTGGGCAGTCAGCGGGTGCTGCCGGGGCGCCTGTTGGAGACGGGCTTCGAGTTCGCGTTCCCGACGATCGACGACGCGATCAGGGCCGCCGCCCACTGAACCCGGCACCGGCCCGCCCGCTTCCGGCACCGGTTCCTCCCCTCCCCTTACCCTGCGCTCCCCCGTGCCACAAGCACCCCGGTGCGCGCGGATGGCACCCGTGGGAGCGCTGCCTAGGCTCGACGAGAACGGCGAACTCGGGCATTCCGGAGGCCTGTTGGGGGCATAGGCATCCCACCGGCCGCGCCGACCTGGGGAGGGGCACGTGCTCAACAGCGCAGACAGCGCAAGGACCGCACAGCATACGGACGTCGAGGACGACGGCACACGGGCCGTCGATGTCGTCGTCGTGGGAGCCGGGGTCGCGGGACTCGCCGCCGCCCATCGGCTGACCGGCGCCGGGCTCTCCGTCGCCGTCCTTGAGGCGGAGCCGCGGATCGGGGGCCGGATGGCCACCGAGGCCGTCGACGGCTTCCTGCTCGACCGGGTCGGGCCGCTGCTCACCCTGTCGTACGAGGAGCTGCGCGCCGTACCGGGCCTCGACGGCCTCGTGCTGCGCCCCTTCGCCCCGGGCGTGCTCGTGCACAGCGACGGCCGGTACGCGCGGTGGGGCGCCCCGCACCCGCGCCGGACGCCGGGCGGGCCCCGGGGAGCGGGCCACCGGAGCGTGGGGGGAGCGTTCAGCGTGGCACGCGCCCTCGCGAGCGCCCCCCGTCATCCGGCCGCCTCGCTCGACCAGGCGCGGCTCGGCGCGTCCCTGGTCCGGCTGGCCGCGACCCCGACGCAGCGGGTGCTCGCCCGCCCCGAGCGGACCGCCCGCGAGGCGCTGACCGCCCGGCTGCCCGCCAGGACCGTGCAGGGGGTGCTGCGCCCGCTGCTCGCGGCGCTGCTCGGCGACCCGGACCTCGGCATGTCGAGCCGCCATGCCGATCTCGCGCTGCGCGCCTTCGCGCGGGGCAGGCTGACCGTCCCCGAGGGCGGTTCGGCGGCGCTCCCGGAGCGGCTGGCGGCGGCGCTGCCGCCGGGCACGGTCCGGACGGGGGTCCGGGTCACGGAGGCGTCGGTCTCCCGGGTGACGACGGAGCGGCACGGGGTGTTCCGCTGCCGGTCGGTCGTCATCGCGACGGGGGCGCGGACGGCCGCCGAGCTGCTGCCCGGTCTGCGCCGGCCGGCCTTCCACCCGGTGACGGTGCTGCACCACACGGCGCCGGTGGCGCCGACGACGGACCCGACGCTGCTCCTGGAGTCCGACCCGGGCGGGCCGGTGGCCCACACCTCCGTGATGAGCGCGGTGGATCCGAGCCGGGCGCCGGAGGGCCGGGCCCTGATCACCTCGACGGTGCTCGGGGCGCCGCCGGACGACACGGAGCGACGGGTCCGCAAGCACCTCGCCGCGCTGTACGGCACGTCGACGGACGAATGGGAGCTGCTGGCCCTGCGCCACACCCGGGACGCGGTCCCCGCGATGGCGCCCCCGCACGACGCCCGCCGCCCGGTCCGGCTGCTGGCGGGCCTCTACGCCTGCGGCGACCACCGGGCCACGAGCACCCCGCAGGGCGCCCTCGCCTCGGGCCGCCGGGCGGCCGGAGCCCTGCTGACCGACCTGGGTCTACGGGCGCCGGGCGAACCGACGGAGGAGGAAGCGGCGGCCTGAGCCGGGCGGGTCACCAGGGCCGGGAAGGCGGCCTGAGCCAAACGGGCGGGCGCCCCGGGGCCTCGCACGGGACGGGCGGGCGCCCCGGGGCCGGGTCAGCCGATGGCTGCCACCCGGTCCCGGTACGTGCGGGCCGCCGCCGCGTCCCGGTACGGCTCCAGGCGTCGTTCGAAGTCGCGTACGTACTCCACCGCCCGCGCCGACCGCATCTCCGAGGCCTGCTGGGCGGCCTCCGCGCCGAGTGCGCACGCCTGGTCCAGTTCGCCCAGGGCCAGTCGCGACGTCGCCAGGACCACCCGGCAGAAGAGGCGGCTGCGGGCGTAGCCGGGGGCCCTCAGCTGGAGGGCGCGCTCGGCGTGCTGGGCGGCGGGGCGGTACTGCTGGAGGTCCCGGTGGCAGTGGCACAGCTCGTCCGCGAGCTGGGCCTCGTCGAACGTCCGGGCCCAGTACGGCACCTCGTCGCCCGGCCGGGACGCTTCGAGGGCGCGCTCGGCCCGTACCAGGGAGGCGCTGCACGCGCGGGCCTCGGAGAGGACCGCGTGCCCGCGCGCCTCGACCGCGTGCAGCATCGCCTGGACGACGGGCGGTGCGGCGGGCCCGACGCCCTGCTGGGCGACCCGGGCGAGCTGCACGGCCTCCCGGCCGTGGCCGAGGTAGACGGCCTGGCAGCTCATGGTGAGCAGGACGTAGGAACCGTAGGCCCGGTCCCCGGCGGCCTGGGCGAGGCGCAGCGCCTGTACGAAGTAGCGCTGGGCGAGTCCGTGGGCGGCGATGTCGTACGAGGTCCACCCGGCGAGCCGGGTGAGGTCGGCGGCGGCGGCGAAGAGCCTGCGGCCCACGGACTCCCCGTACGTCCCGCGCAGCATCGGCTCGGTCTCGTGCTCCAGGTAGCGGACGAGGGCCTGGCGGGCGTGCCCGCCGCCGTAGGTGTGGTCGAGGGTGCGGAAGAGTTCGCCGACCGAGCGGAGGGCGGCGATGTCCCCGCCGGAGACCCGCTGGCCGGGCCCGCGGTCCGTACCGCGCTGCCGGGGCACGGAGAAGCGGCCCTGCGGCGGCACCCGGGGGTCGTGGGGCGGACGGTTGTCGTGCGGGGCGTGTGCGGCGCGGGGGTCACGGGGGTCGTACGGGGCCCGGGAGTCGCTCCCGGGACCGGAGTCACCGCCGAGGCGGGAGTCACCGCCGGGACGGGAGTCACCGCCGAGGCGGGAATCGCTCCCGAGGCGGGAATCGCGGGTGAGCCGGGTGTCGTGTGCGAGCCGTGTCTCGTGCCCGAGGCGCGCGGTGGCGGTGGCGGCCGTGCGGGCGCCCGGTGGCTGCTCCCCGCGCGCGACCCGGTCGTCGGCGCGACCGATCAGCCAGTCGCGGCTGGGCACGACCAGGCCCGCCGGAGTGAAGGCGATCTTGCGGAGTTCCGCGTGGCTGCCGGAGTCCTTGCGCCAGAGCCCGCTGACGATGTCCACCGCCTCTTCCGGGGTCGCGGCGAACTCCAGGCCCGCGTAGACCGGCGCGCAGGCGTCGAGACCGAGGTCCTGGGCGGAGAGACGGCGGCCGAGCCGACGGGTGAAGACCTCGGCGATGAGCGCGGGAGTGGTGCCGCGCGGCTGCTGGCCCCGGAGCCAGCGGGTCACCGAGGTCTTGTCGTACCGCAGGTCGAGGCCGTGTTCCAGACCGAGCTGGTCGACCCGTCTCGCGAGCCCCGCGTGGGAGAACCCCGCTTCGGCGATGAGCGCGGCGAGCTGGCGGTTCGGGATGCGCTGCGGTGGTCGTTCCGTCATCAGCTGTGCGGTCTCCTGCCTTCCGGGTCCGGGCGGCAGCCCCGTCGGACCCTCATGGAACGGCGTGAATTTAGCGGTCCTCACGGCCCGTACCGCCAGCTTCGCCCCACATTCATCCGATCGTGTGAGGATTGACGGCATCGCTGACGTAGACGCCCCCGTCCACCTGCCGGAGGGGCGTCCCCGCCACCGCCGTACAGTGGCATGGGCGCGAATGACGCATGGTGCCGCGCCGGCCCGGGATGATCCCCGGTCCCCGGTCCACGGCACCCAGGAGGAGGCATGGCCGTGAGTGAGCTGCGATTCGTCCGCCTTGGGTTCGGCGCGGAAGCCGTCGAGTACCAGGTGGCCTGGGACAAGCAGCGCGAAGTGCACGCCGCGCGGTTCGCCGACGAGACCGACGACACCTGTCTGCTCCTGGAGCACCCGCCGGTCTACACGGCCGGCCGGCGCACCCAGGAGAACGAGCGCCCGCTCGACGGGACGCCCGTGGTGGACGTCGACCGGGGCGGGAAGATCACCTGGCACGGCCCCGGCCAGCTGGTCGGCTACCCGATCATGAAGCTGCCCCGCCCGGTGGACGTCGTCGCGCACGTCCGCCGACTGGAGGAGGCGCTGATCCGCACGGCCGCCGAGTTCGGCGTCGGGACGACCCGGATCGAGGGGCGCAGCGGCGTCTGGGTCCTGGGTGACCCGGTGGAGCAGCGGCCGTCGCTCGGCGGGCTCTCGCTCGACTTCGACCCCCGGCTGACCGACGAGGAGTTCGACCCGCGCCTGAACGGCCCCGAGTACGCCCCGTCCAACGCCGGCCAGCGCCGCGAGGACCGCAAGCTCGCCGCCATCGGCATCCGGGTCGCCAAGGGCGTCACGATGCACGGCTTCGCGCTCAACGTGAACCCGGACAACGCGTGGTTCGACCGGATCATCCCGTGCGGCATCCGCGACGCGGGCGTCACCTCGATCGCCAACGAGCTGGGCCGGGACGTCACGATCGAGGAGGTGCTCCCGGTGGCGGAGCGCCATCTGCGGGACGTCCTGGAGGGCGCGGAGCTCAGGCCGCGCGAGATCGACCCTCCGGTGGCGGCGGAAACCGCCGCGGTCTGAGGAATGCAGGGCGCTGGCCAGAGGTTGGCCAGACGTAGTAAGGCATGGGAAGCAACGGCGTACCCTGGTGTGCGCCGAAGAATCGAAGCTACAGGAGCCGATGTGTCCGCAGTCGCACCCGACGGACGCAAGATGCTGCGCCTGGAGGTCCGGAACGCCCAGACCCCCATCGAGCGCAAGCCCGAGTGGATCAAGACCCGGGCGAAGATGGGGCCCGAGTACACGAAGATGCAGAGTCTCGTGAAGAGCGAGGGCCTGCACACGGTCTGCCAGGAGGCGGGCTGTCCCAACATCTTCGAGTGCTGGGAGGACCGCGAGGCCACCTTCCTCATCGGCGGTGACCAGTGCACCCGGCGCTGCGACTTCTGCCAGATCGACACGGGCAAGCCCGAGGCGCTGGACCGGGACGAGCCGCGCCGCGTGGGCGAGTCGGTCGTCACGATGGACCTGAACTACGCCACCATCACCGGCGTCGCGCGCGACGACCTGGAGGACGGCGGCGCCTGGCTGTACGCGGAGACCGTGCGCCAGATCCACCAGCAGACCACGGACCGCGCCGACGGCCGTACCAAGGTCGAGCTGCTGGCCCCCGACTTCAACGCGGTGCCGGAACTCCTGGCGGAGGTCTTCGCCTCCCGCCCCGAGGTCTTCGCGCACAACGTGGAGACGGTGCCGCGGATCTTCAAGCGGATCCGTCCGGGCTTCCGTTACGAGCGTTCCCTCGACGTCATCACGCAGGCCCGTGACTACGGTCTGGTCACGAAGTCGAACCTGATCCTCGGGATGGGCGAGACCCGCGAGGAGGTCAGCGAGGCGCTCCAGCAGCTGCACGACGCCGGCTGCGAGCTCATCACGATCACCCAGTACCTGCGCCCCACGGTCCGGCACCACCCCGTGGAGCGCTGGGTGAAGCCGCAGGAGTTCGTGGAGCTGAAGGAGGAGGCCGACGAGATCGGTTTCTCCGGCGTGATGTCGGGCCCGCTGGTCCGTTCCTCGTACCGCGCCGGGCGTCTGTTCCAGCAGGCGATCGAGAAGCGCGGCGCGGTGGACAACGCCACGCAGGCTGTCTGACCGCATCCCGGGTTCACCGTGTGAATCCGGGCACAAGCAGTTACCGGTCGGTAGTGACCGGATCCGACGCGGCTCGTACGCCCCCGCAGCTCAGCGGGGATGTACGGGCCGCGTCGCCGTCCCCCCGGCTCCGCCGCCTGGGCGCATCAACGTTTCATCAGTGTTTGACCACCGGGTCACGCCCTGGTAACACCAGTCTGTGAGCCTGGAAGCACTCACCGCCACCATCCGCTCACACCCCCGCCTCGTCTCACCCGCAATCGAGGGAGGACCCCGACATGCCGGCCGCATCGACGCACGTCCGCGTCACCGCGATCCCGTCCGTCACCGACGCCCTGAAGGCCGTGGAGTCACTGCTCCTCGGCGCCGGGCAGCGCACCGCCCGGCGCAACGCCTGGAACTCCGTCCTGGAGGACCGCCGTCGCGCCAAGGACCGGGTCGAGGCCCAGCACGTAATGGAGGTCGCGTCGGGCCGGACTTCCCGGGCCACGTAAACTTCAGGACATGGCGAGGAAGGCAAACACGGGCAGCGCTGACGCTGCGAACCAGGGGCGGCTCAAGCAGATCGCCCTCACGTACAAGATGACCCGAAAGGCTGACCCTAAGGTCGGGCTTGTCGTCGCTGGCGTGGGCATCGTCGTACTCGGTGTCCTCCTCGCGATCGGCTTCCTGATCGGTCACCCGGTCTACCTGGGCATCCTGGGCTTCGTCCTGGCGCTCCTGGCGGCGGCCATCGTGTTCGGGCGGCGCGCCGAGCGCGCGGCCTTCGGACAGATGGAGGGCCAGCCGGGCGCGGCGGCGGCGGTGCTCCAGAACGTCGGGCGCGGCTGGACGACGACCCCCGCGGTCGCGATGAACCGCAGCCAGGACGTCGTGCACCGGGCGGTCGGCCGGGCCGGCATCGTGCTGGTGGCCGAGGGCAACCCCAACCGGGTCAAGACCCTGCTGGCGGCGGAGAAGAAGCGGATGAACCGCGTCGTGGTGGACGTGCCGGTGCACGACCTCATCGTCGGCGACGGCGAGGGCCAGGTGCCGCTGAAGAAGCTCCGTACCACCATGCTCAAGATGCCCCGGGTGCTCACCGGCCCGCAGGTGACGGTGGCCAACGACCGGCTCCGGGCGATGGGCGACCTCATGAGCAACATGCCGTTGCCGAAGGGCCCCATGCCCAAGGGCATGCGGATGCCGCGCGGCGGAAAGGCGCGCTGATCCACGACCTGACGAGAAAGGCCCCGGACCGTGAGAACGGTCCGGGGCCCTTCTCGTGCCCGGCGCGTCAGATGCGGACCTGGACGGCGCCGGAGAGGCGGTCGTGGAGGCCGCGGCCGTCGCGGTCCCAGATGAGGGCGGGAAGGGCCAGGCAGACGAGCAGGGAGCGGAGCGCGACGCGCGGCAGGCCGAGGCGCCCGCCGTGCACGGAGACGACCTGGAGGCCGAAGAGGCGCTTGCCGGGCGTCGAGCCGATGGTGCCGACGGTCAGCACGCTCAGGACGAGCAGGATGACCAGGGCCCAGTTGCCGGTGGCCTGGTTGTAGCCGTCGGTGATCAAGCCGTATGCGATCAGCGTGCAGAGGGCCCAGTCGACGGCGAGGGCGCCGAGCCGCCGTCCGGGGCGGGCGATCGAGCCGGGGCCCTCCTCGGGCAGTCCCAGCTGCTGACCGCGGTAGCCGAAGTCCACGCCGGCCTCTTCGGCCGCCGCGCGGGGGCCGGAGAGCCAGGATCCGAGTGCTTGCCTGTTGTCCACCCGACCACGGTACTGCGCCCGTTTTTGATCACTTCGGCCCGGGTGGGCGTAGCCGGGTCCGGCCGGCCGCCGAGCGCGCCGGAACCCCTCGGGGACACCCAGCCCGGTTAACTTCGACGAAACAATTGGGTCATGCTTGAGAAATCCCGTCTGCCTATGGTCGGGTCCAGCGTGTGCCACCGCACTGGCCGCACGACCGAGCTGCAACCCCGCCCCTCCCCGGGCCGGGAGTAGGAGGAGTTGGATGTCCGAGAAGCACGGGTTCCAGAACGCCGACGAGGTCAGCAAGTTCATCAAGGACAACGACGTCAAGATGGTCGACGTCCGGTTCTGCGACCTTCCGGGCGTGATGCAGCACTTCACGATCCCGGCGACGGCCTTCGACCCGGCGGAGGAGCTCGCCTTCGACGGCTCGTCGATCCGCGGTTTCCAGGCCATCCACGAGTCCGACATGTCGCTCCGCGCCGACCTGTCGACGGCCCGTGTGGACCCCTTCCGCCGCGACAAGACGCTCAACATCAACTTCTTCATCCACGACCCGATCACGGGCGAGCAGTACAGCCGTGACCCGCGGAACATCGCGAAGAAGGCCGAGGCGTACCTCGCGTCCACCGGCATCGCCGACACCGCGTACTTCGGCCCCGAGGCCGAGTTCTACGTCTTCGACTCGGTGCGCTTCGAGACCTCGGCGAACCAGGGCTTCTACCACATCGACTCCGAGGCCGGCGCCTGGAACACCGGCTCGGAGGAGAACAACCGCGGCTACAAGGTCCGCTACAAGGGCGGTTACTTCCCGGCCCCGCCGGTCGACCACTTCGCCGACCTGCGCTCCGAGATCTCCCTGGAGCTGGAGAACGTCGGCCTCCAGGTCGAGCGCCAGCACCACGAGGTCGGCACCGCCGGCCAGGCCGAGATCAACTACAAGTTCAACACGCTGCTCGCCGCGGCCGACGACCTGATGCTCTTCAAGTACATCGTGAAGAACGTCGCCTGGCGCAACGGCAAGACCGCGACCTTCATGCCGAAGCCGATCTTCGGCGACAACGGCTCGGGCATGCACGTCCACCAGTCGCTGTGGTCGAACGGCGACCCGCTGTTCTACGACGAGACCGGCTACGCCGGCCTCTCGGACATGGCCCGCTACTACATCGGCGGCATCCTCAAGCACGCGCCGTCGCTGCTCGCCTTCACCAACCCGACGGTGAACTCGTACCACCGCCTGGTCCCGGGCTTCGAGGCCCCGGTCAACATGGTGTACTCGCAGCGCAACCGCTCCGCCGCCATGCGCATCCCGATCACGGGCTCGAACCCGAAGGCCAAGCGCGTCGAGTTCCGCGCGCCGGACCCGTCCTCCAACCCGTACCTCGCCTTCTCGGCGCTGCTGCTCGCGGGCCTCGACGGCGTCAAGAACAAGATCGAGCCGATGGAGCCGATCGACAAGGACCTCTACGAGCTGGCTCCCGAGGAGCACGCCAACGTCCCCCAGGTCCCGACCAACCTGGAGGCCGTCCTCACCGCCCTGGAGGAGGACAACGAGTACCTCCAGGCCGGCGGCGTCTTCACCTCGGACCTGATCGAGACGTGGATCGACTACAAGCGCACGAACGAGATCGCCCCGATCCAGCTGCGCCCGCACCCGCACGAGTTCGAGCTGTACTTCGACCTCTAAAGGTCCTCCGACCCGCGGATCCGTCGTACGACACGCACATGGGGGCTGCCCCCTCCTCCCTCGGGAGGAGGGGGCAGCCCTCGTTCGTGCGTGCTGACGGCCCTATGCCCGTCGGGCCGTGCGGGTGTCGGGGACGAACCAGGCGCGGGCCGCCTCCACATAGCCGTCCGCCTGGGCCGTGGGCCTGTCCAGCTGGGCCACCAGGTCGGTCTGCTGGGAGAGCAGCGCGGTGCGCAGGGCCGGGTCGTGCTCGGACATCCGCTGGAGGGCGGCGACCGCGCGGGCGCTGCACCTGCCGAGGCCGGGCCAGGAACCGTCCGGGGAGCGCAGCTCGTCGGTACGGCCCTCGGCCGACGCGTAGGCGTAGGCGACGAAGACCGCGTGGGAGCCGGAGACCGCCGGGTCCACGATGTGCTCGGCCACGCCGCCGAGGGTCTCCCGGGTCCAGTTCTGGCGGGGCAGCCACATCGCGCCCCAGGCGGTGGCGTACGGGTAGGACGGGTTGGGGCTCCGCTTCGGGATCTGCGGGGAGAGCAGTCCGCCCTTGTTCATCGTGTGCAGGGAGTTCGCCATCCAGCCGATCTCGTTCCAGTGCTTCGCCTCGTCGAGCACCACCTCGCGCCGTATCTGACCGTCGACGGCCTCGGCCACGGCGGGCGCCAGACGGTGGGCGAAGTCGGGCCGCACCCTGCGCGCGACGTCCAGCAGCACATCGACGGAGAAGGGGTTGAGCCGCTTCACCAGGGACTCGGGCGTCAGCTCCTCCAGTTCGTCGAGCAGCAGCCGTACGGGCTCCTCGGCTTCCGCCCTCACCAGCAGCGACAGCAGCGAGGGCAGGTGCATCAGGTCCCTCACCCGCGCGAATCCGAGCCTTCGGGCCAGCCGCTGCCCGGGGACGGCCGCCGCCAGCCGGCAGGCCCACTCGGCGTCCCAGATCAGGGCCAGCCGCAGGACGTCGGCGAGCGCGGCCGGGCTGGTCACCTGTCTGACCGTCGCCTCGTGCCGCTTGCGGAGGTTGTCCACCCACTTCGAGTGGATGCCGCCCGACCGCAGCCCGAGCGCCACCAGCTGACGGACGACCTGGTACTGCTGGGTGGGGTGCTGGATGTGGGCGACCTCGCTGGTGAAGGCGTTCCACGCACCCGCCTTGCCCTGCAGGTCGCGCATCAGCGCGACGCCCTCGCCCGCGGACGCCCGCTCCACCGCCGTCAGCAGCCGGGCCGCCTCGACGGGGTCGTTGTACACGGCCTGGCGCACCTTGTCCCGCAGCAGGCTGTCCTTGCGCTTGCCCCGGGCGACCTCCTTGGCCCTCAGATACGCGAGGGTCTCCGCGGCGGTGGCTCCGTTCAGCCCGGCCAGTACGTTGATGACCTCGGTGACCTGGCTGGCGCTGGCCCCCCGGCTGATCTGCGCACCCCAGCGCCGGCCCACCGACTCCGGGGTCTCGGCGCCGTTCTTCCGCAGCACCCACAGCCCGGCGTCCTCCACCGGCACACCACCGTCGACCAGCGTCCTGGCGACCTCGCGGGCGCACAGCGCCGCCGACGAGGGCGAGGCGGAGGCCATCCGCTCGATGAAGACGGCCGCGTCGTGCTCGTTGACGTACTGGCTCGGCAGGCCCTGGTACATGGCGCGGCCGAGCTGGTGGAAGTAGCGCCGGGCGTCCGCGATGGGCGCGTCCTTCATGCCGTCGAAGAGCTTCTTGTCCGGCACGTGGCGGCCCAGCTTCTCCAGGAACTCCGCCCCGAACTCCTCGTCCTGCCCCAGCAGCAGCGCGGCCTGCGGGCCCCAGGGCCGCATCGAGCGGTTCAGCGCTCCGGCGACGACGTCCACGAACAGGTCGAGGCACTCCTCCCGGAAGGGGGCGTTGGCCTCCCAGATGCCCTTGATCAGGTGGTACTGGATGGAGATCCGCGGGTCCTCCTCCAGCCGGGCGCGCACCCAGTCCTTGCCGAGTTCCTCGGCGAGGAACTGGCCGAAGCCCTTCTTCTCGGTCAGGAACAGCTCGTCGACGCGCGCCGTCGCCGACAGCAGCAGACCGGCGCCCTTGGCGTCCTGGTTGCCCCGCACCTGCTGGGCGAGGGCGCGCGCGAGACTGGCGTCGGGGCGCTCCGCGCGGTCGCCGTACAGCGCGTGGCGGGCGGTGTAGTCGTGGATCTCGCTGGTCGTCCGGAGCAGCAGGGCCGCGTCCGTCGGGGTCGCGGTGCGCAGGGCGTTGTGGATGGCGACGCCGAAGCCGTCGCCCTTGTTGATCTTCTTGTCGTTGAGCAGCTTGGTGACGAAGGCGAGCTGGTAGTCGCGGGCCTCCTCCAGCGCGTACCGCAGGTCCACCGCGTCGGCGTGCCGCAGCGCCTGCCGGATGCGCGTCTCGTGCCGTACGAAGACGACGTCCCAGTCCTCGTAGTCGGGGTCGTAGCGTGCCCGCAGGACGAGGGACGCGACGTACAGCGCGATGCCGCGGGCGGGATCGGGGTCGTGTTCGAGGAGCTTGCGGACCTCGGCCTCGTTCTGGACCCAGGAGGCGTACTCCGGATTGCCGATGTCGTTGCCGGCGCGGCGCACCAGGCGTTCGACCCGGCTGACCGTGCGGTAGTCGAGGGCCTTGTCGGGGTTGAGGCGGATCAGGGTCTCCGATCCGCGCCTGGCCACGATCTCGTCGAGGCGCGGATCGTGGAAGCGGCTGAGCTGCTCCAGCACGCTGTAGAGCCCGTCACCGGCCCTCGGCCTGGCCGCCAGCAGGTCCTCGAACCTCTCCACCATCCACTCGGCGAGAGTGTCGAACTGGGAGTCGCTGAAACGGTGCCGGTGCCTGTGGATCGCGCGGATCACGGCCAGCAGGTCGCGTGCGGACCGCAGGGTGATCTCCGGCAGCCGCGCCACGAGGGTCTTGAGCAGCTTGCCGATCACCTTCTCGCCGAGTGAGGAGTCCATCGCGAGCAGCACCAGCGCGATGCCCACCGGCGAGGCGTTCCGCCGCCACCTGGCGAAGTCGTCCTCGTGCTCGGGGTCGAGCAGGCGCTCCGCGAGGGTCCGGCAGGTGCGCTCGTCGTACAGGCGCGCGCCGCGGAGCACGGGCAGCAGCCCGCTGCGGCGGTCCTCCAGGTCGCGGAAGAGTTCCTTGGCGACGAGGTCGGCGACCTGCTCGTGGCGGCGCGGCCGGCCGGCCTCCTCGGGGTGGACGAGCTCGGCGTGGGCGTCCAGGATCGTGCGGCAGTCGACGTGGCTGGGGAAGCGGAGCCGGTCGGGGGCTCCGTCCGGGGCGGCACCGATCCTAAAAAGGGGGGCGCGCTCCTCCTCGGGGACGGCCACGTTCCCGCCGAGCAGGGAGACGGCCGCGACGACGGCGGCCAGGTCCTGTGTGTCGGCCCCCAGTTCGGGGTCGTTGAAGGTCTGCCGCAGTTCCTCCTCCAGGCGCTCGGGCTTGTCGTTCCCGCCCCGGTAGTGGCACAGCCCCTTGACGAAGCGGCTGAGGTCGTGGACGCAGCGGCGCGCCAGGGCCTCGATGAAGCGGGCGTTCCCGGCGACCTCGTCCCCGTGGATCTGCCGGGCGCGGAAGGCCAGGTCGAGGAGGGCGGCGGGGCGGACGACGGAGTGGACGACGGTGAGGTTCGCCGCCTGCCAGTCGTGGTTCGAGTTGATGTCGTACTCGAGGCAGGCGAGCACGCTGACGCCGAGCTCCGCCGACACGGCGGGCAGCACGTGGTCGACGTCCGTCTCGCCCATCGGCCGGATGGCGTCGAGGATGACCACGGGGCAGCCGGAGTCCGGCTGTTCCGGGGCTCCGAGACTGCCGAGGGCGTGCCGTACGACTCCGGCGAGGACGTCACCGCTCGGGAACGCCCGGTCGTCGGGGACGAGCACGATCACCCGCCGCCCGGTCTCGGCGAGCGCCCGTGCCGTGCAGCGGGCGATACAGGTCTTCCCGGAGCCGGACGGCCCTCCCAGGACGGCCACCTTGCGCTCCGGTTCCTGGAAGATCGCCACGAGGCTGTCGACCTGGTCGGTGCGGATGTCGGGGAGTTGCTGCCGGTCGGGCTGTGTCCGTGTCCAGTCGTAGAGGCTCCAGCCGGTGGCGCTCAGGGCGCTCGTGTGCCAGTTCCGCGTCCAGGCGTCCCAGGCCTCGCCCCAGTAGGCGCGGGCCGCGCCCGCCAGGGTGAGACCGGGGTCCGCGACCGCGAGCGTCGGGGCCGGGTCCCCGGCGGAGGTACGGAACCAGCCGCCGTGGCCGGGATGGACGAGCGCGCCGCCGCCGGCTCCGGCGCGCAGGGCCGCCTCGGCGGGGTCCATGGCCTGGAACTGCGTCGTCGGGTTGAGGTGGGGCAGCGCGTACGCGCCGGCGGCGAGCACGCGGGGCGCGGGGTAGGGCAGTTCGGGGGCGCCGAGGGTCCGTGACAGCAGCCGGAGGGCGGCGGGCAGGGTCACGGTGGTGTCGTCGACGCGGGTCGGCGGCAGCAGGCCGGGGACCGCCAGCTTCGGCTTCGGGTCCCCCACGAGTTCCTCGTCGATCCCCAGCTGGAAGAGCAGGGTCCGTACGGGCTCGGCGCCGCTGTCGGAGGCCCTGTTGGTGGCCGGGGTGACGGAGCTCCACTTCCTGGTGATGCGGGCCAGCTCCCGGACCGCGTCGTCGTGGCCCATGGCGGTGTCGCCGGTCTTGCTCTCCAGGACGAACCGGGCCGCCCAGGCCGTGGGGGGCAGGTCCGGATCGGCGGCGGGGTGGAGGACGGTGACGTCCAGGTGGGTGGCGGAGGTGGCCTCGGGGGCGGTTGCCTCCCTGGTGGCGTCCTTCCCGGGTCCCGAGGCGTCCCGCTCGGGGACGTACGGGCCGCTGTCGGGTGAGCAGACCCATTCGTACAGCTGGGAGAGGTCGTCCTCCAGGCCCTCGACGGCCTGGAGGTGCGTCACCAGCTCGGCGTACGGGCCCTCGCAGGCCTTCGGGTCCGAGAGCAGGTCGACGAGGAGTTCGAGGCCGACGCGTCCGGAGCCATCGGTCACGAACCGGTCCGGGACGCCCAGCGCCGCGCCGCGCAGCCCCTTGCGCTCCGCTTCCTGGAGCAGGGGCCGGACCCCCTGGGTGTGGAGTTGTCCGAGCAGGACGCCGAAGGGCGTGCGCGGCGCGTCCTCCTGACGCTTCGCCAGGACGGCGTCGAGGGCGAGCAGCGCGCCGATGACACCCTCGCGTGCCGAGACGGAGTCGAGAGCCGTCATCTTGCCTCCTCACTGCGGTCGGTCCTCAGGAACGGGTCGGCGCCGGCCGGGGCGGGTCCGGGTCGGCCGGATCCGGTCGGGGCGCGTCGGGGCTGACGTCGAGGCAGAACACCCCTCGTACGTCGGTCACCACCAGGCGGGAGCCGTACGCGTCGAAGGCGAGCGCGATCGGCTGGTCCGGCAGCGGCAGCCGGGGTGTCGGGCGTTCGTCGCCGGACGTGATCGGGCGGATGCACAGCCAGGGGTACTTCGCGTCCCCGGCCGCCGCCGCCAGGCTGTCGCCGACGGCGAGCGCGACGGCTCCGTCACGCGCGGCGGGCAGGTCGAGCCCCCGCGTCCCCCGGCTCTCGTCCCACACGAACAGCCCGCCGCCCTGGTCGAGCATCGCCACGGTGCGGCCGGTCGACGACACCACGGCGTGCCGCGTCGCGGGCATGAGCAGCGGCTGACGTCGTACCGCCGCCACTCCCGTGTCCTGGACGCGGGCGGTCACGGTGCCGAACTCGGTGGTGGCGACGAGCCGTACGTCACCGGCCGGGCCGCCCAGGTGGACCTGGGTCACCCGGCTCGATCCCGGCACGGCGAACGACCTGGCCCGCCCGGTGGCGTCCGGTTCGACGACCTCGATCCGCGCGCCCCTGGCGACGGCGAGCAGCCCGTCGCCGTGCAGCGAGATCGCCGTGGCCCCGTCCAGGGCGGCCAGCGGCTCCGGGTCCCGGCCCGAGAGCGGTCGCCACAGCAGTCCCGCGCCGTCCGCGACGAGCGCGACGACGGGTTCACCGTCGACGACGGCGAGCGCCATGTGCGTGGCGATGCCGTCCTCCTCGGACCGCACCGCCTCGGCCAGCGGGGCGCCGTCCGCCAGCTTCCACAGCCGGACGGACGCGTCGCCGTGGGTGGTCACCACGAAACCGTCGCCGTCCGCACCGCCCGCGACCGCGAGGAGGTCGGGTACGGCCACCTCGTCCTTGGGGGTGGCCCACAGGATGTCGACCCCGGCGCCGGAGCCGCGCGGGTCCAGATCGCGTCCGTCCTCCCCGGCTCTGAGGAGGGAGAGCTTCAGCTGGAACGCCCGCTCAGCAGGGTGGAGTCCGGGCTTCTGGGTCCGTACGCCCGCACCGACCGCGTCCGGCAGGGCGTGTCGCCCTCCGTCCCGCAGCTGTCGGGCGAGGGCGCCGGCGGGCAGCGCGTTCCAGAAGGCCGGCGAGGAGAATTCGGCGGCGAAGTCCTGGCGGTAGTGCCGGGCGACGTCCCCGAACAGGGCGGTCAGCGCCGTGTCGGCGGCCCAGTCGATGCCGGACCCCTCGGACGCGTGGACGGGCAGGCACTCCCGTACGGCCTCGGCGAACTCCGACCCGGAGGGCTGCGGTGCGAAGGGGGTGGCGAGGCGCCACGCGGGGGGCTGCGGGGCGGGGCGTGAGCCGCTTCCCCTGCGGGTGCCCTCACCCGTACCGCTGCCCTTGCCCGTCCCGCTGCCCGCGGTGTCCGTCACCGAGTCGCCCAGCAGTTCCGCGGCCTCCCTCGCGTCCTCCGGGCCGTACGTCCCGCCGGAGCGGTCCGAGGCCGTGGCGAGGGCCGCCCAGCGCTCGGCGGTCAGCCCGGCCTCGTGCCCGCACGCGGCCGCCGTCCGTACCGGCTCCAGCATCGCCCGGCGCCAGGCGTCCGAGTGGTCCCGGGCTCCGAGCAGGCTCAGATGGAAGTTCCGCAGCCGCTTTCCCGCCGCGTCCCGCGCGCGCGCCGCGCCGTCGCCGTCGGGCGGGGTGCGGAGGAACTCGTCGACCGCGCGGACCGCCGCTCCGAAGTGTCCGTGGCAGGCGGCGGCGATCGCGCCGACGCCCCTCCGGGAAGGGGTTCCGGGGGTGCCCCGGCCGGCCGTCGAAGCATGGCGCAGGCGGGCGTCGACATAGGCGCGGACGCCCTCGTCGTCGGTGCCGAGCTGGAAGACCGGCAGCTGGCGGTCCTGCCACACCTCGTCGGCGGCCAGGTCGTGACCGGCCGAGGCGATGACGGTGGTCCGCGCGTACTCGGCGAGCGGGTCGAGCAGGTCCGTGACCAGGGCCGCGGGCCCGTCGTCGGCCAGGTGGAGGTCGTCCACCAGTACGGTCCGGGGAGGCAGCGCCTCCAGGGCCTCGCACAGCTCGTCCGGCGTCGGGGTGCCCCCCAGGCCGAGGCCGAGCGCCCGGTCGATCCCCCGGGCCAGGCTCGACACGGTGGCGTCCTGGGCGGACACCAGCGCGTGCACGGAGTCGTCCGGGAGGATCAGGCCACCGCTCCGGCGCCGGGCGACGGGCGGCAACCGCCGCCGCCACTCGGGCTTCCCGCACACGGCCAGATGCCCCAGCAGCGCGCTCTTGCCGACCCCGGCCGCGCCCCGCAGGATGAGCGGCCCGGCCGGTCCGCCGCCGGCGATGAACTCGCGGAGACGCCGCTGCTCCTCGGCCCGGCCGGAGAAGTACCAGCCCTCCTGCCGCGGTTGGCTCCGGCCGCGTGCGAGGTGGGACCACTCGTCGAGGCCGCGGTCGAGCCAGTCGGGGGAGGTTCGGGGCATGTACGCCGGATCGGGCAGCGCGCGGCAGCTCCCGCGGCCGGCGGAGTACACCCAGACCTCCTGCTCGGCCGTCGGCAGGTGGCTGTTGACCCGCTCCACGAGGACCGTGGGCTCGATGAACTCCGACGTGCCGGGGCTCTGTTCGAGAGTCCTGGCGAAGGCGCGGGCGAAGGCGAGCTGTCCGGCCTGCTGTGTCCTGCGAGCCGTCGCGATCACCCAGGCGTCGTAGTCGACGTGCCCGACGGCGGACTGACTCCGGAGGGTCTCCATGGCGTCGGCCGCGCCGGGCCCGGAGTAGCAGGCGTCGAGAACGAGGACCGCCTGGTCGAAGAGGGTCTTCCTGAGTTCTTCGCCCCCGTACAAGGCGTCCATGATGTCCGCCGGCTCAAGGAGTCTCTTCTTCCACGGCGTGTACGTCGGCAGGGCCAGGCCCCACGTGGAGTCCCCCTTCCGCTCGCCGTGTCCCGTGCAGTAGACGAACAGCGACAGCGGCGGCTCCTGCTCACCGCTGCTCACCGTCTCCAGCCAGTCACCGAGGTCGTCGCACACCTCGTGCAGGCCCCGCTCCCCCGGGGCTCCCCCGGGCCTGCGGATCTCCCGCATCCCCAGATCCTGGAGCGTGCGGCGCATCGACTTCAGTTCGTGCGGTACGTGTTCGAGCCGCGCCAGGCCGCTGCCCTCGCCGTATTCGCCCTCCCCGGCCAGGAGGAACCACCGCTCACCCAAGAGCTGCCTCGACTGCGCGAGCGGTCCACACGTTGGCGAGGTAGCGGGTGCAGTCGTGCATGTGGAGCAGGGGGTTGGTGACCCCGAAGTCCTCGACTTCGTCGTTGTAGAGGGTCTTCAGCTTCTTGCGCAGGGCGACGACGTCCTGCTCCGCGGCCACGTTCACCCAGCGGCGGACGGACGGCGGGCGCCCCGGCTCCGCGTCGGCCGAGCGGGCCAGACGGCGGCGGATGGATTTCAGCCCGAGCGGCGAGCCCATGGTGACCAGGGTGTCGATCCGGACGTCCTTGAGCTTCCACAGGACCTCGTAGGCGGCCACGCTGCCCAGCGAGTGGGCGAGGACCACCCGGGTGTCCTCCTGGATCGCCGTCTCCAGCTCGGCCCGGATCTCCTCGCCGAGGGCCGGTTCCTCGAAGTACCGGTGCACCTGCTTGATCTGGCGGATGAGGACCGAGGCGGTGATTCCGCCGAGGTACGGCGTCCGCTCCAGGATGCTGAGGCAGGCCTGCGCACCGCGGACGACGCCCCCCTTGGAGGCCGGCTCGGCGCCGTCCTCGTCGAAGGCCGCCGGGTCCGCCTCCCTGGCCATGGCCTCCAGGAGTTCGTACTCGAAGCCGTCGGCCACGTCGGCGGCGGTGTAGAGCGCGCCACCGCCGGCCTTGCCCGTGCCGCCGTTGTACAGGTGTCCGTAGAAGGCCGCTTCGAACGACACCGTCGCGGCGTCGGCGTAGCGGATGTTCCGGAGCCCCGTGCGCAGCGCTCCGTGCCACGTCTCGTGCATTTCCTCGCGCGACCGCCAGGACCAACCGATGCCGTGTACGCCGACGACACGCGCCACGTTCGCCTCCCCCGATGACGGGCCGGAACGTCCCGGCCGAGCATGCCAGAAGAATAGCCCCGAACGACCGGGAGGGAGGAGGCGCGCAGGTGACGGCCCATCTCCTCCCTTACCTCACGGCGCAGTTGGGCGGCAGCCGTCCGTCGGCGCCGGCCGGACGCCGGACGGCCGAGGCCGCCGCGCGGACACCGGGACACCCGGGCCGGCCGCTCCCGGGTGTCCCGGGGGCGGCCGGCCGTCGCTCGCTCTCCTCCGGTCAGCGGCCGTAGCGGATCAGGGACCGGACCATGCGGCAGGTGGTGTCCGAGGGCGGGTGGATGCCGAGGGTAGCGGCCGTGCTGCGTATCTTCGCGTCCGTGGCCTTCGACGGGATGTAGACCCCGGCGTCGAGCAGGGCGATCGACAGGCGCATGGCCTTCAGGCGCCGGTTGTGCGACACGTACCACTCGCGGGGGCGGCCCGCGGGGAGCGCCTTCCTCTGCAGGGGCTTCCAGGGTTCGAGGGACGGAGTCCGGATCACGGCGAGTGCCATGGGCTACCTCCTGGCGGACGGCGGGGCGCGGGCCCTCCCCGGGACCCTCGCCTTCACCCACCATTTTAGTGCCCCCCACTGACAATCGCCCCTGGCCAGGCAGGGTTTGGGGGGTGGTGGAGGGAGCCTTGGGGGGTACCGTGGAAGCCATGGAGATCTGGATCAATCCCGCCTGTTCCAAGTGCCGCAGCGCCCTCACCCTGCTCGACGCCGAGGGCGCCGAGTACACCGTGCGCCGCTATCTGGAGGACGTGCCCTCCACCGACGAGATCCGGCAGGTGCTGGACCGGCTCGGGCTCGAACCGTGGGACATCACGCGGACGGAGGAAGCCGTCGCCAAGGAGCTGGGCATGAAGGAGTGGCCGCGCGACGCCGGGGGCCGGGACCGGTGGATCGAGGCGCTCTCCGCGCACCCGAAGCTCATCCAGCGGCCGATCATCACCGCCGAGGACGGCACCGCGGTCGTGGGCCGCTCGGAGGAGGCGGTCCGGGACGCGCTGTCGCGCTGAGCCGGTGGGGCCGGCCCGGTCGCGCCGCGTCGGACTCGCGGCCCCGGCTGTCGGGTCAGTCCCGGAGGAAGCCCGTGACACGGGCCAGCTCGGCGGGGCCCAGAGCGGCCGGGAGCGTGTGGTGGGTCGCGGCCGGGACGATGTCCGCCCGCAGGCCCAGGGCCGTCGCGCGGGCCGCCACCCGACGCGCGTCATGGGCCCGGCCCGCTCCGGCCAGGAGCAGCAGCACCGGCGGGCGCAGCCCGGAGAGTTCGGCGGCCGTCGTGCGGGGGCCGGTGACCGGGCGGCGCCGGGGCAGGTCCGCCGCCAGGGCGTCGAGCCGCCGTACCGCCGGGTCGTACTCCGCGCCGCCCGTCTCCCACGCCAGGAACGCCGCCGTCCGCGCGGGTGTCGGGCGCAGCAGCATCGGCAGGGCCCGCAGCAGATAGCCCGGGCGGAAGCCGGCGAGGCAGCCGGTGGGGTCGAGCAGGAGGAGGCGGTCGGTGCGGGCGGGGGACGCGAGCGCGTACCGGAGGGCGATCCACGCGCCGTACGAGTGGCCGCAGAACGCCGCCGACGCGATCCCCAGACCGTCGAGCAGCGCGTCGAGCCAGGCCGTCAGGTCGGCGGCGGTACGGATCGGGCGGTCGCCCGGCCGGCTGCGGCCCGGTCCGCCGACGAGGTCGACGGCATGGACCCGGTGCGTCGTGCCGAGCGCGGCGGCGGTGGCCCGCCAGGAGCAGGCGGTCGCCCCGCCGCCGGGCAGGAGGAGCACGGGCGGGCCGTCCTCGGGGCCGTGGCACAGGACGTGCGTGGTGCCGTACGGGGTGACGAGTTCCGCGACGGTCGTGGGGTGCGGCCAGGTCGCCAGGAGTGCGTCGTACGCGGAGTCGAAGCGGTCGGACACGGTCGGTACGATCCTCTCGTTCGGCGACAGTCTCGCTGAACGAGATAATAGGAGGACGCGGTGCCGGAGTCACCCGAGATGCGGATCTTTCACCTGCTCCGCGAGGTCACGGTCGAATACGGCCTGCGTCAGGGCGAGTTCGCCGCGCGGAACGGCATGCACCCCACGGACGTCCGCGCCCTGATCTCACTCCTCGACGCCGAACGCGCGGGCACCGACGCGACCGCCGGGTGGCTCGGCGAGCGGCTCGGCCTCAACTCGGCCGGCACGACCGCGGTCGTCGACCGCCTCGAACGCCTGGGGTACGTCGCCCGCGTACGCGACACCCGCGACCGGCGGCGGGTGCTGCTCACCGTGGAGGAACGCGCCAAGGAACTCGGCCGCGCGCACTTCGGCCCCCTGATCGACGGGGCCGTGACGCTGCTCGACGGCTTCGAGGAGGCCGAGAAGGAGGCCGTACGACGGTTCCTGACGGGGGTACGGGACCTGCTGGGCGGCGGGGAGGACCGGTGACGGGCGGGGACGGCGAGGGGCTGGGCGGGGAAGTGCGCGGGGAACCGGGCGGGGTGGATGGGGTCGGCGGGGCCGACGGGGCCGACCGGCTTGGTGGGCCCGGTGAAGACCTGCACCGAGCGCCGGGCGGAACCGGCGGGCTCAGCGCCCCCTGCGACGCCCCGCACCCCGACCCCGACCCGCGCGGCGGAGCCCACGCCCTCGGTGTCGATCTGCACCTGGATCTCGGCGGAGCCGGCGGGCGGCGGGCCGCGCTCATCGGGGCGCTGCGCGAGGCCGTGCGCTCCGGACGGCTCGCCCCCGGCACCCGGCTGCCGCCCTACCGCTCGCTCGCCGCCGACCTCGGCATCGCCCGCAACACCGTCGCCGACGCCTACGCCGAACTCGTCGCCGAGGGCTGGCTGACCTCCCGCCAGGGCTCCGGGACCCGCGTCGCCGACCGGGTCGCCGCGCCCTCCCCCGGCCCGGTGCGGCCGGCCACGCCGCCGCCGCTCCCGTACGACCTGGTCCAGGGCAAGCCCGATCCCGGCGCCTTCCCGCGCGCCGCCTGGCTCGCTGCGGCCCGGCACGCGCTGACGGAGGCCCCGCACGAGGCCTTCGGAATCGGCGACCCGCAGGGCCGGACCGAACTGCGGCACGCGCTCGCCGAGTACCTCGCGCGGGTCCGGGGCGTACGGACCGCCGCGGACCGGATCGTGATCTGCTCGGGCGCCGCGCACGCGCTGCGGCTGCTCGCCCGGGTCCTCGGCGGCGGGGCGGCGGGCCCGTGGGCCGTGGAGGAGTACGGGCTGCCCTTCCACCGCGGGCTCCTCACCGAGGCGGGGGTCGCCACCGTGCCGGTCGCCGTCGACGGGAACGGGGCGCGGACCGCCGAGATCCCCCGCCACGCGCGCGCGGTGCTGCTGACCCCCGCCCACCAGTTCCCCACCGGCGGACCGCTGCACCCCGAGCGGCGGGCCGGTGTCCTGGAGTGGGCGCGGGTCTCCGGCGGTCTGGTGGTCGAGGACGACTACGACGGGGAGTTCCGCTACGACCGGCGGCCGGTGGGCGCGGTCCAGGGCCTCGACCCCGACCGGACCGTCCTCCTCGGCTCCGTCAGCAAGAGCCTGTCCCCCGCGCTGCGGATCGGCTGGATGTGCCTGCCGGCCGGCCTGGTGGACCGGGTCGTCGCGGCGAAGGGCGTACGCGAGCCGCACACCTCCGCCACCGAACAGCTCACGCTCGCCGGGTTCCTCGCCTCCGGCGCGTACGACCGGCACGTCCGGCGCATGCGACAGCGGCACCGGGCCCGGCGCGACCGGCTGGCGGCGGTGCTCGCCGAGCGGGTGCCGGCGGTCCGGGTGACGGGGATCGCCGCCGGGCTGCACGCCGTGGTCGAACTGCCTGCGGGCACGGAGCGGGCGGCGGTCGCGGCGGCGGCCCGGCACGGCGTCGCCGTGGAGGCCCTCGCCGGCTACCGCCACCCGGAGGCCGGCGGCCGGCCCCACCAGGACGGCCTGGTCGTCGGCTACGCCACGCCGCCGGAACGGGTGTACGGCCCTGCTCTTGACGCGTTGTGCGCGGGCTTGGGAGAGGCCCTGGGCGACGTCTCGGGCAGCACCTCGGGCAGGGCGGCGCTCAGCCCGCCACCGGCAGGGCCTTCGTCATGACCAACTCGGCAGCCGGCGGAAGCGTGGCGGGAACGGTCGTGGTCGTGGGGACGGCGGCGGGAACGGTCGTGGGGGCATAGCCGAGGCGCTCGTACAGGGCGATCGCCTCGGTGTTGCCCCGGAGCACGGAGAGCCGCAGGACCGTGGCCCCGCCGCCGTGGGCCCAGGTCTCGACGGCCGCGATCAGTCGGGCTGCCAGGCCGTGGCCGCGGGCCCCCGGCGCCACCCAGACGGAACGCAGCTCCGGGAGGCCGTCCGGCGCGACGAGCCCGCCCGCGAGTCCGACCGGCCGGCCGTCGAGCAGCGCGAGGACGCCGTACGTCTCCGGGTCGTCGAAGCGGGCCCGCCACCGTTCCTCGCCGCCCCGGCCCCAGTCGGCGAGCCGGACCCCGAACGCCTCGGGCGAGGTGGTGAGCGCGGCGACGCGGGCCTCGCGCCAGAGCGGCCAGTCCGCCGGGGTGACGGTCCGCAGGACCGGCCGGCCCGCGCCGGGCTCAGGCGCCGGCGGCACCCCGCTCCACCTCAGTGAGGATCTCGGTCAGGCGGAGGCCGAAGCGGGCGTCGCAGTCGTGCGGGCGTCCCGTGCGGGCCGCCGTGACGAGGGCGTCCACGGCCGCGCCGAACGCCCCCACCGCCCCGTCCCAACGGGGCATTTCGGTGCGCCCGGCGGTGCCGTACAGGGTGAGGGCCGCCTCCGCCGCCTCCGGCGGGGCGCTCAGGGTGAGCGTGGCCGTGCTGCTCGCCCCCGACGCGTGCCGCAGGACCAGGTGGTGGGTGTCCGCCGGGCCCCGGGCGGCCGTGATCTCCGTGACGTCACCGAGGACCGGCAGGTAGACGGAGAGCACGTGCGGGCCCACGTCCCACAGGCCGCCCTTCTCGCGGCGCCAGGGGGAGGCCGCGTACGCGCTGGCGGAACCCGGCCCGTAGAGCGAGCCGAGCCAGTGCGCCTCGCCCAGGAACCAGCCGTCCGCCGCGGCCTGTTCCTCGATCCAGCGGGCGGTCGGCTCCGCGAAGCGGAGGGTGCAGAAGACCACCGAGGCGACCCCGGCGGTCTCTACCGCGTCGGCGACCGCGCGGGCCCCGGCCACGGTCGTGGCCACCGGCTTGTCCAGGAGGACGTGACAGCCGGCCTCCGCCGCGCGCACGGCCAGCGGGGCCTGGACGTCCGGCGGGAGGGCGAGGGCCACGGCGTCGCTGGCCGCGAAGAGGGCGTCCAGGTCGTCGTACGCGCGCGTGCCCGACACGGCGGCGAGCTCGGCCGCCGCCTCGGGGCGTCTGCCCCACACCCCGCTGAACTCGACGCCGGAATGCCCGGCCAGCGCGGGCGCGTGCGTACGCCCGGCCCAGGGTCCGGTGCCGAGCAGTCCGATACGGGGCTTCCCACCCAGGTGCTTCGCCATGCCCCCAGTCTGCCCCGCCCCAGTGACAACCGACCCGGGGCCCGGCCACCCGACCCGGCCCAGCACCCCGAACCCCCTCCGCACTCTCCCCTCCCCCTCATCCCCTCCTCCCCTCCTTCCTTCCTCCCCTCCCCTCCCCTCCCGCGAAATCCGCTCGCCCCGATCCCCCCACCCGGTGTTAGCTTTCCCGGGCCGGCCGCGGGACTCCGGTGCGACTTCCGGAACCTGCCTCTGAAGCAACGTCTTCGCTGTTCGCGCCCCCATTCCCCGGCCGGCACCCGTGCGCTGGGAGGAGAGTGCCGTGTCCGATCTCGTCGCCGCCGAGGACGTACTCCTCTTCGTCAACGCCGCCGTGACCGCCACCGGCCAGCGGGAGTTCCGCTCCTCCGCCGCCGAACAGCGCTTCTCGCTCGCGTTCCTCCACGAGTACGTACGCGTCAACTACCGGCCCGTGTACGCCGCCTCGCTCGCGCTCGACATCAACGACCACAACGCCGCGCTCGTCATCGAGCAGCTGCTCCGCACGCCCGAGGAGGCGGAGCCGGGCGAGGGCCGGCTGATCGCCGCGCGCCTCGCGAAGCTGCCGCCGCCGCGGGTCTACCGGCTGTTCCGCGCGCTGCGCGCCGCCGGGGTCAACAACCGGCGCACGCGCGCGATCGTGCGCGCGTGGCTCGCGGCCCGGCCCGACCCGGCGCTCGACGCGGTGAAGTACCGCAGCGGCCTCAAGGCCGCCCTCCGGCACGTCCACGGGCGGCTGCCCGACCCGGAGACGGGCGACTTCCTCTTCGCGCCGGGCCGCCGGGTCCGGTACGAGAACGCGACGCTCGACGCGCACCGCCGGGCGCACTACGAGCAGGGCGCGCTGTACGAGCTGCCGTTCACGGTCGCGGAGGGCTTCGCCGCGAAGCACGGGGTGCCGCGCGCGGTGTTCCTGGAGCGGATCGCGCCCCGGATGACCCGGCTCGAAAAGCTCAGGACGGCGCGGGCCGCCGATCTGTCCGTCATGCCGCTGACCCGGCTCGCCCTGTTCGTGCTGTCGCTGCCGTTCGGCGAGCGGGTGGAGCGGCGGGCCGAGCTGACGGGTGCGCTGCGCGCGGCGGCACGGCGCACGGCGGGGCCGTACGCCGGGAGCTGGGGCCGGGTCGCGGCCGTGCTCGACGACAGTTTCTCCTCCTCGGGTTCGGCGGTGAAGCGGCGCCGGCCGCTGGCCGTCGCGCTCGGCGCCCACTTCCTCCTTGAGGCCCTCGCGGCGCCGGGGGCGTACACCCCGCTGTGGACCTCGGGCGGCGACGATCCGCTGCTCGTCCGGCCGTACGGGCCGACTCCGCTGGGTCTGCGGATCCTGGACGCCCTGGACACCGGTCCCGACCGGCTGGTGATCGTCTCGGACGGCTGGGACAACGCCCCGCCGGGGCTCGCGGGCGAGGTGCTGCGGGTGTGGCGGACGCGGCTCGATCCGGAGCGCCGGACGAGCGTGGTGCACCTGAACCCCGTATACGACGCGGAGGGCTTCGACGTGCGTCGGCTGGCGCCGAGCGTGCCGGCCGCGGGCATCCGGGACGCGGAGGATCTGGCGGCGCTGGTGGAGATCGCGCAGTTCGCCGAGGGCCGGACGGGCTTCGGCGAACTGCGGGCCTATCTGGACCGGCGGGTGGAGCTGTTCCTGAGGGCGGCGGGAGAGGGGGCCGGGCGATGACCCGGATCGATCTGACCGGGCTCGACGTGCGGCCCGCGCAGGTGTGGGGCGGGGTGCGGATCGTGCCGCTCGTGCGGAACGAGCCGGTGCCGGGGCTGCGGCTGCACCGGAAGGTGTACGAGGGACGGGGCGCGGTGGACCTGCCCGACCGCACCGCCTACACCTCGTACATCCCGCACGGCTTCGTCGCCGACTGGTCGGGGACGGGATCGGGCGCGGAGTCCGCCGCGTACGGCACCCGGCTCGGCGACGGCGCGGGGACTCGCACGGGCACGCCCTCCGGTGTGCCCTGGGGTGCGCCGGAGTGCGTGCCCGTGCGCCGGATCCACCGCATGGCCAAGCGCCGCCAGGGCGAGCGGCGGCTGCGGTTCCTGCCGCTGCACCTCGCCCTGGAGGGGTACCTCGCCCTGCACTTCGGCGGGCCCTCCGTCGTCTGGGACGAGTGGTCCCGCGAGGCGCTGCGGCACGGTCTCTCGCCGCGTGCCGAGGCGGCGTACGCGGGGTGGACGGTGCCGGGGCTCGCGGAGGCGCTGCGGGTCTTCGAGCTGCACCCGGGCCAGTGCGGGCTGCTCCTGTACGTGGCCGACGCGCTCGCCGCCGCCTTCGTGGTGCCCCACCCGGAGGACTACCGGCTGCTGCACCCGACGCTCGTCGAGGACCTGTACGGGGAGCTGGTCCACCAGTACGCGTACTACGGCGGCCCGGTGCCCGAGTTCACCGCGCGCATCCGGGACGGCGCCGGCGGCATCCGGAACCTCGCGGACCTGCGGGCGGCGGCCCGGGAGCAGGAGCGGGCCTGGGCGGTGGCCCACGACGGGCTGATGGCGCGGGACCTCCTGGAGACCTCGTACGCCTTCGAGCGGGTGTACCGGGCTGGGCCGTTCGATCTGTACCGGTTCCTGCCGCCGTTCGAGCGGGGCGGGCGGGAGCAGCACATCGGCGAGGTGATCACCGACCGGAAGGGGCGGACGGCCTATCTGAAGACCTTCCGGCTCTCCGAGAAGCAGATCCGGAAGGGGTACCTGCTGCACCGGCTCGCGGACTGCGACTGGCACCTCGGGCGGACCGCGGAGGCGCTGGGGACCTCGTACGCCGAGGTGGTCCTGCGGGTGCGGGCGGCGGGGCTCGGTGCCCTCCTGGACGCGCACCGGGTCGAGGAGCGGCTGCGGGCCGATCGGGGGAAGAACGGGAGAATCAAGGAGGCCGAGTAACACGGGGTTCACAAACGGGCAACCGATGGGAAATCCCGTGTTGCGAAGCTGCGGTCGAACACACACCGCGCAGTCAGCGCGGAGACCGCAGCTTCTCGCAGTGCCGCGAGCCGCGGCGGAACCCCGCAGCAGCACGCCAAAGGATGAGACCCGTGACCTTCAAGGCTGAGTACATCTGGATCGACGGCACCGAGCCGACCGCGAAGCTTCGCTCCAAGACGAAGATCATCGTGGGTGACGCCCTCGCGCTCGACGAGCTGCCGATCTGGGGCTTCGACGGTTCCAGCACGAACCAGGCCAAGGGCCACGCCTCGGACCGCGTTCTCAACCCGGTCTTCTCCTGCCCGGACCCGATCCGCGGCGGCGACGACATCCTGGTGCTGTGCGAGGTCCTGAACACGGACATGACGCCGCACGAGTCGAACACGCGCGCCGGGCTGGCCGAGGTCTCCGCGCGGTACGGGGCTCAGGAGCCGATCTTCGGCATCGAGCAGGAGTACACCTTCTTCGAGGGCACCCGCCCGCTCGGCTTCCCGGTCAACGGCTTCCCGGCCGCGCAGGGCGGTTACTACTGCGGTGTCGGCGCGGACGAGATCTTCGGCCGCCCGATCGTCGAGGCGCACCTCGAGAACTGCCTCAAGGCCGGTCTCGGCATCTCCGGCATCAACGCCGAGGTCATGCCCGGCCAGTGGGAGTTCCAGGTCGGCCCGCTGGCCCCCCTGGAGGTCTCGGACCAGCTGTGGATCGCCCGCTGGCTGCTGTACCGCACGGCCGAGGACTTCAACGTCTCCGCGACGCTGGACCCGAAGCCGGTGAAGGGCGACTGGAACGGCGCGGGCGCGCACACCAACTTCTCCACCAAGGCGATGCGCGAGCGCTACGACGCGATCATCACCGCGTGCGAGTCGCTCGGCGAGGGCTCGAAGCCGCTCGACCACGTCAAGAACTACGGCGCCGGCATCGACGACCGTCTGACGGGCCTGCACGAGACCGCCCCGTGGGACCAGTACTCCTACGGCGTCTCGGACCGCGGCGCCTCGGTCCGCATCCCGTGGCAGGTCGAGCAGGACCAGAAGGGCTACATCGAGGACCGTCGCCCGAACGCGAACGTGGACCCGTACGTGGTCACCCGCCTGATCGTGGACACCTGCTGCGAGGCCCTGGAGAAGGCCGACCAGGTCTGATCCGCAGCACCGCACGGAGCACGCAGCACGCAGCACGCAGCACGGAGAGGGCGCCCACCGGTTCGTACGGTGGGCGCCCTCTTCGTCGTACGGGGGGGCGCCTCCCGGTATGTGGGAAGCGCTACACGGGTTTTGGCCGGGCAGGGGCTCGTCGGGGGCATTCCCTTCTGGTTCAATAGGGATATGGCCATCATGCAGAACGACACCGCGACGGGTCGTCACGACCTCGAGCCGTTCTGGCCTTCCCGGCAGCACCATGACTTCGACCGGTGCTGTCGACGCGCGAGGAACGCGTCGGCCCTCTAAAGCCCCGATCGGTTCGGTCCGATCCCCGGCCTTCGGCCGACGCGCACGACGTACGAGACCTCTCCGTCCGTTCCCCGCGCGAAAGAGCTGACCTGCCATGGCCCACACCCAGAGCGCCTCCCTCACCGCCGTCCGTCCCGGCCGGCCCCGACTGCGCGCCGTCGATCCGCACGAAGTCGTCGACTTCGCCCAGGTCGCGGAGTTCCTGCCGCCCGGCGCCACCCTGCTGCCCGCGCCGCAGCACACGCTGCCGACGCTGCCGGGGCGTCCCCCGATGGTCGGGTACCTCGTCCTCGTACCGGCCGACCAGCACTCCCGGCTGCCCGTCGCCGCGACCTCCCCCGCCTCCGTCCCCGCTCCCGTGGAGGAGCAGGGGCCGGTGGCCATCGACGGGGTCCGGCGGATCGCCGTCGTGGACGGGCAGGCGCTGGACCTCACGTATCTCGAGTTCGAACTGCTCGCCCATCTGGTGGCGCACCCCCACCGGGTGCACACCCGCGACCAGTTGGTCACCACCGTGTGGGGGTACGGGCACGTCGGCGACGGCCGTACCGTCGACGTGCACGTGGCCCGGCTGCGCCGCAAGCTGGGCGCCGAGCACCGCCGCACGATCCAGACCGTGCGGCGGGTCGGCTACAAGTACACCCCCTGATCAGCCGGTTCGGCCCGCCCCGGACCTCGCCCTCGCCCCGGACGCCAGCGCCAGGGCGAGGTCCACGGCCAGGAACAGGAGCAGGCTCAGGCCGAGCAGCGGGACGAACCACGCCACCAGGGCCGTGACCGCGAGCAGCGGCAGCAGCAGCGTCGGCGGCACCTTGCGCCAGGCGCCCCTGCCGACCGGCCGGCCCGGACGGCGCAGCCACCACATGCGGTAGCCCCAGAGGATCAGCAGGATCAGGGACAGCGCGAGGGCCGCGAGCGCCAGCTGGTTGAACAGGCCGAGGAACACACCCGTGTGCGCGTCGATGCCGAACCGGGTGAGCTTCGCGAGCAACGGGTAGTCGGCGAAGGCCAGCCGGTCGAGCACCGCGCCGTCCGCCGGGTTCACCGCCACCGAGTCCAGCTCGACCGGGAACCGCGTGTCCGTCTCCCTGACCACGTACCCCTTGCCCTCGGCGGGCAGCGCCACTGAGACGCTCGGACTGTCGATGCCGGCCGCGCGGGCCGCCTCCAGCGCCTTGTCGATGCCGATGTCCGGGCCCTGGGCGGTGGTGGTGCCGGTGTGGGCGCCGCCGTGGCCCTCGTGCTCCGAGGACCCGCCGGCCGCGCCTCCGACGGTCGCGGTCAGCGTCGGGGTGGCGCCGCCGAGACCGTCCTGCACCACTCCGATGTTCTCCCCCGCGTACCGCGACCAGGTCAGGCCGGTGGCCGAGAGCAGCACCAGACCGGTCACCGCCCACAGGCCCACCGAGCCGTGCCAGGAGAGGGTGCGGCGCCGGGACGCCGGGCCGCCCTCCGGCACGAAGAGGGCACGGCGGTTCCTCCTGCGACGGCCGAGCCACAGCAGCAGACCGCCCAGCGCGATCACCCACAGCCAGCTCGCGGCCAGTTCGCTGTAGTTCCGGCCGAGGTCGCCGAGGTGCAGATCGCGGTGCAGGCCGTCGGTCCAGGTGCGCAGCGGGAGCGCCCCGGAGCTGCCGTAACTGGGCAGCTGCCCGCGTACGTCACCGGTGTACGGGTCCACGAAGACGGCCGTCGAGGTGCCCTCGGGGGCGTCCGGGTCGGCCATCAGGACGCGGGTCGTCGCCCCGGGTTCGGCGCCGGGCCAGACGGCGGTGACGGTGCCGTTCGGGTTGACCTTGCGGGCGGTGTTCACCTGCTGGGAGAGCGGCAGGGTGGTGTCTCCGACGGGGACCTCCAGCTCGTGCGCGTACACGACCTTCTCGGCCTGGAAGGAGAGCGCGTACAGCAGGCCGCTGGCGGCGGCCACGAGGAGGAAGGGGGCGACGAGCACACCCGCGTAGAAGTGGAGGCGGAGGACGAGAGGGCGGAGGGAACTCCAGGTGGTCGTGGGGGGCTTCGTGGCTGTCGTGGATGTCGTGGATGTCGTGGACGGCTTTGTGGCCGTCGTGGGGGGCTTCGTGGCTTGCGACGGTGGCGCCTCGGGTGTTTCCGGGCGTGCGGGATCGTCGATCGTCATGACTGTCCTCGGACTGGTTGCAGACAGGGGGAAGGGACCCCCGGGTCAGACGTGAGCTCCGAGGGCCGTGGCGCGGGGTACGGGCGGCCGGGGCGGGCCGCGCCGGGAGAGGGCGTGCGCGAGGACGACGGTGTGCGGCCGGTGTGCGCTCCGGCGCGACCGGCGGAGCGCGGGGCGCGGGACATGGGGCACGGGCACGCGCGCGAGGAGCGGGCGGAGCGGGGTGAAGGCGTACGCGAGGGCCGCCTCCGCCAGCGTGAGGAACGCGGCCTCACCACGGGCCAGCCAGAGGCCGCAGAGCAGCGCGGCGAGGAGGTGGACGGCGAGCATGCCGAGACCGCCGCCGGAGAGCATGTCCATGGCGGAGCCCATGTCCGCGCCTGAACTCATGCCCGTGGTGGGGCCCACGGCACCCATGTCGTGCATGCCGCTCATGCCGCCGTGGGGCATCCCGTGCATGTCGTGCGCCGCGCCCGGCGTCCGGCTCGCCATCGGGTGGCCCGTGTCCCCCGCCCGCGCACCCGCCGTCGAGAAGAGCAGGTGCGACGCCCCCTGCAGCACGGCCATCGCACCCGCGATCGTCGGCGCGCCCCGGAGCCGGCCCGCCGCCGCCCAGGCCGCGCCCGCCGTCGCGGCGAAGGCGCCGAGCAGGGCGACGGCCGGCAGCCGATGCTCAGACATGGACGAATGCCCCACCGCCGCCAAGGTCACGCACACCACCGCGAACAGGGCGGCTCTCAACGCGCGCAGGGGCGACCGGACATCCGTCATCGCCCGTCATGGTGTCACTCGGCCGTGCGGCGCACGAGACCACCTCCCCGCGCGATGACGTCCCTCACGCGGCCGTGACGTTCCTCCCGTGGCGGAATCCTCCCGGAGCGGAACCCCCTGGTCCCGGGGCGACCCGCCGGGCAGGCTCGGGCCATGAGACTACTGATGCTCGGAGGCACGGAGTTCGTCGGCCGCGCGGTCGTCGAGGCCGCGCTCGACCGGGGCTGGGACGTGACCGTCTTCCACCGCGGCCGGCACCCGGCCCCCGAGGGGGTGACCGCGCTGCTCGGCGACCGCACCACCGCCCCGGAGGGCCTCGCCGCGCTCGCCACCGGTTCCTGGGACGCCGTCGTGGACACCTGGTCGCTCGCGCCCTCGGTGGTGCGGGACGCGGCACGGCTGCTCGCCGGACGGGTCGAGCGGTACGCGTACGTGTCGAGCCGGTCCGTGTACACCTGGCCCATGGCCGCCGGGCTGACGGAGGACGGTCCGCTGGTGGAGGGTTCGCCGGACGCCGGCGGTGAGGTGCCGTACGGGGAGGCCAAGCGGGGCGGCGAACTGGCCGTCGCGGACGCGTTCGGCGCGGAGCGGTCGCTGTTCGTCCGCGCCGGGCTCATCCTCGGCCCGTACGAGAACGTGGGGCGGCTCCCCTGGTGGCTCGGCCGGATCGCGCGCGGCGGTCCGGTCCTCGCGCCGGGCCCCGGGACTCTGCCGATCCAGTACATCGACGTGCGCGACCTGGCCGAATGGACGCTCGACGCGGTGGCCGCCGGGCTCTCCGGGCCGTACAACCTCGTGTCGCCGTCCGGCCACGCGACGATGGGCGAGCTGCTCGACGCGTGCGTGAGGGCGACCGGTCGGACCGGGGGGACCGACGCCGAAGCCGACGCCGTCGAACTGCGGTGGACCGATCCCGAGGCGCTCGTCGCCGCCGGGGTGGAGCCCTGGACCGAGCTGCCCGTCTGGCTGCCGCCGGGCGAGACGTACGACGCGATGCACACCGCCGACGTCTCCCGGGCGCTCGCCACCGGGCTGCGCTGCCGGCCCGTCGTCGAGACGGTCGCGGACACCTGGGCGTGGCTGGAATCGCTCGGCGGGGTGGCGCCGGACCGGCCGAACCGACCGGGCCGACCGCCGGTGGGCCTCTCCCCCGAACGGGAGGCGGAGGTGCTCACCGCGCTCGCCGGGGCCGCGGGGCACGCGGAGACTGCGGGGCACGCGGGGCACGCCTGACGCGGCGGGCTCACGGGACCCCCGGGGCTCACGTGGGTCCTCGGGAGCTGCTCACCCGGACGTGACGAACCCGCTGGATCTGCCCATACCGGGATGATCCATTACGGTCGACTGCACACGCACGTACCGGAGGAGCCGCCGACATGCCCGCCATCCCCGCCACCTCCGTCGCCAACCTCCGCGATCTCGGCGGCCTGCCGCTCGGGGACGGGCGGGCGGTTCGGCCCGGACTCGTCCTGCGGTCCGCGCAGCTCGACCGGCTCGACCCCGCCGAACCGGCGGTGGCCGGCCTCGGTGTCCGTACCGTCGTCGACTTCCGTACGGAGGGCGAGCGCGGCGACCGGCCCGACCGGCTGCCCCTCGGCGCGCGGGCGCTCGTCGCGGACGTGCTCGCCGACCATCTGGCCGTCAGCGGGCTGCCGCCCGCCGCGCACCTGAAGCAGCTGATCTCCGACCCGGCGCTCGCCGAGGAACACCTGGGCGGGGGCCGGGTGCGGGCCGCGTTCGCCCGGACGTACCGCACCTTCGTCTCCGGCGAATCGGCCCGCGCGGCCTACCGCACGCTCCTCACCGAGCTGGGCGCTCCGGACGCCGGGCCGTTGCTCTTCCACTGCTCGGCGGGGAAGGACCGGACGGGCTGGGCGGCGACGGTCGTGCTGTCGCTGCTCGGCGCGGACGAGGAGACCGTGCGGTCGGAGTACCTCGCCGTCAACACGGCGGTGCGGCAGGCGTTCGCGCCGATGATCGAGGGGTTCACGGCCCAGGGCGGCGATCCGCAGCTGGCGCTCGACCTGATCGGGGTCCTTCCGGAGTACCTGGCGGCGGCGCTGGACGAGGTGGCGGTCCGGCACGGATCGATGGAGGCGTACGTACGGGAAGGGCTGGGTGTTCCGGACGAGGTCACGGCGGTGATCCGCGAGCGGCTGTCGGTCCCGGCCGCCTGAGCACGCGCCACGGGCCGGGGTGACCATCGGAAGAATCGCTCGTTCTGCTGAACGTGAGCACCCAGGATCTCGTTCCCTCGCCCGTGGGCCCCGTCGACGTCGAGCAGGCCGAGGCCGCGCTCGTCGAGCGCTATCCGCGCCTGGTCCGCATCGCCTATCTCGTACTGCCGCCTTCGCTGGGACGCAACCGCCGGGTGCTGACGGCGCACGCGCTCGTACAGCGTTCGCTGCCGCGGCGGCGGGTGCCGGGGCCGTCCGTGCCGGAGCCCCGGCTGTCCGAGGACGCGGTCGATCCCGGGTACGCGTACGTACGGGGCGAGGTGCTGCGGCAGGCGCTGATCGCCGGGCTGCCGCTGCGGCGCCTCGCGCTGCCGCGCCGGGCCCAGTTCCCGCCGCTGCTGCCGCATGTGTGGGGGCTGCGGCTGTTCCCCCGGGTGGGGGGCGCGGACGAACTGGCCCTGGACCAGCGCCTGTCCCGCCTCTCCGGACCGGGCCGCGCGGCCTACGTCCTGCGCGGCCTGGAACGCCAGGGGGACCCGGAGGTGCTGCGGGTCCTGAGGGCGGCGGGGGTGGAGGACCCGGCGGGGGCACTGGCGGAGGCGGACGCGGTGGAGACGGAGGCCGGGGACGGGCCGGAGGGGGTGGGCGCGGCGGGCGGCCCGGTAGGAGTTGAACCGGTCGGGCCGGGCTCCGGAAGCGGCGGGCCGTCCGGTACCGGGGACGGCCGTACGGAACGGGTCGGCCAACAGCCCGGCCCGGGCCGGGGCGGAGCCGGGAACTGGACGGGGTCGGGCGGCCCGCACGGGGCCGGGCAGGAACGCGCGGGCGGCAGGGCCGGTACGGGGCCGGCGGCGGACGGCAGGGGCGGGGGCGGTACGGGCACGCCGGGCCGGACCGGCGCCGAAGGCCCGAACGGTCGCGCCGAACGCGTCGGCGAGCAGGCGGGACCCCACTACGCCGCCGCCCGTGCGCCGGGGCGGGGCCCCGGTGGGTTCGATCCCGGGCGGCGGCGCAGTGGGGTCGCCCTGCTGGAGTCCGACGAGTTCGACCCCTGTGCGCTGCAGGCGCGGCCCACCGATCTCATGCGGCGGCGGCAGCACGGCCGGGCCGCTCTCGTCGCCCTCGCCGCGCTCGTCGTCTGCGGGACGCTGCTCGGGCTGCCCGGGGACGGCTGGGGCAGAAACGGTGCCGCCGCCCCCTCGTACGCCCGCAACCCCGCCGCCGAGGCCGCCCTCGACCCCGGCGCCCTCAGGCGGGTCGACCCCGCCGTCTGGCCCGGTTCGACCCGGCAGGACTTCTCCGTGTGGCCCGCCCGCGGCGGCCTCGCCCGGGACACCGGCCTGCTCCGGCGCGCGCTCGCCGTGTGGGCCCGGCCCGGCCCCTCCGTACGCTCCTCCGCCACGCCCGGGACGCCGGTCGGCCCCCCGATGGGGCCGCCGCAGCTGCTGTTCGCGGGCGTCGTCGACGGGGCCCGGGTCGTGCTCCTCCACGACGGGCTGCGCGCCGTGCGGTACGCCGAACCCGTCGACGGCGCGGCGGGCACCGCCGGCGCCGCGCTCGACTTCGCGCGCACCGACGGCGCCGACACCGTCGGTTCCGCCGCGCTCGTCGTGTCCCGGGCGGCGGGCGACGTCCGCTATCTCACCGCGCCCTGGGTCACGGAGACCGCCGTACGGGACCTGCTCGCGCCCGGCCGGGACGCCCGGCCGCTGCCCCGCGACGCCGACGGGGTGACGGAGCCGATGACGAGCCCCGCGCTCGCGAAGGGCTGCACCCGCTGGAACACCCTCCAGGTGCACGACGGTTCGGGGCGCCGGCTCCTCGCCGACCTGGGCGAGCTGTCCCCCGCCCGCCTCCTGTGGGGCTCCCCCGGCGCGCCCGTGGACGCCACGGGCCCCGACGCGCGGGCGGCGTGGGCCCGTACCGCCTGCCAGCTGACGGCGGTACGGGCGCACGGCGTGCGCTCGGTGAGCGCCTGGCGGTTCGCGCGGCAGCCGCTGCCGGAGGGCGCCGGGCGGGGCACCTGGCTGTGCACGCGCGCGGAGACCTGGCGGGGTACGGGGAGCAGGGTCCTCGCCCAGTTCCTGGTCCCCTCGCCGGAGGTGCCCGCGGCGCTCGCGGCCCGCTCCGAGGGGTCGCCCGCGTGCGGGGTGCGGGAGCCCCGGGTCCTGGCGGGCGTGCTGTGGCAGGCGCCGGGCGGCGGCTGGTACGTCCTGGCGGCGGGCAGCCCGGACTTCACCGCGCTGGAGACCTCGGGCGGGGTGAAGGGCCGCTCGGACGGGCCGGTGCTGGCGGTGAGGGCGTCGGCGGGGGCGCGGGCCGATCTGGACGGCACCCTGCGGGACGGACGGAGGACGGGCGCGCTGAGGTAGGCGGGCTGAGGCAGCGGGGCGGCGGTCGCCCGTCCCCGGCCGCCCCGCCCGCACGGGCACCAGACCCCGCCCCCACCCTCAAAAAGACCGCGCACAGGCCTGTTGCCACCGCCTTACCCCTCAGTACATTGACGTCATGTCTAATACGCAGCCCGTACCGGTGGCGTCGGAGCACGTCGAGCTCAAAGCCCGCAAGGTCTCCTTCGACTGGGAGGCGACCCCGCTCCACTGGGTGCCCGGCGATCCCTTCACCACGCACACCATCAACGTGCTGCACCTGCTCCTCCCCGCCGGCGAACGCTGGTTCGTGCACGTCTACAAGCAGGCGCTGCCGTACATCACCGACGACCGGCTGCGCGAGGACGTCATCGGCTTCATCGGCCAGGAGGCCATCCACTCCCAGGCCCACGACGACGTCCTGCCCCACCTCCGCGAGCAGGGCCTCGACCCCACCCCGTACACCGCGCAGGTCGACTGGTTCTTCGAGAAGCTCCTCGGGGACCGGACCCTGCCGCCGGGCCGCCCGCGCCGCTGGTGGCTGAGGGAACGGGTCGCGCTGATCGCCGCCATCGAGCACTACACCGCCTTCCTCGGCGACTGGGTCCTCAACGCCGACGCCCTCGACCGCGCGGGCGCCGACCCCACCATGCTCGACCTGCTGCGCTGGCACGGCGCCGAGGAGGTCGAGCACCGCGCGGTCGCCTTCGAGCTCTTCATGCACCTCGACGGCGGCTACCGGCGCCGCGCCCGCACCTGGGCGCTCGCCTTCTCCGCGCTCGTCTTCCTCTGGCAGCGCGGCATCCGCTTCTTCATGGAGAACGATCCCAGCCTGCTCGACGGCAAGGCCTCCCTCGGCCAGTTCGTCCGCAAGGGCCGGCAGGGCGTACTGCCCTCCACCCCGGCCATGCTGCGCTCCGTCCCGCGCTACCTCAGCCGCGCCTACCACCCCTCCCAGGAGGGGAACACCGCGCAGGCGATGGCCTACCTGGCCTCCTCCCCCGGCGCCAACGGAGGTCACTGATGCCCCGGTTCACCACCGTCGCCCTCGTCACCGGGGCCGCGCTGCTCGTCCGCCGCGCGGTCCGCAGCCGTATGTCCACCGCGCCGCTGTGGCCGATGCCCGCCCTCGACGAACCCGTGTCCGGATACGGCAGGGGCCGCACCGTCCCCCGCAAGGTCCGCGTCGCCCGGCGCACCGAACCCGCCGAGGGGGTCGTCGAACTACGCCTGGAGGGACGCGGGTTGCCCGCCTGGCAGCCCGGCGCCCATGTCGACCTCGTCCTGCCCTCCGGGCTCGTCCGGCAGTACTCGCTCTGCGGCGATCCCGCCGACACGGGCGCGTACACCGTGGCCACCCGCCTCGTCGCGGACAGCCGGGGCGGCTCCCGCGAGGTCCACGAACAGCTCCACGAGGGCGTGGAGATCGAGATCCGGGGCCCCCGCAACCGCTTCCCGCTCACCGACGCCCCCGCGTACGTCTTCGTCGCCGGCGGCATCGGCATCACCCCGGTCCTCGCGATGCTCCGCGCCGCCGACGCGGCCGGGGCGGACTGGCGACTCGTGTACTGCGGGCGCGGGCGCGCCACCATGCCGTACCTCGCCGAGATCGAGCGGCTCGGCGGCGACCGGGTGACCGTCGTCGCCGAGGACGAGTCGGGCCGCCCCGACCTGGGATTCCTCGCCCAGGTGCCCGCCGGGACGCCGGTCTACTGCTGCGGCCCCGACGGCCTCATGGACGCGGTGGCGGCGGCACTGCCGGAGGGCAGGGCGCCGCGCCTGGAGCGCTTCTCGGCCGCGGCGCCGGTCGACGGGACGGCCTTCGAGGTCGAGCTGCGCCGCTCCGGACGTACGGTGAGGGTCGCGGCCGACCAGTCGGTCCTCGCGGCGGTCCGCGAGGAGGTCCCGGGCATCATGTACTCCTGCCGGCAGGGTTTCTGCGGCACCTGCCAACAGCGGGTGATCGAGGGCGAGATCGACCACCGGGACGAGCTGCTCACCGACGCCGAGCGGGACGGCTCCATGCTGATCTGCGTCTCGCGCTGTACGGGGAAGCGGCTCGTCCTGGACCTGTAGGGCCGCCCTACGGCAGGACCAGCCAGTCGAGGGCCAGCGCGGCGAGGAGGCCTCCCACCAGGAGCCAGGTGCCCAGCCGCGTACGGCCGTTGCGGGACAGTTCGATCACGATCCCGCACAGGATCATGGCGAGGCCGTACACACCGACGACGAGCACGGACGTCCGGCTCGCGAGGCGGATCACGAGGACCACGGCCATCGCCACGAGGAGCACGGAGGCGGCGGCCACGCGGAGGCGGCGCGCCTGCTTCGGGGTGAGCCCGGCGGAGCGGGCCGCCTCTTCGGCGTCGTCGCCCGGCTCTGCGGTCTCGTCCGTCTCGACGCTCTCGTCCGCGTCGTCCCCCTCATCCGTGTCGTCGGCCCCGTCGGCCCCGTCGGCCCCGTCGGCGGCCTTCTCGGGCTTCGGAGTCCCCTCGGGGCCCTCCTCGCGGGTCTCCTCGTGGGTCTCCTCGGCCTCAGGGGCCTCCGGGGACTTGGCTGCCTGGGTGTCCTGGTCGGAAGCGCTCATGGAGCAGGAGAGTAACCGACCCCGTTAGGCTGTTCGTATGACGACCGGGGTACGCCGCAGGATGGGCGTCGAGGAGCGCAAGCAGCAGCTGATCGGGGTCGCCCTCGAACTCTTCAGCCACCGCTCTCCCGACGAGGTCTCCATCGACGAGATCGCCGCCGCCGCGGGCATCTCGCGGCCGTTGGTCTACCACTACTTCCCCGGCAAGCAGAGCCTGTACGAGGCGGCGCTGCGGCGGGCCGCCGACGAGCTGGCGGCCAGGTTCGTGGAGCCGCCGCAGGGCCCGCTCGGGGCGCGGCTGCTGCGGGTGATGGGCCGGTTCTTCGACTTCGTGGACGAGCACGGCCCGGGTTTCGCGGCGCTGATGCGGGGCGGGCCCGCGGTGGGTTCGTCCACGACGAACGCGATGATCGACGAGGTGCGGCAGGCCGCGTACGTCCAGATCCTCGCCCACCTCGGGGTCGAGAAGCCGTCCGCCCGGCTGGAGTTGGTCGTCCGCTCCTGGGTGTCGCTCGCCGAGTCGACGGCGCTGATCTGGCTGGACGGGCGCCGGGTCCCGCGCGCGGAGCTGGAGTTGCAGCTCGTGCACGACTTCGCGGCGCTGGCGGCGGTGAGTGCCGCGTACGACGCGGAGATGGCGGAGATCCTGGTGGGTCTCCTCGCGGACGAGCCGGCCGACGGCCCCTTCGGGGAGCTGGTGGCCCGGCTCGTCGCGCTCGTGCCCTCGGCCGGGGCGGCGCACGTCGTGCCCGATCAGCGCTTGCGGTAGGACGATTCGAGGTCGCGGATCTCCACGGAGAGATGGACGCCGTCCGTGGTCTTGAGGTAGCGCGGCAGCAGGTTCAGGACGGCCTTCGAGAGCCGTGCCTTGGCGTCGTCCGTGCGGCCGAACAGCAGGGCGATCTCGACGTGTACGAGGGCGTCGTCGGTCGCGCCGTCGCCGACGACCGTCTCGTCTACCTCGCGGAAGCGGGTCTTGCAGGCCTCGGGCGTCGTGCCGACCGCCTCGACCAGCAGAGGGTGCAGGGCGAGCGCGAAGCCGCGCCGGTCGAGGGGCGCGGAGTAGTCGACGGTGATCTGCGGCATGAGGGTCACTCCCGGCCAGAGAGATACGGCTGTCGGATGTCTGGCCACACCTTTACGGTGATCGCCATGACGACACAAGTGACCTTCCGGCAGGCCGGAGAGGACGATCTCGGCCTCCTGGCGGAAATGTACGACGAGGCCGCCCGCTGGATGCTGCGCAACGGCATCGACCAGTGGAAGCCGGGCGGGAAGAGCGCCGCGCATTTCGGGGAGCGCCTCGCCGCCGGTGAGGTGTGGCTGGCGGCCCACGGTGGCCGGCCGGTCGGGGCGTACGAGCTGTGGTGGGAGGACGAGGGGGCCTGGGGTCCGCAGCCGCCGGTCGCCGGGTACGTCCACCGGCTGATGACGGAGCGGGCTTCGGCGCCGGCCGGCACCGGGCGGGCGCTGCTCGCGCACGCGGAGGAGCGGATAGCGGCCGGCGGCCGGGCGGTGGCCCGGCTGGACTGTCTGTCGGACAACCCGCGGCTCCGTGCGTACTACGAGGCCGCGGGCTACCGTGCCGTCGGCGAGGAGCCGGGAAAGCTCGCCGCCGACGGCACGCGTTACGGGGTCACCCTGATGGAGCGGTCGCTCACCGGGGCGTGACGGTCAGCTCGCCTTGAACACCGCCACCGTCCGCGCCGGGACCGAGAACGTGCCCGAGCCCGACTCGTAGGACGACGACTTCACGACGCTGTCCGAGCCCGCCGCCTGCACGGGGTGCAGGGCGTACGACGCACCGGCCAGACCGGAGACCCGCTGGGTCTGCTGCCGCGGGCTCGCGTTGAAGACCACCACGAGGTCGCCCAGGCGCATCGTGATCACGCCCGGGGTCTCCTCGCGGCCGGAGAGCGGGAAGGACAGGGCGTCCTGGACCTGCCCGGCGGTGGCGAGGGAGAACGCCGGCTCGGTGGTACGGATCTTCTGCAGGTCCCGGTAGGCGGCGGAGGCTCCGTCGATCTGCGCGCAGCCGGCCGTCAGGGCCGGGTTGACGAGCAGCGGCTTGCCGTAGGACCACTTGGCCTTGTTGTCGGCGGCCGGCGGCAGGCCGCGGCCGAAGCCGTTGCCGTCGCGGCAGTCCCAGTGGATGGCGTTGTACCAGTCGCCGCTGTCGAAGGAGTTGCGGTCCAGGGACTTGGAGCGGAGCAGGTCCGAGCCGGCCTGGGAGAGCGCCGGGCCCTGGGAGAGGGTGGCCGTCGCCATGGCGAGGACCTGCATACGGGCCCGGTCCGCCGCCGGTGTGTCCGCCGGGAGCTTGAAGGCGAGGGCGTCGTACAGGCTCTCGTTGTCGTGGGCGTCGGCGTAGGCCAGGGCGTCGCCGGGGGCGGCGGCGTATCCGGCGGGGGCGCCGTTGTAGTCGACCTCGGAGCCCTTGACCGTACGCCCGGAGGTGTCGGTGAAGGTGTACGGGGCGAGATTGCCGGTCAGGCCGACCTTGATGAGGTCCTGGTAGTGCAGGAGGCGGGCCTTCTGCTCGGCCGGAGTGCCGTTGGCGGCCGAGGAGTTGGGGTCGGTGTAGAGCCCGGAGGCGAAGCCCTGGACGCCGGGGTCCTCATCGAAGGGGCCGCCGCCGCGGACGGCGTCGCGGGCCCGGTCGGAGAAGGTGGCGACGCCGGTGCCCGCCATGTTCTTCTGGGTGGCCTGGACGAAGCGGGCGTCGTCGGCGATCTCGCCGAAGTTCCAGCCCTCGCCGTAGAGGACGATCGCCTTGCCGTCGACGCCGTCCTTGGCGACGGTCAGCCCGTCGAGGGCCTTGCGTACGGCGAGGATGTTGTCCTTCGGGTGGTGGCCCATGAGGTCGAAGCGGAAGCCGTCGACCTTGTACTCGCGCGCCCAGGTGACGACCGAGTCGACGACGAGCTTGCCCATCATGGCGTTCTCGGGCGCGGTGTTGGCGCAGCAGGTGGAGGTGGCGACGGTGCCGTCGGCCTGGAGCCGCTGGTAGTAGCCGGGCACGATCCGGTCGAGCACGGACTTGTCGGACTGTCCGGCGGCGACGGTGTGGTTGTAGACGACGTCCATGACGGTGCGCAGGCCGTCGCCGTTGAGGGCCTGGACCATCTGCCGGAACTCGACCGTGCGGCGGGTGCCTTCGGGGTCGGTGGCGTAGGAGCCCTCGGGGACGGTGTAGTGCAGGGGGTCGTAGCCCCAGTTGTAGGCGTCCTTGGCCGCCGCGGCGGTGACGCAGGCCTGCTGCTCCTCGGAGTCGGGGGCGTAGACCGACAGGTCGCAGGCGGGGGTGGTCTGCGCGGACTTCTTCTCGGGGACGGTGCCGATGTCGAAGGCCGGGAGGAGGTGGACGTAGGAGGTGCCGGAGGCGGCGAGGTCGCGGAGGTGCCTGGAGCCCTTGCTGTCCTTGTCGGTGAAGGCGAGGTAGGTGCCCCGGTGGCCGGCCTCGGCGGTGGGGTCCGCGACGGAGAAGTCACGGATGTGGAGTTCCTGGATCTGGGCGTCCCGCAGCGGTACGGCGGCGGGCTTCTTCAGGGCGCGCCAGCCGGTGGGGGCGAGCTTCGGGTCGGTGAGGTCGACGGCGAGGCTGCGGGCGGAGTCGGTGGTGAGGGCGGTGGAGTAGGGGTCGGTGACCTTGTTGGTGACGACCTGCCGGACGGTGGGGGCCCAGACCTTCACGACGTAGCGGTACGGCTTGCCCGTCCAGGACCTGGGGCCGGTGGCGGTCCAGACGCCGGAGGTGTCGTCGCGGCGCATGGGCAGGGTCCGGCCGTCGAGTTCGAGGGCGACGGACTGTGCGGTGGGGGCCCAGACGTTGAGGGCGACCTTGCCGCCGCGGAAGACCGGGCCGAGGGCGGCGCCGGTGGCCCTCTTCGCGTACAGGTCGTCGAGGACGCCGGCGGTCTGGACGCCGGTGGCGGCGAGCAGGGCGCCGTTGGCGGCGCGCTGGGTGGCGATGAGCTGGCCGCGCAGGGAGTCCCGGACGCGGTCGGTGTCGCGGGGGTCGACGGTGAAGGCGGGGTAGTCCTTGAGGTGCGGGAACTTCGCCCGCTGGGCGTCGGTGAGCGTCCCGGGGTTCAGCCGGAGCCACTGGCCCTCGCTGCTGAGGGCGCCGTCGGTGACGGTGATCCCGCCGTCCTTCGCGTACACGAGCTGCCGGCTGGTGGAGTCGTTCGGCTTCACCTTCCAGACGACGGTGTTCCGGTCGATCCACTGGGCCTCGGACTTGCCGAGGTCGAGGTCCGGGGCGCCGCCGACGGTGGGGAGGAGGTACTTCTGCTGTCCGGAGAGCGCCCAGACCTCGTGGCCGAGGCTCGCCAGGTCGAGGGACTGGTCGGTGGGCAGGTCCTTCTCGTCACCCTTGTGGAGGATGTACGAGAGGGTGGTGGCGCCTTCGGTGAGGGGGACCTCGTAGACGGCGCCGTACGCGTCGAAGCGGACCGGCATCAGCGGCCTGGACCAGTCGGTGGGCTGGGCGGCGCCGGTCCAGGTGTGGAGGCCCCAGCCGTCGTAGTTCCCGTCGGGCCGCTGGTAGTGGATGACGGCCTTGGTGGTGTCCGGGGTGGCGGGGGCCGGGTCGGTGTCGGACTGGCCGTCGGCGCCCTGGGTGATCCAGACCTCGCCGGTGCGGCCGAGCTCGATGCTCCGCCGCGGGCCGTCCGCGGCGCCGTCCCTCTCGACGGTGTACGCGACGGTGGAGGCGCCCTCGGGGACCTTGACCCAGGCGAAGGCGCCGTGGGCGTCGCGGCCGGTGAACAGAGCCTCCTGGCCGGCCGCCTTCAGCTTCCAGCCCTCGTAGTTCCCGTCCTCGCGCCGGTAGTGCACGACGGCGTACGTCCGCTCGACGGCGACCGGCTTCTCGGGCGCGGGGGCCTGTCCGGCGGTGCTGACGGCGGTGGTGCTCGCGGTGCGGCCGGCGCTGTCGACGACGACGGCCTTGTAGCGGAGCGGGGTTCCGGCGGGGGCGGTGACGTACTGGGTGACCTTGTAGGGGGCGTGGTCGGCGGTGCCGAGCGTCTGCCAGCGGCCGTCGCCGGTCTGGGCGGCGAAGACGACCCGGTTGAGCTGTCCGCCGGTGACGTCGGCGGACAGCTCGACGGTGCCGGTGGCTCCGGCGGCGGGAGCCCTGAGGCTGACGGCGGGCTTCGCGGCGGGGGCCGGGAGGGGCTTGTCGGCCTTGAGGACCATCGAGGAGAGGGCGGGGACGGTGACGGTCACGGCCCCGTTCTTCGAGGCGACCGCGCCCTGACCCCCGTACAGGGTGCGGAAGTTCGCGGAGTCGACGGGGACGGTGACGGTCTTCTCGGTGGTGGCGCTGTTGGTGGCGACGAGGTACTCGGTCCGCGTCTTCGGGTCCGTACGGGAGAAGGCGTAGACGGAGTCCTCGGCGAGCCGCTCCTGCTGGACGCCGTCGCGGAGGGCGGGGTTCTCGCGGGTCAGCTTCGAGAGCTGGGCCACGGACGTGTACACGGGGTGCTTCGTGTCGTACGCGTCGGTGGCGTGGGTGCGGTCGGTGCCGAGCTGGTCGTCGTCGAGGTAGTCGGCGGCCTGCGAGGCGAAGAGGGGCTGGCGGGCGTCCTTGTCGCCGCCGGCGCCGGTGAAGCCCTGCTCGTCGCCGGAGTAGATCACCGGGTTGCCCCGGGAGAGGAACATCAGCTCGTTGGCGAGGCGGGCCCGGCGCAGGAGTTCGGCGTCGGAGGCCTTGGGGTTGTCCTGCTTGAGGAAGGTGCCGATGCGGCCCATGTCGTGGTTGCCGAGGAAGGTCACCTGCTCGTAGGCGTTGGCCTTGTCGGTGGTGTACCGGTAGTCCTCGGCGAAGACCTTGGCGAGGCGGTCGGCTCCGGCGCCCTGGGAGGCGAAGGCGCGGGCGGCGTCCTGGAAGGGGAAGTCGAGGGTGGCGTCGAGCCGGCCCCGGGTGACGTAGGGGGCGGTGACGGTGGTGTCGGCGGAGTAGACCTCACCGAACATGAAGAAGTCCTCGCGGCCCCGCTTCTTGGCGTAGGCGTCGAGGGCGGTGGCCCACTGGGTCCAGAAGCCGAGGTCGACGTGCTTGACGGTGTCGATGCGGAAGCCGTCGATCTTGAAGTCGCGGACCCACTTCTCGTAGATCCGCTCCATGCCCTCGACGACCTCGGGGCGCTCGGTCCACAGGTCGTCGAGGCCGACGAAGTCGCCGTACTCGGCGGACTCGCCGGCCCAGGTGGAGTCGCCCCGGTTGTGGTACATCTTCGGGTCGTTGAGCCAGGCGGGGACCTTGCCGCCGGTCGTCGTCGGTGTGTACGGGAACGAGTCCGCGTCCACCTTCCCGATGGCGGCCCGGTCGTCGAAGGGGCGGCCGGAGGCGTCGAGGTAGGGGTAGGCGCCCTTGGGGCGGTAGCCGTACTTCTGCTCGGCGTAGTCGACGGTGTCGGCGGTGTGGTTGGTGATGACGTCGAAGAAGACCTTCATGCCCTTGGCGTGGGCGGCGGCGATCAGCTTCTCCAGGTCGGCGTTGGTCCCGAAGTGCGGGTCGACCTGGGTGAAGTCGGTGATCCAGTAGCCGTGGTAGCCAGCGGAGGCGTCCTTGCCGGTGCCCTGCACGGGCCGGTTCTTGAAGATCGGCGCCATCCAGATGGCGGTGGTGCCGAGGCCCTTGATGTAGTCGAGCCGCTGGGTGAGGCCCTTGAGGTCGCCGCCCTGGTAGAAGCCCTTGTCGGTGGGGTCGAAGCCGGTCTTCGTCCGGCTGCCGGTGAGCCCGCCGCGGTCGTTGGAGGTGTCGCCGTTGGCGAAGCGGTCGGGCAGCACGAAGTAGAACTGCTCGCGGGTGAGGTCCCGGCGGGCCGGTTCGGCGGCGAGCGACGCGTCGGAGGGCGGCGCGGGCGGCCGGGGCGCCGCCGTCGCGGGGATCGCGGGCACGAGGGCCGCGCACAGGGCGGCGGCCAGCGCGACCGCCGTTCTCTTGCGTATCACGGGGGTTGCTCCCTGGAGGTACGGGAAGAGAGGGCCGCCCCGGCGGGGCGGCCCTTCGAGGAGGAGGGGGCTCAGCTGCGGAAGGTGTCGTTCAGGACGACCTGGCCCGAGGCGGGGACGGTCGCGGTGCGGTTGGCGCCGGACTCCCAGGTCACGTTCCCGGCCGCGTCCTTGCGAACGTACTTGTACTCGAAGGCCGTTCCGGCCGGCAGGGACACCGTCAGCTTCCAGACGGGGTACGCGGCCGGGTCGAGCTTCAGGGCGGCGGCGGGGGCCCAGCCGCCCAGCTCGGGGCGGTTGCCGGTGACGTAGATGTTCTGGCCGACGACGGTGGTGGCGTTGACGTTGAACGCGGCGCCGGCGGTGGCCGGCGGGTTCGTGGTGGGCGGTGTGGTGGGGGTGGTGCCACCGCAGTTCATGGCCCCGGTGTGCAGGGCGAGGGCCGTGTTCGCGGCGAGGGTGGCCGTGAACTGGCCGGAGGAGTTCACCGTGACGGCGGTGCCGCTCTGCACGTCGCAGTAGGTGCCGCCGGGCAGGGCGCTCTGGAAGGTGCGGGTGAGCGCGGAGGACTCGTGGTTGATCGCCACGTACGCCTTGGAGCCGCGGCCGAACGCGATCGCGTTGCCGCCGTTGTCCCACCAGTTCGTGACGGCCTGGCCGCGTGCGGTGTTGCGGAGGGCCACCATGGAGGAGATCTCTCGCCAGGCGTGCTGGCACTTCCAGCCGTCGGTGTAACAGGCGTTCACCTGGCCGCCGTTGGGCGGTCCGGCGTCCTTGTCGGTCCACTCGTAGCCGGAGTGGACGTCCGGGGAGCCGTAGGGCCAGGCGAGCATGAAGACGGAGGCGAGGGTGTAGTTCGCGCCGTCCTTGTAGGAGAGGGTGTCGCCGCCGCGCTCGGTGTCGTGGTTGTCGACGAAGACGGCGGACTGCCCGGAGGGCATGTAGCCCCAGGACTCGCCGAAGTTCTTGAGGTGGGCGAGCTTCTCGTTCTGGAGGATCCGCTTGAGGTCGCGGGCGTAGCGGAACTCCTGGACGTCTCCGGTGCCGAGGTACTCGCTCGGGGAGACCGCCTCGCCCGCGCCGTGGATGGCCTCCTGCTTCCAGTAGGCGTTCGGGTTCGTCAGCCGGGACTTGATGTCGGCGAGGTCGGCGGCCGGCATGTGCTTGGCGGCGTCGATGCGGAGGCCGTCGACGCCGAGGGAGAGGAGGTCGTCGAGGTATCCGGCGATCTTCGCCCGGACGTACTCCTCGCCGGTGTCGAGGTCGGGGAGCTGGACGAGTTCGCAGTTCTGGACGTTGGCGCGGTTCCCGTAGTCGGAGATCGAGGACCGGCAGTCGTCCATGTCGGAGCCGGAGTAGAGGCCCGGGTAGTCGTACTTGGAGAACGGGGTCCCGCCCGTTCCCGTACCGGAGCCGTTCGCCATGTGGTTGATGACGGAGTCGGCGACGACCTTGACGCCGGCCGCGTGGCAGGTGTCGATCATGTTCTTGAAGGCGGTGCGGTCGCCGAGCCGTCCGGCGATCTTGTAGCTGACCGGCTGGTAGGAGGTCCACCACTGGCCGCCCTGGAGGTGTTCCTGGGGCGGGGAGACCTGGACGTACCCGTATCCGGCGGGGCCGAGACGGTCGGTGCACTCTCGGGCCACCGAGGCGAAGTTCCATTCGAACATCACCGCGGTGACGTCCTTCTCGCCGGGCGGGGCGGCCTGCGCCGGCACGTTCCCCGTGACGGCCACGGCGGCGGCTCCCGCCACGAGGGCGAGTGCGGCGGCCACGGTCTTTCTGGCCATGCTTCCTCCTGTACGACGTCCCTGTCGCAAGAAGTTGCCGAAAATGTCAGCAACTGTTTTCAGCCGTGACCGTACGAGTGCCCCGGTGCCCGGTCAACCCTCCGGACACCTCAACGCAAGTTGTTACGAAAGGACTTGCGGAGTCCCGGCGGCGGAGCGCGCGGGCGGCTGCGCCGTCGAGCCGCGGACCACCAGCTCGGGCTGGAAGACGAACTCCGTGCGCTGCACGGGGTTCCCCTCGATCTCCTCCAGGAGCGCGCCGACGGCCGCCGTCGCCATGGCCTGCACGGGCTGGCGCACGGTGGACAGCGGCGGGCTGGTGAAGGCGATCAGCGGCGAGTCGTCGAAGCCGACGACGGAGACGTCCCCGGGCACGTCGAGGCCGCGGGCGCGGACCGCCCTGACCACCCCGAGCGCCATCAGGTCGGAGCCGCAGACGATGCCCGTACACCCTTCGCGGAGCAGGATCTCGGCGGCGGCGTGGCCGCCCTCGACGCCGAAGAGCGTGGGCCTGATGAACCGTTCCGCGTCCGCGCGGTCGACGCCGAGCAGCTCGTACAGCTCGGCGGTGAAGCCCTCGGCCTTGCGGCGCGAGGGCACGTACCGGGTGGGGCCGATCGCGAGCCCGATGCGCTCGTGGCCCAGCTCGACCAGGTGCCGTACGGCCATCCTGGCCGCCGCCCGGTCGTCCGGGGAGACGAAGTTGGCGTCGATGTGCTCGTTGTAGCCGTTGATGAGGACGTACGGGACGCCCCTGGCCGCCAGCCGGGCGTAGCGCGCCGGGTCGGCGGTGGCGTCCGCGTGGAGCCCGGAGAGGAAGACGATGCCGGCCACCCCGCGCTCCACGAGCTGCTCGACCAGCTCGTCCTCGGTGGCGCCGCCGGGCATCTGGGTGCAGAGCACCGGGGTGTAGCCGTGCCCGGCGAGGACCTGTTCGACGACCTGCGCGAAGGCCGGGAAGATCGGGTTGGTCAGCTCGGGCACGACGAGCCCGACGAGGCCCGCGCTGCGCCGCTTGAGGCGTACGGGACGTTCGTAGCCCAGCACGTCCAGCGCGGCCAGCACCTTGTGGCGGGTCGCGCCGGCCACCCCCGCCTTGCCGTTGAGGACCCGGCTGACGGTGGCCTCGCTGACCCCGGACTGGGCCGCGATGTCCGCGAGCCGCGGGGCGCCGTTCCCGGCGCCCCGCGGCAGGGGGATCGTCACACCGCCCACCAGACGGTGGTGTCCGCCGGCACCTCTGCGGCATCGTCGGCGATCCGGACGTCCTCGTTGGAGAGGAGGTACCGGCCGGGCAGCGGGACGGAGATGGCCCGGCCGGTGGTGTTGGCGGTGCAGACGAAGCCGTCGCGGCGGAAGGAGAGCACACCCTCGGGTGCCTCCAGCCACTCGACGGCCTCGCCCGCACCGAGTTCGGGGCGCTCGCGGCGCACGGCGAGCGCGCTGCGGTACAGCTCCAGGGTGGAGCCGGGGTCGCCGGTCTGCGCCTCGACGCTGAGGGCGCCCCAGGTGGTGGGCTGCGGCAGCCAGGAGCCGCCGTCGCCGAAGCCGTACGAGGAGCCCTCGACGGTCCACGGGATCGGCACCCGGCAGCCGTCGCGGAAGCCGTCCTGGCCGCTGGCCCGCCAGAACGACGGGTCCTGGCGGACCTCGTCGGGCAGGTCGGTGACGTCCGGCAGGCCGAGCTCCTCGCCCTGGTAGACGTACGCGGAGCCGGGCAGCGCCAGCATCAGCAGGGTCGCGGCGCGGGCCCGGCGCAGGCCGAGCGCGCGGTCGCCGGCCTCGCGGAGCTGGGTGCCGAGGCCCGCCGGGTTGGCGAAGCGGGTGGCGTGCCGGGTGACATCGTGGTTGGAGAGGACCCAGGTGGCGGGGGCGCCGACCGGGCGCATCGCGTCGAGCGAGTCGTCGATGACACGGCGCAGCTCGGCGGCGTCCCAGTGGGTGCCCAGGTACTGGAAGTTGAAGGCCTGGTGCATCTCGTCGGCGCGGACGTAGTGCGCGGTGCGCTCGACGGTGGGGGTCCAGGCCTCGGCGACGAGGATGCGCTCACCGCCGTACTCGGCGAGGACCTCGCGCCAGGTGCGGTAGATCTCGTGGACGCCGTCCTGGTCGAAGAAGGGCATGACGTCGTTGCCGAGCAGCTTCAGCTGGTCGTGGGCACCGAGGTCGGGCAGGCCCTCGGCCTTGACCAGGCCGTGGGCGACGTCGACGCGGAAGCCGTCGACGCCCATGTCGAGCCAGAAGCGCAGGATGGAGCGGAACTCGTCGCGGACGGCGGGGTGTTCCCAGTTGAAGTCGGGCTGCTCCGGGGCGAAGAGGTGGAGGTACCAGTCGCCGGGGGTGCCGTCCGGGTTCTCCGTACGGGTCCAGGCGGGGCCGCCGAAGATGGACTCCCAGTCGTTCGGGGGCAGTTCACCGTCGACGCCCTGGCCGGGGCGGAAGTGGTAGCGCTCGCGCAGCGGCGACCCGGGGCCCTCGCGCAGGGCGCGCTGGAACCACTCGTGCTGGTCGGAGGAGTGGTTGGGGACCAGGTCGACGATGATGCGCAGGCCCAGGTCGTGGGCCTCGCGGATCACGGCGTCGGCGTCGAGCAGCGAGCCGAACATGGGGTCGATGGCCCGGTAGTCGGCGACGTCGTATCCGGCGTCGGCCTGCGGGGAGGCGTAGAACGGGGAGAGCCAGACGGCGTCGACGCCCAGGTCCTTGAGGTACGGCAGCCGGCTGCGGACACCCTCCAGGTCACCCATGCCGTCGCCGTTGCCGTCGGCGAAGCTGCGCGGGTAGACCTGGTAGATCACGGCGTCTCTCCACCAGCCCGTGTGCGTGCCGGTGGTCGGGGCGTCGGCCGGGGTGGCGAGATGCTGGGTCATGTCTTCCCTGGGAGGTAAGGAGGGGCGTACGGGGACGGTGTTCGGGCTCAGCCCTTGACGGCACCGGCGGACATGCCGGTGACCAGGTGCCGCTGGGCGAAGAGGAACACCAGGGCGGCGGGGATGGCGATGAGCACGGAGGCCGCGGACATCGGGCCCCACTGGGCGCCGTACTGGTTGACGAACTTCTGCAGTCCGCCGGCCAGCGTGAGGTTCTCGTCGCCGACCATGAAGGCGGAGGCGTAGGCGACCTCGCCCCAGGCGGTGATGAAGGAGTAGAAGGCGGTCACCGCGATGCCCGGCTTGGCGAGCGGCAGGATGAGCCGCCAGAAGGTGCCGAAGGGGGTCAGGCCGTCGACGTAGCCGGACTCGTCGATCTCGCGCGGGATGGTGTCGAAGAAGCCCTTCATCATCCAGGCGCAGAACGGGACGGCGATGGTCAGATAGGTGATGACCAGGCCGAGCGGCTGGTTGAGCAGGCCCATCGTCGCCATGATGTTGTAGATCGGCACGATGAGGACGGCGACCGGGAACATCTGGGTGATGAGCAGCGTCCACATCAGGCCGCGCTTGCCGGGGAACCGGAAGCGGCTGACGGCGTAGCCGGTGGTGGCGGCGATGAAGACGCCGATGACGGTGGTGAGGCCGGCGACGAGGAGCGAGTTGCCGAACCAGGTGAGGAACGGGGTGTCCTTCAGCAGGTTCGTGTAGTTCTCGAGCGTCGTCTCCTTGACGAAGTCCGTGGTGCTCGCGTACTTCGCCGGCTTGAGCGAGGTCAGCAGGACCCAGAGCACCGGGAAGACGGCGATCACGGACGCCGTGATCAGGGTGGCGTGCAGCCCCACCGAGGCGAGCGGCGAGCGGCGGTTGCGGATCGGGGTGTTCACGCGCGGGGCGTTCGCGGTGCGGGTGTTCACGGTCCGGGGGGTGGGCGTCGTGGTGGTCACCAGACTTCTCCCTGCTTGCGGAGGACGCGCCGGTAGAACGCGGCGAAGACCATCAGGAGGATCAGGATGAGGACGCCCCACGTGGACGACTGGGCGAAGTCGCGCGGGCTGATCTCGAAGGAGAACTTGTACGCCTGGGTGACGAGGATCTGGGTGGCCTCGCCGGGTCCGCCCCGGGTGAGCAGGAAGATCACCGGGAACATGTTGAAGGTCCAGATGGTCGAGAGCAGGATCACCGTCGTCGACACCGAGCGCAGTCCGGGCATCGTGATGTGCCGGAAGCGCTGCCAGGCGTTGGCGCCGTCCATCTCGGCCGCCTCGTACATCTCGCTCGGGATGGACTGGAGTCCGCCGAGGAGGGCGACCATCATGAAGGGGATGCCGAGCCAGACGTTGACGGCGATGACCGAGAACTTGGCCCAGGTGGGGTCGTTCAGCCACGGGATGCCGTCCATGCCGACGCCCGAGAGGATCTGGTTGAGCATGCCGCGGCGCTCGTCGTAGAGGAAGCGCCAGGCGAAGACGGAGACGAAGCCGGGCACGGCCCAGGGCAGGATCAGCAGCATCCGGTAGACGGAGCGGCCGGCGATCCGGCGGTTGAGGACGTTGGCGAGGGCCAGTCCCAGGGCGAAGGTGACGGCCACGCAGGAGACGGTCCAGACGACCGTCCAGCCGAGGGTGGCGAGGAACTGGCTGCCGCTGACCGCGTCGACGTAGTTGTCCAGGCCGACGAACTCGTAGGTGGCCGGGATCTGGTTGACGCCGATGCTGCGGGCGACGTTGCGCTCGTTGGCGTCGGTGAACGACAGGTAGACGCCACGGACCAGCGGGTAGCCGATGATCACGCCGATGACGACGACGACCGGGGCCACCATGGCCCAGGCGTACCAGTGGGTGGAGAGGGAACGGCGCACCGCGCCGCCGTTGTCACCAGTACCGCGGCGCCGGCCGCGGGTGACAGCGTCACCCGCGGCCTTCGCCACCGACTGGCTGGGAGTGTCCACAGCCATGAGCCGGCCTGCCTTCTTTCTTACTTCCAGTCCTTCAGGAGCTTGCGGTAGGAGTCACCGATCGCCTTGGCGCCGGCCTCCGGGGTGGTCTGGCCGGTGAGCACCTTGGTGTACTCGACCTTGACCGGCTCGAAGAGGCTGCCGCCCTCGGGGATCCAGGGGCGCTGGACGGCCTTGTCGACGACCGGCTTGAAGAAGGTGATCATCTCGTTGGTCGCGACGTCCGGCTTGATGTAGACGGACTGACGGGTCGGGAGGAGGCTCAGCTCCTTCGCGACCGTCGCCTGGGTCTCGGCCGAGGTCATGTACTCGGCGAAGGCGTAGGAGGCGGCGAGGTTCTTGGAGCCCGCGTAGACGGCGAGGTTGTGACCGCCCTGCGGGGCGCCCTGGCCGGCCGAACCGGCCGGGACCGGGGCGATGCCCAGGTTGGCCTTGTCGGCGAACTCCTTGCCGGCGAGGGTGTCGGAGACGGCCCAGGGGCCGTTGATCATCATGGCGACCTTGCCGTCCTTGAAGGACGCCTGCATGTTGTCCCAGCCGTTGGTCGCGTCGGTGATCGCGGTCTTCGAGTCGACGAGGTCCTTGACGGTCTTGAGCGCCTTCACGCCGGCCGGGCCGTCGATGGTGATCTTCTTCTGGTCGGCGTCGACGAGGTCGCCGCCCTCGCCGTACAGGAAGGAGAGGAACCAGTACGGGTCGTCGCCGCGCAGGTACATGCCGGTCTTGCCGGTCTTCTGCTTGATCGTGGCGGAGGCGGCCTTCAGCTCGTCGATGCTCTTGGGCACCTCGACGCCGGCGTCCTTGAGGATCTTCTTGTTGTAGAAGATGCCCATGGAGTCGATGACCTGCGGGACGGCGTAGGTCTTGCCGTTGTACTTGGTGGAGGCGGCGGCCTGCTCCAGGAAGTCGCCCTGGTCCTTGAGGGCCGGGGTGCCGTCCAGCGGGGCGAGGTAGCCGAGGTCCGCGAACTCGGGGGTCCAGGCGACCTCGGAGCGGATGACGTCGGGGGCGCCGGAGCCGGACTGCGCGGCGTTCTTGAACTTGTTCTGCGCCTCACCGAACGGCACGTTCACGTACTTGACGGTGACCTTGGGGTACTTCTTCTTGAAGTCCTCGGCGACCTTCTTGAAGACCTTGTCCTCGGAGCCGACCGTCGAGGTGTCCCACCAGGTGACGGTGCCGGAGAGCTCGCCCGAGCTCTTGGAGCCGCCGCCGTCCGAACCGCCGTCACTACCGCACGCCGCCAGGGTCACGCCCAGGGCCGCGACCAGAGCGGTGGCCGCTATGCCACGCCGCATGTGAACTCCTTCAACTGATCCCGGGGGGACGAGGGGCTGGAACCTTCCTCATGCGACCGCTCCCTCGCGGCGCTCCGGGTTGCCAGGAACGTAACAGGGATGAAAACTCGCCGAAAGACCTTGCGGGAACTTTCTGCAAGGACCGGCGATCGTTACATCCGCGTGTCCCTAAGGTTGCCGTCGGGTCGCTTGACAGCAGCTGACACTCGCCCCCCGGGCGCCGCACGGCCCCGCGCGCACGCCCCCGGTGCCGACCGCGCGCCCCCGCAAGACCTGCAAGACCTTGCGGGGTGGCTTGCATCACCCGTCCGGTGGGCAATACGCGCTGTGACCGGTACAGTCCATCCTCATGACCGCGCGGCTCTCCGACATCGCAGCCCAGGCGGGGGTCAGTGAGGCCACAGTCAGCCGCGTGCTCAACGGCAAGCCCGGTGTGGCAACGGCCACCCGTGAGTCCGTTCTCGCCGCGCTCGACGTGCTCGGCTACGAGCGGCCCGTACGACTGCGCCAGCGCAGCGCGGGACTCGTCGGCCTCATCACCCCCGAACTCGACAACCCGATCTTCCCCGCGCTCGCGCAGGTCATCGGGCAGGCCCTCACCCGGCAGGGCTACACACCGGTGCTCGCCACCCAGACCCCCGGCGGGTCCACCGAGGACGAGCTGACCGACATGCTGGTGGAGCGCGGCGTCGCCGGCATCATCTTCGTCTCGGGGCTGCACGCCGACACCACCGCCGACATGACGCGCTACGACCAGCTGCGCGGCAAGGGCGTCCCGTACGTCCTCCTCAACGGCTTCTCCCCCAAGGTGCAGGCGCCGTTCGTCTCCCCCGACGACCGGGCCGCGATGCGGCTGGCGGTGACGCATCTGGCGTCGCTCGGCCACACCCGGATCGGCCTCGCCGTCGGCCCGAAGCGGTTCGTGCCGGTGCTCCGCAAGATAGAGGGCTTCCAGCAGGGCATGGCGGAGCGGCTCGGCCTCGCCCCCGAGGAGTCCGAGGCGCTGATCCAGCACTCCCTCTACACCCTGGAGGGCGGCCAGGCGGCGGCCGGGGCGCTGATCTCCCGGGGCTGCACGGCGGTCGTCTGCGCGAGCGACATGATGGCGCTCGGCGCGATCAGGGCCGCCCGGCAGCAGGGTCTCGACGTGCCCAGGGACGTCTCCGTCGTCGGTTTCGACGACTCCCCGCTCATAGCGTTCACCGATCCGCCGCTGACCACCATCCGGCAGCCCGTGCAGGCGATGGGACAGGCCGCGGTCCGGGCGCTCCTGGAAGAGGTCGGGGGCACCCCGGCCCCGCATTCGGAGTTCGTCTTCATGCCTGAGCTGGTCGTTCGCGGGTCGACCGCGTCCGCTCCTTCGTCCTCGCGGTCTCCTTCTTGAGGTGGACCGGGTGCGCCCCGAACCCGTCCGAGGGATGATCGGTCGGGGGGCGGGGATCTGGCAGACTCTCTCCCTATGGGTGAAACGACCGTGAAGAGTTTGGACGACCGGACGACCCCGTCGTCACCCATCGTGGACGGCGGCAGGTTCGCGCGCCTGCGTGCGCGCACACCCCGGCGACCCACGATCTGGTTCGAGGTCGCCCTCATCGGCATCAGCTACTGGCTGTACTCCCTCACCCGCAACGCGGTGCCGGAGCAGAAGGCCGCGGCGCTGAAGAACGCCGACTGGATCTGGAAGATCGAGTCGTCCCTCGGCCTCGCCTTCGAGCACGCCGTCAACCACGCCGTGAACTCGGTGACCTGGCTGATCGTGTCGATGAACTACTACTACGCGACGCTGCACTTCGTCGTGACCATCGGTGTGCTCGTATGGCTGTACCGATGGCACCCGGGCCGTTACGCGGCGTTCCGTACCGTGCTGTTCGCCACCACCGGTGTGGCGCTGGTCGGTTACTACCTGTTCCCGCTCGCGCCGCCGCGGCTGATGAACGGCGTGGACTTCGTCGACACGGTCCTGGTCCACCAGACCTGGGGCTCGATGGCCTCGGGCAACCTCAAGCACGTCTCCAACCAGTACGCGGCGATGCCGTCGATGCACATCGGCTGGTCGCTCTGGTGCGGTGTGACGATCTTCCTCCTGGCCAAGGCGCCCTGGGCGAAGATCCTCGGCCTGCTCTACCCCGCGATGACGCTCGTCGTGATCGTCTCCACCGCCAACCACTTCTGGCTGGACGCGGTCGGCGGCATGCTCTGCCTCGCCTTCGGCTTCGCCGTCTCGTACTTCTGGTACGGCTCCCGCCCGCACCGCCTGCCCAAGCTGGTCGAGCCGGCGGCGTCGACGCCGCGGCGGAGCGGCCCGCCCCCGAAGGAGGGGACGGACCGCGAGGACGGGAAGACCCCCTCCGACGACGCGGAGCGGCCGGTCAGCTCCGGCAGGTGATCCGGCTGCCGCCGACGGCGAGCCGGACCGGGGCCCGCTCGGCGACCGTCCCGAGCGGTGCCGGAGCCCGGCCGGGGCGCCGCCTGGGGCCTACGCCCCGTAGAAGTACTCCTCCACGACGGCCCTCGCCCGGCGGGTGATCCGGCGGTAGTCGTCGACCATCTCGCCGACGTGCCCGGTCTCGTACCCCAGGTACCGTCCCACCGCCGCGAGTTCCCTCGGGCCGGACGGGAAGGTGTCCCCGGCCCTGCCGCGGACCAGCATCACCGCGTTGCGGACGCGGGTCGCCAGGACCCAGGCCTCGTCCAGGGTCTGGGCCTCCTCCGTCGGGATCAGACCGGCCGCGTGCGCGGCGGCGAGCGCCTCGCGGGTACGGGTGGTCCGCAGCCCCGGCTCCGCCCAGCCGTGCCGCATCTGGAGCAGCTGGACCGTCCATTCGACGTCGCTCAGGCCGCCGCGCCCCAGCTTGGCGTGGAGCGTCGGGTCGGCGCCGCGCGGCAGCCGCTCGGACTCCATCCGGGCCTTGAGCCGGCGGATCTCGCGGATCGCCTCCTCGCCGAGGCCCTCGGCCGGGTACCGCAGCGGGTCGACGAGTTCGATGAACCGCGCCCCCAGCTCGGCGTCGCCGGCCATGGGTGCGGCGCGCAGCAGCGCCTGGCTCTCCCAGACCAGCGACCAGCGGTGGTAGTAGGCCGCGTACGACTTGAGGGTGCGGACCATGGGGCCGCTCTTGCCCTCCGGCCTGAGGTCCGCGTCGATCAGCAGCGGCGGGTCGGCGGTGGGCAGCTGGAGCAGCCGGCGCATCTCGGCGACCACCCGGTTCGCGGCCCGTGCCGCCTCCTGCTCGTCGACGCCCTCGCGCGGCTCGTGCACGAACAGGACGTCGGCGTCGGAGCCGTATCCCAGCTCGTGACCGCCGAAGCGGCCCATCCCGATGACCGCGAACCGGGTCGGCAGCTCCTCGCCCCACTCGGCGCGCACGGCGGCCCGCAGGGCGCCCGCGATCGTCGCCGCGTTGAGGTCGGTGACGGCCTCCCCCACCCGGTCGACCAGCGCGCCCGGGTCGGGTTCGCGGGGGCTGTCCTCGGTGCCGTACGAGCCGATGAGATCGGCCGCGGTGGTACGGAACAGCTCCCGGCGCCGTACCCCTCGGGCCGCCGCGACGGCCTGCTCGGCGTCGTCCGCGCGGCCCACCGCCGCCAGGACCTCCTGCTCCAGGTGCTCCCGGCCGCGCGGTTTCAGGCCCTCCGGGTCACCGAGCAGCGCGACCGCCTCGGGGGCGCGCAGCAGCAGGTCGGGGGCGAGCCGTCCGGCGGACAGGACCCGGGCCAGGTTCTCGGCGGCGGCGCCCTCGTCGCGGAGCAGCCGCAGGTACCAGGGGGTCTTGCCGAGGGCGTCGGAGACCTTGCGGAAGCCGAGCAGTCCGGCGTCCGGGTCGGCCGAGTCCGCGAACCAGCCGAGCAGCACCGGCAGCAGCGTCCGCTGGATCGCGGCCTTCCTGCTGACCCCGGAGGCCAGCGCCTCCAGGTGCCGCAGGGCGGCGGCGGGGTCCGCGTACCCCAGCGCCTCGAGCCGCTGCCCGGCCGCCTTCGGGCTGAGCCGGATCTCGCCGGGGGCGAGCTGGGCGACCGCGTCGAGCAGCGGCCGGTAGAAGATCTTCTCGTGCAGCCGGCGGACGACGGCCGCGTGCCGCTTCCACGTCCGGTTCAGCTCGGTGACCGGGTCGGTGCGCAGTCCGAGCGAGCGGCCGAGGCGGCGCAGATCGGCCTCGTCCTCGGGGACCAGATGGGTGCGGCGCAGCCGGTACAGCTGGATGCGGTGCTCCATCGCCCGCAGGAAGCGGTAGGCCTCGTCCAGCTGGGAGGCGTCGGCCCGGCCGACGTACCCCCCGGCGGCGAGGGCGGCGAGCGCGTCGAGGGTGGTGCCGCTGTGCAGGGTGGCGTCGTTGCGGCCGTGCACCAGCTGGAGCAGCTGGACGGCGAACTCGACGTCCCGCAGGCCCCCGGGGCCGAGCTTGAGTTCGCGGTCGACCTGGGCGGCCGGGATGTTGTCGACGACGCGGCGGCGCATCTTCTGCACGTCGGGGACGAAGTTCTCGCGCTCGGCGGCCTGCCAGACGAGCGGGGAGACGGCGTCGATGTACTGGGCGCCCAGCTCCGGGTCGCCGGCCACCGCGCGCGCCTTCAGGAGGGCCTGGAACTCCCAGGTCTTCGCCCAGCGCTGGTAGTACGCGAGGTGGGAGGAGAGCGTACGGACGAGGGGGCCGTTGCGGCCCTCGGGGCGCAGATTGGCGTCCACCGGCCAGATGGTGCCCTCGATGTTGGTCTCGGAGCAGATCCGCATCAGATGGGAGGCGAGCCGGGTCGCGGCCTGGAGGGCCTTGCCCTCGTCGGCTGCCTCCGTGCCGTCGGTGGGCTCCGCCACGAAGATCACGTCCACGTCGGAGACGTAGTTCAGCTCGTGGCCGCCGCATTTGCCCATCGCGATCACCGAGAGCCGGCACAGGGCGGCGTCGGCGGGTGCGGCCGTACGGGCGATGGCGAGGGCGGCGCGCAGGGTCGCCGTCGCCAGGTCGGCCAGCTCGGCGGCGGCCTCGGCGACATCGGTGGTGCCGCACACGTCACGGGCCGCTATGGCGAGGAGACAGCGCCGGTAGGCGACCCGCAGGGACACCGCGTCGACGGCCTCCGCGAGCCCCCGCTCGAACTCGGCGACCCCCGGGTGCAGGTCGACCGCCTCGTAGGTGACCAGGGACTCCCAGTCGCGCGGGTGCCTGGCCAGATGGTCGCCGAGCGCCTCCGAGGCGCCGAGCACCCCGAGGAGCCGGTCCCGGAACGGCTTGGCGGCCAGCAGGGTGCTCGTGAAGGTCTGCCGCTCGGCGTCCGGCTGCGCCTCGACCAGCCGGACCAGGCCGCGCAGGGCCAGGTCGGGGTCGGCGGTGGCGCCGAGCGCGTCGAGGAGGACGGAGTCACCGCGCAGCTCGGCCAGCTCGGGCACGTCGAGCAGCCGTTCGGCCCCGGAAGGGTCGGTGAACCCGTGCCGCAGCAGACGTGAGAACGTGCTGCTCCTGCGTCCCGGCACCGTCATTCCGCCGCTCCTTCCGAGCAGGTCCGCCCCGTGGTGGAGCCGGGGTGGATCGAGCCTATCCGGAGCGGCGGACGGGGGTGTGCGGGCCCGCGGTTCGCAGCGGGTCACACGTGATGTCTCGCACAATGATCGCTTTTCGGGGTGGATGAACCGTATTCCTTGAAAGTCCGTCTTGCTCGGGGCGGACCCTTCCGCCTGCCCGGCTCCCGCCGGAACCCGCCCGACCCCTGCCGAACCCGCCCGGCTCCGGCCGGAACCCCGCCCGACCCTCCGTTGAAAGCGCGCCGCCGAACATGCCCGTCCGCCCCCGTCGCCGTCTCCTCCCGTCCCGCCGAAGGACCCTGTCCACGGCCGTGACGGCCGTCCTCGTGGGCGGCGCCTTCGCCGGGCTGCTCTCGGTGACGGGAGCGCCGAGGACACCGACGGCGCACGCGGTGCCGGAGGGCAAGGGCTCGGGGGCGGCGGCCCCGGCGGCCTCGAACGCCTCCAAGGCCGCCGGGGCCGGGAGGCCGGGACGGCCCCCGGCGGCGGCCTCCGCCCCGAGGGCGAAGGCCCCGGCCTCCGTCGTCCAGATCGTCGCGCACCCCGACGACGACCTGTACTTCATGAACCCGGACGTCTCCCAGTCGCTCCGCTCCGCCACCCCCCTGACCTCCGTCTACCTCACCGCGGGCGAGTCGGACGGCGTCAACGCCCGCCCGCGTGACGCCGCCGTGACCGAGCCCGACAAGGCCGGTTACGCCGAGGCCCGGCAGAACGGCATCCGGGCCGCGTACGCCGAGATGGCGACCGGCAGCCGGACCAGCCCCTGGGACCGGACCGCGCTCCCCACCGCCGGCGGCGCGTACGCCGAGATGGACACGCTGCGGGCGAAGCCGCAGGTCACCCTCGTCTGGCTCCAGCTGCGCGAGGCCGGTTCGATCAGCGACGACCGCCCGCACAGCCTCAGCGGCCTGTGGCACGGCCGGATCGGCGCGCTCGAGTCGCAGCGCTCCACCGGCAGCCCTGTCGACGCCGACTTCACGTACACGAAGGACCAGGTCGTCGCCACGGTCACCGGGCTGCTCGACCGCTTCCGGCCGACCTTCGTCCGGATGCAGGACCCCACGCCGGGCACGTACCCGAGGACGGGGAAGCTCAGGGACCACCAGGACCACCTGTACGGCGCACGGTTCGCGCAGGCCGCGCTGGCCCGGTACGCGGGCGTCCCCGGCCACCCGCACGTCGGCGTGCAGAACTACCTCGGCTACCCCACCAGCGCGCTGCCCCACACCCTCGACCCCGAGACCGCGGGCGCCAAGCTGAAGACCCTCAAGACCTACGCCTGGCTCGACGGGGTCAACGACTGCGGGACGCTCGCGGGCTGCGGCGACCTGAAGGTGGCGGCGCGGCCCGCCGGGCGGGGCTGGGCACAGACCGTCCGCTACGCCCGGGGCACCTCCACCTCCTGGGTGCAGCGGGACGGGGACGGCGGTCTGCGCGCCTTCTCCGTGCTCGACGGGCACCTCGCGGCCTGGCGGCAGCCGGCCGGCGGCGGCGCGTGGCGCGGCCCCGTGCTGCTGCCCGGCGGCGGCCTGGACAGCGGGGTCACCTCCGTGGCGCTGCCCGACGGGCGCCTCGCGGTCTACGGCACCCGGACGACGCTCTCCGGGCTCACCGGGGACGGCCCCACCGGCTACCGCCGGGAGGTGGTGACCACCGCGCAGTCGGCGCCCGGCGGCTCGTTCGGCCCGTGGCGCTCGCTCGGCACCCCCGAGCGGAACGACGCGGGCGGCACCTCCGACATCAGCGCGCCCGCCGTGACCGTGGACGGCGAGGGCCGGGCGACCGTACTCCTGCGGGACAGCAGGCACCGCCTCACGGCGCGCGATCAGTGGGCGGACGGCGGCTGGGGGCCGTGGCGGACGCTCGGCGGCACCGACGTGTACGGCGATCCGGTCGCGGCGACGGACGGGACCGGCCGGGTCCATGTCTTCGCGAGCACCCCGCGCACCGTGCTCACCTGGGCCGGGCAGAGCCCCGGCGGCCCGCTGGTGGGACCGGTGCGGACCGGCCTCCCGGCGACGACCCTCGCGCTGAGCGCGAGCGCGGCGCCGGACGGCGACGGGGTACGGCTCTGGTTCCGCAAGCCGGCCTCAGGCGACCTGCGGAGCGCCGACTTCTCGGGCCCCGGCCCGGTCTCCCCGGTCACCGAACTGCCGGGCGGGGTGGCCGGCTTCGGCCCGGTGAGCGGCGGCGACGGCCTGCTCGCGGTCCGGTCGAGGACAGGTTTCCTGGCGACGGCTCCGCACGGCAGGGCGGCGGCGGGCGGCCCGGCGTGGAGGCTGGAGAAGTTCCTCTTCGCGGGGGCGCCGGACGCGGGGGCGGACGGGGTGGCGGCGATCGGCCTGGACGGCCGGCTGCACTGGACGCCGGCGGCCCGCTGATCACCCTTACCCCCTGGGGGGTGTCGTGTCGATCAGGAGTCCAGGAGTACGGGGAAGGCCTCCATGTCGTTCTGCGTCATCACCGGCAGCTTGCGCAGGTCGGCGTCCGGCACCGCGAGCCGCAGACGGGGGAAGCGCTCGAAGAGGGCGGGCAGGGCGATGCCCGCCTCGACGCGGGACAGGGCCGCGCCGGGGCAGATGTGCGGGCCGTGGCCGAAGGTCATGTGCCGGGCGGCGGTCGGCCGGGTGATGTCGAACGCGTCGGCGTCCGGGCCGTGCTGCTCGGGGTCGCGGCCGATCGCCCGGTAGGAGATGACCACGCCCTCGCCCGCGGCGATGACGCCGTCGCCCACCTCGATGTCCTCGGTGGCGAAACGCATCAGCAGATGGGTGGTGGGGGTGTCCCACCGGAGGGTCTCCTCGATCACGGTCTCCCAGGAGACCTCGCCGTCCAGGACCATCCGCAGCTGGTCGGGGTGGGCGAGCAGGGCGCGCACGGCGTTGAGGATGAGCCCGATCGTGGTCTCGTGCCCGGCGGCGACCATCGCCTTGAGGTTGCCGATCACCTCCTCCTCGGTCAGCGGCTCGCCGCCCTCGTCGGCGAGGATCAGCGCGGAGGTCAGGTCGTCGGTGGGCCGCGCGGTCTTCTCGCGTACGAGACCGGCGTAGAAGACGTCCAGGTCCGCCAGCAGCGCCAGTCGCTCGTCCTGCGGGGTGAGCATCGAGAAGAAGGCCTTGTACTGGCGGGTCAGCATGGCGTTCGCGGCGGGGTCGACGCCCATCAGCATGCCCACGACCCGCATGGGCAGCGGCTGCGCGAACACGGACTTGAGGTCGACGACGGCCCCGTCCCGGCCGCCGTCCGCCAGCGCGTCGAGGAGTTCGCCGGTGAACTTCTCGATGTCGGGACGTATCGCGTCCAGACGGCGCGGGGTGAGCGCCTGGGACGTCTTGGTGCGCAGCCGGCGGTGCTCGGCGCCGTCGACGGTGAACATCGACCGCCCGGCGTCGATCATCCCGATCAGCGGCCACGCGTGCGTCACCTCGCCGCTGCGCCACAGGCCCCAGGCGTCGAGGTCCTTCACCAGACGGGGGTCGACCAGGAGCCGCCGGGCGTCGGCGTGCCGGGTGACGGCCCAGGCGGGCACCCCGAGGAGATCGATCCGGGCCAGCGGTCCGGCATCGCGCAGCCGCGCCGTCTCGCCGTCCAGGTCCTGGACCATCGGGTCGATGGCGACGGTCCCGCCGCCCTGGGCGGCGGAGGCGTGGGGACAGTTCACGAGGGCTCTCCTGACGTGCGGACGGGGGTGAACCGGACGGGAAGCGAGGTGGTGCCGCGCAGGAAGGCGGAGGGCCGTCGTACGAGATCCTCGGCGGCGACGGCGAGTCCGAGGTCGGGCAGCCGGTCCAGAAGGACCTCGATGCCGGTACGGACGATCGTCTCGGCGATCTCCTGGGCGGGGAAGGGGCACCGGTACTCGCCGTGGCTGAACGCCAGGTGGGCGCCGGCGCCGCTGCGGGCGGAGGCGTCGGCGGCCACCGCTACGGCGCCCTGGCGGATCAGCGGGTCGGTGTTGGCGGCGCCGAGCCCGAGGAGCAGCATGTCCCCGGCCTTGATGTGGTGGTCGCCGAGCCGGGTGTCCCGGACGGCCCAGCGTCCGGCGAGGATCTGGGTGGGGGTGTCCTCCCACAGCACCTCGGTCGTGGCCTCGCCGACACTGCGCCGGCCGCGGGCCATCGAGTCGCCGAACTCGGACTCGGTGAGCATCAGGCGCAGGGAGTTGCTGATCCAGTCGGCGGTGGTGAGGTGCCCGGCGGCCGTGATGGCCATCAGGTCGAGCATGTACTCCTCGTCGGTGAACGCCTCGGGGAAGGCGAGCATGCGCGAGGTGATGTCGTTCCCCGGCTCGGCGTGCTTGGCGGCGACCAGCTTCGCCATGTGCCCGGCGAACCGCAGATGGGCGCTCTGGGCCTCCGGGCCGCCGTCGGCCAGGTCCTTCAGCACCCGGGCGATGTCGGCGCCCTCGTCGTCGGGGAAGCCGACGAGGCGGGCGAGGACGAGGACGGGGAGGGGTTCGCAGAAGTCGGCCACGAGGTCGGCGGTGCCCCGGCCGCACACGGCGTCGATCAGCCGGTCGGCCAGCTCCTCGCAGTGCCCGCGGGTCTCGAAGGGGTCGGCGCCTTCGAGGGCGGGGACGACCATCCGGACGTGCCGGCGGTGTTCCTCGCCGGCGGTGAAGTAGATGGACGGCAGGGGCCGGCCGACCATCGGGAGCAGCGGCCAGTCGTCGGGGATGTTCGGCCACTGGTTCCACAGGCTCACGTCGCGCGGGAACAACTCCGCGTCGCTGGTGACACGGTGGACCTCGCGGTAGCCGATGACCAGCCAGGCGGGGATTCGGCCGGGCAGTTCCACGGGGACGACGGGGCCGTGGTCGCGCCGCATGGCGCGGTGGACGGCGTGGGGGTCGGTCTGGAACTCGGGCCCGCTCAGCGCTACGGCCGCCGGGCCGGCGTGCGCCGGGCACCCGGGGGGCGGGGAGGTCGGAGTCGGAGCGGGCGCGGGCTCTGCGGAGGAAGGGCGCGTCATGTGTCCTGGATCCTGTGGCGACAGTCGCACGCGTCGCGGTCATGTGATCAAAGAAGGCTCACTATAAGGACGTTGTGTGTCCAAGAAGCCGCCAACGGCGATCAATTCCCAACCCGAAACGGAACAGACCGAACAACAGGGGAGCATTCCCGCGCCCATTGGCCGCGTCCGGCGCCCCGCCCGGGACGATGCACACCGGAACGGGCCGCGAGGAACGACGGTTCTCCGTCAGGTCCGGGCCCGCGGAACGAGGAGAGACACCCCATGAACTGGACACTGGAAGTCGTCCCGGTCCCCGTGACCGACCTGGACCGGGCGAAGGAGTTCTACGGCGAGAAGTGCGGCTTCAGGATCGACCTGGACGACGAGGTGGCGCCGGGCACACGCGTCATCCAGGCGACACCACCGGGCTCGCGCTGCTCGATCGCGATGATGAGCGGGATGCCGCAGCTGCCGGACACGAGGAACATGGAGCCGGGCGCCCTCCAGGGCCTCCAGCTCTGCGTCACGGACATCGAGGCGGCACACAAGGAACTCGTGGCCCGGGGCGTGAACCCCTCACCGGTCCGGCACGTAGGAGCGACGGGCTGGGAGGAGGGCAAGGGCGGCACCTGGAACTCCTTCCTCACCTTCGAGGACCCGGACGGCAACGGCTGGGTGGTCCAGGAGGCCCCGTCGGAACTGTCGGAACGCTAGCCCCCCCTCACCCCTACAGCACCGGCAGGTTCTTCCGCAGTTCGAAGGCCGTGACCTCGCTGCGGTACTCCTCCCACTCCTGCTTCTTGTTGCGGAGGAAGAAGTCGAAGACGTGCTCCCCCAGCGTCTCCGCCACCAGTTCGCTCTTCTCCATCAGGGTGATCGCCTCTCCCAGGTTCTGCGGGAGCGGTTCGATGCCCATCGCGCGGCGTTCCGCGTCGGAGAGGGCCCAGACGTCGTCGTCGGCGCCGGCAGGGAGTTCGTAGCCCTCCTCGATGCCCTTGAGGCCCGCCGCGAGGAGGACCGCGTACGTCAGGTACGGGTTGGCGCCCGAGTCGATCGAGCGGACCTCCACGCGGGAGGAGCCCGTCTTGCCCGGCTTGTACATGGGGACGCGGATCAGCGCCGAGCGGTTGTTGTGGCCCCAGCAGATGTACGAGGGGGCCTCGCCGCCCGAGCCGGCCGTGCGGGACGAGCCGCCCCAGATGCGCTTGTACGAGTTGACCCACTGGTTGGTGACGGCCGAGATCTCGCCCGCGTGCTTGAGCAGGCCCGCGATGAAGGAGCGGCCCACCTTCGACAGCTGGTACTCGGAGCCCGACTCGTAGAACGCGTTCCGGTCGCCCTCGAACAGCGACAGGTGGGTGTGCATGCCCGAGCCCGGGTAGTCCGAGAACGGCTTCGGCATGAACGTGGCCTGCACGCCCTGCTCCAGCGCCACCTGCTTCATGACCAGGCGGAAGGTCATGATGTTGTCGGCCGTGGAGAGCGCGTCCGCGTACCGGAGGTCGATCTCCTGCTGGCCCGGGGCGCCCTCGTGGTGGCTGAACTCCACCGAGATGCCCATCGATTCGAGCATCGTGATCGCCTGGCGGCGGAAGTCCATGCCCACGTTCTGCGGGGTGTGGTCGAAGTAGCCCGAGTTGTCCGCCGGGGTCGGACGGGTGCCGTCGAGCGGCTTGTCCTTGAGGAGGAAGAACTCGATCTCGGGGTGCGTGTAGAAGGTGAAGCCCAGGTCCGAGGTCTTCGCGAGCGCCCGCTTGAGGACGTAGCGCGGGTCCGCGAAGGAGGGCGAGCCGTCCGGCATCAGGATGTCGCAGAACATCCGCGCGGTGCCCGGCGCCTCCGCCCGCCACGGCAGGATCTGGAAGGTCCCCGGGTCCGGCTTGGCGATCATGTCCGACTCGTAGACCCGGGCGAAGCCCTCGATCGCGGAGCCGTCGAAGCCGATGCCCTCGTCGAAGGCCTGCTCCAGCTCGGCAGGCGCCACGGCGACCGACTTCAGGAAGCCGAGCACGTCGGTGAACCACAGACGTACGAAGCGGATGTCGCGCTCTTCGAGCGTACGGAGCACGAATTCCTGCTGCTTGTCCATTTCCACACCCATCCTCGCTGGTCAGGCCGCCTGTTCCCACCGCCTCGGGCAACGTCGGGGGGGCACCTGAGCATCCCACCACATGGTTTCGCACACGTTGCACACCCATAGTGCCTGCTCGGGTGTGACTCAGGTAACGCGAATCCTGCCGCGCCCGGGTGTCCGGCAGCTGTGCTCCGGGTGTCCGCTCGCCCTTCCGCCGCCCGCCCGTCGGTACCGAGTGGTACCCCATTCGGCCCACAGAGCGTCCGCGCCCACTACGATCTGCGCCCATGGGGGCCACACGGCTCGTACGCCCGTCCCGGCACGCGCGTCCCATGGCACTGGTGAGTGCCGTGGCGACGCTCCTCGCCGCGCTCTTCTTCTGTCTGGGGGCCGGGCCCGACTCCGGGAACCATCATCCGGAGCCCGCCGCCGGAGGGACTTCACAGGCCGCGGGAACCGTACGGACCGAGGGGACCGTACGGACGACGGCCGCAACCTCCGCCGCGGCCGGCACCCCCGTCGGCGAGTACATCTGCCCCTACGACCGCGGCGGCTGCTCGCTCTTCCCCTCGCTCTCCCCCGCGGTGCTCAGCGCGCCCCCGCTCGACCCCCCGCTGCACGCGGAGGGCGGGCTCCCGCGCCTCTTCCCGCCGCCCGCCGACGACCCGGCGGGCCGCACCGGCGCCCAGCCCCGCGCGCCGGACCTGCACGTCCTTCAAGTTCTCCGGACGTAGCGGCGGCGGGCGTCCCGCCCCCGCACGTCCAGCCCCGAACTCCACCCCACCCCGAGAAGGACGACATCACCATGGCCGCCAACCGCTCCGCCACCGCCGACCGCCGCGCCCGAATAGAGGAGATGCGCCGCGCCGAGCAGGCCCGTGAGCGCCGCAACCGCTTCCTCACGATCGGCATCTCGGGCGTCGTCGTCCTTGGTCTCGTCGGCTTCGGCAGCTTCGTGCTGATGAAGAAGTCCGACGAGCAGGACCAGAAGGACGCCGCCGCGAAGGCCCCCATCACGGCCGAGAAGTCCTGGGACGCGGCGAAGCTCGGCCGCAACCACGTCGAGAAGGCCGTGAAGTACGACATGAAGCCGCCGGTCGGCGGCGACCACAACCCGGTCTGGATGAACTGCGACGGCGTGGTCTACAAGAAGGCCCTCCCCGAGGTGAACGCGGTGCACTCCCTGGAGCACGGCGCCGTCTGGGTGACGTACAACAAGAAGGCCGCCGCCGACGACGTGAAGAAGCTGGAAGACAAGGTCGCCAAGACCAAGTACACGCTGATGAGCCCCGTGGACGACCAGGCCGGGGCGATCATGCTGTCCGCCTGGGGCAAGCAGGTCACCGTGGACAACGCGAGCGACCCCCGTATCGACGCCTTCTTCACGAAGTACGTCCAGGGTCCGCAGACCCCCGAGCCCGGCGCGGCCTGCAGCGGCGGGCTCGACCAGTGAGCGCCGCCGACGAGGACGTCCTGACGCCCCCGGCCCGGCGGTCGGACCGGACGCGGTGGGCGGCGGTCACCGCCGTCGCGCTCGCGCTGCTCTTCGCCGGGGGCGCCGTCACCGTCGCCTCGGCCGAGCGCGACGAGGCGCCGGGCACGCCCGCCTCCCTCTCCGCCGACGCCGGCTTCGCCCGGGACATGTCGGTCCACCACCAGCAGGCCGTCGAGATGTCGTTCATCGTCCGGGACCGCACCCAGGACGAGGAGGTGCGCCGGCTGGCGTACGACATCGCCAACACCCAGGCCAACCAGCGGGGCATGATGCTCGGCTGGCTCGACCTGTGGGGGCTGCCCAAGACCGAGTCCGGCGTCGAGCCGATGACCTGGATGGGCATGGGCGGTTCCGGCGACACGGGTCCCCTCGACGGGGCCCTGATGCCGGGCATGGCGACCAACGCGCAGCTGGACCAGTTGCGGAAGGCGAGCGGCCGCGAGGCCGAGATCCTGTATCTGCAGCTCATGACCGCGCACCACAAGGGCGGGGTCCACATGGCCGAGGGCTGTGTCCAGAAGTGCTCGGTGGACATCGAGCGGAACCTGGCGCAGGGCATGGTCGACGCGCAGAAGTCCGAGATGCTGCTGATGGCGGACATGCTCAAGAAGCGCGGCGCGGCGTGAGGCGTCACGCCGGCTGAGGCCCGGCACCGCGTGAGCCCTGCCACCACGTGAGGCTCCGCGGCTGGGCGTAAGACGTTCACGGCCCCCGTGACCCCTGCGGTCGCGGGGGCCTCGTCGTGCGCCGACAATGAGTGGGCTCGGGGACGTACGTGTGACCGCGTTCGACGAAAGGTACGCACCTCATGACCACGGCGAAGGACATCATGCACCCCGGGGCCCAGTGGATCCCGGCACACGAGACGCTCGACCGCGCCGCCCAGCTGATGCGCAATCTGAACGTGGGCGCACTGCCCATCGCCGACGAGAACGAACGTCTCTGCGGCATCCTCACGGACCGCGACATCGTGGTCGGCTGTGTGGCCATGGGGCACGACCCGGCCAAGGTCACCTGTGGCGAGATGGCGAAGGGCACCCCGCGCTGGGTCGCGGCGAGCGCGGACGTCGGCGCCGTCCTGGAGGAGATGCAGAGCCACCAGATCCGCCGGCTCCCCGTCATCGAGGGCAAGAGGCTCGTCGGCATGATCAGCGAGGCCGATCTGGCCCAGCATCTGTCGGACGAGCAGATCAAGGCGTTCTGCGCGAGCGTCTACGCCGCTTCCTGACCCGTGCGCAGGACCGCCCGGACCACCGCGTCCGGGCGGTCGAGCATGACCAGATGGCCCGACGGCACGGCCGCCTCGTAGCGGGCGCCGAGCCGGCGGGCCAGCGCGCGTTGGCGCCGCTCCCAGCGGGCGGAGCCGTCAGGGGCGGCGAGGACGGTGACGGGGAGGCCCGGCGGGAGCGGGTGCGTGGCGCGCAGGGCGAGGAGTCCGGCGGCCACGGCCCCGTAGTGGGCGTTCTCCAGGAGGGCGCCGCGCAGCACCCGTGAGGTGCCGTAGACCCGGCGGATCAGGGCGGTGGGGGCCGGGTCGTGGCGCACGGCCGCGCGGCGGACGGCGGGGCCGAGCGCGGCGGGGATCGGGGAGGCGGGAGTCGGCGACGGTGGCGGCGCCGAAGACGGCGAGGGCGACCCAGCCGACGGCCTCCCAGGGGTCGCGGGTGGGGCGGGAGGTGCTGGTGAGGGTCCCCCAGGCGCCCACCACCGCCCCCGCCAGCACCAGCGCCCCGGCCGCCAGGTCGGTCGCCCTGAACAGGCCGCCGAGCGGCTGGTCCGCCGCCGCGAGTTCGGAGACGTACGTCCGGACCGGGTCGAGCCCGGTCCGGACGAGGACTTCGAGGACCCAGGCGGTGTACGCGAGCGCGCCGAGGGCCAGCAGAACGGCGGCCGTACGCGTGACACTCCTGGACATACCGGCTCGAACGCTAGGGCGCGGAGGAAGGTTCCCGGTGGTCCGGGTGGACCCAGCCGGGCTTGCGGTACTTGAGGAGCGCGGCCGGGATGACGATGCCGAGGAGCAGCAGGCCACCGCCGACGATCAGCAGATAGCGCCAGAGGGGCTGGTCGCCGAACTGGTCCGGCGGGACGAAGCCGATGACGAGCGCGGCGACCGAGGCGACGAAGCCGACGCCGGCGACCCATGCGACGGCGGGGACGCGGAAGCCGCGTTCGACGCCGGGCTGGGTCCTGCGGAGCTTGACGACGGCCACGAACATCAGCAGGTACGCGATCAGGTAGATCTGCACGGTGATGACGGAGAACATCCAGTAGGCGCTGGAGACGTTGTCGCTGAACGCGTAGAGGATGCCGATCAGGGTGGTGACGACACCCTGCGCGATCATGATGTTCTGCGGGGCGCCGTCCTTGTTGAACTTCTGCAGCGCGGGCGGCAGGTAGCCCTCCTGACGGGAGAGCAGGACCAGGCCCTTGGCGGGTCCGGCGAGCCAGGTGAGCATGCCGCCGAGGGCGGCGCAGACCAGCATGATGCCGACGACCTTGGTCATCCAGCCGATGGAGAAGTGGTCGAAGAAGGCCTGGAAGGCCTGCATCAGCCCGGCGGTGAGGCTGAGCTGCTCCGAGGGCATGACCCAGGCGATGGCCAGGGCCGGGAGGATGAAGATCAGCAGGACGAGGCCGGTCGCCAGGAACATCGACTTCGGGTACTCGCGCTTGGGGTCGCGCAGCGAGGACACATGGACGCCGTTCATCTCCATGCCCGCGTAGGACAGGAAGTTGTTGACGATGAGGACCAGGCTGGCGAGGCCGGTCCACGGCGGCAGCCAGTGGTCGGCGCTCATGGGCTGCGCGGACGGGTTGCCCTGGCCGAGGAAGACCATGCCGAGGACGACGAGCAGCACGCCGGGGATGAGGGTGCCGATGATCAGGCCGAAGGAGGAGAGGCCGGCGATCGTCTTCGTACCGCGCGAGGAGACCAGGACCCCGGACCAGTAGATGACGATGATGACGATCGCGACGTAGAGGCCGTTCTCGGCGAGGGAGGGGTCGATGACGTACGCGAAGGTCGAGGCGACGTACGCGAGGAGGCTCGGGTAGTACGCGATGGTCATGGCGAACTGGCACCAGACCGCGAGGAAGCCGAGCGGCTTGCCGAGCGCCTCGCTCACCCAGCGGTAGATGCCGCCGTTCCAGCCGGAGGCCAGCTCGGCGCCGACGAGGGCGGTGGGGAGCAGGAAGACGATGGCCGGGAGCAGGTACAGGAAGATCGCGGCGAGGCCGTAGATGGCCATGGCCGGCGAGGGCCGCAGGCTGGCGACGGACGCGGTGGTCATGAAGGCGAGGGTCAGCCAGGAGATGAACTGCCTCTTGGTGCCGTCGTCGTGGGAGGCCGCCGAGTCGGTCGCGGTGGGCCGTGCCGACTCTGCCGGGTCGTCAGTGGTCGTCATGAGGACATGATCAGCGGGGCGGGACGGGCCCGCATGTCGGCGGTCCGGGATCCGGACTCCCGTGTCCGGGACATTCGGATCCTCGGGTCCCGGGACATTCGGTTTCCCGCGTCCCAGGACATAGCGTCGGTCTGACGATTACACTGGGCGGGTGCCTCAACTACGCCTCGCCCTGAATCAGATCGACTCGACCGTCGGAGACATCGCCGGGAACGCCGAGGCGATCGTGCACTGGACCCGGCACGCCGCCGGACAGGGCGCGCATCTCGTCGCGTTCCCCGAGATGGCGCTGACCGGATATCCCGTCGAGGACCTCGCGCTGCGCTCCTCCTTCGTGGAGGCGTCCCGCGCGGCCCTGCGCGGTCTCGCCCGGCGGCTCGCCGACGAGGGGTTCGGGGAGGTGCCGGTCGTCGTCGGCTATCTGGACCGCTCCGAGCGGGACGTCCCGAGGCTCGGCCGGCCGGCCGGTTCGCCGGAGAACGCCGCCGCCGTGCTGCACCGCGGCGAGGTGGTGCTGCGCTTCGCCAAGCACCACCTCCCCAACTACGGCGTCTTCGACGAGTACCGCTACTTCGTGCCGGGCGACACGCTGCCGGTCGTGCGGGTGCACGGCGTCGACGTGGCCCTGGCGATCTGCGAGGACCTGTGGCAGGACGGCGGCCGGGTCCCGGCGGCGCGCAGCGCGCGGGCGGGGCTGCTGCTCTCGGTCAACGCCTCGCCGTACGAGCGGAACAAGGACGACTCACGGCTCGACCTGGTCCGCGGGCGGGCCCGCGAGGCGGGGTGCGTGACCGCGTACCTGGCGATGACGGGCGGTCAGGACGAGCTGGTCTTCGACGGCGACTCGATCGTCGTCGACGCCGAGGGCGAGGTGATCGCGCGGGCGCCGCAGTTCGTCGAGGGCAGCGTGATCCTCGACCTGGAGCTGCCCGCGGCGGACGCCGAGGCACCCGAGGGCGTCGTGGACGACGGGCTGCGGATCGACCGCGTGGTGCTGTCCGAGGAGCCGCTGCCGGCGTACGAGCCGGAGCTGACGGGCGGTTGGGCGCACCGGCTCGACGACGACGAGGAGGTGTACTCCGCGCTGGTGATCGGGGTCCGCGCCTATGTCGCGAAGAACGGTTTCCGCTCGGTGCTCGTCGGGCTTTCCGGCGGCATCGACTCGGCGCTCGTCGCGGCCATCGCCTGCGACGCGCTCGGTGCGGACCAGGTGTACGGGGTGTCGATGCCCTCCAAGTACTCCTCCGACCACTCGCGCGACGACGCGGCCGAGCTGGCCCGCCGGACCGGGCTGCACTACCGCACGGTGTCGATCGAGCCGATGTTCGACGCGTACATGGGGGCGCTCGGTCTCACCGGCCTCGCGGAGGAGAACCTCCAGTCGCGGCTGCGCGGGACGACGCTGATGGCGATCTCCAACCAGGAGGGCCAGATCGTCCTGGCGCCGGGCAACAAGTCCGAACTGGCGGTGGGGTACTCGACGCTGTACGGGGACTCCGTCGGCGCCTTCGGCCCCATCAAGGACGTCTACAAGTCGACCGTGTTCCGGCTCGCGCGCTGGCGGAACCGGGCGGCGGAGGAGCGCGGGCAGACCCCGCCGATCCCGGAGGCCTCGATCAGCAAGCCGCCGAGCGCCGAACTGCGCCCGGGGCAGGTGGACACGGACTCGCTGCCGGACTACGAGGTGCTGGACGCGCTCCTCGCCCTGTACGTGGACCAGGACCTCGGCAAGGACGCCATCGTGGCGGCCGGTTTCGACGAGGAGCTGGTGACGCGGACGCTGCGGATGGTGGACACGGCGGAGTACAAGCGGCGCCAGTACCCGCCGGGCACGAAGATCTCGGCGAAGGGCTTCGGCAAGGACCGGCGCCTGCCGATCACGAACCGCTGGCGGGAGACACCGTCCGGCTGACCCGGGCCCGGCGGTCCGGTAGGGCCTGATCCGAAGGACAGGCCCCGGGGCGCTCAGAGACGGACGCGGGCGGCGACCGGAAGGTGGTCGCTCTCCGTCGCCGACAGCGCCCAGGACGACATCGGCTCGACGCCCTTGACCATGATCTGGTCGATGCGGGCCATCGGGAACGAGGCCGGCCAGCTGAAGCCGAAGCCGTCGCCCGCCGCGCCCTGGGTGGAGCGGAGCTGCGAGGTGACGGCGCGCAGGGCGCGGTCGTTCATGGTGCCGTTGAGGTCGCCGAGGAGGACGATCCGCTCGTGCGGGTCGTGGGCGATGGCCTCGCCGAGGGCGTTCGCGCTGCTGTCGCGCTGGTTGGCGGTGAAGCCGGCGTTCAGCTTGACCCGTACGGACGGCAGGTGGGCGACGTACACCGCGATCTCGCCCTTCGGAGTGACGACGGTGGCGCGCATCGCGCGGGTCCAGCCCATCCGGATGTCGACGGGCTGCGCGGCGCGCAGGGGCAGCTTGCTCCAGAGCCCGACGGTGCCCTGGACGGAGTGGTACGGGTACTCCTTCGCCAGGCCCTTCTCGTACGCCGGGACCATGTCGCCCTTGAGTTCCTCCAGGGCCAGGACGTCGGCGCCGGACGCGGCGAGCTGCCGGGCGGTGCCCGCGGGGTCCGGGTTGTCGGCGTTCACGTTGTGGGTGGCGACCGTCAGGTCACCGCCGGCGGAGGACTTGTCGGCGACGAGCCCGCCGAAGAGGTTCAGCCACACCACGGCCGGGAGCAGCAGGGCGATCAGGGCGGTGGCGGAGCGGCGTACCAGGGCGAGGACGAGCAGCAGGGGCACCAGGAGGCCCAGCCAGGGCAGGAAGGTCTCGGTCAGGCTGCCCAGGTTGCCGATCCGGTTGGGGATGTCGGAGTGGAAGACCATCAGCAGGGTGAGGGCCACCGCGCAGGCGGCGATCACGATGCCCCGGCGCCAGATCCCGCGGTCGCCGCGGAGCCGGTCGCGGGCGGTCCGGAAGCGGGAGGCGGGAGGCTCGTTCCCGGTGCCGCCCTGCTCGGTCTCCGTCATGTCCACCCGCGCCATCGCACTGTCCTCACTGCCTTGCTGCCGTGCCGTCTTGCCGTGCTGCGTTGCTCCGTGACCCGACGTCGACACTAGGCGATGACGGGTCCGTCGTACTCCCCCAGGGACGACACGGCGGCGTGGCGGGTTCCTGCAGGTGGTGCGTACGGGCGGGCTGTGACAGAACGCGCACATTCGTACGGGTCCGTGCCGGCGCGGGGCGGGACCGGCCGTGCGGAGCGGGCGCGCGGGGATCAGTCGCGCGGGCGGAGGCCTTCCAGGACGGTGTCGACGACCCGCTCGGCGAGGCCGGGCTCCAGGGGGGAGCCGGGGCGGATGACGGTGCGCAGGAGCAGCGGGCCGGTGAGGAGGTCGTTGACGAACTCGACGTCGAGCCCGGCCCGGATCTCCCCCCGTTCCATGCCGCGGCGGACGGCGTCCAGGCCGAGGCGGCGGCGCGGTTCGATGACGGTGAGGTGGTACGCGTCCCACAGCTTCGGGTACAGCTGCATCTGCGCGAACACGTTGTGGAGCAGCGCGGAGTTCCGCTTGGCGAGACCGCGTTCGCGCATGGACTCCAGGAGGGCGATGAGGTCGTCCCGTACCGAGGTGCCGGGCAGTACCGGGTCCGGGGGCTCCACCGAGCGGAGCAGGTCGACGAAGAGCTCCTCCTTGCCGGCCCAGCGCCGGTAGATGGTGGCCTTGCCGACCCCGGCGGTACGGGCGATCCGCTCGATGGACAGTTCGGCGAGCGGAGCGCCGTCGTCGAGGAGCCCGACGACGGCGTCGAAGACGGCCTGCTCGACGCCCTCGCTGCGCGGCCGGCCGCGCCGGGCGTGGGGGGCGTGGGCGGGGTCCGCGGGGCCGGAGGCCATGGCCCCCGGGCCCGCCCCCGGCACCGGCCTCGACCCCGGCGTCACGACTCCGCACGGTGCCGGGACCGGGTATCGGGCATCGTGGGGTTGCTGGGTCCCGCCGTCCTGCCGCGACACGTGCGCTCCACCTCTCGTTCGGACGACTACCGTCGGGCCGATTCTCCCGCCTCTGCGCCGGGCGCGGGGACCGAGCCCCGCCGGGCCTCGCCCTCGTGGCCGGGAACGGCCGGTGCGGCGGTCTGCGCCGGGGCGCGGCCCGGGAGGAAGAGCGCGACCACGACCGCGCCGACGACGCCGATCACGGCGGAGGCGATCGCCGTGACGTGCATGGCGCTCAGGAAGGCGTCGTACGCGGGGGCCACCAGGCCCCGGCCCGCCGGGCCGAGCTTCTCCGCGACCGCGAGCGTCGCCTCGACGGACTCGCCCGCCGTGTCGCGCAGGGCGGCCGGCACGGCGCCGAGGTGTCCCTCGATCTCCCCCCGGTAGGTGGAGGAGAGCAGCGAGCCGAGGACGGCCACGCCGAGCGCGCCGCCGACCTGCCGGAAGGTGTTGTTGATCGCGGAGCCGGAGCCCGCCTTCTCGCGGGGCAGCGCCTGCATGATCGCGACGGTGACCGGCGGCATGATGTGCGCCATGCCCGCGCCCTGGAGGAAGAAGACGACCTCCATGACCCAGACCGGGGTGCCGGCGTCGAAGAAGGCGAAGGCCGCCAGGCCGAGGGCGACGAGCAGCATGCCGACGGTGCAGACGGCCCGCGCGCCGAAGCGTTCGACGACGAGCCGGGCCCGGGGCGCGAACACCATCTGCGCGACGGCCAGCGGCAGGATCAGCAGGCCGGACTGGAGCGCGCTGTAGCCGCGGACGCTCTGCAGGTAGAAGGCGGAGAAGAAGGTCACGCCCATCAGCGCGAAGAAGACCAGCGCGATGGCGGCCACGGCGGCGGAGAACGCGGGCCGCTTGAAGTACGACATGTCGATCGCGGGGTGGTCGCTGCGCCGCTCGTGGAGGACGAAGAGGACGAGGACCGCGAGGCCGCCGAGGACCGGGGCGAGGACGGTGGGGTCGGTGAAGTCCGCCAGCTCGCCGCCGCGGATGATCCCGTACACGAGGAGGACCAGGCCGACGACGGAGAGCAGTACGCCGGGTATGTCGATGCGGCCGGGAAGGGGGTCCCGGGAGTCGGGGACGAGCCAGACCATCAGGGCGAGGGCGAGGATCACGACGGGCACGTTGATGAGGAAGATCGAGCCCCACCAGAAGTGTTCGAGCAGGATGCCGCCGGTGATCGGACCGATCGCGATGGCGAGGCCGACGCTGCCGGCCCAGATGCCGATGGCCTTGGGCTGCTCGTCGCGCTCGAAGACGTTCATGAGGACGGCGAGGGTGGCGGGCATGACGAAGGCCGCGCCGAGGCCCATGAGGGCCCGGAAGGCGATGAGCTCGCCCGGGGATCCGGACATCGCGGCGAGGGCGGAGCCGATACCGAAGACGGTGATGCCGAAGAGCAGCACCTTCTTGCGGCCGAGGCGGTCGCCGAGCAGGCCGGAGGTGAAGAGGAGGCCGGCGAAGACGAGCGTGTAGGAGTTGATCGACCACTCCAGCTCGCTCTGGGTGGCGCCGATGCCGGTGGGGGCGGGGGCAGCGATCGTCTTGACGGCGACGTTCAGGATCGAGTTGTCGAGGACGACGATCAGCAGGCTGAGCATCAGGACGCCGAGGACGGCCCAGCGGCGCCGGTGGACGGCCTCGGGTATGCGGGGCGCGGCGGGCGCGGTGGGTGCGGTGGACGGCTGTGGCATGAGCACCACCCTAGAGTTATTTCGATACGAGACCGTCTCGTATCGAAAAAGATGACGGAGGCTTTACACAGAGGCCTCACGAAGAGCCCCGCGCGTGACGCGTACGCGTGACGCGCGCGTATGCCGCCCGCGCATGCCGCGCCCGCGTGACGCGCCGGTGTGAACAGCACCACTCCGGCCCACTTCCCCGTCCGCCCGGCGAAGTGCCACCATGGATGTGGTCCGGGGACGCCGTCAGGGCGCCTCGAGATGACACAAGGAGCCGTGCACCATGACGCTTCAGGCTGCCCAGAATCCGCCCGCCGACAGCAGCAAGGCGCTGTACGGCGGCAAGGGCACGCGCCGTCTCACCGTCCACGACATCGCCGCCGCCAAGACCCGTGGCGAGAAGTGGCCCATGCTCACCGCCTACGACGCCATGACCGCCTCGGTCTTCGACGAGGCCGGCATCCCGGTGATCCTCGTCGGCGACTCCATGGGCAACTGTCACCTCGGTTACGACACCACCGTGCCCGTCACGATGGACGAGATGACCCTGCTCTCCGCCGCCGTCGTCCGGGGCACCCGGCGCGCCCTCGTGGTCGGCGACCTCCCCTTCGGTTCGTACCAGGAAGGGCCCGTCCAGGCCCTGCGCAACGCCACCCGGCTCGTGAAGGACGCCGGCGTCGGGGCGATCAAGCTGGAGGGCGGCGAGCGTTCGCTGCCGCAGACCGAGCTGCTCGTCCAGGCCGGCATCCCCGTCATGTCCCACCTGGGCCTCACCCCGCAGTCCGTGAACACCATGGGCTACCGGGTGCAGGGCCGTTCCGACGAAGCCGCGCACAAGCTGCTCCGCGACGCCAAGGCGGCGCAGGACGCGGGCGCGTTCGCGGTCGTCCTGGAGCTGGTGCCGGCCGAGCTGGCCGCCGAGGTCACCCGCTCGCTGCACATCCCGACCGTCGGCATCGGGGCGGGCCCCGGCACCGACGCCCAGGTCCTCGTCTGGACCGACATGGCCGGCCTGACCGGCGGCAAGGTCCCGCGCTTCACCAAGCAGTACGCCAACCTCCGCGAGACGCTCGGCGACGCCGCGCGCGCCTTCGCCGAGGACGTCAGCGGCGGGGCGTTCCCCGCCGAGGAGCACACCTTCCACTAGGTCGTGCGGCACGGGGACCCCTGTCCCCGCATCCGGCGGCCGGGGCCCGTTCCCACGGGTCCCGGCCGTTCGTCGTCCCGTCCCGTCCCGTCCCGTACGACGTCCCGTGCGGTCCCGCGCCCCGTCCCGGGACCGCACGGGACGTGGATCGGGACGGGAACCCGTTGTCCGGCGGATCCGGCGCGTGGAACGGTCGCACCGCACCCCGCACACCGCTCCCACCGCACCGGAGGACGTCTTGCGCATCTCCCCCACCCTCAAGCGCGCCGCGGTCACCACCGCCGCCGGCATCGCACTCGTCACCGGCTTCTCGGGCAGTGCCCAGGCCGGCTCCGGATACGACTTCCAGAACCCCGCCTCCTCCAGCTGCGCCTCCGACGCCTACACCGCCAAGTCCACCGCGCTGTACGCGCAGCGCAGCGGCGCCCAGGTCGGCACCATCCAGCTGCGCTACAGCCCCTCCTGCCGCACGGTCTGGTCCCGCGTCTACTCCAACGGGTCGCAGGTGGACGGGTCCACCTTCCGCCAGGAGACCAACACGTACTCCGGCCACTGCATCAGCGGCGCCCTCTGGGACTCGGGCCTCGGCCAGTACTACTGCTACACCGCGATGCTCAACGACGCCGGCTACACCTCGTACGCCGAGGGCGTGGCCAACAACAGCTCGAACTCCGACAGCTCGCAGTGGGGCAACACCTCGGCCTACTGACCGCCTCCGGCCCCGTGCCGACAGACGGCCGACAGCCCCGCCGACCGATGTCGGCGGGGCTGTCGGCCGTCTGTCGGGGGATTGTCGGTGGCGGCTGGTCTAGTGGTGGACATGACGCGATCACACACCAACGCCATCGAGGTCCGGGGCCTCGTGAAGCACTTCGGCGACACCAAGGCCCTCGACGGGGTCGACCTGGACGTCCAGGAGGGCACCGTCCTCGGTGTGCTCGGGCCGAACGGCGCGGGGAAGACCACCCTCGTCCGCTGTCTGTCCACCCTGCTGGTCCCGGATGCCGGGCACGCCACCGTCGCCGGGTACGACGTGGTGAAGCACCCCCGCCAGCTGCGCCGCACCATAGGACTCACCGGTCAGTACGCCTCGGTCGACGAGAAGCTGTCCGGCTGGGAGAACCTGTACATGATCGGGCGGCTGCTCGACCTCTCCCGCTCCGACGCCCGCCGCCGCGCGGACGAGATGCTGGAGCGCTTCTCCCTCACCGACGCCGCCAAGCGGCCCGCGATGACCTACTCCGGCGGCATGCGGCGCCGCCTCGACCTCGCCGCCTCGATGATCGGCCGGCCGGCCGTCCTCTACCTGGACGAGCCGACCACCGGCCTCGACCCCCGCACCCGCAACGAGGTGTGGGACGAGGTTCAGCGGATGGTCTCCGAGGGCGTCACCGTCCTCCTCACCACCCAGTACATGGAGGAGGCGGAGCAGCTCGCGAGCGAGCTGACCGTCATAGACCGGGGCAAGGTCATCGCCCGGGGCGGGGTGGACGAACTGAAGGCCAAGGTCGGCGGCCGGACCCTGAAGGTCCGCCCGGTGGACCCGGACCGGCTGCCGGAGATGGCCGCCGCGCTCCGCGAGACCGGGCTCGACGGGATCGCCGGCGCGACGGTCGTGGCCGACGAGGGCGCGCTGTACGTGCCGATCCTCACCGACGAGCAGCTGACGGCCGTCGTGGGCCTGCTCGGCGCCCGCGGTTTCGGCATCGCCCACATCGGCACCCATCTGCCCAGCCTGGACGAGGTGTTCCTCGCCATCACCGGCGAGAAGACCGCCGATTCCGTCGAGACCCACGAGGAGGTCGCCGCATGAGCACGACCACGGTCACCAAGTCCCCCGTCGGCACGCCGAGTCCGGCGCCGGCACGGCGCGGCCCCGTCGCCGAGGGCCGGATAGGCCTGCGCGGCAACCTGCGCCACATCAGCGCCCTGGCCCGCCGCAACGCCCTGCAGATCAAGCAGGACCCGGAGTCGATGTTCGACGCCGTGATGATGCCGATCATCTTCATCCTGCTGTTCGTGTACGTCTTCGGCGGCGCCATCGCCGGCAAGGGCAACAACGACGCGTACGTCAACTACGTGACCCCCGGCCTGATGGCGATGATGGGCATGAACATCGCGATGGCCGTCGGCGTCGGCATCAACGACGACTTCAAGAAGGGGGTCATGGACCGGTTCCGGACGATGCCGATCGCCCGGTCCTCCGTCCTGATCGCGAAGATCGTCGTCGAGGTCGGCCGGATGCTGATCGCCACCGCGATCCTGCTCGGCATGGGCTTCCTGCTCGGCCTGGAGATCCAGACCTCGGTCCTGCACCTCTTCGCCGCGATCGGTCTCTCGATGGTCTTCGGGGCGTCGCTGATGTGGATCTTCATCCTGCTCGGTCTCACCATGAAGACCGCCCAGGCCGTCCAGGGCATGGCGATGCTGGTCCTGATGCCGCTGCAGTTCGGCTCGTCGATCTTCGCCCCGCCGACCTCGATGCCCGGCTGGCTGGAGACCTTCACCGACTACAACCCGCTGTCCAACCTCGCCGACGCCGCCCGGGCCCTGATCAACGGCGGCCCGGTCGCCCACTCGGTGTGGATGACCCTCGGCTGGTCGCTGGTGATCACGGCCGTGACGGCGCCGCTGGCGGTGGCCAAGTTCCGCAAGAAGACCTGAGCCGGGTACGGGGGTCCCTCCGGGGGATCAGGACTCGGCGCGCTCACTGATCGCGTCGGCGGCGCGACCGAGCAGGGCGGCGGCCTCCCCGAGGGAGAGGCCGCCGCCCTCGGCGTACGCGGCCTCGAACTCCCCGTCCCCGAGGGCGGACCGGCACAGTTCCGTCGCCCGCTCCCGGTTCTCCCGCTCGATGGGCGGCGCGAGGTGCCCGGGCGGCGTCAGCCCCTCGTACGCGCCGAGCAGCACCCCCGCCGTACGGGCCGAGGGGCCGCCGAGCCCGGCGAGCGCCCAGGAGGCGCTGATCAGATGGGTCGACGGCATCTGTGGCGCGACCATCTGCGAGAGGCCGCCGAGGGAGCGCTCGTACGCCCGCCGGGCCGTCACGAGCGCCGAGGCGTACCGCCCGTCGAGGTTGTCCACCCAGCTGAGGCTGCCGAGCGCGAAGCCCTCGAAGATGGAGAACGTCTCCGAGCTGAACAGCTTCTGGGAGCCGAACTCGTCGAGCAGCCCCTCCAGATGCGCCCGGGCCTCGGCCGTCCGGCCGGTCCGGCCGAGCAGCAGCGCCAGGAAGATCCGCCCGGCCAGCATCGGTTCGTGGCCCCGGCCGTGCTCCCCCTCCACCACCGCGCGCAGGATGACCTCCGCCTCCACGCCGCGGCCGGTCTCGATCAGCATGTCGGCGTAGCGTGCGCGCAGCAGCGCCATCTGGGACTGGGCGCCGATCCGTTCCGCGTACGTGATGGCGTCGGCGTAGTCCTGGGCCGCGCCCTCGAACTCCAGCCGCCGCTCGCGGGCCTCGGCGCGCGAGGACAGCGCCTCGGCCGCGCCCCAGGAGTCCCCGAGGCGGACGAAGATCTCCAGGCTCTCCTCGGCGTCGGCGCTCGCCCGCTCGGCCAGGTCGGCCCGGTTGGCGAGCATGTTGGCGCGCAGCTGGAGGGCGTTGGCGAGCTCCCACTCGCTGCCGTGGCGGCGGCAGGCGGTGACGTGTTCCTCCAGGGCCTCGCCCATGCGGCCCGGTTCGCCGATGAGGAGGACGGCGAAGACCGTGAAGGAGCCGGGCAGCCGGCAGGTCTGCGGGAGCCCCGGCGGGTAGATCTCGTTGATCCGCCGCAGCCGCGCGACCCCGGCGGGGGTGGTCCAGCGGCCGGTGTCGTAGTCCATGTTGAGCAGCTCGATGAGCCGCACCCCGCGCCGGGCCTCCCAGCGCTGCTCCTCGGAGAGCGGCAGCGGTACGACGGTGCACGGCTCGTGCAGCGGTACGACGGGGGCGGCGGGCGTCCCGAACGGGTCGGGCCCGAGCGCGGCGACGGACTCCGCCCAGTGGAGGGCGTCGGCGCGCAGGTCGCGCATCTGCCAGTACCAGAGCAGCGAGTGGACGAGGACGAGGGCCTCGTCCTCGTCGCGGGCGTCGACGGCGCGGCGCATCGCCGAGCGGATGTTCCCGTACTCGACGGCGAACCGGGCCATGGCCTCGACCTGCCGGGAACCGCGCAGCTCGGGGTCGGAACGGCGGGCGAGTTCGCGGTAGTACGTGCGGTGCCGGCGCTCGACGGCGCCCCGCTCCCCCGCCTCGTCGAGCCGCTCCCCGGCGTACTCGGCGACGGTCTCCAGCAGCCGGAACCGCATACCGGTGTCGCCGGGCGCGGCGACGACGAGCGATTTGTCGACGAGGGCACCGAGCAGGTCGAGGACGGCGGGCACCCCACCGGGGCCGCGCTCGTCGGCGCGCTCCTCCCCCGGGTCCCCCTCCCCCGCGCAGACCGCCTCCGCCGCCTCCAGGCCGCAGCCGCCCGTGAAGACCGCGAGACGGCGCAGGACCGACCGTTCGGCGTCGTCCAGGAGGTCCCACGACCAGTCCACGACCGCCCGCAGGGTCTGCTGCCGGGGCAGCACCGTGCGTGCCCCCGAGGTCAGCAGCCGGAACCGGTCGTCGAGCCGGTCCGCGATCTGGCGCAGGGTCAGCATCCGCAGCCGCGCCGCCGCCAGTTCGATGGCGAGCGGCAGGCCGTCGAGCCGGCGTACGACCTCGCCCGCGGCGACCGGGTCGTCCTGGGTCACGAACCCCGGGCGGACCGCCGCACCCCGCTCCCCGAGCAGCCGCAGCGCCATCCCGGTGGGCAGGGGGCCGAGGGGCCGGATCGCCTCCCCGGGGACGCCGAGCGGCTCCCGGCTCGTCGCGAGCACCCGGAGCTCGGGGCAGCGTGCGAGCAGGGCCTCGGCCAGTTCGGCCGCCGCGCCGACGAGGTGTTCGCAGTTGTCGAGGAGGAGGAGCATCCGCCGCCCGGCGCAGTGCTCGACGAGCCGGGCCATGGGGTATCCCCTGGACGAAGTCCTTGGGGAAGGATCGCCCCCGCCACGCAGTTCCTCGGCTCCGGCACCGCGCAGTACGGTCTCGCGGGCGCCGACCGCGGCGAGGACCACCTCGGCGACGGCCTCCGGGTCCCGTACGGGCGCGAGCTCCGCCACCCAGACGCCGTCCGGCCAGTCCCCGGCGCCCCGCTCGGCGGCCTCCTGCGACAGCCGGGTCTTCCCGGCCCCGCCGGGCCCGAGGAGCGTCACGAGCCGGGCGCGGCGCAGGTCCTCGCGGACCAGGGCGATCTCCTCGTCGCGCCCGACGAAACTGGTGAGCCGGGCCCGGAGGTTACCGGGGGCCGCGGGCCGCGCCGCCGGAGGATCGGCGGCGGGCGGGGCGGCGGGCCGGGCCTCGGGCGGGGCGGTGGGCGCTGCCGGGGCCAGGAGCTCCGCGTGGAGGGCGCGCAGGGCGGGGGACGGGTCGGTGCCGAGGCGGTTGGCGAGGGCGCGGCGGACCGACTCGTACGCCGCGAGCGCCTCGGCCGCGCGTCCGGTGTCCCGCAGGGCACGGATCCGGAGGACCTGGAGGGGCTCGTCCAGCGGGTGGGCCGCGCAGAGGGCGGTCAGCTCGGGGAGCGCCGCGTGCGCCTCGCCGAGGGCGAGGGCCGCGCCGAGCCGGGCGCGGCGGGCGTCGAGGCGGCGGGCCTCCCAGCGGGCGGCCTCCGCGTCCCGGTCCGGCAGATCGGCGAGGGCTGGACCGCGCCACAGGCCCAGGGCCTCGTCGAGGAGGGCGGCGGCCCCGGCCGGGTCGCCGGCGGCGAGGGCGGCCACCCCTTCGACGGCGAGGTGCTCGAAGCGGCGGGCGTCGACGTCCTGGGGCCGGGCGTCGAGCCGGTAGCCGCCCTCGGCGGAGACGATCCGGTCGCGTCCGAGGGCCTTGCGGAGCCGTCCGACCAGGGCCTGGAGCGCGGCGACGGCGTCGGCGGGCGGCTCGTCGCCGTGCCAGACCTCGTCGACGAGGTCGGGCACGGGCACGGTCCGGCCCGCCCGCAGGACGAGGACGGTGAGCAGCGCACGGACCCGCGGGCCGCCGACGGACACATCGGTGCCTTCGGGGGTGCGGGCGAGGGTTGGACCGAGGACGGAGTAGCGCACGGGCCCATTCTCCGTGAGAAGGTCCCCGACTCCGGAACTCGCCCCGTCACCCGGTACGTTTCCCGCACATCAGGCAGCGCACGATCCCGTCTCCGTCCCGCCTCCGTCCCCTGGGAGCTCCCGCGATGACCACGGCCACCACCCGGCGCCACGAACGGCGGATCAGTCCCGTCTTCCTGGCGATCCTCGCCGTCATGGCCGTCACCGGCTGGGCGGTGTGGACGGACTTCGCCGCCTCGCCCGGTCTGGCGGTCTTCCTCTTCGTGACCTCGGCGTGGGTGGTGTCGCTCTGTCTGCACGAGTACGCGCACGCCCGTACGGCCCTGCACGGCGGGGACATCACGGTGGGCGCGAAGGGCTATCTGACCCTGAACCCGCTCGCGTACACCCACGCGGTGCTGAGCATCGTGCTGCCGGTGCTGTTCGTGATCATGGGTGGGATCGGTCTGCCGGGCGGCGCGGTCTTCATCGACCAGGGCCGGATCAAGGGCCGCTGGAAGCACAGCCTGATCTCGGCGGCGGGCCCGCTGACGAACGTGCTGTTCGCGCTGGTCTGCACGGCGCCGTTCTGGCTGGACGCGCTCGACGGAGTGCCGATGACGTTCCGCTTCGCGCTGGCGTTCCTGGCGTTCCTCCAGGTGACGGCGGCGCTGCTGAACTTCCTGCCGGTGCCGGGGCTCGACGGCTACGGGGTCGTGGAGCCCTGGCTGTCGTACAAGGTGAAGCGGCAGATCGAGCCGTACGCGCCGTACGGCTTCTTCATCGTGATCGCGCTGCTGTTCGTGCCCGCGCTGAACACGGCCTTCTTCGACGCGATCGACGCGCTGCTGCGGTCGCTCGGGGTGCCGGAGGCGAGCCGCTACTGCGGCTCGCAGCTGTTCCGCTTCTGGCAGGGGACGCCGGAGTTCTGCGAGGTCTGAGACCGGACCTAGCCCTCCGCGGCGGCGGCCTTCTCCATCCTGGCGCGGCGGACGTAGTACCAGGCCATGTTCGAGGAGAGGCCGGCGAGCAGGATCCAGACGATGCCGAGGAGGCTGCCCTCGACGAAGGCGACGACGGCCGCGGTGACGGCCAGGGCGCAGACCACGAGGGCGTAGAGGGCGAGGCGGGGCATGGGGGTCGGCTCCTGTCCGGGTACGGCTGCTGTGCCCGTCCAGTGTCCCCCATGCCCTCCGCCCCGCAGGGACCGGCTCGGGGCCGGCTCAGATGTCGGTGACGCGGAGCCCGGCGTGGGCCTTGTACCGGCGGTTCACCGAGATCAGGTTGGCGACGAGCGACTCGACCTGGTGGGCGCCCCGCAGCCGGCCGGCGAAGACGCCGCGCATGCCGGCGATGCGGCCGGCGAGGGCCTGGACGATCTCGACGTCGGCGCGCTCCTCCCCGAGGACCATCACGTCGGTGTCGATCTCCTCGACGGAGGTGTCCTTGAGGAGGACGGCGGAGAGGTGGTGGAAGGCGGCGGTGACCCGGGAGTCCGGGAGGAGCGCGGCGGCCTGCTCGGCGGCGGAGCCCTCCTCGGGCTTGAGGGCGTAGGCGCCCTTCTTGTCGAAGCCGAGCGGGTTGACGCAGTCGACGACCAGCTTGCCCGTGAGCTCCTCGCGCAGGGACTCCAGGGTCTTGGCGTGGCCCTCCCAGGGCACGGCGACGATCACGACGTCGCTGCGGCGGGCGGTCTCGGCGTTGTCGGCGCCCTCGACGCCGTGGCCGATGTCCGCGGCCACGTCGCGGGCGCGGTCGGCGGCACGGGAGCCGATGATCACCTGCTGGCCGGCCCTGGCGAGCCGGTAGGCGAGGCCGCGGCCCTGGTCGCCGGTGCCGCCGAGGACGCCGACGACGAGGCCGGAGACGTCGGGGAGGTCCCACGGGTCCTTGGGTGCGGCCTTGGGGGCGGCGGGCGCGGCGGCGGGGTCCTGGGGTGCGCTGGAGGAAGTCATGGCCCCGACATTACCGACCGGTCGGGCTGCCGGGAGTCCCGTACGGGTGGAACCCCCGCGACCGGCCGCGCGCGGGCCCCGCAGCGGTGCAGAATGCGGGCCCATGGATGCCGTACGGGTCGCGTTGCTGCGGGAAGTGCTCGCCGGGACGGAGTGGCCGGGGGCGGCCCGCAGGTTCGCGGGCGCGCTCCGGTCCTCGGTCGTCCCGCACCGGGGCGGGCTGCTGCTGGTCGGCACGGAGGAGTACGAGCCCTGGCACCTGGCGGCGCACCTGGTCGACGAGTCCGCCTGGTCGGGGCTGCCGGAGCTGGCGCCGACGCTGGTACGGCACCGGGTGCGGCCGGGGGCTCCGGCCCACCTGGGGGTCGGTCTGGGGCGGCTGGAGGCGGCGGGGCGCGGGGCGACGCTGCTGATGGTGGCGCCGGAGCGGCCGGACGCCGGGCTGCTCCAGCGGGTGCACGACGCCCGGCGGGCGGGGGCGACGGTGCTCTCGCTCGACGGGGGTGACGCGGAGGTGCGGGGTCTCGCGCACGAGGCGCTGACGGTGGCGGAGGGGGCGGAGGTGGACCTGGACACGGTGCAGCACCTGGTGAGCGCGGCGGCGGGCGAGAACAGCGTGCCCTCCCCCCGGGGCCGCCGCTTCCGGGACCGCCTCTCGTCCCTGGCGGACCGCCTGACGGCGCCGCCGCCGGCGCGCTGGTAGGGCCGGGCGCACGCCGCCGCCGGCGCGCTGGCAGGGCCGGGCGCACGCCGCCGCCGGCGCGCTGGCAGGGCCGGGCGCACGCCGCCGCCGGCGCGCTGGCAGGGCCGGGGCCGGGCGCAGCAGGGTGACGGCTCCGTCTTCGGCACGCCCGCAAATTCGGTTGCCCGTGTCGTCTCCCCGTCGGAGCATGGCCCCTCGTGTCCTCCCCCTTCGCGAAGTTCTCCGCCCTGCTGCCCGACCTCGCGCCCTGGCGCGCGTCCGCCGATTTCCGGCTGCTCTGGGTGCAGGGGCTCGTCACGTACTTCAGCAGTGCGATGGCGATGATCGCCCTGCCGCTCCAGATCAAGGAGCTGACGGGTTCGCCGCTCGCCGTCGGTGCGATGGGCGCGGTGGAGCTGGTGCCGCTGGTGGTGTTCGGGCTGTACGGCGGGGCGCTCGCCGACGCGGTCGACCGGCGGAAGGTGATCCTGGCGACCGAGGCGGGCCTCGGGCTGCTCGCCCTGGTCCTGCTGCTCAACGCGCTGCTGCCGGTCCCGATGCTCTGGCCGCTGTACGTGGTCGCGGCGGGTGTCTCCGCGCTCGCCGGCCTCCAGCGCCCGGCCCTGGACTCGCTGCTCGCCCGGATCGTGCCGCACGAGCACCAGACGGCTGCGGCGGCGCTGAACTCGCTGCGCTGGCAGATGGGCTCGATCGCGGGCCCGGCCCTCGCCGGTCTCGTGGTCGCCTACGCGGGCCACGCGCCCGCGTACGGCGTGACGATCGCCGGTTTCGCCGTATCGGTGCTGCTGTGCCGCCGGCTCTCCCCGGCCCCGCCCGCGCACGACGCCGAGAAACCCTCGCTGCGGGGCATCGCGGAGGGCGCGCGGTACGCCTGGTCGCGGCCGGTGCTGCTGGGTACGTACGCGATCGACCTGGCGGCGATGTTCTTCGCGTTCCCGAACACGATCTTCCCGTTCCTCGCGGACGAGCTGGACGCCGACTGGTCGCTCGGTCTGATGTACGCGGCGGGCTCGGTCGGCTCGCTGGTCCTCGGTCTGACCAGCGGCTGGACCTCGAAGGTGCGGCGGCACGGGCTGCTCGTGGTCGGCGGTGCGGCCGGCTGGGGTCTGGCCATCGCGGCGGCCGGCTGGTTCGGGAACGTCTGGCCGGTGCTGCTGTGCCTGGCCTTCGCGGGCGCGGGCGACATGCTGAGCGGACTCGGCCGCGCCACGATCTGGAACCAGACGATCCCGGAGGAGCTGCGCGGCCGGCTGGCGGGCATCGAGGTGCTCTCGTACAGCGTCGGCCCGCAGCTCGGCCAGGTCAGGGCGGGCGTGATGGCGGGCTGGACCGGCACCCGGTCGGCGGTCTGGACGGGCGGCGTGGCCTGTGTGGCCTCGGTGGGGCTGCTCTGTCTGGCGCTGCCGAAGCTCCTGACGTACGACTCCGACACCGACGAGGACTCACTGCGCCGCAAGGCCCAGCAGGAGACGGCCGGGGAGCGGGCGGCCCGGGAGTCGGCCGACGAGCGGCCGGCCCCGGAGTCGGCCGGGACCGTCTGAGGCCGGCCCCGGCCGCGCGCGCCTCGCCCCGGCGCCCGCCTCAGTCGGGGTCCTCTTCCGTCCGCCCCTTGTCGTGCCAGCGGGGATCGGTCTCCCACTCCAGGTTCCGGTCGCGGGCGGTCTCCATGGCGTGGGAGGCCTCCTCACGGCTGGCGTAGGGGCCGAAACGGTTCTTCGCCGGGCACTCGGGGCCCTCTTCCACCTTCTTGTGCTCCAGGCAGTAGTACCACTCGCCCGGTTTGCCCACGGTGCGCTTCTTGAACAAGGCCATCGTCGTCGGCTCCTTCCTCCGAGACCATGCTGCCCCAGACCCGGTCGTTAGACTCGCTGGCATGTCTGGCCAGTCGCTTCTCGTACCGGGGGAGCTCTCCCCCCATCGTTCCGTTCCGGGCTCCATCCGCCGCCCCGAGTACGTCGGGAAGCCCGCCCCGACCCCCTACACCGGGCCCGAGGTGCAGGACTCCGACACCGTCGAGCGGATGCGGATCGCCGGCCGCATCGCCGCTCAGGCGATGGAGGAGGCCGCCAAGCACATCGCCCCGGGCGTCACCACCGACGAGCTCGACCGGGTCGCGCACGAGTTCATGTGCGACCACGGCGCGTACCCGTCGACGCTCGGCTACCGGGGGTTCCCGAAGTCGCTGTGCGCCTCGGTCAACGAGGTCATCTGCCACGGGATCCCCGACTCCACCGTCCTGCGGGACGGCGACATCGTGAACCTGGACGTCACCGCGTACATCAACGGCGTCCACGGCGACAACAACGCCACCTACCTCTGCGGTGACGTCGACGAGGAGTCGCGGCTGCTCGTCGAGCGGACCCGGGAGTCCCTGAACCGCGCGATCAAGGCGGTGCGGCCGGGGCGCCAGATCAACATCATCGGGCGGGTCATCGAGTCGTACGCCAAGCGCTTCGGCTACGGCGTCGTCCGCGACTTCACCGGTCACGGCATCAACTCGTCCTTCCACTCGGGCCTGATCGTCCCGCACTACGACTCCCCCCACCACACCACCGAGATCAAGACCGGCATGACCTTCACGATCGAGCCGATGCTGACCCTCGGCACCCACGACTACGACATGTGGGACGACGGCTGGACCGTGGTGACCAAGGACCGGAAGCGGACCGCGCAGTTCGAGCACACGCTCGTGGTGACCGAGAACGGGGCCGAGATCCTTACGTTGCCCTGACCCTCCGGGTGGGTAGCTTCTTACCGACAGGACGTCGGGAACCAGTTGACTTAGGCAAGCCTAACTCGACAGGATCGTCACTGGTTCCCGTCCCATCGGTCCCGGAGGCACGCCTTGGACACGCCCTTCTCCACGCTCATCCGTACGGCCTCGCACGAGCAGCACACGGAGGCGGAGACCTCGTCCTTCATGAGCGACCTCCTGGGCGGACGGCTCGCCGTCGACGCCTACGCCCGCTACACGGAGCAGCTGTGGTTCGTCTACCGGGCCCTGGAGGAGGGTGCGGAGGCCCTGCGCGAGGACCCGGTCGCCGGGCCCTTCATCCAGCCGGAGCTGTTCCGCACGGCCGCCCTGGAACAGGACCTCACCCATCTGCGGGGCCCCGGCTGGCGCGCCGCCGCCTCCCCGCTGCCCGCCACCGCCGCCTACGCCGAGCGGGTCGCCGAGTGCGCCCGCGACTGGCCCGCCGGATATGTGGCGCACCACTACACGCGCTATCTGGGCGACCTGTCGGGCGGCCAGATCATCCGCGACAAGGCGGAGCGCACCTGGGGCTTCACGCGCAAGGGCGACGGCGTCCGCTTCTACGTGTTCGACGCGATCGGCAACCCGGCCGCGTTCAAGCGGGCGTACCGCGAACTGCTCGACGGGGTGAACGCGGACGACCTGGAGAAGCAGCGGATCGTCGACGAGTGCAAGCGGGCGTTCGACTTCAACAGCGCGGTCTTCCACCAGCTGGGAGGCGAGTTCCCGCTCAGCGCGTGAGCCCGTGGGCGTCCGGCGCCCGCGCGCTCAGCGCGTGAGCGTCCCCTCCAGGCGGACCCGTCCGCCCAACTCCACGATGCCGTCGGGGCCGGGGGCGGTGAGCAGCTGCGAACCCCGGCCCTGCGTGATGTTCAGGGCCCGTCCCAGCTCCGCCGTGAGCAGCAGCGCCGCCGCGCCGGTCGCCTCGTCCTCGTCGATGCCGTCGCCGCGCCCCGGGAACGCCCGCGCCCTGATCCGGCCCGCGGCCTCCTCCTCCCAGGCCCAGGCGTAGATCCACTCCCCCGGCTCGGGCACGTCGAGGGCGTCCACCTCGGCGGCGGAGCCGTACCGGCGCAGGGTCCGCGGCGGCGCCCACTCGGCGCGCGCCTCGATCCAGGTGAACTCCCCGTCCCCGCGCACCCACACCTCACCGGCCGGCGGGCAGATGACCTCCAGGTCGAGCAGCCAGGCGGCGCCGACGAGCGGGTGTCCGGCGAACGGCAGCCGCAGCCCGGGGGTGTAGATGTCCACGACCCCGCGCTCCGGGTCGTCCACGAACACCGTCTCGCTGAAGCCGAGTTCCTTGGCGAGCGCCTGCCGGGAGGCCTCGTCGGGGTGGGTACGGGCATCCCGTACGACTCCGAGCCGGTTGCCGTGCCGGCCGTCGCCCGCGCAGAAGACCCTGAGGACGTCGATGTCGGTGGCGGTGTCGGTGCTGTGCACGGTCGTGTTCATGGCGGAAATTGAAACATCCGACGGCATGCCGGCAGGGCCGCACCCGGGAATCGGGTGCGGCCCTGACCCTTTCGGCGGTGCTCGACGCGAGGCGCGTCGCCTCGGCCGTACCGGTGCGCATCACCGAACAAGGCGAATGCGGGCAATTCCTCCCCATCCACCCACTCTTGACTCTCTCTTGACCCGGCCATGAGAAGCCCATGAAGTCCCTGTGATCCCACCGTGTCCGGGCTGGCGGGGTTGAGAGCTGAATCACTGGACGGGTGGGTATTGCTGAGGTAAGCCTCGGTTAAGTTAGGTCCGCCTCAGTCCGTCCCCGCGTCCCTGGAGTCCTCATGCGAGCCGTCCGTCTGTCCGTCGTCACCGCCGCCGCGACCGCGGCGACTCTGGCCGCCGTCACGGGCTGCGCCGAGAAGAGCGACGCCAAGGCGGACGACGGCACGATCACCGTCATCGCCAAGGACGACTCCTGCGAGGTCTCGAAGAAGGAGTTCCCGGCCGGCCACGTCAAGCTGGCCGTCGAGAACCGCGGCTCCAAGATCACCGAGGTCTACGTCCTCTACCCGGACGACCGGATCGTCACCGAGCGCGAGAACATCGGCCCCGGCGTCAAGGCCACGCTCACCGCCGAGATCAAGGCCGGCGACTACGCCATCGCCTGCAAGCCCGGCATGCAGGGCGAGGGCATCCGCCAGCAGGTCAAGGCCACCGGCAAGGGCGCCGCCACCGCCAAGCGCTCCCCCGAGATGGACGCCGCCGTCGCCTCCTACCGCCAGTACGTCCAGGCGCAGGCCGACGCGACCCTGCCCAAGGTGAAGGTCTTCACCGACGCCGTCCGCGCCGGTGACGTCGAGGCCGCGAAGAAGGCCTACGCCGAGTCCCGCATCGGCTGGGAGCGCACCGAGCCCGTCGCCGAGTCCTTCGGCGACATCGACCCCAAGGTCGACGTCCGCGAGGACGGCCTGGAGGACGGCCAGGACCCGGCCAAGGACTGGACCGGCTGGCACCGTCTGGAGAAGGCGCTCTGGCACGACAAGAAGATCGGCGCCCGTGAGAAGCAGCTCGCCGACCTCCTCGACAAGGACCTCGCGGACTGGGTGAAGCGGGTCGGCAAGGCCGAGATCACCCCGACCTCCATGGCCAACGGCGCCAAGGAACTCCTGGACGAGGTCGCCAGCGGCAAGGTCACCGGCGAGGAGGAGCGCTACTCGCACACCGACCTCGTCGACTTCAAGGCGAACGTCGAGGGCGCCCAGAAGTCCTTCGACCTGCTCAAGCCGGTCGCCACCAAGAACGACCCGAAGCTCGTCGCCGACCTGGACAAGCAGTTCGCCGCGCTGAACACGCTGCTCGACAAGTACCGCACGGACAAGACCTCCTACGTCTTCACCTCGTACGAGAAGGTCGGCAAGCCCGAGCGCAAGGAGCTGTCGGACGGCGTCAACGCCCTGGCCGAGCCGCTCTCCAAGCTCGCCGCCGCCGTCGTCAAGTAGTCGTCGAGTCAGCAGGGACGGGAAGACGGACATGTCCGAGGAAACCCAGGAGCAGACCGCGGCCGCCGGGGCGACCGCGCCCTCCCGCCGTACGGTCATCGGCTGGGGCGGTGCCGGGCTCGCGCTCGGTGCCGCCGCGGCCGGCGGCGCCGTGGCGCTGACCCGGGACGGGGACACCCCCGTGCCGGTCGCGGACAGCGGCGCGGCCGTGCCGTTCCACGGCGAGCACCAGGCCGGCATCGCCACCGCCGTACAGGACCGGCTGTACTTCGCCGCCTTCGACGTGACGACGAAGGACCGCGCCGAGCTGGTCCAGCTCCTCAAGGACTGGACGCGGGCCGCCGAGCGCATGACGGCCGGCGCCGAGGTCGGCGAGGGCGCCTACGGCGGTCTGCCGGAGGCGCCGCCGGACGACACCGGCGAGGCCCTGGGCCTCAAGCCCTCCCGTCTCACCCTCACCATCGGCTTCGGCCCCTCGCTCTTCGACGGGCGTTTCGGGCTGAAGGACAAGCGGCCCGGGGCCCTGGTGGAGCTGCCCAAGTTCCCGGGCGACAACCTCGATCCGGCGCGCAGCGGCGGCGACCTCTGCGTCCAGGCCTGCGCCGACGACCCGCAGGTCGCCGTGCACGCCATCCGCAACCTGGCCAGGATCGGCTTCGGCAAGGTCGCGGTGCGCTGGTCGCAGCTGGGCTTCGGCAAGACGTCCTCGACGACCCCGGACGCCCAGACCCCGCGCAACCTCTTCGGCTTCAAGGACGGCACCCGCAACATCGCGGGCACCGAGACCGACCGGCTCGCGAAGCACGTCTGGGTCTCCGGCAAGGACGCCGAGGGCGGCGCCGCCTGGATGGACGGCGGCTCGTACCTCGTCGCCCGCCGCATCCGCATGAACATCGAGACCTGGGACCGTACGTCGCTGGCCGAGCAGGAGGACGTCTTCGGCCGCGACAAGCGCGAGGGCGCGCCCATGGGCAAGCCCAAGGAGCACGACGCGCCGTTCCTGAAGGCGATGAAGCCGGACTCGCACGTCCGGCTCGCCCACCCCGACACCAACAACGGGGCGACGATCCTGCGCCGCGGCTACTCCTTCACGGACGGCACGGACGGCCTCGGCCGGCTGGAGGCCGGCCTGTTCTTCCTGGCGTACCAGAAGGACGTCCGGACCGGCTTCATCCCGGTGCAGACCTCGCTGGCGACCGACGCCCTCAACGAATACATCCAGCACGTGGGTTCGGCGCTGTTCGCGATCCCGTCGGGCGTCCGGAACAAGGACGACTGGTGGGGCCGGGGGCTGTTCTCGTGACTCCGCACGCACTCCAGGAAGGGAACCGACGTGTTCGGTAACTATCTGATCGGCCTGCGCGAGGGCCTGGAAGCCAGCCTCGTCGTCAGCATCCTCATCGCCTATCTGGTGAAGACCGGCCGACGGGACGCCCTCAAGCCGATCTGGATCGGCATCGGCGTGGCCGTCGGTGTGGCCCTCGCCTTCGGCGCCGGCCTGGAGTTCGGCTCCCAGGAGCTGACCTTCGAGGCGCAGGAACTGCTCGGCGGCTCGCTGTCGATCGTCGCGGTGGTCCTGGTGACCTGGATGGTCTTCTGGATGCGGCGCACGGCCCGGCACCTCAAGACGGAGCTGCACGGCAAGCTGGACGCGGCCCTCCAGATGGGCACCGGCGCGCTGGTCGCCACCGCCTTCCTCGCGGTGGGCCGCGAGGGTCTGGAGACGGCGCTCTTCGTGTGGGCCTCGGTACGGGCCTCCTCCGACGGCACGTACGCGCCGCTGACCGGGGTCCTCCTCGGCCTGCTCACGGCGGTGCTGCTCGGCTGGCTGTTCTACCGGGGCGCGCTGAAGATCAACCTGGCGAAGTTCTTCACCTGGACCGGCGGGATGCTGGTCGTGGTGGCGGCGGGCGTGCTCGCGTACGGCGTCCACGACCTCCAGGAGGCCCGCTTCCTCGGCGGCCTCGCGAACAAGGCCTTCGACATCTCGGAGACGATCCCGCCGGACGAGTGGCTGGGCACGCTCCTCAAGGGCGTCTTCAACTTCCAGCCGGACCCGACGGTCCTTCAGGTCACGGTGTGGGCGCTGTATCTGGTCCCGACGCTCGCGCTCTTCCTGGCCCCGATAGGGTCGGGTCCGTCCGCGCGGGTGAAGAAGCAGAAGGCGACCGATGACAAGGCTGAGGCTGGGGCGAGCGCCGGCAGGACCGCTTGAGCGGTCGTCGGCACGGCGGCCCACGAGACTCCTGGGAGCGGTGGCGGCCTCGGCCGTCCTCGCTCTGACGGCGAGCGGCTGCGTGACCGTGCACGGTGAGAGCGCGCTGCTGCCCCCGGCGACCCCGGCCGAGGCGGCGCAGGCGCTCGCCGACTTCACGGCCGCCTACAACCGTGCCGACAAGGCGTACGACCCGGCCCAGGACGCGGACCGGGTCACCGGCCCGCTCGGGGAGATCAACCAGGCGGGGCTGCGCGCGCGGGCGGCCACCAGCCCCGGCGGCAACGCGAACCACCGGCCGCTCGCCCTCACCGACGCGCGGTTCACGCTGCCGCGCAAGGCGGGCTGGCCGCGGTGGTTCCTCGCGGACACCGATCCCAACCTGGACACCGACGGGGGCCCTGGCGACCAGCGCTGGCTACTGGTCTTCGTCCGCAATGGTCCCCAGCAGCTGTGGGAGGCCGCCCACCTGGTGATCCTCGGCCCTTCGCAGGTGCCCGAGTTCGCCGAGGAGGAGGGGTACGCGGTGCCGGTCGCCGCGGACACCGACACCCTGGCGGTCGCGCCGAAGAACCTCGGCACGGCGTACGTCTCGTACCTCAAGGACGGGCGGCCGGGGCCGTTCGCGGCGGGGCCGCACACGACGACCTGGCGGGAGCAGCGGCAGAAGACCGCCAAGCGGCCGGGGCTCGCGACCCAGTTCCTCGACCGGGTCACGGACCAGGGCGACTTCGCGCCCTTCGGGCTGCGGACGAAGGACGGCGACGCCTTCGTGTTCTTCTCGACCCGGTTCTTCGAGCGGCAGACGGCGGCGCCGGGCTACCGGCCCAAGGTCGACCCCGAGATCAAGGCGCTGATGACCGGTGACGTGAAGAACACCGTCACCAAGGAGTGGGTGTCCGACCAGGTGGCCCTGGTGCGGCCGGCGGGCACGGACCGCGACGCGGTCACCGTCAAGGCCCGGCTCCAGGGCGTGGTGGGGGCGCAGGGGTCGTAGAACGCCGCCGGGAGGACCGGGCGGCCTCTCGGCGAGGCGACCGGTCCGTCACCGGATCAGGCGGGTCGGACCCTCACCGGATCAGGCGGATCAGCCGCTCACCGGGTCGGACGGGCCGGACCTCACCGGGGCAGGCGACCTCACCGGGTCAGCGGCCACGCGATCTCGTGGGCCGTGTGCTCTCCGTCCCCGTCCGCCTCGCGTTCCGCCGCGTGGCGGGCGCAGGCGTCCTGGAGGGTCTCCAGGAGGTTCAGCGGGTCGGGCAGCGGGTGCTCGGGGCCGCGGAGCCAGGCGACGACCGGACGGTCGCCCTCGTCGCCGGGGAGCCTGGCCGGGGGTACGAGCACATAGCTGCCGCGGCAGTGCCAGCGGAGCCCCGGGTGCTCGTCCATCGTCTCCGGGTGGCAGTCCAGCTCACACGGCCACCACTCGTCCTCGTCCTCGGGGGTGCCCCGGGTGGCGGTGAAGAAGAGCATGCGCCCGCCGACGGTGTCGATGTCGGCCGACTCGGCGACCGGACCGACCTCCACGCCCTCGGCGAGGAGCCGCTCCAGGGCGGCCCGGCCCGCGGCGAGCGGTACGTCGAGGACGTCGTGGACCATGCCGGTGGCGGTGATGAAGTTCGCCTCGGGCTCGTTGCGCGCCCAGCGCTCGATCTGCGCGCGGTCGGTGGTCGACTGCGTCTGCCAGGCGAAGGAGACGGGGTGCCGGGCGGGGGTGGGACAGCCGATCCGCTCACAGGAACAGCTGTAGCCGACGGGGTACGCGGCGGGGGCCAGGGGCAGCCCTGCGGCGGCGACGGCCAGGAGCAGCTTCTCGCGGTCGTTCTCGTCGTCGGCCGCGGTGCGTTTCGGGCGCCTGCGCAGCCACTGTGCGAGTTTGCTCTCCGTGCCGCGGTAGCGGCCGATGCCGTCGCCCATCTATCCCCTCACACCTCATGCTCGCCCGTTCGGCTCTGCCCATGGTCCCACCATCCTGCGCCTCGGGTGACCGGAGTGCGGAACCGGGGTGCTGTGAGATGTCCCGGCTTCCCTGTGAGATGTGTCAGCGCCTGGGGGCGAGGCCGCGCAGGGCGAGGTCGACGAGGGTGTCGGCGTAGGCGTGGGTGAGGGGCAGGGTGCGGTGGAGCCAGCGGTGGTGGAGCGGGCCGACGAGGAGCTCCAGGGCGACGCGCGGGTCGATGTCCGGGTCGATGTCACCGGCGACCTGGGCGGCCTCGATGCGGCGGACGTAGTGCTGGAGCTGGGGTTCGAGCAGGGCTTCGGTGAAGCGGGCGCCCAGCTCGGGGTCGACGATGCCCTCGGCGGCGAGGGCACGGGTGGGGGCGTCGAAGGTGGGGTCGTTCATCTCGTCGACGGTGGCGCGCAGGACGTACCGGAGGTCGGCGGCGAGGTCTCCGGTGTCGGGGATCTCGCCGTCCCCTTCCCCGCCGGGGGCGTCGTTCCCCCGAATGGCTTCGTTGGCCCGCGTGACGAGGTCGAGGAAGGCGTCGAGGAGGACGGCCGCCTTGGAGGGCCACCAGCGGTAGATGGTCTGCTTGCCGACACCGGCGCGGGCGGCGATGCCCTCGATGGTGGTCTTCGCGTAGCCGTTCTCGGAGACGAGGGCGAGGGCGGCGGCGAAGATGGCGCTGCGGGAGCGCTCGCTGCGGCGGGATGCGTCGGGGGCCTTGGTGTCGGGCATGGGCCCAGTCTAACCGCGCGCGAGACGGTGCGTCTCGCGAGGTGGGGCGGGGCGGCGGCGCTTGCGGGGGTGCGGCGGGGCGGGGGTGCGGCGGGGGTACGCGAACCACCCGAACGGTCCACAGCGCGCGGGGCCCGGAAGGCGCACCATGGGGTCCACCGATCCGGCGGATCTTCACCCGCCGGTGACTCCGTCCGCCCGCCCGTGAGGAGCCCTCCTTGCGCACCACTCCGCGCACGCCCTCGCCCCGCCGCTACCTGATGTGCCCACCCGCGCACTTCACGGTGACGTACTCCATCAACCCCTGGATGGACCCGACGAAACCGGTCGACCTGCCGCTGGCCCTCGCCCAGTGGGAGGACCTGCGCGACCGCTACCGCGCGCTCGGCCACACCGTGGAACTGCTCGTCCCCGACCCCGCGCTGCCGGACATGGTCTTCGCGGCGAACGGCGCCACCGTCGTCGACGGCCGGGTCCTCGGCGCGAAGTTCGCCCACCCGGAGCGCGCGGCGGAGGCCGACGCGCACCTGTCCTGGTTCCGCGGAAACGGTTGGGCGGAGGACGCCGTACGGGCCCCGGAGCATGTGAACGAGGGCGAGGGCGACTTCGCCGTCACCGCCTCCTGGATCCTCGCCGGGCGCGGCTTCCGGTCCAGCCCGCTCTCCCACGACGAGGCGCAGGAGTTCTTCGGCCGCCCGGTGATCGGCCTCGAACTGGTCGACCCGCGCTACTACCACCTGGACACGGCGCTCTGCGTCCTGGACGACGCGGCCGACGAGATCATGTACTACCCGGACGCCTTCTCCCCCGGCAGCCGCGCGGTGCTCGCCCGGCTCTTCCCGGACGCCCTGATCGCGACGGACACGGACGCGGCGGCCCTCGGGCTCAACGCGGTGAGCGACGGCCGCCACGTGCTGCTGCCGCAGGCGGCGGTGGGCCTCTTCGAGCCCCTGCGCGGCCGGGGCTTCGAACCCGTCGGCATGGACCTGGGCGAACTCCTCAAGGGCGGCGGCAGCGTGAAGTGCTGCACCCAGGAGCTACGGCCCCCGGCGGTGTCCTGACCGGCCGGGTCCCCGGGGTGCGGGGGCGGTGCGGGGACGGGTCCGTCGCCCGTCCCCCGTCGGTAGGGTGCCGCCATGGCTGCCCCCTCCCCCTCCTCCACTCCCACCCCCACCTCCGCCGACGACCGTTCGCTGCCGCTGCGGGAGCGGAAGAAGCTGCGGACCCGTCAGGCGCTCGCCGCCGCCGCGCTGCGGATGTTCACCGAGCGGGGCCTCGACGCGACCACGGTGGAGGATCTCGTCGACTCGGTGGAGGTGTCGAAGAGCACGTTCTTCCGCACCTTCCCGGTCAAGGAGGCGGCGGCCGTGGAGGCCGAGGCCGAGCTGTGGGCGGCCCTCGTGGCCGCGCTGGAGGAGCGCGCGCTGCACGGGCCCGTCCTCGCGGAACTCCAGGACGTGCTGTGCGGCGCCGTCACCGCCCTGGGGGCGGACTGGGGGGAGCGTTACGTCGCCACCCGGAGGCTCGTACTGAGGGAACCGGCGCTGCTGGCCCATGTGGCGCACCACCGCGCCGGGGCCGAGCAGCGGATCGGGGACCTGCTGGCGGAGCGGCTGGGACTGCCGGCGGACGACCTGCGGCCCCGGGTCCTCGCGGAGCTGACCGGCACCGGGTGGAGCATCGCGGCGCGCGACTGGGTCCGCTCGGGCGGCCGGGGCGGCCTGCGCACCCTGCTCCCGGGGGTGGAGCGCGCCTTCCTCGCCATCCCGGCGGGCCTGGAGCTCTCCGCCGGGACGTGACCACAGGCCGGGCCCCCGGCGTTCGGACGGTCAGTCCTCGTCCTCCGGCGGCCACGCGTCGCCCCACGCCACGTCACGGGCCCGCTTGTACAGGGGTCCGTGCCGCTTGGTGACCGTCTCACGGGCGAGGCCGTCGGGGCCGCAGAGTTCCAGCTGGACCAGGCCCTTGCGGATCTGCGGCCTGCGGGTGACGCGGGAGGCCACGGGCGTCACCGGGTGCCTGGTCGCCGCCACGTAGGCGTACTTCTCGTCCTCGTACGGCAGCGAGCCGCCCTTCACCTGGCGGTGCAGCGAGGACCGGCTCACCCGGGCCGAGAAGTGGCACCAGTCCGTGCCCGGTTCGATCGGGCAGGCCCCGCTGTGCGGGCAGGGCGCGGCGACGGTGAAACCGGCGTCGACGAGGAGCGTGCGGGCGGCGATGATCCGCTCGTAGCCGTCGGGGGTGCCGGGCTCGACGATCACGACCGTCCGCGCCACCCGCGCGGCCTCGGCCACGAGGGCCGTCCGGTCGGCGGCGGTCAGTTCCTTGAGCACGTACGAGACGGTGACGAGGTCGGTGTCGTCGAGGCGCAGGGCGGCGCCGATCCGTTCGCGCCGCCACTGCGCGTCCAGGACGCTCCCGGCCAGTTCGCGGCCGAGCGCGAGCGCGGGCTCCGCCCAGTCCAGGACGGTGGTGCGGGGCGGCTCGTCCTCCCAGGCCTCGGCGACGGCCCAGCTCGCCGCGCCGGTGCCGCCGCCGATGTCGGTGTGGGTACGGGGCTCCCAGTCGGGCGCGGCCTCGCGCAGGGCGCCGAGGGCTCCGCGTACCGCCTCGAAGGTCGCCGGCATCCGGTACGCGGCGTACGCGGCGACGTCGGAGCGGTCGCGCAGCACGGGGGCGTCCGTCGGGGTGGTGCCCCGGTAGTTGGCGATCAGTCGCTCGACGGCCTGGGCGGCCTGGCGGGGCGGCAGCCCGGCGAGCAGCCCGGCGAGGGCGGCGCGCAGGGTGTCGGCGGAGGGGGAGGCGTTCACCGAGACAGTCTAGGCCGCCGTGGCGCGCGGCCCGGCGGACCCTCGGGTGCGCTGCCAGGGGCGGCACAGGGTGAGGAAGCAGACGGCGGCGAGGACGGCGCAGCTCAGCTGGACGACGGCCATCGGGACGGCGGTGTGCTCGCCCGCGATGCCGACGAGCGGGGAGGCCACGGCTCCGATCAGGAAGGAGGTGGTGCCGAGCAGCGCGGAGGCGGAGCCGGCGGCGTGCGGGGTGCGCATCAGGGCCTGGGCGTTGGTGTTCGGCAGGGTCAGCCCCATCGCGGACATCAGGACGAAGAGTCCGGCGGCGACGGGGACGAGGCCGGTCTCGCCGAAGACGCCGGTGGTCATGAGGGTCAGCGCGAGGGCGGCGAGCAGGATGACGCCGAGGCCCCAGCCGAGTGCCTTGTCGAGGCTGACGCGTCCGACGAGCAGCTTGCCGTTGATCTGGCCGACGACGACGAGCCCGACGGAGTTGACGCCGAAGAGGAGGCTGAAGGTCTGCGGCGAGGCGCCGTAGATCTCCTGGATGACGTACGGCGAGGCGGAGATGTACGCGAAGAGGGCGGCGAAGGCGAGCCCGCCGGTCAGCGTGTAGCCGGTGAAGACCCGGTCGGCGAGGAGGCCCTTCATGGTGCGCAGGGCCTGGCCGACGCCGCCCTCGTGCCGCCGCTCGGGCGGCAGCGTCTCGTGGAGGAAGCGGTGGACGACGAGGGTGAGGAGGATGCCGATCACGGTGAGGACGTAGAAGACGCCCCGCCAGTCGGTGAACCGCAGGATCTGGCCGCCGATGAGGGGCGCGACGATCGGGGCGACGCCGGAGATCAGCATCAGGGTGGAGAAGAACCGGGCCATCTCGACGCCGTCGTAGAGGTCGCGGACGACGGCGCGGGCGATGACGATGCCGGCGGCACCCGCGAGGCCCTGGAGCAGCCGGAAGCCGATGAGGAGTTCGGCGGTGGGCGCGAGGGCGCAGACGGCGGTGGCGAGGACGTACACGATCATGCCGATGAGCAGCGGGCGGCGGCGGCCCCACTTGTCGCTCATGGGGCCGACGACGAGCTGCCCGAGGGCCATGCCGGTGAGGCAGGCGGTCAGGGTGAGCTGGACGGTGGCGGCGGGGGCGTGCAGCGCGCCGGTGACCTCCGGCAGCGCCGGCAGGTACATGTCCATGGAGAGGGGCGGGAGGGCGGTGAGTCCGCCGAGGACGAGGGTGACGAGCAGCCCCGTCCGCCGGGCGGCGGTGACGACGGGGGTAGCGGGGCCATGGGTGGCGGTGCCACTTTCAAGGGTCCCGGCTCTTTCGGTTATGTGCCCTTGTGTTGTTTTCTGGCCGCTCTCCGGCATCGACAGCTCCATCTCGTTGAATCCTTGCCTATGCTCTCAGCTCGACCGGACAGGTCGAGACCTCTGTGGGACGGGTGGGGACATGGGTGGGGACATGACGAAGACGGTGCGCTGGGGAATCCTCGCCACGGGCGGCATCGCGGAGCGGTTCACGGCGGACCTGCTGACGCTGGAGGACACGGAGGTCGTCGCCGTGGCCTCCCGTACCGAAGCCTCGGCGAAGGCCTTCGCCGACCGGTTCGGCATACCGAGGGCGTATGGGGACTGGGCCGGGCTCTTCGGCGACGAGGACGTCGACGTCGTCTACGTGGCGACGCCCCACCACGCGCACCGGGAGGCGGCGGGCCGCGCCCTGGAGGCGGGCAAGGCCGTCCTCTGCGAGAAGGCCCTCACCCTCAACGCGCGCGAGGCGGGCGAACTCGTCGGCCTCGCCCGGGACCGCGGCCTCTTCCTGATGGAGGCCATGTGGATGTACTGCAACCCGCTGGTCCTGCGGATCGCGGAGCTGGTGCGCGACGGGGCGATCGGCGAGGTCAGGACCGTACAGGCCGATTTCGGGCTCGCCGGCCCGTTCGCCGCGGACCACCGGCTGCGGGACCCGGCCGTGGGCGGCGGGGCGCTGCTCGACCTCGGCGTGTACCCGGTGTCGTTCGCGCAGCTGCTCCTGGGCGAGCCGGACACCGTCCACGCGCACGCGCTCCTCTCTCCGGAGGGCGTCGACCTGAACACCGGGATGCTGCTCGGCTGGGACTCGGGAGCGTCGGCGCTGCTGTCCTGCTCGCTCGTCGCGGACACCCCGCTGACGGCCTCGGTGACCGGTTCGCTCGGCCGCATCGACATCCCGCGCGGCTTCTTCTACCCCGAGCGGTTCACCCTGCGCCGGAACGGCCACGAGCCGGAGGAGTTCGTGTCGGGGAACGACCCGCACTCCCTCCGGCACGAGGCCACCGAGGTGATGCGCTGCCTGCGGGCGGGCGAGACGGAGTCCCCGCTCGTCCCCCTCGAAGGCTCGCTGGCGGTGATGCGGACGCTCGACGCGGTACGGGACCGCGTCGGCGTCCGCTATCCGCAGGAGACGGCCGCCGGGCGGGGCTGAGACGCCGGGCGTCCCGCCGAGCGAGGACCAGCTGACGTGTCCCCGCGAGGCCCCGGTCAGGTGTCCCCGCGAGGCCCGGTCAGGCGGGCTTGAGGCCCGGGTCGCCCGCCTCCGTGACGAAGGAGGCGGCCGTGGTGACCGGGGCGCCCGGGGTCGTCACGTACGGCACCGTACGGAAGTCGGCGCGGGCGCCGTCCTCGCCGAGCGCCACCGTCACATAGCCGCGCCGCCCGTTGTAGAACTTCAGGTGCGGGTTGGCCTGCGTGAGCCGGTCGTAGTTGGACGGCCGGTCGGAGCCGTTCTTGCCGCTGGTGATCGAGGTGGCGACGATCTCGGTGCCGACCGTCCGCGAGGCCGGGTCGCGGAAGTCGGCCTTGATGTCGAGGCCGTAGCCGACGTGGACGTCCCCGGTGAGCACCATCAGATTCTCGACGCCGGCCGCCTCCGCGCCCGCGAGGACCCGCTGCCGGGAGGCCGGGTAGCCGTCCCAGGAGTCCATGGAGAGCGTGAAGTCGGCGGTGGAGCGGTCGCGGCGCTCGGCGAACACGACCTGCTGCGGCAGGACGTTCCAGCGGGCCCGCGAGTGCCGCCAGCCGTCGAGCAGCCAGCGCTCCTGGGCGGCGCCGGTCAGGGTGCGCGAGGGGTCCTCGGACTCGGGGCCCGGGACCTGCCAGCCGTCGCCGTACGCCTGGTCGGAGCGGTACTGGCGGGTGTCGAGGATGTCGAACTGGGCGAGCTGCCCGAAGCGCAGACGCCGGTAGAGGCGCATGTCGGGGCCCTCGGGCCGCTGGGGCGCGCGGAGCGGCTGGTGCTCCCAGTAGGCGCGGTAGGCGGCGGCCCGGCGGAGCAGGAACTCCTCCGGCGGGACGCCGTTCTCGGGGGTGTCGCCCGCGTAGTTGTTCTCGGTCTCGTGGTCGTCCCAGGTGACGACGAAGGGGTGGGCGGCGTGCGCGGCGCGCAGGTCGGGGTCGGACTTGTAGAGCGCGTAGCGGAGCCGGTAGTCGTCCAGGGTGAGCGTCTCGCGGTTGAAGACGGCCGGGAGGGTGCGGTCGGTGTAGGCGCGGGCGCCGCCGGTGGCGTTCACGGCGTACTCGTACAGGTAGTCGCCGAGGTGGAAGACGACGTCGACGTCCTCGTCCGCGAGGTGGCGGTAGGCCGTGAAGTACCCGTCGTGGTACGCCTGGCAGGAGACGGCGGCGAGCTTGAGGGCCGAGTTGCGGGCCCAGGGGGCGGGCGCGGTGCGGGTGCGGCCGACGGGGCTCGTCCAGTCCCCGACGCGGAAGCGGTAGAAGAACTCGCGGTCGGGGTCCAGGTGCTCGACCTCGACGTGGACGGAGTGCCGGAACTCCGGGTGCGCGGTGGCACGGCCGCGCCGGACGGTCCGGGTGAAGCGCTCGTCGCGGGCGAGCTCCCAGTGCACGGAGAGCCGGGCGGCCGGCAGTCCGCCGTCGGGCTCGAAGGGGCGGGGCGCGAGCCGCGTCCAGAGGAGGACGGAGCCGGGCAGCGGGTCGCCGGACGCCACCCCCAGGGTGAACGGGTCCTCGGTGACGCGCCGGCCGTCCAGCTCGGCGGCGGCCGCGGCGCCCGCCGTGGGCAACTGGGTGGCGAAGGCGAGCGCGGCGGCGGCCCCGGTGACAGTGAGGAACCGGCGCCGGTCGACATGGCGTGCTGCGGCGCGGAGTTCCTCGGAGTGCGCGGATGCGTCGTGTACGTGGTTCATGTGCCCCTCCCCAGACGGATGCTGTCCCTCCGTCATTCGAGGGGCACGGGACGACGTCCCCGGGGCGGGTACGGAACATCCACGTGTCGGAATGATGAGTTCATGGGGCACACGTCTGGCGTACGCTGCGCGCCCATGAGCATCGCAGTGGTGACGGGAGCGGGATCGGGCATCGGCCGGAGCGTGGCGCTGGCCCTGGCGGCGGCCGGCTGGTCGGTGGCCCTGGCGGGCCGCAGGGCGGCGGCGTTGGAGGAGACGGCGGCGGCCGCCCCGGCCGGGGACTTCCTGGCCGTCCCGACGGACGTGACGTCGGCGGAGGAGGTCACGGCCCTCTTCACGGCGGTACGGGACCACTACGGCCGGGTGGACCTGCTCTTCAACAACGCCGGTACGTTCGCGGGCGGCGGCGTCCCCGTCGAGGACCTGGACCCCGACACCTGGCGCGCGGTCGTCGACGTCAACCTGACGGGCGCGTTCCTCTGCGCCCAGGCGGCCTTCCGGACCATGAAGGAACAGGACCCGCAGGGCGGCCGGATCATCAACAACGGCTCGGTCTCGGCGCATGTCCCGCGCCCGCACTCGATCGCGTACACGGCGACGAAGCACGCGATGACGGGCCTCACGAAGTCCCTGTCGCTCGACGGCCGCCCGTACCGGATCGCCTGCGGCCAGCTGGACATCGGCAACGCGGCGACGGAGATGACGGCCCGCATGCAGACGGGCATCCTCCAGGCCAACGGACAACTGGCGGCGGAACCGGTGATGGACGCGGCGGACGTGGCGGCGACGGTGGTGCACATGGCGGCACTGCCGCTGGAGGCGAACGTGCAGTTCGCGACGGTGATGGCGACGGGGATGCCGTACATCGGCCGGGGGTAGGGACGCCGGCCGATGCTTGACGGGGCGGCGGTCGGTGCTGCTCGCGGCAGCGGGGGCGGGGGCGGGCCGGCCGGTCGACGACGGGGTCGGGCCTGCCGGCCGATCGGGGGCACGGTCGGGCCCCCCGGCCGGCCGGGGGGCGCGGAGCCACGCCCGGCCTTCGGCCACGGGGTCAGGCCTGCCCGGTCTCGAAGCGGGTGACCTTGCCGCCGTCGACGGCGAACCGCCACGCGGTGCGCATCTCGCCCCAGGTGTCGTTGCGGTAGCGGGCGACGAGCGCGAGCCCGCCGTCCGCCTCCGACTCGACGTCCATGTGCCCGCGCGAGGCGAACACCTCGCGGTCGAGCCACTGCCGCAGATCGCGGTCGGAGCCGTCGTCGGACATGGTCGCGCCGGGACCGAGGGCCTCGAAGAGGGCGGCCTCGTCACCGGCGTTGAGGGCGGCGACGAAGGCGCGCACGGCAGGGTCGCTGAGCTGCTTCACGGGAAGGGTCATGCCCCACCGGTACACCGCGTGCGGCCCCGCCCCGGGGAACGGGGCCGCACGGATGCCACCTATCGACGCAAGGACTCGGCCACCTGGGCCAGCGGCCCGGCCGACTCCCGCGTCGGCGCGAGGGCCCGCTCGTGGACCGGCTCGCGTGCGCCGACGGCGCCCGGTGCCCGGTCAGGACCAGTCGCAGGCCTTGCCGTCGTTGTCGCGGTCGAGGCCCGAGCGGTAGCCGGGCTGGCCTCGGTAGATCGGGGCCCTGCCGGCGGCGCGGACGGCGTCGCAGTTCTTGTAGTACGCCGAACCGCCGCCGGATCCTCCCGAACCGCTCCCGCTCCCGCTGCCACTGCCGCTCCCGGACCCGCTGCCGGACCCGCTTCCGGTGCCGGTTCCGTGGCGGTCCGGGTCCGGATCCGGGTTCAGGTGGGCGTATTCCTCGCTCGGGCAGGAGAGACCGGGGCGGGCCAGGGAGAGGCGTACGGTCACGTACGCGGGACGCTCCACGTCCTCGCCCGCCTCCGGGTCCTGGAAGCAGATCCGCCAGTCCTCATGACGGGCCGCCAGGTCCACGTCCGTGTACACGGAGGCGCCCCGGAACTCCGTGAAGCCCACCGCGCGCAGCTCCGCCGACCCCTTGGCGAAGGTCTTGCCGACCACGTCCGGCACCTTGGGGAACACCACGGCCACGCCGTCCCGCGCGGGGCAGGGGCTGCTCTTCTCGACCACGGCGAACTCGATCCTGCTCCGCCGCCCCTTTTCGGCCGTCACCGTCTCCCCCGCCGCCGGCTCCTGGAAGCAGACCTTCCAGTTGCCGTCCACGAGCTGCGTCTTGTCGTCCTCGGTCGCGTCGTGCGACCGCGTCCGGAACCCGGCCTCGTACGCCGCGCGCGACGCCGTCTCCAGGTTCTGCCCGGAGTAGTCGTCGACGACCCGCCGCACGGTGGGGGTCGGGGTCGGCGTGGGCGGGGTGTACGGCGCGAAGCCCGTCGGGAACTCCCCGGCCGGCTTCGCGTCGGCGACCGCGGGCTTGTCCGCCGGCGGATCACTGGTGCCCACGGCCACGAACCAGACGCCCGACAGCACGGTGGCGAGCACCTTCCGGCCCGGCGACCACCGGGTCCGCCAGGCGAGCACGATGCCGACCGGCGGCATCAGGAACAGACAGAAGATGACGAACCCGGGCTGCCGCCACCACCGCTCGCCGCCGGACCCGGCGGATCCGGCCGAGCCCCCCGGTCCAGCCGGACCAGCCGGTCCCCCCGGCCCCGCCGCCGCCCCGCCGTCCTTGCTCAGCGAAACCCCCGGCGGTTCGCCGGACGACACCCCGTCAGGAGCCCGGTCCCGGGCCCCGCCCCGAGCCCCACTCGCATCTCCGCCACGACCTCTGCCACCGTCCCGATCCTGCTCCACGACGCGCGGAACCTTCCCCTCCCTGACGACATCTCAGCGCCACACAGCCTATGACCTGCGTGTTCACCGCCCTCGCGCAGGGCCGTCCGGGCAGGCTCGGGTATCTGCCGCACCCGCACCCAGCCAAGGAGGAGCGATGCCGAACGCCGGCAAGGCCGTCAAGCTGTACGCGAAGGGCGCCCCGGTCGGGGTCGAGGACGGAGCCGTGGTCGGCTTCCTCGTCGAACCGGCGAGGGCGGCGGAATGGCTGGTCACCCGGGAGGACCAGGGCTTCCGCCTGACCGCGAAGGGCACGGAGGACACCATCGTCGCGGAGGGCACGGACCGCGCCCCGGCGGTCGTACGCCCCGACGACTCCCCCGCCTCCGTCTGGCGCCTCCAGCGCGTGGACGCGGACGGCGCCACCACGGTCACCTCGCTCGCGGACCTCCGGGACGGGACGTATCTGATCGACCGGAACGGCCTGGCCCTGGGCCGTGACCTGTTCGAGGACCGCTCGCTGCTCCCGAAGCGCGTCTTCGTCCGTACGGACGACCGCGAGCCCTTCTGGAGGATCGAGATCATCGACTGACCACGGCCCCGACGGAGCCACCCGCGTCAGTCGAGGCAGAACTCGTTGCCCTCGGGGTCGGTCATCACGATGAACCCCGCGCTCAGCGGAGGCTCGGGCTCGAACCGCCGCATCCGAGCGGCGCCCAGCGCGACGAGCCGCTCGCACTCGGCCTCCAGGGCCGCCATCCGCTCCTCGCCGGCCAGTCCGGGAGCCGCCCGGACGTCGAGGTGGACCCGGTTCTTGGCGACCTTGTCCTCCGGCACCTGCTGGAAGAAGACGCGCGGCCCGTTCCCTTCGGGGTCCTCGATGGCCGACTTCGAGTTGCGCTGCTCCTCGGGTACGCCGATCCGTGCGAGGAAGTCGTCCCAGGCGGCCAACGGGTCGGCGCCCTCGGGCAGTTCGACCCCGGGCGGTCCGGGATGGACGTACCCGAGGGCGTCTCGCCAGAAGGAGGACAGGGCGCGCGGGTCGTGGGCGTCGAAGGTGACCTGGAAGTGACGGCTCATCGGGGTGCTCCGTTCGTGGCGGTCGTTACGGGTGAGGGGGCGGAGACCAGAGGCGGCGCCTCCGCCCATGGGCCCACCCTGACACCGAAAGAGGTCAGATCCTGTCCGCCATGGCCGCCGCCTCGACCCTCGCCGGCCTCCCGGACCGCTCCGTCCGAATGACGCCAGCGCGGGGACCGGCGCGGACGCGACGCTGGCCGTATGAGCACCGAAGCGACGGCCACCGTCCACCCCACCGCCTACACGGCCCGCCCCATCGCTCCCACGACCCTCGCCCAGCTGCGGGTCACCGACGACGCCGGCCGGCCCTGTGCGCCGTACGCCGACACCGAGGGCGGCGCGCCACTGCGCTGCTGCCTGCGCCTTTCGGCCCCCGGCGAGCGGATCGCACTCGTCTCGTACGCGCCGCTGCGGCGCTGGGCGACCGAGACGGGGGCGGAGCCGGGCGCCTACGACGAGCAGGGCCCGGTCTTCGTCCACGCCGAGGAGTGCGGCGGCCCGGCCCCCTCGGAGACGTACCCCTTCGCCCGCGCGGGCGCGCTGCGCACCCTCCGCCGCTACGACGCGGCGGGCCGGATCGCCGGAGGCCGCCTCCTGGAAATCCCGGAAGCCACCACACAGGGCTTCGACGAAGCCCTCACGGAAGCCTTCACCGACCCGACGGTCTGCCTGGTACACATCCGCGCCGTCGAATACGGCTGCTTCCACTTCGAGGTCCGCCGCCCCTCACGGGCGTAGTTCCCTGAGCATGACCGCGGAAGGGGCCTCCGACGCAGGTCAGAGACCCTTTCCGAGGCAAAGCCCCAGGTGGGGGCAGACGAGTCGGGCTGTACGCCGGGTTCTGTGCCCCGGGACCTCGCGGTCGTCGGGGCGACGGCCATCCATCTAGGACCGGCGTTGCCGCCGGCCTCCTGCGGTCTACCCGCGGACTCGGGCGAGCAGCCCTCGAACATCCGCGCAGGGACACCGGGGTGTCCCCTCTTGACCTTGCTCCGAGTGGGGTTTACCTAGCCGCCTGAGTCACCTCAGGCGCTGGTGGTCTCTTACACCACCGTTTCACCCTTACCGGGGACCGAAGTCCCCGGCGGTCTGTTTTCTGTGGCACTGTCCCGCGGGTCACCCCGGGTGGCCGTTAGCCACCACCCTGCTCTGTGGAGCCCGGACGTTCCTCGGGAAGATCCGAGGATCTCCACGCGGCCGTCCGCCCGGCTCGTCTGCCGTGCCGACCATGCTACCCGCCGGGGGCCACGCGCTTGACCTTGCCGCAGCGCCAGGGATTCCGCCGGGCCGCATGAACCTCGCCGTCGGCGACCCGCGCGCCCCTGCTCAAGGCGCTCACGCGGGCGCGAACAGCACCTTCGCCGTCCCCGGGTCCGCCTCCGCCAGCCTGACCCGCAGCCACTCGCCCAGCGGCAGCCGGGCCGTACCGCCCTCGATGCGGGCGACGACCGCCGGGTCGTCCAGGTGGACGGTGCCGACGGCCGGTTCGCGTTCCTTCACGTCGATGACGTACGCGTCGAAGACCTCGCCGACCCGTTCCCGCAGCAGGGCCGCCTCGACGATGTCGACGCTCTCCCGCTCCACCGTGTTGGCACGGCGCGAACCGGCGGCCATCTCCTCGGGGAGGGAGAGCAGGGCGGCCCGTACCCACTCGGGCGGTTCGTCGCCCGCGACCGCCGCCACGCACAGCTCTCCCGCGTACCGGTCGACGAGGCGGCGCAGGGGCGCGGTGCAGTGCGTGTACTCGTCGGCGACGGCCGCGTGCATCGCGGGGGTGGGGATGTGGCCGTCGGTGAAGACCGTGTACCCGGCGCCGCGCAGGAGGGACGTGCACTCCTGGAGGAACGCCGCCTGGCGCGGGTCGGTGGGGTCGGCGGCGCGGACGACGTCGGCGTACGAGACGTGGTGGGGCCAGTCGACTCCGAGGGCCTGCGCCGAGCGGCGCAGCCGGGCGACGGCGCCGTCCGGGGCGGTGGGGAGGGTGCGCAGGATGCCGGTGCCCGCGGCGGTCATGAGGTCGGCGGCGGCCATGCCGGTGAGCAGGGAGATCTGGGCGTTCCAGCCGTCGGCGGGGAGCGGGGCCCGGTAGGCGAGGGAGTAGGTGTGGTCCTGCTCGACGATCTCCTGTTCGGGGACGTTGAGGGAGATCCCGCCGCGTTCCGCTTCGAGGGTTTCGCGGAGCCGGCCGATCTCGCGGAGGAGGGCCACCGGTTCCTCCGCCGTACCCGTGTCGATCCGCCGCTGCACGCCCGCGTAGTCGAGTCTGGCGCGGCTGCGGACGAGGGCGCGGCGGACGTCGGTGGCGACGCGGCGGCCCTCGGCGTCGAGGTCGATCCGCCACAGGAGGGCGGGGCGGGGCTCGCCGGGGAGGAGGCTGGCGGCGCCCTCGGAGAGCACGGCGGGGTGGAGGGGGACCTTGCCGTCGGGGAAGTAGAGGGTGAGGACGCGCCGGTGGGCCTCGGTGTCGAGGGCGGATCCGGGGGCGACGAAGGCGGCGACGTCGGCGATGGCGTAGTGGACGCGGTAGCCGCCGTCGGCCCGGCGGGCCAGGTGCATGGCCTGGTCGAGGTCGGTGGAGGTGGGCGGGTCCACGGTGAAGAAGGGCAGGTCGGTGGCGTCGTACGAGGGGAGCCGGGGGTTCTTGGCCACGGTCTCGGCCTCGGCGAGGACGGCCGGCGGGAAGTCCTCGGGGACGCCTAGCTCGGTACGGAGTGCGCGCAGGGCGGCCCGCAGCGGAGCCTCGGCTGCGCCGGTCACGTGAATGTGGCGGCGGGGCATGGACCGAGCGTATGGGGAGGGGGGAGGTGCGGCATTTCGTACGGGGACGAGGACGAGGGTGGGGAGGGGGCGGGGGTGGGGGTGGGGAGGGGGGCGGCCTCCCCTGCCGGGCCTGCCCCGCGGCTCGTACGGGACCCGGCCCCGTACCTCGTACGCTGGGCCCTCGGGGCCGCACCCCCTCCCGTACCGACGAAGGAGAACCACCGTGCTCGTGCTGTTGCCGCCCTCCGAGGGCAAGGCCTCCTCGGGGCGCGGGGCGCCGCTCAAGCCGGAGTCGCTGTCCCTGCCGGGGCTCGCCGAGGCGCGGGCGGCCGTCCTGGACGAGCTGGTCGAGCTGTGCGCGGCCGACGAGGAGAAGGCGCGCGAGGTGCTCGGACTGAGCGAGGGCCTGCGCGGCGAGGTCGCGAAGAACGTGGAGCTGCGGACGGCGGGCGCGCGGCCCGCCGGGGAGATCTACACGGGCGTGCTCTACGACGCGCTGGGTCTGGCGACCCTGGACGCGGCGGCGAAGCGACGGGCCGGGCGGTCCCTGCTGGTGTTCTCGGGGCTCTGGGGCGCGGTCCGGGTGACCGACCGGATTCCCTCGTACCGCTGCTCGATGGGGGTCAGGCTGCCGGGGCTCGGCGCGCTCGGCGGGCACTGGCGGGGCGCGATGGCCTCCGTGCTTCCCGAGGCCGCCGGTGACGGTCTCGTCCTTGACCTGCGCTCGTCGGCGTACGCGTCGGCGTGGAAGCCGAAGGGCGAGGTGGCGGCGCGGACGGCGACGGTACGGGTGCTGTACGCGCCGACCCGGAAGGTCGTCAGCCACTTCAACAAGGCGACGAAGGGCCGGATCGTCCGGAGTCTGCTGGAGGCGGGCGCGGTGCCGGGTTCGCCGGAGGAGCTGGTGGTGGCGCTGCGGGACCTCGGGTACGTGGTGGAGGAGAGCGGGAAGCCGGGGGCGCTCGACGTGCTGGTGGACGAGATCCACTAGGGCCCACATTGCACCCTGCGCAACGATCGTTGCGTGGGGCGTTCCTTCATGGGCAGGATGAGGCCCATGCCGACGAGCGTGTTCGACCTTGTCCCCGGAACCCCCGTCGTCCCGGTCGTGGTGATCGAGGACGCCGCCGATGCCGTACCCCTCGCCCGGGCCCTGGTCGCCGGCGGGCTGCCGCTCGTCGAGGTCACCCTGCGCACACCGGCCGCGCTCGACGCCGTCCGGGCGATCGGCGCCGAGGTGCCGGAGGCGGTCGTCGGCGTGGGGACGGTCGTCTCGGCCGCCGGGGTCGCCGACGCGGTCGGCGCGGGGGCCCGGTTCCTGGTCAGCCCCGGCTGGACCGGGCGGCTGCTCGCCGCGATGCGGGAGTCGGGCGTGCCGTTCCTGCCGGGCGTCTCGACGGCCTCGGAGGTCGTGGCCCTGCTCGAACAGGGCGTGGAGTCGATGAAGTTCTTCCCGGCCGAGGCGGCGGGCGGCGTCCCGTACCTCAAGTCCCTCGCGGGGCCGCTCCCCCGGGCCCGCTTCTGCCCGACCGGCGGCGTCTCCCGCGCCTCCGCCCCCGGCTATCTGTCCCTGCCGAACGTCGGCTGCGTCGGCGGTACGTGGATGCTGCCGCCCGACGCCCTCGCCGCCCGCGACTGGGCGCGGGTGGAGACGCTGGCGCGGGAGGCGGCGGGGTTGCGGGGGCCGGGGAGCCACGGCGGCCCCGGGGGGCCCGTCAGCGGGTGAGACCTGTGAGCCGCGCGTCCAGGTGGTCGGTCACCGGGCGGTAGCCGAGGCGGCGGTAGAGGGCGTTGCTGGTGGGGTTGGCGAGGTCCGTGAAGAGCAGCACATGGGCGGCGCCCGTGCCTTGGGCGAGGCGGCTGACCGCCGTGGTGATGCCCGCCGCGTATCCCCGTCCGCGGTAGGCGGAGGGCGTGTGGACGAGGTGGACGCGGGCCTGGCCCTCGATCGTGCGGGAGGTGCTCGCCATGGACACCGGGCGGCCGTCGGGGGTCTCCCAGAGGAGCAGGCGGCCCTCGGAGATCCGGTCCGTGACCGGCGCGGTGAAGTCCCTGGCGTCGACGTCCTCCCCGACGTCCCGGGCGAACTCCCGCGCCCAGGCGGCGGCCAGCGGGATGTCGGCCGGACCGGCCACGCGCGCGCGTCCCGCGGGCGCGGGGTCGGGCGGAGTGAGCGTACCGAGCCGGAAGAGCCGCAGCCGGACGACGGGCCTCCAGCCCCCACCGAACGCCTCGGCGAACGCCGCCGCACACGCCTCGACGGGACCGGTCTCGCCCCGCACGGCGGTCGGCGCGCCCCCTGCGGCCGGTTCCTGGGTCGCCAGGGCCCGTACCGCCTCCGTCGTCACCGTGCCGAGGACGACCACGCGGGGCGCCGTGACCGCGAGGACGCCCGTGACCCTGCCGTCCTCGGGTTCGGTCCACCAGCCGAGGCGGTCCGCCGCGGCCATGAGGGTGAGGACTCCGGTGTTACGGGCCGGCTCGGCGGCCAGCAGGGGCGCCGCGGACGCCCGGAACACCTCGGGGTCTTCGGTGAAGTGCCACGTCATGGACCCCGATGGTGGTACGGGGCCGGGGCCCCGCGCCACCCCTTTCCCGCCGCGGCGCCCGCGCCTACCGGAGGTGCGAGGTGTCGTTGAGGAGCCGTACCGACGCGTTGCCGTCCGCGTAGTACGCCACCGCCGAGAGCGACGCCGCCGACAGCTCCATCCGGAACAGCGATTCCGGCGGCGCCCCGAGGGCCAGCCGGACCAGGGTCTTGATCGGCGTGACGTGGGTGACGAGGAGGACCGTACGGCCCGCGTACGCGGCCGTCAGCCGGTCCCGGGTCGCGGCGACCCGCCGGGCGACGGTCGCGAAGCTCTCGCCCCCGCCCGTCGGCGCGGCCTTCGGCGAGGCCAGCCAGGCGTCCAGGTCCTCCGGGTGGCGCTCGCGCGCCTCCCCGAAGGTCAGTCCCTCCCACGCGCCGAAGTCGGTCTCGCGCAGGCCCTGCTCGATCCGTACGTCGAGCCCGAGGCGGGCGGCGACGGCGGCGGCGGTCTGGCGGCAGCGGGCGAGGGGCGAGCTGACGATCTCCTGGATGGTGCCGCGCGCGGCGAGCGCCTCCGCGACGGCCTCGGCCTGCCGCAGTCCCGCCGCCGACAGCTCGGGGTCGCTCCCCCCGCTCCCCGAGAACCGCTTCTCGGGCGTGAGCGCGGTCTCGCCGTGCCGCAGCAGCACGAAGGTCGCGGGCGCTCCCATGTCGGGCCCGGCCCAGCCCTGCCGGGGCGCGGCACCGGCCTGCGCGGGTGCGGCAGCCGTACCACCGGTCGCGGGGGCGGCGGGCGACTCGCCCGTCAGGGGTGCCGTCTCCTCGGTGGCGAACAGGCCGTCGTCCGGAAGGGCGTCCGGGGTCGTCGGGCGCGCCACCGAACCGGGCCAGGCACCCGTACCCGTACCCGCGCTTACGGACACGCCCGAGCCCGCGGCCCCGCCCGTCCCCGTAGCCCCACCCGCCAGCAGGGCCGCGCGCGCACGTGCCGCGCCCGCCGTCGCGTCGCCCGGAGGGCCCGACGCCGGCGGGGTCGCCGCGTTGCGGGCGGCCACCGCGTCCAGGCCCGCCGTCGACGACGACGGCTCCCACTGGCGGCCCCGCTTGCCCGCGTCCATCGCCTCGTTCGCGAGCCGGTCCGCGTGCTTGTTCCGTTCGCGGGGGATCCACTCGTAGCGGACCCGGCCCGCCGGGTAGACCCGGCCCGCCTCGGCCGCGAGCGGCTTCATGTCCGGGTGCTTGATCTTCCAGCGGCCGGACATCTGCTCGACGACCAGCTTGGAGTCCATCCGGACGTGGACGTCGGCGTCCGGGAAGAGTGCCCGGGCGGCTTTCAGGCCCGCGACCAGGCCCTTGTACTCGGCGACGTTGTTCGTCGCCACACCGATGTACTCGGCCGCCTCCGCGAGCGTCTCGCCCGTCACGGGGTCCAGGACGACCGCCCCGTAACCGGCGGGTCCCGGATTGCCCCGGGACCCCCCGTCGGCCTCGACGATCAGCTCGCGCGGAGGCGTCGTGGCCGGCATTACAGGCCGGACTCCGAGGTGCGGACGAGGATGCGGCGGCAGTTCTCGCAGCGGAGGACCGTGTCCTTGGCGGCGGCGCGGACCTCGTTCACCTCGGTGATGTTGAGCTCGATGTGGCAGCCCTCGCACTTGCGCTGGTACAGCCGGGCCGCGCCGACGCCGCCCTGCTGCTCGCGCAGCTTCTCGTACAGCTTGAGGAGGTCGGCGGGGACGGAGCCCGCGACGAGCTGGCGCTCCTTCGTCACGGACGCGGCCTCGGCGTCCAGCTCGCCCTCGGCGGCGTCGCGGCGGGCGGTGGCGTCGTCGGTCTTGGCCTGGACGGCGGAGACCCGCTCGGTCAGCTCGGCCAGGCGCTCCTGGGCGGACTCGCGGCGCTCCATGACCTCGAGGACGATCTCCTCCAGGTCGCCCTGGCGCTTGGCGAGGGAGACGATCTCGCGCTGGAGGTTCTCCAGGTCCTTCGGGGAGGACACGGTGCCGGAGTCCAGGCGCTGCTGGTCGCGCGCGGCCCGCTGGCGGACCTGGTCGACGTCCTGCTCGGCCTTGGTCTGCTCGCGGCCGCAGTCGCTCTCCTCGGTCTGCGCGGCGACGAGCAGGTCGCGCAGCTGGGTGAGGTCCTTGTTCAGCGACTCGATCTCGGCGTGCTCGGGGAGCGAGCCGCGCTTGTGCGCGAGCTGCTGGAGGCGGACGTCCAGCGACTGGACGTCGAGGAGGCGGATCTGGTCGGCGGGCGCGGCGTTCAGTTGGGGGCTCCAGGGGAGGTGTGGTGGGAGGACCAGGGGTCGGTGACCGTCTTCGAGACGTGGACGCGGAGGTCCCAGCCGTGACGGTCGGAGATCGCGTCGAGCTGGGCGGCGGCCTGCTCGCACCAGGGCCATTCGGTCGCCCAGTGGGCGGCGTCGACCAGGCCGAGGGGTGACTGCTGGGTGGCCTCGGAGACGGGGTGGTGGCGCAGGTCGGCGGTGAGGAAGGCGTCCACGCCGGCGGCCCGCACGGCCTCGAAGAGGCTGTCGCCGGAGCCGCCGCTGACGGCGACGCGGCGCACGGTCATGCCGGGGTCTCCGGCGACCCGGATGCCCTGCGCGGTCGCGGGCAGCCGCTTCGCGGCGCGCGCGGCGAACGCGGCGAGGGTCTCGGGCGGGTCGAGCTCGCAGATCCGGCCGAGGTTGTTCTCGGGGACGAGGGGGCCCGTGACGCGGAGGTCGAGCGCGCCGGCGAGGGCGTCGGAGACGCCGGGGTCGGCGGTGTCGGCGTTGGTGTGCGCGACGTGCAGGGCGATGTCGTGCTTGATCAGACCGTGCACGACCCGGCCCTTGAAGTGGCCGGCGGCGACCGTCGTCGTACCGCGCAGATAGAGCGGGTGGTGGGTGACGACCAGGTCGGCCCCGAGGGCGATGGCCTCGTCGACGATGTCCTGGACGGGGTCGACGGCGAAGAGGACGCGGCCGACCTCGGCGTCGGGGTCACCGCAGACGGTGCCGACGGCATCCCAGGACTCGGCCCGCTCTGGAGGCCAGAGGGCGTCGAGCTCGGCGATGACTTCAGACAGACGGGGCACGAGGAAAGGCTACCTGTCCTCCGTGCCCCGCCGTCCGGCCCGGTCCCCGGGCGTACCGGTGCCCTGCCCTGCGGCTACTTGACCAGGTCCGCGCGCAGGTCGTCGAGGACGCTGTTCGCGGCCGTCACGCCGAGGCCCAGGTACCAGGTCTCGTCCGGGACGTCCTTGGCCTGGCCGGCCTTGACGGCCTTGAGGTTCTTCCAGAGCGGGTTGGCCTGGGCGGTGTCCTTCTTGGTGGCCTTGGCGTCGCCGTACACGCCGGTGAAGATCCAGTCGGCGTCGGCCTCGTCGATCTTCTCGGGGCTGATCTCGGCGGCCAGCTCGTCGATCTGCTGGTTCTTGGGCCGCGGCAGGCCGGTGTCCTCCAGGATCGTACCGATGAAGGAGGCCTTGGCGTAGAGGCGGATCTTGCCGGGGAGGTAGCGGACCATGGAGACGGTGGGCTTGTTCGGTCCGATGTCCGTGCCGAGCTGCTTCGCCTTGGTCTCGTACGCGGCGAGCTTCGTCTTCGCCTCGGCGGTCTTGTCGAGCGCGGCGGCGTTGAGGAGGTAGTTCTCCTTCCAGGTGAAGCCCGGGCGGATGGAGAACACGGTCGGCGCGATCTTCGACAGCTCGTCGTACTTGTCGGCGGCGCGGAGCTGGCTGCCGAGGATCAGGTCGGGCTGGAGGTTGGCGATGGCCTCCAGGTTCAGGTTGTTGATGGTGCCGACCGACTTGGGGCTGCCGGCGTCCTTCTTGAGGTAGCCGGGGATGCCGTCGTCGCCCTCGGAGGGGGCGTAGCCGACGGGCTGGATGCCCAGGGAGACGACGTTGTCGAGCTCGCCGACGTCGAGGACGACGACCCGCTTGGGGGCGGCCTTCAGCTCGGTCGTGCCGAGGGCGTGGGTGAGGGTGCGCGGGAACTGGCCCGGCTTCGCGTCGGTGCCCATGGCCGCGGTCTTGGCGGCGGCGTCGCCGAAGTCCTTGCCGCCGGTGGCGACGTCCTTCTTCTTGGTCGTGTCCTCCTTCTCGGAGGCGTCGGATCCTCCGTCTCCTCCTCCGCAGGCCGCGAGCGAGAGCGCGGCGGCGAGGGCGAGGACGGCGGCGGTGCCGCGGCGGCGGAGGGACATGAGAAGGCTCCTGTACGGGTCCTGGCGGGGATACGGGCGCGACCGCGCGGAGTCCGGGGAGGGGTGGGCCGTCCGGGTGAACGACCGGACCCCCAGGATCCGCTTAGGTTCGCCTTACCTTACTCACCACCGGCCACTCCAGCACAACCGCCCCCCAGGGCTCAGCAGAACCGCCGCACGGCCACCCTTATGTGTGAAGTGACCCGGCTCGTGTTGTTCGGCTGGAAGGGCGAAAACTAGCTTCGTGGCCGGAGGTGACGAGTCGATGACAGCGTGTGCCATCGAGACCACGGCCGAGGACGACGATCGCGGCGACCACCGCGACGCCGGCCGCGGCGGGGAGCGCCCCGGCGGCGCGGCCCGGCCGACGGGTTTCACGATCACGGCGAACGGCGCGTACGCGGCCAGGCTCGCGGGCGCCGGGGACGCCCTGTACGCGGAGCGGTGGACCCTCGACGGCCCCGAGCCGTACGCCGTGCCGCTCCCCCTCGGCCAGCCGGAGGAGCCGGGCACCCAGCTGCTGCCCCTCGCGGACGGCCGGGTGCTCGTCGCCCGCCGGGTGGACGGGCGGCGGAACACGTTCTCGCTGCTCTACCCCACCGGCCCGGCCACCGGGGAGCTCCAGCTCGGCGCGGTCGAGGCCCCCGGCTCCGAGCGGCTGGTGCTGCTGCCGCCCTCCCCGGACGGCATCTGCGCGTACGCGATGTGCGTCGGCCCCGACACCACCACGCTGTGGCTGGTCGCGGGCGGCGCCTTCGGCCCCGAGCAGGTGGCGGAGATCAAGGGCCGCTGCTCGGGCGGGGTCTGGCTGGACCGTACGGGCCGGATACTGGCGCTCGACCGGCGGCTGGACGACGGGCCGGTGAAGGCCGTCACCGTCGACCTGGAGCGGGGCGGGGAGGTGACGCCGCTGCTCCAGATCACCGAGGACAGCGACGACCGGCTGCTCCTCGCGGACCCGGACAGCGGGCTGCTCCTGATCCGCTCCGACGCGCCCTCGCCGGGGCACGACCGGCTCGGCTGGGGCGTGCTCGGGAGCCTGCGGCCGGTGCGGTTCCCCGAGTGCCTGCGGCTCGACGACGCGGCGCTGACGCCGTTCGCCGTGCAGCCGGGGCAGGTGCTGATGCCGGAGAGCTGCGCGGTGGCACTGCGGATCGACGCGGCGGGCGGCAGCTGGGTGGGCACCTGGCAGCCCTCGTCCCGGCGGCTCGGCCAGCTGGCCGCGCCCGCGGGCTGGCTGGCCGGGGCGGGGCTGTGGACGGCCGGGGGCGTGCTGCGGCTGCCGTACGCGACGGCCGGGGCGCCGTGCGGGCTCGCGGACGTGGAGGCGCCGCCGGAGCCCGGGCCGGAGCCGGAGTGCGCGGCCGGGCCCGAGCCGGTGGCGGTCGCCGAGGAGCCCCGGGTGTGCCGCCCGGTGCCCTTGCGGGAGGCTCCGCTGACCGATCGCAAACCCGCTGGTTAGACTCACGGCCGCACATCAAGAGCAATACGTACGGGGTGAGTTCCAGCATGTCCGATGCAAGCACGGAGGGTACGGAGTCGAACGGCTCCGGGAAGCACCGCGGTGAGTCCTCGCCGGCGGAGGACTCCACGTCCTCGCCGCACGGCAGGCACCGCCGCGAGGCCGAGGCCCACGCGCGGTAGGAAGTGAGAGGCGAAGGGCCCCGGGGTCTCCCCCGGGGCCCTTCGCCTTCCCCACCACCACCCCCGCGGCCGGGCTCTTCCCCCGCCCCCGAAGCCGGGCTTCTCCGCCACCCCCGTGGCTCAGCCCTTCTTCAGCCCCAGCACCTCCGACGCCGCGAAGGTCTCGCCCGCCGGGCGGGAGGCGTAGTGCGGGGTCAGGAGGCCGTCCAGTTCCTCGTACGTGAACGCCTCCTTCGCCGTGTCGAACTTGGCCGACACCTTCGGCCGGTCGACCACCGCGACCATCCCGCCGTGCACGACGAGCAGCTGGCCGTTGACCCCGGCCGCCGCAGGGGAGGCCAGATAGCCGACGAGCGGGGCCACGTGCTCCGGGGACAGCGGGTCGAGGTCGCCCTCCGCCGGTTCACCGAAGCCCGCGAAGACGTCTTCGGTCATCCGGGTCCTGGCCCGGGGGCAGATGGCGTTGGCCGTCACCCCGTACCGGGCGAGCGCCAGCGCCGACGACGTGGTCAGGCCCACGATGCCGCCCTTGGCCGCCGCGTAGTTGGGCTGTCCTGCCGAGCCCGCGAGGAAGGCCTCGGAGGAGGTGTTGACGATCCGGCCGTAGACTCCGGCCTCCCCCGCCTTCGACCGGGTCCTCCAGTGCACCGACGCGAAGTGGGTGGTGTTGAAGTGGCCCTTGAGGTGGACCCGTACGACCGAGTCCCACTCGTCCTCGGTCATCGAGAAGACCATCCGGTCGCGCAGGATGCCCGCGTTGTTGACGAGGACGTCCAGCTTGCCGAACTCGCTGACGGCCAGGTCGACCAGGGCCCGCGCGGTCTCGAAGTCGGAGACGTCGCCGAGGTGGGCGACCGCCCGGCCGCCGGCCGCGCGGATCTCCTCCGCGACCTCCTCGGCGGGCGCGGCGGACGCGGCGCCCGAGCCGTCGCGGCCGGGCTGGCCGTAGTCGTTGACGACGACGGCGGCGCCGAGCCGGGCGAGTTCCAGGGCCTCGGCGCGGCCGAGTCCCCGGCCGGCGCCGGTGACGATCGCGCTCAGTCCCTCAAGAGGGAGTGACATGGGGCGGGTTCCTCTCAGATCTCGATGCAGGTGCGCAGGGCGGCGCCCGTACGCATCTGCTCCAGGGCCTCGTTGATGCCCGCGAGCGGTACGCGGTGGGTGATGAGGGACTCCAGGTCGATGCGGCCGGCCCGCCAGAGCGCGATGGCCCGCTCGTACGAGCGGATCACGTCGCCGCCGCCGTACATGGAGGGCAGGATGCGCTTCTCGTCGAAGAAGAGCTCGAACATGTTGAGCTGGAGGAAGTCGTCGAGGGCGCCCGCGCCGACGACGCAGAGGGTGCCGCCGCGCCGGGTCGTCTCGTACGCGGTCCGCGCGGTGGCGGACTTGCCGACGACCTCGAAGACGTAGTCGAAGCCCTCGCCGCCGGTGATCCGCTGCTTGGCGTCGGCGAGCGCGTCGGGGGCGACCGCCTCGGTGGCGCCGAAGCGCAGCGCGGCCTCGCGGCGGGACTCGACGGGGTCGACGGCGACGATCTGGGCGGCGCCCTGGAGCTTGGCGCCCTGGATCGCGGAGATGCCGACGCCGCCGCAGCCGATGACGGCGACCGACGAACCGGCCTCCACCTTGGCGGTGTTGATGGCCGCGCCGAGGCCGGTGGTGACGCCGCAGCCGATGAGGGCGGCGATGTCGAAGGGCACGTCGTCGGGGATCGGGACGGCGCAGCCCGCGTCGACGACGACCTCCTCGGTGAAGGTGCCGGTGCCGGCGAAGCCGAAGACGTCTCCGCCGGGGCGCTTGAAGTTGGGGGTGCCGGCGTTCATGAACCCGGCGAGGCACAGCTGTGTCTGGCCGCGCTTGCAGGCGGCGCAGCTGCCGCAGGCGGGCAGCCAGCAGAGCAGCACCCGCTGGCCCTGGCTGAGTCCGGTGACGCCGTCGCCGACGTCGAGGATCTCGCCGGCGCCCTCGTGGCCGGGGATGAAGGGGGCGGGCTGCGGGAGGACGCCGTTCATCGCGGAGACGTCGGAGTGGCAGAGGCCGGTGGCCCGGATCCGGATCTTCACCTTGCCGGGGCCGAAGCCCACCGCCTCGACGTCGTCGAGGACTTCGAGTTTGTCCTGGCCGATCTCGTGCAGTACGGCTGCGCGCATGGTGCGGCTCCAATCAGACGGGTCAGGAGTGCTCGACGACGGTGTCGGCGAGTACGGGTGCGTCGTCGCGCTCCACGGCGGTGACCGTCACCTGCACGCGGCCCTCGTCGGTCCACATCCGGATGCGCAGGGTCTCGCCGGGGAAGAAGATCCCGGCGAATCGGGTGCGGTACGAGCGGACGCGGGTGACGTCGCCGCCGAGCACCGTGTCCACCACCGCCTTGAGCGTCATGCCGTACGTGCAGAGTCCGTGCAGGATCGGCCGGTCGAATCCGGCGAGTCCGGCGAACTCGGGGTCGGCGTGGAGCGGGTTCCAGTCGCCGGAGAGGCGGTACAGCAGCGCCTGGTCCTCCCGTACGGGCCGCTCGACGGTCTTGTCGGGCTCGCGGGCGGGGATGTCGAGGCGCTCGGAGGGGCCCCGGTCGCCGCCCCAGCCGCCCTCGCCCCGGACGAAGATCTGGGCGTCGCTGGTCCAGAGCGGTCCTTCGGCGTCGGAGGCCTCGGAGCGCAGGACGAGGACGGCGGCCTTGCCCTTGTCGTACACGGCGGCGACGCGCGAGGTGGAGACGGCGCGGCCGGAGACGGGGACGGGGCGGTGGAGCGTGACCGACTGGCCGCCGTGCAGGACGGCGGCGAGGTCGATGTCGATGCCGGGGGCGGAGAGGCCGCCGACGACGCCCATGCCCGCGCCCGCGACGGTCGCGAAGCTGGGCAGGACGTGGAGGCGGGATTCGAGGGTGTAGCGCAGCTCGCCGGGGTCCGTCGCCGGGACACCGGCGCCCAGTCCCAGGTGGTAGAGCTGGACGTCCTTGTGGTCCCAGGAGATCTCGGCGCTGCGGGGTTCGGCGGCGACGGCCTTGGCGGGGTCGATGGGCATCGGGCTGCTGCTCCTCGTGGCGGGGAAGACCTCGGCACGGCCGTCCGCACCGTCGGCCGCACCGAGGCCGTGCGGGGACCGTCCCGTACGCGGCCGTTCTAGAACGCGTTCTAGGTCGGTGGACCCCATGTATAGCCGAGGCGGGGGAAGTTGTGAACCCTCCCGGCGGCGCTCAACTGACGCAGCGTCAGAAACAGCACCCGGGACATTTGTCACGGCCAGGTCCGTACACGCGCGCCTGCCGCCCGGAGCCCCCGGTTCGTAGCGTCGTACCCATGAAGAAGGACACGAACGCACCGGCGGTCGGCTTCCGGGCCGCGACCAAGACCTTCGGCGCCGTCCGCGCCGTCGACGGACTCGACCTCACCGTCCCGCGCGGCGAGACCGTGGCACTGCTCGGCCGCAACGGCGCCGGGAAGTCCACCGCCATCAGCCTCCTCCTCGGCCTCGACACGCCCGACGGCGGCCTGGTCGAGCTGTTCGGCGGGGCCCCGGACGCCGCCGTGGCCGCCGGCCGGGTCGGCGCGATGCTCCAGGAGGGCCGCGCGGTCCCCCGGGTCACCGTCCGGGAGCTGGTCTCCTTCGTCGCCCGCACCTACCCGGCGCCGATGCCGGTCGCGGAGGCCCTGGCGCTGGCCGGCCTCACCGGGCTGGCGGGCCGCCGGGTCGACCGGCTGTCGGGCGGCCAGACCCAGCGGGTCCGGTTCGCCGTCGCGCTGGTCGGGAACCCGGAGCTGATCGTCCTGGACGAGCCGACGGCCGCCCTGGACGTCGAGGCCCGCCGGGAGTTCTGGGACTCCATGCGCGGCTACGCCCGCCGGGGCAACACCGTCCTGTTCTCCACCCACTACCTGGAGGAGGCGGACGCGTACGCCGACCGGATCGTCGTCCTCGACGCCGGCCGCGTTCTCGCCGTCGGCACCAGCGAGGAGCTGAAGCGGGCCGCCGGCGGCAGCCTCGTCTCCTTCGACCTGGCGGGCGGCCCGACGGACTGGCTGGACCTGCTGCCCGGCGTCACCTCGTACGAGATCAGGGGCGACCGCGCCCGGCTGCGTACCGACGACTCCGACGCCACCGTCCGCGCGCTCGCCGAGCGGGACGCGATCCGGGCCCTCGAAGTCACCCCGGTCTCGCTCGACGACGCCTTCCTCGCCCTCACCCTGGCCCAGCGGCCCCTCGGCACCCTGGAGACGGCCCGATGAACACCACGAGCACCACGAACACCCCGCGCACTCCGTACGCGCGGAACACCGCGATCCCGATGATCACCGCGTACGTCGGCCTCGAAGTGCGCCGCACGCTCCGCGACATCGGTTTCGTGATCTCCACGATCGGTGTGCCGGTGATGATGTACCTCCTCTTCACCAACCTCGGCGCGGACGACAGCGGGTACAAGAAGGCCGCGATGGTCGGCATGGCCGCGTACGGAGCGCTCGGCGCCGCCCTGTCCCTCGGCACGGGGGTGGCGGAGGACAAGTCCACCGGCTGGCTGCGGCAGCTGCGGATCACGCCCATGACGTCCCGGCAGGTGGTGACCGGCCGGGCCCTGACCGGGTCCGTCGTCGTCCTGCCCGCCATCGCGGGGGTCCTGCTCGCGGGCGGCCTCGCCAACGGCGTACGGATGGAGCCCTGGCAGTGGGCCGCGGTCGCCGTCACGCTCTGGCTCGGCTCGCTGCCCTTCACCCTGCTCGGCATCGGCAACGGCTACCGGTTCACCGCCCAGACCACCGGCGTCGTCAACGTCGCCTGCAACCTCGGGCTCGCCGTCGTCGGCGGCCTCTGGTTCCCGGTCGCCCTCTTCCCCGACTGGCTGCGGACGATCTCCCGGCTCACCCCGACGAACCGCTTCGCGGAGCTGGGCGTGGCGATGGCGGAGGGCAGGGCTCCGGGCACGGCGACCCTCGCGGTACTGGTCGGCTGGGCTGCCCTGTTCGGCGCGTACGCGGCGGTCTCGTACCGCCGTTCCGGCCGGACGGTGTAGGACATGAGCATGGCGGACACCAGGTGGGGGCGGACCGTGGCGGTGCTGAGGAGGCGGCAGGAGGACCGGGGGCCGAGCGGGCTGAGCCTGCTCCCCTGGCTCCTGATGGGCCTCGGCGCACTCTCCCATCTGATCAGCGGCGACGCCACGAACCCGTGGATCGGCGGCCTCGGCCTGCTCGCGTTCAACTCCCTCTACATCGCGATCGTCATGCGCGCCTTCCACGAACGCACCCGGGAGGCCCCGCTCACCTGGGTACTCCTCGCCGCGCTCGCCGCGCTCACCTTCGGGCTCGCCGCCGGCTACGGCAGGGAATGGCTGCTGCTCTTCCCGCTCCTGGGCCTGGCCGTCGGGGCGGTGGTGCGGCGCGGGCGGCACCTGCGGCGGATCAGCCTCCCGCTGGTCGTCGCGGTCGCCGCGGTGACGTTCTGGCGGGACGGCTGGAACTCCTTCGGCATCGTCTACGGCACCTTCATCTCGGTGATGGTGACGGCGACGATCCTCGCCCTGGACGAGACGGTCCGGCAGCTGCGGGCCACCCGGGAGGAACTGGCCAGGACGGCCGTCGAGAAGGAACGGCTGCGGTTCTCCCGCGACCTGCACGACCTGCTCGGCCACACCCTGTCGGTGATCGTGGTGAAGTCGGAGGTCGTACGGCGGCTGGCGCCGCGCGACCTGGACGCGGCCCTGGCGCAGGTCGCGGACATCGAGTCGGTGGGACGTCAGGCGCTGACCGAGATAAGGGAGGCCGTGACCGGCTACCGCGAGGGCAGCCTCGCCACCGAGCTGGACCGGGCGCGCGACGCGCTCTCCACCGCGGGCATCGAGCCGGTCGTACGCCGCTCGGGCCCGCTGCTCGAACCGCAGACCGAGGCCCTGCTGAGCTGGGTCGTACGGGAGTCCACGACGAACGCGGTACGGCACAGCGGCGCGTCCCGCTGCGTCATCGACCTCACCGGCGGCGCCGACCGCGTCCGCCTCACCGTCACCGACGACGGGCGCGGCCCGGCCGACGGCGTCCCCGGCAGCGGGCTGCGTGGCCTGCGCGAGCGGGTCGCGGCGGCAGGCGGCACCCTTGAGTCGGGACCGGCACCGCAGGGCGGGTTCCGGGTCGCGGCGGAGCTCCCCGCCGAGACCCCCGACCCGCACGAGGGGGAAGCGCCGGAATGATCAGAGTCCTGCTGGCCGAGGACCAGGGCATGATGCGCGGGGCGCTGGCCCTGCTGCTCGGCATGGAGCACGACATGGAGGTCGTCGCCCAGGTGGGGCGGGGGGACGAGATCGTGGACGCGGCGCTGGCCGCGCGCCCCGACGTGGCCCTCCTCGACATCGAACTGCCGGGCCGCTCGGGCCTGGACGCGGCGGTGGACCTGCGTACGGAGGCCCCGGACTGCCGGGTCCTGATCCTCACCACCTTCGGCCGCCCCGGCTACCTCCGGCGGGCGATGGAGGCGGGCGCGGCGGGCTTCCTGGTGAAGGACGGTCCGGTGGAGGACCTGGCCGAGTCGATCCGCAAGGCCCTCAGGGGCGAGACGGTCATCGACCCGGCCCTCGCGGCGGCGGCCCTCAGCGCGGGCCCGAACCCGCTGACCGCCCGCGAACGCGACGCGCTGGCGGCCTCGGTGGACGGCGCGACGGTCGCGGACATCGCGACGGCCCTGCACCTGTCGGAGTCCACGGTCCGCAACTACCTGTCGTCGGCGATCGGGAAGACGGGCACCCGCAACCGCATGGAGGCGGTACGGGCGGCGCGGCGGCAGGGGTGGCTCTAGAGGAAGCGCCAGCCCGCGCTCGCGCAGCCAGGTCAGGTGTTCGGCGGAGAAGTACACCTGGTCCGCGCGGAGTTCGACGGGCATGCCGCACGAACATCACGTCATGTGAGACGACCTCTGAGCCTTGATGGGTGCGGCCGACCTGGCGGCCTGCTCGATCCTCGCGCAGTGGGCCGCACGGGCTTCCTCGTCGATCCCCTTCTCGTGCTCGGCGCGCAACCCGGTCCGGCCGTCGAGGCCCTCGCGCAGGATGTCGGCGTGCCCGGCATGCCGGATGGACTCGCCGAGGACGTGGACCATGACGGCGAACAGGTTCGTGTCGGTGTAGGGCTCCGGCCACCACGGCACGTGGCCGGGGGCGTCGAGGGGAAGCTCGTTGATCGTCGCGTCCGAGTGTTCCCACGTGCGCCGGTAGAACCCGATGATCTGATCGCGGGTCTCGTCCTCGGTCGCCCACTGATCGCTGCCGTCGGAGTCCTGCCACCGGGACAGCCGTTCCGGGGAAGGGCGGCCGAAGACCTCGCCGAAGTACCTGGCCTCGACGTTGGCCACGTGTTTGACCAGACCGAGGAGGTTGGTCCCGGTCGCCGTCAAGGGTCTGCGGGCGTCGTATTCGGACAAGCCGTCGAGTTTCCAGAGCAGCGCCTCGCGGTCCCGCCGCAGTCTCCCGTGCAGGTTGTCCTTCGCGAATTCATCGATCATGCGGCATGAGCCTTCCATGAACTGTTCGTGGTCTCAAGATCCCGTACATGGTCCACAACGGCCGGCGGGGCCGAGGCTCAGGACTCCTGCGCTGGACGCCTCCGGACGGCTCGGGGGCGGGTGTCCGTGCGGACGCCCGCCCCGTCGTCGTCGCGTCAGCGTGAAGCGTTCCAGAGGTCGCAGTTGTGCTGCTCGCTCAGGTTGCCGGTGGGCGCGTTGCCGCCGGCGGACGCGGTGCGGAGTCGGAGCACCTGGCCGGGGCGCGATCCGTGTTCCGGCATGGGCTGCTGTCCGCGGGCCCGGGGCGGGGTGCCGTGGACGAAGGAGCCCCAGTAGTCGGTCATCTGGTCGGCGAGCGCGCGCTGTTCGGCGTTGAAGGGTGCGGCGATGCCGTACGGCTTGAAGAGGTAGTTCAGCTCGGCGGCATGCGTGGCACCGAAGTCGAAGTCCGCGTTCTGGGGGAGCGAGGCGAACAGCGGCGAGGTGCGGTCGGCGAACTCGTACGCGTACACCTTGCCCCGCTTGGCGAGGAGCGGGTCGACGGCCAGGGCCGGGCAGGCGAAGAGCTGGTCGCCGAAGGCCGTGCCGTAGGCGTACGCGGGGCGCTCGTACGCCGTGAGCGGGTAGCGGGCGAGCGCTCGCGCGCCGGTCTCCGGGCCGAAGGTGGCGGCGAGGGCCGCCGGGTAGGCGTCGGCGGTGAGGGGGTTGCCCCAGCGGTCGAACGAGTCGTACGCGAAGACCAGCCCCTCCTTGCTGGTGGCGCCGTTCATCACGGGGACGCGGGAGGAGCGGCCCGAGGCGAACGCGTCGGCCGGCTGCAAGGGCAGCTGGGGGGTGCCGACGGTGTAGCCCCAGGAGCGGCGCTGGGAGGCCTGCGCGTCGAGGATCTCCTTGGTGCTCTTCCCGCGGAGACAGTCGGCGGCCGTCGCCGCTTCCGTACAGCCGAGTCCGGCGGCGAAGGCGAGGGAGGAGGCGACGGCCTGCTCGCGCGGGGTCCCGGCGCAGTTGCCGAAGGTGCCGCTCATGATGATCGCGCCGCGGTAGAGGCCGCGGCTCGCCGGGGAGGCGAGCTGGTTGCAGACGGCGCCGCCGCCCGCGGACTCGCCGGCGAGGGTGACACGGCCCGGGTCGCCGCCGAAGGCGCCGATGTTCGTCCGGACCCAGCGCAGGGCCTGCTGCTGGTCGAGGAGGGCGAAGTTGCCGCCGGCGCCGGGCAGGGTGAGGAAGCCCAGGGCGCCGAGGCGGTAGTTGAGGGTGACGACGATGCTGCCGGTGCGGCGGGCGAAGGCGTCGGGAACGATGTCGCGGGCGGTGCCGCCGACGTTTCCGCCGCCGTGGACCCAGACCATGACGGGGCGCTTGGTGCTGGAGTGGCGGCCGGCGGGCGGGGTGTAGACGTTGACGTCGAGGCAGTCCTCGGTGGTCCGCTGCTGCTCGAAGCCGGGAGCCCAGTACGTGTTCTGGGCGCAGTACGCGCCGTAGCGGGTGGCGTCCCTGACGCCCGCCCAGTCGGAGGCGGGCTGCGGGGCGCGCAGGCGCAGGGGGCCGGTGGGGGCTTCGGCGTACGGAATGCCGAGGAACTGGCGTCCCTCGGCCGTGGCGGCTCCGCGCACCCAGCCGTTGTCGGTGCGGACGAGGGTGGGGCCGGTGGTGTCGTGGGCCTGGGCGGCGCCTGCGGGCACGAGGGAGGCGGCGACGGCGACGGCCAGCGGCAGGGCGACGCGGCGCGCGCGCCGCAGCAGTGCGGGCAGACGCCTGGCGGGCAGGGTCATAGGGTCTCCTGAGGCAGAGGAAGGCCCGGCGGTGGGCGCCGCGAGCATAGATGTCGAGTGCCATAGGTGACTAGTCACCTATGGATTCGCGGCCGAAAGGTGACAGGAGAGAGATGAAGTTCGAGCACGTTCTGCTCGGATTCGTGGCGATGCGTCCCTGTACGGGATACGACCTGAAGCGCTGGCTGGGCAGTGAGATGGGCCGTATGAGCCGGCTCCCCAGCCAGCAGAGCCAGATCTACCGCACCCTCGCCCGGATGACCGCCGACGACTGGCTGACGTACGACGTGGAGCAGAACGAGGGACGCCCGGACTCCAAGGTCTACCGCGTCACCGCCACCGGCGAACGCGTCCTGCGCGCCCGCCTCGCCGAGCCGTACGAGCCGCCGGTCGATTTCGGCGACCCCGAGTTCCCGACGCGCTACCTCCTCTCCGTCTTCGTGACCGAGGAGGAGCGCATCGCCCTCGTACGCACCGAGCTGGAGGCACGCCGCGCCCAGCTCGACCGCTTCCGCGCCCGGGACATGCGCGAGGAGCCCTGGCTGCCGGGCCTGGACCCCCGTCGCATGGCCCGCATCCTGGACCACGTCCACGAGAGCAAGGACAGGGCCCTGGTCACCCACGTGCGCTGGCTGGAGGAGGTCCTCGCGGAACTCACCGGGACGACGGACCCCGCTGGGCCGGGAACGCCACACGCATAGCCCGGCGAGACCGGTCGAGCGGGCCATGGCGGTCCTGAGGGGCCGACGGCCCCCACGTCCTCCCCGGCGGCCTACGCGGCAGGGCGCTCCGGGGCGCCCTGTCCCTTCGGGAGCCAGACGTACATCAGCGCCGCCGCCCCGATCAGGACCGCCGTCGAGACCCGGAAGGCCGTCGCGTAGCCCGGGACCAGGTAGGAGCCGTCCGGGGTGCCGAAGACGGCGGAGTCGGCGACCGCCGGGGTGGCCGCCGCCGCGACCGTCGAGAGGATCGCGAGGCCGAGGGCGCCGCCCATCGTGCGCGAGGTGTTGACGAGGCCCGAGACGAGACCCGCGTCGGACCGGGAGGCGCTGGACGTGGCGAGGGCGGCCAGCGGGGTGGTGGCCAGGCCGATGCCCCCCATCATCAGGATGCCGGGGCCCAGGATCGTGCCGAGGAAGGTGCCGTCGGCCGTCAGGGTCGACTGCCAGGCGAAGCCGGCGGCGGCGATGAGGGCGCCGAGGACGGCGAGGTTCCGGGAGCCGGCCATCGGCATCAGACGGGGGGCGAGCTTGGAGCCCAGGATGACGCTGAGGGAGCTGGGGACCAGGGCCAGGCCCGCCTGGAGCGGGGTGAAGCCGAGGACGCTCTGCGCGTAGTTCGTCATGAAGAACCACATGCCGAAGGAGCTCGAACCGCACAGCAGGATCGCCACGTTGGCCGCCGTCACCGCCCGGTTGCGGAAGATCTTCAGCGGCATCAGCGGGGCCGCCGTACGCGCCTCGACGGCGACGAACGCGCCGAGCAGCGCGAGACCGCCGAGCAGCGGGAGGAGGGTGGCCGGGGCGGTCCAGCCCGCCTGTTCGGTCTGGACGATGCCGTACGCGAGGACGGCGAGCCCGGCGGTGACGAGGACGGCGCCCGGCAGGTCGAGGCGCCGGTGGGTGCCGGGGCGGGACTCGCGGAGCCAGAGCAGGGCGGCGACGAGGACGAGGGCGCCGACGGGGATGTTGATGAGGAGGACCCAGCGCCAGGACAGCAGGTCGACGAGGAGGCCGCCGACGAAGCCGCCCGCCGCGCCGCCGGCCGCGCCGACCGCCGTCCAGGTGCCGATGGCCCGGGTGCGGGCGGCCCCGGCCGGGACGGCTTCGGTGACCAGGGTCAGGGTGGCGGGCGCGAGGACGGCGGCGCCGAGGCCCTGCACGGCGCGGGCGCCGATCAGGTACGCGCCCTCCGGGGCCAGGCCGCCGACCGCCGAGGCGGCGGTGAAGAGGCCGAGACCGAGGAGGAACATCGCCTTCCGCCCGTAGAGGTCGGAGGCCCGCCCGCCGAACAGCATGAAGCCGGCGAAGGCGATGGCGTAGGCGTTGAGGACCCATTGGAGCCCGACCTCCGAGAGCCCGAGGTCGGTCCGCATCGAAGGCAGCGCCACATTGACGACGGAGACGTCGAGGACGACGAGGAACTGGCCCGCGCAGGCGGTCGCGACGACCGCCCACGAACGGACCGACGGTATGGAAGAGGTCGGGGAGGTGCTCGTGGCGGAGTCGGTCTGCGGCATGAATGTCATGGTCGCAGACCTGCTCCGCCCCGTACATGGGGATTCGGTCCTACGACTTGCGCAGCAGGGTCACCACCGCCGCACCGCCCAGCCCGATGTTGTGCGCGAGCCCGACGCGCGCCCCCGAGACCTGTCGCGCGCCCGCCTCGCCCCGTAGCTGCCAGACGAGTTCGGCGGCCTGCGCGAGCCCGGTCGCGCCCAGCGGGTGGCCCTTGGAGATGAGGCCGCCGGAGGGGTTCACCACCCAGCGCCCGCCGTACGTGGTGGCGCCGGACTCGACGAGTTTGCCGGAGGCGCCCTCCTCGCACATGCCGAGCGCCTCGTAGGTGAGGAGTTCGTTGATGGAGAAGCAGTCGTGGAGCTCGATCACGTCGACGTCCTCGATGCCGAGCCCGGAGCGCTCGTAGACCTGCCGGGCGGCGGCCAGCGACATCGGGCGGCCGACAGCGTCGATGCAGGAGCCGGAGGCGAAGGACTCCTCGGTGTCGGTGGTCATCGCCTGCGCGGCGATCTCCACCGCCCGGTCCCGCAGACCGTGCTCGTCGACGAAGCGCTCGGAGACGACGAGGGCCGCCGCCGCGCCGTCGGAGGTGGGCGAGCACTGGAGCTTGGTGAGCGGCCGGTGGACGGTCTTCGCGGCGAGGATCTCGTCGACCGTGTAGACGTCCTGGAACTGGGCGTTGGGGTTGTTCGCGGAGTGCTGGTGGTTCTTGGCGCCGACGGCCGCGAGCTGTACCTCGGTCGTCCCGTACCGCTCCATGTGCTCGCGGGCGGCGTTGCCGAAGATCTGCGCGGTGGGCGGGGACATCTCGAAGCCGTGGGTCGCGGCCATGATCCCGTAGTGCCGGGCGACCGGCGAGGTCGCGAAGTCCCCCGCGCCCGCCGAGCCGCCGCCGCCGAGCGAGCCCCGCGCCATCTTCTCGAAGCCGACGGCGAGGACGCAGTCCGCGATGCCGCCCTCGACGAACTGGCGGGCGGTCATGAGGGCGGTGGAGCCGGTGGCGCAGTTGTTGTTGAGGTTGTAGACGGGGATGCCGGTCAGCCCGAGTTCGTACACGGCGCGCTGTCCCGCGGTGGAGGCCTGGAAGCAGTAGCCGACGGCGGCCTGCTCCACGCGCGCGTAGGGCACGCCCGCGTCGGCGAGGGCCGCGGTGCCGGCCTCCCGGACCATGTCCCAGTACTGCCAGTCCCGGGTCTCCGGCTTCTCGAACTTGGTCATCCCGACGCCGACCACGTACGCCTTGCTCATCTTCTGTTCCCCCTCAGTCTCGCGGCAGGCCGAGCAGCCGCTCGGCGACGACATTGAGCTGTACCTGTGTGGTGCCGCCCGCGATGGTGAGGCAGCGCGACATCAGCATTCCGTGGACGGCGCGTTCGCCGGGGCCCTCGCGCACGGCGCCCTCGGGGCCGAGGAGTTCGAGGGTGAGTTCGGCAAGGCGCTGCTGGTGGAGGGTCTGGACGAGCTTGCGGACGCTGGCACCCGCGCCCGGTTCGAGCCCGGACACCTGGAGCAGGGTGGTGCGCAGGCCGATGCACGCGAGCGCGTGCGCCTCCGCGAGCAGGGCGCCGATCCGTACGCGTACGGAACTGTCCTGCGGGGCGGCCCGTTCGATGAGCGCTTCGAGGCCGGTGTCGAAGGCGACCTGGTCGGCCATGTGGACGCGTTCGTTGCCGAGGGTGTTGCGGGCGACCCGCCAGCCGTCGTTCACCTCGCCCACGACGGCGTCGGCGGGGAGGAGCGCGTCGTCGAACCAGACCTCGTTGAAGAGGGAGTCCCCGGTGATCTCCTTGAGCGGCCGGATGTCGATGCCGGGGGTGTTCCGCATGTCGACGAGGAAGTAGGTGAGGCCCTGGTGCTTGGGGGCGGTGGGGTCGGTGCGGGCGAGCAGGATGCCGTGGTGGGCCCACTGGGCGGCGCTCGTCCACACCTTCTGGCCGTTGATCCGCCAGCGCCCGTCCTCGGCGCGTTCGGCGCGGGTGCGGAGGGAGGCCAGGTCGGAGCCGGCGCCGGGCTCGGAGAAGAGCTGGCACCAGAGGCGTTCGCCGCGCAGGGTCGGGGCGAGGTGCTCCTCCTGCTGGGCGGGGGTGCCGTGGGCGAGCAGCGAGGGTACGACCCAGGTGGCGATGCCGAGCCCGGAGACCTTGATGCCGGCCTCGTCCAGTTCCCGCTGGACGGCGAGCTGCTGGAGCGGCCCGGCGCCGAGTCCGTACGGCTCCGGGAGGTGCGGGGCGGCGTAGCCGGTGGGGACGAGGGCGCGGCGGGCGGCGGCCGGGTCGAGTCCGGCGGCGGGGGCGACGGCCTCGCGGGCCGCCGTCCGGTACGCCTCGGCCTCGGGCGGCAGGTCGAGACGGAGACCGCGCCGGACCCCCGCGACGGCGTGCCGGAGCCCGGCGAGCCGGTGGTGGTCGCCGGTGCCGAGGAGCTGCCGGGCCACGAGGGCGCGCCGGAGCAGCAGGTGGGCGTCGTGCTCCCAGGTGAAGCCGGTGCCGCCGAGGATCTGGATGCAGTCCTTGGCGCAGCTGTAGGAGGTGTCGAGGGCGGTGGCGGCGGCGAGGGCGGCGGTGAGGGAGCGGGGGCCGTCGTGGTCGGCGCCGCTGCCGGGGCCGATGTCGCCGCCCTGGCTGCCGGGCCCGTCGTGGTCCTCTTCCTCGCCGGGGCTCGCGGCGCGGGCGGCGTCCCAGGTGAGGGCACGGGCCTGTTCGAGCCGGACGAGCATGTCGGCGCAGAGGTGCTTGACGCCCTGGAACTGCCCGATGGGCCGTCCGAACTGTTCGCGGGTACGGGCGTGTTCGGCGGCGGTGTCGACGGCGCGGGCGGCGGTGCCGCAGGCGTCGGCGGCGAAGAGGACGGCGGCGAGGTCCTGGACGAGCGCGGTGACGGCGGCGGTGTCGGTGACGTGGCCAGGGGTGTGGCCGGGGGCGCTTTCGGCGCCCCCGAGGGTGAGTTCACGGGCGGCGGGGACGTGCGCGGCGCGGGCGGTGACCTCGGCGGTGGGCCGGGTCGGGTCGGCGCTCTCGTGGGGCCGGACGGTGAGGCCGTCGGTGTCGACGGCGAGCCAGACGCTGCCGTCGGCGGTGGCGGCCCGCAGGATCACGAGGTCGGCCTGTGCGCCGCCGAGGACGGGGGGCGCGGCGCCGTCGAGGAGGTGGCCGCTCGCGGTACGGACGGCGGTGAGGGTGCCGGTGCCGCCGAAGGCGACGGCGCCGATGCGTTCCCCGCTCGCGAGGGCGGCGGCCAGTTCTCCCTGTCCGGCGCGGTGCAGCAGCGCGGCGGCGAGCGTGGAGGAGAGGAAGGGCCCGGGGAGCAGGGCCCGCGCGGCCTCCTCGACGACGACGGCGAGGTCGACGAGATCGCCGCCTCCTCCCCCGCACTCCTCGGGCAGATGGATCCCGAGGAGCCCCTGCCCGGCGGCGGCGTCCCAGTACGCCGGCCGTCCGAGCCCGGCGTCGGGAACGTCCAGGTGCTTGCGCACCTCCTCGGGAGGTACGGCCCGGCTGAGCCAGCCCCGAACGGCTCGGGCGAGCTCCCGCTGTTCATGCGTGATGGCGATGCCCATGCGCGGCAGACTAGAACACGTTCCATTCTGACGGAAGGTCAGATACGCGGCGGGTTACGGGAGGAGGTCGGCGTTCACGACGGCGAGGGCGGCTTCGCCTTCGGCGAAGAGGGTGGTCAGGTCCTGGGGGGTGGCGTGCGGGGCTGCGGCGTGTTCGAGGAGCAGGACCGGCTGGGGTTCGCCGTCATGTTCGGCCGGGTGGAAGTCCGTGGCCAGCTCCCGGGTCAGCAGGACGAGCCGGTCGGCGTCGAGCGGGTCGGACGGCAGCGCGTCCAGGGAGGCCCGTACGTCGTCCGGGGGCGAGTGGAGGTCGTGGGCCAGCACGTCGCGACGGGCGAGCAGCGTCACGGAGAGCCGGTCGGCGGTCCGTCCGTAGCGCGCGACCAGGTCTTCCCGCAGCAGGTAGAAGACACCCTCCTCGCCTTCGTGCCCCCGGTTCAGGAGGAGACGGACCAGGCGCTCGCCGGGCTCGGCGGAGTTCTGGTCGAGACCGAGGATCACCTCCCGCCCCTCGGGATCGAGGGAGGGGACCGCGCCGATCCACATGTGTGCCAAGTCGGCCTGGGCGGCCGGGTCCTGCGTGTCGTCCGTCGTCATGGCCAGGATCCAAGCACACGACTCCGGCACCGGAGCGGCGTTGTCAGTGGTGCATGCCACGCTGTGGGTACAGCTGATCGACCGAACACGGAGAGAGTGAGCACGCCATGGGTACCTGGGACATCGGCCCCTTCGACAACGACACCGCCGCCGACTTCTCCTACCGGGTGGACGAGGCCCCGGCGGAGAAGAAGGCGGAGGTGCTGGGCGCGTCCTTCCGCGAGGTGAGGGCGAGCGGCGACGAGGACGTGGACGCGGACGTCGCCGTGGAGGCCATCGCCTCGGCCGCCCTGGTCGCGGCCCAGTGTCCGGGCGGCGACCCGGTCACCACCGCGTACGGCCCGAAGGAACCCCTGCCGCCCCTCCCGGCCGAACTCCGCCCGGAGGCCGCGGCGGCCCTGGACCGCATCCTCACCGAACCCTCCGAACTCCTCGAACTCTGGGAGGAGTCGGACGGGGAGGAGTGGAAGGCGGGCGTACGAAAGCTGCGGGCGGTGCTGACGGGGGCGTGACCGTCGGGCCGGTCGGGGCGGGCTCCCTGCCGGGCGGGTGTCAGCGGGCGCCGCGCGGGCGCCGTAGGGCGACGCTTGCGACGGTCGCTCCGACGGCGGTCGCGCCCAGGGTCAGGAGGCCCGGGTTGACCCACCACGGGACGACCTCGATGCCGTGGCACACCAGGCTCACCGGCAGTGCGCTGCTGGAGTCCGGGGAGGCCTTGATCCCCACGGCGAACCAGCACGCGTCCTCCGGGAACAGGAACGGCATGTACGACAGGCCGTACAGGTGCACCGCCCCGCCCGCGACGTATGCCGCCACCGCGACGTAGGCGGCCTTCCTCGCGGGCGAGCGCGGGGAGCGGGGCGGGGCGGGCCGGGGAAGCCCGCCGCCCCGCCGCGCCCTGACCAGCCCCACGTAGGTGATCCCCGCCCAGGCCGGCAGCCCGATGGCGAGGATCATCGTCCCTATGAGGGTCGCCACGGTCAGCGACCGAGACGGCCCTCGGCTGCGGCGCTCACGAACTCCGCGAAGGCGGCCGGGGTGGCGAGGAAGGCGGGGCCTCCGGGGTTCTTGGAGTCCCGGACGGCGACGTGAGCGGTGAGGTCCGCGATTTCGATGCACTCGCCGCCGTTGGGGCCGCTGAACGAGGACTTGCGCCAGGCGGCGGACCCGAGTGGCGCGCACTCGATGCAGTTGCCGCCGGTGTCGCCGCTGTAGGACGACTTACGCCACCGCAGGTCCTGGCTGGTGCCCATACCGCTCCTTCATCACGCTTTCAATCAACACCGCCGAAGCCTCCCGAGAGAGGGCCGAGGCTTGCAGCCGAGCGTAGCTGACGGACACCTGCCGAATCACTTGGGAATTGGCGGTCATGTGGGCCGAGTCGTAGCTCTCCGAATAAAGGATGTCGGGGTCGTCCTCGAAGCGCAGAAGGGTGAACGAACCCAGCAGCCCCGGATGCTGACCCACCTCGAAGGGGAGCACCTGCACCTGCACCCACTGGTGGTCACGGAAGCTCAACAGGTGGGCCAGTTGGTTCCGCATGACCTCCGCCCCGCCGATCTCCCGGTGCAGCACCCCCTCATCCAGCACCACGCACAGCACCGGCGGAAGTTCCCGCTCCAGGATGCGCTGGCGTTCCATCCGCGCGGCCACCATCTCGTCCAGCCGTCCCGCGTTCTCGACGCTCAGCACCGCCCCGGCGTACTCCGCCGTCTGGAGCAGGCCGTAGACCAGCTGCGACTGGTACGTCGAGATGTACGTCGCCCGCGCCTCCATCTCCGCGTACGGCTGGAACCACGTCGGGAGCTGGCTCCGCAGAACCAATCCCACGAGCCGCGAGAAGGCGCCGTCCGTCATCAGCGCGGCGTCGAGCCGTTCCGAGAACTGTCGTGTCGGGACCTTCTTCGCCGTCTCGATCTGGCCGATCAGCGAGCCCGTGCAGTAGACGATCTTGCCGAGCTGCGGCTGGTTGAGTCCGGCCTCCTCTCTCAGACGGCGGAGTTCCGATCCGTAGTAGTCCAGCGGCGACGCGCTCGGATCCAGGCTACGAATGTTGACCAAGGTGTGGTCACCCCCAAGCTCACGCGGTGAGGCGTTGTGTTCAGGCCGTAGCCGAGCGTAACGAAGACCGACCACTCTGGTGGCATGAATCAGGCAACAGACCTCTACCCTGCGGCCCTTGCCACGAGCTACCGCATGGCCTTCACCGTCGGTGAGCACTCCGCCGGTCACATGCGCCGCATCCTGCGCATGTTCCTCACGCGTTGGGGACTCGGCCACCTGTCCGACCCCGGCGGCCTCGCCCTCACCGAACTCGTCGCCAACGTCGTCCGGCACGTGCCCGGCCGCCGCTGCTCCGTGCTCATCCTGCGCGAGCCGTACGGGCTCCGGGTCGAGGTCTCGGACGAGGTGCCCGGGGCCGTGTACGCGAAGGTTCCCGCGCCGCTGGACGAGGGCGGGCGGGGGCTCGTCCTCGTGGAGGCCGTGACGGACCGGTGGGGGGTCGACGAACGGGCCGACGGGAAGAAGGTGTGGTTCGAGTGCGACGCGTAGGGCACGATGGGCGCCCGTACCCCCGTACCCGCCAGTAGGAGTCACCATGTCCGTGCCCGCGCCCGAGATCCTTGCCGCCTTCGAGGCCGCGAAGGGCTTCATGCCCGTCGGGGAGGGGATCGCCCTGTACGAGGCGGCCGGCGAGGCCGCGAAGCTCGGGCTGCCGCTGCTGGAGGTCGGGACGTACTGCGGGCGCTCGACGATCCTGCTCGCCGACGTGGCCCGGCAGGCCGGGACGGTCGCGGTGACCGTGGACCACCACCGGGGCAGCGAGGAGCAGCAGCCTGGCTGGGAGTACCACGACGAGACCGTGGTCGACCCCGAGGTGGGTCTCATGGACACCCTGCCGACCTTCCGCCGGACGCTGCGCAAGGCGGGGCTCGAGGAGTACGTGATCGCCGTCGTCGGACGGTCCCCGCAGGTCGCGAAGGTGTGGGGCGGGCAGCTCGGCCTCGTCTTCGTCGACGGCGGTCACACCGACGAGCACGCCACCAACGACTTCGAGGGCTGGGCCCCCAAGGTCGCCCCCGGGGGCCTGCTCGTCATCCACGACGTTTTCCCCGACCCGGCGGACGGCGGCCAGGCGCCGTACCGGATCTACCTCCGCGCCCTGGAGTCCGGTGACTTCGAGGAGATCTCCGTCACCGACTCCCTGCGGGTGCTGCGCCGCCGCTGACCGCCACCGGGGGCGGGGCGGCGGCGCGGGGTCAGAACAGCGAGGTCACGTAGAGGCAGTTCGTGTAGCTGTAGCCCGATTCGATCTTCGCCTTGCTCGACTTGGTGTCCCCCGCCGTGGACGTGCCCGTCGCCGCCCGCTTCTGGAGGAAGTGGTAGTCGCCGACGGGCAGCAGGAGGGTCGCCTTCGGGTACTTCGAGGACGGCCCCGTGCAGGCCTTCACCTTCCCGCCGCGCGGCACGAGCACGCTGGAGTACTTCGTGCAGGTCCCGCACGCCTTGAGGGTGACCTTGCCGGTCATCGGGCCGGTGTAGAGCAGCTCGACGGAGCCGGGCCCGTCGTTGCTCACCACCATCACCATCCGGCCCCCGCCGGGCACCTCGGCCGGCGGGAGGCTCTTGCCCGCCTCCGGCTCCTCCTCCGCAATCTCGGCGGCGATGGCGATGGAACGGGCGTGCGCGGCCTGCGGGCTGTTCGGGTAGTCCTTGGCGTACTGGGTCATGGTCTTGCCCGCGTCGCCGAACTCCTTGCTCCTGAACTGGAAGGTCCCGCAGGAGAAGTCGCCCTTCTGGACCGCCGACGCGGCCTCCTTCGTGGCGCCTTCGACGGCGGGGTCCGTCATGTTGTCCAGGGAGGAGCGGAGCGCGCGCAGCTCGTTGGTGGTGTCGCAGGGGGCGGCCCCGCCGGTGAGCGCGGTCGTCCTGGTCTTGATCGCCGCCCGCACGGCGGGCTCGACGCGGGTCGCGTGGACCGACTTCGGGAAGGTGTCGTACAGCGCGTTCAGGCTCTCGGAGGCGGGCGGGTTCGCCGTCTGCACGCCGAGCGCGGCCGTCCCGCACTCGTAGAGCGAGTGCGCCAGCGGCTCGTCGGTCTTGGCGGGCCGGGCGCCGAGGAGGTCCTTGTCGAAGGTGCCGGGCAGCCCGCGCAGGTGCTTGAGCGGCGCGATGGCCGCGCAGTACTCCTTCTTCTCGTACGGTCCGGAGACCGTCGTGTAGTACGCGTCGAGCCGGGCCGGAACCAGCTTCCCGGCCCGCGAACCCGCGTGCCGGATGCCGAGGTCCTGGTAGTCGGCCAGTGCCTTGCGGTAGATCGGCTCGGCCTTGTCGAAGGCCAGGCCGTCGGCGGACTTCACCAGCTCGTCGGCTGCGGCCAGACGTTCGAGCAGGGCCTGCTCCTTCGCCTCGTCGCGGGCCGCCCCGTACGCGAGCGAACCGCCGGCGGGCACGGCGAGCAGCACGAGGGCCAGCGGCAGCGCGAGCCGACGGAAGGAGTCACCGATCCGGAGGGTCGCGCGCAGTCCGCGCCGGGCGCCGTCGGCGGCGGCGAGGAGCAGGAAGACGCCGTAGCCGACGAGGAGGCCGAGGGGCACGCCGTCGACATCGGCCGGGAGGGCCATGACGAGCAGGACGGCGGTGGCGATCCAGCAGACGGCGGCGCCGATCCAGTTGCGCAGAAGGACGTAGCCGAGGCCCAGGCAGGAGAGGTTGAGCAGGCCGACCATGGCGGCCTGGGCGGGGTTCGCGTCCCCGCGCGGCGGCGTGGGCGGCGTGGGCGGCTGCCCGCCGTACCCGGGGGGCGGGCCGTATCCGGGCGGGCCGTAGCCCGGCGGCGGCCCGTAGCCGGGCGGGGCCCCGGGGGGCGGCGGCGCGGCACCGGCTCCGGCACCGGCTCCCGCTCCTGCTCCTGCTCCTGCTCCTGCTTCCGCTCCGGACCAGCCGGGAGCGGGAGCGGCGGAAGCGGAGGCAGCCGCAGGAGCGGCACCCGCAGCGGGCGGCGCCTCCCACGGCGCGGCGGGCGGCTGCCCCGGCGTCCCGGCAGGCGGCTGCCCCAAGGCTCCGGCGGGCGGCTGCCCCGAGCCCCCGTACCCTCCCTGTCCCGGCACCCCGCCGGTCGTCTGTCCGGGCGCCCCGGCAAGCGTCTCCCCCGGGCCCCCGCCCGGCCGCGGGTCGTACCCGCTCGATCGTGGGTCGTTCCCGCCGCCTCCGACAGGTCGGTCGGACGGTTCGGGACGTGCGTCGTTCGGTTCTTCCCCCACCACGGTTCCCCCTCGTGGGTCCATGCGCGGTGGCACCCCACCGTCGCCTCTGGACACCTACCCTTCACGGTCCCGGCACACGCGTCCACCGTTATCCGGAGCCGGTGACCAACCTGGGATCTGTCTGCTACGGGATTTCGCCGCGCACAGGGCCTAGAGTCGCCCGGGTGCCGTACGACCACCGGAAGACCACCCGCCGCACCCCCACCCCCACCCCCACATCCAGCCACACGCCCGGCTCCGTGCTCACCCGTGCGCTCGCCCTCGCGGGCTGCTGCGCCGTGCTCGCCGGCTGCGGGGCCTCGCAGGCCGCGCCGCCCGGCGGGAAGGCCCAGGAGACCCGGCTGGAGAGCGCGACCCAGTCCCTGCCGCCGGTCGCCTCCGGCGGACAGCCGAGCCGCTCCCCGCAGGCGGCCCCGCAGTCAAGCCGCTCCCCGCAGCCCGTCTCGCAGGGCAACCGTCCGCTCGCCGGGCGGACGGTCGTCATCGACCCCGGTCACAACTCCGGCAATTTCCGCCATTCCCGGGAGATCAACCAGAAGGTGAACATCGGGACGACCCGTAAGGAATGCGACACCACGGGCACCTCGACCGACGCCGGGTACACCGAGGCCTCGTTCACCCTCGACGTCTCCCACCGCCTGCGGGACCTCCTCACCGCGCGCGGCGCGAAGGTGGTCCTCACCCACGACGCCGACCGCCCCTGGGGCCCCTGCATCGACGAGCGGGCCCGGATCGGCAACGCGGCCCGCGCCGACGCCGTCGTCTCCGTCCACGCGGACGGTTCCGCCGTCGGCCACCGCGGATTCCATGTGATCCTGCCCGCACGCGTGCGCGGCGGCTCCGCCGACACCGCGAAGATCGTCGGCCCCTCGCGCGACCTGGGCGAGGACATCGTCGACCGCTTCGCCCGCGCCACCGGAACCTCGCCCGCCAACTACCTCGGTTCCGGCACGGGGTTGGACGTACGGGACGATCTCGGCGGACTCAATCTCTCAACCGTGCCCAAGGTCTTCGTCGAATGCGGCAATATGCGTGATCCGAAGGACGCCCAGCTGCTCACGTCGGCGGCGTGGCGGCAGAAGGCGGCCCAGGGCCTCGCGGACGGCATCGCCACCTACCTCAAGGGGTAGGACCGGCGGGCGATAGATTCGCTCCGTACGATGGGGCGCCGCCCCCGTGCCATGAGGCCCTGCCCATGAGGCCCCGAGTACCACCCCGACGCGACGACCGACGAACGACGAAGGACTCTTACGTGAATATCCGCTCCCTCACCCGAGGCGATGGCGTGCTGATCGGTGCAGCGGTGGTGCTGTTCATCGCCTCGTTCCTCGACATCTCCGGCTGCGACGGCCCGGCGTCGATCTGCGACCAGATCCCCAGCTCGAACTCCTGGGAGGCCTCGCCCCTCGGCTGGGGCTCCTTCTTCCTCGGCATCGCCGGTGCCGCGCTCGTCGTGGTCTCCCACGGCCTGCCGCAGCAGCGCAAGGTGGCCGGTCTGGAGCTCGGCCAGGCCGGTGCCGCGTTCACCATCGCCTCCGCGTGGACCCTGCTCATGTGGATCTTCGAGGCCACCAACGCCGGCGCGGGCCTGGTCCTCGGCCTGATCGCCTCCCTGGTCGTGGCCGGTGCCGCCGTCGCCGGTCCGCTGGTCCCCGCCCTCAAGGCCCCGCTGATGAGCGCGCCCAGCCCGCAGGCCCCGCAGCCGTACGGCATGCAGCCGGGCCAGCCCGGCCAGCAGGGCGTCCCCGGCGCCGGCTACGGCTACCCGGGCGCGCAGCACCCGCAGTACGGCGGACCGCAGGACCCCTCGCAGGGTGCGGGCCAGCCGTTCGGCGCGCAGGCGCCCGCCCCGCAGCCGCAGGCCGCGCACCAGCCCGAGCCGCAGGCCCAGGCTCCGGCCGCGCAGGCGCAGCCGGCCTCGGACTTCACCCCGTTCTGGTTCGCCGTCCCGGTCGCCCGTCCGCTGTACGCGGAGGACGGCTCCCAGGCGCCGATCGCCGAACTGGCCCCGGGTACCTGGTACCTGGCGGTCGAGCAGCGCGGTCCGGGCCTGGTGGCCCAGACGCAGGACGGCCGCCGCGGCGTCCTCCAGGACACCACGGGCATCCAGCGCGGCTAGGAAGCCCCGCGGGGCCCTCACCGTACGGCCCTCACTCCACGGCCCCTCGTCCGGAATCCCTTCCGGGCGGGGGGCCGTTGGCGTACAGTCCCCGCATCGCACGAACTGACGGATCGTCAGAAAGGATGGGGGCATGCGACTCGGACTCGCCCTCGGCTACTGGGGCCGCGGCCCCTCCCCCGCCCACCTCGACCTCGCCCGCGAGGCCGAGCGGCTCGGCTACGACTCCGTGTGGACGGCGGAGGCCTGGGGCTCCGACGCGTTCACCGCGCTGACCTGGATCGCCGCCCACACCAGCCGCATCAAGCTGGGGACGGCCGTCGCGCAGATGGCCGCCCGCGCCCCCACCACCACCGCCATGCACGCGCTCACCCTCGACCACCTCTCCGGCGGGCGGGTCCTGCTCGGGCTCGGACTGTCCGGGCCGCAGGTCGTCGAGGGCTGGTACGGGCGCCCCTTCCCCCGCTCACCGCTGACCGCGACCCGAGAGTACGTGGACGTGGTCCGCCAGGTGCTGCGCCGCGAGGCCCCGGTCCGGCTCGAAGGACGGCACCACTCCCACCCGTACACCGGCCCCGACGGAACCGGCCTCGGCAAGGCGCTCAAGCCGATCACCCACCCGCTGCGGGCCGGGCTGCCGATCCTGCTGGGCGCCGAGGGGCCGAAGAACATCGCGCAGACGCTGACGATCGCCGACGGCTGGCTGCCGCTGTACTGGACCCCCGAACGCTGGTCCGAGGTGTACGCGCTCCCCGAGCGCCTTCCCGAGGGCTTCCTCGTCGCCCCCATGGTCCGGGCCCAGGTCTGCGCGGACGTGGCGGCCGGACTCCTCCCGGTCAAGGCGATGCTCGGCTTCTACATCGGCGGCATGGGCCACGCCGCCCGCAACTTCCACGCGGACCTGATGGGACGCATGGGGTACGAGAAGGAGGCCCGGCGCGTCCAGGAGCTGTTCGCCGCCGGCCGGCGCGAGGAGGCGGTGCTCGCCGTACCGGACGCCTTCGCGGACGAGATCTCCCTCGTCGGACCCCGGACCCGGATCGCCGAGCGGCTGGAGAAATGGCGGCGGGGCCCGGTGACGGACCTCCTCGTCACCTCACCGGACCCCGAAACCCTCCGCCTGCTCGCGGAGCTCAACTCCTAGTGCGCCGGTGGGAGTCGGTCACCCGCCGCTGAGCTGGGACGCACTGGGCACCTTGTCGACGACCTCGGCGCCGGCGCTCTTGCCCGCGTCCTTGACGCTGTTGATGACGCTCTCGAAGGAGCTGACGTCCGCCGCGCCTGCCTCACCCTTGCGGAGCTTCGTACCGAGGTCCTTGAGCGAGTCGATGCCCGCCGAGAGCGGCGCGACCGCCTTGGAAAGCAGCGGGTCGCCCTTGGCGTTGTTCACGGCCGCCTTGAGCCGGTTGTACGTGAACGCGCCCGCGAGGCCCGCCTTCACCAGGGCGAAGGTCCGGCCGTCCGCGCCCTTGGTGAACTTGCCCGCGCGGTACGGCTTCACGATCCACTGGTACGCGGCGCCCGCCGCCAGCCCCGCGTTGGCCACGAACCGGGTCTTCGCCAGCTTCTGCTGCTCGAAGCTGCTGGAGACCGACGGGGTCGCGGCGGCGCTCGCGCTCTGCGTGGCGTCGCCGCCGCAGGCGGCGGTGGTCATGAGCAGGGTGCTCGAAAGGAGCAGCGCCACGACTCCACGCGAAGGACTTCTGGGCACGACGGGACCTCCCTGGGGACTGTGGCGCCAGCCTCGCCCGGGGCAGGGGGGTCCGCTACCCGGGCGACTCCGTCCGGGTAGCGTCCGGGCCCGGGAGGTCCTGCCCGGCGCCCTGCCCGCTACGCCCGGCAGCAGTCCGGTTCGAGGCCGCCGGGAAGGCGCTCGCCGCCGAAGACGGCCACTGTGGCCTCCTCGCCGCCGAGGGCCGCCACCGCGAGCAGCAGGGAGCCGGCCGTCCAGGCCGTCTGCTCCTCGGGCCACATGGCCTTGTCGCCCTCCGCGTCGCCCTCGAAGACGTACCCGGTCCAGTACATGCCGTTCCCGGCGCGCAGGTGCTGGATGTCCTGGAGGATGGTGAGGGCCCGGTCCGACTCGCCCATCGCCCAGAGGGCGAGGGCGAGTTCGCAGCTCTCGCCGCCGGTGACCCAGGGGTTGGGGACCACACAGCGCACCCCGAGGCCGGGCACGACGAACGTGTCCCAGTCGGCCTCGACCCGCGTCTTCGCCTCGGCGCCCGTCACCGCGCCGCCGAGCACCGGGTAGTACCAGTCCATCGAGTAGCGGGACTTGTCGAGGAAGCGCTCGGGGTGGCGGCGTATCGCGTGCCCCAGCGCCCCGGTCGCCAACTCCCAGTCGGGCTGCGGCTCTTCGCGGACCTCGGCGATGGCGAGGGCGCAGCGGAGCGCCTGGTGGATCGAGGAACTGCCGGTGAGCAGGGCGTCGTTCACCGGTGTGCCGTCGGGCTCGCGCTTCCAGCCGATCTGGCCGCCCGGCTGCTGGAGCCCGAGGACGAACTCGACGGCCGCGTAGACGACGGGCCACATCCGGTCGAGGAAGGTGTCGTCGCCGGTCGAGAGGTAGTGGTGCCAGACGCCGACCGCGATGTACGCGACGAAGTTGGACTCACGGCCGCGGTCGGTGACCTGCTCCGGGTCGCCGTCCTGGTAGGCGGCGTACCAGGAGCCGTCGGTGTTCTGGTGGCGGGCGAGCCACGCGTAGGCGCGGGCGGCGGCGGCGTGCTCGCCGGCCGCGTCCAGGGCCATGGCGGCCTCTGTGTGGTCCCAGGGGTCGAGGTGGTGGCCCCGGAACCACGGGATCGCCCCGTCCTCGCGCTGGACGGCGAGTATCCCGGTGACGGTCTCGGCTGCCTGCTCGGCGGTGAGCACCCCGGGCAGGACGAGGTGCTCGGCGATCCGCTCGGGACTCGTCACTTGTCGGCGTCCACGGCGTCGGCCTTCGGAAGGTGCGGCTTGGTCGCGTACGCCACGAAGCTCTTGCCGACGACCGGGTTGAGCAGCTGCTCGGTGACCCGGGTCAGGGCGGGCTTCTTCATGATGTCCCAGACCAGGAGCTTGTGGTAGGCGCGGACCGGCAGCGCCTTGTCGTTGTCGACGCCGAAGGCGCACTTCAGCCACCAATACGGCGAGTGCAGGGCGTGCGCGTGGTGGGTGCCGTACGGCTTGAGGCCGGCCTGCCGGATCTTGCCGAGGAGTTCGTCGGCCTTGTAGATGCGGATGTGGCCGCCCTCGACCTCGTGGTAGGCGTCGGAGAGCGTCCAGCAGACCTTCTCCGGGCCGTAGCGGGGCACGGTGATCGCGATCCGGCCGCCCGGCTTGAGGACGCGGACCATCTCCGCGAGCACGCCCTTGTCGTCGGGGATGTGCTCCATGACCTCGGAGATGATGACGACGTCGAAGGACGCGTCGGGGAAGGGCAGGTTGAGGGCGTCGCCCTCCATCGCGGTGGCGGTCGCCCCCGCGGGCGCCTCCCCGGCCTCCTTCATCGCCGCGAACCACTTGGCGACCTCGCGGATCTCCTCGCCGTTCTGGTCGAGGGCCACGACCTGGGCGCCGCGCCGGTAGCACTCGAAGGCGTGCCGGCCCGCACCACAGCCCAGATCGAGCACACGATCGCCGGGGGCGAGCGGGAAACGGGTGAAGTCGACGGTCAGCACGGGATCCTGCTTTCGCGAGTGGAAGGTGATTGTGGGCAGGCGCCCACGCCGACTTGTGGGCAGGCGTTCCGCAGGGCGGAACAGGCGGGCACGAGCCGACCACCGGGCCGCACCCGACCATGACGACGGAGCATCACCGGCGCACCCCGGCACCCCGCGCGGCGACCGCCTCCCGATACAGCTCGGCCGTCCCCTGCGCGGCCCGCGCCCAGGTGAACCGCTCCAGGACCCGCGCGCGCCCCGCCGCGCCGAGCCGGGCCCGCAGCTCCGCGTCACCCAGCACCCGCCCCAGCCCGGCGGCCAGCGCCCCCGCATCACCTGGCGGCACCGCCAGACACGTCTCCCCGTCCGCCCCCGCGACCTCGGGAATCGCACCACCGGTGGTCGCGACGAGCGCCGTCCCCGTGGCCATCGCCTCGGCGGCGGGCAGCGAGAACCCCTCGTACAGCGAGGGCACGCAGGACACCTGCGCCGATCGCACCAGGTCGACCAGCTCCGCGTCGCTGATGCCCTTGACGAACCGCACGGCCCCGTCCAGCCCGTACCGCTCGATCGCGGCGGCGACGGGGCCGTCCTCGGCACGCTTGCCGACCACGACGAGGTGGGCGTCGGGGTTCTCCGTACGGAGCTTGGCGAGCGCCTCGATCAGGTGGATCAGGCCCTTGAGGGGGACGTCGGCGCTGGAGGTGGTGACGATCCGGCCGGGGACCTCGGCGACGGCCGGATCGGGCGACCAGAGGTCGGTGTCGGCGCCGATGTGGACGACCCGGATGCGGTCCTCGCGTACCCCGAGGTGCTCGACGATCTCCTGCCGGGAGGTCCCGGAGACGGTGAGGACGGACGGCACCCGGCGGGCGACGCGCTTCTGCATGCGGGTGAAGGCGTACCAGCGGCGGACGGAGGCGCGGCGCTTCCAGTCGGCGGCGGCGTCGAGTTCGAGCTGCCGGTCGACGGTGATGGGGTGGTGGATCGTGGTGACGAGCGGCGCGCCGATCGCGCGCGGACCGCCGAGGAGCCCGTACCCGAGGGTCTGGTTGTCGTGGACGACGTCGAAGTCGCCGCGGCGGGCGGCGAGCATGCGCCGGGCCCGCAGCGAGAAGGTGAGCGGTTCGGGGAAGCCGCCGGTCCACATGGTCGCGACTTCCAGGCCGTCGATCCAGTCCCGGTACTCCTCGCGCCTCGGCGTACGGAAGGGGTCCGGCGAGCGGTAGAGGTCGAGGCTGGCGATCTCGGTGAGCGTGAGCCCCTTGAGGTCCTCGCCCTCGTCGAGGACGGGGTACGGCTGGGAGCCGATGACCTCGACGGAGTGCCCGAGGCGGGCCAGCTCGCGGGAGAGGTGGCGGACGTAGACGCCCTGTCCGCCGCAGAAGGGATTGCCCTTGTACGTGAGGAGGGCGATGCGCAGGGACTCACCCCCGGCCGCCGTGACGCCCTGTCGGGGGCTTGCCTCTATGGCCTCAGCGCTCATGCGCGACCCCCTTCGAGCGTGCGTTTCGCCGGAGCGTATCCGCTCGCGCTAATCTAGAACAAGTTACAGACTTGATCGCCGGCCCGATCTCCGGCCCGATCGTTCTCGAACGCTTGATCCTTCGAGGAGGACAGAATCTACCGGCAGGTAGCTCCGCGGTGAGATCCGGAACAGGTGATTCGCGCCACGGCCTCCGCACCGCCATACTGTCGCTCCCCACCGCACGGAACGGGACCTCATGACCGCAGACAACAGAGCGGACCGCAGCCCCGCGTCGCCACCCCTCACGGAACGACAGGAGGCGCGCCGCCGCCGCATCCTGAACGCCAGCGCGCAGCTCGCGGCGCGGGGCGGCTTCGACGCCGTGCAGATGCGGGAGGTCGCCGAGGCGGCCGGAGTGGCCCTGGGGACGCTGTACCGCTACTTCCCCTCCAAGATCCACCTGCTGGTCGCGACGATGCAGGACCAGCTCCAGCACATGCACACCACCCTGCGGAAGCGCCCGCCGGCGGGCGCCGATGCGGCGCAGCGGGTCGCGGAGACGCTGATGCGGGCCTTCCGCGCGCTCCAGCGCGAACCGCAGCTCGCGGACGCGATGGTGCGGGCGCTGACCTTCGCGGACCGCGGGGTGAGCCCCGAGGTCGACACGGTCTCGCGGCTGACGACCGCGATCATCCTGGACGCGATGGGGGCGGAGCACCCGACGCCGGAGCAGCTCTCGGCGGTCCGGGTGATCGAGCACACCTGGCACTCGGCGCTGATCACCTGGCTGTCGGGACGGGCCTCGATCGCACAGGTGAAGATCGACATCGAGACGGTCTGCCGGCTGATCGACCTGACGGCACCGGCCCCCGCGCCGGCACCGGAGTCCGTGGCCGGCTGAGCGGCACGGGCCGCGCCACCCGCGCCCCCGGTGGTTCGTGCTCCGGGGGTACGGGCGGCACCGGGTCAGGACTTCTTGGCCTTCGCGTTCTCCTCGGCGATGGCCGCCGCGCACTCCGGACCGCTGTCCACGGCGACGAACATGACCAGCTTGAGCGGGCCCGCCGAGTGGTTGCTCGCCTGGAGCTGCCAGCTGCTCTTCTTCAGGGACTTGATCACCGAGCCGCCCTGGCCGGAGCTGCGCTCCTCGCTCCAGCCGCCCTTGGTCAGGGTCGCGACCGTGGCGTCGTACGACTTCGCCGGGTCGGCGGCCTTCTCGGCGTCGGCCGTCCAGCTGACCATGCAGTCCTTGAGCGTGGCCGGAACCTGCTCGCCCGAGGCGTCCTGCGTGAAGCCGGCCCCGGTCGCCGCGCCGGACAGCTCCTCGGTGACCGCGGCACCGTCGAGCCGCTTGCCACCCGAACCGCCCGAGCCACCCGTCGAGGACGAACCGGCCGAGGACGAACCGACGGACGCCGAGCCGCCCTTGTCCGCACCACCGTCGCTCCCGCAGCCCGCGACGAGCAGCACCACACCGACGGCCACGGCCGCCCCCATCACCTTGCGCACAGCACTCCCAAGGACGCACACGCGAAGGCCTCTCGCCTCCGCTGACAGGGGCACAGTTTTGCACGTGGAAACGGTCCTCGCGTGCAACGGCGCCCTTCCTCAAGGCCGTTCGCCGTCGTCCCCGAGCAGGGACTCCCGCTCCTTCTCGGTGAGCTTCGCCATGCACGAGTCCTCCGATGCCTGGAAGGAGATGATGTCCATGCTCAGCCCCTCGCGGGCGCTGTGGTGGCGGGCGTTCATCGTCCAGCCCCGCTTCTTGAGCGTGACCGTGACGCTGGTGCCGCCCTTCTCGTCCAGCTTCTCCACCTGGCGCTGCGTCTGGTTCCACCGCTTCCCCGCGAGGGCGGCGACCGCCTTGTCGAAACCGGCGCGCGACCCTTCGGCGACGGGGCCGATGTACTGCCAGCCGGTGGAACAGGCGGCGCTGCGCTCGGCCGCCCGCTCCCGCACCGTGGACGGCGTGGGCCGGGGGGTGGCGCCCTTCGGGGCCGGCCCGCCGATCTCCGGAAGGTCGGATTCGGGCAGCCCCGAGCCGTCGACGGCGGCGAGGACCTCGTCGTGCGCCGCCGTACGGCCGAAGGCCGGCGCTCCCGCCGCACCGGGCCCGCACCCGGCCCCGAGGAGCGCCACCAGGGTCACTCCGGCGACCGCCGCCCACCCCGTACCCCGAGCCATACCCCGAGCCGTCCCCCGACCCTGACCCCGACCTCGACCCTGACCGCGCATGACGTCTCCGCTCCCTGTGTCCCTGCTGTGCCGAGCGAGTGTCACACACATGAGGGCAGGTCAGGGGCGGTGTCGGCGGGCGCGGTTCCCCGGCGGGCCCGAACCCGGTCACTCCTCCAGGGGCCCGGTCACTCTTCCGGGAGCCCGGTCACTCCTCCGGTGGGAACACCGGCTCCCCGCCGTCCGCGAGCGTGATCAGGATGGCCTCCACCGGGCAGCCCTCGGCCGCCGCGAGCAGGCGTTCGCCCGCGTCGGCCTCCGTCGCGCGCGGGTGCGACTGACGGGCCGTGTCGAGACGGAAGCCGTCAGGAGCGTGGTTGACGCACATGCCGGAGCCGATGCAGACGCTCCGGTCGACCTCCACGTGCCAGCGGTCACCCATCACGCGTCCCCGTATCCGGCCGGCAGGTGGATCATCTTGTGCTCCAGGTACTCGCCGAAGCCCTCGGGGCCGAACTCCCGTCCCAGACCGGAGTTCTTGTAGCCGCCGAACGGGCCGAGCATGTCCAGGCTGAAGGTGTTCACGTTGAACGTGCCGGTGCGCACGCCCCGCGCGAAGTCGATGCCGTGCTCCACGTCGCCGGTCCAGACGCTGCCGCTGAGCCCGAAGTCGGAGTCGTTCGCGATCCGGAGGGCCTCGGCCTCGTCCCCGTACGGCAGGAGGCAGATCACCGGGCCGAAGATCTCCTCGCGGGCGATCCGCATGGAGTTGTCGACGCCGCCGAAGAGGGTCGGCTCGACGTACCAGCCGCGCTCCAGGCCGGCCGGACGGCCACCGCCCGCGAGGATCTTGGCGCCCTCCTGCTGGCCGATGCCGATGTAGTCGAGGGAGCGCTGCTGCTGGCGGCGGGCGACGAGCGGGCCGACCTGGGTGGCCGGGTCGAGCGGGTCGCCGACGACGAGCGCGCCGGCCGCAGCGGCGAGGGCCTCGGCGATCTCCTCGTACCGGGAGCGGGGGGCGAGGATGCGGGTCTGGGCGACGCACGCCTGGCCGTTGTTCATCCAGGCGGCGGGGACGATCCCGGCGACGGCGGTCTCCACGTCGGCGTCCGGCAGGATCACGGCGGCCGACTTTCCGCCCAGTTCGAGGGTGACCCGGGTGAGGTTGCGGGAGGCGACCTCCATGACCCGCTTGCCGGCGGCGACCGAACCGGTGAAGGAGACCTTGTCGACGCCGGGGTGGCCGACCAGGTACTCGCTGACCTCGCGGTCGGCGGGCAGGATGCTGAGCACGCCCTCGGGCAGCCCGGCCTCGGCGGCGATCTCACCGAGGATGTACGAGTCGAGCGGTGACTCCGGGGAGGGCTTGAGGACCACCGTGCAGCCGGCCAGCAGCGCGGGCCCCAGCTTGGCGGCGGCGGTGAACTGCGGGACGTTCCACGGGACGACGGCCGCGACCACGCCCACCGGCTCGCGCCGGACGAGCAGCGGTCCGAGGACGCCGCCGCGCCGCTCCTCCCACGCGAAGTCACGGGCGACGGTGATCGCCGCGTCCCAGACCATCATCGCGCCGAGCGCCTGGGCGAGGACGGACCAGGAGTACGGGGAGCCGTTCTGCGCGCTGATGACGCGGCCGATCTCCTCGTACCGCACGGCGATGGCGTCCTTGATGCGGGTGACGACCGCGATCCGCTCCTCGACCGGCATCCGGGGCCAGGGCCCCTCGTCGAAGGCCCGCCGCGCGGCGGCCACGGCCCGGTCGACATCGGCGGCGGAGGCGTGCGGGACGCGTCCGATGACCTCCTCGGTGTGCGGGGAGATCACCTCGATGACCTCCTCGCCGAGCGGATCGGCCAACTCCCCGCCGATGAACAGCTTTCCGTGCTCCACAAGCTCGGTCATGACCGCCGCCTTCCGGGGAGGGAATCTTTCTGACGATGCCTCAGAACTGATACCAGTTCTAGTTATGATGGGCAACGGTCTGGCATGCTCCGTACCGCCCCGGAGAGATTCCGTACCGCCGTGGAGAGATGAGGAACCATGAAGGCAGCCATGCCGCAGGTGACCGATCACGGCGGAGGCGTCTGGTCGCTCCGGGTGCCCATCCCCGACAATCCGCTCGGTCACACCCTGGTCCACGTCCTCGACACCGACCGGGGCCCCGTCCTCGTCGACACCGGCTGGGACGATCCCGCCTCCTGGGCCGAACTCGTCGGCGGGCTCGACGCGCTGGGGATCGCCATGCCCGACGTCCACGGGGTCGTCATCACCCACCACCACCCCGACCACCACGGCCTCTCCGGGCGGGTCCGCGAGGAGTCCGGGGCCTGGATCGCGATGCACGCCGCCGACACCGCCGTCGTACGCCGCACCCGCGAGGCCCGGCCCGGCACCTGGCTCGACTATCTCGCCCGGAAGCTCGCCGCCGTCGGCGCCCCCGAGGACCACCTCGTCCCGCTGCGCGCCGCACGCGACTCCGGCCGGATGGACACCCTCCCCGGGCTGCGCTCCGCCCTCCCCGACCGCGAGATCGTCCCCGGCGAACTCCTCGACCTCGCCGGGCGGCGGCTGCGCGCGATCTGGACGCCCGGCCACACCCCCGGCCACGTCTGCCTCCACCTGGAGGAGGAGCACCCCTCCCGGCTGCCCGGCCACGGCCGCCTCTTCTCCGGCGACCACCTGCTGCCCGGCATCTCCCCGCACATCGGCCTCTACGAGGACCCCGACGAGGTCACCGAGGCCGACCCCCTCGGCGACTACCTCGACTCCCTGGAACGCATCGGCCGCCTCGGGGTCGCCGAGGTCCTCCCCGCCCACCAGTACGCCTTCCCCGACGCCGCCGGCCGGGTCCGGGAACTCCTCGACCACCACGAGGAGCGGCTCACCGGCCTCCTCGGCCTCCTCGCCACCCCGCTCACCCCCTGGCGGCTCGCCGAGCGGATGGAGTGGAACCGCCCCTGGGAGCAGATCCCCTACGGCTCCCGGAACATCGCCGTCAGCGAGGCCGAGGCCCATGTCCGCCGGCTGGTGAAACTGGGCCGCGCGGAGGCCGTCCCGGGGACGGACCCGGTGGAGTACGTGGCGGTGTGAAGGCCTGACCCGGCCGGCGGCCCGGGGCGGGCGCCCGACGCGGTCCCCGCCCCGGTGTGAGGCACCTCGCACCCTCGGGGCGGCGGGCGTACGGGCCGGTAGAGTGGGCGCGTCGTCATCATGCCCGTACGGGGGGAAGCCGGTGCGACTCCGGCACTGACCCGCAACCGTGAGCCGTTCGCAAGAGCGGCGAGTCGGAATGCCCCGTGCGGGACGTGACCGCCGGCACCGTCGAGGAATACGGAGCCGGAGCCTGGTGCCCCTGAGGCGTGCCGGTGCCCGGCCGCAGGAGAGGGCTCCATGAACACCGTCCGCCGAGGCGCCGCCGCGCTCGCAGCCGCCGCCGTCCTGCTCGGCACCGGAGCCGTCGGCGCGGCCTCCGCCGCGCCCTCCCCCACCCCCTCCGCGGGGACGCTCCCGCCCGGCCTGTACGGCACGAAGGACCCGACGTACGACGGTGTGTGGCGCCAGTCGCTCGCCTTCCTCGCCCAGCGCGCCACCGGCTACCAGCCCGCCGACCAGGCCGTGGACTGGCTGCTCGGCCAGCAGTGCGAGGACGGCTCGTTCGCCTCGTACCGCGCGGACGTCACCAAGCCCTGCGACCCGAAGACCATGCGGGACACCAACGCCACCGCCGCCGCCGTGCACGCGCTGGGCGCCGTCCGCCGCCAGGCCGCCGACCCGGAGAAGCTCGACGAGGCCGTCAAGGCGGGCGCCGGCTGGCTGCGCACCGTGCAGAACAAGGACGGCGGCTGGGGCTACACCTCCGGCAGCCCCAGCGACGCCAACTCCACCTCGCTCGTCATCGGCACGCTCGCCGCGATCAGCGTCAAGCCCGGCTCGTACACCTCCTCCGAGGGCCGTACGCCCTACGACGCGCTCCTCACCTTCGCCGTGCCCTGCTCGGACGAGGAGGGCGCCGGGGCGTTCGCCTACCAGCCCGACAAGAGCGGCAAGCTGCTCGCGAACGCCGACGCCACCGCCGCGGCCACCCTCGCCGGGCTCGGCAAGAGCATCGTCGCCACCAAGGCCTCCCCGCAGCAGCAGCCGACCTGTCAGGACCTCACGAAGCCGACCGTCGAGCGGGCCGCCCTCAACGGCGCCTCCTACCTGTCGAAGGCGCTCCTCAAGACCGCCCACCTGAACACCCCGCCGATGCCCGGCGCCACCGACACCAGCGAGCAGCCCGACTTCGGCAACACCGCCGACGCGGTCGTGGCGCTGGCCGGCGCCGGCGCCGCCCGGCAGGCCGAGCCCGCCCTCCAGTGGCTGGAGACGCACTCCGCCGCCTGGGCGAAGGAGAACGGCCCCGCCGCGTACGCGCAGCTGATCCTGGCCTCCCGCTCGATGGAGACCGACCCGCGCGAGTTCGGCACGGCGGACCTGGTCGGGCAGCTCAACGCGACCGGCCCCGCGCCCAAGACCCCGGACACCTCCGCGTCCTCGACCAGCGACGACGAGGGCTCCGGCTTCGACGTCTGGTGGATCATCGGCATCGGCATGGTCGTCGGCGTCGGCATCGGCTTCCTCGTGAGCGGCCGCAAGAAGTGACGGCGGCCCGCAGGACCGGCGCCCGGATCGCGGGCGCCGCGGCCGGCGCGCTGCTGACCCTCGCCGGGGTCGCGGCCACCCCGGCGCAGGCCGCCGGCTACCGCTACTGGTCGTTCTGGGAGAGCGACGGCGGCAAGCCCTGGGCGTACGCCACCCAGGGCCCGGCGACCGCCCGGCCCGCCGACGGCGATGTGATCGGCTTCCGCTTCGCGATCAGCAACGGCACGGACGACACCTCCCTGCCCTCCGTCGCCCCCGACTTCCCGGGGATCTGCGGCGGCACGGACGCGAAGGACGGCAGCAAGCGCGTCGCGGTCGTCGTCGACTTCGGCGGACCGCTGGACGCCCCGCCGGGCGAGACCCCGCCGGAGAAGCTGATCGAGGTCGGCTGTGCGCGGGTCCGCGAGGACGCGACGGGCGCGGAGGCGCTGGCCGAGGTGGCGAAGCCGCTGCGGTACGACAGCGCGGCCATGCTGTGCGGGATCGCGGGCTACCCCGTGCGGGGCTGCGGCGAGCAGGTCGCGGAGAAGGCGCCGGGTGCGTCGGCACCGGCCGAGGCCGCGCCGGCCGCCGCGGGGGACGCCGACGGCGGCGGCCCGTCCTTCGGCGTGCTCGCCGGCGGGGCGGCGGTCCTGGCCCTCGGCGGCGCGGCGATATGGAAGGCCCGCCGGCGCGGATGAGTACGGCCCGTCGCGTGTTCACGGCCCGGGGCGCTTTCACGGCCCGTGGCGTGTTCACGGCCCCCGAGGCGAGCCGGGCCAATGCCCTGCACGCCGGCGCCTGGTGGCTGTGGGCGCTCGGTCTGGCCGTCGCCGCCTCCCGGACCACCAACCCGCTGCTGCTCGGTCTGCTCGTCGGGGTCGCCGGCTATGTCGTCGCGGCCCGGCGTACGGACGCGCCGTGGGCCCGCTCGTACGGCGCGTTCGTGAAGCTCGGCCTGTTCGTCGTCGGCCTGCGGGTCGTCTTCTCGCTGCTCCTCGGCTCCCCCATCCCGGGGACGCACGTGCTGTTCACGCTGCCCGAGCTGCCGCTGCCCGACTGGGCGGAGGGCATCCGCATCGGGGGGCGGGTGACGGTCGAGCAGCTGGTGTTCGCGCTGTACGACGGCGCCAAACTGGCGACCCTGCTGATCTGCGTGGGCGCGGCGAACGCGCTCGCCAACCCGGCACGGCTGCTGAAGTCGCTGCCGGGCGCGCTGTACGAGGCCGGGGTCGCCGTCGTCGTCGCGATGACCTTCGCGCCGAACATGGTCGCGGACGTGGTCCGGCTCCGTACCGCCCGGCGCCTTCGCGGGCGCCCCACGGGCGGGGTGCGGGCGGTGCTCCAGATCGGCCTGCCGGTCCTGGAGGGCGCGCTCGAACGGTCGATCGCCGTCGCCGCCTCGATGGACGCGCGCGGGTACGGGCGGACGGCGCGGGTCCCGGCCTCCGTGCGGCGCACCACGAACGTGCTGACCCTGGGCGGTCTGCTCGGCGTCTGCGCCGGTTCGTACGGGCTGCTCGCCGCGGAGGGCGCCGGTTACGGGCTGCCGCTGCTCGCCGCCGGGCTGCTCGCGGCCATGGCCGGGCTGCGGCTCGGCGGGCGCCGGACGGTCCGCACCCGCTACCGGCCGGACCACTGGGGACTCCGGGCCTGGCTGGTCGCGGGCTCCGGGGCGGCGGTCGCGGTCCTGATGATCTGGGCGAACCAGTACGCGCCCGAGGCCCTGCACCCCGGGGTCGTCCCCCTGGAGGCGCCGGAGCTGCCGCTGTGGCCGGCGGTGTCGGTCCTGGTGGGCCTGGTGCCGGCGTTCGTGGCCCCCGTACCGCCCGGCAAGGAGAACGCGTGATCCGCTTCGAGAACGTCTCGGTGACCTACGACGAGGCCGCCGGGCCCACCCTGCGGGACGTCGACCTCACCGTCCCCGAAGGCGAACTGGTGCTGCTCGTCGGCCCCTCGGGCGTCGGCAAGTCGACCCTCCTCGGCACGGTCTCCGGGCTCGTCCCCCACTTCACGGGCGGCACCCTGACCGGCCGCGTCACGGTCGACGGCCGCGACACCCGCACGCATCCGCCGCGCGAGCTGGCGGACCTGGTCGGCACGGTCGGGCAGGACCCGTCCGCGCACTTCGTCACCGACACGGTCGAGGACGAGCTGGCGTACGGGATGGAGTCGCTGGGCCTGGCGCCCGGCGTCATGCGGCGCCGCGTCGAGGAGACCCTCGACCTCCTCGGCCTCGCCGAACTCCGCGACCGCCCGATCGCCACGCTCTCCGGCGGGCAGCGGCAGCGGGTCGCGATCGGCTCCGTCCTCACCCCGCACCCGAAGATCCTGGTCCTCGACGAGCCGACCTCCGCGCTGGACCCGTCGGCGGCGGAGGACGTCCTCGCGGTCCTCCAGCGCCTGGTCCACGACCTCGGCACGACGGTCCTCCTCGCGGAACACCGCCTGGAACGGGTGGTCCAGTACGCGGACCGGATCATCCTGCTGCCGGACGCGGTGATGGGCCCGCCGGCCGAGATCATGGCGGTCTCGCCGGTGCATCCGCCGGTGGTGGGTCTCGGCCGGGTGGCGGGCTGGGACCCGCTGCCGCTGACGGTGCGGGATGCGCGGCGGCGGGCGGGGGGTCTGAAGGAGCGGCTGGAGGGGTTGGGCCCCGGGGGGCTTGTTCCCCACCCCGGCCCTTCCCGTAATCAGGGGCTCCGCCCCCGGACCCCCGCGCCCCAAACGCCGGCGGGGCCGGAGTTTCCAGTCCGTCCGGCGTTCGAGGACCGGGGTCCGGGGCGGAGCCCCGGTCTCGGGAAGGGGCGGGGTGGGGGCTTCTCCCTGTTCCGGCGGCGCCGCACCCAGCCCACCCCCGTACCCCCCACCACCCCCCTCGTCCTCACCGACCGCCTCGCCGTCCGCCGCGCCCGCGTGGAAGCTCTCCGTCACATCGACCTCACCGTCGCCCCCGGCGAAACCCTCGCCCTCATGGGCCGTAACGGCGCCGGAAAGTCCACCCTCCTCTCCACCCTCGTCGGCATGATCGAACCGACGGCCGGCACCGTCCGCGTCGCCGGCCGCACCCCGCACACCACCGACCCGCGCGAGCTGATCCGCCAGGTCGGCCTGGTCCCGCAGGAGCCGCGCGACCTGCTGTACGCGGACACGGTCGCCGCCGAGTGCGCGGCGGCCGACACGGACGCGGGCGCGGCGCCCGGTACGTGCCGGGCGCTGGTGTCCGAGCTGCTGCCGGGCGTCGCGGACGACACCCACCCCCGGGACCTGTCCGAGGGACAGCGCCTCGCCCTGGCGCTGGCCGTGGTCCTGACGGGCCGCCCCCCGCTGCTGCTGCTCGACGAGCCGACCCGTGGCCTGGACTACGCGGCGAAGGCCCGTCTCGTCACCCTGCTCCGTACGCTCGCCGCCGAGGGCCACGCGATCGTGCTCGCGACGCACGACGTGGAGCTGGCGGCGGAGCTGGCGCACCGGGTGGTGATCATCGCGGACGGCGAGGTGGTGGCGGACGGGCCGACGGCGGAGGTGGTGGTGTCCTCGCCGGCGTTCTCGCCGCAGGTGGCGAAGATCCTCGCCCCGCAGCCGTGGCTCACGGTGGAACAGGTGGAGCGCGCACTGCGAAGGCCCACAGAGCAAGGGGAGAGCGCGCTGTGACCACCGGCCCCACGACCACCCGCCCCACCACCCGCCCCGTCCGCCTCGGCCCCCGCTCCGTGACCGCCCTGCTCCTGGTCTCCGTCGTCGGGCTCATCGCCATCTGCTGGCCCCTCTTCGCGGACGCCGGTTCCGCCGTGACCACGCACGCCGCCGACGCCCCCTGGCTCTTCGCCGTGCTGCTGCCGCTGCTGATCGCGGTCGTCGTCGCGACGATCGCGGACTGCGGGATGGACGCGAAGGCGGTGGCGATGCTGGGGGTGCTCGCCGCCGTCGGCGCGGCGCTGCGGCCACTGGGGGCGGGGACGGCCGGCCTGGAGCCGATGTTCTTCCTCATGGTGCTGAGCGGCCGGGTCCTGGGGCCGGGCTTCGGTTTCGTCCTGGGCTCGGTGACGATGTTCGCGTCCGCGCTGCTCACGGGCGGGGTGGGGCCGTGGATGCCGACGCAGATGCTGGCGATGGGCTGGTTCACGATGGGTGCCGGTCTGCTGCCGGGGCCGGACCGGTTCCGGGGCCGGGGCGAGCTGCTGATGCTGTCCGTGTACGGCTTCGTGGCGGCGTTCGCGTACGGCACGGTCACCAATCTGTACGGCTGGGTGACGATCGGCGGCGGGGAGGCGGCGGCGGCCGGGGGCGACGGTGGCGGAATCTTCTTCCTGCCGGGCGCTCCGGCCCACGAGAACCTGGCCCGTTTCCTCGCTTTCCTCGTCGCCACCTCCCTCGGCTGGGACCTCGGCCGTGCCGTGCTGACCGTGGTCCTGACCGTGACGGTCGGCGGGACGCTCCTGAAGGCGTTGCGGCGGGCGACGCGGCGGGCGAACTTCGAGGCCCAGGTCACATTCGAGGCCCCCGAGAAGGCCCCCGCGAGTGAGGCGGCCCATAGGACCTACGTCACGTACGACGTGGAATAGTAGTCGGGAGGTACCCGCCCAAATCGCCCACAACGGGTGATGACCTGCGGAAACACCTGAACCGCACCCGGGGTGTCCCACCCCCCGGGTCCGAACCTTCCTCGTACAGGGGGTCGTTGCGTCGGCGTTCCCGCCCTGCTTGTCTGGTGGACGTCGCCAGGCAGCCGGTGCTCACCGCAGCACCACGGACGGCCGGTTCCCTCCAGTTCCCGGGTCTCCCGGGCTCTGGTTCCGGCTTGCCGAAATCGCCTGGCGCACCCTTTGCCCCCGAAGTTAGGTAGAAACCTTGATCCGCTCGATCACCACTCGTGTCGCTGCCCGCAAGAAGTCCATCGCCGCCTCCGCAGCCGTGCTGCTGGGCGCGTCGGGTGCGGTGCTCGGCACGACGGGCGCGGCCTCGGCCGCCAGCCCGCAGGACATCGCCCGGCAGATCGTTCCCGCTTCGCAGTACCAGTCCTTCAGCAAGATCGTGTCCCACGAGTCCGGCTGGAACCACCACGCCACCAACTCCTCCAGCGGCGCCTACGGCCTCGTCCAGGCCCTTCCGGCCTCGAAGATGTCCTCGGCCGGTTCCGACTGGAAGACGAACCCCGCCACCCAGATCAAGTGGGGTCTCAACTACATGAACGAGCGCTACGGCTCCCCGAACGCCGCCTGGGCGTTCTGGCAGGCCAACGGCTGGTACTAAGAGTCACCCGCCGCTCCGCGCACCCGCAAGGCCCCGCCTCCCGTCAGGGAGGGCGGGGCCTGCGGCGTTTTCCGCCCGGGGTCCGCGAGCCGGCGGGACCGCCGCAGGACCACAACCGCTGCAACCGCTACAACCGCTGGATGATCGTCCCCGTGGCCACCGCCCCGCCCGCGCACATCGTGATCAGCGCGAACTCCTTGTCCGTCCGTTCCAGCTCGTGCAGAGCCGTGGTGATCAGCCGCGCACCGGTCGCCCCGACGGGGTGCCCGAGGGCGATGGCGCCGCCGTTGACGTTCACCTTCTCCAGGTCCTGGTCGAAGACCTGCGCCCAGCTGAGCACCACCGAGGCGAAGGCCTCGTTGATCTCGACGAGGTCGATGTCCCGGAGCGACATCCCGGCCTTGCCGAGGACCGCGCGCGTCGCGTCGATCGGCCCGTCGAGGTGGTAGTGCGGGTCCGCGCCGACCAGGGCCTGAGCGACGATCCGGGCGCGCGGGCGGAGCTTGAGGGCGCGGGCCATGCGCTTGGAGGCCCACATGATCGCGGAGGCGCCGTCGGAGATCTGCGAGGAGTTCCCGGCGGTGTGGACGGCGGTCGGCATGACGGGCTTGAGGCGGCCGAGGCCCTCCATGGTGGTGTCGCGCAGACCCTCGTCGCGGTCGACGAGCCGCCACATGCCGTGGCCCGCCGCCTGCTCGTCCTCGGTGGTGGGGACCTGCACGGCGAAGGTCTCGCGCTTGAAGCGTTCCTCGGCCCAGGCGTTCGCGGCCCGTTCCTGGGAGAGCAGTCCGAGGGAGTCGACGCGTTCGCGGGTGAGGCCCCTGTTGCGGGCGATGCGTTCGGCGGCCTCGAACTGGTTGGGGAGGTCGACGTTCCACTCGTCGGGGAAGGGCTTGCCGGGTCCGTGCTTGGAGCCGGACCCGAGCGGTACGCGCGACATGGCCTCGACGCCGCAGCTGATCCCGATGTCGATGACGCCGGCCGCGACCATGTTGGCGACCATGTGGCTGGCCTGCTGCGAGGAGCCGCACTGGCAGTCGACGGTGGTGGCGGCCGTCTCGTAGGGGAGGCCCATGGTGAGCCAGGCGGTGCGCGCCGGGTTCATGGACTGTTCTCCGGCGTGGGTGACCGTACCGCCGACGATCTGTTCGACGCAGTCGGCGTGGATGCCGGTGCGTCCGAGGAGTTCGCGGTAGGTCTCGCCCAGGAGGTAGGCGGGGTGGAGGTTGGCGAGCGCGCCTCCGCGCTTGCCGATGGGGGTGCGTACGGCTTCGACGATGACGGGTTCCGCGGCCATGAGCTCGTCCTCTCCTCGACCGGACGGGGCGTCCCGGCAGCCCGTCGGTCGGCGTCACGGGGGAACTAGTACGCGTTCTAGTTCTGAGTGCAGTCTTATGACTGCTACCGCGGGTACGCAAGGGTCCGGGAGGCAACAGTTCCCGTTCGGCCCCTTGCTACTTGTAGAACTCGTTACTAACTTTCACGACAACTCCTGACGACCCATCAGATGTGGAGTGTGTTGCCGATGCCCTGCCCTCATCTCCCCGAAGGGTTCGACGCCACCGATCCCGATCTGCTCCGCGACCGCATCCCCTTCCCGGAGTTCGCCGAGCTGCGGCAGACGGCGCCCGTGTGGTGGTGCCCGCAGCAGGCCGGCATCACGGGCTTCGAGGACGAGGGGTACTGGGCCGTCACGCGCCACGCGGACGTCAAGTACGTGTCCACGCACCCCGAGCTGTTCTCGTCGAACCTCAACACCGCCGTGATCCGCTTCAACGAGAACATCCAGCGGGATCAGATCGACGTCCAGAAGATGATCATGCTCAACATGGACCCGCCCGAGCACACCCGGGTCCGCCAGATCGTCCAGCGCGGCTTCACCCCCCGGGCGATCCGCAGCCTGGAGACGGCGCTCGGCGACCGTGCCCGCGCCATCGCCGAGGAGGCCCGGCTGAGCGCCGACTCCGACGGCACCTTCGACTTCGTCACCCGGGTCGCCGTCGAGCTCCCCCTCCAGGCGATCGCCGAACTCATCGGCGTCCCCCAGGAGGACCGCTCCCGGATCTTCGACTGGTCGAACAAGATGATCGCGTACGACGACCCCGAGTACGCCATCACCGAGGAGATCGGCGCCGAGGCCGCCATGGAACTCATCGGCTACGCGATGAACATGGCCGCCGACCGCAAGGCCTGCCCCGCCGCCGACATCGTCAGCCAGCTCGTCGCGGCCGAGGGGCAGGGGAACCTCTCCTCCGACGAGTTCGGGTTCTTCGTCCTGCTGCTCGCCGTCGCGGGCAACGAGACCACCCGCAACGCCATCAGCCACGGCATGCACGCCTTCCTCACCCACCCCGACCAGTGGGAACTCTTCAAGCGGGAACGCCCCGCGACCACCGCCGAGGAGATCGTGCGCTGGGCGACCCCCGTGGTCTCCTTCCAGCGCACCGCGACCCAGGACACCGAACTCGGCGGCCGGCAGATCCGCAAGGGCGACCGCGTCGGCCTGTTCTACTCCTCCGCCAACAACGACCCCGAGGTCTTCACCGACCCCGAACGCTTCGACATCACCCGGGACCCCAACCCCCACCTCGGCTTCGGCGGCGGCGGACCCCACTTCTGCCTGGGCAAGTCCCTCGCGATCAAGGAGATCGACCTGATCTTCAACGCCCTCGCGGACGCCCTGCCCGACCTCACCCTGGCGGGCGAACCCCGCCGGCTGCGGGCGGCCTGGCTCAACGGCGTCAAGGAACTCCGGGTCCGCGCCTCGGCGTGAGCGGGGCGGACCGGGCGGCCGGGTGACCGGACCGCACGGAGCGCCACCGGGTGGGACGGAACCGGATCATCACCGGGTACGTCCCACCCCTCATGCGGGGGACACACCGAACCACACGAACACCAGGGGCACGGACGCACCGCGTCCTCGCCGTCGTCGTCGCGCTGCTCGCGCTCCAGCTCGGCTCGCTCGTCGCACCGGCGTACGCCTGCGGCTGCGGCGCCATGATCCCGTCGAGGGACCAGCGCATCGGCGTCGACCGGGAGGAGTCCGCCGTCCGCTGGGACGGGCGCACCGAGACGGTCGTCATGCGCTTCAACGTGCATGGCAACGCCGAACACGCCGCCTGGATCATGCCCGTACCGAGCCGCGCCGGCGTCACCCTCGGCGACCCCGCGCTCTTCGACGCGCTCGACCGGCTCACCGAGCCCGAGCAGCGCGACCGTTTCCACTTCTGGCCGCGCGAGGGCGAGTGGCCGTTCACCGAGGACCACGGGGACGGGGTGGGGGCCCCGGCGCCCGGCGCGGCCCCCGGCGTCGGTGTCGTCGGCCGCGAGCGGCTCGGCCCCTTCGACGTGGCCCGGCTGACCGCCACCGACCCCGGAGCGCTCGGCGGCTGGCTGCGCGCCAACGGCTTCGAGCTGCCCGAACGGCTGACCGGCGCGCTCCAGCCGTACGTGGACCGGAAGTGGGAGTACGTCGCGGTGCGGCTCGCGCCCCAGGAGGAGGGTGCCGTCCTGTACGGCGAACTCACCCCGCTCCGGATCACCTTCGCCTCCCCCGAACTCGTCTACCCCATGCGGCTCTCCCGGCTCGCCGGCACTCCGCAGACCCTCGGCCTCTACGTCCTGGCCGAGCACCGGATGGAGCCCCGCTCCCCCATCGGCGGCGACCGCCCCGAGGTCACCTTCGCCGGGCGGATCGAGCGCCCCGAGGGCGCCGTCGCCGCGCTCGCCGGGGCGGGACCGGTCCGACTGACCGTCCTGGAGCAGGAGTTCCCGCACCCGGAGCGGATCGACGACGACCACCATCTGCGGACCGTCGCGGACACCCCGTACCGCCGGGTCGAGTACACCGACCGTCTGCTGACGGTGGCCGGAGGCATCCCTGTCTGGCTGCTCACGGTCGGCGGCGGGGTGCTGCTCGCGGCGGTGACGGCGCTCCTCGCGGTACGGGTGGTCCGGGCGGGGCGGCGACGCGCGGGGAGCCCGGCGGGTCCCGACGCCGGTGTACGTTCGGCCTCATGACGAACTCTCAGCCTGATCCCCGATGGACCGAGGTCGACGACTACTTCACCGAGACGATCGCCCCCGGCGACGAGGTGCTCACCGCCGCGCTCGCCGACTCGGCGGCGGCGGGCCTGCCCGAGATCGCCGTCGCGCCCAACCAGGGCAAGCTGCTCCACCTGCTCGCGCTGACGCAGGGCGCCGGGAACATCCTGGAGATCGGCACCCTCGGCGGCTACAGCACGATCTGGCTGGCCCGCGCGCTGCCCGCCGACGGCCGGCTGATCACCCTCGAATACGACCCGGCGCACGCGGCCGTCGCCCGCGCCAACATCGCGCGCGCCGGCCTGGACAAGCTCGTCGAGGTCCGCACGGGCGCGGCCCTCGACAGCCTGCCGGAGCTGGACGCGGAGGGCGCGGGCCCCTTCGACCTGGTCTTCATCGACGCCGACAAGGTCAACAACCCGCGCTATGTGGAGTGGGCGCTGAAACTGTCCCGCCCCGGCACGGTGATCGTCGTCGACAACGTCGTACGCGGGGGAAGGATCACCACCCCGCACCCGGAGGACCCGGCGATCACCGGCACCCGCGAACTCTTCGACCTCGTGGCCCGCGAACCCCGGCTGGAGGCGACGGCCGTCCAGACGGTCGGCACGAAGGGCTACGACGGACTGCTGCTGGCCCGCGTGACGAGCTGACGCGGGTCGGCACCGGCCGCCGCCGACGCCGACCGCACGGCTGACGCCGACTCCGCCGAGCCCGCCGCACGACCACCGCCGACGACCGTCGCCGTCGCCGACGCCGGACGATCGGCCTCAGCGGTGGTCGTCGGGGCGGCCCCGGACGGCCTTCCCCGCGACCGGTGCGCTCCGCTGCCACCCGGTGAAGAGCGGCAGCTCTCCAGTGGCGTCGAGGACGACGACGCCGAAGGGGCGGTCGAAGGCGATCCGTTCCACCACGGGCCGCGGGGGCCGGGCCGCGCTGCGGGTCATCGTGACCTGGGTGACGGCGGCGGCCTCCACCCCCTCCTCCGCGACCTCGATCATGACCTCCTGCACCACCTCGGAGACGAACAGCTCGGCATCGGACAGCGCCGGGAACTCGGCGCCGGGGCGCAGCGCCCGGGTGACGCCGAGCGCCTTCAGATGCGCGTCCGCCCCGGTCCGCGTACGCGACTCGAAGCGCGGCAGCGCCAGATCAACCGAGTCGGCGGCGAGCCGCTCCCGCGCCGACGCCCAGGCGGCGGGCAGCACCTCGGCCGGCCCGGCGCCCTCGGGCCCGAGCACGAACCGCACCAGGGCCCCCGCCTCCCCGGCGCAGGGCAGCTCGACGACCGTGACCCCGTCCACGTACCAGACCTGGGCGGCCGGAATCCGCTGCCGCATGGTCGGTACGGGCCGGGTGGTGCCGTCTCCGTCGGTGAAGGGCTCGTCGCGGGTGAGGTCCGCGCGGAACGCGGTACGCCACGAGGCCTTGAGCGCGAGGGCGTTGAGCAGGACCAGGTCCTCGGATCCGTCGAGCCGGAGTGGCAGCCCGTCGATCCGGCCGCCGGTGGACTCCCTTACCCACGCGTCGAGTTCCGCCTGCCCGTCCCCGGGCAGCACCCCGAAACCCACCCCGGGCAGCCCCCGCCGGAACCCTTCGAGCACCGGCACCCTGCTCCACACCCCGGTCGCCATCACGACCCCGCCGGCAGCCGCGATCCGTCGCCCGACGGCGGTCACGGCCTCGCCGGCCGCCTCCCCCTCGACCCCGAGCAGCGCGCCCAGCTCCTCGCCGGTCCGCCCCCGCGCCCCGGAGGCGACGGCCCCGAGCGCCAGCCACAGCCCGGCGGGCGAGACGACGAAGTCCCCGTCCCCGAGACAGGGCAGCCAGCGCGCGGCCAGGGCACGTATCGCGTCCGCCCGAAGAACAGCGGGGTTGTGGTTCATGTCCTGCCCTTCATGAGCCCGCGAGGGCGTCCTAACCGGGGACGCCCAGCATAGGAGCCGCCTCCGACACCCGGTCCGCGCCGCCTTCTCGCCGCCCTGTCTTCACGCTGTCCCGACGGGGCGGTGTAGGAGACTGCGGGTACGTACGTGATCAAGGCCGGGCACAGCGCCCGGCCCGTGCTTGTGACGAGGTGTCCTGTGCCCAGTGTCGTGAAGATCAACGTCCTGACCGTGCCGGCCGAGCAGCGTGAGGTGCTGGAGCAGCGCTTCGCCGCCCGGGCCGGGTCCGTGGAGGGCTCCGACGGATTCGAGTGGTTCGAGCTGCTGCGGCCCCTGGAGGGCACCGACCAGTACCTGGTCTACACCCGCTGGCGCAGCGAGGAGGACTTCCAGAACTGGATGAACGGCTCCATGAAGGCCGCCCACCAGGGCGGCGGCGAGGGCGGCGGCGAGCGGCCGAAGCCCGCCGCGACCGGCTCCACGCTGTGGTCCTTCGAGGTCGTCCAGACGACGTCCCCTAAGAACTGAGCCACGAGGGGCGGGACGGGTCGGGGCCCGGTCGCGGGCCGGCGGTCGGGGCGGGCTCGGTCGCGGGTCGGGGGCCGGGTCGGGGCCCGGTCGCGGGCCGGAGGTCGGGGCCGGCGGTCGGGGCCGAGGCCGGGGCGGCCGGGGCGAAACCCGGCTGCGCGCCGGGGCGTGCGCGCCGCAGAATGGCGCGCATGACCTGGATCCTCTCCCCCGAGCACGTCGACACCCCGGACGCCGCCGCCCTGCGCCGCGACTACTACGACGACGTCGCCAGCCGCTACTGGAAGCGGCCCGCGACCGAGGCCGAGATCGACGAGGGGCTCACCGGCGACGGGGTCGAGCTGCTGACCCCGCCGACCGGTCGGTTCCTGGTCGCCCGGTACGGCGGCAAGGCGGCCGGCTGCGGCGGGGTCCTGATGCTCGACGACGAGCGCGCCGAGCTGACCCGGGTGTTCCTGCGCCACGCCTTCCGGGGCCTGGGCGGGGCGGGCACGCTGCTCGCCGCCCTGGAGGACGAGGCCCGCGCGCTCGGCGCCCGCCGGATGGTCCTCAACACGCGCCTGGACCTGGTCGAGGCCCGCGCCCTGTACACACGGCACGGATACGCGGAGATCCCGGCGTACTGCACGGGCCCGTACATGGACATCTGGTACGGCAAGGACCTCTGACGCACCGCCCCGGGTGGCGGGCGGCGGCGTGCCGGGGGGTGCTCAGGCCTGGTGGTCGCGGGGCGGCTCCGGGCTGTGGGGGCGTTCCGCGTCCGAGCCGCTCATCTCGGCGGTCAGCAGCTCCACCAGCCGCACCAGGTCGGTCGGCCGGTCCGGCCCCCACCAGTCGCCGAGCAGCTCGGCGAGCGACTCCTCACGGGCCGCCGCGAGACGGACCGCCACCCCGACGCCCTCCTCGGTAAGGACCAGCTGGAGCCCTTCCCGGGTGACCAGGCGCCGTTCCTCCACCTGCCGGGAGGCCTCCGTGATGGCCCGCAGCGGTACGGGCACGGTCTCGGCGAGCCGGTCGGGTTCGACGGTGCCGTGGCGGCGGATGCGGAGCAGCAGCCAGCTCGCGGCGGGCAGCAGGTCGAGCCCGGCGCGGGCGGTGATCGTCTCGTAGACCGCCTTGCGTCCCTCGCGGGAGCCGAGGACGGACAGGGCGCGGGCGCATTCGTCGTACGAGGAGCGCTCGACCGGGTTCGAGGCGAGGGTCTCGCTGGTGTCGGGCGCGGTGACGGACGCGCGCAGCTTGTCCTCCTTGAGGAACCAGGCGATGACGAAGGCGACGAGCACGACGGGTGCCGCGTACAGGAAGACGTCCGTGATGGACGTGGCGTACGCGTGCAGGACGGAGGGGCGCAGCTCGGCCGGGAGGGAAGCGATGGCGCGCGGGTCGGCGGCGACCTGCTCGGCGCCGACGCCGGGCGGGAGGGTCTGACCTGCGGCGGCGGCGTCGGCGAAGACGTCGTCGAGCTTGCCGGTGAGCCGGCTGGTGAAGACCGTACCGAAGACGGCGACGCCGAAGGACGCCCCGATGGAGCGGAAGAAGGTGGCGCCCGAGGTGGCGACGCCGAGGTCCTCGTAGGAGACGGCGTTCTGCACGACCAGGACGAGGACCTGCATGACGAGGCCGAGTCCGGCGCCGAAGACGAAGAAGCAGACGCTCATCGACCAGGTCGAGCTGGTCTCCGTGAGCTTGTGGAGGAGCAGCAGTCCGAGGGCGGTGAGGGCGGTGCCGGCGATCGGGAAGACCTTCCAGCGGCCGGTGCGGGAGACGATCTGGCCGGAGGCGGTCGAGGTGATCAGCATGCCGGCGACCATCGGCAGCATATGGACGCCGGACATGGTCGGGGTGACACCCTGGACGACCTGGAGGAAGGTCGGCAGATAGGTCATGGCGCCGAACATCGCGAAGCCGACGACGAAGCTGATGACGGAGACCAGGCTGAAGGTCCGGATCCTGAACAGCTTGAGCGGCAGGACGGGTTCGGCGGCCCGCCGCTCCACGTACACGAACCAGACGAGGAGTACGGCTCCGAGGACGGCGAGGCCGATGATCTGCGCCGACCCCCACGCCCAGGTGCTGCCGCCGAGGGAGGCGACGAGGACCAGGCAGGTGGCGACCGAGGCGATGAGGAAGGTGCCGAGGTAGTCGATGGTGTGCCGGGTGGAACGCACCGGGATGTGCAGCACGGCGGCGATCACGAAGAGGGCGACGACGCCGATCGGCAGGTTGATGTAGAAGACCCAGCGCCAGGACAGGTGCTGGGTGAAGAGGCCGCCGAGCAGCGGGCCGAGGACGCTGGTGGCGCCGAACACGGCGCCGAAGAGCCCCTGGTACTTGCCGCGTTCGCGGGGTGACACGAGGTCGCCGACGATCGCCATCGACAGGACCATCAGACCGCCGCCGCCGAGGCCCTGGACGGCGCGGAAGGCGATGAGCTGCGGCATGTTCTGGGCGATGCCGCAGAGGGCGGAGCCGATGAGGAAGAGGACGATCGCCGCCTGGAAGAGCTTCTTGCGGCCGTACTGGTCGCCGAGCTTGCCCCAGAGGGGGGTGGCGGCCGTGGACGCCAGCATGTAGGCGGTGACCACCCAGGACAGGTGCTCCATGCCGCCGAGTTCGCTCACGATGGTCGGCAGGGCGGTGGACACGATCGTCTGGTCGAGGGCGGCGAGCAGCATGCCGAGCAGCAGCGCGCCGATGGCGACGAGGACCGTGCGGTGGCTCTGCCCCTCGCCCGGCACGGGCGCGCCGCCGCTGTCGGGCGGGGACGGGCGTACTTCCTGGGCCATGGGCGTCTCCTCCGGCGTCTCCTCGGACCGACCTCGTACGAGCCCCTTCATCCTGGTCCGAATGTCCGGTTACGGCCTGCGGAAGGGCACGGCTGTTCGCCCACCCGAAAGGGGCGGGCTGCATAATCGCTCGCAGTGGTATCGGGGAGGGGAACCCATCATGACCGGACACGTCTGTCCTGAATGCGGTGTACACAGATCTGGCTGCGCCTGCGCCCAGGCGGAGATAGCGGCGGCCGAGGACTTCGACCCGCTCAGAATCAGGCCGTACGTGACGCTGGACTCGCCGGAGGAGGCCCCGTACGGGGCGGGGGGCGCGAACCCGTACGGGAGTGAGTACGGCGGGGAGTCCGGCGGCGCGTCCGGCGGCGCGTCCGGCGGCGCGTCCGGCGGCGCGTCCGGCAGCGCGTACGGGAACGGCTCCGGAGGTGCCTCCGGAGGCGTCTCCACGGGTGAGGACCCGCCGACGGCCCAGCTGGCGGCGATCCGGCCGTATCCGGGTGAGGCGGCGGCGGAGACGTATCGGATGGAGGCGGCCCCGGGCGGCTTGCACCCGAGCGGCGCGGCCGACCCGAGCAGCATGGGCGGCGCGGGCGGCATGGGCGGCGCGGGCGGCGCGGGCGGCCCGAGTGGCGTGGGCGGGCCGTCCGAGACCATGCCGCTTCTGCTGCGCGGCGTCGGTGACGTACCGCCGGGCCCGGCCGTGGAGCGGCGGGGGCGCAAGCGGGGCGTGCTCGTCGCGGCGGTGGCCGCCGTCGCCGTGGCGGGCACCGCCGCCCTCGCGGCGGCCGTGCTCGGCGGCGGCGAGGAGACCGACGACCGGGCGGCCGTGCCCGAGGTGACCACGAGCGCGTCCCTGAACCTCGCCGTCTCGGAGGCCCCGTCCGCCACCTCGGAGACCCCGGAGCCGACCTCGTCCTCCCCCACGCCGCACCCGACCACCGAGTCCCCCTCGCCCACCCCCTCCGCGACCCGCACCACCGCATCGCCGAGCCCCTCGCCGACCACGACCGGCGCGGGGGCGCCCCCGGCGTCCACCCCGCCGGAGACACCGGTCGCGCCGCCGACGACGACACCGGCGACGACGCCGTCCCCCACGGCGACGAAGGGGGAGCCCGAGGAGGTCCTGACGCTGAGCATCGGCTCGTCGGGGCCGGAGGTACGGGACCTCCAGCGGCGGCTGACCGACGTCGGGGTGTACGGCGGCCACACCGACGGCAAGTACGACAGGGACGTACGGGACGCGGTGTGGCTCTACCAGTCGTACATGTACATCCAGGGCGACCCGAGCGGCGTGTACGGCCCGAACACGCGCGAGGTCCTGGAGCGGTACACGCCCCACATCTGAGGACCGGCGGGCGGGGCCGGCGTACGGACCGGCAGGCGGGGACCGGCGTACGGACCGGCAGGCGGGGACCGGCATGCGGACCGGTTGGCCAAGACCGTCCCCGGTTTTGTATCGTGAAAGAACAAAGTGGCCCCGCCCGCGAAACCCTGACCGGTGGGCGGGACCGCTTCGTTCTCCGCGCGACCCTCTCTGGAGACCTGATGCCCGCCACCACCCCGGCAACGCTCACCGCCCGCGCCCTCCTCCTCGACATGGACGGCACCCTCGTCAACTCGGACGCCGTCGTCGAACGCTGCTGGCGCCGCTGGGCGGACCGGCAGGGCCTCGACGGGGACGCCGTGCTCAAGGTGGTCCACGGCCGCCAGGGGTACGCCACGATGGCCGTCCTCCTCCCGGACCGCCCGATGGCCGAGAACCACGCCGACAACCGGGTGATGCTCGCCGAGGAGACCGCCGACCTCGACGGGGTCGTACCGGTTCCCGGCGCCCCCGCCTTCATGGCCGCGCTCGCGGAGCTGCCGCACGCCCTGGTGACCTCGGCGGACGAGGCCCTCGCGCAGGCCCGGATGGGCGCGGCGGCGCTGCCGATGCCCGAGACCCGTGTCACCGCCGAGCGCGTCGGCGCGAGCAAGCCGGACCCGGAGGGCTTCCTCAAGGGCGCGGCCGAAGTGGGCTTCGACCCGGCGGACTGCATCGTCTTCGAGGACTCCGAGGCCGGCATCGAGGCGGGCCGGGCGGCCGGCATGCGGGTCGTGGGCGTGGGCCCGCGCGCGGCGGCCTTCGCACCGGACGTGCACATCGACGACCTCACCCGGCTGCGGGTGGAGCGGACGGCCGACGGTTCGATCGCGCTGACCGTCCTGCCGGCGCCGTAGGAACGACCTGGCTCCGGTCTAGTGGGCCCCGCCCGGGTCCGGTGGACCGGCTCCGGCCCGGTCGGTCCCGCCCTCGGACGATGCCCGTGATGGCGTACCGGGAAGCCGGACCGTGACGAGGAGTCCTCCGCCGGGGCGGGGGACGAGGTCGAGGGTCCCGTCGTGGGCGCGGACGATGCTCCGCACGATGGCCAGACCGAGACCGACACCGGCGTGCTCGTCGGTGCGTATGCGTTCCGTTCCGCGCCGGAAGGGTTCGGTGAGGGTCGGCACCAGCTCCGGCGGCACCGGCCGGCCCGTGTTCTCGACCCACAGCACGCCCGTGTCGCCACGCGTCTCGGTGTGGACCGTCACGGTGGCGCCGCCGGGTTCGGCGGGTCCGGTGCCTCCGGCGGGTCCGGCGGGTACGGCGGGTCCGGCGGGGATGTTGTGGACGACGGCGTTCTGGACGAGGTTGGTGACCATCCGCAGCAGGAGCTGCGCGGAGCCGCTCGTCCGGGTCGCTCCGCCGGTGACGGCGAGCGTGATCCCGCGCTGTTCGGCGAGCGGGAGCAGGGTTTCGGCGGCCTCCTCGGCGACGAGGGACAGGTCGACGCTCTCCCGGGTGACATTTCCCCGGTCGCTGCGGCTGAGCAGCAGAAGGGACTCGGTGAGGTCGATCGCGCGGGTGTTGACGACCTGTAGGCGTTCCAGGAGTTCGGCCCGGTCCCGCGTGGGGTCCCGGCGGGCGACGTCGAGCAGCGCCTGCGAGATGGCCAGTGGGGTGCGCAGCTCGTGGGAGGCGTTGGCGGCGAACCGCTGCTGCTCGCCGACGTGGGACTCGAGTTGTTCGAGCATGGCGTCGAACGCGTCGGCCAGCTCGCGGAATTCGTCCCGGCGGCCTTCCATGGCGACCCGGTGGGACAGCGATCCGCCCTCCGTCGACCGTACGGCGGCCGTGATCCGGGTGAGCGGTGCGAGCATCCGTCCGGCGAGGATCCATCCCCCGACGAGACCGAACACGAGCAGGAAGGCCAGCGCGACGGCAGCGGCGGGGGCGAAGGTCCGCACGAGGAGGTAGCGGTTGGGCGAGATCCCGAGCAGGCCCTGTGAGCTGTCGGGGACGTAGCGCAGCAGGAACCCCCACACGACGGCGAGCAGGAGACCACCGGCGACGGCGAGGAACCCGGCATAGCTGAGGGTGAGCTTGAGGCGGACGCTGAGCCCGCGACGCCTAGGCATGCGGGGGGTTGGGGGTCGGATCGGGGGTGGTGTCCGGACGGTTGTCGATGCGGTAGCCGACCCCCGGCACCGTGGCGATGATCCATGGTTCGCCGAGCCGTTTGCGGAGCGCGGAGACGGTGATGCGGACGGCGTTGGTGAGCGGGTCGGCGTTCTCGTCCCAGGCGCGCTCCAGCAGCTCTTCGCTGCTGACGACCCCGCCCTCGGCGGCGACGAGCACTTCGAGCACGGCGAACTGTTTGCGGGTGAGCGCCACATAGCGTCCGTCGCGGAAGACCTCTCGGCGGAAGGGGTCGACCCGCAGGCCCGCGATCTCGCGGACCGGAGGCCGGGCGTACGCGCGTCTGCGGTCGAGCGCCCTCAGCCGCATGACCAGCTCCCGCAGCTCGAACGGTTTGGTGAGGTAGTCGTCGGCACCGAGTTCGAACCCGGACGCCTTGTCGTCGATCCGGTCGGCGGCGGTGAGCATGAGGATCGGGATGCCGCTGCCGGAGGCGACGATGCGCCGGGCCACGTCGTCGCCGGAGGGGCCGGGGATGTCGCGGTCGAGGACGGCGAGGTCGTAGGAGTTGACGCCGAGCAGTTCCAGGGCGGTGTCGCCGTCCCCGGCGATGTCGGCGGCGATCGCCTCCAGCCGGAGACCGTCACGGACGGCCTCGGCGAGATAGGGCTCGTCCTCCACGATCAGTACGCGCATGTCTGAACCCTAAGCACCTCGGGTCACCGCCGTGGAGTGTGTGCCGGCACCCTCCGCCGGGCCGCGAGTGATGTCGTAGGGCGCCGATGCCGATGCCGGCCCCGGAGCGTTCCGAGGGTCTGGGCGGCCGTCCCGAAGCGGTGCGGCGGCGTCGGCCTCCGCCGTCGTGCGCCACCAGCGCCGTGACGCCAGCGCCGCCAGTACGCAGCCGGCCGTGTTGACCAGGATGTCGTCCACGGAGGACACCCGGTCGAGGCGCAGGACGTACTGCGCCGTCTCGACCAGGGCCGAACAGCCCGCCCCGAGCGCCAGGACGCGCGGTATGGACGCCAGTGCGGCGAAGCGCATCGGGGCGAAGAACCCCAGGGAGGCGAAGACCAGAAGGTTGCCGACGATCCCGAGCGGCCCCATCGTGACCAGGTCCCTCAGCGGCACCAGACTGAACCGGCCGGGTACGACGCCGGCCCCGGCGCCCGGCATCATCGTCAGCCACAGGAACGGCACCGTCCCGTGGACCATGCCCACCTCGGCCAGCGACAGCCGCCACGCCGCCGCGACTCCCCTCGCCTGCCGGCGGCGCGCAAGAACCCACGCCACCAGCACGGCCAACGGCACGGTGACCAGGGTCATGAGCACCACACCGTTGAACGTGTCGAAGCAGCCGTGCCACCGCCCGGCCATGCACCGCGGGGCGGACATCATGAGCATCCTGCGCATGGGGAACAAGGCGCCTCCCAGGCCGAGGACGGCGAGACCGACGAGCACGATCCCGCGCGCACGGCGGGGCGACGGTGATGCCGACACGGATGCGTTGTGGTTCATGCCTCCATCAAAGACGGGGGACCGTTGCGACGGCGTATGCGATTTTCGATACGCCCGCGATACGCGCCTCCCGGCGGGGGCGGGTCCGCAGCTCCCGACGGGCGCCGACTCGCACGTCCCGGCGGGACCAACCCGCACCTCCCGGCGATGACCGGCCCACGCCTCCCGGCAGGCGCCCGCCCACTCCCGTGACACCGGGCGGAATCTGGCGCTCCGTCAAGGCACGTCACACCCCTTGATGTGACGTGTCCATGTCGCCACTCTGTTACCTGGCGCACCCCCACGGAAACCTGGCGCCGCCACGATGACCGGGCCGTCGCCCGGCACCCCACGCGGGGACGGCATCCGCCAAAGTCCCCCCACCTCAAGGGAGTTCACATGCCCGTCGGCATGATCTACGCGCGTCGACTCGCCGTCCTCGCCGCCTCCGTCGCCCTCCCCCTCACCGGCGCCCTCGCCGCCGCCCCGACCGCCCAGGCCGCCATGCCCACCCCGGTGAGCGCCGCGACGGCCCGCACCTACCTGGCCGCCCTCACCGTGAAGGCGGAAGGTTCCACCTCGGGTTACAGCAGGGACCTCTTCCCCCACTGGATCACCCAGTCCGGCACCTGCAACACGCGCGAGACCGTCCTCAAGCGCGACGGCGTGAACGTCGTCACGGACTCCAGCTGCGCCTCCGTCAGCGGAAGCTGGTACTCGGAGTACGACGGGGCCACCTGGACCGCCGCGTCCGACCTCGACATCGACCACATGGTCCCGCTCGCCGAGGCCTGGCGCTCGGGCGCCTCCTCGTGGACCACCGCACAGCGCCAGTCGTTCGCGAACGACCTGACGCGACCGCAGCTCATCGCCGTCACGGACAACGTCAACCAGGCGAAGGGAGACCTCGACCCGGCGAAGTGGCTGCCCTCGCGGACCGCCTACCGCTGCACGTACGTCCGCGCATGGGTGCAGGTGAAGTACCACTGGAACCTCAGCGTCGACTCCGCCGAGAAGAGCGCCCTGCAGTCGGTCCTCAACGGCTGCTGACCACCCCGCCCCTGACAGCTCGTCGGCATCGGCCGTCGGAAAGTGAACGTCACCACACACTTCCCGACGGCTGAATGTTGAACTTGCAAGTACTACTGAGGGGTGCCTAACCTTGCGGCCTCATCGGTTTCCGTCCCCACCCCCCGTCCACCCCACGGACGGGGTCAGGCCGAAGGAGTCCCCCCATGAACAACCAGAACAACCAGAACGACCCGAACAACGCGAACGGCCGGAGCAGCCGGAAGGATCCGAGCGCCCCGGTCACTCCGGTCGCCCCGGTCACCCCGGTCACCCCGGTCACCCCGAGCGGTCTCGCGGGCCGTCTGGACCGGGTCCAGCCGTACGCGCTCGGTCTCTTCCGCATAGTCGTCGGCCTGCTCTTCGCGTGCCACGGCGCCGCCTCCCTCTTCGGGATCCTCGGCGGCTCGGCGGGCAGCGGCGGCACGGTCCCGGCCGGCACCTGGCCGGGCTGGTACGCGGCCGTGATCCAGCTCGCCGCCGGTGGTCTGGTCCTGGCCGGACTCGGCACCCGGAGCGCCGCGTTCCTCGCCTCGGGCTCGATGGCGTACGCGTACTTCGACGTCCACCAGCCGGCCGCCCTCTTCCCGCTGCAGAACGGCGGCGAGACCGCGGCCCTGTTCTCCTGGTCCTTCCTCCTCCTGGTGTTCACCGGCCCCGGCGCGCTGGCCCTGGACCGGCTCTTCGGTACCCGGGTCGGCTCGGCGGCGACGGCGGGCGGGACACAAGGGGAACGCGAAGAGCGGGGCACGCCGGTCGCGGCCTAGGCGGCTCTACAGGAAGGGGCCGGAATCCGCAGCACGTCTTCCGGCCCTTTCCGGTCCGCCCGTCACCCGGAACCGGCGCCTGACGCTGGACGCTTTCCCGCAAGGTCACACAACTTCGCGCGACCACGGACACCGGCGCCTCGGCGCGACACCCCGAGGCACCGACGCCCGACGCCCGACGCCCCGACCACCGGCCATCGACCACCGAGCGCCGAGCGCCGACACCCGCCTCCCGCCTCCCGCACCCACCCGGCGGGCGTTCCCGCGCCCCCGCGTAGGCTCTGGCCCTGTGAATCTGCTCGACAGCCTGGGCTCGCTGCGGTCGCTCACCACCGGTCCGTGGATCTACCCGGTGGTGGCGGCGTCGATCCTGCTCGATGTCTTCCTGCCCGTGCTGCCGAGCGGCTTCCTGGTCATCACCGCCGCCACGGCAGCGGCAACGGCCACGGCGGCCACCCCCGACGTGCCCTCGATCCTCCCCCTGCTGCTCTGCGCGGCCTCCGCGTCGGTGCTGGGCGACTTCCTGGCGTACCGGCTGGCCCTCAGGGGCGGCGCCAGGATCGACCGGGCGATCGCCCGCTCCAGGCGCCTGTCCGTGGCGCAGGAACGTCTCGGCACCGCGCTGGCGCGGGGCGGCGGACTGCTGGTCGTCCTCGCGCGCTTCGCCCCGGCGGGCCGCTCCGTGGTGTCCCTGGGCGCGGGCGCGGCGAAGCGCCGGGTCGAGGAGTTCCTGCCGTGGTCGGCCCTCGCGGGCGTGACCTGGGCCTCGTACAGCGTGGGGCTCGGCTGGCTGGGCGGGCAGTGGCTGGGCGCGACCTGGTTCAGCGCGGGGGTGTCGACCCTCGCGCTCTTCCTCGCGGGCGGGCTCGCCGCCTATCTCATACGGCGTCCGGCTGCGGCTCCCGCGACGGCGTCCTGACGGCGGGGTGCGCCCCGCGCACCTCCAGGCCGTCGAGGAGTCTCGCGGTGGCCTCCGCGATCTCGTCCACGGCCCGCTCGAAGACCTCGCGGTTGTGGGCGGCGGGGGCGCGGAAGCCGGAGACCTTGCGGACGTACTGCAGGGCGGCGGCGCGGATGTCGTCCTCGGTCGCCTCCTCGGGCAGCGCGGGCGGTCGGAGCGTCTTGATGCTGCGGCACATGCCTCCAGTGTCGCGCGCACCACTGACAACGGCCCGGAACACCCACGGTCGCGCCAGGTGGACCCATGCCCACGCCGACCACCCCGGCCCCGCCACCCCGATCCGGCACCCATGACCGACCCGCGCCAACCGGCCCGGCCCCAGTCTCAGCCGACGGCCGGCTCCGGCCTCACCCGAGGGCCGGCTCAGACCTCACCCGACGACCGGCTCAGGCCTCACCCCAGCCCCCCGAGCCCCCGTCTACTACGCGCGTTGATCTCGGCGGCGCGGGCGCGCAGCTCGCGCAGGGGTGTGGCGGGCTGTACGTCGGCGGGCTCGGCCGCCCACGCGGCGCCGCCGTGGACGGCGCGGATCAGCACACGCCCGGAGACGCTCCCCACATAGAAACCGACCCGCCCGGTGGCGGTGTCGCGGACGAGGTCACCGACCTCGGGCAGTGGCTGCACGCATCCCTCCGTCCCGATCTCCTGACGTTCTCCCGAAGCACTCCCCCGCGCACTCCGGACGCACTCCGGACACGCTCGCGAGGCGCTCCGGACGCGCTCCCGAGGTACGGGGACACCTAGAGAAGCCGTACGACACCCCGCTGTCAACGTATCTCTAGAGATGTCCCCCGATGGATGGATCGACGGGCGGGACGGCACAGGCGTGTGCGCCTCGCCTTAGGGGCGCGCCGTAGGGTGTCACGGAGACGAAGGGAGTGGTCCACCCGTGACTGACCAGGACAGCGCTCGTCGGCCCAAGTACCAGCGCATCGCAGATGAGTTGAGAACCGCGATCCGGTCGGGCGCCTTCGCGCCGGGCGCCCGGCTGCCCGGTGAGAACGACCTCATGGCGACGTACGAAGTGGCGCGGATGACGGCCCGTCAGGCGCTCTCGGTGCTGCGCAACGAGGGTCTCGCGGACGCCCGCAAAGGGGCCGGTGTCTTCGTCCGCGCGTTCCGCCCGCTGCGCCGCCGAGGCATCCCGCGCCTGTCCGGGGACCGCTGGGGCAACGGACGTTCGGTCTGGTCGGCGGACGTGCAGGACGACCGGGACCTGGTCGTGGACCGGATCGAGGTGGGCGAGACGCGGGCCGGGGAGCGGATCGCGGAGGCGCTGAACCTGGCGCCGGGCGCGCCCGTGTGCGTCCGGCGCCGCCGGTTCGTGCTGGACGCCAAGCCGGTGCTGCTCTCGGTCTCGTACCTCTCGGCGGAGCTGGTGCGCGGGACGCCGATCGCCGAGCCGGACACGGGGCCGGGAGGCACGTACGCGCGGCTGACGGAGCTGGGGCACCGGCCGGTGAGGTTCCGGGAGGAGATCCGCTGCCGGATGCCGACGGCGGAGGAGATGGACGGGCTGGCGCTGGAGGCCGGGACACCGGTGGTGCTCATCGGGCGAACGGCGTTCACGAGGCCGGGGGTGGCGGTGGAGCTGAACGAGATGACGCTGGACTCGTCGGCGTACGTACTTGAGTACGACTTCGACGCGTAAAGCGCACCTACCAGCCCTTCCCTCCTCGCGCCCACCGCAACCCCCATCCCCTCTCCCCGAATTCGTGTGGGCGAGGTGAAGGACGTGCGTATTCTGTGGGCTCGCCGGCCCCATCGGCGGGCGTCCGGCAGAAACTGAGGGACATTCATGCTTCGCGCACGCACGTTCGCGGCCGTGACCGCGGCCGCCGCTTCCGGCATCCTGCTGCTGCCCACGCAGGCACAGGCCGCCGGCTCGGTCCACCTGTACAAGATCTACTACGACAGCCCGGGCACGGACAGCCGCTCGAACACCAGCCTCAACGCCGAGTACGTGCAGATACGGAACACGACGGGCGCGGCGGTCAACCTCCGGGGCTGGACGGTCACGGACGCGGCGAACCACAAGTACACGTTCGGCAGCTACGTGCTCGGCAAGGGCAAGATCGTGACGGTCCGCACGGGCCGCGGTACGAACACGGCCGCGAACGTCTACCAGAACCGTGCCGCGTACGTCTGGAACAACGACCGCGACACGGCGACGCTGCGCAAGTCGAACGGCACGCGGGTGGACGTCTGCTCGTACAACTCGACGCGGGTGGACTACAAGTGGTGCTGACCGGGCGCCGCGGCTGACGTACTAAGGGGCTCCGGAAGACTTCCGGGGCCCCGGCTCGTCGACGGGGTTCGAGGCGGGCGCGGAGTCGACGGAGGTCGAGGCAGGCGCGGCGGTCGGGGAGCTGACGCCGGGCGCGGCAGCGGAGTCCACGGCGCCACCCCGCCCCCGAGCCCCCTCTCCCTCCTCGTCCCCGGCGGCGCGGGCGGCGGGGATCCCGTGCTGCTGCACATCGGCGTTGACCTGCCCGCCGAGTGTCATGACGTTGAGGGTGGCGGAGTTCTCGTTGGCGATGGCCTTCTCGACCCTGGCGACGAGCGTCGAGAACGCCTCGCGGCGGGGAAGGTTGTGGTAGGGCCCGACCTTGGTCTCGAAGTAGACCCGTTCGTGCCCGAGGAGTTGCTCGGTGGACCGGTAGTTCTTCCACTGCTCGCGGTAGCGGTAGACGCTCTCCAGGGAGACCGCGGCGACGACGACCACGCTCAGCACGGTGGCGGTGACGCGGGCGAAGGCGAGGTCGAGATTGACGAAGACGGGGACGAGGGCGCCGCCGACGACGGAGACGGTCCGCATCCGCAGATGCATCGCCTTCATCCGGGTCGCCTTGGCGTCGTACCAGCCCTGGTACTGCGAGAGCCGGCCCTCGATGTACCGCTGCGGCGTCATCTCGCCGCTCTGCACGCCCGGTTCGGGCGAGTCCCCCACGTCAGCCATGCGGGGAGTACACCGGCCGTGCGGGCCGTCCGTCAACTCTTCGCCCATTCCTCCACGGCCCACCACAAGGTACGTTCATCCCACCTTCGACCAGAGGCACTTCAGGGAGGACCCCGTGGCGCAGGCCCACACCGCACGTACGACCACCACGACCAAGGCCGGCATCGCCCTCGGCATCCTGGCGGCAGCGCTCGTCGCCGTGGCGGGCCACGCGACGACCGGAGCGACGACGGCGAGCGACCGCGAGACGGGCACGGTCAAGTGGGTGACCGTGGCGACGGCGGGCGACAAGAAGGTAGAAGTGATCAAGGCCTGACGGACACACGCATGACGAAAGGCCCCTAGCCGCGCCCGGCAAGGGGCCTTTCGTCAAAGCCGAGCACGGACACCGGACACCGGACACCGGACACCGATCAGAGCCGCGACTTGGCCGCACGCACCAGCTCGCTGATGCCGTCCCGCGTCCGCGCCCCGCACTCTTCCAACGCGCCTCTGTCTGCCGCCCGCTGCCCCGGCAGGACCTGCGGCTACTCGTACATCGTCGCCGCCTGGAGCGCTCGGGCGAAGAAGCGCCAGTCGCCATGGGGCGGCAGTTCGCGGCCGGTGTTGCGGTACCAACCGTCCGCGTCGTCCATCCAGGCCGCCAGCGCCTCCAGGAACCCGGCGAGGTCCGCGTTGTCCCAGGCGTCGCCGCCGTCACCATGGCTGCGGCGGAGAGAGCGGACGAAGGACGCCAGTTCCTCTCTGCTGTTGACGTGCTCAGGAGAAGTGGGCATGCCCGGCGCCGGGGGCATGGTCAGGTTCGGCGTCATGGAGGCCATGATGCCTGCCGCCCACAGGACCACGTTGCGCCATCGCGTACGGGGACCACGCCCCGACACCGATGGCGCGGACGGGCACCCGGAAGCGTGGCCGGTGTCAGCCTTCCTCGGCCGCCCGCACGTCCTTCCGGGCACCCCGAGAGACGCTTTCACCCGCTTCCAGCTCCGCGCCCTCCAAGGCCGCGATGGCCCTCCGTCGCCACCGGCCGACGGCGATCGCCGTGAGCACCACCATGAGGAGAGCGACAACAGGCGCACCCCGGACCAACGCGCCGATGGCGTACCCGAGAGGCTCCATCATCTCCCCCTCAGCAGTCCCCGTCACCGGCTGACAGGCACCTCGTAGACGATCTCTCCATACCCGCGTCGTCCAGACCGTAAGCCACTCGGACCGGCTGCTCAGGAGCCGCCGCCGCTCGTGAGCAGCTGTCCCCCGTCGGTGCCGGAAGCACATGGCGAAGGCCCCCAGCCGCAAACGACTGGGGGCCTTCGTACCGGTGGGCGCGGACGGTTTCGAACCGCCGACATCTGCTTTGTAAGCCTGGCGCCGGAAGCTGACCCGTCACCGCAGCTCAGCCCTTCTGTGCACTACGACGGCTGTCACAAGCTGTGGAGGCCGTAGCAATCCTCCAGTGACCGTGGTTGGCCGCTCGATCTGGCACGCATCTGGCACGCGTCCGCCAGCTCCCTCATCGACCGCGAGCAGCCGCACCTTCCGGACAGTCTGTGACACGCCGGGCGGTCACCAGGTAGCCCGCGAAGCGCACGTCCGGCCTGGCCTTCGCCCACCCGTCCGCCTTCTCAACCGGTACCAGTACGGTCGTGCCCGGAACGGGGTAGTTCACCCTGTCTGTGGCGCCCGGGGGTACCCCGTAACGGCAGTGCACCTCGACGATCGACACCACTTCCACCGAGGTGGGTGCGTGTCCCTCGTCCTGACCGTGATGCTCTTCGCAGAAGTCGATCTCATCCGCACGTTCGCTACCGACGACGTCGGCGTAGTCCTCCTGATCGGCCTCCAGCAGAGTCCACGAAACAACGTCCCCTGGCGCGAAGCTCTCTCCGCAGCACTGCATCTGCCAGTCATCGACCCAAATCGTCAACGTCATGCCGTCATTGTCCACCGAGCGACCCACGCGCAAGAGGGCCTCGGGTAGGGCTGTCGGCGGTGGCACTGTTGTCAGGGAGAGATGTCAGGCTGGCCCGGGGCTTGCCGCCCTTCGGCAGCCAACTCTTCGTTTCCAGAGCAGCGATGGCCCGCCGACGCCACCTGACGGTCAGCACCGTGGCGACCCCACATGCAAGTAGGGCCATGACGACGCTGCCCCACGCCACGGCGGCAAACGCGTATCCGAGTGGTTCCAACGTCCTTCACTCCCCCGCTTCGTCGCCTTCGCCACTACCTACAGCCTCCAACAAACGCCGCCTCGCCTGCTCCAGGCGGCCGGCGTAGTCGGGCATGAACACCTCGGGCAGAGTCGTCTCCAACGTTCCGGAAATCGCGTAGATCCCCGACCAGACCGCTCGGTCCGGCACGATGGCGTCCAGCTTGTCGGACTGCATCATGACTTCATACAGCCAGTCAGACAGGACGAATGCCTGGTCACGCGTGAGTTTGATGATCACCGATTCTTCGTCCACATGGTGACCGTACAGCCGAGGTCGGAAGAGCGGCTCTGGACTGGAGTTGCTCTGGCGCGAGCGACCGACAGACGTCGCCCGCATCCGGCATAACGATTCGAGCCGCGGACGTCAGTGCCGGTTGATCGGAATCTCGTAGACAATCTCGCACAGAGTGGCGGGGACGACGATGTCCGCCGTCTCAACGGGCCGTCCTTCGTCGCTGTAGTACGTCCGCCGGATGTGGGTGACGAGCGAGGCTTTCTGAATCCCGAGAAGAGACGCCTCCTCGGCAGTGGCCTGCCGCGGCTCCGGCTGCTCGACGGCATGGCCGACGGTGACGCCGATCTGAGCCATCCGGTTCACGACGCCGGCCCCGGCGTGTGGCCCGCCCTCGGGAAGGACGACGAGAGTTCCGCCGGTGAGGTCATACGGCTCCCAGCTCGTCGACAACTGCGCGGGCCGCCCGTCGGCAAGGAACTCGTACACCGTGCGGACGCACAGGTCGCCCTCGACGATGCCGAGCCGTGCGGCAATCTCCGCCGGCGCCGGAACCTTGGCCTCGGTCCGACTCTCCCAGTCCCCCTGCTTACCCAAGGCCCTCATGTCGGCCCGGAACGGCGAACCGCCGCCCTGCTCGCGCGCTGACGAGCGGACCACGCGCACACGCTGACGAGGCTCCGCGACGTACGTTCCGGATCCCGCCCGCCCCTCCAGGACCCCTTGGGAGATCAGCAGCTCCTGCGCCCGACGGACGACGTTCTCGCCGACGCCGCACTCCTGACCGATCTGGGCACGCGAGGGGAGACGGTCTCCGGGCTCCCACTCGTGCTCCGCGATCCTCCGCCGGAGTTCGTCAGCGATGCGGAGATACGGCGGCTGCTGCTCAGGCATGTGGAAAATCTAGTCCACTAGCTCTAATCTAGTTAACTAGCTTCACGCAATGTGATCCCTTGGCGACGGAGGCTCTCCTGTGCCCGCTTCGGAAGCAAGTGCGGTGGACATCGCCGCCCGGCTGTCCGCCCTCGGACTCACCACACGCGTGGAGGAACACGCCCGTCACACGTCAATCGAAGCGGAGGTGCCGGAATCGCTCCTCGCCAAGACATGGCGGGAGGCCTTGGAAGTGGTGGGGGAGGCCGATCGATTCGGACTCCAGGCCAGCAGCTTGAACGGCCGCACCTTATGGGCCGCCGTACACAGAACGGTCCCCGCGACGGGCGATGTCCGGGGACCTGGCCATCAGCGATAGGAGCTGATCAGCGTGTTGAACCGTATCCGCCGCGCAGTTGGGCGCACCAGAGTGCGCCCTTTAGGGCCGCCGTGGTTCGTGCCGCCGGAGGTCAACTGATGCATGCGAAAGCCGTCCCCTACCGATCGAGCTCGTGTCGGATCGGCACGCACCACGAGTGCGCGCAGTCCTCGCCGTCCCTGGCGCCGGTCGGCGTCCCCGTGATCTACGAGGCGTGCGACTGCCCCTGCCACCCGGCGGCCGGCCGGGAAGCGCCGAAGGAGGCGACCCCATGAGGAGCTGGACGCCGAGCGGCGCGCTGGCCTCCAACGTCGAGATCACCTCGGCCAACGTCCAGCGGGGCGATGTCATCCAGATCGGCGGCCAGCCGTGCCGCGTGGCCGACCTCATCCAACTTCCGGGCGGTGCAAAGCGCCTCCTCTTCGAGTCGGGCGAACTGCTGACCATGCACTCCCGAACCCGGCTCATCGCCCTGAGGATGCAGAGAGTTGGTGATCAGCGCCGTGGCCTCTCGCCGTCACGTCATCGCCGATGACCTCAGGGCTCAGATCTCGACCGGCCGCATCAAGGCCGGCGACCGCCTCCCCTCCGAAGCCCAACTCGCCGCCCGCTACACGGTCAGCACGCCGACCCTACGGAGCGCCCTCGCGCTCCTCCAGGCCGAAGGTCTCGTTGAAAAGGTCCACGGCAAGGGCAACTTCGTCCGTCCCCCTCTTCGCAGGATCACGTACCTCGGCGGCAGCCCGACACTGCCGACTCCGGGCTTAGAGATCAGCGTCCGCACCACCAAAATCCGGGCGCGCGGCCACCTGTCCGTCTTGCTGCGGGTGCCGACTGGCAGTCCCCTCACCGAATTCCAGTGCCTGAGTCACGACGGAACCTCGCCGCACAGCCTGTCCCGCGTCTACATCCCTCGCGATCTGGCCCCGGCTGTCATACCCGACGAGTCGACCTGGCCCACAACCGTAGCGACGCCACTGGCCGAGGTCGAGGAGAGACTCTGCGCTCGCCTCCCCACCCCGGTGGAAGCGGCAACCCTCCGAATCAGCCCGACCCTCGCCGTTCTGGCGATCACTCGCGTAGCGACCGACACCGCCGGCCGCGTCGTCGAGGCCGCGCTCCTGGCCCTCCCTGGCGACCGCACGGAAGCCGTCTTCACCACCCACCACACGCCCGAAGGCAGAAGGGCCGAAGGATGACGCCCCACAATGAGCTCCGACTCCTCCCATGGTCGGGCCCCGACGGCAAGCCCTGCTTCCTGAGCACCGACGGCACCGGCGGCCCCTTGTCCCGCCTGGCCGACCGCACCGAAGTCGCCCAACTCGACGTCGCTGCCGAGCTCCTGGAGCACGCCCATGAGGTACTCGCCGACGAGTCGTCGGCCCCGGAAGAACTCCGTCTCGTGGCGTCAGACCTCACCGTCGCCCTGCGAGACGCACTCCGCGTAGCCGCAAGCCGCGGCCACCGCCTCCCGAGGCTGGGTGCCTCCGACCCCGGAGACAGCAACGAGGTCCCCCATCTGCCGGCAGGCGTCTTTAGCTAACAGCCACGCGCCACAACGACACGAAGCCCCGGGCCAAAGCCCGGGGCTTCGTGCACACGGCTCCGGAGGCCCCGCGCATTTCAGACGTTCGTGCAGCTCAGAGAGCTGGTCTTGTCGTGTGGCCGCCCATGTCCACGGATATGCCGCACTGCCAGGCAGGCCCTCGTAGCGCGCTTCAGGTTTCCCGCACAACGGAAGGCGTCTCTACGTGCGGGCTCCGACAGACCTCCCGGCAGTTCCTCGCCCTGTCCGGCGGTGTGCCGCCCTGTTGCGGTATGCGTCAAGTGCCACAAAAGCCGTCAACACTGAACGAGTTGCACCGTTCCAGGCGGGAGTCGACCTGAGCTACCCCACAATTACCGTCACGGTGAATTCACTGTCACCCTTTTTGCGCAGACCACCGAGGTCGCGCATAAATTCTTCTGGGTCCACAATGTAATTGTGCGGGTCGTGAATGTACGCAAACAAGCGGCGACACTCCGCATGGCTGTGATAGCTCTCAAAGTCAATGCGAAGCTCGTCCGCCACCTTCTTGGCGTGCCGGGCATCGCGTACATATTTGCACTCGACCACGATCCCCGCTTCCTTCACGACAAGGTCAATGCGCTTTGCCGACCCTGCGCTTTTCGGCGTCCACTCTTCCCGGGAAACGGCAGGGAATACCGCACTTAGGGCAGCCTCTGCGACATCTTGGACATCGTACTCGTTTTCTACGGCGAAAGCCGGTCTGGCATTCGATCGTGTCGCAAGTTTTCGGGCGGTCACAGGAATCGACTTCAGTGCCTGCAGGGCCAGTTCCTCATGATTCGACTGCCCGCCCAGCATCGGGACGGCTTCGTACCTATCCCTTCTGCGCCCGCAGATCAGCGCCTCCATGTCGGAACTTAGGAAGCTCGCAAAGCATCCTCGAATGTCAATCGATTCCCCGCTGCGAGTCTTACCATTTCCGTATTGGTGGTAGCTCGCGACGCGCTTCCTGTACTTCTCGTCCCGAACGGCCAGGACCGCACCCGTAAAGTCGCCTGTTTCACGAAGTGCCGTATTGAATTGTTGGTGAGCCACATGCGCTTCGACGTACTCGTAAATCTCGGCGGGAGTGAAGGAGATCCGGTAGCGCGTAAAGGTGCCGAGAAACTCTCCGCTTCCGTCTCGGTCAGCGAACCGATGATATACAGCGCCCTCCGTCTCCAAGCTGCGCAAGTCCTCGGCATGTCCAGGCAGCACCTTGAACGTCTTGCCGAACGCTGTAATGGTGACCCATTCGCTCATACCGCCCCCTCGTGATGCAGTCCTAGCTCAGCGTAGAGCCTAGGTACGACAGAGGTCGGCGGAACGGCTATGGGCTGGAGCTGCTTTGGAGCGAGTGATCATGGCCCCGTAGGCGTCCGGCGCGTCGGGCAGTCTGTGGACTTGCCCGGTGCAGTACGACGTGGGGGCCGGCGGTCGGCGGTCGGGCTGGAGTGGGGGGTAGATAGGAGCGCAAGCCCCGGGCGACGGGTCGCGTGCGCCCCGCAAGCGCGGCAGCTGCCGCCGCTGTGGGTAGGAGCACCGCGCGCTGAGGCCCTCGCCGCCCGGTTGTCCGCTGCAGAGAATAGCTACTTTTCATGACAAAGTAGATCAATGCCTCAATTAGATACAAATCGAGGAAGACACTCATCCGCGGCACGCTGTGCTCTATAACTACTTACTCCACCACGAGACAGGAGTGGTAGTGCGACTCCATTCGGCCACTTTCACCAACTTTCGGCGTTTCGCTGGAGAGAATTCGCTAATTATTGACGATCCGATCACCGCCCTCGTCGGGCCAAACGAGGCCGGAAAAACAAGCATTCTCGACGCTATCCTAAGAGGTGCAGCGAGGACAAAATTTGATAGTTCAGATTTCACGCGCGGTATCGAGCAAAGCGACTCGACCAAGCCTCGAGTGGAACTGAAATTCGTCATCGAAAGCGACGACCTGAAGGAAATCGCCGACATCCCTCACGGGAATCCTCCGAAGTGGCTGATAGTCAAGCATGGAGTCGACGGAAGAATCCTGACCCTCAACCCCATGCCCTGGCATGATCCGGCCGTAATCAGAAAAGTGACGGATCTAGCAGATTTCACCCTCCAAAACGGAGGGGCCAGCAAAGCTGACGCTAAAGACTCGGGTACAAGTCTCGCACCCCAAGACCCGCTGACGTCTATGATTACTCAGGCCATGCAGAGCCTGGATGGTATGGATGACTTCAAAGCAAGGGCCATCTCCGACGGCCGCCTAAGGTATATCGATAACACCCTTCGGCATCTCGGGGCACTGACGCGAAATGACCCCGATGCATTCTTCGATAAATCCGACAAGACTGAGAAGAATCAAGAACCTCGACCGCTAAGGCGTCTCGCGGAAGAGCGGTACTATCTTCCCGTCATGGAAAACTTCGGCAAAGAGCTGGCTTCGCTGCGGAATATTCTAGCCTCTCCGCCGCCAGCAGCCATCATTGGCTCACGTCTCGTGGAACGCATACCTAAGATCGTCAAATTTGCCGAACAGGATAGGAACCTACCAAGCTCCTTTGATTTCTCGAAAGAGGAATCAACGCCACGAGGTTTGATGAACCTTTTGCGCCTAGCAAAAGTCGATGGAGATGCTCTTAGGGAAGCGGTCAGCCATGGAGACCATCTAAGGATGGCAGAGCTAACCGATCAAGCTAACGCCAATCTTAAAGAGGCGTTCCAGGTGTGGCGCCAAGAGTCAGTGTGGCCCATCCTCCACATCTCAGGCTCGGTGCTGCGCATCCTGGTGCGGGTGGCCAACGGTAGTGCCTACACAGACTTGCACGACCGTAGTGATGGTCTGCGGAAATTCATCGCCCTAGTAGCGTGCATCCACTCTTCACGATATCTCGATAAGGGTGACGGCGCCAAAGACGTGATCGTTGTCGTAGACGAGGCGGAGAATCACCTACACTATGACGCGCAGGCGGATCTGATCGATGTGTTCACGAGGCAGCGGATCGCAAAGCAGATTATTTATTCAACCCATTCCGCAGGCTGCCTGCCTGAGGACATTGGTTCTGGAGTTAGGGTAATTCGCCCGACACCTGGCAGCCCTCACAGCACTATCAAGAATTGGTTCTGGAGTGACGGGGCTGGCTTCACTCCCATGCTGCTATCAATGGGAGCCGCAAGCCTGGCTTTCGCCTCCGTGCGCCGAGTAGTTCTCACTGAGGGCCCGAGCGACATGCTGCTACTTCCCACCCTCTTGAGACAGGCCTGCGAACTCAAATCCCTTGGGTACCAAATCGCTCCGGGCCTATCAGAAATATCACCGCGACTGACTCGCGAACTCGACCTTGAAGCTGCGAAGAGCTGTTTTCTCGTGGATGGTGATTCTGGCGGGACTGCTCTACAGGAGAAGCTATCCGAGAGCGGAGTACCCGTCGATCGCATTGTCTTCCTTGGCGGCGAAGGTTCCGGGACCACCTTAGAAGACCTAGTGGATGAGTCGAAATATAGAGAGTGCGTCAATTCACTAATTGGAGGCGATAGCGGTAACTGGGTTCCCGACAGTCACGAACTTCCTGTGGGTCGCCGCCACCTCGCCCTAAAGGAATGGTGCGAGGGTCAGAATATTTCCGTTCCTGGAAAGCGGCTAATCGCCCAATCCCTAGCAAGGAATGCCAGAGAACAGCAGATCATCAGTAGTGAGAAAGTTGCCACTCTTCGTGACCTGCATGCATCGCTGTGGGGACTGTTGGAGTAATCAAGGAGGCATCCAACGCGCCCCGATCTATCCGGTCGGGGGCATTGGGGCGTGCGTCGCAGGCGCCACGTGGGTCCGGCCATAGATCGCCCGACTCCCATCCCGTCTGCCGTCGACCCACACACCGTGGAGCAGGCGCGGTGCCGGGCGTCCAGGTGGAGCGCGCCACTGTACGAACGACCTGGACGCCCGGTGCCGTGTCTGCTCGGCTCTGCCTGGGTCGACGGCAGACGGGATGGGAGTCCCCACCGCCACACCCCACCGGCCGGCACGCGCGAACGAGCCCCCTCCATCCCGGAGCCTGAGCGCCCCCGCCGGAGGCATCGCTATGAGCCGCACTCGCGTACCGCCTCAGCCACGCGGGTTCGTCGCCCATCAACCCGAGCTGTCAGGCGTGCGGGCTGGCGGCCGGGCTGGAGCGGGGCGTAGACAGGAGCGCAGGCCCGGGCGACGGGCCGCGCGCGCCGCGCCTTGCGCGGCGGGTGCCTTGATGAAGTAGAGAAAGTCTTACCGCGCTGCCCTCAGAGGGCGATCGGCTTGTAGGCCATGGCCCTGTCGACAACCTTCTCGGGCGTCAGCTCGGGGTCGGGGCCCCAGAAGATGTAGTCGCTGATGTGCGGGCAGGCCAAGCCTCGTTCGAGAGTGGCCAGGATCTCGGAGGACTCGTCCTCAGATGCCTCTGCGCCCATGAGCCGCTCAACAAGGGGGATCGCTTCCTCGCGGGACATCCGCCATGCCTGCTGCATGGTCACTGCCACGAGATCAGTCGGTGGCCGTCATGGCTCCGTACGTGCGGGCCGTTTTCGTCCAGGGCGTCCAGGAGGCGGATCGCGTAGACCTCGGCCATGCGCTCTTCGACCTCGGCCGGCGTCAGCCAGTCGACCGCAGTGGACTCGTCTGACGTTTGCTCGGTGCCGCCAGAGGGTTTGCAGCGGAAGACTAGGGCGACGATGCCGCGGGTCGTGTTCTTGTACACGCCCGTCAGCTCGTCCACCCCGACGTGGATGCCCGTCTCCTCCAGGACCTCGCGGGCGACGCCCGCTTCAGGTGCCTCGGTGAGTTCGAGGACTCCGCCCGGGAGCTCCCATGTGCCGTTGTCCGCTCGGCGGATCGCCAGGAGGCGGCCGTCTTCCCGCACTACCGCTCCGGCTACGGACACGGAATGCAGCGGCGTTGACTTTGTTCCCGCGCTCCCACTACTCATGTACAGGAGCATATGAGAGTGGGTAGGACTGTGGGAACTCCAGCAGGAGCTGGCAGGGCTGTGCCTCGGTACGTGCAGATCGCCGACGAGATCATTCAGCAGATCCGGTCCGGCGTATTGAAGGCCGGTGACATGGTGCCCAGTGAGTCCGAGCTCGTCGAGCGGTACGGGGTCGCCGGCGGGACCATCCGTAAAGCCATGGTGGAGGTACGGGCCAGTGGGCTCGTCGAGACCCGGCATGGCAAGGGCTCCATTGTGAAGGACCGGCCTCCCGTACGGCTTCGGTCTTCGGACCGGTTCCGCGCTTCTCACCGGCGGGGCGGCAAGGCTGCCTACCTCGCCGAGTCCGAGCAGTCCGGCGCCACGGCCAAGGTCAGCGTCCTCTACATCGGGCCCATGGAGGCGCCGGCGGACATCGCCGAGCGGCTTGGTGTCGAGGTGGGGACGCAGGTATTTGCGCGGCGGCGGCTGTACTTCCGGAACGGGACTCCTGTCGAGACCGCCTCGTCGTACCTGCCGTGGGATGTCGTGAAGGACATCCCTGAGCTGTTTGCCGAGAACCCCGGCCCCGGCGGCATCTACGCCCGGCTCGAAGACCACGGCCACGCCTTCGCTGAGTTCGTGGAGACCCTTCAGGCTCGGCCGGCCGCGAAGGCGGAGGCGTCGGAGCTCGCTCTCAGCCCTGGGGCTCCTGTGGTGCACCTGCTGCGCGATGCCGTGACGAAGAAGGGGCGGGTCGTGGAGGTCTGCGACACCCTCATGGCCGCTGACCAGTTCGTCTTCCAGTACCGGATCCCCGCGACCGACTGACGCGCACTCAACTCCCTTCAACCCGCTGCGGTTTCTGCCCGTGGCGGGTTGACTCATATACAGGAGTGAGGCACTCTTCTTCATGTCACTCCTATATAGGAGTGGATGAGTCCAGCCTCTATAGAGGAGTGATCCACTGTGCGTCAGATCCCCGTCGATACCTCCGCCGCGATGGTGATGGTGGCCCAGCCCCCGGCCCCGAAGATCGCGAACCGTCAGACCGGTGAGATCGCCACCGACCGTGAGACCGGTACGACGCTGATGACCGTCGACGTCATGTTCGTCATGGACGGCAACGCCGAGATCCTCAACCTGACCGTGCCCGAGACGGGCATCTCCGAGGAGCTGTCCATGGGCACCCCGGTCGCCCTGACCGGCGTCGTCGCCCGACCGTGGGAGAACGAGTTCAACGGCCAGAAGCGCCACGGCATCAGCTTCCGCGCCGTCGCCGTCACTTCGCTCGCCGCCGCGAAGGTCAACTGACCCATGACCGCCTTAACGGTCACGCTCGCGCTGGTCGCCACGGTCGCGCTGCTGCTGCGGTGGCAGCGTCCGGCCTGGTACTGGATGAGTTTTGGTGTCGTCTTCGCGGTGGTGCGGATCCTCGCCCGGTACGCGTCGGTCATGGACGCGTGTGGGCTGACCGTCCCGCCCTCGCGCTGGCGCCTGGCACTGGCTCGGATGACCGGCCGGCCCATCCCCGATTCGCGGGCGCCCCGGATCCTGCGGCTGCGGCCGACGCGTACCGGGCTCGTACTGCGGGTGAAGCTCCGCCCCGGTCAGGACGCGTTCGATTTCTCCGCTGCCTCGGACCGGCTCCGGCACTCGTTCGTCATGCAGAACGTCACCGCCCGGGAGATCCGCTCGGGTGTCGTCGAGCTGCGGATGACCGGGTACGACGTCCTCAAACGGGTTCAGATGCCCGCGGCGGCCCGTGGTGGGGTGATGCGGGTTCCGGTCGCCATGCGGGAGGACGGGGAGGTGTACTACCGCGACTACCGCCAGACCCCGCACGCCCTGAACGTCGGTGCCACCCAGTCCGGGAAGTCCGTCTATCAGCGCAACCTCGTCGCTGCGCTCGCCACGCTGGATGTCGCCCTCGTCGGGATCGACTGCAAGCAGGGAGTCGAACTCGCCCCGCTCGCCCGACGGTTCACCGCCCTGGCCGACAACCCTGATGCCGCCGCTAACCTCCTCGACGCCCTCGTCGAGCACATGGAGGACGTCTACCAACTGATCCGACGTGAGCAGAGATTGAGTGCAGACCTGCCGGATGTGGAAATCACCGCCGACATCTGGGACCTGCCCGATCACCTGCGACCGACGCCGATCGTGCTCCTGGTCGATGAGGTCGCCGAACTCGCCCTCTTCGCTACGAAGGACGAGGAGAAGCGGCGGGATCGGATCATCACCTCCCTCGTCCGGCTCGCCCAGCTCGGCCGCGCCGCCGGCATCTACCTGGAGATCTGCGGGCAGCGCTTCGGCTCCGAGCTCGGTAAGGGCATCACCATGCTCCGCGCCCAGCTCACCGGCCGCACCGCTCACCGCGTCAACGACGAGACCTCCGCCAACATGGCCTTCGGCGACATCGCCCCGGACGCCGTCCTCGCCACGGTCCAGATCCGCACCGACCGGCCCGGCACCGCCGTCGTCGGCGACTCCTCCGGTGGGTGGGTCCGCATCCGTACTCCCCACCTCACGCTCCGGCGAGCCGTGAACATCGCGAACTCCCACGCTCACCGCACGCCCGAGATCCCCGCGTTGGACGCCTTCCGGCCCGTCCTGTCGCCTCTGGGCAAAGCCGCGGCGCCCTCGACCGTTGCGGCTCCCGCGATCGCCTGAATCCCCTCGCTCCACGGCGGCGTGACCGCTTCACGCCAGGTCCCTACCCCGCCCATGCCGAAACCGGAAGGAGGACCCCCGATGCGTCCCATCCGCCGACCGGACGCCGTCCTCGTACAAGCCGTGATCGCCGGCGCCCTGTCCTTCGCTCACCTTCACGACCTGGCTGCGGCTGCCGGACAGTCCGGTTGGAAGGCTTGGGCCTACCCGATCTCCGTCGATCTCCTACTCGTCGCCGCCTGGCATCGGCTGCGGACCTCGCGGGCCGCCGGTGAGCCTGCCCGCTCGGCCTGGACGTGGTTCATGGTCGCCCTGGCCGCGTCGCTCGGTGCGAACGTCGCCACCGCCGGGCTCCTCGACCTCGGCCACGTCCCCGCCTGGCTGCGCATCCTCGTCGCGGGCTGGCCTGCCCTCGCGTTCCTCGGCGGGACCCTTCTTGTCCACTCCCCTGGACATCCGGCGGTCACCAAGCCTGCCGAACCCGACACGGACACTGGGCACCCCTCGGCCGTGGAAGCGGTCATCGAGCGGGATGACGTGGTCGAGCCGAAGCCTGAGATCGCCGCCGCCCCGGCCCTCCCCTCTCCGGAGCCGGAGCCGGTCCCGGAACCCGCACCTGAGCCCGAACCCGCCCCCGTGGCCGCACCACCGGCGCTCGTCGCTCACGCCCGGAAGGTCGCCGACGACTACCGCGCCCGCACCGGCTACCCGATCGACGCCGACACCCTGCGCGCTCGCCTCGGCGTCCCGCCCCTGATGGCCAACGCCATCGCCGCCCAGCTCGTCTGAAGAGAGACCCTCATGGCCCCTCGCGACCACTTCCACTCCGTGATGCGGATCGGCCCAGTGCAGATCGGTACCCGCCGCGATCGCCACGGCCGCACCAAGTACGCCGCGGTGTGCACGTCCGACGGCTGCGGCTGGTCCGCCGAGTACTCCAGCTCCTCGGCCGCCCAGCTCGCCGCCCGCACCCACCGCTGCCAGCCCCGCTGACCTCGAAGGAGACCCGTCATGGACGTCCCGCTCTGGCTCGCCCTGGTCGTCGTCGGCGGCCTCGGCATCAAGCTCATCCGCCCGCCCTGGTGGCTCGTCGCCGTGATCCTCCTCGGCGGCTTCCTCCTCGCCGACAGCGTCCTCGCACCGCTCATCGACAGCACGATCAACAAGTAGGGAGAACCGTCATGTTCCAGCCGCGCATCCCGGTCAACCCACTTCCGGCCGGCATCGTCACCCCGCTCGTCCAGCCGACCGCCACCGCCGACATCGCGCCCCATCACACCGCCGACGCGGTGGCCTGCAACCACCACCACGCCCCGGCCCCTGCTCCGGTCCCGGCACGCTTCTCCGCCGTGCGCCTCACCCCGGCCAGCCTGGCTGTCGTCGTCGCCGGAGGCGTCGGAGCCGTCCTCGTCGTCGGCACGGTCCTGGTCTCCATGCTCCTCGCCGTCGCTATCAGCGCCGCCTCGGTCGCCGTGTGCGCCGTCGTCCTGCGCTCACTCCTCAACGGACAGCAGCGGCGCCGCTAGTCGGGCTCCGGGCGGCTCAACCGCCAAGTCTCCGCCGCCCGGAAGCCCCGCTCCTGCCCAGCTCGCAGAACCAGAAGGAAGCACTCCATGATGACCGTCCCAGCCGCCTCGTCGGCGGGGTTCGATACCGCCACCCTGGGCGACATGCTTCGGGTGGCCGGGTCCCCCGGCTTCGACCGCTGGAAGGAGCAGATCCACCGCACCGGCGGCTGTTCCCACCCCATCCACCTCCAGGGCTGGACCCTCACCAGGGACAAGAGCACCGGGGAGACCCTCCACCGGTACTCCACCGACACCGAACCGGGCGCACGGCTCCGGATCGCCTGCGGCAACCGCCGGGCCTCCCGCTGCCCCGCCTGCGCGTGGACGTACGCGGGCGACACGTACCACCTCATCCGCGCCGGCCTCGCCGGAGACAGCGCCCGGGACATCCCCGCCACCGTCCGCGAACACCCTCGCGTCTTCCTCACCCTCACCGCCCCATCCTTCGGACCGGTCCACAACCGTCCCGACCCCCGGCCCTGTCGCTGCGGCGTTCGCCACGCCGAGGACGACGCCGCCCTCGGCACGCCGCTGGACCCCGACTCGTACGACTACGCCGCCGCCGTCCTCTTCAACAACCACGCCGGGCAGCTCTGGCAGAGGTTCACGAATCGACTCCGCCGGGAGATCGCCGCCACGGCTGGCCTCTCGCAGAGGGAGCTGAAGGAGGTCGCCCGGATCTCGTACGGGAAGGTCGCCGAGTTCCAGAAGCGGGGCGCCGTCCACTTCCACGCCGTCGTCCGCATCGACGGCGTGGACGGCCCCGACTCGCCCCCGCCGTCCTGGTAAACCACCGAACACCTCACCGACGCCATCCGCGCCGCCGCCACCCACGCGTACACGACCGTCACCGTCCCCGCCGCCGGTGACCACCCCACCCGCCGCCTCCGCTGGGGCACCCAGCTCGACATCCGGCCCGTGAAGGCGTTCGGCGACGGCTCCGACATCACCGAACAGGCCGTCGCCTCCTACATCGCCAAGTACGCCACCAAGGCCGCCGAGACCACCGGCAGCCTCGACCGCCGCATCGGCAACCGTGAGGCCCTGGTCCTCCTCGGCGTACCCGACCACACCCGCCGCCTCGTCGAAGCCTGCTTCGACCTCGACCCGCTCTACCCCGACCGCCGCCTCCTCGCCTGGGCCCACATGCTCGGCTTCCGGGGCCACTTCTCCACCAAGTCCCGGCAGTACTCGACCACCCTGAGCGAACTCCGCCAGACCCGCGCCGACTACCGCGCCGCCCAGGAACGCACCGCCCGCGGCCTCGACGACATCGAGCCGGACACCGTCTTCGTCCTCACCTCTTGGTCCTACGCCGGCCAGGGCCACACCCCCGGCGAGGCCGCCCTCGCCGCCTCCATCGCCAGGGACATCGCGCTCAACCGTGAGACCGCCCGCGAAGCCCTGCGCGACCAACTCGCCCTGGAGGGAGCAAGCGCATGACCGACCGACTGCTGACCGTGGGCCAGGCCGCCGAACTCCTCGGCACCACCGAGAGGTTTCCGCGTCGGCTCATCGCCGAGCGCCGGATCGTCTTCGTCAAGGTGGGGCGGCATGTCCGCATCCCTGAGCGGGCCTTGGAGGAATTCGTCGTCACCCACACCGTCCAGCCGATCACCACTCGTCGCCGATTCGCGGCGGTGGCCTGATGGCGAACAGCAAGGGGAAGCGGCGGCGCTTCGGTGCAGTGCGCAAGCTGCCGTCAGGACGGTTCCAGGCCCGCTATCAGGGGCCCGACGGGATCACCCGATCGGCTCCCGAGACCTTCGCCTCGCAGACCGATGCCGATCGGTGGCTCGTCCGCAAGGAAGCGGAGATCATCGACGGCAAATGGAAGAACCCTGACGACAAAGTTCTCTTCGGCGTCTATGCCGACGCCTGGTTCAAGGAACGCGACTACGCAGCGACCACCCGCGAACGCAACGGCAGCGCGCTGCGCCTCCACATCCTGCCGACCTTCGCGGACGTGGTCCTGAGTGAGATCACCACACCTCAGATACGCCGCTGGCGTGCCGGCCTCCTGGAGTCGGGTGTCGGTGAGCCGACGGTCGCCAAGGCGTACCAGATCCTCCGCGCCATCATGAACACTGCGGTCGACGACGAGCTGATCCAGCGCAACCCCTGCCGCATCAAGGGCGCCGGAGCGGCCAAGACGGCTGAGCGGCCGTTCCTCGACGTCGCCGAGGTCTTCCAGCTCGCCGATGCCGTGCCGGCGCGCTTCCGGATGTTCATCCTGCTGGCGGCCTTCACCGGCCTCCGCTTCGGGGAGCTCGCCGCGCTTCAGCGCCATGACGTCGACCTCGACCGGCGAACCGTCGCCGTACGACGTTCGCTGGCGGAGACCCGCACCGACGGCATCCTGGTCAAGACGCCCAAGAGCGCGGCCGGTGTGCGGACCGTCGCCTTCCCGGCCTCCCTGGCGGAGAGCCTGGCCACTCATCTCGCCGTCTACGCCGAGCCGGGTCGCACCGGGCTGGTCTTCACCGGAGCCCGCGGCGGGCAGCTGCGTCGGAACAACTTCCGGCGACTGTGGCTGCGGGCCCTGAAGGACACCGGCCTCCGCGACGTCCACTTCCACGATCTGCGCCACACTGGGAACACCCTCGCCGCGACTGGCGGCGCCACGACGCGTGAGCTGATGCAACGGATGGGGCATTCGTCGGTGCGGGCCGCGCTGATCTATCAGCACCTGGTGAACGGGCGTGACCACGCCATCGCCGCTCACGTCGACGAGCAGATCAAAAAAGTCCGGCCGGGCGAGTCCGGCGACGCTTCTGGCACGTAACTGGCACGGCGCCCCTCCCCCGCCTTCCCGCCCAAAGAACGAACAAGGCCCAGGCTCCCGGTTCAGTACCGGTGACCTGGGCCTTTGTCGTGCTACCTGCTGGTGGGCGCGGACGGTTTCGAACCGCCGACATCTGCTTTGTAAGAGCAGCGCTCTACCCCTGAGCTACGCACCCGTGGGAGGGACAACAGCGTACATGGCGCATGGGTGGGTGCCGCAATCCGATACCCCTGGCCGGGGGGTAGCCCCACCCTCGGGACGGTGGGTCGCCGGATCGTGACGCGGGGTGGCGGGGGCATAGCGTCGTCCTACTGTCCGCGTTTCTCGGTGGGGGTTCATCGTCATGGCTGTCGCAGGTCGTCCGTTCCGTGTGCTGCTCGTCTCCGGAGGGGTGCTGCTCTCCTCCCTCGTGCTCGCCGGGTGCGGTTCCGCCGATGCCGACGCCGCGCCCGTGGAGCGGAAGTCGTTCGCCTTCGACGGCGCGGCGCTCACCATCGACTCCGACGACTCCGAGCTGGTGATCACGCCCGCCGACATCGACGAGGTGCGGGTCGAGCGGCAGGTCGACGGGTGGGCGTTCATGGGCTCCGGGCCCGAGCCCACCTGGACGCTCACCGACGGGCGGCTCACCCTGCGCGTGGGGTGCACCGGGGTCACCTCCAACTGCGACGCCGTCCACCGTATCCAGGTGCCCCGCAAGGCCGCCGTCACCGTCCAGGACGACAACGGAGGCGTCACCGCCGAGGGCTTCACCACACCCCTGAAGGTACGGTCCGACAACGGCGACGTACGGGTCCGCAAGCCCGCCGGCCCCCTCGACCTGTTCACCGACAACGGCGACGTCGTCGTCGACTCCGGCGCCACCGCCCCCGAGGTCGTCGCCCGCTCCGACAACGGCAACGTCCGCATCGCCCTCGGCGCCGTACCCCGTCGCGTCGACCTCTTCACCGACAACGGCGACATCACCCTCTCCCTCCCCACCGCCGACTACGAGGTGACCGGCGCCAGCGACAACGGTGACGTCCGCATCGACGTCCCCCGCCGCGACGGCAGCGGCCACTCCGTGAGCGCCCGCAGCGACAACGGTGACGTGTCCGTCCTCACCGCGAACTGACCGGCCCGTGTGTTCGTCCTTAGCTGGTGGGAGAATGAATCGGACCGGGCACGGCGGACACAGCACGGGAGAGGTACGTGGCGGCGAGCGACGCGAGGGGGGCGGGCGGCGTTCGACGTCGTGACACGCCCGGCCGGGCAGACACCCGAACCGACGGTGGGCCGCGGCAGGCGCCCTCCGGCCTCCGGCTCGCCCTCGCCCTGCCCCTCCTCGTCGGCGCCCTCATGCCGCACGCCTTCGCCGGCGGCGGCACCCGCCGCTGGTTCGGCGGGCGCGGCGAGAGCCAGCGGGCCGAGGCCCAGGCCGCCAAGGACGCCGCCGCCGCGGCCTTCTACGAGCTCGACACCGCCCAGCGCGGGCTGCGCATCTCCATCGAGACCATCACCGCCGTCGACAGCTCCCCCGAGGCCCGCCGCGCCGTCGAGGGCTTCGAGGCCCTCGGCCGCCGTATCGACGAGGTCAGTCACCTCTACATCGACGCCGTCGACGCCCACGACCTCGACCACGCCGAGCTCGACGCCGCGACCGCCTCCCGCGCCCGCGCCGAACTGACCCGCGCCAAGGACGAACTGAACCGCGCGAAGGCCGACCTCGACCGGTACGAGGAGGGGCTCGCGCCGCTGCTCGGGCGTGCCGAGACCCAGCTCGCCCGCCTCGCCCCCGCCGTCGAACGCGCCCGGCAGGCCCTGCGCGGCGCGTCCGGCGCCCTCGACTCCGTACGCGAGAGCGGGCTGCGCGCCGACGACCTCGCCGCCCGGCTCGCCGCCCTCGGCCCCGAGCTGACCCGGCTCAACGAGGGCGCCGGGCGGCACGGCCTACCCGAGACGCTCCAGCGCGCCGACCGGGTGCTCCGGGACGCCGAGGCCGTACGCGCCGAGGCCGAGCGGCTGCCCGAGCGGGCCGCCGAGATCGACCGGCGGCTCGTCTCCCTCCGCACCCGCACCGAAGCGCTCACCACCCGCACAGGCGGCGTCGAACCCGTCCTCTCCGAGCTGCGCCGACGCTTCACCGCGCCCTGCTGGCAAGACCTCCAGCACGTGCCCGAGCAGGCAGCCACCTCGCTCCACCAGGCCGAGGAGCGGCTCGCCGAGGCCGGAAGGGCACGGGCCGAGCAGCGCTGGCCCGACACCACCTCGCTCCTCTCCACCGTCCGCGCCCTGCTGGACTCCACCGACGAGGCCGTCTCCGCCGCCGGGGACCGGCTGCGCCGTCTCGACGCCGTCGCCAAGGACCCGAAGGCCGAGATCGACCGGACCCGGTTCGCCGTGCGCGACGCCCAGCGGCTCGCCATGGCCGGCCGGAGCACCCCCGACCCCCGCCACGCCCGGCCTCTCGACGAGGCTGTCGCCCGGCTCGACCGCGCGGTCGGCACGCTGGAGGGGCGGCACCCCGACTACTGGCACTTCCTCACCGAACTGGAGGGCGTACGGGCCTCGGCCGCGCACGTCGTCGGGCAGATCCGGGAGGAGCGGGGCGCCGGGCACTGATCCGGGAGCCGGGAGCCGAAAGCGGGGGCTGCGGGCAGGAAGCCGCACGCGGACGGCCGTGAGCGGAACACCCCGAGCCGAAGGCTCTAGCCTGTCCCCATGCCTCGTTACGAATTCCGCTGCCGGACCTGCGGCGACACCTTCGAGCTCAGCCGTCCCATGGCCGAGTCCTCCGACCCCGCCTCCTGCCCCGCCGGGCACGACGACACCGTGAAGCTGCTCTCGGCCGTGGCCGTCGGCGGCAGCTCCACCGCCGGCCCCGCGCCGAGTGGCGGCGGCGGGGGCGGCGGTTGCTGCGGCGGGGGCTGCTGCGGCTGAGGCCGCCGTACGCCTGACCGTCCTCTAGACGGCGGCCGCCGCCCGGAAGCGGCGCAGGATCTCCTCGCCCGCCGCGACCCCGCGTTCCACCAGGACGTCCAGGTGGGGGGCGGTCCAGTCGCTGTCGGCCAGTTCGCCGTGGCCCGGCCGCCAGGCCCGGTCCGCGGCGAGCAGCAGGTCGGCGTCGAGGAGGGAGTCGCCGGCGGCCAGCGTGAGCGTGGCCCCGGTGCGGCGGGCGACCTCGCGGACCGCCGCGCTCTTGGTGAGCGGCTTCGGGACCGCGTACACCTTGCGGCCCTGGAGCGAGACCGTCCAGCCGCGCTCCCCCGCCCAGGCGCCGAAGCGGCCCAGCCAGTCCTCGGGGAGCCGCTCGCGCTCGACGACGAGGTACGCGAAGAGGTCCTCGGCGACTCGGTGCTTGCGCACCCAGGACAGGTCCGTGGTCGCGGTGAGGTAGGCGCGGATCTCGGAGAGCGGCGCGCACTCCTCCGCGAGCCGGCGCACCACGGAGGCGTGCCACTCGGGGTCGGAGACGCCGTCGACGAGGATGTGTCCGCCGTTGGCGCAGATCGCGTACTTCGGTGCGGCGCCGGGGAGTTGGATGCGCTGGTACTGCTTGCGCGTCCGGGTCGTGGTGGGCACGAAGACGGCTTCGCCGGTCAGTCTCGCGAGGAGGTCGGCCGCGTCCTCGGTCATGTAGGAGAGCGGCTTGGACTCGTGGACCTCTACGCAGAGCAGCCGGGGTGCCTGCGCGTCGGGCATGCCGAGGGCGAGGGCCGCGGAGGAGTAGATGAGGGTGCGGTCGAGGTCGCTGGCGACCAGTACGGAGGCCGGATCCTTCGTCGTACCCACCGGGGTCGTACTCACTGGGACACCACCGCCTTGCCGTCGGCGCCTGTCGCGCCCCTGGTGTACTGAGGGTGGATCAGACCGACGCAGCTGTACGGGAGTTCGTCGACCTCCTCGACCGGTACGCCGCGCTGCTCGGCGAGCAGCCGGACGTGCGCGAGGTCGGCGCCCGCGCCCCGCTTGGCGAGGATCTTCCAGGGGACGCGGCGGAGCAGGACGCGGGTGGTCTCGCCGACGCCCGGCTTGACCAGGTTGACGTCGTGGATGCCGTACTCCTCGCTGATCCGCTCGACGGCCGCCCAGCCCTCCCAGGTGGGGGTGCGGTCGGCGGCGAGGAGTTCCTTGACGTCCCCGTCGACGGAGCCGGCGACCTCGTCGAAGCGGGCGGCGACGGCGTCGAGGAAGTCGTTGGAGACGTCGGCTCCGGCCAGTTCGCGGTAGAACTTGCCGCCGTGGAAGTCGTCCGGTCCGACGAGGTCGGCGCGGAGGACCGTACGCGATATCAGGCCGGACACCGTGGAGTTGAGGCAGGCGGACGGGATGAGGAAGTCCTCGCGGGTGCCGTAGGTGCGGACGCAGGAGCCGGGGTCGGCGAGGACCGCGATCTCCGGGTCGAAGCCCGTGACGCCCTCGGCCGCTTCGAACTCCCTTATCGCCTCGGCGAGTTCGCGGGTGATGGCGCCCTTGCCGGTCCAGCCGTCGACGAACACGACGTCGGCCGGGTCGTGGTGGGCGGCGAGCCAGCGCAGCGCGTTGGCGTCGATGCCCCGGCCGCGCACGATGGAGACGGCGTAGTGCGGCAGGTCGAGGCCGTGGCGGGCCTGCGCCCAGCGGCGCATGAGGACGCCGACGGGGGTGCCGGCGCGGGCGAGGGAGACGAGCACCGGGCGGCGGCCCTGGGGGTCCCTCCCGCGCCGTCCACGGCGAAGGGGGAGCTCGGCGAGGACCGTCTCGGTGACGGTGCCGACGGCGCGGGCGATACGGGCGGCCGAGGTCTCCAGGGCGCTGTGGAACAACTCCTGGTAGCGGGGGCTGGGCTGGTACTCGACGGGCAGCGACTCGGCGTAGTGGGCGCCGCCGCTCTGGATGGCTTCCTCGCGTTCCTCGGTGGGCGCCTCCAGCTCGACGTCCGAGAGGTCCTGGAGCAGCCAGCCGACCTCCTCGGGGGCGTAGGAGGAGAAGGCGGGGCCGCGGAGGGGCTCGGGCAGCATGGAGCTCCTTTCGGGAGCTTCGGTGACCGGGGGCCTGTCGTCGTACGAGGGGTACGGCGAGGCCGTGGGCGTGTGCGTGGGCATGGGCGCGGCTGTGGGCCCGTGCGTAGGCGTGGGTGCGGGTGTGTGCGAGGGGACGACGGCCAGGAGGACGCGCGGGACGTGCGCGGACAGCTGGGCGAGCAGGCCGTCGGGGGCGTGCAGGGCCGGGGTGTCGGCGGTGGAGTCGACGACGGCGACGACCGCGTCGAAGCCCGCGCCGGCCACGTTGTACGCGTACCGCTCGCCGGGTCCGCCGGCGGGGTCGTCGTGGGCGGGGAAGACGAGCCGGGTGCGTATCGCGTATCCGGGGTCGTCGACGGCGAGGACGGGCGAGCGGGTGGTGGTGGAGTAGCTGACGTCGTGGCCGGCGTCCTCCAGGGCGGTGCCGAGGCGCAGCGGCGCGTACATCAGCTCCTCGAAGCCGAGGACGAGGACGCGGGGCGCGGCGGGCGGCGGGGCGGGGGTGCCGGGTCGGGCCCCGGCGGGCTCTCGATGCTCCCCGGCGGACGGCTCTCGCGGCTCCCCGGCGGGCAGCTCTCGCGGCTCTCGCGGCTCCCCGGCGGACGGCGAGGCGGGAGCGCCGGGCTCCTCCGCGGCGGCCGACGGGGCGCCCAGCTGCTCGCCGATCCTGCGTGCCAGGGCCGGCAGGGCCTGCTCCAGGCGGGTGCGGTGCTCCGGTGTGAAGCCGTGCCTGCCGCCGTCGGGGACCCCCTCGGGCCAGTCGAGCGCGATCCGCACGGGGGCCGGGCGGGACGCCGGGCGGAGGGGGGCGGGGGTGGGTGTCTCGTGCTCGGCCACCAGCGCCTGGCCCTTCTCCAGGACCCCTTCCGGGAGGCGTACGGTTCCGGCGGCGCCGGCCACCAGGTCGACGCGGGCGCCGATCTCCTCGGCGAAGGCGTCCAGGCGGCCGAGGTCGGCGGCGGAGCGCATGTCGACGAGGGCCACCACGACGTACCGCTTGCGCGGGTAGCGCTCGTGGAGGGTCCGGACGGTGTTGAGGACGGTGTTGCCGGTGGAGAACTCGTCGTCGACGAGGACCAGCGGCCCGTCGCCCGCGAGCAGCTCGGTGTCCTCGGGCAGCAGCAGGTGCGAGGTGGCGTGCGAGTGGGACTCCTCGAAGCCGCCCGCGCGGGCCACTCCGGCCACCGGCCGCCGGGTGGAGTGGAGGTACGGGGCGAGGCCGAGCCCGTCGGCGACGGCGTGGCCGAGGGCCGTGGCGGTCTCGGCGTACCCGAGGACGACGGAGCGCGCGGCCTCCTCCTCGCCGAGGAGTTCGCGGACGCGCCGGCCGAGGCCGAGGCCGGAGCCGTACACGACGGAGGGGCGCTGCGGCACGTGCTTGCCGAGCACGCTGGAGACGAGCAGGTGCGCGCGCTTGGGGTTGCGGCGCAGTGCGAGGCCCAACAGGGCCGGTAGCTCCTCGTCGCCGATCAGTTCGACGCCCAGTCGCTCCGCGACCCACGTTCCGGTCCACACCACGTCGTCGACGTCCCTTCGTCAGCCGGCGAGGCCGGCGGTGAGCAGATCCACGAAGCCGACGTCCTCGTTGGCGACGCCGAAGACCTCGGCGCGCAGCAGGGTGCGCTCGGCCCACGCGCGATGCGGCTTCACTTCGTTCATCTTGTTCGTGTAGGCGGAGCGGAGGACTCCGCCGCCGCCCTGTTCCGGCCGCAGGATGTCCTGGGCGTCGCTCCACTCCTCGTGGCTGACCACGGAGAGGGCGTGCACCGGCACCACATGGGTGGGGTGGATGCAGGTCTTGCCGAGCAGGCCGTTGGCGCGGTCGAGTTCGATCTCTCGGAGCAGGCCGTCGAGGTCGTGCTGGATGAGCGCGGTACGGAGGTCCTCGGCGCGGCCCTCCAGGAAGGGGCTGCGGCGGAGCTGCGGCTTGAACATGCGCTCGCCGGGACGGAAGTACTCCCAGACGGGTCCGGTGACGGTGAAGCCGGTGCCGTCGGAGCGGCCGAGGACGTTGACGACGTCGGCGATGACGTTCGCGACGATCTTGACGTCGTAGGCGGTCATGTCGGGCGAGCGGCGCAGCCCGTAGGCGGAGCAGAAGTCGGTGACCCCGAGACGCAGGGCGAGGACGCGGTCGCGGTACTTGTCGGTGATCGAGGCGATGCCGGCGAGGGTCTCGGCCCGGGTCTCCAGGTGGAGGAGCTCGGGGGACTCCAGGACGGGCATGGCGAAGAGGCGCCGTCCGCAGTTCCGCTCGGCCTGGGTGAGCGCTTCGAGGAAGGCGCGGCCGCGGTTCTCGGTGAATTTGGGCAGTACGAATCCGGACAGCAGCCGGACCGTGTCGCCGAGGCGGTCGACGAGGTCGGTGATCTGGCGCGGTTCGCGGACCCGGATGAACAGCAGGGGCACGTCCGTGACGGTGTCGCCGTCCGTCACGGTGCCCGCGGCGAGGTCGGCGAACTGGCGGACGAGGTTGACCTCGCCGGCCTCCACCTCGCCGTCGCTGATGGAGTCCTCCAGGCAGAGCACCATGGAGACCACTCCGCGGGCCGCCTGCTTGCGCACGTCGTCGGCGAGCCGCGGCCGGGTGGCCGGGCTGTAGAGCGTGGCTCCCAGCGCCACGGCGAGCGTGCGCGCGGGCGAGTCGGCGGTGAAGACGGCCGGCTCGCGGTGGAACAATCCTGCCCGTGTCGTGGACGGGATGTGCCCGAAATGACGCATATAAGTCCCCCGTCTACCTTTCTCGACCTGACGACATGTGGCCGGTAATAGTACGTAGGTGCGGGTGTCCGTAGTTCCCCGCGAGCGTGAAATTCAGGTAACTCGTCAGCATCCGTCACCCCCTCTCCCCAGGTCGGTGGCGCCCCCGCGTTGTCCGCGGGCCCGCCGGGAGGGCAGGATTGCCGTCATGACGCACGCGATGCTGAAGGGCTCCAACGTCCCTCTCGACACCGCGGCCGTACGGGCCGTGCTCCGCTGGACCCCGGGCCCCGGGGTCCCCGACGTCGATGCGTCGGCCCTGCTGCTCGGGCCCGCCGGCCGCGTGCGGTCCGACGAGGACTTCGTCTTCTACAACCAGCCGCGCCACCCCTCGGGCCTGGTGCGGCGGCTGCCCAAGAAGCGGGACTCCGGGGGCTTGACGGACACCGTGGAGGCCGATCTCGGCGGTCTGGACGTCTCGGTCGACCGGGTGGTGATCGCGGCCTCCTCCGACGGCGGCACCTTCCGGTCCGTCTCGGACCTGCGGATCCTGCTGTACGACGCGACGCCCGGCCCCGAGCGCGAGCCGCTGGCCCTGTTCGCCGTGACGGCGGAGACCGGCGAGGAGACGGCGGTGATCTGCGGCGAGCTGTACCGGCGCGGGGACACCTGGAAGTTCCGCGCGGTCGGACAGGGCTACCCGACCGGCCTGATCGGCCTCGCGACCGACTTCGGCATCTCGGTCGACGAGGAGGCGCAGGAGGCCCTGGACGTCCAGGACGCGCGGAGCGACGCCGCCACGCCCCAGGGCGGCTTCCCCGACGCTCCTGGCGGCTTCCCCGAGCTCCCGGGCGCCCGGGAGCCCTCGGGTGCCGCCCAGGAGGCCGTGGCGGCCGTTCACGCCCCCGGCGCGCCCGATCTGGACCTGACCGTCGCCCACGGCCCCGTACCCCCGCAGCCGACGATGCCGCCGCCGGTCCCCGACCGGGCCCCGGCCTACGGCTACCCCCAGCCGCCGGCGAACGTCCCGGCCCCCGCGTACGGCTATCCGCAGCCGGTCGGCGCCGCGCCCGAGCAGCACCCGGCACCGGAGTTCCGGATGCCGCCCATGGGTCCCCAGTTCGCCCGGTCCTGAGGCGGCGGGCAAGGACTACGCCTTGGTCTTGTAGCCGCGCCCCCACTGGAGTCCCCAGCCGTACAGCCGGTCCAGCTCGGCCTGGAAGCCGTACACGAAGCGCACCTCGCGGCGGACCGTCAGCTCGCCCTTGGTGTTCTCCACGGTGAAGACCGCGCAGGAGCGTGCCTGCGGGGCGCGCTCGTCGAGCTCGATCTCGATCCGGGGACCGTTGCTCGGATAGAGCGTGATCTTGGCGTGCGTACGGTCGAAGGCCGGCGTCTGGTCGTAGATGTACGCGAAGAACAGCAGGCGCTTGATCTCGTCCTTGTGGTCCAGATTGACGAAGATCGTCTCGCCGGACGAGCCGCCGAAGCGGTCGTCCCCGCTGAGCTTCACGTACGGGGCGCCGTTCAGGTCGCCGAAGAAGCCGCCCAGCGGCTGCACCACGCCCTTGCTGCCGTCCTTGAGCTCATAGAGGCAGCCCAGGTCCAGGTCGACGTTGACCATGCCCTGGGTGTGCGCCTGGACGACCTCGGGCTTGAAGAGCTGGGAGGGGTTGCGGAGCAGCCGCCCGCTCTGGCGCGAGCGCCCTTCCAGGTCGGAGGTCCGCATCCGCCAGGACAGGTTCACCCGGAGGTTGCCGGTGGCCGCTCCCTGCTTGGTCAGCGAGACGGTCGGGTGCCGTCTCGTCAGGTCGATCGAGTTCGACGCGGCGCTGCCCGAGTCGAAATGCGCCGCCCTCCCCGGAAAAAGGTTGTCCCAGAAGGCCATGCCGCCTTCACCCCCCACTGCTCGTGATCTCCCGCGCACATGCCTGCGGGGCGGCCGGGTGATACGGCCGCCCCGCAGTGAAGCGTTCCTCGTCGCCGGGGGTGTCACACCCCGGACGGCACCTCGGTCTTCTCCTCCGACGAACCGGAACCTCCCTCGGCCGCCGCCAGCCGCTTGTTGCGGCGGACGGAGGACCAGAAGGACCAGCCGATGAGCGCGACGCCGAGACCGCCCGTGATGACCTCGGGGATCTCGTACTGGATGGTGACCAGGAGCAGGACGGCCAGGGCGCCGATGGCGTAGTGGGCGCCGTGCTCCAGGTAGACGTAGTCGTCGAGGGTGCCCTGGCGGACCAGGTAGACCGTCAGCGAACGGACGTACATGGCACCGACACCGAGGCCGAGCGCCATCAGGACGATGTCGTTGGTGATGGCGAAGGCGCCGATGACACCGTCGAACGAGAAGGAGGCGTCGAGGACCTCCAGGTAGAGGAACATGAAGAAGGCGGCCTTGCCGGCCAGCTGGACGACGGAAGGCTTCTTGCCGCTGAGCCTGGCCTCTTCCTCGGCCTCGTGCTCGCGCTCCTCCTCTTCCTCCAGCTTGTTCTCGAAGTAGCTGGAGAGACCGCCGACGACGAGGTACGTGATGAGGCCGGCGATGCCGGAGATCAGCACCGTCTGCGCCTTGTCGACGTGCGTGCCGCCGTGCTGGTGGGCGTGGGTCGCGAAGGTCATCGCGCTGACCAGCAGGACGACGAGGGCGATGCAGACCGACAGCATGTCGACCTTGCCGAGCTTGGCGAGCGGGCGCTCGATCCAGCGCAGCCACTGGATGTCACGGTCCTCGAAAATGAAGTCGAGGAAGATCATCAGAAGGAACATGCCACCGAACGCGGCGATCGACGGATGCGCGTCGGTCACCAGTTCCTGGTAGCGGTCGGGGTTGTTGAAGGCCAGGTCGACGGCGTCGATCGGGCCGATCTTGGCGCTGATCGCGACGATCACGACGGGGAAGACGAGCCGCATACCGAAGACGGCGATGAGCACACCGATCGTGAGGAAGATCTTCTGCCAGAAGGCATTCATCTTCTTCAGGATTCCGGCGTTGACCACCGCGTTGTCGAAGGACAGCGAGATCTCGAGGACACAGAGGATCGCGACGATCCCGAAGGCCTCCCACCCCCCGTAGAGCACCGCTGCGACCAAGCCGAGCGCAGTGATCGCGAACGACCAGCCGAAGGTTTTCAGAACCACTGTCTACCCCATCGTGAAATTACATGGCTTTACGAAACGTTGACCCCGAAGTCTAGAGCGATGCCCCGGAGCCCGGACGCGTACCCCTGACCCACCGCCCTGAACTTCCATTCGCCGTTGTAGCGGTACAGCTCGCCGAAGATCATCGCGGTCTCGGTCGAGGCGTCCTCGGAGAGGTCGTAACGGGCGAGTTCCTGACCGTCCAGCTGGTTCACGACACGAATGAACGCGTTGCTGACCTGGCCGAAACTCTGGCCGCGGTTGTCGGCGTCGTGGATCGACACCGGGAAGACGATCTTGTCGCAGTGGGCCGGCACCTTGCCGAGGTCGACGACGAGGGACTCGTCGTCCCCGTCACCCTCGCCGGTGAGGTTGTCACCGGTGTGCTCGACGGAGCCCTCGGGGCTGCGGAGCTGGTTGTAGAAGACGAAGTACTCGTCGCCGAGCACCCGTCCGGCCCGGCACAGCAGCGCGCTGGCGTCGAGGTCGAACGGAGCCCCGGTGGTGGAGCGCGCGTCCCAGCCGAGCCCCACGAGGACCTGGGTGAGGTTGGGTGCGGCCTTGGAGAGGGAGACATTGCCTCCCTTGGCGAGCGTGACGCCCATGATTCGGTTCCTCCCCGGTGGTGATGAGGCACGTCCGGCGCCGCACGGGGTGTGCGGCGCCGGACGGTTCGAACGTTTCGGCTCAGACGTTGACGCCGAAGTCCTGCGCGATGCCGCGCAGGCCCGAGGCGTAGCCCTGGCCGACGGCACGGAACTTCCACTCCGCACCGTGGCGGTACAGCTCGCCGAAGACCATGGCGGTCTCGGTCGAGGCGTCCTCGGAGAGGTCGTACCGGGCGATCTCGGCGCCGCCGGCCTGGTTCACGACGCGGATGAACGCGTTGCGCACCTGGCCGAAGGACTGCTGGCGGTTCTCGGCGTCGTAGATCGACACCGGGAAGACGATCTTGGCCACGTCGGCCGGCACGGTGGCCAGGCTGACCTTGACCTGCTCGTCGTCGCCCTCGCCCTCGCCGGTGAGGTTGTCACCGGTGTGCTCGACGGAGCCGTCGGCGCTCTTCAGGTTGTTGAAGAAGACGAAGTCCTGGTCGTTGCGGACCTTGCCCTCCTCGCTCACCAGGATCGCGCTGGCGTCGAGGTCGAAGTCCGTACCGGTGGTGGTGCGGACGTCCCAGCCCAGACCGACGGTCACGGCGGTGAGGCCAGGGGCCTCCTTGGTCAGCGAGACGTTGCCGCCCTTGCTGAGGCTGACTCCCACGAGTCCCTCCATAGGTTTCCAGGGGCAGCGCCCCCGTCGTGCGTTGGTATCGGATCAACGACTGGATCCTAGTGACGGGTTCCCGGTCGAAACAGTCGATTCGCCCGGTGAATCCGAGGGTGTCGGTGCCGGAGCGGCCCGACGCGTGCCTCAGAGGGCGTCGAGCGCCTTCAGGTACTCGCCGAGGTCGCGGGCCTCCGACAGGGCGTTGACGACGGTCCAGCGGACCACGCCCTCCTTGTCGATGACGAAGGTCCCGCGCACCGCGCAGCCCTTCTCCTCGTCGAACACACCGTAGGCACGGGAGGCCTCGCCGTGCTTCCAGAAATCGGAGAGCAGCGGGAACTCCAGGGACTCCTGGTCGCCGAAGACGCGCAGGGTGTGGATGGAGTCGTTGGAGACGGCCAGCAGCTGGGTGTCGTCGTTGACGAACTCCGCCAGGTTGTCGCGCAGCGCGGTGAGCTCACCGGTGCAGACACCGGTGAAGGCAAAGGGGTAGAAGAGCAGCACCACGTTCTTCTCGCCGCGGAAGTCGGAGAGCCGCACGGTGCGCCCGTGGTTGTCCTTCAGCTCGAAATCCGGGGCCTCGGCCCCGACCTCGATCGCCATCGCGTACGCATCCCTTCGCCGGGGCCCTGACCTTGGGCCGAATCGGTGATCCCCACCCTACGGCCTGCACACGAAAGCCCCCGCCGGCGTCCCGACGGGGGCTTCTCGCAGCGTGGTGATCAGCGCTTGGGGGCGGTCAGGCGGGTACCCGTCCAGTCCTTGGCGACGCTGATGCTCTTGGTCTGGGAGAGACCAGCAGTCTGCGCGGCATCGTTGATGTCGGACGGCTCGATGTAGCCGTCGCGGCCGGTCTTCGGCGTCAGCAGCCAGATGGTGCCGCCGTCCTCCAGAAGACCGATGGCGTCCACCAGGGCGTCGGTGAGATCGCCGTCCTCGTCGCGGAACCAGAGCACGACGGCGTCAGCGACGTCGTCGTATTCCTCGTCCACGAGCTCGGCCCCGATGATGGACTCGATGCCTTCGCGGAGATCCTGGTCGACGTCGTCGTCGTAGCCGATCTCCTGGACCACCTGTCCGGGCTCGAACCCCAGCCTGACGGCCGGGTTGGTCCGCTCCTCCGCGTGGTCCGCGGTCGCGCTCACGGCTTGCCTCCTGCTCATTCGGTAAATGCTTTGGGCCACGCGTATGCGCGCGGCGCTGGCCGTAGTCCACACGTGCCGGGGCGCATCGCGCAAGTACCCGGCCGTGGAGACCGCCGAAACGGTGACGTTTGGGGCCGTCTCGCCGCAACTTCCGGCGCTGACGGACCGCACTCCGTGATCAGGCACACACGATTCATCCCGGTTCGGGGACTTCTGAGGTTTCAGTCTGCCGAACGCCGGGACGAAACGCATGCGCGGGTTGGGCGTAAGGTTGCGATTTGAGTACACCCGGACGCCTGGAGGGCACCCCTGGGGGTTACCTTTCGGTAAATGTGACGTCTGGCACCGACGGGGTACACGATGAACATCCCGACCACTTCCGTGGCCCCGTGGGTACCACCGAACAGCGAAGGAAGAGCGTGGCTCCCGGATCCGATCGCAACCCGATCATCATTGGCGGCCTTCCCAGCCAGGTCCCGGATTTCGACCCGGAAGAGACCCAGGAATGGCTCGACTCCCTCGATGCCGCCGTCGACGAGCGGGGCCGTGAGCGGGCCCGCTACCTCATGCTCCGACTGATCGAGCGCGCCCGCGAGAAGCGCGTGGCCGTGCCCGAGATGCGCAGCACGGATTACGTCAACACCATCGCCACCAGGGACGAGCCCTTCTTCCCCGGCAACGAGGAGATCGAGCGCAAGGTCCTCAACGCCACCCGGTGGAACGCGGCCGTGATGGTCTCGCGCGCCCAGCGTCCGGGCATCGGCGTCGGCGGTCACATCGCCACCTTCGCCTCCTCGGCCTCGCTGTACGACGTCGGCTTCAACCACTTCTTCCGCGGCAAGGACGAGGGCGACGGCGGCGACCAGATCTTCTTCCAGGGGCACGCCTCCCCCGGCATCTACGCCCGCGCGTATCTCCTGGACAGGCTGAACGACGCCCAGCTCGACGGCTTCCGCCAGGAGAAGTCGAGGTACCCGAACGGCCTCTCCTCGTACCCCCATCCGCGGCTGATGCCGGACTTCTGGGAGTTCCCGACCGTGTCGATGGGCCTCGGCCCGCTCGGCGCGATCTACCAGGCCCGGATGAACCGGTACATGGAGGCGCGCGGCATCGCGGACACCTCCAGGTCCCACGTCTGGGCGTTCCTCGGCGACGGCGAGATGGACGAGGTCGAGTCGCTCGGCCAGCTGTCCATCGCCGCCCGCGAGGGCCTGGACAACCTGACCTTCGTGGTCAACTGCAACCTCCAGCGGCTCGACGGCCCGGTCCGAGGCAACGGCAAGATCATCCAGGAGCTGGAGTCGATCTTCCGGGGCAACGGCTGGAACGTCATCAAGCTGATCTGGGACCGCTCCTGGGACCCGCTGCTGGCGCAGGACCGCGACGGCATCCTGGTCAACAAGCTCAACACCACCCCCGACGGCCAGTTCCAGACGTACGCCACCGAGACCGGCGGCTACATCCGGGACCACTTCTTCGGCGGCGACCACCGGCTGCGGGCGATGGTCGAGGGCATGTCGGACCAGCAGGTCCTGCACCTGGGCCGCGGCGGCCACGACCACAAGAAGATCTACGCGGCCTACGCGGCGGCCAAGGCCCACGCGGGCCAGCCGACCGTGATCCTCGCGCAGACCGTCAAGGGCTGGACGCTCGGCCCGAACTTCGAGGGCCGCAACGCGACCCACCAGATGAAGAAGCTGACGGTCGACGACCTCAAGCGCTTCCGCGACCGGCTGCACATCCCGGTCACGGACAAGCAGCTGGAGGACGGCCTGCCGCCGTACTACCACCCGGGCCGGAACTCCGAGGAGATCCAGTACATGCACGACCGCCGCGAGGCGCTGGGCGGGTACGTCCCGACCCGTGTCGTGCGGTCCAAGCCGCTGGTCCTCCCCGGGGACACGACCTACGCGGCGGCCAAGAAGGGCTCCGGGCAGCAGTCCATCGCCACCACGATGGCCTTCGTCCGCATCCTGAAGGACCTCATGCGGGACAAGGAGATCGGCAAGCGCTTCGTGCTGATCGCCCCCGACGAGTACCGCACCTTCGGCATGGACGCCTTCTTCCCGAGCGCCAAGATCTACAACCCGCTGGGCCAGCAGTACGAGGCGGTGGACCGCGAACTCCTCCTCGCCTACAAGGAGTCGCCGACCGGGCAGATGCTGCACGACGGCATCTCCGAGGCCGGCTGCACGGCCTCGCTGATCGCCGCGGGTTCGGCGTACGCCACGCACGGCGAGCCGCTGATCCCGGTGTACGTCTTCTACTCGATGTTCGGTTTCCAGCGGACCGGCGACCAGTTCTGGCAGATGGCCGACCAGCTGGCGCGCGGCTTCGTGCTCGGCGCCACCGCCGGCCGGACGACGCTGACCGGCGAGGGCCTCCAGCACGCGGACGGCCACTCCCACCTGCTGGCCTCGACCAACCCGGCCTGCATCGCCTACGACCCGGCGTTCGGCTTCGAGATCGCGCACATCGTCAAGGACGGTCTGCGCCGGATGTACGGCTCCGAGGCCGAGGACGTCTTCTACTACCTGACCGTCTACAACGAGCCGATCCAGCACCCGGCCGAGCCGGCGGACGTGGACGTGGAGGGCATCCTCCAGGGCATCCACCGCTTCAAGCCGGCCGAGGCGGGCACCATCCCGGCGCAGATCATGGCCTCCGGTGTCGCCGTGCCGTGGGCGATCGAGGCGCAGCGGATCCTCGCCGAGGAGTGGAACGTCAGGGCCGACGTCTGGTCCGCGACCTCCTGGACCGAGCTGCGGCGTGAGGCCGTGGCCGTCGAGGAGCACAATCTGCTCCACCCGGACGAGGAGCAGCGCGTCCCGTACGTGACGCGCAAGCTCCGGGGCTCCCAGGGCCCGTTCGTGGCGGTCTCGGACTGGATGCGCGCGGTGCCGGACCAGATCTCCCGCTGGGTGCCGGGCACATACGGCTCGCTCGGCGCGGACGGCTTCGGCTTCGCGGACACGCGGGGCGCGGCCCGTCGCTACTTCCACATCGACGCTCCTTCGATCGTGCTGGCGGTACTGACGGAACTCGCCCGCGAGGGCAAGGTGGAGCGCTCGGTGCTGAAGCAGGCCGTGGACCGCTACCAGCTGCTCGACGTGGCGGCCGCCGACCCGGGCCCGGCGGGCGGCGACGCCTGAGCCGGACCGACGGCGAAGGCCGGGCCCCGGGCCGGTAGTGCTCGGACCGGCCCTCCCGGGGCCTTTCCGTAGCGCCCCGGTAGCACGGATCGCCTGGTGAGGGGCGGTGGGACTCCGGTCCTGCCGCCCCTCGGCGTTCTCTACGATTCCCCGCATGAGGGATCGCTGGGAAGAGCGGACGCAGGTGCCGCTCCTTGTGCTGGCCGTGGCGTTCGGCATCGCGTACGCCGTGCCGATCGTCGCTCCCGGCGCCGACCCCTGGGTGCACCGGCTGTGCACCCATGTCGAGTGGACGGTCTGGGCGGCCTTCGCCCTCGACTACCTGGTCCGCCTCGCCATCGCCCCCGCCCGCTGGGCCTTCGTGCGGTCCCATCCCGTCGACCTGCTCGCGGTCCTGCTGCCGATGGTGCAGCCGCTGCGGCTGCTGCGGGTCGTCTCCACCCTCCTCCTCGTGGGCCGGCGAGCCCGGATGGCCCCGCAGATAACGCTCACCACCTATGTGGCGGGCGCGGTCGTCGGGCTGATGATGTTCGGCTCGCTGGCCGTGCTGCACGTCGAGCGGGACGCGCCGAACGGCAACATCAAGACGCTCGGGGACGCGGTCTGGTGGTCCTTCACCACGATGACCACGGTCGGCTACGGCGACCACGCCCCGACCACGGGTCTCGGCCGGGTCCTGGCGGTGGGGCTGATGCTCTCGGGCATCGCGCTGCTCGGTGTCGTCACCGCCAACATCGCGGCCTGGTTCATCTCCCGCTTCGACCGGGACGACGCGGTGGAGCGCCGGCACACCGAACTCCTCGAGGCGCTGACCCTGGAGGTCCGCGAACTGCGCGCGGAGGTGGCCCGGCTGTCGCCCGCGCCGGAACTCCCGGCCCCGGCCGCCCCAGGAACCCCGGCCGCCGCGCCCGTCCCCGTATCCACCCCCGCTTCCGGCCCCGCCGCCGAACCGGCCCCTACCGCTCCCAGAGCTTGAACGCTCTGACCTCGTAGGGCGTCTGCGGCACCCACGTCCCCCGCCCCGGGTAGGTCTCGAACTCGCCCGTCTCCGCGCACTCCGCCGACTGGTACGTGGTGACCGGCCGGCCCGTACGGTTCGCCAGGGACTGGGCCGAGGTGCCCGCCGGGAGGGCGACACAGCTGTCGATGTCGATCGTGGCCAGCTCATGGGTCTGGGCGCGGCCCTTGAAGTCGGGCTTGGACCAGAGGCAGAGCCGCCCGGGTCCACAGGCGCCGAGGGCCGTCCCCCCGGCGGGCACGGCGCTCACGGGCACCGCGAGCAGCGCGGTCAGGACGGCCGCGACGGTCGCGGCGGCGAGAACGGTTTTCGTATACATGCTGATGAACCCCCGTTTGGTCACTCTCTGTAATCACGAGAATGGCGGAGGTCTCCCACTGATGGAAGAGGGGCCGCCCCCGTTCACGCGAACGGGTGACGGCCCCCTACGGGAACCCTGACGAACGTCAGATGTGGCCGCCGCCCATGCCGCCCGCCTCCGCGTTCTCGCCGCGCTTCGTGAGCGTGGCGACCAGGGCCGCGACGACCGCCACGACACCGGCGACGGTGAAGGCGAGGCCCATGCCGTCGAGGAAGGTGTCGTGGATGACCTTGGTGATCTGCTGGAGCAGATCCGGGGTCATCCCCGGCGCCTTGGCCAGCTCCGGCGGGGCCATGCCGAACTCGGCGGCCTGCTCCAGCTGCGGGTTGACGGGGGCCGGGATGCCGGCCTCCTTCCAGTTGCCCTCGAAGGAGTCGGCGACCTTGGAGGACATCACGGCGCCGAGCACCGCCGTGCCGAGCGCGCCGCCGACCTGCATCGCGGCCTGCTGGAGACCGCCGGCGACGCCGGAGAGTTCGAGCGGCGCGTTGCCGACGATGACCTCGGTGGCGCCGACCATGACCGGGGCGAGCCCGAGGCCCAGCAGGGCGAACCAGAGGGACATCGCGAGGGTGCCGGTGCCGGCGGTGAGCGTGATCATGCCGAACATGGCGACGGCCGTGCAGACCATGCCGCCGACCAGCGGCACGCGCGGGCCGAACCTGGTGATCAGCGCACCGGCCAGCGGCGAGGAGACGATCATCATCGCGGTCAGCGGCAGCAGGTGCAGACCGCTGTCGACCGGGCTGAGGCCCTTCACGCCCTGGAGGTAGAAGGTCACGAAGAACAGGCCGCCCATGAAGGCGAAGGCCATCAGGACCATCAGCACCACACCGGCCGAGAGCGGCACGGAGCGGAACATGCCCAGCGGGATCAGCGGCTCCTTGACCTTGGTCTCCCAGAAGGCGAAGACCACGAAGAGCAGCACGGCGCCGATCAGGCCGCCCCAGGTCTTGCCGCTCGACCAGCCCCAGGACTCGCCGGCCTTGATGAGGCTCCAGACGAGGGAGGCCATGGCGCCGGAGAGCAGCAGGATGCCGAGGACGTCGAAGGACCGCGGCGCGTTCTCGGCGCGGTGGTCCTTGAGGATGACCAGGCCGAGGACGAGGGCGACGACGCCGACCGGCACGTTGATGAAGAAGACGGACTGCCAGCTGACGTGCTCGACGAGCAGGCCGCCGACGATCGGGCCGCCCGCCGTGGAGGCGCCGATGACCATGCCCCAGATGCCGATGGCCATGTTCAGCTTCTCGGCGGGGAAGGTGGCGCGCAGCAGGCCGAGCGCGGCCGGCATCAGCAGGGCGCCGAAGAGGCCCTGGAGGACGCGGAAGGCGATCACCGCGCCGATGGAGTGCGAGAGGCCGATCGCGCCGGAGGCGGCGGCGAAGCCCGCGATGCCGATGAGGAAGGTCTGCCGGTGGCCGAAGCGGTCACCGAGCTTGCCGGCGGTGATCAGGGCGACGGCGAGCGCGAGCAGATAGCCGTTGGTGATCCACTGGACCTGGGCGAGCGAGGCGCCGAGGTCGTTCTTGATGGCGGGGTTGGCGATGGCGACGATGGTGCCGTCGAGGGCGACCATCATCACGCCCACGGCCACGCCGAACAGGGTCAGCCAGGGGTGGCCGCGCAGTCCCTTCGCCGGGCCCGGTACGGGTTCCCGGGTGCCCCCCTGACCCTGCGGGGCCTTTTCCACGGTGGTCTGACTAGTCATGAAAACCAAACTAGTGACAGCCACTGACAATTGACAAAGCGATTCACGCGTCGGTAACTGTCACGTAGCTCACAGGTACGCTGAGCAGGACGAAATGCCTGAAAAGAGGGACCCGACGTGACCGTGCCCGGCCTGCGCGAGCGGAAGAAACAACGCACGCGCGACGCGCTGACCCGGGTGGCCCTGGAGCTCTTCACCGCCCAGGGGTACGAGCGTACGACCGTCGACGAGATCGTCGAGGCCGTCGAGGTCTCCCAGCGCACCTTCTTCCGGTACTTCTCCTCCAAGGAGGAGGTCGCCTTCGCGGTGCAGCAGATGGTGGAGGAGCGTTTCGTCGAGGCGCTCGGGGAGCGGCCGCCGGGCGAGGGGCCCTTCGACGCCATGCGCAACGCCGTGCTCTGCGCCTGGGACACCATCGGCGACGCCATCACCGAGGTCGTCCCCGTCGGGCTGTACCTGCGCACCTTCCAGATGATCGAGTCGACGCCCGCGCTGCTCGCCGTCCATCTGCGCCGCTCCACCGAGATGGAGGAGACCATCGCCCGGATCATCGCCGACCGCGAGGGCCTGGACGTGGACGCGGACCCGCGGCCCCGGATCGCGGTGGCGGCGTTCAGCGGTGTGATGCGCGTCACCGGACAGCTCTGGGGCAGGGGTACGGACCAGAGCCTGGAGGCCATCCGCGGCCTCACCGAGGAGTACCTCGACCACCTCGGCCCCGCGCTCGCCCCGCGCTGGCGGGACCGGCGGCCGGGGGCCTGACCCGGGCCCCGTAGGGTGGCGGCCCGTGACCTCAGCCGATGCCGTTTCACCCAGCCTCGCCGTCGTGCGCGCCCTGCTCGCGCTCGCCGTCGTGTTCGTGCTGCTCTCGACCACCGGGTGGACGACGATCCGGCACCGCCCCGTACCCGGCCCGTCCCGGGAGGCCGCGCTCACCGCCTGGGCGCGCGACCGGATCGACCACCGCCCGCTGCCGGGGCCCGACAGCCCGGCCCGTACCGTCGCCGGGTTCTTCGCCGGGCTCGGCCACGCGCGCGGGGCTCGGCTCGCCGAGCGGCACCCGCTCGTCGTCGGCAACCTCGACGGCGCCCCCGTCGCCCTGCGCTACCGCGCCAACCGGATCACCCTCGGCCGCGCGCTCGACACCGAACGGGGCAGGATCGACGACGCCAGGCTCTCCCCCGAGGGGCGGCACGAGGCACGGCGCCGGTTCGACCGCTTCGCCTCTCTGATGCGGCCCGGCCGCCAGATACTCGCCTTCGACCCGACCGGTACGGGCCGGACGGCCGAGGTCCTCGGCGACCTGGAGCGGGCCCGGCGCGTCTCGGTGATCGTGCCCGGTGTCGACACCAACCTCCTCACCTTCCAGAAGACCCACGGCCGGTACGCGGCTCCCGCCGGCATGGCAGAGGCCCTCTACGCCGCCGAGCGGCGGACCTCCCCCCGCGCCAGGGTCGCGGTGATCGCCTGGGCCGACTACACCGCGCCCGCCGGGGTCGGCGTCGACGCGGCCACCGGCCGGCTCGCCGAGGAGGGCGCCGTACGGCTCGTGAAGCTGACCGGGGCACTGCCCGGCAGCGCGCGCGTGGCGCTGTTCTGCCACAGCTACGGCTCCGTGCTCTGCGGGGTCGCCGCGCCCCGGCTGTCCGGCCGGGTGACGGACGTGGCCGTGGCGGGGAGCCCCGGCATGCGCGTCGAGCGGGCCGCCGACCTGGCCACACGCGCGCGCGTGTGGGCGATGCGGGACGCGGACGACTGGATAGCGGACGTGCCCCATCTGGAGGTCGGCGGGCTCGGGCACGGGGCGGACCCGGTGGAGCCGGAGTTCGGCGCCCGGCTGCTCTCGGCGCGGGGGGCACTCGGCCACAGTGGCTATTTCGAGCCGGGGACCGAGAGCCTCGGCAACTTCGCCGCGATAGGGGTCGGCGCCTACCCGAGTCTGGTCTGCGCACGTGCCGACAGCGCGTGCCACGACGGAATATCCGGCGCGGAAGGGCTCTGACGCGCGTAGATCACGTGATTTCAGGACCTTTCACAGGGGCGACGCGGAGACACGCGCCGCTTACGATGAGGCGTATGGGTGATGTGCTGGCCGGAATTCATGCCACCTGGGAGTTCGAGAGCGACGCGCTCGTCATCCGCTTCGAACGGGGGATCCGCACGCCGAGGCTCTACCAGGCGCTGCGCGAACGACGTGTACCGCACGAGGCGTTGGCGTCCGTGACGCTCACGCCCGGGAAGCGGGGCACCGTCGTGCTGCACGCCGTGCCCAGACCTGGCGCCGATCCGCTGATGGAGGCGGCCGCGGGGCAGCTCAAGGAGGGGTGCGATCCGTACCGCCTGGTGCTCCCCGCGGAACGCGAGCCGCTCGCCGCGCGCTACCGGGACGAACTCCTCGGCCGGCTGTCGCCCGGTGACGGGGACCTGATGCCCGGCGACCGGTTCCTGGTCGCGCCACCCCGGGGGCCGCTGTCCTTCAAGGCGTACGACGGCAGGGCCAGCTTCGACGGGGCCTCCGAGGTCACCTTCCGCTGGTCGTGGACCGGGGCCTCCTCCGAGAAGTGGAAGGCGGGCGACCAGTCCTTCTCCGTACGGGACCTCTGCGGGGTCGAATGGTGCTCGGCGGACGGACTCGACGGGTATCTGCGCCTGGTGCGCCGGGGCGGTGAGCCGCAGGTGCCGCAGGCCGACCGGGACCCCGCCTCGGTCGTGTTCGGTCGCGGCTACGGGCCGGTGCACGAGTCCCTTCCCTTCGCGGCGGCGGTGCTCGCGGCGATCCGGAGCACGGACCGCGTACCCGTGCGCGTGGCCACGCCCGGAGCGGTTGCCGAAAGGATTCGGCACCTGGGTGAACTGCACCAGGCGGGGCTGGTGACGGACGAGGAGTTCTCGGCGAAGAAAGCGGAGCTCCTGGCGGAGCTTTGACCCGGGGGCCGCCGGGACCCCGGGCGGGAGACACCAGACACCAGACGCCGGCCCGGGCGCCGCGGGCGGGCAACACCAGACGCCGGCCCGGGCGCCGCGGGCCGGAACACCAGACCCCGGCCGGGCGCCGCGGGCCGGAACACCAGACCCCCGCTCCCCCGATGTCATACCCCGGTATCAGTCGGCAGCCCGCTCCCCGGTATGACGCCGGGCGTCGGGTGTGCTGCCTACCCTGGGCGGGTCATGGCTACCGAACAGCGGCACGAGCCGCTCACCCTCCGCCGGATCGGCACCCGGGCCCGCGCGATGTTCCAGGGGCTGGGCACCGCGCTCACCACCCCGACCGCCCCGGGGGCGCCGCTCCTCGCCGACGCCTCCTCGCGGTGGGTGCGGCTGCTGCCGTACGCCGTCGCCCTGGCCTTCGTCGCCTCGCTGCTGCCCACCACGATCCAGATCCTCATCGGGGACTACGGCGTCAACGGCGCCCTGGCGGGGGCGCTCGGCACCGCCCAGACCGCGCCGCTGCTGCTGGCCGTCGCCCGGCCCCTCGAAGCCTGGTGGATCATCTTCGCCGCCGATGTCCTCGGCGCCGTCGTCCTCCTCGCCGCGGACGGACAGCAGGCCGACTTCTGGCCCTGGCCCCCGCCCGTCCTCGTCGGCTACTGCGCGCTGATGATCGCGCTCGGGCTCCGCGAGTCCCGGCGGGCCCTGTTCGGGGTGTGGCTGGCGACGGGCGTGGCCGGATACGTCCTGGAGGTCTTCCGGCCCGAGAGGTACACCAGCATCCACATGCTGCTGCTCGTCCTGAGCGGTGTGCTGCTCCTGCTCACCTCGGCCGTACGCGCGCGTGGGGACGCCCAGCGGCGCCTCGTCGAACAGGAGCACATCAGCGAGGCCGAGCGGGCACGCCGGACGCTGCTGGAGGAACGGGCCAGGATCGCGCGCGAGCTGCACGACGTGGTGGCCCACCACATGTCCGTGATCACCGTGCAGGCGGACTCGGCGCCGTACCGCATCCCGGAGCTCCCGGAGGCGGCCCGCGAGGAGTTCACCTCGATCGCGGCGAGCGCGCGGGAGTCGCTGGCCGAGATGCGCCGGCTGCTCTCGGTGCTGCGCAGTGACGGCAGCGAGGGCGAGCGGGCCCCGCAGCCGGGCCTGGACCGGGTGCAGCAGCTGGTGGAGGCGACGGTACGGGCCGGGGTGCCGGCGGAGCTCCGGCTCGCCGCCGACCTCGGGGACGTACCGCAGGCGGTGGACCTGTCCGCGTACCGGATCGTGCAGGAGGCGCTCGCCAACGTCGTCCGGCACGCGCCGGGGGCGTCGACCCGGGTGTCGGTCCGCGCGGACGACGGCTGGCTGACGGTCCTCGTCGTCAACGGGCCCAGCCTGGAGGCGGGTTCCTCGGTCGAGCGGGGTGTGCCGGGGACGGGTCACGGACTCGTCGGTATGCGGGAGCGCGTACGGTTGACGGGCGGCTCGCTCGACACCGGACCGCTGCCGGACGGGGGCTTCCGGGTGGCGGCGCGGATGCCGCTGGCCGCGGACTCCGTTCCGGGCCCTGTTCCGGACCCTGTTCCGGGCCCTGTTCCGGACCTGGTCGCCTCCCCGACCCGGAAGCCGACCCCGACCCCGACCCCGACCCAGACCTCGGCCCAGACCTCGGCCCAGGCGTCGCCCCCGGCCCCGACCCCCACCCCAGCCCCCACCCCAACCGTCAAGGACCCCGAGTGACCATCCGTGTGATCATCGTCGACGACCAGGCCATGGTGCGGGCCGGATTCGCCGCGCTGCTCTCCGCGCAGCCCGACATCGACGTCGTGGGCGAGGCCCCCGACGGACGGCAGGGCGTCGACGTGGCCCGGTCGACGCACCCGGACGTGGTGCTGATGGACGTACGGATGCCGGAGCTCGACGGGCTCGCCGCCGCCCGGGAGATCCTGCACCCGCCGACCGGGGTGACGCATCTGCCGAAGGTGCTGATGCTGACCACCTTCGATGTCGACGACTACGTGTACGAGGCGCTGCGCGCGGGCGCGTCCGGCTTCCTCCTGAAAGACGCGCCGCCGGCCGATCTCATCGCGGCGGTACGGGTGGTGGCGGCGGGCGAGGCCCTGCTCGCCCCCTCGGTGACCCGGCGGCTCATCGCCGACTTCGCCGCCTCCCGGCCGGCCCCGCGCCGGGACACCACGGCGCTGCGCCTGAACGGTCTCACCCCGCGTGAGACCGAGGTACTGGAACTCATCGCCCGGGGCCTGTCCAACCAGGAGATCGCGGATCATCTGGTCCTCGCCGAGCAGACCGTGAAGACCCACATCGGCCGGGTCCTGGCCAAGCTGGACCTGCGCGACCGGGCGCAGGCGGTGGTCTTCGCGTACGAGTCGGGCCTGGTCACACCGGGTGCGTCCTGATCCCGCGCCCCCGCTCCGCCCCGCGCCCCCGGCCCGGCGCGCGCTGAACCCGTGCCCACGCCCCTGACCCACCCCCCGGCCCGCCCCCGGGGGAAAACCCCACCCCTCCCCTGGTGTTGGCTGCTCCTCCACCCCCTACCCGGGTATCGGGCGGGAGTTGGCTCCCCGGTGTGACGTGCCGTCACCCGTCGTCTTCCTACCTTCCTCTCGCCAGCGAACGAGCGAGTACCGAAGAGGGAGGGCGACCCCATGCGCCGCATTTCGAGGACCCTGATCACCGCGGCCCTGGTGACCGCCGTGATCGGCGGGACGGCGGGCTTCGCGGCCGGCGACAGCCAGGAGGCCGTGACCGGGGCGCCGGCCGGGACGGCCGAGTGGCGGGCGGCGGGGCTGCCCGACCCCGAGCGGATGGACCCGGCCGGGGTGGCGCGGTTCTTCGCCGGGCTGGACCCCGCACGGCGGCGGGAACTGGCCCGGACCCACCCCACCGTCGTCGGGAACCTCGACGGCGCACCCCTGGAGCTGCGGTACGAGGCCAACGCCCGTGCCACCCGGGGGCAGTTCGGCGGGGCCCGGGTCCTCGCCCACGACGCACGCGGCCGGGGTCAGGTGGCCCTGGTGTACGGGGACCTGGCGCGGGCCGAGCACGTGGCGGTGATCGTGCCCGGGTCCGACACCGACGCGGGGCGCATCGGCTCGCTCGAAGACATGGCGGAGGCGCTGCGCCGGGCCACCGGCGGCCGTACGGCGGTCGTCGCCTGGGCCGGATACACGACTCCGCTCGGCGTCGGTCTGGACGCGGCCACCGGGCGGCTCGCCGAGGTGGGGGCGGACCGGCTCACCCGGTTCGTGGACGGTCTGGCGGCGGTCGGGGCGGCCGAGCCGTCCGTGTTCTGCCACAGCTACGGCTCCGTGGTCTGCGGCCTCGCCGCCCACCAGCTGAAGGCCAAGGACCTGGTGGTGTTCGGCTCCCCCGGGATGCGCGCCGGGAACGTCGGCGAACTCGGCACCTCCGCCCGCGTCTGGGCGGCGAAGGATCCCACCGACTGGATCGACCGGGTCCCCAACGTCGAGTTCGCGGGCCTGGGGCACGGCACCGACCCGACGGAGCCGGCCTTCGGGGCCCGCCGTATCGCGGCCGACGACGCCGCCGGCCACGGCGGCTACTTCGCGCCCGGTACGGCCTCCCTCCGCACCTTCGCCGCCATCGCCGAGGGAGACGTCCGATGAGCACCCTGACGACCATGGCCCGGAAGACGGCCGCGAAGATCGAGTCCGGCACCCCGGCCCACCGCGACCGGGCGATCGACGGGCTGCGCGCGCTGGCCCTGCTCGCCGTGCCGACCGGGCACTGGCTGCTCGGCGGCTTCACGCTCTCCTCCGACGGCGCGATCCACAACGCCAGCCCGCTGGGCACCTTCGCGGGGCTCGCCCCGGTCAGCTGGGTCCTCCAGATGCTGGGGATCTTCTTCCTGGTCGGCGGCTATGCCTCGGTCCTCTCGTACCGCCGCCGCAAGGGCTCCACGGGCGAGTGGCTCAAGGGCCGGCTCGCTCGGCTCGGCCGCCCGGTCCTCGGGGTCACCGCCGTGTGGGCGGCGCTCCTCCCGCTGCTGCACTTCGGACTCGGGGTGCCCGTGGACACCCTGCGGACGGCGTCGACGCTGGTGATCCAGCCGCTCTGGTTCGTCGGGGTGTACACCGTGGTCACCGCGCTGACCCCGCTGTGTGTACGGGCGGCCCGCCGCCTCGGGGTGTGGGCGGCGGCGCCGCTGCTCGGCTCGGTCGCCGTCGTCGACTTCCTGCGGTACGGGCCGTACGCCGACGCCGTACCGTCCTGGCTCAGCCTCCTGAACATCCTGCCCGGCTGGCTGTTCGCGTATCAGCTCGGCGTCTCCTGGGGCGAGGGCCGGGTCACGAAGCGGCATGCCTGGGCGCTGCTGCTGGGCGGGGCCGCGCTGTTCGCCGCGCTGCTGCTCGCCTTCGGCTACCCGGCGTCGATGGTCGGCGTCCCCGGCGAGGCCCGCACCAACTCGCACCCGCCGTCGCTGCTGGTCCTGGCCCTCGCCGCCGCGCAGAGCGGCGCGGCGATCCTGCTCCGCGACCGGCTCGGCCGGCTCCTGAAGCGGCCCGCGCTGTGGGCGCCGGTCGTGGTCGTCAACCTGTCGGCGATGACGATCCTGTGCTGGCACCAGACGGCGATGCTCGCCGCCGCGGTCCCCGGCTCGTACCTCGGAGAGATCCCGGGTCTGGTCGGCGCGCCGGACTCGGTCGGCTGGATCCTGGCGCGGCTCGCCTGGATGCCGGTCTTCGCCGGCCTCCTCGTCCTCATCGGCCGGTACGCCCGGACCTTCGAGTCCCCGTGGACGAGGACCGGCCCGGCCCGCCGCACCCTGGCGGGGCTGCTCGCGGCGGGCTTCGCGGTCTTCGCGCTGGGTCTCGCGTGAGGGTCTCCGGCTCCCGGACCGGAACCGGGGCCCCGGGTCGCTCCCTCCCGTCAGGGGACGGAACCCGGAGTCCCGCGTCGGCGGGTGGAACGGCCCGCTCAGCCTTCCCGGCCCACCGACGTGAACCGCATGTCCGGGTAGCGGTCGCCCGCCACCAGGCCCGCGATCGGCTCCAGCTCGGCGAGTTCGGTGTCGGTGAGGGTGATGCGGGTGGCCGCCGCGTTCTCCTCCAGGCGGGAGCGCTTGCGGGTGCCGGGGATCGGGACGACCGTCAGGCCGTGCACGGAGGCCCGCTGCTGGACCCAGGCGAGGGCGATCTGCGCCGGGGTCGCCCCGTGCGCGGCCGCGATCTTCCGTACCGGGTCGAGGAGGGCGGCGTTCCGCTCGGCGTTCTCGCCGCTGAAGCGGGGCTGGTGGCGGCGGAAGTCGCCGCCCGACAGGTCCTTCGCGGCGTCCGCGAACGCCCCGGTCAGAAAGCCCCGGCCGAGCGGCGAGTACGGCACGAACGTCACGCCGAGTTCGGCGGCGGCGCCGACGGCGCTGCGCTCCACGTCGCGGGAGAAGAGCGACCACTCCGACTGGAGCGCGGTGATCGGGTGCACGGCGTGGGCCTCGCGGAGTTCGGCCCCGGTGACCTCGCTGAGGCCCAGGTACCGGACCTTGCCCGCCCGGACGAGTTCGGCCATCGCGCCGACGGACTCGGCGAAGGGGATCTCCGGGTCGCGGCGGTGCATGTAGTAGAGGTCGATGGTCTCGATGCCGAGGCGGCGCAGGCTGTCCTCGGCGGCCTTCCTGATGTACGCGGGGTCGTTGCGGACGGCCCGGTGGGTGGGGTCGTCGGCGCGCCGCTCGATGGCGAACTTGGTGGCGAGGGTGACCTCGTCGCGGTGGGCGGCGAGGAACGGGGCGAGGAACTCCTCGTTGGCGCCGCTGCCGTAGATGTCGGCGGTGTCGATCAGGGTGACGCCGGCCTCCAGGGCCGCGTCGAGGGTGTCGCGGGCGGCGGTCTCGTCGGTGTCGCCGTAGAACTCGCTGATGCCCATGGCGCCGAAGCCCTGGACGCCGACCCGGGGTCCGTCCTGGCCGAGGCGTATGGTGTCGATCCTGGTCTCGCTGGTCATGAAGGTGTTCCTCCGCAGACGGTCCCGTAGTGGCTGATCTTGATGTCGAGCACGGCGAGCGTGTCCTGCAGTTCGGTGATCCGGGTGAGCACGTCCTCCCTGGTGGCCTCCAGGAGCTCCCGTCGCGCGTCCCGGGTGTGGTCGCCCTCGCGGACCAGCTCGGCGTACCGGACCATGTCCGCGACCGGCATCCCCGTGAGCCGCAGCTTGCCGACGAAGGCGAGCCAGCTCAGGTCCTGCTCGGTGAAGCGGCGCTGGCCGGTGTGCGACCGGTCGACGTGCGGCATGAGGCCGATCCGCTCGTACCAGCGAAGGGTGTGCGCCGAAAGACCGGTCAGCGCGGAGACCTCGCTGATGGTGTGGTGCGCCCGGGTTCCGCTCGGGCTCGTGCTCGTGCTCGCCATCACGCTCATGACCCCACGCTAAAACGTTGGAGTGCACTCGAAGCAAGTAGGCTCGGCCGCATGGAGAGCAGCGTGCCGAGCCTGGCGTCGATCGAGAACTGGCCCGTCCCCACCGCGGCCGCCGCCGTGGTCCGCGCGGACGGCACCCTGGCCGGGGCGTACGGCCCCACCGGGCGGCGCTTCCCGCTCGCCTCCGTCACCAAGCCGCTCGCGGCGTACGCCGTCCTCGTCGCGTACGAGGAGGGGGCGATCGACCTGGACGAGCCGGCCGGGCCCGAGGGCGCGACCGTCCGCCACCTGCTCGCCCACACCTCGGGGCTCGCCTTCGACGAGAACCGGGTGATGGCCGCGCCGGGCACCCGCAGGATCTACTCCAACACCGGCTTCGAGGCGCTCGGCGACCATCTCGCCAAGGCGACCGACATCCCCTTCGCCGAGTATCTGCACCAGGCGGTCCTTGAGCCGCTGGGCATGACGTCGACGAGCCTGGACGGCTCGCCCGCGAAGGACGGCGTGTCGACCGTGGACGACCTGGTGCGGTTCGCCGCCGAGGTGCAGGCGCCGCGGCTGCTCGACCCGCGCACGGTCCTGGAGGCGATGACCGTCGCGTACCCCGGTCTGACCGGCATCCTGCCCGGTTACGGGCACCAGCGGCCGAACGACTGGGGGCTGGGCTTCGAGATCCGCGACGGCAAGACCCCGCACTGGACGGGCGCGAGCTCCTCGCCGCGCACCTTCGGCCACTTCGGCCAGTCCGGCACGTTCCTGTGGGTCGACCCGGACGTCCGGGCCGCGTGTGTGGCGCTCACCGACCGGCCCTTCGGGGCGTGGGCGGTGGAGGCGTGGCCGCCGTTCACGGACGCGGTGCTGGCGGAGCTGCGGGCGGCGTCCCGGTCCTCGTAAGGGACGGGGCCGCGCTATTCGTCGCAGCGTGCGACCGGCAGGGCACCGTCCGGGCCGGTGATCGACACGTCGACCAGGCCGGCCGGGTGTTCCGCGTAGGCGGTCGTGCAGACCAGCTGGCGGACGGCCGACTCCGACAGTTCCCTGACGGGGAAGGGCGCCCGGAGCCGGAGCAGCCGGCGTCCCGAGACCGGACCGGCCGGGTCCGGTGTGACGTGCAGGCCGCCGGCGGTGGCGGCGTCGGGCAGGGCCGTGGTGATGCCCGCCGCGGCCTCCTCGGGCCCGGGGCCGGCCAGGAGCACCGCGAGGATCTTGTCGGTGGCGATCGACCCCGAGCGCAGCTCGCCGAGCAACGACTTGTCGTCGGGGCCGGCCCCTTCGTGGACGGACGCGCCCGTGCCGCCCGACCTGCTGCTGGCCACCGGGACGGGGCGGATGGGCTCTCGGGCCACCGGCATCGACCGGCCGTCCGGGCCGAGGAAGTAGAGCACGGTCCGGTACTCGGGGATCGGGGCGACGGCGACGGTCGCGGCGCCGCCCGCCTCGACGACGTCGCTCTCCTGTATGCCGCAGGCCGTCGCCGTCAGCGTCAGCAGGGCGAGCAGCGCCGCGGCGGCCGGGCGGCGCACCCCGACGGCGGCCGGGCGGCGCCTCACAGCGGCATCCGTACGGTGAAGACGGCCCCGCCCGCCGGGTGGTTGGCCGCCGTGACCGTGCCTCCGTGCAGCCGTACGTTCTCCAGGGTGATCGCGAGGCCGAGACCGCTGCCCGCCGAGCGGGTGCGGGCCTGGTCCGCCTTGTAGAAGCGGTCGAAGACATGGGGCAGGACGTCCGGGTGGATGCCCGGCCCCCGGTCGGCGATCTCGGTCACCAGTTGGTCCCCCTCCGCGTACAGCCGGACCGTGACCGGCGTCCCGCCGTGCCGCAGGGCGTTGCCGACGAGGTTGGCGACGACGACGTCGAAGCGGCGCGGGTCGAGCCGGGCCCTGATCCCCTCCGTGAGGTACGGGACGACCCGGTCCGGATCGGTCCAGTGGCGGTTCTGGAGAGTCTTGCGTACGCAGTCCGCCGCGTCGACCTCGTCGGTGTGGAGTTCGGCGGCGCGCGCGTCGAAGCGGGAGATCTCCATGAGGTCCTCGACGAGCACGGCGAGCTTGCCGGTCTCGGCGCTGATCAGCCGGACCGCGCGGGCGGTGTCGCTGTCGAGGCTCCCGGCGTCCTCGTCGAGGACCTCGGTGACCGCGAGCATCCCGGCGAGCGGGGTGCGCAGCTCGTGGGAGACGTCGGAGGCGAAGCGGCGGGCCCGGGCCTCGGCGTCCCTGAGTTCCGCGACGGAACGTTCCAGCTCGGCGGCGGACTCGTTGAACGTACGGGCGAGATCGGCGAGTTCGTCGCGGCCCTTGGCGTGGATACGGGTGTCGAGCCGGCCGCGCCCCATGCTGTGGGCGGCGTGGCGCAGCTCCCGTACCGGCCGCAGCACGCTGCGCGCGGCGATCAGCGCGGGGATGAGCGCGACGGCGAGGGCGGGGAGGGCGCCGTCGCGGGCGGCCGCCACCATGGCCTCCACGTTCGCCTCCTCCGCGCCGAGGTCCATGACGGCGTAGAGGACCAGACCGGTGCGCTGGGGCGGTCCGCCGGGCGAGTGGGCCAGGAAGACGGCGGGGACGGCGATCGTGAGGTACGGGACGCCGCCCTTGACCACCCGCTGGAAGCTGCCGTGCGGGACGGCCTGGTCGGCGGCGCGGGCCCGCAGCTCCGGGGTGATGACGGAGGAGGAGGGCCGGTCGGTGGAGGAGACACGGAGGGTGCCGTACTCGGCGTAGACCCGCCAGGGGCGGGGCTTGCCCTGTCGGGCGATCTGCATGAGCGAGTCCCGCAGGTCGCCGGGGTCGACGGGCAGCTGGATGTTGAGGGCGTCGACCTGCTCGCGGAAGGCGGAGACGGCGGTGTTCTGGGTCTGCTCCAGGATGGCGTTGCGGGCGGCCCGGTAGGTGAGGGCGGCGGTGGTGCCGCAGCCGACGGCGGCGACGAGGAGGAAGGCGAGGACGAGCCGGGTGCGCAGGCCGAAGGGGTGCGGGCGCAGCCGGGGGCTGCGGGCCCGCCGCCGGGGCTCGCGACGGGGTTCCACCCTGTCCCCGGTGTACGGCTCCGGGCTCACACAGGCCTTCACAGCGGTCCGAAGCGGTAGCCGAAGCCGCGCAGGGTCTGGATGTAGCGGGGTTCGCCCGGGGTGTCCTCGATCTTGTTCCGCAGCCGTCGGACACAGGCGTCGACCAGCCGGGCGTCGCCGTGGTAGCTGTGCTCCCAGACGTGTTCGAGGAGTTGCTGGCGGCTGAAGACCTGCTCGGGGGCGGCGGTGAGGTGGAGCAGCAGTTTCAGCTCGGAGGGGGCGAGGCCGAGGCGCTCGCCGGACTTGGCGACGGTGAGCCCGGCCCGGTCGATGGCCAGTTCCCCGTGGAACTCGACGGCGGCCTTGCTGCCGCCGGGCTCCTCGATGCGGCGGAGCACCGCCCGTATCCGGGCCTCGATGACCTCGGTACGGGCGGGCTTGACGATGTAGTCGTCGGCGCCGGCCTCCAGGCCGACGACCACGTCGAAGTCGTCGCCGCGGGCGGTCAGCATGATGATCGGCAGCTGGCTGCTCTCGCGGACGGTACGGCACACCTGGACGCCGTTCATGCCGGGCAGCATCAGGTCGAGCAGCAGCAGATCGGGCCGGAACTCACCGAGGGCGGCGAGCCCGGCCTCCCCGGTGGGCGCGGTCCGCACCTCGTGGCCGCGGCGGCGCAGCCCGATCTCGACTCCTTCGCGGACGGAGGGGTCGTCTTCTATCAGGAGCACGCGGGGCATCTGTGGAGTATCCCAAGGTGGACGGGCCCCTCGTGCGGAGGGGGCGGTGGGTCAGGTGCGGCGGGCGAGGCCGCGCAGCCGGCCGGACCCGGCCGTGAGGAGGGACCGCAGTTCGGTGAGGCGGAAGGGGCGGGCGAGGACGGCGAAGACCCCGAGGACGGTGAGGGCGCCGGCGAGGCCGGCGGGTACGGCTCCGGCGGGGCCGGTGAGGTCGGTGACGAGGAGCCCGTACCCGGCGGCGGGCACGGCGGCGAGCAGCAGGCGCACGATCGCGGGGACGGCACCTTCGGAGGCCTCGGGGTCCCCGGCGCCGGCGCTCCCGCCACCGTCCTCCCTGCCCCCCGACAGCCTCCGCCTCAGCACGTACGCCGTGACTCCCCAGCCCACCCACAGGGCGAGCGAGTACCCGGCCGCCATCCCCGCGACGGCCCAGCGCGTCGGCAGGGTCGCGTACGCGGTGAACGAGAGAAGCGCGTTGAGTCCCGCGATGACCAGGTTGAGCGTGAACGGCGTGCGGGTGTCGCGCAGGGCGTAGAAGGCGCGGGTGCACACGTACTGTCCGGACAGCGCGACGAGGCCGGGTGCGAAGGCCATCAGGATCCACGACATGGCGCGGATGTCGTCGGCGCCGGTCGCCCCGTACCGGAAGACGACCGTCATCAGGGGGACGGCGAGCGCGAGGAGCGCGCAGGCGGCGGGGACGACGGCCGCCGCGCTGGTCCGCAGGGCGTACGAGACGTCCCGCCGGACCCCGGCGAGGTCGCCGTCGGCCGCCGCGCCGCTCATCCGGGGCAGCAGTGCGGTGACGAGGGAGACGGTGATGATGCCGTGCGGGACGGTCCACAGCAGATAGGCGTTGTTGTACGCGGCGAGGCCCGAACCGCCGCCGGTGGCCGTGCCGCCCGCCGAGGTGGCGAGCAGGGTGGTCACCCAGTACGCGCCCTGGTTGGTGAGGACGAGCAGCACCAGCCAGCCGGCCGAGCGCAGCGGGGCGGCGAGGCCGCTGCCCCGCCAGTCGAAGCGGGGCCGCCAGCGGAAGCCCGCGGCGCGCAGCGAGGGCACGAGGGCGAGGGCCTGGAGGGCGATGCCCGCGGTGGTTCCCCAGCCGAGCAGCGCGGTCTCGCCGGGGGTGAGTTCTCCGCCGTCGCTGACGACGAGGAAGAGGCCGAAGACGGCGACGACGACCACGTTGTTGAGGACGGGGGTCCACATCATGGCGCCGAAGCGGCCCCGGGCGTTGAGGACCTGTCCGAGGAGGGTGAAGAGGCCGAGGAAGAGGATCTGCGGCAGGCACGCGCGCGCGAAGGCGACGGTCATCTCCCGCTGCGGGCCCGCGTAGTCGGTGTACAGGTCGACGATCTGCGGGGCGGCGAGCACCGCGGCCGCCGTGAGGGCGGTGAGGGCGAGCGCGCAGAGGGTGAGGAGCCGGTCGGTGTAGGCGACTCCGCCGTCGGCGTGTTCCTTGGCGGCCTTGACCAGTTCGGGGACGAAGACGGCGTTGAGGGCGCCGCCGAGGAGCAGCATGTAGACGATGGTGGGGACGGAGTTGCCGACCGCGTAGCCGTCGGCGACGTAGCCCGCGCCGAGCGCGGCGGCGACGACGGCGGCCCGGACGAAGCCGGTGGCGCGGGAGACGAGCGAACCGGCGGCCATCAGCGCGCCGCTGCGCAGCGCGGTGGGCGCGGCCTTGGCCGCCGCCGGCCGGTCGGCGGTGAGCGTGGCGGTGGTGCCCGTCATCGGCGGGCCAGGTACGCGTGGAAGGCGCGGTACAGCGCCTGGTTGGTCGTCCCCTGCATCGGTGTCTCCCACTCCCCCAGTGTCTCGACGACCTGTCCGCCCGTGCCGAGCTTCCAGCGGAGGAGCCCGTGGGCGCGGTCGCCCGGATCGAGGGTGGAGGGTACCCCGCGCAGGTCGTAGACGGCGGCGCCGAGGGCGTGCGCGTCGAGCAGCATGCGCCACTGGAGGGCGTTGGAGGGGCGGACCTCGCGTCGGTGGTCGGCGGAGGCGCCGGTCTGGTACCAGACGCGCCCGCCGACCGTGACCATGGTGTGGGCGGCGAGGATCTCGCCCTCGTGGCGGGCGAGATAGAGCTTCATCCGGCCGGGCATCTCGGCGTTGAGGACGGTGTACTGGCGCTCGTAGTACGCGAGGGAGCGGCCGAGGCGGAAGCCGTCGCGTTCCTCGGTGATGCGGAGCAGCCGGTAGAACTCGGGCAGGTCGGCGGCGGAGCCGACGGTGATCTCGACGCCGGACTTGCGGGCCTTGCGGACGTTGCGCCGCCATTCCTGGTTGAGGCCGGTCCACAGGTCGTCGGTGGTGCGTCCGGTCAGCGGGACCTGGAAGACGTGCCGGGGCTGGGCGTCGGCGCCGTCCTCGGACTCGCCGCCGCAGCGCCGCCAGCCGCGTGCCCTGAGCCGGTCGGCGACGACGGTGCCGAGCGGGTCGACCTCGTCGGCGAGCACGTCGGAGAGGCGGCGCCCGGGACCGCTGCCCGCCTTGACGGTGGCGGCGTTCCACCGCCGGTAGGCGGGGCCGGGGCCGATGCGTACGGCGAAGGCGCCCGAGGCCCGCAGATGTCCGAGCAGCGGGGAGAGCCAGCCGTCGACGTCGGGGTCCGCCCAGTCGGCGACGGGCCCCTCGGGAAGGTAGGCGAAGTACTTCCGGGTGCCGGGGAAGGGGCGCAGCAGCACCAGGGCGACCCCTTCGAGTGCCCCGGACTCGGGTCCCCAGCCGATGAGCTGGTGGTTCCAGCCGTCCTTCACCTGGGCCCAGGAGGGGACTTGGAGGAAGCTGGGACCGTCCGCACCGGAGCGGGACGCGAGGAACGCGCGGTACGCCTCGGGGGTCACGGGCCCGAGCCGCAGGGCAGGGCGGGCGGCGGGTGCGGCCGTCACGAGCAGCGCTGACACAACGGAGCCTCCTTGTTCCGCCCCTCGGTGGTGGGGCGCACAGCAGGCTCACAGCCGAATTCGACGGGTGCGCGCGGCACATGTGACCGGACGGTGACGGTTCCGCCGCAGCCCCCGTCACATGGGCTCCGGGCCGCCCGGGAGCGGCCGGGGCGACCTACAGTCCGGAACATCCCACCCGATTCCCTTACGCGGAGGTCTTCCGTGCTGCGCATACGCACATCCCGTCCCGCCCTCGCGGCAGTCGCACTGAGCGTCTCCCTCACGGCCTGTTCGGCCCAGGCGGCGAGCGGCCCCTCGAAGACGGCGGGGGCGCCCTCGTCGGCGGCGGCCCCGGCGAAGGTGAGGGTCGTGGACCCGGCGGCCGGCCGGCCGGTGACCGTGACCGCCTCGGGCGGCACGCTCGCCGAGGTGAAGGTCGTCGACGCGGACGGCGGGGCCCTCGCCGGCCGTACGAGTACGGGCGGCGCGAGCTGGATCTCGGACCGGAAGGCCGCGCCGGGCACCACGTACACGGTGCGGGTGACCTCCCGCGCCGGCGACGGCAAGGAGTCGACGACGACGTCCTCCTTCAGCACCCCGGAGGCGGAGAAGGTCAACAAGCTCACCCTGGCCCCCGGCAAGAACACCACCGTCGGCGTGGGCCACCCCCTCTCGATCGTCTTCGACCTCCCGGTGACGAAGAAGGCGGACGTGGAGAAGCAGCTGAAGGTCACCACCTCGAACGCCACCGAGGGGTCCTGGGGCTGGGTCAAGGACTACTCGGGCCGGGACAGGGCCGACTGGCGCCCCAAGGAGTACTGGAAGCCGGGCACGAAGGTCACCCTGGAGGCCGACCTGAACGGCACGGACTCCGGCGGCGGCTGGTTCGTCCGCGACTACCGCACCGGCTTCACGATCGGCGCCTCGCAGATCGTGAAGGTCGACCTGGACCGGCAGAAGCTGACCCTGGTCAAGGACGGCCGCGCGATCCGTACGATCCCGGTCTCCGGCGGCACCCCGGGCGGCGACAAGCGGTCCTGGCGGGGCACGGCCGTGCTGATGGCGAAGGAGGGCACCATCAACATGAACTCGGAGACGGTGGGCCTCGGCGACGCCTACGACAAGGACGTCGACTACTCGATGCGGCTGACCTGGTCGGGCATGTACGCGCACGCGGCCCCGTGGAACGCGGCGTACTTCGGCAGGGCCAACAAGAGCTCCGGCTGCATCGGGATGAGCGACGAGAACGCCGCCTCCTTCTACGCCTCGGTGAAGGTCGGCGACCCCTTCGAGATCACCGGCAAGGACACCAAGGGCACGGTCGCCGAGGGCAACGGCTACGGGGCGTGGAACCTGAGCTGGGAGCAGTGGAAGCAGAAGAGCGCGCTCGCCTGAGGAACCCTCCGGGGGCCGTTGCCTCCCAGGGCGTTCACCCCAGGGCCTTGCGCCAGTCCCGCATCTCCCAGATCAGGACCTCCGCGTCGGCCGTGGCGGTCGGCCCGGGGCCACCGGTGTGGCCGGTGAGCCTGGCCGCGTCGCCGGGGCCGAGTTCCTCGCCGTCGAGCAGCAGCGCGCCCCGCACCACGTGGACGTACGTGAAGTCGGCGGCCGGGACCTCGAACCGCTCCCCCGCGCGGGGGCGGTGGACATGCAGGCGGGCATCCGCCTCCGGGAGGTCGTACGGGTCCCCGAGACCGCGCACCACCTCGTACGACGGTTCCCCGCCCGGTACGAGCGGCGCGAGCCACATCTGCACGAAGACGAGCGGCACGTCGGCGTCGTTGCGCTCGACGTGCCGGACGCCGCCCGCCGCGCTCAGCCGCTGGAGGTCGCCGGGCCGGACGACCGTGGTGCGACCGGCCGTGTCGTGGTGGGTGAGCTCGCCCTCCACGACCCAGGTCACGATCTCCGTGTGGCTGTGCGGATGCTCCTCGAAGCCCGCGCCGGGCGCGAGCCGCTCCTCGTTGCAGGCGAGCAGGGCGCCGAAGCGGAGGTTGCCGGGGTCGTAGTGCGGCCCGAACGACAGGGCGTGCCGGGTCTCGATCCCGGCCGCCGGGTCGCCCCCGGGGTACCGCTCGTCGGCGCGCTGGATGCGTATCACCTGCCCCACGGTAGTGCGGGCCCCCGGGCCCGGCGGAGGCGAACCCGCCCCGACCCCGCACGGCGCCGTCCCGATAAGGCAGTCTTGTCCCCGTGCCAGAACCCACGAACGCCCCTCACCCGCACGCCGCGACCCTGAAGCGCCTCGAACAGTCCTCCGGGCGGCTCGCCGCGAACGCCATCGCCCGCATGGACGAGACGCTGCCGTGGTACCGGGCGATGCCGCCAGAGAACCGGTCGTGGATCGGGCTGGTCGCCCAGGCCGGCATCGCCGCGTTCACCGAGTGGTTCCGGCACCCCGAGACCCCGCAGGCGATCTCGACGGACGTCTTCGGCACCGCGCCCCGCGAGCTGACCCGCGCGATCACCCTCCGCCAGACCGTCGAGATGGTGCGCACCACCATCGAGGTCATGGAGACGGCCATCGACGAGGTCGCCGCCCCCGGCGACGAGTCGATACTGCGCGAGGCACTCCTCGTCTACGCACGGGAGATCGCCTTCGCGACCGCCCAGGTGTACGCGCAGGCCGCCGAGGCCCGGGGCGCCTGGGACGCGCGGCTGGAATCCCTCGTGGTGAACGCGGTCCTCTCCGGCGAGGCCGACGAGGGTGCCGTCTCCCGCGCGGCGGCCCTCGGCTGGAACTCCCCCGACCATGTGTGCGTGATCCTCGGCACCGCCCCCGACGGCGACAGCGAGCTGACGGTCGAGGCCATCCGCCGGGCCGCCCGGCACGCCAAGCTCCAGGTGCTCACCGGAGTCCTCGGCAACCGTCTGGTCGTCATCGCGGGCGGCAACGACAATCCGCTGGCCGTGGCCAAGGCGCTGATCGGCCCGTACGCGGCGGGTCCCGTCGTGGCCGGCCCGGTCGTCCCCGACCTGCTCGCGGCGACCCGCTCCGCACAGGCGGCGGCCGCCGGCCTCAAGGCGTGCTCGGCGTGGCAGGACGCCCCTCGCCCGGTTCTCGCGGACGATCTCCTGCCGGAGCGCGCCATCGCCTCCGACCCTTCGGCGCGCGAGCAGCTGGTGGAGGAGATCTACAGACCGCTGGAGGAAGCGGGCTCGGCGCTGCTCGAAACTCTCAGTGTGTACCTGGAGCAGGCCAGCAGCCTGGAAGGCGCGGCGCGGATGCTCTTTGTCCACCCCAACACCGTGCGCTACCGGCTCCGACGTGTGACCGACGTCACCGGCTGGTCACCCTCCGACGTTCGCTCCGCGTTCACTCTGCGGATCGCGCTCATCCTGGGACGCTTGGCCGACGGAGATCCGCAGTCCTAGACTTTTGTCGAACACCAACAATTCCCCCGACGGTTCTTCGTCCCTGTCCCCACGGGCGCCAGGAGCCGTCCCCAAGAGAGAGTGTGAGGGTGCTCGTACTCGTCGCTCCCGGCCAAGGCGCCCAGACGCCCGGCTTCCTGACCCCCTGGCTCGAACTCCCCGGCGCCGCCGACCGCATCGCGGCCTGGTCGGACGCCATCGGGCTCGATCTCGCCCACTACGGCACGAAGGCCGATGCGGACGAGATCCGTGACACCGCCGTGGCACAGCCGCTCCTCGTCGCCGCCGGCCTGCTGTCCGCCGCCGCGCTCGGCGAGGTGAAGCCCGGCGTCGTCGCCGGTCACAGCGTCGGCGAGTTCACCGCCGCCGCGTTCGCGGGCGTCCTCGACGACGCCGCGGCGCTGCGTCTCGTGCGGACCCGTGGGCTCGCGATGGCCGAGGCCGCCGCGATCACCGAGACCGGCATGTCGGCGCTGCTCGGGGGCGACCCCGAGGTGACCGTCCCGCACCTGGAGAAGCTCGGCCTGACCGCCGCCAACGTGAACGGCGCGGGCCAGATCGTGGCCGCCGGCACCATGGAGCAGCTGGCCGCCCTGGACGCCGACAAGCCCGAGGGTGTCCGCCGGGTCGTCGCGCTCAAGGTCGCCGGTGCCTTCCACACGCACCACATGGCCCCGGCCGTGGCGAAGCTGGAGGAGGCGGCGAAGGAGCTCTCCCCGGCCGCCCCGGCCACCCGCTACGTGTCGAACAAGGACGGGCAGGTCGTCACCGACGGCGCCGAGGTCGTGGCCCGCCTGGTCGGCCAGGTCGCGAACCCGGTCCGCTGGGACCTGTGCATGGAGACCTTCCAGGCGCTCGGCGCGACCGCGCTGATCGAGGTGTGCCCCGGCGGCACCCTGACCGGCATCGCCAAGCGCGCCCTGCCCGGAGTGGCCACCGTCGCGCTGAAGACTCCCGACGACCTGGACGCGGCCCGTACGCTCATCGCTGAGCACACGGCCGTCTGACAAGGAGTGTCGAGAAGCATGTCGAAGATCAAGCCCAGCAAGGGCGCCCCGTACGCGCGGATCCTCGGTGTCGGCGGCTACCGCCCCACCCGGGTCGTGCCGAACGAGGTGATCCTCGAGACGATCGACTCGTCCGACGAGTGGATCCGCTCGCGCTCCGGTATCGCCACCCGCCACTGGGCCTCGCCCGAGGAGACCGTCGCCGCCATGTCGGTGGAGGCCTCGGGCAAGGCCATCGCGGACGCCGGGATCAACCCGGAGCAGATCGGTGCGGTGATCGTCTCCACGGTCTCGCACTTCAAGCAGACCCCGGCCGTCGCCACCGAGATCGCCGACAGGATCGGCGCCGGGAAGCCGGCCGCGTTCGACATCTCCGCCGGCTGCGCGGGCTTCGGCTACGGCCTGACGCTCGCCAAGGGCATGATCGTCGAGGGTTCCGCCGAGTACGTCCTCGTCATCGGCGTGGAGCGGCTCAGCGACCTGACGGATCTGGAGGACCGCGCGACGGCCTTCCTGTTCGGCGACGGCGCCGGCGCCGTGGTCGTCGGCCCCTCCGACGAGCCGCACATCGGCCCCACCGTGTGGGGTTCCGAGGGCGACAAGTCCGAGACGATCAAGCAGACCGTCCCGTGGAACGAGTTCCACGTCGGCGACGTCTCGAAGCTGCCGCTCAACGAGGCCGGCGAGATCAAGTTCCCCGCCATCACGCAGGAGGGCCAGGCGGTCTTCCGCTGGGCCGTCTTCGAGATGGCGAAGGTCGCCCAGCAGGCGCTGGACGCCGCCGGCATCTCGGCGGACGACCTGGACGTCTTCATCCCGCACCAGGCGAACATGCGGATCATCGACTCGATGGTGAAGACGCTGAAGCTGCCGGAGCACGTGACGGTGGCCCGCGACGTCGAGACCACCGGCAACACGTCGGCGGCCTCGATTCCGCTCGCCATGGAACGACTCCTGGCGACCGGCAAGGCGAAGAGCGGCGACACGGCGCTCATCATCGGCTTCGGGGCGGGTCTCGTCTTCGCCGCGACGGTCGTTACCCTCCCCTAGGCACTCCGGTTCTTCCGGAAGCCCGTACCCAAGCAATCACAAGAAGGAGCGCCACCATGGCCGCCACCCAGGACCAGATCGTCGAAGGCCTCGCCGAGATCGTCAACGAGATCGCCGGCATCCCGGTCGAGGACGTCGAGCTGGGCAAGTCGTTCACCGACGACCTGGACGTCGACTCGCTCTCCATGGTCGAGGTCGTCGTCGCCGCCGAAGAGCGCTTCGACGTCAAGATCCCGGACGAGGACGTCAAGAACCTCAAGACGGTCGGCGACGCTGCCGACTACATCCTGAAGCACCAGGCCTGATTCGGCCCTCGCTGACTCGGTCCGCCACCCGGCGGTGGCGCCGTATTCCGACCATCACACACATGGAGAACGAATTCCTGTGAGCTCGACCAATCGCACCGTGGTCGTCACCGGTATCGGCGCAACCACACCGCTGGGTGGCGACGTGTCGTCGACCTGGGAAGGTCTCTTGGCCGGACGCTCCGGCGTCAGGCCCCTGGAGGGCGAGCGCTTCGCCGAACTGCCCGTCCAGATCGCCGCGACGGCCGCCGTCGACCCCGGTGACGTCCTGCCCCGCCCGCTCGCCCGCAAGCTGGACCGCTCGGCGCAGTTCGCGCTGATCGCGGCCCGCGAGGCCTGGGCCGACGCGGGCTACACCGCCCCCGCCGGCGAGGACGAGAAGATCGCGCCCGAGCGGCTCGGCTCCGTCATCGCCTCCGGCATCGGCGGTGTCACCACACTGCTCGACCAGTACGACGTGCTCAAGGAGAAGGGCGTCCGCCGCGTCTCCCCGCACACCGTGCCGATGCTGATGCCGAACAGCCCCTCCGCGAACGTGGGCCTGGAGGTGAACGCCCGCGCGGGCGTCCACACCCCCGTCTCCGCGTGCGCGTCCGGCGCCGAGGCCATCGGCTACGCCGTCGAGATGATCCGTACCGGCCGTGCCGACGTGGTCGTCGCCGGCGGTACCGAGGCCGCGATCCACCCGCTGCCGATCGCCGCGTTCGCCAACATGATGGCGATGTCCAAGAGCAACGACGAGCCGACGAAGGCCTCCCGTCCGTACGACACGGGCCGTGACGGCTTCGTGCTCGGCGAGGGCGCGGGCGTCGTGATCCTGGAGTCCGAGGAGCACGCGAAGGCGCGCGGCGCGCGCGTCTACTGCGAGGTCCTCGGCCAGGGCCTGTCGGCCGACAGCCACCACATCGCGCAGCCCGAGCCGACCGGCCGGGGCATCGCCGCCGCGATGCAGAACCTGCTGGACGCGACGGACCTCAAGCCGTCCGAGGTCGTCCACCTCAACGCGCACGCCACGTCGACGCCGCAGGGCGACGTCGCCGAGATCAAGGCGCTGCGGAAGGTCCTGGGCGACGACCTGGACCACGTCGCGATCTCCGCGACGAAGTCGATGACCGGTCACCTCCTCGGCGGCGCGGGCGGCATCGAGACCGTCGCGACGGTCCTGGCGCTCCACCACCGGCTGGCCCCGCCGACGATCAACATCGACGACCTGGACCCGGACGTCGACGCGGACATCGTCCGCGACGAGCCCCGCGAACTCCCGCAGGGCACGATCGCCGCGATCAACAACTCGTTCGGCTTCGGCGGCCACAACGTGGTGCTGGCGTTCCGTACGGTCTGAACCATGACGTGACGTTCCGTCACATGCGCGGAGGCCCACCCCCGGCCGGGGGTGGGCCTCCGCCTTTCTTGTCCTATAAGTTGATCAATAAGCGTGTCGCACCTTTTGACTCGAATGGGCGTGTGATGCTGACCCCCGTACCGCCACTCGGCCCGCTCCCGGTGGCGGAATCGGCGGTCGGCGGTAGGCGCCGGCCGGGAACTCGGCCGCGAGAGGCGTCACCCATGATCCGTCGTCACCACAGAGGTGGGCGCCCCAAGCGAACCCTGCGAGCCGCGGTCGGCGCCCTCGCGGCGGCCACCCTGGCCGTGGGCGCGGCACCCGTGGCGGGCGCCGCCCAGAACGCCCCGCGCGGCGCGGGGAGCGAGCGGCCGATCGGTCCGGACCCGGTGGTCACGCTGCTCGCCCACGGCAACCTGACGATGGCCTCCAACTCGGTCCTGACCTGCGACCCGAGCGACGGCAGCGTCTGCTCCGACACCGAGGGCACGAACAACGGCCGGACCATGTACGTGAAGTCCGACCCCGGCGCCCCCGGGCCCAACGCCTCCTCCGCCCAGCTCCGGCTGCCGGCGGGCGCCACCGTGCTGTCCGCGCGCCTCTACTGGCAGTTCAACCCCACCGGGACGAGCACCAACGGCACCTCCGGCGACCTCGCCAAGGGTGACACCGTGTCCTGGAAGGTCCCCGGGGCGAGCGGCTACACACAGGTCACCGCGGACACCTACGACTACTTCGACCAGAAGGTCGGCGGGACCCCGCCGGAGCCGCTGATGGCCGCGGGCGCCGTCAAGGACGTCACGGCCGAGGTCAAGGCGGCGGGAGCGGGTTCGTACACCGTCGCCGACATCCAGGCGTGCAGCGGACGCTCCTCCGCCCAGAACCACGGCGGGAACAACGTGGGCTGCTGGGGCGGCTGGTCCCTGGTCGTCGCCTACGAGGCCCCCACCGAGCCCCTGCGCTACCTCCAGGTCTGGGACGGCTACCAGCTGCTGCGCGACCCCAACCCCGCCACCACCCTCACCCTGGCGGGCATCCGCACCCCGGACGGCGGCCCGGCGGCTGCCACGATGGGTGTCACCGTCGGGGACGGCGACACCCCGATCTCCGGCGACCAGGCCCTGGTGGGGTCCACCGTGGCCAACCTCACCGAACTGCCCATGCCCGGCCCGAACGGCGTCACCACCGACAACGCCTTCACCGGGCGCATCGACCACGTCGCCGCCGACGGCACTGATGCCAACATCACCACCCGCGACCCGAACCCCGTCAGCAACTACGGCTACGACGCCCGCATCATCGACGTGACCGGCAAGATCCCCGCGGGCAGCACCCAGGCCCTGCTCCGGATCAACGGCGCGGGCGACGCGCTGGAGCCCCAGGCCGTCTGGCTGGCCCTGGAGGCCCGTGAGCCGGACCTCCAGCTCACCAAGGCCAACGACCCGCCCGGCACCACCAGCGACACCCCGCCCGGCCTGGTCGACGCCGGCGCCACCATCACCTACACCTTCACCCTGACCAACAAGCACGCCGGCGGCGGCACCGACGCCCTGGACACGGCCACGGACGTCACGCTCACGGACGAGCTGCCCGTCGGCACCGAGTACGTCGCCGGCTCGAACCCGGACTGCACCGCGAAGGCGTCCACCGTCACCTGCGCCACCACCGACCTCGCGCCCGGCGCGTCCCGTACCGTCTCGTTCCGGGCGAAGGTCGCGGCCGGCACCGCCGCGGGCACGAAGCTGGACGACACCGCCTCGGTCGCCTTCAAGGGCAAGCAGACGGGCCGCACCCAGGAACGCCACAGCAACACCGTGCGCAACACGGTGGCCGCCAAGGCCGGCTACCACGTCAAGAAGACCTCGGACAGCGCCACCGCCGCCCCCGGCGACAAGGTCGCCTACGAGGTCGAGATCGCCAACACCGGGAACACACCGCTGCAGGCGCTGACCGTCACCGACGACCTCGGCGAGGTGCTCGACGACGCGACGTACAACGACGACGCCACCGCCACGAGCGGCACCCCGCACTACACCGCCCCGAAGCTGAGCTGGACCGGCGACCTGGCCGTCGGCGAGAGCGCGAAGCTGGCCTACTCCGTCACGGTCGACGAGCCGGCCCACGGGGACCGGAAGCTGACGAACACCGTGGTGGGCGACAAGCCCGGCGGCAACTGCCCGGCCGGCGGCAGCGACCCGGACTGCACCACCACGACCGAGGTCGACGTTCCCCCCACGCCCACGCCCGAGCCCAGCTCGCCCACCGCCCCGACCCCGGACCCGACCCCGACGCCCGACCCGTCGCAGAGCGGCCACCCGGGGGGCGGCGGTCAGCTCCCCGAGACCGGGTCGATCGCCGGACCGGCCGCCGCGGCCGCCGCGCTCACCGTGGCCGCCGGAGCGGGCCTCGCCTTCGCCGCCCGGCGCCGGAACCGGGGCCGCCACCTCTGACCCGCTCCCACACGGACCGACGGCCCCGCCCACCTGGGCGGGGCCGTCGGTCGCGAGCCCGGCACGATCCGAGGACAGGTCCTAGACCACCTGGTGCAGCCAGCGCACCGGAGCCCCCTCGCCCGCGTAGCGGAAGGGCTCCAGCTCGTCGTCCCAGGGTTTGCCGAGGAGCCGGGCGATCTCCGCTTCGAGCACCGTCTCGCCCTGGGCCGCGCGGGCCAGGGCGGCGCGCAGGCGGTCCTCCGGGACGAGGATGTCGCCGTGGATGCCGGTGACGGCGTGGAAGATGCCCAGCGCGGGGGTGGCGCTGTAGCGCTCGCCCTCGGCGGTGGGGCTGGGCTCCGCGGTGACCTCGAAGCGGAGCATCTGCCAGCCGCGCAGGGCGGAGGCCAGCTCGGAGGCGGTGCCGGTGCGGCCCTGCCACGAGAACTCCGCTCTCCAGGTGCCGGGGGACGCCGGCTGGCGGATCCAGTCGAGCTGGACCCTCGCACCGAGGACACCCGCGACCGCCCATTCGACGTGCGGGCACAGCGCGCGCGGTGCGGAGTGTACGTACAGGACTCCACGTGTCGTCACCGGGACCTCCAGTGTGGGACGAGATTCGCCTTTCCCAGCGGCCTCAGTAAACAGCATCAGGAGCAGAACATGGCAAACCCGCAAAAAGGGGACAGCATGTGACGTGATGTAATTTACCGGAGCCGTTCGGCAAAGGTGCCTCTGGTTCGACGGGGGAAAAGCTACCGTGCCGCACCGTCATCGGTGTGACGTACGGTCGGTCAGGGGGCGGGTGAACACGAAGCTTTCACCCGCCAGGACGCCGAAGGAGGGGCCGGGGATGCGCGGCCGACGCCGATTCCGTACCGCTGCCGTCTCCGCGACGGCGGCGCTGCTGTGCGCGGGGGCGCTGTCCGGCTGCACCTCCGGGGAACCGTCGGCGACCCCTGCCGCCACCGGAGCGGCCCCGAAGCCGAAGCCCACCCCGCCGCCGGAGCCCCTCTGGGACGTCTCCCCCGCCTCCGTCGCCGCCGTCGGGGACTCGGTCACCCGCGCCTTCGACGCCTGTTCGGTCCTGTCGGACTGCCCCGAGGTCTCCTGGGCGACGGGCACGGACACCGCCGTGAACAGTCTCGCCCTGCGCCTCCTCGGCCCGGCGAAGGTGGCCACCCACAGCTGGAACCTGGCGCGGACGGGCGCCCGGATGGCGGAGCTTCCCGAGCAGATGGCGGGGGCGGCGGCCGAACGGCCCGCGCTGGTCACGGTGATGATGGGCGCCAACGACGCCTGCCGGGCGACCCCGGAGCTGATGACGCCGGTCGCAGATTTCCGGTCGTCCTTCGAGACAGCGATGGCCCGGCTCCGGAAGGGCGCGCCGAAGGCGCAGGTGTACGTGGCGAGCGTGCCGGACCTGATGCATCTGTGGTCGACCGGGCGGGTGAGCCCGATGGGCCGGGAGGTGTGGAAGCTGGGGATCTGCGGCGCGATGCTGGCGGACCCCGAGGACCTGGGTCCGGCGGCGGAGCGGCGGCGCGCGGAGGTACGGGACCGGGTGGTGGCGTACAACCGGGTGCTCTCGGAGGTGTGCGCGAAGGACGAGCGCTGCCGGTACGACGGCGGCGCGGTCTTCGGATTCCCGTTCGACGGAGGGCAGTTGAGCCCCTGGGACTGGTTCCATCCGAGCCGGGACGGGCAGGCGCGGCTCGCGGAGCTGGCGTACCGGCGGATCACGAAGGAGTGAGGGACCCCGGGGCGGTTGTCAGGTTCCGCCCCGGGGCCGTTCTCGGGGACCCGCAGGGGGTTTCCTCGGGGGACCCGCAGGGGGTCCCCAGGAGTGACCCCCCGGGGGTCAGACCTCCAGTGTCGCGCTCAGCCGGGCATCCGTCAGGGAGTGTGCGGCCAGGACCTCGTATCCGCCGTGGACGAGGGTCCAGTCGTTCTTGTCCTCGTCCCAGATCTCGAAGGCGCGGCGGGGCAGCGCGATCTCGGCCTCGACGGTCTCGCCGGGGCCGGCCTCGACGCTCGCGAAGGCGGCGAGCCAGCGGGCCGGGCGCTCGACGGAGTCGTCGACGGGCGCCAGGTAGAGCTGGACGATCTCGCGGCCGGTGCGGTCGCCGGTGTTGGTGAGCCGGACGGTGGCGGTGTCGGGGCCCGCGGTGAGGGACTCGTACGACCAGGTGGTGTAGCCGAGGCCGTGGCCGAAGGGGTACGCGGGGACGGCGCCGGCCTTGTCCCAGGCGCGGTAGCCGACGAACACACCCTCGGTGTAGTCGAGTCGGCCCTCGGTGGGGGTGACCTCGGTGACGGGGACGTCGGCGAGGGCGACGGGCCAGGTGGTGGGGAGGCGCCCGCCGGGCTCCTCGGCGCCGGTGAGGACGTCGGCGAGGGCGGCGCCGCCCTCCTGGCCGGGGAACCAGCTGAGCAGGATCGCGGCCACGTCCTCGCGCCAGGGCATCTCGACCGGGGAGCCGGAGTTGACGACGACGACGGTGTTCGGGTTGACGGCGGCGACGGCGCGTACGAGGTCGTCCTGGCGGCCGGGGAGGGCGAGGTCCTTGCGGTCGAAGCCCTCGGACTCGACGCGCTCGGTGGTGGCGACGACCACGACGGCGGTGGCGGCGGTGCGGGCGGCCTCGACGGCCTCGGCGATCAGTTCGTCGGGGTCACGGCGCGGACCGAGGTGGACGAAGGAGAACATGACGGCCGAGAGCGGGGCCGCGAACTCCTTCTCCAGGGTGTGGAGCAGGGAGACCTCGACGGCCTGCCCCGCGGTGAGCGCGACCTTGGCGCGCTCGACCGGGGAGCCGAAGAAGGCCTCGAAGGGGTCGGTCTCGGGGCCCATGACCTGCGCGCCGTCGAAGACGGTCTCCCCGGCGACGGTGAGGGTGAAGGCGCCGAGGCCGCGGGTGCCGAAGGCGTGCTCGCCGGACTCGCGCGGGATGAAGGTGCCGACGACCTCGATGGAGGCGAGCTCGTCGTGGGTGACGCCCTCGGGGAGGTCGTCGCCGATCCACTGGACCTGGCCGTTGGGCAGGGAGCCCTCGCCGAGGAGGCGGCCCTCGGCGTCGCGGCAGCGGGCGCGGAGGGTGAACCCCTGGTCGGCGGGGACGAGTTCCTCGCTGGGATCGGCGCCGACGCTGAAGGTGAGCGCGCCTTCGGGCAGGGCGGCCGCGAGGCCGTCGAGCGGGGAGACGACGTGCTCGGGGAAGACCTGGGCGGAGCCGCCGCCGAGGACGCGGGCGTCGCGGGCGGCGGCGCCGGAGAGGGCGACGGTGGTGCCGGCGGCCAGCGGGAGCACGCCGCCCTCGTTCCGTACGAGGACGAAGCCGCGGCGGGCGATCTCACGGGCGAGGGCGTCGCCGTCGATCGTGGCGGGGTGCTCGGTGACGGCCGGCGGGGCGCCTTCGAGGGCGCCGACGCGGGCGGCGAGCCGCAGGACGTTGCGGACGGCGGTGTCGACGGCGGACTCGGCGACCTCGCCGGCGCGGACGGCGGCGGCGAGGTTCTCGCCGTAGACGGTGTCGGGGCCGGGCATGGCGACGTCGAGGCCGCCCTCGATGTCGCCGGTGGTGGAGCGGGCGGCCATCCAGTCGGAGACGTTGTAGCCGTCGAAGCCCCACTCGCCGCGGAGGACCTCGTTGACCAGGTAGCGGTGCTCGGTCATGGTGACGCCGTTGACCTGGTTGTAGGCCGTCATGATGCCCCAGGGGTGGGCGTTCTTGACGATGGCCTCGAAGGGGGCGAGGTAGATCTCGCGGAGCGGGCGGGGGGCGATCCGGTTGTCGACGGTGAAGCGGTCGGTCTCGGCGTCGTTGGCGACGAAGTGCTTGACGGTGGTGCCGACACCGCCCTCCTGGACGCCCTGGACGTAGCCGGTGGCGACGGCGCCCGTCAGGTACGGGTCCTCGCTGTAGGCCTCGAAGTGACGGCCGCCGAGCGGGCTGCGGTGCAGGTTGACGGTGGGCGCGAGCAGCACGTGGACGCTCTTGCGGCGGGCTTCCTGGGCGAGGAGGCGGCCGGCGCGGCGGGCGAGGGCCGGGTCCCAGGTGGCGGCGAGCGCGGTCGGGGACGGCAGGGCCACGGACGGGTCGTCGGCGGTCCAGCGGACGCCGCGGACGCCGATCGGGCCGTCGGACATGACCAGGGACTTCAGCCCGATCTCCGGCAGGGCGGGCAGGGACCACATGTCCTGGCCGCCGAGCAGCCGGGTCTTGGCGTCCAGGCCGAGCTTGGCGAGTGCCGCCTCGACGATCGCTTCCCGTGCCGTGTCGGCGCTGGTCTCCGTCATGGCCGTACCTCCTCATTGACGTACCGATGACCCCGATGTGTCCATCCTGCACCCGGTACCTGTAGACCGGTAGGTGATGTTATCGGTTTGTTACTTTCCTGGAGGGGGTACGGTCCTGTCGGAAGCGATGATCGGAAGCGACGGCGGGAACGACGACGCGGAAGGGGGCCACGGCGATGGTGCGGGCCAGGAGTGAGGAACGGCGCGCGGACATCCTCCGCGCCGCCCTCGAAGTGATCGCCGAGCGCGGCTACCGGGGCGCCACCCTCGGCTCGGTCGCCGAGCGGGTCGGGCTGACCCAGCAGGGGCTGCTGCACTATTTCCCGACGAAGGAGGCGCTGCTCGTCGCCGTCCTGGAGGAGCGGGACCGCTGGGACACCAGCGGCGGCCGGGACCGCGAGGGCTGGCGGCTCGACCTAATCGCATCCCTCGTCGAGTACAACGCGATGCGGCCCGGCATCGTGCAGACCTTCTCCGCGCTGCTCGGCGAGAGCGTGACGGACGGGCACCCGGCACGGGAGTTCTTCACCGAGCGGTACGCGCAGGTGCGGGCGAACATGGCGGACGTGCTGCGCACGGAGTTCGGCGACCGGCTGCCGGGCGGGCTCACCCCGGAGCGGGCGGCGCCCCTCCTCACGGCGGTGATGGACGGCCTCCAGTACCAGTGGCTACTGGACCCCTCGGCCGTCGACATGCCGGGCGCCTTCCGGGACTTCCTGCGGCTGCTGTCCGGGGACGACGAGGCGGACACCGACTAGCGGGTGTCCGGCGGCCGGGAGCCGGCGGGCCATGGGGAGCCGGCACAGGCGTCGCGGGGTCCCGTGCTTTCCCGCGCGGCGGGCGCGCGGGAGGATGGGGGCCATGATCGTCGCAGCCACCCAGTTCGCCCCGGTCGCCGGGGACATCGAAGCCAACGTCCGTACGATCGCCGGGCTGGTCCGGGGCGGAGGGGGCCCGGGTCGTGGTCTTCGCCGAGCTCTCGCTCACCGGGTACGAGCCGTCCCTGATCCGGGACACCCCCGGTCTGGTCCTCGACGAGGACGACCCCCGCCTCGCTCCCGTACGGGAGGCCTGCCGGACGGCCGGTGCGGCGGCCGTGGTCAACGGGCCGGTACGGACCGGCGGTTCACGCCCCGGGATCACCACGCTGGTGATCGGTCCGGACGGCTCGCTCCTCGCCCGCTACGACAAGCAGCACCTGTACGGGGTCGAGGCGGAGGCCTTCGAACCGGGCTCCACCGACGGGCGGTTCGCGCTCGACGGGGTCCGGTTCGCCCTGGCGACCTGCTACGACAACCGCTTCCCCGAGCTGGCGGAGCGGGCCGCCGCCGACGGCTGCGGGGTGTACCTGGCGAGTTCGGTGCTCGGCGCCGACAACGACTCGTTCGAGCGGGTGTACCCGGTACGGGCCAGGGACTTCGGTCTGTACGTGGTGCTCGGCAACGCCCTGGGGGCCAACGAGGAGTGCGTGGGCGTCGGCGCGGCGGGCGCCTGGGGCCCGGACGGCGAGCGGATCGCGGACGCGGGCGGGACGGAACCGGGGTTCGCGCTGGCGGAGGTCGGCTGAGTCAGGGGCACGGAGAAGCCGGGCGGCGGGACGGAGGACCCGGAGGTGCCGGGCGGCGGGGAAACGGAGAAGCCGGGCGGCCGTGGGACATTCGGCCGCCCGGCTCCGGGGAGGCCGTCACGGAACCCCCGGTCCGCGACGACGCCCCGCCCCCGTTACGGGGCGCTCAGGCCCAGCGTGTACGCGCCGGAGCCGCTGTACGCGTGGACCACGTACCGGTAGTAGCCCGCGGTGCCGTAGTAGCTGGTGTCCTCGTCGGCCGTCGCCGTGCCGCCGACGGCCACGTCCACCCAGGTCGCCCCGTTCCACTTCTGGAGGTAGAGGTCGAAGTCGGTGCCGGCCGGGCCGCGCAGGCAGCCCACGTGGGTGCCCGAGGTCGCCGAGTAGTAGTACGAGCCGTCCGGCTGGGCCTCGGCCTGACCGGAGGACAGGGTGCCCTGGTAGCTGTACTCGGTGTTGTCGCAGCCGGTGGGCGGGGTCGTGTCGCCGACCGACAGCTGGTAGGTGACCGTGTGGGTGGCGGAGCCCGTACCGGTGACCGTGATCGGGTACGTGCCGTTGGCCGCGCCCGCGTCGACCTGGACGGTCATCGTGGACGAGGAGCCCGAGGTCACCGAGTCGGGGCTGAAGGAGACCTTGACCCCGGTCGGGGCGCCGCTCGCGGTGAGCTGGACGGTCTGCGCGCTGCCGCCGGTGGTGGAGGTGTTCACCGTGGAGGTGGCGGTGCCGCCGGCCTGGACCGAGCCCGAGGACGGGTTCAGGGCGAGCGAGAAGTCCGGGGTGGTGGTGCCGCCGCAGTCGGTCTCACCGGACTGGGCGGGGACGCCGACCGCGTTCCAGGCCGCCTTCACGGCGTTGCACTCGGCGCTGCCGTAGGTGTTCTTGGCGCTGGTCAGGGTCGCCTTGCGGGCGGCGAGGTGGTTCCAGGAGGAGGTCTTCATGAGCAGGGCGCCCATGAAGATCTTGCCGGCCTTCTGGATGCCGATGCCGGTCACGGAGGACGGACCGCCGGAGCATATGGGGCTGTTGGGCTTGCCGCCGCCCGGGCTGGAGCCCTCGGCGAGCAGGTAGAACCAGTGGTTCTGCGGCCCCGCCGCCGCGTGCACCTCGGTGCCTGAGCTCAACTGCGGGTAACAGTTGGGGGCGTTGTCGGCGAGCGAGGGGTTGTACATGTAGCGGATCGGCTTGTTGTCGCCGAGGAAGTTCAGCTTCTCGCCGACCGTGTAGTCCGGGGTGTCGTTCGGGTTGTTGGCGTAGTGCTCGGTGAGCGCGCCGAAGATGTCGCCCGTCGACTCGTTCATGCCGCCGTTCTCGTTGGACGAGCCCGAGCTGCCCGGCGTCCGGTCGAAGACCTCGTGGCCGTACTCGTGCGCCACGACGTCGATGCCGGTGAGCTGCATGGTGCCGCCCTGGTTGCGGCCGTACGTGGTCTTCGTACCGTCGTAGTACGCGTTGACCTCGCTCAGTCCGGCGCGGGCCGGGACCATGCCGCCCTGGCCGTTCTGGCCGTTGTAGCCGAACCACTCCTTGAGCATGGAGTGTTCCTTCTGCGCCGCGTACATGATGTCGACGCAGGCGGTCACGAGGTCGTTGGCGCCGTTGTTGCCCCAGGGCGAGGAGCCCGTGTACGCGCTGCCGTTCTGCCCGCCGCACTTGAAGCCGCCGCGGGTGGTGTCCGTCATGGAGCTCGCGGCGGTGTCGATGGTGACGTTGCCGTTGTGGTAGCCGCGGCCGTCGGCGTGCAGGATCTTGTCGGTGGCGCGGGCGACCGATCCGGTACGGGCGTCGACGAAGGTGTCGAGGGAGCTGGGGGCGTCCTGCGCGGTCCGGCCGATGACCAGGGTGTGCCAGGTGAGGACGGCCTTGCCGTCCTTGAGGAGCACGGTCGGCTCGGGGGCGCTCGCGGACTCGACGGAGGCGAGCTGCTTCCGGGCGGTGGCGAGGGCCGCCGCCGCGCTCACCCCGGCCCGGGTGGAGATCTTGATGGCGGGCGCCCGGGCGCCGGTTACCTCGCGGACCTTGCCGGTGCTGTCGGAGACGACGACGGCGTCACCGCCGACGACCGGGAGGCCCCGGTAGGTGCGCTCGTAGGCGGCGTAGTACAGACCGTTCGCCCAGGGGGTGACGGATGTCCGGACGAGGTCCTCGTCCGCGCCGTGCCGCAGCTCGTCGAGGCCGCTCGCCGCGGCACCGTCGGCGGCGGCGAGGGCGAGGGACTTGCCGTGGCCCGGGGGGACGGGCTGCGCCTGCGGGGCCGCGGTGGCGGTGCCGGCGAGGGCAGTCGCGAGGCTCGCCGAGAGCGCCAGGGCGGCCACGGCCGCCGTGAGTCTGGTGGGGTGCAACGTCTGCTCCGATCGGGGTGTGGATCGTGGTGGGGGAGACGGGTCGTCGCGCCGAGTATGGGCGTGGACATGGCTAGTTCGGGACATCTCATCCGGCATAAGACGCGGGTTATGGTGCGGCCGGACGGTGCTGCGTACGCTGCTGAAATGCAGCTGGAGTTGAGGCATCTCGAGGCCGTCTGCCGGATAGCGGAAGCGGGCAGTCTGGGGCGTGCCGCCGGGCGGCTCGGGGTCTCGCAGCCGGCCCTCTCCGCGCAGCTCCGCCGCATCGAACGGGTCGCGGGCGGCGAGCTGTTCCTACGCGGCAGGCACGGTGTGGAACCCACCCCGCTCGGCGAGTTCGTCCTCGCCAAGGCCCGGCTGGTGCTCGGCGAGATGGACGCGCTGGCCGCCGGGGCGCGGGCCGCCGCCCCGCACACCCCGCTGCGCCTCGGCTGCATCCTGCTCGTGCTGGTCGACGGGCTGCTCGGGGAGCTGGAGGGGATCATGGCGGGGCAGGACATCGCGGTGACCGTGGAGCACTCCGCCACCACGCTGACCCGGCAGCTGGGCGCGGGACGGTACGACGCCGTGCTCTACGGGGAGGTCAACGACCACGAGGTGGCCCTGCCGGAGGGCACCACCGCGAGGACCGTGGTGCCCAAGGAGCCGTTCTGCGTACGGCTCTCGGCGCGGCATCCGCTGGCGGGCAAGGAGCGGATCGCGCTCGCGGAGCTGTCGGGCGAGTCCTGGATGACGCTGGTGGAGGACGACGACGGCGGCCCCGAGGCGCTGGTCGCGGCCTGCGCGAAGGCCGGCTTCACCCCGGTGCTGCGGCACCGGGTGCCCGACCGCCAGATGCACTACGGGCTGATCGCCTCGGGCCGGGCGATCTCGATGAGCCAGCCGACGGCCCCGCCCGCGGCGGGCACGGTCCTGCGCCCGCTGGAGGGCGATCCGGTGCTCGGGCGGATCAGGCTCGCCTGGAACAAGGCGGCGGTGTCCGCCCGGCACGCGGAGCTGCTGTACCGGGCGGCGGCGCACGCCTATCTGGCGAACGTCGACAACAACGCGTTCTACCGGGCGTGGTGGGACGCCCGACCGGAGCTGCATCCGGTGCTGGAGGTCTGAGGGACCTCGGTCTCAGCGGGGGAAGGGGTGCACCTGCCGGTCGTTCCGGTCGCCCTCTCGGTCTTCCTCGTCCCGGTCGGCCTCGTCCCGGTCCTCGCCGCTCGGCTCGCCCCGCAGGTCACGGGCCATCAGGGTGGCTCCTGCGACGGCGCCCGGCATCAGGAGGACGGCGACGAAGGGGACCAGGAAGGCGAGCGTCAGCGGGACTCCGAAGCCGAGGGCGACCATCCGGCGGCCCCGGAGCAGCCGCAGCCGCTCCTTCAGCTCGACGCCACGGCGCTGGAGCGCGACGGCCGTCAGTTCCTCGGTGAGGAAGAAGCCGGAGACGCAGAAACCGATGGCGGGGACGACCGTCTGGCCGACCACCGGGATGAAGCCGCAGGCGAAGAGGAGGACGCCGTAGAACGCGACCCTCAGCAGGACCCGCACGCTGTCCCGGGCCGAGATCCACAGGTCGCGCCAGAGCGGCAGCCCGGACTCGGGCACCTCGCCGCCCTCGCCCCGGTCGACCTCCTCGGAGAGGGACTCGTAGAAGGGCTGCCCGACGAGCAGGGTCACGGCGGTGAAGGTGATCACCGCGAGGAACAGCCCGAAGGCGAAGACCAGCGCGGTCATCGTGCCCCGGAGGAGGCCGAGCCAGGGCGAGGTCCAGTCGTCGGCGAAGGGGGTCGCCCAGGCGGCCAGGTCGTCGGCGCCGTAACCGAGACCGACGAGCGCGCCCGCGTACAGCACGAGGGTCACGAGTCCGGGCAACAGCCCGAAACCGAACCACCGTCCGTGCTGGAACACCCACTTCTGGCCCTGGACCAGATGTCTGAAACCCACCCCGAGATCACGCATGGGGGCCACTTTATCGGTGGTGCGCAGGTCAGCTCCCCGGCGTACCGCCCGGTGAACGGCCCGAGGTACGGAAGGAGCCGAGCGCCGCTTCGAGGTGGGCGCGGGCCTCGTCGGCACGGCCCACCGGGGCCGAGGCCCACACGTCGTACAGGGTCCCGGCCTGCTCCCAGCAGACGTCGGCGGTGTGCCGGGGCCCCTCGGCGGCGGTGAAGCCGTTCCAGGTGAACTCCCAGCGGGCGGCGGGCAGTCCCTCGTGCCGGATCTCCTCCACGGTGGCGTCGCGGTAGCCCGGGTTGGTGCGGGGACCGCTCGCGTCGGAGGCGCGCATCGCTCCGATCGCGCCACCGGACGGGATCGCCCTGATCCTGATCCCGACCCAGACGGATCCGTCCCCCGTCGTGTAGAACACGCGGTCGCCGTCGGTGGAGCGGGTCGCTCCGGTGGGTACGGCCAGGGTGAAGCCGCGCTCGTCGGTGACGGCGCTGTACCCGGCGGGCAGCGGGCCGGGGGCGGGGGCGGTGGCCGCCGGGGTGCTGGTCGGCGGGGTGGTGGTCGCCGGGGTGGTGGTCGGCGGGGTGGTCGTACGGGTGGGGGCGGGCGCGAGGGGACCCGCCTCGGGGGCGCCCTCGTCACGGACGGCGAGCAGGACGGCGACGGTCACCGCGGCGACGCAGGCGGCGACGGCGGCGGCCACGAGGGGCAGCGCGAGGGCGCCCCGGCGCGCGGGGGTGTCACGGGTCGGGGGCTGGACGGCGGACATGCCGTCCGGGTCCCGTACGTCTGGAGTGTCGAGCCGGGGAGTGTCGAGCCCGGGGGTGTCGAGCCCGGGAGTGTCGAGGTCCGGGCCGCCGACCGTCGTCAGGGAGGTCCCCTCCCCCGCCGCGACGCACGCCGTGAGCAGCCGGCCGGCCTCCTCGGCGGTCAGGCGCTTGGCCGGATCGCGTTCGAGCAGGCCGTGGACGACGGGCAGGAGGGGGCCGAGGTGCTCGGGCGGCCGGATCTCCCCGTACACGACGGCGTGCAGGACGGCGCCGATCGAGTCCCGGCGGAAGGGTGAGGTGCCGGTCGCCGCCGCGCACAGCAGCGCGCCGAGTGACCACAGGTCGGCGGCGGGTCCCGCCTCCTCGCCCCGCATCCGCTCCGGCGCGGTGTACTCGGGGGTGCCGACGAAGACCCCGGTCCCGCTGAGCGTGGTCGCCCCGGGGAGGCTGGCGATGCCGAAGTCGGTGAGGACCGCGCGGCCGGTGTCCTTCTCCAGGAGGACGTTGGCCGGTTTCACGTCCCGGTGCAGCACGTCGTGGGCGTGGGCGGCGGACAGCGCGCCGAGCAGGGCGAGCCCGAGGCGGGCGGTCTCCCGTACGGACAGCGCGCCGCCGGGGCCTGCCAGCCGGTCGGCGAGCGAGCCGCCGTCGACCAGCTCCATCACCAGGGCGGGCCGCCCCTCGTGCTCGACGACGTCATGGACGACGATCACGTGCGGGTGGCGGACGCGGGCGACGACCCGGGCCTCGCGCAGGGCGCCCGCCGGGTCGGCGTCCGTGTCGAGGGTGAGGGTCTTGACGGCGACGGAACGCCCCAGGAGTTCGTCGGTGGCCCGCCGGACGACGCCGTTGCCGCCCCGGCCGAGGCGCTCGCCCAGGCGGTAGCGCCCGCCGATCAGCTCGTGGCCGGTGCGTTCCGGCCCGTCGTACGACGCCACTCGACTCCCCTTGTCCGCCGGACAGGGACATGATGCCGCAGGCCGTGCCGGGAGGGCCCCACCCGGCCCCGCCCGACGGCCCGGACGCGGCGAGGGCCGTACTCCCGGGTGGGGAGTACGGCCCTCGTTCGACCGCGTCCGGACTCAGACGGCGAGCTCGACCGTGATGTTGCCGCGGGTCGCCTTGGAGTACGGGCAGACCTGGTGGGCCTTCTCGATCAGGCTCTTGGCGGTCTCGGCGTCCACGTTCGGGATGGTCGCCGAGATCTTGACGATGATGCCGAAGCCGTCGTCGTTCTTGCCGATGCCGACCTCGGCGGTGACCGTCGAGCCGGAGACGTCGGCGTTCTCGTTACGGGCGACGACGCCGAGCGCGCCCTGGAAGCAGGCGCTGTAGCCCGCCGCGAAGAGCTGCTCGGGGTTGGTGCCCGCGCCGGAGCCGCCCATGGCCTTGGGCGGGTTCACGACGACGTCGAGCTGACCGTCGTCGGTGGCGACCCGGCCGTCACGGCCGTTCTCGGCGGTGGCGACGGCGGTGTAGAGGACGTCGGAGTGCTGGATCGACATGCGAGGTACTTCCTTCATGGGTTCGCCGCGACTCGCGCCCACGATCGCGGCGGCTGAGGGAAGACTAACGGGTCACCGAGACGATCATCTTTCCGGTGTTGTCGCCGCGGAGCAGTCCGAGGAAGGCGTCCACGCCGTTCTCGATGCCGTCGACGAAGGTCTCGCGGTGCTTCAGCTCGCCGGAGCCGAGCCAGCCGCCAACCTCCTGGACGAACTGCTGCTGGAGGCCGTAGTGGTCGCCGACCAGGACGCCCTGGAGGCGCAGCCGCTTGCCGATGATCATCGCCATGTTGCGCGGGCCCGGGACCGGCTCGGTGTCGTTGTACTGGGCGATCATGCCGCAGATGGTGGCGCGGCCGTGCACGTTGAGCGAGGAGATCGCGGCTTCGAGGTGGTCGCCGCCGACGTTGTCGAAGTAGACGTCGATGCCGTCCGGGGCGGCCTCGCGGAGCTGGTCCCCGACCGGGCCGTTCTTGTAGTTGAAGGCGGCGTCGAAGCCGAGCTCCTCGACGAGGAACTTGACCTTCTCGTCGGAGCCGGCGGAGCCGATGACGCGGGAGGCGCCCTTGAGGCGGGCCATCTGGCCGACCTGGCTGCCGACGGCGCCGGCGGCGCCGGAGACGAAGACCGCGTCGCCCTCCTTGAAGGAGGCGACGTCGAAGAGGCCGGCGTAGGCCGTGAGGCCGGTCATGCCGAGGACGCCGAGGTACGCGGAGAGGGGGGCGAGCGCGGGGTCGACCTTGGTGGCGTGCTGGGCGGGCACCTCGGCGTACTCGCGCCAGCCGAGGCCGTGCAGGACGTGGTCGCCGACGGCGAAGCCCTCCGCGCTGGAGGCGATGACCTCGCCGACCGCGCCGCCGTCCATGGGCCGGTCCAGCTGGAACGGCGGGATGTAGGACTTCGCGTCGTTCATGCGGCCGCGCATGTACGGGTCCACGGAGAAGTGCAGGTTGCGCACGAGGACGCGGCCCTCGGCGGGCTCGGTGACCGGGGTCTCGCGCAGGGCGAAGTCCGCGGGGACGGGCCAGCCGTGCGGGCGGGCGACGAGGTGCCACTCACGGCTGGACGCGGGAAGAACGGACATGAGCACGGCCTCCAGGGGGAACGCTCGGGAAAGCTTGAGATCAATAAAGATTCACTTACTGAAACAACCATGCGCCTGGATATTTCATGTTGTCAAGTATCCGAGTAGGATGTCACCCATGGCCACCTCACGCACGGACCCCCTGACCCTCGAAGTCGTCGAGCTGATCGGTACGGTCGTGGCGCGCTACTACGAGGAGTACGAGCAGGCGGCCGCGCAGCACGCCCTGACCGGCGCGCAGGCACGCGTCCTCGGCCTGCTCTCACTGGACCCGCTGCCGATGCGGCGGATCGCCCAGAAGCTGAAGTGCGAGCCGTCCAACATCACCGGGATCGTGGACCGCCTGGAGGTCCGCGGCCTGGTGGAGCGGCGCCCGGACCCGGCCGACCGCCGCGTGAAGCTGGCCGTCCCCACGGAGGAGGGCCGCGACACGGCCCGCCGCCTGCGCGAGTCCCTGGACTTCGCCCGGGAGCCCCTGAACGAACTGACCGAGACCGAACGCACCCTGCTCCGGGACCTGTTGAAGCGCATGCTGGGCACGGACGCGGTCTGACGCCCGAGCCGAGCCGCTCCCCCGTCGCCGTCGACCGTCCCGTCGTACGGCCCTACACGCACCACCACAGGAACCGGGTGCACGTCGGGGTGGGTGTCGGGGTCGGGGTCGGGGTGGTGCTCGGGGTCGGGCCTGTGGAGGTCGGGGACGCTGTGGTCGCCGGGGGTGCGGACGTTCCGGTCGGCTCCGTCCCCCTCTCCGTCCTCGACGGCGTCGGCGTGGGGGTCGTGGGCGCCGTCGTCGGGGCGGTGGGCGCCGGTGGACCCTGCGGGCCGCCGTCGCCCTTCCCCGTACCGGAACCGTCTCCCGTGCCCCTGCCCGGACCCGTACCCGAGCCCTTGCCCGTGCTTCCGCCCGGTCCCGTGCCCGCGCTCACCCGGTGCGGGCGCGTCGGCGTCGGCGCGGCCGGGGACGTAACGCCGCCGTCCGGCAGCTCCGTGGTCTCCACCGGGTCCGGGGACAGGGTCTCCTCGGCGACCTCCTGCTCCTCGACGGCCGTGGCCGCGCCCCGCGCCTCCGGTTCCTCCGTCGCCAGCCGCACCAGGGTCAGTGTCCCGGCCGCCAGCACCAGGCCGAGGGTGCCGACCAGGACGGTACGGCCCCGGCGGCTCCGCGAGCGTCTGCCCCGGCGCGCGGCGGCGCGGCCCCGGACGGCGCGGCGGCCACCGGCGGACGGGCGCGGCGGCTCCAGGACGTCGAGTTCGTAGACGTGCTCGGGCGCGGCCCGGTCAGGCTCGGCGTGGGCCCGGTCAGGCTCGGCGTGGGCCCGGGTTTCGTCCGGGGCGTGACCCTGAGAGCTGTCCGGGGCGTACCCCGGGGCGTAGGCCTGGGCGTACCCCTGGACGTGGACCGGCGGGGCCGTCCGCCGGGCGGGTATGTGGGGGGTCTCGTACCGCAGTTCCTCGACCGGAGTCCCGCACCCGGCACAGGCGAGGGCCCCGTTGAGGTGCCGCCGGCACGCGTTGCAGTAGTCCATGGGGCCCGCAGGCTATGCGGCCCGGTACGGGCGCAGGTAGGCACGGAGGTGAGGATCCTGTGAGGAAACCGCAGGTCGGCGGTGGTGCGCCGAGATTCTCCCGCTTCGGGGCGTACGCGCGGACGCGCCACGCCTGGCCCCGGGCGGCGCAGCCCAGCGCGCGCCGTGCCCCGGACGGCCGGACGATGCCAACAGGATCGCGTAACGCGAAACACCTCGCCCGTGCCAGCACCGCACTCCGGAGGATCCGCCGTGACCGTCAGCCTTGAGCAGCTGCGTCGTTGCCATGTAGCCGTCGACCTGGGTGCCGCCCGCACCCGGGTCTTCGTCAAGGGCGCCGGACTCGTCGTCGACGAGCCGAGCGTCGCCGCCGTCAACACCCGTACCGGAGCGCTGATCGCCGTCGGCGCGCTGGCCGAGAAGATGACGGGCCGCACCCCCGACTACATCCGGGTCGTCCGCCCCGTCTCGGGCGGCACCGTCGTCGACATCGAGATGGCGCAGCGGATGCTGCGCCACCTCCTCGGCGAGAAGCTGCGCCGCCAGCTGCGCCGCAAGCCCCGGCTGCGCGCCGCCGCCTGCACCCCGCACGACAGCGACCCGCTCGCCCAGCGCGCCGCCGTGGAGACCCTCGTCGGTCTCGGGGCACGCAGGGTCGAGCTGGTCGACACGCTGATCGCGGCGGCCGTGGGCTGCGGGCTGCCGGTCGAGCAGCCGACGGCGACCATGATCATGGTGTGCGGGGCGGCGACCACGCAGGTCGCGGTGCTGTCGCTCGGCGCGATCGTCACGGCGGAGCGGATGCCGGTCGGCGGCGACGCCATCGACCACGCCGTCATCCAGCATCTGCGCCACCACCACGAGCTGATGCTGCCGAGCCAGTCGGTGCGCCCGCTCCAAGTGGCCCTCAGCGGGAACGGTCTGACCCCGCACGGCCCGGCGTGGACCGAGATCCACGGCCGGGACGTCGCCACCGGCCTGGCCCGGTCGGTGACCGTCGACACCGCCGCCGTGCGCGAAGCCATCCACACCCCGCTGACGGCGGTCCTCGACGGCATCGGGAAGGTGCTGCGGGACTGCCCGCCGGACCTGGTGGCCGACCTCGCGGACCGCGGGATCATGATGGTCGGCGGCTCGGCGCTGCTGCCGGGGCTGGACCAGATGCTCCGCGAGGCGACCGGGATGCCGGTGCACATCGCCGAACGCCCGGACGTGTGCGCGGTCCTGGGCCTCGGCGCGATGCTGGAGGGCAAGGTCCAGCCGATGGTCCTCGACCCGCTGGCGGAGCGCGACCCGCTGGCCGACGAGGACTGAGCGCGGACCGGGCCGACGTATGCCGACGCGGATCGAGCCACGCCGGATACCTCCGGCGAAACCTCATGATTCGTACGACAATGGGACCATGACGATCATGGATGAGGACACGGACGAGGACGCGCCCCGTCTGCCGGTGCTGCTCGAAGCCGTCCTCGGCGTCGGCACGGACCTCGAACTCCGCACCACGCTCCAGCACATCGTGGACTCCGCCGCCGAGCTGACCGGGGCCCGTTACGGCGCGCTCGGGGTCGTCGACCCCGAGCGCGGCCGCATCACCGAGTTCTTCACCTCCGGCGTCACCGACGAGGAGCGGCAGCGCATCGGCCGCATCCCCGACGGCCGCACCGGGCTGCTCGGCGTCCTCATCCAGAACCCGCAGTCGCTGCGGCTCGCAGAGCTGACGGCCGATCCGCGCTCCTCCGGCGTCCCCGAGGGGCACCCGGAGATGCACTCCTTCCTCGGTGTCCCGATCCGGGTCCACACCGAGGTCTTCGGCAATCTGTACCTCACGGAGAAGCGCGTGGGCGGCTTCACCGAGGAGGACCTCACCCTGCTCCGGGTCCTCGCCTCGCAGGCGGGGATCGCGATCGGCAACGCCCGGCTGTACGAGACGGCCCGGCAGCGGGAGCGCTGGATCGAGGGGGCCGCCGCGGTGACCACGGCCCTGCTGACCGGCCAGTCCGCGGAGAACGCCCTGATGGCCGTCGCCGAGCAGGCCCGCATCCTCTCCGGCGCCTCCGCCGGAGTGGTCCTCCAGCCCACCCAGGAGGGCGGCATGGAGATCGTGGCCGCCTCCACCACGGACGACCCGGGCGACCTGGTCGGCACGACGATCGCGCCCGGCTCCCCCGTACTCGTCCAACTCCTCGGCGGGGAGCCCGTGTTCATCGAGGACTCGGCAACGGATCCCCGGATGACCACCCATGTGCGGTCGCGGTTCGGCCCGTCGATGATGCTGCCGCTGCAGAGCGGCGGGAAGCTCATCGGCACCCTCGCGCTCCCCCGGCGGCGCGGCGCCGAGCCCTACTCGGCGGTGGACCGGCTGCTCGCCTCGCAGTTCGCCTCGCAGGCGGCGCTCGCGCTGGTCCTCGCGGACGCGCGGCACGACCGGGAGCGGCTCGCGGTGTACGAGGACCGGGACCGGATCGCCCGTGACCTGCACGATCTGGTGGTCCAGCGGCTGTTCGCCACGGAGATGATGCTGGAGTCCACCCGGCGGCGGGCGGCCGGCTCCGCCGACGACGACGCGCTGCTCGGGCGGGCCGTGGACGAGCTGGACTCGACGATCCAGGAGGTCCGTACGACCATCTTCGCCCTCCAGCAGCCGCCCGCCGACGCGCCGACCTCCTTCCGGGGGAAGGTGCTGCGGGAGACCGGCGGGGCGGCGGTCCTGCTCGGCTTCCAGCCGTCGGTGCACTTCTCCGGCGCGGTCGACACCCTCGTGGACGAGGAGGACGCGGGGAGGATCCTGGCCACACTGCGCGGGGCGCTCGCGGCGGCCCACCGGCGGTCCGGGATCGGCGCGATCATGGTGGAGGTGTCGGTGGGCGACGGGGGCGCCCGGCTGCGGGTCGAGGACGACGGCACACCGCCGACGACGGTGACCTGGCCGTAGGAGCCCCCGCGCGGGCCCGTACAGGGGGGGGCACGCGCGCGCACTCGTACGGAGCAGCCCCGCGCGCCGCCGATCCCGTCCCGATCTTGACTGGAGGGGTGACCACCGACACCAAGCCCCCGACCGCCGCGGCCTACCGCAACCTGGTGATGGCGACCGTCGGCTTCACGCTCACGTTCTGGGCCTGGGACCTGATCGCGCCGCTCGCGAGCTGGTACGGCGACCGGCTCGACCTCAGCTCCTTCGAGCAGTCGCTGCTGGTCGCGGTCCCCGTCCTGGTCGGCTCGCTCGGCCGCGTCCCGGCCGGGGCGCTGACCGACCGGTACGGCGCGAAGCTGATGTTCCCGCTGGTCTCGGCGCTGACGATCATCCCCGTGCTACTGCTGATCGTGGTCAAGGACAGTTACGGCCTGATGCTGGCCGTCGGCTTCCTGCTCGGCCTCGGCGGCACGACCTTCGCCATCGGCATCCCGCTGGTCAACTCCTGGTTCCCGCCCGCGAAGCGCGGTCTGGCGCTGGGCGTGTTCGGCATGGGCATGGGCGGTGTCGCGCTCTCCGGCTACTTCACCCCGCGCATCGCGAAGCACGGCGAGAACCTGCCGTTCATCGTGGTGGCGATCGCGCTCGCGGTGTACGCGGTACTTGCCACGTTCCTCATCACGGACCGGCCCGACCGGCCGGTGCCCACCGCCCCGCTGGCGGCCCGGCTCCGCTCGGCGGGCCGGCTGCGGGTCACCTGGGAGCTGTCGGCGCTGTACGCGATCGGCTTCGGCGGCATCGTCGCGTTCGGCGTCTATCTGCCGACGTACCTGAAGACCTGGTATGAGCTCGACCCGACGGACGCGGGCACCAAGGCCGCCGGGTTCGCGCTGGTCACGGTCGTCTTCCGGCCGATCGGCGGCTGGCTTTCGGACCGGGTGCACCCGGCGCTCGTCACGGCCGTCGCGTTGGCCGTGGTCGCCCTGCTCGCGATCGTCCAGGCCTTCGACCCGCCGCTGAACCCGGGCGGCACCATCGCCCTGCTCCTCATGGCGGCCGGTCTCGGCACGGCGAGCGGTTCCGTCTTCGCCCTGGTCTCCCAGGTGACCCCGCAGGCCAAGGTGGGCAGCGTGACCGGCATCGTCGGCGCGATGGGCGGGCTCGGCGGCTTCCTGCCGCCGCTGGTGATGGGCGCGATCTACAGCGCGAAGGGCTCGTACTCGATCGGCTTCATGCTGCTGTCCGACCTGGCACTCGCGGGCTGTGTGTACGCGTACGGGCGGATGCGCGGGATCCGTCCCGACGGGGAGGCGGAGGCGCCGGAGGCGACGAAGGTCACGGCCGGCCGGCCCTGACGCCCCGGCAGAATGGCTCCCGGCGACCCTCGCCCTCGACGACCCGAGGAGTACGACCGGTGAGTGCCTTCTTCCCGGCCCTGGCCGACGCGGCCGGGACCGATCCCGAACGGCCCGCGCTGCGCTGCGGCGCCGACACCCTGACGTACGAGGAGCTGGCGCGGGCGGGCGGCGCGGTGGCGGCCCGGCTCGTGGGGGCCGGGCGGGTCGCGGTCTGGGCCACGTCCAGCGCGCACACGGCGGTCGCGGTGGTCGGGGCGCTGCTCGCGGGCGTGCCCGCCGTACCGCTGAATCCGCGCACGGGCGAAAGGGAGCTGGCGCACATCCTCGGCGACAGCGCGCCCACGGCGGTCCTCGCGGGGCCGGCGGACGTGCTGCCCGCCGGGCTCGCCGGACTCCCCCGGATCGATGTGGACCTCGCCGCCCACGGCCCGGCGGCCGTCGAACCGGACGACCCGGAAGCCCCCGCCCTCGTCGTCTACACCTCGGGCACCACGGGCCCCCCGAAGGGGGTCGTGCTCTCCCGCCGGGCGGTCGCCGCCTCCCTCGACGCGCTCGCCGAGGCCTGGTCGTGGACGGCGGACGACGTCCTGGTGCACGCACTGCCGCTGTTCCATGTGCACGGTCTCGTCCTCGGCGTCCTGGGCCCGTTGCGGCGGGGCGGTGAGGTCCGGCACCTGGGCGCGTTCTCGGTGGAGGGCGTGGCACGGGAGCTGGGTGCCGGGGGCGGCACGATGCTGTTCGGCGTACCGACGATGTACCACCGGCTCGCGGACGCGCTGGCCGGGGACGCCGCCCTGGTCCGGGCGATGGCCGGGGCGCGGCTCCTGGTGTCCGGTTCGGCGGCGCTGCCGGTCCACGACCACGAGCGGATCGCGGCGGCGACGGGCCGGACGGTCGTGGAGCGGTACGGGATGACCGAGACGCTCATGAACACCAGCGTCCTGCCGGGCGCCGGGCCGCGCCCCGGGACCGTCGGGGTGCCGCTCGACGGGGTGGGGCTGCGGCTCGTGGACGAGGACGGTTCGGTGCTCGGGGCGTACGACGGGGAGACGGTCGGCGAGGTACAGGTGCGCGGCCCGAACCTGTTCTCCGGCTATCTGGGGCGGCCCGAGGCGACGGCGGCTGCCTTCGACGGCGACTGGTTCCGCACCGGCGACATGGCGGTCCGGGAGGCGGACGGCGCGGTGCGTCTGGTGGGGCGCAGGGCGACGGACCTGATCAAGAGCGGCGGCTACAAGATCGGGGCGGGCGAGATCGAGAACGCCCTGCTCGACCACCCGGGCGTGCGCGAGGCGGCGGTCACGGGCGAGCCCGACCCGGACCTGGGCGAGCGGATCGTGGCCTGGGTGGTGGCGCGGGACGGGGAGAGGCCGCCGGAGGAGGCGGAGCTCGCCGACCACGTGGCCGGGCAGCTGGCGCCGCACAAGCGCCCCCGGGTGGTGCGCTTCCTCGACGCGCTCCCCCGCAACGACATGGGCAAGATCCTCAAGAAGGCGCTGCGCGAGGGAAGCTGAGCGGACGGAGCCGGGCCCCCGCCGACGACGGGGGCCCGGTCCTGACCACTCGGGGACTACTTCACGCCCACCGCGCGGATCAGTTCCTGCTTCACCGAGCCGCCCCGGTCGTCGCTCGCCCCGGCGCGCAGCGAGACGGACTTCGCGGCGGCCGGAATCCGCAGCTCGCCGTTCCAGGCGGCGCCGTGGCGGGCGGGCTCGAGGGCGACCTTCGTCCAGGTGACGCCCTCGTCGTAGGAGACCTCCAGGGTGCCGCCGACGATGGTGCCGGTGCCGGTGGCGCCCTTCACGTACTCGGCGGAGATCCCGACGGGCAGCCTGCTCCCGGCGCGGACGTCGCCGTCGAGGCCGGTGGCCACGTCGAAGCCGAGGTTGAGCATCGGCAGGTAGCTGTAGCGGTCCGCCGGGGTCTCGGCGGAGCGGAAGGTCCACTCGCTGTGACCCTTGCCCGCGAGCCGCCAGCGCGCCGGGTCGAGCGCGGTGTCGGTGACCACCTTGTAGGTGGCCTCCTCCGCCGGGGCGTCCCAGGCGTAGGCGCCGGAGCTCTTCTTGCGGTCGACGCGGACGCCGTTGACGTACACCTCGGTGTACTGGGTCATCGAGTCGTCGCCCCACACGTCGCCGAAGCCGGTGTGGTCGTTGCCGGAGTCGCCCCAGCCGGGGGTGTTGAAGCGCAGGTCGTTGCCGGCGCGCTCCTGGCCCCAGCCGAGGCCGGTGCCCAGCCACGGGTGCCAGACGGGACCGAACCAGTCGAGGTCGACGCGGCTGCCGCCCCGGTAGGACGGGGTGCCGCCGCGCTCCTCCAGGGAGTCGCCGAGGTCGACGGACTCGTGCCAGCGCTGGCCGGTGCCGGTGGAGACGTACTCGGTGCGCTGTGCCGGGAAGGCGATCCGCTCCTTGAAGCCGAAGCCGATCGGGAAGGTGTCGGTGATCGAGTAGCGGAACTCGCCGCCCGGTTCCTCGCGCTTGGTCGGCGCGTAGAAGGTGGAGCGGATGGTGGCGAGTTCGTCCTTGCCGGGCCGGAGGACCAGGTCGGTGCCGATGGCGCCGGGGTGTCCCTCGGAGAGGTCGTAGGTGTACGGAGTGAAGCGGGTGCCGGTCAGGTCGACGCGCTTGCCGCGGGCGGCGGCGGCAGCGAGGCGGTTCGCGTCGGCGGTGGCGACGGTGGCGACGGCGAGCGGCCGGTCCTCGTAGTCGGCGGTGCCGAACCACTTCATCAGGCGGCCCGGCTGGTCGTCGGTGACGAACAGGGCCCTGGCGCCCGCGTCCTGGGCGTTCTGGGCGAGCTGCGCCGGGTCGGCGCCCTCGGTCAGGCGGACGAGGACGGCCTTGCCGGTGGCGTCCTTGCCGGTGTACTCGGCGGCGGTGCCGGTGCCCGCGTCGACGAGACCGAGGCGGTGGCCGCCCTCCAGGAGGGTGGTTCCGGCCTGCGGGGTGGCGTCGGAGAGCCGGGCGCCGTCGACGCTCGCCTCCAGGAGCGGCTTGCCGAGACGCCAGACGGTCCGGTACTCGAAGGTGCCGGTGGCGGGCTTCTCCGTGGGCGCCGCGAAGATCGAGTCGTACATCGGCGGGACCTGGACGGCTCCGCCGTACGAGGCGCCGTTGGCCTTCCGGTCGAACTCCATCAGGAGCTGACGGGTCTCGGTGCGCTTGTCGACCTCGGCGCGGATCTCGCGCAGCCGCCGTCCGTCGAGGGTGATCTCGCGGTCGCGGTCGAGGGTGATCTCCGGCGCGGTGAGGAAGCCGAGGCCGAGGGAGTCCTTGCCGTGGGAGCCGCGCACGTCGAGGAAGGTGTCGACGGTGTACGTGCCGGGCTTGAGGCGGAGTTCGAGGGTGCCGGACTCACCGACCGGCACCGGGAAGGCGTCCTCGCCCTGGGCGAGCTTCTGGACGCCCAGGCGGGCGGCGGCGGGGGCGCCGTCACGGTCCTTGACGTGGACGGTGAGGGTGTAGCGCTCCTCCTCCTTCACCAGGCCGAGCGCGGTGTGCGCGACGGGGGCGCCGCCGGCGGTGGCGGTGATCCGGCCGGAGGACTGGCCGACGGGGGCCTTGGTGCCGTCACCGGTGACGGTGGTGCTCGCGGAGCCGTGGGCGGGGACGGTGAGGGCGGTGTCGGCGAGGGTGGCGACACCGGCCGCCATGCCGTCGACGGAGAGGTTCAACTCGACCGGTGCGTCGGAGGAGTTGGTGTAGGTCACGGTCCTGGTGACCGGCTTGCTCTGCTCGTACGGCCAGGCGGTGAAGCCGAGGTCGGCGGAGCCGGTCGCGGTGACGTTCGCGGAGATCGCGGCGGCCACGTCGACGCGCCCGGAGCCGAGGGCGTACGCGGTGGCGTCGAGCGTCTTCGACGAGGACATCAGCGCGTCCTTGAGCCGGGCGCCGGTCCAGTCGGGGTGCTTCTCGGCGAGCAGCGCGGCGACACCCGCGATGTGCGGGGTCGCCATCGACGTACCGCTCATGCTCGTGTAGAGGCCGCTGCCGCCGACGAGCTGGGAGCGGGCCGCGAGGATGCCGACGCCGGGCGCCGACAGGTCGGGCTTGAGGGCCTGGTCGCCGTAGCGGGGGCCCTGGCTGGTGAAGTAGGCGGCCTCGTCGGCGGAGTCGACGGCGCCGACGGTCAGCGCGGAGTCGGCGGCGCCGGGCGAGCCGATGGAGCCCGGGTAGCCGGAGTTCCCGGCGGCGATGACGAAGAGGGCGCCGGTCTCGGCGGAGAGGGTGTTGACGGCCTGGGCCATCGGGTCGGTGCCGTCGCTGGGCTCGCTGGAGCCGAGGCTCATCGAGACGATCTTCGCGTCGATGTCCTTGGCGGCCCACTCCATGCCGGCGATGATCTCCGACTCGGAGCCGTAGCCCTCGTCGCTGAGGACCTTGCCGACGGCGAGGCCGGCGCCGGGGGCGACGCCCTTCTCCTTGCCGTCGGAACCGGCGCCGCTGCCACCGACGGTGGAGGAGACGTGGGTGCCGTGGCCGTTGCGGTCGGCGACCTCCTGGCCGGCGATGAAGGACTTGGTCTCGGTGACCCGGCCCGCGAGGTCGGGGTGGGCGAGGTCGGCGCCGGTGTCGAGGACGGCGACCTTCACGCCCTTGCCGGTGAGCCCGGCCTCCCAGGCCTTCGGGGTGCCGATCTGGGCGTTGGACTCGGCCATGGCGGCCTTGACGCGGCCGTCGAGCCACACCTTGCCGGGGGCGGCGGCGCGGGAGGTGCCGCGCGCGGTGAAGCCCTGCCAGAAGGCGGCGGGGTCGGTGGCGGTGACGGCGGCGCCGCCGATGCTGGGCAGGGCCCGGACGGTCTCGGCGCCGCGCGGGGAGGCGGCGGTGCGGGCGCCCTTCCCGCCGTACGTGACGATCAGCGGCAGATCGCCGGTGATGCCCTGCTCGACGAGGCCGGTGACGTCGAAGAGGCGCGGGTCGAGCGCGCCGGAGTCCAGGTAGGGGCGGGCCTCGTCGGGGATCACGGTGACCCGGCCGTTCGCGGTCCGGCTGCGTATCGCGCCGGTGGCGCCCTTCGCCCGGTCGACGGTGACGGTGCTGTTGCCGCCGCCGAGGTCGGTGAGGGTGACGCGGTCGCCGGTGACGAGGGTGACGGTGGTGCTCGCCTTCGGGGCGGCCGCGGCCTTGAAGGTGTCCGGTACGGGGGTGGCGGTGGTCCCGGCGGCGGCGGTCTGCCCGGCCGAGAGCATCACGAGGGAGATGCCCGCGGCGATCAGCGCGGCTCTCCCTCGGTCGAAGGGTGCGTTCCTCGACGTCATCGTTCGAACTCCTCGCGGACCCGGGGTCGGGGGTGTTTCCGGGTGCCGCGAGGAGTCTTGGCCTGGGAGACGGGAGTTGACTCCTGTCGTTCCTGGCGGTTATGTGCCGTGGCGGTCAACCGCCAGACCAGGACGGTCGGTTCGGGCCGAAATCGCTCGGAGGGGTACGGGACCGGGCGCATCGCCCGGACTCGGGGCGCCGGGCCGAGGGCGAGGTGAGGCGAACCGCTCAGGGCGTCGGGTCGAGGGCGTCGTACCGTCGGAAGCCGCGCGCGTACAGGGAGAGGGCGCCGACCGCGACGACGCAGGCGATGCCGCCGCCGGTGATGGCGACGGCGGGCGAGGTCAGATCGGCGACCGAGCCGGCCAGGAAGTCCCCGAGCCGGGGCCCGCCGGCCACGACCACGATGAACACGCCCTGGAGCCGGCCGCGCATCTCGTCCGGGGCGGCGACCTGCATCATCGTGTTCCGGAAGATCATCGAGACGGTGTCGGAGTACCCGGCGAGGGCGAGCAGCAGCACTCCGAGCCAGAGGTTCCGGGTGAGTCCGAAGACGGCGATGGCGGTGCCCCAGCAGGCGACGGCGATCAGGATCGCCTGCCCGTGGTGGCGGATACGGCCCTGCCAGCCGGAGAGGACCCCGCCGAGCAGCGCGCCGAACGCGGGTGCGGCGACGAGGAGTCCGGCGGTCTTCGCGTCGCCGCCGTACCAGAGCACGGCGACGGCGGGGAACAGGGCGCGGGGGTGGGCGAGGATCATCGCGCAGAAGTCCGAGAAGAACGTCATGCGGAGGTTGGGGCGGGTGGCGAGGAAACGCAGCCCGTCGAGGACCGAGGCCCTCCTGCTCCCGGTCCGCTCCGGGAGCATCGAGGGCAGCCGCCACATCGCGTACAGGCTCGCGGAGAAGGCGACGGCGTCGACGAGGTACGCGGTCTGGTAGCCGGCGAGCCCGACGATCAGACCGCCGAGGCTGGGGCCGACGAGGGTGCCGAAGGTGGTGACCATCGAGTTCAGCGCGTTGGCGGCGCGCAGCTGCTCGGGGGGCAGGAGCCGGGGGATCATCGAGGAGCGGGCGGGCGCGTTGAGCGCGGCGCAGACGGACTGGAGGGCGACGATCCCGTAGAGGAACCAGACCCGGTGGAAGCCGGCGAACGCGGCGGCGGCGAGCGCGATCGACAGCACGGCGGAGCCGGAGGCGCTGAGGAGGCCGAGCTTGCGGCGGTCGACGGTGTCGGCGATGGCGCCGCCGTAGAGCCCGAAGACGACGAGGGGTACGAGGGAGAACAGCCCGACGAGCCCGACGGAGAAGGGCGAGCGGGTGATGTCGTACACCTGGAGGGAGATGGTGAGGGCGGTCATGCCCTGCCCGACCCAGGAGACGGTGTTGCCGAACCAGAGCCGGCGGTAGTGCACGGAGGTCCGTAGCGGGGTGAGGTCGGCGAAGACCCTGCGGCGCTCCCGGGTGTCCTGCGTGGCGGTCACGCGAGCTCGTACCGGAGCTCGGGGCGGTCCCAGTGGACGTGCCCGGCGGCGGGGACGGTGCCGGTACGGACGGCGCCGGTGCGCAGATAGAACTCCTCGGCGGGCGGGTGGGAGACGACCCGCACGGCACTGAGCCCGGCGGCCCTGGCCTGCCCGGTCATGTGCTCCATGAGCAGCCGCCCGATGCCGAGCCCCTGGGCGCTGTCGGCGACGAAGGCGAGATCGAGTTCGGCGTCCTCGACGACGAGCGCGTAGAACCCGAGGACGCGACCGCCTGGGCCGACGGCGACGAAAACGGGATGGTGCTCGATGTACGCACCACCGACCTGATACCCCTCGACCATGCCGGCATAGTCACCCCGATAGGCCCCGGACCCCCGAACAAGCCGGGTGAGCCGCTTGGAATCATCGGCGACGGCACGCCGGACGGTGAACTCGGACATGGGGCGAGTATAGGGGCGGGCTTAGAGTTCGATCCTTACGTTTTTTCGCGTGGGATCTGAAGATCGCACAGACGGCTACGATACGTCATCATGCAATCGCAATGCGTGACGGGTGATGCCCTTCGCGATCTTCTCGGCCTTCTTGACGGCGGTATTGCCTTCGGTATCCGTCCACGCCCTGTCCGCGCGCCGCGCGCGCGGGTGCGGGAGCGGGTGCGGGAGCGGGCATGAGTGCGCACGCGCATGAGCGGGTGGACCACGTCGATCCCCGGGATCGGGTCGTCGCCCAGGGGCGGCGGACCGCCGGGGTTCCCGCCGGGCTGCTCCGGCGTTACGCCGCCACCGTCTGCACCGATCACGCCGGCCGCGTCCTGCTCTACCGGCGGACGCCCTCCGCGCCGGTCTACCCCGACCACTACGACGTACTGATCGGCGGGGCCGTGCGGACCGGTGAGGCGTACCGCGCCGCCGCCCTGCGTGAACTCCGGGAGGAGCTGGGCTGGGAGACGGCGACCGGGCTCGTCGAGGCGTACCGGATCCGGGTCGACGATCCCCACGGCGCCTGCTTCCTGACGGTCCACCGCTGGGTGGCCGACCGGCCGCCCCGGCCCGACCCGGAGGAGGTCGCCTGGTGCGGCTTCGTCGCACCGCTCACGGTCGTGACCGGCGGCTACACCCCGCTGGTCCCGGCCGGCGCCGACGCCGTACGGCGCCTCTTCCCCTTCTGATCCCCCCGTCCCCACCCCCCGCACCTCACGAAAGACACCTCCCCCATGACGCACTGCGCGCTGCCCTTATCCGGCGCCTCCCTCGCCGTTCCCGGCCCCCGGCCGGAACCCGCGCCCACCGCCGGCCCCCTCGACGGCGCCCGCGCCCGGCTCGCCACCCGGCTGCTCGCGGCGGCCGGACCGGACGGCCTGCTCCGCGCCCCCTGCGACAGCCGCATCCTGGAATCCGCCCTGGCCCTGCGGCTGCTCACGGTGACCGGGGTCGACCCGGACGCGCAGGAACGGCTGACGCGCCGCCTCAAGACCGCCCTGGACGAGGGCGCCCCCGACCCCGTGCAGGAGGCGGCGGCCCGTGCCGCGCTGGGCGAGTACGTGGACGGACCGGCCGCGCTGACCCGGCTGCTCGGCGGCTTCGACCACTTCACCGCCGGGCGCAAGCGGCTGATGTTCCAGACCGTCCTGGCGGAGCTCGGCGCCCACGCCTTCCCCGAACTCGCCTCCCCCGGCGCGGCCTTCGAGGCGCGCGGCCAACAGCGGTGGCTGATCACGGAGATGGCCGCCCTGAAAGTCCTGTACGCCTTCGGCACCGGCTCGCCCCGGCTCGTCACCGAGGACGACTGGCGCGCCCTGGCCCCCTGCGCGCTGCCCGGCCCGCCGCCGGACGGCTGCCATCTGGCCAGGATCCTGGCCCTGTTGGCGCTCCGGCACCGCCCGGGTTGCGCGACGGCGGTGGCCGCGTGCGCCCGGGAGCTGCGCGGGATGCTCCGCGAGGACGGCGGGCTGCCGTTCATCACCGGTCTGGGCGTGTTCGCGACGGCGACCGGCGGCCTCGCCCTGGCGGGCGCGGGGGCTCCGGCGCACACCCTGAGGGCCCTCGCCGCCGCACTGACCGAACGTCAGAACCCGGACGGGGGCTGGGGTTTCGACCGCCATGTCGGCCAGAGCGACGTCGACGACACCTCGTACTGCGTGGAGTTCCTGCGGACCGTCGCGTCCGAACGGTTCGGCGCCGAGGTGGCGGCGGGTGAGCGGTATCTGCTCGCCCGGCGCGGCAGGGACGGCGGCTTCCCCACCTTCGAGCCGGGTACGGCATCCGAGGTGGCGATAACGGCGGCGGCCGTGAACGCCCTGGCCCCCGAGCCCGCCCACCTGCCCGTGGTGACCGAAGCGGTCCGGCTCCTGGTGGCACGACAGGAGGAGGCGGGGCCCTTCGAGCGGAGCTGGAGCCTGAACGAGAGCAACGCCCTCTTCCGTACGGTCCTCGCGTACGACTCCTTCCGGGCGGCGGCGCCCGGCCATCCGGCGGGCACCGAGGTCGCGCGGGCCCGCGCCCGAGCCGTGGCGCGGCTGATCGACACCCAGAACGCGGACGGCGGCTGGGGGCACGTGCCGAGCGACCCGAGCGACCCGATCAGCACCGCGTACGCGCTGATCGCGGTGGCCAGGACACCGGCTGTGCCGTCCGCCGTCGGCGCGACGGAACGCGCGGTGCGCCACCTCCTCGAACGGCAGCGCCCGGACGGGGGCTTCGTCTCACGCCCGGACCAGGCAGGCCCGAGGCCGTTCCCGTACCACGTACCGCTCCTCACGGACGTGTGCGTACTGCTGGGCCTGAACCACGCGCGCGGCCTGAGCCCCACGCGCGGCCGGGGCGCGACGACGGCCCGCTAGGGCCTGTCGTCGAACTCCCGTCGTCGCCCGAAGGGCGGCCCGGCGTCGTGGGGCAGGCGGGAGTTCGACGACAGGTCCTCGGCTCGGTCTTTGACTCTGGGCCGCCGCAGAGTGCCTGCCGGTGGGTGGAATTGAGGTGCGTGCCGGCATGCGTACTGGTCAGACTCGCAGGCATGACTGAGAAGATCACTCGTATCAATCCCGAGCAGTTGCATCAGACGCCCGGCTACCACCATGTCACCGTGGTGGAGGCCGGCCGCACGGCCCATCTCGCGGGGCAGTGTCCGCTTGATGGAAATGGCGCCCTCGTCGGAGCCGGCTCCTTTGAGACACAGGTCGACCAGGTCGTGGCGAACGCGTCCGTTGCTCTCGCAGCCGTGAGCGCTCGGCCGCACCATGTAGTGCGGTCAGTGATCTACGTGCGGAGCGACGACAGGGACGTGCTGGGGGCTGTGTGGGATCGGCTCATCAACTCTGCCATCGGCCCGGCGTTCACCACCGCCAGCACGCTGCTGGGCGTCACCCAGTTGGGCTTTTCCGGACAACTCGTCGAGGTGGATCTCACCGTGGCGCTGCCTGACTGATTCAGGAACATCCGCGCTCACCTCGCCTGCCCGACCCGTGTCCCCGAACCTCGAGAAGCGAGCCCCGGACGGCCACAAGCTAAGGCGTCGTACAGGCGGCGAGGTCGTCCGGGTCGACGCGGTCGAGCCGGGCGGCCAGGGCGTCGAGCCGTTCCCGCAGCTCGCGGATGTCGTCGAGGCCGAGGCCGGTCGCTGCGGCGATCCGGCGCGGGACGCCGAGGGCCTTCGCCTTGAGGGCGGTCCCGTCGGCGGTGGGGCGCACGGTGACGGACCGCTCGTCCTCGGGACTGCGCCGCCGCTCGACGTATCCGGCCGCCTCCAGCCGTTTGAGCAGCGGTGACAGGGTGCCGGAGTCGAGCCGCAGCCGCTCCCCGATGCCCTTCACGGGCAGCTCGCCGTGTTCCCAGAGCACCAGCATGACGAGGTACTGGGGGTAGGTGAGCCCGAGGTCCTTGAGGGCCTCGCGGTACACGCCGTTGAACGCGCGGGTCGCCGCGTGCAGCGAGAAGCAGATCTGGTGGTCGAGCCGGAGGAAGTCCTCGTCCGGGACGGTGTCGAGCGTCTCCATGGGACCAGGATACGCGAGGACACCTCACGCGCGATTGAGTTGTGCACAACTTAATCGTGCGCTACTAATGGTGGAGCGCCACACACGGAGCACCGCACCCCGAGGACAGGAACGGAAGACCCATGGACGCCATCTACACCGCCGTCGCCACCGCCAACGGCCGCGAGGGCCGCGCCGTCAGCTCCGACGGCCACATCGACCTCCCCCTCGCCCACCCCCAGGCCCTCGGCGGCGACGGCCTGGGCACCAACCCCGAGCAGCTCTTCGCCGCCGGGTACGCGGCCTGCTTCGCGAGCGCGATGAACCTGGTGGCCCGCCAGGAGAAGATCGACATCTCCGAGGCCTCGGTCACCGCCGAGGTCTCCATCGGCAAGGACGCCGCCGACGGCGGCTTCGGCCTGGCGGTCGTGATGCGCGCCGAGTTCCCCGACCACCTCCAGGGCGAGGCCGGCCGGGCCCTCCTGGAGAAGACCCACGCCTTCTGCCCCTACTCGAAGGCGACCCGCGGCAACATCACCGTCGATCTCGTCGTGGAGTAATTTCCTGTTGGTTCGTGCACGCCCCCGGTGGTCATCTGCCCACCGGGGGCGTTCGGTTGTGAGTTTTCATGTTCGAGCACGGGGGATTCGTCTACCGTACGGCGAGCAGTCATGGGACGGCCGCCGGGCCGTGGCCCACGGACGCTCTCCTTGGGGCGCCCGTCGGCCGGTCCGCCCGGCCGTCGCGCCCGCACCCCCACGCCCGCGCCCGCGCCCGCACCCAGCGCTCGCACTCACACCGGAGGAGAACTCCCCCCATGGCCGATCTCGACCGTCGCCGCTTCCTTCAACTGGCGGGCGGCACCGCCGCGTTCACGATGCTCTCGGAGAGCATCGCCCGCGCCGCCGCGATCCCGGCGCAAGGCTCCACCGGCACGATCCAGGACATCGAGCACATTGTCGTCCTGATGCAGGAGAACCGTTCCTTCGATCACTATTTCGGGGCGATGAAGGGCGTGCGGGGCTTCGGCGACCCGCGCCCGGTCACCCTCCCCAGCGGCAAGTCCGTCTGGAACCAGGAGGACAACTTCGGGAACGTCACGCTCCCCTTCCGGCCGACCAGCGACAAGCTGGGCATGGAGTACCTCCAGGGCCTGAACCACGACTGGCAGGGCGGCCAGAGCGCCTTCAACAAGGCCAAGTACAACAACTGGATCCCGGCCAAGACCAAGGCCACCATGGCGCACCTCACCCGCGAGGACATCCCCTTCCACTACGCCCTCGCCGACGCCTTCACCGTCTGCGACGCGTACCACTGCTCGTTCATCGGCGCGACCGACCCCAACCGCTACTACATGTGGACCGGTCACGTCGGCAACGACGGCACGGGTGGCGGCCCCGTCCTCAACAACGCCGAGGCGGGCTACGGCTGGACCACGTACCCCGAGCGCCTGGAGGCGGCGGGCGTCTCCTGGAGGATCTACCAGGACATAGGCGACGGCCTGAACGCCGGCGGTTCCTGGGGCTGGATCAACGACGCCTTCCGCGGCAACTACGGCGACAACTCGCTGCTCTACTTCAACAACTACCGCAACGCCCAGCCCGGCAACCCGCTGTACGACAAGGCCCGCACGGGGACGAACGCCAAGAACGGCGAGGGCTACTTCGACCGGCTGCGCGCCGACGTCCAGGCCGGCACGCTGCCGAAGATCTCCTGGATCGCCGCCCCCGAGGCCTTCTCCGAGCACGCCAACTGGCCGTCGAACTACGGCGCCTGGTACATCGCGCAGGTCCTGGACGCACTGACCTCGAACCCGGACGTGTGGGCCCGTACCGCCCTGTTCATCACGTACGACGAGAACGACGGCTTCTTCGACCACGTCGTCCCGCCGTTCGCCCCGGGCGACGCCTCATGGGGCAAGTCCACGACCGCCACGACCCTGGACTGGTTCCCCGGCAAGATCGGCTACGCGGCCGGCCCCTACGGCCTGGGCCCGCGCGTCCCGATGATCGTCGTCTCGCCCTGGTCGACCGGCGGCTACACCTGTTCGGAGACCTTCGACCACACCTCGGTCATCCGCTTCATGGAGAGCCGCTTCGGCGTCCGCGAGCCGCAGATCTCGCCCTGGCGGCGTGCGGTCTGCGGCGACCTGACCTCCGCCTTCGACTTCACCCGCGCGGACACCTCGGCGGCCCCGCTGCCGTCGACCGCCGGCTACTTCCCGCCGGACCGGAACCGTCACCCGGACTTCCTCGCCACCGCCCCGGCGACCGGCACGATGCCCCGCCAGGAGCGGGGCACCAAGCCCACCCGCCCGCTGCGATACGCCCCGTACGTGGACGGCGCGGCGGACGTGGCGGCCGGCACCTACCGCCTCACGTTCAGCGGCGGCCCGGCGGCGGGCGCCCAGTTCTACGTGACCTCGGCCAACCGCACCGACGTCCCGTGGACCTACACCGCCGAGGCGAACAAGTCGATCGCCGACACCTGGAACACGAAGTACTCCAAGGGCCTCACCGACCTCACCGTCCACGGCCCGAACGGCTTCCTCCGCCGCTTCCGCTCTCCCGGCAAGACGGCCGTCCCGGAGGTGACCGCCCGTCACAACGCGAGCACGGGCAGCCTGGACCTGTCGTTCACCAATCCGACGGCGGCCCCGGCGACCCTGACGATCGCCAACGCCTACGGGACCACCCGGACGCTCACCGTCGCGAACGGCGCCACGGCCACCCATACCGTCGCCCTGACCTCGGGCCACCGCTGGTACGACGTGACGGTCACCTCGTCCACGTCCACGGACTACCTCCGCCGCCTCGCGGGCCACATCGAGACGGGCGCCCCCGACGTCTCGGACCCGGGCATCCTCACGTACTGAGCGGCGGCCGCGTCGGAGGGCGACCCCCACCCGACGACGCGGCGGCCGGGGCCGCGGTCCACCGGAACTCAGGACACGTACAACCATTCGACGACCCGGGCTGTCTCCTCTGTCGTCGCCACGTGAACACATGGGCGACAGCAGGTTTCTTTCTTCTGGGGGTCGTCATCCTGTACTCCGTGCGTTCCGTCCTCACCCGCCGGCGCCACCTCACGGCCGCCGTCGCCACCGCCCTCGCCGTCACCCTCGGCGCGGGCGTCCTCGCCGCCGCCCCCGCCTCCGCCGCCACCGACGCCGTGACGGCGCGGGCGGGGACCACGGCCGCGAAGCCGGTGGCCCTCAAGGCCACGGACCGGCTCGACGCCGTCGGCGCGACCGGCTTCGTCGCCGGCGGACGCTGGTACGCGTACGCGGACGGCAGTTCCCTGCCGCTGTCCGCGCCGAGCTACGACAGCGCGGGGGGCGATGTCGTCGCGACCGGTGACGAGTCCAGGCTGACGGCGTCCCGCGTCGTGAAGCTGCACGACATGGCCACCGGCGCCGCGCCCGTCACCGTCGACCTGGGCGCGCTGAACGCGCGCTACGTGAAGGCCGTCGGCCCCGAGTCCGTGCTGGTGCAGGTGCCGCTGGAGGACGGCTCCGTCGAGCTGCGGCTGGTCACCGTCGGCGCGGACGGGGCCACCCAGCGGAAGATCGCGGGCGTCCCCGCGGGGAAGACGTGGTTCACCGCCTCGGCGCTCCTCAACGGCTCGGTCGCCGTCCAGTACTTCTCGGGTGAGGGCGCGGCCCGCGAGGTCCACTACGCCGTGGTCGACGTGGCCGCCGCCGAGGCCGTCTCCACCCTGGTCACCTCGCCCGCCCACAACGGCGACGTCGGCCTCTCCGCCACCCATGTGCTGGCGGCCACCACGAAGGGCACCGAGGGCTACCGCGGCTTCGTCGCGCTCGACCGTGCCACCGGCGAGGAGACCCCGGTCGACCTCGGCCTCGACTCGGACCTCGTCACCGGCCTGACCGGCTCCTGGGCGACGTACGCCGCCCGGACCGGCCTGACCGACGAGGGCATGCTGGACGAGACGCGCAAGGCCCTCGTGCCGCTCCGGGCCCGGTCGCTGGCGAACGGCGAGACCGTCCGGCTCCTCGACCACGTCACCAAGGTCCTCACCGCGCCCGACGGTTCGCTGATCGCCGAGGGCGGCACCGCCAAGGACGACGAGGGGCTCTACCGGATCGCCGTGGACGCGGACGGCAGGCCCGCCGCCCGGCTCGTCGCCTCGAAGGGCGTGCCGACCGAGGTCGTCCACCGCGGTACGGACATCCCGTACTCCTCCCTCCGCCTCGACAGGAACCCCACCCTCAAGTGGCGTTTCTCTCGGGTCAACATCGACGTGCACCTCACGCTGCGGAACCGGGGGACCGGCGCCGGCTTCTCGTACACGATGCCCCTCTTCACCGAGTCCGCCGGCTCGCCGTACTACTACGGCGACAACACCGTCGGCATCACCTGGGCGCGCGTCGCCGAGCTGTCCCAGCTGGGCAAGGACGCCCGTTCCGGCGTGTACGACTGGACCATCCGCGCCGTCCCGCAGAACGGCGTCGGCCCGGATCTGGAGGCGTCCGGCAGCTTCCAGGCCGGCCACGCCGCCGACCTGCACGACATCAAGCAGAACGGGGGACCGTCGCTGGTCGTCCGGGACGCCGCCGGACAGATGAAGCGGATCGACACCCGCTACGACGCCGCCGCGAAGACCCTCAAGGCCACCGGGGCCGCCGTCGCCGGCGGCGGCGGGTGGGGCGTCTACGACCGGATCGAGGCCGCCGGGGACGTCGACCACATCGACGGCGGCGATGTCGTGGCACGCGACCGCGACGGCTTCCTGTGGCTGCACCAGGGCGCCGGCAACAGGTGGAGCCCGACGTTCACGCCCCGCCGGCTCATCGGCGACGGCTGGAACGCCTACGCCCGCTTCACCGGCGGCAGCGACCTGACCGGTGACGGCCTCGCCGATCTGGTGGCAGTCGACGCGAAGGGCGACCTGTACCTGTACGAGTCCACCGCCTCCACGGCCGCGTTGTACAAGGCCCGCAAGAAGACCGGTCACGGCTGGGGGGTCTACGACCGGATCACCGCCGTCGGCAACGTCGCCGGAGCGGGCGCCGGTGACCTCGTCGCCCGCGACAAGGACGGCGTGCTCTGGCTCCACCTCGGCAAGGGCGACGGCACCTTCGCCCCCCGCACGAGGATCGGCGGCGGCTGGAACGCCTACGGCGACACCGTCGGCATCGGCGACGCCGACGGCGACCGCATCACCGACCTCCTCGCCTACGGGGCGAACGGCGCCGCCTTCTTCTACAAGGGCACCGGCGACTGGAAGGCACCCTTCGCGTCCCGTGTCGCGAGCCCGGCCCTCAGCGGCGCCGGCGTCTACAACATCGTCTTCTGATCCCCAGATCCTCAGGGAGCCCCCACTGTGAACCCCGTACGCTCCGCGCGTCCGAAGCGGCGGCGCGCCAAGGCCGCCGCCGCCGTCGCCCTCGCCACCGCCCTCGGCGCGGGCACCCTGGCCTCCTCGGCGAGCGCCGCGCCGTACCCGTCCTCCCCCCCGAAGAACATGCACGGCCTGAAGCACCCGTTCGTCTCCCCGGACCTGCTCGCCCGGGACGCCTCCGGGAAGGTGTGGCGGATCGGCAGCGTCCGGGACGCGAGCGGCAAGAACTTCACCGCCGCGGAGGCCCCGGTCCCGGAGGGCGGCGGCTGGAACGCCTATGACCGGATCGAGATGGTCGGCGACATCACCCCGGACGGCTACCCGGACGCCGTCGCCCGCGACCGCGACGGCGTCCTGTGGAAGTACACCGCCAAGTCCGCCTCGTACGCGGGCTCCTTCTGGACCCGCACGAGGATCGGCGGCGGCTGGAACACGTACACGATGTTCACCGGCGGCAGCGACGTGCGCTACGACCTCCACCCCGACCTCGTCGCGGTCGACAAGCGGGGCGACCTGTACCTCTACGAGGGGTCCGACGGCACGGGCGAGCGCACGTACCTGCCCCGGCGCAAGATCGGCCACGGCTGGGGGGTCTACGACCGGATCACCGCCGTCGGCGACATCGGCGGTGGAATCGAGGGCGATCTGGTCGCGCGCGACAAGGCGGGCGTCCTCTGGCTGTACCTCGGCAAGCCGGGCGGCACCTTCGCCCCCCGCACGAGGATCGGCGGCGGCTGGAACGCCTACGGCGACATCATCGGCATCGGCGACGCCGACGGCGACTGGCGCAACGACCTCTACGCCTACGGTCCGGACGGCACCGGGTACCTCTACCGGGGCAACGGCGAGTGGAAGGCGCCCTTCGAGAACCGTGTCGCCAACACGACCCTGAAGGACTCCGGGATCAAGGCCGGTCTGGTCTTCTGACCCCGGCCACGCCCGATCCGCCCGACGGCGACCGGTTCGCCCCGGTCGCCGTCATCCCGGCGTCTCGGTCGTACAACCTTTCGGCATCCTCAGGGGTCTCGCGGGTGTGACGGAACCTCCGTCACACTCGCATCTCCTTCACCGGGCCTGCCCTGCCCTGTCCTGCCCTGCCCACGAGGATCACGTCATGTCCCCCTCCGTCCGGCACCTCAACGGCTCGGACAGCGTCGTCTCCGAGGACCGCGAGACCGCGACGATCCGCGACGATCCGCGACATGACGACGGGCACGGTCGTCCGGACCGTCCCCAACTCGGCGCTGTACCAGCAGTCCGTCCTGGGAGCCGTCGGCTCCACCCTCCTGTCCCTCTCCACGGACGGGACGACGGGCTTCCAGAAGCTGCGCGTGTACCGGCCCGACGCGACCACCCTCGCGACCGGCCTGCCCGCCGACGCGAAGAGGGTCGCGGTCGGGACGGTCCAGGGCGGCACCGTCGCCGTCAGCTACGAGGTCGACCGCGTGCCGTACAAGGCCGTGCTCGACCTCGCGACGAGCACGCTCAGCGGCGCCGAGCGCTCCCCCTTCCCGCTCAACGCCTGGGCGGGCGACCAGTCGGAGACCACCCGCGCCTGGCAGACGAGCAACGACGCGCCCCTCGTCATCCAGGACCTGAAGAGCGGCGCCCGGTCCTCCGTCGACCTCGGGAACACCTACCGCCCGGTGGTCCGCGCCCTCGGCGACTGGGTGCTCTTCGCCGACGCGCGGAACTTCTACGAGCCGTCCCCGGTCCAGGCGCTCCGCGCGCGGACCGTGTCCGGCGAAGAGGTCCGCCTCCTCGACACCGTCACGAAGGCCGTCGACGAGCCCGACGGCTCGCTCCTCGTCCAGGGCGGCACCCTGGCCGACGGCCAGGGCCTCTACCGGATCCGCGTCGGCGCCGACGGCAGGCCGGCGGCGACCAGGATCGCCTCCAGCGGCAAGCCGGTGAAGCTCACCATCGGGCCGTCGAAGATCCCGGCGGTGCTCGACCTCGACAAGAACCGCACCCGGGTGAACCTCGACTGGCCGCTGTCCCGGCTCAACGCCGAGGTCACCGTCACCCTCCGCCACCAGCGCACCGGCAAGGCGCGCACCACGGTCCTCCACCCGTCGAGCAACGACTACGTCGCCGAGAACCTGCTCCGCTTCGCCTGGGACGGCACCCTCGACGGCGGCGAGCGCGCCTTCAACGGCGCCTACGACTGGACGCTGACCGCCACCCCGCAGGACGGGCTCGGTCCGGCGGCCACGGCCTCCGGCTCGTTCACCGTCGCCCGCAAGGCGAACGCGAGCGACCTGACGGACAACGGGTCCCCCGACCTGATCGCCCGGAACGACGGCAACCTCGACCGCCTGGACCTCACCCACTCCTCGGATCTGCCGGGCTTCGGCACCGTCCGTACCGGGATCGGCTACGCCTGGGGCATCTACGACCGCGTCGAGACCACCCGGAACATCGCCGGATCGGCGCTGCCCGACCTCGTCGCCCGCGACAAGAAGGGCGGCCTCTGGCTCTACCAGGGCAACAGCTCGGGCGGGTACGGCGGCCGGAGCTGGATCGGCGGCGGCTGGCAGGTCTACGACCAGATCGCGGCCGGTTCCGACCTGAACCGTGACGGGCGCCCCGACCTCGTCGCCACCGACAGGACGGGCGCCCTCTGGCTCTACAAGGGCACCGGCGTCACCAAGGCCCCCTTCGCTCCCCGCACGAAGATCGGGCACGGCTGGAACACCTACGACCGGATCGCCGCGACCGGGAACATCGGCGGCGACCCGTCCGGCGACCTCGTCGCCCGCGACCGGTCCGGCGTCCTCTGGCTGTACCTGGGCAGGGGCGACGGCACCTTCGCGGCCCGCACGAAGATCGGCGGCGGCTGGAACGCCTACGCCGACTTCACCTCGGTGGCGGACGCGAACGGCAACGGCGTCGACGACCTCGTCGGCATCAACAGCCTCGGCGACGCCAAGCTCTACCTCGGCACGGGCAACTGGCGTGCGCCGTACACCCGCCCGCAGGAGCTCAGCGGCGGGGACTACGACGACAGGCTGCTGGGCTGACCGTCCCGGGTGTCCCGGCCGCACGGCTCAGCGAGCCTGCGGCCGGATGTGCGGCGTGTCACACACGGGATCCGCGGGATCGCCATGGGACCATCGACGTGGTTCCGCCTCAACGCTCCGGCCAATACCGCAGCTCAGAAGGTACGGACGGGCCGAGGCAGGCCGGTAACACCCGTTTCGCCACACCGATGCGAGGCGATCGCCACCCGCGGAACCACCCCTTCGGGGACGTTCTCACAGGTCAGAACGTTTTTCTTCGGTGGGGCGGGTGGGACTCGAACCCACGGCCGACGGATTATGAGTCCGCTGCTCTAACCGGCTGAGCTACCGCCCCGTACGGTGAGGCGCGTACATGTGTGCGCGCCGTCTGCCGCAGCATAGCCGCTCATACGATCTCCTGCTCCGGAAGATCGGCTCTGCTGACCATGAAGACCTCGCCGCGTCGCGCATGGTTCCCGGAGACGCGAAAAAGGACCCCTCAGGGTCCTCTTTCGTTCCGCTCCCCCGGCTGGACTCGAACCAGCAACCCTCCGGTTAACAGCCGAATGCTCTGCCAATTGAGCTACAGGGGATCGCGCTCCCCCGACTGGACTCGAACCAGTAACCTGCCGGTTAACAGCCGGCTGCTCTGCCAATTGAGCTACAGGGGATTGCTGCGTTGCACCGAACGGACCCGGTCCGGTCGTACCGGGAGGGCGCTCGCTCGCTGCGAGACATACATTAGCGCAAGCAGGGGGGTGCTCCGCCAATCGGTATCGCCGTCGGCACCGCCCGGGCACCCGCGATGCATCAGGGAAGCTCTCCAGGGAAGGTGGTGGCCATGCGATACAAGCTGACGTTCGTCGTAGGACTCGCCCTCGGTTACGTGGTCGGCACGCGCGCCGGACGCGAGCGTTACGAGCAGATGAAGCAGTCCGCCAAGGACTTCACGCAGAACCCGGCCGTGCGGAACGCCGCCGAGTCGGCCGCCCAGACCGGGCGGCAGGCCGCGGGCAGGGCCGCGCACGTCGTGGGCGACAAGGTCGGCGACCGGCTGCCGTCCTCCGTGACCGACCGGTTCCAGGCCCTGTGCGGCCACGGACGGTCGAACGGGAGGGTCGAGGACGACGACTGGGGCACCAGCAACACCTGAACCGTCCCGCGTGCGGCAGAATCAGGTGTCATGGGGATAGTCGCCGGACTCGACAGCTCTGCGGAGTTCACACGCATCGTCGTCTGTGACACGGACACGGGTGCCGTACTGCGGCAGGGGTACGCCCCCCATCCGGGCGAACCCAAGGCCGTCGACGTCGACCCGCAGACCTGGCTGCTCTCACTCGGGGAGGCCGCCACCGGCGGACTCCTCGAGGGCGTGCAGGCCATCGGCGTGTCCGCGCAGCAGCACGGACTCGTACCGCTCGACGCACAGGGTGGCCTGGTGCGGCCCGCGCTCGTCCGCAACGACAAGCGGGCCCAGGTCGCCGCCGCCGACCTCGTCGACGCGTTGGGCGGCCGACAGGCCTGGGCCGAGGCCGTGGGCTCCGTGCCCGGCGCCGGACAGCCGGTCGCCAAGCTCCGCTGGCTCGCCCGCACCGAACCCGAGCACGCCCGGCGGGTCTCGATGGTGCTCCAGCCGCACGACTGGCTGGTCTGGCAGCTGCTCGGCCGGCCCGCGCGGCGCACCACCGACCGCGGCGCCGCCTCCGGCACCGGCTACTGGTCGGCCCGCACCGGCACCTACCGCCCCGACCTCGTCGAGCTGGCGCTCGGGCACCAGGCCGTCCTGCCCGAGGTCCTCGGGCCCGCCGAGGCGGCCGGCACCACCCCCGAGGGGCTGCTGATCTCCGCCGGCACGGGCGAGACGATGGCCGCCGCGCTCGGCCTCGGTCTCGGCCCCGGCGACGCGGTGGTCTCCCTCGGCGCCTCCGGTTCCGTGATGGCCGTCCACCACGAGGCCCTCTCCGACCCCAGCGGCATGATCACCTCCTTCGCCGACGCCACCGGCATGCACCTGCCCGTCGTCCACACCTCCAACGCGGTACGGGTGCTGCGCGGCACCGCCGAGATGCTGGACGTCGAATCGCTCGACGAGCTGTCGGCGCTCGCCCTGAAGTCGACCCCGGGCTCCTCCGGGCTCGTCCTGCTGCCCTACCTGGAGGGCGAGCGGACCCCGAACCTGCCGCACACCGCCGGCACCCTCAGCGGACTGCGGCGGGCGTCGATGAAGCCCGAGCACCTGGCGCGGGCGGCGTTCGAGGGGATGCTCTGCGCGCTCACCGACGCGATGGACGTACTGCGCGGGCGGGGCGTCGAGGTGCGGCGGGTCTTCCTGCTCGGCGCCGCGGCCGCGCTCCCCGCGGTGCAGGCGCTCGCGCCCGCGCTGTTCGGCGCCCAGGTCGTCGTCCCCCAGCCGGCCGACTACGCGGCGCTCGGTGCCGCCCGGCAGGCCGCCTGGGCCCTCGGGGTGGCGAAGGGCACGCTGTCGCCGTCCGCTCCCCCGGCCTGGCAGGGCGCCGCCGCGCAGATCCTGGAGCCCGGCGAGGAACTGGCGACGGGGCAGGCCGTACGGCAGCAGTACGTGGCGACGCGGGACCAGCTCCACCCCGGCGCCTTCGCTTCGTAAAGTCTTGCCCAGGGCTCGGCCCGCGCCCCAAAACCGAGTCGTAACGCACCGGGGGCGCGGGCGATAGTAGAAGCCGTGCTCATAAGACTTCTCCGAACCCACCTCGGGCCCTACCGAAAACCGATCGCACTGCTCGTCCTGCTGCAGTTCCTGCAGACCTGCGCGAGCCTCTACCTGCCGACCCTGAACGCGGACATCATCGACAACGGTGTCGTCGACGGGGACACCGGCTACATCCTGCGGTTCGGCGCCCTGATGGTCGGCGTGTCCGTCGTCCAGGTCGTCTGCAACATCGGGGCCGTGTACTACGGCGCCCGGACCGCCGCCGCCCTGGGCCGGGACGTGCGCGGCGCGGTCTTCGACCGGGTGCAGTCCTTCTCGGCGCGGGAGCTGGGGCACTTCGGCGCGCCCTCGCTGATCACCCGTACGACCAATGACGTGCAGCAGATCCAGATGCTCGTCCTGATGGCGTTCACCCTGATGGTCTCCGCGCCCATCATGTGTGTCGGCGGCATCGTGATGGCCCTCGGCCAGGACGTGCCGCTCTCGGGCGTGCTGCTCGCCGTGGTGCCTGTCCTCGCCGTCTCCGTCTCGCTGATCGTGCGGCGGATGCGACCGCTCTTCCGGACCATGCAGACGCGTCTCGACACGGTGAACCGGGTGCTGCGCGAGCAGATCACCGGCAACCGCGTCATCCGCGCCTTCGTGAAGGACGGGTACGAGGAGGAGCGGTTCCGCGGCGCCAACGCGGACCTGACCGATGTGTCGATGGCGACCGGCCGGCTGATGGCACTGATGTTCCCGACGGTGATGACCGTCGTGAACGTCTCCAGCGTCGCCGTCGTCTGGTTCGGCGCGCACCGCATCGACAGCGGCGGGATGCAGATCGGCGCGCTGACGGCGTTCCTCGCCTATCTGATGCAGATCGTGATGGCGGTCATGATGGCCACCTTCATGTTCATGATGGTGCCGCGGGCCGAGGTCTGTGCCGAGCGCATCGAGGAGGTCCTCTCGACCGAGTCGAGCGTGGTGCCTCCGGCGGACCCGGTGAGGACGCTGGACCGGCGCGGTCATCTGGAGGTCAGGAGCGCGGACTTCCGCTACCCGGGCGCGGAGGAATCCGTCCTCAGGAACGTCGGGCTCGTGGCCCGGCCCGGGGAGACCACCGCGATCATCGGCTCCACCGGCAGCGGCAAGTCCACCCTCCTCGGACTCGTCCCCCGCCTCTTCGACGCCACCGGCGGCGAAGTCCTCGTCGACGGCGTCGACGTCCGGAAGCTCGACCCCGAGCTCATGGCCAGGACGGTGGGTCTCGTCCCCCAGAAGCCGTACCTCTTCTCCGGGACCGTCGCCACCAACCTCCGCTACGGCAAGCCCGACGCCACCGACGAAGAACTCTGGCGCGCCCTGGAGACCGCCCAGGCCGCCGACTTCGTACGGAAGCTGGAGAACGGCCTCGACGCCCCGATCGCCCAGGGCGGCACCAATGTCTCCGGCGGCCAGCGCCAGCGCATCGCCATCGCGCGGACCCTGGTGCAGCGGCCCGAGATCTATCTGTTCGACGACTCGTTCTCCGCGCTCGACTACGAGACGGACGCCCTGCTCAGGGCCGCGCTCGCCGAGGAGACGGCCGAGTCGACCGTCGTCATCGTCGCCCAGCGGGTCTCCACCATCCGCGACGCCGACCGGATCGTCGTCCTCGACGCGGGTCGGGTCGTCGGCACCGGACGGCACCACGAGCTGATGGCGGACAACGAGACGTACCGGGAGATCGTGCTCTCCCAGCTCACCGAGGCGGAGGCAGCCTGATGGCCGGTCCTGGCGGACGCATGATGGCCGGTGGCGGCCCCGACCAGCGGTCGATGGACTTCAAGGGCTCGGGCAAGCGGCTGATCAAGCAGCTGGCGCCCGAGCGCGGCGCGCTCTGGGTGATGCTCATCGCCGGTGTGCTCTCGGTGGCGGCCTCCGTGGTCGGCCCGAAGATCCTCGGCAAGGCGACCGACCTCGTCTTCGCGGGCGTCCTCGGGCGCCAGATCGAGGGCGGTACGAAGGCGGAGGCGATCGAGCGGCTGCGCGCCTCGGGCGACTCCGGCATGGCGGACATGCTGTCCGGGGTCGACTTCACGCCGGGGCAGGGGATCGACTTCTCCGCCGTCGGCGATGTGCTGCTCGTGGTCCTCGGCGTGTACGTGGCGGCGGGCCTGCTCATGCTGGTCTCCACCCGCATGTCGATCAAGGTGATCAACAGGACGGTCTACCGGATGCGGGAGGACGTCCAGACGAAGCTGGCGCGGCTCCCCCTGTCGTACTTCGACAAGGCGAAGCGCGGTGAGGTGCTGTCGCGGGCGACCAACGACATAGACAACATCTCGCAGACGCTCCAGCAGTCGATGGGGCAGCTGATCAACTCGCTGCTCACCATCGTCGGCGTGCTGGCGATGATGTTCTGGATCTCGCCGCTGCTCGCCCTGGTGGCGCTGGTGACGGTGCCGGTGTCGGTGTTCGTCGCGGCGAAGATCGGCAAGCGCTCGCAGCCGCACTTCGTGCAGCAGTGGAAGTCCACGGGCACGCTCAACGCGCACGTGGAGGAGATGTACAGCGGGCACACCCTGGTGAAGGTCTTCGGCCGGCAGGCGGAGTCCGCGAAGGACTTCCGCGAGCAGAACGACGCCCTGTACGAGGCCGGTTTCAAGGCGCAGTTCAACTCCGGCGTCATGCAGCCGGTGATGTTCTTCGTCTCGAACATCAACTACGTCCTGGTGGCCGTCGTCGGCGGTCTGCGGGTGGCGAGCGGCACGCTCTCCATCGGTGACGTGCAGGCCTTCATCCAGTACTCGCGCCAGTTCTCGATGCCGCTGACGCAGGTCGCGTCGATGGCGAACCTGGTGCAGTCGGGCGTCGCCTCGGCCGAGCGGATCTTCGAGCTGCTCGACGCCGAGGAGCAGGAGCCGGACTCCCCGACGAGCGCGCACCCGGCGGACCTCAAGGGCAAGGTCGCCCTGGAGGGCGTCTCCTTCCGCTACGAGGCCGACAAGCCGCTCATCGAGGACCTGTCGCTCACCGTGGAGCCGGGCCAGACGGTCGCGATCGTCGGCCCGACCGGCGCGGGCAAGACGACCCTGGTGAACCTGCTCATGCGGTTCTACGAGGTGACGGGCGGCCGGATCACCCTCGACGGGGTGGACATCGCCGCGATGACCCGGGGGCAGCTGCGCTCCGGGATCGGCATGGTCCTCCAGGACACCTGGCTGTTCGGCGGCACCATCGCCGACAACATCGCGTACGGCGCGACGCGCGAGGTGACCCGGGAGGAGATCGAGGAGGCGGCGCGGGCCGCGCACGCCGACCGGTTCGTCCGCACCCTGCCCGAGGGCTACGACACGGTGATCGACGACGACGGGGCGGGGGTCAGCGCGGGTGAGAAGCAGCTGATCACCATCGCGCGGGCGTTCCTCTCCGACCCGGTGATCCTGGTCCTGGACGAGGCCACCAGCTCGGTCGACACCCGTACCGAGGTGCTGATCCAGAAGGCGATGGCCCGACTCGCCGACGGGCGTACGTCGTTCGTGATCGCGCACCGGCTCTCCACGATCCGGGACGCGGACGTGATCCTGGTGATGGAGAACGGTTCGATCGTCGAACAGGGCACGCACGAGGAGCTGTTGTCGTCCGGCGGGACCTACGCCCGGCTGTACGCGGCGCAGTTCGCGCAGGCGGTCGCCGAGGTCGACTGACCGGGCATGCGACCCGTGCCGCACGATGTGCGGCACGGGTCGCGTATCCAAGCATTCCTGGGTGCCGCCGGGTCCCGCTGCGGGAGTGTGACGACAGGTCCTAGGGCCTGTCGTCACACTCCCGTCGTCGCCCGAAGGGCGGCCCCGCGGCGTCTGGTGCGTGCTCTCGGCGTGCCGGGCGGAAGCCCTCGTACTGGACCGTACTTGGGCTTTCGCCCGGTGCGGCGAGAGCGCGTGCCAGGCGTCGTGGGGCAGGCGGGAGTGTGACGACAGGCCCTAGTCCAGATAGCCGCGCAGTTGGTCCGCGTAGGCGTGGTCGCGGAGTTTGTTGAGGGTCTTGGACTCGATCTGGCGGATGCGTTCGCGGGTCACGCCGAAGATGCGGCCTATCTCCTCCAGGGTGCGGGGCCTGCCGTCGTCGAGGCCGTAGCGCAGCTGGACGACCTTGCGCTCGCGTTCGCCGAGGGTGGAGAGCACGTCCTCCAGGTGGCGGCGGAGCAGCAGGAAGGCGGCGGACTCGACGGGTGAGGCGGCGTCGCCGTCCTCGATGAGGTCGCCGAGGGCGACGTCGTCCTCCTCGCCGACGGGGGCGTGCAGGGAGACCGGTTCCTGGGCGAGGCGGAGGACTTCGCCGACCCGCTCGGGGGCCAGGTCGAGCTGGGCGGCGACCTCTTCGGCGGTGGGTTCGTAGCCGCGTTCCTGGAGCATCCGGCGCTGGACGCGGATGACCCGGTTGATGAGTTCGACGACGTGCACGGGGACGCGGATGGTCCGGGCCTGGTCGGCGAGGGCCCGGGACATCGCCTGGCGGATCCACCAGGTCGCGTACGTGGAGAACTTGTAGCCGCGCGCGTAGTCGAACTTCTCGACGGCTCTGATGAGGCCGAGGTTTCCCTCCTGGACGAGGTCGAGCATGGTGAGGCCGCGGCCCACGTACCGTTTGGCGACGGAGACGACGAGGCGGAGGTTGGCCTCGATGAGCCTGCGCTTGGCGATCCGGCCGAGGACGACGATCCGGTCGAGGTCGCCGGCCAGCTGCGAGTCCAGGTCGGGGGTGCTGGTGAGCTTCTCCTCCGCGAAGAGTCCGGCCTCGACCCGGCGGGCGAGGTCGACCTCCTCCTCGGCGGTGAGCAGGGGGATGCGGCCGATCTCGCGGAGGTACTGGCGGAAGAGGTCGGAGGAGGGCCCGTTGCCTCCGGGTTCGGGCCGGCGTCGCTGCGGCGGCACCGCCGCCCCCTCCGTCTCCCCGCCGGGTTCGGCCGGTTCCTGCGGCACGGTCTGGGTCTGCACGGCGGGCGACCTCCTGGAGGGGCGGAACGACTCCGTCATCCAGTGTGGGGTACGACACACCGAGGCCACGAGGGGCGTGCGGTGACTTTTTGAGACCGGGAGACTACCGGACGTTAGAGTGCGCCGGCACCGTGCGTCTTGAGGGCCGTCTTGTACTGCTGGAGGACGAAGACCTCCTGCTGTGCGGCGGCCTGCTGCTCCGGGGGCACCGCGCCCAGGCGCTTCAGGGCGGAGTTCAGCTGGTCGATACGGCGGTCGACGGCACGGAGCCGGACGGCGGCGAGCTGTTCGGCCGCGTAGACCTCGTCGACCGCCTTGGCCGCGAAGATCGCTTCGACGGCGAGTTCGGTGACGAGGGAACGGACCGTGTCGTTGGGCGCGGCTTCGCGGACGACGTCGAGGTAGTCGGAGGGGGCGCCGTCGGTGCCGCCGGCGTCCTGGATGCACTGGCGGACGGCCGCGTAGGGCGGTGCGGTGAACTCGTCGATGCCGTAGGCGTCGAAGAACGGCGAGACCAGCTCGGGGCGCTGGAGCGCCAGCTTGAGGAGTTCCCGCTCGGTGCGGTGGGCGGGGCTGCGCAGGTTGAGCGCGGGACCGGACTGCGCCGCCGGTGCCTCGATCTGCGGCGTCTCGCGGCGCGGCCGGTCGGCTGTCGGGCCGCGTCCGCCGCGGTCCCGCTGCCACTGGGCGATCCGGCTCACCCGCTGGACGACGAACCGCTCGTCCATGATGCCGAGCATGCCGGCGAGCTGAACCGCGACGCCGTGCCGTACGGCCAGGTTCTTGAGCTTCGCGACGATCGGGGCGGCCTCGTCCAGCGCGGCGGCCTGGCCTCCCGCGGTGTCGAGGTCGTACCGCTTCACGATCTGACGGAGGGCGAACTCGAAGAGCGGGGTGCGGGGTTCGGCCAGTTCCGCGACGGCCGGGTCGCCCTTGGCGAGCCTCAGGTCGCAGGGGTCCATGCCGTCGGGGGCGATGGCGATGTACGTCTCGGCGGCGAACTTCTGGTCGTCCTCGAAAGCGCGCAGGGCGGCCTTCTGGCCGGCGGCGTCGCCGTCGAAGGTGAAGATGACGCGGGCCGAGCCGTTGTCCATGAGGAGGCGGCGGAGGATCTTGATGTGGTCGCCGCCGAAGGCGGTGCCGCAGGTGGCGATGGCGGTGGTGACCCCGGCGAGGTGGCAGGCCATGACGTCGGTGTAGCCCTCGACGACGACGGCCCGGCTGACCTTGGCGATGTCCTTCTTGGCCAGGTCGATGCCGTAGAGCACCTGGGACTTCTTGTAGATCGGGGTCTCGGGGGTGTTGAGGTACTTGGGGCCGTTGTCGTCGTCGCGGAGCTTGCGCGCGCCGAAGCCGACGATCTCGCCGCCGACGTCCTTGATCGGCCACATGAGGCGGCCGCGGAAGCGGTCGATGGGGCCGCGGCGGCCGTCCTGGGAGAGCCCGGAGAGGATGAGTTCCTTGTCGGAGAAGCCCTTGCCGCGCAGGAAGCGGGTGAGGTGGTCCCAGCCGGCCGGGGAGTAGCCGACGGCGAAGTGGGCGGCGGCGGCCTGGTCGAAGCCGCGCTCGGCGAGGAACTTGCGGCCGATCTCCGCCTCGGGCGAGTCGAGTTGGTCGACGTAGAACTGGGTGGCGGCCTTGTGCGCCTCGACCAGCCGGATGCGCTCGCCGCGCTGGTGGCCGGGGTTGTAGCCGCCTTCCTCGTACCGCAGGGTGATGCCCGCCTTCGCGGCGAGGCGCTCGACCGTCTCCGAGAAGGAGAGGTGGTCGATCTTCATCACGAAGGCGATGGTGTCGCCGCCCTCCTGGCAGCCGAAGCAGTGGAAGAGTCCCTTGCTGGGGCTGACCTGGAAGGAGGGCGACTTCTCGTCGTGGAAGGGGCAGAGGCCCTTGAGGTTTCCGCCGCCCGCGTTGCGGAGCTGGAGGTACTCGGACACGACGGCGTCGATCGGGACCGCGTCCCGTACCGCCTTCACGTCGTCATCGTTGATCCTGCCTGCCACGCATGAAGTGTACGGGCGGGGCCGGGGGTCCCCTACGGAACCAGGCTCTCCAGGGGGACGGAGGAATCGGCGAGGGCGTCGGCATCCACGGCCTTGCGGGAGCGGATGAGCCGCTGGATCGGCTCTGTGACGTCCCACACGTTCACGTTCATGCCGGCGAGGACCCGGCCCTCCTTGAGCCAGAAGGCGATGAACTCGCGCTTGCCGGTGTCGCCGCGGACGACGACCTGGTCGTACGAGCCGGGGGGCGCCCAGCCGGAGTACTCCATGCCCAGGTCGTACTGGTCGGAGAAGAAGTAGGGGACGCGGTCGTAGGAGACGGGCTGTCCGAGCATGGCGCGGGCGGCGGCCGGGCCGCCGTTCAGGGCGTTGGCCCAGTGCTCGACGCGCAGCCGGGTGTGGAGCAGCGGGTGGTGGGCGGCGGCCACGTCCCCGGCGGCGTACACGTCGGGGTCGGAGGTGCGCAGCGACTCGTCGACGGCGATGCCGCCGCCGTCGGCGCGGTCGACGAGGGCGAGCCCGGAGTTCTCGGCGAGGGCGGTGCGGGGGGCGGCGCCGATCGCGGCGAGCACGGCGTGCGCCGGGTGCTCCTCGCCGTCGTCGGTGCGGACGGCGAGGACCATGCCGTCCTGGCCGACGATCTCGGTGAGCCGGGCGCCGAAGTGGAAGCGGACGCCGTGGTCGCTGTGGAGGTCGGCGAAGAGCTGGCCGAGCTCGGGGCCGAGGACCCGGTGCAGCGGGGTGGGGTCGGACTCGACGACGGTGACCTCGGCGCCGTAGCCGCGGGCGGCGGCGGCGACCTCCAGGCCGATCCAGCCGGCTCCGGCGATGACCAGGTGGCCGTTGTCGCGGCCGAGGCCGGTGAGGACCTGGCGGAGCCGGTCGGCGTGGGCGAGCCGGCGCAGATGGTGGACGCCGGCGAGTTCGGTGCCGGGGACGTCGAGGCGGCGGGGCTCGGCGCCGGTGGCGAGGAGCAGCTTGTCGTAGCGGATGACGGTGCCGTCGCCGAGGCGCACGGTGCGGGCCTCGCGGTCGACGGCGGTGACGGACTGCCCGAGGTGCAGTTCGATGTCGTGGCCCGCGTACCAGGCGGCCTCGTGGACGAAGACGCTGTCGCGTTCCTTGGCGCCGGTGAGATACCCCTTGGAGAGGGGTGGGCGCTCGTAGGGGTGGTCACGTTCGTCGCCGATGAGGATCACCCGGCCGTTGAACCCCTCGGCGCGCAGGGTCTCCGCCGCTTTGGCCCCTGCCAGGCCCCCGCCGACGATGACAAAGGTCTGATCTGCGTCGACCACGTCGTTTCCTCCTCTTTGCGACCGGTTCCAACCTACGCCCCCGGGAGTTCGTCGGGACGTTCCGCCTCGGGGCGCGCAAGCGAGCGTCCCGTACGGAGCCGGGTGACGGAAGAGGACCTACGCGCGGTGCGGGCGGAGGTGGGCGTGGAGGGCTCGGGCGGAGGCGTCGGTGAGGGAGGCGATCTGGTCGATGATGACGCGCTTGCGGGCCCGGTCGTCGCGGGCCGTGTCGAAGAGGGACCGGAACTGGGGTTCGAGGCCGTCGGGGGCGCGGACGACGAGGGCCTCGGCGAGTTCGGCGACGACGACGCGCTGGTCGGCGCGGAGGGCCTCCTGCTGGGGGCGCTGCATCACGTACCGGTCGGCGACGGCCTTGAGGACCGCGCACTCGTTGCGCGCCTCACGGGGGACGACGAGTGCGGCGCCGTAGCGCGTGAGGCGCCCGGAACCGTAGGCCTCCCGGGTGGCGCCCTCGGCGGCCAGGCAGAAGCGGCCGATGAGCTGGCTGGTGGCGTCCTTGAGGCGGGCCTGGGCGACGGCCGAGCCGTCGTAGCCGTGCGGCCACCACTCCTGGTCGAGGAGCCGGTCGAGGGCCTCGGCCAGCTCCTGCGGGTCGGTGTCCCCGGGTACGTAGCGGCCGATGGCGACCGCCCAGATGTCGGCGCGCTCGGGCTCGGCGAGCAGCAGGTTGGGGTCGATGTGCCCGGCGTGCAGACCGTCCTCGAAGTCGTGCACCGAGTAGGCCACGTCGTCGGACCAGTCCATGACCTGGGCCTCGAAGCACTTGCGGTCGGCGGGGGCGCCGCGCCTGATCCATTCGAAGACGGGCAGGTCGTCCTCGTACACGCCGAACTTGGGCGAGCCGGGGTCCTCGGGGTGTCCGCCGCGCGGCCAGGGGTACTTGGTGGCGGCGTCGAGCGCGGCCCGGGTGAGGTTGAGCCCGACGCTGACCAGTTCCCCCTCGTCGTCCTTCACGAAGCGCTTGGGCTCGATGCGGGTGAGGAGGCGGAGCGACTGGGCGTTCCCCTCGAAGCCGCCGCAGTCCTCGGCGACGTCGTTGAGCGCCTGCTCGCCGTTGTGCCCGAAGGGCGGGTGGCCCATGTCGTGGGAGAGGCAGGCGGCCTCGACGAGGTCGGGGTCGCAGCCGAGGGCGGCGCCCAGCTCGCGGCCGACCTGGGCGCACTCCAGGGAGTGGGTGAGCCGGGTGCGGGGGCTGGCGTCCCAGGCATGGCCCCGGGTTCCCGGGGTGACGACCTGTGTCTTGCCGGCGAGCCTGCGGAGCGCGGCGGAGTGCAGCACGCGGGCGCGGTCGCGCTGGAAGGCGGTGCGGCCGGGGCGTTTGTCGGGCTCGGCGGCCCAGCGCTCGGTGGCGGCCGAGTCGTACCCCGGGGTGCCGGTGAGGTGCGTGGGGTCCGGGGTGTCCTTGATGTCCGCGCTGTCCGCGCTGTCTGTGATGCCTTCCATGACTCGAAGGTAACCGGAGGGACCGACAGAAGCGCTCAGACGGTGGCGAGTTCCCGCCTCGGGGTGGTGCGCCCCAGGGAGGTGTCGTAGCGGTGGAGGACCAGCCGGGCCAGCGCCGGGTGGGCGCCGAGCGGGGCGGAGGCGATCCAGGGGGCGTCGGCGGCGGCGCGGGCGGCGAAGAGGCCGGGGGCGGTGAAGCAGGAGGCGACGGCGACCCGGTGGCGGCCCCTGGCGGCGAGGGCGCGGACCGCCTCGGGGACGGTGGGGGCGGCGGCGGAGGCGTACGCGGGGACGACCGGGACGCCGCCGAGCCGTTCGGCGAGGAGCGCGGCGATGCCGCGGATCTCGGCGGCGGAGCGGGGGTCGCGGGATCCGGCGGAGGCGAGGACGACGCCGGCGGAGCGGGAGGTGCCGTCCTCGGGGGTCCAGCCGGCCCGGGCGAGCCGGTCGGCGAGGGCCTCGACGAGGAGCGGGTGCGCGCCGAGCGGTCCGGCGACGCGGGCCCGGAGGGCGGGTACGGCGGCGAGGGCGGCGGGCAGGTCGTGGGTGACGTGGTGGCCGGGGGCGAGGAGCAGCGGGACGAGTACGGCGTCCCGGCCCTCGGCGGCCAGTTCCGTGAGCGTGGCGTCGAGGAGCGGGGCGTTCAGCTCGATGTGCGCGAGCCGCACGTCGAGCCCTGGCCGCAGCTCACGGACCCGGCCGAGGAGCCGGTTCAGGGTGGCGCGGGCGCGGGGGTCGCGGCTGCCGTGGCCGACGGCAACGAGGGTGGGCGTGGTCATGGGCGGGGACACCTCCTCGCCGTGCTTCCGCGGCCGGGGGCCGTACGGACGCACCTGGCCGAGCTGGAGTCCGAGCTGCTCGGTGATCCTGCCGAGCAGCCCGGCGGCGTGGGCGAAGGTACTGTCCGGCTCCGTCATGCACCGATCCTGCGGGTCGCAGGTTGCCTGCCCGTTGCGCGGGGGTCACGACTGTTTTCCGTGACCTCACGCTCACGCGCGCGGCGTTGTCAGCCAGGCCCACGCTCACGCGCGCGGCGTTGCCGGCCAGGCCCACGCGCACGCGTGCGGTGCGGTGCGGTCAGGTGTCCAGCCAGACCCTCAGCGGGCCCGTTTCACGGAAGCCCGCGGCCAGCGCGGGGGTGAGGTCGTCGCCCGACTCGTAGCCGACGGCGACGTGGTCGCCCGGCACCAGGCCCAGGCAGCCCGCCCAGGCCTCGGCCGGGTCCGTGTCCCCCGTGGCGAAGAGGTTGGAGACGCCCGTGACGCGGGCGCTCGCGCTGAGCACCGCGCCGCCGAGGATCCGCCCGTCGGCGGCGTGTCCCGCGACGATCGTGGTCGCCGGGTCAGCGAGGAGTTCCGGCCGGAACAGGGCCGCCTCCTCGGCGTCGCCGTCGCTCCAGGCGAGGGCCCAGGCGGCGAGTTCGTCCGGGGTACGGACGGCGCGCCAGTCGCCGGGGGCCGGGGGCACCGGGAGGCCCGCCGGGCGGTGGATCCACTGGGCCTCGAAGAGAAGACGGAAGCCCTCGGCCGCCAGGTCCAGGCGGGCGTAGCTGTCCTTCACCGAGGCGCCGGGGGTGCTTCGGTCGATGCCGGTGAGGACGTCCCCGGCCGTCGCGTCCCCGGTCAGCGTCACCGCGTCCGGGTAGTAGAGCGGCGTGCGGCGGTCGTGGGTCCAGGCGCGGGGGCCGAAGGTGCCGGGGTGGCCGTGGGCCGCGCACATGGCCCGGCACCACTCGGCGTTGTTGCGGACGGCCTCCGCGAGGACGGCATCGATGATCATGGGCGGATCGTACGGGCCGGAGCACCTTCCCCTCTCCTCTTTTTTCCTTCCGAATCACGGAATATCTTTTCCGTTATGAGAATGTCCCCGCCCGCGCTCCCCCGGCGTGTCGCCGCCGAGTTCATCGGCACCGGCGCCCTCGTCGCCGTCGTCGTCGGCTCCGGCATCCGCGCCGACTCCCTGAGCCAGGACATCGGTGTCCGGCTGCTCGCCAACGCCGCCGCCTCCGCCCTCGGCCTCGGGCTGCTCATCGCCCTGATCGGGCCGCTCTCCGGCGCCCACTTCAACCCCGTCGTGACCCTCTCCGAGTGGTGGTCCGGGCGCCCCGAGCGCGGGGGCCGCGAGGCCGCCGCCTACATCGGCGCCCAGGTCACCGGCGCCGTCGCCGGGGCCCTGCTCGCCGAGGCCATGTTCGGGCGGACGCCCGGCACAGCCTGGGCCACCGAGCCCCGCACGGCGCCCCATCTGCTGCTCGGCGAGGCCGTCGCCACCGCCGGTCTCGTCCTCGTCGTACGGGGCCTGCGCCACATCGGGCGCCCCTCCCTCGCCCCGGTCGCCGTCGCCGGCTACATCGGCGCGGCCATCTGGTTCACCTCGTCCGGGTCCTTCGCCAACCCGGCGGCCACCGTCGGCCGCGCCTTCACCGACTCCTTCACCGGGATCGCGCCCGCCTCCGTGCCCGCCTTCGCCGCCGCCCAACTGCTCGGCATGCTGCTCGGGATGGGCCTGGCCGGTGTGTTGTACGGAACAACCCGCACGTCCGGCGAACCGAATCCCGCCGACGCGCGTCGGACGGGGTGACAGACCGACACCGCTCCCCGCACCACGGAGGTTCCCGCATGCCGGCACGGCTCACCCGGTCGATCCCCCGCACCGTCCGGGCCCGCCGCCGTACCGTCCAGGCCGTGATGCTGGGCGCCGTGCTCGCCCTCGCCCCGGTCACCTGGATGCACACCGCCGCCGCCGGGAAGCTCCGTACCACCGCCGACGTGCCCGCCCGGGACGTCGGCGTCGTCTTCGGCGCCGGGCTGTGGAACGGCCGCCCCACCCCGTACCTCGCGCACCGGCTCGACACGGCCGCCGAGCTGTACCGGACGGGCAAGGTCCGGGTCCTCCTCGTCACCGGCGACAACAGCCGGACCGCGTACGACGAACCCAGCGCCATGCGCGCGTACCTCACCGCGCGCGGGGTGCCCGACGGCCGGATCGTCAGCGACTACGCGGGCTTCGACACCTGGGACTCCTGCGTCCGCGCCCGGAAGGTCTTCGGCGTCGACCGGGCCGTGCTCGTCACCCAGGACTTCCACATCAAGCGGGCCGTCGCGCTCTGCGGGCGCGCGGGCGTCGACGCGTACGGCGTCGGGGTGCCCGAACCCCACGACCGCACCTGGTACTACGGCACCACCCGGGAGCTGTTCGCGGCGGGCAAGGCCGCCCTCGACGCCGGTCTGCGGCCCGACCCGCACTTCCTCGGCCCGCAGGAGAAGGGCGTCACCGAGGCGCTGGCCTCGGCGGCCCACGCCCCGCGGTGAGGCGAGGGACCGAGGCGCCGCCCTCACCCCGGAGGCCGCGGGGCGCGGAGCGCATCGCACCGCGCCCGTAATGCGCGGCACCACCCCGCGTAACACTCCCGACCCACGCTGAACCGCATGTCCGAGGTCACCGCCGTACCCACCCACTGCCCCTACTGCGCCCTGCAGTGCGGCATGTCGCTCCGCCCCACCGGCGCCCCGGAGCTGCCCGCCGAGGTGGTCGAGCGGGCCGACTTCCCCGTCAACCGGGGCGCCCTGTGCGGCAAGGGCCGCACCGCCCCCTCCGTACTCTCCTCCCGGGTCCGGCTCACCGGGCCCCTGGTCCGGCGCCCCGACACGGGGGCCCTGGCGCCCGCGTCCTGGGAGGAGGCGCTCGCCGCCGTCGCCGACGGGCTGCGCCGCACCCGCGCCGGGCACGGCCCCGACGCCGTGGGAGTCTTCGGCGGCGGCGGCCTCACCAACGAGAAGGCGTACACCCTGGGCAAGTTCGCCCGGCTCGTCCTCGGCACCTCGCAGATCGACTACAACGGGCGCTTCTGCATGTCGTCGGCGGCAGCCGCCCACGGCAGGGCCTTCGGGCTCGACCGGGGGCTGCCCTTCCCCCTGGAGGACATCCCGAGGACCGGCTGCGTGATCCTCGTCGGCTCCAACCTCGCCGAGACCATGCCGCCCGCCCTGCGCCACCTCACCGAGCTGAGGGAGAACGGCGGGAAGCTGATCGTGGTCGATCCGCGCCGCACCCGCACCGCCGAACACGCCGACCTGCACCTCGCCCCGCGCCCCGGCACCGACCTCGCGCTCGCCCTCGGCATGCTGCACCTGGTCGTGGCCGAGGGGCGGGTGGACGAGGAGTTCGTCCGGGAGCGCACCGCGGGCTGGGAGGCCGCGCGCGCCGGGGCCATGTCCCACTGGCCCGAGCAGGTCGAGCGGATCACCGGCGTGCCGGTACCGCAGCTCCGGGAGGCGGTCGCGCTGTTCTCCGACGCACCCACCGGCATGGTCCTGACCGCGCGCGGCCCCGAGCAGCAGTCCAAGGGCACCGACACCGTCGGCGCCTGGATCAACCTCTGTCTGGCCACCGGCAAGGCGGGCCGCCCGCTCAGCGGCTACGGCTGCCTCACCGGCCAGGGCAACGGCCAGGGCGGTCGCGAGCACGGCCAGAAGGCCGACCAGCTGCCCGGCTACCGCAAGCTCGACGACCCGGCCGCACGCGCGCACGTGGCCGGGGTCTGGGGCGTGCCCCCCGAGTCGCTGCCGGGCCCGGGGCGGAGCGCGTACGAACTCCTCGACGCGCTCGGCGGCGACGTGAAGGCCCTGCTGCTCATGGGCTCCAACCCGGTGGTCTCCGCGCCCCGCGCCGCGCACGTCGAGCAGCGGCTGCGGTCGCTCGGCTTCCTCGCCGTCGCGGACGTGGTGCTCTCCGAGACCGCCGCGCTCGCCGATGTGGTGCTGCCGGTCACCCAGTGGGCGGAGGAGACCGGCACCATGACCAACCTGGAGGGCAGGGTCCTGCTCCGGCGCCGCGCCCTCACCCCGCCCGCCGGGGTGCGCAGCGACCTGGAGGTGCTGCACGCGCTCGCCGGACTCCTCGGCTGGGAGAAGGGGTTCCCCGCCGAGCCCGAGGAGGTCTTCGACGAGCTGCGGCGGGCCTCGGCCGGCGGTCCCGCCGACTACTCGGGCATCGACTACCGGCGGATCGAGGAGGAGCAGGGCGTCTTCTGGCCCTGCCCGGCGGCCCCGGAGGGCGCCGGGGCCCATCCCGGGACGCCCCGGCTGTTCCTCGACCGGTTCGCGACCGACGACGGGCGGGCCCGGTTCGTGCCGGTGGTGCACCGGGCGGCGGCCGAGGAGACGGACGCCGAGTACCCGGTGGTCCTCACCACCGGGCGGGTCGTGTCCCAGTACCAGTCCGGGGCGCAGACCCGGCGGGTCGCCGAGCTGAACGCGGCGGCGCCCGGCCCCTTCGTGGAGCTGCACCCCCGGCTGGCCGAGCGGCTGGGGGTGGCGGAGGGCGAGCGGATCGCGGTGGTCTCGCGGCGCGGGCGGGCGGTCGCACCGGCCCGGATCACCGCCGCCATCCGGCCGGACACGGTCTTCATGCCGTTCCACTGGTACGGGGAGGGGCGGGCCAACACCCTCGTGAACCCGGCGCTGGACCCGGTGTCCGGGATGCCGGAGTTCAAGGTGTGCGCGGTGCGCCTGGAGCCGGTCGTCACCGAGGACGCCGAGGCCGGCTGAACCGGCCGCGCACGCGCTGAGGCCGGCCGGGCGCACCACGGGCGCTACGGCCGGTCGAACCAGTCCCCGCTCTCGATGACCTCGCCGAGCGGCGCGTCCGGCGCCGCCAGGAACACCCAGGCGGACACCCGCGCCCCGTCCCGTACCCGTACGACGTCCATCGCCGCCCGCTCGTACCCGACGGGCAGCTCAAGGCGGTCGAGCAGCCCGAACAGATCGCCGTAGTCGCCGGGCGAGGGCGTGAGGAGCGTGCCGACCACCTCGCCGCCGTTCGCCGGGACGACGTACGGGTAGCCGGGCCCGTCGTGGAGGACCGCCCCGTGCAGCACGGCGTCCGCCTCGGAGCCGATCCGGCCGGCGAGGAACCGGTCGTGGTTGTACGCGCCGGGGCGCAGCGTCCCGTAGACGAAGAACGGCCGCTCGTCGTCCGCGGGGGCCGCGGTCACCTCGGCGGCCTCGGTCTCCCGCTCGACCCAGCGGGCGTACTCCGCGCCCACCCGGGCAACCCGGGTGGCGAGGATCTCGGGCGTCTCGTAGTCGTGGGCGGCGAGCAGGTACGCCTCCAGCGCCGGGTAGCGGGCCTCGGTGCTCTTGAACTCCACCTGCCACTCCTCGGTCGTCTCGATCGCGCCCCGCCAGTGGTAGACGGAGGTGACGGGCCCCGAGATCTGCGCGCAGGCGACGAGCCGGGCCTCGACGGCGCCGCGCGCCAGGGCCTCGGCCTTGGCGCGCGCGTCGATGGTGGTGCGGACGGTGACGATCACGTCTCCACCGTACGGGCGAACTGGGCCGCGTGCAGCCGGGCGTACGCCCCTCCGGCGGCGAGGAGTTCCTCGTGGCCGCCCTGTTCGGCGATGGCTCCGTCCTCCATCACCAGGATGGTGTCGGCGTCGCGGATCGTGGAGAGCCGGTGGGCGACGACGAAGCTGGTGCGGCCGGCCCGGAGCGAGGCCATCGCCTGCTGGACGAGGACCTCGGTGCGGGTGTCGACGGAGCTGGTGGCCTCGTCGAGGACGAGGATCACCGGATCGGAGAGGAACGCGCGGGCGAGGGTGATCAGCTGCTTCTCCCCCGCGCTGAGGCCGCCGCCGTCCTCGTCGAGCACGGTGTCGTACCCGGCGGGCAGGGTGCGGACGAAGCGGTCGGCGTGCGCGGCCCGCGCCGCCTCGACGATCCGCTCGCGGGAGACCTCGCCGGGCACCCCGTACGCGATGTTGTCGGCGATGGTGCCGCCGAACAGCCAGGTGTCCTGGAGGACCATGCCGATGCCGGAGCGCAGTTCCTCCCGGGTCATCGCGGCGGTGTCGACGCCGTCGAGGGTGATCCGGCCGCCGGTCACCTCGTGGAAGCGGAGCAGCAGGTTGACCAGGGTGGTCTTGCCCGCGCCGGTCGGGCCGACGATCGCGACGGTCCTGCCGGGCTCGACGGTGAGGGACAGCTCCTCGATGAGCGGCCTGCCCGGCTCGTAGCGGAAGGCGACCTGCTCGAAGGAGACCTTGCCGCGCGGCTCGGCGGGCCGCCGCGGTGCGGCCGGGTCCGGGGTCTCCTCCTCGGCGTCGAGGAGGTCGAAGACCCGCTCGGCGGAGGCCACCCCGGACTGGAGGAGGTTGGCCATCGCGGCGACCTGGGTGATCGGGCCGTTGAAGTCGTACGAGTACTGGACGAAGGCCTGCACGTCGCCGACGGAGAGAGTGCCGCTCGCCACCCGCAGTCCGCCGACGACGGCGATGGCGACGTAGTTGAGGTTGCCGACGAAGGTCAGCGCGGGCTGGATGAAGCCGGAGACGAACTGGGCGCGGAAGCTCGCCCGGTACAGCTCCTCGCCCAGCTCGTCGAAGCGGCGCACGGCCTCGGCGCGGCGGCCGAAGGCGACGACCTCCGTGTGGCCGGTGATCATCTCCTCGACGTGGCTGCCGAGCCGGCCGGTGACCGCCCACTGCTTCACGAACTGCGGCTGGGCGCGCCGGCCGACGAGGGCGGCGACGGCGATCGAGACGGGCACGGTGGCGAGGGCGACGAGCGCGAGCAGCGGGGAGATCCAGAACATCATCACCAGGACTCCGGCCAGGGTCAGCAGGGCGCGGACCATCTGGCTGAAGGCCTGCTGGAGGGTCTGGGTGACGTTGTCGATGTCGTTGGTGGTGCGCGAGAGCACCTCGCCGCGCGACTGCCGGTCGAGATAGGTGAGGGGCAGCTTCGCCAGTTTGTGCTGGGCCTCCCGGCGGAGCCGGTGGCCGGCCCGCTGGACGACGGTGGTGGCGATGCGCAGCTGGGTCCAGGTGAGGAGGGAGGACCCGGCGACGACGAGGGCGGAGAGGGCGAGGAGCCGGCCGACGGCCGGGAAGTCGACCCCGGCGGGGCCGGTGGCTCCGGTGATGACGAGGTCGGTGGCGCGGCCGAGGAGGAGTGGGCCGAGGACGGAGAGGGAGACGGCGGCGGCGCCGGCGGCGAGGACGCCGAGGAGGCGGGCCCGGTCGGGGGCGAGGGTGCGCAGGAGGCGGAGGCCGGAGGCGCGGAAGGAGAGGGAACGTTCGAGGGAAGGGGTGGCGAGGCCGGGGCCGCGCTGGGGCGGGGGGCCGGTGCGGGCGGGGGCGGTGGCGGGGCCGCCGGGGGTGGGGCCGGGAGCGGAGGGTGTGGTGCCGGGGCCGCCGGGGGTGGGGCCGGGGGCGCGGGGCTCGGTCGCCGTACTCACGCGGCTTCCTCCTCGGTGAGCTGGGAGAGGACGATCTCCCGGTAGGTGGCGTTGTCCCGCATCAGGGACGTGTGGGTGCCGGTGCCGACGCTCCGGCCCCGGTCGAGGACGACGATCCGGTCGGCCTGCCGGATGGTGGAGACCCGCTGGGCGACGATGACGACGGTCGCGTCCGCCGTCTCCTCGCGCAGGGCGGCGCGGAGCCGGGCGTCGGTCCCGGGGTCGAGGGCGGAGAAGGAGTCGTCGAAGAGGTAGAGGCGGGGGCGGGCGACGAGGACCCGGGCGATGGCGAGGCGCTGGCGCTGGCCGCCGGAGAAGTTGGTGCCGCCCTGGGAGACGGGTGCGTCGAGGCCCTCGTCGAGCGTGCGGACGAAGTCGGCGGCCTGGGCGACCTCCAGCGCGTGCCAGAGTTCTTCGTCGGTGGCGTCGGGTCTGCCGTAGCGGAGGTTGGTGGCGACGGTCCCGGAGAAGAGGTACGGCTTCTGGGGGACGAGACCCACCGTCCTGGCCATGAGCTCGGGGTCGAGCCTGCGGACGTCGACGCCGTCGACGAGGACTTCGCCGCCGGTGGCGTCGAAGAGCCGGGGGACGAGTCCGAGGAGGGTGGACTTGCCGCTGCCGGTGGAGCCGATGATCGCGGTGGTCTCCCCGGGCCGGGCGACGAGCCCGACCTCCTTGAGGACGGATTCCTCCGCGCCCGGGTAGCGGAAGTCCGCGCTCCTGACCTCCAGATGACCGCGCCGGACCGCCGGCCTCACCGCGTTCACCGGAGGGGCGACGGACGGGCGGGTGCCGAGCACCTCACGGACGCGCTCGGCGCCCGCCTCGGCCCGGGGCATGTTCATGAGCAGGAAGAGGACCATCATCACGGACATCGAGGTCTGGAGCAGATAGCCGAGGAAGGCGACGAGCCCGCCCGGCTGGAGGGCGCCGGAGTCGATGCGGTGGGCTCCGACGTACACGAGGGCGACGGTCGTCAGCTGCCAGACGATGAGCACGGTGGGGAACATCAGGGCCTGGAGGCGGCCGGCCCGCAGCCCGACGGAGAAGAGTTCGTCGTTGGCGGCGGCGAACCGTTCCCGCTCGTGCCGGTCGCGGACGAAGGCGCGGACCACCCGGACGCCGGTGATCTGCTCGCGCAGCACCCGGTTGGCTCCGTCGACGCGCTCCTGCATGCCCCGGAAGAGCGGCCTCATGCGCAGCACGACGGTGCCGACGGCCCCGGTCATCACGGGTACGAAGAGCAGCAGGACCAGGGCGAGCGGCACGTCCTGACGCAGGGCCATGGCGATGCCGCCGAAGCAGAGGAGAGGCGCGGCGACCAGCATCGTCAGGACGAGGACGGTGAAGGTCTGGATCTGCTGGACGTCGTTGGTGGTACGGGTGATGAGGGAGGCGGCGCCGAAGCGGCCCCGCTCCCGGGCGGAGAAGTCCTGGACGTGCCGGAAGACCTCGGAGCGCAGGTCGCGGGCGACGCCCATGGCGATCCGGGCGCCGGTGTAGGTGGCGGCGGCGGCGGCCACCGCCTGGAGCAGGGTGACGGCGATCATCGCGGCGCCGCCGTGGAGGACCCGGTCGGTGTCCCCGCGCAGGACGCCCTGGTCGATGATCCCGGCGTTGAGGGTGGGCAGGGCGAGGGAGGCCAGCGTCTGGACGAGCTGGAGGCCGACGAGGAGGGCGAGGAGGCGCCGGTGGGGCAGGAGGCGGGGCGCGAGAAGTCGCAGCAGCACGGTGACGGTTCCTCACTCGCCGTACGGGTGGAAGGACTTGGCGTCCTTGAGGGCGCGGCCCCACCAGGCGAGCTGGTCGAGGAGGGCCTTGGCGGCGATCTCGGCGCCGGCCGGGTCCTTGTGACGGCCGTCCTCGTCGAACTGCCCGTGGGCGTGGTGGAAGGAGACGGTGTCGCGGACGGTGACGGCGTGCATCTCGGCGTAGACCTGGCGCAGTTGCTCGACGGCGCGCAGGCCGCCGGAGATGCCGCCGTAGGAGACGAAGCCGACGGGCTTGGCCTGCCATTCGGTGTAGTGCCGGTCGATCAGGTTCTTGAGGGAGGCGGGGAAGGAGTGGTTGTACTCGGGGGTGATGACGACGAAGGCGTCGGCCGCTTCCAGCACCGGGGTGACCTTGGCGAGTTCGGCGCGGACGGCCGGGGAGGGCCGGTGGGAGAGGGTGGTGGGGAGATCGACCTCGGCGAGGTCGACGAGGGTGACGGCGAAGTCCTCGCGCTCGGCGAGGCGGGAGCGGAACCAGTCGGTGACGACGGGGGCGAAGCGGCCTTCACGGTCGCTGGCGACGACGAGGGCGAGGGTGAGGGGCTGGGCCTGGGTGGAGCTCGTGATGTCCATGCCGAGGATCGTGGTACCTCAAGTTTGGTTGAGGTCAAGCGCCGATCGCGGGAACTTCCCCTGGACGTACGGTGAGCGCATGACGACTCCGCCTCCGCACATCGAGATCGACGGCGCCCCCGTGGCCGACCCGGGACTGCTGGCCGCCGTCATGACCGGCTTCGGGCACTTCACGGCCATGCAGGTGCGGGAGGGCCGCGTGAAGGGGCTCGGCCTCCACCTCGCCCGCCTGGACCGCTCCACCCGGGAGCTGTTCGGCCGGGGGCTGGACGGCGAGGAGGTCCGCGCGCTGGCAGCCGGAGCCCTGGAGCGGGCCGGGCGGCGGGACGCCTCGCTGCGGGTGTACGTGTACCCGGGCGTCCGCGTCGCGGTGACGGTCGCCGCACCGGCCCCGGACGGCCCCGGCACCCCGCAGCGGCTGACGACCGCCGAGTACTGGCGCCCCGCCCCCCACATCAAGCACCTGGGCGGTTTCGGCCAGAGCTACCACCGCGAGGCGGCCGTGCGGGCCGGCTTCGACGAGGCCCTGCTGACCTCCCCGTACGGCGAGATCGCCGAGGGCGCGATCACCAACATCGCCTTCTGGGACGGAACTTCGCTGGTCTGGCCCTCGGCGCCCTGCCTCGAAGGGATCACGATGGCCCTGCTGGCGCCCCGGCTGGGCTCGGTCAGGCGCCCGGTCACCCTGGCGGACCTGCCGGGGTACCGGGCCGCCCTGGTGACCAACTCCCGGGGCATCGCCCCCGTGACGGCGATCGACGAGGTCGCGTTCGCGGTGGACGAGGAGCTGATGGGGCGGGTGTACGCGGCGTACGACGCGGTGGAGCGGGACGAACTCCGGCCCTGACGCGCCACGGAGCCCCCCTCCACATCGGCGCGTCGACCAAGGTCATCTACACGATGTCCGGCGGGAAGGAGGGACTGATCGACGCGCTGTACCGGGAGGGCTTCGCCCGGCTGCGCCGCGCCCTCGTCGAGGGAGGCAGCCTCCCGTACGAACTCGGCTACGAGCCGGACACGGCGGGCCCCTGCGGCCCGGGGCCGACCCCCGAGGGGTACAGCGCCAACGCCCACTCGCTCTTCGCCCCGCACACCGGCGAACTGCACTCGCTCGCCTTCCTCTACCGCTCCGACGACATCCAGCACATCGTGATGGACGCCACCAGGACCGTCCGGGTGCCCGGCAACCCGTACATGCACGACTTCGCGCTGACGCGTCCGCCCGCGACTTCTCCGGCGCACCGGTCGCCCGGGTCCCTCTGCCGGTCCGGGTCCCGCTGGGGCTGCACGGGAACGGGGTCCCCGACCCCGTCACCCGTTCGGCACCGGGCGCCAGCTGACGCCTTCGGCACCCGGCCTGACCTGCGTAGATGCCGGGAATCCAGTCGACACACCGTATCGGACGGCCCCATCCTGATGCCTCATCAGCAGGCGCGGGGCGCGCGGCGGCTCTTATCTCGGTCTCAGAAGGTCGTTTCCGGGAAGTCCCTCCCGGGAGGACCGCACGGCATGACCGCTCGCGCGCCCCGGAGGCCCCCCATGCGCACCACTGTCCGTCTGTTCACCGGTACCGCGCTGACGGTCGCCGCGCTGGGGGCGTTCGCCGCTCCCGGCGCGTACGCCAACAACAACAATCCGGAGTCGCTCGAAGTCTCCCCCTCCTCCGCCTCACCGGGCACCACCGTCACCGTCAACACCCTCGCCTGCGGGGAGCACGGTCACGGCGTCGGGGACGCGAACTCGCTCGGAGCGGGCGAGTTCCAGCTGAACCCGAGCACCCACAGAGAGGTCGTGGTGGGTCAGTTCAACGTGCCGGAGCACGCCAAGCCCGGCACCTACGGCATCAGTGTGGCCTGCGACAACGGAAAGACGGCCCGGGGCGACCTGACCGTCAAGCACCGGGGTCCGAGCGGCCACGTCCAGACCGGTGTCGGGGGCAGTGTGGGCCCCGACACCGCCCAGGTCACGGCAGGTGCGGCGGTGCTGGCCGCGGCTGCCGTGGGCGGGGTCTGGCTTCTGCGCCGCCGGGCGAGCGGCGCGCAGGGGCACTGAGACCCCCGCCCGCCCTGCCCCCGCCGAGCGCCCGAACACGGCCCGGCGGGGGCAGGGCCACATCACCACCGGCCCCGTGAGGACGCGAAGGAAACCAGGTGAGCAACAGGAGCAAGGGCTGGGGCATAGCCGTGGCCGCCTGCGTCGGGCTCTGGCTCGTCCAGAACGGCTCGGAGCAGGTCACCCCGCCCGTACCGTCGGCCGCGCAGGCCTTCGCCGCCGGGCCGAGCGTGCACACCGACGCCGCCGCCGACCCGCTGCCGCCGTCGCCGCCGGTCCGGCTGCGCATCCCGGAGACCGACGTGGACGCCCCGATGATGCGGCTCGGTCTGGCCCCGGACGGCTCGCTCGACGTGCCACCGGCGCGGGACCGGAACATGGCCGGCTGGTACGGGGACGGCACCACGCCCGGCGCCAGGGGCACGGCGATCGTCGCGGGCCATGTCGACAACGCCGACGGGCCGGCCGTCTTCTACACGCTCGGCGCGCTGAGGAAGGGCCACCGGATCGAGGTGGACCGGCAGGACGGGCGTACGGCGGTGTTCACCGTCGACGCGGTCGAGGTCTACGAGAACCGGGGGTTCCCGGACCGGAAGGTGTACGACGAGGCCGGCCGGGCCGAGATCCGGGTGATCACCTGTGGCGGCGGCTTCTCGAAGAAGAACGGCTACCAGGGGAACGTGGTCGCCTTCGGGCACCTCATCGGGGTCCGGTAGACGGCGGAGGTCACGCCCACTGGTCGAAGGCGAGCTTCGCGACCAGCGACAGCACGACCACCAGCAGCACCCCGCGCACGAACTCGGCGCCCTTGCTGAGCGCCATCCGCGCCCCCACGGTCCCACCCACCAGGTTGAAGACCGCCATGACGGCGGCGAGCTGCCAGTACACGCTGCCCTGATAGGCGAACATGGCGAGCGCGCCCGCGTTGGTGCAGACGTTGACGATCTTCGCGGTGGCCGAGGCCGTCACCAGGTCGAGGTGGAGCACGGCGGTCAGCGCGAGGACCAGGAAGGTGCCGGTGCCGGGCCCGAACAGGCCGTCGTAGAACCCGATACCGCCGCCCACGACGACGATCGCGGTCACGATCCTGGCCCGGGTCAGCGGCGCCCGGTCCTCCCCCTCGGCCTTCGCGCCGAACGAGGGCCGCAGCATCACGAAGGCCGCCACCGCGAGCAGCACCACCATGATGACCGGGCGCAGCACCTCGCTGCTGATCCCGGCCGCGAAGAAGGCGCCGCACATGGAGCCGGCGAGGGCCGCGAGTCCGATCCGCACCGCCGTCCCCACCTGGACGGGCGCCTTGCGGAGGTAGGTGACGGCGGCCCCGGTGGTACCCACGATCGAGACGGCCTTGTTGGTGCCGAGGATGTGCGCGGCCGGGACGTGCGGGAGCCCGAGCAGCAGGGCGGGCAGCTGGAGCAGCCCGCCACCGCCGACCACGGCGTCGATCCACCCGGCCACGAGCGCGGCGAGGCAGAGCAGGACAAGGGTGGTCAACGAGATCTCGGGCATGTCCGTGAGCCTAGGGAGGCGGTCGTTGCCCCGTCCATCAATCTCTGGAGAGTTGAGCTACGTCAGAGCTTGCGGCGCCCGGTTCCCGGTCGGGGGCCGGCGGGGCGGCCGGGCTGACGGAGGCGGTGAGGAAGGTCGCGGCCAGCGCCCCGGCGCCGATCAGCGCGGCGGCGAGCCGGCGCCGGGCCCGCCTGACGGTGGAAGCGCGGGGTGCGCCGTGTCTGGGGACGCGGGGTGCGCCGTGTCTAGCCATGGTCGAAGTCCTCGCTGTGGATGCGGGAGGCCGGCACACCGGCCCGGATCAGATGGGCGGTGGCGGCCCGTGCCATCGCGGGCGGCCCGCACAGGTACACGTCGTGGGCGGCGAGTCCGGGCACGAGGTCGCGCAGCGCGCGGGGTGCGAGCGGGTCGAAGGAGTCGTCCGAGGGGCCGAGGAGGAAGTGGAGCGCGGCCTGCCGTTCGCGGGCGATGGCCTCCAGTTCCGTACGGAGGACGAGTCCGGTCGCGTCCGAGGCCCGGTAGAGCAGGGTCACGTCGCCGGGCCCGCCGGGCAGGGTCTCGAAGAGGGCGCGCAGCGGGGTGATGCCGACGCCGCCGGCGAGCAGCAGGACCTTGCGGCGGGTGCGGCGGTGGGCGGTGAGCGCACCGAACGGTCCGGCGGCCAGGACCCGGGTGCCGGGGCGGAGCCGCCGGATACGGCGCGTGTGGTCGCCGAGCGCCTTGACGGTGATCCGCAGGGTGTCGTCGCGGACGGGTGCGGAGAGGGAGAAGGGCAGGGCGGTCGACCAGAGTCCGCGCCGCAGGAAGCGCCAGCGGAAGAACTGGCCGGGTTCGGCCCGGAGCCGGGCCACTCCTCTGCCCCGGACGAGGACGGAGACGACTCCGGGGCCCTCGTCGCGGACCTCGACGACCCGCAGTTCGTGGCGGAGCGCGGCGCGGACGGGGACGACGATCCGGTACCAGAGGAGGAGGACGGCGACGGTGCCGTGGGCCATCGACCAGAGCCAGCGGATGAGGAGGCTGTCGGCGAGGTCGGGTCCGGCGAGCTGGTGGACGAAGCCGAGGGCGGCGGCGAGGAGCCCTCCGAGGTGCACCGCCCGCCAGGTCTCGTGTCCGACGCGCCGCCGTACGCCCCGGGCGGAGGTGACGCCGACGGCGACGAACAGGGCGGTGCCGACGGTGGCGGCGGCGATGGCCCCGTATCCGAGGAGGCCCCCGGTGGCGGTGACGAGGTCGGTACGGGTGTGCACGGCGTAGCCGATGAGGGCGAGGAGCGCGTGGGCGCCGATCAGACCGAGGACGTACCGGCCGCCGAGGGCGTGCCAGCGGGCGAGCCGGTCGGCGCCGACGCCGTGTTCGACGGCGGGGACGCGGGCCATGAGGAGCAGGAGGACCAGGACGCCGTAGCCGGCGAGCAGGCCGGTGAGGTGGGCGCCGGTGGCGAAGAAGGCGTCGAGCCGGGCGGAGGGCCGGGCCTGGAGGCCCCAGAGCAGGGCGACTGCTCCGGCCCCGGCGAGGATGCCGGTCCGCAGCCGGTCGGGGGCGAGGCGGAGGACGGGGACGGGGGCGTGGTCTGCCGCTGCCGGAGGGGCGGGCGCCGGAACGGGGGCCGGCCGGCTGGGCAGGGGCACGTAGAGCGGGTGGGGGCGGGCCTCGGAGGTCACATCCGGCACCCTAGGGTCCCCCGTATACGGGAATCCGCAGCTCAGGCCCTCCGGCCCGATTCTTAAGGCGGGCTTGAGCCGAGCCTGACCACGGGTTAACCCTCGGCCCGTCCTCGGCCCGGTCCTCGCCCCGACCGGCGGCCCGGACTCCGGTCCGGCCGCCCTCGCCCCCTCCCACGCACCCTCACAGCCCTCCGGACCGGGCACGGAGATCAGCGTTCCGTACGGGAAACAGCCGGGATGCCGTCGGGTAACACCGGCCGCGCACGCTTCCCGTCATGAGTACACGGATCGTGGTGGTCGGGGGCGGAACGGCGGGCGCCCGGCTCGCCCAGCGCCTCCCCGTCACCCTCCTCGGCGAGGAGCGGCACGCACCGTACAACAGGGTGCTGCTCGCCGATGTCCTCGCCGGGCGGTACGCCCCCGAGGTGATCGCCCTGCCCGGGACCCGGGAGCCCGCGCGGCTCGGGACGCGGGCGGTGCGGATCGACCGGGCGGCGCGGACGGTCGAGTGCGCGGACGGCTCCCTCGTCGGCTACGACCGGCTGGTCCTGGCCACCGGTTCCAACCCGGTGCTGCCGCCGCTGCGCGGGGTGCGCGGGGTGGAACCGCCGGAGGGCGTCCACCCCTTCCGTACCCTCGACGACTGCCTGGAGCTGCGCTCCGCCGTCCGGCCGGGGGTGCGGGCGGTGGTCATCGGCGGCGGTCTTCTCGGCGTCTCGGCGGCCCGTGCCCTCGCCGCGCTCGGCGCGGACGTGGTCCTGGCCCAGCAGGGCGAACGGCTGATGGAACGTCAACTCGACGCCCATGCCTCGGCCCTGCTCCACGACCATGTCACGGCCCTCGGCGTCGAGGTGCACACCGAGTGCCGCGTCAGCGGCCTCCGGCAGCGCGACGGGGCCGTCACGGCCGTCGAACTCGCCGACGGTTTCGTCCTCGACGCCCAGGTCGTCGTCCTCGCCTGCGGGGTGCGCCCCCGCGTCGCCCTCGCCCGTGAGGCGGGGCTCGACATCGCCACCGGCATCGTCGTCGACGACGAACTCCGCACCTCCGACCCGTACATCCACGCGGTCGGCGACTGCGCGGAGCACCGGGGCCGCAGCTACGGCCTCGCGGGCCCGGCGCTCGAACAGGCCGACGTGCTGGCGGACCTGCTCACGGCCGGACTCCCGGGCGCGCGCTACACCGGCACCCGCGCCCTCACCCGGCTCACCCTCGGCGGTGCGCGGCCGCTCGACCTCGCCGCGTTCGGCGAGGTCACGGCGCTGCCGGGCGACGAGGTCGTCCAGCTCACCGACGCCACGCGCAGCGCCTACCGCAAGGTCGTCGTCCGCGGTGACCGGCTCGTCGGGGGCGTCCTCCTCGGCGATCTGGCCGCGGTCGGGACGCTCGCCCGCGCCTGGGAGGGCGACGAGGCCCTGCCCGGCGACGCGCCCCTGCTCCATCTGCTCACCCACGACGGAGGCTCCTCATGACCACCCCCACCATCGTCCTGGTCGGCCACGGAATGGTCGGCCAGCGGTTCCTTGAGGCGCTCGCGGACCGTGGCGTCACCGAGCGGGCCCGGATCGTGGTCCTCTGCGAGGAGCCGCGCCCGGCCTACGACCGCGTGCAGCTGACCTCGTACTTCTCCGGGAGGACCCCGGACGAGCTGTCGATGGTCGAGGCGGGCTTCCTGGAGAAGCACTCCATCGAGCTGTACGTGGGCGACCCGGCCGATTCGGTGGACCGGGAGGCCCGTACGGTCACGGCCCGCTCGGGGCGGGTCTTCGCGTACGACACGCTGGTCCTGGCCACCGGCTCGTACCCGTTCGTGCCGCCCGTCCCCGGCAAGGACGCCCGCGGCTGTTTCGTCTACCGCACGATCGAGGACCTGCTCGCGATCGAGGAGTACGCGCGGACGGCGACGACCGGAGCGGTCGTCGGCGGCGGGCTGCTCGGTCTTGAGGCGGCGGGCGCGCTCAGCGGGCTCGGCCTTGACACCCACGTCGTGGAGTTCGCGCCGCGCCTGATGCCGGTGCAGGTCGACGAGGGCGGCGGCGCGGCCCTGCTCCGTACGATCGAGCGGATGGGCCTGACCGTGCACACCGGCACGGGCACCCAGGAGGTGGTGACGGCGGACGGCGCCGTGACCGGGATGAAGCTCTCGGACGGCTCCGAACTGCCCACGGACATGGTCGTGTTCTCCGCCGGGGTACGGCCCCGGGACCGGCTGGCCCGCGACTGCGGGCTCACGGTCGGGGAGCGCGGCGGCATCGCGGTCGACGAGCGGTGCCGCACCTCCGACCCGGCGGTCTTCGCGATCGGCGAGTGCGCGCTCGCCGTGGACGGCCGGGTGTACGGCCTGGTGGCGCCGGGCTACGAGATGGCGCAGACGGTCGCGGCGGTCCTCGCGGACGAGGCCGGGGTGGGCGAGGGCGCCGGCTTCACAGGTGCCGACATGTCGACGAAGCTGAAGCTGCTCGGCGTGGACGTGGCCTCCTTCGGCGACGCGCACGGAGCGGCCGAGGGCTGTCTCGACGTCGTGTACTCCGACTCCCGATCGGGCGTCTACAAGAAGCTGGTGATCTCCGGGGAAGGGGTGCTGCTCGGCGGTGTCCTGGTCGGTGACGCCGAGCAGTACGGGCTCCTCCGCCCGCTCACCGGTTCCGTGCCGCCCGTCTCCCCCGAGCAGCTGGTGCTCCCGGCCGGCGCGGGCGCCCCGGTCGCGCTCGGCCCCTCGGCGCTGCCGGACGACGCGGTGATCTGCTCCTGCCACAACGTGACCAAGCACGCGATCGGGCAGTGCTCCTCGCTGCCCGAGGTGAAGAAGTGCACCAAGGCCGGTACGGGCTGCGGCAGTTGTGTGAAGACGATCGAGAAGCTGCTGCCGGCCGCCGTGGACAAGGGGCTCTGCGGCTGCTTCCCGTACACCCGGAGCGAGCTGTACGAGATCGCCCGCACCCTGCGGCTGACCTCCTTCGCCGCGCTGCTCGACTCGCACGGGCGGGAGGAGGCGCGGGGCGGCGAGGGCTGCGAGGTCTGCAAGCCGACCGTCGGCTCGATCCTGGCCTCCCTGGCCCCGGCGCTCGGCATCGACGGCTACATCCTCGACGGCGAGCAGGCCGCCCTCCAGGACACCAACGACCACTTCCTCGCCAACATGCAGCGCAACGGCTCCTATTCGGTCGTGCCGCGCATCCCCGGCGGCGAGATCACCCCGGAGAAACTGATCGTGATCGGCGAGGTGGCCCGGGACTTCGGCCTCTACACGAAGATCACCGGCGGCCAGCGGATCGACCTCTTCGGCGCCGGCGTCGACCAACTCCCCTCCATCTGGACCCGGTTGGTGGACGCGGGCTTCGAGTCGGGGCACGCGTACGGCAAGGCGCTGCGCACCGTCAAGTCCTGCGTCGGTCAGACCTGGTGCCGCTACGGCGTCCAGGACTCGGTGCGGACGGCCATCCGCCTCGAGCTGCGCTACCGGGGGCTGCGCGCCCCGCACAAGCTGAAGTCGGCGGTCTCGGGCTGCGCCCGCGAGTGCGCCGAGGCCCGGTCGAAGGACTTCGGGATCATCGCGACGGCGAACGGCTGGAACCTGTACGTCGGCGGGAACGGCGGCGCGACCCCGCGCCACGCGGACCTGCTCGCCCAGGACCTCTCGGACACCGAACTGGTGCGCCTGATCGATCGGTTCCTGATGTTCTACATCCGGACAGCGGACCGCCTTGAGCGGACGTCGGCCTGGCTGGAGCGCCTGGAGGGCGGGCTCGACCACCTCAAGGACGTGGTGGTGCACGACTCGCTCGGGCTCTGCGAGGAGCTGGAGGCACTGATGGCGGCGCACGTCGCCGGCTACCGGGACGAGTGGGCGCAGACCCTGGACGACCCGGAGCGGCTGCGCCGCTTCGTCTCCTTCGTGAACGCGCCGGAGGCGCCGGACCCCACGGTCCGGTTCGTGCCGGAGCGCGACCAGATCAAGCCGGACCTCACGATCCTGACGCTCGGCAGGACGAACAGCACACCGGAAGGGGCCGCTTCCCGATGACGACGACCCTCGAACTCTCCCCGTCCCCCGACGCCTGGCTGGCGGTCTGCGAGGAGTCCAGGCTGACCCCCGGCCGGGGGGTGGCGGCGCTGCTGCCGGACGGCAGACAGGCGGCGGTCTTCCGGGACCGCTCGGGCCGGACGTACGCGATCGACAACCGCGATCCGTTCACGGGGGCGCGGGTGCTCTCCCGGGGGCTCGTCGGCTCCTCGGACGGGCGGCCGTTCGTGGCCTCGCCGCTCCTGAAGCAGCGCTTCGACCTGGAGACGGGCCGGTGCCTGGACGACGACGGGGTGACGGTGGCGGTGTATCCGGTGCGGTCGGTCCAGCGCGACCATATATTGACCGATCGTTCTTGAAAGACGTACGGTCTTTCTGTGGCCAGGACCAAGGAATTCGATCCCGACGCCGCGCTCCGGGCAGCGCTCGAACTGTTCTGGGCTCGCGGCTACGAGGCGACGGCGATGTCGGACCTCGTGGAGCACCTCGGCATCGGCCGGGCCAGTCTCTACGCGACCTTCGGCAACAAGCACGAGCTGTATCTGAAGGCGATGGACCACTACCTGGAGACCCGCGACCCGTGGATCGTCGAGGAGTTGTCCACGCCGGGCCCCGCACTGCCGGCCGTCCGCGCGCTGGTCCGCCGCTTCGCCACCGAGGCGATGACGGACGGGGAGCGGCTGAACGGCTGTTTCGTCACCAACTCGGCGACGGAGCTGGGACCGCACGACACGGCGGTCGCCCGCCGGGTCGAGCTCAGCTGGGAGCTGATCGAGACGCTGCTCCACGGGGCGCTCACCCGGGCCCGCGCCGGGGGCGAGCTCCCGGCCGACCGGGACCCCCGGGCGCTCGCCCGGATGCTGCTGGTGCTGATGCAGGGCATCCGGGTGGTCGGCAAGGTGTCGAGCGACCCGGCCAGGGTCCGCGACGCGGCGGAACAGGCACTGGGCCTGCTGGACTGAGAACGGGCGCCCACGGGGGGGCGCCCGTCCTTCGGACCTCATTATGGAACGTACGGTCAAGTTCAAACACTCCCCCGCATCGTCACGAGCACCGGCCCGACCGCACCACCCCGCACCACCCCGCACCACCCGCCGACCATCACAGGGGAGTCACCCATGTCCGCACGCTTCACCGACCGCGTCGCCCTCGTCACCGGGGCCGGCTCCGGTCTCGGCCGGGCCATCGCGCTCGCCTTCGCCGCCGAGGGCGCCGAGGTCGTCGTCGCCGGCCGTACGGAAGGGCCGCTGAAGGAGACGGTGGCCCTGATCGAGGCCGCCGGGGGCACGGCCGCGGCCGTCACCGCCGACGTGTCCGGCGCCGCGTCCACCCGTGAGCTGGTCCGGCGCACGGTCGAGCTGTTCGGCGGTCTCGACGTGGCCGTGAACAACGCCGGAGTCTTCCGCGGCGGGCACAGCGCCGCCGACTTCCCCCTGGACGACTGGCAGACGCTGCTCGACATCAACGTCACGGGGGTGCTGCACGCCCTCCAGGCCGAGGTGGCACACATGCGGGCGCACGGCGGCGGGGCCATCGTGAACATCGCGTCGAACCTGGGCCCGCACGTCCGGATCCCCGGCGTCTTCGGCTACCAGGTGTCGAAGGCGGCCGTGTCGGCGCTGACCAGGGCCGCGGCGCTGGACCACATCGCCGACGGGGTCCGCATCAACGCGGTCAGCCCCGGCGCCTCGGAGTCCGCGATGTCGCTGCGGCCCGGCGAGACGGAGGCCGAGCGGGAGGTCCGGATGAAGGAGGAGTCGCCGCTGGGCAGGATCTCCTCCGCCGCGGAGGTGGCGGCGGCCGTGCTGTACCTCGCGTCGGACGACGCGGGCTCCGCCGTCGGCACGGACCTGGTGATCGACGGCGGCGTCTCCGCCTGAGTACGTGGCCGGGGGCCCTGCCCCCGGTCCGGTGGCGGCCCGCTACCGGGCTCAGCCCTGGGCCGCCGCCGGGTCCATCCAGAAGATCTCCCAGTGGTGGCCGTCCAGGTCGGTGAACGAGCGGCCGTACATGAAGCCCAGCTCCATCGGCTCCTTCGCCGGGGTGCCACCGGCCGCGAGCGCGGCGTCGGCCAGCTCGTCGACCTTCTCGCGGCTCTCGGCGCTCAGCGTGACCAGCACCTCGGTGGCCTTGGTCGCGTCGGAGATCTCCTTGCCGGGGGCCATGAAGGACTGGAACTTGGGCTCTTCGAGGAGCATCGCGAAGATCGTGTCGCTGATGACCACACAGCCGGTGGTCTCGTCGCTGAACTGCGGATTGATGGAGTAGCCGAGCTTCTCGAAGAAGGTCTTGCTGGCGGAGACGTCCTTCACGGGCAGGTTCACGAAGATCATCTGCGGGGCCATGATGTGCTCTCTTCCCTCGTGCGGTGCTGTCGAGAGGTAGGACGGGCCCGCCCCTCGGAACTCATCGCTCTCCCGGGGATTCTTTTCGCTCAGGCGACGGAGCGCAGCTCCAGGGCCGCCAGCGGGACGAACCCGCCGCCCGTGCCGCCGGTGGCCGCGCCGGGCCCGGCGAGCCGCCGCAGCAGGGCGAGGGCGATCCGTTCGCCCTGCGCCTTGGCCCGCTCGGCCCGGGGCCCGGAGTGCAGCCCGTCCACGGTGGCCCGCCAGAGCTGCACCCAGCGGCCGAAGTGGGCGGCGGTGAGGGGCCGTGCGGCGTGCAGGGCCCCGTGCGGGGCGAAGGCGTCGCGCCGGTACTCGGCGGTGCGGAGGAGGGCCCTCTCCCAGAAGTCCACGATGTGCGGCAGATGGGCCTCCAGGTCGGTCCCGGCGACCTCGGTGAAGAAGGGCCCGATGAGCGGATCGGCGAAGGCGGCGCCGTAGAAGCGCCGCAGCAGCACGTCGAGGTCGTCGAGGTCGCTGATGTCCCGGGTGACACGCATGCCCCCCAGTGTCCCCCGCCGGCACCGGCATCCCCAAGGGCCGAAGGCCCCGGACGTCAGACCGCCCAGCGGTGGAGCGTCCCGCCCGCCTCGTCGCAGGTGAGCCAGCTTCCGTCGCCGAGGGGGTGGGCCGGGCTGTCGACGGGGCCGCCGGGATACGTGACGGTTCCGCGTATCTCCAGGGTGCGGGCGTCGAGGAGCCAGTGGCGGGGGCCCGCGTCGTCGACGTCGTACTCGACGCCGGTGGTCGCGATGACGGTGCCGGCGTCGACGAAGCCGGGCCGGTGGTCCCACGGCAGCTCGTCCTCCTCGGACTCCTCCGCCGCCGGGACCGGCCCCCGCTCGGCCAGGACCGTGCCGTCCAGGGCGTGCAGCCGCAGGTCCTCCCCGTAGTGCTCGACGGTCAGGAAGCCCTCGTGGGCCGGGTGGACGTCCGCGAGGATGCGGTCGAGCGTCTCGTCGAGGTCCCACACGGTCGGCCGCTCGCCGTCCCAGCGCGCCCAGTACAGCAGGACCCCGTCCTGGCCCATGCCGATGCAGAGCCCCATGTGGACGCCGTCGGGGTGGGAGAGGTGGGAGGAGCCGGCGGCCGCGCTGTCGTCGAGGGGCAGCCGGGCCAGCTCGCGGCCGTCCCGCGCGTCGAGGACGGACCAGCACTCGTCGTACTCCTCCCCCGGGGTCAGGGCGTGCGTCCAGACGAAGCGGCCGTCGTCGGAGATCCGGCAGGAGCCGTGCTCGAAGCCGCCGCAGACCTGCTGCTCGTCCCCGGTGTGCGAGTGGCCCGGCTCGGGGCCCCAGCAGGGGTGCCGGTGCTCCCACAGCGTCGCGCCGTCCGCGCGGACGGCCCGGACCGCCCGCTGGCCGGAGAAGACCGCGAAGGTGCCGTCCGGGCTCACCGAGGCCCCGCCCCTGGCCCAGCCCGGCCAGGGCATCGGGAAGACGGTCCCCGGCGCCCGTTCCCCGGCGAACAGGTCCTCCAGGTCGTGGACCTCCAGGCCGTCGCCGTGGAACAGCAGGGCGCGGCGCGGGCCGTCCGCCCGGGTCTCGAAGGCCGTGTTCCGGAGCAGTCCCGAGGCACCGGGCAGCCGTACCGAGCCGAGTGGACGGGCGAGGACCGGACGTGCGGAGATCGACATGGCCTGAAGGTAGCGGCCGGCACCGACAGGCGGGTCCCCGCCCGCCGCCCGCCGCTTCCCCTTCACCGTTTGTTGATGCACAGTCAATTCCGCACTCCTAGGTTCCGGAAGCGCGCGACCCCGTCGCCCGACCGGCGCGACGGGGCGGTTCACCACCCTTCTCAGGAGTGAGACGTGGAGCGACGCAGTTTCCTGCGTGGAGCGGTCATCGGCACCTCGGCCGCCGCCTTCGGCGGCAGCCTGTGGCACGGCGCGGCCTTCGCCGCCCCCGCCCAGCCCGGCGCCGGCCCCTACGGCGCGCTCGGCGCGGCGGACGCCAACGGCATCCTGCTGCCCGCCGGGTTCACCAGCCGGGTGATCGCCCGGTCCGGCCAGTCGGTCCCCGGTACCTCGTACGCCTGGCACAGCGCCCCCGACGGCGGCGCCTGCTTCGCCGACGGCACGGGCTGGATCTACGTGTCGAACTCGGAGATCAACCCGAGCGGCGGCGCGAGCGCGGTGAAGTTCGACTCGGCGGGCGCGATCACCGGCGCGTACCGCATCCTCTCCGGCACCCGCCAGAACTGCGCGGGCGGCGCCACCCCGTGGAACACCTGGCTCTCCTGCGAGGAGGTGTCCCTCGGCTACGTCTACGAGTCGAACCCCTGGGGCGGCACCGCCTACCGCCGGGACGCGATGGGCCGCTTCAAGCACGAGGCCGCCGCCGCCGACCCGGTCCGCAAGGTGATCTACCTGACCGAGGACGAGACCGACGGCTGCTTCTACCGCTTCATCCCCACCACCTGGGGCAGCCTCTCCGCCGGCACCCTCCAGGTCTTCAAGGCCTCCACCGCCACCTCCGGCACCTTCACCTGGCAGAACGTGCCGGACCCGGACGGCTCCCCGACAACCACCCGCACCCAGGTCTCCGGCGCGAAGCACTTCAACGGCGGCGAGGGCTGCTACTACTCCGACGACACCGTCTGGTTCACCACCAAGGGCGACAACCGGGTCTGGCAGGTCAACCTCGCCGCCGGCACCTACGAGCTGGCCTACGACGACTCGCTCGTCTCCGGCGGCGGCGCGCCGCTCACCGGCGTCGACAACGTCACCGGCAGCGCCTCCGGCGACCTGTTCGTCGCCGAGGACGGCGGCAACATGGAGATCTGCCTGATCACCCCGGACGACGTCGTCGCGCCGTTCCTGCGGATCAGCGGCCAGTCCGGCTCCGAGATCACCGGCCCCGCCTTCTCCCCCGACGGCAGGCGGCTGTACTTCTCCAGCCAGCGCGGCACCAGCGGCAGCTCCTCGGGCGGCATCACCTACGAGGTGACGGGGCCGTTCCGCGCGTAGCAACGCAGGTCGACCGTCCGTTGGGCGCCGCCGAGCAGGGCGGCGCCCAACGGCGTCAGGGTGTGCAGGACCGCGTTGCCGTGACGGAGGGTCGCGATGAGCCCGGCCTCGCGCAGCACGCCCGCGTGCTGGCTCGCCGAGGCGAGCGACACCCCGGCCCGGCGGGCCAGCTCACTGGTCGTACCGCCGTCCCCGATCGCGTGCAGGACCGCCGAGCGGGTCTGCCCGACCAGCTTGGCGAGCGAGGAGCCGCCCGGCGCGCGGACGGTCGGCGCCTCGCCGTGGGTGACGGGGTAGACGAGGACCGGCGGCAGCACGGGATCGCGCAGCACGACGGGGGTCCCGCGGCAGAAGTACGAGGGCTGGAGCAGCAGCCCCCGCCCGTCGAGGTGGACATCCCGGTCGACCGGGTAGTCCGCCTCCAGGACGGGCGCCTTCCAGCGCAGCATCGGCGGCAGCGAGGCGAGGAGTTCCTCGGCGCCGCCGTCCAGGAGCGCGCGGCCCCGGCGGGCCCGGTCGGCCTCGACCCTGGCCCGGATGTGCGGCCAGAACGGCTCGACGGCCGCCCGGTGGTACCTCCGCAGCGCCCCCACGAGCCGGTCGAAGGGCTCCGCGCCGCCGTCGGCGAGGGCGCGCAGCGAATGCGGCACGGTCCGCCCGCCGGAGCGGTCGGCGGCGAGCAGCGAGAGTTCGCCGCGCAGCCGGCCGGTGTCGGTCGCGCGGATCGCCTGGAGTCCCTCGTCGAGCCCTTGGACGCCTTCCGCGGGCGTCAGGAAGTCGGGGAAATAGCCGCGGCTGGGAACGAGCGCGGCAAGCAGCCTCGTCTCACCGCCGAGCCGCATCCGCGTTTCGGAGCGCCATTCTCCGAAGACGACGGGTCCGCGCCGGTCCCTTAAACGGTGAAAGCTCAGAATCGTTTCCCACAGAACGTCCGGCCGGGCCGCCGTCCGCACCCCCGCCAAGTCGATTCCGGTGAAATGAATCCGCAGCATGACGTCCCCACCTGTGCACTCGCAACCACCCCCGACAACGAGTATGCACAGCATCACTGCAGGTTACCAGGGTGTTTCAGCCACAGTTGAAAGGCATCGCGGCAATCACCAGGGAACCGAAAAGCTGTACGGGTCGGGCAGGAAACCTTCAGGACCGAGGTGACGTGGCGAAGACCGTGGGGGGCTTTGCCCGTCCGGCGGCGGTCGGCGAGGTTGCGGCTCACCTGCCCGGCAACGGTAAAGGGCGCGGCCTCCGGGTGGGGATCCGGGGGTCGCGCCTGCTCCATTCTTTTCGGTACGGAACCGGGGAAGTTCAATGGCCGATAATTCGATCAGGCGCAATTGAACATTGACTCACATCAGCTCTACGGGCAAACAAACAACGGGACGGACACCTCCGCACAAAGGTGTCCGTCCCGTCTCTTTTTGTGAATCCGGAGCCGCCGCCCGCCGGTGAGGGTCGCAGAGCTGACCGACGGCGGCCCCGGGGGTCGAGCGGGGCTCGGCGCCCGCGGCTCGGAGCCGGGGCCCGGAGCCCCGTGGCTCAGCGGCTGTCGCTGCCCTTCGACTCGGCCGCCGCGCGGCCGGCCTCAAGACGCGCCACCGGGATCCGGAAGGGCGAGCAGGAGACGTAGTCGAGACCGACCTCGTGGAAGAAGTGCACCGACTCCGGGTCGCCGCCGTGCTCGCCGCAGACACCGAGCTTGATGTCCGGGCGGGTGGCGCGGCCGGCCTGGACGGCGCTGCGCACGAGCGCGCCGACACCGTCCTTGTCGATGGTCTCGAAGGGGCTGACGCCGAAGATGCCCTTCTCGAGGTACGCGGTGAAGAACGAGGCCTCCACGTCGTCGCGGGAGAAGCCCCAGACCGTCTGGGTCAGGTCGTTGGTGCCGAAGGAGAAGAACTCCGCGGCCTCGGCGATCTGACCGGCGGTGACGGCGGCGCGCGGCAGCTCGATCATGGTGCCGAGCGCGAGCTTGAGCTCGACGCCGGTCCGGGCCTGGACCTCGGCGATGACCGTCTCGGCCTCCTCGCGGACGATCTCCAGCTCCTGGACGGTGCCGACCAGCGGGATCATGATCTCGACGCGCGGGTCGCCCTTGGCGTCGATGCGCTGGGCGGCGGCCTCGGCGATGGCCCGCACCTGCATGGTGAACAGGCCGGGGATGACCAGGCCGAGGCGGACGCCGCGCAGACCCAGCATCGGGTTCTGCTCGTGCAGCCGGTGGACGGCCTGGAGCAGGCGCAGGTCGTTCTCGTGCGGCTCCTTGCGGGACTCCGCGAGGGCGACGCGTACCGAGAGCTCGGTGATGTCGGGCAGGAACTCGTGCAGCGGCGGGTCGAGCAGCCGGACCGTGACGGGCAGCCCGTCCATGGCCTCGAAGAGCTCGACGAAGTCCGTCTGCTGGAGCGGGAGCAGGGCTTCGAGGGCCTGGTCGCGCTCGGTGTCGGTGTCGGCCAGGATCAGCCGCTCGACGAACTGGCGGCGCTCACCGAGGAACATGTGCTCGGTGCGGCAGAGGCCGATGCCCTGGGCGCCGAAGCGGCGGGCGCGGTTGGCGTCCTCGGCGTTGTCGGCGTTGGCGCGGACCCGGAGGCGGCGGACGCGGTCCGCGTAGGCCATGATCCGGTGGACGGCGGCGACCAGCTCGTCCGCGTCGTCGGCGCCGGCGTGCATCCGGCCCTCGAAGTACTCGACGACCGGGGACGGTACGACGGGTACCTCACCGAGGTAGACCTTGCCGGTGGAGCCGTCGATGGAGACGACGTCGCCCTCCTCGACGACCTGGCCGTCGGAGGTGGTCATCCGGCGGCGCTTGGTGTCGACCTCCAGCTCCTCGGCACCGCAGACACAGGTCTTGCCCATGCCGCGGGCGACGACGGCGGCGTGCGAGGTCTTGCCGCCGCGGGAGGTGAGGATGCCCTCGGCGGCGATCATGCCGTCCAGGTCGTCCGGGTTGGTCTCGCGGCGGATCAGGATGACCTTCTCGCCGGAGCGGGACCACTTGACGGCCGTGTACGAGTCGAAGACGGCCTTGCCGACGGCCGCGCCCGGGGAGGCGGCGATGCCGCGCCCGATCTGGTCGGCCTTCGCGTTCTCGTCGAACTTGGGGAACATCAGCTGGGCGAGCTGGGCGCCGGTGACGCGCTGGAGCGCCTCGGCCTCGTCGATCAGGCCCTGGTCCACGAGCTGGGTCGCGATGCGGAAGGCGGCACCGGCGGTGCGCTTGCCGACGCGGGTCTGGAGCATCCAGAGCTGACCGCGCTCGATGGTGAACTCGATGTCGCAGAGATCCTTGTAGTGGGTCTCCAGCGTGTTCATGATGTGCATGAGCTGGTCGTACGAGGTCTTGTCGATCGACTCGAGGTCGGCCAGCGGCACGGTGTTGCGGATACCGGCGACGACGTCCTCGCCCTGCGCGTTCTGCAGGTAGTCGCCGTAGACGCCGGCGTGACCGGAGGCGGGGTCGCGGGTGAAGGCGACGCCGGTGCCGGAGTCGGGGCCGAGGTTGCCGAAGACCATCGAGCAGATGTTGACGGCGGTGCCGAGGTCGCCCGGGATGCGCTCCTGGCGGCGGTACAGCTTCGCGCGGTCGGTGTTCCAGGAGTTGAAGACGGCCTCGATGGCGAGGTCCATCTGCTCACGCGGGTCCTGGGGGAAGTCGCGGCCGGTCTCGGCCTTCACGATGCCCTTGAAGTGCTCGACGACCTTCTTGAGGTCGGCGGCGTCGAGGTCGGTGTCGCTGGCGACCTTCTTCTCGGCCTTGGCCTCGTCGAGGGCCTCCTCGAACAGCTCGCCGTCGACGTCCAGGACGGTCTTGCCGAACATCTGGATGAGGCGGCGGTACGAGTCCCAGGCGAAGCGCTCGTTGTCGGCCTGGCGGGCGAGTCCGGTGACGGACTCGTCGGAGAGGCCGATGTTGAGGACCGTGTCCATCATGCCCGGCATGGAGAACTTGGCTCCGGAGCGGACGGAGACGAGCAGCGGGTCGTCGGCCTGGCCGAGCTTCTTGCCCATCTGGCTCTCGAGGGCGTCGAGGTGCGCGCTGACCTCGTCGCGGAGCTCCACGGGCTCCGAACCGCTCTCGAGGTAGACCTTGCACGCCTCGGTGGTGATCGTGAAGCCGGGGGGGACCGGCAGACCGAGGTTGGTCATCTCGGCCAGGTTCGCGCCCTTGCCACCGAGCAGGTCCTTCAGGTCCCTGTTGCCCTCGGTGAAGTCGTACACGAACTTCTGATCATTGTTTTCCGACACGGGTCCCGACTCCTCGATGACTCGGTTGGCTGCCCTGACGGCGAGGAACATACCCAGATCGAAGGCTTCTGGGGAGGTACGCCTAGCGGACACGTGGTCTTAACCACCCGTCCGCCAGCACTTCGAAAGTTACCGAGGCGAAGCTTCCGCTTTCAGACCCCGAAGGCAGAGGGGGCCGAATCGACGGGATTTCGCTCATCCGAGCATACCCTTCGCCCATTTGCGTTCAACTCTTGAACACAAAAAGGGTGGCACCCAGTGCCACCCTTTCAGGCAGTGCAGCCTTTTGTAACCTGCTCATCTGAGCACCACCCCCCTCAAGGGTGGCGAGGATCACTCCCCCGGAAAGGCCGGATCTCAGCCGCCGGACGTGTCCAGCTCGGCGTCCTCACTCACCCCGGCGCAGTCGTAGGGGTCCTTCAACCAGCCCTCCGGCAGGACAACTCGGTTGTTTCCGGACGTACGCCCCCGAGGACCGTCCGCACCCACCGGCCACGGCTGGTCCAGGTCCAGCTCGCTCAACTGAGCGCTCAGTTCGTCCAGGGACGAGGTGATCGCCAGCTTCTTGCGCATCTCGGAACCCACCGAGAAGCCCTTGAGGTACCAGGCCACATGCTTGCGGAAGTCGATGACACCGCGTGCCTCGTCACCCAGCCACTCGCCGAGCAGCCGCGCGTGCCGCACCATCGCGTCCGCGACCTCCCGCAGACCGGGCGCCGCGTACGCCTTCGTGCCCTCGAAGCCCGCCACCAGGTCCGCGAAGAGCCACGGACGCCCCAGGCAGCCGCGCCCGACGACCACGCCGTCACAGCCCGTCTCCCGCATCATCCGCAGGGCGTCGTCGGCCGACCAGATGTCGCCGTTGCCGAGCACCGGGATCTCGGGCACGTGCTCCTTGAGGCGCGCGATGGCGTCCCAGTCGGCCGTACCGCCGTAGTGCTGGGCGGCCGTCCGCCCGTGCAGGGCGATCGCCGTGACGCCCTCCTCCACCGCGATCCGGCCCGCGTCGAGGAAGGTGATGTGGTCGTCGTCGATGCCCTTGCGCATCTTCATCGTGACCGGCAGGTCGCCCGCGTTGGTCACGGCCTCGTTGAGGATCGCGCGCAGCAGCGGCCGCTTGTAGGGAAGCGCGGAGCCGCCGCCCTTCCGCGTCACCTTGGGGACCGGACAGCCGAAGTTCAGGTCGATGTGGTCGGCCAGGTCCTCGTCGACGATCATCCGCACGGCCTTGCCGACGGTGACCGGGTCCACTCCGTACAGCTGGATCGAGCGCGGCTGCTCGGTCGCGTCGAAGCGGATGAGCTGCATGGTCTTCTCGTTGCGCTCGACCAGGGCGCGGGTCGTGATCATCTCGCTCACGAACAGCCCCTTGCCGCCGCTGAACTCGCGGCAGAGGGTACGGAAGGGGGCGTTGGTGATGCCGGCCATGGGGGCGAGCACCACCGGCGGCTGCACGATGTGCGGCCCGATGGCGAGGGGGGAGAACGCGGTCATGGAGTCATTGTCGCGTACTGCGGCGGTCATTAGTTAGCCGTACTATCCGAACATGCCCGAGCTCACACGCTCGCCGCTCCCCCGGCGCCGGCAACTCCTCGTCCTGGCGATCTGCTGCATGAGCCTGCTGATCGTCAGCCTGGACAACACCGCGCTCAACGTCGCCCTGCCCACCCTGCGGCGCGACCTCGACGCCTCCGTCACCGGCCTGCAGTGGGTCATCGACGCGTACACCCTGGTCCTCGCCTCGCTGCTCATGCTCGCCGGCTCCACCGCCGACCGCGTCGGCCGCCGCAAGGTCTTCGTCACCGGCCTCGTCGTCTTCGCGCTCGGCTCGCTGCTCTGCTCCCTCGCACCGAACCTGGAGGCGCTGATCGCCTTCCGGGCCGTCCAGGCCGTGGGCGGCTCGATGCTGAACCCGGTCGCCATGTCGATCATCACCAACACCTTCACCGAACCCGCCGCACGCGCGCGTGCCATCGGCATCTGGGGCGGGGTCGTCGGCGTCTCCATGGCCGCGGGCCCCCTGGTGGGCGGTCTGCTCGTCGAGTCGGTCGGCTGGCGGGCGATCTTCTGGGTCAACCTGCCGGTCGCCGGCCTCGCGCTGCTCCTCACCCTGCGGTACGTCCCCGAGTCCCGCGCGCCCCGGCCCCGGCGCCCCGACCCGGTCGGGCAGCTCCTGGTGGCGGCGCTCCTCGGCTCCCTGACGTACGCGATCATCGAGACCGACCCGCTCTTCGCCGGTATCGCGGCCGGGGCGCTCGCCGGACTCCTCCTGTACGAGCCGAGGCGCCGCGAACCCCTCATCGACCTGCGGTTCTTCCGCAGCGCGCCGTTCAGCGGGGCCACGGTGGTCGCGGTCTGCGCCTTCGCGGGGTTCGGCGGCTTCCTCTTCCTCAACACGCTGTACCTCCAGGACGTGCGCGGCCTCTCGCCGCTCCAGGCCGGTCTGTACATGCTGCCGATGGCGGGCATGACCTTCGTCTTCGCCCCGCTGTCGGGACGGCTCACGGGCGCGCGTGGACCCCGGCTTCCGCTGCTCCTCGCGGGCACGGCGATGGCGACGGGGGCGCTGCTCTTCGCGGCCTTCGGGGCCGAGACGAGCGATCCGCTGCTCTTCGCCGGGTACGTGATGTTCGGCATCGGCTTCGGCCTGGTGAACGCCCCCATCACCAACACGGCGGTCTCGGGCATGCCCCGCGCGCAGGCCGGGGTGGCGTCGGCAGTGGCCTCGACGAGCCGCCAGGTGGGGCAGACGCTCGGAGTGGCGGTCGTGGGCGCGGTCCTGGCGGCCGGAGTGGGGACGGGGACGTCCCCGGACACCTTCGTGGCGGCGGCGCGGCCGGCCTACTGGGTGGTGACGGCCTGCGGGCTGGCCGTCCTGGCGGTCGGGGCGCTGACGAGCGGCAGCTGGGCGAGGCGCACGGCGGAACGGACGGCGAGGTGCCTGGCGGAGGAGGGGGAAGGGAGCGGGGTGGCGACGGAGAGGGCGACGTCGCGGTGAAGGGGGCCGGTGCGGCGTGCGCCCCGGGCAGGACGAAGGGCCCGGGGCGGAGTGCGCCCCGGGCCCTTCGTGGTTGCTACTGCCGACCGGTGTCGGCGTCGGCGTGCTCGGCCGCCTGCGTGGTGTCCGCGGCGTCGGTGCTCTCCGCCGCGTCGGTGCTCTCCGCTGCCGCCTGCGCGCGCTCGCGCATCTTCTTCAGCAGCTCCTGCTTGCGGTCGTCGGCGGAGCTTCGGGCCGCGTTGCGGCCCTGGCCGGTGCCGTGCTGGTCGGCGCGGGACAGCTTCTTGCGCTGTCCGCCCACGCCGAGGAGGTTGTTGTTACGGCTCTTGGACACGGTGTTCTCCCGTCAGTGAGGTGGGCTTCGGTGGGGCTCGGCCTGGCGCCGAAGGCGCTCACTCGTAGATCTGGAAGAACGAATACATGCCGGCGACGCTACCCCCGGCCCGCTCCCGTCGGCACCCGGTTTTCTCCACGCCCCCGCTTCACCCACACGAATGACAGATATTGAAATCTGTCATCGGTCATGTCATGGTTGTTCCATGAAGACGACACAGACGACGAAGACGACGGCACAGACCTCCGTTCCCACCCGTCCGCTCGGCACCACCGGCCCCCGGGTCTCCGCGCTGAGCCTCGGCTGCATGGGGATGTCCGCGCTGTACGGCGAGGCGGACCGTGCCGAGTCGATCGCGACGATCCACGCGGCGCTGGACGCCGGGGTGACACTGCTCGACACGGGCGACTTCTACGGGATGGGGCACAACGAGCTGCTGATCGCGGAGGCGCTGCGGAGCGCCCCGGCCGGCGCCCGCGAGCAGGCGCTGACGAGCGTGAAGTTCGGCGCGCTGCGCACGGTCGAGGGCGGCTTCAGCGGATACGACGGGCGGCCGGCCGCGGTGAAGAACTTCGCGGCGTACTCGCTCCAGCGCCTCGGCACGGACCACATCGACATCTACCGGATCGCCCGCGCCGACCCCGACGTGCCGATCGAGGAGACCGTCGGCGCCATCGCGGAGCTGGTGGAGGCGGGGCACGTGCGGCACATCGGGCTCTCGGAGGTCGGCGCGGACACCCTGCGCCGGGCGGCGGCCGTGGCCCCGATCGCGGACCTCCAGATCGAGTACTCGCTGATCTCCCGCTCGATCGAGGAGAAGATCCTGCCCACCGCGCGCGAGCTGGGCATAGGCATCACGGCGTACGGCGTGCTGTCGCGGGGGCTCATCAGCGGCCACTTCACCCGGGACCGGGAACTGGCGCCGAACGACTTCCGGGGCATGAGCCCGCGCTTCCAGGGCGAGAACCTCGGACGGAACCTGGACCTGGTGGACCGGCTGCGGACGGTCGCCGAGGCGAAGGGCGTGACGGTCGCGCAGACCGCCATCGCCTGGGTCCTCGCCCAGGGCGAGGACATCGTCCCCCTGCTCGGCGCCCGCCGCAGGGACCGTCTGGCGGAGGCCCTCGGCGCCCTCGACATCACCCTCGACGCGGCCGACCTGACCGCGATAGAGCAAGCCGTCCCGGCAGACGCGGCATCCGGCGACCGCTACCCGGCGGCCCAGATGGCCCACCTGGACAGCGAGCGCTGACGATGTCCGTGACCCTGCCGGGGACCGGGCCCGCCTCCGGGTCCGTGTCCGCCGGTCCGCGGGGACTGACAGGTACTGTCATTCCATGGCCGCCACCGAGACCCTGACCGCAGAGCGCATCCTCGAAGCAACCGAGGAGGTGCTGCGGCGGTACGGGCCGGCGAAGGCGACCGTGGTGGACGTGGCGCGGGTGCTCGGTGTCAGTCATGGCAGTGTCTACCGCCACTTCCGCACGAAGGCGGCGCTGCGCGAGGCGGTGACCGAGCGGTGGCTCTCGCGGACCGAGAAGGCGCTCGCCGAGCTGACGGCGCAGCCGGAGCTGGCGGCGCCGGCCAAGCTGCACGACTGGTTCGCGCTGCTCTTCGAGGCCAAGCGGCACAAGGCGGGCGACGACCCGGAGCTGTTCGCGACGTACGGGGTGCTGATCGACGAGAACAGCGGCGTGGTCGACCAGCACGTCGGGATCCTGATCGACCAGGTCCGGTCGATCGTCGAGGAGGGGACCCGGGAGGCGGAGTTCGTCGCCCCCGACCCGGAGGCGACGGCCCGCGCGCTGTTCGACGCGACCGCCCGGTTCCACGACCCTGCGTACGCGCCGGAGTGGCGGCGGCCCACGATCGGGACCGAATTCGAGGCCGTGGTGGGCCTGTTGCTGCGAGGGCTGCGCGTCTGACCCCCGCCGGGGCGCGCGTCGGCGGCATTTGAAGATCACTTGGAGCGGACTTGCCCGTTCCTTGTCCGGAACATGACTAGCCTTCTCCCGCACCGCGCCCGATTTCAGCACCAGGGGGAACCATGTCCGACGCCTTGTCCGCACCCGGCGGGCCACCGGCCGCACCGGCCGACGGACAACCGGGGCAGCCCGCCCGCTCCGGAGGCTCCGCCGCGCTCGGCTGGATCCTGACCATCGGCCTCAATGTCGTCGCGCCGATCGTCACGTACAACACCCTGACCGAGAACCACGGTTGGTCCGAGTTCACCGCCCTGCTCGCCGGCAGTGTCTGGCCGGTCCTGGACAGCGCCATCATGGTCGCCTGGCGGCGCAAGGTCGACGAGTTCGCCGTCGTCACCCTGGTCTTCCTGGTGATCACGGCCCTGGTCTCGCTGATCGGCGCGCACACCGCCCGCGCGCTGCTCATCAAGGACTCGGGCGTGACGGGGCTGTTCGGGCTGCTCTGTCTGGTCACGCTGCTGGCGCCGCGACCGCTGATGTTCTACTTCGGCCGCAAGTTCGCGACCGACGGCACTCCGGCGAGCACGGCCTGGTGGAACGGCATGTGGCAGTTCGAGGGCTTCCGCTCCACGATGCGCACGATGACGCTGGTGTGGGGCGTGGCGTACGTGGCCGAGGCGCTGGTGCGGATCAGTCTGGCGTACACGCTGAGCACCGCGACCATGGTGACGCTCAGCCCGCTCATGATCTACGGCGTACTCGGCGTCCTCGGCGTGTGGACGGCCTGGTTCGGCAAGCGCCGCGCGGCCGAGGGCGCGAGGCGCCAGGCGGAGGACCAGGCGGCAGCGGCAGCGGCGGCGGGAGCGGGAGCAGGCACGGGAGCGTAACTCCCGTCCGCCTGACCGCCGCAGCCGCCCGACTCCACGGGAAAGCCCCCGGTTCCGTCGTCCGGAACCGGGGGCTTTCGCGTGCCGCGTGAGCGGGTCAGCAGCCGATCAGGCGGCTGCCCAGGTAGCTCTGGATCTGGTCCAGGGAGACGCGCTCCTGCTTCATGGTGTCGCGCTCGCGCACGGTCACCGCGTTGTCGTCGAGGGTGTCGAAGTCGACGGTCACGCAGAACGGGGTGCCGATCTCGTCCTGGCGACGGTAGCGGCGGCCGATGGCGCCGGCGTCGTCGAACTCGATGTTCCAGTTCTGGCGCAGGTCCGCCGCCAGGCCCTTGGCCTTCGGGGAGAGCTGCGCGTTGCGGGACAGCGGCAGGACCGCGGCCTTGATCGGCGCCAGGCGCCGGTCGAGGCGCAGGACGACGCGCTTCTCCATGACGCCCTTGGCGTTCGGGGCCTCGTCCTCGGTGTACGCGTCGAGCAGGAACGCCAGCATCGCGCGGCCGACACCGGCGGCGGGCTCGATGACGTACGGCGTCCAGCGCTCGCCGGACTCCTGGTCCAGGTAGGTCAGGTTGGCGCCCGAGGCCTTGGAGTGGGCGTTCAGGTCGTAGTCGGTGCGGTTGGCGACGCCTTCCAGCTCGCCCCACTCGCTGCCGCCGAAGGAGAAGCGGTACTCGATGTCGGCGGTGCGCTTCGAGTAGTGGGAGAGCTTCTCCTGCGGGTGCTCGAACCAGCGCATGTTCTCCTCACGGAGACCCAGGCCGGTGTACCAGTTCCAGCGCTGCTGCATCCAGTACTCCTGCCACTCCTCGTCCTCGCCCGGCTTGACGAAGAACTCCATCTCCATCTGCTCGAACTCGCGGGTGCGGAAGATGAAGTTGCCCGGAGTGATCTCGTTCCGGAAGGACTTGCCCATCTGCGCGATGCCGAACGGGGGCTTCTTGCGCGAGGTCTGGAGCACCTGGCCGAAGTTGGTGAAGATGCCCTGCGCGGTCTCGGGACGCAGGTAGGCGACGGAGCCGGAGTCCTGGGTCGGGCCGAGGTGGGTGGAGAGCAGGCCGGAGAACTGCTTGGGCTCGGTGAAGGTGCCCTTGTTGCCGCAGTTGGGGCAGTTGAGGTCGACGAGGCCGTTCTCGGGGAGGCGGCCGTGCTTCTCCTCGTACGCCTCCTCCAGGTGGTCGGCGCGGTAGCGCTTGTGGCAGGAGGTGCACTCGGTGAGCGGGTCGGTGAAGGTGGCGACGTGGCCGGAGGCCTCCCAGACCTCGGTGGCCAGGATGACCGACGAGTCGATGCCGACCACGTCCTCGCGCGCGGTGACCATGTAACGCCACCACTGACGCTTCAGGTTCTCCTTGAGCTCGACACCCAGCGGTCCGTAGTCCCAGGCGGCCTTCTGGCCGCCGTAGATCTCACTGCACGGGTAGACGAAGCCACGGCGCTTGCTCAGGCTGACGATGGTGTCGATCTTCTCGGCGGCCACGGTGCTCTCTTCATTACGACGACGAAGTGCGAATGCCTCAGGTTACCGGCGCCCGCACCCCCCGTATCAAATCGGTTCGGTGACGAGGGCCCGCGCGGGGCGCGTGGGAGGTGTGCGCGGGAGCGCGTGGGGCGGGCCACAGCTACGACAATTGACAATCGTTTCCATCTTTGTTGAAAATGGGTGTCATGAACGTACGCCGCCTCATACCCCGTTCCGCGCTCGCCGGAGCCGTCGCCCTCGGTGCCGTCACCCTCTCCGCCTGCGGCGGAACCTCTGGTGCGGCCGACAAGGGCAGCGACGGCAAGCTGGACGTGGTGGCGTCCTTCTACCCCATGCAGTACCTGGCCGAGCAGATAGGCGGCGCGCACGTCGCCGTCGACACGCTCACCAAGCCCGGCGTCGAACCCCACGACCTGGAGCTCAAGCCGAGGCAGATCGGCGAGCTCGGCGAGGCCGACGTCGTCCTCTACCTCAAGGGCATCCAGCCCGCCGTCGACGACGCGATCGCCCAGGCCGGCGTCAAGAACACCGTCGACGCGGCCACCCTCACCACGCTGGAGAAGCACGGCGCCGAGGTCGGCCACGACCACGGCTCCGAAGAGGCCGGTCACGACCACGGCTCCGAGGCCGGCGGCGACCCGCACATCTGGCTCGACCCCGTGAAGTACGCCGAGGTCGCCAAGGGAGTCGGCGCCGCGCTGGAGAAGGCGGACCCGGACCACGCCGCCGACTACCGGAAGAACACCGACGCCCTGGTGAAGAAGCTCGGCGACCTGGACACCGCCTTCGAGACCGGCCTGAAGAACACCGCGACGAAGACCTTCGTCACCACCCACTCCGCCTTCGGCTACCTCGCCGAGCGGTACGGCCTGGACCAGGAGGGCATCTCCGGCGTCGACCCCGAGTCCGAGCCGAGCCCCGCCCGGATCAAGGAGATCCAGGACATCGCGAAGAAGGACAAGGTCACCACCGTGTTCTTCGAGACCCTCGCGAGCGACAAGACCGCGAAGACCCTCGCCGGCGACACCGGTCTGAAGACCGACGTGCTCGACCCGCTGGAGGGAATCACGGACAAGTCGAAGGGCGATGACTACATCGAGGTCATGCAGTCCAACCTCGCCGCGCTGCAGAAGGCCCTCGGCGCCAAGTGATCACCGCATCCCAGGAGGTACGAGCGATGGAACCGGAACCCGTCATTTCCGTCCGCGGAGCCTCGGCGGCCCTCGGCGCCCGGCCCGTCCTCCGGGGCGTCGACCTCACCGTGCGCCGCGGCGAGGTCGTCGCGCTGCTCGGCGCCAACGGCTCCGGCAAGTCCACCGCGGTCCGCTCGGTCATCGGCCAGGTGCCGCTGACGGGCGGCACGATCGAGCTGTTCGGCACCGACCGGAAGCGGTTCCGCGACTGGGCCCGGGTCGGCTACGTGCCGCAGCGCACCACCGCCGCCGGCGGCGTGCCCGCCACGATCCGCGAGGTCGTCTCCTCGGGGCGGCTGTCCCGCAAGAAGCTCGGCTGGCTGTCCAGGGCGGACCGGGCCGCCGTCGAGCGGGCCATCGACCTCGTCGGCCTCGCCGACCGCGCCGGGGACTCCGTCTCCGCGCTCTCCGGCGGCCAGCACCAGCGGGTCCTGATCGCCCGCGCGCTCGCCTCCGAACCGGAACTCCTGATCATGGACGAGCCGATGGCGGGCGTGGACCTCGCGAGCCAGGAGATCCTGGCCGCGACCCTGCGCGAGCAGGTCGCGGGCGGCACCTCGGTCCTCCTCGTCCTGCACGAGCTGGGCCCCCTGGAGCCGCTGATCGACCGGGCGATCGTGCTCCGCGACGGCTGCGTCGTCCACGACGGTCCGCCGCCCGAGGCCGTCGGCCAGCACGCGCTGCCCGGCCACGACCACGTACATCCGCACGCGGCCGGCGAGCCGCTCCGCACGGGACTGCTGAGCTGATCATGGACTTCCTCGAACCGGCCTTCATGCAGCGGGCGCTCCTCGCGGCCGTCCTCGTCGGCATCACCGCCCCCGCCGTCGGCATCTACCTGGTGCAGCGCCGCCAGGCGCTGATGGGCGACGGCATCGGCCATGTCGCCATGACCGGCGTCGGCCTCGGCTTCCTCCTGAACTCCAGCCCGGTCTGGATGGCGACCCTGGTCGCCGTCGTCGGCTCGGTGGCGATGGAGCTGATCAGGGCGTACGGGAAGACCCGCGGCGACCTCGCGCTCGCGCTGCTCTTCTACGGCGGCATGGCGGGCGGCGTCCTGCTGATCAACCTCTCGCCGACCGGCTCCAACGCCAACCTCAGCTCGTACCTCTTCGGCTCGCTCTCCACGGTGTCCACCGAGGACATCACCGCCATCGCGATCCTGGCGGCCTTCGTCGTCCTGGTCACCGTCGGTCTGCGCAGGCAGCTCTTCGCCGTCAGCCAGGACGAGGAGTTCGCCCGGGTCACCGGTCTGCCGGTGCGCGCCCTCAACCTGCTGATCGCGGTCACGGCGGCGGTGACCGTCACGGTCGCCATGCGGGTCGTGGGCCTGCTCCTGGTCAGCGCGCTGATGGTGGTGCCGGTGGCGGCGGCCCAGCAGCTGTCGAAGTCCTTCCGCGCGACCTTCGTCCTGGCGGTGGCGACCGGCATCGTGGTCACCCTGGCGGGCACGGTCACCTCGTACTACCAGGACGTACCGCCCGGCGCGACGATCGTCCTGTACGCGATCGGGGTCTTCATCGTCCTGACCCTCCTCGCCACCCCGCTCGCGAAACGGCGGGCACGGGCGGCGGAGGTGGCCGCGGCCGGGTGCGACGTACCGGTTCCGGCCACCCGGCGGCCGACGGACGACGTGAAGGTCTGATCCGGTCAGGCCTCGGCGCCACGGGAAACTGGCAGAATGGCGGGGGCAGACAAGCATTCAAGGAGGCCCCCGTGGTGACGGCAGGACCCCCCGTACAAGGCCGCTCGACCAAGCAGCGGGCCGCCGTGTCGGCGGCGCTGAACGAGGTGGACGAGTTCCGCAGCGCCCAGGAGCTGCACGACATGCTCAAGCACCGCGGCGACTCGGTCGGCCTCACCACCGTCTACCGCACGCTCCAGTCCCTGGCGGACGCGGGCGAGGTCGACGCGCTGCGCACGAGCGAGGGCGAGACGGTGTACCGCCGCTGCTCGACCGGCGACCACCACCACCACCTGGTCTGCCGCGTCTGCGGCAAGGCCGTGGAGGTGGAGGGCCCGATGGTGGAGCAGTGGGCCGAGACGATCGCCTCGGAGCACGGCTTCGTGAACGTGGCGCACACGGTGGAGATCTTCGGGACGTGCGCGGACTGCGCGGAGAAGTGACCCCGGCGGTGACCTGACATACGAGGGGCCCGCACCGGAGGAATCCGGTGCGGGCCCCTCGTCGTCTCAGGCGTGGGTGATGTTCCGGTCCAGGATCGCCCGCAGCCGGTCGGCGTCGGCCGGGCCGGCGAGCCCGCGCTTGGGCAGGTAGGCGAAGCCGGTGCCGGACTGCTGGGCCGTGAGCAGCACGAAGAGCCGGGGTGTCTCCACGTACCGCGGCAGCAGCCCCCACCGGATCGTGGTCTCCGTGTCCCGGGAGGTCCACCGGGCCCCGTCCTCGCCGACGACGGCCGTGGCGTCGCCCTGGGACCTGATCAGCCGGAAGACGATCCGGGCCGTCAGCCAGGGCTGCGCCTCCGCACAGCCCACGGCGAGGAGGCCGAGCGCCAGCAACAGGGCCGTCGTACCCGGTTCCGGCGAGGGCGGCAGCAGGGCCAGGCCGGCGACCAGGAAGGCGAGCACGCCGCCGCCCCAGGCGGTCCACCGCAGCAGCCGCCACCAGACGGTCGCCCGCAGCCGGACCCGTACGGCCTCCTTCACGTCGCCGAGGTCGGGCGAATAGGCGAGTACGAGCTGTTCGTCCATGGTGATCCCCCCCGGGTTCCGCTCAGGCCTTGTCGAGTACGGCCATGTCGGCCGGGTCGACGCCGCCGAAGCGGCGGTCGCGCTGGGCGAACTCGACGCAGGCCCGCCACAGGTCGCGCCGGTCGAAGTCGGGCCACAGCACGTCCTGGAAGACCATCTCGGCGTACGCGCTCTGCCAGATCAGGTAGTTGGAGGTGCGCTGCTCACCGCTGGGCCGCAGGAAGAGGTCCACGTCCGGCATGTCCGGGTAGTACAGGTACTTCTGGATCGTCTTCTCGGTGATCTTCGCCGGGTCGAGCCGGCCCGCCTTGACGTCCTCGGCCATCGCCTGCGCCGCGTCCGTCAGCTCGGCGCGACCGCCGTAGTTCATGCAGAAGTACAGCGTCAGCTTGGTGTTGTCCTTGGTCTGCTCCTGGGCGACCTGGAGCTCCTTGGCCACCGACTTCCACAGCTTCGGCATGCGGCCCACCCAGCGCACCCGGACGCCGAGCGAGTCGAGCTGGTCGCGGGACTTGCGGATGAAGTCGCGGTTGAAGTTCATCAGGAAGCGGACCTCTTCGGGCGAGCGCTTCCAGTTCTCGGTGGAGAAGGCGTACAGCGAGATCGACCCCACGCCCATCTCGATCGCGCCCTGGAGCACGTCGAGCACCTGCTCGGCGCCGACCTTGTGCCCCTCGGTGCGCGGCAGCCCGCGCTCCTTCGCCCAGCGGCCGTTGCCGTCCATGACGATCGCGACGTGTTCCGGGACCAGCTCCGACTGGAGCTTCGGCGGGTGGGCGCCGGACGGGTGCGGCTCGGGGGTGCTGTACTCCCGACGCTGGCGCCCGAGAAGTCGTGCGATGGCCATGGCGATGGATCTCCTAGCTCTTCTCTACGTACCGCAGGGAGCGCAGGCCGCGCTCCAGGTGCCAGTGCAGATAGGCGGACACGAGCCCACTGCCCTCCCTGACGTGACGCGGCTCGCACGCGTCCGCCGTCTCCCAGTCGCCGGTGAGCAGCGCGCTGAGCAGGCCGATGGCCTCCGCAGAGGGTACGACGCTTCCGGGCACCCGGCAGTCGCCGCAGATGACCCCGCCCGCCCCGACCGAAAAGAACCGGTTCGGCCCGTGAATTCCGCATTTCGCACAGTCCTCGAAGCTCGGCGCGTAGCCGTTCACGGCGAGGGAGCGGAGGAGGAAGGCGTCCAGGATGAGGTGGGGGGCGTGCTCACCCCTGGCGAGGGTCCGCAGACCGCCCACGAGCAGCAGGTACTGCTGTACGGCGGGCTCGCCCTCGTGGTCGGTGAACCGTTCCGCCGTCTCCAGCATCGCGGTGCCGGCGGTGTACCGGGCGTAGTCGGTGACGATGCCGCCGCCGTAGGGGGCGATCGTCTCGCTCTGGGTGCAGAGCGGCAGCCCGCGTCCGACCAGCTCACTCCCCCGGGCGAAGAACTGCACGTCCACGTGCGAGAACGGTTCGAGTCGCGCGCCGAACTTCGACTTGGTCCGCCGGACGCCCCGCGCGACGGCGCGTACGCGTCCGTGACCGCGCGTGAGGATCGTGATGATGCGGTCCGCTTCACCCAGCTTCTGGGTGCGCAGCACGATGCCGTCGTCGCGGAACAGACTCATGGGCCCATTCTCGCGTACGGGAGGAAGGACCCGGACCGGGAGTCGCGGACCGGGCCCTTCCCCGCCCGCGTCAGGACACCTCGCCCCGGCTCCGCGCGTTCACATGCGCGGTGGCCGCGCTCAGCCGCTCGGCCGAGGTGGCCTCCCGTACGTCCTCGGGCTCCACGTCCCACTCGCGCCCGCCACCCAGCGACCGGATCTGGACGTAAGGGCCCTCGTGGCCCATGACCCTTCCGACCCGCCCGGTGCGGATCTCCACGACGTACGACCCGATGGGCAGCGTCATGACCTGCTCTCCTCCTCCGGCAGTAGGGCGGCGGCGAGGAGCCGGGCCGTTTCCACCGTGCAGCGTCCCAATTCGACGAGCGGCCTCGGGGGCTCCGCGGAGAGCGTGACGGCGTCGAGCCCGAGCGAGGGAAGCGTGATTCCCGCCCTGGCGAGCGCCTCGCGCAATTCCGTCACGGCCTCTTGTGCGGCTTCGAGTGTCCCCGTGGTCGTCGTCTTCATGATGTCTTCCTTCACCAACGTATGCCTTTCTGAATCCATTTCCCGCTTCGCCTCACCAGGGTGGCGGCGGATCCGTAGAATCGGCAGACGCGCAGGCCGTACAACTGCGGCGCAGGCTCGGGGAGTTAGTTCATTACTAAAGGAGGCGCAGGACGGGGCTCCCCGGGGGAACCGGGTGCACGGGTGTTCGTTTCGGGCGTGTACATCGGCCTGTTCGAGCAGTGAATTCGAAAGCCGCGGCGGGATGCGGTGATGAGAATCGACGAGTCCTACAAACCGGCGGTATTTTCGAACGAACCCGGCGCAGACTCATCAACAAGTCGCCGTACGCGCCCTATTTCCATCGGGGACGCTCCCCGATGATCCGGCGGTGGTGAAGCGTGCACAGCCCGCACGTCGTCACCCTGCGGAACCAACCGGCCACTTATCGCTAGGATCTCGGGCGTTGCCGCCGCACTCGCGCGGTGGACCGAGACAAGGGCATCGCCATGGCCATCATCGTCACCTTCGAGTTCCCCGGCGCCGGACAGGAGCTCTACGACGCGGTCATCGACCGCATGACCGGAGGGCAGGGCTTCACGCGGTTCGCGGACGTCTCGAACCCGGGCCTGATCTCCCACGCGGCGGGGCCGTCCGAGAGCGGTTTCCGGGTGACGGAGGTCTGGGAGAGCACGGAGGCGCTCGAAGCCCACGCGAAGGCCTTCGGCCCGGTCCTGGCCGACCTCGGCCGGGCGGACATCCAGCCCACGATCATCCCGGCGTACAACGTCGTCGTCGGCTAGGGACGGTCCGGGCAGCCGCCGCGAGTGCCGTGCGGCGCGGCTCCGCCCGCCTCCGCGAGGGCGCCCACGTGCGGCCCATAATGGCGCTGATGGCCCCGGTCGGCCGCGGCCTGGCGGGCGGCGGGCCCTTCGGGATCGGGTGGCCGGCCGCCGAAACGCTCACCGGCTGACCGGACACCACCGGATCGCCCGCACGACGCACAGGCGGACTTATGGAAGTCATAAGTCCGCCTTATGGGTTCATAGACCAGGGTCGGGTACCGGTCCGCGTCCGGCATTATTTAGGGTGGCCTAAGTGTCGGCGGCTTCGCCGCCACCTCGCTTGCGAAGGGAAACCCAGTCATGCCCCGCCCCCTCCGGGTCGCGATCGTCGGCGCCGGCCCCGCCGGAATCTACGCCGCCGATGCGCTGCTGAAGTCCGAGGCCGCCGCCGAGCCGGGTGTGTCCATCGACCTCTTCGAGCGGATGCCGGCCCCCTTCGGTCTCATCCGCTACGGCGTGGCCCCCGACCACCCCCGCATCAAGGGCATCGTCAACGCCCTCCACCAGGTCCTCGACAAGCCGCAGGTCCGCCTCTTCGGCAACATCGACTACGGCACCGACGTGCACCTCGACGACCTGCGCGCCTTCTACGACGCGGTGATCTTCTCGACCGGCGCCATGGCCGACCGCCCGCTGGGCATCCCGGGCGTGGAGCTGGACGGCTCGTACGGCGCCGCCGACTTCGCCTCCTGGTACGACGGCCACCCCGACGTCCCGCGCACCTGGCCGCTCGAAGCGGAGAAGGTGGCCGTCCTCGGCGTCGGCAACGTGGCGCTCGACATCGCCCGCATCCTCGCCAAGACCGCCGACGAGCTGCTGCCGACGGAGATCCCGGCCAACGTCCACGACGGCCTCAAGGCCAACAAGGCCGTCGAGATCCACGTCTTCGGGCGCCGCGGACCGGCCCAGGCGAAGTTCAGCCCCATGGAGCTGCGCGAGCTGGACCACTCCCCCACCATCGAGGTCATCGTCAACCCCGAGGACATCGACTACGACGAGGGCTCGATCGCCGAGCGGCGCAAGAACAAGCAGACCGACATGGTCGCCAAGACCCTGGAGAACTGGGCGATCCGCGATGTCGGCGACCGCCCGCACAAGCTCTTCCTGCACTTCTTCGAGTCGCCCGTCGAGATCCTCGGCGAGGACGGCCGGGTCGTCGGCCTGCGCACCGAGCGCACCGAGCTGGACGGCACCGGGAACGTGAAGGGCACCGGCACGACCACCGACTGGGACGTCCAGTCCGTCTACCGCGCCGTCGGCTACCTCTCCGACGAACTGCCCAAGCTGCCCTGGGACACCACCACCGGCACCCTCCCGGACGAGGGCGGCCGGGTCGTCGAGGAGACCGGCGAGCACATGGACTCCACCTACTGCACCGGCTGGATCCGGCGCGGCCCGGTCGGCCTCATCGGCCACACCAAGGGCGACGCCAACGAGACCGTCGCGAACCTCCTGGACGACTTCGCGAACGGGCGGCTGCTCACCCCGGACACCCCGGAGGAGGACGCGGTCGTGTCCTTCCTGGAGAGCCGGGGCCTCACGTACACGACGTGGGAGGGCTGGTACGCCCTGGACGCCGCCGAGAAGGCGCTCGGCGAGCCGCAGGGCCGCGAGCGCGTGAAGATCGTCGAGCGCGAGGACATGCTGCGCGCGAGCGGCGCGATCGAGTAGGTCCTTCACGACGAGCCCACGCCCCTTCCCGGTCCTACCCTGAAATGGACCGGGAAGGGGCGTGAGCCATGTCCGCACCCACCATGCACGGCCCGCACGCGGCCGACGCGGTCGCACGCGCGCGTGACGCGGCCTCCCGTGAGGCCTGGGCCGAGGCGTACGCGCTGCTCCACGCGCACGACCGCCACCCGTCGCGCGGCCTGACCGCGGACGACCTCTCCGTCCTCGCCGACGCCGCCTGGTGGTCCGGACACGTCGAGGAGTCCGTCACCGCCCGGCTGCGGGCGCACGCCGCCCATGTCGCCGCCCAGGACCACCGGGGCGCCGGGCTGGCCGCCTGGTGGCTGTCGGAGGAGTACCGGGGCCTCGGACGGCCCGCGGCGGCGGCCGGCTGGCTGCATCGGGCGGGGCACCATCTGGAGGACCTGCCGGACTGCCCCGAGCAGTGCTATCTCGCCTGGACGGCGGCCGAGGAGGCCGAGGCCCGGGGCGACCCCGGGGCCGCGCTCGGCTCGGCCCGCCGTGCGACGGATCTGGCCCTGCGCTCCGGCAGCCCCGATCTGCTGGCCCTCGGCCTCCAGGCCGAGTCGGGCGCGCTGCTCTCGGCCGGCCGCAGGACCGAGGCGCTCGCCCTCCTGGACGAGGCGATGCGGATGGTGGCGGCGGGAGAGCTGAGCGGCATGTTCACGGGCCGCCTGTACGAGCTGGCCCTCACCCAGTGCATGGAGACGGCGGCCCTCGGCCGGGCGGTGGAATGGACGAACGCGGCGATGGAGTGGTGCGCGCCGCCGTGGTCGGGACGACGGCCGGAGGAGGACGGCCTCATGGCGGACGGCCTTCCGGCCAACGGCTTCCCGGCCGACGGCTTCCCGGCCGACGCGCCCGTGCCGTCCATGGCCGTGCCCGCCGGCGAGAACCCCTTCCGGGGGGTCTGCCGGGCCCGTCGGGCCGAGGTGCTCGACCTCCTCGGCGCCTGGGCGCTCGCCGAGGCCGAGGCACGGCAGGCCTGCCGGGAAGTGCCCGTGGACAGGCTGGAGGCCGCCGCCGCCGCGTGCTACACCGCCGGTGAGGTCCAGCGGCGCCAGGGCCGTACGGACGCCGCCGCCGTCTCGTACGGGCACGCCCACGACCTGGGCCGCGTCCCGCAGCCGGGCCTCGCCCTGCTGCGCCTCGCGCAGGGCCGGACCGACGCGGCCGTCGCGGGCATCGAACTCGCCCTGGCCCACCACGGCACGGCCGGCCGTGACCTGCTGGGCCGGGCCCGGCTGCTCGCCGCCCGTACCGAAGTGGCGCTCGCCGTCGACGACATGCCGGGGGCGGCGGAGGCGGCGGCCGAACTGGACGCCCTCGCCGGGGACGTACCGCTGCCGCGTGCCCTCGCCGACACGGCGCTCGGCTCGGTCGCACCGCCCCGGGAGGCCCGGGAGGTGCTGCGGCGGGCCCTCGCGGGCTGGCGGGAGCTGCGCGTGCCGTACGAGGCCGCTCGGGTACGGACGCTGCTCGCGGTCGCCCACCGGGCGATGGGCGACGAAGCGGAGGCGCGCAGGGAGCTGGGCGCCGCGCGGGCCCTGTTCGAACGGCTCGGAGCCGTACCGGACGCCCGGCGCGCGACGATGCTCGGCGCCGCCGGAGCGGTACGGCGCTGAGGGCCGGGCCCCTACGCCACGGTCCTGGCCGAGGCCAGGAGCCGGGTCACGTCGTCGGGGGTGAGCGCGAGCGCGTTGCCGACGGTGCCGAGGACCTCGCGCTCGGACGGGCTGTAGGCGCCGTCCGCGAGGGCGATCCGGGCGGCCTGGACGAGGATCGACTCCCGCCCCGAGGGCGCCAGGTGCGGAGTGAGCGGCTCCAGGGCCTCGTGCAGCTCGATCGCGAGGAGCGCCCCCTCGGGGTTCACCTCGGGCATGAACCGCCCGGTGTCGGCCTCCAGGGCCTCGACGAGGTCGACGAGCTGGACGGCCGTGCAGTCCGCGAAGCCGGCGGACCGGACCGCGTGGACGGCCCGGTCCAGGACCTTGCGGGAGTCGGTGCCGCCGGCCGCGAGCACGGCCAGGGCGACGGTGTGCACCGCGTCCCGCAGCATCGCGGAGAAACGGCTCGTCGTCGGGTGGTCGAGCACCTCCGTGCCGAAGTGCGTGTGACAGGCCGCGCACTCGACGACGGGGCCCGTACAGCCCCGGGGCAGGACGGGGACCCCGAGGACGGCGAACCTGCGGCGGCCGGTGCGCCGCCGGTAGTTGCGGTCGCCCCCGCACTCCTCGCAGAAGAACTCGCCGTCTCCGACGGTGTTCCAGGAGGTACGGATTCCGCAGACGCCCACTTTCCCACCACGTGAATTCCGGGCAGACCGCACACGCACCTCCTCAACGGCCCGGCTGCACTGCCGGCGTTGGCGTGATGTTAGCCACATCCTTGATGTGGCGTCAGCACCCCGTCAGGAGTTCACTCAGGAGTTGGCCGAGACACGACACGCTTCCGGAATCGGTCAGGAGGCGCGGCGACGGCGCTTTGCGAAGGCCAGGAAGCCTCCGCCGACGAGGACGGCGCCCGCGGCGGCGCCGATCGCGCCCGGTCCGATGGCCGAACCGGTCGTCGCGAGATCACCCTCCGGGGTGGCGGACGGCGCCGGGGTCGGCGTCGCCGCCGGGGCGGTGGTGGCCTCACCCGGGCCGGCCGGGGTGGACGGGGAGGCGGAGCCGCCCGGCGTCGACGGCGTCGCGCCGGGAGTGGAGCCGCCCTCGCTGGGGGTGGGCTCGGGGGTGGCCGGCGGGGTGGGGACGGGGGTGTCGGTCGGCTTCGGGGTCTCCGGGGTGACGACCGGGCCCGGCGTCTTCTCCCCCGGCAGGCAGCCGGTGAAGTTCATCTGGTGGGTCTCGGCGCCGGGGACGGTGACGAGCTCCTCGGCGACGACGGAGCCGTTGACGTGGCCGGGGCCGACGTTCTTCCCGCCCATCTCGACCTTGGCGTTCGGCGCGAAGATCGTGCCGGGCCACGAGGTGTAGTTCTTCTTCACGCTCTCGGCCTGCGGGAAGTTCCACAGCAGCTTGGAGCGGATCTGCCGGTACTCGTCGCGCGGCACCGCGTAGTCGTCGACGACAGGGGCGCCGCCGTCGAGGTTCTTGTAGTAGACGCCGTAGGTGGCCGAGGTGCTCATGTCGTACGAGGTGCCGAGCACGTTCACCAGGGTCGAGGAGCCGACCGGGACGTCCAGGGTGATCGCGCGGAACTTCTCCAGGTCGGCGGCGTTCACGGCGAAGACATTGAGCCTCGGGTCGGTGCCCGTGAGGAAGATGCCGTCACCGGAGGAGGCGACCGTGCCGTTGGGCTCCGTCGCGGCCCAGCCGGTGGACAGCGCCCGCAGGTTCGTGAACTCCTTGCCGAAGTCGACCGGAGAGGCGCCCTCCGCGACCTTGCCGCCGTCGACGCCGAAGCCCTGACCCGGGGTGGAGCGGTCGACGACCTTGCCGGCTATGCCGGTGCCGTTGTCCAGGACGACCTGGTTCGCGTAGAGCGTGCCGCCGACGACGAGGCTGCGCCCGCCCGGCAGCTTGGCGAGGTCGGCGCCGGTGAGCTTGTGGCCGATGGAGAAGCCGGAGGGCTGCTTCGGGTCGCCGAAGTACGCGTCGCCGCCGACCGCGACCGCGCCCTCGGAGTCCGAGTGGCGGGTGGAGTCCTTCTCGACGAACTCGGCGTACAGACCGGCCGTGCCCAGCGGTTGCGCCACGCACTCGGCGGTGGCGGCGGAGCCGACGGCGGAAGCGGCGGGGGCCCAGGCGAGGGCGGCGCCGGTCACCGCGAGAACGGTGGCCACGGCAGCGGTCGTACGCATGCGGAACTCCAGGTCAGGGAGGTGCGAAGGGGGCGCGTGGGGGGTGTGTCCGAGGGGACGCGTTGACCTTCCGCCATTCCCTGATGTGCCGTCAACTCATCCGATATGCCATTGATTCCGGCATAGCCGGATGACCTTCCTTAAGCGAACCTGAAACAGTGATGCAGCTCACATGGCGGCTCACATGGCAGCCCGTATACGAGACCGCCCCGCCCCTTCGGAAAGGGGCGGGGCGGCAGGGGTCCGAGCGGGTCGGCAGGGCTTCGCGCGGGTCAGCGGGCGGAGCGGTTGACCGCCGAGATGACCGCCTTCAGGGAGGCGCGGGTCGTGTTGGCGTCGATGCCGATGCCCCACAGGACCTGGCCGTCGATGGCGCACTCGATGTACGAGGCGGCCTGCGCGGAGGCGCCCTCGCTCATCGTGTGCTCCTGGTAGTCCAGCAGGCGGGCGTCCACGCCGATGCCCTGCAGCGCGGCGAAGAAGGCCGAGATCGGGCCGTTGCCGGAGCCCGTCAGGACGGTGTCGGCGCCGTCCACGACCGCCTCGACGGTCAGCGTGTCCGTGCCGTCGGTGTCGGAGGTGGTCTGGCCGGAGCGCAGCTGGATCCGTCCCCAGCGAGCCGCGGCGTCCTCCGGGTTCGGCAGGTACTCGTCCTGGAAGACGGCCCAGATCGCGGCCGGCGTGACCTCGCCGCCCTCGGTGTCCGTCTTCTGCTGGATGATCCTCGAGAACTCGATCTGCATCCGGCGGGGCAGGTCCAGCTTGTGGTCGTTCTTCAGGACGTACGCGATGCCGCCCTTGCCGGACTGCGAGTTGACCCGGATGACGGCCTCGTAGGAGCGGCCGACGTCCTTCGGGTCGATCGGCAGGTACGGCACCGCCCACTCGATCTCGTCGACGGTCCTGCCCGCGGCGGCCGCGTCGGCCTCCATCGCGTCGAAGCCCTTCTTGATGGCGTCCTGGTGGGAGCCGGAGAAGGCGGTGTAGACCAGGTCGCCCGCGTAGGGGTGGCGCGGGTGGACCTCCATCTGGTTGCAGTACTCGCTGGTCCGGCGGATCTCGTCGATCTGCGAGAAGTCGATCTGCGGGTCGACGCCCTGGCTGAACAGGTTCATGCCCAGGGTCACCAGGTCGACGTTGCCGGTGCGCTCGCCCTGGCCGAACAGGCAGCCCTCGATGCGGTCGGCGCCCGCCATGATCGCCAGCTCGGCCGCCGCCACCGCCGTACCGCGGTCGTTGTGCGGGTGGACCGACAGGCAGACGTGCTCGCGGCGGGTCAGGTTCCGGGACATCCACTCGAAGCGGTCCGCGTGCGTGGACGGCGTCGAACGCTCCACGGTGGCGGGCAGGTTCAGGATGATCTCGCGGCCCGGACCGGGCTGCCAGACGTCGCAGACCGCCTCGCAGACCTCCAGGGCGAAGTCCAGCTCGGTGTCGGTGAAGATCTCGGGGCTGTACTGGTAGCCGAAGGTCGTCCGCTCGTCGAGCAGCTTCTCCGCGTACTCCATCACCAGCCGCGTGCCGTCCACGGCGATCTGCTTGATCTGCTCCTTCGAGCCGCGGAAGACGACACGGCGGAAGGTGGGCGCGGTCGCGTTGTACAGGTGGACGGTGGCGCGCCTGGCGCCGACCAGGGACTCCACGGTCCGCTCGATCAGGTCCTCGCGGGCCTGGGTCAGTACGGAGATGGTGACGTCGTCCGGGATCGCGCCGTCCTCGATGATCGAGCGCACGAACGCGAAGTCGGTCTCGCCGGAGGACGGGAAGCCGACCTCGATCTCCTTGTAGCCCATGCGGACCAGCAGGTCGAACATCTCGCGCTTGCGCGCCGGGGACATCGGGTCGATCAGGGCCTGGTTGCCGTCACGCAGGTCGGTGGACAGCCAGCGGGGCGCCGTGGTGATGCGCTGCTCGGGCCAGGTGCGGTCGGGGATCTCCACGGCCTCGTACCGGCCGTACTTGTGGATCGGCATCCCGGACGGCTTCTGCAGCTGCGTCGCGTTGGTGACCGGCGTGGGGCGGCTGACGAACGGGGACTGGGTCATTGCGTTGAGCTCCTCGGGTCCAGCAAGAAGGACGGCCGACTGTCGAACGCAACACCAGGTCCCGCGGGGAGGGGGTCGGCCTACGACTACAGGCCCTCGCCGCGGCGGCTAAGGAGAAGCAGCCCGAAACGCATGATGGCGGCAGCCTAGCCCAGGACGACGGAGACGGACGTCCCGTATCAGTATGCGGGACGGCCTCCGCGTCAATACCGAACAGTGACGCATCACTCCATTTCGCCAATCCTCGTCTCATCCCGTGACACCGGCCTCACTCAGTGCCACATTGCGGAGATGACTCCCCACACGCCTGTCTTCTGCTCGATCGTCCCCCCGCACCTCCTGGAGCACCTCGCGCGCTCCTCGAACCCGGCCGTCGCGGCGACCGCCCGCCGCACCCTCGTCGCGGACGCCTCGGCCCGCACCTTCCGGGTCCTGCCGCTGCCCGGCACCGCGCCCACCCTCGCCCCCGCCGAGACCGGCCGGCCGCACCGCACCGTCCACGACTGCGAGCGCGGCACGGTCCTGCCCGGCGCCAAGGTCCGCGGCGAGGGCGAGGAGGCCACCGGCGACGCCACCGTCAACCGGGCGTACGCGGGCCTCGGCGCCACCTTCGAACTCTTCATGAACGCGTTCGGGCACGACTCGATCGACGGCTCCGGGCTGCCGCTGATCGCCTCCGTCCACTACGACGAGAACTACGGCAACGCCTTCTGGAACGGCGAGCAGATGGTGTTCGGCGACGGCGACAACGAGATCTTCCTCGACTTCACCCTCCCCGTGGACGTCATCGGCCACGAACTGGCCCACGGCTTCACCCAGTACTCGGCGAACCTGGAGTACTTCAGCCAGTCCGGCGCGCTCAACGAGTCCGTCTCCGACGTCTTCGGCTCGCTCGTGAAGCAGTACGCCCTCGGCCAGACCGCCGAGCAGGCCGACTGGCTCATCGGCGAGGGCCTCTTCCACCCGAACGTGGAGGGGACGGCGCTGCGCTCCATGAAGGCCCCGGGCACCGCGTACGACGACGACGTCCTCGGCAAGGACCCGCAGCCCGGCCACATGGACGACTACGTGCGCACCGGCCGCGACAACGGCGGGGTGCACATCAACTCCGGCATCCCCAACCACGCCTTCTACCTGGCCGCGACCGAGCTGGGCGGCAGCGCCTGGGAGCGGACCGGGCAGATCTGGTACGACGTGATGACCGGCGGCACGCTCACCCCCGAGGCCCGCTTCTCCGAGTTCGCGGCGGCCACCGTCGCGGCGGCGAAGGCGCGGTACGGCGAAGGCGAGGAGATCCAGGCCGTTCTGAAGGCCTGGTCCGCGGTGGGGGTGCCCACCGACTGACCGGCTGGTAGACAGGGCCCATGCGGATTCGAGTGCGGCGCACGGGCGGTTTCGCGGGCATCGAGCGGTCGGCGGAGGTGGACACCTCCGGCCGGCCCGACGCGGATGGCTGGCACACCCTGGCCGGAACCGTCCTCGACGAGGGCGGCGACGAGGGCCGGGGCGTGCCGGACGGCTTCGCCTACGAGATCACCGTCGACGGCGTCACGGTCCGCTGCCGCGACCCACGCCTCACGGACGCGCAGAGGACCCTCATCACGAGGGTCCTCAAGGAAGGCGCGTAGAAGCTCTCGGGGCTCCGGGCTTCTAGAACCCCAGCTTCCGCAGCTGCTTCGGGTCGCGCTGCCAGTCCTTCGCGACCTTCACGTGGAGGTCGAGGAAGACCGGGGTGCCGAGCAGCGCCTCGATGTGCTTGCGGGACTTCATGCCGACCTCTTTGAGGCGGCTGCCCTTCGGGCCGATGATGATGCCCTTCTGGCTGGGGCGCTCGATGTACACGTTGGCGTGGATGTCGAGCAGCGGCCGGTCCGCCGGACGGTTCTCGCGCGGGATCATCTCCTCGACGACCACGGCGATGGAGTGCGGCAGCTCGTCCCGTACGCCTTCGAGCGCGGCCTCGCGGATCAGCTCCGCGACCATGACCTGCTCGGGCTCGTCCGTGAGGTCGCCCTCCGGGTAGAGCGGCGGGGACTCCGGGAGCAGCGGGATCAGCAGGTCGGCGACGAGCTGGACCTGCTTGTTGCCGACGGCCGAGACGGGCACGATCTGCGCCCACTCGAAGCCCAGCTCCTTGCTGAGCTGGTCGACGGCGATCAGCTGCTCGGCGAGCGTCTTGGAGTCGACCAGGTCGGTCTTGGTGATGATCGCGACCTTGGGGGTCTTCTTGATCCCGGCCAGTTCCTTGGCGATGAACTTGTCACCGGGGCCGAGCTTCTGGTCGGCGGGCAGGCAGAAGCCGATCACGTCGACCTCGGCCCAGGTGGTGCGCACCACGTCGTTGAGCCGCTCGCCCAGGAGGGTGCGCGGCTTGTGGAGCCCGGGGGTGTCGACCAGGATCAGCTGCGCCTCGGGGCGGTGCACGATGCCGCGCACCGTGTGCCGGGTAGTCTGCGGCCGGTTCGAGGTGATGGCCACCTTCTGGCCGACCAGAGCGTTCGTGAGAGTGGACTTGCCCGCGTTGGGGCGGCCGACGAAGCAGGCGAAGCCGGCCCGGTGGACGGCTTCGGTTTCTTGGTTGCGAGCGCTCATGGGGGCCATTGTCCCCGATGAGCGCCCACCTCACGCACTCAGTGGGTGCTCGCGTCCGTACCCGCGTCCGCCGGGGCCGCCCGGAGGCGCCGTACCCGCAGGGCGAAGACACCCGCCGCACCCCCGACGAGCAGGGTTCCGGCGGCGAGCCAGGGCAGTGCGAGGAAGGACACCGTGCCGGTCTCCTTCACGTCCTTCGCGGTCGCGGTGAGGGTGACGTCACCCCAGTCGAGCTGCGGGGAGCCGGTCCAGCGCTCGGTGAGCCTGATCTTCTGCCGGGGCAGCAGCTCGGCCGGCACCTTCGCCAGGTCGCGGTCGAGGAGGGTACGGCCGAAGAGCCCTTCCGCCTTGAGGACGACCTTGGGGCTGAGGGTGACGTTGCCCCGGTTGAACAGGGTGTACGAGACGACGGCGCTGCTCCTCCGGGTGCCGGGGACCAGCGGCCGGTCCTGGTCGAGGGTGACGTCCTCGACGGCGAGGGCGGGCACGGTCGGCCCGTTGACCCGGAGGTAGACGCGGGCGGCGACGGCCCGCTGGACACCGACGGCCACGGAGCCCTTCGCACCGGGGCTGATCCGCTCGTCGAGGGCGACGAGGGCGCCCGGGTGGTCGCCGGGGTCGGCGTCGGCGGGCACGGTCAGCGTGTACGGGACGGTGACGGCGGAGCCGGGCGGGACGGTGATCCGGGTCCGCGCGGGCTTGATCCAGGCGCCCGCGCCGGTCTGCTTCTCCCGCTGGGCGCGGACGGCGAAGCCGCCGTCCCGGTCGGTGTTGTAGGCGTCGGCCCCGTAGAGCCGGAAGGTGAGCGGCGCGGCGGTCTTGTTGGCGACGGTGACCCGGTCGGTGACCGTGGAGCCGGGGTCGGCGGTGAGGAAGAAGTACGGGCGGCTGCCGAGTTTCGCGGCGGCCGGGTAGACGGCCCACTCGCCGTTCTCGGCGGCCCGCGCGACCGGCGCGAGGCCCAGGAGGACGAGGAGGGCGCTCAGGAGGAGGACGTACGGCTTGACGCGCACGGTGCGGAACCCCCGGGGTGCGGATCGGAGCGGGCCGGCCGGGTGCGCGCCCGGCCCGCTGTGCGGTCAGGACAGGGTCAGCGTCAGCACGCCCGCGTACGCGCCCGGCGCGGTGAACGCCGGGACGTCGAGGGAGAGCCCGGCGTCGACGGTGAACTCGCCGCCCGTGAGGGCGCCGTTCGGCGTGGAGGCGAGGGTCGCGCCGCCGCTGCCGACCGGGCCGGCCGAACCGGCCGCGCAGGTGCTGGGGCTGCCCGCCTTGGCGGTGCAGGCCGGGGTCCAGCTGAGGTTCCCGGCGCCGATGGCGCCGCCGGGGCCGGTGAAGTCGGTGACCTTGCCGGTCAGGGACCAGCCCGCGGGGCCGCCGCGGAAGTCCTTGACCGTCACCGTCTGGAGGGCTCCGGTGGCCGCGCCGCCCTGGCCGAAGTCGACCGCGGACAGCTGGACGGCGTCACCGGCCTGGGTCATGGACAGCTCGCCGGCCGTGACGGTCGCGGTGACCGTCTGGCTGTTCGGCGGAGCGGGGACGACGACCTTGTACGCGGCGGGTCCGGCGCCCTTCTCCGGGTCCCAGGCCGCGCCCTCGTACGCCACGATCCCGGTGGTCGCCACGTCGTTGACCTTCAGACGGGCGGCGAAGGCGCCCTCGCTGTCGGTCGTGACGGTCATCCGGTCCGCGGTCTCGGCGCCGCCGGCCCGGCCGACGACGGTGACCTCGGTGAGCGGGGTGAACTTGGCGCCGCTGACGGTCACCCGGACCCCGGGGTCACCGGAGGCGTTGTCGAGCTGGAGCGTCCGGGCGTTGGGGCTGGTGACGGGGCTCGCGACGACCGTCTCGGAGACCGGGGCGGGCGGGTTGAGCACCGTACAGGGGGTGTCCAGCTCCATGAGGTAGCTGGTGTGGATGTTGTAGTCGCCGGGCGACAGGGTGATCGATCCGGCCTCGGTGACCGTGAAGGTGCCGGTCATGGAGAAGGCCGGGAAGGAGCCCTTGCCGGGGACCGGCGGGTTCTTCTTGGGTCCGGTGACGGTCACGGCGCCGGACTGGGCGCCGCCGAGGACGACCTTGCCGCTCGGCGTCATGATGTCGGCCGGGAGTGCCAGGTCGACCGGGTTGGACGCGGCGGGCTTGGTGATCGTGTAGGTGACGGTCACCGTGTCGCCGACCTTGGGCGCCGACTTGTCGACCGTGATCGCGGACGTGGTCGTGCCCTCGATGGCCGGGATGCCGGCGATCGGCGGCGGGACGCAGCGCGTGGGGAACTGCACCTCCACGGAGGTGCTGGTCGCGCCGGCCGGGGCGGCGACGGCGCCGCCGCCGACGACCGCGAGGGCGGTGGCGCCGAGGACGGCGGTCCAGCGCCGTCTTCGGGCCGCCGCCCGGGATCGGGTGAGTGCCATGGGAGTGCCCCCTCCTGAGGAATGAGTGGGCGCCATTGACGGCCGCCGGCGAAAAGAAGTCAATGCAAGCGAAAGACATCGACTGATGACCCATCAGATAATGTCAAGATCGCCGACTCCGACGTTTCCCCAGGTCACCGCCCCGGAACACGACGGAGACCGGTGCCGCCCGAAGGCGACACCGGTCCGGTTGGGGCAGGGCTCAGCTGAACACGAACGGGCCGGGCGACTGCGAGGTCACCGCGTCGCAGTTCACCGTGACCCCGAAGATCACCATCTTGAGGGCGACACCCGCGAAGTACGAGTTGAGGCTGTCACCCGAGGCCACGGTCCCGCTCAGCGGGCCCATGACCACGGACTGCCCGGCAGCGAGCGCCGGGTTCTTCTTCCCGGTGAAGACCCGGGTGCCGCCGCCACCCTTGGCCAGCGTCAGGGTCGAGCTGATCGTGTCGGCGCCGACCGCGATCGGCGTCGTGACGGCGGAGGTGACGGTGATGGTCGCGGCGGTGCCGCTCTGCGTGGCCGCGAGGGTGGCGGTGCCACCGCCCCAGCTTCCGCAGTCGTACGTCGCCGTGGCCGTCCCCGGCGCCACGGCGGCGGCCGTCGGAGCGAAGGCCAGCGAGGCGGCGGCGATGCCGCCGGCGAGGACCGCGACGGTCCCTAAGGTGCTTCTGCTTCTCATGGCGAGTTCGAACCCCTTCCGATGACGAACGCAGGGGTGCGGACACTGCGTGAATGGTGGAGATCTGACGGTCCGTCGGACGAACCGGTGTTCATTGAGACGCAGACCGCCGGGGAAGGCAAGAGAAGATGCGGTGATCCTTCACAAACACACAAAGACACGGAGGGCCCGGCTCTCCGCCGGACCCTCCGTGTCCTGATCTCGCCGCTCGGTTCAGCCCGCGGTGACCGCCGCGCGCAGCTGTCCGTCCGGGCCCGCGAGCAGCACCGGGGTCTCCGGGCCGCCGAGGTCCCGTACCGCCGCGCGGTCCTCGTCCGAGGCGGCCCCGGCGTTCGACACGACGGCCGCCGCCTCCAGCGACCGGGCGCCGCTGGCCACCGCCATGGCGACCGCGGTCCGCAGCGCGCTCAGGCTGAGCGACTCCAGCTCCACCGTGCCCGCCACGTACGTGCGCCCGGTCTCGTCGCGCACCGCGGCCCCCTCGGGCACGCCGTTGCGCGCGCGGGCGCTCCGCGCCAGCGTGATGATCTTGAGGTCCTCGGCGCCGAGGTCGCCGTGCTCGCTGCTGAGTGTCATGCCCCGAGCATAGGTCGAGGCCGGGACGGGCCCGGGTCCGGTCTCAGCCCGCGACCGCCCGGCGTCTCAGCCCGCGACCGGGCCGTCCACCCCGGGGGATCAGCCCGCGACCGGGTACATCGCCCCCCGGCGTCCCTCCGGCGACACCAGCCACTCCAGCTTCTCCGCCGTGCCCGCCTCCGGCAGCGGCGTGTGCATCACGATCACCAGGTCCGGCCGGGCCGGGACCCTGAGCTGCGTCGCCTCCACGAACAGCGCGCCGACCAGCGGATGTGTCAGCTCCTTGCGGTTCTGGCCGCCCGGCAGGATGTCCCGCCGGTCCCACAGCTCGACGAACTCCGGGCTCAGCTCCTTGAGCTCCTCGACCACCGCCCGGAAGCCCTCGTCGTCCGGGCACTCCGAGCAGGCCGAGCGGAACTGCGCGACGACCCTCGGCGCGAGCTCCTCCCAGTACCCCACCCGCGCGCGGTAGAGCGGATCGGTGAAGAAGTTCACCAGGCAGTTCTGCGAGATCTCCGGCCGCATCCCGAGCACGATCGACGCCGCGTCGTTGTACAGGATCGTGTTCCAGTAGGCGTCCATGATGTGCGCCGGATACGGCATCCACGCGTCGATGAGCCGCCGCAGCCCCTCGCACATGTCCCGGTCCTCCGGGGCCGTCTGCGGGGCCGGCGGGTTCAGCGCCGCCAGGACGTACAGATGGCGCCGCTCCGCCGGACTCAGCCGCAGCACCCGCGCCACCGAGTCGAGCACCTGCGGCGAGACCGTGATGTCCCGGCCCTGCTCCAGCCACTGGTACCAGGAGACCCCGACACCCGCGAGGACCGCGACCTCCTCCCGGCGCAGCCCCGGCGTGCGGCGCCGCGCGCCGCCGTCCGGCAGCCCCGCCTCGGCCGGGCTCACCCGGGCCCGGCGGCTCATCAGGAACTCGCGCAGCTCGCCCAGCCGGTGCTGCTTCATCGTGGTGCTCTCGAGAGCGGTGGCCACGTGTGCTTCCTCCCCCTGGATGCCTGGTGGTACGACCAACAGGATAAGTTCCCGCTCCCCAGCGTTGTTCCCGGACGCCGAAGGTGGGGGCATGGCAACGACGACCTCACCCCCGACCGCCCCCACCGCCTCCGGCACCCCGGACGCCCCGGCCGCTCCCCCGGCCCTCACCGGCCGCACCCGTCTCATCCTCTTCGTGCTCTGCGCCGCCCAGTTCATGGTCGCGCTGGACTTCTCCGTCCTGAACGTGGCCCTGCCCGTCCTCGGCGCCGACCTCGGCCTCGGCCAGTCCGCCCTCCAGTGGGCCGTCACCGCCTTCGCCCTCCCCTCGGGCGGCTTCCTGCTCCTCTTCGGACGCGTCGGCGACCTCTACGGACGCAAGAGGCTGTTCCTCGCCGGGCTCGCCCTCTTCGGCGCGGCCTCGCTGCTCGCCACCTTCGCCTGGAACCCGGCCGTCTTCCTCACCGGACGCGCCCTCCAGGGCATCGGCGCCGCCGCGATCGTGCCCACCGGCATGTCCCTGCTGACCACTACCTTCCCCGAGGGCCCGCTGCGCGACCGGGCGCTCGGCATCTCCGGCACCCTGCTCTCGCTCGGCTTCACCGTCGGCATGGTCCTCGGCGGCGTCATGACCGACACCCTCGGCTGGCGCTCCACCATGGGCCTGCTCGCCCTGTTCAGCGTGATCGTGCTGCCGCTGGCCCCCGGACTGCTCCCCGAGTCCCGCACCCCCGACCGGCCCCGGCTCGACGTGCCCGGCGCGGTCACCGTCACCGGCGGTCTGCTCGCCCTGATCTACGCCCTGTCGACGGCCGCCCAGCGCGGCTTCGGCGACGCCGACGTGCTGGTCACCCTGGTGGCGGGCCTGCTGCTGCTCGCGGTCTTCGTACGCGTCGAGTCCCGGCACGCGGCCCCGCTGGTCTCCCTGCCGATGCTGCGCCGGGGCACGGTCGCCTTCGGCAACCTGGGCGGTCTGGTCACCTTCTCGATGATGTCGACCGTCGTCTTCGTGCTGACCCTGTACTTCCAGGAGACGCTGGACCTGTCGGCCTTCCAGACCGGCCTGATCTTCGGTGTGCAGGGCGTGGTGTCGGTCGTGGCCGGCGTGCTCGCGCCGAAGGTGATCGGCCGGATCGGCGCCCGCCGCACCCTCGTCGGCTCGCTCGTCGGACAGGGCGTCCTGACGGCCGGGCTGCTCGGTGTGGGCGAGGAGTCGGGCGCGGTCCTGGCGACCGTCGCCGTCTCGGTGGCCTCGATGTTCCACCTCGGCGCGATCGTCTCGTACGGGCTGACCGTCACCTCCGGCGTCCCGAACGAGGAGCAGGGCCTGGCCACCGGCCTGGTGACCACCACCCAGCAGGTCGGCCTCACCGTCGGCATCCCGCTGCTCGGCGTCCTCGCCACCACCGGCGGGAACCTCTACGGCGGCGTCCGCACGGTCCTCCTCCTGGACGCGGCGATCCTGCTCGGCACCGCGCTCCTGGTCGGCATCGGACTGCGGCGCCGGTGACTCAGGGGCGGTCGAGGCGGAGCCGTACCGCCTTCGGAAGACCGGCGACGACGAGGTCGTACGAGTCCTCGACGAGCTCCCGGACCATGCGGTCCGGGAGCTCTCCCACGCTCACCGTGTTCCAGTGCCGCTTGTTCATGTGATAGCCGGGGACGATCGCCGGATACTCCTCGCGGAGCCGTACGGCGTCGTCCGGATCGCATTTCAGATTGACCCGCAGCGGCTCGGACCCGAGCCACGAGAGCGCGAACAGCTTCCCGGCGACCTTGAAGACGGAGACGTCCGGCCCGAAGGGGAACTCCTCCGTCGCATCGTTGAAGTCCAGACAGAAGGCGCGCAGCTCGTCGGGGGTCATTCCGGGCTCTCCTCCGGTTCCAGCGGTTCCACGAGAACGGTGACGATCTTGTTCCGCCGGCCGGCCGGGGACTCCGCCGTCAGCCGCAGCGAACGCCCGTCGGGCAGCTCCACGACCGCCTTCGCGCCGGCGATCGGGACCCGGCCCAGCGCCTTCGCGAGCAGACCGCCGACGGTCTCGACGTCCTCGTCGTCGTACTCGTCGGCCCCCAGGCCGTACAGCTCGCCCAGGTCGCCGATGTCGAGGCGCGCGGTCACCCGGCGGCGGTCCTCGCCGAGGTCCTCCACCGGCGGCAGCTCCCGGTCGTACTCGTCGGTGATCTCCCCGACGATCTCCTCCAGGATGTCCTCGATGGTGACGATGCCGGCGGTGCCGCCGTACTCGTCGATGACGACGGCGACGTGGTTGCGCTCCTGCTGCATCTCGCGCAGCAGGTCACCGGCGTTCTTGGTGTCGGGCACGAAGGCGGCCGGCCGCATCGCGGTGGAGACCAGGTCGGCCTCGGACTCGCGGTTGATGTGCGTCTTGCGGACCAGGTCCTTCAGATACACGATGCCGACGATGTCGTCCTCGTTCTCCCCGGTGACCGGGATGCGGGAGAAGCCGGAGCGCAGCGCGAGCGTGAGCGCCTGACGGATCGTCTTGTACCGCTCGATGCAGACGAGGTCGGTCCGGGGCACCATCACCTCCCGCACGAGGGTGTCGCCCAGCTCGAAGACGGAGTGCACCATACGGCGCTCCTCGTCCTCGATCAGCGACTCCCGCTCGGCGAGGTCCACCATGGCCCGCAGCTCCGCCTCGGAGGCGAACGGACCCTTCCGGAAGCCCTTGCCGGGGGTCAGCGCGTTGCCGATGAGGATCAGCAGCTGCGGGATCGGGCCCATGATCCGGGCCAGCGGCAGCAGCACGTACGCGGCGGCCGTCGCCGTGTTCAGCGGGTGCTGGCGGCCGATCGTGCGCGGCGAGACGCCCACGGCCACGTACGAGACGAGGACCATCACGGCGATCGCGACGAGCAGTGCCTCCCAGGTCTCCGGGAAGGCCTCCAGACAGACGTAGGTGACGAGGACCCCGGCGGCCATCTCGCAGGCGACGCGGACCAGCAGCGCCACGTTGAGATAGCGGGTCGGGTCGGCGGCGACCTGGGCGAGCTTCGCGGCCCCGCGCCGCCCGGACCGTACGGCCTCGGCGGCGCGGAAGCTGGAGACGCGGGCGAGACCGGCCTCGGCGCACGCGGCCAGCCAGGCCACGACGACCAGGGCGACCGCCCCGAAAATCAGTGAAACGTCCATCGGGTCAGGAGACGGTCGGCGCGGGGGACGGGCCGGTCAGGCCCTTCTCCTCGCGCCAGCCGTCGACGATCGCCGCCTGGAGTCCGAACATCTCGGCCTTCTCCTCGGGCTCCTCGTGGTCGTACCCGAGGAGGTGGAGCACACCGTGGACGGTGAGCAGCTGGAGCTCCTCGTCCATGGAGTGCTCCGTCGGCGCGTCCTTGCCCTGCTGGGTGGCGACCTCGGGGCAGAGCACGATGTCGCCGAGGAGCCCCTGCGGGGGCTCCTCGTCGTCCTTCGCCGGCGGGCGCAGCTCGTCCATCGGGAAGGACATGACGTCCGTCGGGCCCGGCAGGTCCATCCACTGGATGTGGAGCTGCTCCATGGCCTCCGCGTCCACCACGATCACCGAGAGTTCGGAGAGCGGGTGGATGCGCATGCGCGCGAGCGCGTAGCGGGCGATGTCGAGGATCGCCTGCTCGTCGACCTCGGTACCGGACTCGTTGTTGACGTCGATCGACATGTGCTCTGCGTTCTACTTCCCGTTACGGCCGCGCCGATGCTCACCGCGGCTGTCGTCGCGGCTCTCGTTGCGGATGTCGTACTGCTCGTACGCGTCGACGATACGGCCGACGAGCTTGTGCCGGACGACATCCTGCGACGTGAGCGTCGAGAAGTGGACGTCCTGGACGCCTTCCAGGATGTCGCGCACCTGCCGCAGACCGCTCTTCGTCCCGTTCGGCAGGTCGACCTGGGTGACGTCACCGGTGATGACGATCTTCGAGTCGAAGCCGAGGCGGGTGAGGAACATCTTCATCTGCTCGGGGTTCGTGTTCTGCGCCTCGTCGAGGATGATGAACGCGTCGTTCAACGTCCGGCCGCGCATGTAGGCCAGCGGCGCGACCTCGATCGTCCCGCTCGCCATGAGCTTGGGGATCGAGTCCGGGTCGAGCATGTCGTGCAGCGCGTCGTAGAGCGGGCGCAGGTACGGGTCGATCTTCTCGTAGAGCGTGCCGGGCAGGAAGCCGAGGCGCTCGCCCGCCTCGACGGCCGGGCGGGTCAGGATGATCCGGGTGACCTGCTTGGACTGCAGGGCCTGGACCGCCTTCGCCATGGCGAGGTAGGTCTTGCCGGTGCCGGCGGGGCCGATGCCGAAGACGATCGTGTGCTTGTCGATCGCGTCGACGTACCGCTTCTGGTTGAGCGTCTTGGGGCGGATCGTGCGGCCCCGGTTGGAGAGGATGTTCTGGGTGAGCACCTCGGACGGCGTCTCGACGGCCGCGTCCCCGGTCTCCTCCCGCAGCATGGCGATGGAGCGTTCCACCGCGTCCTCCGTCATCGGCTGACCGGTGCGGAGCACCAGCATCATCTCGTCGAACAGGCGCTGGATCAGAGCGACATCCGCCGCGTCGCCGACCGCGCTGACCTGGTTGCCCCTGACATGGATGTCGGTCCCGGGGAACGACCGCTCGATGACGCGGAGCAGCGAATCGCCTGAGCCGAGGATGGTCACCATCGGGTGCTTGGCGGGGACGGTGAAGTGGGCGCGGGCCTGGTCGGGCGCTCCGTCGCGGGACGCCCCGTCATGGGTTGTGGGTGTCTGAGTCATGGGCCGGCACTAAGCCTGCGCATACCTCCCGTTGCAGGGTTCTCGCTGCTCGACAACCTCTGGATCTCCAAGCCTACGACTCGGCACCGACAGGCCGTAGGGATTTACGGGGCGGCCGCCCGGAAGCCGATCGTCGGCACCGCCCTGCGCAGCGGCCAGGGGCGGGCGGGGGCGGGGGCGGGCAGGAGGCGCTCCAGGAAGGCGTAGCGGTCGCGCAGGGCCTCGGGGTCCTGCATGGCGTGGCCCTGGACGTGCTGCCACCAGGCGGCGATCTCGCCCCAGGTGGGGGCGGAGAGGGAGCCGCCGAACTCCTGGACGGAGAGGGCGGCGGTGAGGCCGGCGAAGGCGAGGCGGTCGGCGAGCGGCCAGTCGGCGAGGGTGCCGGTGACGAATCCGGCGACGAAGACGTCCCCGGCACCGGTCGGGTCGAGGGCGGAGACCTGGATGGCGGGGACCTCCGCGGTCTCGCCGGTGGCGCCGTCGACGGCGTAGGCTCCTTCGGAGCCGAGGGTGACGACGGCGTAGCGGACCCTGTCGGCGAGGGCGCGGGCGGCGGCCCGGGGGCAGTCGGCGCGGGTGTAGCGCATCGCCTCTGCGGCGTTGGGCAGGAAGGCCTCGCAGTGGGCGAGGTCGGTGAGTCCGGCGAGGTCCCAGTGGCCGGTGTCGTCCCAGCCGACGTCGGCGAAGACCTTGGCGCCGCCGCGGGCGGCCCGGGCGACCCACTCCTCGGAGCGGCCGGGGACGAGCGAGGCGACGGCCGCGCGCGCGTGGGGCGGGTAGGCGGGGAGGGCTCCGTCCAGGTGGGGGGCCTCGTGGCCGTGGGAGACCATCGTCCGCTCGCCCTCGTAGGCCATGGAGACGGTGACCGGGGAGTGCCAGCCGGGGACGGTGCGGGAGAGCGACAGGTCGATGCCCTCGCCCTGTTCGAGGGCGTCCCAGCAGTACTCGCCGTAGTGGTCGTCTCCGAAGGCGGCGGCGAGCGAGGTGCGCAGGCCCAGCCGGGCGAGGGCGGTGGCCATGTTGGCCACGCCGCCGGGGCTGGAGCCCATGCCGCGGGCCCAGGACTCGGTGCCGCGGACGGGGGCGCTGTCGAGGCCGGTGAAGATGATGTCGAGGAAGACGGTGCCGGTGAGGAAGACGTCGCAGGCGGGGTCGGTGGGTTCACGCAGGCGCACCAACGGGTCGACCCCGGCGTCGTGTTGCGGCTGGTCTCCCCTTGCTGCGGTCACGGCGGACTCCCCGGTCGTGGTGCGCTGGACCGGCACCGTGGTGCCGGTCTGGACAGTGTGCCCGATGGGGGTGGAGGGACGGGGGTGACGCGACGCGGACGTCGCGCGTTGCCCCGCCGTTCCGACCCCAAACCGATTGTGGCCCACATCACAGGCCGAATCGGGGGATACCGTCTTCTCCGCCCACTCGGATGCTTGATACACATGGTGCCGCGACCCGTGGATCACCGGGCGCCCATCTCATTTCCCTGTTCAGTTCCTGGAACGCCCATGTCGTCGCGCCCGCGCGTCCCGGGGGCTCTCGTCGCCCTCGTCGCCCTCTTCACGGCGGGATACCTCGCCCCGTACCTGCTGCCGACCGTCGTCGGCCGGCTCTCCGCCGGGCTCGGCCTCAGCCCCGCGCAGGCGGGCCTCGTCGGCTCCGTCCTGCTCCTCGGCTCCTCCTCGGCCGGCTTCACGCTCGCCGCGCGCGGGGACCGGATCGCACCGCGCCGGGCGGCCCGCGCGGGCCTGCTCGCGATGGCCGTCGGATACGGCTCCGCCGCCGCGACCGGCCTCGTCCCGCTGGTGGTGGCGGGCGCGGTCCTCGGCGGTCTCGGCTCCGGCACGGCGACGGCGGTGGCCGCCGCCGGGATCGCCGGGCAGCGGGACCCGCACCGGGCGGCCACACTCGGCCTGCTGACGGTCTCGGCCACAGCGGGCGCCCTGTATCTGACCCTGCCGCACCTGGCGGGCGGTCACGCCCCGCCGCTGCTGGCCATCGCCTGCGCGGCGGTCCTGGTGTGGCCGCTGACGAGCCGACTGCCGGGCGCCACGCGCGCGCGGGGCGGGCGGGCGGAGCGGCGGACCGTGCCGACGGGCCCGCTGCCGTACCGCCGGGCCGGGGTCGTGCTCGCCGGGGGCATCCTCTGCTGGTCCCTCGCGCAGAACGCCCTGTGGGGTGTGAGCGGCCGCATCGGGCTCACCCAGGCGGGGCTCTCCGAGGTCACCGTCGGCGCGGTCTTCGCGGCGGCGCTCGGCGCGGGCCTGGCGGGGGTCACGGCTGCGGGCGCGCTGGGCTCGCGCCTCGGCCGGGCCGTGCCGATCGGGGTGGGCACGGTCCTCATCGCGGGCTGTGTGCTGCTCAGCTCGGCCGCCGGGGACCTGGCGTCGTTCGCGACCGGCGAGATCCTGTGGAACGCCGTCTACCCGGTGGTCCTGTCGTACCTCCTGGGCCTGGCCGCCTCTCTCGACCCGCGCGGCCGGTGGGCCGTCCTGGTCGGCTCGGCGTCCTCCCTGGGCGTGGCCTGCGGCCCGGTCACGGGCAGCCTCCTCTCGGAGGGGGCCGGCTACCCGGGCATGGGCATGGTCCTGTGCGCGCTGCTCCTGCTCGTCGCCGCCCCGATGACGGCGGTCGCCCGCCATGCCTCCGGCCGTCCGCTGGTGCCGGGCTCGATCCACCGCAGGGGCGGCGCCCCGGCGGCGGTCCTGGCGGGCACGGCGGCGGCGACCCCGCCCACGGTCCCCCAGATGGGCGCCCCGGAAGCACGGCTGGCCCCGATCCCGCTCCCGGCGGCCCCGGGCCGCCGCCGCCTGACGAAGGCGACCTTCCGGCTGGCGAGGCCGAGCGACCGGGGCTAGGGCGTGTCTTGCCGATCAGGCCGCCCCGAACCGCCGGAGCGGATCGGCTCAGCCGAACCGGCAGAAGTGGTCGGCGCAGGGCCCCGCGCTGCGTCTGGGTCAGGACCGTCGCCAGGGCGCCGATCAGGGGCACCACGACTCCGGCCACCCACCAGGCCCACCGGGGCGGATGGTGGGCCGTCCGGCCGGCCCCGGCGGTGCGTGCGGCGGCCGGGCTCGGTGGCGTGGCCGTGGGATCCCCTGCGCGACCGGACATGTCGGACACCGTGCCGCTCCCCCGAAACAACTGTCGTCGCCCGAGTGTCACCCCACGGCCGGGCCGAGAAACCCGATCCCCGAAAACGCGTTCGCCGGAAACCTGTACGCCCGGCTCACCGGGTCACCGGCCCGGGAACTCGTACGCCTCCACCTCCGCGAGGTACCGCGCCCTGCGGGGCTCGTCGTCCTCCAGGAACGAGGCCAGGAACGAGTTGCGGGCCAGCTCGCGGAGCTGTTCCGGCTCCAGGCCCAACGCCTCCCGCACCCCCTCGAAGTTGTCCCCCACGTACCCCCCGAAGTACGCCGGGTCGTCCGAGTTCACGGTGACGAGCAGCCCCGCCGCCATCATCGTCCGCAGCGGGTGGTCGGCCAGGGTGTCGATGACCCGCAGCCGTACGTTCGACAGGGGGCAGAGCGTGAGCGGCACCCGCTCGCGGGCCAGCCGGCCGACGAGGTCCGGGTCCTCCATGCACCGCAGGCCGTGGTCGATCCGCTCCACGCCGAGGACGTCCAGCGCTTCCCGGACGTACTCCGCCGGGCCCTCCTCGCCCGCGTGGGCGACCTTGCGCAGCCCGAGCGCCCCGGCGGCCTCGTACACCTCGCGGAACTTCGCCGGCGGATGACCGACCTCCGCCGAGTCCAGGCCGACGCCGGTGATCCGGTCCAGATACGGCTTCGCGGCCTCCAGGGTCGCGAGGGCCGACTCGGCCGACTCGTCGCGCAGGAAGCACATGATGAGCCGGGTGGAGACCCCGTACCGCTCCTCGGAGCGGGCGAGGGAGGCGCTCAGGCCCTCGATCACGGTGCCGATCGGGACGCCGCGGGCGGTGTGCGCCTGCGGGTCGAAGAAGATCTCGGCGTGCCGGACGCCCTGGGCGGCGGCCCGCTCCAGATAGGCGTCGGCGAGTTCGGTGAAGTCCTCGGCGGTGCGCAGGACCGCCATCAGTCCGTAGTACAGGTCCAGGAAGGACTGGAGGTCGTCGAAGCGGTACGCCTCGCGCAGGGCGGCGGTGTCCGCGTACGGCAGGGTGACGCCGTTGCGCGCGGCGAGCGCGAAGGCCAGCTCGGGTTCGAGGGTGCCTTCGATGTGGAGGTGCAGTTCGGCCTTGGGAAGGCCCACCGGGAGGTGCATGGGTGGTGCTCTATCTCTTCGGTACGGGGACCCTCATGAGGTCCTTGGCAATGCTCAGTTCGCCGTCGAACCCGGCCGCCCGCGCCTGGCGCTCGAACTCCTCCGGGTCGGAGTAGCGCTGCGAGAAGTGGGTCAGGACGAGATGCCGTACGCCCGCGTCCCGGGCGACGGCGGCGGCCTGTCCGGCCGTCAGATGGCCGTGGTCGGTGGCGAGCCGGACGTCCTCGTCGAGGAAGGTCGACTCGATGACGAGCATGTCGGCGCCCTCCGCGAGGGCGTGCACGCCGTCGCAGAGGCGGGTGTCCATGACGAAGGCGAAGCGCTGTCCGCGCCGGACCTCGCTGACCTCGTCGAGGGTCACCCCGGCCAGGACGCCGTCGCGCTGGATCCGGCCCACGTCGGGGCCCTTGATGCCGTGCGCGGCGAGCCGCTCGGGCAGGATGCGGCGCCCGTCGGGTTCGGTGAGCCGGTAGCCGTAGGACTCGACGGGGTGCGAGAGCCGGGCCGCGTCGAGCGTGTACGCGTCGGTGACGGCGAGCGGCCCGTCGGCGGTGACCGGCGCCTCGGTCAGCCGCACGGTCTCGCGGTAGGCCGTGGCGTACCGCAGCCGCTCGAAGAAGTGCTGCCCGCCGGCCGGGTAGTGCGCGGTGACCGGGTGCGGGACCTGGTCGAGGTTGATCCGCTGGATCACCCCGGCGAGGCCCAGCGAGTGGTCGCCGTGGAAGTGCGTGACGCAGATCCGGTCGATGTCGTGGGCGGCGACCCCGGCCCGCAGCATCTGCCGCTGGGTGCCCTCGCCGGGATCGAAGAGGATGCCCTGTCCGTCCCAGCGCAGCAGATAGCCGTTGTGGTTGCGGTGCCGGGTCGGGACCTGGCTGGCGGTCCCGAGCACGACCAGTTCGCGTACGGACACGTGCGCGCGTCCCGCTCTAGCCGGGGGGCCAGTTGAGGCCGCGGCCGCCCAGCACGTGCGCGTGGGCGTGGAAGACGGTCTGGCCCGCTCCGGCGCCGGTGTTGAACACGATCCGGAAACCGCTGTCGTCGACGCCGTCCTGCGCCGCGACCACGCCGGCCTCGCGCAGTATGTCGGCGGCGACGGTCGGCGCGGCGGCGGCCAGGGAGGCCGCGTCCGGGTAGTGGAGGCGCGGGATCACCAGGACGTGGGTGGGCGCCTGCGGGTTGATGTCGCGGAACGCGACGGTCGTCTCGGTCTCCCGCACGAGCGTCGCGGGCACGTCACCCGCCACGATCTTGCAGAACAGGCAGTCGCCCTGCGGCTCTCCGGCCATGGCCCGGTCCTCCTCGACTCCGTCGGTCAGTACACGCGCATGCTATCGGCCGCCTCCGACACCACCGCGTCCCCGGTCAGTCCTTGGGCGCGCGCCGGTTCAGCGCCGAGCGGCTCACCCAGTACGTGATGATCACGGCCCAGAACAGCGGGGTTCCGAGTCCGCCGACCACACCCGTGCCCAACGACCACAGGGCCATGGACACCACCGAGTAGAGCCCGAGCAGGCCCACGGCGGTGGCCATCGCGATCACCGGCCGGCAGGAGCGCGCCACCAGGAACAGCGGGCGGCGCAGCCGGGGCGGCACCCGGCGGCCCATCCACAGCACCCAGCCGCCCCAGGCGCCGACGAGCACGACCGCCCCGGTCACCAGGGGCACGACCGCCTCCGCGCCGGTCGCCCCGCTCCGGACGGCGGCGGCGCCGAACGTCGAGGCGATGAAGCCGAGCAGGGCCACCCAGCGGGCCCCGGCGACCGTGTTCCAGGCCATGGCCTCCAGGTTGTAGCGGGCCTTGCGGTCCTGGAGGTCGAGCGCGGCGGAGGCGACGAAGCCTTCGGCGGCCTGGGTCCAGGCCCCGCGCCGGAACCAGCGGCGCCGCAGCCGCAGCAGCGACAGGTTGTTGTGGGCCTCGCTGCTCTGCGGGTTGAGCCGCAGCGTCGTCTCGTACGCCCGCTGCGCGGTGGCGTGGTCGCCCCGGCGCTGGGCGGTGAGCCCCACCAGGAAATGGGCCGCGTCCTCCTCGGGGCCGAGGTTCACGGCGGTCCGCGCCGCCTCGTACGCGGCGACGGTACGCGCGGGCGTGCGCGCGTGCTCCGCGAACTGGGCGAGGGCGGTGCCGAGGGCATAGTGGCTGCCCCAGAACTGCGGGGCGAGCTCCACGGCGTGCCGGGCGGAGGCCTCCGCCTCCGGGAAGCGGCGCAGGCCCAGCAGGATCTGCACCCGCATCAGCCAGCCCATGAGCAGCTCGGGTTCGGCGCGCAGCGCCCGGTCCACGGCGTCCAGGGCGGCCGGGTGGTCCTCGGCCCGGTGGTGGCAGCGGGCGAGCAGGACGAGCGCCTCGGCGTCCTCCGGTTCGGTCGCCAGGTGCTGGGCGACGAGCTCCCCGGCCTGCGCGTACCGCCCGGTGTCGTAGAGGGCCTCGGCGCGCCGGAGCGCGGTCGGGGCGGTCACAGCTTGCGCTTCCGCTTGAGGTGGGCGAGGAGGTCGTCGTACAGGCCGCCCTCGTTGGCGAACATGGCGACGTTCCGGGCGGCGGCGAACCACGGCTCCGTGGACGGCTTGATCTGCTTGGCCGCGCCGAGCAGGTCCTTGGTGGAGATGAGGCGTACGGAGCCGCTGCGGGCGGAGTCCAGGAGGGCGGCCTCGGCGGCCGTCTCGCAGACGTGCGCGAGGTCGGCGCCGGAGAAGTCCTCGGTTGCCTTGACGAGCTTGCCGAGGTCGACGGCCTCGATGGGACGCTCGCGCAGGTGGTAGCGGAGGATCGACTCGCGGGCGGTGGCGTCCGGCGGCAGCACCAGCAGGGTGCGGTCGAGGCGGCCGGGGCGGCGCAGGGCGATGTCCACGTCCCAGGGGACGTTGGTGGCGGCGAGCACGAAGACGCCCTCGTTGCCGGCGCCGCTCGCGATGCCGTCCAGTTCGGTGAGGAGCTGGTTCACGACGTTGCGCAGGCCGCTGTGGTGGGAGCGGGAGCGCTTGGCGCCGAGGGCGTCCAGCTCGTCGAGGAAGACCACGCAGGGGGCCTGGCGGCGGGCGGTCTCGAAGATGTCGTGGATGTTCTTCTCGGAGGCCCCGATCCACATGTCGAGGACGTCGGAGAGCGAGACGGTGAGGAAGTTCGCGCCGAGCTCGCCCGCGACGGCCCGTGCGATGAACGTCTTGCCGCAGCCGGGCGGCCCGTAGAGGAGCAGGCCGCCGCGGAGCGACTTGCCGTACAGCTTGCGGAGTTCGGGGTTGCGCATGGGAGCGAGGAAGGCGGCTTCGAGCCGGTCCTTGACCTCCTCCATCCCGCCGACGTCGGCGAGGCGCACGGAGCCGGGCGCGTCGACGTCCCAGGCGGCGGCGTCCCCGGCGGCCCCCTCGCCGTCGGCGGCCTGCGGGTCCTCCAGGAACCGGGGCCCGACGACGTCCTGGACCTGCTGCTCGGCGGCGGCCCAGTCGAAGGCGGGGGGCTGGGCAGTGGACGCTTCCGGCTGTACGGGCGGGATCGCCGGCGCCTCAGGCCGTACGGGCGCTTCGGGGGCGGGCGCCGGGGCCGGCGGCATCCCCATCGCCCGCATCATCAGCGCGCGGGCGTCCGCGTCCCCCGGCGCGTGCTGGAGGGCGACGGCCGCCTCCGCGACGGCCTCGTCGGCGCGCCCCTCCGCGAGGAGGAGTTCGGCGAAGTGGAGGCGCAGGGGTACGTCACCGGGGGCGGCGGCCACAGCGGCGCGCAGACTGCGGATCAGGGGGGACTCGTCGGCCATGCGGGCCAGCCTAGGGAGCCGCCGGGGGCGGCCGTCCACCGGGTTCCGTACGTACGCGCCACCGTGGGTTCGTACGGAGCGCCACCGGGTCCGGCGCCGCCGGATCGCCCACGCGCCGCCGGGTCCGGTGCCGCCCCGGCCCCGCCCCGGCCCGCGTCCGCTAGCTCCAGCGTCCCGTGCGTCCCAGGACCAGTGCCGTCGCCGCCGTGCCGGCCGTGGAGGTGCGCAGCACGCTGCGGCCCAGCCGGTACGGGCGCGCCCCGGCCGCCTCGAAGACGGCCAGCTCCTCCGGGGAGACGCCCCCCTCGGGGCCGACGATCAGCACGACCGAGCCCTTCGCGGGGAGTTCGGCGGTGGCGAGCGCCCCGCTGGGGTGGTCGCGGTCCTCGTGCAGGACGGCCGCGAAGTCGGCCTCCGCCAGGAAGGCGGCGACCTGCTTGGTGGTCATCACCTCGGTGACCTCGGGGAACCGGGAGCGGCGCGACTGCTTGCCTGCCTCGCGCGCGGTGGACCGCCACTTGGCGAGCGCCTTGAGGCCCCGGTCGCCCTTCCACTGGGTGATGCAGCGGGAGGCGGCCCACGGAACGATCGCGTCCACCCCGGTCTCCGTCATGGTCTCGACGGCGAGTTCGCCCCGGTCGCCCTTGGGCAGCGCCTGGACGACGGTGATCCGGGGCTCCTCCTCGGGGTCCTCGTGGACCTCGTCGACCCGCACGGTGAGCTGGTCCTTGCCCTCGGCGGTCAGCACCACGCACGCCGCCCAGCGGCCCCGGCCGTCGGCGAGGACCAGTTCCTCGCCCTCCCGCAGCCGTTTCACGGAGACGGCGTGCCGCCCCTCGGGGCCGTCCAGGAGGAAGCTCCCGGCGCCGGGAACGGCGTCGACGACGAAGACGGGTGCGGTCATGAGGCGCTCCTGTGGGCCTGGCCGGAGAGGGCGGTGTCGAGTTCGGCGGCCAGCACCTCGACCAGCCGCCCGGCGGGGAGTTCGCGGGCGAGCCGGTGGCCCTGGCCGGCCCACAGGGCCATGCCCTGGGCGTCGCCGGCGGCTGCGGCGGCCTTGCGGAGCGGGGCGGTGAGGTGGTGGATCTCGGGGTAGGCGGCGGGGGCGTACGGCCCGTGCTCGCGCAGGAACCGGTTGACGAGGCCGCGCGCCGGGCGTCCGGTGAAGGCCCGGGTGAACGCGGTCCGGGTGAACAGCGGGTCGGTCAGGGCCCGCTTGTGGAGCGGGTGGGCGCCGGACTCGGGGCAGCAGAGGAACGCCGTGCCGAGCTGGGCGGCGTCGGCCCCGGCCGCGAGGACGGCGGCGATCTGCGCGCCCCGCATGATCCCGCCGGTCGCGAGGATCGGCAGGGCGACACTCTCGCGGACCTGGGTGAGGAGGGTGAGCAGCCCGGTGCCGGGGGCGTCGTCGTCGGCCGGTTCGTCGCGGAAGGTGCCCTGGTGTCCGCCGGCCTCGGTGCCCTGCACGCAGACGGCGTCGGCCCCGGCGAGCTGCGCGGCGAGGGCCTCCTCGGCGGAGGTGACGGTGACGATCGTGTACGTGCCGGCGCGGGCGAAGGCGGCGAGGGCCTCGGGCGTGGGGCAGCCGAAGGTGAAGGAGACGACGGGGACCGGGTCCTCCAGGAGGATGGCCAGTTTGCCGTCGTAGCCGTCGTCGCGGCTGTCGTCGGTCTCGCCGAGCGGGGTGTCGTACCAGGTGGCCTCGCCGGCGAGCTGGTGGCGGTAGACCTCGACGGCGGCCGGGTCGGCGGGCCGCCCGGACTGCGGCAGGAAGAGGTTGACGCCGAAGGGCCGCGAGGTGAGCGCGCGCACCTGCTTGATCTCCTGGTACATGCCTCCGGCGGTCTTGTACCCGCCGGCCAGGAAGCCGAGCGCCCCGGCCTCGCAGACGGCTCCGACGAGCTCGGGGCTGGAGCCGCCACCCGCCATGGGGGCCTGCACGATCGGAAACCGAGAGAGATCGTTCAGTGCGGTGGTGGACATATGGGCATCGTGTCATGACCCCGCTCGGGCGCCGAATCCGTACGTCGCTCGTACGTCAGGTGCGGGGCCGGTGCGCCACGGCGCCACACGTACGTCGGGTACGGGAAAGGGGCGGCCCGTGTGATCACGGCACCGCCCCTTCGTCCGTACGGGCCCTACCGCCCGTTGAACGCATCCTTCAAACGCGAGAACAAGCCCTGCTGCCCCGGCTGACTGTGTCTGCCCGGAGGACGACCCCCGGACCCCCAGCAGAGCGCCTACCGCCCGTTGAACGCATCCTTCAAACGCGAGAACAAACCCTGCTGCCCCGGCTGACTGTGTCTGCCCGGAGGACGACCCCCGGACCCCCAGCAGAGCGCCTACCGCCCGTTGAACGCATCCTTCAAACGCGAGAACAAACCCTGCTGCCCCGGCTGACTGTGTCTGCCCGGAGGACGACCCCCGGACCCCCAGCAGAGCGCCTACCGCCCGTTGAACGCATCCTTCAAACGCGAGAACAAACCCTGCTGCCCCGGCTGGAACTGGCCGGTGGGCCGCTCCTCGCCGCGCAGCTTGGCCAGTTCGCGCAGGAGGCGCTCCTGCTCCGCGTCCAGCTTGCCCGGCGTCTGCACCTCGACGTGCACGATCAGGTCGCCCCGGCCGTTGCCCCGCAGATGGGTGACGCCCCGGCCGTGCAGCGGGATCGACTGACCGGACTGGGTGCCCGGACGGACGTCGATCTCCTCAAGGCCGTCGAGGGTCTGGAGCTGCACCTTGGTGCCGAGCGCCGCCGCCGTCATCGGGAGGGTGACCGTGCAGTGCAGGTCGTCGCCACGCCGCTGGAAGGTCTCGTGCGGCGTCTCGTGGATCTCGACGTACAGGTCGCCGGCGGGGCCGCCGCCGGGGCCGACCTCGCCCTCGCCCGCGAGCTGGATCCGGGTGCCGTTGTCGACACCGGCCGGGATCTTGACGGTGAGGGTGCGGCGGGAGCGGACCCGGCCGTCGCCCGCGCACTCGGGGCACGGGGTCGGGACGACGGTGCCGAAGCCCTGGCACTGCGGGCAGGGCCGCGAGGTCATGACCTGGCCCAGGAAGGACCGGGTGACCTGGGAGACCTCGCCACGACCGCGGCACATGTCACAGGTCTGCGCGGAGGTGCCGGGTGCGGCGCCCTCGCCCGAGCAGGTCGTACAGACGACCGCCGTGTCGACCTGGATGTCCTTGGTGGTGCCGAAGGCCGCCTCGTTGAGGTCGATCTCCAGACGGATCATGGCGTCCTGGCCGCGGCGGGTCCGCGAGCGCGGTCCGCGCTGCGAGGCCGTGCCGAAGAAGGCGTCCATGATGTCGGAGAAGTTGCCGAAGCCACCGGCCCCGAAGCCGCCCGCGCCGCCTCCGCCGGAGGCCGAGAGGGGGTCGCCGCCCAGGTCGTAGACCTGCTTCTTCTGCGGGTCCGAGAGGACCTCGTAGGCGGCGTTGATCTCCTTGAAGCGTTCCTGCGTCTTCGGATCGGGATTGACGTCCGGGTGCAGCTCGCGGGCGAGCCTCCGGAACGCCTTCTTGATCTCGTCCTGGGAAGCGTCGCGGCGCACGCCGAGTACGGCGTAGTAGTCCGTGGCCACTTACGACTCCGCCAGGATCTGTCCGACGTAACGTGCCACTGCGCGTACCGCTCCCATCGTTCCGGGGTAGTCCATGCGGGTCGGTCCGACCACGCCGAGTTTGGCGACTGCCTCGCCGCCCGAACCGTAGCCGACCGAGACGACGGACGTGGAGCTCAGCCCCTCGTGGGCGTTCTCGTGCCCGATGCGTACGGTCATGCCCGATTCCTTGGCCTCGCCCAGCAGCTTGAGGAGCACGACCTGCTCCTCGAGAGCTTCCAGGACGGGCCTGATCATCAGGGGAAAGTCGGGGCCGAAGCGGGTGAGATTGGAGGTGCCTCCGATCATCAGCCGCTCCTCGTGCTCCTCGACCAGGGTTTCGAGGAGGGTCGCGAGCACGGTCGAGACCGTGGCGCGGTCCTCGAGCTCCTCGAAGGACTCGGGGAGGTCCTGCACCAGCTGCGGCACGTCGGCGAACCGGCGACCGACGACCCGGCTGTTGAGCCGGGCCCGCAGGTCGGCGAGCGAGGTCTCGCCGAAGGGCGCGGGGCAGTCGACGACCCGCTGCTCGACACGTCCGGTGTCCGTGATGAGCACGAGCATCAGGCGGGCCGGGGCCAGCGAGAGCAGTTCCACGTGCCGGACGGTCGAACGCGTCAGCGAGGGGTACTGGACGACGGCGACCTGACGGGTCAGCTGCGCGAGCAGCCGGACCGTGCGCCCGACGACGTCGTCCAGGTCGACGGCTCCGTCGAGGAAGTTGTGGATGGCCCGCCGCTCGGGCGTCGACAGCGGCTTGACGCCGGCGAGCCGGTCGACGAAGAGCCGGTAGCCCTTGTCGGTCGGGATCCGGCCGGCGCTGGTGTGGGGCTGGGCGATGAACCCCTCCTCCTCCAGCACCGCCATGTCGTTGCGCACGGTGGCGGGTGACACGCCGAGCTTGTGGCGCTCGGTGAGCGCCTTGGAGCCGACGGGCTCCTCCGTCCCGACGTAGTCCTGGACGATGGCGCGCAGGACCTCGAGTCTGCGTTCGCTGAGCATCGTGCGCACCTCCAGCTGTCGTCGTCGTTCCGGTTGCTCCGCTTTTGGCACTCGACCTGTCCGAGTGCCAGCGATCCCCCGGTCAGTGTACGGCGGCGGGCGTCGCTCCTGGCAAGGTGGCGACGCCCCCACCGGTTAGCGTCGCCCCATGGACGTGGATTGGGAAGCGTACGGATGGGAGCGGCTCGCGGACGGGGTGGGCCGGCGGCGGCTGCCCGGCTGGGACGCCACGGTCGGACTGGTCCTGGGCGAGCGGGCGGTGCTGCTGTACGACACGGGCTCCTCGCTCGCGGAGGGCGCCGAGCTGCGGACGCAGATCGCGGGCCTCACGGGCGGCCGGAGAGTGACACACATCGCACTGAGCCACCCCCATTTCGACCATGTCTTCGGCACGGCGGCCTTCGCCGGGGCGGAGGTCTTCGGCGCGGTGGGTTCGGACGAGCTGATGGGCCGGGTGCGGGACCGGGAGGCGCTGGGCGAGGACGCGGTACGGCAGGGGGTCGGCGAGGCGGCGGCAGCGGAGGCGGTGGACTCCCTGGTGGCCCCGCGGCACACCGTCTCCGGCGAATGGACGCTCGACCTGGGCGGCCGGCAGGTCCTCCTGGCGAACGTCAGCCCCGGCCACACCGGCCACGACCTGGTGCTCCTGGTGCCCGGGGAGCGGGAGGTGGTCTTCTGCGGCGATCTGGTGGAGGAGTCGGGCGAGCCGCAGGCGGGCCCGGACGCGGTCCCGTCCCGCTGGCCGGACGCGCTGGACCGGCTGCTGCGGCTCGGCGGCGAGGACGCGGTGTACGTGCCGGGGCACGGGGCGGTGGTGGACGCCACGTTCGTACGGACCCAGCGCGGTGAACTGGCAACGCGCTTCGCGGTGTCGTAGCGTCCACCGAATGCGCAGCTACGACCCGGACCTGACGCCCTCGTGGAAGAAGCCGAAGCCCGTCCCGGAGATCCCGGCCGACCGCGATCTGGTCGTGGAGGAGGTCTCCACGGGCTTCTGCGGGGCGGTGATCCGCTGCGAGGCGGGCACGGTGACCCTGGAGGACCGCTTCGGCAAGCACCGGGTGTTCCCGCTGGAACCGCGCGGCTTCCTCCTGGAGGGCCGGGTGGTGACCCTGGTCCGCCCGTCCTCGTCGGCGCCGGTGCGCCCGTCCCGTACGGCCTCCGGCTCGGTGGCCGTCCCGGCGGCGCGGGCGCGGGTGGCGCGGGCGGGCCGGATCTACGTCGAGGGCCGCCACGACGCGGAGCTCGTCGAGCGGGTCTGGGGCGACGACCTGCGCGTCGAGGGCGTGGTCGTGGAGTACCTGGAGGGCGTCGACGACCTGCCGTCGATCGTCGCGGAGTTCGGCCCGGCGCCGGACGCCCGCCTCGGTGTCCTCGTCGACCACCTCGTCCCGGGCTCGAAGGAGTCGCGGATCGCCGCCCGGGTGACCTCTCCGGACGTGCTCGTCGTCGGCCACCCGTACATCGACGTCTGGGAGGCCGTGAAGCCCTCCTCGCTCGGCATCCCGGCCTGGCCCGCGGTCCCGCGCGGCCAGGACTGGAAGACCGGCGTGTGCCGGGCCCTCGGCTGGCCCTCGGACAACACCGGCGCGGTCTGGCAGGCGATCCTCAAGCGCGTGGAGTCCTACAAGGACCTGGAGCCGGAGCTGCTCGGCCGGGTGGAGGAGCTGATCGACTTCGTGACGGCGCCGTAGGAGCGCCGTCCCGGGACGGTGCGCCCGTTGTCCCGGGACAACGGAGCCGTGCCGGGACGCACGGGTCCGTGCCAGCGTGGCGGAACGATCACTCGCACCACCACGCCCCTGGAGGAAACCGTGTTCTCCCGCCCCGTGTTCAAGAGAGCGGCGCTGCTGACCTCGTCCGTCGCCGTCGCCGTGGTGAGCCTCGCCGGCACCGCGAGCGCCGCCCCCTCCGCCCCGTACGTCTCGTACGGAGACCAGGGCGACGGTGTGCGGTGCGTGCAGGCGGCCGTGAACTGGTCCCACACCTCGTCGGCACGGCTGGAGGAGGACGGCATCTGGGGCGATCGGACACAGTCCGGCGTGCTGGACTTCCAGCGCGCGAAGCTGGGCAGCTCCCAGGCGGACGGCGTCGTCGGCCCCGACACGGGCGACAAGATGCTGGCGGTCCTGGGCCAGAACCCGGCGATGTACGAGTTCTGCTACGACGTGCTGCCCTCCCACTACTGACCGGCCCGCGCCGCCCTGCCCCTGGCCATGTCACCGGGGCGGGGCTGGGCGGGTCGTCGGGAAAGGGGCGGAAAAGACAGGCCCTAGTCCACGAGGTCCCGCACCACCGCGTCGGCGAGCAGCCGGCCCCGCAGGGTCAGGACCGCGCGCCCGGCCTCGTAGGGCCCGGGGTCGAGGAGCCCGTCGGTGAGCGCCTTGCGGGAGGCGGCGAGGCCCGCGGGCTTGAGCAGCGAAAGCTCCACGCCCTCCTTGAGCCGCAGTTCGAGCAGCACCCGCTCGACCCGCCGGTCCTCCTCGGAGAGCAGTTCCCGGCCCGCGCCGGGCGACTTCCCGCCGGCCAGCGCGGCCGCGTACGCCCCGGGATGCTTCACGTTCCACCAGCGCACGCCGCCCACGTGGCTGTGCGCGCCCGGTCCGGCGCCCCACCAGTCGGCGCCGCGCCAGTACAGCTCGTTGTGGAGGCAGCGGCCGGCCTCCGAGGTGGCCCAGTTGGACACCTCGTACCACTCGAATCCGGCTCCGGAGAGGACGTCCTCGGCGATCAGGTACCGGTCGGCGTGGACGTCGTCGTCGGTCATCGGCACCTCGCCGCGCCGGATGCGGCGGGCCAGCTGTGTCCCCTCCTCGACGATCAGCGCGTAGGCGCTGACGTGGTCGGGCCCGGCGCCGATGGCGGCGTCGAGGGAGGCCCGCCAGTCGTCGTCGGACTCGCCGGGGGTGCCGTAGATCAGGTCGAGGTTGACGTGCTCGAACCCGGCGGCCCGCGCCTCCGCGACGCACGCCTCGGGGCGTCCGGGGGTGTGCGTCCGGTCGAGGATCTTGAGGACGTGCTGCCTGGCGCTCTGCATGCCGAAGGAGATCCGGTTGAAGCCGCCCTCCCGCAGCTCCGCCAGATAGGCCGGGTTCACGGACTCGGGATTGGCCTCGGTCGTCACCTCGGCGTCGTCCGCCAGCCCGAACTCGTCCCGGACGGCCCCCAGCATCCGTACGAGGTCACCGGCGGCGAGCAGCGTGGGCGTACCGCCGCCGACGAACACGGTCCGCACGGGCCTGGGGTCGTCGCCGAGCACCTTCCGGGCCAGCCGGATCTCCTCGGCGACCTGCTCGGCGTAGTTGTCCCGGGAGGCGAGCACCCCGCCGGTGCCGCGCAGCTCGCTCGCGGTGTAGGTGTTGAAGTCGCAGTACCCGCAGCGGGTCGCGCAGTACGGCACGTGCAGGTAGAACCCGAGCGGCCGCTCCCCCGCCCCTTCGAGGGCGTGCGGGGGCAGCGCCCCGTCGTCGGGCACGGACTCACCATCGGGCAGTACGGAAGGCATGAGCCCCATTGTCCCGTACTGCCCGGGGTGAACGCCCTGCCCTGTGGACAACCTGTCCACAGGGCAGCGCTCAGGACACGCACGCGCCGGTCAGGACTCCCGGCGACCCCGCGTCTGCTGCGGTCAGGACTCCCGCGACCCCGCGTACATGTCGTCGATGAGGCCCTTATACTCCCGCTCCACCACCGGACGCTTCAGCTTCAGCGACGGCGTGAGCTCGCCGTGCTCGATGTCGAGGTCGCGCGGCAGCAGACGGAACTTCTTGATCGTCTGCCAGCGCTGGAGGCCCTCGTTGAGGCGGTCGACATAGCCCTGGACCATCGTCACGGTCTGCGGCGCGGCGACGACGTCGGCGTACGACCTGCCCGCGAGGCCGTGCTCGGCGGCCCAGCCGAGCAGGGTGGGCTCGTCGAGGGAGATGAGCGCGGTGCAGAAGTTCCGGTCGGCGCCGTGGACGAGGATGTTCGAGACGAACGGGCAGACGGCCTTGAACTGGCCCTCGACCTCGGCCGGCGCGATGTACTTGCCGCCGGAGGTCTTGATCAGGTCCTTCTTGCGGTCGGTGATCCGCAGGTAGCCGTCGGGGGACAGCTCGCCGATGTCGCCGGTGTGGAACCAGCCGTCGGACTCCAGGACCTCGGTCGTCTTCTCGGGCAGGCCGTGGTAGCCCTCCATGACGCCGGGACCGCGCAGCAGCACCTCGCCGTCGTCCGCGATCCGGACCTCGGTGCCGGGGAGCGGCTTGCCGACGGTGCCGGTGCGGTAGGCCTCGCCCGGGTTGACGAAGGAGGCGGCGGAGGTCTCGGTGAGGCCGTAGCCCTCCAGGATGTGGATGCCCGCGCCGGCGAAGAAGTAGCCGATGTCGGGGGCGAGCGCGGCGGAGCCGGAGATGCAGGCGCGCAGGTTGCCGCCGAAGGCCTCACGGATCTTGGCGTAGACGAGCGCGTCGGCGACCTTGTGCTTGGCGGTGAGGCCGAAGGGCGCGGAGGCGGTGCCGGTGCGGCGGAAGTTGTCCTGGGTGGCCTTGGCGTACTCGCGGGCGACCTCGGCGGCCCACTGGAAGATCTTGTACTTGGCGCCGCCCCCGGCGCGGGCCTTGGCGGCGACGCCGTTGTAGACCTTCTCGAAGATGCGGGGCACGGCGGCCATGTAGGTCGGCTGGACCACCGGCAGGTTCTCGATGATCTTGTCGACGCGGCCGTCGACGGCGGTGACGTGCCCGACCTCGATCTGGCCGGAGGTGAGGACCTTGCCGAAGACGTGCGCGAGCGGCAGCCACAGGTACTGCACATCGGCCTGGGTGACGAGGCCGGTGGCGGCGATGGCCTTGGCCATGTACGACCAGTTGTCGTGCGGGAGGCGGACACCCTTGGGGCGGCCGGTGGTGCCCGAGGTGTAGATGAGGGTGGCGAGTTGCGTGGAGGTGATCGCCGCGACCCGCTCCTTGACGGCCTCGGGGTGCTTCTCCAGATAGGCCTTGCCGCGTGCCTCCAGCTCGGCGAGCGAGATCACCCATTCGCCGTCGCTCTCCACTCCGGTGGTGTCGATGACGACCACATGGCGGAGGTTCGGCAGGTCGGCGCGGCGCTCGACGGCCTTCGCGAGCTGGGCCGCGTCCTCGGCGATCAGGACCTTCGACTCGGAGTCCGAGAGGATGAACGCCGACTCCTCGGCGTTGGTCTGCGGGTAGACCGTGGTGGTCGCGGCGCCCGCGCACATCACACCGAGGTCGGCGAGGATCCACTCGACGCGGGTGGAGGAGGCGAGGGCGACCCGCTCCTCGGACTCCACGCCGAGGTCGACGAGGCCGGCGGCGATCGCGTAGACCCGCTCGGCGGCCTGACCCCAGCTGAGCGACTTCCAGTCGTCCGGGCCCGCACCGGCGGCGGGCGTCGGGTAGCGGTAGGCCTCCGCATCCGGGGTCCGCTCGACGCGCTCAAGGAAGAGGGTCGCCACGGAGGGCGGCCGGTTCTCGATCTGGGTCTGTGTGTCGCTCACGACGTCCTCCGGGCGGCGGCGGTGCCTTCTGGTGGTTCGTAACTAACTGGCGAGTAACCTTCGAGCCGGGATCAGAGTAAAGGGCCGGGGACCGGCGCGTAAGGGTCTGCAGGGTGCCGCTTGATAACGAACGGGCCCACGCGCCCGTGGCACGTGGACCCGTTGTCCGCACAGGGCAGCCGGTGCGGCGGCCTGGGGCTACTTCTTCTTGCCGGAGGACTCGTCGCTCGACAGGACGGCGATGAAGGCCTCCTGCGGCACCTCCACGGAGCCGACCATCTTCATGCGCTTCTTGCCTTCCTTCTGCTTCTCCAGCAGCTTCCGCTTACGGGAGATGTCACCGCCGTAGCACTTGGCGAGGACGTCCTTCCGGATGGCGCGGATGGTCTCGCGGGCGATGACCCGGGAGCCGATGGCGGCCTGGATCGGCACCTCGAAGGCCTGCCGCGGGATGAGTTCGCGCAGCTTGGCGACGAGGCGCACGCCGTATGCGTAGGCGGCGTCCTTGTGGGTGACGGCGGAGAAGGCGTCGACCTTGTCGCCGTGCAGCAGGATGTCGACCTTGACCAGGCTGGAGGCCTGCTCGCCGGTGGGCTCGTAGTCGAGCGAGGCGTAACCGCGCGTCTTGGACTTCAGCTGGTCGAAGAAGTCGAAGACGATCTCCGCGAGGGGCAGCGTGTAGCGGATCTCGACGCGGTCCTCGGAGAGGTAGTCCATGCCGATGAGGGTGCCGCGACGCGTCTGGCACAGCTCCATGATCGCGCCGATGAACTCGCTGGGGGCCAGGATCGTGGCGCGTACGACGGGCTCGTACACGTCGTCGATCTTGCCCTCGGGGAACTCGCTCGGGTTCGTGACCGTGTGCTCGCTGCCGTCCTCCATGACCACGCGGTAGACCACGTTCGGCGCGGTGGCGATCAGGTCGAGACCGAACTCGCGCTCCAGCCGCTCGCGGATCACGTCGAGGTGGAGCAGACCGAGGAAGCCGACGCGGAAGCCGAAGCCGAGCGCGGCGGAGGTCTCCGGCTCGTAGACGAGCGCGGCGTCGTTGAGCTGGAGCTTGTCGAGGGCCTCGCGGAGGTCCGGGTACTCCGAGCCGTCCAGCGGGTAGAGGCCCGAGAACACCATCGGCTTCGGGTCCTTGTAGCCGCCGAGGGCCTCGGTGGCGCCCTTGTTCAGGGAGGTGATCGTGTCACCGACCTTGGACTGACGGACGTCCTTCACACCGGTGATGAGGTAGCCCACCTCGCCGACGCCGAGGCCGTCGGACGACGTCATCTCGGGGGACGAGACACCGATCTCGAGCAGCTCGTGGGTGGCGCCGGTCGACATCATCCTGATGCGCTCGCGCTTGTTGAGCTGGCCGTCGACGACACGGACGTAGGTCACGACACCGCGGTAGGAGTCGTAGACCGAGTCGAAGATCATCGCGCGGGCGGGCGCGTCGGCGACGCCGACCGGGGCCGGCACGTCACGGACGACCCGGTCGAGCAGCGCCTCGACGCCCATGCCGGTCTTCGCGGAGACCTTGAGGACGTCCTCCGGCTGGCAGCCGATGAGGTTGGCCAGCTCCTCGGAGAACTTCTCCGGCTGGGCGGCCGGGAGGTCGATCTTGTTCAGGACCGGGACGATGGTGAGGTCGTTCTCCATCGCCAGGTAGAGGTTGGCGAGCGTCTGCGCCTCGATGCCCTGCGCCGCGTCCACGAGCAGCACCGTGCCCTCACAGGCCGCGAGCGACCGGGAGACCTCGTACGTGAAGTCGACGTGCCCCGGGGTGTCGATCATGTTCAGGATGTGCGTCCTGCCCCCACCCTGCCCGTCGGTGGGCGCCCACGGCAGCCGGACCGCCTGGGACTTGATCGTGATGCCGCGCTCCCGCTCGATGTCCATGCGGTCGAGGTACTGGGCACGCATCTGCCGCTGGTCGACGACACCGGTCAGCTGGAGCATCCGGTCGGCGAGCGTGGACTTGCCGTGGTCGATGTGCGCGATGATGCAGAAGTTGCGGATCAGAGCCGGGTCGGTACGGCTCGGCTCGGGCACGTTGGTAGGAGTCGCGGGCACGCAGGGTCTCGTCTCGGGGCGATGTCGGATCGATACGTAGGCTCCATGGTCCCATGCCCGTCGCCCGGCGCCCGGTTTGGGCGGGCGCGAGGGTCGCTGATACTGTGGACAGCTGTGTCTCGTATGCCCTCTCAGCTGCGAGGCGCATCCAGAAGGAACATCGAACCTGTAAAGGCTCTTTTCGTGGCGAACATCAAGTCCCAGATCAAGCGGAACAAGACGAACGAGAAGGCGCGCCTGCGCAACAAGGCCGTCAAGTCCTCGCTCAAGACCGCGATCCGCAAGGCCCGCGAGGCCGTCGCCGCGGGTGACGTCGAGAAGGCCGTCGTGGCTTCTCGCGCCGCCGCCCGCGCGCTCGACAAGGCTGTCTCGAAGGGCGTCATCCACAAGAACGCCGCCGCCAACAAGAAGTCGGCGCTGGCCACCAAGGCTGCCGCTCTCCAGGGCTGAGCCCTGATGTGATCGGCCGTACGGGATCCAGCGGGCCCTCTCTCCCGCTCCCGCCCGGCCACCCAGGACTCGCACGCGGACGCGTTCGCCACGCGGGTGCGAGCCCACCCTGAACACGCCGAAAGCCCCGCCTCTCCTCCCCCAGGAGAGCCGGGGCTTTCGCCGTTCCCGGGGCGACAGGAACTGCCTTCATGCCGATGATGCGGGCTGGGGGTCGAGGGGGCGGGGCCGGGGGCCGGGCCCTAAGCGGCCAAGGGAAAGCCGCCGAGGCCGGCTGGGGCGGGGCGAAGCCCCACAGCTCAAGACCGCCCCGCCCACCGAGACCGAGCGCGCAGCGCCACGGCGCGAAGCCGCCAAACCCACGCGGGGTCCCGCGGTAAGCCCCTGGGGCGCAAAGCTGCCGCACCCGCTGGAGTTCGGGGGCGGAGCCCCCGGCAATCGGGCTTGTGCCCACCCGCCCCCGGCAGGGTTTCGGGAAGGGGCGGGGTGGGGGAAACCGCTCCGGCGCCGGCCACCTACCGCCCGCACCGACCCCCCGGCCCCGGCCCCGGCCCCGGCCCAGACCTACCCCGCCCCACCCACAATCACCGACCCGCAGACACCCCCGCCCCCTACCCCCGCCGCATCCTCGCCGCCCGAGCCACCGCGACCACCGCCTTCTCCAGGGCGTATTCCGGGTCGTCCCCGCCGCCCTTCACCCCCGCGTCCGCCTCCGCGATCGCCCGCAGCGCGAGCGACACCCCGTCCGGGGTCCAGCCCCGCATCTGCTGCCGTACGCGGTCGATCTTCCAGGGCGGCATCCCCAGCTCCCGGGCGAGGTCGGCGGGTCGCCCGCCCCTCGCCGAGGACAGCTTGCCGATCGCCCGTACACCCTGCGCGAGCGCACTGGTGATGAGCACCGGCGCGACCCCGGTCGAGAGCGACCAGCGCAACGCCTCCAGCGCCTCCGCCGCCCGCCCCTCGACGGCGCGGTCCGCGACGTTGAAGGAGGACGCCTCGGCGCGCCCCGTGTAGTACCGCCCGACGACGGCCTCGTCGATCGTCCCGTCCACGTCGGCCGTGAGCTGCGCCGCCGCGGACGCGAGCTCCCGCAGGTCGCTGCCGATCGAGTCCACGAGCGCCTGGCAGGCCTCCGGCGTGGCCGACCGCCCCAGCGCCCGGAACTCCTGCCGTACGAACGTCAGCCGCTCCGCCGGCTTGGTGGTCTTCGGGCAGGCCACCTCCCGTGCCCCCGCCTTCCGCGCGGCGTCGAGCAGCCCCTTGCCCTTGGCCCCGCCCGCGTGGAGCAGGACGAGCGAGATGTCCTCGATCGGATCGTCGAGGTACGCCTTGATGTCCTTGACCGTGTCGGCGGCGAGATCCTGGGCGTTCCGCACGACCAGGACCTTCCGCTCGGCGAAGAGCGAGGGGCTGGTGAGCTCGGCGAGCGTCCCGGGCTGGAGCTGGTCGGACATGAGGTCGCGGACGTCCGTGTCGGCGTCGGCGGCGCGGGCGGCCGCCACCACCTCCTGGACGACACGGTCGAGGAGCAGGTCCTCCTGCCCCACGGCGAGCGTCACGGGACCGAGGAGTTCTTCGGGGGAAGTCTTTCTGGTGGCCATCGCGATCCAGCATCCCACGGGCCACTGACACCCATGCCCGAGAATGGCCGGGTGAGCGAACGACACGTACTGGTACTCCCCGACCGCGACGCCGCCGAGGAGGTCGCGGGCGAACTCCCCGACCGTTTCGGCCTGGCGGAGGAACCTCAGCTCGTACGGGACTCCCTGGCCGGGGAGGACGACGCGGAGGACGCCCAGTGGCTGGTGGTGGTCGAGGATCCGCACGGCAGCCTGGACCCGGCGGCCCTCGACGAGCTGGCCGCCGAGTACGAGGGCTGGCTGGAGGCCCCGTAAGACACCCGCGGGGACGTCCACGGGGTCGCCCGCAGGACCGGCCGGCGACCCCGCCCCGCTCCGGGCGGCGCCCGCCCGTCAGCCCCGCGTCGACTTCGGAACGATCTGGATGTCGAGCTCGATGCTGATGCTCGACCCCACTGCCGAGATCCCCCGCGCGAGCAGCGTCTGCCAGGTGAGGGTGAAGTCCTCCCGGTGCAGTTCGGTGCTGGCCCGGCAGGCACCGCGGGTCTCGCCCTCCAGCCCGCTCCCGAGGCCCAGGTACTGGGTGTCGAGCGTCACCGTGCGGCTCACGCCGTGCAGGGTGAGTGCGCCGGTGACGGCCCACCGGTTGCCACCCCTGTGCGTGAAGCGCTCGCTGAAGAACTCCAGCGTGGGATAGGCGCCGACGTCGAGGAAGTCACCGGACCGCAGGTGGTCGTCGCGCATCTGCACCCCGGTGTCGATGGACGCGGCGTCGATGACGACATGCATCGCCGACTGTTCCATCCGCTCACCGATCCGCACCGCGCCCGCGAAGCTGTTGAACCGTCCGTGGATCCGGGCCAGGCCGATGTGGCGCGCCGTGAACCCGATCTGCGAGTGCGTCGGGTCGATCTCCCAGTCGCCCGCCTCGGGGAGCGGGGGCTGCGGGGCGATCTGGAGCAGTACGTCACCGAGCCCGGCGTGGCCGCCCTCGGCGACGACGGCGGTGCCGTGGTGCGGCGTATAGCCCTCGGCGGTGATCGCGAGCCGGTACTCGCCCGCCGGTACGGTCGCGAGCGCCGTGCCGTACGGGTCGGTCTCCCCCGCGAGCACCTTGCGCCCCGCGGCGTCGCTGACGACGAACTCGGCCTGCCGGACCGGTTCGTGCACCGGGTCGAGCACCCGGCAGCTCAGCATTCCCGCAGAGGCGGGTACGGCGAGACCGGCGAGCGGACCGCCCCGGGCGGCGCCCGCCGCACGCTTCCCGAAGAGACGATCGAACATTCTTCACGCACCCCCGTGCGACTCGTTCATTGTGCAACGAAGTCGCATTCGATCACCGCCGACACGTTCTAGGCAAACCGGGCAAGCCCGCAGCAAGTGTTACCGACGGTTCGAATCGGAAATTCCACTTTACTCGGTCACCGAGCGCGACCCGCGCAGAAGAACGCACCTCCCCGCACCTACGCGACCGGCGCCGATTCCCCTTCCCGCTTCGGCAACTCCCGCATCCACGGCAGCGGCGAGGGCAGCAGCCACAGCACGGCGAAGACGGCCCCGACCGTGGCGATCCAGAGCGTCGGCCGCAGTCCGATCGCGGTGCCGAGCAGCCCTCCGACAAGCGCGCCGAGCGGGCGGAAGCCATGGTTGAGCGTCCGGAAAGCACCCATGACCCGGGCCCGCACGGCGTCGGGTATCAGCGCCATCAGGAACGATCCCACCGCCACATCCACGATCATCACGCCGACGCACGAGAGGAACTCCGCCAGGAACAGCACGAACACCACCAACGTCCGCGGGCCGCCGGCCAGAGGTATCAGGAGCAGCGGCAGCGTGAACCCGAGGAAGCCGGCGACGAGCGAGCCGCCGATGCCGATCCGCCGGACAACCGCTCCGCTCCACACCGCCCCGAGAAGACCGCCCACGGCGCCGGTCGCCAGCACCAGGCCGAGCAGGCCCGCCCCGAGGCCGAGTTCGGTGGTCGCGTAGAGCACGAAGAGCGTGTGGAACATGAAGTTGAAGAACTGCACCGTCCCGGAGGCGGAGAACAGCGCACGCATCGAACGCTCCCGGAGCACCCAGCGCATCCCCTCGGTGAAGTGCCCCTTGGTGACGGGCGCGGGCGGGGGCTCGGCCGGGGCGATCCGGGCCAGGTACCCGGCCGACACCAGGTACGTGAGGGCGTCCGCGACCAGGGCGAAGGGAGCGGTGAGGAACTGCACCAGGAGGCCGCCGACCCCGGGCCCCGCGAGCCAGGCAGTCGAACGGCTGCCGTTGACCAGCGAGTTCGCCTGCACATAGCGCTCGGTGGGCACCAGCGCCACGAAGAGCGTGGCGTTGCAGACCTCGAAGAGCACGGTGAGCGCGCCGACCCCGAAGGCCACCACGTAGAGCTGGGTGAGCGTCAGGGCGTCGAGCGCGTAGGCCACGGGGAGGGACAGCACCAGTGCCGCCCGCCCGAGGTCGGTCGCGATCATGGCGCGCCTGCGGCCGGCCTGACGGTCGGCCCAGGCGCCGAACGGCAGGTTGAACAGGAGCGCGGGCAGGAGTTCGGCGGCCTTGAGCCAGCCCATCGCGGCGGCGTCGGCGCCGAGTACCAGCACCGCGGCGAGCGGAATCGCCATGAGCGATATCTGGTCCCCGGCGAGCGAGATGGTCTGTCCTGTCCAGTACCGACGGAAGGTCCGCTCGCGCAGCAACGGCGGCACCCGGCCCATGAGGCCCATACGCTTCACTCCTCCCACTGCTCCCACTCCCCTCTCACTCCTCATCGCTTTCGGGTACGTCCTGGTCCAGGTAGGCGATCTGCAGGACGGTGACGGGCCGCGAGCCCTCCGGCCGGAGCGACGGGTCGGCGGCACGCGTCTCGTAGGGCCGGAACAGCTCGTCGATGCGCTCCCCGATCCCGGCCAGCTCCTCGGGGGTGAGGTGGAGCACGCGGTCGCCGAACTGCTCGGCCTCCCGCCACTCCCTCGGCAGCCGGTGCCGGCCTTCCATGGCCCGGGTGACCCGCTCGAAGTAGCACTCGACGATCGCCGCGCCCAGCGCGTCGGCCGCTTCCGTGACCGCCGCATCCTCGCTGTACTCCGGCCACTCCGTGTACCGGGCCGTGGCCCGCCAGGGCTTCTCCCGGCCCTTGCCCCCCGGCGCCTTCTCCACCAGCCCGTACTTGGCGAGTATCCGCAGGTGGTAGGAGCAACTGGCGACGGACTCCCCGGTCAGCTCGGCCGCCCGGGTGGCGGTGAACGGTCCGCTGGTGCGGAGCAGCCCCACCAGGGACATCCGCAGGGGGTGGGCGTACGCGCGGAGTGCGCGCGGGTCGGTGAGCCGAATACTGCGGGGCTGCTCGCCCTCGGGCCGTGGGTCACTGTTCTCCGACATGATGTAAAGATATCTTTAGAAAGACTCCTTTACAAGGATGGTCCTCGGTACGGCCACGAGGCCCGGCCCCGCTCCCACCACCGCGATCGCCCCGTCCCGATCGGTCCGCAGCACTCGCGCCCCGCCGGCCCGCAGCAGCTCCAGAGTCCGGGGCGAAGGGTGCCCGTACGGGTTGTCCCGCCCGGACGAGACCAACGCGAGCCTCGGCCGCACCGCCCGTATCAGCCCCGGGTCCTGGTGGGCGGAACCGTGGTGGGCGACCTTGAGCACGTCCACCGGCCCGAGGCCCGGATGGGCCCGTAGCAACGCCCGCTGCGCCGGTGGCTCCAGATCACCGAGCAGCAACAGGGTCAGCCCTCCCGCCGCCCGGACGAGCAGGGTGACACTGGCGTCGTTCGGCCCGGCGACGGATTCCCCGGCCACCGCCCCCGCCTCCGGCGCCGGCCAGAGCACCCGCCACTCCAGGGCCCCGGCCCGCCGCCGTTCCCCCGGCCCCGCGCGGATCAGCGGCACACGCGCGGTAGCCGCCGTCCGCCGGACGAACGCGGCCTGGCCGGGCGGCTCTTCCAAACCCGTCGTCTGGATCGCCCCCACCGCCCGCCCGCGCAGCACCCCCGGCAGCCCGGCCACATGGTCCGCGTGGAAATGGGTGAGCAGCAGCAACGGCACGCTCCTGACCCCGAGTTCGCGCAGACACCGGTCCACTGCCTCCGGCTCCGGTCCCGCGTCCACCACGACGCCCGCGTCCCCGCCCGCCGCGAGCACTGTCGCGTCCCCCTGCCCCACCTGGCACATCGCGAACACCCAGCCCGGCGGCGGCCATCCGGTGGCCCACCGGGTCAGCGGCGCCGGCCGCACCACCACGAGGAGGAGCACGACGACGACCAGCACACCGATCGGCCCCCGGTACGGAAGTCTGCGCGCCCCGAGCACGACCACGGCCGTGAGCAGCGCCAGGGCGAGGCCGCCCCACCACCCGCCCGGCCAGTTCAGTTCCGCCCCCGGCAGGGCGGCGCCCGTACGGGCCACCCGAGCGATCCAACCGGCGGGCCACCCCGCCAGCCAGGCGACCCACTCCGCCGCCGGCGTCCACACCGCCGCCAGGGCGAGCGCGGCGAATCCGAGCACCGTCGCGGGCGCCACCGCGAGCTCGGCGAACAGGTTCGCCGGAATCGCGACCAGACTCACCCGCGCGGCGAAGACCACCACGACCGGGGCACAGACCGCCTGCGCCGCCAGTGAGGCCGCGAGGGCCTCCGCGAGCCCACCGGGCACCCCTCGCCGCCGTAGCCCCTCGCTCCACCCCGGGGCGACCATGAGCAGGGCGCCGGTGGCCAGGACCGAGAGCAGGAATCCATAACTCCGGGCCAGCCAGGGGTCGTAGAGCACCAGCGCCAGGACGGCGGCGGCCAGCGCCGGAATCAACGATCTCCGCCGGCCGGTCCCGATCGCGAGCAGCACCACGAACCCGCAGGCCGCCGCCCGAAGCACGCTCGGATCGGGCCGGCAGACGACCACGAACGCCAGCGTCAGCGCTCCCCCGGCCAAGGCCGTGCCCCGCAGCGAAAGCCCCAGCCGGGGCGCGAGCCCGCCCCGCTCCACCAGGTGGGCCCGCCCCGGGCGCCCCACGAGCAGAAGCAGCACGATGGAGAGGTTGCTTCCTGAAACAGCAAGCAAATGGGTGAGATCCGTCGCCTGGAAGGCGTCCCGCAGCTCGGGCTCGACCCTGGACGTGTCGCCCACGACCAGGCCGGGCAACAGGGCCCGCGCATCGGGTGGCAGCCCCTCGGTCGCCCGCCGCAGCCCCGCGCGCAACTCCCCCGCCGTCCGTTGCAGCGCGCTCGGTGGCCCGATGATCCGAGGCGCCCCGGCGTCGTCGACCTTGAGCACCGCGGCGAACGGATCGTCCGGCCGTGCCGGCGGTGCGAGCCTCCCACCGACCCTCAGCCGGGTCGACGGCAGGAGCCGTAACCACTCCTCCCGCCCCTCCCCCGGCGGCACGATCAGCAGGACCGGGGCCCTGGTCCGATGGGCCGTGCCGTCGGACCGCTCGGCCCTGGTGACCACCCCGTCCAGGACGACCGAGACCGGGACCGTCGCACTGCCCCGCACACGGGGCCGGGTGAGCCTCGGATCGGAGGCCACCGTCACCTCCAGCCACACCCGCGCCGACTCCTTCGCCAGCACCGGAACGGGACCGCGCCGCAGATCCGCCGCGTGCAGCCCCGCCGAGGTCGCCCCGGCGGCAGCGCACAGCAGGGCTCCGGCACACGCGGTCGCCCGCAACCGCCACCCCGGCGACCCCGACCACCGGCGAGTGCCCCCGGCGACGCGGCCGCCCCCGGAGGGCGCCCCGGAATCCATCTCCGAGACACCCCGGCGGGCCTCCCCGCCACCGAACCTCCGGGCCACCCCCGGCACCAGCAGACCGACGGCCACCACCAGACACACCGCGACCCCGCCGAGCGTCCACCACCCGGTGGCACCGAGCGCGCAGGCCGCCGCCGCCCACGCCGCCACCGCGAGCGGAACGAGCCGGAGATCCACGGGCCCCTCCTCCCACCCGGCGGCCCGGCGCTCCTCCTCGGCCCCGGCGCTCTCCGGCTCGCCGGCCGTCCTCTCCCGGCCCTTCACGGCCGGACCAGGGGTTCGAGGTCGGCGAACCGGCGTTCACCGATGCCGTTGACCTCCCGCAGCTCCCCGACCGACCGGAATCCGCCGTGCTCCGTCCGATGGTCGACGATGTGCCGGGCGAGGACGGGACCGACCCCGGGAAGGGTGTCGAGCTGCTCCGCCGTGGCGGTGTTCAGGCTCAACGGCACCCCCGGCCCGCCTCCTCCCGCGCCCCCGGGACCGGGACCGCCCGCCGCCACCCCCGGCAGTCCGACGAGCACCTGCTCGCCGTCGGAGAGGACACGGGCCCGGTTGAGCCCGGTGAGATCGGCGCCCGGCTTCGCCCCGCCCGCGGCACGCAGGGCGTCCGCCACCCGCGAGCCCGCGGGCAGCGTCAGCACCCCTGGCCTGCGCACCTTCCCACCGACATCGACGATCACCCTCGCCCCACCCGACGCGGCGCCCGGACCCCGAGGAGGCGCTGTCCCCGTCCCGGCGCGAGATCCGGGCGCGGGCGCGTCCGCGACGGGCACGGCCCGCACGAGTTCGGGAGCGCGCACCGGCTCCGGCCGACCCGTCCAGAAGTAGCCGCCCGCGAGCCCCGCGGCGACGACCAGGACCACCACCACCGCGGCCAGCGACCTGGGTTCGAGCCCACAACGCGTCTGCACCCACACCGGCATCCGCTCGCGCAACGCCTCCGCCAGCCGCCCCCGAGCCCCGGGCGGCGACCCCCGCTCAAACGCCTCGGGCGCCTCCGGCGCCTCGGGCGCCTCCGGCACCACCGCACCGCCGGCCACCCCCACCGGCACCGGCCCCACAGCCACCGCGCCCACCGGCACCGTCCCCACGGCGCCCGCCCCCACCGCCCCCGCAGCTCCAGGAAACAGCGCGTCGCCCCGGCGCCGTACCCCCGCCCCGGGAATCCCCGTGGCCGTCCTCCCGACCCTGGCCCGCCTCCCGGCCCGCCCGGGAGACGCTCCGCGCGCTCCGGGGCGGCTCCGCCCGTCGGAACCCGACGCCCTGCCGGGTCCGCTCGTCGGAGCACCCCTCGTGCCCAGGGTGCGTGGAGTGGTCGATGCCGTACGTGTACGAAGAGTCATGCGGATGACGCTAGGTATCGCGACCGCACCGTGCGGGACCCGACGAGGTTCCGTGGACAGGGGCCCGGCTGTGGAAAACTCCGTCACTCCCCCGAGTGACGGTTCTCAGCGCGGCGAGACGACGACCGCGAGCAGCCCGGGCCCGGTGTGCGCGCCGATGACCGCTCCCACCTCGCTGACCTGGATCTCCGCCATTCCCGGCACACGCTCCCTGAGCCGGTCCGCGAGCGCCGCGGCCCGTTCCGGGGCGGAGAGGTGGTGGACCGCGATGTCGACGTCGCCGGAACCGGCCCGTTCCACCGCGATCTCCTCCAGGCGCGCGATGGCCCTCGAGGCAGTGCGCACCTTCTCCCTCAGCTCGATCCGCCCGCCGTCGAGTTCGAGGAGCGGCTTCACCGCGAGCGCGGAGCCGAGCAGCGCCTGTGCGGTCCCGATGCGTCCGCCCCGGCGCAGATAGTCCAGGGTGTCGACGTAGAAGTAGGCCGAGGTCCCCGCGGCGCGCTTCTCGGCAGCCGCGACGGCTTCGTCGAGCGAACCGCCGGCCTCGGCGATCCGCGCCGCCTCCAGGGCGCAGAAGCCGAGCGCCATCCCCATCATCCGGGTGTCCACCACGCGCACGGGCAGCGGCGCGTCCTTCGCCGCGAGCACGGCGGCGTCGTAGGTCCCGGAGACCTCGGCGGACAGATGGAGCGAGACGACGCCTGTCGCCCCGGCCTCGGCGGCGTCGCGGTAGGCCTCGGCGAAGACCTCGGGGCTCGGCCGCGAGGTGGTGACGGGGCGCTTCTTCTGCAGGGCCTCGGCGAGGGCCTTGGCCGAGATCTCGGTGCCTTCCTCCAAGGCGCGGTCGCCGATGACGACGGTCAGCGGGACCGTGGTGATCGCGTGCCGCTCCCTCGTCTGGCGTGGCAGGTAGGCCGTGGAATCGGTGACGATCGCGACATGCCGGGACATGAGCGGGAGGTTACCCGCCGAGACCGCCGCACGGCAGCCCGGCCCCACCGGCGACACGTCGAGCTTCCGTCCGGACGCCCGCGCCCGGGCTTCCGTCCTCCGCCCGGGTGCCGTCAGGTGGTGGTCTCGGGGCGGGCCGACTTCTCCCAGGGGTAGGCGGTCCGACGCGGATCGGGCGCCGTGATCGCGGACCGCTCACCGCCGGCCCCTTGCCCGGCCTGCCCGGCGGTCCCGGACTGCCCGGACGGCGCGGCCCCGAATTCGTCGGTGCCCGCCGCCGCACGCGGCGAGCTCTCCGGGCCGGTCCAGTGGCGCAGTGCCCCCGCCTCGACGTCGATCTGGTCGCTCAGCGACGACAGGTCGTCCTCGGCGAACTTAAGGGCCCGGTCCCGGGCGGCGCGGCGCAGCGCGTCGGCCGAGCTCGTGATCCGTTCGGTCCGCGCGGTGAGTTCGGGGAGCTGCCCGGCCACCCATGCTCGGTCGGGCTCCCGCTCAAGGCGCCTGAGGTCGTCGTCCAGTTCGAGCCCGTGCCCGCTGAGCCGGCGGAACAGGTCCAGCGACTCCTTCAGCGAAGCGTCCTCGCCGACACCCGCCTGGAGCGCCTCCTGCGTGGCCCGCATGGAGGTGCGCAGCGAGAGCCGGAGTCTGGCCAGCTCGCCCGGGACCCCTGTCTGGCCGAAGCTCTTGGCCCGCAGCGTGGTGTCCTCGACCGTGCGCCGCGCCTGGTCGATCGTGCGGTCGACCCCGCGTTTGGCGGCCTTGACAGCCTTCACGGTGACGAAGACACCGAGCGCCACGAACGACAAGAAGAGCAGCGCCATGATCGTGATAATCGTGGCTTCCATGTGTGCCCCTCCGGCGTCCGTCGGTTCCCACGGATGTGGTCCCTCCACCGTAAACGGAACGGGCAGGCCAGGGGTTCCTTCGGAACCCCCAACCTGCCCGTAGGGGAAACCCCTATGTGTCCGTCGGGACGGCGACCGTGTCGTCAGCCCGCGACGATGTTGACCAGCTTCGGCGCCCGCACGATCACCTTGCGGATCTCCGCGCCGCCCAGCGCCGCGACCACGTGCGGGTCGCCCAGCGCCAGCGCCTCCAGGTCCGCGTCGGTGATCGACGGCGAGACCTCCAGACGGGCCCTGACCTTGCCCTTGATCTGCACGACACAGGTCACGGTCTCGTCGACGACGTACGCCGGGTCGGCCACCGGGAAGCCCTGGTGGACGACCGAGTCGGTGTGGCCCAGCCGGCGCCACAGCTCCTCGGTGATGTGCGGAGCCAGCGGGGCGACCAGCAGCACCAGCTGCTCGGCCACCGACCGGGACAGCGCGCCGCCCGTCTTCGTCAGGTGGTTGTTCAGCTCGGTGATCTTGGCGATGGCGGTGTTGAAGCGCATCGCGACCATGTCCTGGGAGACACCGTCGATCGCCTTGTGCAGCGCGCGCAGGGTGTCCTCGTCGGGCGCGTCGTCGACGACGGTGACCTCGCCGGTCGACTCGTCGACGATGTTGCGCCACAGCCGCTGCAGCAGCCGGTACTGGCCGATCACCGCGCGCGTGTCCCAGGGACGGGACACGTCCAGCGGGCCCATCGCCATCTCGTACAGGCGCAGGGTGTCGGCGCCGTACTCGGAGCAGATCTCGTCCGGCGTCACGGCGTTCTTCAGGGACTTGCCCATCTTGCCCAGGACGCGGCTGACCTTCTCGCCCTGGTACCAGAAGCCGCCGTCGCGCTCCTCGACCTCGGCCGCCGGCACGGCGATCCCGCGCTCGTCCCGGTAGACGAAGGCCTGGATCATGCCCTGGTTGTACAGCTTGTGGAACGGCTCGGCCGAGGAGATGTGGCCCAGGTCGAACAGCATCTTGGACCAGAACCGCGCGTACAGCAGGTGCAGCACGGCGTGCTCGGCGCCGCCGACGTACAGGTCGACGCCACCGGTCGGCATGCCCTCGCGGGGGCCCATCCAGTACTGCTCGACGGCCGGGTCGACCAGCTTCTCGTCGTTGTGCGGGTCCAGGTAGCGCAGCTCGTACCAGCAGGAACCGGCCCAGTTGGGCATGGTGTTGGTCTCGCGGCGGTAGCGGCGCGGACCGGCGCCGTCACCCAGGTCCAGGGTGACGTTGACCCAGTCCTCGTTGCGGGACAGCGGGGTCTCCGGCTGGGTGTCCGCGTCCTCCGGGTCGAAGGTGCGCGGCGAGTAGTCCTCGACCTCCGGCAGCTCCAGCGGCAGCATCGACTCGGGCAGCGAGTGGGCGACGCCGTCCTCGTCGTAGACGATCGGGAAGGGCTCGCCCCAGTACCGCTGGCGGCTGAACAGCCAGTCGCGCAGCCGGAAGTTGACCGTGCCCTCGCCGATGCCCCGGTCGGTCAGCCAGGCGGTGATCTTCTCCTTGGCGTCGACGACGCCCAGACCGTCCAGGGAGATGTCCTCGTTCGAGGAGTTGACCAGCTTCGCCTCGTACGAGGAGAAGGCCTCGTCCCAGGTCGAGGGATCGGTCCCGCGGTCCGCGGCGGAGCCGCTGTCGGACGCCGTGCTCGGATCCACGACGCAGCGCATCGGCAGCTCGAAGGCGCGCGCGAAGGCGAAGTCGCGGCTGTCGTGCGCCGGGACGGCCATGATGGCGCCGGTGCCGTAGCCCATCAGGACGTAGTCGGCGATGAAGACCGGGACCTGCTCGCCGCTGACCGGGTTGGTCGCGTACGCGCCGGTGAAGACGCCGGTCTTCTCCTTGGCGTCGGCCTGGCGCTCGACGTCGGACTTGGAGGCGGCCTGCTTGCGGTAGGCGTCGACGGCCTCGGGCGGGGTGGCGTGACCGCCGGTCCACACGTCGTGGGTGCCCTCGGGCCAGACGGCAGGGACGATCTTCGCAGCGCCGTCGACCAGGGGGTGCTCCGGAGCCAGGACCATGTAGGTGGCGCCGAACAGGGTGTCCTGGCGGGTGGTGAAGACGGTGATGGCACCGGTGTCGCCGACCTGGAAGTCGACGCGGGCGCCCTCGGAGCGGCCGATCCAGTTGCGCTGCTGCAGCTTGATGGCCTCGGGCCAGTCCAGCGCGTCCAGGTCGTCCAGCAGGCGGTCCGCGTAGGCGGTGATCCGCATGTTCCACTGGCGCAGCTTGGACTTGAAGACGGGGAAGTTGCCGCGCTCGGAGCGACCGTCGGCGGTGACCTCCTCGTTGGCCAGGACCGTGCCCAGGCCGGGGCACCAGTTGACGGGCGCGTCGGAGGCGTACGCCAGGCGGTACTCGCCCAGGACCTCGGAGCGCTCGGCGGCGCTCAGCTCGCTCCACGCGCGCGTGCCGGGGACCTCACGGGTGCCGTTCTCGAACTGCTCGACCAGCTCGGCGATCGGACGGGCCTTGCCGGCCTCGTCGTCGTACCAGGAGTTGAAGATCTGCAGGAAGATCCACTGGGTCCAGCGGTAGTACTCCGGGTCGATCGTGGCGAACGACCGGCGCTTGTCGTGGCCCAGGCCCAGCCGGCGCAGCTGGACCTTCATGTTCTCCATGTTGGCCTCGGTGGACACGCGCGGGTGCGTGCCCGTCTGCACGGCGTACTGCTCGGCCGGCAGGCCGAAGGCGTCGAAGCCCAGGGTGTGCAGCACGTTGTGGCCGGTCATGCGCGCGTGGCGGGCGAAGACGTCCGTGGCGATGTAGCCGAGCGGGTGGCCGACGTGCAGGCCCGCACCCGATGGGTACGGGAACATGTCCATGATGAACTTCTTGGGCCGGGCGGCGACCTCGGGGTCGCCCGCCAGATCACCGGTGGGGTTCGGGGCCTCGTAGGTGCCCTCGGCGTCCCAGAAGTCCTGCCAGCGTGCCTCGATGTCAGCGGCCATGGCCGCCGTGTAGCGATGCGGGGCCGCCGTCTCGGCGGCCGTATTGATCTCGGTCATGGTCCTTGAAGCTCCATCGATCGTCTCTGCCCACTGCCACGGACTGCCGTGAAATGAAAAATCCCCTCGCACAGGAGGGGACGCCGCGCCGACTCCGACAGATGTCTGTCATCCGTCGGGACTGATCAGCGCGGCTCGGTAAGCAGAAGGCGTACGGCACGCATGGCGCCAGGGTACCGCAGGGCCCGTACGGGCCGCACCGGCGTTCCGAGTGCGGACACACGAAGAAGCGGACCACCCGATCCGGGTGGTCCGCTTTCTTTTCTGTGGAGCTAAGGAGAATTGAACTCCTGACCTCCTGCATGCCATGCAGGCGCTCTACCAACTGAGCTATAGCCCCTTGTTGTTCCCGTCTCCGTTTCAGTTTCCCTCGCGGCGACAGACAGAACATTAACCGGCTCCCCGGCAGATCTCCAAATCGATTCTCCGGACCCTTCTGACCTGCCGGGTAGGGTCGCCGACTGTGTCCGTCTCCGTGCTCTCAAAAACCCGCGCCCGGCCGTGGCCCCTGGCCACCGCCGCGGCGGTCTGTCTGCTCTCGTTCGCGGCCTTCTGGGTGGCGCAACGCCTCGCCCACGTGAACATGCTCGACGTGATGGTCTACCGGGCCGAGGGCGAGACGGTCCGGGCCGGCGGCGACCTCTACGCGATGCGCGCCACCTCGGCGAACCTCGGCATGACCTATCCGCCCTTCGCCGCACTGCTGTTCGTCCCGCTGACCCTGGTGGGGGTGCCGTTGATGCGGACGCTCACCACCGCGGGGAACCTGCTCCTGGTGGTCGCGCTGGTGCAGCTCTCGCTCCAGCTGGTCCGCCCGTCGCTGTCCCGCACGGATCTGTGGCGTACGACACTGTGGGTCGCGGCGGTGGTGGTCTGGTGCGAGCCGGTGTGGACGACCCTGCGGTACGGGCAGATCAACCTGCTCATAGCGGTGGCGGTGCTCTGGGACCTCACGCGCCGTGAGGGCAGCCGCTGGGCCGGCCTGGGCATCGGCCTGGCGACCGCGGTGAAACTCACACCGGGCCTCTTCGTGGTCCTGCTGCTGGTCGCGGGGCTGCTGCTGTGGCGCCGGGACCGGGTCTGGAACCAGTGGCTGCGGACGGCGGTGACGGCGACCGGGGTGTTCCTCGGGACGACGCTGGCCGTGGCGCTCGTACTGCCCGCGGACTCCAAGCGGTTCTGGACGGAGACCCTGTTCGAGACGGGCCGGGTCGGCTTCGCCGAGGAGACCGCCAACCAGTCGATCCGCGGGGTCCTTGCCCGGCTGATGCACACGGACGACCCGGGCATGTGGTGGGCGGTGACCGCGGCGGTCCTCGGCGGCCTGGCGATGGTGCTCGCGGTGCGGGCCGCTGTGCGCGGCGACAAGGCGGTGGCGGTGGTCGTCTGCGCGTTCACGGCGCTGATGATCAGCCCGATCTCGTGGTCACACCACTGGGTCTGGTGCGTGCCGCTGCTGATCCTGCTCGCGGACCGCGCCACGCGCGCGTGGGCGGTGACGGGGACGGTGGCCCTGGTCTTCGCCTCGTTCGCGCTGTGGTGGGTTCCGCACGACCCGGGCCGGCCCGAACTGGACCAGAACGCGGGACAGATGCTGCTGTCGGCCGTCTATCCGCTGACGGCGACGGCGCTGCTCGTGGGATACGCGCTGACGCTGCGGCGTCAGGCCGTGGCGAAGGAGTAGAACCGCTTGAGGGTGCAGTGCTCGTCGAGGAGCCGGCCGTAGATCGGCTCCCCCTCGAGTTCGCGGTACGTCTCGATGGGGTCGCCTTTTATGATCAGCGCCCGCGCGCACTCCTCGCACCAGTACTGGAACCCCGGGTTGACGGGTTCCATGTCGCGCACGATGGGCGTGCCGCTGCCGCACCAGTCGCACTTCCGCCTGTGTGCACCCATCAGTCAGCTCCAGCTGTGGCCGCAGGCCGTGCACCCATAGGACACCCTGCCGTTGTCGCCGAGCACTTGGGTCACCCTCCCGTCCGGATCCTCGTCCCCCTCCGGCCGTCCGATTCTGCCATGGCCTCGCAAGAGGGTCGGCGTGCTCGGCGCGGCGCCCGGCGCCCCCGAGCGGCGGGCCGGGGCGATTGTCGGTGCCACCGTCTTTACTGGGTACGGGACATGTTGTCGACCATGAGGGTGGACGATCGTGGCAGCAGTACCGACACAGCGACGCCGACGGCCGGAACTGGCCGCGTTCCTGCGCAGCCGCCGGGCCCGGGTGACTCCGGAGGACGTCGGGATGCCGCCCGGACTCCGCCGCCGCACACCGGGGTTGCGCCGCGAGGAGGTCGCCCACCTCTCCGGAGTCGGCGTGACCTGGTACACGTGGCTGGAGCAAGGGCGCCCGATCAACGCCTCCGCGCAGGTGCTCGACGCGGTCGCCCGCACCCTTCGCCTCGACCGCCCCGAGCGCGAGCACCTCTACCACCTGGCCGAGGTGCCGTACGCGCCCGAGAGGTCCGCCGGGGACGTCCAGGAGGTCAGTCCGGAGATCCAGGGCATCCTCGACGCCCTGGAGCCGCACCCGGCGGTGCTCTACAACGCGCGGTACGACGTGCTCGCGACCAACACCGTGTACGAGCGGCTCTTCTTCCAGGACGGACAGACCCCGGACACCGGCCCGTTCTCCATACGCAACGCGCTGTGGGCGCTGTTCGGCGTGCCCGGCCCCCTGTGCCCGGTGGTCGACCGGAAGCGGGAGTCGGCGCTGATGGTGGCGCGGCTGCGGGGCGCGTACGGGCGGCATGCGGGCGAGCCCGCCTGGGAGGAGCTCGTACGGGGTCTCGCGGAGGTCAGTCCGGAGTTCACCCGGCTGTGGCGCGGTGGTGACGTGGTCCCGCCGGGGACACGGGTGAAGGTCTTACGCCACGCGCGGGTGGGCGAGGTCCGGTTGACCTCGGTCTCCCTCTCCGTGAACGGGATGCCGGAGTGCCGGATCGTGGCCTACACCCCCACCGACGAGGAGAGCCGCCGTGGGCTCGCATCCCTGCGCGAGGTGCCGGACCCACGCGAGGTGGCCGACCCACGCGAGGTGCCGGAACGACGAATCCCGCCCCCTGCTGGGGACGGGATTCGGTGACTGTGGAGCTAAGGAGAATTGAACTCCTGACCTCCTGCATGCCATGCAGGCGCTCTACCAACTGAGCTATAGCCCCTCGTGTTCTTCGCGCTCTGCGCTGCGAACAAGAAGAACTCTAGCCTGTGACCTGCCGGAAAGTGAAATCCGGGTCCGGCAGGCCGGTCTCGGGGCTCAGTCGTCGTCGCCGAGGACCGGTTCGGGCAGCGTGCCCGCGTTGTGCTCCATCAGACGCCAGCCGCGGGCACCCTCGCCCAGGACCGACCAACAGCAGTTCGAGAGGCCGCCCAGGCTCTCCCAGTGCTCGGCCTCCAGGCCCAGGAGCCGGCCGATGGTGGTGCGGATCGTGCCGCCGTGGCTGACCACGACGAGCGTGCCGTCCTCGGGGAGCTTGTCGGCGTGCCGCAGGACCACCGGGGCGGCCCGGTCGGCCACCTCGGTCTCCAGCTCGCCGCCGCCCCGGCGCACGGGCTCGCCGCGCTTCCAGGCGGCGTACTGCTCGCCGTACCGCCCCACGATCTCCTCGTGGGTCAGCCCCTGCCACTCCCCCGCGTACGTCTCGCGCAGCGCGGAGTCGTGGTTGACGGTGTGGCCGGTGAGCGCGGCCAGCTCGGCGGCGGTGGCCGCCGCCCGCTTCAGGTCGGAGGCCACGATGGCGTCCGGCGTCAGCGCGGCGAGCAGCCGGGCGGCCCGGCGCGCCTGGGCGACGCCGGTCTCCGTCAGCTCGATGTCGGTCGAGCCCTGGAAGCGGCGCTCCAGGTTCCAGGAGGTCTGGCCATGGCGCCAGAGGACGATTCGGCGGCCAGTGCCGCCCTTGGTGGTGCTCAGCTCAGCTCACCGTCCGGTCCGTCGGGCAGGCCGGCGGCGTGCGCGGAGAGGTCGACGCCGGTGAGCTCGGCGTGCTCGGCACCCTTGCCGCGGGTCTTCGCCGCGTCCTCGGGCAGCGGCAGCTCGGGGCAGTCCTTCCACAGCCGCTCCAGGGCGTAGAAGACCCGCTCCTCGCTGTGCTGGACGTGGACGACGATGTCGACGTAGTCCAGCAGGATCCAGCGGGCGTCGCGGTCGCCTTCACGGCGGACCGGCTTGGCGCCGAGGTCCTTGTTCAGGCGCTCCTCGATCTCGTCGACGATCGACTTGACCTGGCGGTCGTTGGGCGCGGAGGCGAGCAGGAAGGCGTCGGTGATCGACAGCACATCGCTGACGTCGTACGCGATGATGTCGTGCGCGAGCCGGTCGGCGGCCGCCTGAGCGGCGGCGTTGACGAGTTCGATGGAACGATCCGTGGCGGTCACAAGCAGGCTTTCGTCGGCGGTCCAGTACCCCTCCAGGGTCTCACGGACCGCCGACGACACCGCCAACGTTTTCCGGGGCGCCCCACAGGGCCCCTACCGGGCCCCCTTGATCTCGTAGTCCTGGCCCAGGAGCACGGTCACCGCGGCCGCTCCCGAGGGCTTGCCCTTGGTGACCGATCCTGTCGGCAGACCCAGCGTCTTGGCCACCTCGACCGCCGTCGCCTTCTGGGCCTCGTCACCGTAGACGACCTGCGACTTCTCCTGGGTGGCCGTCTCCACGCCGCCCGTGAAGGCGTAGCCGCCGTTGATCAGGACGACCCGGGCCGCCTCGGTCGCGTTCTTGCCGGAGCCGTCCCGGACCGAGACCCGGGGCACGTCGTCGGCCTTGGGTGCGGTGACCTTGCCGCCCAGGATGTCCTTCACCACACTGTCGGCGCCGCCCTCGGTCAGCGCGCCGTCCTGGCCCACCGGGAGCAGGGCCGTCTTGTACGCGCCGATCTTGGCGTGCTCGGCGAGCCTGGCCAGGGAGGCGGCCAGGTCCTTCTCGGGGAGCGAGGGGTCGAGGATCTGCTGGAGGGTCTGGACGGTGACCGTGGCGGCCTCGGGGTCGGAGGAGAACTTCCGCAGCACGCCGTACATGACCTGGCCGAAGCGCTGGAGCTGCTTGGCCTCGGCCTCTCCGGGCCCCCGGTAGGTCGCGTAGGCGACGGCGGCGCGGCCGTTCAGCGTCTGCTTCTCGCCCTTCCTGACCAGCGGCTCGGCGCCCTTCTTGGTGTCGGGCACGGCCGTGTCGGTGTCGACCTCGATGCCGCTGAGGGTCTCGACGAGGTTCTCCAGGTACGGGGTGTCCAGGCGCCAGGTACCGGTGATCGTGGTGCCGAGGAGGTTGTCGACCGCCTCCCGGGTGCCGCCCGAGCCGTCGGCCTCGACGGACTTGCCGAGCGTGGTCGCGGCGCCCTCGTCGTCGGCGACGAGGGCGGAGTTGGGGATGAGGACCGTGTTGCCCTGGCGGGTGGTCGCGTTGTTCACGAGGAGGGCGGTGGAGGTGCCGCCGTTCTTGGTGTCGTGGAGGTGGACGACGATCATGTCGCGCTTCTGCGGACCGGTCGCGGTGGCGCCCCCCTTCTCCTCCGTGTCGGATGACCCGGGGAGCAGGCCGGCGGACCAGAGGTAGCCGACGCCGCCCACGACCGCGAGGACGAGGACGACGACCAGCGCGATGACCCGGTTGCGGCCCTTGCGCCGGGCCTCCTCGCGTCGCTCGGAACGGCTCTCGGTGAACTTGAGCCAGTCGATGACGTCCTCGGAGTCCTCGTCGGGCTCCTCGATGAACGAGAACTGCTCGGTGCGGTAGTCCCGGTCCTCGCCGTCGGCCGGCCTCGCCGGGGCGGACCGCTCGGACGCGGGCCGCTGCCCGGGGACTCCTGCGGGGGCCGCGACGGAGGCGGCCGGCGGAGCCTGTACGGGGGCGGGCGCGGGCTCGGCCCGGGCGGCCCACTGCTGCCCCGTGTCCTGGGAGGGGTAGGCGTACCCCTGCTGCCCGTAGGGGTCGTACGGGTCGTACGAGGGCTGCTGCTGCGGCGCGGGCTGCTGCTGCGCGTAGGGGTCGTAGCCGTACGCCTGCTGGGGCTGCTGGGGCTGGTGGCCCTGCTGGGGCTGCTGAGGCTGGTGGCCCTGCTGGGGCTGCTGGGGCTGGTGGCCCTGCTGGGGCTGCTGGGGCTGGTGGCCCTGCTGGGGCTGATGCGCCTGCTGGCCCTGCTGCTGACCGCCGTACGGGTCGTAATGCTGCTGCCCGGGAGCCTGCTGTGGCTGCTGTGGCTGCTGTGGCTGCTGGTACACCGGCTGCCCGTACGCGTCGTAGCCGATGATCTGCGGCTGCGGATAGTACGGATCGTACGGATTCTGCTGATCGTTCACCGGTGCCCCTCCCCGAAGCTCACTCGCCGCGGTACAGCTGGCGCTTGTCGATGTAGCGCACCACGCCGTCCGGGACCAGGTACCAGACGGGGTCGCCCTGCCTGACCCTCGCCCGGCAGTCGGTGGAGGAGATCGCCAGCGCGGGAATCTCGACCAGCGAGACCCCGCCCTTGGGCAGTCCGTCGTCGGTGAGGTCGTGGCCCGGCCGGGTGACGCCGATGAAATGGGCGAGCGAGAAGAGCTCCTCGGCGTCGCGCCAGGTGAGGATCTGCGACAGCGCGTCGGCCCCGGTGATGAAGAAGAGGTCCGAGTCGCTGTTGAGGGAGTGCAGGTCCCGCAGGGTGTCGATGGTGTACGTGGCGCCGCCGCGGTCGATGTCGATCCGGCTGACCGAGAACTGCGGGTTGGACGCGGTGGCGATCACCGTCATCAGGTAACGGTCCTCGGCCGCCGACACGGCCTTGTCGTTCTTCTGCCACGGCTCCCCGGTCGGCACGAACACCACCTCGTCGAGGTGGAACAGGGCGGCGACCTCACTGGCCGCCACCAGGTGTCCGTGGTGGATCGGGTCGAACGTTCCGCCCATCACGCCGAGTCGGCGCTTCCCACGCCCGCCAGTAGGCAATTCCTGCTCTCCCATGCGTGCAGAGCCTACTGGCACGGCAGCGGACGCCGGATCAGGGTCGCCGGTTCAGCGGTCGCGGTTGAAGCGGGTGGTGATCCACAGCAGCAGGAGCAGGGCACCGAAGGCACCGAAACCGGTGAGGTAGGGGCTGAGGCTTTCGTGGTTGCCGCCGCCGTGCTCGGCGCCCTCGGCGAGAGAGACCAGGTTGGCGGCGGTGCTGTGGAGGCTCATCTTCGACAGACCTATCGATCGGGGATGGGAGCGGAGACTTCGCGAACATCGTATGCGGGCCGCCCGGACGGGCTCACGCCGACTCAGGCGTTCGCGTCGCGCTCCGTGTTGCCGGTGGTCCCGGTGTCGTCGGTGACCTCGGTGTCGTCGCTGCGGTACCCGCGCAGGAGGAACCAGGCGAGCAGGGCGCCGCCCACGATCGAGACGAGCAGCACGATGCGGAGCGTGTTGCCCGGTCCCTGCTGTGCGGCGGCCGCGAGCAGGGCGGCTGCGGCGTCTGCGGTGTCCGGCATGTCGGTCGTGCTCCTCGGTCGTCCGTGGTGCCCGAGTTATCCACAGGCCCCGGCACACGGTAGCGCCAGCGCCTAGGGTGGGTTCAGTCAGGGGGACGAGCACCGACTCGTACGAACAGGGGGCATCCATGACCGAGAACGACCAGGGGAACGTGCCGAGCAGGCAGCGGAAGCGGTTCCCCGGCATCTCCTCGCGGGCCTACGAGCATCCGGCCGACCGCTCGGCGCTGGTGGCGCTGCGCAAGCTCAGCGGCTTCGACACGGTCTTCAAGGCGCTCAGCGGGCTGCTGCCCGAGCGCAGCCTGCGACTCCTCTTCCTCTCGGACTCCGTCCGGGTGAGCGACGCGCAGTTCAGCCATCTCAACGACATGCTGCGGGATGCCTGTTACATCCTGGACCTGGAGAAGGTCCCGCCGATGTACGTGACCCAGGACCCGAAGCCCAACGCGATGTGCATCGGCCTCGACGAGCCGATCATCGTCGTCACCACCGGTCTGGTGGAGCTCCTCGACGAGGAGGAGATGCGGGCGGTCGTCGGCCACGAGGTCGGGCACGCCCTCTCGGGGCACTCCGTGTACCGCACGGTGCTGCTCTTCCTCACGAGCCTGGCGCTCAAGATCGCCTGGATCCCGCTGGGGAACGTCGCGATCATGGCCATCGTGACGGCGCTGCGCGAGTGGTTCCGCAAGTCCGAGCTGTCCGCCGACCGGGCGGGCCTCCTCGTCGGGCAGGACGTGCAGTCCTCGATGCGCGGCCTGATGAAGCTCGCCGGAGGCAACCACCTCCACGAGATGAACGTGGACGCGTTCCTCGCCCAGGCCGACGAGTACGAGAAGTCCGGGGACCTGCGGGACTCGGTCCTGAAGATCCTCAACGTGCTGCCGCGCACGCACCCCTTCGCCACCGTCCGGGCGGCGGAGCTGAAGAAGTGGTCGGAGAGCCGCGACTTCCAGCGGATCATGGACGGCCACTACCCGAAGCGCTCGGAGGACAAGGACACCTCCGTCACGGACTCCTTCCGCGAGTCGGCCGGGCACTACGCCGACACGGTGAGGACCAGCAAGGATCCGCTGATGAAGCTGGTCGGGGACATAGCGGGCGGCGCCGGTGACCTGGCGGGCGACCTGGGCGGACGGCTGCGCAACCGCTTCGGCGGCGGTGCTCAGGGCGGCCCCAAGCAGGCGGACGAGGGCGGACCGGCCGGCGATACCGAGGACGACGGCACCAAGGGCGACGGGGACGCCAAGAAGTAGGGCCCGCGCGGCACCCCGGCTAGAGCGCGCGACACCCCGGCTAGAGCGAGGGCTGGGCGCTCGGGGCCAGGACTCCGCAGAGGGACGGGGCGGCGGGGCGGCCCGTGGCGTACGGGTCGGTGACCGTCGGTCCGTCGCCCGGCCCGGGGGGCCGCGCTCCCGCGAGGAGCGGCTTCAGGGCGCCGGTGGTGTCCGCGCCGCAGGCCTGGGGTCCCGCCTCGACGGTGCTGGTCAGCAGCTCGGCCCGGTGCATGCGCAGGTCGCCGCGGTCGAAGCGGAAGTGCACCACGCGGTGGACGGTGAAGAGGGACGCCGCCGCGACCGGCCCCGGGCCGTGGGCGGCCGGGCGCAGGGCGTAGGTGTACGTGTGGTCCGCGGTGACGTCCAGGGTGTCGGGACCGGTCTCCTCGAAGCGCAGGGTGCCCTGGACGCGCGTGGCGGGATCCGCGAGGACGACCTGCCGCGGGTCGAAGCGGACCAGCCAGGCGGCGAGGGCGTGCCGGCCGTCGTCCGCGGATGCCGCGACGCTCCGGTCGAACTGGTCCAGCTGGTCCGGGTCGAGCAGCAGCCGCGGGGGCCGCACGGTCGCCCCGGACAGGACATCGGGCTCCAGCGAGGAGGCCACGAGGTAGTCCTTGGCGATGCCGAGGGCCGCGCCGACCTGGCTCTCGGCGAAGTGGGTGGTGCTTCCGGGGACGGGCAGGACGATGCCTGCGGCGCCCGTGCGGTAGTCGGCGGCCGGGCTGTGGTCGAAGAGCCGCTCGGGCACACCGCCCGCGACCGGGACCCGGGGGGCGAGCGCCACCACGGTGGTCCGCAGCGGCTCGGCCCGCTGGTCGACGGGAGGCATGTACGGGTTGCGGACACCCAGGTAGATGGCGGTTCCGAAGGCGAGGAGGATCAGCATGACCAGCATGAGGGCCTGGCGGGAGCCGCTTCTGCGCTCCCAGGCGGAGCGGCGGCTGCGGACGGCCTGTGCGTGCTCGCCCATCCGCTCGTTGGCGGAGAACTCCTGGAGACGGGCAGCCTGGACGAACGCCTCGTCGAAGACGACGGATCGGTACTCGTCCTCACCACCGCCGGGGAACCCCTCGGGCGTCCCTTCAGGCGGGTCCTCGCGGCCTGCCATACCTTCAGGGTAGGTCCGCGGGGGCTTCGGTAAACGCCCGGCTTCACGACAAGTTCGGAAGAATTCCCCCGTCGGGGTGTGCGGAGGTCACGGACCGCTACCCGGGGAACGCGGACCGCGCCGCCGGAGCCTGGGCGGCGGGCGGTGCCGGATGGGGCTGGGGCGTGTCGACGCCCGTGGTGGCCGGCGGCGGGACCTGGTCCTGCCGGTTGGCGGCAGCACCCCGGTAGACGGCGCTGAAGGCGAGGGCGACCATGCCGACGCCCATGACGAGGGCGAGCAGCCAGGCGACGGGCCGGTGCCAGCGGGCGCTGCCCCGGTAGGGGCGCAGGGCGCCTCCGTGGCGGCCGTAGGGGCTGGCGTCGTCACCCACGTCGTCGGGCTCGTAGGTGAGGTCGGAGGTGTCGTGGAACTCCCCGTAGGGGTCGTCTTCGACGGGTCCGCCACCGGCGCGGGCGCGGGCCGCCTCGGCCTCGGCACGGGCCTGGGCGGCGGCGAGCAGCCGCTCGACCGCGGTCGGCTCGTGCACGACCGCGGCCCGTACGAATTCCTCGTCGAACACCACGTCGGCGTAGACCTCGTCGGCGCCTCCGCGGTCGACAGAGTCCTCGGGGTCCCCGCCGTTCTGGAACGGCGTGCCCCCCACGTCGTCCGGCACGGTTTCAGAGTAGACCCGCGAGGTGGTTTTGGGCAGGGAGAGTGCGAACCCTCCCCGCCCGTACCGAAAGGAGGTGATTACCGCACGTGACCGTCACCGGTGACGATGTACTTGGTCGAGGTCAGCTCCGGAAGGCCCATGGGGCCCCGGGCGTGCAGCTTCTGGGTGGAGATGCCGATCTCGGCGCCGAAGCCGAACTGTCCGCCGTCCGTGAAGCGGGTGGAGGCGTTCACGGCGACCGTGGTCGAGTCGACCAGCTGGGTGAAACGGCGGGCGGCGGCCTGGGAGGTGGTGACGATCGCCTCGGTGTGGCCGGAGGACCACATCCGGATGTGCTCGACGGCCTTGTCGAGGGAGTCGACGACGGCGGCGGCGATGTCGTACGAGAGGTACTCGGTCTCCCAGTCCTCGGCGGTGGCCGGGACGACGGTGGCCTTGGAGCCCTCGGCGAGGGAGAGGACCCGCTCGTCGGCGTGGACGGTGACGCCGGCCTCCGCGAGGGCGTCGAGGGCCATGGGCAGGAAGGCCTCGGCGACGTCCCGGTGGACGAGGAGGGTCTCGGCGGCGTTGCAGACACTGACCCGGTGGGCCTTGGAGTTGATGAGGATGTCGACGGCCATGTCGAGGTCCGTCTGCGCGTCGACGTAGACGTGGCAGTTGCCGGTGCCGGTCTCGATGACGGGGACGGTGGACTCCTCGACGACCGTCCGGATCAGGGAGGCGCCGCCGCGCGGGATGAGGACGTCGACGAGGCCGCGGGCGCGCATCAGCTCGCGGACCGATTCGCGGGACTCGCCGGGGACCAGCTGGATGGCGTCGGCGGGGAGTCCGGCGCCGCCGATGGCGTCGCGCAGCACCTTCACCAGGGCGGCGTTGGAGGCGTACGCGGAGGACGAGCCGCGGAGCAGGACGGCGTTGCCGGACTTGAGGCAGAGGGCGGCGGCGTCGACGGTGACGTTGGGCCGGGCCTCGTAGATGATGCCGACGACGCCGAGCGGGACGCGGACCTGGCGCAGGTCGATGCCGTTGGGGAGGGTGGAGCCCCGGACGACCTCGCCGACGGGGTCGGGCAGGGCGGCCACATGACGGACGTCGGCGGCGATGGCCCGGACGCGCTCGGGGGTGAGGGTGAGCCGGTCGATGACGGATTCGCTGGTCCCGGCCTCGCGGGCCTTGGCGATGTCCTCGGCGTTGGCCTCGACGATCTCGGCGGTACGGACTTCCAGGGCGTCCGCGATCGCCAGCAGGGCGTCGTCCTTGGCCGCGCGCGGGAGTGGCGCGATTTCGGCGGCGGCGCCACGGGCCCGGTAGGCGGCCCGGGTGACCGGGGACAGGTTGTCGAGGGGCGTGAGCGAGGTCATGCCCGCAGGGTACTGGCACCCCTGCGGACATCCCTCACGTATCCCGCACTCCGAGACGTGCGCCGTCCGCTCCGTACGGGTGCACGCCTCAGTACGGGTGGACGCCGACCGGGGCCGCCGGCGGTGGGCCGTAGCCCTCCGCGATGCGCTGGTGGTAGGTCTCGCGGTCGATGACCTCCAGCCCGACGATCTCCCACGGCGGCAGCTTCGCGGTCTGCCGGTGCTCGCCCCACAGGCGCAGGGCGACGGCCGCCGCGTCGTGCAGGTCGCGGGCCTCCTCCCAGTACCGGATCTCGGCGTGGTCGTTGGCATAGCGGCTGGTCAGCAGGAAGGGGTGGTCGTGGGCCAGCTGTTCGAGCCCGCGTCGTACCTCCTTCAGCGGTGACTCCACTCCCGACACGCTGAGGGTGATGTGCCAGAGCTTGGACTCGGGCTGTTCCTTGGCCCGTGCCTCACGTGCCTCGCGCACCTCGCGTGTCTCCGTGCTGGGTTCGGTCTTCCTGTCCTCGAACCTGTCCCGTGCCTCGTCGAAGTCGGCTCCGGCCTCGACACTGGTCAGGGCGCGTTCGGCAGTCCCGCGGGGCGGTGCCCCAGGGCGCGCTCGTCTCACCGGCGGCCTCCTGTGTGATGCGTGTGGTGCTGTACCCCCGCCTTGCTCTTACCCCCGAGACAAAGTTGACCAGTCCGAGGCGGCACTTGGGGCGGTTTTAGTAAACGTCCCTTCCGGATGGCCGCACTTTCAGCCGTTTCGGGTGGGGCGCGGGGGTCAGCCGATGACGACCAGGTCGTCGCGGTGGACGACCTCGCGCTCGTACTCGGGCCCGATTTCCTTCGCGAGGGCGTGGGTGGAGCGCCCGAGCATCCGGGGCAGCTCCTTGGCGTCGAAGTTGACGAGGCCGCGGGCGACGGCCCGGCCGGTGGTGTCGCGCAGCTCGACGGGGTCGCCGGCCACGAAGTCGCCCTCGACCGTGGCGATACCGGCGGCGAGCAGGGACTTCTTGCCGTCGACGACGGCTCGTACGGCTCCGTCGTCCAGGGTGAGGGAGCCCTGCGGGGTGGAGGCGTGGGCGAGCCAGAGGAGCCGGTCGGCGGAGCGGCGGCCGGTGCGGTGGAAGTACGTACCGGTGTCGCGGCCGGTGAGGGCGTCGGCGGCGCGGCTCGCGGAGGTGAGGACGACGGGGATGCCGGCGGCGGCGGCGATCCGGGCCGCCTCGACCTTGGTGACCATGCCGCCGGTGCCGACCCCGGCCTTGCCCGCCGAGCCGATCTCGACGTGGGCGATGTCCGCGGCGCCGGTGACCTGCGCGATCCTCGATGTGCCGGGCTTGGCCGGGTCCCCGTCGTAGAGCCCGTCGATGTCGGAGAGCAGCACGAGCAGGTCGGCGCGGACCAGGTGGGCGACGAGGGCGGCGAGCCGGTCGTTGTCGCCGAAGCGGATCTCGTCGGTGGCGACGGTGTCGTTCTCGTTGACGACGGGCAGCGCGCCCATCGCGAGGAGCTGGTCGAGGGTCCGGTAGGCGTTGCGGTAGTGGGCGCGCCTGCTGGTGTCGTCGGTGGTGAGGAGGACCTGTCCGACGCGGACGCCGTAGCGGGCGAAGGAGGCGGTGTAGCGGGCGACGAGCAGGCCCTGGCCGACGCTGGCGGCGGCCTGCTGGCGGGCCAGGTCCTTGGGGCGGCGGGTGAGGCCGAGCGGGGCGAGCCCCGCGGCGATGGCACCCGAGGAGACGAGGACGATCTCCTTCTCGCCGCCGCTGCGGACCTTGGCGAGGACGTCGACGAGGGCGTCGACGCGGTCGGCGTCGAGGCCTCCGGAGGCGGTGGTGAGCGAGGAGGAGCCGACCTTGACGACGATCCTGCGGGCCTCCGTCACGTACGGTCGCGCCACGCCCGCCCCTGCCGCCACCTGGGTCGTCATCTCCGTCGTCACGTGCGTCGCCACCTGCGTCGTCCTCACTCGGCTGTCCTGCGTGCCGCGCGCTCCCGGGCCGCGGCTGCCAGGGCAATCTACGCGAGCCGGGAGGGCCGCCGCTCGTCCGTTTCGCTCCCTGGACCGGAGTCGCCGGTATCCGGTCCGCCGTCATCCGGTCCGGCGCCGCGTGGCACCAGGATCCGCCGGGAGATCAGATACGTGAAGGGGATGGCGACGACGGCGGCGACGAGTGGCGCGATCCTGTCGTCCATTCCGGCCCAGGTGACGAGCACGTACAGACCGGCGCTCTGCACCAGGTAGTTGGTGACGTTGGTGAGCGGGAAGAGGGCGAACTTCTTCCAGGTCGGCCGGGTGCGGTAGGTGAAGTAGGTGTTGAGGAAGAAGGAGCCGACCATGCTGAGGACGAAGGCGAGGGAGTACGCGGCGAAGTACGGCATCCAGGGGTGGAGCAGCAGGTAACAGCCGAAGAAAGTGCCGGTGTTGACCCCGCCGACCAGGGCGAAGCGGAATATCTGGGCGAGACGTCCGCGCCGGGTCGCGCCGGAGCCGGCGGCCATCAGCGCTCCCCCTCGGTGGCCACGACGCGGATGCGCTCGGCGGCGGCGCGTTCGGCGGCGCCCCGGCCGAAGGAGCGGTGGGTCTCCTTCACGAGGAAGTGCGGCCGGCGCTTGGTCTCGTAGTAGATGCGGCCGATGTACTCGCCGATCAGCCCCAGCATCACCATCTGCACGCCCCCGAGGCCCACGATGATCGCGACCAGGGTGACGTAACCGGGGGCGGTGACGCCCTGGGTGACGGCGGCGGCGGTCACCCAGACGGCGTACAGCGCGGCGAGGCCGCTGAGCATCATCCCGAGCCAGAGGGCGATGCGCAGGGGGCGGTTGTTGAAGGAGATCAGCCCGTCCATGCCGTAGTTGAGCAGGGAACTGAACTTCCACTTCGTCTCACCGCCCTCGCGTGCGGCGTTCTGGTAGTCGAAGGTGACGGTGTCGAAGCCGATCCAGGAGAACAGGCCCTTGGAGAAGCGGTTGTACTCGGGGAGCGAGAGCAGGGCGTCGACGGCGGGGCGGGACAGCAGCCGGAAGTCCCCGACGCCGTCGGTGAGTTCCACGTCGACCCAGCGGTTGACGCCCCGGTAGTACATCCGGCTGAGGGCGGAGCGGAGCTTCTTGTCGCCCTCGCGGGTGCGTCGCGCTATGACCTGGTCGTGGCCCTGGTGGTGGAGGTCGAGCATCCGCGCCAGGAGTTCCGGCGGGTGCTGGAGGTCGGCGTCCATGATGACCACGGCGTCGCCGGTGGACTTGCGCAGGCCGGCGAGCATGGCGGCCTCCTTGCCGAAGTTGCGGCTGAAGGAGGCGTACTGGGTGCGGTGCGGGTGCCGGGCGGCGATCTCGCGCAGCTTGCCCAGCGTTCCGTCGGAGCTGCCGTCGTCGACGTAGCAGATCTCGTAGCCGACGGGGAGCGTGTCGAGCACCTGGCGCATGCGCGCGTCGAAGCGGTCGACGACGTCCTCCTCGTTGAAGCAGGGGACGACGACGGAAAGCCTGGTCATGGAACGGTCACTCCAGAGGGATGGGCGAGAGTACGTCCTGAGGGACCGCCACCGAACTCTCCTTCGAGCAGCGCGGCCAGGGTACGGAGCGGCGGTGACCGTCCGGCGTCGCCCGAGTGACCGACCCCGGTCGGCATGTCGTCCATGCAGCAAAGCATGAAGGGAAGATATTGATATACGAGGCATTTTTAACCTTTTGTCACCCATAGAGCCCCGTGGAGCGATGACCGGTGAGCAGGACGACCTTCTCGGAGCGTGGTGACGCACGAATGCCGGACCACGGCGGCGGACGGAACGACGACGGCCGGGACGAGGACTCCGGGGGCGTTCTGCGGCGGGCACTCCCCCTGGTGGCGCTCGTCGTCGCCGCCGGCGCCGGGGCGCTGCTCGCGGTCGGAGCCTTCCTCGGGCTCTACGTACGCCCCACGTCGGACGACTGGTGCGCCCTCTGGAAGGCCCGCGACATGGGCGTCCTCGGCATCACCGGGGACTTCTACCGCACCCAGAACGGTCGGGTCACCAACGCCTTCCTGACCGGTCTGCTCTACTCCGACGACATGCGGGGGCCGAAGCTGATGCCCGCCTTCCTGGTGGTCGCGCTCTGCACGGGGCTGTTCTTCCTCGGCCGCGCGGCGCTGCGCGCGCTGCGCCCCGCCGCGGAACCGCCCGGCGGCCACCCCGCCCCGCCCCTCGTGCCGCTCGTCGCCGCCGCCGCGCTCCTCCCAGCGCTGCTGTTCTTCGCGGGCACCCGTAGCTACCAGGTACTCCTCTGGGCACCGGCGACCATCTCCCACACCCTGCCGAGCGTGATCGGCATCTGGGCCGTGCTCGGTGCCGTCCGGGCCGCGCGCAGCGGCCTGCGGTGGGCGAGGACCGCCGCCGTCGCGTCGGTGCTCCTGGTGGGGATGGCCGTCGGCATGCTGAGCGAACCGTTCACCCTGGTGGCCGGGCTGCTCGCGGCCACCGTCGCCGTGCTCTGTCTGCCCCGGCTCGGCTGGGCCGCGGACCGGTACGTGAGCACCTGGTGCGCGGCGGCCTGCCTCGGCCTCGCCACCGGCCTCACCCTGCTCTACACCTCCCCCGGCGCCCGGTGGCGGCGCACCCAGCACCCGCAGGACCCGCTGTCGGCGGCGGAGATCGGAGATACGTTCCACGACTGGCTGCGCCTCTGGCAGACGATCGGCGGCCAGTGGGCGTACCTGGGGGCGGTCGCCGTCGGCGCGCTCCTCGGCCTGGCGCTGGCCGCCACCACCCCGAGGCGGGACACCGGCACCCGGCACGGCCGGCAGGACACCCGCCCCCGCCGCCCGTCCCCCGGGCTGCCGCCCCGCAGGCTGTTCCTGGTGGCGGTGCTCCTTCCGGTGCCCCTGATCGCCCTGGCCTCGCTCGCCGTCGTCCTCGGACTGCGCAGCGGCTACGGGGACGCCGGCTGGACGTACGGCCGCGCCTGGACGAGCTTTCTCCTGCCGCTGCTGCTCGCCCTCTGCGCGTACGGCGCCTGGGGCGGGCACTCCCTCGCCCGCCGCCTGCGGGCACCCGGGCGGCCCGCCGGACGCGCGGCGGCGCTCGTGGCGGCCGGTGCGGTCGCCGTCGGGAGCGTGGCCGCCCTGGTGCAGCCGGTGTACACGCTGACGAAGGTCACGGTGGTGCGCAGCGTGGCCTGGGACCGCCAGAACACCCGGATCAGGGCGGAGGTGGCGGCGGGCGCCCGGGACGTCGCGTACCGGCCGCTCCTCATCGGCGGCCTCAGCGAGCCGCTCTTCGCCTCCTCGTACGCGCGGGACTGGGTGGCGCAGTGCGCGGCCACGTACTACCGCGTGGACCGCATCCACCGGCCCTGAGCACACATGAAGGCGGGGCGCCCCGAATCCGGGACGCCCCGCCTTCACGAGAACCGCGAGACCGCGAGACCGCGAGAAACCTGGAAGAAGAACTGTCAGACGGTCGCGCCGACCGCCCTGTTCGCGCCCCAGCCCTCCCAGGCGGAGGTGATCATCGAGCGCACGTCGTGCTGCGCCTTCCAGCCGAGCGCCGTCTCGATGCGCTCCGCCGAGGCGACCACGCGGGCCGGGTCGCCCGGCCGGCGCGGGGTGACCAGGGGCTCGACGCTGTGCCCGGTGACCTCGTTGATCAGGTTCACCATCTCGCGCACCGACACACCCTCGCCGCGCCCGATGTTCAGGGTCAGCGTGGCCGTCTCGCCGGCCTCGCCCGCCGCCGCGAGCGCGCGGGCCGCCGCCAGGTGGGCGGAGGCGATGTCGGCGACGTGGATGTAGTCGCGGATGCAGGTGCCGTCCGGCGTCGGGTAGTCGTCGCCGAAGATACGGGGGGACTCGCCGGCGTCGAGCCGCTCGAAGACCATCGGCACCAGGTTGAAGACACCGGTGTCGGCGAGCTCCGGCGCCGCCGCGCCCGCCACGTTGAAGTACCGCAGGCAGGCGGTGGACAGACCGTGGGCCTGGCCGACGGCGCGCGCCATCCACTCGCCGACGAGCTTGGTCTCGCCGTACGGGCTGAGCGGCAGGCAGGCGGTGTCCTCGGTGACGAGGTCCACGTCGGGCATGCCGTACACGGAGGCGGAGGAGGAGAACAGGAAGCTCTTCACACCGGCCGAGGCCGCCGCGTCGAGGATCGTCTGCAGACCCGTCACGTTCTCGTGGTAGTAGTACAGCGGCTTCTCGACCGACTCGCCGACCTGCTTCTTGCCCGCGAGGTGGACGATGCCCGTGATCTCGTGCTCGCGCAGCACCCGGTCGAGGAACGCGCGGTCGAGGACCGTGCCCTCTTCGAGGACGACGCCCGCCGGGACGCGCGCCGGGTTGCCGGTGCTGAGGTCGTCGGCCACGACGACGCGCTCGCCGCCCTCGGTCATTGCTTTGACGACGTGGGAACCGATGTAACCGGCGCCGCCGGTGATGAGCCAGGTCATTCCGACAGTGTAGCCATGCCCTTCGGGCCCCGGCCGGGGCCGCCGGACGCGGAAGGCCCCGCCGGGAGAGGTCTCCCGGCGGGGCTTTTCCGTACCTGTGACGGGCAGGTCCTAGCGCTCGATCTCCTCGAACGCCGCCTCCCACTGGTCGAGCACGTGCGGCAGCGCCAGGTGCGCGACGTGCTCGCGCCCCGCCCTGCCGTACCGCAGACGCAGCTCGTCGTCGTCCATCAGTTCGCCCAGCGCGGCGGCGAGTCCCGGCACGTCGGCCGGCGGCACCAGGGTGCCGGTCACGCCGTCCGCGACGAGCTCGCGGACACCGCCGGAGACGTCGAAGCTCACACACGGCACACCGCAGGCGGCGGCCTCGGCCAGCGCCATCGGCCGGCCCTCGCGCTCACTGCTGATCGCGACGACCGACAGCTCGCGGTAGGCGGCGGCCATGTCCTGCGCCGTGCCCCGGAAGACGACCTGCTCGGCGACGCCGAGGTCCTCGGCGCGCATCCGGAGTTCCTCCTCCAGCGGGCCCTCGCCGAAGAGGTGCAGCTCCCAGCCGTCGCGGCCCTTGTGGGCCTGCGCGAAGGCCTCGATCATCCGGTCGTACCGCTTGATCGGGTCGAGCCGGCCGACCGCGCCGATCCTGCGGGTGTCGAGCGGGGCCAGCTCGTCCGGGTAGAACGGCAGCGGGTTCGGCATGACCCGCACGTTCGGCACGCGCTGGTTGACGAACTCGACCGCGTCGCCCTCGGAGAGCACCAGGGTCTGCTCCAGCTCCGGGTAGTGACGCCGGATCAGGCCCAGGTTGGCGCTGCGCTTCGCCTGCGCGAAGGACTCGTGGTACTGGCCGATGCCCTTGAGGTGGCGCCACTTCAGCGGCATGACCCAGTCCACCGCCCACGGCGAGCCGAAGACGATGTAGCCGTCCTCGACCTCCGCGAGCTTCCGCTCGAACTCCGCCCGCGCGTTGTCGCGGTCGGAGCGCGCACGCCGGGTGTCGGCGCGCCGGGCCAGGCTGAGCCGGTCGCCGACCGTGCGCACGGGCGGCTTGGGCTCGGCGGGGGCCGGGTAGAGCGTCGAGTGCCGGTACGCGCGCGTGGCGTTGTACGGGAAGGGCTCCGGGCTGGGCCGGATGCCGATCAGCTCGACGCGGTGGCCCCGCTCCCCCATGCCCTGGGCGAGGGTGTGCAGCACCCGCTGGGATCCACCCATCGAGTCGACGTCGATGCCGACGAAGAACACGGTGCGGACAGGGGAGGCCTCAGTCATGGGTGCCGCCTTCGAAAAAAGCATCGACCACCATCTTGCTGGCGTGGCCGGTCTCGTACGAGCAGAACATTTCCTGGAAGCGCGCGTACCGCTGCGCGTGCCGCTCCTGTGTGCCGTCGAGGTCCCGCACGGCGGCGGCGAGGTCCTCGGTGGTCGTCAGCATCGGACCCGGAGCGATCTCCTCCAGGTCGTAGTACGTGCCGCGGTCGCCGCCCTTGTACGCCTCGTAGTCGTCCGTGTAGAGCAGGATCGGACGGCCCGTGTTGGCGTAGTCGAACATCAGCGACGAGTAGTCCGTGAGGACCGCGTCCGAGGCCAGCATCACATCGTTGATGTCGGCGTAGGAGGAGCCGTCCCGCAGGAAGTGACCCAGCTCCGGGGTGATGGTGAACCGGTCGTACGGGTGGGTCCGCACGATGATGACCCAGTCATCGGAGAGGTGCGGGGCCAGCGCCTCCAGGTCCACCCGTACCGACTGTCCGGTGCGGCGGGCCGCGTCGCGGAAGGTCGGGGCGTAGAGCAGCACCTTCTTGCCGGCCGGGATGCGCAGGGCCTCGCGGACGGCGGCGGCCCTGGTCTGCTGCTCGGGCTCCGCCCAGCGCACCAGCACGTCGTTGCGCGGGTAGCCGGAGCGGATCAGGTCGGCCGAGACCTCGAAGGCCGGGACGAAGGTCCGCTCGAACTCGGCGCTCGGGCAGACCAGCGCGTCCCAGCGGCCCACGGCGGCGCGGAAGCGCCCCTTCTCGATGTCCGAGGCACCGCGCAGCGACGGCACGTCGAAGCCCATCGCCTTGAACGTCTGGCCGTGCCAGGTCTGCAGGTACCGGGTGCCCTTCGGCTTCGGGTACAGGTACGGCAGGTTGTGCGAGTCCACCCAGTACGTGGCGCGGGCCAGCGCGCGGCCGTACGCGAAGCTGCCGCGCTTGACGAGGGTGACGTCCTTCGGGAAGGACGAACGGTCGCCGGAGTACGCCCAGACCACGTCTATGGGGAGGTTGCGGCGCTTGAGCTCCTCGTAGATGTAGCGCGGGCTGTCGGCGTAACCGCGGCCCTCCATCGCCTCGAAGACGGCGAGGCTGCGCTTGCGCGGGAGCTTGGACACGGCGTCGTACGCGGTGGCCTTGCCCTCGTTGCCGACGAGGATCTTCCTGACCTTGCCGACCTTGCCCTTGGCCTTGCGGGCGTACGGGCCGAACGGTTCGAGCGACTTCAGGACACCCGAACGCTCCCAGGTGACCTCGAGACGGCCGGCGCCCTTCTGCTCCGCCCTGACGCGGAGGTGGTGGATGCCGAAGGTGTGGTACGTCACGGTGGCGCGGAAGTCCGGCTGGTCGTGCCGGGCCAGCAGTATGTCGGTGCGGCGCGAACCGTCCCGCTCCAGCGCGACCACCGGGTGGCGGCGGGTCGCCACGCCGACCTTGCCGACGGGCACCTTGCGCAGGTCCAGCTCGACCGAGGAGCTGTACTCCCCCTCGCCCTGCGGACGGAGCGTCAGCGGCACCGAGAGCGGCGTCTTGTGCGCGGCCAGCTTCACGGAGGCCACGGTGCCCTCGGTGATCAGACCGGCCGGGTCGTACGTGTGGATCTCGAGGCGCATGACCGGGCCGTGCATCGTCACGGAGGTCAGCTCGTGCCGGATGCGGCCGGTGGCCAGCACCTGGTCGCGCATGTGCCACTCGCCGATGTCCAGCTCGGCGCGGCTCGTGTCGTCGGCGGGCGCGACGGCGCCCCAGTACTCGGTGCCGTCCTGCTCGGTCACGGAGCGGGGGGCGATCTGCGGCCGGCCGAGCTGGCGCGCGGCGAGCTGGAGGTCTTCGAGGCGGCCGGTGCGCAGCAGGTGGATGCAGATGCGCTCCTCGCGGGAGAGCCGGGCGTAGGTCTCGTCGGAGATCTCGTCCAGGTACGGGTTCACCACCTCGGCGAACTCGGCGATCCACTCGAGGTCGCGGAACGGCAGGTCGCCCAGGTACAGGCGGAAGTCGTGGCGGAGGAACTTGTAGTCCTTCTCCGCGCGCAGCTCCCCGCGGCCCTGCTCCTCGAACCAGGCGTCGATGAGCCGGGCCACGCCGATGCGGTCCGCGACGTTCTGGATCTTGTGCCGGCTGGAGGAGATGGAGACGCTCTCCGGGGCGAGGCGCCAGGTGTAGACCGACCACGGGGCGACGGCGAAGGACTCCGCGAGCGTGAACGCCTGCGCGGAGAACAGCTGGTCCTCGTAGTGGATGCCCTCGGGGAAGGCCAGGGCGTGGTCCCGGATGAAGGCGGTCCGGTAGAGCTTGTTCGTCGACAGGTGGTCGAAGAAGTACTCGGGGCTCTCGGCGATGCCGTTGACGACCCGCTTCTCGGTGAAGAGGTGCGGGTACCAGAGGCCGGTGGTGTTCGTCTCCTCGAAGAGACGGGTCACCTCGCCGGTGACGAAGTCGACCCCGGTCTCCTCGGCGACGAGGAGCAGGCTCTTGCAGGCGTGGCGGGGCAGCTCGTCGTCACTGTCCAGGAACATGACGTACGGGGCGCGGGCGACCGCGATGCCGCGGTTGCGGGGGGCGCTGCAGCCACCGCTGTTCTGCTCCAGACGCACGTAGCGCACACGCGGGTCGGAGGCCTCAAGAGAACGCGCGACGCGCTCGGTGCCATCGGTCGAACAGTCGTCGGCGATGATCACTTCGAGGTTGTTCAGGGTCTGGTCGAGCACCGACCGGACCGCTCGCGGGAGCCGTTCCTCATCGTTGTAGACGATGATGACGACGCTCACATCAGGGACGTCGCTAGTCGGCATCCAAGTCCTCTCACAAGTGCGGGGCGGCAACGTCCGGTACGCGTCCCGGCCGGCTGCGGCGCTGCCAGCGCCACGGTCGATGGCGCACTACGGCCTTCAAAGGTGGGGGTGCCGCCGCATCTGCACGATGAGCGCCACCCGGCGACCGGAAAGACTACCCGGCAGGAGGAATTGTTCCATACCTGCTCTCCCGCACATTCAGTGATGTTCACCGCATGGCAAACAGCCTCTTGAAGCGGCCCGACATCACCTGACGGGCGCCCACCGCGCCTCCCGCGAACCGGAGCACGAGGCCCCGCCGCGCCGAGGCCACGACCTGGACGAGCAGCACCCGGCCGAGCCTCCCGAGGACCATTCCGCGCCGTCCCGCGAAGCCCTGCGGGGCCCTGACCTCGGCCGTCCCGGTCGAACCGTCCGCGTACCGCAGCTCGGCGTGGAGCGACCAGGCGGCGAGCCGGCCCGCGCGCAGCAGCTTCGACGTCGGCAGCGACACGGTGGCCGTCCAGCCCTCCTCCACGGGAAGCAGCGGCGCCTCGGCCGACACCTCGTCGGCGGAGACCCGCTCGGTGAACGACACGCCGACGGAGAGGGGGGCGAGCGCGGCGACACGCCCGTACAGATCGTGGACGGTCAGGGTCAGCCGGGTCGACGCGCCGACGGTCACCTCGCCGTCCACCGCCACCGGAAGCGCGTCGGGCCCGAGCTCCCCGAGACCGTCGAGGGGTACGTCGGCGGGCGCGGCGGCCAGCACCGGGGTGCCGTCCCCGGCGCGCGGGTAAGGGGGGACGAGCCGGGGCCGGGGCGCGGCCAACTCGACGAACCGGGTCAGCTCCCGGCCCTCCGGTACGGCGGCCAGGGCCGCGAAGGCGGCGTGCAGCCAGCGGGAGGGCGCCTCGGCGTCGGCGACCGCGGCGGCCTCGAAGCCGGCCAGGTGCGCGCGGGTGACCGTCCACCAGCCGGCCCGGTACTCGGCGGTGCGCTGCGGCAGTTCGCGCAGGTACATGGGGAGGTCGTAGTCGAGGAACTTCGTCTGCGCGGCGCGGGCGAGCGCGGGCCGGGCGGCCGTACGGAACACGTCGACGACGGCGGCGTGCGCGGCGAGCCGGTGCTCCCAGTTGGCGAGGGAGGCGCGGCGCAGCGAGATCGACAGGGTCGCGGCCTGGCGCCGTACGTGCCAGACGTAGACGGGCACGTCGGTGACGGCGAGCCGGGGGCGGGCGGCCTGGACGCGGGCGCTGAAGACGAAGTCCTCGTAGTGGAAGGCGCCGTCGGGGAAGCGGACGGCGTGCCGGGCGAGGAAGTCGCGGCGGTAGAGCTTGTTCACCGAGAGGGTGTCGAGGAGGAACTCGGGGTGGTCCTCGACGCCGTCGAGGACGGTGCCGGGGAGCGTGGCGCCCTGCGACACGTCGTACAGCGAGGGCGCCCAGACGGTCTCGCGGCCCTCGGGCAGCTCGCGGCGCACGCAGACGCCGGCGACGACGTCCGTGCGCTGCTCTTCGGCGACGGCGAGCAGCCCGTCGACGGCGCCGGGGAGGAGCAGGTCGTCGCTGTCCAGGAACAGGACGTAGGGGTGTACGGCGGCGGCGATGCCGTCGTTACGGGGGGTGCCGCAGCCGCCGCTGTTCTCGGTCCGCGGCAGCGGCCGTACGCGCGGCTCGCCGGCGAACCCGGCGAGCACCTCGGGGGTCGTGTCCCCGGAGGCGTCGTCGACGACGATCACCTCACCGACGGCGTCCCCCTGCGCGAGCGCGGAACGCACGGCGTCACCGACATGCGCCGCGTCGTTGTACGCGATGACGACGACACTGACACGCGCGGGGCCCAACGGCCGGGAACTCTCACTCACCCGGGAATCCTACGTGCCCCCACCAGCACCCAAAGGGGGCCGGGCCCAAGGCCCGGCCCCCGAGACCCGCTAGAACGGGTCGAACTCGTCGTACTCGCGCTGTGCGTCGTCGCGTTCCGCGTCGCGGTCGCGGCGGCGCTGGGCTGCCGGGCGGGGGGCCTCCAGGCGGTGGTCCTCGCCTCGGCGGCCGAGCATCTCGGCGCCGGCCATCATCGAGGGCTCCCAGTCGAAGACGACCGCGTTCTCCTCGGAGCCGATCGCGACGCCGTCGCCCGCGCGGGCGCCCGCCTTCATCAGGCGGTCCTCGACGCCGAGGCGGTTGAGACGGTCGGCCAGGTAGCCGACGGCCTCGTCGTTGCTGAAGTCGGTCTGGCGGACCCAGCGCTCCGGCTTCTCGCCGCGCACCCGGTACACGTCCTCGGCCTCGTCGTACGTGACCGTGAAGCCCGCGTCGTCGACGGCCTTCGGGCGGATGACGATCCGGGTCGCCTCCTCCTGCGGCTTGGCCGCGCGCGCCTCTCCGACGATGCCGGCGAGGGCGAAGGACAGCTCCTTGAGGCCCAGCCGCGCGACGGCGGAGACCTCGAACACCTGGTAGCCGCGCTCCTCCAGCTCCGGGCGGATCATGTCCGCGAGGTCCTGGCCGTCCGGGATGTCGACCTTGTTGAGGACGACGATGCGGGGCCGGTCCTCAAGACCGCCGTACTGCCGCAGCTCCTCCTCGATGATGTCGAGGTCGCTGACCGGGTCACGGTCCGATTCGAGGGTCGCGGTGTCCAGGACGTGGACCAGGACCGAGCAGCGCTCCACGTGGCGGAGGAACTCCAGGCCCAGGCCGCGGCCCTGGCTCGCGCCCGGGATGAGGCCCGGCACGTCGGCGATCGTGTAGACGGTCGAACCGGCGGTGACGACGCCCAGGTTCGGGACGAGCGTGGTGAAGGGGTAGTCCGCGATCTTCGGCTTGGCGGCCGAGAGGACCGAGATCAGCGAGGACTTGCCGGCGCTCGGGTAGCCGACGAGCGCCACGTCGGCGACGGTCTTGAGCTCCAGGACGACGTCCCCCGCCTCACCGGGCTCGCCGAGCAGCGCGAAGCCGGGGGCCTTGCGGCGCGCGGAGGACAGCGCCGCGTTGCCGAGGCCGCCGCGACCGCCCTGGCCCGCGACGAAGGTGGTTCCGTGACCGACGAGGTCGGCGAGGACGTTGCCCTCCTTGTCGAGGACGACGGTGCCGTCGGGCACGGGCAGGACCAGGTCCTGGCCGTCCTTGCCGGAGCGGTTGTCACCGGCACCGGGCTGACCGTTGGTCGCCTTGCGGTGCGGCGAGTGGTGGTAGTCGAGGAGGGTGGTGACCGCCTGGTCGACGACCAGGGTCACATCGCCGCCACGGCCGCCGTTGCCGCCGTCGGGTCCGCCGAGCGGCTTGAACTTCTCCCGGTGAACGGAGGCGCAGCCGTGGCCTCCGTTACCCGCGGCGACATGCAGCTCGACGCGGTCCACGAAGGTGGTCATGGTTGTGCCTCCATCTATTTACGTACTGAATGTCTATCTAGTAACACGCGAAAGGCGGACCCGCTTCCCGTACGGGAAGTGAGGTCCGCCTCCGCAAAAGAACCGATCAGGCGACCGGAACGATGTTCACGACCTTGCGGCCACGGTGGGTGCCGAACTGCACCGAACCGGCCTGCAGGGCGAACAGCGTGTCGTCGCCGCCACGGCCGACGCCGGAGCCGGGGTGGAAGTGCGTGCCACGCTGGCGGATCAGGATCTCACCCGCGTTGACGAGCTGACCGCCGAAGCGCTTCACGCCGAGCCGCTGGGCATTGGAGTCGCGCCCGTTCCGGGTGGAAGATGCGCCCTTCTTGTGTGCCATGTCTCAGTCCCTCTTACTTCGCAGCCGCGGGGATACCGGTGACCTTGATCGCCGTGTACTGCTGGCGGTGACCCTGGCGACGGCGGTAGCCGGTCTTGTTCTTGTAGCGCAGGATGTCGATCTTGGCACCCTTGTGGTGGTCCACGATCTCGGCCTGGACCTTGATCCCGGCCAGCACCCACGGGTCGCTGGTCACGGCGTCGCCGTCGACAACGAGCAGGGTCGAGAGCTCGACCGTGTCGCCAACCTTGGCCGTGGGAATCTTGTCAACTTCAACGATGTCGCCGACAGCAACCTTGTGCTGACGACCACCGCTGCGCACGATGGCGTACACGCGGATCTCTCTCTCACTCGGGATCGAAACCTCTGAAGCCAGCCGCTCACACGGACCCGAGGGCCCGCGGCGTTCCGGAATCGGACGAGCGGCCTCTCCCGGCGAACGGGAGGGAGGTGCTCAGAGGCGCGGCATGTCGATCGACACGCCGACGGTCTAGGTTACGGGCGGCGGCCTCGGAGGGTCAAATTCGCCCGTGCGGTACGGGCCGCCCCCGGTCGGGGGGCGGCCCGTACCCGCCGGTCAGTCCTGGGCCGGGGCGGCGGTCTTCTCCGCCGCCTTCTTGGCCGGGGCCTTCTTGGCGGTGGTCTTCTTCGCCGCGGTCTTCTTGGTCGCCGCCGTCTTCTTGGTGGCGGCCTTCTTGGCCGTGGCCTTCTTCGCCGCGGTCTTGCGCGCCGCCGTCTTCTTGACGGGGGCGGGCTCGGCCTCGGCCTCTGCCTCGGTCGCCGCTTCGGCCTCGGCCGGGGCCGCGGTCACCACGACGACGGCCGCCTCCTCGGCGCCCGAGGGCGAACCGGCGGGCGCGGTGGCCTTGCGGACCACCCGGCGGCGGGCACGCGGCGGGGCGGCCACGGGGGCCTCCTCGACGACGGGCTCGGCCACCGGCTCCGCGACGGGCTCCGGGGCGGTCTCGACGACCGGCTCGGCGACGGCCTCGGCGGCGGCCGGCTCCGTGGTCGAGACGACCGGGGAGGTCGCCCGGCGGGTGGCACGGCGACGGCCGCGCGGGGCCGGGGCCGCGGTCTCCTCGGCGACGGGCTCAGCCACCGGCTCGACGACGGGCTCGGGCGCCACGGCCTGCTCGACGACCGGCTCCGGCGCCACGACGGGCTCCGGCTTCGGCTCGAACTCCACGCTCTCGGTCTCCACGACCGGCCGCGGGGCGACCGGCGCGGACACCCGGCGGGTGGCGCGACGACGGCCACGACCGCGCGTGGCGGCGGCCTCCGCCTCGGCGATGGAGCCGTACAGCTCCTCGTCCGGGGCGATCGGCTCGGGCAGGGCCACCGGGGCGGCCAGCTCGGCGGCGACCTCGTCCTCGGTCTCGGCCTCGGCGGTCTCCGCCCCGGTCTCCACGGCCTCGGCGTGCTCGTGCTCGTGCTCGTGGACGTGCTCGGCGCCGCCGCGGCCACGCTTCTTCGCCCGCTTGCCGCCGCCCCCGCCACCGGCGGTGGTCGGCTGCTCCATGTGCACGATGACACCGCGGCCGTTGCAGTGGACGCAGGTCTCGGAGAAGGACTCCAGGAGGCCCTGGCCGACCCGCTTGCGGGTCATCTGCACCAGGCCGAGCGAGGTGACCTCGGCCACCTGGTGCTTGGTCCGGTCCCGGCCCAGGCACTCCAGGAGGCGACGGAGCACCAGGTCGCGGTTGGACTCCAGGACCATGTCGATGAAGTCGATGACGACGATGCCGCCGAGGTCGCGCAGCCGCAGCTGGCGCACGATCTCCTCGGCCGCTTCGAGGTTGTTCCTCGTCACGGTCTCTTCGAGGTTGCCGCCCTGGCCGGTGAACTTGCCGGTGTTGACGTCGACGACGATCATCGCCTCGGTCTTGTCGATCACCAGCGAGCCGCCGCTCGGCAGCCAGACCTTGCGGTCCAGCGCCTTCATGAGCTGCTCGTCGATCCGGTACGTCGCGAAGACGTCGACCTCGCTCGTCCACTTGGACAGGCGGTCGGTGAGGTCCGGGGCGACGTGGTGCACATAGCCGTGGATGGTCTCCCAGGCCTCGTCACCGCTGACGATGACCTTGGAGAAGTCCTCGTTGAAGATGTCGCGGACGACCCGGACGGTCATGTCCGGCTCGCCGTAGAGCAGCGTCGGGGCGTTGCCGCTCTTCGCCTTCTTCTGGATGTCCTCCCACTGCGCCTGCAGTCGCTCGACGTCGCGGCGCAGCTCGTCCTCGCTCGCGCCCTCGGCGGCGGTGCGCACGATGACGCCCGCGTCCTCGGGGACGATCTTCTTGAGGATGGTCTTGAGGCGGGCGCGCTCGGTGTCCGGGAGCTTGCGGCTGATGCCGGTCATCGAGCCCTCGGGCACGTACACGAGGTAGCGGCCGGGCAGCGAGACCTGGCTGGTCAGACGGGCGCCCTTGTGGCCGATCGGGTCCTTCGTCACCTGGACGAGGACCGACTGGCCGGACTTGAGGGCGGACTCGATGCGGCGCGGGCCGTGGCCCATGCCGAGCGCCTCGAAGTTGACCTCACCGGCGTACAGGACGGCGTTGCGGCCCTTGCCGATGTCGACGAAGGCGGCCTCCATGGACGGCAGCACGTTCTGGACCTTGCCCAGGTAGACGTTGCCGACGTACGAGGTGGCCTGCTCCTTGTTGACGTAGTGCTCGACGAGCACGTTGTCCTCGAGGACGCCGATCTGGGTGCGCTCGCCGTTCTGGCGGACGACCATGACGCGCTCGACGGCCTCGCGGCGGGCCAGGAACTCGGCCTCGGTGATGATCGGGACGCGGCGGCGGCCCTGCTCGCGGCCTTCGCGGCGGCGCTGCTTCTTGGCCTCCAGGCGGGTCGAGCCCTTGATGGACTGGACCTCGTCGGCGCCGGTGCCGGGCTCGGCCTTCTCACGGGCCGGGCGGGGCTCGCGGACCTTGACGACCGTACGGACGCCTTCCTCGTCGGCGGCCTCGGCCTCGGCGGAGGCGTCCCCGCTGCGACGGCGGCGGCGACGGCGACGGCGGGAGCTGCTGGAGCCGCCGGCGTAGCCCTCGGCCTCGTCCTGCTCCTCCTCGCCCTCCTCGGACTCGTCGGTGTCGTCCTCGGCGTGCGGCTCCTCGCCCTCCTCGGCCTCCTCGACCTCGGTGAGCTCGCCGCGACGGCGACGACGGCCGCCACGACGGCGACGGCGGGACGGGCGGTCCTCGTACTCGTCCGACTCCTCGGCCTCCTCGGCCTCCGCCTCGTCGGCGACGTCCTCGACCTCGGGCTCGTCGGCGACGGTGGCCGGGACGGGTTCGACGGCGACGGGCTCGCCACGGCGACGGCGGCGACGGCGGGAGCCGGCCCCGTCACGCTCGGCGGGCTCGGGGGCCTCGACGACCTCGGGCTCGACGGCCTCGATCTCCTCGACCGTCTCCTCCTCGTCCTCCGGCTCGACGGCGACGACGGCGGCGGCCGCGGCGGCGGTCTCCGGGGTCTGGAACATGGGCTCGGCGAAGACCGGGGCCTGGAAGACGGCGACGGCGGGGCGCGCGGCGCGGCGCGTCTCCCTGACCGGGGCCGGCTCGGAGGTGAACTGCGGGGAGGTCGCGCGACGACGGCCGCGGCCACGGGTGGCGGCGGTCTCGGCGGCGGTGACCTCGGCCTCGTCGGCGGCGATCTGCGCGACGGCGGCGGTGGGCAGCGACTCGCCGGTGGCGGCGGCCTCGGCGGCCGGCTCGGGCGAGGTGGCCTGGCGGGTGGCACGGCGGCGGGTACGCGGGGCGGGCGCGGCGGCCTCTTCCACGACCTCGGCCGCGACGGCCTCGACGACCGGCTCGGCGGCGGCGACCGCGGTCTCCGCGGCCTCCTCGGCGGCGGCCGGCGCGGTGGCCTTACGGGTGGCACGGCGGCGGGTACGGGCCGGCGGCGCGGCCTCCTCCACGACCTCGGCGGCGACGGCCTCGACGACCGGCTCGGCGGGCGCCTCGGCGGTGGCCGTGGAGGTCACCGGCGAGGTGGCCTTACGGGTGGCGCGACGGCGCGGGCGGGCGGGGGCGGCCTCGGGGGCCTCCTCGACGGCTTCGGACGCGACGGCCTCGGCGGCGACGGTCTCGACGACCGGCTCCGGCGCCGTCTCGGAGGCCTCGGTGGTCTCGACGACCGGTGCGGCGGTCTTGCGGGTGGCGCGGCGGCGGGTGCGCGGCGCGGCGGCCTCGGTCTCCGCCGGGGCGGCCTCGGCGGCCGGGGTCTCGGCGGTCGCCGTGGCCTCGGCGGAATCGGCGGTGGTGCCCGTCACCGGCGGACCGGCGGGGCGGGAAGCGGCGCGGCGCCTGCGGCGCGGCGGCAGCTTGTCACCGGGGGCGTTGGTGTCTTCGTTGGACTCGAGCATGCGGGGTTCTCCCGTCACGCTCCCGGGCGCCGCGCCTGGTTCCGGTCCGGCGGCACGGTCGCGCCTGAGGCGCGGTGCCGCCGTCCGGGGCGCGGGCGCCGCACGGGAGCTCTATGTCTGGCTCGCCGGTTCCGTACGCCCTGTGCGGACGGCCTGGCGAAAGTCTCCTGGTCAGTGCGCGGCCCGACCCAGGTGGCTCCCGAGTACGAGGGCTGCGCTACGACGACTGCTCCTTACGCGGTGCCGGCACCCGGCGCCGTCGCAGAGGCGGTCCCGGCGGCAGTGGTAGATGCGGCCGTGGCTGCCTCGCGGTCGGGCGCGAGCGGGTCGGTCACCGTGCCGGACTCCTCGTCGAAGAGCCCCTGCGCCAGCCTGGTCACCGCAGCGGGGACCGGCGGCGCCAGGTCGGCCACGGCTCGGAGACCGGACAGGACGTCGTCGGGTCGCACGGCAGGTGTCACGTGCCGAACAACCAGCCGCAGTATCGCACAGGCGCTGTCCAGCGGCCTATCACCCTGGGGATCGCCCTGGGTACCTGCCGCCGTCAGCTCGGTGACCGCGGAACGCGCGTCGAAGGTGCGGACGCCGTTCTTGGTCTTGCGCTGTACTTCCACGGTCTCGGCCGCGAGAAACGCCTCGACGGCCTTCTCGGCCTCGTCGACGGTGACGCCTTCGAGCCGCAGCTCCCACACGGAGGCGGTGAGCCGGTCGGCGAGACCCGAGGTCCGGGCCTCGACGGCGTCGGTGATGTCGAGGCCGGCCGGGAGGGACTCGTCGAGCAGGGCCCGGAGGGTCTCCGGGTCGCGCGTCGCGGTGAGCGCGATCTCCAGGTACTCGGCCTCGGAGCCCGTACCCGTCGGGGCGGCGTTGGCGTACGACACCTTGGGGTGCGGGGTGAAGCCGGCCGAGTACGCCATGGGCACCTCGGCACGGCGCAGCGCACGCTCGAAAGCGCGCTGGAAGTCACGGTGGCTGGTGAACCGGAGGCGGCCGCGCTTGGTGTAGCGCAGTCGGATGCGCTGCACCGCCGGTGCGGGCGGCGGGCCTTCGGGCTGTCGCTTGCCCAGTGGTTCTTCTCCTCGGTGCGGGGCGACGCGGGTGCGCGCCGTCCACGAGATGTACGGGTCGCCCTGGGGGTCCCGCCCGGTTCACCCCCGCTCGCGCGGGGAGATCTCGGGGGCGGGCGCCTCTCCGGGGACGTTCGTTGTACTACCCAGAGTACGCGCCCGAGCCGCCTCGGGTTCCCCGGGCTCGGTCGACCGGGCTCCGCCGACCAGGGGACGCCGGGCGTCCCGGCGCGCCTCGCGCACCGCGGCGCGGGCCGAGGCGAGCGCGTCCCGGACCGCCCGCCCCGATACGACGGCGGCCTTGCGGGCGGGAAATGACGCGACGGCCCGGCGCGAGGTTTCCTCTCGCGCCGGGCCGTCGCCGGAGTGTTACCCGAACGGACCTACTTCACGACCGTCAGCGGCAGCAGCTTCTTGCCGGTCGGGCCGATCTGGATGTGGGTGTCCATCTGCGGGCAGACGCCGCAGTCGAAGCAAGGCGTCCAGCGGCAGTCCTCGACCTCGGTCTCGTCGAGGGAGTCCTGCCAGTCCTCCCAGAGCCAGTCCTTGTCGAGACCGGAGTCCAGGTGGTCCCAGGGCAGGACCTCCTCGTAGGTGCGCTCGCGGGTCGTGTACCAGGCGACGTCGACGCCGAAGTCGGGCAGCGTCTTCTCCGCGCAGGCCATCCAGCGGTCGTACGAGAAGTGCTCGCGCCAGCCGTCGAAGCGACCGCCGTCCTCGTAGACCGCGCGGATGACGGCGCCGATGCGGCGGTCGCCGCGCGAGAGCAGGCCCTCGACGATGCCGGGCTTGCCGTCGTGGTAGCGGAAGCCGATCGAGCGGCCGTACTTCTTGTCGCCGCGGATCTTGTCGCGGAGCTTGCGCAGCCGCTCGTCCGTCTCCTCGGCCGACAGCTGCGGGGCCCACTGGAACGGTGTGTGCGGCTTGGGCACGAAGCCGCCGATGGAGACGGTGCAGCGGATGTCGTTCTGGCCGGAGACCTTGCGGCCCTCGGCGATCACGTTCATCGCCATGTCGGCGATCTGGAGGACGTCCTCGTCGGTCTCCGTCGGCAGGCCGCACATGAAGTACAGCTTCACCTGGCGCCAGCCGTTGCCGTACGCGGTGGAGACGGTCCGGATGAGGTCCTCCTCCGAGACCATCTTGTTGATGACCTTGCGCATGCGCTCGGAGCCGCCCTCGGGGGCGAAGGTCAGGCCGGAGCGGCGCCCGTTCCTGGTCAGTTCGTTGGCCAGGTCGACGTTGAACGCGTCGACACGGGTGGACGGGAGGGACAGGCCCACCTTGTCCTCCGTGTACCGGTCCGCGAGGCCCTTCGCGATCTCACCGATCTCGGAGTGGTCCGCCGAGGAGAGCGAGAGGAGGCCGACCTCCTCGAAGCCCGTCGCCTTGAGGCCCTTCTCGACCATCTCGCCGATGCCGGTGATGCTTCGCTCCCGCACGGGGCGCGTGATCATGCCGGCCTGGCAGAAACGGCAGCCGCGGGTGCAGCCGCGGAAGATCTCGACGGACATGCGCTCGTGGACGGTCTCCGCGAGCGGCACGAGGGGCTGCTTGGGGTAGGGCCACTCGTCGAGGTCCATGACGGTGTGCTTGGAGACGCGCCACGGGACACCGGACCTGTTGGGCACGACACGGCCGATACGGCCGTCCGGCAGGTACTCGACGTCGTAGAAGCGCGGGATGTACACCGAGCCGGTCTTCGCGAGGCGGAAGAGGACCTCCTCGCGGCCGCCCGGCCTGCCCTCGGCCTTCCAGGCGCGGATGATCTCGGTCATGTCGAGGACGGCCTGCTCGCCGTCGCCGATGATCGCCGCGTCGATGAAGTCCGCGATCGGCTCGGGGTTGAAGGCGGCGTGGCCGCCGGCGAGCACGATCGGGTGGTCGACGGTGCGGTCCGCCGCGTCGAGCGGGATGCCCGCCAGGTCCAGGGCCGTGAGCATGTTCGTGTAGCCGAGCTCCGTGGAGAAGCTCAGGCCGAAGACGTCGAACGCACTCACCGGGCGGTGCGAATCCACAGTGAACTGCGGGACCTTGTGCTCCCGCATCAGCTCTTCGAGGTCCGGCCAGACGCTGTAGGTGCGCTCGGCGAGGACGCCCTCGCGCTCGTTGAGCACCTCGTACAGGATCATGACGCCCTGGTTGGGCAGACCGACCTCGTACGCGTCCGGGTACATCAGCGCCCAGCGGACGTCGGCGGACTCCCAGGGCTTGACCGTGGAGTTCAGCTCTCCACCGACGTACTGAATCGGCTTCTGCACGTGCGGGAGCAGAGCTTCGAGCTGCGGGAAGACAGACTCGGCAGCAGACATCTCGAACCTTCGTGAGCTGGCAGGGGGGCGACTCTCAAGCGTACCCCGGTGCTCAGCGGCTCAGAGCCGCCTTGAGTCTTGGGGCCGAGGCGCGGGCCCAGACCTCGGGCAGCTCCCGCTCGGCGGCCTCGGCGGCGGCTTCCTCCCTGCCGTACAGGAGTCCCCAGGTGAAGGCCGTCTCGCCGGCGCCGTCGGCCTGGACGCCCAGTTCGCGCAGGGCCGCGCGGGCGACGACGGCGTCCTGGTGCTCGCCCAGCAGGGACTGCACGGCCTTCACCCGTTTCGCGAGCCGCTTCGCGGGCTTGCCGAGGGTGGGGCGGGCCGCCTCGGCCGCGTAACGGGCGCGTTTGGCGGCCTTGCGGGCCTCGTGGAGGGCGAGGTCGCGCTCGTGGCCGGGGTCGAGCGCGAGGGCGTGCCCGATCCGGCCGGCGAGCCGGTCGTGGTCATGGCGGACGGCGCGGGCGAGGACCTTCCGGGCGTCGCGGCCCGCCGCCTTGCGCAGCGGCGGCTCGGCGAGGAGCGCGTCGAGGGCTTCGAGGAGGGCGAGGTGGCGGGCGGAGTCGAGAGCGGTGAGGACCTGCTGCCGGGCGTCCGCGCCGAGGGCGACGGCCCGGAAGCGCAGCCGGGCCATGACCGGGCCGAGGACGAGGGTGCGGGGCAGCGTCTTCACGCGGGCGCGCAGCCGTTCGTCGAGGACTTCCTGGTCGCGGGCGACGCCGAGTTCCGCGGCGAGCCACTTCAGTTCCTCGCCGAGGGGGTCGGTGCGTTCGCGGTCGAGGACGTGCCGGTACGTCTTGAAGGCGCTGCGCAGCCGCCGGCAGGCGACGCGCAGCTGGTGCACGGCGTCGGGCAGGTCGCGCCGGACGGCGGGGTCGTACGCAACGATCGCCTCGACCTGTTCGCGTACGTAGGTGAGGACGGCGGCCCCGGCGGTGCCGGGTTTTCCCGGGGTGGCCGTCGTCCGGGGCCCGGCGCCCGTCTCCGCCAGCGCCCTCGCCACTTTCGACGCCGACGCGGCGGGTGCGATGCCCGCCTTCCGGAGGCGTTTCTCCACGGCGTCCAGGAACGCCGGGTCGGTGTCGTCGGCGAGTTCGACCTCGATCTCGGTCCAGGCGGTCACCGCGCCGCCCGGCAGCCGTTCGGCGTGGACGGTGTCGACGGAGAGTTCGGCGAGGAGCGCGCCGTCCGCGTCGACGAGGTGGCGGACGTCGCGCGCGGAGCGGAGGCGGACGACGGGGACGACCTCGCTCTCGCGGACGCGGGAACGCAGGAGCCCCGCCAGCTCACCCGGCAGGGTGTCGGCCAGCGGGGCCCTGATCTCGTCGCGGATTCCGGAGGCCACCGGGAACTTCAGGTGCCAGCCCGCGTCGTCCCCGCCGGTGCGGCGGCGGAGGGTGAGCGCGTCGGCGGCGAGGCGCAGGTCGGGGGTGTCGTAGTAGACGGCGTCGAGTTCCATGACGCCCCGGTCCAGGACCTCGGAGACCCCCCGGACCCGGGTGAGGTCCGGTACGGGTGTCTCTCCGGTGGCTTCGTACTTCCGCTCGATCTCGCGCTTCGTCTCGGCCATACCTCGAATCTAGTCGCCGTCAGGCGGTCATCGGGCGCTGTACGCGGATCGACTGGAGCAGTCCGATCGCCACCCAGACGGCGAACATCGAGGAGCCGCCGTAGGAGACGAACGGCAGGGGCAGACCCGCGACCGGCATGATGCCGAGCGTCATACCGATGTTCTCGAAGGCCTGGAAGGAGAACCAGGCGATGATGCCGGCGGCGACGACGGTGCCGTACAGCTCGGTGGTGCCGCGGGCGATCCGGCAGGCCCGCCAGAGCACGACGCCGAGGAGGACGAGGATCAGGCCGGCGCCGACGAAGCCCAGCTCCTCCCCCGCGACCGTGAAGACGAAGTCGGTCTGCTGCTCGGGCACGAACTGGCCGGTGGTCTGGGAGCCCTTGAAGAGCCCGGAGCCGAGGAGGCCGCCGGAGCCGATGGCGATACGGGCCTGGTTGGTGTTGTAGCCGACGCCGGACGGGTCGAGGTCGGGGTTGGCGAAGGCCGCGAAGCGGTTGATCTGGTACTCGTCGAGCATGCCGAGCGTGGTGACGAGGACGGCGCCGAGGACGCCCGCGCCGATCAGGCCGAGGACCCAGCGGTTGGAGGCGCCGGAGGCGAGCAGCACGCCGAGCACGATGACGGCCATGACCATGACCGAGCCGAGGTCGGGCATCAGCATGACGATGCCCATGGGGAGCGCGGCCAGGGTGAGCGCCTTGGCGACGGTGCGGTGGTCGGGGTGGAGCTGGTCCCCGGCGTCGACCTTCGCGGCGAGCAGCATCGCCATCACCAGGATGATCGTGATCTTGACGAACTCGCTGGGCTGGAGGGAGAAGCCGCCGCCGACGACAATCCACGCGTGGGCGCCGTTGATGGTGGCGCCGAGCGGGGTGAGGACGGCGAGGATCAGCACGATCGAGAGGCCGTAGAGGACCGGGACGGCGCCGCGCAGGGTGCGGTGGCCGAGCCAGATCGTGCCGATCATCAGGGCGACGCCGATGCCGGTGTTGAGCAGGTGCCGGAAGAGGAAGTAGTACGGGTCGCCGTTGTTCAGCTCGGTGCGGCCGCGGGTCGCGGACCAGACGAGCAGCGACCCGATGCCGGAGAGCGCGAGCGCGGACAGCAGGATCGGCCAGTCGAGGCGGCGGACCACCGAGTCGCGGGCGGCCAGTTTGGCGAGCGTGCCGCGCTCGGGGGCGTACCGCGAGACGGAGAAGCCGTGGGGTGCGGTCATGGTCCTCAGTCCCTCCGCCAGGTGGCGGGCGGTCCCGCGAGCGTCTGGTCGTCCGGCTTCTTCGCAGGGGTGGTGGGGTCCTGCTTCGGGGGTGCGTTCGGGTCGATCTTCTGGAGTTCGGGGTCGTACGGGCCGACCTTGGGGGCGTCGATGGAGCCGTCGGCCTCGATCTTCGGGAGGGTCCGCTGCGGCTGCGGCAGCAGGGCCCGCTTGAGGTCCTGGTTGCCGGCGTCGTCGAGTCCGTAGAGCGCGTCGTAGATGTTGCGCACGGCGGGGCCGGAGGCGCCGGAGCCCGTACCACCCTGGGCGATCGTCATGACGATCGAGTAGTCCTTGGTGTACGTGGCGAACCAGGAGGTCGTCTGCTTGCCGTAGACCTCGGCGGTGCCCGTCTTGGCGTGCATCGGGATCTTGTCCTGCGGCCAGCCGCCGAATCGCCAGGCGGCCGTACCCCGGGTCGCGACTCCCGCGAGGGCCTCCTCTATCAAGGCCTGCGTCTTGGAGTCCATCGGGAGCTTGCCGTGCGCCTTGGGTGCGATCTCGGTGACCTTCTTGCCGTCGGGGCTGATGACGGCCTTGCCGACGGTGGGGTTCCAGAGGGTGCCGCCGTTGGCGATGGCGGCGTAGATGGTGGCCATCTGGATGGGGGTGACGAGGGTGTCGCCCTGGCCGATGGAGTAGTTGACGGAGTCACCGGCGCGCATGAGGTTGCCTTCGAGGCAGTTCTCGTACGAGAGCTGCTCGACGTAGGTGCCGCCGCGCTTGCCGACCTTGCACCAGTAGTCCTTGTTGGCCGCCCAGAAGTCCTGCTTCCACTTCCGGTCGGGGACGCGGCCCGTGACCTCGTTGGGGAGGTCGATGCCGGTCTCGGCGCCGAGGCCGAACTGGTGGGCCGTCTTGTAGAACCAGTCCTTGGCGTCCTTCTTCGGCTTCATCCCGCCGTCCTTCTGCCACTGCTGGTGGGAGAGGGCGTAGTAGACGGTGTCGCAGGAGACTTCGAGGGCCTGGCCGAGGGTGATGGAGCCGTGGCCCTGGGACTCGAAGTTCTTGAAGACCTGGTTGCCGATGGAGTACGAGGAGGGGCACGGGTAGCGCCCGTTGAACTCGTATCCGGCGTTGACGGCGGCGGTGGTCGGGATGACCTTGAAGATCGAGCCGGGGGCGGCCTGGCCCTGGATGGCCCGGTTGAGGAGCGGGAGGTTGGAGTCCTTGCCGGTGAGGGCCGCGTAGTCCTTGGCGGAGATCCCGCCGACCCAGGCGTTCGGGTCGTAGTCGGGCAGCGAGGCCATGGCGACGATCCGGCCGGTCTTCGTCTCCATGACGACGACGGCGCCCGCGTCGGCCTTGTAGTTCTCGCTGGTGTTCTTGTCGTAGGTCTTACGGGCTTCCAGCATGGCGTTGTTCAGCTCCCACTCGGCGACCGCCTGCACGCGGGCGTCGATGGAGGTGACGACGTTGGAGCCGGGGACGGCGGGGTCGCTCTTGGCCTGGCCGATGACCCGGCCGAGGTTGTCGACCTCGTAGCGGGTGACGCCGGCCTTGCCGCGCAGCTGCTTGTCGTACGTCCGCTCCAGGCCGGAGCGGCCGACCTGGTCGGAACGGAGGAACGGCGAGTCGGTGTCCTTGGCCTTCTCGATCTCCTGGTCGGTGACCGGCGAGAGGTAGCCGAGGACCTGGGAGGTGCGGGACTTGCCGGGGGCCGGGTAGCGGCGTACGGCGGTGGGTTCGGCGGTGATGCCGGGGAAGTCCTCGGCGCGCTCCCGGATCTGGAGGGCCTGCTGGGTGGTGGCCTCGTCGGTGACCGGGATCGGCTGGTAGGGCGAGCCGTTCCAGCAGGGCTTGGGGGTCTTGGAGTCGCAGAGCCGGATCTTGTTGATGACGTCGTCGGGCTTCATGTCGAGGACGTCGGCGAGCCGGGTGAGGACGGACTTGCCCCGGTCCTTCATCTTCATCAGCTCGGTGCGGGACGCGGAGACCACGAGCCGGGTCTCGTTGTCGGCGAGCGGGACGCCGCGGGCGTCGAGGACGGAGCCGCGCACGGCGGGCTGCACGACCTGCTGGACGTGGTTGTTCTTCGCCTCGTCGGTGTACTCCTTGCCGTTGCGGATCTGGAGGTACCAGAGCCGGCCCCCCAGGGTCAGCAGCAGCGAGAAGACGAGGATCTGGATGACGACGAGCCGGATCTGGACCCGGGGGGTCCGCCCTGTCTCGGGAATGTTGCTCATACTGCCGGTGCCCCCTCGGTCACAGTCGCTTGACTCCCTTGATGCGTCCGGCCCGTGAGGCGCGGCTCCGGGCGGCCTTGACGCGCAGGCCGCCGCGCTGGGTGCCGATCCTCAGGCCGGTGCCGGTGGAGAGCCAGCCCGAGGCGACATCGGCGCCGTTGCCCCCGCCGGCGTCGGCGAGCGGGTCGTTCTCCGCGCGGCGGGCCAGCGCCATGATGAGCGGCACCGTGAAGGGCGCGAGGAGCAGGTCGTAGACGGCGGCGGTGAACAGCAGGAACCCCAGGCCGACATGGCGGGCGGCGGTGTCGCCGACGAGGGCGCCGACGCCCGCGTACAGGAGGGTGGAGCCGACGGCCGCCGCCACGACCACGGCCATGGGGCCGGCGGCGGAGGTCAGCCGGCCGTTCTCGGGCCGGGCGAGGCCGACGAGGTAGCCGACGACGCAGAGCACGAGGGCGTAGCGGCCGGCGGCGTGGTCGGCGGGCGGGGCGAGGTCGGCGAGGAGGCCGGCGGTGAAGCCGATGAGCGAACCGCTGACGGGTCCGTACACCAGGGCCAGGCCGACGACGGTGAGCAGGACCAGGTCGGGGACGGCGCCGGGGAGTTGGAGCCGGGCGAGGACGGAGACCTGGACGACCATGGCCACCACGATCAGGGTGGCGGAGAGGAGGATCCGGTTGAACTTCACGGTGTCACGGCCCCCTGGTCCTGGCCCTGGCCCTGGCCCTGGTCCTGCTGGTTCCGGGCCGGGTTCTGCTGGTTCTGCTGCTCGGTGTTCGGCTTCTGCCCGTCGGCGGCCTGCTGCCCGTCCGGCGGTGTCGGTGTGACCGTGACGGTGACGGTCGGCGCGGGCTTCGGCTTCTGCGGCAGGACCGCGTCGCGCGGGTCGGAGCGCGGGGCCTGGACGACGACGCCGACGATGTCGAGCTTGGTGAAGCCGACGTACGGGCGGACGTAGATGTTGCGGGTGAGTCCGCCGCCCGCGGGGTCGACGCGGACGACCTCGCCGACCGGCACGCCGGGCACGAAGGGCTTGTCGGCGCGCGAGCCGAAGGTGACGAGCCGGTCGCCGGGCTTCACCTTGGCCTTGCCGTTGAGGAGCTGGACGAGCAGCGGGCGGTCGCCCTGGCCGGTGGCGAAGCCGAGTTCGTCGGACTTCTCCATGCGCGTGCCGACGGTGAAGTCGGGGTCGTTGGCGAGGAGGACCGTGGAGGTGGAGGGGCCGACGGTGGTGACCCGGCCGACGAGTCCGGAGCCGTTGAGGACGGTCATGTCCCGCTTGATGCCGTCGCGGGCGCCGACGTCGATGGTGACGGTCCAGGAGAAGCCCTGGGCCGCTCCTATGGCGATGACCTGGGCGCCCTTGATGCCGTACTGCCCGGCGCCGGCGGTCTTGAGCATGGTGTCGAGCTCGCGGAGCCGGTTGCGGTTGCGGTCGTCGCTGCCGAGTTTCGCCTTGAGTTCGGCGTTCTCCTTCTCCAGGGCGGCGATGCGGGTGTACCGCTCGCCGGAGTCCCGGACGGCCCCTATGGCGTTGCCGATGGGGTCGACGGCGGCCGCCACACCGTTCTCGACGGGCCCGAAGACCGCGGCTGCGGCCTGCCGGGCACCGTCGACGGGTGACTCCTGTCCGCCGCGGATGTCCACCGTGATCAGTGCGAACGCGATGGCGATCAGCAGCACCAGGAGCAGCCGGCTCTCTCGTGTGTCCCTCACGTGCGGCGGCCGTGCCTTTCCTCGTGGTTCGGTTGTTCGGTTGTTCGGCTGTGCGGGTGAAGCGCGTGTGCCGGTGAAACTGTGGTGCGGTGGAACGACCGTACGGGTGAGGCGACTGTACGGGTGGTACGCCGGTGCTAGCGGCGCGGCTGGGCGTCCAGGACCTGCTGGAGGGCCTCGAACTCCTCGACGCACTTGCCGGCGCCGAGCGCCACCGAGTCCAGCGGGTCCTCGGCGATGTGGATCGGCATGCCGGTCTCGCGGCGGAGGCGCTCGTCGAGGCCGCGCAGCAGGGCACCGCCACCGGTGAGAACGATGCCGCGGTCCATGACGTCACCGGACAGCTCCGGCGGGCACTTGTCGAGGGTGGTCTTCACCGCGTCGACGATGGCGTTGACCGGCTCCTCGATGGCCTTGCGGACCTCGGCGGCGGAGATGACCACGGTCTTGGGGAGACCGGAGACGAGGTCGCGGCCGCGGATCTCGGTGTGCTCGTCCTTGTCGAGGTCGTACGCCGAACCGATGGTGATCTTGATCTGCTCGGCGGTGCGCTCACCGAGGAGGAGCGAGTACTCCTTCTTGATGTGCTGGATGATCGCGTTGTCCAGCTCGTCGCCGGCGACCCGGATCGACTGTGCCGTGACGATTCCGCCGAGGGAGATCACGGCGACCTCGGTGGTGCCGCCGCCGATGTCCACGACCATGTTGCCGGTGGCCTCGTGGACCGGGAGGCCCGAGCCGATGGCCGCCGCCATGGGCTCCTCGATGATGTGCACCTGGCGGGCACCGGCCTGCGTCGAGGCCTCGATGACGGCGCGGCGCTCGACTCCGGTGATGCCGGAGGGCACGCAGACCACGACGCGGGGGCGGGCCAGGTAGCGGCGCTTGTGGATCTTGAGAATGAAGTAGCGGAGCATCCGCTCGGTGATCTCGAAGTCGGCGATCACACCGTCCTTGAGCGGGCGCACCGCGACGATGTTGCCGGGGGTCCGGCCGATCATCTTCTTCGCCTCGGAGCCGACCGCGAGGATGCCACCGGTGTTGGTGTTGATCGCGACGACGGACGGCTCGTTCAGGACGATGCCTCGGCCTCTGACGTACACCAGCGTGTTGGCGGTCCCGAGGTCGACAGCCATGTCACGGCCGATGAACGACATTGAGTTCCCCTTGTTTCCCATGGCTGAGAGTGGTGCGGCGTGGAGTTTTCCATCGTAGTGCCGCCCGCACGGATACCGCGCGGTGGTCCGCCTCTGTACAGGTGACGGTAGGACGCGGCGATCCGTTCCCGGGTTCGGCGTTCATATGCCTGGGGGCGACCGAAATTCCTTCGGTCGCCCCATAGGCTGCTGCGTTCGGCTGACTTCTCGTCAGACGAGACCCGGGAAGAAGATCTTCAGCTCACGGGCCGCGGACTCCTCGGAGTCGGAGGCGTGGATCAGGTTCTCCCGGACGATGGTGCCGAAGTCGCCGCGGATCGAGCCCGGGGCGGCGGCGATCGGGTCGGTCGGGCCGGCCAGCCCGCGGACGCCCTCGATGACCCGCTCCCCCTCGACGACGAGCGCGACGACGGGACCGGAGGCCATGAAGCCCATCAGCGGCTCGTAGAAGGGCTTGCCCTTGTGCTCGCCGTAGTGCTGCTCCAGGGTCTCCTGGTCCAGGTCGCGCAGCTCCAGGGCCGCCAGGGTCCAGCCGGCCTTGCGCTCGATGCGGCCGATGATCTCGCCGACCAGGCCACGGCGGACGGCGTCGGGCTTGAGCAGGACGAGCGTGCGCTGGCTCACGGGGGAACTCCTTCGGAAAAGCGGTGTGCGGGACCTCCGAGGCTACAGGCCCCGCACGCCCCTCGATTACGCAGCGTCAGGCCCTGCCGAGGCCCCCGCGGCCTGGGCCTCCGCCCAGCGGGCCTTGATGTCGTCGATGCGGCGGCCGTAGTGGACGGAGGCCCACCACAGGCCGGCGAAGACCGCGCCGAGGAAGAACATGGTCGGTACGAAGAAGCCGCTGGCGATCAGGGCGATCTGGAGGGCCCAGCCGAGCTGCACACCGCCGGGGCGGGTGATCATCCCGCACAGCAGCACCGAAAGGACCATGGCGATCCCGCAGACCCACCACACGGTGGACGTCGTAAGGCTGTCGTCCTTCATGGCGACGAGGCCGGCGAAGCCGATCACGAAGAACTCGCCGATGAGCGTCGAGGAACAGAGCGTACGCATCGGATCAGCCCCTCCGCAGCAGCAGTCGGGCGTCGCCGACCGTGAAGATCGAACCGGTCACCAGGACACCCGCGCCGCCGTACTCGGCCTCTTCCTCCGCGAGGGTGATGGCCGCCTCGATGGCGTCGGGCAGCCGCGGTTCGACGACGACCCGGTCCTCGCCGAAGACCTCGACGGCGACGGCCGCCAGCGCGTCCACGTCGGTGGCACGGGGGTTGGAGTTCGCCGTGACGACGACCTCCGCGAAGATCGGCTCGAAGGCCTCGAGGAGACCCCGGGCGTCCTTGTCGCCGCTCGTGGAGACCACTCCGACGAGCCGCGAGAAGCCGAAGGCCTCGCTGATGCCCTCCGCCGTCGCCCGCGCGCCGTGCGGGTTGTGCGCGGCGTCCAGGACGACCGTCGGGGAGGAGCGGACGATCTCCAGGCGGCCGGGCGAGGCCACCCGCGCGAAGGCCTGACGGACCGTGTCCAGGTCCAGCGTGCGGGCGTGCTCCGCGCCGATCCCGAAGAAGGCCTCGACCGCCGCGAGCGCCACCGCCGCGTTGTGCGCCTGGTAGGCGCCGTGCAGCGGCAGGAAGACGTTGTCGTACTCGCCGCCCAGGCCGCGCAGGGTGAGGAGCTGTCCGCCGACCGCGACCTCGCGGGAGACGATGCCGAACTCCATGCCCTCGCGGGCGACCGTGGCATCCGCCTCGACGGCCTTCTTCAGCAGGACCTGCGCCGCGTCCACCGGCTGCTGGGCCATGATCACGGTCGCGCCCTGCTTGATGATCCCGGACTTCTCGCCGGCGATCTCGGCGGTCGTCCCGCCGAGCCGGTCGGTGTGGTCCAGGTCGATCGGGGTGACGACGGCGACGGAGGCGTCGATGACGTTCGTCGCGTCCCAGGTGCCGCCCATGCCGACCTCGACGACGGCCGCGTCGACCGGGGCGTCGGCGAAGGCCGCGTACGCCATCGCGGTGAGGACCTCGAAGAAGGAGAGCCGGTACTCCTCCCGGGCGTCGACCAGCTCCACGTACGGCTTGATGTCCTGGTACGTCTCGATGAACCGCTCGGCGGAGATCGGGGCGCCGTCCAGGCTGATCCGCTCGGTGATGGTCTGCACGTGCGGCGAGGTGTACCGCCCGGTGCGCAGCTCGAAGGCGCCGAGCAGGGCCTCGATCATGCGGGCCGTCGACGTCTTGCCGTTGGTGCCGGTGATGTGGATCGAGGGGTACGCCCGCTGCGGGTCGCCGAGGACGTCCATCAGGGCCGCGATGCGGGTGACCGAGGGGTCCAGCTTGGTCTCGCCCCAGCGGGTGGACAGCTCGGTCTCGACCTCGCGCAGTGCCTTGTCCAGCTCCGGGTCCTCGGGACGGCCGGGCACGGGGTCGCCCTGCGGGGCGCCGCCCTGCGTGCGCAGGGTGCGGCTGCCGGCCTCGATCACCGCCAGGTCGGGGTCGCGGTTCGTCTCGTTGTCGACGATGTCGTCGAACTGGTCATTCGGGTCGCTCGGCTCGCTCACGGGCCCAGTCTACGGAGCGGTACCGACAGGACCATGGACCCACCCCTTTCGGGACCTTCGGTCCACCGTCCGCCGGGCCGGCCGGGCAAACTTGGCGATCATGGACATAGGGATCGACCTCGGCACGGCCAACACACTCCTCTACGCGCGCGGCCGGGGCATCGTGCTCAACGAACCGTCCGTGGTGGCGGTGCAGGAGGGCTCGCGGCACGCGCTCGCGGTCGGTACGGAGGCGAAGGAGACCATCGGCCGTACGCCGGGTTCGATCACCGCGATCCGCCCGCTCCGGGACGGCGTGATCAGCGACTACGAGGCGGCCGAGGAGATGATCCGGCACTTCGTGCGCAAGGCCGTCCCCGGCCGGCGGCGGCCCCGTACCCGGATGGTGGTGTGCGTGCCCAGCGGGGTGACCCAGGTCGAGCGGCGGGCCATCGTGCACGCCTCCCTGTCGGCGGGGGCCCGCGCGGTCCATCTGATCGAGGAGCCGATGGCGGCGGCGATCGGCGCCGGGCTGCCGGTCTCCGACCCGCGCGGCTCGATGGTCGTCGACATCGGCGGCGGCACGACCGAGGTGGCCGTGATCTCGCTGGGCGGGATCGTCACGGCCCAGTCGCTCCGGGTGGGCGGCGACCGTCTCGACGCGGCCGTCATCGACTTCGTCCGCAAGGAGCACTCGCTGCTCATCGGCGAGCGGACCGCGGAGGACGTCAAGGTCGCCATCGGCACGGCGTGGCCGGTGCCGGGCGGCGAGGAGCTGGAGCGGCGGACCTTCACCATCCGGGGCCGGGAGAAGGTCAGCGGGCTGCCCCGGACGGTGGAACTGACGGTGCCGGAGGTGCGGGCGGCGCTGGACGAGCCGGTGGAGGCGATCATCGCGGCCGTCCGGGTGACCCTGGAGGAGTGCCCGCCCGAGCTGTCCGGCGACGTCATGGAGCACGGCATCGTGCTGACCGGCGGCGGTGCGCTGCTGTCGGGCCTGGACCTGCGGATGGCCTCGGCGACGGGCATCCCGGTCTTCGTCGCGGACGCGCCGCTGGACTGTGTGGCCCTGGGCTCGGGCCGGTGCGTGGAGGACTTCGACTCACTCCAGCGGGTCCTGGGGAAGGCGGAGACGGTCCGCTGAGCGAGGGGGCGCGGTAGCGGGCCTCCCGGTCCGCCGCGCGACGCCGCGCTGACGCTCAGCGCGTCAGCCCGGTCGGCAGCCCCGCCGTCACCACGTACTCGTCCCGCTCCCGGTGGGCCTTCAGCGTGCCGCCCATGCTGGTGACCCGCTCCTCCATCGAGAGGAGTCCCGTGCCGGTCGAGACCGGGGCGCGGTCCGGCGGGTCCTCCGGCAGCGGGTTGCGGACCTCGATCCGCAGGTCGGGGCCCTCCACCGCGATGGTGACCGTGACGGGCAGGCCGGGCGCGTGCTTCGCGGCGTTCGTCAGGCATTCCTGGACGACCCGGTGGACGGCCGCCTGCCGCAGCGGCGACAGGGCCTTCGCCTCCTCGGCGACCGTCAGTTCCACGGGGCTGCCCATCCGCTCGCTCTCCCCGGCGAGGGCGGCGAGCTCTTCGAGGCCGGGGGTGGCGGTGTCCCGGTCGGCGCGGCGCACGATCGTCTCGTTGAGCATGAGGTGGGCGCGCCGGGCGGTGTCAGCCAGTTCCTCGAAGTCCCGCTGGTGGGCCTCTCCCCTGGCCCGTACGGCGAGGACCTCGGCCCGTACCGCGAGGACGGTCAGCTCCCGGCCGACCAGGTCGTGGACGTCCCGGCCGACGGAGATCCGCTCCTCCTGGACGGCCTGCCGGGCGGCGGCCTCGCGCCGCTGGACCTCCAGGGCGCGCACGAGGTCCTGCCGGTACGCGGCGATGCCGACGCCCGCCGCGAGGACGCCGATCGGGACGACCAGGCTCAGGAAGTCGCTGAGGGTGTCGCCGTGCCGGGCGGGCCAGCCGGGCGTCTGGAAGAGGCCGTAGGCGACGACGACGTACAGCAGCGTGGCGAAGATCGCGGCGCGGCGCCCCCGGTAGCGGCCGATCGAGTACAGCGCGAACTGGATCATGGTCAGCTCGTGCAGCCACCCCATCAGGCCGAGCGCGACGAGGTACGGGAGCCACGGCAGCCGGCGCCGGAGCACCAGGGTGGCCGCCCCGGCCGCGAGGACCAGCGCCGCGGTGACCCCGGTGAGGGAGTTGTCGGCGCGGGCGAGCCCCGGCACGTCCAGCACCATCAGGCCGAAGGCGCTGAGCGCGGCGACGATGTCGAGGGCGCGGGGCGATACCGCCCACCGGTCCACGCAGCGGCGCAGTGCGGGGACGGTGGGGAGGCGGAGCATGCCCTCCATCATCCAAGGTCTTTGGTCCCGACGCCGAGGACCTGAAGTCCCGTCGTGTGTGACATCGGGCACTTCGTCCCTTTGCGGAAGGGCCCGGAACCGACGAGCGGTTCCGGGCCCTCCTCATGCCGTGGGTCAGGCCTGCGGCAGGCTCGCCAGCTGGGTCTCGATGCGGGCGATGTCCTCCTCCGCCTTGGCGAGGCGGGTGCGGATCTTGTCGACCACGTTGTCCGGGGCCTTGGCGAGGAAGGCCTCGTTGCCGAGCTTCCCGTTCGCCTGGGCCTTCTCCTTCTCCGCCGCGGCGAGGTCCTTCGCGAGGCGCTTGCGCTCCGCGGCCACGTCGATCGTGCCCGACAGGTCGAGCGCGACGGTGGCGCCGGCGACCGGCAGGGAGGCGGTGGCGGCGAAGCCCTCGCCCTCCGGCTGGAGGCGCAGGATCTGCCGGATGGCGGCCTCGTGCGCGACGAGCGGGGTGCCGTCGACGGTGAGGCGGGCCGGCACCTTCTGGGCGTCCTGGAGGCCCTGCTCCTTGCGGAAGCGGCGGACCTCGGTGACGACCCGCTGGACCAGCTCGATCTCCTTCTCCGCGGCCTCGTCGCGGAAGCCGGAGTCCTTCGGCCAGTCGGCGATCACCAGGGACTCACCGCCGGTGAGGGTGGTCCACAGGGTGTCGGTGACGAACGGGACGATCGGGTGCAGCAGGCGCAGCATGACGTCCAGGACCTCGCCGAGGACGCGGCCGGAGACCTTGGCGCCCTCGCCGCCCGCGAAGAACGTGGTCTTCGACAGCTCGACGTACCAGGCGAAGACCTCGTCCCACGCGAAGTGGTAGAGCGACTCGCTGAGCTTGGCGAACTGGTAGTCCTCGTAGTACGCGTCGACCTGCGCGACCGTCTCGTTGAGCCGGGACAGGATCCAGCGGTCGGTCGCGGACATCTCGGAGACGTCGGGCAGGGGGCCTTCGATCGTGGCGCCGTTCATCAGCGCGAAGCGCGTGGCGTTCCAGATCTTGTTGGCGAAGTTGCGGGAGGCCTTGACCCAGTCCTCGCCGATCGGCACGTCCGCGCCCGGGTTGGCGCCGTTGGCCAGGGTGAAGCGGACGGCGTCGGAGCCGTACGCGTCCATCCAGTCCAGCGGGTCGACCGCGTTCGGGTTGGACTTCGACATCTTCTTGCCGAACTCGTCGCGGACGAGGCCGGTGAGCGCGACGGTCTTGAAGGGGACCTCGCCGTCCATCGCGTACAGACCGAACATCATCATCCGGGCGACCCAGAAGAAGATGATGTCGTGGCCGGTGAGCAGGACGTCGGTCGAGTAGAACTTCGCCAGGTCCGGGGTCTTCTCCGGCCAGCCGAGCGTGGAGAACGGCCACAGGCCGGAGGAGAACCAGGTGTCCAGGACGTCGGGGTCCTGGGTCCAGCCCTCGGCCTCGGTGCCGGGCGCCTCCTCGTCGGGTCCGACGCAGACGACCTGGCCCTCGGGGCCGTACCAGATCGGGATGCGGTGGCCCCACCACAGCTGGCGCGAGATGCACCAGTCGTGCATGTTGTCGACCCAGTCGAAGTAGCGCTTCGAGAGCTCCTTCGGGTGGATCTCGACCGAGCCGTCGCGGACCGCGTCACCGGCGGCCTGCGCCAGCGGGCCGACCTTGACCCACCACTGCATCGACAGACGCGGCTCGACGGTCGTCTTGCAGCGCGAGCAGTGGCCGACGGAGTGCATGTACGGGCGCTTCTCGGCGACGATCCGGCCCTGCTCCTTGAGCGCGCCGACGATCGCCGAGCGGGCCTCGAAGCGGTCCAGGCCGAGGAAGGGGCCGTGGACGGTGATGATGCCGTGCTCGTCCATGACGGTGAGCGAGGGCAGGTCGTGGCGACGGCCGATCTCGAAGTCGTTCGGGTCGTGCGCCGGGGTCACCTTGACGGCGCCGGTACCGAACTCCGGGTCGACGTGGGTGTCGGCGACGACCGGGATGGTCCGGTCGGTCAGCGGCAGCTTGATCTGCCTGCCGATCAGGTGGGCGTAGCGCTCGTCGTCGGGGTGGACGGCGACGGCGGTGTCACCGAGCATCGTCTCGGCGCGGGTCGTGGCGACCACCAGGGAGTCGTCGCCCTCGCCGTAGCGGATGGAGATCAGCTCGCCGGCGTCGTCCTGGTACTCGACCTCGATGTCCGAGATGGCGGTCAGACAGCGCGGGCACCAGTTGATGATGCGCTCGGCGCGGTAGATCAGACCGTCTTCGTACAGGTCCTTGAAGATCTTCTGGACGGCCTTGGACAGGCCCTCGTCCATGGTGAAGCGCTCACGCGACCAGTCGAGACCGGCGCCGAGGCGGCGCAGCTGGCCGAGGATGCGGCCGCCGTACTCGTCCTTCCACTGCCAGACGCGGTCGACGAACTCGTCGCGGCCCAGGTCGTGGCGGGACTTGCCCTCCTCGGCGAGCTGCTGCTCGACCTTGTTCTGGGTCGCGATGCCGGCGTGGTCCATGCCCGGCAGCCAGAGCGTCTCGAAGCCCTGCATGCGCTTGCGACGGGTCAGGGCGTCCATGAGCGTCACCTGGAAGGCGTGGCCCAGGTGGAGGGCGCCCGTGACGTTCGGCGGCGGGATGACGATGGTGTACGGAGGCTTCTCGCTCTTCGCGTCGGCCTCGAAGTACCCCCGGTCTACCCAGCGCTCGTACAGCGGCCCCTCTACCTCGGCCGGCGCGTAGGTGGTCGGCAGTTCGGTGGTGGGCGCTGTCTGCTGCTGAGTGTTCTCGGTCACGGGGCCAGTTTAGGGGTGTCCTCGCCCTGTCCTGAAACGCTTTGGTTCGGTAACGGTGTGGCCCCCGCCGCACTTCCGCCCCGGCGGTTCCGCCAGGATGTTCGGCAGGCATAAACATCCTGTGAGGGGAACCTGTCGATGAGCTACAACCAGCCGGGCCCGTACGGCGGCCAGCCGCCCCAGCAGCCCGGCCCCTACGGCCAGCCGGGCCCCTACGGCCAGCAGCCGCAGCAGCCGGGGCCGTACGGGCAGCCGCAGGCGCCCCAGCCCGGGTACGGCTACCCCCAGCAGGCCCCGCAGGGCGTTCCGCCGCAGCAGCCCCCCTACGGCTACCCGCAGCAGCCCCAGCAGCCCGGCCCGTACGGCCAGCAGCCGCAGTACGGCGCCCCCCAGGGCCCCGGCGGCTATGTGCCGCACCCCCCGGCCCCGAAGAAGTCGAAGGCCGGCTGGATCATCGGCGCGGTGGCGGTGGTCGCGGCGATCGGCGTGGGCGCGTACTTCGTGCTCGGCGGCGGCGGTTCCTCGGTCGCGAACGACGGCCCCCACAAGCTGGTCACGCCGGCCACGGTCCTCGGTGAGTACAAGAAGGCTCCCGACAAGGGGTCCTCCTCCGAGAAGGACTCCCTGAAGGAGGCCGAGAAGAACGGCGTCAAGAACGCCCAGGAGGCCAAGGCCACCTACCAGGTGGAGAACAAGGCCAACCCGCTGGCGAGCAAGATGCTCCAGTTCAACGGCCTCTACGGCGAGATCGACGACCCCGAGGCGGTCGTCGACGCCATCTTCACCGCCACGAAGGCCGAGGCCGACAAGGACAAGGACAAGGCCGAATCCCCGGAGCTGGTCGGCAGCCCGCAGGAGTACAAGCCGTCCGAGCTCGACGGCGCCGTCCTCAAGTGCCAGCAGCTCAAGACCAAGGCCGACGCCGGCACGGGCGCTCCCGCGATGACCATGACGATGTGCGTGTGGGCCGACCACAGCACCGTGGGCATGGTCGTCCCGTTCGACACGGCCTCGCTGCTCGCGGGGAAGACCGGCTCCGCCGAGGACGCCGCCGCCATCACCGCCAAGCTCCGCAAGGAAGTCCGCGTCAAGGCCTGATCCCAGGCCCGCAGCACGCGGAAGGGGCGCCCCGCCGGTCGGCGGGGCGCCCCTTCCATGTCCGTACGGCTCAGGCGGACTTCTCGTGCCTGCCGTCGTTCTTCACGATCCGGGGGACCAGCGTCGGGTTGACGTTGTTGCGGACGACGTCCGCCGTGATGACGACCCGGGCCACGTCCTTGCGGGACGGGACCTCGTACATCACCGACTGGAGGACCTCCTCCATGATGGCGCGCAGGCCTCGCGCGCCGGTGCCGCGCAGGATCGCCTGGTCGGCGATGGCCTCCAGGGCGGGGCGGTCGAAGTCCAGCTCCACACCGTCGAGTTCGAAGAGGCGCTGGTACTGCTTCACCAGCGCGTTGCGCGGCTCGACGAGGATCTGGAGGAGCGCCTCGCGGTCCAGGTTGTGGACCGAGGTGAGGACCGGGAGACGGCCGATGAACTCCGGGATCATCCCGAACTTCACCAGGTCCTCCGGCATGACCTCCTGGAACTGGTCGCTCGCCTCGATCTCGCGCTTGGAGCGGATGGTCGCCCCGAAGCCGATGCCCTTGGCGCCCGCCCGCGACTCGATGATCTTCTCCAGGCCGGCGAAGGCGCCGCCCACGATGAAGAGCACGTTCGTCGTGTCGATCTGGATGAACTCCTGATGCGGGTGCTTCCGTCCGCCCTGCGGCGGCACGGAGGCGGTGGTGCCCTCCAGGATCTTCAGCAGGGCCTGCTGCACGCCCTCGCCCGAGACATCGCGCGTGATCGACGGGTTTTCGCTCTTACGGGCGACCTTGTCGATCTCGTCGATGTAGATGATCCCGGTCTCGGCCTTCTTGACGTCGTAGTCGGCCGCCTGGATCAGCTTGAGCAGGATGTTCTCGACGTCCTCGCCGACATAGCCGGCCTCCGTCAGCGCCGTCGCGTCGGCGATGGCGAACGGGACGTTGAGCATGCGGGCCAGGGTCTGCGCGAGCAGCGTCTTCCCGGAGCCCGTGGGGCCGAGCAGCAGAATGTTGGACTTGGCCAGTTCGATGGCGTCGTCCCGGCCCTGCGCGCCGCCGTTCTCGCCGGCCTGGACGCGCTTGTAGTGGTTGTACACCGCGACCGAGAGGGCCTTCTTCGCGGGCTCCTGCCCGACGACGTACCCCTCGAGGAACTCGTAGATCTCGCGGGGCTTGGGGAGTTCCTCCCAGCGCACCTCGCTCGTCTCCGCGAGTTCCTCCTCGATGATCTCGTTGCAGAGGTCGATGCACTCGTCGCAGATGTACACACCGGGTCCCGCGATGAGCTTCTTCACCTGCTTCTGGCTCTTTCCGCAGAACGAGCACTTGAGCAGGTCGCCGCCATCACCGATGCGTGCCACGAGGTGCTTCCCCTTCGCCTGGGAGCGCCTGGTTCAGCGACTCCTGGTGCCTCATATTCGACGGTACCTTGCCGGGCCCCTCGTTCGGGCCCCCCTTGGCACGGTTCACATGGTCGTGATTCGGCCACGCGGGCCGTGCCAGGGGAAGGTCGGGCGTCAGCGCTCGGCGGAGGCCGTGCTCTTACGGGTGGAGACGATCTGGTCGACGAGACCGTACGCGAGGGCGTCCTCGGCCGTCAGGATCTTGTCGCGCTCGATGTCGTCGCGGATCTTCTCGATCGGCGTCGAGGAGTGCTTGGCCAGCATCTCCTCCAGCTGGCTGCGCATCCGCAGGATCTCGCGGGCCGCGATCTCCAGGTCGGAGAGCTGCTCACGGCCGGTGCCGCCGGACGGCTGGTGGATCAGCACGCGGGCGTTCGGCAGGGCCATCCGCTTGCCGGGGGTGCCGGCGGCGAGCAGCACGGCCGCGGCGGAGGCCGCCTGGCCCATGCAGACCGTCTGGATGTCCGGCTTCACGAACTGCATCGTGTCGTAGATCGCCGTCAGCGCGGTGAAGGAGCCACCGGGGCTGTTGATGTAGATCGAGATGTCGCGGTCCGGGTCCATCGACTCCAGGCACAGCAGCTGCGCCATGACGTCGTTGGCGGAGGCGTCGTCGATCTGCACACCGAGGAAGATCACGCGCTCCTCGAACAGCTTCGCGTACGGGTCGTACTCGCGCACGCCCTGCGAGGTGCGCTCCACGAAGCGCGGCACGACGTAGCGGTTGTCCATCGGCGCGCCGGTGTAGAGGCCGCTCGCGGAGAGGTTGTTCTGCATCTGGGTGTTCACCGTCCTGGTGGCGTTCGGCGGGGGCTGGGGCTCTTCAGCGGCCGGGCTCAGGCGCCCGTGCCGCCGCCGCCGGGAACGCCCGCGGCGTGGGTGATGATGTCGTCGATGAGGCCGTACTCCTTGGCCTCGTCCGCGGTGAACCAGCGGTCACGGTCACCGTCGCGGATGATCGCCTCGACGGTCTGGCCGGAGTGCTGCGCGGTGATCTCGGCCATGCGCTTCTTGGTGCGCAGGAGGTACTCGGCCTGGATCTTGATGTCGGAGGCCGTGCCGCCGATGCCGGCGGAGCCCTGGTGCATCAGGATGTCGGTGTTCGGCAGCGCGAAGCGCTTGCCGGGGGCGCCGGCGGTGAGCAGGAACTGGCCCATCGAGGCCGCCATGCCCATACCGATGGTGACGACGTCGTTCGGGATGAACTGCATGGTGTCGTAGACCGCCATGCCGGCCGTCACCGAGCCACCGGGGCTGTTGATGTACAGGAAGATGTCCTTCTCCGGCTCGGCGGCCAGGAGGAGCATCTGAGCGGTGATCTTGTTGGCGATCTCGTCGTCGACCTGCTGGCCGAGGAAGACGATGCGCTCGCCGAGCAGCCGGTTGTAGACATGGTCGCCGAGGCCGCCACCGATGGACGGCTCACCCGCGGCGTAAGGCTTCAGATTCGTCACGTATCCACCTGCTCGTCTCCGACGGCCAGGGCCGTCTCAGCGTCTCGTTCAGAGGGCACTGCCCTCGTATTCATGGACCCTAACGCGCAGGTAGGACAACGCCATCCCGGTTCCCGAACTGTTCGCTGGGAGCGCAAGGTAGTTGGGGCCGCGCAACGGGGTCCGGCTACGTCCACGGGCCCGTACGCACAGGAGTGCGTACGGGCCCGTGGAGCGGGTTCAGCGCGGGGCGCGAGCCTCGCGGTGAGCCTTACTTGTCCTCGGAGACCTCGGCCTCGCCGGTGACGGCCTCGACGGCCTCGGCGGCGGCCTCGACCTCGTCCTCGTCGTCCGAGAGGTCGACGACCTCGCCGTTGACGTCGACGACCTTGGCGGCCTCGACGACGACCGCGAGGGCCTTGCCGCGGGCGACCTCGCCGACGAGCATCGGCACCTGGCCACCCTCGGCCACGGCCTGGGCGAACTGGTCCGGGCTCATGCCGGAGGAGGCGGCACGGCGGAACAGGTGCTCGGTGAGCTCCTCGCGGGAGACCTCGAGCTTCTCCTTGTTGACGAGCTCATCGAGGATGAACTGCGTCTTGATGCCCTTCTCGGCCTGCTCCTTGGTCTCGGCCAGGAACTCTTCCTCGGTCTTGCCCTGGATCTCCAGGTACTTCGCGAGGTCGAGGCCCATCTGGCCGAGCTGGTGGTGCTCCAGGTTGTGCTTGCGGGTGTTGATCTCGTCCTCGAGAAGCTTCTCGGGCATCGGGACCTCGACCAGCTTGAGGAGCTCGTCGAGGACGCGCTCCTGGGCCTGGGTGGCCTGGTCGAACTGCTTCATGTTCTCGAGGCGCTTGCGGCTGTCGGCCTTGAGCTCGTCGAGGGTGTCGAACTCCGACGCCATCTGCGCGAACTCGTCGTCCAGCTCGGGGAGCTCACGGGCGGCAACGGTGGTGACCTTGACGGTGACCTCCGCGTCCTTGCCCTCGGCGGAGCCGCCCTTCAGCTGCGAGGTGAAGGTGGCCTCGCCACCGGCCTCCAGGCCCTTGACGGCCTCGTCGATGCCGTCGAGCAGCTCGCCCGAACCGATGGTGTACGAGACACCGTCGGCGACACCGTCCGGGAGGACCTCGCCGTCGACCTTGGCCTGCAGGTCGATGGTGACGACGTCGCCGTCCTGGGCGGCACGCTCGACCGGGGAGGTCGAGGCGAAGCGCTCACGGAGCTGCTCCACGGACTTCTCGACGTCCTCGTCGGTGACCTCGACCGCGTCGACGGTGACCTCGATGCCGGAGTAGTCCGGGATCTCGATCGTCGGGCGGATGTCGACCTCGGCGGTGAAGGCCAGCAGCTCGCCGTCCTTCAGCTCGGTGATGTCGACCTCGGGCTGGCCGAGCGGGTTGACCTCGGCCTCGTTCACGGCCTCGGTGTAGAACTTCGGGAGCGCGTCGTTGACGGCCTCTTCCAGCACGGCGCCGCGGCCGAACCGCTGGTCGATCACGCGAGCCGGGATCTTGCCCTTACGGAAGCCCTTGACCGTGACCTGCTGGTTGATCTTCTTGTACGCCGCGTCGAGGCTGTCCTTGAGCTCCTCGAAGGGCACCTCGACAGTGAGCCGAACCCGAGTCGGGTTCAGGGTCTCCACGGCGCTCTTCACGGTTCGGTCTCCTTGTGGCTGATTCCTGGAAACCGCCGTCGCCGCGTGAAGCGGGTCCGGCGGGTCGGCCCGGTCAGAAAGACACACGGGCACGCAGCTTGCATAGTAACCGCAAGCGGGATGACGCCCACAACGTGATCAAGAGTGCGCGAGGTGGGCGCGTGATCGTCATGGTCGGGGTGGCGGGATTTGAACCCACGGCCTTCCGCTCCCAAAGCGGACGCGCTACCAAGCTGCGCCACACCCCGTCGGTGCGACACGTAGGGTACATGGACGGGGACTGTGCGGCGCCCCCTCTTTTGACGGGTGTGCGCGAACGGCTCCCGAACCGCTAACATGCTCCTCGTGCCGCGGTCCTCGTGACCTGCGGCGCGGTGCTGCGCGGGTGTAGCTCAATGGTAGAGCACTAGTCTTCCAAACTAGCTACGCGGGTTCGATTCCCGTCACCCGCTCCACGAGCCTCGGGGCCGGTCAGGAGAAGTCTTCTCCTGACCGGCCCCGAGGCGTTTCCGGGCCGGTCAGGAGGTGTCTCCCGGCCGGCCCGAGGGCGTTTCCCGGCCGTGCGAGATGCCGGGTCCGGTGGGCGCGTGCAGACTGGCCTCAGGATCGGAGGCAGCCATGAAGGACCTGAAGTTCGAGCAGAAGCGCTCCCTGTCCCGGGGCGAGGCCGCGGACCGGCTGACGGCACTCGCCGCCGCCCTGAGGAAGGGCGGGGAGGTCGAGCTCGATCTCGGCTCGGGAACGATGAGCCTGTGGATCCCCGACGAACTCCGCTCCGAGGTGGAGTTCGAGGTGGGCGAGGGAGAGGTCGAGCTCGAACTCGAACTCACCTGGCCGACGGCCCGTTCGCGCAAGGACGCGGCGGCCGGGGCGGCGGCGGAGAAGGGGAAGAAGAAAGAGAAGAAGCCCGCCGCGCCCGCCCCGGAGGAGAAGGTGAAGCGGGCCGTCCCTCCGAAGAAGGCGAAGCCGACCGCCCCTTCGAGGAAGAAGAGGCAGCAGAAGCGGAAGAAGAAGGGGAAGGGGAAGAAGAGGTAGCCGCGGCTGCCCGCCCCCGCGTCAGAACTTGATGGACGCCACCGTCTGCGTTATCGAGTCCAGGAAGCGCTGGATGTCGTCGGCCATCCCGGTGGACGCGAGGAAGAAGCCGAAGAGCACGGCGACCACGGCCGGGCCGGCCTTGAGGTTCCCCCCGCGGATCAGCACCACCAGGATGATTGCCAACAGCAACACCACAGACAGTGAAATGGCCACAACTGATCACACCCTCGGTCGGTCCCGCCTTGCCCACCAGGGAGCCCGTGTCCCGGAACACCCCCCGCTGTCTCCATCGTGCCACCAACCCCCCTGCCCCCGCTGCCTGGTGACGAATCGTCGTGGAGACGATCACGTCACACCTGACGCGCCGGTCAGGCCGGGCGGGAGAGCAGGAGCAGCGCGCGGTCGTCGTTGACGTCCTTCGCGACGGCCTCGATCAGGTGCCAGGCGACGCCCTCGAAGCCCTCGGCGACGCAGCGGTCCGCCTCGCCGGTGAGCCGGTCGATGCCCTCGGCGATGTCCCGGTCGGCGGCCTCGACCAGGCCGTCGGTGAAGAGCATGAGGACGTCGCCGGTGCGCAGCGTGCCCTTGACGGGGTGGAACTCGGCGAGGTCGTAGACGCCGAGGAGGGGGCCGTCGGCGGCCTTCTCCTCCCAGCGCCCGCTGCCCGCGTGGAGCTGGAGGGCGGGGAGGTGGCCGGCCGAGAAGAGTTCGTAGTCGCCGGACTCCAGGTCGAGGACCAGGTGGATGGAGGTGGCGAAGCCCTCGTCCCAGTCCTGGCGGAGCAGATAGCCGTTGGCGGCGGGAAGGAAGGCGTGCGGCGGGAGGGAGCCGAGGAGGCCGCCGAAGGCGCCGGAGAGCAGCAGGGAGCGGGAGGCCGCGTCCATGCCCTTGCCGGAGACGTCGGTGAGGACGACTTCCAGGGTGCGGCCGCCGTGGGTGCGGGCGGCGACGACGAAGTCGCCGGAGAAGGACTGGCCGCCGGCCGGGCGCAGCGCCATCTCGCGGTGCCAGCCCTTGGGGAGCCGGGGCAGCGCGCTCTGGACGCGGATGCGCTCGCGGAGGTCGAAGAGCATGGTGCCGCCGCGCCGCCAGGGCACGCCGACGCGGGCCCGGAACTGGGCGATGAGCAGTCCGAAGAGGCCGCAGGCGGCGACGACGAGGACGGTGCCGGGGGTGACCCGGGCGGGGCCCTGGGTGTACGGGCCGAGGACGACGGACTCGACGATCAGGGCGCTGGCGGCGGTCGCGTACAGACCGAGGAGGCTCGCGGGGCGCAGCAGCAGTCCGCCGGCCACGATGGGCAGGGCCAGGGCGGCGGGTGCGCACCAGATGGGGTCGAGGACGGTGCCGAAGGCGATGGCCGGGATCATCAGGAGGAGTCCGGCGAAGGCGAGCCGGTCGGAGCCGTCGCCGCGGAAGTAGTCGACGCCGGACCTGCGCAGCGCGATGCGGGCCCGGCGGGCGCGTCTGCGCATGCGGGCCGCGTACGTGTTCACTCCTGCGCGGTGTCCCATTGGCCTGGACCCTATCCATCCCGTCGGACATCGTGCAGGGGTACCCCGGTGACAATGTGCGTGAAATCGGGTCGCCCTGGGCGGGCGCCGCTGATATCGATGGCATATGACTACTGAATTGCGGGTTCTCGACCCGAACGACTGGGACCGCTGGTTCGAGGTGCTGGACCTCGCGTTCGGCGGCCTTCACGAGCCTGCGGAGTCGCGCGCGCTGTGGCGGGACCTCACGGAGTACGAGCGGTCGCTCGGAGCCTGGGACGGGGACCTGTGCGTGGGGACGGCGGGTGCGTTCTCGTTCCGGCTGACGGTGCCGGGCGGGGGTCTCGTACCGGCGGCCGGGGTGACGATGGTGAGCGTGGCCGGCACGCACCGGCGGCGCGGGATCCTCACCTCGATGATGCGGCGGCAGCTCGACGACGTACGGGCGGCGGGTGAACCGCTGGCGGTGCTCACGGCCTCCGAGCCGGTGATCTACGGGCGGTTCGGCTACGGCGCCGCGTCCTGGGCCGAGCACGCGGCGATCGACACGAACCGGGTGCGGCTCTCGGTGCCGGAGGGCACGGACGGGGTGACGCTGCGGCAGGCGGATCTGACGGAGTCCTCGGCGGTCTGCGAGGAGGTGTACGCCAGGCTGGTGCCGCTGCGGCCGGGAATGGTGGCCCGGGGGCCGGGCTGGGAGCGGCTGCCGCTGATCGATCCGGAGTCGGAGCGCGAGGGTTCCTCGCCCCGGCTGTGTGTGCTCGCGGAGCGGGACGGGGAGGTCGTGGGCTTCGCGCACTACGCGATCAAGCCGAACTGGTCGTTCGCGGGGGCGGACGGTTCGGTGGGGGTGCAGCAGCTGCTCGCGCTCGACCCGGTGGCGGAGGCGGCGCTGTGGCGGTTCCTGTGCTCGGTGGATCTGACGTCGACGGTACGGATCCACAGCAGCCCCGTGGACGGGGCGTGGCGGCAGCTGGTGTCGGACGTGCGGCGGTGCCAGCCGACGGCGCGGGAGGTGCTGTTCGTCCGGGTGGTGGAGGTGGGCGCGGCGCTGGAGGCGCGGACGTACCAGACGCCGGTGGACGTGGTGTTCGAGGTGGAGGACGCGTTCTGCCCCTGGAACGAGGGGCGTTGGCGGCTGACCGGGGACGCGAAGGGGGCGAGCTGCGTACGGACGAAGGACGCGGCCGATCTCGCGCTGTCCGTACGGGAGTTGGGTGCGGCCTATCTGGGCGGGACCTCGCTGGTGTCGCTGGCCTCGGCCGGGCGGGTGCGGGAGCTGCGGGAGGGGGCGCTCCTTGAGGCGTCCGTCGCCTTCGGGTCGCCCGTCGCGCCGTGGCTGCCGCACGGCTTCTAGCGGCGGGGGTCGCGGAGGGGCGTCGTCAGCGGGTCTGGCAGTCCGGGCACCAGAAGAGGTTCCGGGCTGCCAGGTCCGCCGTGCGGATCCCGGTGCCGCAGAGGTGGCAGGGCTGGTTCGCCCGGCGGTAGACGTAGACCTCGCCGCCGTGGTCGTCGACGCGCGGCGGGCGGCCCATCGCCTCGGGGGTGTGCTCGGGGCGGACGGTGTCGATGCGGTTGAGGCGGACGCCCTCGCGCATCAGCATCGCGAGGTCGCTCCAGATCGCGTCCCACTCCCCCGCCGTGAGGTCCTTGCCGGCGCGGTAGGGGTCGATGCCGTGCCGGAAGAGGACTTCGGCGCGGTAGACGTTGCCGACGCCGGCGATGACCTTCTGGTCCATGAGCAGGGCGGCGACGGTGCTGCGGGACTTCGAGATCCGCTGCCAGGCCCGGTCGGGGTCGTCGCCGGTGCGCAGCGGGTCGGGGCCGAGCCGGTCGTGTATCGCCCGCTTCTCGGCGTCGGTGATGAGCGCGCAGGTCGTCGGGCCGCGCAGGTCGACGTACGACTCGGGGTTCGCGAGGCGCAGCCGGACGGTGTCGGTGGGCGGCGGGGCGGGGGTGTCGCCGAAGTTCACCTTGCCGAAGAGGCCCAGGTGGATGTGGATCCATTCCTCGCCGGGGAAGCCGAGGAAGAGGTGCTTGCCGTGAGCCTCGGTGGTCTCCAGGACGGCGCCGTCGAGCAGGGCGGCCGAGTCGGCGAACTTGCCCTGGGGGCTGGAGACGCGCACGGACCGGCCGCCGAACCGTTCCCGGTGGTCGGCGGCCAGTCGGTGGATGGTGTGCCCTTCGGGCATCAGGCGGTGGGCTCCTGCGGGTGGTGGGCCGGGATCGGGGGGAGCTCGCCGGTGTTCTCGTACGCGGTGAGCATGTCGATCCGGCGGGTGTGACGCTCGTCACCGGAGTACGGGGTGTTCAGGAAGATCTCGACGAACTTGGTCGCCTCTTCCCGGGTGTGCATCCGGCCGCCGACGGAGATCACGTTGGCGTTGTTGTGCTCGCGGCCGAGGGCGGCGGTCTGCTCGCTCCAGGCGAGGGCGGCGCGCACCCCCTTCACCTTGTTCGCGGCGATCTGCTCGCCGTTCCCGGAGCCGCCGATGACGATGCCCAGGGCGTCCGGGTCCGCAGCCGTCTTCTCGGCGGCGCGCAGGCAGAACGGCGGGTAGTCGTCCAGGGCGTCGTAGATGTGGGGACCGCAGTCGACGGGCTCGTGGCCGTGAGCCGTGAGCCACTCGACGAGGTGGTTCTTTAGTTCAAAGCCGGCGTGGTCGGAACCGATATAGACGCGCATGATGCCGAGTGTGGCACGTCAGGGCCCGGGTAGCAGGCATCGGGGTCGGGACCTTCACCCGACCTGGTACGGACCTTCGACTCTCGCGATGTCGCCCGTACAACGATCCGGAATGAGGGCTTCCGATCATCCCCGCCCACGGGGTTCAATGCTGGGGCTCGCGACCCGAGCACCCCCCACACACGAGGAAGCGTCGATGAACACGCAACCGACCCTGACGAAGGACAGCGACGGCACCGGTACGTCCGGCGCCCCGCAGTCCGCCGACGGCCTCAAGGCCGGACTCAAGAACCGCCACCTGTCGATGATCGCGATCGGCGGCGTCATCGGCGCCGGCCTGTTCGTCGGCTCCGGCTCCGGCATCGCCGCGGCCGGGCCCGCGATCCTCCTCTCGTACGCACTCGTCGGCGCCATGGTCGTCTTCGTGATGCGGATGCTGGGCGAGATGGCCGCCGCGCGGCCCTCCTCCGGCTCCTTCTCCGCCTACGCCGACCGCGCGCTCGGCCGCTGGGCCGGCTTCAGCATCGGCTGGCTCTACTGGTTCTTCTGGGTCGTCGTCCTCGCCGTCGAGGCGACCGCCGGCGCCAAGATCCTGGAGAGCTGGGTCCCGGCCGTGCCGCAGTGGGGCTGGGCGCTCATCGTGATGGTGGTGCTCACCGCGACCAACCTCGGCTCGGTCGCCTCGTACGGCGAGTTCGAGTTCTGGTTCGCCGGCATCAAGGTCGTCGCCATCGGCGCCTTCGTCGTCATCGGGCTGCTCGCCGTCTTCGGCGTGCTCCCCGGCTCGGACAACCCGGGCGCCGGCTTCGCGCACCTCACCGACAGCGGGGGCTTCTTCCCGATGGGTGCGGGCGCGGTCCTCACCGGTGTGCTGATGGTCGTCTTCTCCTTCATGGGCAGCGAGATCGTCACCCTGGCGGCCGGCGAGTCCGAGAACCCGCAGAAGGCCGTCAGCAAGGCCACCAACAGCGTGATCTGGCGCATCGGCGTCTTCTACCTGGGCTCGATCTTCGTCGTCCTGACGCTGCTGCCGTGGAACGACAAGTCGATCGTCGAGAAGGGCTCCTACGTCGCCGCCCTCGACTCCATAGGCATCCCGCACGCCGGGCAGATCATGAACGTGATCGTCCTGACCGCCGTGCTCTCCTGCCTGAACTCGGGCCTCTACACCGCCTCCCGCATGGCCTTCTCGCTCGGCCGGCGCGGGGACGCGCCGAAGGCCTTCGCCAAGGTCAACAAGCGGGGCGTGCCGACGGCGGCGATCCTCGGCTCGGTCGTCTTCGGCTTCGTCGCGGTCTTCTTCAACTACAAGTGGCCGGACACCGTCTTCGCCTTCCTGCTGAACTCCTCCGGCGCGGTGGCGCTCTTCGTCTGGCTGGTCATCTGTGTGACCCAGCTGAAGATGCGCGGCATCATCCTGCGCGAGACGCCGGAGAAGCTGGTCGTGAAGATGTGGCTCTTCCCGTACCTGACCTGGGCGAACATCGTCATGATCGTCGGCGTCCTCGGCTACATGGTCTACGACGGCGGCAGCAACCGCGACCAGGTGGTCCTGTCCCTGCTCGTCGCCGCGCTCGTCATCGCGATCTCGCTGGTGCGCCAGCGCCTCGGCCGTACCGACCGGCCCGCGGAGGCCGCGGAGGTCTCCGAGCGCCGGTGATCCGGTAGCCCGTACGCGAGAGGGCCCGTCGTTCCCCCGGGAACGACGGGCCCTCCTCGTGTGCGCGGTGGGCGCTCAGCCCTTGCGGCCGACGAGCTTCCAGGCGGTGGGGAGGGCGCCCATGGCGAGGGCCGCCTTGAGGGCGTCGCCGATGAGGAAGGGCGTCAGGCCCGCGGCGGCGGCCTGGCCGAAGGTCATGCCGGTGGCGAGCGCCAGGTAGGGCACGCCGACGGCGTAGATGATCGCGGAGCCGAGGGCCATGGTGCCGGCGGTGCGCAGGACCGAGCGGTCGGCGCCGCGGCGGGCGAGGGAGCCGACGACGGTCGCGGCGAGGAGCATGCCGAGGACATAGCCGAAGGACGGCATGCCGTAACCGGAGGAGGCCTCGGCGAACCACGGCACGCCCGCCATGCCGGCCACCGCGTACAGCGCGAGGGCGAGGAAGCCGCGGCGGGCGCCGAGCGCGGTGCCGACGAGCAGGGCGGCGAAGGTCTGGCCGGAGACCGGGACCGGGGAGCCGGGGACCGGGACGGAGAGCTGCGCGGCGAGGCCGGTGAGGGCGGCGCCGCCGACGACCAGGGCGATGTCCCGGGCGCGGCTCGACGGGATGAGGTCGGCGAGGACGGTGCCCGCACGGAGGGTACGGGCGGGGGCGGCGGCGGTGCTCATCGGTACTCCGCGGGGGTGAGGGTGGGTGGGACAGGTTGACGGTATGCCAGGAGTGAACGCCCGATCACCGTCAGCGGCCCACAAAGCGCGGGGCGAGCGCTTCGTGGAGATCGAACAAAGGCCGTCGATCACACATCGCGCCACGTGACGCTTGTCACTGGGAACTCCTCCGTGGAGGTCCCTTTTGCGCCAGGGGACGTTCACTGGAGAGACTGTGGAGTCTCCATAAACCGCCAGAGAGCACGAGCCCCCACATGCACGACCCTCTCACTCCCGAACCGGAGCCCCTCTCCCACGGTCTGAAGCAGCGTCATCTGACGATGCTGGGGCTCGGCGGTGTGATCGGCGCCGGGCTCTTCGTCGGTTCGGGCGTGGGCATCGCGGTCGCCGGACCCGGCATCGTGGTCTCGTATCTGATCGCCGGCGCGCTCGCGATGCTGGTGATGCGGATGCTCGGCGAGATGTCGGCGGCGATGCCGGCCTCGGGGGCGTTCTCGGTGCACGCCGAGCGGGCGCTCGGCCGCTGGGCCGGTTTCTCGGTGGGCTGGCTGTACTGGTTCCTGCTGGTCGTGGTCCTCGCCGTGGAGGCGACGGGTGCGGCGCGGATCGCGCACGGCTGGGCGCCCGGGGTGCCGCAGTGGGGCTGGGTGCTGGTCTTCATGGTGGTGTTCACCCTCGCCAACCTGGCGGCGGTGAAGAACTTCGGCGAGTTCGAGTTCTGGTTCGCCGCTCTCAAGGTCGGCGCGATCGTGCTGTTCCTGATCCTGGGCGTGCTCGCGATCGGGGGCCTGCTGCCCGACACGGACCCGGTGGGGCTCACGAATCTGACCGGGCAGGGCGGGTTCCTGCCGAACGGCTGGTCGGGCGTGGTCTCGGGCGTCCTCGTGGTCGTCTTCGCCTTCGGCGGTCTGGAGGTCGTCACGATCGCGGCGGCCGAGTCCGACGACCCGGCGCGGAACGTGGCGCGGGCGGTGCGCAGCGCGGTCTGGCGGATCCTGCTCTTCTACGTGGGCTCGATGCTGGTGATCGTGACGCTGCTGCCGTGGACGTCGATGGAACCGGGCGAGTCGCCGTACGTGGCGGTCCTGGACGCGATCGGGGTGCCGGCGGCGGGCCAGATCATGAACGTGGTGGTGTTCGTGGCGCTGCTCTCGGCGCTCAACGCCAACCTGTACGGGTCCTCCCGGATGGTGTTCTCGCTCGCGGAGCGCGGGGAGGCGCCGAAGGGGCTGCTCAAGGTGTCGGGCGACAGGGCGGCGGGCGGCGGGGTGCCGCGCCGGGCGGTGCTGGCCTCGGTGGCCTTCGGCTTCGTCTCCGTACTGCTCAATCTGAAGTGGCCGGATTCCGTCTTCCTCTACATGCTCAACGCGGTCGGCGCGGTGCTGCTGTTCGTCTGGGCGCTGATCGCGGTCTCGCAGCTGCGGCTGCGGCGCCGGATCGAGCGGGAGGCGCCCGAGACGCTGACGCTGAGGATGTGGGGTTTCCCGTGGCTGACCTGGGTGGCGCTCGCCGCGATGGGGGTGGTGCTGGTGCTGATGCTGCTCGACGACACGGCCAGGCCGCAGGTGCTGTGGTCGAGCGCGGCGACCGGGGCGGTGCTGCTCGTGGCGTGGGTGCGGGAACTGCGTACGAACCGGAACTGATTCTTCACCTTGTGTGAGGCTGGTGCCCGTATAGCGGACTCCTGTTCCCTGTGAGCGGTGCGCGCGCTCAGACTGTGGGCTCTCCCCGTCTCAGCTAGTGAACAGGGCTCGCCCATGTCTCGGACCACCGCGCCCGCGCCGGCCGACCGGAAGGACGGCGCGACCGCAGCTGCCCAGGGCCTCACGCACGGCCTCAAGCAGCGCCATCTCTCGATGATCGCCCTCGGCGGCGTCATCGGCGCCGGGCTCTTCGTCGGCTCCGGCGCCGGCATCGCCGCCGCCGGCCCCTCGATCGTGATCGCCTACGCGATCTCGGGCGTGCTCGTCATGCTCGTGATGCGCATGCTCGGCGAGATGTCCGCGGCGAACCCGGCCTCCGGCTCCTTCTCCGTCCACGCCGAGCGGGCCCTCGGCCCGTGGGCGGGCTTCACCGCCGGGTGGGCGTTCTGGTTCCTGCTCTGCGTCGCCGTCGGCCTGGAGGGCATCGGCGCGGCGAAGATCATGACCGGCTGGTTCCCGGGCAGCCCCGAGTGGGCCTGGGTCGCGCTCTTCATGCTGGTCTTCTGCGTCACCAACCTGGCGGCGGTGAAGAACTTCGGCGAGTTCGAGTTCTGGTTCGCCGCGCTCAAGGTCGGCGCGATCGTCCTCTTCCTCGGTATCGGCGTGCTCGCGATCGTCGGCGTCCTGCCCGGCACGGACGCCCCCGGCACCGCGAACCTCACCGGCGAGGGCGGCTTCTTCCCGCACGGCACGGACGGCCTGATCGTGGGCCTGCTGGCCTCGGTCTTCGCCTACGGCGGCCTGGAGACGGTCACCATCGCGGCGGCCGAGTCGGAGCACCCGGTGCAGGGCGTCGCCAAGGCCGTCCGTACGGCGATGTGGCGGATCGCGCTCTTCTACATCGGCTCGATGGCGGTCATCGTCACCCTGGTCCCGTGGGGCGACAAGGCGGTCGTCGAGAAGGGCCCGTACGTCGCGACCCTCGACCACCTGGGCATCCCGGCGGCCGGCCAGATCATGAACGTGGTCGTGCTGGTCGCCCTGCTCTCCGCGATGAACGCCAACATCTACGGGGCCTCCCGGATGGCCGGTTCGCTGGTCTCGCGCGGCCAGGGCCCGAAGGCGCTCGGCCGCACCTACGGCGGGGTCCCCCGCCCCGCGGTGCTGGTCTCCTCCGTCTTCGGCTTCCTGTGCGTGCTGCTGAGCTACTGGCGTCCGGACGACATCTTCGTCTGGCTGCTCAACACGATCGGCGCGATCATCCTGGTCGTCTGGTTCTTCATCGCCGCCTCCCAGCTGGTGCTGCGCCGCCGCACCGAGCGCGAGGAGCCCGAGAAGCTGGTCGTGCGGATGTGGGCCTTCCCGGTGCTGACCTGGGTGGCGCTGGGCTGCATGTCGGCGATCTTCGTCCTGATGGCCCGCGAGGAAGGCACCCGGGTGCAGTTGTACTGGACGGGCGGGCTGACGCTGGTGCTCGCGATCGTCGGCTACGTACGTCAGCGGGCGGCGGCCGGCCGGGCCGCCTGAGCCCTCCCCCGTACGAGAGCCCCCGGACCGTCTGCCGGTCCGGGGGCTTCGTCGTGCCCGGGGTTTCGCCGCGCTTGGGGACGGGACCAGTTCGCCGCGCCCCGGGACGGGACCCAGGACGAAGGGCTGATCAACTTCTCCCCCACCTGCTGTTAGCCTGCACTTGCATATAGGTTGCAATAAGCAGGAGCAGTCGAAGGGGCCGGGCATGGCGATCTACACACTTCCGGAGCTGCCGTACGACTACGCGGCGCTGGAACCGGTGATCAATCCGCAGATCATCGAGCTGCACCACGACAAGCACCACGCCGCGTACGTCAAGGGCGCGAACGACACCCTGGAGCAGTTGGAGGAGGCCCGCGACAAGGACCAGTGGGGCGCGGTCAACGGCCTGGAGAAGAACCTGGCCTTCCACCTCTCCGGCCATATCCTCCACTCCATCTACTGGAACAACATGGCCAGCCCGAAGAACGGCGGGGGCGGCGAGCCGCTGGCCGCCGACGGCGTCGGCGACCTCGCGGAGGCGATCACCGAGTCCTTCGGCTCCTTCGCCAAGTTCAGGGCCCAGCTCACCAAGGCCTCCGCGACCACCCAGGGCTCCGGCTGGGGCGTCCTCGCCCACGAGCCGGTCAGCGGCCGGCTCATCGTCGAGCAGGTCTACGACCACCAGGGCAACGTCGGCCAGGGCTCCGTCCCGATCCTGGTCTTCGACGCCTGGGAGCACGCCTTCTACCTGCAGTACAAGAACCAGAAGGTCGACTTCATCGAAGCCATGTGGCAGCTCGTCAACTGGCAGGACGTGAGCCGCCGCTACCGGGCGGCCAAGGCCTCCGTACCGCTGATCTCCTTCTGAACCCCGACTCCTGCTCGTGATCGTCTTCTCACCGTTCACCGGGCAGGCGGATGAAGGAAGAACCCCTGTGAGGACATGACTCACGGGGGTTCTTCCGGCTGCGCGACCGGGACTACTCGAAGCTGGGCGCCGCCGTCCGGGTGCGCTTGATCTCGTAGAAGCCCGGCGTCGACGCCACGAGCAGCGTGCCGTCCCACAGCCGGGCCGCCGCCTCGCCGCGCGGGGTGGGGGTGACCACCGGGCCGAAGAAGGCGACCTCGTCGCCGTCCGGGCCCGGCACCGCGACGACGGGGGTGCCGACGTCCTGGCCGACCTTGTCGATGCCCTCCTTGTGGGAGGCGCGCAGCTCGGTGTCGTAGGTGTCCTTGTCGGCGTACTCGACCAGGTCCTCGGGCAGGCCGACGTCCTTGAGGGCGCCGGCGATGGCCTCGCGGGTGGGGCCCTCGCCGTTGTTGTGGAAACGGCTGCCGAGCGCCGTGTAGAGCTTGCCGACGACCTCGTCGCCGTGCAGCTGCTGGGCGGCGACGACGACCCGGACGGGGCCCCAGGCCTGGGTCTCCAGCATCTCGCGGTACTCGGCCGGCACCTCGTCGAGACGGTTCTCGTTGAGCACGGCCAGGCTCATGACCTTCCAGCGCACGTCGACCGGGCGGACCTGCTCCACCTCCAGCATCCAGCGGGAGGTCATCCACGCCCAGGGGCACAGGGGGTCGAAGTAGAAGTCGGCGGTGGTCCTGCTCTCGGACATCTCGCTCCTCGGTAAGGCCGTCGGGAAGGTGGTGCGCCGAAAGGAGGCAACGCCAGGGCGGCGCGAAGGCATTCCCCTGTGCCGGGTGTCAGCTGCACATGGGAGGATCGGTGCTGTTTCGAACGTGCCACAAAGGAGTGACCGTGCCCGGTGAGAATCTGTCCCGCGACGAGGCCCACGAGCGGGCGGCGCTGCTGTCCGTCGACGGCTACGAGGTCGCCCTCGACCTCCGGTCGGCGGTCGGCGACCGGGCCGAGGAGGTGCGCACCTTCCGCTCGGAGACGACGATCCGCTTCCGCCGCACCGGCGAGGGCACGAGTACGTTCGTCGACCTGATCGCCCCGTCCGTGACCTCGGTCACCCTGAACGGGCGCGCGCTCGACCCCGCGGTCGTCTTCGACGGCTCGCGGATCGCCCTCGACGGCCTCGCCGACGAGAACACGCTCGTGGTGGACGCGCAGTGCGCCTACAGCCGGACCGGCGAGGGCATGCACCGCTTCGTCGACCCCGAGGACGGCGAGGTCTACCTCTACACGCAGTACGAGCCGGCCGACGCCCGCCGGGTGTACGCCGACTTCGAGCAGCCCGACCTCAAGGCCCCGTACCGCTTCTCGGTGACCGCGCCCGAGGGCTGGACGGTCTGGTCGAACGGCGCGGGCGAGCAGGACGCCGAGGGCGTGTGGCGGTTCGCGGAGACGGCGCCGATCTCCACGTACATCACCTGTGTCGTGGCGGGCCCGTACCACTACGTGACGGACTCGTACCAGCGCGGCGACCTGGAGATCCCGCTCGGCGCGATGTGCCGGAAGTCGCTCGCGAAGCACTTCGACGCGGACGACGTCTTCCTGATCACCAAGCAGGGCTTCGACTTCTTCCACGACAACTTCGACTACCCGTACCCCTTCGGGAAGTACGACCAGGCCTTCGTCCCCGAGTACAACCTCGGCGCGATGGAGAACCCGGGCCTGGTGACCTTCCGCGAGGAGTACATCTACCGCGGCAAGGTGACGCAGGCGGCGTACGAGAGCCGGGCCAACGTCATCCTCCACGAGATGGCGCACATGTGGTTCGGCGACCTCGTCACCATGGTGTGGTGGGACGACCTGTGGCTGAAGGAGTCCTTCGCCGACTTCATGGGCTCGTTCGTGAACGCCGAGGCGACCCGTTTCAGCAACAGCTGGGTGACCTTCGCCAACAACCGCAAGTCCTGGGCCTACCGCGCCGACCAGCTGCCGTCCACCCACCCGATCACGGCCGACATCCGTGACCTGGAGGACGCCAAGCTCAACTTCGACGGCATCACGTACGCCAAGGGCGCCTCGGTCCTCAAGCAGCTCGTCGCCTACGCGGGCCGGGACGCGTTCCTGGAGGGCGCGCGCCGCTACTTCAAGCGCCACGCCTACGGGAACACCCGCCTCGCGGACCTCCTCACGATCCTGGAGGAGACCTCCGGCCGTGACATGAGGACCTGGGCGAAGTCCTGGCTCCAGACCTCCGGCGTGAACAGCCTGACCCCGGCCGTCACCTACGACGCGGAGGGCCGGATCACCGAACTCGCCGTCCTCCAGGAGGGCGACGAGCTGCGTCCGCACCGGGCCGCCGTCGGCCTCTACCGGATCTCCGGCGGGGACCTCGTGCGGTACGCGCGGGCCGAGGCCGACCTCACCGGCGCCCGGACCGTCGTCACCGAGCTCGCGGGCGAGGAGCGGCCCGACCTGGTCCTCGTCAACGACGACGACCTCACCTACTGCAAGATCCGCTTCGACGACGGCTCCCTCGCCACCCTGCGCGAGCACCTCGGCGACATCACCGACCCGCTGGCCCGCGCCCTGTGCTGGTCCGCGCTGTGGAACCTGACCCGTGACGGGCTGATGCCCGCCCGGGACTTCGTCTCCGTCGTGCTCGCCTTCGCGGGCCGCGAGACCGAGATCGGCGTCCTCCAGATGGTGCACGCCTGGACGAAGTCGGCCGTCACCCTCTACGCCGCCCCCGAGTGGCGCGAGGAGGGCGGGCGGCTGCTCGCCGAGGGCGGCCTGCGCGAGCTGCGGCTCGCCGAGCCGGGCAGCGAGCACCAGCTGACCTGGGCGCGGTTCTTCGCGGCCACCGCCGGTACGGACGCCGACTTCCAGCTCCTCGAGGGGCTGCTCGACGGCACGGCGAAGATCGACGGGCTCGACGTCGACCAGGAGCTGCGCTGGGCGCTGCTCGCCCCGCTGGCCGCGCACGGCCGCGCGGACGAGGCCCGGATCGACGAGGAGCTGGGCCGGGACGACACGGCGACCGGCAAGCGGCACCAGACCCGGCTGCTCGCCTCGCGTCCCTCGGCGGCGGTCAAGGCGCAGGCCTGGGTGCAGGTCGTCGAGTCGGACACCCTGTCGAACGCACTGGTCGAGGCGACGATCGCGGGCTTCGTCCAGCCCTCGCAGCGCGAGCTGATCGCGCCGTACGCGGAGAAGTACTTCGCGGCGATCGAGCGACTGTGGGCCGAGCGGTCGATCCAGATCGGCATGGACGTGGTCCGGGGCCTGTTCCCGGGGCTCCAGGACGACGAGGAGACGCTGGCCGCGACGGACACGTGGCTCTCGGAGCACGAGTCGGCGGCGCCGGCGCTGCGGCGACTGGTCCTCGAAGCCCGGGACGACCTGGCGCGGGCGCTGCGGGCGCAGGCCTGCGACGGACGCGCGGCGGAGTAGCCGGTACGTGAGGGGAGCGGCGCCCCGGAAGGTGCGCCGCTCCCCCATCGGCACTCGAACGCGCGTACTTTAGGGCGAGGTTGTCCCCAATTGTCGACGAGCGTGTAACAGGGGTTAGGGGAGCCTTCGGAAGCGGAAGACCCCCCGCATGAACCACAACACCCCCATCACCCCCCGCCCCCTCCCCCTCACCTCCCGCACCGGCGGCACGCAACGCCTCGCGTCCGCCGACCAGTTGAGGCTCCAGGGCGTCCCGGCCGGCGAGGTCGCCGCGCGCTGCCGGCCCGGCGGCGGCTGGCAGCAGCTGCTGCCCGGTGTCCTCCTGCTCCAGCCGGGCGCCCCCACCAGTGAGGACCGGCTCCACGCGGCGCTGCTCTACGCCCGCAGGACCGGGGCCGTACCCCCGCAGGGCCCCGACGCGATGATCACCGGACTCGCCGCGCTGGCCCTGCACCGCTTCTCCTCCGCTCCCCCGCTGACCGCCCTCGACCGGATCGACGTCCTGGTGCCGAGGACCCGGCGGCTGCGCTCGACCGGCTGGGTGCGGGTCGTGCGAGCCCCTGAGTCCCCGGAGCCGCTGGAGCTCACCGGGGTCCCGGTCGCCCCGGTCGCCCGCGCCGTCGCCGACGCGGTGTCGGGTCTCTCGGACGCGGAGACCGTACGCCTGCTGCTCACCGAGGCGGTCCGCGGTGGGCACTGCGAACCTGGCACGGTGGTAAGGGAGTTGAGCCGAGCGCGGCTGCTCACCCGGGCGCATGTGGTGGACGCGGTGGACGCGCTGCTCGCCGAGGGCCGCTCGCTGTCCGAGGAGCGGCTGTACGAGATGGTGCGGGAGTTCGCGCTGCCGGACCCGCTGTGGAACGTGGATCTGCGGCTGCCGGGCGGCCCGCACCTGGGCGGGGTGGACGCCTACTGGCCGGACCAGGCGGTCGCCGTCGAGCTGGACACCCGGGCGCCCCGGCAGGACGACGACGCGCTGTGGTCCGAGTACACCCGCAAGCGGGAGCACCTGGAGCGGCTCGGCATCACGGTCGTCCACCTCACCCCGCGCAAGCTGCGCGAGGCGATGGACCAGCAGGCCACCGTGGTGCGTACGGCGCTGATGGCCGCGCCGGACCGGCAGCCCGCCGCGTATGTCGCCGTCCTGCCGCGGTGACGGCCTACTTCTCGGGGGCGGCGCCGGTGCCGCAGAACTCGGCCTCGACGACCTTCTGGGTGTCGCCCGCCCAGTCGGCGTTGAAGTTGCCGGCGAGGGAGTGCTCGCCGTCGCGGGTCACCTGGGCGAGGGAGCTGGAGCCGTGGATGCCACCGCCGTGGCCCCAGACCTCCTGCCCGCAGCTCAGCTTCTCCTTCATGAGCCCGAGGCCGTAGCCCACGTTCGGGAAGTCGGGGGAGATCCGCACCGTGGTGGTCATCTCCTTCAGACCGTCCTTCGTGAGGAGCCGGCCCTTGAGCAGGGCGCGGTAGAAGGTCTGCAGATCGCGGGAGTCGGAGATGATCTCGCCCGCCGCGCCGGCGATGCTCGGGTTGAGCGCGGAGACGTCGTGGACGGGGGCGTTCACGTCCCGGGAGAGCTTGGAGTACGCCGGGCTGCTGGGCTCCGGCATGGCCGAGCGGGTCCCGGGGACCGTGGTGGCGCGGAGCTTGAGCGGCTTGATGATCCGGTTCTCGACGGCCTTGCCGTAGGGGCGGCCGGTGACCTTCTCGATCACCATGCCGGCCAGAACGAAGTTGGTGTTGGAGTAGTTCCAGGAGGTGCCGGGGGCGAAGTCCGGCTTGTGGTTCATGGCGACGGCGACCAGCTGCTCCGGGGTCCAGGTGTCGTAGCGGTGCTCCAGGAAGCCGGGGCCGAAGACCTTCTCCTGGAAGGCGGGGTCCTCGGTGTAGCTGTATACGCCGCTGGTGTGGTTGAGCAGCCGGCGGACGGTGATCCTCCCGCCGTCGTGGCCGTTGCCGCTGACGACGCCGGGCAGCCACTTCCCGACCGGGTCGTCGAGGTCGATGCGGCCCTCCGCCTGGAGCTGGAGGAGGACGGTGGCGGTGAAGGTCTTGGTGATGGAGCCGACGCGATAGCGGTCGTTCCCCTTGCGGTCGCCGGCGGTTCCGGTCCAGGTGCCGTGGCCGTCTCGGGCCTGGGCGACGGCGCCGGGCACCCCGGCGTCGACGGCGTCCAAGAGCACCTGCTGCGTGGCCGCGTGGTCCTGCTTCGCCGGTGCGGGCGCCGGTGCCGCCGCCAGGGCGGGGGCGGCGAGGGCGGTGGCGGTGATCCCCGCGACCAGGACGGCGGCCAGGACGGTGCGGGTGGTGCGTACGGCTGACATGCGGGCTCCCCTGTGGCTCTGCTGTGCGTGTGCTGCGGTCGGCGGGGAGGACCGAGGGGCCGCGGGGATGGTTGAGCAAGGGTGGGGCGGTTGAGCCCTTTTCAGCCGTTTGACGGGTCGGTGAGGCGGGAGCGGCCGACCGGGGGCCGTTCGCGCCACAGGTCGAGGCCGATGTCGACGAGTTCGACCCGGGGCAGGGCGGCGACGGCGTCGAGCGGGTGCCAGGCGGCGAGGTCCGTGGAACCGCCGGTCTCGTTGCGCAGGGCGCCCCCGGTGACCTGGGCCTCGTAGATGATCCGCAGGCCCTGGAAGTCGCCCGGTCCCCCGAACCGGCGGAGCCGGCCGCGGCGGACGGAGTCGACGCCGAGGAGGGCGGTGGGCTCGACGCGATAGCCGGTCTCCTCCTCGACCTCCCGGGCCATCGTCCGTACGGGCTCCTCGCCGTGGTCCATGCCACCGCCGGGCAGGGTCCACCGCCTGGTCCCGTCGTCCGCCACCCAGCGGGCGAGGAGCAGCTCGCCGTCCCGGACGCACACGGCGTAGGCCGCCACCCTCAACTCCTGCTTCATGGAACGAGGTTAGATCCAGTACGCGGGATACGTCCGGCCCGTGACGCGGGCGGCTCCGAGGCCGACGGCGACCAGCAGGACGGAGGCGAGGGCGAGAAGGCCGATAAACGACCCGAAGGGCGGCGACTGGAGGGCGACGATCACGGCGGTGGCCGCGGCGGGCGAGTGCGGGGTGCGGGCCGCCGTCATCACGCCGAGGGCGAGGCCGCCCGCTACGGCGGCGGACCAGAGGCCCGGCCCCGCGAGGGCCAGGACGGCGAAGCCGGTGAGCGCGGAGAGCAACTGGCCGCCGACGACCGAGCGCGGCTGGGACAGCGGGAGGTCGGGGGCGCCCGCCACCAGGGCCATGCTCGCCGCCAGCGGCGGGATCAGCAGGGGCAGGTCGAGCGCGGTGCCGACGGCCACCAGGACCAGGAGGGCGGCGACGCTGCCGACGGTGGAACCGAGCAGCACCCGGAGCCGGGGGCGCGGGGGCGGTCCGGGGCGGGTGTCGGCTCGGGGCGGGGTGGCGGCCGTGGCCGCGGTGGGCAGGGTGGCTTCGGGGGCCGGGGTGGTGGTCACGTGCGGTCCTCGGGGTGTCGGCGGAGGTGGCTTCGGTAGGGATCGGCGGTTCAGACGGCCGGGGCGATCGGTGGATCAGGCGGCCGGGTCGATCGGTGGATCAGGCGGCCGGGTCGATCGGCGAGCGGTCCACCGCCGACCAGCGCAGGGGGCTGCCCGCCGGGGTCTCGACCGTGCGCTCGACCCGGAAGCGGGTGACCCGCCCCTCGGGGCCGTACTCGGTGTGGGCGAGGCCGCTGAGCTGGAGGGTCGTCCCGGTCTCCCAGTCCAGGAAGAGCAGCCCGGCGCGCCCGTCCGACTCCAGGTTGCCCAGGGTCAGGAACATCGCGTTGCCCGGGTAGTCGCGCCAGGTGAGCTCCCGGGGCGCTTCGACCCGGACGAAGCCGGGGTTGCCGCCCCGGTGGCTGGTCTCGGCGCCGTCGGGGCCGACGGTGGCGACGAAGAAGGTGTCGGCGGCGCGGACGCGGCGCACCTGGTCGGCGGTGAGCACCTCGCCGTGCCGCACGGCACCGGTTCCGGGGCCGGCGGGGTCGGAACCGTACCACTCCCGTCGGTGGAGGTACTTCGGGCAGTTGGAGAAGACCCGCTCGGCCTCGATCACCATCCCGCGCGCGCTGGGCCTGGCGATGCCGTTGAGGCGCATCCGGCGGCGGGTGCGGGGGTCGAGGGCGAGGGTGCCGACGGCGGTTCCTTCGGCGGTGACGGCCCCGGCGAGCGGGTCGTGGGCGGGAACGCCGCCCGCGACGGAGAGGGTGCGCGGGCCGGTGGCGCGGACGAAGCCGGGGGCCCCGGCGAGGAGGCTCGACCAGACGCGGCCGGAGCGGTCGGCGGCGCCCAGCAGCAGCATGGGCTGGGCCGCCACGAAGGCGGCGGCTACGGGCCGGATGCCGGGGGCGATGGAGCGGCCGACGTGGGCGGCGAGGTCGCGGACGCCGAAGCGGCCCTGGAGGGCGAGGGAGCCGGGGTGGTACGCGGGTCCGGGCTGCGTGTCGTGGGAGCCCATGGGGTCCTCCAGAGGGTGCGGATGCCGGGGCTTCTCCGAGCTAACCCCTTAATTCAACTTTAGTGGTTAGCCAGGAGGGGCGTCAACCGCTCACGTATTCTTGAGGGGTTAGTTCGCCGAGAAGGGTGCCGCCATGACCGCCGCCACGACCCCCGTCGACCCGCGACCGCTCACCGGCGAGCCCGTCTCCCTGGACCTCCTCAACACCCGCTGGAACGAGGACGGCGTCCGGCAGGACCTGCTCACCGGGGTCGAGGGCCTCGCCGTCTGGCTCGCCGCCAACGGCCTGGCCGAGCGGTTCACCGCCGACGCGGCCACCCTCCGCCACACCCTCACCGCCCGGGACGCGCTCGCCGCGCTCGTCGACCGCCCCGGCGACCCCGACGCCACCGCCCGCGTCGACGCCGTCCTCGGCCACGGCCGCATCCGGGCCACCCTCACCACCGAAGGCCCCGGCGAGCGCGCCGAGTTCACCGACCCCGCCCGGGGCCCCGGCTGGACCGCCGCCCGCGACTACCTCGACCTGCTCCGCACCGCGCCCGACCGCATCCGGGCCTGCGCCCACGAGGCGTGCATCCTGCACTTCTTCGACACCTCGCGGAACGGCACCCGCCGCTGGTGCTCGATGGCGGTCTGCGGCAACCGGGCCAAGGCCTCCCGCCACTACGCCCGTACGAAGGAGAGCTGAGGGGCGGGCACCCGGCCGGCCGTCCCGGCCCTTGGACAATGGATTGGACAAGGCGGCACGGGACATACGCATCATGGACCGGCAGCACCCTGCACATACGTACGGAGGAGTCCCCGTGAAGGTCGGAATCGTCGGAGCCACCGGTCAGGTCGGCACAGTCATGCGCAGCATCCTGGCCGAGCGCGAGTTCCCGCTCGACGAGCTGCGGCTCTTCGCCTCCGCCCGCTCCGCCGGCACCGTCGTCGACGGCATCACGGTCGAGGACGCCTCCACCGCCGACTACACCGGCCTGGACATCGTCCTGTTCTCCGCCGGTGGCGCCACCTCCAAGGCCCTCGCCGAGAAGGTCGCCTCCCAGGGCGCCGTCGTGATCGACAACTCCTCCGCCTGGCGCCGCGACCCCGAGGTCCCGCTGGTCGTCTCCGAGGTCAACCCGCACGCGGTCAAGGACCGCCCCAAGGGCATCATCGCCAACCCGAACTGCACCACCATGGCCGCCATGCCGGTCCTCAAGCCGCTCCACCAGGAGGCCGGCCTGACCGCGCTGGTCGCCACCACCTACCAGGCCGTCTCCGGCTCGGGCGTGGCCGGTGTCGCCGAGCTGCGCACCCAGGCCCTCGCCGTCGCCGAGACCGCCGACCGGCTGGCCTTCGACGGCGAGGCCGTCGAGTTCCCCGAGCCCACCGTCTACCAGCGCCCGATCGCGTTCAACGTGGTCCCGCTGGCCGGCTCGATCGTCGACGACGGCTCCTTCGAGACCGACGAGGAGCAGAAGCTCCGCAACGAGTCCCGCAAGATCCTGGAGATCCCGGAGCTCAAGGTCTCCGGCACCTGCGTCCGCGTCCCCGTCTTCTCGGGCCACTCGCTCCAGGTCAACGTCCGCTTCGAGCGTCCGATCAGCGTCGAGCGCGCCTACGAGCTGCTCAAGGACGCCGAGGGCGTCGAGCTGTCCGAGATCCCGACCCCGCTCCAGGCGGCCGGCAAGGACGCCTCGTACGTCGGCCGCATCCGGGTGGACGAGACCGTCGACAACGGTCTGGCGCTCTTCCTCTCCAACGACAACCTGCGCAAGGGCGCGGCGCTGAACGCCGTGCAGATCGCGGAGCTGGTCGCGGCCGAGCTCAAGGGCTGAACCGTACGACCCCCCGGAGGGGCGGTGACCCGTCGCGGGTCGCCGCCCCTCCGGCGTGCCCGGGCCCGGATCGCGCCGTGGAAATGTTCCGTGCGCCGCCGAGCCGCCCCGTGGAAGGATGGCCCAAACGTCACGAAACCGAGGAGTTGACCGGGTGCCTGGCACGAACCTGACCCGTGAAGAGGCTCAGCAGCGGGCGGCGCTGCTGACCGTGGACGCGTACGAGGTCGAACTCGACCTCACCGGCGCGCAGGAGGGCGGCACCTACCGGTCCGTCACCACCGTCCGCTTCGATTCCGCCGAGGCCGGTGCCTCGACCTTCATCGACCTCGTCGCGCCCGCCGTCCACGAGGTCGTCCTCAACGGCCACGCGCTCGACGTCGCCGCCGCCTTCCGCGACTCGCGGATCGCCCTGGACCGCCTCGTCGCGGGCCGCAACGAGCTCAAGGTGGTCGCGGACTGCGCGTACACCAACACCGGTGAGGGCCTGCACCGCTTCGTCGACCCGGTCGACGACCAGGCCTATCTGTACACCCAGTTCGAGGTGCCGGACGCGCGTCGCGTCTTCGCCTCGTTCGAGCAGCCCGACCTCAAGGCGACCTTCCAGTTCACCGTGAAGGCCCCGAGCGGCTGGTCGGTCATCTCGAACTCGCCGACCCCGAAGCCCGACCAGGACGTGTGGGTCTTCGAGCCGACCCCGCGCATCTCCACGTACATCACGGCCCTGATCGTCGGCCCGTACCACTCGGTGCACTCGACGTACGAGAAGGACGGCCAGACCGTCCCGCTCGGCATCTACTGCCGTCCCTCGCTCGCCGAGTTCCTCGACGCGGACCACATCTTCGACGTGACCCGCCAGGGCTTCGACTGGTTCCAGGAGAAGTTCGCGTACGACTACCCGTTCGCGAAGTACGACCAGCTCTTCGTGCCCGAGTTCAACGCGGGCGCGATGGAGAACGCGGGCGCGGTCACCATCCGCGACCAGTACGTCTTCCGCTCGAAGGTGACGGACGCGGCGTACGAGCGGCGCGCCGAGACCATCCTGCACGAGCTGGCCCACATGTGGTTCGGCGACCTCGTGACCATGGAGTGGTGGAACGACCTCTGGCTGAACGAGTCGTTCGCCACCTTCACCTCGGTCGCCTGCCAGGCCTCGGTGCCCGGCACCCGCTGGCCGAACGCCTGGACCACCTTCGCCAACGCGGAGAAGACCTGGGCCTACCGCCAGGACCAGCTGCCGTCGACGCACCCGATCATGGCGGAGATCAACGACCTGGAGGACGTGCTCGTCAACTTCGACGGGATCACGTACGCCAAGGGCGCGAGCGTGCTCAAGCAGCTCGTCGCCTACGTCGGCGAGGACGAGTTCTTCAAGGGCGTCCAGGCCTACTTCCAGGCGCACGCCTTCGGCAACACCCGCCTCTCCGACCTCCTCGGCGCCCTTGAGGAGACCTCGGGCCGCGACCTCAAGACCTGGTCGAAGGCATGGCTGGAGACCGCCGGCATCAACATCCTCCGCCCGGAGATCGAGACCGACGAGAACGGCTCCATCACCGCCTTCGCCGTCAGGCAGGAGGCCCCGGCACTGCCCGCCGGCGCCAAGGGCGAGGCCGTGCTGCGCCCGCACCGGATCGCGATCGGCTTCTACGACCTCGACGCGGCCGGCAAGCTGGTCCGCACCGAGCGCCTCGAACTCGACATCGAGGCCGCCGAGCTGACCGCCGTACCGCAGCTCCTCGGCAAGTCCCGCCCGGCGGTCGTCCTCCTCAACGACGACGACCTGTCGTACGCCAAGGTCCGCCTCGACGAGGTGTCCCTCAAGAACGTCACCGCGCACCTCGGCGACTTCGCCGAGTCGCTGCCGCGCGCCCTGTGCTGGGCCTCGGCCTGGGACATGACCCGCGACGGCGAGCTGGCCACCCGCGACTACCTGGACCTGGTGCTCTCGGGCATCGCCAAGGAGTCCGACATCGGTGTGGTCCAGTCGCTCCAGGGCCAGGTCAAGGCGGCCCTCGACCTGTACGCGGCGCCGGAGTTCCGGACCACCGGCCTGGCCCGCTGGGGCGCCTTCGCCCAGGAGCAGCTGCGTGCCGCCGCGGGCGGCAGCGACCACCAGCTGGCGTGGGCGCGGGCCTTCGCGGCGACCTCCCGTACGGACGCGGAGCTCGACGTGCTCGCCGGGCTGCTCGACGGCTCCGTGGTGATCGAGGGCCTGGCCGTCGACACCGAGCTGCGCTGGGCGTTCGTGCAGCGGCTCGCGGCCACCGGCCGCTTCGACGAGGCGGAGATCGCCGCCGAGCTGGAGCGCGACCGTACGGCGGCGGGCGAGCGGCACGCGGCGACCGCGCGCGCGGCCCGTCCGGCGGAGGCGGCGAAGGCGGAGGCCTGGGCATCGGTCGTCGAGGACGACAAGCTGGCCAACGCCGTGCAGGAGGCCGTCATCGGCGGCTTCGTCCAGTCCGACCAGCGCGAGCTGCTCACCCCGTACACAGCGAAGTACTTCGCGTCGATCAAGGGCGTCGCGGAGACCCGCAGCCACGAGATGATCCAGCAGATCGTGGTCGGCCTCTACCCGGCGCTCCAGGTCTCGCAGGAGACCCTGGACGCCACGGACGCGTGGATCGCCGAGAACGACCCGGTCCCGGCGCTGCGGCGCATGGTGACGGAGTGCCGCGCGGGCGTCGAGCGCGCCCTGAGGGCACAGGCGGCGGACGCGGCCGCGAAGTAGTCCGGCAGGCCGTACGAAAGAAGGGGCGCCCTCCCCCGTGGGGGCGCCCCTTCCTCGTGCGTGGAGTCCGCCCGGCGGGCGGGCGTCGGCGCGCGGCCGCTCCGCCGGGCGGAAGTGTGCGGGTCCTTCGCTCAGCCGCCCAGGCGGGCGAACCCGGCGCGGAGGTCGGCCGCGCCCTGCTCCGTCAGCGCCCCGTGCAGCCGCATCCGGGCCACGCCGCCGTCGGGGAAGGCGTCGAGGCGGACGTGGGTGACGACGGCCTGCGCGGGCAGCTTGAAGCGGTGCAGGGTGTCGGGCTGGAGCCGGGTCCGGGGGATGATCTCGAACCACTCGCCCGTCTCGCCGTTGCGGCCCTGGAGGGCGATCCAGCCGGCCGAGTTGCCCTTGAGGTAGGCGGTGTCGATCTCGACGGCGCGGACGGCGCCCTGCGCGGCGAGCCGGAAGCGCACCCAGTCGTTGGTGCCGCGCACCCGGCGGCGGCGGTTCTCCCAGCCGTCGTCCATCTTGCGGGAGGTGCCGGGCAGGATGATCTGGGTCGGCGAGGAGTAGAACTTGTCCGAGGCGTCCTCGTACGAACCGCCGTTGAGCACGGAGATCAGGTCGAGGGTGCCGAGCAGCTCCAGCCACTCGGGGTCGGGCACGACCTCGCCGTGGACGCGGAGGCGGGCGATGCCGCCGTCGGGGTGCTGGCAGACGCGGAGGTGGGTCCAGCGGCGCTCGGCGTCGATGGTGAACCCGTTGGCGGCGTGGCCGCGCACGGGGGTCGGCGGGACCAGCTCCTCCCACTTCGCGTCGAGCAGTTCCCCGGGGCTGGGCGAACCCTCCACGGCGGCGGCCTGGATGCTGACCCGCTGCGGGTAGTTGCCGCGGAAGTGGGCGGTGTCGACGACGATCCCGCGGATCACGCCGGGGGCGCCGAGCCGGACGATCGCCCAGTCGTGGTCCTCGGGGGCCGGGAAGACGTTCTCGGCGTCCGCGCCGCGGCGGCGGCGGGTCTCCCAGCCGTCCATGATCTTGCCCTTGTGGCCGAAGTGCTCCGGGTCGAAGACGGCGCGCTCGCGGACGAGGAGGTTCTCGCGCTCGGCGAAGAACTCGTCGTTCGCGGCGACGACCCCGGCGCCGAGGCGGCGGTCGGCGAGGTCGACCAGCTCGGTGAAGGGGAAGTCACCGGTGCGGTAGTCGGCGTACGGGTCGCCTCCGGAGTAGGGGGCGGCGTCGTTGGCGTGCGGGTCCTGGTTCACGTCGAGGCTGCTCATGGGACGAGCTTCCTCCGGTCGGGACACCCCGGTCCATCGAATGTTTTCGACGATACTGTTCAGCTCTGCTGAACGGTCTTCCGGGCCGCCGCCGCCTGCCGGAGCGCCGCGAGCACCCGCGCCACCCCCGGACCCTCCGCCGCCCCGCGCCGTACCGCCGCGACCACATGGCGGCGCGGCTGGTCGGCGGAGAGGACCCGCATCACGACGCCGGTGCCGCCGGGGCGTTCCGCCGAGGCCATCCGGGGCACCAGGGCGATGCCCATCCCGGCCTCGACCATGGCGAGGATCGCGGTCCAGCCGGAGGCGCTGTGGGCCTGCTCGGGGACGAATCCGGCGGCCTCGCAGGCGGCCGTGGTGATCTCCGACCAGGGCCCCGAGCCGCCGAAGATCCAGGGTTCGGCGGCGAGGTCGGCGAGCCGGAGTCCCGGCGCGTCGGCGTGCGGATGTCCGGCGGGCAGGGCCACGTCGAGCGGGTCGGCGAGCAGTGGCACCCGGCTGAACTTGGGGTCGCGGGCGGAGGGGGCGTGCGCGGCGAGCGAGAGCGCCAGATCGACCTCGGCGGCCGAGAGCAGCTCGTACGCCTCCGCCGCCTCGGCCTCCGTGATCCGGACGTCGAGCCCGGGGTGCGCGGTGCGGAGCTGCCGTACGGCGGGTACGACGAGGGCGGTGACGGAGGTCGAGAAGGCCGCGACCCGCACCTGGCCGGCCTCGCCCCGCAGATATCCGTCGAGTTCGGCGTCGGCGCGCTCCAGCTGGGCGAACACCACCTCGGCGTGTCGCAGCACCAGATGGGCGGCGTCGGTGAGCCGGACGCGCCGGCCCTGGGCCTCCAGGAGCCGCACCCCGAGCTGTTTGGCGAGGTTGGTGAGCTGCTGCGACACGGCCGAGGGGGTCATGAGCAGGGCCTCCGCGGTCGCGGTGACGGTGCCGCGGTCACGGAGGGTGCGGAGGATCTGGAGCTTCTTGATGTCCCACTCGGTCATGGGGCGCAACATATCCGGCCCCGCCTACCGGGCCGAGCTCAGTCTCGCGGGCGGCGAGCGGGGCGACGGCGACGAGGGCGACGATCCAGCGCCAGAAGGCGGCCTGCACCGGGGGGACGGTGTCATGGAGGGCGCGGGCGACGACGAAGCTGCCGGACCGGACGACGGTGGCGAGCGGGGCGAGGAGCACGCCGAGGCCGGCGCCCTTGACGGGTGCCGGCCTCTCGGGGGCTGCGGTGGTGGTGCCGCTCGTATCGGTGCCGGGTATCGGTGATGTCCGGGGCCGCGGTCGGGTGGCGGGCGGTGGTCGGCTTCATGCCGCCTACCGTCGCACCGCCGAAACATCCAGGTCCATCGAAACTTCCTGGCCATTCTTTTCAGTCGAACTGAACGATTCCACCGGCGCCGCCGGGGCCTTGGCGGTACGGGGGCTCAGCTGGCCCGCCAGCGTGGCGCCGAAGGCGATCGTCATGCCGAGCACCTGCACCGGGCCGAGGGCCTGGCCGAGCGCCACCCAGCCGATGACGGCCGCGGTGATCGGCGAGAGCGGGCCGAGGAGGGTGGCCGAGGAGGCGCTCAGCCGCTCGATGCCGCGGAACCAGAGGAAGTACGAGATCGCGGTGTTGCCGAAGGCGAGGTAGGCGTAGCCGGCCAGGTTGGTGCCGGTCAGGGCCGGCGGGGCGCCCTCGATCAGGAAGGCGATGGGCAGGATGACCAGGCCGCCCGCGGTGAGCTGCCAGCCGGTGAGCGCGAGGGCGCCGACGCCCTCGGGGCGGCCCCAGCGCTTGGTGAAGACGATGCCGGCGGACATCGAGAGCGAGGAGAGCAGTCCGGCGAACACGCCGACCAGATCGAACCCGGCCCCGGCCTTGAGGACGACGAGGCTGACGCCGAAGGCGGCGGCGACGGCGGTGAGCAGGGTCTTCACCGTGGGCTTCTCGCCGAGGAAGAGGGCGGCGAGGCCGACGACGAAGAGCGGGCCGACGGAACCGACGACGGCGGCGACACCGCCGGGGAGCCGGTAGGCGGCGAGGAAGAGCAGCGGGAAGAAGGCGCCGATGTTGAGGGCGCCGAGGACGGCCGCCTTCCACCACCAGGCGCCCCGCGGGAGCTTGCGGGTGAGGGCGAGGAGCAGGAGACCGGCGGGCAGGGCGCGCATCAGACTGGTGAAGAGCGGCCGGTCGGGCGGCAGGAACTCCGTGGTGACGAAGTAGGTGGAGCCCCAGGAGATCGGGGCGAGGGCGGTCAGTGCGACGACGGCTGCCTTGCGGGACATGGCGGGTTCCCCCCTGATGCGATGCGGCGGCGCCGGCTCCCCGATGGGCGCCGGACTGGCTTGGCAGTAATTAACTTAGCACTAAGCTACTTACTTGCAAGTGGCTTTCTTGCCATCGAGTCACGCGGAAGAGGAGACTGCTCGCATGGAGACGAAGAACCCCGGACCCGCCCATGACGCCGTCGACGCCATCGCCGACCAGTGGGCGGCCGTGCGCCCCGACCTGGACACCGTGCCGATGGCCGTGTTCGGGCGGATCTACCGCCTGTCCAACGCCATGCGCGGCAGGGTCGACAAGGCGTACGCGCCCTACGGCATGGCACTCGGGGAGTTCGACGTGCTCGCGACCCTGCGCAGGTCCGGCGAGCCGTACACGCTCTCACCGCGCGAGCTGACCGCCACGCTGATGATCACGACCGGCGGGATGACCGGCCGACTGGACAAGCTGGAGAAGGCCGGGCTGCTCACCCGCAGCCCCGACCCGAACGACCGGCGGGGCCTGCGGGTCACGCTCAGCGAGCGCGGCCGGGAGCTGGTGGACCGGGCCGTCGAGGCCGGTCTCGGGGAGCAGCGCGCCGCCCTGGAGGCCGCGCTCACCGAGGAGGAGGCGGACCAGCTGACCGGGCTGCTGCGGAAACTGCTCGCCACGACGGTGTGAGGGGCCGGACCCCCGCGAGGGGCCTGCCTCCGCCGGCCCCGGGCCCGTGAAGGGCCTTGACGCACGCGAGGGCGCCGCGCGGTACCTCGTACCGTGCGGCGCCCTCGGCGGAGAGAAGGAAGCGGCCGTCAGGCCTTCTTGGACTTGTCGAGCACCATCACCAGGCCGGCGATCACCAGGAACAGCACCAGCGGTGTGGCCACGAACAGACCGAGGGTCTCGATGACCTCCAGCTTGGGAGCCGGGTCGTCGCCGTCGTCGCGGGTGAGAGCGAGCGCGGGGGACGACATGAGCAGCATCATCAGCGTCGTACCGGCCGCGATCGAGCCGGCGCGCAGTGCGTTCTTCTTGTCCACGGTGCAAACGTAGCGAACACCTAAACGGGCCGCGCGCCCGGGGGTGCCGTACGGGCGTCCGGGGCCTCCGTCCCGGCCCTGAGTTCACGCAGCAGCGCGTGCGCGCGGGGCGAGGCCGCGAGCCCTTCCAGGGTGAGCGGCTGCCCGTCCGGGCCCGCCAGCGGCAGCCGCCAGTTGGGGTACTCGTCCCAGGTGCCCGGCAGGTTCTGCGGTCTGCGGTCCCCCACCGTGTCCGGCAGCCACACCCCCACCATCCGGGCCGGGGTGCCGAGCAGGAACCGGTGGACGGCCCTGATCTCCGCCTCGTCGTCCCCGGGTCCCCCCGGCCCCTCGGGAAGCAGCCCGAGCCGCTCGAACAGGCCGAGCCACTCGGCGGTCTCGGCCGCGTCCGCCGCCCGCTCGCGCCCCAGGTCGCCGGCGAGCAGCCCGAGCCGGTGCCGCAGGGTGACGTGGTCGCCGGAGAGCCGGGCGGCCGTCGGGGGCAGGTCGTGGGTGGTGGCGGTGGCCACGCACGCGGCCCGCCAGGCGTCCTGCGGGAGCGGCCGGCCGGTGCCCTCCCAGTCCCGCTCGAACCAGAGCACGGAGGTGCCGAACACCCCGCGCCCGGCCAGTGCCTCGCGCACCCCCGGCTCGACCGTGCCGAGGTCCTCGCCGATGACCAGGGCCCCGGCGCGGTGGGCCTCCAGGACGAGGACCGCGAGCATCGCCTCGGCGTCGTACCGGACGTAGGTGCCCTCGGTGGGCTCGCGGCCCTCCGGCACCCACCAGAGCCGGAACAGGCCCATCACATGGTCGATGCGCAGCGCGCCCGCGTGCCGCAGGAGTTCGCGCAGGAGACCGCGGTACGGGGCGTAGCCGGCGGCGGCGAGGGCGTCGGGGCGCCAGGGCGGCAGGCCCCAGTCCTGGCCGCGGGCGTTGAACGCGTCGGGCGGGGCGCCGACCGACATGGCGGCCGCGAAGGCGTCCTGCCGGGCCCAGACGTCGGAGCCCTCCGGGTGGACGCCGACCGCCAGGTCGTGGACGATCCCGACGGCCATCCCGGCCTCGCGGGCCGCCGAGGCGGCGTCGGCGAGCTGCCGGTCCGTCAGCCAGGCGAGCCGGCAGTGGAAGTCGACCCGGGCGGCCAGAGCGGGGTCGTCGCGGACCACGGCCTCCGCCGTGCGCGGGTCGCGCAGCGGTTCGGGCCAGCCGCGCCAGTGGTGGCCGTACCGCTCGGCGAGGGCCTGGTAGGTGGCGTGGTCCTCCAGGGCGCGGCCCCGCGCGGCCAGGAAGTCGTGGAAGTCGGCGCGCCGCCCCGGGCCGGGCTCCACGCTCCCGAGGACGAGTTCCAGGGCGCGCAGCTTGACCTCCCACACGGCGTCCCGGTCGATGGACGCGCCCTTGCCGAGGACCCGTTCGCGCAGTTCGGCGGCCTCGGCGAGGATGCCGTCGAGCTCCTCGCGGCGCTCGGGGCCGACCAGGGCGTACTCGGGGATCTCCTCGATGCGCAGGTGCACGGGGTCGGGGAAGCGGCGGGAGGAGGGGCGGTACGGGGAGGGGTCGCCCGGAGCCCCGGGCACGCCCGCGTGGAGCGGGTTGACCTGGACGAAACCGGCCCCGTGGGTGCGGCCCGCCCAGGTGACGAGCTCCCGCAGGTCGCCGAGGTCGCCCATGCCCCAGGAGCGGGTGGAGAGCAGCGAGTAGAGCTGGACGAGGAGTCCGTAGGAGCGCCGCTCGGGAGCGGGTACGCGCGCGGGGCTCACGATCAGGGTGGCGGTGGCCGTGCGCCCGTCGGGGGCCTGCGCGTCGACCGTGTGGACGCCGAGGGGCAGCCGCTCCCAGTCCTCGCCGGTGAGGACCGCGCCGCCCTCGGTGGTGACGCGGAGCCGGGTGCCGGGCGGCAGGCCGTCGGGCGGGCGGACGGGCTCCTCGCTGTGCCGCCTGACCAGGGTCGGGGGCAACAGCCGCTCCCGGTCGGCCCGTTCCGCCGCTTCGAGGGCTGCGGCGGCGGCCTCGGGGGTGGCCGCGTCCACGCCGAGGGCGCCGAGGACGGCCACCACGGTCGTGTCCGGTACGGGCACGGTGACCCCTTCGGAGGGGCTGTACGCGGTGGCGACGCCGTGACGGGCGGCGAGACGGGCCAGGGTCACTTCACACTCCGGGGGACTCCGTGCCGACCGCGCTGCCGGGGGCGGTGGCTTCGCTGGTGAGGGGGGCCGCCACGGTGAGCGGCGGTTCGCTGGTCAGGGGCGCGGCGTCGGGGAGCGGCGGTTCGCTGGTCAGCGGTTCGCCGCCGGGCGCCGGCTGCTGCGGAATCCGTATCCGTCCGAGGTGCTGGGCGGTCGTGGTCACGGGGGTCTCCCGATTCGTCTCGACAGGTGGGACCTGGGTCACGAAGGGAGGCCTACCCACCGCACCTCGTTTTACCGGCGGAAAGTGACGAAGTGACGTCACCTCGCCGACGGCTCGCCGGGCAAAGCCGACACATCGGCCACTCTCATTGACACCCCAGTGCGACGGGTGGTGGGCTCGTGACCTACTCGTGACCATCCGGCGGAGCGGCCGGGACCCGGCCGAAGGGAGACCCCGTGCACCTCGGGCGCAGGAAGCGCACCGCGACGGCCGTGGCCGCCGCCGTCATCGGCGGCCTCCTCGGTGGCGTGGTGCCCGGCTCGGCGCTGGCGCTCCCGGAGGCCCCGGCCTCCCCGGCGGCGCTCGGGGCCCCGCACGCGCCGCTCGCGCCGCCGTCCCCGGTGACGCCTTCCGCCCCGAAGGCCCCGACAGCCCCCACCGCCACCGCGCGGACCGCCACCGCCGGTGTTCCCGCCGTCTGGCCCCGGCCGCAGTCCCTGACCGCCGCAGGGACCTCCGTACGCCTCGGGAACGAGGTGACGCTGCTCGCCGACGAGGACGCCGATCCGTACGCCCTCACGGCCCTGCGCGCGCTGCTGCGGGCCGCCGGGGTGCGGACGGTCCACGAGGGTCTCCCGGGCCGGGGGCCGGTCCTGCGGGTCGCGGGGCCCGACGGCTCGGCCGCGGAGGAGGCGCTGAGCGCCCTGCGGGTGCCCGACCGGATCGATCTGCCGCGCGGCGGCTACCGGCTCGCCACGGGCCGCTTCCAGGGCCGGGACACGGTCGCCCTGGACGGGGTGGGCGGGGACGGGCTGTTCCACGCCGTGCAGACGCTGCGTCAGCTCATCGGCGAGGGCCGGGAGGTCCCCGGGGTCGTGGTCCGCGACTGGCCGGGCACGGCCGAGCGCGGGATCACGGAGGGCTTCTACGGCAGCCCCTGGACGGCGCGGCAGCGGCTCGCCCAGATCGACTTCCTGGGCCGGACCAAGCAGAACCGCTACCTGTACGCGCCCGGCGACGACCCGTACCGGGGGGCGCAGTGGCGCGAGCCCTACCCGGCCGCCCAGCAGGCCGAGTTCCGGGCGCTCGCGGAGCGGGCCCGCGCGAACCACGTGACGCTCGGCTGGGCCGTCTCGCCCGCCCAGTCGATGTGCCTGTCCTCGGGCTCCGACGTGACGGCGCTGACCCGGAAGCTCGACGCGATGTGGGCGCTCGGCGTGCGCTCCTTCCAGCTCCAGTTCCAGGACGCCTCCTACGACGAGTGGCACTGCGACCGGGACGCCGACGTCTTCGGGCGGGGCCCGGAGGCGGCGGCGTCCGCCCACGCGCGCGTGGCGAACACCGTGGCCCGCCGGTTCGCCGAACGGCACCCGGACGCCGAGCCGCTGACGGTGATGCCGACGGAGTACTACCAGGACGGCGCGACCGCGTACCGCACGAAGCTCGCCGAGGCGCTCGACGCGGACGTGCGGGTGGCGTGGACCGGTGTCGGGGTCGTCCCGCGCACGATCACCGGGGGCGAGCTGGCCGGGGCGCGCGGCGCCCTGCGCCACCCGCTGGTCACCATGGACAACTACCCGGTCAACGACTACGCCCAGGACCGGCTGTTCCTCGGCCCGGCCACCGGCCGGGACCCGGCGGTGGCCGCCGGTTCCGCCGCCTACCTGGCCCACGCGATGGAGCAGCCGGCCGCCTCCCGGGTGCCGCTCTTCACCGCCGCCGACTACGCCTGGAACCCGCGCGGCTACCGGCCGCGGGAGTCCTGGCGGGCGGCCGTCGACGACCTCGCGGGCCCCGAACCGGCCGCCCGCGAGGCACTGCGGGCGCTCGTCGGGAACGGCGCCTCCTCGGTCCTCGACCCGGCGGGCGAATCGGCGTACCTGAAGCCCCTCCTGGACGCCTTCTGGGCCTCCCGCGCGACCACCGGCGCCGGGACGGACGCGCGGCGGGAGAAGGCGGCGCGGGAGCTGCGGGACGCCTTCACTGTGATGCGCGGGGCCCCCGAGCGGCTCGCGGCCACCGCCGACGGCGCCCTCGGCGACGAGACCGGCCCCTGGCTCGACCAGCTCTCCCGGTACGGCCTCGCGGGCGAGACGGCGGTCGACATGCTGCTCGCCCAGGGGCGCGGCGACGGCGCGGCGGCCTGGGAGGCGCAGCTGCGCCTCGAACCGCTGCGGAAGGAACTCGCGGCGAGCCGGGTGACGGTCGGCGCGGGGGTGCTGGACCCGTTCCTCACACGCGCGGTGGACCGGTCCGCGGCCTGGACCGGCGCCGACCGCACCCCGGCGGCCCGTGCCGACCGCGCGAGCGGCTCGTACACGGTGCGGCTCGACCGGGCGCGGTCCGTGGAGGCGCTGACCGTGATGGCCGAGCCGGGCGGGGGCGGCCACGCGCGCGTGGAGGCGTTCGTGCCGGGCGAGGGCTGGCGGTCGCTGGGCCCGCTGTCGGCGTCCGGGTGGACCCAGACCGAGCCGAAGGGGCTGCGGGCGGACGCGCTGCGGGTCGTGTGGGACGCCGAGGAGCCCGCGCCCGAGGTGCGGGCGCTGGTGCCCTGGTTCGCGGACGGGCCGCGCGCGGGGCTCGACCTGGCGCGGGCGGAGACGGACGCGGAGATCGGCGGCCCGGCGCTGAAGGTGGACGTGGAGCTGTCGGGGCGGCGCGCGGGCGAGGTGCGCGGGCCGCTGACGGCGAGGGCCCCGAAGGGGGTCACCGTACGGCTGCCGAAGGAGGCCGTGGTGGAGCGGGGCGCGCGGACGACCGTCCCGCTGGAGGTGTCGGTGGCGCCGGGCGTGCCGGTGGGGGCGTACCGGGTGCCGGTGTCCTTCGCGGGCGAGGAGCGGGTGCTGACCGTGCGGGCCTTCCCCCGTACGGCCGGTCCGGATCTGGCGCGGGCGGCGACGGCCTCCTCCTCGGGCGACGAGACGGCGGACTTCCCGGCCGCCTCGGCGGTGGACGGCGATCCGGCCACCCGCTGGTCCTCCCCCGCGGAGGACGGCGCCTGGTGGCAGCTGGAGCTGCCGGAGCCGGCCCGGATAGGGCGGGTGGTGCTGCACTGGCAGGACGCGTACGCCTCCCGCTACCGGGTCCAGGTCTCGGCCGACGGGCGCGTGTGGCGCACGGCGGCGGCGGTGGCGGACGGCAGGGGCGGCCGGGAGTCGGTCCGGATGGACGCGGCGGACACCCGTTTCCTGCGGGTGCAGGGGGAGTCGCGGGCGACCCGGTTCGGCTACTCGCTCTGGTCGGTGGAGACGTACGCGGTGGCGGCGCCGAAGCGGCCCGCGGGCACGGGGCCGGCCCGGTCCGCCCAGGAGGGGCCCGCGAACCCGCCGGAGAAGACTCCGGACACCGCGCCCGTCACCGCTCCCGGCACCGCGCCGGACGCCGCGTCGGCGGGCACGCCGGAAGAGCGGCCCACCCCCTGAGGGGTGCGCCGCCCGGTTCCGTACCGCCGCGTACGCGAAGCCGTACCGTCCCGCGCAGGCGGTGCCGTACCGCCCCCGCGTACGCGAAAGGCCCGGCTCAACCCGTCGTCAGCGCCCTCACGGGGGCGTCTGCGACGGAGTCGATCCGGGCCATCACGTCCTCGGCTCCGTACGGCTGGAGGTACGGCAGCCAGCGGGGGTCCCGGTGTCCGGTCCCGATGATCCGCCAGGCCAGGCCGGTGGGCGGGGCCGGTTGGTGGCGCAGCCGCCAGCCGATCTCGCGCAGGTGGCGGTCGGCCTTGACGTGATTGCAGCGGCGGCAGGCCGCCACCACGTTCTCCCAGGCGTGGGTGCCCCCACGGCTGCGCGGGATGACGTGGTCGACGCTGGTCGCGACCGCCCCGCAGTACGCGCAGCGCCCGCCGTCACGGGCGAAGAGGGCCCTGCGGGTCAAGGGAACGGGCCCCCGGTAGGGGACCCGCACGAAGCGCTTCAGTCGCACCACGCTGGGCGCGGGGACGACTTGGGTCTCGCTGTGCAGGAAGGCGCCGGATTCCTCGAGGCAGAGAGCCTTGTTCTCCAGGACGAGGACGAGTGCGCGGCGGAGCGGTACGACGCCGAGCGGCTCGTACGACGCGTTGAGGACCAGGACATGCGGCACGGATGCCTCCTATGACGCCGGCGGCGCGTGGCTCGCGCCGGGACGAACTGCTCTCAGTCTCCCCTCATGCCTGGTCGGAACGCCACCACGTACCGGGATCGGGGTGACGGACCCGGCGTGTTCTCGACCACATCGGCATGTCTCCCCTCTGTCTGCCCGGGTGAGGTCGGTCTCTCCCTCGAACACGGCTACGGGACCATGTCCGACGCCCCGTTACTGTGGATGGCCTGCGTACGCGATGCCTGGAGGTCTTCCCGTGTCCTGGTCCGCCCTTGCGGCTGCCACCGAACCCGAGCCCATTCCGGTGACCCTGGACGAGGCGGCGGAGAAGGCCACGAACGCCGCCAGCTGGGTGGAGGAGAACTGGTCCACCTGGCTGAACACCGGGCTGCGCATCCTGCTGATCCTGGTCGTCGCGCTGCTCCTGCGGATGGCCGTCCGCCGTGCCCTGACGAAGCTGATCGAGCGGATGAACCGTTCGGCGCAGGCGGTGGAGGGGACGGCCCTGGGCGGTCTGCTGGTCAACACCGAGCGGCGGCGGCAGCGATCGGAGGCGATCGGCTCGGTGCTGCGTTCGGTGGCGTCGTTCCTGATCCTGGGCACGGCGGGGCTGATGATCCTGGGTGCCTTCAAGATCGATCTGGCGCCGCTGCTCGCCTCTGCCGGTGTGGCCGGTGTGGCGATCGGTTTCGGCGCGCGCAACCTGGTGACGGACTTCCTGTCGGGCGTCTTCATGATCCTGGAGGACCAGTACGGCGTCGGTGACTCGGTCGACGCGGGCGTGGCGTCCGGCGAGGTCGTGGAGGTGGGCCTGCGGGTGACGAAGCTGCGGGGCGTGGACGGCGAGATCTGGTACGTGCGCAACGGCGAGATCAAGCGGATAGGGAACCTCAGCCAGGGCTGGGCGACGGCGGGCGTCGACGTGACGGTCCGGCCGACGGAGGACCTGGACAAGGTGCGGGCCGTGATCACCGAGGCGGCGGAGTCCATGGCGAAGGAGGAGCCGTGGAACGAGCGCCTCTGGGGTCCGGTGGAGGTGCTGGGCCTGAACGAGGTGCTGCTCGACTCGATGACGGTCCGGGTCTCGGCGAAGACGATGCCGGGGAAGGCGCTCGGCGTGGAGCGCGAGCTGCGCTGGCGCATCAAGCGGGGCCTGGACGAGGCCGGCATCCGGATCGTGGGCGGGGTTCCCGCGCAGGCGGAGGAGGCGGCGGCGGACCCGACGGCGGGCATGGCGGCCCCGTCGGCCTTCGCGTCGGCGACCTCGCCCCAGTCGACGGCGGCGACCCCGCTGCCGAGGCCGGACCTCACCAAGTAGCGGCACTTCACGGCACTTCACGGCGGATCGCGCGAGAACGCGCGAGAACGACGCCCTCGTGGGTAACACTTCGGTTGCCTTCGGGGGCGTTTGTCGTACCCGGGTATTGACGACCCGGTGACGCCCGCCTTACCTTCCTCCCAACCCAATAGGAAACTTTCCTAACAGTACGAAGGCAGGTGCGACCCCATGGCCGGTACGGCCCCCGGAACCCCCGGCACGCCGCGCGTGCTGCGCGCCATGAACGACCGCGCCGCCCTGGACCTCCTCCTGGAGCACGGCCCGCTCTCGCGGACCCGGATCGGCAAGCTCACCGGCCTGTCCAAGCCGACCGCCTCCCAGCTGCTCGCCCGCCTCGAAGCGGCCGGACTCGTCGTCGCCACCGGCACCACCGAAGGCCGGCCGGGACCGAACGCCCAGCTCTACGCGGTCAACGCGCGGGCTGCGTACGCCGCCGGACTCGACGTCAACCAGTCCCGCATACACGCCGCCGTCGCCGACATCACCGGCGAGATCGTCGGCGAGTTCGAGCTGCGGACCCCGGGCCGCGCCGCCTCCGGCGTCGTCCGCCAGGTCACCGACGCCCTCGACGGGGCCGTCAAGGCGGCCGGGATCACCCGCGAGGACGTCCGGCGCCTGGTCATCGGCACCCCCGGCGCCTTCGACCCGGCCACCGGACGCCTGCGGTACGCCGCCCACCTGCCCGGCTGGCACTCCCCCACCCTCCTGGACGAGCTGGCCGCCGTCCTGCCCATGCCGTTCGAGTACGAGAACGACGTCAACCTCGTCGCCGTGGCCGAACAGCGCCTGGGCGCCGCCCGGGGCCACTCCGACTTCGCCCTGCTCTGGAACGAGGAGGGCATGGGCGCCGCCCTCGTCCTCGGCGGGCGGCTGCACCGCGGTTTCACCGGCGGCGCCGGCGAGGTCGGCTTCCTGCCGGTGCCCGGCACCCCGCTCGTCCGGCAGGTCACCAAGGCCAACTCCGGCGGCTACCAGGAGCTCGCGGGGGTCCAGGCGGTCCCCCGGATCGCCCGCGCGCTCGGCATCGACACCCCCGAGCAGCCCTACGTGCCGGTCGCCTGCGGACTGCTCGCGCACGCGGCGGAGGCGCACGGCGAGGACCCCCGCTACGCGGAACTGCTGGACCGGTACGCCGAGCGCGTCGCCACCGGGCTGGCCTCCCTCGTCGCGGTCCTCGACCCCGAACTCATCGTGCTCTCCGGTGACGTGCTCGTCGCCGGCGGCGAAGCCCTGCGCGTCCGCGTGCAGTCCGAGCTGGCCGACCTCGCCGCCTCCCGGCCCCGGCTCGTCCTCACCTCCGTACCCGTGCGTCCCGTCCTGCGCGGCGCCCTCGAAAGCGCCCTCGTCACCACGCGCGACGAGGTCTTCGACACCTCGCGCTGACCCACCGCCCGCTCCGGTCCCCCGTCCCGCTCCCCCCGCCCCGTAACCCCTCCGCCACAGGGAGACACCGTCATGCCCGTACGTCCGCGCAAAGCAGCCGCAGCGCTCGCCGCCACCGCCTCGATAGCCCTCTTCGCCACCGCCTGTACGGGCTCCGCGAGCAACACGGCCCCCGACGACCCCAGCGCCCAGACCACCATCACCTTCTGGCACGGCTGGTCGACGCCCAGCGAGGTCAAGGCGATCCAGAACAACGTGGACCGCTTCATGAAGGCCCACCCGAACATCAAGGTGAAGGTCGTCGGCGACATCAACGACGACAAGCTGGGCCAGGCGCTGCGCGCGGGCGGCTCCAACGGACCGGACGTCGTCTCCTCCTTCACGACCTCCAACGTCGGCAAGTTCTGCGCCTCGGGCGCCCTCGCGGACCTCAAGCCCTTCATCGAGAAGGACAAGCTGGACCTGGACAAGATCTTCCCGAAGGTCCTCCAGTCGTACACGCAGTTCGAGGGCAAGCGCTGCTCCCTGCCGCTGCTCTCCGACGCGTACGGCCTCTACTACAACAAGGACGCGTTCAAGGCGGCCGGACTCGACCCCGAGGCCCCGCCGAAGACCTGGTCCCAGTTCGCCCAGGTCGCCAAGGCGCTCACCAAGCCCAAGGGCGACTCCTACGAGCAGCTCGGCTTCATGCCGACCTACCTCGGCTACGAGACCGTCGTCGAGCACTACATGTCCCAGTGGGACCACAAGTACTTCGACGCGGACGGCAAGTCGAACGTCGCCAAGGACCCGGCGTTCGCCGAGATGATGACGTACCAGAAGTCCCTGGTCGACGGCCTCGGCGGCTTCGCGAAGCTGGACAAGTACCGCACCACCTTCGGTGACGAGTGGGGCGTCAAGCACCCCTTCCAGACCGGCCAGGTCGCCATGCAGCTCGACGGCGAGTGGCGGCTGAACTTCATCAAGGAGGCCAAGGTCCCCTTCGAGGTCGGCGTCGCGCCGCTGCCGGTCGCCGACGACGAGGTGGCCGAGTACGGCAAGGGCTACCTCTCCGGCACGATCATGGGCATCGCCCCGCAGAGCAAGAAGCAGAACGCCGCCTGGGAGCTGGTCAAGTACATGACCACTAACACCGACGCCGTGGTGGGCTTCGCCAACGAGATCGGCAACGTCCCCTCCACCCTGGACGCGCTGAAGTCCCCGGACCTGAAGTTCGACAAGCGCTTCAAGGCCTTCCTGGACATCGCCCGGCACCCCGAGTCCACCACCCCGGACGGCGCCGTGAACGGCCCCGCCTACCAGGAGACCCTGTCCCGGCTCGCCCAGCGGTACGAGAAGGGCCAGGTCACCGACCTGAAGAAGGGCCTCGCGGACGCCGCCGCCCAGATCGACCGCGACATCGCCGCGGCGAAGTGACGGCCGGCACCCACCCATGAGCACGGACACCCTGTCCCCGAAGGAGACGGCCGCCGCCCCGGCCGCCGCCTCCCCGCGGGTGACGAACACGCTGCGGGCGAAGCGCCGGCGCAACGCGCTCGTCACCCTGGCCTTCATGTCGCCCTGGCTGATCGGCTTCGGCGTCTTCTTCGCCTATCCGCTGATCTCCACCCTGTACTTCTCGTTCATGCGGTACGACGGCCTCAACCCGCCGACCTGGCGGGGCCTGGAGAACTGGACGTACGTCCTCACGGAGTTCCCGAAGTTCTGGCCGGCCCTGCAGAACACCCTCTGGCTCGGCGTCGTCATGGTCAGCTGCCGGGTGGTCTTCGGCCTCGGCATCGGCATGCTGATCACCAAGATCAAGACCGGTGCCGGCGTCTTCCGCACCCTCTTCTACCTGCCCTACCTGGCCCCGCCGGTGGCCGCCACGCTCGCCTTCGTCTTCCTTCTCAACCCCGGCACCGGACCGGTCAACTCGCTCCTCGAAGCGGTCGGCATCCCCGCCCCCTCCTGGTTCAACGACGCGGACTGGGCCAAGCCGGCCCTGACGGTCCTCGCCGTGTGGGGCGTCGGCGACCTCATGGTCATCTTCATGGCCGCGCTGCTCGACGTACCGAAGGAGCAGTACGAGGCCGCCGAACTCGACGGCGCGTCCCCGTGGCAGCGGTTCCGCTACGTCACCCTGCCGAACATCTCGCCGATCGTGCTCTTCGCGGTCGTCACCGGGATCATCGGCGCGATGCAGTACTACACGCAGCCGATCGTGGCCTCCAAGATCGCCTCGGGCGTGATGGGCGGCTCCGGCGTCACCTTCCAGCCCGGCTATCCGGACGACTCCACGCTGACCCTGCCGCAGCTGGTCTACAGCCTCGGATTCAGCCAGTTCAACTACGGCGCGGCCTGCGTCGTGGCCCTGGTGCTCTTCGCCTTCTCCATGGCCTTCACCGCGCTGCTCATGCGCCGGCGCGGCGGCCTGATCGGCTCGGGTGACTGACTCATGACGACCGCAACCGCCCCCGCCGCACGCCACGCCACGAACGGCCCGGTGAGCCCCGCCGAGAAGCGGGCCCGCCGCAGGTCGCTGCTGCACTGGATCGCCGTGCACTCGCTCGGCATCGCCGCAGCGCTGTTCTTCGTGCTCCCGTTCGTCTTCGTCTTCCTGACCTCCCTGATGAGCGATCAGCAGGCGCTCACCCGGGACCTGACACCGAACTCCTGGCACTGGGACAACTACGTCCAGGTCTTCCGGACCGAGGGCTTCCTCACCTGGTGGAAGAACTCGCTGCTCTACGCGGGACTCGGCACCGTCCTCGTCGTGGTGTCCTCGGTCCCCGTGGCGTACGCCCTCGCCAAGCTCCGCTTCCGCGGCCGGCACCTGTCCATGCTGCTGGTCATCTCGATGATGATGCTGCCGCCGCAGGTCGTCATCATCCCGATGTACCTGTTCTGGGCCAAGCAGATGGACCTCTCCGGCACGCTCTGGCCGCTGATCATCCCGATGGCCTTCGGCGACGCCTTCGCCATCTTCCTGCTGCGCCAGTTCCTGCTGACCATCCCCAACGAGTACATCGAGGCGGCGAAGATCGACGGCTGCGGAGAGTTCCGCACCCTGATCAGGATCGTGCTCCCGATGGCGAAGCCCGGCATCGCCGCCGTCGCCCTCTTCCAGTTCTTCTACTGCTGGAACGACTACTTCGGGCCGCAGATCTACGCCTCCGAGAACCCCGGCGCCTGGACCCTGAGCTACGGCCTGGAGTCCTTCAAGAGCGCGCACCACACCGACTGGAATCTGACCATGGCCGCGACCGTCCTGGTCATGGCCCCTGTGATCCTCGTCTTCTTCTTCGCCCAGAAGGCGTTCGTCGAGGGAGTCACACTGACCGGAGTGAAGGGCTGAATCACACCATGAAGCTCACTGTCGTGGGGGGCGGTTCCACCTACACCCCCGAACTCATCGACGGATTCGCGCGCCTGCGCGACACCCTGCCCATCACCGAACTCGTCCTCGTCGACCCGGCCGCCGACCGGCTCGACCTCGTCGGCGGGCTCGCCCGGCGCATCTTCGCCAAGCAGGAGCACGCGGGCCGGATCACCACCACCTCCGACCTCGACGCCGGGGTCGAGGGCGCCGACGCCGTCCTGCTCCAGCTGCGGGTCGGCGGACAGGCCGCCCGTCAGCAGGACGAGACCTGGCCGCTGGAGTGCGGCTGCGTCGGCCAGGAGACCACCGGAGCCGGCGGCCTCGCCAAGGCGCTGCGCACCGTCCCGGTCGTCCTGGACATCGCCGAGCGGGTCCGGCGCGCCAACCCCGACGCCTGGATCATCGACTTCACCAACCCGGTGGGCATCGTCACGCGCGCGCTGCTCCAGGCCGGGCACAAGGCCGTCGGCCTGTGCAACGTCGCCATCGGCTTCCAGCGGAAGTTCGCCGGACTCCTCGGCGTGGCCCCCTCCGAGGTCCACCTGGAGCACGTCGGGCTCAACCACCTGACCTGGGAGCGCGCGGTGCGCCTCGGCGGCCCCGAGGGCGAGAACGTGCTGCCCCGGCTGCTCGCCGAGCACGGCGACGCGGTCGCCGACGACCTCCGCCTTCCGCGCCCGGTCCTGGACCGGCTCGGCGTCGTCCCCTCGTACTACCTGCGGTACTTCTACGCGCACGACGAGGTCGTACGGGAACTCGGCACCAAGCCCTCGCGGGCCGCCGAGGTCGCCGCGATGGAGAAGGAACTCCTCGACATGTACGGGGACCCGGCGCTCGACGAGAAGCCGGCCCTGCTCGCCAAGCGCGGCGGCGCCTTCTACTCGGAGGCGGCCGTGGACCTGGCGGCCTCCCTGCTGGGCGGCGGAGGCTCGCCGTACCAGGTGGTCAACACGTACAACAACGGCACGCTGCCGTTCCTGCCGGACGACGCGGTCATCGAGACGCAGGCCGCGGTCGGCGCCCACGGGGCCGTCCCGCTGCAGGTCGCCCCGGTGGACCCGCTGTACGCCGGGCTGATCGCGAACGTCACCGCCTATGAGGACCTGGCCCTGGAGGCGGCGCTGCGCGGCGGCCGTGACCGGGTGTTCAAGGCGCTGCTCGCCCACCCGCTGGTGGGCCAGTACGCGTACGCCGACGGGCTCACCGACCGGCTGATCGCGCACAACCGGGAGCACCTCGCGTGGGCGTGAACCCGGACGGCGTCCTCCTCGCGGTCGACGCGGGGAACAGCAAGACCGACGTCGCGGTCGTCGGCCGGGACGGCACCGTCCTGGGCGCGGCGCGCGGCGGCGGGTTCCAGCCGCCGGTGGTGGGGGTGGGGACGGCCGTCGACTCGCTGGCGGAGATCGTCGGCCGGGCGTGCGAACTGGCCGGTGTCCCGGCCCGATTCGCCCATGTCACGGCCTGCCTCGCCAACGCGGACCTGCCCGTCGAGGAGACCGCGCTCCAGGCCGAGGTCCTCGGCCGGGGGTGGAGCGGGTCGGTGCGGGTGCACAACGACACCTTCGCCATACTGCGCGCCGGGATCGACGAGCCGCGCGGCGTCGCGGTGGTGTGCGGGGCCGGGATCAACTGCGTCGGGATGACCCCGGACGGGCGGACCGCGCGCTTCCCGGCGATCGGGAAGATCTCCGGCGACTGGGGCGGCGGCAGCGGCATGGCCGAGGAGGCGCTCTGGTTCGCGGCGCGCGCCGAGGACGGGCGCGGCGAGCCGTCCGAGCTGGCGCGGGCGCTGCCCGCGCACTTCGGTCTGGAGTCGATGTACGCGCTGATCGAGGCGCTGCACCTGGGCCTGGTGCCGTTCGAGCGGCGGCACGAGCTGACGCCCGTGCTGTTCCGGGTGAGCGCGGCGGGCGACCCGGTGGCGCTCTCGCTGGTGCACCGGCTGGCCGAGGAGGTCGTCGCCCTGTCGTCGGTCGCGCTCGGACGGCTGGGTCTCCTCGACGAGGAGGCGCCGGTGATGCTGGGCGGCAGTGTGCTGGCCGCGCGCCACCCGCAGCTGGAGGAGCGGATCCGTGAACTCCTCGCCGAGCGGGCGCCGAAGGCCGTCATCGGCTTCGTGACGGCGCCGCCGGTCCTCGGGGCGGGGCTGCTCGCCCTGGACGAGGTGGCGGCGGGACCGGAGGCGGCGGCCCGGCTGCGGGAGCACTACGGGGCCTGAGCCGGCGGAGTGTGGGGCGCCTCTTCCAGGGGAAGGGGCGCCCCACCGGCATGTTCACCTGTTCGAGCGATGCCCGGAACGGAACCGATCACGGCGTGGAGACGTATTCAAGGTGAGGGGGATTGCCCACGGACGTGCCGGGGGCATACGGCACGATAGGAACAAGATCGAGTCAATCCCGGTGTGCGGAGGGCCCCCTGCGGCCATACTGCTGGCCGGACCTGCCGACGTCAGCGACCCAGGGGGAGGTCAAGTGACACACCCGCCGAACGCACCCGCCGCCCCGGCGGCGCGGAGCACGGCGCCCGCGCCCGTACGCCCGACCGGCGTGCCCACGCAGCCGTCGCCCGCGCCCGGCACCGTCCCGCCCCAGGGGCGGGGTGCCTGGGCCGTGGGCCGGGAGCGGCTGCGGGTCGCCGCGACGACCGAACCGGGCCGGCTCCAGATCCTCGGGGCCGTACTCGCGGCGCTGCTCGTCGCGTTCGGGGTGGTCACCGCCTTCCAGGTCGACGACCGGGCCGCCGCCGCCGACGACGTCGTCCACCGCAGCCAGCCGCTGTCCGGCGACGCCGCCGCGATCTACCGCTACCTCGCGGACGCGGACACCACCGCCGCCAGCGGCTTCCTCGCCGGGACGCTCGAACCGGAGGAGTCCCGCAAGCGGTACGACCGGGACATCGCCGCCGCCGCCCGGCTCCTCGTCGAGGCCGCCGCGGGCACCGACGGTTCGGGCCGGTCGGCCGCCGAGATCGCCACCCTCAACGAACAGCTCCCCCGCTACACGGGACTGGTCGAGCGCGCACGGGCCGCCAACCGGCAGGGCCTGCCGCTGGGCGGCGCCTATCTGCGGTACGCCAACCAGCAGATGACCAGCACCCTGCTGCCCGCCGCCGAGCGGCTGTACACGGCCGAGACCGAACGGCTCAGGAAGGACGACGTTTCGGCCCGCACCTGGCCGTACCTGTCGGTCGCTGTGGGTCTGATCGTCCTCGTGGCCCTCGGCTGGGCCCAGCGCCGCAACTACGTCCGCACCCACCGGGTGTTCAACCACGGGCTGCTCGCCGCCACCGCCGCCACCGTCGTCGCCCTGCTCTGGCTCGCCACCGCGCACACCCTCGCGCGCGCCGGGCTGAACGACGCCCAGGCACACGGGCAGGAGTCGCTCCAGGTCCTCAACACGGCCCGGATCAGCTCGCTCACCGCCCGCGCCAACGAGAACCTGACCCTGGTCGCCCGGGGCGCGGTGCTCACCGAGGACCGCACCAAGGACAAGTACGAGGCGGACTACGCGGCGAGCATGGAGGCCCTGACGGGCGCCCTCGCCGCCGCCGACGCGCTGGCCGACGACGCCGACGGCCGCACTCCGGTCGACGAGGCCGTGAACCGCGTCCGCACCTGGCAGACGCTCCACAAGGAAGCCCGCTCGAAGGACGAGGCCGGCGACTACGAGGGTGCCCTCGTCCGGATCGTCGGTCCGAAGGACTCGACGGGCCAGGCCTTCGACCAGGTCGACGCGGCCCTTGAGCGGGCCCTCGTCCACGAGAAGGCCGAGTTCACCCGCTCCGCCGAGGACGCCGGGGCCGCGCTGACGGCCCTGCCGCTGGGCGCCGCCGCCCTCGGGATACTGGGCGCGGCGGGCGCCGTGCTCGGCATCAACCGCAGACTGTCGGAGTACCGGTGAGAGGGGGCGGGATGCCGAACGGCACGTACCCGCTGGTGCGGCGGACGGCGAAGCGGCTCCGGGGCTGGGGCGGGGTGGCCGCCATGGCCCTGGCGTGCGGGCTCACCGCCTCGCTGACCCTGCTGCCGCTGGCACAGGAGGGCGACGGCGTCTCGGCGGCCCCCGGGACGTACGGCCCCGGCCCCGGTTTCGGGTCGGCCGTCCAGGTCAGGGCGGACACCTGCCGGAACCCGGAGGCCTCGCTGACCCCCTCGTCGGCGGACGGGCCCTCGATCGACGCGATCAAGAAGCGCGGCAAGCTGGTCGTCGGCGTCGACCAGTCCAGCTACCGCTGGGGCTACCGGGACCCGGAGAAGGGCACCCTGGAGGGCTTCGACATCGAGCTGGCCCGCGCCATCGCCGCGGACATCCTGGGCAACCGGAACGACGTGATCCTGCGGGCGATCCCCACCAATCAGCGGACCGCCCTCCTGAACAGCGGCAAGATCGACCTCGTCGTGCGCACGATGACGATCAACTGCAAGCGGATCGGCGAGGTCGCCTTCTCCACCGCCTACTTCCAGGCCGGGCAGCAGGTCCTGGCGGCCAAGGACGACAAGACCATCACGGGCTACAACTCCTCGCTGCGCGGGAAGCGGATCTGCACCGCCGAGGGGTCCACGGCCTACGACGCGCTGGCGGAGAAATCCTTCGGGGCGGTCTTCAAGGACGAGGGCGACGGCACCAAGGACGACAAGGACCTGCTGACCGTCCCCAACCAGCTGGACTGCCTGGTCAGGCTCCAGCTGGGCGAGGTCGATGCGATCGTCACCGACAACGCCCTGGCGGCCGGCCAGGCCGCGCAGGACCCGGCGGTCGAGCTCAAGGGCCGGCCGTTCACCGAGGAGTACTACGGGGTGGCGGCCAAGCTGGGCAACGACGACCTGGTGCGCCGGGTCAACCAGGTGCTCGTGGGGTACCGGCAGGGCCCCTGGCAGGCGGCGTACAAGAAGTGGCTGGAGAAGGACCTGCCCGGGATAACCAGGCCGCCCCAGCCCCGGTAGAAGTAGCGCCGTACCCCCGCAGCCCCTACGAGCAGCCCCGTACCGGTAGCCCCGTACACGGAGAGGAAGAGGTGACCGATGGGCGTCACGGGACCCCCCGGTCCGGTGATGGACCGGGACGAGGCGGACCGTGCGCTGGCGCGGCTCGGCGCCGAGCACAAGGCGGTCGAGGACTCGCTCTTCGCACTCCAGGACCACGCGGGCCGCAGACTGCTCGAAGGGGCCGGCCTCACCGGCACGACCCGGGACCGCTGGGCGGAGACCGAGCGGACCATCACCCTGCTCTGGACCTGTTTCGACGTGTACACCGGCGCCCTGCGGGACGCCCGTGAGCTGCGCGCCCGGCGCCGCTGGCCCGGCCGGGACGAGCTCGCGGAGCTGACCGAGCGGCTGCGCGGCGAGAGCGTGCTCGTCGCCGGCGGCGCGGGCGAACAAGGGCTGCTCGCCGAGCGGTTCACGCTGGAGGGCCTGGTCCGGCGGATGAACGAGCTGTACGCGTCCTCGCTGGACGTGGTGGTCACCGCCGACGCGGTCTGGTCGGCGCTGCCCGCCCGGATAGACCTGCTCGCCGCGGAGCTGGGCCGGACGCGTTCGCTCGCGCACTCGGTGGGCGTGCGGCCCGGGGAGCACCCGGCCGGGGACGAGCTGGAGGCGATCACCGCCGAGCTGACCGCGCTGCGCTCCCAGGTCGTGACCGATCCGCTGGCCTTCTGGCGGCCGGCGGCGGGAAGTTCGGCGCCCGGCGGCGGCAGGCCCGACACCGGGCGGTACGACCGGGCGGCGCTGGCCCTGGAGGACGTCCGGCGGGAGATCGAGGCGGTGCTCGCGGTCCGGCAGGACTCCGAGGACCGGCTGCTCCGGCTGCGGGACGTGCTCTCGCGGGCGGACCGCACGCTCGCCGAGGCGCGGTCGGCGCGCGGCGAGGTCCTGGCGAAGATCGCCGCCTCCGAGGTGCCGGCCGTCAGCGGGCCGCCGATCGTGCTCCAGGAGCGGCTGGCCGCCGCCGCCGAGTACCGCAGGCACGCCCGGTGGCACCGGCTGTCGCCCCTGCTGGATTCCCTGGAGCGGGAGGCGGAGGACGAACTGCTGCGGGCGCGGGAGTCGTTGACCGCGGTGACGGCGCCGCTCGCGGTGCGGGCGGAGCTGCGCGGCCGGCTGGACGCGTACAAGGCGAAGGTGGCGCGGCTGGGCGCGGCCGAGGACCCGGTGCTGGTGGAGCGGTACGACGCGGCGCGCAGGATGCTGTGGAGCGCGCCCTGCGATCTGCGGGTCGCGGAACAGGCCGTGCTGCGGTACCAGCGGGCGGTGGCGGACGTGCTGTCCGGCCCGAGAGACGCGGGAGGACGACAGTGGTGAACGGGGAGACGGGCGTGGGGAGCTGTCAGCGTCCTTCGTGCGAGGGTTCGTACGAGGACATGGGAGGCGGCGAGCTGTACTGCGACACCTGCGGGCTCGCCCCGGTGGTGTCGCCCGGGGGGCTGATCGGCTCGACGCCGACGGGGATGGCCGTGCCGGGCAGGAACACGGGCACGGGCTCCGGAGTCGGTTCCGGCATCGGGGGTCCGGACTCCGGCTCCTCGCGGAGCGGTTCGGGGGCGTCGTCGCGGGCGTCCTCGCGTTCGTCGACGTCCCGGCGCTCGGTCTCGGGGCGGCTCTCGCGTTCGCTCTCCGGGGCGTCCGCGTCCCATTCGGTGTCGGTGCGCTCCTCGGGCACCTCGACCGGGCAGTCCGCCCGCAACCGGCTGGGCGCGGGTCTGGTGTCGATCCCCGAGGTGCCGCGTCCGGACCCGCGGGCCGCGGTGATGGAGAACGCCGAGGTCCCCGAGCGGAAGCGTTTCTGCTCGCGTTCCGACTGCGGGGCGCCGGTGGGCCGTTCGCGGGGTGACCGGGAGGGCCGTACGGAGGGCTTCTGCACCAAGTGCGGGCACCCGTACTCCTTCGTGCCGAAGCTGCGCGGCGGGGACATCGTCCACGGCCAGTACGAGGTCGCGGGCTGTCTCGCGCACGGCGGCCTCGGCTGGATCTACCTGGCCGTCGACCGGGCCGTCTCCGACCGGTGGGTCGTCCTCAAGGGCCTGCTCGACACCGGCGACCAGGACGCGATGGAGGCGGCGATCTCCGAGCGCCGCTTCCTCGCCGAGATCGAGCACTCCAACATCGTCCGCATCTACAACTTCGTCGAGCACCTCGACCAGCGCACCGGCTCCATGGACGGCTACATCGTCATGGAGTACGTCGGCGGCAAGTCGCTCAAGGAGATCGCCAACGACCGGCGCACCCCGGACGGCCGGCGCGATCCGCTGCCGGTCGAGCAGGCCTGCGCGTACGGGATCGAGGCCCTGGAGGCGCTCGGGCACCTGCACAGCAGGAACCTGCTGTACTGCGACTTCAAGGTCGACAACGCCATCCAGTCCGAGGACCAGCTCAAGCTGATCGACATGGGCGCGGTCCGGCGGATGGACGACGACGAGTCCGCGATCTACGGCACGGTCGGCTACCAGGCGCCGGAGGTGGCCGAGGTCGGCCCCTCGGTGGCGAGCGACCTGTACACGGTGGCGCGCACGCTCGCCGTGATGACCTTCGACTTCCAGGGCTACACGAACGTCTTCGCGGACTCGCTGCCGGACCCGGAGCACATCGAGGTCTTCCGGACGTACGAGTCCTTCTACCGCTTCCTGGTCCGCGCCACCGACCCGGACCCGGCGCGCCGGTTCGCCTCCGCGCAGGAGATGGCCGAGCAGCTGACCGGGGTGCTGCGCGAGGTCGTGGCGCTCCAGTCGGGACGGCCGCGCCCGGCGCTCTCGACGCTGTTCGGCACGGAGGTGCGGGTCACGGACACGGCTCTGTTCGCGGAGCTGACGGAGGACGTGTCGCTGCTGGGGGCACGCACCGGGCGCAGGCGGGCGGCGCGGGCCGCCGCCGTGCCGGGGGCGCTTCCTCCGGCGGGTCCCGCCGCGCCCGGACAGGGGCTCGGGTCCCTGCTCGCGACGCTCGACACGCCCGCCACCGCGCTCGCGCTGCCCGTGCCGCACGTCGACATCGGCGACCCCAACGCCGGGCTGCTCGCCGGACTCGCGGTCGCCGCCCCCGGCGAACTGCTCGCCGCGCTGCACGCCGCGCCCGCGCCCTCCACGGAGCTGCGGCTGCGCACCCTGCGGGCCCAGCTGGAACTGGGTGACGCGCCCTCCGCCGTACGGACCCTGGCGGGTCTGGAGGAGCGGGACCCGGACGACTGGCGGATCGTCTGGTACCGGGGCGTCGCCTCCCTGGTGACCGGGGACCACGAGCACGCGGCGCTCGCCTTCGACGCGGTCTACGACGCCTTCCCCGGCGAGCCGGCGCCGAAGCTGGCGCTCGGGATCTGCGCCGAGGTGCTCGGCCAGCTGGACAACGCCGCCGAGTACTACCGCCTGGTGTGGGCCACCGACCCGAGCTTCGTCAGCGCCGCATTCGGGCTCGCCCGGGTGCGGCTCGCGGCGGGCGACCGGGCCGGGGCCGTACGGACCCTGGAGTCCGTGCCGGAGGCCTCGATCCACTACACGGCGGCCCGGGTGGCGACCGTGCGGGCGCGGCTGCGGCGGCGCCCGGCGGCGGACCCGCTCGGGCCCGATCTGACGGCGGCGGCGGCGCAGGTCTCCGCGCTCCAGGGCTTCGGTCTGGACGCGGTGCGCCGGGAGCAGTTGTCGACCGAGGTCCTCGGGACGGCCCTCGACTGGGTACTCTCCGGGAGTCCCGGTGCGGAACCGGGCGGCGGCGCGCTGCTGCTCGGGAGTGAACTGGACGAGCGCGGACTGCGCTTCGGCCTCGAACGCTCGTACCGGGTGCTGGCCCGGCTCGCCCAGCGGGGCGAGGAGAGGATCGAACTGGTGGAGCGGGCCAACCGCTTCCGCCCCCGGACGTGGGTGTGAGGATGTCCCAGAAGCCGAAGCCGCCGCACGGACTGGCCGTCTGTCCGGACTGCGCGGAACCCCTTGAGCCGGTCGACCGGTTCTGCGGGGCCTGCGGGTACGACCTGACGGCCGTGGCGGCCGCCGGGGCGGAGCCCGACCACCCGACCGTGGCCATCGGCCCGCCCGTGGCCTGGCCGGACGCCCCGCCCCGTGACCCCGGTTCGCTGTCGACGCTGACCCAGCACCCGGGGGACCTGCCGGGCACCGACTCGGGCGGCCGCGACCTCCCGACGATGCCGGTCGCCACGGCACCGGCGGGTACGGCGGGTACGGCGGGTACGGCGGGTACGGCGGGTACGGCGGGTACGGCGGGTACGGCGGGTACGGCGGGTACGGCGGGTACGGCGGGTACGGCGGGTACGGCGGGTACGGCGGGTACGGCGGGTACGGCGGGTACGGCGGGTACGGCGGGTACGGCGCCGGACGGTACGTCCCCGGGCGGTACGACCCCGGCCGGTACGACTTCGGGCAGTTCCGCCCCGGCCGGTACGCCCCCGGTCCGTACGGACGGCCCCGTGCCGCCCGGCGGGGAGACGACGGCGGGCAGCGGCGACTTCGAGCTGGCGGCCCCCGACCCGCGGACGGCGGTACGGGCGGACCCCGTCCCGCCGGCCCCGTCAGCCCCACCGGCCCCGGCGACTGCCCCTGCTACGAGCCCCGGCGCCCCGACGGCTCCGGCCGCTCCCACGGCTCCCGCCTCCGCCGCCCTGTGCGTGGCCTGTCGCGCCGGCCGGGTCGACACCGACGGCTACTGCGAGAACTGCGGGCACGCCCAGCCCCGCGAGCGGGACCACATGGAGCGGGAGCTCGACCGCGTCGCCGCCGTCAGCGACCGCGGGCTGCGCCACCACCGTAACGAGGACGCCTTCGCCGTCTCCGCGACCACGCTCCCCGACGGCTCCCCCGCCACCGTCGCCATCGTCTGCGACGGCGTCTCCTCGGCGACCCGGCCCGACGAGGCCTCCGCCGCCGCCGCGGAGGCGGCCGGCGCCTCGCTGCTCGCCGCGCTGCCCCGGGGCACCCACCCGCAGCAGGCGATGCACGAGGCGATCGTCGCCGCCGCCGAGGCCGTCAACTCCCTCGCGGAGGAACCCGGTCAGGGCGGCGCCGAACACGAACCGCACCGCCACCGCAACGCTCCGGCCTGCACCATCGTGGGATCCGTCGTCGCCGACGGCCTGCTCGTCGTGGGCTGGGTCGGCGACAGCCGCGCCTACTGGGTGCCGGACGACCGGTCCACCCCGCCCGCCCGGCTCACCGAGGACGACTCGTGGGCCGCGCAGATGGTCGCCGCGGGCCTGATGAACGAGGCCCAGGCCTACGCGGACGAGCGGGCCCACGCGATCACCGGCTGGCTGGGCGCCGACGCCTACGAACTGGAGCCGCACACGGCCGCGTTCAAGCCCGACCGGTCGGGTGTGGTCGTCGTCTGCACGGACGGGCTGTGGAACTACGCCGAGGGCGCCGAGGACATGGCCAGGGTCATCCCGGCCGACGCGGCGGACCGCCCGCTGCACAGCGCCCAGGTCCTCGTCGGACACGCCCTGGACGGCGGTGGCCACGACAACATCACGGTCGCGCTGGTGCCGTTCACCGTCACTCCCCAAGAGGCGGGATCCGCCTGAGCGGTCGCCGCTCCCCCGTCCCTTCTCCGTTGTTGCCCGAGGAGCCGTAACAGATGGCGAACTTCTCCAAGTCGACCGTGCCGCAGTTCTCGGTGGACGTCTACCAGAACGAGTTCCTGCCGGAGGGCGGCAGGGACGTCAGCGCGATCGTCACCGTCACCTCGACCGGCGGCGGCACCAGCGGGCTGTCCGGCCCGGCGGGCGACGGCGCGGCCGGGGTCGTGATCATGGTCGACTGCTCCGGTTCGATGGACTACCCCGCCACCAAGATGCGCGGCGCGCGCGAGGCGACCGCCGCCGCCGTCGACACGCTGCGCGACGGCACCTCGTTCGCCATCGTCGCCGGTACGCACACGGCGATGGAGATCTACCCGGGGCAGCGCCGCCTCGCGGTGGCCGACGCCCGCACCCGGGCCGAGGCCAAGGAGTCACTGCGCCGGCTGAGCGCGGGCGGCGGCACGGCGATCGGGACCTGGCTGCGGCTCGCGGACCGGCTGCTGTCCTCCGCCGACCTCACCATCCGGCACGGCATCCTGCTGACCGACGGCCGCAACGAGCACGAGTCGCCCGAGGAGCTGCGGGCCGCGCTCGACGCCTGCGCCGGCCGCTTCACCTGCGACGCGCGCGGAGTGGGCACCGACTGGGAGGTCAAGGAGGTCACCGGGATCGCCTCGGCCCTCCTCGGCACCGCCGACATCGTCGCCGACCCGGCCGCCCTCGCCGGCGACTTCACCTCGATGATGGAGCACGCGATGGGCAAGGGCGTGGCGGACGTCGCGCTGCGCCTGTGGACGCCGGTCGGGGTGGAGATCGCCTTCGTGAAGCAGGTGGCGCCGACGGTCGGGGACCTGAGCGGACGGCGTACGGAGGCCGGGCCGCGCGCCGGGGACTACCCGACGGGCTCGTGGGGCGACGAGTCCCGCGACTACCACGTGAGCGTGCGGGTCCCGCAGGCGGCGGTCGGCCGGGAGATGCTGGCGGCCCGGGTCTCCCTGATCGCGCCGGACCCGCTGGGCGGCGACCCCCGGACGCTGTCCCAGGGACTGGTACGGGCGGTGTGGACGGACGACCTGGCGATGTCGACCTCGATCAACCCGCAGGTCGCGCACTACACCGGCCAGGCCGAACTGGCGGACGTCATCCAGCAGGGTCTGGATGCCCGCAAATCGGGCGATCACGACGGCGCGACGGCCAAACTGGGGCGCGCCGTGCAGCTCGCGGCGGCCTCCGGCAACGCGGATACGGCGAAACTCCTTTCGAAGGTGGTCGACGTCGTCGACGCGGCGACCGGTACTGTGCGTTTGAAGGCGAAGGTCGCGGAAGCGGACGAGATGACACTCGAGACCCGCTCCACCAAGACCGTTCGTGTGAAGAGGTAGCCCGGCCAGCGGGCCGGACGACGAGAGGGGGAAGCACCGACATGCCTACCTGCCCGAACGGACACCAGTCGGTCTCCGACGACTGGTGCGAGGTCTGCGGCCATCGCATGGCCGGGGCGGGTGCGCCGACGGGTGCCGTACCGCCGCCTCCCCCGCCGCCGCCTCCCGCTTACGGATACCCCGGCCCCGGCAACCCCGAGGGCCCCGGCACCCCGGGTGGCTACGGTGCGCCCGGCGGCCCCGAGGGCCATGGCGCCCCCGGTGGCTACGGTCCGCCCGGTGGCCCCGGTGGTTACGGCGCTCCCGGCGGCCACGGTGCCCCGCCCGCCCCCGGCGGCTTCGGCACCGGTGGCGACCCGAACGCGACGGCGCAGGCGGAACTCTGCCCGCAGTGCCGTACCCCGCGCGAGCACATGGCGCCGTTCTGCGAGGAGTGCCGCTGGAACTTCCTCACGAACACGGCGACCTCGTACACCCCGCTCGCCCCGCACAACGTCCCGTCCCCGCAGCAGCAGCCCGGACCGCCGCCCGGTCTGAACCTGCCGCCGGGCTTCCAGTCCCCGCCGCCGCCGCAGGCCCCGCAGCCCCAGGACCCCTTCGGGTACCACGGCTCGCGGCCCTCGCAGGTGAACCGGCCCGCCGAGCCGCTGGGCGCCGAGCCCACCCACCACCAGGCCCCGCCGCAGCGCCCGCCGGCGCAGCAGCAGCCGCCCGGTCCGCCCGGGCAGCAGCCGCCGGCGCCTCCGGCGTACCTCCAGGCGCCGCCTGGACCGCCGGGCGCCCCGGTCCAGGCCCCGGCGCAGCCCGCGCCGCCGCAGCCCCGCGCGGACGACGACTGGGTCCTGTCCCCGCCGTCACAGCCGTCGCCCCCGCAGCAGCCGCAGGGCCCGCCGCAGCCTCAGCAGCACCAGGCGCCCCCGCCGCACCAGGGCCCGCCGCCGCACATGGCGCCGCCCCCGCAGCAGTTCCAGCAGCCCCAGCCGCCGCAGCAGCCGCTGTCCTGGACCGCGCTCATCGCGCCGGACCGCGACTACTTCATGGCGATGATGCAGCGCAGCGGTCCCGAGGCGACGGGCCTGAACCTGCCCGCGTACTCACCGGCGAAGCAGCTGCCGCTCGAGGGCAACCAGATCTCCATCGGCCGCCGCCGGCACTCCACCGGCGAGTCCCCCGACATCGACCTGTCGGTGCCGCCGGAGGACCCGGGCGTCTCGCACCAGCACGCGGTGCTCGTGCAGCAGCCGGACGGCTCGTGGGCGGTGGTGGACCAGAACTCCACCAACGGCACGACGGTCAACGGCGGCGAGGAGCCGATCCAGCCCTACGTCCCCGTCCAGCTCCAGGACGGCGACCGGGTGCACGTCGGCGCCTGGACGACGATCACGGTCCGGCTCGGCTGACCGCTGCGCTCAGGCGTCCGGCAGGGGCCAGGCGTACGGCCCCGACGGGTCGTCCAGCCAGGCCCACTGCCGGTCGCCGCTGACCGTCACCCCGAAGCGCTCCCGTTCCGGCCGTCGTTCGCACAGCCAGAGCGAGAGCGCTTCGCCGCGGTCGAGGGTCGTGTCGACCAGGTCCCGGAAGAAGTGGAAGAGCGAGTCCCCCGCCGGTCCGTGGCGCGGGGCGCGGGGCGCGGGCGGCGACGCCCCGGAGCGGCACGAAGTACGCGGGCGTCGGCAGGAACCTTCCCTCCGCGTGGGTGGCGTCGCGCACCCTCAGCAGGAGCAGCCCGGTGGAGAGCGGCGCGAGGACCAGGGCGCCGCTCCGGCACTGGGCGAGCCAGGCGCGCGGGACCGAGGGCAGCGCGCAGGTCGCGACGATCCGGTCGTAGGGGGCGCGCTCGGGGCAGCCCCGGGCGCCGTCGGCGGCGAGGACGGCCGGCCGGTATCCGGCGGCGGCCAGATGGGTCCTGGCCGACTCGGTGATCTCCTCGTCGAGGTCGACGGTGGTGACGTGCCGCTCGCCGAGGCGGTGGCAGAGCAGGGCCGCGTGGTAGCCGGTGCCGGCGCCGATCTCCAGGACGTCCTGCCCGTCGCGCACGTCGAGGGCCTGGAGCATCAGCGCCATCAGGGAGGGCTGGCTCGCGGAGGAGACCAGTTCCCCGTCCCGGACCCGGGTGGCGATGGCGGTGTCCGCGTAGGCGCCGCGCAGCCACCGGTCCCGCCGCACCGGGTCGGGGTCGCCGGACCAGAGCCGCTCGTATCCGCCGGTGCCCGGGATGTAGTGGTACGGGACGAACAGATGGCGCGGCACCTCGGCGAAGGCGGCCCGCCAGGCGGGGTCGGTGAGGACGCCCGCCGCGTCGATCTCGCGCACGAGCGCCCGCCGCTCCCGCGCGCCGGCCTCGGCGAACTCGTCCCGCCGTGCACCCATGCCTCCACTCTCGCTCCCCGGAGGGTGCCCGGCGAGCGGTCCTGGATCCCAAGTCCTAGGACGGGGCATCTGAGACGATGGAACGGTGAACGAGATTCCCGGGGAAACGACGCAGGAGCAGACCTTCTACGAGCAGGTCGGCGGCGAGGAGACCTTCCGCCGTCTGGTCCACCGCTTCTACGAGGGCGTCGCGGGCGACCCGTTGCTGCGCCCGATGTACCCCGAGGAGGACCTCGGCCCCGCCGAGGAGCGCCTCGTGCTCTTCCTCATGCAGTACTGGGGCGGCCCCCGCACCTACAGCACCCACCGGGGGCACCCGCGGCTGCGGATGCGCCACGCGCCGTTCACCGTGGACCAGGCGGCCCACGACGCCTGGCTGCTGCACATGCGGACCGCGCTGGACGAGCTCGGCCTCGCTCCGGAGCACGAGCGGGAGCTGTGGCGCTATCTGACGTACGCGGCGGCGTCGATGGTGAATTCGGCCAGCTGAGTCCTCCCCCGGTCACGGACTGACACATTCCGGAGACGGAACGCCGAATAACGGTCACGATCGCATCAAGGTGGGCCCGCAAGCGGTTTCCAGCGGCACGTGCACTCTGAAAGCATCCGGGAGAAGTTTCGGGAGCGTTCGGAAAGTGTTCGACGGGCGCACCGTGATCAGGGTGGCCAGGGGGATGGGTGACGGGGTTCGTATTTCTGCGCGTCAGGGCGCACCGACTGCTGCTCGCCGCGGCACTGCTCGCCGTGCTCCTGACCACCTCGGTGCTCGCCACCCTCGCCTCCTTCTCCGGGGCGATCGGGGACGCGGCGCTCCAGGCCGGTCTGCGGGGCCGCTCCGCGGCCGCCGCCTCGCTGCTCGTGAGCGGGCAGGTGCCGGCCGCCAAGCGGGACTCCGCGGACGCGGCCGTCCAGGACGGGGCCCGGCGGACCTTCGAGGGGCTGCCGGTGACCGTACGGCGGCTCGAACGCTCGGGGCCGTACGCGCTGCCCCGGAGCCTCCAGCCGCCCGCCGCCCGTAAGGGCGACCCCGACCTGACCCACTTCGCCGCGCTCGACCGCGCGCGGCTCACCCTCGTCAAGGGCGCCTGGCCGTCCGCCTCCCGGACCGCCGGTGTGATCGAGACGGCGCTGCCCGAGGAGGCGGCCCGGCGGCTGCGCGTCACCCCCGGCACCGTCCTCGACCTCTCCGACCGGCTCGACAACCGGCCGGTGAAGACCCGGATCACCGGCATCTACCGGCCCGTCGACACCCACGACCTGTACTGGCAGCTGGACCCGGCCGGCGGGCGCGGGGTGCGGACGGTCGCGTTCACCACCTACGGGCCGCTGCTCGTCGACCCCGCCGTCCTCACCGCCGGAGCGCTGAGCACCGGCGAGACCTCCTGGCTGGGCTCCGCCGACTTCACCGGCTTCACCACCGACCGCATGGACGCCCTGCGCGCGAGCGCCACCGAGGGCCCGAAGAAGCTGGCCGCCGGCACCGAGGCCTTCGGTACGACGATCTCGGCGTCCACCTCGCTGCCGACCGTCCTCGAACAGACCCAGCGGTCCCTGCTCGTCTCCCGCTCGACCGTCCTGATCGTCGCCGTGCAGCTGGTGCTGCTCGCCGCGTACGCCCTGCTGCTCGTCGCCCGGCTGCTGAGCACCGAGCGCTCCGGCGAGACCGCGCTGCTCCGCGCCCGCGGCGGCTCGCGGCGCCGGATCGCGGGGCTCGCCGCCACCGAGGCGCTGCTGCTCGCCCTGCCCGCGGCCATCGCCGCCCCGCTGCTCTCCGGCCCGCTGACCGGGCTCTTCGCCGAGCGGTCCGCGCTCTCCTCGCTCGGCGTACGACTCGACACGACGCCGTCGGGCTCCGTGTGGCTGGTCGCCGCCGCCGTGGCCCTGTGCTGTGCCGCGGCCGTCGTCGCCCCCGCGCTCGCCGCCGGGGACGACTCGGGCGTCTCCCTGCGCAAGGCCCGCTCGGCCTCGCTGCCGGGACCCGTACGGGCCGGGGCCGACCTCGGTCTGCTCGCCATCGCCGCCGTCGCCTACTGGCAGCTCCAGCGCCCCGCCGCCGCGGGCGGCACCCTCGGCACGGACGAGGCCGGCGGCGGTTCCGTCGACCCGGTGCTCATCGCCGCGCCCGCCCTCGCCCTGCTCGCAGGCACCGTCCTGACGCTGCGTCTGCTGCCGCCCGCCGCCAAGCTGGCGGAGCGGCGCGCGGCGGCCGGGCGCGGGCTCTCCGCCGCGCTCGCCGGCTGGCAGTTCAGCCGCCGGCCGCTGCGGGGCGCGGGCCCCGTCCTCCTCCTCGTCCTCGCCGTCGCGATGGGCATGCTGGCCATCGGGCAGAGCGGCTCGTGGGAGCGCTCACAGCGGGACCAGGCCGATTTCCGGGCCGGCGCGGCGGTCCGCGTCCTCAGTGCCGGGCCCGGCGAACCCACCCAGACCGAACAGCTGGGCTCCGTACCGGGCGTGAAGGCGGTCGCCCCGGTGCACCGCACCACCATGGACGTGGCCGGGAAGAGCGCGACCGTCCTGGCCGTGGACACCCGCAACGCCGCCGGCGGCATGCTGCTCCGCCCCGACCTCGCCGACGTCACCGCCCGTTCCCTGCTCGCCCCGCTCGCACCCCCGGCGACGACCCGCCCCGGCCTCCCGCTGCCCGCCGGCAGCCGGGCCCTCACCGCCGACCTGCGGCTCGCCGAGCCGGGCACCGAGGCCCGGGTCACCGCCGTCCTTGAGGACCCGAACGGCGTCCCGTACCGGCAGGCCCTGGGTACGGTGCCCTCCGACGGCCGCAGCCACCGGCTGACCCTCGACGTCGCCGGCCTGACCGCGGGCCCCGGCGGCTCGGCCGGCGGCGGCTCGGCCGGCCTGCTCACCCTCATCGGCCTCGAGTTCACCGGCCCGATCGCCGACGGCCGGACGGGCACCCAGACCCTGCGCGTCGAGCGGTTCGCCGTCGTCCGCGCGGACGGCGGCGAGCAGATCCACGCCCCGGGCCAGGTCCTCGCCACCTGGGTGCACACCTTCGGGCAGACGGAGAACGGCGACCCCCAGGAGGGCAAGCCCACGTCCGGCGTCCCCGGCTCCGCCGGACCCGGCGGCCGGCCCGCCCCGTACTCCCTCACCTTCGCCGCCACGGGCGCGCGCACCGGCGTCCCCTTCTGGCACATGGAGGAGTTCACCCTGCGGATGGACGCCCCCGGTCCCAAGGCGCCCGGCAAGCTGACGGCCGTGGCCACCGGCGGATTCATGGCGGCCTCCGGGGCGAAGCCCGGTGACCTGATCGAGGTCTCCCTCGACGGCCTCCACGTCAAGGCCGTCGTGGAACGCGTCGTCGACGAGCTGCCGACCACCGGCCCCGGCGCGCGGGCCGCCTCCGCGACCAGCGCCGTCACCACTCCCGACGACGGCGGTGCGATCCTCCTCGACCTGGCCTCGGTCAACCGCTACCTGGCCGCCGGCGGCGAGGTCGCGACCGTGCCGCCCTCCGAGTGGTGGCTGACCGTCGAACCCGGCCGCACGGCCGATGTCGCCGCCGCCCTGCGCGCCCGCCCCAACGCGGACCCCGCCCAGGTCCTGGTACGCGACGAGATCGCCGCCGAACTCCTCGGCGACCCGCTCGGCGCGGGCCCCAACGCCGCCCTGATGGCGGTCGCCGCCGCCGCCGCGGCGCTCGCCGCCGTCGGTTTCGCCGTCGGCTCGGCCGGCGCCATGCGGGAGCGGTCCGCCGAGTTCGGCGTGCTGCGGGCGCTCGGTACACCGCAGCGCCGGCTGGCCCGGCTGATCGCCGCCGAGCAGGGCCTGCTCATCGGCATCGGCCTGCTCATCGGCATCGGACTCGGTACGGTCCTGGCCCGTGCGGTCGTCCCGCTGGTGGTCCTGACCGGCCAGGCCGCCCGGCCCGTGCCGCCGGTCCTCGTCGAACTGCCGCTCGGCCAGGTGGCCCTGCTGCTCGCCGGGGTCGCCGCGCTGCCGCTCGCCATGGTCGCGGTGATCGCCCTGCGCCGCACCGACCCGGCCGTGACCCTGCGCCACCAGGGGGACAACTGATGTCCGCCGCCACCGGGGAGAACCCGGAGAAGCCGGCCGGGGAAGACCGGGCCGGGCCGACCGGGCCGGACCCGCAGGCACCGGCCGGGGAAGACCCGCAGGCACCGGCCGGGCAGGACCCGCGGGTGCTGGCCGGGGAAGGCCCCCGAGCGTCCCCCGAGGCCGCCCCGGACACGGGCGCTTCCCTGAGCCCCGCCGAGGCGACCCCCGACACACCCTCCGCACGCAGGAAGGCCCCCGACATGCCCCGGTCCCGGTCGTCCCGGTCCGACAAGCCCGCCCGCCCCGTGGCGCCCTGGGTGCGGACCCGGCTCCGGACCGCGCCCTGGGCCGCGGCCTCGCTCGCCCTCCTCGTCCTGGTCACCGCCTACCTCGCCGCCGCGCTGCCGCGCGCCATGGACCGGTACGAGACCGAGGGCCTGCGGCACGACATCCGGACCGCCGCGCCCCGCAACGCCGTCCTCGAACTGACCGCCGCGCCGCCCGGCCTGGACCTCCCCCAGGCCGCCCGCGAGGCCGGTCTCGCCCCCGCCGTCCTGCAGAAGCAGCACGACGAGGCACGGGCCCTGCTCCCGGACCCGCTGCGGACCGACCCGAAGCAGAACGTCCACGGCGTCCGTACGGTCAAGCGGGTCGAGGGGCTCGACCCGTGGCTGCCCCGGCCCCAGGGGCTCTCCCCCGAGTTCGTGCTCTCCTCGCCGTCCGATCTGGCCGCCCACGCCACCCTGCGCGCGGGCCGCCTCGCCGCCGGCACGGCCCGCGCCCCCGAGGCGGTGGTCACCCCGAAGACCGCCGAGTCGCTGCACCTGAAGCCCGGTTCCGTCGTGCACGTGCCGGGCCGGATCGGCTCCGAGCAGATCGCCGTCACGATCACCGGGATCGTGGAGCCGAGCGGCCCCGCCGGCGCCTACTGGGCCGTGGAGCCGCTGCTGCGCACCCCCGTGCTCGCCGCGGTCGTCAAGAAGGACGAGGTGTTCTACTACTGGCAGGCGGCGCTGCTCCTCTCCCCCACCTCCGCGCCCGCCGTGCTCTCCACCACCGGCGAGCCCGAGGTCTTCTTCCGCTACCTGCCCACCTCCGGTCACCTCACCGGCCGGGACACCGAGGCGCTCGGCGCCGCCCTCGGCTCGGCGGCGGGCGGCCCCGACCTGGTGAAGATTCGCGAGGTCGTGGGGCCCACCGGCGCGATGACCACCGAACTCGACACGATCGTGGACTCGTACCGTTCGATGCGCGAGGCGATCAACCCGGTCGTGGCCGTCGCCGTCTTCGGGATCGGCGCGGTCGCGGCCGTCGTCCTCGCCATGACGGGCGGTCTGTTCGTCGCCCGCCGGGACGCCGAACTGTCCCTGATCCGCTCCCGCGGCGCCTCGCTCACCGGCATCGGACTGCGGCTGCTCGGCGAGACCTCGGCGGTCGCCGCACCGGCCGCCGCGCTCGCCCTGGTCCTGGCCGTGGTCACCGTACGGCCGCCGGACGGCGGTCCGGGCGCCGGCCCGGCCGACATCCCGCTGCTGCCGTCGCTGCTCGCCACCGTCGGCGTCGCCCTGCTCGCGATGCTGGTGCTGCCGGTACGGGCCGTCGTCATCCACCGCAGGCCGCGCCTGCACGGCGGCCGTGACGACCTGCTGACCGCGCGCCCCTCCCGGCGCCGTACGGTCCTCGAACTCACCCTGCTCGTCCTCGCCGTGGGCGCCGTGGCGTCCCTCCGGCTCCGTGGCACCGGCGACTCCGCCGACGCCCTGGTGAGCGCCGCGCCGGTGCTCGTCGGCCTGATCGCCGCCATGCTCCTCGTCCGGATCTACCCGCTGCCGCTGCGGTGGCTCGGCCGGCCCGCGCGACGGCTGCGCGGGGCGGTCGGCCCGCTGGCCCTGGCCCGCGCCGGACGCTCGTCCACGGCGGGCACCCTCCCCCTGCTCGCGCTGGTCCTCGCCCTGACCACGGCGGCCTTCGGCGGCTCGGTCCTGGCCGGCGTCGCCGACGCCCGCGACCGGGCCGCGCTGCGTGCGGTCGGCGCGGACGCGCGGATCGACGGCTCGGTGGACTGGACCCGGCTGCCCACCGGACTCGAGGAAGGGGTCCGGAGGACGCCGGAGGTACGGGACGTGGCGCCGGTGCAGATCGAGTACGGGGTGTCCCTGCCGTCCCACGAGGGCACCTCCGCCCAGCCGATGAGCGGCACCGTGGTGGGCGTCGAGCCCGGCTCGTACGCCCGGCTCGCGGACCGGACGGGCTTCGGCGCGTTCCCGGCGGGGCTGCTCGCCACGACCGGCAAGGGCGGCAAGGAGGCGGCGGCGGACACCGAACGGGTGCTGCCCGCCATCGCCTCGCCGTCCGTCGCCGACCGGCTCGGCAGCGCGCCGCAGGAGGTCGTGACGGCGGCCGGGGTGTTCCGGGTGAAGGTGGTCGCCGTCCGGTCGGCCACCCCCGCGCTGCCCGACGCCGACTTCCTCGTCGTCAACGGCGCCGACCTGACCCACCGGGCGGCCACGGCGCTGCTGGTCACAGGACCGAAGGACGGGGCCGCGCTACGGGCCACCGTGAAGTCGAAGTCCGACAAGCTCATGGTGTCGATGCGCAGCGAGGAGCGGGCCACCTATGTGGACTCGCCGCTCCAGTCGGGCGCCGAGGGGATGTACCTGGGCGCGATCGGCGCGGGCGCCGGCTTCGCCGTGGTGGCCGTGCTGCTCTCCCTGATGCAGAGCGCGCCGGAGCGGACCACGCTCCTCGCCCGGCTGCGGACAATGGGCCTGACCCGTAAGCAGGGGCGGCGGCTGCTCGGGCTCGAAGCGCTGCCGCAGGCGGTCCTCGCGGCGCTGGGCGGCATGCTGGTCGGCTGGGCGACGGTGCCGCTGCTCGCCCCGGGCATCGACCTGTTCCGGCTGGCGCTGGCGACGACTCCGGGGTTCGCCCCGCTGGACAGCGCCCCGCTGCGGGCGGATCCGTGGTCGCTGCTGGTGCCCGCCGTCGTGGTCGTGCTGATCACGGCGCTGGCGGCGGGCGGACAGGCCTGGTGGGCGGGACGCAGGGGCTCGATCAAGGAACTCAGGGCAGGAGACGCACGATGACGAAGACCGAGACGTCGAGCCGGGGATCGTCCGCGGCGGGGTCCGCCGCGGACTCCACCACCCTGGAGGAGCTGGAACGCCGGGCGACCGCGCGGCGCGACCGGCCCTCGTACGGTCATGACGCGCTCATCGCCTGCGACCGGCTGGTCCGGATCTTCACCACGGACGGGGTGGAGGTGCAGGCGCTCCAGGGGCTCGACCTCCTCGTGAAGGAGGGCGAGCTGATGGCCCTGGTCGGCGCGTCCGGTTCGGGCAAGTCGACGCTCATGAACATCCTCGCGGGCCTGGACGTGCCGACCGCGGGCGCGGCCCGGGTCGCCGGGTGCGACCTGCTCGCGATGGACGGCAAGGCGCGGCTGCGCTACCGCCGCGAGGTCGTCGGCTTCGTCTGGCAGCAGACCGCCCGCAACCTCCTTCCGTACTTGACGGCCGCTCAGAACGTGGCGCTTCCCATGCAGTTGCGGGGCCGGGCGAGGCACAAGGCGGAGCGCGCCGAGGAGCTTTTGTCGATGCTCGGCATCGCGGACGCCCGCGACCGGCGCCCGCACCAGCTCTCCGGCGGTCAGCAGCAGCGGGTCGCCATCGCGGTCGCCCTCGCCAACAACCCGGCGGTCCTCCTCGCCGACGAGCCGACGGGCGAGCTGGACTCGGCCACCGGCGAGCAGGTCTTCGCGGCCTTCCGCCGGGCCAACGAGGAGCTGGGCACGACGATCGTGATCGTCACCCATGACCAGGCGGTCGCCTCCGAGGTCCGCCGTACGGTCGCCATCCGCGACGGCCGCACCTCCTCGGAGGTGCTGCGCCGCACGGAGGTCGACGAGCAGGGCCAGGAGTCCCTGGTGGCACGGGAGTACGCGATGCTCGACCGCGCGGGCCGGCTCCAGCTCCCGGCGGACTACACCCAGTCCCTGGGCATGGAGCACCGGGTGGCGCTGGAGCTGGAGCAGGACCACATCGGGGTGTGGCCGGACGACACGGAGCGCTGAGCAACCGGGGAGCGGACACCGGGCGTCCCCCCACGGGGGTGAGGTCCATGTCCATGTTCGCGCGCATGTCCGCCTCGGGCGTGCCGAGTCGGGGTGTCACGGTGCTGCCCGTGACCGCCGCCGCGGCGCTCTACGCCTGGTCGGCCTGGAGCTTCGGGGGCGCGTCGGCGCCGTCCACGACGGTGGCGGTCTCGGTCGGCGGGGCGGCGGTCCTCGCCGCGGGGGTGGCGTACCACCGTCTGGTCGACGGGGCCGCGGGCCTCTTCGGCGCGCTCGCGCTGGTCGCCGCACTGCTGCTCACGGTGGCCGCCGCCGACCGGGCGGCGGGGCGCGGGGCGGTCGCCGACTGCGTCGTGGTGAAGGTCGTCGAGGAGGAATCCACGTCGGTCGGCGAGGGCGGCGGTACGCGGGTGCTGTACGTCCACACCCTGCGCTGCCCCGGGGGCTATCCGTCCTCCCTCTCGGAGGACCGCCGGCTCGCACCGGACGGCGGGGAGGTCCGGGTGGCCTACGACCCGAGGCGGCGTGTGGACCCGGAGGTGGAGGGCTCCCGGATGCCCTGGCGGCAGGGGATCCTCGCCGTCCTGCTGCTGGCCGCCGCGACGGCGGGGGCGCGCGGGTTCAGCCGAGGGGCCGGTCCAGCGGCATGAGCCCGGCGGCCGTCGACCGGAAGCCGCACCGCTCGTGGAAGGCGGTGAGGTGGGGTTCGAAGTCCACGTGCAGCCAGTGCGCACCGCGCCGCCGGGCGGCTTCGGCGGCGGCCCGTACGAGGGCGACACCGAGCCCCCGACGGCGTTCGTCGGGGTGGACGGTGGTGTCGAGCAGGAAGGCGTGGACGCCGCCGTCGCCGACGACGTTCACATAGCCGACGAGCCGCCCGGCACTGCGGGCGGTCACCCGGAGCAGGCTGCGGGCGAGCACGGGGCCGAAGTCGGTGTCCCGGTGTCCGGGCCAGGCGGCGTGGAAGAGCAGGTTGAGCTCGTCGCCGGTGAGCGGCCCGTCGACCCGGAGGTCCGGCGGGCGGATGTCAGGACCTTCCGTCACCCGGACGTGCCGGGCATGACGGTCAGCGACATCGGAACCGTACGGAGGGCGATCGAGCCGTACGGGGTGCGCAGCCGCAGCCACGGCCCGGAGGCGAGAAGGGCGACCGGTGCCTCGGTGCCCTCGGGCGGCAGGAAGCCCAGCGACTGGGCGGCGTGCACGGCCCGCAGCGGCAGTCCGGTCGGACCGAGGGTCCTGGACCAGATCTCGCGGCCGATGAGGTCGCGCTCGGCCCTGGTGCGCCGCTCCTCGGGCAACTCCTCGTCCCGCGCCCGGAATTCGGCGACGGCGGCGGCGACCGCGCCGCGCATCGCGACGACTCCCGGCAGTCCGGCGACCGGCTGCCAGCCGGCCCGGGGCGGGAGGACTCCCGTCCAGGGCGGCCCGGTCACGGATTCCGGGACGACCGCCTTGCCCGCCGACTCCTCGATGCCTTCGAGGAGTTCGCCGGCGGAGACGGTGGCGTCGAGGTCGACGGCGTCGGCCAGCCGGGCCGTACGGATGGCGAGCACCTCGAACGACGGCGGCCGGCCGAAGACGGCGAGCGCCCCGCCGCCTGCCTGGAGGCGGACGGCGGCGGCCCGGTCGTAGTGGACGAGCCGGGTCAGGAAGGCGGCGAGCGCCGCCGCCTCCCTGGCGTCGTCGAAGTGCAGCGGAGCGAGCACGGTCATGCGGCGGACTTCGCTCCCCCGGACGTCATCCCGTCGTCGACGTACTCCTCCAGGAAGCCGCGCTCCTCGGCGGTGATCCGCCGGGGCCGCTGCGCCTCCAGGTCGAAGGGCACGACGACCGTGGACGCCCGTACGTAGGTCACGTCGGGGTCCTTGATCTCGTACGCGATCGTCAGCGACGCCGCGCCTATCTTCGTCACCCACGACTCGATGGTCACCGGCTCGTGCCGGTGGACCAGCGGCCGCAGGTAGTCGATCTCGTGCCGGGCCACGACGGACCCGCCGGAGAACGAGGGGGAACCGTCCCCCGGCGCCAGCCGGAACATGAAGTCGATCCGCGCCTCTTCCAGGTACCGCAGGAAGACGACGTTGTTGACGTGCCCGAAGGCGTCCATGTCCGACCAGCGCAGAGGACAGCTGTAGAGGTGTCTGGCCACTGACCTCAGCCTCGGGTCAGCTTCTTGTACGTGGCACGGTGCGGACGGGTGGCGTCCGCGCCGAGGCGCTCGACCTTGTTCTTCTCGTACGACTCGAAGTTGCCCTCGAACCAGTACCACTTGGACTCGCCCTCGTAGGCGAGGATGTGGGTGGCCACCCGGTCCAGGAACCACCGGTCGTGGGAGATCACGACCGCGGCGCCGGGGAACTCCAGGAGGGCGTTCTCCAGCGACGACAGGGTCTCGACGTCGAGGTCGTTGGTGGGCTCGTCGAGGAGCAGCAGGTTGCCGCCCTCCTTGAGGGTGAGCGCCAGGTTGAGGCGGTTGCGCTCACCGCCGGACAGCACGCCCGCGGGCTTCTGCTGGTCCGGGCCCTTGAAGCCGAAGGCGCTGACGTACGCGCGGGACGGCATCTCGACCTGGCCGACGTTGATGTAGTCCAGCTCGTCGGAGACGACGGCCCACAGCGTCTTCTTGGGGTCGATGTTGGCGCGGCTCTGGTCGACGTACGAGATCTTGACGGTCTCGCCGACCTTGATGGAGCCGGAGTCCGGGGTCTCCAGACCCTGGATCATCTTGAACAGCGTGGTCTTGCCGGCGCCGTTGGGGCCGATGACGCCGACGATGCCGTTACGGGGCAGGGTGAAGCTCAGGCCGTCGATGAGGACCTTGTCGCCGAAGGCCTTGGAGAGGTTCTCGACCTCGACGACGATGGAGCCCAGGCGCGGGCCCGGCGGGATCTGGATCTCCTCGAAGTCCAGCTTCCGCATCTTGTCGGCCTCGGCCGCCATCTCCTCGTAACGGGCGAGACGGGCCTTGGACTTGGTCTGACGCCCCTTGGCGTTGGACCGCACCCACTCCAGCTCTTCCTTGAGGCGCTTGGCGCGCTTCTCGTCCTTCTTGCCCTCGACCTTGAGGCGGGTGGCCTTCTTGTCGAGGTAGGTGGAGTAGTTGCCCTCGTAGGGGATCGCGCGGCCGCGGTCGAGCTCGAGGATCCACTCGGCGACGTTGTTCAGGAAGTAGCGGTCGTGGGTGACGGCCACGACGGCGCCCGCGTACTTCGAGAGGTGCTGCTCCAGCCAGTTCACCGACTCGGCGTCGAGGTGGTTGGTGGGCTCGTCGAGGAGGAGCAGGTCCGGGGCCTCGATGAGCAGCTTGCAGAGCGCGACACGACGCTTCTCGCCACCGGAGAGGTTGGTGACCGGCCAGTCGCCGGGCGGGCAGCCCAGGGCGTCCATGGCCTGCTCCAGCTGGGCGTCGAGGTCCCAGGCGTTGGAGTGGTCCAGGTCCTCCTGGAGCTTGCCCATCTCCTCCATCAGCGCGTCGCTGTAGTCGGTGGCCATGAGCTCGGCCACCTCGTTGAAGCGCTTGAGCTTGCCCATCTGCTCGGCCGCGCCGTCCTGCACGTTCTCCAGGACGGTCTTCGACTCGTCGAGCTGCGGCTCCTGCATGAGGATGCCGACGCTGTAGCCCGGCGACAGGAACGCGTCACCGTTGGACGGCTGCTCGATCCCGGCCATGATCTTCAGAACGGTGGACTTACCGGCACCGTTCGGGCCCACCACACCGATCTTGGCGCCGGGCAGGAAGTTCAGGAACACGTCGTCGAGAATCACCTTGTCGCCGTGCGCTTTACGCGCCTTGCGCATGGTGTAGATGAACTCAGCCAAGAGAAACCGTCCGGCAAAGAGTGAGTGGGCAGATACACCCCATCTTGCCTGACCGCCACCCTCGGGGGCGAACCAGTAGGCGGGGGGCTCGCTGACCTGGGGTTCCGCTACGCGTCCGCGGCCGGGCGCATGCCTCTGGCGCGGGCCGTCGCCGAGGCGGGGGCGGAGGACAGCAGGTCCAGGACCTCGCGGGCGCGGTCCCGGGCGGTCGAGGTGGCCAGGACGGCCGCGCCGAAGGTCGAGCTGATCGCGGTGTCGCCCGGGAGCGGGCCTGCCACGACGACGCCCGGGAGGTCCATCAGCTCACTGTGCTGCTGGAAGGCCAGATCCGCCCGGCCCGAGGACAGCAGGCTGCCGGCCGGGACCCCCGGCGGGGCCTGGACGAGCCGGTCCGTGAGCGGGCCGGTCAGATCCAGCCGGGCGATCAGTTCGACGAGCGCCGTTCCGCTGGGGCCGGTGGAGTAGGCGATCGTCCGCGCCGACAGGAGCGCGGCCCGCAGGCCGGCTTCCGAGCCGAGGGCCGGAACGGGTGCGCCCTCCGGGACGGCGGCGACGACCTGGGAGATCCACAGCGGGCGTGCCGTGCCCGCCACCAGGTGCCCTTCCGCCTCCAGCGCGGCGAGCGCTCCGGCGGCGAGTACCAGCACGTCGGCCTCGGCGCCCTCGCGGACCCGCCGTGCGATCTCGACGCCGCCGGCGGCGTCGAAGCGCACCGGGATGCCGTGGGCGAGCCCGATGTGCGCGGCGACCTCGGCCAGGACCGGCCAGGTCGCCATCGAGGACAGTCCTGCGATCTCTCGTTCCACGTCGCTCCTGGTGTCCGGTGGGTGGTACGGGTGTCCGGCAGATGGTACGGCGACCGGCCGGGCCGCTCAACGCCGGTCTGCGAGACTTGCCGGGTGAGCACAACCCGGAGCACGGCGGCAGGAAAGGTCCTGGAGGTCCTCGCGGCCTTCGACCGCGAGCACCCGGCGCAGACCCTGTCGGAGATCGCCCAGCGCACGGGTCTGGCCCTGAGCACCGCGCACCGGGTGGTCACCGAACTGGCGGCCTGGGGGGCGCTGGAACGCGGCGAGGACGGGTCCTGGCACGTCGGGCTGCGGCTCTGGGAGATCGCCTCGGGGTGTCCCCGTACCCAGATCCTGCGCGATGTGGCACTGCCGTTCATGCAGGACCTGTACGAGGGGACCCACGAGAACATCCAGCTCGCGGTGCGCGAGGGCAGCGAGCTGGTGTTCGTCGAGCGGATCGCCGGGCACCGGTCGGTGGAGCTGCTGACGATGGTCGGCAGCCGGTTCCCCGTCAGCTCCACCGGGATGGGCCGGGTGCTGCTCGCGCACGCGCCTCGGGACGTCCAGGAGGAGGTCCTCGAATCGCCGCTGCGGGCGTGGACCCCGCACACCGTGACCGACCCGAAGACCCTGCGCGCCCAGCTGGACCGTATCCGGCGCGAGCAGGTCTTCGTCAGCGACCGGCAGCTCTCGGAGAGCACCGTGGCCGTGGCCACCCCGGTCCGCATCGGCCGGACCGGTCCCGTCAGCGCCGTCCTGGGGATCGTCTTCACGGCCCGGGACGCGCGCCGCGCGGGCGGGCTGCGCGAGCCGCTGCTGCGGGCGGCGCACGGGATCTCCGACGAACTCGGCCGGCGGACCCGTACGACGACGGCCTGACGCCCCGTCGAGTTCCGGGAGGACCGGAGACGGGGCCGGCTTCGGCGACCGGCCCCGCGACCGAGTTCCACGACCGGCTTCCGCCTGGCGGAAACGGCGGCGACCCGCCCCCGCACCGGCTGTCAACGTTCGGGTGTTCCGAACGTTCGCAGCTGTTGAGGAGACGCCATGGCCGACGCCACCGTCGACACCCTTGCCTCGGTTCCCGTCGCGGTCATCGGTGCCGGTCCAGCAGGCCTGATGCTGGCGCACCTGCTCGGTCGCGCGGGTGTCGAGACGATCGTGCTCGACACCCGTACCCGGCACGAGATCGAGACGACGCAGCGGGCCGGGATCCTGGAGGCCGACGTGGCCCGGGACCTCGTCGACACCGGCGTCTCCGACCGGATCCTCAGCGAGGGGTACGAGCACGAGGGCGTCGAGCTGCGCGTCGACGGCCGGCCGCACCGCATCGACTTCCAGGAGCTGGTCGGCGCCTCGGTCTGGCTCTACCCGCAGACCGACGTCTTCGTCGACCTGGCGAACGCCCGGGACCGGGACGGCGGCACGGTCCACTTCGGCATCCGGGACACCGAGGTCCTCGACATCACGACCGACGCCCCGCGCGTCCGCTACACCTCGCCCGACGGGGCCCGCCACGAGATCCGGGCCCGGTACGTGGTCGGCGCGGACGGCTCGCGCAGCATGTGCCGCGACCTGGTCCCCGAGGACCGGCGGATGCGCTACGGCAAGGAATACCCCTTCGCCTGGTTCGGCATCCTGGCCGAGGCGCCGATGAGCGCGCCCGAGCTGATCTACGCCCACTCCGAGCACGGCTTCGCGCTGATCAGCCAGCGCACCGAGAGCGTGCAGCGGATGTACTTCCAGTGCGACCCCGACGAGTCCGTCGACGCCTGGTCCGACGACCGCATCTGGGAGACCCTCCAGGCGCGCGTGGCCGGCCACGACGGCTTCCAGCTCAAAGAGGGGGCCATCACCGAGAAGACGGTGCTGCGCTTCCGTTCCTTCGTGCAGCAACCGATGCGGTGGGGCTCCATGGTCCTGGCGGGCGACGCGGCGCACACCGTGCCGCCCACCGGGGCACGCGGGCTCAACCTCGCGCTGCACGACGTGAAGGTGCTCGCCGAGATCCTGCTCAGGGCTCTCGGCGACGCCGGCGAGGGCGCGCTGGAGGAGTACGAGCCGCGCGCCCTCCAGCGGGTCTGGCGGGCCCAGAACTTCTCGTACTGGATGACCCGGCTCCTGCACACCGCGCCCGGCGCCTCGCCGTACGACCTGCGGCGTCAGCTCGGCGAGCTGGACAACGTGGTGGGGACGCGCGCCGGGCGCGCCTACCTCGCGGAGCAGTACACCGGCTGGCCCACCCGCCCCCAGAACTGACCCGAAGAGCACCGGGAGTACTCATGATCATCGACTGTCACGGTCACTTCACCACCGCTCCGCCGCAGCTGGCCCAGTGGCGCGACCGGCAGGTGGCGGCGGCCGGTTCCGGCGGCGACGCGCCCGACCCCGACGACCTGGTCATCAGTGACGACGACCTGCGCGAGGCGATCGAGGGCAACCAGCTGCGGCTCATGGACGAGCGCGGCAGCGATCTGACGGTCTTCTCGCCGCGGGCCAGCTTCATGGCGCACCACATCGGCGACTTCGCGGTCTCCTCGGTGTGGTCGCGGATCTGCAACGACCTGGTCCACCGCGTCAGCACCCTCTACCCCGACCGCTTCGCGATGGGCGCGATGCTGCCGCAGTCCCCGGGCGTCGACCCGGCGACCTGTCTGCCCGAGCTGCGCCGCGCGGTCGAGGAGCTCGGCGCGGTGACGGTCAACCTCAACCCCGACCCGTCGGGCGGCAGGTGGACCGCGCCGCCGCTGACCGACCGCAGCTGGTACCCGCTGTACGAGGCGATGGTCGAGTACGACGTGCCCGCGATGATCCACGTCAGCACCTCGTGCAACCCGGCCTTCCACACCACCGGCGCCCACTACCTGAACGCCGACACCACGGCGTTCATGCAGCTGGTCCAGGGCGATCTGTTCGCCGACTTCCCGACGCTACGGTTCGTGATCCCGCACGGCGGCGGCGCGGTGCCGTACCACTGGGGCCGGTTCCGCGGCCTGGCGATGGCGCTCGGCAAGCCGGACCCCGAGGCGCTGCTGGACAACGTCTTCTTCGACACCTGCGTCTACCACCAGCCGGGCATCGACCTGCTCACCCGCGTGATCCCCAGCCGTTCCGTCCTGTTCGCCAGCGAGATGATCGGCGCCGTCCGCGACATCGACCCGCGCACGGGCCACCACTTCGACGACACCAAGCGGTACGTCGAGGCCACCCCGCACCTCTCGGACGAGCAGCGAGCCGCCGTCTACTCCGGCAACGCCCTGCGCGTCTACCCCCGGCTCGCCGCGCGCCTCGCCGCCGCCGGCCGCTGACCGGCCACCGACCGACCAAGGAGAAGAGCACATGCAGCACACCGAGATCGGTGTCGTCCACACCTCGGTCACCCGGGCCGACCCGGACGCGGTCGCCGCGCTGTCGGCGTTCGGCGTGGCGACGATCCACGAGGCGATGGGCCGGGTCGGGCTGATGCGCCCCTACCTGCGCCCCGTCTACCCGACGGCCCGGATGTGCGGCACGGCGGTGACCGTCCTGCTGCAGCCCGGCGACAACTGGATGATGCACGTCGTCGCCGAGCAGATCCGCGAGGGCGACGTGGTGGTCGCGGCCTGCACGACGGAGAGCGAGGACGGCTTCTTCGGCGACCTGCTCGCCACCTCGTTCCGCGCCCGGGGCTGCCGGGGCCTGGTCATCGACGGCGGTGTGCGCGACGTGGCCGACCTGGAGCGGATGGACTTCCCGGTCTTCTCCCGCGCGGTCAACGCCAAGGGCACGGTCAAGGCCACCCTCGGCTCGGTCAACGTGCCGGTGATCTGCGGCAACGCCCTGGTCCGGCCCGGTGACGTCGTCGTGGCGGACGCCGACGGCGTCGTGGTGGTGCCGCGCGAGCGGGCCGCCGAGGTCGCAGCGGCGGCGGCCGCCCGGGAGGCCAACGAGGAGGGCAAGCGCGAGCGGTTCCGCGCCGGCGAACTCGGCCTGGACATGTACAAGATGCGCGGCCCGCTGGCCGAGCTCGGCCTTCGCTACGAGGACTGACGAAGGTGGACGAGGACGGACGAGGCCTGACGACGACCGACGAGGACCGACGATGACCGACTTCGAGAAGACCCCCGGCTGGCTGGACTGGTACGCCGGTCCGAGCCGGCCCCGCTTCGAGGTGCCCGAGGGCGCCGTCGACGCGCACTGCCACGTCTTCGGGCCGGGCGCGGAGTTCCCCTTCGCCCCGGAGCGGAAGTACACCCCCTGCGACGCGTCCAAGGACCAGCTCTTCCAGCTGCGCGACCACCTGGGCTTCGCCCGTAACGTCGTGGTCCAGGCGACCTGCCACGGCGCCGACAACAGCGCCATGGCCGACGCCCTGCGGGCCTCCGGCGGCCTGGCCCGGGGCGTCGCCACCGTACGGCCGGACATCTCTGACGCGGAGCTGCGGGAGCTGCACGAGGCGGGTGTCCGCGGTGTGCGGTTCAACTTCGTCAAGCGGCTCGTCGACGCGGCGCCCCGGCAGGACCTGTGGGACGTCGTCGAGCGCATCGCGCCGTACGGCTGGCACGTCGTCGTCTACTTCGAGGCGGCCGACCTCGCCGACCTGCGCGAGTTCTTCCTGTCGATCCCCGTGCCGCTGGTCATCGACCACATGGGCCGGCCCGATGTCACCAAGGACCCGGAAGGACCGGAGTTCGAGGCGTTCCTGAACTTCATGCGGGCGAAGCCGGACATATGGTGCAAGGTCTCCTGCCCGGAGCGGCTGTCGACCGACGGTCCGCCGGCCCTCGACGGGGAGCGGGCGCCGTACCGCGACGTCGTCCCGTTCGCCCGGCGGGTGGTCGAGGAGTTCCCCGACCGCGTGCTGTGGGGCACCGACTGGCCGCACCCCAACCTGACCGACCACATGCCCGACGACGGTCTGCTCGTCGACTTCGTCCCGGACATCGCGACGACGCCGGAGCTGCGGCGCAAGCTGCTCGTCGACAACCCGACGCGCCTGTACTGGCCCGAAGCCGACTGACCCGCCTCACGATTGGAGTCCGGGCATGGCACTGGACAAGACGTACAAACTGGTTCCGGGAACCACCATCTTCGACGCCGAGCAGTCCGCCAAGGGCTACCACCTCAACCAGTTCTGCATGTCGCTGATGACAGCGGAGAACCGGGCGCTGTACCTCGCCGACGAGCGCGCCTACCTGGACGCGTGGCCGCTGCGCGAGGAGCAGAAGCAGGCGCTGCTCGACCGCGACCTCAACGCGGCGATGCGCGAGGGCGGCAACATCTACTTCCTCGCCAAGTGGGGGGCGACGCTGGGCCTGTCGTTCCAGCAGATGGCGGGCTCCATGACCGGCATGACCGAGCAGGAGTACCGCGACATGATGGTCGGCGGCGGCCGCTCCGTCGAGGGCAACCGCATCGACCACGCCGTCCTCGACGCCGCCTACGCCGACCCGAACCCGCCGGCCGAGCACGCCACGATCACCGGTGCGGTCTTCACCTCGCACGTGCCCGCGATCGGTGCGGCGATGGACCTCGGGAAGACCGAGGAGCCTTACTGGAAGCCGGTCTTCGAGGGGTACGAGTACTCCCGGCGGTGGGAGCGGGAGAACGTCCCCGACGTCATCTTCCTGGTCTACAACGACCACGCCAGCTCCTTCGACCAGTCGCTGATCCCGACCTTCGTGCTCGGCACCGGCGCGGCCTACCCCACCGCCGACGAGGGGTACGGGCCCCGCCCGGTCCCCGGCATCGAGGGCGACCCCGACCTGGCCGCGCACATCGCGCACTCGCTGATCAGGGACGACTTCGACCTCACCCTCGTCAACGAGATGACCGTCGACCACGGCCTCACCGTCCCGCTGTCGCTGATGTTCGGCGACGTCGAGAAGTGGCCGTGCAAGGTGATTCCCTTCCACGTCAACGTGGTGCAGTACCCGGTGCCGTCCGGCGCCCGGTGCTTCAAGCTCGGGCAGGCGCTGCGCAGGGCGATCGAGTCCTACGACAGGCCGCTGAACGTCCAGGTGTGGGGCACCGGCGGCATGAGCCACCAGCTGCAGGGCCCGCGCGCGGGACTCATCAACCGGGAATGGGACAACGCCTTCCTCGACCGGCTGATCGACGACCCGGCCGGCCTGGCGGAGGTGCCGCACCTGGAGTACGTGGAGGAGGCCGGCTCGGAAGGCATCGAGCTGGTCATGTGGCTGATCGCCCGCGGCGCGATGAGCGACCTCGACGAGTCCGGTGAGATCGAGGTCAAGCACCGCTTCTACCATGTGCCCGCGTCCAACACCGCCGTCGGCCATCTGATCCTGGAAAACCACCCGCGGGCCCAGGAGCCCGCCGTGAAGGAGTGACGACATGACTGACGACCAGACCGTACGGATCGCCCTGGCCGGAGGCGGCGCCTTCGGTGCCAAGCACGCGGCCGCGCTCCGGCGGATCAAGGGCGTCGAGGTCGCCGCCGTCGTGAGCAGCAGCCTGGAGAGCGGCCGGAAGTTCGCCGCGGAGCAGGGCATCGACCGCGCCGTCGCCGACCTGGACGAGGTCCTGGCGATGGACGACGTCGACGCCGTCATCCTGGCCACGCCCACGCCGATGCACGCCGCGCAGACGCTGGCCTGCCTCGAAGCGGGCAAGCACGTCCAGACCGAGATCCCGCTGGCCGCGTCCCTGGCCGACGCCGAGGCGTGCCTGGCGGCCCAGCAGCGCACCGGGCTCGTCGCCATGGTGGGCCACACCCGGCGCTTCAACCCGAGCCACCAGTGGGTGCGGCAGCAGGTCCGGGCGGGGGACTTCTCCATCCAGCAGATGGACGTGCAGACGTACTTCTTCCGCCGTACGAACCTCAACGCCCTCGGCAAGCCGCGCTCCTGGACCGACCACCTGCTGTGGCACCACGCCGCGCACACCGTCGACCTGTTCGCGTACCAGACCGGGTCGCCGATCGTGCAGGCCAACGCCATGCAGGGGCCGATCCACCCCGAGCTGGGCATCGCGATGGACATGTCCATCCAGCTCCGCGCGGAGAACGGCGCCCTCTGCACCCTGTCGCTGTCCTTCAACAACGACGGCCCGCTGGGCACCTTCTTCCGGTACATCGGCGACACCGGCACCTACCTCGCGCGGTACGACGACCTGGTCACCGGCAAGGACGAGCCGATCGACGTGAGCGGGGTCGACGTCTCGCTGGACGGCATCGAGCTCCAGGACCGCGAGTTCGTCGCCGCGATCCGCGAGGGCCGCGAGCCGAACTCCTCCATCGCCCAGGTGATGCCGTGCTACCGGACGCTGGCGGACCTGGAGAAGCAGCTCGACGCCGTCGCGGGCGCGTGAGTACGGCGAGTGCGGCACCGGCGGGCGGCTCCGGCCGCTCGCCGCGCCGGATCGGCCCGTTCGAGGTCCCCGCGATCGGCCTGGGGTGCATGAACCTCAGTCACGCGTACGGGGTCGCCCCGGAGCCCGAGGCGGCGGAGAAGCTGCTCCTGGCCGCCCTGGACCAGGGGGTCACGCTCTTCGACACGGCCGCGCTGTACGGCTTCGGCGCCAACGAGTCGCTGGTCGGCCGGGTCCTGTCCGGCCACCGGGACCGGATCGTGCTGGCCAGCAAGTGCGGGATGACCGGTGTCGACGGGCGGCGGGTCATCGACGGCCGCCCCGAGACCGTCCGCCGCACCGCCGACGAGGCGCTGGCCCGGCTGCGTACCGATGTGATCGACCTGTACTACCTGCACCGGATCGACCGGCAGGTCCCGGTCGAGGAGAGCGTCGGCGCGATGGCCGGGCTCGTCGAGGCCGGGAAGGTACGCGCGCTGGGTCTGTCGGAGGCGTCGGCCGCGACGCTGCGGCGGGCCCACGCGGTGCATCCGATCGCCGCGCTCCAGAACGAGTACAGCCTCTGGTCGCGCAACCCCGAGCAGGGCACCCTGGCGGCGGCCCGCGAGCTGGGCGTCGCCCTGGTGGCGTTCAGCCCGCTGGCCCGCGGTTTCCTGACGGCGACCCCACCGGACCTCGACGGCCTCCCGGCCGGTGACATCCGGCGGGGCATGCCGCGTTTCGGCGCCGACCACTACCCGGCCAACCTGCTGCTGCGCCGCGAACTGGCCCGGCTCGCGGAGGACGCCGGTGTGACGCTCGCGCAGCTGGCGCTGGCCTGGGTCCTCTCCCGGGGCCCGCACGTCCTCGCGATCCCCGGCACCCGCTCGACGGCCCATCTGACGGAGAACCTGTCCACCCTGGACCGGACCGTCCCCGCCGAGACCCTCGAAGCGGCGGGCCGCATCCTGAACGCGACGACGGTGCGGGGCCCCCGCTACAACGACCCCACCCTCGCGGAGATCGACACCGAACGCTGCGGGACGGCGGGTTAGAACGCCCCCGGACAGACGACGACCCCGGCCCGCTGACGCGGTCCGGGGTCGAGCGTTCTCACGGAACGGGTTCATCCCGTGGGGGTCGGGCTCAGTGGCCGGCGGTCTTCTTCTTGCGGAGGAAGAACACCGCGCCGCCACCGACCACGACGAGCGCGGCGGCGATGCCGGCGATCATCGGGGTGGCGTTGGAGCTGCCGGTCTCGGCGAGGTCGCCGCCACCGGTGGTGGTGCTGGAGCCGCCGGCCGTGCCGCCCGTGGTGTCACCGGTGGTGCCGGCCGGGGTCGACGGGGACGGCGAGGCCGGGGTCGAGGGCTCCGTGCTGGGGGTCTCGGACGGCTTCGGGCCGGGAGGGGCCGTCTTGCAGTCCAGGACACCCTCGAAGGTCTCCTCGAAGCCGTTCGGGCCGGTGATCGTGAACTTGTACGCCTCGTCCTCGGCGAGCGGGACCGTGATGGTCTTCGTCTCACCGGCGGCGATGGTGTACGAGGTGCCCTTCAGGTCGAAGGTCCACGGCTCGTCGCCCTTGTTGGAGGCGATGACCTCAAGGCCGCCCTTGGCGCAGTCCTTGGCGACCGTGACGGCCGGGACGGCACCCTTCTTCGCCCAGCTGGCGGAGGCCTTGGCCGTGACGGTGGAGTCGCTGGAGCCGGCCAGGATCAGGGTCTGCGAGGGGCCGTCGATCGAGACGAAGGCGCGGCCCAGGGAGACCTTGGTGGTGGCGGAGGCGGTCAGCTCGGCGGTGCCGTCGGCGGTGCCGGCGGGAACGTCGAAGTAGACCTCGTCGCCGTTCTTGGCCTCGGTGACCGGCTTGCCGTCCTTGTCGACGACCTTGACGCCCTCGGGGGTGCCGGCGGCGGCCTGGAGCTTCGCGGTCTCGGCGTTGGTGGCGACGGTGATCGGACCGAGCTTGTCACCGGCCTTGCCCGCCACGGAGGACGGGGAGAGCGAGAGGGAAGCCTTCGGCTCCTCGAGCTTGACCGCCTCCTTGAGGAGGTACGCGGTCAGCTTCTTGGCGTCGGCGCTGCGCGGCGTCGCCCTCACGTCGTCCGAGAACGTCCAGATCGCGGCCTGCGTGCCCGCGGCGGCCTCGTCCTTGGAGAGGTCGACGCCGAGCTTCGCGCCGAGGGCCTCGGCGGAGTTCTTCGGGTAGGCGTTCTCCAGGACCCAGAGGATCTTGCCCGCGTTGTCGTTGTTGTGCAGCGAGGACTCGCTCCAGCCGACTTCCTTGTAGTCGAAGTCGTGCTTCGCCTCAGTCCGGATGTCGATGCAGTAGGTCTGGAGCGTTCCGCCGCCCTCGACCTGCATCTTGAAGAGGCCGCCGGTCACGGGGCTGGGCCACTTCTTCCACGTGTCGCCGTCCTTCTCGGCGATCTCGACGGAGCCGCGGTCGGTCATGCCGCCGAGCTTCGCCGTCACACCACCGGTACCCGCGGGGTCAGCGGCGAGCGCCGGACCTGCCGTGGCTATCGCTCCGGCCGCGACGAGGCCGGAGACGAGAGTCGCAGCGGCGAGACGGGCTACGCCTCGCCCTCGAACTGAAAACATTGCATTCCCCTCCGGGCGCGTCGCTCCGCAAACATGGTCGATTTGCGTGGAGGGAGCGCACGCCAGCAGATTCACAGACTCGATGGGCTCACGTGCCACATGAGTACCCGGGAATCCTAGGTATGCGGAACCCCCCGGTGCCCGGCCATCCGGTCAGATAAGCATTCCGACTCGGAATCGTTATCACACAAAGCGAGTTGGTCGACAAATCCCCACGACGGAAGGTCAGGGGACGGTCACCAAGCGCGCTTTCGACCCGGCGACGGCGTCCGCCGCCGGGGCCCCCGCGCGCTGTGTGGCCGGTGTGGTCTGTGTGGCCGACGTGCCCTCTGCGCCCCGTGTGTCCTCTGCGCCTTCGGCGGCCGTGGCGGGCGCGGTGGCCGTGGCGGGCACGGCAGTCACGGCGGGCACGGCCCATGGGTCCGGCTCGGGCCTCTGCTCCGGCTTCGGTGCGCGCCGGAACGCCGCCGTCCCCCGGCTCAGATCGTGGCCCACCGCCAGCGCGGCCACGTCCACGAAGGTCTTCCGCTGGCCGTCGCGCTCATCCTCCCGCACCCGCAACCGGCCGTGCACCACGAGCGGTTCCCCGACCGACACCGAGGCCGCGAGGTTCGCGCCGAGCGAGCGCCAGGCGGACACCGTGTAGAAGCTGGTGGGCCCGTCGGACCAGAGCGCCTGCACCCGGTCCCAGCGGCGCGTCGGCACCGCGAAGCGGAACCTGGCGACCCCGCCCGTCGCCGTGTCCCGGTACTCCACCGCCGTCGCCACGTTGCCGACGAGCGTCACGGTCGTCTCGTTCATGATCCGTCCCCCACCCCTGTCCTCACCCTGCTGTCCGCCCCGGCCTCTTCGCCGGTCGACACCCATCCTGGAGCCATCGGGAAAAACCCGCCGGAGCCTGTGGACAGCCGGACGGATGGGGACAACTCCCCCACCCGGAAGGGTGAACCGAGGAGACCGGACAAAGCGGGTCCCCCGGGGAGGAGGAGGGAGGCCGCTACCTCACCCGTACCTCCGCCCGAGTCGCCCCGAGCCGTGTCGTACCGGCGCGGGTCCCGCCCACGATCCGTGTCCCCGGCCGCGTCCCCGTCACGGTCGCGTACTGCTCGCGCACCTCCCGGTAGCGCATCAGCTCCGCCGCCACCGGGTCGAGCACCCGGGCCCTGCCGCAGGCCGCCGCGGCCTCCCGAAGGCGCCGCTCGGCCTCCTGCCCGTACCGCCGGGCCGGTCCCTTCACGGCGCCCTCGCAGGCCCATTCGACGAGCGGGCCGCCGATGATGCCGCCGAGCATCACGAGGACCGGCGGCAGCAGGCCCGGCTCGACGACACCCACGATCTGCCCCACCAGCCACAGCGCGCCGAAGATCTGGAGGAGCGTCATCACGGCCTGGGCGAGGACGGCGGCGGGCCACCAGGCGGGCCGGGGCGGCCGGGCGGCCGGGTCGCCGATGCTCACGGTCAGCTCGTCGAGGGCCTCGGGCAGCCCCTCCGCCCCGCGTTCCGCCGCCTCGCGCACCGCCTGCGCCCAGGGCGCCGGGAGCCCGCGCGAGGCCTCGTCGGCGACGATCCGTACCGCCTGCTCGACCCGTTGGCGGGCCGTCAGTTCGTCCTCGACCGGGGAGGCGAGGTGCGGGTCGGTGGAGCCGTGCGCGCGCATCCGCTCGTACCAGCGGTAGAGCCGTAGCCACGGGGTCCCGCAGGCGCGGATCGCGCCCCGGCGCCAGACCCGCTCGGCGGCCTCGCCCGCCGCCTGCGCTCCGACGGCGACGGCGAGCCGGTCGGTGAAGGCGTCCCGGGCCCGCTCGTCGAGGCCGGGCCGGCCGTCGGCGAGGTAGGCGGGGCGCAGCCGGGCGGCGGCGGCGTCGACGTCGGCGGCGAGCCGGCGCTCGGGGGCGGTACGTTCCTGGACGAAACGGCCGACCATCTCGCGGAGTTCGGGTACGCCGTCGCCGGTGAGCGCGGAGACGGCGAGGACGGTGGCGCCGGGTTCGCCGTGCTCGCCGAGTGCCACGCCGTCCTCGTCGAGGAGGCGGCGCAGGTCGTCGAGGACGAGGTCGGCGGCCTCGGTACCGAGCCGGTCGATCTGGTTGAGGACGACGAAGGTGACCTCGGCGTGCCCGGCGAGCGGCCGGAGGTACCGCTCGTGGAGGGCGGCGTCCGCGTACTTCTCGGGGTCGACCACCCAGATGACGGCGTCGACGAGGCCGAGGACCCGGTCGACCTGGTCGCGGTGGGCGGTGACGGCCGAGTCGTGGTCGGGCAGGTCGATGAGGACGAGCCCCTGGAGTTCGGTGTGGGCCGCGCCGCCCGCGAGGGGACGGCGGCGCAGCCGGCCGGGGACGGCGAGCCGGTCGAGCAGTCCGGCGGCGCCCTCGGACCAGCTGAGGGCGATGGGCGCGGAGGTGGTGGGGCGGCGCAGTCCGGTCTCGGAGACGGGGACGCCGGCGAAGGCGTTGAAGAGGGTGGACTTGCCGCTGCCGGTGGCGCCGGCGATGGCGATCACGGTGTGCCGGGAGGAGAGCCGCTGCCGTGCGGCGGCCTCGTCGAGCACCCGCCCGGCTTCGGCGAGCGCCTCGCTGTCGACCCGCGTGCGGGAGAGTCCGACGAGTTCGTGCAGGGCGTCGAGGCGGGTACGGAGGGGGCCGCCGTAGCTCCCGCCGAGGGGCGGCAGGGTGTCGGGCTCGTGTGCGTCCGCGCCGTCGGCGCCGGGGGCCCAGGCTCCGGATCCGGCGCGGTCTCCGGAGCCGCCCCCGCGTTCACCGGCACGACGGGCGATGAGCCCGTCGTCCCAGGCCCCTGTTCCCGCCGCAGCCCGACCCCCGGCCCCTGTCTCTGTCTCTGCCCCGGCCCCTGTCCCTGCTCCCGGATCCACCACGTCACTTCTCCTTCTGCAGTACGGAGAGCGCGGCGATCAGCTCCGCCTGCGGCTCGGGGGTCACGCCGAGCGCTTCGAGGGGCGCGAGGCGCCGGTCGCGTTCGGTGTGCAGGACACGGTCGACGTACGAGAGGACCAGTTCGCCGCCCTTGTCGCGCAGCCGCAGGGCGGCTTGGGCGCCGAGGAGTTCGGCGAGGCGTTCGCCGGCGGCCCGGGTGCGCCGGCCGCCGAGGAGGGAGGCGGCGAGGAGGGCGGCGACGGTGTCGGCCTCGGGCACGGCGGTACGGGAGGAGGAGGGCCGTTCAAGGCCGCGTACCTCTTCCTCGGCCAGCTCTTCGAGTACGCGGCGCCAGCGGCGTACCTCCACGCCGATCCGCTCGCCGGTGTCCCGGTCGGAGCCGGTCCGCGGCGGCCCGAGGGCCTCGGCGGCCGGTTCGCGGCGCCAGGCGTCGCGGACGCGCTCCTCGGCGGCGGACACGGCGCAGTGGAGGAGGGCGGCGAGGGACTCGGAGAGGGCGTCGAGGAGTTCGTCGGCGGTGCTGTCGCGGGGGTAGCCGCGCCAGCGGGTCCGGGCGTCGCCGGCGAGGACGGCGCCGCGCCCCAGCTCCTTGCGGACCCGGGTGCCCTGGGCGGTGTACGCGGCTTCGACGGCGCCGCCGAGGCGTCCGGCGGCGGCGTACTGGGCGGCGACGGCGGCGGCCAGCTCGGGGAGCCGGGCGTCGAGCGAGTCGATGACTCCGGAGGCGGTGCGGTCGGCGGCCTGCTGGCGGGCGGCGGGGTCCTCGGCGCGGTGGGCGAGCCAGCCGCGGAGGGCGGCGACGGCGCTGTCGGGCAGGAGACCGCTGCCGCCGTCGGCGGACTCGGGGAGCTCGGGGATGGTGAAGCGGGGCACGTCGCCGAGGCCGGCCTTGTCGAGCAGGGCCTCGTACTGCCGGGAGACCTCGCCGATGACCTGGTGCGGGACACGGTCGAGGACGGTGACGAGGGTGGCGTCGTACTCCTTGGCGGTACGGAGGAGGTGCCAGGGGACGGCGTCGGCGTAGCGCGAGGCGGTGGTGACCATCACCCAGATGTCGGCGGCGCAGATCAACTCGGCGGCGAGGAGACGGTTCTCCACGACGAGGGAGTCGACGTCGGGGGCGTCGAGGAGGGCCAGGCCGCGGGGCATGGAGGAGGCCGTCTCGACGCGCAGGGCGTTCTCCTCGGGGGGCGCGTCGTCGGCGGGGTGGTCGTGGTCGGCCTGCGGCAGCCAGACGCGGGTGAGCTGCGGGAGGACCCGCATGCCGGCGAACCAGTGGTGGTCCTCGGGGTGGCAGACGAGCACGGGGGTGCGCGTCGTGGGCCTGAGGACACCGGACTCGCTGACGCGCCGCCCGACAAGGGAGTTGACGAGGGTGGACTTGCCGGCGCCGGTGGATCCGCCGACGACGGCGAGGAGCGGCGCGTCGGGATCTTTGAGCCGGGGAACGAGGTAGTCGTCGAGCTGGGCGAGCAGCTCGGCCCGGGTCTGCCGGGCGCGCGGCGTGTCGGGAAGGGGGAGGGGGAGACGCACGGCGGCGACACGGTCGCGCAGGGCGGAGAGTGCGTCGATCAGCTGAGGCCGTTCGTCCAAGGTCACCACATGCGAAGAATGCCCAATTTATGAGTGTTTTTGAAGCCTATTGCGGCCCTGCGCGCCGAAGAGAGGAGCGGTGACCGGAACCTCAGGCATAACGAGTGCACAACACCCGCCCCGAGCGGCGTGAAAAGCGCTGCGCGAATCGCACCTGCCTGCGATTATCGTTCCGCTTCACCGAACCTCCACATCGTGCCACGCAGGTGAAGCAACCGGGCCAAGGCGATCGGAGCCCTATCCTTGTCCCAACAGGCCACACCCCACCCAAAAGGGGCTCCTGGCCACACGGCCACCACCCGGCCCCCGTAGCTCAGTGGATAGAGCAGGTGCCTTCTAAGCACTTGGCCGCAGGTTCGAGTCCTGCCGGGGGCGCACGACGAAAGACCCTCCCTAGGGAGGGTCTTTTTGCTGTTCAGGGGCGGTTTTCGGTCGAGGGTAGGGGTGCCAGGGCGAGGACATCAGATGGCCTGATCTGTCCGGCTGAAACCGGCCAGAGGCGGCCTCTGACGGCTGGTTTTCCCGAAAACTTCCCGAAGTTTTGAGATCGCCCGCTGCCCTGCCTCACTCCGACCGGCGTGCTCTCCTCTGTCGATCAACCCCCTGCTGGATGACGGTGAGCCGCCCCTCGACTCCCGCCGGGAGGGTGGACCGGGGCACGGGGTGGGGCGCGGCAAGCGAGGAAGCGAAGATCGCGGCCAGGTCGTGCGGCACGCCGGCGCTGAAGCTGGCGCACCACAGGTACGGGTCCCCGACGACAGGCTCGGCCCACGCCTGCCATCCGAGCTGTCCGGGCCGCGGATCGGCATCGCGCACGAGCGGTGGCACCTCCTCCAGCGAGACGCCGGCGGACAAGCCAGGGGCGAGGGCGGCGGTGCGGGGGCGGTCGATGTCGCGAACCCACCCCTGAGCGCAGACCGCCGCGAGGACGGTCTCGGGTCCATCAAAGGAAGAGGAGGGTTCCCGGCGGGCGTCGAGCGCGAGCAGGAAGTCGGTCAGCGCTTCGTACGGGATGCCGGCGGTGAAGTACGCGTTCCACTCCGCCAGCGCACTGGTGGGATGCGACCGGACTGAGATCTGCCAGGCCACCGGGAGGTCTCCCAGTTCGAACGGACAGGCTGCGCGTGTCCACTCGGCACCGCACAGCTCGTTCGGGCTCACGTAGAGAAGGGTGTCGCGGGCGGTGGGCCACATCCGCCAGCCTGCGAAGTCCAGGGCCGCGCCCACCTGGTCGGCGAGAGCTTCGTCGTCGCCCGCTAGGTGGCGAGGGGCGACCCAGTACACAGGGTCCGGGAGGGAGAATTCGCTAAAGCGGTGCGGGTGCAGGGGCGCCTCCGTGAGATCGAGGTTCTGGGCGGTCGTCTACGTTGACATGGCCGTGGGGCCGTAACCAGCCCCTTGGCGCTCTTCCTCGTCTGCCTCCGGCGAACTGGTGTCCTTTGACAGCTGTGGGGTCTCAAATCTCGCGGCACACCCTCAGGTCCGATGTCACATCGATGACGCCTGCGCCGTCTCCGAGAGACTCGCGGGTGTCCCGTCGCACTCCAGCTGGCAGATTCTCAATGCGCTGCAGACCGACCTTGCGGATTCTCATTCGCCGCGGAGGCGGACCAAACGCCGAGGTCGCCTCCCGGCAGGGACACGAACCGCCATCCTCCAGGTCCTGTGATCTGCCACGCCTCGAACGCCGCATCGGTGGGACACGTCAGATGCGAGCCATCCTCGAACACCATCCGAAGCGTGCCGGACTTGAAGGCGACCGCAGAGACGACCTTCGTCCCGAAGAGCGGGAGGGCTGCGGCCACGTCCTGGGTCTCCGGCACCAGAAGCACGCCGGGATTGGTGTGGGCCGGCCCGGAGGAGAGCTGAGCAGGCTTTTCGAGTACGACTTCCCAACCTCCGTCGAGAGTCAGCGTGAGGCGGTAGTCGACAGTGATCCCAGCAACGCCCCACCCTCGGAGATTCAAGGTCCACCGGTCATCGTGTTCCACAGGCTCTGCTTCGGTGCTCATCACCCCACCATGGTGCACGGCCCAGCCAAGGGCGACGGACGGTCATCAGCGATTCCGCCGAAGCCACGTCTGTTGAGAATCCGGCGAGGTGTGTTCTCGATCCACTTGGCGAACCAGCGGCTCAGGCCAAGATCCAGAGACAGCTCCGATGCGACGGGACACCGGTTCGGGACGCTCGCCTTTCCGGGAAGTAGGTCGCCACCGCAGCCAGGAATCTACGGGGACAGGCCGATGGCAGGGCATTACAGTCCGAGAGCAGGAGAGGGGGCCTGATGGCGCTGAACAAGAAGGGTTCTCGGCGGATCACAGTCGACGGGGCCGCCTACCGTTGGCGGATCCGCCGGAAGCCGTCCTACATGCAGGGACTGTGCTGGACGCCCTTGGCCTACGCCGTCGAACTCGCCGACGACGACCGCCCGGGCAGGACGTTGGTTGTCACCACTGGCCAACCGCACCCCAGTAACTGGCTGGGCGTTGAAGCGGAGCCCGTCAGGCCGGATCATGTTGCCGCCAGCATCAAAGAGGCGCTGGCGCAGGGCTGGGAGCCTGCCGGGTCCGGCTCCCCCTTCCTGGTTGACCAGTCGGCGACTTTCGTCCCGTCGCCTTGATCGTCAGACGGCCTGGGGCTAGAGCCCTGAAACAGCTTGCCGGTGCGAGAGGGTGATTCGACGCCGGACCGTGTCGATGTCAAGGATCTTGACCAGTAGTGCGTCACCCAGCTGGATGCCGAGCTGAGGGTTTTCCAGGTGCTCGTCGGCCAGTTCGGAGTTGTGTACCAGCCCCTCGAAACCGTTCTCCACCTCTTCAATGCGTACGAAGACGCCGAACGGTATGAGTTTGGTGACGCGACCGACGAGGGTCTGGCCGATCTGCACGGTCAGCAGCGGCATCGGATCTTCGTGCAGGGCCTTGAGGGACAGTGATACGCGTTCGCGGATGGGATCGACGTCGAGAATTTCGGCGTTGATCTCCTGCCCGACGGAGACGACGTCGGAGGGGTGGTCGAAGGGGCGCCACGACAGCTCGGGGATATTGATCATCGCTTCGAAGCCGCCGATGTCCACGAAGGTGACGCCGAAGTCGGCGATGTGGGTCACCGTGCCGGTGACGGTCTCGCCTCGGTGAAGGGTCTTGAGGAAGGCCCAGTTCCGGTCGCTCGGCGTCGGCTCGGTCTGCCAGCGGGCCCGTACCACTCCGTCGTCGTCAGGCATGACAGCGGTGAACAGAGGCGCACGTTCATCGGCATACACGGACAGGAGCGCTGCAGCTTCGGCATCGGACAGCCGGGCGGCCAACTCCGCGAACTCATCCTCGTCAGCGACAGCGCTGTGGATCCGGCCGTCCTTGTCCTGCCAGACACATTCGACGAGGCCCTCGGCGGGGAGGGCAGCGATGGCTGCGTCGACGTCGGAGGACAGGTCCGGCCACACGGCCAGCCGGGCGCGGGGAGCGATCCCGGCGCGAACCGTGTCGATGGAGTCGCGCGTGAGGCGGTGCCACCGCGAGGCGCCGTCGATGTACGTCTCTTCCAGGAGCCCGGCGCGGCATGCGGCGACTGCCCAGCGCAGACCGGCCCAGAACTCGTCGTCGCCGGGCCGCTGGACTTCTGCGCCATCGGTCTCCATCTCGTACGGAGAGGAGTCCAGGCGTTCCGGGAACAGCCCCAGCGCGCGGGTTCGGGCCAGGGCCTCCTCGCAGGGCCGGCTGCTGCCGATGTAGAGGTACTGGTCCCATCCCACATGGCCCGCGAACGAGCCTTCTGCCTCCAGTCGGCACCAGGCGCCGTTGTTACGCAACATGGCGCGCACCAGCTCCAGCGCGATGTCGAGCGGTACCTCTGCCCCGTCGTGAAAACCGGTCGGACCGGCAGGGAAGAGCCCGGCCAACCCAAAGCCGTCCACCGGAGGCTCCGCACCGAAGTGCGCGAAGGACGGGACCTGCGGTTCACGTACAGCCAGGTGATCGACGCCGGTGTCTTCGGCGAAGGCCGCGACCGCCTGAAGATAAGACGCCTCGACCTCGCCGTGATCGCTGACGGTGTCCTCATTGCCAGCGTAATGCCCGTGTTCGTCACGGTCGGCGGGGTCGTACTTGGTCACGCGGTAGACGTAGGGGCGCTGCACCGTCCCATCATCCAGCACGCCGCTGCCACCCCAACGAGGAAATGCCCGGTAGGTGAGACAGCGGTGTGGACAACGCCCTGAGACGGATCAGGAACCTGCTGGTCAGCGCAATGCTCCGTGACATGAGCCAGCGAGCTCCTACAACAGCGAACCCAGCCGCTGTGTCATCGGATTGGATGGCAGAGGCAACTGCATGCTTCCCGAGCTACCGAAGAAGGGAAGCGGCTCACCAGGAGATCAGACGGCCCTCGGGTGTGTGGGTGAGCGTCACGCAGCCGATCCAGTCACCGCTCTCCGGATACTCCCAGTTGTCCGCGTCGGCCAGGACCTTCAACAGTTCCTCGCGGGCGAGGGGCGGACCAGGCTGCTCGCCGGCGCCCCCGCTCGGAGGCGTCCAGGGGATGACGCGGCACACATCGATCCACCCTCTGTCGATCAGGGGAAGGAGGATGGGGATCAGTTCTCCAGGCGGCGCCGATGCGAGGGGTTCGTCCAGATCGCCGCGGACGCCCGGGAGGATGTCGATCTCAAAGGCGTTGAGCATGAATGCGCGCTCGTTGGCGGAGAGGTCTTCTGGAGCGTTCACACCGGGATCGTCGCACGGCGGATGCTGGCGGCCAGAGGCACAGCCGTTGACGGGGGCGGTTGGCGCCGTCAGGGTCGGTGCATGGATTCCGCTCCCGCGTCGCTCGGTCACGCAGCAGCCTGGTCGAAGCTGCTGGAGACGTACCCCACTCGGCCTGCTGACGGCCATCAGGTTCTGCCATCCCTGGGCTGTCTGATCGAGGCGGCCCGCCACGAAGCCACGCTCGGTGCGATGTACCCCTGGGTGTCGATGGAACAGCTGAGTGTGTCTCCAGGGGACAGCTGGGGAGAGTGGGGGCATGCCCTGCTCCCGGCGATGTTCGCTCGTCCCGACGGTACGAGGTGGTGGGTCACGACCGGCGGGGAGACGTCGTCCGGCTGACGACGCCCGATCCGGCGAAGGCCGCCGCGCTCGCAGCCACTCTGGTGCGTACCGATGACGCCGTAGGGCTGAAGGAGCCGCACGCATGGGCGTCCGAGGTGGAGCAGGTTCTGCGGGAGACGGGCTGGCATCCCGGACGGGCTGTCGATGCGAGGGGCTGGAAGCAACAAATGGAGCAGGACGGCTTCCGCTCTCATGCCGCTGCCGACGACTTCCTGCGCAAGTTCGGCGGACTGTCGGTGGAGCATGGTGGTGCCGGCATCACGCGCGCGCGGGAACCCTTCGATCTGGACCCGCTCTTGGCGCTGGGCGAGGCCGACCGCTTCAACGAGTGGGGGCAGGAGATCGGCCACCACCTCTTCCCGGTGGGCGAACTCGCCCACGGTCACGCGTTCCTCGGCCTGGACGAGGACGGTGAACTGTACGTCGTCGCCGACTGGCTGGCCCGCTTCGGCCGTATGCCCGAGGCCATGGAGAACCTCGTTCTCGGTGTCATGCCCGTTCGCATGCCCGACTCCGAATAGACCGGGCCGCAGGAGAAACCGCCCCGAGCCGCCGACACGACCGAGGAGTGCTGTGTAGGTCAGCGGACCGACACAGCACTCACGAGCATCCACTCAGGACGCCGCAGCATTCCTGAATGCGGTGAGGAGCGACCTGGCCCGGTTCCGGAAGGCTTCGTCCTGGCGGATGATGCGGTTCTCGGCTCCCGAGCGGACCACCCGGGCGTCGCCGTCGGCGAGGACCGCAAGCCGGCGCAGGTGGTCGTTGTTCAAGGCGGCGCTTCCGAGGGCTTCCAGGGCGTCGCAGGCCCCCACCGGATCGGCGTCCGACTCGGCGGACGCCAGGGCGGCGGAGGCGAGCGCGGCATGGTCCAGAGCAGCAGGGTCCGCAACAGCTACGAGGGCCAGCACCACGGCTGGCGCCTGCACCGGATCGTCGAGGGCCGCCTCCAGCCTGTCGATGAGCGAACGACCGGCAGGGCCGAGGAGCGCGGTCGCCCGGGCGGCTCTCGCCACCGACCAGCGGGTCCACTGGCTCTGCGCGGCGCGGTCGAAGACCGACGCAAGGACGGCGGCGACAGGTTCCGGGTCCCCCGTGACGCGCCACAGGGCTTCGGCGAGGGCCGTGTCCGTGTCCAGCGCGGGCGTGGTGTCCTTGGCCGGGTCACTGAGCGCCCCGCGCAGGAGCGGCGCTAGGACCACTCCCCGGGGACCAAGTACGGCAGCGATCCTGGCGGCGTCGCGCAGGTCTCGGCCGCCACGGCCGAGTTCCTGTTCGAGGCATCGCAGCAGCGGTGCGGGATCGTCCGTGAGGTCGTACAGGGCCTTCGCCGCCGGGAGGACGTTCCCTTGGACTGGCGTACGCAGCGCGGCAAGGGCCATGTCGCGATCGGACGGAGCGCAGTCCGCCACGACGGAGACGAGGGCACGTGAGGCTTGGGCAGGAAAGTGCGGGACCGCTGCACACAGCTCGGGCAGCGCAGCCGCCGCCTCGGCGCCCCACCCGGCCAACAGACTGGTCAGCTGCCATGGTTCGTTGCCGCTGAGCGCCGCGGGCTGGGAGAGGCGGGAGCGAACAGCATCGAGGAGTTGCCTGTCGAACGGGAAGGCCGCGCTCTCCACGTCCCACAAGCCGGTCGCCGCGTCGAGGGCACGCGGGCGGCGCCCAAGGCCGGCGGCGAGGAGCGGGGCAGCCTGCTCGGGTGCGACGAGCACGAGTGCGGCCAGAGCACGGTCGGCGTGATCGTCCTCCCGGTCCAGGTTCCGTCCGGCGAGAGGGGCGAGCACGGCCACAGCAGGTTCGGCAGCGTGGGCCAGCCGCTCCAAGAGAGACGCCATGTCCACCACTGCCTTGTCGTCGAAGGCCGCCGCACGCAGGCTCTCCACCAACTGCTGCGGGGCACTGCGCGAGAGCATGCAGGCGCGGTCGGCCGCCCAGGCGCCTTCGGCCCGGACCTCGGCCCGGCTATCGCGCAGGGCCGCGTCGACCAGGGCGAACGCTGCCTCCCGCTCCAGTCCGCGATCCCGGCCCAGGAGGGTTTCGACGACGGCGGCCAGTGGCTCGCCGCGTTCGAGGTCGAAGTCGGAACGCAAGGAGTCGGCGGGCAGGAGCGACAGCATCGTCGTGTGCAGGGAATCAGTCCACGAAGCGTCCGCATCGAGACAGGCGAAGAGGGCGGCCAGCCGCACCACGGCAGGCTGGGACGGGTCCAGGACGGAAGCCGCCTCAACCACTCCGCGCTGCGGGTCGAGCCGAGCGATCCCGGCCAGGACCTCGGCCCGCACGGTGGACTCTGTCTCCTCCGCCCAGCGGATCCCCAGCGCGGGCAGGACGGTTCTGCCTGCGCGGGTGTGCGAAACCGCCCAGGCGGCGGTCCGCCGGACGTCCGGCTCGGCGTCGGCCAGCAACGGCAGAAGCAGCTCCAACTGCGCGGCCACGGCCGCCCGAACACCACCCGGTGCCACGCCGTACTCGTCCTCGCTCTCGGCCATGCCACCGAGCAACCCGAGGACGTCAGCCGTACGGTGGCCGGCCGCCGCGATCCTGGCGAGGAACGGCACCGCTTCCGCGCTGGCCGCGTAGACCGTCCCCTGATGCAGCACGCTCCCATACAGCTCCGACAACGCTTCGGACGCCGCAGCGGCGTCCGTACCTGTCAGAGCCCGAAGCAAGTCAGGAACGTCCTCCGCGCTGCCGTACGCGTGGGAGGAGGAGGCCCAGGGCAAAGCGTCCAGGTCGTCGAGCGGGTGTGCGAGATCCATGCGGGGCATGGTGCCAGCCGCCTCTGACAGAGCCTCCCCGCAGCCAGCTGCAAGGCTCATCAGGCACCCTTCCAGCTGGTTGAAGTGATCGGCCGCGTCACACGACGGCACATCGCACAGAACAGCCTTCAAGGCGCGGCTCCGTCGGCAACGCGCGATAAGCATCGTGTCGAGAAGTCACCTTGCCCGAGCACCTCTCGCCGAAGAGGCTGCGGCACGGGTAAGACCGATGCTCGAAGGCAGCCGCGGACCGGGCAGTGCCTGGGGGCCTTCGATGCGTTGCTGGAGTTCGGCGATCTGCCCGGTGATGCAGCGGGCGTAGGTGGAGAGCAGGACGGGGACGCTGTTGCCGGCCCATTCGGCGACCTGGGCGGGCGGGATGCCGTTGTTGAGCCAGGTCGTCAGGCAGGTGTGCCGGAGGTCGTATACGCGCTTCCCGACAGGCGACTTGAACTCGTGCTCGGGCAGGACGGCCTTGCGGGCCTTGGCCCAGATCCGTCGGTAGACGGAGCCGGCCAGGAGACCGCCCTTCTCTCCGGGGAAGAGCAGGCCACCGGGCTTGAGTTGCTCGCGTGCGATCAGGTCCCGGAGGCTCGCGACCAAGTCGGGGTGGACGGGGACAGCGCGGGTGTCTCCGGATGCGCGGCCCTTGAGGTTACGGGTCTCGTGGACCTCGCCGTCGTCGGTCCAGTGGCTGCCAACCTCGGGCTCTGCCGTGTGGACACGGAGCTCGCCCCAGCCGGTCGCGGGCAGGACGGCGTCCTCGACTCGCAGGGCGACCGCTTCCTCAGGGCGCAGACCGGTGTAGTACAGGGTCGCGAAGAACACGGTGAGCCGATGGCCGGTGCGAGGCCGAGCGGCGATCCAGACGAGCAGGCCGGCCACCTGGTGGGGGTTGAGGAGGGATCGCTTGTCGACGGCGCCGGAGGTCTTCGGGGCGGCGTTCTCCTCCTTCCCCTTGGGCATGGGGTTGGCCCGAAGGACGTTCTGGCGGACGGCGTGGCGCAGGACCACGTTGAGGATGCGGCGGTAGCGCTTGGCAGAGCTGGCGGCGGCCGGCGTGCCGTTGAGGACAGTGTCGAGGGCATGGAGGACGGCGTCGACGTGCTTGGTGTCCTCCCAAGCGCTCATCGGGAGCGAGTTGCGCCGGATCCAGGCCAGGATCGCCCGGTACTCGGACGGGGCTTCCTCCCGGCGGTTCTTGTTGAAGGCGTACTCGCGCAGCGCCTTGCGGACGTCCACGCCCTCGTACTGGACGGGCTCGGCCCGGAGGAGTGCGAGCGTGGCCTTGGTCAGGGCTTTGGCGGTGCTGATGCGGTTGTTCGCCGAGATGCGGGACCACTTCATGTCGACGTACTGGATGGCGAAGTCGTACCAGGTGATCTCGGTGGACGGCGCGGCGTGGGAGACAGGTCGGCCGGTGTCCTGGTCGAAGGGCTCGCCATTGTTGGCGGCGACGAGCAGGGTGGCGCGGAAGGACTCGGCGAGCGCGCTCTTCTTGAACGTCTCGCCGTGCCGCCGGCCATCGACCGACCAGCGGACGGTGTAGGTGGAGCCGCGCTTCCCCTCGTAGACCTCCGTCTTGTAGAAGCGGACCTTGTAGGACCGAACAGTCACGCAGCGGCCTCACAGTCGCTGAGCCAGTTCTCCAGGTCGCTGCCCCGAAGTGACACCGCCCTCCCTGTGGTACCTCCTGCTCGGCCTCGCACTGGCCGCCGTGGTGACCGTTCTCGGCATCACAGTCACCTCCTCCGCGACCGAGCTCCGACCCGACCTGGTGCGCTTGCACCGCGTCGGCCTGTCCCCGGGTACGCTGCGCCGGATCGTCGTCTGTCAGTCGGTCACTATCGCCACCCTCGCGGCAGTGCTCGGCACCGCCGCCGGGTGGGGTCTGAGCGCCGCACGGAACTGGCCCGGGGACATCCCGGTCGTCATGGACTGGGCAGCCATCTCCGCCGTCGTCGCCCTGACCGTCATCCTCGGCGCAGCCTACGGGGCACTCGCCGCACCACGCCGCCTCGGCAATACCCTCAACCGCACTGAAGCCTGATTCGCGCCCGGCCCCGCTTGGGAGCCGTCTGGGAGTCGACCTGCTCCCCAAGCCCCCGCGAGACCACCCGAGCCCACCGCACACCAACGCTGTGACCAGGCGAAACGGCAAACAGGCCGGTGAAGATCCGGGCCGAACCTCATTCGGGACGAAGAGGTCGTGGGTTCAAATCCCGCCACCCCGACAGCCGCAAAACCCTCAGGGGCCTGATCCGCGAGAGCAGGTCAGGCCCCTGAGGCGTTTCCGGGGGAACCTGGGAGCCGTTTGGGAACCGACACCGCGCACAATCCCCAGCGCTACCGTCCTGAGGATCCGCCGGTCGGCAGCTGAGACGCCACTCCTCAAAGAACGGAGGTGGCCGGATGCCGCCCCTCCCTCCGCCCCCGGCTGTCACCAGCGAACGTCCTCGTGCCAAAGTCGCTGAACGGGCCGGACAAGCAAACAGGCGAACGCGAGGGGCAGCACATGCGCGACGGGGGAGCACAGTGGACACTCACCGTACCCACAGGCGGCGACACGCTCCGGCAGGAGCGCCTCACTCGGGATCTGCACGACAGCCTGGAGAGGGCAGAGGGTCTCGTCGTCGGCTTCCATGACGCCGAAAGGCCCACCGGACCGGGCCACAAAGGTACAGGCGTGGGCGAGGTGGCTCTCTGGGCCGCTACCACTGCAGCTGTCGTTCGCCCGGCGTCGCAGGTGCTGATCACCCTGATCAAGGAGTGGTGCGCCAAGGAACGACACCGCAAGGTCGTGGTCACCATCGCGGGCGACTCCGTTGAGATCACCGGACGCCCTGACGCCGCTCAAGAACGCATGGTCCGCGAATTCCAGGACCGGGTCTCCGGCGACAACGGCCCCGGCCCGGATGACAGCGCGGCGTGACCCGCCTCCACAAGCGCCGGGCTCTTCTGATCGGCAACGAGCACTACGACGACGGCCGCTTCTCGCCACTCGCCTCCGTCCGAGCGGACGTATGGGGGCTCGCCCAGGTCCTGAAGCACCGCAGCATCGGCAACTTCGTCTCTGTCCAGACAGAATCCGATCTCACAGCAGACGACATGCGGGCGGTCATCGGCGAGTTCCTTCAGGATCGCGACGAGGACGAACTCGCGCTCGTATACGTCTCCGGGCACGGTGTACGCACGGTGCGTGACGGCGGTGAGTTCCACTTCGTCGCCAAGGACACCGACTATGACAGAGTGGCCACGACCGGTGTCAGCGCCGGCTTCCTCAATGATTCGCTGGAAGAATGCGTCGCACCGCAGAAGATCGTGATGATCGACTGTTGCCGCAGCGGCGGGTTCGCCATGGGGCTGCGTACGTCGGACCGACGGTCTGACAGCTCCGTGGCGAAATCCGGCGAGCAGCCTCCACTGACCAGCAGGGGCGTGTACGTCCTGTCGTCCTCACGGGCCGGAGAAGACTCGTTCGCTGACGCGGTCGGCGGCGATCACGTGAGGCCGTCGGCGTTCACCGGTGAGGTCATCGAAGCCCTGCGCACGGGGAAGGTCAGCAAGGACGGCGGCAGTGAAGTACAGATCAGCGACCTTTTCCACTATGTGAACCGACGCATGCGTGCCCAGGACGGTGGCCGCCAGGTGCCGGTGCACTCCGCGCTCGGCGTCGATGATCGAATCGTCATCGCGGACAGTCCATTCGGCCGGGCCCCGATCCTCGATCCCCCCAGTCCGCGACCCCGTGCCAGCGCCGAGGAACCGCCACAGCCGCACGCCGCGAAGTCCGCCCATACGCAGCCCTCCTGGGCCGGCCTGCTGGACTACTACCGCGAGTGCGTGCTGGCCGAAAGCGCCGAGACGCCTCTGATGGAGGTGGGCCACCAGAACACGTCGTACGTATGCCTGGACGGCGCTGAGAGGTTCATCTCCGGCGACGTGGACGACGACGGATGCACCCCACTCCCCGAAGAAGCAGCCTCACTGGTGCATTCGGCGACCGAGGAGGACGCGGAGCTTTGGGCGGGCTACCCCGCCGTGGTCCTCACCGGGCCGCGCTCCGGGCACCCCTGGCGGCACCCGAAGTTCGCGCCGCTTCTGGTACGCCGTGTCGAGATCGTCCGGGGTGAGGGCGACGGCGAAGGCAAGGGCGAGGTAAGGCTCAAGCCGTACGGCCCGGTCCAGCCGCATCCTCAGCTGGCTCTCGACTGGCTCGGCGAGGAGGAGGCCACCCAGCTCATCGACACGTTCCAGCCGTCTTGGCATCGAGGGCAGCACGACCGTATGGCGTTGGAGGTGCGCAACCTCCTTACACAGGAGTTCGAACTGCCGTGCGTGCAGGAACTCCAGCCCGACCGTCTCGCCGACCGCATCGACGTCCGCACACCCGGCCACGGTGCCCGCAACACCGCGGTCCTCTTTGCGGCGCGCCCCCAGACAGGCTTCACCAAGCGCCTGCTCAACGACTTCGCGGACATCGCCAAGCGGACCGACCAGATCGAGAAGACCGCCCTCGGGGCCCTCGCGCCCGAAACCTCGCAGCGTGAACGAGCCCTCGGCCACACGGAACCCGAACCGGCACGCCTCGTGACCCCACTGCCCTGCAACGAGGCGCAGACCGCGGTGCTCCGGGCCGCCATGACCCGCCGGCTCACAGTGGCCACCGGGCCCCCCGGCACCGGCAAGAGTCAGTTGGTCGCCAATCTCGTCGCCACCGCGATCTCTGCCGGTCAGACCGTACTGGTCGCGTCCACCAACAACGAAGCCGTGGACGAGGTCTGGCGCCGCTGCGACACACTGGTGCCCGGCAGCATCGTACGGACAGGTTCAGCACGGAAGAACGCCAAGAGCAACGCGGAGCACGAGGCCGCCGCGCTGCACGCGCTGCGCACCGGCCCGGAGCCGTCGTCCACCGTGGCCACGGCGTCCATGGAGGCCACCTTGGCCGCCGACCATCTGGCAGAAGTACGGCGGAACCTGGCGCACATCGCGACGACGGAGTTGCGGCTCCGCCGGGCAGGCGAGTCGCGCGAGCACCACGCGGAACAGCTGGGGATCGCCGTCGCCGAACTCCAGGGCCTACTCGGTCGTCTACCCCGGCCGAGGGAGCTGGAGGACAAGTCGCGGCGCCTTTCCCGCGCGCGCTTCCTCGGGTCGTGGCGCCGGGCCAGGTTCCTGCGTCGGGCAGGTCTGGACGGGTATGACGGCGACTCCGCCGCGGGCTGCCTCGCGATCGCCGGCTTCGCCGCGGCCGAGACGGAATGGCGTGACGGGCACGAGCACGCAGCATCCGTGGACGACACAGCGCTCGCGCGCGCACTGGGCGACGCCGAGAACCGCGTTCAGAACGCTTCGCGTGCTCTCCTCGCCACCACGGTGCAATCCGCCGCTTGGGCTGGGCGCCGTCGCATCCTCGATCTGCTGTCCGCTCAGGACGGCAGCCGCAGCGACTGGCCGCAGATGCGGAGGGTTCTGGGCCGCTCAGACGGCTCGCCGGATACACCTGCGGTGGCCGGGTGGGCCGTAACCAGCCTCTCCGCCCGACGTTTTCCGCTGGGCCCGGCACTGTTCGATCTCGTCATCATCGACGAAGCCAGCCAATGCGCGATCCCGCACGTCCTACCACTGCTCTTCCGCGCGCGGCGCGCCCTCGTCATCGGCGACCCCATGCAGCTCACGCACATCACGAAGACCAGCCCGCACCGCGATTCGCTCATTCGCCGCGGGAACGGGCTACGGCCGGAATGGCTTGAGAAACACCGCCTTGCCTACCGGCGCCACTCCGCCTTCCACGCCGCCGAACGCTCCGCGGGCGGCACGTTGCTTCTCGACGAGCATTTCCGCTGCCACCCGCACATCGCCGCGATCTCCAACGACCTCTTCTACGACGGCGGACTGACCGTCCTCACGGACACCCGCGGCCGCCCCGCTCTGCCGCGTCCCGCAGTCATCTGGACAGACGTGCCCGGACGAGCCACCCGCCCCCGGTTCGGTGGCTCCTGGGTCAACGAAGATGAAATCCGAAAGGCGCTCGACAGCGTCAACTACCTTCTGGAACAGCTGCCGCCCGAAGCCACCGTCGGCGTCGTCACTCCCTTCGCGCCGCAAGCCGAAGCGCTGCGGAGGCGGTTGCGACCATACGACGAGGAGCGTCTGCGCATCGGCACAGTGCACACCTTCCAGGGCGGCGAACGCGATGTCATGGTGTTCACCCTCGTCGCCGGGGATGGCATGCACCCCGGTGCCGTCGAATGGGTCGGCGGGCAGCTGAACCTCTGGAACGTCGCCGTCACCCGCGCGCGAAGTCACCTCATCGTCGTGGGAGACAAGGAGCGCTGGCGGAAGCGGGGAGGCGTGGCCGCTGCGCTGCTGGAGAGCGCGGAGCGCGACGGCGTGCCCCCGCGTGACAGCAGCGAAGACGTGCTGCTCAAACGCCTGTACCAGGTCCTCTCCCGCGAGGCGGGAGCCGCTGTCACACTGGGCGAGACCGTTCACGGGCATCCGGTGGACGCTCTGGTGGGAGGCATCGGCGGCACCGCCCCTAGAGCTGTACTGCTCGACAGAGGAGTCGAAGAGGGCACCGACGCGGCACGCCACATTCGGCTTGTGCTGCGCCGGCGGAGTCTGCTGGACGGTGGAGATGGCGAAGTCGAAGCGGCTCGATGGCCAGCCTGGAGGCTGTACGAGACAGAGGAACAGCGGGGGTGAGCCAGGCCCGCCGTTCTGATCCGGCAAGGGCTCTCACTCTCCGTACGCCCGCTTCCATCGCGTCCGGTGCTGAGGATCCCCCTGTCCGCCACCGTTCACCTCACCGAGCGACAGCAGCGACGCTCCGCTGTTCCATAGCCCGAGGAGGTCACGGTGCACCGCGAGAATGCCGTGCTGTACGGCGAACTGTTGGGAAGGCCGACTGAACCGCGTAGTCGTCACGAACACCGCCAGATCGACTCCGAAATGCACCCTGGCCCCCAGCAGATCACGCATCTCGCGGCTCGCGACCGTCCTGGTCGGCGCGTAGCGCTTGCACTGGATCACCATGGTCCGGCCGTCCGGGAGACGGCCGACGACGTCAGCGCCGTTGTCGTTCGCGCCGCCGACGCGGCGTACGCCGGTGCAGCCGTCCCTCCGGCACAGGGCCGCGACCTGCTCCTCGAACTCCGTACCAGTCATCGCGTCCATCTCCGCGAGTGTCCGCCGCCCGCTCTCGACCCTGTCAGCCTGCCGCCACAGGCGGTCCCGCCCGCGGACTCGTCGGTCCGTATGCCAGAGCCACCAGGCGGTGCCACCCATGCCTCCGAAAACCAGCACCCAGACGAGGTAGGGCCAGACCGTGGACCAGAACATCACGCCGAGGGCTATCGCTGCGCCACCGCCCAAGGCCACCCGCCGCGACCGGACGGCCGTCCGCCTTCGCGCGACCGCACCTCGTCCATGCCTACCCACCATGCAAGCTCCCGCCCCGAGGCGCCGTCGTGTCCGACAGTCTGGCCAACGAAGCGCGGCACGAGTAGAGCTCGAAGCAGGCCAGTGACCTAAACGGGTCCTCCGTAAAGTACGTTCACGCGTCTGAGTGGGAGAGAACGCGCCCCGTGCCATCCACCAGCGGCCTCCCGGATCAGTTCCGGTCTCGTCCGGCGTCGCCCCTCAGACCCTCCATGCCACCTCGCAGACATGGCGGAACTCGCACTCGGCGCCCAGTCCGCGAGGCCACGACATGTCTTCGGCACAGGACGCCAACGAGGCGCACCGCCGCTCGGACGCGTACGCGTACCTCAGTGCACCCGAGCGGCTGAGCACCTCGCGATCACGCGGGTCATCTGCGGGATCCTCCTGGCTGACCTCGCGTCCCGGACGTCCAGACGAAGCTGCGTGAGCCCGGCGGTCCTGCCGCCGGACGCGGGCAATCCCGCAACCACCTCTCGACGGTCGCCCGGTCGATGTGGACCGGGACCCTGAACTCGCGCCTGCCATGGCCGCGCTCGGAGTGGCGCTCGAGGAGGAGGGCGACGCTTGACCTGCGGATGGAGGCTCTATTGGCCCGGATCGTGGAGACGACAGACGACCCGACCTCGCCCGGCCCCACCCCGCCGCGGGTTCCTGGGAGCCGCCTGGGAGCCGGCCCACTCCCTGGTCCACTTCCAGACCACCCGAGACCGCCCGCCCCCAACACCCTGACCAGGCAAAACACCAAACCGCCTGACCCCGACTCCACCCGAACCTCGTTCGGGACGAAGAGGTCGTGGGAGGGCTGCATCACCGACGCCTGGCGTGCAGCACGGGACCGGTGAGATGCGCGCACATCCGGTCACCCGCCGACAGTGTCAGCACAAGTCCCGTCCGGGCAGAGGCAGAGCGGCCTGCGTTGCACCCGCCGGACCGCCTCTTCGAGCCGAGCCCCGCTCCGGGGCTCGGCGGAAGGTATCCGGGCCTGTGACACTGCGGCCCTACGTTCCATCGGCCGATTAGACCAACGGGAAGCAGCGTCACACAGGCGGCAGACGCTTGGTGGTCGCCGGTCAGTAGTCGAATGTGTCGAGGTGCCGGCGCAGCAGGTCGCCGATGTCTTCGCGGCCCCCTGCGGTCGGCAGCGGTGAGGGGGTGTCCTCGCCGTTCGCCATGGCGAGGCTGCTGGCGAAGCGCACGAGGTTAGGCGCTGGGGCGAAGGAGTCGCGCAGCCAGACGGCGAAGGCGCCGGCTTCGTCCGCGGTCGCGTCGGTGAGGGTGATGTAGGCGTAGTCGGGCTCGGTGATGGCCGCGGTGCCGTCCAGCCACACATCCGGCGACAGCTCGATCTCGAAGTCCAGGACGGTCATCTCGTGGACGCCGGACCGCCGGTGCCCGATGGTGGGGTCGGGGAACGCCTCTCGCAGCGCCCGCTCCAGGGAGTCCAGCGTGGCGTGCCAGGCTCCGCCGTCCCCCTCGGGGGGATAGAAGGCGAAGTTCGTCCGGATGTTTCGTTCCGTGGCCATGGTCTTCCTTGTTCTCAGGGGACGTACCGCGTCGAGCCTGGCGTGCCCGTCATCGCCATCATGGACTGCCAGTAGACGGCGTTGTCCCTGCCGTTCGTCACGATCTCCAGGCCCCTGATCTCGCTGTTGGCGGGGTTGGCCATGGCCTGCTTGTAGCGGATGAGCTCCTTCTCGTCACCCGCGTACATGGAGTCGACGACAGGGTCCCATGCGATCTTCCCCTGATTGTTGATCTTGACAGGCTTCGCCAGTGTCTCCTCGACTCGGTCGAGGGTGCGAAAGCTCTTCTTCGTGCAGTCCGGGTCCCGTACGTGCTTCGCCTCGACGAGGTGGCCGTCGAGGGGGCGTATGCCGTCCACCATCAGCCCGCGCTTGCTCCCGAGCAACGGCACCTCACGCTCGGGATAGCCGGCCACGCGGAGCTGGTAGGCGTTGTCCGGGGCCGCCGGGCCACCGCCGCCGGCCAGGCCGCCGGGTCGGAGGGTATTCGTCCACGCGCGGAACTGCTGCTGCTCTGCCGCGGTGAGCAGACGGGTCGTCCCAGGGACCGGCGGAATCGGGTCGGCGAAGGAGATACCCGGGTCGACTGGGTTGATCATCGGAGCCAGCGCCGGGACCTGCCCGGTGTACGACGCGAGGACGATCGGGACGGGTACGGGAATCGGCGCGGGGATGAGCGGCGGCAGGAACGGGAATCCCGGGATGGTGGGTGCCGCCGGCGGATCGGCGGCGGGAAGTTTGATGCGTGCGGCGGACGAGTCCAGTGCATGCCCCACGGAGCCGAGGTCCCGGATCCAGGAGTCCCCGAGCACGGCATCGAGCAGTCCGCCGTCGTATCCGTTGCCCCCGAACGTCGGCTGGTCCCAGGGCATGTCGACCGCGAAGAGGTCCAGCTTGCGCTCGGCGATCTTCCCCTTGGCAGCCTCCACGTGCTCGGCGTACCGGTCACACGCCTTGGCTACCTGCGCGCAAGCAGCGACGAGGTTCGTCACCAGCGGCTCGCCATCCTCCGCCTTCGCCGGCGGGCAGGTGAGGCCGACGCTGTACTTGACGTACGTCTGGAAGGCATCGGCGGCCTCGCCGGAGTGTGCCTTGCTCGCGGTGAGGGCGTACGCCTGCGCGTCCTCCAGGAAGCGCTGCATGAGCACTCCGGCGTGACGCCAGGAGCCGGCGACGTCCCGGATCTTTTCCGGCGAGCCACGGAAGCGGTCGCTGCCGCCGCTGGGGGCGTACTGCTCGTACCAGGCGGTCTCCCCCACCACTTCGGGGAGCTCCTGGCCGAGCCCGAGGTAGTTCTCGGTGCAGTCTGCGCCGGGGTCGCCCATCCCTGCGGTGAGGTCGGCCTGTCGTCCCAGGAAGGCAGAGACTTGTCGGCTCTCCTCGGCCATGAACTCACGGGCGTTACGCATCAGCCCCTTGCTCGTCTCGCCAAGGACGTAGGAACTGAAGCCCATCTTGTCGAGCGTCGCGGCGGCTGCCGAGACGTACACCTTGGCAAAGGCTCGCCCCGCCTCGTCGTCCCCTGCCATCCCCTGTTGTCGCGCCAGTTCGTGGCCGACGGCAATGGCCGTGTCACGCGCTCCCCGCATCGTGTCGAGAAGCCCCATGGACCCGCGGATCATTCCCTCCGCGATGAACTTGACATCCGGAGCAAGACCGGCCACCGTCGCACCCCCTTGCAGACGTGAATCGTCAACCTATCTCAGACGGATGCCATCGTCTGGGCGGTGTCAGCTGCTCGGCTCATTGCTGTCGGCGAAGAGGCGGAAACCGAGCAGTGGGACCTCGTCCGGGTCGACGTCCTCGGGCAAGGGCCGGCCTTCCAGGAGGAAGCCGAAGAAGGCGCGCAGGGCTTCATTGCCCAGTTCCAGGGGGTGGAAGGGCAGGGCGTACGGCTCCTCGTCCCAGTCCGGGTCGAATTCCACGGGACGGTCACCCGCCCAGTAGGGCGTCTCGAAGGGGAACGGGTCACCGATGTTCTCCACGATGCCGCCGTCCGGCGAGAGGCTCAGCGAGCGGCAGAGACGGCCGTCCTCCCAGACCGCGAAGGCAAGCCAGTCCGAGACGCTGTGCATCGCATGCAGGATCACCCGGCGTCCCGCTGCCGTTTCCAGGAGGTGCGCCAGGAGCTCCGACGGGCGGTCGAACATCAGACGCCGATCGCAGACCAGGTCCACGCCCGGGAAGCTCGCCGCGTACGTGAGTCCCTCCGGCGGGTACGTCGATTCCCCCAGGACCTCTCCCTCCGTCGACTCCATCCCCCAGCAGGGGAAGACCTTGGCGATCAACGCCGCCGTTCCCTCAGCCACCGGCTCGCCGGCCTCCCGCAGCGCCGAGGCCACGTCTCCGTCCGCGTACGCCAGTAGCGCCGTCTTCGCTCCCATGCGACGCACGCTAGCCCCCACCACTGACAGTCCCGCCGTCCCGAAAACGCCCGAAGTTTTCGGGAGCGGGCAGCTACTACGCACGTCCGCGCAGGTCAGAGACGCCCCACGCCCCCACCCACCAAGTCCCTTCTAAGCACTTGGCCGCAGGTTCGAGTCCTGCCGGGGGCGCTCCGCGATAGACCCTCCTTCGGGAGGGTCTTTTTGCTGGTCGGGGGGAAAGCGAAGCCGTCCGCCGGGAACGTCTCGACCGGGCGTGACGCTCGCAGCGGTCACCCGGGACGGCGGCCGGGCGACGGGCAGGTCAGAGGGTGGTCGTGACGCTGGGCGGGGTGCGCTGGAGCTTGCACCAGTTACCGAGGGTGAGCCATCGGCCATGGTCCGCGTACCGGAACCACCGCGTGATCACCCTCAGGACGGGAAGCGGCGTTCCGGTCGGACATCGGAATCGATACTGCTGACGGTGTCTCCGCAGGTCAGAGCAGCCCCCGCAGGGAGGGCGGTGCGTGCGGCATCGGAGTCGAGCCGCGACGGGCGCCCGCCACGAGCCCGGCCGCCGCAAGGCGCGACCGGGCCCGTACCGCTCATCGGGGCGACCGCCCCGCCGCGCGGGGCGCGGGCCCGGACGGCGCAGCCGCCTCATCTCCAGGATCTTCACCGGAACTGGGGCGTTCTTCTTCCTGGACGACGTGGAGCAGGATCTGAGCGCGCCGCACAGGCGGGCGTGGACGCACGCGGAAGGTCTCGGGTTCCCGCCGAACCAGGGGCGTGCGGGTGCCGGGCCGTGCCTGGGGCCGTCAGCCGGTGACCCTGCCGAACAGGTGGTTGGCAGGAGCGTCGGGGTCGTTGCCGTAGAAGAACTCCGTGACCGCCTGATGGAATTCGGCGCGGTCCAGTGCACCGGAGCCGTCCCGGTCCAGAGCGGCGAAGACCGCGGCGCAGTCCTCGCCGGGAACTCTGGCGACCGCGTCGAACATCTGCTGGAACTCCGCCTGGTCGATCTTGCCGTCTCCGTTGAGGTCGACGAGGTCGAAGAAGCACTCGGTCACCGGCTCGACCTGTTGCGGGTACAGGGCGGGGTCGGTCAGGACCCGATGGAACCCCTCGGTCATCTCCCGCAGATCGACCTTCCCGTCACCGTCCTGGTCCATCGGGGCGATCACGTTCCTCCAGAACCCGTCCAACCCCTCGGCGAGCAGGCGGGCGGGCGCGGAGTCCGGCGCGGCGCCGCGGGCGGCGATGTATCGCTCGCTCATCATTCGGACGTCCCGCTGGGTGATGAACCCGTCGCCGTCGACGTCGGCGCCCCTGAACCACTGTGCGTACTTGAGGTTTTGAAGTGCAGTCACGGTTGCGCACCGTATTCATTCCCCTACGCACGCGCAAAACGGGCGAGCGTAGGGATTTCCGACATTCGTGTCAATGTTCGAGTTTCGGTGGCGCAAAGGCGAACACATCGGGAAGGGGGCCGTCGTAGAGCTCGATGTCGACCAGCGCACTGAGAGCACTCGGCCCTTGGGACAGGCGCGAGCACGGCCGATCCGCCGTGAGGACGTTCGGATTGCCGTGGCGGTCCAGCGTTCCGCTCAGCCCTGGCCGCACTGGATCCCACCACGCTCCGGTGGACAGTTGTACGACACCCGGCATGACGTCGTCCGACAGGACCGCACCCGCGAGGCAGCTGCCTCGGTCGTTGTAGACGCGTACGATCACGCCGTTCTCGATGCCGCGTGACGCGGCGTCCGACGGGTTGATCGTCACGGGCTCACGGCCGCGGATCTTCGAACTGAGGCTGTGGCCACCGTTGTCGTACTGGCTGTGCAGGCGGGAAGCGGGCTGATTCGAGATCAGATGCAGCGGGAATCGTTCCGCCAGATCGCCACGAAGCCACTCGGCCGGTTCGAACCAGGCCGGATGCCCGGCGCAGTCGTCGTAGCCGAACGAGTCGATCTCCTCGGAGAAGATCTCGATCCGGCCCGAGGGCGTCGGCACGGGGAACCGCTGCGGATCCGAGCGGAGCGCCTCGAAGCTGCCGGGATACGGCCCCGTCGACGCCGGCAACTCGGCGGCGGAGTTTCGCCAGAAGTCGTCGAAGCTCGGCAAGGCGGCATCGTCGCCGAGTTCGGCCTTCGTCTGCTCGTAAAGGTGCCGGACCCATTCGATCTCGGAGCGCGACTCCGTGAACTCCCGCTCGTATCCGAGCCGGGAGGCCAAGGCGGTGAAGATGTGGTGGTCGGTGCGCGACTCACCCGCCGGCTCGCGGACCTTCGGCATCGCGGTGAGGTGGGGGTCCGAGAATCCGGCGGCGAAGTCGTCGCGCTCCAGGCTGGTGGCGACAGGAAGGACGATGTCCGCGAACTTGGCCGTGGTGTTCCACCAGGCCTCGTGAACCACCACCGTGTCAGGAGTCTGCCAGGCCCGGGTCAGCCGATGGAGGTCCTGGTGGTGGTGGAACGGGTTCCCTCCGCACCAGTAGATCAGGCGAAGCTCGGGCAGCGTGAGGCGCCGGCCGTCGTAGTCGATGGTCCTGCCCGGATGCAGCAGGGTGTCGGCGATCCGCGCGACGGGGATGAAATCCGGCACGGGGTTGGAAGCCCCGGGGAACGCCGCCACGGAGGGGCGGCCCCTGGCGACGCCGGTCGCGTCCATCGTCGCGTAACCCGCGCCCCAGCCGCAGCCGGGCCGGCCCATCGAGCCCGCCATGGCGGCCAGCACGACGGACATCCAGATCGGCTGTTCGCCGTGGTCCGCCCGCTGCACCGCGTAGTTGACCATGACGAGTGAACGCCGTGTGGTGAGGCGGCGAGCGAGGTCGGTGATCGCGTCGCGGCTGATGCCCGTGATCCTCGCCGCCCAGGCGGCATCCTTGGGGACGCCATCGGGCTCGCCGACCAGGTAGGAGGCGAAGCGGTCGAATCCGACACAGCACCGGCGAAGGAAGTCCTCGTCGTGCCACCCGTTGACCAGCATCGTGTGTGCGATTCCGAGCATCGCGGTGGTGTCGGTATTGGGCACGACGGGCAGCCACTCGGCGTCGAGGAAGCCGGCGGCATCGCTGCGGATGGGGCTGATGTTCACGAACCGCACCCCGGCCTCACGGCACCGGCGCTGCAGGTTCCGCGTCTGGTGCCTGGCCAGCCCACCAGGGTTGATCTGGCTGTTCTTGAGGGCCAGCCCTCCGAACGCCACCACCAACTCACAGTTCTCGGCGATCTCGTCCCACATCGGCATCCGGGACTGGTAGCTCCACGGATGCCCGCCGATCACATGGGGGAGGACGACCTCCAGAGCCGCGGTGCTGTACGTGTTGCGAGAGTCGGTGTATCCCCCGCCCAAGGCCAGGAACCGATGGAGTTGCCCCTGCGCGTTGTGGAAGCCGCCCGCACTCGCCCAGCCGTAGGATCCGCCGAACACCGCGCTGTCTCCGTGCTGTGAGCGAACTCGAAGCAGTTCATCGCTCACCAGCGTGATCGCGTCGTCCCAGCTCACCTCCACGAAGGCATCCGCGCCTCTGGCCGTGTCGTGGACGCGCGGCAGGCCGTTCAGCCAGCCCTTGCGCACCGCGGGGCGCAGCACGCGAGCGCTGTCGTCGGCGGCTGCCACCATTCCGGGGCCAATGGGTGACGGCACGGGGTCATCGCCCCTCGGCTCGATGCGCACCAACCGGCCGGAGTCGACCACCGCGATGAAACTGCCCCAGTGCGTCGCGACCGGCATGCGTCGTTCCACCGTGCATCAACTCCATCCCTGAAGTTTCCGCTGCTCTCGGACAACGGTCGGTCGACGGTCCGCGGGACGGAGACTTCCCCCGTGGCCGCCTGCCCAACCCCGTCGGTGGAACCGTCGCCTTCGACCTGGGCGACTCGGCGACACCGCCCTCACGGCCGCCCTGCCGTCGCTCGTCCCCGGCGAACCGGGCAGCAGCCGCTCCCCCGCCCAGGCCCTCCCTACGCCCCCACCGGCGTCCACCCCACCGACAGCCCGAAGGTTCCGGTCGGCTTCGTGCTCACCTTTCGGACTTTCTTCCCCAAGCGCCTTGGCGCGCACTTCCGTTGGAGTACTCGCCCTCTATCCTTCTACAGTGATGTAGAGGCACGGGGTGGGCTCGCGCAGCCCGTGCTCGACCCGTACACGTACGTAAGAAGGAGTGAACGCCACGATGGTGTTCAAGCGGCTGCTCGGATCCCTCGGCGTCGGCGCCCCCTCGGTGGACACCGTCCTCGACCCCGGCGCGGTGACGCCGGGCGGCGGTCTGGCCGGTCAGGTCCATCTGAAGGGCGGCGACGCCGACTTCACGATCGAGCACATCACCCTCGAACTCGTCGCCCGCGTCGAGGCCGAGCACGAGGACGGCGAGTCCGAGGGCACGGTCGTCTTCGAGCGTTTCACCGTCGGTGGCGGCTTCCGCCTCTCCGCGGGCGAGCTGCGCACCGTCCCGTTCGGCGTCAACCTGCCCTGGGAGACCCCGATCACCGAGCTGTACGGCCAGGGCCTCGGCATCACCCTGGGCGTACGGACCGAACTCGGCATCTCCGGCGCCAGGGACAAGGGCGACCTCGACCCCCTCGCGGTGCGGCCCCTGCCGGTCCAGGAGGCGATCCTCGAAGCCCTCGGCCGGCTCGGCTTCGGCTTCCGGTCCGCCGGCCTCGAACTCGGGCACATCCGGGGGACGGGGCAACAGCTGCCCTTCTACCAGGAGATCGAGGTCACGCCCTCGCCCCAGTACGCGTCCCAGGTCAACGAGATCGAGGTGACCTTCCTCGCCGGGCCGGCCGGAGTCGATGTCGTCCTGGAGGCCGACAAGCGCGGCGGGTTCTTCTCCGAGGGCCAGGACACCGTCACTCGCTTCACCGTCAGCCACCACGGCGTCGACCGGATCGACTGGAACGCCGAAGTCGGCTCCTGGATGCGGCAGCTGGTCGAGCACCGCGCCGCGCACGGATCGCACGGGTCGCACGGGTCGCACGCCGCATACGGATCCCACGGATCCCACGATTCCTACGGCCACAGCCACGGCCACAGCGACAGCCACGGGCATCACTCCGGTCCCGGCATGGGCACCGCCGTCGCGGCCGGAGCCGCCGGGCTCGCCGTGGGGGTCGTCGGCGGCATGGTCGCGGCCGAAGTCGTCGACGAGATCGGTGACTTCTTCGAGGGCGACGAGGAAGAGGACGAGAGCGGCGACGAGGACTGAGAGCGGCGGGACGGGGCCGGGAGCCGCGGGACGGGGGCCGGGAGCCGCAGGGCGGGAGCCGGGAGCCGCGGCGGTCGCGGTGCTCGGAGGCATCGACCGTCGCGGCGCCCGGAGGGGGCTCCGGTCGCGCGGGTGGCGGGCTACGCCAGGTCCGTCAGGTCCTCCGCGAACACCTGCGACAACGGCTGCGGCCCCACGTACTGCCGGCAGTTGCACTGCCCGGCCTCGTACCGCAGCGGCTTCTTCGTCTCGTCCCAGGCCGTCGGCACCTCGACGCGTTCGTGGCACCGACCCTGCTTGTCGTGCTTCGCCAGGTGGCGGGTGCACCCGCACACCGGCTCCGGCACAGGAGGGGGCGGGCCCCACAGCACGGCCGCGCTCCGCACCTCACCGCACTTCCCGCATCTTCTACAGCACTGTAGATTCAGGCTCCTGGACGACACCGGGAAGGGGTCGCCCCCGGCGGCACCGCAGGCCGCAGGCCCCGATTCCACAGGGAGTGGAGAACAGTGTTCGGAATCAGCGAGATCGCCATCCTCCTCATCGTCGTCATCGTCCTGCTCGGCGCCAAGAAGCTCCCCGAGCTGGCGCGGAACGCGGGCAAGGCCGCGCGCATCCTCAAGAGCGAGAGCAAGGCGATGAAGACCGAGGGCGCGCCGGAACCGCAGGTGACCTACCAGGTCACCGACGCACCGGCCACGCCGGGAAGCACGGGCGGGGGTACGGGCGCGGGCGCCAAGTGAGCCCGGTCCTCGGCGCGCCGCCCGTCGCGAAGGACCTTCCGGACGACGCCCCGCCGGGGACGGCCTCCCGCCGCCCCCGGACTTCATTCCGTCAGCGGAGCGGGTGGTTCAGGCGGACGCGGACCAGGGTTGTTTCCACGTCGCTGTCCACCAGGCGGCCGTTCGCGTCGAAGGCCGACGGGCCGTCCGTCATGCCGAAGTCGTTGTCGTTGAGGAGGACGAGGGTCGACGAGCCCTCGACGGCGATGCCCTCGATCTTGCCGGGGACCCCCTCGACGGTGTTCAGGTCGACCACCAGGCGCTTGGCCAGGAACGGGGCCTTCGCCGGCGTCGTGTCGTCGAGCTGCTCCAGGGTCGGGGCGGCCGCGCCGTCCCACGGCGAGCCGAGGATGTCGGCGCCGCGGCGGAGGCGTACCTCGTAGACGCGGGCGGACTTGTCGGTGCGCTCCTGCACGAGGAGGCGGTCGCCGCCGAGCGCGACGACGGAGGAGATCTTCAGCTCGGAGGTCTTCGTCTGGCCGGGCTCGACCTCGCCGACCGCGTCGAAGCGGTACGCGTACTCGGCCGTGACCCGGTTCTGGCGCGGCGAGAAGCGCACCAGGCGGGTGTTGCGGGAGTCCTCGCCGGTGGCCTTGTCGGGGTTGAGCAGCGGGCTCTGGAGCGCCATCACCAGGTCGCCGTCGGGCAGCAGCGCGAGGCCCTCGAAGCCGCGGTTGACCTTACGCTTGAGGAAGATCGACGGCAGCGACTCGATCACCGGGTAGTCGGCGCCGGTCAGGTTCAGGCCCTTGGGCACATGGCGGGCGAGCACCCGGCCCTTCGCGGAGACGTGCACCAGGGACGGCCCGTACTCGTCGACCAGCCAGAAGCTGCCGTCGCGGTCGCGGACCAGGCCCTCGGTGTCGAGGCCGTTGGGGTCGTACGCGAGCGGGGTCGAGGCGTCGTAGTTGTACGGGGCCTCGTCGCGGCCCCGCTGGTTCGGCAGGCCGGTGACGGGCGCGCCGGACGCGGTGGTGAGCGGGATGGACTTCAGGACCTGGATCCGGCCGCCGACCGCGCGGATCTTCACGATCGCCGGGTCGAAGCCGGGGACCGGGAAGGTGCGCCGCTTGTCCTTGCCGACCGCGATCTGGCCGTTGGGGCCGCGGTCGGTGACCGTCCAGTACTCCCCGCGCCGCCCGGCCGGGTACAGGTCACTGCCGATGCCGCCCAGGTCGACGTCCCGGTCGTCGTCGACGCTGCCGGGCAGCAGGCCGTTGCTGAAGCCGGCCAGCGGGATGTCGGGCAGGGTCGACGTGGAGACGACGCGGGCGGCGGAACCGTGCCGCGCCGGCTCCGCCTCGGCCGTCCCCATGACCGCCGTGATCGCGAGCGCGGCGGTGAGGGGCAGTACCACGACGGCAGGCCGGCGCAGGAGGCGCGGATTCATCTGAACTCCCTTTGAACGTGTGGATGTCACCCGTGGAGGCGGCCTCATGGTCTATTTCCGGCCACAACGACGGGCATCGTCCGCACGACGACGAGGAGAGCCCTGGATGAACGCGCGGCTCCGCGCCCGCGAACCTCTTCTAGTAGCGGTCGAGGATCAGCTGTGTCTTCAGGATGTCCCCGTGGTGGAGCCAGCCGTTGGCCTCGGCGACCGCGATCGCGTCGCCGTGCAGGTCGGCCGCGTCGGCGTACGAGTCCGTCTTGAAGGACAGCTCGACGACGTATTCCGTACCCGTGCCGCTCGCCCCGACGACCGGCAGCACCTCGATGCTCGCGTCGTCCGAGCCGCCCCACGCCCCGCCGTACACCTTCGCGGTCACCGGGCCGTGCGCGCGGGACGCCTTGAGGGTGTTCGTGCCCCAGGCGGTGCCGCGCCAGTCGGCCAGCTTGCCGGGGATGTCGTTGACGAGCCAGCCGCGGCCGGTGGTGCTCGTCGGCAGCGTCGTGCCCGAGTAGCCGCTCGCGCTGTGGCTCTTGTCGTTGCTGAAGCTCAGCGTCTGCTTCGCGTAGCCCCAGTCGACCTCGGCGTCGTAGTTGGTGTCGCCGCTGTCGAAGCCGGCGGCGTTGGCCGCGGTGAGCGCCGCGTCGATGTCGCCGTCGGTGACGGGGAAGCGCTTCTTGTACGTCTCCTCGAAGGAGGAACCGTCCTTGTGGCGGAGGCGGACGCTCCAGCCCTCGGCGTCGAGCGCCCGCGCGTCGGTGTCGTAGTAGCTGTACGAGCGGGACTTGGCCGAACCGGTGATGCCGAAGGCCGACTTCACCGCCGCGCTCGGGTTGTGGGAGCCGTCCAGGGCCGCCGCGGTGAGGTTGATCTTCACCTCGTACGTCGGGACGGCGTTGCCCGCCGCGTACGCCGGCGCGGCCGGGGCGAGGAGCGCGACGGCCGCCGCGAGGGCGAGGGCCGAACCGACGACGGCCGAACCGGCGGTGTGCGCGCGGCGCGCGCCCCGGGGTGCGGGCGTGGACGTGGACGTGGAGGTGGCGGTGGAGGTCATGCGGACGATGGTCGTGAGGGAGGGTGAGATCCGCGTGTCCCCCGGAGGTGGGTTCGGTGAACCGGCGGCGTCCGGAGCCCCTGACACGGGCACACGCCCCCGAAGGAACAGCCACGCGCCCGCAGCGCCGGAACGAACTCGGTCCCCCACCGCCGGAGCGACTCGGTCCCCCTACCGCCGGAACAAGCTCGCGCCCACGTCCCTCGGTACCGCCTCCCTGACCGGTGTGCTGTCCGGGCCCGGTACGCGCATCCCGGGGATCGGCACCCGTCGGGTGCGCTGGAGCAGAACCGATCCGTCGCGCTGCCACACCCGCGTGTACCCGTGGTCCAGGAGCATGGCCACCCGCAGCTGTTGCTCTTCCAGCGAGGTGAACGGGAACGTCCTGCCCTCGACGCGGAGGAGGACCCAGTCCGCGCCTCTGGGGGTGGCGTCGGCGATGACCACCCGGGTACGGGCGGTCAGCCGGGGCGCGACCGCGTTGTCCGCCTCCACCGTCGCCCCGTCCGGAATCAGTTCCGCCGCGTCCGCGAGGGCCCGCCGGTCGTCCGGGGCCCGCCACGCGCCCGGCTGGACGAAGAGGACGAGGCCGAGGGCCACGGCCGCCGTCGAGGCGAGCGCGGTTCCGGTGACCGCCCACCGCCGGAACAGCCGGGGGTGCTTCCCGTGCAGACGCCCGAGCGTCTCCAGGGCCGCCGTCAGCAGGATCGGCCACAGGAAGGCGTCGTAGTGGTTGATCACCGGCCAGTGGTTCGGATTGTCGGAGAGGACCCGTTCCGCGAGGAGGGGCACGGCGAGCAGGAACGTCGGGGAGCCCAGCGGCAGCAGGGCCAGTGTGCCCAGGATCCAGGCCGGCATGCCGACCTTCACGAGGGGCGTGACGGCGACCTGGAGCAGGACCCACGGGGAGCTGAGGACATGGGTCAGGGCGGCGCCCGGGTCGGCGCCGAGACTCCCGTACGACCAGTAGTAGCCGTCGGGTCCGCCCATCACCGGCAGGAACCAGCCGATCACGGCGGCGGACACCAGGGGCCCGCCGAGCGCGAGCGCGATGCCCGTGGCGCGGCCCCCGCCGTGGCCGGCGCGGTGGGCGCGGGCCGCGAGGACCAGGCCGAAGGCGCCGACGACGAGGCCCATGTCCTCCTTGGCCGTGCACAGCATGAGCGCCCAGCAGGCGGCGGCGCCGTAGCGGTGGGCGAGGCCCCGCTCCAGCATCAGGAGGGTGAAAGGGACCGCGAAGGCGACCTCATGGAAGCCGTTGTACGAGGAGTTGAGGAGCGGCCACCCCAGGGCGTACACCAGCCCGGCGAGGTCCGCCGCCCGGCGCACGGCGAGCGGCTCGGTGAGCGGTGCGGGGGGGGCGGCCCGGCGGGGGCGAAGCAGTGCCGGGCGATGCGCCGGACCACCGGCACGCCCGCCGCGAACAGCGCGGCCTGGGCGAGGACGAGGACCCTTGGGTCGTCCCACAGCCAGTACAGGGGCGCGAGGAGCGCGAGGGCCGGGGTGAAGTGGTCGCCGAGGAGGGAGAAGCCGGGCGGGAACTCGTGGTGGACGTTCTTGATGGGCGACCTGGGCAGCTCGAAGTGCGCGTACGCGCGGACCGCCTGGTCGAAGATGCCGAGGTCGAAGCCGGTGAGCCGCATCGCGGTCCAGGACTGGAACCCGATGCCGCAACAGACGACGAAGCACAGGAGGGTCAGCAGGACATCGTGCCGGCGCGACAGGCTCGCCACGACCCCGCCCGGGACCGTCGCCACTGCCGGTGCGGGTGCCGGTGCCGGTGCCGGTGCCAGTACCGCAACCGCTGCCGCAGCCCCCTCCCCGTACCCCGCACCGCCACCCTCCGCGGACGCCGCACCCCCCGCCTCCCCCTCCGGCGGTCGCGGTGACGTACGCGTCGATATGGCATCCATGGCCATGACCCTACGGTGCGTCTATATGACTCCATGGAGGGAGAATCGGCCCATGGTGATCACCGCACGCGCTCTCAACCGGTCCACCCTCGCCCGGCAGTTGCTGCTCGACCGGGCGCGGATCGGCGTCGGGGACGCCGTACGACAGGTCGTGGCGCTCCAGGCGCAGCAGCCGGGCTCCCCGTACGTGGCGCTGTGGAACCGGGTCGCGGGCTTCGTTCCGGAGCGGCTGGACGAGGCGCTGGACGGGTACGAGCTGGTCAGGTCGACCCTGATGCGGCTGACCCTGCACCTGGTGCACGCCGAGGACTACCGGGCCTTCCGGGAGGGCATGGAGCCGACCCTGCGCGGCTCGCGGCTGCACGATCCGCGGTTCAAGGCCGCGGGGTTCACGGCCGCCGACGCGGACGCGCTGCTGCCCGGTCTGCTGGAGTACGCGGGGCGGGTGCGGAGCGGGGCGGAGATGCGGGCGCGCCTGGAGGAGGTCAGGGGCGGTCCGGTGGAGGCCGTGGTCTGGCGGATGATCCGGCAGTACGCGCCGCTCTGGCACGCGCCGACGGGGCCGCCGTGGTCGTTCGGGACGGCGCAGTCCTTCGTGACGGCGGCCACGCTGCCGGTACTCGCCGAACCGGAGGCCTCGACGGCGGGGCTCGCCGTCCTCCTCCGGCGCTATCTGGAGGGCTTCGGGCCGGCGTCCGTCCCGGACATGGCGCAGTTCACGACGGCCCCGCGGGGCAAGGTCCGCGAGGCGCTGAGCCTCCTCCTCGAAGGCCTCCCGGGCCTCCCGGGCGGGGACCTGCCGAAGCTGGAGCAGCTGGAGGGGCCCGGTGGAACGGTCCTGTACGACGTGCCCGGGGCGCCGCGCCCCGACGAGGACACTCCGGCCCCGCCCCGGCTGATGGCCATGTGGGACAGCATCCTGCTGGCGTACGCCGACCGTGCGCGCGTGATCCCGTCCGAGTACCGCAGGCACGTGATCCGTGTGAACGGCGACACCCTGCCGACGCTCCTGGTGGACGGGTACGTCGCCGGGGTCTGGCGGCCGGTCGAGGGCGGCGTCGAGGCCTCGGCCTTCCACCCGCTGCCCGCCGGGGTCTGGGCCGGCCTGGCCGAGGAGGCGGCGGCGCTCGGGGGTCTCCTCGCGGGCCGGGACCCCCGGGTCTACGGCCGCTACGACCACTGGTGGACGAAGGGCCTCCCGGCGGTCGAGACCCGGGTGCTCCCGGGCGCCTGAGGCCCTCCGTACGCCTGACGGGGTCTCAACCCCGCTCCCCCACCATCTCCTTCAGCGCGATGTTGAGCTGGAGGACGTTGACGCGGGGTTCGCCGACGAAGCCGAGGACGCGGCCGTCGGTGTGGTCGGCGACGAGCTTGTCGACCTGGGCGACGGTGAGGTGGTTCCGCTCGGCGATCCGGTGGACCTGGAGCTTCGCGTATTCCGGGGAGATGTGCGGGTCCAGGCCGGATCCCGAGGAGGTGACGGCCTCGGCGGGGATCTCCGAGGGCTTGACCTTGTAGTCGGCGGTGGAGTTGTCCTTGATGACGGCGGCCTTGGCGTCCTTGACCCACTGGATCAGGTCGGCGTTGTCACCGGAGCGGTTGGTGGCGCCGGAGAGAATGATGGAGTACTGGGTGTTGACGTTGTTGGAGCCCAGGCCGTTGGACGGGCGTGGCTGGAACCAGCGCAGGTCCGGGGCGGCGGTCTTCTCGCCGTCCTTGAGGGGCAGGTTGTAGCTCTGGCCGATGAGTTCGGAGCCGACGACCTTCCCGTTCGCGTCGGTGACCTCGGAGCCGTTGGCTTTGCCGGGGAAGGCGACTTGGGCGATGCCGGTGACGGCGAGGGGGTAGAGCACGCCGCAGACGACGGTCAGGACGAGGAGGGCGCGCAGGCCCGCCCAGAGGACTCGGCCGGTGTTCGCCGCTGAGATGTTCATGGTGGTCAGCCGATTCCGGGGATGAGGGTGAGGAGCAGGTCGATGAGCTTGATGCCGATGAACGGGGCGATGAGGCCGCCGAGTCCGTAGATCCCGAGGTTGCGGCGGAGCATCGAGTCGGCGCTGGAGGGCCGGTAACGGACGCCCTTCAGGGCGAGCGGGACCAGGGCGATGATGATCAGCGCGTTGAAGATGACGGCGGACAGGATCGCGGACTCCGGCGAGGCCAGGCCCATGATGTTGAGCTTGTCCAGCGACGGATAGGCGACGGCGAACATCGCGGGGATGATCGCGAAGTACTTCGCGACGTCGTTGGCGATCGAGAAGGTCGTCAGCGCACCCCGGGTGATGAGGAGTTGCTTGCCGATCTCGACGATCTCGATGAGCTTGGTCGGGTCGGAGTCGAGGTCGACCATGTTGCCGGCCTCCTTCGCGGCCGACGTGCCCGTGTTCATCGCGACACCGACGTCCGCCTGCGCGAGGGCGGGGGCGTCATTGGTGCCGTCACCGGTCATCGCGACCAGCTTCCCGCCGGCCTGCTCACGCTTGATCAGCGCCATCTTGTCCTCGGGCGTCGCCTCCGCGAGGAAGTCGTCGACACCCGCCTCCTCGGCGATGGCCTTCGCGGTCAGCGGGTTGTCGCCCGTGATCATGACCGTGCGGATGCCCATGCGGCGCAGCTCGTCGAACCGCTCCCGCATGCCGTCCTTCACGACGTCCTTGAGGTGGATGACACCCAGGACCCGCGCGCCGCCCTTGTCGTCCTCCACAGCCACCAGCAGCGGCGTGCCACCAGCCTGGGAAATCCGGTCCGTGAGCGCCTGCGCATCCTCGGAGACACTGCCGCCCCGCTCCTTCACCCACGCCACCACCGAGCCGGTCGCGCCCTTGCGTACCTTCCGGCCGTCGATGTCCACGCCGGACATGCGGGTCTGGGCGGTGAACTCGATCCACTGCGCGTGGGCGAGTTCGCCCTGGTGGCGCTCGCGCAGCCCGTACTTCTCCTTCGCGAGGACCACGATCGAGCGGCCCTCGGGCGTCTCGTCGGCGAGTGACGACAGCTGGGCGGCATCGGCGAGTTCGGCCGCCGTCGTCCCGGCCACCGGCACGAACTCGGAGGCCTGCCTGTTGCCCAGGGTGATCGTGCCCGTCTTGTCGAGCAGCAGCGTCGACACATCGCCGGCCGCTTCCACCGCGCGCCCCGACATCGCCAGGACGTTGCGCTGGACGAGGCGGTCCATGCCCGCGATGCCGATCGCGGAGAGCAGCGCGCCGATCGTCGTCGGGATCAGGCAGACCAGCAGCGCCGCCAGCACGATCATCGAAGTCTGCTTGTCGGCCCCGGCGTAGATCGCGAAGGGCTTGAGAGTGACCACGGCGAGCAGGAAGACGATCGTGAGGGACGCCAGGAGGATGTTGAGGGCGATCTCGTTCGGCGTCTTCTGCCGGGCCGCGCCCTCGACCAGATTGATCATCCGGTCGATGAACGTCTCACCCGGCTTCGTCGTGATCTTGATGACGACCCGGTCCGACAGCACCTTCGTACCGCCCGTGACCGCGCACCGGTCACCGCCCGACTCCCGGATGACGGGAGCCGATTCCCCGGTGATCGCGGACTCGTCCACGCTCGCCACACCCTCGACGACGTCTCCGTCGCCGGGGATGATGTCGCCGGCCTCGCAGACCACCAGGTCACCGATGCGGAGCTCGGTACCCGGGACCCGCTCCTCGTTCTTCCCGATCACCCTGCGCGCCACGGTGTCGGTCTTGGCCTTGCGCAGGGTGTCGGCCTGCGCCTTGCCCCGACCCTCCGCCACGGCCTCCGCGAGGTTGGCGAAGATCGTCGTCAGCCACAGCCAGACGGTGATCGCCCAGCCGAACCAGTCCCCCGGATGCGCCACCGCCAGCCCGGTGGTGACCACCGAGCCGACCAACACCACGAACATGACGGGCGACTTGACCATCACCCGCGGATCGAGCTTCCTGATCGCGTCCGGGAAGGACTTCACCAGCTGCTTGGGGTCGAACAGTCCGCCGCCGACGCGTCCGGGGGCGTGGTGCCCGCCGGGCGTCCCCGCCTGCGGGGGCCGGGTGGGAGTGATGGTGCTCATGCTGCGAGCCCTTCGGCGAGCGGTCCCAGCGCGAGGGCCGGGAAGTAGGTGAGACCGGTGATGATCAGGATCGTGCCGACCAACAGGCCCGTGAACAGCGGCTTCTCCGTGCGCAGCGTGCCCGCCGTCTCGGGGACGGGGGTCTGCTCGGCGAGCGAACCGGCCAGCGCGAGGACGAACACCATCGGCAGGAACCGGCCCAGCATCATCGCGATGCCGATCGTCGAGTTGAACCACTGCGTGTCGGCGTTCAGACCCGCGAACGCCGAGCCGTTGTTGTTCGCACCGGAGGTGTAGGCGTAGAGGATCTCGGAGAAGCCGTGCGCGCCGGAGTTCGTCATCGAGTTCGACGGCGTGTCCAGGGCCATCGCCATCGCGGTGAAGCCGAGGACGAGGGTGGGGGTGATCAGGATGTAGCAGGCCGCGAACTTGATCTCGCGGGTGCCGATCTTCTTGCCCAGGTACTCCGGGGTGCGGCCGACCATCAGCCCGGCGATGAACACCGCGATGACCGCCATGATCAGCATGCCGTAGAGGCCGGAGCCGACGCCGCCGGGCGCGATCTCGCCGAGCTGCATGCCCAGCAGGTCGATGCCGCCGCCGAAGCCGGTGTTGGAGGAGTGGAAGGAGTTCACCGCGCCGGTCGAGGTCAGGGTGGTGGCGACCGAGAAGATCGCGGAGCCGCTGATCCCGAACCGGGTCTCCTTGCCCTCCATCGCCCCGCCGGCCAGCTCGAACGCCGGGCCCTTGCCCGCGAACTCGGTCCACAGCATCAGGCCCGTGAACAGCAGCCAGATCGTGGCCATCGTGCCGAGGATCGCGTACCCCTGCCGCAACGATCCGACCATCCGGCCGAACGTGCGGGTCAGCGCGAACGGGATCACGAGGATCAGGTAGATCTCGAAGAGGTTGGAGAGCCCGTTGGGGTTCTCGAAGGGGTGGGACGAGTTGGCGTTGAAATACCCGCCGCCGTTCGTGCCCAGCTCCTTGATGACCTCCTGCGAGGCCACCGCCCCACCGTTCCACTGCTGCGAACCGCCCGAGAACTGCCCGACCTCATGAATGCCGGAGAAGTTCTGGATCGCCCCGCACGCCACCAGCACCAACGCGCCGATCACCGCGATCGGCAGCAGGATCCGGACGACACCACGGACCAGGTCGGCCCAGAAGTTGCCCAGCTCCCCCGTACGCGAACGGGCGAAACCACGTACCAGCGCCACCGCGACGGCGATGCCCACGGCAGCCGAGACGAAGTTCTGCACCGCGAGGCCGCCGGTCTGCACGACGTGGCCCATGGCCTGCTCGCCGTAGTACGACTGCCAGTTGGTGTTCGCCACGAACGACGCCGCCGTGTTGAACGCCTGGTCCGGGTCGATCGACACGAAGCCGAGCGAGCCGGGCAGCGAACCCTGAAGCCGCTGCAGCAGATAGAGGAACAGAACGCTCACGGCGGAGAAGGCCAGGACCCCGCGCAGATACGCGGGCCAGCGCATCTCCACCGACGGATCGGCACCTATGACCTTGTAGATCCACTTCTCCACCCGCAGATGCCGGTCGGAGGAGTAGACCCGCGCCATGTGATCGCCCAGCGGCCGGTACGAAAGACCGAGCGCGACGACCAGCGCGAGAAGCTGGAGGATCCCAGCGAGAACAGGACTCATCGTCGTACTCAGAACCTCTCGGGCTTGACGAGGGCGAGGACGAGATAGCCCAGCAGGGCGGCGGCCACCAGGAGACCGACGATGTTCTCGGCACTCACAGCTTCGCCACCCCCTTGGCGATGAGGGCCACCAGCGCGAAGACCGCGACCGTGGTGACGACGAAGGCCATGTCGGCCATCGTGAGCTCCCGGATGAAGGAAGAAGGAAGAACGGATTCTCTGACGAGATGAGGAAACCCCTCCTCGGGCCGCTCACCGCTTCCGTTGACGTGCCCCTAACGCCGCGAATGCCCGTCTTGACGCGTCCCGTACGTGCGGGGGGGGACATACGGCTCCCCGCCGCTCCCCCATTGCCAGTGGCCGGGAGGTGATCCACGAGGCGCAGATCCGGATCGAGGAGTACGCCTGGGAGCGGATCTCCGTCCCCACGCGCAAGGAGCAGCACTCCTTCGTCCGCGACGGCCAGGAGGTCCGCACCGCGCAGATCACCTACTCGGAGAACACCGGGCTCCAGGTCCTCTCGGGCCTCAGGGAGCTCACGGTCATGAACTCGACCGGCTCCGAGTTCCACGGCTTCATCAAGGACAGGTACACGACGCTCCAGGAGGCGTACGACCGCATCCTGGCCACCAAGGTGACCGCCCGCTGGGCGAACTCGGCGTCCGCCGCCGCCGACACGGAGCACGATTGGGACCGCTCGTACGGGAAGGTCCGCCGCCACATGCTGGAGGCCTTCGCGGAGACGTACAGCTACTCGCTCCAGCAGACCCTGCACGCGATGGCCGACCGGGTCCTCGACAACGTGTCCACGGTCAACGAGGTCCGGCTGAACCTGCCGAACAAGCACCACTTCCTGGTGGACCTGGAGCCCTTCGGCCTGAAGAACGACAACGAGGTGTACTTCGCGGCCGACCGGATGTACGGCCTCATCGAGGGCACGATCCACCGCGAGGGCGTCCAGCCGGTGATCGCGACCAGCGACTGGATCACCGCCTGAGGCCTTGGCTAGAACAGCCCGGCCGTCCGGACTCCCAGCCATACGGCTCCGAGTCCGGCGGCCAGGCTCCCGGCCACGTTGAGCAGCGCGTGGCGCTTCGCCCCGTCCTCGAACAGCTTGAGCGTCTCGTACGAGAAGGTCGAGTACGTCGTCAGGGCCCCGCACAGGCCCGTGCCGAGCAGCAGGTACGCACGGCCGGAGGCGGTTCCGGCGAACAGGCCGAGCAGGAACGATCCGACGACGTTCACCAGGAACGTGCCCCAGGGGAAGTCCGGCCCGAACCGGGCCCGTGCCGCACGGTCCGTGAGGTAGCGCAGGGGCGCCCCGACGGCGGCTCCGACGACCACGAGCAGCCAGTTCACACGCGGCCCGCCCGCTCACGGGCGGCCCGGACACCGCCGGCCCTTCGCCACACGGACCTGGTGACGGTGACACCGGCCCAGACCCCGGTGAACGCGGTGAGCACCGTCCCGCCCAGGTACAGCAGCCCGCGCGTCGGGTCGCCGCCGCTCAGCAGCCGCTCGGTCTCCAGGGCGTACGTCGAGAAGGTGGTGAACCCGCCGCAGAACCCGGTGCCCAGGAAGGGCCGGAGGAGCGGGTGCGGGGGTGCGGAGGACCACTCGGTCGGCTTCTCCGTGACCAGGACCATCAGCACGCCGAGCAGCGCGCAGCCGGTGACGTTGACGGTGAACGTCGTCCAGGGGAAGGCGCCCTCGGGGCTCGGCCAGAGGAGTCCCGCGCCGTAGCGGGCGGACGCGCCGATGGCGCCGCCGACGGCCACCGCGGCGACGACCGGCAGTTCCGCGCGCAGTCCCCGCGGTCCCCGCAGTCCGTGCAGTCGCCGCAGTGCCATGGCCGAGAGCCTATGACAGGCGGGTCGAGGCGAGGCGCACAGGCGCGGTCCCCGGCCTGGGGCATTAACCGCGGTCCGGCCCGTGCAGCCTCGCTCTGCGATGGTCCGGCCACGCCGTGCGACGGGTCAAAGCCCGGCCCGCGAGTCTGTCAGATCCCCCCGCGGGGTATTCCGGACTCCCCGGGCGAGGGCCGGCGAGGGAGCGGCGGTGACCCCCGCGACCTGCGACGACACGGCGGGAGGTGGTCCGGCCACCATCCGGCGGCCGATTCGGGTGCCGGGTACACCTCGTCGCGGGAAGCGGTCACGGGCGACGGTGGTGGCGCAGCGGGAGGGAGCTGCGCAACCTTCGGGCAGGAGTGTCGTGAGTACATCCGTCGCAACCAAGCGCAGGGCCGCCGCCGGTACCGTTCCCCCGGCCGCGCCCCTGGGTGTCGTCAGGTCCGTCGGCGCGGCCGGCTCGCGCGAGGACGTCTACGCCGAGCTGTGTGCCGCGCTGTTCTCCGGCTTCCCGCGCCGCGACCAGCGGCTGAAGGCCGAGCAGTATCTGCACGGCCTGCTCACCGCGCAGGGCCGCAAGTCGATCCGTAACATCGCCGCCCAGATAGGCGGCCCCGCCGCCGAACAGAGCCTGCACCACTTCGTGTCCAGCTCCACCTGGGACTGGCAGCCCATGCGGGCGGCGCTCGCCCGCCACCTGGAGCGGAACGGCTGCCCGCAGGCCTGGGTGGTGCGGCCGATGCCGATCCCGAAGGCCGGGGAGCACTCGGTGGGCGTGGACCGGCGTTTCGACCCGGAGCGCGGCCAGGTCTTCCACGGCCAGCAGGCGTTCGGGGTGTGGTTCGCGAGCGACGAGCTGAGCGTCCCCGTCAACTGGCGGCTGTTCCTGCCGGACCCCTGGGTGAACGACCGCACGCGGCGCGACCGCGCGGAGGTTCCCCAGGAGGCCGGCGAGGAGACGCTGGAGGAGTGCGCGGTGGCGGCGGCGCTCGACACCGCCCGCTGGTCCGACGTCACCCGCAAGCCGGTGCTGCTCGACATCCGGGGCGGCGCGGGGCGGGCGGCCCTCACCCGGCTCGCCGGGGCGGGGGTGCCGGTCGTGGCGCGGATCGGTCCGGGGTCCCGGCTGGCCATCGCGGACCGTTCGCTGCCCGGTTTCGGTGCGGGCCCGCTGTCCGCCGTGCAGATCCTGGAGTCGCTCAAGGGGCTGCGCAGGCCGGTGAGCTGGGTGGACACCGTCGCCGGAGCGCGGACCTCGCGGACCTCGCTGGCCACGGCCGTGCGGGTGGCGCTGCCCACGCCGGGCGGGGAGCGGATGCGTCCGCTGGTGCTGCTCGGTGAGTGGGACGACCCCCGGCGGGCGCCGTCCCGGGTGTGGATCAGCGATCTGGCCGGGTCGCCGGTCGGCACGCTGCTGCGGCTGACGAAGCTGGCGCGCCGGGTGGAGCGGGACTTCGTGGAGGTCGGTGAGGGGGCGGGGCTGCGGGACTTCGTGGGCCGTTCGTTCCGCGGCTGGCACCGTCACATCACGCTGGCGTCGGCGGCCCACGCGGCGACGGTGCTGGCCTCCGCCGACTGGGACGCGCCGTACGGTTCGGGCTACGGCTCGGGGCGTTCGGCAGGCTGACGGCCCCTGGCCAGGAGCTCGCGGGTGCGCTGGAGGCGCAGCGCGAGCTGGACCTCCAGGACCTGGCCGGGCTTCTGCCATTCGGGGCCGAGGAGTTCGCCGATCCGCTCCAGGCGCCGGGAGACCGTGTTGGGGTGGACGTGCAGGGCCTCGGCGGCGTTCGTCGGGCTGCCGCCGGAGGCGAAGTACGCCTCCAGGGTGTGGGTGAGGTCGGTGAACCGCTCGGCGTCGTAGTCGAGCACGGGTCCGATCGCCGCCTCGACGAAGCCGTCCACGTCGTTGTCGTCGGAGAGCAGCAGCCCGAGAAAGCCCAGGTCCTGCACGGAGGCGGCGGAGCCGGTGCCGCCGAGCGCGCTCATCGCGTCCAGGCAGCGGCCGGCCTCCTGGTGCATCCGCGCGACGCCGTCCGGGCTCTGCGCGGGTCCGGCGGCGGCGACGGAGACGGGGTGCCCGAGCAGCGGGGACAGTTCGTCGGCGACGGCCCGCGCGGCGGCCGAGGCGTCGATGCCCGGGAGCAGCAGCACGATGCAGCCGCCCTGCACGGTCTTCAGACCGGAGAGGCGGTACGCGTAGGAGGACGCCCAGACCACGGCCCTGCCCTGTTCGCCGCCCTCCGGCCGGGCGAGCACGAGGACGTGCGGCTTGCGCAGGTCGACGCCGAGGCGGCGGGCCCGCTGGGCGATCTGCTGCGGTGCGTGCGGCGGGTCGGCGATGAGGTCGTCGAGGAGTTCGTCGCGGACGGGTCCTTCGGCGACGGCGGTGGAGCGGCGCATGAGGAGGAGGAACGCGACGGACTGGGCGGCGAGTTCGAGCAGCCGTTCGTCCTCGCCGGTGAGTCCGCCGGCGGCCCGGATGACGAGGCCGCCGAGGTCCTCGGAGCCCGCGATGACGGGCGCGACCCAGGTGTCGTCGTCGGCGAGGACCGGGCGGCGGCGGGCGTGCGCGTCGAGCGAGGCCTTGGCGACGGCCTCCTCGTCGAGACCGGGGAGGTCCCCGGCACCGGCGAGGCAGCGGCCTCCGGGGTCGCGGATCATCACGGTCGCGTCGAGGGCGTCGGCGGTGGCCTTGGCCACGTTGCAGAGGTCGCCGCCCGCGAGGACCAGGTTCATGATGCGGCCGTGGGCCTCGCTGACGTGCCGCATCCGGGTGAGGCTCGTACGGACCCGGGAGCTGTCCCGTTCCAGCTCGGAGACCTCGGCACGGGTGCGGTCGAGGAGTCCGGCCTTCTCGACGGCGAGGGCGGCGAGGTCCGCGAGGGCGGCGAGGAGTCCGATCTCCTCGGCCGTGTGGTCGCGGACGCGCCGGTCGGCGCCGTGCAGGGCGCCGATCACGGTGTCGCCGCTGCGCAGCGGGGCGGCCATGATCGCGTGCAGGTCCTCGGCGCGCAGGGCCGTCTCGGCGGCCTCGTCGAAGGCGGGGGCGTGGACGCCGGCGTCGAGGGAGCCGGAGGGCGCGAAGCGTTCGTCGGCGAGGTAGTCGGCGGTCCAGACGGGTTCGCCGTGGAGCTGGACGGCGCCGCCGAGCCCGTACCCCTCGGCGATCCTGAGTCCGGGGGCGAGCCGGGGGCCCGCGCCGCGGCCGGCCCGGGAGCCCTCGGTGGTGTGGACGTAGCAGGCGCCGTGCGGGCCGCGCAGGGTGACGTACGCGAGGTCGAGGCCGAGGAGCCGGCGGGCGCGGCGGGTGATGACCCGCAGCAGGCTTTCGAGGTCGTACGAGGAGGTCAGGTCGCGCGCGGTGTCGGCGAGGGCGGCGAGCCCGGCCTCACGGCGGACGGCCTGCTCGCGGACGGCCTGCTCGCGCCGGGCGGCCTGCTCAAGGGCGGCCCGCTCAAGGGCCGTCTGTTCGAGGAAGTCCTGATCGGGGAAGTCCTGATCGCCGAAGACCTGCTCGCGGAAGACCTGATCAAGGGCGCCCCGGTCGTCGCCGCGCGCCTCCCGTTCCCGTCCCGCGTGGGCCTCCCCGGCCAGTGCCACGGCCCGTTCGAGGCGGGCGAGCGCGTCGCCTTCGAGGCCGGTGGCACGGGCCTCGGCGAGGACGGCGTCGAAGCGGGCGGGCGGCGCCTGCCGGGCGAGCAGTTCGAGGACCGTGAGCAGCGCGTCGGCACCACCGGCTCCGTCCGCGCCGTGCAAGCTCATGGCCCCTACCCCCGTGGTCGAGCGAAATCGGGCACCTGGGAGGAAACCCGTACTGCTCGCCGAAAATAATTCGGCTTCGGGAGTCGGTCAACGGTGAGTTGCCGCACTTCATTCCCCGCCGGTGCCCGCGCCGTCGACCGCCCGGCGCGTTTCGTGGTTTCCGGCGCCGTCAGCCGACGGAGCCCGCAGGGACGAGCCGGGCGCGGGTGGGGCTGAACTGGGTGGGGCTGAACTGGGCCGGGATGCGGGGAGCGTACACGGGGCGGATCGCGGTCTCCCGGACGGCGAGGACCGAGCGCTGGAGGCGTCTGAGCCGCGCCGACGGCTCCATGCCGCTCTCCGCCAGGAGCGAGGCGCTCAGCCGCTCGTACGCGGCGAGGGCCTCGTCGTGGTGGCCGCAGCGCAGCAGCGCGACGATGTAGTGGGCGTGCAGCGGTTCGTTGGTGCGGTAGCGGGCGGTGAGCCCGGAGAGTTCGGAGACGAGTTCGGCGTGCCGGCCGAGGCCGAGCTGTGCTTCCACCCACTGGTCGAGCACGCTCAGCCGGGAGGTTTCGAGGCGCTCGATCTCCCTGCGGAGACGGGGTCCTGCGGCGACGCCCGCGTAGGGCTCGCCGCGCCACAGGGCGAGGGCCTCGCCGAGACGGAGCGCGGCCCTCGGCAGGTCACCCGCCTCCATGGCCCGGTAGCCGGCGCCGGCCGCGCGCTCGAACTGCCAGACGTCGTTGGCGCCGCCGCCGGTGTCGAGCCGGTAGCCGCCGGGCTGGGAGACGAGGATCGCGTCGGCGGTGCGCCGGTCGGACCAGCCGCCGGGCCGGGGCTCGGCCGGGTCGGCGCCGCGCAGCGCACCCGCGATGAGGGTGCGCAACTCGGCTATGTGGGACTGGAGTTCGGTACGGGCTCCGCGGGGCGCGCCGGACGGCCACAGCTCCTCGGTCAGGACCGTCACGGGGACGACCTGGTCGGCGCTGGCCGTGAGCAGGGCGAGGAGCTGCCGGGGTGCGGCGGCCGTCGGGGTGATCGACACCCCGTGCTCGCGCACCGACAGCCCCCCCAGGATCCGGACGTCCACCTTGCCCCCTCAGTGCCTGTGTGGTGTCTGCGCGCGGGATGACTCTCGATGATTAGAAAAGACCCCCGTAGGCATGTCAATAAGAAACCGGAGGGTATGGAAACCCGACCCTGGATATCGGGGTGATTCACCCCCTTTGTCGAGATATCTGAGCGTAGGGATTTCGTCAGTGGCGGAGACTGACACACGCCGGAAGACTGTTTCCGGACTCGTAGGTACGCTTTCGCGGGCCCCTCGTGGGAACGGGAGGTGGCCTCACCCGCGAGTTCACGCCAGAAACGGGCAGGGGGGTACGGTTCCGGGCGGGACCTACTGGACGGCGGCGGCCGTCAGCAGGCCGAACGCGGCGACGACCAGCGCCGTACGGATCCGGTGGAAGCCGTTCCAGCGCTTCTCGAAGGCGGCGCGGACGGCGGCCGGGGCCTCGCCCGTCGACTCCGAGGCGGCCAGGGCCGTGTTGAGCGGGATGTTGCCGCCGACGGTGACCGCGTGATTGAGGACCGCGGCGACGAGCCCCATGAGGACCAGCCACTTCTGCGTGTCCGTACGCCCGTCGGCCGGCACGAAGAACGCGGCGGCGGGGAAGGCGACCACCCCGAGGAAGACGGCCATGAACACGCCCCTCGGCACCGACTCGTTGATCCTGCGCATCGCCGTGACGAACTCGGCGTCCGTCAGCCGGGCCAGCGCGGGCATGATCCCGGCCTGGAAGATCAGCATGAATCCGGCGTACAGCCCGGTGCATCCGACGGCGAGAGCGAGCAACAGGGAGGCCATGCGGCCATTCTGACCCGCCGCCCGCCCGCGGCGTCAGTGTTTGCGGATCAGCCGTGACACCGGCACCGGAGAAGGGGGCCGCACGGGGCCCCGCCCGTACGGACCCCCGGATCTCAGCTGTACGGGGCCGCCCGGCCCGAGTGGTCGGCGGTGGAGGGCCGGTCGCCGTTCGCAGCCCCCCGATCGCAAGTCCGGCCGCGAGCAGCCCCGCGACGGTGGCCGAGAACCGCCCCCGTCGGCCCGTTCCTCGCCGGGTCGTCGCGCTGCCGGGTCGTCCCATGTCATCTCCCCCTCCCCGTAAGGCACTTGCGAATGTGACGAACGAGAGGGCCCGCCGGAAGCAGTCGAAGGTGTTGCGGATGAATCTCGATGCGGCAACGGCGCCCGGGATGACGTGGTGTGGCATGGATTCGCCATCCTTCTCAACAGGGGTTGTCACCGTGTGCAGTCGCATGCGTACATGGAGTGGACATCGATCGGGCGGGGGTGGTCAGCGGTGGCAGAGAGCGCGGGCTCCGTGATGCTCGCCCGTTCGGCGATGAACCGGGCCGCGACCGAGGGACAGCGGCCCGCGGGGCGCCCGGTCCGGGGTGCGCGGCGCATCAGCGCGGCGCTCGCCGGGCTGGCCGCTTCCACCCGGTACGAACTGCTGACCTTCGACGACCCGGTCGCGTCCGCGGGCTGCGCGATTCCCGAGCCGTTCCTGCAGTTGGCGGGAGCGTGCATGCGGGCCGCGGCGGAGCGGGCCGACGAGGTCAGGAGGATCGTGCCGCGGCACGCGCTGCCCCGGATCGAGTCGGGCGTCCGGATGCCGGGCCGGGCCAGACTGGCGGAGTCGATCCCGTTCAAGATGATCGTGGTCGACCGGACCGTGGCGGCGCTCCCGCTCGACCTCGAACTCCTCTACAACGGGCTGCTGCTGATCCGGGACCCGGTGGTGGTGCAGGCCCTCGTCCGGGCGCACCGCGTCTGCTGGGCGGCGGCCGAGGAGCTGACGTACACACCGTCGCCCCCGCCGCCGCCCCACGATCTGCCGCCGCAGCTGCGTCCGGTCCTCGACGCCCTGCTGTCGGGGCTCACGGACGAGACGGCGTCGGCCCGACTCGGCATGTCGGCGCGGACGTACAGCCGCCGGGTCGGCGAGCTGATGGCGGCCCTTGGCACGACGAGCCGCTTCCGCGCGGGCGCGGAAGCGGCTCGGAGGGGGTGGCTGTGACGAGACCCTGAGGCCCCGGCCCAGGGCTTGCGGATACGTGCCCGCCGCCCCGGCCCGGGCCTTTCGGATACGTGCTCTAGGACACGATGTCCTTGCGGGCGAAGCCCCGGAAGGCGAGGGCGAAGAGGACGAGGGCGTACGTGAGGGAGATCGCCGTGCCCTTCACCATGCCGCCCCACTCCAGCTGCGGCTGGAGCGCGTCGATCCAGGCGAACTGCCAGTGCGCGGGCAGGTACTCGCGCCAGTCGCCGAGGGCCGTGACGGCGTCCAGGACGTTGCCGACGATGGTCAGGCCGACGGCGCCGCCGACCGCGCCGAGCGGGGCGTCGGTCCGGGTGGAGAGCCAGAAGGCGAGTCCCGCCGTGACCAGTTGGGAGGCGAAGACGAACGCGACGGCGACCGCGATCCGGAACAGCGCGTCCCCGGCGGGCACCGAGCCCCCGGTGGGCAGCTGGAGCGGCCCCCAGCCGTACGCGACCGTGCCCGCCACGAGGGCCACCAGCGGCAGCAGGACCATCGCGGCCGCGCTGTAGCCGAGGGCGACCGCCAGCTTGGAGGCGAGGAGCCGGAACCGGGGCACGGGCGCGGCCAGGAGGTAGCGCAGTGAGGACCAGCTCGCCTCGGAGGCGACGGTGTCCCCGCAGAACAGGGCGACGGGGACGACGAGGAGGAAACCGGCCGAGACGAAGAGGCAGGTCGCGGCGAAGTTGGCGCCGGAGGCCGTCGCCGTGTCCATCAGGGTGATGCGGCTGTTGCCGCCGCCGTCCGGCTCGCCGCCGACCGCGAACGCGATCATCAGGACGAACGGCAGCGCGACCAGGATGCCGCCCATGACCAGGGTGCGGCGGCGCTTCCACTGCCGGAGCGCTTCGACCCGCAGGGGCAGGGTGCGTCCGGGGCGGTAGCCGGGGGCGGAGTCCGGCGGGGTCGCGCCGGTCCCGTCGGCGTCGGCGGTCGTGGCGGTGTCGAGCAGCGGGCTCATGCGGCTCCGCCTCCGATCAGGGTCAGGAAGGCGTCTTCGAGGCGCCGGTGCGGTCCGACCCCGGTCAGGGGGACGTCCAGGCCGACGAGTTCGCCGATGAGGGCGGTCGGTTCGAGGCCGTCGAGGCGGACCAGGATGCCGCCGTCGGTCCGGGTGGCCCCGGCGACGCCCGGGAGGGCGCCGACCTTCTCCACGAGGGCGTCGGGGACGGGCGCCCCGAGCGTCACCAGGAGGGTGTCGCCGGAGCCGGTGATCTCGGCGACGGGTCCCGCCTGTACGAGCTGTCCCCGGTCCATGACGACGAGATGGGTGCAGGACTGCTCGACCTCGGCGAGGAGGTGGCTGGAGACGATGACGGTACGGCCGCCGGCCGCGTACCGGATCATCACCTCGCGCATCTCGCGGATCTGCGGCGGGTCGAGTCCGTTGGTGGGCTCGTCCAGGATCAGCAGGTCCGGCAGGCCGAGCATGGCCTGGGCGAGGGCGAGGCGCTGCCGCATGCCCTGCGAGTAGGTGCGGACGGCGCGTTCCAGTGCGCCGCCGAGGTTCGCGATGCGCAGGGCCTCGTCGACGTGGGCGTCCTCGGCGGGGCGACCGGTGGCCTTCCAGTACAGGTCCAGGTTCTCCCGGCCCGAGAGGTGCGGCAGGAAGCCGGCGCCCTCGACGAACGCGCCGACCCGGGAGAGGACCGGGGCGCCGGGCCGGATGGCCTGGCCGGAGACCCGGATCTCGCCCTCGTCGGGGGTGATCAGGCCCATCAGCATGCGCAGGGTGGTGGTCTTCCCGGCGCCGTTGGGTCCGAGGAGGCCGAGCACCTGGCCCTGCTCGACGCGGAAGGAGAGGTCCTTGACGCTGAACGGGGTCTCTCCTGCTTGAGCGAAGCCGAGAGCCTGGGGAAGCCCGCCGCCCTTGTACTTCTTGGACAGTCCGGTGATCTGGAGGGGTACGGAGACGAGTCCGGGGTCGGGCGCGGGGGCGGCGGTGCGGCGGCGGGCGGTGAGCAGCAGCGCGGCGGCGACGGCGAGGCCGAGCAGCGGCAGGCCCCACACCCACCAGGGGAAGCCGGCGGCCTGGGTGGCGAGGCCGGGCGCGGTGGGGACGGTCAGCGGGCCCTCGACGGCGACGGTGTACCCGGCGGGGACCACCGGGGAGGCGTAGCCGAGGTCGGTGGCGGCGACGACGAGCCGGAGCCGGTGCCCGGCCTCCACCTCGTGGTCGATGGCGGGGAGGGTGAGCGTGACGCTCTTCCCGGCCTTGGCGCCGTCGACGCGGACGGGGGTGACGAGCTGGGCGGGCAGCACCTGCTGACGCCCGTCGGGCCCGACGTCGTACACCTTGCCGAAGAGAACGGCGGAGCCGTCGGCGGCGGTGGAGGTGACCTTGACGCGGACGGTCGGTGTGCCGGTGATCCGCAGGGCTCCGGTCTGCGGTTTCGCGTCGAAGCGGGCGTGCTGGCCGGGGAAGTCGAGGGAGAGGCCGACGCCGAGGGAGGAGAGTCCGGCGATGCCGCCGCCGAGCCCGGGGACGGCGGAGACGGCGGGCGGTGCGGCGCCCGCGGGGTTGGTGAAGGTCTGCGGCGGTCCCGCGAGGGCCACGGCCATGGGTCCCGCGGTGAGGCCCGGGTAGTGGTCGTCGGTCGCGGCGCGCAGGGTGGCCTGTCCGTCGGTGGAGTCGACGCCTCCGGTGCGGCTGACGCGGAAGGCGGGCCCGGTGTCGACGGAGGTGTCGCGCTTCAGCCAGCGGTCGAACCAGGTGCTGATGCGGCGTTCGACGCGTTCGGTCTCGCGGTCGCCGCCGTCGTGGCCGCCGGAGATCCAGTCGACGGCGACGGGGGCGCCGTTGGCGGTGAGGGCGCGGGCCATGGCGTCGGACTGGGCGAGGGTGAAGAGGGAGTCGGACTGGCCCTGGACGAGGAGGGCGGGGACCTTGATCCGGGCGCCGACGGCGGAGGGGCTGCGGGCTTCGAGGAGGGCGCGGGCGGCGGCGTCGGGCTTCCCGGAGACGGCTACGCGCTGGTAGAGGGCGCAGAGTTCGGGGGTGAAGCGCCCGCAGGCGTCGGCCGCCCCGGGCGCGGCGGCTCCGGCCCCGGCTCCGGTTCCTGCTCCTGCTCCTGCTGCTGCTCCCGCCGCGGGCCGGTCGCCCGCCGAGAAGAAGATCCCGGCCCAGAGCTTCTTGAAGACGCCGTTCGGGAAGAGGGCGTCGGCCAGGTTCCAGTAGGTGATCTGGGGGGCGATGGCGTCGACGCGCGGATCGTGCCCGGCGGCCAGCAGGGAGATCGCGCCGCCGTACGAGGCGCCGGTGACGCCGACGCGCGGGTCGCCGGGCTTGTCGAGCAGGACCTCGGGGCGGGCGGCGAGCCAGTCGATCAGCTTGCGGGCGTCCTCGACCTCGTACGCGGGGTCGTTGAGGCCGATCCGCCCGGTGGAGGCGCCGAAGCCACGGGCGGACCAGGTGAGGACGGCGTAGCCGTCGCGGGCGAGCTGTTCGGCCTGGGCGCGGACGTCGTCCTTGGAGCCGCCGAAGCCGTGGCCGAGGAGGATGGCCGGCCGGCGCCCGTCACCGTCGCCGGTGAAGTACGAGGTGTCGAGCCGGGCACCGTCGATGTCGAGCGTCCGGTCCGCGCGGTGCACGGGCGGCGGATCGTCCGAGGCGACGGCGGTCCAGGTGCCGGCACCCGCGAGAACGGCGAGGACGGCGGTGACCGCGGCCCACCGGGGAAGTCGGAGTCGCATGGTGTCGAGCCTAGGCGTCCCGGCCCCACCGTACGGCTGCCCGGGGGCGGAGCCGCCCGACCTTCTGGGGTCGTACGACAGCGCCGCCCCGTACCGCAGGTGCGGTACGGGGCGGCGGGGTGCTGCCGGGCTTGATCAGTGGTTGCGCGGGAAGCCCAGGTCGACGCCGGACGGGGCGTCGGACGGGTCCGGCCAGCGGGTCGTGACGACCTTGCCGCGGGTGTAGAAGTGCACGCCGTCGTTGCCGTAGATGTGGTGGTCGCCGAAGAGCGAGTCCTTCCAGCCACCGAAGGAGTGGTAGCCCACCGGCACCGGGATCGGCACGTTGACGCCGACCATGCCGGCCTCGACCTCCATCTGGAAGCGGCGGGCCGCGCCGCCGTCGCGGGTGAAGATCGCGGTGCCGTTGCCGAAGCGCGAGCCGTTGATGAGGGCGAGGCCCTCCTCGTAGGTGTCGGCGCGCAGCACGCAGAGCACCGGGCCGAAGATCTCGTCCTGGTACGCCTTGGCCGTGGTCGGCACGTGGTCCAGGAGGGACAGGCCGATCCAGTGGCCGTCCTCGTGACCCTCGACCGTGTAGCCGGTGCCGTCGAGGACGACCTCGCAGCCCTCGGCCGCCGCGCCGGTCACGTACGAGGCGACCTTGTCGCGGTGGACGGCCGTGATGAGCGGGCCCATCTCGGAGGTCGGGTCGTTGCCGGGGCCGATCTTGATCTTCTCGGCGCGCTCGCGGATCTTCTCCACCAGCGTGTCACCGATGGAACCGACGGCCACGACGGCCGAGATCGCCATGCAGCGCTCGCCGGCGGAGCCGTAGGCCGCGGAGACGGCCGCGTCGGCGGCGGCGTCGAGGTCGGCGTCCGGGAGGACCAGCATGTGGTTCTTCGCGCCGCCGAGCGCCTGGACGCGCTTGCCGTTGGCGGAGGCGGTGGTGTGGATGTGGCGGGCGATCGGGGTCGAGCCCACGAAGGAGATCGCCGCGACGTCCGGGTGCTCCAGGAGGCGGTCCACGGAGACCTTGTCGCCGTTCAGGACGTTGAAGACGCCGTCCGGGAGACCGGCCTCGGCGAGCAGCTCGGCGATCTTCAGGGCCGGCGACGGGTCCTTCTCGCTCGGCTTGAGGATGAAGGTGTTGCCGGTCGCGATGGCGATCGGGAACATCCACATCGGCACCATGGCCGGGAAGTTGAAGGGCGTGATGCCCGCGACGACGCCGACGGGCTGGCGGATCGAGGCCACGTCCACGCGGTTCGACACCTGGGTGGACAGCTCGCCCTTGAGCTGGACGGTGATGCCGCAGGCCAGGTCGACGATCTCCAGGCCGCGGGCGACCTCGCCGAGCGCGTCCGAGTGGACCTTGCCGTGCTCTGCGGTGATCAGCTCGGCGATGGCGTCGCGGTTGGCGTCGAGCAGCGCGCGGAACTTGAAGAGGATCGTGGTGCGCTGGGCGAGCGAGGAGGTGCCCCAGGTCGCGAAGGCGCCCTTGGCGGCGGCGACGGCGGCGTCCACCTCCTCGACGGAGGCGAGCGCGACCCGGGTGGTGACGGCGCCGGTGGCCGGGTCGGTGACCGGGCCCCAGTTGCCCGACGTGCCCTCGACGGTCTTGCCACCGATCCAGTGGTCGACGGTCTTGACGGTGTTCGTCATGACGAAATGCTCCTTCAGAGATGGCTGCGTCGGGCGGTGACGTGCCGGTCGTACTCCTCGCGGGCCTTGACCGCCGACGGGCGGGTCGAGATCTCGGCCACGGGCACATCCCACCACGCCTGGGCCGGGGGCGGGCCCGACACTCTGTCTGCCGTTTCGGTCTCGACGTAGACACATGTGGGAACCGTCGCCGCCCGCGCGTCCGCGAGGGCTTCCCGCAGGTCACGCACGGTGCGGGGGCGTAGCACCCGCATGCCGAGGGAGGCGGCGTTGGCGCCGAGGTCGACGGGGAGCGGGGGTCCGGTGAAGCCTCCGTAGGCGTCCCGGTGGCGGTAGTCGGTGCCGTACCGCTCGGCTCCGACGGCTTCCGAGAGGCCGCCGATCGAGGCGTAGCCGTGGTTCTGGAGGACGACAAGACGCAGGGGCAGCCGTTCCTGGACGGCGGTGACGATTTCGGTGGGGTTCATCAGATACGTACCGTCGCCGACGAGCGCCCAGACGGGCCGGCCGGGTGCGGCGAGCAGGACGCCGATGGCCGCGGGGATCTCGTAACCCATGCAGGAGTAGCCGTATTCGACGTGGTACTGGTCGGGTGAGCGGGTCCGCCAGAGCTTGTGGAGGTCGCCGGGGAGCGAGCCGGCGGCGTTGATCAGGATGTCGCTGCCGTCGACCAGGGTGTCGAGTACGCCGAGGACCTGGGTCTGGGTGGGGCGGGCGTCCTCGTCGGGGACGGCGTAGGCGGCGTCGACCTGTTTTTCCCAGCGCTGCTTGGAGGAGTGCCACCGGACCGTGTCCCGGCGGTGGTCACCGAGCGCTTCCGTGAGCGCGGTCAGGCCTTCGCGGGCGTCCGCGACGAGCGGGAGGGCGCCCAGTTTGTGGGCGTCGAAGCCGGTGATGTTGAGGTTGAGGAAGCGGGTGCCCTCGGGGAACAGGGTGCCGGAGGCGGTGGTGAAGTCGGTGTAGCGGGTGCCGACGCCGATGACCAGGTCGCTGGTGCGGGCCAGGGCGTTCGCGGGCCCGGTGCCGGTGTGCCCGATGCCGCCGACGTCGCAGGGATGGTCGTACGGCAGGACGCCCTTGCCCGCCTGAGTGGTGGCGACGGGGAGGCCGGCCCGCTCGGCGAGGAGGCGCAGGGCGTCCTCGGCGCGGCTGTGCCTCACCCCGCCGCCGGCGATGACCAGGGGGCGGGCGGCGGACCTCACCGCCCGTACGGCGGAGTCGAGTTCGGCCGTGTCGGGGCGGGGACGGCGGACCCGCCAGATCCGCTCGGCGAAGAACTCCTCCGGCCAGTCGTACGCCTCCGCCTGGACGTCCTGGGGCAGCGCGAGGGTCACGGCACCGGTCTCGGCGGGGTCGGCGAGGACCCGGGCGGCGGCGAGCGCGGCCGGGATCAGGGCCTCGGGCCTGGTGACCCGGTCGAAGTACCGCGACACCGGGCGCAGGCAGTCGTTGACGGACACGTCGCCCGCGTAGGGCAGCTGGAGCTGCTGGAGCACGGGGTCGGCGGGGCGGCCGGCGAAGGTGTCGCCGGGCAGCAGCAGGACCGGGAGGTGGTTGATCGTGGCGAGGGCGGCGCCGGTGACGAGGTTGGTGGCGCCGGGGCCGATGGAGGTGGTGACGGCGTGCGCGGAGAGCCGGTTCGACTGGCGGGCGTAGCCGACGGCGGCGTGCACCATGGCCTGCTCGTTGCGGCCCTGGTGGAAGGGCATCAGGGTGGGGTCCTCGACGAGGGCCTGGCCGATGCCGGCGACGTTCCCGTGACCGAAGATGCCCCAGGTGGCGGCGATCAGTCGCTGCCGGTCGCCGTCGCGCTCGGTGTACTGGGCGGCGAGGAAGCGGACGAGGGCCTGGGCGACGGTGAGGCGGACGTGGGGGGCACCGGCGGGGCGGGGGCCGCCGGGGCTCGCGGGTCCGTGGCCGGGTCCGTGGCCGGGGCCGGGTCCGTGGCCGGGGCCGTGGCCGGGTCCGTGGCCGTGGCCGGGTCCGTGGCCGGGTCCGTGGCCGGGGCCGGTGTCGCTCATGCGTATCCCTCCGTGTGGTCCGGGTGGAAGCAGATCTTCCACTCCCGCCCGGGACCCGGGCCCGCCATCACGTTGAGGTAGTAGAGGTCGTGTCCCGGCTGGGCGATCGAGGGGCCGTGCCAGCCGTCGGGCACGAGGACCGCGTCGCCACCCCTGACCTCGGCGAGGAGTTCGGCGCCGCCGGGCCGGGAGGGCGAGATCCGCTGGTAGCCCAGACCGTGCGGGCCGTCGACCTCGTAGTAGTAGATCTCTTCGAGGACGGACTCGGCGCCGGGGCGGTGCTCGTCGTGCTTGTGCGGCGGGTAGGAGGACCAGTTGCCGCCGGGGGTGACGACCTCGACGGCGATCAGCCGGTCGCAGTCGAAGGCGTCGGCGGAGGCGAAGTTCCGCACCTCGCGGGCGCGGTTGCCGCTGCCCCGGATCTCGACGGGAACCTCCGGCGCGGGGCCGTAGCGGGCGGGGAGTCGTCGCTCGCACTTCGCTCCTGCCAAAGCGAAGCGGCCTCCCGCACCGGAGGCGATCTGGGCGTGGGCGTCGCGCGGTACGTAGGCGAAGTCGGTCACCCCTTCGAACACGCCTGCGCGGCCCTGGAGTTCGAGGTTCTCTCCGTCGACGCGCACGCTACAGGCACCGGCGAGGGGAAGCACGGTCCATTCGGAATCCCCGCTCTCGAAGGAGTGGATCTCCCCGGGTCCGAGGGTGAGGACACGGAGGGCGGAGTACGCCCATCCGGCCCGCGTGGGGTCGATGTCGAGCGCGTAGGGGCCGCGGGCGGCGGTCCCGGCCGGCAGGTGGAGGGACGGGGGGTGATCGGTGCTCATGGCAGACCCCTACCCCGTTTCCGCCCGGGTTCCGCCGCCGCCGGCCAGCGCTTCGGCGATCTCGGAGGCGTACGGCATCGCCGACGAGCAGGCGAGGCGGCCGGCGACGATCGCGCCGGCGGCGTTCGCGTGGCGCAGGACCGTCTCCAGGTCCCAGCCGGCGAGCAGCCCGTGCACCAGCGCCCCACCGAAGGCGTCCCCCGCGCCGAGCCCGTTGACGACCTCCACCGGCAGCGGCGGCACCTCCGCGCTCGTCCCGTCGGCGGCGAGCGCGAGGACGCCCTTGGGGCCCTGCTTGACGACGGCCAGCCGGAGCGCCCGCCCGGCGGCGGAGCCGAGCAGGGCGCGGGCCGCCGCGTACGGGTCGCGCTCCCCCGTGGCCACCTCGCACTCGTCGAGGTTGCCGACGGCGACGGTCGCGTGCCGCAGCGCCTCGGTGTAGTACGGCCGGGCCGTCGCCGGGTCCGCCCAGAACATCGGCCGCCAGTCCAGGTCGAGCACCGTCACCTCGCGGCCCGACCGGGCCCGCAGCGCCGCAAGGGTCGCGGCGCGGCTCGGCTCGGCGCACAGCCCGGTGCCGGTCGCCCAGAAGACCCGGGCGGCGCGGATCGCGTCGAGGTCGAGCTCGTGCGGGTGGATCTCCAGGTCGGGGGCCTTGGGGCGGCGGTAGAAGTACAGCGGGAAGTCGTCGGGCGGGAAGAGCTCGCAGAAGGTGACGGGCGTCGGATGCTCCTCGACCCCGGTCACCCAGCGGTCGTCCACGCCGAAGCCCCGCAGCTCGCGGCGCAGATAGACCCCGAAGGGGTCGGTCCCGGTACGGGAGACGAGGGCGGTGCGACGGCCGAGGCGGGCGGCTGCGACGGCCACGTTGGCCGGGGAGCCGCCGAGGAACTTGGCGAAGGTCTCGACCCGGTCGAGCCCGACGCCGGTCTGGAGCGGATACAGGTCCACACCGAGGCGCCCCATGGTGATCAGGTCGTACGGCTCCGACTCCACCCGCGCCACCTCTCGCGTCCGGTCTCCCGCACCCAGGTCTAGCCGTCCGCCGGGAGGCGTGTCAACGATATGTCCGGACATTCGGACGACGTGACCGGGCCGGGGCGGCCTCCTTGACGCTGCTCGTGGCCCCCGTCCAAGGTGGCGGACATGACGAAGCCGTCCCCGCAGCCGTCACCACAGCCGTCGCCGTCCCGCATCCGGATCGGGTCGGCCCCGGACTCCTGGGGCGTGTGGTTCCCCGACGATCCCCGCCAGGTGCCCTGGCGGCGCTTCCTCGACGAGGTGTCCGGCGCGGGCTACGGATGGATCGAGCTGGGCCCGTACGGCTATCTGCCCACCGATCCGGCCGTCCTGACGGAGGAGACCGCGCGGCGCGGCCTGCGGGTCTCGGCGGGCACGGTCTTCACCGGCCTCCACCACGGGCCCGACGTCTGGGAGCGGACCTGGGCGCACGTCGCCGAGAACGCCGCCCTCGCCCAGGCCATGGGCGCGGGCCATCTCGTCGTCATCCCCTCGTTCTGGCGGGACGACCGCACCGGCGAGGTGCTTGAGGACCGGACGCTCACCGCGCGGCAGTGGCGGAATCTGACCCGGCTCACCGAGCGGCTCGGCCGGGAGGTGCGCGAGCGGTACGGGCTGCGGATCGTCGTCCATCCGCACGCCGACACCCATCTCGACGGCGAGGAGAGCGTGACGCGGTTCCTCGACGCCACCGACTCCGAGGCGGTCGCGCTCTGCCTGGACACCGGGCACTACGCGTACGCCGGCGGGGACAGCGTCAAGCTGATCGAGACGTACGGGGAGCGGATCGGCTACCTCCACCTCAAGCAGGTCGACCCGGAGGTCCTCGCGGGGGTGGTGGCCGAGGGGGTGCCGTTCGGTCCGGCCGTCGCGCGGGGTGTGATGTGCGAACCGCCGTCCGGGGTGCCCGCCCTGGAACCGGTCCTTGCCGCCGCGTCCGCCCTGGACGTCGACCTGTTCGCGATCGTCGAGCAGGACATGTACCCGTGCGAGCCGGACGTCCCCTACCCGGTCGCCGTACGCACCCGGCGCTTCCTGCGGTCCTGCGGCGTCTGACGGGCGCGGCGGCGCATACCTCTCCGACCAGGGGTGACGCATGCGGACACACCGATGCCCCAATGCGTCTCTTCTGTCACGCTCGTCCCGCGACCGTCACACATGTCTCCATTACGCGGGTCTTCCGTCACAGGCGATCGACAGCCCCTCCCCTCCTGTCTGGAGGGGTCGTTGCACGGGGCACAGGCTCAGTGATCGCCAACGCCCGCCCGCAGCGCCCCCGAACGGCACCCCCGCCGCCGCTGCGCGGTGCGCAGGGAGGTACCAGGCATGACGGACAAGAGGCTCTGGTCGTACAAGGACATCGCCGCACACATCCGGGTGCAGCCGGACACGGTCCGCTCCTACCGGAAGCACGGGCTGCTTCCGTCCCCCGACCACGTCGAGTCGGGCAAGCCCTACTGGTACGTGGACACCATCCGCGCCTGGGTCGCCAACCGCCCCGGCAACCGGGGCCGCCGCGACTGACACCTCCCCGCCCCCGACGAGGACGCCGGGCCCCGGAACACCTCCGGGACCCGGCGGGGCCGGTACGGGAGGTTCTCCTCGTCGGGCACCCGCGCCGAGGACCGCCGCCAGAACCGGAGCCCCGCGAATGCGTGCCATGAATCCCCCCTGGGAGTGCTTCTCATGTGCGCGGCGAAGCGGTTTCACACCGCTCCTCGGACACCTCTTCGACACCTGGGCGATGTCCAGGATTGTGCCCGTCCGACTCACTGATCCCGAAACGGTCGTGGAAGCGGCGCAGCGGGCCCGGCGCCCACCAGGTGAGGCGGCCGGTCAGTCTCATCACGGACGGGACGAGGAGGCTGCGGACCACCATGGCGTCCATGAGGACGGCGAGGGCCACGCCGAGGCCGAGCATCTTGGTGTTGGTGACGCGGGAGGTGCCGATGGCGACCATCACGACCGCGAGGATCACGGCGGCGGCGGTGATGAGCCCGCCGGTGTGGCGCAGGCCGAAGCGGACGGAGTGCTCGTGGTCGCCGGTCGCGTCGTACTCCTCCTTGATGCGGGAGAGCAGGAACACCCCGTAGTCCATGGAAAGTCCGAAGGCCACGCAGAACATGAGGACGGGCAGGGTGGTCTCGATGTCGCCGGTGGGCGTGAAGCCGAGGAGTCCGGCGAGGTGTCCGTCCTGGAAGACCCAGACGACCGCGCCGAACATCGCCGTGAGGCTGAGTGCGTTGAGGACGACGGCCTGTACGGGGATGAGGACGCTGCCGGTGAGCAGGAAGACGAGCAGCAGGGTGACGAGCACGATGATGCCCGCGGCCCAGGGCAGCCGCTCGGCGAGGGCGTCCTTGGAGTCGACGAGGACGGCGGCCTGCCCGGTGACGGAGGTGTCGAACGGGGCGGGCTCGGCCCGCAGTTCCGCCACGGCCCGCTGGGCCCCGGCGCCGACGGTCTCCCCCTCGGGCACGACGGTGAAGTAGGCGTGGCCGCCGCCGGCGGTCACCGGGCCGTCGGCCCGCACGACGCCGTCGAGGGCGGCGATCCGCTCCCGGTAGGCCGCGTACTGGGCGGGGGTGGCCGTCCCTTCGGCGAGCACGGTGATGCCGCCGCCGGGGTCGCCGGGGAAGCCCTCCCTCAGCTGGTCCTGGACGACCCGGGAGGAGGCGGTGACGGGGAGCTGGCGGTCGTCGGCGGTGCCGAACCGCACGCCCAGGAAGGGCAGTCCGAGGAGGACGAGTCCGGCGGTGGCGAGGACCGCGAAGACCGGCGCCCGGCGCATCACGAGCGCGGCGGCCTTCGCCCAGCCCGCACCCTCGCCACGGTCGCGGCTGCCGCCGCCGGACGCGCCCCGCCGCAGGAGGCGCCGCAGGTCGAGGGCGTTGACCCGGTCGCCGAGCAGCACGAGGGCCGCCGGGAGCAGGGTGAGCGCCGCCGTCGCGGCGAGCAGGACGACCGCGATCCCGGCGTACGCGAAGGAGCGCAGGAAGTACTGCGGGAAGACCAGCATCGCGGCGAGCGAGACGGCGACGGTCAGGGCGGAGAAGAGCACGGTCCGCCCGGCGGTGCGCAGGGTGGTGCGCACGGCGGTGTACGTGTCGGCCCCGGTGGCGAGTTCCTCGCGGTAGCGGCGGACGACGAACAGGGCGTAGTCGATGGCGAGTCCGAGCCCGAGGGCGGTCGTCAGGTTCTGCGCGAAGACGGAGACGTCGGTGAACTCGGTGATGCCGCGCAGGACGGCGTTGGTGCCGAGGATGGCGACGATGCCGACGCCGAGCGGCAGCAGGGCGGCGACGGCGCTGCCGAAGACCATGACGAGCAGGACGAGGGTGAGGGGCAGGGCGATCAGCTCGGCCCTCAGCAGGTCCTCCTGGATGATCGTCTGCATCTCGTGGCGGACGGCGAGGCCGCCGCCGAGGGAGACCTCGACGGGCCCGTGCGTGCCCCGGTAGGCGGGGGCGATCCGGTCGAGGACGGCGGCGGCGTCCTTCTCCTCGCCGGCGATCCGGGCGGCGATCACGGCCTGCCGGCCGTCCTCGGAGCGGAGGGCGGGCGAGCCGGTGGACCAGTAGGAGCCGACGCCCTCGATACCCGGCTCGGCGTCGAGCCGCTCGGTGAGCCTCCGGGCCTCGGCGGCCACCGCCGGGGCGTCGGTCCCGGCGGGGCCTGCGTCGACGAGGAGGAGCAGATTGGGCTGGGAGCCGGGGAACCGCTGCTCCAGGGCCTCGATGGCGTACGTGGACTCGGCGGTCGGGTCCTCCCAGCCGCCGCTGCCCATCCGGTCGGCGACCCCGCCGCCGGCGAGCACCGCGAGTGCGGTGAGGACGAGGGCCACGAGCAGGGTGAGACGCGGCCGTGCGGTGACGACCCGCGTCCACCCGCCGGACCTCGCCGCCCCGGAAGCCCCGCCCCCTGACCCGGCCGCCCCGGAAGCGCCGCCCCGGGACCTCGCCGCCCCCGCGGTCCCGGAGGACCCTCCCCCGGGTGCTGAATTCTTGACTTCGGCCATGACGAGGTGTCCCCTTCACCTGACCCGTGCGCTCGCTTCCCGGCAGGTCACATGGGTCGCCCGTTGCCATAGACTGGCAAACACGAGTGATCACTCGCGTTTCCCAAGAATGCGAGCGACCTCTCGTGTTTGTCAATCGCGTTGAGGAGAGCTGGGGACAACCGTGTCCGAAGAACCGAAGCCGCGCCGCCACCAGGCGCGCGGCGAGCGCCGCATCGCGCAGCTGCTCCAGGCCGCCGCGAACGTCTTCTGCGCGAACGGCTACACGGCTGCCAGCACCAACGCGATCGCCCGGGAGGCCCATGTCTCGCCCGGCACGCTCTACCAGTACTTCCCGAACAAGGAAGCCATAGCGATCGAGCTCGGCGAGCGCCTGATGCACGAGATGCGCGAGGCCCACGGCCAGGCGTTCGTCCCGGAGAACCTCGCACTGCCGCTGCCCGAACTGCTCGACGCGGTCGTCGACCCGATGATCGAGTTCAACTGCGCGAACCCCGCCTTCCTCGCCCTGATGCACGGCTCCGAGGTGCCCGGCCGGATCGCCGAGGAGCACGACGCCCTGCACGCCTCGCTCCTCGCGCGCGTGCAGGAGGTGATCGCCCACTACGCCCCGGAGACGCCCGCCCCGGACCGCGCACGCGTGGCCGCGATGACCTTCTCGGCCTTCAAGGGCGGCCTGGGGCTCGTACTGGCCGCGCCCGAGGGTCCCGAGCGGGACGCGACCATCAACGAGTTGAAGACCCTCCTCCTGCGCTACCTCAGCCCACTGACCGGCGAGCCGCTCACGGACCCCAGAGCCACCACGGACCCCAGGCTCACCACAGCCCCCCCGATCACCACGTTTCCGAACCGCTGACCCGCTCCGCGAGAAGCGCGTCCCCGCCCTCCCCCTTCCCCGCCCGCACCTTCAGCGCGAGCAGCGGGAAGACGAGGACCGAGACCATGCCGGCCCCGACGAGCGCCGCCGCCTCGCCCGCCGTCATCGCCTTGTCGTCCACGCCGATCGTGGTGATGGCGACGACGAGCGGCAGCGCGGTGGAGCCGTACAGGACGAGCCCGCCCCGGTCCTTCCGGTCGAGGTCGCGCGGGGCGAGGAACCAGATCGGGCCGCCGCGCACCACCAGGAAGAGCAGCAGGAAGACCGGCAGCAGGAGCAGGGTCCGGCCGCCGTCGAGGAGCGAGTCGAGGTCGAACTCGATGCCGGTGACGACGAAGAAGACCGGCACCAGGAAACCGAAGCCGACGGCCTCGACCTTCTCCAGGATCTGCGGGCCGGACTCGGGCGCCGCCCCGGTCAGGACGAGCCGGGTGATGAGTCCGGCCGCGAAGGCGCCGAGCAGGACGTCCAGCCCGAGGGCCTCCGACGCGCCCAGCATCACGGCGAGCAGCAGGAAGACGAACCGGACCGCGAACTGGGCGCTGCTGTGCAGCGTCTTGGCGATGATCTTCGAGAACCACGGCGGGCGCGGCCGGAGCGCCCAGAACACGGCCCCGGCGGTGAGCGCGGCGAAGACGGCGAGGAGCGCCGTCGACTCGCCCGCGCCGCGCCCGCTGAGCAGCAGCGTCATCGCGATGATCGGGCCGAACTCGCCGACGGCGCCGAAGGCCATGACGACCGAGCCGAACCGCCCGCGGAGGTCGCCCGCGTCCCTGAGCACGGGCAGGACGGTGCCGAGCGCGGTGCTGGTGAGCGCGACCCCGATGAAGACGCCCTTGGTGTAGCCGCCGCCGAGCAGGACGCCGGCGCCGAGCCCGACCGCGAGGGCGATCGCCCAGGCCCAGACGGAGCGCCGGAGGGTGTCGCCGCGCACCTTGCCGAACTCGATCTCGTACCCCGCGAGGAAGATCAGCATGGTGAGGCCGAGCTGCGAGAGTCCGTCGATCAGCTCGCTCGGGCGGGCCCAGTCGAGGACGTCGGGGCCGATGAGGATGCCGAGCAGGATCTCGAAGATGACGAGGGGTACGGGGACCTTGCGGCCGACTCCGTAGGCGAGCAGCGGCGCCAGGACGGCGATCGCCATGATCAGGATGAGCGTGGTCCCCGAATGCGACATATGGGGTATTTATCATAAGCTCCGGTCAGATCACCTGGCGACGGAGGGACTTGGAGGTCTTCCCGTGCACGAGTACCCGCCCATCACACAGACACCGCCACCCCCGGCGGCCCCGCCGGCCCCCATGCCGCGCCCCGGCCTGTGGAAGCGCTGCCTCTGGGGCGGCCTGGCGCTCTGGGTGCTGACCGCGGTCGTCACGTACACCACCGAGAACACCACCCTCCTCCCCACCCTCATCCTGCTCGGCAGCTTCCTCGTCCCGGCGGTCTTCGTGCTCTGGGCCTACGAGCGACACGGCCGGGACCTCGGGGTGCCGGTGATCCTCGGCTGCTTCGTCACCGGCGGGGTCCTCGGCGTGCTCGGCGCCTCGGTCATGGAGTACTACCTGCTCCACCCCTCCCTGTGGATGTTCCTCGGGGTGGGCCTGATCGAGGAGGCGGTGAAGCTGGCGGCGCTGATGTTCGTCGTCCGCCGCCACACCCGGCTGCGGGGCGTCCGGGCCGGGATCGTGCTCGGCGGCTCCGTCGGCTTCGGCTTCGCGGCCTTCGAGAGCGCCGGATACGCCTTCAACGCCGCCGTCACCATGGACGGCATCGACCTGCGCTCCCTCCTGGAGACCGAGATCCTGCGCGGCCTGCTCGCCCCCTTCGGGCACGGCCTGTGGACTGCCGTCGCGGGCGGGGTACTGCTCGCCTTCCGCCGCCCCGACGGCCGCTTCCGCTTCACCGGGCCGGTCATCGGCACCTACCTCGGCGTCGCGGTGCTGCACGCGCTCTGGGACTCGATGCACGGCATCGCGCTCTGGCTGGTCCTCCAGGTGACCACCACCAGCCTGGACCGCTCGCTCTTCGCCCAGGGGTACCTTCCGCAGCCGACCGACCAGCAGCAGCACCTCTTCACCCTGTTCTCGGTGGGCGGACTCGTGCTCGTGACCCTGGCCGGTCTCCTCTGGCTGAGATCACTGGCGCGCCACGACCGCGCCCCGACTGGAATTCATACCCCCTAGGGGTATAATCTGGTGGTGTACGGCACTGAACCCACGAGGAGAACGCCATGACCGCAGAGACGAAGACCGAACTCACCACCGTCTACCAGGTCAAGGGCATGACCTGCGGCCACTGCGAGGGCGCCGTCTCCAGCGAGATCTCCGAGCTCCCCGGCGTCTCCTCCGTGACGGCCGTCTCCGCGACCGGACAGGTGACCGTCGTCTCCGCCGCCCCGCTCGACGAGGAGGCCGTCCGCGCCGCCGTCGACGAGGCCGGCTACGAGCTGGTCTGACCGCTCCCCCGCCACCACCCCGCAGGGTCGTACCGTTTACCTGGTACGGCCCTGCTCCCGTTTGGAACCGCTCATGACGTCCACGATCACCGAGCTCACGATCGGTGGCATGACCTGCGCCTCCTGCGCCGCCCGTGTCGAGAAGAAGCTCAACCGGATGGACGGGGTGACCGCGACGGTCAACTACGCCACCGAGAAGGCGCGCATCGAGCACCCTCCGGAGGTCGACGTCGACGCGCTGATCGCCACCGTCGTCAGGACCGGCTACACCGCCGAGGAACCCCCGCCGCCGGAGCCCGGACCGACGACCGCCCCGGAGACCCACGAGGACCCCGAGCTCGCCTCCCTCCGGCAGCGGCTCACCGTCTCCGCGCTCCTCGCCGCGCCCGTCGTCCTGCTCTCCATGGTCCCGGCCCTCCAGTTCGACAACTGGCAGTGGCTCTCGCTGACCCTCGCCGCCCCCGTCGTCGTCTGGGGCGGACTGCCCTTCCACCGGGCCGCCTGGACCAACCTCCGGCACGGCGCCGCCACCATGGACACCCTCGTCTCCGTCGGCACCCTCGCCGCCTTCGGCTGGTCGCTCTGGGCCCTCTTCCTCGGCGACGCGGGCATGCCCGGCATGCGGCACGGCTTCGACCTGACCGTGGACCGCTCCGCGGCCTCCTCCGCGATCTATCTGGAGGTCGCCGCCGGAGTCGTCACCTTCATCCTGCTCGGCCGCTATCTGGAGGCCCGCGCCAAGCGGAAGGCGGGCGCGGCGCTCCGCGCCCTGATGGACCTGGGCGCCAAGGACGTGGCCGTCCTGCGCGGCGGGACCGAGGTCCGCGTCCCGGTCGCCGCACTGCGGGCCGGCGACCAATTCCTCGTACGCCCCGGGGAGAAGATCGCCACCGACGGCACCGTCACCGAGGGCGCCTCCGCCGTCGACGCCTCCCTCCTCACCGGCGAGTCCCTGCCCCTCGACGTCACCGAGGGCAGCGCCGTCACCGGCGGCTGCGTCAACGTCTCCGGCCGGCTCGTCGTCCGGGCCACCCGGGTCGGCGCCGACACCCGGCTCGCCCGGATGGCGAAGCTCGTCGAGGACGCCCAGAACGGCAAGGCCGAGGTGCAGCGGCTCGCCGACCGGATCTCCGCCGTCTTCGTCCCCGTGGTGCTGCTCATCGCGCTCGGCACCCTGGTCACCTGGCTCCTCGTGACCGACGACGCCACGGCCTCCTTCACCGCCGCCGTCGCCGTCCTGATCATCGCCTGCCCCTGCGCCCTGGGCCTCGCGACGCCCACCGCCCTCATGGTCGGCACCGGCCGCGGCGCCCAGCTCGGCATCCTCATCAAGGGCCCCGAGGTCCTGGAGTCCACCCGCCGGGTCGACACCGTCGTCCTCGACAAGACCGGCACCGTCACCACCGGCCGGATGTCCCTGCGGAAGGTGTACGTGTACGAGGGCGCGGGCGCCGACGAGGACACGCTGCTCCGGCTCGCCGGGGCCCTGGAGCACTCCTCCGAGCACCCGGTGGCCCGCGCGGTCGCCGCCGCGGCCACCGAGCGGTGCGGGGAGCTGCCCGTACCGAAGACCTTCGAGAACGTCCCCGGGCTCGGCGTACGCGGCTCCGTCGACGGCCACCTGGTCCTCGTCGGGCGCACCGCCCTGCTCGCCGCCGAGGAGATCGAGGTCCCGGCGGGGGCGGAGCCCGGCGCCGTCCACGTCGCCTGGGACGGAGTCGCCCGGGGCGCCCTGACCGTCGCCGACACCGTCAAGGACACCAGCGCCGAGGCCGTCGCCCGGCTGCGCGGGCTCGGGCTGCGCCCGGTGCTGCTCACCGGGGACCACCGGGCGGTGGCGGAGGCGGTGGCCGCCGAGGTCGGCATCGACGAGGTGATCGCGGAGGTACTGCCCGAGGAGAAGGCCGAGGTGGTCCGCCGGCTCCAGGCGGAGGGCCGTACGGTCGCGATGGTCGGCGACGGGGTCAACGACGCGGCGGCGCTCGCCACGGCGGATCTGGGGCTGGCGATGGGGACGGGCACGGACGCGGCGATCGAGGCGAGCGACCTGACGCTGGTACGGGGTGACCTGCGGGTCGCGGCGGACGCGATCCGGCTCTCCCGGCGGACCCTGGCGACGATCAAGGGCAACCTCGGCTGGGCCTTCGGCTACAACCTGGCGGCGCTGCCGCTCGCGGCGGCCGGACTGCTCAATCCGATGATCGCGGGCCTCGCGATGGCCCTTTCGTCCGTGTTCGTCGTCTCCAACAGCCTGCGGCTGCGGCGGTTCTCGTGAATTCACCTACGCTTGACGCACAGGACCTTCACAAAGAGATCTAGATCACAGATATTGGGGGGTAACCATCTGGGCTGTTCGCGAGTCTAAGTGGGCGATGCCGAGAACGTCTTGGGGGACGTTCATGGGATGTCTTGGGGGATGTCCCATTGGCAAGCGTTGGCCGGGGCACGTGCACCGGGGAGCTTTGAGCGGCCCTCCCGTACGTACCCCGGCAGACCGCGCAGCGCCCGACCCGCGTAGCTTCTGCTGACACCCGCAGACGCCCGGCCCGGATCCCGTGGGGGGAATCCGCACCGGGACATGGGAAGCGCCCCGACCGTGGACCCGTGGGGGGATCTACGGCGGGGCGCTTCCTCTTTTTTTCGAGGCTCGGCTCGCCTCCGGGGCGCTCCTCTTTTTTTCGAGGCTCGGTTCGCCTCCGGGGCGCTTCAGCCGGTGTCGAGACGGCGATCGTGCTCGACCCTCCTTCGTCGGGCCTCCGCGCGATCACCGTCTCGACACCGACGCGCCCCTTCGGCTCACTCGCCGGGGCGCTGTCCAGCCCTTGAGGTCCTAGCGGGCCTCGACCGGGACGAAGTCGCGGAGGACCTCGCCCGTGTAGATCTGGCGCGGGCGGCCGATGCGGGAGCCGGGCTCCTTGATCATCTCGTGCCACTGGGCGATCCAGCCGGGGAGGCGGCCGAGCGCGAAGAGCACGGTGAACATCTCGGTCGGGAAGCCCATCGCGCGGTAGATGAGGCCCGTGTAGAAGTCCACGTTGGGGTAGAGGTTGCGCGAGACGAAGTACTCGTCGGAGAGCGCGTGCTCCTCCAGCTTGAGCGCGATGTCCAGCAGCGCGTCGTCCTTGCCGAGCGCCGAGAGGACATCGTGCGCCGCCGCCTTGATGATCTTGGCGCGCGGGTCGAAGGACTTGTACACCCGGTGGCCGAAGCCCATCAGGCGGACGCCGTCCTCCTTGTTCTTCACCTTGCGGATGAAGGAGTCGACATCGCCGCCGTTGGCCTGGATGCCTTCCAGCATCTCCAGGACCGACTGGTTGGCGCCACCGTGCAGGGGACCCCACAGGGCCGAGATGCCGGCGGAGATCGAGGCGAACATGTTCGCCTGCGAGGAGCCGACCAGACGCACGGTGGAGGTCGAACAGTTCTGCTCGTGGTCCGCGTGCAGGATCAGCAGCTTGTCCAGCGCGGAGACGACGACCGGGTCGAGGTCGTACTCCTGCGCGGGGACCGAGAACGTCATGCGCAGGAAGTTCTCGACGTAGCCGAGGTCGTTGCGCGGGTAGACGAACGGGTGACCGATCGACTTCTTGTACGCGTACGCCGCGATCGTCGGCAGCTTCGCGAGCAGCCGGATCGTGGAGAGGTGGCGCTGCTCCTCGTCGAACGGGTTGTGGCTGTCCTGGTAGAACGTGGACAGCGCGGAGACCACCGAGGACAGCATCGCCATCGGGTGGGCGTCCCGCGGGAAGCCGCGGAAGAAGTTCTTGACGTCCTCGTGGACCAGCGTGTGCTGCGTGATCTCGTTCTTGAAGGTCGACAGCTCGTCGACCTTGGGAAGCTCGCCGTTGATCAGCAGGTACGCCACCTCAAGGAAGGTGGAGCGCTCGGCCAGCTGCTCGATGGGGTAGCCGCGGTACCGCAGAATCCCCTGCTCACCATCGAGGTAGGTGATCGCGGATTTATAGGCGGCGGTGTTGCCGTATCCGCTGTCCAGGGTGACCAGACCGGTCTGGGCTCGGAGTTTCCCGATGTCGAAGCCCTTGTCGCCGACGGTGCTCTCGACCACCGGGTAGGTGTATTCACCGTCCGCGTACCGCAGTACTACAGAGTTGTCGCTCACGTCATCCCTCACCGACGTAGTGCCTCTTCTTCGAGGTGCCCTGACTGTCTCTACCATCCCCCATTTGGCTCAGGAGAGTGCACTCGGGGTCGCTCATTGGCCCAATCGGCGGCACTCAGTGCCGCCAACCTACACATCCTGCCCCCTTCGCCCCGGTTCCGGTAGCCCTCCGTGATCTTTCACACGAGGGCGTTCCCTGTGAGCCGATGGGCGAGTGCGGTAAAGCGTCTGCCCGCCGAGACCGTACGGACCGCCTGGGCGATCGCCCGTCGGGAGCCGACCAGGACGACCAGCTTCCGGGCCCGGGTCACGGCCGTGTAGAGCAGGTTCCGCTGGAGCATCATCCACGCGCTCATGGTGACCGGGATCACCACCGCCGGATACTCACTGCCCTGCGAACGGTGGATGGTGACCGCGTACGCATGGGCGAGTTCGTCCAGCTCGTCGAAGTCGTACGGCACCTCCTCGTCCTCGTCCGTCCGCACGGTCAGCCGCTGTTCGACGGCGTCCAGCGCCGTGACGACGCCGACCGTACCGTTGAAGACCCCGTTGACCCCCTTCTCATAGTTGTTCCGAATCTGGGTGACCTTGTCACCGACACGGAAGACCCGGCCGCCGAATCTCTTCTCCGGCAGGTCGGGGCGGGCCGGGGTGATGGCCTGCTGGAGCAGTCCGTTGAGCGAGCCGGCGCCGGCCGGGCCCCGGTGCATGGGGGCGAGCACCTGGACGTCGCGGCGCGGGTCGAGCCCGAACTTGGCCGGAATCCGGCGGGCGGCGACGTCCACGGCGACCCGGGCGGCGTCCTCGGTCTCCTCCTCGACGAAGAGGAAGAAGTCCGGCAGCCCTTCGGTCCTCGGCGGGAGTCCGGCGTTGATCCGGTGCGCGTTGGTGACGACGCCGGACTCCTGGGCCTGCCGGAAGATCCGGGTCAGCCGCACCGCCGGTACGGGGCTTCCCGGGGCGAGCAGATCGCCCAGGACCTCCCCCGCGCCGACCGAGGGAAGCTGGTCCACATCGCCCACGAGCAGCAGATGCGCCCCCGGCGCCACCGCCTTGACCAGCTTGTTCGCCAGGAGCAGGTCGAGCATGGAGGCCTCGTCGACCACGACCAGGTCGGCGTCGAGGGGCCGGTCCCGGTCGTAGGCCGCGTCGCCGCCCGGTTTCAGCTCCAGGAGCCGGTGGACGGTGGAGGCCTCGGCGCCGGTCAGCTCCGCGAGCCGCTTGGCGGCCCGGCCGGTGGGCGCGGCGAGGACGACCTTGGCCTTCTTGGCGCGGGCCAGTTCCACGATGGAGCGGACGGTGAAGGACTTGCCGCAGCCGGGACCGCCGGTGAGCACGGCGACCTTGCGGGTGAGGGCGAGCCGTACGGCCTCCTCCTGCTCGGGGGCGAGGGAGGCCCCGGTCCGGTCGGCGAGCCAGGCGAGGGCCTTGTCCCAGGCCACGTCGCGGAAGGCGGGCAGCCGGTCCCGGTCGGTGCCGAGGAGCCGGTGGAGCTGCCCGGCGAGGGACAGTTCGGCCCGGTGGAAGGGGATGAGGAAGACGGCGGTGACGGGGGTCCCCTCGGGCCCGGGAACGGTCTCCCGCACCACCCCCTCGGGGTCCTCGGCCAGCTCGGCGAGGCACTCGATGACAAGCCCGGTGTCGACCTGGAGGAGCTTCACGGCGTCGGCGATCAGCCGTTCCTCGGGGAGGAAGCAGTGGCCCTGGTCGCTGGACTGCGACAGGGCGTACTGGAGGCCGGCCTTCACCCGGTCGGGGCTGTCGTGGGGGATGCCGACGGCCTGGGCGATCTTGTCGGCGGTGAGGAAGCCGATCCCCCAGACGTCGGCGGCGAGCCGGTAGGGCTGGTTCCGCACGACGGAGATCGAGGCGTCCCCGTACTTCTTGTAGATCCGTACGGCGATGGAGGTCGACACCCCCACGCCCTGGAGGAAGACCATCACCTCCTTGATCGCCTTCTGCTCCTCCCAGGCGGCGGTGATGTTCTTCGTGCGCTTGGGGCCGAGCCCGGGAACCTCGATCAGGCGCGCGGGGGCGTCCTCCAGGATGTCGAGGGTGTCGAGACCGAAGTGCGTCGTGATGCGGTCGGCGAAGACGGGCCCGATGCCCTTGACGAGCCCGGAGCCGAGGTAGCGGCGGATGCCCTGGATGGTGGCGGGAAGGATCGTCGTGTAGTTGTCCACGCTGAACTGCTTGCCGTACTGCGGATGGGACCCCCAGCGCCCCTCCATCCGCAGCGACTCCCCCGGCTGCGCGCCGAGCAGCGCCCCGACCACGGTGAGCAGATCACCGGCACCACGCCCGGTGTCGACCCGGGCGACCGTGTACCCGCTCTCCTCGTTGGCATAGGTGATCCGCTCCAGGACCCCATCGACTTCACAAACGCCTTGGCGGCTACTCCGTCCAGAGTCAACGTCCTTACCCGACACGTCCCCACCTGTGCTTCCTACGTCTCCGACGCCTCGGAGGCTACTGCCAGGCTCCGACAGAGGGCTCACAATCTTCGGAAGGGGCCGAGAGGTCACTCAGCGAGGGAGACCGGTGCGGGCTCCGCTGCATCGCCCTCGATGACCAACGCCTCTTGCAGAGTCACCTTCTCGGGCCACGCGGTGCCCTTGCCGATGACCATGCGGAAGCTGGACTCCATGAGCTGCTTCCGCCGCCCTTCGAGATCTAGCGACTCCCACAGCTCTAGGTAGGTCATCCCTTGATCGACCTCGATCCAGCCGGATCGCACGACAGGCTGAGCACCCAATTCCTTCTTGCGGATCTTGAGCCTGTCCATCCGTTGGCGGTACTCCGCCCGGTCGTCCTCCCAGTCCCCTTCCTCGTCCTGGCGCTTCAGGCGCCGGATTTTGGCCTCTACCTGCTCCAGCTCCCTGGAACTGTCAGACCCCGTCACCCACACCCGCTTGGTCACGCGTTCGTGGCCGAAGTGCTGGAGGAAGAGCACTTCCACCATCTCTTCGACGACTTCGGCGCGACAGCTGATGCCCTTGCATCGCCGGCTGTTCGGCCAGTTCCCACAGACGTAGTAGCGGTACTCGGGGGCCCCAGATCGGTTCTTCTGGCCACGAGAGATCTTGTGGTTGGCGTTGCTGCCACATCCCCCACAGATAGCGGCCCCGTACATGGGTGAGGTCATGTTCACCCTGCGGGCCGTCGAGACAAGGCGAGCCTGGACGGCCGTCTGAAGCGTCTCCCACTCCTCCGTCGTGAAGACCGGATCAGCGATCAGCATGGGGTCACCGTTCTCGTTCCGAAGTACCTCCCCGCGGTACTTCTTGTACCCCAGTAGCGCCGGATTCGTCAGGAGGGCCTTGATCGAGCCGTTAGACCAATGCTCCCGGCTTGTCTCCAGGTCTTTCCTGAGAGGCGACTTGCTCTTGGTCGGCTTGCCTCGGGCGATGCGTGCCCGGTCCCGCGCGGTCAGTACGTCCGAATCGTTGAGCTTGGTCGCGATATTCGCGTGAGACTCGTTGGCGATGACCCACTCCCGCATCCGGTGAAGCCAGATCACCATCTCCTCGTCCAGCTCGATGTACGCGGCCTCTCGGCCGTTCTCGTACCGCTTGAGGATGCGGTAGCCGAAGGGAGGGATACCCCCTGGCCAGCGGTTCGTGAAGCGTCGCCGGTCATGGGAGTCCTGGATGCGCTTCTTGATGCGCTCCAGCTCGTTGTGCGGACCGAGTGACTTCACGTGCAGGATGGCGCGGCCCTCAGGCGTCTGCATCTGCTCCGTGAACGAGGCGTCATCCAGGACATGGATCTCCTTGTTCCATTCGAGCATCTTGAAGACGAACGCCATGAAATGCGGTTCGCTGCGGCTGAGCCGGTCTTGGTTCGTGACCCACAGCTCATCCCACTCTTCGCGCTTGTCCATGGCCAGCCACTCACCGAGTGCCGGCCTGTCGAACATGTCCACGTCGCCGGACACGGACACGTCCGCCGTGATGCCGACGATGCGGGCTCCCTCCTCTGCGGCCCTGGTCCTCAGCCTGGCGTCTTGAGCCTCAATGGACTCGCTCTTCTCGTCCCGGCTGTAGGAGATTCGTTCAGCCAGTAGCACACGTCTCACGGTCGCCCTTTCACCTTGACCTGGGAATATGCTGTGGAAAACCGTCAGGACTCCCGCTGCGCCAGCCGTGCCCCACGGCTGTCCGCGACCCGTTTCACGTCCCGCAGGGACTCGCTGAGCCGACTGGCGAGGTAGTGCAGTTCACCGTTGGTCACCCGACGGTCCGCGAGGAGTTCGGCGGCATGGCCGAGGAGTCCGCCGGCCATACCGAGCTGGATGCTCTCGATGTCGTCGGCAAGCCGTGAGACACGGCCCGACCCGTCGCCCCGCAGGTAGCAGGGGCGACCGCCTTCCCCAGTCCAGGGCAGCAGCCGTCCGGCGGTCACGACGCCACCCCTACGGGGAGGGCGGGCAGCATACGGATGTCCACGCCCGGCCCCACGATCCGCAAGGCGCGCCTGGCGACCGTCCGCCGCTCATCGGCGAGGAGGTACGGACGCACCAGCGGGCTGTCCTCGCTGCGCGGCGGACGGCTTCCGATGTGGTGCGCGGTCGACCCTCCGACGTACACGCAGGAGTAGGGGTACGTAGGGCGGTACGACGCCGGATTCCGCCGCCATCGGGAGGGGAGGAACCGCGCGAACGCCTCCCGGAGCCGGGCGAGGTGAGATGTCATGACAACCGCTTCCTTTCGTAGCGTTGTGTGTCGATCTACTCACAGAGTGGGGTCGAAGCTGGATACGCTTCCAGTACCGGAGGCTTGACAGGACACTCGTCAGGTTGGGGAGTCGGCCGCATGGAACAGCGCCGAAAGCCGCGCACGCAACGACAGAAGTACGGGGAGGAGTTGAGGCTGCGGCGGATCGCGGCCGGTCTCACGCAGGAGGAACTGGGCGACCTGGTCGTCTGCTCACCCACGCTCATCAGCCACTTCGAGGCCGGGAGACGACTTCCGAAGCCCGATGACGCACGGCGGATCGACCGGGCGCTGGGGACGGACGGGTTCTTCGAGCGCTGGCTGGAGGACCTGGAGTCCAAGTACGCCGACCACTTCGCGGCTGCCGCCGAGTTGGAACTACAGGCCACGACGATCGAGCAGTTCGCCCTGTCGCTGGTTCCCGGCGTGCTCCAGACCCCTGAATACGCGCGCGCTCTGTTCCGGGCATACCGGCCGAACCACACGGCGGAGGAACTTGACGAGGCCGTTGTCATCCGAACAAAGCGTGCCCGTCTTCTCGACGGGCCGGCGCATCCTGTCATCTGGACGCTGCTCGACGAGGCTGTGCTTCGGCGCGAGGTCGGAGGACGAAAGGTGATGGCTGAACAGCTCCACAGGATCGCCGACTTGGCCGAGGCGGGACGGATCCGGCTGCACGTACTGCCGAACAGCGCTGGTGCTCACGCGCTCCAGCAGAGTCTGCTCACCCTCATGAGCTTCGAGGACTCCGCCCCGGTCGCCTACGTGGAAGCGTTCCTCACGGGCAACCTGATGGATGATCCCTCCCTGGTGAACGCCAGTCGCACGGCCTACGCTCTGGCTCTGAGCGATGCACTGTCGCGACAGGAGTCACTGGCCCTCGTGAGGGCAGCAGCAGAGGAATACGCACATGGTCCACAGTGAGCACACCGTCTCCGACTCGTCCTCCCTCACCGGGTGGCACAAGTCCAGCTACAGCGGCGGCGATCAGGGCGAGTGCCTTGAGGTAGCCCATGGCCACGCCGGCGTGCCCGTCCGTGACAGTAAGGCCGTGACCGGCCCCGCTGTTGTCTTCTCGGCCGACGGCTGGTCCGTCTTCGTCGCCGCCGTCAAGGACGGCCGCTTCTCCGCCTGAATCTCCGGGCTCCACGGGCCCGGAGAACAGCGGCGAGAGAGGTCACGCCCGGTTCAGGAACCCCTCCCGAAGCTCCGGGTCGCGCAGAAGTGCCAGTACGTCGTCTTCGCCCGCGAAGAGTGCCTCGGCTGCGGCGTGCTCGGACTGGTGGAACATCGTGACGAGCACGTCGACGAGTGGGCGGTTCCAGGAGACCTGGACGATCTCTCTCGCCTTGTCGTGCTGTCCCTTGTCCGTGGCGATGCGCCATAGTTCCAACGAGTGCCGAGACGTCGCATAGGCATCCACCCGTCCCTTGACCAGGACCGGTCTGCTGTTCAGCCCGAACACGTCGATGCACGCCTGGCCTTGTGGCGTCCTCGCCTTGTACTCGCCGAGGGGAAGCACCAGGCGTAGATGGTCCAGCGGATCCCGCGGGGTCGGGTCGACCAGGAGGGGGGCACCGTCGCCGTCGAGGGGGAACAGGCTCCTCTTTTGGTTGCTGTTGCAAAACGAGCAGGCGAGCAGGTGGTTGAGCCAGTCGAAGGTACGGAGCGGAGTACGGCTCTTCGGGTCGAAATGATCGATGTCCGTGCCCTGGCTGTCGCCGCAGTACATGCAGCGCGCGTGGCCGGGCGCCATCTCCGTGAGTGCGGCGAGGAGCGCGGGGCGTACGCTCCGCCGGGCGCCCCAGAGGTCCTTGGCCTTGGTCTTCCGGGCCTTCTCCGTGGTCTGTTCCGCGATCTTCTCGGTGTACTCCCCCAGCCGCGTCGCCGTCTCTTGCGGCAGCGCGATACGCCGAAGCCGGATCACTCCGCCTCGCCCTCCGCGATCTCGTCGGAGAGCCGCTGGAGCCGGGCGGACATCTCGTCGAGGCGAGCCGTCGGCGAACTGGTGAGCCGGCTCTTCAGCTCCTTGTATCGGGTCAGGGTCTCCGCCGACGTGTCGCCGTCGTAGACGCTCGCTTCCAGCTCCACGAACTCGGCGCGGAGCCGCTCGGCCCGTGCGGAGTACGGGGTGTCCAGACCGAACAGCTCGGAGAGGACCGCGTCGTCTCCGCTGCCGAAAACCACCCGCTCGTACAGGTCCTCCGGCACCACTTCCGGCGCGGCCTCCTCGTCGACTCCGGGGAGGCGGACCAGGCCTCCGGGGTCGGCCGCCTGGCAGATGTACGGGCTGTGCGTGGTGACGATGAACTGGATGTGGGGGAAGTGCGAGGTCAACCACGGCCCGATGCGACGCTGCCAAGTGATGTGGAGGTGGGCGTCGATCTCGTCGATGATCACCACTCCGGGAACGCGGATCACCCGGAGGCCCTCGCCGTCTCCGGGGAACGCCGCGTCACCGAACGCGTCGTGGATCTGTTTGAGCAGGTCGACGACGAGGGAGGCGACCGTACGGAAGCCGTCGCTCATCTCACGCAAGGGGAAGCGGTGTCCGTCGCGGGTGACCCAGAGCCCTTCGGAGTCCACGTCGTCCCCTCGGTATCCGTCCGGCAGAAGCCCGTCGCCCAGGATGGACAGAGCCGCCCCCTTCAGGGCTTCGGCGCCTTCCCTGCCCTCCAGCGCGCGCAGGTGCTGCTCGATCAGCCAGCCGACGCCCTCGGCGAGAGAAGCGTCCTCGTGGAACAGGCTGGCCTGGCGGGCGACCGGGCCGGAGGCCAGCATCAGTCGCTGTACGTCTCCGGAGCCGCCTGCCATGCGCCGGAACGGCCCGTACGCGGCACAGAACCAGCCCGCCGGGTTGTCGGACCAGGGGCCGCGCCGGGCGGGGGTGGCACTGGTCGCCCGTGCCTTCGGGTACCGGACCTCCTCCAGCGCGGGCTGCGCGCCCCGGCGACTGCCGCTCGCTTCACCTGGTGCGGTCCACTTGAGTCCGGTCCAGAACTCGTCCACGGTCCTTCCCCCGACGCTGAACCTGTCGAAGTTCCTGTCCCTCACGATCTCGACCTCGGCCCGGCCGACCTCCGTCCCCCGCGCGATCCAGTTCTCGAAGCTCTGGACGAGCCCGCGCGCTGCCACCGGCCCGCTCAGGGCCAGCGCCAGCGCACGCAGCAGGGTCGTCTTGCCCGACCCGTTACGGCCCGCGAGCACCGTCCAGCCGGCATGACTGCCGTCGGGCCGGGTCAGCGCCAGGTCGACCATGCGAGGACCGTGGAACGACTTGATGTTCTCGATGTGGATCCTGCTGACGTACATGGGAGTCGCAGTCCGTTCGCTCGGTCCTGAGGGCGGAACCAGGGCAGGAGACGACCTGCCGACCCGGATGGCCGATTCTACGGAAGGCGGTACGGACAACCTGTACCCGCGCGTCCGCGTCGGGACCCCGGGTGCCGTCCCGCCCGGAGCCGCTCACGTTCTCGACATGCCGACGCACAAAGCCCGTCATAGCGTTGTCCGCGTGAGCGACGGATCTTTCCAGGACGACGTGCTGAGCGAGCTCGGGGACGACCGGCTCCAGGAGATCGCCGGGCTCGTCGGCACGGATGTCGTCGGGGCCAGGGAGCTCGTGGGCGGTTCGGTCGCGGAGCTCTCCGGCGAGCTGCGCCAGGCGGCCGCCGAACCGGGCAGCGCGGACGAGGTCCGCGCCGCCGTCGACGAGGTGACCTCCACCGAGCCGCCGCTCCAGGGCGTCGCCACGCTCGGCGGTCTGGCGGCGGGCGGGTTGATGGCCGGAGTGCTCGCCAAGCTCGCCAAACCGGCGGCGAACGCGGTCGCCAAGCGCACTGGCCTCCCGCCCGCGACGGTCAACCGCGCCGTCGACATCCTCGTCCCCGTGGTCCTCGCCGCCCTCACCAAGCGCGCCGCCGCGAAGAAGGGCGGCGGGCTCGGCAACCTCCTGGGCGGCGGCACCAAGAAGTAACCAGCGGGGTCGGGGCCCTCACACCTCCAGGAAGCGTTCCAGCGTCTCCTCCAGGACCTCCACCCCGTCCCTCGCCCACAGTTCCTCGTTGAAGAGTTCCACCTCGACCGGGCCCGTGTAGCCCGTCTTCTCCAGCAGGGTCGACCAGGCCTTGAGGTCGATCGAGCCCGTGCCCAGTTGGCCCCGGCCGTTGAGGACTCCGGCCGGGAGGGGGGTCGTCCAGTCCGCGAGCTGGAAGGAGTGGATGCGGCCCGTCGCGCCCGCGCGTTCCACCGCCGCCGGGGCCCGGTCGTCCCACCACAGGTGGTACGTGTCCACGACCACGCCCACCTGTTCGGCGGGGAAGTGTTCCGCGATGTCCAGCGCCTGGTCCAGGGTGGAGACGGCGCAGCGGTCCGCGGCGTACATCGGGTGGAGGGGTTCGACGGCGAGGCGGATGCCGCGTTCGCCCGCGTAGGGGGCGAGTTCGCCGATGGCCTCGGTGATGCGGGCGCGCGCGGACGGCAGGTCCGGGTGGGCCGGGGTGAGCCCGCCGGAGACCAGGACCACGGTGTCGGTGCCGAGCACCACCGCCTCGTCGATCGCCGCGCGGTTGGAGTCGAGCCAGCCCTCCGTGGTGAAGAAGCCGCCCCGGCAGAGGGTGGTGACGGTGAGGCCCGCGTCCCGTACCAGGTCGGCCGCCGCCTCCACCCCGTACTCCTGGACCGGCTCCCGCCACAGGCCCACGCCCCGGATGCCGAGGCGGACGCACTGGGACACCAGCTCCGGCAGGGCGAGCTGCTTGACCGTCATCTGGTTGACGCTGAAGCGGTCGAGGTTCATCGCATGCCTCCGTGGACCGTGAGCAGGGACCGCATCCGGGCCTCGGCCAGGGCCGGGTCCGGGAACAGGCCGAGGCCGTCGGCCAGTTCGTACGCGCGTGCGAGGTGCGGCAGCGAGCGGGCGGACTGGAGGCCGCCGACCATCGTGAAGTGGTCCTGGTGGCCGGCCAGCCAGCCGAGGAACACCACGCCCGTCTTGTAGAAGCGCGTGGGGGTCCGGAAGAGGTGCCGGGAGAGCGCGACGGTCGGGTCGAGGATCCCGCGGAAGCCGGCCGTGTCGCCGGTGTCCAGGGTCCTGACCGCCTCCGCCGCCAGCGGGGCGAGGGGGTCGAAGATGCCGAGCAGGGCGTGGCTGAAGCCCTGTTCGTCGCCCTCGATCAGCTCCGGGTAGTGGAAGTCGTCGCCCGTGTAGCAGCGGACGCCCTCCGGGAGGCGGCGGCGCAGCGCCACCTCGCGTCCGGCGTCGAGCAGGGAGACCTTGATGCCGTCGACCTTGTCGGGGTGCGCGGCGATCACGTCGAGGAAGGTCTCGGTGGCGGTGTCGAGGTCGGCCGAGCCCCAGTACCCGTCGAGCGCCGGATCGAACATCGGGCCGAGCCAGTGCAGGATCACCGGTTCGCCCGCCTGGCGCAGGAGGTGGCCGTAGAGGTCGAGGTAGTCCTCCGGGCCGCTCGCGGCGGCGGCGAGCGCGCGGGAGGCCATCAGGATGGCCTGGGCGCCGGACTCCTCGACGACCGCGAGCTGTTCCTCGTAGGCCGCGCGGATCTCCGCGAGCGAACCGCCCGCGATCTGGTCGGTGCCGACCCCGCAGGCGATCTGCCCGCCGACGGCCTTCGCCTCGGCCGACGAGCGGCGGATCAGTTCGGCCGCGCCGACCCAGTCGAGGCCCATCCCGCGCTGTGCGGTGTCCATGGCCTCGGCGACCCCGAGGCCGTGGGACCAGAGGTGGCGGCGGAAGGCGAGGGTGGCGCCCCAGTCGACGGCGGCGGGCGAGTCGGGGGTGGTGTCGGCGAAGGGGTCGGCGACGACATGGGCGGCGGAGAAGACCGTACGGGAGGCGAGCGGGCCGCCGGTGGCGGGCGCGAGGGGCTCGGTGCGGGGCTCGTACGCCCGTACGCCGCCGTCGGGTCCGGGCAGGTGGATCGTCACAGCGTCACCTCCGGGACCTCCAGGCGGCGGCCCTCGGCCGCCGACCTGAGGCCCAGCTCGGCCAACTGGACGCCCCGGGCGCCCGCGAGCAGGTCCCAGTGGTACGGCTCCCCGAGCGTGACGTGCCGCAGGAACAGCTCCCACTGGGCCTTGAAGCCGTTGTCGAACTCGGCGTTGTCGGGGACCTCCTGCCACTGCTCGCGGAAGGGTTCGGTCGCCGGGATGTCCGGGTTCCAGACCGGCTTGGGGGTGGCCGAGCGGTGCTGGACACGGCAGTCGCGGAGCCCCGCGACGGCCGAGCCGTGGGTGCCGTCGACCTGGAACTCCACGAGTTCGTCGCGGTTGACGCGGACCGTCCAGGAGGAGTTGATCTGGGCGATGGCGCCGCCCTCCAGCTGGAAGATGCCGTACGCGGCGTCGTCGGCGGTGGCCTCGTACGGCTTGCCCTGCTCGTCCCAGCGGCGCGGGATGTGGGTGGCGACCTGGGCGGTGACCGAGGTGACCCGGCCGAACAGCTCGTGGAGCACGTACTCCCAGTGCGGGAACATGTCGACGACGATGCCGCCGCCGTCCTCCGCGCGGTAGTTCCAGCTGGGGCGCTGGGCGTCCTGCCAGTCGCCCTCGAAGACCCAGTAGCCGAACTCGCCGCGCACGGACAGGATCTCGCCGAAGAAGCCGCCGTCGATCAGGCGCTTCAGCTTCAGGAGTCCGGGGAGGAACAGCTTGTCCTGGACGACGCCGTGCTTCACGCCCTTCGCGGTGGCGAGGCGGGCCAGCTCCAGGGCGCCGGCCAGGTCGGCGGCGGTGGGCTTCTCGGTGTAGATGTGCTTCCCGGCCTCGATGGCCTTGGTGAGCGCCTCGACGCGGGCGGAGGTGACCTGGGCGTCGAAGTAGATGTCGATGCTGTCGTCGGCGAGGACGGCGTCGAGGTCGGTCGACCACTCGGTGAGGCCGTGGCGCTCGGCGAGGGCGCGCAGGGCGGGCTCGCGGCGGCCGACGAGGACCGGCTCGGGCCAGAGGACGTCGCCGTTGCCGAGGTCGAGACCGCCCTGCTCGCGGAGCGCGAGGATCGAGCGGACGAGGTGCTGGCGGTGTCCCATGCGTCCGGTGACGCCGTTCATGGCGATGCGGACTGTCCTGCGTGTCACGAAAGGTTCCTCTCCCCGGTGTTCCGCGCCTCGATAGAAAGCGCTTTCCATCGAGGAGGACGCTAGCCTGCCGACATCGCCGTCGACAAGGCCCCGGAGGTACGCACACGATGACCGTCACCCTGGCGGACGTGGCCGCCCGCGCTGGGGTCTCCCCCGCCACCGTCTCCCGCGTCCTCAACGGCAACTACCCCGTCGCCGCGTCGACCCGCGAGCGGGTGCTGCGCGCGGTGGACGAGCTGGACTACGTCCTCAACGGGCCCGCGAGCTCGCTCGCCGCCGCCACGTCCGATCTGGTCGGCGTCCTCGTCAACGACATCGCCGACCCCTTCTTCGGGATCATGGCCGGGGCCGCGCAGAGCGCCATCGGGGAGGGCGGGACCGGGCGCGGCGGCGGTGAGAAGCTCGCCGTCGTCTGCAACACCGGCGGCTCCCCGGAACGCGAACTGACCTACCTCACCCTGCTCCAGCGGCAGCGGGCCGCCGCCGTCATCCTGATGGGCGGGTCCCTGGAGGGGCCCGAGCACCTGGCCGCCACGACGGCGAAGCTCGCCAAGCTCGCGGAGGCGGGGACGCGCGTGGTGCTCTGCGGGCGCCCGCCCGTGGACGGCGACGCGCACACGGCCGCGCTCGTCTTCGACAACCGGACCGGCGCGCGGCGCCTCACCGAGCACCTGCTCGGCCTCGGACACCGGCGCATCGGCTACGCGGCCGGGCCCGCCGCCCGCACCACCACCCGGCACCGGCTCGAAGGCCACCGCGAGGCGCTCGCGGCGGCGGGCGTCCCGGAGGGGCCGACCGTCCACGGCGCGTACGACCGGCGGGCCGGCTACGAGGCCACGGCCGAACTCCTCGCCCGCGACCCCGGCCTCACGGCGGTCGTCGCCGCCAACGACACGGTGGCCCTCGGCGTCTGCGCGGCCCTGCGGGAACGCGGCCTGAACATCCCCGGCGACGTGTCCGTCGCGGGCTTCGACGACCTGCCGTTCTCGGTGGACGCGGTCCCGTCCCTGACGACGGTGCACCTCCCGCTGCACGAGTCGGGGGTACGGGCGGGCCGCCTGGCCATGGGCACGGAGGAGCCTCCGGCGGGCGGCAGGGAGGACGTCCCGGCGGGGCTGGTGGTACGGGGGTCGACGGGGGCGCCTCGGGGGTGAGGGGGGTGCCTCGGGTGGCTGGGGTGGCTGGGGTGCCTGGGGCGCCTCGGGTGACGGAGGTGCCTCGGGTGCCTCGGGTGACGGAGGTGCCTCGGGTGCCTCGGGTGCCTCGGGTGCCTCGGGGGTGAGGGGGGGTGCCTCGGGTGCCTCGCGTGACGGAGGTGCCTCCGCTGACAGGACGGAGGGGGCAGGCGGCTGCGGGGCGGGGGCCATGCGGCCGCGCCGCGGAGGCCGGGCGGCTACCGGGCAAGCGGCGTCGGGCGGCGCGGAGTCGGCGGGGAACTCCGGTCGCCCACGCGCACGTACGTCAGCTCAGCAGGTCCCTCAGGCCCGTCGCCTCCGCCACCGCTTCCACCGTCTGCTCCACCGTGTGTTCCGCGTTGTCGATCCAGACGCCCTCGCCCGACAGTTCGGCGCGCATCGCCTCGTCCAGGAACGCCCAGTTCGTCGTCAGGCGCTTGTCGCGGGCGTTGTTGCGCTCCCAGGCCTTCTCCGGGCCCGGGGCCAGGACGATCACATGGAGCGGCACCGCCTTCGCCAGGGCGCGGTAGTGGTCCAGGTGGGAGCGGCGTACCACCACGTCGTCGATGACCGGGACGAAGCCGGCCGTGGCGAAGCTGTCCGCGAGCAGGCAGGCGTTGCGGGCGCGCAGCAGGATCTGGCGGTCCGCCTCCGGGTCGCCGTCGGGGGTGGGCCAGTGGCAGCCGCTCACGATGAGGGACTGGAGGGCGTCGCCCTCGATGTGCGCGGAGCGGGCGAGGCGGGCGGCGAGGGCCGCCGCGACCGTGGACTTGCCGCTGCCGGGGATGCCGACGATCAGCACGGCGCCGGGGGCCGGCACGGAGGCGTCGACGGTGATGTTCTCGAAGGTCATACGGGCCTTTCCTGGGCGCTGCGACCGGACGACGATACGGCCGCGGGCCCGCCGGTCGCCACCGAATTCCCGCCCGCCGCGGGACCCCGCCGTGGTGGCGGTGCGCCTCGATCCGATGGCGACGCGCCGGCCGCACGCCGTATGGCGGACGGGGGCGGCGCGGCGCCCGGAGATCCGGGCGACGGTCCGTACGCTCCAGGGACTCCGGCCCGGGATCGCCGCCGTGGGTGATTCCTGCGCGGGTCCTTGACCTGGCAGTTACTTTCGGGCTTTCGTGACTCCTTGGAAGTTTCCTTCAAGGGTTCTTCCGACGAGTCCTCCAACCTCGCACGGCCGGAAGGAGCATCAGTGCACCACCGCGCCCCCGCCCCCTCCCGACGCACCCTTCTCACGGTGACGGCCGCCGCGGCGGCAGCCGCCGTCACCGGGGTGAGCACCCCCGCCCACGCCGAGAGGGAACGGCCCGACGACCGGAAGCTCCGGCGGATCATCGACCGCATGTCTCTTGAGGAGAAGGTCGGCCAGCTCTTCGTGATGAGGGTGTACGGCCACTCCGCGACCGCGCCCGACCAGGCCGACATCGACGCCAACCTCCAGGAGATCGGTGTCCGGACGGCCGCCGAGCTGGTCGAGCGCTACCACGTGGGCGGGGTCATCTACTTCGCCTGGGCCCACAACACCCGTGACCCGCAGCAGATCGCCGAGCTGTCCAACGGCATCCAGCAGGCCGCGCTCGCGCAGCCCACCCCGGTCCCCGCGCTCATTTCCACCGACCAGGAGCACGGCATCGTCTGCCGGGTGGGCGAGCCCGCCACGCTGCTGCCCGGGGCGATGGCCCTCGGCGCCGGGGGTTCGCACGCGGACGCCCGTAAGGCGGCGCAGATCGCGGGCGAGGAGCTGGCGGCCGTCGGCATCCGGCAGAACTACGCGCCGGTCGCGGACGTCAACGTCAACCCGGCCAACCCGGTCATCGGGGTCCGTTCCTTCGGCTCCGACCCGGCGGCGGTCGCCGGGATGGTCGCCGCGCAGGTCAAGGGCTACCAGCGGGCCGGGGTCGCGGCGACCTCCAAGCACTTCCCGGGCCACGGCGACACGGCCGTCGACAGCCACTACGGGCTGCCGACGATCACCCACACCCGGGAGCAGTGGGCGGAGCTGGACGCCCCGCCGTTCCGGTCCGCGATCGGCGCCGGGATCGACTCGATCATGACCGCGCACATCGTGGTCCCGGCGCTCGACCCGAGCGAGGACCCGGCGACCCTGTCCCGGCCCATCCTCACCGGCATCCTGCGCGAACAGCTCGGCTACGACGGTGTGGTGGTCACCGACTCGCTCGGCATGGAGGGGGTGCGCACCAAGTACGGCGACGCGCGCGTCCCGGTCCTCGCCCTGAAGGCGGGCGTGGACCAGCTGCTCAACCCGCCGAAGCTGGACGTGGCGTGGAACGCGGTCCTGGCGGCGGTCAGGAGCGGTGAGCTGACGGAGGCCCGGCTCGACGAATCGATCCTGCGCATCCTGCGGCTCAAGGCGAAGCTGGGCCTGTTCCGGAACGCGTACGTGACCCGGGCGGGGGTCGAGCGGGTGGTCGGCACGGCCGCGCACCTCGCCCACGCCGACCGGATCGCGGAGGCGACCACGACCCTGCTGGTCAACGAGGACGGCTTCCTGCCGGTGGCTCCGGCGTCGCACGGCACGGTCCTGGTCGTCGGCGCCGACCCGGCCTCCCCGTCCGGTACGACGGGCCCGCCGACCACGACGCTCGCGACCGCCCTGACCGAACTGGGCTTCACCGCGACCGCGCTCTCCACCGGGATCACCCCGACGGCCGCGAAGATCGACGAGGCGGTGGCGGCGGCGGCCGGGAAGGAACTGGTCGTGGTGGGGACGTACAACGTCACCGCGACCAGCCCGCAGCGGACGCTCGTGGCGCGGCTGGTGGCGACCGGGGTGCCCGTGGTGACGGTCGCGATCCGCAACCCGTACGACGTGGCGCTGCTCTCCGGCCAGCGGGCGACGCTCGCGGCCTACTCGTGGACCGACGTCGAACTCCGGGCGGCCGTACGCGTGCTGGCCGGCCGGGCACGGCCGCAGGGCCGCCTGCCGGTCCCGGTGCGGAGCGCGAAGGACCCGGCGAAGGAGCTGTACCCGGTCGGGTACGGCCTGTCGTACCGCTGACACGACGGTGGGGTGCGCCGCCGGACGCACCCCACCTCGTACCTCATGGTCCGGCCGAGGGACTACGGCCGCAGGCCGTGCTCCCGCGTCACGTCCTCGTCGACCGCCTTGTCGAGGCGGGCGTCGAAGCGGGCCAGCGGCTGCGCCGCCCGCACGGCCGGGGCGTCGACTCCGGCCCAGGCCAGGATGCGCGCGGTGGCGTTCTCACGCTCCGCGTCGACGAGACCGGCGACGTTCGCACCGTGGTTGGCACCCGGCGCGTAGTACACGTAGCTGTCGCGCGCGCCCTTGCCGAGGTGGAACGGCTCGGCACCCCACGGGTCGTTGCCGCCGTAGACGAAGAGCATCCGGTCGGCGTTCCTGCGGACCCAGTTGTCCACGTCCCGCATGACCTGCGGCTGGAACTTCATGGGGATCTCGCTCGGCACGAAGCTGCTGGCCGGCTGGTAGCCGTAGCGGCTCAGACCGTTCAGGTGCGGCTGCTTGATGCTGGGCGAGCCGAGCTGGGTGGCCGCCTGGTAGTAGTACGGCGTGTAGTACTCCAGGTCCTGGTCGGTGTAGGCGGACCAGCCGGAGTAGGCGTCGATCGTCTCGTAGACGGTGTCGTCGCTCGCGGTCTTCGCGTCCGGGATCCGGTCGCAGACGTCCTGGCCGTAGTACTGCCAGAAGCCCCAGACGAAGTCGAGGACGACGGCCTCGTACGCCTTGTCGAGCGAGCCGAGGGTGTTGAAGGTGGCGCCCTCGGTCTCGGCCCACTCCTTGTACTTCTTCTGCAGCGGCTCGCGGCGGACGAGGGCCTCGCGCTGCATGTTGTTCAGGCGGTCGCGGCAGTCCTTCGTCCCGACGGTCTCGAAGAACCGGTCGTACGCCGAGTCCTCCTTGTTGACCACGTCGTTGGGGGCCACGTAGGCGACGACGCCGTCCATGTCCCTCGGGTAGAAGCGCTCGTAGTAGGTGGCGGTCATGCCGCCCTTGGAGCCGCCGGTGGAGAGCCAGTTCTCGCTGTAGACCTTCTTCAGCGCGGTGTAGATCCGGTGCTGGTCGCTGGCGGCCTGCCAGATGTCGAGCTTGGACCAGTCGGCCGGCTGCGGGCGGGACGGCGTGAAGAAGCGGTACTCCATGGAGACCTGGTTGCCGTCGATGATCCGGGTCGGCTCGGCCCGGCTCGGGGCGGTGCTCAGACCGTAGCCGCTGGTGCGGAAGACGGTGGGGCGGTCCGTGCCCTTGTGGAGGACCGAGATCCGCTGCTTGAACGTGCCCGCCCACGGGCGGTGGTGGTCGATCGGCTGGACGTAGTCCAGGACGAAGAAGCGGTAGCCGGCGTACGGCTTCTCCTCGATCAGGCTCATCCCGGGAATCGCCAGCAGGCGGTCCTTGATGTCCGTGCTCTGCGAGTCGGCGACGGACGTGGTGATGGTCTCGGCCTCGGTGTCCGCGGCGGTAGCCACGCCCGTCGAGCCGACGGTGCCTATGAGCACCGAAAGCGACAGCGCCCATCTGAGCGACTTGCGCATTCGTCCTCCCCTTGGTTCACAACGGTCTCGCGAACCTAGCGGGGGCAACGTGTGGACCGCCAGACCCAGTTGGCCCTTACGCTTGGACTTTCCTTCGTATGGGCACAGGAAACGGGCGGGCGGGTGCCGTTCGGTACGGGAATCGGGCGGCGGGGAATCAGTCGGCGCGGCGGACGGTCAGCACAGGATCCAGCCCGTGGCCGTTCCCCGGCCGGACACCGAGGCGACCACGCGGACGCAGCGGTTGAGGGCGTGGACGGTGACGGGACCGGCCTGCCGGCCGAAGCGCCCCGCCTTGACGGCGGGCCGGCCGCCGCGCGGCTGGAGGGAGACGCTCATCGGGCGGAGGGCCCCGGGCCGCTTGGCGACGGTGACGGCGCAGGCGTAGTGGCGGGTCTTGTAGAGGCGCAGCTCGCCGGTGGCGAAGGCGATGGTGCGGGTGGGCCGGCCGTGACAGACGGAGGCGGCGTCGGCGGCGGCTCCGCCGGGGCCGGGTCCCGGGAGCAGGAGCAGCGCGAGGGCGGCCAGGAGCGGGGCGAGGACCCGGGCGAGCAGCCGTCGGCCGGGCCGTGCGGACGTCGTGTCCGTGGACATGGGTTCCCCTCCCGGGTGGATCGGCGTACGGGCGTACGACGCGCGCCGGGCCGGAATGGTTGCCTCCAGGCTGCTGCGGCTACGCGAACGCGGTGAGGAGCAAGAGCGGGAAGACGCCCTCGGCGCCGAGCTGGGTCGTGTTCTCCCGGGTGAGCACGAGGATGCCGGCGAGCGGCGACGCCGGTACGAACAGCCCGGCCCGGATCATCGAGCGCTTGCGCAGACGTGTGCCCTCGACGTCCGGCGGGGTGACGGGGACGGGCGAGGCGGCTCGGGGACGGGCGTTGCTCATGACCCCGATTCGGTCCCGGCGGGGGCCGACCGGAATCCGCCGGGATACTCGTCCCGCCGGGCGGCCCGTACTCAGATCGCGCGACGGCTCCCGGCCCCGGCCCCGCGTCACACCCGCTCCGGCTCCTCCTCGTCCACGGCCTCGCCGATGAACGTGCTCCACAGGGCCGCGTACCGGCCGCCCAGCGCGAGGAGTTCCTCGTGGGTGCCGTCCTCCGCGACCCGGCCGTGGTCCATGACGATCACCCGGTCGGCGCGGGCCGCCGTGGTCAGCCGGTGGGCGACGACCAGGGTCGTGCGGCGGCCGGCGAGCCGGTCGGTGGCCTGGTTGACCTGGGCCTCGGTGGCCAGGTCCAGGGCCGCCGTGGCCTCGTCGAGGAGCAGGATGTCGGGGTCGACGAGTTCGGCGCGGGCGAGCGCGATGAGCTGGCGCTGACCGGCGGAGAGGTTGCGGCCCCGCTCGGCCACCTCGTGGAGGTAGCCGCCTTCGAGGGTGGCGATCATGTCGTGGGCGCCGACCGCGCGGGCCGCCGCCTCCACCTCGGCGTCGGTCGCCTCGGGACGGCCGTAGGCGATGGCGTCGCGGATCGTCCCCGCGAAGAGGTACGCCTCCTGCGGGACGACGCCGAGCCGGTGCCGGTACGCGGTGAGGTCGAGGTCCCGCAGGTCGGTGCCGTCGGCGGTGACCCGGCCGCCCGTCGGGTCGTAGAACCGGGCGACCAGCTTGACCAGGGTCGACTTGCCCGCGCCGGTCTCGCCGACGAAGGCGACGGTCTGGCCGGCCGGGATGCGCAGGTCGATGCCGGTGAGGGCGGTCTCGTCCTTGACGGTGCCGTCCTCCCCTCCGTACGCGAAGGAGACGTCCTCGAAGGCGATCTCACCGCGCAGCGAAAGCACGTCCAGGGGTGCGTCGGCGGCGGCCGTCGACGTGGGCTCCTGGAGGAGTTCCTGCATCCGCCGCAGCGAGACGGTCGCCTGCTGGTAGCCGTCGAAGACCTGCGAGAGCTGCTGCACGGGGGCGAAGAACAGGTCGATGTAGAGGAGGTAGGCGACCAGGGCGCCGGTGGTGAGCGTGCCCGCCTCGATCCGGTTCGCGCCGACGATCATGACGGCCGCCGCGGCGACCGAGGACAGCAGGGTGACGAACGGGAAGTAGACCGAGATCAGCCACTGGCCCCGGACGCGCGCCTCGCGGTAGTGGTCGCTGCGCTCGGAGAACCGTTCCGCCCCGGACCGCTCGCGACGGAAGGCCTGCACGATCCGGAGGCCGGAGACCGACTCCTGGAGGTCGGCGTTGACCACGCTGATCCGCTCGCGGGCCAGCTCGTACGCCTTCACGCTGGAACGGCGGAAGAAGAACGTGGCGACGGCGAGGACCGGCAGGGTCGCGAAGACGACCAGGGCCAGCTGGAGGTCGAGCACCAGCAGCGCGACCATGATCCCGAAGAAGGTGACGACCGAGACGAAGGCGGTGACCAGACCCGTCTGGAGGAAGGTGGACAGGGCGTCCACGTCCGTGGTCATCCGGGTCATGATCCGGCCGGTCAGCTCGCGCTCGTAGTAGTCCAGGCCGAGCCGCTGGAGCTGGGCGAAGATCTTCAGCCGCAGCCCGTAGAGGACCCGCTCGCCGGTCCGGCCGGTCATCCGGATCTCGGCGGTCTGCGCGACCCACTGCACGAGCACGGTCACCAGGGCCAGCGCGGACGCCGCCCAGACGGCGCCGATCGCCAGCCGGTTCACGCCCTGGTCGATGCCGTGCCGGATCAGGACCGGGAGCAGCAGGCCGGCGCCGGCGTCGAGCGCGACCAGACCGAGGCTGACGAGCAGCGGGAGGCCGAAGCCCCGGAGCAGCCTGCGCAGGCCGTAGGAGTCCTCCGCGGACACGGCGCGGGCCTCGTCGATGCCGGGGGTGTCGTCGGCGGGCGGCAGGGCCTCGACGGCGGCGAGCAGCTCGGGGGTGGCCCCCGGCGCGGTGCTCTCCCGGTCGGGGGTCTCCTCGCGCACCCACAGGGTGGGGGTGAGGCCCCGCTCGGCGTCGAACTCGGCGTCCAGCTCGGCCCGCAGCATGCGGTCCTCGGGCGGCGCGGGCGGCGCGATGTGGCCGGGCGAGACGGCGCCCAGCTCGTCGGGGTCGGTGAGGAGGCGGCGGAAGAGCGGGGAGCGCTCCTCCAGCTCGGCGTGGGTGCCGATGTCGGCGAGCCGGCCGTCCTCCAGGACGGCGATGCGGTCGGCCAGGCCGAGGGTGGAGCGGCGGTGGGCGATGAGCAGGGTCGTACGGCCCGCCATCACCGACTTCAGGGCCTCGTGGATCTCGTGCTCGACCTTGGCGTCGACGGCGGAGGTGGCGTCGTCGAGGAGGAGGAGACGGGGGTCGGTGAGGATGGCGCGGGCGAGGGCGACGCGCTGGCGCTGGCCGCCGGAGAGGGTGAGGCCGTGCTCGCCGACCTTGGTGTCGTAGCCCTCGGGCAGCTCGGCGATGAACCGGTCGGCCTGGGCGGCGCGGGCGGCCGTCTCGATCTGCTCCTGGGTGGCGTCCGGGAGGCCGTACGCGATGTTGGCGCGGACGGTGTCGGAGAAGAGGAAGGAGTCCTCGGGGACGAGGCCGATCGCGGCGCGCAGCGAGTCGAGGGTGAGCTCGCGGACATCGTGGCCGCCGACGAGGACGGCGCCGTGGGAGACGTCGTAGAAGCGGGGCAGGAGGAGGGAGACGGTGGACTTGCCGGAGCCGGAGGCGCCGACGACGGCGACGGTCTCGCCGGCGCGGATCTCCAGGGAGAAGCCGTCGAGGACGGGAATGGTCCTGCCGGAGGCGCCCGGGTATCCGAAGCTCACATCGTCGAACTCGACGGTGGCGGGAGCGTCCGCGGGAAGGTCCTTGGTCCCGTCCCGGATGACCGGCTCGGTGTCGACGAGGTCGAGGACCCGCTCGACGCCGGCGCGGGCCTGCTGGCCGACGGTGAGGACCATGGCGAGCATCCGGACCGGGCCGACGAGGGAGGCCAGGTAGGAGGAGAAGGCGACGAAGGTGCCGAGGGTGATCTGGCCCTTGTAGGCGAGCCAGCCGCCGAGGGCGAGGACGGCGACCTGGCCGAGGGCGGGGACGGTCTGGAGGGCCGGGGTGTACTTGGCGTTCAGCCGGATCGTCCGCAGCCGGCCGGCGAACAGCTTCCGCCCGGCCTCGCGGATCTTGCCGGTCTCCTGGTCCTCCTGGCCGAAGCCCTTGACGACCCGGACGCCGGTCACGGCCCCGTCGACGACACCGGCGACGACGGCGGCCTGCTGCTGCGCGTGCCAGGTGGCGGGGTGGAGGCGGGTACGGCTGCGCTTGGCGATCCACCAGAGGGCGGGGGCGACGGCGAGCGCGACGAGGGTGAGGGGCAGGGACAGCCAGGCCATCACGGCCAGTGAGATGAGGAAGAGCAGGATGTTCCCGATGGTCATCGGGAGCATGAACAGCAGGCCCTGGATCAGCTGGAGGTCGCTGGTGGCCCGCCCGACGACCTGCCCGGTGGACAGCTCGTCCTGCCGCCGCCCGTCGAGCCGGGTGATGGTCGCGAACATGTCGGTACGCAGGTCGTGCTGGACGTCCAGGGCGAGCCGGCCGCCGTAGTAGCGGCGGACGTAGGTGAGGACGTAGACGATGACGGCGGCGCCGACGAGCAGCCCGGTCCAGACGCCGAGGCTCCGGGTCTTCGTCCCGACGACGTCGTCGATGATCACCTTGGTGACCAGCGGCACGAGCGCGAGCACGGCCATCCCGAGCAGGGACGACCCGAGCGCGAGCAACACGTTGGCCCTGTACCGCCACGCGTACCCGGCCAGCCTGCGCGCCCAGCCCTGCTGCTTCTCCCCGACCACCGCCACGAATGGCCTCCCGTCCGTCCTGCTCTACCGGAAGCCCCAACACGGCCGACGTGCGATTTCATCCCGCCGCAACAAATCGGGGACGAGGTCCCGCCCAAGGTCCCGGCGGGGACCCGGCCGGGGTCCTAGGACCCCGGCCGGTCCGCTCAGAGGTGCGTCGGTTCGAACATCCTCAGGAGGGCCGGGAGGACGACCACCGACGGGCCCGGGGTCGTGAGGGACTTCGTCAGGTCCGTCGTCAGGGTTTCCGGGGTCGTCAGGGTCGCCGGGACGCCGAAGGACTCCGAGAGGGCCACGAAGTCCGGGCGGGTGAGTTCCGTGCCGGTGGCCTCGCCGAAGGCGCCGGTCATGTACTCGCGCAGGATGCCGTAGCCGCCGTCGTCGACGATCAGCCACGTCACGTCCAGGCCGTACTGCTTCGCCGTCGCCAGCTCCGCGATCGAGTACATCGCGCCGCCGTCGCCGGAGACCGCGAGGACCGGGCGGCTCGGGTCGGCCACCGCCGCGCCGAGGGCCGCCGGGAAGGCGTAGCCGAGGCCGCCGGCGCCCTGCGCGGAGTGCATCGTGTTCGGGTGCTTCGCGTCGAAGGCCGACCACGCCCAGTACGCCAGGATCGTCATGTCCCAGAAGCTCGGCGACCGCTCCGGCAGCGCCTCCCGTACCGCCGCCACGACCCGCTGCTCCAGCCCCAGGCCCTGGGCCGCGATCCGGTCCCTGACCTTCGCCAGGACGGCCGCGACCCGCTCGGGCGCGGTGGGGTCCCGGCGCTCCGGCACCGTCTCCAGGAGCGCCTGGAGCGCGAGCCGGGCGTCCGCGTGGATGCCGAGCGCCGGGTGGTTCGACTCCAGCTTCCCGGCGTCCGCCTCGATCTGGATCACCCGGCCGCGCGGCGCGAACGTGTGGTAGTTCGAGGACAGCTCACCGAGGCCCGAGCCGATGACGAGGAGGACGTCGGCGTCCTCCAGGAAGTCGGTGGTGTGCCGGTCCTCCAGCCAGGACTGGAGCGACAGCGGGTGCTCCCACGGGAACGCCCCCTTGCCGCCGAAGGTCGTCACGACGGGGATGTCCAGCCGCTCCGCGAGCGCCAGCAGCTTGCCCGAGGCGTCGGAGCGGACGACTCCGCCGCCCGCGATGACCGCCGGGCGCTCGGCGTTCGCGAGCAGGTGCGCCGCGACCGCCGTCAGCTCGGGGCGCGGGGCGACCTCCTCGGGCGTCGCGTCCATCGCCGTCACGACCGGCAGGGTGGTCTCCGCGAGGAGCACGTCCTGCGGGATCTCCACCCAGACCGGCCCGTGCGGGGCGGTGAGCGCCGATTCCCAGGCCGCCGCGATGGCGGAGGGGATCTGGGACTGCGTACGGACCGTGTGGACGGACTTCACCACGTCCCGGAAGGAGGCCTGCTGGTCGCGCAGCTCGTGCAGGTAGCCGTGTCGGCCGCCGCCGAGGCCGGCCACCGGGATCTGGCTGCCGATCGCGAGGACGGGCGCGGACGCGGACGCGGCCTCCTGGAGCGCGGCGAGCGACATCAGCGCGCCGGGCCCGGTGGAGAGCAGCAGCGGGGCGGCCTCACCGGTGATCCGGCCGTAGGCGTCGGCGGCGAAGCCCGCGTTGTTCTCGACGCGGAGGCCGACGTACGTCAGTGCCGAGCGGCGCAGGGCGTCGAACATGCCCAGGGCGTGCTGGCCGGGGAGGCCGAAGACGGTGGTGGCGCCGAGGCCGGTGAGGGTCTCGACGACCAGGTCGCCGCCGATGCGCCCCTTGGGCGGGTCGAGGGCGGCTGCCGTCTGCGCGTCGGTGGGGCGGAGTACCAGGTCGTGGTCGTGGGTCATCGGATCCCTCGGGGCGTGGCGTGGTCGGTGCGGTGCGGCCCGGTGGCCGGGGCGGGCCCCGCGTTCCGCCCGGGGGAGGAACGCGGGGCACCTCCGACAGGTTCCTACTTCGCCGCGCGGCCCGCCGCGATCTGGCGGGACATGATCGTCGTCAGCTCGTACGCGGTGTGCGAAGCGGCGACCGCCGTGATCTCGGCGTGGTCGTACGCGGGAGCCACCTCGACGACGTCCGCCGACACCAGGTTGCAGGAGGACAGCCCGCGCAGGATCTCCAGCAGCTCGCGGGAGGTCATGCCGCCCGCCTCGGGGGTGCCGGTGCCGGGCGCGTGGGCCGGGTCGAGGCAGTCGATGTCGATGGAGATGTACAGCGGGCGGTCGCCGATGCGCTGGCGCAGCTGGTCGGCGACCTCGTCGGCGCCACGGCGGTAGACGTCCGCCGAGGTGACGATGCCGAAGCCCATCTTCTCGTCGTCGGTGAGGTCCTGCTTGCCGTAGAGCGGGCCGCGCGTACCGACGTGGGAGAGCGCCTCGGTGTCGAGGATGCCCTCCTCGACGGCCCGGCGGAACGGCGTGCCGTGGGTGTACTCGGCGCCGAAGTAGGTGTCCCAGGTGTCGAGGTGCGCGTCGAAGTGGAGCAGGGCGACGGGGCCGTGCTTCTTGGCGACGGAGCGGAGCAGCGGCAGCGCGATGGTGTGGTCGCCGCCGAGGGTCATCATGCGGGCGCCGGAGGCGAGCAGGTCGTCGGCGGCGGCCTCGATGGTCTCGACGGCCTCGTTGATGTTGAACGGGTTGGCGGCGATGTCGCCGGCGTCCGCGACCTGGGCGAGGGCGAACGGGGAGGCGTCCTGCGCCGGGTTGTAGGGGCGCAGCAGGCGGGAGGCCTCGCGGATGGCGTTGCCGCCGAAGCGGGCGCCGGGGCGGTAGGAGACGCCGCTGTCGAAGGGGACGCCGACCACGGCGATGTCGGTGGTGCCGACCTCGTCGAGTCGCGGCAGGCGGGCGAACGTCGCGGGACCGGCGTACCGCGGGACGCGGGACGAGTCGATCGGGCCGCGCGGGGTGTTCCGGTCGCTGCTGCTCATGGTCGGGGTCCTCCTGAGGTGGATCGGTCGGGGTCCGCCCGTGGCCCCGGATGTTCACGACGGTAGGTCGCCGGGGCCCTCCGTTGAAGGGTACGTTTCCTCCACTGTCGACACCGGAAATGTACGAAGGATCCATGACCGTGTCCGTACCGGAACTCGCCTCCCCCACTCCCCCCGCGCCGCCCGTCTCCCTCGCCGCGCTGCTCGCCCGCCGGGACCTGGGGCTCCGGCTGCTCGCCGGGCCCGGGGACGTACCGCTGCACTGGGTGCACACCTCGGAGATGGCCGACCCGTATCCGTACCTCCTCGGCGGCGAGCTGCTGATGACGGCGGGCGTGCAGCTCACCGAGCCGGCGCGGTACGTGGAGCGGGTGGTGGAGGCGGGGGCGGCGGCGCTCGCCTTCGGGGTGACGCCGGTGTACGACACGGTTCCGGCGGAACTGGTCGAGGCCTGCGCGCGGCACGGGCTGCCGCTGGTCGAGGTGCCGCCGAGGACTCCGTTCACGGCGGTCGCGCGGGCGGTGTGGCGGCTGATGGCCGAGGCCCGGCTGCACGAGCTGCGCCGGGTGACGGAGGCCCAGCAGTCCCTGGCGGCGGCAGCGGCCCGGCCCGCCCCGGTCCCGGCGGTGCTCGGCGCGCTCGCCTCGCGGCTGGCGGGGCGGGCGGTCCTCTTCGGGGCGGACGGCACGGAGTCCGCGGCGGCGGGCCGGGCGGTACCGGCGGAGTCGGCGCGGGCGCTGCGCGAGCTGGCGGGGGTGCTGGGGCCGCGCCCCGGCGGGCCCGCGTCGGCGAGCGGGGACGGCGGCGGGCTGCGGCTCGCGGCGTACGCGCTGGGCGGCGGGGACGGTCTGACGCTCGGGATCGCCACGGAGCGGCGCGGCCCCGGGGACCACACGATCGCGGGGGTCGCGGTCGTGCTGCTCTCCCTGCTGACGGCCCCGCACCGGGGTGCGGACGTGACGGTACGGGACGGGGCGCTGGTCCGGCTGCTCCTGGGCGCGGCCCCGGCGGAGGCCGCGGGCGCCCTGGGCCCCGGCCCGTGGACGGTGGTCCACGCCTCGGGCGGCGACGGCACGCCGTTCGCGGCGGCGAGCCTGGCGGCGGCGCTGGGGACACCACTGGTGGACACGGGGGCGGGGGCGGGCGGCGCCACGGCCTCGGGCACAGGCACAGGCACGGGCACGGGCACGGACACGGGCGCGGGCGCGGGCAAAGCCGCCCCCGGAACCGTCCGTCTCCTCCTCCCCTCCTCCGCCGCCCTCACCCCCCAGGACGGCTGGACCCTCGGGGCGAGCGCCCCCGTCCCCGCCGCCGACCTCGCCGCCGGGGACGCCCAGGCGGCGCGGGCGCTGCGCCGGGCGGAGGCCACCCGGGTGGCGCTGGTGCGGCACCGGGCGGGCGGTTTCGCGGGGCTGGTGGACCGGGACGAGGCCGCCGCGTACGCCCGTGAGCTGCTGGCGCCGCTCGGGGAGCCGCTGACCGAGACCCTGCGCGCATGGCTCTCGCTGCACGGCGGCTGGGACCGGACGGCGGTGGCGACGGGCCTGCACCGCAACACCGTGCGACAGCGGATCGCGCGCTGCGCGGCGCTCCTCGACCGGGACCTGGACGATCCGGACGTAAGGATGGAGCTGTGGTTCGCATTGCACTCGGCCCCGAACGCTGGACAGAGGGGTTGACCGATCGGTAACTTCGTCCCCAAGAGGGCTGAGCAAGCGCTTAGACAACCTGGACCGGACACGAAGGAGGGCGACTCGTGCGCCGTACCGTATTCAACGAGGACCACGAGGCGTTCCGGGAGACCATCCGCGCCTTCATCGAGGCCGAGGTCGTCCCCGTCTACGACGAGTGGTTCGCCGCGGGCCAGGCGCCCCGCGAGTTCTACGACAAGCTCGGTGAGCTGGGCATCTTTGGCATCAACGTGCCCGAGGAGTTCGGCGGCGCGGGCCTGGACACCCACAAGTTCGAGGCCGTCCTGTACGAGGAGACCTCGCGCGCCGGTGTGCAGTTCGGCGGCTCCGGCGTCCATGTGCTGCTCGCCCTGCCGTACATCAAGATGCTCGCCACCGGCGACCAGAAGAAGCGCTACCTGCCGAAGTTCGTCACCGGCGAGGAGATGTGGGCCCTCGCGATGACCGAGCCGGGCACCGGCTCCGACGTCGCGGGCATGAAGACCACCGCCAAGCTCTCCGAGGACGGCACGCACTACGTCCTCAACGGCGCCAAGACCTTCATCACCGGTGGCGTCCACGCCGACCGCGTGATCGTCTGCGCCCGCACCTCCGCCCCGAGCGCCGAGGACCGCCGCTTCGGCATCTCCCTCTTCGCCGTGGACACCAAGTCCGAGGGCTACTCCATCGGCCGCAAGCTGGACAAGCTGGGCCTGCGCACCTCCGACACGGCCGAGCTGGCCTTCGTCGACGTCAAGGTGCCGGTCGAGGACCTGCTCGGCGAGGAGGGCAAGGGCTTCTCGTACCTCGGCCACAACCTCGCCTCCGAGCGCTGGGGCATCGCCTTCGGCGCCTACGCGCAGGCCAAGGCCGCCGTCCGCTTCGCGCAGCAGTACGTGCAGGAGCGCACGGTCTTCGGCAAGACGGTCGCCTCCTTCCAGAACACCAAGTTCGAGCTGGCCGCCTGCCAGGCCGAGGTGGACGCCGCCGAGGCCGTCGCCGACCGCGCCCTGGAGGCCCTGGACGCGGGCGAGCTGTCCCCGGCCGAGGCCGCGAGCGCCAAGCTGTTCTGCACCGAGGTCGCGCACCGCGTGATCGACCGCTGCCTCCAGCTGCACGGCGGCTACGGCTACATGAACGAGTACCCGATCGCCCGCCTGTACGCCGACAACCGCGTCAACCGCATCTACGGCGGCACCAGCGAGATCATGAAGTCGATCATCGCCAAGTCGATGGGCCTGTAGGTCCAGGTGCCCGAAGCGCACAGCGCCCTGGACGCCCTGCTCGATCTGCTCGACCTGGAGCGGATCGAGCGGGACATCTTCCGGGGCGAGTCCCGGTCCGCGCTCGTCCCCCGCGTCTTCGGCGGCCAGGTGGCCGCCCAGGCGCTGGTGGCGGCGGGCCGGACCGTGCCGGAGGACCGGCTCGCCCACTCGCTCCACGCGTACTTCCTGCGCGCCGGCGACCCGGGCGCGCCGATCGTCTACACGGTCGACCGCATCCGCGACGGACGCTCCTTCACCACCCGCCGGGTGGTCGCGGTCCAGCACGGGCAGCCGATATTCCACCTCTCGGCGTCCTTCCAGACATACGAGGAGGGGCTCGACCACCAGGTCGACATGCCGCCCGCGCCGGACCCGGAGTCACTCCCCACACCGGCCGAGATGCTCCCCCGCCACCTCCCGCGCGAGGTCGCGGACCGGCTGGTCGAGGCCCGCGCGGCCGTGGACCTGCGGTACGCCGACGTACCGCCCTGGGGTTCGGTCGGACAGCCGCGCGAGCCGCGCTCACAGGTGTGGTTCCGTACCAACGGCAAGCTCGCCGACGACCCCCTGCTGCATGTCGTCCTGGCCACGTACGTCTCCGACATGACCCTGCTCGACTCCGTCCTGCTCGCGCACGGGCGGGGCGGCTGGGCCGTCGGGGACGTGGTCGGGGCCTCCCTGGACCACGCGATGTGGTTCCACCGGCCGTTCCGGGCCGACGAATGGCTCCTGTACGACCAGGAGTCGCCGACCGCGTCCGGCGGGCGCGGCCTCGGCCAGGCCCGGATCTACACCCAGGACGGACGGCTCGCGATCTCGGTCATCCAGGAGGGTGTCGTTCGCGTGCCGCGCTGATGACCGGACATACCGTCCGATGTCATGGCAGAGCAGTCGGGGAACGGTGAGAGCACCTTCACGGTGATCGTGGCGGCGACGGCGAACCTGGGGATCGCCGTCGCCAAGGCCGTCGCCGGCGTCGTCAGCGGATCCAGCGCGATGCTCTCGGAGGCCGCCCACTCCCTCGCCGACACGGTCACCGAGGTCATGCTGCTCACCGCGCTCAAGCGCAGCGGGAAGCCGGCCGACGAGGACCACCCCGTCGGGTACGCGGGCGAGCGCTACGTCTGGGCGATGCTCGCGGCCGTCGCCACTTTCGTGGGCGGCGCGGTCTTCTCGATCTACGACGGCATCCACACCCTCAGCCAGGGCGAGGAGCCGGGCGACCCGCTGATCTCCTACATCGTCCTCGGCGTCGCCTTCCTCCTGGAGGGCTTCTCGCTGCGGACCGGGGTGAAGCAGGTGAAGGCCGAGGCGGAGCGGGCGCGGGCGCCCTTCGCCCGCTATCTGCGGCTGATGCCCGACACCACCGTCAAGGCGGTGGTCATGGAGGACTCCGCCGCCCTCGCCGGACTCATGCTGGCGGCGGGCGGCCTCCTCGGCGTCCAGATCACCGGCTCCGGCGTCTGGGACGGCGTCGCCTCGATCCTGATCGGCTGCCTGCTGGTGTACGTGGCCTGGGTGCTCGGCCGCTCCAACGCCGAACTGCTCATCGGCCGGCCGCTCCCCCGCACGATGCGGAAGGAGGTCCGCGAGGAGCTGCTCTCCGTGCCCCACATCGTGGACGTACTCGATCTGACCACCCTCATCCAGGGCCCCGGCGAGGTCCTGATCGCGGCGAAGGTCGACTTCCGGGACGTCGCGTCGGCGGCGCAGGTCGAATGGGCCTGCGAGGACGCCGAACAACAGCTCCGCGAACGCTTCCCCCAGATCCGCCGGGTGTACCTGGACCTGACGCCGGGCGTGGCGCGGCGCCGGGACGGGCGGGAGGGGTAGGGGACCGTCAGGCGAGGCCCGCCGCGTCCAGCGTGTACGCCGTCAGCGGCTCGTAGTAGCGGGGGTCCAGGACGTGGTCGTCCAGGGGGATCGTGACCTGCATCGTGCCCTCCGCCTCGCCGATGAAGAGCGCGGGGTCGTTGCAGTCCGCGTAGCCGACGGAGTCGATCCCGCGCTGGCCCGCGCGCCCGGCCCAGCCGTGGTCCGCGATCACCAGGTCGGGGCGGCCGTCCTCGCCGAGCCCGTCCAGGATCGCGTTCATCGGCTCCGGGGAGTGGGTGTGCCAGAGGCTGGCGCCGCGCTCGAAGACGGCGACGTCCGCGAACTGCACGACGTATCCCTCGTCCGCGACGAGCCCGCCGGGGATGCGGACGATGTCGCAGCCCTGGGCGCGCAGCGCGGCGGCGACCCGGCTGTGCACGTCGATCAGCGCGCCGGGGTGGCCGGTCGCGAAGAGGACCCGCTCACGGCCCGCGGCGGCCTTGCGCAGCCGGGCGGCCATCCGGTCGAGGCCGTCGACGGTGAGCTCGGGATCGATGGTGTCCTGGCCGACGCGGTGGACCGGGTCGTCGATGACGCCGCAGCGCTCGGCCATCACGGCGAGCACGTCCTGCTCGTCGCTCCAGCGGTCGCCGAGCTCCAGGCCGAGCCAGTAGTGCCGGTCGCCGTTGGCGAGCTTGCGGTAGTGGGAGAGGTTGTTGTCGCGCGGGGTCGCGACGTCTCCCGCGATCCGGGTGCGGACGAGGTGCTCGACGAGGGCGGGGCGGCTGAGTATCGGCATGGGGTTCATTCTGGAGGACGCCACCGCGTGACGGGCAATCGTTCCGTCCCGTGGACCCGCCGGAAGCCGCGGCCGGACCCGCCGGAAGCCGTGGCACGGCCCGCCGGGAGCCGCGGCCGGACCCGCCGGGGCCTACCCCGCGAGCGCCCCGAAGGCCCCGTGGGCCAGGCGCTTGAGGAGGGCCTCCATCGGGCCCCGGCCGAGCGCGGCCAGGTGCGGGGTGGAGTTCAGGAGTCCGAAGACGGCGTGGACGGCGGTCCGCGACTCCGACTCCCCCGCGTCCGGGTACAGCTCGCGCACGACCGTCACCCACAGTTCCACGTACTGGCGCTGGAGCTGCCGCACCCGCTTGCGGTCCTCGTCCTTGAGGCGGTCCAGCTCGCGGTCGTGGAGCGTGATCAGCGGCCGGTCGTCGAGGGCGAAGTCGATGTGCCCGTCGATGAGGGCGCCGAGGAGGACGCGCGGGTCCCCGTCGGATTCGGCCACCCGCAGCCGTCCGCCGGACAGCAGCCGCTCGCTGATGCCGACCAGCAGCTCGGCGAGCATCGCGTCCTTGCCGGGGAAGTGCCGGTAGAGCCCGGGGCCGCTGATGCCGACGGCGGCCCCTATCTCGTCCACGCCCACGCCGTGGAACCCACGCTCGGCGAAGAGGCGGGCGGCCTCCTTGAGGATCTGCTCGCGCCGCGTGGGGGCGTCGATCCTGCCGGTGGCGGTGGGGGTCGGAGTCGTGGCCATGGGTTCCATCCTAGACAACGCGGTTAGCGGTCGTTAACCTGAGCGTCATACGTTAACGCTCATTAACCGAGCAAGGGAGCTCGAGGGATGCAGCAGGCACCTGTGCTGGCGAGTGCGGCGGATCCCGCCTCGCCGGCCTGGCAGGCGAACGAGGCGGCGCACCACGAGCTGGCCGCGACCCTGCGCGACAAGCTCGCCGCCGCGGCACTGGGCGGCGGCGAGAAGTCGCGGGCCCGGCACACCGCGCGCGGGAAGCTGCTGCCGCGCGACCGGGTGGACACGCTCCTCGACCCGGGCTCGCCCTTCCTGGAGCTGGCCCCGCTCGCGGCGAACGGCATGTACGGCGACGCGGCCCCGGCGGCCGGGGTCATCGCGGGCATCGGCCGGGTCAGCGGACGCGAGTGCGTGATCGTCGCCAACGACGCGACCGTCAAGGGCGGCACGTACTACCCGATGACGGTGAAGAAGCACCTGCGGGCCCAGGAGGTGGCGCTGGAGAATCGTCTCCCCTGCCTCTATCTGGTCGACTCGGGCGGCGCCTTCCTGCCGATGCAGGACGAGGTCTTCCCCGACCGGGAGCACTTCGGCCGGATCTTCTACAACCAGGCCCGGATGTCCGGCGCGGGCATCCCGCAGATCGCGGCGGTCATGGGCTCGTGCACGGCCGGTGGCGCGTACGTCCCGGCGATGAGCGACGAGGCCGTGATCGTACGGAACCAGGGCACGATCTTCCTCGGCGGTCCGCCGCTGGTGAAGGCCGCGACCGGTGAGGTCGTCACCGCGGAGGAGCTGGGCGGCGGCGAGGTCCACTCCCGGATCTCCGGCGTCACCGACCACCTCGCCGAGGACGACGCCCACGCGCTCCGGATCGTCCGGAACATCGTCGCCACGCTCCCCGGGCGCGGCCCGCTCCCCTGGTCGGTCGAGCCGGTCGAGGAGCCGAAGGTCGACCCCGCCGGGCTGTACGGCGCGGTGCCGGTCGACTCCCGCACCCCGTACGACGTGCGCGAGGTCATTGCCCGGGTCGTGGACGGCTCCCGCTTCCAGGAGTTCAAGTCCGAGTACGGGCAGACGCTGGTCACCGGCTTCGCCCGGATCCACGGCCACCCGGTCGGCATCGTCGCCAACAACGGCATCCTGTTCGCCGAGTCCGCCCAGAAGGGCGCGCACTTCATCGAGCTGTGCGACCAGCGCGGCATCCCGCTCGTCTTCCTGCAGAACATCACCGGCTTCATGGTCGGCAAGGCGTACGAGCACGGCGGCATCGCCAAGCACGGCGCCAAGATGGTCACGGCCGTGGCGACCACCCGCGTCCCGAAGCTGACGGTCGTCGTCGGCGGTTCGTACGGCGCGGGCAACTACTCGATGTGCGGCCGGGCGTACTCCCCGCGCTTCCTGTGGATGTGGCCCAACGCCAAGATCTCGGTCATGGGCGGCGAGCAGGCCGCGTCCGTCCTCGCGACCGTCAAGCGCGACCAGCTCGGCGACGACTGGAGCGCGGCGGACGAGGAGTCCTTCAAGGCGCCGATCCGCGAGCAGTACGACAGCCAGGGCAACGCCTACTACGCGACCGCCCGGCTCTGGGACGACGGGGTCATCGACCCGATGGAGACCCGGCAGGTCCTCGGACTCGCCCTGACCGCCTGTGCCAACGCGCCCCTGGGAGACCCCCAGTTCGGCGTCTTCCGGATGTGAAGGGCCCCCAGGAGATGCACAGCATGTTCGACACCGTCCTCGTGGCCAACCGGGGCGAGATCGCCGTCCGCGTCATCCGCACCCTGCGGGAGATGGGCGTCCGCTCGGTGGCCGTGTACAGCGACGCGGACGCCGACGCCCGCCACGTACGGGAGGCGGACACGGCGGTACGGATCGGCCCGCCGTCGGCCTCCGAGTCGTATCTGTCCGTCCCGGCGCTGCTCGACGCGGCCCGGCGGACCGGCGCGCAGGCCGTCCACCCCGGCTACGGCTTCCTCGCGGAGAACGCCGGCTTCGCGCAGGCCTGCGCGGACGCGGGCCTGGTCTTCATCGGCCCCTCCGCCGCCGCGATCTCCCTGATGGGCGACAAGATCCGGGCGAAGGAGACCGTGAAGGCCGCGGGCGTGCCCGTGGTGCCCGGCGCCGCGGACCCCGACATCGTCGACGCCGCCCGCGAGCTGGGCGCGCCCGTCCTGCTCAAGCCGAGCGCGGGCGGCGGCGGCAAGGGCATGCGGCTCGTCCGGGACCTGACGGTCCTCGAGGACGAGATCGCGGCGGCCCGGCGCGAGGCGCGTGCCTCCTTCGGTGACGACACGCTGCTGGTGGAGCGGTGGATCGACCGGCCCCGGCACATCGAGATCCAGGTCCTCGCGGATACCCACGGGAACGTGATCCACCTGGGCGAGCGCGAGTGCTCGCTCCAGCGGCGCCACCAGAAGATCATCGAGGAGGCGCCGAGCGTCCTGCTGACCCCGGAGCTCCGGGCGTCGATGGGTGCGGCGGCGGTCGAGGCGGCCCGGTCCTGCGGGTATGTCGGCGCGGGCACGGTCGAGTTCATCGTGCCGGGCGGCGACCCGTCCTCGTACTGCTTCATGGAGATGAACACCCGCCTCCAGGTCGAGCACCCGGTGACCGAACTGATCACCGGCGTCGACCTGGTGGAGTGGCAGCTGAGGGTGGCGTCGGGCGAGCCGCTGCCGTTCGCGCAGGAGGACATCCGGCTGGACGGCTGGGCGGTCGAGGCGCGGATCTGCGCGGAGGACCCCTCCCGGGGCTTCCTGCCCTCGGGCGGTACGGTCCTGGCGCTGAACGAGCCGCAGAGGGGAAGCGTCCGCACGGACTCGGGCCTCTCGGAGGGCACGGAGGTCTCGTCCCTCTACGACCCGATGCTGTCGAAGGTCATCGTCCACGCCCCCACCCGCGAGGCGGCCCTGCGGAAGCTGCGCGCGGCCCTGGCGGACACGGTCACCCTGGGCGTCCCGACGAACGCGGGCTTCCTCCGCCGCCTCCTCGCCCACCCGGACGTCGTCTCGGGCGCGCTGGACACGGGGCTGGTGGAGCGGGACGCGGAGAGCCTGATCCCGGAGGGCGTTCCGGAGGAGGTGTACGCGGCGGCGGCGGCCGTACGGCTCGCGCGGCTGGCCCCGCAGGCCCGGGACGGCTGGACGGACCCGTTCGACGTGCCGAGCGGCTGGCGCCTCGGCGGCACCGCGAAGCCGCTCGCCTTGCCGTTCCGCGTACCGGGGCACGAGCCCGTCATGGCCGGGGCGCCGGCCGGCACCCGGGTCACGGACACCGCGGTGACGGTCGCCCTGGACGGCGTCACCCACACCTTCCGCCACGCCGGCGACTGGCTGGGCCGCGACGGCGACTCCTGGCACGTCATGGATCACGACCCCGTCGCCGCCGCCCTCTCCGGCGCCCGGCACGGCGGTGCCGACACGCTCGCCGCGCCCATGCCCGGGACGGTGACCGTCGTCAAGGTCGCCGTCGGCGACGAGGTCGAGGCCGGGCAGAGCCTGCTGGTGGTGGAGGCGATGAAGATGGAGCACGTCATCTCCGCCCCGCACGCCGGCACCGTCACCGAGCTGGACGTCACCCCCGGCACCACCGTCGCCATGGACCAGATCCTGGCCGTGGTGACCCCCCGCGAGGAGGCCGCGGAATGACCCTGCCCATGACCGTCCGCGACCCCGCGCTCCCCGCCCGGGTCCGGATCCACGAGGTCGGTGCCCGGGACGGGCTGCAGAACGAGAAGACGGCCGTCCCGACCGACGTGAAGGCGGAGTTCGTGCGGCGGCTGGCCGCCGCCGGGCTCGGCACGATCGAGGCGACCAGCTTCGTGCACCCGAAGTGGGTGCCCCAACTGGCCGACGCGGAGGAGCTGTTCCCGCTCGTCCGCGACCTCCCCGTCCGGCTCCCGGTGCTCGTGCCGAACGAGCGCGGTCTCGACCGGGCCCTCGCGCTCGGCGCCCGCGAGGTCGCCGTGTTCGCCTCGGCGACCGAGTCCTTCGCGAAGGCCAACCTGAACCGGACCGTCGACGAGGCGCTCGCGATGTTCGCGCCGACGGTCACCCGCGCCATGGAGGCGGGGCTCAAGGTCCGCGGCTACCTCTCGATGTGCTTCGGCGACCCCTGGGAGGGCGCCGTGCCGGTCGAGCCGGTCGTCCGGGTCACCAAGGCCCTCGCCGACATGGGCTGCGACGAACTGAGCCTCGGCGACACCATCGGCGTCGCCACCCCCGGTCATGTCCAGGCCCTCCTGACGGCCCTGAACGAGGCCGGCGTCCCCACCTCCCGTATCGCCGTGCACTTCCACGACACCTACGGACAGGCCCTGTCCAACACCCTGGCCGCCCTGCGCCACGGGGTGACCACGGTCGACGCCTCCGCCGGCGGCCTCGGCGGCTGCCCGTACGCGAAGAGCGCGACCGGCAATCTCGCCACCGAGGACCTCGTGTGGATGCTCGACGGTCTCGGCATCGAGACCGGCATCGACCTGGCCGCCCTCACCGCCACGAGCGTGTGGATGGCCGAGCGGCTGGGCCGCCCCAGCCCTTCCCGTACCGTCCGCGCCCTCTCCCACAAGGAGTGACGAACACCATGTCCCTCGACCACCGGCTCTCCGCAGAGCACGAGGAACTCCGCCGTACCGTCGAGGCGTTCGCGCACGACGTGGTGGCGCCGAAGATCGGCGACCTCTACGAGCGGCACGAGTTCCCGTACGAGATCGTCCGCGAGATGGGCCGCATGGGCCTGTTCGGGCTGCCGTTCCCCGAGGAGTACGGCGGCATGGGCGGCGACTACCTGGCGCTCGGGATCGCCCTGGAGGAGCTGGCCCGGGTCGACTCCTCCGTCGCGATCACCCTGGAGGCCGGTGTCTCGCTCGGCGCGATGCCGGTGTTCCGCTTCGGGACCGAGGAGCAGAAGCGCGAGTGGCTGCCGAAGCTGTGCGCCGGTGAGGTCCTCGGCGCGTTCGGGCTGACCGAGCCGGGCGCCGGCAGCGACGCCGGCGGCACCCGCACCACCGCCGTCCGCGACGGCGACCACTGGGTGATCAACGGCTCCAAGTGCTTCATCACCAACTCCGGTACGGACATCACGGGTCTGGTGACGGTCACGGCGGTCACCGGCCGCAAGCCCGACGGTCGGCCGCTGATCTCCTCGATCATCGTCCCCTCCGGCACCCCGGGCTTCACGGTCGCCGCCCCGTACTCCAAGGTCGGCTGGAACGCCTCGGACACCCGCGAGCTGTCCTTCACCGACGTCCGCGTCCCGGTGGAGAACCTGCTCGGCGAGGAGGGCCGCGGGTACGCGCAGTTCCTGCGCATCCTCGACGAGGGCCGGGTCGCCATCGCGGCGCTCGCGACGGGCCTCGCGCAGGGCTGTGTCGACGAGTCGGTGAAGTACGCGCACGAGCGGCACGCCTTCGGCCGTCCGATCGCGGACAACCAGGCCATCCAGTTCAAGATCGCCGACATGGAGACGAAGGCGCACATGGCCCGGATCGGCTGGCGGGACGCGGCCTCGCGGCTGGTCCTCGGCGAGCCCTTCAAGAAGGAGGCGGCCATCGCGAAGCTGTACTCCTCGACGGTAGCGGTGGACAACGCCCGCGAGGCGACCCAGATCCACGGCGGCTACGGCTTCATGAACGAGTACCCGGTGGCCCGCATGTGGCGCGACTCGAAGATCCTGGAGATCGGCGAGGGCACGAGCGAGGTCCAGCGGATGCTGATCGCACGGGAGTTGGGCCTGCCGGCCTGACGCGGACCCCTCCCCGCGGCGAGCCCGTCGTCCCCTCGGGGCGGCGGGCTTCGCCGTACCCCCGTATCCCCTGCCCCCGCACCCCTATGGAGATTAGTGAGGTTAGGCTAACCTACGTTCTCATGACGCACGCCGAGACCGCCCCCTTCCAGTTCTTCCCCCTCCAGGTCGACCGGACCCGGCGGCTCGGCCCGTCCCTGGTCCGGGTCACCTTCACCGGGGACGAGCTGAAGAACTTCGCCGCCGGGGGCCGCGACCAGTCGCTCTCGCTCTTCCTGCCGCACCCCGGCCAGCCGGCACCCGTCCTGCCGCCGCTGGACGATCCCGACATGTACGCGATCCTCGGCGCCTGGCGCGCGATGCCCGACGACGAGCGGGCCGTGATGCGCTCGTACACCGTCCGCGAGCAGCGCACCGAGCCGGTGCACGAGATGGACATCGACTTCGCGATCCACGAGGACGGCGGCCCCGCCTGCCGCTGGGCCGGACGCGCCGCGCCCGGCGACCGGGTGGTCGTACTGGGACCGGCCGTCGCGGAGAACACCGGCGTCCGCTTCCGGCTGCCCGAGGACGCCGACTCCGTCGTGATCTGGGCGGACGAGACCGCCCTTCCGGCCGCCTCGGCGATCCTGGAGTGGCTGCCGGCCGACACCCGCGCCCGGGTCTTCCTCGAAGTGCCCTACTCCGGGGACCGCATGGAGCTGTCGACGCGCGCCGACGCGACCGTCACCTGGCTCGTACGGGAGGAGGGGGCGCCGTCCGCCGTGGACGCGGTGCGCGGGGCCGAACTGGCCGGGGAGGCCCCGTACGTCTGGATCGCGGGCGAGTCGGGCGCGGTGAAGGCACTGCGCCGGCACTTCGTGCGGGAGCGCGAACTCGACCGGCGCCGGGTGACGTTCGTCGGCTACTGGCGCAAGGGGCTGTCCGAGGACGCACTGCGCGAGGTCCCGGACGAGACGACACAGGACGAGGCGCGGGACGCGACGCGCGACGAGGCAGTGCGGGGCGCATCGCAGGACGCGGCGTAGCCCCGCCCCTCTACCCCCACAGGGCCAACGGCCCCCCAGCCCTTTCGGGTTGGGGGGCCGTTGTGCGATGAAGTTAGGTTAGGCTAACCTTACTCAAGCCGACCGAGTCCGCTCCCGGAAGGGCCCCCACACATGCGTTCCCACCTGCTCAACGACACGACGGCGGAGAGCTACCGGCGCTCCGTCACCGAAGGAGTGGAGCGGGTGGCGAGGAAACTCGCCGCGACGCGCGGCCCGTTCACGGGCGTGACGCCCGCCGAACTCGCGCCCGTCATCGACGCCGTCGACCTCGACCTCCCGCTCGGCGACTCCTCCGCCGCCCTCGACGAGCTGGAGAGCGTCTACCTCCGCGACGCCGTCTACTTCCACCACCCCCGCTACCTCGGGCACCTCAACTGCCCCGTGGTCATCCCCGCCGTCCTCGGCGAGGCCGTCCTCTCGGCGGTCAACTCCTCGCTGGACACCTGGGACCAGAGTGCGGGCGGCACCCTCATCGAGCGCAGGCTCGTCGACTGGACCACCGGCCGTATCGGCCTCGGCCCGCTCGCCGACGGGGTGTTCACCAGCGGCGGCACCCAGTCCAACCTGCAGGCGCTGCTCCTCGCCCGCGAGGAGGCGACGGCGGGACGGACCGACCGGACCGGCCCCGCCGGGCTGGCCGGGCTCCGCGTCTTCTCCTCCGAGTGCAGCCACTTCAGCGTCCAGAAGTCGGCCACGCTCCTCGGTCTCGGCCAGGACGCCGTCATCTCCATCCCGGTCGACCGGGACAAGCGGATGCAGTCCGTCGTCCTCGCCGCCGAGCTGGAGGCCTGCCGCGCCGAGGGCCTGGTCCCGATGGCGATCGTCGCCACCGCCGGCACCACCGACTTCGGCTCGATCGACCCGCTGCCCGAGATCGCCGCCCTCGCCGAGGAGTACGGCGCCTGGATGCACGTGGACGCGGCCTACGGCTGCGGGCTGCTGGCCTCGCCGACCCGCCGCCACCTCCTGGACGGCATCGAGCGGGCCGACTCGGTCACCGTCGACTTCCACAAGTCCTTCTTCCAGCCGGTCAGTTCCTCCGCCCTGCTGGTCCGCGACGGCGCCACCCTGCGCCACGCGACGTACCACGCGGACTACCTCAACCCGCGCCGCACGGTCGCCGAGAAGATCCCCAACCAGGTCGACAAGTCCCTCCAGACCACCCGCCGCTTCGACGCGCTCAAGCTCTGGATGACGCTGCGCGTGATGGGCGCCGAAGGCGTCGGGCAGCTCTTCGACGAGGTCTGCGACCTGGCCGCCGAGGGCTTCGCGCTGCTCGCCGCCGACCCGCGCTACGACGTGGTGGTCGAGCCGCGGCTCTCCACCCTCGTCTACCGGTACGTCCCGGAGGCCGTCGTCTCCCCCGAGGAGATCGACCGGGCCAACCTCCACGCCCGCAAGGCCCTCTTCGCCTCGGGCGAGGCCGTCGTCGCCGGGACGACGGTCGACGGGCGCCAGTACCTCAAGTTCACCCTGCTCAACCCCGAGACCACCGCGGCCGACATCGCCGCCGTCCTCGATCTGATAGCCGGCCACGCCGAGCAGTACCTGGGAGAGAACCTTGTCCACGCCTGAGACGGCTCAGACCCTCGATTTCATCGGCATCGGGCTCGGTCCGTTCAACCTCGGACTCGCCTGCCTGACCGAGCCGGTCGACGAGCTGAACGGCCTGTTCCTGGAGTCGAAGCCGGACTTCGAGTGGCACTCGGGGATGTTCCTCGAAGGCGCCCACCTCCAGACCCCGTTCATGTCGGACCTGGTCACGATGGCCGACCCGACCTCGCCGTACTCCTTTCTCAACTACCTGAAGGAGAAGGGCCGGCTGTACTCGTTCTACATCCGCGAGAACTTCTACCCGCTGCGGACCGAGTACGACGACTACTGCCGCTGGGCCGCCGGGCAACTCTCCTCGGTCCGCTTCTCGACGACGGTCACGACCGTGGACTTCGACGAGACCGACGAGGTGTACATCGTCTCCACCGACTCCGGCGAGACGTTCCGCTCCCGTCGTCTGGTCCTCGGCACCGGCACCCCCGCGTACGTCCCCGAGACCTGCCGGGACCTCGGCGGCGACCTGATCCACAACTCGCGCTACCTCCCCAACAAGGAGCAGCTGCAGAGGAAGAGGTCGATCACCCTGGTCGGCAGCGGCCAGAGCGCCGCCGAGATCTACTACGACCTCCTGAGCGAGATCGACGTCCACGGCTACCGGCTGAACTGGGTCACCCGCTCCCCGCGCTTCTTCCCCCTCGAATACACCAAGCTCACCCTGGAGATGACCTCCCCGGAGTACGTGGACTACTTCCACGCGCTGCCCGAGCGGACCCGCTACCGCCTGGAGACGGAGCAGAAGGGCCTCTTCAAGGGCATCGACGGCGAGCTGATCGACGCGATCTTCGACCTGCTCTACCAGAAGAACCTCAACGGCCCGGTCCCCACCCGGCTGCTCACCAACTCGGCGCTGCGCACGGCCGCGTACGACGCCACGGCGGACACGTACAGCCTCGGCTTCCGCCAGGAGGAACAGGAGAAGGACTTCACCCTGGAGACCGAGGGCCTGATCCTCGCCACCGGGTACAAGTACGCCGTCCCCGCCTTCCTGGAGCCGGTCCGCGACCGCCTCAACTGGGACGGACAGGGCCGCTTCGACGTGGCCCGCAACTACGCGATCGACACGACCGGCAGCGGGGTCTTCCTGCAGAACGCCGGGGTGCACACGCACTCGGTCACCTCGCCCGACCTCGGCATGGGGGCGTACCGCAACGCTTACATCATCGGAGCGATGCTGGGCCGCGAGTACTACCCCGTCGAGAAGACCATCGCCTTCCAGGAGTTCGCGGCATGACCGTATCGATACGCCCCTTCGACCCGTCGAAGGACGCCGGGCTGATCCACCCCTGGGTCACCCACCCGAAAGCCGCCTTCTGGATGATGCGGGACGCGACGCTCCAGGACGTCGAGCGCGAGTACGCGGCGATCACCGCCCACCCGCACCACGACGCCTTCATCGGCCTCGTCGACGGCGAACCGGCGTTCCTGATGGAGCGCTACGACCCCGCGGAGCTGGAGCTGGTCGGGCTGTACGAGCCCCGGCCGGGCGACGTCGGCATGCACTTCCTCGTCGCCCCCACGGACACGCCCGTGCACGGCTTCACCCGGACGGTGATCACCGCCGTGATGAAGGAGCTGTTCGCCGACCCGGCGACCGCGCGCGTGGTCGTCGAGCCGGACGTGGGCAACAAGGCGGTCCACGCGCTGAACGAGGCGGTGGGCTTCGTACCGGAGCGGGAGATCCGGAAGCCGGAGAAGACGGCGCTGCTGAGCTTCTGCACGAGGGCGCAGTTCGAGACGGCAGTGGGAGCGACCGCGTGAGCACCGTGAACCTCGCGTCCCCCGGGGCCGCGACCTCCTCCGCACCGGCCCCCGCGCCCGCGAACCCCGTCGCCCACCTCACCCCCGAGCGCTGGGCCGACGCCAACCGCGCCCTGATCCGCAAGGGCCTCGCGGAGTTCGCCCACGAGCGGCTGCTGCACCCGAGGGAGCTGGGCGAGAGCCGCTACGCGGTGCTCAGTGACGACGGCACGACCGAGTACCGCTTCACGGCGGACCGGTTCGCCCTCGACCACTGGCAGGTCTACCCGGACTCGATCAGCCGCCATCGCGGGGACGAGCAACTCCCGCTCGACACACTGGAGTTCGTCATCGAACTCCGCGGCTCGCTCGGCCTGAGCGACGAGGTCCTCCCGGTCTACCTGGAGGAGATCTCCTCCACCCTCGCCGGTACGGCCTACAAGTCGACGAAACCGCCCGTCACCTCCGCCGAGCTGGCCCGCGCCGGCTTCCAGGCGATCGAGACGGGGATGACGGAGGGGCACCCCTGCTTCGTCGCCAACAACGGCCGGCTCGGCTTCGGTGTGGACGAGTTCCGGGCGTACGCCCCCGAGGCCGCGAGCGAGATCCGGCTGATCTGGCTGGCCGCGCGCCGGGACCGGGCGACGTTCACGGCGGGCGCGGACATCGAGTACGACTCCTTCGTCCGCGCGGAGCTGGGCGAGGCGACGGTGGACGGCTTCGCGGCGGCGCTGAGCGCCCGGGGCCTGGACCCGGCGGAGTACCTCCTGATGCCCTGCCACCCCTGGCAGTGGTGGAACAAGCTGTCCGTGACCTTCGCGGCGGAGGTGGCGCGGGAGCGTCTGGTGTACCTGGGCGAGGGCGACGACGCGTATCTGGCGCAGCAGTCGATCCGTACCTTCTTCAACACCTCGGACCCGTCGAAGCACTACGTGAAGACGGCCCTCTCGGTGCTCAACATGGGCTTCATGCGGGGGCTTTCGGCCGCGTACATGGAGGCCACGCCGGCGATCAACGACTGGCTGACCGGTCTGATCGCCTCCGACGGGGTGTTCGCGGCGGCCCGCTTCTCGATCATCCGCGAGCGGGCGGCGGTGGGCTACCGGCACCTGGAGTACGAGGCGGCGACCGACCGCTACTCGCCGTACCGCAAGATGCTGGCGGCGCTCTGGCGCGAGTCGCCGGTGCCGACCCTCGCCGAGGGCGAGCGGCTGGCGACGATGGCCTCTCTGCTCCATGTGGACCACGCGGGCGCGTCGTTCGCGGGGGCGCTGATCAAGGAGTCGGGGCAGGCGCCGACGGCGTGGCTCCGCCGGTACCTGGACGCGTACCTGCTGCCTGTGCTGCACAGCTTCTACGCGTACGACCTGGCGTTCATGCCGCACGGCGAGAACGTGATCCTGGTCCTGGACGAGCGCGGGGCGGTGGTGCGGGCGATCTTCAAGGACATCGCGGAGGAGATCGTCGTCATGGACCCGACGGCGGTCCTGCCTCCGGCGGTGGAGCGCGTGCGCGCCGATGTCCCGGAGGACATGAAGCTCCTGTCGGTCTTCACGGACGTCTTCGACTGCTTCTTCCGCTTCCTGGCGGCGACGCTGGCGACGGAGGGCGTCCTGCACGAGGACGATTTCTGGCGGACGGTCGCGGAGTGCGTACGCGGCTACGAGCGGTCGAAGCCGGAACTGGCGGACCGGTTCGCCCAGTACGACATGTTCGCGGAGACCTTCGCCCTGTCGGCCCTGAACCGCCTCCAGCTCCGCGACAACAAGCAGATGGTGGACCTGGCGGACCCGTCGGCGGCCCTCCAACTGGTGGGCGACCTGGTCAACCCGATAGCCCGCTTCGCCTGACACCTCCCCCGGAACCGATGCGAGCCCCGCCGGAGTACGGTCCTCCGCCGGGGCTCGCATCTGCCTTCTGGAGGGTCCCCATACCCCGATCGGGTAGTGGCTGGTGGCGATGGCCCAGCAGGAGGGCATGAGTCCGGCTACCCATGAGTATCCGCCGCGGGATCCCGGGCCCGGCGGCGGGGCCGGGCCCCGCGGAACGGACCGCTCCGGGTGGAGCTCCCCTTCCTTCCCCTTGAGAGCCCGCAGCCGGGAGGAAGGGGCGTACCCCAGGGCCGTTCGAGGTCACCGGCTGACGACGAGAGCCATGGCGAGAGCACCGACGAAGCTCACGGCCGTGACGGCCACGGCTTGGAGCCTCATCGGGGGGCCGTCCGTGACCAGGGCGACGTACTCGACCGTCACGGCGAAGGTGTCGTGCCCGATCGCGACGGCATGCGCCAGGCATTCGACGTTCACGCCCGGGGGCGCGGGCGTCGGCTGCGTCTCCCAGGTGCACCCGCCGTCCAGGCAGTAGGCCGTCGCGACGACCTCCCCCTGCGGGTGCGGGCCGATCCGGCGCGTGACGGGTACGTCCACCGGTGCCGCCGTCACGGCGCCTCGATCCGCATCTTCGGCGGGTCGTGCGGGTGGTTCCGGATCTCCACGACGCAGTCCACGGCGGCGGATTCGTCGTGCTGCGGCCCGGTGCCCATGTAGAGGTCGAACCACCGCACCAGATGCGCGCACGGCGTGCAGTCCGGAGCCGGCTCGGGGCGGGGGCGTAGCCCGTGGTCGGCGGACAGGACGAGCGTCGCGGGTACGGGGGTGGTGAGGACCCGGATGGTCGACCACTCGCCCTCGGTGGGCGCGCGCAGGTCCTCGGGCGACGCGGCCCACTCGGCGCCACCGCCCGGGGGACGCAGGTAGACGCACCCGACCTGGCTGCGCGACACCCTGCCGAGCCGGGTCGTTCCGTTGCCGACATCGGCCACGAAGGCGCCGGCGGCGGGTTGACTGTGCACGGGCACGGACACTCCTCTCCGTAGTGGATTCACTACCAAGGGTGCCCAGAGTGTCCTAGAGTCTGGAACCCTTCAACTAATCGGATGCGAAGGATGAGTTGTGGCGAACCGCAAGGAGTTACGACCGAATTCCAGCCCGCAGGCGGCCTATGGGGCTCATCTGCGCAGGCTGCGGGAGGAGCGGGGCTGGACCCAGGAGGACCTGGCGGGCCCCATGGGCTGTACCAGCCAGCACATCTCCGCCGTGGAAACCTGTCGCAAACCGCCGACCCTCCCGTTCTCGCGCAAGGCCGACCAGGTCTTCGGCCTCGCCGGAACCAGCGACTCACTCGAACGCGAGTGGCGGGAACTGAGACACGGTGTGCTGCTGGAGGGTTTCCCGGAGTACGTCGGATACGAGGGGCGTGCCGTCGAGATCCGTTCGTTCCATCTCGGGATCATCCCCGGGCTGCTACAGACCCGGGAGTACGCACGGGCGTTGACGTACGGCGACGTACGGCGCGGCTCCATCACCCCCGAACAGGCAGAGGAGCACCTCGCGTTCCTGGCCGACCGGCAGGCGAAGTTGGCGCGAGACCGGCCTCCCATGGTGTTCGTGGTGATGGACGAAAGCTGCATCCGCCGCCCGATCGGGGGCCCCGGCGTCATGGACGCCCAACTGCAACGGTTGGTCGAGTTCTCCGAGCTGCCGAACACCGTGGTCCAGGTGGCACCCTTCGACATAGGCGAGCGCCGCTCGTTCAACCTGCCGGTCAACTTGCTCACGCTGACGGACCGGTCCCTGGTCGCGTACGCCGAGACTCACGCGCAGGGTCACGTAGAGCGCGAAAGCACCGCCGTCCTGGCCTTGCTGACGGGCTACCATCAACTACAGGCCGCGTCGCTCAGCCAATCTGAATCCGTGGTCGTGATCAATGAGGCACGAAAGGGCACGCCGTGACGACCGAGTTCCCCCGCTGGTTCACGTCCTCCTACAGCACCACCGGCGGTGAGTGCGTCGAGGTCGCCACCAACCTGGTCGGCTCCCTCGGCTCGGTCCCTGTCCGTGACTCCAAGCGCCCCACCGGCCCGGTGCTCGACGTCGCCGCCGCCGCCTTCACGGCCTTCGTCACCGGCGTCAAGGGCAGCGCGTTCGGGAACGTCTGACCCGCGCACGTACGCGGAACGCCCGGCCGGGTCTCCCCGGCCGGGCGTTTCCCGTCTACGTACCGGCTCCTACTCCGCCGGCCAGGGCACCTCCGGTGAGCGGTACCAGTCGATGCCCAGGGCCCGGAAGCGGGGGGCCTGTTCCGCCAGGCGTTGCTTGTAGGTGTCCCAGTCGTGGGTGGACGCCGGGGACCAGCCCAGTTCCGCCACCCCCGGCAGGCGCGGGAAGGCCATCACGTCGAGGTCGTCCGTCGTGGCCAGGGTTTCCGTCCACAGGGGGGCCTCGACGCCTCGGACGGCGTCCTCCGGGGCTCCCGGCAGGTACGTCGCCGGGTTCCAGTCGTAGGACTTGCGGACCTCCACATAGCCGGCCCAGGCCAGGCCCAGGCGGGTGTCCTTCGTGTACTTCATGTCGAGGTACGTGCGGTCCGCGGGCGACAGGATCAGCCCGGCGCCGTTCCGGGCGGCGGCGGCGACCCGCTCCTTCTCCGCGGCGGGGGTGCGGTCGAGGCCCCAGTACTGGACGAGGGCGCCGGGCGCGGGCGTCGTGCCGGTCAGCTGGTGCCAGCCGACGACCTTCTTGCCGTACTTGGCGACGACCGGCTGCACCTTGTCCATGAAGGTCACGTAGTCCGCGTGGCTGGTGGAGTGCGCCTCGTCCCCGCCGATGTGGAGGTACCGGCCGGGGGTCAGCGCGGCGATCTCGCGGATCACGTCGTCGACGAAGTCGTACGTGACGGGCTTCGGCGCGCAGAGCGAGCTGAGGCCGACCTTGATGCCGGTGTAGAGCGGCGGGGCGACGCCGTCGCAGTTGAGTTCGGCGTAGGAGGCGAGGGCCGCGAAGGTGTGGCCCGGCATGTCGATCTCGGGGATGACCTCCTGGTAGCGGGAGGCCGCGTACCGGACGATCTCCTTGTACTGCTCCTTGGTGTAGTACCCGCCGGGGAGGCCGCCGACCTCGGTGGAGCCGCCGTAGGTGGCGAGGCGGGGCCAGGAGTCGACGGCGATGCGCCAGCCCTGGTCGTCGGAGAGGTGCAGATGGAGGGTGTTGACCTTGTAGAGGGCGAGCTGGTCGATGTACCGCTTCACCTCGTCGACGGTGAAGAAGTGGCGGGCGACGTCGAGCATGGCGCCCCGGTAGCCGTAGCGCGGGGTGTCGGTGATGGTGCCGCCGGCGATCTTCCAGGGCCCGGTCTGGACGCTGCGGCGCTCGACGGCGGCGGGGAGCTGCTGGCGCAGGGTCTGGACGCCGCGGAAGAGACCCGCGGGGGCGTGGGCCGTGAGGGTGAGGCCGTCGGGCGCGGAGTGCAGCCGGTAGCCCTCGTCGCCGAGCGCGGTGTCGTCGGGGTCGAGGCGGAGGCGGATGCCGCCTCGGGCCCCGGCCGCGTCGACGACGGGCAGCGGGAAGCCGGTGGCGGGACGGAGGAGTCCGGCGAGGTAGCGGCCCACGTCCCGCGACTCGGGGGAGGCCCCGTCGACGCCGATGCGGGTGGCGCGGGTCAGGGTGTAGGGCTCGCCCTCGGGGGTGACGGACGCGGGTACGGGCACGATGCGGCCGAGCGGGCGGACCTCGGGCTCGGCGGCGGCGCCGCCGTTCCTGCCGTCCGTCCGGCTGTCGGCGACGGCCTCCCCGCAGCCGACCCCGGCGGCGGCGACCAGGAGCAGTGATCCGATCAGGCGCGGAATCCTTCGGCGCTGTCTCACAGGCTGGGTCCCTTTCGATCGGTTGGGCGCGTCTGTCGACTTGTATATCCGAACCGTCACCATCCGTACCGCTGAGACTCCGAACGGTCAAGGTCTGGACCAAGCCACACCCGAAAGCCCTGGATCATGACACCCCTGCCCGATATCGGGCAGGATTCTTGCGGAAGGCGGGGTGGACCCCTCAGTATTCACGGGTGCTCGAACGCCGACCGTCGCACGACGACCTCATCGACCACCTGGTCCGCAGCACCGCGCTCCAGCGCGGTGAGGCCGCCCGGGTGATCCTCGACGTGCTGGCGTACTTCGACGAGTCGACCGAGGACTTCGTCCGCCGCCGCCACCGCGAGCTGCAGTCCGGCGGGGCGGTGAACGCCGAGATCTTCGAACGGATCGCGACGGAACTGCCGCACCGGGCGGTGGCACCACCGGAGCTCTCGCTCCGGCAGTTGCGCCGCATCGTCTACGGCTGAGGCACGGGCACACTCACCAACCTGGAGGGGTTTCACCTTTATGTGCGGAATTGTCGGTTACATCGGAAAGCGCGACGTCGCCCCCCTGCTCCTTGAGGGCCTGGCGCGTCTGGAGTACCGCGGATACGACTCCGCCGGCATGGTCGTCACCAGCCCGAAGGCCTCCGGCCTGAAGATGGTCAAGGCCAAGGGCCGGGTCCGTGACCTGGAGGCCAAGGTCCCCAAGCGCTTCACCGGTACCACCGGCATCGCCCACACCCGCTGGGCCACCCACGGCGCGCCGAGCGACGTGAACTCGCACCCGCACCTGGACCCCGAGAACAAGGTCGCCGTCGTCCACAACGGCATCGTCGACAACGCCCAGGAGCTCCGCGCCAAGCTGGAGGCCGACGGCGTCGTCTTCGCCTCCGAGACGGACACCGAGGTCATCACCCACCTCATCGCCCGCTCCCAGGCCGACACTCTGGAAGAGAAGGTCCGCGAGGCGCTCAAGGTCATCGAGGGCACCTACGGCATCGCCGTGATGCACGCCGACTTCAACGACCGCATCGTCGTGGCCCGCAACGGCTCCCCGGTCATCCTCGGCATCGGCGAGAAGGAGATGCTCGTCGCCTCCGACGTCGCCGCGCTGATCGCCCACACCCGCCAGGTCGTCACCCTCGACGACGGCGAGATGGCCACCCTCAAGGCCGACGACTTCCGTACGTACACGACCTCGGGCGCGTCCACCACCGCCACCCCGGAGACCGTGGAGTGGGAGGCCGCCTCGTACGACATGGGCGGTCACGACACGTTCATGCACAAGGAGATCTCCGAGCAGCCCGACGCGGTCGACCGCGTGCTGCGCGGCCGGATCGACGACCGCTTCTCCACCGTGCACCTGGGCGGCCTGAACCTGGACCCGCGCGAGGCCCGCACCATCCGCCGGATCAAGATCCTCGGCTGCGGCACCTCGTACCACGCCGGTCTGATCGGCGCCGGGCTCATCGAGTCGATGGCCCGCATCCCCGCCGACGCCGAGCCGGCCTCGGAGTTCCGCTACCGCAACCCGGTCGTGGACCCCGACACCCTCTACATCGCCGTCTCCCAGTCCGGTGAGACCTACGACGTGCTCGCCGCCGTCCAGGAGCTCAAGCGGAAGGGCGCCCGCGTCCTCGGCGTCGTCAACGTCGTCGGCTCCGCCATCGCCCGCGAGGCCGACGGTGGCGTGTACGTCCACGCCGGCCCCGAGGTCTGCGTCGTCTCCACCAAGTGCTTCACCAACACGGTCACCGCCTTCGCGCTGCTCGCCCTGCACCTGGGCCGGATCCGCGACCTGTCCGTCACCGACGGCAAGCGGATCATCGAGGGCCTGCGCAAGCTGCCCGCGCAGATCCAGGAGATCCTGGAGTCCGAGGACGAGATCAAGAAGATCGCGGCGGAGTACGCGGGCGCCCAGTCGATGATGTTCATCGGCCGTGTCCGTGGCTACCCGGTCGCCCTGGAGGCCTCCCTCAAGCTGAAGGAGATCTCCTACATCCACGCCGAGGCCTACCCGGCCTCCGAGCTGAAGCACGGCCCGCTCGCCCTCATCGAGCCGGCGCTGCCGACGGTCGCGATCGTCCCCGACGACGACCTCCTCGAGAAGAACCGTGCCGCCCTGGAGGAGATCAAGGCCCGCAGCGGCCGCATCCTCGCGGTCGCGCACCAGGAGCAGGCCAAGGCCGACCACACCATCATCGTGCCGAAGAACGAGGACGAGCTGGACCCGATCCTGATGGGCATCCCGCTCCAGCTCCTCGCCTACCACACGGCGCTCGCCATGGGCCGCGACATCGACAAGCCGCGCAACCTGGCCAAGTCCGTCACGGTCGAGTAGCACCCGGGCGGGCCTGTCCCCCCGCCCCCCGCGCGCCGGGCCTGTCCCCCGGCGTTCGACCGGACACGAAAGCGGTCCCCCGTGCATCCCAGGTGCACGGGGGGCCGCTTTCTTTGGGGCTCGGTTCGCCTGTCCCGTACGGTCAGCTCGCTGCCGGGGCCCCTCGGCCCGCGCGGGCCAGGGAGGTCGGCCAGCCCGCGACCGCTGCCGTGGCGCCGTACCAGGCGACGAGACCGGCGGCGGCGGCCACCCAGCCGCCCGCCTTCCCGAGCCCGCCGTTGTCGGCGAGCGCCCCGATGCCGAGCAGCAGGAGCGCCACGAACAGCAGCCCGTACACGCCCTGGCCGAACAGTCCGCCGCCCGATGCGGCCAGCGTCAGCGTGAGCGCCAGCAGCGCCCACAGGAGCAGGAAGACGCCGATGGCGTCGGCCGAGGCGCCGCCGCCGGCGGCGGTCCCCCAGGTGAACCAGAAGGCGCCGAGCGCCGCGAACGCCGTGCCCTCCCCCTTGTCGCCCGCGCGCAGGGCGAGCAGGCCGACGAGGAAGAGCGTCACCCCGCCGACCCAGGTGGCGAGGCCCGCGGCGTCCGTCGCCGCGACGTTGTCGATGACACCCGTACCACCCAGGCCGAAGGCCAGCAGGGTGAGTCCGAGTGCCAGGTGTCCGAGAGTGGAAGTGGTGTTTCCCGCGGCGACTTCGTTGTCCACGGCGGGCTCCCTTCAGATGCGCAGGTGTACTGCGTGAGCTGCTGTGTTCCGGTGACCTTTATGTACCCTTCACAAGCGCACAATTCACCTGAGGAAGTCCGAAATTATGGCCGGAGAACGGCAGTTGACCCTGGTGCCTGACGGGTCATGAGGGGCGGAAGGAGTCCCCGTACCCGTTACGGGATGACGATCACGGGCCGCTGCGCGCGGCGCGCGAGGCGCCCGGCCACGGAGCCGAAGATCCGGCCGACGATCCCGTGCGTGGAGCCGACCACGATCGCGTCGGCCGAGTACTCCCGGCCGACCTCCTGCAGCTCGTGACAGATGTCCCCGCCGCGCTCGACCAGGATCCAGGGCACCTCCGACAGGTGCTCCGCGCAGGCCAGTTCGAGGCCGAGGACCTCGGTTCGGTGGTCGGGCACGTCGACGAAGACGGGGGGCTCGCAGCCGGCCCACACCGTGGTGGGCAGCCGGTTGGCCACATGCACGATGATCAGGCCCGAGCCGGAGCGCCTGGCCATGCCGATGGCGTACGCGAGGGCTCGCTCACTGGACGTGGAGCCGTCGAAGCCGACGACCACCCCGTGCCGGAAGGCCGGGTCGCAGGCATGACGTGGCTGTTCTACCGCGAGGGGGTCGACCGTGGAATCGGCGACGCGCTTGCGGTCCGCGGGTTCGGGGAATTCGTGACCGGCCATCGGTGTCTCGGCGAAGAAGGTCCTCGTGGGAAGGGACGGGGAAAGAAGGGGACGAACGACGGGTGGCGGCGGAGCTGTGTCCGGGAATCATCTTCCCAAGCCCATACCCCCAAGGGTACGGCGCCACTCCTCTCCTGCCCAGAGCCTGCCGTGCCACTCCTGGCGTGCCCGCCGCTCACGCGCGGCGTTCCAGGGAGCATGCCCGAGGGGTTCGGGATCTGGCAATGGCGGATGTGCCCTACAGGCGTCCGTACGGGGGCCAAACGGACGTCGCCGAGAGTGACCGTAACGTTCCGCTCCTCGTTGCCACAGGTCCAGCCCACCGTCGCAGGGAGACCGCCCGTGCCCGCACCATCGACCGCCGCCGGCCAGACCTCCACCGCCCCCGCCCCCCTTCTCTCCGGGCCGCACGGGCTCCGCCGCACCCCCACCACCACATGGGCCGCTCCCGGGGACCCGGACGCGGGAGCGGCACCGGGACCGGTGGGCGCGACGCCGGGACCGATGGGCACCGCACCGGGACCGATGGGTGCGGGCCCCGGGTCGCGTACGGGTCCCGGGTCCGGCGCGGGGACGGCGGGCGCGGGCGACCAGGCCGGTGACGTCGTCCGCTGGGCGGTCTTCTGCTGTGCGCTCGTCCCGGTGGTCCTCGTCGTCTACGGCGCCTCGCTCGCCGGGGCCGCCGGGACCGCGTTCGGACTCGTCTCGGTGACGGCCGCGTGCTGGGCCCTGCTGCGCCGCTCGGAGCGCGGGCTGCGGGCCGAGGTCCCGCACGGCAGGCGCCGCGCCTGAGCGGCCCCGGTGGACGGGGAGCGGGGTGAACGGGGGGGCAAACCGGTCCGAAAAGGAGCCCCCCACCGGGCCCGCCCCTCCTGGAGTTGACAGGTTCGTACACCCGAACCCATATGTTTTCGGCCAACTTCCATCCGTCGGCGAGTCCTTGGCAAAACGATTGCCCAACCCTGGTGCCGGCACCCGAGAATGCCCCGCTCCAGGGGCTCGCACCCCCCGCTTACGGGGGTGTTCGCCGTACCGGACCCTCCCCCGGCGACCTCCGGACGGAAGACTTCGCGATCGATCGCTTCACGCCAAGTGGCCTTGTCGACAATCCACCGGACGGAGAACTTGTCACGCCGGCGGCACGGGACGCAGTAGATTCGATCATGGGTACCGAAGACTGGGGTCTCGTGCAAAACCGAGGGGAAACGTGCAGGAGCGACACGACCAGGGAGACGCGAACACCGAGGGGGGCTTAGCGTCATGAGCCAGGACTCCGCCGTACCGGAGGCCGCACGGAAGCTGACCGGACGCCGCCGTCGCGAAGTCGTCGCGGTGCTGCTGTTCAGCGGCGGCCCCATCTTCGAGAGCTCCATCCCGCTCTCCGTGTTCGGCATCGACCGGCAGGACGCCGGGGTGCCACGCTACCGACTGCTCGTCTGCGCGGGCGAGGACGGCCCGCTGCGGACCACCGGTGGACTCGAACTGACCGCGCCCTACGGCCTGGAGGCCATCAGCCGCGCGGGCACCGTCGTCGTACCGGCCTGGCGGTCGATCACCTCGCCGCCGCCGCCGGAGGCGCTCGAAGCGCTGCGCCGCGCCCACGAGGAGGGCGCCAGGATCGTCGGCCTGTGCACGGGGGCGTTCGTCCTCGCCGCGGCCGGCCTCCTCGACGGCCGGCCGGCGACGACCCACTGGATGTACGCGCCGACGCTCGCCAAGCGCTACCCGTCGGTCCATGTGGACCCCCGGGAGCTCTTCGTCGACGACGGGGACGTACTGACCTCCGCCGGCACCGCGGCCGGAATCGATCTGTGTCTGCACATCGTGCGGACCGACCACGGCACCGAGGCGGCGGGCGCGCTGGCGCGCAGACTCGTCGTCCCGCCGCGGCGCAGCGGCGGTCAGGAGCGCTACCTCGACAGGTCTTTACCTGAGGAGATCGGCGCCGACCCGCTGGCCGAGGTCGTCGCCTGGGCGCTGGAGCACCTCCACGAGCAGTTCGACGTGGAGACGCTGGCCGCCCGCGCCTACATGTCCCGGCGGACCTTCGACCGCCGGTTCCGCTCGCTGACCGGTTCGGCCCCGCTCCAGTGGCTGATCACCCAGCGGGTGCTGCAGGCGCAGCGGCTCCTGGAGACCTCCGACTACTCGGTCGACGAGGTCGCGGGCCGGTGCGGTTTCCGCTCCCCGGTGGCACTTCGCGGCCACTTCCGGCGCCAGCTCGGCTCCTCGCCGGCCGCCTACCGGGCGGCGTACCGGGCCCGTCGGCCGCAGGGCGAGACCGCCACGGCGGTGCTCGACCCGGTCGTGCCCGCGCAGCTCTCGGCGGGTGTCCGGCGACCCGGGTCGCCGCTCGAGCCGGGGAAGCCGCAGTCCGACGCCTACGTTCCGGGGCGCGCGTCGCTCCCGGGCCAGCGCAGCGCGCCGTAGGGGGACCGGCCGACAGGCCCCCCGCGGAAGGACCGGCGTGGCCACAAGCCGCGCACCGCAGGACCGACGGGCGCCCGGGGACACCTCCCCGGGCGCCCGTCGGCGCGCCCGGACAAGAAGAAGACCCGCTGGGCCCGGCCGGCCCTTCGCGCCGGATCGCGCCGGGCCGTTCGAGCCTTCGTGCCGGGCGGTCCGGACCCGGCGGGAATGGTCGGGCAGGCCCTAAGGTAGGACGCATGAACGATCGCATGGTGTGGATCGACTGCGAGATGACCGGGCTCTCGCTGACGGACGACGCACTCATCGAGGTGGCCGCACTGGTCACCGACTCGGAACTGAACGTGCTCGGCGACGGAGTGGACATCGTGATCCGCCCGCCGGACAGGGCCCTGGAGACCATGCCCGAGATCGTGCGCCAGATGCACACGTCCTCGGGGCTGCTCGACGCGCTCGCCGGCGGCACCACGCTCGCCGACGCGGAGGCCCAGGTCCTCGCGTACATCCGCGAGCACGTCAAGGAACCCGGCAAGGCGCCCCTGTGCGGGAACTCGGTCTCCACGGACCGCGGCTTCCTCGCCCGGGACATGCCCGCCCTGGAGAGCCACCTGCACTACCGGATCGTCGATGTCTCCTCGGTCAAGGAGCTGGCCCGCCGCTGGTACCCGAGGGCGTACTTCAACAGTCCGGAGAAGAACGGCAACCACCGGGCCCTCGCCGACATCCGCGAATCCATCGCGGAGCTGCGCTACTACCGGGAGGCGGTCTTCGTCCCGCAGCCCGGACCGGACTCGGACACCGCGAAGAAGATCGCGGCCCGTCATGTCGTACCGGCCGAATGATCCCCGTTCCGGCCGCGTGAATCCCTTCGCATAGGGCCTGCTCGCGCCCCCGAAACAATGCGGGCGCGAGCACCCTCCAAGACCCTGTAGACTTCTTCTCGGCCGGTCAGGGAAACCTTCGGGGAAACCGCCGGGCATGGTGGGTATAGCTCAGCTGGCAGAGCACCTGGTTGTGGTCCAGGATGTCGCGGGTTCAAGTCCCGTTACTCACCCTCAGAGCGCAGGCCCCGGTTCGAAAGAACCGGGGCCTGCGTCGTTGTGCGCCGGGGCGAACGGCCCGCACCGGCCCCGTGACGCCCGGGCCGACGGCCCACATCGCCCCCCTTACGCGCCGGGCCGCCACCCTCACCCGCACATCCGTTTGCCCGCTCACCCGTTCGGGCGAGGTGTCGACCCCATCCCCCTGCCCCCGCCAGCGCCTCGACCTGCTCCTCGAAGGCGCCCAGATGAAGATCGCCGAGGACCCGAAGCGGGCCGGCTACTGCATCGAGCTGGACCTGCTCAAAGGGGTGCGCGCCCCGGCCGGTGGTAGGGGTCCGGCCGGGGCGCGCGGTGTGGGGGGACGGGGGAGGTCGTCGGGTGCGGGTGGGCGGGGGCGGTCGGCCGCGGGTGACGGGGGCGGTCACTTGTAGGCGGCGAAGGCCTTCGTGAAGGCCAGCGGCTGCTGGAGGACCGAGGAGCAGGTGGCGTCCGCGTAGTCGATCGCGCCGGCCGCGCACTGCTTGTCGCGGGTCGAGGACCACATGGAGAGCCAGCCGAGTTCTTTGGACTTCGCGAAGTCGGCGAGCTGGGTGGCGTCGTCGACCTTGAAGACCTCGCTCGCGACGTCGTTGACACCGATCATCGGGGTGACGGCGACGGCCTTCCAGGCAGCCGCGTCGGAGAGCCCGAGGACACCCTTGACCTGCGCCTGGGTCGCGGTCGCCGCCTGGATCGCGTACGTGCCCATGTCGGCGCTGTAGGCGGGCCCGTAGTCCATCGCCATGATGTTGACGGCGTCGGTACGGACCCCGTTCCGCTTCGCGTCGGCGAGCAGGTCCACGCCCGGCTGGGTCAGGCCCTCGGGCATCACCGGCAGGGTGAAGGAGACGTTCAGGCCGGGGTGGGACCTCTGGAGCTGGGCGATGGCCTGCGCGCGGCGGGTGTTGGCGGCAGTGTCCGGCAGCGCGGCGCCCTCGATGTCGAAGTCGACCTTGGTCAGCCCGTACTGGTCGATCACCTTGCCGTACGCGGCGGCCAGCGCCGAGGAGGACGAGCAGTTCAGGGCCAGCTCGTGGCCGGCGGCGCCGCCGAAGGAGACCCGGACGTCCCCGCCCTTGGCGCGCAGGGCGCCGATCTGGGCGGCGACCTTGTCGTTCGCCAGGTCGGTGACACCGCCCCACAGCGGGGCGCAGGAGCCGCCGGAGGTGACGAAGGCGAGGTTGAACTCCTTGACGCCGGTGGCGTCGGCGGTGGCGAGGAGGTCGTACGCCGGGTAGAGCGAGGTGTCGACGTAGGGGGCGAACTTCGCGGCGCCGACGGGGGTGCCGGTCGCGGTCGCCGTGGGGGTGGGGGTGGGCGCGGCCGTGGTGGGCGGGGCCGTGGTGGGGGCGGCCGTGGTGGGCGCGGGGGTGGGCGGCGCCGTCGTGGTCGGGGCGGTGGTGGGGGTGGGCTGCTCGGTGGGGCGGCCACTGGGGGTGGGGGCGGGGCCTCCGGCGGAGCAGGCGGCCTTGTTGATCAGGCAGCCGGTGGGGTCGCCGGCCGCTCCGGCGGCCGAGGTGACGAAACCGACGGTGACGGAGCCGCCGGGCGCCAGCTGCTTGTTCCAGCTCGCGGGCCGGACGGTGACATGGCGGCCGGAGACGGTGTGCTCGCCGTTCCAGAGGGAGCCGATGGCCGTGCCGGCCGGGAGGTCGAACTCCAGGGTCCAGTCGGACTGGGCGGCGGCGGTCTCGTTGGTGACGACGTACTGGCCGGTGTAGCCGCCGGTCCAGGAACTGGTCCTGGTGTACGCGGCGCCGACCGCCGCCGCCTGGGCCGTACCCGTGAGCGCGAACGCGGCGCCGCCGACGACCGCGGCGGCGACGACCGCACCCGCGATCTTCGTCCTGGTGCTCGCCCTGCGCCGGTGCGAACTGGTGCCCATCGGGTGCCTGCCTCTGTGCTGGGGTGTGGGGAGGGGGTGCGGGCAGCACGCTAGCGACCGGGAAGCGGACAGAACGGCGTCCGGGGACGCGGACGGGGATCCTTAGGCTCCGCTTAAGGAAGGCATCGGAGCCACGAAAGGTTGGGCGCGGGCAGGGCGGGCGGTTCGGCCGGGAGCGGCGAGAAGACGGGGGGCGGTTCGCCCCGCCGTCGGCGATGGAGCGGGGTACGGTTCCGTCGCCGTCGGCCGGGGAACGGCGGGCGGTTCAGCCGCCGTTGGCCCTTCGGGTGCCCGTGCCGCCGCGGCGGCGGGGCGGGCGGTGGCCCCGGCGGCCGGACGCGGCGCCCGTGCGGCGGCCGTCGAGGCCGATCCAGATCCGGACCTCCGTGCCGCCGAGCACCGAGTGGCCGATGCGGACGTCGCCGCCGGTGGCCTCCGCCATCCGCCGCACGATGTCGAGGCCGAGGCCCGTGGAGCCGTCCCGGGCGCCGCTGTTGCCGCGGGCCAGCGCGGCGGCGGGGTCGGCGATGCCGGGGCCCGCGTCGGAGACCAGCACGATGACGGCGTCGTCGCCGTTGTGGACGTCGATGGAGAAGGCCGTGCCCTCGGGGGTGTGCCGGAAGACGTTGCCGAGCAACGCGTCGAGCGCGGCGACGAGCTCGTGGCGGGCGACCGGGATGCGGACCGGGCGCTCGACGCCCGCGATCCGGACCCGGCGGCCCTCGTCCTCGGCGAGCGCCGACCAGAACTCCATGCGTTCGCGCACCACTTCGGCGGCGTCGGAGCCCGCGCCCGGCCCGGTCGCCTGGGTCTGCGGCTTCGCGTCCCGGGCCGTACGGATGATGGTGTCGACCTCGCGCTCCAGCTGCTCGACGGCGGCGCGGGTCTGGTCGGCGGCCGGTCCCGAGCCGAGCGAGGCGGCGTTGAGCCGGAGCACGGTGAGCGGGGTGCGGAGCCGGTGGGAGAGGTCGGCGGCCAGTTCCCGTTCGTTGGCGAGGAGTTGGACGACCTGGTCGGCCATGGAGTTGAACGCGACGGCGGCCGACTTGAGTTCGGGCGGGCCCTCCTCGGGGACCCGCGCGCCGAGCTTGCCCTCACCGAGGTCGTGGGCGGCGCCCGCGAGCCGCTGGGCGGGCTGGACCATCCGGACGCCGAGCCGGTCGGCGACGGCGAGGGAGCCGACGATCAGGGCGACGCCGACCCCGGCGAGGACCAGCCAGGCGGTGGCGACGCCGTTGGACACCTCGTTCTCGGGGACGAAGAGTTCGACGACGGCGACCTGGGCGCTGCTGAGGGCGGTGGGCTGGAGCAGCGCGTAGCCGCCGGGGACCTCCGCGATGGAGGCCCGGCCGAGCCTGCGGGTGGCGGCGAGCTCCTCCTCGCCGGCCCGCCGGGTGCCGATCGCGAGGGCCGTACCGCCGGGTTCGGCGGCGGGCACGTGGACGGCGAGCCGTCCGGCGGCGCCGTCCTCGGTGGTGGCGACGGCCTTCTCGAGTTCGTCGCGGTCGGTGGTGATGGCGAGGACGGGGGCGAGGCCCGCGGCCCGCCGTTCGGCGTTGGAGAACGCCCGGTCGCGGGCCATCTCCTTGACGACCAGCCCGAGGGGTACGGCGAAGGCGAAGACGACCATGGCGGTGACGGCGAGCGACACCTTGACGAGCGCCCATCTCACGGCTGCGGCTCCCGGGGCGGTTCCAGCTTCACGCCGACCCCGCGCAGGGTGTGCAGGTAGCGGGGACGGGCGGCCGTTTCACCCAGTTTCCGCCGCAGCCATGACAAATGTACGTCGATGGTCTGGTCGTCCCCGTACGACTGCTGCCACACCTCGGCGAGCAGTTCCTTGCGCGGGACGACGACACCGGGCCGCCCGGCGAGGAAGGCGAGCAGGTCGAACTCGCGCCGGGTGAGGTCCAGGGGCGCCCCGTCGAGCTCCGCCTGACGGCGCAGCGGGTCGACGGTGAGCCCGCCGACCCGGATCACCCGGGAGGGCGGCGCCTCCCCCGCGGCGGACCTCGCCCGGCGCAGCACCGCGGCCATCCGGGCCGTGAGATGGTCCACGGAGAAGGGCTTCACGAGGTAGTCGTCGGCCCCGGCGTGGAGGAGCCGTACGATCTCCGCCTCGTCGTCCCTGGCGGTCGCGATGATCACCGGGACGTCGGTGATTCCGCGCAGCATCTTGAGCGCCTCGGACCCGTCGAGATCCGGCAGACCGAGGTCCAGGATCACGACGTCGAAGCGGAAATGGGCGACCTCGCGCAGCGCCTCCAGAGCCGTGCCGACGCTCCGTACCGTGTGGGAGGCCTCGGACAGCTGGCGGATGAGGGCCGAGCGCACGAACTGGTCGTCCTCGACCACGAGCACACTTGCCATGGGCGGCACCGTACGCCATTCAGGGGAATCATCGGACGATGTCCACCCCCCGGCCCGGCCCTCCCGGGCGTGGTGCACTATGTCCCGGTGCGAAGAGGACTCGTTCACGCCCTGGCCTGGTCGCTCGCCACCGGCGCGGCGGTCACCCTGTCCTGGTGGGGAGTGCACACCGTGCTGTCCGGAACGGTCTACGACCCTCCGCGCGCGCTGCCCCTCCCCGCCGGCGCCGCCGACGTGGCGGAGACGGCCGGCGACGACCCGCGGTCCTCGTCGACGCGGCGGCCCGGGACCGGGACGCCCTCCCCGCCCGCCACCACCAGGGCCACGCCGAGCGCCGACCCCACGACCGCGCCCGCGACCCCTCCGGCGCCCCCCTCGCGGACGCCCAGGCCCACGACGAAAGCGCCCACCACCGCCCCGGCGGACTCCGGTTCGGATGTGAAGAGCTACACGGTCGACGGCGGCCGGGTCACCTTCGACATCGGGGACACCTCGGCCGAACTGGTCTCCGCGATCCCGGCCTCCGGCTGGCAGATGCAGGTGTGGAAGCAGTCCACCTGGATCCGGGTCACGTTCACCGCGGACGGCCGCGAGCTGTCCGTGTTCTGCGTCTGGCACGACACCGCGCCCCGGGTGGAGATCGAGGACCGAGCGGTCTGAGGCCCCGGGGCCCCGGCCGGGACGGTCAGCGGAAGACGGACGCCGGCGGTACGGGCGAGGGCTTGGCACTCGCGTCGGTGACCGGCACCGCTCCCCCGGCGAAGTCGGCCAGCGCCCGCCCGTGTTCGACCCGGCCCGGGTGCGGGTCGGTGGCGACCCGGCGGGTCAGCTCCGCCACCGGCAGCTCCCGGTCCGAGGCGAGCAGCACCGCGTTGCCGAAGCGGCGACCGCGCAGCACGGTCGGGTCGGCGGTCAGCGCCAGCTCGGGGAAGACGGCGGCGGCGGTGGCGATCTGGCCGCGCAGATGGGTCAGCGGCGGGCCGTCGGCCAGGTTCGCCGCGTAGCAGCCGTCGGGGCGCAGCACCCGCCGTACCTCCGCGAGGAACTCGGTGCTGGTCAGGTGCGCCGGGGTGCGGGCCCCGCTGAACACATCGGCGATGACCAGGTCGGCCCAGCCGTCCTGGACCTTGCCGAGCCCGGCGCGGGCGTCGGTGGAGCGGACCCGGACGCGGGCGTTGGCGTCGAGCGGGAGTTCCCGGCGTACGAGCTGGACGAGGCGCCCGTCGAGTTCCACGATCTGCTGGGTGGAGCGGGGCCGGGTCGCGGCGACGTACCGGGCGAGGGTGAAGGCGCCGCCGCCGAGGTGGACCACCTGGAGCGGGCGGTTCGGCGGGGCGGCGAGGTCGATGACGTGGCCGAGCCGCCGCTGGTACTCGAAGGTGAGGTGCGCCGGGTCGTCGAGGTCCACATGGGACTGCGGGGCGCCGTCGATGAGGAGCGTCCAGGCGCGCGGGCGCTCCCGGTCGGGTATGAGTTCGGCGAGTCCGCCGTCGACGTTCTCGACGACGGGGGCGGCGGCCGACGCCGCCCGGTCACGCTGCTTGTTCCTGGCCACGTGCCCATTATCCGGGCACGGGCGGCGGGCGGCTCAGTGGCAGCCGTCGGCCGCCTCGATGAGCCGGGCCGCCTCGCCGAGGGCCTCGCGGAGCACGGCGGGGTCGGTGACCGGGTCGGCGTCCCCGGGCGGCAGCAGCCAGCCGGCCGGGCGGGGCGCGTCCCCGGCCGGTTCCGGGAGCTCGGGCAGTTCGGGGAGGCGGAGCCCGCGCCCCGAGGTCCGCGTACAGGCGCTGCCGGGGACGTCCCAGGCGGCGGCGGTGCCGGGCGGGACGAGGAAGCCCAGGGTGTCGCAGGTGCCGTCGTGCACGACGGGGCCGACGGCGGGGGTGGCGCCGCGCCGCAGGATGTCCACGGCCTCCAGGCCCTGCCGGACCGGCACGGTCACCAGGTCCCAGGCTCCGGCGGCGGGCTGCGGCCCGTCGGCCTCCGGGGCGGATGTGTGGCGCATGGCCTCCGGGGCGGGCGCGTGCCACGTGGCCGACTGCGAACCGATCTCCGACATGGGGGACCCCTCCTGGCTCCTGAGGAGACACGTGCCGTCTCTCCCTTACGGTTCAACGCCCGTGCGCGTCAACGGCTACGGCGGGATGCCGCCGCAAAGGATGGCAGTTCATGGCAGATCGCAGGCGAGATATCCGATTTGTAGCCAAACTCAGCGCGTGCGTCCGGTCACAGCAGGTACGTTCTTGCCGCCGGACACCCGGCAGCACCAGGAGAGGGCTCGGCCATGGCGATGTCACGGGCAGTTCCCAATCTCGCCTTCCGTCGGCTCCGCGGACAGCACTCCCCGGCGGAGTTCGCCGCGTCGGTCCGCCGGGCGGCGCGGGAGATCGGCGAACAGGTCGCGTGCGACGCCCGCTACATCGGGCGCGTGGAAGCGGGCGAGATCCGCTGCCCCAACTACGCGTACGAGCGGGTCTTCCTGCATATGTTCCCCGGTCTGGGCCTCTCCGACCTGGGCTTCTCCGCGCGGGAGACGGTGCGTGGACGGCGGCAGGCCGTCCCGGCCGGGGCTCCGCCCCCCGCGGCCGTCACGACCCGGAACGATGAGGAGAGCGACGTGCTGCGTCGCGCATTCATGACGAGCGGCTCCGCCACCCTGGCGGTCGCCTCGCTGGGACTCGGCGGCCCCGCCGTCGCGATCCCCTCCCCCCGCGGCACCCACCGGATCGGCGACGCCGAGGTACGGGCGGTCGAGGACGCCGTACGGCAGATCCGGCTGCTCGACGACCGGCACGGCGCCGACGGGCTCTACAAGGTCGCCGCCCAGCCGCTCCGCGCCGCCTACGCGCTGCTCGACACGGGCACCATGACCCGCCGCTCCACCGAGGACCGGCTGCACGCGGGGGCGGGCGAACTCGCCCTCTCCGTCGGCTGGCTGGCCCACGACTCCGGCCGCCACGAGGACGCCCGCTCGCACTACGCCGAGGCCCTCGCCACCGCGCGCGTGGCGGGGAACGCGGCCCTGGAGGCGCACGCCTTCTGCAACACGTCCTTCCTCGCCAGGGACACCGGCCGGTTCCGCGAGGCGGTGCGCGCGGCGCAGGCGGGGCAGCGGGCCGCGCAGCCGCTGGACTCGGCCCGGCTGCTGTCCCTGCTGTCGCTGCGGGAGGCGGGCGCCTGGGCGGGGCTCGGCGACCGGTCCGCCTGCGAGCAGGCACTCGGCCGCGCCCACGGCCACTTCGACCGGGGGCCCTCGGGCGGCGACCCAGAGTGGATGTCGTTCTTCGGGGAGCCGGAGCGGGAGGCCCTGGAGGCCCAGTGCTGGTCGGCCCTGGGCGACTGGGGCCGGGCCGCCCGGCACGCCCACCGGGCCACCGTGCTGCAGAACCCGCACTTCGCCCGGAACCTGGCGCTCTACCGCGCCCATCTCGCGAAGGACCTGGCGCACGCCGGGCGCCCGGACGAGGCGGCGGCGGAGGCGAAGCGGGTGGTGGACTCCCTGGAGGGCATCGCCTCGGCGCGCGTCCGGGGGATGCTCGCGGAGACGCGGCAGGTGCTCGCGGCGTACTGACGCGCGGTGGACCCCGGTCCGGGCCGGGCCGGCTGCCGGCCCCGGCTGGACTCGGCCGGCCCCGGCCGCCCCGGCCGACCGCCGTCCGGCCACCGCCCCGTCGTTACGCCGGTGACTCCAGGTGCCCCGTGTCGTTCCAGCGCTCGATCGCCGGGGCGCCGTACGCCCAGCCGAGGACCGAGAGGCTCGTCGGGTCGAGGCGGATGCGGGAGGCGAAGGAGACGTCCTCGCCCAGCCAGCGCGCGCCGATCGAGCGCAGGATGTGCCCGTGCGCGAAGACCAGGACGTCACGGTCGGCGGAGCGGGCCCAGTTCACGATCGTGTCGGCGCGGTCCGAGAGCTGCGCCAGGGTCTCGCCGTCCGGGACCCCGTCGCGCCAGATGAACCAGCCGGGGCGGATGTCCTGGATCTGCGGCGGGGTCAGCCCCTCGTACGCGCCGTAGTCCCACTCCATCAGCGCGTCCCAGGGTTCGGCCCGGTCGCCGAAGCCGGCCAGCTCGCAGGTCTCGCTCGCGCGGACCAGCGGGCTGGTGCGCACCTCCACGCCGGGCAGGCCCTGCCAGGGGCCGCGGTGCAGGCGCTCGCCGAGCAGTTTCGCGCCGCGCCGGCCCTCGTCGAGCAGCGGGATGTCGGTCCTGCCGGTGTGCCGGCCGAGAAGTGACCACTCGGTCTGGCCGTGCCGGGCGAGCAGGATGCGCGGTGCCATGGGAAGGACTCTCCAGGGGTTTCACGGTGCGGATTCACGGTGCGGGCGTGCCTCTCCCATCATCGCCCAGAGGGATTCGGGGTGACGTCCGGGCAACCCCGGGGCGGCCCACGGCGTCCCCCTCCCCGGGCAGGACACGTCGGGGGGATCTTTCGCATGCGCAAGCCGCGCTGGTGGCTGGAGTTGTCGTTGGTCGGCGTCGTCTACGCGGGCTACTCCGCGGGACGGCTCCTGGCCCGGGGCGACGAGGACTCGGCCGTCGGCCACGGGCTCGCGATCCTCCGCCTGGAGGAACGGCTGGGGATCGACGCCGAGCACCCGCTGAACCGGCTGTTCACGGACGTGCCCGCGCTCGGGGTCCCGGCGGACTTCGCGTACGCCTCCCTGCACTACCTGGTGACCCCGGCGATCCTGGTGTGGCTGTTCCGCCGCCGCCCCGCCCACTACCGGGCCGCCCGCACCTGGCTGATGGTCTCCACCCTGCTCGGGCTCGTCGGCTTCACCCTGCTGCCCACCTGCCCGCCCCGGCTGCTCGACGCGGCGCACGGCTTCACGGACACGATGGCGCACTTCAGCGCGTACGGCTGGTGGGGCGGCGAGGCCAGCGCACCGCGCGGGCTCGGCGGGATGACCAACCAGTACGCGGCGATGCCGAGCCTCCACGTCGGCTGGGCGCTGTGGTGCGGGGTGATGCTCTGGAGGTACGGGCGGACACCGCTCGCGAAGGCCCTCGGAGTGGCGTATCCGCTGGTCACCGCGGTGGTCGTGATGGGGACCGCCAACCACTACCTGCTGGACGCGGTCGGCGGGGCCGCCGTGATGGGCGCCGGGCTGCTGCTGACCCCGTACGCGCTGCGGCTCGCCGGGCGGCTGCGCGGGACGGCGGAAGCTCCCCCGGTTGTCAGTGGCGGATGCGAGACTTCCCCGGGTGAGCGCATCCCTGGACAGCGGTCTGCCCCAACCCCCGCGGACCACCCGTCGACAACTCGCTGAGCTGCGCGGCCCGGCCACCCCACCGCGTCCACTGGACGCGCGGGCCCTCGCGGCGCTGGCCGCCAATCCCGGCTGCCGGCGGCGGGCCCTGCTCGACGGCGCCGGGGTCGACAAGTCCGCGCTCGCCGCGAAGCTCGGCTCGCCCGCCCCGTTCGGGCAGTCGCAGTTCGCGATCGTGCGGGGCAACTCCTTCGAGGCGAAGGTCAAGGCGGACGGCGGCCGTGAGCTGCTGCGCCTGATCGGCGTGGAGGAGCCGGGCGCGGTGTCCGTGCCCGATCTCGCGGCGGCCGGACCCGAGGGGCGGGTGGCCAGGACGGCGCTCGCGCTGCGGGAGGCGACCGACGCGGGGGCGTGGTCGCTGCTCGACCATCCGCTGCTCGCCCTGGAGGTCGCGGGCTCGCCGGTGTACCTGGAGCCGGACGCGGTGGTGGTCCGCCCCGACGGCGGGTGGACGGTCGTGGAGATCAAGTCGTTCCCGATGGTCGACGGCGCGGCGGACGCGTCGAAGGTGGGCGCGGCGGCCCGGCAGGCCGCCGTGTACGTGCTGGCGCTCGAGCGGGTGGCGGCCAGGACGGAGGGCGCGCGGGTCGCGCAGTCGGTGCTCCTGGTCTGCCCGAAGGACTTCTCGAACGTGCCGACGGCCTCGGTCGTCGACGTGCGCAAGCAGCGCTCGGTCACCCGGCGCCAGCTGGCCCGGCTGACCCGGATCGACGAGATCGCGCGGGCGCTGCCCGAGGGCACCAGCTTCGATGTGGCGGAGCGCTCGGCGGAGGAGCTGACGGCGGCGGTGGAGTCGGTGCCCCACCAGTACGCGCCGGAGTGCCTGGCCGCCTGCGAGCTGGCCTTCCACTGCCGGTCGCGGTCGCGGGAGACGGGCGCGGTGGAGACCCTGGGCCGTTCGGTACGCGGTGAGCTGGGCGGTCTGACGACCGTCGGCGCGGTCCTGGCGGCGGCGCGCGGCGAGGAGGGCGACCCTCAGGACCCGGCGGTGGCGGCACTGCGCAGGGCGCGGGCGCTGCGGCAGGAAGCGCTGGCGGCGGGTTCGGGGGGTGTGGCATGTCGCTGATCTCCACGCTCGCCCGGATGGAGGCCGTCGAGTCGGGCCGGGCGCAGCCGCTCGCGACCGTCCGGCACCGGCGGCTCTCCGCGCGGCCCCTCGTCCTCGTACCGCTGACGACGGCCGGTGAGGCGGGCGCCCCTCTGGGCGCCCTCGTCGGCACCGGCCCCGAGGAGCCGCGGCTGCTCGTGGTGCCGCAGCCCCGGGACCGTGACCTGCGGTTCGCGTTCCTCGCCGATCTGGCCGAGGAGGTCCTGCCGTACATCGACTCCTTCGCGGACGTCGTCGAGACGGCGGAGAAGAGCGAGGTCGACCCCGAGACCGGCAAGAAGGTGAAGGTCGAGGTCGAGCTGTGCGCGGACGCGCCGCAGCTGATCGTGCCGAGCCGGGCCGGCATCGAGTACGTACGGCTGCTGGGGCGGTCGACGCGGTTCCGGTGGACGGCCGAGCAGGACCCGGAGACACCGTTCCCCGCGCCGCCGCGCGTCCCGCTGCTCGGGCGCTGGCTGACGCACTTCGGCGACCGGGCCCGGGTGCCCGGCTCCTCGCTGCTGCTGTCGGCGACCGACCTGCTCAACCGGCACTGGGCGACCGGGCAGTCCTCCCTGGAGGACCAGCACCTCGGCGCGCTGCTCGCCTGGATCGACCCGTCCGACGCACCGGGCGCGGAGGCGGCGCTGCGGGCGGAGACGGGCCGGGACTCCCAGGGGCAGCTGCTCTGCCCGCCCGCCGGGCCCGCCACCGACCCCGCCTTCGACAACCGGCTGCTCGCGCCCGCGATCGAGCGGTACGACCGGGCCCGGCAGCGGCTCGGCGCGGCCGAGGACGGCGAGAGCGCCGACTCGGGCCTCGGTGAGCTGCACGCGGCCGAGCGGGAGCTGCGCCGGCTCGTCGTCTCCCAGCTGAAACCGACCTGGGACGCGGTCTGGCGGGCGGTCGGCCTGCTGCGGGAGCTGCCGGAAGGCACCAGGGTCGAGGACCGCTGGACCCGCGACCGCTGGTCCTTCACCGCCCACCGGGACCGGGTCACGGCCGGTGAGCCGCCGCAGCCGCGCCGGGACGACGCCGTGACGGCGGCCCGGAAGCTCGCCGCGCGCGAGCAGGCGCAGGGCCAGCTGGAGGCGCAGGAGGCGCTCGACGATCCGCTGGTGCTCGCCGGGCGGCGGCTCGCGGGCGAGGCGTTCGCGGCGGAGGTCGTCGAGGTGACGATGGCGTGGACGGAGTCGAAGCGGCCCGCGCCGCGCCCCCTGCTCACGGTCCGCACGGAGGACCGGCCGCACCTGGGCGTGGGGGTCCCCCCGGCCGAAGGCTGGGGGAGGGTGAGGGTGTACCGGTCGCTCGACGGGAAGCCGCAGGCGGCGGAGTTCGTGCGGTACGAGGAGGACGGGGCGCTGCTGCTGCGGCTGCTCGACCGGATGGGCCGGTCGAAGGAGCCTGCGCCGGGCTCGGTGCCGGAGAAGGGCGAGCGGATCTCCTGGACCCTGTTCGAGCACGACCAGCGGGTCGGGCCGCAGCTGCCGGACGCGGAGGAGACCCCCTGGACGCACGGCGGTCCGCCCCGGACCGACGCCGTGGAACTGCCCGACGCCGTGACCCCGGAGGACGTGCTGTGAGTCCCGAACCCTTCGACCCCTCGGCGGAGGCCGGCCGGGCGACGGCCGGCATCCTGGCGGACACCCTGCACGGCACCGCGCGCGGTGTCGTGGTGGACTCCCCGCCCGGGGCCGGGAAGTCGACCCTGGTCGTCCGGGCCGCGCTGGAACTGGCCGCCGCCGGGCGCCCCCTGATGGTGGTGGCGCAGACGAACGCGCAGGTGGACGACCTGGTGCTGCGGCTCGCCGAGAAGGAGCCCGACCTTGAGGTGGGCCGGCTGCACTCGAACGACTCCGACCCGTACGACAAGGCGCTCGACGACCTGGAGAACGTACGGAAGTCGGCGAAGGCCGGTGAGCTGGCCGGGCTGCCGGTCGTGCTGTCCACGGCCGCCAAGTGGGGGCACGTGAAGAACGTCGAGCCCTGGGCGCACGCGATCGTCGACGAGGCGTACCAGATGCGCTCGGACGCGCTGCTCGCGGTGGCGGGCCTCTTCGAGCGGGCACTGTTCGTGGGTGACCCCGGACAGCTCGACCCGTTCTCCGTGGTGGGCGCGGAGCAGTGGGCGGGGCTGTCGTACGACCCTTCGGCGAGCGCCGTCGCGACCCTGCTCGCGCACAACCCGGAGCTGCCGCAGCACCGGCTGCCGGTGTCCTGGCGGCTGCCGGCCTCGGCGGCGCCGCTGGTGTCGGACGCCTTCTACCCGTTCACTCCGTTCCGCAGCGGCACCGGGCACGGGGACCGGAAGCTGTCGTTCGGGGTGGCGTCGGACGGTTCGGGTCCCGACCGGGTCCTCGACGAGGCGGCGGAGTCCGGCTGGGGCCTGCTCGAACTGCCCGCCGCGCACACCCCGCGCACCGACCCGGAGGCGGTCGGCGCGGTGGCGCTGGTGGTGCGCCGGCTGCTGGACCGGGAGGGCACGGCGGTCTCGGAGCGGTCGGAGGCCGCCGTCCCGCTGACGCCGGACCGGATCGCGGTCGGCACCGCCCACCGCGACCAGGCGGCGGCGGTCCGGGCCGCGCTCGCGGAGCTGGGCGTGACGGGCGTGACGGTGGACACCGCGAACCGGCTCCAGGGGCGCGAGTACGACGTGACGGTCGTCCTGCACCCTCTGTCCGGGCGGCCGGACGCGACGGCCTTCCACCTGGAGACGGGGCGGCTGTGCGTCCTCGCCTCCCGGCACCGGCACGCGTGCGTGGTGGTCTGCCGGGCGGGCGTGGCGGACCTGCTCGACGCGCATCCGTCGACGGAGCCGGTCCAGCTGGGGGTCGCGGTGTCGTTCCCCGACGGCTGGGAGGCGAACCACACGGTCCTGTCCCATCTGGAGGAACACCGGGTGACCTGGACGCCGTGATCCCGGGCCCGTCGCCCGCCCGAGCCCGGCCCCGGGCCCGCCCGCCGGGCTCAAACCGGGGCCCGGGGGACACCGGGGGCGTACGCGGGAGGGTTCGCGCCCTTGCGGGGCGCGGGACAATGGAAGACGGCCCGGGATTCCGGGCCGTGCCTGTGCGAGGAGGAGAAGAACGATGGCGGAACCCGCGGAACGGAGCGGACAGCGGCGGCTCAGGCCGGCACCGCTGATCTTCGAGCCTGCCGAGGCGACCGCCGACCCGGAGCACTTCTTCGACCTGGAGTCGCTGGAGGACCCGAGGGAGCTGCTGGCCCGCGCGACGGAGCTGACGCTCGCGTTCCGCGCGGCGACGGACCGGGCCACCGAGTTCCAGGCCATCGCGGCGGCGCAGCTGGCGGACCCGCGCCGGTTCGACCGGCTGACGACGGCGGACGTCGCCGAACGGGCGCAGTGGACCGAGGACTACGCGCTGAAAATGATCGAGTTCGGCCGCGACCTGATCAGGACGAACGGGCGCCCGGCGGAGGACTGATCCGGGGGGGATGATCCCGGGCGGGGAATCTCGGGGCCTCGCGGGGCCCTCGGGCGGCTCGAAGTGCCTCCGGGTGGCCTGGAATCGCCGTCTGGCATATGCCGAGGAGGCACGATACTCCTCCCCCTCCCCTCCTGTCCGGGATTCCGCGAACACTCGGCTACCGCGCCGTCACTCCCGGTACATCTGGAGACATGACGACGTGGCTGCGCGAAGAGACCCCGCACGACATCTTCCGGTTCCTCCGGGAGGGCGACGAGGTGCGGCACCAGACGGCCCGGGTGACCGCCGACGGAGCCGCCTGGCTGGCCTCGGCCGCCGGGGGCCGCGGCGAGTCGGCGCTCACCCGCTGGGAGGCCCGGCCGGCCTCGCCGGCGGCGCTGCCCTGCGGCCGGGTCTTCGACGTCGTCAACGTCGACCCGGTCTTCGGCCGCCGGATGCTGGACCGGCTGTGGGAGGAGGGCCCGGGATCGGGGCCTGTCGCCGTCCACCGGGGCCGGATGATGCTGTTCACCGCACCGGGGACGGCCCAGCGGCTGCCCGCCCTGCTCGACTGGGAGGTGGGGGTCCCCCCTGCGCGAAGTGCTCGGGGGAGGGGGGAGCAGGTCCCCCGGCCGCTCTGCCACGGCGTCGGGGACGCCGTCACCGTGCCGCCGCTCGTGCCGTCCGGCACCTCCGGCCCCCGCTGGGTGGTGGCCCCCGACACCCGGAGCCCGTGGCTGCCGGGGCCCGAGGTCGTGCTCTGGGCCTATGTGCGGGCCGTTCGGACGTACTCCGCCGCCGACGTGCGGGTATCGATTTTTCCTCCCGCCGATCCGGATGCTAATGTCTACGACGTCAGCAGGCGCCGCTAGCTCAGTTGGTTAGAGCAGCTGACTCTTAATCAGCGGGTCCGGGGTTCGAGTCCCTGGCGGCGCACAGACAGAAGAAGCCCCTCGCGGAAGCGAGGGGCTTCTTCGTGTTCCGGGCCGGGCGCGGGCCGAGGATCAGCCCACGGCCGGCGGGGTGATCCGTACCGTCCAGGCGCCCGACTCCGTGCGGTCCGTGACCTCGACCCGTACCCCCGTACCGGGCACGGTGAGGGTCTCGCCCTCTTCGAGGGGGGCGTCCGCGAGCGGCGGATAGACCGAGCGGTCCCAGCAGGCCTCGGTGCGCGGGTGCGCGTCGACCACCTCGACCGGGCCGTCGCCGGAGGCCGTGCCGCTCCGGATCCGGTAGACGAGCACCCCCTCGACGCAGGTGTCGGCGTCGCTGCCCGCATCGCTCCGGGCCTCGACGGCGAGGGCGCTGTCGGGGCCGGTGCGGACCACGGCCAGCCGGGTGCCGAGGGTGGTGCCGGCCGTGACCGGGGCGTCGGTCGGCTCCAGGCTGACCATCCGGGGGGCGGTCCCCTGGACGCAGGTCACCTGGGCGCGGGAGAGCCAGCCGAGCTTCCACTTGTGCCAGCCGAACAGGTCGGGCGACAGCCCGAACTGGCTGCCCATGACGTCCCAGTCGCCCACATGGGTGTCCCAGTCGCCCTTGCCGTCCTCCGGGCGGTGGTAGAGGTCGGGCAGGTCGAAGACGTGGCCGGTCTCGTGGGCGAGGACGTTGCGGTCGGGCGGGTGCCGCTCGAAGACGGTGACGACCCGGTTGATCTCGGTGCCGTCGACCTCCAGCGGGCGTTCGAGGTTGACGACCTTGGTCGCGTCGGAGTCCACGCCGGGCGCGTCCGGATCGGCGACCAGGTAGACGATGTCGTACCGGGAGAAGTCGACGTCCGCGTCGGCGGCGGCGATCGCGTCGCGGAGGTAGACGGCGCGCTTCCCGACGTCCCAGTCACGCCTTATGCCGTATGCGCTGGACGGCTTCGGCATCGGGGTCCAGGTGCGCTGGGGGTGCGGGCGCAGGGTGAACCGCCCGTAGGAGGCGCGGCTGAAGAACTGGCTGGTGGCCGGGAAGTGGTCGGCGGCCAGTTCGGCCGGCTGGGTGAGGGGCTCGGCGTCCGGGAAGGACAGGAAGATCATGACGGCGTCGAGGGTGCGGTCGGGCCGCGGGTACGACCTGTTCCAGGTGTCGAGGCCGAGCGAGTGATGGGCCGAGGTACGGGGCAGGGCGCACGGGTTCGGCGCCGGGGCGCCGACGGCCGGGCCTGCGACCAGCCCGGTGGCGGCCAGGGCGGCGAGCGAGGTGAAGGCCGCGGCCCCGGCACGCAGCCGCGAGCGTTCCACTCCCCCGGGTGGCTGCTGACCCCTCACGTGGACCTCCGGTTCGGGAATGCGGGACACCCCACCCACCTTGTGATGGTTTGCGGTGTTTCGCACGTTTCCACTGCCCCGGTCGGGTGAGAGGGCGCCATGGGGGCGACGCGACACGAGCACGTTTCGCCTCACGGAAAGTCACATTCGGTCACGACCTCAACGACCCGTGTCAGACCCGCGCAGAAACGATCGTCCGGAGTCCCGCGGTGGTCGGCCTCACAGCTCCGCACGCCCCCCGAGAGCCCCCCGGAGCTGGAAGGCTCCCCCGCGCTGGCTCTATGATCGGCTCACTCTTCCTTGGCCGACCGTCCCGACCACATGTGACCGGCCCGACTGCACTACGGGAGCGAGCGGTGAGCGGAACCCCCGAAGAACCGGTGCACCCGGAGCCGCCGGAGACGCACACGACGCACCCCGCACTCACGGAGCGTCACCCCGAGGCCCACGCCGACCGCCGCCCCGAGCCCCTGGCGGACCGCCGCGCCGAGCCCGCCGCCGACCATCGCGCCGCGCCCGCCGCCGACCGCCGCGCCGCCGAACTCCGCGACTACGGCGCCGCCTTCCGGGTCGCCCAGCTCGCCATGGCCGTCGTCGACCAGGACGGCGTGGTCGTCTCGGCCAACGACTCCTTCGGCTCCCTCCTCGGCTCCGACCCCGGGGCGCTGTGCGAGCAGGCCGCCGCCGACCTCGTCGACCTCGCCTCCGACGGGCGCACCTGGCACGCGTACCGCGAGGTGCTGCGCGGCCGGCGCTCCCGCTTCCGCTGCACCCGCCGCCTCAAGCACGCTGACGGGCGCTCGCTGTGGGCCGAGGTCACCGTCGCGCCCGTGCCCGACAGCCGGCGCGTGCTGCTGTCGATCGCGGACATCAGCGACCGGCGCGAACTGCAGGCGCGGCTGCGCCACCTCCAGATGCACGACCCGGTGACCCGGCTGCCCAACCGCGCGCTGTTCTTCGAGCGCCTCTCGGCGGCCCTTGAGGCCTCGCCCCAGGACGCCGGGGACACCCCGTACGCCGAGGAAACCCCGTACACCGAGGGCGTCCACGGCACCGGGACGACCGGACGCGCGGCGGAGCCCCGGGGGCCGGTCCGTTCGTCCTACGAGTCGTACAGGTATGGCAGAACAGGGCGGATCGGACTCTGCTACCTCGATCTCGACGGCTTCAAAGCGGTCAACGACACCCTCGGCCACCGCGTCGGCGACCGCCTCCTCGCCGCCGTCGCCGCCCGGCTGACGGAGTGCGCGGACAGCGACGGATACACCCGCAGCGGCGGCCATCTCGTGGCGCGGCTCGGCGGCGACGAGTTCGCGGTCCTGGTCGAGGACTCCACCGGTACGGAGCAACTCGCCGATCTGGCGCGCTCGGTGCTCACCGCGCTCCAGCAGCCCTTCGACCTGGGCGGCCAGCGGCTCTCGGTCTCCGCCTCGATCGGTGTGGTCGAGCGCTCGGGGTTCGGCACGACGGCGACCGCCCTGATGCAGGCCGCCGACACCACGCTGTACTGGGCGAAGGCCGACGGCAAGGCCCGCTGGACGCTCTTCGACCCGGAGCGCAACGCGCACCGGATGACCCGGCAGGCGCTCTCCTCCACCCTCCGCCCGGCCGTGGAGCGCGGGGAGTTCGCCCTGGAGTACCAGCCGCTCGTGGACCTGGCGGACGGGGCGGTGCGCGGGGTGGAGGCGCTGGTGCGCTGGAACCACCCGCAGTTCGGCACGCTCCCGCCGAATCGGTTCGTCGCCATCGCCGAGGAGGACGGCTCCATCGTGGAGCTGGGCCGGTGGGTCCTGAACACCGCCTGCCGTCAGGCGCGGCAGTGGCAGAAGGACCATCCGCGCGAGCGCCCGATCTTCGTGAGCGTCAACGTGGCGGTCCGTCAGGTCTGGGACTCCGACCTGGTCGCGGACGTGGCCGGCATCCTCGCCGAGACCGGTCTCGCCCCGCACCTCCTCCAGCTGGAGCTGACCGAGTCCGCCGTGATGGGCTCGGCGGGACGGCCGCTCCAGGCGCTCCAGGCGCTGAGCGACATGGGGGTGCGGATCGCGATCGACGACTTCGGCACCGGCTACTCGAACCTGGCCTATCTGAGCCGGCTGCCGGTCTCGGTGCTCAAGCTGGACGGTTCCTTCGTCCGCGGCTTCCAGGACGAGGAGCACGCCAACCCGGCGGACGAGCTGATCGTCGAGGCGCTGGTGCAGCTCGCGCACCGGCTGGGGCTCACCGTCACCGCCGAGTGCGTGGAGACCTCGGGGCAGGCGAGCCGGCTGCGCAGGATCGGCTGCGACACGGGGCAGGGCTGGCTGTACTCACGGGCGGTGGCCCCGGACCGCATCGCCGAACTGATCGGCACGGAGCCGCTGCCAGTGTGAGACCGGGACCGGGACCGTGGGGAGTCCGGGCATGGGACTGCCCCCGACCGGAGGGACATTCCGGGCGGGGGCAGTGGTTCATGAGGGGGTCAGCGGGTCAGGGCCTCAGCAGGCGCCCTGGTCCTTCCAGACGCCCCACTCGCCGGTCGTGCCCGGCTCCTCGTTCTGGGTCCACCACTGGGCCTTCCAGGTGTGGCCCTTGTGGGAGACGAGGTTGCCGGTGTTGTAGATCGTGCCGGCCACGTACGCCGGGGCGGTGCAGCTGCCCGTGGGCGGGGTCGTCGGCGGGGTCGTCGGCGGCGTCGTGGGCGGGGTGGTCGGGGGCGTCGTCGGCGGGGTCGTCGGCGGCGTCGTGGGCGGGGTGGTGGTGCCGCCGAGCGCGGTGTTGATCTGGGTCAGCAGCGTGGCGTTGTCGTCCAGGCCGAGGAGCGAGTACATCATCGCGCCGGCCAGGCCGCGCTGCTTGCCGTAGTCCACCCGGGCCTGGATGGACTTCTGGTTGAGCCCGGTGAAGAACTCGCCGTCCTTGTAGAAGTACGAGGACTTCGCCTGCTCGTCCCAGAAGGTGGTCGCGGCGTTGTCGACGATGCCGCCGAGCTCCTTGTAGTGCGCGATGCCGGCCTGCTGGCTGAGCGGGCGGACGTTGGAGCCGCCGGTCGCGGGCTGCGCGAGGCCGTTGGCGGTCCCGGCCGGGACGCCCTTCCAGCCGCGGTAGTAGAACTCGTAGCCCAGGGTCAGCTTGTTGGCGGGGAAGCCGCCTGCGATGCCGTAGGCGGGCTTGCCGTCGATCCAGGAGTCGATCGCGTTGTCGATCGAGTACTTCTCGGTGCCCGGCGCGATGGGGTCGGTCGGGTCGTCGGTGCCCGAATAGAGCGGGGACTGGTGGTACGTCGGCCCGTCGCCGTCCCAGGCGCCGTGCATGTCGTACGTCATGATGTTCGCGTAGTCGAGGTACGCGCCGATCTTGTCCGTCTCGATGTACTTGATCTTGTCCTGGCCGGCCGGGAGGGCGGCGGTGAGCAGGTACTTCTTGCCGCCGTTGGCGGTGCCGTACTCGTCGAGCTGCTTGCGGAACTCGGCGAGGAGCAGCGTGAAGTTCTGCTTGTCCTCGGGGGCGTAGTGATTGCCCAGGTGGCCGCCGGAGGAACCGGGGTACTCCCAGTCGATGTCGATGCCGTCGAAGATGCCGGCCGCGGTACCGGGGCCGCCGTAGCCACCCTCGACGGGCAGGTTGCCCTTGATGTACTGGTCGATGCAGGAGGAGACGAGCTTCTTGCGGCTCGCGTCCGTCTTGGCCGCGTCGCTGAAGTACTTGGAGTAGGTCCAGCCGCCGAGCGAGATGTTGATCTTCAGGTTGGGGTACTTCGCCTTCAGTTCCTTGAACTGGTTGAAGACGCCCACGATCGGCTGGTCCCACTTGTCGGCGATGCCGTCGACGCTGTCCGCCGCACTGAAGGACTTCTGGTAGTCGGCGTACGAGTCGCCCGCACCGTCACCCGCGTTGGGGTTGTTGTCGTCACCCGCGGCCTTGTTGGCCTCGAAACAGGTGAGGTTGGTGGGGTGGATGTTGCCGAACGAGTAGTTGATGACGTCCAGCCGGCCCGCGATGCCCCGGGTGTCGAGGTGCTTGGGGTAGAACGCGTTGCCGTAGACGCTCCACTGGTCGTAGTACGCGATGCGCACGTTGCCCGCAGAGGCAGTGGTCGTCGTGTCGGCCGCCTGGGCGGAGCCGAGGCCGACGGTCGCGGCAAGCGCGCCGGCGGCGAGGGCCGTGCTGAGCAGCGCGGCGATCAATGGCTTACGGGGGTGCACGTGCGGCCTCCATGGGGGGAGTGCGGGGGTGATGCCGTACAGGAGCTGGAGCAGTGATAACCGGCGCGTGAACAGTGCGTCAATGGTCTGAACCAGATTGAGGACTAGACCAATTGGAGGAAGAAAGGCCTTGTCAGAGGCGTGCAGCACAAAACGGAACCGCCCGCCACCATCGGTGACGAGCGGTTTAAGGTTCACTTAGGGGTGAGGCGGAGGTGGTTCGACAATGAACCAACCATCCCTGAGAAACGGGGTTTTCACCCGGCTCCGCCGGCCCCGCCGGCTCTACTGCTCCGGCAGCTCCGGCAGCTCCGGGAGTTCGTACGCGTCCGCGATGAGTTCGTAGCTGCGCAGCCGGGCCTCGCCGCCGTGGCCGTTCGCCGTGATCATCAGCTCGTCGGCGCCGGTGCGCTTGCGCAGGTCGTCCAGGCCCGAACGGACCTCGTCCGGCGTGCCGTACACGACGTTCGCCAGCCAGCCGTCCACGAACTCCCGCTCGGCCGGGCTGAATCCGTACGCCTCCGCCTCCTCCGGCGTCGGGACGAGACCCGGGCGGCCGGTGCGCAGCCGCAGCATCGCGAGCGCTCCGGCGAGGACCTCCCGGCGGGCCGAGGCCGCCTCGTCGGCGGCGAGCGCCGAGACGCCGATCATCGCGTAGGGGGCGTCGAGGACGCCCGAGGGCCGGAAGGAGTCCCGGTAGAGGTCGAGCGCCGGGATCGTGTTCCTGGCCGAGAAGTGATGGGCGAAGGCGAAGGGCAGGCCCAGCAGGCCGGCGAGCCGCGCGCTGAAGCCGGAGGAGCCCAGCAGCCAGACCGGCGGGCGCCCCTTCGGACCCTGGACCGGGCCGGGCACCGCGTGGATGCGGGCGTAGGGGTGACCGTCGGGGAAGTCGTCGTCGAGGAACCGGGTCAGCTCCGCCAGCTGCTCCGGGAAGTCGTCGGCGCCCTCATTGAGGCTGTCGGACCGCCGCAGGGCCGCCGCCGTGGCGCCGTCCGTGCCGGGGGCGCGGCCGAGGCCGAGGTCGATCCGGCCCGGCGCGAAGGCCTCCAGGGTGCCGAACTGCTCGGCGATGACGAGCGGGGCGTGGTTGGGCAGCATGACGCCGCCCGAGCCCAGCCGGATGCGACGGGTGTGGGCGGCGAGGTGGGCGAGGATCACCGCCGGGGAGGAGGAGGCGACGCCGGGCATGGAGTGGTGTTCGGCCACCCAGTGCCGGTGGAAGCCGCGCCGCTCGGCGAGCCGGCTCAGCTCGACGCTGGTGGCGAGCGCCTGGGTGGCGGTCCTGCCGCTGCCGACGGTCACCAGGTCCAGCACGGACAGCGGCACGGGCGCGGAGCCCCGCGCCTCTCCTCGAATAGCGTCGGTCACCTTCGGGACCCTCCTCGGCACACGTACGGAATCGTTCGATCGGCTCCCGGCGCGGCGCCCGGACCCGTGGATCGGCTTCGACAGGGCGACAACAGGAGGGTGGCTCCGTTTATTCCGGCGGCTCCACGCCACCGGAGGAGGTCCGAACGCGTCCGCTTCTCCGTAAATAATCTTCTGTCCCCCAAGGGCCGAACATATGGGCGAGCGCTCTCATGCACGGCTCTGACCTGAGACTCTGCGCGGCACTCATGACATCGGCATATGCCAGAGTGGCGAACCCCAGCACAGGGCCAGGACGCTCCGCATCATTCTCGCCAACAGCCGTCCCTTAAAGGGTGCTTGGCGGCTATCGTGGTGCGAAAGCTTGCGGTCACAACCTGGTAGGGGGAAACCGTGGCGCTGAAGCCCGAGCCCACCGCGCCGTTCCACTCGGTGCAATACGCCTTGCGCGTCCTGGAGACGATCTCACGGCACGGTGGCGGTGTGACGGACGTCCAGATCGCACGCGAAGCCGGCCTGCCCGTCGCCCACCTCTCGCCGCTGCTCCTCATGCTCCGCCGCGAGGGATACGTCGAGCAGGTCGCCGACGGCGCGTACGTGATCGGGGACTCCCTCGTCCTCCTCGGCTCCGGCATGACCCGCCGCGAGGCCCTGGAGACGAAGCTCCAGGAGACCCTGACCGAGCTGCGCGACTCCGTCGGCGCCGCGGTCTACATCAGCCGGTACATCGACGGCGAGGTGAAGATCACCCAGTTCGCCGACGGCCCGCGCACGCCCAGGGTCAACGAGTGGGTGGACATCCGCTCGGCGGCGCACGCCAGCGCGGTCGGCAAGTGCCTGCTCACCCAGCTCGACCAGAACGGCCGCCGCGACCACCTCTCGCGGCACAAGACCGCCCGGCTCACCTCCCGGACGATCACCAACGAGCGGATCCTCTTCTCCAAGCTGGACAGCCAGCCGCCGACCGTCCCGGTGCTCGACCTCCAGGAGTACGCGGTGGGCACGGTCTGCGCCGCCGTCCCGCTGACGGCGGGCTCCGCCGTGGGCTGTCTGGCGCTCTCCCTGCCGATCGAGCACGCCCACCGGCTGCGCTCGGCGGCCGACACGCTGAACCGCAGGGCCGCTCCGGTGGTCATGGCGCTGGCGATCTGACCACCCCTCCCGCGGGGTGGTCACCACCACCCCGCGGGACCGGGTAGTATTTTCTCTGTCAGCAAGCGCCGCTAGCTCAGTTGGTTAGAGCAGCTGACTCTTAATCAGCGGGTCCGGGGTTCGAGTCCCTGGCGGCGCACAGACAGAAGAGGCCCCTCGCGGAAGCGGGGGGCTTTTTCGTGCCCGCACCTCGGGTTCTTCACGCCCTGAGGTACGTCAGGACCGCCAGGACCCGGCGATGGGTCTCCTCCGCCGGCGGCAGGTCCAGCTTCGCCAGGATGTTGCCGATGTGCTTGCCGACGGCGGCCTCGCTCACCACCAGACGCCGGGCGACCTCCGCGTTGGAGTGCCCCTCCGCGACCAGGCCGAGGACCTCGCGCTCGCGCGGGGTGAGGGCCTCCAGCGGATCGCGGTGCCGCCGCAGCAGCTGCCGTACGACCTCCGGGTCGACGACCGTGCCACCGGCGGCGACCCGCAGGAGGGCGTCCTCGAACTCCTCCACCTGCCCCACCCGGTCCTTGAGCAGATAGCCGACGCCGGTGCCGTCGCCCGTGTCGAGGAGGTCGGCGGCGTAGCTGCGCTGCACGTACTGGCTGAGCACCAGGACCGGCAGGCCGGGCCGCTCGGACCGGAGCGCGACGGCGGCGCGCAGCCCCTCGTCCTGGAACCCCGGCGGCATCCGCACATCGGTCACGACCACGTCCGGGCCGTGGGCGGCGACCGCCTCGCGCAGGGCGTCGGCGTCCCCGACGGCGGCGACGACCTCATGGCCGAAACGGGCCAGCAGCCCGATCAGCCCCTCCCGGAGGAGGACGCTGTCCTCGGCGAGGACGACACGGAGCTTTCGGACAGCGATCGGCACGGGATCTCCGCTCGGAGGAGGGTCGGCCCGCCCGGCGGGCTCATGATCGTCAGTCTGCCATCGAGGACGGCCAGCCGGTCGGCCAGTCCGGTGAGCCCGGAGCCCCCGGCCGGGTCGGCGCCGCCGCGCCCGTCGTCCGACACCTCCAGGCGCAGCACCCCGCCCTCGGCCCGCGCGGTGATCCGCGCCCGGCGGGCGCCGCTGTGCCGGGCGACGTTGGCGAGCGCCTCGCAGCCGGCGAAGTAACCGGCGCTCTCGACGGCGGCGGGCAGCCGGGGCAGGTCGACGTCCGTGTCGACGGGGACGGCGGACCGGTCGGCGGCGTCGGCGAGGGCCGCGCCGAGACCGTAGTCGGCGAGGACCTGGGGGTGGATGCCGTGGATGAGCTCCCGCAGCTCGGTCAGGACCTGCCCGGCCTCCGTGTGCGCCTTCGCCAGCTGGTCGGCGAGCGGGCCGGGCGGCGCGTCGAGCCGGGCGAGCCCGAGGGTCATGGTGAGGGCGACCAGGCGTTGCTGGGCGCCGTCGTGCAGATCGCGTTCGATACGGCGGCGCTCGGCCTCGAAGGCGTCGACGAGTCGCGCGCGGGAGGCGATGACCTCGCCGATCCCGGCCGGGGGGTCGCCCTCGCGGGGCGAGAGGAGGGCCCGCGCGAGTGCGGCGCGGGCGCCGGCGACGGCGGCGAGCGGGTAGGCGAGGGCGACCAGGAGGAGGGCGCCGAGGAGGGCCGCGGCGAAGGCCTCCGGGTAGGAGGTCACCAGATACGCCTTGACGGCCTTGGCCTCCCGGCCGTCCACCGCCAGCTGGACGGGGGTGCCGAGGAGGGCGGCGGGCAGGCCGATCGCGACGGCCACCGCGATGAGGTCGAGCGGCCACAGGACGGTGGCGAGGAGCAGGGCGTACCCGAGTTCGCGCCAGGTCGCCTGCTCCCCCGCCCTGAGCCGGAGCCAGGCGGCGAGGCCGGGGGCGTCGGGGACGCGGTGCGGGTCGGGGGCCGGGTCGAGGTCGACGAGCCGGAGACGGCGGCGCTCGATCCCGGCGAGCGCGGGTCCGGACAGCAGGAGGAGCGGCAGCCCGACGAGGAACAGGGAGAACAGCCCGAGCACCAGGAACACGAGGCAGGCGAGCGCGCCGAGGAGCCCGCCGGTGACCAGATAGCCGACGGACCGCCAGGGCCAGGAGCTACGCGGGAAACGGGGCCAGGTCAGGGCCTGCCAGGGATTACGGGGGTCCATGGGGCCCCACGGTAGGGGGTGGGACGGGGGCGGGGCGATGGTGCTGGAGGGGGGCCCGGGGGTAGGGCTGGGGCTACCGCGACGGCGGGTGTACGGGGGCGGGGACTCTTCGTCAGGGGCCGTCGAGCCGCGCGGCGGCCTCCTCCAGGTCGGCGACGGTCCCGGACATGATCGTCCGTACGTGCCGGGTGATGTGCCGCACGGGCCAGTCCCACCACGCCACGGCGAGGAGCCGGGCGATGTCCGCGGTGTCGTAGCGGGTGCGGATGAGCCGGGCGGGGTTGCCGCCGACGATGCCGTAGTCGGGGACGTCGCCGGTGACCACGGCGCCCGCGGCGATGATCGCGCCGTGCCCGATGCGCACGCCGGGCATGACCGTGGCGCCGTGCCCGAACCACACGTCGTTGCCGACGACCGTGTCGCCGCGGCCGGGCAGGCCGGTGATCAGGTCGAAGTGCTCCGCCCAGGAGCCCCCCATGGTGGGGAACGGGAAGGTGGAGGGACCGTCCATGCGGTGGTTGGCGCCGTTCATGATGAAGCGGGTGCCCGTCCCCAGCGCGCAGTACTTGCCGATGACGAGCCGCTCGGGCCCGTAGTGGTAGAGGACGTTGCGCGTCTCGAACGCGGTCGGGTCGTCCGGATCGTCGTAGTACGAGAAGTCACCGGCCTCGATCAGCGGCGACTTCACCAGCGGTTTGAGCAGCACCACGCGAGGGTGCTCGGGCATCGGGTGGAGCACGGTGGGGTCGGCGGGAATGAGCGGCATCGTGGCGGCGGTTCCTCTCCGGTGAACCTAGAGCGACGACTGTCGCGTTAAGATGCTGGCACGTCCCGCCGCCTCGATCAACCGGATGGCGACCACCGATGACAGACCCGCCGGACACGACGCCGGACCGCCGCCCGGGCGGTCGGACCGCCCGCGTCCGCGCCCAGGTTCTCGACGCGGTGCGCGCCGAACTCACCGAGGGCGGCCACGAAGGGCTCACGATGGAGGGGGTCGCGACCCGGGCCGGAGTGCACCGCGCCACGGTCTACCGGCGTTGGCGCGATGTCGGCGGCCTGCTCGTCGACGTCATCGACGCGGCCGGTGAGACCGACTGGCAGCCGCCGGACACCGGCTCACTGCGCGGCGACCTGACGGCCCTCAACCGGGAGATCCAGGAATCCCTGGTCGTCCGGCCGTCGTTCGCCGTGGCCCTGATGGCCGCCTCGTTCCACTCCGAACAGGCCGCGCGGGCCCAGACACGGCTGTGGGCGGACCGGTACGCCCAGTGCGAGGTCATCGTCGAGCGCGCCGCCGAGCGCGGTGAACTCCCCGGGCGGCACACGGACGCGCGGAGCCTGCTGATCACCGCCACGGCGCCGCTCTACCACCGGCTGATGCTCCTGCGCGTCGACCCGGACCCGCGGCTCCCGGAACGGGCCGCGGAGGCGGCGGTTCTGGCGGCCACGGCGGGCGCCTTCACCGTCCACGGGGAATCAGAGGTCCGTTCGCCGTAGCGGAAGCGGAAGCCGTAGCCGTAGCCGTAGCCGTAGCCGTAGCCGTAGCCGTAGCCGTAGCCGTAGCCGTACGAGAACGGGTCTGCCTACGCGTGGTGTTCGCCCATCGGGGAGCGGTCCCGGCGGGTGTACTCCGCACCGAGGGCGGCCGACTTCTCCGGGGTCAGGAGTTCGTACGGCGCGCCCGGCGTCGGGCGCCACCAGACGGGGTCCTCGCAGAGGAAGGCCGCTCGGCGGAGGGCCACACGGTGGATCTTGTTCGTGGCCGTGAGGGGCAGTTCCCGCATCACGCGGACGAAGCGCGGTGGCATCTTCGTGCCCAGGTCCGCCTGGTCCGCGAGGAAGGCCGCGAAGGCCGACGGGTCGAAGGCCTCCCCCTCGCGCAGCGCGAGCGCCGCCATCACCTGGTCCCCCGCCACCGGGTCCGGTATCGCGTAGACCGCGACCCCCGCCGCCCGGTCCCAGCGGGCGAGGATGTGCTCGATCATCGCCGCCGCCAGGTTCTCGCTGTCGACCCGCAGCCGGTCGTCCGTACGGCCCGCGAAGTAGAGGTACCCGTCCGCGTCCCGGTAGAAGAGGTCGCCCGTCCAGTACCAGCCGTCCCGCAGCCGGGCCGCCTCCGCCTCCGGGTTGCGCCAGTAGCCCTCGAAGGGCGACCGGCCCCGGTTGACGAGCTCGCCGACCGCCTCGGCCGCGTTGAGGAGCCGGCCGGTGGGCGAGAAGCGGGCCCGGGGGCACTCCTCCCCCGACTCCCCGTCGATCACCGCCAGGTCGTCGCCCGGCGCGGCCCGCCCGATCGCCCCCGTAGGGGTGTCGGGGGTCCGCTGGATCGCCGCGCCGCCCTCGGAGGAGCCGTACCCCTCGACGAGCGGGACCCCGAAGCGCTCCCGGAAGCGGGCCGCGTCCACCGCCCCCGCCTCCGTCCCGAAGCCGAGGCGGAGCGGGTGCGCGCGGTCGTCCGGTCCGGGCGGGGTGGCGAGCAGGTACTGCACGGCCCGGCCCACGTAGGTGAAGTAGGTGGCGCCGTAGCGGCGTACGTCGGGCAGGAACCGGGAGGCGGAGAAGCGGGCCCGCAGCGCCACCCCGGCCCCGGCGGCGAGCGCGGGCGCCCAGTCCGCGATCACCGCGTTGCCGTGGAACATCGGCATGCAGATGTAGTGGACGTCGTCCCTGCCCACCCCGAAGTGGGAGACGAGCGAGGCGCCGGCGGCAGCCAGGCGCCCCTGGCTGCACAGGGCCGCCTTGGGTGCCCCCGTGGAGCCGGAGGTGAAGGAGAGCAGGAAGCGGCTGTCGGGGCGTACGGGGCCGAGGGTGGCGTCTCCCGGCCGGGCGTTCCCGTAGGGGGCGAGGAGTTCCCGGTACGCGTCGGTGTCCGTGACCAGGATGCGCACGCCCGGCAGCGGCAGGCCGTCGAGGAGCGGCAGGTGGGCGCGCTCGGTCACCAGGACCCGGCACTCGGTGTGCCGGATGTCCCGGGCGAGTTCGGCGCCGCGCCGGGTGGGGTTGATCCCGGCGACGGCGGCCCCCGCGAGGGCCGCCGCGCTGAGCCAGAGCGGGTACTCCGGCGTGTTGTCGAGCAGGATGCCGAGGTGCGGCTCGCCCCCCGGCAGGGGTGGCATCAGGTCCACGAGCAGGGCGGCCCGCGCGGCGGCGCCGGCGGCGACCTGGTGGTGGGTGAGGGTGTGGTGCTCGTCCCTCAGCCCGGTCCGGTGGTCGCCCCATTGGCGCCGTACGAGTTCCGCGACGGTGTCCGCACCCCTCATGAGCCGGACTGTAACTGACGGCTCGTCAGAAATGAACCGTCGGATCAGGCCCTTCGGAGGCCCGTTCAGGACTTGCCCTTCGGGCCGCCCGTCAGAACTTGACGTCCGAGCAGGCGTAGAAGGCGTTCGCGGTGTCCGCGATCGTCCACACCGCCAGGATCAGATGGCGGCCCGTCTTGCCCGCCGGGATCGTCCCGGAGTGCGAGAGGGTCGCCGGCGGCTGCTGGTTGTTGTAGGGGACGGTCAGGAACGGCTGGGGGTCGAGCGCGGCCCGGGTCAGCTTCTGGTTCGGGTCCCAGCCGTTCTTGGTGATGTAGTACCTGAAGTCGGTGGTGGCGTGCCGGGCCGTGAACTGCCAGCGGAAGCTGTAGCTCTGCCCCGCCGTGAGCTGCGTGGCGGGCCAGGCACCACCCCGGGGGTCGTCGAGCTGGGCGAACTGGGTGAGGCCCGCCGAACAGATCTTCCCGTCGGCGGGACCGGAGGCGGGGAAGCCCTTGGGGCCCTCGACCGACTGCGGCTCCCACTGGATGGGGCCGCAGTTGGTCACGGTGCCGTTGGCGCAGAGCTTCTGACGGCTGATCGGTGCGTCGGTGTAGCCGTGGCTGCCGGCGCTGCCGGTGGCGAGGAGGGTGGCACCGGCGACGCCGAGCGCCACCACCGCCGCCCCGACTGATTTCTTGCGCATGCTGTCGCTCCAGGAGAACGTGGGGGAGTTCCGTTGGGTCGTGCCGCACGCGTGCGGATGCTTCTTTTTGGTCTGGACCAAGTACCAAGGTATGGACGGAAGTTGAAGCTGTCCATCCCCTCAGACACCCTCCACAGGACCCGTCCTGCCCGTGTAGAACGCCACCGTCAGGTCCTTGACCAGCGCCTTGCGCTCGTAGTCGTCCAGCTCCACCAGACCACGACTGGTCAGCCGGTGGACCACGTCGTCCACCGCGTCCACCACCGAGGTCAGCACACTGTCCCGGTGCTTCGCGTCGATCGCCGCGATCCGTCGCCGCCGCATCGCCGCCGCCACCTCCGGCGCGTACTCGATCCGCGTCGGCTGCGCCGAGAACACGTCCACCCCGACCGGCACACACTCCGCCGACAGCATCCGCGTCAGCGCCTCGCCGACCGCCTCCGCGTCCCGGAGCGTCGGCGCGTCCTCGTGGAACGCGTCCGCCGGAAGCTGCGAGAGCACCCGGGCCATCGCCGCCTCCACCTGCTCCCGCAGATACTCCTCGTGGCCGTCGACCCCGAGCGCCGCGCGGACGGTGTCCCGCACCCGCCACACCACGAGCACGACGACGTCCAGCGCCGTCCCCTTCGCGTCGACCGCCGACAGCGGCTCGCTGCGCCAGTGCCGAAGCCGTACGTCGACCCGGCGGCGCAGCAGCAGCGGACTGACCCAGACCAGACCGGTACGGCGGACCGTGCCCCGGTAGTCGCCGAACAAGGTCAGCACCCAGGCGTAGCCGACCCGGCCCCGGCCGAGGCCGCCGAGCGCGAACAGGGCGAGCACGACGCCGAGCGCGAGCAGGGCCCACTGGCCGAGATGGATGCCGTGGTACGGGCGTACCGGCAGCCGCAGCATCCGGGCCGCCTCCGCCGGTACGGCCCCGGCCCACCACACGACGGCCGCGCACCCGGCGAGCGCGAGGGCGCCGCCGACCACGCCGACCCACCCCGGCAGCACCGGCCCCGGCCGCTCGACGAGCCCGGGGTCGGCGGTGGGGGCGGGACGGGAGAGGGAAACCGGGGTCCGCCGCCCGTCGGACGGGGGCTTGGGCTGCGATCTGGGCCGGGACTTCGGCGGGGACTTGGGCTGGGGCCGGACCTTGGGGTGCGGCGTCGTGGTGGCCTTGCGGGTGGGATCGGGTGCGAGGTCCCTGGCCGGCTCGGCCTGCCCCTGGACCTTCGACGGGGCGGGGATGGCGGGGCCGCCGCCCTTCCGGGGTGTGGTGGGGGCCTGGGGCGGGGCCATGGAGACGGTGTCGGGGCCCCCGTCGTCGTCGCCCACCACGAAGGGCACGGCGCCCTCCGGCTCGTCCCGGAAGAGCAGGTGCACCGGGATGGAACCAGTGGTCTCGGCCCCGATCACGTTCTTCCGCCGCGCCACGCGCACGACGGCGGCGACGGGCACGGCGACCGCACCGACCCCGGCACCGGCGATCCGCCCGAAGTCGGGCGCGGAGGCGGGGGCGCTGCGCTCGGCGGGAGCGGGGGGCGCGGGGGGTGCCCCGGTGGGCGTGGAGGCGGCCGGGACCGGCGCGGGGTCCCCTGCCGGGGTGGCGGGCACCGTACGGGGAAGGGCCCCGGCCGGCCGCACCGGCAACGCGGCGGGGGCTCCGCCGGAAGCGGGTACGGGCGTACCGCCGGGCGCGGCCGACGACGCGGGGGCCGCCGGGGGGCGAGCCCCGTCGCCCGGCGGCGCGGGTACGGACTCGCCGCCGGGCGCGGGTACGGGCGAGGCGGCCGTACCCGCGGCCGAGCCCGGCGGGGGTACGTCGCTGCGCGTCGGCGCGGGTACGTCGCTGCGCGACGCTGCCGGTGACGGAGCGGCTGTGGCTGCGGGCTCCGCTACCGGCGCCTGCGTCGGCGCCGGTGCCGGTGCCGGTGTCAGCGCTGGTGCCGGTGCCGGTGTCAGCGCCGACTCGCGACCCGGAACCGACACCGGCTCCGGAGCCGGAGCCGGAGCCGGAGCCGGAGCCGAGGCCGAGGGCAGGGCCGAATCCCGGCCCGGCGCCGGAACCGCCGATGCGGGCGCGGGCGCGGACAGGCCGTCCCGTACGACCGAGGCGCCGTCGCGCACGACCACAGCACCGTCCCGCACGGGCAACGCGCCGCCGCGCACGACCACACCGCCGTCCCGCACGGGCGACGCGCCGTCCCCCGCCTCCGCCGTCGGCTGCCCCGCCGTCGGCGGCGGGCCCGTCGGCGGGCCCGCCGTCGCGCCCTCGCCCATCACCCCTGCCCGCAGGCCGTGTTCCGGTGCGTTCTGCGGGGTGTCCGGGGGTGTCCTCGGGAGGGTGCCGTCCGTCAGGCGTCTCGCTGTGCGTGCCGCGTCACGTGAGGCCGCCGCGCCGGAGTCCGCGGGGTTCGGGGTCGATGCCGTCATTCGGGTCCACCTCATGCTCTCGGGGTCATCGGAACAAGCGCCGCCAGGTCTCCGGGCCCGGGTAGCCGTCGGCCGCTGCGCCGCGCCAGCCCTGTGCCCGCTGGAACGCCTCGACGTTGCGGCGGTCCGCCTCCGTCCAGCGCGGACCGGGTCCCGACAGGTAGTGCTTGCCGAAGCCCCGCTTCACCAGTTGTTTGCCCAGCTTCTCCACATATGCGCTGGATTGGCCCGGACGGAAGGCGCCACGCCCGGGATAGTCCGTCACGTTCGTGCTCGGGCCGCTCGAACCACTCGAACCGCCGATTGACTTGCCCCCGCCGGACACGAGGAGCCGCCAGGTCTGGGGGCCGGGCAGACCGTCCGCCTCCTTGCCCTTCCAGCCCTGTGCCAGCTGGAACGCCTGGGTCGCGCGCCGGTCCGCCTCGCCCCACTTCGGGCCGGGCCCCTTGCTGTAGTACTTCTTGGCGCCGCGGTCGAGGAGGAGCCTGCCGAGCTGGGTGACGTACGCGTTGTCGGCGCCCGGACCGAACATGGCCGTCCCGGGGTACGGGGTCGCCGTGGGCGTCGCGCCGCCGCCGGTGCTGCCGCCGCTGACCACGCCCTTGTAGCGATAGGCCACGTACTGGCTGGAGTTCTCCCAGTACGCCATCGGCGTCGCCTGCTTGCGGGTGCGCGGCTTGGTCTGCTCGTAGGCGACGTACGAGGTGTGGGTGTAGTCGGTCCAGCCGCCGAAGATCGTGACGTGCGAGCCGCGCGTCGGGTTGGCGGGGTTGTGGAAGAGGAGGATGTCGCCGGGCTGGAGCTCGGTGCGGTCGATCCGGTCGGCGAAGCGGTCGAGGCTGCCGGTCCACTCGTTGCTGCGGAGGTTCCAGGCCATCGAGATGTAGCCGGAGCAGTCCTGGCGGTAGCCGTCCGACCAGTACTTCTCCATGGAGTACGGGACTTGGGCGGCCACCCACAGCTTGGCGCGGTTGATGATCTCGGCCCGGGTCGTCTGCCGCAGGGTGCCGGTCGAGATCTGACTGGTCGTCGGGGTCGAGATCGGCGAGGCCCCGGGGCCGGGTGCTCCGTGCAGCGGCTCGCGGCCGCCCTGCGGGGTGTCGGGCCCCGGCTCGGCGGCCCGGGGGGTCCCCTCCGTCAGGTCGGCCGGGACGAACGGTCCCGCCGGCGGGGGCAGGGCCGCCGCCATCCCGGCCCCTCCCCCGCCCAGCACCACACCCGCCGCCGTCACCAGGACCAGGGCCCGGCGGGCGCCGTGCGCCGCGGGATGGCCGCCCGCCCGGACCGGCAGCCCCAGCGCGAGGTCACGCCGCCGCTGGGCGCACCCCGGGCAGCCGCAGTCGGCCGCGGGTTCGAACTCCTCGAAGACCGGCACGCTCATGCGATTCCCCTCCACACTCGTCAAGATCTTTTTGACCCTTGGTTTCGGGCGTCAGTGTCTCAACTGTCTGGACAAATCGCATTTTGACGGATCGAAGACCTGATACGACCATCCGACAGGCCGGTGGCGACCGGTATTGGTCGGGAGCACACCCGCATGTCGGGTAGAGTTCTCTCTGTCAGCAGGCGCCGCTAGCTCAGTTGGTTAGAGCAGCTGACTCTTAATCAGCGGGTCCGGGGTTCGAGTCCCTGGCGGCGCACGCAAAGTCAAGACCCCCTCACCGATGGTGAGGGGGTCTTGATCGTTCTCCGGCTCAGGGGCGCTCCGCCGCCGTCAGGTAGGCCGAGACCACCACGTTCGCCGTGTACGTGTTGGACGTGCGGTCGAAGGTGCCGCCGCAGGTGATCAGGCGGAGTTCCGACCGGCGGGGGTCGCGGGCGCCGTAGACCTTGCTCGGGTCGAAGTGGTCCCGGGGGTGGACCTGGACGTCGTCCACCGTGAATTCGGCGACCGAGCCGTCCGTCCGGGTGACCCGGACCTTCGCGCCGGGGCGGGCCGCGCTCAGGCCGTAGAAGACGGCCGGGCGGGTGTCCGTGTCGACATGGCCGACGAGCAGGGCCGCGCCGGCCGCCCCCGGACGGGCCCCGGAACCGAACCAGCCCACCGTGTGCGCCATCTCGAAGGGGGGCGGGTCGATCGCGCCCGTGGCGTCCAGGCCGCGTGCCACGACGGGCGCGCTGATCCCGAGGGAGGGGATCTCCACCCGCCGGGGCTCGGCCTCGGCGATCGGGGCGTGGGCGGGCGGCAGCTCCACCCCCAGCGGGCGGCCGACGGCCGCGATGTCGCCGGTGGTCGGCGCGGAGCTGCCCCCGAGGCCCTCGGTGGCCTCGCGGCCCCAGAGCCAGAGCCCGAGCAGCAGGACCGCCCAGGCGACACCGGTGACGAGTCGCCCGGTGCCCGCCGGGCGGGTTCCGGACGGCACCGTCACTCCGCGCCGGTGCCCGAGCCCGTACCGGACCCGGCGGCGCGGCGGCGGGAGCTGCGGAAGGCGACCGCGACGGCGGCGACGGCGGCCATGCCGAGCCCGAGCAGGGTGTACGGGGTGCCGAGGCCGCTCTCGGTCGCCGTCTGGGCGACGCCGGGGGCGGCCGGGGCGGCGAACGCGGCGGTGCCGCCGCCGCCCGCGCGGACCGGGGCGACCGGGCTCGGGTGGTGGGTCGGCTCATGGGTCGGCTCATGCGTCGGCTTGTGGGTCGGCTCATGCGTCGGCTTGTGGGTCGGCCGCTGGTGCCGGACCTCCACGGTGCCGACGTCCGGGTGATCGTGGCCGTCGCAGGTCACGCTGACCTTGTACGTACCGTTCTCGAGACCGGACCTGATCGTGGTGTCGCCGAACAGCGGGGCTCCCCCGCCGTCCCGGCCGGTGAGATCCGCGTCGGCGACGAACGCCTGGGACTTCGCGGCACCGGTCGTGCCCTTGCAGCCCTGGACGCGGACATCGACGTCGGCTCCGGGCGAGGCGGTGGACGGGGTGACGGTGGCCTTGACCCCGTCGTGGGCGTACGCGCTACCGGCCGTGGGTGCCAGTACGAGTACCAAGGCCGCCCCTGCGGCACGGAGAGCAATGGGACCTGAACGCATCGTGACCTCCTGGTACTGGCAGGTTCACCCGGATCGGGACTTTTCGCATCCGCAGGGGCCGGCGAGGGGGCTCGCTACACGCGGTCGACGAGGTCCGCGATCGACGGGACGATCTTCGACGGGCGGAAGGGGAAGCGGTCGATCTCCGCCTGGGTGGTCAGACCGGTCAGCACCAGGAAGGTCTGCATCCCGGCCTCCAGACCGGCCAGGATGTCGGTGTCCATCCGGTCGCCGATCATGGCGCTGGACTCGGAGTGGGCGCCGATGGCGTTGAGGCCGGTGCGCATCATGAGCGGGTTCGGCTTGCCCGCGAAGTACGGGTCCTTGCCGGTGGCCTTGGTGATGAGCGCGGCGACGGAGCCGGTGGCCGGGAGCGGGCCTTCGAGGGAGGGGCCGGTCTCGTCGGGGTTGGTGCAGATGAAGCGGGCGCCGGCGTTGATGAGCCGGACGGCCTTGGTCATCGCCTCGAAGGAGTACGTACGGGTCTCGCCGAGCACCACGTAGTCCGGGTCGTGGTCGGTGAGGACGTAGCCGATGTCGTGCAGCGCGGTGGTGAGACCGGCCTCGCCGATGACGTACGCGGTGCCGCCGGGGCGCTGGTCGTCGAGGAACTTGGCGGTGGCGAGGGCCGAGGTCCAGATGTTCTCGACGGGGACGTCGAGGCCCATCCGGGCGAGCCGCGCGTGCAGGTCGCGGGCCGTGTACATCGAGTTGTTGGTGAGGACCAGGAAGGGCTTCCCGGTCTCCCGCAGCTTCTTGATGAACGCGTCGGCGCCGGGGATCGGCACGCCCTCGTGGATGAGGACGCCGTCCATGTCGGTCAGCCAGGATTCGATCGGCTTGCGCTCTGCCATGGGTGCGGGACTCCTGCCGTACGGGCGTGCGGTGTGCTGGGGGCGCCGCGACAGCGCTGTGGCGACGCCCCCAGCCTAATCAGGATGAGGTGATCTTGACCCCGTCGATCGTCCAGTACCAGTTGTTGGCGCCGGTGTAGCGGAAGCGGAAGCTCACGCTGGTGGCCCCGGCGGGGACCGGGACGGCGAGCGACTGGGGCTGCGAGACGACGTCGGCGGTGTAGTTCTTCACCACGGTCGGGGTGCCGCCGTTGAAGACCGCCTGGACCTGGGCGGTCTGCGCGCCCTCCTGGCGGTAGAAGGTGATGAAGTCCAGGGTGACCCGGCTCGCCCCCGAGACGCTGTACGCGGGGGTGACCAGGGTCGAGTCGTACGTACCGGAGAAGCTCTTGTCGGCCCACTCGTCGGAGTCGGCGACGGCGAAGACGCCCCGGGCGCGGACGTTCAGCTCGCGGGACTGGTCGCGCTGGGAGCGGGACCAGAACTCGTCGGTGGCGAAGGACCAGCCGCGCCACTCGGTCATGCCGCCGGTGCCCATGGCGTTGTTGATGACGGACCAGCCGCTGGGCGCGGTGTGGGTGAAGCCGAGGATCCCGGCGGGGATGCCGGTCTCGTCGACACGGCCGGTGAGCGAGCCGTGGAGGCTGTCGAAGGGGTCGGTGGAGCGTTCCTGGATCGGCTTGCCGTCGAGGCCCCACGCCGGGTCGGGGGTGATGCCGAGCTGGCGGAAGACGGTGGCGGCGACGTCGACGAGCCGGGTGTCGATGGGGCGGGCGCCGGCGGCGATGCCGGGGCCCTGGGCGAGCACGAAGGTGCGCCGCTCCTCGATGGAGGAGCCGCCGTGGCCGCCGGCGTCGGTGTGGCCGTGATCGGTGGCGACGAGGACGGTCCAGCGCTCGGAGGCATAGGCGGGGCGGGCCTTGATCGCGGCGAGCAGCCGGCCGAGGTAGCCGTCCTGGACGTCGATGGCGTCGGTGTACTTGGGGCTGGCGGCGCCGTTGTTGTGGCCGATCTCGTCGGTCTCGCCGAAGTAGACGAACAGGACGTCGGGGTTCTGGTTGCGCAGGACGTCCTCGGTGATGTCGGTGATGAGGAGGTCGTTGACGACGTAGTCGTTGTTGTAGACGAGCTTGGCGTCGGCGCCGGGGGTGACGGTGCCGTGGGTGTCGAGCTCGGGCCAGTCGACGGCGGCGAAGAGCGAGAGCGCCGGGCGGACCTGGTTCAGGCGGGCGAGGAAGCCGGGGTACTGGCCGTAGTTCTTGCCGGTGAAGGTGTTGTCCTTGACGCCGTGCTTGTCGGGCCAGACACCGGTGGAGATGGTGGACCAGCCGGGGCCGGAGGAGGTTGCGGCCATCGGGTTGGCGTAGAGCAGGGAGCGGCCGTAGGTGCCGTTCGCCATCAGGGACTTGAGGTTCGGGGCCTTGGCGGCGTCGATCCGGTCGTAGCGCAGGCCGTCCATGCCGACGACGAGCACCTTGTCCTGGCTGGTGCCGTCGGGGAGCGTGGGCGAGGCGGCCGCCTGGGCGGCGGGGGCGGTGACCGTTCCGGTCGCGGCGACGGCGGCGGTGGCGCCGGCGGCGGCGAGCACGGTGCGGCGGGAGATGCCGGTGATCGGCATGTCGGAGTCCTCCGTGGAATTCCGTGGAAAGGGCCTGGGCATGGCAACGCCCCTGATATCTCAGGGGCGTTGGTCCGTACCCGTTATCTTTCCGCGATGTTCGGAGGCTTTCCAGAGTCGTACGGTGAACTCTTGGTGCCGATCGGTCCCGTCAGCTGCCGGTGGCCGACTTCCACGCGTCCACGTACGTCTTGAGGTTCTTGTCGATGTCGGCCCAGTCCGGCTCGAAGACCTCGACGCCCTCCATCAGCTCGGCCAGTGCGATGGCGTTGGCGTCGGTGGCCTTGACGTCCTTGCGGGCCGGGAAGCCGCCGCCGATGGCGCTGACCTCGCGCTGGGCGCCCTCGCTCAGCATGAAGTCGAGGAGCTTCCTGCCGTTCTCGGTGTGCGGGGCCTTGTTCACCAGGCCGGCCGCGTACGGCAGGGCGAAGGTGGTGGGCTTGCCCGCGCCCTTGGCCGGGAACCAGATGCCGAGGTTCGGCATGGACTTGGACTGCGCGAAGTTCATCTGGACGTCGCCGTTGGCGACGAGGAGTTCGCCCTTGTCCACCTTGGGGGCGAGCTTGGAGGTGGAGGAGGACGGGCCGACGTTGTTGGCCTGAAGCTTCTTCAGGTACTCCAGGGCCGCGTCCTTGCCGCCGAAGTCGTGCATCGCCTTGATGAGGACGGCGGTGCCGTCGCCCGCGACGCCGGGGGTGGAGTACTGGAGCCTGTTCTTGTACTTCGCGTCGAGCAGCTCCTCCCAGGTCTTCGGGGCGGCGGGCAGCTCCTTCTTGTTGTGGACGAAGCCGAAGTAGTTGTTGACGACGGAGGTCCAGGTGCCGTCGCTCGCCTTGTCGCCGCCGTCGACCTGGTCGGCGCCCGCCGGGGTGTAGGCCTGGAGGAGGCCCTTGGAACCGGCCTGCTGGATGAAGGGCGGCAGGGTCACGATGACGTCGGCCTGGGTGTTGGTCTTCTCGCGGAGGGCGCGCTGCACCATCTCCCCGGAGCCCCCCTCGACGTACTTGACCTTGATGCCGGTCTTCTTCTCGAAGTCGGCGAAGACCTTGTCGTACCAGCCGTCGCCCGCCTCGCCCTTGAGGCCGTCGGCGCTGTAGACGGTGACGGTCTTCTCGTCGGAGGCGGCGGAGGAACCACCGCAGGCGGTGAGGCCGGCGGCGAGGACGAGGGAGCCGGTGAGGGCGGCGATCGGCTTGGCGTACGTACGCATAACGTCGTTCTCTCCTGAAGGTCTTTAGCGGAAGGAGGCCTTGGTACGGATACGGGAGACGGCGAGCAGGGCCAGCAGGGTCGCCCCCATGAGGACCACGGCGAGCGCCGAGCCGGTGAACAGGGAGCCCCGGTCGGTGGCGGTGAAGATGAGGACCGGAAGGGGCATCCAGTCCGGCGGGTAGAGCATCATCGTGGCGCTCAACTCGCCCATGGACAGGGCGAAGCAGAGCCCGGCCGCCGCGTTCAGGGACGGCAGCAGGAGCGGGAGCCTCACCCGGAGCAGGACGTACGAGGGGCGGGCGCCGAGACTGGCCGCCGCCTGCTCGTACATCGGGTCGAGCCGCCGGATCGCGGCCGACACCGACTGGTGGGCGAACGCCGTGACGAGCACGGTGTGCGCGAGGATCACGATCCAGCGCGTGCCGTTGAGGAGCACCGGCGGCTGCGAGAACGCGACGAGGACGGCCAGGCCGACGACCACCGAGGGCACCGCGACCGGCAGCATGAACAGGGCGTCGAGGACCTTCTTGCCCCGGGCGCCCGCCTTGCCGCTCGCCCCGAGCGCGGCCCCGGCGAGCGCGGCCCAGGTGCCGACGGTCAGCGCGATCAGGCTCGCGGTGACGGCCGTGACCAGGCTGGTGGTGAGCGCCTGGAGGGACTCCCCGCGGACGGCCGCCGCGTAGTGCCCGGTGGTCGGCCCGGAGGGGAAGGCGCCGGACCAGTTCGTGGCGAACGAGGCGGCGACGATCACCAGGAGGGGAAGGGCGAAGAGCGGGACGAACAGGACGGCGAATGTGACCCAGGCCGTCCATCGGCCCGTACGGCTATGCACCAGCACGTCGGCTCACCCCCCGGTACAGGACGTAGAGGCCCACGGAGAGGGCGACGTTGACGACGGCGACGACACAGGCGGCGGCGTAGTCGGATTCGAGGATCGCCTTGCTGTAGACGAGCATCGGGAGGGTCGTGACGCCCTTGGCGCCGGTGAAGAGGACGATCCCGAACTCGTTGAGGCACATGACCAGGACGAGGCTGCCGCCGGCGGCCAGCGCGGGCAGCGCCTCGGGCAGGATCACCTGCCGGACGATCCGCAGCGGCCGGGCGCCGAGCGAGGACGCCACCTCCAGCTGGGCGGTCTCCGTCTGCGAGAAGGCGGCGAGCAGCGGCCGCATCACGAACGGGGTGAAGTACGTGATCTCGGCGAGGAGGACGCCCCAGGGGGTGGTCAGGAACCGGAAGGGTCCCGTCGGGTCGCCGGTGACGTCCGTCCAGACGCCGTTGGCCATGCCGACCGTGCCGTAGAGGAACAGCAGGGCGAGGGTGATCAGGAAGGACGGGAAGGAGAGGAAGACGTCGATGAACTTCGACACCGCCTTCCCGCCGGGGAAGGGGACGAAGGCGATCACGACGGCGAGCACGAAGCCGAGGACCAGACAGCCGACGGTGGCGGCGACGGCGAGCCACACCGTGGTGACGAGGGCCTCGCGGAAGGACGCCGAGGCGAAGACGTCGGCGTACGCGCCGGGGCCAGGGACTCCTGGACGACGAGCGCGAGGGGGTAGAGGAAGACGACGGCGAGGACGGCGACGGGGGGCAGGGCCCAGATCCAGGTCGGCGTCGTCCGCACGCGCGCCGCGGGTACGGGCGGGGCGGGCGGCGCCACGCTCGGTGCGGGCCGCCGTTCCATGACGCTCCGCGCCCCGCTACTCATCGCTCACCCCCGCACCCAGCAGCACCGCGTCCTCGGGCGCGAAGTGCAGCGTCACCTCGGTGCCGAGCAGCGGCGTCTCCCGCAGCTCCCGCACGTCCGCCTTGACCCGGTGGCCGCCCACCTCGACGTACAGCCGGTGGGTGGAGCCGCGCCACTGGACCTCGGTGATACGGCCGCGCAGGGCGTTCGGCCCGTCGCCGAGCCCGACCAGGTGCGGCCGGACGCAGAGGGTGGCGGCGGCGCCGGGGGCCGGACCGGTCACGTCGTCCACGGCGACCTTCAGTTCGGTCCCTTCGAAGACGACCCCGCCCCCGCCCACCGTCACCGGCAGCAGGTTGGCGTTGCCGACGAACGAGGCCGTGAACTCCGTACGGGGCCTGCGGTACAGGTCCTGCGGGGTGCCGCAGTCCTGGAGCCGGGCCTTGTCCATGACGGCGATCCGGTCCGCGAGGGTCAGCGCCTCGACCTGGTCGTGGGTCACGTACAGGATCGACACCTCGGGCAACTCGCGGTGCAGCCGGGCCAGTTCGGCCAGCATCCCGGAGCGCAGCTGGGCGTCGAGCGCGGACAGCGGCTCGTCGAGGAGGAGGACCTTGGGGCGGATGGCGAGCGCGCGGGCGATGGCCACGCGCTGCTGCTGGCCGCCGGACAGCTCCCGGGGGTACCGGTGGGCGTAGGCCGCCATGCCGGTCATCTCCAGGGCCTCGGCGACCCGGCCGGGGATCTCGCCCTTCGGCGCCTTCCGCGCCTTCAGGCCGAAGGCGACGTTGGCGTCGACCCGCAGGTGCGGGAAGAGGGCGTACTGCTGGACGACCATGCCGATCCCCCGCTTGTACGGCGGGAGGCCGGTCACGTCACGGTCGCCGATGAGCACCCGCCCGGAGGCCGGCCGCACGAATCCGGCGACGGCCCGCAGCGCGGTGGTCTTGCCGGATCCGGAGGGCCCGAGGAGGGCCATGACCTCGCCGGGTTCGACGGTCAGGTCGAGGCGGTCGAGGACGGTGGTGCCGCCGTACGCGACGGACACGGCGTCGAAGCGGATGCCGCTGGTCATGCCTCGAACTCCTGCATGAGCGTGGGGAGTTCCGCGACGGAGGCGAGGACGTGCGTGGCGCCGTGCGCCCGGAGCGCCGCCTCGTCGTGCGCGCCCGTCAGGACGCCCGCCACGATCCCGGCGCCCGAGCGGACCCCGCTGAGCATGTCGTACGAGGTGTCTCCCGCGACCACGATCCGCCGGACGTCGTCCACGGCTCCGGTGCGGAGGAAGGCCGCGAGGACCATGTCCGGGTACGGGCGGCCCCGGCCGCCGGCGTCGGCCGGGCAGAGGGTCAGCCCGACCAGGTCCCGCCAGCCGAGGGCGTCGAGGATGGCGTCCTGGGTGACCCGGGCGAAGCCGGTGGTGAGGACGACGGTCCGGCCCTGGTCCCTGAGCGCGGCGACGGCCTCGGCCGCGCCGGGGAGCGGGGCGATCAGACCGCCGTCGACCAGTTCTCCGTAGGCCGCCTCGAAGGCGAGGTTGGCCTCCTTCGCACGGGTCTCGTCGCCGCCGAAGAGGTGCCGGAAGACGGAGATCTTGGACTCGCCCATGGTGGCGCGGACGTAGTCGATCATCGTGGCGGGGTCTTCGCCGAGGCGCTCGGCGGCGGCCGTGAAGGCCTGCTCGACGAGGCCGCCGTCGGCGACGGTCGTCCCGGCCATGTCCAGTACGACGAGGTCGTGCTTGGGGTTCTCGGTCACGGTGTTCACCAGCCCAGTTCGTTCGCGGTCGTCTCGGCGATAGCGGGCGAGCAGGTCATGCCCCGGCCGCCGGGCCCGGTCACCAGCCACACGCCGTCGCGGACCCGCTGGCGGTGCACGACCCGGCTGGTGTCGACGCACTGCGCGTACACCCCGGCCCAGCGGCGCCTGATCTTCGGCAGCGGGCGGCCGAGGAAGGACTCGACGACACGGGTGAGGTGCTCGTAGGGGTCTTCGAGGGTGTCGAAGGCGAAGGGGTGCTCGTACTCGTGGGTGTCGCCGATGGTCAGTCCGCCGTCGAGGCGCTGCACCATGAGCAGCTGCATCTTGTGGGCGGCGGCGGTGGGGTCCTGCGCCTGGCGCTCGTTGAGGGCGTCCAGGGCGGGGGACGCGTACGCCGGGTAGTAGCGGAAGGAGTCGGCGTCCGCGACGGAGGTGGTGAGCCGCTCGCCGAGGGGTTCGGTCTGCATCATCTGGAGCCGGACGCGGCGGACGGGTATCTCGCCCGCGACCTCGCGGACGAGGCCGGAGAGCGCGGCGCCGGTGCACAGGACGACGGCGTCGCCGGTGTGGACGTCCCCGTGGTCGTCGCGGACGGCGTTCTCTCCGACGACGTCCCGGACCTCGCGGTTCGGCAGGAAGGTGTACTTCCCGGTGGCGAGGAGGGCCTCGCGGAGGGCGAGCTGCGCGAGGCGCGGCTCGACGGCGGCGTCCCGCTCGCACCGGAGCGCGGCTTCGAACGTCCCGCGCAGGGCCGGGTTGACCGCGCGGGCCTCGTCGGCCGTGAGCAGCTCGTAGCCGCGTGCGGCGGCGTCGGGGCGGGCCACGGCGGCCTCGGCGACGGCGAGTTCGAGCTCGTTCCGCACGGGAGTGAGGGAGCCGATGGCCCGGAAGCCGAGCCCGGGGACGCGGGCCCCGATGGCCTCCCAGAGTTCGCGGGCGCGCAGGGCGGTGTCCAGCTCCTCTCCGGCCGCCCGTCCGCTCACCCAGATCTGGCCGAAGTTGCGGAGGGACGCCCCGCGCGCCTCGGCCTCGCGCTCGATGTGTACGACCTCATGGCCGCGTTCCACTGCGTGCCAGGCGTGCGTGGTTCCCACCACGCCGGCTCCTACGACGATCACCTTCATGCCGTCGACGGTCGCGGGGGCGGGTGACCCGGGCGGGGCCGGTGGGCGACGGGACGGTGAACGGCCCGACAAGCTTGGACCAGACCCGTTATCGTTCCGTGATGTTCTCCGGTCGGCCGTCAGTGGCGATTCGGTGGTGCGGGCGGCTCAGCCCTGCCGCCCCAGGTGGGCGGTGAAGCTGAAGCGGTCACCCCGGTAGAGGGTGCGGACCCGCTCCAGGGGGCGCCCGGCGGTGTCCCGGGAGACACGGTGGAGCAGCAGCATCGGCAGCGCGGGCGGGGTGCCGATGAGCAGGGCCTCACGGGGGGTCGCGAGGACCGTCTCGATGCGTTCGTCGGCGTCGCCGAAGGAGATGCCGAGACGGTCGTGGAGGTAGGAGTAGAAGGAGGAGTCCGGGTCGAACTCGGTGTCCAGGTGCGGGGCGCGGGCCTCGGAGACGTACGTGCTCTCCAGGCCGACCCGCTCGTCGTCCGCGAGCAGCACCCGCTCCATGTGCCAGACGGGCTCACCGCGTTCGGCGCCGACCTCGGGGGCGAGCGCCTCCGGGCAGGGGAAGCGGTCGAGCGAGATGAGACTGCGGCCGGGGCGGCGGCCCGCGCGGCGGACGCCCTCGGTGTAGCTGGCGAGCGACAGGGGCTGTTCGAGCTTCGGGCCCGCGACGACCGTGCCCCGGCCCTGACGGCGCAGCCTTCCCTCCAGGAGGAGTTCGCGCAGCGCCTGCCGGACGGTCTCGCGGGACACCTCGTACCGCACGGCCAGATCCCGCTCGGTGGGCAGCAGCCCGCCCTCCCCCAACTCGTCGACCATCAGGGCGAGTTTCGCTTTCACGGCGTAGTACTTGGGCACGCGGCCGTGCTCCGGGATGCCGGAGTTCACGGGGGCGCCGGGGGCGGCGGGGGTGTTCTGGTAGTTCACCGGGGGATGGTCGCAGACGGGGATGAACGGGAAGGTGTACGCGAAGTGACTCAGCGGTGCCGGGCGCGCCGGCCGGTCCGGACGAGGACGGCGCCGAGCAGGACGAGCCCGGCGGCGAGCGGCGCGAGGCGCCGGGCGAGGAGCTGGGCCCGATCCTCCGGCTCGCCGCCGGTACGGGCGAGTTCGGGGCGGCCGGCGGGGGCGTCGGGGGCGACCGGAGCGGCCTGCTCCCGGTCGCGGGGGGCGGTGGCGGCGGGCGGGCGCGGGGCGGTCCCCGGGGACCGGGGGGCGGTCCCCGGGGACCGGGGGGCGGTCCCCGGGGACCGGGGGGCGGTCCCCGGGGACCGGGGGGCGACGGATGTGTCAGGTGCGGGGTCCCGGGAGGCGGTGGGGTCGGCGGAGCCGTCGGGACCGGCGGGGCCCACGGTCAGCCGGTAGTCGCCGGACTCGCCGACCCATTCGCCGTCGGCGCCCCGGCGCTGCACGATCGCCGCGTTCACCACGACCTCGTCGGGGGCGGTCCCCGCGCGGAAGGCGAGCCGTACGGGGACGGTGAGGGTACGGCCCGCGGGGACGGCGAAACCGCCGAAGTCGGTGAACGCGCCGACGTTCTCCGCCTCTTCGGTCGCCTCGAAGGCCACGGGCCACCAGCGCGCGGACCCCTCGTCGTAGAACTCGAACCGGATCTGCTCGGGCCGCAGCACCCGGTCGCGGTCGGTGAGGACGAGCACCGGATGGATGCCGGAGCAGGGAGCGTCGGTGGTGTTGGTGAGGTCGAGCTTCCACTCCTGAGGAGCCCCGCCGGCGGGGTACTCGGCGGGCCCGCCGTGGATCTTGGTGTCGAGAGGGAAGCCGGATCCTGACGGGGTTCCGCAGGTGGGGGCGGGAGGGTCGGGGGCGGGGATCGCGGGGGCCGGGACGGCCGGGGCGGGGGTGGGGGATGCCGTCGCGGGGGTCGACAGAGCGGGGGACGCCACGGCCAGGTGGGCCGTGGCGGTGGCCGCCAGCGCGGCTGCCGTGGTGAGTGCGCGGCCGCCGCGCGGTCGCAGGGGGGCGGATGCCATGGGCCGGACCTTTGCTGCTCGCGGACGTACGGGACGGCCGCGACGCTGCCATGCCGGGAGGGGCGGGCCGGGGAGCGACACCGGAGGCACCACCCGGACGGACTGGTCGATCCGCCCGATCGGCGTACCTTCCGATGGTCCGATGTTCAGACCTTCGGATGTTCGGGGCTTGGGGGCTTGGGGGCTTGGGGGCTTGGGGGCTTGCGGGCTTGGGGGCTTCGGGGCTTCGGGGCTTCGGGGCTTGGGGGCTTCCGGGCTTCGGGGCTTCCGGGCTTCCGGGCTTGCGGGCTTGCGGGCTTGCGGGCTTGCGGGCTTGCGGGCTTGCGGGCTTGCGGGCTTCGGGACTTGCGGGCCTTCCGGGCTTCCGGCTTCCGGGCTTCCGGGCTCGCTACTTCCCGAAGACCGGGGCGAGTGTCAGCCAGGCCGCGCCCCGTGCCACCGCGTCGCGCTCCCCCGCGACCGTCACCGGGGCCGTCAGGCCCAGGCCGGCCAGCACCTCCCGCACCCCCGCCTCGAACACCTCCGGCGCGGCGAGCACCACCCGGCCGCCCAGGAGCACCTGGTCGACGTCGAGGAGCCGTACGAGGTTCGCCGCGCCCGCGCCGAGGATCCGCGCGGCCTCGGCGGGTTCGCCGCGCCGGACCGCCGCCAGGCAGAGGACCTCCAGGCAGCCGCGCCCGCCGCAGTCGCACGGCGGCCCGTCGAGCTGGACGGTCTGGTGGCCGAGTTCACCGGCCCCCGTCCTGTCCCCGCGCAGCGGCGCCCCGCCGAGGACGAGGCCCGCGCCCAGCCCCGTACCGAGGTGGACGTAAGCGAACGAGCCGGCGGCGCCGGGGCGGAGGGCGAGGCCGAGCGCGGCGGCGTTGGTGTCCTTGTCGAGGACGACCGGCAGGGCGAGGCGGCGGGCCAGTTCCTCGCGGACGGGATGCCCCGCCCACTGCGGGAAGCCCGTCACCCGGCCGGGCACGCCCGCACGGTGGTCCAGGGGGCCGGGCATGGCCACGCCCGCCCCGAGGACGGGCCCGGGGGCCTCGGTCAGGACGCTCCGGACCTCCTCCGTCACCGCGTCCAGGACGGGCCCCGCCCCCTCCCCCAGGCCCAGAGGGCGGCGGCGGAGGATGACGGTGGTGCCCGCGAGGTCGGCGAGGAGGGTGGTCAGCCCGTCGCGGTCGAGGTGGACGCCGACGGCGTACCCGGCGGAGGGGACGAGCCGCAGGACGGTACGGGGCTTGCCGCCGGTCGAGGCCCGGTGGCCGGCCTCCGTGGCGAGGCCCTCCGCGCGCAGCCGCGCCGTGATCTTGCTGACGGCCTGCGGGGTGAGCCCGGTGCGCTCGGCCAGCTCCAGACGGCTGATGCCCGCCGCGCCCGCCGCGCGCAGCAGGTCGAGGACGAGCGCGGCGTTGTGGCTGCGCAGTGCCGGCACGTTGACTCCACCCAGGTCCCTCTTCACCCGTCCATTGTCGCTGCCGCTTGCACTTCGGCAACACCGTTGCTTAAGTGAGACGCATGACTGGCACGGACACGACCGGCACGGGCACGCGTACGGATCCCACGGGCACGCGGGCTCCCGGCACCGCCCCCCGCACCCCCCTCCGCGTCGGGCTCGTCGGCTACGGCCTCGCGGGTTCCGTCTTCCACGCCCCGCTGATCGCCGCCTCCGAGGACCTGACCCTCGCCGCCGTCACCACCGGCAACCCCGAACGGGCCGCCGAGGCCCGCGCCGCCCACCCGGGCGTCCGGGTCGTCGCCGCCCCCGAGGAACTCTGGGCGGAGGGCTCCCCCGCGCTCGACCTGGTCGTGGTCGCCTCCCCCAACAAGACGCACGTCGCCGTCGCCACGGCCGCCCTGGAGGCCGGCCTCCCCGTCGTCGTCGACAAGCCCCTCGCCGGGACCGCCGCCGAGGCGCGCGGCCTCGCCGCCCTCGCCGAGGAGCGGGGGCTGCTGCTCTCCGTCTTCCAGAACCGCCGCTGGGACAACGACTTCCGTACGCTCCGCCGCCTCCTCGACGAGGACGCGCTCGGCGAGGTCCAGCGCTTCGAGTCCCGCTTCGAACGGTGGCGCCCGTACCCCAAGGGCGGCTGGCGTGAGTCGGGCGCACCCGAGGAGATCGGTGGCCTCCTCTACGACCTGGGCAGCCATGTCGTCGACCAGGCGCTCGTGCTCTTCGGGCCGGTGGTCTCGGTGTACGCCGAGTCGGACGTACGGCGGCCCGGCGCCGAGGCCGACGACGACACCTTCCTGGCGCTCACCCACGCCGGCGGCGTCCGTTCCCATCTGTACGTGAGTGCCACCACCGCCCAGCTCGGCCCCCGCTTCCGGGTCCTCGGGCAGAGCGCGGGCTTCGTGAAGTACGGGCTCGACCCGCAGGAGGCCGCACTCCGCGAGGGGCTGCGGCCGGTGCCGGGGGCCGTGTGGGGCGTGGAGCCGGAGGCCCTGTGGGGCCGCATCGGTGCCGGTGAGTCCCCGCTGACCGGCGGCGGAACCCCGGTCGAGTCGCTGCCGGGCGACTACCCGGCGTACTACGCGGCCGTCGCCGCCGCCCTGCGCGGCACGGGCGAGAACCCGGTCACGGCCCACGAGGCCGCCGCCGCGCTCGACGTGCTGGAAGCGGCGAGGAGGTCCGCCCGCGAGGGCGTCACGGTGAGGCTCTGACCGACACCCGACCGGGACCGCGCGGGGCGGCCCGGTCCCGGTCGGGGTCTCGGGGTCGGGGTCTCGGGGTCGGGGCGGGGCGGTCGCTCAGCTCATACGCCTCCGCCGCCGGGTGAAGGCCACGAGCGCGCCGCCGCCGAGGGCGAGACCGACGGCGGTGGCGCCCATGACGATCTTCCCGGTGCCCGCGCCGGTCTCGGGGAGCTGGCCCATCGGCCCGTGGTTGCCGCCGCCGGAGTTGCCGTATCCGCCGTTCTCCCCGTAACCACCGTCGCTCCCGCCGTCACTCCCGCCGGCCGTCCAACCGCCGGTCGTGTCGTCGGTGGGCGTGGGGGTCGGGGTCGGCTCGGTGGGTGTCGGGGTGGGCTCGGTCGGTGTCGGGGTCGGCTCCGTGGGTGTCGGCGTCGGCTCGGTCGGAGTGGGAGTGGGCTCCGTCGGTGTAGGCGTCGGCTCCGTGGGCGTCGGGGTCGGCGTGGGATCCGTGCAGTCGGGCAGGTCGCCGTTGAACGGATACGCGTGGATCTCCTGGCCACCGCCGCCCGTGGTCTCCGAGGAGTGCGTCAGGTTTCCGGTGGTGAAGAAGCGGCCGTTCATGCCCGGCATGGTGATCGTCGTCGTGCTGGCCTGGTTGCCGATCAGGACACCGCCCGCGAACTGGGCCGTCCCCTCGAACTTGACCCGGCTCGCGTCCGGGAAGTTCCACAGCACCCGGTCGCGCAGCCCGTCCGGCAGCCCGGCGATGTACGAGTCGACGACGCGTTCGCCGCCGAGGACGTTGACGAGGACGGTCGCGTCGGCCGGAATCCCGGCGAAGGCGATTCCCTGCTGGCCGCCGCTCGCCGACTCCAGGTCGAAGTCGACGTTGAAGACCTGGAGCGACGAGGTCCCGTCACCCGTGAAGAGGGTCTCGGAGCCGTTGTTGACGGCGGTCCCGGTGGGGGTGCGGGAGGCCCCGTTCACATAGGCGTAGCACTGGCTCGCGTCGGTGAGCTGGTCGCGGAGCGCGGTGTACGGGGCGGCGGCGTCGGCGTCGTGCACCGGGGTGGGCGCCACCGTGCCGGAGAGCGTGCCCCCGTACCGTACGACGCCGCTGACCGAGCCCTCCTCGGCGAGCAGCCGCTGCCCGGAGGCGACCGTCAGGTCCTTGCCGACGGTGAGGAAGTCGGTGCCGTTGTCCGGGGGGACGCGGGAGCCGACGCCCGCGACGCCGACGTTGTAGACGGCCGACACCCCGGCCTTCTTGTTCTGGTCGAAGGCGCCGAGGACGACGACCTTGCCCTCGGCCTCGGCCGCCGCCTCGCGGACGAGGAAGTCGCCGCCGACGAAGATGTTGATGTTGTTGTCGCGGTACACGACGTCGCCGCTGCCGATGCCGGGGTAGGGACCGGTGGGGCAGTTGCCGGGCTTGCAGGGGCCGAGGCCGCCCGGCAGCGGCTCGGCCCAGCCGGTCACGGCCAGCGCGCCGACCAGGGCGGTGGCTCCGACCGTGGACGCGGCGATGAGGGCGAGACGGCGTCGGTCACGGCGGCGGTCATAGGCGTTTCGTTCCATATCAGGCAATATGCAAAAACCAGCACAAAAAAGGCGACGCCCCACGCGGGGCGCCGCCCTTTCGCTTCAGATCACCGGGATCAGGCGCTCTTGAGTTCCTGGCGCTGGCGGCCGAGGCCGTCGACCTCCAGCTCGACCACGTCGCCGGGCCGCAGGTACGGCTTGGGCTCCGGCTGCCCCATGGCGACACCGGCGGGCGTGCCGGTGTTGATGATGTCGCCGGGGTAGAGGGTCATGAACCGGCTGACGTACCGCACGACCTCGGCGACCGGGAAGATCTGGTCCGAGGTGTGACCGTCCTGCCTGAGCTCGCCGTTGACCCAGAGCCGCATGCCGAGCGCCTGCGGGTCCGGCACCTCGTCGGCGGTGACCAGCCAGGGCCCGAGCGGGTTGAAGGTCTCGCAGTTCTTGCCCTTGTCCCAGGTGCCGCCGCGCTCGATCTGGAACTCGCGCTCGGAGACGTCGTGCGCGACGGCGTACCCGGCGACGTGCGCGAGGGCCTCCTCGTCGGTCTCCAGATACCGGGCGGTGCGGCCGATGACGATCGCCAGCTCCACCTCCCAGTCCGTCTTCACCGAGCCGCGCGGTACGAGCACGGTGTCGTCGGGGCCGACGACGGTGTCGGCGGCCTTGAGGAAGACGACGGGCTCGGCGGGGGTGGCCTGACCGGTCTCGGCGGCGTGCCCGTGGTAGTTCAGCCCGATGCACACGACCTTGCCGATCCGGCCGACCGGCGGGCCGACGCGCAGCCCGGTGGCGTCGAGCGCGGGCAGCACTCCGGCGCCGGCGGCGGCCCGGACGCGGTCCAGGGCGGAGGCGTCGGCGAGCAGACTGCCGTCGATGTCGTCGACCAGCGCGGACAGGTCGCGGAGCCTTCCGTCCTGGTCGAGCAGGGCGGGACGCTCGGCTCCGGGCGGGCCGACACGCAGCAGCTTCATGGACTTCTCCCTGTGGTCGAGGCGGGCCCGGGAAAGGCCCTGGGGTACCCCGGCCGATGGAGTGCGGCCATCGGAGGATTGGTCGATCCTCCAAGAGAACAGGTCACTCTGCAAGACCCCGTTCACGCACTGGACCCTTACGCGGGAGTAACCAGGGCCGCCCCCGGCATGTCCCGGTAGAGGAAGGTCCGCTCGACGGCGGTCCAGGTGGTGCTGGTGACGATGTAGAGCGCGGCGGCCAGCGGTACGGCCGCGACCGAGATCAGGGTCGCGAAGGAGAGCAGCGGCAGGAACTTGGCCATGCCCGCGGCCACCCCCGCGCCGGGCTGGCCGGGCTCCACCGCGACCGCCACCGGCTGCCGCTTGGCCCGGAGGTAGTTGTACGTGGCGACGGTGGCCACGATCGCGAAGAGCACGAGGTAGACGAGGCCGGCCGGGCCGAAGACCCCGCCGTGGGAGAGGGCGTCGGCGTAGTGGTCGCCCAGTGGGGCGGCGAAGAGGCTGTGCCCGGCCATCCGCCCGCTGGAGAAGAGGTGGAACATCAGGAAGAACGCGGGTGCCTGGAGCAGGCTCGGCAGGCAGCCCGCGAGCGGCGAGACCTTCTCCTCGGCATGCAGTTCCATGATCGCCTTCTGCAGGCGGTCGGGGTTCTTGGCGTGCTTCTTGCGGAGCGCGGCGAGCTGGGGGGCGAGCCGGGTGCGCGCCTTCTGGCCCCGGGCGGCGGCCCGGGAGAGCGGGTGGATCGCGAGCCGTACGAGCAGGGTGAAGAGGATGATCGCGGCGGCCGTGGCGGTGCCGGCGAAGAGCGGCTGGAGCAGGTCGGCGAGCCGCTCGACCAGGGAAGCGAAGACGGACAAGGGGGAGCCCTCCGTGGGGTCTCGTCGTGCCGGGGAGATTCGGGTCTCGGCATGACGGATCCGCGTGAGGGGTGTCCGGGTGATGGGGTGGTGCGGGAGCTCCCTACGCGGCCGTCAGGAGGGGACGGCCGGGAGCGCGGGGTCTGCGCCGCCCTGCGGCGTCGGGATCGCGCTGGGGCAGGAAGGCGGTGCGGCGCTCGCGGTCGCGTATGGCGGTGCGGACGGCGGTGGGCGGCACCGCCAGGGCCGTACGGGCTCCGAAGAGGGCGCACACGACGCCGGTCGCGGCGAGGGCGACGGCGGCGGAGACGCTCGCACCGTCGGAGAGCAGGAGGTCGGCGACGGCGAGGAGGAAGAACAGTGGCGCGACGATGCGCAGGACCAGGGCCCTGATCGTCATCCCGTCACCCCCTCTCGGCGTTCCGTTCCCCTCGACGGTACAGCGTCCGTCGACTTCGGTCTCACGGTGAGGACGCGCGGGGAGGCCCGAGAGTTCCCGTACCCGCCGTGCCGGCCGGGCTCCGCCCGACGTCAGTTCTGCTCCAGCGGGACCAGGAGGCGGCGGGGGTGGAGCAGGGCGCGGCTGACGGGGTCGGCGGGGTCCCGGTCGAGCCCGGATCCCGGCCGCATCTCGACGTCGGCGGGCGGCACGGCGACACGGCAGGCGGGGCATTCGCCGTACGGGCCGAGTTCGGTGCCGCAGTCGGCGTGGTGGAAGTGGCGTACGGGTACGGCCCCGGGCGCCTCGGTCCTGCCCCAGGCACCGAGGGAGCGCAGGACCGGCCAGAGGGCGAGGCCGCGCTCGGTGAGCAGGTACTCGTCGCGCGGGGGCGACTCCTGGTAGCGCCGCCGGCCGAGGACGCCGGCCTCGACGAGGGCCTGGAGGCGGGCGGCGAGGACGGCGCGGGGGGCGCCGAGGTGGACGAGGAAGTCGCTGTAGCGCCGGACGCCGTAGAAGGCGTCGCGCACGACGAGCAGGGTCCAGCGCTCCCCGACGACCTCCAGGGCGCGGGCGATGGAGCACTGCTGGTGGGCGTAGTCCTTGCCGAGAGCCATGGGATCCATCGTACCCAATCAAGGTTCAATGAACGAACCTAACTGGTACGGTGAGTTCAGTCACCGAACCGACCGACGGTGGAGGTCCCTGTCATGCTCCAGCCCGCCACCACCGAGGCCGCCCCCCGGTCACCCGGCCGCGCCGGCCGGCCCGGGGCCGCCCTCGCCGTCACCGCCGCCGCCACCGCCGTCGCGCTGATGAACTACACGGCCCCGATGCTCACGCTCCCCGACATGGCCGCCGCCTTCGCGACCCCGGCCTCGGCCCAGGCCTGGCTGCTCAACGGCACCCCGCTCGGCCTCGCCGTACTCCTCCTCGTGGCCGGCAGCCTCGCCGACGCGCACGGGCGCCGCCGGATCTTCCTCCTCGGCACCCTCACCCTCGGCCTCACCACCGCCCTCGGCGCCCTCGCGGGCTCCACGCTCACCTTCACCGCCGCCCGGATCGCCCAGGGCGCGGCGAGCGCGGCGGTCCTCGCGGGCAGCCTGGGCCTGCTCGCCCACGCGTACCCGGCGGGCCGGGACAGGATCAGGGCGACGGGCATCTGGGGGGCCTCGGTCAGCGGCGGCATCGCACTCGGCCCCCTGCTCGCGGGCGCGCTGAGCCTGGCGGACTGGCGGCTGGCGTACGGGGTACTGGGCGCGGCGGCGCTGGCGACGGCGGCGGTGGGGGCGCGGACGCTGACCGCCGACGGACCGGCACCTGAGCGGTCCCGTTCCCGCCCCGACATCACCGGAGCGGTCACTCTCGGCCTCGCCCTGGCGGCCCTGCTCACCGCCCTCACTCTCGGCCGGGACGGCTGGCTGCGGGCCCCGGTGGGTCTCCTGCTCCTGGCATCGGCCGCCCTGACGGCGCTCTTCGTGGTCGTCGAGCATCGGAGCCGGGCGCCCATGGTGGACCTGGCCCTGCTGCGGAGGCCCACGTTCCTGGCGTCGACGCTGGGGGCGCTGTTCACGGGCCTGGCGGTGATCGGGCTGTTCAGCGTGGTGCCCGCGCTGCTCCAGGGCGGGGCCGGAATGTCGCCGCTCGGCGCGGCGTCGCTGTTCCTGCTCTGGTCGGGCACGGCGTTCGTGGCGGCCCTCCAGGCCCGCCGCCTCGCGGGCCGGCTCTCCGCCGCGTACCAGCTGGCGCTGGGCTTCGCCCTGTCGGCGTCAGGGGTCCTCGCTCTGCTCGGCGGGCTCGAAGGCCCCTGGCCGCGCCTGCTCCCCGGGCTGGTGGTGGCGGGCGTGGGCAGCGGCCTCCTGAACGCCGCGCTCCCCCGGCTCGCGGTCGACTCCGTACCGCCGGAGCGGGCGGCGATGGGCTCGGGCGCCAACAACACCGCCCGCTACATCGGCTCCTCGGCCGGGGTGGCCCTGACGCTGGCCCTGGTGCCGGCGGGCCCGGACACGACGCTCCTGGTCTCGGCGGGGCTGGCGCTCACGGGCGCGGCGCTCACGCTCGTACTGGGCGGACGGCGGCGCGAGCGGTGACGGGCGCCGGGATCAGGCCCGCACGGGGCGGACGGCCGCACCCGCACTGACCGACGCCGGGATCAGGCCCGTACGGGGCGGACGGCGGCCCGAGCGGTGACGGGCGCCGGGGATCAGGCCCGCACGGGGCGGACGGCCGCACCCGCACTGACCGGCCCCGGGATCAGGCCCGCACACCACCGACCGCCGCCTCGGTGAACTCCTCCAGGGCGAGCACCTCGTCGTCGGGGCGCTCGTCGCCGCGGTCCGGAGGCCCGTACAGGCTGACGGGGACGGCCACGGCGAGGTTGGCGACGAGGGCGAGCAGCCCCGCGTTGACGCCCCAGAGCGGATCGTTCCCGGAGAAGACCAGCGCGCAGACGAGCGCGACGCCCATCGCGAGCCCGCACACCCCGCCCACCAGGGTCATCCGCCGCCACACCAGACCCAGCAGCACCAGCGGAAGCAGCTGGGCCATCCCCTCGTAGGAGATGAGGGAGAGGCGTACGAGGGTGTTGGGGGCGGTGTACGTCATGAGGAGGGCGAGCGCCCCCGCGACCACGACCACCAACTGCGAGAGCCCCTTCTCGCGGGCGCGCAGCCGTGGCGCGAGGCTGAGCACGCTCCGCCCCCACATGGTGCCGATGACCAGCATGAACACGGCCATCGGCACGATCGAGGAGAGCGCCGCCGCGACCCCGACGAGCCCGACGGCCCAGGCGGGCAGGGAGTCCGTGACCAGCTCGAACAGCGCGAGGTTCGACTCGGCGCCGACGAGCCCGGGGACGACGAAGAGCGCGGCCATGCCGAGCAGCATGGGGACGAAGAGCAGCACGTTGTACGCGGGCAGCCAGACGGCGTTGCGGCGCAGGGTGTCGGCGTCGCGGGCGCCGAGGTAGCCGGCGACGGTGGTGGGGAAGATGACGACGGTGAGGGAGTTGAGGACGGTGGTGGAGGCGAACCAGCCGACGCCGTACCCGCTCTCCTCGCCGCCGTGTCCGGGCAGTTTCAGCCACTCGCTCTTCTCGTCGACGAGCCGCCCGAAGAACTCCCCGAACCCGCCGAAGTAGTGCAGCGGCACGTACACGAAGAGGAAGCCCAGGGTGAGGATGACCAGCGCGTCCTTGAGCACGGACACCCAGGCGCTCCCGCGCAGCCCGCTCACCACGACGAAGCCGGTGGTGACGGCGAAGGCGAGGAAGTAGGCGGGGTTCAGGCCGATCGTGCCGTACGAGATCGTGGACACGACCACGCCCATGCCGGTGATCTGGAGCTGGATGTACGGCAGCAGGAAGACGGTCGCGAGGACGGCGACGGCGGCGCCGAGCCAGGGCCGGCGGTAGCGGTGGGCGGCCATGTCGCTGATCGCGACGAGGCCGTGCTTGCGGGCGTACCCCCAGAGCATGGGCCCGACGACGTAACCCACGGCGTAGCCGCAGGACATGTAGGCGACGACGTAGAGCACCGGGGCGCCGTAGTTGTACCCCCACCCGGCGGCGCCGAGGTAGCTGAAGCTGGTGTACCCCTCCCCGGCCATCAGCACCCAGATGAAGACGGGGCCGAGCGAACGCCCGCCGACCGACCAGGCGTCGAGCCCGCCGGTCTGGTGCCGGCGGACGGCGAGCAGCCCGAGGGCGACGGTCAGCACCATGAAGACCGCGAAGACGGAGACGGCGACGGCGGCGGAACTCACGACCGGTCACCCCGCCGCGCGAGGCCGACGGCGACGGGAGTGAGGAGGGTCGCCCCGAACAGCCAGAGGACGAACAACGGCACCCGGTTCACGAACGGCAGCGCGACGACGAACAGGAGGTACGGAACGAGGAGCCACAACAGCTGGGGCCGGCGTCTGATCACCCGGTCGAGACTAGCCACGGGTCCGGCTGGGGCTCCGGCCACGGGCCCGGCTACCGGACGAGCTTCGCCCAGACGACGAGCCGGTAGGTGCTGCTGAACTCGGGGGTGCAGGTGGTGAGGGTGAGATAGGCGCCGGGGGCGTCGTACCCGTACGAGGGCTTGACGAGGGACCGGGGCACGGGCCGGATGACGCCCACGTCGCGGGGAGCGGTCTGCCGCAGGACCTGGTCGACGCGGTAGACGTACGTACGCGCGCGCGTGCGTACGGAGATCTCGTCCCCCTCCTCCAGCCGGTTGATGTACCGGAAGGGCTCGCCATGGGTGTTCCGGTGCCCGGCGAGCGCGAAGTTCCCGACGCGCCCGGGGTCGCCGGTGCCCGAGTAGTGCCCGACGTACCCCTTGTCGAGGACGGAACGCTTGGAGACGCCGTGGGCGACGGGAACGGTGAGGCCGAGCCGGGGGATACGGAGGACGGCGAAGGCGTCGGAGCGGGAGGTGCCGGGAGAGGCGGGCTCGCCGGCGGATCCGGCGGAGGCGCCTGCCGACGCACCGTCGTCCGGACGATCGCCGACGACCGAGTCCTCGTCGGCCGGATCCCCACCGGGTGTCTGCCCGCCGACGGTCGGATCTCCCAGGGTCTGCTCGGGCAGCGGCACGGCCCACTCCTGCTCCAGGGCGCGCACCTGGTCGAGGGCCTCGGCGCGGGCCTCCAGATTGGTCCACCAGAGCTGATGGACGACAAGGAGCAGGACGAGAACCCCACAGGTGACGACGGTCTCGGCGCACACGAACAGCACGCGGGCACCCGAACGGCGCCGTCCTCGCGACTGGACGACGACCGGTATCCGCTGCCCCACCCTGGCCCGCACGCGGGGCACGATATGCGCTGGGGCGCCAACTCTCCAGGCCCGTACAGCAGTACGGTGGAGAGCATGCGCCCCGACACGCCTGCCGCCCACACCACCGAAGCCGAGCGCCTGCTGCGCACCGCCGGGCAGTACCCCGGGGACAGGGAAGCCCTGTCCCTGCGGGCCGCGGCCCACCTGGAACTGGCGGGCGACCGCCCCGCGGCGACGGCCCTCTACGACGCCCTGCTGTCCGGCACGCCGGCGAACCCGCTCCTGATCAGGGCGCTGAAGGCGGCGAACCTGTGGGAGTACGGCCACGAGGCCGAGGCCCGCGCGATCATCGACGGGGTACGGCGGGCCAGGCCGACGGACGCGGCGCCGTGGGAGATCACGGCGGAGACGCTGGAGGCCCACGACGAGCTGGAGGCGGCGGAGTCGACCCTGACGGAGGCGGCGACGCTGCTGGCCGGCTCGGCGGAACTCCCCCACGCGACGCAGTCCCTGTTGATGACCCGCCACCGGGTCCGCAGGATGCTGGCGCTCCCGCACGACGACTGGGACGAGCTGGCGGACCGGCTGCACACGGCGGCGGTACCCCTGGACGAACTCCACGACCCGAAGCGCCTGTGGTCACTGGGCTCCTCGGACCCGGCGGAACTCCGGGCGGAGATCGCCCGCCTCCGCTCGGAACTGGGCACGTACCGCACGGCCCTCTCCCGCCCGTTCCCGGTGGCGGTCCTCCACTGGCCGGAACGCGAACTGGACGAGCTGCTGGCGGCGTACCCGGAACTGGAAGCCGAATACCCCACATACACGGCCCACCTCACGGACCTGGAAGCCTCCCTCCGAGAACTCGCCCAGGCAGGCACCCCGAACCTGGGCATCGTAAAAGCCACGGTCCCCTCCTACGAAGCCTTCGCAGCCTCGGAATCCACCCACCCCTCCCACCCGGACCTCCTCCCCCAGTACGCAACAACACTGGCGGCCAGGGGCCGAGCGACGGCGTGGCCGCCGGGGTGGGGGGCGGAGTGCTGGTGCGGGGCTGCGCGGAGTTATGGGGAGTGCCACGGAGGTCCGGAGCAGGGGTAGAGAAGCGAGGTCGCACAGCCGGGGGTCAGCACAGCAGATGACAATGTCCTTGCCGGCCCCATGACATCCGGCAACGGCCACGTCATGCTCCCTCCCTCATCAGTTGTTCGCAGACAGGACCTGGCGCTTGCTCCCCTTCGATGTCACCGCCGCCTTGAACATCCAGGCACAGACCCAGCTAGATGAAGACGTCGAACTCGCCGCCGTCTGGAACCATCTCCGCCAGATGGACTCCGCCGAGCGGCGTTTCGCCCGTGCCCTCCGCGACACGATCGACCAGCTGCTCAACGGCGAGGACACGGGGCGCTACGACTGGAAGTCGCTCTACAAAACCGAGAAGACGCACGCCGGCACGCTGGTGGAGATCAAGCTCCAGCGCGAGTTCAGGTTCGACGACGGCATCGACATGGACTACCGCATCGCCGGCATCGACGTGGACTGCAAGTACTCACAGCAGTTCGGTGCGTGGATGATTCCGCCGGAGGCCCGGGGCCACCTCTGCCTCCTGGTGTGGGCCAACGACCAGAAGAGCCTGTGGAGCGCGGGCGTCATCCGGATCAGAGACGAATGGCTGAACCAGGGCAACAACCGCGATCTGAAGCTCACCGTGAAAGCCGAGCACCGCGACAAGATCGTCTGGCTCTGGCGTGACGCGGACCTGCCCGAGAACGTCCTGCTGCACATGGATCCGGCCGACCGAGCAGCCGTCTTCGCTCACAAGTCCGGGCAGTCCAAGCTCAACGAACTCTTCCGGCGCGTACAGAACCGCAGGATCGGCCGGAACGTGATCCGTACCGTTGCCCAGCAGAAGGACTACATGAAGCGCGTCCGCGGGAACGGCGGTTCCCGCTCGGCACTGCGTGAGCACGGGTTCCTCATCATGGGGGACTACGAGAGCCACCGGCGCATCGCTGTCGGCCTTGGCGTACCCGTCCCTCAGGAAGGCGAATTCGTCAGCACCCGCGTTGTCGAAGTGCCGCCCGGTACGGACCGCCGCAGCGTCGCACTGGACGGCCGTCTGTGGGCATGCGCTACGGCGGACGAGGCCGCGGCAGCCGGTCCTTCCCTCCCGGCTCACACCGCCTAGGGGTACCTCGTCCGCAAGAGCACGACCGGAGTCAGACCACGGGGTGGCGAACTGGAGGACCATAGCCGTATGCCTCAGCCGAGCCCCACGTCAGACTGGTCACCGCCGGAAGGCTCGTGGGCGTCGTCAGCCGCCCGGCGCCGGAACATGCAAGCGATCCGCAGCCGTGACACCAAGCCGGAGCAGTTGGTACGAAGACTCCTGCACGCTCAGGGGCTGCGCTACCGCGTCTCGGCCCGGCCTCTGCCGGATCTCCGGCGCACTGCGGACATCGTCTTCCGGCCGGTGAAGGTGGCTGTGTTCATCGATGGCTGCTACTGGCACGGATGCCCGGAGCATTACGTCGCCCCCAAGACCAACCCCGGCTACTGGTCCGGCAAAGTCGCCCGGAACATGGCCCGTGACGGTGACACCGACCAGCGTCTCAAGGACGCCGGCTGGACGGTGCTCCGGTTCTGGGAGCACGAATCCGCAGAGGCATGCGCCGCCCGGATCGCGCACGAAGTCGCACAGCGCCGTGCCCCCGCTCACGGCGAGGGCACGGACGCCGAACCGGGCTGATCAGCGCTGCTGGGCGTCGCGCTCCCGCGCCGCCTTCAGTACCTCCATGATCGACTTGCCCACGGCGGCCGCGACGGGCGGCGGGAATGCATTCCCCACCTGCCGGTACTGCGCGGTCTTGCCGCCCTCGAAAATCCAGTCCTCAGGGAAGCCCTGGACGATCGCCGCCTGCTGGACCGTGAGCATCGGGCCGTCCGCGCCGAAGAGGTCGCGCTCCTCGGACTGCTTCGTCTCGCAGGTCTCCATGTCGTTGGCCACACCCAGGCCGGAAACGCCGAGCTGCTTCCAGGCAGCCTTGGCTCGGCTAGGCCCGAGATCAGCGCCACCATGCTTCTTCGAGCCGCCGACAAGAGTGGGCGCGATACCTCCGCCCTTGCCCTTGAGCTCGGCTTCCCGGCGCGTCGCCGTGTCCAGCCAGGCCGCATAGGCGTCCTTCGCCCGCTGGCCGTGAACGCCGCCGAAGTAGCGCTTGTAGCGGTCGTGCATCGTCGGCTGGAGCGCCTTCGCGATGCTGACCGGCTCCTCGTGCGTAGCCGTGGGCCATTCGTACTTCAGGTCCTCAGCCACGTCATTACGCAGAGCAACGAGAATGGCTCGCGGGCGGAGCTGCGGGACACCGAAATCACTCGCCTCCAGGACATCCCACGCGCACACCTTGTAGCCGAGCCCCGGATCGTAAGTGACTGTCCCGTTCTCTGCCCGGTAATCACCACTCTGCAGCCGCGCCCTGATGTAGTCGCGGTAGTCCGAGAACTTGGGATCCATGATCCCCCGCACGTTCTCGATCATGACTGCCCTGGGGTTGAGCAATTCGACGAGTTCCAGCATGCGAGGAAAGAGGTCGCGCTCGTCATCCTTGCCGAGCTGCTTGCCCGCATGCGAGAAAGGAGGGCACGGCACGCCTCCGGCCAACAGGTCAAGGCCATCGCGCAGCCACTTCTCCCCAGCCTTTTCCAAGTGCTTGGCCGGGTCGAACTTCTTTACATCCGCATGGAGAACATCGCAGTTCTCCTTCTCCCATCGCCACGCTTTCTGCGTGTCGATGTTCTTCCGCAGCGTCGCCGCCGCGTGCGGGTCGATCTCGACGAGCGCCAGATGCCTGAAACCCGCTTGGTGCAGCCCGATGGCCTGCCCGCCGGCTCCAGCACAGATCTCGACCGAGGTGAACTCCGACTCAGTGCTGGCCATGCACCCTCCTTCGAACCCGAACCCTGCTGGCATCCTGTACCACCAGCCATCACAGAGGGTGACATGCCCCACTGACAACGCCCCACAAGTGTGCGGCATCCGCGGGCTTCTCCTTACCCCGCATGCGTGAGAAGCGGAGTGCGGCGCGTCCGCTCCCGGCGGACTCCGGAATGTCCCGCTAGTCTCCCGCCCCCGCCAGGAACGTCAGGAACACGATCATCAGCGTGAGCGCGCCCGCGAACGCGACGAACCCCAGCATGATCGACGCCGGCGCGGACCGCTGGTCCCACCGTGCGAGCGCGACAGTACCCGCGGCGGCGATGAGTGCCACGAGAACGGCGACACAGGCCGCGACGACCACGGTCAGCGAGATGTGCAGCATGACGCAGTGACTCCAAGCGAGAGGTGAATGGCAGGCAGCCCTCAGCCGGGCGCCACGGTAACCGGGGCGGACAGGCGCGTCTCACCCCGTGCTGGTGCTCTCTTCGGCTGTTCCCCGGGCATGCCGCGAGGGCCGCACGGGGTGCTACCCCCGCTCATCCCCTCCCCGGGGCAGGCTCGCCCGCATGATCAGCTCGGCCGAACTCGCGAGACCGGCGCCCATCAAGGCGAGGGCTAGCCGCATGGTGCCGTCAGCGCTGCGCTGACCGTCGGCGAGCAGAAGCGTCTCGGCCAAGTCCAGGTCGCTGGTGACGTGCAACGCGCTCACCGCGTCACAGAACTCGGCCTCGCTCAGCGTCCGGCTGGCAGACCAGGCCGTCCCGATGAGGTGCCGCAGGTCGCCGGACGACCGCGCCGCCCTCAGGACCGCCAGCGCTTCCCTCGTCCTGTCGCTCGCCTTGTCGTTCGCCTTGTCGTTTTCGCCGCTGTGCCGGTCCCCCGCCGGTCCCGTTGCCGGAACGGTGCCGGGCAGCAGGAAGGGCTCCTGCGGAACCGGCCTCACGGGGCTGGAATCGGCGATGACCGACGCGGCCCGCTGGTCACGGTCGCCCTTCGTCAGCGCCCGCGCCCGAAGCCCCTCAAGCTCGGCAAGGCCGACCGGCAGCTCCGCGGAAGCAGAGTGCCGCCGCACCACGTGGTAGATCTCACGGAGCTTGTGCACGCGCGGCATACGGCGCCCGCTCCAGTAGTTGGACAACGTGCTGAGCGGGACCGCCAACTGGCTTGCGCGGGCCCCCTGCTTCTCGGAGCCCATCGCCCGGATGAGGGCGCGGAACTGCCCCGCGAAGGCCCTGCGCTCGGGGCTGCACCCCGTCCAAAACGTCTCACGAACCTGGCCCAAAGCGGCCACCGAACCTCCAAGAGGCGTGCGGATGTGACAGGAAATCAGTCTGACGTGATCAAGTACTGGGCGCGCAACCAGGAACGCATCATTCCGCCCGAGTTGATGTTTGCGTTACGGCGGTTCTGGGTTCCGGTGTTTGCGCTTTCGGGCCGCTCCTGTCACGGGTGTTTGCGTTGGGCCGCAAACACCCGTGACAGCTTGATCTCTTCGGTTCCGTACCTGTCCAATGGAAGCCCCCGACGCGGGGCGTCGGCAGCCGTAAGCGGCAATCTTCCGCGAATCAGGTAATAAGGAGAGAATCTCGATGAACGCTGACATTCCCTCGTGGCAGAACAGCAAGCAGGGGACGATGATCCGCTGTGCGCTGTGGCTCGTCACCGAAGTCGGCGTGGGGGAGATCTTCACGAAGACCCAGCTGCGTGAGGCTTTCCCGGAGACCTCGCAGATCGACCGCCGCATGCGGGACCTCCGCGTACATGGCTGGAATATCGCCACGAACCGGGAAGATCCCACCCTTTCTCCTCACGAGCACCGATTCGTCGAGATGGGCGCCGAGGTCTGGAAGCCCGGACAGGCACGGGCCAAGTCGGCCGCTGCCGCTGTTACCGCTCCGCAGCGCCGTGAGATCCTCGACAGGGACGATCACCTCTGCCGGGTCTGCGGTATCGCCGCCGGCGAGGTCTACGACGGAGGCGTCGAGACCGCGCAGCTGGACATCGCCCGCCGCGAGGTACTGAAGCCCGGTGGCAAGGTCATCGAAATGGTCATCGAGTGCCGCAGGTGCAGGATCGGTGGCCGGGGCCAGCAGACTGATGTGACGGACGTGCTCAGCCGGCTGCGAAGGATGAGCGGGGTGGAGCGCGAGCTCTTCGCGCAGTGGGTGGCCACGGACCGCCGCGACTTCAGCGCCATGGAAAGGCTCTGGGGGGAGTACCGGAGCCTGCCGGCCGAATCTCGCGAGACCGTCCGCGCGGCGGTCGGCCGTTCGTAGCGTGCTGGTCCGGCCGGTCTGGAAGGAAGAAGGGCTGGGGCCCTGAGTTGAGGAGACCTGTGGGGATGCTGAGGTTCAACCTTCCGCCGAAGGGCGAGAAGAACACCGAGTTCGTCGCGCGACGGCTCCGTGAGACGACGGAAGGTGACGCGGTCCCCGAGACCGTCACCGTGGAATGGAACGGTCGGCCGCTTCATGTCGGTGTCATCGACATGCCGTTGCGCGACGTGTATTTCAACCCGGCGACACACCGGATCAGAGCTCAGCGTGATCACGACCCCGTACTGGCCCGCGGATTGCAGGAAGACCCCTGGCAGCCGGAGAGCCAGAACTACCTGCACCGCCTGCTCATGGGGAAGCCCGCCAACCCGGACGAGACCGACCCGGACTTCGAAGCACTGATGGAGAGCCTGCGGTCAGTCGACCAGCAGGAGCCAGGGCTGATGACGCACGAGGGCATCCTCGTCAACGGCAATACCCGGGCGGCCGCCCTGCGCCGGCTGGGACAGTCCTCTATTCGAGTCGGTGTACTGCCCCAGTCCTTTACCTGGGAAGACATCAACGCGGTTGAACTGACGCTTCAGCTGCGCCCCGACAAGCGCCGGGACTACTCGTACATCAACCGCCTGATCGCCATGGAAGAGCAGGAACTCATGGGGCGCGAAGCGGCTGACATCGCGCGCGACTTCCACATCCAGCTCAAGACGTTCAAGCAGGAGCGGTGGATCCTCAGTGTGATCCGGGACATGATCGAGCGCAGCGCCACACCAGATGGCGCCCAGCTCGCCCTTTCGGATTTCGAGGGTCACCAGGAGAACCTGAAGGAACTGCACCGCACCTTCACGAAGGTGTACGCATCCAGTCAGGAGAAGGCGGAGCGCGTCAAGGAGAACAGGATCGCCGCGATCGTCCTGGACTTCGCCAAGACGAAGACACGCGTCATCGGAGAGGACTTCCAGGGCAACTACCTGGAAGAGAGCCTCCCCAGCCTGTTCCAGACCACCGACGCCGAGGAGGCGGAGCCGGCGGGAATCGCGATTCCCGGCCTCTCGGTCACAGTGGCCCCGCCCTCGAACCCGGTGGTACGGGCTCGGGCGGTGACCGACCAGATCCTGCAGGCCCGCGCCACCGAGACATCCCGCCACCTCACGGCTGACGTGCGTGAGGCAGCGCAGCGGGAAGTGGTCGCCGCGCGGAAGGGAATGCGCCGTGCGCTGGACGCGGCGGAGCGGGACGACCGCCTGAAGAAGGTCCGGCAGACCACCGCCGAGCGCCTTGACGACGCACGCGCCGCGATCGACCAGAGCGTGAGCGACCTCGTCCAGGCCCTCGGGAGCAACAGCCTGGACGAGGAGAGCTTCGACAGCGCCCTCCTCAGGGTCAGGGGAAGTCTGGCGAAGCTGGCCCGTCAGGCCAGTCGTGGTGTGTCCACCCACGGCGAAGGCGTCACCTGGCTGATCAAGACGAGCGGAGACTGAAAGTGGCCGGCGACGAGGAGCCGTCGCTCAGACTGGACTTCGATGAGACCCGGACCAAGGTGGTGTTCCGTGCCCAGGCTGATGGGCAGGAACACCTGGTCCGGTTCGTCGCCCGGTACGGCAGCGGAAGCCAGCGTGGCACTCTGGCCGCAGAAGTGGATCTGGAGGAGTTCCTCTCACAGCTCACGTTGCTCAGGCACTGGCACGATCCGGCCAGCGTGCGCTTCGCACCCGACCTCCAGTCACTCGCGGAGGGGTCGGTGCGGGACTCCCAGGCGGTCGAGGCCCGTATCAATGCCGGGACTCAGGGCACGGAGGTCTCAGGAGAGATCTCCGCTTCCGCCATAGCCGACCACCTGGGTGACACCTGGGTGGCGCCGCTGACCAGCTTTCAGAAGAGGGACATCGGCAAGCTGCTGTCCCTGACCCACGGGGCGAACTTCAGCGTGCCGGGGGCGGGGAAGACCCGCACCGCCCTGGCCGTGTACACGGCCCTCCGCCGCGCCGGGAAGGCCAGGAGACTGCTCGTGGTCGGCCCGAAGTCCGCGTACGAGGCGTGGACCGATGAGGCGGCCGGCTGTTTCACCGAGCCTCCAGTCGTCCGGGTCTTCACGCAGCGACCGGACAGCGACGCGGAGATCCTGCTCGTCAACTACGAGAGGCTGAGCCGGTACCAGGCCGTCCTCGCCGACTGGCTGGTCTCCGCGCCGTCCATGATGGTGCTAGACGAGGCTCACCGGATGAAGCTCGGTGTCCGCGGCACCTACGGTGCCAGCTGCATGGCGCTGGGGCCGCTGGCCCGGCACCGGCTCATCCTGACGGGGACCCCGGCCCCCAACGGCGCCAAGGACCTGGAAAGCCTGCTCTCGTTCGTCTGGCCCGGCCACGGACGACGGGCTGTGGACAGGGCGGTGAGCGGAGGCGACCTCAGCCACGCGAGCCGGGTGCTGCGTCCGCTGTTCACCCGCACCACGAAAAGCGAGCTCCAGCTCCCGCCGGTAGACGTGCGGGTGAAGTACGTGGAGCTCCCGGAGGCACACAGAAGGCTCTATTCGGCCCTCAGGAACCAGCTGACCGGCCTCCAGGACCGGGAGCAGGAAGAGTTCGCCCGGCTGGGCAAGGTCCTCGTCTACCTTCTGATGGCCAGCACGAACCCGGCGCTGCTGGAATCCGGGTCCGACCGCTACGAGCCCCTCCCCTTCTTCGTGCCCCCGCTACGGCCCGCGGACGGCCTTCCGCTGAAGGAACTCATGCGGGATCTGCCTCGCTACGAGACATCGCCGAAGTACGAAGCCGTGCTCCGGACCGTGACGGACAACGCCCGCGCAGGCCGCAAGACGCTCGTCTGGTCGACCTTCGTGAGGAACCTGACCACCCTCGCAAGGGCGCTGGACCCCCTCCAGCCCGCAGTGGTCCACGGCGGCACTCCGGACCGTGACGAGCAGATCCGCAGGTTCCGGGAGGACCCGGACTGCATGGTCCTCCTGTCCAACCCGGCCACGCTCGGCGAGGGAATCAGCCTCCACCACGTCTGTCATGACGCGGTCTACCTCGACCGCGATTTCGCGGCGGGACGCTACCTGCAGAGCCTTGACCGGATTCACCGCCTCGGTCTTGCCCCAGACACGGAGACACGTGTGACCGTGCTGATCGCCCAGGGCACCGTCGACAACATCGTGCATGAACGCCTCGGGCGAAAGCTTGAGTTCATGGGCCAGATCCTGGATGACGACGTGGTCCGGGAACTGGCAGATCCGGAGGAGGACCTCGCACCCTGGGGTATGGACGCCACCGATCTCCGTGCACTCATAGGGCACCTCGAATCCTGCTGACGCCCCGTCCCCTCGTACGCTCGAAGGACCACCCGCCCCACCGAAAGGCCCCCGCCATGCCCCGCATCCCCTCCCCCGCCATAGCCGCCGCCGGGCTCGTCGGTGGATACGCCGTTGCCCGGTGGACCAAGAAGCGGCCGCTCGGTGGGGTCGTGCTCGCCGTCGCCGGTGGGGTGGCCGCGCGGGAGTGGCAGCAGGTGGGTGGGGCCAAGGCTTCCGTGGGGCTGACGACCGCCTACGTCGCCGCCTTCGCCGGGTCCCACCCGCTCGCCAAGAAGATCGGCGCCTGGCCCGCCGTGTTCTCCGTCGCCGGTGGCATGGCCGCCGCCTCCTGGGCCGTCACCCGCGGAAAGGCGTAACCCTCAGCCCGTGGCCGTCCGCCCCGCGCCAGGCCAGGCCCCTCAGCCCGTGACCGCCCGCCCCGCGCCAGGCCAAACCCCCTCAGCCCCCCACCCCCCTGCTCACCGTATAGATCACCAACCCCGCCAACGCGCCCACCACCGTGCCGTTGATCCTGATGAACTGAAGGTCCCGGCCGATGTTCGCCTCGATCTTCTTCGACGTCTGGTCGGCGTCCCAGCCCGCCACCGTGTCCGTGATCAGGGACGTGATCTCGTGGCGGTAGGTCGTGACGACGTATGTCGCCGCGTCCTCCGCCCAGCCCTCGACCTTCGACTGGAGACGGGTGTCCGTCGACAGGCGGTTGCCCAGGGAGATCAGGGAGGCGCGGGCGCGGAGGCGGAGTTGGCTGCGGTCGTCCTCGGCCGCCGCGATGATCAGGTTGCGGACCGAGGACCAGGCCGAGGCGATGATGTCCTGGACCTCCGGGCGGGCCAGGAGGTCCGACTTGAGGCGCTCCACGCGTGCCCTGGTGTCCGTGTCCGCCTGCAGGTCGGCCGCGAAGTCCGTGAGGAAGCGGTCGATCGCGCCGCGCGCCGGGTGGGCCGGCATGTCCCGCATCTCCGTCACGAAGCGGAGCAGCTCCTTGTAGACCCGCTCGCCGATCCGGCGGTCCACGAACCGGGGGGTCCAGCCCGGCGCCCCGCCCTGCACCGCGTCCATCACCGACTCGCCGTGGGTGACCAGCCAGTCGTGCGCGCGTGTGCAGACCAGGTCCACGGCCCGGTGGTGGGCCCCGTCCCCGACGATCCTCTCCAGGGTCTTGCCGAGGCCCGGCGCGATCTCCGCCGCCTCGGCCCGCCGGGTGATCGCCTCGCCGACGACCGCCTGGACGTCCGAGTCCCGCAGGACCGTCAGGGCCCCCCGTAGCGCCGTGGAGAGTTCCGACGTGACCCGGTCCGCGTGCGCCGGGTCCTCCAGCCAGTTGCCGAGCCGGCCGCCGATCCCGAAGGCGTGCAGCCGGCCCCTCACCACGTCGGCGGAGAGGAAGTTCTCGCCCACGAACTGGCCCAGCGACGCTCCCAGCTGGTTCTTCTTCGTCGGGATGATCGCCGTGTGCGGGATCGGCAGACCGAGCGGCCGTCTGAAGAGCGCCGTGACCGCGAACCAGTCCGCGAGCGCGCCGACCATGCCCGCCTCGGCCGCCGCCGCGACGTAGCCCGTCCAGGCGCCCCAGCCGGCGTTCCTCGCCCACGTCGCCAGGGCGTAGATCACTGCCACGGCCAGCAGCAGCGCCGTCGCCAGCGTCTTCATCCGGCGGACGCCCCTGCTCTTCTCCTCGTCCGCCGCCGTGTACGAGAAACTCACCATCGACTCGACCTCCTACGTCAGAGACTCCCGGCGGTCCTCCCGAGTTCCCCCGTACATCTTCGCGATCACGGCCTCGATGTCGGGTTCCCGCACCGAGAGGTCGAGCAGCGGATACGTCGCCGCCACCGCCGCGACCAGCGGGGCCGCCGACGCCGCGGCCGGGAACGCGAGCCACTGGCGCGGACCCTCCGCCCGTACGAAGCGGGCTCCCGGCACCTCGATCGGGGGCGTCTCCCGCTCCAGGTCCACCACCAGGAGCCGTTCGCTCTCCCCCATCTCGTGCAGGCCGTCCAGCTCCCCGTCGTACATCAGCCGCCCGTGGTCGATCACCATCACCCGCGAGCAGAGCTGCTCGATGTCCGTGAGGTCGTGGGTGGTCAGGAGCACCGTCGTGCCCCGCGAGGCGTTCAGCTCGCGCAAGAAGTCCCGCACCCTCGCCTTCGACACCACGTCCAGGCCGATCGTCGGCTCGTCGAGGTAGAGCACCTCCGGGTCGTGCAGCAGCGCCGCCGCGATGTCGCCGCGCATCCGCTGCCCCAGCGAGAGCTGGCGTACCGGCACGTCGAGGAGTTCCCCCAGCTCCAGGAGCTCCACACAGCGGTCCAGGTTCTCCCGGTAGCGGGCGTCGGGGATGCGGTACATGCGGTGCATCAGCCGGTACGAGTCCTTCAGCGGCAGGTCCCACCACAGGGTCGTCCGCTGGCCGAAGACCACCCCGATCCGCTGGGCCAGCCGGGTGCGCTCCCGCGCCGGGTCGATGCCGGCGACGCGCAGCCGGCCACCGCTCGGGGTGAGGATGCCGGTCAGCATCTTGATGGTGGTCGACTTCCCCGCGCCGTTCGGGCCGATGTAGCCGACCATCTCGCCGCGCCCGACCTCGAAGCTGATCCCGTCGACCGCCCTGACCTCGCGCTTCTCCCGGCGGAACGGGCCCGTCTTCCGGCGGACCGTGAAGACCTTCTCCAGTGACTCCAGCTCGATGAACGGCATGGCGGACGTCAGCTCCCTGTCGATCGGTACGAACGGATACCGGCCCGCCAGGCGATCCCCGCGACCCCGCAGCAGACCGCCGCCACGAGCGGCGCGGCGAACGCCGCCCCCTCCGGCACCCCCGCCGGTGCGGGCCGGCCGAGCACGTACAGCGCGGGCAGCCAGTTCACGAACGCCAGCGGTACGACGTACACGACACCCCGCACCAGGTCCTGCGCGAACACCGTCGGCGGGTACCCGAGGAGGGTGTTCCCGCCGTACGTGAACGAGTTGGTCACCTCCGCGGCGTCCTGCATCCAGAACTGCGCCGACGCGCCCAGCACCATCAGCGCCGAGAAGATCACCGCCCCGCAGACCACCGTCACCGGCAGCAGCAGCACCTTCACCGGCGTCCACGCCACATCGAGCAGCAGCAGGCCCCAGACCAGGACGACCAGCCCCTGGAGGACCCGGCCGAAGCGGCGCAGCGCGAACTTGTCCGCCGCGACCTGGGCCATGAGCGGTGCCGGGCGCATCAGGAAGACGTCGAGCGAGCCGTCCCGGACCCGCCTCCCCATCCGCTGCACCGAGCCCATCGTCAGGTCCGCGATCCCGAACGACGTGCCGGCCGTCCCGTAGAGCAGCGCGACCTCCGCGAACGAGAAGCCGCCGAGGCCCTTCACCTGGCCGAACATCAGGAGGATCGCGACGAAGTCGAAGAAGGTGACGCAGAAGCTGGTGACCAGGGTCAGCGCGAAGGAGGAGCGGTAGGCCATCGTGGACCGGATCCACATGCCCGCCACCATCCGGTACGTGCTCCAGGGGCCGGGCGGAGGGTCGGGGAAGCGACCTGCCTCGAAGGCGGCGTCCCTGAGAGATTCGAGGGCGGGATCCCTGACAGATTCGGGGGCGGCGTCCCTCACGGATTCAGGGGCGGGGTCCCTCACGGATTCGGGGGCGGGGCCGAGGCCCGCCGGGGGCCCGGCCGCAGCGCGCGGCTCACCCACCCTGCACCACCACCCTCCGCGTCGCCGCCTTCTGCGCCACCCGGCCCGCGCCGAGCAGGACGACCGCCCACGCCGCCTGGAAGCCGTACGCCCCCGCCAGTTCCCAGCCCCGGTACTTCCCCAGGTACACATCCGCCGGGACCTGGAGCAGGGACGCCCACGGCAGTGTCCGCGCGATCTCGCCGAGCGCGCCGGGGAAGACGTTCAGCGGGAGCAGCATCCCGGAGAAGAACAGGCCGCTCAGCCAGGCCACCTGCGCCACTCCCTGGCCGTCCAGCAGCCAGAACGCGCTCATCGCCACCAGGTACCAGATCGCGAAGCTGACGGTGGAGCCCAGCGCCACGGCCACCAGGAAGGCGAGCCAGGTGCCGGGGCCCGGTGGCAGGGCGAAGCGGAAGACGAGCCAGCCGATCGTCATCGGGAGGACGCCCCGGCCGATCAGCTGGTACGCGGACCGGCCCGCGTTGGCCGAGAACCACCAGGCCTGGAGGTCGGCCGGGCGGTAGAGGTCGACGGCGATGTCGCCGGTCCTGATGCGCTCGATCAGCTCCTCCTCGAAGCCGCCGCCCATCAGTCCGCAGACGGTGATGAGCGCCTGTCCGATCCATACGTACGCGATGGCGTCGTCCACCGAGTAGCCGCCGAGCGCGGGGCGTTCGTCCCAGAGGGCGATGTAGGTGTACGAGAGGACCAGGCCGAAGACGCTGTTGGTGAAGACGCCCGCCGCCGTCGCCACCCGATAGGTGGCATGGCGCCGGAAGCCACCCGCGGCCACCGTCGCGTACAGCCGCAGCATGCCCCTCCCCCGTCCGTAGAGAGCTGAAAAACCCCGGGAAACGCCGGTAAACACCGGGAAGCGATGAAAAGCATCGGGAAACACCGAAGCGCACGACCCTAGCGAGGAGTCCCCGCGCCCGCGAGGGGATTTCCCGTCACCTTCGGGTCCGTTTCGGGTCGCGTCCGGGAGTTTCGTCACATTCCGGGCAATATGAGGTGCCATGCCCCCTTCCTCCGGTACGAGCGACCCCGACGCCCCCCGGCCATCCCGCACGCCGGGCTGGGAGCCGAGGGACCCTTCCCTCCCCGGCCCGAAGCACGATCCCGAGCGCGACCCGAGGCGCACCCCCGAGACCGACCCCAGGCGCGCCCCCGAGCGCCCCCCGAAGCGCTCCCGTCCCCGGCGCCTCCTCCGGGCCCTCATCGGGCTGTTCCTGCTCGGCTCGCTCCTGCTCCTCGGCGCCTTCGCCGCCGGGTACCTCCTCGTGGAGATCCCGCCCGCCAACACCGCCGCCGTCGCCCAGTCCAACGTCTACCTCTACCGCGACGGCTCCACCCTCGCCCGGGACGGCGAGGTCAACCGCGAGAACGTACGGCTCGACCGCGTCCCGCTCTCCCTCCGGCAGGCCGTCCTCGCCGCCGAGGACCGCGACTTCCACACCTCGCGCGCCGTCGACCCCAAGGCGATGCTCCGCGCCGCCTGGAACACCGTCACCGGCAAGGGCCGCCAGTCGGGTTCGACCATCACCCAGCAGTACGTCAAGAACTACTACCTGGGGCAGGAGCAGACCCTCACCCGGAAGGCGAAGGAGTTCTTCATCGCGATCAAGCTGGGCCGCGAGAAGAGCAAGGAGGAGATCCTCCAGGGCTATCTGAACACCAGCTACTTCGGCCGGAACGCGTACGGCGTCCAGGCCGCCGCCCGCGCCTACTACGGCAAGGACGTCGAGCAGCTCGACACCGCCGAGGGCGCGTACCTCGCCTCCCTCCTCAAAGCCCCCAGCGCCTACGACGTCACCACCCACCCCGAGAACCGCGCCACGGCCGTCGCCCGCTGGAACTACGTGCTCGACGGCATGGTCACCGAGGGCTGGCTCACCCGCGCCGACCGCGCCGCCGTCCGCTTCCCCGCCCCGCAGACCGCGCGGCCCGCGACGGGCCTGTCCGGGCAGCGCGGCTATCTCGTCCAGGCCGTCGAGGAGTACCTCACCGGGCACGGGATCATCGACGAGAAGACCCTCGCCGGCGGCGGCTTCCGGATCACCACCACCCTGGAACCCGCCAAGCAGGAGGCGCTCGTCCGGGCCGTCGAGGAGCAGGTCATGTCCCGGCTCGACCCGGCGGTCTCCCCCGCCGACCGGAACGTGCGGGTCGGCGCGGCGGCCGTCGACCCTGCGGACGGCGAGGTCCTCGCGATGTACGGGGGCGTCGACTACACCCAGCAGTACGTCAACAACGCCACCCGCCGCGACTACCAGGTCGGTTCCACCTTCAAGCCCTTCGTCTTCACGGCAGCCGTGCAGAGCGGGGCGCAGACCCAGCGGGGCGAGCCGATCACCCCGTACACGGTGTACGACGGCAGCAACCGGCGTCCCGTGGAGGGCTGGAGCGGGAGCCCGTACGACCCCGCCAACGAGGACGACGCGAGTTACGGCGAGATCGCCGTCGGCGCGGCCACCGATCTGTCGGTGAACGCGGTGTACGCCCAGATGGCGGTCGACGTCGGCCCCGGGCACGTACGGCGCACCGCGGTCGCCCTCGGACTGCCCGGCTCCACCCCCGACCTCACCGCCTCCCCGTCCATCGCGCTCGGGCCGGCCACGGCCAGCGTCCTCGACATGGCCACGGCGTACGCGACGCTCGCCGCGCACGGCCGGCACGGCTCGTACACGCTGGTCGGGCGGATCAGCCGGGACGGCCAGGAGCTGGCGGTCCCGGCCGCCGAGGGACGGCAGGCCGTCAGCCGGGAGGCCGCGGACACGACCACGTCGATCCTGCGGAGCGTCGTGGAAGCGGGCACCGGAACGGCCGCGCAGGCCGCCGGGCGGCCCGCGGCGGGCAAGACGGGCACGGCGGAGGACGACAGGGCCGCCTGGTTCGCCGGCTACACCCCGGAGCTGGCGACGGTGGTCGCGCTGATGGGGCAGGACCCGGAGTCGGGGCGGCAGGAGTCGCTGTACGGGGCACTGGGACTGCCCCGGATCAACGGCGGCGGGGCGCCCGCCGAGATCTGGGGCCGGTTCACCCGGGAGGCGCTGGCGGGGACGGCGCCGCGGGACTTCGAGCTCCAGCTGATGCCGGGGGCGGAGGCGATGCCGGCGGTGCCGCCGACGCCGGACGGGCCGCAGGACCCGGGCGGGTCCTCGGAGTCGTACCTGACGGGCGAGGCGGGGCCGGGCGCGGCGTCGCGCGGACCCCTGCCCTCGCCTACGCCCGTACGGGGTCAATGACGGGCGACCGGGGCGCGTACGGCCGTCCGGGTCATCGACCCGGACGGCCCCTGATACGACCGTCCGGGTCGATGACCGATGACCGTCCCTCGTACGGCCATCCGGGTCGGTGACCACGGGTCGGCACCCGGGGTCAGTGCCCCGAGGTCGCCTTGAGCCCCACGACGGCGACGAGCAGCAGACAGACGAAGAAGATCCGGGCGGCGGTCGCGGGCTCACCCAGCACCACCATGCCGAACACCGCCGCACCGGCCGCGCCGATGCCGACCCACACGCCGTACGCCGTACCGATGGGCAGCGTCTTGGCGGCCTGCGACAGCAGCACCATGGACGCGACGATGCCGATACCGGTGAACACGCTGGGCCAGAGACGGGTGAAGCCCTCGGTGTACTTCATGCCGATCGACCAGCCGACTTCGAGCAGACCGGCGATGATGAGCAGAACCCAGGCCATGACGACGAACCTCCGCGAGACGGAACAACAGGGGTGCGTCGTCTTGTCGGAATCCCGGTACGGCGCGTCTCGTCGGGTGTCTCCAGGCTAGCAAAGAACGGTGGAGGGCCCTTGGTGACCATGGTCACCAAGGGCCCTCGCGTCATGTGCCCGTGGGGTCAGAGGTACAGCCCGGTGGAGTCCGAGGTGCCCTGGAACCGGTCGGCGGCCACCGCGTGCAGGTCGCGCTCGCGCATCAGGATGTACGCGGTGCCCCGCACCTCGACCTCGGCACGGTCCTCGGGGTCGTACAGGACCCGGTCACCGATCTCGACCGTGCGGACGTTCTGGCCGACCGCGACCACCTCGGCCCAGGCGAGGCGGCGGCCGACGGCCGCGGTCGCCGGGATCAGGATGCCGCCGCCGGAACGCCGCTCCCCCTCCGGGGAGTCGGTGCGGACCAGGACCCGGTCGTGGAGCATCCGGATGGGCAGCTTGTCGTGCGTGTTCTCGCTCACGGGGTGAACCTACCCGCCCGGGCGGGACACCCGTGGCAGGAAGGGGTCATCCCCTCTTCTTGCGGGAGGACGCGGCGAGCAGCCCGACGATCGCCACGGCCACGACGGCCACCGGCACCACGCGCTCCAGGCGGGGGGCGCCGTCCTCATGGGTGAAACGTGCCTTCACATCCGAGACCACCCGGTTGACGGCGACGAAGGCGCGTCCGGCGGTCTGGTCGACCGTCGAGGCGACCTTGGCCTTCGCGTCCCCGATGATCGTCTTCGGGTGCATCCGAATGCCGATCTCGTCGAGAGTGACGGCGAGCTGCTCGCGCCGGCGGACGATGTCCGCCTCGATCTGCGCAGGGGTCCTGGCCTCCGACACCGCGCTGCCTCCGTAGTCGTGATCCGGTCGTTGTGGACAGTCTGTCAGCTCGATCGCCATGAGGCTGTCCCCGACCCCCATTAGGCTCTGAATGCGTACGCGAACCATCCCGAGGAGAGCCATGAGCGAGCGACTGCAGCCCGGCGACACCGCCCCCGCCTTCACCCTGCCCGACGCGGACGGCAACGAGGTCTCCCTCGCGGACCACAAGGGCCGCAAGGTCATCGTCTACTTCTACCCGGCCGCGCTCACCCCCGGGTGCACGAAGCAGGCCTGCGACTTCACGGACAACCTGGACGTCCTCGCGGCGGCGGGCTACGACGTCATCGGCGTCTCGCCGGACAAGCCGGAGAAGCTGGCGAAGTTCCGCGAGAAGGAGAACCTCAAGGTCACGCTGGTCGGCGACCCGTCGAAGGAGACCCTGGAGGCGTACGGCGCCTTCGGCGAGAAGAAGCTGTACGGCAAGACGGTGACGGGCGTGATCCGCTCGACGGTCGTCGTCGACGAGAACGGCAAGATCGAACACGCCTTCTACAACGTGAAGGCCACCGGCCACGTGGCCAAGATCATCCGAGACCTGGGCGTCGAGGGCTGAGACGACGGCCGGGTGCCGGGACCGAACTTCTGACGTGCTCGCCCCGGCCGGGCGGGTGGCCACTACGATGGGCGTGCACGCGGCCGTGTCGTAACTGGCAGCCGAGCTGGGTTTAGGTCCCAGTGGGCGAAAGCCCGTGTGGGTTCGAGTCCCACCGGCCGCACGTCGACGGAAGGGCCGCTCCAACGGAGCGGCCCTTCTCGCGTGTTCAGCCCAACAGCTCCCGCACCACCGGCACCAGCGCCCGGAAGGCCTTGCCCCGGTGGCTGATCGCGTTCTTCTGCGTCGGGGTCAGTTCCGCGCAGGTCACGTCGTGGCCGTCCGGCTGGAGGATCGGGTCGTAGCCGAAGCCGTTCGTGCCCTTCGGGGTGTGGCGGAGGGTGCCCGGCATGCGGCCCTCGACCACGCGTTCCGTGCCGTCCGGCAGGGCCAGGGCGGCCGCGCAGGCGAAGTGGGCGGCCCGGTGTTCGTCCGCGATGTCGGAGAGCTGGGCGAGCAGCAGGTTCAGGTTGGCGCGGTCGTCGCCGTGGGCGCCGGCCCAGCGGGCGGAGAAGATGCCGGGGGCACCGTTGAGGACGTCGACGCAGAGGCCGGAGTCGTCGGCCACGGCCGGCAGGCCGGTGGCCCGGGCCAGGGCGTGGGCCTTGAGGAGGGCGTTCTCGGCGAAGGTGACGCCGGTTTCCTTGACGTCGGGGATCTCCGGGTACGCGTCCGCGCCGACGAGTTCCAGGTCGAGACCTGCGTCGGCGAGGATCGCGTGGAGTTCGGTGATCTTGCCCGGGTTGCGGGTGGCGAGGATCAGACGGGTCATGCCCTCGATTATCCGGGCCGCGGGGCCCGGTCCGGTCAGCCCGGGGTGCAGACCTTGGCGACCTCGCCGGCCGCGTCGGTGATCGGGGTGATGTCCGGGGTCGTGTCGCCGTTCTTGACCGCCGTGCGGACGGAGTCGACGCCCTTGGTGAGGTCGTCGACCGCCTTGGAGAGGTCGGCGTTGTCCGTGGTGTTCTTGAGGTTGCCCAGCTCGGTGGAGATGGAGTCCAGGGACTCCTCGATCTGCGTGGCGTCGTTCGAGGCGTTGGAGACCGCCTGCTGGAGGTTGCTCACCGAGGTGGCTATCGCGTCGGCGGTCTTGACGCAGTCCATCGCGGTGTCGAGGGCTCCGCAGCCGCTCAGGACGGTGGTGAGCGCGGCGGCCGTGGCCATGGCGAGTGCGAGACGGCGCTTCAAGGCGGGTCCTCCCCAGATACGTACGGACATGCGAACGGGCGGGCGCACGGATCGTACCCGTGCGCCCGCCCGTCAGGACGCAGCCGGCCGTCAGAGGGTTCCTTCGAGCACCTTGCGCTGGATCTCGGCGAGTTCGGCGCAGCCGCCGGACGCGAGGTCGAGGAGGGCGTTGAGCTCCTTGCGGTCGAAGGGCTCGGCCTCGGCGGTGCCCTGGACCTCGACGAAGCGGCCGTCGCCGGTGCAGACCACGTTCATGTCGGTGTCGGCGCGCACGTCCTCCTCGTAACAGAGGTCGAGGAGCGGGACTCCGTCGACGATGCCGACGGAGACGGCGGCGACGGTGCCGGTGAGCGGCTTGCGGCCGGCCTTGACGAGCTTCTTGCCCTGGGCCCAGGTGACCGCGTCGGCGAGGGCGACGTACGCGCCGGTGATGGCGGCGGTGCGGGTGCCGCCGTCGGCCTGGAGGACGTCGCAGTCGAGGACGATGGTGTTCTCGCCGAGCGCCTTGTAGTCGATGACCGCGCGCAGCGAGCGGCCGATGAGGCGGGAGATCTCGTGGGTGCGGCCGCCGATCTTGCCGCGGACGGACTCGCGGTCGCCGCGGGTGTTGGTGGCGCGCGGGAGCATGGAGTACTCGCCGGTGACCCAGCCCTCGCCGCTGCCCTTGCGCCAGCGCGGGACGCCTTCGGTGACGGAGGCGGTGCAGAAGACCTTGGTGTCGCCGAAGGAGACGAGGACGGAGCCCTCGGCGTGCTTGCTCCATCCGCGCTCGATGGTCACGGGGCGGAGCTGTTCGGGGGTACGGCCGTCGATACGAGACATGGGACGAGCCTAGCGGGATACGGGGAAGGGGCCGTCCCGGTCTCGGGGAGGGCCCGGTGCGGGATATGACGAAGGGCCCGTTCCCGTCACGGGGAGGGCCCGGTGCCGGACATGACGAAGGGCCCGTTCCCGTCACGGGGAGGGCCCGGTGCCGGACATGACGAAGGGCCCGTTCCCGTCACGGGGAGGGCCCGGTGCCGGACATGACGAAGGGCCCGTTCCCCTGCCGGAACGGGCCCTCGTCGATGTGGGTCGGCTGACGTGAGTCAGTCGCTCACATCATGTCTTCGATGTCGGCGGCGATCGGGTCGGCGTCGGTGCCGATGACGACCTGGATCGCGGTGCCCATCTTGACGACGCCGTGGGCGCCGGCGGCCTTCAGGGCGGCTTCGTCGACCAGGGCGGGGTCCACGACCTCGGTGCGCAGGCGGGTGATGCAGCCTTCGACCTCTTCGATGTTCTTGATGCCGCCGAGCCCGGCGACGATCTTCTCAGCCTTGCTGGCCATGTGTCTCTCCCTGTCCGTTCCGTTCGCGAGGACGCGAATCTCGGCGCACCTGTGGTCCGCTTTGTCACGGTAACCCACGGTTGGCCCAACTTCGCGAGCGAGTGCCGCCGTTCTGCCGAATGATGACGATCACCGGCGGCCTGCCCTCAGCGGGTTCCCGGAGCCTATCGCAACTGGTCTACACCAGTCTGCAACGAGACGCGGACCCGGCTTGCCCCGGGCAGGGAGGACGCCGATGAGTACGGACAGCGCCGCCGCGGCGCGGCCGAAGAAGTCCATGTGGGGCGGACTCTTCCAGGGCCTGCAGAAGATGGGCCGCAGCCTCCAGCTCCCCATCGCCGTCCTGCCGGCCGCCGGCATCATCAACCGCCTCGGCCAGCCGGACGTCTTCGGCGCGGAAGGTCTCGGCTGGGACAACGTCGCGAAGGTGATGGCGGGCGCGGGCGGCGCCCTCCTCGACGGCAGCCTCGGCCTGCCGATCCTCTTCTGCATCGGTGTCGCGATCGGCATGGCGAAGAAGTCGGACGGCTCCACCGCGCTCGCGGCCGTCGTCGGCTTCCTCGTCTACTACACGGTGCTGCGGCAGTTCCCGAAGGACTGCCCGACCGGCACGAAGGACATCAGCGGCGGCTGCCTCGGCGTCGACGACTCCTTCGCGGGCTACACGTACCAGAACCCCGGTGTCTTCGGCGGCATCGTCATGGGCCTGCTCACCGCCTACCTGTGGCAGCGCTACCACCGGACGAAGCTGGTCGACTGGCTGGGCTTCTTCAACGGCCGCCGCCTCGTCCCGATCATCATGACCTTCGTGGCGATCGGCTTCGCCTCGATCTGCCTGTGGATCTGGCCGCCGATCGGTGACGCCCTGGAGAACTTCAGCGACTGGCTGGTCGGCCTCGACGCCTGGGGCTCGGGCATCTTCGGTGTGGCGAACCGGGCGCTGCTCGTCATCGGCCTGCACCAGTTCCTGAACGTGCCCATCTGGTTCCAGTTCGGCACGTACACGAAGCCGGACGGCAGTGCCGTCCACGGCGACATCCCCATGTTCCTGGCGGGCGACCCGAACGCCGGCCAGTTCCTGACGGGCTTCTTCCCCATCATGATGTTCGCGCTGCCGGCGGCGGCGCTCGCGATCACCCACTGCGCGAAGCCGCACCGCCGCAAGGAGATCGGCGGTCTGATGCTCTCGGTGGCGCTGACCTCGCTCGTCACCGGCATCACGGAGCCGCTGGAGTACTCGTTCCTCTTCGTCGCGCCGGTGCTGTTCGCGATCCACGCGGTGCTCACGGGTGCCTCGATGGCGGTGACCTGGGCGCTCGGCGTGAAGGACGGCTTCAGCTTCTCGGCCGGCCTGATCGACTACGTGATCAACTGGAACCTGGCGACGAAGCCCTGGCTGATCATTCCGATCGGTCTCGGCTTCGCGGTCGTGTACTACGCGATCTTCCGGTTCGCGATCACCAAGTTCAACTTCCAGACCCCCGGCCGCGAGCCGGACGAGGTGGGGGACGAGATGGAGCGGGAGAACGTCAAGTGACCCCGCGCGCACCCTCCGAGGCCTGACCGGTACGGGGCTTTCGTCCCTCCCGTAAGGCCCGCACAAGGCCCCTGGACCTGACGGTCCAGGGGCCTTATGTCGTGCATTTCCAGCTATGGCCGAGTGCACAGAATTCGCAGGTTCCTTATCTAAGTCTCACGTGCTACAACTGGTCTACACCACTCATTGGTGTAGACCACGCGGTCCAGACCACCGCGTTCCACGAGACGTCGCCGTCCCCCCTTTCACTGTCCTCTGGCGGCGCCTTGCCTTACTGGAGGAAGTTGATGAGTACGGCCACCGCCCAGGCCGCCGCTCCCGCGAAGAAGCGCGGATCCGGCCTGTTCCAGGGCCTGCAGAAGATCGGTCGCAGCCTGCAGCTGCCGATCGCCGTTCTGCCGGCCGCGGGTATCTTGCTCCGTCTCGGCCAGCCCGACGTCTTCGGTGCGGACGGTCTCGGCTGGGGCAAGGTCGCCTCCGTCTTCGCCACCGCCGGTGGCGCCGTCTTCGACAACCTGCCCCTGCTCTTCTGCATCGGCGTCGCCATCGGCTTCGCCAAGAAGGCGGACGGCTCGACCGCCCTGGCCGCGCTCGTCGGCTTCCTGGTCTACAGCAACGTGCTGAAGGCCTTCCCCATCACCGAGGCCGTCGTCAACACGACCGCCAACAAGGGTGTCGACGTCGCCGCGACGTTCAACAACCCGGGCGTCCTCGGCGGCATCCTGATGGGTCTGCTCTCCGCCGTCCTGTGGCAGAAGTTCCACCGCACCAAGCTGGTGGACTGGCTCGGCTTCTTCAACGGCCGCCGTCTCGTCCCGATCATCATGGCCTTCGTCGGCACCGCCGTCGGTGTCGTGTTCGGTCTGGTCTGGGAGCCCATCGGTGAAGGCATCTCCAGCTTCGGCGAGTGGATGACCGGCCTCGGCGCCGGTGGCGCCGGCCTCTTCGGCCTCATCAACCGCGCGCTGATCCCGGTCGGCATGCACCAGTTCGTGAACACCGTCTCCTGGTTCCAGATCGGTGACTTCACCAACGCCGCCGGCGAGGTCGTCCACGGTGACCTCAACCGCTTCTTCGCCGGTGACCCGAGCGCCGGAATCTTCATGTCGGGCTTCTTCCCGATCATGATGTTCGGCCTCCCGGCCGCCGCCATCGCCATCGCCCACGCCGCTCGCCCCGAGCGCCGCAAGGCCGTGATGGGCATGATGGTCTCCCTCGCGCTGACCTCCTTCGTCACCGGCATCACGGAGCCGATCGAGTTCACCTTCATGTTCATCGCGCCGGTCCTGTACGCGATCCACGCGGTCCTGACCGCCGTCTCCATGGCCGTCACCTGGGCCTTCGGTGTCCACGCGGGCTTCACCTTCTCGGCCGGCGGCATCGACTACCTGCTGAACTGGAACCTGGCGACCAAGCCCTGGCTGATCATCCCGATCGGTCTCGTCTTCGCGGCGATCTACTACGTGGTCTTCCGCTTCGCGATCACCAAGTTCAACCTCCCGACGCCGGGCCGCGAGTCCGACGAGGAGCTCGAGGACCTCACCAAGGCGTGAGCCCCCGCCCGTACGAAGGGAAGGCCCCGGAACCTCCCCCAAGCTCTGAAGGAGCAGGGGGACCCAAGGTTCCGGGGCCTTCCCCGTACGCGTACGAAAGCTCAGATCTCGTAGACCGCGCCCGGCCGCGCCAGCTCCGACGGCCCCGCGTACACCTCGCGCGCGTCCGCCAGGTTCCGCTCGGCGTCGGTCCACGGCGGGATGTGGGTGAGGACGAGCCGGCCCACCGAGGAGCGGGCCGCCTCGGCGCCCGCCTCCCGGCCGTTGAGATGGAGAGCCGGGACGTCCTCCTTGCCGTGGGTGAAGGAGGCCTCGCAGAGGAAGAGGTCGGTGCCCTCGGCCAGCTCGTGCAGCGCCTCGCAGGTCCCGGTGTCCCCGGAGTACGTGAGCGAGCGGCCCTCGTGCTCGACGCGGATGCCGTACGCCTCGACCGGATGGCACACCTTCTCCGTACGCACGGAGAACGGGCCGATCTCGAAGGCGCCCGACTTCAGGGTGTGGAAGTCGAAGACCTCGCTCATCGAGGTGGGCGAAGGGGTGTCCGCGTACGCCGTGGTCAGCCGCTGCTCGGCGCCCTCCGGCGCGTAGACGGGGATCGCGTCGCAGCGCCCGCCGTCGTGCCGGTAGTAGCGGGCGACGAAGTACCCGCACATGTCGATGCAGTGGTCGGCGTGCAGATGGCTGAGGAAGATCGCGTCGAGGTCGTACAGACCGATGTGCCGCTGCAGCTCGCCGAGGGCGCCGTTGCCCATGTCGAGGAGCAGCCGGAAGCCGTCGGCCTCGACGAGGTAGCTCGAACAGGCCGAATCCGCGGACGGGAACGACCCGGAGCAGCCGACGACGGTGAGCTTCATGGAGCGTGAACCTCCGTGGACGGATACGGAAAGCGCGCTGAGGAAGGGGGAGGCTGTGCGGTCAGTCGAGCGTAAGGCGCACCCGGGCCTGTCGCTCCTTCGTGGTGGCCCGTTGTGGGCGAACTCACGGGCTCTGTCACCGGTTCGGATGGATGGCGGGGCGCGTCGGCGCCGTCGGTGGCTCGCCGGTACCGTCTTGAGGTATGGACACGTCATGGTGGCCCGCGCTGGCCGCGGTCGTGGTGATCGCGCTGGTCGTGGCGCTCGCCGACGGACGGAAGCGTTCGTCGCGCCGGCCGGAGCGGCGGCGCCCCTCGGGGCGGACCCGGCCGCCCGGCCGTCCCCCGCGCGCGCCTTCGGGGCCGCGGAAGGCTCCGGCGCGGCTGCCGAGGCCGACGGAGATCTGGTGGGCCGAGGTGCCGTTCGAGGACGGGCCCGGTTCGAAGGACCGGCCGTGTCTGGTGCTGTCGCTGCGCGGGGACCGGGCGCTGGTCGCCAAGATCACCAGCAAGTACCACGACGAGCGGCCCGGGGTGATCGCGCTGCCGCCGGGGGCGGTGGGCGACGCGCAGGGGCGGCCGAGCTTCCTGGAGACGGACGAGCTGCGGGAGGTGCCGGTGACGGACTTCCGCCGCAGAGTGGGAACGGCGGACCCGGTCGTGTGGGACCAGGTCCGCCATCTGGCGCGCTGACGTTCTACGGGCACACGGGCGGCTACGCCCAGAGCTGGCCCTGGACCGCCGCGATCGCCTCTTCCGTGGTCGCCGCCGTGTAGAGGCCGGTCGACAGGTACTTCCAGCCGCCGTCGGCGACGACGAAGGCGATGTCCGCGCTCTCGCCCGCCTTCACCGCCTTGTTGGCCATGCCGATGGCCGCGTGCAGGGCCGCGCCCGTGGAGACGCCCGCGAAGATGCCCTCCTGCTGGAGGAGTTCGCGGGTGCGGGTGACGGCGTCGGCGGAGCCGACGGAGAAGCGGGTGGTGAGGACGGAGGCGTCGTACAGCTCCGGTACGAAGCCCTCGTCGAGGTTCCGCAGACCGTAGACGAGGTCGTCGTAGCGCGGCTCGGCGGCGACGATCTTGACGTCGGGCTTCTGCTCGCGCAGATAGCGGCCGACGCCCATGAGGGTGCCGGTGGTGCCGAGGCCGGCCACGAAGTGGGTGATGGAGGGCAGGTCGGCGAGGATCTCCGGGCCCGTGGTGGCGTAGTGGGCGGCGGCGTTGTGCGGGTTGCCGTACTGGTAGAGCATCACCCAGGACGGGTTCTCGGCGGCGAGCTCCTTGGCGACGCGCACCGCCGTGTTGGAGCCGCCCGCCGCGGGGGACGAGATGATCTCCGCGCCCCACATGGCGAGCAGCTGGCGGCGCTCCTCGCTGGTGTTCTCGGGCATGACGCAGACGATGCGGTAGCCCTTGAGCTTGGCGGCCATGGCGAGGGAGATGCCGGTGTTGCCGCTGGTCGGCTCCAGGATGGTGCAGCCGGGGGTGAGACGGCCGTCCTTCTCCGCCTGCTCGATCATGTGGAGCGCGGGGCGGTCCTTGACCGAGCCGGTCGGGTTGCGGTCCTCCAGCTTCGCCCAGATGCGGACGTCGTCCGAGGGCGAGAGCCGGGGGAGGCGGACCAGCGGCGTGTTGCCGACCGCCGCCAGCGAGGAGTCGTAGCGCATGTGGATCAGACCATGCCGCCGGCGACGGCCGGCAGGATCGTGACGTTGTCGCCGTCGGTGAGCTTGGTGTCGATGCCGTCGAGGAAGCGGACGTCCTCGTCGTTCAGGTAGACGTTGACGAAGCGGCGGAGCTTGCCGTCGTCCACGATGCGGGCCTCGATCCCGGGGTGGCGCGTCTCCAGGTCGGTGAAGAGCTTGGCGAGGGTCTCGCCGCTGCCCTCGACGGCCTTGGCGCCGTCGGTGTAGGTGCGGAGGATGGTCGGGATGCGGACCTCGATGGCCATGGCGTGGGCTCCTGTCGGAAGTGGCGTGATGGGCGCGCTGCTGGGGCCCCCGCGCGGAGGAGGGGTCGTGCGGAAGTGCGCTCGGCCGGTCGCTCAGAGCGCAGCGCGGGCAGGACAGATCGCGCTGGCGAGGCGGCACAGGTCGACGTGCAGGCGGCCGACGAGCATGACCGTGCCCGGGGTCTCTTCGCTCACGTCGTGGGAAACCATGGGCTCATCGTATCGATTCCCGGTCCGGGTTCCGGAATGTGATCTCATATGGTGGATAGTTTCTGACCATCTGCCGGACGGTGCTGGTAGAGGACGGTCGGGCTGCCGGTCCTGGGATGCGGGATGACCTCGGCGTCCACCCCGTAGACGGCCTCCAGGAGGGCCGGGGTGAGGACCTCGGCGGGGGTGCCGCCGGTGACCACCCGGCCGCGCTCCAGGACGTAGAGCCGGTCGCAGTACGCCCCCGCGAGGTTGAGGTCGTGCAGCGCGAGCAGGTTGGTGGTGCCCAGGCCCCGGACGAGGGCGAGGACGTCGAGCTGGTGCCGGATGTCCAGGTGGTTGGTGGGTTCGTCGAGTACGAGCAGGGCCGGGTCCTGGACGAGGGCGCGGGCGACCAGGGCGCGTTGGCGTTCGCCGCCGGACAGGGTGGGGTACGGGCGGTCGGCGAGCTCCGCGAGGCCGACGCGGGCGAGGGCGGCCCCGGCGCGCTCGCGGTCGGCGCCGGTGTCCCCCTCCCAGAACCGTTTGTGCGGGGAGCGGCCGAGGGCGACCAGCTCGCGGACGGTCAGCTCGAACTCGGTGGCGCTGTCCTGCGGGACGGTGGCGACGCGGCGGGCGCGGGCCTTGGGGCCGATGGCGTGGAGGTCGTCGCCGTCGAGGAGGGCGCGGCCGGAGGTGGGGACGAGGGTGCCGTAGACACAGCGCAGGAGGGTGGTCTTGCCGCTGCCGTTGGGGCCGATGAGGCCGACGGTCTCGCCGGGGCGGACGGTCAGGTCGGCGGCGCGGAGCCGGTCCTCGTACGAGAGCCCGTGCAGGCGCAGTTCGGTCACGGGCCGGCTCCGTCCGGGCGGCGGCGCATCAGCCAGAGGAAGAACGGTCCTCCGGTGAGCGCGGTGAGGACGCCGACCGGGATGTCCTGGGGTGCGGCGACGGTCCGGGCGGCGAGGTCGGCGAGGACCAGGGCGAGCGCGCCGCCGAGCGCGGCGACCGGAAGGAGGCGGCGGTGCGGGGCGCCGACCGCGAGCCGGGCGGCGTGCGGGGCCATCAGGCCGACGAAGCCGACGGCGCCGCTCGCGGCGACCATGACGGCGGTGACGAGGGAGGCGAGGACGAAGACGGCGGCGCGGAAGCGGGCGGTGTCCAGGCCCAGCACGGTGGCGCCCTCCTCGCCGACGAGGAGCAGGTCGAGCGGGCGGGCGAGGGTGAGGAGGACGCCGACGCCGAGGACGAGGACGGCGGTGGGCAGGGCGAGGGTGTCCCAGCGGGCGCTGCCGAGGCCGCCGAGGGACCAGAACATGGCCTCCTGGAACTGTTCGGGGCGTCCGGCGACGACCAGGAGCAGGGTGGCGAGCGCGGACAGGACGTAGGAGACGGCGACCCCGGCGAGGACGAGCCGGGTGCCGGTCATGGTGCCGCCGCCTCGGGCGAGCCCGTAGACGAGGACGAGGGCGAGCAGGGCCCCGGCGAAGGCCCCGGCGGGCAGCGCGACGGCGGTGGTCACCCCGCCGACGAGGCCCGCTCCCCCGCCCACGACCAGGACGAGGACGGCGCCGGCGGAGGCGCCGGAGGAGATCCCGAGGAGGAAGGGGTCGGCGAGCCGGTTGCGGACGAGGGCCTGGAGGACGGCGCCGACGACGGCGAGCCCGGCGCCGACGACCGCGCCGAGCAGGACCCGGGGCAGCCGTACGTCGAGGACGATCGTCCGGTACGGGGAGGGCCCGGCGCGCCCGGTGAGGGCGTCGAGCACCTGGCCGGGCGGGATGCGGACGGAGCCGAGGGCCAGTGAGGCGAGCGCGGCGAGGGCCAGGGCGACGAGGAGTCCGGTGACGACGAGGGCGTACCGGAGGGGGCGGGCGGGGGCCGGGGCCGGGACGGGCGTCGGGGTCCCGGCCTCGCGGACGGCCGTGCTCATCGCGCGGGGTGGAGCTGGGCGGCCAGCTTGCCGACGGCCGCGGGGACGCGGACGCCGAGGACCGTGTCCGAGAGGGGCATGACGGCGAAGCGGCGGTTCCTGATCGCGGGGACGTCCTTCAGGGCCGGGTCGTCGAGGAGCCGCTTCTTCTTCTGTTCGACGGTGGTGGAGCCGTAGTCGTAGATGACGACGACCTCGGGCGCGCGGGCCACGACCTGTTCCCAGGTGGCGTCGCCGAAGGGCTTGTCGAGGTCGGCGAAGACGTTCCGGCCGCCGGCGCGGGTGATGATCTCGTTGCCGATGCCCTTGCCGCCCGCGGTGAACGCGGTCTTGTCGCCGCTGTCGTAGACGAGGACGGAGACCGGCTCGACGCCCCCGACGCGCTTCCCGGTGGCGTCGAGGGTCGCGCGGGCCTCGCGGATCCAGGCTTCGGCCCGGTCGGGGACGCCGAAGGTCCGGCCGGTCTCGCGGACTTCGCGGTAGAGGTCGTCGACGGAGGTCGAACCGGAGGGGCAGTACTCGGTGTCGAGCCGGGTGTCGATGCCCGCGCGCTCGAGGTCGTCCCGGCTCCGGCCGTCCTTGGCGGCGAAGGCGGAGGAGTAACCGCCGTACACGAAGTCGGGGTTCGCGGCGAGCAGGGCCTCCTTGGAGGGGTACTCCTTCGCGAGGACCGGGACCGAGTCGTAGGCCTTCTTGTACGCGGGGAGGATCGCGTCGTCGAGGTAGGCGGTGCCGACGAGGGACTTCTCCAGACCGAGGGCGAGCATGATCTCGGTGACGTGCTGGTTCATGGTGACCGCACGCTTCGGCGGGGCCTGGTAGGTCGTCTTCACACCGCAGTTGGTGACGGTGTACGGGAATCCCGGGGCGGCCTTCGCGGCGGGGGTCTGCGCCGTGGGGGCCGAGCAGGCGGCGAGCAGCGGGAGCAGGGCGGCGGCGGGCAGGAGGGTGCGGCGGGACCAAGGGCTACGGAGCTGGGCGCGGCGGGGCCGGGACATGACGGAACGTGCCTCCTCCGGGGATTTCCACGTCCCCGATCGGTGCTGAGAAGGCGGCAGGCCAGTTCCTGGCTTCCGCCTCCCGGAGGAGGCGGTCACAGTGGCGGGACCGTGCCGGATTCGCACCGGCTTCCTGGGCCCTGCCGCCCGTTGGTCCCGGTCAGTCTCTCAGGCGTCGTACTCCTCGACGACCTTCACGTCCTCCTCGGTCACGACGCCTTCGACGATGCTGAAGGAGCGGAACTGGAAGGGGCCGGCGCCGTCGGCGTCGGCGGTGGAGACGAGGACGTAGTGGGCCTGCGGCTCGTTCGCGTAGGAGATGTCCGTACGGGACGGGTAGGCCTCGGTCGCGGTGTGCGAGTGGTAGACGATGACGGGCTCCTCGTCCCGGTCGTCCATGTCGCGGTAGAGCTTGAGCAGGTCCGCGGAGTCGAACTCGTAGAACGTGGGCGAGCGGGCGGCGTTCAGCATCGGGATGAACCGCTCGGGGCGGCCGCTGCCGACCGGGCCGGCGACCACGCCGCAGGCCTCGTCGGGGTGGTCCGCGCGGGAGTGTTCCACGATCTGGTCGTACAGGGCCCGGGTGATGGTCAGCATGCCGACAGGATAAGCAGACGGGCCGTTCCGTACCGACAACTGGTACAGAACGGCCCGGATGCTGAGACCTTGCAGGTCAGGAGCGCTTGGCGAAAGCCGCGCCCTCGGGGTCGCGGGCCTTGAGGACCAGATAGGCGACGGCGAGGAGCAGGCCCCACACCGGCGCGCCGTAGAGCGCCACGCGGTTGTCCTTGTCCATGCCCATCGTCACCAGGACCATGCCGATGAACGAGAGCGAGAAGACGCTGAACCAGATGCCGCCGGGCGCCTTGAAGGAGGAGTGGGGCAACTCGCCCCGGTCGGCCTTGAGGCGGTAGCGGATCTGGCAGATCAGGATGACGATCCAGGCCCACATGCCGGAGATGGTGGCGAAGGAGACGACGTAGTCGAACGCCTCGCCGGGCCACTGGTAGTTGATCCAGACGCCGACCGTCATCAGCGCGGCGGAGACCGTGGTGCCGACCAGCGGGGTACCGCTCCTCGTCAGCCTGGTGAAGGCCTTCGGGCCCTGGCCGTTGAGCGCGAGGTCGCGCAGCATGCGGCCGGTGGAGTACATGCCGGAGTTGCAGGAGGAGAGCGCGGCGGTCAGCACCACGAAGTTGACGATCGCGGCGCCGACGCCGAGGCCCATCTTCTCGAAGGCGGCGACGAACGGGGAGACGCCCGGCTGGAACTCGGTCCAGGGCACCACCGACAGGATCATGATCAGTGCGCCGACGTAGAAGACGGCGATGCGCCACGGCACGGTGTTGATCGCCTTCGGCAGGACCGTCTTCGGGTCCTTGGACTCGCCCGCGGTGACGCCGACCAGCTCGACGGCGAGGAAGGCGAACATGACCATCTGGAGGGTCATCAGGGTCGAGCCGATGCCGTCCTTGCCGGCGAAGAAGCCGCCGAGGTCCCACAGGTGGGTCACGGAAGCGGTGTCGCCGGCGTCGGAGAAGCCCAGGGTGAGGATGCCGGCGCAGATCAGGATCATGCCGACGATCGCGGTGACCTTGACCATGGAGAACCAGAACTCCAGCTCACCGAAGAGCTTCACGGAGATCAGGTTGGCGCCGTAGAGGATCACGGTGAAGACCAGGGCGGAGAGCCACTGGGGGATGTCCCACCAGTACGTCATGTAGGTGGCCGCGGCGGTGACCTCGGTGATGCCGGTGACGACCCAGAAGAGCCAGTACGTCCAGCCGGTCACGAAGCCCGCGAAGGGGCCGATGAACTCGCGTGCGTACTCCGAGAAGGAGCCCGAGACCGGGCGGTACATGAGGAGTTCGCCGAGCGCCCGCATGATGAAGAAGATGACCAGGCCCGCGATCGCGTACGCGAGGATCAGGCTCGGTCCCGCGATGGAGATGCCCTTGCCGGCGCCGAGGAAGAGACCGGTGCCGATGGCGCCGCCGATCGCGATCATCTGGATCTGACGGGCGCCGAGTGCCCGGTGGTAGCCCTCGCCCGGTGCGGAGTCCGCGGCCTCGTCGCCGTCGTGCTGCTTGTCGACCTGCACAGAGGTCATGGTGGTGCGCCTTTCTCCATGCCGATCCGCGCGACTGCGAGTGCGTCCGCCGCGGACCAGTTCCTGATCCCCCCGGATATGGATGGAGTGCCACCGGCGGTCAGCCGGCCAAAGCGCCCTCGGGAACAGGGGTGGCGTCCCCGAGCGGTCGTGAAGATTTATCACGGGGTGGGGCGTGATCGACTGAGTTGCGTGTGGCGCACGTCACGAAAAGCGACGGAAAAAAGGGGTGCAAGACGACAAAGCGGACGCTCTGATAACGCATTCGTTATCCGGATTTGAGCGTCCGCTGAGCGAACACATCACCTGTCGCGGGTGGCGCTACGGCAGCAGCGTCGCGACGAGCGACTCCTGGAGCGCCCCCAGCCAGAGGTACGCCATCACCATCGGCTTGCGGGGGTCGGAGTCCGGCAGCCGGTAGAGCCGCTCACTCTCCTCGTCGTCCGTGACGTCAAGACGGGTGCCTATGGTCAGCCGGAGGTCGTTGAGCGCGCCGAGCCAGGCCCGGGACTCGTCCGGGGTCAGCTTGAGGACCGCGCCGCCCTCGCCCGCCGCGTCGGTGGAGAGGGAGTCCATGGCGCGCACCACGAGGAGGGCGTCCTCGCGCTTGCGGGCCCGCAGGTCGTTCTCGGTGTAGCGGCGGAAGTCGGAGGCGGCGGCCCGCAGCTCCTCACTGTCGTCCCCGTACGCGTCGGGGAAGAGGCGCTTGAGCGCCGGGTCGGACGGCGGCTCGCTCGGCCCCTCGGCGAAGAGCGCGGCCAGCGGGTCGGCGTCCGGCGCGGGCTCCTCGCCGGGCCCGATCAGCTCCATGAGCTGGACGGCGAGGGAGCGGAGGATGGAGATCTCGACGTCGTCGAGGACCACGGCCGCACCGCCGCCGGGCAGCGTCTCGAAGTGCCCGGCCATCAGAAGCGGTCCTGGGAGAGAGTGGCCCACAGGCCGTAGCCGTGCATCGCCTGCACGTCGCGCTCCATCTCCTCGCGGGTGCCGCTGGACACCACCGCGCGGCCCTTGTTGTGCACGTCGAGCATCAGCTTGTGCGCCTTGTCCTTGGAGTATCCGAAGTACGACTGGAAGACGTACTCCACGTAGCTCATCAGGTTGACCGGATCGTTGTGCACGAGGGTCACCCAGGGCACATCCGGTTCGACGACCGCAGAGACCTCCTCGGCCGATTCCGTACGTTCGATCTCAATAGGCGCGACGCTCACTCACCCCATGTTGTCACCCCTGGGCCCCCGTCGCACAAACGGGGCGCGCCCACGGCGGAACGCGTACGGCAATAGAAATCGTCACTCTGACGATTTCTGCGCTAGCATCGCTGCCATGAACGCTGCGGACCTTGGGCTGCCGGATGAGGAAGCGCGCGAAGCGCATCGACCGAAGGGCGGTGGCGGGCGACGGGTGGGCGTGCCGTCGACCGCGCTCTTCACCGATCAGTACGAGCTGACCATGCTCCAGGCGGCCCTCAGGGCCGGCACCGCCGACCGGCAGTCCGTCTTCGAGGTCTTCACCCGACGGCTGCCCGAGGGCAGGCGCTACGGCGTCCTCGCGGGTGTCGGCCGGGTCCTGGACGCCGTCGAGAACTTCCGTTTCGACCCCGCCGTCCTCGACTTCCTGCGCGAGCGCGGCATCGTCGACGAGCCGACCCTGGAGTGGCTGGCGCGCTACCGCTTCTCCGGCGACATCTGGGGCTACCCCGAGGGCGAGGTGTACTTCCCCGGCTCGCCCGTGCTGCGCGTCGAGGGCTCCTTCGCGGAGTGCGTGCTCCTGGAGACGGTGATCCTCTCGATCCTCAACCACGACTCGGCCATCGCCGCCGCGGCCTCCCGCATGTCGGCGGCGGCCGGCGGGCGCCGGCTGATCGAGATGGGCGCCCGGCGCACCCACGAGCTGGCGGCCGTGGCCGCCTCCCGCGCCGCGTACGTCGGCGGCTTCGAGGCCACCTCGGACCTCGCGGCCGGCTTCCGGTACGGCATCCCGACCGTCGGCACCTCCGCCCACGCCTTCACGCTCCTCCACGACAGCGAGCGGGACGCCTTCCGCGCGCAGGTCGAGACCCTCGGACGCGGTACGACCCTGCTCGTCGACACCTACGACGTGGCCGAGGCCGTCCGGACCGCCGTGGAGGTCGCCGGGCCCGAGCTCGGGGCCGTCCGGATCGACTCCGGCGACCTGCTGCTCGTCGCGCACCGGGTACGGGCGCAGCTCGACGAGCTGGGCGCCACGGACACCCGGATCGTCGTCACCTCCGACCTCGACGAGTACGCCATCGCCTCGCTGGCGGCGGCCCCGGTCGACGCGTACGGGGTGGGGACGCAGCTGGTCACCGGCAGCGGCCACCCGACCTGCTCGATGGTCTACAAGCTGGTCGCGCGGGCCCCCTCGACCGACCCCCGGGCGCCGCTCACCGCGGTGGCCAAGAAGTCGCTGGGCGGCAAGGCCTCGGTCGGCGGGCGCAAGTGGGCGGCGCGCCGTCCCGACGCGGCCGGGATCGCCGAGGCGGAGGTGGTCGGCACCGGGCCGGTGCCGCCGGAGCTCGCCGACCACCAGCTGCTCGTCGAGCTGGTCAAGGGCGGTGACGTGGTGGCCAGGGAGCCCCTCGACGCGGCCAGGGCCCGGCACATCACGGCCCGCGCCGGGCTGCCGATGTCGGCCATCCAGCTCTCGCGGGGTGAGCCGGTCCTGCCGACGGAGTACGTGTAGGACCGACCGGCAAATGGGGGCCCCGCGACGCCGCCCCCCATTTGCCGGTCGGTCCAAGACGCGGGCCGACGCCCCCTCCCGATGGGAGGGGACAGAGCCTAGGCTCGAACCCGCCCCTCCCCGACGCGCTAAGGACACCCGCCATGCACCGCGCATTGATCGTTGTGGACGTTCAGAACGACTTCTGCGAGGGCGGCAGCCTCGCGGTGACCGGGGGCGCGGACGTCGCCGCCGCCATCACCGACCTGGTCGGCCAGACGGCGGGCACCTCCTACCGGCACGTGGTCGCCACCCGTGACCACCACGTCGACCCGGGCGCGCACTTCGCCCCGGCCGGCCAGGAGCCGGACTACGTCACCTCCTGGCCGGTGCACTGCGTGGCCGGGACGGAGGGGGTCGGCTTCCACCCGAACTTCGCGCCGGCGGTCGCCAGCGGGGCGATCGACGCCGTCTTCGACAAGGGCGCCTACGACGCCGCGTACAGCGGTTTCGAGGGGCGCGACGAGAACGGGCGGACGCTCGCGGAGTGGCTGCGGGAGCACGAGGTCACCGAGGTCGACGTCGTGGGCATCGCGACCGACCACTGTGTGCGGGCGACGGCCCTGGACGCGGCCCGGGAGGGTTTCCGGACCCATGTGCTGCTCGATCTGACGGCGGGCGTCGCGAAGGAGACGACGGGCCGGGCCCTGGAGGAGCTGCGGACGGCGGGCGTGGAACTGACCGGGAAGCCCGCGGTGGCGTGAAGCCCGCGGTGGCTCGGGGCCTGCCTGCGGCTCGCGCCGGGCTCACACCGCGGGTTCCCTGGGGAGGGACCGTACGGGGTGCCAGAGCTCCTGCGCGGCGCCCGGGGTGGATCTCCACAGCAGCCCGTCCGGGTGGTGCAGGACGGCCGTGACCTCGTCGGGCGTGGGCGGCTCGCTGTTGCCCCGGAGGTAGACCGCCCGCAGCCCGAGGTTGCGCAGCCGGGTCAGGGCGCGGGCGCGGTTCGCGGCATGGACGAGGAAGCGGACGGTGGCCCCGTCGCGGGCCGGGCTCGGCAGCCCTATGGCGACGACGACACTGCCTCCCGGCAGTTTGCAGAACCCTCCGTTGGGCATGCGGAACCACTCCCCCGTGGATCGACTGTCAATAAGAACTGCTTCGAGAACTGTCAGACGCACCTAAACACGATCGGCCGCCGCCCGCTAGGGGGCGACGGCCGATCATGGTTTGAACTGCAGTTTTACCGATTACTTGGTGGACGGGCCCACGCGGACCGTGATCGTCTCGCCGTTCTTCGGCTCCTTGACGACCTGGATCTTGGTGTTGGTGTCAGTTACCTGGACACCGGCACGCGCCGTCTCGGGGTACCAGTAGGTGCCCTTGCGGTCGTCGAAGACCGGGTTGCCCGGCTGCGACGCGATCCACGTCGGGACGTCCTGGTTGTGGAGCAGCAGGCCGTCCGTGCGGTAGGTGCCGAAGGTGGAGTCGTACGCCTGGACGCGGTTACGCATCAGGGCGCCGTTGGACCACTTCAGCGGGGTCGGGTGGGCGTCGACCGGAAGGATGAGGCCGCTGCCCGGGTGGGTGGCGGTGTTGTTGTCCTTCTGGGAGAGGTCCCACTTCCAGACGAGCAGACCGTTCTGGTACGGGTAGTGCTCGACCCAGCCGGTCTTGTCACCCGCGAACCCGAAGTTGTACGGGCCCGTCTTGAGGGTGGAGTCGTACGAGACGTACTGGCGGTTCTCCGCGATGTAGTACTGCTCGTACTCCTTGGTGAAGCCCTTGCCGATCCGCGAGAAGCCCTTCGCGGCCCAGCCGTTGTCGCCGTTCTCAGCGTTGTCGGAGAACAGGGCGGCATCGTCGGCGGTCAGCGTGAAGGCGTCGGCCGTGAAGCCCTTGCCGCCGGCGCCGCCGTCCGTCTGGTAGCGGAGACGGAGGTCGAACTTCTTGCCCGCGTAGGCGTCGAGGCCGTAGACGAGCTTCTTCTGCGCAGCCGAGACACCGGTCAGCGCCGGGGCGCCGCTCGCGTCACGCGGGAGGGCCACGCCGTCGGCGGTGCCGTCCAGGGCCGTCCAGCTCGCGCCGCCGTCGGTCGACACCTCGGTGTAGAGGTAGTCGTAGTCGGCCTCGATGTCGTACCAGCCCTGGAGCTCCAGGGAGGCGGACGTCTTGCCCGTCAGGTCGACGGAACGGGTGAGGGTGTTCTTGAGGTCGTCACCCATCCCGCTCCACCACTGCGTCGCACCCTCGGCGGGCGCGACGACCTCGGTGGTGACCGGCTTCTTCGGCAGCTCGACGAGGAGCGCCTGCGGGTTCTTGGTGTTGTACTCCGAGACACCCAGCTTGTGCGTGGAGTTCCAGGCACGGGCCTCGTTGGCGACCTTGGTGTAGTTCAGCCAGCCGAGCTGCAGCTTGTCCCAGGCGTTCATGTCGCCGGGCAGGTCGCCGATGGCGTCCTTGCCGCGGCCGAGCCAGGAACCGGAGGACATGAGCGTCCAGAAGCCCGTCGAGTTCTCGGCGCCCTTGAGGCCCGAGGTGTCGTACAGGTCCGGGAGGCCGAGGTCGTGGCCGTACTCGTGCGCGAAGACGCCGAGGCCGCCGTTCTCCGGCTGCATCGTGTAGTCGCCGACCCAGATGCCGGAGTCACCGATCTGCGTGCCGCCGGCCTTGTTGTTGGCCGGGCCGGTCTTGCCCGCGTTGGTGCCGTAGGCGTACCAGCGGTGGGCCCACAGGGCGTTGGTGCCCTCGGCGCCGCCGCCGGCCGACTCGTCCTCGCCCGCGTGGACGATCTGGAAGTGGTCGATGTAGCCGTCGGGCTCGTTGAAGTTGCCGTCACCGTCGAAGTCGTAACGGTCCCACTGGTCGTACTGCGCCAGGTCGGCCTTGATCTGGGCGTCGGTGCGGCCCTTGGCCTTCTGGTCCGCGGTCCACGCCGTGACACCGTCGCGGACGGCGTCCCAGACGTTGGCGCAGTTGCTGTTGCCGCAGTAGTTCGAGCCGTAACGGGCCTCGTTGTACTCGACCTTGACCCAGTCGGAGACGCCGCCGTCGACCGAGTAACGGCCGGACGAGGTCTTCTCGTAGTAGGTCTTCAGCGACTGCTTGGGCTGTCCCTTGGCGTCCTTGCCGGTGCCGAAGTACAGGTCCTGGAAGTGCTGCTGGTTGTAGTCGGCCTGCCATTCCGTGGAGTTGTCGTTCGCACGGTCGGGCTTGGCTATCTGGTTGTGCAGCGGGCCGGGCGTGCCGCCGAACTTCGGCTTCAGCTCGTCCGTGTCGTCGTCGGCGCGGTTGACGAGGGTGGTGTTGTCCACCTTGTCACCGAACTCGACGAGGATCGTGAAGATCTTGTCGGTCTTCTCCCGGCCCAGCTCGACGTACTTCTTGCTGTCGAGCTTGACGACCTGGGAGCCGTTACGGCGCTCCACCTTGGACTCGCCGCTCAGCACCTGCTCCAGGGCAGCCTGTCGCTGCTGCGCCTGCTGCTTGCTGTACGGACCGTCGAGGTCGTGGTCGACCGCCGTCTTGTCGACCTCGGCGCCCGGCGCCGGATCGTGACGCACATCGGCCGCGTTCACGCTGCCGTGATTGTCGGCCCAGGCGGTGGTGAAGGTCGAGGCGGTGGCGGCGGTAGCCGCGAGCGCCACAACCACTGCGGACGCTCTGATCGCCCGTCGTCTGTTGGTCACTTGAAGTTGTCCTCCCCGGCGCCCGCGCCCTGGGACCGAAGGTGGGGTGTCCGTCCGGCGGGGTCGCGCGTCACAAGTGACGACATTCGACCGGAGTGAGACAAGAAAAGACAGATCTTGACTTGCACATACCAACTGCACTATGCGGGAGATGAATTCCGATTATCGGACGGTCGACGGGCACCTTAAGACAAAGATCACGTGGCCCGTGACTCCGTGCGCCCCCCGTGCACCCGCGCTCCGGGTGAGGTGACGCTTACTTCGGTTCCGCCCGGGCATCCACCCGTCATACAGTCGAACCGTTGTCCTGAGAAGGCGGTACGTGTCATGCAGCGTCCGAACGCCGCGCAGCTCGCCTACGGTTCGGCCACCGTCGTCCTCGCGACCGTCGCCCTGCTGTTGCTCTCCCGCACGACGACCACGCTGGGCATCACGGTGATCAGCCTCGCCGGACTGCTGCTCGGACTGCTCGTGGCGGTGACGATGCCGGTACGGACGACGGTCGTCAAGACCGCCGCGCGCGTGGCTCCGCCGACCGCGAACGAACCGGTCCGGGTACCGGCCGCGCGCATGGGCGCCGGGGCCGATACCCGGACCGGTTCGTGACGCTTCGTCTGTGACGCTTCGTCCGGGGTGCTTCGTCTGTGACGCTTCGCCGGGGTGCTTCGTCCGGGGCGTACTCACACGTCCCTCACTGCGGGACGGAGACCACCACCGTCTTCGCCGCCTTGTCGTGCAGACCCTGCTTGTAGGGCTTGTCGACCAGGATCAGGATCAGGATCAGCAGCGGCCACAGGCAGGCACAGCAGATCAGCGCCGGCAGCCACAGCACGACGGCACGCAGCAGCGACTGGCTCATCGGGGGCGTCGAGCCGTCGTTGAGCATCGCGACCCGCAGCTTCATCCACTTCTTGCCCAGGGTCTGGCCGTTCCTGGCCGTCATCACCGTGTCGTACGCGACGTACGCGACGATCGTGATCAGCTGGAAGACCAGCTGGCTCCCGCCGTTGAGGCTGCTGACCGTGTCACCGAAGTCGTTGCCCCTATCGGTCGCCCGCGAGTAGATGTGGAACGGGATGCCGATGACCGCCAGCGGGATCGCGATGAGCAGCCAGTCGATGAACCGGGCGAGGATACGCTTGCCGGACGCGGCGAGCGGCGGCATCCCGGAGAGCGGATCCGACCCGCCGTAACCGGCGCCGTAGCCACCGCCGTACGGGGGCGGGGGCGGCATGCCGCCGCCGTCGTACGGGGAACCGCCGGAGGATCCGTACGGGGAGCCACCCGCCGGGCCGTACGGGTTGCCCGGCGGCGGACCTCCCGGCGGGGGCCCCTCCGGCGGCGGCCCGGACGGCGGAGGCTGGCCGGCGGAGGGCGGCGGGGGCTCCTGCGGCTTCTTGAGGAACGGGTCCTCCTCGGGCGGCTGGCCGGGCGGCGGCTCGTCGGTGCTCATGGGGGCAGTGCATCCCGGGCACGACGCCCCCGCAAGGAATCACCCCCCGTTCGGGGGACGCCCGCCCGCGCGGAGCCACGCGCGGGCGTGTCGCCGCCCCGTCAGCGCGCCACGAAGGTACGGGCCGCCTTGTCGTGCCAGCACTGGCGCCACGGGCGGTCGAAGAGGCACCACAGGACGTTGAGGACACCGACGACCAGGAGGTTGAGGACGCCGTAGACCAGCCAGCGGCGCAGCGACGCGCCGAACGCCGGCGGCTGGTGCGCCTCGATGTCCCGCACCTCGATCCCGCACAGCTTCTTGCCCAGGGTCCGCCCCCACCGGGCGGTGGGCAGCACCTCGTACAGGACGCCGAGGAGGACCAGCGCGGCCAGCGCGATGCCGAACTGCACCGAGGTGGTCGAATCCACCAGCCAGACCTGGACGGTGACGCCGGACTGCTTGGCCTCCTCGATCTTGCCGTCGATGTGGTCGAGGGCCGCCGTCACGAAGGGGTACGCGGCGGCGCCGGAGAGCGCGCCGAGGACGACCGTGTCGATCACTCGGGCGAGCAGCCGCCTGCCGAGCCCGGCGGGGCGCGCGGAGGACTGCTCGCGGGCCGCCCGCACGAACACGTCGTCGACGGGCGGCTTCCAGGGCGCGACCGGCTGCTGCTGTTCCTGCGGCGGTTGCTGGGCCCAGGAGGGGGTGGCGGGGGCCGCCTGGACGTGCGGCGCGGGGGCTGCCTGGGCCTGCGGTACGGGGGCGGGCGCGGGCGCCTGCCGTACAGGGGTGGGCGCCGGGGCGGCGGCGGCCGGCGCGGGCTCGGGGGCCGGGCGGGGCTGCGGTTCGGGCCGGGGCCGCTGCGGTGCCGGGGCGGGCCCGGGGATCGGCGTGACGGGCATGCCGCCGAGTCGCGCGGCTCCCGCGGCGGTTCGCGGGTCCGCGGCCCGCGCGGGCGCCGCCTCGGCGGGCTCCCCGCCACCGGCGACCGGCCAGTCCGCCGGGGTGCGCGGGTCGGGCGCGGGGCTCACGGGGGTCTGGGGGCTCACGGGGGTCACGGGGCCCTGGGGCGCGCCCCAGGAGACCTTCTGGTCACGGTCGCCGCCGAACCCGGTCTGCCGGGAGGTGTCGGCCTGCCAGGCGGAGGCGGGCTCGGGGGCGACGCGCTCCGGGGCGACCGGCTCCTCGTCGAAGAAGACGGGGCCGGTCTCCTCGACGGCGGGTACGGGGGCGGGGGCGGCGGGTGCGGGCGCCGGAGTCGGAGCCGGGGTGGGAGCAAGGGCCGGGCTCTGCGCGGGGACCTCGGCGCGCGCCGGTGCCTCGGTCCATGCCTGAACCGGTGCCTGAACCGGTACCTGATCCGGTGTCTGCGCCTGGGCAGGTACGTGTGCGGGGGCCTGGACCTGGGTCGGGGCCGTGGTGGAGGACTGCGCCGGCGCCACGACCGGCGCGGGCGCCGGGCCCGAGGCCAGGATCGGGCCGGCCGGGGCCGCCGAGGCCGGCGGACGGGACGGAACGGCACCGTCCGTGGGCGCGGGCCGGCTCGTACCGGGAACCCAGGCGCCCCCGTTCCAGTACCGGATGTATCCGGGAATCGACGGGTCCGGGTAGTACCCCGCCTGCGGAACCTCTCCGCCGCCTCCGGGTGGAGTAGCCACTGCCCCGACTCCGTTCAGTCACAACGCCCTTGAACCGCGCGGCCGCGTGCCGGGCGTGCCGCGCCCAAGGAGGACAGTAACGAAGAACGTCCCCGAGGGAACAAAGAGCCCGCGAGAAAGGACGCCTTCGGGGGGACACGTACCGGAATCGGTCACTCCCCGCGATGTTCGGGCCGGTACATCAGGCGCTCGTACCGTCCGCGTGACCGATCCGCGCCCGTCCCGCGCCCCGCCCACGCCCGGCTGTCGACCTACCCATGTGACCCCCGGAAAAAACTTCTCGAAAAAACTTCCCGAAGTCGCGTAATGAGTCGCGGGTACCCCGCTCTCTCCATGTGAAGGCCCGTCCGGGGCCCGTCCACGCGAGGGAGCACGGCCATGCAGAACACCGACAACACCACCGTCGAACGCGAGCTGGAACTGAAGCTGGTCCTCTCCCCCGAGCAGGCCATCCCGGTCCCCGCCCGGCTCGCCTACCGCACCGACGACCCGTACGCCGTGCGCATCACCTTCCACATCGGCACGGAGCACCCGGTCAACTGGACCTTCGCGCGCGAACTGCTCGTCGAGGGCGTGTTCCGGGCCTGCGGGCACGGTGACGTCCGCATCTGGCCGACGAAGGTCGACGGCCGCAGCGTCATCCTGATGGCGCTCTCCTCCCCCGACGGCGACGCCCTGCTGGAAGCCCCGTCGGCGCAGGTGTCCGCCTGGCTGGAGCGGACCCTGCGCGCGGTGCCGCCGGGCACCGAGTCCGAGCGCCTCGGCATCGACGACGGGCTCGCCGAACTCCTGGCGACCACCGTGATCGCCGACGACCTGTGGCTGCGCGACCCGTGGCCGTCGGACGAGTCGCAGGACGGCGAGCTGTGACCCCCGCACGCGTACGCGTGGAGGCGGATTCAGAAGAGCTTTCCGGGGTTGAGCAGCCCCAGCGGGTCGAAGGTCGCCTTGATCCCGCGCTGGAGTTCCAGACCGACCGGCCCGAGCTCCCGTGCCAGCCACTCCTTCTTGAGGACGCCGACGCCGTGTTCGCCGGTGATCGTGCCGCCGAGCGCGAGCCCGAGCGCCATGATCTCGTCGAAGGACTCCCGCGCGCGCCGCGACTCGTCCTCGTCGGTGTGGTCGAAGCAGACGACGGGATGGGTGTTGCCGTCACCGGCGTGCGCGCAGACGCCGATGGTCAGGCCGTACTTCTCCGCGACGGCCGCCGTGCCGTCCAGCATCTCGGCGAGCCGCGTCCGCGGCACGCACACGTCGTCGATCATCGTCGCGGACTTGATCGTCTCCAGGGCGGTGAGGGAGAGCCGGCGTGCCTGGAGGAGCAGTTCGGACTCGGCGGCGTCGGCGGCCGGGACGACCTCGGTGGCGCCCGCCGCCGTGCACAGCTCCCCGACGGCGGCCAGGTCGGCGGCCGGGTCCGGGGTGTCGAAGGCGCACAGGAGCAGGGCCTCGGTGGTGTCCGGCAGACCCATGCGCGCCAGCTTGTTGACCGCCTGGACGGTGGTGCGGTCCATGAGTTCGAGCAGCGACGGGGTGTGGCCGCGCTCCATGATCGCGCAGACGGCCTCGCAGGCGGCGGCCGCGGAGGGGAACTCGGCGGCGAGCGCGAGCTGCACCGGGGGCTGCGGCCGGAGCGCGAGCACCGCGCCGACGACGACACCGAGGCTGCCTTCGGAACCGACGAACAGCCGGGTCAGGTCATAGCCGGCCACGCCCTTGGCGGTGCGGCGCCCGGTGCGCAGGAGGCGACCGTCGGCGAGGACGACGTCGAGGCCGAGGACGTACTCGGCGGTCACCCCGTACTTCACGCAGCACAGGCCGCCCGAGGCGGTGCCGATGTTCCCGCCGATGGTGCACGTCTCCCAGCTGGACGGGTCCGGCGGGTAGTACAGGCCGTGTTCGGCGACGGCCCGTGACAGCACGGCGTTGATCACGCCCGGTTCGACGACGGCGATCCGGTCGACCGGGTTGATCTCCAGGATGCGGTCCATCTTGACCAGGGAGAGCACGATGCAGCCCTCGGAGGCGTTCGCGCCGCCGGACAGGCCGGTACGGGCCCCCTGAGGCACGACGGGGACGCGGAGTTCGGTCGCGGTGCGCATGACGTGCTGGACCTGTTCGACCGTGCGCGGGAGCACGACGACGGCGGGGGTGCCCGCCGCGCAGAAGCTCGCCATGTCGCGGGAGTAGGAGTCCGTCACGTCCGGATCGGTGAGCAGCGCCTCGGCGGGAAGCCCGGCGCTCAGCCGCGTCAGAAGATCGTCCATGCCTCCAGCGTGGCACCCGGGGCCATCGGTGTGAACCCGCCGGAGCAGGCGCATCGTGTGCTCTTCGTACAGGTGCGGACGGGCGCACAGTGAGCGCCATGAAGACCCAGAACGTGTCGAGGACGGTCCTGGCGGCCGGAGTGGGCGCGGTGCTCGCGGCGACGGCCCTGCTGTACGTCCCCGAGCTCGTCGGCCAGGGTCCGCCGCCCCCGCCCGGACCGGCGGAGCGGGCGGAGATCGCGGCCCACGCGGGCGCGCAGGCGGCGCTCCCGGACCTGGCCGCGCTGATCACCGACCGTGAGGGGTGGCTGCGCGCCCACCCGGACGACGACGCCTCCTGGGCGGCGCTCGGGACGGCGTACACGGAGCGGGGCACCCGCCTCGGGGACGTACGGGACTATCCGCGGGCCGAGCGGGCGCTGCGCAGGTCCCTCGCGGAACGGCCGGCGGCGAGCGGGAACCTGGACGCGCAGCTGGGGCTCGGGGCGCTCGCGGGGGCGCGCGGCGACTGGCGGGCGGCGAAGCAGTGGGGCGAGCGGGTGCGTAAGGCGGATCCGAAGCGCTGGCCGGTGTACCCGGTGCTGATCGACGCGTACAACGGCCTCGGGGAGTACGGGGCGGCCCGGAAGGCCATGGAGGGTCTGGAAGGGCTCCACGCGGGCGCGTTGACGCGTTCCCGGGCCGCGCAGTCCTTCCGGGACCGGGGCTGGCGCGAGGACGCCGACGCGGCGGCGCTGGACGCGGCGGCGCTCGCGGAGACGGACGCGGAGAAGGCGGCTTCGCTGGCCCGGCTCGGGGACCTGGCGTGGGAGCGGGGCGAGCCGGAGGAGGCGCTGTCGCAGTTCGGGGCGGCGCTGCGGCTCGTACGGGACCACGGGCCCTCGCTGGCCGGGCGGGCGCGGGCGCTGGCGGGGCTCGGCCGTACGGACGAGGCGCTGCGGGACTGGCGGGCGGCGCTGGACCGGCTGCCGCTGCCGGAGTACGTCCTTGAGGCGGGCGAGCTGCATGAGGCGGTCGGCCTGGACGGGGACGCGCGGGCGCTGTACGAGCGGCTGCGGACGGGCACGTGGGCGCGCGGGGAGGTGGCCCTCGCGCTGCTCGACGCGGACCACGGCGACCCGGCGGCGGCGGTGCGGCGGATGCGGGCGGAGTGGGCGCGCGGGCACCGTTCGGTGGCGGTGGCGGACGCGCTGGGCTGGGCGCTGCACCGGTCGGGTGAGTCCAAGGAGGCGCTGGAGTACGCGAAGCGGGCCACGGACGAGGGGCTGCGGAGTGCGCTGTTCGCGTACCACCGGGGCGAGATCGAACGGACGCTGGAGCTGACCGGCCCGGCCCGCCGCCATCTGGCGGAGGCGCTGCGGATCAACCCGGCCTTCTCGCCGCTGCTGGCGCCGAGGGCGACGGAGGCGGTGGCGGCGCTCGGCGAGCCCTCGGACGAACTCCCGAAGGAACTGCGGCCGAGGGAGGCCCCGCAGGAGGAGCCTGCGAGACAGCGGGCGCGGCAGGAGAAGCCGGCGGCGAAGCCCGAAACGAAGCCGGCTCCGGAGCCGGCCGCGAAGCCCGCCGGGGGCTAGGGACGGGCGGTACGCGCGCGTGGGCCCGGGGCGACAGTGCCCCGGGCCCACGGCGTACACGTGCTTGACGGGCGACTAGAGGTTGCCGCGCTTCTCCTGCTCGCGCTCGATCGCCTCGAACAGGGCCTTGAAGTTGCCCTTGCCGAAGCCCATCGAGCCGTGGCGCTCGATCATCTCGAAGAAGACGGTCGGACGGTCCTGGACCGGCTTGGTGAAGATCTGCAGCAGGTAGCCGTCCTCGTCGCGGTCGACGAGGATCTTCAGCTCGCGCAGGGTCTCGACGGGCACCCGGGTCTCGCCGGCCCACTCGCCGAGGGTGTCGTAGTACGAGTCGGGGGTGTCGAGGAACCGCACGCCCGCCGCCCGCATCGCCCGCACCGAGGCGACGATGTCGTTGGTGGCGAGGGCGATGTGCTGGACGCCGGCGCCGCCGTAGAACTCCAGGTACTCGTCGATCTGCGACTTCTTCTTCGCGATCGCCGGCTCGTTGATCGGGAACTTCACCTTGAGGGTGCCGTCCGCGACGACCTTCGACATCAGGGCCGAGTACTCGGTCGCGATGTCGTCGCCCACGAACTCCTTCATGTTCGTGAAGCCCATGACCTTGTTGTAGAAGCCGACCCACTCGTTCATCTTGCCGAGCTCGACGTTGCCGACGCAGTGGTCGATGGCCTGGAAGGTGCGCTTGGCCGGCGGCTCGACGATCGGGTCGGCGGCCACGTAACCGGGGAGGTACGGGCCGTCGTAGCCGGAGCGCTCGACGAGGGTGTGGCGGGTCTTGCCGTAGGTGGCGATGGCCGCGAGGACGACGGTGCCGTTCTCGTCCTTGACCTCGTGGGGCTCGGTGAGGCCGGTGGCGCCGTGCTCGACGGCGTAGGCGTACGCGGCGCGCGCGTCCGGCACCTCGATCGCCAGGTCGACGACGCCGTCGCCGTGCTCGGCGACGTGGTCGGCGAGGAAGCGGCCATGGTCGGTGGAGACCTTGATGACGGAGGTGAACACGAAACGGGCGGAGCCGTTGGTGAGGACGTAACTGGCGGTCTCGCGGCTGCCGTTCTCCGGTCCGGAGTAGGCGACCAGCTTCATGCCGAAGGCCGTGGAGTAGTAGTGCGCGGCCTGCTTGGCGTTGCCGACGGCGAAGACGACCGCGTCCATTCCCTTGACCGGGAAGGGATCGGCCTCACGCGCGGTGGAAGGGGTGTGATCGATGGTCTCAGTCATGGGAGAAGCGTCCCGCCGCTTCGCAAGGTGCGCAATAGTTCGTTGATCTGCTGGTCAATGTGCACAGCAACCGGCGAGTATGGCCGTGCGACTTGTACATCCTGACCATGGGGAGGCCGCTGTGGCGATCGATCATCTGGACGGACGACTGCTCGGGCTCCTCGCGCGCGAGCCGCGCATCGGGGTCCTGGAGGCCTCCCGGCGTCTGGGCGTGGCCCGGGGCACGGTGCAGGCGCGGCTCGACCGGCTCCAGGCGAGCGGGGTGATCCGGGGCTTCGGACCGCAGGTGGACCCGGCGGCGCTCGGCTATCCGGTGACGGCCTTCGCGACCCTGGAGATCAAGCAGGGGCAGGGCGCGGACGTACGGGAACATCTGGCGACGGTGCCGGAGGTGCTGGAACTGCACACGACGACGGGCCACGGCGACATGCTCTGCCGGCTGGTCGCCCGCTCCAACGCGGACCTCCAGCGGGTGATCGACAAGGTGGTCGCCTTCGAGGGGATCGTGCGGGCGTCGACGGCGATCGTGATGGAGAACCCGGTGCCGCTGCGGATCATCCCGCTGGTGGAACAGGCGGCGAGCGGGAAGCCGCTGTAGCGCGGCGGCGCGCCGCTCGAAGGCGCGTCACACGGGAGGCACCGCGAGGCGGCGAGCGCAAAGGAGTGAATGCAAAGGATGAGTTGCAAAAAAGGGGTTGCAACTCATCCTTTGCAACTCTACGGTTGAGTCATGTCCGAGCCCGAGGAATACCTGAGCCGCAGCCTCGACCCGCGCTCCCTGCGCGGGCTCGCCCACCCGCTGCGCATCCAGCTGCTGCGCGCCCTGCGCCGCCACGGACCCGCCACCGCCTCCCAGCTCGCGGACCGGCTCGGTGAATCCAGCGGCGCCACCAGCTACCACCTGCGCCAGCTCGCCGCCCACGGCTTCGTCGAGGACGACCCGACGCGCGGCAAGGGGCGGGAGCGGTGGTGGAAGGCGGCCCAGCAGGGCACGACGTTCGACGAAGCGCTGTACACGAACCCGGACCCCGAGGTCCAGGGGGCCGTCGAGGTCTACGTGCACGAGATCGCGTCCATACACTCCCAGGAGATGTCGACCTGGCTCGGCACCCGCGACACCTGGGACGAGGCCTGGTACGGCGCCTCGAACATGAGCGACTTCACGCTCACCCTGCCGCCCGAGCGGCTGCGCGAGCTCAACCTGAAGATCCACGCGCTGATCAACGACTACCGCGACACCGCCGACCCGGACGCTCCCGGCGCCGAGCGCGTCCGGATGCACCTGCACGCGTTCCCGCAGCACGAGAACTGACGGAAGGAACCACGCGACCATGCATGCCGACATCCACCTCCAGCTGCACCACCTGAGCGCCGCCGAACTCCACCGCACCGCCGACCGCACCGTCGAGGTCCCCACCGTGACCTCGCCGCCCCTCCGCGTCCAGCTCGGCTGGAAGCTCGTCGAGCTGGGGCTTCACATGGTCACGCCCGCCGGGCGACCGGCCACTCTGGCCGCGTGACCGGGGCGGGGGGACCGGGGGGACACGACGTGACGACGAAGCGGAACGACCGGGCACCGCTGGCCACTGTACTGGCCGCCAACGCCATCTCCATCAGCGGCAATTCACTCACTCTCATCGCCGTCCCCTGGTTCGCCCTGGAGACCACCGGCAGCCCCGGCAAGGCCGGCCTCGTCGCCTTCTGCGCCGCCCTGCCGGTCATACTCTCCGCGATCGTCGGCGGCCCCGTCATCGACCGGATCGGCCGCCGCCGGGTCTCCATCGCCTCCGACCTCGTCTGCGCCCTCGCGCTCGCCGCCATCCCGCTGCTCAACCACGCGGGCGTGCTCCGGTTCTGGATGCTGTGCGCGCTGATGGCCGTCACCGGCCTCTTCCACGCCCCCGGCGAGACCGCGCGCAACGTCCTCACGCCCGACCTGGCCGAGCGGGCCGGCACCCCGCTCTCCCGCGCCACCAGCTTCTACGACGCCGTCTCGCGCGGCGCCAGGATGACCGGCGCCGCCCTCGCCGGCCTGCTCGTGGCCTTCCTCGGCGCCGACACCGTGCTGTACATCGACGCCGCGACCTTCGCCGTCTCCGCGCTCCTCGTCCTCATAGGCCTGCGCGGGGTCCCCTCCGCCGAACCGGCGCGCGGAGCACCGCCGTTGTCGCTGGCCGTATACCGGGCCGACCTGCGCGAGGGCTACTCGTTCATGCTGCGCACCCGGCTGCTCCTCGGCGTCAACCTCATGGTGATGATCACCAACGGCCTGGCGCAGAGCTGGAGTTCGGTCCTGCTGCCGGTGCACGCCCGGGAGGAGCTCGGCGGTTCGGCGGCGCTCGGCCTGCTCGTCGCCGTGTTCGGCGGCTGCGCCCTCGCAGGCGCCCTGCTGTACGCGGCGGTCGGTCATCGCTTCCCCCGCCGTCCGGTCCTCGCGGTCGGCTTCCTCCTCTGCGGCGCCCCCGTGTACGTGACGGCGGCCGTCACCGACACCACCCCGCCGCTGCTGGTGGTGATGGCGCTCGGCGGTCTCGGCGCCGGGGTGCTCAACCCGATCCTCGGCGCCGTCTTCTACGAGATAGTCCCCGAGGGGCTGCGCAGCCGGGTCGGCAGCGCCAGTACGGCCAGTGTGCTGCTCACGACCCCGCTCGGCGGGCTCGCGGCCGGTTATCTGGTGGAGCGGGTGGGGATCACCACGACGCTGCTCAGCCTCGCCGGGGTGTACTTCCTGGCCACGCTCTGCCCGCTGGTCTTCCCCTCCTGGCGGGCGATGGACGCACCGCACGCCGCGCCGGCCGTCGGCAAGGCCGAGGTCGAGGTCGCGGTCGAGAGCGAAGGCGAGGGCAAGGGGGACGGCGAAGGCGGCGTCAGCAGGACGGAACCTTCGACTCCTGTCCCTGTTCCAGGTTCCGGAGGGACGACACCGCGTCGCTGAGCGCGGTGACGGGGACGAGCCGCAGCCCCTTGGGCAGTTCTGCCTGCGCGTCCGAGCACTCGGCCTTCGGTACGAGGAAGACGGTGGCCCCGTCGCGGGCGGCGGCCTGCGTCTTGAGGGAGACGCCGCCGACGGCGCCGACCGTGCCGTCCGGTTCGATCGTGCCCGTACCGGCGACGGTCCGGCCGCCGGTGAGGTCACCGCCGTTCCCGTCGCCGTCGAGCTTGTCGACGATGCCGAGGGAGAAGAGCAGTCCGGCACTGGGCCCGCCGATGTCCGCGAGGTGCAGGGTCACCTTCACCTTCTCGGGGTCCTTCTTGAGGTACCCGAGGGCGGCGAGGGTGGCCGCGTCCTGCGACTCCTGCATCTGCCCGAGGTTGTGCTTCTCGATCTCGGCGTCGGACTTCCCCGAAGGGTAGACGGAGTCGTGCGGCAGGACGGCCCGGTCGGTACGGAACCAGGCGTCGGTCACGTCCGCCAGGTCCACCTCGGTGGACGGCCCGGTCGCGAGGATGGTCGTCATCCGCAGCTGCCCCTTGGTGGGGCGGACCGGGGCGCCGGTGATGGTGATGACCTCCCGCCCCTGGTCCTCGCCGAGCACATCGGCGGTGGTGCCGGGCTGCGCGATGGCGTACGGCAGCGGCGCGAGCGCGACGACGGCGAGGAGCGCGGCGACGGGCAGGGCGCACACCGCGAGCGCGCGGGGACGGGAGAGGCGGGAGAGACCGGAGAGCACGCCCCCAATCTACTGGGACACGCGCCGGTGCCGGGGCGGGGGCGTGCGCGAAGGTTCAGGCTCGGCCCGAAAGGCTTGCGGAACGACGGCGGAGGGGGACGGACGGGGTGCTGGGCATCCACTTCACGGCGGAGGACCTCACCCGGGTGCGGATCGCGCCCCGGCCGTCACCCCTCCCGGAGCTGCACGCGGCCCTGATGATGCTCGGCGCCCCGCACGAGGGGCTGCTCTTCGGGGGCTGGCGGAGCAGGCTGCTGCGCGCGCTGCCGGGCGCCGCCGAGCCCCACGCGGCGGCGCTCCGCGCGGCGGGCCTGATCACGACCACCCGCACGGGGAGATCGGTCCACCACGCACGCACGGCCCTGGGCACGCTGCCGGCGGCGCCGTAGCCGTGGCGACGGCCGCAGCCGCGCCCCACGGCCTACCGCAGCGCGTCCGCGACCTCTCGGGCCGCGTCCACCACCCTCGGGCCGACCCGCTCCGGTACCGCGTCCGCGAGCATCACGACGCCGACGCTGCCCTCCACACCCGTCACGCCGACCAGTGGTGCGGCCGCGCCGCTGGCACCGGCCTCCAGTTCGCCGTGGGTGAGGGTGAAGCCGGGTTCGATCAGGCCGCCCTGGCGGGCGGCGAGGATGGCCCGGCCGGCCGCGCCCCGGTCGAGCGGGTGGCGGAATCCGGCCCGGTAGGCGACGTGGTAGTCGGTCCAGGTCGGTTCGACGACCGCGACCGCGAGCGCCTCCGCCCCGTCGACCAGCGTCAGATGGGCCGTCGCCCCGATGTCCTCGGCGAGCGAGCGGAGCGCGGGCAGCGCGGCCTCCCGCACCAGGGGGTGGACCTGGCGGCCGAGCCGCAGCACTCCGAGGCCGACGCGGGCGCGCCCGCCGAGGTCGCGGCGGACGAGGGCGTGCTGTTCGAGGGTGGCCAGCAGACGGTAGACCACGGTCCGGTTGACACCGAGTTTGTTGGACAACTCGGTGACGGTCAGGCCGTGGTCGGTGTCGGCGAGCAGTTTGAGGACTCTGAGTCCCCGGTCGAGCGTCTGGGAGGTCTCCGCGGTCACGACGCCCTCTCCTTCGGAGTGAGTGGCGGCGGGCTCTCACGGGATTGCGTCGCCGGTCCCGTCGGCGACGCACGTCAGAGGCCGCCGGCAGGAAGGGGTACACCGGCTGCGCTCCGCGGCGGCGCTGCCACGGGGCGATTGCTTTTGAGCCGGGACAGTAGCGACCCGCTCCGCTCAGCGGAAGACCTCGTCCAGAATCCGGGCGTCGGCGACCGGATAGAGAGGGTTCGGGACTTTCGTCGGTCGCACGCGGGACTTTGGCGGACAAGATCGGCTTTGTCGTGCACGTAGCGTGGGAGGCGCCCGGAGGCCGACCGTGGGGGCCGGTCTCCGATGCCGGTCCCGCAGGCCGGTCCCGCACATGCCGGTTCCGCCGCGGTGGGACGAGTGAGGCCCGTACGAACGCCGTCGTACGGGCCTCAGCCATGTGCTCCGCGGGGACGAGTCTCAGCCACATCCCCCGCCGGGGCGGGTCACCGCATCCGGGTGGCCCATTCCTGCACCTTCTTGATCCGCTCGCGGATCTGGCCGGCGGTGGCCTCCGCGCTCGGCGGACCGCCGCAGACCCGGCGCAGCTCGGTGTGGATCACACCGTGCGGCTTGCCGGTCTGGTGGACGTACGCCCCGACCATCGTGTTGAGCTGCTTGCGCAGTTCGAGCAGCTCCTTGTGGGAAACGACAGGGCGCCGCTCGGCGGGAAGTTCGAGCAGGTCCGCCTCGTCGTCCGGCTTCTTGCGGCTGTGCGCGATCTGCCGGGCCTGGCGCTTCTGCAGCAGCAGCTGGACCTGGTCGGGTTCGAGGAGGCCCGGGATGCCGAGGTAGTCCTGCTCCTCCTCGCTGCCGGGGTGGGCCTGCATGCCGAACTCGGCGCTGTTGTAGAGGACGCGGTCGAAGACGGCGTCGGACTCCAGCGCCTCGAAGGGCAGCATGTCCTGTTCGCCGGTGTCCTCGTCCTGCTGGCGCTCGGCCTCCGCGAGCTCCTTCTCGGACTCGGCGTACGGGTCCTCCTCGCCCTGCTTCTTGGGCTTGTCGAGGACGTGGTCGCGCTCGACCTCCATCTCGTTGGCGAAACCGAGGAGGCTGGGAACCGTCGGAAGGAACACGGAGGCGGTCTCGCCGCGCCTGCGTGAACGCACGAAGCGCCCGACGGCCTGCGCGAAGAACAGCGGGGTCGAGATCGTCGTCGCGTACACACCGACGGAGAGACGGGGTACGTCGACGCCCTCGGACACCATGCGGACGGCGACCATCCAACGGTCGTTGTTCTCGCTGAACTCGTCGATGCGGTTCGAGGCGCCGGTGTCGTCGGAGAGGACGACGGTGGCCTTGGTGCCGGTGATCTCGCGGATCAGCTTGGCGTAGGAGCGGGCCGAGTCCTGGTCGGAGGCGATGACCAGGCCGCCCGCGTCGGGGATCGATTTTCGGACCTCGGTGAGCCGCTGGTCGGCGGCGCGCAGCACGTTCGGCATCCAGTCGCCCTTGGCGTCCAGCGCGGTGCGCCAGGCCTGCGAGACGGCGTCCTTCGTCATCGGCTCGCCCAGCCGGGCGGCGATCTCGTCGCCGGCCTTGGTGCGCCAGCGCATGTTGCCGCTGTAGGAGAGGAAGATGACGGGCCGGACGACGCCGTCGCCGAGGGCGTTGCCGTAGCCGTACGTGTAGTCCGCCGACGACCGCCGGATGCCGTCGTTCCCCTCCTCGTACGTGACGAAGGGGATCGGGTTGGTGTCGGAGCGGAAGGGGGTGCCGGTGAGGGCGAGCCGCCGGGTGGCGGGCTCGAAGGCCTCCAGGCAGGCCTCGCCCCAGGACTTGGAGTCTCCGGCGTGGTGGATCTCGTCGAGGATGACGAGGGTCTTGCGCTGTTCGCAGCGGTTGCGGTGGAGCATGGGCCGGACTCCGACGCCGGCGTAGGTGATGGCGACCCCGTCGTACTCCTTGCTGAGCGGCCCGGCACTGTAGTCCGGGTCCAGCTTGATCCCTATGCGCGCGGCGGCGGCGGCCCACTGCTTCTTGAGGTGCTCGGTGGGCGCGACGACGGTGATCTGCTGCACCACGTGGTGGTGCAGCAGCCAGGACGCCAGGGTCAGCGCGAAGGTCGTCTTGCCGGCGCCGGGGGTGGCGACGGCGAGGAAGTCACGGGGCTGCTCCTGGAGGTACCGCTCCATCGCGCCCTGCTGCCAGGCACGCAGCTTGCCGGCGGTACCCCAGGGGGCCCGTCCGGGGAAGGCGGGAGAGAGGTGATGGGAGGAGGTGGTGGTAGTAGTCACGATCTCCGGGTTCGACGCTCGTCCAGATATGACAACCGGGCCACCTTACCGGTGGCCCGGCCGGAACCTCGTACGAACGGGGCGGGGTGTGGCCCGGTTGCGATTCAGCTCACGTCGGGGCCGGAGTGGTACTGAATTCGTCAGGCCCGAGCCTCGCTCCCGTGCAGCCGCGTAGCGACCCACGCTCCCGCCGCCGCCACCCCCGCCATCGGCAGGAAGACCGCCACGAAGGCCCCCGGGTGGGAGCCCGTGCCCGTCGCGGTCGTGACCGCGTGGCCGACCGCCCCGCCGCCCAGCGCCGCGAACGCCGCGCCGCCCGCCGCGAGCAGCAGCACGTTGGAGAGGCCGTCCGAGATCTGGAGGGCGGCCGAGTTCGCGCCGACCTCCTCCGGCGCGGACAGCTTCATCAGCAGCACGCTCGTGGAGGCGATCACCGCGCCCATGCCGAGGCAGCCGAGCGCCCAGGCCACCGCGAGCACCCACACCGGCACCGCCGTGATCAGCACGCTCGGTGCGGCGGCGATGGCGAGCGCGACCAGGACCATGCCGAGAACGACGATCCGTTCCCGGTACGGCTCCGTCCACGGCCGGGCCTGGATCCAGGAGCCCAGCGCCCAGGTGAGGCCGCCCATGGCGAGGGAGAGCCCGGCCAGGGTGGGGCTCAGGCCACGCTGGGTGACCAGCATCAGCGGCACGAAGGACTCGGCCGCGATGAACGCGCCGGCGGCGATGCCCCGCAGCAGCACGACGGACGGCAGGCCGCGGGCGGCCCGGCAGGTGCCCTGCGGGAGCAGCCCCCGGACGGCGGGCACGAGGAGGGCGACGCCGACGGCGGCCGGGACCAGCGCGAGCCAGCGCAGCTCCTGGCCCGCGTACTGGAGGAGGGCCGCGCCCGCCGAGATGCCGAACGCGAGCCGGATGCGGCGCCGGTCCCAGGGGGCGACGGGCACGGTCGGGTCGGCGGGTCCTGAGGCGGTGCGGCGGATCGCGGGGAGCGCGAGGGCCAGCGGGAAGACGACGAGGACGGGGATGCCGAGGAAGACCCAGCGCCAGCCGAGGTGCTCGGTGACGGTTCCGGAGGCGAGGGGGCCGACGACGGAGGGGACGACCCAGCTCGCGGCGAAGGCGGCCATGATCGCGGGCCTGAGGTGTTCGGCGTAGGCCCGGCCGACGATCACGTACAGGGCGACGATGACGAGCCCGCCACCGAGGCCCTGCACGGCCCGGCCGAGGATGAACAGCCACATGGTGCCCGCGGTCCCGGAGAGCAGCAGTCCGGCGGCGAAGGCGCTGATGCCGACGGTGAGGGGCGCGAGCGGCCCGCTCCGGTCGGACCACTGCCCGGCCAGGACCATGGCGAAGAGGCTGGTGGTGAAGTACGCGGAGAAGGCGAAGGCGTAGACGGACACGCCGTTCAGCTCGCGGGCGGCGACGGGCATGGCGGTGCCGACGGCGGTCGCCTCGAAGGCGATGAGCAGGACGACGGAGACGATGCCGATACTGAGCGCCCGGTGGGCGGAGTCGAGGACGGAGTCCTTGGCCCCGTCGCCGTCGGGCAGGGCGGCCCTGGGGCCGGGGCGGGGGGCGACGTCGGTGGTGACGGCCATGTCGGGGTCGGCCGCTGCGTCGCGGGGTTCGAGGGCGCTCATTCCCCCAGGGTAAGAGGTCAATGCCCCGGTGACCCCTGTCAGGAGTCCCGGTCGGCCTCAGCCCTTGGCCGTACGACTGTGAACGGGGTGTGGCAGCGCCATTGCAGTCGCATGGCACGCCCCCGGGAACCCTTGAGCCCCTCCCGGCCGCCGTTCTACGGTTCTGCTCATGCACCGCACGACCGTGTGCCCGAGTGGTTGAGGGGCTCGCCTGCAAAGCGAGTTACGTGGGTTCAATTCCCGCCACGGTCTCTGAATGGAGATCCTTGAGGGGCGCCCTTGATGGGCGCCCCTGATGGGCACCCCTGACGGGGGCCCTTAATGATCTTCCTTACGGAACCTTCACATCCGGCCTTCGGGTGTGCCACAGTCCGCGCATGAGCGATCAAGGCAGACGCAAGCTGGGCGTCCTCGTGGGCGTCTCCCTCGCCGGGGCCCTGCTGCCCGGCATCACGCTGGGCGCGGAGACCGTCGACGCGGCCTTCTCCGTCCTCTTCGCCACCGTGGTCCTGGCGGTCCTCACCCAGCTGATCCTCATCGGCCCGTCCGGCCGCGTCCCGCTCCCCGCGCTGCTCGCCTTCGGCCTGGCGGGCTTCGTCCAGGACGCCCTGATCTGGTGGCTGATCTCCTGGTTGGGCCCGAAGATGTCCGACCTCCGCGTCGAGGGCCTGGGCACGATCCTCCTCGCGGCGCTGATCACCCGCGCGACGGTGGTGCTGCTGTCGCAGCTGTCTCCGGCGGCGGAGACGGCGGAGGACTGACGGGGGGGGAGGGCCTACGGCTCGCCGCGCCACTTCTTCGTGTCGAAGACGGGCTTCTCGCCGAGCCCGGCGTCGTTCTCACAGCCCAGCCCCTTCACGACGGCGAGCATGGTGGAGTGCAGGACGGTGAGGTAGGCCTCGCGGGTGGCGGGCGTGTTGGCCGGGTAGGCGCCCTTCAGCGACTTGTCGAACCCGAGCGTCGCGCCGATGGGGGTCGGCTCCTCGTCGGACCCCTTCAGGCGCGGACTGACACATGTGACGAACAGGGACGCCGACTTGTTGTCCGCGCTCGCCTCCCGGCCCATCGCGTAGAGGCTCCGGCCGAAGGCCCACCACCTGGTGCCGTCGTCGTACAGGGCACCCCGGTCGTGCAGCGTGAAGTTGATGCGGACCTCGTTCTTCGGCGAGGCGGCGGCGTCGACCTCGCACATCGCGGGATGGCCCGGCGGCCTGTGCTCCCTCGCCTGATCCTCGATCAGCACGTTCACCGTCCGCCCGAGACCACCGCTTCCGGCCCCCGCGAACCTCTTCGTACCAAGCACCGACTCGAGCGCGGCGGCCGCCGCGGGCGAGAGAGTACCGTCGCACTGCTGGGCGGCAGTGACCCGAGGCGGCTCCTCCTCGTCCTGGCTCCCGCACGCGGTGAGGAGCAGCCCGAGGGCAAGCGCGGTCGATACGGATGCGGACGCTCTTCTCATCGGGGTGCCTCGGGATTCCTCATGAAGTCGGGGGCGGAGGTTCAGCCGGTCTCGGGGGCGTTGCCCTCCTGCTTCGCCTGGTCGTTGCCCCGCCCGTAGCCGTTGCTCACGGACTCGATCATGTCCTGGCGGAAGTCGCTGCTCACCTGGCTGCGGTGCTCGGACAGGAACCGCTCCATCGGGGACTCGGCGCTGTACCGGCCGGCCGTGTACATGGCCTTGTTGCTCTCGTGGATCTCGTCCTCGGCCTTGTCCTTGTGGTCCTCGATCGACTTGTCCGACCAGTCACCGATGACCTGCCCGGCGAGCTGCTCCATGACCCCCGAACCGGTGTCGACGGCGAGCGGCACGAGTACGGCGGCCGCGCCGACCGCGGCGGTGGCCGGCAGGAAGGCGACACCGGCCGCGATGCCCACCGTGGCACCGAGCCCCACCCAGCCGGCCTTGGCGGCCTGCGCCTTCTCGTACTCCTCGTGCTTCTTCATGCCCTCGGCCTCGACCTGGCCGCCGCGGGACTCGTCGAGTACGCCCTGAAGCATGGCACCCGTGAACACGATGCCCCGCGCGCGTCCCTCGTCGATCCTGCCGTCCGGACCGACCTGCGCCTCCAGCACGCTCGTGGAGTAGAGGCGTTCGGCCGTGGAGACCGTGGCGTAGGCGTCCGGGTGCTGACCGAGGCTGCTCAGGAACCTGATCGTCGCGTCCCGCCCGAATTCGGGGTGGGCCGCCCTGTCCTTCCCCGGCATGAAGGAACTGTCCGGAGTGTTCTTGTCCAGACCCCAGTTGAGGTCGTCGATGTAGCCGGCACCCATGTTGCCCAGGCTGTCCGCCAACGGGGACTGCCACTTCTTGAGCAGTTCGGCGTCGCCACCGTACTTCTCCACGACCTGCGTCATGATCTTCGCCGTGTCCCCGTCGCGCTTCAGCTCCGGCGTCGAGTCGTCCCAGGCATGGCCCAGCGTCGCCGATTCCAGGGCGTGGCCGAGCGCGTCGGGCATGTAGTCGGCGGACTTCTTGGCGGCGTCCGGATCGTGCCCGTCGATGTCGGGGAAGAGGTCGTACTTCTCGTTGGCGAAGAAGTCGAGGTAGTTCTCGATCGGCTTGCCGTCCTTGCCCTTCCCGAGGTTCAGCTCGCCGCCGACGCTGCCGTCCTCCTTGTACGACGTCAGCGACTCCTTCGAGAAGAAGTCCTTCGCCGCCTCCGGGCTGTGCCCCAGCGCCTCCAGCATCGAGATCATCGGGTCGAAGCCCGCGCCGTTGACGCCCGACGGGTTGTACTGGTTCTGCAGCCCGCCGCCGATCAACGGCTTGCTGTTGGCGAAGAGGTACGGGTCCTTCGCGTGGAGCTGGGTGACGTGCTCGGCGATCGGGACGAGGAACTTCTTGTCGTAGTCGCCGTAGCGCATGATGCCGCCGAGCAGCTGGTAGCCGAAGGCCGGGTTGTTGTCGTACTTGACCAGCGGGATGCGTTCCGTGCCGAGCTTGCGCATGTCGGCGGACCACTTCTCGGTCCACGCGTCGCCGCCCCGCGTCGCCGTCGCCAGGTTGAGGCCCAGGTTCTTCTGCAGGTCCTGGACGTCGGCGAGGCGCTCCTTGTCGGCCTTCGTGGGGTCGTACGTGTCTGTGGACAGCTGCCCGAAGAACTCCAGCGCGCCCTTCGGGCCCATGCCGTCGTAGAAGGTCCTGGAGAACTCCTTGGAGCCGCTGTTGTCCCCCAGCAGCTCGTTGAGGCGCGTCAGCTCCTCGTGGGAGATGTCCCGGCCCTTCTTGGCGAGGTCGACGGCGCGCTGCGCCTCCTCGGCGTCGAGGCTCGTGTACTTCGGGGCGCTGAAGTCGTGCGTGTCGCCGGTGATGTCGGCCTTGAGCGCGTTCGAGCAGGACACGTCGGCGTCGTCGCAGGTCTCGACGATGGCGTCGATCCGCCGCTGCATGGCCTCGATGTCGGCGCGCTCCTTGCGGACCATCTCCTGGAAGTCGGGGTCGTGCCGCATCCCCTGGTCCTTCGTCCGCGCCAGCGGATCGACGGCCTCGACCCTGCCGGCCTTCACCGAGAAGCCCTTCGCGGGGGCCTCCGTGTCGACGATCCGTTTCAGGTCGTCCTTCGCCTTCCTGAAGGCGTTGTACCCGTCCTCCAGGACCTTGTGGATACCGTCGGCGGCCTTGGCAGCGTCGGCGAACTCCTTGGCCGTCCTGTCCACGAAGGGTTTGGTGACCTCGGCGTTCACCCCGCGCCAGTAGTCGTCCCTGGCCTTCGCGGCCATCGTCGACCGCGCGTCCTCGGCGAGGGTGTCGAGCTTGCCCTTCATCGCGGCCCAGTCGTCGGCCGAGGCCTTCATCCTGTCCAGCGGGGCGTGGTACACGTTGTCGAAGGTCAGCACAGCAGGTCCCCCGCCTACTTGAGGTACTCGTTGATCCTGGAGGCCGAGAGGGCCGCCGCGATGTCCGCCTCTTCCTTCGCGTGCGAGGCCGCGCTGTAGTCGAGGTGGTTGGAGATGTTCGCGCAGGCGTCGAGCAGCGTGTTCAGCTGCGAGCCCCACGTCTCCTGGACGGTCGTCAGCGCGGAGCCGGTGAGGAAGCCGTGGCCGGACAGGCCCGTGGCCGCTTCCGTGGTGCTCGTACGCGCGTGGTTGCCGTCCTTGGCCAGCCGGCCGTGCAGCGCGTACGCGGCGCTGCCGATGGCTCCCAGCTTGTCCTGGTCGACGCCGAGGTCGGCCTTGCCTCCGCCGCCACCGCCGGGCCCGGGGGCGACCTGGTTGAGCCTCATGCCCACAGGGGCCGTGGCCGTGGACCGCACCGACGCCCATTCCCGCTCGAACGACATATTCTCCCCCGTACGATGATCGTTTCGGCTTCGCCTCAGCAAGTTCCCTGCCCCGAAAGCACGACGATCGTAGCGCCACAAGCACCTGTTGAAGCTTGTCCCAACTGGAATCGACGCCACCCCGGACGTCTTCGCGACGTCCGTACACATGGTTCACCATCGCAACTCGGACACCTCGGACTTCCCGGGCCCGCCGTCGCTCCGCCCCCACCGCCGGACCCCCCTCCGGGCACGGCCACCGCCCCCGCCTCGATAGGCTCGACCCCGCCCCCGTCACCACGGGGTGCACGGACGACGGGGGGCAGGAACGGTGGAACGGGCGCGCACGCAGCAGGAGTCCGCGCGGCGGATCGGCCCGTACCGGCTGATCACCCGCCTCGACCCGTCCCGTCCCGGATCCCCGCTCCCCTGCCGCCGGTTCGTCGCCCGCAGCGAGGACGGCGAGCAGACCGTGCTCCTCAACACCCCCCTCCCGGGCACCGACCCGAGCCGCTTCGCCGTCGAGGCCGACGCCGGCCGCCGGCTCATCGGCCCCTGGATCGCGCCCGTGACGGCGATGGCCGGCCCCGGCGAGACGCCCTGGTACGCCAGTCCCTACGTCCCCGCCCTCCCGCTCCCCGTCGCCCTCGCCGTCCACGGCGGCACGCTGCCCGAGGCCACCGTCCGGGCCGTCGGCGCCACCCTCGCCGAGGCACTCGCCGCGGCCCACGGGCAGGGCCTCACGCACGCCGGGGTCTCCCCCGCCGCCGTCCTGCTCACCGCCGACGGACCCCGCCTGACCTGCTACGGAGCCGTACGAGCCGCCTCCGCCGACGGCGAGCCCCGCACCGGCCTGCCGGGCCTCGACCCGGGCGCGCTCGCCCCCGAACAGGCCTCGGGCGGACGCCCCCGCCCGCCGGGCGACATCTTCGCGCTGGGCGCCGTCCTCGCGTACGCCGCCACCGGGCACACCGTGCCCGAACGCGACGAACTCCCGCCCGCCCTGCGCCCGGTGATCGCCTCCTGCCTGGCCCGCGACCCGGCCGACCGGCCGACGGCCGCCGCCCTGATGACCGCCCTCGCCCCGCCGACGACCCACGGGACGGTACTGAACTCGGCCGGCTCCCTCCTCGCCCCGGGCTGGCTGCCGGGCCGGGTCGTGGCGGCACTGGCCCGGCAGTCCTCGGAACTGCTGGCGGCGGAGCTGTCGGTGGGTTCCGAAGCGGTACGCGCGTGATCACGGACATCGCAGGGGGTGTGACCACGGACGTGACCTACGGCCACCCAAGGCACCACCCCCACCCCCTCCTCCCCTTCCCCCGGACCTGACGGACCTCATCCCATGCTGTCGCCCCTGACCCACGACGACCCGGTCGCCGTCGCCACGTACCGTCTCCTCGCCCGCCTCGGCTCCGGCGGCATGGGCACGGTCTATCTGGCGCGCACCCCCGGCGGCCGTACCGTCGCGCTCAAGACCGTGCACGCGCGGCTCGCCACCGACCCGGCGTTCCGGGCCCGCTTCCGCCTCGAGACCGACGCCGCCCGGATCATCGGCGCCCGCCACGGCGCGGCCGTCGTGGACGCCGACCCGCTGGCCGGGACGCCATGGCTGGCCACCGAGTACGTCCTCGGCCCGCCGCTCGACGACGCCGTCGCGCTCGGCGGCCCGCTCCCCGAACCGACCGTCCGCGCCCTCGGCGCCGCGCTCGCCGGGGCCCTCGCGCAGCTGCACTCCTCGGACGTGGTCCACCGCGACCTCAAGCCGTCGAACGTCCTCGTCACCGCGTACGGCCCGAAGATCATCGACTTCGGCATCGCGCGCGCGGCCGGCGACGACCACCTCACGCGGACGGGGGCGGCGGCCGGTACGCCCGCGTTCATGTCGCCGGAGCAGGCGAGCGGGCAGGAACACCCGCCTGCGGGTGACGTGTTCGCGCTCGCGGGTGTCCTCGTCTTCGCCGCGACGGGCCACGGCCCCTTCGGTACGGGCTCCGCCGCCGACCTCCTCTACCGCGTCCGGTACGCCGAGCCGGACCTCACCGGCGTGCCGGAAGCACTGCTGCCGCTCCTGACGGCCTGCCTCGCCAAGGACCCGGCGGCCCGGCCCACCACGGCCGCACTGGTGGACCACCTCCACGACGGCCACGGCGAGTTCGCGGACCACCTCCCGCCGCTCGTCCTCACGGACATCGCCCGCCGCGCGACGGACGTCTGGCTGCACGCCCCCCACCGCCTCCCGGCCCCGGCGGGCTCGGCCACGGCGGAAACGGTCCCGGACACCCCGCTGTCCCGCCGCCGCCTCCTGACGACGACGGGGGCGGCGGCGCTGGGGCTGGCGGGGGCGGGGGGCGGGGTGTGGGCGTGGCTGGGGTCGCGGGACACCCCCGAGGCCGCCAACGGCGCCCAGGTCTCCACGGGTCCCACCGCCCGGCCGGCCCCGACGGCCGCCGACGGGTCACCGGTGGCGCTGTGGCAGGCCGCTTCGCTCGACCGCGAGGAGGAGACCACGCAGCTCCTCGCGGGCGATGTCGTCGGCTTCGCGGAGACCGTCGCCTTCCGGGCCCGCGATCCGCGGGACGGCCGCGACCTCTGGTCCGAGAACGCGGTCATGGAGCCCCAGCAGATCACCACCGACGGCACCTCCTTCTACCTGTCGGACGGCAGCTACGAAGGCCCGGGAGCCCTGAGGATCCGTACGCTCGACCCGCGCACCGGCAAGGAGACGGCCCCGCAGATCGCCCTCAACGGCTTCGACGGTTCGAGCTCGGGCACCGAACTCCTCACCGCCTCCGGCGGCATGCTGTTCGCGTCCTCGCGGCGCGGCAAGAAGGAGACCGACCCGGACGCGAACGAGAGGGGCTGGCACCTGATCGCGGTCGATCTCCGTACGGGCAAGGAGGCATGGCGCCGGCCGTACGAGTGGGACGGGGTTCGCCCCTGGCTCTCCCAGGTCGTCGGCGACCGGCTGATCCTCGGCAAGAACAGCGGCGACCTGGAGTTCTTCGTCGTCCAGGCCCGCGACGTGCGCACCGGGCGCCAACTCTGGCAGCGCCGAATCGCGCTGAGGGACTCCCAGTCCTACAAGCCCGGCCAGCTCGCGATCGACGAACTGCACGTGTACATCGGCGGCGACCGGCTCCGCGCCCTGCGCCTCACCGACGGCACGACCGCCTGGGAGTACGGCTCCGGTTCCACCCACTTCGGCCTGCCGGCCGTCGGGCGGAACGACATCATCTACGCGCAGGAGCGGAGGGCGTCCCCGGGTCTCGTGGCTGTCGTGGGCAAGAAGGGCACGCTGTTCTGGACGGAGCGCCCCTCGGGCCGCGCGCTGACTCCCGACTACCTCGCCGCCCCGGTGGCCGGGGACAGGTTCGTGTACGCCCCCGTCCACGGCGGGCTGAGTGCGGTCGGGATGACGTCGAAACGCTCGATGTGGGTGTTCCCGACCGACGCCAGCCGCTATGTCGTCGACAAGGAGCGGACCAGGATCATCGGGGCGGGAGCGACGTCCGTGATGGCCATCCCGTACGCGTGACGGACACCCACCCGCCGTGTCCTCCCTCCCGTAGCCCTCCCCGCCCCTCCACTCCCGACCCGGAGAGCACCCCGTGACCACTCAGTCCCTCGCCACCGGCGACCCGCTCCGGCTCGGCCCGTACCGCCTGCTCGGCGTCCTCGGCGAGGGCGGCATGGGCAAGGTGTACGTCGGCCGGGACGCCGACGGGGTGCCCGCCGCCGTCAAGGTCCTCCGCCCCGAACTCGCCCACGACCAGCACCTCGCCCAGCGGTTCGTCCGCGAGGCCGACATGGCGCGGGCCGTCACCAGCAAGGGCGTCGCTCGGGTCCTCGGCGCGCAGACCGAGGGCGGACGGCCGTGGATCGCCGCCGAGTTCCTCGCCGGTCCGACGCTCGACGAGGCCGTCCGCGCGTACGGTCCGATGGAGGCGCCGGCGGTCCGCGCCCTCGCCGCCCAGCTCGCACGCACCCTGCACGACATCCACGCGGCCGGTCTGATCCACCGCGACCTCAAGCCCGCGAACATCGTGCTCACCTCCACGGGCCCCCGGATCATCGACTTCGGCATCGCCCGCCCCGAGCACGGCCTCACCCTCACGACGACGGGCCAGATCCCGGTGACCCCCGGGTACGGGGCGCCGGAGCAGGTCCTCGGACAGCGGGTCGGCCCGGCCTCGGACGTCTTCTCGCTCGGCGCGGTCCTCGCGTACGCGGCGAGCGGGCGGCGCACCTTCGACGGCGCGCATGTGGCGGCGGTCCAGTACGAGGTCGTGCACGGCGTCCCGGACCTGAGCCTGGTGCCGCCGGAGCTCCAGGAGCTGATCGGGCCGTGCCTGGCGAAGGACCCGGCGTACCGTCCGCAGCCGCCCCGGATCGTGGAGGCCTTCGCGCCGCCGAAGGGCGCCGACCGGGTGTGGCGCAAGGGGCCGCTGGCCGAGGACATCAAGCGGCGCGAGGCCGCCACGAAGCGCCTGACGGCGCCCGCCGACACCGCCGTGACGTCCGCGTCGTCGTCCCGGCGCCGCTTCCTCACCGGCGCGGCGGTGACCGTGGCGGTGCTCGGGGCAGGGGGTGGGGCGGGCGCCTGGTGGCTGAGCCGGGGAGAGGGGAAGTCACCGACGGCCGATGTGCCACCCGCTGTGCCGACCCCGGAGGCCGCGTTCGCCTCGGCCATCGACACCGAGCCGGGTCAGGCCCCGAAGCCCCTGTGGGGGCCGCTCGACGTGGTGGCGCCGGAGGGTGAACTCCCCCTTCCCGTACGGGATGTGGTCGTCGTCCAGGCGAAGACGGGCGGGCTGCTCGCCCTCTCCGTCACCAGCGGCAAGGAGCGGTGGCGGGCCAAGGAGATCGACGCCGACGCGGGATTCGTCTCGGTCGCCGACCGGCTGGTCGTGGCCGTCGACAAGAAGGGCGTCCTGAACGCCTTCGTCGCCTCCACCGGGGCTCCCGTCTGGCAGACCGGCGAGAACGTCGACGACGTGCTCGCCGCCGACGACACCCATGTCTACCTGGCGACCAAGGACAACGAACTCCACGCCGTCAACGCCTGGACCCTGGCCACGACCTGGTCACGGCCGATGCACTCGCCCCGCTCCCAGAACGGCCCTGCGAAGGCCGCCGTGGGCAGGCAGCGGCTCGTGGTCCACGGCCGGGACGGGCGCGTCACCGGGCTCTACACCGAGAACGGCGAGACGGACTGGCAGATCACCAACCAGGGCACCGCGGGCCAGGCCCCGGCGATCGGCGGCAACACCGTCTACCTCGGCGGCCACGCCCTCACGGCCCGACGCCTCGACCGCGGCGACTTCCTGTGGAAGGACGAGACCCTCCGCGACGCCTCGTACCACGGCTACGGCACCCCGGCCGCGGACGGCGAACTGGTCGTCGCGGTCGACACGTACACCGTCTCCCGCCTCGGCACCATCCCGGACATCGACCTCCCGAATTCGATGTGGTCCACGGTGCTGGACGGCTACGGCGAGGGCAGCGTCAACCCGCCGGCCGTGGAGGGCACGACGGTCTGGGTCCACTCCCCCGACAACAAGTCCGTCGAGGTCATCCACAAGGTGTCGGGCGAGAACCTCTTCACCGTCACGATGCTGCGCACGGGCTCCTACCAGCTCTCCAGCGACGCCAACCGCGTCTTCATCGCCCGAGGCGGGCGGATCGCGGCGATGCCGGTGTTCGGGGTGTAGGAGCCCGGGCGGACGGCCTCGGCTACGGAGCCGTCGTGGGGTTCGGGACGGTCTTCAGCGTTCCGGCCGCGAGGCCGTCCTCCTTGCAGCCCAGTTCCTTCGAGACCTTCCGGGCCGCCGTGTTCGTGAGGGTCATCAGGCGGTCGCGCTGCTTCAGGTCCGTCTCCGGGGTGCCGGGCGGGCCCCACACCTTCACTTCGACGACGGTCTTGTGGGCAGGTGCCTCCAGACCGCAGGAGAAGTAGAGGTAGCCGACCTCCGAGGAGGAGAACGCCTGGAGCCCCGAGGCGTAGGACGTCACCTTCTTCGCGTGCTCCGCGTTCAGTCCCGGGGCTCCGTGGGCAGGGGCGAGCTGGACGGAGAGGTCGGTCCCCCCGCTTCCGGCGGCGTGGAGATCGCAGTACTTCACCGGCTGCGGCCGGTAGGAGTCGGCCAGCGGCGCGTGGGTCGCGTCGCGCAGCAGGCCGAGCGCCTTCTCCGGCTTCGACGAACCCTCCTCGAACCGCTCGGCCCCCATCGCCCCTTCCAGCGCCGCCGTCGCCGCCGCGTCCCCGGCGAAGACGCCGCCGCAGATCTCGGCCGCCGAGACGCCGCCCGGCTGCTCCGTACCGTCGCCGCCGCTCCCGTTCCCGCTTCCGGTCCCGCCGGAGCAGCTCGTGAGTACGGCGGCGACGGCGACCGCCGCACCGATCCTGGTCAGTGCAGACCGCATGTCAGTCCTTCTCGTACGGGTCGGGCAGCGAGTTGTCCCGCGCGTGCAGACGCGAGGTCCGGACGTAGTTGACCAGCTCCTCGTCAAGATAGTTGCGGTCCTTCTCGCTCCAGCCGTCCGCGTTCGCGTAGGCGATGCCCGGCCTGAGCGAGTTCTCCTTGCCCATGGCAAGCGCCTCGTCGCTCAGGTCGTCGGACTTCTTCTTGAGCAGCTCGTCCTTCTCGTACTTCTCGCCGATGTCGTCGGCCTCCATGCCGATGAAGGTCACCACGGCGCCACCCACCGTCTCGGCGGCCAGCGGTACGAGTACGCCACCCGCGCCGCCGGTCAGCGCGACGACACCGCCCGCGGCGACCGCGCCCACACCGAACTTGACCCATTCGGTCGTCTTGCCGACGGCCTTCTTGTGCTCCTCGGAGTCCTTCTCGTAGTCCTTGTCGATCTGCGCCATGCGGGTCTCGTCCAGGATTCCCTGCGCCTCGGACCCGATCCGCAGAGTGGTCCGCGCGTCGGTGAGGTCCCGGTCGTCGAAGGGGGTTCCGGGCTTGGGGCCCACCTGGTCGAGGACGCTCGTCGTGTACAGCGACTCGGCCGCCGACAGGGTGGAGTGACCGGTCTCGCTCTGCGACACGATGCCCATGAAGTTGACGGCGTCGCCGCGGTTCCAGAGCAGCTTGGTGTCGAAATCGGCGCCGAACCGGGACCCGCCCTTGCCGTCGTTGAAGCCGAACGGGGAGTTCTTCTTCTCGTCCATCGTCGTGTCGCTGTCCGTCTCCAGGGAGCGGTTCAGCTCGTCGATGTACGCGGCGCCCATCTTGCCGAGGCTGTCGTCGATGCCCGGCTGCTTGTGCATGACCTTGGGGTCGCTGCCGTAGCGCTCGACGACCTTCTGCATGACCTCCGCGTTCTCCTTGGTCCGTACGTCCTTGAGGCCCTCGGTCTCGGCGTCGTACGGGTGACCGGTGGTCGCGGACTCCAGGGCGTGGCCGAGCGCGTTGTAACCGGGCTCCTTGGTGCGCTCGCCCTTGTCGTTCAGCTCCTCGGGCCAGTCACGGTCCTTGGTGAAGTAGTCGAACGGGTCGAGCTTCTTGCCGTCCTTGGTGTTCTCGGGCGTGAGGTCGATGGAGCCGCTGAAGAAGTCCGTCGACGCCTTCGGGTTGTGCCCGAGCCCCTCCATGAAGCCGACCATGGGGTCGGTGCCGAGGTCGCCGCCCTGCCAGTTGAGGTGGTTGGGCATGCCGCCCCCCTGCTGCCAGGCGCGGTCGGGGGGCAGCCGGCCGTCGTGCGTCATCTTCCGTTCGGTGACGACGAGGGCGTTGCCGTAGTCCTTGAGGAACTTGTCGTCGTAGTCGCCGGCCCGCATCAGGTTGCTCATGACCTGGAAGCCGTACGGATGGCTGCCGCGCGTCTGGATCGGCTCGCTGCCGGCCTTGATGACGTCGGCCTTCCACTGCTCCATCTCGGGGCTCGTGGAATGGGTCGCGGTGGCGAGCGTCAGACTCCAGTTCGTCTGGAGTTCCTTCAGCTTGTCCCGGTGGTCGGCGCCCAGACGCGAGCCGTCGCTCGGGTCGCCCATGTCCGCCCAGTACTCCATGCTGCCCTTCGGCCCGATCTCCAGGGCGAACCTCTCGGCGAAGAACGGGTCCTTCTGGTTGGCCTTGAAGAGGGCGTTGAGCTTGTCGATCTCCTCGGGGGTGGCGTCGTCGCCCTTCTTGTACAGCTCGTAGGCGGCGTGCGCGTCCTCGGCGTCCTGGGCCTTCGAGGCGGCCGCGAGGGAGGCGTAGCTCGTGTCGGAGAAGTTGTTCTTGTCGTTGCCGACGAGTCCGCGCAGGGCGCGGGAGGCCACGTCGTCGGCATCGTCGGCGCGAGTGATCGCGGCCTTGATCGCGGCGCGCATCGCCTCGAAGTCGGCCTGCTGCGGCTTGGGTCCGTCGTAGTCCTTGGCCCGGCGGTCGGGGTGGATCAGATAGCTGACGACGCCGTCCGGGTCGATGCGGATGCCCTTGCCGGGTGCCTCCCCGACCAGCTTCTCCAGCTCGCTCTTCGCCGCCTGGAACTCGCTCTGCGCGTCCCGCAGGATGTTGCGGATGCTGGTCGCCTCGGTCAGGGCGTCGCCGAACTCCTTGGCGGTCTTACGGACGAACGCCTGCGTCACACCGGCGTTCTCGCCCTTCCAGTCGGCCTTGTCGGCCTTGTTCCGGAGGCCGGTCTCCGCCTTCTCCTTGGTCTTCTCCAGCTTGGTCACCGTCTCCGACCAAACGGTGACCGCCTCGTTGAGGCTGCCGAGCCGGGCGTGGAGGACCTGGTCGAACTTCAGCATCTGTATCCCTCGTCAGCCGCTGTTACCGGCGTCGGCTCACTTGAAGTGCTTGTCGATCGTGGACATGGAGAAGTTCGTCACCAGCACCTCTTCGTGGTTGGCGTGGCTGATGACGGTGTCTTCGAGGTGGTTGTGAATGTGCGCGCAGGCGCTGAGGAGCGTTTCGGCCTGGCCGCGCCAGGTGTCCCACATGGTCCACATCGCCGACCCGGTGCGGAAGCCGTCGCCGTCCAGGCTCTTGGAGGCGGTGTCGGTCTGGGCGCCGGCGTGGAAGGCGTCCCGCTCGAACCAGTGGAAGAGCTCCTGGGCCTCGTTGCCGATGGCCTTGAGGTCGGCGGAGGTCACCTTGTAGTCGCTGGGACCACCACCGCCCCCGCCGGGGTCGGTGGGCACGCTGTTGAGCCTCATCGCCACGCTTTCGCTGCGGGCTTGGCTCCACTCCTCGTCGAACGACATGTGCTTCCCCCATGGGTGAGTGACGTACGGCCTGGCGGCAGGCGGGTGGGCGGACTCGGCGGCGAGCGGGCTCAGTTACGCCGCGAGCGGAGGGCGGGAACGGCGACGGCGGCACCGATGAGCACGGCAGCGCCGATGCCGAGACCGATCCAGAGACCGGTGTTGCCGCTGTCTTCGGCGGCGGCGGCCTGGGGGGCCGGGGCGGGGGCGGGGGTGGACTCCGAGGGGGCCGGGTCGGCCGACGGCAGGTCGGTCGCGGTGGCGGTCGGAGTCTCGGGTGCGGCCTCGGCGAGGTCGTCGATGGGCCGGGTGTCGGCGGGGCCGGGGTCGCCGGGGGTCTTCAGGGTACGGAGGGGGCGGATGGCCCCGAAGCCGATGTAGTCGCTGCGCTTCTCGCCGCCCTGGGGCCGGGCGATGGTGTTGAGCATGACTTTGAGGACCTGGTTGTTGGTCCAGTCGGGGTGCTCGGCCCAGAGCAGCGCGGCGGCGGCCGAGGCGAGGGCGGTGGCCTCACTGGTACCGGTGGACTTGCAGAGTCCGGTGCCTCCGCCGCAGGCGTGCACGGTGTCCTTGCCCGGGGCTACGAGATCCACCTGGGGGCCGAACTGGGACATCGTGATGCGCTTGCCCTTTTTGTCGGAGGCGCCGACCCCGACGACGCCGGGGGTCGCTGCCGGGTACTCGGTTTGGTTGCCCTTGTCAGCGCTGTTCCCGACGGCGGCGAAGACGAGGGAACCCTTGTCCAGCGCGTACTTCACCGCGTCAGTGAGTGCAGGCGAGCCGGCGGTGGCACCCAGGGAGATGTTGATGACCTTGGCGCCGGAATCGGCCGCGTATTTGATCGCCGGAGGCACGACGCGGTTGAAATCCTTGTCGCTTTCCGCCTTGCTACCGTCGCCCGCCTCAAGTCCGGGAACACGCACCGGAAGGATCTTGGCGCCGGGTGCCAGCCCGAAAGCCCCGTTCCCGCCGTCCCTTGCTCCGGTACCGGCAATCAGGCCCGCCATCCCCGTACCGTGGCCGAGGTAGTCGGTGAACTGGTCACCGGACTCCTCCGGCGCGAAGTCCTTGCCTTCGAGCACCTGGCCGCGGAGGTCCGGGTTGTTCCTCTCCACACCGGAGTCGATCACCGCGACAGTGACGCCCTTCCCCGTGCTGAGCTGCCAGATCTCCTCGGCACCGAAGGCGTCCAACTGCCACTGCTGGTCCCGGATGCCCTCCGCATGGGCAGGGACGGAGGCGATGCCCACCAGCAGCATCCCCAAGGCGGCCGAGGCGGTGACTCGGGCACGGCTCCGACGAATACTGCTGGTACGCATCTGCTTCCTCGCGCTGATCAGTCGATGACGGGCGGCGCCACGCGGCGGCCCTGCTGCCAGGTCTCCTCGTCCTCGACGAGGTAGTCGGGACGCTCTCCGTTCTGCTCCTCGCGGTCGCCGGGCTTCGTGGCGCCTCCGCGCACGAGGCCGGAACCGCCCGGCGTGAACGGACGCCCGGTGCCACCGGCGGCGCCGGCGCGCTGTGCCTTGCCGCCGACGACCCCGCCGGCCTCACCGGCGAGGCGGCGTCCGCCGCTGATGCCGCTCTGGCCGGCGCCCGCGCCGCCCATGTGACCGCCCATACCGCCGCCCATGCCGCGGCCCATGCCCGTGCCGTTGCGGCCACTGCCCTGTTCGTTGCCGATGACGGTGCTCCGCGGGAGGCCGGTCTGCGGGCGCCCCTGCGTGTTGGGCACCTGACGGCCGCCGCTGATGCCCTCGCGGGTGCCGCCCAGCGGGCCCGGGAGGCCGCGGCCGGTGTTCATCGGGTTGCGTGTGCCGCCGGTGACGGGGCCGGTGGGAGCCAGCGGCCCGGGGCCGCCCTTCCCGGTGAAGGGAGGGACGCCGGTGGGCGTCACGAACGGGGGCGTGCCGCCGTCCGGCTTGGTGAGCGGCGGCTGACCGCCCGGGGTGTGCGTGGTCGGGTTGGTCGTGGTCGGCTGCGGCAGCGTCTCCACGCTGTCGATGCCGAGGTCGACGGGGGCGTCGGGCCGGACCTCGGGGCGGATGATGTGCGTCGGCCCGGTGGTGTCGCCCCTCGGCGGGATCGTGTTGGTGTCGGACGTGGAGCGGATTTCCTGCTGCGGACGCGTGGTGTCCGACGTCGTCGTCCGGGTGTCCGTACCCGTGGAACGCCACTCGCTCTGAGGTGCGGAACCGATGTAGGTGGATTTGCTCTCGCGGGTGCCCTGTTCCTCGGGAACGAACGCCCCCGGCGGCGGCGGGAAGGTCGGCGCCTCGTCGTTCTTCATGTAGAACGACGACCACTTGTAAGCGTCCGAGAGGCGGTACATCTCGGCCGCCGCCGCCTGCTTGTTCTCCAGCTCCTTGGCCGCGATGGCCGCGGCGTCGTCGCTCGTCGCCATGGAACCGCGTGCGTTCCGCGCGACGGTCTGCGAGTCCGGGTCGTTGCGGTACTTCAGGGCGGCTTCCAGGTTCTCCTTCGCGTTCGCGTGGGAGACGTACCGGGGCATGGCGCTCTGCGCCGAGGCGATGGCCGTGGCGTTCTCCGCCATGCGCTTGGCCCCGCGCTCGCTGTAGTCCGAGAGCAGCGTGGTCGAGTTGGCCACTTCGGTGGCCCACTCGACGAAGGCCTTCTCGGCCTCGCCCTCCCAGTCCATGTTCCTCATGGTGGCGCGCAAGTCGGAGGCGATCGTGGCCATTTGGTCCGAGACCGACTTCAGCCGGTCCGCCGCGTCCCTGACGTAGTAGCTGCTCGCCTCGTCCAGCCATGACAGCATCTTCTGGTGTTCCATGCCGGCGAAGTTGGTTCCGCCGCCTCCGCCGCTCTCTGCAGGCCTCATTCCTCGCCTCTTCCCCGTGCCGCTGAAATTCTGTCCGCGCCCGCCTACTGGTAGGGGCCGTCACCCTCGGGCGTGTCGCCCTGTCCGCCCGCCGAGGTTTCGCGGCCCGCTTCCTTGTCCGCCCTGTCCTTGGCGTCCTGCGTCCGCTGGTGGATCTCGATCATCTTGCGCTTGATGTCGTCGTCCATCGCCTCGAAGCCCTGCTTCGAGGCGACGACGGCGATCCCGAGACCTTCGAGGCAGTCCTTGAGCAGACCGGAGAGCGCCACCAGACGCCCGAGGGTCTCGTCGTACGCGGCGTAGGCCCCCTGGGCCTCGGACCAGGCCGCGCCGCCTCCGCCGAACTGCGCGCGGGACACCGGAGCCGTCTTCAGCTCCCCGGAGCTCGCGTCCGAGCCGTTGAGCTCCAGGATGAGCTCGTCGACACGCTGCTTGAACTTCTGCATGGAGTCGGCGCTGTACTTCACGGCCTGCGTTCGCATGCCCCCGCCCACGTAGGCTTCCATGCCCGCGCTCCTCCCCCGTGAACCGTCATGACCATGACGTGGCGTCCACTGCGTGACGCCTACCACCAAGTCTAGAAGTTCACTGTAGTCAGGAACGACGACAGTGCGCATCTCCCGGTTGCACAAGCAACGGACATCACATGGTTACGAATTGGGCACGGCGACGGCCGCCTGGGGGCGGATCGGGAGGCGGTTGACCGGGCGGCCCGTTGCGGCGCGTACCGCTGAGGCCACTGCGGCGGGTGAGGTGACGACCGGGATCGCGCTCGCCGCCTTCGCGCCGAAGGGCGCGACCACGTCGCGTTCCTCGACCAGTTTCACGATGCGAATGTCCGGGGCATCCAGGGATGTCGGGAGTGCGTACCCCGTGAAGTCGGGGTGCCGCACCAGGCCCCGGGCCGTGCGCAGGTTCTCCGTGAGCGCCGCGCCCACGCCCTGCGTGACGCCCGCCTCGATGCGGGCGGTCAGCTGGGCCGGGTTGAGGATGCGGCCGACGTCCTGGGCGACGGCCATCTCCACGACCCGTACGGCGCCGAGCTCGATGTCCACGTCGACCACCGCGCGGATCGCGCAGAACGCGAGGCCGACGAACGCGTCGCCCTGGCCCGCCTCGTCGAGCGGCTCCGTCGGATGCGGGCGGCACTGGGCCGTGGCCCAGAGTTCTTTGCCGTCCATCGCCTCGGTGACCGTCGTCGAGAGCACCCCGTCGTAGGACGTGATCTTGCCGTCGGTGATCTGGAGGAGCTCCGTCGACATCCCGAACTGGTGGGCCAGCGGCTGGAGGAGCTGCGTCCGGACCATCTTCGCGGCCCGTTCGACCGCCCCGCCCGAGACCCAGGTGTGGCGGCCGTGCGCCGCCGGTCCGGCCGGCGGCTGGTCGGTGTCGACGGGCGCCACGTGCACCTCGTCGAGTCCCAGCGTGTCCTGCACGATCTGCCGGGCGAGCGTCGAGAAGCCCGAACCGGTGTCCACCGCCGAGCAGATGACCGTGGCCACGCCGTCCAGGACCCGCACGGTCGCCGTCGAGACCTCGTCGGCGCCCTCCGCGCCCAGCATGTGCACCATGCCCAGCGCGTAGCCCACGCCCCGCCGCACCGCGCCGGGTTCGCCCGCGCCCTCCGGGCCGCCGGGCAGCAGCCAGTCCCCCTCCGGGGTGTCCTTCGGGAGGGCCGGCAGCGGGAATTCCCGTACGGCCGCCAGGAGTTCGGCCACCGGCGCCGGGCACGTCACCGTCTGGCCGGTGGGCAGGATGTCGCCCGTCGCCATGACGTTCCGCATCCGCAGCTCCGCCGGGTCCACGCCCAGTTTCGCCGCCAGCTTGTCCATCTGCGCCTCGTACGCCGCGCACACCTGCATCGCGCCCTCGCCCCGCACATGGCCGGACGGCGGGTTGTTCGTACGGACCGCCCAGCCTTCGACGAAGGCGTGCGGGACGACGTACGGGCCGCACGCGAAGGCCACGGCCGCCGCGAGCGACTCGGACGAGGAGTCCGCGTACGCGCCCGCGTCGAGCAGGATCTGCGCCTCCACCTTCACGAGGCGTCCTTCCGCGTCCGCGTGGTGGCGGTAGCGCAGCAGGGTCGGGTGCCGGTGGGCGTGGCCGAGGAAGGACTCCTCGCGCGTGGCGGTGAGCTTGACCGGGCAGCCGGTACGCAGCGCCAGCAGGCCCAGCGGAATCTGGAAGCCCGGGTCCTCACGGTCCCCGGTGGCGCCCGGGACGCCCGTGACGACCAGCTTGACCTGGTCGGCCGGCAGCCCGAAGCAGGCCGCCGCCAGGTCCCGGTCGGTGTGCGGGTCCGTCGACGCGGTGTACAGCTCCACCCCGCCGTCCGGGCGCGGCACGGCCAGGCCCGCCTCGGCGCCGATCGGCGCCGGGTCCTGCCGTCCGATCCGGTACAGGCCCTCCACCACGACCTCGCCCGTCGCGTCCGGGTCCCCGAAGCGCAGCGGGATGTGCCGGATCAGGTTCCCGTCCGGGTGCAGCGCCTCGGCCGCGAACGCCTTCTCCGGGTCGGTCACCGGGTCGAGCACCTCGTACTCGACGGTGATCGCCGCGGCGGCCAGCCGGGCCGTGTCGGGGTGGTCGGCGGCGACGGCGGCCAGCGCCTCGCCGTGGTGCCGGACCAGGTCGGAGGCGAAGACCGGCCGGTCGGCGACCTGCCGCCCGTACGTCGCCGCGCCCGGTACGTCCGCGGCCGTCACCACCGCACGTACGCCCGGCATCGCCGTCGCGGCGCTCGTGTCGACCGAGACCACGCGCGCGTGCGGGTGCGGGGAGCGCAGGATCGCCGCCCACAGCAGGCCCTCGGCCCACAGGTCGGAGGCGTACGGGAAGGTGCCCTCGGTCTTCGCCCGCGCCTCGGCCTGCGGGAGCGAGGTGCCGAGGCCGTGCGCGGGCTGCTCCTGGCCCAGGGGCCCCGCCCCCGACAGCTCGGAGACCGGGACCGGGGCCGTGGGAACGGTGGTGGTCGCGTCGCTGCTCACGCCATGCCTCCGTCGTACGCGTGGGGAATCTGGTGCGGGACACGGGGCTCGTCGGAGCCCTCGTGCGCGGTGGCCGCCGCGCTCGCCTCGCGCTCGGCGACGACGTCCCGTACGGCTTCGAGCACGCCCCGGTAGCCGGAGCAGCGGCACAGGTTGCCCGCGAGCGCCTGGCGCGCCTCCAGCTCGGTGGGGGCGTGGTTGCCCTCCAGGAGGTCATGCACCGTCATGCACATGCCGGGGATGCAGAAGCCGCACTGGACCGTGCCGCACTTCGCCATCGCCCGCTGCACGTCGGAGGGTTCGCCGTCGACCGCGAGGCCCTCGACCGTCCGCACCTCGCTCCCGGCGGCGGTCGCCGCCGGGACCAGGCAGGAGGCGACGAGCCGGCCGTCGACCTGCACGTTGCACGCGCCGCACTCGCCCTGCGAGCAGCCGTCCTTGGCCCCCGCGAGGCCGAGCCGCTCGCGCAGCACGTAGAGCAGGGACTCACCGATCCAGGAACCGGTGACGGGCCGGTCGGCGCCGTTGACCCGGAGGGTGTACGAGGTGTGGGGGTGCTCGTCGCTGTCGGTGGACGCGAAGGCGCCCGCGGCGGGCTCGACTACGTCCTCGGGAGGAGCGGGATCGGGGGCAGGGGCAGGGGCAGGGGCAGGGGCAGGGTCGGGGCCGAGGGCAGGGTCGGGGCCGAGGTCGGAGTCGGGCGTGCCCGGCTCATCGGCCGTCTCACCGCCGTCCGCGGCATCCGCGTCGCCGTCCGCCGCTGCGCCATCCGGCCCCGCGTCTTCCACCGGCTCCTCACCCGGTTCGGCGAGGGCCTCCGCCACGGGCTCCTCCGGCAGCGCCCACGGTGCCGGAGCGCCACCCGGCAGCGTCGCCGGGGCCTCGGCGTACGGCCTGAGGGGCGGGGCGGCGAACTCGCCCTGCTCCGCACCCGCCTCGGCCACTCCCACCGCGTCCGGCACGACCGCCTCCGGCACAACCGTCTCCGGTACAACCGTCTCCGGTACGGGCGGAATCGACCACTGTCCGGTGGAGCCGGGGTCCACGGCGGGCGCCGCCACCTCCGTGAAGCGCCACTCGGCGGTCGCGTGCGGGTCCTGCGCCAGGTACTCGGCGTGCCCGGCCCGGTCGGCCTCCCCGATCCGGCCGGCTTCCCCGACCTGACCGACCTGACCGACCTGCCCGACCTGTTCCACGTACGCGGGCGGCCTGAACTGCTCCGCGCCCCCGAACCCCCGCTCCGCCCCCTCGACGTACTCGTTCCCGTCGAAGTACTGCGTCTGCTCCGCCTGCGCCGGCAGGTGGACCGCCCAGGTGCCCGTCGCCGCCGGGTCCGTCGCCGCCTGCGGGGCGAGGGGCTGGAGCGGGGTGATCATCGGCGGTACGTAGCCGTGGCCCGGCGCCTCCAGCGGGACGCCGTCCAGCATGAAGTCGGGCGGCAGCTGGACGAACGCCGTCGCGTCGCCGTCGTACCCCTCGCTCTGCGGGATCGGCTCCCAGCCGCCCGGGTTCCGGTGCTGCTCTTCGTTGTTGCTCACGACAGTGCCCTCCCCAGTGCCCGTCGGGCGAGTGCGGCGACCGTGCGCCGCAGGTGCTGTACGGCCGGGGGCAACGCCTCGTCGCCCGGCGGGTCCGGGATGCAGGCGGCGGCGACGTACTCGCCGAAGGCCGCCAGTGCCTCCGGGGCGAGGCCCCGGTCGTTGTCCCAGTCCACCAGCGAGGCGATCCAGCGCTCCGCCTCCAGCGGGCGCAGCGGCATCGGGGCCACGGCGCCGACCGCGCAGCGCACCCCGCGCCGGGCCGGGTCGAGGACGACGGCGACGGAGGCGGTGGCGCGGGCCGGGCCGGTGCGGCCGGTGGCCTTGACGAAGACCTGGGGGGCGTGGAGGAGCGGGACGCGGACGAAGGCGACGAGCTCGCCGGGGGCCAGCAGGTCGCGTCCCGCGAGCAGGTGGGAGACGGGGATCTCGCGGCTGCCGAGCGGCCCGAGGACGACGAGGTCGGCCTCCAGGGCGGCGAGGACGGGCAGCGAGTCGCCGGTGGGCGCGGCGGTGACGACGTTGCCGCCGAGGGTGCCGGCGTTGCGGATCTGGGGCGGCCCCGCGGCGCGGGAGGCGGCGGCGAGGGCCGGGATGAGGGCGGCGAAGTCGGGGCGGCCCATCCGGGCGTGGGTGAGGCCCGCGCCGAGGAGGGCGTGGCCGTCCTGGTACTGCCAGCCGCGGATCTCGTTGATGCGGCTCAGGCCGACGAGTCCGGCGGGGCGGAGCTGCCCCTTGTTGACGGCGGCCATCAGGTCGGTGCCACCGGCGACGGGGACGGCGGCCGGCATCGCCGTGAGCGCCGCCACGGCCTCGTCGAGCGAGGCGGGCAGCGTCACGGACTGCGCCGTCTGTGGTGCGTGCGTGGTCAACCCGCTGCCCCTTCCCGGTGTCCCGGTGGTCCCCGACTGTGCCCGGCGGTCGCGCCTGCGTGTGGGCGTACCGTACGTGCTCACAGGCCGGACGTGGCAACTCTGGCACATCTTCCGAGCGGTCCGGCGCGAGGGCCCGCGAAGGACTGTTCCGTCCGGGACGCCCCGAGGGGAGACGGTAACTTCCGTTTCGCCGCTCTTGGGTGAAGGGGGATGTCGGGTCTCTCACACGATCGGGGGCGTCCCTTCCAGGGGGCGCCCGAGGACCCCGGGGCGCTGCTGCCGGGGGTGGGGTCCGGCGGGCGGCCGGTAGTCGACGCCGAGGGCGTCCAGACGGCGGTAGTGGGTGCGCATCCGGCGCTCGAAGCCCGGGTGGTCGCGCGCCTCCGGCGCGGGGAGCGCGGACCAGGCGACCTCGGCGAAGGCGGCGAGGCGGGGGAAGACCTGGTAATCGACGCGGGACCGGTTCTCCATCACCTCGGTCCAGACGTTGGCCTGGGTTCCCAGGATGTGGGCGGCGGCCTCGGGCGAGAGGCCCGGCGGTACGGGCTCGAAGCGATAGACGTCCTCCAGGGTGCGGACGTATCCGATGGGCATCGGCTCGTCCTCGCCCGGTGCCTGACGGTGGTCCAGGTAGACCTGCTGCTCGGGGCACATGACGACGTCGTGCCCGGCCTCGGCGGCGGCGATGCCGCCTCCGTAGCCCCGCCAGGACGAGACGGCGGCGCCGTCGGCGAGGCCGCCCTCAAGGATCTCGTCCCAGCCGATGAGGCGGCGTCCGCGCACGGTCAGCCAGCGGTCGAAGTGGCGGATGAACCAGGACTGGAGGCCGTCCTCGTCCGCCACCCCCAGTTCCTTGATGCGGGCCTGGGCTGCCGGGGAGGCCTTCCACTGGTCCTTGGGGCACTCGTCGCCGCCGACGTGCACGAAGGTCGACGGGAAGAGGCCGAGGACCTCCTCGAAGACGCCCTCGTAGAAGCGCAGGACGGTCTCGGTGGGGGCGAGGACGTTGGGGTTGACGCCCCAGGTGTCCCAGACGGTGAGGGCGGCGGTGTCGACGACGTCGGTGTTGCCGAGTTCGGGGTAGGCGGAGATGGCGGCCTGCGAGTGGCCGGGGAGGTCGATCTCGGGGACGACGGTGATGTGCCGCTCGGCGGCGTGGGCGACGATCTCGCGGATGTCGTCCTGGGTGTAGAACCCGCCGTGCGGGGTGTCGTCCCAGAGCGGCGAGGCCCGGTGCCCCCACTTGCTGCGGGCCCGCCAGGAGCCGGCCTCGGTGAGCCGGGGGTGGCGCTTGATCTCGATGCGCCAGCCCTGGTCGTCGGTGAGGTGGAAGTGGAAGACGTTGAGCTTGTGGGCGGCGAGGAGGTCGAGGTAGCGCAGGACGTCGTCCTTGGGCAGGAAGTGCCGGGAGACGTCGAGCATGAGGCCGCGCCAGCCGAAGCGGGGCCGGTCGGCGACGGTGACGTACGGGAGGTCCGGGTGCCCGGCTCCGACGGGCGCCCTGCGGTACGCCTCCGGGCCGAGGAGCTGACGGAGGGTCTGGGCGCCCCAGAACACTCCGGCGGGGCCGCCGCCCTCGATGACGACGGCGGCGTCGGGGTCCTCCGTGGTGAGGCGGTAGCCCTCGGGGCCGTACTCCCGCTCCACGTCCTCGCTGATCCGCAGGCGTACGGCGTGCTCGCCGGCCCCGTCGGGGAGGGGCAGCCCGGTGGCGGCGCCCAGGACGGTACGGAGCCAGCGGGCGGTGGACCCGGTGCCGGTTCCGGCGTCGAGGGTGGTCCGCTCGTCGAGCGGGAAACGGCCCGGGGAGTCCCCGCGTACCTCCTGGAGGAGCGGCGCCGGGATCAGGTCCATGCCGGGGTACGGGTCAGTGGGAGTCATCGCGTCAGTCCTTCACCGCCCCGCCCAGTCCCGAGACCAGGCGGCGCTGTACGAGTACGAAGAAGACGAGCACCGGGATCGTCATCACGGTCGACCCGGCCATGATTCCTCCCCAGTCGTTCTCGTCTGGTTTGAAGAAGACGAGCAGGGCCATCGGGAGGGTCGACTGCGAGGTGTCGCTGATGAGGAACGACTTCGCGAAGAGGAAGTCGTTCCAGGTGGAGATGAACGAGAAGACGCTCGTCGCCACGAGGCCGGGGAAGACCAGCGGGAAGAGGATCTGCCAGAGGAAGCGGGTACGGCTCGCGCCGTCGATCTGGGCCTGCTCCTCCAGCGCCTCCGGGACCGCCTTCACGAAGCCGCGCAGCATCCAGATCGCGAAGGGCAGCGAGAAGGCGATGTGCGGCAGGATCAGCGAGCCGAGGGTGTTGAGCTGGCCGAGGTCCCGCATGAGGAAGAACAGCGGGATCGTCAGGGCCTCGACCGGCACCATCTGGGCGACGAGGAACATGACGAGCAGCGTCGTCCGGAACCGGAAGCGGAACCGGGTGACGGCCGTCGCCGCCAGGAAGGCGATGAGGGCGGAGGCGAGGACGACCGTGACCGCCACGATCAGCGAGTTGAGGAAGTAGCGGCCGAACTCCTGCTGCTCGAAGACCCGCCGGAAGGAGTCGAGCGACGGGGACAGCGTCCACGGCCGGGGCTCGGTGGACTGGATCTCGCCAGCCGGTTTGAAGGCCGAGAGGACCATCCAGTAGAGCGGGAAGGCGACGGCGCCGGCGACGAGCAGGGTGACCGCCTCGGCGGCGAGCCGTCCGGGGCGGCGGATGCGGAACCGGGTCACCGATGCGCTCACAGTTCTTCTCCCTGGCGTCGCAGCAGCCGCAGGTAGACGAGCGTCACGGCCAGCAGGAGGAGCAGCATGACGACGCCGATCGCCGAGCCCAGGCTGTACTGGGACGAGGCGAAGGCCTTCTGGTAGGCGTACACGTTGAGGACGAGGTTCTGGCCGGCGATGCCGCCGCCGTTCGTCATCACGTAGATCTGGGTGAAGAGTTTGAAGTCCCAGATGATCGACTGGATGGTGACGACGACCAGGATCGGGCGGAGCACCGGTGCCATGACCGAGTGCCAGATCCGCCACTGCGAGGCGCCGTCGAGGGCGGCGGCCTCCAGGACTTCGCCGGGGATGGCCCTGATGCCGGCGTAGACGGTGACCATCACGAACGGGAACGAGCACCAGACGACTTCGAGGAGGACCAGCGCGAAGGCGCTGTACCGCCCGTACGTCCAGGAGAAGTCGCCCAGCCCGAGCAGTCGGTTGACGGGGCCGACCGTCGGGGTCGAAGAGGAAGACCCAGACGGTGGAGCCGGTGATCGCGGGCGTGGCCCAGGCGCCGAGCGCGGCCACCATCAGCACCAGCCGGGGCAGGGCACGCACGCGCGTGAGGAGTACGGCGAGGGCGCAGCCGACGGCGAGCGTGCTGACGACGCAGGCGGCGGCGAACAGCACGGTGGCGAGGAGGACCTGCCGGAACTGGGGGTCGGAGAAGAGGGCCGTGTAGTTGCCGAAGCCCTTGAAGGAGGTGGGTTCGCCGCCGCTGACCTGGGCCTGGGTGTACTCCAGGAAAGAGATCAGGCCGAGCTGGTAGACGGGGTAGACGAGGAGTCCGCCGAGGACGACGAGGGCGGGCAGGAGGTACAGCCAGGGGGTCCACGGGCGGTGGCCCCTGGGGCCACCGCGCCGTGCGGGCCCGGGGGCCGGGGTCGCGGTCGCACCCGGCCGCTTCTCCGGAGCGGTGAGCTGGGTCGTCATCCGGCTCAGCCCGCCGGGGCGAAGGCCGCGTCCATCTTCCTCGCGGCGTCGTCGGCCGCCGCCTTGACGTCCTTACGGCCGCTGACGACCTCCTGGAACATCGTGGGCAGCACGAGGGAGGCGTCGATCCGGCCCCAGCCGGGGGACGCGGGGACGAACCTGGTGCCGGCGCCGAGGGTGTCGATGAAGGGCTTCACGAAGGGCTGGCGCCGGGCGGCGGCGGCCCGGACGTCGGTGTACGTGGGCAGGAAGCCCATGGCGTCGAAGAGCTTGCCCTGGGTCTCCTTGCCGGTGAGGGACTTGAGGAGGTCGACGGCGAGGCCGCGGTGCGAGGTGCTCCTGAGGACGCCGATGTTGTTGCCGCCCGCGAAGGCGGGGGCGATGGAGCCGGGGGTGGTGCCGGGCAGCGGGACGACGGCGTACCTGCCCTTCACGGTGCCGGCCTCGACGGCGGCGTGGCTGAAGTCGCCGCCGATGGCCATGGCGGCCTTGCCGGAGGCGAAGGCGGTGACGGTGGCGTTGCCGCCCATCTGGGCGCATTTGGCGGCGGGGCAGTTGTCCTCGCCGAAGAGCGAGGTGTACGTGCTGATGCCCTTGAGGGCGGCCTCGCTGTTGACGGCCGCCTTGTACGAGTCGCCGTTCGTGGTGGCGAGTTCGCCGCCGGCGGCCCAGACGAAGGGCATGGCGCCGTAGGTGTAGGCGCCGCCGACGGCGAGGCCGTACAGCTCGGGCTTCGCCTTGCGGATCTTCTTGGCGGTGGTGACCAGTTCGGCCTGGCTCCGGGGTGCGGTGAGGCCGAGTTCCTTGAACACGTCGGTGCGGTAGTAGAGGGCGCGGACGCCGACGAAGAGCGGAGCGCCGTAGACCTTGCCGCCGACGGTCACGGACTGCCTGGCGGTGGGGTCGGTGTCCTTCGCCTCGTCCCAGGCGGTGAACTCGGCGCTGATGTCGGCGAGTCCGCCGTCCTTGACGTACCCGGCGGTGTCGGTGTTGCCGTACTCGATGAGGTCGGGGGCGGACCCGGGGTCGTTGAAGGCGGCCTTGACGCGCTGGGCGCGGGTCTCGACGGGGATGTACTCGACCTCGACCTTCGCGCCCCGGTGGCCCTTCTCGAAGGCGGCGACGGCCCGGTCGACGACCTGTTCCTTGGGCTTGTTGCTCACTTCCTGGAAGAGCCAGACGCGCAGGGTGCCGGTCTTCTCGTCCGTCGTGGCCCTGCCGTCGGACGTCTGGGGCGCGCAGGCGGTGGCGGTGAGGCCGGCCAGCAGGAGTGCGGCGGCGATGGCGGTGACGGGGGTCCTCCCTGCTCGAGCGAAGCCGAGAGCAGGGGGCAGGCCGGAAAGCTTCATGAAACGGTTCCCCTCCGAGCATGTGTTGCAACATGCGCAACGAGCGTTTCGTGCTTCACAACACGCGTGAGGTTAGGCGTGCCTCCGGCGGCCCGACAAGAGGTCTCGACCACTTCAACCACTCCGTGACCGCCGGAAGCACCCCGCGCAACGGAACCGGACGGCGAACGAGGGAGGGAACCGGAACCGGAACCGGAGGACGGAACCGGAGGACGGAACCGGAAAAACGGAACGGCCCCCGCCGCGCATGCCGAAGCACGCGCGACGGGGGCCGTCACCGACTACCCCGACGTCAGGACCGCTTACTTGTCCTTGCCGCCCTTGTCCTTGTCGCCGCCGGCGCCCATGGAGTCGTAGATCTCCTTGCACATCGGACAGACCGGGTACTTCTTGGGGTCGCGCCCCGGCACCCAGACCTTTCCGCACAGCGCCACGACGGGCGTGCCTTCGAGGGCGCTCGCCATGATCTTGTCCTTCTGGACGTAATGGGCGTAGCGCTCGTGGTCGCCGTCACCGTGGGACACCTGCGGCGTCGGCTCGACGAGGGTTCCCGTACCTGCCCCGCGCTCGGGCTCGAGAGTGCTCATAACCGCCAAGGGTACTGAAAGCCGGGACCCCGGGTTGACCGAAGGCGGCGGCCCCGGACCGGGGGGCGGGTCGCCCTCAGTTGAGGGACGGGTCGTCGGGGTAGGTCGCGATCATCGCGAGTTCGCCGCGCTGCCGCCGGAGCACCTGCCGCCAGAGGCTCTCGGGGCGGGGCGAGGAGACGTCGCCGGGCTCCGACTCGACCACGTACCAGGCTCCGTCGCCGAGCTCGGACTCCAGCTGGCCGGGGCCCCAGCCCGCGTACCCGGCGAAGATCCGCAGCGAGCCGAGGGCGGGTCCGAGCAGTTCGGGCGGGGTCTCCAGGTCGACGAGTCCGATCGCCCCGTACACCCGCCGCCAGCCGAGCGGGCCCTCGTCGCCGGGGATCACGGCGACGCCGAGGGCGGCGTCGAGGGAGACGGGTCCGCCCTGGAAGACGACGCCGGGCTCGCCGGCGAGTCCGGCCCAGGGCGCGAGGATGTCGCCGACGGTCAGGGGCGTCGGCCGGTTGAGGACCACGCCGAGCGAGCCCTCGTCGTCGTGGTCGAGCAGCAGCACCACCGCGCGGTCGAAATTCGGGTCCGCCAGCGCGGGGGTGGCGACAAGCAGCCGTCCTGTGAGCGAGGACACCTCGGTCATGCGACACATGATCTCGCATCTTCGGCGTTCGCGTGGGCTGTCGGGCACGACGGGGGCGCGGCGGCGGGAAGTCGACGGCCTTCGCAGATCAGGAGGGCGCGGGCGGTCGTCCGGCCCTGACGAACCGGTTCAAGCGGACGGTGACGCTCCGCAAGATCACGGGAACAGAGGGTGTTGTGCCGAATTCATTACATCTGACAGACCCCCCGGGGCATCCGATCGGGGTCTCATGGACCTTTACCCTTTTCTCTGGCCACCCGACCGACCCCACCGGAACGCGAGATTCATGACCGGCACAGACGATGTCCTGCTTGTCCACGGCGGAACCCCGCTGGAGGGCGAGATCCGCGTCCGCGGCGCGAAGAACCTCGTGCCCAAGGCGATGGTCGCCGCCCTGCTCGGCAGCGGCCCAAGCCGGCTGCGCAATGTGCCCGACATCCGTGACGTCCGCGTGGTCCGCGGACTGCTCCAGCTGCACGGGGTGACGGTCCGTCCGGGCGAGGAGCCCGGCGAACTCCTTCTCGACCCGACGCACGTCGAGTCCGCGAACGTCGCCGACATCGATGCCCACGCCGGCTCGTCCCGCATCCCGATCCTCTTCTGCGGCCCGCTGCTGCACCGCCTCGGCCACGCCTTCATCCCGGGCCTGGGCGGCTGCGACATCGGCGGCCGGCCCATCGACTTCCACTTCGACGTGCTGCGCCGGTTCGGCGCCACCATCGAGAAGCGGGAGGGCGGGCAGTACCTGGAGGCCCCCCAGCGCCTTCGCGGCTGCAAGATCCGGCTGCCGTACCCCTCGGTCGGCTCGACCGAGCAGGTGCTGCTCACGGCGGTGCTCGCCGAGGGCGTCACCGAGCTGTCGAACGCCGCCGTGGAGCCCGAGATCGAGGACCTCATCTGCGTACTGCAGAAGATGGGCGCGATCATCTCCATGGACACCGACCGGACCATCCGGATCACCGGTGTCGACCGCCTCGACGGCTACACCCACCGGGCGCTCCCGGACCGCCTGGAGGCGGCCTCCTGGGCGTCCGCGGCGCTGGCGACCGAGGGCAACATCTACGTGCGCGGCGCCCAGCAGCGCTCGATGATGACCTTCCTCAACACCTTCCGCAGGGTCGGCGGCGCCTTCGAGATCGACGACGAGGGCATCCGCTTCTGGCACCCGGGCGGCTCGCTCAACGCGATCGCCCTGGAGACGGACGTGCACCCCGGCTTCCAGACGGACTGGCAGCAGCCGCTGGTGGTGGCCCTGACGCAGGCCTCCGGCCTCTCCATCGTCCACGAGACGGTGTACGAGTCCCGGCTCGGCTTCACCTCCGCGCTCAACCAGATGGGTGCGCACATCCAGCTGTACGCCGAGTGCCTGGGCGGCTCCGACTGCCGCTTCGGCCAGCGCAACTTCCTGCACTCGGCGGTCGTGTCCGGCCCGACGAGGCTCCAGGGCGCCGACCTGGTCATCCCGGACCTGCGCGGCGGCTTCTCGTACCTGATCGCGGCGCTCGCGGCCCAGGGCACCTCCCGGGTGCACGGCATCGACCTGATCAACCGCGGCTACGAGAACTTCATGGAGAAGCTGGTCGAGCTGGGCGCCAAGGTCGAGCTCCCGGGCAGCGCGCTGGTGTAGTCCGTACGGGGCCCTTCGGGGCCCTGTAAGGCGCCACCGGCCCCCACGGACCCGTACAAGCGGCCCCTGCGGGCCCGTAGAAGCCCCGCACAGGCCCGTACAAGCCCATACGAAAGGGCGGCCACCCCCTGACAGGGTGGCCGCCCTTTCCGCGCCTCCAGGCCGCTTACGCGCCCTCGTGGCCTTACTTGCCCTTGGCGGCTTCCTTGAGCTTCGAGCCCGCGGAGACCTTCACGCTGTAGCCGGCCGGGATGTTGATCGGGTCGCCGGTCTGCGGGTTACGAGCGGTGCGAGCGGCACGGTGGGTGCGCTCGAACGTCAGGAAGCCGGGGATGGTGACCTTCTCGTCGCCCTTGGCGACGACCTCACCGACGGTCTCGGCGAGAGCGGCCAGCACGGCGTCGGCGTCCTTGCGGGTCACCTCGGCACGGTCGGCCAGGGCGGCCACCAGCTCACTGCGGTTCATGTTGTTACTCCCGTGTTCTTCTTGCCTGTGAGGCGTGCCACGCGGCGGAAGCCGCGTGATTGGGTACAGCGAAGCCGATGCTGCCAGGGCCTTCGGACAGTCCCCGGACCCGGGTCTAATGACAGACCCTCGCGCCCAAACACGCATCCTGCCCCCACCAGCGGCGGGAACGCCAATCCGGCACCCCCTCGGGTCACACGAAAAGCGCCAGAGCCCCGTGGTGGTGACGTTCTGTCGACTCCACGAAAACCAAGCGGAGCCGAAAAGCCACCCTAAAGGCGGGTTTACGGCTCCGCGAATCGCGACGCGCCGTCAGCGCGCGCTGTCGGCGCCCGCCGCGGTGCCCGCTCCCGCGCCCTCGGTCAGAGCCCGGACGTCGCCGCGCCGCCGGCCGCGGACTTCGCCGCGTTGCGGACCGCTCCGGCGACCGCGCCCGCGACCTTGTCGTTGAAGACCGACGGGATGATGTAGTTCGGGTTCAGCTCGTCCTCGGAGACGACGTCGGCGAGGGCCGTGGCGGCCGCCAGCATCATCTCGGTGTTGACCGTACGGGACTGGGCGTCGAGGAGCCCGCGGAAGACACCCGGGAAGACCAGCACGTTGTTGATCTGGTTCGGGAAGTCCGAGCGGCCGGTGGCGACGACGGCGGCCGTCTGGCGCGCGGCGGCCGGGTCGACCTCCGGGTCGGGGTTCGCGAGCGCGAACACGATCGCGCCCTCCGCCATGGCGGCGACGTCCGCCGCGCCGAGCAGGTTCGGGGCGGAGACGCCGATGAACACGTCCGCGCCGACCACGGCCTGCCTGAGGGTGCCGGTGACGCCCTCGGGGTTGGTGTTGTCGGCGATCCAGCGCAGCGGCGAGTCGGCCGGGGCGTCCACCAGGTCCTCGCGGCCCGCGTGGACGACGCCCTGGATGTCGGCGACGACGGCGTGCTTGACGCCCGCCGCGATCAGCAGCTTCAGGATGGCCGTACCGGCGGCGCCGGCACCGGACATGACGACCCGTACGTCACCGATGCCCTTGTTCACCACGCGCAGGGCGTTGGTGAGGGCGGCGAGGACGACGATGGCGGTGCCGTGCTGGTCGTCGTGGAAGACGGGGATGTCGAGGGCCTCGCGCAGCCGGGCCTCGATCTCGAAGCAGCGCGGCGCGGAGATGTCCTCCAGGTTGATGCCCGCGAAGCCGGGGGCGATGGCCTTGACGATCGCGACGATCTCGTCGGTGTCCTGCGTGTCGAGGCAGATCGGCCAGGCGTCGATGCCGGCGAAGCGCTTGAAGAGGGCGGCCTTGCCCTCCATGACGGGCAGCGCGGCCATCGGGCCGATGTTGCCGAGGCCGAGGACGGCGGAGCCGTCGGTGACGACCGCGACGGAGTTGCGCTTGATGGTGAGGCGGCGGGCGTCCTCGGGGTTCTCGGCGATCGCCATGCACACCCGGGCGACGCCCGGGGTGTAGATCATGGAGAGGTCGTCACGGTTGCGGATGGGGTGCTTGGACGCCATCTCGATCTTGCCGCCGAGGTGCATCAGGAACGTACGGTCGGAGACCTTGCCGAGGACGACGCCCTCGATGGTGCGCAGCTGCTCGACGATCTCGTCGGCGTGCGCGGTGGAGGTCGCGGCGATGGTGACGTCGATGCGGAGCTTCTCGTGGCCGGAGGCGGTCACGTCGAGGCCGGTGACGGATCCGCCGTGGGACTCCACCGCCGTGGTGAGCTGGGAGACCGCGGTCCCGCTCGCGGGAACCTCCAGCCGGACCGTCATCGAGTACGAGACGCTGGGCGCCGTTGCCATGGCCGACTTCCTCTGCTTTCCCTGAGCTTCGTTGCTACGCCGCCCCGGCTGGTTGCCCGGCGACGCCCTCCGATGGTCGCACCTACCTGCCGGTAGCAGGTAATGCGGTCATTTTGTTTTCGGAAAGTAGTTTCCACCATACGAGAAGTGTCGGGGAAACAGAAGAGGCCCCCGTCACCGGAGGTGACAGGGGCCTCAACTTCGTACATATGTCTAAGTGGCACCGACCCGCCATGCTCGCCTCGCGGCAAGTGGTCCCTCAAAGGGACGAAGGTTGGGCCCGGGGGCTTGGATCGAGCCGGTGCCACGACAAGGCTAACAAACCACCCTGGCTGGTGATTCCGGCGCCACAGGTTGACCGGAATTCGGCCTCTTGCGCCCCGCTCGATCAGCCCATCGGACCCCTGGGATCAGTCCCTCAGCAGGTCCGGGACCCCCGCCTCGTCCGGCAGGTCCCCGGCCGCAGCGACGACCGTGAGCTGCTGCGTCGCCCGGGTGAGGGCCACATAGAGCACCCGCAGGCCGGCCGGGGACTCGTCCGCGATCTCCGCCGGCGAGACGACCACCGTGGCGTCGTACTCCAGGCCCTTCGCCTCCAGGGAGCCGAGCGCCACCACACGGTCGCCCAGCTCCGCGAGCCAGCGGGCCGCCTCCTTGCGCCGGTTCATGGCGACGACGACGCCCACCGTGCCCTCCACCCGTTCGAGCAGCTGTCGCGCCTCGAAACGTACGGTTTCGGCCAGATCCCCCTTCTCGGGGACCGCCACGAAGCGGGGTTCGACGCCCGTCGAGCGCACCGCTCGCGGCGACTCCTTGCCCGGCATGGCCAGCGCGAGGACCTTGGCGGCCAGCTCGGCGATCTCCGCCGGGTTCCGGTAGTTCACGGTCAGCTCGAAGCGGCGGCGCGGCCGGGAGCCGAGGGCCTCGTCACGGGACTCGGCGGCCTCGTCCGGGTCCGACCAGGAGGACTGCGCCGGGTCGCCGACGACCGTCCAGGTGGCGTGCCGGCCGCGCCGGCCGACCATCCGCCACTGCATGGGCGTGAGGTCCTGCGCCTCGTCGACGATCACGTGCGCGTACTCGGTGCGCTCGGCGGCGAGCCGCTCGGCCCGCTCGCGCTGGGTCTCCTCGCGTACGGGCATCAGCTCCTCCAGGCCCGTGAGCTGGTCCAGCGGGTCGTACTCCCGGCGCCTCTTCGGCCGGGCCGGCGCGCCGACCAGCGTGTTCAGCTCGTCGAGGAGGGCCACGTCGTGGACGGACAGCTCCTTGCGGCGCAGCGAGCGGGCGAGCCGCCGCACCTCGCCCGGGTTGAGGATCCGGCGGGCCCAGCGGCCGAGCCGCCGCTCGTCGGCCATCGCGTCGAGCACCTTGCGCGGGGTGAGCTCGGGCCACCAGGCGTCGAGGAAGCCGAGGAAGGAGTCCTCGGTGGAGACGTCCTCGTCGAAGGAGGAGCGCAGTTCGGCGGCGAGTTCGGGGTCGCTGTGCCGGCCGACCGCGCCCGACTTGGCGTACAGCGCGTCGAGGAGGAGGCGGCGGGCACGCGGCCGGAGCAGGTTGACGGGGGCGGTGCCGCCGAGGACGTTGTGGCGGATGCGCCGCAGTTCGTCGGACTCCAGCTCCAGACGGCGGCCGAAGGCGACCACCCGCAGCCGGGTGGGGGTGCCGGCGGGCACGGCGGCCTCGTCCTCGTCCTCCCCGAGGGCGAGCTGGGCCTGCGGGGCCCTGGGCGCCGGGGTCTCCAGAGCGCCGCGGGCCGCCTTCCGCAGCACGTGGAGCATGCGGGAGGAGCCCTTGATCCGGGCGACGGCCGGGTCGTCGTACGCGGTGGCCTCGGCGCCGTCGACCAGCGAGCCGACGGCGCGGATCGCGACCTGGCCCTCCTCGCCGAGCGAGGGCAGGACGCCCTCGGTGTACGAGACGAGGAGCGGGGTCGGGGAGACGATCAGGATGCCGCCCGCGTACCGCCGCCGGTCCTGGTAGAGCAGATAGGCGGCCCGGTGCAGGGCGACGGCGGTCTTGCCGGTTCCGGGGCCGCCCTCCACGTACGTCACGGACGCGGCGGGCGCCCGGATGACGAGGTCCTGCTCCGCCTGGATGGACGAGACGATGTCCCGCATGGTGTGGCTGCGGGCCTGGCCGAGGGCGGCCATCAGGGCGCCGTCGCCGATGACGGGCAGCTCGCGCCCGTCGAGGGTGGCCCGCAGCTCGGGGCGCATCAGGTCGTCCTCGACGCCGAGAACCTGGCGGCCCTTGGAGCGGATGACCCGGCGGCGTACGACCCGGCCGGGGTCGACCGGCGTGGACCGGTAGAACGGCGCGGCGGCGGGCGCGCGCCAGTCGATCACCAGCGGCGCGTAGTCGGAGTCGAGGACCCCGATGCGGCCGATGTGGAGGGTCTCCCCGATCTCGGCGGTGCTGTCCGGGCGTACGGCGTCCTCGGCGGGCTCGATCGAGGTGTACGCGCCGTCGGGACCCTTCTTGCCGTCCTTGCCGTACAGCAGGTCGATCCGGCCGAAGAGGAAGTCCTCGAACTCGTTGTTGAGCCGGTTGAGGTGGATGCCGGCCCGGAAGACCTGGGCGTCGCGCTCGGCGAGGGCGCCGGGCGTGCCGACCTGCCCCCGCTGGGCGGCGTCGTTCATCAGGAACTCCGCCTCGTGGATCTTCTCCTCCAGCCGGCGGTAGACGTGATCCAGATGTTCCTGCTCGACACCGATCTCACGGTCTCTGACCGTGTCCACGGCTTCCTGCGCGGCCACCTAAGGCCCCCTTCTGACGTGCACTGGGCAGCCGTCGAGCGTACGCCACCGGAAGGCGCCGTGTCAGGCGAGATCACCGTTCGGGGGGACGGAGGCCGGAACACCGGGCGGCGGGTCGTCGTGCAGGAGGCGCTGGAAGAGGTGGTGATCGCGCCAGTCACCGTCGATGTGGAGGTAGCGGGGCGCGGTCCCGATGCGGGTGAACCCGCTCTTGGCGAGGACCCGTTGGGAGGCGTGGTTGTCCAGGACGGTACCCGCTTCGACCCGGTGCAGCCCCAGTTCCTCGCGGGCGGCCCGGCAGACCTCCTCGACGAGCGCGGTGGCCAGTCCGCGCCCGGTGTGTCCCTGGTCGACCCAGTAGCCGAGGGAGGCGCTGCGGAAGGGGCCGAGGGCGATCCCGGAGAGGGTGGCTCCGCCGACGACGAGGTCCCCGGCGACCGCGAACCACCGCACCCCACCGTCCGTGAGCCGCTCGGCCTGCGCCTCGGCGGTGTAGAACCACTCGGGCCGGTACGGCTCCCAGGGCTTCATGTACGCGCGGTTGCGGACGAGGGCGAGGGCCAGGGCGGGGGCGTCGTCGGGGTGGGCGGCCCGGATCCGCACGTCGTGTTCGGTCATCCGCGTACGGTACCCAGCGCGGTGCGGGCCGGGCGGGGGGCTACCCAGCGTGGCGCGGGCCGGGCGCTACCCGGCGTGCTTGTCGCCCACCGCGGGGTCGGGTGCGTCCTCCGTGGGTTCCCGTACGTCCGCTGCTGGGTCGGGTACGTCCGCCGTCGGGTCGGGTACGTCCGCCGTCGGGTCCAGCGCCAGGCGGTACCCCCGCTTCACCACCGTCTGGATCAGCTTCGGCGTGCCCAGCGCCGCCCGCAGGCGCGCCATCGCCGTCTCCACCGCGTGCTCGTCGCGGCCCGCGCCGGGCAGCGCACGCAGCAGGTCGGCCCGGGACACCACCCAGCCGGGGCGGCGGGCGAGCAGCCCGAGGAGGGCCATCCCGGCGGGCGGGACGGGCCGGGGGGCGCCGTCGACGAGGACGGCGTGGCCGCGCACCTCCACCCGGTGGCCGGCGACCGGCAGGACCCGGGTGCGGGCGGGCAGTTCCCCGCAGAGCAGCTGGACGAGCGGGCCGAGCCGGAAGCGCTCCGGCTGGTACGTGGTGATGCCCTCGGCCTGGAGCGGGAGCGCCGTCACGGGGCCCACGCACACCGCGAGCACCTCGTGCCGCAGGGCGTCGACGAGCGGAGCGCGTACCCCCTTCTCCTCGGCCCGGAAGAGCAGCGAGGCGGCGGCGGGGGCGCTGGTGAAGGTGACGGCGTCCACGCCGCCGGCGAGGACCGTGTCGAGGAGCCGGTCGAGCGGGCCGATGTCCTCGGGCGGCATCCAGCGGTAGACGGGGACGCCGACGACCTCGGCCCCGGCCGCCGTCAGCGCCTCCACGAAGCCGGGCAGCGGCTCCCCGTGCAGCTGGAGGGCGATCCGGCGGCCTGCGACCCCTTCGCCGAGGAGCCGGTCGAGGACCTCGGCCATGGACTCCGAGCCGGGCGACCAGGACTCGGTGAGCCCGGCGGCCCGTACGGCTCCCTTGACCTTGGGCCCCCGGGCGAGGAGTTCGACGCCCCGCAGGACGGCGAGGAGTTCCTGCCCGTGCCCCCAGCCCTCGGCGGCCTCGACCCAGCCCCGGAAGCCGATCGCCGTGGTGGCGACGACGACGTCCGGGGCGTGGCCGATGAGTTCCTTGGTGGCGGCGAGGAGTTCGGTGTCGTCGGCCAGGGGGACGATCCGCAGGGCGGGGCCGTGGACGACGGCGGCGCCGCGCCGGTGGAGCAGCGCGATGAGTTCGTCCGCGCGCCGCGCCGCGGTGACGCCGACCGTGAAGCCGGCGAGGGGGCCGTGCTCTTGCTCGTCCATGGGGACCGAGCCTGACGGGACCGCGTGACGGATTCGGTTCGCCCGTATTTCCTGGTCGTTACGGTCCGCGCCGGGCACCGGTGATCACACCCGCGCCGAGACGGGACGGGGCTCCGGCCGGGTGCCGTCCCCGGCGGTCCCGGGGACGGCGGAGGGAGCGGTGGCGGGGACGGCGGTGGGGCGGCGAAGGTATACCGCCCAGGTGACGGCCATGCAGGCCGCGTAGAAGACCAGGAAGGCGACGAAGGCGGCCGTCCCGGTGCCGGCGGCCCGGAAGGACTGGCGGAAGGCGAGGTTGATGCCGAGGCCGCCGAGCGCGCCGACCGCCCCGATGAGGCCCATGGCGGCCCCGGAGAGGCGGCGCCCGTGGGCCTCGGCGGCCTCGCCCGAGAGGCCCTCGCGGTGCCCCTGGGCGAGGAAGATCGCCGGGATCATCTTGTACGTGGAGCCGTTGCCGAGGCCGCTGAGGACGAAGAGCCCGATGAAGCCGACGAGGAAGACGGTGAGGGACTCGGTCACGGAGGCGTGGATCACCACGCCGGTCGCGGCGGCCATCGCGGCGAAGGTCCCCAGGGTGATGCGGGCGCCGCCGTGCCGGTCGGCGAGGAAGCCGCCGACCGGGCGGACCAGGGAGCCGAGCAGCGGGCCGATGAAGGTGAGCGAGGCGGCCTGGAGCGGGGTGCGGCCGAACTGGGTCTGGAGCACCAGCCCGAAGGCGAAGCCATAGCCGATGAAGGAGCCGAAGGTGCCGATGTAGAGGAAGGCCATGATCCAGGTGTGGCGGTCCCGTACGGCCTCCTTGGCGGCTCCGGTGTCGTTCCTGACCGGGGCGAGGTTGTCCATGAAGAGCGCGGCGCACACGGCGGCGACCACGATCAGGGGGAGGTAGACGCCGAGCACGATCCTCGGGTGCATCGCCCCCGCGGTGCCGATGACGAGGAGGCCGACCAGCTGGACGACGGGGACGCCGATGTTGCCGCCGCCCGCGTTGAGGCCGAGCGCCCAGCCCTTCTTCCGCAGCGGGAAGAAGGCGTTGATGTTGGTCATGGAGGAGGCGAAGTTGCCGCCGCCGATGCCGGTGAGGGCGGCGACCAGGACGAAGGTGCCGTACGAGGTGCCGGGCTCGGTCACCGCGAAGGCGAAGCCGGTGGGCAGCAGGAGCAGCAGGGCGCTGAACACCGTCCAGTTACGGCCGCCGAAGCGGGCGACGGCGAAGGTGTACGGGATGCGGATCAGCGCGCCGACGAAGGTCGCGGTCCCGATCAGGAAGAACTTGCCGGCCGGGTCGATGCCGTACTGCGGGCCCATGAAGAGCACCATGACCGACCACAGGCTCCAGACCGAGAAGCCGATGTGCTCGGAGAGCACGGAGAAAGCCAGGTTCCGCCGCGCGGTCCGCTCCCCCGTCTCGCGCCAGAAGGTCTCGTCCTCCGGCTCCCACCGTTCGATCCACCGGCCGCCGCCCATGTCGTACCTCCGCGGGTGTCGGGTCCCGGGGCGTCCATAGCCCGGATCCACCTGCCACCGACGCTAGGGAGGCCGCGTTTCGCGCCGGTGCCGCGAGGTGACGGCGGCGGAACCTTGCTCTCACCCGGGACGTGGGGGGCTTGTGAGCGGGGGCCTGTCTGCGGCGGGGGCTTGTCTGCGGGGGACTTGCCTGCGGCGGGGGCTTGTCTGCGGCGGGTGTGGCAGGCCACCCGCTACGGGATCCCCGGCTCGTCCTCCGGGAGCCAGGAGCCTGCCGGGCGTTCCAGCCACCCCGCCGCCGCGCCGATCTCCGCGGCGGCGGCCCGCAGCGCGTCCAGACCGGGGTGGCGCAGCCCCTTGCGCCACACCAGGCTCACCGGTGACAGGGGTACGGGGTCGACGAGCGGGCGCAGCACGCAGTTCGGCATCGGCGGGAAGTCGACGACGGCGAGCACCGGGTTGCGGTGCTTGGCCATGATGCGGCGGAACTCCTCCTTGCCGATCGCGAGCGGCGCGGGCGGGGCGACCTCGATGCCGCGTCCCGCGAAGAGCCGGGCGGCGAGGTCGGTCCACTCGGGCGTGCGGTCGTTCCCGGCGCCCGCGTAGATCCGTTCCCCGGCGAGGGCGGCGAGGGGCACCTCGGGCAGCCCGGCGAGCGGATGGCCCTCGGGGAGGATCACGGCCATCCGCTCGTACCGTACGAACTGCACGCCGAGCCGCGCCCGCAGCGCCGCGTCGAGCCCTCCGTACCGGCCGAAGGAGGCGTCGAGGCGACCGGCGAGGATCTCCCGTACGGCGCCGGTGAGCCCGCTCTCGTAGCGGGCCATCAGCTCCTGTTCCGGGGCGAGTTCACGGGCCCGGGACAGGACGTCCCCCTGGGCGAGGCCGGGGCTGTTGAGGTCGACGAGCAGGGGCCGGGGCGCGGCCCCGAAGGCCTCGGTCAGTTCGTCGTGGGCGGTCAACACCCGCCGTGCGTAAGGGAGGAGGCGTTCGCCCTCGGGGGTGAGGGTGACCTGCCGGGTGGTCCGTACGAACAGCTCGGCGCCCAACTCGCGTTCCAGGCGCCGGATGTCGCGACTGAGAGCCTGCTGGGCGACGTAGAGGCGGGCGGCGGCGCGGGTGAAGTGCAGCTCCTCGGCGACGGCGGCGAAGGCGCGCAGGAGGCGGGGGTCGAGGTCGCGCGGGGCGCGTGAGACGGTCGGGAGGGCCACCGGCGCATTTAACAACACAGGCGCGTGAATGACCACCGAACAGGTGTTGGACCCGGCGGGCCCGCTCCCCCGAACCTTGGTCCATGCCGCAACCGGACCTCACCCTGACCCCGGCGGGCCCGGCCCTCGCCCCCCGCTACCGCGAAAGCGACCGCCCGGCCCCCACCGCGACGACCACCACCGACGCCATCGCCCCCACCCCCCGCAACCCCTATCTCCGCCTCTTCGCCCTCCCCGGCACCCGTGCCTTCACCGCCGGCAATCTGATCGCCCGGCTCCCCATGGGCATGTTCGGCGTCAGCGCCGTGATCATGATCGCGGCGGCGTACGGCTCGTACGCCCTGGCCGGCGCCGTCACCGCCACCGGCATGGCCGCCGGGGCGCTCACCGCCCCCTGGATCGCCCGGCTCGTCGACCGGTACGGCCAGGCCCGGATCGCGGTCCCCGCCACCGCGTACGCGGTCCTCGGCCATCTCGTCCTGCTGCTCTGCGTCCACGAGAAGGCGCCGGTCTGGGCCCTCTTCGTCACGACCGCGCTGACCGCCACCGCCCCGAACACCGGCGGCATGTCCCGGGCCCGCTGGGCGCATCTGCTGCGCGGCGATCCGGACGCCCTGCACACCGCCAACGCCTTCGAGCAGGCCGCCGACGAGCTGTGCTTCATGCTCGGCCCGGTGATCGCCGCGTTCCTCTGCTCGGCGCTCTTCCCGGAGGCAGGCACCCTCACCGGCGCCGTCCTCTTCCTCGGCGGCGTCCTGCTCTTCGCCGCCCAGCGCTCCACCGAGCCGCCGATCGCCCCGCGCACCGCCGCCGGCTCCCCGCTGCGGGTCCCCGGCATGGTCCCGCTCATGACGGTCTTCCTCGCCACCGGGGCGATCTTCGGTTCCATGGAGGTGGTGGCCCTGGCGTTCGTGGACGGCCCCGTCGCCGGCCCGGTGCTCGCCCTCCAGGCCGCCGGCTCCGGCGCGGCGGGCCTGCTCTACGGCCGCGCCCGCCGCACCGCCCGGCTCCGTACGTGCCTGGCCGCGATGGCCGCCCTGATGACCGTGCCGCTGCTCGCCGCCTCGACGGGCTCGCTGCTCGCGCTGGCCGCCGGACTCCTGGTGGCGGGCATGGCGACCGCGCCGACGATGGTGACGGGCATGGGCATGGTCCAGCGGCTGACCCCGCCGTCCCAGCTCAACGAGGGGATGACACTGGCCGTGACCGCCCTTCTCGGCGGCATCGCGATCGGCTCGGCCACCGGCGGCTGGGCCGCCGACCACGCGCCCTTCGCCGCCTTCGGCTTCCTCGTCCCGGCCGCCGCGGCGGCGCTGGCCCTGGCCCTGTGCACGGCGACCGGGGTGGGCGGCCCCGGCCCCGGCATGACGAAGGCCCGGCGGTCGTCGTGACGACTGCCGGGCCTCTGCCCACATGGGATGAGGTGTCCGGGAGGGCGGGCCCCCTCGGACGCTCGGTGGAGATGGCGGGAATCGAACCCGCGTCCAACGGTACGGAAACAGAGCTTCTCCGTGTGCAGTCCGCTACGAGTTTCTCAGCCCCGGAGATCACGCGGACAAGTCTCCGACGGGCTCAGTCACTGTTTGATTTCCCCCTCACCCCCGTGACCGAGGTGAGAGGTTTAGATCCCTAAATGACGCCAGGATCCGGGTCGGGACCACCCCCGGGCTGACGCTCCTCACAGAGGCTTCTAGTCGTTACCTAAAATTAGGCAGCGAGGGCGAAGCGGGAGTTATCGCTCTTGGAGTTGGCGATTATTGGTTGCGACATATGGTTTACGAGATCATTGCCGCTTCCTCGACACGCTTCCTCTGCATCGGTATCCGCTGTCGAAACCGATCATCCCCATGTTGTGTTTTCAAAAGCCGCACCCGCTGTGAGGTGCGAGACCCATCGTACGTGACCGACGGGCGCTGTCGCCAGCGTATTACCCGCTGCCGCGCCGCCGGGCGGTCCCGGCCGCCCGGCTAGGCGGTCTTGGCCGCCCGCTGCCTCCGCTTGGCCGCCGCGATGGCCCGGTTGGTCTCCCGGGTGTCCTGCTGCTCGCGGAGGGTCTGCCGCTTGTCGAACTCCTTCTTGCCCTTGGCGAGCGCGATCTCGACCTTGACCCGGCCGTTCAGGAAGTACAGGGCGAGGGGCACGATCGTGTGACCCGTCTCCTGCGACTTCGCCTCCAGCTTGTCGATCTCCTCGCGGTGCAGCAGCAGCTTGCGCTTCCGCTTCGCCGAGTGGTTGGTCCAGCTGCCCTGCATGTACTCGGGCACATGGATGTTGTGCAGCCACGCCTCGTGGCGGTCGATCTGCACGAAGCCGTCGACCAGCGAGGCACGGCCCATCCGCAGCGACTTCACCTCGGTGCCCATGAGCACCAGACCGCACTCGTAGGTGTCGACGATGTGATAGTCGTGGCGCGCCTTCTTGTTCTGCGCGATCAGCTTGCGCTCGGGCGCCTTGTCCTGGTTCTTCTTCGCAGGCTTGCCCTGCACGTTCACGAGTCCCTTTGCCATAGTGCACTCATTTTCGCACTACGAGCCCCCTCCGAGGCCACTCAATACCGTTCTCGCCCGGTCCTCGGCCCGCTCCCCCGCCGCCAGGTCCGGCAGGATCCCCCGTCCGTCCACGGCATGACCGGCCGGAGTCCGGTAGTGGCCGACGGTCAGCTCGGCGACCGAGCCGTCCGGCAGCTCGCTCGGCATCTGCACCGAGCCCTTGCCGAAGGTGCGCGAACCGACCGTGACCGCCCGGCCCCGGTCCTGGAGGGCGCCGGTGAGCAGCTCGGCCGCGCTCATCGTGCCCCCGTCGATCAGCGCCACCAGGGGCCTTCCGGTGTCGCCGCCGCCCTCCGCGTACACCGCCCGCTGCTCGCCCCGGACGTCGTACGTGGCCACCAGGCCGCCGTCGAAGAAGGCGGAGGCGGCCACGGCGGCCTCGGAGACCAGGCCGCCCGCGTTGCCGCGCAGGTCCAGGAGGACCCCGGCGCCGGCCGGGGCGGCCCGTACCGCGTCACGCACGCGCGTGCCCGCGCCCTTGGTGAAGGCGGCGACCCGGATCACCAGGGTCCCGTCGTCGAGCCGGCTCACGGTGACCGGTTCCGTCGCGACCCGGGCCCGGCGCAGCGTCTGCGTCCAGGCGGCGCGGCCGCGCTCCACCCGGAGGGCGACGGCCGAGCCCTCCACGCCCTCGCCGCGGAGCAGGGAGACGACCTCGGAGACCGAGAGCCCGTCGACCGGGCGCCCGTCGACGGAGACGAGCCGGTCGCCGGTCCTGAGCCCGGCCCGCTCGGCGGGGCCACCGGCCCGTACCCGGGTCACCCGGACCCGGCCCGTGTCGGACCGGCCCGCGGAGAGCCCGACGCCCGTGTAGGCGCCGTCGAGGGCCTGCTCGAACTCGGCGTACTCCTTCTTGTCGTACACCGCGCCCCAGCGGTCGCCGCTGCGGCTGACGAACTCCTCGGCGGCCTTCTTGCCCGACTTCCCGTCGGCCATGGCCGCGGCGGCGGCCCGGCTGAGCGCGGCGCCGTCGACGGTCGAGCCGTCCGCGGCGTCCCCGGACGCCCCGCCCTGCCGCGCGGCGGACTCCTGCCGGGGCAGTGACCCGGTGGCGGCGGCGGTGGCGAGGACCCCGGTGAAGAGCAACGTCAGAACGGCCCCACGGAGCACTCCGCGGGGCCGGGGACAGAGAAGGTCGGTGCCGGTCGGCATGGCGCCCACTCTAGGACAAGGCAATGGCGCCGCACGGGCTTTGGCCGTACGACGCCATCCACCGTCAGAGGTGTCTTCTCACACCTTCAGGTACTTGCGCAGCGCGACGAAGGCGGCCACGGCGGGCATCAGCAGCCCGATGGCGATCACCAGCGGCAGCTTGGCGAGGACGGCGTCCCAGCCGATGAAGTTGACCAGCTGCATCTTCTCCGCGAGGGCGATGCCGTGGTCGATCAGGAAGTACCGGCCGACGAGCAGCATCACACACGCGACGCCGCCGCCGAGGAGTCCGGCGAAGGCGGCCTCCATGATGAACGGCATCTGGATGTAGAAGCTGGAGGCGCCGACGAGCCGCATGATGCCGGTCTCACGGCGGCGGCTGAACGCCGAGACGCGGACGGTGTTGACGATCAGCATCAGCGCGATGACCAGCATCAGACCCATGACACAGAGGGCGGCGATGTTCATGCCGTTCATCAGGTCGAAGAGGTTCTGCAGGATGTTCCGCTGGTCCTGGACCGATTCGACGCCGTCGCGGCCCGCGAAGGCCGTGGCGACCACCTTGTACTTCTCCGGGTCCGTGAGCTTGACCCGGAACGACTCCTGCATCTGGTCCGGCGTGATGACGGAGGCGATGGCGGTGTCGCTGTACTGCTCCTTGTAGTGCTTGAAGGCCTCGTCGGCGGACTCGTGGTGGACGTTCTCCACGATGTCCATCTTCTTGAGGTCGGCCTCGATCTGCTCCTTCTGCTGCGCCGTGACCGCGCCCTTGGCGCACTTGGGCGCGGTGGCGGCGTCGGTCTTGTTGCAGAGGAAGATGGAGACGTTGACCTTGTCGTACCAGTAGTCCTTCATCGTGCTGACCTGCTCGCGCATGAGCAGCGCGCCGCCGAAGAGGGCGAGCGAAAGGGCCACGGAGACGATGACGGCGAAGGTCATCGTGAGATTGCGCCGGAGACCGACACCGATCTCGGAGAGCACGAACTGAGCGCGCATGGTGTGTTCTGTCCCCTAGCTGCTCAGTGCTGGTATCCGTAGACGCCGCGCGCCTGGTCTCGGACGAGGCGGCCCTTCTCCAGCTCGATGACGCGCTTGCGCATCTGGTCGACGATGTTCTGGTCGTGGGTCGCCATGACGACGGTGGTCCCTGTCCTGTTGATGCGGTCGAGCAGCTTCATGATGCCGACGGAGGTCTGCGGGTCGAGGTTGCCGGTGGGCTCGTCGGCGATCAGCAGCATCGGGCGGTTGACGAAGGCGCGGGCGATGGCCACGCGCTGCTGCTCACCGCCGGACAGCTCGCCGGGCATCCGGTCCTCCTTGCCGCCGAGGCCGACCAGGTCGAGCACCTGCGGCACGGCCTTGCGGATCTCGCCGCGCGGCTTGCCGATGACCTCCTGGGCGAAGGCCACGTTCTCCGCGACGGTCTTGTTGGGCAGCAGGCGGAAGTCCTGGAAGACGGTGCCCAGCTGACGCCGCATCTGCGGCACCTTCCAGTTGGAGAGCCGGGCCAGGTCCTTGCCGAGGACGTGCACCTGGCCCTGGCTGGCGCGCTCCTCACGCAGGAGCAGTCGCAGGAAAGTCGACTTTCCGGAGCCGGAGGAACCGACGAGGAAGACGAACTCCCCCTTCTCGATCTCCAGGGAGACATCCCGGAGCGCGGGGCGGCTCTGCTTCGGATAGGACTTGGAGACGTTGTCGAATCGGATCACGGATGCACCACGGTCGGCCGGGAGTAGGTGTGCGTGACCTTACGCGAACGGAGAAGGCCCGCGCAGTCGCGGTCCGGGCTTGCGACGTTTATCCTTTTCGCCCTCGGGGGCGGAACCGGGGCGTACCGGCGGGGCGCGCCGAAACGCCGCGGAGCTGGCAGAGTGGTAGGGGGAACGTCCGGACCCCTCCGGGCGTTGTCCTGGTGTATAGCCCAGTGCGGGAGGAGGAGAGCGCATGACCTACGACCGACTGGTGTGCGCCAACTGCGCGGCCCCGGTCGCCGAGGGCCGCTGCCCCGTCTGCCGCGCGAACCGGGAGCGTCTGACCCCACAGGGTCCGTCGCCCGCGATGCTGCTGACGCTGGCGATCGCCCTGCTGGCCGCGATCGCCCTGCTCGCGGCGGTCCGCACGATCTAGGTCCCGTCTTTCGGATCCAAGCCGCGCGGCCCGACACACGAGCCACACGAGCCGGAGAGCACGAAGAAGGGCCGGGGAGGAGTTCCCCGGCCCTTCTTCGTGCGCCCGTACGGCAGGTGCCGTACATCAGGCGCTCACGCGGTTCGATCAGGCGGCGGTACGGCCACCGGCGACGAGACGCGGAAGCATGCGGAAGCCGATGCCACCGGCGATCATGGTCGCGGCACCGATGAGCAGGAACGAGGTCTCGGCCGCGCCGGTCTCGGCGAGCTCCTCCTTCGCCGTGCCCTGCTGCACCGGCTGGGAGCCGGCGTTGTCGGTGTCGGTGTTGCTGTTGCCGGCGTCGACGCACTCGGCGCCGTCGAGGTCGACGGTGCAGGTGCCGGGGTCACCGGCGTCGGTGCCGCCGCCCTCCTCGACCGGGGTGACGGGCGAGCCCGTCTGGCCGGGGCCGGTCGTCGCGGTCGGCTTGGGGCCCTTGGTGGGCTCCTTCGTCGGCTCTGTGGTCGGAGGCTCGGTGGTGGGCTCCGTGGTCGGAGGCTCCGTCGTCGGCTCCGTGGTGGGCGGCTCCGTCGTGGGCTCCGTGGTCGGAGGCTCGGTGGTGGGCTCCGTCGTCGGGGGCTCCGTCGTCGGCTCCGTGGTGGGCGGCTCCGTCGTGGGCTCCGTGGTCGGAGGCTCGGTGGTGGGCTCCGTCGTCTCGCAGCCGGTGCCACCGGGCATGCACGTCTCATTCGGGCTCAGCGGCTCTGCGCCGAAGGCGCCCACGGCCTGCGCCGCACCCGCCGCGGTGAGCGACGCACCGGCGGCGATCACCGCACCGGCGGCAATGCGCGCGATACGGACTCGCATCTGCTTGGTCATCTGGCTGCTACCCCCAGTAGCTCATCTCGTCATGGGGCAGCGCTCGGGGCACGCGACAGGGGCGGCACCCGCGGTACTGGGCCGGCCCCCGTTCGCACGCGCCCCAGAAATGCGCATGCCAGTACGTCACCCTTCCGAGTTTCCGATGCAGCGTCAAGGTCGTTGCGCGTGCGATGCCCGAAAGATCACGGAGTACCCCACATGCGACGATGCAACTGTGACGTAAACCCAGAACTCCGGTCCCCACCACAGCAGTTCCCTTGTCGACAAAGCGCCCCGACCACCCATCTTTCGCTTGCGTCAGCGAATCCGCGCGGCCGGACGGAACGGCGCCGGGCCCCGCACCGAAAGGTGCGGGGCCCGGACCGGACTGCCGTGGGACTACTTGTCCTGCTGCTTGCGCCAGCGGATGCCCGCTTCCAGGAAGCCGTCGATCTCGCCGTCCAGGACGGCCTGCGGGTTGCCGACCTCGAACTCCGTACGGAGGTCCTTGACCATCTGGTACGGGTGGAGGACGTACGAGCGCATCTGGTTGCCCCAGGAGCTGCCGCTGTCCTTGAGGGCGTCCATCCTGGCCCGCTCCTCCTGGCGCTGACGCTCCAGGAGCTTGGCCTGGAGGACGTTCATGGCGCTCGCCTTGTTCTGGATCTGCGAGCGCTCGTTCTGGCAGGAGACGACGATGCCGGTCGGGAGGTGCGTGATGCGCACGGCCGAGTCGGTGGTGTTGACGCCCTGGCCGCCGGGGCCCGACGCGCGGTAGACGTCGATGCGCAGCTCGGACTCGTCGATCTCGACGTGGTCCGAGGACTCGACGACCGGCAGGATCTCGACGCCGGCGAAGGAGGTCTGACGACGCCCCTGGTTGTCGAAGGGCGAGATGCGGACCAGGCGGTGGGTGCCCTGCTCGACGGAGAGCGTGCCGTAGGCGTAGGGCGCCTTCACCACGAAGGTGGTCGACTTGATGCCGGCCTCCTCCGCGTACGAGGTCTCGTAGATCTCGGTCGAGTAGCCGTGGCGCTCCGCCCAGCGCAGGTACATGCGCTGGAGCCGCTCGGCGAAGTCGGAGGCGTCGACGCCGCCGGCCTCGGCCCGGATGTTGACCAGGGCCTCGCGCTCGTCGTACTCGCCGGAGAGGAGGGTGCGGACCTCCATCTCGTCGAGGGCCTTGCGGACGGAGGTCAGCTCCGTCTCGGCCTCGGCAAGGGTGTCCTGGTCGTCCATCTCCTCCGCGAGCTCGAAGAGCACCGCGAGGTCGTCGATGCGCCCGCGCAGGGTCTCGGCCTTGCGGACCTCGGCCTGGAGGTGCGAAAGCTTGCTCGTGATCTTCTGCGCCGCCTCCGGGTCGTCCCACAGGGACGGGGCCGCGGCCTGCTCTTCGAGCACGGCGATGTCGGCCCTCAGCTTCTCGAGGTCCAGGACGGCCTCGATCGACCCCATGGTCGAGGAGAGGGACTTCAGCTCTTCGGATACATCGACGACTGCCACGCGTCCAGCGTAACGGCTCCGGGCCTGGAGCCGAACCTTTGGCCACGAGGGGCCCACGAGGGGCCCGTGAGGGGGCTGTGACGGGTGCTACGGCCGGGAGGACTGCTTCGAGTCCTGCGGCGGCGCTTCCGCGTCCCCGGAGACCGCGAGGTAGCCGCCCACCCCGAGCGCGCCGGCCACGACGACCGCAGCGACGCCGAGGGTGATCCGTCTCTTGCGGACCGCGCCCGCCTTGTGGCGGGCCGAGCCGGGGCGCCGGGCCCCCGCGGGGCGCGGGGCGCGGGCGGTGCCCAGGGGCCCGCCGGACAGCTCGTCGGGCGCGGGCACCCGCATCGAGGTGTGGGTGTCGCGGTTGGAGTCGGCGGAGGCGCCGGGGACCAGCGGGACGGCGGCCCGGCGCGGGCCGGGTTCACCGCTCGCCGTACCGGTGGGGTACGTGTCCTCCTCGTACGGCTCCGGCGCCGGCTCCGCGCCCGGCTCGTCCACGTCGAGCGGCGGGATGCCCTTGAGCAGCGGCAGTACGTCCTTGAGCCGGGCGGCCAGCTCGGAGGCGCGCAGCCGGGAGGCCGGGGCCTTCGCGAGGCACTGCACGATCAGCTGCCACAGCTCCTCGGGGATGCCGGGCAGCGGGACGACGGTCTCGGTGACATGGCGGCGCAGGACGGCGCCGGGGTGGCCGCCGCCGAACGGGGTGAAGCCGGCGAGCAGTTCGTACAGGACGGTCGCGAGGGCGTAGATGTCGACGGCGGCGCGCGGCGGGAGGCCCTCGACGATCTCGGGGGCGAGGTAGTCGGGGGTGCCGATGATCCGGGTGGCCTTGGTGCGGCCGGGGGTGTCGATCAGCTTGGCGACGCCGAAGTCGGTGAGGAGGGCGGGGTGGGAGCCGCCGGGCCCGAGCGGGCCCTCCATGTCGAGCAGGATGTTCTCCGGCTTGACGTCCCGGTGGACGACCCCGGCGGCGTGCGCCGCGGCGAGGGCGTCGGCGACGTCCGCGACGATCGCGACGGCCGCCTCGGGGGCGAGGCGCCGCTCCCGGTCGAGCCGGGTGCGCAGGTCCGTGCCGCGGACGAGGTCCATGACGAGGGCCAGGTCGTTGCCGTCGACGACGAGGTCGCGGACCTTGACCACCCGGGGGTGGTCGAGGCCGAGCAACGCGGTCCGTTCCTGGACGAAGCGGCCGACGAGTTCCTGGTCGGAGGCCAGGTCCTCGCGCAGCAGTTTGACGGCGACGGGCCCCTCGGGCCCCTCGCCGAGCCACACCGTTCCGGCGCTGCCCCGCCCGAGGATCTGGTGGGTGGTGTAGCGGCTGCCGATGTTCCGTGCCAAGACTGCTCCCTCAGCGGCTGCGGTTCGGTGCAAAGTTACGCGTCCACGGCCGCCGGTCGTCACTTCCGAGGGGAATTCACCCCTCGGAAGTCGATAAATCGGCAGTATTACTGCCCCGTACCGCCGGTAGTACCCCCGGAACCGGTGGAATCGCCGATCGAGGAGATCCAGTCGGTCACGGTCGTGATGCCGTCGCCGATGGCCTCCCAGTAGCCCTTGCCCTGGGCGACCCAGTCCTGGAGCGGGGTCAGTTCCCAGACGAGCCAGCCCGCGACCACGAACAGGACGATCATGATCAGGCAGCCCTTGAGGCAGCCGAGACCGGGGATCCTCACGGGGTTGGCGCTGCGCTGTCGCGGCGGGCGCGGCTCGCGGGGCGCCGGGGCCTGGGGCGGCGGCTGCGGCGGGGTGTACTGCTGCTGGGGCGCCGCGTACTGCTGGGGCGCGGGCGGCGGCGCGTACTGCTGCGGCTGGTGCTGCTGATGCTGCGGCGGGTACGGCTGGGGCGCGGGGCGCTGCTGGGCCGGACGCTGCTGCTGATACGGCTGCGGCGGCTGCTGTCCGTACTGCTGCCGGCCGGGCTGCTGCCCGTACCCGCCGGGCTGCGGGCGGTCCTGCGGCGGCTGCTGCGGCTGGCGCTGCGGGCGCCGGCGCAGCGGGTCCTCGCTCGGGTCCAGGTACTGGACCTGCGTCTGCTCGTTGCGGTCGCGGGCCGCCCGCAGCTGGCTCTGCCAGGGGTGCGGCTCCTCGGACTGCGCGCCCTGCGGGGGCTGCGGCGGCACGGGGGGCATGACGGCCGTCGGGTCGGCGCCGCCCATGGGGCCGCCGGCCGGCAGGACGCTGGTCGCGCCGGCGGGGTCGTACTGCGGCGGCATCCCGGCACCGGCCGCACCGGTGGGCAGCACCTGGGTGGGGTCGGCCGCGCCCGGGGTCACCGGCTCCGGGGTCCCGGGGACCGGCGCGGGCGCCGGGTCGGGGGCGAGGAGCGCGCCGACGCCCTCGGCCGCCTCGATCTGCGCGGGCGTCGCGTGCACGCCGATGCCCGCGGCGACCGCGCGCAGACCGCGCGCGAGGTTCTCCGCGCTCGGCCGCCGGTCGGGGTCCTTGCTGAGGCAGCGCTCTATGACCGTCCACAGGGGTCCGGGCACGGTCGAGGGGCGGCGGGGCTCCTCGCTGAGGTGCCGGTGCAGCACTTCGAGGGCGGTGCCGCCGGCGAACGGGGGACGGCCGGTGACCAGTTCGTAGAGCAGGATGCCCGCGCCGTAGATGTCGACGGCGGAGGTCTGCGGGCGGCCCTCGGCGGACTCCGGCGCCACGTACGCGGGCGTGCCGACGAACTCGTGGGTGCGGGTCAGGCCCGGGGAGTCCGCGAGGCGCGCGATGCCGAAGTCCGTCAGCATCGGGTGCATCTGGCCGCCCTGTTCGGCCAGCAGCACGTTGGCCGGCTTCAGGTCGCGGTGGACGACGCCGTCGGCGTGGCTCGCGGCGAGCGCGTCGGCGATCTGCGCGGTCAGGAGGGAAGCGGCGACCGGGGTGAGCGGGCCGCTCTCCCGGATGTACCGGTGCAGGTCGGGGCCCTCGACGAGATCCATGACGAGGGCGAGGACATCGCCCTCGACGACCAGGTCGCGGGTGCGCACGATGTTCGGGTGGGTCAGCCGGAGCAGCACGGACCGCTCGCGCAGGAAGCGCATCACGATGTCCGCGTCGTTGGCCAGCTCCTCCTTGAGGACCTTGATCGCGACGGTCTCGCCGGGCTGGCCGGGCACGGCCGCCTCGGCGCCCGCCGTCTCCCGCTGGCGGGCTCGCCAGACGGTGCCCGTGGCGCCGCGGCCGAGCGGCTCCTCGAGCAGGTACTTGCTGCCGATAGGCCGCACGTCACGAGCTCCCTGCTGATCGTCGTCCTGGGGTGTACCGGAGGTGTTCCCTGGGTCCCTGTCCTCTGTTGTGACCCGTCCGGGTGTCCGACCCACTTTAGTGCCGCCGAACGGGGTACCGGCCGGTCGTCCACAGGCCGTTTCCCGAAGGCCGCGCCGGGAGTGTCCCCGGAGCGCGTAAAGGTCCCGTCGGGGGATCCGCCGGGCTTCGCGGCGGGCGTTCCGCCGGTTGTTCCGGTGGTCGTACGGCCGGTTGTTCCGGTGGTCGTACCGCCGGTTGCCCCGGTGGGCGTTCTGTCCGGGTTCCGTCAGGCGTTCTGTCCGGAAGAAGACGCTTCCCGGGCGGCGATGGTTGCCGGGCATGTTCCGAAGGCATGCTCAAGCAGGCACTTTTGCGTCCACAGCCGACCATTCAAGATCACTTCCGGCCGACCCGGGGGCGGGTTGTCGGTGGCAGGTGCGAGGATGCCTACAGCACGTCGCATCGATGGGGTCGGGAGCCCCGCGCCGTGCAGACCTGTACCGGACGACGCGTCCGTGCCGGGTGGGGGGAGTCACAGGGCGGTTCCCCTGCCGGCATCTCGCGCAGAAGGGACCGCTGACGGCGATGCAGATCCGGCTGACCGTCCTCGCGCCGTATGCCGGCCACGGCGCCGGGCGCGCCTGCGACGTGCTCGTCACGGCCCCCGCCGGGACGGCGCTCTCCGCCGTGGCCTCGAACCTGGCCGCCGCCGTCACGGGCCCCGACACCTCCGCCTCGGGCACGACCGTGCTCTACGCGGGCGCGGAGCGGCTCGACAACCGGCGCTGCGTGCTCGGCGAGCCCCCGCTCGTCGACGGCGCGGTCCTCTCCCTCCAGGTCCCCGGCCCCGACGAGCGCGTCCGTGAGACGGCCTCGGCCCGACTGCACGTGGTGGCGGGTCCGGACGCGGGCGGGGTGCATCTGCTGCACGGCGGACCGATCAGAATCGGCCGTTCCATCGACGCCGACGTACCGCTCGACGACCCGGACGTCTCCCGCGCGCACTGCACGGTGACCGTCGGCGAGGACGGCAGGGTCACCGTCGCCGACCGGGGCTCGACGAACGGCACCACCCTCGACGGCGTGCCCGTCGGCGAGCGCCCGGTGCGCTTCCGCCCCGGCGCGCTGCTCCGCCTCGGCGAATCCGCCCTCCGGCTGACCGGCCCCGGCGACGGCCTCGACGGTACGGACGCGAGGGCGACGGCCCCGGACGGCGAGGGCCACCTGCGGATCGCGCTCGGCGCGGACGGACCGGAGCGGCCCGGCCACGCGGGCGCGTCCGGCCGGGCTCCCGGCGGACCGGCGGACGACAGCACGCACGGCGGCGCGCGCGGCGCCCTGCACGGCGGCCCGGCCGACGACCCGTACGAGCGCGGGTACGAGGACCCGTACGCGCGCCCCTACGACACCCCCTACGGCGACGGCTCCCCCGGCCACGCGCGCGCGGGAGACCTCCACGACGGCGGCGCCGGACACGACGACGGCACGCCCCACGACAGGACCGGCCAGCACGGGAGCGACGCGGCCCGGAACCGGGCCCCGTCGGAGGCCGCCGCCCCCTCGTCCTCCCGGGGGAACGGCAAGCGCGGACTCGGCGCGTGGGCCCGGCGTCTGGCGGGCGGGCGCGAGGAGTTCCCGGCCCCCGCCGCCGACGACCGGTCCGCCCCCGACACCCATGCCGGAGCCCGGCACGGTGCGGGCACGCGTACGGGCACGGGCTCGCGTGCCGACGCCCCCCTACCCGTACCGGCGGCCGACACCTGGCCCGACCCGGCCACCGTCCTGCTCACCGCCCTCGGTCCCGGCCCCCGGCTCTGGGAGCGCGGCCGGCACCACCCCGAGGCCCTGGTGGTCCGGCTCGGCACCACGGACCGCGCCGACCTGTCGGGCGTACCGGTCACCGTGGGACTGCGCGAGGCCGGTTCGCTCGGCCTCGCCGGCCCCGCCGACCGGCTCGCCGGGCTCGCCCGGTCCGTCGTCGCCCAGCTCGCCGCCCTGCACTCCCCCGCCGATCTGGAGATCGTGCTGATCAGCGCCGACCGGAACCGCTCGCTGGACGAGCGGCGCCGGGCCTGGGGCTGGCTCGGCTGGCTCCCGCACGTCCGGCCCGCGCACGGCCAGGACGCCCGGCTGCTCCTGGCGTACGACCGCGAGCAGGCCCAGGCCCGTACGGCGGAGCTGACCCGGCGGCTCGACGACGGCCCCCTCGGCCCCGGCTGGCCCAGCGCCGACCGCGCGTCCGTCGCCGAGGCCGCCGCCCGCCACGAGGGCCCGGTCACGGTCGTGGTCGTGGACGGCGACCCCGGTTCGGCGGCGCTCCGCGAGACCGTGGCGCGGCTGGCCGTGGCGGGCGCCGCCGCCGGAATCCACCTCCTGTGCCTCGCCGAGGCGCCCTCGGCCTCCCCGGTGTCCCCGGTCGCGGCCACGTACGAGACGGCCTGCGCCTCCTCCCTCGCCTTCCGCGAGTGCGGGGCCGCCGCGCTGCTCAGCGGTGACGTGGCGACGGCGCTGCGCCTGCTCAGGACCTCCGGCGGGCGGGTCGCGGGCCACGGCACCGTCGGTGTGGTCGACGCGGTGTCCGTCGCCTGGGCCGACCGGTTCGGCCGCGCGCTGGCCCCGCTGCGCACGGACGCGGCGGCGGCGCCCGGTGCCCGCGCCTCCGCGCTGCCGCCCAAGGCCCGGCTCCTCGACGAACTCGGGCTCGCCCGCGCCACCCCCGCCTCCCTGATGGCGCGCTGGGCCTCCGCCGGTGACGGCACGGTCGTCCTGGGCGCGGGCCCCCGGGGGCCGCTCGCCGTGGACCTCACCCAGGAGGGCCCGCACCTGCTGATCGAGGGCCCCGCGGGCAGCGGACGCACGGAACTGCTCCGGTCGATCGCCGCGTCCCTCGCGGCCGGCGGCCGGCCCGACCGGCTCGGCCTGCTCCTGGTGGACGGGGCGGGCGGCGAGCGCGGCGAAGGACTCGCGGCCTGTACGGAACTGCCGCACGTCACCGAGCATCTGATCGCCTCGGACCCGGTGCGGATGCGGGAGTTCGCACAGGCGCTCGGCGCGGAGCTGAAGCGCCGGGCGGAGCTGCTGGGTGACGGTCACTTCGCCGACCGCAGGGGTACGCGCGCGGCGCCCGCCGCCACGGACCGGCTGATCGGCCAGCGGACCCCGAGCGCGGCGGAGTCGGTCCCGAGGGGCGCGCGTGCGACGGCCCGCGTCCCGGAGCCGGAGGACCCGAGCCGCCGGACGCCGTATCCCACGGACATCGACGGCCGGGGCAGCAGCCGGACGCCGTACCCGACCGACATCGACGGCCGGGGCAGCAGCCGCACCCCGTACCCGACCGACATCGACGGCCGGGCGAGCGGCCGGACCCCGTACCCGGGTGATCTGACCGACCGCCCGAGCAGCCGCACGCTCCGTACCGGCGACGGCACGATCGGCGCGCTGCCCAGTTCGAGGAGCGGCCGGAGCCCGTACCCCGGCGCGGACGACCCGGGCGGACGCCCGAGCGGCCGGATCACGTACTCGTCCTCCGACGACGTCCGGGGCCGCGCCAGTGGCCGCACCCTCCGCACGAACGACGACGACCTCGGCAGCCACCCGAGCGGGCGCGTGCCCCGGACCGGCGCGGACGACCTCACGGGCCCGCCGAGTGCCCGTAGCGCCTACCCGGGCGCGGGCGACATCGGCGGCCGGCCGAGCGGCCGGGTCTCCCGGACCGGTGCGGACGACCTCACGGGGCCGCCCGGCGGACGTACTCCCTACCCCGGCGCGGGCGACCTCACCGACCACCCCAGTGGCCGCGTGCCCCGGGCCGTGGACGGTGCGGCGGACGAGCGGTCCGGTGCCCGGACCCGTTCGGGAGGCGGTGACGCCTACCTCGCGGACACGCCCAGCGGACGGCTGCCGCGCAGGGACGGCGGCCTGGACGACCGCCCGAGCAGCCGCACCTACCGGACCGGCGAAGGCGACCTCGGCGACCGCCCGAGCGGTCGTGTCCCCCGGACCGGCGACGGTGACCTCGGTGACCGTCCCGGCAGCCGCACCCTCCGGTTCGGCGACGGCGGTCGCGGCGCCCGGTCCACGGGTGACGAGTCCGGGGTGCGGATTCCCGCGCCCGCCCACGGCGATTCGGCTCCCGCCAGGGCCGCCGCGGCGCCCGGCCACCTCCCCCGCCTCATCGTGCTCGTCGACGACTTCGACGCGCTCGTCGCGCCCGCGCTCGGCGCCCCCGGCCGGCCCGCCGCCGGTTCGGTCGTACGGGCGCTGGAAGCCGTCGCCCGGAACGGCGAGCGGCTCGGGGTGCACCTCGTCGCGACCTCGGCCCGCCCGGACCGCACCTCCGACACCGAACTGGCCCACGGGGCCCGGCTGCGCATCGTGCTCGACGCGCCCCCGGCGACCGCGGGCCCGGACGTCCCCGCGCCCGGCCGCGGGCGCCTCGGGCATCCGGACGGCCGGCTGACCCCCTTCCAGGGCGGTCGTGTCACCGGCCGGATCCCCCGGACGGCGACGCTCCGGCCGACGGTCGTCCCGCTGGAGTGGGAGCGGATGGGCGATCCGCCGACCCGCCGCCCGGTCCGTGAGCTGGGCAACGGGCCGACGGATCTGGCCCTCCTGGCGAGCGCGCTCGACCGGGCCGCCCGCTCGGTGGAGGCGACGCCCGTGCCGCCGCTCACCCCCGCCACCCACGCCTGACGGAACAACGCCACACGCGCCGTTTCAGCTCCACCAACCCCACCACCCCCACCTGACACAACGTCACGAGGGCGTCACGATGACCCACTTGACACGGAAGGCGGTATTGCGGGGCCCGCCACCCCGGCGTAGACCTGTCGCACGGGACAGCGACGCGCACGGTAGAGACGGGGCAGCGATGCGTACAACTCTTCGCCCACGCAAAACCGCAGTGACCCTCACTGCGTTCACGGCACTGGCCGCACTCGCCCTGGCGGGCTGCGGCGGCGACACCTCCAAGGACCCGGAATCCGGACCCGACCGCACCCTCCCCCTCAAGGGCGAGAAGATCGAGGTCGCCGCCGTCTGGACGGGCCCCGAGCAGGAGAACTTCACCAAGGTCCTCAAGGAGTTCGAGAAGCGCACGGGCGCGACGGTCACGTTCGTGCCCGCGCAGGACCCGATCGTGAACTTCCTGGGGACGAAGATCGCGGGCGGCGCACCGCCGGACGTGGCGATGCTCCCGCAGGTGGGCGCGATCCAGCAGGCCGCCGCGCAGAAGTGGCTCAAGCCGGTCGGCCCGGAGGCCAAGGCGGCTCTGGCCGCGAACTACTCGCGCGGCTGGCAGGAGCTCGGCGCGGTCGACGGCACCCAGTACGGGGTCTACTTCAAGGCCGCCAACAAGTCCCTGGTCTGGTACAACTCCGCCGTCTTCGACAACGCGGGCGCCACCGAGCCGAAGACCTGGAAGGAGTTCCTCGGCACCGCCGAGACGATCTCCGCCTCCGGCGTCACCCCGGTCTCGGTGGGCGGCGCGGACGGCTGGACCCTCACCGACTGGTTCGAGAACGTCTACCTCTCGCAGGCGGGCCCGGCGAAGTACGACCAGCTCGCGAAGCACACGATCAAGTGGACGGACCCGTCCGTCACCGCGGCCCTGACGACACTGGCCGAGCTCTTCGGCAAGCCTGCGCTGATCGCGGGCGGTACGAACGGCGCCCTGCAGACCGAGTACCCGGTCTCGGTCACCCAGACCTTCACGGGCGGCGACCAGCCCAAGGGGGCGATGGTCTTCGAGGGCGACTTCGCCGCCGTCAACATCGCCCAGACGAAGGCGAAGATCGGTACGGACGCCAAGGTCTTCCCCTTCCCGAAGGTCGGCGACGGCGGCACCTCCCCCGTCGTGACGGCGGGCGACGCGGCCGTGGCGCTGAAGGACACCAAGGGCGCGCAGGCGCTGCTCGCCTTCCTCGCCTCCCCGGATGCGGCGAAGATCTGGGCGGCCGAGGGCGGGTTCCTCTCCCCCAACAAGAACCTGGACCCGGCGGCGTACCCGAACGACGTCCAGCGCGAGATCGCGAAGGCGCTCCTCGACTCCGGCGACGCCTTCCGCTTCGACATGTCGGACCAGATGCCGCAGTCCTTCGGCGGGACGCCGGGCAAGGGCGAGTGGAAGGCGCTCCAGGACTTCCTCAAGAACCCGAAGGACATCGCCGGGACACAGGCGCGCTTGGAGCAGGACGCGGAGAAGGCGTACCGGGCCGCGGCGAAGGGCTGAGGTCCCGGCATGCCGAAAACGGCCCGCGTCCGTGGCAACGGCAGGAACAGCACCCGTGGCAACAGCGCGCGCGGCAACAGCGTCCGTGGCAACGGCAGGAGCAGGACGGTCGCGGTGGGGTTCCTGCTCCCCGCCCTGCTCCTGCTCGGCGCGCTGGTCGTCTACCCCATCGGGTACTCCGTCCAGCGCTCGCTCTTCGACCGCTCGGGTGACGGCTTCGTCGGCCTGGACAACTACCTCTCGCTCGTCACCGACGACTCCCTGCGCACCGCCGTCCGCAACAACCTGATCTGGCTGGTCGTCGCCCCGGCGGTGGCGACGGCCCTCGGGCTGATCTTCGCCGTGCTCACCGAACGGGTGCGCTGGGGCACGGCGTTCAAGCTGGTCGTCTTCATGCCGATGGCGATCTCGATGCTGGCCGCCGGGATCATCTTCCGGCTGGTGTACGAGCAGGACCCGGACCGGGGGGTCGCCAACGCCGTGTGGGTCGGGGTCCACGACACCTTCGCCGAGTCCTCGGGCTTCCCCCGCGCCCGGCCGCTGCCGGTGCATCCGTTGAAGGCCACCGGGGACGGCGCCTTCGTCACCAAGGTGCCGGTGCGCGCCGGGGAGCCCGTACGGCTGCCGCTGATCGGGGTGGCTCCGGGGCAGATGCCGGAGGAGGCCCGCCCGGCCCGGGAGGGGGCGTCCGCCGCGGGCACCGTCTCCGGGACGGCCTGGCTGGACTTCACCCGGGGCGGCGGCGGCCGGCCGAACGCCATCGACGCCGCCGAACTGGGCCTCGCGGGCCTGCGGATCGAGGCCGTACGGGACGGCGAGGTGGTCGCCCGGACCACGGCGGCGGCCGACGGCACGTTCAGTCTGCCCGCCGACCGCGCGGACGGGGCCGTGCTCCGGCTGCCGGCGAGCAACTTCCGGGAGCAGTACGACGGGGTGGAGTGGCTGGGTCCCGACTTTGTCACCCCGGCGGTCATCGGGGCGTACGTGTGGATGTGGGCCGGGTTCGCGATGGTGCTGATCGGCGCCGGTCTGGCCGCCGTGCCGCGCGAGCTGCTGGAAGCGGCGCGGGTGGACGGGGCGAACGAGTGGCAGGTGTTCCGCCGGATCACCGTGCCGCTGCTCGCGCCGGTCCTGGTGGTCGTCCTCGTCACGCTGATGATCAACGTCCTCAAGGTCTTCGACCTGGTCTTCGTCATCGCGCCCGGCTCGGCCCTGGACGACGCGAACGTGCTCGCGCTCCAGCTGTACCGCTCGTCCTTCGGCACGGACGCCGACCTCGGCGTCGGCTCGGCCATCGCCGTCGTCCTGCTCCTCCTCGTCCTGCCGGTCATGGCGGTCAACATCCGCCGCATCCGAAGGGAGAACCGCCGGTGAGGCCGTCGCTCGTCGCCCGGATCGCCGCCCGCACCGCCGGTGGCGCGGTCCGTGTGTTCCTCCTCCTGGCCGGGCTGTTCTGGCTGCTGCCGACGGTGGGGCTGCTGCTCTCCTCGCTCCGCTCGCCCTCGGACATCGCGGCGAGCGGCTGGTGGCGGGTGTTCACCGCCCCCGCCGAGCTGACCACCGAGAACTACGGCCGGCTGCTCGCGAACGAGACGATCACCGGGTCCCTCCTGTCGACCGTGCTGATCACGGTCCCGGCGACGCTGCTGGTGCTCGCCCTCGGCTCGTTCGCGGGGTACGCGTTCGCGTGGCTGGAGTTCCCTGGGCGGGACTGGTGGTTCCTGGGTGTGGTGGCCCTGCTGGTGGTCCCGGTGCAGGTGGCGCTGGTCCCGGTGTCGAAGCTCTTCGGCGCGGTCGGGCTGTTCGAGACGACGCTCGGGGTGGTGCTCTTCCACACGGCCTTCGGGCTGCCGTTCGCGATCTTCCTGCTGCGGAACTTCTTCGCGGAGATCCCCCGCGAACTCCTTGAGGCGGCGCGGCTCGACGGGGCGGGCGAGGTGAAGCTCTTCACCCGGGTGGTGCTGCCGCTGGGCGGTCCGGCCATCGCCTCGCTGGGGATCTTCCAGTTCCTGTGGGTGTGGAACGACATGCTGATCGCGCTGATCTTCGCGGACTCGCAGTCGCCGCCGATCACGGTGGCGCTCCAGCAGCAGGTACGGCAGTTCGGCAACAACGTGGACGTGCTGGCACCGGGGGCGTTCGTGTCGATGGTGGTGCCGCTGGTGGTCTTCTTCGCGTTCCAGCGCCAGTTCACGACGGGCGTGATGGCGGGCGCGGTGAAGTAGGCCGCGGACCGGCCGGGCTTACGGGTACGGCGCCGGGCCTACGGGTACGGCGCCGGCCTTCCGGGTACGGCGCCGGCCTTCCGGGTACGGCGCCGGCGCCGGGCTTACGGGCGCGGCGCCGACCACGCCTACGCGCGCAGCGCCGCCACCGCCGAGCGCGCCAGGTCGTCCGCGTACCCCGGCGGCAGCGGCGTACGGACGACGACGAGCCGCCAGTAGAGGGGGCCGACGATCAGGTCGAGGGCGCGGGCGGGGTCGGCGCCCTCGGGGAGTTCGCCGCGGCCGACGGCCTCGCGGACGATGCCGGTGACCACGCCCTGCTGGCCGTCGAGCAGCGTGGACTTCACGGTCTCGGCGATCTCGGGGTGCCGGGCGGCCTCGACGAGCAGGTCGGGGATGACCTGCGAGGCGACCGGGTGGCGCAGGGCGTGCATGGCCACTTCGAGGAGGGCGCGCACATCCCCGTACAGCGACCCGGTGGCGGGCGCCGGCAGGCCCTGGGCGGCGAAGGCGCCGACGAGGTCGAGGACGAGGGAGAGCTTGGACTTCCAGCGCCGGTAGACGGCGGTCTTGCCGACTCCGGCGCGGCGCGCGATGCCCTCGATGGACATCCGGGCGAAGCCGACGGCCGCGAGCTCCTCGAAGACGGCGGCGCGGATGGCCTCGGTCACGTCCTCGCGGAGTACGGCGGCTCCGGCGGGGGCGCGGCGGGGGGTCGGATCGGTCATGAGGGCATCCTAGCCAACCGCGACGCCTCGATACCGTTACGACGATACGGTTGCGTTCCGGCGTGGACCCGCCCTACTCTCCCCGTAGCGACGATACGGACCCGTCCCATCGTCACACCTGAGCAGCACGCACCACGCGTCACGCGTCACGCACCACGCACCACGCACCACACCTCGCATCCCACGCGTCACGCACCACACCCCACGCCTCACCGGAAGCGCCCCGCCCCCTCGCCGAAAGCGCCCGCCCGTGACCACCACCCTCGCCCCACCCCCACCTCAGGCCCCCGCCGAGGACCTGCGCGCACTCGCCCTGCGCCACGGCCTCACGGTCAGCGGGGCCCGCCCCTCGCTCCCCGCCTACGTCCGGCAGCTCTGGTCCCGCCGCGACTTCATCACCGCCTTCGCGACCGCCCGCCTGACCGCCCAGTACAGCCAGGCGCGCCTCGGCCAGGTCTGGCAGGTGATGACCCCGCTCCTCAACGCGGCCGTCTACTACGCGATCTTCGGCGTCCTGATGAACGCCAAGCACGGCGTCCCCGACTACGTGCCCTTCCTGATCACCGGCATCTTCGTGTGGACGTTCACCTCCGACACGGTCATGGCCGGCACCCGCGCGATCAGCGGCAACCTGGGCCTGGTCCGCGCCCTGCACTTCCCGCGCGCCGGCCTGCCGATCTCGCTCGCGCTCCAGCAGCTCCAGCAGCTGCTGCTCTCGCTGTCCGCGCTGGTCGTGATCCTGTTCTGCTTCGGCGAGTTCCCCACCTGGAGCTGGCTGCTCGCCGTCCCCGCGCTCCTGTGCCAGGCGCTGTTCAACACGGGCGTGGCGCTCGTGCTCGCCCGGCTCGCGGCCCGCACCCCGGACATCACCCAGCTGATGCCGTTCGTGCTCCGCACCTGGATGTACGCCTCCGGGGCCATGTGGTCGATCCAGAACCTGGCGGTCGGCGGGCGCTTCCCGGAGGGCGTGGTGCTGGCCCTCCAGTGCAACCCGGCGGCCGTCTACATCGACCTGATGCGCTTCGCGCTGATCGGGAGCTACACGGCGGCGCAGCTCCCGCCGCACGTCTGGGCGCTCGCCGTCGGCTGGGCCCTGCTGGCCTTCGCGGGCGGTTTCATCTGGTTCTGGAAGGCGGAGGAGACGTACGGCCGTGGCTGACACCCGAGGAACACCGACCGTGGTGGTCGACGACGTCCACATCACGTACACCGTCAACGGCGGCCACTCCGGTGGCCGGGGCGCCGCGACGGCCGCGCTGAGCCGCATCCTGCGTCGCGGCGGAGCGGCTCCGGCCGCGCGCCGGGTCCACGCCGTGAAGGGGGTCGGCTTCGTCGCGTACCGGGGCGAGGCGATTGGCCTGATCGGTTCGAACGGATCTGGGAAATCCACCCTCCTGAAGGCCGTCGCGGGCCTCCAGCCTGTCGAGCGGGGCCGGATCTACACCCAGGGGCAGCCCTCGCTGCTCGGTGTCAACGCGGCCCTGATGAACGATCTGACGGGTGAGCGGAACGTGATCCTGGGCGGCCTCGCGATGGGCATGAGCCGCGCGGAGGTCCGGGAGCGCTACGACGGGATCGTGGACTTCTCGGGCATCAACGAGAAGGACGACGCGATCTCCCGCCCGATGCGGACGTACTCCTCCGGGATGGGCGCCCGGCTGCGCTTCTCGATCGCCGCCGCGAAGAGCCATGACGTGCTGCTCATCGACGAGGCCCTGTCGACCGGCGACGCGCGTTTCCGCCGCCGCAGCCAGGCGCGGATCGACGAGCTGCGGGCGGAGGCGGGCACGGTCTTCCTGGTCAGCCACTCGAACTCGACGATCACGGAGACCTGCGAGCGGGCGCTGTGGCTGGAGGCCGGCACGCTGCGGATGGACGGCCCGGCGAAGGAGGTGGTGGCGGCGTACGAGGAGTTCACCGCCGGTCCCGGCCCGAGGACAAGCGCCGGGCCGGACCCGAAGACAACGAACAAATAGGGCATTGCGGGCTAAAGTGCGGAGGGATGACGAACGATCACCCTCAGTCGCCGCGCCGGACCGGGACGGAGCCCCCCTCCCTCACCGGGTCCCCCTTCGACTCGGACACCTTCACCTCCGCGACCTTCGTCACGGTCGGCAGCGGCCCGCGCCTGGCCCTCGCCGCCGTCTGGCTGCTGACCCGCGTCGGCATGGTCCTGCTGCTGCTCCGCGACAACCTCGGCATCGGCGGGGTCGGCCGCGAGGTGGCCCTCTACCAGCACTGGTACGGGCAGTTCGCCCAGGGCACCTTCCCGCCCGGCGACGTCACCTGGCAGTACCCGCCGGGCGCCGGGCTGGTGATCATGTCCCCGGGCCTGCTGCCCTGGCTGACCTACTTCCAGGCGTTCGTCGCCCTCACCCTCCTCGCCGACGCGGTCGTCACCCTGGCGCTCGCCCGCGCCGACAGCGCCCGGCTCACCCACGGATCCTGGTACTGGGTCTGCGGCCTGCCGCTCCTCCTGCACCTGCCGCTCGCCCGCTACGACGTCCAGACCACCGCCCTGGCCGTCCTCGCCCTGCTCGCCCTCAGCGCCCGCCCCACGGCGGCCCACCAGCTGGGCGGGGCGCTCGCGGGGATCGGCGCGATGGTCAAGGTCTGGCCGGTGCTCACCCTGATCGGCACCCCCCGGGGCCGTACCAGCCGCGAGGCCTGGACCGCCGCCGTCGTGGCCGCCCTGGCGCTCCTCGCCACCCTCGCGCTGTTCTTCTCCGAGTCGCTCGGCTTCCTGCGCCAGCAGGGCAGCCGGGGCATCCAGATCGAGTCGCTCGGCGGCACGGCCCTCGCGCTCGCCCACGCCTCCGGGATCTGGCCCGGCACGGTCGAGTTCCGTTACGGCGCCTTCGAGTACGTGGGCCCGTACGTCTCCAGCCTCGGCCACCTCGCCCTGCTGCTCACCGTGCTCGCCTTCGGCTGGCTGCTCCTGTGGCGCGTCCGGGCCCACCGCTGGACCGCCGCGACCCCCTTCGACGCCGCCTTCACCGCCGTCCTGCTCTTCACCGCGACCAGCCGGGTGATCAGCCCCCAGTACATGATCTGGCTGCTCGGGCTCGCCGCCGTCTGCCTGACCTCACGCGCCACCGTGATGCGCCCGGTGGCGCTGCTGATCCTCCCGGCGGCGGCGCTCAGCTCGCTGGCGTACCCCGTCCTGTACGACGAGGTCATCGCCGGCACCACCCGCGGCCTGGCCGTCATGGTGCTCCGCAACGGACTGCTGCTCGCGGCGGCCCTGCTCGCCTCCCGCCGCCTGTGGACGTCGACGGTCGCGGGCCCCCCGGAAGAGACGGCGTAGACCGCACGGAAGAGACCGCGTGAAGCGCACGGAACGAAGCGCACGGAACGGACCGCGTGAAGCGCACAACGGGAAGGGCCCCGCCGGAAAACCGGCGGGGCCCCTCCCATTCACACGACTAGCTGTGCGTACGAAGCAGCGTGCGCATGGTCCGCATCGCCACCGACAGGTTCGCCAGGTCGAAGGTGTCCGAGCCCTGGATCTCCTCCAGGGTCGTCCGCGCGCGGCCCAGGATGGCCGTGTTCTTCTCCTCCCAGGCCTTGAACCGCTCCTCCGGGCTCGTCGTGCCGTTGCCCACCGTCAGGACGTCCGCGGTCAGCGCCGAGTGCGCCGCGAACAGGTCCTCACGGATCGAGGCGCGGGCCATCGACTGCCACCGGTCGCTGCGCGGCAGCTCGATGATCCGGTCCATCAGGTCGGTGATCCGCAGCCGGTCGGCGAGGTCGTAGTAGACCTCGGCCACCGCCAGCGGCTCCTTGCCCATCCGGTCCGCGATCGCGACGACGTCGAGGATCGGGAAGGCGGACGAGAAGCCGGCCACCCGCAGCGCCAGCTCCTCGGGCACGCCGACCTCGGTCAGCTTGTCCAGGATCGACTGGTACCACTCCAGGTCCGAACCGCTCAGCAGGCTCGGCAGCTGCGCCCAGACCTCCTCGACCCGGTCGGAGAAGAACTCGATGGTCTCGGTGAGCTGGAGCGGCTGCGGCCGGTTGTTGAGCATCCAGCGCGTGCCGCGCTCGACGAGCCGGCGCGAGTGCAGCCGCATCCGGGTCTGGACGTCGGCCGGCACCTTGTTGTCGAGGGCCTCGACGGCGTCCCAGACCTGGCCGAGGCGGAAGACCATACGGGCGGCGGTCTGCGCCCGGACGATCTCCTCGATCGACGCGCCCGTCTCCTCGCGGAGACGGTGCAGGAAGGTCGAGCCACCGGTGTTGACGGTGTCGTTGACCAGGACGGTGGTGATGATCTCGCGGCGCAGCGCGTGGTTGTCGACGGCCTCGCCGAACTTCTCGCGCAGCAGCGTCGGGAAGTACGCGTGGAGCAGCCCGCGCAGGTACGGGTCGTCCGGCAGCTCCGTGCCGATCAGCTCGTCGGCCACCGTGATCTTGGTGTACGCGAGGAGGACCGCCAGCTCGGGCTGGCTCAGGCCGCGGCCGTTGTTGAGCAGCTCGCGGATCTGCCGGTCGTTGGGCAGGAACTCCAGGGACCGGTCGAGGGCCCCGTCGCGGCCCAGGCGGCGCATGAAGCGCTGGTGGGCGTGGAGCAGGGACGGCGACTGGGCGACGGCGTTGGCCAGGGCCGTGTTCTGCGCGTAGTTGTTGCGCAGGACGAGCGTGCCGACCTCGTCGGTCATCTCCGCGAGGATCTTGTTGCGCTGCTTGACGGTCATGTCGCCCTCGGCGACGAGCCCGTTGAGCAGGATCTTGATGTTGACCTCGTGGTCGGAGGTGTCGACGCCGGCGCTGTTGTCGATGGCGTCGGTGTTGATCTTGCCGCCCTGGCCCTCGGGGCCGCCGGTGCGGGCGAACTCGATGCGGCCCAGCTGGGTCGCGCCGAGGTTGCCGCCCTCGCCGACGACCTGGGCGCGGACGTCCTGGCCGTCGACGCGGATGGCGTCGTTGGCCTTGTCGCCGACGTCGGCGTTGGACTCGGCCGAGGACTTGACGTACGTGCCGATGCCGCCGTTCCACAGCAGGTCGACGGGCGCGTGGAGCACCGCCTTCATCAGCTCGGCCGGAGTCATCTTGGTGACCCCGTCCTCGATGCCGAGGGCGGCCCTGACCTGCGCGTTGACCGGGATCGACTTGGCGCTGCGGGGGTGGATGCCGCCGCCCGCGGAGAGCAGCGACGGGTCGTAGTCCGCCCAGGACGAGCGGGGCAGGTCGAAGAGCCTGCGGCGCTCGGCGTACGAGACGGCCGCGTCCGGGGTCGGGTCCAGGAAGATGTGCCGGTGGTCGAAGGCGGCGACGAGCCTGATGTGCTCGGAGAGCAGCATGCCGTTGCCGAAGACGTCACCGGACATGTCACCGACGCCCACGACCGTGAAGTCCTCGGTCTGGGTGTCGTGGCCCAGCTCGCGGAAGTGCCGCTTGACGGACTCCCAGGCGCCGCGGGCGGTGATGCCCATGCCCTTGTGGTCGTAGCCTGCGGAGCCGCCGGAGGCGAAGGCGTCGCCGAGCCAGAAGCCGTAGGACTCCGCGACCCCGTTGGCGATGTCGGAGAAGGTCGCGGTGCCCTTGTCGGCGGCGACCACCAGGTAGGTGTCGTCCTCGTCGTGGCGGACCACGTCGAGGGGCGGCACGACCTCGCCCGCGACCAGGTTGTCGGTGATGTCGAGCAGCGCCGAGATGAAGGTCTTGTACGAGGCGACGCCCTCGGCCAGCCAGGCGTCACGGTCCACGGTCGGGTCCGGGAGCTGCTTGGCGACGAAGCCGCCCTTGGCGCCGACCGGCACGATGACGGTGTTCTTCACCATCTGCGCCTTGACCAGGCCGAGGATCTCCGTACGGAAGTCCTCGCGGCGGTCGGACCAGCGCAGACCGCCTCGGGCGACCTTGCCGAAGCGCAGGTGGACGCCCTCGACGCGCGGGGAGTACACCCAGATCTCGAAGGCCGGGCGGGGCGCAGGGAGGTCCGGGATGGCCTGCGGGTCGAACTTCATCGACACGTAGGAGTGCGGCTTCCCGTCCGGCGTCAGCTGGAAGAAGTTGGTCCGCAGCGTCGCCTTGATGACGGTGAGGAAGGAACGCAGGATGCGGTCCTCGTCCAGGCTCGCGACCTGGTCGAGCGCGGCGTCCAGCTCCTCCAGGAGCGCGTCGGTCAGCTCGACGCCGGCGCGCTGGCGCTCCGGCGCCATCCGGGCCTCGAACAGGTTGACGAGCAGCCGGGTGGTGTGGACGTTGTTGCGGAGGGTGTCCTCCATGTAGTCCTGGCTGAACGTCGCTCCGGCCTGGCGCAGGTACTTGGCGTACGCGCGCAGCACCATCGCCTCGCGCCAGGTGAGCCCGGCGGAGAGGACGAGGGAGTTGAAGTTGTCGTTCTCGGCCTCGCCGGTCCAGGTGGCGGCGAAGGCCTCCTGGAAGCGCTCGCGGGCGTCGTCGCCGAGGTAGTCGCCGCCGTTGCCGGTCGGGAGCGGCATCCGCAGACCGAAGTCGTAGACCCAGGCGTGGGTGCGGTCGGCGCAGCGCAGCTCGTACGGGCGCTCGTCGGTGACCTCGACGCCGAGCCGGTTGAGCACCGGGAGCACGGCGGACAGGGAGATCGGGTCGCCCGTCTTGTAGATCTTGAAGCGTCGCTCGCCGGGGCCCGCGACGACCGGCTCGTACAGCGAGAGGGCGAAGTCCTTGCCCTCGGTGCGGGCCAGGGCCTCCAGGTGGACCAGGTCGGCGACGGCCGCGCGCGGCGAGTGGTCGGCCTTGTAGCCCTCGGGGAAGGCGTTGCCGTACTGGCGGACCAGTTCGGCGGCACGCTCCTCGCCGCACTCGGCGTTCAGCGCCTCGCCGAAGCCGTCGGCCCAGGAGCGGGCGGCCTCGACGAGCCGGGCCTCGATGCGGTCGACGTCGGCGTCGGTGAGCGTCGCCAGGTCGGTGCCGGGCTCGACGCGGACGACGAAGTGCAGCCGGGACAGGATCGACTCGGTGTTCCAGGCGGTGAAGTCGACGCTGGTGCCGCCGAGCTCCTCCTTCAGGATGTCGATGATCCGCAGCCGGACGCGGGTCGTGTAGCGGTCGCGCGGCAGGTAGACGAGGGCCGAGTAGTAGCGGCCGTACTCGTCCTGGCGCAGGTAGAGGCGCAGCCGACGCCGCTCCTGGAGGTACAGGACGCTGGTGACGACGGACCGGAGCTGGTCGGCCGGGGTCTGGAACAGCTCGTCGCGCGGGTAGGTCTCCAGGATCTGGAGCAGGTCGCGGCCGTCGTGGCTGTTCGGCGAGAAGCCGGCGCCCTCCAGGACCTCCTGGACCTTGCGCTTGACGACGGGGACCCGGCGGACGGACTCGGTGTAGGCGGCCGAGGAGAACAGTCCGAGGAAGCGGCGCTCGCCGATGACGTTGCCGTCGGCGTCGAACTTCTTCACGCCGACGTAGTCGAGGTACGAGGGGCGGTGCACGGTCGAGCGGCTGTTGGCCTTCGTCAGGATCAGCAGCTTGTGCTCACGCGCCTTGGCGCGCACGTCCTCGGGCAGACGGCTGAACGACGGCGAGACGGGGTGGGCGTGGTGGCCCTTGTCGTCACCGGAGTGCAGCGGGTCGGAGCGCAGGATGCCGAGGCCGGTGCCGGGGACGGCGGACAGGGCGTCGCCGTTGACCAGCTGGTACTCGCGGTAGCCGAGGAAGGTGAAGTGGTCGTCGGCCAGCCAGCGCAGCAGCTCGCGGGCCTCCTCCACCTCGGTGGGGCGCAGGTCGGAGGCGGTGGGCTCGTCCGGGAGGCCCTCGGCGATCCGCAGGGCCGCCTCGCGCATCTTGTCCCAGTCCTCGACCGTCTCGCGGACGTCGGACAGGACGCGCAGCAGGTCGGCGGTGATCTGCTTGAGGTCGGCCCGCTCGGTCTCGCGGTCGATCTCGACGTGGATCCAGGACTCGGTGAGCGCGTCGTGCGGCAGCTCGCCGTGGATCTGCGCCGACAGGACCTCGATGAGCCTGCCGGTCACGTCGCGGCGGACGAGGACCTGCGGGTGGATCACGACATGGATGCCGCGGCCCTGACGGGACAGCTCGTTGGTGACGGAGTCGACGAGGAACGGCATGTCGTCCGTGACGACCTCGACGACGGAGTGGCTGCTGGTCCAGCCGTTCTCCTCCACCGTCGGGGTGTGGACGCGCACGTTCGCGGTGCCCTGCGGGCGGTTCTCCGCGAGCCGGTAGTGAGAGAGCGCGGCACCGAACACGTCGACCGGGTCCCGGTCGCCGAGGTCCTCCGGCGCCGTGTGCAGGTAGTAGCGCTGGAGGTATTCGAGCACGGTGTCCTGGTCCGGGCGCTCCCCGGCACCCTCCGGGCCCGTCGGAAGTCGCCCCCCGACCGGGCTGTGCTCAGCTACCCGAGCGGCCCTTTCGAGCAGCTCGGCCTTGGCTTCGTCCAGCTTGGTCTGCATGTCCTCTGACTCCTGTCGCGCGCCGTTGCGTGACGTCGGTGGAAGAAAGGGCACAACGCCACGACGCGGTGATTCCGGTCGAAGTCGACGTTATGCCCGGATGAGAGATGTCCGGGTCGTTATCGGCCACAGAGCGCGGCGCGCCCGGACGGGAAGGATCGGCGAACGCACGGGCGGCCCGACCGCCGTAGCGAGTCGGGCGGCAGCCGGGGGCTTCACTGCCCCCTCGGCGTATCGCGCTGATCACGGCAAAAGCCTATCGCCCCCGACCCCCGAACCGTCATGAGCCGTATGTGTACAAAACAGGGGGTGGAAGTTTGACGTTATGGACAGCGACACATGTCCTCTTGGCAAAGCGCCCCGCCGGGGGCCGTGTGTACGCGAGCATGGGCGCAGTACGGCAGACCGACCATCTGTGATCTGGGAGAGCCATGGCGAAGATCCTGATCGTGACCGGGGACGCGGCGGAGTCGCTGGAGGTGATGTACCCGTACCAGCGGCTCCTCGAAGAGGGGTACGAGGTCGACATCGCGGCCCCGGCCCGCAAGACGCTCCGCTTCGTCGTCCACGACTTCGAGCCCGGCTTCGACACGTACACGGAGAAGCCCGGCTACACCTGGCCCGCCGACCTGGCCTTCTCCGAGGTCGACCCCGGCGCGTACGTGGCGGTGGTGATCCCGGGCGGACGCGCGCCGGAGTACCTGCGCAACGACCCGGAGCTGCGCAAGATCCTCAAGTCCTTCTTCGACGCCGACAAGCCGGTGGCCCAGATCTGCCACGGCCCGCTCCTGACGGCCGCCGTGGGCAGCCTGGAGGGCCGCAGGGTCACGGCGTACCCGGCGCTCGAACTCGACATGCAGGCGGCCGGGGCGACCTTCCAGGACAGCGCGGCCGTGGTGGACGGCCTCCTGGTCTCCTCCCGCGCCTGGCCGGACCACCCGACCTGGATGCGCGAATTCCTGAAGGTCCTCCGCGCCAAGGGCTGACGCCGGGGCCCGCGGGTGGTGGTGGGCATACGTTCCGCAAGGGCGGAACGGGTGGGCACAACCACCCGTGCCGCCCCCCTACGCGCGTGCCCGCGGTCGGCTAGACCAGCTCCTCCGCGACGGCGACGGCCTCGTCCAGCGAATCCACCACCGGCACCCCCACCCGCGACAGCGAAGCCCGACTGTGCGACCCCCCGGTGTACAGCACCGCCTTCGCCCCCACATGCGCCGCCGCCACCGCGTCATCCGCGGCGTCGCCGATGACGACGACCCGCTCGGCGGGGACGGCCAGCGCGGCGAGGTGCCGCACCATGTGCCCGGACTTCCCGTCGGTCGACGCGTCGGCCCGCCCGTCCATCCGTACGAACCGCTCCGCTATCCCGTGCCGCCGCACCAGCGGTATCAGCTCCGCGTGCGGCGCGAGCGACAGCAGTGACTGGGTGAACCCTGACGCCTGCCGCGCCGCGAGCAGCTCCGCGGCCCCGGAGGTCAGCCCGCAGGCCTCGGCCCGCTCCCAGTAGTGCCGGTGGAAGGCGCCGTCCATGACGGTCCACTCGGAGTCGGTGGGCAGCCGCCCCATGAGCCGCTCGTAGAACTTGGGCACCGGCACCGTGTACAGCTCGCGGTACTGCTCCAGAGTGATCGATTCGAGCCCCAGCTCGGCGAAGGCGGCGTTGGTCGCCCCGATGACCGCGCCGATGTCGTCGAGCAGTGTGCCGTTCCAGTCCCAGACCAGATGCTTCCCGTGCTTCCCCATGGAAGGACGGTACCCGCCGCCTCCGACAGCCAGGAATACCCTGTGCGGGGGCGGGTGGTCAGCCCAGCAGCCCCGGAATCTCCTGCATCCCGAACCACAGCAGCTCGTGGTCCTCGGCGCCGTCCACGACGAACTGCGCGTCGTCGTCGCCCTGGTCCGCCGCCCCGAGCGCCCCGGCGGCGGCCGTCACATCGGCCTCGGCGTCGTCCGCGTCGGCGTGCACGGCGGCGGCCTTGGCGAGCCGTACGGGCCCGGCGATCCGGACCTCGCCGATGGATCCGGCGTCCAGCCCGCTGTCGGGGTCCGTGACCGCGTCCTTGTCGGCGACGTCCACGGCGAGGACGATCCGGCGCCGGGGCGCCTCGGGGTCGCCGGCCAGCATGCGCAGGGAGGCGGAGGCGGCCCGGTTGAGCGCCGCGTACTCCAGTTCCTCGATGTCGTCGGAGACGTACCACTCCCGCAGGGCGGGGGTGACGGCGTAGGCGGTCAGCGGACCCGCGCCCAGCTCGCCCGCCTTGTGCGCCTGTGCGAGACCGGGGAGGGTCAGGGGGACGTACACGCGCATGGCTGGCCGCTTTCGTAGACGGAGAGGCCCTCAGGATACGTCCGGAGTCCCCCTTCGGGGATTCCGGCCGAAGTCGGCGTACGTCCACCCCGGAAGGGCCTTCTCCGGGGCCCCGGAGACCCGATTTTCCCCCGCGTCACCCGGATAGGTGAATCCGTTTTCGGACCGCCCGGCCGCGCGGGACTCCTTGCGGAGACTCCGAGTCCACCCGTACAAGATCCCCAAGGAAAGTTACTGACTGGTACCGACCGGTTACGCAACGACAGGGGCCCGCCGCCATGACGACCACCACGCTCACCCCCACGGGCAGCACCCCCCGCCCCCGCCGGGCCCCCGGCGGCCCGGCCGGCGCCCGCCCCCGCGGCCCGGCGGGCACGCACCCCCGCACGCCCGCGCCCCGCAGCCGCCCCCGCGCCCTGCCCCCGCACACCGTCTTCGCCGAACGCCTGCTCGCCGTGCTCAGCGGGGAGCGCCCGGTGCACTGGATGCTCGGCCACACCGTCGGCGAGGCGTACGAGCAGCTCGTCCGGATCGCCCCGGAGACGCCCCTGCGCTCCCACGGCCCCCGCCCGGTGCTGCGCCGCTGCTCGGTCCAGGTGGACGAGGACCGTACGGCCCTGGAGGCCTTCGCGACGATCGCGACCGGGCCCCGCGTACGGGCGATGGCGTTCCGCCTGGAGCGCGGCGAGGACCAGCGCTGGCGCTGCGCCGCCGTGGAGCTGGACGGCCTCGGCACAACGGCCCTCCCGGCATGACGCACTCGACGGCCCCGGCACAGCGGCCCGCCCCGCACGACGCACTCGACGGCCCCGGCACGGCCGTCCGCCCCGCATGGCGAAGGGGCCGGCCGCCCACCGGGCGACCGACCCCTCCGTCTCAGCACATCAGCGCGACGTCACTTCTTGCGACGACGCCCGCCGCCCGCGTTCTTCTGGGCCTTGCGCCGCTCCGCACGCGTCATCCCGTCGCCGTCCGCGTCGTCGGAGGCGAAGTCGCCCTCGACGACACCGCCGTCGCCGTCCACGGTCGGGGCGGAGAAGTGCAGCCGGTCCGGCCGCTGCGGGGCGTCGAGCCCCTTCGCGCGGATCTCCGGACGCCCGGCCGCGGCCGGCACCGCGTCACCCTTGTCGAGCGACGGAGCGCTCGACTGCACCGGAACCTCCTCGACCTGCTGCTCGACCTGGACCTCCAGGTTGAACAGGTAGCCGACGGACTCCTCCTTGATGCCCTCCATCATGGCGGTGAACATGTCGAAGCCCTCGCGCTGGTACTCGACCAGCGGGTCCTTCTGCGCCATGGCGCGCAGGCCGATGCCCTCCTGGAGGTAGTCCATCTCGTAGAGGTGCTCGCGCCACTTGCGGTCCAGGACGGAGAGGACCACGCGCCGCTCCAGCTCGCGCATGATCTCCGAGCCGAGCTGCTTCTCGCGGGCCTCGTACTGCTCACGGCCGTCGTCCTTGATGGACTCGGCGATGAACTCGGCGGTGATGCCCGCCCGGTCCCCGGCCGCGTCCTCCAGCTCGTCCACGGTGACCTTCACCGGGTAGAGCTGCTTGAACGCGTTCCACAGACGGTCGAGGTCCCACTCCTCCGCGAAGCCCTCGGCGGTCTCCTGGCGGATGTAGTCGTCGATCGTGTCGTCCATGAAGTGGCGGATCTGGTCGTGCAGATCCTCGCCCTCCAGGACGCGGCGGCGCTCGCCGTAGATGACCTCGCGCTGGCGGTTGAGGACCTCGTCGTACTTCAGGACGTTCTTGCGCGTCTCGAAGTTCTGGGTCTCGACCTGCGACTGCGCGGAGGCGATGGCACGGGTGACCATCTTGTTCTCGATCGGCACGTCGTCCGGCACGTTGGCCATGGCCATCACGCGCTCGACCATCTGCGCCTTGAAGAGGCGCATCAGGTCGTCGCCGAGCGACAGGTAGAAGCGGGACTCGCCCGGGTCGCCCTGACGGCCGGAACGACCGCGCAGCTGGTTGTCGATACGACGGGACTCGTGGCGCTCGGTACCCAGCACGTAGAGCCCGCCGAGGTCCTTGACCTCCTCGAACTCCGCCTTGACGGCCTTCTCGGCCCGCTCAAGGGCGGCGGGGAGGGCCGCGGCCCACTCCTCGACGTGCTCGACCGGGTCGAGGCCCGCCTGGCGCAGGTCGGCCTCGGCGAGGTCGTCCGGGTTGCCGCCGAGCTTGATGTCCGTACCGCGACCGGCCATGTTCGTGGCGACGGTGACGGCGCCGCGGCGGCCGGCCTGCGCGACGATGCTGGCCTCCCGCTCGTGGTGCTTGGCGTTCAGGACCTCGTGCTGGACACCGCGCTTGGAGAGCTGCTGCGAGAGGTACTCGGACTTCTCGACGGAGGTCGTGCCGACCAGGATCGGCTGGCCCTTCTCGTGCTTCTCCGCGATGTCGTCGACGACGGCGGCGAACTTGGCGACCTCGGTCCGGTAGATCAGGTCCGACTGGTCCTTGCGGATCATCGGCTTGTTCGTGGGGATCGGGACGACGCCGAGCTTGTAGATCTGGTGGAACTCGGCGGCCTCGGTCATGGCCGTACCGGTCATGCCGGAGAGCTTCGAGTACAGGCGGAAGAAGTTCTGCAGGGTGATGGTGGCGAGGGTCTGGTTCTCGTCCTTGATCGCCACCCCCTCCTTCGCCTCGATCGCCTGGTGCATGCCCTCGTTGTAGCGGCGGCCGGCGAGGATACGGCCGGTGTGCTCGTCGACGATCATGACTTCGCCGTCCATGACGACGTAGTCCTTGTCCTTCTTGAACAGCTCCTTGGCCTTGATGGCGTTGTTCAGGTAGCCGACCAGCGGGGTGTTCACCGACTCGTAGAGGTTGTCGATGCCCAGCCAGTCCTCGACCTTGGCCACACCGGCCTCGTGGATGGCGACGGTCCGCTTCTTCTCGTCGACCTCGTAGTCGCCGGTCTCCTCGATGCCCTTGAGCGGGTTGCCGGGCTCGCCCTTGGAGAGGCGGGTGACGAGCTTGGCGAAGTCGCCGTACCACTTCGTCGCCTGGTCGGCCGGGCCGGAGATGATCAGCGGCGTACGGGCCTCGTCGACGAGGATGGAGTCGACCTCGTCGACACAGGCGAAGTTGTGGCCGCGCTGGACGAGCTCGTCCTTGGACCACGCCATGTTGTCGCGCAGGTAGTCGAAGCCGAACTCGTTGTTCGTGCCGTACGTGATGTCGCAGTTGTACTGCTCACGGCGCTGGGCCGGCGTCATGTTGGCGAGGATGCAGCCGATCGTCAGACCGAGGAAGCGGTGCACCCGGCCCATCAGCTCGGAGTCGCGCTCGGCCAGGTAGTCGTTGACCGTGATCAGGTGGACGCCCTTGCCGGAGAGCGCGTTGAGGTACGCCGGGAGGGTGCCGACGAGGGTCTTGCCCTCACCGGTCTTCATCTCGGCGACATAGCCGAGGTGCAGCGCGGCGCCGCCCATGATCTGGACGTCGTAGTGGCGCTGGCCGAGGACGCGCTTGGCGGCCTCGCGCACGGTCGCGAAGGCCTCGGGCATCAGGTCGTCGAGGCTCTCGCCGTCGGCGTACCGCTGCTTGTACTCCTCGGTGAGCGCCCTCAGGTCGGCGTCGGAGAGGTTGACGAAGTCCTCTTCGATGGAGTTGACCTGGTCCGCGATGCGGTGCAGTTTGCGCAGGATCTTGCCTTCGCCTGCACGCATGAGCTTGTTGAAGACGGACACTGAGGCTGGTCTCCTTGCCGGTCGGGCCTGGCACTGGGTCTTGTGATGGACGCGAGCGCGGGCACGGCAGGTGGTCCCCACCGCAACGGCCATCGTAAGCGAGACCGCCCTCGCAGAGGGAGGCCCGCAGTGCCGGAGCCGTACGTCCGCCCGGAAAGAGAACGCACGAAGTGGGCGGAAGGTGCCGCCCCACCCGAAAAGTGTTCGCTTCCCGTCCCCCGGGTCATCACAATCCCGGCATGGATCCCATCACCCTCACCACCGACCGACTGCGGCTGCGGAACTTCGTCCCGGAGGACGCCGACGCGGTGTACGCCATCTGTCAGGATCCGGACATCCGGCGCTGGACCGTCGTCCCCGACCCCTACACCCGGCAGGACGCCGAGCTGTTCCTGAACCGGCTCGTGCCCGACGGCTGGCGCGAGGACACCGAGTACACCTTCGCCGTCGAACCGCTGGCCGGCGGCCCCCTGCTCGCCGCCGTCACCCTGAGCAGCCGCGGCATGGGCGTCTGGGAGGTCGGCTACTGGCTGGCCGGGGAGCACCGCGGCAGCGGCTACATGACGGAGACCGTCCGCGCCCTCGCCCACTGGGCCTTCACCGGGCTCGGCTGCACGCGCCTGGTGTGGCGCGCCGAGGTCGGCAACGCCGGCTCGCGCGCGGTGGCCGAGCGGGTCGGCTTCGCCATGGAGGGCACCCAGCGCGCCGGACTCACCAACAAGGGCACGCTCCGCGACAGCTGGGTCGCGGCCCTCCTCCCGTCCGACTTCGGCCTCCCCAGTCCCCTGCCCTACCTCCCGTCCCGCGACCTGCCCGCCCGGACACCCTGAGGCCCCGGGGGTGCCCGCCCGGGGCCGCCCCGGCTGTCAGAGCCGGGGCCTAGGGTGCGGTCCATGACGACTGTGCCGCGCCCCGCCGCCGAACTGTCCGCCGACGACGCCCGCCGGATCGCGCTGCGCGCCCAGGGCTTCCTGGGTGCGCCGGACCGCCGCGCCGGGGTGCGCGGGGTGCTGCGCGGTCTCGGTCAGGTCCAGCTCGACACGATCTCCGTCCTGGCCCGCTCGCACGAGCTCATCCCGTACGCGCGCCTGGGCGCCGTCGGCCGTACGGCGGTCGAGGACGCCTACTGGCCCACGGGCCCCGACGGCACGCCTCCGGCCCGGCGCAACGCCTTCGAGTACTGGTCGCACGCGGCCTGCGTGCTGCCCGTCGAGGAGTGGCCGCACTTCGCCTTCCGCAGGCGCGCCTATCGCGACCGCCCGCACTGGGGCCACGAGCTGGCGGCGGGGGCGTACGACAAGGTGATCGACCAGCTGCGGGCCGAGGGCCCCCTGACGGCGACCGAGCTGGGCGGCGCGAAGAACAAGGGCGAGTGGTGGGACTGGTCGGACTCCAAGATCGCCGTGGAGCGGGCGCTGATGTACGGCGAGGTGGTCGTGGTCGAGCGGCGCAGCTGGAAGCGGGTGTACGACCTGGCGGAACGGGCGATCCCGCAGCAGCTGCTCCACGACGACCTGGACGACACCGAGTGCGTGCGGCGTCTGGTGCGGCAGGCGGGCGAGGCGCTGGGCGTGGGCACGCGCGCGGACATCGCCGACTACCACCGGCTCAAGGGCGAGCAGTTCGACGCGGTCGTCGAGGCGGCGGGGCTCGTGCCGGTCACCGTGGCGGGCTGGGGGAAGCCGGCCTGGGCGGACCCGGCGGCGCTGGCCTCGGAGCCGCGCGGCCGGCACCGTACGACCCTGCTGTCGCCGTTCGACTCGCTGATCTGGGAGCGGGCCCGCACGGAGCGGATCTTCGGCTTCACGCACCGCCTTGAGGCGTACGTGCCGAAGCAGAAGCGGGTCCACGGCTACTTCGCGATGCCGGTCCTCGCCGGCGGCCGGCTCGTCGGCCGGGTGGACCCGGCGCGGGAGGGCCGGACGCTCGTCGCCCGGCAGGTGACCCTGGACGGCCCGAAGGCCGTGCCGGCGGTGGCGCGGGCGCTGCGCGAGGCGGCCGACTGGGTCGGCTGCGACGCGGTGTCGGTGGTCCCCGACCGGGTGAACCCGCCGGAACTGGCACCGGAGCTGGTACGCGCCCTGGGCTGAGCGGGGGCGGGACCCGCCTAGCGGATCTCGAGGATCTTCTCCCGCATCGCGTAGACCACGGCCTCCATCCGGGAGTGCAGCTGGAGCTTCTCCAGGATGTTCCGCACATGGTTCTTCACGGTGTTCTCGGAGATGAAGAGCTCCTTGGCGATGTCCCGGTTGTTCATCCCGGTCGCGACGAGCTTCAGCACCTCCAGCTCACGGTCGGTGAGCCGGGGCGCCGGCACCAGCCTGCGCTCGTCGGTGCGCTGGATCATCGACTTGAACTCGGTGAGGAGTTTCGACGCCATCGAGGGACTGATCTGCGACTGCCCGTCCGCGACCGCGCGGATGGCCGTCGCGACCTCGTCGGTGGAGATCTCCTTGAGGAGGTAGCCGGTGGCCCCCGCCTTGATCGCGTCGTAGAGGTCCGCCTCCTCGTCACTGATCGTCAGCATGATGATCTTCGCGCTGGGGGCCACCTCCTTGATGGAGGTACACGCCTCGATGCCGCCGCGCCGGGGCATCCGTACATCCATCAGAACGATGTCCGGCAGCAGATCGGCCGCCTTGTCGACGGCCTCGGCCCCGTCACCGGCCTCTCCGACGACCTGGATGTCCTCCTCCTGGGCGAGGACGATCTCAAGTCCCCGGCGGAAGAGGGCATGGTCGTCCACGACGAGGACCCGGATCGGTTCTTTGCGGAATGCACCGCTGTCCGAATCCGATCCCTCCGGGACCGCGCCACCGTGCTCACGCCCGCTGAGCACCGGCCCGAAGCTGTCCGCCATCGTTCCTCCCCCTGAAGGCCGTGGCCTGAATTCGTTTCCGGTCCTCCAACCACTGCCCGAAGAGCACCGGTTGGCGTGCACGCCATGATTTCATGCCCCGGCGGCGACGGAGTGTTCCCGTGCACGCACGGTGGTGCCCCTGGGTGCGCGAGAAGCGCTCCAGGGGCACCGTGAGGGACACCCGAGTGTGTGGGTGGTGCGCGGCGGGACGGCCGGTCAGCCGCCGAGCGCACCGCCGGCGCCGCCGCCCTCGGCGAGCGGGTCGCTCTCCAGATGGATGACGCCGTAGTCGTACGCGTGTCGCCGGTAGACGACACTCGGCTGCTTCGTGTCGGAGTCCACGAACAGATAGAAGTCGTGCCCGACCAGCTCCATCTCGTAGAGCGCCTGGTCGAGCGTCATCGGTGCGGCCCGGTGGGTCTTCTCGCGGACCACGAGCGGGCCCTCACCCTGGACCTCGATCGAGCCCATCATCGTGGTGGGCACCTTGTCGGTCTCGTCGGCGACGAGCTGCCCGTCGCCGTTGAGCTGGGCGGCACCGGGAACGACGTCCCCGACCTCCGCCGCCGAAAGCCTGCCGTTCCCACGGCGGGTGTACTTCTTGTCGTGCTGCTTGCGCAGTCGTGCCTCGAGCTTGTCGCTGGCGAGGTCGAGCGCTGCGTACGGGTCGCCTGCCGCGGCTTCCGCCCGGATCACCGGGCCTCGGGAGTGGAGGGTGATCTCCACGCGGTCCGACCTGTCGGCCTGCCGCGGATTCAGCTCCTTGGACACCTCGACGTCGAGGCTGATCACCTTGCCGTCGAGCTTCTGGATCTTCTCCAGCTTCAGCTTCTCGGCCACGTGCTTGCGGAACCGCTCGGGCACCTCGGTCTTGCGGCCCTTGACGACGATGTCCACGCAGAACTCCGTTCCCGGATCGCCCGGATCGGCTCCTTGGCCGCCGGGCTTCTCCCTTTGCACCAGACTCCGGTGGTTACCGGAGCTCGGACTTGGCGACTTTCACCTCCTCCTCCCCAGTCGACAAGATCCCCACCCCATCGACAAGAGGTTGATTCGCCCTGAACTCCTGTCCTGTAGGCGCAACCATGTATTCGGCGAGCGATGGCTTTCGCCATTCCTCACAACCGAACATAGCCCCTTCGGACGGGTGTCGGCACCCGCTACCGCGACATACCTCCGTTCGGGCGCTTTCACCTCTCACCACCTGCAACGATCCAAGTTCCTGGCGAGTTCCGGTTTATTTCGAACGAAGCGGGAGAGGATGCGATCACAGCCGCCACCAGCTGTTCGAATCCGCGCTGCGCCGAACCGACCGGTAAGCCGTGCGGTATTCCAGGAATGAACGGAAGGTGTACGGCTCCGAGAGCGCGTGCCGCCTCCGCCAGTGAGGCCCCCGTGGTCATCAGGTCGTCCACGAGAACCACCTTTCCGGCGAGGAGCAGCCGCCCTCCGCCCGGCACGACCTCCAGCGCCCCGGCGAGGTTGGCGAGCCGCCCGCGCGCCCCGAGCCCCGCCTGGTCCGCCACGTGCCGGCGCTGCCGCAGCACGGGCACCACCCGCGCCGGCCGCCCCGCGCTCCGCAGCCGGGCGGCCGCCGACCGGGCGACCCGCCGGGTCGGATCGTGGCCACGCGCCCGCACGGAGCGCCGCGAGGACGGCACCGGTACGAGGAGCAGCGGGCGCGGTGCGGGCCCCTCGGCGGCCCCTGCAGCGGCCTCCACGGCCCCGGCCAGCGCGCCGCCCAGCGGTCCGGCGAGGACGAGCGCCCCGCGTTCCTTGTGGGCGAGCAGCAGCTCGCGTACGGCACCCTCGTACGGCGCGACGGCGTGCACCTCCGGCAGCCCGGCGGGCTCGGGCGCGGGCCGCACCCTGCGCGGCCCCTCCCCCGCCCCGGTCAGGACCTCCGCGCACGACGGGCACAGCTCCGTCCGCGGTACGCCGCAGCCTCCGCAGGCCACCGGCAGCACCAGCCCGGCGATCTCGCGCCACCACCCCCGCATGGCTCCACTCTGCGCCTTCGCGGGCTCCCCGGCCACCCCTGTGGAAAACCCCCGGCGGATGAGGCCCGCCGCCCGGGAAGTACGTCAGGTAGGGCGCCCTGGGGCTACCCGGGGTAGACCGGCGAGTGCCCCGTCTTGACCAGCGGCTGCCAGTTCGCGCCGGGCGCGAGCCTGACGATGCCGTCGTTGCCGGAGTAGGCGACCAGCGGCGCGGAGTCCGTGTTCGGGGCGGCCACCGAGTTGGCCCCGTTCAGCCCGGGGAGCACCGAGGTCGCCGAGGTCGAGCCGTCCGTCTGGAGGTACCGGATCTGCTGGACGCCGCCCGCCTCCCTGCCGACGACGACGAGCCGGCTCGGCCCGGCCCAGGAGACGGCCGTGACCGACTCCATCCGGGGCGCGGCGGGCTGGAGGTCGAGCACCGAGACGACCGGCGCCGCCTCCGTGGTCTCCCGCTGGATCCGGCCGATCTGCAGGGTGGTGCGCTCGCCCCGGGTGACCACGAGCGCGATCCGGACCCCGTCGGCGGAGACCCGCAGCGACTCGATCCTGGCGTCGTCCCCGAGCCACGGCGTATTCACTCTGACGGGGTCGCCGGTGCCGTCGGGCACCATCCACAACCGGGGCGCGGCGGGGTCGCGGTCGGCGACCCACAGATCGCCCCGCCCGTCCCAGCTGGGCGCGGACAGCCGGTCGGCGGGCTTGGCGGCCTTGCTGCTGAGGACCGAGGGCGAGGGCTCCTGCTCCGTGGTGATGGAGGAGACGAACAGCTCGCGTCCGCCCGCACCGACCCCGGCGGCCCGGGTCTCACCCCGGTCGACGGCGACCGACCCGAGCTGCGCCGTGTCCTTGCCCAGCGGGCCCGGCACCTCGGCGGGCAGCGCCGCCTGCTTGCCGGCGACGTCCAGCATCATCAGCTTGCCGTGCTCGTCGACGAAGTACGGGTTCTCCTCCTGGTCCGTGTTCCGGACGGCGGCGAACTCCGTGGCCTGCCCCTTGCCCAGCCGGCACAGCGGGCCCTTCGACCCCTGGAGCTCCACCTGCTCGACGCGTACGGAGGTCAGGTCGCGCAGCGTGAACAGCAGCTGCGCCGCCATCCGCCGGCACACCTCGCCGCCCACCCGGTCCGCCCTGACGTTGAGCGGCACCTTCAGCGTGGACTGGTCGTCGGTCGTCAGCGTGGTGACGCCCTTCCGCAGCTCCGTGCCGGAAGGGAAACTGGAGTCGACGGCCGGCTTCAGCCAGTTCGTCGGGCCTTCGAGGAGCGCCTTGACCGTCTGCGTCACCGGATCCATCCGGGTGACGGGGTCCTGCCGCTGCCGGATGTAGACCGGGTCTGCGACGACCCAGTCCTCTCCCGAGGCGAAGTAGTACTTGTTGACCGACCGGTAGTTGCGCAGGAAGTCGGCCTCACCGAGCACCAGACCGGGCGGGAGGCTGTCGATGCGCCATTCCTTGCCCTTGCCGTTGCCGGTGGGCTGCTGCACGACGTGGATCGCCTGCACGTACTCGGCGGGGCTGATCGGCTGGTAGGCGTGGCGGGCGTCCACGGTCGCGATCTTGCGCCCGGAGAGGGGGTAGGCCCGGCCCTGGTTGTCGGGGTCGGCGTTGCGGTCGGCCTGCTCGCGGTTGGGGGCGGTGGTGAGCACGGTGATGCTCTGCTCCGGCTTCCAGCTCCCTGCGGCCTTCTTCGTGAGGTACTTGCGGGCGGTGGAGAAGCCCGGGTCGTCGCTGGTCATGGCTTCGAGGAAGCCGTCGACGATCTCGTCCGGGTCGGCGTTCTCCCGGGGCGCGACGGCGTAGACCCGTACCTGCGAGTCCCCCTGGTTGGTGCCCCGCACCGGCTGGACGCCCCCGCTGTCGGGCATGGTCGCGCACCCGCTCACCAGAAGCCCGCCACACGCGGCGAGCACCGCCACCCGCGCCCGCCCCCCACGTCCCACGAACCCCTCCCGGGAGTCAGCGCCCACGTGTCCCGTCCTCCCGCTCCGCGTTCCCACTACCGTTCCCCCCGGCCGCCCCCGGACCGGCCCCGGCACCCGCCGTGCTCCCGGCCGCCGCTCCGGCCCCCGCCGTGCTCCCGGCGCAGTCCGCGTCGGCCGTGGTACGTGCCACGACCCGTGCGCCGCTGCCGGGCAGCGCCGTCGGGTCGACGGTCGCCCGCGGCGGGGCGGGCAGCCTCGGCGGTACGGGGAGCTGCGGCCGGTCACCGGCGGGCTGCGCCGGTACGGCCATCAGGCGCGCGCTCTCGTGCGCCCGCCCGGCGGCGGCCGCCTGCTCGCGGTTGCGCCGCGAGTCCTCGGGCTCCAGCGGTATCGGGGAGCCCCGCAGCGGCTCGTCCGCGGTGCGCGGCAGGGTGAGCCGGAACTGCGAACCGCCGCCGGCCTCGCCCCAGGCCTGGAGCCAGCCGCCGTGCAGTCGCGCGTCCTCGACGGCGATCGACAGCCCGAGCCCGGTCCCTCCGGTGGTGCGCGCGCGGGCCGGGTCGGCCCGCCAGAAGCGGTTGAACACCCGGGTCGCCTCGCCCGGCTTGAGTCCCACGCCGTAGTCGCGCACCGCGACGGCGACGGCGCCTCCCGCGGCGGCCAGCTTCACCACCACGTCCCGGCCCTCACCGTGCTCCACGGCGTTGACGACGAGGTTGCGCAGCACCCGCTCGACCCGGCGTGCGTCGGCCTCGGCCACCACCGGCTGCTTGTCGCCGACGACGACGATCCGGGTGCCCTTGCGTTCGGCGAGGGGTTCGGCGCCGCCGATGACCCGGCGCACGACCTGCCGCAGGTCGATCGGCTCGGCCTCCAGGGCGGCCGCGCCCGCGTCGAAGCGGCTGATCTCCAGGAGGTCGGAGAGCAGCGACTCGAAGCGGTCGAGCTGGTCGCCGAGGAGTTCGGCGGAGCGGGCGGTGACGGGGTCGAAGTCGACCCGGGCGTCATGGATGACGTCGGCGGCCATCCGGACCGTGGTCAGCGGGGTGCGCAGCTCGTGCGAGACGTCGGAGACGAACCGCCGCTGCATCCTCGACAGCTCCTCCAGCTGCTGGATCTTCGTCTGGAGGTTGGTGGCCATCTTGTTGAAGGCCTCGCCGAGCCGGGCGATGTCGTCCTCGCCGGTGACCTTCATCCGTTCCTGGAGGCGCCCGGCGGAAAGCCGCTCGGCGATCCCGGCGGCCATCCGTACGGGGGTGACGACCTGGCGCACCATGAGCCAGGCGATGGCGCCGAGCAGGACGACGACGAAGAGCCCGGCGGTCGCCAGGGTGGTCTTGACCAAAGAGAGGGAGTCCTCCTCCTGAGTCAGCGGGAAGAGGTAGTACAGCTCGTACTGGTCGCCGTCGGCGTCGTTCAGCCGCTTGCCGATCACGAGCCCGGCGTCGGACGCCTTGCCGCTGGTGTAGTGGATGCGGCTGAACTGCTGGAAGGTGTCCGTGCCCTGGGCCACCGAGTGCCGCAGTTCGGCGGGGATGCTGGTGGTCGGGTCGACCTCGCCGGACGCGCGGGCGCCACGGCTCGCGGCGTCACCGGTGTCGAGGGAGAGCGCGACCACGTTGAACGCGCTCTGGCCACCACTGGCGAGCTGCTCGACGAGCGTGGACCGCCAGTTCACCGAGGCACCGGCCCGCACCCCGTCCTGCTGCCCGGGGGACGAGGACGTGGTGGCCGCCCGGTCCTGGGCGGCCGAGAACCCGCCGGCCGCCTGACTCTGGGCGGCCCTCTCCTTGGCGTCGAGGAGACCGTTGCGGACCTGGCCGATGACGACGAGGCCGAGCAGCAGCACCACTCCGAGGGACATCAGCAGGGTGCCCGCGACGATCCTCAGCTGGATGTTCCGCCGCCACAGCCGCACGGCGGGCAGCAACGGCCGCCGCACCCATCGGGCGAAGAGCCGGAGGACCGGCCCGCCGGGCGCCCCGTCCTGGAGCAGCCGTCCGCCACGCGGCAGACGGCCGGAACGCGAGCCCCCCCGCCCCGGTCCGGCAGCCCGCCCCGCACGGTCCCCCGGGTCCCCGGGCTTCGGAGCAGTACTGCCTTCGCTCATGTCAGCTCGGTCCCGCCTTGTAACCGACGCCTCGGACGGTCACCACGATCTCCGGGCGCTCGGGGTCCTTCTCGACCTTCGAGCGCAGCCGCTGGACGTGCACGTTCACCAGCCGGGTGTCGGCCGCGTGCCGGTATCCCCAGACCTGCTCCAGCAGGACCTCACGGGTGAAGACCTGCCACGGCTTGCGCGCCAGCGCGACGAGCAGGTCGAACTCCAGCGGGGTCAGGGCGATGGACTGCCCGTCCCGCTTCACGGAGTGCCCGGCCACGTCGATGACCAGGTCACCGATGGTGAGCTGCTCCGGCGCCGGCTCCTCGGACCTCCGCAGCCGTGCCCGGATACGGGCGACTAGCTCCTTCGGCTTGAACGGCTTGACGATGTAGTCGTCGGCCCCGGACTCCAGACCCACGACCACGTCGACCGTGTCGCTCTTGGCCGTGAGCATGACGATCGGCACACCCGACTCCGCCCGGATGAGGCGGCACACCTCGATGCCGTCCCTCCCCGGCAGCATCAGGTCGAGCAGCACCAGGTCAGGCTTGGCCTCCCGGAATGCGGCAAGCGCCTTGTCACCGTCCGCGACGAACGACGGCTCGAACCCTTCACCCCGCAGCACGATGCCGAGCATCTCGGCCAGTGCGGTGTCGTCGTCGACGACAAGAACGCGTCCCTTCATATCGACATCATCCCATTAGCCAATCGTTACCTGCCGTGACCTGCCCCACAGCGCCTCCCCCAGCCCGGGTCGCGATCTTGTAGACCGGAGCCCGCTCGGCCCGCCACCGCACGGTTCGTGCGTCCTGATCGGGCATCCGCACAATATGCCCCCGACCGCTCGCACGATGAAGGTCCGGACAAAGGTACGACCGCCGAGGCCGGTCCCGCCCACGGGCGGTCCCCGCGTGGCACGATGGCACCCGGCCCGCCGCCGTCCCAGGTGTCGGCCGCCGTGACCGAGCCGGTTCGCCGATCCGGCACCGCGACCATTCCTCCGAGGTGGACGACCGTGAACGACACTCCGGGCTGGACCTCGCCCGGATCCGCCCCCTCCGACGGCCAGGACGGCTCCGGGATTCCCCGGCCCACCACTCCGGCCGACGCGAACGGCTCCGCCCCTCAGTGGTCCAAGGACCAGCCGCCCGCCGGCCAGTGGTCCCCGCCGACCGGCCAGACGCCGCCCCCCGCACAGGGTCCCGGCTGGGGCGCCCCGCCCCCGAACATCCACTGGGGCAGGCCTCCGGCCGCCAAGCCCGGTGTGATCCCGCTGCGCCCGCTGGGCGTGGGCGAGATCCTCGACGGCGCGGCGAAGACCCTCCGCGCCTACTGGCGGACGGTACTGACGATCACCGTCACGGTCGCGCTGATCTCCCAGACCGCGAACACCCTGGCCCAGCGCTACCTCGTCCCCCAGACCCCGGCGACGAGCCCGGACGTCACCCCCGTCGAGGCCCTCGAACAGTCCCTCGACGCCGTCCAGTCCTCTCTGATCGGCATGGGCCCGTCCCTGCTCGTCACGCTGATGGCATCCGTGGTGAGCGCGGCCCTGCTGACCATGGTCATCAGCCGTGCCGTGCTCGGCCGTCCGGTCTCGCTGGGCTCCGCCTGGCAGGAGGCCCGCCCCCGCCTCCTCCAGCTCGTCGGCCTGACCCTGCTGCTGGCGGCACTGAGCACGGCCGTCGTCACCGTCGCCCTGCTCCCCGGAGTGCTCATCGGCGGCGCCGCAGGCGTCGCCCTGGCCCTCCTCGGCGGTCTCGGCGGCATCGCGGCCACCCTCTGGCTGATGATCCGCTACAGCCTCGCCTCTCCCGCCCTGATGCTGGAGCGCCAGGGCGTGTTCGCGTCCCTGAAGCGTTCCGCGAAGCTGGTGCAGGGCTCGTGGTGGCGGATCTTCGGCATCACCGTCCTCACCCAGCTGCTGGTCTTCGTCTTCGCGATGCTCGTCGCGATCCCGTTCATGATCATCGGCATCGCGGCCGACGGCGAAGGCCTCTCCGGCCTGATCGAGGGCACCTCCACCGGCTTCGGCTGGCCGTTCCTGATCGTCACGGGCATCGGCGGAGTGATCACCAGCGCGATCACCTACCCGATCTCGGCCGGTGTGACGGTCCTCCTCTACGTCGACCAGCGCATCCGCCGCGAAGCCCTGGACCTCGAACTGGCACGGGCCGCGGGTCTCCCCGGCTACGGCCCCACACCGGGCACCGAGACCGTCGGAGGCTGATGCCGTGACGGTCACGGGGGGAACGACCACGGCACTGGCGCGGCTCCGCGCCGAAGGCGACGTACCGGTGGACATCTCCCGGCTCCCCGCCCGCGAGGCGGCGGAGCGGGAGCTGTCGAAGCCGATGTACCACGAGAACGACCCGAACCTCCTCCAGCGCGGCCTCGACCGCTTCTGGGAGTGGCTCGGCGACCTCTTCGGCTCCGCTTCGGGGGCCTCCCCCGGCGGCGTCCTCGGCCTCGTCGTGGTCGTCCTCCTCGTGGCCGCCGTCGCCGCCGCCCTCTGGTGGCGGCTCGGCACCCCGCACCGGACACCCGGCACCACCGGCGACTCCCTCTTCGCGGCCGGCCCCCGCACCGCCCGCGAGCACCGCGAGGCCGCCGCCCGGCACGCCACCGCCGGCCGCTGGAACCAGGCCGTCCAGGAACGAATGCGGGCCATCGTCCGCTCCCTGGAAGAACGCGCCCTGCTCGACCCCCGGCCCGGCCGCACCGCCGACGAAGCCGCAGCCGAGGCGAGCCGCTCGCTGCCCTCCCACGCCGACGACCTGCGCCTCGCGGTCCGAGCCTTCGACGACGTCACATATGGCGGCCGCACCGCCGACGAGCCCGCGTACCGCCGCGTCGAGGCCCTGGACACCGCCCTGGAGCGGACCCGGCCCACCCTCGACACCGTCTCCACGAGGGCGCCCGCATGAGCCGCCCGGTCACCAGCGCCACCTCCACCGCCGCCACCCCCCGCCGGCTCTGGACCCGGGCACGCGGCACGGTCCTCGTCATCGCCCTGGTCCTCATCGGGGGCCTCGCGCTCGCGACGGTACGGTCCACCGGCTCCCACGGCGCCCTCGACCCCCGCTCCGCCGACCCCCACGGCAGCCGGGCCGTCGCCGAACTCCTCAAGGCCCATGGCGTCACGATCACCCTGGTCACCACGCTCGACGAGGCCACCGCCGCGACCGGCACCGATGCGACGCTCCTGGTCACCACCCCCGACCTGCTGACGGGCGATCAACAGTCCACCCTGCGCGGGCTCATCACGGACTCCGCCGGCCGCACCGTCCTCATCGGCGCCGGCGCCCCCTCCCTTCCCACGCTGGCCCCGGACGTCTCCAGCGCCACCAGCACCACAGTGGAGAACCGCGACCCCTCCTGCGCCCTGCCGGCCGCCACCCGCGCCGGCGGCGTCGACCTCGGCGGCGAGCGCTACCTCGTCGACCCCGGCACCACCGCCGACTCCTGCTACCCCTCCGACGGCCTGCCGACCCTGGTCCGCCTCCCCGGCACCGGCACCACCGACACCGTCCTCCTCGGCTCGCCCGACATCCTCCACAACACCCGTCTCGACCAGCAGGGCAACGCCTCGCTCGCCCTGCAACTCCTCGGTTCCCGGCCGCATCTCGTCTGGTACCTCCCCTCGCTCTCCGATGCCACCGCCGACGCATCCGACGCCGGCTCCACGGGCGACTTCCTCGACCTCATCCCTTCCGGCTGGCTGTGGGCCACCCTCCAACTCGCCCTCGCCGCCCTGCTCGCCGCCATCTGGCGCGGCCGCCGCCTCGGCCCCCTGGTGACCGAACGCCTCCCCGTCGCCCTCCGCGCCTCCGAAGCCACCGAGGGCCGCGCCCGCCTCTACCGCAGGTCGAACGCCCGTGACCGCGCCGCCGCCGTCCTGCGCACCGCGACCCGCACCCGGATCGCCCCGCTCCTCGGCGTCCCCGTCCAGGACGCCCACTCCTCCGAGCGCCTCCTCCCCGCCCTTTCCGCCCGTCTCCCCGAGACCACGGCGGACCTGCGGGACCTCCTCTTCGGCCCGGCTCCCGCCGACGACGCCGCTCTCATCCGCCTCGCGGACCAACTCGACGCCCTCGAAAGAGAGGTACGCACCTCATGAGCGCCCCGACCTCCGAGACCGCTACGAACTCGGACAGCGCCCGCGCCTCCCTGGAGGCCCTGCGCACCGAGATCGCGAAGGCCGTGGTCGGCCAGGACCCCGCCGTCACCGGTCTCGTCGTCGCCCTGCTCTGCCGGGGTCACGTCCTCCTCGAAGGCGTCCCCGGAGTCGCCAAGACCCTGCTGGTCCGTTCGCTCGCCGCCGCCCTCGAACTCGACACCAAGCGCGTCCAGTTCACCCCCGACCTGATGCCGAGCGACGTCACCGGGTCCCTCGTCTACGACACCCGGACCTCGGAGTTCTCCTTCCAGCCGGGCCCGGTCTTCACCAATCTCCTGCTCGCCGACGAGATCAACCGCACGCCCCCGAAGACCCAGTCCTCCCTCCTGGAGGCGATGGAGGAACACCAGGTCACGGTCGACGGCACCCCGCGCGCCCTGCCCGAACCCTTCCTGGTCGCGGCGACCCAGAACCCCGTCGAGTACGAGGGCACCTACCCCCTGCCCGAGGCCCAACTGGACCGGTTCCTGCTCAAGCTGACGGTCCCTCTGCCGTCACGCGCGGACGAGATCCAGGTCCTCACCCGTCACGCCGAGGGCTTCGACCCCCGCGACCTGAAGGCCGCCGGCGTCCGTCCCGTCGCGGGTCCCGCCGAACTCGAAGCCGCCCGGGCAGCCGTCGCCAAGGTGTCGGTCTCCGCCGAGATCGCCGGCTATGTCGTCGATATCTGTCGTGCCACGCGTGAATCCCCCTCACTCACGCTCGGGGTCTCTCCCCGAGGTGCCACCGCCCTGCTCTCCACCGCCCGCGCCTGGGCCTGGCTCACCGGCCGGGACTACGTCACCCCGGACGATGTGAAGGCCCTCGCTCTCCCCACCCTGCGTCATCGCATCCACCTGCGGCCCGAGGCCGAGATGGAGGGAGTCACCCCCGACTCCGTCATCAACTCGATCCTCGCCCACGTCCCCGTCCCCCGCTGAGAACGGCGCCCCATGGCCCTCACCGGACGAACCGCGCTGCTCGCCGCTCTCGGATCGCTCCCCGTCGGCTTCCTCGCCCCCAGCTGGGCGGGGATGCTGGCGGTGAACGCGCCCCTCTCCCTAGCAATTCTGTGCGACTACGCCCTGGCCGCGCCAGTACGAACGCTCCAATTCACCCGAAGTGGTGATACATCCGTTCGACTCGGTGACGCGGCGAACGTCCACCTCACGGTCACCAACCCGTCCAACCGACGCCTCCGCGCCCAGCTCCGCGACGCCTGGCCGCCCAGCAGTTGGCTGCCCGGCACCGAGCAGGCCGCCTCGCGCCAACGCCTGGCCGTCCCCGCCGGCGAACGCCGCCGCTTCACCACCGCTCTCCGCCCGACCCGCCGCGGCGACCGTCACGCGGAACGGATCACGGTCCGCTCGTACGGCCCCCTCGGCCTCGCGGCCCGCCAGGGCAACCACGAGGTCCCTTGGACGGTCCGCGTGCTGCCACCGTTCACCAGCCGCAAGCACCTGCCGTCCCGCCTGGCCCGGCTCCGTGAACTCGACGGCCGCACCAGTGTTCTGACGCGTGGTGAGGGCACGGAGTTCGACAGTCTCCGCGAGTACGTCCCCGGCGACGACACCCGCTCGATCGACTGGCGTGCCACGGCCCGCCAGAGCACGGTCGCCGTCCGCACCTGGCGCCCTGAGCGCGACCGTCACATCCTCGTCGTCCTCGACACCGGCCGTACCTCGGCGGGCCGGGTCGGCGACGTCCCCCGCCTGGACGCCTCCATGGACGCGGCCCTCCTCCTCACCGCGCTGGCCTCCCGCGCCGGCGACCGCGTGGATCTTCTGGCCTACGACCGTCGTCTCCGCGCCCACGTCCAGGGCCGCTCCGCCGGCGATGTGCTGCCCGCCGTGGTCAACGCCCTCGCCACGCTCGAACCCGAGCTGGTGGAGACCGACGCCCGCGGCCTGGCCGCGACCGCCCTCGCCCGCGCTCCGCGCCGCTCGCTGATCGTCCTCCTGACGAGCCTCGACGCCGCACCGATCGAGGAAGGCCTCCTCCCGGTCCTGCCGCAGCTGACCCGGCGCCACACGGTCGTGGTGGCCTCCGTCGCCGATCCCCACGTCGCCCGCATGGCCGCGACCCGCGGCACCATCGAAGGCGTCTACGAAGCCGCTGCCGCCACCCAGACCCAGTCCCAGCGCTCCCGTACGGCGGAACAGCTCCAGCGCCACGGCGTCACGGTCGTCGACGCCACCCCCGACACCCTGGCCCCGGCCCTGGCGGACGCCTATCTCGCCCTGAAGGCCGCCGGCCGCCTCTGACCATCGGCGGCCCCGACATCACTTCGAGCTCCGATGGGGTTCCGGCCCGTAAACGCAGAAAAGCCCCGCACCATAAGGTGCGGGGCTTTCCCACAATGATTGTTCGGCGGCGTCCTACTCTCCCACAGGGTCCCCCCTGCAGTACCATCGGCGCTGAAAGGCTTAGCTTCCGGGTTCGGAATGTAACCGGGCGTTTCCCTAACGCTATGACCACCGAAACTCTATGAAGTTAACCAACCGGATATCGGCACAGTTCGTTACTTCAGAACTAACACAGTGGACGCGAGCAACTGAGGACAAGCCCTCGGCCTATTAGTACCGGTCAGCTCCACCCATTACTGGGCTTCCACATCCGGCCTATCAACCCAGTCGTCTACTGGGAGCCTTACCCTCTCAAGGAGGTGGGAATACTCATCTCGAAGCAGGCTTCCCGCTTAGATGCTTTCAGCGGTTATCCCTCCCGAACGTAGCCAACCAGCCATGCCCTTGGCAGGACAACTGGCACACCAGAGGTTCGTCCGTCCCGGTCCTCTCGTACTAGGGACAGCCCTTCTCAATATTCCTACGCGCGCAGCGGATAGGGACCGAACTGTCTCACGACGTTCTAAACCCAGCTCGCGTACCGCTTTAATGGGCGAACAGCCCAACCCTTGGGACCGACTCCAGCCCCAGGATGCGACGAGCCGACATCGAGGTGCCAAACCATCCCGTCGATATGGACTCTTGGGGAAGATCAGCCTGTTATCCCCGGGGTACCTTTTATCCGTTGAGCGACGGCGCTTCCACAAGCCACCGCCGGATCACTAGTCCCGACTTTCGTCCCTGCTCGACCCGTCGGTCTCACAGTCAAGCTCCCTTGTGCACTTACACTCAACACCTGATTGCCAACCAGGCTGAGGGAACCTTTGGGCGCCTCCGTTACTCTTTGGGAGGCAACCGCCCCAGTTAAACTACCCATCAGACACTGTCCCTGATCCGGATCACGGACCGAGGTTAGACATCCAGCACGACCAGAGTGGTATTTCAACGGCGACTCCACAACCACTGGCGTGGCTGCTTCAAAGTCTCCCACCTATCCTACACAAGCCGAACCGAACACCAATATCAAACTGTAGTAAAGGTCCCGGGGTCTTTCCGTCCTGCTGCGCGAAACGAGCATCTTTACTCGTAGTGCAATTTCACCGGGCCTATGGTTGAGACAGTCGAGAAGTCGTTACGCCATTCGTGCAGGTCGGAACTTACCCGACAAGGAATTTCGCTACCTTAGGATGGTTATAGTTACCACCGCCGTTTACTGGCGCTTAAGTTCTCAGCTTCGCCACACCGAAATGTGACTAACCGGTCCCCTTAACGTTCCAGCACCGGGCAGGCGTCAGTCCGTATACATCGCCTTACGGCTTCGCACGGACCTGTGTTTTTAGTAAACAGTCGCTTCTCGCTGGTCTCTGCGGCCACCCCCAGCTCAGAGTGCAAGACTCATCACCAGACGTGGCCCCCCTTCTCCCGAAGTTACGGGGGCATTTTGCCGAGTTCCTTAACCATAGTTCACCCGAACGCCTCGGTATTCTCTACCTGACCACCTGAGTCGGTTTAGGGTACGGGCCGCCATGAAACTCGCTAGAGGCTTTTCTCGACAGCATAGGATCATCCACTTCACCACAATCGGCTCGGCATCAGGTCTCAGGCTATGTGCTGTCCGGATTTACCTGGACAACGCCCTACACCCTTACCCCGGGACTACCACCGCCCGGGCTGGACTACCTTCCTGCGTCACCCCATCGCTTACCTACTACCACCTTGGATCAGCGGCTCCACCACTTTCCTTTCCCCGAAGGGTCCGGAACGGCTTCACGGCCTTAGCATTAATGGATTCGATACTGGGCGTTTCAAAGCGGGTACCGGAATATCAACCGGTTGTCCATCGACTACGCCTGTCGGCCTCGCCTTAGGTCCCGACTTACCCTGGGCAGATCAGCTTGACCCAGGAACCCTTAGTCAATCGGCGCACACGTTTCTCACGTGTGTATCGCTACTCATGCCTGCATTCTCACTCGTGAACCGTCCACAACTCGCTTCCGCGGCTGCTTCACCCGGCACACGACGCTCCCCTACCCATCACAGCGCCCGTTGGGGCTCATGCTGCAATGACACGACTTCGGCGGTACGCTTGAGCCCCGCTACATTGTCGGCGCGGAATCACTTGACCAGTGAGCTATTACGCACTCTTTCAAGGGTGGCTGCTTCTAAGCCAACCTCCTGGTTGTCTCTGCGACTCCACATCCTTTCCCACTTAGCGTACGCTTAGGGGCCTTAGTCGATGCTCTGGGCTGTTTCCCTCTCGACCATGGAGCTTATCCCCCACAGTCTCACTGCCGTGCTCTCACTTACCGGCATTCGGAGTTTGGCTAAGGTCAGTAACCCGGTAGGGCCCATCGCCTATCCAGTGCTCTACCTCCGGCAAGAAACACACGACGCTGCACCTAAATGCATTTCGGGGAGAACCAGCTATCACGGAGTTTGATTGGCCTTTCACCCCTAACCACAGGTCATCCCCCAGGTTTTCAACCCTGGTGGGTTCGGTCCTCCACGAAGTCTTACCTCCGCTTCAACCTGCCCATGGCTAGATCACTCCGCTTCGGGTCTTGAGCGCGCTACTGAATCGCCCTGTTCGGACTCGCTTTCGCTACGGCTTCCCCACACGGGTTAACCTCGCAACGCACCGCAAACTCGCAGGCTCATTCTTCAAAAGGCACGCAGTCACGACCCATTGAGTAAACTCAATGAGCGACGCTCCCACGGCTTGTAGGCACACGGTTTCAGGTACTATTTCACTCCGCTCCCGCGGTACTTTTCACCATTCCCTCACGGTACTATCCGCTATCGGTCACCAGGGAATATTTAGGCTTAGCGGGTGGTCCCGCCAGATTCACACGGGATTTCTCGGGCCCCGTGCTACTTGGGTGTCTCTCAAACGAGCCGTTAATGTTTCAGCTACGGGGGTCTTACCCTCTACGCCGGACCTTTCGCATGTCCTTCGCCTACATCAACGGTTTCTGACTCGTCTCACAGCCGGCAGACTGTGAAAGAGAGATCCCACAACCCCGCATGCGCAACCCCTGCCGGGTATCACACGCATACGGTTTGGCCTCATCCGGTTTCGCTCGCCACTACTCCCGGAATCACGGTTGTTTTCTCTTCCTGAGGGTACTGAGATGTTTCACTTCCCCTCGTTCCCTCCACATGCCCTATGTGTTCAGGCATGGGTGACAGCCCATGACGACTGCCGGGTTTCCCCATTCGGAAACCCCGGATCAAAGCCTGGTTGACGGCTCCCCGGGGACTATCGTGGCCTCCCACGTCCTTCATCGGTTCCTGGTGCCAAGGCATCCACCGTGCGCCCTTAAAAACTTGGCCACAGATGCTCGCGTCCACTGTGTAGTTCTCAAGCAACGACCAGCCACCCATCACCCCACCCGACAAGCAGATGAGTTCACTGGGGCCGGCATCGCGAAGATACAAACCTTACGGCCGTACCCTCAGATACCCAACAACGTGCCAAGCGTGAGCCACCGTCCGTCTTCTTCTTTCCACGCCGAAGCAGTACTCGAAGAACCATCAGGTTCACTCACGCCAACTAATCAACGTTCCACCCATGAGCTGACCGTGCAGAACGTTTGTCTGCAATCGGTACTGTGCTCCTTAGAAAGGAGGTGATCCAGCCGCACCTTCCGGTACGGCTACCTTGTTACGACTTCGTCCCAATCGCCAGTCCCACCTTCGACAGCTCCCTCCCACAAGGGGTTGGGCCACCGGCTTCGGGTGTTACCGACTTTCGTGACGTGACGGGCGGTGTGTACAAGGCCCGGGAACGTATTCACCGCAGCAATGCTGATCTGCGATTACTAGCAACTCCGACTTCATGGGGTCGAGTTGCAGACCCCAATCCGAACTGAGACCGGCTTTTTGAGATTCGCTCCGCCTCGCGGCATCGCAGCTCTTTGTACCGGCCATTGTAGCACGTGTGCAGCCCAAGACATAAGGGGCATGATGACTTGACGTCGTCCCCACCTTCCTCCGAGTTGACCCCGGCGGTCTCCTGTGAGTCCCCATCACCCCGAAGGGCATGCTGGCAACACAGGACAAGGGTTGCGCTCGTTGCGGGACTTAACCCAACATCTCACGACACGAGCTGACGACAGCCATGCACCACCTGTATACCGACCACAAGGGGGGCACTATCTCTAATGCTTTCCGGTATATGTCAAGCCTTGGTAAGGTTCTTCGCGTTGCGTCGAATTAAGCCACATGCTCCGCTGCTTGTGCGGGCCCCCGTCAATTCCTTTGAGTTTTAGCCTTGCGGCCGTACTCCCCAGGCGGGGAACTTAATGCGTTAGCTGCGGCACCGACGACGTGGAATGTCGCCAACACCTAGTTCCCAACGTTTACGGCGTGGACTACCAGGGTATCTAATCCTGTTCGCTCCCCACGCTTTCGCTCCTCAGCGTCAGTAATGGCCCAGAGATCCGCCTTCGCCACCGGTGTTCCTCCTGATATCTGCGCATTTCACCGCTACACCAGGAATTCCGATCTCCCCTACCACACTCTAGCCTGCCCGTATCGGATGCAGACCCGGGGTTAAGCCCCGGGCTTTCACACCCGACGTGACAAGCCGCCTACGAGCTCTTTACGCCCAATAATTCCGGACAACGCTTGCGCCCTACGTATTACCGCGGCTGCTGGCACGTAGTTAGCCGGCGCTTCTTCTGCAGGTACCGTCACTTTCGCTTCTTCCCTGCTGAAAGAGGTTTACAACCCGAAGGCCGTCATCCCTCACGCGGCGTCGCTGCATCAGGCTTTCGCCCATTGTGCAATATTCCCCACTGCTGCCTCCCGTAGGAGTCTGGGCCGTGTCTCAGTCCCAGTGTGGCCGGTCGCCCTCTCAGGCCGGCTACCCGTCGTCGCCTTGGTAGGCCATTACCCCACCAACAAGCTGATAGGCCGCGGGCTCATCCTTCACCGCCGGAGCTTTTAACCAGCTCCCATGCAGGAGCCGGTGTTATCCGGTATTAGACCCCGTTTCCAGGGCTTGTCCCAGAGTGAAGGGCAGATTGCCCACGTGTTACTCACCCGTTCGCCACTAATCCACCCCGAAGGGCTTCATCGTTCGACTTGCATGTGTTAAGCACGCCGCCAGCGTTCGTCCTGAGCCAGGATCAAACTCTCCGTGAATGTTTACCCGTAATCGGGTCACACTCGCGTTGAGCGGGACAGTCAGGCCGGAATAGGGCCGACTGTCCACAGCGTCCTCGCTGTGTATGTTGCCTGCTGACCACGAGGGCCGGCAGGACTTTCAAAGGAACCCTGCCATCCGAAGATGGACGGGGTATCAACTAATCTGGCGTTGATTTTTGGCACGCTGTTGAGTTCTCAAGGAACGGACGCTTCCTTTGTACTCACCCTCTCGGGCTTTCCTCCGGCGCTTCCTTCGTTTCCGACTCTATCAGATCTTTCCGATCCGATTTCCTCGGTGCTTTCCGGTCCCTTTTGCTTTCGCTCCGGGCCCTTCCGGCGGTTCCGACTTTATCAGAATCATTTCGGCCGACCTAATCGGTGGCTTTCGTGATTCGGATTGGAATCGGGGTGACTCCGTGGAATTCAATTCCCGACCGGAGTGAGTGAGACTTTACTAGATCGCTGCCGAACTGTCCAGTTCCAGGCAACCGTTCAAATCTACCTCCCCACGGCCACCATGTCAACGGTTTTTGTGGGCACCGGAGGACACTAGCAGGTCAGGGGGGTCGTACGCACATCAGGCGGCGGTGGGTCGCTCGGCGCTGCGGTCGGGCTCCTCCAGGTCGCCCTGGTCGCCGGCACGGGCGGCGCGGCCACCGAGGACGTACACGTAGGCGAGGAAGGCCAGCTCAGCGGCGATGCCGATGGTGATGCGGGCCCAGGTGGGCAGGCCGGACGGGGTCACGAAGCCTTCGATCAGGCCCGAGACGAAGAGGACCAGGGCCAGGCCGATCGCCATGCCGACGGCGGCACGTCCGCGTTCCGCGAGGGCGGCGCGACGCGTGGTGGGGCCCGGTTCGATGACGGTCCAGCCGAGGCGGAGGCCCGTACCGGCCGCCACGAAGACGGCCGTCAGTTCGAGCAGGCCGTGCGGGAGGATCAGGCCCAGGAAGACGTCGAGCCGGCCCGCCGAGGACATCAGGCCGATGCCGACGCCGACGCTCAGCATGTTCATGAAGAGGATCCAGAGGACCGGGATGCCCAGGAAGGCGCCCAGGACCAGGCACATGGCGGCGGCCCTGGCGTTGTTCGTCCAGACCTGGGCGGCGAAGGACGCCGCCGGGTGGCTGGAGTAGTACGTCTCGTACTGCCCACCGGGACGGGTCATCTCGCGGAGGTCGGTGGGCGCGCCGATCGCCGCCTGGACCTCCGGGTGCGTACCGATCCACCAGCCGATCAGGACGGCGAGCAGGGTGGAGAGGACGGCGGTGTGGATCCACCAGTGGCGGGAGCGGTAGACCGCGGCCGGGAACCCCGCCGTGAGGAAGCGGGCCGCGTCGCGCCAGGAGGCCCGGCGCGTGCCGGTGACGGTGGCGCGGGCGCGGGCGACGAGCTGGGTGAGCCGGGCCGTGAGCACGGGGTCCGGAGCGCTGGACTGGACGATCGACAGGTGCGTGGCCGTGCGCTGGTACAGGGCGACGAGTTCGTCGGCCTCGGCTCCGGTGAGCTTCCCGCCCCGGCGCACGAGCTGGTCGAGGCGTTCCCACTCGGCGCGGTGGGCGGTGACGTAGACGTCGAGGTCCATGATCGGCTGCTGCTCCAGGCATCGGCTGCGGACGGGTCCGTACTACTGCGGCGCGCTGCGGGTCAGCTTGGCAGACTGGCGTTCTGTGGGGTCGGGAAGGCCGGAGAAGGGTGGGCGCCGTGAGTGGGCTGGTGACGGGAGACGCCGTCGTACTGGGGTTGCAGCCCGCGCGGCTGCCGAGCCGGGCGCTGGCGGTGCTCATCGACCTGGTGGTGGTGTGGGCCGCGTATCTGCTGATCACGTTCGGGCTCGCGGTCGCCACCGCCTCCCTCGACGAGGCGGCGGTGATGGCGGTGTCCGTCGCGTCCTTCCTGCTGATCCTGGTGGGGGCGCCGATCGCGGTGGAGACGCTGTCGCACGGGCGGTCGCTGGGGAAGATGGCCCTCGGGCTGCGCGTGGTGCGGGACGACGGCGGGCCGATCCGGTTCCGGCACGCGCTCGTGCGCGGCGCGATGGGGGTCGTGGAGATCCTGATGACCTTCGGGGTCGTCGCCTGTATCGCCTCGCTGGTGTCGGAGCGGGGGCGGCGGCTCGGGGACGTCTTCGCGGGGACGCTCGTCGTGCGTGAGCGGATACCTGCGGCCCGGAGCGCTTTCGTGCCTCCGCCGCCGCCTTGGCTGGTGGGGCGGTTCGCCGGGCTCGACCTCTCGGCGGTCCCCGAAGGGGTGTGGCTGGAGATCCGGCAGTACCTCACGCGGGCCCGCGAGCTGGATCCGGCCGTGGGGCGGAGGCTCGCGGAGCGGCTGGCCGACGAGCTGGTGACGCTGACCGGTACGCCTCCGCCGCCGGGGGTTCCGGCCGACGCCTACTTGGCGGGGATCGTGGCCGAGCGGCAGGCACGGGAGGCCCGGCGGGTGTTCAGCGGTTCGGCGGTGGCGACCGCCGCTCCTGCTGCGGTTCTGCCTCCGGCCGTCGCTCCCCCGGCCGTTGCTTCGGCGGTTGTTCCTCCCGCCGTTCTTCCTCCGGCCGTCGCTCCCCCGGTCGCCGGGGGGTCCGCCACCGGGTTCGCTCCGCCCGCCTGATCGTCAGGGGAAGACCGAGGGCGGGGTCTCCAGGGCTTCGAGTTCGATGCCGGGGGCCGCGAGGACCACGTCGCCGGCGATGTGGACGGTGTGCCGCTCGCCTGTGTCCAGGGCGCTGACCTGGTACTCGTCCACGACCAGGGGGCCGTTGTCAGTGGCGTGCGCTTCACTTCTCAGCAGGGCCCAGGACTGGTCGACCGTGAGGGGGGCGAGCACCGGATCCGTGAGGGTGACGAGCCTGACACGGGTCTCGGGGGAATCGGGGGTGAGACGCAGGAGTCGCGACAGGGCGACGAGGAATGCCGGGGACGTGCCGGTGAAGGCGTGGGCGCGCACATTGCCTTCGGTGGCGTGGGTTCCGGTGGGGTCCGTGCGGACCCAGGTGACGCCGTCGAGGGCCGCGCCGCGGACCTGCCAGCCGGCGGCGTGGAGTTCGAGGCGGATGGGGCGGCCGAGTTCGTCGACGGCCAGGTCGACGGAGCCCTTGTGATCGCCCGAGGGGGTGGTGATCTGTGAGACGTAGCGCCAGCCGGAGGGGCCGGGCGCGCAGTGGAAGTGTTCTTCACCGAGGGGGGTGTGGTCGTGCGGGTCATGGAGCGAATATCGGCCGCGGGGCATGGGTCGGTCCTCGGGAGGGGGCGCTTCCGGGAGAGGTAGCGGGGGCTGGACGGGGCAGGCCCCCCGGCACGGGGGTGCGGGGGGCCTGCCTGAATCCTCTACGGGTGTCCGGGGCGGTGTCGCGTCAGCGCGCGGGCGCCGCCGGCCGGGGCATCAGTAGCGGTAGTGGTCCGGCTTGAAGGGGCCTTCGACCTGGACGCCGATGTAGGCGGCCTGCTCCGGGCGGAGGGTCGTCAGCTTGACGCCGAGCGAGTCCAGGTGGAGGCGGGCGACCTTCTCGTCCAGGTGCTTGGGCAGGACGTAGACGTCGGTCGGGTACTCCTCCGGCTTCGTGTAGAGCTCGATCTGGGCCAGGGTCTGGTCCGCGAAGGAGTTCGACATGACGAAGGAGGGGTGGCCGGTGGCGTTGCCCAGGTTCAGCAGACGGCCCTCGGAGAGGACGATCAGGACCTTGCCGTCGGGGAACTTCCAGGTGTGGACCTGCGGCTTGACCTCGTCCTTGACGATGCCCGGGACCTTGGCGAGGCCGGCCATGTCGATCTCGTTGTCGAAGTGGCCGATGTTGCCGACGATCGCCTGGTGCTTCATCTTGGCCATGTCCCCGGCCATGATGATGTCCTTGTTGCCCGTGGTGGTGATGAAGATGTCGGCCGTCTCGACGACATCGTCGAGGGTGGCGACCTGGTAGCCGTCCATCGCCGCCTGGAGCGCGCAGATCGGGTCGATCTCGGTGACGATCACGCGGGCGCCCTGGCCGCGGAGGGACTCGGCGCAGCCCTTGCCGACGTCGCCGTAGCCGCAGACGACGGCCGTCTTGCCGCCGATGAGGACGTCGGTGGCGCGGTTGATGCCGTCGATGAGGGAGTGGCGGCAGCCGTACTTGTTGTCGAACTTCGACTTCGTCACGGCGTCGTTCACGTTGATCGCCGGGAAGAGGAGGGAGCCGGCCTGCTGCATCTCGTACAGACGGTGGACGCCGGTGGTGGTCTCCTCGGTGACGCCGCGGATCTCGGACGCCAGCTGGGTCCACTTCTGCGGGTTCTCGCCGAGGGTGCGGTTGAGGAGACGGAGGATGTAGCCGTACTCCTCGCTGTCCGCGGTGGCCGGGTCCGGGGCCGAGCCGGCCTTCTCGAACTCGACGCCCTTGTGGACGAGGAGGGTGGCGTCACCACCGTCGTCGAGGATCATGTTGGGGCCGCCGGTGGGCGTGTTCGGCCAGGTGAGGGCCTGCTCGGTGCACCACCAGTACTCCTCCAGGGTCTCGCCCTTCCAGGCGAAGACCGGCACGCCCTGCGGGTTCTCCGGGGTGCCGTTCGGGCCGACGGCGATGGCCGCGGCGGCGTGGTCCTGGGTGGAGAAGATGTTGCAGGAGGCCCAGCGGACCTCGGCGCCGAGGGCGACCAGGGTCTCGATGAGGACGGCGGTCTGCACGGTCATGTGCAGCGAGCCGGTGACGCGGGCGCCGGCGAGCGGCTGCTGCTCGGCGTACTCGCGGCGGATCGACATCAGGCCGGGCATCTCGTGCTCGGCGAGGGTGATCTCCTTGCGGCCGAAGGTGGCCAGGGAGAGGTCCGCGACCTTGAAGTCCTGGTGGGTGGCAGTCGTCATGACTGAGCTGCTCCTCGTGTGTTCGGGGGCGAGGGTCGATGGGCGCCGGGGCACCACGGAGGGCTCGGGGCACACGAATGCCCGGGATGTTCCACGGTGCCGTCGTCGGAGGCCCTCTCTCCCTCGGCCGGTCCGTGAGGACCGCCCGACCGCCATCAGCAGCGACGTCTGGCTGGTCACGAATCTACACCGATCGATGCGGCGGGCCACAGTCCGCATCCGTGGACGGGGCGCTCCCGGTGCCCCGTCCATACGAGCGAGGCCCCCGGGACCGTGGGGTCGCGGGGGCCTCGTCGGGACGGGGTCAGTGGGCGGTGCCGTCCGGGGTCTCGGCCTCGGCCTTGGCCGGGTTCTCGCCGGCCGAGGCGGCCTTCTCGCTGTAGATGTCGGGCTCCAGGTAGATGACCCGGGCGATCGGGACGGCGGCGCGGATGCGGTCCTCGGCGGCGTTGATGGCGTTCGCGACCTCGGTGGCCGAGTCGTCGTGCCGGACGGCGATCTTGGCGGCGACGAGGAGTTCCTCGGGGCCGAGGTGGAGCGTGCGCATGTGGATGAGGCGGGTGACGGTGTCGCCGTCGACGACCGCGGCCTCGATCTTCCTGACGTCGTCGATGCCGGCGGACTCGCCCAGCAGCAGCGACTTGGTCTCGGCGGCCAGCACGATCGCGATGAGGATGAGGAGGATGCCGATGCAGAGGGTGCCGATGCCGTCCCAGACGCCGTTGCCGGTCAGCAGGGCGAGGCCGACGCCTCCGAGGGCGAGGACGAGACCGACGAGGGCGCCGAGGTCCTCCAGGAGGACGACGGGCAGCTCGGGGGCCTTGGCGCGGCGGACGAACTCCTTCCAGGAGAGGTCGCCGCGGAGCGGGTTCGACTCCTTGATGGCCGTACGGAAGGAGAAGGACTCGGCGATGATCGCGAAGACGAGGACGCCGACCGGCCAGTACCAGGCCTCGATCGCGTGCGGCTCCTTGATCTTCGTGTAGCCCTCGTAGACGGCGAACATGCCACCGACGGAGAAGAGGACGATGGAGACGAGGAAGGCGTAGATGTACCGCTCGCGGCCGTAGCCGAAGGGGTGCTGGGGGGTCGCCTCGCGCTTGGCCTTCTTGCCGCCGAGCAGCAGCAGGCCCTGGTTGCCGGAGTCGGCGAGCGAGTGGACGCTCTCCGCGAGCATCGACGACGAACCACTGAAGAGGAACGCCACGAACTTGGCTACCGCGATCGCCAGGTTGGCGGCGAGTGCCGCCACGATCGCCTTGGTTCCGCCTGACGCGCTCATGGGTGTACGTGGTCCCTTCGTCGATGCACCGGCAGTGTCGCCGCGGTTCGGCCGGTCATTGTCGCATCAGGCCACGACCGTGGCGCGGAAGACCGTCCCCGTCCCGGTGAGTTCGACGCGCTCGCCCGCCGGGACGAACACGGACTCGCCGGGGGCGAGGGTCACTTCGCCCGCCTTCGGGCGGCCCGCGACGGCGAGCAGGATCTGCGGGGTGGCGGCGGTCAGTTCGGTCGGGGCCGCGCCCTCGGCCCGGACGAACCGGGACAGCCGGAACTCGTCGATCGGGGTGTCGTAGACCTCCTCGCCGCTCGGGGAGGCCTCGGGGCGCAGGATGCCCGGGTCGGCCGGCTCGAAGCGGACCACCCGCAGGAGTTCGGGGACGTCGACGTGCTTGGGGGTGAGCCCGCAGCGCAGCACGTTGTCGGAGTTGGCCATGATCTCGACGCCGAGGCCGTCGAGGTAGGCGTGCGGAACGCCCGCGCCCAGGTAGAGGGCCTCGCCGGGCTGGAGCCGGACGGGGTTGAGGAGCATGGCGGCGATGACGCCGGGGTCGCTCGGGTAGTGATGGGCGAGGGTCGCGTACGGGGTGTGGGCGCCGCCGAGACGGTCGGCGGCGGCGGCCACCTCCGCGACGGTGTGCGCCATCTCCTCCGCGTCGGCGGTCAGCAGTGCCGTCAGGACCTCGCGGAGCGCGGCCTCTTCGGGGTGGGCGTGGAGCAGGTCGACGTACGGCTTGAGCGAGTCGACGCCCAGCGCGGCGAGGACGTCGGCGGCCTCGACGGGGGCGCGGAAGCCGCACAGGCCCTCGAACGGGGTGAGCGCGCAGATCAGCTCGGGCTTGTGGTTGGCGTCCTTGTACATGCGGTGCGGGGCGTCGACCGGGATGCCGGCGGCCTCCTCCTCGGCGTACCCGGCCCGTGCCTGCTCCAGGTCCGGGTGGGCCTGGAGGGAGAGCGGGGCGCCGGCGGCGAGCACCTTCAGGAGGAAGGGGAGGCGCGGGCCGAACTTGTCCAGGGAGGGCTGCCCCAGCTCGCGTACGGGATCGGCGTCGATCAGCTCGTTCAGCGAGCCGCGCTCGGTGCGGGAGGGGGCGCCGGGGTGGGCGCCCATCCACATCTCGGCCTGGGGCTCGCCGGTCGGGTCGATGCCGAGCAGCTCCGGGATGGCCGTCGTGGATCCCCAGGCGTAGGGGCGGACGGTGTTGACGAGGCGGTCCATGGTGCCTGCCAGCTCCTCGGGGTGGTGACGGATGGTGAGGGGTGTCGGAAGACAGGTGACAGGGGGCGGGTGACGGTGGGGTGACGGGTGGGGGGCGGGGTGATGGCCGGGGTGGTGTGCGGCGTGGTGACCTTGCGCGCGGCTGTGGCTGCGGCCGTCGGCTGTGGCGTACGGAAGGGGCGCGGGCCCCTGCCTGGGCCGGCGGGCGGCCCGGCGGTCGGGCCGGGCGCCGTCAGTCGGTGGCCGTGCGTCCCGGGGTGGCCAGCGACAGGTAGACGGCCGCGAAGTCGGTCACGGCCAGCAGCTCCGCCAGGGTCTCCAGGTCGCCGCCCTCCTCCGGCTCCAGCTCGCTTATGGCGGTCTCGTGACCGAGCGCCAGTTCGCGGGCGGCGTGCGCGGCCGTGAGGCCGTCGGACGGGCGGTCCCTGAGCAGTACGACCCGGGCGCGGAGCGCCTGCGGCTCGTCCACCCGGTCGCGGAAGAAGTCGTCCGGATCGGCGCCGGCCGCGAAGTCGCCCGCGAGCAGGACACCGTGCGCGGGCAGGGCCTCCGGCAGCTCGGCGGCGAGTGCGGGGAGCCCCGCGAGTTCCGCGAGGACCGCCGCGAACCGGCGGCCGGCCGGTCCGGCGGCGGCGCCCTCCGTCCAGATCAGCGGGAGCGAGTCCGCCAGCTCGGCGGCGAGCGTCTTGGCCGGGTTGTTGTACGTGGCGATGGCCGGGCCGCAGCGTTCGGCCGTACGGTCCAGCCGGTCCGCGACCTTCTCCAGGGCCTCGGGCGGTGCTTCGAGGAGGCCCACCCGGTCGAGGAGCACGAGGAGCGGCGTGAACAGGGCCCACAGGGCGCCGGGGCTGGCCGCGATGTTCTCGGCGTACTCGTCGGGGGCTTCGTTCGGGGCGATGGCCATCGGCACGAACAGGCCGCGGGAGCCGTTGACGGTCTCGGCGAGCGGTGAGGCCTTCGGGGCGACGGCGACGACCGTGATCCCCCGGCGGTACGCCTGCTCCGCGAGGAGCGCGAGGCCCGGCTCGGAGCCGTCCGTCGTCGGTAGGAGCAGGAGGTCCACCGAGCCGGCCCAGCCGGGCAGGGCCCACCGCAGGGCGCCGGCGGCGGGGGCGACGCCGGTCGGCTGGAGGCGTACGACGGGGGCGGAGGCTCCGGCCAGGGCGCCGATCAGGTCGGCGACGCCGGCGGCGGCGGTGCCGGGGCCCGCGACGAGGACGGCGCGGGGGCGGCCCTCCGGGCGGAGGTCCGCGATGCCGGCCTCGGCGGCGTGCCGGGCTGCGGTCCGGACCCTCGCACCGGCCTCGGCGGCGCCTCGGAGGAGGCCGCGGCGGTCGGCGAGGGCGAGGTCGTCCGGGGCGTCGAGGAGGGTCTCGTCGAGCATGGGCGGTGCCTCCGGTCGCGTCGTCGTCGCGGGGCCCTGCGGGGCGGGTGCGGGGCGGGTGCGGGGCCCTGCGGGCGGGTGCGGGGTGGTGCGGGTGCGGGGTGGTTGCCCGGCCTTCGGCCGGGCCTGGTGGCTCTCACCCGCACCACCCGTGCCGCTGAGGACACAGAGGTGCGGGTCTTCCCGTGGGGGTGCTCGCCGTCGGCGGCGGACGGCGAGTACGGGCCCGTTACGCCGGGCGGCGGGCCTCGTCGGTCAGGAGGACCGGGATGTCGTCCCGGACCGGGTAGGCGAGGCCGCAGTCCTTGCCGGTGCAGATGAGTTCGGGGGTCTCGTCCGCCGTGCGGTCGTTCAGCGGAGCGTGGCACGCGGGGCAGGCCAGGATCTCCAGGAGGCCGGCTTCGAGCGGCATGGGGTTTCCCTTCGGACAAACGGTGGTGGTACTGCCCTACGGGCCAGGTCAGCCTACCGCCGGGGAACGGGGGGCGCCCCGTTCCCCGGCGGGTGGCGGGGTCAGCCGGCCGACCGGACCAGCGCGAGGACCTCGTCGCGGATCTTGGCCATCGTGGCGGCGTCGCGGGCCTCGACGTTGAGGCGCAGGAGGGGCTCGGTGTTGGAGGCGCGGAGGTTGAACCACCAGTCCTCGGCCGTGACCGTCAGGCCGTCGAGGTCGTCGAGCGTGACGTCCCCGCTCTCGTAGGCCGCGCGCACCTTGGCCGCGCTGGCGGCCTGGTCGGCGACCGTGGAGTTGATCTCGCCGGAGGCGGCGTACCGGTCGTAGACGGAGACCAGGTCGGACAGCGTGCCGTCCTGGCCGCCGAGGGCCGCGAGGACGTGGAGCGCGGCGAGCATGCCGGTGTCCGCGTTCCAGAAGTCCTTGAAGTAGTAGTGCGCCGAGTGCTCGCCGCCGAAGATCGCGCCGGTCTTCGCCATCTCCTCCTTGATGAAGGAGTGGCCGACGCGGGTGCGGACGGGCTGGCCGCCCTGCTCGCGGACGACCTCGGGCACCGACCAGGAGGTGATCAGGTTGTGGATGATCGTTCCGCCGGGCGTCTTCGCGAGTTCGCGGGCCGCGACGAGGGCGGTGATCGCGGACGGGGAGACGGGCTCGCCGCGCTCGTCGACGACGAAGCAGCGGTCGGCGTCGCCGTCGAAGGCGAGGCCGAGGTCGGCGCCCTCGGCCCGGACGCGGGCCTGGAGGTCGACGATGTTCTTCGGGTCGAGCGGGTTGGCCTCGTGGTTCGGGAAGGTGCCGTCCAGCTCGAAGTACATCGGCACGACGTCCAGCGGCAGGCCCTCGAAGACGGTGGGGACGGTGTGGCCGCCCATGCCGTTGCCCGCGTCGACGACCACCTTGAGCGGGCGGATCGTCGTCAGGTCGACCAGGGACCTCAGGTAGGAGGCGTAGTCCGCCAGGGTGTCCTGACGGGTGATCGTGCCCGTGGTCGCGGCGGCCTCCGGCGCGCCCGTCCCCGACCACTCCTCCGCCAGCTCACGGATCTGCGCCAGGCCGGTGTCCTGGCCGACCGGGGCGGCGCCCGCGCGGCACATCTTGATGCCGTTGTACTGGGCCGGGTTGTGCGAGGCGGTGAACATCGCGCCGGGCAGGCCGAGGCTGCCGGAGGCGAAGTACAGCTGATCGGTGGAGCACAGGCCGATCAGGGTGACGTCGGCGCCGAGGCGGGCGGCGCCGCGCGCGAAGGCGTCCGAGAGGCCGGGCGACGAGGGGCGCATGTCGTGGCCGATGACGATCGCGTCAGCCTCCGTCACCCGTACGAAGGCGGCCCCGAAGAGCTCGGCGAGCGTCTCGTCCCACTGGTCGGGGACCACTCCGCGGACGTCGTACGCCTTCACGATCTGCGACAGATCGGTCGTCACGGATCCACCCTCCTGAGTTCTGGGCACGCGATGCGGCGCGTGTTACGGAACGCCAAAACTACCCGGAGCGGTGAAGGGGGGCGCGGACGGTGGCCTGTTGCGGTCAGTTGTCGGGGGAACGGAGCACTCTGAGGTGGCCCCGGCGCCCGACCTCCATGGGGTCTCCGCCACGGCCTCCGCCGCCCTTGCCGCCGGACTCGGCCGCGCGTTCCTGGGGGCGGGCCGCCTCCCGGACCGCGTTGGCCAGCGCTTCGAGGTCGTCGCCGCTGGGGCGGGGCGGGGCGGAACCGTCGGTGAGCCGCACGACCTCCCACCCGCGTGGGGCGGTCAGGCGCTCGCTGTGCTCTGCGCACAGGTCGTAGCAGTGGGGCTCGGCGTAGGTGGCGAGCGGGCCGAGGACCGCAGTCGAGTCGGCATAGACGTACGTCAGTGTCGCGACGGCAGGGCGGCCGCACGCAGTGCGCGAACAGCGACGTACAGGGCTCACGACGTTGGACGGTACCGCACTCTTGAGCGGGCCGCGACGACTCTCCCTCAGGTCACTCCACCGTGTCGCGGTGTGACCTCCGCCATCGGCCCTCCCCGAGCCGCTCCGCCGACCTGCGGGAGAGGGGGCGCGCGGGGGCGCGGGCGGGAGTCGATCCGGACACTCAGGGGTACGGATCCGGTCAACCACGGCCAGATGGCCGATCGTGAGGGGCAGCCGGATCGAGCGGACGATTGGCCGGAATGGTCAGGTTTCGACAGAGGGTGTGGCGGCGGGGCGGGAGCACGGGGGGAGGTGGCGAGGATGCGCCACCGTGCGGAGGGACGGATGAGGGCTACGCTGCGTCAGTGATGGACAGTCCTGTGCCGCCGAGCCCCTCGCACCACTCCACGGAGCCCCCCGCGGAGCCTCGGGTGCGCCGCCGTGACCGGCACGGCCGCGGGATGCGCGGGCCCGTCGCCCCGCCGCAGGTGCCGCTCTCCGCGAGCCGGGCCGACACCTTCCGCGATCTGGTCCTGGACTCGGTGGAGCGCCTGGAGCGGCGCTGGCCGCAGCTGGCGGACGTCGAGTTCATGGTGATGGAGGTGCCGCCGGCGGTGTCGGGCGAGACGGTGCCGCTGGGCGGCTCCGCGCCCGCCGAGAAGAACGAGCCGGCGCGGGTCGTCGTCTACCGGCGCCCGGTCGAGATCCGCTCGAAGAACCGTGACGACCGGGCGCTCCTGGTCCACGAGGTGGTCGTGGAGCAGGTCGCGGAACTGCTCGGGCTCTCCCCCGAGTCGGTCGATCCTCGGTACGGGCAGGACTGATCGTCCTACGGGGGCGGGCCCGGCGCACCCCTCCCGGTCGGGCTCGTCGTACGAGGGCCGACCGGGCCGTTCGTCAGTCCAGGACTCCGAGGTCCTGGCGGGCCGCCGGGACCTCCACCGTGCCCCGGTCGTCGACGAACGTCTGGATCGTGAACATCGGCGTGCCGTCCAGCGGCAGCGCCAGGGTCCGCGACGCGTACACCTTGCCGCCGGAGACCGGTTCCACGGTCAGCGCGTAGGAGCCCTTGAGGCCCTCCGGGACCAGGTCGGTGATGGCCTGCGTCGTGCCCGCCTTGACCGTGACCGTCCTCGACACCGGCGTGCCCCCGCCCGAACCGGCCGAGGCCGTGATCTTGACCTGGGCCGCCGCGCCGGGCGCCGTCAGGGAGAGCGTGGAGCCCTTGGCCCGGTTGTCGGCGACCGTCGCGCGGGCGACGACCGGGGCCGTCGCCGGCAGGAACGCGATCTCGGTGTCCGCTCCCTTGCCCCGGACCACCCGGAGGGCGGCGACGACCGGCGTCGGCTTCTTCGGGTCGCTCGGGGTGAGCAGCAGGGAACCCGCCGAGCCCCGGGTGAGGCCCGGCAGGTCGACGAAGGCCGTCATCCCGGACTTCACATGGAGGGTGTCGGTGCCGGCCGGGACGATCGTGCCACTGGTGGTGGCCAGCTGGACCTTGAGGTCGGCGTCGTCGTCGCCGGGGACGAAGGCCACCAGGCGTACCGAGGTCGCGTCTCCCGGGATGCCGGGGAGCACGACGCTGCTCGCCGGGTCGGCGGCGGCCGGGAGCCAGTCGCTGCCGAGCTTCTCGTCGGCGGCGGCGATGGCGGCGCCGATCCGGCCGCTGCGGGTGCTGACGTGGACGGTGACGTCCTGCTGGGCCGCCTCGCCGGTGAGGGTGGGCAGGAGGACCGGGACCGTGGAGCGGGCGGGGACCGGGATGCCCTCGGTGAACTGGGACTTGAGCGCGCCCTCGGGGCCGTACAGCTCGATGTCGACGACGGCGGCCGTGTCGTCGGGGTTGGTGAGGTGGACGTAGTCCTGGCGTTCCTTGGCGGTGGAGGCGGCCGGGAACCAGAAGTCGGTGTCGGGGGCGCCGCAGCCGAGGCCGAGGAGGCCGCGCGCGCCGCCCGCCGGGACGACGGTGGTCTGCTGGACGGTCCAGCCCGGGGCGAGGGTGCCGGTCGCCGCGCCGGTCAGGGCGGGCGCGGCGGAGCCGTCCGCCTCGGCGGTCACCGGCTTGCCCGGGGCGGTGACGGTGGCCGGGGCCTTGGGGGCCTTGGCCTTCTTGCCGCCCTTGGCGGTGCCGCCGGAGGTCGTCGTGTTCACGGCGGGCCGCAGCTGGGCGGTGGGCTGCTCGGTCTTCCCGGACCCGCCGCCCTTCGCCGCGCCCGAGCCCGTACCCGTACCCGTACCCGCGATCGTGCTCGGCGGGGTGTACGAGGTGTACAGGGTCTCGGCCACCTCGGAGGTGCTCGGCACCGGGCAGACCAGGCCGGCGCGCTGCACCGGCAGGCGGGTGGCGGCCTTGGCCTCGGGGGCCGCCGGGCCGTCCGGGGTGGTGAGGGAGGCGAAGCCGGTGACGGCGGCGAGGGCCGTGGCGCCCGCGATCAGGGAGAGGGTGGTGCGCTTCACTGGTTGCTGCTCCCGTCGGGACGCTGCTCGGGCTCGTGGCCCTGGGGGTATCCGTAGCCGTAGTTGTACGGGTCGTACTGCTGAGGGTCGTACGGGGGCTGCTGCCCGTCGTACTGCTGGCCGTACCCGGGCTGCTGCTCGTAGCCGGGCTGGCCCCCGTACGGCTGCTGCTGCTGGTCGTAGCCCTGCTGGGGGTACGTGTACGGCTGCTGCTGGTACGGGTCGGCCGTGTACTCCTGCTGACCCTGGTAGTAGCCCTGCTCGGCGTACGCCTGCTGATCCTGGGCCTGGGCCTGGGCGTACGCGGGGTCGTAGCCGTTGCCGTTGCCGTCCCACTCCTGGGGCTCGTACGCCTGCTGCTCCGGGATCGGGGCCGGTTCCTGATCCGGCTCCTGTTCCTGTTCCCGGGCGGTCCCGGATTCGGCCTCGGCCTCCGCCTCGGCGGCGGCGCGGAGCCGGCGGGCCCGGCGGCCGTCGCCCTCGGTCGCCTGGGCGGGGATGGCGAGCTCCTCCTCCGGCAGGTCGTCGTCGATCTCACGGCGCCGGCCGGGCAGGGCGAGTACGAGCAGGACGACGGCGAGGCCGACCTGGGCCCAGATCCACGCGGTGTGCGTGAGCGGCTGGTCGTACGTGAGGTCGAGGCGGCCGCCCTGGGCGGGGAGTTCGAAGCCCTGGGCCCAGCCGTCGACGGTGGTGCGGGTGAGTTCCCGGCCGTCGAGGGTGGCGGTCCAGCCCTCGTCGGCGCGGTCGGCGAGCCGCAGGACGCGGCCGGCGGGGCCGGCGGGGACCGTGGTGTGCGCCTCGACGGGGCCCGCGGCGACGGCGACCGGCTCGGATCCCTTGGCGGGCTCCGTCGTTCCCCCGGTCGTCTTGGCGGCCGGCGGGACGATCATCACGCGGGCGATCTCGCGGTCCACGCGCCAGAGGGCGCTGCCGTCGAGCTGGCTGAGGCGGCTGAGCCCGGGGGTGGAGTCGAGCACGCGGCTCATCTGGCGCGGCGCCCCGTCCCGTACGAGCACGTAGCGGATCGCGTAGCCGCTGAGTTCCTGCGTCTGGTCGGCGCCGGAGCCCGCGACCAGGTGGGCGACGACGTCGTCGAGGCGCGGGTCGCCCTCGGCCGCCGCCGTGAGTTCGGCGTCTCCGAGGCGGGCGCCGGAGCCGCGGACCAGGGTGTAGGCGACCTCGCCGGGCGCGCCCGCGCCGAGCACGAGGGTGCGGGGCTGGTCGCGGGTGGCGCTCTCCTCGGCGACGAAGGCCGGGACCTGGACCGGGTCGCGCCGGGTCAGCGGGCCGTCGGCGCCGCCGATCATCCAGCCGACGGCGGCGACGGCCGGGCCGAGGGCGCAGGCGAGGGCGATGAGGGCGGCGACGGGCTGGCGCCAGCCGAAGCCGTGGGCGGCGACGCGGGTGCGTCCGCCCTCGGCGCCGATCATGCCGGCGGCGATGAGGGCTGCGCCGTAGACGAGGGTGGCGGGTCCGGCCCAGCCGGTGCCGCCGGCGCCGTTGGACAGGGCGGCGAAGAGGAGGCCGGCGAGGGCGGCGGCCCAGGCGGCGCGGACGGCGAGCTGCCGCTCCTCGCGGAGCAGTCCGGCCAGGGCGGCGAGGACGAGACCGGCCAGCAGGAGGCCGCCGGTGGTGCCGGGGCCGCCGGGGCTGGTGCCGAGCAGGTCGAGCGCGGTGGCCGTGCCCGTACGGATGTCGAGGCCGGCCTCGCGCAGGAAGGCCGCGGGGTCGGTGAGAAGGGTGAGCGACCAGGGCGCGAGGACGAGCAGCGGGGTGCCGACGGCGGCGAGGAAGCGCAGGCCGTACGCCGTGATGTCGGAGCGGCGCACCACGAGCACGCCGATGCCGAGGAGGACGGCGAGCGGCCAGACGACCGGGGTGAACGCGGTCGCGAAGGTCAGCAGGAAGGTGTACGCCCAGGTGGCGCGCCAGCTGCCCCGGTCGGGCCGGTTGAAGCCGTGGGCGGAGACGGCGGCGCGGGCCGTCAGCGGGAGCAGGACGGCGAGGACGGCGGTGCCGAGCCGGCCGGTGGCGAGGGCCCCGGTGGCGGCGGGCAGGAAGGCGTAGGCGATGGCGCCCCAGGCGCGGAGCAGCCGGGACTCGACGATGCCTCGGGCGGCGAAGTACGCGGTGAAGCCGGCGAGCGGGACCGAGCAGACGAGCAGCAGGGTCAGCGCGGTGGAGGTGGAGCCGAGGAAGAGCGCGGAGAGCGCGGCGAGCACAGCGAGGTAGGGCGGGGCGGTCTGGGTGCCGCCGGTGCCGAGGGCGTGCCAGCTGTCGGCGTAGCGCGACCAGAGGCCGGAGACGGTGTCGGGGGCGGGCAGCAGGGCGCCGCCCGCGAGGGAGCCGCCGGCGAAGAGGTTGCGGCAGGCGACGAGGGAGATGAGGAGCAGGAGGGCGAAGAGGACCGGGCCGGGCTTGCGGGCGATCTTCTTGAGCCGGGCGAACTGCTCGATCTCCAGGTAGTCGGCGTCGTCGCCGCCGGGGCCCGACTCGATGACGCCGTGGCGGGAGCCGCCGGACTCGGCCTCGGAGCCGCCGAAGTTGGCGGTGAACTGCTCGACGGCGGCGCGGACGGTGGCGCCGGGCGGCGGGAACAGCGGGCGGAGTTCGCTCGCCGGGACTTCGGGGTTCTTGCGGCGTTTGCGGGCGGCGAGGATCTTCTCGGGCCGCAGCAGGGTGGCGAGGAGGCCCATGACCTCGTCGACGGCCTGGCCGGGGACCTTGCCGACGAGGTAGGCGAGGGTGCGGAGCAGGGTGCTGAGGACGAGCCGGAGCAGGACGTACGGGAGTGCGGCGCCCCGGGTGTTGGCGAGGAGGGTGTAGACGGCGCCGGCCTTGTCGACGCGGTGCGGGTTGGCGGCGGTCCGGCCGGCGCAGTCGACGGTGCGGCGCTCGCGGGCGGAGGCCTCGGCGTGCCGGAGGACGGCGTCGGGGGCGATGAGGACGCGGTGGCCGGCGGAGTGGGCGCGCCAGCACAGGTCGACGTCGTCGCGCATGAGGGGCAGCCTGCGGTCGAAGCCGCCGAGTTCCTCGAAGACGTCGCGGCGGACGAGCATGCCGGCGGTGGAGACGGAGAGGACGGAGCGGACCTGGTCGTGCTGGCCCTGGTCCTGCTCGCGGCGGTCGAGCCCGGTCCAGCGGCGTCCGCTGCGGGCGATGGAGACGCCGGTCTCCAGGAGCTGCTTCCGGTCGTACCAGCCGCGCAGCTTGGGGCCGATGACGGCGGCGTCCGCGTCGGAGTCGGCGACGCGCAGGAGTTCGGCGAGGGCGCCGTGCTCGGGGGCGCAGTCGTCGTGGAGGAGCCAGAGCCACTGGACCGGTTCGCCGTGCGGGAGTTCGGGGAGGTCGTAGGCGCCGTCGTCCCAGGTGCGGCTGACGGGGTCCCAGCCGCTGGGGCGCTTCAGGTAGGGCAGGTCCTCGGGTCCGAGCACAGGCGCGGTGCGCGCGGCCTCCTCGACGGCGGCGCCGAAGCCGGTGCGGCGCGCGAGGTGCAGGACGCGGTCGGCACCGACGGCGTCGGCGAGGAGCTGCGCCGAGTCGTCGGCGCTGCCGGTGTCGGCCGCGACCACGTTCTGCACGGGGCGTTCCTGGGCGAGCAGCCCGGCGAGGGCGTCCGGCAGCCAGCGGGCGCCGTCGTGGGTGACGAGCACGGCGGTGACGACGTGTCGCGGAAACTCAGGAGTTGAGGACATCGAGCTACGGGCCCTCCGGCCGGGGTCGCCCGCGGGGGGCGTGGGGTGCGTCTCGGACGGAGGCCCACACTAACGGCTGTGCGCGGAGCGGTCCGACGCCCTGTGGACAGAGCGGGCGGAAGGGCTCCGGAAGGCTTTCCGTACAAAACAAGCAGAACGGTCCGCCACCTGTGGATGAAGCACAGGGGGCGGACCGTTCGCCTGGTCTCCGTGTTCCCGGTGTGCGCGCAGTGGCGCGCGGGGCCCGGCGGGTTTCCCGCCGTTCAGACGGCGGCCTTCTTCAGGCGGCGCCGCTCGCGCTCGGAGAGACCGCCCCAGATGCCGAAGCGCTCGTCGTTCTGCAAGGCGTATTCGAGGCATTCGGAGCGGACCTCGCAGGCGAGGCAGACCTTCTTGGCCTCGCGGGTCGAGCCGCCCTTCTCGGGGAAGAAGGACTCGGGATCGGTCTGGGCGCACAGCGCGCGCTCCTGCCAGCCGAGTTCTTCGTCCGCGTCCTCGACCAGCAGTTCCTGGAACAACTCGGTCATGTGCGCCCCTCGTCTGTTCTGTGCGTCCCCGTGGTCTTGCCGTTGCGAACCCGGCCGAACGACACGAGTGAAATTACAAGTTCGTGCTCTGCGCGAGTCAAGCGGAGATCTGCTATCGGGCCCCGTATTCACTCTGCGGAACCAAGCCTATGCGGAAAGTGTTCAAATCACCAAAAACATGACACATGCCACCAACCTGGGTGCACCGCGCGGCCCTCACGAGAAAGGACGTCCGAGACTCGGATCCTGTTGCGATCCAGCCATGGAAGCGATCCTGATCACAGCCCGATCATGGACCGGTCCATGTTTACGGGCGCGGTTGCAGCGCCATGTTGCCTGGTCCGGGCCTGAACAAACCTTTCTCCGGGCACTGTAACCGGATGAGGTGAAACATTACCCCCAAATCGGGCATTGAGTTGACAGTCGGGTGCGCTTCCGGCCACCTTTGGTGGCATGCCAGCGACCACAGCGCCCGCCGCGACCCACAGCCGTGGGTTCCGCCGCGCTGTCCAGGCGCGCTGTTGCTGTTGCTGTTCCAGCTGTTGATGCCCTAGAGCTCCAGCTTCTTCTCCCAGCGTCACCCTGCGTCACTCGCGTCACGTCTCTTCCGTGACCCTCCACCGCTTCTGTTTCTGCTGAGGAACCTCCCCACCCATGAACATGGACAGCGACCTTCAGATCGCCGGCGACATCCTCGAGGTCCCGCACCTCCTCCAGCCCGAGCGCGCCCACCCCGAGACGGTGGCCGAGTTCACCGGCCTCGCGCGCTCGATCGCCGCCGACCGCGCCCAGTGGGCCCCGTACGTCGAGTACGACGCCACCACCCGCTGGTACCACCGGCTCCGCACGGGCCCCGGCTACGAGGTGTGGCTGCTCTCCTGGGTGCCGGGCCAGGGCAGCGGGCTCCACGGCCACGGCCTCTCCTCCGGCGTGCTGACCGTCCTGGAGGGCGAGCTGACGGAGCGTACGGACCGGGGCGGGCGGACGCTCGCGCCGGGCGGGGAGCGGGTGTTCGCGCCCGGCTACGTCCACGAGGTCGTCAACGACTCCCTCGAACCGGCCGTCAGCCTGCACGTCTACTTCCCCGGCCTCACCGAGATGCCGATGCACGAGTCGCCGCGCGAGCAGTGCGCTCCGGTCGAGGCGGAGGCGTCCGGCGCGTCCGGCGCCCCGGCCGCCCCTGGGGTCGTCGTCGGCTGACCGCCTGACAGACTGCCGTACATGCGCATTGTGGTTCTGGCCGGCGGCATCGGTGGTGCCCGTTTCCTTCGCGGCCTCAAGCAGGCCGCGCCTGACGCGGAGATCACGGTCATCGGCAACACCGGTGACGACATCCATCTCTTCGGGCTGAAGGTCTGCCCCGACCTGGACACGGTGATGTACACCCTCGGCGGTGGCATCAACGAGGAGCAGGGCTGGGGACGTACGGACGAGTCCTTCACCGTCAAGGAGGAGCTCGCGGCGTACGGGGTCGGACCCGAGTGGTTCGGCCTCGGCGACCGGGACTTCGCCACCCACATCGTCCGTACGCAGATGCTCGGCGCCGGCTACCCGCTGAGCGCCGTCACCGAGGCGCTGTGCGCCCGCTGGCAGCCCGGCGTACGACTCCTCCCCATGTCCGACGACCGGGTCGAGACGCATGTGGCGATCGAGGTCGACGGCGAGCAGCGCGCGGTGCACTTCCAGGAGTACTGGGTGAAGCTGCGCGCCTCCGTCGACGCGAAGGCGATCGTGCCGGTCGGCGCGGAGGCCGCGAAGCCCGCGCCGGGCGTCCTGGAGGCCATCGCCGAGGCGGACGTCATCCTCTTCCCGCCGTCCAACCCCGTCGTCAGCGTCGGGACGATCCTCGCCGTGCCCGGCATCCGTGACGCGATCGTCGCGGCCAAGGCGCCCGTCGTGGGCCTCTCCCCCATCGTCGGCGACGCGCCCGTGCGCGGCATGGCCGACAAGGTCCTCGCGGCGGTCGGCGTGGAGTCCACGGCGGCGGCCGTCGCCGAGAACTACGGCTCCGAACTCGTCCACGGCTGGCTCGTCGACACCGTCGACGCGGGCGCGGTCGCGGCCGTCGAGGCGGCGGGCATCCGCTGCCGGGCGGTGCCGCTGATGATGACCGACGTCGAGGCGACCGCCGCGATGGCGCGGGAGGCCCTGGCGCTCGCCGAGGAGGTCCGCGGGTGACCGCCGTACCGCCCTCCTACCGTGTCTGGGCGCTGCCCGGACTGCCCGAGGTCGCGGCCGGTGACGACCTGGCCAAGCTGATCGCCTCCGTCTCGCCGGAACTCGTCGACGGGGACGTCCTCCTCGTCACGTCCAAGATCGTGAGCAAGGCCGAGGGGCGGGTGATCGCCGCCGACGACCGCGAGGAGGCCATCGACGCCGAGACGGTACGGGTGGTGGCCCGGCGCGGTCCGCTCCGGATCGTCGAGAACCGGCAGGGGCTCGTCATGGCCGCCGCCGGGGTCGACGCCTCCAACACCCCCGCCGGAACCGTGCTGCTGCTGCCCGAGGACCCCGACGCCTCGGCGCGCCGCATCCGTTCGGGGCTGCGCGAGGCGCTCGGTGTCGAGGTCGGCGTCGTCGTCACGGACACCTTCGGGCGGCCCTGGCGCAGCGGGCTCACCGACGTCGCGATCGGGGCGGCCGGGGTGCGGGTCCTCGACGACCTGCGCGGCGGGACCGACGCGTACGGCAATCCGCTGAGCGCGACCGTGGTCGCCACCGCCGACGAACTCGCCGCCGCCGGTGACCTGGTGAAGGGCAAGGCGAACGGCCTGCCGGTCGCCGTCGTACGCGGACTGCCGCACGTGGTGGCCGGGGACGAGGAGCCGGGGGCGCGGGCGCTGGTGCGCGGCGCCGCCGACGACATGTTCCGGCTCGGCACGTCGGAGGCCGTACGGGAGGCGGTGACGCTGCGCCGGACGGTACGGGAGTTCACCGACGAGCCGGTCGACCCGGGCGCGGTACGGCGTGCGGTCGCCGCGGCCGTGACCGCACCGGCCCCGCACCACACCACGCCGTGGCGGTTCGTACTCCTGGAGTCCGCGGCCTCGCGGGTCCGGCTGCTCGACGCCATGCGGGACGCGTGGATCGCGGACCTGCGGCGGGACGGGAAGTCCGAGGAGTCCATCGCGAAGCGGGTCCGGCGCGGGGACGTGCTGCGCAACGCGCCCTACCTGGCCGTGCCCTGTCTCGTCATGGACGGCTCCCACCACTACGGCGACCCGCGCCGGGACGCCGCCGAGCGCGAGATGTTCGTGGTGGCGGCGGGCGCGGGCGTGCAGAACTTCCTGGTGGCGCTCGCCGGTGAGCGGCTGGGCTCGGCATGGGTGTCCTCGACGATGTTCTGCCGGGACGTCGTACGGGAGGTCCTCGACCTGCCGGCCGGGTGGGACCCGCTGGGCGCGGTGGCCATCGGGCATGCGGCGGGGGCGCCCAGGGAACGGGCGGCGCGGTCGGCCTCGGAGTTCGTCGAGGTGCGCTGAGGGGGTGCGGGCGGCCCACCCGGGGAGGCCGAAGGGCCTGTTCCGGGGCGGGGGCGGGCACTATCCTGCCGTCTCGGCCAAGTGCGACAGGGGGGCCATGTCCACGTCCAACACCTCGAATCTCAGGTGCTGCATCGTCTGCGCGATGCCGATCTCCCCGAAGAAGCTCGTCCTCGTCCGTGACGGGCGGCCGGCGCACCGCGCCTGCCGCCCGGTGACCGGAGTGCCCGTCAAGGTCGCCGCCGCGGCCGCTGCCGCCGCGGCGGCGGCAGCTCCGAAGCCCGCGAAGCCGATGAGCCGGGGCGAAATGCTGCGCAGGATCGAGCAGTTGCGCAAGCGGGACGCGCAGAAGCCGGGGACGGCCTCGAAGCGGACGGCTGCGAAGGGAACGGCTGCGAAGGGAACGGCACCGGCCAAGGCCGGGAGGCCGGTGGCTGCGAAGAAGGCGGCCGGGAAGAAGGCGGCTGGGAGGCCGGTGCCTGTGCCTGTGCCTGTGCCTGTGAAGAAGGTGGCCGGGAAGAAGGCGGCCCCCGAGCGGGTGTCCTCCGCAGGGCGGAGTCGGGTGCGGTCCGGGGGCTCTCCTGCCGCGCAGCCCCAGCCGTACTACGGCGTGGAGATGAAGTCGGTCGGCGGCCGGTGGGTGCAGATGCACCCGGATTCCGAGTAGCGGTAGCGGCGGCGGAGGCCCCGTACCGCTAGATCCCGGTGATGTCGCCCGGGGTCATCCGCGGCGCCCTGCGGGGCGGGATCCGGCCGCTGAGGAGGATCAGGCGGGCCGCGCGGTGGCGTTGGCCCGCGTACGGGGCCAGCAGGTCCAGCATCGCCTCGTCGTCGGCCGCACGGTCGCCCGCGAGGGCCCAGCCGACGATGCCCGGGAGATGCAGGTCGCCGGTGGTGACCTCGTCGGGGGCGCCGTTGCTGCGCTGGATCGTCTCGGCGCTCGTCCAGGGGCCGATGCCCGGGATCAGTTCCAGGCGCGCGCGTGCCGCCGGCGGGTCCATGTGCGCGGCCTCCTCAAGCCGGGCCGCCACCCTCGCCGCGCGGACGATCGTGGCCGCGCGTTTGCCGTCGACGTTCGCGCGGTGCCACTCCCAGGACGGAATCCGCGTCCACGCGCGCGCGTCCGGCATGACGTACATCCCGTCCGGTGCCGGGCCCGGGGCCGGTTCGCCGTACTTCCGTACGAGCAGCCGCCACGACCCGTAGGCCTCGTTCGTCGTGACCTTCTGCTCCAGGACCGACGGGATCAGCGACTCGAGGACCAGGCCGGTGCGGGTGAGGCGCAGGCCCGGGCGGCGGCGGTGGGTCGCCAGGAGCAGCTTGTGGCGGGGGACGAAGGCGGTCGGATCGTCCTCGGCGCCGAGGAGCGCCGGGAGGCGGTCCAGGAGCCAGGCGGCTCCCGGGCCCCACGCCTCCGACTCCGTACCCGTACCCGTACCGGAACCCGTAGCGGTCGCGCGGATCCGGAGCGTGCCGGGGCCCTCGGGGGTGCGGGTGGCCCGCCATACGGAGCCGTCGGGGGTCACGCGGAAGGTGGGGTCGGCGGGGCCGCGGCGGAGGGGGCCGAGGGTGAGGCCGAGATCCAGGGGGGCGGCCTCGGTGAGGTTCTCGTTCTCGGCGAGGTCTTCCGTGGCCGCCGCGTCCGTGACGGGGACGGGGACGGGGACGGGGGTGTGGCCGCCGCGGACCGTGGTGCGGGTGGGTTCGAGGGGGAAGCGGCCGGCCATGGGTACGAGCGTAGCCGGGTGGGCTCGCGCGCCGCCTGTAACGGGGGGCACAGGCCGGCGCGGGGGCGCGCCGGCCCGGGCAAGCGGGCGGGTTACTGGTCCGACGAGAAGCGGACCGAGCCCGCCGGGAGGGTCGCGTCGCACCAGACGCGGACACCGTCCCTCAGTTCGTTGTCGGCGCCGATCTGCGCCCCGTCGCCGATGACCGCGCCCGTGAGGACCGTACGCGCCCCGATGCGCGCGCCCGCGCCGATCAGGGAGTCGGTGATCACCGCGCCCGCTTCGACGACCGCGCCCGCGAGGAGCGTGGAGCCGGAGATACGGGCGCCCTCGCCGACCACCGCGTCCGCGCCGACGACCGTACCGCCGGTCAGCTTGGCGTCCGCGGCGACGCGGGCCGTCGGCAGGACCAGGCGGTCGCCGCAGCGGCCCGGGACCGCCGGGCTGGGCGCGCGGCCCAGGACCAGGTCCGCGGAGCCGCGCACGAAGGCCTGCGGGGTGCCGAGGTCCAGCCAGTACGTGGAGTCGACCATGCCCTGGAGGTGCGCCCCGGAGGACAGGAGCTCCGGGAAGGTCTCGCGCTCGACCGAGACCGGTCGGCCGGTCGGGATCGAGTCGATCACCGAGCGCTTGAAGACGTACGCGCCCGCGTTGATCTGGTCGGTGACGATCTCCTCGGGCGTCTGCGGCTTCTCCAGGAAGGCCGTGACGCGGCCGGTGGCGTCCGTGGGGACCAGGCCGAACGCGCGGGGGTCCTCGACGCGGGTGAGGTGCAGCGAGACGTCCGCGCCGGAGGAGGAGTGGGTCGCCACGAGGGCCTGGATGTCGAGGCCCGTGAGGATGTCCCCGTTGAAGATCAGGACCGGTTCGTCGGGGCCCGAGCGCAGCCGGGAGGCCACGTTGCGTATCGCGCCGCCGGTGCCGAGCGGCTCCTCCTCGGTCACGTACTCCAGGCTCAGTCCGAGGGCCGAGCCGTCACCGAAGTGCGGCTCGAAGACCTCGGCGAGGTAGGAGGTGGCGAGCACGATGTGCTCGACGCCGGCGGCGCGGGCACGGGCCAGCTGGTGCGTCAGGAAGGGGACGCCCGCCGCCGGGACCATGGGTTTGGGCGTGTTGACCGTGAGCGGTCGCAGCCGTGTTCCCTTGCCACCGACCAGGAGGATCGCTTCTGTCACCTTGTCGTCTCTGCTTCCTGTTCGGGGCTCGGTCAGCTCGCCCGGCTCGGTCGTCCGTGCGATATGACCGGTCAGTTTATGCAGATGGTTGCCCCGATGACCCCATCCGCGACCTCATCCCGCCTTCCCCGGCGCCTTCCCCGGCTCCGTCCCCGGTGCCTTCCCCGGCACCTCAGGGCCTTCCCTGGTACTTCGCCGAGCTCGCGCGGGCGGTTCCGAGCTTGCCGTACAGGCGTGCGCCGGGGCACTCCGTGGCGAATCCGTCGCGGTGTCCGGCGATGGAGTTGAGCCGGACCTTCGTGCCCTTCTTGTACAGGTTTCCGCCGCCCGAGACGAGGTACGAGGTCCCCTTCGGGTTCACCCCGTGGAGCCCGAGCTTCCAGGCCGTGAGGCGGGCCACGGCGGTCACCACGGCGGCCGGCGGGTTGGTACGGGTGAACGTGCCGAGGACGGCGATGCCCATGCTGTTCGTGTTGAAGCCGAGGGTGTGCGCACCGAGGACGGGCTTGGCCACGCCGCCCGCCCGGCCCTCGTAGATGTTCCCGCACTTGTCGATGGCGAAGTTGTAGCCGAAGTCCCTCCACCCGCTGCTCTTGACGTGGTAGCGGTAGATGCTGCGCAGGACGGAGGGGGCCTGGCGGCAGGTGTAGTTGTTGCCGGTCGCGCTGTGGTGCACGAAGGCCGCCTTGATGGTGTTCGTGTAGACGAAGCCCTTCTCGCGGAGCCCCTCGTCCGCGCCCCAGCCCTTGCGCGTGATGATCTTGGGTCGAGCGCCGATGAACGGCTTCGAGGCCACCGCGCCGGCCTGCACGGACTGCGCTTCGGGAGCGGAGGGGGATGAGGGGGCCTTCGCCTCCTGTGACATCGGCAGCGGGAGCGGGAGCGGCAGGTGCTGGACCGTCAGCTCCGTCGCCGCCTTCGACAGCGCCGGGATCCAGGCGGCGCCGTACGGGGCGAGCTGCGCGTTGACCGCGCCGGCGGCAGCCTCGGCGGCGCTCGCGCCGGCCTGGGCGACCGGGGTGGGCACGGCGGAGAGCGCGGCGGCGCGGGTCACGGAGGGGGCTCGGGCGGCCGTACGAGGCACGGGGGCGCTCCCTGACGTACCGGGCGCGGCGGCGGCACCCTCGTCCGTACCCGGCTCGGAAGCCCCGTCAGCCGTACCCGGCTCGGCAGCGTCCTCCGTCGTGCCCGGTGCCGGTGTGGCCGCCGGGTCCTCCCCCGGGTCCACCAGTTCCAGCCGCAGCCCCTCGGGGAGCGTCTCCTCCCCCCGTACCCGGATCTCCACGCCGTCCGAGTCGCCCACCCACAGCGGGGCCGTGGAGCCCTTGAGCGCGCGTCCCTCACCCTCCGCCGTGTCGGGGTCGGCGCCGTGCTCCTCGTTGTGGGTCTCGACGTCCTGCCACTCCGACCAGGCCCCGCCGCCGGTGGCCCGGGTGCGGACCTGAACGGTGCCGTGCAGGACGGCCTTCGGGTCGTCCCAGACGACGCCGACGAGCGAGAAGGGTCTGACGTCGCGCCGGGTGAGTCCCTGCTCGCCCGAGCCGTCCGTCCCGCCGCCCAGGGCCCGTGACGCGTCGCCGAGCGGGGCCAGCGGCAGGGACTGGGTGGAGCCGGGGAGTTCGGGTGCGGGTGGCTGCGCCGAGACCGCCGGTGGCAGTCCGAGCGCCGAGGGCACCACGGCCGCCGCGGGGACGGCGAGGGAGACCGGCAGGGCGAGGACCGCCGCGCAGGTGACGGCGATCGAGGAGGCGAGTGAGGCACGCATGGGCCGATCGTGCGTACCCGTGGGCCGTTCCGCTCGCCGGGAACCGGCCGGGAAACTGACGGGCCGTCGGGCCGACCGGTGGACGGCGTCACCGGTACGGCGGACCCGCGCGCGGCCGTCCGCGTACGCTGTCCGGCGTGAACGCCAGCGACCGCACCCCCGCCGACCTGCTGCGATCCGCGCTCGCCGCGGACCCGGCCCGCCCCTTCGTCACCTTCTACGACGACGCCACCGGTGAACGGGTGGAATTGTCCGTCGCCACCTTCGCCAATTGGGTGGCCAAGACGGCGAACCTGCTCCAGGGCGAACTGTCCGCCGAGCCGGGCGACCGGCTGGCGCTGCTGCTGCCGGCGCACTGGCAGACGGCCGTCTGGCTGCTGGCCTGCTCCTCCGCCGGGGTGACCGTGGAGATCGGCGGCGACCCGGCGGACGCGGACCTCGTCGTCGCGGGTCCCGACACGCTGGAGGCGGGCCTCGCCTGTTCCGGGGAGCGGATCGCGCTCTCCCTGGCACCGCTGGGCCGCCGGTTCCCCGTGGCGCCCGCCGGGTACGCGGACTACGCGGTCGAGGTGCCGAGCCAGGGCGACCGCTTCGCCCCGTTCGTACCGGTCGATCCGGGCGCTCCGGCCCTCGTCGTCGACGGTACGGAGCGCGACGGCGCGGGGCTCGTCGAGCGGGCGCACGCGGACGCGGCGACGCTCGGCCTGACCGCCGGCTCGCGACTGCTCTCGGGACTCGGGTACGGGGACTGGGAGGGGCTCTCGGCCGGTCTGTACGCACCCCTCGCGGCGGGCGGGTCGGTGGTCCTGTGCCGGAATCTGGACCGGCTCGCGCCCGAGGGCCTGGAGAAGCGGGTGGAGAGCGAGCGGGTGACCCACTCGGCTCTCTGAGCCGGCCCGGCCGCCCGCCGCCTCCGGCACAAGCCACCGCGCACCCGGGCGCCGGTTCACCCCCTCGTTCGGCCTAGCGCCGCGCCGAGTTCCCGCGTCCGTGTGCCCCGTCCGGTACATGATCGGCCGGGAGGAGTCGCCTCCTTCCGCACAACCATGCCTCGGGTTCGGCCGTCTCCTTCTACGACCGGCGGCCGCCCGGCGCGCCGCCGACGCCATGAAGGACGGACTCAGACGTGACGGACCGCGCGGGCACGCCCGCCGAACCGGATCCCCCGGCAACGGAGGACGCGGCGCCCGGTGCTCCGGAGGCGCCGCGCCGACGCCACTGGCTGCGGTGGACCGCGCTCGGCGTCTCGTTCGCGGTGCTGGCCGCCGCCGGGGTCGGCTGGTGGTTCTACCGGAAGCTCGACGGCAACATCACCACGGACACCACCGCCGAGACCGAACTGCGGAAGTACGAGAAGGAGCGCCCGCCGGCGGGCACGTCCGCCGCCCGGAACATCCTGCTCATCGGTTCGGACACCCGGTCGGGGGACGGGAACCGCAAGTACGGCAAGGACGTGGGCACCCAGCGCTCCGACACGACGATCCTGCTGCACCTCGCGGCGGGGAAGACGAGCGCGACCGCCGTCTCCCTCCCCCGCGACCTGATGGTGACGATCCCGAGCTGCCGCAAGCCCGACGGGACGCGGACCCGGGAGCAGTTCGCGCAGTTCAACTGGGCCTTCGAGTTCGGCGGTGCGGCCTGCTCGATCCGTACCGTCGAGAAGCTGACCGGGATCCGGGTGGACCACCACATGGTGATCGACTTCCGGGGCTTCAAGAAGATGGTGGACGCGGTCGACGGGGTCGAGGTCTGCCTCAAGGAGCCGGTGAACGACCCGGACGCGAAGCTGAAGCTGCCCGCGGGGCGTCAGACGCTCCACGGCGAGCAGGCCCTCGGATTCGTACGGGCCAGGAAGTCGATCGGCGACGGCAGCGACACCGAACGCATGGACCGCCAGCAGCAGTTCCTCGGCGCCCTCGTCAACAAGGTGCAGAGCGACGGGGTGCTGCTGAACCCGACGAAGCTCTATCCGGTTCTGGACGCGGCCACCAAGTCCCTCACCACGGACCCCGGGCTCGACTCGCTGCGGGACCTGTACGACCTGGCGCGCTCGATGCGGGCGATCCCGACGGAGAAGGTGCAGTTCCTCACGGTGCCGCGCCGCTCCTACCGATACGACGCGAACCGGGATGAACTGGTACAGCCTGCGGCGAGTCAACTCTTCAAGCAGCTACGGGAGGACAAGCCCGTAGTGGTGACGCCGGGCGGCGAGAAGAAGCCGGGCTCGGACGGGAAACCGGACGACGCGGACACCCCGACGCCCGCCGCGACCCCGACGTTCACGGGGCGGAGCGCGGCGGAAGGTGTGTGCTCCTAGAGGGGGTCGCGGAGGGCATGGGTAAAGGGCGAACCAAGGGGAGGGTGGGGAGGGATGAGGTTTGAGCAAATTGCCCGGTTGTAAGGGGCGTGGAATTTGTCACGCGCGTCGCCCCACGCTGAACTGGGCCGATAGTGTGACGCGATCCGGTGCACCCCGACCGCGTGGTCGCACTCACCAAGGATCGAACGACCGAGAGAGCGGCGCCCTGCGGGGGAGGCGCCCCGCGTGGCACCGACGGAGGACTCGAGTAACCGTGGACGCGCACAGCCGTGGACGGGCGGACGAGATCGACCCCGCCGACCAGTGGGTCCTCAACCCGCGAACGGGCAACTACGAACTGCGACTGGACCACTCCGCTGGGCAGTCGCGGGCTCCGTCCGCCACCCGTAGATCCGCCGCACCCGTACCCGCGCCCACCCCGGCCGAAACCCCGGTCGAGGTGCCCGTCCCCGGCCAGCGCCGCCGCCGGCTCGCCGACCAGGACGGCGAAGGGCAACAGCCCCCCGCGAGCCGCCGCAAGCGCAAGCAGGGCGCGTCCCGCAAGAAGAAGGTCCTGCTGTGGACGGGCGGCACGATGGCCCTCGTCCTCATCGGCGGCGCGACCGGGGCGTACCTGCTCTACAACAAGCTCGACGGCAACATCGCGGTCATCGACCCCATCGGCAACGAGAGCAAGGGCTTCCGCAAGGGCGAGGCCTTCAACGTCCTGATCATCGGCACCGACAAGCGGACCGGCGAGGGCAACGCCGGCTACGGCGACAAGGACAGCCCCGGCCACGCGGACACCACGATCCTCTTCCACGTCTCCAAGGACCGGACGAACGCCACGGCGCTCTCCATCCCGCGCGACCTGATGACGACGATCCCCGAGTGCCAGTCGCGGCAGAGCGACGGGAGCATCCTCACCATCCCCGGCCAGGAGAAGGCCCGTTTCAACGTGAGCCTCGGCCAGGGCGGTCGCGACCCCGGCTGCACCATGCGCACCGTCAAGGAACTGACCGGCCTGACCGTCGACCACTTCATGATGGTCGACTTCAACGCCGTCAAGGAACTGACCACCGCCGTCGGCGGCGTGAAGGTCTGCGTCGAGAAGCCCGTCGACGACCCGAAGTCGCACCTGAAGCTGCCGGCCGGCGAATCGGTCATCGAGGGCGAGAAGGCGCTCGCCTTCGTCCGTACCCGCTCCAGCTTCGGCAACAAGAGCGACCTCGACCGGATCAAGGTCCAGCAGCAGTTCCTCGGCTCGATGATCCGGCAGATGAAGTCGAACGAGACGCTCACCAGCCCGACGAAGCTGTACGACCTCGCCGAGGCGGCGACGAGCGCGCTCACCGTCGACAAGGGCATAGGGTCCCTCGGCAAGCTGGAGGACATGGCCAAGGAGCTGGCCGGGATCGACACGAAGAACATCTCCTTCGCGACGCTCCCGGTCATCGACAACCCCGACGAGCCCAAGCCCATCACCGTGGTGCCGAATCCGACGCAGGCACCGCAGCTCTTCGCCGCGCTCCAGGCCGACGTGTCGCTCACCGAGGTGAAGAAGAAGGAGCAGAACGCCAAGAACGCCCAGGCGCAGGCCCAGGCGAAGCTCCTCCAGGGGACGCGCGCCGAGGCCTCCGCCGTGCGCGTCGACGTCTACAACGGCAGCGGCATCCGGGGCGCGGCCCAGTCGACCATCAACTGGCTGCAGAACGAGCAGGGCGTCAACCGCTCCACCAACAAGAGCAACGCCCCCGAGAAGGCGGCGAAGACCACGCTCACCTACGCACCGAACCAGGCCGATCAGGCCCGCAAGCTCGCGGACATGATGGGTCTGCCGGCCACGGCGCTCAAGCCGGGCACGCAGGACGCCGGAGTACGCGAGCCCATGACGCTCGTCCTCGGTGCCGACTTCAAGGGCGCGGGGGTGCCCGTCAACGGCCCGGTGAAGGCGCCGGACGTCGAAAAGGTAGAAGCTGACAAGCAGGTGTGCGCCAAGTGACCCGGAAACACCGGGTCCTGGCGCGTTTCTGACTGACGAGGGGACCTGGGGTGGGACAGAACAGCGTGCGTGGGGAGGGAACACGGGGACGTGTTCCGCGCGCCCGTGAACTGGGCTGGGACGACGAGCTGTACGGCGCCGGTGAGGCCACCGGCGCCGGCGGCGAGACGCCCGACGAGTCCGAGGCGGCCGGCACGCCGACCCGCGCCGAACGCAGGCGCGGCGCGGCGGCCGGTGGCGGGGCGAGCGAGGCCGACAGCCGGGCGGGCCACCGCCGCGGCGGCTCCCGGCGCGCCAAGAAGGCCGGCAAGCGCAAGGTGCTGCGCTGGGTGGCGATCACGATGTCGGTGCTGATACTCGGCACGGCCGGCGCCGGATACCTGTACTACGAGCACCTCAACAGCAACATCCGCAGCGGCGGACGGGCCGGCGGCGAGAGCGGCGTGAAGAAGGCGGCGCCGAACGCGCTGGGCGACACCCCGCTGAACATCCTGCTGATCGGCTCGGACAGCCGGGCGGACGAGAAGAACATCGCCCTGGGCGGCGGCCGGAACGACAAGGACCGCAAGCCGCTCGCCGACGTGCAGATGCTGCTGCACGTCTCGGCGGACCGCGAGAACGCCTCGATCGTCTCCATACCCCGTGACACGGTCGTCCCGATCCCGGAGTGCAAGGACAAGAACGGCGAGACCTTCGCCGCCACGACCAACCGGCCGATCAACGAGAGCCTCCAGCGCGGCGGCCCCGGCTGCACCCTCACCACCTGGGAGAGCATCACCGGGGTCTACATCGACCACTGGCTGATGGTCGACTTCGCCGGCGTGGTGGCGATGGCAGACGAGGTCGGCGGCGTCCCCGTCTGCGTCAAGACCGGCGTGTACGACAAGTCCACCGCCAGGGTCAAGGGCGGCTCCGGGCTGAAGCTGAAGAAGGGCACCACCGATGTCCAGGGCACGCAGGCCCTCCAGTGGCTGCGGACCCGGCACGCGTTCGGCAGCGATCAGAACCGCGCCAAGGCCCAGCACATGTACCTCAACGGCATGATGAAGAAGCTCCAGAGCCAGAACGCGTGGACCGACACCGGGCGGCTCACGGGGCTGGCCGAGACCGCCACGAGCGCGCTTCAGGTCTCCGACGAGCTCAAGAGCGTGAAGAAGCTCTTCGACCTGTCGATGCAGCTCAAGAACGTGAAGATCGACCGCCTCACGACGGCGACGGTCCCGACGGTGGCCTATCCGGCGAACAAGGACGCGTGGCTGGAGATGGTCCCGGCGTCGGCCGACAAGATGTGGACGATGCTCCGTGACGACGTCGCCCTCGACAAGAACGGAGGCAAGGCCGCCAAGCCGAAGGCGACCGCCTCCGCGAAGCCCAAGACGCCTGCGGAGGCCCCCGGTTCCCTCGCCGTGACCGTCGTGAACGGCACCGACGGCGACGGCCAGGCCGCCACGGAGGGCCGCGCCCGCACGATCACCGAGGTCCTCCGGGGCAAGGGCTTCACCCGGGCCGAGTCCTTCAAGAAGGGCAGCGGCCGCAAGGACACCCTGCTCAGCTACCCCAAGGCGGACGGCGACCAGGGCAAGGCGAACGCCCTGTCGGTGGCCAAGGCGCTCGGGCTGCCGGACTCGGCCGTCCACGCCTCCGCCGAGGCGCAGGGCCTCACGCTCGTCATCGGATCGGACTGGCGCGAGGGCAACACGTTCAAGAGGCCGACGACGGTCGCGGGCGATCTGCCCGACGGCGCCGACGACAAGTCGTCCTGCATGGACGTCTACTCGGTCTACCAGTGGGACGGGAAGAGCTGACCGCTCCTCCCCCGCACACGGCGACGGCCGGACCCCTCGGGGTCCGGCCGTCGCCGTTTCGCAGCTCGTGCGCGGGGGCTCAGACCGTCTCGGTCTCGCCCGCTCGTACCGCCGGGCGGCGGCTCGCGATGACGCGCTTCGCCAGGGAGCGGGGGCTCGTCAGGAAGCCGTAGCCCCAGGACATGTGCATCGTCGCCAGGGCCACCGGGATCTGGAGGCGGGCCTTCAGCGGGAGGCCCTTGCCCGCGGGGAGCGAGCCGGCCGTGATCGCGGCGAGGTAGCCCGCCGGGATCACGAAGCCGAGCGGGGTGAGGACGGCGCCCACGACCAGGCCGGCGGCGATCGCGCAGACGGCGACCGGCGGGGCCAGATAGCGGAGGTTGATGGAGCCCTGGTGGTAGCGGGCCACCACGTGCCGCCAACGGCCGTAGTCCTTGTACTGCTTGGCGAGGGCCTTCACCGAGGGCCTCGGGCGGTACTGGACGCGCAGCTCCGGCGAGAACCAGATCAGGCCGCCGGCCTCGCGGATGCGGAAGTTCAGCTCCCAGTCCTGGGCGCGGATGAACTCGACGTTGTAGCCGCCCTGCTGTTCGAGGGCCTCGCGGCGGAAGACGCCCAGATAGACCGTTTCCGCCGGGCCCGCCCCGCCTCCCGTGTGGAAGGCCGCGTTGCCGACGCCGATCTTCGAGGTCATCGCGGCGGCGACCGCGTCCTCCCAGGCGTTCTCGCCCTCGGCGTGCATCACACCGCCGACGTTCTGCGCGCCGGTCTCCTCCAGGAGCCGGACGGCGGTGGCGATGTAGTTCGGGGAGAGCATGCCGTGGCCGTCGACGCGTACCACGATCGGGTGACGCGAGGCCTTGATCGCGGCGTTGAGGGCGGCGGGCGTACGGCCCGTCGGGTTCGGCACCGTATGGACGCGGGGGTCTTCGCGGACGAGCTCGGCGGCGATCTCGTCGGTGCGGTCCGTGGACGGCCCGAGCGCGATCACCACCTCCATCTCACCGTCGTACTCCTGCTCCAGGATGTGACGAACGGAGGTGCGCAGGTACCGCTCCTCGTTGAGGACCGGCATGATCACGGAGACGGGGCGCATGGTTCCTCGGGGGTTCGGGGGTCGTCCCCCGGAGACGGCATTATTGCCCGCCACGTTACCGCGAACGGGGGACAGCGAGCGCGCCGCACGGGTGGTGCTGATCGTATGGGCCTACGGTTCTCACGGTTCCCTTTGTCACACCCGCGGAGGTGTCCGTCCGTGCCCGCACCGCCCCGCACGCCCCTTCCCCGGCCCGTCGCCCGCCGCGTACCGGTCCGTCGGCGGCGCAGGCGCCCCCCATGGGGGATGCGGATGGCGACGGCGCTCTCCGTGACGGTGCTCGCCGCCGGCGGGATCGGGCATGCCGTGGTCACCGGTCTGGACACCGGGATCACCCGGGTCGACCCCTTCAAGGACATGAAGAACCGGCCGCAGGGCGGGAACGGGATGAACGTGCTCGTCGTCGGCACCGACGGCCGCGACCGGATCACCCCCGAGGAGAAGGCGAAGTACCGGCTCGGCGGCGCTCCCTGCCACTGCACCGACACCGTGATGCTCGTGCACATCTCCGGGGACCGGGAGCGGGCGAGCGTGGTGAGCCTGCCCCGTGACTCGTACGCCGAGATGCCCGAGCACACCGACCTGACCACCGGGAAGAAGCACCACGCCCATCCGGTGAAGCTGAACGCGGCGTACGCCGAGGGCGGGCCGGCGCTGACCGTACGGACCGTCGAGTCCATGACCGGCGTCAAGATCGACCACTATCTGGAGGTCGACTTCACCAGCTTCATGCGGACCGTGGACGCGGTCGGCGGGGTGCAGATCTGTACGACCCGGCCGCTGAAGGACTCGTACACCGGGCTCGACCTGCCCGCCGGCACCCATGAGCTGGACGGCGGCCAGGCCCTCCAGTACGTACGCTCCCGGCACATCGACGGGGCCGCCGACATCGGGCGGATGCAGCGGCAGCAGCGCTTCCTCGCCGCGCTGATCGAGCGGACGACCAGCGGCGGGGTGCTGCTCAACCCGGTGCGGTTCCGCGAGGTGGCCACGACGCTGCTGAGTTCGGTGCGGGCCGACGAGGAGTTCGGTACGGACCAGTTGCTCGCCCTCGCCAAGGCGATGCACGGCTTCACCCCGGCGTCCTCGGAGTTCGTTTCCGTGCCGATCGGGGACATGAGCTTCCCCGTGAAGGGCATCGGCTCGACGGTGAAGTGGGACGCGGCGAAGGCACAGAAGCTGTTCCAGGCGCTCCGCGACGACCGCCCGCTGGCCGCGGCCGAGCCCGCGTCCTCCTCGAAGGCCCCGAAGGCGGTCGTGGTGGACGTGGCGCCGCGCACGGTCCGCGTGCAGGTCTACAACGGGACCCGGACGGACGGGCTCGGCCGCAAGGTGGACGACGCGCTGCGCGGCACCGGTTTCGACACCACCCGGAGCCCGATGACCGGGGCCGGGCAGGAGCGGGTGCGGACGCTCGTCGAGTACGACCCGCGCTGGGACCGCTCGGCGAAGTCCCTCGCGGCGGCCCTGCCGGGGGCGGAGCTCCGGGCGGTGGCGGGCCGGGGCGGGACGCTGCGGGTGACGGTGGGCGCGGACTACAAGGGGGTACGGGCGGTCCGGGCGGAGGACGCGGGGCGCACGGGGCCGTTCGAGGCGGTCACTGGGGACCGGGTGGTGTGTCCGTGAGCGTGAGCCCCTGAGCTGTCGGTCCCTTTCGGGCCCGTCAGTCCTCGTAGCCCTCGGCCGCCCGGCGCTCGCGCAGTTCCTTGATCGCCTGGCGGCGGGCCAGGCGGTGGGTGCGGCGGATCTGGGCCTCCTGGTTGCGGCGCTTGTCCTGCTCCGTCTCCGGGAGGACCTGGGGGACCTGCCGCGGCTTGCCGTCCGCGTCGACGGCGGCGAAGACGAGGTACGCGGAGCCGACCTGGGTGGCGGGCGTGGACTCGTTCCAGCGCTCGGCCAGGACGCGTACGCCGACCTCCATGGAGGACCGGCCGGTCCAGTTGACCTGGGCCTTCACATGCAGCAGGTCGCCGACGCGGACCGGCTCCAGGAAGACCATCTCGTCCATCGAGGCGGTCACGGCCGGCCCGCCCGAGTGGCGGCCCGCGACGGCGCCCGCCGCGTCGTCCACCAGCTTCATGATCACGCCGCCGTGCACCGTACCGAGGAGGTTGGTGTCGTGGCTCGTCATGATGTGGCTGAGGGTGGTGCGGGAGGCGGAGGTGGGCTTGCCCGCGATATCGCCCTGATCTGTCATGCCCTCCACCATATGCCGGGTCCTGGGGCGGTCGCCGTTCGGTCCCTTTTGCATCAGCTTGGCAACAGCACCGGTCCTATCTTCCACCCGGACTGTCGCCCGGAAAGCCCTGCCCGGCACACTGGTCCACATGAATGACTGGCCCGAAGACGGCGGCTACGGCCGTGGCAACGCGAACTCCCAGCCCGAGGGACCTCGCCGCATGAGCCATGTGCAGCGCCCGCAGCGCCCTCAGGTTCCGCAGCAGCCGCCGCGCCAGGGGTACGACCAGGGTCAGGGTCGGAACCAGGGGTACGACCAGGGTCAGGGGCAGGGTTACAACCCGAACTTCACCCAGGCTCAGGGCGCGGGCTACGACTCCGGTTACAGCTCGGGCCAGGTCTACGGCGGCCAGCAGGGCGGAGGGCACGGCTCCGTGCCCCCGCAGTACGCGCCGGGCCCCGGCGCCGGCGGTCCCGGGCGTCCCGCTCCGGACTGGCGCAAGCGCATCAAGATCGGCTCGATCGTCCTCGTCGTGGCCGTCCTCGCCTGGGGCATCGGCACCTACGCCTGGGCCAGCTCGCAGATGCGCAACGAGGTCGACCTGTCCAAGGTCATCGAGCGGCCGGCCGAGGGCGACTGCACCACGTATCTGATCGTCGGTTCGGACAGCCGCGAGGGCATGTCCGCCGAGGACAAGAAGAAGCTGCACACCGGCTCCGCCGAGGGCAAGCGGACCGACTCGATGATGATCCTCGCGGCCTGCTCCAGCGGGAACACGATGGTCTCGCTGCCCCGTGACTCCTGGGTGACGATCCCGAGTTTCGTCGGCTCCGAGTCGGGCAAGACGTACCCGGCCCGCGGCGGCTCCAAGCTGAACGCGGCGTACGCGATGGACGGCCCCGAACTGCTCGTACGGACCGTCGAGTTCAACACCGGCCTGCGCATCGACCACTACGCCGAGATCGGCTTCGCCGGCTTCGCGAACATCGTGGACGCGCTCGGCGGTGTCGAGCTGAACATCGACAAGGGCTTCAAGGACAAGAAGTCCGGCGCCGACTTCCAGGCGGGCACGCAGACCCTCAACGGCGAGCAGGCCCTGGCCTTCGTCCGGACCCGGTACGCCTTCGCGCAGTCGGACCTCCAGCGGACGAAGAACCAGCAGAAGTTCCTCTCCGCCCTCGCCAACCAGGCGGCGACGCCGGGCACGATCCTCAACCCGTTCGCGCTCTACCCGACGCTCGGCGCCGGTCTGGACACGCTGATCGTGGACAAGGACATGTCGCTGTACGACCTCGGCAAGATGTTCTTCGCGATGAAGGGCATCAACAGCGGCGACGGCAAGTCCATGAACATGCCGCTCGCGGGCAGCGCGCCGCAGAACTCCCTCAAGTGGGACATGCCGAAGGTGAAGCAGCTCGTCGAGCAGATCAAGAACGACGAGAAGGTCACGGTCGAGTCGGACCGCTGAGCAGACGGCGGAAAGGGGCGCTCTCCGGTCGGAGGGCGCCCCTTTCCCGTACTCCGTTACGGGAGGTTGCGGGCCATGACGATGCGCTGGACCTGGTTGGTGCCTTCGTAGATCTGGGTGATCTTGGCGTCGCGCATCATGCGCTCGACGGGGTAGTCGCGGGTGTAGCCGTAGCCGCCGAGGAGCTGGACGGCGTCGATGGTGACCTCCATGGCGACGTCGGAGGCGAAGCACTTCGCGGCGGCGCCGAAGAAGGTGAGGTCTTCCTTCTCGCCTCCGGCGGACACGCGCTCGGACCTGGCGGCGGCGGCGTAGGTGAGCTGGCGGGCGGCTTCGAGCTTCATGGCCATGTCGGCGAGCATGAACTGGACGCCCTGGAAGTCGGCGATGGGCTTGCCGAACTGCTTGCGTTCCCTGACGTAGCCCTTGGCGTAGTCCAGGGCGCCCTGGGCGATGCCGATGGCCTGGGCGGCGATGGTGACGCGGGTGTGGTCGAGGGTCTTCATGGCGGTGGCGAAGCCGGTGCCCTCGGCGCCGATCATGCGGTCGGCGGGGATGCGGACGTTGTCGAGGTAGACCTCGCGGGTCGGGGAGCCCTTGATGCCGAGCTTCTTCTCCGGGGCGCCGAAGGAGACGCCCTCGTCGGACTTCTCCACGACGAAGGCGCTGATGCCCTTGGACCGCTTGTCGGGGTCGGTGACGGCCATCACGGTGTAGTACTCCGAGACGCCGGCGTTGGTGATCCACCGCTTGACGCCGTTGAGGACCCAGAAGTCCCCGTCGCGCACCGCGCGGGTCTTCATCCCGGCGGCGTCGGAGCCCGCGTCGGGCTCGGACAGGGCGTAGGAGAACATCGCGTCGCCCTTGGCCAGCGGGCCGAGGTACTTGCGCTTGAGCTCCTCCGAGCCGGACAGGATCACCGGCAGCGAGCCCAGCTTGTTCACGGCCGGGATCAGCGAGGACGAGCCGCACGCGCGCGCGACCTCCTCGATCACGATCACCGTCGCCAGCGCGTCCGCGCCCGCGCCGCCGTAGGCCTCGGGGACGTGCACGGCGTGCAGGTCGTTGGCGACCAGCGCGTCCAGGGCCTCCTGCGGGAACCGGCCCTCCTCGTCCACCGCCGCCGCGAACGGCGCGATCTTCGCCTCCGCCAGCGCACGCACCGACTCCCGGAGCATGTCGTGCTCCTCGGAGGGCCGATACAGGTCGAAATCGGCAGAACCCGCCATGCTCATCCACTCCCACGCTTGCTAACTACCGTTAAGTAACCCAAAGGGTAGGGCGTGTCCGGGCCCCGGGCCAGGGCACGACTATGCTCGGGCAGGCATTCCGCCCGACGTCACTGGAGACCCGCATGGCCCTCAAGATCACCGTGATCGGTACCGGCTACCTCGGCGCCACCCACGCCGCGGCCATGGCGGAACTGGGCTTCGAGGTGCTCGGCCTGGACGTCGTCCCCGAGAAGATCGAGCTGCTCTCCTCCGGCCGGGTCCCGATGTACGAGCCCGGTCTCGAGGAACTCCTCGCGAAGCACGTGGCCGGCATCGAGGGATCGAGCGGCCGGCTCCGCTTCACCACCTCCTGGGAGGAGGTCGGCGCATTCGGCGACGTGCACTTCGTCTGTGTGAACACCCCGCAGAAGCACGGCGAGTACGCCTGCGACATGAGCTACGTGGACGCCGCCTTCACCTCCCTCGCCGGGGTCGTACGCGAAGGGGCCCTGGTCGTCGGCAAGTCGACCGTGCCCGTCGGCTCGGCCGAACGGCTCGCGGGCCTGCTGCCGGAGGGTGTGGAGCTGGCCTGGAACCCCGAGTTCCTGCGCGAGGGATTCGCCGTGCAGGACACCCTGCGCCCCGACCGAATCGTCGTCGGCGTGCGCGGCGAGCGGGCCGAGAAGACACTGCGCGAGGTGTACGCGGTCCCCGTCGGCGCGGGCTCGCCGTTCGTGGTGACCGACTTCCCGACGGCCGAACTGGTGAAGACCGCCGCGAACTCCTTCCTCGCCACGAAGATCTCCTTCATCAACGCGATGGCCGAGGTGTGCGAGGCCGCCGGCGGCGACGTCGCCAAGCTGGCCGAGGCCATCGGCCACGACGACCGGATCGGCGCCAAGTTCCTGCGGGCCGGCATCGGCTTCGGTGGCGGCTGCCTGCCCAAGGACATCCGGGCCTTCATGGCCCGCGCGGGCGAACTGGGCGCCGACCAGGCCCTGACCTTCCTCCGCGAGATCGACTCGATCAACATGCGGCGGCGCGGCCAGATGGTGGAGATGACCCGCGAGGTGCTGGGCGGGAACTCCTTCCTGGGCCGCCGGGTCGCCGTCCTCGGCGCCACCTTCAAGCCGGACTCGGACGACGTCCGCGACTCCCCCGCGCTGAACGTGGCCGGTCAGATACACCTCCAGGGCGGCCAGGTCACCGTCTACGACCCGAAGGGCATGGACAACGCCCGGCGCGTCTTCCCGACCCTGGGGTACGCGGACTCGGCCCTGGAGGCCGTACGCGGGGCGGACGTGGTGCTGCACCTGACCGAGTGGCGCGAGTTCCGTGAGCTCGACCCGGCGGAGCTGGCCGATGCGGCCTCCTCGCGGGTGATCCTGGACGGCCGCAACGCGCTCGACGCGGAGCGCTGGCGGGCGGCGGGCTGGACGTACCGCGCGATGGGCCGGCCGCGCGCCTGAGGCGTACGCACGGAGAAGGAGGGGCGCACCCCGGTCGGGTGCGCCCCTCCTTCTCGTCCTGCTTCCCTCGTCCCGCGGTCAGGCCGCCGCCGGCCTGATGCGGTTCGTGCGGGAGAGGAACTCCGTCTCGCGCAGCGCCCTGTGTGATGCGGTACCGCCCCGCCGAGTGCGGCGGGGCGGTACCGTCCACCGTGCCACCGGCCCCCTGCGGGGAGCGCGGCGGACTTGGGCCGTCCGGGTGAAGGCCCGGCAGGCCCCGTAGGGGTCGTCAGGCCTGCGGGACGGCCGGGGAGTCCAGGGCGTCGAGCGTCGCGTTCGACGGGGCCGTACGGCTCGTCAGATCGCGCGAGACGGCCTCCGCGTCACGGAGCAAACGGACCGCGTTGGACCAGGTCAGCTTGGCGAGGTCCGGCTGCGACCAGCCTCGGTGCAGCAGCTCGGCGACCAGGTTCGGGTAGCCGGCGACGTCGTCGAGCCCGGCCGGGGTGAAGGCCGTCCCGTCGTAGTCGCCGCCGATGCCGATGTGGTCGATGCCGGCGGCCTCGCGCATGTGGTCGAGGTGGTCGGCGACCGTCGCGGCGGTGGCGATCGGGCGGGGGTTCGCCTCCTCGAAGGCACGGTGCAGCTTCATCGCCTCGGCGGTGGTGTCGAGGTGGTCGAAGCCGTGCGCCCTGAGGTTGTCGTCCGCCCGCGCGGTCCAGTCGACGGCGGCGGGCAGGATGAACTTGGGCACGAAGGTGGCCATCGCGACGCCGCCGTTGGCGGGCAGCCGCTCCAGGACGTCGTCCGGGATGTTCCTCGGGTGGTCGCAGACCGCCAGGGCGGAGGAGTGCGAGAAGATCACCGGCGCCGCCGTGGCGTCGAGCGCGGCCCGCATGGTGGTGGCGGCGACGTGCGAGAGGTCGACGAGCATGCCGGAGCGGTTCATCTCGCGGACGACCGCGCGGCCGAAGGCGGAGAGCCCGCCGACGCCGGGCTCGTCGGTCGCCGAGTCCGCCCAGTCGTTGTTGTCGTTGTGCGTGAGCGTCATGTAGCGCACGCCGAGGGTGTGCAGCGCGCGCAGGGTGGCGAGGGAGTTGTTGATCGAGTGGCCGCCCTCGGCGCCCTTCAGGGAGGCGATACGGCCCTCCTCGCGGGCCGCCTCCATGTCGTCGGCGGTCAGCGCGGGGGCCAGGTCGGCCGCGTACCGCTCCAGGAGCTGGTCGACGATGTCGATCTGCTCCAGGGTGGCGCTGACCGCGTCGTCGCCGGTCAGCCGGCAGGGCACGTACACCGACCAGAACTGGGCGCCGACGCCACCGGCCCGCAGCCGGGCGAGGTCGGTGTGGAGCACACCGGTCTGGTCCGCGCCCACGTCCAGCTTGTCGAGGTCGTAGCGCACGTGCTCGCGCAGCGCCCACGGCAGGTCGTTGTGACCGTCGACGACGGGGTGGCCCGCGAGCAGGGCGCGGGCCTCCTCCAGCCGCTCCGCGGCGCTCACTTGGCGAATCCGAAGGACTCGGCGCCCTCGACCCTGGCCCGCAGCCGCTTGCCCTTCTCGGTCGCCTGGTCGTTCAGCTCCTGCTGGAACTCACGCATCCGGGCGAGCAGTTCGGGGTCGTGCGCGGCGAGGATCCGGGCGGCGAGCAGGCCGGCGTTGCGGGCGCCGCCGACGGAGACCGTGGCGACGGGGACGCCGGCCGGCATCTGCACGATGGAGAGCAGCGAGTCCATGCCGTCGAGGTACTTCAGCGGCACCGGCACCCCGATGACGGGCAGCGGGGTGACGGAGGCGAGCATGCCCGGCAGGTGGGCGGCGCCGCCCGCGCCCGCGATGATCGCCTTGAGGCCGCGGCCCGCCGCCTCCTCGCCGTACGCGATCATCTCGCGCGGCATCCGGTGGGCGGAGACGACATCGACCTCGTACGGGATACCGAACTCGTCCAGGGCCTGCGCGGCGGCCTCCATGACGGGCCAGTCGGAGTCGGATCCCATGACGATGCCGATCACGGGGGCGGTGTCGGTGGCGGGGCTCGTGGCGGGGCTCGTGCTGCTCACTCGGTGATCGTTCCTCGCAGATAGCCGGCGGCGTGGCGCGCGCGCTCCAGCACGTCGTCCAGATCGTCGCCGTAGGTGTTGACGTGCCCCACCTTGCGGCCGGGCTTCACGTCCTTGCCATACATGTGGATCTTGAGCTGCGGGTCCCTGGCCATGCAGTGCAGATACGCGGAGTACATGTCCGGGTAGTCGCCGCCCAGGACATTGCACATCACGGTCCACGTCGCGCGCGGGCGCGGATCGCCGAGGGGCAGGTCGAGAACCGCACGGACGTGGTTGGCGAACTGCGAGGTGACCGCCCCGTCCTGGGTCCAGTGGCCGGAGTTGTGCGGGCGCATCGCCAGTTCGTTGACGAGGATGCGGCCGTCCGTGGTCTGGAACAGCTCGACGGCCAGATGGCCGACGACGCCCAGCTCCTTGGCGATCCGCAGCGCCAGCTCCTGCGCCTGCCCGGCCAGCGCGTCGTCGAGGTCCGGCGCGGGCGCGATCACCGTGTCGCAGACGCCGTCGACCTGACGGGACTCCACGACCGGGTACGCCACGGCCTGGCCGTGCGGGGAGCGGACGATGTTCGCCGCGAGCTCGCGGACGAAGTCGACCTTCTCCTCGGCGAGGACCTGGACGCCCGCGAGGAAGGGGTCCCTGGCGTCCTCGGGCGTACGGACGAACCAGACGCCCTTGCCGTCGTAGCCGCCGCGCACGGTCTTGAGGATGATCGGGAAGCCCCCGACCTCGGCGGCGAAGGCCGCCGCGTCCTCGGGGTCCGCCACGATGCGGTGCCGGGGGCTGGGTGCGCCGATCTCGTCGAGCTTCGCGCGCATCACCCCCTTGTCCTGGGCGTGCACCAGCGCGTCGGGACCCGGGCGGACGGGGACGCCGTCCGCTTCGAGGGCCCGCAGGTGCTCGGTGGGGACGTGCTCGTGATCGAAGGTGATCACGTCACATCCGCGCGCAAAGTCACGCAGCGTAGCCAGGTCGCGGTAGTCGCCGATGACGACCTCGCTCACCACCTGGGCCGCGGAGTCCTGCGGGGTGTCGCTGAGGAGCTTGAACTTGATACCGAGGGGGATGCCCGCCTCGTGGGTCATACGCGCGAGCTGACCGCCGCCGACCATGCCTACTACGGGGAACGTCACCCTCTTAGGGTATCCGCACCATCGGGGAACACTCGTCCGGCTGTGTCTTGGCACAAGAGGGGCCCAGGTGGGGAAGGGTTCCTCCGTGGATTCCCAGGTACCCGGGCGGGTGACGGAGGGGCTGGTTAGCATGGTTGGGTTGACGTCACCCGGACGTCATCCGGACGGACGGGACAGAGCCATCACCATGAGTGAACCCGGTGCGCTTCGCACGCGACTCGACCGGCTCGCCCGGGAGGTCGCCAAGTTCGGTCTGGTCGGCGGCCTCGGCGTCCTCGTCAACCTCGGCGTCTTCAACCTGGTGCGCCACTACACCGACATCCCGATGGTCCGAGCCAGCCTGATCGCCACCGTGGTCGCGATCGTCTTCAACTACATCGGGTTCCGCTACTTCACGTACCGCGACCGGGAGAAGTCGGGGCGGACCAAGGAACTGTCGCTGTTCCTGCTGTTCAGCGTGGTCGGCATGGTCATCGAGAACGGCGTGCTCTACGCGGCGACGTACGGCTTCGGCTGGGACGGCCCGCTGGCGAGCAACTTCTTCAAGTTCTTCGGCATCGGGATCGGGACCCTCTTCCGCTTCTGGTCCTACCGCACATGGGTGTTCCGCGCGCTGCCGGCGAAGGAGGCGGTGCAGACCGCCGAATCCTTCCTGGAGCAGGCGCCGCGGCAGGCGAGCCGACGGCTGCCGAACCGGGTCTGAGGCGGCTTGTCTGAGACGGCTCGGGGCGGTCCGGCGCCTCCGGCGGTCCGAGGCTTCGGGGCGGGTCCGACAGCTCGGGGCGGGTCCGACGGCTCGGGGCGGCGGGTCCCCTACGGGACGGATTCCCGGGTCGGGTGGGGGCCGTCCCCGATAGGCCGGGGGGCGGGGGCCTGTGAGGCTTCTCGTATGACCTCCCGACGCTTGGGCGTGAAGAGTCCCGCCCTCATCGCTCCGCTCCTGGTGGGGCTGTACGGACTGCTGCGACTCGTCGACGGGCTGGACGGGGAGCACGGTCCCGGGCTCGCCTGGAACCTCGGCCACGCCCTGTTCCTCGTCGGCTTCGTGCTCTTCGGCGTGGTGACGGTCGGACTGCGCCGGCTCGTCCCCGTCACCACCGGGCGCGGACGCCTCCTCGCGAACACGGCCACGGCGGCCGGCCTCTTCGGCGCCGCCTGCTTCCTCTGGGTGATACTCGGCGATCTGTTCGCGGACCTGGACGGTGCGGCGCCCCTGCCCGAACCGCTGGAGTCGGTCGGCCCGCTCGCGTTCCAGCTGGGCCTGCTCACCCTGCTGGTCATGCTGGTGGCCGCCGAGCCGCGGCTGCTGCCCGCCTGGAGTCCCCTGCTGGTCCTCCTGGGCTTCGTGCTCTTCGCCGCCGATCTCGACCTGCTGCCGATCGGCGCGCTGCTGCTGATGGCCGGCCTGGCGCCGGTGGCCCGCGCGCGAATATAGAGGCTTCGCCCGCCGCCGCCTCAGGTCCGGGCGTTCACCGTACGGGGCGCTCCCGGGGCGTCCCCGAGACGCTGCGGACCTCCCGGCCCAGGAACAGCGCGAAGACCGGCGGATGCTGCTGGAGCAGCTCCAGACGGCCGCCGTCCGCCTCCGCGAGGTCCCGGGCGACGGCCAGCCCGATGCCCGTGGAGCTGCGGCCGCTGACGGCCCGCTCGAAGATCCGCGCACCGAGGTCGGCGGGGACGCCCGGCCCCTCGTCGGTGACCTCGATCACCGACTGGTTGCCGGTGACCCGGGTGCGCAGGGCGACCGTGCCGCCGCCGTGCATGAGCGAGTTCTCGATGAGGGCGGCGAGGACCTGGGCGACCGCGCCCGGGGTGCCGACCGCGCGCATCCCCTGCTTGCCCGAGTGGACGATGGCCCGTCCGGCGCTGCGGTAGGCCGGCCGCCACTCCTCGATCTGCTGCTTGATGACCTCGTCGAGGTCGAAGGCGACGGCGGAGCCCGTACGGGGGTCCCTGGAGTTGGTCAGCAGCCGCTCGACGACGTCGGTGAGCCGCTCGACCTGGGTGAGCGCGATCGTCGCCTCCTCCTTGACCGTGTCCAGGTCGTCGGCGAGGGCGACCTCCTCCAGGCGCATGGAGAGCGCGGTGAGGGGCGTGCGGAGCTGGTGCGAGGCGTCGGCGGCGAGCCGGCGCTCGGCGGTGAGCATCCGGGCGATGCGCTCGGCGGAGGCGTCGAGGACGTCCGCGACCCGGTCGAGCTCGGGGACCCCGTACCGCTTGTGCCGGGGGCGCGGGTCGCCGGAGCCGAGGCGTTCGGCGGTCTCGGCGAGGTCGGTGAGCGGGGAGGTCAGCCGGTTGGCCTGGCGTACGGCGAGGAGGACGGCGGCGACGACGGCGAGCAGTGCGACCGCGCCGATGATCATGAGTGTGCGGCCGACCTCGGCGGTGACGGCGGAGCGGGACTCCTCGACGACGACGGTCTCGCCGCGCTCGCCCTCGGCGAGGCCGCGGATGACGTCGCCGTCCGGGCGGGTGCCGATCTCGATGGTGTCGCGGCCGGGGATGCGGATCTGGGCGTACCGCTTGGCGCCGCTCTGCTCGGCGAGGATGTCCGGGTTGACCGGCTCGCCGCCGATGAGCCGGCTGTCGACGATGGAGACGATCCGCAGCGCCTCCAGATCCACGCTCTCCTGGGCGCTGCCGGCGATGGTCCGGGTCTCGACGATGACCAGGGAGACGCCGAAGACGGCGACGACGACGAGCACCACGGCGAGCGTGGAGTTGATGAGACGGCGGCGCACGGTGCTCTCCGGGGGCGGGGGGTGTCGGCTCTTCTCGAAGCGTCAGCTCTTCTCGAAGCGGAAGCCGACGCCTCGGACGGTGGCGATGTAGCGGGGGTTCGCCGCGTCGTCGCCGAGCTTCTTGCGCAGCCAGGAGATGTGCATGTCGAGGGTCTTGGTGGAGGACCACCAGGTGGTGTCCCAGACCTCGCGCATCAGCTGGTCGCGGGTGACGACCCGGCCGGCGTCCCGGACCAGGACCCGGAGCAGGTCGAACTCCTTGGCCGTCAGCTGGAGCTCCTCGTCGCCCATCCAGGCGCGGTGCGACTCGACGTCGATCCGCACCCCGTGGGTCGTGGGAGCGGCGGCGGGCTCGGTGGCGCCGCGCCGGAGGAGGGCCCGGACGCGGGCGAGGAGTTCGGCGAGCCGGAAGGGCTTGGTGACGTAGTCGTCGGCGCCCGCGTCGAGCCCGACGACGGTGTCGACCTCGTCGGCGCGCGCGGTGAGCACCAGGATCGGGACCGTGTGTCCCTCGGCGCGCAGCCGTCGGGCGACTTCGAGTCCGTCCATGCCGGGGAGTCCCAGGTCGAGCACGACCAGGTCCACTCCGCCCTGGAGTCCGGCGTCGAGGGCGGTGGGGCCGTCCTCGCGGACCTCGACCTCGTACCCCTCTCTCCGCAGGGCGCGGGCCAGCGGTTCCGAGATGGAGGCGTCGTCCTCGGCGAGCAGTACACGGGTCATGGAGTGATGGTAGTCCGCGCGGGTGCCGGGCCGGGGCTGGATACGCCCGCCCCGGAGGTCCCCTGGAGATCTTGTGGGCATCTTGCGTGTGACCTTCGAATGACCTTGTGCGGTTGCGCTATCGCCTGTGATCCATCTCTCAAGTCCTTCCATATCCGGCAGTGTCATGTCGTATGGTGTCTCGACGTCTGTAGCGGTAATCGGGGACCTTTGGCCAGCTTCGCGCGCCGAGGTCCTCTTCTGCGTGAGGTCGGCCCCGCCGATCTTGGAGACGGTGAATGACCTGTGGGCCGGGTTCCGGGACGCGTAGACGCGTCTCCCGGGGCGTGGATCCCGGTGGAGTCCTGTGCGGCTCCGCCGGTGCCGGCCTCCCCCACCGGGCGCATCACGCTCACAAGGCGTGCGTCCCGACAGAGCAAGGATCGACATGGCGTCCAGCCTGACGACGGCTTCGAGCGGAACCTCTGGTTCCGAGAAGACGTTCTTCGGCCACCCCCGTGGTCTGGCCACTCTCTTCATGACCGAGATGTGGGAGCGTTTCTCCTACTACGGCATGAGGGCTCTTCTGGTCCTCTACCTGGTCTCCGGCGGCGCGGACGCCGCGACCGGCACCCAGGGCGGCGGCCTTGCGATGACCGCGGCCACGGCCACGGCCATCTACTCGGTCTACGTGTCGATGGTCTACCTGATGGCCATGCCCGGTGGCTGGTTCGGCGACCGCGTCTGGGGTGCCCGCAAGACGGTCGCCATCGCCGGTTTCGTCATCATGGCCGGTCACGCCTCGCTGGCCCTCCCCGGTCAGGCGATGTTCTTCGTCGGCCTGGCGCTGGTCGCCGCGGGCTCGGGTCTGCTCAAGGCCAACATCTCCACGATGGTCGGCCACCTCTACAACGGCCCGGACGACCCGCGCCGTGACGGTGGCTTCACGCTCTTCTACATCGGCATCAACCTGGGTGCCTTCGTGGCGCCGTTCGTGGTCGGCACCGTCGGCGAGAAGGTCAACTGGCACCTGGGCTTCGCCCTCGCCGCGGTCGGCATGGGTCTGGGTCTGGTCCAGTTCCTCTTCGGCACGAAGCACCTCAGCCCGAGGAGCAACGTCGTCCCGAACCCGCTCTCCACGGAGGAGCGGAAGAGCGTCCTGGTCAAGGTCGCGCTCGTCGTCGTGCTGGCCGCGGCGTTCTACGGCGTCGTCGTCGCGCTCGGCGTGTACACCCTGAACTGGGCGCTCGTCCCGATCACCCTCGCCGGCCTGATCATCCCGGTCGCCGTCCTGGTCCGCATCAAGCGCGACAAGGACCTCGACAAGACCGAGCAGTCGAAGATGACCGGCTACATCTGGTTCTTCGTCGCCGCCGCCGTCTTCTGGATGATCTACGACCAGGGTGGCTCCACGCTGTCCCTGTTCGCCGACGGCAAGACCTCCGACACCGTCTTCGGCTTCGGCTTCCCGGCCACCTGGTACCAGTCGCTCAACCCGCTCTTCGTGATGGCGCTGGCCCCGGTCTTCGCGTGGCTGTGGCTGTGGCTGGCCCGTAAGAACCAGGAGCCGAACACCATCGTGAAGTTCACGATGGGTCTGGTCCTGGTGGGCGCGTCCTTCTTCGTCTTCATCGTCCCGATGAACATGGCGGGCGACGGCACCAAGGTCTCCCCGATGTGGCTCGTCTCGATCTACATGATCCAGACCATCGGTGAGCTGTGCCTCTCCCCCGTCGGCCTCTCCGTCACCACGAAGATGGCGCCGCAGAAGTACGCCTCCCAGATGATGGGCGTCTGGTTCCTCGCCGTCACCGCCGGTGACTGCACCACGGGTCTGCTCTCGCTCGCGGGCGTCGACCTGAACGGGACGGGGATCATCGCGATGGAAGCCTCATTGGCCGTCCTGGCGGGCTTCGCGATCTACATGTACCGCAAGAAGGTCCAGGGGCTCATGGGCAGCGTCCACTGACGCACCCGTACCCCGTACGGCCGTGAGGGCCGCCGCACCGATCCGGTGCGGCGGCCCTCCGCCGTCTTCCGGCGACGTTCCGCCGTCGTCAGCGCCTGAGCCGCGCCCACGGGGTGAAGGCGAACACCGCGCCGCCGAGCAGGATCACCGTGCCGCCGACGAGGGCGAGGGCACGCAGGGCGCCGTCGTCCTCGGCGCCGGTCTGGGCGAGGTTCTCGCCGGAGGAGCCGCCGGACGCGGTGCTCGTGCCGCCGCCGGAGTCACCGCTGCCGGAGCCGCCGGACACGCCGCCCGCCTGCTTGCTGGTGTCCAGTTCGAGGGAGGCCTTCACGGCACCCTTGAGCTGGCAGGGGATCTGCATCTTCGCGCTGCCGAGCGTGACGTCGATGGTCAGCGGACCGGGGCTGAGGGTGGCCTTGCCGGTCGCGCCGGGCCGGTACGTGCCCTTCATGTCGGCCAGGTTCACCGGGTCGCCGATCTTGAGGGCGGTGGTGTTGGCGGGGCCGGTGACCTTCACCGTGCCGCTGTCCGCTCCGCCGATCTTGATCGCCATGGAGGACTTGAGCGCCCCCGCGGGCAGCGGGGCGGGGCTGTCCATGACGCCCTTGGCCGTCTTCACGGTGAGGTCGTAGGCGCCGCCGTTCTTCTTGGCGCTGATGGTGACCTTGGACTTGATGTCGGCCGGGCCGGGGGCCTGGCAGGTGAAGCCGACGGAGACCTCCGTGCCGGGGAAGTCGGTCTGCCCGCCACCGCCGCCACTGGAGGAGCCGCCGGAGGAGCCGGAGCCGGAGGAGCCGCCCGTCCCGCCGGAGGAGCTGGTGGCCGAGCCGCCGGTGTTGCTGGAGCCGCCACCGGTGGAGCTGGTGGAACCCCCGGAGGTCGTACCGCCCGAGGTCGAGCCGCCGGAGGTCGTACCGCCCGAGGTCGCCGTCGAGCCGCCCGAGGTCGTCGTGGAGCCCCCGCCGTCCGTGACCTTGATGGTCGCGGCGGCCCGCACCGCCTCCTTCGGCGTGCACTTCGTGTCCGTGGACAGCGGCTTGGACACGTTGATCGTGTACTTGTCGGGCGTGAGCGTGATCTCGCCCGCCTTGGTCAGCTTCAGCTTCCCCTTCATCTCGGACAGCGGCATCGGACTGTTCTTGGGGACCGGCGGGTTCGTCCGGGTCCCCTCCATCGCGACGGTGCCGCTCGCCGCGCCGCCCACGGTGAGGACACCGGTCGGCTTGACCGTGTCCTGGCCGAGGTCGAGCACGTCGGGGTTCTTCGAGGCGGCCTGGACCGTCTTCCAGACGATCTCGACCTCGTCGCCGACCTTGGCCTCCGCCGGCGCCGTGATGAGCACCTTGGTGGTGCCCTGCACGGGCGGAAGCCCGGAGATGGCCGGCGGGATGCACTCCGTCTTGTACGAGACCTCGGCGGCCTGCGCGGGACCGGCGGAAATCAGGATCCCCGCGCCGCCGAGCATCAGCGCGACTCCGGCCGCGCTCATCCTCCGTTGCGTGTTCACGCATTTCCCTTCGTCGTCGTCGGGCTGCTCTCTGGGGCTGACGGTGCGGAGTCAGGACTGAACCACGGCAGGACCGCGGTGGGTTCTCCGTCCCCCGGGTCCGGTCGTACGGACTCGGGGGTACGTGTGCGGCGGCGGCCCGCGGCCCGGGACCGGGTCCGGGCGGGCCGGCCGGGGCCGGTGGTGGCGTGTGCGGGCCGGGCGGGGCGGGCAGGCCGGTTGCGGTCCACCACCGCCATCCCGATCCGGAACAGGGCGGCCGGTACGACAAAGGCGAGCAGCAGCCAGAAGAGCGTCACGCCCCACGGCCGCCCGACGCCCCACGGCTGCTCGACGAGGACCTTCTCCCCGTACTTCACGGACACCTGGTAGTCGCCGTGCGCGCCCGCCGGGAGTTCGACGGGGAGCCGTACGAGGGCCTTCTTGCCGGGGGCGACGGTGCCGCGCCACTGGCGTTCCTCGTACTGCGGGGTGAAGACGCCGTGGCTGGTGCCGACCTGGAAGACGGGGTCCTTGACGGGCGCGGAGCCGAGGTTGCCGACGGTGAAGACGATCTCCCGGGACGGCGGCGCCCCGAACCAGACGAGGAGGCCGCTGGAGCCGTCGAGGCGCACGGCGGCGAGGACGGCGAGCCGCCCGTCGCCCGAGGGTTCGGGGAGCGGGGCGGTGGGGTGCCCGGCGACCGTGAACGCCCGGTCAACGGCGTCCTGCCGGCCGGTGACCCCGGCCACGTGCACGACGCAGGGGCAGGGCTTGGGCGGTTCGGTGACGGGGAGCTTCGCGCTGAACGCGCCCCTGGCGTCGACCGTGGCGGCCCGGCCCTCGGTGTTGGCGCAGGAGTTGGTGCCGCCGATGACGCCGGTGCCGGGCGAGCCCTGGCCGCAGATCAGGAGCATGAGCAGCGAGCCCGGCTGCCAGCCGCTGCCGCTGACGGTGATCTCGCCGCCCTTGCCGCCCTCGGCCTGGGAGAGCTCGACGACGGGGGTGGGGGCCGCCGTCGCGGGCGCGAGGGGCAGCAGCGCGAGGGCAAGGGCCGCGAGGAGGGCGGCTGCCGTACGGATGGTCCTCATGGTGTCGCTCCCGCCGAGGCTCGTGGGGTACGGGACCCGACGCGTCGCCGTACCGCGTATCCGCCGCCGCCCGCCGCGAGGAGCAGGCCGGCCGCGCCGGTGAGCGCCGGGCCCGAGGCGAAGGAGGCCTCGGTACGGGCGGTGGCGGACGCGGCGCCCGGGGCGGTGGCGGTCAGCCGGACGGTGACGGAGTCGAGGGCGGGCGGGTCGGGCCAGGTTTCGGTGCGGGTGGCCCGCTCGCCGGGGCGGAGGGTGAGCGGCAGGGCGCGCTCCGGCCGGTCGAGGACGGTGCCGAGGAGGCCGTCGGCGCGGACGGCGAGGCGCGGGGCGAGGACCGTGCTGCCCCGGTTGACCAGGGTGTAGCGGAGGGCGCCGGTGTCGGTGTCGACGCTGACGTCCTCGACGGTGAGCGCGGCGAGGTGGGGGCCGCTGACCCGGAGCCGCAGGTCGACGCGGACCTCACGGCCGGCCGCGGAGGCCCGTACCGTGCCCCGGTGTTCGCCGGGCGGGAGGTCGGCGGTGACGGTCACGGCGAAGGGCACGTCCGCCCGGGTCCTCGCGGGCACGGTCACGGTCGGGGCGGCGAAGGAGACGGGTGCGCCCCGGCCGCTGAGCCGTACGGTGAGCGGCCGGGCGCCCGGGTTGGTCACCGACAGGGTGTCCTGGAGGACGCTCCCCGCCGGGCCCTCCAGATAGGCGTACGGCCGGCCGGCGGCGGGCGCCGCCGTCCAGGCCTGGGCTCCGGGGGGAGCCGCCGCGACCACGCCGCAGAGGGCGGTCGCGGCGGCCACGAGCCCGGAGCGTGCCGCCGTCCGCATCAACGTGCCGTGCGCCGGCTGAGCCAGAGGACTCCGGCGGCGCCGGTCAGCAGGACGGTGCCGCCGAGGGTGCCGAGGGCCATGGCGGAGTCGAGGGGGCCGGTCTTGGGCAGCTGGCCGCCGGTGTCGCCGGTCGCCGCGGTGTCCCCGGAGTCGTCGGCGGGCGGCGGCGGGGTGTCGGAGCCGCCGGAGACGCCGGTGACGTCGAGTTCCAGCGACGGCTTCGGGCCGTTCTTGGCGGTGCAGACGGCGGCGTCCATGCCGAGGGCGTGCACGGTGAGCGTCCCGGCCGTGAAGGTGACCTTGCCGTTCTTCTTCGGCGTGTACGTGCCGGTCAGGGTGCCGATGCTGATGGGGGTGTCGGGCGGGATGGCGGCCGTGTTCGGCGTTCCCTTGACCTTGACGGTGCCGGAGTCGGCGCCGCCGAGGACGAGTTCGGCGCGCGGGGTCATGACGCCCTTGGGAAGTTCGACGGGGCTGTCGGAGACGCCCTTCTCGAACGACATGGTGATCGTGTACGCGCTGCCGCTCTTGACGGCCTTGATGTCGACGGGCGAGACGGCGCTCTTGGGCCCGATCTTGGTCTCGCAGGCGTAGCTGACGTCGACGACGGCCGCGTGGGCCGCCGGGGCGGCGGCCAGCACGGCCGCGCCCGTCACCGCTGCCGCAGCCGTGAGCGCGGCGGCCGTTCTCCTCCGGTTCGGCACCTTGGACACCCCGAACACCCCTCACCGCAACGGAACCTGACGGTCTTTCAGATTGGGCGTCAAGGTACGCCTGAGGCCATGAGGAGGGAAGGCAGGGGAACGTGCGGAGTTGTGAAAGTCCCCAGGAGACGCCCCGAGGGCGGGGCGGGGGCCGCGAGCGAAGGGGAGCGCTCACGGGAAAACCCCCGGCGGGGGCCGCGAGCGGAGGGTGCCGCTCGCGGGAAAGTCCTAGGCGGGAGCCGCGAGTTCGGCCCAGACCGTCTTCCCCGGGGCGCCCGGGGTGCGCTCGATGCCCCAGTCGAGGCAGAGGCGCTGCACGATGAACATCCCGTGGCCGCCGGGCCGGCCCGACCGGTGCGGGGTGCGGGGCGCGGGCTGTCCGGCGCCCCGGTCGGTGACTTCGAGGCGCAGCACCTTGGCCTGGCGCAGGACGCGCAGCCGCTCGGGGCCCTCGGCGTGCAGACAGGCGTTGGTGACCAGCTCGGAGACGACGAGCAGGACGTCCTCGGCGGCGGCCCTGCGGTCGGCGGTGGCGGCCGGCAGCCAGCCCCACTCGTGGAGCGCGGTCCGCGTGAAGTCGCGGGCGAGCGGCACGGTGCCGCTGGTCTCGCCGAGGGCGAGCGTACGGACGTCGGAAGCTTGGTCCATCAGCGCTTCACCTCACCGATCGACGGGACAGAGACGGGACAGACACGGAACAGAGGGACGGACGTGCGGGGCGTTCGGGGCGGGCCGGGGCGGGCGCGCCCCGGCTCCGGCGTGCGGGGCTCAGCCGGGAAGGGCCGTGGCGAGTGTCTCGTGCACGGTGAAGACGACCTCCGCGCCCGTGATGTGGAACACCCGGGCCACCGCGGGCCGCATCGCCACCAGATGGACCCCGCCACCGGCGGCCTCCGCCCGCAGCCGGGCGCCGAGCAGCACGTTGAGTCCGGTGGAGTCGCAGAAGTCCAGACCCGAGCAGTCCACGACGAGCCGCGCCCGACCCGCGTCGAGCGCGTCGTCCAGGGGGACGCGCAGCAGCTCGGCGGTGTGGTGATCGAGCTCACCCGCCGGCGCGAGGACTTCGCTCGCACCCACGGTCCGGACCTCGACCCGCAACCGCGCGGGCGGCGCGCTCCCGATGTGCTGGCGGTCCATGGCCGTGCCTCTTCTCGCTCTCGCGGATGCCGACTGACGTGCCTCGAACCCTACAAGCGGGCCGCCCTCCCGTGCACACAAGGGCCACCACAAACCAGGACAAAGCGAATTGTCGATACTTGCGACCTTCCCCGCCGAGCAGGTAGGGCTAGTAGAGAACACCCGACACGACCGGCTTCGGAGGCGCCGCAAACCGCAGCAGAAGACCCCAGAAGGAGACTCATGTCACCCCGGCTCGACGCCCCGCGTACCCCCGACGCGCCGTCGGCAGCAGTTCCGCTCGGCCGCCTGCCCACCCACTCCCCCGATCATGCGTTCCAGCTCCCGGAACAGCTCGTCGACCAGCCCCTCGACCGCATCGGACCGGTCGACGCGCGCGCTCTGTCGAAGCAGCTGTTCGCCCGGCTCGCCGAGCTGGAGGAGGGCACCCACGACCACGCGTACGTCCGCAACACCCTCGTCGAACTCAACCTGGCCCTGGTGAAGTTCGCCGCCGCCCGGTTCGGCACCCGCAGCGAGCCGATGGAGGACATCGTCCAGGTCGGCACCATCGGCCTGATCAAGGCGATCGACCGCTTCGAGCTGACCCGCGGCGTCGAGTTCCCCACCTTCGCGATGCCGACCATCATCGGCGAGATCAAGCGCTTCTTCCGCGACACCTCCTGGTCCGTGCACGTACCCCGCCGGCTCCAGGAGCTCCGGCTCGACCTCGCCAGGGCGGGCGACGCCCTCTCCCAGCGCCTCGACCGCTCCCCGACCGTGGCCGAACTGGCCGAGGAGCTCGGCATCTCGCCCGAGGAGGTCGTCGAGGGCATGGCCGCGAGCAACGCGTACACCGCCAGCTCGCTCGACGCCCAGCCCGACGAGGAGGACGGCGGCGGTGGTGAGGCCACGCTCGCCGACCGGCTCGGCTACGAGGACCACGGGCTCACCGGGATCGAGTACATCGCCTCCCTCAAGCCGATGATCGCCTCGCTGCCCGCCCGCGAGCGGCACATCCTCTCCCTCCGCTTCGTCTCCGGCATGACCCAGTCGGAGATCGGCACGGAGCTGGGCATCTCGCAGATGCACGTGTCCCGGCTGCTCGCCCGCACCCTCGCCAGGCTGCGCCGGGGACTCACTCTGGAGGAATGACCTCCATCGCCTCCCCCGAGCCGCCAAAATGGCTGTGGAAAGGGCCCGTTCACGGTCTTCCGACCCGGACGGGCCCTTCCGCGTGATCGGAGGGCCGTGCCGACGGGCCGTGCCGACGGGCCGGTTGACGGGGCCGGATCGACAGGGCCGGTCGACGGGCCGTCCGGACCGGACCGGACCGAGCCCGGGGTTCAGGGGGGAATCACATGGTTTCTGCGTACGCGGAACTGGAAGACCGCATGCGCCGCCGGCTAGGGGGCCGGGAGTGCCTCTACGTGCCGTCGTGCCGCTTCGGCCTCTATCTCGCGCTGCGCCACTGGTGCCGGCCCGGCGGCCGGGTCCTGATGTCACCGGTCAACGACGACGTCATCCTCTTCGTCGTCCTCGCCGCCGGGCTCCGCCCCGTACAGGCACCGCTCGACCCGCGCGACGGCTCCGTCGACCCGTCCGCCGTGCCCGGGACGGTCTGGCGGGACCTCTCCGCCGTCCTCACCACCAATCTGTACGGGAACCCCGACCCGGCGCCCGAGCTGCGCGAGCGGTGCGACCGGCTCGGCATCCCGCTGATCGAGGACGCCGCCCACGCCATCGGCTCCACCGTCGGCGGGCGCCCGGTCGGCACGTACGGCGAGGCCTCCGTGTTCAGCCTCTCCAAGCACACCGCCGCCAAGACCGGCGGCTTCCTCACCCTCGCCGACCCGGCCCTGCGCGGGGAACTCGCCGCCGCCCGGGACGCGTTGCTGCACCCGACCCGTACCTCCGCCGAACTCGCCCACCTGGTACGGCCGTACGCCGAGGCCACCGTGCGCGGGCTGCGCCTGGTCGGGGCGGCCCGCGCGACGCTGCGGCGGCTCGGCCTGGAGGAGCGGCCGGAGATCCGGATGCCGCTCCGCGCCGACGCGCTGAAGCAGGCCCTGCCGGCCGCGCCCGCCCTCGACCCCTTCCACTCCTGGGTCCGGGTCGACATGCACGACTACCGGCTCCGGCCGGGCCCCGGCCGCCTCCGCCGCACCACCCGCAGACTGGCCGGCCTCGACGGCGTGCTCGACGCCCACCGGGCGGGCACGGAGCGCCTCCTCGCCACCGAGTACGGCGGGGGCCACGGGGGAAGTCGCGAGGAGGTCCAGCCGCTGTTCCGGGTGCCGCTGCTCGTCGACGACCGGGACGCGGCCGTCGCCGCGCTCGCCCGGCGCCGGATCACCACCGGCTACCTCTACGACCCTCCGCTCGACCACTACGCGGGCGAGGTCTTCACCGAGCCGTCCCCCGCACCGGAACCGGCCGCCTGGTTCGCCCGGCACGCCCTGCCGGTGGACCCGCGCCGCGCCGACGAGTCCCTCGCCGCGCTGCGCGCCGCGGGCATCCGCCCGGCCGGGCCCTCAAAGCCCCCCGGAGGCGCGAGGTGACCGACACGGTGCGGCTGCGGGACGGGGAGCGGGGGGCGGACGCGGATCCGGGCGGCCACGGCAGGGACGACGGAGGCACGGGCGGCCACGGCGCGGACGGCGGCGGTACGGGTGACCCCGGCGCGAGCGGTCACGGCACGGGCGGCCACGGCCCGGACCGCGGCGGTACGGACGGTCACGGCTCGGGTCCTTCCGACGAGAGCTCCATGTTCCGCAACGCCTACGCCCTCATGCTCTCCACCGGCGTCTCCGCCGCCCTCGGCCTCGGCTTCTGGCTGGTCGCCGCCCGCTACTACTCGGAGGAGGCCGTCGGCCAGGGCTCCGCCGCCATCGCCGCGCAGCGCCTCCTCGCCTCCCTCACCGCGACCACGATGATCGGCGCCGTCGTCCGGTACGTGCCCCGGGCCGGCCGCGCCACCGGACCGCTCGTCCTGCGCGTGTACCTGGTCAGCACGGTGGTCGTCGCCGTCGCCTGCGGGGTCTTCCTGCTCACCCTGGACTGGTGGGGGCCCACGTACGCCCCTCTCGGCACCCTCTCCGCCGGCCTGTTCTTCACCGCCTCCTGCGTCGGCTGGGCCCTGCTCACCCTCCAGGACGGCGTCCTCACCGGGCTGAGACGGGCGGTCTGGGTCCCCGTCGGCAACGCCGTCTTCTCGCTCGGCAAGCTCGTCCTGCTCGTCGTCCTCGCCGCCGCCCTGCCGGTGCTCGGCGTCTTCGTGTCCTGGTCGGCGGCGATCGCCCTGTCCGTGGTGCCGCTCGCCTGGCTCGTCTTCCGGCGGCTCATCCCCCGGCAGGCCCGCGCCGACCGGGACCGCGAACCGCCCGGCCTGCGCGAGATCGGCCGGTTCATGGCCGGGGACTCCGTCGGCGCGCTCTTCAGCCTCGCGATGATCAACCTGCTGCCGGTGATGGTCGCCGTCCGTTTCGACGCCGCCCACAACGCCTTCTTCTACACGGCCTACACCGTCGGCGGCACGATGGAGTTCATGGCCATCAACATGGCCTCGTCGCTCACCGCGCACGCCTCCCACAGCCCCGAGTCCCTCGCCGAGGGGGTCAGGGGCGCGCTGCGCCGGATGGCACTCCTGCTCGTCCCGGTGGTCCTGGTCCTCCTCGTCCTCGCGCCGGTGATCCTCGCGCCGTTCGGCCCGGACTACGCCGAACACGGCACGGCCGTGCTCCGGCTGCTGGCCGCCGCCGCGCTCCCCCGGGTCGCGGTCGAGCTGTACATAGGGGTGCTGCGCGTCCAGGGCCGTACGGGCGTGCTCGCCCTGCTCCAGGGCGCCATGTGCGTCCTGGTGCTCGGCAGCGCCGCGCTGCTCCTCGGCCGGGTGGGCATCGCGGGCGCGGGGGTCGCCGTCCTGGCGTCCATGACGCTGATGGCGGCGGTCTCGGCACCGGGCCTGCGGGCGGCCCTCCAGGGCCGGGCACCCGCGCCCCGCGCCCCGGAGGCCGTACGGTCGAAGCCGCGCGCCGAGGTCGGCTACGGCACCAACTGGGCGCGGGAGAGCGCCTATCTGCGGGGCGCGCACGACTCGGTGACGCCGGCGTTCGGCATCCCGGTGTTCGTATCCCGGCCGGAGGGGGCGGCGTCGCCGAGCGGGGCGGACGCCTCAGGCCGGACCGAGCCGTCCCCCAACGGCCCGGAGGACGCTCCGGGCCGGACGGCCACCCGGCGGGGGCCCGCCCCCGGCCCGGCGCTCTGGCTGTGGGCCGTGCTCGGACTGGCCGTCGGGTTGTTCTGGTTTCCCCTCGTCCGCTCCGGCGAGCTGAGCGTGGAGCGGCTCTCCGGCACCGGGCTGCTGACCGCGCTGCCGCCGGTCACCCTCGCCGCCGGGCTGCTGCTCGTCGCCCTCCAGGGCGCGGCCGTCGCGCTGCGGGTCTTCCGGCCGGTGTTCGCGGGGATGGTGCTGCTCGCCACCTTCCTGGCCCTGCACACCGCGCCACCGCTGCTCGGTCTGCGTCCGGCCGAGGCGGGCGGGCCCGGCGCCGTACTCCTGGGCGAGGGCCTGGAGCGGGCGGTGACGCCGGTGGCGCTCCAGGCGTTGAGCCTGCTCCTGGTGGCGCTGCTCCTGCGGGTGGTCGGGGTGGGCTCCCGGGTCACGGCCGGGGTGGTGTGGGTGCTCGTCTGGGCGGGCTGGGCGGGTCAGCAGGCCTTCGCCGCCGCACCGCTGCCGCTCTTCCTGGGCCTGGCGGGGGGCACGATGGCGGTGTGCGCGTTCCGCGGCCTGACGTCGGGCGGCCGGGGCTGAGGCGGTTGACGCGTGCTCCGGCGCCCGGCGAGCTGACCGCCGTGCCCGGCCCTCGCGGTCACCCGGCCCCGCCGCCGGCTCCTCGCGCGCGGAAACGGGACCTACGCGCGTGCGTACGGGAGGACTTGGCTCCCTCGCGTTCGACGGCGCCGCGCGTGGCGGCCGGGAGCGGCACTCCGGGCAGGACGGCGGCGACGCTCACGAAGAGGGCGAGGACCCCCATGAAGACGATGAGCGAGAAGGACCTGCCGAGGAACAGCGTGGTCGCGACGAGGGTGGCCACGGACAGGCTGACGGGCGCGGCGAGCGCCAGCGCCTCCAGACGGGCGCCGGGGCGCAGTCCGGTCGGCTGCGGGAGCAGCAGCGCGAGGCCGGGCCCGAGCGCGACGAAGGCGAGGACGGGGATCCAGCGCAGCGGGGAGCCGCCGGGGAGGGCGGTCGCCGCGAGCGCGACCCATCCGGAGGCCGCGAGGGCGGCTCGGCGCTGGACTCGCGGGGTCGGGCGGGGGAGAGCCATGGCGTACCTGCTCCTCGTACGTGGGGTCCGGGGGTGGATGGACGTTCAGCCGCCGGTGGTGGGCCGGTAGCGGAGGACGACGCCGTACGTGTTCTCCTCGACGACCTGGAAGAGCGGGGAGCGCTTGAGCGCGGCCTTGAGGCTGTCGAAGCCGCCCTCGGGGAGGTAGCCCTCGCCGATGACGGCCTCGCCCTGGGTGCGGGTGAGGATCACGTACGCCGGGCAGTCCTGCGGGATGCCGCCGGCCAGGTAGCCCGCCGGGTCCTTCAGCATCCGGAGGTTCTCGTCGACCTCCTGCTCGGTGAAGAACCAGCGCACGTACCGGTCGTAGCGGTAGTACGAGTCGGGGAACGCGCCGGTCGCCGCGAGGATGAGGGAGCCCTCGGGCGCCCGGTCGAAGGCGCGGCGGGTGAGCGCGGTCTCGGCGGGCGGCGCGTAGTGCATGCCCTCCTTGCCGTAGTACGAGGGCAGGAAGCCGGCGAGCATGGCGACGAGGGTGACGGGCAGCGCGACGAACATCGCCCGGCGGGCGGTCACGGCGGCGCGGCTCGCGGCCCCGGCGGCGGGGACGAGCGCGGCGGCGGCGAAGAAGGCGGCGCCGGGGAGCCCGAAGAGGTAGACCCGGAAGATCATCTCGCCGCCGTAGTCGTTGACGGCGAACATCGGCAGGGGCGCGGCGGCGGCGAGCAGCAGCGGCAGGGCGCTGCGGACGAGTCTGCGGCGGAGCAGGACGGCGGCGACGGCGAGCCCGCCGAGGGCCAGGACCATCAGGATGTTGGCGTCGCCGACGAGTTCGGGCCCGGGTCCTGTGGGGTCGCCCGCGAAGCCGGGGCGGGAGTTGCCGAGCAGGTCGCCGGCCTTCTCGCGGAGGGTCCCGAGGGTGGTGAGGAACAGCTCGCGGCCCATCGTGAGGTTCCAGGCGAGCATGACCAGGCCGGTGGTGACGAGCAGCCCGATGTTGCGGTAGCGGCGGGTGAGGCAGAGGGCGAAGAGGGTGGCGCACAGCATGATCGGGGTCAGCTGGTGGCTGGCGTTGATGGTGGCGATCAGCGGCAGCAGGATCACCACGGCGACGGCCCGCTGCCGGGTCGTCGTGGGCGGCGGGACGGCGGAGGCCGCCGGGTCGAGGGTGCCCCGGTCGCGCAGCGTGCCCGCCAAGCCGGGCAGCACGAAGTGCCGGACGACGACGGCGAAGACGGTGAGGTAGAGCAGGTACGAGAAGCCCTGCGGGGACAGGTAGTCCTGGCCGACCCAGTTCGCCAGCTGGAAGATCCACACCCCGGTCCACACGAGCCGCCAGTCGTCGCTGAACGTGCGGTAGATCAGGATGAGGACGGGCACCAGCAGCAGGCCGAGCGCGACCGGCGCCCAGTTGATGAAGGAGGCGGCGGCGTCCACGCCGAAGGCGCGTACGAGGGCCGCGTCGAGGGAGAAGAAGCCGGGCCACTGGTCGTACGCGGACATGCCGCCCGTCAGCTCGGCCCCGGGGTGGATGCCGCCCTCGGCGAGCATCCTGCTGATGATGGCGTCGTGCTTGGACGCCCAGGCGTAGCGGACGGTGTCGTAGAGGATCGCGGGCGGCGCCTTGAGGGCGAACAGCATGGCCGCGCAGTAGGTGGCGGGCCAGAGCGGGGCGGTGCCCGCCCGGCGCAGGGTGAGGACGAAGCCGCCGGTCAGGACGGCGAGAGCGGCGTAGAAGGTCAGCGGGAAGCGGTCGAGGAGGCCGAACTCCGCGATGTGCCGGAAGTCGATCCGGGGCAGCGCCCAGAGCCAGAGCGCGGCGGCGAGGAGCAGGGGGAGCAGGTTGAGGGCACCGGGCGAGCGGAGGGCGGCGGCGGCTCGGCCGCGCGTGCGGGTGGGGCGGGGTGGGCGGCCGGGCGACTCCGGGACCGCCGACTCGCGGGCGGTGGGCTTGCGGCGGGTCCGCTCGCGGCCGGCCGGCTCGCCGCCGGTGGGCTCGCCTCCTGTGGGCTGCGGCGGTACGCCCTTCCCGGTCTCCGGTGCGGGCCCCTGACGCTGCACGGCCTCTTCCCCCACGGACTGTCCCCTTCGGCGAAGTACAGGAAGGTACTTCGGTTCTGTTCGGACTATCAACTCACGGATGGATCACCGGAGTTGCCATACTTCCCACTCAGCCGGCGAACTCCGGCCCCTTGATCAGGGCGCGGGCCCTGCGGTACATCCGCCAGCCGACCGTGGGCAGCGAGTCCGGGTACGGCGCCGCCTTCGCGCCCCGCCCCTCCATCCACCGCTCGACGTCCGCGACCGTGTGGCTCCGGCGCAGGATGAGCCGGGCGATGCGGTAGATCTCGTCGGCGCCGGAACTGAGGGCGTGCCGGACGGCGACCGCCGAGGTGTACCCGGCCGCCGCCGCGGCCCGCCGCACCGCCGGACTGTTGTAGCCGTGCGGATAGGCCAGGTGCAGCACCTCGTGCCCGAGGACGTCCTCCAACACCGCCTTGGAGTCCCGCAGTTCACGGCGGAGCGCCCCCGGGGCGAGGGTGTCGAGCTGCGGATGCGTGACCGTGTGGCCGCCGACCTCCATCCCGTACCCCTCCAGTCGCGGCGCCTGCGCGAGCGTCATCATCGGCGCGGGCGGCAGCAGACAGGGCCGGCCGGGGGTGATGGCCCCGGTGGTCAGGTACGCGGTGGCCGGCAGCCCCCGGGAGGCGAGTGCCTCGGCGGTCGGCCCGACGAGGTCGGCGAAGCCGTCGTCGAAGGTGAGGACGACGGGCCGGGGCGGCAGCGGGGCACCGGTGGCGAAGTGCGCGGCGAGCGCGCCGACGGTGATCGCGGTACGCCCGGCGGCGACGATCGCGTCGAGCTGGGAGGCGAACTCCCTTGGCGTGACGGTGAATTCGGCGATCCACTCCGCCGGGTCCTCCATCACGGCGTGATAGAGGAGGACGGGTATCCGGGTGGGGAGGGGTATCCGGGTGCGGCCGGGTGCGTTCGTCATGGGGTCGCCTTCCCGCGCCGGGTCCGTATGCGGGCCTTCGCGTATCCGATCGGGCCGTACAGCATGCCGCGCCGCTCCAGCCGGGAGAGGGCGGCGGGCCAGGGGTGGTGGTGGGCGCGGTGCTCGCCGGGGACACCGGTGACGGTTCGGCCGGTGCCCTCGCCGGTCCCGCCGCCCGTCCCGCCGCGCTGGGCGGTCATCGTCCGGGCGTACGCGAGGCCGCGTGGCAGCCGGGCGAGCAGCGCGGGCAGCAGGCGGGGGCTGCGGACCAGGGTCGCGGTGAGGTACGCGGTGAGCCCGGCCCCGTATCCGTACGCCTGGTTGCGCAGGTCCTGCCAGGTGTCGCGGTGGTGGTGCCAGACGAGGGCGTCGGCGGTGTAGCGGAGCCGGAACCCGGCGGTGAGGACGGCGACGAAGGCGTACAGGTCGTCGCCGCCCTTCGCCGGGGTCCCGGTGCCGGTCGCCGGATCGAAGCCGCCGGCCCGCCGGAGCGCCTCGGTACGGAAGGCCATGTTGGCGCCGGACCCGAAACTGCCCGCGGTGAACGGGAAGAGCGGTTCGTCGGCGGGCGGCCGGGCGGGGTCGTACAGCCGGGGGGCGAAGCCCTTGGCGAAGCCGCCGTGGGACTCCAGGAGGATCTGGGCGGGGGTCCGCAGCCTGGCGGGCAGGATCAGACCGGTGACACAGCCGAGCCCGGGGTCGGTGGCGAAGGGCTCGGCGAGGGCGGTCAGCCAGTGCGGGTCGGCGATGACGTCGTCGTCGGTGAAGGCGACGACGGCGCCGCGGGCGGCGGCGAGACCGGTGTTGTGGGCGACGGCGAGACCGGGGGTGTCCTCACGGACGTACCGGACGCGGCCGGAGTACTTCCGGGTGACGAGGTCGTGGGTGCCGGAGGTGCGGGGCGCGTTGTCGACGACGATCAGCTCGTGGTCGGGATGGTCCTGCGCGAGCAGCGAGTCGAGCGCACGGGCGAGGGAGCGGGGGCGCTCACGGGTGGCGAGGACGACGGACAGGCGGGGGGCGGCCTGCGCGGGGCGCACGGGGCGGGGGGCCACGGGGTGAGAAGCGGGCGCTGCGGGGCGGGCGGTGCGGGGAGTGGTCGCTGCGGGGCGGGCGGTCGCGGCGCGGGGAGCGGGCTCCGTGGGGCCGCCGTCCGGGTGGGAGGCGGCGAGGCGTTCGGCGTCGGTACGGGGTGGTCCGGCGTCCGCGAGGCGCCGCCGGGCGAGGGCGGCGAGTACCTCGGCGGGGTTCTCGCCGGCGGCGTAGGCGCCGATGACGGTGGCGACGGGCCGCCCCCGGAGCCGTACGAGCGCGTAGACGTCACCGGGCACGACGGGCGGCCCGCCGGGAGCGGGCCGGAGGGCGGGGCCGCCGCCGTCGGGCGCGTCGAGGTCGAGCTCGGCGACGGAGATCGGCCGGGGGGCGGGGAGGCTCATCGGGGGTCTCTCGACGGACGGACGGCGAGGGCGAGGGCGACGGGGGTGGAGGCAGCGGCGGCCCAGGCCCCAGCCGAAGCCCTTGTCCCGGCCCCGGCCCCCGCCCCGCCGTTAACGGCTGCCCCGCAGCCGGGCGACACGGTTCAGGGTGGCGCGGCCCCGGGCCGCGAGTTCCGGGCGGTCGCGGACGAAGCTGTGGGCCCGGCGGGAGGGCTCGCGTGCCACCCAGTGGAGCGCGGCGCGTACGCCGGGGCGGACGACGGCGCCCTCGTACACGGTCAGCTCCCCGGTCTTGAGCGCGTTCTTGTACTCGGCGTCGCCACGCCCGAGGTCCAGCATGCCGATCCCGGCCGCGGCGGCGGCCTCGGCCATCCGCAGATGGAGGACGAGGCCGGGCGAGTACTTGGCGAACTCGGGGTCGTAGGAGGGGAACCAGCAGGACAGGACGGTCGCGGACCGCAGTCCGAAGTGGGCGGCGACGGGGCGCGGGCCCGTGTAGAGCACGGAGAGGACGCCGGAGCAGCCGGGCGTGCGGAGTTCGTGGAGGCGGCGGACGAGGGTGCTGATCCATGCCTTGGCGAAGCGGTCTCGGCGGCCGGTCCTGCGGTACTGGGCGGACTTCCACTCCATGAGGGTGCGCAGGGCCGCCGGGTCGCGCTCGTCGAAGACGAAACGGACGTCTCCGTCGGCCCGGCGGCCGAGGCGGCGCTCCTTGGCGAGGGTGGTCCGGAGGAACTTGGGGGACTGGACGCGCAGCAGGGCCTCGTACGCGGCGTAGCCCTCGCCGACGTCGATCACGGGCGAGGCGAACTCCTCGACGGCGGCGCCCTCGAAGACGGGCTGGCCGGACTCCAGGTTGTCGAACTCCCAGCCGGCGAGGCCGCAGTGGCGGAGCAGGGGCCGGGCGCCGGGCCGCAGACCGGCCCGGAGGACGGCACCCTGGGCGTCGGACACGCCGAAGCCGATGGCGCGGCCCTGGCCCAAGGGCCCCTTCTCGTAAGGGAAGAAGCCGACGGGTTCGTCGTCCTCCGACCAGACGGCGACGCGGGAACGGGGCCGGACGGCGGCGACGGCCTGGGTGAACTCGGGTTCCATGAACGGATTCGCGGGCGCCCCGGACTTGGCGCGCAGCTCGCGCCAGGCGTCGATCTCGCGGGCGCTCAGCTCCTCCGGCCTGACGACCCGCATGCGGACAGCGCTCACCTTGCCGACCCCCCGGTCTCCCCCTGAGTCCCGCCAGGACAGGACGCTACCCGTCCGCAACGCTCCGGGGCAGGGATACTCGGTCATTCCGTGGCCGATCCGTGAAGGAACGGACACGGCGGGGAGCGGTTGGCCAAGGGGGCGGAGGGGTGGGCGAGTTGGAGATCGTCGGGCGGGGCAGGACGGCGGATGTGTACGCGCTGGACGGGGCGCGGGTGCTGCGGCGGTACCGGGAGGGCGGGGACGCGACGCGGGAGGCGGAGGTGATGACCCGGCTGGCCCGCTGCGGCTATCCGGTCCCGGAGGTGCTGGGCGCGGAGGGCTCGGACTGGGAGACGGCGGAGGAGGGGGGCGCGCCGGGCCTGGACCACGCGATGTCGGCGCTGATCCTGGCGGAGGTGGCGGTGTCACCGGCACCGTACGCCCAGGGCGCACGGGCGGGCCTGGCGGCGCTGGTCTCCCGGGTGGGAGCGACGGCACTCCCCCACCTCGCAGAGGCCCGGACCCGCCGGGCGGCGGACCCACACCTGACGGAGGAGGAGGTGGGGGCACTGGGGAGGGCGGAGACGCTGGTGAGGAACGAGGTCGACGCGCACGTCGTGGGCGGGATCGAGGTCGTCCACGAGTTCCGCTGACTTAGGGTGCGGCCATGGGACCACTGCTGAGGGCCGTCGGCGAGAACCGGCCCTACGAACCGCTGCTGACGTACGGGAGCCCCCGATGACTGTCCGGCGGGCCGTGCCCAATCTTCGTACCTCTGCGCCGGAGGAGAACCGGGTGTTCTACGGGCTGCTCGGTTTCGAGCCGGTGATGGACCACGGCTGGATCACCACCCTCGCCTCGCCGTCCTCCCCCACGGCCCAGATCAGTCTGATGACCCACGACCTGACGGCCCCGGTCGTCCCCGATCTGAGCGTGGAGGTCGACGACGTGGACGCGGCCTACGCGGCGGTCCTCGCTACGGGCGCCGAGATCGTGCACCCCCTGACCGACGAACCCTGGGGCGTCCGACGCTTCTTCACCCGCGACCCGGACGGCCGTGTGATCAACGTCCTGAGCCACGGGTCCTGACCGGTCCCGGTCGCTTGCCGCGTCAGTTCGAGAGGGCCAGGCGGACGCCGAAGGCCGCGATGACCGTGCCCGTCAGGCGGTCCAGGCAGCGGCGGGCCCGGGGCTTGCGGAGTTGGTCGCGGAGGAGGCGGGCGAAGGCGATCAGGACCGTGGACCAGAGGAGGCCCAGGACGATGTGTTCGCTGGTGAGGAGGAGGCCCATCGTGAAGTGGTCGCCGCCCGCCGGGAGGAACTGCGGCAGGACCGCCACGTAGAACGCGCCGACCTTCGGGTTCAGGAGGTTCGTCAGCGTCCCCTGGCGCCAGCCGGCCGCCAGCGAGTCGCGGTCCGTCGGCCCCTCGCCCTCCGCGCCGTCCGTCGCCGGGAGGCCGCGGAAGGTGTTGCGGAGCATCTGGACGCCGATCCACACCAGGTACGCGGCGCCCGCCCAGCGCAGGATGTCGTACGCCAGCTGGGAGGCGGTGAGAAGCGCCGTCACGCCCAGGGACGTGAGCACGCCCCACAGCAGCGTGCCGGTCTGGATGCCGAGGACGACGCCCCAGGCCCGCGCGCGATGGCCCACGGCCGATGTGCGGAGGACCAGCGCCGTGTCGAGACCGGGGGTGAGGGTGAGGAGCCCTACGACGAGGGCGAAGGACCATAGAGCTGTGGTGGCTTCCATGGATTGTCAGGATATCCCGGGCCCGGTCGGGCGGTACGGCCCTACGGCGGTCCCGTGGCCGCGCAGCCGCGAGGCACAGGTCGCCCATGAACCGGAGCCCAGGACGATCACTCAGACCACGCGCACACCCGCCCGCCAGACCTCCGTCACCAGCGGGACCCCCGGCCGGTACGCCAGGTGGACGTGCGACGGGGCGTCCAGGAACGTGAGGTCCGCGCGGGCGCCGGGCGTCAGGCGGCCCACGTCCGTGCGGCGCAGGGCCGCCGCGCCGCCCGCCGTGGCCGACCACACCGCCTCGTCCGGCGTCATGCCCATGTCCCGTACCGCCAGGGCGATGCAGAACGGGACGGAGGACGTGAACGACGAGCCCGGGTTGCAGTCCGTGGACAGGGCCACCGTCACGCCCGCGTCCAGGAGCCGGCGGGCGTCCGGCCACTCCGCCCTGGTGGAGAACTCCGCCCCCGGCAGGAGCGTCGCGACCGTCGAACCGTTCGCCAGCGCGTCCACGTCGGCGTCCGTCAGGTGCGTGCAGTGGTCCGCGCTCGCCGCGTCCAGCTCCACCGCCAGCTGGACACCGGGGCCGTACGTCAGCTGGTTGGCGTGCACCCGGGGGTGGAGGCCCTTCGCCTTGCCGGCCGTCAGGATCGCGCGGGCCTGGTCGCCGTCGAACGCGCCCTTCTCGCAGAAGACGTCCACCCAGCGGGCGTACGGTGCGCAGGCCTCCAGCATCTCGCCCGTCACCAGCTCCACGTACGCGGCCGGGTCGTCCGCGTAGTCCGGGGAGACGATGTGCGCGCCGAGGTACGTCACCTCGTCGGTGTGCTCGGCGGCGATACGGAGGGCGCGGGCCTCGTCCTCGACCGTCAGGCCGTAGCCGGACTTGGTCTCGAAGGTGGTCGTGCCCTGGCGGAGGGCTTCGCGGAGGTAGCGGGCGACGTTCGCCGACAGGGCCTCGTCGGAAGCCGCGCGCGTCGCCGCGACCGTCGTACGGATGCCGCCCGCGGCGTAGGCCTGGCCTGACATGCGGGCGTTGAACTCGGCGGTGCGGTCGCCCGCGAAGACGAGGTGGGAGTGGGAGTCGACGAAGCCGGGGATCACGGCTCGGCCGGCCGCGTCCATGGACTCGTCGGCGGCGGGGGCCTGTGCCGCCGGGCCCGCCCAGATGACCCGCTCGCCCTCCAGGACCAGTGCCGCGTCCTTGATCAGGCCCAGGGGGGAGCCGTCCCCCAGGGTCGGGTCGTTGGTGACGAGGGTGGCGATGTTCGTGATGAGCGTCGTCATGGTGCTCTCCGGTGGGAGGGGCGGGCGTTCGGGTGCGGGCCGGTGGCCGGCTGTGCCCACCCGTTCCGCCCCGCGGAACGCATGCCCACAACCGACCGTGACAGGCCCTGGGTCCTAGGTCCTCAAGGTGGCGATCGCCGTCGCCAGGGCCTCGCCCGCGTTCGGTACGTTCACGTGGGTGCCGTCCCTGACCACGACCCGGCCGGCCACCACCACGTGGTGGACGTCCGCCGCCGTCGCCGCGAAGACCGCTGTCTCCGCCGCCAGGCGCGGTACCGGGCCCGCCGTTCGCACCGTGTCCAGTGCGATCGTCGTGAAGTCGGCCAGGGCTCCCTGTCCCAGGGCGCCCGCGTCCGTCCAGCCGAGGGCCGCGTGGCCGTCCGCCGTCGCCGCGCGGAGGAGTGCCGCCGCCGTCCAGTGGCCCCGGGTGCGGGTGCGCAGCCGCTCGTTCAGCTCCATCGCCCGCGCCTCTTCGAACAGGTCGATGACCGCGTGGCTGTCGCTGCCGAGGGAGAGAGGGGAACCGGCGCGCTGGAGGGCGACCGCCGGGCCGATGCCGTCCGCGAGGTCGCGTTCGGTCGTGGGGCACATACAGGTGCCGGTGGCCGTCGAGCCGATCAGGGCGATGTCGGCGTCCGTCATATGGGTGTTGTGGACGCCCGTCGTGCGCGCGCCGAGCACCCCGTGGTCCGCGAGGAGCTGCGTCGGGGTGCGGCCGTGGGCGGCGAGGCAGGCGTCGTTCTCGGCGGTCTGCTCCGAGAGGTGGACGTGGAGGGGGGCCCCGCGGTCCTCCGCCCAGCGGGCCACCGTGGACAGCTGGTCGGCCGGGACCGCCCGTACGGAGTGGATCGCCGCTCCGACGCGTACGCCGTCCCGGTCCTTGAGGGCCGAGACGCGCTCCGCCCACTTCTCCGCCGTGCCGTCGGTGAAGCGGAGCTGGTGCCGCTCGGGGGCGGCGCCGAAGCCGGAGGAGAGGTACGCGGTGTCGAGGAGGGTGATGCGGATGCCCGCCTCCCCGGCCGCCGCGATGAGCGCCTCGCCCATGGCGTTGGGGTCGGCGTAGGGGGCGCCGCCGGGCGCGTGGTGGAGGTAGTGGAACTCTCCGACGGCGGTGATGCCGGCGAGCGCCATCTCCGCGTACACCGCGCGGGCGAGCGCGAAGTAGCTGTCGGGGGTGAGGCGCTGGGCGACGTTGTACATGACTTCGCGCCAGGTCCAGAAGGTGCCGGAGCCGACCTGGACGGTGCCGCGCAGGGCGCGGTGGAAGGCATGCGAGTGGGCGTTGGCGAGGCCGGGGACCGTCAGGCCGCGGAGGGCGACGGCGCCCGGCGGAGGCGCCTCCACTCCCGTCCGTACGGCGGTGATGCGGCCGTCCAGCACGTCCAGGGCCACGCCCGGCTCGACGTTCGTGTCGAGCCAGGCGTGTTCCAGCCAGTACGTCGTCAGCGGCACGCCAGCTCCTCCAGTACGTCGGCGAGTGCGAGGACCCCGGCCACGCAGTCGTCCTCGGCCGCGGACTCGGCCGGGGAGTGCGAGACGCCGGTGGGGTTCCGTACGAACAGCATGGCGGTCGGGATCGATTCGGACAAAATACCCGCGTCGTGGCCCGCGCCCGTGCCGAGGACGGGGACCTTGCCGGTCGTCCCGAGGATCCGGGACAGCTCGTCGCGCAGGGCGTGCGAGAACTCCACGACGGGTGTGAAGGACTCCCGTACGACGGTGAGGTCGATGCCCTGCCGGGTGGCGTGCTCCTGGGCGGCCTTCTCGATGCCCGCGATCACGGTGTCCAGGGAGTCCTGGTCGGCGGCGCGGGCGTCGAGCCAGCCGCGGACCAGGGAGGGGATGGCGTTGACGCCGTTGGGCTCGACGGCGATCTTGCCGAAGGTGGCGACGGCGCCGGCCAGCTCGGCCTCGCGGCGGGCGGTGAGGACCGTCTCCGCGTAGGTGAGCATCGGGTCGCGGCGGTCGACAAGACGGGTGGTGCCGGCGTGGTTGGCCTCGCCCGCGAAGTCGTACCGCCAGCGGCCGTGCGGCCAGATGGAGGAGGCGATGCCGACGGGGTCGCCGGACAGGTCGAGGGCGCGGCCCTGCTCGACGTGGAGTTCGACGAAGGCGCCGACGCGGGCGAGCCGTTCGGGGTCCGGGCCGATCCCCGAGGGGTCGTACCCGGCCGCCTCCATGGCCTGCGGGAGGCTGGTGCCGGTGGCGTCGCGGAGCTCGTACGCCTGCTCCTTCGTCAGCCGTCCGGCGGTGAGGCGGGAGCCGACGCAGGCGAGGCCGAAGCGGGCGCCCTCCTCGTCGCCGAAGTTGACGATGGCGAGGGGGCGCTTGAACGAGACGCCGCGGGAGCGGAGTTCGTCGAGCGCGGCGAAGGAGGAGACGACACCGAGGGGGCCGTCGTAGGCGCCGCCGTCGGGGACGGAGTCCAGGTGGGAGCCGGTGACGACGGCATCGCCCGCGGTGGGGTCGCCGAGCCAGGCCCACTGGTTGCCGTTGCGGTCGGTCTCGACGTCCAGGCGGCGGGCCTCGGCCTGCATCCGGAACCAGAGCCGGCAGTCGGCGTCGGCCTCGGTCCAGGCGTAGCGGCGGTAGCCGCCCGAGGCGGCGCTGCGGCCGATGGGCCGCAGCGACCGCCACATGGCGTGGAAGCTGTCGCTCACGCCGAGGCCTCTTCGTCGGAGCCCTCGCGCATCGGGACGCGGACGCCCTTCTCGTCGGCGACCCGCTCGGCGATGTCGTAGCCCGCGTCGACGTGGCGGATGACGCCCATGCCGGGGTCGTTCGTCAGCACGCGGCGGATCTTCTCGCCGGCGAGCTCGGTGCCGTCGGCGACCGAGACCTGGCCGGCGTGGATGGAGCGGCCCATGCCGACGCCGCCGCCGTGGTGGATGGAGACCCAGGAGGCGCCGGAGGCGACGTTCACCATGGCGTTGAGCAGCGGCCAGTCCGCGATGGCGTCGGAGCCGTCGAGCATGGCCTCGGTCTCGCGGTACGGGGAGGCGACGGAGCCGCAGTCGAGGTGGTCGCGGCCGATGGCGAGGGGCGCGGCGAGGGTGCCGTCGCCGACCATGTCGTTGAACATGTCGCCGGCCTTGTCGCGCTCGCCCTGGCCGAGCCAGCAGATGCGGGCGGGGAGGCCCTGGAAGTGGACGCGCTCGCCGGCCATCTTGATCCAGCGGTGCAGCGACTCGTTCTCCGGGAAGAGGTCGAGGAGCGCCTTGTCGGTCTTGTGGATGTCCGAGGCCTCGCCGGAGAGGGCGGCCCAGCGGAACGGGCCCTTGCCCTCGCAGAACAGCGGGCGGATGTACGCGGGGACGAAGCCGGGGAAGGCGAACGCGCGGTCGTAGCCCGCGAGCTGGGCCTCGCCGCGGATCGAGTTGCCGTAGTCGAAGACCTCGGCGCCCGCGTCCATGAAGCCGACCATGGCCTCGACGTGCTTGGCCATCGACTCGCGCGAGCGCTGGGTGAACCCGGCCGGGTCCTTCGCCGCCGCGTCGGCCATGTCGTCGAAGGCGACGCCGACCGGGAGGTAGGCGAGCGGGTCGTGGGCCGAGGTCTGGTCGGTCACGATGTCGATCGGGGCGCCCTCGGCGAGCATCCGCGGGAGCAGCTCGGCGGCGTTGCCGAGGAGGCCGATGGAGAGCGGGCGGCGGGCGTCGCGGGCCTCGGTGGCGAGCTGGAGCGCGTGGGCCAGGTTGTCGGCCCTGACGTCCAGGTAGCGGTGCTCGATGCGGCGCTCGATGGCGCGCGGGTCGACGTCGATACAGATGGCGACGCCGTCGTTCATCGTCACGGCGAGGGGCTGGGCGCCGCCCATGCCGCCGAGGCCGGCGGTGAGGGTGATCGTCCCGGCCAGGGTGCCGTCGAACTTCTTCGCGGCGACGGCGGCGAAGGTCTCGTAGGTGCCCTGGAGGATGCCCTGGGTGCCGATGTAGATCCAGGAGCCGGCGGTCATCTGGCCGTACATGGTGAGGCCGAGGTGCTCCAGGCGGCGGAACTCCTCCCAGTTGGCCCAGTCGCCGACCAGGTTGGAGTTGGCGAGGAGGACGCGCGGGGCCCACTCGTGGGTCTGCATGACGCCGACCGGGCGGCCGGACTGGACGAGCATCGTCTCGTCCTGCTTGAGGGTGCGCAGGGTGCGGACCATGGCGTCGAAGGAGCGCCAGTCGCGGGCGGCCTTGCCGGTGCCGCCGTAGACGACGAGCTTGTCGGGGTGCTCGGCGACCTCGGGGTCGAGGTTGTTCTGGAGCATCCGGAGGGCGGCTTCCTGCTGCCATCCCAGGGCGCTCAGTTCCGTACCGCGGGCGGCTCGTACGGGGCGGGGTCCTGACATGGGGGTGCCTCCTCGGATGTCGTTTAGATATTCACATCCTGGCGCTATGAATAGTTGTAGTCAACAGGGCGATGCCCCACACCCCCGCGAGTCGGGGTGATGGGATGGGCCTCATGGCCTCCTCCCGTCGCGATCTCGCCGTCCGAGCCACCGTCGATCAAGGACTCCTCTCCCCCGCAGAACCGGTCGTCGCACTGCTCGACACCGCTGGCATCCGCGCCTCCGCCACCGCCCTGACCAGCGCCTTCGCCGCCGTCACCGACGCCCACGTCCTGCACGCCTTCGCCGTCAAGGCCTGCCCCCTCGTCCCCGTCCTGCGCCTGCTGCACGAGGCCGGGCTCGGCGTCGAGGTCGCCAGCCCCGGCGAACTCGCCCTCGCGCGCGCCGCCGGGATCCCGCCCGGCCACACCGTGCTCGACTCCCCCGCGAAGACCCCGGCCGAGCTGCGCCAGGCCCTCGCCCTCGGCATCGCCGTCAACGCCGACAACCTCCAGGAGCTGGCCAGGCTGGACGCGCTCGTCGCCTCCGCGCCCACCGCCTCGCCCCTGGGCCTCCGGGTGAACCCGCAGGTCGGAGCCGGTTCCATCGGGGCGCTCTCGACCGCGACCGCCACCTCCAAGTTCGGTGTGGCGCTCCGCGACGAGGGCGCCCGCAAGACCGTCGTCCAGGCATATCTGGAGCGGCCCTGGCTGACCCGGCTGCACACCCACACCGGCTCCCAGGGCGTACCGCTCGCCCTGATGGCCGAGGGGGTCGGAGAGGCGTACGCGCTCGCCGAGGAGATCAACCGCGCGGCCGGCCGGCGGCAGATCGACACCCTCGACATCGGCGGCGGGCTGCCGGTGAACTTCACCTCCGACGAGGAGACCCCGACGTACGCGGAGTACGCCCGGCTGCTCGCCGGCACCGTCCCCGGGCTCTTCGACGGCCGCTACCGGCTCGTCACCGAGTTCGGGCGCTCGCTGCTCGCCAAGCACGGCACCGTCCTCGCCCGGGTGGAGTACACCAAGACCTCCGGGGGCCGGCCGATCGCCGTCACCCACGCGGGCGTCCAGCTGGCCACCCGTACGGTCTACGCCCCCGAGGCCTGGCCGCTGCGCGTCCTCGCGTACGACTCCGAGGGCCGGCCCCGCACCGGGGAGGAGGTCGTCCAGGACGTGGCGGGCCCCGCCTGCTTCGCCGGGGACCTGCTCGCCACCGGCCGGGCCCTGCCCCCGCTGCGGCCCGGCGACGTGGTGGCCGTCCCGGACACCGGCGCGTACTACTTCGCGCACCACTACGCGTACAACAGCCTGCCCCGGCCCGGCGTGCACGGCTTCACGGTGGCGGAGGACGGGGCGGTCACCTTCGCGACCGTACGGAAGCCGCAGACGCTCACGGAGATCGTCGCCGAGTCGGGCGGCGGGGAGGCGGACGCGCTGGTGCGGTAGCGGGGGGCGGGGGCAGGCACCTCCGGCCCCGGCCGGTCCGGACCCGGATCCCGCCCGTCGGGTAGCGCCCCGTCCCCGCCCCGGTTTGCATGGGAACCATGACTGGAACCGCTACCGGCACCACCTCCGTCGTCGTCGAGCGCCGGGTCGCCGCCTCCCCCGGGCGGGTCTGGGAGTCGATCACCGACCTGCCGGAGATGCCCCGCGTCCTCTCGGGCGTCGAGAAGGTCGAGGTCCTCACCGAGGGCGGCTTCGGGGTGGGCACGCGCTGGCGCGAGACCCGGCGGATGCTGGGCAAGGAGGCCACGGAGGAGATGACCGTGACCGAGTCCGAGCCGCCCGACCGGTACGTCACGGTCGCCGACTCGCACGGCATGCGCTACGTCTCCGAGCTGACCCTCACGCCGGACGGGACCGGGGCCACCACCCTGCGGATGACCTTCTCCGCCACGCCCTCCGCCGGCCGCACCCCCGGCGTCCTCGGCCGGCTGATGGCCCGCTTCGGCGCGAAGGCCGTGGCCAGGGCGCTCGCCAAGGACCTGTCCGAGATCGCCCGGGCGGTGGAGTCCCGGAGCTGACGGGCCTGCTCACGGGCGGTGGAGTTCCGGGGCCGACGGGCCGGTTCCGGGTCATTCCCACCGACGACTGGCATGTTCCGATGGAAAATGCCAGAACACCTCCCCGGGGGCGCTGCGTTCAGTAACGTCACCGTCACTGCCGCACGTTCGCACGCCGCATCGGGAGAGGAATCCGCGTGCCCGGAATCGACGAGTGCCTGACGGAGGCCATGACCCTGCCGGGTGCCCGCGGTGCCTCCCTGGTCGACTGGACCAGCGGACTCGCCCTCGGGACGGCGGGCGAATCCCCCGTCGGGGACCATGAGACGACGGCCGCGGAGACCGCCGAACTCGCCCGGTCCGCCGCCGAGTTCGACTCCTTCGTCGCCGAGGGCGAGACCCCCTCCGCCGGGCCGCCCGTCGAGGACCTGATCGTCACCACCCGGGCCGGCTACCACGTGCTCCGCTTCGTCGAGACCTCCTTCGACAGCAGCGTCTTCCTGCACCTCTGGCTCGACCGCGACACCGGCAACCTCGCCCTCGCCCGCATCCGGCTCCGCGACATCGCCGAGAGGCTGGTCCTCGGATGAGCGCGGTCGCCACCCCCGTCTCCCCCATGCTGGTCCGGCTCGCCGCCGAGAAGGCCACCGGCGCGCTGCTCCGCGACCACGGCACGCTCTATCTCGTCGACGGCCGGGTGGTGCACGCCGAGAGCCCGGCGTCCCCCGGTGTCGACGTGCTCCTGACCACCGGCGGCCGGTTGCCCCGCGAGGGCTGGGACGAGGCCGTCGACCGGGCCGGGGCGCACCGCGCGGTCGGCCGGTTCCTCGTCGACAGCGGCCGGCTGCACGACGGCGAGCTGGAGATCTGCCACCTCGGGGCCGTCTTCGACGCCGCCTTCTTCGCGCTCTCCCCCACCAGCGGACCGACCCGCTTCCGGTACGGGGTGGGGCACTGGTTCGGCACGGTGCGGCCGGTGTCCGCCGAGGCCGTCGAGCGCGAGACGGTACGCCGCCGCGAACTCCTCGACGCCGTCTGGCCGTACGCCGCCGTGGACACCGCCCCGGTCGTGCCGCGCCCCGCCGCCCCCGGGCAGACGGTGGGGGCCCGCCAGCGCGCCCTGCTCGCCGCCGCCGACGGGGAGCGCACCCCGGCGGAGCTGGCCCGGCTGCTCGGCCGGCCCGCCTTCCACACCCTCCTCGACGTACGGCGGCTGGCCGCCGCCGGGCTCGTCGAGACCCCGCTCGACACCGGCCCCGAGCCCTCGCCGGCCCTCTTACCGGTTCTGCCGGTGGCCGACCCCGACATCGCCCTGCTGCGCCGGCTCCGTGACGCCCTGGAGGCACACCTGTGATGAGGCGTGCCCTGCGCCTGCGCGCCGAAAGGAAACAGCTCATGACGGCAGAAGCCGAGGTACTCGGCGAGCTCAGACGGCTGCGGGCCCGGCTGCCCCAGCTGACCGGGGCGCTCGCGGCCAGCGCCGACGGACTCGTCCTGGCCCACGACACCGTGGACGGCGAGGCGGAGAGCGTGGCCGCGCTGACGGCCGCCGCGCTGGGCGTCGGGCAGCGGCTGACCGACTGCACGGGCCAGGGCCGCTTCCGTGAGCTGCTCGTACGGGGGGACAGCGGTTACGTCGCCACGTACGCGGCGGGCGGCTCGGCCGTCCTGACGCTGCTGGCGGAGCCCCGGATCAATGTGGGCCGGCTCCATCTGGAGGCCCGGAGGTCCAGCGTCCGGATAGGCGAACTCGTCGACGGCGCGCTGGAACGCAAAGACCTGAACCGAACCGGCTAGGAAATCGATCCCGTAAAGGAAGTACGACCATGGCGAACACCGAGACCTCCCTCAAGGAAGCTGCCTCCATCGACGGCGCGATCGGCGCGGCCCTCGTCGACTACACGAGCGGCATGGCGCTCGGCACGATCGGCGGCGGCAAGGAGCTCGACCTGAACGTCGCCGCGGCCGGCAACACCGACGTCGTCCGGGCCAAGGTCCGGGCGATGGAACTGCTCGGCCTCAACGACGAGATCGAGGACATCCTGATCACCCTCGGCGGCCAGTACCACCTGATCCGGCTGCTCAAGGGGCGCGGCACCAACGGCCTGTTCCTCTACCTGGCCCTGTCGAAGGACCGCGCCAACCTGGCGATGGCCCGCCACCAGCTCAAGAAGATCGAATCCGAACTGGAGCTGTGACGGCCCTGTTCGTCACTCGACGAACAGGCCACGCGCCGCCGCCTTCGCGTCGAACTCCTCCAGGCGCGCCTGTGCGTCCGGGAGTTCGTCGGCCATGGTCTCCAGAAGGACCCGGCCGAGCAGCATCGGCGCGCAGGCGGTGTCGAAGGCGAGCCCGGTGCCGACGGCGGCCGGGATGAGCAGGTCGCTGTGGGCGGCGACGGGCGCGAACGCCGACTCGGCGACGGTCACGACCGTGAGCCCGGCCGCCCGCGCGTACTCCAGGGCCTCGACGACCTCCCGGGGGTGCCGGGGCAGCGCGAAGCACAGCAGGGCAGTGGCCCCGGCCCGTACGGCCGCGTCGACGCGGTCGGTGAGCATCGATCCGCCCTCGTCGAGGAGCCGGACGTCGGGGTGCACCTTCGCGGCGAAGTAGGCGAAGCCGCGCGCCTGCGAGGAGGCGGCCCGCAGTCCGAGGACGGGCAGCGGGCGGGAGCGGGCGAGCAGCCGGCCGGCCCGTTCGACGGGGGCGGGGTCGGCGAGCAGTCCGGCGAGGTGCCTGAGGTTCTCGATCTCGGCGAGGACGGCCTGCTGGTACTCGTTGAGCGTCTCGTCCCGGCCCTCGCCGGCGTCCGGCTCGGGGGGCGCGACCTCGCGCAGATGGCGGCGGAGCGCAGGGTAGCCGTCGAAGCCGAGGGCGACGGCGAAGCGGGTGACGGAGGGCTGGCTGACCCCGGCGAGTTCGGCGAGTTCGACGCTGGACAGGAAGGGCACGTCGGCGGCGCGGCGCACCATGCTGTGCGCGATCCGCCGTTGGGTCGGCGTCAGCCGCTGCCCCTCGAAGAGCGCCTGCAGCCGCCCGGCCGGGCTGTCGCTCATGCCGCCCCCTCCACCTATTCACCCGCTGATGACTCTGCATAAGGATATGCAGGCAGGTGGACCCAGGGCCAGCCCACTCACAGGGGCGGGTGGACCCGGGCCTTCGGTCTCATCGGGGAAGTGTCGCGCGGGGACCGCCGCACCCCCGGAACCGGGGGGCGGGACGACGGCGGTCCCCGCGATGGACGCGGGCCCGGGTCAGAACCGGTCTCCGCGTCCGCGGCGTCGATGGAGACCCGGGAGCCGCTCCGGAAGTCCTTGACGCCGACAAGGACCAATGTGCCGGACGCGTGTTAAGCGGGTGCTGCGGGTACGTGTCGCGCCCGTACCAGTTGTACGAACGGCTCCGCGCCGCCCGCGGCACCCCGCTCCGCGTCCTACTTCCCGCCGCCGTTGGCCAGGAAGGCCAGCAGGTCCTGGCGGCTGACGACACCGGTCGGCTTGCCCTCGACCAGCACGATCGCCGCGTCGGCGGACTCGCCGAGGACGGCCATCAGGTCGGCGACGGGCTCGCCGGAGCCGACCTGCGGCAGCGGCGCGCTCATGTGGCGCTCCAGCGGGTCCTCCAGGGAGGCCTGCTTGGTGAAGAGGTGGTCGAGCAGCTCGCGCTCGACGACCGAGCCGACGACCTCCGCGGCCATGACGTCGGGGTGGCCGGCGCCGGGCTTCACGATGGGCATCTGGGAGACGCCGTACTCGCGCAGCACCTCGATGGCCTGGCCGACGGTCTCGTCCGGGTGCATGTGGACCAGGGAGGGCATGATGCCCTCCTTGTGGCGCAGGACGTCCGCGACGGTGGCGGAGGTGGTGTCCTCCAGGAAGCCGTAGTCGGCCATCCACTCGTCGTTGAAGATCTTGGACATGTAGCCGCGGCCGGAGTCCGGCAGCAGCACGACCACGACGTCGTCGGGGCCGAGGTCCTTGGCGACCTCCAGGGCGGCCACGACGGCCATGCCGCAGGAGCCGCCGACGAGCAGGCCCTCCTCCTTGGCGAGGCGGCGGGTCATCTGGAAGGAGTCCTTGTCGGACACGGCGACGATCCGGTCCGTGACGTTCCGGTCGTACGCGGTGGGCCAGAAGTCCTCGCCGACGCCCTCGACGAGGTACGGGCGCCCGGAGCCGCCGGAGTAGACCGAGCCCTCCGGGTCGGCGCCGACGACCTGCACGGAACCGCCGCTGGCCTCCTTGAGGTAGTTGCCGGTGCCGGAGATGGTGCCGCCGGTGCCGACGCCCGCCACGAAGTGGGTGATCTTCCCCTCCGTCTGCTCCCACAGTTCGGGACCGGTGGTCTCGTAGTGGGAGCGCGGGTTGTTCGGGTTGGAGTACTGGTCGGGCTTCCAGGCTCCGGGCGTCTCACGGACGAGGCGGTCCGAGACGTTGTAGTAGGAGTCCGGGTGCTCCGGGTCGACCGCGGTGGGGCAGACGACGACCTCCGCGCCGTACGCGCGCAGCACGTTGATCTTGTCGAGCGACACCTTGTCCGGGCAGACGAAGATGCACTTGTAACCCTTCTGCTGGGCCACGATCGCCAGGCCGACGCCGGTGTTGCCGGACGTGGGCTCGACGATGGTGCCGCCGGGCTTGAGCTCACCGCTCTGCTCGGCCGCCTCGATCATGCGCAGGGCGATCCGGTCCTTGACCGAACCTCCGGGGTTGAAGTACTCGACCTTGGCCAGGACGGTCGCCTGGATGCCCGCTGTCACGTTGTTGAGCTTCACCAGCGGGGTGTTGCCGACGAGGCTGATCATCGAGTCGTGGAATTGCACCGTAATCTCCGGGGTCTCCGTAATGGTGTGGTCAGCGTATGCGTAGTCGGAGCGGGTTACGGGGCAGTTAGACCCTGAACGGCTTGAAGGAGGTGACGGCCCCATGTCGAGGGCGAGGGTGGCGCGGCGGATCGCGGCGGGTGCGGCGTACGGGGGCGGGAGCATCGGGCTGCTGGGAGTGGCCGCGGTGGGGGTCCTCGTCGCCGAGGTGCAGCTCGCGAAGCGGACGGTGGGCGGCGGGGCGGCCCCGCTGCCACCGGGGGCGGACGGTCTGTACGGCAGGGCGTTCGGCTCGGACGACCCGCTGCGGCTGGCCCTTCTGGGTGATTCCACGGCGGCGGGCCAGGGGGTGCGCCGCTCGGGCCAGACGCCGGGCGCGCTGCTCGCCTCGGGGCTCGCGGCGGTGGCGGAGCGGCCGGTGGTCCTGCGGAACGTGGCGCTCTCCGGTGCCCGCTCGGACGACCTGGAGCGGCAGGTGTCGCTGCTGCTCGCCCAGCCGCTGGGCCCGCCGGACGTGTGCGTGATCATGATCGGCGCGAACGACGTGACGCACCGGATGCCACCGACCCAGTCGGTACGGCTCCTGGCGTCGGCGGTGCGGCGGCTGCGGACGGCCGGCGCGGAGGTGGTGGTCGGGACCTGTCCCGACCTGGGGACGATCGAGCCGGTCTACCAGCCGCTGCGCTGGCTGGCCCGGCGGGCCTCCCGGCAGCTGGCGGCGGCGCAGACGATCGTGGTGGTCGAGCAGGGCGGGCGGACGGTGTCGCTCGGGGACCTCCTCGGGCCCGAGTTCGCGGCGAATCCGCGCGAGATGTTCGGGGTGGACAACTTCCATCCCTCGGCGGAGGGGTACGCGACGGCGGCGATGGCCGTCCTGCCGACGATGTGCGCGGTGCTCGGCGTGTGGCCGGAGACCGACCGGATCGAGCCGGAGCGCCGGGAGAACGTGCTGCCGGTGGCGAAGGCGGCGGCCGAGGCGGTCCGGGAGGCGGGCACCGAGGTGACGGGCGCCCGGGCGCCGTGGGCGCTGCTCAAGCACCGCCGCAGGCGTCGGCTGCCGGTCCCGGCGGAGGGCCCCGCGGCCACCGACGCCCCCCTCGCCTGAGCGAGCGCTTAGAAAAGAGGTCCGCATCACATGCCCCGCCCGGTGACCCCATGCGGTACGTACGGGTAACTTCCCTTTCAGTCCGCTCACTCCGCACCCTCATGGAGCCGTGATGCCCGAAGCCGTGATCGTCTCGACCGCCCGTTCGCCCATCGGCCGGGCCTTCAAGGGCTCCCTCAAGGACCTGCGGCCGGACGACCTCACCGCGACCATCGTCCAGGCCGCGCTGGCGAAGGTGCCGGAGCTGGACCCGCGCGACATCGACGACCTGATGCTGGGCTGCGGTCTGCCCGGCGGCGAGCAGGGCAACAACCTGGGCCGGATCGTGGCCGTCGAGATGGGCATGGACCACCTCCCGGGCTGCACGATCACCCGCTACTGCTCCTCCTCGCTCCAGACCTCACGGATGGCTCTGCACGCGATCAAGGCGGGCGAGGGCGACGTCTTCATCTCGGCCGGCGTCGAGATGGTGTCCCGCTTCGTGAAGGGCAACTCGGACTCCCTGCCCGACACGCACAACCCGTTCTTCGCCGAGGCCGAGGCCCGCACCGCGGCGGTCGCCGCCTCCGAGGGCGCGACGTGGCACGACCCGCGCGAGGACGGCATCGTGCCGGACGCGTACATCTCCATGGGCCAGACCGCGGAGAACCTGGCCCGCCTCAAGGGCATCGGCCGCCGGGAGATGGACGAGTTCGGCGTACGGTCGCAGAACCTCGCCGAGCAGGCCATCAAGAACGGCTTCTGGGCCCGCGAGATCACCCCCGTGACGCTGCCGGACGGCACGGTCGTCTCCACCGACGACGGCCCGCGCGCGGGCGTCACCCTGGAGGGCGTGGAGGGCCTGAAGCCGGTCTTCCGCCCCGACGGGCTGGTCACCGCCGCCAACTGCTGCCCGCTGAACGACGGCGCCGCGGCGCTCGTGATCATGTCGGACACCAAGGCCGCCGAGCTGGGCCTGACCCCGCTGGCCCGGATCGTCTCCACCGGCGTCTCCGGCCTCTCCCCCGAGATCATGGGCCTCGGCCCGGTCGAGGCGTCGAAGCAGGCCCTGAAGCGCGCCGGCCTGACCATCGGCGACATCGACCTGGCCGAGATCAACGAGGCCTTCGCCGCCCAGGTCATCCCCTCCTACCAGGAGCTGGGTCTGGATCTGGACAAGGTGAACGTCAACGGCGGCGCCATCGCCGTCGGCCACCCCTTCGGCATGACGGGCGCCCGGATCACCGGCACGCTCATCAACAGCCTGCAGTTCCACGACAAGCAGTTCGGCCTGGAGACCATGTGCGTCGGCGGCGGCCAGGGCATGGCGATGGTGATCGAGCGACTGAGCTGAGCCGCAGCGGAGGCGCAGCTCAGTGCGACAAGAAGACCGAGCGACTGAGCTGAGCGAGCGCGCCTGCTGACCGGGCTGCGGGAGTATCCGACGGGCGACCCCGTCAACCGCCTCGCGTCCGAGCCGTGACCGAATCTCCCCCAGGATGTGACCTACGTCCCGGGGGAGTTCGTTTTCCCAGGTCAGAGTGGTTTCGGGACTAAACACCCGGCACAAATACCTGTCCAATTCGTGACGTAATGCACTGACAGCGGGCCACACCTCAGGACAAGCTGATGTAGGAAGTCGGGGGATCGACTCGGAATCGGGAGTACGTCAGTGAGCGCCATGCCTCTTGCCCTGCTGCTGACCACGGCCGCTGCCACGGCCGTGGGCGCTGCCGCCCTGCACGCCGTCCACGGTCTCCGCAAGCAGGTCACCGCCCTGCGGAGCGAACTGGCGGCCGGGCGCGGCATCACCGTTCCCGCCGCCCGCGCCACGCCTGCCGCCGAGATACGGGCCGCCGTCGCGGAGGCGCTGGCCGAGGAGCGCGAGCGCGAGCTCGCCGAGGCGCGGGCCTTCTGGGCCGCGCAGGAGGCCCGGGACGCGGCCGACGCCCCGTCCCTGCTCGGCGGTCTCGGCGGCCCGGGCGACGACGGCGCCTTCTTCGTGCCGCGCCAGGCCGACTTCGTCGGGCTGGAGGCGATGGCCCTGGAGGCCATGGAGGCGGAGGCCGCCGCGCTCGACGGCGCCGACCCGCTCGACGCCTTCGACGAGTACCCCGAGGACTCCGCGGAGCTGGCCGCGGCCCGCCGCCGCCACCCCTCGCACCCGGACTTCGTGCCGGTGCAGACGCCCGTCGTCACCGACCACGAGCGGACCGTGGCCCGCCTCGAGGAACTGGCGGACACCCGCACGGCGCTGACCGACGTGCGCCCCGGCCCGCTCGGCACGCTCGACGTGTACGTCTTCGCGGACGGCACGACGCTCTGTATGACCCCGGGCCACCGCGAGACCGCGGAGCGCCTGGCGGAGGCCCTGCGCGCCGGCCGTACGCCGGTGCTGCTCGGCGGTTCGGGCGTCTCGGGCGCCTTCGCGCTGACCTTCTCGTACGGCGAGACGGACGAGGAGAACGTCTACATCCTGGCGGACCGCGTCATCGCGTCCCTGTAGGACCCCGGCGAGGACGGACCGGCAACGGCACGGAACCGTCCCCGCAAGCCCCCCACGGGCGGCTAGAGCCCCGAGCGCTCGGCCGCCTCACGTACCCATTCCACGGCCTCCGCCAGGTCCCCCTCACGGGAGTCGGCAGGGGCCGTTCGCAGGATTTCGGCCAGATCGTTCCCGGCGACGGCGAGCTGGTCGGCCACGGTGAAGACGCCCGCGTCCGGCATGGTCCTCGGCTCCCGCTCCGGGTCCTCGACGCGCTGCGCGCGCGCCGCGAGCTTCCGGGCCAGGGCAAGTCCTTCGGCCGCCGCGCCCCGTTGGAGACGGCTCTGCGGGGCGGCCCGCAGCCGGTCGGCGAAGCGCTCGACGGCGGCGGTCAGTTCACTCGTATCACGCACCCCGCGACCCTACGCGCCGCCCCGGGCCCCCTGCCAACGGGCGCGGTCCTCGGCACGGTGACGGGAAGGAGTGCGAGGAGCGAACGACCTGCGGCGGGCGGCCCGCCGACTCCTCCGACCCGCCGCCCCCTGAGGGGGCCTGAACACGCGGAAGGGCCCGCCCGGCACGAAGCCGGACGGGCCCTTCCCCCCGAGTCGGGGATGCGTCAGTCGTCGCCCTGAAGGATCGACAGCAGACGCAGCATCTCCAGGTAGATCCACACCAGGGTCATGGTGAGACCGAAGGCGGCCAGCCAGGCCTCCTCGCGCGGCGCGCCGTAGGTCACGCCGTCCTCGACCTGCTTGAAGTCGAGGGCGAGGAAGCAGGCGCCCAGGATGATGCCGATGACACCGAAGAGGATGCCGAGACCACCGCTGCGGAAGCCGAGGCCGTCACCGCCGGCGAAGACGGCGAACAGCAGGTTAGTCACCATGAGGAGCATGAAGCCCATCGCGGCGGCCATCACGAAGCCGTAGAAGCGGCGGTTGACCCGGATCCAGCCCATCTTGTAGGCGATCAGGACACCGGCGAAGACCGCCATGGTGCCCAGGACCGCCTGGATGACCACGCCGTCGGCGATGTACGTCGAGACGGCGGCCGAGATCACTCCGAGGAAGACACCCTCGAAGGCCGCGTAGCCCAGGATCAGCGCCGGCGACGGCTTGCGCTTGAAGGACTGCACGAGCGACAGCACGAACGCGACCAGAGCGGCGCCGATCGCGATGCCGTAGGACTTGCCCAGGTTCGCCGGGTCGACCGGCAGCAGCAGCCAGGACAGCACGGCGGTGAGCACGACCGTCCCGAGCGTCATGGCCGTACGGCTCACGACGTCGTCGATCGTCATCACGTTGCCGCGGGCCTGCTGCGGGGCGCCGAGCTGTGTGTCCTGCGGGGCGTACGGGTTGGTCGCGTACGGGTTCGTCGCGCCCTCGGCATACGGGTTGCCGGTGGCGTACGGGTTGGTTCCTACGGCGGGGCCCCCGGCCTGCGGCTGCTGGCCGTTGAAGCCCGCGGTGCCGTTGTCGCGGCTGAACCCCCGTCGCGAGAAGACCGGGTTGCTGCTCCTCATCTCACTCCTCCATGGCGTGCCGCACGTGGCGCGGCCTCCCGTCAAGAGTAATGCGTAGGCAAAAGAAACTCTCTAGTGCTCGGGGAGGATCTTTTCCCGTAAGTTTTCGATCTTCGTCGGCGCCGGAGGACCCCGCTCCGCGAGGCTCACCCGGACAGCACACCCCTTCCGCAGGAGAGCCGATGACCACCGCACCGCACGAGACCTGGCAGCTGCGCAACGGGACCGCGTGGGTGTTCACCGCGGGTGAGCGCCTCACCGGGCCCGTCGTCCTGGTCGGTGACGCCGGTACGGACCTGGCGGCGCTGACCGCGAGTCTGGAGGACGGCCCGTACCCGCTCCTCACCGAACTGCGGGCGCGTGGCCGCGGCTTGGTCCTGGTCGGCCTGCCGGCCGACGCCGGCATCTCCGGCGACGGCGGAACCGTCCAGGAGGCCGTCCAGCGGGTGATCGCCGAGGTCCCGGACGACACCCCGCTGACCGTCGGCGGCACCGGCCGCGGCGCGCTCGCCGCCCGCTACGCCCTGGCGAGCATGGAGTACATGAGGCTGGACCACCGGACCGGGACGCACTTCTCGCACAACGGCGCGGTGCCGGACCTGGACGAGGAGGCCGAGCTGATGCGTCTGGGCGGCAGGCCGCGGGCTCCGCTCTTCCTGCGCATGCTCGACGGGGGCGCCGCCGACGGCCTGGGCGAGGACGAGGCCGATCTGACGACGACCGGCGAGGCGGCCCCCGCCGGTTCGCTGTTCTCCAAGGAGTGCGGCTCCCGGCTGCTGGACAACCTGCCGCACTAGCGAAACCGTGGTGCCCGGAACCGGACTCGAACCGGTACGGCCCGAAGGCCAGCGAGGTTTAAGCTCGCCGTGTCTGCGTTCCACCATCCGGGCGTCGCGAAGCTCCGCGTTGGCACATGAGCCTATCGGGGCGCATCCCCCGTTCAGCGGAACATCGGCCCGATGTTGTCTTATTTTATTGACGTCTGAGGGTGCGTCAGTGCAGGTGGGGACGTTTTCGCCGAACTGTGACAGGGGTCGCAGGCGCAAAGCCGCACCCCCTGGAATGACGAAAAGTCGTCGCACGTCTGTCACGTCGGCCGAAGCCCGCCGTTCCGGCCCGTCTCAGGGACGCCGTCATACCTCAGGAGGAGGATCCGGCCCCCCGGTCCGACTCCAGGCTGCCCCGGGAACGGGCACAGGGGCGGACGATCCGGACTCGAACGAACGACACGATGGAGGGGTTCCCGCAACAGCCCCGCAGTGACAGGAGTCCCTCGTGACCACCACCCCCACCGTGTCCCGTGCCACCGCGGTGGCCGCCCGCGCCACGGATCTCTCGAAGGTCTACGGACAGGGCGAGACCCAGGTGGTCGCCCTCGACCATGTCACCGTGGACTTCCGCCAGGGCGAGTTCACCGCGATCATGGGCCCCTCGGGCTCCGGCAAGTCGACGCTGATGCACTGCGTCGCCGGCCTGGACTCCTTCTCCTCCGGCTCCGTCCGGATCGGTGAGACGGAGCTCTCCACCCTCAAGGACAAGCAGCTCACCCAGCTCCGCCGGGACAAGATCGGCTTCATCTTCCAGGCCTTCAACCTGCTGCCGACCCTGACCGCCCTGGAGAACATCACGCTGCCGATGGACATCGCGGGCCGCAAGCCCGACAAGCAGTGGGTCCAGCAGGTCATCGACATGCTCGGCCTCTCCGCCCGGCTCAGCCACCGCCCCACCGAACTCTCCGGCGGCCAGCAGCAGCGCGTGGCCGTGGCCCGCGCCCTCGCCTCCCGCCCCGAGATCATCTTCGGCGACGAGCCCACCGGAAACCTGGACTCGCGCTCCGGCGCCGAGGTCCTCGGCTTCCTCCGCAACTCGGTACGGGAACTGGGCCAGACCGTCGTCATGGTCACCCACGACCCGGTCGCCGCCTCCTACGCGGACCGCGTGATCTTCCTCGCGGACGGCCGGATCGTCGACGAGATGCCGCACCCCACCGCGGACGGCGTGCTCGACCGCATGAAGGCCTTCGACGCCAAGGGCCGCACGAGCTGACCGACGGCGCCCGGACCGGACCCGAACCGGTACGGCCCCTCAACAGCCCGCCCCGCCCGCCGTCCCTCTTTCCTCCAGGACACACCCATGTTCCGTACCGCCCTGCGCAACGTGCTCGCGCACAAGGCGAGACTGCTGATGACCGTCCTCGCCGTGATGCTCGGCGTGGCCTTCGTCTCCGGCACCCTCGTCTTCACCGACACCCTCTCCAGCGCCTTCCGCAGCCAGTCGGCGAAGAGCTACGACGACGTCGCCGTCGCCGTCGAGATGTACCCGGACGCCGCGGAGGCCCGTAAGGCCCCCGGCCTCTCCCAGCAGGACGTCGACAGGGTCGCGAAGCTCGACGGGGTCGCCTCCGTCACCCCGCGCGTCGACGGCTTCGCCGGTGTGCCCGACAAGAACGGCAAGCTGATCGGCAGCGGCTGGTCCAACAAGGGCACCAACTTCGCCCCCGGCAAGGACGGCAAGGACCGCGCGTACGCCTTCACCACGGGTACGGGCCCGGCCGGGGCCGGACAGATCGCGCTCGACAAGGACACCGCCGACAAGGGCGGCTACAAGGTCGGCGACACCGTCCGCGTCGCCACCAACGGCCCGGTGAAGGAGTACACCCTCTCCGGTGTCTTCACCACCGAGGACGGCGCCGTCAACGCCGGCGGCAGCCTGGTCGTCTTCGACACCGCCGTCGCCCAGCAGCTCTACCTGAAGCCCGGCTACTTCCGGAACCTGACCGTCACCGCCGCCCCCGGCGCCGACGACGCCAAGCTCCTCGCCGAGGTCGTCCAGGTCGTCCCGAAGGCCGCTTCGGCGCAGACCGGGCAGGCCCTCGCCGACGAGCAGGCCAAGCAGATCGAGTCCGGCCTCGGCGCGCTCAACCAGATCCTCCTGGGCTTCGCGGGCATCGCGCTCTTCGTCGGGATCTTCCTGATCTCCAACACCTTCACCATGCTGGTCGCCCAGCGCACCAAGGAACTGGCCCTGATGCGCGCGGTCGGTGCCTCGCGCAAGCAGATCACCCGCTCCGTCCTCGCCGAGGCCGGACTGGTCGGCCTGCTCGCCTCCGCCGTCGGCTACGTCCTCGGCATCGGCCTGGCCGTCGGACTCCGCTCGGCCATGAGCGCCTTCGACATGAAGGTCCCGGGCGGCGACCTGGTCCTCGGCGCCACCCCGGCCGTCTCCGCCTTCGCCGTCGGCGTCCTGATCACGATGCTCGCCGCCTGGCTGCCCGGCCGCCGCGCCGCGAAGATCCCGCCGGTCGCCGCCATGAACAGCGTCCACGCCTCCGCGAGCACCAAGTCGCTCGTCGTACGGAACTCCATCGGCGCCGCGCTCACCGCCATCGGTGCCGTGCTGATCGTGCTCGGCGCGGGCCAGGGCGGCGACAGCGGCCGGATGCTCATCGCGGGCGGCGCGTTCGTCACCCTCATCGGTGTGATCGTGCTGATCCCGTTCCTGTCCCGGCCCGTGATCGCCCTGATCCGCCCGCTCTTCGTGAACTTGTTCGGCGTCTCCGGCAAGCTCGCCGGTCTCAACGCGGTCCGCAACCCGCGCCGCACCGGCGCCACCGCCTCCGCGCTCGCCATCGGCCTGACCCTGGTCACCGGCCTCTCGGTGCTCGGCGCCACCGTCGGCTCGTCCCTGGACAAGGCGACCACCGACCAGGTCAAGGCCGACTACATGGTCTCCATGGCCAGCGGCGACAGCCTCAGCAAGGAGGCCCTGGCCGCCCTGGAGAAGGCCCCCGGCGTCACCGCGGTCTCCCCGCAGCAGGCCGGCGCCCTGGAGATCAAGGGCTCGTACGTCTCGGCCTCCGGCGTCACCCCCGGCGACATCGAGAAGGTCCTCAAGCTCCCCGTCGTGAACGGCTCGCTGTCCACCCTCGGCAAGGGCGGCATCGCCGTCGACGAGAAGGTCGCGAAGAAGCGCGGTCTGAAGGTCGGCGACACCGTCACGGTCGAGTACCTCGACAAGCAGAAGGCCGAGCTGACCGTCGGCGCGGTCTTCCAGGGCAACGAGTTCGTCTCGCCGGTCCTGATCGACCACAAGCTGCTCACCGCGCACGAGGAGCGGGCGGAGATCCGTCAGATCTTCGTCTCGGCCGAAGGCGGCGCGAGCGCGGCCCACGAGCAGGCCCTGTCGAAGGCGATGGGCGACAACCCCGCCATCCAGGTCATGGACCACAAGGAGATCCGTGACACCTTCGGCGGCCCGATCAACCTGATGCTCAACATCATGTACGGCCTGCTCGGCATGGCCCTGATCATCGCGGTCCTCGGTGTCGTCAACACCCTCGCGATGTCGGTCTTCGAGCGCCAGCAGGAGATCGGCATGCTGCGGGCGATCGGTCTCGACCGGCGCCGGGTGAAGCGGATGATCCGTCTGGAGGCCGTGGTCATCTCGGTGTTCGGCGCGGTCGTCGGCATCGGCCTCGGCACGTTCCTCGGCTGGGCGATCGGCGAGACCATGAAGAGCAGCCTGCCGGACTACGCGCTGGTCCTGCCCTGGGACCGGATCGGGCTCTTCCTGGTCCTGGCCGCCCTGGTCGGCGTCCTCGCCTCCCTGTGGCCGGCCCGGAGCGCGGCGAAGCTGAACATGCTCTCCGCGATCAAGGCCGAGTAGTCGGCAGCCCTCGTACGACAAGGAAGGGCCGGTCTCCCCGCTCGGGAGGCCGGCCCTTCGCATGTCCTTCGTCAGCCGGTCTTCTCGTTCCAGACGCGCGGGCGCAGCGCCGTGCCGCTCTTCCCCGAGACCGGGGTCTTCACGGCGAGGAACTGGTTCACGCCGATCCGGTTGCGCTCGAAGGAGACGGCGGAGGCCGCCATGTAGAGCCGCCAGATCCTCGCCCGGCCCGGCGAGGTGAACCGGACCGCCCGGTCCCACTCCCGCTCCAGGTTCGCCACCCAGTGGCGCAGGGTGAGCGCGTAGTGCTCGCGGATCGCCTCCACGTCCCTGACCTCGAAGCCGGCGTCCTCCAGGGTGGCCAGCGTGCGGCCCATCGGGGCCAGCTCGCCGTCGGGGAAGACGTACGCGTCGATGAACTCGTCGACCTCGTACGCCTCCTCGTCGGGCTCGGGGCGCCGCGAGATCTGGTGGTTCAGGAGCCGGCCGCCGGGCCTGAGGAGCCCGTGGAGGATGTCGGCGTACTCCCGGTACTTCACGGCGCCGACGTGCTCGGCCATGCCGATCGAGGAGATCGCGTCGTACGGGCCGTCCGTGACGTCCCGGTAGTCCTGGACGCGGATCTCGATCAGGTCGGTCAGGCCCTCGTCGGCGATCCGCTTGCGGGCGTACGCGGCCTGCTCGCGGGAGAGGGTGATGCCGACGACCCGGGCGCCGTACTCGCGGGCGGCGTGGAGGGCCATGGAGCCCCAGCCGCAGCCCACGTCGAGCAGCCGGTCGCCCTCCTTGAGGTTGAGCTTGCGGGCGATGAGGTCCAGCTTGTCCCGCTGGGCGTCCTCCAGGGTCGCGTCGGGGCCGTCGGAGGCCCAGTACGCGCACGAGTAGACCATCGACGGGCCGAGGACCAGCTCGTAGAAGTCGTTGCCCACGTCGTAGTGGTGACTGATCGCCTGCTTGTCCCTGCGCCTGCTGTGGCGGCCGCCGCTGCGGCCCCGCATCTCCTCGGCCGGCGGCTGCGGCGGCGGCAGCGGCCCGGCGAGGCGCAGCAGGCTGCGGGCGGCGGCGCGGAGCCTGGGGTCGCGCGCGGACGCGAGCAGGCTCCTGCTGTCGGCCTCCCGCTCCCAGAGCAGGCCCGAGAGCTCGTCCAGGAGGGCGTACAGATCTCCCTCGACGTCGAGTTCCCCGGCCACCCAGGCGCGGGCCAGGCCCAGTTCGCCGGGCTTCCAGATCATCCTCCGCAGGGCTCGGCGGTCGCGGACGATCAGGACGGGGCCTCCTGCGGGACCGGCCTCACTGCCGTCCCAGGCTCGCAGTCGCACCGGGAGCGGTCCTCCCAGCAGCTCCTCGGCGAGAGTCGTCAGCCGCGACGCGGCGTCGGCCATGGTGCACACCTCCGTGATCTCGTGCCCCAGAAATGCTCGTCACCAAGGGAACACCGTCGGTAGGCGTTTGCACTCCCGCCGCAGCGCAACAAGTCGGCAAAACACACGAAGGGCCGTCCGCACCACGGATGGCGGACGGCCCTTTCGGGTACTGCGGTGCTACGGGTACTGCGGGTGCGCTAGGAGGCCTTGGCCTTCTCCTGCGCCGGGGCGGCCGGCGCGGGGGCGGGCTTGGCGGCCTCGTAGAACTCCTCGCGCGGCGTCTCCATGGCGCCGAGCGAGACGACCTCGCGCTTGAGGAACATCGCGAGGGTCCAGTCGGCGAAGACGCGGATCTTGCGGTTCCAGGTCGGCATCGCCATGCCGTGGTAGCCACGGTGCATGTACCAGGCGAGGCGGCCCTTGACCTTGATCTTCATCTTGCCCATGACGATCATCGCGACGCCCTTGTGCAGGCCGAGGCCGGCGACGGCGCCCTTGTTGGCGTGGCTGTACTCGGCCTGCGGGAAGCCGCGCATGCCGGCCACCACGTTGTCGCCGAGGACCTTGGCCTGGCGCAGCGCGTGCTGGGCGTTCGGCGGGCACCAGGCGTTCGGGTTGCCCGCCTTGCGGCCGACCATGTCCGGGACCTGGGCGTTGTCGCCCGCGGCCCAGGCGTAGTCGAGGCCGTTGACCTGGAGCTTCTCGTTGCAGTCCACGTGGCCGCGGGGGCCGAGCGGCAGACCGAAGCGGGAGAGCGCCGGGTTCGGCTTCACACCGGCGGTCCACACGATCGTGTTGGAGTCGACCTCGAGGCCGTTCTTCAGCACGACGTGGCCGTCGACGCAGGAGTCCATGGAGGTCTCGAGGTAGATCTCGATCCCGCGGGACTCCAGGTGCTCCTTGCCGTACTGGCCGAGCTTGGGGCCCACCTCGGGGAGGATCTTGTCGGCCGCGTCGACCAGGACGAAGCGCATGTCCTCGCGCGACACGTTCTGGTAGTACTTCGCGGCGTCGCGGGCCATGTCCTCGACCTCGCCGATCGTCTCGGCACCGGCGAAGCCACCGCCGACGAAGACGAAGGTCAGCGCCTTGCGGCGGACATCCTCGTCGGTGGTCGAGTCGGCCTTGTCGAGCTGCTCGAGGACGTGGTTGCGCAGGCCGATGGCCTCCTCGATGCCCTTCATGCCGATGCCCTGCTCGGCGAGGCCGGGGATCGGGAAGGTACGGGAGACCGCGCCCATCGCGATGACCAGGTAGTCGAAGGGCAGGTCGTACGCCTCACCGACGAGCGGCGCGATCGTGGCGACCTTGCGGTCCTGGTCGATGGTGGTGACCCGGCCGGTGAGCACCTCGGCTCCGCGCACGACGCGTCGCAGCGGGACGACGACGTGGCGCGGCGAGATGCTGCCGGCGGCGGCTTCGGGCAGGAAGGGCTGGTAGGTCATGTACGACCGCGGGTCGACGACCGTGACGGTCGCCTCCGCGTAGCGCATCTTCTTGAGGATGCGCCGAGCTGCGTACAGGCCTACGTACCCGCCGCCTACTACGAGGATCCTGGGACGCTCCGTGGTGCTCATGCCATCGAGTATCCACCCCGCCCCAGGGGGGTGCTCGTGCGCCCCTTCACAAGGTCTCCGGGTACCTCTGCTACACTCCGCCGCCCACGTGATCCATGTCATGGTGCTGCAAAGGAACCGGAGTGCAGGGGCGAACGTTGTTCACCCCTTGTGAACTGGCCAGGAGAGCCTCCGTCAACGCTGAACCGGGGCACCCGTTCACACGATGGAAACATCGAGCGATTCGGCCTCCGCGCCTGCGAAAGGGCCCCGGCGCACCCCTCGAAGGGCCTAAAGACCCCCCTCGGACGCCATCAGGGCCCTTTTCCTTGTGAAGAACTTCACGAACTTCCCCGACGGAGTGTCGCCCGGGAGGCTCGATAGCCGCCCGCTATGCCACGGATAGGGCGATCCCATCGAGGATGTCGTGCTCGCTGACGACGACCTCACGGGCTCCCACGCGTTCGACGATCTCCCTCAGGACCAGTGCGCCGGCGATGATCACGTCGACCCGGCCGGGGTGGATGACCGGGATCGCGGCCCGTTCGGCGTGGGTGGAGGTGAGCAGCCGGTCGGTGACCTCGGCGATCCGCTCGGCGGAGATCCGGGAGTGGTGGACCTTCTCGGAGTCGTACTCCGGGAGGCCCAGGGCGATGGCGGCGACCGTGGTGACCGAGCCGGCGAGGCCGACGAGGGTTTCCGCGGTGTCGATCGGCACGGTCTCGGCGGCCAGGTCGAGCGCGGCCCGGACGTCGGCGCGGATCGCGTCGGCCTCCTCGGCGGTCGGCGGGTCGTGCCGGACGTGCCGCTCGGTGAGCCGGACGCAGCCGATGTCGACGGAGCGGGCGGCCTCGACGTGCTTGTTGCCGGTGACGAACTCGGTGGAGCCGCCGCCGATGTCCACGACGAGGTAGGTCTCGGTGCCGTGGAGTTCGCCGGTGGCGCCGGTGAAGGAGAACGCGGCCTCCTGGTCGCCGGTGATGACCTCGGGCTCGACGCCGAGGATCTCCACGACCCCGTTCACGAAGTCCGCGCGGTTCTCGGCGTCGCGGGAGGCGGAGGTGGCGACGAAGCGGATCCGCTCCGCCCCCAGCTCCTTGATGACCTCGGCGTACGCGCGGCAGGCCGCGAAGGTCCGCTCCAGTGCCTCGGGGGCCAGCCGGCCGGTCCGGTCGACGTCCTGCCCGAGCCGGACGATCGTCATCCGCCGGTCCAGCTCGATCAGCTCACCCGTCTCCGGGTGGACGTCGGCCACGAGGAGGCGGATGGAGTTCGTACCGCAGTCGATTCCGGCGACCCGGGTCACTTCTCTCCTTCTTCCTTGTCGGCGCAGGGGGTGACGCAGGCGCCCTTCGCCCACCACTCCGGCAGCATCGCGAGGGCCTCGTCGCCGAACGGGTTCACGCCGGGGCCCGCCGCCAGCGAGTGGCCGACGAGGACGTGCAGGCACTTGACCCGGTCCGGCATGCCGCCGGCGCTCGGGAAGCCCTCCAGGACCTCGATGGCGTCACGGCGGGCGATGTAGTCCTCGTGCGCGGCCCGGTAGGCGGCGGCCAGCTCCGGGTCGGTGGCGAGCCGGGCCTGCATCTCCTTCATGACCCCGTTGGCCTCCAGCGTCCCGATGGCCGAGGCCGCCCGGGGGCAGGTCAGGTAGTACGTGGTCGGGAAGGGCGTGCCGTCGGGGAGCCGGGGCGCGGTCTCGACGACGTCCGGGTTGCCGCACGGGCAGCGGTGCGCGATGGCGCGCAGGCCGCGGGGCGGCCGGCCGAGCTGGAGCTCGAAGGCGGCGATGTCCTTCTCGGTGGGCTCGGTGCGTTCGGTCTGCGGAGGGGGCGTGTCCATGTCTGCCTTGCTGTGTCGCGGAGGAGGGGTCAGGGACGGTCGGCGTGGTCGACGCCGTCCCAGAGGTTGTCGTACCAGGGGCGGTCCGCCGCGCCCTGGTCGGTGCGGGGCCGTTGCTCCGCGCCGGGGTCGTTCACGGTGAAACCGGTCTCGCCGGGCATCAGGTAGTGCAGGTGCTCGCGGGCGAGGCGGCGGACGTAGGCCGGGTCCTGGAGGCGGGCCTTCTCGTCCCTGAGTTCCTCGACCCGCCGGGCGGCCTCGGCGGCCTTGCGCTCCTGGTCGGCGATCTCGCCCTGCTGGGAGACGTAGCTCCGCATGGGGTAGGCGAGCGCCACGACGAGGGAGCAGACGACCAGTGCGAGGAAGGCCGCGCGGCCGGTGAGCCGGGAGCGGCGGGCCTGACGGCGGGTCTGGGAGCGGTAGACACGGGCGGCGGTCTGCTCGCCGAGCAGTCTGATCCGGGTCGCGGTCGAGAACCGGTCCCGGTCCTTCGCGGCCATGTCGTGTCGCCTCCCCTGTTCACGCGGACGTCCCCGCACACGGTACGGGACCGAGTGCGGGGACGGACGTATCTACAGCGTCGGGGCAGGTCAGCCCTTGAAGCGCGGGAAGGCGCTGCGGCCGGCGTAGACCGCGGCGTCGTCGAGGATCTCCTCGATGCGCAGCAGCTGGTTGTACTTGGCGACGCGGTCCGAGCGGGCCGGGGCGCCGGTCTTGATCTGGCCGCAGTTCACCGCGACGGCGAGGTCGGCGATGGTGACGTCCTCGGTCTCGCCGGAGCGGTGGGACATCATGCACTTGAAGCCGTTGCGCTGGGCCAGCTCGACGGCGTCCAGCGTCTCGGTCAGCGAGCCGATCTGGTTGACCTTGACCAGGAGGGCGTTCGCGGTGCCCTCCTCGATGCCGCGGGCCAGACGCTCCGGGTTGGTGACGAAGAGGTCGTCGCCGACGATCTGGACCTTGGCGCCCAGCTTGTCGGTGAGGACCTTCCAGCCCGCCCAGTCGTCCTCGAACAGCGGGTCCTCGATGGAGACCATCGGGTACGCGGAGACGAGCTCCTCGTAGTACTCGGTCATCTCGGCGGCCGAGCGGGACTTGCCCTCGAACTCGTACTTGCCGTCCTTGTAGAACTCGGACGCGGCGACGTCGAGCGCGAGCGCGACGTCGGAGCCCGGGGTGTAGCCGGCCTCCTTGATGGCCTCGACGATGAGGTCGAGGGCGGCGCGGTTCGACTCGAGGTTCGGGGCGAAGCCGCCCTCGTCGCCGAGGCCGGTGGAGAGGCCCTTGCGCTTCAGCACACCCTTGAGCGTGTGGTAGATCTCGGCGCCCCAGCGGAGGGCCTCGGAGAAGGACTCCGCGCCGATCGGGGCGATCATGAACTCCTGGATGTCGACGTTGGAGTCGGCGTGCGACCCACCGTTCAGGATGTTCATCATCGGAACGGGCAGCAGGTGCGCGTTCGGGCCGCCGAGGTAGCGGAAGAGCGGGAGGTCCGAGGCCTCGGACGCGGCGTGCGCGACGGCGAGGGAGACGCCGAGGATGGCGTTGGCGCCGAGCGAGCCCTTGTTCTCGGTGGCGTCCAGGTCGAACATGGCCTGGTCGATCAGGCGCTGCTCGGTGGCGTCGTAGCCGACGAGCTCCGGGCCGATCTGCTCGATGACGGCGAGGACGGCCTTCTCGACACCCTTGCCCATGTAGCGGTTCGGGTCACCGTCGCGAAGCTCGATGGCCTCGAACGCACCGGTGGAGGCGCCGGACGGAACAGCAGCACGACCGGTGCTGCCGTCGTCGAGGCCGACCTCGACCTCGACCGTGGGGTTGCCTCGGGAGTCCAGGATTTCCCGGGCTACGACGACGTCGATGGACGGCACGAGCATCTCCTTTTTGGGATGTGACGCTGGATGTGACGCATGGCCGGCGCAGGGTCGACCGGCCTTGCGACAAGAGCCTAACCGGCTCGGAGCCTCCGGCCAGCCGGGCGCCCGCCCCCTGGGACGAAAAAGGACCCAAGGGCATGTATCTCGGGACGAAGGACCCCGGATCTACTGGACAGTAACCACAAAAAGCGCCCCCGGAACGGGGGAACCCCGGCCCGACGCGCACGGGGGGAGGGCGCGTCGGGCCGGGGTGGTCACCGCGGGAGGGTCGTGAGGTCCATGTGAGCCGCCGGACTCACCGGGACCGCCGGGCCTTACTTCAGGTGGAGCTGCTGGCCCGGGTAGATAAGGTCGGCGTTCTCGACGACGTCCTTGTTCAGCTCGAAGAGCTTGGCCCAGCCGCCCTTGACGCCGTGCGCCTGGGCGATCTTGCTGAGGGTGTCGCCGGCCGCGACCTTGTACTCGCCGTCGCCCTTCTTGACCGTCTTGCCGGCCGGGGTGGTGACGGTCTGCTTGGCGGCCTTCGGCGCGGCCTGCTGCTGCGCGGCCTTCTTCGGGGCCTGGCGCTGCTCGCTGCGGGTGGTCGGCTGCTCGGCCTTCCGCTCCTGCTTCGGCTGCTGGCGCGGCTGCTGGGTGGCGGTCTTCGGGGTGCTCTCGGCGGCGCCGCCGTCGTAGGAGGCACCGGAGAGGCCCACGCCACAGCTCGGCCAGGCACCCTTGCCCTGGCCCGCGAGGACCTTCTCGCCGATGGCGATCTGCTGGGACTTCGACGCCTGGTTGGCGGTCGAGGCGTAGGCGGTGCCGCCGTACGCGGCCCAGGTGGAGGCCGAGAACTGGAGGCCGCCGTAGTAGCCGTTGCCCGTGTTGATGGACCAGTTGCCGCCGGACTCGCACTGGGCGACGCGGTCCCACTCGGAGACCGTGGCGGCCGAGGCGGTGCCCGCGGTCATCAGCGGGGCGGCGACGGCGACACCGGTGACGCCGACGAGCGTGGCGACCTGGGTGGCCTTGGAGGGACGACGGTGTTTGCCCTTACCGGAAAACAGCATGGAAATACTCCTCACCGACGCCTGTGAGGTGAGCTGTCGGGTTCGGGCCGGAAAGTTGCCCGGCCGCGTGTCCTTGCACGCGGCTTCACCCCAAGCCCGTCGTCGGCCGTCTTTCTCAACGGCCGGGACCGGCACTTACCTTGGGTCCCCCACTCCTGCCTTCGGCGCTGACGCGACGACTGTTCCCATCGGCCGACGGCAGGATTCGGCGTTTCGGTCGACGGGGCCCGCGGTGGCGAGCGGTGACGACCGTAGACACAGACCCACCGGAAGTTCAAAGAGGCGTATTGCGGAAATATCGCCCCTGCTTGCCTTCCGGTTGGGGGCGTTTGTGCAGGTGAGAGGTAACGGGAGCGGATTTCTCGGACGAGACACGCCAGTTGGGGCGAAGAGACCCATGTCTCACTTGCCCAGAACCGGACATTTGACCCCGAATCACTCCGCCTTCGCGAGCGGACCGTTCGTCAGGTCGAGGCTCTGACCAGGGAGGATGAGGTCCGGATCGATGCCGACGGTCCGGCGGTTGGCGTCATAGAGCGCCGTCCACCCTCCGGGGAGTTCGTTCTGCCGCGCGATGTCGGACAGGCTGTCACCCGGCCGCACGGTGTACGCGCCCGAAGTGCCGGAAGTGTCCGTTGCGCCCGAATTCTTCATGGCGTCAGGCGTGGGCGCCGCCGCGGTGTCCCCCGCGAGCTCGACGCCGGTCGAGGCGTGTCGGCCCGATTCGGGCGAAGTGCCCGACTTCGTACCGCTCTCCGGAGCGGCCCCGCCCCGGTGCTTCCCGGTCCCGGGAGTGGCCGACGACACGCCATCGCCCGGCGCGCCGGGCGTGGCGGACGTGTCCGGCGTAACGGATGTATCGGGCGTGGTGGGAGTGGTCGGAGTGCCCGGAGCGGTGGGCGTGCCCGGCGTCGTGGCCGCCGGGGGCGTCGTCGGCGCGGTGGGGGCCGCAGGGGCGGTCGGGGCGCCGGGAGCCGCGGGCGTGGCCGTACGGGCGTCCCGCTCCGCCGTCCGCGCCGCCTGGGCGGTGCCGGTGGACGGCAGACCCGAGGTCCGGTTCGACTCGGCGACCGGTCCCGCGGGGGCCTTCGGCAGCGCGGCCGGGCCCGGGTTCACGCCGGGGGCCGTGCCGTCGTTCTTCAGGCCGGCGATCGGCGCGCAGGTGGCCCATTCCAGGGAGCCCTTCGCGAGCGCCTTCTCGGCCACCGCGATCTGCTGGGCGCGGCTGGCCAGGTCGGGGCTGGGCGCGTACGCCAGGCCGCCGTGGCGCTCCCAGCTGTCCTGGGTGAACTGGAGGCCGCCGTACATGCCGTTGCCGAAGTTGGCGCTCCACTGGCCACCGGACTCGCACTCGGCGACCCGGTCCCAGGTGGCGGCGTCGGCGGCGGAGGCGGATCCGGTGGCGAGCAGCGGCAGCGCCATGGCGGATCCGGTCACGCCCGCGGCGACGACGAGGGCGGGGGCCTGACGGGGGCGACGGTGTCGTCCGTTCCCGGAACGCATAGGAGCGCCTTTCGCGTGACGGCTGAGACTGCGGCGAAACGTAGCCGCATTCGAACGCTCATCACAAGTCGATGGCCGCACGATCACGCGAAGATCACAGTCTTGACGCTCCGTCAGTTCACCGTGGGCTCACGGGAGACGCGCGGATGGGGAGAACTCCACCGGAAGTGTGCGCAATCCACGCATGATGAGCCCGCCGCGCCACCGCAGTTCGCCCGGATCGGCGGCAAGTCGCAGGTCCGGAAGCCTGGTCAGCAGGGTGGCCAGCGCGGTCTGCCCTTCGAGGCGGGCGAGCGGCGCGCCCAGGCAGTAGTGGATGCCGTGGCCGTATCCGAGGTGCTGGTTGTCGCGCCGGGCGAGGTCGAGGACCTCCGGCCCTTCGAACCGCTCCGGGTCCCGGTCGGCGGCGGCGAGCACCACGAGCACGGGGTCGCCCGCCGGGATCTCCTGGCCGCCGACGGTCAGGTTCTGCGTGGCATACCGCCAGGTGGCCATCTCCACGGGCCCGTCGTACCGCAGCAGCTCCTCGATGCCGGTCTCCAGGAGTCCGGTCTCGCCGGCGGCGATCGAGGCCTGGAGGCGCTCGCGCTGCTCGGGATGCCGGAGAAGGGCGTAAAGTCCGTTTCCTATCAGATTTACGGTGGTTTCGAAGCCGGCGAAGAGCAGGATGAAGGCCATCGCGGCGGCCTCGTTCTCGGTGAGGTGCTCACCGTGGTCGGAGGCCTTGATGAGCCCCGAGATGAGGTCGTCCCCGGGCTCCTCGCGCTTGCGGTGGATCAGCTCGGCGAGGTAGCCGCGCATCTTCTTGACCGACCGGGCGACCCCGCCGCGCGGCCCGCCACCGTGCCGGATCATCATCCCGGCCCAGTCGCGGAAGTCGTCCTGGTCCTCCTCGGGCACCCCGAGCAGGTCGCAGATCGCGTAGATGGGGAGCGGGAAGGCGAACTCGTGGATGAGGTCCGCGCTCCCCTTCTCCACGAAGGAGTCGATGAGCCGGTCGGTCAGCTCCTGCACGCGCGGCGCGAACTCGGCGACCCGACGCGGGGTGAAGGCCTTCGAGACGAGCCGCCGCAGCCGGGTGTGGTCCGGCGGGTCGATGTTGAGCAGATGGGTCATCAGCTCGGCCTTGCGCTCGCCGGGGATGCCGGTCTTGCCCTTGGCGTGCGGGGACTCGTCGTGGTGCGCGGGGTTCTTGGACAGCCGCTGGTCGGCGAGGGCCTGCCGGGCGTCGGCGTACCGGGTCACGAGCCAGGCCTCGACCCCGCTGGGGAGCGTCGTGCGGTGCACGGGCGCGTGCGCGCGGAGCCAGGCGTACGCGGGGTACGGATCGCTCGCGAACTCCCAGGTGAAGAGCTCGGGCGCGGGGGGCCGCGCCCCGGCCGCGGTACCGCCGACAGGGCAGGAGGCGGGCGCGGAGGCAGGCGCGGAGGCGGGCGCGGAAGCGGGCTCGGAAGGAGGCTCGGAAGTGGGGCCGGTGCCGGGGGCGGTGCTCACCCCCCGACCGTACAGGCAGCCCCGGAGGGCGGGACATGTGGAGATCCTGTGATCGCGGAGGGGGGTGGTGCCCTAGATTCGTGTCAGTGGATCCCCAGATGCTCAGAAGCACGTTCGCGGTCGTCGAGAGACGGGCCGAACACGCCGTCACCTTCTTCTACTCGCATCTCTTCTGGCACAACCCGGCCGTCCGCGAGCTGTTCCCCGCGGACATGCGGCCCCAGCGCGACCGGCTGTTCGCCGCGCTGACCCATGTGGTGGACCATCTGGAGGACCCGTCGCTCGCCGGGTACCTGGGCCGTCTCGGCCGCGACCACCGCAAGTTCCTCGCCTCCCCCGCCCTGTACGCGGCGGTCGGGGCGAGCCTGCTGGCCGCGTTCGCGCACGCGGCGGGCCCCGCCTGGACCCTGGAGGCCGAGAAGGCCTGGACCGAGGCGTACGGGCATGTGACCGAGCTGATGCTGGCGGGCGCCGATGAGTCCTCCGGGTCCGGGGAGCCGGCCTGGTGGGACGCGGACGTCGTCCGGCACGAGCGGTTCGGCGAGGACCTGGCCGTCCTCACCCTGCGGCCCCGGCGGCCCCTGCCGTTCCTGCCCGGCCAGTACGTCAGCGTCAGCTCGCTGCGGGTGCCGCGCGTCTGGCGCACCTACTCCCTCGCGGACGCGCCCCGCGCGGACGGCACGGTGGAGCTGCATGTGAGCCGCATCCGGGGCGGCGCGATGAGCACGGCGCTCGTCGAGGCGACGGGACCGGGCGAGACGCTGCGGCTGAGCGCGCCCGGCGGCGGTCTGGTCGCGCGGACGGAGCCGGGCGGACTGCGCACCTATATATGCGCGGGTACGGGCTGGGCGCCGGTGCGGGCTCTCCTGTCGGAGGCGGCGGAGGCCGAGCCGGAGCTGAAGGGCCGGCTGTTCGTGGTGGCGCGCGCGAAGGAGTACCTGTACGGGCGGCGGGAGGCGGAGCGCCTCAAGGAACGTCTCGGCGGGCTCAGCGTCACCTACATCACCTCGGCCCCCGGCCACCGCAAGGACCAGGCGACCGAGCGTCTCCTCCAGGCGCTGCGGGCCTGCGTCCACTGGCCGGCCCACGACGTGTACCTGGCCGGTCCGCCCGGTTTCCTGACGGAGGTCGCCGAGGCCCTGGTCGAGCTGGGCACCGACCCGGACCGCATCCACCACGACACGCTGTCCCCGGTGGGCCCCTTCGGCATCCGCCCGAACACCGCCGCCGAGCGCCTCCTCGGCCCGCCCCCGCCGCTCTGGCACAACCCGGAGGCCCGTGCGCCGCGCGCGCGTGGAGAGGCTTTTCCTACGGCTTGACGCCCTCGGCGGCGCGGATCGCGTCCCGGTACGTGCGGGCCGCCGCGCGCAGGGCGGCCTCCGGGTCCACTCCCCCGGCCTCCGCCCGTACCGCGAGGGCGAGGAGTTCGTAGCCGATGCCCTCGCCTTCCGGTACGGCCACGTCGAGGCCCGCCGTCCGTGCCCGGCTGCCGAGCTTCGCCGCGAGGGCCAGTCCCGGCTGGCCGAGCGGCACGCCGTCGGTGACGGACTCCCGCTGCTTCTCGACGGCCTTGGTGCGCAGCCAGTGCTCCCGCACCTCCTCCGGCGTCTCGGCGGTCGCGTCGCCGAAGACGTGCGGGTGGCGGAGGATCAGCTTCTCGACGAGGGTGCCGGCGACGTCGTCCACGGAGAACGGCTCCTCCGGGTCCTCCTCGGCGATCCGGGCGTGGAAGACGACCTGGAGGAGGACGTCCCCCAGCTCCTCGCGCAACTCGTGCCGGTCGCCGTCCTCGATCGCCTCGACGAGTTCGTACGACTCCTCGATGGCGTACTTGGCGAGCCCCCGGTGCGTCTGCCGCGAGGACCAGGGGCATTCGCGGCGGATGCGGTCCATGATCTGCACGAGATCGAGCAGCCGGGCGCCGGGCAGGTCGTACGAACCGGGCAGCAGTTCCAGGTCCGGCATGGTCAGCCGGCCGGAGCCGGCGAGCCGGGCGAGGCCGTCGGTGAGGGCCCGGTCGCCCTCGCCGGAGGGCAGGACGAGGACCGTACGGCCTCCGGCGCAGGCGGCGACGAGTTCCTCGGCGGTGGGCCGCAGGTGCTCGACGGCGACCCCGGCCTCCCGCAGGTACGGCAGCTGGGGGTGGTGCTCGTCGGGGCAGAGCACCCGGTCCGCGGTGCGCAGCGCCTGCCAGGCGGGCCAGGACAGCAGTCCGGGCGCCACACGGTGGCTGGCGGTGAGCAGGACGATGCGGCCGGGGCTCTCAGTTGTCACCCCTCGAACCTACAACGGCTCAGGTACCGGCCGGGACGGCGCCGGGGTCCTGGCTGAGCTGCCGCAGCCAGGGCGCGGTGGTGTCGGTGAGCCGGACCTGTGCGTCGTCCCAGGCGCCGTAGCGCGGGTTCACGTCGATGCCGAGGGACTTGGAGGCGGCCGAGAAGACCTCGGTCAGCTTCTTCTGGCCCTCGGGGCTGTCGGTGACGCCCAGCTTGGCGGCGATCTTGTTCATGAGGACGTTGCGGCGGACGAGGTCGTCGATCTGGCCGGGGGCCACGCCCTGCTCCTGGAGGAGGACGGCGGCGAGCCGCTCCTCGCCGCCGCTCTGGCGGACGAAGGCGGTCCGGGTCTGCTGGAGGTCGGCGCGGGTGGCGCTGACGCCGTTGTCCGCGGCGACCTTGTCGACGACCTTGTCGAAGATCATGACGTTGAGCTTGCGGCGGGGCAGGTCGCCGGTGGCCTGCACCAGCTGGGCGGCCTGCGGGGAGCGGTCCTGCGCGGTGCGGACGTCCTCCACCTGTGCCTGGAGGCTGGAGACGTCGATCCGGTCGCCGCCGACGACGGCCGCCGCTCCTGGGTGGGCGTCACTGCCGCAGGCGGTGAGCAGCGGGGCCGCGGCGAGGAGCGCGGCGGTGACGGTGAGCGCGGTGCGGCGGTGCAAAGGAGCCTCCCGGGCGGTCGTGCGTCAGTGGAACGACCTTGCGGTGATCGATGGTAGGGAGTCGCCGGGGCCGGAGCCACTACTTCGGTGCGACTGTTTCCCACAACGACTCACCCGTACGCCGGGTGTCGGCCCGCATCACGTCCGTCTCGTACCCCTCGTGGGTCTCCTTCACCAGGTAATGGGGGCGGCGCTTCACCTCGTAGTAGATGCGGCCGACGTATTCGCCGATCAGCCCGACCATCACCATCTGCACGCCGGCGAGGGCGGTGACGGCGACGAGGAGGGTGACGTAGCCGGGCGTGTCGACGCCGTTGACCAGCGCGTCCCCGACGATCCAGGCCGCGTAGCCGAGGGCGACGAGGACGAGCAGGAAACCGAGGTGGACGGCGGCGCGGAGCGGCTTGTTGTTGAAGGAGAGGAGGCCGTCGAGGCCGTAGTTGAGGAGTTTGCCGAAGGTCCACTTGGAGCGGCCCTCCTCGCGGACGGCGTTCTCGTAGGAGAACGTCGTCGTCCGGAAACCGACCCAGGAGAACAGGCCCTTGGAGAAGCGGTTGTACTCGCCGAGGCCGAGGACCGCGTCGACGGTGCGGCGGGAGAGGAGACGGAAGTCGCCGACGCCGTCGACCAGCTCGACGTCGACGAGCCGGTTGATCGCCCAGTAGTAGAGCCGGGCGGTGAGGGTACGGGTGACGCGGTCGCCCTCGCGGGTGCGGCGGGCCACGACCTGGTCGTACCCCTCGGCGTGCAGCGCGACCATGCGGTGGACGAGTTCGGGCGGGTGCTGGAGGTCGGCGTCCATGATGACGACGGCGTCGCCGGCGGCGTCGCGGAGACCGGCCAGCATCGCCGCCTCCTTGCCGAAGTTACGGCTGAAGGAGACGTACCGGACGTGGCGGGGGTCGCGCGCGGCGAGCTCCTGGAGGAGGGGGAGCGTCCCGTCCCGGCTTCCGTCGTCCACGTAGACGATCTCGAACTCGCCGTCGAGCCTGGCGAGTTCGTCGGTCACGTGGTCGTGGAAACGGGCGAGGACGTCTTCCTCGTTGAAGCACGGGACGACGATCGAGAGCAGCACGCGACCACGACAACGGAGTGCGGTGACCCGGCCGGTCCACAGGAGTGGCGCTGAGGCGACCATTGCGTGAACGGGGCCGCCGGGGGCGGATTTCCGTGCGGGACCGAGGCATATTCGGCGTGTCATGCCGAACGCACAGCACTCTCAGCGCCCTGTTCCCGGCCGCCCGGCGCCGGACGGGCCCGGCCTCGCTCCGGACGCTTCCGGCCCGGCCCCGGCCCGGCCCGGCACCGCTCCGGTTGTTCCCGGCCGCGCCCCGGACGCCGTCCGTCTCCTCGCCCCCGCCCTCGCCGCCCTGCTCTCCGTGGCCGCCGTCTGCGGTGGGGACGCCGTCGCCCGGGTCTTCCCCTTCGGGCCGCGCCACCGGGCCGTCAACGACCTCGCCAACCAGTTCGTGCCGTTCCACGCGCACCTGTGGGACCTGCTGCACGGCCGGGCGGACGGCGGGCCGCTGCTCGACTGGCAGGCCGGCTGGGGGACGAGCTTCCTCCCCGACTACGGCACCTATCTGTCGAGCCCCCTCGCCCCGCTGGTCGCGCTCTTCCCGCGCGGGGACATCGAGTACGCCGTCTACGCGATCACCGTCCTCAAGACGGCGCTCGCGGCGGCGGCGATGACCTTCCTGCTGCGCCGTCTCGGCCCCGGGACCTGGTGGTGGGCGTCGGCGCTCGGCGCCTCGTACGCGCTGTGCGGCTGGTCGCTCGCGGAGGGCACGTACAACCCGATGTGGCTGGACGGCCTGATCGCCTTCCCGCTGCTCTGTCTGGTGGGCGAGTGGGTGCGGGAGGGCCGCCGCCCGCTCCTCGGCCCCCTGCTGGTCGCGGTCTGCTGGACGGCGAACTTCTACACCGCGTACATGGCGACCCTCGGCGCGGCGCTGGTCCTCCTCGTCCGCCTGGCGCTGACGGACTCCTTCCGCGTCCGCACGGTCCTGCGGGCGGCGGTGACCACGGGCCTCGGGGTCGGGCTGGCCGCGCCCGTCCTGATCCCGGTGTTCCTCGGCTCGCGCCACGCCTACCCGGGCCTGGTCAGGGACTTCGACCCGGCGCCGGCCACGGACGTGCTGGCCCGGCTGCTCCCGGTGACGTACAGCTTCTCGACGCCCGCGGCCTTCGTCAGCACGGCGGTGCCGCTGCTCGTGGGGACGCTGCTGTTCCGGCGGGACGTGCCCGGCCGGGAGCGGTGGTGGTGGGCGGGGCTGTGCGTGGCGGTGACGGCCTCGATGCAGTGGGGGCCGACGCATCTGGTGTGGCACGCGTTCGCCACGCCGAACGGCAGCCCGTACCGGCAGACCTTCGTCCTCTCCGGCGTCCTCGTCGTCGCCGCCTGGACGGGCCTCGGCCACGGCCGCCCGGACCGGCGGGCGCTGCTCGGCGGGGTGGCGGTCGTCGCGGCGCTGGCGGCGGGGGCGCTCGCGAGCCCCTTCGTCACGTCCTGGGCGCTGCTGCTGACGGGGGTGGGCCTGGCGGCGGTGGTCGGCGCGCTGCTGCTGCCGGTCCGGGGGCGGTACGGGGTGCTCGCCGCGCTCCTCGTCGCCGGAACGGTGCTGGGGCAGGCGGCGGCGACGACGGCGTACGCGGACCGGGAGCGGCTCGCCCGGCTCGACGACTACCCGCCGTGGGGCGCGGAGCAGGACCGGCGGGCGGCGGCGCTGGCGGCGGCCGACGGCTGGCCCGCCTACCGCACGGACGCGGGGCTGCCCCGGGTCGCGGGCAACGATCCGCTGCTGCTCGGCGGCCAGGGCGCCGCGTACTACAGCAGCCACACCCCGGCGGTCCTGACGGAGACGCTGAGCGCGCTGGGCGGCGGATGGACGTCACGGGGCCGGAACCTGCTGAGCCTGGACAACCCGGTGACGGACGCGCTGTTCGGGGTGGGGGCGCGGTGGCGGGACGGCGCGGTCGCCCGCACGGACCTGTACCTGCCGCTGGTGACGGTACGGCCGCCGGGCCCGGCCCCGGCGTACGGCCCGTCCCCGTTCCGCAACCAGGAACTCCTGCTCGGGGCGCGGGTCTACGGGTCCCCGCGCGCGGGCGCGTGCCCGGTCGGTACGGAGGTCTTCCTGTGGGCCCCGGAGGCGACGGGCACGGCCCGCCTGGGCGACCACGAGACGCACCTGCTGGGCGGCGGACCGAAACGCCGGGCGGCCCTGACGTCCCTGGGCGTCCAGCGCGTCCCCGGCCTGAAGCCGGTGCTGCCGGGGCCGGGCGAACTCGGCTGCCTGGACCACGACCGGCTGCGAGCGGCGGTGACGGCCCTCCGCGCCCGCCCGGCGACGTCGATCAAGGTCACCTCGGACGGTATCGCGGCCACGCTCCCCCCGGGCGCGGGAACGGCGGTCGTGGCGACCCCCCGCATCGCGGGCTGGCACTGCGAGGGCGCGGCGGCGGGGTCGTACGGCGGGCTGCTCGCGGTCCCGCTCAGCGACGCCCGGACCGAACTGTCCTGCGCCTTCCGGCCCCCGGGACTGCGGGCGGGACTGGGGACGGGGGCGCTGTCGGCACTGCTGCTCGTGGGGGTGGCCGTGGCCGGGCGCCGGGGCGTCGGGAACGGGGGTGGTCCCGAACGCGGGGCCGTGGCCGGGCGCCGGAGCGTCAGGAACGGGCGTGGTCCCGGACGCGCGGCCGTGGCCGGGCGCCGGAACGCCGAGACCGCGCGACCGCCTCGCTGACGGCGTCCCGGCCGGACGCCGGAGCGTCAGGAACGGGGGTGGTCCCGGACGCGCGGCCGTGGCCGGGCGCCGGAACGTCGGGAACGGGCGTGGTCCCGGACCGCCCGGCCCTACCGCGAGAGGCGGAAGCGGACCTCGCCGTCCTGTTCCTCGTCCGTCGGCGTGAGGCCGGCCGCTCGGGCCACGGCGGCGGAGGCCTCGTGGTCCGGGTGGACATGGGCCACGACCGTCCGTACGCCCTGCTCCACCAGCGCCGCCACCAGGCCCCCGGCCGCCTCCCGGGCGATCCCCCGGCCCTGCCACTCCGTGCCGGTCACCCACGCCACCTCCGCGACCCGGCCGCCGTCCGTGACCGTGGCCTGGACCGTGCCGGTCAGCCGGTCCTCGTCGCGGAGGCGGACCACCCAGTTGCACCAGACCGTCGCCGGGTCCGGCGAACCGGCGCTCAACCGCTCGTAGCGGGCCCGCAGTTCGGGTGCGGTGAGCGGCGCTCCGCCGATGAAGGTGTGCAGGGCGGGGTCGGCGAGGACCCGGGCCATCTCGTCCGCGTGCGCGACGGCGAGCGGTACGAGGTCGAGGCGACGGGTCCGTACCGTCATCGCCGCCACGCCGTCCGCCCGGTCCACGCCGTCCGCGCCGGTCTCACGAGCAGGGTCCACAGTGCCTCCGGTAGTCGGTCGGGCCCCAGTGGGCCACGGCAGCAGTGGACCACAGCCTCACGCGCGGAGGTCCCAGACCCCCTGGTTGTCGCGCTTCCCGCCCATCGTGACCTCCCCCGTCGTTCCACTGCTCGCCCCTACGGCCCTGCCGGCTCCCGGCCAGGGAGCCCGCGGCCCCAGCCTAGGAACCCACCGCCCCGCCGGGTGTGCGTGGAGCGCGGCCCTCCTTGATCTTCCGCGCACGGAACTCGCTGGGGCTCACCCCGTACGCCTCGCGGAACGCCCGGCTGAAGACGGCGGGGCCGCTGAACCCCCGCCGCGCGGCGATCTCCTGCACCGGGTGCGTGAGGAGTTCGGGCCGGGCGAGGTCGTCGCGGCACCGCTCCAGGCGACGGCGCCGGATGCGGGCCTGGACGGTCTCCCCCTCGCCCTTGAAGAGCTGGTGGAGCGTGCGGACGGACAGGTTGTGGTGGGCGGCCACGACGACGGGCGTCAGTTCGGGGTCGCCGAGGTTGTACTCGATGAAGGCGTGGATCCGGCGGAGCAGCGCCCGCGCCCGCACCTCGGCCGGAAGCTTCTCCACGGTGCCGGAGTGCTGCGCGAGACAGGCCGCCGCGAGGTCGGTCGCGGTGGCCCCGAGCCGGCTCAGCTCCTCGGGCGCGCACTCCCCGCCGTGGGTGACGAGCGACCGCAGGAAGTCGACGAGCACGGCCCCGATCCCGCTCCGTCCCGAGAGGCGCCGGGCGAGGACGCCGTCGAGCCGGTTGGTAGGCAACGGCAGTGCGTCGCGCGGAAGTTGGAGGATGACCAGCTGCCCGGGGTCGCCGTCGGAGACGTACCGCGCGTCGGAGGGCCGCGAGGTGTCCCAGAAGAGGAGGTCCCCCGCCTCGGCCTCGCAGTCGTTGCCGTGCTGGGAGAGGGTCATCGCCCCTTTGGTCACCAGTCCGAGCTGGTACTGCTCGGGGTCGCCGCGCCGGATGAGCGCGGGGGTGCGCCGCGAACGCAGCGGGGAGTAGGCGACCTTGGACACCTGGAGCCCGCCGAGGTCGAGAAGGGCGACATCGGCGGTGAACTCGGCGGACCGCTCACTGGTGAGCGCGGTGGGCATGACCTCCCGGGAGATCATGTCCGCGAACCATTCGAACCGTTCCTCGTCGGGCAGGTCACCCGACGACACCACTGACCACATCGCGCGCTCCCCGGGGCCTGTCTTGTTCTCGGTGGCCAGAATGCAGTGACCGGTTCTCGATCACGGCAGCTTTCCCGCACTCAGCGTGGCGCCCGTACAAGCCCCGGAGCCACGGCCCGCATTCCCCGGCCGATATCCGTTTGCCGTCGGCCGTCGGAGTCGGATAGGAAACCGGCATGCTGAGGGGCGAGAAGGTCGGGCTGCGGGCCCGCCACGACGAAGACATCCCGGTTCTGCTGACCGAGCTCTACGACGACGTGGTCAACGGCGCGCGGTCCGAGGGCGGGCCGTGGCGGCCGATCACCCCCGGCTCGCAGGACCGGCGGCTCGTGGTGGACGAGACGAATCAGTCGACCGTCTCGTTCTCCGTCGTCGACCTGGACAGCGGCACGCTCGTCGGCACAGCGAACCTGTGGGGCATCGACACCCACAACCGCTGCGCGCACATCGGCCTCGGGCTGCTGCCGGCCGCGCGCGGCAAGGGGTACGGCACCGATGTGGTGGCGACCCTGTGCCACTACGGCTTCGTCGTACGCGGCTTGCACCGGCTGCAGATCGAGACGCTGGCGGACAACACCGCGATGCTGCGCTCCGCCGAGCGCAACGGCTTCGTCCGCGAGGGCGTACTGCGGTCGTCCGCCTGGGTACTGGGCGAGTTCCTGGACGAGGTGCTGCTCGGGCTCCTGGCCCGGGACTGGAATCCGGACGCGAAGGTCTAGTCCGATGCCCGCCGAATCCCCCGTACCCCCTGCGCCGCCCGTACCCCCCGTACCCACCGCATCGCCGCCCCGGGTCGAGCTGAGCCCGCTCACGCTCGCCGACGAGGCCGAGTTCTGCGCGCTCGTGAGCGCCAGCGCCGAGCTCCACGGGCCGTGGATTCAACTGCCCGCGACGGCGGAGGACTTCCGGAGCTGGATGGAACGCTTCCGCGACGGCACCACCCTGGGCTTCCTGATCCGCGCCCGGGACACCGGCGCGGCCGTCGGCATGGTCAACATCAACTCGATCATCAGGGGCCGCTACCAGGGCGCGTCCATCGGCTACGCGGCCTTCGCCCCGTCGGCGGGGCGGGGGTACATGACGGAAGGCGTCACCGCCGTCCTGGACCACGCGTTCACGGACCTACGGCTCCACCGCCTGGAAGCGAACATCCAGCCCGGGAACAAGGCGTCCCTGTCCCTGGTCCAGCGCCTGGGCTTCCGGTACGAGGGCCTGTCGCCCGCCTACCTCTTCATCGACGGCGCCTGGCGCGACCACGAACGCTGGTCCCTCACGGCACCGTCCCCCTGGACACCGGACCCTTCCCTTCCCGAGGTGTAGACGGCCACAGCCGCCTGGGCGGCCACGCGAACCAGGCATCGGCCCCGGGCCTTCACCGCCGCCGAAGCGGACCCGGCCGCCCTCCGCCTCAAGTTCGACTTCCTGCCCTGAGACCGACCGGCAAATGGGGGGCGGCGTCGCGGGGCTGGGCACGCACATCTGCCGCGTTGTCGTCAATCACCATGGCTCCGCCATGCCTCAATCCTCCGCCTCGCAGCTGCACGCACCCAGCCCCGCTCCTTCTTCCACCCCCCATTTGCCGGTCGGTCTAAGGCGCCTTCGCGAGCGCCGTTCTGAGGCGGTTCAGCAGCGCCCCCGCCGCCGGGGCCGTCGGGCCGTTCGTGCGCCAGGCCAGGGCGATACGCGCCCGGGGCTGCGGGTCCTCGAAGTGGAGGACCCGCAGCCCGAGGCCCTCCGCCACGCCCTCCGCGAGCCTCGGTACCGCCGCCACCCCCAGCCCGCGCGCGGCGAGCTGCGCGAGAAGGCGCGGGTCGGCCGCCTCGAAGACCACCCGGGGCCTGAACCCGGCGCGGGCGCAGGCCCGTTCGAGCACGCCGCGTGTCCCCGTACCGCGCGGCAGGCAGATCAGCGGCAGACCGTTGAGCGCCGCGACGCCGATCACCGGACCGGAGGCCTCCGCCAAGGGGTCGTCCGCCGCCACGGCGGCCACCAGCGGCTCGTCGATCAGGACGTGCAGCGAGACGCCCGCCGGGGGCTCGTCCTCGGCGAGGCCGACGAGGGCGATGTCGAGTTCACCGCTCTGGAGCGCCGAGAGCATCCGCTCGGACGCCGCCTCGGTCAACGTGACCTCGATACGCGGATGCCGGCGATGGAAGTCGGCGAGCACGGCGGCGAGATCGAAGGGGTGCACCGGGACGGCGGAGACCGCCACGCCCGCCGCCACCCCGATCGTGACCCGCCCGCGCAGCAGCCCGCCGAACTCGTCCGCCACCTGCCGGACGCCCTCCACGGCGGCCAGCGCGGCCCGCGCGTACGGCAGCAGGGCCTCCCCCACCTCCGTCGGCGTCACCGTCCCGCCCGAGCGGTCCAGGAGGCGCTGGCCCAACTCCCGTTCCAGCTGCCGGATCTGGGCGCTCACGCCCGGCTGCGCCAGGTGCAGCCGGGCCGCCGCGCGCGTGAAGCCGCCCTCCTCCACCACCGCGACGAGGTACCGCAACTGCCGAAGCTCCATAACCGGTGATTCTAGGGAGCAGAACAACTGGCTCTTGGACTTATGACCCCGGCCGCGACCACCCTGGTCGCATGGGACACAGCACGCACACCCCCCAGTCGTTGACGGAGTCGATCGCGGCCGAGCGCCGCGAACTGGCCGACCTGCTGGACACCCTGCCCGCAGCGGCCTGGGACGCCCCCACCCTGTGCGGGGACTGGCGGGTGCGGGAGGTCGTGGCCCATATGTCGCTGGGGTTCCGGTACTCCCTGCCGAAGGTCGCCCTGGAACTCCTCCGGGCGGGCGGGCGGCTGCACCGGATGACGGACCGGTGCGCCCGCCGGGACGCCGCCGAGCACCCGCCGCGCGCGCTCGCCGCCGCGCTCCGGGACAACGCCCACCACCCGTGGACGCCACCGGTCGGGGGGCGGGTGGCGGCCCTCGGGCACGATGTCGTCCACGGTCTCGACATCTCGGTCGCCCTGGGGCTCGGCCGCGTGGTCCCGGAGGACCGGATACGGGTGCTCCTCGACGCGGTCGACCGGCGCACGGTCCGCTTCTTCGGCGCGAACCTCGACGGCATACGGCTCGACGCGACCGACACCGACTGGTCCTTCGGCACCGGGTCCCCGGTCACGGGCACCGGCCAGGACCTGCTGCTCCTCGCGTACGGCAGGAGACTGCCTGCGGGCCGGCTGAACGGCGAGCACGCGGGACGGTTCAGCGGGTGAGGGGTGGGGCGGGGCGGTGACCGGATCCTGGGGAGCTGGGTCCGGGCGGCCCGGATCCGGTACGCCGAGCCCCGGGCCGCCGAGATCCGGCGGAAAGATTTCCGGGGCGGGTCGCAACCTCCGGGGGTGACGCACGTCTGGTGGGTTGAAGGCGCCCTTCAGCTGATCCACCAGACCGTGTTTCCGTCCCACTTCCTCGGGAGATCTCATGTCCGTCCACTCCAAGCGGAACCTCCGCCGCCCCCGCGTCCTGGGTGTCGCCGCCGGTGTCGCGCTGCTCCTCGGCGGCGGTTTCGCCGCGCAGGCCTTCGCCGACTCCGGAGCGAAGCCCGCCCCGGCCCCGGTGCCGGCCACCGCGCCCGGCACCGCCTCGGCCCCGGTGCCGGCCACCGCGCCTGACGCCGCCCCGGCCGTGTCGAAGCCCGGTGCCGCCCCGAAGGTCGTCTCCCCGGGCAAGGGGACGAAGCCGACCGCCTCCACCCCCACCACCCCCACCACCCCCACGACAGTGGCAGCCCCGGCCAAGAACGCGCCCCGGGTGATCTCGCCCGGCACCGGCGCCGGTAAGTAGCGGCGAGCGGTATCACCACGGGGTGGCAGGGCCGGGCCCGGTCCTGCCACCCCTCCCGCGACGGATCGACCGAGGACCGTACAGAGGACGTGCAGTTGTCGTACGCCATATCCAGCCTCCGCCCCGGCCCCGGCCCCGCGCCGTCGGCCTGGTGGTCACGGCTGCTCGCCCGCGTGTCCCGGGCCGCCGACGAGGCGCCGGTACGGGGGCGGGAGCGCGGCCGTCACCTCCGGGCGGTCGGACCGTCGTACGAGGACGAGCCGGCGTACGGCCACGAACCGCCGCCCACCCTCACCGAGCTGTACCGGGCGCGGCGGCTCGACATGGTGCGGCTCGCGCTGTTCCTGGTGGACGACCTGCACACCGCCGAGGACGTGGTCCAGGACGCGTTCACCGCGCTGTGCCGCACCCATGGCACCTCGCTGGGCGGGCTCCAGGACCCGGGGGCGTATCTGCACACCGCCGTGGTCAACGCGGCCCGTTCCGTACTGCGCAGGCGCCGTACCGCGCGCGCGTACACCCCGCCGCACCCGGGCGCGGGGGCGCCGGTCGACGAGGGGCTGCTGCTCGCGGAGGAGCACCGGCATGTGCTCGACGCCCTCGCGCAGCTGACCCGGCGCCAGCGCGAGGTGCTCGTGCTGCGCTACTGGTCGGAGCTGACGGAGGAGCAGATCGCGCGGACGCTGGGGCTTTCGCGTGGCACGGTCAAGTCCACCGCGAGCCGGGCGCTCGACGCGCTGGAGAAGAAGCTGGAGGCGGGCCGATGAGACCGCAGACACCGTCCGCCGGGGACCACGGGTCCCCCGTCGAGGAGCGGCTGCGCGCCGCGCTGACCGCGCGCGCGGCCCTCGTCACGTACCGCGAACTGCGCCGCGACGAGCCGCCGCGGGGGCGTGCCTGGGGGACGCGCCGGGTGCGGGGGCTGGCCTTCGCGGGGCTCGGGGCGGCGGCGGCCGTGGCGGCCGCGTACCTGCTGGGGGCATCCCCCGGCGGCGTACTGAGCCCGGCTCCGGAACCGCCCGCGCGCCCGCCGGGCATCGTCATACGCCCGAAGCCCGCGACGACCCCGCTGCCGAGCGCGGGCCCGGTCACCCCGTCCGTGGAGAGCGACGGCACCCCGTCGCGCTAGGCCTGTCGTCGGACTCCGGCGGGCGCGGGGTCCCGCCGGGCGGCCGTCGTCGTACCTCCGGCGGGCCGACGGGCGGCCGGTTGTCGTACCCCCTCCGTACGCTCGGCCCATGAGTGTCTCCCTGTACTACTCCGCAGACCGGGCGTTGCCGCTGACGGCCGCCGAGAAGGCCGCCGTCGAGAGCATCGTCGCCGCGCACATGTCGTCGTTCCCGTACGAGGACACGGAAAGCCTCGACCTGTACGAGAACGACGGCAGCGAACCCGACCGGATCGTGGCCGGGTCGACGAAGATGCCGCTGGATCCCGGGCAGTTGATGCCGGTGATGATCCACGTACTGGACTCCGTCACCGACCTGCGCCGCGCGCTGCCGGGCGCGGAGTGGCACGTCCACATGGACGACCTCGACGTCCCCTGGGACGAATCCGAGGGCTACGGCTTCCCGGGCATGCGCGACCCGGCCCTCGCGGCGGAACTGGACCGCGCGTCGGAGTGGGACCCGGCGTCGGAGTGACCTGGTCCGGCGGGGACCGGGCGGGGGCCTGGCGGGGACCTGGCGGGGACCGGGTTTCCCCGTTCGGCGGACCGGGTGACATCACCGGTTCGTTCGGGATCAGGTGTCGTACTCGCCGTCCCAGGGGGCGGAGAAGCCCAGGCCGTCGGGGTAGAACTCGGCCCACACGCCGAGCGCTTCCCCGTCCTCCCCGCCCTCGTCGGCCCCTTCGTCCTCGCGGCCCTCCACGACCAGGCCGAACAGCACTCCCTCGCACCGTACGGTGAACGGCGCGATCGCGATGTCCTGGTACCGCCGCTCCGGCAGCGCGTCCAGCCACTCGTCGAGCAGCTTGGACGCGGCGTCGATCACCCTTCTCTCGCCGTCCGCCGACGTGCCGGTGAACTCGATGCGCGAGTCCAGATGCCGGCCCGCCCCGTCGAACCGGTGGAGCACCGCGCACCAACGCCTCCGCTTCTCCCAGTCGCCGTCGGTCCAGCCCTCGGAGAAGGCTCCGGTGACCGAGGCGAAGAACTGGCCGCCACGCCACCGCCCGATGGTCCTCGTGCGGTAGTCGGGCTCGTACTTGACCGGAATGACCTCGGGAACGCTCATGGCCGCACCGTAGGCGTCGCCTCTGACAACGGCCCTTCGTCTGCCCGAGAGGCGCCCCCGGGCATGGAAGAAGGGCCGGAACCCTGGGGTTCCGGCCCTTCCTCGACTGGTCTTCGCGCGCGATTACTTCGCGGCGACCTCTTCCAGGCAGAGGACGAACTTGTCCGAGTCCAGCTGCTGCGCCAGCGCGGAGAGCTTGTCGCCGCACTGGTTCACGTCGAAGGTGTTGTCGATGACCTTGACGACCTTGAACAGGTCCGCCTTCCCGGAGGAGCAGTCCGTCGTGTCGACCTTCGGGTCGTTGTCGGGACCGGTCACGGTCACGCACTCGCCGGCCTTGGCGTGGACCGGGGCGTCACCGGTGAGGTAGGGCAGGCCCAGCTTCACGGCCACGGCCACGATGATCGCGACGACGACTCCGCCGACCTTCTTCAGGAGGGCGCTGCCCTTCTTCGCGGGAGCGGCGGGCTGCTCGGGGGTGAAGGGCGCGGACGGCGTCGTCATGAGGGATTCCTTGGGGGACGCGGACATGATCAGACGCGAACGCTACATGCGCCAAAAGCGGCAAAAAGGATCAGGAGGATCCACTCCTCGATCAGATGCCGAGTCGTGACCCTGGCATCACGTCAGGAACGCGGTCCCAGCTGCCTCTGGTGCTCCAGAACCCGCCGCAACTCCACCGGAAGCGGGTGATACGGACCGTACGCGCGCTCCGCGTCGAACAGGAGCCGCTGGAGCCGGTCCTGCCCCTCCCCGTGCTCACCCGTCGCCACGAGCAGCAGCCCGATCCGCTGCCGGATGTCGAACGCCCGGGCCTGGTCCCCCTCGTGCTCGAAGTACGGCAGCACGGCACGGAACTCCGCCAGCGCCTCCGCCGTCTCCCCCAGCTGCTCCAGACACAACGCCGCGTCATAACGGAATTGAAGAACCTGCGGATCCGCGGGGCCGGCCTCCGCCTCGCGGTCCGCCGCCAGCCGCCGCAGCTCCGGCAGCGCACGCCCGTACCGGCCGTCGTCCATCAGCGTCGACGCGTACTGCTTGCGCAGGATGCGGACGACCGGCGACCGCTCCCCGTGCTCGGCCTCGGCCGTGGGCAGGATGCCCCCGAGGATGTCCACGGCCTGGGTGAGCGAGCCCTCACCCAGCAGCCGCTTCACCTCGTCGACGGCGGCGGCCACATCGGCGGTACGCGGCGGGTGGGGCGGGCGCGTCACGGCCGCCACCGGCGCGTACGTCCTCGGGTCCGCCGGAGCGGACACCCCGGCCGGTACCACCGGTGCCACCGGCGTCGCCGGGGCCGAGGTCCGGGCCGCCGCCGCCTGCCCCGGCGCCCGGTCCGGCCACGGCGCGTGCGGGCGGAGGAACGGCCGGGTCGGGTCCATCGGCCCCACCGGCGCCCCCCGCGCGGGCAGCAGCGGCGCCAGGTGCTCGTACACCTCGTGCGCGCCGGACGGCCGTTCCCTCGGGTCCTTGGCGAGCAGTCGCAGGACCAGCGCTTCGAGGGTCTCCGGGACCTCGGGCCGCAGCCGGCGGAGCGGCAGGGGCGGCTCGTACAGATGGCGGTGGAGGACGCCGAGCGCGGTGGATCCGGCGAACGGCACGTTCCCGCTGAGGAGTTCGTGGAGGAGCACGCCGAGCGCGTACAGGTCGGTGGCCGGGCCCACGGCGCCGCCCATGGCCTGCTCGGGCGCCATGTAGGCCGGGCTGCCGATGGGGGAACCGGTGTGCGTGAGGCGGGTGGTGTCGGAGTCGAGGACGGAGGCGACGCCGAGGTCGAGGACGACGACCGCGCCGTCGTGGCGGACCACCACGTTCCGCGGCTTGAGGTCCCGGTGCACGATCGGCACCGCGTGCACGGCGGCCAGCACCCCGCACAGCTGGGCGGCGACGCATACCGCCCACTCCCAGGGGTACGGGTCGTGCTCGGCCAGGTGGTCGGCGAGGTCCGCGCCCTCCACGTACTGCATGACGAGGTACAGGTCCTCGCCCTCGCTGCCCGCGTCGTGCACGGTGACCAGACCGGGATGGCCGACCTGCGCGGTCACCCGGCACTCCCGCACGAAGCGGCGCCGCAGCTCGTCGGCGGCGGTCTCCGGGCCCGACAGGGTGGCCGGGCGGAGCAGCTTCACCGCGACCCGGCGGTCGAGCCGACCGTCGTACGCCGTCCAGACCTGCCCCATGCCGCCCTGCCCGATGACGGTGGCCAGCTCGTAACGGCCGCCGATGACACGGCCGTTCACTTCTCCCCCTCCTTCCCCTTGCGGAGGAGATCGCTCAGCTCGTCGAGTTCGGCCCGGACCTGGTCGATGCGGGGCGGGTACGGGGGCAGGGGCGCCTGGTTCGCGGGGAGCGGCGGGGCGCAGGTGTACGGGTTCGGGGCGCCGGCCTGGTCCGGTCGCGTGACGACGGTGGGCGGGGTGCCCGGGGCGCCCTGGGTGTAGACGTGCCCCATCGGGAGGTACGGCGGCGGGGGCGGTGCCATGACCACGATCGGCGCGCGCTGGTGGTGGCGGATGTCGACGACCAGGAAGTAGAAGGTCACGATCGCCATCTGGACGAGCAGGACCACCATGCCCGCGGTGTTCATCCAGGTGTCCGCGAACCGCTCCTCCAGCGGCACCACACAGCCGATGTTCAGGACCAGTTGGGCCCAGAAGAGCGCCCAGTCCCGCCCCGAGCGCCGCATGATCGCGATCCGGAGCATGGCGACCCAGGCGAGGAAGCCCAGGGACAGCAGGACCAGGACCGTGATCAGCACCCGGACCGTGATCGTGGCCGCCGAAGGGCCGCCCGCACGCGCGGGCGTGGGTGCCCCCGTGGGCGTGGGTGCGGGTGTGGGCACCTGACCGTACATGCGAACGCTCCCCCAGAACGGATGATCACCCGATGATCCGGCTATGAGGGTATGCCGGTCTTCACTCCGGCTCCACACTTCCGTCGGCGAGACCGTCGTACAGCCCCTGCACCAGCTGCTCGCCGAGCCGCGAGGCCAGCCGCAGCGCCTCCTCGAACTCGGCAAGCGACTTGAAGTGGGCGCCGTGGCGGCGCTGGTCCGCGAGGGGCAGCCGGGGCAGCTGGAGACGGCGCACGTCGAGCCGGGTCGCGGTCGAGGCGAAGCTGCTCGCCTGCCGGTTGTTGGCGGTACCCCGCAGGAATCCGGCGAGGAACCAGGGGTCGAGGGCGGCCGGGGCGGGGCGCAGCAGCTGGAGGTTCCGGCCGAGGGCGGCACCCGCCGTGGCGGCGTCCACCACCCGGGCGACGGAGCCGCCGCCGAGGACGGGGACGACGACGTCGCCCTCGACGACGAGGACCGGTTCCTCGGCGGGGGCGCCGGCGGGCAGGGTGCCGGAGGGCGCGCCGCCGGACAGCACGTCGTGCTCGGTGAGCACCGGGACGACGGTGTCCCCGGCCGGTGCGGTGCCCGAGCCGCCGGTGCGGAGCTGGAGGGCGCCGGTACGGGCGAGTTCGCCGACGGTCGTGAGGGGGCGGGGTCCGGGGCGTGCGGGGACCGGGGTCGGGGCGAGGCCCTGGGTGCGGCGCAGGGATTCGTCCAGGCGGTCCCGTACGGCGGCGAGTTCGGGCGCCGTGCCGCCGGCGGCGGGGGCCGTGAGGTAGCGGGCGGGCGCGAGGTCGACCTCGTCGTCGAGGAGTTCGACGACGGGGACGGCGCGGGCCACGGACTCGTCGCCGCCGCGTCCCGCCCAGGCGTCGAGAACGGCGTTGCGCAGGGCGGTCCAGGGGAGCTTGTCGCGGCCGGCGTCGGGGACGAGCCCGGCCGTGTCCACGAACAGGGTCTCCGCCGGGGGCCGCTGGTCGGCGGCCGGCCTGACGAGGACCCAGAGGTGGAGCGGGATGCCGTACGGGGGCGCGGCCCCGGCGGGCAGGGCCACGACCGCGCGGAGCGCGCCGCGGCGCAGCAGGTCGGCGCGGATGCGGCGGCCGGAGCGGCGGGAGGCGACGGCGGGCGGCATGAGGAGGACGGCGGTGCCGCCGTCGCGGAGCCGCGCGAGGGCGTGCTGCACCCAGGCCAGTTCGGATTCCGTACGGGCCGGGAAGCCGTACTCCCAGCGGGGGTCGTAGGCGAGTTCGTCGTGGCCCCAGGCCCGCTCGTTGAACGGGGGGTGGCAGAGGACCGCGTCGGCGGCCAGGCCCGGGAAGGCGTCGGCGCGGAGGGTGTCGGCGGCGGCGGCCCGGATGTCGGCGTCGCCGTGGAGGGCGAGCCGGAGGGCGGAGAGCGCGGCCAGGTCGGGGTCGGCGTCCTGGGCGTAGAGCGCGGTGGGGTGCGGGACGGCGCGCAGCAGGCCGCCGGTGCCGGAGGCGGGGTCGAGGACGGTGGCGGGGGGCCGTCCCTCGGGCGCGGCGGCGACGGCGAGGGCCGCCATCAGCTCGGCGAGCGGGGGCGGGGTCAGCGTGTACTGGCGCGGGTTGGCGTCCAGGTGGCGGCCGAGCAGGAACTCGAAGGCCTGGCGGGCGCCGCCCAGCTCGACGGCCAGCTCGACGGCGGCGCGGAGCAGGGGGACGGCGGGGACGGTCTCGGCCGGGGTGGGGGTGCGCACGGCTCTCGGTGCGCCGAAGCGGACGGTGAGCACCTCTTCGAAGACGCTGGGCAGCAGCTCGGCGAGCCGGGCGTCGGGCAGGGCGGCCAGCTCGGTCCACGCGCCGGGGCGCGCGCGGAGGAGGAGCAGGACGCAGCCGGTCTGTACGAGGCCGGCGACGGTGCCGGAGGGGTGGCCGGCGAGCTGCTGCCAGACGCGCTCGCGGAGCGGGACTTCGGCGAGTTTCCCCTGGTCGCGGAGCCACTGCTCGATGTCGGTGAGGGAGAAGGACGGGCTGGTCTCGGTGCCGCCGACGGGCTTGGGGAAGTCGGCGTGGCGGCGGCGCCAGTTGCTGACGGCGGCCCTGCCGACGCCCGCGAGCCGGGCGATGCCGGCGGCGGTGACCTCTGTCGTGCTCTCTTCGGGCACCTGTCCGTCTCCCCTCGTACGTGTGTGAACACAGCGAGCATAGCGCTCACACCCGTTCACGGCGTGAGCGAATCTGTTTCCCGTGAACCCTGTTGACTCGGTTCACAGGTTCTGCTGTGATTACTCCATCGGAACACGAAGTCCCCACAGCGCCACGGAAGGTGCCACAGCCATGTCTCAGCAGCAGCAGCGCAACTGGTTCGCCCGCCACAAGGTCCTCACCGCCGCCGGTGCGGTCGTCGCGGTCGTCGCGATCGGCGCGGCGATGGGAGGGGGCGGCGACGGCGGCTCCCCCAAGGCAGGCGACCGGCAGGAGCAGCCCGCGAAGCAGGGCGGCGACAAGAAGGCCCCCGAGTCCAAGGCCCCGGCCGAGAAGAAGGTCGTCACGATCGACGGCGACGGCGACTTCGAGGTGGGCGCGGACGCGAAGCCCGGCCTCTACCGCTCCACGGGCAACAAGGACGCCGGGTGCTACTGGGAGCGCGCCAAGAACGCCTCCGGGGACACGGACTCGATCCTGGCCAACGACAACGTGACGGGCACCGGCTACGTCGAGATCAAGGCCACGGACAAGCTCTTCAAGTCCTCCGGCTGCGGGAAGTGGGAGGCCGTCGACGCCAAGGCGACCGGCACCCCCAAGAGCACGCTCAAGGGCGACGGGGGCATGTTCAAGGTGGGCGTCGACATCGCCCCCGGCACGTACAGGTCGACGGGGAACAAGGACGCGGAGTGCTACTGGGAGCGGTCGAAGGACGCGAGCCACAGCACGGACGCGATCCTCGCCAACGACAACGTGACGGGCACGGCCATCGTGAAGGTCACCGCCTCGGACGGCTTCTTCAAGACCTCGGGCTGCGGCGACTGGACGAAGACGGCCTGAGCCGACGGCACGACCCGGCCCAGAACGGCCCGGGCGCGGAAACGGCCGGAGGCCGCCGCCCCGAAGGGCAGCGGCCTCGGCGGCGGGCGCCCGGCTTCCGGTTCCGCTACGGAACCAGGCTGTGGCGGACCCAGACGTTGGGCTCGACGTAGACCGCGTAGCCGCGGGTGGCCTCGCAGTGGACGGGGACGAGGGCGCCCTCGACCTCGACCGGGCCGTCCGTGTCGAAGGGGAGGCCGGTCCACTTCCGCCACTGCTCGACGGAGCCCGCGACCGTCATCGACGCCGGCGCCACCGCCTCGACCGCACCGCCCGCGCGCACATGGACGCGGAGCCACGCGTCGTGCGGCAGGCCGTCGGACTCGCGGGTACGGAAGGCGTACTCGTGGATGGAGGCCTCGGCCTCCAGGTGCTTGCCGTTGGGGCGGACCGGGGCGACCAGCTCGGAGAAACCGCGCGCGGCGACGTTCTCGCGCATCGCGGCCAGCATCCGGTGCGAGATGCCCTGGCCGAGGGCGCTCGTGTCGACGGTGATCTCGATGGCGCTGACCGTGTCGGCCTCCCGGCCGTGCTTCAGGTCCGAGAACGCCCAGAGCAGGACCTCGTCCCAGCCACGGGCCGGCAGCTCGCGGCGGCCGTCCACGTCCAGCCGGAAGGGCACGCTGAAACCGCGCGCGACGACCTTGCCCTCGCCGTCGGTGGCGACGAGGACGTACTCCGGCAGCTGCCGGACGATCTGCCCGATGTTCGCCCAGCCCACCGGGTCGTACATCATGAACTCGGGCCAGAGGTCGCGCATCCCCCACATCGGCCCCTCCAGTTCGGGGCGCTCGGCAAGGGTCGTGATGTTCAGTTCCATGCGGTCAGACTAAAGATCATCTTTCGGGTGCTCAAACGTTTTTTCCGATACGCCGGAGCCTTACGGGAGCTTCTGCTGCGGGCAGCCTTCGAGGACCCGCTTCATCGCGTCCCGCTCCCCGTCCGTCACCCACACGCCGTACTTCTTCTTCACCGCGACCTGCCGGGCCACATAGGTGCAGCGGTACGCCTTGTTCGGCGGCAGCCAGGTCGCCGCGTCCCCGTCGGACTTGCGGCGGTTCGTGGCCGAGTCCACCGCGAGCAGGTTGAGCGGGTCGTTGGCGAAGCGGCGCCGGGTCTCCCCGTCCCACTTCTGCGCACCCTTCTGCCAGGCGTCGGAGAGCGCCACGACATGGTCGATGTCGACCTTGCTGCGCCCCCGGACGTAGGTGACGGTGGTTCCGGTGTACGGGTCGTCGGTGAGGGTCCCGGAGGCGACCTTGCAGTGGCCGTCCGTGAACCGGACGCCGGTCAGATCGCGCTTGAGGATGTCGTCGCGGGTGCCGCAGCCGTTGCCGTCGACGTCCACCCAGGCGCGGCCGAACTTGGCCCGCTCGTAACCCGTCTTCGGGGCGCGGCCCTTGACGGTGAGGGTGTCCACGGCGGCGAGGGCGGTACCGCGCGCGGCGGGTTTCCCGGCGGAGCCGCCACCGGAATCCGGGGTGTCAGCTCCGGGTGAGCAGGCGGTGGTTATGAGGGCGGCGACGGCAAGTGTCGAGGCGGCCAGGGTCCTTCGGTACGTCAGCACCCTGGAATCCTAGGCCGGACGACAACGCGCCCTTCGTACCGTTGGTCCCGAAACGGACGGGTCCAAGGCCCCGCCGGGGCAGACACGAGGGGCGACGGGCCCTGCCGTTCGACACGGAGCCCGCGGACGCGAAGCCCGCCGGCGGGGAAGCCCCCGGCCCGGGGACGCGGCCTCACGGCCTGGGGACGCGGCCTCACGGCCTGGGCGTCACCGACCGGAGGCCCCGCCTCACGGCCGCCTCACGACCGGCTCACGACCACCTCACGACCGCCTCACGACCTGAGCGTCCCCGTGCCGGGGCCCCGCCTCACGACCCCAGGATCGTCGTCAGGAACTCCCCGGTCCACCCGAGCAGTTCACGCCCCACCACCGGCTTCCCGCCGATCTTGCCCGCCGTCGGACGCGGCACCAGGATCTGGTGGACCGCCGGCTTGATGACCGTGCGCGGGTAGAGCCGCTTGAGGCGCAGCTCCTGCGACTCCCTCAGCTCCACCGGGGCGAAGCGGATGTTGGGTCCCTGGAGGACGATCTCGCCGACGCCGCAGGCGCGCGCCAGCATCCGCAGGCCCGCCACGAGCAGCAGGTTCTCGACGGGCTCGGGCAGCTTGCCGTAGCGGTCGGTGAGCTCCTCGCGCACCGCCCTGATGTCCTCCTCCGAGTTCGCGGAGGCGATCGAACGGTAGGCCTGGAGCCGCAGCCGCTCGCCCGGCGCGTAGTCGTGCGGCATGTGGGCGTCGACCGGCAGCTCGATCTTCACCTCAAGGGGCGCCTCCTCCTCCGCGCCGCCCTCCATCTGCGCCCGGTAGTCCGCGACCGCCTCGCCGACCATCCGTACGTACAGGTCGAAGCCGACGCCCGCGATGTGACCGGACTGCTCGCCGCCGAGCAGGTTGCCCGCGCCGCGGATCTCCAGGTCCTTCATGGCGACGTACATGCCGGCGCCCATCTCGGTGTGCTGGGCGATCGTCGCGAGCCGCTCGTGCGCGGTCTCCGTCAGCGGCTTCTCCGGCGGGTACAGGAAGTACGCGTAACCCCGCTCGCGGCCACGGCCGACACGACCGCGCAGCTGGTGGAGCTGCGAGAGGCCGAAGTTGTCGCCGCGCTCGACGATCAGCGTGTTGGCGTTGGAGATGTCGATGCCGGACTCGACGATCGTCGTCGAGACGAGCACGTCGAACTTCTTCTCCCAGAAGTCGACGACGACCTGTTCGAGGGCGCTCTCGCCCATCTGGCCGTGCGCCGTCGCGATCCGCGCCTCGGGGACGATCTCGCGGAGCCGCGCCGCCGCCCGGTCGATCGAGTCGACCCGGTTGTGGATGTAGAAGACCTGGCCCTCGCGCAGGAGTTCACGCCGGATCGCGGCGCCGATCTGCTTCTCCTCGTACGGTCCGACGAAGGTGAGGACCGGGTGCCGCTCCTCCGGCGGGGTGGTGATCGTCGACATCTCGCGGATGCCGGTGACGGCCATTTCGAGCGTACGGGGGATGGGGGTGGCCGACATCGTCAGCACGTCGACGTTGGCGCGGAGCTTCTTCAGCTGCTCCTTGTGCTCGACGCCGAACCGCTGCTCCTCGTCGACGACGACCAGGCCCAGGTCCTTGAACTTCGTCTCCGAGGAGAACAGCCGGTGGGTGCCGATGACGATGTCGACGGAGCCCTCCCGCAGACCCTCCAGGGTCGCCTTCGACTCGGTGTCCGTCTGGAAGCGGGACAGCGCCCGCACCTTCACAGGGAACTGCGAGTACCGCTCGCTGAACGTGCCGAAGTGCTGCTGCACCAGCAGCGTCGTGGGCACGAGGACCGCGACCTGCTTGCCGTCCTGGACCGCCTTGAAGGCCGCGCGTACGGCGATCTCCGTCTTGCCGTAACCGACGTCGCCGCAGATCAGACGGTCCATGGGGACCGTCTTCTCCATGTCCTCCTTGACCTCCGCGATCGTCGAGAGCTGGTCGGGCGTCTCCGCGTACGGGAAGGCGTCCTCCAGCTCCCGCTGCCACGGGGTGTCCTGGCCGAAGGCATGGCCGGGGGCCGCCATCCGCGCCGAGTACAGCTTGATCAGGTCCGCCGCGATCTCCTTGACGGCCTTCTTCGCGCGCGCCTTCGTCTTCGTCCAGTCGGCGCCGCCGAGCCGGTGCAGGGTCGGGGCCTCGCCGCCCACGTACTTGGTGACCTGCTCCAGCTGGTCGGTCGGGATGTACAGCCGGTCGCCGGGCTGGCCGCGCTTCGCGGGGGCGTACTCGACGAGGAGGTACTCGCGGGTCGCGCCCTGCACGGTCCGCTGGACCATCTCCACGTACCGGCCGACGCCGTGCTGCTCGTGCACGATGTAGTCGCCGACCTCCAGGGTCAGCGGGTCGATCGTCTTGCGGCGCTTGGCCGGCATCCGCTGGCCGTCCTTGCCGGCCGCCTTCTGGCCGGACAGGTCGGTCTCGGTGAGCACGGCCAGCTTGAGCGCCGGGTCGACGAAGCCGTAGTCGATGGAGCCGGTCGACACGTGCACCAGGGACGGCGAGATCTCCGCGAGGTCCGCGTCGAGGCGGGCGGCGATGCCCTCGCCGCCGAGGACCTCGGCCGTACGGGAGGCGGGGCCGTGCGCCTCCGTCACATAGACCGTGCGCCAGCCGTCGGCCAGCCAGCCCTTGGTGTCGGCGAGCGCGCGGGCGGTGTCGCCGCGATAGGACTCGGGGGCGCGCATGCCGAGGGTCACGGTGTCCCCCGACACGGTCTCGTCCGCGGCGAAGGGCGACACCGACCACCAGGCGATGTCCAGCTCGCGGGCCCGGTCCCGGACGTCCGCGATGCCCCACAGGGAGGCCGCGCCGACGTCGATCGGCGCCTCGCCGCCGCCCGCCGTGGCCGCCCAGGAGGCCTGCAGGAACTCCTGGCTCGTGGCGACGAGGTCGGCCGCGCGGGTCCTGACCCGCTCGGGGTCGCAGACCACCGCCATCGCGCCCTTGGGCAGCACGTCGAGCAGCAGTTCCATGTCGTCGACGAGGACCGGCGCGAGGGATTCCATGCCCTCGACGGCGATGCCCTCGGCGATCTTGTTGAGGAGTTCGCCCAGCTCCGGGTGGGCCTCGGCGAGCGCCGCCGCCCGCTGCCGTACGTCCGGCGTCAGCAGCAGCTCACGGCAGGGCGGGGCCCACAGGCCGTGCTCGGCGACTTCCAGGGACCGCTGGTCGGCGACCTTGAAGTAGCGGATCTCCTCGACGTCGTCGCCCCAGAACTCGATCCGGAGCGGGTGCTCCTCGGTCGGCGGGAAGACGTCCAGGATGCCGCCGCGCACGGCGAACTCGCCGCGCTTCTCGACCAGCTCCACGCGCGCGTACGCGGCGGCGGCGAGGCCTTCGACGATCTCGTTCAGGTCGGCGCTCTGCCCGCTCCTGAGGGCCACCGGCTCCAGATCGCCCAGGCCCTTGACCTGTGGCTGGAGTACGGAGCGGATGGGCGCCACGACCACGCTGACGGGGCCGGCGGCCGGGTCGTCGTCGCGGGGGTGGGCGAGGCGGCGCAGTACGGCGAGACGGCGGCCGACGGTGTCGGAGCGGGGCGAGAGCCGCTCGTGCGGGAGCGTCTCCCAGGAGGGGTACTCGACGACCCGGTCCGGGTCGAGCAGGGACCGCAGGGCGGCGGCCAGGTCCTCGGCCTCCCGCCCGGTCGCGGTCACCGCGAGCACCGGCCGCCCCGAGTCCCGGGCGAGCGCGGCGACGGCGAAGGGCCGTGCCGCCGCGGGCCCGACCAGATCGACGTGCGGGCGGTTCCCGTCGGCGGCGGCCTTGACCGCCTCGGCGAGGGCCGCGTCCTTGACGACGACATCGAGCAGACCGTGCAGGCTCATGGAGCTTCCATCCCGGGTTCGGACGACGGGGGCGGGCAACGCGAACAGCCCGACACGTCGAACGGGCCGGGTGGTCCCGGGCGCGCACGGCCCGGTCGCCCCCACCCTACGACGTACGCCCGCCACCCGCCCGAAGGAAAGGGGCCGCCCGGGAGGGTGACGGAACGGGCCGCAGGTCGGCTTGTCGCACTACGCTTTAGTCCAGTACTCGGTCCACCCGGCACACTCAGCACACACTCAGCTGTGAGCCCTCCCCACTGTGAGAGGCCGCTATGGCAGCAGCCCGGCAGTACAGCGCCGACGAGGCGCAGATCCACTTCTCCAAGATCCTGGAAGCGGTCGCCACCGGCGAGGAGGTGATCATCAGCAAGTCCGGCGAACCGGTCGCGAAGGTGATCCCGCTGGCCGGCAGGCCCCGCCGGGGCGATTTCGGCGCGCTCAAGGGCCGTATCCCCGCATCCGACGACTTCGACGATCTCCCCGAGGCCTTCGACGAGGCCTTCGGGGACGACGAGTGACTTTCCGGAGCAGCACGACGGCCCCGGTGGACCTGGCAGGGTCCACCGGGGCCGCGCTCCCCCGTTCCGTCCCGCGACCGTCACCCGCTCACGATCGCGTTCGGGACGACTACTCGCTGGCGATCGCGTTCAGTACGTTCATCCGGCCCGCCCGGAACGCCGGGACCAGGGCGGCGAAGAGGCCCACGAAGGCCGAGCCGATGAAGACCGTCAGGATCGTCGGCCAGGGGATCTCCAGGACGCCGAGGCCCTCCAGCGCCAGGAGCTTCTGGGCGGACGTGCCCCAGCCCATGCCCAGGCCGAGGCCGAGCAGCGCGCCGAAGAGGGCGATGACCACCGACTCCAGGCGGATCATGCGGCGCAGCTGGCGGCGGGAGAGGCCGATGGCCCGCATGAGGCCGATCTCGCGGGTCCGCTCGACCACCGAGAGCGCCAGGGTGTTCACGACGCCGAGCACCGCGACGACGATCGCCAGGGCGAGGAGCCCGTACACGATGTTGAGCAGCTGGCCGACCTGGTCCTGGAGTTCCTTCTTGTAGTCGGCCTGGTTGCTGACCTTGTACTGCGGGTACGGCGCGAGCGCGTCCTTGAGCGCCTGGTAGGCCTGGGTCTCCTGGCCGTCCTTCGCGCCGGCGAGGATCAGCAGGCTCTGCGGCATCCGCTCGGCGGGGAGGTTCTCGGCGAGGGTGGAGACGTTGATGTACATCGCCCCCTTGTCGACCTGCCCGGTGTCCGCGGTGATCGCCGCGACCTTCAGCTTCGCCTTCTCGCCGCCCTTGAAGGCGAGGGTCAGCACGTCGCCGACCTTCACCCCGTGCTGGGTGGCGTAGTCGCTGCCGACGGACATCGCGCCCTTGCCGTACGCGTCGGCGAGGGTGCCGGCCGTGGTCTCGCGGCGCAGGTCCTTCATGTACGACGGTTCGGTGGCGGCCAGATCGGCGGTCGTGGTCCTCCCGCGCGGGTCGGTGACGGTGGCGTCGACCCACCGGTACTCGGTGACGTGGTCCAGGCCCGGCGCCTTCTCCATCGCGGCGGCGGCCTGCGGCACGATCGGCTGCCCCGTACCGGACTGCACGATGAAGTCGGCGCCGACGGACCGGTCCAGTTCGTCCGTGGCCGAGGCGACCATCGAGGAACCGACCACCGACAGACCGGCGACGAGCGCGAGGCCGATCATCAGGGCGGCGGCGGTGGCGCCGGTGCGGCGCGGGTTGCGCAGCGCGTTCCGCTCGGCCATCCGGCCGACCGGGCCGAAGATCCGCAGGACGACGACGCCCAGGGCGCGGACGACGGCGCCCGCGAGGAGCGGGCCGACGACGACGAAGCCGAGGAGGGTGAGGACGACGCCGAGGCCGAGCCAGAGGGAGCCGGGACCGGCCTCGTCGGCGCGGGCCGCGGCCAACAGCGCCGCCGCTCCGGCGGCCGTCATGGCCAGGCCGATGCCGCCCCGCACCCGGCCCGCCCTGCCGTCGGCGGGGGTGCCCGCGTCGCGGAGGGCGGCCATCGGGGAGACCTTCCCGGCGCGGCGGGCCGGGATGTACGCGGCGAGGACGGTGACGACGATGCCGAGGGCGAGGCCGACGGCCGGGGTCGTCCACTTGACGGTGAGGTCGCGGGTGGAGAGTTCCATGCCGACCGCGGACATGAGCTTCATGAGGCCGACGGCGAGGCCGACGCCCGCGGCGACGCCGGCGACCGAGCCGAAGAGGCCGAGGAGCAGCGCCTCGACGAGGACGGAACGGTTCACCTGCTTGCGGCTGGAGCCGATCGCCCGCATGAGGCCGATCTCGCGGGTGCGCTGGGCGACCAGCATGGAGAAGGTGTTGACGATGAGGAAGATGCCGACGAGGAAGGCGACGAAGGCGAAGCCGAGCATCGCGTACTTCATGACGTCGAGGAAGCCGGCGACGTCCTCGCGGCCCGCGTCGGCGGCCTCGGCGGCGGTCTGGAGCTTGTAGCCGCCGCCGATCGCGGCGGCGATGTCCCGCTTGAGGACGTCGTCGCTGACACCGGGCTTCGCGTCGGCCGCGATCTGGGTGAACAGGCCTTCCTTGCCGAGGAGTTCGCGCTGCGCGGTGGCGGTGTCGAAGTAGACGACGGTAGCGCCCGGGTTGGTGACCTTGAACTCGACGATGCCGGAGATCTTCGCGGTGAAGTCACCGGTGACGGAGATCGTGCGCAGCGTGTCGCCGAGTTTGAGGCCGTGCTTCTCGGCGGTGGCGCCGTCGACGACGACCTCGGTGGGGCCGCGCGGCTCGTGGCCGGAGGCAATCTCCACCGAACGCAGCTCGTTGGGGCTCCAGTTGACGGCGAGGGTCGGGGCGCCGCCGGTGGGCCCGACGTTCTTGTTCTTCGCGTCGACGACGGTGACGCCGGTCGAGACGACCGCGCCCTGCACGGACTGGACGCCGTCGACCTTCCTGACCTGCTCGACGAGCGAGGCGGGGAAGGACTCGGGGCGGCCGGTCCGCGGGGTGTCGCCGTCGGAGGAGGCCTTGGGGCTGACGGTGACGTCGGACGCCGTCGACGCGAAGAGCTTGTCGAACGTCGTGTTCATCGTGTCGGTGAAGACCAGGGTCCCACTGACGAAGGCGACGGAGAGGAGGACGGCGACGGCGGACAGCGCCATCCTGCCCTTGTGCGCGAAGAAGTTGCGCAGCGAGGTCTTCATGACGCTCATGAGGTCCGCCCGCGCGCGTCGAAGTCCTTCATGCGGTCGAGGACGGCGTCGGCGGTGGGCCGCAGCATCTCGTCCACGATCCGGCCGTCGGCGAGGTAGAGGACCCGGTCCGCGTAGGAGGCGGCGACCGGGTCGTGGGTGACCATGACGATCGTCTGGCCCAGCTCGTCCACGGACGTACGGAGGAAGCCGAGGACCTCGGCGCCGGCCCGGGAGTCGAGGTTTCCGGTCGGCTCGTCACCGAAGATGATCTCGGGCCGGGCGGCGAGCGCGCGGGCCACGGCGACGCGCTGCTGCTGGCCACCGGAGAGCTCGTTCGGCCGGTGCTTGAGCCGCTCGGAGAGGCCGACGGTGTCGACGACCCGGCGCAGCCACTCGGCGTCCGGCTTCCGCCCGGCGATGTCCATCGGGAGCGTGATGTTCTCGATCGCGCTCAGGGTCGGCAGCAGATTGAACGCCTGGAAGATGAAGCCGATCCGGTCCCGGCGCAGCTGCGTCAGCTTCTTGTCCTTGAGGCCGGTGATCTCGGTCTCGTCGAGGAAGATCTGCCCGCTGGTGACGGTGTCGAGGCCGGCGAGGCAGTGCATCAGGGTCGACTTGCCGGAGCCGGAGGGCCCCATGATCGCGGTGAACCGGCCGCGGGCGATGTCGACGTCGACGGAGTCCAGGGCGACGACCCGGGTCTCCCCGGAGCCGTACGCCTTGACGACCTGACGCGCCCGCGCCGCGACGGCCGTGCTCCCTTCGGTACCCCCGTGCCTGGGGATGGTCACAGCCGTGGTCACGATTTTCTCCTAGCGATGGCGCGAAGCGGCAGGTGGCTTTGTAAGTTCAAGTTAAGAAGCCGGTACGGCACTTCACCTCCTCCGCCGGGACGAACCACCCCTGGCCCGTATGGGGGAGATGCCCCTAGGGGTTCTCCCCCCGTGGTCCTGGTGGGACCCTGACCCCGCACATTTAGGTGTACGAAGAAAGGAATGCCGCGGTGACGGAGCCGTACGTGAAGGGGGTCGCGACAGCGGGCCCGACCACCCCAGCCGCCCGCCGCGGACCCGTAGTGGTCGCCCTGATGCTCGGCATGGGGCTCGCCGCCATCGACGGCACGATCGTCTCCACGGCCGTGCCCCAGATCGTCGGCGACCTCGGCGGACTCTCCGTCTTCTCCTGGCTGTTCTCCGGCTATCTGCTCGCCGTGACCGTCACCCTCCCCGTGTACGGGAAGCTCAGCGACACCTTCGGCCGCAAGCCGGTCCTCGTCACCGGCGTCGTCCTCTTCCTCATCGGCTCCCTGCTGTGCGCGGGCGCCTGGAACATGGCCTCGCTCATCGCCTTCCGCATCGTCCAGGGCTTCGGCGGCGGCGCGCTCCAGGGCACCATCCAGACGATCGCCGCCGACCTCTACCCGCTCAAGGAACGCCCCAAGATCCAGGCCAAGCTGTCCTCCGTATGGGCCGCTTCCTCGGTGGCCGGCCCCGCCGCCGGCGGACTCCTCGCGGGCTACGCCGACTGGCGCTGGATCTTCCTGATCAACCTGCCGGTGGGGCTCGTCGCCCTCTGGATGATCGTCCGGCACCTGCGCGAACCGGAGCGGCCGGCCCCCCGCGCCCCCGGCACACGCGTACGGATCGACTGGGCGGGAGCCCTCGCGATCTTCGCGACCGGGGCGCTGCTCCTCACCGCGCTCGTCCAGGGCGGCGTCGCCTGGCCCTGGCTGTCGGCGCCCTCCCTCGGCCTCCTGGCCGGGGCGGCCGTCCTCGGCGCGGTCACGGTCTTCGTCGAGCGGCGCGCCGCCGAACCGATCATCCCCGGCTGGGTCTGGCGCCGCCGCACGATATCCGCCGTCAACCTCGCCCTCGGCGCGCTCGGCCTGCTCATGGTCGCGCCGACGGTCTTCCTGCCGACGTACGCCCAGTCCGTCCTGGGCCTCGGCCCGATCGCCGCCGGGTTCGTCCTCTCGGTGATGACCCTGAGCTGGCCCATCAGCGCGGCGTTCTCGAACCGGGTCTACGGCCGGATCGGCTTCCGCCTCACCGCCGTCATCGGCATCTCGCTCGCCCTGCTCCTGCTGCTCGCCTTCCCGTTCCTGCCGTTCCCCGGGGAACCCTGGCAGCCGGCACTGATCATGCTGCTCCTGGGCGCGGCCCTGGGCCTCTTCCAACTGCCGCTGATCGTGGGCGTCCAGTCGACGGTCCCGTACGAGGAGAGGGGCACGACCACCGCGTCGGTCCTCTTCTGCCGACAGGTCGGCCAGAGCGTCGGCGCGGCCGTCTTCGGCGCCGTCGCCAACGGCGTCCTCGCCGCCCGCCTCGGCGGCGGCGACCTGGACACCCTGGCCCGCGCGCTCGACGACCCCGGCTCCCTGACGGCCGGGGCGATGGACGGCCTGCGGCACGCGGTCGACGCGGCGGTCGACCACGTCTTCGTGGGCGCGGCGGGCGCGGCGGCCCTCGCCCTCGTGGTCCTGCTGACCCTGGCACCCCGCCGCTTCCCGGTCCTCAAGGAGGCGGCGGGGGCCGACGACTGACCGCGCGGCGTGTACAGACGGCGGCTGTACTACTCCGCCGAGGCGAGCCCGACGAACCCGGCCCACGCGTCACGCGAGAGCCGGAGGGCCGGCCGGGCCACGTCCTTGGAGTCCCGGACGTGCACGGCTCCCGCGCCGGTCGCGACCTCGATGCACTGGCCGCCCTCAGTTCCGCTGTAGCTGCTCTTGAACCAGGCGAATGCGACCTCGACGCAGTCGCCGCCGTCACCGCCGCTGTAGCTGCTCTTGAACCAGGCGAGGGGCTCCGCGCTGTTCATAGCTCTCCCAACAATTTCTCGATCAACCTCAGTGACTCTCGCGGGCTGAGAGCCTGCGACCGGATGATCCCATAGCGGGCTGCGGCGAGAACCGTCTGCTTGGGATCGGTCTCCAGGGCACTGGTGCTCTGGGCTTCGGCGTAGACGAACCTCTTGCCGTCCTCGCGAGTGACGACCGTGAACGGCCCTTCCAAGCCCGCGTTCTCCTCGCAGTCGAGCGGCATGACCTGGATCTCGACATTCCTCTGCTGGCCGATGAGGAGGATCTGCTCCAGCTGTCCGCGCAGCACCTCCCTGCCACCGACCTTCCGCCGCAGCACGGATTCGCACATGACGAAGCTGAGGAAGGGCGCGGGGCGTCGGTCGAAGATGGCCTGTCGGGCCAGCCGGGCGGTCACGCGCTGCTCGATGGTCTCGGCGTCGAGCGGCGGACGCCTGTTGCTCAGCACCGCCCTCATGTACTCCTCGGTCTGCAACAGCCCCTTGACTGCCAGAGTGTCGTACGCCAGCAGCTCTATCGCCTGCTTCTCCAGCTGTGCCATTCCCCGGAAGAACGCCGGGTACTGCGCCCTCTCCAGCTGGTCCTTCCACACCGAGAGCAACCCGCCCGCGTCCAGCACCTCGTCCGACTGGTCGACCGCACGCGGCGGCGGGATTCTCCGGCCCTGCTCGAAGGAGGCGATGGTCGACGCCGAGTAGCCCAGCCGCTTGCCCAGCTCCTCCCGTTCCATCCCCGCCCGCACCCGCAACGTTTTCAGGCTCTGCCCGAACCCGGCCACCACACCTCTGCCGGACTTCTCCACTGCCTGGCCCACCTCGGCCTCAGGCCCTTCCTCCGCCACGCGCCCCGCCTCTCGTACCGGCACCGACACCCCACGTACAAGGCCATCGCGTCGGTGCGTCACCACTGGTCACGCTACGCCACCAAGAGGAGTGTGGGAGCCATGACGAGCAACAACCTCAGCCCCACCGACACCACCCAACTCTCCGGTGTCTCGCCTTACTTGGAGAGCGGGCTTTTCAGCATGCGGTTCACCTCGACGCCCCGGGGCGCCCGGCTGGCCCGGCGGCTCGTCGCCGTACGGCTGGACGAGTGGGGTGTCCCGTACGGGACCGGGGCGCACGAGACCGTCGTGCTCGTCGCCGCCGAGCTGGCGACGAACGCGGTGCGGCACGGGCACGTCCCGGGGCGGGACTTCCGCATCTCGCTGCGCGTCACGGAGGGGACCGCGCCGGTCGCGCGGATCGAGGTGAGCGACACCCGCGCGGAGCGCGTACCGCCCCGGCCCGGAACGCTCCCCGGCCCCGGTCCGGAACTGACGGACGGGGGCCGGGGGTTGCTGCTCGTCGACGCGCTCGCCGACCGCTGGGGCTGGTGCCCGAGGGCCGGGGCGCCGGGAAAGACGGTGTGGGCGGAGTGCGCCCTCACCCGGAAGGCGGCTAGAACACGGCGTCGTAGTCGGTCCAGCTCGTGACGTCGGTCTTCACCCCGGGCTCGAACGGGGCCTTCCAGTTCCCCGTACCGGCGTAGAAGGTGACGCCACGGGCGCCGGGCACCCCGGTCACGGCGGCCATGAGGTCGGCGTGACCGTCACCGTTGGCGTCGCCGACGAGGTTCAGGAAGCCTCCCCAGCCGCGGAGGCTGGCCGACGGACGCGTTCCGGCCCGCAGCGGCCTCCGTCACGCGCCCGGACGCCTCGGGAGCGTCAGGCAGAACGGGTGCCCCGCCGGGTCCAGGACGACCCGCCACCCGTCCGGACGGGGCTGGACGTCGGGCACGGTCGCGCCCCACTCCACGAGCCGGGCCACCGCCTCGTCCAGGTCGTCGACGTCGAAGTCGAGGTGCAGCTGCTGCGGCACGTCCTGGCCCGGCCAGGTCGGGGGCCGGTAGCCGTCGACGCGCTGGAAACCGAGGAACAGCCCCTCCGCTCCACGAAGCCCCGCGAACTCGTCGTCGGAGCGCTCGGCGAGCGGGAGCCCGGTGGCCCTGCTGTAGAAGTCGGCGAGGGCCATGGGGTCGGCGCAGTCGAGGGTGGCCGCCACCAGCTTCATGATCATGACCGGGAGCCTACCGCTGGGGACATCCACACCCCGGGGCCAAGTCCCGCTACTCCTCGGGCTGTTCCGGCTGCTCCGGCCCCGCCACCCGGCCCGTCAGCGCCGCCAGCGAGCTGCGGATGTGCTCCATGTGCGCGTGGATCTCCTCGCGCCCCTCCTCGTGCTCCCGCAGCACCCGTTCCGTCTCGCGCTCGACCCGCTCCGCCTTCATCCGCGCCTCCGCGAGCACCTCCTCCGCCCGCGCCTCCGCGTCCTCCTGGCCGTGCCGGGCCTGCTCCTCGGTCTCCGCGAGCGCCCGCCGAGCCTCCGCGAGCCGCGCCTCCGCGCCCCCGAACAGCTCCTCGTGCCGCGCCTCCAGGTCGGCCGCCGCGCCCTCCTCCGTACGCTCGGCCTCGTCCCGTACCGTCTTCTGCTCGGCGCCCTGCTTCGCGAGGAGTTCCGCCGCGCGCCGCTCGGTCTCCTCGAAGACCTCCCGCGCCCCGGTCCGCCGCTCCTCCGCCTCGCGGCCCGCCTCCGTCGTCAGCTCCTCGGCCCGCCCCCGCGCCGCCTCCAGGCGCGCGCGGGCCGCCGCGTCCGCCGCCGCCCGGACGCCCTCCGCGTACGCCCGCGCCGACTCCGCCGCCTCCCGGCCCGCCGTGTCGGCCGCCTCCGCGAGGGACTGCGCCTCGGCCTCGGCGGCCCGTACCAGCGCCTCGTCCTCCTGCTCGGCCAGCTCCAGGATCTTCCGGGCCCGGTCGCCCAGCTCCTCGTACCGCTGCGGCGCGAGCGCCGCGACGGCCTCGCGCAGCCGGGCGGCCTCGGCCTCCATCTCCTTGGCGAGGACGGTGAGCCGCGCGGCCCGCTCCCAGGCGCCGTCACGGTCCTCGGAGAGCGCGGCGAGATGGCGGTCGACCTGCTCGGGCCGGTACCCGCGCCCCCGTCCGACAGCGAAACTCATCCCTGACGCCCCTTCCCTGTGTCCCGAACGTCCAGGATGCTTCATCAGAACGGACAAAAGGCGCCCAACGTGCATACACGTCGAGCGCCTTTCATCACATTCTGTCCAGCGGCGTCAGGGGGAAACCCCTGTCCCTCCACTCACAGCGGCCTCTTACAGCAGGCCGTCCCACATCTGCTCCAGGAGCACCGACCACCAGTTCTCCGGCGACGACAGCGCCGCCGGGTCCAGCATGGCCAACTGCGCCTGGAAGTCGACCGTCCAGCGGCCCGCCTGCTCCGGGTTGAGCCCGAACCGCAGCCGCCACATCCGGCCCAGCAGCGCCATCGAGCGCGTGAACTCCGGCAGTCCGGTGTTGACGAACTGCGGCGGCACCGACTGCCCGCCGGGACCCGCCTCCACCGGTACGGCCACGATGTGCGCGGTCCCGTACTGGACACAGAGCGCCCGGCCGAAGTCCGAACCGATCACCAGGTACGAACTCGCGTCCGGCGCGGCCGGAACCTGCCGCTGCGCCGCCAGCTCGGCCAGCGTCGGCACCACGGGGACGGCGGGCTGCGCCCAGAAGAACGGCCCGAAGTCCGCGGGCAGACCCGCCCACACCAGCGTCAGCGCCACCAGCTCCGGCACACCCTGCCGGGACACCGCGCGCTGGTCGAAGCGGAGGATGCCGGGACCGAACGCCCCGGCCAGCTCCTGCGCGATCACCTCCGGCGGCACCGGCGGAGCCGGCTGCACCTGCGGCAGCGGCGCCCGTACCGGCGCGGGCCGCGCGGGACCGTCCGCGACCTGGTGCAACTCACCCTGATGCGTGAGGAGTTGACGCATGCCCTGCTGACGGCCCGCGTGATCACGGCCGTACGGGGCGATGCTGGTGATCCGCGCCTGCGGCCAGGTCTCCCTGATCATCCGGGCGCAGTAACCGCCCGGAAGCTCACAGGACTCCAGCTCCGTGTGCAGTTCGAGCACCTGCTGCGGCGGCACGTTCATCGCGCGCAGCTCGTGCAGGATCTGCCACTCCGGGTGCGGGGTGCCCGGCGCCGAACGCCGGATGATCTGCGCCTCGGAACCGTCGGGCGCGCGGTAGCGGAGCACCGCCTGGTACCCGGGGCCGACCGTCGGCTGCGCGGCGGGCTGCGGATACCCGTACGCGGGCGGTACGGCTCCGGGGCCGGCCACCTGCCCCGGCGCGGGCGGCGGCGTGTGACCCCCGTGCACCGGCGGCGGACCGGGAGGGCCGGGCGGCTGAGGGGCCGAGGGACCGGCCGGACCGGGGTGCGCCAGCATGGTCGCGGCGTGCGCGACCCCGCCCGCGGGCGTACCGGGCGCGCCGGGAATGCCCGGCGGCGGCGGGGGCGGCGGCGGGGCGGCGGGGCCGCCCTGGTTGGGGTGGGCGAGCATCGTGGCCGCGTGGTGCACGGGCTGCGGGGGCGTCGCGGGGCCGGGGGGAGCGGGCGGTCCGGGCGGACCGGACTGCGCGGGCGGACCGGGCGGACCGGGCGGACCCAGCGGGCCCGGCTGCGCCGGCGGACCGGGCGGACCGGGCGGACCCAGCGGGCCCGGCTGCGCCGGCGGACCCGGCGGACCCAGCGGGCCCGGCTGCGCGGGCGGACCCGGCGGACCCAGCGGGCCCGGCTGCGCGGGCGGACCCGGCGGCTGGGGGCCGTCGGGCCCGAGCTGCGACACCAGCTGCGTCGGTACGTAGGCGGGGGCACCCGAAGCACCGGGGGCACCCGGAACACCAGGGGCCGCAGGGGCACCCTGAGCGCCGGGCGCACCCGGGGCTCCGGGGATGCCGGGGGCGCCCGGCGGCGGGGGCGGCGACACGGGACCGCGCCCGCTCTTCGGCGACAGCGACGCCTTGCTCGTCGCGGCGTCCGCGATGTCCCCGCCACCCGGCACGGCCGGCGGGGGCGGCGGCACACCCGGACCGGCGGGACCGGCGGGACGCACCGGACCGGCCTGCGCGGGCGCGGGCGGGGCGGGCGGGGCCGCAGGAGCGGCACCCGGCGCCGGATGGGCCGGGTCCAGGCGAGGGGCGATCGCGGTCGGGGGCAGCGCACTGCCCCCCTTCATCAGGGCGGTCGGCGCGTCCGCGCCCACCGACAGCGGCGGGGTGTCCTCGTCGTCCGTCCCCGAGAGCGCGGGCGCGAAGACCGTCGCGGGCAGCGGCACCGCCCCGTCGGCCCCACCGGAACTCGCGTTGGCGTCGGCCCAGGGGCTGTCCACGGGCGCGGGCCTGGCCGGCGGCACGGGAGCCGGAGGCGTCTCCGCCGGAACCCCGTCCATCGCCGTGGGCTCGTACGCGGCACCGGCCCCCTCCGACACGGAGGACGAGGAGGACGAGGAGGACGAGAAGGAAGAGGAGGACGAGGAGGAAGCGGACGACGCCGACGAAGACGACGCGACCGAAGCCGACCCCAGTACCGACCCCGACCCCGACCCCGACGCCCCCGCGTCCGACGCGTCCGACGCGTCGTCCACCGACGCCGCCGCGCTCGCGTTCTCCTGCGACACGTTCGGCTGCTTCGGCAGCCCGATCTTGTCCGCCGCGTCCTGCAGCCACTCCGGCGGACTCAGCAGGAACGACGTCTGGTTCAGATCGCTCCGGGCCGCCGGCACCGCCGCCTGGGCAGGAACGTCCTCGGCGGCCCCGTACTCCTCCTCGTACCGGCGGATGACCTCACCCACCGGCAGCCCCGGCCACAGCGTCGCCTCGCCGCTGTCCCGGGCGATCACCAGGCGCTGGCGCCCCCCGTCGGAGGTCGGACCGCCCTCGCGGTCCTCCGCCCACACCACGAACCCCAGCTCGAATTCCCGCACCCGCACCTCACGGTGCTGGTACGACGGCAGGTCGCCGTTGATCCACTCCTCGGCGCGCTCCTGCGCCTGCGCGAAGGTCACCACAGCCCACTCACTCCCCCACCGGGACGACCGGCACCGCACGCGCGAAGCCACCGTCCACCATCAGGTTCGCCACCGTCTCCAGCTCCGGCGGATTGCCCGCGAGCCGCTGCAGAAACGCGTCGAAGTCCGTACCGCAGGGCAGCAGCAGCCGCTCCACCCGCTCGGCCACCGTCCAGCCGGCCGCCACCTCACCGGTGTCCCGCGCGTCGTCGTACGCGCAGAACCACACCGAACCGACCGCCTCGCCCCGCACCTTCAACGCGATCAGACCGCCCTGGACGAACGCGACGCCCAGATAGTCCTTGGTCAGATGGTCGCGGAGGCACTTGTTGACATAGACGAGGTCATTGACGCCCGCCTCCTCCCGGACCGTGAAGAACGGCTGGTCGACCAGGAGGCCCAGCTCCGCGTCGAGCGCGGCGCCCACCGGGGCGCACCCGCCCGCCGCCCTCAGGAAGGAGCGGTACGCCCCGGGAAGCCGGTAGCCGAGGTCCTCCTCGACGCCCTGGAGCTGCTGCTCCGACACCGACACCAGGCCCTTCGGCAGCCCGAAGTGCGCCGGCCGGGTCTCCTGCAGCGGACGCGTACCCCGCTTGCCGTGGTCGACCGCGGCCGTCGCCACCCCGCCGTGATGGCGCAGCAGGGCCTTCACCTCGACCGGGACGAGTTCCATCCGGCGGCTGCGCGCCACGTGGTGCCAGGTCCAGCCGTGCGGAGTCGCCACCGACGGGATGGTGTCCCACAGCTCATGACCGGTGGCCGCCATCGCCGCGTTCGCCGACACGTAGTCCGTGAGCCGCAGCTCGTCGACACCGAATCCCTCGGGCGGGTCGGCGATCTCCGCCGCCGCGCGCGCGTACGGCGAGAAATCCGGGTGACCGAACTCGTCCACCCGCACCCCTCTCGGGTGACGGGAAGCACGGACCGGGTCCGGGAAGTGCACGACCTGCCCGGCATAGGCCGCGTTCGGTGGCGCGGTGTCCTGCCCGAGCCGACCTGTCGTCATGGCGGTTGCCCCCTGCACTGGCGTCGCTGACTGCTACTACGCGCAGCCGCTGGCTGCTCCTGACTGATGCCGCACAGCCTATGCGCTGCCACAAGAGGCCGAACCGGCCCGATCCGACGGTGACCAAGTGTCACGACGCCATGACAGTCGCACCATGATTCCGACACACCGAAGCGGCGTTCCGCCGCCCCAGCTTCCCCATATGGCTCCCTATTTGGCAGGCTGTCCACGCAACTCGGGGGATTGCAGGAGGGGAAGAGCGCACCATGCACACAGCACCGACGCCCACACAGGGTGACCCACGCCTCAACTGGAGCAGCAGCGCCGAATCCGGCCGCGCCCCGTTACTGCGTCACCGTCGCGACGGCATCCTCCCCACCGTCGGCGCCGCCCTCTCCGTACGCGGCGAGACCCTCACGTGCACCGCGGGCCGCGGCGACCGGCCGCCCGCCCTGCACGCGCTCGTCCAGGACTTCCTGGACACCCTCACCAGCGGCCAGCGGGAACGGTTCACCGGGCGCTGCCCCGAGGCGATCCTGCTCTCCCGGCACCTCGCCGCGACCGAGAGCGGGCGGTCCAAGCGCGCCCAGCGCAAGCCGCTGACCCACGGCGAGGCACGCCGGTCCCTGAAGCACGCCAAGCTCACGACCCGGCGTATCCGCGAGGACGGCGACCCGCTCCACGGCAGTTACGCCGCTCCCTGCCGCTCCTGTACGGCGATGCTCGCCCACTTCGGCGTCCGTGCCGTCGACCCCACCACGCCCGCAGAGAACGGCTGATCGCGCACCCATGCCCGACCACCTCAGCACCACCCGTTTCCCGGTCAACGTCGACGCCGCGCTCCGCGAGGCCGGCTGGCAGCCCGGCCGCTGGGACATCAGGCTCGCCGAGGAGTGGGCCGACACCCTGCGGGCCCACACGTCCCCGGCGGGGCACCGGCACAGCGTGTTCCCGGCCGTCGTCGAGGCCTGGGCCGAGTTCGGCGGACTGCGGATCACGGCGCCCGGGCACGGCCGGCAGATAGCGCCCGCCGCGGTCCGCTTCGACCCGCTCGCCGGACTCCACCTCTCCCGGACCCTGGCGGACCTCGGACGCGCCCTCGACACGGAGATCGCGCCGCTCGGCGAGGAGGGCGACCACCAGGCGATCCTGGCGATGGACGCGGAGGGCCGGGTCTACAGCCTCGACCACGCGGGCGACTGGTACCTGGGCAAGGACATCGACGCGGCACTGTCGACCCTGGTCACGGGGGCGCAGCCGACGCGGCTGACGGCGGGGCAGGAGTAGGCGGCGGGGTTCCGCCGCGGCTCACGCCCGGCGCGCCCCCACGTGGCTCACGCCCGGCCGGGGCCCGTCGGCAGGACCGCCGAGACCTTGAAGCCGCCGGCGTCCGTCGCGCCCGACACGAACACCCCGCCGATCCGCAGGACCCGCTCCCGCATCCCCACGAGGCCGTTGCCGCCGCTCGGCAGGCCCACGTCGGCCGCCGCGGCGTCCGAGGGGCCGTTCTCCACCTGCATCGCGACCTCGGTCCCCCGGTGTGCCAGGCGCACCACGACCTCGGCGCCGACCGCGTGCTTGTGGACGTTGGTGAGGGCCTCCTGCACGACGCGGTACGCCGTCCGCTCCACCTCCGGCGGATAGGCGCGGGCCTCGCCGATCACCAGGAACTCCACGGCCGCCCCGGCCAGCCGGGACTGCTCGCACAGCGTCTCCAGGGCGTCCAGGCAGGGCCCGTCGTCGGCGGCGGCCTCGGCGGCGGCGGCGGCGGCCCGCCCGACGGCGGCCAGGGGGACCACGGCGGGGGCGGCAGGGGCGGAGCCCTCGCGGAGGACTCCCAGCATCTCGCGCAGTTCGGTCAGGGCCTGGCGCCCCATGTCACCGACGAGGGCGGCGTTGCGTACGGCCTTCTGGGGGTCCTTCAGCGCGACCGCCTGGAGGGCAGCCGCGTGCACCACCATGAGGGACACCCGGTGGGCGACCACGTCGTGCATCTCGCGGGCGATCCGGGTCCGCTCCTCCTGGCGCGCCCACTGGGCGCGCTGCTCGGCGCGGTCGGCGAGCAGGGAGAGTTCCTGTTCCAGGCTGTCCGCGCGCTCCCGCAGGCTTTCCATGAGGCGGCGGCGGGCCCCTATGTAGAGGCCGAAGAGCAGGGGCGGGGCGTTGAGGCCGAGCGTCATGAAGACGGCGACGACGGGGACGTACCAGCCGCTGGGGTCGATGTCGGGCTGTCCGACGTCGGCCTGGGCGACGTCCTGGCGCATCCGCACCACGGTCACGACGAAGACGGCGAGCGTCGACATGCCCGCGAGCAGGGCGGTGATCCGCCGGGGCACCTCGGAGGCGGCGAGCGAGTAGAGCCCGACGATCCCCATGAGGAAGCCCATCTCGGCGGGCGCGACGGCGATCGACACGAGGACGACCACGATGGGCCACCGGCGCCGGACGAGCAGCACGGACCCGACGAGCAGCCCGAAGAGCACCCCCACGGGCACGGGCAGCGCGGCCTTGCCGGCGAACCCGATCCCTTCGAGCGCGCACTCGAACGCGGACAGCAGAGCGAGCCCGACATCGAGCACGACACTCCGCCGTCTTCCCCACCACCACCATTTCCCGACGCCCTCGGCGTCCCGATCTGCCCCCGTTGTGGTCATACCCATCACCCTACGGGCGCGGCCCACCGGTGGCGGTGAGCTCCCGGCTATACCGTCGCATCGAGGGGTCCGCGTACGGCATAGTGGAGGCCGCCGGATCAACGGACCAGCGGAAATGTCTGTTTCGCGGCATGAGTAGTCCCCTGTGGTGTAATTGGCAGCACTGAGGCTTTTGGTGCCTTATGTCCGGGTTCGAGTCCTGGCGGGGGAGCTTCTTCACTCGGGTCCTGACCTCCACGGTCAGGACCCGCACTCATGTCCGCCCCCTTGCCCCCCGGTATCCTTCGTGCGTCCACCACCCAAAGCCGAAGGGCAATCCCGTGAGCGCCAACCGCCCGGCAGCCGTCGTCGTCCTCGCAGCGGGTGAGGGCACCCGCATGAAGTCGAAGACCCCCAAGGTCCTGCACGAGATCGCCGGACGGTCGCTCGTCGGGCACGTCGTGTCCGCCGCGCGGGAGCTGGAGCCCGAGCACCTCGTCGTGGTCGTCGGGCACGCCCGTGAGCGGGTGAAGGGTCATCTGGAGGCGCACTACGCCGGGACCCGGACCGCCGTCCAGGAGGAGCAGAACGGCACCGGGCACGCGGTGCGGATCGCCCTGGAGGAGCTCGGGCAGGCGCCCGACGGGACCGTGGTCGTCGTCTGCGGCGACACGCCGCTGCTGTCCGGGGAGACCCTGCGGGCGCTGGCCGGCACGCACGCCGCCGACGGCAACGCCGTCACCGTGCTGAGCGCCGAGGTCCCCGACTCCACCGGCTACGGGCGGATCGTCCGCGACGCCTCCGGCGCCGTCACCGAGATCGTCGAGCACAAGGACGCCACCGACGAGCAGCGCGCCATCCGCGAGATCAACTCCGGTGTGTTCGCCTTCGACGGGCAGCTGCTCGCGGACGCCCTCGGCAAGGTGCGGACGGACAACAGCCAGGGCGAGGAGTACCTCACCGACGTGCTGAGCATCCTGCGGGAGGCCGGGCACCGCGTCGGCGCCTCCGTGGCGGCCGACCACCGCGAGATCCTCGGCATCAACAACCGCGTGCAGCTCGCCGAGGCCCGCGCCCTGCTGAACCAGCGCCTGATCGAGCGGGCGATGCTCGCGGGTGTGACGGTCGTCGACCCGACGAGCGTGTTCGTGGACGTCACCGTGACCTTCGAGCCGGACGCGGTGATCCTGCCGGGCACCCAGCTCCTGGGCGCGACCCACATCGGCGAGGACGCCGAGGTCGGCCCGAACACCCGCCTCAAGGACACCCGCGTCGGCAAGGGCGCCCGCGTGGACAACACCGTGGCGGACTCGGCCGTGATCGGCGACAGCGCCTCCGTGGGCCCCTTCGCGTACCTCCGTCCGGGCACGAACCTCGGTACGAAGTCCAAGGCCGGCACGTACGTCGAGATGAAGAACGCGACGATCGGCGAGGGCACCAAGGTCCCCCACCTGTCGTACGTGGGCGACGCGACGATCGGCGAGTACTCGAACATCGGCGCCGCCAGCGTCTTCGTGAACTACGACGGCGAGGCGAAGCACCACACCACGATCGGGTCCCACTGCCGGACCGGTTCGGACAACATGTTTGTGGCTCCCATCACGATCGGGGACGGCGCCTACACCGCCGCCGGGTCCGTGATCACGAAGGACGTGCCGGCCGGCTCGCTCGCCGTGGCCCGGGGCCAGCAGCGGAATATCGAGGGCTGGGTGGCCAGGAAGCGGCCCGGAAGCGCCGCCGCGCAGGCCGCCCAGGCCGCGACCGAGGACTCCGCCGGCGAGAGCTGACCGGAAACAGGTACGTCGAACTCGGCGTACCGTGATACGTGCACACAAATTCGGCTGGCTCGCACACGCGCACGACAGCTCGTGGAACGCGGCCAGACAACACGTCTGAGGAGACAGTGCTGTGACCGGGATCAAGACGACCGGCGAGAAGAAGCTGATGCTCTTCTCCGGCCGCGCCCACCCCGAGCTGGCCGAGGAGGTCGCGCACCAGCTGGGCGTCGGCCTCGTTCCCACCAAGGCGTTCGACTTCGCCAACGGTGAGATCTACGTCCGCTTCCAGGAGTCGGCCCGCGGCGCGGACTGCTTCCTGATCCAGAGCCACACGGCTCCGATCAACAAGTGGATCATGGAACAGCTGATCATGATCGATGCGCTGAAGCGGGCCTCGGCCCGGAGCATCACCGTGATCATCCCGTCGTACGGCTACGCCCGTCAGGACAAGAAGCACCGCGGCCGCGAGCCGATCTCGGCGCGTCTGGTCGCGGACCTGCTGAAGACGGCGGGCGCCGACCGCATCCTGACGGTCGACCTGCACACGGACCAGATCCAGGGCTTCTTCGACGGCCCGGTCGACCACCTGTCGGCGCTGCCGGTCCTCGCGGACTACGTGGGCGCCAAGGTCGACCGCGCCAAGCTGACGATCGTCTCCCCGGACGCGGGCCGCGTGCGGGTCGCCGACCGCTGGTGCGACCGTCTGGACGCCCCCCTCGCGATCGTCCACAAGCGCCGTGACAAGGACGTCGCCAACCAGGTCACCGTGCACGAGGTCGTCGGTGACGTGAAGGGCCGCGTCTGCGTCCTCGTCGACGACATGGTCGACACCGGTGGCACGATCTGCGCCGCCGCCGACGCCCTGTTCGCGCACGGCGCGGAGGACGTCATCGTGACGGCCACGCACGGCATCCTGTCGGGCCCGGCCGCGGACCGCCTCAAGAACTCCAAGGTCAGCGAGTTCGTGTTCACGGACACGCTGCCGGTTCCTGGCGCCCTGGAGCTGGACAAGATCACGGTGCTCTCGATCGCGCCGACGATCGCGCGCGCGGTGCGCGAGGTGTTCGAGGACGGTTCGGTGACGAGCCTCTTCGAGGAGCACTGAGCCCCGGCGCCGCAGCAGGCATGAGGGCCGCTTCCCCGTTCGGGGGAGCGGCCCTCGGTCGTGTTTGAGTGATCGAATTGGGTGGTAGGGCGGTCGGCCGGTAGACTGCCGTAGTTGCTCGGCGAGGGAGGCCGTACCCGTACGGATGTACAGGGTCACGGCGGTCCGTTATCGACGCGCTCTTCGTAGCAGGCCATCGCCAGTCGTGGCCGGGTGACCCAAGTCTTTTCGTCACCTTTCTACGAGGAGTGCACCATGTCCGAGGTCAAGCTCGCCGCTGCCGTCCGTACCGAGTTCGGCAAGGGCGCCGCCCGTTCGATCCGCCGCAACAACCAGGTTCCCGCGGTCGTCTACGGCCACGGCTCCGAGCCGGCGCACGTGACCCTCCCGGCCCACGACCTTGCCCTGGCGCTGCGCACGCCGAACGTCCTGCTCGCCCTGGACGTGGACGGCAAGAACGAGCTGGCGATCCCGAAGGCGATCCAGCGCGACGCGATCAAGGGCTTCCTGGTCCACGTCGACCTGCTGCTCGTCAAGCGCGGCGAGAAGGTCACGGTCGAGATCCCGGTCCAGGCCGAGGGTGAGCTCGCCGCCGGCGGCAACCTGCTGGAGCACGTGCTGAGCACCCTCTCCATCGAGGCCGAGGCCACCCACCTCCCCGAGGCCGTCACGGTCTCCGTCGAGGGCCTGGAGGCCGGTGCCTCCATCCTCGCCAAGGACATCACCCTGCCGAAGGGCGCCACCCTGGTGACCGACGCCGACGCCGTCGTCCTCCAGATCCTGGGCGCGCAGGCCGAGGAGCCGTCCGCCGAGGCCACCGAGGGTGCCGAGGCCTGAGCCGTAGGCTCTGCCTGACGTGACGGGGTGACGGGCCACACGGCCCGTCACCCCGTTTCCCTTGTACGGGTACGGAAGTACGCACGCGCGTGGACGGACACGAGGAGACCTGACGCAGATGACGGACGACGCGAACGCCCCCTGGCTGATCGTCGGCCTCGGCAACCCCGGGCCCGAGTACGCGGCCAACCGGCACAACATCGGCTTCATGACGGTGGACCTGCTCGCCGAGCGGATGCGCGGTTCGTTCAAGCGGGCGCAGAAGGCGCAGGCGCAGGTCGTCGAGGGCCGGATGGGCCCGCCGGGACCCGCGAGCCGCCGGGTGATCCTCGCGAAGCCGATGTCGTACATGAACCTGTCGGGCGGTCCGGTGACGGCGCTGCGGGACTTCTACAAGGTGCCGACGGCGAACATCGTGGCGATCCATGACGAGCTGGACATCGACTACGGGGTGCTGCGGCTGAAGATCGGCGGCGGGGACAACGGGCACAACGGCCTGAAGTCGATGACGAAGTCGATGGGTCCCGAGTACCACCGGGTGCGGTGCGGGATCGGGCGTCCGCCGGGCCGGATGCAGGTGGCGGACTTCGTCCTGAAGGACTTCTCGGCGACGGAGCGCAAGGACCTGGACTGGTTCGTGGACCGGGCGGCGGACTCGGTGGAGTGCCTGGTGGCGGAGGGCCTGGAGCGGGCCCAGTCGGCGTACAACTCGTAGGACCCTGGCGGTCGGAACGTACGACTGTACGATCGCGGGTCATGACGCACGTCCGTAACGCCGCCATGGCCCTGGTCGCCCTCCTTCTCCTCGTCGCGGGCGGGTGGGCCTCCTGGAACTCGGCCCAGCACGTCCTGCTCGGCAAGGGGCGGGAGCACGGGACGCTGACCGTGACGGGCTGTACGGAGAAGATGTGCAGCGGCCGTTACGCCCCGGACGATCCGTCATCGACACGACGGACGCTGACGATCGAGCGTTCGGTGGCGGCGAAGCGGGGCGTGACGATCCCGGTGGTCGTGAAGCCCGGCACGGACGAGGGCGTACGGACGGGCTGGGGCGGCGGTCTGCACGCGTGGCTGCCGTTGGGCGGGGCGCTGCTGCTCGCGGCGCCGCTGATCGGCGGGGGGCTGCGGCTGCCGAGGACGGCGTGGTCGATGGCGGGTGCGGGCGGGGCGGTGCTGGTGGCGGCGTTCTTCGCGCTCTGAGGTGTTCTGGCCCGTTTCCATAGGTTTCCTGGCGCAATCGTTTTGGACCTCTGGCTTAAGGCCCACTTAAAGCGACGGATAGGCTGCCCCCGCCACCTCCCACGGCATACCTCATCCCACAGATGGACGACTGCACATGCGACGTTCCCTCATACCCGCCGCCGCCCTCGTCGCGGCCATGGCGGGCTCTCTCGCTCTCGCGCCGGTGGCGTTCGCGTCCAACGGCCCCAAGGGCGACAACGGCACGGTCAAGATCCACGACTCGAAGACCGGCGAGGAGATCAAGGCCAACGAGCCGAAGGTCTGCGCGTTCTACCTCGACGCGTTCAACTTCGACGCCCAGCAGAAGGCGAACTGGCGCATCGAGGCCTGGGCGAACAACGACCAGGAAAAGGGCACCGAGGTCGAGAAGGGCTCCATCACCCTCGACGCGAAGGGTCACGGGCGCACCGAGGACCTGAAGCTCGCCGACGGCCAGTACAAGCTGTTCTGGAACTTCGACGGCGAGAACGGCAAGGCCAAGCACAAGGTCTTCAAGGTCGACTGCCCGGACGAGACCCCCGGCACGGAGACCCCCGGCACCCCGGGCACGGAGACCCCCGGTACCCCGGGTACCGAGACGCCCGGCACCCCGGGTACCGAGACCCCCGGCACGGAGACGCCCGGCACCCCCGGTACCGAGACGCCCGGCACGGAGACCCCCGGCACTCCCGGCACGGAGACCCCCGGCACCGAGACCCCGGCCCCGTCCGAGACCCCCGGTGGCACCGAGTCCCCGTCCGCGACCACCCCCGCGGGTGAGACCGGCGGCAACGGTGGCACCGGCGGCAAGGACGGCAACCTGGCCGAGACCGGCTCCAGCGCCCCCGTCGGCATCCTCGCCGCCGCGGCGCTCGCCCTCGCGGCTGCCGGTGCGTTCCTGGTGACGCGTCGCCGTAAGGCGCAGCAGCACTGACGTACCCCGTCATGACGGAAGCCCCCGCCGGAGTCCGGCGGGGGCTTCTGTCGTGCGGGCGGGGTGTCAGCCGGTGTTGCGCAGGCCGGCCGCCACGCCGTTGACGGTGAGGAGCAGGGCCCGCGCGAGCAGCGGGTCGGGCTCCGCGCCGGCCTCCGCGTCCGCGCGCTGGCGGGCCAGCAGGGAGACCTGGAGGTAGGAGATCGGGTCCAGGTAGGCGTCGCGGATGGCGAAGGTCTGCTGGAGGACCGGGTTGGAGTCGAGCAGCTTCTCGCCGCCGGTGACCTTGAGGACCTCGGCGACGGTCAGCGCGTGCTCGGCCTCGATGGCGTCGAAGACGTGCCTGAGGTCGTCGGGGACCAGGGTGTCGACGTAGTGGCGGGCGATCCGCAGGTCGGTCTTCGCGAGCGTCATCTCGACGTTGGCGAGGAAGTTGCGGAAGAAGTGCCAGTGCTCGTACATCTCGCCGAGGACCGGGTCGAGACCGGCCTCGCGGAGCGCCTTGAGGCCGGAGCCGACGCCGAACCAGCCGGGGACGATCTGGCGGGACTGGGTCCAGCCGAACACCCAGGGGATGGCGCGGAGTCCGTCGAGACCGGCGCCGGAGTCGGGGCGGCGCGAGGGCCGCGAGCCCAGGTGGAGGTCGGCGAGCTGGTCGACGGGGGTGGCCGCGAAGAAGTACGCGGGCAGGTCCGGGTCCTCGACGAGCGTGCGGTACGCGGTGTGGGCGGCGTCCGAGACGGTGTCCATGGCCGCGTCCCAGCGGGCGAGGGCCTCGTCGGACTGGCGCGGCGCGGTGTGCAGGGCGGAGGCCTGCAGGGTGGCGGCGACGGTCAGTTCGAGGTTCTCGCGGGCGAGGGACGGGATCAGGTACTTGTCGGAGATGACCTCGCCCTGCTCGGTCACCTTGATCTCGCCCTCCAGGGTGCCCCAGGGCTGGGCGAGGATCGCGTCGTGCGAGGGGCCGCCGCCGCGGCCGACGGTGCCGCCGCGGCCGTGGAAGAGGCGCAGGCGCACGCCGTAGCGGTGGGCGACGTCGCGCAGTCGGCGCTGGGCGCGGTGGATCTCCCACTGGGAGGTGGTGATGCCGCCGAACTTGGAGGAGTCGGAGTAGCCGAGCATGACCTCCTGGACGTCGCCGCGGAGCGAGACGAGGCGCCGGTAGGAGGGGTCGGCGAGCATGCCGTCGAGGATGACGTCGGCGGCCTTGAGCTCGTCGGTGGTCTCCAGGAGGGGCACGATGCCGATCTTGGCCCAGCCGCCGTGGAGGTCGATGAGTCCGGCCTCGCGGGCGAGGACGGCGGCGGCGAAGACGTCGTCGGCGCCCTGGCACATCGAGATGATGTACGACTCGATGACCTCGGGGCCGAAGCGCTCGAAGGCCTCCTTGACGGTGTGGAAGACGCCGAGGGTCTTCTGCCCGGCCGCGTCGAGCGGGGCGGGCGTGGGCGCCAGCGGGCGGCGCGAACGCAGCTCCTTGGCGAGCAGCTTCTGCCGGTAGTCGCGCGGCATGTCGGCGTACCGCCAGGACTCCTCGCCGAGGCGGTCGAAGAGCTGCCCGAGGGCGTGGTGGTGGGCGTCGGCGTGCTCGCGTACGTCCATCGTGGCGAGCTGGAGGCCGAAGGCCGAGAGGGTGCGGATGGTGCGGTCCATCCGGCCGTCGGCGAAGAGCCCGCCGCGGTGCTCGCGCAGCGAGGTCTGGATCAGGGTGAGGTCGTGGACCAGCTCGGCGGTGCCGAGGTAGTCGCGGCCATCCTGGTGGGGGGTGCCGGAGGCGAGGCGCTCGCGGGTGTTGAGGAGCTTCTGCCGGATGCAGGTGGCCTTGAGCCGGTAGGGCTCCTCGGCGTTGAGGCGCTTGTAGCGGGGGCTGATCTCCGGGAGGAGTTCCAGGTCGCGCTGGAGGGAGTCCAGGAGTTCCTGGGTGGCTCCGGTGTAGCGGATGGAGTTGGAGAGGAGTCCGCGGAGGTAGTCGACGAGTTCGAGGGCGTCGGTGATGCCGTGCTCGTGCTGGAGGATCAGCACGTCCCTGGTCACCTGGGGGGTGACGTTGGGGTTGCCGTCGCGGTCGCCGCCGATCCAGGTGCCGAAGGTGAGCGGGCGGGTACCGGCGGGCAGTTCGACGCCGACGCGCTCCAGCTCGGCGGCGAGGTCCTCCAGGACGTCACCGACGGCGTTGGCGTGCAGTTCGTCGAGGTAGTAGATGGCGTTGCGCGCCTCGTCGGCGGGCTCGGGGCGGACCACCCGGAGTTCGTCGGTCTGCCAGATGAGGTCGATGTTCTCGGCGAGCCTCAGGTCGTGGCGACGCCGGTCGGCCTCGATGACCGGGGTCTCCAGGAGGACCGCGATCCGGCGCAGCTTGTTGAGGACGGAACGGCGGGCGGCTTCGGTGGGGTGCGCGGTGAAGACGGGCCGTACGTTGAGGTTCCTGACCGTCGCGCGGACGTGCTCGGGATCGCCGTCCTTGAGCATGTCGGCGGTGCGGGCGAGGAGGCTGCCCTCGGCGGCGCGCTTCTCGCGCATCTCGCGGCCCCGGTGGACCTGCTCGGTGACGTTCGCGAGGTGGAAGTAGGTGGAGAAGGCGCGTACGAGCTTGGCGGCTGTCTCCAGCTCGACGCCGCTCAGCAGCTCGGCGGCGGCCTCTCCGTCCTCGCGGGTGAGGCTGCGGACCCGCTCGACGAGGTCGAGGAGTTCGTGGCCCTCCTGGCGGACGAGGGTCTCGCCCAGCAGGTCGCCCAGTCGGCGGATGTCGGCGCGCAGCTCGGCGCTGGCGGTGGGGGTCTGGTCGGCACTGCTCACAGGTGCGGCTCCTTGCAGTGTTTGAGCACGTCTGGAGGGTTCTGGAGGCTTGCGGACCGCGCTGTCCGACGCACACAGGATAGGTGTCCGTCTTCCCGGCGACGGCCCTGCCCCTGTTGTGCCCTCTTGCCGCGCGCCCCGGCGCTGCCATACTTACGACGCCGTAGGTTACGGAAGCGTAGCCACGGCCGTGTTTTCGCATGTTTTCTTGTCTTTTCCCCCACCCTCACCCTCACCCCCAGGGGACATCCATGACCATGAGCCCGGAGGTGACCTCACCCGAGGCACCCGAGCTGTCCGACGGCGCCCCTGCCATGACCTCCGCCACGCTCGGCGGGGACAGCAAGGGTTCGGTCGAGCAGATCGCGCTCCTGCTGTTCATCACGGTGCCCTTCGTGGCGCTGCTCGCCGCGGTGCCGCTGGCCTGGGGCTGGGGGGTGAGCTGGCTGGATCTCGGGCTGATGGTGGCGATGTACTTCATCGGCTGCCACGGGATCACGATCGGTTTCCACCGCTACTTCACGCACGGTTCCTTCAAGGCGAAGCGGCCGCTGCGGATCGCGCTGGCGATCATGGGTTCGCTCGCGGTGGAGGGTCCGCTGGTGCGCTGGGTGGCGGACCACCGCAAGCACCACAAGTTCTCGGACGCGGAGGGCGACCCGCACTCGCCGTGGCGGTTCGGCGAGACGCTCCCGGCCCTGATGAAGGGCCTGTGGTGGGCGCACATCGGGTGGATGTTCGACGAGGAGCGGACCCCGCAGCACAAGTACGCCCCCGATCTGATCAAGGACCCGGCGCTCCGGGCGATCTCCCGCCAGTTCGTGCTGTGGACGGTGCTGTCGCTGGCGATCCCGCCGCTGGTGGGCGGTCTGGTCACGATGTCGTGGTGGGGCGCGTTCACCGCGTTCTTCTGGGGCTCGCTGGTACGGGTGGCGCTGCTGCACCACGTGACCTGGTCGATCAACTCGATCTGCCACGCGGTGGGCAAGCGTCCGTTCAAGTCGCGGGACCGCTCGGGCAACGTGTGGTGGCTGGCGGTGCTGTCCTGCGGTGAGTCCTGGCACAACCTGCACCACGCGGACCCGACCTCGGCCCGGCACGGGGTGCTGCGCGGGCAGGTCGACTCCAGTGCGCGGCTGATCCGCTGGTTCGAGCTGGCCGGCTGGGCGTCCGACGTGCGCTGGCCGGCGAAGGCCCGCATCGAAGCCCGGCGCCAGAGCGCGTCCGCAGACGCGGCATGATGGAAGACGTGGCGATCGACGGCAGGACCAGTGGCACCGGCAGCGGCGAGCAGAAGCCCCGGCGTGGGCGCCGGGTGCGGATGACGGGCGCGGAGCGCCGGGAACAGCTGCTGGACATCGGCCGCACGCTCTTCGCCGCGAAGGGCTTCGAGGGCACGTCGGTGGAGGAGATCGCGGCGAAGGCCGGGGTCTCCAAGCCGGTGGTGTACGAGCACTTCGGCGGCAAGGAGGGGCTGTACGCGGTGGTCGTCGACCGGGAGATGCGGCAGCTCCTGGACGGGGTGACGGGGGCGCTGACGGCGGGGCATCCGCGGGAGCTCCTCGAGCAGGCGGCGTTCGCGCTGCTCGACTACATCGAGAACTACACGGACGGTTTCCGGATTCTCGTACGGGACTCCCCGGTGGCGCAGTCGACGGGCACGTTCGCGTCGCTGATCAGCGACATCGCCACGCAGGTGGAGGACATCCTGGGCCTGGAGTTCAAGGCCCGCGGCTTCGACCCGAAGCTGGCGCCGCTGTACGCGCAGGCGCTGGTGGGCAGTGTGGCGCTGACGGGTCAGTGGTGGCTGGACGTCCGGAAGCCGAAGAAGGCGGAGGTCGCGGCGCATCTGGTGAACCTGGCGTGGCACGGCCTGGACGGTCTGGAGCCGAAGCCGCGGCTGATCGGGCACCGGAAGAACTGACCGGGCCGTGCCGGGGCGCCGAGCACGAGGGACCGGACGGGAGATCCGACCGGACAGGAGATCCGACCGGACGGTCGGATTCGGCCGGGTAAACATCTGGTGCTCAGCCGTCCCGTGGGTAGACTCGTGTTCAACATCCGGGGGGGTGTCCCGACCGTCCGACGAGGTCGTCTCCGCGTGCATTCCGTCATGCGCTGACGCCGTTCGACGCCTGTTCGAGCCCCCCTGTTTGGTTCTGTCGAACCTCTGATCCCTGGGGGGGATCTCTTTTGTTCTTCATGCGTTCCAAGCGTGCCCGTCACCTCGTCGGCTGCACCGCTCTCGCCCTCTCCGCGGGCATGATCCTCGCGGGTCCCGCCTCGGCCGACACGCCGGCCCCGCACGCGGCCGTCGAGAAGCCCTCGCAGGCACCCGCCGCGCCGTCGAAGCGGGCCGTCCCGCAGGCCGACACCGCTCGTTCCGCCGGGATCGCCGGCGTCACGGCGGAGCGTCCGCCGTCCCGCTCGGACCTCGACGGTGACGGCAAGAGCGACATGGTGCTGCGCATCAACGGCACCCTGCAGACGGCGACGACGAACTCCTCGGGCAGCGAGTTCAGCCGTGGCGACGGCGACACCGCCTTCGCCACGGACATCATCCCGATCGGCGACCAGGACCTGAACGGCAGCCGCCCGGAGATCCTGACGCTCTCGAAGTACGGCCGGCTGAGCCTGTACGGCGACTCCACCCCGTCCTACGGCACCTTCCGCTGGTCCGGTGCGGGCTGGCAGGTCTACAACAAGCTCTTCTCGCCCGGCGACCTCAGCGGCGACGGCCGCGCCGACGTGCTGGCCCGTACGCCCGCGGGCGAGCTGTGGGCCTACGTCTCCACCGGCACCCCGGGCGCCCCGTTCCACGCGCCCAAGAAGATCGGCAACGGCTGGCAGGTCTACGACCAGCTGATCGGCCTCGGCGACAGCGACGGCGACGGCCGGGGCGACTTCCTCGCCCGTACGCCCTCCGGCGCGCTCTTCTACTACGGCAGCACCGGCAGCCCGTACACGGTGAAGCCCAGCAAGCTGGTCGGCCAGGGCTGGCAGCAGTACAACCAGATCATCGGCATCGACGACGACAACGCCAACGGGGTCCCCGACGTCCTCGCGCGCGGCGCCGACGGCACGCTGTGGGAGTACTACGGCACCGGCAAGGGCTACTACACCACCCGCCAGAAGGTCGGCTCGAACGGCGCCTGGGCCGGGGTGGACCAGTTCTCCGGCACGGGCAGCCTCCCGGCGCACGGCAAGGAGGGCATGGTCGCCCGCGACAAGGCCGGCACGCTCTACTGGTACGACGCGCTGAACAACGGCCGGCTGTCGGCCCGCGCCAAGATCAGCGACGACGGCGGCTGGGCCGGCTCGACGATCTACGAGGTCAACTCGCTGGGCCGGAACTCGGTCTCCGACACGCTGGAGACCTACCAGGGCCACCTGTACGGCAACGGGACGGACTTCGGCGGCGGCTGGGGCTCGATCAACCTGATCGCCGGCCCCGGCGACCTGAACGGCGACGGCAGCGGCGACTTCGTCGCCCGGGACCGCGACGGCGTCCTGTGGCTGTACCGCAGCAACATCGAGGGCACCTCCCTGCACGCCCGCGTCAAGATCGGCGGCGGCTGGAACGCGTACGACCGGATCGTCGGTTCGGGCGACTACAGCGGCGACGGTCTGAACGACCTCGTGGCGCGCGCCAAGGACGGCAACCTGTACCTGTACCAGGGCACCGGTCAGGCCGGCGACCCGTTCAAGCGCCCCGTCAAGATCGGCGGCGGCTGGAACGCGTACCCGAAGATCGAGGCGCCCGGTGACATCACCGGCGACGGCAAGGCCGACCTGCTCGCGGTGAACTCGGGCGGCGAGCTGTTCCGCTACTCCGGCACCGGCACGGCGGGCTCCCCGTTCAAGGCGCGTGCCTCGATCGGCACCGGCTACCAGACCTACAACGGCCTGTACTAGTCGTACCGCGCACCCCGTGAGACGCCCCGCACCGGTTCTCCGGTGCGGGGCGTCCCCCGTGCGCCGGGCCGTGTCCTGCCCGGGAGGTAAGCTCCCCCGCATCCGGGGGGTCCGCCCTTCGTACGCGTTCTCCTCCGCGGCGGGGCGCCGCGGACCCGTGCCCGGACCGAAGACATCCTGATCCCTGGGGGGGATCTCTTGCGTTCTGTTCCCTTCACCCGCACGCGCCTCGGCGTGTGCACCGCGCTCGCGCTCTCCGCGGGCATGCTGCTCGCGGTCCCGGCCTCGGCCGGTCAGCCCGGGCCGCACCCGGCCGTCGAGAAGCCGGCGGTCCGCTCCACCCCGCCGCCCCTGACCCGCCCGCTGAGCGGCGCGGCCCGGCAGTCCGCCCAGGCGACCGCCGGTGTCGGCGCCTCGCCGCAGCTGTCGGACTTCGACGGCGACGGCGGCGGCGATCTGATCTACCGCGATGCGGACGGCAAGGTCTACACGGCCACGACCTCCGGCCAGGGCGGCAGGTTCGGGTCCTTCACGGAGCCTCCGAAGGACATCATCCCGATCGGCAACCAGGACGGGAACGCCAGCGGCCCCGAGGTCCTGACACTGTCCCGGCAGGGTGCCCTCACCCTGTACGCGGACGCGACGCCCACCACCGCGAGCTACGCGTGGCGGGGCAACGGCTGGAACATCTACAACAAGATCGTCGCGCCCGGGGACGTGAACGACGACGGCCGGGCGGACCTGGTCGCCCGCGACCTCGACGGCAACCTGTACCTGTACTACGCCACCGGCAACCGCACCGCGCCGTTCTCCGCGCGGGTGGGGCTCGGCCCCGGCTGGAACACCTACGACCAGCTCCTCGGCATCGGCGACAACAACGGCGACGGCTGGGCGGACCTGCTCGGCCGCGACACCGCCGGCACCCTGTGGTTCTACGCCGGCACGGGCGACAAGGCGAAGCCGTTCGCCGCCCGCCGGTCCCTCGGCGGCGGCTGGGGCGTCTACAACCAGATCCTGCCCGTCGGCGACGACGACGGCGACGGCAACGGCGAGCTGATCGCCCGCGACCTGAAGGGCACGCTCTGGTACTACACCGGCAAGGGCGACGGCACCCTCGCGGGCCGTCAGCAGCTCAGCTCCACCGGCGGCTGGACCGGGGTCCCGCAGTTCGGCGGGGCGGGCAACAACCCGGTCACCGGCACCAAGGACGGCGTCCTCGCACGGACCACGGCCGGCACGATGTACTGGTACCGCGCCTCGACCGGGGGCGGCCTCACCGCACGCAGCCAGGTCGGCACCGCCGGCGGCTGGGCCGGTGCCGCCTTCACCCATCTGTCCACGATGGACCAGGACGCCTCGTCCGACATCGCGGAGATCTACCGGGGCCGTCTCCTCATCGACGGCGTCGACGTCGGCGGCGGCTGGGGCGTGTACAACACGATCGTCGGCCCCGGCGACCTGTCCGGCGACGGCAGGGGCGACCTGCTGGCCCGGGACGCCTCCGGCATCCTCTACCTCTACCCGGGCAACGGCACCGGCACCGCGCTCGGCGCCCGCGTCCGGGTCGGCAGCGGCTGGGGCGCGTACGACAGGATCGTCGGCGCGGGCGACCACACGGGCGACGGGCGCACGGACGTCGTGGCCCGCACCCCGGGCGGCGACCTGTACCTCTACGCCGGCACCGGCGTCGCGGGCAACCCGTTCAAGGGCCGGCTGAAGATCGGCACGGGCTGGAACGCGTACTCCAAGCTCGTCGCCCCCGGCGACCTCAACGCCGACGGGAAGGCCGACCTGCTCGGCATCACCCCGGGCGGCGACCTCTACCGCTACCTGAACACCTCGCCGGGCAGGTTCGCCGAGCGGGTCAGGGTCGGCAACGGCTACGGCGTCTACAACAGCATGTCCTGACACGACCGTGCGTCCCGGTGGCCCCGGGACCCGCGCGCGGGCGCCCCGTACCGGAGTTCCGGTGCGGGGCGCCCGCGCGTCCAGGGCCCGGCGGCGGTCACGCCCCGGCGCCGCTCACGGTTTCCTGCGGGCGACGGCGAAGATGCGGCGGAAGGGGAAGACGGTGCCGTGCGGGCCCGGCGGGTAGGCCTCGCGGAGAAGGGCGCGGTACTGCCCGAGGAAGGCGTCGACCGCGTCCCGGTCGTCACCCAGCACGGTGAGGACGGGCCGCAGGGCGGTGCCCTTGACCCAGTCGAGGACGGGGTCCTCGCCCTGGAGCAGCTGGCAGTACGTGGTCTCCCAGACGTCCGCCTCGCAGCCGAGGCCGGTGAGGCGGGTGAGGTAGTCGGCGGGGTTGAGGACGTGGACGGAGCGGTGGCCCTGGTCGCCGAGGCGGGGGCGCCATTCGGGGGTGCCGCAGAGTTCGCCGAGCAGGGTGTGGCTGGGCGCGGTGAAGTTGCCGGGGACCTGGAAGGCGAAGGTGCCGCCGGGGTGGAGTCCGTCGATCCAGCGGGCGAAGGACTCGGGGTGGTCGGGCACCCACTGGAGGGTGGCGTTGGAGACGATGAGGTCGTGGGGCTCGGTGGGCGTCCAGTGGGCGACGTCGGCGGACCGGAAGTCGAGCCGGCCGCCGCCGCGGGTGGTGCCGGACCAGTCCTTCCCGGCCAGCTCCAGCATGTCGGGCGAGAGGTCGTAGCCCGTGATGCGGGCGTCGGGCCACCGGTCGGCGAGGAGGGCCGTGACGTTGCCGGGGCCGCAGCCGAGGTCGGCGATGCGGGCCGGGCGGTCCTCGGCCGGGAGGTGCGGTACTCGGGCGAGCAGATCGAGGAAGGGCCGGGTCCGATGGCCGGAGTGGCGGAGGTACTGCCGCGGGTCCCAGGTCGGTGTGGTGGGTACGACGCTTTCCACGGAATGCATGCTCGAAGCCCCCTTGCTGGCACGAGTCGCCGAAACGGAACGTGGTTCCGGCGGGGTCCCTTCCCCGAAGCCCGGGGAATATATCTTTACATCAAGATACTCGAAGACAAGAAACTCGACCCCAAGAGACTTTATGTCAACAGACCCTCTACACTGATCGTCATGGAGGACGAGGTCGACCGACTGGTCGCAGCATGGCGCCGCGAGCGCCCCGACCTCGACGTGGAACCGCTCGAGGTGCTCAGCCGCGTCTCGCGGCTCGCCCGGCACCTCGACCGCGCCCGTCGGCTCGCCTTCTCCGAGCACCAGCTGGAGCCCTGGGAGTTCGACGTCCTCACCTCACTGCGCCGGGCCGGAGCGCCCTACCAGCTCTCCCCCGGCCAGCTCCTCACCCAGACCCTGGTCACCTCGGGCACCATGACCAACCGCATCGACCGGCTCACCAAGAAGGGCCTCGTCGAGCGGCTGCCCGACCCCAGCGACCGGCGCGGCGTCCTCGTCCGGCTCACCCCCGAGGGCCGCGACCGCGCCGACGAGGCACTCGCCGGACTCCTCGCCCAGGAGCGCGCCATCCTGGCCCAGCTCTCCCGCGCCCAGCGCGGCGAACTGGCCGGACTGCTACGCCGGCTGACCGCCCCGTTCGACAACGTCCCCGGCTAGACCGGACAGCGGCGCCTCACCCAGCCGCGCGGGGCCCACGCCCGCCCGGCGGGCCAGCGCCACCGCCGCCAGGGTCGAGTGCACCCCGAGCTTCCCCAGCACGTTCTGCATGTGCGTACGGACCGTGTGCGGCGACAGGAAGAGCCGCTCCGCGACCGCCTTGCGGCCCAGACCCGCGACCATGCACCGCAGCACCTCCCGCTCGCGCGGGGTCAGCGACTCCACCAGACGCTCGCTGTCCGTCCGGTGCTTGCGCACCTCCGTCAGCTCCCGCAGCACCCCGGTGAGCAGCGCGGGCGGCAGATGCGTCTCGTCCCGCAGCACCCCCCGCACCACCGCGAGGAGCCGTTGCAGCGAGCAGTCCTTCGCCACCCAGCCGGAGGCCCCGGCCTGGAGGGCGAGCGCCGCCCGCCGCGGGTCGTCCTTCTCCGCGAGGACCACGGCGCGGACCGCGGGCTGCGCCCTGCGCACCCCCGCCACCAGCGAGATCCCGTCAACGGCACCCTCGGCGCCCTCGGCGTCGTCCGGGACCGCCCGGGCCACGGCCGCGCCCGGCGGGCCCGCGCCCAGCTCGGCGTCGACGAGCAGCACGTCGAACCTGCGCCCCTCCGCCGCACCGCGCTCCAGGCAGCGCAGGGCGGCCGGGCCGCTTCCCGCGGCGGCGACGTCGACGTCGGGCTCCGCCGCGAGTGCGGCGGCCAGCGATTCGGCGAAGACGCGGTGGTCGTCCACCACCAGGACACGGATACGTGCCACGGACACCCCCAAGTGTCGAGGAACGGAACCGACGCGGGCACGGCGCCGGAGGCGGGTCCGTCGGATGCGCGGCCGCCGCCGTGCGTTGACTGTTACCCCGCTTCCGGCGCCGTACCCGACCGGGACTCGCACCCTGAACAGCACCGGCCCCCACCGGCGCCGCCCCTCAGAGTAGGGGTGGGGCGTCACGGCGGGGGCCGATTCGCGGAACTGTCCGAAGTCGCGCGTGTGCGGGGCGGGTTCAGATCCTGCGCGCGCCCTCCGCGGGGACGGCCGGGAAGATCCCCGGAGGGGCGTACCCGGCCTCGGCGAAGGCCTTCTCCACGGCGGCGACGACCGCGTCCGCCCGGTCGGTGTCGACCAGGACGACGGCCGAGCCGCCGAAGCCGCCGCCGGTCATCCGGGCGCCGAGCGCCCCGGCGGCGTTCGCCGCCTCGACGGCGAGGTCCAGCTCGGGGCAGGAGACCCGCAGGTCGTCGCGGAGGGAGGCGTGCCCCTCGGTGAGGACCGGGCCGACGGCGCGGGTGGCTCCGGCGTCGAGCAGGGCGATGGTCCGCTCCACGCGCGCGTTGTCGGTGACGACGTGCCGGACGTACCGCCGCATCGTCTCGTCGCTCAGACGTGCGAGGGTTTCGGGCAGGCGCACGGCGCTCACGTCGCGCAGGGCACGGACACCGAGCGCCCGCGCACCCGCTTCACACCCGGCGCGCCGCTCCGCGTACGCGCCGTCCCCGAGGGCGTGCTTCACCCGGGTGTCGACGACGAGCAGCCGCAGCCCTTCGTGGGCGAGGTCGAAGGGGACCTGGCGGTACGAGAGGTCCCGGGTGTCCAGATGGAGGGCATGGCCCTCCTCGGCGCACGCGGAGGCCATCTGGTCCATGACCCCGCAGGGCACGCCGACGAAGGCGTTCTCGGCGCGCTGCGCGAGCCGGGCGATCTCGGCCCGGGTGAGCCCGAGTCCGAACAGGTCGTTCAGGGCGAGCGCGGTGACGACCTCGAGGGCCGCCGAGGAGGAGAGCCCGGCGCCGGTCGGCACGGTCGAGGTGAGGTGCACGTCCGCGCCCGTCACCGGGTGCCCCGCCTCCCTCAGCGCCCAGACGACACCGGCCGGGTAGGCCGCCCAGCCGCCGCCCGAGAGCGGCTCGAGGGCGTCGACGGCGAGCTGGACGACACCGCCGTCGATGTCGGCGGAGTGCAGGCGCAGGACGCCGTCCTCGCGCCGGGAGACGGCGGCGACGGTGGTGTGCGGCAGCGCGAGCGGCAGCACGAAGCCCTCGTTGAAGTCGGTGTACTCCCCGATGAGGTTGACCCGCCCGGGGGCGGCCCAGACACCGTCGGGTGCGGCGCCGTACAGCGCCTCGAAGTCCTCGGTGACGCTCATGCGGAACCCTCCTCGCGGCGGAGCCGGGCGAAGGCCCAGGCGTCGGCGACGACGGCCGCCAGGTCGGGCCGGGACGGCGTCCAGCCGAGCCGCTCGCGGGCCGCGTCGGCGGAGGCGACCAGCACGGCCGGGTCGCCCGGGCGGCGCTCGGCGGTGATCTCGGGGACCGGGTGCCCGGTGACCTTCCGTACGGTCTCGACGACCTCGCGCACGGAGAAGCCGTTGCCGTTGCCGAGGTTGCAGACCAGGTGCTCACCGGCCGGCACCGAGCCCACCGTCATCGCGTCCAGCGCCAGCACATGGGCCTCGGCCAGGTCGGCGACGTGGATGTAGTCGCGGACGCAGGTGCCGTCCGGGGTCGGGTAGTCCTCGCCGTACACCGAGATCGCCTCGCGCTCGCCCAGGGCGACCTGGAGGACGAGCGGGATCAGGTGCGACTCGGGCGCGTGGCGCTCGCCGAGCGGGCCGTACGCCCCCGCCACGTTGAAGTAGCGCAGCGAGACGGCGGCCAGGCCGTGGGCGGCGCACTCCCCGCCGATCATGTGGTCGACGGCCAGCTTGCTCGCCCCGTAGGGGCTGGTGGGCGCGGTCGGCGCGGTCTCGGTGATCGGCACGGTCTCCGGCTCGCCGTAGGTCGCGGCGGTCGAGGAGAAGACGAACCTGCGCACCCCGGCGGAGCGCATGGCGGCCAGCAGGGCCATGGTGCCGCCGACGTTGTTCTCCCAGTACTTCTCCGGCCTGGCGACGGATTCGCCGACCTGGGAGAAGGCGGCGAAGTGCAGGACGCCGTCGTAGGTGCCGTCCAGCCACTTCGCGGCGTCCTGGACGCGGCCCTCGACGAACTCGGCGCCCGCCGGGACCGCTTCGGCGAAACCGGTGGAGAGGTCGTCGAGGACGGTGACCCGGTGGCCCCGCTCCAGGAGGTGGGCGGCGACGACGCTGCCCACGTATCCGGCCCCACCCGTCACCAGGTACTTCTTCGTTTCCGTGCTCACTCGGCGGTCGCCACCTCTCGCAGTCGTCGGGCCGCGTCCTCCGGCCGGACGTCGTTCATGAACGCGCCCATGCCGGACTCGGTGCCCGCGAGGAACTTCAGCTTGCCGGAGGCCCGTCGGACGGTGAAGAGCTCCAGGTGCAGTCCGAAGTCCTCCCGCCGGGCGTCCGTGAACGGCGCCTGGTGCCAGGCGGCGATGTAGGGCGTCGGCGGCTCGTCCGGGCCGAAGATCCGGTCGAAGCGCCTCAAGAGTTCCAGGTAGACCTGTGCGCACTCTGTGCGGGCCGCCCCTTCGAGGGCGAGGAGGTCCGGCACCCGGCGCTTGGGGTGCAGATGCACCTCGTACGGCCAGTGGGCGGCGTACGGCACGAAGGCGATCCAGTGCTCGGTCTCCAGGACCACCCGCTCGCCGTCGGTCCGCTCCCGCTCGACCACGTCGTCGAAGAGGTTCCGGCCGGTCTCGGCCCGGTGCTCGTCGAGGCGGCGCCGCATGGCCGCCGTCCGGGGGGTCACGTAGGGGAAGGCGTAGATCTGGCCGTGCGCGTGGGGCAGGGTGACGCCGATCTCGGCGCCCCGGTTCTCGAAGCAGTAGACCTGCTCGACGCCGGGGAGCGCGGAGAGTTCGGCGGTGCGGTCGGTCCAGGCGTCGAGGACGAGGGCGGCCCGCTCCTCGGTGAGGTCCGCGAAGGAGTCCGTGTGGTCGTCGGTGAAGCAGACGACCTCGCAGCGGCCGACGCCGCCGGAGAGCGAGGGGAAGCGGTTCTCGAAGACCACCACCTCGTAGCTCTCCTCGGGGATCTCGCTCTCGCGTCCGTCCCTGGCGGGGCAGAGCGGGCAGGCGTCGGCCGGCGGGAGATAGGTGCGGGACTGCCGGTGCGAGGCGACGGCGACGGGGTCGCCGGTGAGGGCGTCGTAGCGGATCTCCGAGCGGGAGACGACGGGGGTGAGGGGGCGCGGGTCGACGGCGGTGCGGACGGTGTCGTCACGCGTGTCGTAGTAGATCAGTTCGCGCCCGTCGGCGAGCGTGGTGACGGTCTTCTTCACGGGGGTGCCCTCCGGGGCGGATCAAACAGAACCACACACAAGGAACCACATTCCAACATCACCGTCAACGGTGAAGCCCGGTCCCGCGGATGAACGGAACCGGACGGAACGATGAATCAAGGCGTCAGGGCCTCAGGGCGCCACGACGCCGGGGCATCAGCGGCCCCGTCACACCGGCCGGCGCGGGCCCGGCAGCACCCGGTCCAGCAGCCCCGTACGGGCCGCGAGCGCCGCCGCCTCCAGGCGCGAGCCCACCCCCAGCTTCATCAGGACCCGCTGCACATGCGTCCGCGCCGTGCTCGGCGCGATCCCCATCCCCGCCGCGATCAGCCGGGTGTCCTCCCCCTCCGCGACCCGGACGAGGACCTCCGCCTCCCGCTGCGTCAGCAGCCGCAGCAGTCGCTGCCCCTCGTCGTCCGGCTGCGCCGAAGGGTGCAGCAACTCCTCGAAGGCCGACCTGAGCAGCTGCGGCGCCACCGCCGACTCCCCCGCCCTGGCCTTCACCAGGGCGCGTTCGACGCCCTCGATGCGCTCGTCGTGCCGTACGTAACCGGAGGCGCCGGCCGCGAACGCCGCCGCGATCCCGCGCGGCGAGGGCACCGGGCCGAGCACCACCACCGCCACCTGCGGCCGCTCCCGCTTGATCCGCACGACCGGGTCGAAGACCCCCGCCAGATCCGGTGTCGCCGTGCCCAGCAGACAGACCTCCGGCGCCCGGCTGACCACCAGCTCCGCCGCGCCCGCCACCGGCGCCGCCGCCGCGAGCACCCGGTGCCCGCGCAGCTTGAGCGCCGAGGCCAGCGCCTCCGCGAGCAGACGGTGGTCGTCCACCACCACCAGGCGTACGCCCATCCCGGTCATCCCCCTCCTCCGCGCCCGCCGTCCCCCGGCACGCCTGACCCGGCAAGGTACACGCTCCCCCGCCCCCCATCGCCCCAACCGCGAGCGGTAGACCCGTCCCGGTGCCGAATTCCCCCCTTCCCGGTGACGGCCACGGCCCTGGCGGGGGCCGGACGAGGGGCCGGGACGCACGTGGGCCCCTCCGGATCACCGGAGGGGCCCACATCGGTCGTGCGTCGGTCGTGCGTGCCGTCAGCGCGGCACGGCGAAGGAGACCACCAGGTACTTCTTGTCCGTGGCGCCCTCCCTGGCCTTGCTCACCAGCGTCTCCGCGATGAACAGCCGCCCGTCCCCGTAGAGGAGTTCCGCACCGGTGAGGCTGGTGTTGGTCTCCATCGCGCGGATCGAGCGCTCGCCCGGGTTCTCCAGGAGGAGCGTCTCCTTCATCGTGCCGGCGTTGATCGACACGATCCTGCCGCCCTTGTCGTACGGCGGCTCCTTGTACGCGATGAGGTCGCCGCCGTCCATGCGGAGCGGCACGAGGGTGTACTTGTCCCCCGCGTCCGCCTTCTCCGGCACCATCTTCCCGGTGGCCAGCTCGAAGGCGATGATCTCGTTCGTCTCGTCGCCGTACTCGCCGGTGGAGCCCTCGTGCTCCTCGGTCGGCACGTACAGGCGGTTGTTGCCGACGAGCACCTGCTGGCAGGACTCGACCTTGGTCGAGCGGCAGCGGCCCGCGTACTGGTCGGCATCCGCCGTGATCTTCGCCTTGAGCTTCCCGGTCTTCTCGTCGATCGAGAAGAAGTCCGAGATGCCGCTGCCGTCACCGGCGGTGTCGCCGACGTCGGCCGCGACGACCAGCGGCTTGGTGGAGACCACCGACGCGTACTTCACACCGGTCGGCATCTTGTACTGCGAGACCGGGGCGCCCGTCATCGGGTCGAGGTTCTGGATCAGCACGGACTGGCTGTCGTACGCACCGCACTTGCGGACCGCGACCAGGCCCTCGCCGCCGCCGTACCCCAGGTCGTAGCAGTTCTGGTCGTTGGCCTGCGGCTTCCAGCGCGCGTTGCCGTTGGCCAGGTCGAAGGCGGCGCCGCCGTCGGTGCCGCCGGCCGCGACCGTCTTCCCGCTGAGGGTGACCTCGGAGAAGCGGACCTTCTGGTCGCCGCCGGTACCGCCGGTGACCGAGGAGGTCCAGAGCAGCTTGCCGGTGTTCAGGTCGACCAGGCCGACCTCGGTGCACTGCTGGTAGTAGCGCGGCGCGACGCGCTTCTTGGCCTCGAAGAGGATCGGCACCTTGTTGTCGGCCGTCTTGTGCCGGGAGGCACCGCAGACCTGACCGGCCAGCGGCAGGGTCCACTGGACCGTGCCCTTGTCGTGGTCGTAGGCGACGACCGAGTTGACCCCGGTCTTCACGTACGCCTTGTCGGTGATCCAGGAACCGGAGACTTCGGTGACGTCCGGGACCTTCGGCTCGTCGACCGAGAAGGCCAGCTTCGCCTGCGTGTTCGCGGGCGCCTTCTCCTTGCCGTCACCGCCGAGACCGCTGTTGCCGCCGGTCTTCCCGCCGTCGCCGCCCGTGCCCTGCGAGGTGCCCGCCGAGCCCTTGGCCTGGTCGTCCTTGCCACCGCCGCCGTCGGAACCGGCGTACCAGATACCGACGCCGACGATCAGCACGACGGCGACGGCCGCCGCGATGATGATCTGCATCTGCGCCGACAGCTTCCTGCCGCCGCCGGGCGCCGGCGGTGGGGTGGGCTGCTGGAACCCGCCGTAGGCCTGCTGGGGCTGCGTCGGGTAGCCGTACGGGGGCTGCTGCGCCGGCTGCTGCGGCTGACCGCCGTACGGGGGCTGCTGCGGCTGCTGCGGCTGACCGCCGTAGGGAGGCTGCTGCGGCTGGGCGCCGGGGTAGCCGTACGGCTGCTGCTGGCCGTAACCCTGGCCGGGCTGCTGCTGCTGCTGCTGCTGCTGCGGGTAGCCGTAACCCTGGTCGGGCTGCTGCGGATAGCCGTACGACTGGTCCGGTCCCGGGGCGTGCTGCGGGTAGCCGTAGCCCGGCTCCGGCTGCTGCGGCGGGGGCGTCGGGGCCCCGAAGCCGCCCTGCGGATCCGGGGGCTGGTTCGGCGGCGGGGGTGGCTGCGTCATCGGTCCTCGTACCTCACTTGCTGAACGCCATCATCGTCTTGACCAACTTCTCTTCCTTGTCGTTCGAGGCGGAGACGCGCCCGCTCGCCACGACGAAGGTGCCGCCGCCGTAGGCGTACCCCGGGCTGTAGAAGCTGTTCTCGATCTCGGAGGTCGACGCCGGGTGCTGGAGCAGGATCTTCGGCGCGCCACCGGTCGGGGCGAGCGTCGCGACCGCGCCGCCCTTGTCGTACGAGGAGTCCACGTACAGCAGCACCTCGGAGCCCTCCATGCGCAGCGGCGTCATGGACTGGCCCTCGGGGGCCTTGGAACGCCACGTGGGCTTGCCCGTCCTCAGGTCGAACGCGACGACCTCGTTGGACTTGCCGTAGCCGACGTCGGTGGCCATGTAGAAGTTGTTCGCGTCGGCCGCGACACCCGTGCAGCCCTCCAGGTTGCGCCCGAAGACGACGAACGAGCCGCCGCAGGACGGGGCGAACTTGTCCTTGCCGCCCTGGATCTGCGAGCGGAGCGTGCCGTTGGGGTTGAGCGTGAAGATGGTCCACTTCTTCGGCTCGCGCTGGGTGGCGGACACGACCAGCGGGTCGACCGAGTAGACCTTGTCGACCTCCCAGCCCGCCTCCAGCTTGAAGGTGTACCGGGGCTTGCCGGTGGCCGCGTCGACCGGGCCGATGGCCTGGATCTTCTTGGAGCTGCTGCCCGAGGGGCAGTCCATGGCCGCGATCAGCTTGCTGCCGCCCGCGTACGCGAACGGCTTGCAGCCGCTCGTCGGGCCGGTGAACAGCTGCCTGCCGTCGGCGAGGGAGAAGCCGTAGGCGCTGCTGGTGCCGGCGACGGTCAGCGTGTTGCCGCTGATGGCCAGGGTGTTGTCCGAGAACGCGAAGAGGCCCTTGGGCTTCGGCACGGACTTCTTCCAGCCCGCCTTGCCGGTCTTCAGGTCGATCTGCTGGAGCTCGCTGCACTTGGCGCCGTCCTTGGCGCTCTCGGCGTAGCCGAAGACCATGACACCGGTCGCCGAGGGGTTCGCGGGCGCCGCGCACAGCTCGAACGGCACGTCGACGTGCCACTTCGGGGAGCCGTCGGTGAGGCTGTAGCCGTCGACGCCCTTGTACATGGCCTTGACGACGGTGTCGCCGACGATCCAGGGGCCGTAGACGTCGGCGCCGTTGCGGGGCAGGTCGACGTCGTTCTTCAGCAGCCAGTTGACCTTCGCCTCGCCGTCCTTGCGGCCGGCGTTGAGGTCCTCCTCGCCGTTGGATCCGTCACCGGAGCCGTCGCCCTTGTCGACCGACTCCGTCGGCTTGGGGACGTTGGACGAGGACGAGGCGGTGGCGGTCGGCCCGGCGATCGGGTCCTTCTCGTCGTCACCGCCGACGACGGCCCAGGTGGTGACGGCGGCCACCAGGACGGCGGCGGCGGCCACGGCCGCGACGACACCGGTCCGGCCCTTGAGGGGCCCGCCGCCACCGGGCGGGGGCGGCGTCTGGCCGCCCTGGTACATGGGCTGCGTCGGGTGACCGCCGTACGGATTCTGCTGCTGGCCGTACGGGCCGGGCTGCTGCGGCTGCTGGCCGTAGCCGGGCTGCCCCTGCTGGGGGTAGCCGTACGGGGGCTGCTGGCCGTACGGGCCGGGCTGGCCCTGCTGCGGGTAGCCGTAACCGGGCTGCGGCTGCTGCCCGTACGGTCCGGGCGCGGCCGGCGGCGCGGTCGGCGGCATTCCGGGCGGACCGGCCGGCGGCGGCGGGGTCTGCGGCGCCTGCGGCGGGACGGGCGGCGTACCCGGGGTCTTGCCCAGGTTCGGGCCCTGGTTCTGGCCCTGGTTCTGGCCCGGGGCCTGGTTCGGATCCTGGGGAGCTCCGAAGCCCCCCGGCGGCTGGTTGCTGGGCGGCTGGGTCATCAGCGGTTCCCCCTTGACGTGAGCGGCTTTTCTTTCTACCACTCGCGTGATGGCGCAAAAGCGACCGGTCCACCCCTTGTACCCAAGGGAGGACCGGCCCGTGATGCCCTCGTTATGCGTCCTCGGCCAGTTCGAGCCAGCGCATCTCCAGTTCCTCGCGCTCCCCGGCGAGTTCGCGGAGTTCCGCGTCGAGCTTCGCCACCAGCTCGAAATCGGTGGCGTTGTCAGCGATCCGGGTGTGCAGCTTGGCCTCCTTGTCGGAGACCTTGTCGAGCTGCCGCTCGACCTTCTGCAGCTCCTTCTTCGCGGCGCGGGCGTCCGCGGCGGAGACACCCGGCTTCGACTGCGCGGGCGCGGCGGCGGGCGTCGGGACGGACGCCTCGATCATCTTCCGGCGGCGCTCCAGGTACTCGTCGATGCCGCGCGGCAGCATCCGCAGGGTCCGGTCGCCGAGCAGCGCGAGCGTCTTGTCGGTGGTGCGCTCGATGAAGAACCGGTCGTGGGAGATGACGACCATGGAGCCCGGCCAGCCGTCGAGGAGGTCCTCGAGCTGCGTGAGGGTCTCGATGTCGAGGTCGTTGGTGGGCTCGTCGAGGAAGAGCACGTTCGGCTCGTCCATCAGCAGACGCAGCAGCTGGAGGCGGCGGCGCTCACCGCCGGAGAGGTCGCCGACCGGCGTCCACTGCTTCTCCTTGGTGAAACCGAACTGCTCGCAGAGCTGGCCGGCCGTCATCTCACGGCCCTTGCCGAGGTCGACGCGGTCGCGGATCTGCTGGACGGCCTCCAGGACCCGCAGGGTGCCCGGGAGTTCGGTGACGTCCTGGGAGAGGTAGGCGAGCCGGACGGTCTTGCCGACCGTGACGGTGCCGGCGGCGGGCTGGATCTCGCCCTGGCTGACGGCGGCGTCCGCGAGGGCGCGCAGGAGTGAGGTCTTGCCCGCGCCGTTGACGCCGACGAGACCGATGCGGTCGCCGGGGCCCAGCTGCCAGGTGAGGTGCTGGAGCAGCGTCTTCGGACCCGCGGTGACGGTCACGTCCTCCAGGTCGAAGACCGTCTTGCCGAGCCGGGCGTTGGCGAACTTCATCAGCTCGGAGGTGTCGCGCGGCGGCGGCACGTCGGCGATCAGCTCGTTGGCGGCCTCGATGCGGTAGCGCGGCTTGGAGGTACGGGCGGGGGCGCCGCGCCGCAGCCAGGCCAGCTCCTTGCGCATCAGGTTCTGCCGCTTGGTCTCCTCGGTGGCGGCGATGCGCTCGCGCTCGGCACGGGCGAAGACGTAGTCGGAGTAGCCGCCCTCGTACTCGTGGACGTCACCGCGCTGCACGTCCCACATGCGGGTGCAGACCTGGTCGAGGAACCAGCGGTCGTGGGTGACGCAGACGAGCGCGGAGCGGCGCTCCTGGAGGTGCTTGGCGAGCCAGGCGATGCCCTCGACGTCGAGGTGGTTGGTGGGCTCGTCGAGGACGAGGAGGTCCTGGTCGTCGATGAGCAGCTTGGCGAGCGCGATACGGCGGCGCTCACCGCCGGAGAGCGGGCCGATGACGGTGTCGAGACCGTTCTCGAAACCGGGCAGGTCGAGCCCGCCGAAGAGCCCGGTGAGCACGTCGCGGATCTTGGCGCTGCCCGCCCACTCGTGGTCGGCCATGACGCCGATGACCTCGTGGCGGATGGTGGCCTTCGGGTCGAGCGAGTCGTGCTGGGTCAGCACGCCGAGGCGCAGCCCGCCGCTGTGGGTGACACGGCCGGTGTCGGCCTCCTCCAGCTTGGCGAGCATCCGGATGAGGGTGGTCTTGCCGTCGCCGTTGCGGCCCACGACGCCGATCCGCTCCCCTTCGGAGACACCGAGCGAGACCCCGTCGAGGAGGGCACGGGTGCCGTAGACCTTGGTGACGGCCTCGACATTGACCAGATTGACGGCCACGTTGACTCCTGTACGGGGTGATCGATCGACGTCCCAGGGTACGTCCCCGCACGGACCGCCCCGGGCCCCCGGCATCAGGCCCCCGGGCGGCGCCCGGCCCGTTCCACCAGCAGCCAGCCCGCCAGGGCGAGGGCGACGGCCGCCGGGGCGGTGACCGGGACGGCGATCAGGATGGCCGAGTGGCCCGTCAGGAGGCCGCCGAAACCCGTCAGGGAGAGACCGAGGACACCGAGCAGGGCGAGGGTGATGCCTGTCCGGCCGCCCGGCCGGGGTGCGCAGCCGCCCGCCCCGCCGCCGCTCGCGCTGCCAACCGGCCCCATGCCCTCGGCCACGTGGGCGACCTCGCGGCCCCGGCTGCCGTGCTCCCCCGGCGGCCAGCCGTCAGCCTCTCCTCAGCCCACCCACCCCCTGAAGCCCCCTGGGAGAGATCCGTGCCGAGACAGCATCCACGCCTGGCCGCCGTCGCCACCGCCACCGCCGCCCTCACCCTGCTCGCCGCCGCCCCCGCGTCCGCCGGCGAGCCGACCGTGTCCGATCCCCGGGTCGTCGCCCACTTCGACTTCGCCGCCGGAGAGACCCCGGAGAACATCGCCCTGGAGCCCGACGGCTCCGCCGACCTGACCTTCGCCTTCGCGCACAAGGTGGTGCGGGTCGGCAAGGACGGGTCCGGGCCGACGGATGTCGCGACCCTCCCCGAGGTGACCGACCCGCAGACCCCGAACCTCGGCGCGGCCATCGCCACCGGCATCGCCCGCGCCCACGACGGCACCCTGTACGTCGGCTACGCCACCGGCACCGCAGAGACCGGCATCTGGCGCATCGGTCCCGGCGGCGGCGAGCCGGAGCAGATCGCCCAGCTGCCGACCGACACCTTCCCCAACGGTCTCGCCCTCGACGAGGAGTGCGGCACCCTGTACGTCGCCGATTCGGCCCGGGGCGCGGTGTGGAGCGTCCCGCAGGAGGGCGGAGAGCCCACGGTCTGGGCCTCCGGTCCGGCCCTCGCGCCGTCCCCGCAGCTCCCCTTCGGGGCCAACGGCCTCAAGCTCCACGACGGCGCCGTCTGGGTGTCGAACACGGCCGAGGGCACCCTGCTCCGCATCCCCGTCGAGGAGGACCGGACCGCCGGCCCGGTCGAGACCAGGGCGACCGGGCTCGACGGGATCGACGACTTCGCCTTCACCGGCCACGGCGACACGGCGCTCGCCGCGCTGAACACGGACAGCAAGGTGGAGCTGGTCCGCCCGGACGGCACCCACAGGACCGTCCTCACCGCGACGGACGGGCTCGACAACCCGACCTCCGTGGCCGTGCGCGCCAAGACCGTCCACGTCCCCAGCGCGGCCTACTTCACCACCCCGAACCCGGACCCGAACCTGCTCCTGGCCCGGATCTCGAAGAACAAGTCCTAGAGGACTGCCGCGCCTGCCGTCGGCGAGGTCGCCACCCGTGCCGTGCGGCAGGTGCCGGAGGCGGTCAGGGCGGCGGCGACCGTGGCCGCCGTCTCCGGGTCCTTCACCAGGAACGCCGTCGTCGGGCCCGAGCCGGAGACCAGGGCCGCGAGGGCGCCCGCCTCGGTGCCGGCCGCCAGGGTCGCGGCGAGCGCGGGGCGCAGGGAGAGCGCCGGGGCCTGGAGGTCGTTGGCGAGGGCGCCCGCGAGGGCGGCGGTGTCACCGGTCCGCAGGGCTTCGAGGAGGGCCGGGGAGGCGGCCGGCTCGGGGACGTCCACGCCCTCGGCGAGGCGGTCGAACTCGCCGTACACCGCCGGGGTCGAGAGCCCGCCGTCGGCGACGGCGAACACCCAGTGGAAGGTGCCGCCGACCGGCAGCTCTTCGAGCCTCTCGCCGCGCCCGGTACCGAGCGCCGCCCCGCCGACCAGGCTGAACGGCACGTCGGAGCCGAGTTCGGCGCAGATCTCCAGGAGGACGTCACGGGGGGTGTCCAGGCCCCACAGCGCGTCGCAGGCGAGCAGGGCGCCCGCCCCGTCCGCGCTGCCGCCGGCCATGCCGCCGGCGACCGGGATGTCCTTCTCGATGTGCAGGTGCACGTCCGGCGCGATGCCGTGCCGGGCGGCGAGCAGTTCGGCGGCGCGCGCGGCCAGGTTGGTGCGGTCGAGCGGCACCTTGTCGGCGTCCGGGCCCTCGCAGGTGACCGTCAGCGTCCCGGCGGGGGTCGCCGTCACCTCGTCGTACAGGGAGACGGCGAGGAAGACGTTGGCCAGGTCGTGGAAGCCGTCGGGGCGGGCCGCGCCGACCGCGAGCTGGACGTTGACCTTGGCGGGGACCCGTACGGTCACGCCACGGGGAGCGCTCACGCCTTCGCCTCCGCGATCCGGGCGAACTCCTCGACCGTGAGCGCCTCGCCGCGCGCCTGCGGCGAGATCCCGGCCTTCACGAGGGCCTCCTCGGCCGCGGCGGGCGAGCCCGCCCAGTTCGCGAGGGCCGCGCGGAGGGTCTTGCGGCGCTGCGCGAAGGCCGCGTCGACGACCGCGAAGACCTCCTGGCGGGAGGCGGTGGTCGCGAGGGGTTCGGTGCGGCGGACCAGGGAGACGAGACCGGAGTCGACGTTCGGCGCGGGCCAGAAGACGTTGCGGCCGATGGAGCCGGCCCGCTTGACCTCCGCGTACCAGTTGGCCTTGACCGAGGGCACGCCGTAGACCTTGTTGCCGGGCTTGGCGGCGAGGCGGTCGGCGACCTCGGCCTGGACCATGACGAGGGTCCGCTCGATGCTCGGGAACCGCTCCAGCATGTGGAGCAGGACCGGCACGGCGACGTTGTACGGCAGGTTGGCGACGAGCGCGGTCGGCGCGGGGCCGGGCAGTTCCTGGACCTGCATGGCGTCCGAGTGGACGAGCGCGAAGCGGTCGGCGCGGGCCGGCATGCGGGCGGCGATCGTGGCGGGCAGCGCGGCGGCGAGTACGTCGTCGATCTCGACGGCCGTCACCCGGTCCGCGGCCTCCAGGAGGGCCAGGGTGAGGGAGCCGAGTCCGGGCCCCACCTCCACGACCACGTCGTCGGGCCGGACCTCGGCCGTGCGGACGATCCGCCGGACGGTGTTGGCGTCGATGACGAAGTTCTGGCCCTTCTGCTTCGTGGGGCGCACGCCGAGGGCGGCGGCCAGCTCACGGATGTCGGCGGGGCCGAGGAGGGCGTCGGGGCTTTCGGGGCCGGTGGTGGTGCTCACCGGTACAGCCTAGGCCCTGCGCGGCCGGGGCTCACCGGCACGAGCGGGGGCCTGCGCTCCGGCCGGCCCGTGACCCCCGTCCCACCGCGGCTCACCCGTACAGCCGGCGGCCGCAGTGGGGCCAGGGGCTCGCGCCCCGCTGCACGTACAGCTTCTTCGCCCGGAAGGTCTGCTCGGCGGCGGGTGCGTTCTGCGCGACGCCGCTGCCCCCGAGCGCCTGCCAGGTGCCGGGGTCGAACTGGTAGAGCCCGCCGTACGTCCCCGAGGCGTCGACCGCGCCCGGCCGGCCGCCGGACTCGCAGGCGGCGAGCGCGCCCCAGTCGAGGCCGTCGGCCCCGGCGACGGAGGTGGGCAGCGGCCGGGTGCCGACCCGCACGGTGCGGCTGACGGGCTCGCGGACGATCTCCTCCCCGGTGCGGCGGGGCCGCTGCCGGACGCCGTTCACGGTGCGGAGGCTGTACGTGACCCGGCGCACCCCGGGCACGCCCTGCCGTTCGACGACCTCGGACCCCGCGAACAGCCCGGGGTCGCGGACCTTCTCGACCGCGTACGGGATCGCCTCCTCCCGCACCTGCCGGGAGCCGGTGATCCGCAGCACGTTGACCGTCTGGCCGTCGCGCGGGAAGGAGCCGGGGGCGACGGAGGTGACGTCCTGACCGGTCAGGGTGATCCCGGCCTCGGCCAGGGCCTCCCCGACGGTCGCGGCGTTCGTCCGGACGGTCCGCTCCCGCCCGTCGGCGAGGAAGGTGATGCTCCGCTCGGTGCGTACGTCCAGGGCGAGGCCCTGCCGGGAGATCGCGGCCCCCCGCGAGGCCGAGAGGTACGCGCCCGCCGCGCGGACACCGAGCTGGCGCAGCGCCCCCTCGACCGTGTGGGCGGTCGTCCACACCTGGCGGCGCTGCCCGTCGAGGGTGAGGGCGACCGGCCGGCCGTACCGGACGATGATCTCGTCTCCGTTGGCCAGGGCCTCGGCGGGGGCGGGCGCGATGATGTCGTGCGCGCCGACGGCCAGGCCCTCGTCGGCGAGGAGTTCGCCGATGTCGTCGGCGAAGGTGTGCAGGGTGCGGGGCACGCCGTCGACGGTGAGCTGGACGGCCTTGTCGTCGGCGACGAAGGCGCTGGTGCCGCCGGCGAGGAAGGCGACGACGAGGGCCTGCGGGACGAGCCTGCGCAGCCCCTCCCCGGCGGGTCCGGAGGCCCTGCGGCGGCGGGCGGCCCGCCGGGACCCGGCCCGGGAGCCCTGTCCGGGGACGGCTGCCGCGGCGGGCACCACGAGGGGTGCCTCGATCGTCGGCTGCTCATGCACGGGCAGGGTCGCGGCGGCGCCCTGCCGTCCCGCTCGGTGACTGCCCTGGGAAGTGCTCACGAGGCCGGGACCCTAGCCCCGACCTCCATCACTCATCCGAACGACACGACCACGAAGCGTAATCGTTATGCACGGCACCGGCCCCGGCATCGGCCCCGGCGCCCGGCACCGGTCCCGGCCCCAGCACCAGCCCCGCCGGACTTCAGTAGTCGAACGCGCGGGCCGTGTTCACGGCGATCGCCTCGGCGAGGTCGTTCTCCCCGATCCCCCGCACCTCCGCCATCGCCCGGAGCGTGACCGGGATCAGGTACGGGGCGTTCGGGCGGCCCCGGTAGGGCGCCGGGGTGAGGAAGGGGGCGTCGGTCTCGACGAGGACGAGGTCCAGCGGGGCGACGGCGAGCGCGTCCCGCAGGTGCTGGGCGTTCTTGAAGGTGACGTTGCCGGCGAAGGACATGTAGTAGCCCTTGGCGGCGCAGATCTCGGCCATGGCGGCGTCGCCGGAGTAGCAGTGGAAGACGGTCCGCTCGGGGGCGCCCTCCTCGTCCAGGACCCGCAGCACGTCGGCGTGGGCCTCCCGGTCGTGGATGACGAGCGCCTTGCCGTGCCGCTTGGCGATCTCGATGTGGGCGCGGAAGGAACGCTCCTGCGCGGCGATGCCCTCGGGGCCCGTACGGAAGAAGTCGAGGCCGGTCTCGCCCACGCCCCGGACGTACGGGAGGGCGGCGAGGCGGTCGATCTCGGCGAGCGCGTCGTCCAGGGCGGCGTCGCCGCCCCCCTGCCGGGCGCCCTGCCGGGACCAGCCGTCGGGGTCCCCGAGGACGATCCGGGGCGCTTCGTTGGGGTGCAGGGCCACGGCCGCGTGCACATGCTCGTGGGCGGCGGCGGTCTCGGCGGCCCATTGCGAGCCCTTCACGTCGCAGCCCACCTGGACGACCGTGGTCACGCCGACGGCGGCGGCCTTGACGAGGGCCTCCTCGACGGTCCCGGACTGGAGGTCCAGATGGGTGTGCGAGTCCGCGACCTCCACCAGGAGGGGTTCGGGCAGCGGCGGCGGGGCGTCCTTGGCACTCATGGCCCCGATCGTACGAGGCGCACGAGTGCCCGCGCGCGGGGTTACCCGTGCCGTCGGAAGCCGTTCACTGATGGCGCCGGAAGGGGTGCAGGAGGTCCGAGAGGTGCCAGTGGTGCGGCACCGGAGGCTGCTCCGGGCCGCCCTCGGTCAGATCCTGGCCGATGGGTCCGGCCGGCCCCACGGGCCTCGTCTCCTTCGACCCCCGCCGGTGCTTCTCCGTCGCGGCGATCAGGTCGAGCACCGACGACACCTGCCCCGCGCGCATGATGCGGACGACGTGTCCGCCGCAGTTCATGCAGGTGGGGCTGGACAGCGGGGAAGGCACCCGCTCCCCGTCGGCCTTGTAGACGACGAATTCGTGGCCGGCGGCGTCGACGTGGTGCTCGATGTCGTACGCCTGCTCCCAGCCGTATCCACAACGCATGCAGGCGAAGGCGTACGCCTCGTGGGCGACGGATATGCCGGTGCCGGTGATCTCGCTCATGCCAGCTCCTCTCCACTGATCAGTGGACGCCTTTTCGGGCCGGAGCGCATCAGCGTGGGAAGAACCATGGAAGGCTTTTGGCCCTTCCCTTGCCAAGCACCCTGCGGAGTGTCCCGGCGCCGGTTTCGGCTTTGCCTTTCAGATTAGTCCTTTACTGTTTCCGGGGACCGGGCCAGCCGCATTCTTTGCCGCCACGACCGCATCGAAGACCTCCCGCTTGGGCAGTCCCGCGTCCGCCGCTACGGCCGCGATGGCCTCCTTGCGGCGCTCCCCCGCCTCCTCGCGCACCCGCACCCTGCGCACCAGCTCCTCGGCGTCGAGTTCGGCCGGGCCGGTCTCCGGGGCGCCCTCGACGACGACCGTGATCTCGCCGCGTACGCCCTCGGCCGCCCAGGCGGCGAGCTCGGCCAGCGGGCCGCGCTTGACCTCCTCGTACGTCTTGGTCAGCTCGCGGCAGACGGCGGCCCTGCGCTCGGCGCCGAAGACCTCGGCCATCGCGGCGAGGGTGTCGTCCAGGCGGTGCGGGGCCTCGAAGTAGACGAGGGTCCGCTTCTCGTCCGCGACCTCGCGGAGCTTCCCGAGGCGCTCGCCCGCCTTCCTCGGCAGGAAGCCCTCGAAGCAGAAGCGGTCCACGGGCAGCCCGGAGAGGGCGAGCGCGGTGAGCACGGCGGACGGGCCGGGGACGGCCGTCACCTTGATGTCCTGCTCGACGGCGGCGGCGACCAGCCGGTAGCCGGGGTCCGACACGGACGGCATGCCCGCGTCGGTCACCAGCAGCACCCGGGCGCCGCCGACCAGCGCCTCGACGAGTTCGGGCGTACGGGCGGACTCGTTCCCCTCGAAGTAGGAGACGACCCGGCCCGAGGTGTGGATGCCCAGCGCGCGGGTCAGTCCGCGCAGCCTCCGGGTGTCCTCGGCGGCCACGATGTCCGCGTTCTCCAGTTCGGTGGCGAGTCGGGGCGGAGCGTCCGCGATGTCACCGATGGGGGTCCCTGCGAGTACCAGCGTTCCTGTCACACGGACCATCCTCCCAGCCCGGACAGGCGACGCGCACAGGCGCGTTCCCTACGATGGCGCGGTGACCAGTACCGCACCCGAGGCCCTGGAGGGCCGGCACGCCGTGGCAGAGCCTTCTTCGTGGCAGAAGCGGCTCCGTCGTTTCGGCTATGCGCCGCCCGCCGGAAGCACCGCACCCATCGGGCTGCGGGAGCGGCTCGTCCCCCCGTTCACCCGTCCCTCCGAGCGGCTGATGTCGCTCCTCGGCATCGGCCCCGACCGGGCGGAGCGGCTGTGGCGGCTGATGGCCTGGGGCGGTCCGCTCCTGGTCACGGCGGTCGCCGGGCTGCTGAGGTTCTGGAACCTCGGCAAGCCGCACGCGGTGATATTCGATGAGACGTACTACGCCAAGGACTCCTGGGCCCTGATCAACCAGGGGTACGAGGGGGCCTGGCCGAAGGACATCGACAAGACGATCCTGACGGACCCGGGCGCGGTGCTCGTACCGACCGAGCACGGGTACGTCGTCCATCCCCCGATGGGCAAGTGGGTCATCGGCGTCGGCGAGAAGATCTTCGGCTTCGAGCCCTTCGGCTGGCGCTTCATGGTGGCGCTGCTCGGCACCCTGTCGGTGCTGATGCTGTGCCGGATCGGCCGGCGCCTGTTCCGCTCGACGTTCCTGGGCTGTCTGGCGGGCCTGCTGCTCGCCGTCGACGGCCTGCACTTCGTGATGAGCCGGACCGCGCTCCTCGACCAGGTGCTGATGTTCTTCGTGCTCGCCGCCTTCGGCTGTCTCGTGCTGGACCGGGACCGGACCAGAAAACGGCTCGCGGGCGCCCTCCCCGAGGACGAGGAGGGGGTGCTGCGGCCCGACGCGGAGATCGCGGAGACCCTGCGCCTGGGGTGGCGGCCGTGGCGGATCACGGCCGGGGTGATGCTGGGCCTCGCGGCGGCCACCAAGTGGAACGGCCTGTACGTGATGGTGGGCTTCGGCCTGATGACGGTCCTGTGGGACGTCGGCGGGCGCCGTACGGCCGGCGCGGTCCGCCCGTACCTCGCGGTGATCAAGAAGGACCTGGTGCCGGCCTTCGTGTCGGTGGTGCCGGTGGCGATCGTCACGTACCTGGCGACCTGGACCGGCTGGCTCGTCACCGACAAGGGCTACTTCCGCGACTGGGCCGCCCAGCAGGACAAGATCGACGGCGGCGGCACGTGGGGCTGGCTGCCGCAGTGGCTGCGCAGCCTGTGGCACTACGAGTCCGAGGTGTACTCGTTCCACGTGGGCCTGACCTCGCCGCACACCTACGAGTCGAACCCCTGGTCCTGGATCGTCCTCGGCCGCCCGGTCTCGTACTTCTACGAGTCCCCCGCGCCGGGCGTGAACGGCTGCCCGGCCACGGCGAAGGGGAAGTGCGCCCAGGAGGTCCTGGCCCTCGGCACCCCGCTCCTGTGGTGGGCCGCCTGTTTCGCCATCCTGTACATCCTGTGGCGCTGGGCGTTCCGCCGCGACTGGCGCGCGGGCGCGATCGCCTGCGGCATCGCGGCCGGCTGGCTGCCGTGGTTCCTCTACCAGGAACGCACCATCTTCCTTTTCTACGCGGTGGTGTTCGTGCCTTTCCTGTGTCTGGCGGTGGCCATGATGCTGGGCGCGATCATCGGCCCCGCGGGTTCATCGGAAAGACGTCGTACATTCGGCGCGGTGACGGCGGGATGTCTTGTCCTCCTCATCGTCTGGAATTTCATTTACTTCTGGCCCATCTACACGGGCACGCCCATTCCGATAGACCAATGGCGCAACCGGATGTGGCTGGACACCTGGGTGTGAGGGGGGCGGGTCCGGGCCCCGGGCGGGGCTCGGACCCACCGCATCACACTCCAGTACGAAAATCGGCTTAATCCCCTCGACGGGGGGACCCCCGGTCAGGGAAGCTGTCCCCAACAGGCCTGCACACAGGCCACGTTGGACAACAGCTGCGTACTCACGCACGGGGGATCACATGGCAGGAACGACTCATCGCTGGCTGGCGCGCATAGCGGGGGCGGCCGCCGCCGCCCTCATGATCGCCGGCACCACCACCGGCACGGCTTCCGCCGCCACCACCGTGGTGGGCCCGCCGCCGGTCGAGGTGACCTCGAACTTCGGCGTGGTCGCGACCACGCATCCGGACACGGTGGGCTGCAACGGCTACAAGGTGACCGGCACGGGCACCTCCCTCGGCTCGCCGTTCGCCGACGGCGGCGTCTGGACGCAGGACGAGGTGGTGTGTACGGCGACCGTCCCCGGCACGTACGACATCAACGGGACGGCGATGATCTCCAGGAGCAACGGCGACAAGCTGAAGATCTCCTACCACCTCAGCGCGCCGCTCACCGCGGCCACCACGGTCTACCCGACCGGCACGTTCACGATCCTGCGCGGCGAGGGCCTCTACGAGGACGCGACCGGCGGCGGCTCGATGAGCGCGACGGTCAACCTGCTGGACCACGCCCATGTCACCTCCCAGATGTCGGGGTACATGCGCTTCCTGTGGCAGGTCTGACCTTCGGGTCCGAACCTTCGAGGGTCGAACGCTCCAAGGGCGGTCCCTCCCCCACCCGGGGGAGGGGCCGCCCTCGCGCATGCCCCCGCCCCGTATGACAGATGTGACGGAAGTTGCTCGACACAACTGCCTTGACGCTGTTGACTCATGGGTCCACCTGGGGAGGGGAGGCGCAGCCATGCGCAGTGGAGCCAAGACCGCCGTCGTGGGAGCCGTGTTCGTCGTCGTGGCGGGCGGAGTCGGCTACGGGGGACTGAACCTGTGGAACGGGGTCACCGGCGGTGACGCGTCCGTGGGGACGAGATCCGACGACGCGCCGAAGACGGGGCCCGTCACGGGCGACGAGGTCACGGCCACCGCGAAGGACTTCCTGGCCGCCTGGGCCGCCGGCGAGTCCGACCGGGCGGCGCAGCTGACGAACGACCCGGTCACCGCCGGCCCCGCCGTCCTCGCCTACCGCGAGGGCGCCAAGGTCTCGAAGGCGGTCATCACCCCGGGGACGCCGGCGGGCGCGACGGTGCCGTTCACCGTACGGGCGACGATCTCGTACGAGGGCGTGACCAAGGACTGGTCGTACGCCTCCGAACTGACCGTGGTGCGCGGGCAGACCACCGGCCGGCCACTGGTGAAGTGGCTGCCTTCGGTGCTCCACCCCAAGCTCACCGCGAACGGCGCCCTGCGCACGGGCGTCTCGAAGACGGCCTCCGTGAAGGCCGTCGACCGGAACGGCGTCGAGCTGACGGCGGAGAAGTACCCCTCGCTCGGACCGGTCCTGGACGAACTGCGCAAGCGGTACGGCGCGAAGGTCGACGGCACCAGCGGTGTCGAGACCTGGATCGAATCGGGCAGCGAGTCCGTCGCCGACACCACCCTCCTCGTCCTGAAGAAGGGCAGGGCCGGCACCCTGAAGACCACCATCGACGTGGGCGTGCAGGCGGCGGCCGAGAAGGCGGTGAAGTCCTTCGGGCAGGCGGCGGTGGCGGCGATCGAGCCGTCGACGGGGGCGATACGGGCGGTCGCCAACAGCCCGGCCGGCGGCTTCAACACGGCCTTCCTCGGCAAGCAGGCGCCGGGCTCGACGATGAAGATCGTCACGGCGACGATGATGATGCAGCACGGTCTGGCGATGCCCGGCAGCAAGGTCGAGTGTCCGGCCCAGGTCTCCTGGAAGGGCGTCCCCTTCCACAACCTGAAGAACTTCAAGATCGACAACGGCACCCTGACCCAGGCCTTCCGCCGCTCCTGCAACACCGCCTTCATCAAGGCGATCGGCCCCCTCAGCGACAAGGACATCGAGGACACCGAGCTCGGCGAGACCGCCCGCGACTCCTTCGGCATCGGCCAGGTCTGGCAGGTGGGCGTCCCGGCGGCGGACGGCAGCGTGCCCGAGTCCTCGGGCGGCGAGACGGCCGCCTCGTACATCGGCCAGGGCAAGATCACGATGAGCGCGCTGAACGTCGCCTCGCTCTCCGCTACCGCGAAGAACGGCGGCTTCCTCCAGCCGTACCTGGTGGCGAAGGAACTCGACGACCGCCAGTTCGCCACCGCCGACCCGCTCTCCGGCAAGGTCGCCGAGGGACTGCGCGCGATGATGAAGGCGACGACGACCGGCGAGGGCACCGCGACCGAGGCGATGGCGGGGGTCCCCTCCCCCAAGGGCGCGAAGACCGGCTCGGCGGAGGTCGACGGCCAGTCCAAGTCCAACAGCTGGTTCACCGGCTACTCGGGCGACCTCGCGGCGGCGGCGGTCGTGGAGTCGGGCGGCCACGGCGGGGACGCGGCGGGGCCGGTGGTGGCGCAGGTGCTGAAGGCGGGGTGAGGGGCGGCCCTCGGAGTGAGGGGCGGCCCTCGAGGTAAAGGGCGGCCCTTCGGACGGCGGGCGGGCCCGACCCGGCCCCCCACCCGACGCTCGCGAACCAACTCCCCGCCCGCCCCTCGGAACCCGGTCGCGGGTCCCGTACAACGACCGCTAGCGTGCGGCGCATGACCGCTGAGAACGCCGCATCCGCGCCCGCCGGGAGCCCCGCCGCCTCCCTCGCCCACCCCCAGTTCGCCGCAGCGCTCGAAGAGCTGGGGCTCGATGTCGAGATCCGGCGCTTCCCGGACGAGACGAGGACCGCGCAGCAGGCCGCCGAGGCCATCGGGTGCGAGGTCTCCGAGATCGTGAAGTCGCTGGTCTTCGCGGCGGACGGGGTGCCGGTGCTGGTCCTGATGGACGGCGCGTCGCGGGTCGATGTCGAGCGGGTACGGGAGGAGCTGGGCGCGGGGAAGGTGACGCGGGCGGACGCGAAGGTGGTCCGGGAGACGACGGGGTACGCGATCGGGGGCGTCCCGCCGTTCGGGCACCGCACGCGGACGAGGGTGCTCGCCGACCGGGGCCTGCTCGACCACGCGCTGGTGTGGGCGGCGGCGGGAACTCCGCACACGGTGTTCGCGCTCGACCCGAAGACGCTGGTCGCACAGGCGGGCGGCACGCTGGTGGACGTACGCGAGCCTTCGGAGTGACCCCCGCTCGTCGGTCCAGACGCTCCAAGGCATTCACTACGAGGGAGCGCGCGGAAGCGTACCCGGGCGTCTGAAGAAACCCGGGATGACGTCGGACACGTACACGGAGCACACGGGTTCGCTGATACAGGCTCTGCGTCGGCTCATCGCCCTCTGAGTGGCGGCCGTCCGCTCCTCAACCTCCGGTCTCCGAGCGGGAAATGAGCGGTGGAGTCCCCCCTGCTACGACTACGGTGGCCCGATGTCATCGCTCAAGGAGTTCCAGGTCACCTTCGACTGCGCGGACCCCGTGCGTCTCGCCCGCTTCTGGTGCGAGGTGTTGGGATACGTCATTCCGCCGCCGCCCGAGGGGTTCGCCACGTGGGAGGAGCACCATCGCTCGCTGCCGCCCGAGAAGCAGGTCGTCTACTTCGCCTGCAGCGATCCCTCGGGCAAGGGCCCGCGCGTGCTCTTCCAGCGCGTTCCCGAAGGCAAGGTCGTCAAGAACCGGGTGCATCTCGACGTGCGGGCCGGCACCGGACTCGTGGGTGCCGAGCGCCTCGCCACGCTGGAGGCCGAATGCGCACGGCTGGTCGCGCTCGGCGCGGTCCATGTGCGAACCCTGTATGCCGATGACGACAACGAGTCCTGCATCAACATGCAGGACATCGAGGGCAACGAGTTCTGCCTCGACTGAGCGCCCTCCGGGTCCATTCGCTCCCGGGGCCGCGGCTGGTGCCGGACGACCCGCCCGACACCGGCCGCAGGTGCCCCTCAGTCGCCCAGCACCTCCGCGAAGTGGGTGTTCACGGCCAGGAGCCCGCCGTCCACCCTGAGGGTCGTGCCGGTGATCCAGGACGCGTCCTTCGAGGCCAGGAAGGCCACCGCCGCCGCCACGTCCTCCGGGGTGCCCACCCTCGACAGGGGGTACACGCGGTCCGCCAGGGCCGCCAGTTGGGGTTCCCTGCCCTGCCAGGCCGTCGTCGCGATCGTGCCCGGGTTGATCTGGTTCACGCGGACCCCGCGCGGCGCCGCGTCGCCCGCCAGCGTGCGGGTCAGGGACGCCAGCGCCGCCTTCGACGCGCTGTAGGCGTGACCGCCGAAGTCCGCCTCCGCGTTGACCGAGCCGATCATCACGATCGCCCCGCGTCCGCCCGCCGCCGCCAGGTGCGGCAGCGCCGCGCGTGAGCAGCGGACCGCGCCCATGAACGTCACGTCGTGCTGGACCGACCAGATGCCGTCCGGCTCGTCCTCGAAGCGGTCGCGGTCGGGGGCCACCGGGCCGAGCGCGTTGTTGACGAGGACGTCCAGGCGGCCGAAGACCCGGAGCGCGTACGCCACGGCCGCGTCCACCGACGCCTGGTCCGACACGTCGCAGCGCAGGGACTCCGCGCCGGGGATGTCCTCGGCCGTCTTCCCGGCCGCCTCCTCGTCGATGTCGGAGACCAGGACCCTGGCTCCCTCCGCCGCGAGGCGCCGGGCGGTGGCCGCACCGATCCCGCGCGCCGCGCCCGTGACCAGTACTCCGTATCCGTCGAATCGCCTGGTGAGTTCCATGGGTCGATCTCAGCACCGAACACACCGGCCGCACCAGGGCCCCGACTGTGTCACCTCGCCCTCGCACGCCGGCCCGGTGATCGACTAGCGTCACGGGGCCGTCCTCACCTGAGGGGCGGCGGGGGTGAGTGTGGGGGGATCGGGAACATGGCTCAGCTGATCGCCGTAGCGGTCATCACGGTTCTGGCTGTCATCAGCCCCGGCGCGGACTTCGCGATGACCGTCCGCAACAGCTACCTGTACGGGCGTACGGCGGGGGTGCTCGCGGCCGTCGGGATCGCCCTGGGCGTTCTCGTCCACGTCACCTACACCATGCTGGGCGTGGGCCTGCTGGTGTCGCGTACGCCGATGCTGTTCACCGCGATGAAGCTGATCGGCGCCGCGTACCTGGTGTACATCGGGTACAGGACCTTCGTCACCAAGTCCCAGGTGGACGTCGACCTGTCGAGCGACGCCGGCCTCACGAAGGCGGGGGCGCTGCGGACGGGGTTCCTGACGAACGCGCTGAACCCGAAGACCATGCTGTTCGTGCTGAGCACGTACACACAGGTCGTCAGCGCCGACACCCCCGTCTTCCAGCAGGTCGGCTACGGCCTGTTCATGTCGGCCGCCCACCTCGGCTGGTTCTCGCTCGCCGCGCTGCTCTTCTCCCAGCAGAGCCTGCGCACCCGGCTGTTGCGGCGGCAGACCGTGCTCAACAAGGTCATCGGGACCGTCCTCGTCGGGCTGGGGATGGTGCTCGCGCTGACGCCGTCCATGGCGTGATCCCGGTCCGGAGGGGTCCCCCGCCGGGCCGCCGCTCAGACGGTCGGGTCGGTCACCGCCCGTACCGCCCGTACGAGGGACTGGGCGCGCGGGTCCGCCGTGACCGTCTTGCGCATGCCGTTGGTGACGTATCCGAAGGCGATCCCCGCGTCCGGGTCCGCGAAGCCGAGCGAGCCGCCGCGGCCCGGGTGGCCGAAGGAGGAGGGGCCGAGGAGCGGGGACGCCGCGCCGTGCAGCATGTGGCCGAGGCCGAACCGGGTGCCGACCAGCAGCACCCTGTCCGGGCCCGCGGACTCCTCGGTCCGCGCGAGCGCGAGGCTCTCGGGGGTGAGGAGGCGGGCGCCGCCGTCCACGGGGCCGAGGGTGGCGGCGTAGAAGCGTGCGAGCGCGCGGGCGGTGGCGACCCCGGCCGAGCCGGGGAGTTCGGCGGCCCGGTAGACCGGGTCGTTCTCGTCGGGCTTGGGGTCGATGACCCCGAAGGCGCGCCGGGTGAGGGAGCCCGGGTCCTGGTAGGCCTCGGTGACGGAGCGCTTGGGGCGGAGCCTGAGGGCGCCGCTGCCGGGCGGTTCGATCTCCTCGACGGGGCCGATCCGGCCGACCCGGTGGGCCTCCGCCTCGGGGAGCCCGATCCACAGGTCGAGGCCGAGGGGGCCGGTGATCTCCTCGGCGGCCCAGTGGCCGATGGTGCGGCCGGTGACCCGGTGGACCAGGCCGGAGAGCAGCCAGCTGAAGGTGTGGGCGTGGTAGCCGTGCGCGGTGCCGGGCTCCCAGACGGGGGTCTGGGCGGCTATCGCGGCGGTCGCGGTCTCCAGGTCGACCGCCTCGGCGAGGGTCAGCGGCCGGTCCAGGACGGGGACCCCGGCCCGGTGCGCGAGGAGCTGCCGTACGGTCACCCGGTCCTTGCCCGCGGCCTTGAACTCCGGCCAGTACGCGGCGACGGGGGCGTCCAGGTCGAGCAGTCCGCGCTGGTGCAGGAGCAGGGGGACGACGGCGGCGACGCCCTTGGTGGCCGAGCGGACGACCTGTGCGGTGTCCTCCGCCCAGGGCTTCTCCCCCTCGACGTCCTCGGTGCCCGCCCAGAGGTCGACGACGGGGGCCCCATCGTGGTGGACGGCGACGGCCGCCCCGCGCTCACCGCGCTGCTCGAAATTGCGCAGGAACGCGTCCCTGACCGGCTCCCAGCCCGCCGCCACCGTGCCCTGGACGTCCACCTGTGCCACGCTCCCTCTCGTTCCGACCGGCTCCCATGGTGCAACGCGGAAGGGCGGGGGCCGATTCCGGGGTAGCCGGGGCCACCGGCTCCGTACGGGCCTCGGGCAACCGGCTCCGTACGGACCTCAGGCCACCGACTGCGGCACGAAGCCGTACGGCAGCTCCAGGCGGTGCCGGGCCATCAGTTCCTCGTCGGCGAGGATCTCGCCGGTCTTCCCGTCGGCGGCGAGGACGCCCTCGCTGAGGATCACCGCGCGCGGGCAGAGCTCCAGGGCGTACGGCAGGTCGTGGGTGACCATGAGGACGGTGACGTCGAGGGCGCGCAGGACGTCGGCGAGTTCGCGGCGGGAGGCCGGGTCCAGGTTGGAGGACGGCTCGTCGAGGACGAGGATCTCCGGCTCCATCGCCAGGACGGTGGCGACGGCGACCCGGCGGCGCTGCCCGAAGGAGAGGTGGTGGGGCGGCCGGTCCGCGAACTCCGCCATCCCGACCCGTTCGAGGGCCTTGCGGACGACGGCTTCGAGCTCGGCGCCCCGGAGGCCCGCCGCCGCCGGGCCGAAGGCCACGTCCTCGCGCACGGTCGGCATGAACAGCTGGTCGTCCGGGTCCTGGAAGACGATGCCGACCTTGCGCCTGATCTCGGCCATGTGCTTCTTGCCGACGGGCAGCCCGGCCACGGTGACCGTTCCGGCGCCGCCGGTGAGGATGCCGTTGAGGTGGAGGACCAGGGTGGTCTTGCCCGCGCCGTTGGGGCCGAGCAGTGCGACCCGTTCGCCGCGCCCCACGGTCAGGTCGACGCCGAAGAGGGCCTGGTGGCCGTCGGGGTACGCGTACGCGAGACCGGAGACCTCGAGCGAGGGGGGAGTCGTCACAGGGTCCATCCCAGAAGGCAGATCAGCAGGGCGGTGAGCGGGAGCGCTGCGGCGTACGCCCACTGGGCGCGGGTCGCGGTGACCTCGTCGATGACCGGCATGGTGCCGGTGTAGCCACGGCTGACCATGGCGAGGTGGACCCGCTCGCCGCGCTCGTACGAGCGGATGAAGAGCGCGCCGGCCGACTTCGCGAGGACGCCCCAGTGGCGGACGCCCTTCGCCTCGAAGCCGCGCGAGCGGCGGGCGACGGACATCCGGCGCATCTCGTCGGTGATGACGTCGCCGTACCGGATCATGAACGAGGCGATCTGGACGAGCAGCGGGGGCAGCCTGAGCCGCTGGAGGCCGAGGATCAGGGCGCGCAGTTCGGTGGTGGAGGCCAGGAGGACCGAGGCGGCGACGCCGAGGGTGCCCTTGGCGAGGACGTTCCAGGCGCCCCACAGTCCGGGGACGCTCAGCGACACCCCGAGGACGGTGGTCCGCTCGCCGGGCACGACGAACGGCATGAGCAGCGCGAACGCGACGAACGGCACCTCGATGAGGAGCCGCTTGAGCAGGAATCCTGCCGGGACGCGGGCCTTCGCGGCGACGGCCGCGAGGAGGACGGCGTAGAGGGCGAAGGCCCAGACGGCCTCGCGGGGCGTCGAGACGACGACCACGACGAAGCCGAGGACGGCGGCGAGCTTGGTGTGCGGAGGCAGCTCGTGGACCGGCGAGTGGGCGTGCCGGTAGAGCTTGTGCGCGTGCCCCGCTCCCATGTCACGCCTCCGGGGCGGCGGTCTTGCGGCGGCGGACGACCCAGAAGGCGCCGGTGCCCGCGGCGAGGGTCGCGCCCACGCCGATCACGCCGGCCAGGCCGCCGGAGAGGCGGGGGGCCTCGACGCCCTTGACGCCGTAGTCGGCGAGCGGGGAGCCGGCGGAGGCGTGGTCCTCGGCCTTGGCGTCGATGCCCTTGTCGGCGGCGACCTTCTCCAGGCCGTCGGGGCTGGCGGAGGCGTAGAAGGAGACGAACCCGGCGAGGACGAGGGCGGTGACGACGCCGCCGGCCCACAGCTTCTTCGGGGAGCGGGCGGCGGCCGGGGCGGCGGCGGGGGCCGCGTCGACCAGCTGTCCGTCGACGCGGAGCTTGAGCGGGGCGGTCAGGCCGCGGGCGCCGTACACCAGGTCGGGGCGGACGGCGATCACCGCGCCGACGGTCAGCATGGTGATGACGGCCTCGCCGATGCCGATGAGGACGTGGACGCCGACCATGGCGGTGAGGACCTTGCCGACGGGTACGTCGGTGGTGCCGCCGATCGCGTAGATGAGCGTGAAGGCGGCGGCGGCGGCCGGTACGGAGACCAGCGCGGCGACGAAGGAGGCCGCGGTCACCGAGGCGCGGGTGCGGGGCAGCAGCAGGACGAGGCCGCGGAAGAGGGCGTACGCGATGACGACCGTGACGACGCCCATGACGGTGATGTTCACGCCGAGGGCGGTGAGGCCGCCGTCGGCGAAGAGGATGCCCTGCATGAGCAGGACGACGGCGATGCACAGGACGCCGGTCCATGGGCCGACGAGGATCGCGGCGAGCGCGCCGCCGAGCAGATGTCCGCTGGTCCCGGCGGCGACCGGGAAGTTCAGCATCTGGACGGCGAAGACGAAGGCGGCGACGAGTCCGGCGAGCGGCGCGGTCCGCTCGTCCAGTTCGCGCCGTGCCCCGCGCAGGCCGATCGCGACCGCGCCGGCGGCGACGACACCGGCGGCGGCCGATACGGGGGCGTTGATGAATCCGTCAGGTACATGCACGTTCCGAATGATAGGACGCTCCTGCAAAGAGCTTGCAAGAGCGCACGGGTCACAGAACGGCGGCGCACGGTCGCGCGTGACCCCGCGCACACCCGTGGCCGTCCACGCATGCGCCGCGCACCCTCCGGGAAGGAGTGCAAGAGTTAGTCGATAAGAGGACAAACCGTGAGGAGCCCCCCGATGGCCGCCGCGCACGACCGCGAAGTCGACGACCACGCCAAGGGACGGATCATCAGCGACGCCCCGCTCTCCCGCCCCGTGCCGGTGTCCCTCCGTTACGACCCCGGCTTCTCCCCCGCGACCGTCCGCTTCGGCTTCCCCGGCGCCGTCGAGTGGTCCTTCCCGCGCGCCCTGCTGGAGACCGGGCTCAGCGCCCCGACCCGCCGCGGTGACATCGGGGTCTGGCCCTGCGGCCGGGTCCAGACGGTGGTCGAGCTGCACACGGACGACGGGGTCACGGTCGTCCAGTTCGACACCAACGCCCTGCTCCGCTTCCTCAGGCACACGTACGCCGCCGGCACGTCGTTGTCGACGCACTGACGGCGTACGGGTCGAGCAGACCCGGATCGAACAAACCCGGGTCGAACAAGCCCGGGTCGAACAAGCCCGGGTCGAACAAGCCCGGATCAGACCTTCACGAGGTCCGGCTTCGCGCTCTCGCCCGCGGTCCCGTCGGTGTGCCGGGCGAGCGACTCGCCCTCCACGTCGACGTTCGGCAGGATCCGGTCCAGCCACTTCGGCAGCCACCAGGCCTTGTGCCCGAGCAGCGCCAGCACGGCCGGGACGATCGCCATCCGGACCACGAAGGCGTCGAAGAGGACCGCGACGGCCAGGCCGAAGCCGATCATCTTGATCATCTGGTCGTCCATGCCGATGAAGCCGGAGAAGACCGCGATCATGATCACCGCGGCGGCGGTGACCACCCGGGCGCTGTGCCGGAAGCCGGTCACGATCGCCTCGCCGGGCCGCTCCCCGTGGACGTACGCCTCGCGCATCCGGGTGACGAGGAAGACCTCGTAGTCCATCGCGAGACCGAAGACGACACCCACCATGAAGATCGGCATCATCGACATGATCGGGCCGGTCTGCTCGACCCCGAAGAGGCTCCCGAGCCAGCCCCACTGGAAGACCGCGACGACCGCGCCGAGGGCCGCGACCACCGAGAGCAGGAAGCCGAGGGCCGCCTTCAGGGGGACGAGGACCGAGCGGAAGACCAGGGTCAGGAGCAGGAAGGCCAGGCCGACGACGAGCGCCAGGTACGGCACCAGGGCGTCGTTCATCTTCTGCGAGAAGTCGATGTTCATCGCGGTGGCGCCGGTGACGAGGACGTCGTCGCCGGTGGCGCCGCGGATGTCGTGGACGAGGTTCTCGGTGGCGGCCGAGGACGGCCGGTCCTTCGGGACCACCGTGATCATGGCGGCGTCGCCGGCCTTGTTCGGCGTCGCCGGGGTGACGGCCGCCCAGCCTGCGAGGCCCTTGATGGTGGAGACGGTCTTGTCGGCGGTCGCCTTGTCGCCGTCCACGACGACGAGCAGCGGGCCGTTGAAGCCGGGGCCGAAGCCGTCGGAGAGGGCGTCGTAGGCCCGGCGCTCGGAGGTGGAGGTCGGCTTGACGCCGTCGTCCGGCAGGCCCATCTCCAGGGAGGCGGCGGGCAGCGCGATCGCGCCGAGGCCGAGGACGCCGATCAGCAGCACCATGACGGGGCGGCGGATGACGAAGCGGGCCCAGCGGGTGCCGCCGTTGGGCTTGCCGCTCTTGTTCCGGGCGGAGTCCTCCCCGGCCTTCCCCGCCTTCTCCGCCCGGCGCTGCTTGCGGCCGATGACCTTGTCACCGGCGAAGCCCAGCAGCGCCGGGATCAGGGTCAGCGCGATCAGTACGGCGATCACGACCGTGCCGGCGGCGGCGAAGCCCATCTTCGTCAGCATCGGGATGTTGACGACGGCCAGGCCGACCAGGGCGATGACGACGGTGAGTCCGGCGAAGACGACGGCCGATCCCGCCGTGCCGACCGCGCGGCCCGCGGCCTCCTCCTTCTCGCGGCCGTCGGCCAGCTCCGCGCGGTAGCGGGAGACGATGAAGAGGGCGTAGTCGATGCCGACCGCGAGGCCGATCATCATCGCGAGGGTGGAGGTGGTGGAGCCCAGGTCGAGGACGTTCGCCAGCGCGGTGATCGACGAGACGCCGATGCCGACGCCGATGATCGCCGTGAGCAGCGGGAGTCCGGCGGCGACGAGCGAGCCGAAGGTCAGGACGAGGACGACACCGGCGATGACCACGCCGACGATCTCGCCGGCGCCGGTCTCGGGCATGGTCTGGAGGGCGTCACCGCCGACCTCGACGGTCAGGCCCTTGCCCTGCGCGTTCTCCCCGGCCCGGGTCAGCGCCTCGCGCGTCCCGTCGGTCAGCTCCATCCCGTTGACCTTGTAGGCGACGGAGACGTAGGCGGTGGAGCCGTCCTGGGAGACGGCCTGCGCGGTGTACGGGTCGGCGACCGAGACGATCTGGTCCGAGCCGGACTTCAGCGCGGCGACGGTCTCCTCGACGACGGCCTTGTGCGCCGGGTCGGTCACCTTCTGGCCCTCGGGGGCCTTGAAGACGACGCGGGCGGTGGCCCCGTCGGCGCCGGCGCCCGGGAAGCGCTCTTCGAGCAGGTCGAAGGCGCGCTGGGCCTCGGTGCCGGGGATCGAGAAGGAGCCGGAGGTCGCTGCGGGTGCGGTGGCGGCGCCGATCCCGGCGACCGCCAGGAGGGCCACCCAGAGGAGGGCGACGAGCCGTCGGCGCCGGAAGGCGGAACGGCCCAACTTGTAGAGGAACGTGGCCACGGGGGCGTCTCCCGGTGTGGGGTGGGTCAGGGCATGGGGAGCCGGCCCGACGGCGTGAGCGGTGCGACGTCAGGTGGAGAGAGGTACGGATGGAGCTGCGGGGAGGGTCAGACGCCGAGTGAGGGGAGCACGACGGCGTCGATGTACGCGCTGAGGAACGCGCGGTCGACCGGCTGATCGTCGATCAGCGGGCGGGCGACGAAGGCACCGATGAGCATGTGCGGGACGAGCTTCAGCGCCGGGTTGCCGGCGGCGATCTCGCCCCTGCGGACCGCTCGGCGCAGTACTTCGTCGAGGCCGTTCATCTCGGGTTCGACGAGCAGCTCGCGCAGCGCCCGGTGCAGTTCGGGGTTGGTGTGGACGGCATGGGCCAGACCCCGCATCAGCGCGGAGTCCTTCTCCATCTGGCAGTCGTCGGTCCGGGTCATCAGCTCGTGGAAGTCGCCGCGCAGGGTGCCGGTGTCGATCTCGGAGAGGTCGGCCGGCTTGTTGGCGCGCAGCGCCCTGGCGACCAGTTCGGGCTTGCTCCCCCACTGGCGGTAGAGGGTGGCCTTGCTGGAGTGGGTGCGGGCGGCGACGGCGTCCATGGTGAGGGCGTCGTAGCCGACCTCGCGGAGGAGGTCGAGAACGGCCGCGTACAGCTCGGACTCCCGCTCGGGAGTGAGTCTGCTGCGGGCCATGCCGAACCTCCGGACCGAACGAAACGGTTTCGTACAGTACGAAGGTACCCCCGGCCCCAACGAAACGAAACCGTTTCGTACGTGTCCTGGGCCACACGGAAAAACCCGCGGGACGGAAAACCCGCAAGCACGTACGAGTTGCCACACCCCCTCCGCGCGGAAAGCATGAGGGCGTGAGTGACGACGTCGCGTATCTCCGTTTTCCGCACCTCCACGACGACCTGCTGTGCTTCGCCGCCGAGGACGACCTGTGGATCGCCCCGCTCGTCCCCGAGGGCCACCGCCCCGGCCGGGCCTGGCGGCTCACCGTCGACCGGACCCGGGTCGGCCACCCGCGCTTCTCGCCGGACGGGCGCCACATCGCGTACACGAACTGGCGCAGCCTCGACCCCGAGATCCACCTCGTCCCCATAGACGGCGGGGCCGCCCGGCGACTCAGCTACTGGGGGTCCACCGACACCCGGGTCTGCGGCTGGACGCCCCCCGACCAGGACGGCCGCTCCGAGATCCTCGCCGTCTCCTCGCACGGGCAGCCCTTCTCGTACTACTCCTGGGCCTACACCGTCCCCACCGACGGCTCCCCCGGCCGCCGCCTGCCCTGGGGCCCGGTCTCCGACATCAGCGTCACCGACGCCGAAGGGGAGCGCCGCACCCTGCTGCTCACCGGGAAGCCGCCGCACGAACCGGCCGCCTGGAAGCGCTACCTCGGCGGCGCCACCGGGCGCCTCTGGCTGCACGGCGAACGGCTCCTCCCCGACATCGGCGGCCACCTCGACTGCCCCATGGCCGTCGACGGCCGCGTCGCCTTCCTCTCCGACCACGAGGGCGTCGGCAACCTCTACTCCTGCCTGCCCGACGGCACCGACCTGCGCCGCCACACCGACCACGACGAGTTCTACGCCCGGCACGCCTCCAGCGACGGCCACCGCGTCGTCTACCAGTGCGCCGGCGAACTCTGGGTCGTCGACGCGCTCACGGCCGACTCCCGCCCCCGCAAGCTGGAGGTCCGGCTCGGCGGGCAGCGCGTCGGCCGGCGCGCCTACCAGGCGCCCGCCGCCCACCACGTCGACGCGCTCTCCGTCGACGAGACCGGCCGCGCCAGCGCCGTCTCCGTACGCGGCAGCCTGTACTGGCTCACCCACCGCGACGGCCCGGCCCGCACCATCGTCGACACCCCGGGCGTCCGGGTCAGGCTGCCCGAGATGCTCGGCAGCCTCGGGCAGGTCGCGTACGTCACCGACGCCGAGGGCGAGGACGCCGTCGAGATCGCCTGTCTGCCGCGCGCCAGCGGCGACCGGCCGCCGCGCCGCCTCGCCTCCGGCGACCTCGGCCGGGTCGAGGAACTGATCGCCGACCCGGACGGCGAGCGGCTCGCCATCGCCTCCCACGACGGCCGGCTCCTCCTCCTGGACGCCACCGAGGACTCCGACGGCGAGGTCACCGAGCTGATCAGGTCCGTCAACGGGCCCGTCCGCGACCTCGCCTTCTCCCCCGACGGCGACTGGCTCACCTGGTCCCACCCGGGCATCGGCCGCTCCCTGCGCTCCATCAAGATGGCCCGGATCTCCGGGCCCGGCGCCCGGACCGTCGTCGACGTCACCAACGGGCGCTTCGAGGACGAGAACCCCGTCTTCACCCGGGACGGCCGCTATCTCGCCTTCCTGTCCTGGCGCGGCTTCGACCCGGTGTACGACGTGCACACCGGCGATCTGTCCTTCCCGCTCGGCTGCCGCCCCTATCTCGTCCCGCTCTCCTCCGCGACGCCCTCGCCGTTCGCGCTGCTGCCCGACGGGCGGCCGGCGGCCGGCGGTCTCGACCCCGCCGACGACGACACGGACACCGGGGACGGCACGGTCACCGTGGAGATCGAGGGGCTCGCGGAGCGGGTCACCCCGTTCCCCGTCGCCGCCTCCAAGTACTCGGCCCTGCACCCGGTCAGCGGCGGCGGTCTCGTCTGGCTGCGCTGGCCGATCTCGGGCGCGCTCGGCGAGACCTTCGCCAACCCGGCCGACACCTCGGGAAAGCCCACCCTGGAGCACTTCTCCATCACCAAGGCCCGCAGGAACGAACTCGCCAAGGACCTCGACTGGTTCGCGGTCAGCGGCGACGGCACCCGGCTGGTCGTCGCCGAGGACGGCGAGCTGCGGGCCGTGCCCTCGACCGAGTCCGGGGACGGCGACTCCACCGTCTATCTGGACCTGCGGCGCATCCTGCACGAGATCGACCCGGGCGCCGAGTGGCGGCAGGCCTTCGACGAGGCCGGCCGGATCGTCCGCGCCTACTTCTGGGAGCCCGGGATGGGCGGGGTCGACTGGACGGCCGTCCTCGACCAGTACCGGCCGCTCGTCGAACGGGTCGCCTCCCCCGACGAGTTCGCCGATCTGCTGCGGGAGGTGATGGGCGAACTGGGCACCTCGCACGCGTACGTCACCCCCGCCCGCCGCAACGAGGGCCCCCCGCACTACCAGCGGCCCATGGGCCTCCTCGGCGCCAACCTGGTGCTCCGCGAGGCCGGGTGGACGGTGAGGCGCATCCTGCCCGGCGAGTCCTCCGACTCCAAGGCCCGCTCCCCGCTGGCCGGCACCGGCATCCGCGAGGGCGCTGTCCTCACCCATGTCGACGGCCGGCCCGTGGACCCCGTCGCCGGCCCGTACCCGCTGTTCTCCGGCACCGGCGGCACCACGGTCGAGCTGACCTTCACCCCCGCCGAGGGCGAGGGCCGGGCCCGTCGCGTCGCCGTCGTCCCGCTCGTCGACGAACGGCCGCTGCGCTACCAGGACTGGGTGGCCAAACGCCGTGCGGTGGTACGGGAGCTGAGCGGCGGCCGGTGCGGCTATCTGCACATCCCCGACATGGGCGGCTCGGGCTGGGCCCAGTTCAACCGCGACCTGCGGATGGAGGTCTCCCGGCCCGCGCTGATCGTCGACGTACGGGGCAACGCCGGCGGCAACATCAGCGAACTCGTCGTCGAGAAGCTCACCCGCAAGATCCTCGGCTGGGACCTCACTCGCAACGCCCAGCCCGTCGCGTACGCCTCCAACGCCCCGCGCGGCCCCATCGTCGCGCTCGCGGACGAGGCGACCTCCTCCGACGGCGACATGATCACCGCCGCGTTCAAGCTGCTCGGCCTCGGTCCGGTCGTCGGCCAGCGCACCTGGGGCGGGGTGGTCGGCATGACCGGCCGCCACCAGCTCGGGGACGGCACGCAGATCACCGTCCCGATGAACGCGGCCTGGTTCCCCGAGTACGGCTGGTCCCTGGAGAACCACGGCGTCGAACCGGACCTCGCGGTGCTCCGTACGCCACTGGACTGGGCGGAGGGCCGGTACGGACAGCTCGACGACGCGGTCCACATGGCCCTCGCGCTCCTCACGGAGACCCCGGCGGCGAGCCCGCCGGGGTACGAGGCCCTGCCGGACCGCTCCCGCCCGAAACTGCCGCCGAGGGCGACCTAGGGCCTGTCGTCGAACTCCCGCCGCGGGGCAGGTGGGAGGTCGACGACAGGCCCTAGGCGGTGTCTTCAAATGATCGCTGCTGGTGGATCATGGTTGCGTGATACGTCGTCATGAGCTGTCTGATGCCGAGTGGGAGTTCGTCCGGCCGTTGCTTCCCGTGTCGTTGCGGGGGCGGAAGCGGCTGGACGATCGCAGGGTGTTGAACGGGATCGTGTGGAAGTTCCGGACCGGGACGGCCTGGCGGGACGTGCCCGAGTGTTACGGGCCGTGGGCCACGCTCCACACGCGTTTTCGCAGGTGGGCGGCGGACGGGACGTTCGACCGGATGCTGCGGGCCGCGCAGGCGAAGGCGGACGCGGCGGGCGACATCGAGTGGCTGGTGTCGGTCGACTCCACGGTCGTCCGCGCCCATCAGCACGCGGCCGGGGCCCGAAAAGGGGGCTCCGCGACCCGGCCCTCGGCCGGTCCAGGGGTGGCCTGACCAGCAAGATTCATCTGGCCTGCGACGGGCGGGGCCGTCCGCTCGGCTTCGTCGTCACGGGCGGCAACACCAACGACTGCACCCGGTTCACCACGGTCATGGAAGCGATCCGGGTGCCCCGGATCGGACCGGGACGGCCCCGGATCCGGCCCGATCACGTCTTGGGAGACAAGGGCTACAGCTCGAAGGCGATCCGTGCCTGGCTCCGCCGTCGGGGCATCCCGCACACGATTCCCGAGCGGGCCGACCAGGTCCGCAACCGGGCCCGGCGAGGCAGCCGCGGAGGCCGCCCGCCGGCCTTCGACCGCGAGGCATACAAGCATCGCAACGTCGTGGAACGCTGCTTCAACCGCCTGAAGCAGTGGCGGGGCATCGCCACCCGATACGACAAGACCGCCCAGTCCTACGAAGCCGCCGTCGCCCTCGCCTCACTCCTGATGTGGGCGTGACATTTGACGACAGACCCTAGAGGAAGGCCAGTTCCCCCAGGTCCAGCTCGTAGGCGGCCCCCGCCTCACCGCCGAGCGTCACACTCCCGACCACCCCGAAACCGACCCGCCCGAGCACGGCCCTCGACCCCGCGTTGTCGAGGGTCGTGACGGCGGTCAGCCGGCTCAGCCCGTACGTCTCGCGCGCCAGCCGGCACACCTCCCGCACCCCGGCGGTCGCCACCCCGCGCCCGGTCGCCTTCTCGGCCACCCGGTAGCCCAGCTCGGCCTCCCCGTCGACGAGGTCGACCAGGTTGAACCGCCCGAGGATCTCCCCGCCCTCCCCCACCAGCACATGGAACCGGATCGTCCCGGTCTCCTGCTCGTCGAGCAGCGCCCGGTGCCGTTCCGCGAAGTCGGCGAAGTACGCGTCCCCCCGGTCGGGCACGGACGCGGCGAAGTACGCCCGGTTCTCGCGCTCGAAGGCGAGGAGGGCGGTGGCGTGATCGGATCGCAGTCGCTCAAGTACGGCCATGGGCGCCACCGTACGAAGATCCGCCGCCGGACACGTACAACTTTTCGGCCTGCGGCGGGCCTGAACGGGTGTCGTACAACAGCGTCGCCCGAGGACGCGCACGTGAAAGGGCGCACCCGGGTGATCCCGGGTGCGCCCTCCCGACGCGACCGACACGATCGCACGCGAAACGCGACGTGTCAGGCGTCGTAGTCCTGGTCGAGACGGTCCCGGGCCTCCTGCTGGGCCCGGCGCGTCTCGTCGTCGGAGCGGTCGCGGCCCTGGGAGGCGCGCTCGGACGCCTCGTCCTTCTTCTTGCCCATGGCCTGCTTGGCCTGCTGCTTGAGCTGCTCCGACTTGTCCTTGAACTGGTCTGCCATGCCCATGAACGTTCACTCCTAGAAAGATGTGTGCGGGGGCCGGGGGCTGCTTGCCCCTCGGGCCTCGACCAGCGTTGCACGAGCGAACATTCCACGCATTTCGATCAGTTACGGACCGCTACCGGGCGGCGGACCCGCCCGCCCTGGCCTCCTCGTCGGCCGCCCCGCCCGCGCCCACGAGCCCCTTGGGCACCGAGCCGAGCCGGGGCTCGAAGCGCTTCATCTCGCGCTGCCCGACGGTCGCGATCATCCCGGGCAGATAGCCCCGGACCGACTGCATCCCGCGCAGCCACCACTGCGCGTACACATGGGCCGAGCGCCGCTCGATGCCCGCCACGATCCGGTCGACGGCCGGGCCGAGGGGGTACGTGCGGTTCGCCGGCCACGGCAGCCGCTGCCGCAGCTCCTTCATCACGTCGTCCTGGTCGGCGCCCCGCACCATGTCCGTGTCGGTCCAGGAGAGATAGCCGACGCCGACCTTCACTCCCTTGTACGCGACCTCGGCGCGCAGGCTGTGCGCGAAGGCCTCGACGCCCGACTTGGAGGCGCAGTACGCCGACATCATCGGCGCCGGCGTGAGGGCGGCGAGGGAGGCGATCTGGAGGAAGTACCCCCGGGACTCCATGAGGACGGGCAGGAACGCCCGGCCCGTCACGGCGCCGCCGATCAGGTTGACCTCGATGACCCGCCGCCAGGCGACCGGGTCGGACTCGGCGAACGGACCGCCCGCCGCGACACCGGCGTTGGCGACGACGATGTCGACCTTCCCGAAGCGTTCCTTCACCTCGGCCGCGACCCGGGCCATCGCCTCGTGGTCGGTGACGTCGGCGTGCCACCAGTCGGCCTCGGTGTGCAGCCGCCCGGCGACCTCCTTGAGCTGCTCCGGCTCCAGGCCGACGAGCGCGATCTTCGCGCCGCGCGCGGAGAGCTTGCGGGCGAGGAGTTCCCCGACCCCGCGGGCACCTCCGGTGACGACCGCGACCTGTCCTTCCAGGCTCACCCGGCTCATGCCTTCTCCTTCACTTCCAGGTAGGTGTCGGTCAGTGCACGGATCCGCGCGGTGACGGCCTCGGGGGCCTCCACCGGCGTCATATGTCCCATACCCGCGAGTTCGAGCAGGCCCACGCACTGCGGGAGGGCCTCGGCCATCGCCCGCGAGTGGACGGGCGGGGTGAGCCGGTCGACGGTGCCGACGAGGACGGCGACCGGCAGGTCGAGGGCCCGTACGCCCGCTTCGAGGTCGAGCGCGGAGAGCACCCCGGACCAGCCGACACGGGCGCCGCGCGGGCAGGCGTGCACGATCCTGGCACAGGCGTCGACCCGGTCCGGGGCGGAACCCGGGCCCATCGTCGCGTGCTTGAGGATCTTCTTCGAGACGGCGTTGACCGGCCCGAGCGGCGCCTTGGCGCCGAGGACGCCCCGGGTCAGCCGGGTGCGGCGGGCGCTCGGACGGCCCGGTACGACGGTGGCCTCGGCGGTCAGCCGGGAGGCCCCGGTGGAGCAGAGCAGCAGGGCCGCCGCGTGCTCCCGGAGGCCGGGCCGGCCGGCCGCCGCCATCAGCGTCATGCCGCCCATGGAGTGCCCGGCGACGACGGCCTTCTCGCCGGGGGCGAGGGTGGCCGCGAGGACCGCTTCGAGGTCGTCGGCGAGTGCGCGGGTCGAGTACCCGGCGGGTCCGGCCGGGGCCGGGGACAGGCCGTGGCCGCGCTGGTCGTAGGCGATGACGCGGTGGTCGGCGGCGAGGGCCCGTATCTGCTCGGCCCAGAAGGCGATCGAGCACGTCCAGCCGTGGGAGAGGACGACGGCGGGCGCGCCCTCGGGGCCGTACACCTCGACGTGGATCCGGGCGCCGTCGGCGGAGACGGCGGTGAGTTCGCGCGACGCGGGCAGCGAGGTCAGGTGCCGGCTCACTGGGCGGCCTCCTTCTTGTGGGAGGTGGCGCCGCGCCCCTTCGCCGCGGCGGCGGGCTCGGCCGCACGGGCGGACTTGACCGGCTCGGCCGCGCGGACGACCTCGTACTCCGAGAGGTCGACCTGACGGGTCTCGCGCCGGAACTCGCCCGTCGTGCCCGGCCACAGCGTGGTGTTGCGGCCGTTGGCGTCGAGGTACCAGCTGTCGCAGCCGCCGGCCTTCCAGACGGTCCGCTCCATCCGGGCCTGCACCTTGCGGTTCCAGGCGCCGACGGCGGAGGGCCGGGCGGCGAGGGCGGCGCGCCCGCCGAGAACGTTCAGCTGGCGCAGGTAGTCGGCCATGTAGTTCAGCTGGGACTCGATCATCAGGATCATCGAGGAGTTCCCGAGGCCGGTGTTGGGGCCGATGACCGTCATGAAGTTGGGGAAGCCGGCGGCGGTGGCGCCGCGCAGCGCCTCCACCCCGCCCTTCCAGGACTCGGCGAGGGTCTGCCCCTCGTCGCCGACGACCCGTTCCGCGATCGGCATGTCCGTGACGTGGAAGCCGGTGCCGAAGACGATCGCGTCGACCTCGGTCTCGGTGCCGTCGGCGGCGACCACGGTGGAGCCGCGGACCTCGCGGAGCCCGGAGGCGACGACATCGACGTTGGGCTGCGCGAGCGCCGGGTAGTACGCGTTGGAGAGCAGGATCCGCTTGCAGCCGATGCGGTACGAGGGCGTCAGCTTGGCCCGCAGCACCGGGTCCTTGATCGACTTGGCGATGTTGGCCTTGGCGAGCTTCTCGACGAGCCCGAGTTCGTTGGGGTGCTTGGTGAAGGCGCCGACCTGGAGTTCGCGGATGCCCCAGAGGATGCCCCGGCGCAGGGTGCCCGTGACGGGCAGGGCGCGGTGGAGCCAGCGCTCGGGGCCGGTGATGGCCCGGTCCATGCGGCGCATGACCCAGGGGGGCGTGCGCTGGAAGAGGGTCAGTTTCCCGACCTTCGGCTGGATGGCGGGCACGATCTGGATGGCGGAGGCGCCGGTGCCGACCATGGCGACGCGCTTGCCGGTGAGGTCGTAGTCGTGGTCCCAGCGGGCCGAGTGGAAGACCTTGCCGGGGAAGTCGGCGATGCCGGGGATGTCCGGGATCCTGGGGTCGGAGAGCGGCCCGGTCGCGGAGACGACGACCTCGGCGCTGAAGCCGCCGCGGCTGGTCTCGATCTCCCAGCGGAGCGTCTCGGTGTCCCACGCCATGCGCAGCACCTCGTGTTCGAGGCGCAGATGGGGGCGGATGCCGAAGGTGTCGGTGACGTGTTCGAGGTAGGCCCGGATGTGGCGCTGGCCGGAGAAGGTCCGGGGCCAGTCGGGGTTGGGCGCGAAGGAGAAGGAGTAGAGGTGGGAGGGGACGTCGCAGGCACAGCCCGGGTAGCTGTTGTCCCGCCATGTGCCGCCCACGGAGTCGGCCCGCTCCAGGACCACGAAGTCGGTGATCCCCTCGCGGCGCAGCCGGACCGCGGCGCCGAGGCCACCGAATCCGGATCCGATCACCGCCACCCGTACGTGCTCGTGCTTCGCCATGCCGCCTCCCGCGGGCCCGACTGATCGCGCCAGCAATCACTGGCACAGTCGGGACTGTAGAGCAGCTCCATACCGAGCGGTAGGGGTACGACGAGGGAAAGTTACCGGCGGTACAACATAGGCTGGCGGGCGTGGCAGAAGGATCGGGCAAGGGATCGGGAACCGACACCGTGGCGGACGAGGACGAACGCGAGTACCGCATGGAGGAACTGGCGTCCGCCGCCGGCATCACCGTGCGCACCCTGCGCTTCTACCGCGAGCGCGGACTGATCCCGCCGCCCCGCAGGGAGGGCCGGATCGCCTGGTACGACACCCGGCACCTGGCCCGGCTGCGCACCATCGCCGCCCTCCTGGAGCGCGGCCACACCCTCAACGGCATCGCCGACCTCACCACCGCCTTCGAGAGCGGCCGGAACGTCCACGAGGTCCTCGCCCTCCCCGCCCCCTCCGAGGAGGAGCCGGTCCGCCTCACCCCCGAGGAGCTGGCCGACCACTTCGCCGGCGAGGTCACCGCCGAGAACCTCGCCGCCGCGCTCGACCTCGGCTACCTCGTCACCGACGGCGAGGAGATCATCCACATCAGCCGCCGGCTGCTCGACGTCTCCGCCGCCCTCGTCCGCGAGGGCATCCCACTCGCCGAGGTCCTCAAGGCGGGCTCCCGCGTCCGCGAGCACGCCGACGCCCTCGCGGAACTCTTCACCGAACTCCTGCGCACCCACGCGGGCGAGGACGACGTGTGGCGGCTGCGCCCCCTCGCGAAGAGCGTGGTGGAGGCGGAACTGTCCCTGGCCCTCGACCGACGGCTCCGCGCCGGGGAGGACCCGGAACCGGCCTCATGACCGCCTGACAGGTTCTTCAACGGTTCTTCATCACCCCGGTCCTACGGTCGGTCCACCTACCGAGGAACGGGCTGACCGGGAGAACCGACGGGAGCAAGCGGGTGCTGCCGGCCGCGGCGGCTGCGATCGTGGCGTTCACACTCGCGCCGAAGCTCACCCCCGAGCAGGTCAGGACCCAGTTCGCCTTCGCCGCGCGCATGCGGAGGAACGGCGCCCCGGACTTCCCCGACCCCGAACCCGACGGCAACGTCTACGGGGACGTCACCTGGGACTCGACCACGGCCGCAGCCAAGCGGGCCGCCCGCGACTGCGCCCCGATCATCGCCGACCCGGTCGACCAGGGTCCGGGCAAGGGGTGAGCGGGATGTTCACCGAAGAGAAGGCCGACGGGGACACGGTCGCGGCCCCGGACGCGGCTCCGGAACCGGCCCCGGCCCCGCGCCGCCGCCGGAGCCGTCCGGCGACGGCGAGCAACACAGCCGGACGGGGCCTTCCGCTGCCGCTCCCTACAGGTCGTAGACGGCCGTCACGGGGGCGTGGTCGCTCCAGCGCTCCTCGTGGGTGGCGGCCCGCTCGACGTACGCCTTGACGGCCTTGGCGGCGAGACCGGCGGTGGCCATCTGGTAGTCGATGCGCCAGCCGGAGTCATTATCGAAGGCCCGCCCGCGGTAGGACCACCAGGAGTAGGGCCCCTCCTGCTCGGGGTGGAGCTCCCGTACGACGTCGACGTAGCCCCCGTCCGCCGCGTCGAGCACCCGGCCGAGCCATTCCCGCTCCTCGGGCAGGAAGCCGGCGTTCTTCTTGTTGGCCTTCCAGTTCTTGAGGTCGGCCTCGCGGTGGGCGATGTTCCAGTCGCCGCAGACGACGACCTCGCGCCCGTCGGCGGCGGCCTTCTCGCGCAGCTCCTTGAGGTACGGCAGGAAGGCGTCCATGAACCGGTACTTCTCGTCCTGGCGCTCGGTGCCGACCTCGCCGGAGGGCAGATAGAGGCTGGCGACGGTGACGCCGGGCAGGTCGGCCTCGACGTACCGGCCGCTGCCGTCGAACTCGCTCGACCCGAAGCCGACGCGGACCCGGTCGGGCTCGCGGCGGGTGTAGAGGGAGACACCGGCGCGGCCCTTGGCGGCGGCGGGCGCGTGGACGGTGAACCAGCCCTCGGGAGCCCGCACCTCCTCGGGCAGCTGCGCCTCCTCGGCGCGCACCTCCTGGAGGCAGACGGCATCGGCGGAGGTCCCGCCCAGCCACTCGACGAACCCCTTCTTGGCGGCGGCACGGAGCCCGTTGACATTGACGCTGGTCACAGTGTACAAAACATGCCCCTTGACGGGTGAAAGGTTAGGCCCAGGGGTCAGGCTCCCACACGGGGTGCACGGTGACCGTCGTACCTCCTTCCGGCTGCCGCGCGAGCACGACCCGGCGGGCGAGCTGCCGCAGAAGGCTGTTCCGTTCGACGTCGTTCATGAGCTTCCAGCCGACCGCGAGAGCGGCGACGACGGGAACATAGTCCTCCTGGTGCGGGGTCAGTACGACAACGGAGAGCCGCTCTAGGGCGGCCGTCGTGGCGGCCTGCTGCGTGCGGATCACGTCGCGGGCGGCCTCGTACTCACCGGGCCCGTACTCGTCTGGGTCGGCAGCTCGGTCCGCTCGAAGCCGTGCGAGCGCAGCTTTCTGCTTGTCCGCTTCGGCCTCCAGGCGGGCCCGCTCGCGCGCGGCGGCTGCGCGCGGGTCTGCTTTCGGTGCCCTCGGTGAGGGCACGCTGGGGGTCGCGTCGATGGCGGGGGCGGCCTTGTCCATCCTCGACCGCATCCGCAGCCTCGAACGCGAGGTACGCGAGCTGCGCGGACGCTCTCAGATCCGCCCGGCAATGAACCAGGTCCTCAACGGCAACGTTACCGTCGGCGAGGGCGGCGCCCTTTCGGTCATGGGCCCCGGCGGAGCCGAAACCCTCCGGGTCGGCAAGCTGTTTCCCAGCACGGGCGAGTTCGGCGCCGTGATCCGCCGAGACGACAACTCCATCGCCTTCGGGGTCTACCGGGGGAACGCCCCTACCACGCAACCGCAGGCACTCCGCTTCCTCGACGCCGACGGGCACGAGATCTTCGCCGAGGACACCGTCGCCCACGGCCTCGCCCGCCCGTACCTTCCACTGCCGATCCCCACGGAAGAGGACGTCACCCGGTGGCCCCGCACGACGTCCACCGCGTGGACGACGATCGGCCGCTCAGCCGGAATCGTCCAACACCCCCGGCTCAAGATCTACGCCGCCATGGCCAGCTCGGCCGGATCGTCCGGGCAGATCCGCTTTCTCGTGGGCGGCACCGTAGTCGCCACGGCCTCAGTGGGCCAGCCGCTCGTGACCGAGGCAGCCGTGCCGTCCTACACGTACGAGGGCGAGTTCGAGTTCGAACTACAGGCCCGCATCACCGCCGGCACCGGCACCGTCTACGGCATGACCCGCTTCCTGTACGGCGTCCAGTCCTGACCCCTTCCCCAAGGGCCGCCCCGCGCACCGCGCCGGGCGGCCCTTCCGCATCTTCGGAGGCATCCACCATGTCCACCCCCATGAGCGCCGCGCGCTTCCTCCAGGCCCTCCGCAACGAGGGACTCACCGTCGTGACCACCCCCGGGTGGGAAACCCGCAACCGCAACCACAAGGGCCCGTGGGGGCCCGTCCACGGCGTAATGGTCCACGCGACCGTGACCGGCCCGAAGGTCGACGGCGTCCGCATCTGCCGCGACGGGTACGAGGGCCTGCCGGGCCCGCTGTGTCACGGCGTGATCCGCCGCGACGGCTCCGTACACCTCGTCGGCTACGGCCGTACCAACCACGCGGGCAGCGGAGACCCCGATGTCCTCCGGGCCGTCATCAACGAGAAGCCCCTGCCGGCCGACAACGAGGCCACGACGGACGGCAACCGGCACTTCTACGGGTTCGAGTGCGAGAACCTGAACGACGGCAAGGACCCGTGGACGCCAGCCCAGCTGGAGGCGATCGAGAAGGCCGCCGCCGCCCTGTGCCGCGTCCACGGCTGGGACGAGCGGCCCGTCATCGGACACCTGGAGTGGCAGCCGGGCAAGTCCGACCCGCGCGGCTTCACCATGCCGGCGATGCGCGACCGCGTCGCCGACCGCCTCGGCGACAAGCCGAAGCCGGCGCCGAAGCCCACCCCCACGCCGAAGCCGTATGTCCCGCCCGTGTTCCCGGCCGGCCTCGCCCCGGGTCGCACCACACCGTCCGCCCGTGCACTTCAGCGCGTGCTCAAGGCCACCGGCTTCATGCCGAAGGCCACGCCCGAGGCCGACAACTACGGCCCGGTCACCGAGGCGTCCGTCAACCGCTTCCACGCCGCACACCCGCAGTACCGCGCGGCCGGGAAGACGTACGACCCGAACATCGGCCCGCGCGGGTGGGCGTACCTGCACCGCCTCGCGTACGGCCGCTGATCGCGTCCGAACCTCGAGCTTTAGTTGAACTTTGAACAAATGCTCGAGCCTCCCACCCCCCACCCCTCACAGGAGGTCCCCCGCATGTCCCCCGTCACGAAGCGCACCATTCGCACCGTGCTCCAGACCACCGTGGCCCTGGCGCTCGCGCTCCCCGCGATCGTCGCCGCGTCCGGCATCCCCGCCGCCCTGCCCTGGGTGGCCGGCGCCCTCGCCATCTCGGGCGGCCTCGCCCGCGTCATGGCCCTGCCCGCCGTCGAGGCGCTCCTCGACCGTGTCGGCCTCGGCCTGGTCGACGAGTTCCGGCAGTGACTCAGCCCTCGCCGTCCGACCCGGCCGCCGTCGCCCTTGAGCTGGAGAGGATCAGAAGGACGATCGAGGTGGGGTTCACCCGCACCGACGGGTCCCTCGCCCTCCTGGTCCAGCGGCATGACCAGACCGACCAGGCGCTCAAGGACCACGCCTCCCGTCTCGACGGCCACGACACCCGTCTCGACACCATCGAGCGCGGCGAGACCGAGCGGCAGAAGCGCAACGATGGCCGCCTCGACGCCCTCGAACGGGCCCGCTGGCCGCTACCGTCCCTCGCCGTGCTCGTCGCCCTCGCCGGGCTCATCTACCAGCTCGTCCAGAAGTAGACCGCGCCCCCTCCGCTCAGGCGGAGGGGGCGCATTCGTCGTTTCCCCGTTGTAGTCGGGGAGTAGCGTTCTGAGTGTCTAGGTCAGAACGGACGGAGCCCAGTATGCCCGAGCAGCACAGCCCCGCACTCGCCCCTGAGACATTTGCCCAGCGCGCCCGGATGGCCCGTGACAGAGCGGGCCTGCCCCGCCCCGTCGCCGGTGGCCTGGTCGGCCGCTCCGCCGAGTGGGTCAAGGGCATCGAGACCGGCGCGATCGGAATGCCCCGTCTGCCCATGCTCATCCGCCTCGCCACCGTCTACGAATGCGACATCGCCGACCTCACGGGAGACGACCGCATCGCAGCCGCCACCTACACCAAGGCCGCGCACCCCGACCTTCCAGCGATCAAGCGGGCCCTCACCACCTACCGCCTCACCCCAGGCAACACCGAGCCGGAGTCCGCAGCCGCGCTGAGCGCCCGCGTCCGGCAGGCCTGGAAGCTCTGGCACGGCACGGGCGACCACCGCTCACGCGTGGCGGCGCTCCTACCCGACCTGCTCGCCGACACCCAGCACTCTTCCCGCGTCCTCGAAGGCGCCGACCGGCGTCGGGCACTCATCACCCAGGGGCAGGCCTACCACCTTGCGCAGTTGTTCCTGTCGTTCCAGCCAGCGCCCGACCTCGTCATGCTGACCGGCGACCGATCCATGACCGCAGCGCAGGACGCCGACAGCCCTCGCGCGATGGCCGGCGCCGCCTGGTACGTGAACCACGTCCACCGCGACGCCAACGACGCGGCGGAGGCACGCGTTGAGCTGGCGGAGCAGGCATCCGCCCTGCTCCGCCAGGACGACGAAGAGGACCTGGCGCGCTGGGGACTCCTGCAACTGGCCGTCGCACTCAGCTACGCCAAAATCGGCCGCGAGGGCCAGGCCTGGCGATACTGGGACCGCGCGAACGACGCCGCCCGCCGCCTCGGCTCCGACTACGCCCACCCCTGGCTGATCTTCGGGCAGGGCGTCGTCGACGCCTACGCACTCACCATGCACAACGACCTGATGCAGCCCGGCAAGGCACTCGAAGTCGCCCTCGCCCTCGACGTCGGAAGCATCCCGTCCGCCACCCGCCGCTCATACCACCTGATCGAGACCGCCCGCGCTCACGGCATGAAGGACGAGGGAGTCGCAGCGGTCGCCCTCCTACAGAAAGCGCACCGCGAGTCACCCGAGACCATCCGGTTCAACATGCACACCCGCATGGTGCTGCCCGAGCTGGCCAAGACCGGCCCCCGCATGGTCCGCGAGGACGCCCACGCGCTCGCCCTCGACCTCGGCGTCCCGGTGTGATCGTTTAAGGGGTAGGAACCGTACCCCTCAGCAAGGGGGTAGGGACCCTACCTCCCGTCAGTTCCGCGTGCGCCTACCGTCGCAGTACCAGCAGCCCAGCGACGGTGGGAGCAGCCGATGCCCGAACAGTCCGAGCACACCCGAGCGGCCGAGGATCTCGTCGGGTTCCTCCAGATCGCCACGACTGTTGAGGAGCGCGCCGAGGACGCCGCCCTTGCCACCATCCGCCGGGCCCTCACGATGCAGCAGAGCCTCGACGCCCTGGAGCTCGCGCGGCTGACGGACGACCTCTTGACGCACTGCGCGAGCCTCGCTGTCGGCGTCGAGACCATCCCCGAGCACGAGCGTCCGACGCGCGGGCAGGGCGCCCTGAGGGACTGGGCCCAGCTCAAGGCCGACGGGCCCGGCAACGGGCCCCTCGGCACGTGGTCCTACACCCGGCAGCTCGCCACGGTCGCGCGCAACATGGTCACCGCGATCCGCGATCACCGCGCGGCAACGGAGGCCCGCGCCCCGTACGTCGGCCGGCGCGAGCTGCCCCCGCTCACTCCGACCGCCCTGTGAGGGAGTGGCACCGGCAGGCGATCTACTGCGTGATCGTCCTCGGCATGCTCGCCGCGCTCTGTCTCGGCATCACCACCTGACGCCCTCGGCACCCGCTCCCGGTCCATAGGATGGGCGGGCCGCCACGAGAGGAAATGATCACAAATGCGCCCCCAGCGATTCACCGACTACGTCCTCGACCTCGCCAAGAACGCGCCCAGCGCGACCCGCGTGCAGACCCTCGCCGAGGTCGGGGACGCCCAGCGGCCGTTCGGCCTGGCCATCACGACGGCGAACGGCGAGACCCGGTGGCAGTTCGTGGGGCAGCTCCCGGACGGGGAGAAGCACACGGGCTTCACCGATCAGCCGGTGACGGGTACTCCGGCGCCGACGCTGGGCGACCCGGCCGCCGCCGACTCCCCCGAGGCGTGGCTCGCGGCCGTCCTCGCCGGGGCCGAGTGCCCGGAGATCTCTGCCATCGGCCGGTGGTCCACCAGCTCCGAGACGGGCGCGCAGCGTGGCATCACCGTCGACTTCCACGACGGCTCGCGGATCTTCGCGCGCCAGCTCTAGTCCCTCCCCGGCATCGCCCGGGGAGTGCACATCGCACCACCGTCAGCACCACCTATCTCAGGAGGACTGCACTGTGAGTAAGCGATTCGACCCCGGTATGTGTGAGGGAAACTGCCCCGTCTGCGGCGCCGGCGTGGGCGCCTCGACCGGCCAACCGACCACCATGCACCAACGCGGCGGCACCGGCACCGAGACCTGCCCCGGCAGCGGCCAGCCCGCCCTGTAGCGGCACGGCCCCGGCCGGACCGTTTGATCCGTACGCACGGCGGCCCCGCTTCCCGATTGGGAGGCGGGGCCGCTGCGTTTCCACAGGTCAAAGGCGGGATGTTTTGCACACGCTGTTGCTGGTCACAGTGAGCATCCCGGGAGAATACCGACACCCGATGTCCGCATACATGTACGATACATCGCATGCACATCCAGTCGACGCCCTACGACCACCCCGACGCCGTCGCCCTCGACGCCGCCGTCCAGGCGGAGTACGCCGCCCGCTACGGCGACGAGGGCGATGTCACACCGCTGGCCGCCTGGATGTTCTCCCCGCCCCAGGGCCTGTACCTGCTCGCGTACGACCCCGCGGGCCGCCCCGTCGCCACCGGCGGCTGGCGCACCCAGGACAAGAACGACGAGGGCTACGACAACGGCGACGCCGAACTCAAGCGCATGTACGTCACCCCCGAGGCCCGCGGCCTCGGCCTGGCCCGCCGCGTCCTGGCCGCCCTGGAATCCGACGCCCGCGCCGCCGGCCGCGTCCGCATGGTCCTGGAGACGGGCACGGCCCAGCCGGAGGCGATAGCCCTCTACCTCTCCAGCGGCTACGAACCCTGCGCCAAGTTCGGCCACTACCGCGACTACCCCACGAGCCGCTGCTTCGCGAAGCCGCTGGTCTGAGGCGTCACCGCAGGATCTCCCGCCAGACGTCGAGCAGGACGGCCTCGTCCTTGTAGTTCCGCCGGCTCCCCCGGACCCGGCGGACGGCCTCGTAGCGCCGGACGAGTTCCTCCGCCACCTGCCGCACGACGGCCGGCAGCTGGTGCCTGATCACCGTCTGCCAGTCGTAGCGGGAGCGCTGCTCGTCGTGCAGGATCCCCACGGGCAGCAGCCGCTGACAGGCCACCCGGCAGACGAGGTCGGGCGCGTAGACGATCAGGTGCCCCGCTCCGGCCTTCTGCCGCGCGGGCATCTCCCGCAGCGCGCCGTGGGCCGCCCGGTACGCCTCGACGGCCCGCACGACGCCGAGCGGGCTCATCCCCTCGGGGAAGACCCCGCGGTAGAGCTCCGATCCGATGCCTCCCCAGAGCCTGTCCAGGCCCTCGTCCGTCGCCGCCAGGTGCACGGCGTCCACATCGTCACGGGGCGCCAGACAGGCGAGCGCCCGGGTGACCTCCGGCATGGGGAAGGGCTTGCGGTGCGGCCCCACGGAGGCACCGCGCCGAGGGTCGAAGTATCCCATCCCCTCCCAGTTGCAGGCCATCAGCGCCTGGATGCGCGGGCACCGGATCAGCCCGTCCTGCGCCGTCGGCCGGTTGACGTACCCATGGGCCGTGTCGTGCAGCATCCGCGCGACGTCCCGGTCCCGCCCGCACTGGATCTCCAGCCGTACGGTCGACCGGGCGATGTGCTCCACACCCCACTCGGCCCGGCCCGCCGCGATGATGCTCAGCCGCTGGAAGCCGTCGATGCTCTCCAGGCCGTACACCGCCAGCGAGTCCACGAACCCGCGCGGCCCCGCCGACTCGGGCACCCGCACCTCGTCCGCCCCCAGAACGACACTGCCCACCCGCCCGAACCGCTCGGGATGATCCCGCAGGGTCGCCCAGAGCTCCCGGTTGACGGGCGTGTCCCCCAGATACCCCCGCCGCGCCCCGAGCCGCCGCGCCGCGTCCGTACCCATCGCCAACGGCGCGAGGTCCGCGGCCGACACCGAGACCTCCCACCCGTGCGGAGTCTGAACGGAGTGGCGAGGCGTCAGAAAGAGAGATTCCCCCTCGGGAAACGGCCACGGCGCGGAACTGAACGAATCAACCATGCCCGGCTAACTCACGGAACCACACGGAGGTCGCGGTCCCACCCCCAGGAAATCCCCCGCGCACACCCTGGCGGGAGATCGGCGGCGCTTCCCCGGAAACGACGGAGATCCCGCCCGATCTTCCGATCGGACGGGATCTCCGTTTGTCTGTGGACCTGTGGGGATTTGAACCCCAGACCCCCTCGATGCGAACGAGGTGCGCTACCAGACTGCGCCACAGGCCCTTGCGACGTGTGAAACATTAGCACCCCGACCCGCTCAGGCAAAAATCCGTTCCTCGCAGGTCAGCCCAGGGGGGGTCGGTGGGGGTCATTCGTTGGCGGCGCGGGGGCGGTCGTCGTCCGCGTACTGGTCGAAGAGCGGGGTGCGGCCGTGGTCGTGGCTGCGGCGCGGCGGGGTGGTGCGCCGGCGCGGGGCCGGGGAGGGGGCGGGGGCCGGGTCGGCCGCCGTGGAGGAGCGGGCCGCGCTCCAGGTCTCCGGGTCCGTGATGTCGATGCCGCTGGTGGCGCGCGGGGCGACCGGCGCGGTGACGTACGTGGGCAGCGGCACCGGGACCGGGTCCCAGCTGTCGCCCCGGGCCGGGCCGCGCTCACGCTGCTGGTCCACCCACTCCGCATGGTCGGTCTGCTCGACCAGGGCCCGGCGGTCCGCCTCCTGCGGGGAGGGGGCCTCCTCGGGGGACGGTTCGGGCGTGGGGGCCGGGCGCCGGCTCTCCCGCAGCCGGGCCGCCGCCGCTTCGGCGCGCTGCCGGTCCATCACGTACACGAAGCGGCGCCGTTCCTGGACGCGCAGATGCACGATGTACGCGCTCAGCAGCAGCGCGGGGACGGCCGGCGCCCACAGGAAGGGCACGCCGCCGACGGCCGCGACGACCGCGCCGAGGGTAAACCCGGCGAAGAGGAGCGTCGTGGTCCTGCGGCGCCGAGCGAGCACCTCGCCGCGGCGGGCGCGCTCGGCCGCGGCCCCCGAGGCGGGGCGGGCCTGGGCGGAGTGCGGACCCGGGGCCTGGGCCGGCGCCTGGACCTGGGCCGGGGGCCGTTCCGGCTCCGGCGCCGGGATCTCCAGGCGCGCTTCCGTCCTGGCCGCGGGCGCGGAAAAGGCCCGGACGTCGACCGAGCTGAGATGCTCGGTCTCCACGTCCGGGTCCACGTCGGGCGTCGGACCCTCCGCCGTACGGTCCCGCTCCTTGAGCTCCTTGGCGTACCGACGCTCCATGCCCGCCCGTCCGGAAAGCAGCCGGATGGCGGTGCTGAAGCGTTCCGTCGGACGGGCTTCGTTCAGCTCGTCCTGCCTGCGGAGCCACATCGGCACCAAGTAGGCGGCCCAGGCCCCGACGATGACTGCGTAGATGAGGCCGCTGCTGCTCACGACTCACACGGTAGAGGGGTTCCGTAACACGCATCGGCCAATTGGCCCGGTGTGTCGCACGATCTGGCTGATATCACTGAACTTTTTTGTGATTGTTCAGATCGATTGACCGCCAACTACCGATTGAATTCGAACACTTATTTTATTCTTGCCCGGTGCCAGCGCCGGAGCAGCCCCTCCGGGGCCTCCTCCGCCGTCAGCGCGAAGACCAGATGGTCCCGCCAGGCGCCGTCGATGTGGAGGTAGCGGGGCCGCAGCCCCTCCTCGCGGAAGCCGAGCTTCTCCACGACCCGCCGCGAAGGTCCGTTCTCCGGGCGGATGCAGACCTCCATCCGGTGCAGACCCACCGTGCGGAAGCAGTGGTCGACGGCGAGCGCGACCGCCGTCGGCATCACCCCGCGCCCGGCGACCTCGCTGTCCACCCAGTAGCCCACGTGTCCCGAGCACATGGAGCCCCAGGTGATCCCGGCGACCGTCAACTGGCCGACGAGCCGCCCCCGGTACTCGATGACGAACGGCAGCATCCGGCCCGCGTTCGCCTCCGACCGCAGATGGCGGACCATCTGACGGTACGTGGGGCGCTGCGCGACCGGGGCGCCCGGAGGCGCCGGCGGAACCGTCGCCTCCCAGGGCCGCAGCCACTCGCGGTTGCGCCGGTTCACCTCGCGCCAGGCGGCGTGGTCGCGCATCTTTATCGGACGGAGCAGCACCTCGCCGTCGACGAGGACCACCGGCCAGGAGGGGATCACGACGGTCTCGGGTGGTCGCCGCCGCGGATCTGGTCGACGGCGTGCCGCAGGACCGGCTCCAGGACGGTCAGCCCGTCCCGTACCCCGCCCGTGGACCCCGGCAGGTTCACGATCAGCGTGCCGCCCGCGACCCCGGCGAGGCCCCGCGAGAGCGCCGCCGTGGGCACCTTCCCCCGGCCGTACGCCCGGATCGCCTCCGGGATGCCGGGGATCTCCCGGTCCAGGACCCGGCGGGTCACCTCGGGGGTCTCGTCGGTGGGCGAGATGCCCGTACCGCCGGTGGTGACGATCGCGTCGTACCCGGCGGCGATCCCGGCCCGCAGCGCGGCCTCGACCGGCGCCCCGTCCGGGACGACCTGCGGGCCGTCGACGGCGAAGCCCATCCGGGTGAGGCCCTCGGCGATCAGCGGGCCGCCCTTGTCCTCGTAGACGCCGGCCGCCGCCCGGTTGGAGGCGGTGACGACCAGCGCGGAGTACGGGGCGAGCAGGGCGCCGCCGAGGCCCGCGGCGAGCGCCGCCGGAAGGTCCTCGTGCTCGTGGTCATGGGTTCCCGACACCCGGCCCGCGCGCGTCACGATCCGCTCCGCGTCCAGTGGCCCGACTTGCCGCCCGTCTTCTCCTCCACCCGTACGTCGGAGATGACCGCGCCCTTGTCGACCGCCTTCACCATGTCGACCACGGTGAGGGCCGCCACGGAGACCGCCGTCAGGGCCTCCATCTCGACGCCCGTCCGGTCCGTGGTCCTCACCGTCGCCAGGATCTCGACCGCGTCGTCGGTGACCGCCAGGTCCAGCGTCACGCCGGAGACGGCGAGCGGGTGGCAGAGCGGGATGAGGTCCGGGGTCCGCTTGGCGCCCATGATCCCGGCGATCCGGGCGGTCGCCAGCGCGTCGCCCTTCGGGACGCCCTCACCGCGCAGCAGCTCGATCACGCGCGGCGAGACGAGGACCCGCCCGCTGGCGCTGGCGGTGCGGGACGTGACGTCCTTCGCCGATACGTCGACCATGCGGGCGGCGCCCGCCTCGTCGATGTGGGTGAGACCTTGCTGCGTGCTCATGGCCGTGACACTCCCGGTCGCTGTGTGGGACGACACCGTACCCCCACCCTCGCCCCCTCAGCCGAGGAGGACCACTTCCAGCTCGGCGCCCGGTTCCACGCTCACCGTCTCCTCCGGGACCACGAGCAGGCAGTCCGCGTGCGCGAGGGCCGCGATCAGATGGGAGCCGGCGCCGCCCACCGGGGTGACGGTGCCCGCCTCCGGGTCGTACCTCCCCCGGAGGAACTGTCTGCGCCCGGCCGGCGAGGACAGCGCCCTGTCCCCGGCCAGCTCCGCCCGCACCCGCGGCCGGTGCAGGTCCTCGACGCCCATCAGGGCGCGGATCGCGGGGCGGACGAACAGCTCGAAGGAGACGTACGAGGAGACCGGGTTGCCCGGGAGCGCGAGCAGCGGGATCTGCTCGTCCCCGACCGCGCCGAAGCCCTGCGGCTTGCCCGGCTGCATCGCCAGCTTGCGGAAGTCGACCTGCCCGTCCGCGCTCAGCGCCTCCTTCACCACGTCGTACGCGCCGACGCTCACCCCGCCCGTGGTCACGATGAGGTCCGCACGGATCAGCTGGTCCTCCACGGTGGCGCGCAGCGACTCGGCGTCGTCGGCGACCGCGCCCACCCGGTACGCGAGCGCGCCCGCGTCCCGGGCCGCCGCGGCGAGCGCGAAGCTGTTGGAGTCGTGGATCTGGCCCTCGCCCAGCGGCTCGCCGGGCTGGACCAGCTCGCTGCCCGTGGACATGACGACCACCCGGGGGCGGGGCCGCACCCGGACGGTGCCCCGCCCGATCGCGGCGAGCAGCCCGATCTGCGGGGGCCCGAGGACGGTGCCGGCCGCGAGGGCCAGCTCCCCCGCGCGGACGTCGCTGCCCTGGGCGCGGACATGGGCGCGGGCCTCGGCGGCGCGGTGCACCCGGACCTCGCCGGCCGCGCCCTCGGGGGCGGTGCTGGCGGCGGTCATGCCGGTGGCCGCGCCGCCGCCCGTACCGCCGTCGGTCCATTCGACGGGGACGACGGCCTCGGCGCCGGGCGGCAGCGGGGCGCCGGTCATGATCCGGGCGGCCTGGCCGGGGCCGACCTCGGGGAGGCCTCCGGCGCCCGCGGCGACGTCGCCGATGACGGTGAGGACGGCGGGGAACTCCTCCGTGGCACCGGCGACATCGGCGACCCGCACCGCGTACCCGTCCATGGAGCTGTTGTCGAAGGGGGGCAACGCGGCCGGCACCGTCACGTCCTCGACGAGGACGCAGCCCTGGGCGTCGAGGAGTTGCAGCTCGATGGGTTCGAGCGGGCCGACGGTCGCGAGGATGTCGGCCAGGTGCTCGTCCACCGACCACAGACCGCGCGCGGGGCCCGCGCAGGGGTCGGCGGGCTTCTCCTCGTCTCCGTGGCCGTGCTCGTGGTCGTCGTGGGACGGTGCCGTGCTGCTGCTCAAGGTGCTACATCTCCTCGCTGACGTATCTCCGGAGCCAGGCCCGGAAGTCCGGTCCCAGATCTTCACGTTCGCACGCGAGTCTGACAATGGCACGCAGATAGTCCCCGCGGTCACCGGTGTCATAGCGGCGGCCCTTGAACACGACCCCGTGCACCGGGCCGCCGATCTTCTCGTCGGAGGCGAGCTTCTGCAGGGCGTCGGTCAGCTGGATCTCGCCGCCGCGGCCCGGCTCGGTCTCCCGCAGCATCCCGAAGACGGCCGGATCCAGTACGTACCGGCCGATGATCGCGTAGTTGCTGGGCGCCTCGCCCGCGTCGGGCTTCTCGACCAGGTCCGTCACCTTCACCACGTCGGAGTCGACGGTCGCCTCGACCGCCGCGCAGCCGTACAGGTGGATCTGCGAGGGCTCGACCTCCATGAGGGCGATCACGCTGCCGCCCTCCCGCTCCTGGACCTCCACCATCCGCGCGAGCAGCGGGTCGCGCGGGTCGATGAGGTCGTCGCCGAGGAGGACCGCGAAGGGCTGGTCGCCGACGTGCGGGGCGGCGCACAGGACGGCGTGGCCGAGGCCGCGCGGGGCGCCCTGGCGGACGTAGTGCATGGTGGCGAGGTCGCTGGACTCCTGGACCTTGGAGAGGCGTTCGGCGTCGCCCTTCCGGCTCAGGGCTTCCTCCAGCTCGTAGTTCCGGTCGAAGTGGTCCTCCAGGGGACGCTTGTTCCGGCCGGTGATCATCAGCACGTCGGAGAGACCGGCCGCGACGGCCTCCTCCACGACGTACTGGATGGCCGGCTTGTCGACGACCGGCAGCATCTCCTTGGGCGTCGCCTTGGTCGCCGGGAGGAAGCGGGTGCCGAGGCCGGCGGCCGGGATGACAGCCTTGCTGATCCGGCCGAGCCTGGGAAGCGACTGATTCATGCGGTGCACCTTAGCCGTTCGAAATGAGAGGAAGATGTGCCTTTGATTAACTTCCTCCGGATAAACACAGTTACGAGAATTCCACGGATACCCATGAGGCCGTCATGACACCTGAGATGTCCGAAAAGACCGTGCTGCGCAGTCGGCTTCTGGCCGCCCGCGCCGCACTGAACGCCGATTCCCTGGCGCACACGGCCGGTTCCCTCGCCCGTCAGGGACTGGAACTGGCCGAACTTTCCCAGGCGTCCACGGTCGCCGCCTATGTGTCGGTCGGCCGCGAACCGGGCACGCGCGCGTTGCTCGACGCGCTCCACGCGCGCGGGGTGCGGGTCCTGCTCCCCGTCCTGCTCCCCGACAACGACCTGGACTGGGCCGCGTACGAGGGTCCGGGGCGGCTCGCGAAGGCCGGCCGGGGACTGCTCGAACCGCTCGGCCCCCGGCTCGGCCCCGAGGCCGTGTGCGCCGCCGACGCCGTCCTGCTGCCGGGTCTCGCGGTCGACGGGCGCGGGATGCGGCTCGGCCGCGGCGGCGGCTCGTACGACCGGGTGCTCGCCCGGCTCGCACGCGCGGGCGTGGATCCGGCCCTGGTGGTGCTCCTGTACGCGGACGAGGTGGTCGCCCGGGTCCCGGAGGAACCCCACGACCACCCCGTTCACGCGGTGGTGACCCCCGAGGGGGTCACCCGCTTCCGTCCGGCCCCTACGGCTTGAGGACCAGTGTGTCCTTCGTCGACGCGTCGACGGCCGCCTTGCCGTACGCCCAGTCGTAGAGCTCGCCCTTCGCCCAGGCGTCCGTCTGGTCGGTGTAGTTCGAGTGGAAGGCGTGCCCGGAGGCGCCGGTCAGGTTGATCCAGCGGGACCTGTCCCAGTCGCCGACGTTGACGACCATGCGCATCGAGGGCACCCAGATCACGTCGTAGCCGCCGGCCGCGTTCCAGCCGGTGGCGTCGACGGCCGCCTCGCCGCCGCCCAGGTTCCACGGGCCGCGGTTGAGGAGCTGCTGCACGACTCCGGGTCCGGCGGTGCCGAGGGTCTGGTTCTTCAGGGTCAGCTGGTGCAGCCGGCCCCAGCTCCAGGTGGAGACGTCCTTGCCGAGCTTGGCGGTCAGCTCCCAGCGCGCGTCCTTCATGGCGCGGGCGAGCAGCTGGTCACGGGTCTCGGTGGCCGGGTCCAGGCGGTTGGCGGGGGTGGTCCACCACTCGCTCTTCTCCTGCTTCAGGAGCGGGCGGACGACCTCGTACCAGCGGTCGCCGCCGTCCGGCTGCGCCGAGTCGGGGTCGCGCTCGCCGCATTCCCGTACGAGCTTGTTCTGCTCGTCGACCGGGCCGGTGGCCTCGGCCGGGCGGACGTTGATGCAGTCGCCCTCGGCGCGCAGTTCCTTGGGCAGCTTGTTGCCGAAGGACAGCTTGAGGACGTTGCGCCAGACCGCGTTGAAGTAGGCGGCGGCGGCCGAGTCGGGCTCCTGGGTGTAGTCCCAGCCCTCCAGGAGCTTCTGCGCCTCGCGGACGTACGGGTCGGAGATGTCGATCTTCAGCAGCAGCGGGTTGAGCAGGGTCGCGATCTCGCTGCGGTTGTCGGTCTGCATGGTCCGCATGTCGTCCGGCGAGATCTTTCCGCCGTCCTTGGTCTTCGACTCGATGAGGTCGTTGATCCGCTGGCTGCGCGAGCCGTAGCCCCAGTCCTTGGTGAGCAGGTCGGGGTAGGCCTTCTCGTCGATGACGGCCTGGTTGGCGGTGACGATGTAGCCGCGCTCGGGGTTGTACTCGTAGGGCAGCCGCGCGAAGGGGATGTAGCCCTTCCAGCGGTACCTGGAGTCCCATCCCGGTGCCGGCAGGGTGCCGTCGCCGGTGCCGCGCTGCGGGATCTTACCCGGGGACTGGTAGCCGATGTTGCCCTCGGTGTCGGCGTAGATCAGGTTCTGCGAGGGGACCTCGAAGTTCTTCGCGGCGGCCCGGAAGGAGTCGAAGTCCTTGGCGCGGTCGAGGGCGAAGATCGCGTCCATCGACCTGCCCGGCTGGAGGGCGGTCCACTGGAGGGAGACGCCGTAGCCGGTGCCGCGGTCGGGGGCGGCGTTGCCGACGGGGGCCTTCTGGCCGACCGTCTCCAGTTCGGAGGAGCGGTCGGAGACGAGGGGGCCGTGGCCGGTGGATCGGACGGTGATCTTCCGGTCCTCCCCGCCGGCGACCTTGATGGTCTCCTCGCGGCTGGTGAAGGGCTTGACCTTGCCGTCGACGAGGTAGCCGTCCGGGCCGATCTTCTCCAGGTAGAGGTCGGTCACATCGGCGCCGAGGTTGGTGAGACCCCAGGCAATCTTGTCGTTGTGTCCGATGATCACACCGGGCATGCCGGAAAAGGTGTAGCCCGCGACGTCGTAACGGCAGGTGGCCGAGACCGAGCGGCAGTGCAGACCCATCTGGTACCAGAGGGACGGCAGCTGGGGCGCGAGGTGCGGGTCGTTGGCGAGCAGCGGCTTGCCGGAGGTGGTGAGCTTCCCGGAGACGACCCAGGAGTTCGAGCCGATGCCGTTGCCGTTGGGGCCGAGCAGCGCCGGGATCGTGTCCAGGACCTCGGAGAGCGCCCCGAGCTGGGACTGCGCGCCGGAGCCGTCGCCCTGGGTGTCGCCGGTGGTGACCCCGTCACCCTCGTCGTCCCCGCCGCCGGCCTTCGGGTCGAACTTCCCGGTCGACTCGTCGACGGCGCCCCGGTCCATGATCGGCTGGTGCAGCGCGTACGGGTACTCCGGGTACAGCTGCTTGATCTGGCTCGCGCTCAGCCGGCTCGTCATCAGCGAGCGGTCGATCTCGTCCTGCATGTTGCCGCGCAGGTCCCACGCCATCGCCTTGAGCCAGGCCACCGAGTCCACCGGCGTCCACGGCTCGATCGCGTAGTCGTTGGTGAGGGCCAGGGCCGCGTACTCGACGGAGATGCCGGCCGGGTCCCGGTCCTTCAGATAGGCGTTGACGCCCTCCGCGTACGCCTGGAGGTACTTCTTCGTCTCCGGCGAGAGGACCGAGTCGTACTCCTGCTGCGCGACCCGGCGCCAGCCGAGCGTGCGCAGGAAGGAGTCGGTCTCGACCTGGCTCTCGCCGAACATCTCCGAGAGCCGGCCCGCGGTCACGTGCCGCCGGACGTCCATCTCGTAGAAGCGGTCCTGCGCCTGGACGTAGCCCTGGGCGCGGAACAGGTCCGTCTCGTTGTCCGCGTAGATCTGCGGAACGCCGTTCGCGTCCCGCTTCACCTCGACCTCGCCGGAGAGCCTGTCGAGCCGGATCTCGCCCGTGGTCTGCGGGAACGAGGTCCGGACGGTGCTCACACCCCAGTACCCGCCGTATCCGACGCCCGCGACCAGGGCGAGGACCAGGACGAGGAGGATCAGGCGGGCGCGCCGCCCTTTCTTCTTGGCGGGAGGCGCGGTCGTGTTGGAGGGCATCGCTGTCCTTCGAGGGGCAGGGTGGTCCTGGAGTACGGGAGCAACCTTAGGCGCAGCGTCCGGACGACCCGGACGCGGTGTCAGGAAGAGAACCGTACTGATGAGCGACGAGATGCAAAGAGCGCGTCAAGAAAGCGTTAAAGATTAGGTAAGGTAACGAAGTACCGGCCGCTGGAGGAACGATCCAGCTGCATGTGAGGGGAAGGACCGGCCACTGACTGTCCACGATCTCAACGAACTCCTGCTCATCAGCTCACTCGTGCTGCTGATCGCGGTCGCGGCCGTACGGATCTCGTCCCGGAGCGGGCTCCCCAGCCTGCTGCTCTACCTCGGCATCGGCATCGCCATAGGCCAGGACGGCATCGGCAACGTCGCCTTCGACAACGCGGAACTCACGCAGGTCATCGGCTATGCGGCCCTTGTCGTGATCCTCGCCGAGGGTGGCCTCGGCACGAAGTGGAAGGAGATCAAGCCGGCCCTTCCCGCCGCGGTCGTCCTCTCCACCGTCGGCGTCGCCGTCAGCGTGGGCATCACGGCCTCGGCCGCCCACTACCTCGTCGGCCTCGACTGGCGTCAGGCGCTCATCATCGGCGCCGTCGTCTCCTCCACCGACGCCGCCGCCGTCTTCTCCGTCCTGCGCAAGGTGCCCCTGCCGTCCCGTGTCACCGGTGTCCTGGAGGCCGAGTCCGGCTTCAACGACGCCCCCGTCGTGATCCTCGTCGTCGCCTTCTCCACCGCCGGACCCGTCGACCACTGGTACGTCCTCGTCGGCACGATCGCCCTCGAACTCGCCATCGGCGTCGCCGTCGGCCTCACCGTCGGCTTCCTCGGCGCCTATGGGCTGCGTCACATCGCGCTGCCCGCCTCCGGCCTCTACCCGATCGCCGTCATGGCCATCGCCGTCGTCGCGTACGCGGCCGGCGCCATGGCCCACGGCTCCGGATTCCTCGCCGTCTACCTGGCCTCGATGGTCCTCGGCAACGCCAAGCTGCCGCACGCGCCCGCGAACCGCGGCTTCGCCGAGGGACTCGGCTGGATCGCCCAGATCGGCATGTTCGTCCTGCTCGGCCTGCTCGTCACCCCGCACGAGCTGGGCCACGACTTCTGGCCCGCCGTCGTCATCGGCCTGGTCCTGACGATGGTCGCCCGGCCGATGGAAGTCCTGGTCAGCCTGCTGCCCTTCCGCATCCCCTGGCAGGAACAGGCCCTGATGTCCTGGGCCGGCCTGCGCGGCGCCGTCCCCATCATCCTCGCCACCATCCCGATGGTGTCGGGCATCGAGGGCAGCGAACGGATCTTCAACATCGTCTTCGTGCTCGTCGTCGTCTACACCCTCGTGCAGGGCCCGACCCTGCCCTGGCTGGCGAAGGCGCTGAAGCTCGGCGACTCCGGCGAGGCCGCCGACCTCGGCGTCGAATCCGCGCCCCTGGAACGGCTCCGCGGCCATCTCCTCTCCGTCGCCGTCCCGGAGCACTCCCGGATGCACGGCGTCGAGGTCGCCGAACTGCGCCTCCCCGCCGGAGCGGCCGTCACCCTCGTCGTGCGCGAGGACACCAGCTTCGTACCGGGCCCCGCGACCGTCCTGCGGCACGGCGACGAACTCCTCGTCGTCGCGACCGATCCGGTACGGGACGCCACCGAGCGGCGGCTGCGCGCGGTCGGCCAGGGCGGCAAGCTGGCCGGCTGGCTGGGCACCAGCGGGGCCACCGCGGCCTCGGCCCCCTCGGGCGCGGCACAGCGGTTCCACCGCCACAGCGAGCAGCACAGACGAACATCCGGTTGATCCCAGGCATCAATTCAAGGGAGGGAGCGTTTTCCCAGGCGGGAGGACGCTCCTCCCTGTACCATGAAGGCACACTTGATCGAACCAACTCTGCCTGACGCAGAGCTGGCGCGACCGTATGGCGGCCGCGGCGCCCCTCCTCAGTGGGGCCGGCCCGGTATCTACCGCAGTAACGCGCATGAGGACAGCTCTCGGCGACACCCGCACCACCGTGCCGGGGCGCGCTACCAGGCGGCAGAAAGGCCAGGACCGTGGCATCCACGGTCATCTCCGACAAGCGGCCCGGCTACGGGCAGCTCCTGCGCACCCCCGGTGCGCTGTCCTTCCTGCTCCCCGGCTTCGCCGCCCGGCAGCCCTTCGCGATGCTGACCATCGGCATCGTCCTGCTCGTCCAGCACACCACCGGCTCCTTCGGCAGCGCCGGGGCGGTCGCCGCCGCCACCGGCGTCTCGATGGCGCTGTTCGCCCCGCAGAGCGGCAAGCTCGCCGACCGCTTCGGCCAGCGGGCCGTCCTGATCCCCGGCGTCCTCGTCCACACCGCGTCCGTCTCGCTGCTCGTGGCGCTCGCGCTGGGCGGCGCCCCGCTCTGGGCCCTGTTCCTCGCGGCCGTCCCGGCCGGTGCCTCGGTGCCGCAGGTCGGGCCGATGGTCCGGGCCCGCTGGGCCGCCAAGCTCGACGGCACCCCGCTGATGCCGACGGCCGCCGCCTTCGAGTCCGTGACCGACGAGTTCACCTTCGTCGTCGGCCCGGTCCTCGCCACCGCCCTGTGCACCGGCGTCCACCCGGCCGCCGGCCTGATCGCCGAGGCCGCCCTCACCCTCGTCGGCGGGCTCTTCTTCGCCGCCCAGCGCGCCACCCAGCCCGCGTTCGGCGCCTCCTCGGCCCACGCCGCCGAACCCCACCGCTCGGCGCTCTCCATCCCCGGCGTCCGGGTCCTGATCGTCGCCTTCCTCGGCATCGGCTCCGTCTTCGGCGGCATGCAGGTCTCCCTCACCGCCTTCACCGCGGAGATCGGCAACCCCGGCGCCAACGGCCTGCTCTACGGCGTCTTCGCCGCGGGCAACATGCTCGCGGGCATCGCCATGGGCGCCGTCGCCTGGAAGTCCGGCCCCCGCCGCCGGCTGATCCTCGGCTACGCCGGCCTCACCGTCGCCGCGTCCCTGCTGTGGACCGCCCACTCGGTGCTGCTCCTCGGCGCCCTGGGCCTGGTCGTGGGTCTGTTCATCGCCCCCGCCCTCATCACCGGCTACACCATCGTCGAGACCCTGATCCCGGCGTCCGCCCGTACCGAGGCCTTCACCTGGCTCACCGGCGCCGTCGCGCTCGGCCAGGCCGCGGCCGTCACGGTGGCCGGCCGCCTCGCCGACGCCCACGGCGCGAGCACCGGATTCCTGGTCCCGATGGTGGGCACGGCGCTGGCCCTGGCCACGCTCCTGGCCCTGCGGTCGCGCCTCAGGCCGCGCGAGACGAGCCGCGTCGCGGCGCGTGGTGTCGGTCACCGCGTGCCGGTGGCGGTGGACTGATCCCGCGGAATACGTCAGTATGGATCGTCGTTAGCACTCGATGAGTGTGAGTGCCAGGAGGAAGACAAGTGCCGACCTACCAGTACCAGTGCACCGAGTGCGGCGAGGGCCTCGAGGCGGTGCAGAAGTTCACCGATGACGCGCTGACCGAGTGCCCCCAGTGCAAGGGCCGCCTGAAGAAGGTGTTCTCGGCCGTCGGCATCGTCTTCAAGGGATCCGGCTTCTACCGGAACGACAGCCGCGGCTCGTCGTCCAGCAGCTCGCCGGCCGCGTCGAAGTCCTCGACCTCGTCGGCGTCCTCTTCGGACGCGAAGCCGGCCGCTTCGAGCTCGTCGTCCGGTTCCTCTTCGACGGCGTCTTCGTCGTCGAGCGGCTCGTCGTCGTCGAGCGCGGGAAGCTCGACCTCGGCCGCCTGACCAAGGCCGGTTCCTACGGTTCTCGTACGAGGCCCCGTCGTTCGCGACGGGGCCTCGGCGTTTCCCGGTGCCCCGCATAGGGTGGCCGCCATGGCGACCCAAGACACGTACGCGGACATCGGTGTGATCGGCGGCTCCGGCTTCTACTCCTTCCTGGAGGACGTCACGGAGGTCTCCGTCGACACCCCCTACGGCAGCCCCAGCGACTCCCTCTTCCTCGGTGAGATCGCCGGCCGCCGGGTCGCCTTCCTCCCCCGCCACGGCCGCGGCCACACGGTCCCGCCGCACCGCGTCAACTACCGCGCCAACCTCTGGGCCCTGCGGTCCGTGGGGGTACGGCAGATCCTCGGGCCCTGCGCCGTGGGCGGGCTGAGCGAGGAGTACGGGCCCGGCACCCTCGTCGTCCCCGACCAGCTCGTCGACCGTACGAAGCACCGCGAGCAGACCTACTTCGACGGGGTACGCCGGGCCGACGGCGCCACACCCCGCGTCGTCCACGTCACCTTCGCCGACCCGTACTGCCCGGACGGGCGGCGGGTCGCCGTCAAGGCCGCACGGGGGCGGGGCTGGGAGCCCGTCGACGGCGGCACCATGGTCGTGATCGAGGGGCCGCGCTTCTCCACCCGGGCCGAGTCCCGGTGGCACGCGGCGGCCGGCTGGTCGGTGGTCGGCATGACCGGGCACCCCGAGGCCGTCCTCGCCCGTGAACTGGGCCTCTGCTACACCTCCCTCGCGCTCGTCACCGACCTGGACGCGGGCGCCGAGACCGGCGACGGCGTCTCCCACACCGAGGTGCTGCGGGTGTTCGGCGAGAACGTGGGCCGCCTGCGGGAGGTCCTCTTCGACGCGGTCGGCGCCCTGCCGGCGACGCTGGACCGGGACTGCCTGTGCACCCACGCGCACGACGGCTGGGATCTGGGGATCGAGCTGCCGTAAACCCCCCTGGGGGGTGAGGGAGTTGTCCACAGGCATGGGGTGGTCCCCAGGCCGGAGCGGGCAGGAGGCGGGGCCGGGAGAGTGGGAGCCGATCCCACTCCCGACCAGGACGACGGCGGCCACGATGACGACTCCTTCCCTTCCTTCTTCTCCCTCTTCCTGTCTTTCACCAGCCGGTCTTCCCTCGCCCGTGCCGGCGCCGTGCGTGGTGCCGTTCTTCGAGCCGCTACGGGTGCGGGGCACCCGGCACCGGCTGCGCAGGGCGCTGCGACGGGGCCGGCACCTGCCCGCCGTGCTGCTGGCCCTGGCGGCCGTGGCCCTGGCCGTCGGGGGCGGCGGTCCACGGCCGGAGGCCCCGGCGACCGCCGTCGCCGCTCGCGCCCGGCCGCCCGTGGTCGTCCGGCCGGTGTCGGTCCCGGTGCGGATCGCCGACGCCGCGACCGTACGGCTGCTGCGTCCCGGCGACCGGGTCGATGTGATCGCCGCTCCCAACTCGACGCTCGGCGGGGCGGGTGAGGCGCGAGTGGTCGCGACGGGCGCCCGAGTGGCCGAAGTTCCACACCCGGGTGAGACTCGTTCGGACGGAGGGGCGCTCGTCGTCCTGTCCGTGCCACGGGCGACGGCGGCGGCCCTCGCAGGTGCCGGTGTCACATCCCAACTGGCGGTGACAGTGTGCTGATTAGCACTGACGCTCTGTCAAGTCACCGTTCCGTGTGTACGGATTGGACGCCTATGCGCCCTTCACGGCCTAATGGCTCCGCACCCTGCAACACAAGCGACGAAAGGCACCTCGGTGGCCGACAAGAAGGAAAGTTTGCTGGGAGGCTTCAAGGCCTTCCTGATGCGCGGCAACGTGATCGACCTGGCGGTGGCGGTCGTCATCGGTGCCGCGTTCACGAACATCGTGAACTCGGTGGTCAAGGGCCTCATCAACCCGATCGTCGGCGCCTTCGGCACCAAGGACCTGGAGAGCTACGCGTCCTGCATCAAGGGCACGTGCAAGGTGGTCAACGGGGAGGTGCAGGGCGTCCAGCTCCAGTGGGGCCTGGTCCTCAGCGCCGTGCTGAGCTTCCTGATCACCGCGGCCGTCGTCTACTTCCTGATGGTCCTGCCGATGGCGAAGATCCTCGCGAAGCGCGCCGCGCACGACAAGGCGAAGGAGGGCGTCGCGGAGACCATGGAGATCAGCGAGCTGGAGGTGCTCAAGGAGATCCGCGACCACCTCGTCTCGCAGCGCGGACCCTCGTCGGGCACGGGAACGGGCGCCGGTTCGGGCGCGGGCGGTGGATCGGGGACGCACCCCACCTCCTGACCGGCACCCCGTGCCGGGATCAGAGGTGGTGCGGCGGCTTCTCGTCGAGGAAGCGCGCGAGGTCGGCGGCGCTGTCGCCACCGGCCGGAGGCCGCTCGCCCCATCCACGGTCCGTGTCGTCCGCGGACTGCCGATCCAGCGGATCGTCGAAGACGAGTCTCGGCTTCGGACTGTTCTCGGGGCTGGAAGTTACGCCGGGCCGCTTCGCGTCTCGCGGTCCGTGGGCGGGGGCGGTGCTCATACCTCCAGGGTACGCCGGTGGGACTGCGGGTCAGCGGGTCGCCGGGTCACCGCATCAGCGGTCCTTCGGGTCGACGACCCAGAGGCCGAGCACGACGAGGAACGACAGGACGAGGAAGCCCGCACCCCACCACGCGGTGCCGGTGTCGCCGGTCATCCACTCGTCCACCACGATGGTCAGCCCCCAGAGCTGGCCGATGACCACCGTGAGCGCCAGCGTCAGCCGGGCCGTCAGCTTGGCGGAGCGCTCGGGTTCCTGCTCCGTGCCGGCCCCGGGACCCGGCCCGGTGCGGGTGATCCGGGGGTCGCCGTATCCGCTGGTGGCGCGGATCTGCGGGTATCGCTCGCGCACGGGGCGGTTCAGGCGCGGCTGCGCGCTGCCGGGGGTGTACACGGGGCGGGGAGGAGCGGCTTCCGGGACGGCCGGAGCCGCCGCCGCTTCCGGGGTCTTGGGGGCTGCCGGGGTCGTCGGGGCTTCCGGGTCCCGGGGGAACGGGCTCTCGGTCATGTGCGCTCACTCCGCTCCGGGCCGGCGGCGCTTCGGCAGATACGGAGGGCGTCGCCCTGCTCGCGGCAGAGGCCGTCCCTGGCGCTCTCGCCCGAGCGGGCGGTGCCGATCGCCCACACGCTGCCGTCGACCTGCTCCACGAGCAGCACCTTCGGCAGGGCGCGGGGCGGGGGTCCAGCGGTGACCTCGCCGGTCCGCGCGTCGAAGATCCCCTCGTGGCAGGGGCAGTACAGCTCGCCCTCGCTGCCCCGCTCCTTGCGCCACAGCACGGCGCAGGCGAGATGGGTGCAGACGGCGGAGTAGCCGGCCAGGGTGCCGTCGTCCAGGCGAACGGCGACCGCGCGATCCCCGTCGCCGGGGTAGCGGAAGGCGAGGGACTCGCCGGGCTCGATCCGGTCGGCGACCTTCTTCGGCTCGGGCGCCCCGTCGCTGTCGCCGTGCCGGTGCAGGATGCCGGAGGCGACGGCGACACCGCCGACGGCGAGGCCGCCGGAGACGGTGGCGACGATCCGCAGGTAGTCGCGGCGGGAGGTGAGCGCGTCGGCGGCGATCCGGTCGTGGAGCGCTGCCTGTGCCGCGTCGGAGTGGGGGTCCGAGGCGGGCGGCTGGGGGTCGGTGACGCTCAACGGACATCCCTTCCATTGATCTCGACGACGGGCAGGCCGCCGGGTACCGGCCACTGGACCCGGTCGGCGGGGACGACCATCGCCACTCCGGTGGAGACGGTGGTGGTGCCGAAGGTGAAGGAGTCGGCGACCTGGACGCCGGGGCGTTCGGCCTGGAGCTCTTCGAGGGTTCCGTAGAAGAGGGCGCCGGTGGGGCAGACGGTGGCGCACATCGGGGCGAGGCCGTAGGCGGTGCGGTCGTAGCAGAGGTTGCACTTCATCTGCAGCTTCGCCTGGAGGTCGATCTTCGGTACGCCGAAGGGGCAGGCATTGACGCAGTTGGCGCAGCCGATGCAGCGGGTGGTGTCGGCCTGCTGCACGACGCCGTCGGCGGTGACGAGGATCGCGTCGGCGGGGCAGACCTCGGCGCAGGGGGCGACGGGGTCCTCGCAGTGCATGCAGACGGTCGGGAGGGAGGCGACGGAATGGCCCTCGTCGGGGTAGTCGAGGTGGATCATCGACTTGCCGCGGTGGGAGTCGCATTCGCGGCAGGCGGAGACACAGGCCTGGCAGCCGATGCAGCGGCCCGGGTCGATGAAGATCGTGCGGCCCATCATGTGCGGGTCAGCTCCTCTCCGCGGTGCCGCGGCCCTGGGGGGAGGTGGGGGGCAGCGGGTCGGTGCGGGAGACCTGGGTCTCCGGGTAGGCCTGCTGGCCGGGGGCCGTGGGCGGGGCGGGGACCTCGTCGATGCGTTCGGCGGCCTCGATGCGGGCGGCGCAGACCTTGTACTCCGGGATCTTGGAGCGGGGGTCGAGGGCGTCGATGGTGAGGGCGTTGGCCGAGGTGGGGACGGGCCAGTGGTAGGGGATGAAGACGGTGTCGGGGCGGATGGCCTCGGTGACCAGGGCCGGGAGGACCTCGCTGCCGCGGCGGGTGACGACGCGGACGGGGTCGCCGTTGCGGAAGCCGTGGGAGGGGTGGACCTCGACCCAGGGGCGGGGGGTCTGTTCGACGAGGGCGCCGAGGCGGCGGGTCTGGTTGCCGGAGAGGAAGTGGGCGACGGTGCGGCCGGTGGTGAGCGAGAGGGGGTACTCCTCGCTGTACGGGTCCATCGGCGGGTGCCATTCGACGACCTGCAGATGGATCCTGCCGTCGGGGTGGTAGCTGCCGCCGTCCTCGAAGAGGCGGGGGGTGCCGGGGTGCTCGGTGGTCGGGCAGGGCCAGGCGATGCCGCCGGTCTCCTCCAGGCGTTCGTAGGTGATGCCGTAGTAGTCGTTGACGGTTCCGGCGGAGGCGATGCGGAGTTCCTCGAAGACGGAGCGGGAGTCGGGGAACTCGAACTTGTCGCCGGCGCCGAGCCGCCTGGCCAGCTCGCACATGACCCAGGTGTCGGTGCGGACGCCGGCCGGGGGTTCCTGGGCCTTGTTGTGCTTGACGACCCGGGCCTCGGCGTTGGCCATGACGCCCTCGTCCTCGGCCCAGACGGTGACGGGGAAGACCACGTGCGCGTTGGCGGCGGTCTCGGAGAGGAAGAAGTCGAACTGGGCGTGGAACTGGAGGGTGTCGTAGCCGTCCTTGACGGTGGCGTAGTTCGGGAGCGAGACGAAGGGGTTGTTGCAGATGCCGACGAGGCCGCGGATCTCCTCGCGCTGCATCTGCCAGACCATCTCCATCATGGAGGTGCCGGCGGGCGGGAGTTCGGCTTCGTCGATGCCCCAGATCTCGCAGATCTGGCGGCGGTGCTCGGGGTTGGTGATGGAGCGGCCGCCGGGGAGGAGGTCGGACTTCTGGCCGTGTTCGCGGCCGCCCTGGCCGTTGCCCTGACCGGTGATGGTGCCGTAGCCGGCGCCGGGCTTGCCGATGTTCCCGGTGGCGACGCAGAGGTTGATGATGCTGAGGCAGTTCTCGACGCCCTGGGAGTGGTGCTCGACGCCGCGGGCGTGCCAGGCCATGGCCTTGCCCGCGCCGGCGAACATGCGGGCGACCTGGACGATCTGCTCCTCGGGGACGCCGCAGGTCTCGGCCGACCTGGCGGGCGGGTAGTCGGCGACGGTCTGCCTGACCTCGGCCCAGCCGGTGGTGTGGGCGGCGAGGTAGGCCTCGTCGGCGAGGCCCTCGGCGACGACGACGTGGAGGACGGCGTTGAAGAAGGCGGAGTCGGTGCCGGGCTTGAGGGCGACGTGGACGTCGGCGGTGCGGGCGACGGCGGTCTCGCGCGGGTCGACGACGATCAGGGTGGCGCCCCGGTCGCGGGCTCCCCACAGGTACTGGGTCATGACGGGGAAGCATTCGCCGACGTTGGATCCCGCGATGAGCAGGCAGTCGGTGAGGAGGATGTCGGAGAAGGGGTTCCCGGCGCGGTCGATGCCGAAGGCGAGCTTGTTGGCGCCGGCGGCGGAGACCATGCAGAGGCGTCCGTTGTAGTCGACGTGCCGGGACTTCAGGGCGACCCGGGCGAACTTGCCGACGAGATAGGTCTTCTCGGTGAAGAGGCTCGCGCCGCCGAGGAGGCCGAAGGCGTCGTTGCCGTACTCGCCCTGGATGCGGCGGATCTCGGAGACGGTGTGGTCGAGGGCCTCGTCCCAGCTGACCTCGCGGAACTCCTCGTCGCGGCCCAGGCGCATCAGCGGGGCGGTGAGCCGGTCGGGGTGGTTGACCTGCTGGTAGGCGTTGATGCCCTTGGGGCAGAGCCGCATCCGGTTGATGTCGTGGTTGCGGGGCTCGACGCCGAAGACCTTGCCGCCGCGGTCGACGCGGAGGTACATGCCGCACTGGACGCCGCAGAAGCAGCAGTGGGTGGGGACGAGGGTCTCGCCGTTCTGGTCGGCGCGCCACCGGTCGGCGGGGATGCCACCGGCGTCGCGGAAGTCACGGGTCCCGGGCGGGGCGAGAGAGGGGTCGAGCGGCAGCGCCCGGCTGGGGTCGGTCGCGGTCACTTGAAGCCCTTCTTCACTTGGTCGAGGTAGGCGTTGCCGCGCAGGACGCGCTTGCAGCGGGGGCAGTACTCGGCCCATTCGGCGAAGCCGAGGTCGAGGTCGCGCATGGTGCCCTGGAGGTTCGCCATGTACGGGGCGGTGTCGATGGGCTCGTGGCAGCGGCGGCAGGCGAGGGCTTCCTCGTCCTTGCGGCGGGAGGTGTACTTGAAGAGCTGCATGCCGACGGCGGCGGGCCGCTGGACGATGTGGAAGAACTTCCCGAAGGGGATGTAGATGAGGGTGAAGACCACCGACACCATGTGGAGGATCGCGAGGAACTCGTAGCCTCCGCCGTGCAGGAAGATCGACGAGAAGGTGAGCAGCAGCCCGGTCACGGAGATGACGACGAGGGCGATCAGCGGCACCAGGTCGTAGGCGAAGCGCTGGCCGGTGACGGCCCCGCGGTCCTTCATGCGGCGCCAGAGGAAGTAGGCGGCGCCGGAGATGACGAGCACGGCGGCGATGTCGAGGCCGTGGAACATCAGCCAGCCGAAGACGCTGAGCGAGTCGAAGCCGATGATCTTGAGGCCCCAGATCCGCATCTCGTAGCCGGGGCCCGAGCCGGTGGAGGAGGTGAAGGTGAACCAGCCCCAGGTCAGCGGGAAGGTGATCGCGGCGGCGAGCAGACAGCCCCAGAAGACGAGCTGGTGGGCGGCCCAGCGGGCGTGGGAGCGGGCGCCGAGGAACTTCTGGAAGCCGAGGTAGGTGGCGATCATCTTCGGCAGCGCGGTGGGCGCTCTGCGGAAGTTCGCCGCGGAGAAGAAGGAGCCCCAGCCCTTGCGGAAGAGGCGGCGGGCGCCGGGGGCGGAGATCCAGACCGTGTAGCGGTAGGCGATGCCGAAGGCGAGGAAGACGGTGGCGACGGCGTAGGGCAGGAGGGCAGAGTCGAAGTCGCGGAGCAGGCGGCTGCCGAGGACGATCGCGAGGATCAGCAGGACGGAGACGGCGGTCCCGGCGAGGGTGGCGCGGCGGCGGACGGCTGCCGGGGTCTGGGGCGGGAGGCCCGCCGCCGGGTCTCGCGGACTCCCCCGGTCGGGGGCGTTCACGGCGGTTCCGGTGGCCGGGTCGCCCGGCGGGGGTGTCGGCTCGGCGGTCTGCGGTGGCTCGGTCACGCGGCCACGGTAGGGCCGTACGTAATCCTTTGCCCCGTTTTGGAGTCTTCTGGGGTGAGGGCTTCGCCCGGACGGCGTTCCGGGCTCTCCCTGAGACGGCCCGGCCCGGTGCTGAGACGGCCCGGTCCTGTGGCGGCCCGGTCGCGTGGCGGCCCCGTCGCGTGGCGGCCCGGTCCTCAGATCGCGTTCAGGCCGTGGGCGCGGAAGACCTCACGGACCTCGGCGACCTGTTCGGGGCTCGGGGACGGTGTGTCGTGCAGGGTGAACGGCTTGGCGAGTGCTTGCCACTTCGCTTCGCCGAGCTTGTGGAAGGGCAGGATGTCCACGCGGGTGACGTTGCCGAGACCCCCGGCGAAGGCGGCGACTCCCTCGACGTTGGCGGGGTCGTCGGTGAGGCCCGGGACGAGGACGAAGCGGACATGGACCTCCTGGCCGAGGTCGGCGAGCCGCCTTGCGAAGTCGAGCGTGGGCCTGAGGGGCCGGCCGGTCACCTTCTTGTACGTGTCGGGGTCCCAGGACTTGATGTCGAGCAGCACCAGGTCGGTGTCCCGCAGCAGGGCGTCGGTGGCGCGGACACCCAGGAATCCCGAGGTGTCGAGCGCGGTGTGGAGGCCGAGCTCGTGCTTCATGCGGTGGAGGAGTTCACCGGTGAAGACGGGCTGGAGGAGCGGTTCGCCGCCGGAGATGGTGGCGCCGCCGCCGGAGGCGGAGATGAAGCGGACGTACTTGCTCGCCTCGGCGATCACGTCGGCGGCGGAGGTCCGCTTGCCGTTGCGCATCTTCCAGGTGTCGGGGTTGTGACAGTAGAGGCAGGTGAGGGGGCAGCCGGAGAGAAAGGTGACGAAGCGGGTGCCGGGGCCGTCGACGCCGGTGGAGAGGTCCCAGGAGTGGACCGAGCCCTCGGAGGGCCGCTGGGTGGCCGCGGCGGCCGGGGTGGCGGACAGGACCGGGATGTCGGGTCCGAGGAGTACGGCCATGGCAGGGCCTCCGGGAAGGGGTGGAGCGAGGGTGTGGGGGGCGGGGGATGCGCGCGGCTCCGGGGCCCGGGTGAGGGTCGAGGGACCGGGCCCCGGGGCCGCGCGGGTCAGACGCTCGTCATGACCGGGTGGGTCAGAGCGAGCCGTGGAAGGTGCGGTTCAGGACGTCGAGCTGCTGCTCGCGGGTGAGCCGGACGAAGTTGACCGCGTATCCGGAGACCCGGATGGTCAGCTGCGGGTAGTTCTCCGGGTGCTCCATGGCGTCCATCAGCACGTCGCGGTTGAGGACGTTGACGTTCATGTGGAAGCCGTCGCTGGCCATGTAGCCGTCGAGGACGCCCGCGAGGTTCCTGATCCGCTCTTCGGGGGTGCGGCCCAGGCCGTCGGGGGTGACGGTGTTGGTCAGCGAGATGCCGTCCTCGGCGTCCTCGTACGGGAGCTTGGCGACCGACAGGGCCGAGGCCACGTAGCCGTGGGTGTCGCGGCCGTTCATCGGGTTGGCGCCCGGCGAGAAGGGCTCGCCGGCGCGGCGCCCGTCGGGGGTGTTGCCGGTCTTCTTGCCGTAGACGACGTTGGAGGTGATCGTCAGGACGGACTGGGTGTGCTCGGCCTCGCGGTACGTGGGGTGCTTGCGGACCTTCCGCATGAACTCCTCGACCAGCCGGACCGCGATCTCGTCGACGCGCTCGTCGTTGTTGCCGTATGCCGGGTAGTCGCCCTCGATGACGTAGTCGGTGGCGAGGCCGGTCTCGTCCCGGACCGGGCTGACCTTGGCGTACTTGACGGCGGCGAGGGAGTCGGCGGCGACCGCGAGGCCGGCGATGCCGCAGGCCATGGTGCGGCGCACGTCGCGGTCGTGGAGCGCCATCTCGATGCGCTCGTAGGCGTACCGGTCGTGCATGTAGTGGATGACGTTCAGGGCGTGGACGTAGACGCTCGCGAGCCATTCCATCTGCTCGTCGAACTTGGCCATGACCTCGTCGTAGTCGAGGACCTCGGAGGTGAGGGCGCCGGTGGACGGGCCGACCTGGGCGCCGGACTTCTCGTCCCGGCCGCCGTTGATCGCGTAGAGGAGGGTCTTGGCGAGGTTCACCCGGGCGCCGAAGAACTGCATCTGCTTGCCGACGGGCATCGCGGAGACGCAGCAGGCGATGGCGGTGTCGTCGCCGAAGCGCGGGCGCATCAGCTCGTCCGACTCGTACTGCACGGAGGAGGTGTCGATGGAAACCCTCGCGCAGAACTCCTTGAAGCCCTGGGGGAGCTGCGGCGACCAGAAGACGGTCATGTTCGGCTCGGGGGCCGGGCCGAGGTTGTAGAGGGTCTGGAGGTAGCGGAAGGAGGTCCGGGTGACCAGCGGGCGGCCGTCCTCGCCCATGCCGGCGATGGACTCGGTGACCCAGGTGGGGTCGCCGGAGAACAGCTCGTCGTACTCCGGGGTGCGCAGGAAGCGGACGATGCGGAGCTTGATGATGAAGTCGTCGACGAGTTCCTGGGCCTGCTCCTCGGTGAGGAGACCGGCGTCGATGTCGCGCTGGAGGTAGACGTCGAGGAAGGTGGAGGTGCGGCCGAGGGACATCGCGGCGCCGTTCTGCTCCTTCACGGCGGCGAGGTAGGCGAAGTACAGCCACTGGATCGCCTCGCGGCCGGTGGTGGCGGGGCCGGAGATGTCGTGTCCGTAGGAGGCGGCCATCGCCTTGAGTTCACCGAGGGCGCGGATCTGCTCGGACAGCTCCTCGCGGAGCCGGATGGTCTCTTCGAGCGAACGGTTCCCGGCGGGGAGGGAGTTGAGCTCCTCCTTCTCCTCCTTCTTCACCTGGACGAGGTGGTCGACGCCGTAGAGGGCGACCCGGCGGTAGTCGCCGATGATGCGGCCGCGGCCGTAGGCGTCGGGGAGTCCGGTGACGATGCCGGCCTTGCGGGCGGCGCGGATCTCGGGGGTGTAGGCGTCGAAGACACCGGCGTTGTGGGTCTTGCGGTACTCGGTGAAGACCTTCTCCAGCTCCTGGGAGACGGGGTAGCCGTAGGTCTCCAGGGCGCCGGCGACCATGCGCCAGCCGCCGTAGGGCATGATCGCCCGCTTGAGCGGGGCCTCGGTCTGGAGGCCGACGATCAGGTCCTTGTCGCGGTCGATGTACCCGGGGGCGTGGGCCGTGATGGTGGAGGGCACGTCGTACGAGACGTCGTAGACGCCCTTGGCGCGCTCCTCGGGGAACTTGTCCGTGATGGCCTTCCACACGGCGGTGGTCCGCTCGGTGGGGCCGGCGAGGAAGGAGTCGTCGCCCTCGTACGGCGTGTAGTTCTGCTGGATGAAGTCGCGGACGTCGATGGCGTCGCGCCAGAGTCCGCCCTTGAAGCCCTTCCAGGCCCGCTCGGTCACCGTTGCCTCAGCAGGAGTCGCAGTCACTGCCCGCACCGCCCTCTTCGAGTCATTCGATCGCGTCGTTGCTTACCTCCATTGCACTCCTTCTGATCGATCATCCCGGTCGGCATTGGTCACCGGTCGACGGCCTTTGGTCCTGTGCCGGGAACGCCGGAAGGCCCCACCGGAGCGGGACCTTCCGAGAGGGGTGCGGAGCGGGGCTCAGCTGGGTGCCTCGGCGTTCTTACGGGCGTAGAACCACCAGGTCACGACCATGCAGCTGACGTAGAAGGCGACGAAGCCCCACATCGCGCTGGTCACGGCCACCGAGCCGAACAGGGCCGGGATGAAGAAGAAGCCGTGGGCGGCGATGGCCGAGGTGAAACCGGTGACCGCGCCGGACTCCATCTCCGCCTGCTTCAGCGCCCCGGTGTGCTCCGGGGTGCACTACGGAACCCATGGCGCTTCCCTGACTTCCCTGACGTTCCCGAGGCTTCGACGTTCCCGAGGCTTCGCTTGCCCTTCCAGGCTGCGCGGCGGGACAGGGGGTCCGTGAGTGCCGATGGTCGCCGGACGGGCGGGCGTCTGGTCGCCCGTCCGGCGGACCTGGGGCCTGTCAGCGACGGGTCGGAGGGACGGGCAGGACCGGCAGTGAGATCGCCGGGTCGTCGAGGCAGGCGCCGGTCCTCAGGTCGAACTCCTGCTTGTGCAGGGGGGACGCCACCACCGGCACCCCGTCCCGGCTGCCCATGATCCCGTTCGCGATGACGTCGGCGCCCGTGAACGGGTCCCGGTTGCCCACCGCGTACACCTCGCCGTCGCCGTCCCGGAACAGCGCCGCCTCGGTGCCGTCCGCGAGCACCGCGGCCCGGCCCCGGCCCGGCTCCAGGAACTCCACCCCGGCCACGTGCGGCTCGAAGCGGGCCAGCGCCGCCGGGTCGTCGAGGACGGCCTGCCACTCGTCGCGGTAGGCGGCGACGTGCCGGTCCATCTGCGCTTCCAGCTCCGCGCAGATCCCGAGCGAGTCCTCGATCAGCACCTCCCTGAGGTGCGCGGTGCCGCCGCCGATCCGCTCCAGCCACGCCGAGGTCCGCTCGAGCCGCTCGCCGGTCCGTACGTAGTACATGAGGAAGCGGTCGATCAGCGCGAACAGCCCGGCGGCCGAAAGGTCCGAGGCGAGCAGGTCGGCGTGGCGGGGGCTGGTGCCGCCGTTGCCGCAGACGTACAGGTTCCAGCCGCCGGCGGTCGCGATCACCCCGATGTCCTTGCCGCGGGCCTCCGCGCACTCGCGCAGACAGCCCGAGACCCCGCCCTTGATCTTGTGCGGGGCGCGCAGGCCCCGGTAGCGGAGCTCCAGGTCGATCGCGAGCTGCACGGAGTCGCCCTGCCCGAAGCGGCAGAACCGGGACCCGACACAGGACTTGACCGTGCGGAGCGACTTCCCGTACGCCTGCCCGGACTCGAAACCGACCGCGATCAGCTTCCGCCAGATGGCGGGGAGTTCCTCCTTCCGGGCGCCGAACAGGTCGATCCGCTGACCTCCGGTGATCTTGCTGTAGAGGCCGTGGTCGCGGGCCACCTCACCGATGGCGATCAGCTGCTCCGCGGTGATCTCGCCGCCCGGGACGCGGGGCACGACGGAGTACGTGCCGTCCTTCTGGAGGTTGGCGAGGAAGAGGTCGTTGGAGTCCTGGAGGGCGGCCTGCTCACCGTCGAGGACGTGCCGGAGGCCGAGTTCGGGGGCGAGGGTGCCGAGGACGTTGGCGACGACGGGCTTGCAGACGGTGCAGCCGGAGCCGGCATGCGTGGAGGCGTCCGCTGAAGCCTGCGCGGAGGCGTCCGTGCCGGTGCCCGCGGGCGCGCTCGCGGGGCCGGAGCCGTACCGCTCCATCAATTCGGTGAAGGACCGGATGTGCTCGCTCTTCACGAGGGCGTAGATCTCCGGGCGGGACAGCTCGGGGAAGTGCTCGCACAGGCCCTTCCGCCGCTCCACCCCCGCCGCGTCGAGGACGGCCCGGAGCGTGTTCACACAGCCGCCGCAGCCCGTGCCCGCCTTGGTGCAGCGCTTGATCCCGCCGACATCGGTCAGTCCGTGCTCGGCGATGGCCGCGGACACCGCGCCCTTGGTCACGTTGTGGCAGGAGCAGACGACGGCGTCGTCGGGGAGCGCGTCCGCGCCGGGCGGCTGCGCCCCGGCCGCTCCGGCCGGGAGCAGGAACGCCTCGGGCGGCGCGGGGAGGCGGCGCCCCGCGTGCGGCTTGAGGGAGCCGTACGCCTCGGCGTCGCCGACCAGGATGCCGCCGAGCAGCTGCCCCTCCGGGCCGAGCAGCAGCTTCTTGTAGACGCCCTCGCGCCCGTCGGAGAACACGATCTGGGTGGCCCGGGGACCGCCGTCCCGGCCGTCCGCGAACGGGTCCCCGAAGGAGGCCACGTCCGCGCCGAGCAGCTTCAGCTTCGTGGAGGTGTCGGCGCCGGTGAACACCGTCGCGCCCGAGCCCGCGAGCTGGTCCGCGACCGCTTCCGCCATCTGGTAGCCGGGGGCGACGAGCCCGTACACCCGCCCGTCGGAGGTCTGCGCGCACTCCCCTACGGCGTACACGTAGGGGTCGGACGTACGGCAGCGTTCGTCCACCGCCACTCCCCCGCGGTCCCCCACCGCGAGCCCCGCCTCGCGGGCCAGCCGGTCGCGCGGCCGTACCCCGGCGGAGAAGACCACCACGTCGGCGGCGAGCCGCTCGCCGTTCGACAGCTTGAGGTGGCGCGCCCGCCCCTCGCCGTCCGTCTCGACCTCGGCGGCGCCGACCCCGGTGTGCACGGCCACGCCCATCGACTCGATGGTGGCGCGCAGGGCCGCCGCGCCGCCGTCGTCGACCTGGAGCGGCATCAGCCGGGGCGCGAACTCGACGACGTGGGTGGCGAGTCCGAGGGTACGCAGCGCCCCGGCCGCCTCCAGGCCCAGGAGGCCGCCGCCGATGACGACACCCGTACGGGCCTGCTCGGCGTACGCGGTGAGGGCGTCGACGTCGTAGAGCGTGCGGTACGTGAAGCAGCCGGGCGCGTCGGCGCCGGGGATCGGCGGCACGAAGGGGTACGAGCCGGCCGCCAGGACCAGGGCGTCGTACGCGACGACCGCGCCGGAGGTGGTGGTGACCGTGCGGGCGGCCGTGTCGATGTGCTCGGCGGGGTCCCCGAGCCGCAGGTCGATGCCGTGGCCGGTGAGGAACTCCGGCGTGGAGAGACCGAGTTGGTTGGGGTCGGTGCCGGTGAAGACGGAGGACAGGTGCACCCGGTCGTAGGCGGGCACATCCTCCTCGGCGAGGACCGTGACCCGCCAGCCGGGGCCGTCGGGGACGGCCGGGTCGGCGAGCGCCCCGCGCTCGGCGAGGGCCTCAAGGAGCCGGTGGCCGACCATGCCGTGGCCGATGAGGACGAGGGTCTGTGTCCGCTGGGCGGCCATGGCGGTCTCCGTGGGGGTCGCGTACGTACGGGTTCCCCGTACCGGTTCTCCCGTACCGGTTCTCCCGTACCGGTTCTCCCGTACGGGTTCTCCCGTACGGGTTCTCCTCCGACCGTAGGGGGGTGGGACGGGCGTGTCGGGGCCGTGAAGGGCCCGAGGATCAGGGTCTTGTGGCCCTGCCGCCGGGGCCGAACGGCGCGGGTACGGGAGCGCGGCGCGGGCTTAGCGTGAACGGGCGGGGCCGCGCCGACGAACGACACCGCGGCGCGGCCCTTCGGGACTTACGAGGTGACCGGAGCGCGGCCCAGCGGGGCGTGGGGCGTGTCCGGGCGGCGGCCCCCCGGCGCGCACGGCGCGATCAGGTGACGGGCTCCGGGGCGTACAGCCAGGAGTCGCCGGGACCGGATGGAGGCAGGGATGACGCGGGATCTGGTCCTCGCCGTGCACGGCAGCGCCGTGCCCGAGGCGGGCGAGGCGGTGGCCCGGCTCGCGGACCACGTCCGCCGGCTGACGGGCGCGCCGGTCGCCGTCGGCCATCTCGACCACCGGACGCCCTCGCTGCCGTACGTCCTCGCCGACCGGCCCGGCGCCGTCGTCGTCCCGCTGCTCCTCGGCGACGGCTACCACCGGACCGTCGACATCCCGGCCGTCGCCCGCCGCTTCGACTGCGCCGTCACACGCGGGCTGAGCGGCGAGCACGCGGTGGCCCTCGCCCTGTACGGCCGGCTGCGGGCGGCCGAGCGCACGGCGGGCGGCCCGGCGGACGCGGTCGTGGTCGCGGGCGCGGGCTCCTCCCGGCCCGGCGGCGACGACGGCACCCTCACGGCGGCCCGGCAACTGCGGCTTCTGCTGCCGGTGCCCGTGACCGTCGCGTACTGCTCGGCGAGCACCCCGGCCCCGGCCGAGGCGGTCGCCCGACTGCACGCGGACGGCTTCCGGCGGGTCGCGGTCGCCGCCCACCTCCTGGCCCCGGGCCGCTTCACCCGCGCGCTCGCGACGGTCCCGGGCACCTGGACGGTGGCGGCCCCGCTCGCGGACCACGCGCGCGTGGCGGGACTTGTGGCGGCGAGGTACGCGGGGACGGTGGCGGAGGCGGGGGCTTCCGCGAGCGGGCGTACGGCGTCGGGAGTACGGGCCCCGGGCACGGAGGTACGCGCCTCCACGGCGGAGGCACGGGCCGCCTGAGGTCCGTACGGTGCGGGTCGCCTGAGGTCCGTACAACGCCGGGCGCGGTCGCGCAGCGCGTGGCACAGGCGCGGGAGGCCCTTCCGCTCTGCTGTGCTGGGGTCATGACACAACCGTTCCTCCCCCTCACCGCACGCTCCCGCGAGGAGTCGCACCGGGCGTCCACGCCCCTGGAACTCTTCTTCGACCTGTGTTTCGTCGTCGCCGTCGCCCAGGCCGGCGCCGAACTCGTGCACGCGGTCGCCGAGGGCCACGCCGGAGAGGGGATCATCAACTACGCGATGATCTTCTTCGCGATCTGGTGGGCGTGGATGAACTTCACCTGGTTCGCCTCGGCCTACGACAACGACGACGTCCTGTACCGCGTCATCACCCTCCTCCAGATCACCGGTGTGCTCGTCCTCGCCGCCGGAGTCTCGCGGGCCTTCGAGGAGCACGACTTCCTCGTCGTCTACCTCGGCTACGTCGTGATGCGGCTCGCGCTCGCCTCGCAGTGGCTGCGCGCCGCGCACCACGCCACCGACCCCGTCGAGCGGACGATGTGCCGGCGGTACGCGGGCGGCGTCCTCACCGTGCAGGTCGGCTGGCTCGCCCTCCTCCTCGCGCCGGAACCCGCCCGTCCGTGGGTCTTCCTGGTCATGGCGCTGGCCGAGATGGCCGTACCGCTGTACGCGGAGAAGGACGCGCCCAGCACCTGGCACCCGCGCCACATCGCCGAGCGGTACGGCCTGTTCACCATCATCGTGCTGGGCGAGACCGTCGCCGCGGCGACGGTCGCCGTGAAGACCGGCATCGCCGAGAACGACGCCCTCGGCGAGGTCCTGCCGATCGCCGCCGGCGGTCTGCTGCTCGTGTTCTCGGCCTGGTGGATCTACTTCGTCGTCCCCGCCCACGACCGGCTGACCTCCAGCCGCCAGGGCTTCCTGTGGGGCTACGGCCACTACGTGATCTTCGCGTCGGCCGCCGCGGTGGGCGCGGGCCTGGAGATCGCCGTCGAACAGGCCGTGGGCAAGGCGCACATCTCCGCCCTCGCCGCCGCGTCGGCGGTGACGATCCCGTCGGCCGTGTTCCTGATGTCGGTGTGGCTGCTCCACGCGCGCTACTTCAAGGTCGGCCTGACCCAGCAGCTCGTGCTGCCCGTCTCGGCGCTCGCGATCCTGCTGTGCTCCTTCGCGGGCCGCTGGGCGGTCCTGGCGGCCGGGCTGGTCGCGGCGGCGACGGTGGCGATCGGGGTGACCCTGACGGCGGGGAACCCGGCGACGCGTGGGGGCGGCGGGGGTACGGGTTCCCTCCGGGGCGCCGAACGCTCCTGAACCGCCGCGCCCTGCGCGACAATCCGGCCCATGGTCTTCCGTGTCCTCGGCCCGCTCTCCGTCTCCGGCGCCGACGCCGACGCCGCCCCGATACCCGTCGCCGGCGGCCCCAAGGTGCGGGCGCTGCTCGCGCTGCTGCTGCTCGACGCGGGCCGGACGGTCTCCGTGGAGCGGCTCGTCGACGGCCTGTACGGGGAGACTCCGCCCGCCGGGGCCGGGGGCGCCCTCCAGGCCCAGGTCTCCCGGCTGCGCCGGGTGCTGCCGCCGGACGCGACGGTCGAGTTCTCCCCCGCCGGATACCGGCTGCGCCTCGCGGACGCGGAGGAGGCCGTCGACGCGCTCCGGTTCGAGCGGCTGGTACGGGAGGGGGCGCGGGTGCGGGCGGCGGGGGACCCCGTACGCGCGCGCGTGCTGCTGCGGCAGGCGCTCGGGCTGTGGCGGGGACCGGCGCTCGCGGACGTACGGGACGCGCCTTTCGCGGCGGGTGCGGCGGCGCGGCTGGAGGGGCTGCGCCTGAACGCGGTCGAGGAGTGCGCGGCGGCGGAGCTGGCGGTCGGCGGTGACCTGACCGCACTCGCCGGGGAGTTGGACGGGGCGGCCCGGGAGCATCCGTTGCGGGAGCGGCTGCGGGGGCTCCAGATGCGGGCGCTGGCCGCGTCGGGGCGGCAGGCGGAGGCGCTGGCGGTGTACGAGGAGGTACGGGCGGCGCTGGCCGGGGAGTTGGGGGCGGATCCGTCGCCGGAGTTGTCCGCCGTGCACCTGGAGGTGCTGCGGGGCGGGGGTCCGAAGGGCGGCGGGACGACCCCGGAGCGAACGGTTCCGCCCCTGCCGGCACCGCTGACCGACTTCGTCGGCCGGGAACGGGAACGGGAGCGGCTGACCACGCTGGTGACGGCCGCGCGGCTGGTGACCCTGGTGGGGCCGGGCGGCGCGGGCAAGACACGACTGGCACTGGAGGTGGGCGCAAAACTCCCGGGCGAGGTCAGGTTCGTGGACTTGGCGGCGGTTGCGGGGGCGGGGGCAGGCACGAGGCCGGGGCAGGCGTCGGGATTCGGGCCCGGGGCAGCCGCACGGCCGGACACCGGAGCCGGGGCGGCCGGGCCGGGTCCGAGCACCAGGTCCGGAACGAACCCTGGGCCCGGTGCAGGGCCGGCGGACGTGTGGGTGGGTGCCGACGGAGGGGCTTCGGGAGAGGGGGACGGGTTCGGGGACGTGTCCGCCGCGTTCGCCGCCGCGCTCGGGCTGCGCGGTACTGCCCGGCTGGAGACGGCGCTGGCCGGGCGGCCCGTGCTGCTCATCGTGGACAACTGCGAGCACGTCGTCGCCGAGACGGCCGTCCTCGTACGGCGCCTGCTCGCCGCCTGCCCCGCGCTCCGGGTCCTCACGACGAGCCGGGAGGCGCTCGGGATCACCGGCGAATCGCTGCTGCCGCTGGGGGCGCTCGCCCCGGAGGCGGCGCGGGAGCTGTTCGTCCGCCGGGCGGCGGCCGTACGGCCCGGTTTCACCGGGCACGCGCGCGTGGCGGAGCTCTGCGCCGAGCTCGACGGGCTCCCGCTGGCCGTCGAGCTCGCGGCGGCCCGGCTGCGGTCGCTGTCCGTGGAGGAGCTCGCGGACGGCCTGGGCGAGCGCTTCGAGCTGCTGTCGCGCGGTGACCGCACCGCGCCGGAACGGCACCGTACGCTCCGGGCGGTGGTCGACTGGAGCTGGTCGCTGCTCGAACCCGCCGAACGGGAACTGGCCGCACGGCTCTCGGTGTTCCGGGGCGGCGCCACGGCCGATGCGGTGGCCCGGGTGAGCGGGGCGGGGCGCGGGACGCTCGCCTCGCTCGTGGAGAAGTCGCTGGTGGAGGCGCGGGACGGCCGCTACCGGATGCTGGAGACGATCCGCGCGCACGCGGCGGAGCGGCTCCCGGAGGGAGACCCGGTGTTCGCCGCCCATCACGCGTACTACCGGGCGCTCGCGGAGGCGGCCGACCCGGAACTGCGCGGTCCCGCCCAGCTGGAGTGGCTGGCCCGGCTCGACGCCGAGGACGCGAACCTGCGGGCGGCGCTGCGCAGGGGCGCGCCGGAGGAGGGACTGCGGCTGGTGGCGGCGCTGACCCCGTACTGGTGGCTGCGCGGCCTCAGGGCCCAGGTCGCGGCGATGGCGGCGGACCTCCTGGACCGCGTGGCGCCGACGGCGGACGCGGGGACGGGGGGCGGCGCGGACCTCGGTGAGGAGTACGCGCTGTGCGTGCTCGCCGCCGGGGTGCGGGACGGTGTCCACGTCGAGCGCGCACGGGAGTTCCTCCGTGCCCGTACCTCCCCGCTCCGTCAGCCGTACACCGCGTTCCTCTGGTCGACCGCGATCGGCCCCCTGGACGGGATCCGGCTCGGGGACGACCCCTGGTCCCGCGCCCTGGGGCTCGTCGGCCGCGCCCACCTGACGACCGTGCCCGCCGAGGCCGAGGCGCTCCTCACCGACGCCCTCGCCGGCTTCCGCGCGCTCGGTGAGCGCTGGGGGACGGCCACCGCCCTGGAGGGTCTCGCCGCACTCTCGGACCGTCCCCTGTCGCTCCTCGCGGAGGCCCTGGCGCTCTTCGAGTCGCTGGGCGTAGCCGAGGACGTCGTCGACCTGCTCCTCCGCCGAGCCGCCCTCCACGAAGCCGCGGGCGCCCCCGAATCGGCGACGTCCGACCGCACGCGCGCACGTGACACCGCCCACCGCGCGGGCCTCACCGACCCGACCGCCACACTGTCCCCGTGACCGCCACCGGCAACGCCTTCGTCGTCGTCTCCGGGCTGCCCGCGAGCGGGAAGAGCACCATCGCCCACGGGCTCGCCACCCGGCTCGGCCTCCCCGTCCTCGACAAGGACGTGATCCTGGAGTCGCTGTACGACTCCCTCGGCGTCGGCGACCACTCCTGGCGGCACCGGCTGAGCCGGGCCGCAAACGACGTCCTGTACGCCCTCGCCGCCGACGCCGGGCGTGCCGTCCTCGTCAACTGGTGGCACCGCGACACCGCCCCCGACCGTCTCCGGGCACTCGGCGGAACCCTCGTCGAGGTGTTCTGCGCCTGCGACCCGGCACTGGTCACCGAGCGGTTCCGTACGCGCGAACGGCATCCCGGCCATCTCGACCACGAACTCGGTCCCCAGCAGCTCCGCGACCGCGTCGCCGCCTGGGCCGCCCGCCCCGGCCCTCTCGGGCTCGGCCCGGCCCGTACGCCCGGCGCACGCCCCCTCGTGGTCGACACGAACCGGCCCGTCGACGCCGCCAGCCTCGCCCGGCTCGCCCACGAGGTCCGTCTCGCCCTCCCCGCGCCGGGAGCCGGGCCGCGGCCCACCGTCCACGGCTGACGGACCCCCGGCTCACGGCCCGGCCGACGCCCGCCCGCCCGCGCCGTCAGACCCCGTCAGCCGGCCGTCAGCCCCTCGTCAGCGGTCCCCGCGAAGGTTCACCCGTGCCCCGGGGAGAGCCTGGGGAGACGGACCACCCGAGGAGACCGCCATGACGCAGCACGCCGCCACCGGCACCACTGCCACCACCCCCCGCACCGCCCTCGTCACCGGGTCCTCCCGTGGTATCGGGCGGGCCGTCGCCCGGCGGCTCGCCGCCGACGGGATGGTCGTCGCCGTGCACTACGGGCACGACGCCGGCGCCGCTCAGGAGACCGTCGACCTGATCGTGCGGGACGGCGGCCGGGCCTTCTCCGTCGGTGCCGACCTGGCCTCGCACGAGGGTGTGCTCGCGCTGGTCGAGGGCGTCCGGGCCGGGCTGGCCGCCCACGCCGGGGAGACCGCCCTCGACGTCCTCGTCAACAACGCCGCCGCGAGCCGCTCGGGCGGGCACCTCCGGGACGAGACCCCGGAGCTGTTCGACCGGCTCTTCGCGGTCAACGTCCGGGCGCCGTACTTCCTCGTGCAGGGGCTGCTGCCGGTGCTCAGGGACGGCGGCCGGATCGTCAACATCGGGTCGGCCGTCACCAGGATCGCGCTCTCCGACGAGCTGGCCTACGCGATGACGAAGGGCGCGATGGAGACCTTCTCCCGGACCCTCGCCAACGTGGTCGGGGAGCGCCGGATCACCGTCAACACGGTCGCCCCCGGACCGACGCAGACCGCCGGACTCACCGCCGCGATGGCCGCGATGCCCGAGCTGGAGGGGATGCTGATCGGCGGTCAGGCACTGCCGTGGGTCGGGCAGCCCGAGGACATCGCCGACCCGGTCTCCTTCCTCGCCTCGGAGGACGGCCGGTGGATCACCGGCACGGTGATCGACGCCTCGGGCGGTACCTACCTCGGCCCCAAGCGCTGAACCGGTCCCCGTGGTAGGCAAGGGACATGACACAGCCCGAGCAGACGCGCGGACGGCACGACGGGACCGACGGGATCACCGATGTGGGCGGGCTGCGCGTGGGCCACGCGCGCGTGGCCGGGTCCGGGGCGCTCAGCGGCACCACCGTGGTGCTGGCCCCGGCGGGCGGGATGGTCGCCGCCGTGGACGTACGGGGCGGAGGCCCGGGCACCCGGGAGACCGACGCGCTCGACCCGAGGAACGTCGTCCAGCGCATCGACGCGGTCGTCCTGACCGGCGGCAGCGCGTACGGCCTGGAGTCCGCCGCCGGCGTGATGGCCTGGCTGGAGGAGCACCACCGGGGCGTGCGCGTGGGCCCCGATCCCTCCCACGTGGTGCCGGTGGTGCCCGCCGCGTGCGTCTTCGACCTGGGCAGGGGCGGCGACTTCACGGCCCGCCCCGACGCCGCCACGGGCCGGGCCGCGGTGGCGGCGGCCGACGCGAGCGGTGACCACGCGCGCGTGGAGACGGGCGCGGTCGGCGCGGGCACCGGCGCGGTGGTCGGCGGGCTGCGGGGCGGAGTGGGGACCGCGAGTACGGTCCTGAAGTCGGGGATCACCGTCGGCGCGCTGGTGGTGGTGAACGCGGTGGGCTCGGCCGTCGACCCGGCCACCGGCGCCCTGTACGGGAGTTACTACGCGGGCGACGGCCCGCCGGCCTTCCCCGGGAGCGGGGTGCACGAGGCGGCCGTACGGCGGCTCGCCGAGGCGCGGGCGGCAGCCGCCCCGCCCCCGCTGAACACCACGCTCGCCGTCGTCGCGACGGACGCCGTGCTCACGCGCGCGCAGGCGCGGAAGGTCGCGGGCACGGCGCACGACGGCATCGCGCGCGCTCTGCGCCCGGTGCACCTGATGAACGACGGCGACACCGTCTTCGCGCTCGCCACCGGACGGCGGGAACTGCCGGAGGGCCCCGGGCCGCTCGCCCTGAACGAGGTCCTCGCGGCCGGCGCCGACCTGGTGACCCGGGCGATCGTCCGGGCGGTGCTCGCGGCCCCCGGCGGGCTGCGAGGGGCGGGCGGTGACTTCCCCTCGTACCGCGAGCTGTACGAGCCGGACGGGGGCCCGTACCCCCTTGAAAACCAAGGGAGTTGAAAGAAAAGGGAAAGGGAGGAGAAAAGGAGCGGACGGGGACGGGGCGGGAACTTCCGGCGCACGCCCTTCGTTTTCCGGAACCCCGGACACGATGTCAGCCCCAGGGACTACGTTAAGCAAGCACCAAGTGACATGCGGCGACGGCCTGGAGACCCTCTTGAACGATCCGCAGGATCCTCACGATCCCTACGAGACGACCGAGACGCACCTCGCGCGGCTCCTCGGCCGGGCGCTCAACTCCTTCGACCTGCCCGACTCGACCGTCGAGCGCCTCGGCACGGCGCTCGCGCACTCCACCGCGCTGCACTCCTCGCACCACAGCGCGTCGCTGCACCGCTCCACCTACCGCCATACGTATCTGCTCGGCGACGGCAGCGCGCTCTCCCTCTGGGAGATCACGCACAACGCCGGGCGGGACGGCGTCGAGCAGCATGAGCTGTACGCGGAGGAGGCGGAGGCGCGGCTCGCCGCGTCCCGGCTCCCGACCGGACCGCTGCCCGGCTGGACCGCCGAGCGCTCCGACGGCCGCGTCCTCGACGAGGACGACGACCTGGAGCTGCTGAGCGCCCTGCTCGCCCGCCCGATACCCGCCCAGCCCCGGATGTACGTGCCGGACAACTCCGCCGACCACGCGCGCCGCGTCCTGCGGCGCGCGGAGAACGCGGACCGGCCGGGCGAGCGGACGGCCCGCCGGCTGCGGCTGGCCTTCGCGCACCACATCACCCAGGCCTTCGGGCGGCACTGCCCGGTGGAGGGCGGCCGGGACGCCGGATTCACCCTCTACGAGCACCAGTTCCTGCTGCTGGACGGCAGCGAGATCAGCCTCTGGGAGGTCGAGCACACGGCGACGCCGGACGGTCGGCACATGTGCGAGGTGTACGAGAGCGAGCGCGCGGCCCGCGGGGCGATGGAGTCCCGCTCCCGCGTCCGCTGACACGGGCCCGGCGGGCGTTCACGTGACGCCCGCCGGGTGGCCCGTACCTGCCCCGCGTCGGTACGGGCCACCGGGCCGGCGTGGGGTCGGGCGGGTGCCGGGGCCGGGGTCGGGCCGGGGTCGGGATCCCCGTCTCCGCCAGGCGCTGTACGGCGAACTCGCGGTTGGCCCTCGCCTGTTCGCGGTAGGTGTCCGACAGGTCGGGGAGGGCGGGCAGCCGGTCGCAGGCTGCCGGCGAGGCGGCGTGGCCGCCGATCCCGTACGTGCTGATCGAGTACTCGAAGAACCGGTGTCGGAGATGACCCAGGTGTCCACGAGGACCCGGACGGAGGCGAGGCAGCGGTCGATGACGGCGGCCTCGTTCTTGACGATCACGCACAGGCAGATGGACGGCTGCACCGCAACACCACGTCCGGTGGTGCGGGAGGAGCCGGCGGGTGCGCGACCCTACGGACGCCGGGCCGGGCGCGGCCCCGGCGCGCCGACGGGGGGTCCGTAGTTCCCCGTCGTGTACGCATCCATTCGGCTGTCGGCGATAGGCCATGGCGTTAGCAGTGCCGCCGGACCGTCAAGCCCTCCCCCATGCGATCCGATGATCCGACAAAGGGAGCACATGGCTGCTTCCCGGACATCACTTGCGCCGCCCTCCTGGCCGGCGGAGGAGAAGGAGCACTGCATGCGTCCTGATTCCAGGACCCGGACCCGGACCCCGCTGGGCCCGCTCCCCCGACGACGCGCGTGGCTCGGCGGCGGGGCGGTCGCCTCGGTCGCCCTCGTCCTCACGGGCTTCGCCTCGCCGGCGGCAGCCGCGTGGGGCAGCCCTTCCGCCACCCGAGCGTCGGGTACGGCGGGCACGACGCCGGCCGGCGCCCCGTCGGCCCACGGCTGCGAGAAGCGTGGATCGCACCCGCACGAGGGGGAGCAGCCCCGGAGGGACGCGCTCCAGGAGTTCCTGGACCAGGAGATCCAGCCCCTCCTTGGCGGTCACGGGCGGCAGGCGGTGCGCACGACGGCGGGCGGCGGTGACGACGACGGCTGCGAGGTGGGCCCGACGGGCCCACCCGGCCCCAAGGGACCGAAGGGCAACACCGGCCCGACCGGACCGACCGGACCGACCGGGCCGACCGGGCCGACCGGGCCGACCGGGCCGACCGGGCCGACCGGGCCGAAGGGCAACACCGGGGCGACGGGGGCGACCGGGCCGAAGGGCAACACCGGGGCGACGGGGGCGACCGGGCCCAAGGGGAACACGGGGGCGACCGGAGCGACGGGGCCCAAGGGGAACACGGGGGCGACCGGAGCGACGGGGCCCAAGGGGAACACGGGGGCGACCGGAGCGACGGGCGCCACGGGTGCCACTGGCGCGACAGGGGCTACCGGAGCGACTGGCGCGACCGGAGCCACCGGCCCCTGTGTCGACATCGACACCTACAGCCCGTCCAACACCGAGGACTTCCAGGCCGCGCTCTACAACGGCAAGGCCTTCGTCGGGAAGGCGAGCGTGCCGGGCGGGGCGATCGTCTGGCAGGACCTCACCAACCCGACGCCGGTCGGTACGGACCCCACGAACCCGGGCTTCCCCGCCAACGCCTGCGGCATCGCCATCGAGGCCCAGGGCAACGACGCCTTCGTCAAGGTGATCACCACGACGGGTACCGTCTGGCAGACCGCGGGCAACATCATGGGCGGCGCCTTCCTCTGGGACAGAGCATGGGTGCAGCAGGCGACACCGACCCCCGTCGTCCTGCGGTCCGAGCCGTTCACGGGTGACCTGAAGACGGACGGCGCGGTCGACCGGAACTGACCGGAGGAACCGGCCGGACAGCCGGGAGGGGCCCCGTCCCCGGGACGAATCCCGGGGGCGGGGCCCCTCCGCTGCCGCTCCGCGCTCAGTGGGTGAGCGCCGGCTCCTTCTCGATCACGACCTCGGCCTCGTCGTCGCCGCCCTCCAGGTGCTGCTTCGGCTTCGCCGGAAGCGCGAACATCACCAGGAAGATCACCGCGAGCACCGCCGCGACCCAGCCCATCGCGTTCTGGAAGGCGTCCGCGAACGCCGCGCCCGCCTCGGCGGGGGACTTCGGGGCGGGCTTGCCGTCGATCACGCCGAAGAAGACCACCGACACCAGGCCGAGCCCCAGCGCGTTGCCCATCTGCCCGGTCGTGTTGATCAGGCCCGAGGCCGAACCCGCGTGCTCCTTCGGCACCTCCGAGAGCACCGCGTCCGTCAGCGGCGCCACGATCAGGCCCATGCCCAGACCCATGACCACCAGCGGCGGGATCATCTGCCAGGGCTCGATCCCGGTGCCGTAGCGCCCGGCCTCGAAGAGGTAGAGCAGCACGCCCGCGATCATCGTGAGCGCGCCCGCCTGGAGCACCTTCCGGCCGAAGCGCGGCACCAGCTTCTGCACCGACATGCCGGCCGCCACCGACACGGCGATCGAGAACGGCACACCCGTCAGGCCCGCCTTCAGCGGGCTCCAGCCCAGGCCGATCTGCATGTACAGCGTCCAGACCAGGAAGAAGATGCCGAGCACCACACCGAAGGTCAGCTGTACGGCGATACCGGCGGCGAAGCTCTTCACCTTGAACAGCGACAGCTCGACCAGCGGCGAGCCGTCCTTCTTCGTCTTGTACTTCTCGTACGCCACGAGCGCGCCGAACACGAGCAGGCTGCCGGCCATCATCAGGTGGCCCCACAGCGGCCAGTCCAGCTCACGGCCGCGCGTCAGCGGGTAGACCAGCATCAGCAGCGCGGCCGTCACCAGGAGCACGCCCACGATGTCGAGCTTGAGCGCCTTCGGCGCCTTCGACTCGGTGATGAACCTGCGGCCCAGGATCAGGGCGGCGACGCCGACCGGCAGGTTGATCAGGAAGATCGGGCGCCACTCCAGGCCCGCGATGTTCCACTGCGTGAGCAGCGCGCCGAGCAGCGGGCCCGAGACCGCGCCGAGGCCGATGATCGCGCCGAACATTCCGAAGACCTTGCCGCGCTCGTGCGCCGGGAAGGTCACGTGGATGATCGAAAGCACCTGCGGCACCATCATCGCGGCCGCCGCGCCCTGGAGCAGGCGGGAGCCGACCAGCATCTCCTGGCTGGCCGCGAAGCCGCAGAGCGCCGAGGCGAGGGTGAAGCCGGCGGTGCCGAGCAGGAAGAGGCGCTTGCGGCCGTAGATGTCACCGAGCCGCCCGCCGGTGATCAGACCGGCGGCGAACGCGAGCGCGTACCCGGCGGTGATCCACTGGATGGCCCCGAAGGAGGCGCCGAGGTCCTTCTCGATGCTGGGGATCGCGATGTTGACGATCGTGGCGTCGACCAGGTCCATGAAGGCGGCGGTCATGACGATGGCGAGGGCGATCCATCGCCGCTTGTCGCTGGCCGCTGCGGCTTCCGTGGCGGCGTCGTGTGAACTCATACGAAGAAGATAAGAGCCATCTAGGTCAGGTCATGTCCTAGATGAGCCGCATCCTGGGAGACATGACGGACACCCCGGCACGACTCCTGAATCTGCTCTCGCTCCTCCAGACCCCGCGCGAGTGGCCCGGAAGCGAGCTCGCCGAACGGCTCTCGGTCTCTCCGCGCACCATCCGCCGGGACATCGACCGGCTCCGCGACCTCGGCTATCCCGTCGAGGCGACGCTCGGCGCGGTCGGGGGCTACCGGCTCGTCGCCGGTACGGCCATGCCGCCGCTCCTCCTCGACGACGAGGAGGCCGTCGCCATCGCGGTCGGGCTGCGGGCGGGGGCCGGGCACGCGATCGAGGGCGTGGAGGAGGCGTCCGTACGGGCCCTGGCGAAGCTTGAGCAGGTCCTGCCGGCGCGGCTGCGGCACCGGGTCTCCACCCTCCAGAACGCGACGATCCCGCTCACCCGGGGGGACGGGGCCACGGTCGCGCCCGCCACCCTCACCGCGCTCGCGGGCGCGGTGACCGGGCACGAGCGGCTGCGGTTCGGCTACCGGGCGGGGGACGGGACGGAGACGAAACGGCTCGTGGAGCCGTATCGGCTGGTCTCCACGGGGCACCGCTGGTACCTCGTGGCGTACGACCTCGGGCGCGAGGACTGGCGGACGTTCCGGGTGGACCGGGTGAGCGAGCCCTTCGCCACGGGGGCGCGCTTCTCGCCCCGGGAGCTGCCTTCGGGTGACGCCGCGACGTACATGGCGCGCTCCATGGCGCGCGCCCAGGGGGAGGTCGATCTCGATGTGGAGTTCGCCGCGCCGGCGGAGTTCGTCGTCGCGCGCCTCCCCTCCCACCTCGTGCCGACCGTGACGGCGCCGGGCCGCTGCCGGCTGCGTGCCCGCGTCGCGGACTCGGTGGAATGGCTGGCGCTGCGGCTCGCGCTGATGGACGTCGACTTCACGGTCCACGGCCCGGAACCACTGATCACGTACATGAGGGACTTGTCGGGAAGGCTGGCGGCGGCGACGGGCGCCTGAGCGGTGGTACACCAGCCGCGTCGTTGCGGGCCCGCCGCCCTGTAGTGGGCGCCCGGCCGCGTTGTGGGCGCCCGGCCGCGTTGTGGGCGCCCGGCCGCGTTGTGGGCGCCCGGCCGCGTTGTGGGCGCCCGGCCGCGTCGTGGGCGCCCGGCCGCGTTGTGGGCGCCCGGCCGCGTTGTGGGCAATCGTCCTGCGGGGCGGGACGGGTGGGCCCAACGGACGCAGCCCCTCGCCGGGCCCAGGCTCCAGCGCCTGAACCCGCACCCTGTGCACCGCGCTGGTGGTGCGGGCCAAGGCACGGGGGGCCGAGGCGCGGCCAAGCGCGCCGTCCCGTGTGCCCACCCGTCCCGCCCCAGCGGGACGATTGCCCACACGGCGGTGGGCGAGCGGCCCCCGCGCGGGACGCCTCGCCAGCAGGCGCGCGCCGGGAGGGGCGGGAGGGGCGGGAGCGGCAGCGCGTGGCGTGCGCCGGGGGACCTGCATCCCCGGGCCGTGTGTCCTCGCCGGGTTGCGAGAAGGGGCCCCTCGGGGCCCCTTCCTCCTGGCTGCCGGGCGCCTCAGGCCACCGCGTCGAAGCCCGTGTCGTGGGCCATCTTCTTCAGTTCCAGCAGGGCGTGCTTCTCGATCTGGCGGATGCGCTCCCGGGTCAGGCCGTGCTGCTTGCCCACCTCCGTCAGCGTCCGCTCGCGGCCGTCCTCGATGCCGTACCGCATGCGGATGATCGACGCGGTCCGGTGGTCGAGCTTGGCGATGAGGTCGTCGAGCTCCTCGCTGCGCAGCAGCGTGAGCACCGACTGCTCCGGCGAGACCGCCGACGTGTCCTCCAGGAGGTCGCCGAACTGCGTCTCCCCCGCGTCGTCCACCGACATGTTCAGCGAGACCGGGTCCCGCGCCCAGTCCAGCACGTCGACGACCCGCTCGGGCTTCGTGTCCAGCTCCGCCGCGATCTCCACCGGCTCCGGCTCGCGGCCGTGCTCCCGGTTGAACTCGCGCTGCACCCGGCGGATCCTGCCCAGCTCCTCCACCAAGTGGACGGGCAGCCGGATCGTGCGCGACTGGTCCGCGATGGAACGGGTGATGGCCTGACGGATCCACCACGTCGCGTACGTGGAGAACTTGAAGCCCTTCGCGTAGTCGAACTTCTCGACCGCGCGCACCAGGCCCGCGTTACCCTCCTGGATCAGGTCGAGCAGCGGCAGCCCGCTGCGCGGGTAGCGCCGGGCGACGGCCACCACGAGCCGCAGGTTGGACTTGATGAAGAGGTCCTTGGCACGCTCGCCCTCGGCGTAGAGCGCTTCGAGCTCCTCACGGGAAGCGCCGCCGGCTTCGCTCTCCACAGCGCCGTCGAGTATCTGCCGGGCGTACACCCCGGCCTCGATCGTCTGGGAGAGCTCGACCTCCTTGGCGGCGTCGAGCAGGGGTGTGCGCGCGATCTCGTCGAGGTACATGCCGACCAGGTCGCGGTCGGCGATCTCCCCGCCCACGGCGCGAACGCTGCTTGCCCGTGCGGCCCCGCTCTTGGCGGAGGTCTGACGACGGGCGACGGCACGGGTTGCCATGCGTGCTCCCTTGCTGAGTAGGTCGCGACACCTTTTCGGGTGCCCTGCATCCGACGGAAACAACGACTGGAATCAGGACAGAATTCCCACCCGGCACATGGATTTTCGCGATCATGCAGTATCCTGCGCCGCCGTCGCCCCTGCGGCTATGCCTGCGGAACCCACGGATGCGCAGGTCAGAGCAGGCGCGGAGGGTGTTCCGGCGCCGCTCGCGGGGGACTCGACCACACCGTCGGTGAGACCGCGATCACATGCGGCGCCACCCTTCAAGACGCCGGGGCGGGCCATCGGGTTGCCCCCGCCCGAACCCGAGCCCGAGCCCGAACCCGAACTTGAGCCCGAGCCCGAGCCCTGACACGAACCCGAGCCCTGACACGAGCGACGAACCCGCCCCCCGGACCCCCCGCGCATGCCGCCCCCTCCTCCGGACCACCCCTCCTCGGCCTCCCGGACTAGGTCTCCCGCCCGTTCCGTACCTCCCCTCCCCCGCCCTAGCGTCTCGGTCATGAGCGACACCACCGGAACCCTCGACGAAGCCCTCCAGCGTCTTCACACCACCGGCCCCGAGCGCAACGGCTGGCTCAGCAATCACGCCCCGATGGCCGTCGAGGCTCTGGTCCGGCACGGCCAGGCCCCCGCGGTGCACCGCTGGCTCGACCACTACGCGCCCAAGCTGGAGGAGCTGCCGTCGGCATCCCTCCGCGTCACCGACGACAACTGGGCCGAGGCGCTCGGCGACCCGGCCCGGATCACGGACTGGACCCTCTTCTTCGGGCGCGAGCTGGACGGGCGCCCCTGGCGGGAGGTCCTCGCCGAGTGGTGGCCCCGGCTGCTGCCGGGCATCGCGGGCGGGGCGACGCATCCGGTGATCCGTACCGGTCACGCCGTACGGACCCTCCTGAGCGATCCCGAGGGCGTGACGGCCCCCCGCCGCGCCGAGCTGGCGCACGCCCTCGGCTACTGGGCGGCCCGCCACCAGCCGCTGCCCGCGCTCGCCCCGCTGGCCGCCGTGCCCTCGGCGGCGGCGGCGCTCGACGCCGTACCGCCGGTTCCGGACCAGGACGGCGGGATCAGGGCCCGGCTCGCGCAGCTGACGGCGTTCCCGGTCTGGGGCGCGGCCCCGGACCCCGACGCGGCGAAGGCGCGGCTCACCGAGCTGGTGACGGCGGCGACCCACCGGTACGCGACCCACGGCCACGGCGAGCCGATCATGCTGGTGCACGCGGCGACCGCGCCGAACGCCGTCCTGCGCGCCCTGCCCGCGCTCCCGCGCGAGCTGTGGGCGCCGAGCCTGGCGGCGGCGTGGGCGGCGGCGGCCGCGGTGACCGCCGCGTACACCCCGGCGGAGGCCGCCCCGTACCCGGGCACGGCCCTCACCCCCGAGGAGGTCTTCGCGCGGGCGGCGGCGCACGGCGACGACCACACGATCAAGTTCACCGACACCGCGCTCGACGTGGGCGACCCGCTCGCGCTGGCCGCCGCCGTCCGCTCGGTCGACCTCAACCCGCCCGTCCTGTAGCGGATCGGCCGAACCGCACCGGCCTCGGCCGCCCGCGCGGACCGCAGCGGCTCAGCCGAACTGCACCGACCTCTTCGCGAGCCCCATCCAGAAGCCGTCGATCACCGAGCGCTGCTCGTCGAGGTCGCCGGCCGCGTCGGCCGCACCCATCGTGACGAACAGCGGGGCGAAGTGCTCCGTGCGCGGGTGGGCGAGGCGGCCGGCCGGCGACTTCCGCTCGAAGTCGAGGAGGGCGTCGATGTCGTGCGCGGCGAGGGCCTCGTGCCCCCACGCGTCGAACTCGGCGGACCAGCCCGGCACCCCGCCGCCGGTGTGCCGGAGGGCGGCGAGGTTGTGGGTGAAGAAGCCGCTGCCGACGATCAGGACGCCCTCGTCGCGCAGCGGGGCGAGCCTGCGCCCGATGTCCATGAGGTGGCGGGGGTCGAGGGTGGGCATGGAGATCTGGAGTACGGGGATGTCCGCGTCCGGGAACATCTCGACGAGCGGCACGTAGGCGCCGTGGTCGAGCCCCCGGTCGGGGATGTCCTGTACGGGGTGGCCGGGCCCGCGGAGCAGCTTGCGGACGGACTCGGCGAGCCGCGGGGCGCCGGGGGCGGCGTACTGGACGCGGTAGTAGTGCTCGGGGAAGCCCCAGAAGTCGTAGACGAGGGGGACGGTCTCGGTGGCGCCGAGGGCGAGCGGGGCCTCCTCCCAGTGGGCGGAGACCATGAGGATCGCCTTGGGGCGCGGGAGTCCCGCGGACCAGGCGGCGAGTTCGCCGGGCCAGAGGGGGTCGTCGGCGAGCGGCGGGGCGCCGTGGGACAGGTAGAGCGCGGGCATCCGTTCCAGCGTGGCGTCCATGGCGAAGGGCTCCGGCTTCCTCGTGGTCCTGTGGTCCTGGGTGCGGTGCGTGCTTGAAACTTCAAGCTCACTGGCTGCAGAGTAAACGTATGTAGTTCAACTTTCAAGAATGAGTCGTACGATGGGACCCATGGGAGACATGACCGCGCCCCGCTGGCTCAGCGACGAGGAACAGCACGTCTGGCGCTCGTACCTGCACGCCACCACGCTCCTGGAGGACCACCTCGACCGCCAGTTGCAGCGCGACGCCGGAATGCCGCACATCTACTACGGGCTGCTCGTGCAGCTCTCCCAGGCGCCCCGCCGCCGGCTCCGGATGACCGAGCTGGCCAAGAGCGCCAAGATCACCCGCTCCCGCCTCTCCCACGCCATCGCCCGCCTGGAGAAGAGCGGCTGGGTGCAGCGCGAGAACTGCCCCTCCGACAAGCGCGGCCAGCTCGCCCGGCTGACGGACGAGGGCGCCGAGGTGCTGCGCAGGACCGCGCCCGGCCATGTCACGGCCGTGCGCCAGGCGCTGTTCGACCGCCTCTCCCCCGAACAGGTGGAGCAGCTCGGCACGATCATGAGCGTGATGGCCGAGGGCCTCGAACCCCAGGACCCGGAAGCGGACCTGCCCTGGCTCCGCTGAGACGCGAGAGCTGAGACCCCGAGACGCGAGACCCGAGACCCGAGACCTGAGACCCGAGACGCGAACTGCCCCGGCTCCGCCGAACGACGGAACCGGGGCAGGACAGGCAGGTCAGGCAGGCAGGTCGGGCAGGACGGGCAGGACAGGCAGGGGGCGAATCCCGTACGGGAATCAGTGCGCGACGACCGGGATCCTCACCTCGTCGTCCGCGCCCGTGCCCGACCCGGCGACCGCGCCCGTGTCCGGCTTCCCGGTGTTGATCAGGACGAAGGCGATCGTGGCCGCGGCGACCAGGATGCCGACCGCCCACCAGATGGCCGCCGTGTAGCCCTCGACCATGCTCTGGAGCTGGACCAGCTTCTGCGCGGCCGGGGTGGTCGCGCCCGCCGCGTGGTCCGTCAGGTACGCGGTCGTCGCCGAGGCGGCGATCGTGTTCAGCAGGGCCGTACCGATGGCGCCGCCGACCTGCTGCGAGGTGTTGACCATCGCGGAGGCCACACCGGCGTCCCGGGGGTCCACGCCGAGCGTCGCCAGGGACATGGCCGGCATGAACGCCGTACCCATGCCCAGGCCGAGCAGCAGCTGCGCGGGCAGGATCAGACCGGCGTACGAGGTGCCGACCTCCAGCTGCGTGAGCAGCAGCATGCCGAGACCGGCGGTCAGGAAGCCGGGGGCCATCAGCAGCCGCGGCGGGACGCGGGTCATCAGACGGGTGCCGATCTGCGTCGAGCCGATGATCATGCCCGCGATCATCGGGAGGAACGCGAAGCCCGTCATGACCGGCGAGTAGCCCTTCACGACCTGGAGGTAGTAGGTCAGGAAGAGGAACAGGCCGAACATCGCGATGACGGCGAGACCCAGCGACAGGTAGACACCGCCGCGGTTGCGGTCGGTCAGGACGCGCAGCGGCAGCAGCGGGGACTTGACCCTGGCCTCGGTGAGCACGAAGGCGAGGAGCAGCACCGCGGAGCCGACGAACAGGCCGATCGTGCCGGCGTCGCTCCAGCCCTCGGACTCGGCGCGGGTGAAGCCGTAGACGAGCGAGACCAGGCCCAGGGTGGACAGGATCACGCCGGGGATGTCGAGCGTGGAGCGGTTGCGCCCGCCCGCGGGCTCGCGGACGACGAGGTACGCGCCGACGGCGGCGACGATCGCGAACGGGATGTTGACGAAGAACGTCCAGCGCCAGTTCAGGTACTCGGTGAGGAAGCCGCCGAGGATCAGGCCCACGGCGCCGCCGCCACCGGCGATCGCGCCGTAGATGCCGAAGGCCTTGGCGCGTTCCTTGGCGTCGGTGAAGGTCACGGCGAGCAGCGAGAGCGCGGCGGGCGCGAGGAGTGCGCCGAAGGCGCCCTGGAGCGCGCGGGCACCGAGCATCATGGCCTCGCCGGTCGCGGCGCCGCCGAGGGCGGAGGCGGCGGCGAAGCCGATCAGGCCGACCACGAAGGTGCGCTTACGGCCCCACATGTCGGCGATCCGGCCGCCGAAGAGGAGCAGACCGCCGAAGGCGAGGGCGTAGGCGGTGATGACCCACTGCCGGTTGCCGTCCGAGATGCCGAGGTCCTGCTGGGCGGAGGGCAGGGCGATGTTCACGATCGTCGCGTCGAGCACGACCATCAGCTGGGCGAGGGCGATGAAGACGAGCGCTTTCCAGCGGCCGGGGTCGGCGTGGGTCACGGTGCTTTCGGGGATTTTCGGCATGGGTGTAGCCACCTCTTGGCGCGTACTGGTGGAAAAAGGGCGTAAGTAAGTGCGGGGTGCGTGACGTCAGAGCGCCGCCGACGCCCGTCGGGTCACGACGGGCAGGAGTCGCGTCTCAGGTCCTCCAGGGTCGCGGCCTTCCCCGGCAGTGCGGAGCGGGCGGGCGCCTCGAGGCCGTCGAGGAACAGCTGCAGGTGACGGTGGACGAACTGGTCGAAGTTGCCTCCGCAGGCCGTTCCCGGCAGCGGTCGGGTCAGCTGGGAGATCGCCACCGTCAGGTCGCCGACGCCGATGTCGGCGCGGAGCCGGCCGGCCCGCTGCGCGTGGTCGACGAGGCGCTGGACGGCCTCCTCCAGGCGCCGGCGTTCGGCGATCAGGTCGGGGTGCTCCCTGTCGAAGGCGCCGTCGAGCATCGGGCACAGGGCCCCGATGCGCTCGTCCGCGGCGCCGTGGGTGAAGCGGCGGAGGGCGGCGAACGGGTCGGCCTCCTCCTCGGTGGACCGCTCGGCCAGCTCGGTGAGGCGGGCCATGATCGAGAGGACGACCTCGTGGACGAGTTCGGCGCGCTCGGGGAAGTTCCGGTAGAGCGTGGCGTTCCCGACGCCGGCCCGGCGCGCGACCTCGTCGTACGGCACCTGGTGGCCGAACTCGACGAACATCTCGCGGGCCGCCGTGACGATCCGCTCGCGGTTGCGCAGGGCGTCGGCCCGCGGGCGGGGCACACGGCGGGCGGGCGCCGTCCCGGCGGTCTCGGCTGCGTCGGCACTGGTGGTCACGCCGCGGCCTCCTCACTTCACTACGTCACTCGGACATCCGGGGAAGGAATCCCCGCTTCGTTCAACACAGTGCCAAACGGGGATCCGGTCCCCGGTTATTTCCCGCAACCTGTGTGACCTGGGTCACATGACCCCTCGGGCCGGAATACCCACGATCGGGCCACCCGGCGCGCGCGCCGGAACCTCTCGCCACAGGCTGATCGCACGGCGCGGCCTCGCGAGTACCGGAAGGGGCCGTGCCGCCGACCTGCCCCCACCGGAGAGGCGTCCGTATGCAGCACCCCCGCCGACGGATACGCAGACCCGTCGCACTGGCCGCGACCACGGCGCTCTCCCTGGCGCTGCTCGCCTCCGCGAGCAGCACCCTCCCCGGCCCCGCCCCGGCCTCGGCCGGCCCCGTGGCCGCCGCGCCGAACGGCGCCCAGCTGGGACCGTGCCGCATCGCCACCACGATGGGCGTGCAGATGTCGGAGGGGCTGCCCACCGCCCCCGGGTACGTGCGCTCCACCGGCCAGGTCAGGGCCCTCAACCTGATGGTCGACTTCCCCGACGCGCCCGGCGACGGGACCGCGATGGGCCGCTTCCGTGAGTTCTTCCCGCAGACCGCCGACTGGTTCCGCACCAGCTCGTACGGGCGGCTGCACTACCGCGCCGAGGCCCCGCTACCGGACTGGCTGCGCATGCCCAAGGCGTTCTCCGCGTACGGGATCGAGCGCGGCTCACCCTACGAACCGGGCTACCGCTCCCTCGTCGAGGACATCGTGAAGGCCGCCGACCCCAAGGTCGACTTCAGCGCGTACGACCTGGTCAACATCCTCGTCACGCCGAACGCCGGGCCCTCCGCCCTCGACACCGTCCTGTCCGTGACCTTCTCCGGCAACGACGACGCCCCCTACGCGGACGGCGTGCCGCTGGCCAACACGTCCTTCGTCTACAGCCGCCAGGACGACGGCTCCGGCAGCTTCGCGGAGACCGGCTACCGGGTCCTGCCGCACGAGAACGGCCACGTCTTCGGGCTGCCCGACCTCTACACCTCGGACGGCGGCGGCACCGTCGGGCACTGGGACATCATGTCCGAGGACTGGGGCGCCAACAACGACCTGCTCGGCTGGCACAAGTGGAAGCTGGGCTGGCTCGACAACGACCAGGTCGGCTGCGCCTACGGCCCCGGCAGCGGCGACTACACGCTCACCCCGCTGGCCGTCCCCGGCGGCCCCAAGCTCGCGTTCGTCCCGCTCTCCGGCACCTCGGGGTACGCGGTCGAGGTCCGCGGCAAGGGCGGCAACGACGAGGCCGTCTGCGAGGACGGCGTCCTGGTCTACCGGGTCGAGTCCGACGTGGACACCGGCCACGGTCCGGTGACCGTCGCCGACAGCGAGCGGGCGAGCGGCGGCTGCACCCGCAGGGCCAACGTCCAGGCGGAGCTGTCGGACGCCCCGTACCGCCCCGGCGAGACGTTCACCGACCGGGCGAACGGCATCCGGATCAGCGTCCTCGACGAGGACGAGGACGGCGCCTACCGGGTCCGGATCACCCGCGGCTGACCTGTCCGGGCGACCGGCCCGCGACCGGGTCACCCGGCTGCGAGGCCTCCCCGCAGTTCCCGCTTGAGGAGCTTCCCCGTCGGGTTCCGGGGCAACTCCTCCTCCCGTACGACGACCCGGGCGGGGACCTTGAAGGCGGCCAGGCGCCCGCCCACGTACGTACGGAGGTCCTCGGCGCCCGTCGTGGCGCCGGGCCGCAGCCGGACGACCGCCGCGACCTCCTCCCCGAGCAGCGGGTGAGGGACGCCGAGGACGGCGGCGTCGAGGACGTCCGGGTGGCCCTGGAGCACCCCCTCCACCTCCACGCAGTACACGTTCTCGCCGCCCCGGATCACCATGTCGGTGAGCCGGTCGACGACGGTGACACGGCCGTCCGCGTCCACGCGCGCGAGGTCCCCGGTACGGAACCAGCCGTCCTCGGAGAACGCCGCGCGGGTCGCCTCCTCGTTCCCCCAGTACCCCCGGACCAGCGCCTGACCGCGCAGCCACAGCTCGCCGACGCCCGCCGCGTCGGGGCCCTCGATCCGCACCTCGGTGGTGGGCGTGGGCCGGCCGACGCTGTCCGGGTGGGCGCGGTACTCGGCGCCGACGTTCGACAGGACGCCGCCGCTGGTCTCGGTGAGCCCGTAGCCGTTGCGGGGCTCGACGCGCTCCCCGTACCCCTCGGTGATCCCGGCGACGATGCCGGGCGGGGCGGCGGCGCCGCCGGTGCTGAGGAGGGTGAGCGTCGCCAGCTCGTCGCCGGCGGCGCGGGCCGCTTCGAGCAGCTGGAGCGCGGTCGTCGGCACACCCGCGTAGTGGGTGACGCCGTGCGTCCCGATCAGTTCGAGGGCGCGGTCCGCGTCCCACTTCCGCATCATGACGAGGGTCCCGCCGGCCGACATCACCGCGTAGAACGAGGTGAACGCGGCGACGTGGAAGAACGGGAAGGTGGTCAGCGACACGGGCGCCGGCCCGGTCCCCGGCACGTCCCCGCGCGCGAGGGCCGCGGCGGCGGCGAAGTAGCGGGGGTTCATGGCCGCCCCGGCCTGCGCGAGGTGGGTGGCGACGGCGCCCTTGGGGCGGCCGGTGGTCCCTGAGGTGTAGATGACGGTGGCGTCCTGCTCGGGCAGCACGTCGACATCGGGCGGCCCGAGGTGCGGATCGGTGTCGGGGACGTACGCCCGGAAGCCGTCCTCCGCCTCCCCGTGGAAGACGATCCCGGGCACCTTCCGCTCGCGGGCCCAGGCCCGCACCCGGGCGACCCGCTCCCCGTCGACGAGGAGCACGCCCGGCGCGCAGTCGTCGAGCGCGTAGGCGAACTCGTCCTCGGTCCACCAGGCGTTGAGGGGGACGGCGACGAGGCCGGCGAGCTGGGCGGCCCAGAACGCGATCTGCCACTCCGGGAGGTTCCGCATGGCGACCACGGCCCGGTCGCCCGGCCGCAGGCCGTACTCCCCGGTCAGCTGCCGGGCGAGCCCGCAGGCGGCGTCGAAGAACTCCCGGTAGGTGGTGGCGCCGTCCTCGGAGACCAGGAACACCCGGTCGCCGTAGGCCCAGGTCGTCTCCACGAACTCGCGGAGCGTGCGGGGCCCGGAGACGTACACCCCCTCGCTCACCGCGAAGGGGGCGCCGGGCGCGGTGAGCCTCGCCTCCGGGGTCTCCGGAAGCTCCCCGCCGGCTTCCGTCGGTCGTGCGTCCACCACGGCAAACCTCCTGAGCGCCTGCTCACCTCGCGCGGCGACGCTATGCCCGCCCCCCGACCAGGTCAACCCCGGCCGGGCCGCCCCCGAGCAACGCCCCCGCGTCCGTGTGGACGTCGAGCGCCACGGACCGCGCTCCGGTCACCGCGAGGGCGCCGTGGCAGTCGCCGATCCTGGGCAGGTCCGCCAGGGCGATCCGGGCGCGGCCCGCGGCGTCGGGGCCGTGCCAGGCGACGAGTTCGGGCGGCGCGGACGCCGGGGACACCGTGAACGACTCCATCGAGGTGTTCAGGCCCTCGCCGGTCGCCTTCAGGACGGCCTCCTTCCGTGTCCAGAGCGTCAGGCAGGCAGCGGCCCGCCGCTCCACGGGCAGGGCGTCGACGACCGCGCGCTCGGCGGGGGTGAGCACCAGTTCGAACTCGACGGGGACGCCCGGCAGCGCGGGCGGTACGAAGTACTCGACGTCCACGCCCACCGGGTGCCCGTGGGCCACCGCGACCGCCACCATGTCCCGCGAGTGGGACAGCGACAGTTCCCAGCCCGCCGCCTCCCCCTCGACCCACGGCTTGCCGTGCGGGCCACCGCAGTCGGGGCACAGGGCCCGCAGGAACACGTCCTCCGGGGCGACGCCGGCGAGCTGCCCCACCGCCGTCTTGGCGAGGGCCCGGCCGGTGACGAACAGGGCGAGGTCCCGCCCGTTCAGGAACCGCGAGCAGCGGGCCCGTTCCGCCTCGTCGAGCAGCTCGAAACGGAGTGTCGGGTTCTCGGGTACGCGGGAGAGCCAGACGTGGCAGTCGACCGCCTGCGCCTCCCGCGCACCGGCGCGGCCGACGAGGGGCGGGTTCATGAGTTTCATGGGGATCCTCAACTCCTCAATGGACGGAAAGCGAGCGCCCGCGGCGCTCTTCCATAGCTGTCGATAGGACCGAAAGACCAGGTCAGAGGCGGTCCCATGGACCGTCTATCCGCCTCGGGAGTCCATCGATAGTGACCCGATGGCCGCCGCTGCCAAGCTTCAGTCATTCCTCAAGGAGCAGCCGCTCGGGCCGCACTCACGGACTTGGAGTCAGTAGAAGATGATCAAGAACATCGCGCTCCGCATCGCCGGTCTCGCCCTTCTCGTCGCCGCCGCCGCGTCCGTCACGACGACCGCCTACGCCGAGGACGTCACCACCCCGCAGGCCGAGCCCACCCCCGGCGTCGTCGTCACCGAGACCCCGGACCCGCACAACCCGTGGGGCTGAACCGGCCCGGCACCCGCCGCGTCTCCCAGTGCCTGTCCCTCCGTCCGCGCCGGCGGCTCTCCCAGCGCCCGTTCCCGCGCCTGACGCCCAGCCCGTCCGATCGGCCCTGGCCGTGTTCACCGCTCCCGGAATCCCGGGGCATCCGGTGAGCACGGCCAAGGCCGTTCGGCCGTACGAGCCTCCGGCCGGGTCTCAGCCCGCGACCCCGGCGTCCTCGAACACCTCACCCACCTCTGCCGCCCCTTCCGCCCCGTCCTCCTCGTCCTCCAGGGCGATCAGTTCCAGCAGCCGGGCGGCCAGCGAGGCCACCGTCGGGGCCGCGAAGAACTCCTTGAGGGAGATCTCCAGACCGGTGAGCAGATCGACCTTGTTGACCACCCGGGTCGCCAGGAGCGAGTGCCCGCCCAGCTCGAAGAAGCTGTCGTGGATGCCCACGTGGTCGACGCCGAGCACGTCCTTCCAGACCTCGGCGAGCGCCGACTCGATCTCGTTGCGCGGCGCGCTGTAGTCGCTCGCCAGATGCTCGCGCTCGGCCGCCGGCGCGGGCAGCGCCTGCCGGTCGATCTTCCCGCTGGTGGTGAGCGGCAGCGCCTCCATGACCACGAACGCGCCCGGGATCATGTACTCCGGCAGGGCGTCCTTGCAGCGCAGCCGTACGGCGGGCACGTCCACGGTCCGCCCCTGCGCGGGCACGGTGTAGGCCACCAGCCGGGTGTCGCCCGGCTCGTCCTCGCGGACCAGGACGACCGCCGAGGCGATCTCCTCCTGGGCGACGAGCGCCGCCTCGATCTCGCCCAGCTCGATCCGCAGACCGCGCAGCTTGACCTGGTGGTCGATGCGGCCGAGGAACTCCAGGTTGCCGTCGGGCAGCCAGCGCACCAGGTCGCCCGTCCGGTAGAGCCGGGCCTCCGGGTCCGCCGAGAAGGGGTGCGGGACGAAGACCCCCGCCGTCAGCTCGGGCCGCTCCCAGTAGCCGCGGGCGACACCGACGCCGCCGATCCACAGCTCGCCGGGGACACCGGCCGGGGCGAGGCCGCCGCCGGGGTCCATCACGTACGCCTCGGTGTTGCCGATGGGCCGGCCGATCGGCACCCGGTCGACGGGGCCGGTCAGCGTGTACGCCGTCGCGGAGATGGTCGTCTCCGTGGGGCCGTACGTGTTACAGATCGGCACCGTCGTGGCGCGGAACCACTGCGCGACCAGGTTCACCGGGACCGCCTCGCCGCCGAGGACGAGAAGCCGGAAGGAGTCGCCGTGGGTGTCGCCCGCCTCCAGGCGGGCCACGACCTGCTGCCACATCGCCGGGGTGAACTCGGCGACGGTGACGCCCTGTTCGCGGATCACCCGGAGGCTCTGCGCGGGCGTCCAGGTCTCGCCGTCGCGGAGCACGATCCGCCCGCCGGCCATCAGCGTCGGGAAGATCTGCTCGGCCGCCGCGTCGAAGCTGATCGACGCGAACTGAAGGGTCCGGTCGGCCGGCCCGAGCCCGTAGCGCTGCCGCATCTCCTGGAGCCGGTTGCTCATCGAGCGGTGCTCGATCATGACGCCCTTGGGGGTGCCCGTGGAGCCGGAGGTGTAGATGACGTACGCCAGCGAGGAGGGATCGACCGGGACCGCCGGGTCGGTGCCGTCGAGAGCGTCGAGCAGCGGGCGGTCGCGGTCCATCAGGAGCAGCTGCCGGCCGGGCGCCACCGGCAGCCGGCCCGCGACGGACTCCTGGGTGACGACCAGCGGCGTCCGGGTCTCGTCGAGCATGAACTGCAGGCGCTGGACGGGGTTGGCCGGGTCGAGCGGGACGTATCCCGCGCCCGCCTTGAGGATGCCGAGCATCGCCACGATCATGTCGGGCCCGCGCTCCAGGCAGATCGCGACCGGGACCTCGGGCCCCGCGCCCCGTGCGATCAGATGGCGGGCGACCTGCCCGGCGCGCACGTCGAGCTCCCGGTAGGTGAGCCGGACGTCCCCGCAGACGACGGCGACGGCGTCCGGGGTCTCGGCGGCGCGGGCCGCGAACAGCCGGTGGACGGGCCGCTCGTCCGCGTGGTCGACGCGGGTGTCGCCGCCGGTGCGGAGCAGGGCCGCGCGCTCCTCGTCGCCGAGGACGTCGAGGGTGCCGATACGGCGGTCGGGGTCGGCGGCGACCGCTTCGAGGAGACGGACGAGCCGGTCGCCGATCGTGACGACCGTGTCGTGGTCGAAGAGGTCGGAGAGGTACTCGATGTGGGCGTCGATGCCGGCCGGCTCCCGGTCGGCGGTGTGCCGCTCGGTCATGCCGAAGTCGAGGTCGAACTTGGCGGTGTGGGTGACCACGTCGTGCCAGCTCGTCGAGAGTCCCGGCATCGCCAGCTGCTCGCCGTCGGTCGCCTGGAGGAAGGCCAGCATGACCTGGAAGAGCGGGTGGTGGGCGGTCGAGCGGGTCGGGTTCAGCTCCTCGACCAGCCGCTCGAAGGGGATGTCCTGGTGGCCGTACGCCTCCAGGTCGGTGTACCGGACCCGCTCCAGCAGTTCACGGAAGGTGGGGTCTTCGGAGGTGTCCGTGCGCAGCACGACGGTGTTCACGAAGAAGCCGACGAGGTCGTCGAGCCCGTCCTCGGTACGGCCCGCCAGCGGCGCGCCGATCGGGATGTCGGTGCCCGCGCCCAGCCGGGTCAGCAGGGCGGCGACGGCGGCCTGCACGACCATGAACAGGGTGGACTGGTTGTCCCTGGCCAGCTCGGAGAGCCGGCCGTGCAGGACGGCCGGGACGCCGAAGCGGTGGATGCCGCCCCGGGGCGAGGCCACCTGCGGGCGGGTGCGGTCGACGGGCAGCGCGAGTTCCTGCGGGAGGTCGGCCAGCTGTCCGCGCCAGTAGGCGAGCTGGCGTGCGTCCAGGCTCCCGGGGTCGTCGGTGGCGCCGAGCAGCTCGCGCTGCCAGACCGCGTAGTCGGCGTACTGCACGGCCGGCGGCTGCCAGCCGGGCGCGCCGCCCGCGAGCCGCGCGCCGTAGGCGGTGCTCAGGTCCCGGCCGAGCGGGCCGACGGACCAGCCGTCGCTGGCGATGTGGTGCAGGAGCAGCAGCAGGTAGTGCTCCTCGTCCGACACCCGGAACACCCAGGCGCGCACGGGGATCTCGGCCGCCAGGTCGAAGGGGGTGCGCGAGGCGGCGGAGACGGCCTCGTCGACGCCGTCGGCCGCCACGTCGACCCGTTCCAGGGCGACCAGGGCCTCTTCGGCCGGCCGGATCGACTGGAGGGGCTCGCCGCCCACCGAGGGGAAGACCGTCCGCAGCGCCTCGTGCCGCCCGACCACGTCGTTCACGGCCGCGCCGAGGGCGTCCACGTCCAGGCGGCCGGCGAGCCGGATCAGCCAGGGCACGTTGTATGTGGAGCTCGGCCCCTCCAGCTGCCCCAGGAACCACAGCCGGCGCTGCGCGAACGACACCGGGACCTCCGCCGCCCGCTCCACCGGAGCCAGCACCGGACGCTCACCGCCCGCCGCCGACGAGGCCAGGCGCCGAGCGAACTCCCGTACCGACGGGGCACGGAACAGGTCCCGCACCCCGACCTCGTAACCGAGCACCGCACGCACCCGGCTCACCAGACGCGTCGCGAGGAGGGAGTGGCCGCCGAGGGCGAAGAAGTTGTCGTCGGGCTCGACCCGCTCGACCTTCAGGATCTCGCCGAAGATCCCGCAGAGGATCTCCTCCTGGGCGGTCAGGGAGGCCCGGACCGGGGCGGCGGCCGGAGCGGCCGTCGCGGGGGCCGGGGCGGGGCCGCCGTCGCGGACGACGAAGACACCGGGGATCAGGGCGGCGGGCAGGACGGCCGCCAGGTGCTCCCGTACGGCGGTCTCGTCGAAGGCGGCACCGGCGGCGGGCACGACATGGGCGACGATCCGCCCCGCCGCTCCCCCGGACCGCTCACCGCTCGCGGACTCGTTCCTGACCAGTGCGACGGCGGAGGCGACCTGCTCGTGGGTGCGCAGGGCCTCCTCGATCACGGCGGTGTCGATCACGGTCGTGCCGGTGCCGGCGGCGGTGACGGCGGGCGCGTCGGACAGGGTGCCGATGCGCCGGTCGGGGTCGGCGGTGACGGCTTCCAGGAGTCGGACCAGCCGGGTGCCGAACGCGGCGACGGTCTCCTCGTCGAACAGGTCCTTCGCGTAGTTCCACTCCAGGGTCAGACCCGCCGGGCCGCCGTCCGCCGTGTGGCGCTCGGCCACGGAGACGGCGAGGTCGAACTTGGCGGTGCCGCTGGGCACGTCCGTCCAGGTGACCTCGGCGCCGGGGATCTCGATCCGGCCCTCGTAGCTGTGCTGGAAGGCCAGCATGACCTGGAAGAGCGGGTGGTGGGCGGTCGAGCGGGTCGGGTTCAGCTCCTCGACCAGCCGCTCGAAGGGGATGTCCTGGTGGCCGTACGCCTCCAGGTCGGTGGACCGGACCCGCTCCAGCAGCTCACGGAACGAGGGGTCCTCGGAGGTGTCCGTGCGCAGCACGACGGTGTTCACGAAGAAGCCGACGAGGTCGTCGAGCCCGTCCTCGGTACGGCCCGCCAGCGGCGCGCCGATCGGGATGTCGGTGCCCGCGCCCAGCCGGGTCAGCAGGGCGGCCATCGCCGCCTGCATCACCATGAACAGGGTCGACTGGTTGTCCCTGGCCAGCTCGGAGAGCCGGCCGTGCAGGGCGGCCGGGACGCCGAAGCGGTGGATGCCGCCCCGGTACGAGGCCACCTGCGGGCGGGTGCGGTCCGACGGAAGGTCGAGAACCTCGGGCAGTTCGCTCAACTGACCGCGCCAGTACGAGAGCTGGCGCGCCTCCAGGCTCTCCGGGTCCTGGGCGTCACCGAGCAGACCCCGCTGCCAGACCGCGTAGTCGGCGTACTGCACCGGCAGCGGCTCCCACGCGGGGGCGAACCCGGCGAGCCGCGCCCCGTACGCCACGCTCAGGTCCCGGCCCAGCGGGCCGACCGACCAGCCGTCGCTCGCGATGTGGTGCAGCAGCAGGAGCAGGACGTGCTCGTCCTCCGAAATCCGGAACACCCACGCGCGCACCGGAATCTCGGACGACAGATCGAACACCCGCTCCGACGCGGCGGCCACCGCGTCGTCCACACCTTCGGCGGTGACGTCCACCCGTTCCACGGGCACCCGCACGTCCCCGGCCGGCCGGACCGACTGCTGGGGCTCGCCGCCCACCGAGGGGAAGACCGTCCGCAGTGCCTCGTGCCGTCCGACCACGTCGTTCACGGCCGCGTCGAGCGCGTCCACGTCCACCCGGCCCGAGAGCCGGATCAGCCACGGCACGTTGTACGTCGAACTCGGCCCCTCCAGCTCGCCCAGGAACCACAGCCGGCGCTGCGCGAACGACACCGGGACCTCCGCCGCCCGCTCCACCGGAGCCAGCACCGGACGCTCGCCGCCCGCCGCCACCGACGCGAGCCGCCGAGCGAACTCCCGTACCGACGGGGCACGGAACAGATCGCGCACCCCCACCTCGTGACCGAGCACCGCACGCACCCGGCTCACCAGGCGCGTCGCGAGGAGGGACTGACCGCCGAGGGCGAAGAAGTTGTCGTCCACCCCCACCCGCTCCACACCCAGCACCTCGCCGAACAACCCACACAGAATCTCTTCCTGCACGGACACGTTCACCATTCACTCCTCAGTCGTCGATCGAAAGAAATTCCGTAGGGGACAAGCGGATTACTGCCGGACTGCTCCGCAGGAAAGGGCAGCCCTGGGCCGCCTGGGCCCTCTAGGCCATGAGCTTGCGGATCTCGGTGATGAGGCCGACGAGGGCCTCACGCTCCGGGACGGTCGTCTCCGGGTGCCACAGGTCCACGAGGAGGCAGGTGCGCGGCCGGACGCCGTCGTTCCACGCCTCGTGCTCGAAGGAGTAGTCGAAGAGCAGGCACTCGCCCTCCTTCCACTGCCGGGTCTCGCCGGCCACGGTGATCCCGCACCCCTCCGGGATGTCGACCGCGAGGTGCAGGTTGATGCTGAAGTTCCAGAGGTCGCAGTGCGGGGCGATCGAGGCGCCGGGCAGCAGGGTGGAGAAGTGGCTCTCCAGGAGGGTGCAGAGCTTGCCCTGCTCCAGGACCTCGCGGGTCAGGACGTCGTACGCGGTGGGCACGAGCGGGGCCGAGGACTCGACCGGCGCGCCGTCCCGGAACAGGTAGAGCGCCTGCCAGTTCTCCTGCCGGGTGAGGTAGTGCTCGTAGTCGGAGAAGGCGCTCTTCCGCTCGGCCCAGGCCTCGTCCAGCTCCCGTCTGATCGCGGCGTGGCCGGCCTCGAAGGCGCGGACGACCGGGGCGACCTCGGGGTGCCCGTAGGGGTCGTGCCAGGGGGTCTGGGAGATCCCCGGCATGATCCACTTGGCGTTCTTCTGGAGCGGGTGCCGCTCCTGCTGCTTGCGGTACAGCATGTCCTCGACACGGACGATCGAGTCGGCTCCGTGCCGGTCCTTCACGTCCTGGAAGATCGCGTCGATCTCGGGGGTCATGGCTCGCTCTCTCTTCCGTCAGGCCGCGAGGGCCGGGGCGGCCGTCGCCGGGGCGGTGGCCGCGGGGGCGGTCTCGTACAGGGCGGGGATACGGGTGGGCAGCGAGCCCCAGGTCTCGGGGGTGTAGAAGTGGCCGCCCGGCAGCACGTCGTGGCGGTACTCGCCGGCGGCGAGGTCGCGCCACTGCTCGGCGGCGCGCGGGTCGATGACCTCGTCGGCATCCCCGTTGATCACCTGGACCGGCACGGAGACCTGGGCGCCGTCGCGGTAGTAGAAGGTGTCGCGGATGCGCACGTCCGCGCGCATCAGGTCGAGCGCCATCTCGCGCAGGTCCGGGTCGTCCAGGACGTGCTGCGGCAGCAGCCCGAACGTCTCCATCCAATGCATGATCTGCTCGTCGGTGTCCCGCTGCGCGGGGAACATGTCCTGGACGGTGAGACCCCGGCTCGGGGCGTTCGCGGAGGAGACGACCAGAGCCTTGGGGAGCGGGCCGCCACGCTCCTCGATGCGGGCGGCGACGTCGAAGGCCATCCAGCCGCCCATGCTGTGGCCGAAGAGGACGTAGTCCCGGTCGGCGGCGGAGAGCACGGCAGCCACGGCGTCCTCGGCCAGCTCGTCCCAGTTGTCGGGGCAGTCCTCGGCGAACCGGCCCTCACGGCCGGGGTAGCAGATCGCGGCCAGTTCGACGCCCTCGGGCAGCACGTCCGCCCAGGGCATGTACGAGCCGGCGCCGCCGCCGCAGAAGCCCAGGCAGATGAGCCTCAGGCGCGCGTCGGGGTCCTGCCGGGGGCGGACCACAATGGTGTCCTGCACGGTCTGTCCTTACGTCGTCGAAGTGGGGGGGGTGTCAGGCCGCGGTCGTGGCGCGCAGGGCGTCGACGTGGTCGGCGAGGTCGCGCAGCCGGGGGTGCTTGTAGACGTCCTTGACGGGGACCGGCCGGCCGAGGCTCTTCTTCAGGCGTCCGACGACGCGGAGCGCCATCAGGGAGTGGCCGCCGAGGGCGAAGAAGTCGTCGTCGACACCGATCGAGGCCCGGCCGAGGACCTCGGACCAGACGCCCGCGATCAGCCGCTCGGTCTCGGTGGCCGGGGCGCCGCCCGCGGCCTGGGCCGGACCGCCGGCCGCCTCGGGGGCGGGCAGGGCGGCGGTGTCGAGCTTGCCGTTGGGGGTCAGCGGCAGCGCGTCGAGGAACACGTAGTCGGAGGGGAGCATGAACTCCGGGAGCGCCTGCGCCGCGTGCTTGCGCAGCAGCGCCGCGCCCGGCTCCGTACCGGTGCCGGTCTCCGTACCGGCGGCGGTCTCCGTACCGGCGGCGGGGACGAGGTAGGCGACGAGACGGTCGCCGGAGGCCTCGGCGCCGTCCGTGGCGTCGGCCGCCGGGCGGATCTGGACCACGGCCGTGGCGACCTCCGGGTGGGAGGCGAGGACGTGCTCGATCTCCCCCAGCTCCATGCGGTAGCCCCGGAACTTGACCTGCCGGTCGGCGCGGCCGACGAACTCCAGGCCGTGCGCCGTGCGCCGGACCACGTCGCCGGTCCGGTACATCCGGCTGCCGGGCGTACCGAAGGGGTCGGCCGGGAAGCGCTCGGCGGTCAGCTCCGGCTGGTTCACATAGCCGAGGGCCAGTCGCGGTCCCGCGATGCAGAGTTCACCGGGCTCGCCGTCCGGGACCTGGCGTCCGGTCGCGTCCAGGACGTGGAGCCGGTTGCCGGGCAGGGCGTCGCCGATGTGCGGGCCCTCGCCGGTGATCCAGGCGGCGGTCGCGTCCACGGTGCACTCGGTCGGCCCGTACAGGTTGAGCGCGTCGAGGACGCCGTTCGCGGTGGCCTCGGACAGCTCGCGCCAGGTCCGCTCGGGGACCGGCTCGCCGCCCATGAAGAGGCGCGGGACCCGGCCGTCGGCGCGGGGCCGCAGCAGGGTGGCGCGGAGCATCTCCCAGTGCGAGGGCGTGAGGTCGAGGTCGGTCACGGCGAGCCGGTCGAACAGCTCCTCCAGGCGCTCCGGGTCCTTGCGCACCTCGTCGTCCAGGACGACGACGCTGTCGCCCCGGCAGACCCGGACCCACTGCTGGACGGAGGCGTCGAAGGAGACGCCGGCGTTCCAGGCGACGGTACGCGGCTCGGGGGCGTACGCCCCGAACTCCTCAAGCGCCGCGACCAGCGAGGCCACACCGGCCCGGGTGGCCTCCACGCCCTTGGGGCGGCCGGTGGAACCGGAGGTGAAGATGACGTACGCCGGAGCGTCGGCGGCCGGCAGGTCGTCGAACGGTACGGGGGCGGGCGAGCGCTCGGGCAGCGCCGCCGGGTCGACCAGCTCGACGCCCGCCGGGGCGAACCCGGTGTCGGCACCCGCGTCGGCGACGAGGACCCGGATGCCGGACTCCTCGGCCATGAAGGTGAGGCGGTCGTGCGGATAGGCCTGGTCGAGCGGGACGTACGCGGCTCCGGCGCGCCAGGTGGCGAGCAGGGCGACGACGAGTCCGGCGCCGCGCCGCAGGTGGATGCCGACGCGGTCGCCCGGGGCGACACCGCGGGCGATCAGCTCACCGGCGAGGAGGCGGGTGCGCTCCTCCAGCGCGGCGAAGGTCAGGGTGGCGTCGGAGCCGTGGACGGCGAGACGGTCGGGGTGGCTGCGCGCGACCCGCAGGAAACGGGCCGGCGCGTCGATGGGCTCCTCGTGGAGGACGGCCATGGAACACGCTCCTTGGTACGGGAGGGTCGGGTGGGGCGGGGATGGTGTGGTGGCGCGGCTCAGGCGAAGCGTGCCGCCGGGCGTACCGACGGGTGGCAGTCCTCGACGTCGGCCGGGTTGCCCATGGCGACGACGATCTTCCGGTCGCCGCGGAAGGGGTCGCGGCCGTGGGAGGTGAGGATGTTGTCGACGAGCATCACGTCGCCGACCTGCCACCGCTCGCGGACGGTCGCCTTGTCGTACGCCTCCTGGAGCGCGTCCAGGTCCTCGCGGCTGAGCGGGGTGCCGTCGCCGAAGGCGGTGTTGAACGGCAGGCCCTCGCGGCCGAACTCGTCGACCAGGGTCTCGCGCAGCTCCTCGTCGAGCGCCCATTCGTTCCAGAAGACCAGGTGGTTGAACCAGACCTCCTCGCCCGTGTCCGGGTGGCGGATGGTGCCGGGGCGGACCTGGCTGGTGCGCAGGTTGCCGTCCTCCTGCCAGTCGAGGGCGATGCGGTTCTCGGCGCAGTAGCGCTCGACGTCCGCCGGGTCCTCGGTGGCGAAGGCGGTCTTCCAGTCGGTGGAGATGTATTCCGAGTAGCTGCGCTGGAGCAGCCAGCCGTGCTCGCGCATCTTCTCGGCGAGCGCCGGCGGGACGTTCGCGAGCACCTTGCGGACGTCGGCGACCGGGGTCGCGCCCTGCTCGGCGGGGGCGGTCAGGCAGCCGAAGAGGAGGGCACGGGGGAAGGTCAGCGTGTAGCTGTTCTCGTTGTGCATGCGGATGGACTGCGACGGCGGCAGGTCCGTGGAGGAGAAGACGTCGTCGCCGAAGCTGCTGCGCGGGGTGGCCTTCTCGCGGTACGGGGTGCGCTCGGGGACGAGCACGTCACGGACGCGGGCGAAGTCCTCGACCGTACGCACCGGCAGGCCGCGCAGGTACAGGGCGCCGTGCACATGGAGGGCCCCGGTCAGCTCGGGCAGCCGCTCCTGGAGCCAGGCGCAGGCCTCGTCGATGCCGGCGAAGGCGGGGGCCTCGGCGGTGGCGGGCTTGCCGGGGGTGGTCCGCCAGTCGAGGACGGCGGTGGGCGCGGGCGCCGGGACGGTCGGGGCGGCGGCGCGAACGGCGTTGGCGCGTACGGCGGTTCGCACGGTCGTGGTGGTCACCGGGGCTTCCTTTCGTGGATGAGTGGATGAGCGGATGACGGGGGCGGGGGCAGGGGCAGGGACGCGCGGTGGGCCGGGGAGGCGCCGTCACGCGGCGGCGAGGGCGTTCCTGACGGCCTCGCCGGCCTCCTTGGTGCCGAGGACTCCGCCCAGGTCGGGGGTGCACTGCCCCTCGCTGATCGCCACGCCGACGGCCCGGCGCAGGGCGTCGGCCTCGGTGGCCCAGCCGAGGTGTTCGAGCATCAGGGCGGAGCTGAGGATGGCGCCGAAGGGGTTGCCGATGCCCTGGCCCGCGATGTCGGGGGCGCTGCCGTGCACGGGCTCGTAGAGGCCGAAGCCGGTGACCGGGTTGATGTTGGCGGAGGCCGCGTTGCCGAGGCCGCCGGCGAGCATCGCCGCGAGGTCGCTGAGGATGTCGCCGTACGAGTTGTTGGTGACGATGACGTCGAACTGGGAGGGGTCGGAGATGAACTTCATCGCCGCCGCGTCGACGTACAGGTGGGTGGACTTGATGTCGGGGCGCTTGGCTGCGGCCTCCTGGAAGGCCCGCTGCCAGACCTGCCCGCCGTGCCGGACGGCGTTCGACTTGTCGACCATGCAGACCCCGCGCTTGGCGATGGAGTACGCGTACTCCATGATCCGCGAGACGCCCATGTGGGTGCTGACGTCGGCGTCGACGGCCATCTCGTGCTCGGTGCCGGCCCGCAGGACGCCGCCGATGTCGGTGTAGAGGCCCTCGGTGTTCTCGCGGACGATGACGCAGTCGAGCTTGCGGGTCCGCTCGTCGCGCAGCGGGCTGAGGCGCTCGTCGAGCAGGGCGGCCGGGCGGTGGTTGACGAAGAGGTCGAGGTCGAAGCGGAGGCGCAGGAGGACGCCGCGGCCGTAGTCGGAGGTCTTGACGCGGGGGTCGCCGATGGCGCCGAAGAGCACGGCGTCGCTGGCCTTGACGCGCTCGAAGTCCTCGTCGGAGAGGGAGACGCCGGTACGGAGGTAGGTGTCGGCGTTGACGTGGTCGAGGACGTCGAAGCGCAGGTCGAGGCCGAGGGCGTCGATGGTCTCCAGGGCCTCCCTGGTCACCTCGGGGCCGATGCCGTCGCCGGGTATGACGGTCACTGTCCTGGTCATGAGGGGTCTCACCGTTTCTTGGCTGATGGCGGGTGGTCGTTCAGGGGAGGAGGCGGGCGCGGGCCGCCGCGAGGATCTGCGGGGAGCGGTTGAAGGCCACGCGGACGTAGTTCCGGCCGCGCTCCTCGTCGGCGAAGAACGGCGTGCCGGGGGCGAGGAGGACGGAGGACTCCTCCAGGACGCGGCGGACGAAGGTCCGGCAGTCCTCGTCCGTGGCTCCGCGGATGTCGGCGAGGACGAAGCAGCCTCCCTCCGGCAGCCGGAAGGTGAGCCCCATCCGGGCGAGGATGTCCGCCGTCTCGTCGCGGGCCTGGGACAGCTCCTTCGCGGCCGTGAGGGAGGCCGCGTCGAAGAGGTCGGTGAGGCCCGCGGCCAGCTGGAGCGGGGCGCCGGCGCCGTTGGTGGTGATCTCGTGGACCCGCCGGAAGACCCGGGTGAGTTCCGGCCGGGCCCGCAGGAACCCGAGCCGCCAGCCGCTGATGGCGTGGCTCTTGGAGAGCGAGCCGACGACCACGCTGCGGTCCCGCAGGGAGGGGACGTCGGCGACCGAGAGGTGCGGGCGGTCGTCGAAGACGAGGTTGGCGTACACCTCGTCGGAGATGACCGTCACGTCCCACCGCTCGCACAGTGCGGCGATCCGCTCCAGGTCCTCCGCCGACAGGGTCTGGCCCGTCGGGTTGGCCGGGGTGTTCAGGATGATCGCCCGGGTGGCGGGACCGAAGGCCGCGGCCAGCTCGTCCGGGTCGAGCCGCCAGTCGGGGCTCACCGGCCCCTCCGGCTCGTGGAGGCGGACGAACTTCGGCCGGGCGCCCGCCAGTTCGACGGCGCCGAGGAAGTTCTCGTAGTACGGGTCCAGGAGGACGACCTCGTCGCCCGGGTCGACCAGCGAGAACAGCGCCACGCACAGCGCCTCGGTGCCGCCGACCGTGACGGTCAGCTCGGTGTCCGGGTCGGCGGGGGTCGTGAAGGACTCCGCGATCCGGCGGCGGATGTCCGCGCCGCCGTGGGGCAGTTCGTACTGGTTGACGCCGCCGCGCAGGGCCCGTACGGCCTCCTCGACGAGGGGCTTCGGGGTCTCCGGCGCGCCGGGCGTGCCCACGGCCAGGTCGATGGCGCCGCGCTCGCGGGCCAGCAGGAACAGCTCCGCGAGGTTGCCCTTGGGGATGCGCCCGGCCCGCTCGGAGACGGCCGCCCGGCCGCCCGTCGCGGTCGCGGACACCGCCGTGGCGGTCTCCGCCGTGGCGGTCTCCGCCGTCACGAGGCCCGCCGGAGCTTCGCCGCGTCCGGGGAGGAGAAGGTGCCGCGGGTGATGCTGGTCATCCAGGCCGGCCGGCGCTCCTCGAAGGCGGCGATCACGTCGGCCTTGCGGAGGGTCACGTCGATGTCGTCGAGGCCGTTGAGGAGGAGCCAGCGCGCACGGTGGTCCGCCTCGAACTCCCAGCTCCGGCCGTCGGCGGTGACGGTCAGCTCCTGGAGGTCGACGGAGATCCGGAACTCCGGGTCGGCGAGGGACAGTTCGGCCAGCTCGGCGACGACGTCCACCGGCAGGGCCACCGCGAGGAGGCCGTTCTTCAGGGCGTTGCGCAGGAAGATGTCGCCGAAGCTGGTGGCGATGACCGCACGGAAGCCCCAGTCGCGCAGCGCCCACACGGCGTGCTCGCGCGAGCTGCCCGTACCGAAGTTGTGTCCCGCGACCAGGACGCTGGCGCCCTGGTGCTCCGGCCGGTTCAGGACGAAGTCGGGCTCCTTGCGCCAGTGGCCGAACAGGGTGTCGGCGTAACCGGACTTGGTGAGCCGCTTGCAGAACTCGGCGGGGATGATCTGGTCGGTGTCGACGTCGTCCCTGCTCAGCGCCACGGCCTGGCCGGTGTGCGCCTTCATCGGCTCTCTCATGCCTGGTCCTCCTGCTCGTTCTTCGGGTCGGTCAGCTCGCTCGGGGTGGCCAGTCGCCCGACGACGGCGGTGGCGGCGGCCACCACGGGCGAGACCAGGTGGGTGCGGGCGTGGGTGCCCTGCCGGCCCTCGTAGTTGCGGTTCGAGGTGGAGGCGACGCGCTGGATGCCCTGGAGGCGGTCGGCGTTGATGCCCATGCACATCGAGCAGCCGGAGAGCCGCCACTGCGCACCCGCGTCCAGGAAGACCTGGTGCAGGCCCTCCTCCTCGGCCTGGGCGCGGACGGCCATCGAGCCGGGGACGACGAGCATCGTGATCGACGGGGCGACCTTGCGGCCGCGCAGCACGTCGGCCGCGGCCCGCAGGTCCTCGATGCGGCCGTTGGTGCAGGAGCCGAGGAAGACCGTGTTGATGTCGATGTCCCGCATCGGCACGTGCGCTTCGAGGCCCATGTACTCCAGGGCGCGGCGCGCCGCCGCCCGCTCGGCGTCGCTGCCGAAGGACTCGGGGGCGGGGACCTCGGCGTCCAGCGGTACGGCCTGGCCGGGGTTGGTGCCCCAGGTGACGAAGGGCTTCAGCCCGGTGACGTCGAGCTCCACGACCCGGTCGAAGGCGGCGCCCTCGTCGGTCCGCAGCGAATCCCAGTAGGCGCAGGCCTCCTCCCACTCGGCGTCCGCGGCCGGGTCCCAGCGCTCGCGCAGGTAGTCGACCGTCTTGTGGTCCGGGGCGATGAGACCGGCGCGGGCACCGGCCTCGATGCTCATGTTGCAGACCGTCATCCGCCCCTCCATGGAGAGGTTCTCGACGGCCTTGCCGCGGTACTCGATGGCGTAGCCGTTGGCCCCGTTGGCCCCGATGTGGGCGATCAGCGCGAGGATCAGGTCCTTGGGCGTCACGTCCGCCGGCGGCTCGCCGACGAACTCGACCGACATGGTCCTGGGCCGCTGGAGGGCCAGCGTCTGGGTGGCGAGGACGTGCTCGACGTCGCTGGTGCCGACGCCGAAGGCGAGGGCGCCGAAGGCGCCGTGCGTGGAGGTGTGGCTGTCGCCGCACACCACGGTCATGCCGGGGCGGACGAAGCCCAGCTCCGGTGCCACGACGTGCACGATGCCCTGCCGGTCGTCGCCCAGCGAGAACAGCTCGATGCCCTGGTTCTCGCAGTTCTCGCGGAGCCGCTCCAGCTGTGCGCTGCCCATCGCGTCCTTCACGAACAGCGTGTTGGTGGGCACGTTGTGGTCTTCCAGGGCGAGCGCCAGGTCGGGTCTGCGGACCCGGCGTCCGGTGAGCTGGAGGCCGTCGAAGGCCTGCGGCGAGCTGGCCTCGTGGAGCAGGTGCAGGTCGATGTAGAGGAGGTCGGGTTCGCCCGGCGCCCGGTCGACGACGTGGTTCTCCCACACCTTCTCGATCAGGTTGCGCTCGGCGCGTTCCGGCTGCGTGATGGTGCTCATCGGCCGGCCACCGCCATCTCGGTGGTCGTGGCGGCGGCAGCGGCGGTCGCCGAGGCGCGCAGCAGCCGGCCGGTGATGATCTCGCGCAGGTCGCCCAGCTCGATGCAGGTGCCGTCCGCGCGGTTGGCGATGTAGGTGTCGTAGATCTCGTCGAGCAGGTCGCGCTCGACGCCCAGACCCATCTGGTCGAAGAGGTTGCGGATGACGTTGCGTCCGGAGTGCCGGCCGATGAGAATTCCGCGGTCGCGGCCGAAGAGGTGCGGCTCGACGTATTCGTACGTCACCGGGTTGCGCAGCATTCCCGCCTGGTGGATTCCGGCCTGCGTGGCGAATGCGTTGTCACCGAATACGGCCTTGTTGCGCGGCGTCGACATTCCGATGATCCGGCTGAGGATCAGATAGGCGTCGTACAGCTTCTCGGTCTGGAGACGGCTGGTCACACCCAGCAGCTCGCCCTTGTAGAGAAGGACGGCGGCCAGTTCTTCGAGGGGGGTGTTTCCGGCACGCTCACCGATTCCGGCGAGCGTCGACTGCACCTCGTCCGCGCCCGCCTCGATACCGGCGAGGGCATTGGCGAGGGAAAGTCCGAGGTCCTGGTGGCAGTGCGTGGAAAGGATGACGTCGTCGGGGATCCAGGAGCGGACCCGGGCCACCTGGGCGCCGTATTCCGACGGGAGCATGCAGCCGGTGGTGTCGGCGAGCGCGACGGTCTTCGCGCCCTCCGCGACGCCCGCCTCGATCAGCGGGCGGAGCAGGTCGTCGGTGCCGCGGCTGGAGTCCTCGATGCCGAGCGTGATGTCGGTGAAGCCGAGCTCACGGGCGAAGCGGATGCTGTCGATGATCTCTTGCAGGCCTTCGGCCCTGGTCAGACCGCGCTTGTGCTCCAGGTGGACATCGCTGCCGGTGGCCATGATCTGGACCTGGTGGTCGATGCCGCCGGCCTCGGCCGCCAGCTCGATGTCCTCGCGGACCGCACGGTTGAGGGTGGCGACCTTGGCGGTGGTGAGCGCCTCGGCGATCAGCTTGGTGGCCAGGAAGTCGCTCGGGGAGGAGCTGGGGAAGCCGGCCTCGATGGTGTCGACGCCGGTGGCCTCGATGGCGAGGGCCAGTTCCAGCTTCTGCTCCGCGTTCATCGCGTTGCCGGGGGCCTGCTCTCCGTCGCGGAGAGTCGAGTCGAATACGCGAAGCCGACGTGCCGGGGAGTTGGGGCTCGAAGTCATGATTCTGCCTCTTTCGGGAACGCCGCCATGAGACACAGGATCCGGAGATCTCACTGTGTGGTAGCGGGGGCTTGTGGCCGACGGCGGTGACTTTACGCGGCCGGGAACGCAGCCCGTCAAGCCTTTTCCGCAAAATAGAGCACCGATAGCGATCCGATGGAGGGACCCGGGAGAATGAGCTACAAGCGCGCATTTCCCTATGCATCGAGTGGCGAATCAAGGAGTGATTTTAATGGGCGAATTCTCTTCCGAGGCACGCCTTCTTTCTCGAATGCGGCGTGCGGGTGCTGCGGTTCGGATCGGCCGCCGCGCGGAGGGGGTGCGGGAGGTTCCGCTGTCCTTCGCGCAGCAGCGCCTGTGGTTCCTCGACCAGCTGGATCCGGGGAGCGCGGAGTACGTGGTGCCGACGGCGTTCCGGGTGCGGGGTCCGCTGGACCCGGCGGCGCTGAGCACGGCGCTCGATGCCCTGGTCGTACGCCATGAGGTGCTGCGGACCCGGTTCGCGACCGGCCCCGAGGGCGACCCGGTGCAGATCGTGGAGGAGCCCTGGCATGTGGCCGTCGAGCAGCTGGACCTGGGCGGGGCCCCGGATCCGGAGGAGGCCGGCCGGGCGATCGTCGAGTCCTTCGGGCACCGTCCGTTCGACCTGGCCGACGGGCGGCTGCTGCGGGCGATGACCGTCCGCCTCGGCGAGGACGACCACCTCCTCGCCCTCGCCATGCACCACATCGTCGTCGACGGCTGGTCGATGGGCGTCCTGGTGGAGGAACTACGACGCCTCTACACCGGGGACTCATCCCTCGAAGAACTCCCCATTCAGTACGCGGACTTCGCGCTCTGGCAGCAGAAGCAGCTGTCGGGCGACGCCCTCGGCAAGCACCTGGACTACTGGCGGACGCAGCTGGCCGGCCTGGAGACCCTGGAACTCCCCACGGACCGCCCCCGTCCCCGTATCCGCTCCGGCGCCGGAGACACCCACGCCTTCACCGTCCCCGCCGACACCACCACCGCCCTGCGCGAACTCGCCGCCAGGAACAACGCCTCCCTCTTCATGACCGGCCTCGCCGTCTTCCAGCTCGTCCTGGCCCGCTGGAGCGGACAGAACGACATCACCGTCGGCGTCCCCATCGCCGGCCGCAACCGCACCGAACTCGAAGACCTCGTCGGCTTCTTCGTCAACACCCTCGTCATGCGCACCGACATCACCGCCGAAGCCACCTTCACCACCATCCTCGACCAGGTCCGCCGAACCACCCTCGACGCCTACGCCCACCAGGACCTCCCCTTCGAACGCCTCGTCGAAGACCTCACCCCCGACCGCGACCTCAGCCGCAACCCGCTGGTGCAGGTGGGCTTCAGCGTGGAGGGCGCGTCCTCGGACCCGTGGGAGATCCCCGGTCTGACCATGCGGCCGGTCGCGGTGAGCTCGAAGGTGTCGAAGGTCGACGTGTCGGTGTTCCTGACGGAGGAGGCGGACGGCACCCTCTCGGGCGAGGCGACCTTCGCGACGGAGCTCTTCGACACGGAGACGATCGAGCGGCTGACCGGTCACTTCCTCACCGCCCTCGCCGACGTCTGCCACGACCCCGAGCGCCGCGTCGGTGACATCCAGCTGCTCACCCCGGCCGAACAGCACCAGATCCTGAGGGACTTCAACGACACCACCGTCGACTACGCCGACGACACCACCGTCCACCGCCTCTTCGAGCAGCAGGCCGCGCTCGCCCCCGAGGCGCTCGCCGTCGTCCACGGCGACAGCTCGTACACGTACCGGCAGCTCAACGAGCGGGCCAACCGGCTCGCCCACCACCTCATCGACCGGGGCGTCACCACCGACACCCTCGTGGGAATCTCCCTCGGCCGCGGGATCGACATGATCACCGCGCTGCTCGCGGTCCTCAAGGCCGGCGGCGCGTACGTCCCCCTCGACCCCGACAACCCGCCCAACCGCCTCGCCTTCATGCTGGAGGAGACCCGGGCGCCGCTCGTCCTCACCCACTCGGACCTCGCCCCGCGCCTGGAGCACACCCCGACGCCCCTCGTCCTCCTGGACCGGCTCGCCCTCGACGACCGGCCCGCGGACAACCCCGTCACCCCCACCGGCGCCCGGGACCTCGCCTATCTGATCTACACGTCCGGCTCCACGGGCACCCCGAAGGGCGTGCAGATCGAGCACCGCTCCCTGTGCCGGCTGATCTCCAACAACTGGTTCCACACGATCACCGCCGACGACGTCGTCTCCCAGATCCTGAACTTCGCCTGGGACTCCTTCGCGCTCGAATGCTGGCCGGTGCTCACCTCCGGCGCCACGATGGCGATCCTGGACCCGAAGGTCCTCGCGGGCAGCGAGCCCTTCGCGGAGGCGCTGGTGCGCCACTCCGTCACGACCGCGCTCATCCCGACACCACTGTTCAACCAGTACCTGGTGGAGCGCCCGGACCTGCTGAAGGACCTGAAGTCCGTCTTCTACGGGGGTGAGGCCGGCGACCGTTCGATCGCGGACGCGCTGCTGTCGGGTCCGTACGCCCCGGGGCGCCTCGCGCACCTCTACGGGCCGACGGAGGCGGGCGTCGTCGCGACCGGTTTCGTGGTGGACGAGAACCGGCCGGGCACCACCTCCATGCCGATCGGCTCACCGGTGGCCAACACCCAGGTCCTGGTCATCGACCGGCACGGTGGTCTCGCTCCCGTCGGCGTCCCCGGTGAGCTGTGGATCACGGGTCCCGGTCTCGCCCGCGGCTATCTCGACCGTCCCGAACTCACCGCCGACCGCTTCACCACCACTCACCACACGGCCGAGCCCACCCGTGCCTACCGCACCGGCGACCTCGTCCGCCGGCTCCCCGACGGCACCATCGAGTACCTCGGGCGGATCGACAACCAGGTCAAGATCCGGGGCCTCCGCATCGAACTCGGAGAGATCGAGGCCACCCTCACCACCCACCCCCACATCAACCTCACCACCGTCATCGTCCGAGAGGACACCCCCGGCGACAAACGACTCACCGCCTACTACACGACCCCCACGAACACCCCCCACAGCTCGGGCGATCTCCGTGCGCACTGCCGCACCCACCTTCCCGACTACATGGTCCCCAACTACTTCGTCCACCTCGCCAAGCTCCCCACCACTCCCAACGGCAAGGTCGACCGCCGCGCTCTCCCCGCCCCGACCGTCACCGCCGACACCACCAGCCACACCCCGCCCCGCACCCCCACCGAGACCACCATCACCACCATCTGGGCCGAAACCCTCAACACCCCCCTCGGCATCCACGACAACTTCTTCGACCTCGGCGGCCACTCCCTCCTCGCCACCAAGGCCGCCAACCGGATCGGCCAGGCGCTCGGCGTCGAGGTCTCCGTCCGCCGGCTCTTCAGCAACCCGACGGTGGCCGAGCTGGCCGCGAGCCTCGCCGAGTGCGAGGAGCTGACCGTCGCCCCGATCACCCGCCGGGCGGAGGGGGTACGGGAGGTCCCGCTGTCCTTCGCGCAGCAGCGCCTCTGGTTCCTGGACGAGCTGGATCCGGGGAGCGCGGAGTACGTGGTGCCGACGGCGTTCCGGGTGCGGGGTCCGCTGGACCCGGCGGCGCTGAACTCGGCGCTCGATGCCCTGGTCGTACGGCACGAGGTGCTGCGGACCCGGTTCACGACGGGCGCGGACGGCGACCCGGTGCAGGTGATCGACGAGCCCTGGCACGTCGGGATCGAACACGTCGACCTCACCGGCACTCCGGAAACCGGCACTCCCGAAGGCGTCGCTCCGGAGGCCCTCGAAGCCGGTCGCGCCGCCGTCGAGTCCTTCGGCGAGCGTCCCTTCGACCTCTCCGCCGGCCGTCTGCTGCGGGCGATGACCGTCCGCCTCGGTGAGGACGACCACCTCCTCGCCCTCGCCATGCATCACATCGTCGTCGACGGCTGGTCGATGGGCGTCCTGGTGGAGGAACTACGACGGCTCTACGCCGGTACGTCACTGACCGAACTGCCGCTCCAGTACGCGGACTTCGCGCTCTGGCAGCAGGACCAGCTGACCGGTGACGCGCTGGACGGGCACCTGGACTACTGGCGGACGCAGCTGGCCGGCCTGGAGACCCTGGAGCTCCCCACGGACCGCCCCCGTCCCCGTATCCGCTCCGGCGCCGGAGACACCCACGCCTTCACCGTCCCCGCCGACACCACCACCGCCCTGCGCGAACTCGCCGCCAGGAACAACGCCTCCCTCTTCATGACCGGCCTCGCCGTCTTCCAGCTCGTCCTGGCCCGCTGGAGCGGACAGAACGACATCACCGTCGGCGTCCCCATCGCCGGCCGCAACCGCACCGAACTCGAAGACCTCGTCGGCTTCTTCGTCAACACCCTCGTCATGCGCACCGACATCACCGCCGAAGCCACCTTCACCACCATCCTCGACCAGGTCCGCCGGACCACCCTCGACGCCTACGCCCACCAGGACCTCCCCTTCGAACGCCTCGTCGAAGACCTCACCCCCGACCGCGACCTCAGCCGCAACCCGCTGATCCAGTCGATGTTCGCCCTGCAGAACCTGCCGGTGCAGGACTGGAGCCTGCCGGGGACGACGGTCGAACTGCTCCAGACCTCGGGGCGGACCTCGAAGTTCGACGTCTCCGTCTTTCTGACGGAGGAGTCGGACGGGACCCTGTCCGGTGAGGCGACCTTCGCCACCGAACTGTTCGACGCGGCCACCGTCGAGCGGCTGACCGGTCACTTCCTCACCGCCCTCGCCGACGTCTGCCGCGACCCCGGGCGCCGCGTCGGTGACGTCCAGCTGCTCACCCCGGCCGAACAGCACCAGATCCTCGACGAGTTCAACGACACCACCGTCGACTACCTCGACGACACCACCGTCCACCGCCTCTTCGAGCAGCAGGCCGCGCTCACCCCGGACGCCCTCGCCGTCGTCCACCACGACGCGACCCTCACCTACCGGCAGCTCAACGAGCGGGCCAACCGGCTCGCCCACCACCTCATCGACCGGGGCGTCACCACCGACACCCTCGTCGCGCTCTGCCTGGACCGCGGGGTCGACATGATCACCGCGCTGCTCGCGGTGCTCAAGGCCGGCGGCGCGTACGTCCCGCTGGACCCCGACACCCCGGCCTCCCGGCTGGCCTTCATGCTGGAGGAGAGCGAGACCCCGCTCGTCCTCACCCACTCGGGGCTCACCGGCCGTCTCGACCACACCCCCACCCCGCTGCTCGCCCTCGACCGGTTCGACTTCGACGCGTTCCCCGCGCACGACCCGGTCACCCCGACCGGGCCCCGGGACCTCGCGTACGTCATCTACACCTCCGGCTCCACGGGCACCCCGAAGGGCGTGCAGATCGAGCACCGCTCCGTCTGCCGGCTGCTGATCAACAACTGGTTCAACACGATCGGCGCCGAGGACGTCGTCTCGCAGACGTGCAACTACTGCTTCGACGTGTTCACGTACGAGTGCTGGGGCGCCCTCATCACGGGCGCGGCGCTCGCCGTCGTGGACAAGGAGGAGCTGTCCGACTCCGACGCGCTCGCCGCCGCGTTCCGCCGGGACCGGGTGACGGTCGCCTGGCTGACGGCCCCGCTGTTCAACCAGCATGTGTCCGAGCGGCCGGACCTGGTGGCCGGGATGAAGACGGTGATGTACGGCGGTGAGGCCGTGGACCGCGCGGTCGCCGACGCCCTGATGTCAGGGCCGTACGCCCCCGGCACCCTGATCAACGGATACGGGCCCACCGAGGCGACCGTCTTCGCGACCTGCTTCGTGGTGGACGAGAACCGGCCGGACATGACGACGATGCCGATCGGCCGTCCGATCTCCAACACCGGCAACCTGGTCGTGGACCGGCACGGCGGCCTGGCGTCCATCGGCGTCCCCGGCGAGCTGTGGATCACCGGCCCCGGCCTCGCCCGCGGCTACCTCAACCGCCCCGAACTCACCACCGACCGCTTCACCACCACCCACCACACTTCCGAGCCCACCCGTGCCTACCGCACCGGCGACCTCGTCCGCTGGCTCCCCGACGGCACCATCGAGTACCTCGGGCGGATCGACAACCAGGTCAAGATCCGGGGCCTCCGCATCGAACTCGGAGAGATCGAGGCCACCCTCACCACCCACCCCCACATCAACCTCACCACCGTCATCGTCCGAGAGGACACCCCCGGCGACAAACGACTCACCGCCTACTACACGACCCCCGCCAACACCCCCCACACCTCCAGCGACCTCCGCGCCCACTGCCGCACCCACCTCCCCGACTACATGGTCCCCAACCACTTCGTCCACCTCGCCAAGCTCCCCACCACTCCCAACGGCAAGGTCGACCGCCGTGCCCTCCCCGCGCCCACCCTCACCACCGGCGACACCACCAGCCACACCCCGCCCCGCACCCCCACCGAGACCACCATCACCACCATCTGGGCCGAAACCCTCAACACCCCCCTCGGCATCCACGACAACTTCTTCGACCTCGGCGGCCACTCCCTCCTCGCCACCAAGGCCGCGAAGCGCCTGCGGAACGCCGGGCTGGACGTGACGGTGCGGCAGATCATGCAGTGGCAGACCGCCGCCGAACTGGCCGCCGCCCTCGGGGCCGGGACCGACCTGACCGGACTCCACAGCGCCAGGCAGGACGGCTCCGACCCCCTCGTCTACAAGCTGTCGGCCGGCCCGGCCGACCCCGCGCTCCCGACCGTGTTCTGCGTCCACGCCAGCGGCGGCACCCCGAACGCCTACGGGCAGCTCGCCCGTCTGCTGCGCGCCGACTGCACCACGTACGGCATCCAGGCCGTCGGCATGGACCGCTCCGAACTGCCGCTGCGGGACATCCGGGCCATCGCCGAGCGGTACTGGGAGGCCGTCAAGTCCGTGCAGCCCGAAGGGCCCTACTACATCCTCGGCTGGTCGCTCGGCGGTGTCGTCGCCCATGAGATCGCCCGCCAGGGAGCGGCCGAGACCGCCACGGTCTTCCTGGTGGAACCGCCCGTCCACGGCCCGCGCCTGGAGCAGCGGCTGCGGCCCGGCGTCGAGCTGTACGGCCGGGCGGCGGAGCTGTGGGCGCGCGGCCAGGACGCCGATCCGGAGACCAGAGCGGCCCTGGAGGCCGAACTCCGAGCGCTCACCGGCCCCTTGGAGGTGCCGGCCGACTCGGTCGGGCTCGACGAGTGGCTGCCGTACGAGACCCTCGGTCTGCTCCTCGACGCCCTGCTGGGGCACCGGCCCGAGGTGTCGGCCGCCCCGGCCGTGCTCTTCGTGAGCGACGAGGTCGCCTTCAGCCAGGAGGGTTCCGTCGCGAACGAGCGCGACCTCGCCGAGTACCTCGGCCACTGGCAGGCGCTCCACACCACCGCCCCGGCGGTGGAGCGGACGCCCGGCGACCACGGGGCGATGATGACGGAGCTGCCCGCCATCGAGAAGGTCGCGAAGGTGCTCCGTACCTTCCTCACCCCGTCCCCGACCCCTGAGAACGTGACCGAGCAGGTGGGCTGAGCATGCTGAACGTCATCGCGGAAGCACTGGAGAGCGTCCACGGACGCAGCGCCGTCGGGCTGAACGCCCGCCTCGAATCGCTCCTCGACAACGAGTGGGTGCTGCTCGCCGAGCGCAGGACGGACGAGGAGGGCCGGATCGACGAGTGGGGTCACGCGGGCGGGCACCGGGGGGTCTACCGGATCGTCTTCGACGTCGACCGGTACTTCGCCGGCCTGGGGCTGACCCCGGGGTATCCCGAGGTGTCGGCCACGTTCCGCGCCTCGGAGGAGGGGGCGGGACACCGGGTGACGCTCACCTTCTCGCCCCACCGGTACGCGGCGGTCCTGAGCTCGTCGTGACCGCGACGACCGTCGTGCCGGCCCGCACGGGCCGGCCCGTCACCGGCTCAGCCCGCCGTGGCCACCGCGTCCTGGTCCGCCGTCTCCGTGAGGCGGGCGAGGACGCGGCCCGCCGCCTCGGGGGCCATCGTGGCCGTCAGCTCCCGTACGTCGGCCAGGGCCCGTCCCGCGGCCTCGGGGTCGCCGGCCGCCAGGTGGGCGGCATGCAGCAGGACCAGTGCGCCGGCCTCCTGGGCGGGGGTCTCCATCTGCCGGAACAGCGGCAGCACCCGGGTCAGATGGGCCACGGCCCGGCCCGGCTCCCCGATGGCGAGCGCCAGTTCGCCGAGGGTCACCAGGGTCCGGCCCATGACGAGGCGTTCGTCGGAGGACTCGGCGAGGACGAGGGCGCGGTGCAGCGCGTCGGCGGCCTCGGCGGTCTCGCCCCGGCGGAACCGGGCGGAGCCGATGCCGTGCAGGGCGTAGGCCTCGCCGGTGTGGTCACCGATGAGCCGGACCACCTTGTGGACCTCGGTGAAGGCCTCCAGGGCCTCGTCGTACTCGCCGCGCTCCAGACGGGTCTGGCCCATCCGGTGCAGCACCTGCGCCTCGACGCGACGGCCGCGGCCCTCCCGGCTGAGCCGGAGGGCCTCGTCGAGGAGGGGCCCGGCGGCGTCCTCGTCGCCGCTGCCCAGCCTGAGCTGGGCGAGGTTGTGCAGGACGTAGGCGACGGCGACGGTGCCGTCACTCTCGCGGAAGACCTTGAGTGCCGCCTCGTAGTGGGCGGTCGCCTCCTCGGCGCGGCCGTGCAGCCGGGCGAGGTAGCCCAGGCCGCGGGCGGCGAGGGCGGAGCCGAGCGCGTCACCGATGCCGTCGAAGATCTCGGCGGAGTGCCGGAAGTGGGTCTCGGCGGCGGCGAAGTTCTGCTTCGTCACGGCGAGCGAACCGAGGGACTGGAGCGTGGCGGCCTGGCCGAGCAGGTCACCGCCCTTGCGGGCGGCGGCGAGGGCGACCTCGTGGGTGTCGCGCCAGTCGTCGAGCCGTACATGGGTCTCCAGGAACGTCACCGCGGTCACGGCGAGACCCCAGCAATGCGCGGTGAGCCCCATCATGGCGGCCTGCCGGACGCTCGGAAGCAGCATCTGGCGCTCCCGGGCGAACCACTGGAGGGGCTCGGCCAGGATGCGGTCCACGGTCCTGTCGGGCAGCGGATGAAGGGGCACGTCATGGCTGCGGATCAGCACGTCCTGCCCGTACTCGCGGTGCCGCGCCTCGGTCATCAGGAAGAGGAAGCAGCCGAGCACCCGGGCCAGGGCGGCCTCGCGCGCCTCCACGGTCTCCTCGTCGGCGAGCCGTTCGCGGGCGAAGACCCGGATGAGGTTGTGCAGTTGGTACTGGGAGTGGCGGCCGGTCGCGGTTCCCGCGGTGTCCACGAGCTGCGCGTCGGAGAGTTCGTCGATCAGGTCCCGTACCGGCGCTTCGGAAAGGTCGAGCAGCGCCATGCCGGTCCACGCGGAGAACGGGCCCTCCTCGACGACGGCCAGCCGGCGGAAGAGCCGCCGGGCGTCCTCGCTCACGCTGTCGTACGTGAGGGAGAGGCTGGCCCGGATGCCGACGTCCGCGTAGTTCAGCTCGTCGAGCCTGCGGGTCTCGTCCTCCAGGCGCTCGACCAGCTCCGCGACCTCCCAGTGGGGGCGGGCGGCGAGCCGGGCGCCCGCGATGCGCAGCGCGAGCGGGAGGTGGCCGCAGAGTTCGGCGAGGTCGGCGGTGGCCTCGGGTTCGGCCTCGACGCGTTCGGCGCCGGTGATGCGGCCGAGGAGTTCGGCGGACTGCGCGGGCCCGAAGGTGGTGACGTCGACGCGGACGGCTCCGGCGAGGCTCCCGATGTGTCGGCGGCTGGTGACGATGACCGCCGAGGTGGGCTTGCCCGGCAGGAGCGGTTTGATCTGGCTCTCGCCCGCGACGTTGTCGAGGACGATCAGCATGCGGCGCTCGGCGAGCAGCGCCCGGTACATCTCGGCCCGTTCCTCCAGGCCGTCGGGGATGGCGGTGCCGCTGACGCCGAGGGCGCGGAGGAAGCGTTCGAGGATCTGGGCGGGGCCGACCATGTCGGGGGCGCCGCCGTGCAGGTCGGCGAAGAGCTGCCCGCCGGGGAACTCGGCGGCGACCTCGTGGGCCACGTGGACGGCCATCGCGGTCTTGCCGACGCCGGCCTTGCCGACGATGGAGACGATGGGCACCGCCAGCCGGGACTGGTCGTGGGAGCAGAGGAGCAGCCGTTCCCTGATGCCGGCGACCAGGTCGTCGCGGCCGGTGAAGTCGGCGATGTCGGCGGGGAGCATCTCCGGTACGGGCGCGGCGGGAGCGGCTGCCTCGGTGGCGGCTGCCGGGGCCTCGGGGGCGGCGGCCTTGCGGGTGCCGGGGAGGTCGAGCCGGGGGTCCGTGGCGAGGATGGAGTGTTCGAGGCGTTTGAGGCGGGGGTCGGGTTCCACGCCGAGTTCGTCGATCATCCACTGGCGGGTGTCCCGGTAGACCTGGAGGGCCTCGGTCTGCCGCCCGGAGCGGTAGAGCGCCAGCATGAGCTGTCCGCGCAGCCGCTCGCGGAGCGGGAACTCGTCGACGAGGCCGAGGAGTTCGCCGACGAGCGCGCTGTGTTTGCCGAGCGCCAGCTCCAGCTGGATGCACTCCTCGGCGGCGGCGGTCCGCTGCTCGGTGAGCTTGCCCGCGCCGGAGCGGACGACCTCGCTGTACATCCCTTCGAGGGCGACCCCGCGCCAGAGCCCGAGCGCCTGGCGGTACGTGGCGGCGGCCTCCCCCCGCTGCCCGGCGTCGCGGAGCTTGCGCGCCCTGCCGACGAGTCCGCGGAAGTGGAGGGCGTCGAGGTTCTCGTCGGCGGCGCGGACCATGTAGCCCTGCGGGTGGGTGGTGATGACGTCGGAGACCCCGTGGTTGCCGAAGAGGCGGCGGAGGGCGGAGACGCTGATCTGGAGCTGGGCGCGGGCGGTGGCCGGCGGGGCCTCCTCGTAGACGGCGCGGACGAGCCGGTCGACGCCGACGACGCGGTTGGCGTCGAGGAGGAGGGTGGCCAGCACGGTCTGCTGGCGGATGCCGCCGAGATTGAGCGGGGTGGAGTCGACGGTGGCTTCGAGTGGGCTGAGAACGCGGTACTCGACTCTCGGTCCTGGTTCGGATTGCACCACGGTTCTCGACTCCCCCCCAGGAATTCGCGCAGGCCAAGGGGAACTCTAGAGATGTTCACGTCAATGGGTCAACAGACATCGGCCGAGGTGAGCAGGTGTGGCCGGATACCGACGCACCCCCCTGCCCGGATGCCCCGAGAGCGGCCCCGTCCTATTGACAGACTTCTATCGAGAGAACACTCTCATTACATGCAGCAGTCGAACGAAACCGCAGAGCGAGCACCTCGCCGCCTCACCGATCCGGCCTCCATGCGGGCGCTCTCCCACCCCGTACGGCTCGCCCTCATCGAGGTCCTCACGCTCCGGGGGGCACTGACGGCGACCCAGGCCGGCGAACTGATCGACGAGACCCCCACCACCTGCTCCTTCCACCTCCGCCAGCTCGCCAAGTACGGCTTCGTGGAGGAGGCGGGGCCCATGCCCGGCCGCTCGCGCCCCTGGCGCATCACCCGGCTCGGCTGGTCCCTGGAGAACGACGCGGCCGACGGCACCACCGAGGCCAGGGAGCACGCGGTAGCGGCCCGGCACCTCGGCGACATGACCCTGGAACGCCAGCTGGACCGGCACCGCTCGCACGACCACGGCGCCGAGCGGGCCCACACGGTCTGGTGGGTCACCCCGGACGAGGCGGCCGAACTCCGCGCGGACATCGACGCGCTGGTGATGCGCTACCGCGACCGCCTGCGGGACCCGGCCACACGGCCGCCGGAGGCGGAGGCGGTCGAAGTGGTCGTCCTCACGCACCCGTTCGCCTGAGCCGGACCGGACCGGACCGGACCGGCCGAACCACGACCACCGCACACGCCCGACACCACACACCACACACCACACACACAACACACAACACACCGACGCACGAGGGGGACCCATGACCGCGGAGGCGGCAACCGCAGCGGAGCCGACGGAGCTCGACGACACGAAGCCCCTGCGCAAGAACAGGGACTTCACGCTGCTCTGGGGAGGCCAGACCGTCTCCCAGCTCGGCACCGCCGTCTCCGTCCTCGCGTTCCCCCTGCTCGTCCTGGCCCTGAACGGCTCCGCCGTGCAGGCCGGCGCCCTCGGCACCCTCCAGGCGGTCATCCGGGTCACCTTCCAGCTCCCGGCCGGCGCGTTCGCCGACCGCTGGAACAGGAAGCGCGTCATGCAGGTCTGCGACGCGGGCCGGGCGGTCCTCTTCGCGGCCCTCGCCACGGCGATCCTGCTCGACAGCGCGCCCCTCGCGGTGATCTTCGCGGTCGCCGGGGCCGCCGCCGTCCTGGACGTCCTCTTCGGCGCGGCCGAGACGTCGATCGTCAGCCAGCTCGTCCCCCGCTCGCAGCTCCCGGAGGCCTTCGCGAGCAACGAGGCCCGCTCGTACGGAGCCTCCCTGGCCGGCCCGCCGCTGGGCGGCTTCCTGTACGCGTTCGGCCGCTCGGTCCCGTTCCTCTTCGACGCCCTCAGCTACCTGCTGTCGTTCCTGGCGGTCTCCTTCATCCGCAGGCCCGCCGACCCCAAGGGGGAGCAGGAGAAGGGCGAGGGCGCCGCGAAGAAGGCCTCGCTGCGGCACGACATGCTGGAAGGACTCCGGCACGTCGTCGCGAGCCCCTTCCTGCGCGCGGTGATCCTGATGGCCGCGCCGGTCAACTTCGCCCTCACGGGTGCCCAGTTCGCATCCGTGCTGACCCTCACCGAGAGCGGCCACAGCCCCCGCGCCCTCGGCATCGCGCAGGGCTGCATCGCCATCGGCGGCCTTCTCGGTGCCCTCTTCGCGGCCCGCATCCAGCGGCTCCTGCCCTTCCACCGCCTGCTGCTCACGGCCCTGACGGCCCTGGTGGTCCTGCTGGCGGCGAGCACCGTCCTCAACGGCAGCCTGGCGATGGTGGCCCCGCTGGCCACGGGCCTGTTCCTGGCCCCCGCCGTCAACTCGATCCTCTTCGGCCGGATCGCCGCGACCACCCCGGCCCACATCCAGGGCCGGGTCATCAGCGTCGTCGCCCTCTCGGCCACGGCGGCGGCCTCCCTCGCCCCGATCGTCGTCGGCGCGGTGGTCGAGCACCGGGGCGGCACGGCGGCCATGACGGCGGTGCTGGCCGCCGCGGTCCTCTCGCTCGTGGCAGCCACCCTGACCCGCAGGACCCTCCGGGAGTCCGCCCCCGCCCAGACGCCGCCCCCCATGTGCCAGTCGGTCTAAGGCAGTTGGGCGGCCAGGGCTCCGGCCAGGTCACCGGCCTGCTTCGTACGGTCCGGGGAGCCGGCCCCCGCCTCCCCGAGGCCGACCAGGAGGGAGGCGTCGCCGTCGCCGTCGAGCTTCAGCCGTACGGCGGCGACCTTGCCGCTGCCGGTGACGACCGCCTTCCCGGCCTCCGCCTCACCGGCCTCCTTCAGATAGGCGACCAGCTCGTCGACGGACGACCCGGACAGCCGCTGGATCACGGGGGCGAGCGGGGCCAGCGCCTGCGGCTTGCCGGTGGCGACGGTGTGCACCTCCACGTCGTCCTTCCCGATGTGGAAGGTGCAGCTGACCAGGACACCCGGGTTCTCGGCCAGCGGCTCCCCGGGCTTCGCCCGCTTGCCGCCCTCGGCCGTGGCGACGGGATCGCCGTCCGCCTTCACCGGCCCCGGGCCGACGGCCCCCTCCAGGCCCGCCGCCTTCGCCGCCGCGGCCATGTCGTACGGCAGCGGGCAGCTGCTCGCCCCGCCGTCGGGCATCTTGTCGGCGGTGCCGGTCAGCCCGCCGAGGCTCAGCGGCGCCGCCGCACCGCTGCCGGTGTCGGTGTCGCTCTGGCAGCCGGTCACCAGGGCCGCCGTGGTCAGGGCGGCGGCGATCAGCAGGCCCTGTCGAAGGTGGCGTCGGGGCCGGCCGGGTCGTACGTACGTCACGTGTCGTGTCCTCAGGAGGTCGGGGCGGAACAGCCGAGCCGCTTGCCTGCGGCTCGGACGAAGTCATCGAAGAGATCCCGCATACGGGGGGTGCCGGGCGAGCCGACGGCGTCCAGGTAGCTCCGGCCGAACCCCAGGGAGAAGTACGTCGGAACACCCGCGCAGTCGGCCACCACGTGCCGGGGGTCGAAGCCCGAGACCGGGCGCCCCGCCACCGGGGGCTGTTCCTCGAACCCGGTCGAGGCGCGGATGCCCTCGACGATCCGGGGCTCCCGGGTCACGGCGTAGGTGGCGTACCCCTCCACCGCACAGGCCCAGGTGGGACGACCGCTCTCCCCCGGGACGCCGGTCACGGTCTCCTCCACCGCGTCCTCCGCTGCCTCCGGGGTCCGGCCGCCCGGTCCGGGGAACCCGAGTCCCTCGATCCCGCACATTGCCCCGTCCTCGACCGGCCGGGGTTCCGGGGACGCCGTCAGGGCGGCGGGCGCCACCAGGGGCCCGCCGGTGAGGCACCCGGCCCGTTCGGCCGCCCTGGTGGCCACGTCGGTCAGGAGCCCGGCGAGCCGCACGGGGTCGGAGCCCTCGGGCGCGTACCCCTCGACGACGGCCGGCCCGGCCTGCGTCGTACAGCCCGCGGGCAGCAGGACCCAGCCGTGGTCCGCGCCGACCCCGCCCACCGCGCCCGTGGCGCCGCCGGAGAAGAACGACACGGTGGCCGGATTCGGCCAGCGGCCGTCATCGGTGAAGGGGAAGTCGCCGCGCTCGCGGCCGGCCGAGACGCGGATGTGCGCGGTGTCCGTGCCCGGCAGGAACGACGAGCTCTCGACGGTGCAGCTGAACGCGAGCCGGTCGCCCGGCCGTTCGTCGAGGCCGTCGCGGTCGGAGACCCGGCCGGACGACGGGAGGACGGCGTCGGCCGCGTCGGTGGACACCAGGCCGCCGCACATCTCGTCGCCCGAGAGGAGGTCGGTGTTCAGCCAGAGGTGCGCGCCCACCGCGCCCACCGCCAGGACGCCGAGCGCCACGACGGGTGCGAGGACCTTCCGTCCGGGCGCCGCCCGGCCGCTTCCTTCCGCCATCTCACTTCCTCGTCCGCAGGGCCGAGTAGGCGTCCTCGCGGCCGGTGATGAAGCTCTGCTGCGCCTCGCCCTTGGCGTGCTCGTGCGCCTCGCTGCCCTGGACGCCGCGGGTGCCGCCCCAGGCGTCCATGAGCGCGTTCGTGCCGCCGACTCCGGCGGAGGTCGCGGTGCTGTCCTTGGACCTGGCCACGTCCTCCGCGGCGGACGCGACGTCCTTGGAGTACTCGTAGGTGGCCGCGTCGACCATGCGCTGGATCGGATCGCCGACCACGGGGATCTGGGTGAAGAGGCCGCCGACACCGTGGTACGTGTAGCGCATGGCGTCGTTGAGCTTGCCGATCTTGGTGTCGCGGTCGTCGAGGATCATGTCGGATCCGATGGCGGTCATCGCCCCGTACACCTCGCCGACGTCACGGGCCTTGTTGTCCCAGTCGCCGACGACGTTGTTCTGCTGGCCGTCCACGGCGGGCCGCGCGGTGGCCAGGTACTCCGCCGAGTAGAGCTTCTCGTTCTCGTACAGCATGTCGTAGACGAGGACGGGCTCGCCGCCGGGAGTCGTCCCGTACGCGGCGTCGGACACCCCGCGCATCACCCGGAGCAGGCTGTGCTTGCTGTTGGTGATGCTGGAGTCCTCGCCGTTCGCGTTGATCCCGGAGCCGCCCTCGGGGCTGCTCTTCTCGGTGCCGCTGAGGATGGCGTGGGTGTCCATGGTGTAGTCGGCGAGGGCGCGGCCCAGCGGGACCTTGAGGTTCTGCTCGATCGCGTCGCCCTTGCCGCCCTTGTCGAGGACGGTGATGGTCTCCTGCATCACCCGGGCCTGGGACTCCGAGTGCTGGTCGAAGGCGGCGCCGGGCGCGCCGGGCTCCCGGCCGGTGGTCGCCGCTTCGAGGGCCGCGCCGAGACCGATGCGGCTGGTGTAGTCGTCGTAGGTGGTGACGCCGTAGCCGGTGATGACGTTGTCGGGCCAGTCGCGGGAGCCGTCGCCGCTGCCGAGGAGGTACGTCAGGTGGTTGTTGCCGATGTGGTCGCCGGCCGGCCCGTTGCCCTGCGGGTCGAAGAACGCGGTCGCGGCGTCCGGGTTCTTGCTCATCACGCCGAGGAGGCCGTCGATCGGGTCGCTCTCGATGCCCCGCTTCTCCCAGCCGCCGCCCCACTTGGTGAAGATGCCCTCGTGCTCCTTCTCGGCGGCGATCAGGTCGTCGCCGAGCTGGTAGAGGAACTGGTCGTCGAAGTCGGTGTCGGCGTGCTGCATCATGCTGACGAACGACTGGTAGCCGTGCAGCGGCTGGGTGTTGGAGCCGTAGTTCTTGACGCCGGTCTTGTCGAGGCTCTCGGTCCAGTCCTTGTAGAACTTCCCGTCCGGGCTGTTCAGCCACTCGTTGAACTTCTTCGACCCCGGGGGCATGTCGGAGACCTTGCCCGGCACCTGGGTCGCGCCGGCCACCATGTTGGCCAGGCCCCGTTCCAGGTCCTGGTGGTCCTTGTTGTTCAGCTTGCCGGAGAGCTTGATGGTCCCGTCGGTGCCGAGCCCGGCCAGGAAGGTCTGGCTGAACTCCTTGTTGCCGGCGTTGTCGCGGAAGGAACGGTTCAGCTCGGCGTAGTCGGCGGCGGACACCTTCTCGCCGCTGTTGATGCGGGTGGCGATGTCCTGGGCCTTGCGCGCCTCGTACAGCTCGATGTCACCGACGGCGGTGGCGTTGAAGCCGTACTGCTGGTTGGCCACGCCCGGGATGACACCCTTGTTCCCGCCGGCCGCCTGGACCAGGGCCGGCTTCGCGCCCTGGTCGGCGTCGTCGACGGCCTTCACGGCGGCGTCGATCCGTCGCGTCCAGTCCTCGGAGGCCTGGTTCCGCTTGCGCTGGAACTCGGGGTAGTCGGGATCGTTGCGGGAGGTCTTGTACTTGGAGGAGTCCCAGCTCGCCTTCCCCTGGCCGTCGACGATCATCTCGTCAGCCTGGGCCTGGACGACGACGTCCTTGACGGCCTTGACCAGCGTCACGAACTGGGTGTGCGCGTCCCGGAGCAGCGAGGCGATGGCCTTGGCCTCGACCTGCGCGGCGGCGTACTGCTGACGGGTCCCGGAGAACTGCCCGGAAGCGGAGTTCGCGCTGAACCCGAGCCAGACACCGTCCTCGGCGACGGACTGCACCGAATCCTTGTAGTCGGTCTCCAGCGTGTGGAAACTCGCCGCCATCTCGTCCCACTTGCCGGCGGCGGTGGTGAGCGGAGCGAGATCGATCGTGACGACGTCCTGGTAGGTCAGCATGGGGTCCCCCGGGGGTTACCTGTCTGTACGGGATCGGGCGTACGGGGCTGGTGGGTGCGGGGCTCGGCGGGTGCGGCCTTGGTGGGTGCGGGCCTCGGCGGGTACGGGGCCTCGGCGGGTACGGCCTTGGTGGGTGCGGGCCTCGGCTGGTACGGGGCTCGGGCTTCCGGGCCTCGGGCTTCCGGGCCGCGTGGGTTACGGGGCGAACGGGCCCTGTGGTCCGCCGGCGGCCGGTGGCTGGAGGAGCAGCCACTGCTGCTGCAGCCCGTTGTCGAACCCGGTGAATCCGCTGCGGGTGCCCTGCAGGGCGGACTTGTCGGCGTCCAGCCTGGCCTGGAGCGACTTGACCTGCATCGCCCACTGCTCGTGCGCGCTCTTGAGACCGGCGCTGGTCGCCCAGGAGGCGAAGGTGGTCCGGGCCGCACTGGTGGACTCGTCCGCCACGACGCCCGCCTTCTGGGTGTCGGGCTGGATGCGCGTCTCCAGGGCCTTCACGGCGGCGGCCTTGCCCGGATCGTTCGTCCGGAGATCCGGCTGTCCGGAACCGCCCCCGGGGGATGCCGCCGCGGAGTTCAGTCTCATCGCGGAGTCCTGATGTACGGCCGAGCCCTCCCGGACCTGGGCCCATTCCTCGTCGAACGACATCAGTTCCCCCTTCGTCACTGTTGCCCCACCGGCCACCATACCCAAGCGGCTTCGAACACCAAGGCGAGCCCGCAAACACCTCGGCCGCAACAATCCTGACCACCCCGGACCCCACATCCCGGTATCGGACGCGACCTCCCCAACCCCGATCAGCTAGGCTGTCTGCGGTCACGCCTTCGTAGCTCAGGGGATAGAGCACCGCTCTCCTAAAGCGGGTGTCGCAGGTTCGAATCCTGCCGGGGGCACGAGTGGGGCCGATGGGCATCTGGTGGTTACCAGGTGCCCATCGGCGTACATGGGTGCGCGGCCGGTGGGCCGTCGTGGTGGGCAGGGGGCTCATGAGTGATCTGCCGTTCGTCGACGAGCACTGCGTCGTCGTCGACCTCGCCGCCACCGAGCTGTGGGCGCGGCTTCTTCCCCGGGTCGAGCGGTCGCTCTCCCGGGGCGGTGGGGCGCGGTACGCGCGGGTCGTGCGGACCGTTCCCCGGGGGTTCGGTGGGGCCCGGCCGCTCGCCCTGGGGTCGGACTTTCCCGGGTTCCGGGTCGTCGGGGTCCTGCCGGGGCGGGAGCTGGCCCTTGAAGGGCGGCATCTGTTCTCCACGTACCGGCTGGTCTTCCGGATCCAGGAGCTGACGGACGGGCGGTCCCGGCTGCGTGCCGAGACCCGGGCCTCGTTTCCCGGTGCCGCCGGGTGGGTCTACCGGCTCCTCGTCATCCGCAGCGGCGGCCACGCCCTCGCCATGCGGCGGATGCTCGACGCGTACCGTCGGCCCTGAGCGCGGAGGGAATCGCCCGGCCGGCCCCGCCCCCGCCTGAGGCAGAGGCAGAGGCAGAGGCAGAGGCCGAGAGGGGCCTGCCGAACCAGCCCCGCCGCAGGCCGCCGGGAAGTCGTCAGGCCGGCTCCCGTCCACCCCTCACCGCAGTTCCTCCGGGCACGCCGTGCCCCTGGAGAGTTTGTACGGGGCCGCCAGGCGGTACACGCCCGCCTTCGGGGCGATCAGTTCCGTCCATTCGTCGCCCTCCGCGTCCGCCTCCGTCTTGAACAGGCAGCCCTGTTCGTTCGCGAAGACCTTCGGGAGGTCCGTCTCCGACTCCTCGCGGGCCAGTTTCGAGGCCTCCGTCTCCTGCGGGGCCTCGATCTTGCCGCCGTTCTCGTCCACCAGGGCCAGCCACGGCGAGTACGGGACGCGGATGAGGACCCGGCCGGGCTTGTCGACCCGGATCACGACCTCGTTCTCCTCCGCGCTCTGCACCTCGGCCGGCGGGTCCGCGAGGGGCGTCGGGTTCTCGACCTCGTACAGCCGCCAGTTCGCGTCCGACCAGACCTGCTCCAGGTACGGCAGGCCCTCGTCGACCAGTTCCGCCTCCTGCTGGGCGCCCGAGTCCGGGGCCCCGGTCGGCAGGACCACGTAGTGGACGGCCCAGCGGTCGAGCCATTCCTCGTAGTTCACCGCGTTCAGGGTGTCGTCGTAGAAGAGCGGGTTCCGCTCCATGTCGGCCTGCCGGTTCCAGCCGCGCGCCAGGTTGATGTACGGGCTGAGCGCCGAGGACTCGCGGTGGCTGGAGGCCGGGACGACCTCGACCCTGGCCTTGCCCGCGCCCCGCACCTGGAGCTGGTTGATGAGCGGCGCGACCTCCCGCGCCCAGGAGGCGTCCGGGGCGGTGCGGATCACGTCGTCGACGCCCTTGAAGCCGATCCAGAAGTTCAGCCCCACGAAGGCCAGCAGCAGCGCGTACCAGCGGCGCGAGCGCGGCTTCGTGTACGGCAGCGCCGCGAGCAGCACGACGCCCGCGAAGAGCATCGGGAGCCGCGAGATGTTCGAGCCGATCTGCGAGTCGATCAGCCAGGTCAGCAGCGTGCCGACCGTGTACACCGCCGCGCCCGTGCGGACCGTCCGCCAGTCCCTCGGGACCAGCAGGAACACCAGCACCCCGAACAGCAGCGGCAGCGCCGTCGACCCGAAGGACATCGGCTGCGTGCCCGAGAAGGGGAACAGCCAGGAGGAGAGCGCGACGACCGCCACCGGGGCCAGCCCGAGCGCGTACGCCCCCGGGCGCCGGCCGTTCAGGAACAGCGCCGCCGCCGCGATCCCCAGGAAGAGGCCCGCGACCGGGCTGCACGCCGTCGCCAGTCCCGCCAGCGGCGCCGCGACCACCGCCTTCGCCCAGCGCTTGCGCCGCCAGCGGTGCGGCCAGCAGAAGACCGCCGCGACCGCGCCCAGCGCGAACATCATGCCGAGGCCGAACGTCACCCGCCCCGACAGGGCGTTGCAGAGGAAGGCGAAGACCGCCGCGACCGAGCAGGCCAGCGGATTGCGGACGGCCCGTACCCGTACCAGGATCAGCGCGGTCAGCGCCGCCGACAGGGTCCCCGCGACCATCATCGTGCTGCGCACGCCGAGCACCGACATCAGGTACGGCGACACGACGCTGTACGAGACCGGGTGCATCCCGCCGTACCAGGCCAGGTTGTACGCCGAGTCCGGGTGCCGGCCGACGAACTCGGCCCACGCGTCCTGCGCCGCCAGATCCCCTCCGCTGTTCGCGAAGAAGAAGAACCACAGGATGTGGGTGACGGCGGCGAGGCCGGTGGCGGCCATGACCGTGTAGCGGCGCTTCCGGCGCGGAGCCGTCGGGGCCGCCGCAGGGGCCGTGACCGGGGTCGTGGTCGCCTGGGTTTCCGCCTCCGGGGCGGGCCGCTGTGCCGGGAGCACTATTCGCGGGAGCGAATCGGGAGACGCGTCGGGAGACGCGTCGGGAGACGCGTCGGGAGACGCGTCGGCGTCGGATACGGAGTCATCGGTGTCCGAGGTGGAGGCCGGGGCGGAGCCCGGGACGGAGGCCGGAGTGCCGGTCTGGGTGGGGTCCGGAGTACGGGCCTTTGTGGGGGCCGGAGAAGACGTCGGGGCGGAGCCCGAGGTGGACCCCGCGGCGGGGTCCGGAGCGAAGTCCGCGCGGTCGGCGCGTGTCGGCTCGGCGGTGGTCACTGCGGCCCTTTCCCGTGCTGCCCGTCTCGCTTCTCGCGCGTGTGTCACGCGTCTCCCGTTCCCCTGGAGACGCTAACAGCTGGGCGCCCCGGACAACCCGGGGCGCCCGGCCGAGCGGGTGGTGCCTCAGCCCACGCGGGTCAGCTTCTTGTCGAAGCCGGGCTCCACCAGGTCCGCCTGGAGGGCGACCGGAGAGCTGACCTTGCCCGCGCCCGTGCCGATGGACACCTGGCCGACGATGTCGCCCGCCTTGCCCGCGTGCGGGACGGCCTTGCCGCCGTCGGTGAGCTCCAGGTCCACCTTGAGGCCCGGCCAGCCGATCGCCTTGAGCTCCTTCGTCGCCACGACCGGGGTCCGGCCGCCGAGGCCGTCGTCGACGTAGCCGAGGACCTGGCCCTTGCGGACCACGGCCGCCGAGGTGACGTCCTTCTGGGCCTGCTGGATCAGCTTGAGGCTGTTGTCGATGGCGAGCTGCAGCTTGTCGTTCAGCAGCTTGGCGTCCTTCGCCCCCATCACGATGCCGAGGATCCGGCGGTTCTTGCCGTCGATGACCGTGTTCGCCGCCCACAGCAGGTTGCCGCCGGCCGGGGTGGACGAGCCGGTCTTGATGCCGTTGACCCCGGGCTCGAGCAGGATGTTGTTGTTGTTCTCGATGCGGCCGGGGATGCCGTCCACCGTCAGGTTCGGCATGTTCACGATCTCGCGGAACACGTCGTACTGCATGACCGCCTTCGCCAGCTTCAGCTGGTCCTTCGGCGTCGACACCGTGCTGTCCAGCAGACCCGACGGGTCCGTGTACGTCGACCCGGTCATCCCCAGTTCCTTCGCGGCGGCGTTCATCTTCGCCACGAACGCGGCCTCCGAACCGGCGTCCCAGCGCGCGAGCAGCCGGGCCACGTTGTTCGCGGAGGGGATCATGAGGAGCTCCAGGAGCTCCTTCTGCGTGTACGTCTGGCCCTCCTGGACCGCCGCCGTCGACTCGTGCGACGCGTTCGCCTGGTCGGCGGCCTTCTTGTCGATCGTGATCTCGGGGCCCTGCTGCTTCCCCTTGATCGGGTGGTCGCGCAGGATCACGTACGCCGTCATCGTCTTCGTGACGCTCGCGATCGGGGCGGGCTTCTGCGGCCCGTACGTACCCACCGAACCGACGCCCTCGACCTCGACGGCGCCCTGTCCCTCACCCGGCCACGGCATCTTCAGCTCGCCGCCCTCGAAGGTGAAGGTAGGCGCGGCGGTGAGCGTCAGCGCGGGCGCGGGCAGCGGGCGGACCATCTGCGCGATCGCAAAGGCGATCAGCAGGAGGATGACGAGCGGGGTCCAGATCCGCACCCGGCGCAGCGTCGTCCGCATCGGGGTCGGCGCGGGGGGCGGCGTGTTCGTCAGCTCGGCGAGCAGGTCGAGCGGGGGCAGCGGGGGCAGGGGCTGCTGCCGCGTCCGCTCCGCCTCCACGAACGCGGCCGGGGCGGGGGCCTGGGCCGGAGGGGGGGTGGGGGTCGTCTTCGGTACGGGGGTGGGGGCCGGGGCCTTCCCCGGCGCCTTCTCCGCCTCCTGGGCCGCCCGGGCCTTCTCGGCCTTCTCGGCCTTCCGCTCGGCCGGGATGTCCGCGCGCAGCGGCAGGAAGGTGCTGGTGCGCTCGCTGTCGGGGTTACCGGTCAGCGAGGGCGGGAGCTTCAACGCGGTCGTCGGCTGGTCCACGGGCAGCTTGACGGCCTTGAACATGGTCGTCGGCTGGTCGACCGGGCTCTCGTCGCCGTCATCGCCGTCATCGCCGTCGTCGCCGTTCGTGGCGCCGGAAGGGGCCGCGGGGGCGGTGGGGGCGGTGGGGGCCTTCGCCTCGGGGGCGGGCTTCGCGTCCGCCGCCGGCTTCCGCGCGGCGAACCAGGACTCCCCGGGCGCCTTCGCCTCGACGGGCTCCTCGTCGGAGTCGTCGTCGGAGTCGTCGTCGCCCTCGGCGTCCTCGTCGGGCTCCGGCTCGTCCTCGGACTCCGCCTCGGAGTCGTCGGACTCGGACTCGCCCTCCGGCTCCGGCTCTTCCCCGGGCTCCGGCTCGCCGTCCGCCGCGGTCTCGTCCTCCGGCTCGCCTTCGGGCTCGTCCTCGGCCCCGTCGTCCGGCTCCCCGGACTCCGCCTCGGTCTCCGGCTCGTCCGTCGCGACCCACGCCGCCACGGCCGCCTTCAGACGGTCGCCCTCCGGCTTGTCCCCCGTCTCCGGCTCGGACGAGGTCTCGGACGCGCTCTCAGGCTCCGTAACGCCCGGCTCCGCCGCCCCTGCCTCCGTCGCCCCCGGCGTCGTCGCCGGCGCGTCGTCCTCCGGGGTCCGCGGCGCGAGCGTCTTGAAGACGGCCGTCGGCTGGTCCACCTGAACCGTCGACGCCGTCGACGCCGCCGCAACCGGAGCCGACGACGAGGCGTCTGACTCACCGAGCACGGAAAGCCGCGGATCCCGGCCGCCGCCGCCCGAGGCCGTCGTCTCCTGAGACGACCCCTGCTGCTCCGCCTTGTCGGGGGACTCGCCCGCCACCGTGCCTCCTCCATGCGTCATGCGTACGTTCGAACCGTGTACCGGTCCGTGTACCAGTGTCCTGTGTGAACCCCTTGGCTCCCGTGCTAGACGAGAACGACATACGTACTGGTTCCCGGATGAACCACCCAGGCACTCTCGACAGATGAATGTGAGAGGGGTCACCCTGTCATTCATCCACGCGGGGAGGCATGGATGGGCAGGAGCCGCAGAACCATTCCGGAGGAGCTTCTGCTGCTCGCTCTGGACCCGACCACGGGTACCACAGCGCAGCCGCAGTCGCTCGACCTCGGCCTGGCCGGCGCACAGCTAGTGGAGCTGGCGTTGGCAGGCCGGATAGCCCCTGACGGGGATCGTATCGCCGTGGTGATGCCACGGCCGACCGGAGATCCGACCTTGGACTCCGCACTGGAGCTGCTGCGCAGGCGTGGCAGTCCGGTTCGGGCCGTCCATTGGATCGGCGGACCCCGACTGGGGCTCCGCCAGACGTATCTCTCGCATCTGGAGCGATGCGGCATGGTGCATGCCGTGGAGGGCCAGATGTGCGGGGTGTTGCCGACGACTCGCTACCAGGCGACGGACACGGCGATCAGTCGGGAGATCCGTTCCCGGCTGGACAGTGCGATCCGCACCGGCGTACCGCCGGACCCGCGGACCGCGGCGCTTGCCGCGCTGGCCCACGCGGTCGGACTCGGGAAGCACCTCTACCCCGGAAACGAAGGACGGTCGTCGCGGTCGAGGCTGCGCGATCTGATCCGGCACGACCCGATGGGCGGACTCGTGGCGCACGCCGTGATGGACGTCCAGAACGGCGCGGCGGCACAGCCGCGCCGGAGCGCCGCGGGTGTCCCGGCGCAGCCACACGGCAGCAACATGGCCCGCGTGGCGGCGCACTAGGCACCGGCAGGCACTTCACGCTCCACCCCGAGGTACCCACCGGGAGCCGCACAGGTGTGCGGGGCGGTCAGGACGGCCGCCCCGCACATGTGCGTTCCCGGACGCATATGTTGTGGTCGTTTTCCAGCGCACACCCGGCCATTGGTGGCAGTCTGCCAAGCGGTAGACACTCACAGCTACGCAGCAGACAGCCGGAGGTGCAGTTTCCGTGGCGTCCAACGTCAACCCCACAGTCAGGCGACGCCGATTGGGCCAGGAGCTGCGAAGGCTCCGGGAAGCGAAGAACATGACGGCCGAGCAGGTCGCCGAGCGTCTCCTCGTCTCCCAGTCCAAGATCAGCCGGCTGGAGAACGGCCGTCGCTCGATCAGCCAGCGCGATGTCCGCGACCTCTGCGGCGTGTACGAGGTCGAGGACGAGCGCATGGTCGACTCCCTCATGCAGATGGCCAAGGACTCCCGCCAGCAGGGCTGGTGGCACGCCTTCGGCGACATCCCGTACAGCGTCTACATCGGCCTGGAGACCGACGCGGAGAGCCTGCGGATGTACGAGCCCCAGATCATCCCGGGACTGCTCCAGACGCGCGCGTACGCCGAGGCCGTGATCTCCGGTGCGCTGCCGGAGTCGACGCCCGCCGAGATCGAGAAGCGGGTCACGGTCCGCACCCGCCGCCAGGAGCGCATCCGGGACGAGGAACGGCCGCTGCGCCTCTGGGCGGTCATCGACGAGGGCGCGCTGCACCGGACCGTCGGCAACCGGCAGCTGATGGTGGAGCAGCTGGAGCACCTGATCGAGCAGTCGCAGCTGCCGCACGTGACCGTGCAGGTCCTGCCGTTCGACATGGGCGCGCATCCGGGGATCAGCGGGCAGTACTCGATCCTGGAGTTCCCGGACACATCGGATTCGAGCGTCGTCTACATCGAGGGCGTGACGAGCGACCTGTATCTGGAGAAGACGCAGGACGTCGGCAAGTACAGCGTCATGTACGAGCACCTCAGGGCGCAGGCGCTGAACGCCGAGCAGACCAGGGAGTTCATCGCGGAGATGGCCAAGAAGCACGCCAAGGGCTGAGCACCGTACACCCCGGACTCGCTCCCACGGAAGCTCAGTTGGTATATGCCACTCGGACGTGTGAACGCCGGTCCCGCAGGACCGGACCGGCGAGTAGCGTCGATCACGCCGGCAAGAACGTTGGCGCGACACCAATGGCAGAGCAGAACCGGAGCTGAGCAGCATGGCGATTATTCAGGGCGGCACGGACACCTGGACGAAGTCCTCCTACTCCGGAGGGAACGGGGCCTGCGTCGAAGTGAAGTCCCCCCTCGTGGCCGCTGTCGCGGTGCGGGACTCGAAGGCCCCCGAGGGCCCGTCCCTCTCCTTCGGACCGGGATCGTGGAACGCGTTCGTCGGTGAGGTGAGCAACGGGGCCCTCTGAGCCCCGCCGCTCAAGCCGTCACAGCACCACCAGCACTCCCCGCACCACCAGCACCACCAGCAGTACGTAGAGCCCCTTCGACCGGTCCGCCGTCCTGGCCGAGGGGGCTCGGCCCTTTTCCGGAACGGATCAGCGGGAACTCGTCCGAGCCTCAGCGCAGTTCGTCCACGTACCGGTCCGTCCCCGGGATCGTCGGGATGAACGGGGCCACCAGTTCCACCCGGCCGCCCGGGGCTTCGCCGTCCGGGGTGACCAGGGTCTCCAGGTCCGTGAAGTGGTCCGGCCAGCAGGCCCTGGGGTCGCGTTCCAGGAACCACAGCAGGGTCAGTCGGGTGTCGACGCCCTCGACCTGTTTCACGTACGTCATGCGGTCGCCGGGCAGCGGGGTCGGGCGGAAGACGGTGACCATCGCCGCCGGTGAGCCGGCCAGCCGGCGGGGCAGTTCGCGGTTCCGCAGCCGGTCGAGCAGTGCGTCCCGTTCCGCGGGGCCCTCGGCGTCGATCACCTGGAGGATCAGACCGGCGTAGGGGTGGTCGAGGGCGTGGAAGTCGCGCGGGCCCGCCGCCCCGTCCCGGTAGACGGTCGCCACGTGGTCCTGGAACGCGGTGAAGACATGGGTCCGTTCCTGGTGGACGCGGGCGTCGCGGTTGAGCCGCTTGTTGATGCCGACGGTCCACCTCATGTGGTCGTCGTAGCGGCCCTCGGTGATCCAGTACGTGGAGAGGTAGCAGCCCGCGGTGACCGGCCGGGCGACCGCCGACTTCTCGGGGCCGCGCAGTTCCTGGAGCTCCCGGGTGGCGACCCAGCGGCGGCCGGCGTACATCCAGGGCATGGCCATGGCGCCGGCGTAGTAGTGGTCGTCCTCGTACCAGCGGTTGTACGCGTACTCGTGGCCCGGGTGCGGCTCGACCATGGTGATCAGCGCGTGGCCGGGCCGGACGCCGTACGGGCCGACGGAGGCCAGTTCCGCGTACGTCTCGCTGCGGGTCTCCTCGCTCACTCTCGTACCCCTCTCCCAAGTCTTCCCATGTCGGTGACAGGGACCTACTCTGACGGGCCGTCAGATGAATGACCAGGGTCCGGAAGGGGTCGGATGATGCTGCTCCAGGGGAAGACGGTCGTCGTGTCGGGGGTCGGGGCCGGGCTCGGCCACCGCATCGCGGAGACGGTCGTACGCGACGGGGGCAACGCCGTCCTCGGCGCGCGCACCGAGGCCAACCTCGCCAAGTCCGCGGCGGAGATCGACCCGGAGGGGCGCCGTACCGCGTACCGGGTCACCGACATCACCGACGAGGCGCAGTGCGAGGCCCTCGCCGGGCTCGCCGTCGAGCGTTTCGGCGGGATCGACGCGGTCGTCCACGTCGCCGCCTGGGACTCCTACTTCGGGGGCCTGGAGGACGCCGACTTCGCGACCTGGCAGGGCGTGCTCGACGTCAATCTGCTCGGCACACTGCGGATGACCCGGGCCTGCCTTCCGGCACTGAAGGAGCGCGGCGGCTCGGTCGTCCTGATCGGCACGCAGTCGGCGGTGGCCGCGCCCACGCAGGTGCGGCAGGCGGCGTACGCGGCCTCGAAGGGGGCGCTGACCTCAGCGATGTACTCCCTGGCGCACGAGCTGGGGCCGCACCGCATCCGGGTCAACACCGTGCTGCCGGGCTGGATGTGGGGGCCGCCGGTGCAGGCCTTCGTCCAGTTCACCGCACACACCGAGCAGGTGCCGGAGGCCGAGGTGCTCGGACGGCTCACCGAGCGGATGGCGCTGCCGGAGCTCGCGACGGACGGGGACGTGGCGGAGGCCGCGGTGTTCCTCGCCTCGGACCGGGCCCGGGCGATCACGGGGCAGTCGCTGCTGGTCAACGCCGGGGAGCTGATGCGCTGAGCCCTTCCCCGCCCCATCGGGACACGTTCATGGACGTGAACAAGGGTCAGTAAGCCGAACGATTTTACTGCCCCTTGACCCTCCTCTGGATTGTCCGCGCCTCCCAACTCCCCACACCATGAACCGCGTTCACAAGGCGGACCGGACCTCATGGAGGGCGCAATGAACAGTCTCGACTGGGCCGTACTCATCGGCTATTTCGGCGTCATGGTCGCGATCGGCGTCTGGTCCCACAAGCGCGTCGACACCGTCTCCGACTTCTTCACCGCGGGCGGCCGGATGCCCTGGTGGCTCTCCGGCATCTCCCACCACATGTCGGGCTACAGCGCCGTGATGTTCACCGGATACGCGGGCATCGCCTACACCTACGGCGTCACCTCCTACGTCACCTGGTCCTTCCCCATCGCCATCGGCATCGCGATCGGCGCCCACCTCTTCGCGCCCCGCCTCAACCGGCTGCGCTCCCGCCTCCGCGTCGCCTCCCCGCTGGAATACCTCAAGGACCGCTACAACCTCCCCACACAGCAGGCCCTCGCCTGGTCCGGCGTCCTCCTGAAGATCGTCGACGTCGGCGCCAAGTGGGCTGCCATCGCGACCCTGCTCTCCGTCTTCACCGGGATCTCCCTCGACCAGGGCATCCTCATCACCGGCGTCGTCACCGGGATCTACTGCACGGTCGGCGGCCTCTGGGCCGACGCCCTCACCGAACTCGGCCAGTTCGTCATCCAGCTCCTCGCCGGCGTCGCGATGCTCGTCGCCGTCCTCGGCAGGCTCGGCGGTTTCAGCGCGCTGTGGACCGTGTGGGACCGGCCCGAACTCCAGGGCCACACCGCGCCCACGGCCGGCCCGTACACGATGACGTTCCTCCTCGCGTACCTCTTCATCAAGACCTTCGAGTACAGCGGCGGCATGTGGAACCAGGCCCAGCGCTACATGGCCACCCCGTCCGCCCGCGAGGCCACCCGCTCCGGGCGGCTCTCCGCCGTCCTCTGGTTCGTCTGGCCGCTCGTCCTCTTCTTCCCCATGTGGGTCGCGCCGCTGCTCGTCGACCCGAAGAAGCCCGACGGCTCCGACGCGTACGCCCTCATGACCGAGCAGCTGCTGCCGCACGGCCTCCTCGGGCTCGTCGTCGTCGGCTTCTTCTCGCACACCATGGCCATGTGCTCCTCCGACGCCAACGCCATCGCGGCCGTCTTCACCCGGGACATCGCCCCCGTCCTCAGCCGGGCCGCCCGGAGCTGGACCCAGCGGGCCGGGCTCGTCGCCGCGCGCTGGTCGACGATCGCCTTCCTCGGGCTCTCGATGGCGGTCGCCACCCAGGTCGACTCCCCCGCCTTCAAGGACATCATCACCGTCGTCATCAAGTGGGTCGCCGGGCTCATGGGGCCGATCGCGATCCCCTTCATGCTCGGACTGCTCCGCGCCTTCCGGAAGTCCGGCCCGACCGCGGCGCTCGTCTCCTGGGCCGCCGGACTCTTCGCCTTCTGGCTCACCAACTACGGTCTCGACGGCGTCGAGCTCCAGATCCAGATCGTCTCGCCGCTCGCGACCTCGCTCGTCCTGTACGTCCTCATCGGGTACGTGAAGCCCGAGGACACCCCGGAGCGGGACGCGCTCCTGGCCACGATCGCTTCGGACGGGGGCGGGGCGGGCGTACCCGCTCAGGCGGGGGCGCGCACCGACCAGCCCCTCGGCTGAGCCGGGCGGGTCGCCGGACCTCGCCCGAGCCGGACCCCGAGCGGACCGGCCGGCTCTCCCCCGAGCCGCGCCCCGGCGCCCACCCGAACCGTCACCCCCTCGGATACCGCGCCAGCCACCCCGGTGACGACTCCGCCGGGCCGTGCAGCGCCGCTCCCTGGGTCATCTCCATCGAGAAGTCGTCCGCGAGCTCCAGGACCGTCGCGCGGCCCTCCAGTTCGGCCAGCCAGGCCGGCGGGAGGGCCGTCTCGCCGTGCAGGGCGCCGAGCAGCGCGCCCGTGAGCGCCCCCGTGACGGACGAGGGGCCGTCGTGGTTCACCGCGAGCCGCAGCCCGTGCCGTACGTCCTCGCCGACCAGCGCGCAGTAGACCGCCGCCGCCAACTGCCCCTCGGCCCGGTCCTCGTCCGCGCCGAGGGCGGCCACCCGCTCCGGGTCCGGCGCCCCTTCCCGTACGGCTCCGAGGGCCCGGCCGAGCGCCTCGGTGACCGCCTCGTGGCCGGGGCGCGCCGCCAGCTGCTCGCGGGCCCCGTCGACGGCCGTCCCGACGGAGGCGCCGCGCGCGAGGCCGTGGACGGTGACGGCGAAGGCGCCCGCCGCGAGGAGGGCGGCGGGGGCGCCGTGGGTCTGCGCCGCGCACTCCACGGCGAGCTGGCAGACGAGCTGCGGCTCCCAGCCGACGAGCAGCCCGAAGGGGGCCGAGCGGACGAGCGCGCCGGAGTCGGCGGCGGTGGGGTTCTTGGGCTTGTCGAGGGTGCCGAGGACGTCGTCGCCGAAGCCGGTGAGGCAGGCGCGCGGCGGGTTGCGGCGGGCGTAGAGCCACTCCTCGCCGGCCAGCCAGCCGTTGTCCTTGCGGCGCTCGTCGGGGCCCCAGTCGCGCTGGGTGGCCGCCCAGCGCAGATGGGCCCGGTGGACGTCGGTGGGCGGGTGCCAGGCGCCGGTGTCGCGGCGGACCTGGGCACGGATCAGGCCGTCGACGGTGAACAGCCCCATCTGGGTGGCGGCGGTGACGGCGCCGCGCCGGCCGAAGGCGGCGGCCGGCTCGGTGAGTCCGTCAGGTCCGTGGGCGTCGTGGATCCCGGCGAGGGTGAGTCCGTCGGCGGGCGCGCCCAGCGCGTCGCCGAGGGCGCCGCCGAGCAGACAGCCCCGTACGCGGGCGCGGAAGTCCTGCTGTTCGGCGCGGCCCCACACGGCCGCGGCTGTCGTGGCCACGACGTGCCCTCCCCCCGTAGACCGGTCTGCGCAGCACTGTAATGGACCGGGTACGTCGGTTCGGGGGCCGGAACGTTATGTGATCCGACGCCCTTCAGGCCGCTTTTGACCGCAGTTCACCCGAGGTTTGATCGCGAATCGAACGATCCGCGTCATGAACCCCGTGACACGAGTCAAGTCCCTCTCCGCCGCGGTCGTCGCCGCCGGCTCCGAGGGCCTCGGCATCGACAACCGGGAGCTGACGGAGCTGAGGAAGGAACTGCTGGTCGGCTGAGACCGCCGCTCCCCCGGAAGCGCCCGGGAACGCGGAAAGCCGGGGCACCCGCACGCGGGTGCCCCGGCCGTTCGGCTGCGGACCGTCAGATCCGGTCCGTCACCGCCGGACCTGGTAGGCCCGCGTCACCGTCTGCTCGACGGAGTTGCCGTCGGCGTCGGTGGCGGTGACCTTCAGCGAGACGAAGCCCGCGGTCGCCGGGTTGTCGACGGTGCCGTTCAGACCGCCGTCCAGGCGGACCTGCCGCCAGGTGGCGCCGTCGTCGTACGAGGCCCACAGCTTCACCCCGGTGATCGCCGGGCCGGCCAGGCCCTTGGGGTGCCGCAGGCCGAGGCCGACGGTCGTCCGGGACGCGGTCCGGGCGCTGTTGGCCAGGTCGGTGCCGAGGCGGTAGTCGACCGACAGGACGGGCAGCAGCGTCCGGCCCTCGCCCTGCGCGGAGTGGAAGCGCCAGTCGGTGCGCACCTTGGTGGAGGTGTTCCAGCCGGGCTCGTCCCGCTGGACGTCGGTGACCACGCGGTACTCGGCGCGCTCCGGGACGACCGGGAAGGCGACGCTGACGGAGGGCGCGGTGCCGAGCAGCACACCGTCCCGGTAGACCGTGGTCAGCTCCTTGTCGGTGCTGTTGCGCATGACGGCCCACTGCCCGGTGGCGCTGTCGAGCAGCCCCGCCGCGGCGATCCCGGCCACGCCGCCGTCACGGGCGGCGGCGTTGTCCAGGGCGCCCGGCAGCGCGGTGCGGACCACGGCCTTGTTCCAGTCGCGGCGCACCTGCTGGCCGGCGGTGAACGTGGTGGGGGCCGTCATCTGCCAGCTGCCGCCCGCCGACCACACGGGGCCGATCTTCATGGCCTCGAACGTCCGCACGCCCGCGGTGACGTACTCGGTCAGGGTGCGCGGGAGCGTGATCCGCCCGAAGGCGATGTTGGCCACCGGCTGCATCGGCGAGCTCGTCTGCCTGCTGTATCCGGCCTCGGTGCCGGCGGTCGCACTGTGGAACCGGGAGTCGACCGTGGCCAGTTCACCGCTGCGGACGCGGTAGCGCTGGTCGGCGGGGACGGAGCCGGCGCGGGACTTGAGCAGCTCGTAGGAGTACGGGCTGACGGCCGTGCCGGAGAAGGTGACGCGGGCGCCGGACAGGGCGAGGAGCCGTTCGCCCTCGGTGCCGGAGACCGTCATCGCGGGGATACGGGTCTCCTTGGAGCTCCAGTTGCCCGCCAGCCAGCCGCCGGGGGTGTCGTTGTAGACGAGCACGGCCAGCGCTCCGGCGTCGGCCGCCGCGTCGACCTGTGCGTACGTGGTGGTGTCGGGGTCCCGCTTCACCAGCGCCAGCTTGCCCCTGACGTCCTCACCGGGCCTGGCGACCCGGAGGGTCCGGCGGCCGTCGAAGCGCGCGGAGCCCGTCCAGCCCTGGAAGTAGGAGACGTCCAGGTCACGGCTGCCGTGTCCGGTGAGCCGGGCCGAGAGCGCGGGGGCGCCGAGCGACCAGGCGACGCGGGACTCGAAGAGCGCGGGGTCGGTGGTGGCCGACGGCACGGAGTAGACCGCGGTCTCGCCGCCCAGCCACATCTCGCGGTCGTGGATCAGGGCCTGCGAGGAGGGACGGGAGGCGATGCCGACGCGGAGACGGTTCGTCTCCGACGGGCGGGGCGTGGTCATGGTGACCCGGCCGGCCTTGGAACCGTCGAAGGTGAAGGTCCGGTCGGAGTCGATCAGCGCGCCCGGCTGCGCCGCGTACGTGTACTCGTGGAGCATGCTCCAGTCGGGGCTGTAGTGGAAGATCTCCGCGACGAAGGCGTGCTCACCGCGCGGCACCCGCACCACGACCGTGCCGTCCTCGCCGACCGGGTACGTCTCCGGGACGACCGCCTTGTCCAGGTTGGTGTCGCTGATCGCGGCGATGCCGGTGGTCGGCTTGCCGTCGCGGTCGAGGACCTTCAGCGTGACGTCGAAGCGCTCCACGTCGCGGCCGAAGCCGATCGCGGTCACCGCCGTCGTCCCGTCGGTGGCCCGCGCGGTGACGTGCGCGCCGTGCGAGCCGGTGGTGACGCCGGCGCTGTCGAGGGTGACGGCGACCTCGGCGGTGCCGTGCGCGGGGACGGTCACCGAGTCGGCGCCCAGGGCGAGGGTGCCGGCCGGCAGGGTCTCGCCCGCTTCGTCCAGCGAGAGCGCCAGCGTGACCGGGGCGTCGCCGTCGTTGACGTACTGGACGCTCTTCTCGACGGTGGCCTTGTCGTCCCAGCCGCGCAGGCCGAAGTCGACGGTGCCGCTCGCGGTCACCGGCTGGCGGACCGCGCGGGCCACGTCGACCCGGCCGGCGCCCTGGGCGTACACGGAGGTGTCGGCGGTGGTCTTCGCGGTGCTGATGAGCCCGCTCTTCAGCCGGGCGGGCGACCAGTCGGGGTGGCGCTGGGCGAGGATCGCCGCCGCGCCCGCCACGTGCGGCGTCGCCATGGAGGTGCCGCTCGCGGTGGTGTAGAGGTCGCCGACCGGGGTGCCCATGGTCGTGCCCGCCGCGCGGGCCGCGACGATCCGGACGCCCGGCGCGGTGATCTCCGGCTTGAGGCCGCCGTCGCCGCGCGGGCCGCGACTGGAGAAGCTCGCGACGGCGTCGGCGGAGTCCACGGCGCCGACCGTCAGGGCCGCGGCGGCGGCGCCGGGCGTGCCGACGGTCCGTGCGCCGGGGCCGCTGTTGCCGGCCGCGATGGTGAACAGGACGCCCGTCTTCGCGGTGAGTTCGTTGACCGCGAGCGCCATCGGGTCGGTGCCGTCGGCACCCTCCCCTCCGCCCAGGCTCATGGAGACGACCTTCGCGCCGGAGTGCGCGGCCCAGTCCATGCCCTCGATGATGCCGGACTCCGAGCCGGAACCGCCGTCGTCGAGCACCTTGCCCACGAGCAGCTTGGCGCCGGGGGCGACGCCCCGGTACTTGCCGCCGGAGCCCGCGCCGCTGCCGAGGATCGTGGAGGCGACGTGGGTGCCGTGGCCGTGGCCGTCGCGCGCGGTCTCGCCGGGGACGAAGCTGCGGCTCTCGACGATGCGGTCGGCGAGGTCGGGGTGGGTGGCGTCGACGCCGGTGTCGAGCACGGCGACCTTGACGCCGGTGCCGTCGTAGCCGGCGGCCCAGGCCTCCGGGGCGCCGATCTGCGGGACGCTCTTCTCCAGGAGCGCCTTCACCTTGCCGTCGAGCCAGAGGCGCTGGATGCCGCCCGACAGACGGGCCCCGGGGGTTCCGGCGCGGGCGCTGTCGTCGTCGACGGCCTCCCAGAAGGTGTCGCCCTTGGACTTGTCGGCGGTGACGGCGGCGCCGCGCACACCGGGGAGCTCGCGGGTGAGCCGGGCCCCGCCGGGAGTGGCGGCGGTGGCGGAGTCGTAGCGCACGATCAGCGGGGTCGACGCCCGGTGGGCGTCGTCGAAGCCCTGGGCGACGAGCTGGGTGACGTTGAACAGGCGCTTGTCGACCCGGCCGTTGCGGATCAGCGGCTCGGCCTCCCGGGGGATCACGTACACGTCGGTCCCGACGGTGTACGTGCGGAGTCCGGCGCCGCTGTCCCGGTACGGGGTGACGTCGACGGCGACGGTCTTGCCCGCCCGGGTGGCCACCGTCACCTTGTCGCCGGTCACCAGGGTGACCGTCGCGGTGCGGACGGCGTCGCGGGGCGCGGCGGTCACCGCGTCCTCCCCGGTCGCCGGGAGGGGGGCGGCGCCGTACGCGAGGCCGCCGGCGGTCATGGTGGCTGTCAGGGCGAAGCCGAGCAGTGCGGTTCTCCGTCTGCTGCGCATGCTGAGGGCACTCCTTCCGCCGGCGGAGAGGGATCCGTGTCCGGCGGAAACAAGAGTCAACAGGAACGATCACCTTCGCTACGGGCTGCGGCTGACGAAGAAGCGACATGTCCACTCGCCGCCACATTGCGCCGCGCACCGCATGGAGTTGGGGCCCACGTGGTAATGGGGACCCTCGTTTCCGACGGTCCTGATGTGATTTGATCACGCCGGGTACGGGGGTGGTCACGGCAACCGGGGTGGGGGAAGGCGTCGTGGGAGAAGGCCACATGCTGGAGGCGGCGGGGGTCGGCGCCGTGGAGGAGCGGGTGTACCGCTTCCTCGTCGGGGTGCGGGAGGCCGACGCCGCCGCAATCGCCGCCCGGTTGGGGTTCGACGTGGCCCGGGTCCACTGGCTGCTGGCCTCGCTCCACGACAAGGGCCTGGTCGGACGGGTCGCCGAACCACCGGACGGCGGGCCCGAACGGTATGTGCCGATGGCGCCCGACGCGGCACTGCGCCCGCTGCTGCTGCGCGGGCACGAGGCGCTCGAATCGGCCCGGCGGGGCGTGGAGCAGCTCGCCGAGGAGTACCGGGCGGGCGGGCGGCGGCACGACGCCGGGCAGCTGGTCGAGGTGATCACCGGGGCGAGCGTGATCCGGCAGCGGCTGCGGCAGATGGCGTACGGGGCGGCCGAGATGCGCTGGCTCTGCAAGGCCCGCCCGGTGGCCCTGGCGGCGGCGGAGAACGACGAGGAGTGGGAGCTGCTCGCCCGGGGCGTGCGGTACAAGACGATCTACGAGCGCGAACTCCTCGAAGGCCCCGGGATGGTGGACAACGTCGCCCGGAGCATCCGCGCGGGCGAGCAGGCGCGGGCCGTCGGAACGCTGCCGGTGCGGCTGGTGATCGCGGACAGCTCGATGGCGATCTGCCCTCTGGTGTACGAGAGCGGGGAGGGCGGCGCTCCCGTCAAGGGGGCGAGGGCGGGGGCGGCCGACCGGGTGGGCGAGCCGACGGCCGCCGTGGTCCACAGCAGCAGTCTGCTCGACGCGCTGATCGCCCTCTTCGAGAGCCAGTGGGCGGCGGCGACCCCGCTGCACGTGACCGACTCCGGCGAGCTGGCCGACGTCGACGGCGGCCCGCGCCCGGCGGTGCACCTGGCCGACGACGAGCGGTATCTGCTCTCCCTGATCGTCGCCGGGGTCGCCGACAAGGCCATCGCCTCCCAGCTGTGGGTCAGCCAGCGCACGGTGCAGCGCAGGATCCAGACCCTGATGCAGCGCGCGGGGGCACTGACCAGGACGCAGCTGGTGTGGCAGGCGGCGCAGCGGGGGTGGCTGGCGTAGGGGGGCGGCGCAGGGGTCTACGGCAGGCCGGCGCGGGGGCCCGACGGCCGGGTGTCCGGCCGGCGGGCCCCTGCTCTCAGGCCCCGCCCTCCTGGGGAAGGACCGGCAGCAGTTCCGGGAGGTGGCCGTCCGAGGCGCGTGCCGCGCGCTGCCGCTCCTCCGGCACCTCGCCGTACAGGGTCGTCCGGGGCTTCGCCGGGCGGCCCGCCGCCTCCGCGATGGCCTCCAGGTCACGGATCGAGCGGTACGAGCCGTAACTCGACCCCGCCATCCGGGAGATGGTCTCCTCCATCAGCGTGCCGCCGAGGTCGTTGGCGCCCGAGCGGAGCATCTCGGCGGCGCCCTCCGTACCCAGCTTCACCCAGCTGGTCTGGATGTTGGGGATGTACGGGTGGAGGAGCAGCCGGGCCATCGCGATGACCGCGCGGTTGTCGCGGGTCGTGGGGCCGGGGCGGGCGATGCCCGCGAGGTAGACCGGGGCGTTGGTGTGGATGAAGGGGAGCGTCACGAACTCGGTGAAGCCCTCCCGCCCTGCTTCCAGTGCCGACTGCTGGATGCGGGAGAGGGTGCGGAAGTGGCCGAGCCAGTGCCGGGGCTGGTCCACGTGCCCGTACATCATGGTGGAGCTCGACCGGATGCCGAGTTCGTGGGCGGTGGTGATGACCTCGATCCAGGTGGCCGTGGGCAGCTTGCCCTTGGTGAGGACCCAGCGGACCTCGTCGTCGAGGATCTCGGCGGCGGTGCCGGGGATCGAGTCGAGTCCGGCCTCCTTCGCCGCCGTCAGCCACTCGCGGATCGAGAGCCCGGTGCGGGAGGCGCCGTTGACGACCTCCATCGGGGAGAAGGCGTGCACGTGCATGCCGGGGACGCGCTTCTTCACCGCGCGGGCGATGTCGAAGTAGGCGGTGCCGGGCAGGTCGGGGTGGATGCCGCCCTGCATGCAGACCTCGACGGCGCCGACCTCCCAGGCCTGTTCGGCGCGGTCCGCGACCTGGTCGAGGGAGAGGGTGTAGGCGTCGGCGTCGGTACGGCGCTGGGCGAAGGCGCAGAAGCGGCAGCCGGTGTAGCAGACGTTGGTGAAGTTGATGTTCCGCGTGACGATGTAGGTGACGTCCTCGCCGGACACCGACTTGCGGACGTCGTCCGCGATCCGGGTGAGCGCGTCGAGGGCGGGGCCGTCGGCGTGCAGCAGGGCGAGCGCCTGGGCGTCGGTGAGCTTCGTCGGGTCGTCGGCGGCCGTGCTCAGCGCCTCACGGACGTCGGTGTCGACCCGCTCGGGGACCATGCCGGGCGCGGCGGCCTCGCGCAGCGACTCCCAGTCGCCGTAGACCTCGTCGAAGTCGTCACGCCGGTCGTGGGTGCGGCCGGTGGTGTCGATGGTGCGGTGCAGATCGGTGCGGCCGGCGGCGGTGAACGCCTCGTCGGGCTCCTGCCAGGGCAGCCCGCGCACGGGCGCGTCGGGGTTCGCGAGGCCGGTCTCGGGGTCGGCGAGGGCGCGGACGTGCGGGAGGAGGCGGGGGTCGAGCCAGGGTTCGCCCCGGGTGACGAACTCGGGGTAGACGCAGAGCCGTTCGCGCAGCTCGAAGCCTGCGGCGCGGGACCGCTCGGCCAGCTCCTCGATCCGCGGCCAGGGCCGCTCGGGGTTGACGTGGTCGATGGTGAGCGGGGAGACGCCGCCCCAGTCGTCGATGCCGGCGGCGATCAGCCGCTCGTACTCGGCGTCGACGAGGTTCGGCGGGGCCTGGAGGCAGGCGGAGGGGCCCATGATGTGGCGGGCCACGGCGACGGTGGCGACGAGGTCGTCCAGTTCGGCGTCCGGCATCCCGCGCATGGCCGTGTCCGGCTTGGCGCGGAAGTTCTGGATGATCAGCTCCTGGACGGAGTGGTACGCCCTGGACACCCGCCGGAGCGCGAAGAGGGACTCGGCCCGCTCCTCCAGGGTCTCGCCGATGCCGAGCAGCAGCCCCGAGGTGAAGGGGACGGAGGACCGGCCGGCGTCCTCGAGGACCCTGAGGCGGACGGCCGGTTCCTTGTCGGGGGACCCGTAGTGGGGGCCGCCGGGCTCCGACCAGAGGCGGGTGGCGGTGGTCTCCAGCATCATGCCCATGGAGGGCGCGACGGGCTTGAGGCGCTGGAAGTCGGTCCAGGACAGCACGCCGGGGTTGAGGTGGGGCAGGAGGCCGGTCTCCTCCAGAATGCGGATCGCCATGGCCCGTACGTACGCGAGGGTGTCGTCGTAGCCGTGCGCGTCGAGCCACTCGCGGGCCTCGGGCCAGCGGTCCTCGGGCTTGTCGCCGAGGGTGATGAGCGCTTCCTTGCAGCCCAGCTCGGCGCCGCGCCGGGCGATGTCGAGCACCTCGTCGGGCGACATGAACATCCCGTGCCCGTCCCGGCGCAGCTTGCCGGGGACGGTCACGAAGGTGCAGTAGTGACACTTGTCGCGGCAGAGCCGGGTGAGGGGTATGAACACGCTCTTCGAGTACGTGATGACCCCGGGCCGCCCGGCCGCCGCGAGCCCTGCGTCGCGCACCCGCCCGGCGGACGCGACCAGATCGGCCAGGTCCTCCCCACGCGCCCGCAACAGCACGGCGGCCTCGCCGACGTCGAGCGCGACCCCGTCCCGGGCCCGCCTGAGGGCACGGCGCATGGCGTTCGCGGTGGGGCGGGCTTCCTGGTGATCCGTCATGAAACGAGCATACGAGCGGGTAACCCGAGGAGGGACAGGTGCCGTACCCACCGGAACGTACGGCGAGTCATCGCTCAGAGGTGGCGCGCGTACGCGTCCAGCACCCCCAGCACCTCCGTCTCGCCCCCCGGCGGCAGTTGGAGGACGATCTCCTCGCAGCCCAGTTCGGCGTAGTGCGCCAGCTTGCCGGGGGTCGGCAGGACCGCGTACGGGACCAGTTGGAGGGTCTTCGGGTCGCGGCCCGCCGCCTCCCAGGTGTCGCGCAGGACCGGGAGCGATTCCGTCAGGCCTCGGCCGCCGATCGGCATCCAGCCGTCCGTCTGCGCCGCGATCTGCGCGAAGAGCTTCGGGCCCGCCGCGCCGCCCAGGAGGATCCGGGGCGCGCCGCCGGTCGGCTTCGGCCAGGCCTCCGAGGCGCGTACGGAGTCGCCGTGCTCCCCCTCGTACGCCGTCGGCTCCGGCGCCCACAGGGCCTTCATCAGATCGAGCCGGTCGCGGCCGAGCTCCCGGCGGGCCGGCCAGTCGACGCCGTGGTCGGCGGCCTCCTCACGGTTCCAGCCGAAGCCGACGCCGAGGGTGAAGCGGCCCCCGGACAGGTGGTCGAGGGTGGCGATTCGCTTGGCGAGGGCGATCGGGTCGTGCTGGGCGAGCAGCGTGACGCCGGTGCCGAGCAGGAGGCGTTCGGTGACGGCGGCGGCCTGGCCGAGGGCCACGAAGGGGTCGAGGGTGCGGCCGTACTCCCGGGGCAGCTCACCGCCCGCCGGGTAGGTCGTCTCCCGGGAGACGGGGATGTGGGTGTGCTCGGGGAGGTAGAGCCCGCCGAATCCGCGCTGTTCCAGCTCGCGCGCGAGCCGCACGGGGGTGATGGTCTCGTCGGTCAGGAAGATCGTGGTCGAGATCCGCATGACGGCACGGTAGGGCGTACGGCCCGGATTTCCGAGGGGTGCGACACGAGAGGCCCCCCGCGAGCCGAGGGGCGCGCCCCGGCGCCCGCCGCCCCGCACACCGTGCTTGACCTTGACACGGTGACAAGGTCTTCGCTGGGGGCCGAGGAGGTGCTCCCGATGAGCATGCGAGCAGAGGACACGACCGGGGCGCGGGCGCTCCGGGGCCTGGCGGACGAGAGCGCGTCGGTGCGGCTGCGGGCCGCGCTGGCGGTCGGCACGAGCCCCGATCCGGCGTTCGTCGGCGGGCTCGTCGAGCGGTGCGCGGTCGAGCCCGACTTCTCCGTGCGGGAGATGCTGACCTGGGCGCTCACCCGTCACCCGGCGGCGGCGACGGTCCCCGTGCTCGTCGACGAGGTCCGCTCGGAGCGGGCGCAGGCACGCGGTCAGGCCCTGCACACCCTGTCCAAGATCGGGGACCGCAGCGCGTGGCCGGTGATCACGCCGGAGCTGCTGTCCGACGCCGACGACGAGGTGGCCCGGTGCGCCTGGCGGGCGGCGGTGGTCCTCGTACCCGAGGGTGAGGAGTACGCGCTGGCGCTGGTCCTGGCGTCCCAGCTCGGGCGCGGCCCCCGCGCCACCCGGCTGAGCCTCAGCCGGGCGCTGATCGCGCTCGGCGAGGCGATGTTGCCGGCGCTGGCCGCCGCGGCGGACGCCCCCGACCCCGGCGTGCGCGCGCACGCGCTCGCCACGGACCGGCTGTGGCACGATCCGGACGCCGGGTTCGAGAGCGCGGTCGAGGAGGCGAAGCGGATCGTGGCCCTCGGCGGGGGCGGCGGGGAAGGACGGTAGGCGGTGCTGATCGGTGAGGTCGCACGGCGGTCCGGGGTGAGCGCCCGCATGCTCCGGCACTACGAGCGGCTCGGCCTGGTGCGGCCGACGGGTCGTACGGGATCCGGCTACCGGGAGTACTCCGAGGAGAACATCCGGCGCGTCTTCCACATCGAGAGCCTGCGGTCGCTGGGGCTCTCCCTGCACGAGGTGGGGCGCGCGCTCGACGACCCCGGGTTCGCGCCGGCGCGGCTCGTCGACGGCCTCGTCCGCCGTACGCGGGAGCGCATCGCGGCGGAGACGGAGCTGCTGACCCGGCTGCGCCGGATCGACGCCTCGGAGCCCGCAGGCTGGGAGGACGTGCTCCGGACGGTCGCGCTCCTGCGGGGGCTGGGGTCGGCGAGCCCGGGGGCGCGGCAGCGGGCGGCCCTGTCCACGGCCGGGGACGTGCCCGTGCCCGTACCGGCGGAGGCGCTGGTCGAGGCGGTGCTCGCCGAGTCGGACCCGATCGTCGCGGGGGCCCTGCGCTGGGCGCTGGCCCGGTCGGGCGGTGACGTGCCCGCGCTGCTCGCGGAGGGTCTCGGCTCGCCCGTGGCCGCGGTGCGCGAGCGTGCCGTGCTGTCCCTCGTCGAGATCCCCGGCGAGGGGGCGACCGCGCTGCTGAGGGAGGCCCTCGACCACCCCGACGCGGTGGTCCGGGGGCACGCGGCCCCGGCGCTCGGGGCGCGGGGGGTGGCCGAGGCGGTCCCGGCGCTCCTCGACCTGGTCGTCGCGGAGCGGAACGACTCCGACGCGGCGGAGGCGCTGGGCACGCTGGCGGCCGATCCGGGGCTGGCGGAGGAGATCGCCGCCGGGCTGGCCGGCCGGCTCGCCCGCGCGGTCACGGAGCCGTCCGTACGCCGCCGGCTGGCCCAGGCGCTCGCGGAGATCCCTGGGCCGACGGCGTCCCGGGCCCTGGCGGAGCTGGCCGGGGACGAGGACCGCGCGGTCGCGCTGACCGCTGCGTACGTCCTCACCCTGCGACGCCCGCCGGCTGCCGGACCCGCCACCGAGGACGGCCCCGGTCCGGGCGTCTGAAAAAACTTCCCGGGACCTGTCACACCTTCCGCGCGCGCTCCGTCAGTGCAGTGAAAGCAACGCACGAACGACACCGAACGACACCGAGGAGCGATCACCATGGCGCACGAGCCCAAGGCCCGGATGACCAACCCCGCCTATGTCCTTCCCGAGGCCGGCCCCGCGATCCAGAGCCTGGTCAAGGCCACCCGCCAGGGCGGGGTGCCGGAATCGACCCTGGAGCTGGTGCACCTGCGGGCCAGCCAGATCAACAGCTGCGGCTTCTGCGTGGACTACGGCGCGAAGAGCGCCCGCAAGAGCGGTGTGAGCGACGAGAAGCTGTTCGCCGTCGCCGCCTGGCGCGAGGCCCCGTACTTCTCCGACGAGGAGCGCGCGGCCCTCGCGCTGGCCGAGGCGGCGACCCGGCTCGCCGACACCTCGGACGCGGTGCCGGACGACATCTGGGACGCGGCGGCCGACCACTACGACGAGAAGCAGCTCGCCGCGATCGTCCTGATGGTCGCCGTGACCAACCTGTTCAACCGGCTCAACGTCACCGTGCGCCAGCCGGCCGGCGTGGCCCTGTGACCGCGGGGCCCGGGACCGTACGGGCCTCGCGCACCATCCGTACGTCCACCGGGTCCTCGGACTCCGGGGTGAACCCCTCCCGCTCGTAGAGACGGCGGGCGGGGCTCCCCCGGAGCACGGTCAGCCGGACGGGGAGTCCCTCCTCGTCGGCCCGTGCCAGGAGTTCCCGCAGCACGGCCGTCCCGAGGCCCCGGCCCTGGGTCCCGGGGGCGAGGTAGAAGTGCTCCAGGCAGAGCCCTTCGCCGTTCTCGTACGGGCGGACCGTGACGCAGCCCGCGAGAGCGCCGTCCTGTTCGATCACCGAGGTGTGCGCCGGTGAGAAGCCGTCCCGGAGCCTCTGGCGCACCCGGTGCTCGTCGTAGCGGCCGAGGCGCACCAGGTCCTCTCGCATGACCTCGGCCCGCAGCTCCGCCAGGGCGTCGAGGTCGGCGGCGCGGGCGGGGCGCAGCGCCCGGTTCGTTTCACCGTGCATGCGCGCATCCTAGGGAGACCCCCTCGGGCGGCTTCGCCCCGCCCGGACGAATGCGGGGGCGCGGTCCGCCGGTCGTAACCGGATCCGCTCCGTCCGCGTTGGTGCGGGCATGAAGAAGATGCTCACCGCAGTCGCCCTGACCTGTTTCGCCGCTGCCGGCGGTCTCTCCGTCGCCGGTACGGCCGCCGCCGACACCGGGGGTGTGAACCTGCCCTCGGTGGTGCCGCTCAGCGGCGTCCTGACCCCCAAGGCCAAGCCCGCGGCCGGCACGCCCCAGCTGCCGCCCGCCAACGCGGCGGTGGAGCGCCTGCTTCCCGGGCGCTGAGCCGTACGCGGGGAATGACGAAGGCGGCGGACCCCCCACGGGCCGCCGCCTTCGCGTTTCTGTGACTCAGGAACTCACTCGTCCGGATCGCCTCAGTCGGCGACGACCAGCGACGGAGTCTCCTTCGTCAGGACCTCGCCGCGGAAGAACGCGGGGCTCCTGCGCTGCATGACCAGCATGATCACCACGCCGAGCAGCAGCAGTCCGACACCGATGACGAACACCGAGCCGACGCCGAAGACGGCGGAGCCGGAGCCGTACGCCGGGTCCCACATGTCGTAGAGCGTCTTGCCGAAGACGGCGGTGAGCATGAGCCCGCCGAGCGCCGGGAGGAGGCCCTTGAAGGCGAAGTCGCGGGCGGTGCGGAACAGCTCGCCGCGGAAGTACCAGACGCAGGCGAACGCCGTGAGCGCGTAGTAGAAGCAGATCATCAGGCCGAGCGCGTAGATCGTGTCGACCAGGACGTGCTCACTGACCAGGGTCATCACCGTGTAGAACGCGCCGGTGGCGACGCCGGCGACGACGGTGGCCTTGCCGGGGGTCTTGAAGATCGGGTGGACCTTGGTGAAGGACTTCGGCAGGGCCTCGTACGTGGACATCGCGAGCACCGTACGGGCGACCGGGATGAACGTGGTCTGGAGGCTGGCGGCGGCCGAGGCGAGGACCGCGACGAAGAGCAGGATGCCGAGCGTCGGGCCCATGACCGGTCCCGCCAGGGCGGCGAAGACGTTGTCGGAGGTCTCCGGGTTGGCGAGGCCGAGGCCCTTGTCGCCGGAGCCGACGACCATCTGGGCGGCGATGCCGGTGGCCAGGTAGGAGCCGACCAGGACGACCATCGCGATGAGCGCGGCGCGGCCGGGGGTCCTGGCGCTGCCGGTGGTCTCCTCGTTGGTCGCCATGCAGGCGTCCCAGCCCCAGTACATGAAGATCGAGAGGGAGAGACCGGCGGTGAAGGCGGCGAAGGACTGGACCGCGAACGGGTTCATCCAGGACCAGGAGAAGTCGACCGAGGTCTCGAAGTCGCCGGCCTTCGACAGGGCCATGCCGACGAAGACGGCGAGGACGACGAGCTGGAGGCCGACGAGGGTGTACTGGACGCCCTTGGTGGCGGTCATGCCCCGGTAGCTGATCGCGGTGGCCGCGGCGATGAGCGCCAGGCAGGTGACGATGTGGACAGCCTTGTTGTCGTCCAGGGCGCCGATGGAGTCGCTGCCGCTGATCTCGCCCGCGAGGAGCCAGAAGTAGGAGGTCGCGACGCCGGCCAGGTTGGACAGCACGATGATCGTCGCGATGACGAGGCCCCAGCCGCACATCCAGCCGATCTTCGGCCCGAAGGCCTTCACGGTCCAGGTGAACGAGGTGCCGCAGTCCGGCATGACCTTGTTGAGCTCCCGGTACGCGAAGGCGACGAGGAGCATGGGGAGGAAGCCCGCGAGGAAGACGGCGGGCATCTGCAGTCCGACCTCGCCCGCGGTGGAGCCGAGCGTCGAGGTCAGGCAGTAGACGGGGGCGACGGTCGAGATGCCGATGACGGCGCTGCCGAGGAGGCCGACGGAGTTCCCGCCGAGGCCCTTGGTGCGCACGCCGTTGGCGTCGCTCGGGGCCTTGACGCCCCTTACCGTGTCTCCGGCCTGGGGCCGGGCTTCCACCTGAGTCATGAACAGGACGTTAAATGCTGCGGTTTCCACATCCGGAGGATCAGAGTCCGCTCACTTGATCGATCATCGCCTTGCATTATGAGGCGAAATCCAGCCATCGACCAATGATTGAAAGATCGACCACCACGACGACCGACCAACTGGTAGGTCGGTCGCCGAGTGTCCGATATGCGGGAACCGTAGCTCTGCCCCAAATGTCCGTTTCCAAATTTTCCCGAGGAATTTTCCGAAGGCTTCCCCGGCCCCCTCGGCACCGGGCTCAGCCCGGCCACACCACCGCCTGCAGCTCGCTGTAGGCGTGCAGCGCGTACGAGCCCACGTCCCGCCCGACACCGCTCTTCTTGAAGCCGCCGAACGGCGCCTCCATGTTCCGGCCGATCGTGTTCACGCCCACCCCGCCGGCCCGCAGCCGGGCCGCGACGCGGAAGGCGCGGGCCACGTCGCCCGACCACACGTAGTCGATCAGGCCGTAGTCGCTGTCGTTGGCGAGCGCGATCCCCTCCTCCTCCTCGTCGAAGGGGACGACCACCACGACCGGACCGAAGATCTCCTCCCGGACCACCCGCATCTCGTTGGTGCAGTCGGCGAGCAGCGTCGGGGCCACGTAGAAGCCCCGGTCGAAGTCGGGGCGCTCGCCGCCCACCACGACCCGCGCCCCCTCCTTGCGGCCGAGCTCGACGTACGACTCCACCCGGTCGCGGTGGGCCGCCGAGATCACCGGGCCGACCACCGTGCCCTTCTGCGCCGGGTCGCCCACCTTCATGAAGGCCAGATAGCCGGTGAGCTTCTCGATCAGTCGCTCATAGATCCCGCGCTGCGCGAGCACCCGGGTCGGGGCGGTGCAGATCTGTCCGCTGTAGAAGGCGAAGGTCGTCCCGATCCCCATCACCGCCGAGTCCAGGTCGGCGTCGTCGAAGACGAGCGCGGCCCCCTTGCCGCCCAGCTCCATCAGCTGCCGCTTGAGCGAGCGCCCGCAGACCTCGCCGATCGCCTGGCCGACCGCCGTGGAGCCGGTGAACGACACCATGTCGACGTCCGGGGAGTCCACGGCCGCCTGCCCGGACTCCACCGAGGACCCGGTGACCACGTTGACCACGCCCGCCGGGACCCCGGCCTCGGCGAGCGCCCGGGTCATCGCGTACACCGAGAGCGGGTCCTGCGGGGCAGGCTTCACCAGCACCGTGTTGCCCATGGCGAGCGCCGGGGCGATCTTGCCCGCCGGGTTCGCCCAGGGGTTGTTGTACGAGGTGATGCAGGTGACCACGCCGACCGGGCGCCGTACCGCCACCGCGCCGAACACCCCGGCCTTCCCCATCGGGCCCGCCTCGTTGATCTGCGGGGGCAGCGCCTGCTCGACCGGTTCCATGGCCCCTCGCGCGTACCGCCGGAAGCGGGAGGCGCCGACCGCGACCTGCATCCCGCGCGCGGTCCCGGTCGTCGCGCCCGTCTCGGCGCGCGCCAGCAGGGTGTTCGCGTCGGCGTCCCTGGCCATCAGGTCGGCGGCCCGGTCGAGGATCGCCGCCCGCTCCTCCGGCTTCGTGCGGGACCAGGAGGCGAAGGCCTCCCGGGCGGCGGCGGCGGCCTCGTACACCTGGGCCCGGGAGGCCTCCGGCGCGAGGCCCACGACCTCCTCGGTGGAGGGGTCGATCACCTCGTAGTGCCCGCCCTCGGGCTCGACCCACTCCCCGCCGATGAAGAGCTTCTCGGTTCTCACGTCGCCGGTCATCGCGTCGCCACCGTCCTCGTGTCGCGGCCGGAGCGCAGCACCTTCCCCGGGACCGCTCCGGTCACCTCGTCGTCCCGTACCGTCTCCACGCCGTTGACCCGCACCGACACGATCCCGACCGCCCGCGAGTCGAGCCGCGGGCTGTCCCCCGGCAGGTCGTGCACGAGGGTCGCCGGGCCCGCGTCGATCCGCTCCGGGTCGAAGAGGACCAGGTCGGCGTGGAAGCCCTCGGTGATCCGGCCGCGCTCGCGGAGCCCGAAGAGCCGGGCCGGGTCGTCGGTCAGCATCCGTACCGCCAGCTCCAGCGGCACCAGCTTCCGGCCGCGCAGACAGTCGCCGATGAAGCGGGTCGTGTACGGCGCCCCGCACATCCGGTCCAGGTGCGCGCCGGCGTCGGAGCCGCCGAGCATCACGTCCTCGTGGTCCCAGGTCTCACGGCGCAGCTCCCAGGAGGCGGGGTCGTTGTCGCTGGGCATCGGCCACAGGATCGTCCTGAGCTCGTCGTTGGCGCAGATCTCGACCAGGCACTGGAAGGCGTCCTGGCCGCGTTCGGCCGCGATGTCCTTCACGACCCGGCCGGTCAGGCCGTCGTTCTCGGGGCTGTACGTGTCCCCGATGACGTACCGGCCGAAGTGGGCGAGGCGCCGGAAGACGCCGGCCTCCTTGGAGTCGGCGCGCCGCAGCATCTCGGCCCGCACGCCGGGGTCGCGGAGCTTCGCGATCCGCTCGGGGACGGGGAGAGCGAGGATCTCGCCCCAGCCGGGGATGAGGTTGAGCGCGCAGAAGGTGCCGAGGGACATGTTCATGGGGGTGAGGATCGGCATGGTGAGCGCGACGATCCGGCCGCCGGACTCGCGGGCCCGCTCGGAGGCGGTGAGCTGGCGCGGGACGCGTTCGGGGACGGCGGCGTCGATGGTGAGGACGTTCCAGTTGAGCGGCCTGCCCGCCGCCGCCGTCATCTCGACGAAGAGGTCGATCTCGTCGTCGGAGAACTGGTCGAGGCAGCCCGCGAGGATCGCCTCCAGCTGGGTGCCCTCGTGCTCGCCGACCGCCCGGGAGAGGGCGATCAGCTCCTCGGGGCCCGCGTGCCGGGAGGCGACGGGGGCGCCGTCGCCGTCGGAGTGGGTGGAGGACTGGGTGGTGGACAGGCCCCAGGCACCGGCCTCCATGGCCGCCTTGAGCAGGGCGACCATGGCGTCCAGCTGCTCGGGCGTCGGCTGCCCGCCGACGGCGTCGGCGCCCATCACGTACCGGCGCAGGGCGCAGTGGCCGACCATGAAGCCGGCGTTGACGGCGATCCGCCCGTCGAGGGCGTCCAGGTACTCGGCGAAGGACGACCAGCCCCAGTCGACGCCCTCCTCCAGGGCCTTGAGGGCCATGCCCTCCACCTTGGACATCATCCGGCGGGTGTAGTCGGCGTCCTCGGGCCGGTCCGGGTGGAGCGGGGCGAGGGTGAAGCCGCAGTTGCCGCCGGCGACGGTGGTGACGCCGTGGTTCATGGAGGGGGTGGCGTACGGGTCCCAGAACAGCTGGGCGTCGTAGTGGGTGTGCGGGTCGACGAAGCCGGGGGTGAGGATCAGGCCGGTGGCGTCCTCGGTGGTCCGGGCGCGCTCCTTCGTCGTGCCGGGTTCGGCGACGAGGGCGATGCGCCCGTCACGGATGCCGACGTCGGCGGTGAAGGCGGGGGCGCCGGTGCCGTCCACGACGGTGGCGCCCGTGATGAGGTGGTCGAGCATGACGGTCCCTTTCACTTCTGCGCTGGACGCGGGGGTGCGTTTCCGCGCGGGGTGCGGGCCTGCCCGCGCCCTGACGTGCCCGGACGCGGGCGTGCCCCGGCCGCGGGCCGCCGCGGTCGGGGCATCTGCGGGCGGCGGTCCGGGAAGACGCCGCCCACGTGGGGGTACCCCCCTGGTCGAAGAGCGTGGGGGAGGATCCGCTACTCCCCCGCCGCCTGCCGGAAGCGGGTGGTGCGGTGGACGGGGTCCGTGTCGATCTCGGGGATCACGTGCTCGCCGATCAGCTTGATCGAGTTCATCGTGTCCTCGTACGAGATCCCGATCGGGATGCCGAAGGAGAGCTGGTCGGCGCCGGCCGCCTCCCAGCGCTTGCACTGGGCGAGCACCTCCGAGGGGTCGCCGCAGATCATCAGCTCCTCCTGGATGAGGAGTTCGATGATCTCGGCCGAGTACTCCGGGAGCAGCTCGGGCCACTCGGGGATGCCCTCGGGCCGGGGGAAGGTGTCGTGGTAGCGGAAGAGCAGCGACTGGAGGTAGTTGAGTCCGCCGGAGACGGCGATCTCGACGGCCTTGTCGTGGGTCTCCGCGCAGATCGCGGTCGAGGTGACCATGACGTTGTCGTTGACGAAGTCGCCGACCGCCTTGGCCTCCTTGATCGCGGTCTTGTAGGAGTCGACGACCCACTCCATGTCGGAGACCTTCTGCACGCTGAAGCCGAGGACACCGAGGCCCTTCTTGGCGGCCATCGCGTACGAGGAGGGGGAGCCGGCCGCGTACCACATGGCCGGGTGCGACTTCCCGTACGGCTTGGGGAGGATCTTGCGGGGCGGCAGCGACCAGTGCTTGCCCTGGAAGCCGACGTACTCCTCCTGGAGCCACATCTTGGGGAACTCGGCGATCGTCTCCTCCCAGATCTCCTTCGTGTGGTTCATGTCGGTGATGCCCGGCATGAACCCGAGGATCTCGTGGGAGCCCGCGCCGCGGCCGGAGCCGAACTCGAAGCGTCCGCCGGAGAGGTGGTCGAGCATGGCGACCTTCTCGGCCACCTTCACCGGGTGGTTGACCGGGGCGAGGGGGTTGAAGATGCCGGAGCCGAGGTGGATGCGCTCGGTGGCGTGGGCGAGGTAGCCCAGGTAGACGTCGTTGGCGGAGATGTGCGAGTACTCGTCCAGGAAGTGGTGCTCGGACGCCCAGGCGTACTTGAACCCGGACTTGTCCGCCTGGATGACGTACTCGGTCTCCTCCATGAGCGCCTTGTGCTCGGCTTCGGGATCGGTCTCGGCTCGCTTGCCGACGTATCCCTGTACGAAGATCCCGAATTCCAAGGGGGTTCACCGTCCTCGTGAGTGTCTGACGGAGTTTCTGACGAGCCGTCAGATTCGTGATGTGCCCGACTGTCGCACCGTGCGGCAGGTGCGTCAATACCTGATGAGCCGTCAGCTACTGGTTCGGCCACCGGCTCGGCCACCGGTTCAGAAGAGACTGACCCCGGCCAGCCAGCCGCCGTCGATCACGAACGGCTGGCCCGTGATGTACGCCGACTCCTCCCCGGTCAGGAAGAGCGCGAGGGCCGCCACCTCGTCCGGGCGCCCGATCCGCCCCAGCGGCACGAGCTTCCGGTACAGCTCGGCCGTGGCCGCCGGGTCCACGCCCTCCGGGTTGCTCATGGCGGTGTCGATCGCCCCCGGGCAGACCGCGTTCACCCGGATCCCCTTCGCGGCGAGCTCCAGGGCCGCGACCCTGGTCAGCCCGAGGACGGCGTGCTTGGAGGCCGCGTAGGCGCCGACCCCGGCCATCCCCGTGAGCCCCGTGTACGAGGAGGTGTTGACGATCGTGCCGCCGCCGGCCGCCGCGATCTCGGGCGCGACCGTCCGGATGCCCAGGAAGCAGCCGGTCTGGTTGACGGAGACAATCGCCTGGAACTCCTCCAGCGGGGTGGAGAGCAGTTCGTTGAAGCGGAGGATGCCGGCGTTGTTGACCAGCCCGTCGATCTTCCCGAACCGCTCCTTGGCGAAGGCCACGGCGGCGGCCCAGTCGGCCTCCTTCGTCACGTCCAGACGGACGTACCCGGCCCGCTCCTTCCCCAGCTCCTCGGCCAGCGCCTCACCGGCCTCGTCGAGGACGTCCGCGAGGACGACCCGGGCCCCTTCGGCGGCGAACAGCCGCGCCTCCTGCTCGCCCTGCCCGCGCGCCGCTCCGGTGACGAGGACGACCCGCCCGTCGAGTTTGCCCATGTCCGTACTCCCTACAGGTGAGGGGCGACCTCCGTGCCGAAGGCCGCCATCTGGTCGATGAGTTCGGTACGGCTCCGGGAGCGGAACCGGACCTGGATCTGGTGCACGCCCATCTCCCCGTACGCGCGCAGGGAGGCGGCGATCTCCTCCGGCGCGCCGGTCAGGGTGCGCCGGCCGACCCGCCAGGCGGGCGTGCCGACGTAGAGCGGCTCGGCGATGGCGCCGACGGTGATCGGCTCGGCGATCCCGGCCTCGGCGCGGAGCCTCAGCAGCTTCTGGATCCGCTCGGCGAGCTGCTCGCGCGGGTCGCCCTGCGGAAGCCAGCCGTCGCCCTTGAGCGCGGCGCGGCGCACGGCGGCCGGGGAGGAGCCTCCCACCCAGAGCGGGACCCGCACCTGCGCGGGCCGGGGCCGCTGGCCCAGGTCCTTGAAGGCGAACCGCTCCCCCAGGTGCTCCGGGTACTCCTCGGGACCGAGCGCGGCCCGCAGCGCGTCGACGGTCTCGTCGAGCACGGCGCCCCGGCGCGCGAAGTCCACGCCGAGCGCCTCGAACTCCTCCTGGACGTGCCCGGCGCCGACCCCGAGGACCAGCCGGCCGCCGGAGAGGTGGTCGAGCGTCGCGTACGCCTTGGCGGTGACGAGCGGGTGGCGCAGCCCGACGACGGCGACGTGCGAGAGGAGCCGGACCCGCCGGGTGGCGGCGGCGAGGAAGGAGAGCGTGGCGACCGGGTCGTACCAGACGGTGCTCATGGCCTCGGCGAGCCGGCGCGGGATGGCGACGTGGTCGCAGCTCGCGAGGTAGTCGAAGCCGTACTCCTCGGCGGCCCGCGCGACGGCCAGCAGATCACCGGGCCCGGCGTCCGCCTCCCAGGGCTCGGCGTAGAGCACGGACTGCGACTGAACGGGCAACTGCATCCCGTAGACCACCATGGGACCTCCTCGACACCGCCGCCTGACGGACCGTCACTTCAATGGGCGGGGCCCATGCTCGTATCTGACGGTCCATCAGGCAAGGGGTGGGGGCGACCCGGCCGGGCGCCCGTCGGGTCAGGGGGCCCAGAGGCCGTCCTTCGTGAGACCCAGGAGGTCGATCGCGTTGCCTCGGACGATGCGGTCGACGACGTCCGGGGCCAGGTGGCCCATCTGCGCCTCACCGACCTCCCGCGACTTGGGCCAGGTCGAGTCCGAGTGCGGGTAGTCCGTCTCGTACAGGACGTTCCCCGCCCCGATCGCGTCGAGGTTCCGCAGCCCGAACGCGTCGTCGAAGAAGCAGCCGAAGACATGCCCGGCGAACAGCTCCGACGGCGGGCGCAGCACCTTGTCCGCGACCCCGCCCCAGCCCCGGTTCTCCTCCCAGACGACGTCCGCGCGCTCCAGGATGTACGGGATCCAGCCGATCTGCCCCTCCGCGTACATGATCTTCAGGTTGGGGAAGCGCTCGAACTTGCCGCTCATCAGCCAGTCGACCATCGAGAAACAGCAGTTGGCGAAGGTGATCGTGGAGCCGACGGCCGGCGGGGCGTCGGCCGAGGTGGACGGCATCCGGCTGGACGAGCCGATGTGCATGGCGATGACCGTGCCGGTCTCGTCGCAGGCCCGGAAGAAGGGGTCCCAGTGGTCGGTGTGGACCGAGGGGAGCCCGAGGTGCGGCGGGATCTCCGAGAACGCCACGGCCCGCACCCCGCGCGCGGCGTTGCGGCGCACCTCGGCGGCGGCCAGCTCCGGGTCCCAGAGCGGGATGAGCGTGAGCGGGATCAGCCGCCCGTGGGCCTCGGGCCCGCACCACTCCTCCACCATCCAGTCGTTGTACGCGCGGACGCAGAGCAGCCCCAGCTCTCGATCGCTCGCCTCGGTGAAGGTCTGCCCGCAGAAGCGGGGGAAGGTGGGGAAGCAGAGCGCGGACTGGACGTGGTTGACGTCCATGTCGGCCAGCCGGTCGGGCACCGAGTGCGAACCCGGCCGCATCTGCTCGTACGTGATGACTTCGAGGCGTATCTCGTCCCGGTCGTAGCCGACGGCGGTGTCGAGCCGGGTGAGGGGCCGGTGCAGGTCCTCGTAGACCCACCAGTCGCCGACCGGGCCCTCGTCGCCCTTGGCCCCCATGACCGGGGCGAACTTCCCGCCGAGGAAGGTCATCTCCTTCAGCGGGGCGCGGACGATCCGGGGACCGGTGTCGTGGTACCGGGACGGAAGCCGGTCCCGCCAGACGTGCGGGGGCTCCACGGTGTGGTCGTCCACCGAGATGATCCTCGGGAACGTCTCGGTGCTCTCCGTGCTCTCCATGCTCTCCATGGCTTTCACGGTAGCGTTGATCTGACGGTCCGTCAGCTGTCGTGCCGTACAACGGTCGCGCAACGGCCTCGTACCGGCCCTGCCCCGGGTCCCACCCGATGCTGACGGACTCCCTCCGGACAAGGCAGACTGTCCTGGGCGAAACCAGCGGTAAGGGCAGGGGGAGCTATGGAGCGTGAAGACGGGCCGCGCGTTCCGGTGCAGCGGGCTCCGAGGAAGGGCGCGGGGTCGGGTTCCGACGTGAGTACGGGCGCGGACACGGGTCCCGACATGGGTACGGGCGCGGGTTCCGGCGTGGCCGACGGCTCCGGCGCCGAGCTGCGTTTCGGCGTGCTCGGCCCCGTCCGTGCCTGGCGCGACGGCGCCCCCGTCCCCACCGGCTCCCCTCAGCAGCGCGCACTGCTCGCCGCCCTGCTCCTGCGCGGCGGGCGGACCGCCACCGCGCACGAGCTGATCGACGCGCTCTGGGGCGAGGAACCCCCCTCGCAGGCGCTCGCGGCGGTCCGTACGTACGCCTCCCGGCTCCGCAAGGCCCTCGACCCGAAGGTCCTGGTCAGCGAGTCCGGCGGCTACGCCCTGCGGACCTCCGCCGCCGCGCTCGACCTGACCGCCGCCCAGGAACTGGCCGCGGAGGCCGAGAAGCTGCGCGCCGCCGGGGACCGGACGGCCGCCCGCGCGCGGCTCGCGGAGGCGCTCGACCTGTGGGACGGCGAGGTGCTGGCCTCCGTACCGGGGCCGTACGCCGAGACGCAGCGGACCCGCCTGGAGGAATGGCGGCTCACGCTCCTCGAAACCCGTCTGGACATCGACCTGGAGATCGGCGCGCACGCGGAGGCCGTGTCCGAGCTGACCGCGCTCACCGCCGCGCACCCGCTGCGGGAGCGCCTGCGCGAACTCCTCATGCTGGCGCTCTACCGCAGCGGACGGCAGGCGGAGGCGCTCGCCGTGTACGCCGACACCCGCCGGCTCCTCGCCGACGAGCTGGGCGTCGACCCCACTCCCGAACTCTCCCGGCTCCAGCAGCGCATCCTCCAGGCCGACGCCGAACTGGCCCGGCCGGTCGAGGAGGCCGCCCCGGCGGCGGCTCCCGTCGCCCGCCCGGCCCAACTCCCGGCGACGGTGCCGGACTTCACGGGCCGGGTCTCGTGCGTACGGGAACTCGGCGCCCGGCTGGCCACCGCCGAGGGCCATGTCATGGCGGTCTCGGCGCTCGCGGGCATCGGCGGCGTCGGCAAGACGACGCTCGCGGTGCACGTGGCGCACGAGGCCCGGCCGCACTTCCCGGACGGGCAGCTGTACGTGGACCTCCAGGGCGCGGGCTCGCGGGCCGCCGCGCCGGAGACGGTCCTCGGCTCGTTCCTCCGGGCGCTCGGCACCCCGGATTCGGCCATCCCGGACTCCCTCGACGACCGGGCGGCGCTGTACCGCTCGACGCTCGACGGCCGCCGGGTCCTGGTCCTCCTGGACAACGCCCGCGACGCCGCCCAGATCCGGCCACTGCTGCCCGGCACGGCGGGCTGCGCGGCGCTCGTCACCAGCCGGATCCGGATGGTCGACCTGGCGGGCGCGCACCTGGTGGACCTGGACGTGATGTCCCCGGACGAGGCACTCCAGCTGTTCACCCGGATCGTGGGCGAGGAGCGGGTGCGGTCGGAGCGCGAGGCGGCCCTCGACGTGGTCGCGGCCTGCGGTTTCCTCCCGCTCGCGATCCGCATCGCGGCGTCCCGGCTGGCGGCCCGCCGCACCTGGACGGTCTCGGTGCTCGCGGCGAAGCTGGCGGACGAGCGCCGGCGGCTCGACGAGCTCCAGGCGGGTGACCTGGCGGTCAAGGCGACCTTCGAACTCGGCTACGGGCAACTGGAACCGGCCCAGGCGCGCGCGTTCCGGCTGCTCGGCCTGGCCGACGGCCCGGACATCTCGCTCGCGGCGGCGGCGGCGGTCCTGGACCTGCCGCAGTGGGACACGGAAGACCTCCTGGAAGCCCTGGTGGACACGTCCCTCCTGGAGTCGGCGGCGCCGGGCCGGTACCGGTACCACGACCTGGTCCGCCTCTACGCGCGCGCGTGCGCCGACCGCGACGAGCAGCCCCCGTCGGAGAAGGAGGCGGCGCTCTCCCGGCTCCTGGACTTCTACCTCTCGACGGCGGCGCGGGTGTACGCGATCGAGCGCCCCGGCGACCGGCTGGTCGACCACCTGGAACCCACGGCGTACGAGGGCCTCGCCTTCACCGACCGCCACGAGGCCCAGGACTGGCTGTACGCCGAGGCGAACTGCCTCCTGGCCACGGTCCGCCGGTCGGCCTCGTCCCCGGGCACCCTCCGCCGCGCGGTGGACCTGCTGTGGGCGTCGCTGGACCTGGCGGAGTCGGGCGCGAACTCGAAGGAGTACGAGGCGGTGGCGACGGTGCTGCGGGGGGCGGCGGGCAGGGGCGGCGACGTCCGGGCGGAGTGCCGGGCCTCGATCACCCTCGCCTACGGGCACCACGTCTCGGGCCGTTTCACCCAGGCCGACGAGGAAGCCCGGATCGCCATGCGGCTGGCCACCTCGGTGGGCGACACACTGCCGCTGTGCTGGGCGCCCAACATCCTGGGCGTCATGGCGTTCTACCAGAACAACCACACCGAGGCGGAAGGGCACTTCACCCGTGCCATCGAGTACTTCCGCAGTTGCGAGGACCTGGCCGGCGAGGCCAGCGCCCTGTGCAACCTGTCGCGCATCTACCTGATCACCGGCCGCACGGACAGCGCGGTACGCCTCGCCCATCAGGGCACGGACATGTACGACGCCCTCGGACACGCCCTGAAGGGCGCCAACGGCCGCTACGCGCTGGGCATGGCCCTGGCGCAGAGCGGTCAGTTCGGTGCCGCCGCCGAACGTCTCAGGGAGGCCCTGGCCGTCTTCCGCGACAGCCGCCAGCGGCTCTGGGAGGGCATGACGCTGTACCGGCTCGCCGAGGCCGAGGTCACGGAAGGCCGGTACGCACAGGCCGCGTCGAACGCGGAGATGGCCCTGACCGTGCTGCGCGGCATCGGAGGCGAGTGGCGGCGGGGCAACGTCCTCACGGTGCTCGGCCGGGCCCTCAGCGGCATCGGCCAGACGGGTCGCGCCGAAGTCTGCTGGCGCGACGCGCTGGAGGTCTTCGACGCCCTGGGGTCCCCGGAGGCCGAGGCCGTACGGAGGCTGCTCAATCCGGCGGCGGTCGCCTGATCCTCCTGGCCTGGTCGTTCATCGTTCGTTTATCGCGGTCCGACATGCTCTGTACCAGTCGATCCGCCGCGTCGGGGGGGCAGACGGGTCGCGCAGAAGGCCCTCACTCGGACGCATTAGGGTGAGCGGCCCGGCAGAAGGGGCCCGACCGGCAGTCCACGGGGGAACAGCCGGACGGGCCCCTCGGCACCGACTCACCCGATTCTTCGAGAGGTTGCACACAGTGAGTGACGAGCGAACCGTCAGCCCCACCAACATCCACATCACCGGTGGCGAGACCACTGATGTGTCCACCAAGAACATCCACATCACCGACGGTGAGGACGGCGCCGCGATAGCCGAGAAGATCGGCATCCACGTCACGGGCGAGGGCGAGGCGCCCGCCGCCACCGCCGACGCCACCAAGGCTCCGGAAGGCAACATCCACATCACCACCGAGCCGGCCAACTAAGCCACACCCGACGGGGAACGGTCACGGCGGCGACTTCGGGGGAGCCGCCGGGGCCGACCGCGGAGGACCGGTCGACGGGGGAGCACACGGGCCCGGGGGACGCCGGGAGGGATCCAGGGGGGAATCCACCCGGCAGGGCCCGTGCGCAACGCGATCGGACCACCGCACACAGAAGGGGCCGGGCACCCGCCCGGCCCCTTCGGCGTGCGCCGTCCCTGCCTCACGCCCCCGTCCTCAGCTCCCCCTTCACCACCTTCCCGCTCGCGTTCCTCGGGAGTTCCGTGACGAACTCGACCTCTCTCGGGACCTTGTAGTTGGCCATCTCCCGGCGGGACCAGGCGATCAGGTCGTCCGCCGTGACGCGGGAGCCGGGGCGGCGGACCGCGAAGGCCTTGCCCACCTCGCCCAGGCGGGGGTCCGGGATGCCGATGACCGCGATGTCCGCGATGTCGGGGTGGAGGCCGAGGAGTTGTTCGATCTCCGCCGGGTAGGCGTTGAAGCCGCCGACGATGAACATGTCCTTGAGGCGGTCGGTGATGCGGAGGCTGCCGGTCTCGTCGAGGACGCCGATGTCTCCCGTGCTCAGCCAGCCGTCCTCGTCGATCGCCGCCGCCGTCGCCGCCTCGTCCTCGAAGTAGCCCCTCATCACGTGGTGGCCGCGGACCAGGACCTCGCCGGTGCCGGAGAGGCGGAGTTCGGTGCCGGGAATCGGGCGGCCGGAGGTCGAGGCGATCGTCTCGTCCGGGTCGTCGCGGCGGCACATGGTGACGATGCCGCTCGCCTCGGAGAGCCCGTACGCCGTGAGGACGGTGCCGACGCCCATCTCGGAGCGGAGGCGTTCGACGAGGCGGAGCGGGACCACGGCCGCGCCCGTCACGACCAGGCGGAGGGTGGAGAGCCCGTGGGCGGCGCGGGCCGGGTGGTCCAGGAGGGACTGGTGGAGGGTGGGCGGGCCGGGCAGGACGGTGATGCGTTCGGCGGCGATGTTGGCGAGGACGGTGTCGACGGTGAAGACGGACTGCGGGACGATCACCGCGCCCCGCATCAGGCAGGCGAGGATGCCGGCCTTGTAGCCGAAGGTGTGGAAGAAGGGGTTGACCACGAGGTAGCGGTCGCCCTCCCGGAGCCCGGCCAGCTCGGACCAGATCGCGTAGCAGCGCAGGCTCTGGGCGTGGCTGATGACGGCGCCCTTGGGGCGGCCGGTGGTGCCGGAGGTGTAGATGATGTCGGAGGGGGCCGCGGGGTCGATGCCGTCGGCGCGGGCGCGGACGCGGTCGCCCGGGACGGCGTCGCCCTCCGCGAGGAAGGCCTTCAGTGTCGTCCAGCCCGCCTCGTCGGGGGCGGTGTCGCCGAGGACCACCATGCGTTCCAGGTCGGGGAGCTCGATGCCCGAGCGGCGCAGGGAGGCCACGTACGAGGTGCCGAGGAAGGTGCCGGTGACGAAGAGCAGCCTGGCCCGGGAGCGCTGGAGGATCTGGGCGGCCTCGGTGCCCTTGAAGCGGGTGTTGAGGGGGACGAGGACCGCGCCGGCGGTGACCGCGCCGAGGGCGGAGACGATCCAGTCGAGGGTGTTGGGGGCCCAGACCGCGACCCGGTCCCCGGGCCGTACGCCGGTGGCGATGCAGCCGGCGGCGGCCCGCTCGACGCGTTCGCCGAGTTCGGCGTAGCTGACGCGGACGCGGCCGTCGACGACGGCCTCCCGCTGCCCGTAGCGTTCGGCCGCCGCCCGGACGAGCCCGGGGATCGTGCCCCATTCCAGGTCGCCGCGCGGGTCCCCAGCCGGGTCCATGTCCATGCCCCACCTCCGGTAGCTGACTATCCGTCAGATTAGTTGTAACCTGACGCGCTGTCAGCAGTGCTGCCCCATGAGGAGGTTCGGTGCTCAAGGACGCCACGGCCATCGTCGGGATCGGACAGACCGCCTTCGCGAAACAGCTTCCCGAGACCGAGAAGGCGCTCGCCTGCCGGGCGATCCTCGCCGCTCTCGACGACGCCGGGATCGACCCTTCCGAGGTCGACGGTTTCGCTTCCTACACGATGGAGGAGACCGACGAGGTCGAGGTCGCCAAGGCCATCGGCGCCGGCGACGTCACCTTCTTCTCCAAGGTCGGCTACGGCGGCGGCGGCTCCTGCGCCACCGTCGGCCACCTCGCCGCCGCCGTCGCCACCGGTCAGGCGAGCGTCGGCGTCGCCTGGCGGTCCAGGAAGCGGGGCTCGGGCCCCCGGCCCTGGAAGAACACCGCCGTCCAGCTGCCCACCCCCGGCCAGTGGACCCGCCCCTTCGGGCTGCTCCGCCCCGCCGACGAGATCGGCATGCTCGCCCGCCGCTACATGCACGAGTACGGCGCCACCCGCGACCACCTGTTCAACGTCGCCCTCGCCTGCCGCAACCGCGCCAACCAGAACCCCGCCGCGATCATGTACGAACGTCCGCTGACCCGCGAGATGTACATGACCTCCCGCTGGATCAGCGAACCCCTCTGCCTCTTCGACAACTGCCTGGAGACCGACGGCGCCCTGGCGTGCGTGATCGTCTCCGCCGAGCGGGCCCGCGACTGCCGCCAGAAGCCCGTGTATGTGCACTCCGCCGCCCAGGGCCTGCCCTCCCAGCACCACGGCATGGTCAACTACTGGAACGACGACCCGCTCTCCGGCCCCGCCTGGACCGCCGCCCGACACCTGTGGAAACAGGCCGACTTCGGCCCCCAGGACGTCGACGTCGCCCAGATCTACGACGCCTTCACCCCGCTCGTCCCGCTCTCCCTGGAGGGCTACGGCTTCTGCGGCCGGGGCGAGGGCGCCGCGTTCACCGAGGGCGGCGCCCTGGAGATCGGCGGCCGACTGCCCCTCAACACCGGCGGCGGCGGACTGAGCGAGGCGTACGTCCACGGCTTCAACCTCATCAACGAGGGCGTGAAGCAGCTGCGCGGCACCTCCACCGCCCAGGTCCCCGACGCCGCCACCTGCCTGGTCACGGCGGGCGAGGGCGTCCCCACATCGGCCATCCTGCTCAGGAGCTGAATCCAGATGCTCACACCGGTCATTGACGAGGACGGCGCCCCCTTCTGGGAGTACACCGCACGGGGCGAACTACGCGTCCAGAGCTGCGCCGACTGCGGCGAGCTGCGCTTCCCGCCCCGGCCCTGCTGCCCGCACTGCCGCTCCTTCGCGAGCGAGTGGCGCCTGATGTCCGGACGCGGCCGGATCTGGTCGTACGTCCTGCCCCACCCGCCCCTCCTGCCCGAGTACGCGGCCCAGGCCCCGTACAACGCGGTGCTCGTCGAACTCGCCGACGCCCCGCACATCCGGCTCGTCGGCAATGTCGTCGCCTCCCCGCACGCCCCCCTGAACTCGGTCGACCCGGCCCGGCTCCGGATCGGCGCCGCCGTGAAGGTCGCCTTCACCGAGACCGGCGGCCTCGCCGTCCCCCGCTGGATCCTGGAGCGCGGATGAGCATCCGGGTCGAGCGCGACAAGGAGACCGGGGTCGCCGTCGTCACCCTCGACCGGCCGGAGAAGCACAACTCCGTCACCCTGGAGATGGCCCGCGAACTCTCGGCCGTCTGGCGGGGGTTCCGGTACGAGGACGAGGTCCGCGCGATCGTCGTCACCGGGGCCGGCGGGCGGGCCTTCTGCACGGGGATCGACCGGGACGCCGCCGGGAACGTGCCGCAGCCCTCGTCCCCGTACACGATCGACGACCCCCTCCTCGCGATCGGCCCCAAGGCGAACGACCTGTGGAAGCCGGTGATCGCCGCGGTCGAGGGCATGGCCTGCGGCGGCGCCTTCTATCTGCTCGGGGAGGCCGAGTTCCTGGTCGCCGCCGAGGACGCCGCCTTCTTCGACCCGCACACCACCTACGGGATGGTCAGCGCCTTCGAGACCGTCCACATGGCGCTGCGGATGCCCCGCGGGGAGATCGCCCGGATGGCGCTGATGGGCAACGCGGAGCGGATCTCCGCCCGGCGGGCGTACGAGACGGGGCTCGTCTCCGAGCTGACCGAGCCCGGTGGGGCGCTGGAGGCCGCCCGTACGGCCGCCGCCGTCATCGCCTCCTACCCGACGGAGGCCGTCCAGGGGACGGTCCGGGCGCTGTGGTCGGTGCAGGAGGCGGCCAGGGCGCAGGCGCTGGCGCACGCGCCGCACCTGGTCACCCTCGGGAACCTGCCGGCGGACCGGCAGTCGGAGCTGTTCGTCCGGCGGGGGGCGGGGTTCAGGACGCGGTAGCGGACCGGGCGCGCACTACTGCTCGCGCACGTCGTACACCCAGCAGTTCTTCACCTGGCCGACGGTCTTCGGGGTCTTCATCGCGACCTCGAAGGTCTTCGAGGCGTAGCTCCCGACGGTGACGACCGCCTCGGCCGAGTCCACCGCCGAGCCCGTGGCGCCCTTGAACTCCAGGGTGACCCGGTAGGTCCCCTCGGTCGCCTCGTCCGAGGTGATCCTCAGGGTCGCCGTGGTGTCCGCCTTACGGGCCGGCTTCCCCTTGCGCTTCTTCTGCGCGGGCTTCACACAGTCCACGACCACGACCTCGACCCGGGCCGACGTGGGGGACGGGCTCGCGGTGACCGTCGCGCCCGAGCCGCCCGAGCCGTCGTAGTCGTCGTTGCTCTTCTCGTCGCTGGAGCAGCCGCCGCCCGAGTCGTCGTCGTCCGAGTGGCCGCGGCTCTTGCTCTTGCCGCTCTTGCTCTTCCCGCTGCCGCCACCACTGCTGCTGCCGTGGCTGCCGGTGTGGAATCCGGTCAGCGCCAGCACCACCACCGTGAGCGTCGCCGCGAGCTTCAGGCGTGTCCGTACCATCGCCGCTCCCCCGTCCCGTCTGTCGTGTCCGCGCCACCCTAGCGCCGCTCCGGCGCCGCCTGGCGGGCCCCCCACACCCGGCGTAGCGTCGGGAACGAGAGCCGGAGCGTCAAGGAGGCCGCATCGATGATCCGCAACGTGGCCGGTGCGGTACTGGCTCTCGCCGGAGCGACGGCCGCCGTCTGGAGCCCCTTCCGTGCCTGGTACGACGGCCGTCACGGCCGCGACTACGCGATCGACGAGCTGTTCACCGGCATCACCGACGCCAAGGCCGACGTGATCGGCTCGATCCTGGCGCCCTTCCTCTTCGCCGCCCTCCTGACCGTGCTCGGGGTGGTGCTCCGCTCCCGCCTGCTCGTCGCCCTCGCCGGGGTCGTCGTCCTCGGCTTCACGATCCTGTGGATGGTGCGGGTCGGGCAGGCCGAGGGGCAGCTCACGGTGGGCGGCGACGGTACGGGCCTCGGCGACGGGGTCGCGAACGCCCTCGGCGGCGGGGTTCTGCTGCTGCTCGGCGCGCTCGTCATGTCGGGCAGGTCCCACGCGTCGCACCGGGTGGACCGGGCACCCCGGCCCACCCACCCGACACCGGACGGCCCGCCACCGGAGAGCACGCCGGACGCGCCCTCGACGCAGACATACGGTCAGCCCGACCCCTACGGGCAACCCGACCCCTACGGGCAACCCGAGCCTTACGGGCAGCCGGAGCCGCAGCGGCCGCCCGAGCAGGCCGACCGGGCGCCCGACCAGCCGGACCAGCCGCCCGAGCAGCGCCAGTAGGTACCCGTACGGCCGGGTACCCGTACGGCTCAGCGCCCCGCCGAACCCCGCCCCGTGGCCGTGCCCTTCACCGCGTCCAGCGCGTACACGCAGCGGTCCTTGCTGCACGCGTACACGACCCCGCCCCTGGCCACCGGCGAACCAGTGATCTCGCCGCCGGTCGCGAGCTTCCAGCGGAGCTGACCGCCCGTCGCGTCCAGGGTGTAGAGGACGTGGTCGGCCGAGCCGAAGTGCACCCGGCCGTCGGCGACGACCGGGGAGCCGACCAGCTCGCCGCCCGCCGCGAACCGCCAGCGGGGGGTGCCGGTGACCGCGTCGAGCGTGTACAGCGCGCTGCCGCTGCCGACGTGCACATTGCCGTCGGCGACGAGCACCGGCTCGGTCGACTGGCGCGGCTCGGTCGCGATCCGCCAGCGGTCCTGGCCGGTGGTGGCGTCGAGCGCGTACACCGTGCCGAGGTGGTCCGAGAGGTACACCCCGCCGCCCGTGACCGCCGGGCCCGGCGCGAACGCGGGCGGCGAGACGAAGACGGCCGGCGCCTCGAAGTGCCAGCGGACGTGACCCGCGGCGATGTCGATCGACAGGACCCGCGTCCCGGCGGACACGTACACGCAGCCGTCCTCGGCCGGGGCCACCCTGACGGGCACGCCGGCGCAGGAGGCGGCGTCGCCGATCGGGTACGACCAGCGCTCCACGCCCGTCCGGGCGTCGAGCGCCTGGAGCCGGGCCTCCCGCCACACGTACACGGTGTCGCCGTGCACGGCGGGCCCCGCCTCCGGGGTCTCGAAGTCGGTCTGCGCGCCGGTGATCTCCCACAGCTTGGCGCCGTTGGAGGCCTCCCAGCCCTGTACCCCGCCGCCGCGCGTACCGGTGACGACCGTGCCCCGGTCGACCTGGAGCGAGTACACCCAGGCGTCGGTGCGCAGCCGCCACCGCTCGCCGCCGTCGGTGGCGTCGAGGGCGTACAGCGTGGGTCCGTCGGAGGCGTGGATACGGCCCGAGGCGACGGCCATCGACCAGGCCACGTCCCGGGTCTTGAACTGACGCCGGCCGCTGCCGGTGTCCAGGGCGTGTACCTCGAAAGAGGTCACGTACAGCAGGTCCCCCTCCACCACCGGGGTACCCCACACGTCGTTCGACATGCGGAAGCGCCAGGGCCGCCAGGGGCCGGGCTCCGGGGAGGCGGTGTGGTCGGCGCCCTGTGCGGGGACTCCGACCGGGCGGGAGCCGGGCGGGGGGCCGGGCTCCCCGGCGTACGAGCCGTGGTCCGCGCCGTGCGGGCCGCCGCCGGGCGGCCGGATCCAGCCGGTGGCCGGGCCCGCGTCGGCGCCCCGGCCGACGGCGAGCGCGGCGCGGGTGTCGGCGACCCGGGGGCCGGGGCCGATCGGGACGGTCGCGCCGCCCAGGCGTACGGGTCCCCCGGCGCTCTCGGCCGGTCCGGCGTGCCGGCCGCCGCCCGGAGCGCCGCCGCCGACGGGCGCGGGCTCGGGGAAGCGGGGGTCGCCGGGCGGCAGGGGCGGCGGCGGGGGCGTGCGCCGCGACACCGGTACGCCGACGGGGGCCGGGCGGCGGCCACCCCTACGGGTCTCGATCATGGCCGTGGCGCTCGCCGGCAGCCAGGCCGAGGCCGTCCCGCTGTCGTCGCTGCCGGGGCCGAAGAGATGCGGGGCCAGCTGCGCCTGGAGGTCGGCCGGGGTGGGCCGGCGGCTGACGTCCATCTGCATGCAGGACTCGATGAGGGGCCGCAGCTCCTCGGGCAGGCCCTCCAGGTCGGGGCCCTCGCGGAGCAGCATGAAGACGGTCTCGACCGGGTTCGCGCCGTGGAAGGGCGCGTGGCCGGTGGCGGCGAAGACCAGCATCGAGCCGAGCGAGAAGACATCGCTGGCGCCGGTGACGCTGCGGGAGTCGCGGGCCTGCTCGGGCGACATGTAGGCCGGGGTGCCGACGGCGACGTTGGTCATGGTCAGGCGCGTGTTGGAGACGCCCGACGCGATGCCGAAGTCGATCACCCGGGGGCCGTCCTCGACGACGAGGACGTTGGAGGGCTTGAGGTCGCGGTGGACCAGGCCCGCGCCGTGGATGGACTGCAGGGCCTCGGCGACGCCGGCGGCCAGCCAGCGCACGGCCTGGGCCGGGAGCGGTCCGCACTCGTTCACTATCTCTTCGAGCGAGGGCGCGGGGACGTAGGCGGTCGCCAGCCAGGGCACGGCGGCGCGCGGGTCGGCGTCGACGACGGCGGCCGTGTAGAAGCCGGAGACCGCCCGCGCGGCCTCCACCTCCCGGGTGAAGCGGACCCGGAACAGCTGGTCCTCAGCGAGCTCCGTGCGCACGGTCTTGATCGCCACGCGCCGGCCCGAGGCCGAGCGCGCGAGATAGACCAGGCCCATTCCGCCCGCGCCGAGCCGGCCCAGCACCTCGAAGGGCCCGATACGTCTCGGGTCGTGCTGCGTCAGCTGTTCCACTTGCCTGCCACCTCCCCGTACGGGCCATGAGGGTACGGCCCTGGCCCTGATTCTTCCTGTCCGAGGGCGCGGTTGCGAACCCGGGGGCGGATCGGGGTGTCGCAGGTCATATCAGACGGGGGGTACGAACGGTGCCGTCAGGCGGTGGGGGCGGGCTCCGTCAGCCGGCGTCGGAGGGTTCCGCGAGGACCGCGAAGCGGGCGCCCTGGTTGTCGTGGAGGACGGCGATGCGGCCGTGGGGGGTGTCGTAGGGCGGGGTGGCGACCCGGCCGCCGAGGCGGGTGGTGGTCGCGCAGGCCTCGTCGCAGTCGTCGACGGCGAAGTAGACGAGGACGTGGCCGGGCATCTCGGCGGGGAAGTCGTCGGTGATCACGGCCCGCCCGCCGAAGGCGCTGTCGTCGCCGGGCCGTGAGCCGGGGGGCGACCAGACCCGGTAGTCGAAGCCGGCGTCCCTGCCCTCCTCGTCGGGGTCGACCTGGCGGCCGAGGTAGCCGAAGACGGTGGCGTAGAAGGTGTCGACGGCGTCGGGGCGGCGGGTGTACACCTCCATCCAGCAGAAGGCGCCCGGTTCGTTCGTGGTCCCGAAGCCGTTCTCGTCGCCCTGCTGCCGGATCCCGAAGACGGCGCCGCCGGGGTCGGCGGCGAGCGCCAGGACGCCGAAGGGGCCGACGGGGTAGGGATCCATGACCATCTGGCCGCCGGCGGCCCTGATCCGGCTGGCGAGGGTGCCCGCGTTCCCGGTGGCGAGGTAGACCGTCCAGGTGGTGGGCATGCGGCCGTCGCGCTTGGGGAGGAGGCCTGCGACCCGGCGGCCCCGGAGCAGGGCCTCGTCGCGGGCGGGGTCGAAGGTCCAGCCGAAGAGCTCGCCGTAGAAGCGCTTGCCCGCTTCCAGGTCGGGGAGCTGTGCGTCCACCCAGCAGGGGGTGCCCTCAATGCGTACGGCCATGGATTCACGCTAGGTCCGCCGAGGCCGGCCCGCACACCCCGACATGCGAACACATAGGCGATTTATCAGGGCACAACCCTTGGGACGCTTGGGTTGTCCACCGAAGTTGTCCACAGGCTGTTCATAAGCCTATTCGGGTACGGGGCTCCCGAGGCCGCCTCCACCGCCCGCCCGGACTGGCGCGATCCCGCCCCTCCCCGCCGTCACCCAGCCCATCGAGACACGCGTGCCGACCTCGTAGAACACGGTTGGCAGGGGGGTGCACCCCATTTGCAGTCGGCCGAATCGCGCGCCGACACCCCCTCGGTAAGCTGACGGCATGACAGGACAAGTACGCACCGTCGACGGCCGCGTGGCCGGACGACGCGGCCAGGCGACGCGGCAGAAGCTGCTCGACTGCCTCGGTGAGATGCTCAGCTCCTCGCCCTACCGGGACGTCAAGGTCATCGATGTGGCCCGGAAGGCGGGTACTTCACCCGCGACGTTCTATCAGTACTTCCCGGACGTCGAGGGCGCGGTTCTCGAGATCGCGGAGGAAATGGCCAAGGAGGGCGCCGGGTTGACCGAGCTGGTCGCCGGCCGCTCCTGGGTCGGCAAGGCCGGATGGCAGACCTCCGAGGAACTCGTCGAAGGCTTCCTGGACTTCTGGCGCAAGCACGACGCGATCCTCCGGGTCGTGGACCTCGGCGCCGCCGAGGGCGACAAGCGGTTCTACAAGATCCGCATGAAGATCCTGAACTCGGTCACCAACTCCCTCACGGACGCGGTGAAGGAGCTCCAGGCCAAGGGCAAGGTCGACAAGGAGGTCAGTCCGGCCGCCATGGCGGGCTCCCTGGTGGCGATGCTGGCCTCGGTCGCCGGCCACCAGAAGGGCTTCACGACCTGGGGCGTGAAGCAGGCCGAACTCAAGCCGAACCTGGCGCTGTTGGTGCACCTCGGCATCACCGGCAGGAAGCCGACCAGATAGCCCCGCCCCACTCCTTCACCCGTCCTGTCGTCGACGCCGACGGCGGCCCGCCCCCACGGACCGCCGTCGGCGTCGCCGTGTCCGGGGGCGTACGTGTGCGGAGGCGTACGTGCGCAGGGGCGTACGCACTCGGGGTCGTACGCATGCGGGGGCGTACGCATACAGAGTCGCGCGACGGCCCCCGAACGCCGAAGGGGCGGCGTTCCCCGACCCTTGTCGGAGTACGCCGCCCTCGGGCGGTACGCGTCGCGGGAGGTCCCGCACCCATGCCGGTTACTGCGGGTCGCGCTTGAAGGAAGCCGTCGACCAGCGGTAGCCGAGCGCGGCCAGGGCGATCGACCAGCCGACCGCGAGCCAGCCGTTGTGGCCGATCTCGGTGCCGAGCAGCAGACCGCGCAGGGTCTCGATGGCCGGGGTGAACGGCTGGTACTCGGCGATCGGCTGGAACCAGCCCGGCATCGCGTCGATCGGGGTGAACGCGCTGGAGATGAGCGGCAGCAGGATCAGCGGCATCGCGCTGTTGCTGGCCGCCTCGGCGTTCGGGCTCGCCATGCCCATCCCGACCGCGATCCAGGTGAGCGCCAGGGAGAAGAGCGCCAGCAGACCGAACGCGGCCAGCCACTCCAGGACCGTGGCGTCCGTGGACCGGAAGCCGATGGCGACGGCGACGGCGCCGACCAGGACCACGCTGGCGATCGACTGCAGGACGCTGCCGACGACATGACCGATGAGGACCGAAGCGCGGTGGATCGCCATCGTGCGGAAGCGGGCGATGATGCCCTCGGACATGTCGGTGGAGACGGAGACCGCCGCGCCGATGACGGTGCTGCCGATGGTCATCAGCAGGATGCCGGGGACCACGTAGGCGATGTAGTCGGAGCGGTCGGCGCCGCCGCCCGCGATGCCCGCGCTCATCACGTCGCCGAAGATGTAGACGAAGAGCAGCAGCAGCATGACCGGGGTGAGCAGCAGGTTCAGGGTCAGCGACGGGTAGCGCCGGGCGTGCAGGAGGTTGCGGCGCAGCATCGTGGACGAGTCGCGGACGGCGAGGGCGAGGGAGCTCATCGGACGTTCTCCTTGGTCGGGTTGTACTGGCCCGGCACGTCGGCGCCGGTCAGGGCGAAGAACACGTCGTCCAGGTCGGGGGTGTGCACGGTCAGCTCGTCCGCCTCGATGCCGGCCGAGTCCAGCCGGTCGAGGACGGAGCGCAGTTCGCGCTGGCTGCCGCCGCTGGGGACCTGGAGGGACAGCGCCTCGTCGTCCCCGGTGCCCTCGCCCAGCGCGAGGAGCGCGGAGCGGTAGGCGGCCGGGTCGGTGAAGCGGAGCCGGACGTGGCCGCCGGGGACGATCCGCTTCAGTTCCTCGGCGGTGCCCTCCGCGGCGATCCCGCCGTCGTGGAGCACCGCGATGCGGTCGGCGAGCTGGTCGGCCTCCTCCAGGTACTGGGTGGTGAGGAAGACGGTGACGCCGCCGGTGACGAGCTCGCGGATGATCCCCCACATGGTGTGGCGGCTGCGCGGGTCGAGGCCGGTGGTCGGCTCGTCGAGGAAGATGATCCGCGGGTCGCCGACCAGCGTCATCGCGATGTCGAGGCGGCGCTTCATGCCGCCGGAGTAGCCGGCGGCGGGCTTCTTCGCGGCCTCCACCAGGTCGAAGCGCTCCAGGAGTTCGGCGGCGACCCGCCGCCCCTCCCGCCTGGACAGGTGGTGCAGGTCCGCCATCAGGAGCATGTTCTCCTCGCCGGTGATCAGACCGTCGACGGCGGAGAACTGCCCGGTGACGCCGATCGAGGCGCGGACCGCCTGCGGGTCGGCGGCGAGGTCGTGGCCGCCGACGCGCAGCTCGCCGCCGTCGGCGGAGACGAGGGTGGAGAGGATCTTGACCGCGGTGGTCTTGCCGGCGCCGTTCGGGCCGAGCAGGGCGAAGACCGTGCCTTCCGGTACGGCCAGGTCGATGCCGTCGAGCACGACCTTGTCGCCGTAGGACTTGCGCAGCCCGTTCGCCGCGATGGCCAGGTTGCTCATGAGAGGTGCTCCTTCTGACGGGGCGGGTCGGGTCGGGTCACAGGCTGCGGGCGGTGATGTCGCCGTAGGCGGTGGTGGCGTGGATGGTCAGGGCGGCGGTGGCGCCCTCGCTGTTCCGGAGCGAGTTGTGGATCCGGCCGTAGCTGGTGCCGGCGTCCAGCGAGGCGGAGACCCCGCGGGCGGCGCCGACCGAGATGTCGCCGTGGGCGGTGCGCAGGGTGACCTCGCCGCGCACGGCCTCGGTGATACGGATGTCGCCCTTCTGGGTGGTGATCTCCGCGGGGCCGTTGAGACGTCCGGCCTCGATGTCGCCGGCCTGGACGGTGAGGCGGGTGCTCGCGGCCTCGTCGATCTTGATCGTGGCCTGCGCGCTCTCGAAGTCGATGTCGCCGAGGCGTCCGACGGCCCGGAGTTCGACGCTGGCCGTCTTCGCCTCGACGCGGGAGTCGGCGGGCAGCTGGACCGTCACCTCGACGGAACCGGGGGTGCCGAGGACGCGGTTCTTGGGGGCCGGGGCCTCGATCCGCAGGACGCCGTCGCCGTAGACGACCTGGATCTGCTCGGCCGCCTTCACGTCGCGGCTCTTGCCGGCGTCGGCGGGCAGGACCTCGACGGTGGTGTCGGCCCGGTCGGCGGCGATGAGGCGGATGCGGCCGGCGGGGATGTCGAGGACGGCGGTGACGGGGGCGGCGGTGGCGAACTTCTGCATGGTGACTCTCCTTGGATCCGTTGTTTCCGATGAGGGAAAAGCTACGTTGCGTTTCCAAGTCGAGCAACACCCTTGATGCGCAAGAACCCCGTAATTGCAGGTGGCATGGCCTAATTCATTGCAACGGCTCTGAACCTAACGCAACGACAGATCGACCATTCGTTGCAATGAACTGAAGGTGAACGCTATGCTGGGCCGCCACGGACCACAAAGGAGGCCACGATGCCGGGCGGCAGACTCACCCAGCAGGAACGGCGGCAGATCGCACTGGGGCTGACCGACGGCCTCGCCTACGCGGAGATCGCCCGGAGGCTCGACCGTCCCACCTCGACGATCACCCGCGAGGTCATGCGCAACGGCGGCCCCACCGGCTACCGCGCCGACCAGGCCCACCGCGCCACCGAGAACCGCGCCCACCGGAGCAAGCAGGCCGCGCCGAAGGCGGCGGCGCCCGCGCCGGAGCAGCCCCACGGGCGGGACGCCGGGTCCGTGCGCGCGTACGAGGACCTCTTCACGAACGTCATGCTGCAGTCGGGCATGCCCCCGATGGCGGCCCGGGTGATGGCCTCCCTCTGCCTGACCGACTCGGGCAGCCTCACCGCGGCCGACCTCGTCCGGAACCTCCAGGTCAGCCCGGCGTCGGTCTCCAAGTCGATCGCGTTCCTGGAGACCCAGAGCATGGTCCGCCGGGAGCGCGACGAGCGCCGCCGCGAGCGCTACACCGTCGACAACGACATCTGGTACCAGTCGATGCTGGCCAGCGCCCGGGCCACCGCCCAGATCGTCGAGACCGCGCGGGAGGGCGTCGTCGTCCTCGGCGCCACGACCCCGGCGGGCGCCCGCATGGAGAACATCGCCCGCTTCCTCGACTTCGTCACCGAGAGCACGATCCGGGCGGCGGAACAGGCCCGCGCGATCCTGACGACGGAACCGGCGGCGGTGGAACGGGCGGCGGTGGAACCAGCCACGGAACCTGCCACCGATCCGGACACGGATCCGGACACGGGCACGGATCCGGACACGGATCCGGACACGACGGAGGGGGCCGACCCGACGGCGTAGGCCTTGGGTCGCCCCCCCTGAATCCCCGAGCCGCCCCCTCAGACCCCGCCCGCCGCCGCCCCGCCCTCGCGCCGCGTCAGCCGGAAGAGTCTGATCTCGCGCTCCACGCGCGCCTGGTAGGTGGCGTACGGCGGCCAGAACTCCAGCGCCGCCCGCCAGGCCTCCGCCCGCGCCTCCCCCGTCAGCAGCTCCGCCCGTACGGGCACGTCCGCGCCCCGCCAGTTGACCTCGACGTCCGGGTGGGCGAGCAGGTTCGCCGTCCACGCCGGGTGGCCGGGGCGGCCGAAGTTGGAGCCGACGAGCAGCCAGCCGCCGTCGGGCTCGGGCATGCAGGCCAGCGGGGTCACCCGCGGCTGCCCGCTCTTCGCGCCCCGCGCGGTGAGCACGACCGCGGGCAGCATCCGCGCGCTGAGCAGCACCTTCCCCCGGGTCAGCCGGTGCACGGCCTTGTCCATGGCGGGCACGACGTGCGGGCCGATCCGGGCGAAGGTCCGGGTCGAGGACATCTTCTGTATGAGCTTGCGTCCGACGGGCATCTACGCCGCCACCTCTCCGAAGAGTCCGGTCCGTTCCGCCGCTCGGGCGCGGAGCCGTCGCACGGGGCCGAAGAGCAGTTCGTCGGAGGCGGCCCGTTTGAAGTAGAGGTGGGCCTCGTGCTCCCAGGTGAAGCCGATGCCGCCGTGCAGCTGGATGGACTCCCCGGCGGTGGCGCGCAGTGCTTCCAGGGCGTGGGCGAGGGCGAGGGGTCCGCTCTCGGGCCCGGGGCCGGGCTCGCGCGCCGCGCAGTAGGTGAGCGAGCGGGCGGCCTCGACCTGGACGTACAGGTCGGCGAGGCGGTGCTTGACCGCCTGGAAGGAGCCGACGGGCCGGCCGAACTGTTCGCGGGAGCCGACGTGGGCGACGGTCCGGTCGAGGGCCTCGCGGGCGGCGCCGACGGCCTCGGCGGCGATCATCACGGCGGCGGCCCGGCCGGTGGTGGCGAGGGCGCCGAGCACGTCGGCCGGTTCCTCGCCGAGGAGTTCGGCCTCGGCGTCCCGGAACTGGACGGTGGCCTGGGTCCTGGTGAGGTCCAGGGTGGGCTGCCGGGTGCGGACGAGTCCGGGGGTCGCCTCCTCCTCCGCCCGTACGAGGAAGAGCAGGGTGCGGCTGCGGGCGAAGCCGCCGGTGTGGGCGGCGACGAGCAGCAGTCCGGCACTGTGTCCGTCGACGACCTGGGCGGCCTCGCCGTAGAGCCGCCAGCCGCCGTCGGCGGCACGGGCCTGGACGCCGCCCGCCCGGCCGCCGCCGGACCAGTCGTCGGCGGTGTTGTCGCCGGTCAGGCCGAGGGCGAGGGCGAGGGCGTTGCCGGGGACGGCGAGAGCGCAGGTGAGGCCCCCGTCGGCGAGGCGCGGGAGGAGTTCGGCGCGCTGGGCGGGGGTGCCGAGGGCGGTGAGCAGCGGGGCGGCGAGGACGCTGGTGGCGAGGAGCGGGGAGGGGGCGAGGGCCCGGCCGGTCTCCTCGCAGGCGAGGGCGAGTTCGGCGGGTCCGCAGCCGACGCCGCCGTACTCCTCGGGGAGGGCGAGCCCGGCGAGGCCGAGGGTCCCGGACATCCGGGCCCACAGCTCGGGGTCGTACCCCTGGGGGGTGGCGGTGGCCGCGCGGTTCTCGTACGGCCCGGCCCGTTCGGCGAGCAGGTCCCGCAGGGTGCGGCGGATCTCCTCCTGCTCGTCGGTGAGCGGGGCGGCGAGCGAGGCGGTTCCGGCGGCGAGCGCTGCGCTGTCGGCGGCGTCCATGTGGCTCCCTCCGTATCTGACGGTGCGTCATGCTAGGGGTGAGCGGGGCTGGTTGCCAGAGATGCGCCGGTTCCGATCGAAGGAATCTGATGTACCGTCAGATTCATGCCCACCACCATACGCAGCTCCCGCCGCGTCGCCGTCGTCGGCGTCTCCCTCTCCGACGGCGGCCGGGTCGACGAGGCCACCCCCTACGCCCTGCACGCCCAGGCCGCCCGGCGCGCCCTCGCGGACAGCGGCCTCGACCGCTCGCTGATCGACGGCCTGGCCTCGGCCGGCCTCGGCACCCTGGCGCCGGTCGAGGTCGCCGAGTACCTGGGGCTCCGGCCCCGCTGGGTGGACTCGACCGCCGTCGGCGGCGCCACCTGGGAGGTCATGGCCGCGCACGCCGCCGACGCGATCGCCGCGGGCCACGCGAACGCGGTGCTCCTGGTGTACGGCTCCACCGCGCGCGCCGACATCCGCGCCAGGCGCCGCACCTCGAACCTCTCCTTCGGCTCGCGCGGACCGCTCCAGTTCGAGGCCCCGTACGGGCACACCCTGATCTCCAAGTACGCGATGGCCGCCCGCCGCCATATGCACCAGTACGGGACCACCCTGGAGCAGCTCGCCGAGGTCGCCGTCCAGGCGCGGGCGAACGCCGCGCTCAACCCCGAGGCGATGTTCCGGGACCCGATCACCGTCGACGAGGTGCTCGACGGCCCGATGATCGCGGACCCCTTCACCAAGCTGCACTGCTGCATCCGCAGCGACGGCGGCTGCGCGGTGCTGCTCGTCGCCGAGGAGTACGTCCAGGACTGCCGTACCGCCCCGGTCTGGGTGCTCGGCACGGGAGAGCACGCCTCGCACACCACGATGTCGGAGTGGGAGGACTTCACGGTCTCGCCGGCGGCGGTCAGCGGCCGGCTGGCCTTCGAGCGGGCGGGTGTGCGGCCCGCCGACATCGACCTCGCCGAGATCTACGACGCCTTCACCTACATGACCCTGGTGACCCTGGAGGACCTGGGCTTCTGCGCGAAGGGCGAGGGCGGGCCGTTCGTCGAGAAGGGGCGTCTGACGGTGGGCGGCGGCGGGCTGCCGGTGAACACGGACGGCGGCGGCCTGTCCGCCTGCCATCCGGGGATGCGGGGCCTGTTCCTCCTGGTGGAGGCGGTACGGCAGTTGCGCGGCGAGGCGGAGGGGCGGCAGGTGCGGCGGGCGGACGGCTCGCTGCCGGAGCTGGCGGTGGCCTCGGGGACGGGCGGCTGGTTCTGCTCCTCGGGGACGGTGGTGCTCGGCCGCTCCTGACCGAACATCTATACAAGCGTCATAGACAGCCGTGTAGGACATCCGTATAGTCATGTCTGCGGGCAGGGGGAACGGCCCGCAGACACCCGACAAGGAGTCCTGCCATGAACACCACGAACAGCACCGCCAAGACCGTCCTGATCTCCGGCGCCTCGATCGCCGGCCCCGCCCTCGCCCTCTGGCTGCACCGCTACGGCTTCGCCCCCACCGTCGTCGAGCGCGCCCCCGGACTCCGCACCGGCGGCTACAAGGTGGACATCCGCGGCACCGCGATCGAGGTCTGCCGCCGGATGGGCGTCCTCGACGAGATCCGCGCCAACTCCACCGACATGCGCGGAGGTTCGTACGTCGACGGCGCCGGCCGCACCATCGGCGAGCTGCCCGCCGAGATCTTCGGCGGGCGCGTCGAGGAGGACGACGAGATCATGCGCGGCGAACTCGCCTCCATCCTCTACGACCGGACCCGCGAGGACGTCGAGTACCTCTTCGACGACTCGATCGCCGAGATCGTGGACGCCCCCGGAGACACGGACGGTGTCACCGTCACCTTCGAGAGCGGTACCGTCCGCCGCTTCGACCTGGTCGTCGGCGCCGACGGACTCCACTCGCACACCCGGAAGCTCGTCTTCGGCCCGGAGGAGCGGTTCAAGCGCCACCTCGGCGCGTACATCTCCATCTTCACCGCCCCCAACCACCTCGGGCTGGACCGCTGGGAGACCTACCACGCGCTGCCCGGCAAGCTGGTCTGCGTCTACAGCTCGGCCGGCGAGAGCGACGCCAAGAACCTCTTCATCTTCTCCTCGCCCGAGGAACTCGCCCACCACCACCGGGACGTCGCCGCCCAGAAGCGCGCGCTCACCGACAGGTTCACCGGCGACGGCTGGGAGATCCCCCGCCTCCTCGGACACGCGGCCGAGGCCGAGGACTTCTACCTCGACTCGATGTCCCTGGTCGAGATGGACAGCTGGTCGAAGGGGCGCGTGGTCCTGCTCGGCGACGCCGCCCACTGCTCCTCCCCCGCCTCCGGTCAGGGCACCGGTCTCGCCCTCATCGGCGCCTACGTCCTCGCCGGGGAACTGGCGCGGGCGGGCGGCGACCACACCACGGCCTTCGACCGCTACGAGCGGCGCATGCGGCCCGGCGTGGAGCAGAACCAGAAGATGGCGGAGGGCTTCGTCAAGGAGATGACCGTCGGCTCCAGGTGGAAGATCGCGCTGCGCATGCTCATGGTGCGGACGCTGCCGAGGACCCCGTGGAAGAACCTCATCGCGAAGAAGATCCGCGACGGCATCCAGTCGGCGGCGAACGCGGTCCCGATCGAGGACTACACCGTCCCCGCCTGCCCCACCGCGACCGCGACCGCCACCGGCCCCGGCGCCGCGCGCCCCACCGCCACCGCCGCCACCACCCCCGCACGCCCTACCGTGACCGCATGACCGACTTCCACCACGCCCTGCACTCCCTGAAGGTCTGGGACACCGAGCTGCCGTCCTTCGACCCGGCGAGCGCCCCGCCCGAGCCGCTGCCGCTCTTCCACGACTGGTTCACGGCGGCGGTGGCGGCCGGCCAGAGCGAACCGCACACCCTCTCGCTGGCCACCGCCGACGAGACCGGCCGCCCCGACGTCCGTACGGTGATGCTGCACGACGCGGACGCCCGCGGCTGGCACTTCGCCTCCCACGCCACCAGCGCCAAGGGCCGCCAGCTCGCCGCCCGCCCCGAGGCCGCGCTCGGCTTCTACTGGCCGGTCCAGGGCCGCCAGGTCCGGGTCAGGGGCCATGTCACCACCGGCACCCCGGCGGAGGCGTACGCCGACCTCCACGCCCGCACCACCGGCGCCCTCGCCTCGGCCCTGGTGGGCCGGCAGAGCGAGGTCCTCGACTCCCCCGAGACCCTCGCCAAGGCGAGCGAGGCGGCCTGGCACCGGGCCGAAGCGGAACCGGACACCCCCTCCGCCACCTGGACCCTGTATGTGGTCGAACCGGCCGAGGTCGAGTTCTTCCAGGGCGACGCCCGCCGCCGCCACCTGCGCCTCCGCTACCGCCGCGACCCCTCGGCCCCCACCGGCTGGCTGCGCGAGCTGCTCTGGCCCTGAGGGCGCACCATGGAAGTGGAGGTGTGAGCCATGGGTACGTACATGGACGTCCACCGGGGCATGAAGGGGATCACGGCCGAGCAGCTGGACGAGGCCCACCAGGCCGACCTCGCCGTCGAGAAGGACGAGGGAGTCCACTTCGAGCGGGCCTGGGCGGACCCCGATTCGGGAACCGTCTACTGCCTGTCGCACGGCCCGTCCGCCGAGGCCGTCCAGCGGGTCCACGCCCGCACGGGCCACGCGGCGGACGAGATCCACGAGGTGCCCATCACGGTGTGAGACGCGCGAGGCGGGTGGGGCGCGTGGGCCGGGACATACGGCCTACGGTTCCTCCCCCTGCCCGTACATCTCCTCGATCTCCCGCGCGAAGTCCCGCAGCACCGCCCGCCGCCGGAGCTTGAGGGACGGCGTCAGGTGCCCGGACGCCTCCGAGAGTTCGACGGTCAGGAGCCGGAAGGCCCGTATCGACTCGGCCCGCGAGACCAGCCGGTTGGCGTCGTCCACCGCCCGCTGGACCGCGTCGAGCAGTTCCTCGTCCCGGGTCAGCTCCCAGAGCGCCAGATGGTCCTTGTGCCGCATCCGGCGCCAGTGCGTCAGGCCCTCGTGGTCGAGGGTGATCAGGGCCGTGACGTACGGGCGGTCGTCGCCGACGACCACGCACTGGGCGACCAGCGGGTGGGCGCGCAGCCAGTCCTCCAGGGGCCCCGGGGCGACGTTCTTGCCGGCCGAGGTGATGAGGATGTCCTTCTTGCGGCCGGTGATCCGCAGATAGCCGTCGGCGTCCAGGTCGCCCAGATCGCCGGTGGGGAACCAGCCGTCGTCGGTGTACGGCACGGCGGCGCCGCGCGCGGCGTCCCAGTAACCGGCGAAGACATGGCCGCCCTTGAGCCAGACCTCGCCGTCGCCCGCGATCCGGACGGCCGTGCCCGGCAGCGGCCAGCCGACGGTCCCGGTGCGCGGCCGGCGCGGCGGGGTGACCGTCGAGGCGGCCGTGGTCTCCGTCAGTCCGTACCCCTCGAAGACCTCGACGCCCGCGCCCGCGAAGAACTCGGCGAGCCGGGCGCCGAGCGGGGAGCCGCCGCAGATCACGTATCTGACCCGGCCGCCGAGCGCGGCCCGGATGCGCCGGTAGACCAGCGGGTCGTACAGCGCCCGCGCGGCCCGCAGCGGGAGCGAGGGCGCGGCCGTCCGCCCGTACCGGCGGGCGACCCGGGCGGCGCGGTCGAAGGCGGCGCCCTTGCCGCCGCTCTCGGCGGTGGCGCGGGCCTTGTTGAAGACCTTCTCCAGGACGTACGGGATGGCGAGGAGGAAGGTGGGGCGGAAGGCGGCGAGGTCGGTGAGGAGTCCCTCGCCCTCGACCGAGGGGGCGTGCCCGACGCGGACCCTGGCCCGGACGCAGCCGACCGCCACCATCCGGCCGAAGACGTGGGAGAGCGGCAGGAACAGCAGGGTGGCGGCGGGTTCCTTGCTCTCCGAGACGAAGACGGGGTGCAGCAGCCGGACGGCGTTGTCGACCTCGGCGAAGAAGTTGGCGTGGGTGAGGGCGCAGCCCTTGGGGCGGCCGGTGGTGCCGGAGGTGTAGACGAGGGTGGCGAGGGTCTCCGGGGTGAGGAGGCCTCGGCGGGCGGAGACGGCCTCGTCGGCGACCCGGGCGCCGGCCCTGCGGAGCTGGTCGACGGCGCCGGTGTCGAGGACCCAGAGGTGGGTGAGGCCGGGCAGCCGCAGGCGTTCGGCGGAGATCATCCGGGCCTGGGCGGCGTCCTCGACGACACAGGCGGCGGCGCCGGAGTCCTGGAGGATCCAGCGGGTCTGGAAGGCGGAGGACGTGGGGTACACGGGGACGGTGACGAGTCCGGCGGCCCAGGCGGCGAAGTCGATCAGGGTCCACTCGTAGGTGGTGCGGGCCATGAGGGCGAGCCGGTCGCCGGGCCGGAGGCCGTGGGCGATCAGGCCCTTGGCGACGGAGTGCACCTCGGCGGCGAAGCGGGCGGCGGTGACGTCGTACCACTCCCCCTGCGGGCCCTTGCGGGAGAAGAGGACCGCCTCCGGGTCCTGGCGGGCGTTGTCGTACGGCAGGTCGGCGAGGGAGCCGCGGCGGATCAGGGGGACGAGCGGGGGCAGTGACACCTCGCGCACCACGCCGTCGATCAGGGTCTTGTGCGGTGCGACCGGTTCGCTCCCGGATGCGGCGGTGACGACGGACACGGGCGGCTCCTCGGTCTTCGCGATGAACTGAGGTCGTGCGTCGGTGCGTTGTGCCCAAAGAGCGGCTGACTAGCCGGTAACCTTACTGTGAAGTAACGCTCAACGGGGAGCCCAGCGCTCGTTTTTCATGAGGTTCCCGAGCCCGGACCAGGCGAAGTTCATCAGCGTCGCGGCGGCCTCCTTCGCCGTCACCCCCGCGGTCCCGTTGGCCCAGCTCGCCAGCGATTCGGCGGACCCCACGAGCGCCTGCGCGAGCGCGGCCACATCGCGCTCCGTGATGGCGGAGGCGTCCCGCGCCTCCCGCGCCGCCTCCCCGATCAGCCCCGCCACGAAGGCGGTGATCTCCTCCCGCATCCGGGCCGCCTCCCCCGCGAACGGCTCCCCCTGCGTCCGCGCCTGCCGGCTGAGGACCGCCCAGGAGTCCGGCTGGTCCGCGGCGTACGTGAAGAAGGCGAGCAGTCCCGCCCACAGCCGCTCGTCGGGCGGCGCGCTCCGGTCGGCGACCGCCTCCGCGACCGCCGCGAGCAGCGCTTGCGCCTCCCGCCGGATCACGGCGGTGAACAGCTCCTCCTTGGAGTTCAGATACAGGTAGACCAGCGGCTTGGAGACCCCGGCGAGCTCGGCGATCTCGTCCATCGAAGCCGCCTGGTAGCCGTGCCGCGCGAAGCTCCGCACGGCCGCGTCCAGCATCTGCCGCTCCCGCACGGCCCGCGGCAGCCGCCGCGCCCTCGCACCACCGGCCATGGCGCCCACCCCTGCTTCCAAGATCCACTGGATGCCCCGCGAAGGCGTCGCCGAGACAAGTGCCTGTACAGGGACGACCGTAACCGCGCGTCAGGTACGCACGTTCGTCAGGGCACAGGTAGATCCCCGCCGAACGCCGCGTGCCCCCACCCGCATCACGGGTGGGGGCACGCGGCGCTACGAGCGGGGCCGTCAGGCGGCGAGCACGGGCTGCGCCTCGTCCACCGGGGACGCCGTCACAGCGTCGTACGTGTCGTGGTCGAGGATCTTCTCGCGGGCGGAGACGATCACCGGGACCAGCGCCTGGCCGGCCACGTTGGTGGCCGTCCTGACCATGTCCAGGATCGGGTCGATCGCCATGAGCAGGCCGACGCCCTCCAGCGGGAGGCCCAGGGTGGAGAGGGTCAGGGTCAGCATGACCGTGGCGCCGGTCAGACCGGCGGTGGCCGCCGAGCCGATCACGGAGACGAAGGCGATGAGCAGGTAGTCACCGATGCCGAGCTGCACGTCGAAGATCTGCGCGATGAAGATCGCGGCGAGCGCCGGGTAGATCGCGGCGCAGCCGTCCATCTTGGTGGTCGCGCCGAACGGGACGGCGAAGGAGGCGTACTCCTTCGGGACGCCGAGGCGCTCGGTGACCTTCTGGGTGACCGGCATGGTGCCGACCGAGGAGCGGGAGACGAAGGCCAGCTGGATGGCCGGCCAGGCGCCCTTGTAGAACTGGACCGGGTTGACCTTGGCGACCGTCGCGAGGAGCAGCGGGTAGACGCCGAAGAGGACCAGGGCGCAGCCGACGTAGACGTCGGCGGTGAAGGTCGCGTACTTGCCGATCAGGTCCCAGCCGTAGTCCGCGATGGCGAAGCCGATGAGGCCGACGGTGCCGAGCGGGGCGAGGCGGATGACCCACCACAGCGCCTTCTGGAGCAGCTCCAGGATCGACTCGGAGAGGGTGAGGATCGGCTTGGCGCGGTCGCCGAGCTTGAGGGCGGCGATGCCGGCGACGGCGGCCATGAAGACGATCTGCAGGACGTTCAGCTCGGTGAAGGGCGTGATGACGTCCGTCGGGATGATGCCCGTCAGGAAGTCGATCCAGGAGCCCTCGTGCTTGGGGAGCTTGCCGTCCTTCGGCGTGAGGCCGGTGCCGGCGCCCGGGTTGGTGATCAGGCCGATCGCGAGGCCGATGGCGACCGCGATGAGCGAGGTGATCATGAACCAGAGCAGGGTGCGGCTGGCGAGCCTGGCGGCGTTGTTCACCTTCCGCAGGTTGGTGATCGAGACCAGGATCGCGAAGAAGACGAGCGGGGCGACGGCCAGCTTGAGCAGCTGGACGAAGATGTCGCCGACCTGGCCGAGGGTCTCCTTCAGCCAGGAGACGTCCTGGCTGCGGGCGATCCAGCCGAGCAGGGCGCCGAGGACCAGACCGGCGATGATCTGGGCCCAGAAGGGGACCTTCGGTATGCGGGACGAGGGCTTGGCCTCGTTCTCGGGCGTGGTCGCGGACGCGGACACAGACACACTCCACAGGTGCGTATCGGGAAATACGGGGACGGGGGGTGCGGCACACACGCGCTGTACGCGGGCCGCTGCATGATGCCGGGTCAGAGCGCGCGGCAACAGACCGCGGACATACAGCGGCAGAGATCGACATGCAGGCGCGCCACGAGCGGGGTGCTCGCGGCATCGGAGGGGCGCACAACTGTCGTCATGTCGAACACGTTAACACTTGAACTTTGAGATACTCAAAGCCGTTCTTTGGGTGAGACGGACCCGTCCTCGGCCTCCGAAACACAGAACGCCCCTGGCAGGAGCCTTGGAAGCTCCCGCCAGGGGCGGATGATCTGTGATGAAGCTTACGCAGCCTTTACAGGCGGGCGCTCCTAGAGCGCGTCCTCCTGGGACTGGTTGGCGGCGAGCCGGCCCTTGGCGCGGTCGACCCTCGCCACGACCTCGGCGCTCGCGTCGTCCCGCACCTTGCGCAGGAGCACGAAGCTCAGCGGGGCGGAGATGACGATGGAGAGCACCAGGACCCAGAGCAGGTTCGAGTCGCCGAGACCGCGCGGCAGCACGCCGACGTAGACGAGACCCCACAGGGCGAGGAAGCATCCGGCGAAGATACCGAGACGCATCAGCGTGTAGCGGAGCATGTCAGCCCACTCTTCCGTTCCGACGTTCCGAAAAGTACCCAAGACCCCATACGGGACGAGCGCCCCTCCAGTGAAGCACGGGGAGGGGCGCTCGCCGGGAGCGGGGTTGGGGCGGGGGTTGGGGTCCGGGGACCCGTGGGCCGCCTCGCGGGTCCGGGGCGGTCCCGTCGGTTCAGATCAGCCAGCGGTGGTCGCGGACCACGGGGAGCCGGGCCCATCGGCCGCCGAGCCCGTAGTAACTCCCGGCTCCGGTCGCCGCGGTGATCAGCAGCACGAGGGCGATCATCCAGTGGTCGTCCATGAAGGGGTTGGCGCCCGGCCAGAGGGTGACGAGCCACATGAAGGCCATCATCAGGGTGCCCGCGCCGGCCGCGATCCGCATGCCGATGCCGAGGATCATCGCGAGGCCGACGCCGAGGAGGCCGAGCATGAAGAGGGTGTCGAGCCACCAGACCCCGGCGACAGAGTCGAACATGTGGGCGAAGGGTCCGCTCGTACCGTGGAGCAGGAAGCCCTCGGTGGGGTGCCCGCCGTTGATCCAGGCACCGGCCGACGGGGTGGCCTTGCCGAGGCCGAAGGCCTTGTCGAGGAACGGCCAGAGGAAGTAGAAGCCGACCAGGACCCGGGCGACGGCGAGGAGCCGACGGGTCGCGGCCGAGCGGACCAGGACGTCGTCCTGGCTGCCGGGGAGGGTGACGCGGCGGGTGGTGCGCTGCGGCGCGTGGACGGCCATGACAGGACCTTCTTCCCAATCACTTCGACGTGCGGGCGATTCACTTCGCGGGTCACTCGCCAGTCGCTCCGGGAGCCACTTCGGGAGCCGCTTCGCGAGAGCTTGTGAACGCATTCACAAACTACGCCCGCTCCCGCCCCCACTCCACCGCCGAAGGTCCCGAACCGGACGGCCCAAGGTCGCGAGCACCCGGACGTTCCCCGGAACACCCCTTGAGCGTTCCCCTGCGTAATAGCTAAGCTCCACTCATGGCCCTTACGTTCGAGGTGGACCCGCCGGTCGGTCCCGCCCTGCGCGACGGCGTGCTCTCCCTCTGGGCCGACGTCTCCAACGCCGGAGGTGCGGTCGGCTTCGTCCCGCCCGTCACTCCCGAAGCGATCCGCCCCGCCCTCCTCAAGCACCTCGTCGCGATGACCGAGGGCGGCACCCGGCTGCTCGTCGGCCGCGACGAGGACGGCCAGGTCGCCGCCACCGCCTTCTTCACCTTCAACACCCACCCGCTGATGAGCCACTGGGTGTGGCTCTACACGGTGATGGTCCACCCGAGGCACCAGGGCAGGGGGTACGGCCGCGACCTCATGGCGGCCGTCGAGCACACCGCCCGTACCGCCGAGGGCTTCGAGTCCGTCGAGGCGATCCGGCTGACCTGCCGGGGCGGCACCGGCGTCGACGGCTTCTACGCCAAGTCCGGCTACAAGGAGGTCGGCCGCGTCCCCGACGCGATCCGGGTCGCCCCCGGCGACGACCGCGACGACGTCATCATGCTGCTGCCCCTGACGTGACCGGAACCGGCTGACGCGACCCGACCGCACCGGGCACGGATAGTCGGGTCCGCGCGGCCCCTCCCTTCCTACGGTGAAGGCACGGAAAAGGAAGGACCGACCACGTGCTGGAGCGGCTCAACCAGGCACTCGACCACATCGAGGACCGCCTCGACGGCGACCTCGACCCGGCCGAACTGGCCCGGATCGCCATGACCTCGGAGTACCACTTCCGGCGGCTCTTCTCGGCACTCGCCGGGATGCCGCTCTCGGAGTACGTACGGCGCCGCCGGCTCACCCTCGCGGGCGCCGAGGTGCTCGCCGGGGAGCGGACGCTCCTGGAGATCGCGGTCCGGTACGGCTACGGCTCCGGGGAGGCCTTCGCCCGCGCGTTCCGCGCGGTGCACGGCACCGGCCCCGGCGAGGCCCGCCGCACGGGGGCCGCGCTGCACGCCCAGCCGCGGATGTCCTTCCGTCTCGTCGTCGAAGGGAAGAGCAGCGTGCGGTACAGGGTCGTGGAGAAGGAAGCCTTCCGGGTCATCGGGCGCGGGGCCCGCGTCCCCCTGGTCCACGAGGGTGAGAACCCGGCGATCGCCGCGCACATCAGGTCCATCGGCCAGGAGGCCCTGGCGCGGCTCGCGGGCCTCTCGGACGGGGAGCCCGCGGGCGTCGTCTCGGCGGTCACGCATCTCTCGGAGAGCCGCGAGGAGGGCACCGAGCTGGACTACTGGCACGGGGTCGTCAGCGGCGCCGAGGTGCCGGAGGAGTTCGGGGCGCTCGACGTGCCCGCCGGCACCTGGGCGGTCTTCGACAGCGAGGGCCCGTACCCGCAGGCGCTCCAGTACCTGTGGCGGGACGTCTTCACCCAGTGGTTCCCGTCGAACCCCTACGCGAGCCGGCCCGGCCCCGAGATCCTGGCCGTCCGGCCGTCGGAGGACTGGACGACGGCGCGGGCGGAGCTGTGGATCCCGGTGGAGCGCACGGCGGTGTGACGGCCGTACGGCCTCGGGGGCGTACGGCGGCGGGGGGGCGCAGGACCCGCACGGCCTCGTGGCCGTACGCGGAAGGGCCGGTGGGAACTCCCACCGGCCCTTCTCCCTGACTGCTGAGGCGTCAGACCCGCATCGGCTGCGGCGACTCGCGCCGGTTCTCGTCCGGGCCCGGGTACTCGCGGATGATCTCGTACCGGGTGTTCCGCTCGACCGGCCGGAAACCCGCGTCGCGGATGAGGTCGAGCAGGTCCTCGCGGCCCAGCTTGTTCGGGGTGCCGTAGTTGTCGGCGTCGTGCGTGATCTTGTACTCGACGACCGAGCCGTCCATGTCGTCGGCGCCGTGCTGGAGCGCGAGCTGCGCCGTCTGCACGCCGTGCATGACCCAGAAGACCTTGACGTGCGGCACGTTGTCGAAGAGCAGCCGGGAGACCGCGAAGGTCTTCAGCGCCTCGGCACCGGTCGCCATCGTGGTGCGCGCCTGGAGCTTGTTGCGGACCTTGCCGTCCTGCATGTCGACGAAGTCGTGCTGGTAGCGCAGCGGGATGAAGACCTGGAAGCCGCCGGTCTCGTCCTGGAGCTCACGCAGCCGCAGCACGTGGTCCACGCGGTGGCGCGGCTCCTCGATGTGCCCGTACAGCATGGTCGCCGGGGTCTTGAGACCCTTCTCGTGGGCGAGCCGGTGGATCCGGGACCAGTCCTCCCAGTGGGTGTTGTGGTCCACGATGTGCTGCCGGACCTCCCAGTCGAAGATCTCGGCGCCGCCGCCGGTCAGCGACTCCAGACCGGCCTCGATCAGCTCGTCGAGGATGTCGGAGGCGGACAGCCCGGAGATCGTCTCGAAGTGGTGGATCTCGGTGGCGGTGAACGCCTTGAGGGAGACGTTCGGCAGGGCCTTCTTGAGCTCGGAGAGGGAGCGCGGGTAGTACCGCCAGGGCAGGTTGGGGTGCAGCCCGTTGACGATGTGCAGCTCGGTGAGGTTCTCGTTCTCCATCGCCTTCGCGAGGCGCACGGCCTCCTCGATGCGCATGGTGTACGCGTCCTTCTCACCCGGCTTGCGCTGGAAGGAGCAGTAGGCGCAGGAGGCGGTGCACACGTTCGTCATGTTCAGATGACGGTTCACGTTGAAGTGCACCACGTCGCCGTTCTTGCGCGTCCGGACCTCGTGGGCCAGACCGCCGAGCCAGGCGAGGTCGTCGGACTCGTACAGGGCGATGCCGTCCTCACGGCTCAGCCGCTCACCGCCCCGGACCTTCTGCTCCAGCTCCCGCTTGAGCCCCGCGTCCATACGGCCGCCTCCCTTTTCTCCGAAATAAGCCGTGCCAACCGTACTCCCCCGCCCTCCGGGCGGGAGGTGCCCCCGCTTCCGCTTCGCTTCAGCCCTCTTCGGGCAGCTCCCCGACCCGGTTCTCCCACTTCGTGGAGAGCACGATCGTCGTACGGGTACGGGAGACGCCCTTGGTGCCGCTGAGGCGGCGGATCGTCTTCTCCAGGCCGTCGACGTCGCCGACGCGCACCTTGAGCATGAACGAGTCGTCGCCGGCGATGAACCAGCAGTCCTCGATCTCGGCCAGGTCCTTGAGGCGGCGGGCCACGTCCTCGTGGTCGGCCGCGTCCGAGAGCGAGATGCCGATGAGGGCGGTCACGCCGAGGCCGAGCGAGGCGGCGTCGACGGTGGCGCGGTAGCCGGTGATGACCCCGGCGGCCTCAAGACGGTTGATGCGGTCGGTGACGGAGGGGCCTGAGAGCCCGACGAGCCGGCCGAGCTCGGCGTACGAGGCGCGTCCGTTCTCACGCAGAGCCTGGATGAGCTGCCTGTCCACGGCGTCCATAGATAGATGCCTTCCATTGTCCAGCGATACCGCGAGTTTAGGTATAGAATCTAAGGTACACAGGGAAGACGCCCTGTGAATCTTTCAGCTGATCAAAGACGATCTTTCAGGAGTGGTGTTCACCGTGTACACGATCGAGATGGCCTACGCCCGTATGCGCGAGCTGCAGGAAATGGCCAACCGCTCGCGTGCCCACCAGCAGTCCGCCGCCTCGAAGCGTGCCGCCAAGAAGCACGCGAAGAAGCGCTAATCAGACCGGGGGGTCGCTCCGCCGAGCTCTCCCTCCCAACGGCGGTACAGCCGGTGCGGCACCCCTGCCGCGTCGAGCACCCGCCCGGCGACGAAGTCCACCAGGTCCTGGATGTGCGTCGCCCCCGCGTAGAACGCCGGAGAGGCGGGCAGCACCACTGCGCCCGCCTCGTCCAGCGCCACCATGTGTTTGAGCGTCTGTCCGTTCAGCGGGGTCTCCCGCACGGCGACCACCAGCGGACGCCGTTCCTTCAGCGTCACGCTCGCGACCCGCTGCAGCAGGTCCTTCGAGAGCCCCAGTGCCACTCCCGCCACCGCCGCGGTCGAGGCCGGCACCACCAGCATCCCCTTCGCCGGGTACGAACCCGAGGACGGCCCCGCGGCCAGGTCCCCGGCCGCCCAGTACCGCACGTCCTCAAGACGCCCCGCCATGTCGAAGGTCTCCGGCTTCCCGTCGGCGCCCCGCGCCAGCCAGGCCGCCAGGTCCTCGCGCCAGTGCGCGTCCCTGAACGAGATCCCCGTCTCGTCGAGCAGCGTCAGCCGCGAGGCACGCGACACGACCAGGTCGACGCTCTCCCCCGCGGCGAGCAGCCCGCGCAGCACGGACGCCGCGTACGGCGTACCCGACGCCCCGGAGACCCCCACGATCCAGGGGGTGCGCTTGCCGTCGTTCATGCCGTCGAGCCTATCCGTCATCGGGCCGGGGACTACGGGGTGAGCCCGCGGACCAGCAGGTCGAGCAGGGCGCACACGAACAGCGCCATCCCGATGAAACCGTTCACCGTGAAGAACGCCCGGTTCAGCCGCGACAGGTCGTGCGGCTTCACGATCGAGTGCTCGTAACAGAAGGCGGCCGCCACGATCACCAGGCCGACCCAGAAGAAGACACCCGCGTCGGTCGCCAGGGCGTACCAGACGAGCAGGCCGGTGGTGAGGACCGCCGAGGCGCGGGCGCCCCACAGCGCGGCCGGGATGCCGAAGCGCGCCGGGACCGACATCACGCCGTGCGCCCGGTCCGCCCGCACGTCCTGACAGGCGAAGATCAGGTCGAAGCCGCCGATCCAGACACCCACCGCCAGACCGAGGATCACCGCGTCCCAGGACCACTCACCGGTCACCGCGAGCCAGGCGCCGATCGGCCCGATCGCCTGGGCGAGGCCCAGGATGGCGTGCGGGAAGTTGGTGAACCGCTTGCCGTACGGATAGACCACCATCGGGATGACGGCGAGCGGCGCGAGCGCCAGACAGAGCGGGTTGAGCAGGGCCGCGGCACCGAGGAAGACGACGACGGCGATCCCGGCCCCGGTCCACGCCGAGCGCACCGACACCGCGCCGGTCACCAGCTCGCGGCTCGCGGTACGCGGATTACGCGCGTCGATCTCGCGGTCGATGATCCGGTTGCAGGCCATCGCGAAGGTCCGCAGCCCCACCATGCAGACGGTGACGAGGAACAGCGTCCACCAGTGGATGTTCTTGTCCACCTGGTACATCGCGGTGAGCGCGGCGGTGTACGCGAAGGGCAGCGCGAAGACCGAGTGCTCGATCATCACGAGGCGCAGGAACGCCTTCGTACGTCCCGGCTGGGCGCCGGGTACGGCGGCCGTGGTCACAGGCCGTACTCCTTCCAGCGGCGGTCCACGAGGGCCGCCGTCGCCGGGTCCGACGCCACCATGTCCGGCCAGCCGCCGTCCCGGGTGTAGCCCTCCTCGGGCAGCTTCTTCGTTGCGTCGATACCGGCCTTGCCGCCCCAGAACTGCTGGTAGGAGGCGTGGTCGAGGTGATCGACGGGGCCCTCGACGACCGTGAGGTCGCGGGCGTAGTCGGTGTTGCCGAGGGCTCGCCAGGACACCTCGTGCAGGTCGTGCACGTCGCAGTCCTTGTCGACCACGATGATCAGCTTGGTCAGCGACATCATGTGCGCGCCCCAGATGGCGTGCATGACCTTCTGCGCGTGCTTCGGGTACTTCTTGTCGATCGAGACGATCGCGCAGTTGTGGAAGCCGCCCGACTCCGGCAGGTGGTAGTCGACGATGTCCGGCACGATGATCTTGAGGAGCGGCAGGAAGAAACGCTCCGTCGCGCGGCCCAGCGGCCCGTCCTCGGTCGGCGGCCGGCCGACGACGATCGACTGGAGCAGCGGACGCTTCCGCATCGTCACACAGTCGATCTTCAACGCCGGGAAGGGCTCCTGCGGCGTGTAGAAGCCGGTGTGGTCGCCGAAGGGACCCTCCGGCAGCATCTCGCCGGGCTCCAGCCAGCCCTCGATGACGACCTCGGCCTGCGCCGGGACCTGGAGCGGGACGGTCTTGCAGTCGACCATCTCGATCCGCTTGCCCTGCACGAAGCCGGCGAAGAGGTACTCGTCGATGTCGCCGGGCAGCGGGGCCGTCGAGGCGTACGTCACGGCCGGCGGGCAGCCGAAGGCGATGGCGACCGGCAGCCGCTCACCCTTCGCCGCCGCGACGGCGTAGTGGTTCCGGCTGTCCTTGTGGATCTGCCAGTGCATGCCGATGGTGCGCTTGTCGTGCCGCTGGAGGCGGTAGAGCCCGAGGTTCCGGACACCGGTCTCGGGGTGCTTGGTGTGGGTGAGCCCCAGGTTGAAGAAGGAGCCGCCGTCCTTGGGCCAGGTGAACAGCGCGGGCAGCTTGTCCAGGTCGACGTCGTCGCCGGTGAGGACGACCTCCTGCACGGGCGCGTCCCCGGCCTTCACCTTCTTCGGCGGCACGTGGACCATCGAGCCCAGCTTGCCGAAGGCCTCGCGGACGCCGACGAAACCGTGCGGCAGCTCGGGCTTGAGGAGCCCGCCGATCTTCTCGCTGATCTCGCCGTACGACTTGAGGCCGAGGGCCTTGAGCAGCCGGCGGTCCGTACCGAAGACGTTCATCGCGAGCGGCATCGAGGAGCCCTTGACGTTCTCGAAGAGAAGCGCGGGACCCCCTGCCTTGTTCACCCGGTCGACGATCTCCCCGACCTCCAGGTACGGGTCGACTTCGGCCTTGATGCGCTTGAGGTCGCCTTCGCGCTCGAGGGCCCTGAGCAGCGAGCGGAGATCGTCGTAAGCCATGAGGGCAAGTATCCGCCACCCGATAGGCTTGGCCCGTCACCGGGGCCTGCGAAACGAGCCCCGCCACCGCTTCCAGGGGGCTGTCCCACATGCTCAGGGCGCTGCTGTTCATCCTGCCGCTGGCGCTGATGATCTACGCCTTCATCGACTGCCTGAACACCCCGGAGGAAGAGGTCAAGCACCTTCCGAAGCCGGTCTGGGCCATCGTCGTCCTGCTGTTCTCGGTGGTCGGCGCGATCGGCTGGATCGTCGCGGGCAAGGAGCGGCGGCCGAGGACCGGGCGCGGCGCGGGCGGCTGGGTGGCCCCCGACGACAACCCGGAGTTCCTGAAGTCCCTCAAGGACGAGAAGAAGGACGAGCGGGCGGCGGACGGACCGCGCGGCGAGGACGACTCGGCCCTGAGGGACTGGGAGGCGGACCTCCGCCGCCGCGAGGAAGAACTCAAGAAGCGCGAGCGCGGCGAGGACCCGGAGAGCTGATGGAGCCGCGGAAGCGGGAGCGCGTCGAGGGCGCGGGCCTCGGGAGTCCGCGCGGCCAGGGCACGGACAGCTGATGGAGCTGCGTCTCCTCGCCACCTTCGAGAAGGTGGCCGACGTCCTCTCCTTCACCCGGGCCGCCGCCGACCTCGGCTACGCCCAGTCCAGCGTCACCGGCCAGATCCGGTCCCTGGAGTCCTCGCTCGGCGTGGAGCTGTTCGAGCGGCTCGGCAGCCGCATCCGGCTCACCGAGGCAGGGGAACGCCTCCTGCCGTACGCCCGCCGGATGGCCGAGCTCGCGGAGGAGGCCCGTACCGCCGTCGCGGTCACCGGGGAACCCTCCGGGACGATCGCCGTCGGCACCATGGAGTCCCTGACCTCCTACCGGCTGCCGCCGCTCCTGGAGTACTTCCACCACCGCTACCCGGGCGTCCGGCTCACCCTGCGGCCCACGCTCGGCGACGCGACCCGGCAGGCGCTGCGGCAGGGCACGTACGACGTCGGCTTCCTGATGGAACCCGGCACGGAGCACGAGGGCCTGGAGTCGGAGGTCCTGGCCCCCGAACCCCTGGTCCTGGTGGCGGGACCGGACCACCCCCTCGCCGGCCGTACGGCCCTGACCGCCGAGGACCTGGCCGGAGCGCAGCTGGTGGGCACCGAGCCGGGCTGCCCGTACCGCGACCTCTTCGAGGAGGCGCTGCGGGAGTGGGCGCCGCCGTTCATGGAGTTCGGCACGATCGAGGCGACGAAGCGGGGCGTGGCCGGGGGCCTGGGGGTGGCGCTGCTGCCCCGGGTGACGGTGGCGGAGGAACTGGCGTCGGGGACGCTGGTGGAGCTGGCGTGGGAGGCCCCGTTCACCCTGTTCACCCAGCTCGCGTGGCGACGGGGGAAGCGGCTTCCGGCGCATGTCCGGCTGTTCGTGGAGCAGGCGCGGCGGCTGGTGCGGGAGCAGAGCCCGACGGGCTGAGGTCGGGGTTGTCCCGTACGGCTCCGGGGGCGGTGTTCCGTGCCCCCGACAGGGTGACCCTGAGGCTGGCGAGCACGATCAGGGGGACGCCGAGCGCCTGGACGAGCCCGATGTGATGCCCGTACACGGCCCAGTCGACGCCCATGGCGACGGCGGGGTAGGTGAAGGCGAGCACGGCGATCTTGGCGGTGGGCAGCTTGGCGTAGGCGGCGTACATGAGCACGTACATCAGCCCGGTGTGGATGACCCCGAGCCCGACGAGCCAGGCCCAGCCGCCACCGATGCCGCCCAGCTCGCCGAAGCCGGCGAAGGGCAGCAGCAGGGGCAGCCCGACGAGCACCTGGACGAGGGCGACGAGATGCGGCCGGACGCCGGTGATCCGCTTGGTGACGAAGGTGGCGAGGGCGTAGAGCACGGCGGCGGCGAGGGCGAACCCGAGCCCCTTGAGGGAGGCGGTGTCGCCCGGCCGGACGCCGGAGACGAGGACGAGCCCGGCGAAGGCGAGCGCGAGCCACCCGAGCCTGCCGGCGGAGATCCGCTCCCGGGTGAGGACCGCCCCGAGCAGCACGAGGAAGAAGGGCTGGGTGTGGTAGACGACGGTGGCGAGGGAGATGGAGGTGGCTTCGTAGGCCTCGAAGAGGAACACCCAGTTGAAGACGATGAACACGCCACCGAGGGCGGCGAGCCCGAAGGTCCGGGGGGTGAACCCGTGCCCGGTGAAGAACCCCCGGACGAGGCTGTAGAGCCCGAGCGCGAGGGCCCCGAAGAGGCACCGGAAGAACACCACGGTGAAGGGGGACGCCCCGGACTCGACGACGAAGACGCCGAGGGTGCCGGAGAGCACCATGGCGAGGGTGAGTTCGACGGTTCCCCTGGTCTCGTTTCTCATGGGAACGACGCTACGAACGGGGCGGGCGCCGGTCCACGAGCCAGTGGGGGGCGCTGCCGATGGGGCCGATAGCCGGAGGCGATGGACCGGGGAATAGCCCTGGGAGAAGGGGAGTTGGCAGCGGAACACCCCTGAAACCGGAGCGCAGACATGACCGCAGGCGCCACGCACGGCCCGAACCGCTCGTTCCTCTTCGTCCTGGGCAGCTCGCGCGCGGACGGCAACACCGAGATCCTGGCCCGCGAGGCCGCGGCGCAGCTGCCGCCCGAGGTGCCGCGGCGCTGGGTGGACCTGAACCGGCTGGCGCTGCCGGACTTCCAGGACGGCCGGCACGAGACGGCCGGATGGCCGGCCGACGAGAACGAGGAACTGCTGCGCCGGGCGACGCTGGAGGCGACGGACATCGTCATCGCCTCGCCCCTGTACTGGTACACCCTGTCGGCCCAGACGAAGCGCTACCTCGACTACTGGTCGGGCTGGCTGAACGTCCCGGACTCGGACTTCAAGGAGCGCATGACGGGCCGGACGCTGTGGGGCGTGACGGCGATGGCCCACGAGGAACACGAGGTGGCGGAAGGCCTGAGGACGGCCCTGCACCACTCGGCGGCCTACCTGGGCATGAACTTCGGCGGCGTACTGACGGGCACGGCCTCCCGACCGGGCCGCATCCACGCCGACGAACAGTCCCTCCTCCGAGCCAAGACCTTCTTCGCCGGCGCCACTCCGCTCGCGCGCTTCCCCTATGAGGAGGAGGCCGCCGCGTAGGAACCCTGCCGGTCGCGGTTCCTCCGGACCACCGTCACACCCGCCGGGGAGTGAGGCTCGCCCGCTCTCAGAGGTAGGTCACCTGGAGGACGTATCCGCATGCGTAGCGCGGGACGAGAAGGAAGACGAGCTCACCCGCCTACCGCCTTGTGTGCGGCGCGGATGATGTCCCCGGCCGTCCGTACGTACCGGCGGCGCTCTTCCGGGTCCTCGGAGATCTGGGCCAGATATTCGGCGCGGCGCAGTTCGCGGGCGGTGTCGGGGAATCGCTCGATCTCGATGACCGCGGCCCACTGGATCAGGAACATGCGCAGAGGCGTGATGCCGCTCTGCTCGATGGCCTCCGTCACGGCCTCGCGCTGACTGGCGTCCATCTCGGGCAACCGCTCGGGAGCGACGACTGCGAGGGCGGCCCGCAGAGCGGCGGGATTCCGCTCGGGTCGCGGGATGAGTTCTCCGGTGTGGTCAGGCTGTGTCGTCACCATGTCCTCCAAGGGGTGCCCCAGCCAGCGTATCCAGCCGGAGCGAGACCTGTGCCGGTCGCACACCGACCGTGAAGCGCCACGCGCGGAGCCGAGCAGGCGTGATACCGACGCTCCGCCGGGGAAGAGTCACGTCCATGGACCAGGATCAAGCCCGGCGGTGGCTCGCCATCGCTCTTTCCGAAGCCCGTGCCGGGCTCGCCGAGGGTGGGATTCCGATCGGCGCCGCCCTCTACGGCCCCGACGGCGTCCTGCTCGGGCGCGGGCGCAACCGGCGGGTGCAGGACGGGGACCCGTCCGCGCATGCCGAGACCGAGGCCTTTCGGGCCGCCGGACGGCAGCGCTCGTACCGGGGTACGACGATGGTGACCACCCTCTCGCCCTGCTGGTACTGCTCCGGGCTCGTGCGGCAGTTCGGCATCTCCCGGGTGGTCGTCGGGGAGGCCGAGACCTTCCGCGGCGGGCAGGACTGGCTGGCCGGGCACGGGGTCGAGGTGATCGTGCTCGACGATCCCGAATGCGTGTCCCTGATGCGGGAGTTCATCGCCGCCCACCCGGCCCTGTGGAACGAGGACATCGGCGATGAGTGAAGCGAGCCTGCCGATGAATGACCTCGCCCGCGACCCCGCCCCGCAGCTGCCGGCCGCCGACAAGCGGCGGCACGCCGTCGCCACCGGCCGGCAACACATCCACAACAGACTCGAAAAGCCGCCCGCTTTCCCAACACACCGTCGATATCCTGAAGTTGACTGTGACGGGGGTGACGGGGAGTGGACAGGGAGCTGTACGGCCGCGAGGCGGTCCTGGACGAGGCCGGGCTGGTCGCGCGGCTCAGCGGGCTCACCCGGCACGGCGCCGCCCGGGTGCCGTTCGAGCACGGGGACGACCCGCCGGTCACCGTCTTCACCGGCGGGCGCGGTACGGGCAAGACCGCCCTGCTCAAGGAGGTCCGCAACCGCTACAAGGGGTACACCCCGCTCGCCTTCCTCGACTGCGCCCACATCGAGCCGCCCGCCGACCACGGCCCCGGCTGGACCCCGGTCACCGGAGCCCTCTCCGAGCTGGGCGTGCAGCTGTCGCCGAAGGTGCTCGGCGCCCGGCCCGTGCGGTTCCCCCGGCTCTCGCTCGGCCTGGTCGCCGTCGCCTCGCTCGCCTGGTCCCGCGAGGACGACGACCGCGCCCGGCGCGACCTGCTGCGGCTCGGGCCGCTGCTCGCGACCGTCGACGCGACCCGGGGCGCCGCCGCCAACTGGGTCGGCAAGGTCCTCGCCAAGCTCGCCGCCACCTTCGCCGAGGCCACCGCCCCGCTCGCCGGACTCCTCGCCGAGGCCACCGTCGAGACCGTCCTGGAGGAGGTGTTCGGCCGACTCCAGCGCACTTCCGAGAGCTGGTACGGGAGTTACCGCAACGCCGGCGGGCGCGGCAAGGCCGGACTCCAGCAGCTCGCGATCGACTTCGAGCAGGGTGGCCGGCGCCGCCGCGAGGCCGAGGACTTCCTCGTCGGCGCGCTCACCGAGGACCTGCTGCACGCCTACACCGGGCTCCGGCGCGGCAGCCGCATCGGCCGCCCGCTGCTCCTCCTCGACAACGCCCACGAGCCCCTCGGCCGGCAGCTCGTCGAACCGATTCTGCGCGCGCGGGCCGCAGAAGGACGCCGCGACCGGACCGTCGTCCTCGCCGGCTCCCGGGTCCGGGACCACGAGGGCCTGCGGCACGCCACCCGCGTCCGGCTGCCGGAGACCGCGCACCGGGCGCCCTGCCCGCGACGCGCGACGAGCGTCGGCTCCGGCATCCTCGCCGTCGAACTGACCCCGCTCTCCCCCGCCCAGACCCGCTCCGCCTTCGACCACCACGACCCGGCCGGCCGCAATCCCCCCGAACTCGCCCGCGCCGTCCATCGGTTGACCGGCGGCCGGCCGCTCGGCGTCGCCCTGCTCGGCCGCGCCGCCGGGGAGGCACCCGCGCACCTGCGGGCCGGACTGACCCCCGGCGGACTCCTCGATCTGACGGTGGAACTCCGTGAGGACGCCCCGCCGGTGCCCGTCGCCGCCACCCTCCTCACCGAACTCCTCCCGGTACGGCGGCCCGGCCCGTACGCCGTGCTCGCCGCCGCCCACGACGAGGAGTCCGCCCGGATGCTCGCCCACGCCCGGCTCCAGGGCGAGTCCCTGGACGGGGACGTGGCGCTGCGCGTCCGCGACCGGCTGCGCTCCGAGGACTGGCCGGAGGCGCCCGGCCACTTCGTCGCCGACCCGCTGCTGCGCGCCCTGCTCCTGCACCGGCTCCGCTTCGAGGACGGCGACCATCCCCGGTACGCCGCGTGGCACGCCGTCCACGAGACCCTGCACCGGCACTACGGGCCCGAGCCCGGCCCGTACCGGCTCCACCACGACCTGGCGCTCGGCCGCACCGAGGAGGCCGTCGTCCATCTGCGGGACACCTTCGCCGGTCCCGACGTCCTCGGCTGGCTGGGACGGCTGCGGTTCATCGCCTCCGCCCCGTACCCCCGCGAACGGAACCTGACCGGCCCCGACCCGCGCCGGGCGATCGCCCTCGGGCAGGGCCCGGCCGGGGGCCTGGCTCCGGGCGACCCGGCGCCGGGACGGGACCTCCCGGCCGCCGGCGGCCCGGGTCCCGACGCCCCTGGTCCCGACGCCGGCAGCACCGAACTCCATCTCGCCGTACGGCGCCTGCTGCACGCCGTATGGCTGCTCACCGATCCGCTGGCGCTGCCCGACGAGGAGGTGGCCGACCGTCTCGCGCACGAGCTGCGCCGACTGTCCGGCCGGCATCTGACGGGCAGCGGTTCGCTCTGGGACGCGGCCACCCACTGGCCGCGCGACATCCGTGCCTGGCGGGATCCGTCCCTGCCGCCGGGCCGCGAGGACGGAGTCTGACGCCATGCCCGACCGACCGTTCGACCCCCTGCGCCGCCGCGTCCGCACCCCCCGCCAGAAGCTCGTCGCCTCCGTCGTCACGGCCGCCGTCGTCCTGGGCGTCGGCGGCTACGGCATCGCCCGGCTCACCACCCCGGAGGACCGTTCCTGCGCCCCCGGCGTCGCCCGCCCGGCCGGCAGCGAGGAGTGCGTCGGCGTCAACGGCTCCGGCCATGACTTCGGTATCGCGGACCTCAAGGACGTCGCCGAGGCCATCCGCGCCGAGAACGCCACGCTCAAGGACGGCGAGTACGTCACCGTCGCCGTCCTGCTGCCCCTGACCGCCCCCGACAGCGGCATGCGGATCAAGGTGCTGCACGAGATCCAGGGCGCGTACGCCTACCAGTACCGGGCCAACCACGAGTCCAACAGCGAGACTCCGAAGATCCGCCTGGCCCTCGCCAACACCGGCAAGGGCAACGCCCACTGGCGCGAGACCGTGGACCGGCTCATCGCCATGACGGGCGCCCCCGACCGGCTGCGGGCCGTCTCCGGCGTCGCGACCTCCTCCACCGAGGTGCGGGAGTCGGTGGCCGCCCTCACCGCCGCCGGGATCGCCGTCGTCGGCACCACGATCACCGCCGACGACATCGCCAACGGCCCCGGGGCCGGACACAACCGCTACCCGGGGCTCGCCCGCGTCTCCCCCACCAACACCGACGAGGCAAAGGCCCTCTCGCACTTCGGCCGGGTGGACGCCGCCAAGGCCTTCCTCGTCCAGGACACCCGGACCGGCGACCACTACACCGACACCCTCAAGGCCGCCTTCACCGCCAACCTCAAGGGCGCCCCGCACGAACCGGGGCTCTTCACCTCGCCCGCCGACCCCACCGAGGACGGCACCACCGCCAACACCTTCCGCCAGATCACCCATCTGATCTGCGACACCCGCGCCGAGACCGTCTTCTTCGCGGGCCGCCACACCCAGCTCCGGCAGTTCATCAACGCGCTCGGCTCGCGCGGCTGCACCGACCGCGCCTTCACCGTCCTCACCGGCGACGAGGGCTCCTACCTGGGCGCGGACAAGCAGCTCGACCGCAAGGCACTGAAGGCGAAGCTGACCGTGCGGTACGCCTCGCTCGCCCATCCGGACGCCTGGAAGCCCGCACCGGGGCGGCAGATCCCGGCGACGGGCGGTTCGGTGGTGGCGTACTCGACGTTCCTGACGGACATCGCCCGCGCCGCGAAGGAGCCGGTGGCGCTCGCGGACGGCCAGGCGATCATCGCGTACGACGCGATGGCGACGGCGGTCCACGCGATCCGCCAGGCCACCCCGGACGGCTCGGCGTACCCGACGAAGGAGGACGTGGGGACGCAGTGGCCGCAGGTCAAGGGTTCGCTGCGGGTGCGGGGCGCGAGCGGCTGGATCTGCCTGGACAACTACGGGAACCCCTACGACAAGGCGGTCCCGATCGTGGAACTGGCGCAGGACGGCACCCAGCGCTTCGTCCAGATCGCCTGGCCGGAGGGCAAACCGCCGACGGAGTCCTGCCTGCCGCCGAAACGGGGGTGAGCCGGGGTCGCCTTACGGGCCCGCAGCACTCCCCTAAGGCCCCTGCGGCCCCTACGGCTCCCACTTCGGCCAGGTCGCCTCGTCCCGCTCGTACAGCTCCCGCAGGTGCCGCCACCGCTCGGGCGTCCACGTCCTCCAGTCCGAGGGGTGGCCGTCCAGCGCCGCCGCGAGCCGTTCGAAGTGCTCGTGCCACCCGGCGAGGCAGTCGAGCCGGTACTCGCGGGTCCCGCGGAACTCGTTGCTGAAACGCAGCACGGTCGACCCGTCGCCCCCGGACCCCGGCTCCAGATGGAACCGGATCCGGCCGTGCGTCGGATCGACCGTGTACTCGGCCACGACATCGGGGTCCCAGGCGGTCACCCGCCCCGAGACCTCCGTGTCGCTGTTCAGCCAGCGGAGGGTGACCCGGCCGCCGAGCCGGGGTTCCAGCGGGTCCGCCTCGCAGAGCCAGCCGGGCAGCCCCTCGGGGGAGGCGACGGCCGCCCAGACCAGGGGCAGCGGATGCGGTAGCTCCATGACGTACCGCAGCAGGTGCGTGTCCCCGTCGTGGGTCTCGCTCCTGCCCCGGGGTATCTCGCTCATACCTCAAGCGTGACCCCGGGGCCCGCCACCCGCTAGCGCAGGGCTCAGACGCCCGCGTACGAGTGCTTGCTGCTGACGAAGATGTTGACGCCGTAGTAGTTGAACAGGAAGCAGGCGAAGGCGATGAGCGCGATGTACGCGGCCTTCCGCCCCTTCCAGCCGGCCGTCGCGCGCGCGTGCAGGTACGCGGCGTAACCGACCCACGTGATGAAGGACCAGACCTCCTTGGCGTCCCAGCCCCAGTAGCGGCCCCACGCGTCGCCGGCCCAGATCGCGCCCGCGATGATCGTGAAGGTCCAGAGCGGGAAGACGGTGGCGTTGACCCGGTACGAGAACTTGTCGAGCGAGGCCGCGGAGGGCAGCCGCTCCATGACGGAGCGGGCGAAGGCGCCCGGGTTCCCGCCGGCCGCGAGCTTGTTCTCGTACGAGTCGCGGAAGAGGTACAGCACGGTTCCGACCGCGCCGATGTAGAAGACGGCGCCACAGAAGATCGCGGTGGAGACGTGGATCCACAGCCAGTACGAGTCGAGCGCGGGGACCAGCTGGTCGCTGGGGGTCTTCAGCCAGGTGGTGGCCATGCCCAGGTCGAGCAGGACCGTGGTGACCAGCGGCAGACCGATCCAGCGGATGTTCTTCTTGGCGACGAGGAAGCCGAGGTACGCGCCGACCGCCACCGTCGAGAAGGTCGTGGAGAACTCGTACATGTTGCCCCAGGGGGCCCGCTGCACGGAGAGCGCCCGGGTGATCACGCCCGCCGCCTCGACCGCGAAGGCGAGGACGGTGAGCGAGATGGCGATACGGCCGTACAGGTCGCCCTTGACCGTGCCGCCGGCCGCGCCGGGGCCGTCAGGGACGTCCCGGGTGCCGGCCGCGGAGCGCGTGACGACCTTCGGCCTCTCCAGGACGGCGGTGCCTCCGGCCTTCTTGACCTGGACGGTCACGGCGGCGGGGGCGGCGGCCGAGGCGCCGGCGGTCAGCGCGGCGGCGGTACGGCCGACCTTGCTGCGGCTGCCGAGCACCCATTCGGCGATATGGGCGAAGAAGGCGAGGGTGTAGACGGCCATCGAGGAGTAGATGAGCAGGTCGCTCATCCGCGCCAGGCTCTCGTTGGTCGTGGCGGCGAGGATCACTTGTCGGCCTCTCCAGAAAGGGCAGGGTCTTCCGCGGGTTCTTCGGGTTCTTCGAGTTCTTCCACGGGTTCCGGTACGGCCTCCGGATCGGCTTCGGTCACGTCGTCCCGTACGGGACCGGTCCCGTCTTCCCGTACGGGATCCGGATCGGCTTCCGGCGCCGGCGGCGCGTCGGCCGTGAGGGCGACCGCCAGGTCACCCAGTTCCTCGGGGAGCTTCGCGGACTCGCTCCGGCCGAGGCCCGCCATCTCGACGACGGTCACCCCGTCCGCACCGCGCACGGCCCGGACCCAGACCCGGCGCCGCTGGATGAAGAGCGAGCCGGTCAGTCCGGCGATCGCGGCGATCGCGCCCGTGAGCGCGAGGCCGTTGCCGGGCTGCTGCGAGATCTGGAAGCTGGCCCACTCCTTGACGTCCTTCTCGAAGGTGATCGAGCCGGCGCCGCCGGGCAGCGTCATGGTCTCGCCGGGCAGCATCCGCTGGGCGAGCTTGTTGCCGGACGCGTCCATGAACTGCTTCATCTTGGACTTGTCGAGCTGGTACACGTTCTGCGGCAGTCCGGAGTTGACCCGCAGGTCGCCGTGGAAGCCCGTGAGCGCCATGACGGGGAAGTCGAGCCCGGGGAACTGCGAGAACATCGTGCCCTTGCCGGCGCCCGCGAAGGTCGGCACGAAGAAGGCCTGGAAGCCCAGCTGCTCCTTCTTGCCGTTCTTGTCGCGGTAGCCGTCCATGACCTTGATGGCACCGGTGGACGTGATGTTGTTGTCGATGGGCAGCAGCGGTACGGCGCCGTGGAAGACGGTCTTGCCGCGGCCGTCCTTGACGGTGACCACGGGCGCGTAGCCGTGGGCGATCAGATAGACCTTGGAGTCGCCCACCTTGAGCGGCTCGTTGACCCGGATGACCGCCTTCTCGTCGGCGCCGCCCCGGGAGTAGGTGACGGCCGCCTCGAAGGTGCGGGGGGTGCCGCGCTGGGGGCCGTTCTTCTCGTACGTGCCGTTGAACGAGTCGAGCGTGAAGCTGAACGGCTCCAGCTCGTCGACGCCGAACTGCGAGCCGGACTTGAAGTCGTCGTACTGGGTGAGCGTGTTGGAGAAGCCGTCGCCCTCGACGATCAGCTTGCCGCCCTCGGACTTGAAGAGCTGGCCCCAGGCGAAGGCGACGAGCATCACGATCAGGGCGACGTGGAAGGCCAGGTTCCCGGCCTCGCGGAGGTAGCCCTTCTCGGCGGCGACCGCGTTCCCCGCCGTGTGGGCGCGGAAGCGGCGTCCCTTGAGGAGGGTGAGCGCGGCCTCGCGGACCTGCTCGGGCTCGGCCTCGGTACGCCAGGTGGTGTACGCGGGGAGCCGGTCGAGGCGCTTGGGGGCGCCCGGCGGGCGGCTGCGGAGCTGGCCGACGAACTGCCAGCTGCGCGGCACGATGCAGCCGATGAGGGAGACGAACAGCAGGATGTAGATCGCGGAGAACCACACCGAGCTGTAGACGTCGAAGAACTGGAGCTTCTCGTAGAGCGGGGTGAGAGTCTCGTGGGCGTCCTTGAAGGCCTGCACCTTCAGCTCGTCCGCGCTGGTCTGCGGGATGAGGGAGCCGGGGACGGCGCCGAGGGAGAGCATGAAGAGCAGGATCAGCGCGACCCGCATGGACGTCAGCTGCCGCCAGAACCAGCGGACCCAGCCGACGACCCCGAGGGCGGGTCCGCCGATCGCGGTGTCCTCCCGTGGGGCGGTCGACAGCTGCGCCCGGGCCGCCTCCTCCGGGGCCGCGGTGTTCTCCGTCGTATCGGTCTTGCTCATGGAACTCAGATCCCCACCGTGAAACCGCTGGACCAGCCCTGCATCGTGGCGACCATGCTGTCCCACGCGCCCGTGAGGAGAAGGACACCGGTGACGAGCATCATGCCGCCGCCGATCCGCATCACCCACACATAGTGCTTCTTGACCCATCCGAACGCCCCCAGCGCCTTGCGGAAGGCGATGGCGGCGAGCACGAACGGTACGCCGAGCCCGAGGCAGTACGCGAAGGCGAGCAGCGCTCCGCGTCCGGCGCTGGCCTGTTCCAGGGCGAGGGCGTTCACCGAGGCGAGCGTGGGGCCGATGCACGGGGTCCAGCCGATGCCGAAGAGCGCGCCGAGCAGCGGCGCGCCGACGAGGCCGGCGACGGGCTTCTTGTGGAAGCGGAACTCGCGCTGGGTGAACCAGGGCATCAGGCCGAGGAAGAACACGCCCATGAGGATCATGAGCACGCCGAGGATCGTGGTGAGCGTCTCGCGGTACTCCTGGAGGGTCGACCCGAAGTAGCCGAAGAGCGCGCCGCCGGACACGAACACGGCGGTGAAGCCGAGGACGAAGAGGACGGCACCCGCGGTCATCCGGCCGCGGCGGCTCTCGGCGAGATCCGTGCCGGTGACCCCGGTGACGTACGAGAGGTACCCGGGGACGAGCGGCAGGACGCACGGCGAGAAGAAGGAGACCAGGCCGCCGAGGACCGCGAGGGGCAGGGCGAGCAGCAGGGCTCCGCTGGTGACCGTCTCGTTCACCGGCTCACTTCTCCTTGAGGACGGGCTCGATCATCGACCGGAGCTTCGTCTCGTCGAGCGCCATGAGCGAGCGGGCGGCGATCTTCCCCTCCTTGTCGAGGACGACGGTGGAGGGGATGCCCTGGAGGCTGAGGGTGCCCTTGGGGAAGCCGTTGAGGATCAGCTTGCCCTGCGGGTCGTAGAGGCTCGGATAGGGGACTGCGTAGTCCTCTTCGAAGGCGAGGGCCGGTTGCTTGTTGAAATCACGCGTATTGATTCCGACGAACGCCACGCCCTGGTCCTTGAGGGCATTGGCGACCTTGACGAAATGCGGGGCCTCGGCGCGACACGGGGGGCACCACGAACCCCAGACGTTGAGGACGACGACCTTGCCCTTGAGGTCGGCGACGTCGAGCTGCTTGCCGTCGAGGGTCTCGCCGGCGAGCTTCCCGGTGGCCGCGCGCTCGCCCTTGGCGGCGGTGGAGATACCGCCCGTGTTGGTCACGAAGTTGGTGTTGCCACCGCCGCCGGACTTGCCGTTGCTGTCGCCGCCGCAGGCCGAGAGCGTGAGGGCGGCGGTCAGCACTCCGACGGCGAGCAGGGTGCGTCGAGGGGCACGGCTAAGGCTCATGTGAAAAGTTTCGCATGGGCGTTTGGGGGATCTTGGGCACCCCCCTACGTGCCCGGAAAGCCCCTTGTCAAGATCGCCTAAGCGATCAGGTGCGCAAGGGGCCCGGACAGCCCTTACGCGGTCGGGGTGGGCGAGGCGGCGGGCCTGAGGAAGGTGTTCCAGCCGCCCTCCGGCTTCTGTCCCACCTCCAGCGTACGCAGCTTCGCGAGGATCTTCGGGTCCTGGACGTCGAGCCAGTCCACGAACTGCTTGAAGGAGACGAGCCGTACGTCCTTCTTCCCGGCCATTCCCTTGAGCGCCTCTTCGACGGCGTCCATGTAGATGCCGCCGTTCCACTGCTCGAAGTGGTTGCCGATGAAGAAGGGCGCGCGATTCGACCCGTACGCGCGCGTGAAGCCGCCCAGCAGCGCGTCGGCGGCCTGCTTGCGCCAGCCCGGGTAGCGCGAGGGCATGCCCTTGGTCGTGTTCTTCGACTGGTTGGCGAGCATGTTGTAGTCCATGGAGAGGACCTCGAAGGAGTGCCCGGGGAAGGGCACGGCCTGGAGGGGCAGGTCCCAGATGCCCTGGCGCTTGTCGGGCCAGGTCTGCCGGCCGCCGGGCGAGCTGGCGTCGTAGCGCCAGTTCAGCCGCTTGGCGGTGGGCAGCAGGTTGTCCTGGCCGAGGAGGCAGGGGGTGCGGCCGCCGACGAGCTCCTTGGAGTAGTCGAAGGGCAGCGGTTCGACGTCGGTCCAGCCGCTGTTCGTCTTCCACTCGGTGACGAACTTCATGGCCTGGTCGATCTCGCTCTGCCACTGGGCCGGGGTCCAGTTGCCGACGGAGCCGGAGCCGCCGCAGAAGTGCCCGTTGAAGTGGGTGCCGATCTCGTGGCCTTCGAGCCAGGCCTGCCGGACGTACTTCAGGGTGTCCTTGATGTGGGCGTCGGTGAGGTAGCCGATGTCGGAGGCGCCGACGCGGTTGTTCGGCGGGCGGTAGAGGTCCTTCTTCGATTCGGGGAGGAGGTAGATCCCGGAGAGGAAGAAGGTCATCGCCGCGTCGTGGTTCTTGGCGAGTTCGAGGAAGCGCGGGAAGAGGCCGTTGCCGACCTCGCCGGCACCGTCCCAGGAGAAGATCACGAACTGGGGCGGGGCCTGGCCGGGTTCGAGCGGGACGGGGGCGTCGGGCTGGTGCGGCTGCTTTCCGGTGTCCGCGGTGGAACCGTCACCGATGAGCTTGGCGTCGTCCTTGGTCGGGGTGGGCGTTCCCGGATCGGCCGAGACGTCTCCCCCCTTGCCGGGTCCGGAACGCCCTGGCTTGTCCTGATTATTGGTGCTGCACGCGGCGACTCCCATCGCCGCCGCAGCGCCAACGCCCGCCCCGAGCAGCCCCCTTCGACTGATTCCGCTGATCCCGCGCATGACATCCCCATTCGCGCTGACGTATTACCTAAACGTCATCCAAACCGACAATGAGTGAGATGCCGGGAGGAACACGGAGGTTCCGGAAAATCGCACAAAAATTTCAGGGCGACCGGATGATATGAACATCATCATCCAATCGCCCTGAACTCTGGCCCTCGGGTACCGCCCTGTCCAGTGAGGCGGATCTCTCCGCCTACGGGGCTGTGCCGGACGGCCCGTGGGCCAGTGCCATCCGGCTCGTGGGGCTACGCCCCGAACGCCTTCGACTTCCCCTTGACCGGCTTCGCGCCCGCCAGCAGGTGCGCCGGTACGAGGTCCCGGGCCGGCTCGCTGTAGCCGACCGAGACGATCTTGTCGCCCCGGTAGGTGAACGAGGTCAGCGAGGCCAGCGTGCACTGCCGCCGCCGCGGGTCGTGCCAGAGCCGGCGCTTCTCCACGAAGCTGCGGACGATCCAGATCGGCAGCTGGTGGCTGACGCAGACCGCCTCGTGCCCCCGGGCCGCGTCCTTCGCGGCGTCGAGCGCGCCCATCATGCGGACGACCTGCTCGACGTACGGCTCGCCCCAGGACGGCCGGAACGGATTGGTCAGGTGCTTCCAGTTCCCCGGCTTGCGCAGGGCCCCGTCACCGACGCCGAAGGTCTTGCCCTCGAAGACGTTCGCCGCCTCGATCAGCCGCTCGTCGCTCGCCAGATCCAGACCGTGCGACTTGGCGACCGGCGTCGCCGTCTCCTGCGCCCGCTCCAGCGGGGAGGCCACCACATAGGTGATGTCCCGGTCGGCCAGGTGCTCGGCGACCCGGTCCGCCATCTGCCGGCCCAGCTCGGACAGGTGGTAGCCGGCGCGGCGCCCGTACAGGACCCCGTCGGGGTTGTGCACCTCGCCGTGCCGCATCAGGTGGACGACGGTGATGTCCTGGTCGCTCTTCGCGGAGCTCTCCGGAAGGCTCGTCGCGTCGCTCATGCCGTCGCCTCCGCGGCGGCGCGGGCGGCGGCCGGCAGGGCGGCGGCGATCCGCTCGATCGCCCGCTCGTCGTGCGCGGCCGAAACGAACCAGGACTCGAACGCGGACGGCGGCAGGTACACGCCGTCGGCCAGCATCGAGTGGAAGAAGGCGTTGAAGCGGAAGGCCTCCTGCTGCTTCGCCTCGTCGTAGTTCCGCACCTCGTCGGCGGTGAAGAAGACCGAGAACATGCTGGACGCGGTCTGCAGCCGGTGCGCCACGCCCTCCTTGGCGAGCGCGCCCGTGACCAGGCCCTGGATCTCCTCCGAGACCGCGTTCACCTTCGCGTACGCCGCGTCGTCGAGCAGCCGCAGCTGCGCGAGCCCGGCGGCCGTCGCGATCGGGTTACCGGAGAGGGTGCCCGCCTGGTAGACCGGCCCGGCCGGGGCCAGGTGGCCCATGACGTCGGCCCGGCCACCGAACGCGGCGGCCGGGAAGCCGCCGCCCATGACCTTGCCGAAGGTCAGCAGGTCGGCCTTGACGCCGTCGACGCCGTACCAGCCGGCCTTCGAGGTACGGAAACCGGTCATCACCTCGTCGGAGATGTACAGCGCGCCGTTCTCCCGGCACAGGTCCGCGAGCCCCTGGTTGAAACCGGCCATCGGCGGCACGACGCCCATGTTGCCGGGCGAGGCCTCTGTGATGACACAGGCGATCTCGCCCGGGTGCGCGGCGAACGCGGCCCGCACGGCCTCCAGGTCGTTGTAGGGCAGCACGATCGTGTCGCCGGCCTGAGCGCCGGTCACGCCGGGAGTGTCGGGCAGACCGAGGGTGGCGACACCGGAACCGGCCGCGGCGAGCAGCGCGTCCACGTGGCCGTGGTAACAGCCCGCGAACTTGACGACCTTGGCGCGCCCGGTGAACCCGCGGGCCAGCCGGATCGCGGACATCGTGGCCTCCGTACCGGAGGAGACCAGACGCACCTGCTCGACCGGCTCCACGCGCGCGACGATCTCCTCGGCGAGCGCGACCTCGCCCTCGCCGGGCGTACCGAAGGAGGTGCCCCGCGCCACGGCGTCCTGCACGGCGGCGGTGACCTCGGGGTGCGCGTGGCCGAGAATCATCGGTCCCCACGAGCAGACGAGGTCGACGTACTCACGACCGTCCGCATCAGTGAGGTAGGGACCGGAACCGGACACCATGAACCGGGGCGTTCCGCCCACGGCCCGGAAGGCACGCACCGGTGAGTTCACGCCGCCGGGCGTCACGAGGGAAGCGCGGTCGAAAAGCGTCTGTGAGACTGGGGCTTCGTATGAATACGGCACTGTGATCCTGACCTGCGAGAACGACTTCGGGCACGACATCGGGAACGGAGGGACGGCGTGAACATCCCCTGTATTACGCCGGGGCGTTCGCCCTCCGCGTCTGCGAAACTGGGGCGTCATAGGGATGGCTCACGGAATCCATGGTGTCAGAGGCCACGGCGTTCTTGCGGACAGGTGTTTCACCGTACGAACGCGGGGGAGGTCACTGACACGATGATCGGGTTGCGCGGCGGGGTCGTGTTGCCGAGAAAAAGCAGTCGGGTGGAGATATGCATCGCGGTGGCGGACCGGGCGAGGGGACGGACGACCTGGGTCCGGAGTCTGCCCGCCGGGGCAGGCACCGGCGCCGGCGGACCGAAGACCCGACGTCGGGCACTCCGGTCGGCCCCGGCGCGCAGGGACCCCCTGGCCCCCCGGGCGAGCCGGCCCCCGGAAGCGGGAGTGGCCGGTTGGGGGTGACGTACAAGTACTTCGGCGCGCCCGACGGCGCCACTGCGGCCCGCGTCCCGATCTCGATGCGCCCGGAGGAGCTCGGCGGGGACGAGCTGGGCATGGGCGGCATGTTCACCAAGATCAAGCCCGAGACCATAGCGGCGATGGTCCTGACGGGCATCCAGGGCATGCCCCTGCACAAGGTGCCCCCGCTGGAGCTGGTGGTGCTGCACCCGGACTACGCGGTGGTGAAGCTGCCGATGACCGTCGTCGACCCGCTGCGCGGGATCGGTGAGGAATCGGTCGGCGCCGCAGCCTTCATCTGGTCCACGGTCCCGGACCGCGGCGGCCCCCGCGACGCCTTCGACGTCTACCAGCTGCTCCACGAGTGGCAGGACTTCTCGGTCCGCCTCCACGAGGCGGGACACCAGCCGTACTGCCTGGTGTGGCCGTAGGGCCCACCCTCCCGTACGAGGTTCCCCGCTACGAGGCCTGGCGCGAGGGCGTCTCCGCGCGCTCGGCGGCCAGCTCGCGGGCTGAGGCGAGCCGGTACGGCACGTCGATGATGACGACGTTCTTCATGAACAGCAGCCGGGTCTTGAGACGCAGCGCGCTCTGGTTGTGCAGCGGCTGCTCCCACCAGTGCCCCACCACGTACTCGGGGATGATCACCGAGATCACCGATTCCGCCGTCCGCTCGGGCGCGTCCCTGACGTGTCGCATGACGGGCTGGACGATCGACCGGTACGGGGAGCTGAGCACCCGCAGCGGTACGTCGATGCCGTGCGCCTCCCAGGTCGCCCGGAGCACCTCCGCCTCCGCCGGGTCCTCGGCGACGGTGACGGCCGTGAGGGAGGCGGGGCGCAGGGTCCTGGCGTAGGAGAGCGCCCGGAGGCTGGGCGCGTTGACGGAGGCGACCAGGACGAGGACGTGGTTCTCGGCGAAGGTGTGGGGCCGCTCCCCCGGTGCGACGGCGACCTCGGCGGCGACGGCGTCGTAGTGCCGGCGCACCCCCTTCATCCCGGCGAAGAGCACCGGCATCGCGATGACGACGATCCAGGCGCCGTGGGTGAACTTGGTGAAGAGGACGATGACGAGGACGACCGCCGTCAGACAGGCGCCGAAGGCGTTGATGGTGAGGCGGCGGCGGATGTTGTGGCGGTCGGCGGCTCCGGCGGGGGTGGCGAGTTCTCGCCGCCAGTGCTTGACCATGCCGGCCTGGGAAAGGGTGAAGGAGACGAAGACGCCGAGGATGTACAGCTGGATGAGGCGGGTCAGCTGCGCGTCGAAGGCGACGATGAGGACGATCGCGGCGAGCGCGAGGAGGACGATGCCGTTGGAGTAGACGAGCCGGTCGCCGCGGTGGACGAGCTGGCGGGGCGCGTAGCGGTCGCGGCCGAGGACGGAGGCGAGCATCGGGAATCCGTTGAAGGCGGTGTTGGCCGCCAGGACCAGGACGCCCGCGGTGACGGCCTGGAGCGCGTAGAACAGGATGTGCCAGTCGCCGAAGGTGGCCCGGCCGATCTGGGCGAGCGCGGTGGACGTCGGGGTGCCAGGGGGGAGCCCGAGTGCGGTGGGGTCCTCGGCGACATGGACCTCGTAGACCATCGCGAGCACGGTGATCCCGAAGAACATGGTCACGGAGAACCCGCCCATGATCGCGAGCGTCATGGCCGCGTTCCGGCTCTTCGGCTTCTCGAACGCCGGTACGCCGTTGCTGACCGCCTCGACACCGGTGAGCGCGGTGCAGCCGGAGGAGAAGGCGCGCAGCGCGAGCAGCACGAGCGCGATCCCCGAGTAGGTGGAGACCGCGTCGACGGGCAGGTCGGCGGACTCCGCGCGGATCGTCGCACCGGTCGCCATCCGTACGCCGGCCACCGCGAACATCAGGTAGATCACCGTGATGAAAGCGTAGGTGGGGAAGGCGAACCAGCGGCCCGACTCCCGTACCCCGCGCAGGTTCATCCAGGCCAGCACGACGACGAAGAACACCGAGAGGGCGACCGCGTGGCCGTCGAGCGAGGGCACGGCCGAGGTGATCGCGGCGACCCCGGAGACGACCGAGACGGCGACGGTCATCACGTAGTCGATGAGCAGCGCGGAGGCCGCGGTGAGCGCGGCGGACTGCCCGAGGTTCTCGGCGGAGACGACGTAGGCCCCGCCGCCGCCGGGATAGGCGTAGCAGGTCTGCCGGTAGGAGGCGACGACGACCAGGAGCAGGATGACGATGCCGATGGCCGCGTACCAGGCCAGATGGAGCACGGCGAGGCCGCCGAGCGCGAGGATCAGCAGGATCTCCTCGGTGGCGTACGCGACCGAGGAGAGCGGGTCGCTGCAGAAGATCGGCAGGGCGAGCCGCTTCGGCAGCAAGGTCTCCCCGAGTCGGCCGCTGTCCAACGGACGACCTACCAGCAGGCGTTTCGCCGCACTTCCAGCTCTCATAAGTGATGAAGTTAGGACGAATGGGATGTAATGCGCGGAAGCCGCGCCCTGTGGGAGCCCCCGTACGCCCTGTGGGAGCCCCGTACGAGGAAGGACCTGACGCGTGAGCGGAGCACAAGGAGCACGGGAAGTACGGGACGTACGAGGCGTGCGCGACGCGCGGAGGGACGCGCGGGCGGCGGGCGGCGGGGGCGGCGAGCCCATGCAGATCGGCGAGGTCGCCGCACGGACCGAACTGTCCTTCCGCACCATCCGCCAGTACGAGGACAGCGGCCTGGTCGTCCCGTCCGCCGCCTCACCGGGCGGATTCCCCCTCTACACGGACGCCGACGTGTCCCGGCTGATGGTCGTCCGCCGGATGAAGCCGCTCGGCTTCACCCTCGACGAGACCCGCGAGCTCCTCACGGCCGTCGACCGGCTGGCCGCCGACCGCGCGGGCACGGACGCGGAGCTCGACCCGGACGAGCGGGCCGCGCTCGTCGCCCGCGTCCGGGGGTACGAGCAGGCGGCCGCGGAGCGGGTCGCCGAACTGCGGGCCCAGCTGACGCGCGCGGAGGAGTTCGCGGACTCGCTCCGACGCACCCGCCTGACGGCGGCCCCGGTCTGACCTTCTCGCCGCACGCGCCCGACGCGACCCGGGCCTGAGCTTCCCGCCACACGCGCCCGACGCGGCCCGGGCCTGAACGCGGGTCCGTGGCGGCTCAGGCGGTGAGGGGCCCGGCGAGAGCGCGGAAGAAGCGCGCGTACGCGGCCGGGCTGGGCGGCGTCCATCACCCTCCTCGGGCTGCTCGCCGTCTCGACGGTGGCGTGGCTCTCGCTGAGCCTGCGCGCCCGTGCCCGCGACCGCCGCGACCGGGCGCACACCCCGCCGGCGCGGGTCTGGCACCCACAGGAGACGACGATGCTGACACCCGCGGAGGAGCACGCCTTCCGCCAGGTCGTGTCCCGGCTGTCCCTGGGCGCGGCCGGCCGCCTGCGCTGAGCGGGCGGGCAGACGGACACGGGCGGCTCGGGCTTCGGCTCGGACCAGAACTCCGGCTCAGGCCTTCCAGCCGCGCGGATCGCGGCCCGTGGTCGCGAGCAGCCGCTCGAAGGCGGTGGCGTCGGCGGGCTGCTCGGCGGCCTCTCCGAAGACGCCTGCCTGACGGGCCATGGGCGCCATCCGCTCCACCTCCTCGGCGAGCCCGGCGACCACCGCCGGGTCGGGCTCGAAGGTCCGTCCGGTGGCACGGGCCAGGTCCCAGGCGTGGACGGTCAGATCGAGCAGCACCATGGAGCCGACGGTCCGCGCGGGCAGGCCGAGGGATCCCGAGGTGCCCTCCTCGGCGCCGGGCGCGGACCAGGCCTCGGCGAGCTTCCCGGTCTCGTTCTCGAAGCGCCCGCGCCAGTCGGCCTCGGCGAGCCGGTCCGGGGTGTCGGAGAAGTCGGCGGACCGTTTCGCGGCGAGGTCCTGGAAGTTCACGACCACGGCGAAGAGGTGGTTCAGCAGGGCGCGTACGTCGTACTCGGCGCAGGGCGTGGGCGCTCCGAACGACGTGTCGGGGGTGTCCCTGACCAGGGGCGCGGCATCTGCGGCGGCACTGCGGAGCAGGTCACCGATGGGAAGCCGGACCCCGTCCGCCGGGGGTGTCTTGGGCGTCATGGGGCGACGTTAGGCGAGCATGCCCACCCCCGTCTTGAAGAAACACGCCAAGGCGGGAACCCGCCCCCTAGCATCGGAGGATGTCCGACTCCGCACCGCGCAGGGACACCCGGGGCATCGTCGACCCCGCCGAACTGCTCTCCCGCGTCCGCTTCCGCCGCCACGCCCCGGCGCCGGAGCTGCGGGCCTTCCTGGAGCACTACTGGCTGATCGACTGGGACCTGGAGGAGCCGTACGCGAGCCACCTCGTCCCGCACCCTTCGGTGAACATCGTCTTCCAGCGGTACGGGCCGCTCGGCGCCCCGGCCGGGTCCACGCGCGCGTCCGCCGAGGTCTCGGGGATCGGGCTCGGCCTCTTCACCCAGAAGCTGGAGGAGTCGGGCCGGGTCTGCGGGGTGCAGTTCCGCCCCGGCGGCTTCCGCCCGTTCGCGCCCGCGTGGCCGGTGTCGACCTGGACGGGCCGCAGGGTCCCCCTGACCGAGGTGTTCCCGGACGCGGGCGCGGACGCGAGTGCCGACGTCCTCTCCCCCGACGACGACCACGCGCGCGTGGCGACGCTCGACGCGTTCCTCCTGGGCCACGGTCCCGCCCCCGATCCGGCGGCCGACCAGGCCATGGAGCTCGTCGACCTGGTCCGCGCGGACCGCACGGTCCGCAGGGTGTCCCAACTGGCCGCCGCGACCGGCCTCTCGGCACGTTCGCTGCAACGCCTGTTCTCGTCCCACGTCGGCGTGGGCCCGAAGTGGGTGATCCTGCGCTACCGCATCCACGAGGCCCTGGAGCGTGCCGAGGCCGCGGAGACGGCCGGCGGCGACCCGGACTGGGCCGGCCTCGCGGCGGAGCTGGGCTACAGCGACCAGGCCCATCTCGTACGGGACTTCACCGCGACGATCGGGGTGCCGCCGACGGCGTACGCCCGGGGACTGTCAGCCCCCTGACCTACCGTACGGAGATGGACAACGACATCTCACCGGTACGCCTCGAAGCGTGGTCCGAGGGCGACGGCGAGCTCCTGCGCGCCCTGAACGCACCGGAGCTGACGGAGCACCTGGGCGGCCCGGAGACCGAGGAGCAGCTCGTCCTGCGCCACCGGAAGTACGTGGGCATGAGCGCCCAGGAACCGGGCGCGGGGCGGATGTTCCGGATCGTGCTGCTGCCGGAGGAGGCCGTGGTGGGCAGCATCGGGTTCTGGGTGCGGACCGGGGACGGCGAACCGACGTACGAGACCGGGTGGGCCGTGCTGCCGGGCTTCCAGGGCCGGGGGGTGGCGACGGCCGCCACGCGCGCGGTGGCCGGGGAGGCCCGGCGGGCGGGTCTCCACCGCTTCCTGCACGCGTACCCGTCGACGGACAACGGCGCGTCGAACGCGGTGTGCCGCAAGGCGGGGTTCGAGCTGCTCGGCGAGCGGGACTTCGAGTACCCGCCGGGGCACCCGATGCGCTGCAACGACTGGCGCCTGGAGCTGACGGAACCGGACGACAGGCCCTAGGCCGGCTCCTCCGGTGCGGTGAGCGGCCGGGTGAAGTGGAAGGCCACGATGTCGAAGCGCTCGCGCAGATAGAAGCGGTGGGCCCCGGTGCGATGGGTGCCGGAGTCCAGGTTGAGCTCGTGGCAGCCGGCGGCGCGGGCGTGGTCGTCCAGATGGGCGACGAGCGCGTGGCCGACGCCGGTGGAGCGGCTGGCGGCTGCGGTCACGAGGTCGTCGACGTAGAGATTGCGCAGGGAGCTGGTGTTGTCGACGATCCGCCAGCCGGCCGCGCCGACGCAGCGGCCGTCGTCCGCGTAGGCGGCGCTGAACCGCAGCCCCTGCGGGTGCCCTGCCCGGTACACCTCGCGGAAGAGGTCCGGGGTGAGGTGGGGGCGGAGTTCGGAGAGGACCGGCAGGAGGTCGCTCTCCAGCCGGGGGTCGCCGGGTTCGAGGTCGATGATCTTCATGGCGGGACCGTACCTCAGGGTTTTGTCGGGGTTGACGCACCGTGCACCACCCTGGATATTTATCTGCATGACGCAGATGATGCGCCACGCAGCGGAATTCGCCCTGCCGCTGCATCCACCTCCGGAAGGACAGCTCCCATGACCGTTCTCGTCACCGGCAGCCGCGGCCGTGTCGCCTCCACCCTGCTCGGACTGCTCGACACCGCGGGCATCAAAGCCAGAGCCGGCTCCAAGAACCCGGCGGACCTCTCCCCACCGCCCGGGGTGGACACCGTGCGCTGCGACCTCGCCGATCCGGCCACCTTCGACGCCGCGCTGGACGGCGCCGACTCCGTCTTCCTCTACGCCGAGGCCACCCACGCCGAGGCCTTCGCGGACCGGGCCCGCGCCGCCGGCGTCGAGCACGTCGTCCTCCTCTCCTCCAGCTCAGTCCTCGCCCCGGACGCCGAGGAGAACCCGATCGCCGCCTCCCACCTCACAGCCGAGCGCGCCCTCTCCGCCGCAGCGGAGGCCGGAGCCTTCCGGGCCACCCACCTCCGGCCGGGCGCGTTCGCCACCAACACCCTGCAATGGGTCCCTTCGCTCAGGGACGGACGGGGACCCGCCCTGCCCCACCCCGACACGTACGGGGACCCGATCCACGAGCGCGATGTCGCCGAAGCCGCCTTCGCGGTGCTCACCGAGCCCCGGCTGCGGGGCTCCTCGTATCTGCTGACGGGTCCCGAGTCGCTGACCTTCGTCGAGCAGCTGGCGATCCTCGCCGAGGTGACGGGGAGACCTGCTCCCCACACGGTGGTGACGCCCGAGCAGTGGAAGGACTCCGTCGCCGCCTACCTGCCGGAGGCCTTCGCCGACGCCCTGCTGTCCTACTGGGCCGCGCACGACGGCCGGCCGACACCCGTGACCCACACCGTCGAGGAACTCACCGGCCACCCGGCCCGCACCTTCGCCCAGTGGGTCACCGACCACGAGGAGGCCTTCCGCCCCTGACCACGCCCACCGCACCGGGACCCCGCCCGCGACGAATTCCCTGGCCGCCCCGCCCGCCCCGGTGCCATCCTGTCCCCGTGAACGGACCGGAGATCCACATCAGTTTCGCCCCCGGCCTGGGGCTGTTCGTCGCGGCGGACCGCCGCTCGGGCGCGACGCCCCTCACCACCGACGGCACTTCCTCGCTCGGCCATGTCGTGGAGTCCCTCGGCGTGCCGCTGACCGAGGCCGGGCGGCTCCTGGTCGACGGGCGGCCCGTCGACACCTCGCACGTCCCGGCGGCGGGCGAGACGGTCGAGGTGGAGAGCGTCGCCCGCCCGCAGCCGGTGCCGGGCGCCCCGCTCCGGTTCCTGCTCGACGTGCACCTCGGCACGCTGGCCAGGCGGCTGCGCCTGCTCGGGGTGGACGCCGCGTACGAGAGCGAGGACATCGGCGACCCCGCCCTCGCCGCGCTCTCGGCCCGGGACCGGCGCGTGATGCTCTCGCGGGACCGCGGTCTGCTGCGCCGCCGCGAACTGTGGGCGGGCGCCTACGTCTACAGCGACCGGCCGGAGGACCAGTTGCGGGACGTCCTGGAGCGCTTCGCCCCGCGGCTCGCACCCTGGACGCGCTGCACCGCGTGCAACGGAGAGCTGAGCGGCGCCGACAAGGACGCGGTCCGCGAGCGCCTGGAGCTGGGCACGGAGAAGACGTACGACGTGTTCGCCGAATGCGTCGAGTGCGGCAGGGTCTACTGGCGCGGCGCGCACCACCACCGCCTGGAGACGATCGTCTCCGACGCGGTACGGGAGTTCGGCGGGACCGCGGCCGGCTGACGGGGACGGCCGGCCCGCTCCCGGTCAGCCGAGGTCGCCGCCGCGCAGCCGCTCGATCTGTGCGGCGCTGACCTCGACGGTCCGCCGCATATGGGCGATGAGCAGGGCCAGCTCTGCGTCGCTGTAGACGTCGAACATCGTGCCCCAGGCGCCGTTGAGCTTGCGCCACAGGGCGCCGAGCTCCGCGATCCGTTCGGGCACGAGCGCGACCAGGACCCGGCGCCGGTCCTCGGTGTCGCGTTCGCGCGTCACATAGCCGGACCGTTCGAGGCGGTCGACGAGCCGGGTGGCCGAGCCCGTGGTGAGACCGGTCAGCTCGGCGACCCGGCCGGTGGTCACCGGCGCCTCTTCGAGGCTGAGCAGGTTCAGGCACTGCACATCGGTCGGGTGGAGCCCCAGGTGGTCGGCGACGGCCTGGTTGAACAGGGCGTACGCGGCCATGTAGCGGCGTGCCTCCCCGAACAGCTCGGTCATCAGGGCGTCGCGCCGGACGGAACTCTTCTGCGGCATGCAGAGAGTGTACGAACCAGGCACCGCTCGCACGGGCCCGCGCCGTGCACCACTCGCACCGGCGCGCGCCTCGCCTCAGGACGACCCTCCTCAGGGCGCCTCGGCGGTGAGGTAGCGCTGCACGGTCGGGCCGAGCCAGGCCACGATCTCCTCGGGGGACATCTCGACGGCGGGCGGCAGCCGCAGCACATAGCGGGTGAGCGCCATGCCGAGGATCTGGGAGGCGACGAGCGCGGCACGTTGCGGGGCCTCCGCCGGGTCGGGGCAGACGCCCCGGGTCACGGGCCCGAGCTGCTGGGCGAAGATCTCCTGCATCCGCTCGGCCCCGGCCGCGTTGGTGACGCCGACCCGCAGCATCCCGGTGAGGACCTCGTCCCGTTCCCAGCGCTCGATGAAGTGGGTGACCAGGACGGCGCCGATGTGCCGCGCGGGCAGCGAACCCAGCTCGGGCAGGCCGATGTCGATCTCGGAGGCGGCCGCGAACAGGCCCTCCTTGTTGCCGTAGTAGCGCATGACCATCGACGGATCGATCCCGGCGTCCCGGGCGATGGCCCGGATGGTGGCGCGGTCGTATCCGTCGGAGGCGAAGCGCTCACGGGCGGCTTCCAGGATGGCGGCCCTGGTGACGTCGGAGCGGCGGGCGGTGGTCATGTCAACGACTGTAGGCCAACAGGCGTTGACATTCCATTCGAACCACCTCTACATTTGCCAACAAGCGTTGACCAACAGTTGTTGGCCAACGGTCGTGGGCACCCTGGAGGCAGCCATGAGCACCACGGAGAAGACGGACACGGACGTACTGGTCGTCGGCGCGGGCCCCACCGGTCTGCTGCTCGCCGGCGACCTCGCCACCGCGGGCATCGGCGTCACCCTGGTCGAGCGCCGCCCGCACGGCCTCAGCAACATGACCCGCGCCTTCGGCGTCCACGCCCGCACACTGGAGCAGTTGGACGCCCGCGGCCTCGCGGACGAACTCCTCACCACCGGCACCACCCTGGACCGCGCCCGGCTCTTCGGCGCCCTCGACCTCGACCTCACCCGGCTGCCCAGCCGCTTCAACCACCTGCTCGTCACCCCGCAGTACGAGGTGGAGCGCCTCCTGGAGCGCCGCGCGGTGTCCGCCGGGGTCACCTTCCGGTACGGGACGGAGCTGCGCGGCCTGCGCCAGGACGCCGGCACGGTCACCGCGGAGCTCACCGACCCGGACGGGGCGCCGCTCACCCTCACCGCCCGCCAACTGGTCGGCGCGGACGGGGTCCGCAGCGCGGTCCGCACCGCCCTGGGCCTGCCCTTCCCCGGCGGCTCCGTGATCCGCTCCCTCGTCCTCGCCGACGTCCGCCTGGCCGAGGAGCCCGCCGAGTCGTTCACCGTCAGCGGCTCCGGCGACAGCTTCGCCTTCCTCGCCCCCTTCGGCGACGGCTGGTACCGGGTGATGGGCTGGAGCCGCACCCGCCAGGTCGCCGACAGCGAGCCCGTCGACCTCGACGAGGTCCGCGAGATCGCCCGCCTCGCCTTCGGCACCGACCACGGCATGCACGACCCGCGCTGGATCTCCCGCTTCCACAGCGACGAGCGCCAGGCACCGGCCTACCGGGTGGGCCGGGTCTTCCTCGCCGGAGACGCCGCCCACGTCCACTCCCCCGCCGGCGGCCAGGGCATGAACACCGGCCTCCAGGACGCCGCCAACCTCTCCTGGAAGCTCACCGCCGTCCTGCGTGGCGACGCCCCCGACCCCGAAGCCCTCCTCGACAGCTACCAGTCCGAGCGGCACCCGGTCGGCGCGATGGTGCTGCGCAGCAGCGGCGCGATCGTGCGCCTGGCGATGGCCCACACCCCGCTCACCCGCGCGGCCCGCACCCTCACCGCCCGCTTCCTGGGCGCGGTCCGGCCGGCCTCCGCCCGCGCCCTGGGCATGATCAGCGGAATCGGCATCGCCTACGCGCCCCCGGCCGGCGCCGCCCGCCCCGCGGGGCGCCGCGCACCGGACGCGCGACTGCGCGAGGGCCGGCTCTACGAGCTGCTGCGCCGGGGCGAGTTCGTCCTGATCGCCCCGGAGGGCGAGCCTCCGGCCCTGCCGGGGACCGCCCCGGTCGCTCCGGGACACCTCGTACGGGCCACCTGGACGGATCCGGCACGACGGACGGCGGTCCTGGTCCGCCCCGACGGCTACGTCCAGTGGACGAGCCGTTGAGCACCCGGCCCGGCCGCCACCCCGGCCGTCAGAAGACGTACGGGTCGCCGGTGGCCAGCACGAGGACGCGATGCCGGTCGTTCCCGGGGTTCCGGTCGGCCACCCCGTCCCGCCAGGCGGTGCTGATCTCCACGGTCAGCTCGTCCGGGAGACCGGCGGTCCGCAGGTCGAGCGCCAGCTCGCCGGCACCTCCCATGGCCGGCAGTTCGCCCGTCCGGCAGGACACCACCCGGTCGCTGCTCCACAGACAGGCCGACGGCAGCTCCTGGCCGCCCGCCATCGACTCGGAGAAGGCGAGCCGGACGGTCGCCTGGGGGACATCGCTGGGGCCGAGGTTCTCGCTGACCAGCCACACCCCGACCCGCCCGTCCCAGAGGGAGACATGACCGTGATGGGCCAGATCCGCCTCGGGCCCGACCACCGGCCCCACGGCGCCGGCACCCGGGCCCGCACCCATCACCACGGCCGCCGCGAGAACGACCCCGAGCACACCCTTCCGCATTCCATGCATAGGGCCAAAATACCCACAGATCATCTCATATTCTGACAACCTGTCAGCCAGCGTGTCTCATGGGACGCTGCCCTCATGATCACCGCCCGTTCCCTCGCCCTCTTCGTCCTCGCCGCCCTCTTCGAGATCGGCGGCGCCTGGCTCGTCTGGCAGGGCGTCCGCGAGCACCGGGGCTGGATCTGGATCGGCGGCGGAGTCCTCGCCCTCGGCGTGTACGGCTTCGTCGCGACCCTCCAGCCCGACGCCGAGTTCGGCCGCGTCCTCGCGGCCTACGGAGGAGTGTTCGTCGCCGGATCCCTCGCCTGGGGCATGGTGGCCGACGGCTACCGGCCCGACCGCTGGGACGTCATCGGCGCACTCGTCTGCCTCGCCGGAATGGCCTTGATCATGTACGCCCCGCGAGGCCGCTGACCGGCGCCCCGTCCTATCCTGACCGGGCGATCGACGTATTCGACCACCTGCGCGAGGAGCACCACGTCATGACTGCCCCCGGTACCCCCATCGCCGTCATCACCGGAGCGAGCAGCGGAATCGGCGCGGCCACGGCCAGGCAGCTGGCCGCCGCCGGCTACCGCGTGGTGCTCACCGCCCGGCGCAAGGACCGCATCGAGGACCTGGCCGCCGAGATCAACGAAGCCGGCCACCAGGCCACCGCCTACGCCCTGGACGTCACCGACCGCGCCGCCGTCGACGAGTTCGCCACCGCCTTCAACAGCCTCGCCGTCCTCGTCAACAACGCGGGCGGCGCCCTTGGCGCGGACCCCGTCGCCACCGGCGACCCGGCCGACTGGCGCCAGATGTACGAGGTCAACGTCATCGGCACGCTGAACGTGACACAGGCCCTGCTCCCGGCCCTCACCGCGAGCGGCGACGGCACGGTCGTCGTCCTCTCCTCCACCGCCGGCCACTCCACCTACGAGGGCGGCGCCGGCTACGTGGCCGCCAAGAACGGCGCCCGCGTCCTCGCCGAGACCCTCCGCCTGGAGATCGTCGGCACCCCGGTCCGCGTCATCGAGATCGCCCCCGGCATGGTCAAGACCGACGAGTTCGCCGCCACCCGCTTCCGCGGCGACACCGAAAAGGCGGCGAAGGTCTACGCGGGCGTGGCGGCCCCCCTCACGGCGGACGACGTGGCCGACACCATCACCTGGGCCTGCACCCGCCCCCCGCACGTCAACATCGACCTCCTGGTAGTCCGCCCCCGAGCCCAGGCCTCCAACACCAAGGTCCACCGCGAGCTGTAGGACGACAGGGCGAAGGGAGGGGCCGGCGCACCGCGCCACCCCCTCCCTTCCACCCCCGTGAAGCGGCGGCTCAGCCCTTCACGCAGATGACCTGCTTCAGCTTGGCGACGACCTCCACGAGGTCCCGCTGCTGTTCCATCACCTGCTCGATCGGCTTGTACGCGCCCGGGATCTCGTCCACGACGCCGGAGTCCTTGCGGCACTCCACACCCCGCGTCTGCTCCTCCAGGTCCCGCACCGTGAAGCGACGCTTCGCCTCGCTCCGGCTCATCCGCCGCCCCGCACCGTGCGAGGCGGAGTTGAAGGCCTTCTCGTTGCCGAGCCCCTTCACGATGTACGAGCTCGTGCCCATCGAGCCCGGGATGATCCCGAACTCACCGGAGCCGGCCCGGATCGCACCCTTCCGCGTGACCAGCAGGTCCATGCCCTCGTACCGCTCCTCCGCCACGTAGTTGTGATGGCAGGAGATCACCGGATCGAAGGTCACCTTCGCCTTGCGGAACTCCCGGCGAAGGACCTCCTGGAAGAGCGCCATCATGACGGCCCGGTTGTACTTCGCGTAGTCCTGAGCCCAGTGGAGGTCGTTCCGATAGGCCGCCATCTGTGGGGTGTCAGCGACGAACACCGCCAGGTCCCTGTCCACCAAGCCCTGGTTGTGCGGCAGTTTCTGCGCCTCGCCGATGTGGTACTCGGCGAGTTCCTTGCCGATGTTGCGCGATCCGGAGTGAAGAACGAGCCACACGTCACCCTGCGCGCTTATGCAGAATTCCACATAGTGATTCCCCCCGCCGAGCGTTCCCATCTGCTGGGCAGCCCGCTCGCGACGGAACTTCACCGGATCGGCAACCGTGTCGAACCGCGCCCAGAAGTCCCCCCACCCCGCCGTCGGGAACTGGTACAGCCGCCCCGGGTCCACCTCCGTGCGGTGCAGGCCGCGCCCCACCGGGATCGCCTGCTCGATCTTCGAGCGGAGGCGGGACAGGTCGCCCGGCAGGTCGTTCGCCGTCAGTGAGGTCTTGACCGCCGACATCCCGCAGCCGATGTCCACACCGACCGCCGCCGGACAGACCGCACCCTGCATCGCGATCACCGAACCGACCGTCGCACCCTTGCCGTAGTGCACGTCCGGCATCACGGCCAGGCCCTTGATCCACGGCAGCGTCGCCACGTTCTGCAACTGCTGCATGGCACCGCCCTCCACCGTGGCGGGATCGGCCCACATCCGGATCGGCACCTTCGCTCCCGGCACCTCGACGTACGACATACTCCCTCGATTCCCCCGAAAAGTCTGATAACGCAAAAACCGGAGCCAAAGCCCGTACAGGTGACAGCGGACCGGCATCAACAGCTGCGTGTGCGATAGACATTGTGTCCATCGGCCGGGTTCGCGCGGCAAACAGTTTTCGGGAAAGACTTCGGGAGAAGGGAGCCTGGGACCGTGCAGCGAAAGAGGTACGCCCCCGGCCGCACCGGGTCCGCGGCTCGCACCGCCGTCGCCCTCGCCCTGGGCCTCGGCCTGGGCATCGGCCTCACCGGTTGCTCCAGCGGGACCCCCGCCGACGACATCGCCGTCGACGCCAAGGCCGGCCCAGCCGAGCCCGTCGCGCCCCCGGGCCGCTACCACACCCTCTTCGAGCCCTGCGGCTCCGTCCCGCAGGCCGCGCTCAAGGACATGCTCCCGGGTGCCGCCGCGCTGCCCGACCCCGAGCGGGGCAAGGCGTACCGCGGCTCCGCCGCCGTCACGTACGACACCGACCGGCGCGTCGGCTGCACGTGGAAGGCCGACACCCCCGACACCTCGCACCGGCTCGCCCTCGACATCGAGCGGGTCGTCTCGTACGACACCGCCGTCAGCGACGACGACCGGGCGCAGGAGGTGTACGTCCGCAAGCAGCTCGCGGCCGGCATCCCCCTGCCCGTGACACCGCAGCCCACGACGCCCCCGGCGTCACCGAGCACGGGCACGGGCGCGGGCGACGGCAAGGGCACCCGGCCCGGCCAGACCTCCCCCGGCGGCACCCCCTCGGACAAGGCCTCCACGAACGCCAGGACGACGAACGTCACGACGAACGCCGCCAAGGCCACCCCCGGCAACCCGGGCACCTCGGGCGCCCCCGCCGGCACCCCCACCCCCACCGTCGACCCCACCGGCCTCGAACCCCGCGTCCTCGAAGGCCTCGGCGAGATCGCGTACCTCGACGACGTCCTCAGCAAGGTCGGCGCGAACGGCCATCAGCGGGTCGTCAGCGTGGTGTTCCGCACATCCAACGTCATCGTGACCGTCTCCTACCGGGAGCAGACCAACGGCTCCGCGGAGGCCCCGGACAGCAAGGAACTGCAGGAAAAGGCCCGGAACCTGGCCCGGCTGCTCGCCGAACGGCTGGAGGAGTAGCCGTTCGTCTCCGCTCCGTGAGCGGACGGCGACCACGTAACGTGTCGGCGTACCCGTGGCCCCACGCCGTGGCCGTACCCGAGACCCACGCCGGACCAGTACGACAAGCGACTGAAGGAACCATGCAGCGAACCGCCCCGCGACTCACCCGCATACTCGCCTGCGCCGCCGTCCCGGTGATGCTCGTCGTCGCCGGCTGCTCCTCGGACTCCGGGGACTCCGGCGGCGCCGGTTCGACGGGGTCGAAGGACAAGGGCGCCGCGTCCGCCACCGCGACCCCCACGCCCTCGCAGACGACGAAGACGGTCGAGCCGGCGAAGTTCACGGAGCTGCCCCAGGCCTGCAAGGCGATCACCGCCAAGACCGTCGCCGCCCTGGTTCCCAAGGCGAAGACCAAGAGCGGCACGCCCGCCCCCTCCAGCGACCTCACCAGCCGCAGCGGCTGCTCGTGGAACGGCCTGGACGACAAGGGCGTGAAGGGCTCGCAGTACCGCTGGCTCGACGTGTCCTTCTACCGGTACGAGTCGGACACCTCCCTCGGCAGCGGCCAGGAGCGCGCCCAGGAGAACTTCACCAAGGAGCTCGGCAAGGTCCAGCAGACCGAGGGCGCCAAGAAGCTCCGCACCGCCCCGGCCCCCGGCATCGGCGAGGAGGCTCAGGCGGTCACGTACCAGCTGCGCAAGACGAACGAGGACTTCGTCTACACCTCCGTCGTGGCGCGCACGGGCAACGTCCTGGTGCTGCTCTCCTACAACGGCGCCGGTTACGCGGGCGCCGCCACCCCGAGCGAGGCATCGATCATCAAGGGCGCGACGACGGCGGCCAAGGAAGCCGTGGCCGCGGTCGTCGCAGCCAACAAGTAGTCACAAAACAGCGCAGACAGGCCTGTCGGCGCGGAGCCCGTCCCTCCCCCCGAGGGCCGGGCTTCGCGCACATGTGCCACTCTGTGCGCGCGGGATGTCGTTTGACGGGAGGGGATCGCGGGTGGCCGCGATGCAGCTGACACGCACACACCGAATACTCATCGGCCTCGTCATCGCCGGTGCGCTGATCATCGCGGGGATCGGTTTCGCGGGTTCGTACGCCGCCGTGCGGGAGCTCGCGCTGCAGAAGGGCTTCGGCACCTTCTCGTACTTCTTCCCGATCGGCATCGACGCGGGTATCTGTGTGCTGCTCGCCCTCGATCTGCTCCTGACCTGGCTCCGCATCCCGTTCCCGCTGCTCCGCCAGACCGCGTGGGTGCTGACGGCGGCGACGATCGCGTTCAACGGCGCGGCCGCCTGGCCGGACCCGCTGGGCGTCGGCATGCACGCGGTGATCCCGGTCCTGTTCGTGGTGGCCGTCGAGGCCGCGCGGCACGCGGTGGGCCGGATCGCGGACATCACGGCGGACAAGCACATGGAGGGCGTCCGGCTGACCCGCTGGCTGCTCTCCCCTGTGCCGACGTTCCGGCTGTGGCGCCGGATGAAGCTGTGGGAGCTGCGCTCGTACGAGCAGGTCATCAAGCTGGAGCAGGAGCGGCTGATCTACCAGGCGCGGCTGCAGGCCCGTTTCGGCCGCAGCTGGCGGCGCAAGGCGCCGGTGGAGGCGCTGATGCCGCTGCGGCTCGCGCGGTACGGGGTGCCGCTGGCGGAGACGGCCGCGGCGGGCCTGGCCGCGGCCGGCATCGAACCGGCCCTGCTGCCCCCGCAGCCGCAGGCACCGGCGCAGCTGCCCCAGCAGCCCCAGCCGCACCTCCAGCCCCAGTTGCAGCATGCAGCGCAGGCACCGCTGCCGCAGCAGCTTCCGCACCCTGGCCTTCCGCAGGGGGATGTGCCGGCAGCGCCCGTGAACCACGAGAGCCCGTGGTTCGACACGCAGCAGCTGTCCCCGGAGACGTACGAGGGCACGTACAACCCGCGGATCGTCGAGGGTCTGGAGCCCATGCCGGTCCCGGTCCCGCAGGGACCGGAGGATGTGCCTCCGTCGGGTCCCGAGGAGTTCGTCGAGTACCCCGAGTACGTGGAGCAGGTGGAGCCGCAGGAGCAGCAGGAGCCGCCGGCCGACGACTTCCGTGAGGTCGTCCACAAGCTCACCTGGGCGTACGCCGTGGAGCACAACCGCTTCCCGGAGGACCCGGAGCTCGAGCGCCAGGTGGCCGAGTACTACGGCGTCCAGCGGCTCCGCGATCCCGAGCTGCTGCACCGGCTGATTCCTGAGATCCAGCAGGAGATCCAGCGGGACATGACCGAGTACGACACTCCCTGACCGACCCAGCAGCGCGCAAAGGGGCCGCCACCCGGATCCGGGTGGCGGCCCCTTTCACGTACTCACGTACTCACGTACTCACGCTCACGCGCCGAGCAGCTTCCTCACTCGGTCCGCGCCCACCGCGAGCAGCAGCGTGGGCAGTCGCGGCCCGGTCTCGCGGCTGACCAGGAGCTTGTACAGCAGGGCGAAGAACGCGCGCTGCGCGAGCTTCAGCTCGGGCGTCGGCTTTGCCTCGGGGTCGAGACCGGCCAGCACCTTCGGGACGCCGTAGACGAGCGTGGTGAGCCCGTCGAGCGACCAGTGGGTGTCGAGGCCCGCCAGGAGGAGGCGGAGCGACTCGCGGCCCTCGTCGTCGAGGGAGCCGAGCAGCTCGGTGTCGGGCTCCTCGCGGACGATGGTGCGCTGGTCGGCCGGGACCTGGCTGGTGATCCAGTTCTCGGCGCGGTCCAGCCGCGGACGGACCTCGTCGAGGGAGGTGACCGGGTTCTCCGGGTCGAGCTCGGTCAGGATCCGCAGGGTCTGCTCGTCGTGGCCGGCGGTGATGTCCATGACCGAGGCGAGCGTCCGGTACGGCAGCGGGCGCGGGGTGCGCGGCAGCTCGCCGGCGGCCGTGCGGGCGGCACGGGCGTGCGCGGCGGCGTCCGCGGGCAGCACGCTGCCGTCCGCGACCTTGGCCTCCAGCTTGTCCCACTCGTCGTACAGCCGCTGGATCTCCTGGTCGAAGGCGATCTTGAACGACTGGTTGGGCCGACGACGGGCGTACAGCCAGCGGAGCAGCGGTGCTTCCATGATCTTCAGCGCGTCGGCGGCGGTCGGGACGCCACCGCGCGAGGAGGACATCTTGGCCATGCCGCTGATGCCGACGAAGGCGTACATCGGGCCGATCGGCTGGACGCCGTCGAAGATCTCGCGGACGATCTGGCCGCCGACGACGAAGGACGAGCCGGGCGAGGAGTGGTCGACGCCGGAGGGCTCGAAGATGACGCCCTCGTACGCCCAGCGCATCGGCCAGTCGACCTTCCAGACCAACTTGCCGCGGTTGAACTCGCTGAGCTTCACGGTCTCGGCGAAGCCGCAGTTGGCGCAGGTGTAGGCCAGCTCGGTGGTCTCGTCCTCGTACGACGTGACGGTCGTCAGGTCCTTCTCGCACTGCCCGCAGTACGGCTTGTACGGGAAGTAGCCCGAGGAGCCGCCGGAGCCGTCGTCCTCGCTCGCCGCGCCGGAGCCCTCCTCGGCCTCCAGCTCGGCTTCGTCGACAGGCTTCTGCGACTGCTTCTTCGGCGCCTTCTTCGTCCGGTACTGGTCGAGGATGGCGTCGATGTCACCGCGGTGCTTCATCGCGTGCAGGATCTGCTCGCGGTAGGTGCCCGCGGTGTACTGCTCGGTCTGGCTGATCGGGTCGTACTCGACGCCCAGCTCGGCCAGCGACTCGACCATGGCGGCCTTGAAGTGCTCGGCCCAGTTGGGGTGGGGGGAACCGGCGGGGGCCGGGACGGAGGTCAGCGGCTTGCCGATGTGCTCGGCCCAGGACGCGTCGATGCCCTCGATGCCGTTGGGCACCTTGCGGTAGCGGTCGTAGTCGTCCCAGGAGATGAGGTGCCTGACCTCGTACCCGCGGCGGCGGATCTCGTCGGCGACCAGGTGCGGGGTCATGACCTCGCGGAGGTTGCCCAGGTGGATCGGGCCGGACGGGGAGAGACCGGAGGCGACGACGACCGGTTTGCCAGGCGCACGTCGCTCCGACTCGGCGATGACCTCGTCCGCGAAACGGGAGACCCAGTCGGTCTCGGTGCTGCTCTGAGCCACGGTCGGTACGTCCTTCTTCCTGAGGGGTGCTGCCTGACGGCCCTACGTGAGCCATTCTCCCAGACGGAAGAGCGCACTCCGAGGTTGTCCACAGCCGGAGATCGCTTGCGGCCCGCCGTCGTCCACAGGCGGGGAAATCACGTTGCGCTCCCATGGGACACTTGACAAGCGATTCAGACCTACCGAACTCACCGAACTCAACAGGAACGGAAGCTCATGGCCTCGGTCCCTTCCCTCGCTTCGACCGTGCAGCAGCGCCTCGCGGACGGCCTCTCGGCAGCCCTGCCGGAGGCCGCGTCCGCCGACCCGCTGCTCCGACGAAGCGACCGGGCCGACTTCCAGGCCAACGGCATCCTGGCCCTGGCCAAGCGGCTCAAGGGCAACCCGCGTGAGCTGGCGACCCAGGTCGTCGCCGCGATCCCGGAGAACGACGTCCTGGCGGAGATCGAGGTCTCGGGCCCCGGCTTCCTGAACATCACGGTCACCGACGCGGCGATCGTGCGGACCCTCGCGGCCCGCGCGGCCGACGCCCGGCTCGGCGTGCCGTTCAACGAGTCGGCCGGCACGACGGTCATCGACTACGCCCAGCCGAACGTGGCGAAGGAGATGCACGTCGGCCACCTCCGCTCCGCCGTGATCGGCGCCGCGATGGTCGAGATCCTGGAGTTCACCGGCGAGAGCGTGGTCCGCCGCCACCACATCGGCGACTGGGGCACCCAGTTCGGCATGCTCATCCAGTTCCTGATCGAGCACCCGCACGAGCTGGACCACAAGGCCGAGGACGGCACCGAGGTCTCCGGTGAGGAGGCCATGTCGAACCTGAACCGGCTCTACAAGGCCTCGCGCGCCCTCTTCGACTCCGACGAGGAGTTCAAGACGCGGGCCCGCGCGCGCGTCGTCGACCTCCAGGCCGGTGACGAGGAGACCCTCGCGCTTTGGCAGCGGTTCGTCGACGAGTCGAAGATCTACTTCTACTCGGTCTTCGACAAGCTCGACATGGACATCCGGGACGCCGACGTCGTCGGCGAGTCCGGCTACAACGAGATGCTGGCGGAGACCTGCCGCGTCCTGGAGGAGTCGGGCGTCGCCGTCCGCTCCGAGGGCGCGCTCTGCGTGTTCTTCGACGACGTGAAGGGCCCGGACGGCAACCCGACCCCGCTGATCGTCCAGAAGTCCGACGGCGGCTTCGGGTACGCGGCGACGGACCTGTCCGCGATCCGCGACCGGGTCCGGAACCTGAAGGCGACGACCCTGCTGTACGTGGTCGACGCCCGCCAGTCGCTGCACTTCAAGATGGTCTTCGAGACGGCCCGCCGGGCCGGCTGGCTGAACGACGACGTCAAGGCCGTCCAGCTGGCCTTCGGCACGGTCCTCGGCAAGGACGGCAAGCCGTTCAAGACCCGCGAGGGCGAGACGGTGCGGCTGGTGGACCTGCTGGACGAGGCCGTGGACCGGGCCACGTCGGTCGTGCGCGAGAAGGCTCGGGACCTCACGGAGGAGGAGATCTCCGAGCGGGGCACCCAGGTGGGCATCGGCGCGGTCAAGTACGCCGACCTGTCGACGTCCGCCGCGCGTGACTACAAGTTCGACCTGGACCAGATGGTCTCGCTGAACGGCGACACCTCGGTGTACCTGCAGTACGCGTACGCGCGGATCAACTCGATCTTCGGGAAGGCCGGCGACCGCAAGCCGCTCGCCCACCCGGAGCTGGAGCTGGCCCCGGCCGAGCGCGCGCTCGGCCTGCACCTGGACCAGTTCGGCGAGGTGATCGCCGAGGCAGCCGCGGAGTACGCCCCGCACAAGCTGGCCGCGTACCTGTACCAGCTGGCTTCGCTGTTCACGACGTTCTACGACCTTTGCCCCGTCATCAAGCCCGAGCCGGCGCAGGAGGTCGCGGAGAACCGCCTCTTCCTCTGCGAGCTGACCGCACGCACGCTCCACCAGGGCATGGCGCTGCTCGGCATCAGGACGCCCGAGCGCCTCTGAGGCCTCGAAGGCGGAGCCCCCGGCGCGGACCACCGCCCGGGGGCTTCGTCGTCAGCGAAGGTTGCGCGAGGTCCTGCCCGACACCTCGTCGATCTCCGTGTGGGCCTTCTGGAGCAGCTGCGAGGCCAGGTCCATCAGCGCCCGCGCGCCGGCGATCTCCTCGCCGACCCGCAGCTGGTCCGGGTCGGAGGGGTGCCGGTTCGCGGTGCCATGGGCCCGGAACTCGGTGCCGTCGGTGAGCCGGACCATCGCCGCGGCCCTCGTCCGGTCGCCTTCCTCCTGGAACTCCATCTCCACGTGCCATCCGACAAGCGTGTGCATCATGAGGACCACCTCCAGCGAGGTACCTGTCGGCTACCTCTCCAGAGTGCGCCGCCCGGTGCCGCCGCACCACTCGCCCCGTTGTCAGTGGCACCCCGTACGTTCTGGTCATGGCGATGATCCCGAACCAGCTTCCCCGGCTCGTGTCCGACCCGACCGGCCGTTCCCTCGGCCTCGACCTGCCGCCCGGCACCCTCATGGGCCCGGCGGACGCCCCGTACCTCTGGTCGGGACAGGAGGCGGCGGGCCCGGCCGCCTGGAACGCACTGCGCCCGGCGGCACGTACGGCGGGGCTGCTGCCGGTCCTGCTGGGCGGGAAGTGGGACCTGGACAGGTGGGAGCTGGAGCCGGAGCGGATGAGCGACCCGGCGGACCACGAGGCCGAGGAGGTCCTCGCCGAGTTCTGGGAGGCGAACGCCTCGGATGAGCTGCCCGGGGCCGGCGGCTGGCCGGGCCTGGCTCCGGCGCTGCCCTGCGACACGGATCCCGACGGGGCGGCGGCCACGGTCGCCGAGATGCTGACGGAGCCGGGGTTCTGGCTGGAGGACGCCCGTCCGGCGCTGGTTCCGGCGCGGCGCAGCGCGGACATACCAGCGGTCATCGGCTGGGGCGGGCCCCTGAACCACGAGAACGACGTGGCCCGGCTGTGCGCGGTGCTGCGCTCATGGGAGGACCGTTTCGGCGCCCGGGTCGTCGCGCTCACCTTCGACCAGCTGGTGGTCTCGGTGGCGGCGCCGCCGCGCACGGCCGAGGAGGCCGAGGCGGTGGCGGCGGAGCACTTCGCGTTCTGCCCTGACAGCATCACGCAGGGCCACCACAGCACCCTGCGGGACTACGCCCACAAGGGCCTGGTGGACACCCCCGTCTGGACCTTCTGGTGGGACTAACCCCGGCGGACCGGGACCCGCGCCGTCGGCACCCCGCGGACAGGGCCCCGCGCCGTCGCCACCCGGCGAACCGGGACCCGAACCACCGGGACCCGAACCACCGGCACCCGGCGAACCGGGTACCCGCCTAACCCCGCCCTGCGCCCAGCTTCTGCGCCGCCTCGGTGGCCCAGTACGTCAGGATCATCTGCGCCCCGGCCCGCCGGATGCCGGTCAGGGTCTCGAAGATCGCCCGGTCGCGGTCGATCCAGCCCTTCTCGGCGGCGGCCTCGACCATCGCGTACTCACCGCTGATCTGGTACGCGGCGACGGGCACGTCCACCGACGCGGCGACCTTCGCGAGCACGTCCAGGTAGGGCCCGGCGGGCTTCACCATGACCATGTCGGCGCCCTCCTCCAGGTCGAGCGCCAGCTCGCGCATCGACTCGCGGAGGTTCGCGGGGTCCTGCTGGTAGGTCTTGCGGTCGCCCTCGAGGGAGGAGCCGACGGCCTCGCGGAAGGGACCGTAGAAGGCGGAGGAGTACTTCGCGGTGTACGCGAGGATCGACACGTCCTCCTTGTCGATGGTGTCCAGGGCGTCGCGGATCACGCCGACCTGGCCGTCCATCATCCCGGAGGGGCCGACGACATGGGCGCCGGCGTCGGCCTGGACCTGCGCCATCTCGGCGTAACGTTCCAGCGTGGCGTCGTTGTCGACGCGGCCGTCGGCGTCCAGGACTCCGCAGTGCCCGTGGTCGGTGTACTCGTCGAGGCACAGGTCCGACATGATGACCAGCTCGTCGCCGACCTCGGCCCGCACATCGCGGATCGCGACCTGGAGGATCCCCTCGGGATCCGTGCCCGCGGTGCCCGCGGCATCCTTCTTGGCGTCCTCGGGCACGCCGAAGAGCATGATCCCGGAGACCCCGGCCTCCAGCGCCTCCACCGCGGCCTTCCGCAGGGTGTCGCGACTGTGCTGGACGACTCCGGGCATGGCCTGGATCGGCACGGGCTCGGTGATCCCCTCGCGCACGAACGCGGGGAGGATCAGATCGGCGGGATGCAGCCGCGTCTCGGCCACCATCCGCCGCATGGCGGGCGTCGTCCGCAGCCGCCGCGGCCGCGCCCCGGGAAAGGATCCGTACGAGTTCATAGGCCCGAGGCTACGCCCGAACAAACAGTGGTTTTACCGACACGGTGTTGCCGTCCCCCGCCCCGGCCCCGCACACGCAGAAGGGCGGGACCCGTAAAGGCCCCGCCCATCGAAGCGCACCGCGCCGCTACGTCGTACGACGCCTCCGCGCCCCCGGCCGCCGCTCGCTCGGCCGCGTCACCGGATCGCCCGCCTCAAGGGCCGACTCCCGGCGCCGCAGCCCGAAGTCCGCGAGCGCCTCGGCGAGCTTGTGCACCGACGGCTCGGGCGACAGCACGTCCACCCGCAGCCCGTGCTCCTCGGCCGTCTTGGCCGTGGCGGGACCGATGCAGGCGATGACGGTCACGTTGTGCGGCTTCCCGGCGATGCCCACCAGGTTCCGCACCGTCGAGGACGAGGTGAAGAGCACGGCGTCGAAGCCGCCGCCCTTGATCGCCTCCCGGGTGTCCGCCGGCGGCGGCGAAGCCCGTACGGTCCGGTACGCGGTGACGTCGTCGACCTCCCACCCGAGCTCGATGAGGCCCGCGACCAGCGTCTCGGTCGCGATGTCGGCCCGCGGCAGGAAGACGCGGTCGATCGGGTCGAAGACCGGGTCGTACGGCGGCCAGTCCTCCAGGAGACCGGCGGCCGACTGCTCACCGCTGGGCACCAGGTCCGGCTTCACACCGAAGTCGACCAGCGCGGCGGCCGTCTGCTCGCCCACCGCGGCGACCTTGATCCCGGCGAAGGCGCGCGCGTCGAGCCCGTACTCCTCGAACTTCTCCCGCACCGCCTTGACCGCGTTGACCGAGGTGAACGCGATCCACTCGTAGCGCCCGGTGACCAGGCCCTTGACGGCCCGCTCCATCTGCTGCGGGGTGCGCGGCGGCTCGACGGCGATGGTCGGCACCTCGTGCGGCACCGCGCCGTACGAGCGCAGCTGGTCGGAGAGCGACGCGGACTGTTCCTTGGTACGCGGCACGAGCACCCGCCACCCGAAGAGCGGCTTCGACTCGAACCACGACAGCTGGTCCCGCTGCGCCGGGGCGCTGCGCTCGCCGACCACGGCTATGACCGGCCGGTGGCCCTCGGGCGAGGGGAGGATCTTGCCCTGCTTGAAGACCTGGGCGATGGTGCCGAGCGTGGCGTTCCAGGTCCGCTGCCGGGTGGTCGTACCGGCGATGGTGACGGTGAGCGGGGTGTCCGGCTTACGGCCTGCCGCCACCAGCTCACCGGCCGCCGCGGCGACCGAATCCAGGGACGTCGAGACGACGACGGTGCCGTCGGAGGCACCGACCTCGGTCCAGCACCGCTCGTCGGCGGTACGGGCGTCGACGAAGCGCACGTCCGTGCCCTGCGCGTCGCGCAGCGGGACACCCGCGTACGCCGGGACGCCGACGGCCGTGGCCACACCGGGCACGACTTCGAAGGGAATGCCCTCGGCGGCGCAGGCGAGCATCTCGGCCCCCGCGTTCCCGTCGAGGCCGGGGTCGCCGGTCACCGCTCGGACGACCCGCCTGCCGCCCCTCGCGGCCTCCATGACAAGATTGGCCGCATCCCTCAACACGGGGACCCCGGCGGTTGTTGACGCCTCGTCAACAACCGTCAGCTCAGGCGTGCTCACCCCCACCCGCGCATGGCCGCGAACGACGTCGAGGACCTCCGGCTCGGCGATCAGGACATCCGCTCCGGCGAGGGCCTCGACGGCCCTGAGGGTCAGGAGTCCGGGGTCACCCGGGCCTGCACCGAGGAATGTGACGTGCCCATGGCCCGCGAAGGCCGGGGACAGCGGGCTGGTGGTCGGGCTGGCGGGGTTCAAAGTGCTCGCTCCCCCATAAGACCGGCCGCACCCTTGGCGAGCATCTCGTCCGCGAGTTCGCGTCCGAGCGCCATGGCCTCGTCGTGCGAGGTGGGTACGGGTCCGGTGGTGGACAGCTGCACCAGCGTCGAGCCGTCGGTGGTGCCGACGACGCCGCGCAGGCGCATCTCGGTGACAACCTGCCCGTGACCGGGGTCGTCGGCCAGCAGGTCGGCCAGCGCACCCACAGGTGCGGAGCAGCCGGCCTCCAGGGCGGCGAGCAGGGATCGCTCGGCGGTCACGGCGGCCCGCGTGTGCGGGTCGTCGAGCGCGGCGAGCGTGGCGACGAGCTCGGCGTCGGACGCCGGGCACTCGATCGCCAGGGCCCCCTGGCCGGGGGCGGGCAGCACGGAGTCGACCGACAGGTGGTCGAGCGACAGGGAGCCGGTGAGCTCCTCCGTACGGCCGATGCGGTTGAGCCCGGCCGCGGCGAGGACCACGGCGTCCAGCTCACCGCTGCGCACATAGCCGACCCGGGTGTCGATGTTCCCCCGGATCGGGACGCAGGTGAGCTCCAGGCCGTGGCTGCGCGCGTACGCGTGGAGCTGGGCCATGCGGCGCGGCGAGCCGGTGCCGACCCGGGCGCCCTGGGGCAGCCGGTCGAGCGTCAGTCCGTCGCGGGCGATCAGTACGTCGCGCGGGTCCTCGCGCTGCGGAATCGCGGCCAGCACCAGCTCGGGGTGCTGGGCGGTCGGCAGGTCCTTCAGGGAGTGGACGGCGAAGTCCACCTCGCCGGCGAGCAGCGCGTCACGCAGCGCGGCGACGAAGACGCCGGTGCCGCCGATCTGCGCGAGGTGCTCCCGGGAGGTGTCCCCGTACGTCGTGATCTCCACGAGCTCGACGGCCCGGCCGGTCAGCCGCCGGACGGCGTCGGCCACGTGCCCGGACTGGGCCATGGCGAGCTTGCTGCGCCTGGTCCCGAGCCTCAGTGCCCTCTCGGTCATACTCGCCCTCGGTTCTTGACGTCGGCGTCATTCAGGTCGGCCCGGCTGACAGAAGCCACCGTTTCCGGGTCGAGGTCGAAGAGTGTCCGCAGCGCGTCCGCGTACCCGGCGCCGCCGGGCTCGCTGGCCAGCTGCTTGACCCGCACGGTCGGCGCGTGCAGGAGCTTGTCGACCACCCGGCGCACGGTCTGGGTGATCTCGGCGCGCTGCTTCTCGTCGAGGTCGGGCAGCCGGCCCTCCAGCCGGGCGACCTCGCCGGCCACCACGTCGGCGGCCATGGTGCGCAGGGCGACGACGGTGGGGGTGATGTGGGCGGCGCGCTGGGCGGCGCCGAAGGCGGCCACCTCGTCGGAGACGATGCCGCGGACCTGGTCGACGTCGGCGGCCATGGGGGCGTCGGCGGAGGCCTCGGCGAGCGACTCGATGTCGACGAGCCGGACTCCGGGAACCCGGTGGGCGGCGGCGTCGATGTCGCGGGGCATGGCGAGGTCGAGCAGGGCGAGCGGGGTGCGGCGTCCCCGTACGGCGGTCTCGACGTCCTCGCCGGTGAGGACGAGTCCGGTGGCGCCGGTGCAGGAGACGACGACGTCGGCACGTGTCAGTTCGTCGCCGACGGCAACCATCTCGACCGCGTGCGCGGTGACACCCGTGCCCCCGGCCTCGTTCAGGATCTGCGCGAGCCGCTCGGCGCGGGCCAGGGTGCGGTTGGCGACGACGATCTCGGAGACGCCGGAGCGCGCGAGCGTCGCGGCGGCGAGCGAGGACATCGAGCCGGCGCCGATGACGAGCGCCTTCTTGCCCTTGGCCCAGGTGTCGACGTCGGTGCCGTCGGCCAGCTGTTCCAGGCCGAAGGTGACGAGCGACTGCCCGGCCCGGTCGATCCCGGTCTCGCTGTGCGCGCGCTTGCCGACCCTCAGGGCCTGCTGGAACAGGTCGTTGAGGAGGCGTCCCGCGGTGTGCAGCTCCTGCCCGCGGGCGAGGGCGTCCTTGATCTGGCCGAGGATCTGGCCCTCGCCGACGACCATGGAGTCGAGCCCGCAGGCCACCGAGAAGAGGTGGTGGACGGCCCGGTCCTCGTAATGCACGTAGAGATAGGGGGTGAGCTCGTCCAGGCCGACGCCGCTGTGCTGGGCGAGGAGCGTGGACAGCTCGGCGACACCGGCGTGGAACTTGTCCACGTCGGCGTACAGCTCGATGCGGTTGCAGGTGGCCAGGACGGTGCCCTCGGCGGCCGGCTCGGCGGCGAGGGTGTCCTGGAGCAGCTTGGCCTGGGTGTCCGCCGCCAGGGCGGCCCGCTCCAGGATGGAGACGGGGGCGCTGCGGTGGCTGAGGCCGACGACGAGGAGGCTCATGCCGGCATCACGGCGGGGATGTCCCCGTCGGGTCCCTTGCGGCTGCCGCCCGTGGTGCCACGGGGGGCCGGCGGCGCGGCGGCCGGGGCGGGCTCCGCCTCCGCGCCGGTGTCCGCGCTCTCGGCGTTCGACTCCTCGCCGGCCTTCCGCTGCTCGTGGAAGGCGAGGATCTGCAGCTCGATGGAGAGGTCGACCTTGCGCACGTCCACGCCGTCGGGCACGGAGAGCACGGTCGGGGCGAAGTTCAGGATGGAGGTGACTCCGGCGGCCACGAGCCGGTCGCAGACCTGCTGGGCGACGCCGGCCGGGGTCGCGATGACGCCGATGGAGACGCCGTCCTCCTCGATGATCTTCTCGAGGTCGTCGCTGTGCTGGACGGGGATCCCGGCGACCGGCCTGCCGGTCATGGCGGGGTCGGCGTCGATCAGCGCGGCCACGCGGAAGCCGCGGGAGGCGAAGCCGCCGTAGCCGGCGAGCGCGGCGCCGAGGTTACCGATGCCGACGATGACGACCGGCCAGTCCTGGGTGAGGCCCAGCTCACGGGAGATCTGGTAGACGAGGTACTCGACGTCGTAGCCGACCCCGCGGGTGCCGTAGGAGCCGAGGTAGCTGAAGTCCTTGCGCAGCTTCGCGGAGTTGACCCCCGCCGCCGCCGCGAGCTCCTCGGAGGAGACCGTGGGTACGGAGCGCTCCGAGAGCGCGGTGAGTGCGCGGAGATACAGCGGAAGCCGGGCGACGGTGGCCTCGGGAATTCCTCGGCTACGGGTCGCCGGTCGGTGAGTTCGGCCAGTTGCCACGGTGCTCCTGCGGGATGAGCGGGGCTGCAGGCGGCCATATGTCCCAAGACCGCCCCGTCGAATGCAGGCTATGTCTTTGTGAACGCGTGCACAAAGATGGTGTCCGTTTTGTCTGGCCAAAGTGACCGGGGTCACGCGGCTGGTTCGCATCGTCGTGGAACCGCGGAGCCCGTCAGCGCGTTGAGAACCCGAAGGGGGCAAAGCCGCACACTCTCCTCACGATGCCGCCCCCGAAACCCAACAAAACGTCCATGATGGTAACCGTCTTTCGGTCACGCACCCAGTTCGCGCCGGAGCCGCCCCGCGTCCACGCGCCAGAAGGTGTGCTGCTCGCCGTCGACCAGGACGACGGGAATCTGCTCCCAGTAGGCCCGGTGGAGCTCCTCGTCCTCGGTGATGTCCTTCTCCTCCCAGCGTGCTCCGGTCTCCGCGCAGACGGCCTCGACCACCGCGCGGGCGTCGTCGCAGAGGTGGCATCCCGGCTTGCCGATCAGCGTCACGGTCCGCGACCCGGCGTGCTTCTTCTTCGTACGTCCGAACATGACGCCCATTCTGTCCCGATCCACAGGGGAGCCCCACAGTGTTCACGCGCTGGCATCGTCACAAGTCGGGAAGTACCGAACAGACTGGCTATGCTCACGACATGGCCGCTCTGGGATGGCTCACCCCCCGTAGGCGCTCCGCCACCGCGCGCAGCGTCCTCGCAGGCGAGGCCGCTGCCGAGGCAGCGCGCAAGTCCTCGCTCCAGCTGGAACGGGAGCGGGAGGAGGCCGCGGCCACCGCGACCGAGGCCGAGACACCCGCCGAGCCCGAGTTCCCGGTCGTCGGCGACGTACGGGCGGCCGCCTTCTTCGACCTCGACAACACCGTGATGCAGGGCGCCGCGATCTTCCACTTCGGCCGCGGCCTGTACAAGCGGAAGTTCTTCCAGCGCCGCGAACTCGCCCGCTTCGCCTGGCAGCAGGCCTGGTTCCGGCTGGCCGGCGTCGAGGACCCCGAGCACATGCAGGACGCCCGCGACAGCGCCCTGTCCATCGTCAAGGGCCACCGCGTCTCCGAACTGATGTCGATCGGCGAGGAGATCTACGACGAGTACATGGCCGACCGCATCTGGCCCGGCACCCGCGGTCTCGCCCAGGCGCACCTGGACGCGGGCCAGAAGGTCTGGCTGGTCACGGCCGCCCCGGTCGAGACGGCGACGATCATCGCCCGGCGGCTCGGCCTGACCGGCGCGCTCGGCACGGTCGCCGAGTCGGTCGACGGCGTCTACACGGGCCGGCTGGTCGGCGAACCCCTGCACGGCCCCGCGAAGGCCGAGGCGGTACGGGCCCTGGCCGGCGCCGAGGGCCTCGACCTCGGCCGCTGCGCCGCGTACAGCGACTCGCACAACGACATCCCGATGCTGTCGCTGGTCGGGCACCCGTACGCGATCAACCCGGACGCCAAGCTCCGCAAGCACGCGAAGGACCGGGACTGGCGGCTGCGCGACTACCGGACCGGCCGCAAGGCCGCCAAGGTCGGCATCCCCGCCGCCGCGGGCCTCGGCGCGATCGCCGGCGGCACGGCCGCCGCCGTGGCGCTGCACCGCCGCCGTCACTGACGCTCCCCGGCGCGCCATCGATCTGCCGATACGTTTCGGCTGCGATCATCTGCGACAACCCCGGACCAGGTGCCCTCACCCATCCGTGGTCGAACAGCACCGCACACGTCGACCACCAGGCAATCCGGACTCCTTACCCCGCAGCGGCCCCGATCACGCACCCGTCCCGCACTTGAGCACAACGCATCGCCTGCGCAGTCACACTCGAAAGCAAACCGATCAACAACTGGTCACGAACTGCGACGAGATCCGACTGCAAGCAGTAACGGAACAGACGTAACCGGTGATTTGAGCAACTGGGTGTAGCGCTGCCTGTACGAAGCGTTATTCTCCTCAGACGCACAAAGGACCCCTCACGTCGCCACGACGAGTGAACGGTCCCGCACTGCACGTGATGGAAGCTCTGCCTCTGGGAGTCCCGTGTACCCACACGTCGGGGTTGACACCTCGGGCCTGGCTACGCTGCGCGCAACGGTCCTCGACCACTTGCGCGGCTTCGTCCCCACCGCGTACGCCGGCCCTGTCCCCGCCTTCGCCTTCGCCGCACCGGCACCCGCCGGCCCTTGCTATGCCCTGGCCGACGGCGGGGCCGCCGTGGGCAGACGGGGTGTCCGCTCCGGCTCCGGAACCTCGACCACCGCACGACGCCCGACCGCCGACAGCGACAGCGCCCGGATGATGGATCTGGTCGAGCGCGCCCAGGCGGGCGAGGCCGAAGCCTTCGGCCGCCTCTACGACCAGTACAGCGACACGGTCTACCGCTACATCTACTACCGCGTCGGCGGGAAGGCGACGGCGGAGGACCTCACCAGCGAGACCTTCCTGCGCGCCCTGCGCCGGATCTCCACCTTCACCTGGCAGGGCCGCGACTTCGGCGCCTGGCTCGTCACCATCGCCAGGAACCTGGTCGCCGACCACTTCAAGTCCAGCCGCTTCCGCCTGGAAGTCACCACCGGCGAGATGCTCGACGCCAACGAGGTCGAGCGCAGCCCGGAGGACTCCGTCCTGGAGTCCCTCTCCAACGCCGCCCTCCTCGACGCGGTCCGCCGCCTCAACCCCCAGCAGCAGGAGTGCGTGACCCTGCGCTTCCTCCAGGGCCTCTCGGTCGCCGAGACCGCCCGCGTCATGGGGAAGAACGAGGGAGCGATCAAGACCCTCCAGTACCGGGCCGTACGCACCCTGGCCCGACTCCTCCCGGACGACGCCCGCTGACCGGTACGCGCCCCCCACACGCGCCCCCGGACGCCGGTCCGCGCCCCCACCACCGCCTCTCCCCCCACATCCCCACGACCCCCGCCCAACTCACAGTCGGTGACGCCTCGATGACGCACTGGTCCGATCATCTTTCGCGCGTAACCCAAGTGCCGCGCCGCTCGTTGTGCGGGATGCAGGCTCCCTGTGGACACGCCATGTCCGCAGCCACTCACTCTTTCGTGTGGATGCGCTCAAGGTGTGCAACCTTCCGGACACCCCGGGGAGTCGACCGTCATGACGAGAGGAGGTGCCGCCAGTGATCGCGAACGTATCGGCGCACCGGCGGGCGAACGCCTTCGCCCAGGCCCTGGAGGACCGGGAGGCCGAGGGCGCTGCGACCGAGCAGCCCGAGGCCCCGGCCGAACCTGCCGAGCAGGGACGGCTGTTGGCCTTGGCGAACGGTCTCGGCGAACTGCCGAAGCCACAGCTGGACCCCGAGGTCAAGGTGGTGCAGCGAGCCCAGCTCGTCGCCGCCATGGAAGCGATGCTCATGGAAGGGAGCGCGGCCGCAGGCCCTACGGTGCCGGAACAGCGGGCCGCGGGCGGCAAGGGAAGCCATCGGGCCTCCCCGCTGCGGAAACTGCGCCCCCGCTCCCGCTGGACCAAGGGCCTCGCCGCCGGCGGGCTCACGGTCGGTGTGGCCGCGGGCGCCTTCGGCGGAGTGGCCGCTGCCAGCTCCGACGCGCTTCCCGGTGACTCGCTCTACGGGCTCAAGCGAGGCATGGAGGACATCAAACTGGGAATGGCGGACGACGACGCGGACCGCGGCGGCATCTACCTCGACCAGGCGTCCACCCGGCTCAGCGAGGCCCGCCGGCTCATGGAGCGGGGCCGCATCGGCGACCTCGACCACGAGTCCCTCACCGAGATCCGTCGCGCCCTGGGCGGAATGAAGCACGACGCAAGCGAGGGCCACCGCCTGCTCCGCCAGGCGTACGACCGCGACGGGGAGATCGGGCCGATGGCCCGGCTCAACTCCTTCGCACAGGCCCACCGGGACACCTGGAACGGCATCCGTGACCGGCTCCCCGTCCAGCTGGCGGACGTCGGCAGCGAGGTGACGAACGTCTTCGACGCCATAGACGAAGACGTCGAGCCGCTGCAGTCGGTCCTCCCCCGCACCCCGGAGAAGGGCGCGGTCGGCTCCGAGAGCCCCAGCGGCAGGACCAGCACGCCCAGGGATCCCCAGGCGACGGACACCCCGAGTCCGCCGTCCGGCCAGGAGACCCCTCCGGCCGGCAGCCACTCCGCGCCGCCCCGCCCGTCCGGCCCCAGCACGGGCACCAGCCCGAGCACGGACAGCGGCACCGGCTCCCCGGAGGACGACGGCCTGCTCGGCGGCAACACCGGCGGACTGCTCAAGCCCTCCCCGTCCGGAGTACCGACGGCACCCCCGGGCGGCCAGACGCCACCCGGCGTACCGGACGTGACCCTTCCGCCACTCCTGCCGGGCCTGCTACCAGGCCTCGGCATCGACAGCGAGGACGCTCGCTAGCAAGGAGAAGGGGCGCCCCCACGGACGGGGGGCGCCCCTTCTTCCATGCCTGGGCACGAACGCGGTCAGAAGAACACCGACCGCCGCTGCACCAGCAACTTGTACAGCGTGTGCTGGATCTGCTCCCGCACCTGATCCGTCAGGTTGAACATCAGCATCGGATCCTCCGCCGCCTCGGGCGCGTAGGAGTCCGTCGGGATCGGCTCGCCGAACTGGATCGTCCACTTCGTCGGCAGCGGCAGCGCCCCCAGCGGCCCCAGCCACGGGAAGGTCGGCGTCAGCGGGAAGTACGGGAAGCCCAGCACCCGCGCCAGGGTCTTGGCGTTCCCGACCATCGGGTAGATCTCCTCGGCCCCGACGATCGAACAGGGCACGATCGGCACCCCGGCCCGCAGCGCCGTCGACACGAACCCGCCCCGGCCGAAGCGCTGGAGCTTGTACCGCTCCCCGAAGGGCTTCCCGATCCCCTTGAAGCCCTCCGGCATCACCCCGACGATCTCGCCCGCCCGCAGCAGCCGCTCCGCGTCCTCCGCACAGGCCAGCGTGTGCCCCGCCTTGCGGGCCAGCTCGTTCACGACCGGCAGGACGAAGACCAGATCCGCGGCGAGCAGCCGCAGATGCCGCCCGGCCGGATGCCGGTCGTGGACGGCGACCTGCATCATCAGCCCGTCCAGCGGCAGGGTCCCCGAGTGGTTGGCGACGATCAGCGCCCCGCCCTCGGCGGGGATGTTCTCGACGCCCTTCACCTCGACCCGGAAGTACTTCTCGTACAGCGGCCGGAGCAGCGACACCAGGACCTGGTCGGTGAGCTCCTCGTCGTAGCCGAACTCGTCGACCTCGTACTCCCCGGTGATCCGCCGCCGCAGGAACGAGAGCCCACCGGCAAGCCGCCGCTCCCAGCTCCCGGCACCGGCCTGCGCCCCTGACCCGGAACTCCCGTCGGACGCACCGACCACGGCACCGCTCACCTCGCCCGTCCCGCCCGTCTCACCCGCCTCCGTACCGCCCCCGGCGCCGCGGATGCCCTCCCGGCCCTCCTCCGGCTCCAGGGGCCCCTGAGGCCCCGGCAGGGCCCGTACGGCCGCCGCCTCGCCGTCGGCGCGCACGGGCCGTCGCCGGGCCCGCGACCGGTCGTCGTCGAACGGAATGACCTTGGCGTCCGCCATCGCTGTCCGGTCTCCTCAGGCGCCGTCGTGAACAGGGTGAACAGAAGGTACGGGAGGTACGGGCGAGACGGGCGGTACGGAGCCGGCCGGCCGCGCGGCCGACGAGCCGAGCCGCCCCGCGATCCGGTCCACCGCCCCCGCGAGCATCTCCGGCGGAAGCAGCCCCGGCCCCCGGCCCCGTACGAAGTCGGCGAAGGTCTCCGCCGTCGTGTAGCGCGGTGCGAACCCGAGGACCTCACGCGTCTGGACCGTCGAGACGACCCTGCCGTGCGTGAGCAGCCGGATCTGCTCGGGCGCGAAATCGGTGATCCCGACGGTGCGCAGCGCCGTCCCCACCCAGGTGACCGCAGGCAGCAGCACCGGAACCGTCGGCCGGCCGAGCCGCCGCGCGCACTGGGACAGCAGGAGCACCCCGTCACCGGCCACGTTGAAGGTGCCGCTGTTCTGGGTGGCCCTGCGGGGCTCGTGCGCGCCCAGGCGCAGCACGTCGACGACGTCGTCCTCGTGGACGAACTGAAGCCGGGGGTCGTAGCCGAGGACGGTCGGCAGGACCGGCAGCGCCAGGTACTCGGACAGCGGGGAGTCGATCCGGGGCCCGAGGATGTTCGCGAACCGCAGCACGCACACGGCCACGTCCGGGCGCCGCCGGGCGAAGCCCCGTACGTACCCCTCGACCTCGACCGCGTCCTTCGCGAAGCCCCCGCTGGGCAGCGACTTCGCCGGTGTCGTCTCGGTGAAGACGGCCGGGTCGCGGGGCGCGGAGCCGTAGACGCTCGTACTGGACTTGATGACGAGCCGGCTGATCCGCGGCGACTTCTGGCAGGCACCGAGCAGCTGCATGGTGCCGATGACGTTGGTCTCCTTGACCGACGTACGGCCTCCGCCGCCGATCGCCGTACCCGTCACGTCCAGATGGACCACGGTGTCGACGTCGTGCGCGGCGAGGACCTTGGCGATCTCGGGCCGGCGGATGTCCGCCCGTACGAACTCGGCGGCGCCGAGCTGGTGCGCCGGGTCGACCGCGTCCACCGCGATCACCCGCTCCACTTCCGGGTCCCGCTGGATCCGCCGTACGAAGCGGCCCCCGAGGTGCCGGGCCGCACCGGTGACGAGCACGACCTTGCCCAAGATCAGCGCCTTCCGTCCGTCTTCCGTTGTCCGCCACCGTAGCGCCTCAGGATTTCCGCGCAATGAAACGTGGCCCTCCACCGCGAACGGTGAAGGGCCACGTCTTACGCACGAAACGCTGCGGTGCAGCTGTCGCTTACTTCTTGTTGCGACGCTGAACGCGCGTGCGCTTGAGCAGCTTGCGGTGCTTCTTCTTGGCCATCCGCTTACGCCGCTTCTTGATAACAGAGCCCACGACTACCCTCGCTCACTTCTCGGAACATCCCCGCCTCCCGGCGGGAATCGGTGCGGGGCGTCTGGGCCCACACGACCTACGTCGGCCTAGCCTACCGTCCCGAGCACCCCGCTTGTAATCCGAGGGACATACGGAGCTTTCCCGACGTTGTCGCCGCGCTCGCGCTACGCGGTCCCCACCCCCACGAAGGACTCCCGCAGGTACTCGTGAACCGCCTGTTCCGGCACCCGGAAGGACCTGCCCACCCGGATCGCCGGCAGATGACCGCTGTGCACCAAGCGGTACACGGTCATCTTGGACACGCGCATCACCGAGGCGACTTCCGCCACGGTCAGAAACTTGACCTCGTTGAGAGGTCGCTCGCCAGCAGCCATGACCCACCTGTACCTTCCGCCGCGACGCCCACCGGCTTCCCCTCCGGTGACTCTTCGTCGCCGAGCGCTCACTCTCCAGACTAGGGGCGGGTGGTACGAGTGGGGAAGAGGAGCTGCCATCGGCCGTTTACCGTGACAGACACGCTCGATTGAGTACATAGCGAGTCAACGGCCGGTAGTGGTCGGAGCGCACGCCGTCGTCCAGCGGAACGGCCACCGACACCTGCCCCTCCGCCTCACCGACGAACAGCGCCGGATCGTCCGTATCGGCGAGCCCGATGGCCTCGATACCCAGCTGACCTGCCCCGCAGACCCAGCCGTGGTCCCCCACCACGAGTTCCGGCAGCGGCCCGCCGCACTCGGCCGCGCTCTCCAGAGCGGCTCTGACCGGCAGCGGCGAATGGGAGTGCGCCCCCGGTTCACGCCCTCCCCCCGACGGCCCCGGCTCTCGCACCAACGCGACCCCCCGTACGTAGTCGAGGAGGTGCGTGCGTACGCCGAACCGGGTCGTTATGTCGACACATCTCCCCTGCGCCGGTGTGAGGACAAGACATCCCGCCGCCGACAAGGCGTCTGCGAGAGCGACGTAGAAACCGAGGAGTCGATGCGGATGCCCGGTCCCGAGGAGCACCGGAACCCGTCGCGCCGCCGCCGCCCCCAGTCGCTCGGCGAAGGCGTCCAGCCCCCTCAGCGTCCGCTCGGGATCGATGACGTCCAGCCCGGACCGGTGCGCCGGGTCCCCCGACACCCCGCACTTGTCGGCCATCAGCCGCAACAGATCCGCCTCGCCCCACCCCCACGCGGGATCGAGCCCCAGCAGCACCCGCGGATCACGCGCCGCGAACAGCCGATAGCTCCGCAGGTTCTCCTCCCGCGACGTCGCGACCGTCCCCGCCAACCCCGCCGCCAACAGATGCGCCCGCAGCGCCCCGGTACTCAACACCCCACCGATGCTGCCGGAACACCCGTTCCGAGGAGTCCAAACCTCCCGCACACCGCACAGTCGGCGTAACGCCCACCAGAACGTTCCAGGGGTACGGCCCCGGGGTCAGGCGAGCAGCCCCCGCAGCGGGAAGGCCGCCTTGCGCGTCGCGAGCACGGCCTGGTCCAACCGGTCCGCCGGGTCGTACCCGTCGGCCCAGTCCCGGAGGCCCGCCGGCGGCCACCGCCCGTCCGTCATGCGCGCCGGACCCGGCTGCCGCGTCCGCGCGTACGCCTCGTCCCGCCAGGACGACGGGATCACCGACTCCGGATCCACCGGAGCGTGCGCCGCGATCGCCACCAGATGCGTCCACGACCGCGGTACGACGTCCACCACCGCGTACCCACCGCCGCCGAGCGCCAGCCAGCGCCCCTCCGCGTGCTCGTGGGCCAGATCGTGACAGGCCTCCTGCACCGCCCGCTGCGCGTCGAGCGACACCGCCAGGTGCGCGAGCGGGTCCTCGAAGTGCGTGTCCGCCCCGTGCTGGGTGACGAGCACCTGCGGCCGGAAGTCCGCGATCAGCTCCGGCACCACCGCGTGGAAGGCCCGCAGCCACCCCGCGTCGGCTGTCCCCGCCGGCAGCGCCACGTTCACGGCCCCGCCCTCGCCGGGCCCGGCCGCGCCCGTCTCCTCCGGCCACCCGGTCTGCGGGAAGAGCGTCCGCGGGTGCTCGTGCAGCGAGACGGTCAGCACCCGCGGGTCCTCCCAGAACGCCGCCTGCACCCCGTCGCCGTGGTGCACGTCCACGTCCACGTACGCCACCCGCTCCGCGCCCAGTTCGAGCAGCCGGGCGATGGCCAGCGCGGCGTCGTTGTAGATGCAGAAGCCCGATGCGGCCCCCGGCATCGCGTGGTGCAGCCCGCCCGCGAAGTTCACCGCGTGCTCGGCCTCCCCGCGCCAGATCGCCTCCGCGGCCCCCACCGACTGACCCGCGATCAGCGCCGATACCTCGTGCATCCCGGCGAACGCCGGATCGTCGACCGTGCCGAGCCCGTACGCCTGGTCGGCGTGGCGCGGGTCCGCCGAGGCCGCCCGCACCGCGTCCACGTAGTCCTCGCGGTGGACGAGCCGCAGCGTCGAGTCCCCCGCCGGCTTCGCCGCCACCACGTCGACCGCCCGGTCGAGCCCGTAGGCCCGCACCAGCGACATCGTCAGCGCGAGCCGTACCGGGTCCATCGGGTGCTCGGACCCGAAGTCGTACCGCGTGACGGCTTCATCCCACATCAACAGTGCGCGGCTGCTCATGCCCGCCACCGTATCGGGCCTCTCGCGATCCGAACGACGTGGCGTACACCACCGTCACCAGGACGAGCACCATCGGCACCAGCATCGCCCACCGGTAGCTCCACGCGTCCCCGAGGGCCCCCACCAGGGGCGACCCGACGAGGAAACCGACGTAGTTGAAGACGTTGAGCCGCGCCACCGCCGCGTCGCTCGCCCCCGGGAACAGCCGCCCGGCCGCCGCGAAGGTCTGCGGCACGATCACGCTCAGCCCCAGTCCGAGCACCGTGAACCCGGCGATCCCCGACCAGGCCCCGGGCGCCACCGCCACCACCGCGAAGCCCAGCGCCCCGAGCACCGCGCCGGCCCGCACGACCACCACGGCCCCGAGCCGCCGTACCCCGAAGTCCCCGACGGTCCGCCCGAGGAGCGTCGTCACCATGTACGCGTTGTACGGCACGGTCGCCAGCTCCTCCGAGCTGCCGAGCACGTCCTGGAGGTACTTGGCACTCCAGTTGGAGACGGTGGAGTCCCCGATGTAGGCGAAGGTCATCACCAGGCAGAGCGGCAGCAGCAGCTTGAAGACGACACCGTTGCCCTTGTTCTCCTCCGCAGCCGAGGCCCCCTCGGGCCCGGCACCGCCGGCGACGTACCACCGGCTCCCGACGACCACGACGGGCAGCAGCACCGCCACCACCGGGAGAAAGGACTCGAACAGCGACTGGTGCCAGTGCGCCCCCACCCAGGCCAGCGAGGCCCCCGCGATCCCGCCCAGGCTGTACGAGGCGTGGAAGCCGAGCATGATGCTCCGGCCGTACGCCCGCTGGAGGCTCACCCCCAGCATGTTCATGGAGGCGTCGAGGGAACCCACGGCCAGTCCGAAGAGCCCCAGGACCACGGCCGCGTGCCAGAGCTCCGACCCCATCCCCACGGAGAGCAGGGCCAGCAGCACGAACGGCTGGGCCCACCGCAGTACCACGGCGGGCCCCACCCTGGCGACGACCTTCTCGGTCACCACACTGGCCACACCCGCCAGGATCGGCACAGCGGCCAGGAAGGCCGGCAACAGCCCGTCAGAGATCCCGTACTGGTCCTGGAGCGCCGGTATTCGGGTGACGAGCAGCGCAAACGTCACCCCCTGCACGAAGAAACTGACCGCCAGGGATCCCCGCCCACGCCGCAACCGCGCATCCGTCATGGCGGCAAAGCGTACGGCCGGAACTTACCGCTGGGTAGATGGATCACAGCCCCAATATCGCCGGCAGCTCGTCCATCGTCCCGAAGTGGCCGTTCGCGCCGGTCAGCTTCTCCTGGGGAGTCATCGCGGTGAACCCGTACACGTCCATCCCGGCGGCCTGTGCGGCCTGTACCCCGAGCCGGCTGTCCTCGACGACCACACAGCGCTCGGGGGCCACTCCCATCCGCGCGGCGGCGTGCAGGAAGAGGTCCGGCGCCGGCTTCCCACGCCCGACGTCCTCGGCGCTGAAGACGATCTCGTCCCGGAACCAGGCGTCGAGCCCGGTCTTCCGGTGCCCCACCCGGATCCGCTCGTGACTCCCGGAGGAGGCCACACAGTACGGAACCCCGGCCTCGGCGAGCCGCTTCACCACGTCCGGCGCCCCGGGCACGGCCTCCAGCTCGTCACGGAAGGCCGCGAAGACCCGCCCGTGGAACGTCTCGTCGAACTCCGCCGGCAGCCGCTGCCCGCTCCGCTCCTCGACCAGGTCGTGAATCCGGTGCATGGCGGACCCCATGTAGTCGCGTACGGATTCCTCGTACGTGGTGGGGTGCCCGAGTTCTGTCAGATAGCCGGCAAGCAGCGTGTTGGAAATCGGCTCGCTGTCCACGAGCACACCGTCGTTGTCGAAGATGACCAGGTCGTAGCGCATGGCCCCAGCTTAGAACGCAAAAATGCCTCAACCCCCGGACAAGGTCCGGGGGTTGAGGCTAAAAATTGTTCGGCGGCGTCCTACTCTCCCACAGGGTCCCCCCTGCAGTACCATCGGCGCTGAAAGGCTTAGCTTCCGGGTTCGGAATGTAACCGGGCGTTTCCCTAACGCTATGACCACCGAAACTCTATGAAGTTAACCAACCGGATATCGGCACAGTTCGTTACTTCAGAACTAACACAGTGGACGCGAGCAACTGAGGACAAGCCCTCGGCCTATTAGTACCGGTCAGCTCCACCCATTACTGGGCTTCCACATCCGGCCTATCAACCCAGTCGTCTACTGGGAGCCTTACCCTCTCAAGGAGGTGGGAATACTCATCTCGAAGCAGGCTTCCCGCTTAGATGCTTTCAGCGGTTATCCCTCCCGAACGTAGCCAACCAGCCATGCCCTTGGCAGGACAACTGGCACACCAGAGGTTCGTCCGTCCCGGTCCTCTCGTACTAGGGACAGCCCTTCTCAATATTCCTACGCGCGCAGCGGATAGGGACCGAACTGTCTCACGACGTTCTAAACCCAGCTCGCGTACCGCTTTAATGGGCGAACAGCCCAACCCTTGGGACCGACTCCAGCCCCAGGATGCGACGAGCCGACATCGAGGTGCCAAACCATCCCGTCGATATGGACTCTTGGGGAAGATCAGCCTGTTATCCCCGGGGTACCTTTTATCCGTTGAGCGACGGCGCTTCCACAAGCCACCGCCGGATCACTAGTCCCGACTTTCGTCCCTGCTCGACCCGTCGGTCTCACAGTCAAGCTCCCTTGTGCACTTACACTCAACACCTGATTGCCAACCAGGCTGAGGGAACCTTTGGGCGCCTCCGTTACTCTTTGGGAGGCAACCGCCCCAGTTAAACTACCCATCAGACACTGTCCCTGATCCGGATCACGGACCGAGGTTAGACATCCAGCACGACCAGAGTGGTATTTCAACGGCGACTCCACAACCACTGGCGTGGCTGCTTCAAAGTCTCCCACCTATCCTACACAAGCCGAACCGAACACCAATATCAAACTGTAGTAAAGGTCCCGGGGTCTTTCCGTCCTGCTGCGCGAAACGAGCATCTTTACTCGTAGTGCAATTTCACCGGGCCTATGGTTGAGACAGTCGAGAAGTCGTTACGCCATTCGTGCAGGTCGGAACTTACCCGACAAGGAATTTCGCTACCTTAGGATGGTTATAGTTACCACCGCCGTTTACTGGCGCTTAAGTTCTCAGCTTCGCCACACCGAAATGTGACTAACCGGTCCCCTTAACGTTCCAGCACCGGGCAGGCGTCAGTCCGTATACATCGCCTTACGGCTTCGCACGGACCTGTGTTTTTAGTAAACAGTCGCTTCTCGCTGGTCTCTGCGGCCACCCCCAGCTCAGAGTGCAAGACTCATCACCAGACGTGGCCCCCCTTCTCCCGAAGTTACGGGGGCATTTTGCCGAGTTCCTTAACCATAGTTCACCCGAACGCCTCGGTATTCTCTACCTGACCACCTGAGTCGGTTTAGGGTACGGGCCGCCATGAAACTCGCTAGAGGCTTTTCTCGACAGCATAGGATCATCCACTTCACCACAATCGGCTCGGCATCAGGTCTCAGGCTATGTGCTGTCCGGATTTACCTGGACAACGCCCTACACCCTTACCCCGGGACTACCACCGCCCGGGCTGGACTACCTTCCTGCGTCACCCCATCGCTTACCTACTACCACCTTGGATCAGCGGCTCCACCACTTTCCTTTCCCCGAAGGGTCCGGAACGGCTTCACGGCCTTAGCATTAATGGATTCGATACTGGGCGTTTCAAAGCGGGTACCGGAATATCAACCGGTTGTCCATCGACTACGCCTGTCGGCCTCGCCTTAGGTCCCGACTTACCCTGGGCAGATCAGCTTGACCCAGGAACCCTTAGTCAATCGGCGCACACGTTTCTCACGTGTGTATCGCTACTCATGCCTGCATTCTCACTCGTGAACCGTCCACAACTCGCTTCCGCGGCTGCTTCACCCGGCACACGACGCTCCCCTACCCATCACAGCGCCCGTTGGGGCTCATGCTGCAATGACACGACTTCGGCGGTACGCTTGAGCCCCGCTACATTGTCGGCGCGGAATCACTTGACCAGTGAGCTATTACGCACTCTTTCAAGGGTGGCTGCTTCTAAGCCAACCTCCTGGTTGTCTCTGCGACTCCACATCCTTTCCCACTTAGCGTACGCTTAGGGGCCTTAGTCGATGCTCTGGGCTGTTTCCCTCTCGACCATGGAGCTTATCCCCCACAGTCTCACTGCCGTGCTCTCACTTACCGGCATTCGGAGTTTGGCTAAGGTCAGTAACCCGGTAGGGCCCATCGCCTATCCAGTGCTCTACCTCCGGCAAGAAACACACGACGCTGCACCTAAATGCATTTCGGGGAGAACCAGCTATCACGGAGTTTGATTGGCCTTTCACCCCTAACCACAGGTCATCCCCCAGGTTTTCAACCCTGGTGGGTTCGGTCCTCCACGAAGTCTTACCTCCGCTTCAACCTGCCCATGGCTAGATCACTCCGCTTCGGGTCTTGAGCGCGCTACTGAATCGCCCTGTTCGGACTCGCTTTCGCTACGGCTTCCCCACACGGGTTAACCTCGCAACGCACCGCAAACTCGCAGGCTCATTCTTCAAAAGGCACGCAGTCACGACCCATTGAGTAAACTCAATGAGCGACGCTCCCACGGCTTGTAGGCACACGGTTTCAGGTACTATTTCACTCCGCTCCCGCGGTACTTTTCACCATTCCCTCACGGTACTATCCGCTATCGGTCACCAGGGAATATTTAGGCTTAGCGGGTGGTCCCGCCAGATTCACACGGGATTTCTCGGGCCCCGTGCTACTTGGGTGTCTCTCAAACGAGCCGTTAATGTTTCAGCTACGGGGGTCTTACCCTCTACGCCGGACCTTTCGCATGTCCTTCGCCTACATCAACGGTTTCTGACTCGTCTCACAGCCGGCAGACTGTGAAAGAGAGATCCCACAACCCCGCATGCGCAACCCCTGCCGGGTATCACACGCATACGGTTTGGCCTCATCCGGTTTCGCTCGCCACTACTCCCGGAATCACGGTTGTTTTCTCTTCCTGAGGGTACTGAGATGTTTCACTTCCCCTCGTTCCCTCCACATGCCCTATGTGTTCAGGCATGGGTGACAGCCCATGACGACTGCCGGGTTTCCCCATTCGGAAACCCCGGATCAAAGCCTGGTTGACGGCTCCCCGGGGACTATCGTGGCCTCCCACGTCCTTCATCGGTTCCTGGTGCCAAGGCATCCACCGTGCGCCCTTAAAAACTTGGCCACAGATGCTCGCGTCCACTGTGTAGTTCTCAAGCAACGACCAGCCACCCATCACCCCACCCGACAAGCAGATGAGTTCACTGGGGCCGGCATCGCGAAGATACAAACCTTACGGCCGTACCCTCAGATACCCAACAACGTGCCAAGCGTGAGCCACCGTCCGTCTTCTTCTTTCCACGCCGAAGCAGTACTCGAAGAACCATCAGGTTCACTCACGCCAACTAATCAACGTTCCACCCATGAGCTGACCGTGCAGAACGTTTGTCTGCAATCGGTACTGTGCTCCTTAGAAAGGAGGTGATCCAGCCGCACCTTCCGGTACGGCTACCTTGTTACGACTTCGTCCCAATCGCCAGTCCCACCTTCGACAGCTCCCTCCCACAAGGGGTTGGGCCACCGGCTTCGGGTGTTACCGACTTTCGTGACGTGACGGGCGGTGTGTACAAGGCCCGGGAACGTATTCACCGCAGCAATGCTGATCTGCGATTACTAGCAACTCCGACTTCATGGGGTCGAGTTGCAGACCCCAATCCGAACTGAGACCGGCTTTTTGAGATTCGCTCCGCCTCGCGGCATCGCAGCTCTTTGTACCGGCCATTGTAGCACGTGTGCAGCCCAAGACATAAGGGGCATGATGACTTGACGTCGTCCCCACCTTCCTCCGAGTTGACCCCGGCGGTCTCCTGTGAGTCCCCATCACCCCGAAGGGCATGCTGGCAACACAGGACAAGGGTTGCGCTCGTTGCGGGACTTAACCCAACATCTCACGACACGAGCTGACGACAGCCATGCACCACCTGTATACCGACCACAAGGGGGGCACTATCTCTAATGCTTTCCGGTATATGTCAAGCCTTGGTAAGGTTCTTCGCGTTGCGTCGAATTAAGCCACATGCTCCGCTGCTTGTGCGGGCCCCCGTCAATTCCTTTGAGTTTTAGCCTTGCGGCCGTACTCCCCAGGCGGGGAACTTAATGCGTTAGCTGCGGCACCGACGACGTGGAATGTCGCCAACACCTAGTTCCCAACGTTTACGGCGTGGACTACCAGGGTATCTAATCCTGTTCGCTCCCCACGCTTTCGCTCCTCAGCGTCAGTAATGGCCCAGAGATCCGCCTTCGCCACCGGTGTTCCTCCTGATATCTGCGCATTTCACCGCTACACCAGGAATTCCGATCTCCCCTACCACACTCTAGCCTGCCCGTATCGGATGCAGACCCGGGGTTAAGCCCCGGGCTTTCACACCCGACGTGACAAGCCGCCTACGAGCTCTTTACGCCCAATAATTCCGGACAACGCTTGCGCCCTACGTATTACCGCGGCTGCTGGCACGTAGTTAGCCGGCGCTTCTTCTGCAGGTACCGTCACTTTCGCTTCTTCCCTGCTGAAAGAGGTTTACAACCCGAAGGCCGTCATCCCTCACGCGGCGTCGCTGCATCAGGCTTTCGCCCATTGTGCAATATTCCCCACTGCTGCCTCCCGTAGGAGTCTGGGCCGTGTCTCAGTCCCAGTGTGGCCGGTCGCCCTCTCAGGCCGGCTACCCGTCGTCGCCTTGGTAGGCCATTACCCCACCAACAAGCTGATAGGCCGCGGGCTCATCCTTCACCGCCGGAGCTTTTAACCAGCTCCCATGCAGGAGCCGGTGTTATCCGGTATTAGACCCCGTTTCCAGGGCTTGTCCCAGAGTGAAGGGCAGATTGCCCACGTGTTACTCACCCGTTCGCCACTAATCCACCCCGAAGGGCTTCATCGTTCGACTTGCATGTGTTAAGCACGCCGCCAGCGTTCGTCCTGAGCCAGGATCAAACTCTCCGTGAATGTTTACCCGTAATCGGGTCACACTCGCGTTGAGCGGGACAGTCAGGCCGGAATAAGGCCGACTGTCCACAGCGTCCTCGCTGTGTATGTTGCCTGCTGACCACAAGGGCCGGCAGGACTTTCAAAGGAACCCTGCCATCCGAAGATGGACGGGGTATCAACTAATCTGGCGTTGATTTTTGGCACGCTGTTGAGTTCTCAAGGAACGGACGCTTCCTTTGTACTCACCCTCTCGGGCTTTCCTCCGGCGCTTCCTTCGTTTCCGACTCTATCAGATCTTTCCGATCCGATTTCCTCGGTGCTTTCCGGTCCCTTTTGCTTTCGCTCCGGGCCCTTCCGGCGGTTCCGACTCTATCAGATCCTTGCGGTCCTGATTTCCTCGGTGCTTTCCGGTCCCATCGCTTTCGCGCTGGTCCCTTCCTGCGTCTCCGACTCTATCAGATGTTTCGGGGCCCGATTGCCACCCCGGCCGGCCGTCGCCGGCCACCGCGGGCAGCTGCCGGCGACCGCGGAGCTGGTCCGGGGCCAGAACGCAGAAAAGCCCCGCACCATAAGGTGCGGGGCTTTCCCACAATGATTGTTCGGCGGCGTCCTACTCTCCCACAGGGTCCCCCCTGCAGTACCATCGGCGCTGAAAGGCTTAGCTTCCGGGTTCGGAATGTAACCGGGCGTTTCCCTAACGCTATGACCACCGAAACTCTATGAAGTTAACCAACCGGATATCGGCACAGTTCGTTACTTCAGAACTAACACAGTGGACGCGAGCAACTGAGGACAAGCCCTCGGCCTATTAGTACCGGTCAGCTCCACCCATTACTGGGCTTCCACATCCGGCCTATCAACCCAGTCGTCTACTGGGAGCCTTACCCTCTCAAGGAGGTGGGAATACTCATCTCGAAGCAGGCTTCCCGCTTAGATGCTTTCAGCGGTTATCCCTCCCGAACGTAGCCAACCAGCCATGCCCTTGGCAGGACAACTGGCACACCAGAGGTTCGTCCGTCCCGGTCCTCTCGTACTAGGGACAGCCCTTCTCAATATTCCTACGCGCGCAGCGGATAGGGACCGAACTGTCTCACGACGTTCTAAACCCAGCTCGCGTACCGCTTTAATGGGCGAACAGCCCAACCCTTGGGACCGACTCCAGCCCCAGGATGCGACGAGCCGACATCGAGGTGCCAAACCATCCCGTCGATATGGACTCTTGGGGAAGATCAGCCTGTTATCCCCGGGGTACCTTTTATCCGTTGAGCGACGGCGCTTCCACAAGCCACCGCCGGATCACTAGTCCCGACTTTCGTCCCTGCTCGACCCGTCGGTCTCACAGTCAAGCTCCCTTGTGCACTTACACTCAACACCTGATTGCCAACCAGGCTGAGGGAACCTTTGGGCGCCTCCGTTACCCTTTGGGAGGCAACCGCCCCAGTTAAACTACCCATCAGACACTGTCCCTGATCCGGATCACGGACCGAGGTTAGACATCCAGCACGACCAGAGTGGTATTTCAACGGCGACTCCACAACCACTGGCGTGGCTGCTTCAAAGTCTCCCACCTATCCTACACAAGCCGAACCGAACACCAATATCAAACTGTAGTAAAGGTCCCGGGGTCTTTCCGTCCTGCTGCGCGAAACGAGCATCTTTACTCGTAGTGCAATTTCACCGGGCCTATGGTTGAGACAGTCGAGAAGTCGTTACGCCATTCGTGCAGGTCGGAACTTACCCGACAAGGAATTTCGCTACCTTAGGATGGTTATAGTTACCACCGCCGTTTACTGGCGCTTAAGTTCTCAGCTTCGCCACACCGAAATGTGACTAACCGGTCCCCTTAACGTTCCAGCACCGGGCAGGCGTCAGTCCGTATACATCGCCTTACGGCTTCGCACGGACCTGTGTTTTTAGTAAACAGTCGCTTCTCGCTGGTCTCTGCGGCCACCCCCAGCTCAGAGTGCAAGACTCATCACCAGACGTGGCCCCCCTTCTCCCGAAGTTACGGGGGCATTTTGCCGAGTTCCTTAACCATAGTTCACCCGAACGCCTCGGTATTCTCTACCTGACCACCTGAGTCGGTTTAGGGTACGGGCCGCCATGAAACTCGCTAGAGGCTTTTCTCGACAGCATAGGATCATCCACTTCACCACAATCGGCTCGGCATCAGGTCTCAGGCTATGTGCTGTCCGGATTTACCTGGACAACGCCCTACACCCTTACCCCGGGACTACCACCGCCCGGGCTGGACTACCTTCCTGCGTCACCCCATCGCTTACCTACTACCACCTTGGATCAGCGGCTCCACCACTTTCCTTTCCCCGAAGGGTCCGGAACGGCTTCACGGCCTTAGCATTAATGGATTCGATACTGGGCGTTTCAAAGCGGGTACCGGAATATCAACCGGTTGTCCATCGACTACGCCTGTCGGCCTCGCCTTAGGTCCCGACTTACCCTGGGCAGATCAGCTTGACCCAGGAACCCTTAGTCAATCGGCGCACACGTTTCTCACGTGTGTATCGCTACTCATGCCTGCATTCTCACTCGTGAACCGTCCACAACTCGCTTCCGCGGCTGCTTCACCCGGCACACGACGCTCCCCTACCCATCACAGCGCCCGTTGGGGCTCATGCTGCAATGACACGACTTCGGCGGTACGCTTGAGCCCCGCTACATTGTCGGCGCGGAATCACTTGACCAGTGAGCTATTACGCACTCTTTCAAGGGTGGCTGCTTCTAAGCCAACCTCCTGGTTGTCTCTGCGACTCCACATCCTTTCCCACTTAGCGTACGCTTAGGGGCCTTAGTCGATGCTCTGGGCTGTTTCCCTCTCGACCATGGAGCTTATCCCCCACAGTCTCACTGCCGTGCTCTCACTTACCGGCATTCGGAGTTTGGCTAAGGTCAGTAACCCGGTAGGGCCCATCGCCTATCCAGTGCTCTACCTCCGGCAAGAAACACACGACGCTGCACCTAAATGCATTTCGGGGAGAACCAGCTATCACGGAGTTTGATTGGCCTTTCACCCCTAACCACAGGTCATCCCCCAGGTTTTCAACCCTGGTGGGTTCGGTCCTCCACGAAGTCTTACCTCCGCTTCAACCTGCCCATGGCTAGATCACTCCGCTTCGGGTCTTGAGCGCGCTACTGAATCGCCCTGTTCGGACTCGCTTTCGCTACGGCTTCCCCACACGGGTTAACCTCGCAACGCACCGCAAACTCGCAGGCTCATTCTTCAAAAGGCACGCAGTCACGACCCATTGAGTAAACTCAATGAGCGACGCTCCCACGGCTTGTAGGCACACGGTTTCAGGTACTATTTCACTCCGCTCCCGCGGTACTTTTCACCATTCCCTCACGGTACTATCCGCTATCGGTCACCAGGGAATATTTAGGCTTAGCGGGTGGTCCCGCCAGATTCACACGGGATTTCTCGGGCCCCGTGCTACTTGGGTGTCTCTCAAACGAGCCGTTAATGTTTCAGCTACGGGGGTCTTACCCTCTACGCCGGACCTTTCGCATGTCCTTCGCCTACATCAACGGTTTCTGACTCGTCTCACAGCCGGCAGACTGTGAAAGAGAGATCCCACAACCCCGCATGCGCAACCCCTGCCGGGTATCACACGCATACGGTTTGGCCTCATCCGGTTTCGCTCGCCACTACTCCCGGAATCACGGTTGTTTTCTCTTCCTGAGGGTACTGAGATGTTTCACTTCCCCTCGTTCCCTCCACATGCCCTATGTGTTCAGGCATGGGTGACAGCCCATGACGACTGCCGGGTTTCCCCATTCGGAAACCCCCGGATCAAAGCCTGGTTGACGGCTCCCCGGGGACTATCGTGGCCTCCCACGTCCTTCATCGGTTCCTGGTGCCAAGGCATCCACCGTGCGCCCTTAAAAACTTGGCCACAGATGCTCGCGTCCACTGTGTAGTTCTCAAGCAACGACCAGCCACCCATCACCCTGATCCATAAGAACCAAGTTCACTGGGGCCGGCATCGCGAAGATACAAACCTTACGGCCGTACCCTCAGATACCCAACAACGTGCCAAGCACAGTCCGTTCCTCGATCCCGTTTTCCACGCCGAAGCAGTACTCACGTTTTCTCGGAGAGAGACTGTGCCAACTAATCAACGTTCCACCCATGAGCTGACCGTGCAGAACGTTTGTCTGCAATCGGTACTGTGCTCCTTAGAAAGGAGGTGATCCAGCCGCACCTTCCGGTACGGCTACCTTGTTACGACTTCGTCCCAATCGCCAGTCCCACCTTCGACAGCTCCCTCCCACAAGGGGTTGGGCCACCGGCTTCGGGTGTTACCGACTTTCGTGACGTGACGGGCGGTGTGTACAAGGCCCGGGAACGTATTCACCGCAGCAATGCTGATCTGCGATTACTAGCAACTCCGACTTCATGGGGTCGAGTTGCAGACCCCAATCCGAACTGAGACCGGCTTTTTGAGATTCGCTCCGCCTCGCGGCATCGCAGCTCTTTGTACCGGCCATTGTAGCACGTGTGCAGCCCAAGACATAAGGGGCATGATGACTTGACGTCGTCCCCACCTTCCTCCGAGTTGACCCCGGCGGTCTCCTGTGAGTCCCCATCACCCCGAAGGGCATGCTGGCAACACAGGACAAGGGTTGCGCTCGTTGCGGGACTTAACCCAACATCTCACGACACGAGCTGACGACAGCCATGCACCACCTGTATACCGACCACAAGGGGGGCACTATCTCTAATGCTTTCCGGTATATGTCAAGCCTTGGTAAGGTTCTTCGCGTTGCGTCGAATTAAGCCACATGCTCCGCTGCTTGTGCGGGCCCCCGTCAATTCCTTTGAGTTTTAGCCTTGCGGCCGTACTCCCCAGGCGGGGAACTTAATGCGTTAGCTGCGGCACCGACGACGTGGAATGTCGCCAACACCTAGTTCCCAACGTTTACGGCGTGGACTACCAGGGTATCTAATCCTGTTCGCTCCCCACGCTTTCGCTCCTCAGCGTCAGTAATGGCCCAGAGATCCGCCTTCGCCACCGGTGTTCCTCCTGATATCTGCGCATTTCACCGCTACACCAGGAATTCCGATCTCCCCTACCACACTCTAGCCTGCCCGTATCGGATGCAGACCCGGGGTTAAGCCCCGGGCTTTCACACCCGACGTGACAAGCCGCCTACGAGCTCTTTACGCCCAATAATTCCGGACAACGCTTGCGCCCTACGTATTACCGCGGCTGCTGGCACGTAGTTAGCCGGCGCTTCTTCTGCAGGTACCGTCACTTTCGCTTCTTCCCTGCTGAAAGAGGTTTACAACCCGAAGGCCGTCATCCCTCACGCGGCGTCGCTGCATCAGGCTTTCGCCCATTGTGCAATATTCCCCACTGCTGCCTCCCGTAGGAGTCTGGGCCGTGTCTCAGTCCCAGTGTGGCCGGTCGCCCTCTCAGGCCGGCTACCCGTCGTCGCCTTGGTAGGCCATTACCCCACCAACAAGCTGATAGGCCGCGGGCTCATCCTTCACCGCCGGAGCTTTTAACCAGCTCCCATGCAGGAGCCGGTGTTATCCGGTATTAGACCCCGTTTCCAGGGCTTGTCCCAGAGTGAAGGGCAGATTGCCCACGTGTTACTCACCCGTTCGCCACTAATCCACCCCGAAGGGCTTCATCGTTCGACTTGCATGTGTTAAGCACGCCGCCAGCGTTCGTCCTGAGCCAGGATCAAACTCTCCGTGAATGTTTACCCGTAATCGGGTCACACTCGCGTTGAGCGGGACAGTCAGGCCGGAATAAGGCCGACTGTCCACAGCGTCCTCGCTGTGTATGTTGCCTGCTGACCACAAGGGCCGGCAGGACTTTCAAAGGAACCCTGCCATCCGAAGATGGACGGGGTATCAACTAATCTGGCGTTGATTTTTGGCACGCTGTTGAGTTCTCAAGGAACGGACGCTTCCTTTGTACTCACCCTCTCGGGCTTTCCTCCGGCGCTTCCTTCGTTTCCGACTCTATCAGATCCTTTCGGCGTCTGATTCCCAGTCAGCGGGATTTGTCTTTCCGGCTGTTGGGCCGTTCCGACGAGTGAGACTTTAGCGGATTCCCTGCCTCCGACGCTAATCGGGCGGCTGCGTCCGAAGTTCGAACGCGGATTCCTCATTTCGCAAAAACGCACGGAAAGCAGAACGGCGCGACAAAGCGCCGACGGCTTCTGTGGATCTTGCGGGATGGCTGTCCGGGGCCGACCGGAGTCGGTGCTCACGTCGGACAACTCGGAGAACACTACGGATCCGGTAATCCCGTGTCAACCCGGGTCCTGGGGGGTAGCCTCTCCCCCATGACTACGCGTGCGCACACCACCCAGTGGTGGGCCGCCTGACGGCGGCCCGCACTCGCGCATGCACCACGCGGCCGCCGCTTCGGCGGCCGTTCGCGTATCCCCCTCCGGGAGCCGGGCCGTCGAGGCCGGCGCCCAGGAGAAGAGGGAGAACGAACGCGATGACCAGGATCTTCAGCGGGGTCAAGCCCACCGGGCATCTGACGCTGGGCAACTACCTCGGGGCCGTACGACGGTGGGTCGAGGTCGACCAGCACCGGTCGGAGGCGCTGTTCAGCGTCGTGGACCTGCACGCCCTGACCGTCGAGCACGATCCGGCCCGGGTCCGGAGGCTCAGCCGGCAGGCGGCGACGCTGCTGCTGGCCTCGGGGCTCGATCCGGAGCTGTGCACCTTGTTCGTGCAGAGCCACGTGGACGAGCACGCGAGGCTCTCGTACCTGCTGGAGTGCACGGCCACCGACGGTGAGCTGCGGCGGATGATCCAGTACAAGGAGAAGAGCGTCCAGGCGCGGGCGGCCGGGCAGGGGGTGCGGCTGTCGTTGCTGACGTATCCGGTGCTGATGGCGGCGGACATCCTGGCGTACGGGGCCGACGAGGTGCCGGTGGGTGAGGACCAGACTCAGCACGTGGAGCTGACGCGGGACCTGGCGGTGCGGTTCAACCAGCAGTACGGGCACACGTTCACCGTGCCCCGGGCCACTCGGCCCGAGGTGGCGGCGCGGGTCATGGACCTGCAGGACCCCCACTCGAAGATGGGGAAGTCGCACGCGAACACGGCCGGGATCGTCTATCTGCTCGATGAAGCGGAGACCGTGCGGCGGAAGATCATGCGGGCGGTCACCGACAGCGGGCGGGACGTGGAGTACGACCGTGAGGGCAGGCCGGGGATCGCGAACCTCCTCGATCTGCTGGCCGCCGCGACGGGTGGGAAGCCCGAGGTGCTCGCTGATGCGTACGAGTCGTACGGGGCGTTGAAGAGGGATACCGCCGACGCGGTCGTCGAGATGCTGAGGCCCGTACGGGAACGGCATGCCGGGCTCGCGGCGGATCCCGGTCATGTGGACCGGGTGCTGCGGGACGGGGCCGAGCGGGCCCGGGGGACGGCGCGGCCCCTGGTGGACCGGGCCTATCGGGCGATCGGGCTGTTGCCCGCCGGGTGACGGAAGGCGTTTCGGTAGTCGCGCGGGCTGGTGGCGAGGTGCGAGGCGAAGTGCTGGCGCATCGTGACCTCGCTGCCGAAGCCCGCGCGGCGGGCCACCTCGGGGAGGGGGTGGTCGGTGAGTTCGAGGAGTTTCTGCGCGGCGGCCACCCGCTGGGTGATGAGCCAGTGCAGGGGGGTGGCTCCGGTGGTCGCCTGGAAGTGGCGGGCGAAGGAGCGGGGGGACATGCCGGCGCGGGCGGCGAGCGTGGCGACCGTGTGGGGCTCGTCCAGGTGGGCGAGGGCATGGGCGCGGACGGCGGCCAGGGCGTCGGCGTCCCGGTCGGCGCGTGGCGTGGGGTGCTCGATGAACTGGGCCTGGGTGCCCGTACGGAAGGGGGCGGTGACCATCGAGCGGGCGATGGCCGCGGCTGCTTCGGCGCCGTGGGCGGTGCGTACGAGATGGAGGCAGAGGTCGATCCCGGCGGCGGTGCCGGCGGAGGTCCAGACTCCGGTGTCCTCGACGAAGAGGGCGTCCGCCTGGACCTGGATCCCGGGGTGGCGGGCGGCCAGGGTGGCGGCCAGGTGCCAGTGGGTGACGGCGCGGCGGCCGTCGAGGAGTCCGGCGCGGGCGAGGACGAACGCGCCGGCGCAGAGCGAGGCGACCGGGGTGCCCCTGGTGTGGGCGCGGCGGAGGGAGTCGAGGACGGGGGCCGGGAGGTCGGCGTCGGGGTCCTCGATGCCGGGGACGACGACCAGGTCGGTGGTGGTGAGGGCGTCGAGCCAGTCGAGCGGGCGGTCGGGGGTGAGGGTGAGGCCGCCGCGCAGGGGGATGGGGGTGTCCGGGTCGGCGGCGGCTCTGCGGAGTTCGAAGGGCGGCACGCCCCGGAGGGTGCGGTCGCTGCCCCAGACCTCGGTGATGACGGAGATGTCGAAGGCGCGAATGCCCGGGAAGGAGAGGAGGGCGATGCGCTGGGGGCGGGGCGCGGGGGTCGGCGGCACGTGTGGCAGTAAATCATCGATCGCTGTCATTCGTCCCTCTGGGAGTGGGGGCCGCGCGGGGGAAGGATCGTGGGCATGGAGATCGCAGAGAACGCAGCGCTGGTGGTCATCGACGTACAGAAGGGTTTCGAGTTCGACTTCTGGGGGCGCCGGGACAACCCGGAGGCCGAGGGGAACATCGCGGCCCTGATCGATGCCTGGCAGGAGACGGGACGGCCGGTCGTCTTCGTACGGCACGACTCGCCCCGGGCGGGTTCGCCGCTGGAGCCGGGGACCGAGGGGAACGGGTTCAAGGACTTCGTCGAGGAGCGGCGGGGGAAGGGCTCCGGTCCGGAGCTGCTCGTCACGAAGTCGGTGAACTCGGCGTTCTACGGGGAGCCGGATCTGGACGCCTGGCTGAAGGGCGCGGCCCGCGGCGGAGCCGCTGATGGACAGCGTGGGCAGATCGTGATCGTCGGGATCCAGACGAACATGTGCAACGAGACGACGGCCCGGATGGGCGGGAACCTCGGGTACGACGTGCTGTTCCCGCTGGACGCGATGCACACCTTCGACCTGGCGGGGCCGTTCGACTGGACGCAGACGGCGGAGGAGCTGACCCGGGCGACGGCGGTGTCGCTGCACGGTGGGCGGTTCGCCCGGGTCGTGACCACGGAGGACGTGCTGAAGGGCGCGGCCTCGGAGTAGTAGGGGTCAGCTGTTGCCGGAGGCGAGTTCGCGGCTGCGGTCGCGGGCGGCTTCGAGGGCGGCGATGAGGGCGGCCCGGACGCCGTGGTTCTCCAGCTCGCGGATGGCGCTGATGGTGGTGCCGGCCGGGGAGGTGACGGCCTCGCGGAGCTTGACCGGGTGCTCGCCGCTGTCGCGGAGCATCACGGCGGCGCCGATGGCGGCCTGGACGATGAGGTCGTGGGCCTGGGCGCGGGGCAGGCCGAGGAGGATGCCGGCATCGGTCATGGCCTCGACGAGGAAGTAGAAGTACGCGGGGCCGGAGCCGGACAGGGCGGTGGCCGCGTCCTGCTGGGACTCGGGGACGCGGAGGGTCTTGCCGACGCCGCCGAAGATCTCCTCCGTGTGGGCGAGGTGCTCGGGGGTGGCGTGGCTGCCGGCCGAGATGACGGACATGCCCTCGTCCACCAGGACGGGGGTGTTCGGCATGACGCGGACGACGGGGGTGCCGGTGGTCAGGCGGTCCTCGATGAAAGAGGTGGGGATGCCGGCGGCGGCGCTGATGACCAGGCGGTCGGCGGCGACGTGCGGGGCCAGCTCGTCGAGGAGGCGGCCCATGTCCTGGGGCTTCACGGCCAGGATGAGGGTGTCGGCGCGCTTGGCGGCCTCGGCGTTGGTGACGGTCTCGACGCCGTAGCGGGCGCGGAGTTCCTCGGCGCGCTCGGCACGGCGGGCGGTGACCAGGAGGTTCGCGGGGCGCCAGCCGGCGCGGATCATGCCGCTGAGGAGCGCTTCACCGATCTTGCCGGTGCCGAGGACTGCGACGGTCTGGGTCATGGCTCTGTTCACCTCGCCGGAGGGGGTACGTGTCGTCATCCTCGCACCGGTGGGCCGGGTGGTGTGCCGGTGTCCGAGGGGCGGTCACGCGGTGCGGCGGCGGAGGGTGGCCGCGCCGAGGACCAGGACGAGGACGGCGCAGCCCGCGACGACGAGGGCGTCGCGGACGAAGTCGCCGGTGATGTCGGGGTGGTGGAGGACCTGGTCCATACCGTCCACGGCGTACGACATGGGCAGGACGTCCGAGATCGCTTCGAGGGCGGGGGCCATGCGGTCGCGCGGGGTGAAGAGGCCGCAGAGGAGCAGCTGGGGGAAGATCACGGCCGGCATGAACTGGACGGCCTGGAACTCGGAGGCGGCGAAGGCCGAGACGAAGAGGCCGAGGGCGGTGCCGAGGAGGGCGTCGAGGAGGGCGACCAGGAGGAGCAGCCAGGGGGAGCCGATGACGTCGAGGCCGAGGAACCAGACGGCGAGGCCGGTGGCCAGGACGGACTGGAGGACGGCGACGAGTCCGAAGGCGAGGGCGTAGCCGCCGATGAGGTCGGCCTTGCCGAGGGGCATGGCGAGGAGGCGTTCGAGGGTGCCCGAGGTGCGTTCGCGGAGGGTCGCGATGGAGGTCACCAGGAACATCGTGATCAGCGGGAAGATGCCGAGCAGGGAGGCGCCGATGTTGTCGAAGGTGCCCGGGCTCCCGTCGAAGACGTACCGGAGCAGGAAGAGCATCACGCAGGGCACCAGCAGCATCAGGGCGATCGAGCGGGGGTCGTGGCGCAGCTGACGCAGGACGCGGGCGGCGGTGGCGAGGGTGCGTGCGGTGTTCATGTCCGGGGCTCCTCGTGGGCGGCTCGGGCCGCGGCGGCGTCGACCAGGTGGAGGAAGGCCTCCTCGACGGTGTTGGTGTCGTTGCGTCGGCGGAGGTTCTCGGGGGTGTCGTCGGCGAGGAGTTCCCCGTCGCGCAGGAGGAGGAGGCGGTGGCAGCGCTCGGCCTCGTCCATGACGTGCGAGGAGACCAGGAGGGTCGTGCCGCGGTCGGCGGCGATCTGGTGGAAGAGGTTCCAGAGGTCGCGGCGGAGTACGGGGTCGAGGCCGACGGTGGGTTCGTCGAGGACGAGGAGTTCCGGGGTGCCGAGGAGGGCGACGGCGAGGGAGACGCGGCTGCGCTGGCCGCCGGAGAGCCGGCCTGCGAGGGAGTCGGCGTGCGAGGCGAGGTCGACGTCCTCGACGGCCCGGTCGACGGCGGCGCGGCGCTCTTGGCGGCGGGCGCGGCCGGGAAGCAGGACGGCGGCGAAGTAGTCGAGGTTCTGGCGGACGGTGAGGTCGTCGTAGACGGAGGGGGCCTGGGTGACGTAGCCGATGCGGGAGCGGAGGGCGGCGTCGCCGGCGGGGCGGCCGAGGACGCGGAGGGTGCCGTCGACCTTGGCCTGGGTGCCGACGATGGCGCGCATGAGGGTGGACTTGCCGCAGCCGGAGGGGCCGAGGAGGCCGGTGATGCGGCCGGCGGGGACGGTGAAGTCGAGGTCGCGCAGGGCGGTGCGGTCGCCGCGTACGACGGTGAGGCCGTGGGCGGTGATGGCGGGGGTGGCCTCTTGGGCCGCGGCGGCTTCTTGGGCAGCGGCGGTGGGCGGCGTGGTGGCCCGGGCGTGCCTGGCGGGGTCGGCGGGCTCCCCCGCCGAGTAATTCATCATGCGATGAATACTGCTCCCGGGGGTACCCGTCGTCAAGCACCCGGCGTGCCTCGCCGGTCAGAGGCGGTGGGCCGAGCGGCGGACGAACCAGGTCGCGCCGCGTACCACCAGCTCCTTGAACACGGCCGCCGGGCGACCCGTGAGGATGCGGTCGCGGGGCGAGTCGTCCGGGTGGACGAACTGGATGAGCCCGTCGCGGCGGCCGAGGCTGACGCACTGGAAGTGGAACCCGAAGTCGAGCGGCTCCGGCTCCTCGCCGCGCAGCTCCCTCTCGATCGACCGAGCCGCGTGGATGCCCGTGGGCAGCGCGGTGGCGCAGGCCATCCGCAGCTCCCCGCCGGTGGCCGCGTGCGGGGCTGCGCCCGCGTCGCCGGGGACGTAGATCTCCGGGTGGGAGACCGAGCGGAGCGAGGAGTCGACGGCTATCCGGCCCGAGGGGGCGAGGGTGAGGCCGGCGGAGGCGGCGAGTTCGGCGTTCGGGACGAGGGAGGCGGCCCAGACGACCACGTCCGAGTCGATCTCGTCGGCGGTGGTGACCCTGCGGCCCTCCTCGACGCGGACCCCTCGCGCCTGGAGAACCCGGTGCACATGGGCCGCGCCGCGCGGGGAGAGCCCGGGGCCGACCCGGCCCCCGGTGAGGAGGCGTACCCCGGCGCCCAGCGGGCGGTACGTCTCCGCCAGCTCGGTGGCCATCTCGATGCCGGTCAGGCCGCCGCCGACGACGGTGACCGTGCCGGGGCGGTCCCGCAGGTGCTTGTGCAGCGCCTCGGCGGACTCCGCCGTGTAGGCGCGGGAGTCCCCGGTCGTCGCGGGCAGACGGGTGCGGCTGCCGAGGGCGTAGACCAGCCGGTCGTACGGGAGGCGGCGGCCGTCGTCGGTGGTGACCAGGCGGGCCGCCGTGTCGATGGCGGTGGCGCGGGCCGGGACGTGCTCGATGCCGGTGCGGTGGAGGAGGCCGGCCAGGGGGTGGGTGACGTCGGGGCGGCCGGCCGCCCGCTCGTGGAGCCGTACCCGCTCGGTGAAGTGGTCGGCGGGGTCGACCAGGGTGACCTGGGCGTGCCGGCCGAGCCGGAGGGCGGTCATGAGGCCCGCGTATCCGGCGCCGAGGACGAGAACGCGGTGGGCGGGGCGGTGCTGTGTCGTCTGCATGCCAAGGGGACGGCGCAGGCCCCGCGAAGTGTGACATCGGCGCGGAAGGAATGTTCGGGAGCGGTGATTCGGGGGCGGGGGCCGGGAGCGGTGATTCGGGGGCGGTGGGCCGGGAGAGGCCGGGGGCGCGCCGCCTCGCGCGCGGGTTACTTGCGCTTGGGCTTCTTGCGGGCGGCCGGGTTGCCCGTGCGGGTTCCGCGCCGCTTCTCGAACTGGGCGACGGCCGTCTCGTACTCGGCGCGGCGCAGCTTCTCGCCGGGTGCCTCGACGAAGCAGCGGGCGCAGTAGGCGAGGAGCGAGCCGATGAAGCCGATCGCCTTGAGGCTGCGCAGGGACTCCTCGCGGGCCGGGTCGGCGGGCCGGCGGAGGAAGCCCTCCCAGGTCTTGCGGAAGGCGATGGCGCTGCAGACCGCGAACATGAGGACGACCAGCATGTTGACGATGCCGCCGACGTCCGCGATCTCCAGGCCCTCGTACGCGAAGCGCAGCACGAAGCAGGCCGCGACGGCGGCGGCGAGCGAGCCGGCGGCCATGCCGACGCGGCGCGCCGTGTAAGGGCCGTCGTGGCCGACCCAGGTCGTACCGAAGAAACGGATCTCCTCGGGCCGCGGCCCGGCGGGGGTGCCGCCAGGAGTGCCACCGCCCGTGCCGCCGGCCGTACGGGGGGTCTGCTCGTCGTCGCTCTGGTCGCTCACGAGGTCGATTATCCCCGGGCCGGCGGAGGAGGGCCTCAGGCGCAGCGCGGTGCGACGAAGCCGTCGCTGCCCGTGTGCACATAGGCGTCGGAGACGTACTCGCCGGGCGCGATGCTGTCCCAGATCCTCGTGGTGCCGTACGGGCCGGTGATCCACTCGCCGTACTTCTGGCAGGAGATCGCCACCGTGGCGCCCACGGGCAGCGCGCGCACGATCGCGTACTGGGTGCCCGGGCCCGAGCGCACGTTGACCTGGTAGCCCGGTGCGACCGTGTAGCGCGAAGCGGCCATCGCCGTCACCGCGCTCGGCGTGGCGGCGTCGTCCGTCGTCTTGTTCTTGTCCGTGTCCATCTGGTCCTCCCCCGTTGGCGCAAAAGCGCTCCGCTGAGTTTCACTCTCCGCGACGCGCAGGCTAGCAAGCCGCACCGACATCGCGGGGGTCATGGACTAGGCTCCGTCGGGTCGCGCACGTGCGCGCGAGGTGACGGGCAACCACACGGGGGTGGGCGATGCCGCCGCTGCGAAACACCGGTGCCGACCGGGAAGCGGAGGGGCCCGAGTACGCGGGCGACTACCGCCTGCAGGCATGTCTGGGAGCCGGTGGCATGGGGGTCGTACACCTCGCCGCCTCGGCCTCGGGGCTGCGGCTCGCGGTCAAGGTCGTGCACGCACGGTATGCGGAGGACCCCGAGTTCAGGGCGCGTTTCCGCCAGGAGGTCGCCGCCGCCCGCCGGGTCAGTGGGGCTTTCACCGCGCCGGTCGTCGACGCCGACCCCGATGCCGTACGCCCCTGGATGGCCACCCTCTACGTTCCCGGGCCCACCCTCTCCGACCAGGTGAAACGGAACGGCCCACTGGCCCCCGCCGAGCTGCGCAGGCTCACCGCTGGACTCGCGGAGGCCCTCCGCGACATCCATCGTGCCGGGGTCGTCCACCGCGACCTCAAGCCCAGCAACGTCCTGCTCACCGACACCGGCCCCAAGGTCATCGACTTCGGCATCTCGCGGCCCGTCGACAGCGATCTGCACACCGAGACGGGCAAGCTCATCGGCTCGCCGCCGTTCATGGCGCCCGAGCAGTTCCAGCGGCCGAGGGAGGTCGGTCCCGCGGCGGACGTGTTCGCGCTGGGCTCCGTGCTCGTGCACGCGTCGACCGGGCACGGCCCCTTCGACTCCGACAGCCCGTACATCGTGGCGTACCAGGTGGTCCACGACGAGCCCGACCTGACGGGTGTGCCCGCGGACCTCGCGCCGCTCGTCGCGCGCTGCCTCGCCAAGGACCCCGCCGGGCGGCCGACGCCGGCCGAGATCATGTCGGCGCTGCTGCCGCCCTCGTACGCGGCGGAGGCCTTCATACCGGCGCAGCGGCGGCGGCCCGCCCTGCCGGACGGCCGGGACGACGTGTCCGGCCCCACGCCCGCGTGGGACGCGGACACACCGGTCCGGGCCACCGCTCCGGCCCCGCCCCGACGGCGTCCGCGCCCCGGCCGGGACCGCGCGGACGGGCCGTCCGGCCGCACGCGCGGCGGCCGGACGGGCCTCGGCAGGGTGCGGCTCCGGCCGACGCTCGCCGCCGTCGCCGCGCTCGCGCTGGCCGGGGCCGGGCTGTACGCGGCGCTGACCCCGCCGACGGGCGGCACCCCCGAGCCCCCCGCCCGTCCGGCCGAGGTCGCCACCGCCTTCGCCGGCTGGCACACCGGGCTCCAGAAGCACGGCCCCACCGCCGCTCCCGCCTGCGCGTACGGCGGCGGCGCCCTGTACTGCGCGGCCCGGGGCATCGGCCTGGCCCGGCTCGACCCCGTCACGGGGCGGGTCCTCTGGTCGCGGACCACTCCCGTCGAGGGCGACTCCCCGAAGCCGCCCCTCCTCCTCGCCGACGGCCTGGTCGGCGCCTCCACGCCGACCGGTCCCCTGCGGGCGTACGCGGCCGAGGGCGGCGTCCCCGGCTGGACCACCGACGCGGACCTCCCCGAGCTGTACCGGCCGGCCGGTACCGCCGTCGTGGTCTCCGACGGACGGGGCGGGACGCGGGCCGTCGACGGCCGCACCGGGAAGGAACTCTGGCGGCACGGGCTGGCCGGCTTCGGAGCCGCGCGGCTCGGGCCGTACGACGCCCCGACCGGGCTGATGACCGTGTCCGAGACCTCGGCCGACGGCACGCACACGCGCGTGGGCACGCTCCGGCCGAGGACCGGCGAGCTGGTCCGGCAGCGGAACCTGAAAGGCGACCTCGACCCGCTGGGCCTCACCGGGGACGGCGCCGTGCTCCTCGCCTCCCGCTACCAGGCCTCGCTGTTCGACACCCTGGTCCTGCTGGACCCGGAGAGCGGTTCCGTACGCCGGCTCGCGCTGCCCTACCGGACCGACATCCGGGGCGTCGCCGTGCGCGGCGCGGTCGTCCACGTCCTCGACGCGGACGGGCATCTCACCGCCTTCGACACGGCGGCGCCCAAGGGCCGGGTGCTGTGGGAGCTGGAGACCGGCGCCGGGAACGTGTCCGCGCCGGTCCTCGGCCCCGGCGACCGGCTGTACTTCGCCGCCCAGGACGGACGGCTGCTCGCCGTGGACACCGCGCGCGGGGCGCTGATCGGCCAGACCAGGCCCCGGCTCACGAACGGGCGGATGGAGTACGCGCCGCTCGTGCCCGTACCGCTGGTCGTCGGGGACCGGGTGTTCGGCACGGCCCCGGACGGCTCCGTCTTCGCGGTGGACGCGCGCGATCCCGCGTCCTGGTGACGCCGGGCGGCCGCGCGGAGACGAGGGCGGCGGGGAGTGGGCGTCTCCGCCCGCTCCCCGCCGCCGTCGTTCGTTCCCGTCCGCTCCGGGTGGGTCTCCGGGCGGGTCAGCCCAGCTTCGTCACGTCGCGGACCGCGCCCTTGTCGGCGCTCGTCGCCATCGCGGCGTACGCGCGGAGGGCCGCCGACACCTTGCGCTGACGGTTCTTCGGCTCGTACACGCCGTTCAGCGCGTCCCGGCGGGCGGCGAGGGTCTCCTCGTCGACGAGCAGCTCGATCGAGCGGTTCGGGATGTCGATGCGGACGCGGTCGCCGTCCTCGACGAGGGCGATGGTGCCGCCCGAGGCCGCCTCCGGCGAGGCGTGGCCGATGGACAGGCCCGAGGTGCCGCCGGAGAAGCGGCCGTCGGTGACGAGGGCGCAGGTCTTGCCCAGGCCCCGGCCCTTGAGGAAGGACGTCGGGTAGAGCATCTCCTGCATGCCGGGGCCGCCGCGCGGGCCCTCGTAGCGGATGACGACCACGTCGCCGTGGGTGATCTGCTTGTTGAGGATCTTCTCGACGGCCTCGTCCTGCGACTCGCAGACCACGGCCGGGCCCTCGAAGGTCCAGATCGACTCGTCGACGCCGGCGGTCTTCACGACGCAGCCGTCGGCGGCGAGGTTGCCGTGCAGGACGGCGAGGCCGCCGTCCTTCGAGTACGCGTGGGCCGCGTCGCGGATGCAGCCGTTCGCCGCGTCCGTGTCGAGGGTGTCCCAGCGCTCCGACTGGGAGAAGGCGGTCGCCGAGCGGACGCAGCCGGGGGCCGCGTGCCACAGCTCGACGGCCTCGTCCGAGGGGGAGCCGCCGCGCACGTCCCAGGCATCCAGCCACTCCTTGACGGAGCGGGAGTGGACGGTGTGGACGTCCTCGTTCAGGAGTCCCGCGCGGTAGAGCTCGCCGAGGATGGCCGGGATGCCGCCCGCCCGGTGCACGTCCTCCATGTAGTACGTACGGTCCTTGGCGACGTTCGGGGCGACCTTGGCCAGGCAGGGCACCCGGCGCGAGACCTCGTCCATGTCCGGCAGGCCGTAGTCGAGCTCGGCCTCCTGGGCGGCGGCGAGCAGGTGCAGGATCGTGTTGGTCGAGCCGCCCATGGCGATGTCGAGGGCCATGGCGTTCTCGAAGGCGCCGCGGGTCGCGATCGAGCGCGGCAGGACGGAGGCGTCGTCCTCGTCGTAGTACCGGCGGGTGATGTCGACGACCGTGCGGGCGGCGTCCTCGTACAGTGCCTTGCGGGCGGTGTGGGTGGCGAGGACCGTGCCGTTGCCGGGGAGGGAGAGGCCGATCGCCTCGGTCAGGCAGTTCATCGAGTTGGCGGTGAACATGCCGGAACAGGACCCGCAGGTCGGACAGGCGTTCTCCTCGATGCGGGAGATGTCCTCGTCCGAGATGTTCGGGTTCACCGCGTCGGAGATCGCGTCGACCAGGTCGAGGGTGCGGACCGAGCCGTCGACGAGGGTGGCGCGGCCGGACTCCATCGGGCCGCCGGAGACGAAGACCGTCGGGATGTTGAGGCGCAGGGCGGCCATCAGCATGCCGGGGGTGATCTTGTCGCAGTTGGAGATGCAGATCAGGGCGTCGGCGCAGTGCGCCTCGACCATGTACTCCACGCTGTCCGCGATCAGGTCGCGGGAGGGGAGCGAGTACAGCATGCCGCCGTGGCCCATCGCGATGCCGTCGTCGACGGCGATCGTGTTGAACTCGCGGGCGATGCCGCCGGCGGCCGTGATGGCCTCGGAGACGATCCGGCCGACGGGCTGGAGGTGGGTGTGGCCGGGGACGAACTCCGTGAAGGAGTTGGCCACCGCGATGATCGGCTTCCGGCCGATGTCCGCGCCGGGTACACCGGAGGCGCGCATCAGGGCGCGTGCGCCCGCCATGTTGCGGCCGTGGGTGACTGTGCGGGACCTCAGCTCGGGCATCGTCGCTCGCTCCTCGTGAAGGGTGTGCTTGCCGTCGAGCGTACGCCGACGGACCAAGATCTGGACAGCGCGTCCGCATGGCGGACCGGGTGTTCAGTTTTCGGTCAGGGCTCGGCCCGGCGGACCGGGCTCGGCCGGGGCGCGCGGTCCGGGCCTCCGGCCGGTGCTCAGGCCTCGGTCAGGTAGCGCTGGAGCGTCGGGGCCACCTGGGCCACGATGTCCTCCGGGTCCGCCGAGGCCATCGGCTCGACCTGGATCACGTACCGCATGATCGCGATCCCGATCATGTGGGAGGCCGCGAGCTCCGCCCGGAACTTGGGGTCCGGTACGTCGAGCTCGGCCGCGATCCGCTCAAGGAGCCGCCGCAGCACGAACGCCCGCAGCACCTTCGCCGCCGCCTCGTGGGTCAGCGCCGAGCGCACCACCGCGAGCAGCGGGGCGCGGCTGGCCGGATTCTCCCAGACGCCGATGAAGAAGCGCGCGAGCCGCTCCCCGATCGCCTCGCGGGGGCCGCCGACGATCGCCGGGACCACCGTCGCCGCATCGAAGGAGACCTCGATCGAAGCGGCGAAGACCTCGTCCTTCGTCCCGAAGTAGTGGTGGACGAGCGCCGGGTCCACCCCGGCCGCCTTGGCGATGCCGCGCACCGAGGTCTTGTCGTAACCCCGCTCCGCGAACCGGGCGCGGGCCGCCTCCAGGATGCGTTCGCGGGTGCCCGGTCCGCTCTCCTCGCCGGTACGGGAAGGGCGGCCGCGCCGGCGCGGGGCCGGTTCGGTCACGGTCGCGGCACCCGGGAGGGGCGGGGGGCCGCCGACGCGAGGTGGAGCCGGGTGAACGCCAGGGCCTCCGCGAGGTCGGCCTCGCGTTCGGCGGCCGACATCGCGCGACGGGTGTTGACCTCGATGACGACATGGCCGTCGAAGCCGGTGAGCGCCAGCCGCTCCAGGAGTTCGGCGCAGGGCTGGGTGCCGCGCCCCGGGACCAGGTGCTCGTCCTTGGCCGAGCCCTTGCCGTCGGCGAGGTGGACGTGACCGAGCCGGTCGCCCATGCGGTCGATCATCGCGAGGGCGTCGGTGCGTGCGGTCGCGGTGTGCGAGAGGTCGACGGTGAAGTGCCGGTAGTCGTCCTTGGTGACGTCCCACTCGGGGGCGTACGCGAGCATCTCGCGGTCCTTGTACCGCCAGGGGTACATGTTCTCGACGGCGAACCGCACGTCGGTCTCGTCGGCCATCCGCCAGATGCCGGTGACGAAGTCCTTGGCGTACTGGCGCTGCCAGCGGAACGGCGGGTGGACGACGACCGTCGACGCGCCGAGCCGCTCGGCCGCGGCCTGGGCGCGCTGGAGCTTGGCCCAGGGGTCGGTGGACCAGACGCGCTGGGTGATGAGGAGGCAGGGGGCGTGCACGGCCAGGATCGGGACCTGGTGGTAGTCGGAGAGGCGGCGGAGCGCCTCGATGTCCTGGCTGACCGGATCGGTCCACACCATGACCTCGACACCGTCGTATCCGAGGCGCGCGGCGATCTCGAAGGCCGTCGCCGTCGACTCCGGATAGACCGAGGCCGTCGACAGGGCGACCTTCGCATCCGGGATGCGCACCACTGGTTCTGCCACGGGGACAGGGTACGGGGCGGGCCGGGGGGCCGGGGGGTGGTTCAGGTCACGCCGGCGGGGGGCACGCGCGCGCGGGCGGGGATTGACCGGCGGAGTGGGGGGCACGCGCGCGTGGACCGGGGTCCCGGCGCCACGCGCGCGTGTGGCCCGGGCTACTCCGTCGGCAGGTGGTCCAGGCGGCGCAGGATGACGCCCTCGCGCAGGGCCCAGGGGCAGATCTCCAGTTCCTCCACCCCGAGCAGGTCCATCGCGCCCTCCGCGACGAGCGCGCCCGCGAGGAGCTGGCCCGCGCGGCCCTCCGAGACGCCCGGCAGGGCCGCGCGCTCGGGGGCGGTCATCGCGGCGAGGCGCGGGACCCACTCCTCCAGGGACTTGCGGGTCAGGATCCGCTGGACGTAGAGGCCCTCCCCCGAGCCAGGGGCGCCGGCGATCCTGGCCAGCTGCTTGAACGTCTTCGAGGTGGCCACGACGTGGTCGGGGCGGCCGGAGCGGCTGAAGTCGCCGACCGTACGCGCGATCTGTGCGCGCACATGGCGACGGAGGGCCTTCACGTCGGCGATGTCGGCGGGGTCGCCGGGAAGCCAGCCGGCGGTCAGCCGGCCCGCGCCGAGCGGCAGGGAGACCGCGGTGTCGGGGTCCTCGTCGAGGCCGTACGCGACTTCGAGGGAGCCGCCGCCGATGTCGAGGAGGAGGAGCTTCCCCGCGGACCAGCCGTACCAGCGGCGAGCGGCGAGGAAGGTGAGCCGGGCCTCCTCCTCGCCGGTGAGGACCTGGAGGTCGACCCCGGTCTCGTCCTTCACGCGCGCGAGGACGGCGTCGGCGTTGCTGGCCTCGCGGACCGCCGAGGTCGCGAACGGCAGCACCTCCTCGCAGCCCTTGTCCTCGGCGGCGAGCAGCGCGTCCCTGACGGTCGCGATGAGCCGCTCGACGCCGTGGGGCGCGATGGCACCCCGCTCGTCGAGAAGTTCGGCGAGCCGCAGCTCCGCCTTGTGGGAATGGGCGGGCAGCGGCCGGGCGCCGGGGTGGGCGTCCACCACCAGGAAGTGCACTGTGTTCGAACCGACGTCGAGGACTCCGAGTCTCATGGGCGGAACGCTACTGCGCCTGCCCGCATACGCTTGGACTTGTGCCAAAGACGAAGAAGGCGAAGCCGGGCAAAGACCGCGGTGGCGACACGGACGTGACGGGTGTGAAGGCCGGCAAGGGTGTGAAGAGCGGCAAGAAGCGGGGCAAGGACATGGAGCCGGACGAGAAGGGGCTCGACTTCGCGCGCGCGTGGGTCGAGTTTCCCGACCCCGCCGACGAGGAGCAGGTCTTCCGCTGCGACCTGACCTGGCTGACCTCGCGCTGGACGTGCGTCTTCGGCAGCGGCTGCCAGGGCATCCAGGCGGGCCGGGCCGACGACGGCTGCTGCACCCTCGGCGCGCACTTCTCCGACGAGGACGACGAGAAGCGGGTCGCCGGGCACGTGGCCCGGCTGACGCCCGAGCTGTGGCAGTTCCACGACATCGGCACCGGGTCGGGCTGGACCCAACTCGACGAGGACGGTGACCGGCAGACCCGCCGCTGGGAGGGGTCCTGCATCTTCCAGAACCGTCCCGGCTTCGCGGGCGGCGCGGGCTGCTCGCTGCACATCCTGGCCCTCAAGGAGGGCAAGGAGCCACTGGAGACCAAGCCGGACGTCTGCTGGCAGCTGCCGGTGCGGCGCACGTACGACTGGATCGACCGGCCGGACGACACCCGGGTCCTCCAGGTGTCGATCGGCGAGTACGACCGCAGGGGCTGGGGTCCCGGCGGCCACGACCTGCACTGGTGGTGCACCTCGGCCACCTCGGCGCACGGGGCGGGCGAGCCGGTCTACGTGACGTACCGGCCCGAGCTGACCGAGATGATGGGCAAGGAGGCCTACGAGGTACTGGCCGGGCTGTGCGCGGCGCGGCTCTCCTCGCAGCTGCCGCTGGTGGCCCCGCACCCGGCTGACCCGAAGGCCTGAGGCCGAAGGCCTGACCCCGGAGGCCTGAGGCCGGAGGCCCGTCCCACGCCGAGATCCTGATGCCGGGGGCCCGGCTCAGGACGACGGTGACGGCGGTTCCTCCGTCGTCGGCGGCGGGGTGTTCGGTTCCGTCGTGCCCGGGCCCGTCGTCGGCGGGTCCGTCGTGGGCGGCGGGGTGGTCGGCTCCGTGGTCGGCGGGGTCGTCGGCGGGGTCGTGCCCGGGTCCGTCGTGGGCGGCGGGGTGGTCGGCTCCGTGGTCGGCGGGGTCGTCGGCGGGGTCGTGCCCGGGTCCGTCGTCGGCGGCGGGGTCGTCGGCCCGGTGGTGGGCGGGCTCGTCGGCGGGGTCGTCGGCTCCGTCGTCGTCGGCGGCGGGGTGACCGGGTCGACGACCGGCGGCACGGCGGTCTCGCCGCGCCCGTCGATCCTGACCACCGCGCCCGAGGGGTTCACCCCGATCCGCGCGCTCCAGGCGCCCCGGGGCTCGCGGCCGTGGTCCACGCGGACGGCGATCGTGACCGTCTCGCCGGGGCGGAGCGTGCCCGAGGCCCGGCTCACGTACAGCCAGGGCGCGTCCGTCCACAGCGACCAGTCGACGGGCGAGCCGCCCTCGGCGGTGAGCGTGAGCAGCGTCAGGTCGCCGTGGCTCCGGGCGCTCACGGTGATCCAGCCGGGGGCGGGTTCACCGGGCCGGGACGGGCCCGCGGAGCCGGTGGGACCGCCGGGGCTGAGCACCTCGACGGAGACGTCGGGGGCGCGGCTGCCCCGGGTGAAGCGGGGCTCGGGGGTGGTGCGGGCGTTGCCCGCGTTCTCGTAGTGGTCGTAGGGGCGGCCGTCGGGGCCTACCTGTTCGTCCTGGTCGCTCGCGCTGATCCGGGCCCCGTCGCGGGCGCCCGCGTCGGCGACCGGGCTGCCCCGGTAGGAGGTCCACAGGGCGAGGACGGGGGCGGCGACCACGGCCGCGACGACGGTGGTGGTGACCGCGCGGGCCCGCATCCGGTCGCGGCGGGCCACATGGTCCTTCGGGTCCATGGGGAATCCGGTCGGCGCGAAGCGCGGGGCGCCGGCACGCGCGCGCGGGACGTGCAGCATCGCCATGTACGCGGCGGCCCGGGGCGCCGCGACGAGCGGCAGTCCGGCCGAGGGCAGGGCCCCGGCGCCGGGCCAGGGGGCGGTGGCGCCCACCCGCTCGGCGGCCTTCCGGCAGCGGGGGCAGTCGTCGACGTGCCGGACGAGTTCGGCGCGCAGGGCGGCCGAGAGGAGCACCTGGTGGTCGCCGGTGAGCCGGGCGACGGTGGGGCAGCTGCCGGTCTCGACGACGGTGAGGGCGGCGCGGGTGCGCTCGACCTCGCAGCCGGCGGTGGCGAGGAGTTCGCGGGCGGCAAGCGGGTCGAGGGAGAGCACGGCGGCGACCTGGCGGTGGCTGAGGCCGTGGCGGACGGCCAGTTCCAGGGCCTCGCGCTGCTCGGGGGTGGTGCCGGCGGCCTCGGGCCAGGCGAGCCTGGCGAGTTCGGCGCGGCGGCGCTCGGCGGTCTCCTCGGGGACCCGGGGCGGCTCGGGCGCGGTGACGGCGGGCCGGCCGGTGTGGGCGCCCTGGCGCCTGCGGCGCTGCTCGCCGAGGCTGCGGAGGCAGGCCCAGCGGGCGAGCGCGTACAGCCAGGCCGTACGGCCGTCCTCGTCGGAGGGGCAGCGGCCGTGGTGCCGGTCGGCGACGGCGAGGACGTCGCCGAGGACGGCGGTGGCCGTGTCGTGGTCGCAGAGCACGGAGAGGCAGTACGTGAAGAGACCGTCGAGGGCGGCCTCGTAGCGGGCGGGGGGCCGTCGGCCGAGCGTGCGCGGGCCCTGGTCCGCGGCGGAGTGCGCCCGGTGTGCGCCGGTGGTGCGTGCGGGGGATTCCAGCCTGCTGCTCGTCACCGGTCGACCGTAGGCAGCGCGGGGGCGCTCTTCGTACCGGTTGCGGACTTCTCATTCGTACGGGTGAAGCTATCGCCCGAAGGGGGACAGGAACCGGACGTTCCGGGGGCGGGTGCCGGCCGTGTCCCGGGCCGGGGCCCGTTGTCGGTGGCGGCAGCTACGGTGGGCGACATGGCTGCCCGTACGAAATCGACCAAGGACCGGCCGTCCTACCGCTGCACCGAGTGCGGCTGGCAGACGGCCAAGTGGCTCGGCCGCTGCCCCGAGTGCCAGGCCTGGGGGACGGTCGAGGAGTACGGCGCGCCCGCCGTACGTACGACCGCGGCGGGGCGGGTGTCCACCGCCGCCGTCCCCATCGGGCAGGTCGACAGCCGGCAGGCGACCGCCCGCTCCACCGGCGTCGACGAGCTGGACCGGGTCCTCGGCGGGGGGCTGGTGCCCGGCGCCGTCGTCCTCCTCGCGGGCGAGCCGGGCGTCGGCAAGTCCACGCTCCTGCTGGACGTGGCGGCCAAGGCGGCGAGCGACGAGCACCGCACGCTGTACGTCACGGGCGAGGAGTCCGCGAGCCAGGTCCGGATGCGCGCCGACCGGATCAACGCGCTCAGCGACCACCTGTACCTGGCGGCCGAGACCGATCTGTCGGCGGTCCTGGGGCACCTGGACGCCGTGAAGCCCTCGCTGCTGATCATGGACTCGGTGCAGACCGTCGCCTCCCCCGAGATCGACGGCGCGCCCGGCGGCATGGCCCAGGTCCGCGAGGTCGCGGGAGCGCTCATCCGGGCTTCCAAGGAGCGCGGCATGGCCACGCTCCTCGTCGGTCACGTCACCAAGGACGGGGCCATCGCCGGGCCCCGTCTCCTGGAGCACCTGGTCGACGTCGTACTGAGCTTCGAGGGCGACCGGCACGCGCGCCTGCGGCTGGTCCGGGGCGTGAAGAACCGGTACGGGGCGACCGACGAGGTCGGCTGCTTCGAGCTGCACGACGAGGGCATCACCGGGCTCGCCGACCCCTCCGGGCTCTTCCTGACCCGGCGTGACGTGGCCGTGCCCGGCACCTGTCTCACGGTCACCCTGGAGGGCAAGCGTCCGCTCGTCGCCGAGGTGCAGGCGCTGACCGTGGACAGCCAGATCCCGTCCCCGCGCCGGACCACCTCGGGTCTTGAGACCTCCCGCGTCTCGATGATGCTGGCGGTCCTGGAGCAGCGCGGCCGGATCACCGCGCTGGGCAAGCGGGACATCTACAGCGCGACCGTGGGCGGTGTGAAGCTCACCGAGCCGGCCGCCGACCTGGCGATCGCCCTCGCGCTCGCCTCCGCCGCGAGCGACACGCCGCTGCCGAAGAACCTCGTCGCGATCGGTGAGGTCGGGCTCGCGGGCGAGGTCCGGCGGGTGACGGGCGTCCAGCGCCGGCTGTCCGAGGCGCACCGGCTGGGCTTCACACACGCACTCGTCCCCTCGGACCCGGGCAGGGTCCCGGCGGGCATGAAGGTGACGGAGGTCGCGGACATGGGCGACGCGCTGCGGGTGCTGCCGCGCAGCCGCCGCGCGGCGAAGGGGGCGCAGGAGTAGGCCCGGCGGAAGGGTGTCACGGCCGGGCGTCCGCGCGGGGTGCGCGGGGTGCCGGGCCGGGCGTCCGCCTCGGGTGCGTAGGGTTCCGTCGAGAAGCGGTGCCGGGTGCGGCTCGACGGGTGCACAGGTGTGTTCCGTACGCTTCGCAAAGGCGGGAAGGGTTTGGCCGGTGCCAGGCCGGGGACCCCTTTCGGACCACCCGCGATCGGTCGGGGGCGGAGGGCGGCGGGGTGGTGTCGCTAGACTTTGCCCTGGTCTCGCCCATCCGTACGAGCCGGAGGAGTGCAGTGGCAGCCAAGGACGGGGCAGCAGCTCCTGGAAAGTCCGGCGCGGGCTCCGGCAACGAAGCGCTGATGCGCGCCGCCCTGAGCGCGGTCGCGCCGGGCACCGCGCTGCGTGACGGCCTGGAGCGGATCCTCCGGGGCAACACGGGCGGTCTCATCGTGCTGGGCCTGGACAAGACGGTCGACTCGATGTGCACCGGCGGTTTCGTGCTGGACGTCGAGTTCGCCGCCACGCGTCTGCGGGAGCTGTGCAAGCTCGACGGCGCGCTCGTCCTCGACAAGGACATCACCAAGATCCACCGCGCGGGTGTCCAGCTGGTTCCGGACGCCTCCATCCCCACCGAGGAGACCGGCACCCGCCACCGCACGGCGGACCGGGTCTCCAAGCAGTGCAACTTCCCGGTCGTCTCCGTCTCCCAGTCCATGCGTCTGATCGCGCTGTACGTGGACGGGGAGCGCCGGGTCCTGGAGGAGTCGGGCACGATCCTGTCCCGGGCCAACCAGGCGCTCGCGACCCTGGAGCGGTACAAGCTCCGGCTCGACGAGGTGGCCGGCACGCTCTCCGCGCTGGAGATCGAGGACCTGGTCACGGTCAGGGACGTCACGGCGGTCGCCCAGCGTCTGGAGATGGTCCGCCGGATCGCGACCGAGATCGCCGAGTACGTGGTCGAGCTCGGTACGGACGGGCGGCTCCTCTCGCTCCAGCTCGACGAGCTGATCGCGGGCGTGGAGCCGGAACGCGAGCTGGTGATCCGGGACTACGTGCCCGAGCCGACCGCCAAGCGCTCGCGGACGGTCGCGGAGGCGCTGACCGAGCTGGACGCGCTGACCCACACCGAGCTGCTCGAACTCCCGGTCGTGGCACGGGCGCTGGGCTACAGCGGTTCGCCCGAGACTCTCGACTCGGCGGTCTCGCCGCGCGGTTACCGGCTGCTCGCCAAGGTGCCGAGGCTGCCGGGCGCGATCATCGAGCGGCTCGTGGAGCACTTCGGCGGGCTGCAGAAGCTGCTCGCGGCCAGCGTGGACGACCTCCAGACCGTCGACGGCGTCGGCGAGGCGCGCGCCCGCAGCGTCCGCGAGGGCCTGTCCAGGCTCGCGGAGTCCTCGATCCTGGAGCGGTACGTCTGACCTCCGGCCCGGGGCGCCGATTCCCCGGCCCTGAGCGGTGGGCCTGTCCGGCCTGAGCGGTGGGCCTGTCCGGCCTGAGCCGTGGGTCTGTCCGGCCTGAGCCGTGGGCCTGTCCCGCCTGAGCCGTGGGCCTGAGCCGTGGGCCTGTCCTGCCCGTCAGTCCTTGGCCAGGCTGAACGGGGCCGGGAGCACCTTCGCGCCCGGCATCGTCGCCTCCGCGAGGTAGGTGCCGGGGCCGACCGGGCCCGCCGGGACGGTGGCACACCGCGGGGCGCTGCGGACGCGGTCCCACTCCACGGTGTGGGTGACGGTGGCGTGCGCGGGGACGCGCAGCAGGACCGGGTTGCCGGGGCGCGGGCAGTCCGCGGTGGACCACACCTCGTCGTCCTTGTTGTCACTGATCGTCAGAACCGCGCTGCGGGGCCCGAAGTCGGCCTTGCACGTGGTGTTCGAGGTGTTCTTCACGACGAGGTGGAAGCGGGGCTTCTCCCCCGCCTCGTAGGTGACCTTGGTGCTGCGGAGCGTCAACTGCAGCGCTCCGGCGGGGCAGTTCGGGAGCGGGGAGCCGGCCGGGACCTGCTGGCCCGCGCCGGTGCCCGCGCCGCCGTCGCCGCCGGCGCCGTCCGTGTCGCCGTTCTTGCCGCCGGCCCCGGTGCCCGCACCCGTACCCGCGTCCGTACCCGCGTCGGCGCCCGAACCCGGGCCCGTACCGGTGCCCTCCGAGCCGCCGCTGCCGCCCGTGGAGTCGCCCGACTCGTCTCGTCCGCCGGGGTGTTGGCTGATCGCGGGCCCGGTGCCGGAGGGGCCGGGGGTGATCGAGGGAGGTGTGGGGGACGAGCCGTTGGCGGCGTCGTTCGACTTCTTCCCGCCCTCGTCACCGGAGGCGAGGGCCCACACGGCGAGGAGCGCCAGAACCGCCGCCAGGCACGCCGCCACCGCCCTCCGTCGCCAGTAGATGGTGGAGGGAAGCGGCCCGACCGGATTGCGCAGAGATCCCACGACCCGAACCTTACGAGAGATCCGGCCCAACTCCCGCCCCACCCGCCGCCCGAGACCTCAAGTTTTGCCGATGATCACATCCGTCGGTTCCGGGAACTTTTTCGGGAACCGCCGCCGAGCCCCCTCCCGGACCCGGCCGGCCACCCTCCCAAGCCCACCGGAACCGGGAGAGAACCGACATGCTCCGGGAGACCCCCACTTTCGTCAGGGGTCGCTCTGGCCGTTGGCCCGGGGCGGAGGACTCCGGATTCCGGTTAGCGTCATCCACCATGGACACCCTTCTCGACCTCTCCGACCGTCTGTATCTCGACGTCGCCGACTTCGCGCACTCCACCCCCCACTGGTTCCAGTGGGGCGCCGAGGTCTGGACCGAGGCCGGACTGCTGCTCTTCGGCGTGCTGTTCCTGGCTGTCTGGTGGCGCTCCCGCGAGGGTTCGAGCCGGATGATGGCCCTCGCCCTGCTCGCCCCGCTCGCCACCGCCTTCGGATACGTGGTGAGCGAGGCGCTGAAGTCGCTGGTCGACGAGGACCGCCCGTGCCGGGCCCTCCTCGGGGCGCCCGCCTCACTCGTGACCTGCCCGCCGCACGGCGACTGGTCCTTCCCCAGCAACCACTCGGCCATCGCGGGCGCCGCCGCCGTCGCGCTCGCCCTGTCCTGGCGCGGGATCGTCTGGCTGACCGTGCCGATGGCGCTGCTCATGGCGTTCTCCCGGGTCTTCGTCGGCGTCCACTACCCGCACGACGTGACCGTCGGCCTGCTCGTCGGCGCCCTGGTCGCCTTCGTCGTGATGCGGACGGCGGCGCGGCCGATGGGGGCGCTGGTGGAGACGGCCAGGTCCAGCCGGAACCCGGCCGTGGCATGGTGCGCGGGGCGCGGGCCCAGCGCGCACGCCCCGGCGCACGCCTCCCCGTATGGCGAGGAAGCCCCGCGCTCACGCCACGGCGCGTACTGATCCCGTCGGGGACGTGCCAGGATCGGGGTGCCATGACTTCCATCGACGCTCCCCTCACTCCCGCCGTCCCCGGCACCTCGGCTGCCTCGGCTGTCCCGGCTGCCTCGACCGTCCCGGCCGCGCCCCAGGCCTCCGCCGCCCCCCGCGCCTCCGGCGTCCCCGGCACCCCGGTCGTCCCCGCCGTTGCGGGCGCCCCAGAGGTCCCGACGCCCCCCGCCGAGCTGCACGGGCCCGTCCTCGCCTGGTTCGACCGGCACGCCCGTGACCTGCCCTGGCGGCACCCCGAGGCCGGCGCCTGGGGCGTCATGGTCAGCGAGTTCATGCTCCAGCAGACCCCCGTCGTCCGGGTGCTCCCGGTGTACGAGCAGTGGCTCGCGCGCTGGCCCCGGCCGGCCGACCTGGCCGCCGACGCCCCCGGCGAGGCCGTCCGCGCCTGGGGGCGACTCGGCTACCCGCGCCGGGCCCTGCGGCTGCACGCGGCGGCCGTGGCCATAACGGAACGGCACGGCGGCGACGTACCCAGCGATCACGGACAGCTGCTCGCGCTGCCCGGCATCGGCGAGTACACGGCGGCGGCGGTGGCCTCCTTCGCGTACGGGCAGCGGCACGCGGTCCTGGACACCAATGTGCGCCGGGTCTTCGCGCGGGCGGCGAGCGGAGTCCAGTACCCGCCGAACGCCACCACGGCCGCCGAGCGCAAGCTCGCCCGCGCGCTGCTCCCCGAGGACGAGCCGACGGCCGCCCGCTGGGCCGCCGCCTCGATGGAGCTGGGCGCGCTCGTCTGCACGGCGAAGAACGAGGACTGCGGGCGCTGCCCGATCTCCGGGCGGTGCGCCTGGCGGCTCGCGGGGAAGCCGGCGCACGACGGCCCGCCCCGGCGCGGCCAGACGTACGCGGGTACCGACCGCCAGGTCCGCGGCCGGCTCCTCGCGGTGCTGCGGGAGTCGCGCGAGCCGGTGGCGCAGGCGGCCCTGGACACGGTCTGGGACGAGCCGGTGCAGCGGGCCAGGGCGCTGGACGGCCTGGTAGCGGACGGCCTGGTCGAGCCGCTGGAGGACGGTTTCTACCGGCTTCCGGTGTCCTGAACCCGGGCGGGCCCGGCCCGGGACCCGTGGGAATCCGCGCCGGAAACCTCCTCCCCCTCGTCGTTACACAACCGATGGGTACCCGTGCGTCCACCGACGGCTGCCACGCACAACCCCGTGACAACCGCTCCGTAGCGTCTTCCACGACACGAGGAACGAAGCAGGTCACGGGGTTCGGAGGCGGTTCGGATGAGGCATGGCGAGGTGCTCGACTTCGAGGAGTACGTACGCACGCGGCAGGACGCGCTGCTGCGCAGTGCCCGTCGTCTCGTGGCCGACCCCGTCGACGCGCAGGACCTGCTCCAGACCGCCCTCGCCCGCACGTTCGGGCGCTGGGACGGCATCGCCGACAAGTCGCTGGCCGACGCCTACCTCCGCCGGGTCATGATCAACACCCGGACCGAGTGGTGGCGCTCCCGCAAGCTCGAAGAGGTCCCCACCGAGCAGCTCCCCGACGCCTGCGTCGACGACCCCACCGAGCAGCACGCCGACCGCGCCCTGCTCATGGACATCCTGAAGGTGCTCGCACCGAAGCAGCGCAGCGTCGTCGTCCTGCGCCACTGGGAGCAGATGAGCACGGAGGAGACGGCGGCGGCGCTCGGCATGTCGACAGGTACGGTGAAGTCCACGCTCCACCGCGCGCTCGCCCGGCTCCGTCAGGAGCTGGAGAGCCGTGACCTCGACGCCCGTGCCCTGGGGCGCCCCGGGGAGCGCACGACCGCACTTGGCGACGGACGGGGGCGGGAGCAGTGCGCGGCCTAGACGGCGAATCCGACGGCAGACGCGAAGGCGGCGAGCGGCGCGGCGGCGGAGGCCACCACGGCGTACGCCGCGGCGGCAGCGTCGGCATCGACCGCGCTTGCGACGGCGGCGACGACCGGTGCGGAACCGGGCGGCGCCGCCGGCGCCGTACCTCCCGGGCGACGGGGCTCACGGCGACGGCCGGGCTCGTCGCCCTCGGTCTTCTCCTGGTCTCCTGCTCGACCGGCGGCACCGGTTCCCGCGACGAGGGCGCCGCCCGCAGCGACGGGGTGGCCGCCACCGCTCCCACTCCCTCCGTCTCCGCCTCCGGTGGTCCGCAGTCCGCCGAGCGGGTGGACCCGATCGCGCTGCTCAAGGCCGACCCCAAGATCGGCGACCGGCTCAAGGCCGATCTGAAGCCCTGTGTCGCGGACGCGTACCCGGTCGACGCCTCCTACGGCAGTCTCACCGGCGTGCCCGCCCCCGACGTGGTCGTCAACGTGATGACCTGCGGCGACGCCGTCGGCATCGGCACGTACGTGTACCGGATGCAGAGCGACCGGTACGAGAACGTCTTCATGGCGGAGGACGCGGCCGTGTACGCCACGATCGACCGCGGCGACCTCGTCGTCACCAAGCAGGTGTACGCCAAGGGCGACCCGGTCGCGTATCCCTCGGGCGAGGACGTCATCACCTACCGCTGGTCGGGGAACAAGTTCACCCAGCACGACTGGGTGCACAACGACTACAGCCGTGCCCTCGGCGACGCCGACGTCGCCGAGCCCGCCCCGTCCGCGTCCCCCGCCGACTGAGCCGTACGCCTCCCGCACCCGGCGGACGCCCCGCGGCGAACGCTCCGGACCCGGCCGACACTCCCCGAACACGCACGACGCACACAGCAGCAGCGCACAGACCCGAAGGACACGCACGATGGCCGAAACCCATGTCCTGTTCGTCGAGGACGACGACGTCATCCGTGAGGCCACCCAGCTCGCCCTGGAGCGGGACGGCTTCCGGGTCACGGCCATGCCCGACGGGCTCTCCGGCCTCGACGCCTTCCGCGCGCAGCGGCCGGACATCGCCCTGCTCGACGTCATGCTGCCGGGCATGGACGGGGTCAGCCTCTGCCGTCGCATCCGCGACGAGTCGACCGTGCCGGTGATCATGCTGTCGGCGCGCGCCGACTCGATCGACGTCGTCCTCGGTCTGGAGGCGGGGGCCGACGACTACGTCACCAAGCCCTTCGACGGCTCGGTGCTGATGGCCCGGATCCGCGCCGTCCTGCGCCGTTTCGGGCACGCGGGCGGCCCCGGCGCCGGTGAGCACGGCGAGGGGGCGGCGGACGGCGGCCTCCTCGTCTTCGGCGACCTGGAGGTCGACACCGAGGGCATGGAGGTCCGCAAGGGCGGCACGACGGTCGGGCTGACCCCGACCGAGATGCGGCTGCTCCTCGAGTTCTCCTCCGCGCCCGGCACCGTGCTCTCCCGGGACAAGCTCCTGGAACGGGTCTGGGACTACGGCTGGGGCGGCGACACCCGGGTCGTCGATGTCCATGTGCAGCGGCTGCGCGCCAAGATCGGCCAGGACAGGATCGAGACGGTCCGCGGCTTCGGCTACAAGCTCAAGAGCTAGGGCGCGTACCGGATGAAGCTGCTCCCCCTCCGGACCGGGGTCCGCTGGAAGATCGCCGTCGCCATCGCGGCGGTCGGCGCGCTGATCGCCGTCACCCTGAGCGTGGTCGTGCACAACGCCGCCCGCATCTCGATGCTCGACAACGCGCGCGAGGTGCAGATGGAGCGGCTGCTGTTCGCCCAGCGCATGTACGAGACCTCCAAGCCCAAGGAACCGCGCTTCGGCACGAAGATCAACGACCCCTCGCTGCCCGCCCAGCTCGACCAGCTGATGCGGGACCGGCGACGCGGCACGTATGTGCAGGAGCACCGGCACGGCGGGCCGCCCGACGTGTGGGCCGCGGTGCCGCTCGCCAACGGCGACGTGCTCTCCCTCCACATCCCCTTCGCCGACCGCAGCGCCACGATCATGAGCGATCTCGACCGGGCCCTGGTCATCGGCTCGGTCTCGGTCGTCTTCGGCGGCTGCGCGCTCGGCGTGCTCATCGGCGGCCAGCTCTCCCGGCGGCTGCGGAAGGCGGCCGTCGCGGCCGGACGGGTCGCCCAGGGCAACACGGAGGTACGGGTGCGGGACGCCGTCGGCGGAGTCGTCCGGGACGAGACCGACGACCTCGCGTGGGCGGTCGACGCCCTGACCGACGCCCTCAACGAACGGATCGAGGCCGAGCGGCGGGTCACCGCCGACATCGCGCACGAGCTGCGCACCCCTGTGACCGGGCTGCTCACCGCGGCCGAGCTGCTGCCGCCCGGCCGCCCCACGGAGCTGGTACGGGACCGGGCGCAGGCGATGCGGACACTGGTCGAGGACGTGCTCGAAGTGGCCCGGCTGGACAGCGCCTCGGAGCGGGCGGAGCTGCAGGAGATCGCGCTCGGTGAGTTCGTGGAGCGGCGGGTGCGGGCCCTGGACCCCGAGGTGGTCGTCCGCGTCGTCCACGAGTCCTGGGTGAACACCGACCCCCGGCGTCTTGAACGCGTCCTGGGCAATCTCCTCGCGAACGCCGCCAAGCACGGCAAGCCGCCGGTCGAGGTCACCGTCGAAGGCCGGGTCGTACGCGTCCGGGACCACGGCCCCGGCTTCCCCGAGGCGCTCCTCAAGGAGGGCCCGAGCCGCTTCCGTACGGGCACGAGCGACCGCGCGGGGCAGGGCCACGGTCTGGGCCTGACCATCGCGTCGGGCCAGGCCCGGGTCCTGGGCGCCCGGCTCACCTTCCGGAACGTGGCGTCCGAGGCGGCACCGAACGGGGTGGCCGGCGCGATCGCCGTGCTGTGGCTGCCGGACCACGCGCCGACGAACACGGGAAGCTTCCCGATGCTGCGGCCTTCGGAGCTGTGCCGGCTGGAGCAGCGGGCGGCGGAGTCGCGGACCTCGTCGGACTGAGTCTTCGTCGGACCGAGCCTTCGTCGGACCGGGTTTCCGGGGGTACGACGGTGGGGCCCGCCCCTGTTCCGGGACCGGCCCCACCGCCGTACGTACCGCTTCCGCTTTCGGGTCGGACTGTCAGACCTTCTGGTCGACCTTCGCGCTCTCGTCGTCCGAGGACGCCTTCGGCCCCGCCGCGGGACCGGCGCCGCGGAGCGCCACCTCCTTGACGAGGAAGGCGAGGGCGAAGCCGAGGACGGAGACCGCCGCGGCGACCACGAAGGCGCCGTGGGTACCGGCGGAGACCGCGTGCTGGTAGGCCTCGCGGAGCGCCGCCGGCAGCTTGGCGAGGCTCGCCGCGTCGAGCTGGGCGGTCCGCTCGGTGATCCCGGACCCGCCGCGCGTGGCCATCTCGTCCTGGACGCTGCTCGTGAAGAGCGCGCCCATGATCGCGACGCCGAAGGAGGAGCCGAGCGTCCGGAAGAGGGTGGTGGAGGACGAGGCGACGCCCATGTCCTTCATCTCCACGCTGTTCTGGGCGACCAGCATCGTGATCTGCATGAGGAAGCCCATGCCGGCGCCGAGGACGGCCATGTAGACGCCCGAGGTCAGCCGGGAGGTGCCGGTGTCCATCGTGGAGAGCAGGAAGAGGCCGGCCGTCATGAGCGCGCCGCCCACGATCGGGAAGATCTTGTACTTGCCGGTGCTGGTGGTGAACCGGCCGACGAGCAGCGAGACGACCATCATCGACAGCAGCATCGGCAGGAGGAGCAGACCGGAGTTGGTCGCCGAGGCGCCCTGGACGGACTGCTGGAAGATCGGCAGGTAGAGGACCGCGCCGAACATCACGAAGCCGGTGATGAAGCCGATCAGGGACATCACGGTGAAGTTGCGGCTGCGGAAGATGTGCAGCGGCATGATCGGGTCGCTCGCCCGGGTCTCCACCCACAGGAAGGCGGCGAGGGCGAGGGCTCCGCCGGCCGCGAGACCGATGATGGTGGCCGAGCCCCAGGCGTACTCCGTACCGCCCCAGGTGGTGACGAGGACGATCGCGGTGATGCCGACGGTGAGCAGCGCGGCACCGAGGAAGTCGATCCGGGCGCCCGTGGCGCGCTGCTTCTTCGGCAGGTGCAGGACGGTGCTGACCATGGCGAGGGCGACGGCGCCGAGCGGCAGGTTGATGTAGAAGGACCAGCGCCAGCCCCAGTGGTCGGTGATGGTGCCGCCGACGAGCGGGCCGCCGATCATGGCGAGGGCCATCACGCCGGCCATCATGCCCTGGTACTTGCCGCGCTCGCGGGGCGGGATGAGGTCGCCGATGATCGCCATCACGCCGACCATGAGGCCGCCGGCGCCGAGGCCCTGGATCGTACGGAAGCCGATGAGCTGGCCCATGTCCTGGGCCATGCCGCTGAGCGCCGAGCCGATCAGGAAGATCACGATCGAGGTGAGGAAGACACCCTTGCGGCCGAACATGTCGCCGACCTTGCCCCAGAGGGGGGTGGAGGCGGCGGTGGCCAGGGTGTAGGCGGTGACGACCCAGGAGAGGTGCTCCAGGCCGCCGAGCTCACCGACGATCGTCGGCATCGCGGTGCCGATGATCATGTTGTCCAGCATCGCGAGGAGCATCGCGATCATCAGGGCGAGGAGGACGACGCGGACGCTGCGTGGCTGCGGCTCCGATTCCCCCTGCGTCGTTTTCGCTGTGTCTTGTTGCGCCGCCATGTCAGTCCCTTACTTGCCGCCCGGCTAGTTACTACACTGGGGAAAGTAGACCTGCAACTTGCCGGTCGTCAAGTAAGTTCTTTGGAAAGTGGAGGGCAGTCATGGCCCGAGGCAACACCCGCCAGCGCATCCAGGACGTGGCCCTCGACCTCTTCGCCGAGCAGGGCTACGAGAAGACCTCCCTGCGCGAGATCGCGGAACGCCTCGACGTCACCAAAGCGGCCCTCTACTACCACTTCAAGACCAAGGAAGACATCCTCGTCGGGATCTTCGAGGACCTGACCCGGCCCATGGACGAGCTGATCGCCTGGGCCCGGGAACAGCCCCGCACCCTGGAGACCCGCCAGGAGGTACTGCGCCGCTACCAGGTGGCGCTGCGCGCGGCGGCCCCGCTCTTCCGCTTCATGCAGGAGAACCAGGCGACGGTCCGCGAGCTCAGCGTCGGCCTCACGTTCAAGGAGCGCATGCTCGAACTGACCGGACTGATCCAGGAGCCGGACTTCGCGATGGTGGACCAGGTGCGCTGCGTCAGCGCGATCTTCACCCTGCACGCGGGCACGTTCTTCATGCAGAACCTCGAGGGCGACCCCGAGGAGAAGCACAAGGCCACCCTCGAGGTCGCCCTCGATCTGCTCAATCAGGCCCACGGGGCCGTGTAGAGCGCTCTATGCGGTTGGACCGGGCGCGCCCGGGGGAGGCCCCGGCGCCCCAGGGCGCTCAGGGTGCTCAGATGGAGACGCCGTGGGTCCGCAGGAAGGCGGCCGGGTTCACGGCGGAGCCGTAGTTCGGGGTCGTACGGATCTCGAAGTGCAGGTGCGGGCCGGAGGAGTTGCCGGTGTTGCCCGAGAGGGCGATCTGCTGGCCGGCGCCGACCTTCTGGCCGACGTGCACCTTGATCTTCGACAGGTGGGCGTACTGGGAGTACGTGCCGTTGGCGTGCTTGACGACGATCGCGTTGCCGTACGCGGGGCCGTCGCCGCCGCCGTTCGGGCCGGCCTTCACGACGGTGCCGGCGGCCGCGGCCTTGACCGGCGTGCCGGTCGGGACGGCGAAGTCCTGGCCGGAGTGCTTGTGGGCCCACATGGCGCCGCCCTGGTTGTAGCTGGCGCTCAGCGTGTAGGCGCTGACCGGCTTGACCCAGGACGGGGCCTTCTTGGCGGCGACGGTGTGCTGCGTGGCGGCGGCCTTCACGGCCACGGTCTTGGCGTTCGCCTTCGCGGCGGCGGCCTTCACCTGGGCGGCGACGTGGGCCTGGGCCTCGGCCTGGGCGGAGACGGCGGCGGACGCGGTGAGCGCTACCGGGGCGGCGACCTTGCCCTCGGCGGCGAAGGCGGACCCAGCTCCGGCCACCAGCGACGCTCCCAGGCCGGCGGCGGCAAGAGCGACGACGGTGACACGGGCGGCGGGGTTCATGACGCGCTTCGACATACGGGGGAAAACCTCCGGGTAGTGCGGAACGGAATGTGCGAGGCCCGACGCGAACGGTGCGGCGCCGGGCTTGCTCATCCTTGGTAACCCGGACCCCCATCCAGCCCAAAACACCCCATCTACGACATCGCCTCGTAGCGATCTCCGGGGAAGTTCACCCCTTGACGACCCCCGGACCCATCCTTGAAATCGGACATAGCGGCACAAGTGAATCGGTTTATCCGCATGTCACGGATGCCCGGAACCGCCGAAAACGCCGCCTCCCGTCCGGTTCGGGACCCCTCGGGACCAAAGTCCCGACGGTTCGCTCCGTAACGTCCCGAATCGACACCAAAGGTCGCCACTATTCCGGTTAGTACCCCTCGAAAGCCCTGTGCGCCTTGTCACCAGGCACCGGCCCCGGATGGGACCTGGGTCACTCGACCGGCCCACCCCGAGGCCCCTCCCGCACTACGCTGACCGCTTCGGGGACCCATGGGGGGACACAGATGGAACCGGCACTCATCGGCACACGCCTCGCCTCGGCCGCGATCGGCCCGCTCTTGAGGAAACTGCTGGTCAACGAGGGTCCGGGGGCAGGCCTCACGGGGCGGTCCGGCAAGGTCCGGCTCTCCTCGCTGGTCTCCTTCCGCGGTGAGAAGCGCACGCTGACCGAGAAGGACGTCCGGAAGCTGGCGTCGACGCTGGTCGAGCGCTCGCTGCGAGGCGGCGACAGCGGCTCCACCGACGAGCGCCCCTTCCCCGCCGACGAGGCCGAGGCCGTCACCGACACCCTCGCCGCCACCCTGATCGCCCTCGGCGACCTCGACATGGACGACGTCCAGGCGGTCCGCCTCGGCCATCTCGACCTCGCCCGCCGCCTGCGCGCGGCGGCCCCCGCCCCGGACGGCCTGTCCACCGACTCGGTCCTCTACCTGGAGTCGATGACGGAGTGGGCCTGCCTCCACATCCTCGACTTCTTCACCCAGCGCTCCACCTTCGTGGCCCGCAGCCTGGTGGAACAGACCCGTGGCCAGCGGGAACTCATCGCGAAGGTCGACGAGGTCATCCGCAGGACACCGCGGCAGGACGGCCGGGACGCCGAGTTCGAACGCCGCTATCTGACCCACCTCGCCAAGAAGCACGGCCGACTGACCATCTACGGCGTGGACCTCAGGGACGCCCCGGAGAAGTGGCCGCTGGACGTGGCGTACCTGTCGCTGGAGGCGACGGGAGGGCCCATGACCCTGAGCCGGATGCAGCGGGAGTACGCACGCCGGGTGGAGACGGTGTTCTCCGGGAACCCCGCGGACGGGTTCTCCGAGACCCCGTCCGCGGGGTTCCCGGACACCGCCACCGCCATCCTCCGGAGCGACCCGTCCGGCGGCCCCGCCGACCAGATCCTCACCCGCCACGACAAGGTCCTCCTGCGCGGCACCGCCGGCTCCGGCAAGACGACCCTCATCCAGTGGCTGGCCGTCTCCGCCGCACGCGAGGACCTCGCGGACGGCATGGCGTACCTCCGCGACCGCATCCCCTTCGTCCTCCCCCTGCGCGCCCTGACCCGCCACGGCGAGCGGCTCCCCACCCCCGACCGCTTCCTCTCCGCCGTCGACTGCCCCCTTCCCGCACCCGACGGCTGGGCCGACCGCGTCCTCGCCGCCGGGCGCGGCCTGGTCCTCGTCGACGGCATCGACGAGATCCCCGAGGCCGAGCGGGACCGCGCCCGGCGCTGGCTCCGCGACCTCCTCGACGCCTACGAGGGCAACCGCTGGCTCGTGACCTCACGCCCCACCGCCGTGCGCGACGACTGGCTCGCCCCGGACGGCTTCGCCGAACTCACCCTCTCCCCGATGTCCTCCGCCGCGGTCGCCACCTTCGTCCGCCGCTGGCACCGGGCCGCAGGACCGGAGGCGGCACCGTACGAGCGGCCCCTCCTCGACGCCCTGCGCACGACGGCGGACGTCGCCCAGCTCGCCACCAACCCCCTGATGTGCGGTCTGATCTGCGCCCTGCACCACGGCAGGCGCGGCTTCCTGCCCCGCGGCCGGAAGGCGCTGTACGAAGCGGCCCTCTCGATGCTGCTCTCGCGCCGGGACCGCGAGCGGGACATGGGGACCCCGTACGGGATCGACCTCGGCGAGACCCCGCAGATCCAGCTGATCCAGCGGATCGCGTACTGGCTGACGCTCAACGGCCGCACGGCGATGGACCGCGCGCACGCGCAGGACGTCGTACGGGAGGCCGTACCCGCGATCACGGAGGCGGCCGGGTACGACCCCGGCACCGTCTTCACGCATCTGCTCCACCGCAGCGGCCTCCTGCGCGAGCCGACCGCGGACACGGTCGACTTCGTGCACCGCACCTTCCAGGACTACCTGGCGGCGAAGGCCCTCGTGGACCGCTGGGACATCGGCGTCCTCGTCCGGCACGCGGCGGACGACCAGTGGGAGGACGTCATCCGCATGGCCGTCGGGCACGCGCGCCCGCGCGAGTGCGCGGAGATCTTCGACGAGCTGCTGAAGGCGGCGGACGCGGCACCGGACCGCCGGACGCAGCTCCGCGTGCTGGTGGTGGCGGCGACGGCGCTGACCCACGCGACGGAGGTGGCACCGGAGATCCGGGAACGGATCCTGGCCCGCACGGCCGAGGTGATCCCGCCGCGCGGTCCGGAGGAGGCGCGGGAGCTGGCGTCGGTGGGACGGGCGGTCCTGGACCTGCTGCCGGGGCCGGAGGGGCTGGACGACGAGGTGGTCGAGGACCTGGTGATCACGGCGACCCACATCACGGACGATGCCACGCTGCCGTACCTCGCCCAGTTCACGGACCATTCGTCGCTGGGCGTCCGCTCCCAGCTGATGTGGGGCTGGGGCCGGTTCGCGACCGCCCCCTACGCGGAGGAGATCATCGCCCGGCTCGATCCGAGCGACCTCAACTTCACCCTGGTGTCCAACAACCAGGCAGCCGAGATCGCCCGCCTCGGGCTGCGCCCCGAGCGCCTCGACCTGCGCATGAGCCCGAGCCTCACCCCCGACGGCATGGCCATGCTCCGCGAGGCGTTGGGCGAGGCGGAAATCGCGCATGTGCCGGGAACCCTGGCCCCGTTCCTGAGCCGCCTCCCCTCCGACAACAAGCTGGGCAGGCTCACCCTGACCAGCCAACCCACCGGGGGACTCGGCTTCCTCCGTCGCCTGACCGGTCTCCACGAGCTCGCCATCAACGACGCCGTCTTGAGTGCGGAGGACTGGGCCACGGTGGCCGCCCTGGACTACCTCTCGCTGCTGGATCTGATGGCCGAGACGATGAGGAACATTCCGGAATCGCTGAGGCTGCCGCAGACGCAGACCCTGTGGGTGGGGTGCTTCGGCTCGCCCGCGCCCCTGGACATCATCGCCCGGTCGTTCCCCGCCCTGCGTCTGCTGGTCCTCTACGGCGACCTCGAAGGAAACGTCCACGACCTCACCCCGCTGGCGTCCCTGACCCAACTCCGGTACATCAACGGCAGCGGCTTCACCGGCGCCGAAGCCCTCGCCGCCACGGTCGAGATCCGCCCATGACCTGACCGCCCTCCACCTCCCCCGATACGTTCATGGTCATGACCGACATCGAACTCGCCGACGCCATCGCCTCCGTACGCGACCAGCTCGTCGCCGCCGCCACTCGGGCGACCGGGCAGCCCGTCGCCTTCGAAGTGGGCGACATCGAGATGGAGTTCACCATCGAACTCCGCAAGGAGGTGAAGGCCGGCGGCAAGGTCAAGGCCTGGGTCGTCGAGGCCGGTGCGGACGCCTCCCGCACCCGGGGCGAGACCCACCGGGTCTCCTTCACGCTCAAGCCCCGGAACGCCACGACCGCCGGCCCCTGGCTCGTCGGCAACGACGAGGGCGCGGACCTGTCCGACTTCGGCGGCGGGTCCGAGGCACGGTGAGCGACTTCACCCCCGCCACCGCCGCCACCACCGCCGTCCTCGCCGTCCTCGGCGAGCAGCAGGGCACCGGGGTCCTGCTGACCCCGACCCTCGTCCTGACCAGTGCCCACGTCCTCGGCGGCGCCCGCAGCGCCACGGCCGCCGCCCCGCACATGGCGGTACCGGGACGGTTGTCGGTCGTCTGGTCCGACGACCGCCTCGACGCCGCCCTCCTCCGGTCCGGCCATCGCCTCGGCACCCCGCCCCTGTTCAGCGCCCTCGCCACCGACCGCCCGATACCCGGCTGCGAGATCGTCGGCTTCCCCCGGGTCCAGCGGTACGAGGGCCGGAAACCGGACGTCGACCAGTTCACCGGCACCGTCCTGCCCATGGCCGGACTCCTCCGCCACACCCTGACCGTCGAGCTGGACCACCCTCCCGTCACCGGCACGGAGGACGGCCCCTCGCCCCTCGCGGGCCTCTCCGGCGCCCCCGTCCTCGCCGACGGGAGACTGCTCGGCATCGTCCGCGCCGTACCGCGCGGACGCGGCCACCGCCGTCTGGAGTGCGTACCCCTGACCGCCGTCCTCGCGGACGAGGAAGTACGGCGGTGGCTTCCCCCCGACGTCGCCCCGCCGGTACGGATCACCGGCACGCACCCCCATGACCGGCCGTACGAGGAGGAGTACGCGGAGGCCGTCGGAGCCTTCTACCGCCGCACCCGGATCTTCGGCCTCGACGAACTGGGCAAGCGCGCCTCCCAGTGGGACCTCGACACCGCCTACCTCTCCCTGGAGGCCGCGTCCAGGACCCCCGGCTCGCCCGACCGCGTCCCGCAGCGCATCGACGACCTGCTCGCCTCCCGGCCGCGCGTCCTCCTCAGGGGCGACGCCGGGGCCGGGAAGACCACCCTGGTGTGGTGGCTGGCCGCGCACGCCGCCGCCGGGACCCTGGGGCCCAACCTCGCCGAGCTGAACGGCCTCGTCCCCTTCGTCGTCCCGCTGCGCACCCTGCGCGCCCGGGGCAACGGCTACCCCTCCCCCGCCGAACTGGCCCGCGTCTCGGGGCTCATGATCGACCCCGCCCCCGAGGGCTGGGCCGGCCGGGTCCTCAACGCGGGGCGCGGCCTGCTCCTGGTCGACGGCCTCGACGAGGTCCCGGCGGAGGAGCGCGAGGCCGCCCACACCTGGCTCTCCCAGCTGCTCGCCCGCTACCCCCGCACCCGGTGCGTGGCGACCGTACGGCCCTTCGCCGTCGCCCCCGACTGGCTCGGCTCCGAGCAGTTCGAGGAACTGACCCTCCTCCCGCTCAGGGACGCCGACATCCAGGCCTTCGTCGCCGCCTGGCACGCCGCCGCCCGGCTGGACGGAGACCCCGACCGGAACCTCACCGACCTCGAACGCGACCTGGCCCAGCAGTTCCGCCACAACCGTGCTCTGGCCGATCTCGCCCGGACCCCGCTGCTCTGCGCGGTCATCTGCGCCCTGCACCGGCTACGGGAGGGCTTCCTGCCCGAGACCCGCTGGGCGCTCTACTCCTCGGCGCTGCACCTGCTGCTCGGCGTCCGCGACGAACAGCGCGGGATCGGCACCCCCGACGGCATCGGCATGACGGTCGACGAGCACACCGAACTCCTCCAGCGGCTCGCGGCCTGGCTGGTCCGGGGCGGCCAGACCGAGTTCACCCGGGAACAGGCCCTGCACCAGCTCGCCCGCGCCCTGCCCGGGATGCCGAGGGTCGCCGCCCAGGGCGCCCCCGAGCAGATCCTCACCCATCTCCTGAACCGCAGCGGCCTGCTCCAGGAACGCACGGACGACGTCTTCCAGTTCGCCCACCGCACCTTCCAGGACTTCCTGGCGGCGAAGGAACTGGTGGAGGACGACCAGCTCAAGGAGGCCCTGCGGCACGCCCACGACCAGCAGTGGCACGACGTCCTGCTCCTGGCGGCCGGCCACTGCACCCGCCGCGACCTGCCCACCCTGGTCGAGGGCCTCCTCACGGCAGGATCGGCCACCCGCAAACGCGACCTGAAGACCACGCTGTACGTCCTGGCGGCGTTGGCGGCCCAGCACGCGGCCTGGCTGGACGGCGCCCTGCACGGGCGGGTGCGGAAGGCGGTGAAGTCGGTGATCCCGCCGCGGAACACCGAGCAGGTGGGACAGCTGGCCCGCCTGGGCGGATACGTACTGCCGCTGCTGCCCGGCCCCGCGGAGGTGTCCAGGGAGGCCATCGGCACCATCGTCCATCTGGTCTTCACGATCGGCGGCCGGGAGGCCCTGCCGTACGCCCGCGCATTCGCCGAGGCGGGAGAGGCGGACAGGTTCTCCGGCGTCTGGAGCCAGTTCCCCCTTGAGGCGTACGCGCGGGAGATCGCCCCGCACCTCACCCCGGACGCCCCCATCATGGTGACCGGCGTGGAACAGCTGCGGCATCTGCCGGACCACCCGAGCGTCCACCTCTACGGGGACTTCGAGGCACCCGAACTCCTCAGCGGCCTCAGCGGGCGGAGGCTGCGCTTCCTCGGCATCTCCCAGAACACCCGGCTCACCGACCTCGGCTTCCTGAGCGGAGTGGACTGCGCCCAGCTCACCGGCCTCTACCTGGCGCACTGCCCCCGGCTGACGGATCTGACGGCGGTGGCGCGGCTGAGCGCGCTCGCCTACCTCAGGGTCGGCGGCGTCCAGGACTCCACCGGGACGCTGGACCTCACCCCGCTCCACAACCTGCCCCATGTGATCGTGAACATCACGTCCTTCCCCCGCAAGCGGATCCTCGGCGCCGCCGCCCTCGGTGACCGGCTCACCGTCGAATAGACGGCCGGGGCGCCGCCGGGACGGCAAAAAGGGGCGGCCCCGGAACCATCGGGTTCCGGGGCCGCCCCTTACCGCGCCACCTGCTCAGCGCAGCGTCACGCTTCCTTCGACAGGTTCGGGCCCGTGCCGCCCGTGGCCTCGATCGGCGGGGCGTCCGGCAGCGCCGTCTTCTCCTCGCCGCGGAAGGTGAACTTGCGCTCCTCACCTTCGCCCTCGGTGTCCACGACCACGATGTGACCGGCACGCAGCTCGCCGAAGAGGATCTTCTCCGAGAGCGTGTCCTCGATCTCGCGCTGGATCGTCCGGCGCAGCGGCCGGGCGCCCATGACCGGGTCGTAACCCTTCTTGGACAGCAGCTCCTTCGCGGACTGGGAGAGCTCAAGGCCCATGTCCCGGTCCTTGAGGCGCTCGTCGACGCGACCGATCATCAGGTCGACGATCTGGAGGATGTCCTCCGGGGTCAGCTGCGGGAAGACGATGATGTCGTCCACGCGGTTGAGGAACTCGGGGCGGAAGTGCTGCTTCAGCTCGTCGCTGACCTTCGCCTTCATCCGCTCGTAGTTGGACTTCGTGTCGCCCTGGGCGGCGAAGCCCAGGTTGAAGCCCTTCGAGATGTCCCTGGTCCCGAGGTTGGTCGTCATGATGATGACCGTGTTCTTGAAGTCCACGACCCGGCCCTGGGAGTCGGTCAGACGACCGTCCTCCAGGATCTGGAGAAGGGAATTGAAGATATCGGGGTGGGCCTTCTCGACCTCGTCGAAGAGGACGACGGAGAACGGCTTGCGGCGCACCTTCTCGGTGAGCTGGCCGCCCTCTTCGTAGCCGACGTATCCGGGCGGCGAACCGAAGAGACGCGAAACCGTGTGCTTCTCGCTGAACTCCGACATGTCGAGGGAGATCATCGCGTCCTCGTCGCCGAAGAGGAATTCGGCGAGAGCCTTCGAGAGCTCGGTCTTACCGACACCGGACGGACCGGCGAAGATGAACGAGCCACCGGGGCGCTTCGGGTCCTTGAGACCGGCACGCGTACGGCGGATGGCCCGCGAGAGGCCGATGACGGCGTCCTTCTGCCCGATGACGCGCTTGTGGAGCTCGTCCTCCATGCGGAGCAGGCGGCTGGACTCCTCCTCGGTCAGCTTGAAGACCGGGATGCCGGTGGCGGTCGCGAGGACCTCGGCGATCAGATCGCCGTCGACCTCGGCGACGACGTCCATGTCGCCGGCCTTCCACTCCTTCTCGCGCTTGGCCTTCGCGGCGAGGAGCTGCTTCTCCTTGTCGCGGAGCGAGGCGGCCTTCTCGAAGTCCTGCGAGTCGATCGCGGACTCCTTGTCGCGGCGGACGCCGGCGATCTTCTCGTCGAACTCGCGGAGGTCCGGCGGCGCGGTCATCCGGCGGATGCGCATCCTGGAGCCGGCCTCGTCGATCAGGTCGATCGCCTTGTCCGGGAGGAAGCGGTCCGAGATGTACCGGTCGGCCAGGGTCGCGGCCTGGACGAGCGCCTCATCGGTGATGGAGACCCGGTGGTGGGCCTCGTACCGGTCGCGCAGACCCTTGAGGATCTCGATGGTGTGCGGCAGCGACGGCTCGGCGACCTGGATGGGCTGGAAGCGGCGCTCGAGGGCCGCGTCCTTCTCCAGGTACTTCCGGTACTCGTCGAGCGTGGTGGCACCGATGGTCTGGAGCTCACCGCGGGCCAGCATCGGCTTGAGGATGCTGGCGGCGTCGATCGCGCCCTCGGCGGCACCCGCACCCACGAGGGTGTGGAGCTCGTCGATGAACAGGATGATGTCGCCGCGGGTGCGGATCTCCTTGAGGACCTTCTTCAGGCGCTCCTCGAAGTCACCGCGGTAGCGGGAGCCTGCGACCAGCGCGCCGAGGTCGAGGGTGTAGAGGTGCTTGTCCTTGAGGGTCTCGGGCACCTCGCCCTTGACGATGGCCTGCGCCAGGCCCTCGACGACGGCGGTCTTGCCGACGCCGGGCTCGCCGATGAGGACCGGGTTGTTCTTGGTGCGGCGGGACAGCACCTGCATGACCCGCTCGATCTCCTTCTCGCGCCCGATGACCGGGTCGAGCTTGGATTCGCGGGCCGCCTGGGTGAGGTTCCGGCCGAACTGGTCGAGGACCAGGGACGTCGAGGGGGTGCCCTCGGCAGGACCGCCGGCCGTGGCGGCTTCCTTGCCCTGGTAGCCGGAGAGCAGCTGGATGACCTGCTGCCGCACCCGGTTGAGGTCGGCGCCCAGCTTCACGAGGACCTGGGCGGCGACGCCCTCGCCCTCGCGGATCAGGCCGAGCAGGATGTGCTCGGTGCCGATGTAGTTGTGGCCGAGCTGGAGGGCCTCACGGAGCGAGAGCTCCAGGACCTTCTTGGCACGCGGGGTGAAGGGGATGTGCCCGGACGGGGCCTGCTGCCCCTGCCCGATGATCTCCTCAACCTGCTGGCGGACCGCCTCGAGCGAAATCCCGAGGCTCTCCAGGGCCTTAGCGGCGACACCCTCACCCTCGTGGATAAGGCCCAGAAGGATGTGCTCGGTGCCGATGTAGTTGTGGTTGAGCATCCGGGCTTCTTCCTGAGCCAGGACGACAACCCGCCGCGCGCGGTCGGTGAACCTCTCGAACATCGTTAATCGCTCCTCAGAGCGGTCAGTCAGTTAGGGGTCGATCCCCTCCCTGTCCTTCCGCAGCTTAGTCCCGCAAGCGGGGACCGCTCATTCCAACTGCCGACATCCGTCCGGATCACCCCACCTTCCGCGGGGAGACCTGCTGCCGAACAGCCGACAAATGCTCCAACCCGATGGTGCGAGACGATGTTCCCGCAGGCCAAGTAGTTAGCCGCGCCATCAGTACGCCGATGGCGAACGTGAGACGCCGAAGCCCGCGAGTCGCCCCTCTCCACTAGGAATGTCTTACCCGTAAGGACTGACACTCCATGCGGCGCACCCCGGTTCCCTCCGCTACCAGCGAACACCCTTGCGCTGCCGAATGCACGCGTACGCCCCATCACGGACACCTTGCGCGTCCGGACGGAGACCGTGTGTCATCGCGGGCGTAACCAACACGCCCTCGCGGGAGTTCCCCCGGCATGGCCTTCACCGTCCCGCTTCCCCGTACGCCGCTCGACGGCGCTCTGGCGCGGTGGTACGAGCGGGAGCTCGGCTGGGCGACGGTGGCGGGTCCGCCGGTGCAGCTGGTCACGGGGCTGCGCTTCGACGTCCTTGAGCTGCCCGCCGAGGCCGGCCGGGGCGTGCTGCGCCGGACGGGCCCGGCGACGGGTCCGGTGGCCCTGCTGGGGCGCCGGATGCGGCTCCTCGTGGCCGCCGGGACGGCCGAGGAGCTACCGGGTCTGCTCGACTGGCTGGAGTGGGGCGGGATCGCGCTCGACCTCACGGCCATGGGGGCCGACGGCCGGATGACCGCACCCCTTCCCCCGGAGCGGGGCGGATCCGGCACGCCGGGTGCCTCCGTGTGGCTGCGGGCCCCTGCGCCGGGCCGCGAGGTCGAGTCCTCGCTGCCGGCCCTGCGGTCCACGCCCTGGGGCGGTGCGGATGCCCCGTGCCTGGTGCGTCTGGTGGCCGCGGCGGCCGCGGAGTGCCACCGGGCGCGGCTGCTGAGTGCGCGGACCCGGGGGCCGGCGGCTCAGCAGCTGTCGCCTCAGCGGTTCGCGTCCTCGTAGGCCGCCTTGACGGTGGCCGGCACGCGACCGCGGTCGTTCACGTCGTAGCCGTTCTCCTTGGCCCACGCGCGGATCTTCGCGGTGTCCTGGCTGCCCGCCGCCACGGCGCGGCCCTTGCCGCGAGCGCCGGCGGTACGACCACCGGTACGACGGCCGCTCGCGGTGTAGGGCTCGAGCAGACCACGGAGCTTTTCCGCGTTCGCGGTGGTGAGGTCGATCTCGTAGGTCTTGCCGTCCAGCGCGAACGTCACGGTCTCGTCCGCCTCGACGCCGTCGAGGTCGTCGACAAGAAGGACCTGAACCTTCTGTGCCACCGGATTTCCTTTCATCGAAAATGCAGTACGCGGAAAGGAAACCGCTTTTCCCGGAAAAACACAAACCCCTGGCAGAGGTTCAGAACCCCGACCGCGCGGGAAACGTGCGCGATTCGGACATAGGGATCCGCACGGGTCACAGGTGCAGAAGCATCCGGCTGTTGCCCAAGGTGTTCGGCTTCACTCGTTCGAGACCGAGGAACTCGGCGACTCCCTCGTCATAGGAACGCAGCAGCTCGCTGTAGACATCTCCGTCGACCGGGGTCTCGCCGATCTCGACGAAGCCGTGCTTCACGAAGAAGTCGACTTCGAAGGTGAGGCAGAATACCCGCCGCACACCGAGCCATCGGGCGGTGTGCAACAACTTGTCCAGCACCTGATGTCCGACGCCGGCTCCCTTGAACTCGGGATCCACGGCGAGAGTGCGCACTTCGGCGAGGTCTTCCCACATGACGTGGAGAGCGCCGCAGCCGACGACGGTGGCGTCCTCGTCCCGTTCCGCCACCCAGAACTCCTGGATGGACTCGTAAAGGGTGACGGTGGCCTTGTCGAGCAGGATGCCCCGGTTCACGAAGGGGTCGACGAGGCGGCGGACCGCGGCGACGTCTCCGGTGCGGGCCCTGCGGACGGTGACGGCTTTGGCGGAGGCCGGGGAAGCGGCCGGGGAAGCGGACGGCGACATGGGGGGACGCTATCGCTCCCGGGCCCCGGATCCCTCGGCGCCCTCCTCGGGCGGGGCGGGGAGCGGGGTGTCCCGCTGCACGATCCGGATGGCGTCGTTGAGGGCCTCGCGCTGTTCCTGCGACATCATCCCGAAGAAGGCGACGAGCGCGGCGGCCGGATTGTCGCTCTGTGCCCATCCCTCGTTCATCAGGGCGGCCGCGTAGGCGGCCCTGGTGGAGACCGCCGTATATCGATAGGCGCGGCCTTCGACTTCTCGGCGGACCCAGCCCTTCTGATGGAGATTGTCCATGACGGTCATGACGGTGGTGTAGGCGATGGACCGTTCCTGCTGAAGGTCCTCCAGAACTTCCCGGACGGTCACCGGACGGTTCCATTGCCAGACGCGCGTCATCACGGCGTCTTCGAGCTCTCCCAGGGGACGGGGCACAACGTCACTTTAGTGCTCAAAACGCCATTTAGCGCCCATTGACGTAAGGAAACACAACAAAAAGGACGCACGACCACGAAGGGTCGTACGTCCCGGGTACTGCGGCGGTGCGGGCGGGCGTCAGACGGCGGGGGTGCTGTCCGCCTGGCGGGTCGCCTCGGCGCGGGCGAGCGCGGCGTCCACGACCGCGTCCTCCTTCGCCTTGTTCGGGCCGCCCTGGCTCTTGACGATCGTGACGACGAGGCCGATGAAGAACGCGGCCATCACGACGGGGGGCACGAGCGCGGATACGTAGTCCATGGCGACCAGCCTAGCTATCCGGCGACGCGTTCCTCGGGCGGGGGCGGGGGTACGGGCCTCCGGCGCGGCGGAAACACCTCGGAGGGCTTGGGCACCGGACGCTCGGCGGGCGCCGGGGGCGTCGGCTTGGGATCGTCGGCCGCCGCGCGCCCGCCGGGCAGGGCGAGCAGCCGGACCCGGGGCGCCGTGACCACGGCGCCCTGCGGGCTCCGTCCGGCGGTCGTGCCGGTGGCCTGGGAGACCCGGGCGAGGCGCGCGCGTACGGAGCGCTCGGCGAGGATCTGGCAGCGGGCGAGCAGCTCGGCCGCCGCGGGGTTGCGGCGCAGGGCGCGCAGTGCGGCGAGGTCGTCGGCCCCGGGGTCGTAACCGGCGGCGAGGGCGTCCTGGAGGAGCTCCAGATAGCCGCCGAGGGACCCGGGGAGCGCTTCGCGGTAGCGGGCCAGGTCGGCGAGGAGGAAGGCGCGCAGCCGGCCGGCCTCGCGTACCGCCTCGTCCACGGATTCGGCCAGGCGCAGGGTGTCCTGGACGTCCTCGTCCTGGAGCGGGGCGGGGTGGAGGGCGACGGCGAGGGCACGGCGGAGCACACGCAGCTCGTCCGCGCTGAACGCCATGCCGCCGCGGGATCCGTATGGCGTGGGCATGGGCCGACGATACGCGCTAATCGGACAATTTCCTCTTAGCGATCATTGCGGCGCGCCGACGGCCCGCCCGTCCGCCCGCCTCCCTCACATGCGGGAGACGTTCCGCTCGTACACCAGGCGCAGGCCGATCAGGGTCAGCCAGGGCTCGTGCTCGTCGATCTCCCGGGAGTCGGCGAGGACCATCGGCGCCAGGCCGCCGGTCGCGATCACCGTCACGTCCGAGGGGTCGCCGTTCGGGCCGACCAGCTCCCGCTTCATCCGGGCGACGACGCCGTCGACCTGGCCCGCGTACCCGTAGACGATGCCCGACTGCATCGCCTCCACCGTGTTCTTGCCGATCACGCTGCGCGGCCTGGCCAGCTCGATCTTGCGGAGCATGGCCCCCTTGACCCCGAGCGCCTCGACCGAGATCTCGATGCCCGGCGCGATGGCGCCGCCCGCGTACTCGCCGCGCGTGGTGACCGCGTCGTACGTCGTCGCCGTACCGAAGTCGACGACGATCGCCGGGCCGCCGTAGAGCTCGACGGCCGCGACCGCGTTGATCACGCGGTCCGCGCCGACCTCCTTGGGGTTGTCCGTGAGGATCGGCACGCCCGTCTTGACGCCCGGTTCCACCAGGACCGCGGGGACGTCCCCGTAGTAGCGCCGGGTGACCTCGCGCAGCTCGTGCAGCACCGAGGGGACCGTCGCGCAGATCGCGATCCCCTCGATGCCGTCGCTCAGCTCCACGCCGAGCAGCGGGTGCATGCCCATGAGGCCCTGGAGCAGGACCGCCATCTCGTCGGCGGTGCGGCTCGGATCGGTGGAGATCCGCCAGTGCTCGACGATCTCGTCACCGTCGAAGAGACCGAGGACCGTGTGCGTGTTGCCGACGTCGATGGTGAGCAGCATCAGGCCCGCACCTCGCGCAGGTCGAGGCCGATGTCGAGGATCGGGGAGGAGTGGGTGAGCCCGCCGACCGCCAGGTAGTCCACCCCGGTCGCCGCGTACGCCGCCGCGTTCTCCAGGGTCAGCCGGCCCGAGGACTCCAGGGCGGCGCGGCCCGCGACCAGCGCGACGGCCTCCTCGGTCTCGGCCGGGGTGAAGTTGTCCAGCAGGATCAGATCGGCGCCCGCCTCCAGGACCTCGCGGACCTGGGGCATCGTGTCGACCTCGACCTCGACGGGCAGCTCGGGGAACAGCTCGCGCACGGCCTTGAAGGCCTCGGCCACGCCGCCGGCCGCCACCACGTGGTTGTCCTTCACCAGCGCCGCGTCGGAGAGCGACATGCGGTGGTTGACGCCGCCGCCGCAGCGGACCGCGTACTTCTCCAGGGCGCGCAGGCCCGGAGTGGTCTTGCGGGTGTCGCGGACCTTGGCCTTCGTGCCCTCCAGGGCGTCGGCCCACGCGCGCGTTGCGGTGGCGATGCCGGAGAGGCGGCACAGGAGGTTGAGCGCGCTGCGCTCGCCGGTGAGCAGGTCACGGGTGCGGGCGGTGACGCTGAGGAGCACGTCCCCGGCCTCGACGCGCGCGCCGTCCTCGACGTGCCGCTCGACCTCGAACTCGGCCGTGCACACGATCGAGAGGACGGCCTCGGCGATCCGCAGACCGGCCACGACACCGGCCTCGCGGGCGGTGAAGTCGGCGGTGGCGACGGCGTCCTCGGGGACGGTCGCCACGGTCGTCACGTCGACGCCGCCGTCGAGGTCCTCGGCGATCGCCAGGTGGGCGACGTCCTCGACCTGGACGGGGTCGAGTCCCGCGGCCTCCAGCAGCTCGGCCAGCGCCGGGTCGAGCCCGCACTCGAACTCGTCGGCACCGCCGCAGCCGCAGCCGTCGCCGCAGCCGCCGGCCGCCTCGTCGGAGGAAACCGTGTGGATCTGGATGAGAGGGACGTCCACGGGCTGCGGACGGGCTTCCTCGGGCGTGGTCACTTACGGCTCCCTTGGGGCATCGGAGGTGGGGGGAAAGTCATGTGTGCCGGTCGTCCGGACGTCGAGGGTCCGCTCCGGGGTGAGGCGTACGACGAGATGCCGGCGCCAGTCGGTGTCGTCGCGGTCCGGGTGGTCCTCGCGCCAGTGGCAGCCGCGGGTCTCCTCGCGGCGGCGGGCGGCGGCGACCAGCACGCGCGCGACGCACAGCAGGTTGGTGGTCTCCCAGGCGTCCACGCCCGGCTCGCCGGCCTTGGTGTCGTCGGTGCCGCCCGCGAGGGCGTCGCCGTGCAGGGCGTCGAGGGCCTCGGCGGCCCCCCGCAGGCCGGTCTCGGAGCGCAGCACCCCGGCGCCGGCCGTCATGATCCGCTGGATACGGGTCCGGGCGCCGGCCACGGGCAGCGGCAGGGTCACCGGGGACGGGTGCGCGACCGGGGCGCCCGGCACGCGCGGGGCGGCCGAGATGACGTCCTCGGCGATCCGCTCGGCGAAGACCAGGCCCTCCAGGAGGGAGTTCGAGGCGAGCCGGTTGGCGCCGTGGACGCCCGTGCAGGCGACCTCCCCGCACGCGTACAGGCCGGGGACGGTGGTACGGCCCCGCAGGTCCGTACGGATGCCGCCGGAGGCGTAGTGCGCGGCGGGCGCGACCGGGATCGGCTCGGTCACCGGGTCGATGCCGTGGGAGCGGCAGGCGGCGAGGATCGTCGGGAAGCGCTCCGCCCACATCTCGGCGCCGAAGTGGCGGGCGTCGAGATACATGTTGTCGGTGCCCTGCTCCCCCATCCGGCGGGTGATCGCCTTGGCGACGATGTCCCGGGGCGCCAGCTCGGCCAGCTCGTGCTGTCCGAGCATGAAGCGGACCCCGTCGGCGTCGACCAGGTGGGCGCCCTCGCCCCGGACCGCCTCGGAGACCAGCGGCTGCTGACCCTCGGAGCCGACGCCGAGGAAGAGCACCGTGGGGTGGAACTGGACGAACTCCAGGTCGGAGACCTCCGCGCCGGCGCGCAGCGCGAGCGCGACGCCGTCGCCGGTGGAGACCGTCGGGTTGGTGGTGGCGGAGAAGACCTGGCCCATGCCGCCGGTCGCGAGGACCACCGCGGGCGCGTGGACGGCGCCGACGCCGTCGTGCTGGCCCTCGCCCATGACGTGCAGGGTCACGCCCGCCGTGCGGCCCCCGGCGTCCGTGAGGAGGTCAAGGACGAGGGCGTGCTCGATGGTGCGCACGCCCCGGTCCCGTATCGCCTCGACCAGGGCGCGGGAGATCTCGGCGCCGGTCGCGTCGCCGCCGGCGTGCGCGATCCGGCGGCGGTGGTGGCCGCCCTCCCGGGTCAGCGCGATCCCGCCGTCGGCGTCCTTGTCGAAGTCGGCGCCGGTCGCGATGAGCCTGCGGACGGCGTCGGGCCCCTCGGTGACGAGCACCCGCACGGCCTGCTCGTCGCAGAGCCCGGCGCCGGCCACGAGCGTGTCGTCGAGGTGCTGCTCGGGGGTGTCGCCGTCGCCGAGCGCGGCGGCGATGCCGCCCTGGGCCCAGCGGGTGGAGCCGTCGTCGAGCCGGGCCTTGGTGACGACGACCGCACGGAGCCCGGCCGCGGTGCAGCGCAGGGCGGCGGTGAGGCCGGCGACTCCGGAGCCGACCACGACGACATCGGCGTCGATGGCCCAGCCGGGCGCGGCGGCGTGCAGCCGTATTCCGGTCACGGGTTCGCTCCCAGGGTGGTGGACATGGTGCCTCCGAGGTGGAGGGGGATGTTGTCGATCAGCCGGGTGGTGCCCACGCGCGCGGCGACGGCGAGGACCGCGTCCCCGTCGTGGTCGTCGGCGACCTCGGTGAAGTCCGCCGGGTCGACGAGCGCGAGGTAGTCCAGCGTGAGCGGCGGCTCGGTCCTCGTGGCGTCGTCGAGGACGGTACGGGCGGCGGCCCTGACGGCCTCGGCCCCGCAGCCCTCGACGGCCTGCGCGACCGCGTGGGCGTCGGCGGCGGCCCGTGCCTCGCCGAGCCGGGAGAGCGCCTCGGCGCGGTTCTCGGCACGCCCCTGGGCGGCGGGCAGGGCGGCGGCACGCGCGCGGAGGGCCTCCTGCGCGGCGAGCCGCTCGCGGGCGGCGAACAGCGCGCCGGACAGCGCGAGGGCGGTACGGCGCTCCTCGGCCGACAGGTAGCGGTTGCGGCTGGACAGCGCGAGGCCGTCGGGCTCGCGGACGGTCTCCACGCCGACGATCTCGACCGGGAAGTTCAGGTCGCGGGCCATGCGCCGGATCAGCGCCAGCTGCTGGGCGTCCTTCTGGCCGAAGAAGGCCAGGTCGGGCGCGGTGAGGTGGAGCAGCTTGGCGACGACGGTCAGCATGCCGTCGAAGTGGCCGGGCCGTGAGGCGCCTTCGAGGCGCTCGCCCATGGGGCCGGCGGTGATCCTGACCTGCGGCTCGCCGCCGGGGTAGACCTCGTCGGCGGAGGGCGCGAAGACGGCGCTGGCGCCCGATTCGAGGGCGAGGGCGAGGTCGGCGTCGAGGGTGCGGGGGTAGCGGTCGAGGTCCTCGCCGGCGCCGAACTGGAGCGGGTTGACGAAGACGGTGACGACGACGAAGCCCTTCTCCCCCACGCGGGCGCGTGCGGCCCGGACCAGGGTGGCGTGGCCCTCGTGGAGGGCGCCCATGGTCATGACCACGGCGGTGGAGCCGGGGACGGCGAAGTGGGCGGCGGCGTCCCTGAGGTCCTCGCCGGTGCGCAGGAGTTCGGCGGGCTGGTGGCGGACCGGGCGACCGGTGTCGCCGTCACGGGCGAACAGGCTCATCGGTCGTCTCCTTGCGGCCCGTCGGCGCTTCCGGTGGGGCCGGTCGCACCCGCCGGGGTGTCGGCGAGCACGCCCAGCAGGTCCTCGGCCAGCTCGGGCTTGAGCAGGCCGTGCGCGAGCGCCCGGTCGGCGGTCGTGCGGGCCATCGCCAGATAGCCGGCGACGGTGCCGGGCGCGTGCTTGCGCAGTTCCGCGACGTGCGCGGCGACCGTGCCCGCGTCACCGCGCGCGACCGGGCCGGTGAGGGCCGCGTCCCCGGACCGCAGGGCGTTGTCGAGGGCGGCGCCGAGCAGCGGGCCGAGCATCCGGTCGGGGGCGGCGACGCCCGCCTTGTGGAGCAGTTCCATCGACTGGGCCACCAGCGTGACCAGGTGGTTCGCGCCGAGGGCCAGGGCCGCGTGGTACAGCGGGCGGGCGTCCTCCGCGATCCACTCGGGCTCGCCGCCCATCTCGATCACCAGGGCCTCCGCGGCGAGCCGCAGTTCCCCGGGCGCGGTGACGCCGAAGGAGCAGCCGGCGAGCCGCTGGACGTCGACCCCCGTGCCGGTGAAGGTCATGGCGGGGTGCAGGGCGAGCGGCAGGGCGCCGGCCCGGCGGACGGGGTCGAGGACCCGTGCCCCGTACCGCCCGGAGGTGTGCACGATCAGCTGTCCCGGCCGTACGGCCCCGGTGTCGGCGAGCCCCTCGACCAGCCCGGGCAGGGCGTCGTCGGGGACGGTGAGCAGGACCAGGTCGGCGAGGGCGAGGACGCGCGCGGGCTCGACGACGGGGACGTCGGGCAGGAGGGCGGCGGCGCGGCGCCGGGAGGCGTCGGAGACCGCCGAGACGGCGACGGGGCGGTGCCCGGCGAGCCGGAGGGCGGCGGCGAGGGCGGGGCCCACGCGGCCGGCGCCGACGACTCCGACGGTGAGCCGGGCGGGTCGGTCCTCGGCTCGGGGCTCTGGCGCTGCTGGTGCGTTCACGGTGGGGACGGCCTTCCGTTCCAGTCCTCGGCGGGTACCGGACGATTTCTGGTCATGCTACGCCAGCGTTTCGCGCTCCTCGGTGGCTGTCCACAGGGTGTGGGCGGGGTGTGATGATCGGCTCATGAATGGCATGCATCCCGTGAATCCCGTGGACGGCACGGACCCGGTGGACGGCACGGACCCGGTGGCCCCCGCGGACCGGACAGACCCCGTGGAGCCTCCGGACGAGGAAGCGGCCCGGCTGCACCGGGCGAAGGTCTGGGGCGAGGCCGCGCGCAAGATGGGGCAGACCTCGGTGGACGGCACGGTCGGCACGCGCCTGCGTGAGCTGGCCGACTGGGCGGACACCGCCGGATACGGCGGGGCCCCGCTCGGCACCTACGGCAACGGCACCGTGGAGGTGCTGGAGCGGCGCGTCGCCGAGGAGCTCGGCCTGCCCGCCGCCGTCTTCTTCCCCACCGGCACGATGGCCCAGCAGGTGGCTCTGCGCTGCTGGGCCGGGCGCACCGGCAGTCCCGTCGTCGCCCTCCACCCGCTCGGCCACCCCGAGGTCCACGAGAACGGCGCGTTCGGGGCCGTCTCCGGACTCCGCACCGTCCACCCCACCGACGCGCCCCGGCTGCCGACGGCCGAGGAGGTGCGGGACCACCCGGAACCCTTCGGGACGCTGATGCTGGAGCTGCCGCTGCGGGACGCGGGCTTCGTCCTGCCGACCTGGGAGGAGCTGACCGAGGTCGTCGAGGCGGCCCGGGAGCGGGACGCGGTGGTCCACTTCGACGGGGCCCGGCTCTGGGAGTGCGCGACGCGATTCGGCCGTCCGCTCGCGGAGATCGCGGGGCTCGCCGACAGCGTCTACGTCTCGTTCTACAAGTCTCTCGGCGGTATGTCCGGGGCCGCGCTGGCCGGCCCCGAGGACGTCATGGAGGAGGCCAGGGTCTGGCGGCACCGGTACGGGGGGATGGTCTTCCAGCAGTACCCGGCGGCGCTCTCCGCGCTCCGGGGCCTGGACATCGAGCTGCCCCTGCTCCCGTCGTACGTGGCGCACGCGCGCGTGGTGGCGGACGCGCTGCGGGAGGCGTTCACGGAGGCCGGGACGGGCTGGTTCCGGATCCACCCCGAGGCGCCGCACACCCACCAGTTCCAGGTCTGGCTGCCGTACGCCCCCGAGGCCCTGACGGCGGCGGCGCTCGCGCAGACCGAGGACACCGGCACGGCGCTCTTCCGCCGCTGGTTCGCCCCGGGCGCGGGCGGCCCGCCGGGCGTCTCGTTCACGGAGGTGACGGTGACGGAGCCGGGCCTGGAGTGGACGGCGGAGGACGTGAGGACGGCCGTACGGGACTTCCTGGGGCGGCTGGGCTAGCGGAGGCCGAGGGCCGCTCGGAGGCGGTGGCGGAGGGCGCCCCGCGCCGGGCGGCCCGCGCGCTCACGCTCGGCGCGGCGCCGCTCGCGGACCGCCCGCAGGACGGCGACGTCATGGGTGCCGGGCGCCGGCGGCGCCGGCTCGCCGAGCCGGGCGGCGCGGTACGCGTCGAAGAGGTACTGGTGCATCGCGTTCATGCCCTCACCGTGCGCCCGGCCCCCAGCCCTTGGCGCGCCGATTGACGGCCGTCGTCAAACGGCGCGACACCACCCCCGCTCCACCCCGCACCATGGACGGGTGAGCGTGACCATCGACATCACCGGACTGCCGCACGAGCGGATCACCTTCAGCCCCTCGCCGCTGGCCGAGCTGGGCGCCGCCCTGCACGCCCTGTCCGAGCCCGCGCACCACGCCCGGCTCCACGCCTGGACCACGACGACGGCGGCGGCGCTGAAGCCGGAGCTCGCGGACCGGCTCCACGAGGCCGACTTCATGTGGAACTCCACCCGCTCGGACATCCTGCTGCCCTCGCGTCCCCGGGGGACCCTCGCCGAGGAGCTGGACGACCTCGACCGCATGGACGACGAGAAGTACGTCGGCTCCGCCCTGGAGATCTCCTGCAACAGCAAGTACACGCACGGCGCTCCCTCGCCGCTCGTCGACGAGCGGATGCGCCGCCGCACCCTGGACCTGGCCGCCGCGCGCGGCCCGCGCCAGGTCGCCTTCGTGGAGCGGATGCTCGCCGACCCGCCCGGTACGCGCGCGTGGGTCCGGCGTCTCCTCGAGGACTGCGACGAGGCCTTCTTCGCGGACACCTGGTGCCGTGTCCGCGTCCAGCTCGCCGCCGACGCCCGCCACAAGACCGAGCTGATGCGGCACAAGGGCCTGGCGGAGGCCGTCGCCGACGCGTCCCCCGCGATGACCCTGGAGGAGGACGCGGCGGGCTCCCGGATCGTCGTCGACAAGCTGGTCCAGGGCCGGGCGAGCGCCGCCGGCTCCGCGGTGACGTTCCTGCCGACGGCCTTCGGCTGGCCGCACCTCTTCGCCCTCTACGCCCCGGGCTGGCAGCCCGTCATCCAGTACCCCGTCCCCGACCGCGAGCCCGGTGGTGTGGCCTCCGTCGAGGCGGTCACCCGGCGTCTGGAGGCCGTCGCCCACCCCATGCGGATGCGGCTCTGCCGCAGTCTGGCCCGGGGTTCGAGCACGACGAGCGAGCTGGTCGACGCGTACAACATCACCGCCCCCGAGGTCTCCCGGCACCTCGCGGTCATGAAGAAGGCCGGACTCGTCACCACCCAGCGCCGGGGCCGATACGTGCTCCACCAGCTGGACGTGGCCGTCGTCGCCCGCCTCGGCAGCGACTTCCTGGAGAGCGTGCTGCGCTAGGACCTGCCCCCGGGTCAGCCCGCCGCGCCGCCGCCCGCCCTGACCAGACCCGTCTCGTACGCGAGGACGACGACCTGCACCCGGTCGCGCAGGCCCAGCTTGGTCAGGATGCGGCCCACGTGGGTCTTCACCGTCGCCTCGGAGAGGACCAGCCGGGCGGCGATCTCGCCGTTCGACAGGCCCTGCGCGACCAGCATCATCACCTCGCGCTCCCGGTCGGTGAGGCGCCCCAGCTCCTTGTGCTCGGGCTCCCGGCCCGTCGACGGCAGCATCGGCGAGAAGCGGTCGAGGAGCCGCCTGGTGGTGGAGGGCGCCACCACCGCGTCGCCGCTGTGCACCGAGCGGATCGCGCCGAGCAGCTCCGCCGGCGGCACGTCCTTCAGCATGAAGCCGCTCGCCCCCGCCTTGAGCCCCGAGAAGGCGTACTCGTCGAGGTCGAAGGTGGTCAGGATCAGCACCTTCGGGGCGTCGGGCTGGGAGCAGATCCGCCGGGTCGTCTCCACCCCGTCGAGCTTCGGCATGCGGACGTCCATCAGGACGACGTCGACCGCCGTCGCGCGCAGGACCTCCAGGGCCTCGACCCCGTCCCCCGCCTCCGCCACGACCTCCATGTCCGGCTGGGCGGCGAGCACCATGCGGAATCCGGTGCGCAGCAGCACCTGGTCGTCGACGAGCATCACGCGGATGGACATCAGGTTCCTTCGGGGTCGTGTTCGGATCGTCAGTGAGCGGGCTTGAGCGGGAGCAGGGCGCTGATCCGGAAGCCTCCGCCCGGACGGGGTCCCGCGTCCAGGGTGCCGCCGACCATGCCGACCCGCTCGCGCATGCCGATCAGGCCGTGGCCACGGCCGTCGGCGCCGCCGTCCTCGTACATCTCCTGCGGCGCGCCCCGGCCGTCGTCCTCGACGAGCAGTCCGAGCCCGTCGTCGAAGTAGACCAGGCGGACGCTGGCGCCGACATCGGGGCCGCCGTGCTTGCGCGTGTTGGTGAGGGCTTCCTGCACGATCCGGTACGCGGTGAGCTCGACGCCGCTGGGCAGCGGGCGCGGGCTCCCCTCGATGGCGAAGTCCACGGTGAGCCCGGCGCCCCGCACCTGCTCGACGAGGTCCTCGATCTGGCCCACGTCGGGCTGGGGCACGTACTCCCCGGCCTCCTGGTGCTCCCCGGTGCGCAGGATGCCCAGGAGTCTGCGCATCTCGGCGAGCGCCTGCCGGCCGGTGGTGGAGATGGTCTCCAGGGCCTGCTTCGCGGTCTCCGGGGAGGAGTCCATGACGTAGGCGGCGCCGTCGGCCTGGACCACCATCACCGACACGTTGTGCGCGACGACGTCGTGCAGCTCGCGGGCGATCCGGGCCCGCTCGGCGGCGACCGCGACCTTGGCCTGCGCCTCGCGCTCCTTCTCCAGCCGGGAGGCCCGCTCCTCCAGCTGCGCGAAGTAGGCGCGGCGGGTGCGGAGCGAGTCGCCGAGGACCCAGGCGAGCGCGAACGGCACGGTCATGATGATGACGAAGAAGACCTTGGCCGCACCGGAGTCGGTGGCCTCCATCGGCCATCTCAGCTGGGAGAGGGGCGAGGCGCAGAGTCCGCCGACGAGCGCGAGCCGGGACGCCCAGCGGGGTCCGTCGTGCGCCGCGACCGTGTAGATGATCATGAGCATGGCGAAGTCGGCGATGAACGGCCTCAGGCCGAAGCCGAGCTGTGCGAGCCCCAGTCCGGTCGAGAGCAGCAGCATCTTCTCGGGGGCTCGCCGCCGCAGGGCCAGGACCAGGGAGAAGAGCAGGGCGACCACGCCGTACGCGACGGGTTGGCCGAGCCCCGGGGAGGTCTCCCCCACCCACAGCAGGGAGAACCCGAGGAGGACGACGGCCCAGAAGCTGTCGACGCCCGTCGGGTGTCTGCGGATGAAGTCGTAGAGGCGCTGCACGTCACCCAGGGTAGGGAAGGGAGGCGGGTGCGGGGATCAACCGTGGGGTCGATCCTTGGCGCGGGGCCCGTACTCCCCGAGGTGGAGACTGGGCCCGTGACGGATGAGACGTGTCAGTGGCAGGGGTGGCGGGAAGCCGCGGAACGGGCGCTGTACGGCCCGGGGGGCTTCTATCTGCGCCCGGAGGGACCCGCGGGTCACTTCCGCACCTCGGTGCACGCCTCCCCGCTCTTCGCGGGGGCCGTGGCCCGGCTGCTCGGCGAGGTCGCGGAGGAGCTGGGGACGACCGTGATCGACCTGGTGGACGTGGGCGCGGGGCGCGGTGAACTCCTCACCGGGGTGCTCGCCGCCACGGAGGGCAGCGGGCTCACGGTCCGGGCGTACGCCGTCGAGCGGGCCGGCCGGCCCGCGGGGCTCGACCCCCGGATCGAGTGGACCGGCCGGATCCCCCGGGGGACGCGCGGACTCCTCTTCGCGAACGAGTGGCTCGACAACGTGCCGGTGGACGTGGCCGAGGCGGACGCGGAGGGCACGGTCAGGTACGTGGAGGTCCGCCCGGACGGCACGGAGCGGCTCGGCGGTCCCGTGGAGGGCCGGGACGCGGAGTGGCTGGCCCGCTGGTGGCCGCTGACGGAGCCGGGGGCGCGGGCCGAGATCGGGTGGCCCCGGGACGAGGCCTGGGCGGCGGCGGTGGGTTCGCTGGCGGCGGGCAGGGCGGTGGCCGTGGACTACGCGCACGTACGGGCGTCCCGGCCGCCCTTCGGCTCCCTGACCGGCTTCCGCGCGGGCCGCGAGGTCCCACCGGCCCCGGACGGCTCCTGCGACGTGACGGCGCACGTGGCTCTTGACGCGTGCGCGGCGGCGGGTGGGGGCGCGGACGTCCCGACGGCTCCGGACGGCCTCGGCGGGCTCGTCACCCAGCGGGAGGCCCTGGGCCGGCTCGGGGTGGAGGGCGGGCGGCCGCCGCTGGCCCTCGCCTCGGCCGATCCCGCCGCGTACCTGCGTGCGCTGTCCGCCGCCGGCGAGGCCGCGGAGCTCACCGCGCGCGGGGGGCTCGGGGACTTCCTCTGGCTGACCCGGCGGGTGCCGGGACGGGGCGGCCGGGCCGTGTCGGGCCTCGGGGGATACTGACCGCATGACGGAGACGACGGTCGGCATCGGCGGCGCGGCGGAGAGCACCGACATGGTGCTGAACATCGGGCCGCAGCATCCCTCGACCCATGGCGTGCTCCGGCTCCGGCTCGTGCTCGACGGCGAGGTCGTGCGGCAGGCCGAGCCGGTGATCGGCTACATGCACCGGGGCGCGGAGAAGCTCTTCGAGGCGCGCGACTACCGGCAGATCATCATGCTGGCCAACCGTCACGACTGGCTGTCCGCCTTCTCCAACGAGCTCGGCGTGGTCATGGCCGTCGAGCGGATGCTCGGCATGGAGGTCCCGGAGCGCGCGGTGTGGACCCGTACCCTCCTCGCGGAGCTGAACCGGATCCTCAACCATTTGATGTTCCTCGGTTCCTACCCGCTCGAACTGGGCGGGATCACCCCGGTCTTCCACGCCTTCCGGGAGCGCGAGGAGCTCCAGGCGGTGATGGAGGAGGTCTCCGGCGGCCGGATGCACTACATGTTCAACCGGGTCGGCGGCCTCAAGGAGGACCTGCCGGCCGGCTGGCTGGGGAGGGCCCGGCAGGCCGTCGCCGACGTGCGGTCGCGGATGGACGTGTACGACCGGCTCGTCCTCGGCAACGAGATCTTCCGGGGCCGTACGCGCGGGGTCGGCGTCCTGTCCCCGGCGGCGGTCCACTCCTACGGTGTGTCGGGGCCGATCGCCCGCGCCTCGGGCGTCGACTTCGACCTGCGCCGTGACGAGCCGTACCTGGCCTACGGGGACCTCCAGGACACCCTGAAGGTCGCCGTGCGCGAGGAGGGCGACTGTCTGGCCCGCTTCGAGTGCCTCCTCGACCAGACGCACAACTCCCTGGACCTGGCGGACGCCTGCCTGGACCGGATGGCGGAGCTGGCGCCGGGGCCGATCAACCAGCGGCTGCCGAAGGTGCTCAAGGCGCCGGAGGGCCACACGTACGCGTGGACCGAGAATCCCCTCGGCGTCAACGGCTACTACCTGGTGTCCAAGGGCGAGAAGACCCCGTACCGGCTGAAGCTGCGCTCGGCGTCCTTCAACAACATCCAGGCGCTCGTGGAACTGCTGCCGGGGACGCTCGTCGCCGACATGGTGGCGATCCTGGGGTCGCTGTTCTTCGTCGTCGGCGACATCGACAAGTAGCCGGGGCCGGGAGTCAGCGCTCCCGGCGCATCACGACGTACTCCCGTTCCTCCCCGGCCGGCCGTCGCCGCTCGGCCACGGTCCAGCCCCAGCGCGCGTACCGCCCGGTCAGTTCCGGTACGTCGAGGGTCATCAGGAGCCGGGGTCCCGGGGGCGGTCCGTCGAGCAGGGCGTCGTGGAGCGCGCGCCCGAGGCCGAGGCCCTGCCGGGCGGGGGCGACGACGAGTTCGGCGAGTTCGAAGGCGGGCTCGCGGCCGGACAGCGCGGTGTCGGTCCAGCCGGCGGCGAAGCCCTGGAGTTCCCCGTCGGGGCCGAGCGCGGCGACGCCCCGGTAATCGGGCCGCCCGGCCGCGGAGTCCAGCAGCCGGTCCACCGTCCGTACGGCGCCGAGCGGCGGCTCGTGCCAGGGGGCGCCGCAGAAGGCCTGGGCGCACAGGGCGAGCAGTTCGTCGCGGCGCTCGGCGGCCCCACCGGCCGTGAGGTCGGTGAGGCGGTACGTCACGAGTTCACCGCTCCCCGGAGTTCGGCCAGGTCGAGCTGCTCGGTCTCGTCGTGCGCGGTCAGGTCGATGACCTGGCCGACCGCGCGGGACGGGGTGACCCGGGGCGGGAGAGGGTTGACGGGGGTGCCCGAGGGGCTGATCGGGGTGAGCAGCGGAGCGCCGAGCGCGGCCTGCGCGGCCAGGACCTCTTCGAGGACCTCCTCGCCGACGACATCGGCGAGGTCGGTGTTCTGCACGGCCTCGATGGCTGCCGCCGCCTTCTGCGTACCGAAGAAGTCGAAGCCGCCCTCGGGGCGCGGCACGGGCCTGCGGGCCGCGTACGGGACGATCGCGGTCGCGGTCGGGACGGCCGGGACCATGGTGGAGGCGGGCGGGACCGGCGCGGCCGGCGGGAGCGCGAGGGCGGGGGCGGCCGGGCGGGTGTGCTCGGTCGCGGCGGTCGCCGCGTGCTTCCCCTGCGGCTCCTCCGTCTCGCGGGCCCGCTCGGCGAGGTCACGGGCGCGGGCCGCCTCGGTGGTCCGGCGGGCGTGCTGGGCGGCGGCGCTGCGCGGCAGGTCGCGAAGTGCCTGGGCGGCGCGGCGGAAGGCCTCCGGGGTGGGCGCGGACCCACCGGCGGGCAGAGCCTTGGCGGCGGCCGAGGCGACCGCGCCGGCCGCCGTCTCCAGGGCCAGGACGCGGGCGCCCTCCAAGGCGCTGGCACGCTCGGTCTCGGCGGTGGCGTACCGGCGGAGCAGGTCGGCGTGCTCGCCGCGCAGCCCGGCCAGTTCGACCCGCTTGGCGCGGAGCTTGGCGTCGAGGCGGGCCCGCAGCGCGCGGGACTCCTCGAGGTCGGACTCCAGCTCGGCGACCCGCTCCTCGGCCTTCCACTGGTCGGCGGTGCGCGCCCGGTCGAGCTCGGCGACCCGCAGACCGGCGCTCCGGTCCCAACTGCGCATGAGGACGGCCCCGGTGACGGCGGCGGCGGCCGCGGCCGCCGCGAGCAGCCGCGCGAGCACCTGATCGCCGGGCAGCCAGGCGGCCGCGGCGCACACGACCGCGGCGCCGGCGACCGCTGAGGGCGGCAGCAGCTTGTGCAGAGGCGGGGAATGGCGGTGGCGTCCACGTGGCATGGCCTGAAATTTACCGTGCGTAGGCGCTGTGTGGGGCGTCGGCCCGGCAATCTCTTGGCCACTTCTCGCCATCAGAAGTGGATATCAACCGTTCCGGTTCCGCTTCGGGCCGACGCCCCTCCCCCGACGCCTACTTGTTGAGCAGCCCCTTCGTCACCAGATAGTCCTTGGCGACGTCCTCCGGCTTCGCCCGCTCGGCGTCCACCTTGCGGTTGAGTTCGGCGAGATCCGCTGTGGTCAGCACCTTGGTGAGCTTGTCCAGGGCGGCGGCTATCTCGGGGGAACCGGCGTCCTTCGCGTTCACCACCGGCAGTACGTTGTCGGCGTTCTGCAACTTCTTGTCGTCGGTGAGGAAGACCAGGCCGTAGCCGTCGATCGTGGCGTCCGTCGTGGTGGTCAGGACCAGCTGGTCCACCCCGTCCTTCACCGCCTGCTTGGCCTGCGGGGTGCCGACTCCCTTGGGGTCGATCCCGGTCACGTCGATCCCGTACGTCTTCTTCAGACCGGGCGCGCAGAACGGCCGGACCGCGCATTCGTCACCGGCGGCGATCTTCACCTTCAGCTTCGCGCGGCCGAGATCGGAAAGCGTCGTCAGCTTGTTCTTCGCGGCGAATTCCTTCGTCACCGCGAAGGCGTTCTGATCGACCGCCGCACCGGCCGCGAGGACCTTCAGACCGCGCGGTTCGGCGAGCTTCCGCAGCGCCTCGACGGTGGCCGTCGCGTCACCGGACGCGACCGGCGCGTCCTCCGGCGCCTTCGGCCCGTTCACCTTCGCGTTGAGGAATTCCGCGATCGTCGCCGCGTATTCCGGGACGACGTCGATCTCGCCCTTCTCCAGCGACGGTTCGTACAGCTCGCGATTCTTCACCGTGGTGATCGACACGGAGTATCCGGCGGCCCGCAGCGACTGCGCGTACAGCTCGGCCAGCACCTTGGCCTCGGTGAACGCCGCCGCGCCGACCACCAGCGAGCCCTTCTTCCCGCCACCGGAGTCGCCGGAGCCCCCGGACTCCTTCTGCTTGCCCTGCTCCAGGCTGTCACCGCCGCACGCGGCGAGCGCGACGGTCAGCGCCGCCGTCCCCAGCACCGCGCCCGCGATACGCGAGACCCTGTTCACGAGATCACCCATCCAGTCAGCGTTTGGTCGGTCGTTCCGGTCGGCGTTCGGCCGGTCGTCGTACTGCCGGTCGTCGTTCTGCCGGTCGTCGTTCTGCCGGTCGGCCACGGAGTTCGAGAAGTCGGTCCAGGCCCACCAGTACGCCCTCCACCAGGAGGGCCAGCAGGGCCACGAGCACCGCGCCCGCGACGACCTGCGCGGTGTCGTACGTGGCGAAGCCGGCCGTGATGATCCGGCCGAGGCCGCCCTGCCCGACCATCGCCGCGACCGTCGCCGTCGCCACCACCTGCACCGCCGCCGAGCGGACCCCGGTCATCACCACCGGCCGGGCGAGGGGCAGTTCGACCCGGCGGAACAGCTGCCCGCCCGTCATCCCCATCCCCCGCGCGGCCCGCACCGCGGCCCGGTCCACCTCCCGCACCCCCACGTACGCGTTGGTCAGGAGCGGGGGTATCGCGAACAGCACCAGGGCCACGACCGTCGGCACATACCCGGCGTTCCGCAGGGGCGACACCATGAACAGGGCCAGCACCGCGAAGACGGGGATCGCCCGCCCCACGTTCGACACGTTCACCGCGAGCGCCCCGCCCCTGCCGAGGTGGCCGAGCCAGAGCCCCAGCGGCAGCGCGAGCGCCGCGGCGATCAGCAGCGCGGCCCCGCTCACGTACACGTGCTCGGCGAGCCGTTGCCCGATGCCGTCCTCGCCCGTCCAGTGCGCGCCGGTGGTGAGCCAGCCCCAGGCGTCCGACACGACCCCGATGTCACCCACCCCCCGGCGCGGTCCGTATGCGGGTCCACGGCGTGACCAGCCGCTGCAGCCCCAGGAGCAGCAGGTCGGCGACGACGGCGAGCAGCACGCACAGCACGGAGGCGGCGAGCATCTGCGCCTTGAAGAAGGTGGGCAGCGCGTCCTCGATGAGATTGCCGAGGCCGCCGCGGCCGACGACCGAACCGACCGTCGTCAGCGCGATCGTGGAGACCGTCGCCATCCGTATCCCCGCCATCAGCACCGGGAGCGCCAGCGGCAGTTCGACCTGCCAGAGGAGGCGCAGCGAGCCGTACCCCATGCCCCGGGCGGCCTCCCGTGTCTCGGCGGGCACGGCGGCGAGCCCCGCCAGCGCGTTCCGCACGAGGATCGTCAACGCGTACAGCACGAGGCCGGTCACCACGAGCGCCGACGACAGCCCGAAGAAGGGCAGCAGCAGCGAGAACATGGCGAGCGACGGCACCGTGTAGAGCAGGGTGGTCAGTCCGAGGACCGGTCCCGCGAAGCGCGGCCTGGCCCGGACGAGCAGGGCGAGCGGTACGGCGACGGCGAGCGCGATCAGTACCGACACGACCGTGATTCCCACATGCTGGAGCGTGGCGTCCGTCAACTCCTGGGCGCGCGTCCGCAGATACTCCCCGCATATCCAGTCGTTCGTGACCAGACAGTTCGGTGCGCTCATCCGTCCCTCCCCCCGGGTGGCCGACCTTCCCGAACGCATGTGTGACGACCCTAACCCCCGCCACCGACAATCCCCGAGACCCGCCACAATGCGGCAACACGCCCTTCACACACCCCCGGCATCCAGGGGCCAGAATGGGGAACCATGATCCGGTTCGAGCAGGTGACCAAGCGGTACGAGGACGGCACGACCGCCGTCGACGACCTCTCCTTCGAGGTCGCCGAGGGCGAACTCGTCACCCTCGTGGGGCCGTCCGGCTGTGGCAAGACGACCACGATGATGATGGTGAACCGGCTCGTCGAGCCGACCTCCGGCCGCGTCCTCGTCGACGGCGAGGACATCGCCGGCGTCGACCCCGTCGCCCTGCGCCGCAAGATCGGATACGTCATCCAGCAGGTCGGGCTCTTCCCCCACCGCACGGTCCTCGACAACACCGCGACCGTCCCCGCGCTGCTCGGCTGGAAGAAGGCCGCCGCACGCGCGCGTGCCGCCGAACTCCTCGACCTCGTCGGCCTCGACCCTGCCGTCTACGGCTCCCGCTACCCCGCCCAGCTCTCCGGCGGCCAGCGGCAGCGCGTCGGCGTCGCCCGCGCCCTCGCCGCCGACCCGCCCGTCCTGCTCATGGACGAGCCCTTCGGCGCCGTCGACCCCGTCGTCCGCGAGCGCCTCCAGAACGAGTTCCTCGCCCTCCAGGCCACCGTCCGCAAGACCGTCCTCCTCGTCACCCACGACATCGAGGAGGCCGTCCGCATGGGCGACCGCATGGCCGTCTACGGGCAGGGCCGCATCGAGCAGTTCGACACCCCGGCCACCGTCCTCGGCTCCCCCGCCACCCCGTACGTCGCGGACTTCGTCGGCAGCGACCGGGGCCTGAAGCGGCTGGCCGTCACGCCCGTCACCGAGGCCGACCTGGAACCCGTACCCCTGGAGAAGGCGGCGGACCCCGGGGCGGCACCGGCGACCGCGACGGCCGGGAGCGCGGACGGCGCCCCCGACCCCGTCCCTCTCGGGACCTCCCTCAAGGACGCCCTCGCCGTGCTCCTCCAGCACGACACCGGCCGTCTCCTCGTCACCGGCGCCGACGGCCGCCCCCTCGGCGTCCTCACCCCGGAGGGCGTCCACCGCGCCCTGCGCCGGGCCTCGGTCTCGTAACCCCCCGGGGCGGACGGTCCTGGGATCAGCTCGCGCTGAGCTTGCCGCCCATCCAGACCATGCCCGGCGGGATCTCCCGGTTCCACGTGTTGAAGTTGTGGCCGCCGCTGTCCAGCGTGATCGACGAGACCCTGGCCGGGCTCTTCACCTTTTTGATGAACTCCTTCGTACCCCGCAGGTTGTCCTCGCCCCGCTTCGACGTCGTCACCAGGAACGACGACTTCCCCTGCGGCAGGTGATCCAGGCTCCACAGCAGGTTCGACCGCTTGCGCAGCCCGTCGTCCCCGTGGAAGAGGTCACCCGTCGTCACGTCCTCCGCCGCCCGGTAGTACGCCGAGAACCCGGCCCCCGCCGCGAACCGGTCCGGATGGTGCAGGGCGATCTTCAGCGCGCAGTACGCGCCCGTGGAGTTGCCCATGAACCCCCAGTTCCGCGGCTTCGTCCCCACCCGGTACGTCGCCGAGACCGCCTTCGGCAGGTCCTCGGCGAAGAAGGTCTCCGTCTGCGGCCCCCCGGGCACGTCCACGCACTCGGTGTCCCGCGGCGGCGCCACCGTCGGACGCAGCATCACCAGGATCATCGGCTGCATCCGCCCCTCCTTCGCCTGGAGGTACGCCGTCTTCGGGTACTTCAACCCCTTGATGAGGTTCTCCGCCGTCCCCGGATACCCCGTGAGCACCAGCGACGCCGGGAACGTGCGCTTCGCGTACCGCGCCTGGAAGTACTCCGGCGGCAGGTACACATAGGCCGGCGAGACGATCCCCGACCGCTCCCCCGCCACCACGACCTTCTGTATCTGCCCGCCGACCTCCGGACGCCCGCCGCCCGGCACGTCGAGCCCCTGCCTGCCCACCACCCGAACCGCCTTCGAACCGGCCCCGTGGTCGACGACCACCCCCATCTCCTGCTCCTGCCCGAACAGGTCCGCCCAGGAGCCGTAGAAGAGGAACGACCGGTTCGCCGCCAGCCCCACCGCCGCGAACAGAGCCAGCTGGGTCGCGAGCAGAAGCCCCACCCGCCCCGTGTACGCGCGCCACCCCCGGCGCGCGAGCCGCGGCCACAGCCAGACCGTGGCGAGGAACAGCGCCACGGCCAGCACGACCGCCACCACGAGAACTTTGCTACTGGTGAGACCCATGGGACTACCGAGCCTTCCTTTCCGAGAATTTCCTGTGAACCGATGAACCCGAACCCGCACGACTCCGTCCTAAGAGGCGCACCACCCGGGACGGCCCGCCGAATGCGCCGCAGGGCCCGACCGGAGTCAAGGACCCTTCGCAGGACCACGGGAAGTACGGGAAGCCATGTCTGTCACGGTAGATGGGGACAAATCAGGATTGGTTCCGGTACGGGTACGGCGGATTCTCCGCGGCCCCCGTCCCGAGAACGTCCCCACGCTCATCGGCACGGCCGTCACCCTCGGCGGCCTCATCGACATCGCCGCCGGCGTCTTCCCCCGCTTCCGCGTCAGCCGGATGCACTCCTTCGCCGAAGTCCTCCCGGGCACCCTCAGCCCCCTCGGCCCCCTCTCCGCCGCCCTCTCCCTGAGCGCCGGCGTCCTCCTCCTGCTCCTCGCCCACGGCCTCAAGCGCAACAAGCGCCGCGCCTGGCGCGCCGTCGTCGTCCTGCTCCCCCTCGGCGCCGCCGCCCAGTTCCTCTGGCGCCACTCCGTCATCGGCACCCTCTTCTCCCTCGCCCTTCTCGCCCTCCTCCTCCGCCACCGCGACGAGTTCGCCGCCCTCCCCGACCCCCGCAGCCGCTGGCGCGCCCTCGCCAACTTCGTCCTCATGGGCGCCGGCTCCATCGCCCTCGGCCTCGTCATCGTCAGCGCCCACCCGCGCCGCGTCATCGGCGACCCCAGCCTCGCCGACCGCCTCGAACACGTCCTCTACGGACTCGTCGGACTCGAAGGCCCCGTCGGCTACACCAAGGGCGTCGACTGGACCGTCGGCTACTCCCTCGGCGCCCTCGGCATGCTCACCGCCCTCACCACCATCTACTTCGCCTTCCGGCCCGAGCACCCCGCCGCCCGCCTCACCGACGAGGACGAGACCCGGCTGCGCGTCCTCCTCGACCAGCACGGCGGGCGCGACTCCCTCGGCCACTTCGCCCTCCGCCGCGACAAGGGCGTCGTCTTCTCCCCCAGCGGAAAGGCCGCCGTCTGCTACCGCGTCGTCTCCGGCGTCATGCTCGCCAGCGGCGACCCCATCGGCGACGTCGAAGCCTGGCCCGGGGCCATCGAACGCTTCATGGACGAGGCCAAGGCCCACTCCTGGACCCCCGCCGTCATGGGCTGCTCCGAGACCGGCGGCCAGGTCTGGACCCGTGAGACCGGCCTCGACGCCCTCGAACTCGGCGACGAGGCCGTCGTCGACGTCGCCGACTTCTCCCTCTCCGGACGCGCCATGCGCAACGTCCGCCAGATGGTCAAGCGCATCGAACGCAACGGCTACACCACCCGCGTCCGCCGCGTCCGCGACCTCGACGACGCCGAACTCGAACGCGTCCGCCGCGCCGCCGCCGACTGGCGCGGCACCGACACCGAACGCGGCTTCTCCATGGCCCTCGGCCGCATCGGAGCCCCCGGCGACGGGGACGCCGTGATAGCGACCGCCCACAAGACCGACACCGACGACGACCCCCACTCCCCCTACGGCGACCTCAAGGCGATCATCCACTTCGTCCCCTGGGGCCCCGACGGCATGTCCCTCGAACTCATGCGCCGCGACCGCTCCGCCGACCCCGGCATGAACGAGCTGCTCATCGTCGCCGCCCTCCAGGACGCCCCCGCCCTCGGCATCACCCGCGTCTCGCTCAACTTCGCCATGTTCCGCTCCGCCCTCGCCCGCGGCGAGAAGATCGGCGCCGGACCCGTCCTCCGCGTCTGGCGCGGACTCCTCGTCTTTCTCTCCCGCTGGTTCCAGATCGAGTCGCTCTACAAGTTCAACGCCAAGTTCCGGCCACGCTGGGAACCCCGCTTCGTCGTCTACCGCAACAGCCGCGACCTCCCCCGCATCGGCTTCGCCGCCATGCAGGCCGAAGGCTTCGTGAACGTCTCCCTGCCCCGGCCCTTCGCCCGCCGGCGCCCCGCCCCGGCCCCCCGGCCCTGCGCCCACATCGTCCCCGCCCCCGCCGAGCGCGAGATCCACGCGGCCTGATCCCGCCCATGGGCCCTACGCTGGACACATGAGTACGACGATCGACCGGGGTACGGCCCTGGGCCTGCCGGAGTGGGACCGCTGCGCGGTCATGGGCGTGGTCAACGTGACCCCCGACTCCTTCTCCGACGGCGGCCGCTGGTTCGACACCACGGCCGCCGTCAAACACGGCCTCGACCTCGTCGCCCAGGGCGCCGACCTGATCGACGTCGGCGGCGAGTCCACCCGCCCCGGCGCCACCCGCGTCGACGAGGAGGAGGAACTCCGCCGCGTCGTCCCCGTCGTACGCGGCCTCGCCGCCGAGGGCGTCACCGTCTCCGTCGACACCATGCGCGCCGGCGTCGCCGCCCGCGCCGTCGAGGCCGGGGCCCTGCTCGTCAACGACGTCAGCGGCGGCCTCGCCGACCCGGAGATGGTCCCCGCCGTCGCCGCCGCCGAAGTCCCCTTCGTCGTCATGCACTGGCGCGGATTCAGTCAGGACATGAACAGCCTCGCCGTGTACGACGACGTCGTCACCGAGGTCGTCCGCGAACTCCGCACCCGCCTGGAGGCCGTCGTCGACGGCGGGATCGCCCCCGAGCGGATCGTCGTCGACCCCGGCCTCGGCTTCGCCAAGCTCGCCCCCCACGACCTCGCGCTCGTCGCCCACCTCCCCGAGCTCCGCGCCCTCGGCCGGCCCCTCCTCGTCGCCGCCTCCCGCAAGCGGTTCCTCGGCCACGTCCTCACCCGCGAACCCGGCGCCGCCCCGCCACCCGCCCGCGAACGGGACGCCGCCACCGCCGCCGTCTCCGCCCTCGCCGCCCACGCGGGCGCGTGGGCCGTCCGCGTCCACGAGGTCAGGGCCACCGCCGACGCCGTACGCGTCGCCCGCGCCGTCGAGGGAGCCGCGTGAGCCGCACCGGCCGCAACTCCGACGAGACGGCCGTCGAAGCCGCCAACACGGCCTTCTACGAGGCGATGGAGACCGGCGACTTCGAGACCGTCTCCGCGCTCTGGCTCGACGACGGCGCCACCCCCATCACCTGCGTCCACCCCGGCTGGCCCGTCCTCACCGGCCGCGGCGAGGTGCTCCGCTCGTACGCGCTGATCATGGCGAACACCGAGTACATCCAGTTCTTCCTCACCGACCTGAAGATCTCCCTGGCCGGCGGCACCGCGATCGTCACCTGCACCGAGAACATCCTCAGCGGCGGCCCCGCCGAGGACGGCGCCGAACTCGGACCCCTCGTCGGCCAGCTCGTGGTCGCCACCAATGTGTTCCGCCACACACCCGACGGCTGGCGGATCTGGTCCCACCACGCCTCCCCTGTCCTTGCGGAGACCGAGGAATCCGAGGACGAGGGGACCCGCCCGGACGACGCGTAGAACCCGCTCCGGACCCGCCCACGCCCCCCACGGGCAAGCCCTGTCGGTGCCCGCAGGTAGATTCGACGATGGACACCCGGCCGTCCGCACCCGGCTGCGTGGCCACCCGAACTACGACAGCAGGAGTGATTCGCGTGGATCGTGTCGCGCTGCGCGGCCTCAAGGCCCGGGGCCACCACGGCGTCTTCCCCAAGGAACGCGAGGAGGGCCAGACCTTCATCGTGGACCTGGTCCTCGGCCTGGACACCCGCCCGGCGGCCGCCGACGACGACCTGACGAAGACCGTGCACTACGGGATCGTCGCCGAGGAAGTCGTCGGAGTCGTCCAGGGCGAGCCCGTCGACCTCATCGAAACCCTCGCCGAGCGCATCGCCCAGCAGTGCCTCAGCCACGCCGGGGTCCAGGAGGTGGAAGTCGTCGTCCACAAGCCGGACGCGCCCATCACCGTGCCCTTCGACGACGTGACCGTCACGATCACCCGGAGCCGACGATGAAACCGACGCAGAGCGACCCCACCGTCCAGCCCGTACCCGCCTCCGTCGTCGAGACCGTCGACGCGGCCGATGTGACCCTCTCCAACCCCCGCTGGGCCGTCATCGCCCTCGGCGCCAACCTCGGCAACCGCCTGGAGACCCTCCAGGGGGCCGTCGACGCCCTCGCGGACACTCCCGGCCTCCGGGTCAAGGCCGTCTCCCCGGTGTACGAGACGGAGCCCTGGGGCGTCGAGCCCGGCAGTCAGCCGGCCTACTTCAACGCCGTCACGCTGGTGAAGACCACGCTGCCGCCCTCCTCCCTCCTGGAGCGGGCCCACGCCGTCGAGGAGGCCTTCCACCGCGTCCGCGAGGAGCGCTGGGGCGCCCGCACCATCGACGTCGACATCGTCGCGTACGCCGACGTGGTCTCCGCCGACCCCGTCCTCACGCTCCCGCACCCCCGCGCCCACGAGCGCGCCTTCGTGCTCGCTCCCTGGCACGACGTGGACCCCGAGGCCCTGATCCCCGGCCGCGGCGCCGTCACCGACCTCCTCGCCGCTCTCGGGGCCGAAGGCGTCACCCGCCGCGCCGACCTGGAACTCCGTCTGCCCGAGTAGTCGTTACGCTTCGTGGCAGACCGCCCACGAACACGACCGACGAACACGTGAAGGACACCCGGTGAAACAACTGCGGCTGAAGGTGCTCGCCGGACTGTTCCTCGTGGCCGGCATCCTCTCCTGGGGTGCCGCCAAACTCTGGGACTCGGTCGGCACCCTCCCCAGCGTGCCGATCGCCGCGCCCATCGTCCTCGCCGTGATCGCCGTCGTCCTCACCGCGACCGCGCTGTCGATCCGCGCCCGCCTCAAGGCCCAGCGCGAGCGCCGCCCCGGCGCGAAGGGCGTCGAGCCCCTGATGGCGGCCCGCGCGGTGGTCTTCGGCCAGGCGAGCGCCCTGGTGGCCGCCCTGGTCGCCGGCATGTACGGCGGCACGGGTGTCTTCCTCCTGGGCTCCCTGGACGTCCCGGCCCGCCGCGACCAGGCCGTCTACGCGGCCTTCTCGGTAGCGGCAGGCATCGCGGTCATCGCGGCCGCCCTCTTCCTGGAACGCGTCTGCAGGCTGCCGGAGGACGACGACAAGAACCGGGCCCCGGCCGCCTGACCCCTATCGGGCCTCGCGCGCGAGGTGCCCGTTCAGCAGGAAGGTCGGGTACGGGGCGAGCCCGTAGCTGTAGAAGGTGAAGGGCTTGGTGCCGAGGGCGGGGCGGGGGCGGACCTCTTGGATATTGATCCAGGAGGATTCGGGCGGGTCGAGGGGGTGATCTTCGGGGGCGAAGGTGTTGCGGCTCGCCCAGCGGTCCGATACGCAGAGTTGCGAGGCTCCCTTGGCCTTCGGAGTGAACCGGGCCCCGATGATGGAAGCGAGCTCGGCCAGGAAAGGAGCGTTGGCGCTCGCGATCATGCGTCCGTGCCAATGCTTGAGGCGGCAGCCGTCACCCTCGATGTATCCGTCCAGGAAGCCCTCGAACGTATCGCCGTCTCTTAGAACCACCCGAGGGAATCGCTGCCGCATGTGGTGGGCATCCCCACCCACGTAGTGACGCAAAGCGTCCGAGAGGTACGACGACACCACCCGTACCCGGAAACCCGGCAGGTCCCGCTTCAGATAGCCGGATGGACGGGTCACCGCCTCAAGCCGTGCCGGAAGACCCGTACAGGCCGTCAGCGCGGTCGCGTAGCGGGCCGCGAAGGCCTCCTCGTTCACGACCCGCGAGACGTAGTTCTTGCCCACGGTCCCGTCGGCGCACGTGGCTCCCACGAAGTAGCCGAACTCGTACCCCGACTTGATCGTCAGTCGCTCCCGGCACAGCTTCCGCGCATACGTCCAGGCAACCGTCGTCCCCGCCGCGTCCGCAGCGTGCGTCCACCCGTCCGGTGTCGCCAGCAGCAGATCCGGGCTGGCGGTGAAGGTCATGTGGTCCGTGACCACGTCCATGGCGGCACGCGCCTTCGCCGCCGTCACGTCCACGACCGTCGTCTGCACCGTCCGGTCGCCGTCCAGGGTCCACATCGTGCTGCCCAGCACCACGTTCTTGGCCTGCGCGCACCCGTCCACCAGGTTGACCAGCATCTTGCTGGTCGGTCCGTACCCCATACCGCCCCCTTGATCAGCGATCGACTCCGCTGATCGAGGACGGTATGGAGCAAGGCGGACAGCCCGCCACTAACGAGCCAGTATCAGAGACATGGCCTCGGCGCGCGTAGTAGCGTCACGAAGTTGCCCACGTACCGCCGAGGTGGTCGTCTTGGCGCCCGGCTTGCGGATGCCGCGTACCGACATGCACATGTGCTCGGCCTCGATGACGACGATCGCGCCGCGCGCCTCGAGGATCCTCATCAGCGAATCGGCGATCTGGGTCGTCAGGCGTTCCTGGACCTGCGGACGCCGCGCGAAGACATCGACGAGCCGGGCCAGCTTCGAGAGCCCCGTGATCTTGCCGCTCTCCGCCGGGATGTAGCCCACATGGGCGACACCGTGAAACGGGAGCAAATGATGTTCACAGAAGCTAACGAGCTCGATGTCCTTCACGAGGACCATTTCATCGTGACCGATGTCAAACGTCGTGGTCAGAACGTCTTCGGGTTCCTGCCTCATTCCGGCCAACAGTTCCCTGTATGCACGCGCAACGCGGGCAGGGGTCTGCAGCAAACCCTCGCGGTCCGGGTCCTCGCCGACCGCGATGAGGAGCTCGCGTACGGCCGCCTCGGCGCGCTTCTCGTCGAAATCGCCGATCTTGCCCTCGCCGTCCAGCGTCACCGGGTCGGTCATCTCTGTGCCTCGTTCCGTCTGGCTGATGTGCGCGAAATGCCGCGCCCCCACAGGCTAAAACCTGTGGGGGCGCGGCAGCCATTCCGGGGTCCTGCGGTCAGTCCTCGGGGGTGTCCACCGGGGCGATGTCGATGCCCTTCGTGGTGTCGACCGGGGCTGCCGAGCCGTTCGCGCTGTTCGTCAGTGCGAGCTCCTTGGGGGAGAGCACCGGCGGACGCGTGGACGGCGTACGGCGGGAGGAGCCGGTCCAGGCCGGGCGGGCCGGGCGCCGGACGATGGGGGTGAAGATCTCGGCGATCTCCTCCTTGCCCAGCGTCTCCTTCTCCAGCAGGGCGAGGACCAGGTTGTCGAGGACGTCACGGTTCTCGACGAGGATCTCCCAGGCCTCGTTGTGCGCGGTCTCGATGAGCTTCTTGACCTCTTCGTCGACCAGCGCGGCGACCTCTTCCGAGTAGTCGCGCGGGTGCGACATCTCGCGCCCGAGGAACGGCTCGGTGTTGTCGCCGCCGAACTTGATGGCGCCCAGACGCTCGGTCATGCCGTACTGGGTGACCATCGCGCGGGCCGTGGCCGTGGCCTTCTCGATGTCGTTGGCGGCGCCGGTGGTCGGGTCGTGGAAGACCAGTTCCTCCGCCGCACGGCCGCCCAGCATGTAGGCCAGCTGGTCGAGCATCTCGTTGCGGGTGGTCGAGTACTTGTCCTCGTCCGGCAGGACCATCGTGTAGCCCAGGGCGCGGCCCCGGGACAGGATGGTGATCTTGTGGACGGGGTCGGCGTTCGGTGAGGCCGCCGCGACCAGGGCGTGGCCGCCCTCGTGGTACGCGGTGATCTTCTTCTCCTTGTCCGACATGATCCGGGTCCGCTTCTGCGGGCCCGCGACCACACGGTCGATCGCCTCGTCGAGCGCGTGGTTGTCGATCAGCTTCTGATCGCCGCGCGCGGTGAGGAGCGCCGCCTCGTTGAGGACGTTGGAGAGGTCCGCTCCGGTGAAGCCGGGGGTGCGTCGGGCGACGGCGCCGAGGTCGACGTCCGGGGCGACCGGCTTGCCCTTCTGGTGGACCTTGAGGATCTCCAGTCGGCCCAGCATGTCCGGCCGGTCGACGGCGATCTGCCGGTCGAACCGTCCGGGACGGAGCAGCGCCGGGTCGAGGATGTCGGGCCGGTTCGTGGCGGCGATCAGGATGACGCCGCCCTTCACGTCGAAGCCGTCCATCTCGACGAGGAGCTGGTTGAGGGTCTGCTCGCGCTCGTCGTGACCGCCGCCGAGGCCGGCGCCGCGGTGGCGTCCGACGGCGTCGATCTCGTCGACGAAGACGATGGCGGGCGCGTTGGCCTTGGCCTGCTCGAAGAGGTCGCGGACCCGGGAGGCGCCGACGCCGACGAACATCTCGACGAAGTCGGAGCCGGAGATCGAGTAGAAGGGGACCCCGGCCTCGCCGGCGACGGCGCGCGCGAGGAGCGTCTTGCCGGTTCCGGGCGGACCGTAGAGCAGGACGCCCTTGGGGATCTTGGCGCCGACGGCCTGGAACTTGGCGGGCTCCTGGAGGAATTCCTTGATCTCGTGGAGTTCCTCGACGGCCTCGTCCGCACCCGCGACGTCGGCGAACGTGGTCTTCGGCGTGTCCTTGGTGATGAGCTTCGCCTTGGACTTGCCGAACTGCATGACGCGCGAGCCGCCGCCCTGCATCTGGTTCATCAGGAACAGGAAGACGACCACGATGAGGACGAAGGGGAGGAGCGAGAGCAGGATCGAGACGAAGGGCGACTGCTTCGTCGGGGAGACGGTGTAGCCCTTCTCGATCTGCCCGGCCTCGAACTTCTGCTGCAGCTTGTCGGCCAGGTCGGCGCCCTGGGTGCCGATGTAGCTGGCCTGGACCTTGCTGCTGTTGTCGATCTTCTGGCCGTCGACGAGTTCGATCTTGACGATCTGCTCGTCACCGGTGGTGACCTTTGCCTGCTTGACCTGGTTCTTGTCGATCGCCTGGACGACCTTGCCGGTGTCCACCGTCTTGTAGCCCTCGGACGAGCCGACGACCTGCATCAGCACGACCACGGCGAGGACGGCCAGCACGATCCACATGACCGGCCCACGGAAGTATCGCTTCACGTCCATCCATACGGAGCGAGAACGCCCCGTCCCTCCTGCCCGTAGGAAAATGCTGCTGTGAGAGCTGCTGTGTGAAAAAGCTGTTCTTCGGACGGTACCTCAGCATCGTCGCCCGCGACCGCCTTCCCGTGGTTCAACGGAGGGAAGGCGGTACGGGTTCCCCATGACGAGGCGACTGTCAGCCGCCGTACACGTGCGGGGCGAGCGTGCCGACGAACGGAAGGTTCCGGTACTTCTCGGCGTAGTCGAGGCCGTAGCCCACGACGAACTCGTTGGGGATGTCGAAACCGATCCACTTGACGTCGATCGCGACCTTCGCCGCCTCGGGCTTGCGCAGGAGCGTGCACACCTCCAGGGAGGCGGGCTCGCGCGAGCCGAGGTTCGACAGCAGCCAGGACAGGGTCAGGCCGGAGTCGATGATGTCCTCGACGATCAGGACGTGCTTGCCCTTGATGTCGGTGTCGAGGTCCTTGAGGATCCTGACGACGCCCGAGGACTGGGTGCCGGCGCCGTAGGAGGAGACGGCCATCCAGTCCATGGTGACGGGGGTGGAAAGGGCGCGAGCCAGATCCGCCATCACCATCACCGCGCCCTTGAGGACGCCGACGATGAGCAGGTCCCTGCCCGCGTATTCCGCGTCGATCTTCGCGGCCAGCTCTGCCAGCTTGGCGTCGATCTCTTCCTTGGTGATGAGCACCGACTGGAGGTCGGTGCCCATGTCCTTCTCGTTCACCCGGGTCACTTTCGTTGCAGCGTGCGTCAGCCTTGCCGGATGACCAGTCTGCCACCCTGACGACGGGCTTCGACGCGGCCGGGCAGGTTGATGGCCCCCTGGCCGCGCCATCCGGTGATGAGCCGGTCGACTTCCTCGATGTGCCGGGCGAAGAGGGAGCCGGCGGGGGCACCCTCGGCGATCACGGCGCGGCGCAGGACGCGGCGGCGTACGGCGGTGGGCAGCCCGTGGAGCTTGGCGCATTCGAGGGCGCCCGCCTCGTCGCGTACGGAGGTCTCGGCGTCGGCGGCCCAGGTGTCGAGCGCGTCGGCGTCGTCGCGGGAGAGCTGGGCCGTTCGGGCGAGGGCTTCGACGACGCCCTTGCCGAGGGCCTTCTCCAGTGCGGGGAGGCCTTCGTGGCGAAGCCGGGAGCGGGTGTAGGCGGGGTCGGTGTTGTGGGGGTCGTCCCAGACGGCGAGTTCCTGGGCGACGCAGGCCTTGCGAACGGTCTGGCGGTCGAGCCGGAGGAAGGGGCGGCGGTAGCGGCCGGCGGCGCCGGAGACGGCGGCCATGCCGGAGAGCGAGCGGATGCCGGAGCCGCGGGCGAGGCCGAGGAGGACGGTCTCGGCCTGGTCGTCGCGGGTGTGGCCGAGGAGGATCGCGGCGGCTCCGTGGCGCTCGGCGGCGGCGTCCAGCGCCGCGTACCTGGCGTCGCGGGCGGCGGCCTCGGGGCCTCCCTCGCGGCCGACGGTGACGGCGACGGCCTCGACGGGGGTGAGGCCGAGGGCGGTCATGCGTCCGGCGACCTCGCGGGCGCGGGTGTCGGAGCCGTGCTGGAGTCCGTGGTCGACGGTGATGCCGCCGGCGCGCACGGGGAGTTTGCGGGCCTCGAAGGCGAGGGCGGAGGCGAGCGCCATGGAGTCGGCGCCTCCGGAGCAGGCGACGAGAACGAGGGGGGTTCCGTCGTCCGCCGTGGCGGGGTCGGTCTGGTGCTCGGTGAGAACGTCGTGGAGTACGCGGCGGACCGCCAGGCGTATCGCCGCGACCGCAGGATGGGGACCCATGTCCGGTGCCCTTCGTGATGGGGGTGGGGTGCCTCGGTCGGAGTCTTAACGGTCGGAAAGGGGCTCAGTCACTCAGAGTGCGTCGATGGTGACAGAAACCCGGCCGTTACCCGAGCATTGCACGCCTCACCCCATGTCCAGGGTCCCTCGGATGGGTGATTGGTGGGGTGTCGCGACGTGTTCGTGTGCCGTCCGTCGCACCCGTCTCACGAGTCTGCCTTACGGTGCACCCTCGCGATCCAGTCGGCGGGGGCGGCGATCTCGGTCTTGGTGGGGAGCGTGTTGGGCGAGGTCCAGACGCGGTTGAAGCCGTCCATGCCGACCTCGTCGACGACGGCGCGGACGAAGCGTTCGCCGTCGCGGTACTGACGGAGCTTGGCGTCGAGGCCGAGGAGTTTGCGCAGGGCGAGGTCGAGGCGGGAGGCGCCCCGGGCCCGGCGCTCCTTGAACTTCTCGCGGATCTCGGCGACGGAGGGGACGACCTCGGGTCCGACGCCGTCCATGACGTAGTCGGCGTGGCCTTCGAGGAGGGACATGACGGCGGTGAGGCGGCCGAGGATCTCGCGCTGCTCGGGGGTCTGGACGAGTTCGACGAGGGAGGGGGCGGGTTCGCCCTCCTCGGCCTCGGGGCGCCCGCCGGCGAGGGTCTGGGCGGCTTCGCGGAGGCGCTCGACGACGGTGCCGGGGTCGACGTCGGTGGCGGCGAGGAATGACTGGATCTCGCCCTGGAGATGGTCGCGCAGCCAGGGGACGGCGGTGAACTGGGTGCGGTGGGTCTCCTCGTGGAGGCAGACCCAGAGCCGGAAGTCGTGCGGGGAGACGTCGAGTTCGCGCTCGACGTGGACGATGTTGGGGGCGACGAGGAGGAGGCGCCCGCCGCCGGTTCCGGCGGGGAGGGCGCGGGTGGCGGGGGCGAAGGTCTCGTACTGGCCGAGGATGCGGGAGGCCAGGAAGGACAGCAGCATGCCGAGTTCGACGCCGGTGATCTTGCCGCCTACGGCACCGAGGACGGCACTGCCGGGGCTTGTGGACCGGCGGTCCTGCATCTTGCCGAGGAGAGGGGTGAGGAGTTCGCGGAAGCCGGCGACGTTGGCCTTGATCCAGCCGGCCCGGTCGACGACCAGGACGGGGGTGTCGTGCGGCTCCGTGCCCTCGGGGATCATCCGCGTGTAGGCGCGGACGTGTTCTTCCGAGGCCTTGGCGTGCCTGCGGAGTTCGGCGACGACCTCGCGGGCCTCGTCGCGGCTGACTTCGGGTCCGGGCCGCACGAGGCGGGTCGCGGTCGCGACCGCGAGGTTCCAGTCGACCATCCCGGATGTGCCTGCGCCACCGATGCTCGTCATGCGTCAACCGTACGGTCTCGGGGGCCGTTCGGTGTGGGTTCGGGACGGCTTCGGTGCGGGTCGGGGCGGCGGCCGGACGGTGTCCCGTACGGGGGCCGGGTGGGGCCCGTACCAGCCGGGTCGGGGTCAGCGCGGGCCGGCGAGGGCGGCGGAGAGCCGGTCGAGGGCGGGCTGCGCCTCGTACGGGGAGGTGGTGCGGCCGGCGAGGAACGCGAAGGCGAGGAGGCGGCCGTCGGCGGTGACGACGGTCCCGGCGAGCGTGTTGACGCCGGTGAGGGTGCCGGTCTTGGCGCGGACGAGGCCGGCTCCCGACCGGGCCGGCGCGGTGTCGAAGCGGCCGGCGAGGGTGCCGGTGAAGCCGCCGACGGGCAGTCCGGTGAGGAGCGGGCGCAGGGTGGGGCGGGCGGGGTCGGCCGCCCGGGTGAGGAGTCCGGTGAGGAGGGCGGCGGAGACGCGGTCACGCCGGTCGAGTCCGCTGCCGTCGGCGAAGCGGGCGCCGGTGACGGGGAGGCCGAGGCGGCCGAGTTCGTCCCGTACGGCCCGGCCCGCGCCGTCGAAGCTCGCGGGCTGCTTCCGGGCGAGGGCGGTCTGCCGGGCGAGGGCCTCGGCGAGGTCGTTGTCGCTGTGGGTGAGGGTGCGCTCGACGAGGTCGGCGAGGGGGGCCGAGTACGTACGGGCGAGGGGGGCGGCCTTGGGGGCGCGGCCGGGGGCCGGGTCGCCGGTGACCGTGATCCCGGCCCCGGTGAGGAGGCCGGCGAAGGCGGTGGCGGTGTCGCCGGCCGGGTCGGCGGTGCGGGGCGCGGGGCCGCTCGCGCTGTCGTCGAGGCGGCCTTCGCGGGTCATGAGGGCGACGACGGGGGCGAGGTTCTCGTTGGGGCCGATGGGGTGGAGCTCGGCGCCCTGGTAGAGGTGGGTGTCGTAGGCGAGGCGTACGGAGGTGGTGCCCCGCTTCTTGAGGGCGCGCGCGGTGTCGGCGGCGAGGGCCTTGAGGCGGGCCGGGTCGAGCGTGGGGTCGCCGCCGCCGACGAGGGTGACGGTGGTGCCGTCGGGGGTGGCGGTGACGGTGGTGGGGATGCGGTGGTCGGGGCCGAGGGCGGAGAGCGCGGCGGCGACGGTGGCGATCTTCACCGTGGAGGCGGGGGTCATGGGGGTGCCCTCGCCCTCGCCGTACAGCTGTGTGCCGGTGGCGGTGTCGACGACGGAGGCGGTGCGCAGCGGGCCGAGGCCGGGGTCCGCGAGCAGCGGCACGAGGACGGCGGCGAGGTCGGCGGCGCGGGTGGCGGGCGCCGGGGCGTGCAGGGCGGTGAGGACGCCGGGGGCGCTGGGGGCGGGCGCGGGGAGGCGGGGCGCGGGCGGCGCGGGGGCCGGGGAGTGACGTGCGCCACCCGCCTGCGGGGCGGCGGCGCGGGCCCGCTCGGCCGTACGCTGGCCCGAGTCCCACGGGCCGGCCGCGGTCACCGCCACGGCGGCCAGGGCCAGACCGAGGACGGCGGAGCCCGCCGTGAGCTGCCACATCCTCGGCTCGGGCATTGCTGACCAGCCCCTTTCGCGATCACACACGTGCGTGAGGGACACTTAACCACCGCGCGCCGTCGCGAGCATTCACTTGTGTTGATTCAGGAGGAGCCACCCGTGGAGTTCGACGTTCTCATCGAGATCCCGAAGGGATCGCGGAACAAGTACGAGGTCGACCACGAGACGGGTCGCATCCGCCTGGACCGTCGGCTCTTCACGTCGACGGCCTACCCGACCGACTACGGCTACGTGGAGAACACCCTCGGCGAGGACGGCGACCCGCTGGACGCGCTCGTCATCCTCGACGAGCCGACCTTCCCGGGCTGCCTGATCAAGTGCCGCGCGATCGGCATGTTCCGTATGACGGACGAGGCCGGCGGCGACGACAAGCTGCTGTGCGTCCCGGCGACGGACCCGCGCATGGAGCACCTGCGGGACATCCACCACGTGGCGGAGTTCGACCGTCTGGAGATCCAGCACTTCTTCGAGGTCTACAAGGACCTGGAGCCGGGCAAGTCGGTCGAGGGTGCCGACTGGGTCGGTCGCGCCGAGGCCGAGGAAGAGATCGAGAAGTCGTACGCGCGCGCCAAGGAGCAGGGCGGCCACTGAGCCGGTCTCGTTCCGGTCGTGTGAGAAGGCGGTGCACCTCTTGGGGTGCACCGCCTTTCGCACATCCGTCTCATGCTCATACTGGAAGCCACGGTTCCCTAGGCAGTGAGGCGGAGAGAGTGGTGGCGGAGCCGGAGGGCGGGAAGGACGCTCCGGGCGAGGTTCCGGAGGACCGGAAGCCGCAGTCGGACGAGGCGCGGAGCGCGTTCGTTCCGCCGGCCGGGGTGGATCAGCCCGCGCCGCCCGAGGAGGAGCATCCGACCTCCGAGTTCGCCCTTCCGCCGGGGCTGACGCCGGAGCCGCCGGCCGAGCCGGAGGGTTCGGCGTTCGCGACGCCGGCCACCTATTCGGCGAAGAACTCGCCGCCCGCGTTCACCCCGGCGTACGGGATTCCGCTGGTGCGGCTGCCGCAGGACGCTCCGTGGCAGGACCGGATGCGGACGATGCTGCGGCTGCCGGTGGGTGAGCGGCCGGTGCCGGAGGCGCTGCGCAAGGAGGACGAGTCGGGTCCTTCGGTGCCGCGTGTGCTCGACCTGACGCTGCGCATCGGCGAGCTGCTGCTCGCGGGTGGTGAGGGTGCGGAGGACGTCGAGGCGGCGATGTTCGTGATCTGCCGTTCGTACGGTCTGGACCGGGTCGAGCCGACGGTGACGTTCACGCTGTTGTCCGTCACGTACCAGCCGTCGCTGGTGGACGACCCGATCACGGCGAACCGGACGGTACGGCGCCGGGGGACGGACTACACGCGGCTGGCGGCGGTCTACACGCTGCTGGCCGACATCAACGCGCGGGCGCACGAGGTGACGCCCGAGGAGGCGTACCGGCGGCTGGCGGAGATCCGGCGGAACCGGCATCCGTATCCGGGCTGGGTGCTCACGGCGGCTGCCGGTGTGCTCGCGGGTGCGGCCTCGGTGCTGCTGGGCGGCGGTCCCACGGTGTTCTTCGTGGCGGCGCTGGGCGCGGTGCTGGGCGACCGGCTGGCGTGGCTGTTCGCGGGGCGCGGGATGCCGGAGTTCTACCAGTTCCTGGTGGCGGCGATGCCGCCGGCGGCGATGGGGGTGCTGCTGACGCTGCTCCACGCGGACCTGCGGCCCTCGGCGGTGATCACCGGTGGCCTGTTCGCGCTGATCCCGGGGCGGGCGCTCGTGGCGGCCGTGCAGGACGGTCTGACCGGTTTCTACATCACGGCCTCGGCGCGGCTCCTGGAGGTCGCGTACTTCTTCGTCGCGATCGTGGTGGGCGTGCTGTCGGTGCTGTACATCGCGGTGCAGTTCGACGCGCAGCTGAACCCCGAGGGGGCGCTGCGGGCGGTGGAGCGGCCGGTGACGCAGATCCTGGCGTCGATGGTGCTGTGCGCGACGTTCGCGATCCTTCTGCAGCAGTCGCGGGCGACGGTGCTGTTCGCGACGCTGAACGGCGGGGTGGCCTGGGTGATCTACGCGTCGATCTCGGTGACCGCCGGGGGCTCGACGGTCATGGCGACGGCGGTGGCGGCGGGTCTGGTGGGGCTCTTCGGGCAGCTGATCGCCCGCTACGAGCACACCTCGTCGCTGCCGTACGTGACGGCGGCGATCGGCCCGCTGCTGCCCGGTTCGGCGACGTACTTCGGGGTGCTGGCGATCGCGCAGAACAATCTGGACCAGGGTTTCGCGTCGCTGGCGAAGGCGGCGGCGCTGGCCCTGGCGATCGCGATCGGTGTGAACCTGGGTGGCGAGCTCGCCCGGCTCTTCATGCAGGCCCCGGGGGCGGCGGCGGCCCGCCGGGCGGCGAAGCGGACGAGGGGCTTCTGAGCGCGGGCTTCTCAGCCGGTACGTACGAGGGGCCCCGCACGTGGTGCGGGGCCCCTCGTCGTGCGTCGGTCGCGGCGTCAGCGCTTGGCGTGGCGGCCGCGGGGGTTGGGGGTGCCGGGGGCGTCGTGGTCGCTGCCCGCGGCCTGCTCCTTCTTGGCGTGGGACCGGGCGCGGAGGAACTCGATCGCGATCGGGACGACGGAGATCAGGACGATCGCGATCAGGATCATCTCGATGTGCTTGTGCACGAAGTCGATCTTGCCGAGGGCGGCGCCGAGCAGGGTCACACCCGCGCCCCAGAGCAGGCCGCCGATGACGTTGAACGTGATGAACGAGCGGTAGTTCATCCGGCTGACGCCCGCGATGATCGGCGTGAACGTCCGCACGATGGGAACGAAGCGGGCCAGGATCAGCGACTTCGGGCCGTGCTTCTCGAAGAACTGATGGGCCTTCTCGACGTTCTCCTGCTTGAAGAGCTTGGAGTCCGGGCGCTTGAAGAGGGAGGGCCCCACCTTCCGGCCGAAGAGGTAGCCCACCTGGTCGCCGAGGATCGCGGCGCCGACCACCAGGGCGCACACCAGCCACAGCGGCGTGTCCAGCTTGCCGGTGGTGACGAGCAGGCCGGTGGTGAAGAGCAGCGAGTCACCGGGCAGGAAGAACCCGATGAGGAGTCCGGACTCGGCGAAGACGATGGTGAGGACACCGATCAGACCGAACTCGCCGATGAGGTAGTCCGGGTCCAGCCAGCTCGGTCCGAGGGCAAGCGTGTTCACGGGTTCCGGGCTCCTGCGGTTGGTGGGGGCATGGGGGGACGGCTGGCCCCAAGCTATCAACGTGAGCCGAACGCGCCCGGTTCCACCCGGCCCCCACGAGATGCGGAGCGGGCCCGGCACCCCGAGGGTGGGGTGTCAGGAGGTGCATGCCGATGGGCATCGAGGAGTACGGAGGCGGCCAGGGGCCGCACCCTGATGTGCTGGTCGTGACGACGAACGACGTGCCGGGCTTCGAGGTCCGGCAGGTGATCGGTGAGGTCTTCGGGCTCACCGTCCGCTCACGCCATCTGGGCAGTCAGATCGGCGCGGGGCTGAAGTCGATGATCGGCGGTGAGCTGCGGGGCCTGACGAAGACCCTCGTCCAGACCCGGAACCAGGCGATGGAACGCCTGGTGGAGCAGGCCCGGGCGCGCGGTGCGAACGCCGTGCTGATGTTCCGCTTCGATGTGACCGAGGCGGCCGACGTCGGCACGGAGGTGTGCGCGTACGGCACGGCGGTGGTGATCGCACCGCACGCCTGAGCCTGCCCGTGGGGCCCCGGGTCAGGCCGCCAGGCGTTCGGCGTTCGCCCGGACGGCGGCGTGCAGGTGCTCGGGAAGGCCCTCGTGGATCGCCTCGTAGAAGGCGTGGAAGTTCTCGTCCGCGAGGTACATCTCGGTGAGCTCCTGGTGGGTCTTCGGGTGGCATGCGAAGAACCAGGTGGTGATGTGGCGGCGGTGGGCCTCGGCGAGGTCCATCGCCTCCTCGGAGCCCGGGGGCAGGCCCCGGTCCATGAGGGCCGCGTAGGCGGCGCCCCAGGCGTCCACCTCGTCCTTCATCCGCTGCCAGTCCTCCTTGGTGTACGCGGCGGCCCTGGCCCGGGCCTGTTCGTGCGAGTCGCTGCCGCCCCAGCGGCGGGCGGACTCCTCGGCGTACCGCTCGGGGTCCTTGTCCCCGAAGACCTCGAACTTCTCCTCGGGGGTGAGGTTGATGCCCATCCTGTTCGCCTCCATGGCGTGCTCGACGGCCGCCGCCATCCTCCGCAGCTCGCCGATCCGCCCGGTCAGCAGCGCGTGCTGCCGCCGCAGGTGTTCCTGCGGGTCCGCGTGCGGGTCGTCGAGGAGGGCGGCGACCTCTTCGAGGGGGAAGCCGAGCTCCCGGTAGAACAGGATCCGCTGGAGCCGGTCGAGGTCCGCGTCGTCGTAGCGGCGGTGGCCCGCCGTGCTGCGGCCGCTCGGGGAGAGCAGTCCGATCGCGTCGTAGTGGTGCAGAGTCCGCACCGTGACCCCGGCGAAGCCGGAGACCTGTCCCACGGAGTAGCCCATCGGCCGCCCCCTTTCTTCTCGGTACGCGTGTCAGCCTCGGGCCTGACGTGACGTGAGGTGCAAGTCGGTGTACGTCCCTCCGGCCCGGGATCTCAGGATGTCGTGCGGCATTTGCCCGCTTATGGTGAGTCGGTGACCGCCGATCACGCTCCGCCCGCCCCCTCCGGACCTTCCGCCGTCCCGCCCTCCGCCGTCGAGGCCCCGCTGCGGATCCTGCTCCCGCAGGTCCTGCCGGCGCTCGTGGTCGGCGTCGTGGCGAGTCTGCTGTTCCTGGGGATCAGCGCGCTCGCGGAGAAGCTGGAGGGCGTCCTCTGGGACGATCTGCCGGACGCCCTCGGCATCGGCGGATACTCCTCCCTCTGGATCATCGCCATGCTCACGGCCACCGGCGTCGCCGTGGGCCTCGTGGTCTGGAAGGTGCCGGGCCACGCGGGCCCCGACCCGGCCGCCATGGGACTGGGCGGCCCGCCGCTCGCCCCCGGGGTCGTACCGGGACTGCTCCTCGCGAGCGCCCTCGCCCTCGCCGGCGGGGTCAGCCTCGGCCCCGAGAACCCGATCATCGCCGCCAACATCGCCCTCGCCTACTGGCTCGGCCGCAAGGCGGCGCCCGCCGTGCCGGGCGCCGCCTGGGTCGCGCTCGCCTCCTCCGCCACCATCGGCGCGCTCTTCGGCACCCCGGTGGCCGCCGCCCTCGTCATCTCCGAGGCGCTCGCGGGGCAGCCGGGGCGCGGCTCCCTCTGGGACCGGCTCTTCGCCCCCCTCGTCGCCGCGGGCGCCGGTGCGATGACCACCCAGCTGCTCGCCGAACCCAGCTTCGACATGGGTCTCCCGCCGCTCACCGACCCCGGCGGGAGCGACCTGCTCGCCGCCATGGTCATCGCCTCCGCCGCGGCCCTCTTCGGCCTCGCGTCCTGCTACCTCTTCCCCTACCTCCACGCCGCCTTCCGGCGGCTGCGCCACCCCATGGTGATGCTTCCCGTCGGCGGCCTCGTCCTCGGCCTCCTGGGCGCCGTCGGCGGCCCCCTGACGCTCTTCAAGGGCCTGGCGGAGGTCAAGGAACTCACCTCCTCCCTCGGCGGCTGGTCCTCCGGCGAGCTGGCCAAGTTCGCCGTGGTCAAGCTCCTCGCCCTCCTCGTCGCCGCCTCCTGCGGCTTCCGGGGCGGCCGGATCTTCCCCGCCGTCTTCATCGGAGCGGCCTTCGGGCTGCTCGCCCAGGCCCTGGTCACCGAGGTCCATCCGGCGGTCGCCGTCTCCTCCGCCGTCCTCGGCGTCCTGCTCGCCACCACCCGGCAGGGCTGGATCAGCCTCTTCACCGCGGCCGTCCTCGCCGCCTCCCCCGCGATGCTCGCCCTCCTGTGCGTCGCCTCGCTGCCCGCCTGGCTGCTCGTCACCGGCCGCCCGCAGCTCGAACTCGACGAGCGGGGCCGCGCCCTGCGCTGATCCGCTCCCCCGCCCACCGAACAGAAGGAGTCCCCTCATGCCGCTCCACCAGGGCCCCGCCACCTCCCCCTCCGAACCCGAGCGCCGGCTCGCGCTCAATCCCTTCTTCGCGGAGGCCGACCCGGTCGGCGGCATGACCGAGGCCCCTCCGCGCCACCGGATGCCCGACGGCCCACTGCCCCCGATGAGCGCCTACCAGATCGTCCACGACGAGCTGATGCTCGACGGCAACTCCCGGCTCAACCTGGCCACCTTCGTCACCACCTGGATGGAGCCCCAGGCCGGGGTCCTCATGGGCGAGTGCCGCGACAAGAACATGATCGACAAGGACGAGTACCCGCGCACCGCCGAGCTGGAACGGCGCTGCGTGGCCATGCTGGCCCAGCTGTGGAACGCCCCGGAACCGGCCACCGCCGTCGGCTGTTCCACCACGGGCTCCAGCGAGGCCTGCATGCTCGCCGGCCTGGCCCTCAAGCGCCGCTGGACCAAGCGGAACGCCGACCGCTACCCGGGCAGCGCCCGCCCCAACCTGGTGATGGGCATCAACGTCCAGGTCTGCTGGGAGAAGTTCTGCAACTTCTGGGAGGTCGAGCCCCGTCTCGTCCCCATGGAGGGCGACCGCTTCCACCTCGACGCCGAGTCCGCCGCCGCGCTCTGCGACGAGAACACCATCGGGGTCGTCGCCGTCCTGGGCTCGACCTTCGACGGCTCCTACGAACCCGTCGCCGACATCTGCGCCGCCCTGGACGCCCTCCAGGAGCGCACCGGCCTCGACATCCCCGTCCATGTCGACGGCGCCTCCGGCGCCATGGTCGCCCCCTTCCTCGACGAGGACCTGGTGTGGGACTTCCGGCTCCCCCGCGTCTCCTCCATCAACACCTCCGGCCACAAGTACGGCCTGGTCTACCCCGGCGTCGGCTGGGCCCTGTGGCGCTCGCCCGTCGAGCTCCCCGAGGAACTCGTCTTCCGCGTCAACTACCTGGGCGGCGACATGCCCACCTTCGCCCTCAACTTCTCCCGGCCGGGCGCCCAGGTCGTCGCGCAGTACTACACCTTCCTGAGGCTCGGCCGGGAGGGCTTCCGGGCGGTGCAGCAGACCTCCCGGGACATCGCCCGCGGGCTCGCCGAACGAGTCGAGGCGCTGGGCGACTTCCGGCTCCTCACCCGCGGCGACCAGCTGCCTGTCTTCGCCTTCACCACCTCTCCCGACATCACCTCCTTCGACGTCTTCGACGTGTCACGGCGGCTGCGGGAGCGGGGCTGGCTGGTCCCCGCGTACACCTTCCCGGCCAACCGCGAGGACCTGTCCGTCCTCCGCGTGGTCTGCCGCAACGGCTTCTCCGCCGACCTGGCGGGACTCCTCATCGAGGACCTGAGCCAAGTCCTTCCCGAACTCCGCAGCCAGTCCCACCCCTTCACCCACGACAAGAGCGCGGCGACCTCCTTCCACCACTGAGGGCGGACAGGGACCCGGGACGGGCGGCCCCAGGAGCGAAACGGGGCCGCCCGTCCGGGCCGTGGTCCGCCTCCGTGCCGCTACTTCCCGAGCCGCCCGAACTTCCGTACCGCCAGCGGGAAGAAGAGCGCCAGCAGGACCAGCGGCCACAGCACCGCCGCCACGACGTGCCCCGGCTCGCCGCCCGGGTTGCCGAAGAGGTCACGGACCGCCGTCGCGGTCGCCGACATCGGGTTCCACTCCACGACCGCGCCGAGCCAGCCCGGCATCGAGTCCGGCGACGCGAACGCGTTGGAGAGGAAGCCCACCGGCCAGACCAGGATCTGCACGGCCTGGACCAGTTCGGCGCGCCCCGCGACCAGGGCGAGGAAGATCCCGATCCACAGCATCGCGAAACGCAGCAGGAGCAACAGCCCCAGGGCCCCCAGGGTGCTCCCGAGTCCCCCGGCCGCCCGCCAGCCGATCCCGTACCCGACCCCGACCATCACCAGCAGCCCCACCGCCGACTGGAGCATGTCGGCGGCGGCCCGCCCCACGAGCACCGCGCCGTCGGTCATCGGCATCGACCTGAACCGGTCGATCACGCCCTTGTTCAGGTCCTGGGTCACCGCCGTCATGGTGCCTTCGAGACCGAAGACCATGGTGAGGGTGAGCATGCCGGGCACCAGGTAGTCGACGTAGTCGCCGTCGACGCTCCGCCCGCCGCCGACCAGATAGCCGAACATCAGCAGCATCATCACCGGGAACACCAGCCCGACGAGGACCTGCACCGGCCGGCGCGCCCAGTGCGCGAGTTCCCGGCGGGTCATCGTCCAGCAGTCGCCCAGCACGTACGCGGCGCTCATGCCGCCACCTCCCGCTCCCGACGCGCGTCGGACCCGTCCGTCAGATGCATGAAGACCTCGTCGAGCGTGGGCCGCCGCAGGGCGATGTCCTCCACCTCGATCCCGGCCTCCCCCAGTGCCCGGACGGTCTCGACGAGCGAGGCCGTCCGGTCGGCCACGGGCACGCTGAGCCGCCGCCGGTCGGCGTCGACGCCCACGTCGGCCCGCGCGCCGGGCAGCAGCCCGGCGGCCTCGTCGAGCCGCGCCGCGTCCCGTACGACCACGTCGACGCGGTCCGCGCCGACCCGTGCCTTGAGCGCGTCGGCGGTGCCGTCGGCGACGACCCGGCCCCGGTCCACGACCGAGATGCGGTCGGCCAGCCGGTCGGCCTCCTCCAGGTACTGGGTGGTGAGCAGCACGGTGGTGCCGCCCCCGACCAGGGAGCGCACCGACTCCCAGACCTCGCCCCGGCCGCGCGGGTCGAGTCCGGTCGTCGGCTCGTCGAGGAAGAGCACCTCGGGCTCCGTGATCAGGGAGGCGGCCAGGTCGAGCCGTCGCCGCATGCCGCCGCTGTACTGCCCGACCGGCTTGCGGCCGGTGTCGGCGAGGCCGAAGCGCTCCAGGAGTTCGTCGGCCCGTGACCCGGCGCGGCGGGCGCCGAGGTGGTGGAGCCTGCCGAACATCTCCAGGTTCTGCCGGCCGCCCAGCTCCTCGTCGAGGGCCGCGTGCTGGCCGAGGAGTCCGATCCGCCGCCGTACCTCCCGGGCCTCGGTCCGTACGTCGTGGCCCGCCACCCGCACCAGGCCCTCGTCGTGCCGGAGCAGGGTGGCCAGGATGCGTACCGTCGTGGTCTTGCCCGCGCCGTTGGGGCCGAGCAGTCCGTGTACGGTGCCGCGCCCGACGCTCAGGTCGAGGCCGGCCAGGGCGTCCTTCCCGCCGTACCGCTTGCGCGCGCCCTCCATGAGGATCGCTTCCGCTGTCATCCGTCTCCTCCTGAGCGTTCCCGAAAATGTCGTAGTCAAACTTGACCAGATACCGCCGACGGAGGACGGTATGCCCTCGTGAGGCAATAATCAAACTTGATTAGCTCTGTCGACAGCGACGGTCCCGGCCACCCCGAGCCGCGTCAGGCCACCCCGGCCCGCGTCAGACCACCCGACCCGCGCGTCAGACCACCCCGACCCGCGTCACACCGCGTACGGGTTCTCCTCGCCCTCCGCCAGGACGCCCACGAAGGGGTCTCCCTCGCCCGCGAAGACGTACGCCCCGCCCTCGATCCGCTCGATCAGACCGAGGGTCCACTCCTTGCCCGCGTCCGCCGAGTGGAGCCACATGTGCATGATCTCGCCGATGTGCCCGAGCTGGCCGGGGCCGCCCTCCGGCGTGTAGTACTCGGTGACCGCCGTCCGCCACTCGTCGAGCGCCCGCACCCGCCGGCGCAGCAGGAACGCGGCCTCCTCGCGGGGCAGGTCCACCATGAAGCCGATGGCCGCGGACAGGACGTCCGTCTTCTGGTCGTACGTGGTCAGCGCCTCGCGGAGGAGGGTGAAGTACTCCTCCGTACCGGCCTCCGTCAGCTCGTACTCGACACGCGGCGGCCCGCCGACCGTGCTCGGCGCCACCTCGTGCGCGTGCAGCAGTCCCTGCTTCGCCATCTGTTTCAGCGCGTGGTAGATCGAGCCCGGCTTGGCGTGGGACCACTCGTGCGCACCCCAGTACTCCAGGTCGTTGCGCACCTGGTATCCGTGGGCGCGGCCGTGCTGCTTGACCGCACCCAGGACGAGGAGACGGATCGCCGACATCCCGTGTACCTCCCAGTCAGTCAGTCAACTTTGACCAGGGTACGCGCGCTGTGTCACCGCCCCCGCTGCTCCTCCGCGACCAGGTCGAAGGACCCCTTGCCGTCGAGGGACTCGCGGATGATGTCGGCGTGGCCCGCGTGCCGGGCCGCCTCCTCGACCAGGTGCAGCAGCATCCAGCGCATCGACACGCGCCCCTCCTTGGGGAACCAGGGCGCCTCGGGCAGCGGGAAGGTGTCGTCCAGGCTCGGCACGGACCGGGCGAACTCCTCGGTCTCCTTCGCCACGCCCGCCCAGAATTCCAGGATCTCCGGGATCGTCTCGCCGTCGACGAGCTTGAAGCCCTCGCTCCAGGTCTCCTGGTCGCGCACCTTCTCGTTCGGCCGGCACTGCGCCATCCGGAGCCAGTTCAGCTCGCCCTCGGCGACGTGCTTGACCAGCCCGGAGAGGCTCAGCTCGCTGACGCTGGGGCGGCTCGCCGCCTGCTCCTCGGTCAGGCCGATGAGGGAGCGCCGGAGCGCCGCGCGCTGGGTCTCGACAAAGTTGAGGAGCGCGCCGCGCTCGTCGCCGTGGGTCTCGGCCGAAACGAGAGTGACCATGATGTCCGCCTTCCGTACGTGAACCTTCTCGACACCCCTCACGCTACGGACCCTTGAGGACAGCTACTGTCCTCAAGGGAAGGGTCCTCAAGAGAGATCAGAACGGGAAGCGGCTCCGGCCGTACTGGATCGAGATCCACTTCTGAGTGGTGAAGCTCTCCACCATCGCCTCGCCGTTGAGCCTGCCGATGCCCGAGTGCTTCTCGCCGCCGAAGGGGACGATCGGCTCGTCGTGGACGGTGCCGTCGTTGATGTGGATCATGCCGGTGTGGATGCGCTTGGCGATCCGCACGCCCCGCTCGATATCGCCGGTGTGGACGGCGCCGCTGAGCCCGTACGGGGTGTCGTTGGCGATCCGTACGGCCTCCTCCTCGCCGTCGAAGGGGACGATCAGGGCGACCGGGCCGAAGATCTCCTGGCCGAGGACGGGCGCGTCGGGCGCGAAGCCGGTGAGGACGGACGGGGAGACGAGGTTGCCGTCCACGGTGCCGTGCAGCAGCGCGGTCGCGCCGGCCTCCACCGTCTGGTCGACGAGCGAGGAGACGGCCTCCGCCTGCTGGGAGTTGATCAGCGGGCCGATGTGGGTCGCAGGGTCCGCCGGGTCGCCGACACGGAGAGTCTTCACCTTCGCGACGAACTTCTCGGTGAACTCCTCCTCCACGGCCCGGTCCACCAGGATGCGGTTGGCGGCCATGCAGACCTGGCCCTGGTGCACGAAGCGGCTGAAGACGGCCGCGTCCACGGCGTAGTCGACATCGGCGTCGTCGAGGACGATCAGGGCGCTGTTGCCGCCGAGTTCGAGGACGGCGTGCTTGAAGTTCTGCGCGCAGACCGTGGCGACGTGGCGGCCGACCTTGTCGGAGCCGGTGAAGGAGATGACCTTCGGGACCGGGTGGGTGAGGAGGGCGTCGCCGATCTCGGCGATGTCGGTGACGACGACGTTCAGCAGACCGGCCGGCAGACCGGCCTCCTCCAGGACCTTGGCGACGAGCGTGCCGCCGCAGATCGGGGTGTTCTGGTGCGGCTTGAGGACGACCGCGTTGCCGAGGGCGAGCGCGGGCGCGACCGACTTGATCGAGAGGAGGAAGGGGAAGTTGAAGGGCGAGATGACGCCGACGACGCCGACCGGGACGCGGTAGACCCGGTTCTCCTTGCCGTCGACCGGGGACGGCAGGATGCGGCCCTCGGGGCGCAGCGCCAGCTGCACCGCCTCACGCAGGAACTCCTTGGCGAGGTGCAGCTCGAAGGCCGCCTTGAGGCGGGTGCCGCCCAGCTCGGCGACGATCGTCTCGGCGATCTCGTCCTCGCGGTCCTCGACGATCCGCAGGGCGCGCTCGAAGACGAGCCGGCGCGTGTACGGGTTGGTCTCGGCCCACTCGGTCTGGGCGCGCTCGGCGGCCCGGTAGGCGCGGTCGACCTCGTCGGCGGTGGCCACGGTGATCGACGCGAGCTTCTCCCCGGTGTACGGGTTGAAGTCGATGATGTCCCACGAGCCGCTGCCCGGCTTCCACTCGCCATCGATGTACTGGTGGGCCAGGTCGGTGAAGTGCGACATGGTGGAGACCCCTCTACCCGCTACCTGCAGTGCGACTGATGTGGCGTCATCGTACTGATGTATCAGGAGAGTTGAAGGAGGCCCCGGAGAAGATCGCGACTTTCGGCCGGATCGGGACCGTCCTGCTGCAATTTCTCCATCACCCGCTGGTACTGGGCGACTTCCTCGCGCTTGTCGAGGTAGAGGGCGCTGGTGAGCTGCTCCAGGTAGACGATGTCGGAGAGATCGGACTCGGGGAAGCGCAGCATCGTGAACGCGCCGCTCTCGCCGGCATGACCGCCGAAGCTGAAGGGCATGACCTGGAGCGTGACGCCAGGATGCTCGGAGATCTCGATGAGATGCTTCAACTGGCCCCGCATGACGGCCCGGTCGCCGTAGGGGCGGCGCAGCGCGGCCTCGTCGAGGACGGCGTGGAGCTGGGGGGCTCGCTCGGAGACGAGCACCTTCTGCCGTTCGAGGCGCAGGGCGACCCGGCGGTCGATCTCGACGGCCGGGGCGTCGGGCATGCCCCGGGTGACGACGGCCTGGGCGTACGCCTCGGTCTGCAACAGGCCGTGGACGAACTGCACTTCGTAGACGCGGATGAGGGAGGCGGCGCCTTCCAGGCCGATGTACGTCTGGAACCAGCCCGGCAGGACGTCGCCGAAGCTGTGCCACCAGCCGGCCACGTTGGCCTCGCGGGCGAGCCCGAGGAGCGAGCCGCGCTCGGCCTCGTCCCCGACCCCGTAGAGCGTGAGCAGATCCTCGACGTCCCTGGCCTTGAAGCTCACCCGTCCCAACTCCATGCGGCTGATCTTGGATTCGGACGCTCTGATCGAGTAGCCGGCCGCCTCGCGGGTGATCCCGCGCGACTCGCGCAACCGCCTCAGCTGGGAGCCCAGCAGGATGCGCCGCACCACACTCCCGCTCGTTCCGCCCGATTCGCCTGCGGTCACGGCTCCCAGCCTCCCCTTTACGGTGTCGAGCCCCCGTCGAGCCCCGGATTCTGCCACCAAACGCTTCAGCGCGTACACATTCGATTACGGAAAGACGACTACTTCCGGGCATCCGCGGGCACGGCGCGTGCAGATCCGGGGAAATCAGCGGCAGGTTCCCCTCAACCTGTGGATGACTTATGCATAGATTCGGCACGGGGGCGGACAGGTCAGGCGCGTGCACGTGCATCTGCCCTTGCATCCAGTGGTCGCATTCGGAACCATGGACCCCGCGCAGCCGCGTACTCGTTCGTGTTGTCGTGTTGTCGCACCACAGTCGCGATTCCCGGGAGTGCCTCGCATGGGGACGAATGGATCGACCGTGCTCGAGCCGTTACGGCAGGGCCTGCCGCCGATCGATCCCGGCGCCGTCTCCACCTCCGCCTCCTGCGCCCTGCCCGCGCGGTACGAAGCCGTGCGCGGGGCCCGGAAGTTCACCAGCGCGACGCTGGACCGCTGGGAACTGTCCGAGCGCTTCGACGACGTGGCCCTGGTCGTGTCCGAGCTCGTCACCAACGCGCTGCGGCACGCGGTGCCCGGCGACGCGCCGCAGGAAGAAGGCCAGAACCCACCGGTCCGGCTGCACCTGATGCGCTGGTCCTCGCGCCTCGTGTGCGCCGTGCGCGACCCCAGCCAGGAGAGCCCGGAGGCGCGCGGCGGCGAGGAGGACTTCGCCGCCGAGTCGGGACGCGGGCTGTTCCTGGTCGACTCGTTCAGCGACAGCTGGGGCTGGCACCCGCTGGCGGGGACGCTGCGGGGCAAGGTCGTGTGGGCGCTGTTCCGGATCGGTGCGGAGTAGGGCGCCGGAAGGCACGGACGTACGGAAAGACATATGAAGAGAAGGGCCCGGGCGTCATCACGCCCGGGCCCTTCTCGTGTCCGCCGTTCGCGCGGACCTCACACCAGGTGGTCGAACTCCCCGTCCTTGACGCCGAGCAGGAGCGCCTCTATCTCCGCCGGCGTATAGACGAGGGCGGGGCCGTCGGGGTGGCGCGAGTTGCGCACGGCGACGTCTCCCCCCGGAAGTTTGGCGAACTCCACGCAGGATCCCTGGGAGTTGCTGTGCCTGCTCTTCTGCCACACGACGCCTCGCAGCTCCGTGGCCGCCATGCCGTTGTACGCGTGATGCGCATGATGCACTGGTAGCTCCCCGAGTTGCTTGGTGCAGGTGTCAACTTCCTCGGATCATAGCTGTGTTCATATGCCGATGCATGAGCAGATGCACGTGCACGGGGGGTGGCGTAGCGGCTACACCACTCAGCGTGCTACCACCGGGTACACGGGTCCGCACCCGCCCCCACCTGGGCCACCTTACGGCTCCCGATCTTGGAACCCGTCGGCGCCATCGGGACTCGGCCGGGGCCGCCGTGACTCCGTCAGTGCCGCCGTGACTCCGTCAGTGCCGTGGTGAGTTCTTCCAGGACGTCGAGGAGCAGCACGGCGCCCTTGTGCAGCAGGAAGTGGTCCGGCGGGTCGGCCGACCAGGCGTCGACCGTCTCGCGCAGGTCCTCCCAGTGCGGCTCCCTCCGCTCGCGCACCTCCTTCGCACCCCGCTCCGTCGCCCGGTGCAGGGACTCCGCGAGGGTCGCGGCGGCGGGTACGGGCGGGGCGCCGCGTTCCGGCACGTGCGCCTCCATGAGCATCGCCACCCGCCCGAACTCCGCGAGCGCGTTGTCGGCCTGCTCCACCGCCGCGTGCGAGAGCCCCCGGTGCCGTACCGGCTCGTGGGTCGCCCGCTCCACCGCCTCCTGCCAGGCCACCCGGGCCGCACGGGTGTCGAGCAGCGCCTGCCGTACGTCGGGACTTCCGGTGCCCGCCGGGTCGGCGTACCGCGCGACGACGGCCGCCGCGTACCGGCCGACCGAGGCCAGCCAGTCCGCCAGCCGGCCGCGCAGCCGGGGCGTCTCCCAGGCCGGGTAGACGGCGTACGACAGCATCGCGAGGACCCCGCCGAGCAGGGTCAGCGTCACCCGGTCCCGTACGGTCTGCGTCAGCCCCGCGCCCTCCATGTCGAGCAGGAAGACGACGTACGCGGAGACGAAGACCTGCCCCGCCGCGTACCCGGTGCGCATCAGCAGGTACATCGTGAAGGCGCACAGCACCGCGAGCACGGCCGACAGGTACACGTCCGGGTGCGCCGACTGCACGATTGCCGTCGCCAGCGCGACGCCCACCAGGGTGCCGCCGAAGCGCGCCACCGAGCGCGCGTACGTCTGCGTGAAGTCCGGGCGCATCACCATCACCGAGGCCATCGGCGCCCAGTAGCCGTGCCCGAAGGGCAGCACCGCGCCCAGGAGGTAGCCGGCGGCCGTGACCGCCGAGACCCGGATCGCGTGGCGCAGGATCGGGGAGTCACGGCGCATCTCGGCGCGCATCTTGGCGAGGACGACGGGGGTGAGACGGGCGAGGGAGGGCCGGGTGCGGGGGGTGTGGGCGGGGGGTTCCGCCGCGCCGGAGGCGGCGCTTCCCGAAGTGCCGGACTTCGCCGCGCCCGAACCGCCCGAGCCGCCCGAAGTCTCCGTCCTCGGTTCCGCCGTCTCCACCACGTCGCCGAGCAGCGCGGCGAGGCGGACGGCCGCGCGGCGGGAGGGGCCGTTGAGGATCTCGCCCGTGTCCGGGGTACGGAGGGCGGCGGCGGCCGCCCACGGGAGGTCGACCGGATCGCCGTGCCGGATCGCGTGCGCGGCGGCGTCGAGGACGGCGCCCGCCGCGGCGAGCAGCTCCCGCACGCGCGCGCGTTCCGGGCCTTCCTCCGGAACCCCGACGGCCGGGTCGGCGAGCGAGGCGAGGACCGGGCGGATGCGTTCCGCGAGGCCCCGCGCCCCGGCCAGTTCCGCCGGGCGGCGGCGGGCCTGGCCGGGCGTCACGGCGGCGGCGCTGCGGGCCGTCATCAGCGGTACGGGGTCGAACGGCGCGACCGGGTCGTGGCGGAGCCTGCGGGCGTAGTCCGCCTCGGCGGCGAGCGCGTCCGCGAGGGCGTCGCGCTGGGCGCCCCAGCGGCGTACGGGGAGCAGGACGACCAGGGCGGCCTGGACGACACCGCCCGTGAAGATCATGGCGGCGTGGCCGGCGGCCTCGGCGACGGAGGTGGGCAGGGTGACCGTGACCAGCATGATCGCCACGTTGGAGGAGGCGATGATGCCGACGGTCGGCCCGGCGGCCCAGACCAGCCCCGCCAGGAACGTCCAGAGCAGCAGGAGGGCGAGGAAGAGCAGTTCGTGGGCGCCGGTGACGTAGCCGAGGAAGGTCGACACGGCGAGGCTGGCGCCGGAGGCGAGGGCGAGGGTGGGGCGGGGGCGCCAGGAGCGCTGGAAGGTGGCGATGGCCGCCTGGAAGGCGCCGAAGGCGGAGGAGGCGGCGACGGCGGGCCCGAAGACGGCGAGGGAGAAGCCGATGACCAGGGCGAGCCCGAGGGCCGCTCGGGCGGCGATGGCGGGTTCGAGCCGCCGCCGTTCGACGGTGAGTCCGGAACGGGCGGTCTCCCTCAACGCCCGGAGCCAGCTCATGGCCCGAGCGTATCCGCGATCTACCTCGAACCGGGCATTTCACCCCGCAGGGGTGGAGTGGGGCGCGGAGCCGGCGGGCCGGTGGGCGGAGCCGGCGGGCCGGTGGGCCCCAGCCAAAGGGGACGGGTCCCAGCCGACGGGCGGGTGGGGCCCAGCCGACGGGCGGGTCGGTCCCAGCCGACGGGCGGTGGGGTCCCGCCCGGGGCCGGGACCCCGCCCCGCTACTCCGCCCCCCGCACCCCCTTCCGCCCCGGATGCAGGCCCGCTCTGTCCGCCGCCGACGCCCCGTGCGTCCAGCCCTCCTCGTCCCAGGCCGCGCGCACCCGGGCCGTCCGCGTCTCCGGGAACAGTTCGTCCGTACGGGTGGTGACCGCCAGGTCCCGGGAGGCGAGGGCCGGGAGGAGCGTCGGGGCCTCCGCCGCGACCCGGCGGGACGTCGTCGCGAGACGGGTGCCGAGCCGGTTCGCGTACGCCAGCAGGAAGGACTGCCGGAAGGACTTCGTACGCTTGCGTCCGCCGGCCCGCTGCTCCGCCTCCGCCCGCGTCATCGCCGACGTGCCCTGTACGAGCAGCGAGGTGTAGAGCAGCTCCACCGGGTCGAGGTCCGCCTCGAAGCCGACGACCGTCGAGAAGCCGTACGCCTCGTTCCACACGGCCCGGCAGTGGTTCGCCGTCGCCACCGCGTCGAGCAGGATCGCCTTCGCCTGTTCGTACGGCGGCTCCACCCCGATCCGGATCGCGCCCGGCGTCTCCGGCGACGGCGCGCCGGCCGCGAGCGTCGCCTCGTCGAGGCTGTGCCGCGCCATCAGCTCCTGGGCCTTGGCCGTGAGCGCCTCCGCCTCCTCCGGGTACCCGGTCGCCTCCGCCTTCGCGAGCAGCGCCCTGATCCGGGTGAGCATCCGCGGCTCCCCGGCGGCGGCCGGCGGCAGCGTCTCCCCCGGCACCGGGCCGACCGCGTCGAGGCGCGGCAGCCTGACCAGGAGCCGGTACAGCTCAAGGACGGTCGTGGCGTACGAGAAGCGGTCCGTCGGCCGCCCGGGAGCGCCGGCCTGCTCGGCCAGCTCGGCCAGCTGCGGCTGCCAGCGGTGCGGCAGCCGCTCGTAGCGGGCGGTCTCGGCCCGGACCAGGGTGGCGAGGACCCGGAGGTGCTCGTCGGCCAGGTCGCGGCGCACGATGCGTACGGCGTCCGCGGGCTGCCAGCCCCGCTCCCACAGCGTCCGTACGAACGCCTCCCCGCGCCGCGCCAGTTCCGCGTCGGCTCCCGGGTCGGCGGCCAGCAGAGACGCGGCCGTGTCGAGCGAGCCGTCGTCGCCGGCGTACAGCGCCTCGAAGGCCTTGTCGATGGTGGTGCTGGTGCTCACGCGCTCACGCCGTCCTCGTGTCCCGTTCCTCGCGCGGTCGCCCCGCGGCGTTCTCGGTCTCGCTGTGCTCTCGGTCTTCGCTGTGTTCGATGTCTTCGCGGTCACCACGATGGTCTCAGCCGCCGTGTCCCGGGCCGCCACCACGGGAGGGTTCGCGCGGGCCGTACGGGAGGGGTAGGGCCAGGCATACCCTCGGACGCCCGCCAGTGGTCGTGATCGGCGGCGGCGGAAACGGTTGGCTTGAGGCATGACCTCGACGACGGCTCCGACCGCCCCGACCGCCCCGGCCTCTCGTGCGGCGGGCACCACCCCCGCCGCCTCCCCCGCCGTACGGCTCCGCCGGCTGACCCGCCACCACCGGGACGTCCATGCCCTCGACGGCGTCGACCTCGACTTCGCCGCCGGGACCTTCACCGCCGTCATGGGCCCTTCGGGCTCCGGCAAGTCCACGCTGCTCCAGTGCGCGGCCGGACTCGACCGGCCCACCGCCGGGCGGGTGGAGGTCGGCGGGGTCGCCCTGGAGGGGCTGAGCGAACGGCGGCTGACCCTGCTGCGGCGGGACCGGATCGGCTTCGTCTTCCAGTCCTTCAACCTGCTGCCCGCCCTGACCGCCGCGCAGAACGTGGCCCTGCCCCTGCGGCTCGCCGGCCGCCGCCCTTCCCGTACGGAGGTCAGGGAGGCGCTGGCGCGCGTCGGGCTCGCGGGGCGGGAGCGGCACCGGCCCGGCGAACTCTCCGGCGGACAGCAGCAACGGGTCGCCATCGCCCGCGCGTTGATCACCCTCCCGGCCGTCCTCTTCGGCGACGAGCCGACCGGCGCGCTCGACTCGACGACGAGCCGCGAGGTGCTCGACATGCTGCGGGAGCTGGTCGACCGGGACGGCCAGACGATCGTCATGGTCACCCACGACCCGGTGGCGGCGGCCCGCGCGGACCGGGTGGTCTTCCTGGTCGACGGGCGCGTGGCGGGCGAACTGCCGTCCCCGACGGTGGAGTCGGTCACGGCCAGGATGGCGACGCTGGAGACGGCACCGGAGGCGCCGGGGGCCATACCGGCCGCACCGGAGTGCCCCACCACCACGACCGTCTCGGCTCCCCCCGCCGGAGGCCTCCCGTGCTGACTGTCGTCCTCTCCGGGCTCCGGGCCCGCTGGGCCTCCTTCCTCGGCGGCTTCCTCGCCCTCGCGCTCGGCGTCGGGCTGCTCGTCACCATGGGGCTCGGCCTCTCCGCCACCTTCCACGCACCGGAGCGTCCTCCCGAGCGGTTCGCCTCCTCGCCCGTCGTCGTACAGGGCCAGGACCGGCTGACGCTCGACGTGCGGCGCGGGCCCGGCACCGCCGCCGTGTCACAGCGGCTCGACCGTCCACAGCCTGTGGACAAAGAACTCCTCGGCCAGCTCCGAGCCCGCTGGACGGTCACGCTCTCCGGCACTCCCGTCTCCGGTGGCCCCGACGCCGGTGGCCCCGACGCCGTCGGGGTCGACGCCCCCGCCGCCGATGTCCGCGCCCTCGTCGGCGACCGCGCCCAGGTCCTCACCGGCGACGACCGCCGACGCGCCGACCCCGACCCCGAGCGGGACGCCGACGCGCTCGTCGCCCTCAACGCCCTCCTCGGCACCTCCGGCGGCGTCACCGCCTTCGTCTCCGTCTTCGTCGTCGCCTCCACCTTCGCGTTCGCCGTGGCACTGCGCCGCCGCGAGTTCGGACTGCTGCGGACCGCCGGGGCCACCCCCGGGCAGATCCGCCGTCTGCTCCTCGCCGAGGCCGCCGTGCTCGGTGTGCTCGCCTCCGCCGCCGGGTGCGCGCTCGGCGCGCTGGGCGCGCCCCTGCTCGCCAGGGCCCTCGTCGCCCGCGGTCTCGCCCCCGAGTGGTTCGCCGTCGGCGGGGCGGCCTGGCCCTTCCACGCCGCCTTCTGGACGGGGGTGACCGTCTCCCTCGCCGGGGCCGTCGCCGCCTCCCGGCGCGCCGGGAAGGTCGGCCCGACGGCGGCGCTCCGCGAAGCGGACGTCGACGCCGACACCCTTCCCCCCGGCCGGGCCCTGCTGGGTACGGCCCTGCTCCTGGCCGGGCTCGGACTCCTGGCCTGGACGTACGCCACGGACCCTGGCGCGCTGCTCAAGCGGAAGACGTACACGACCCTCCCGATGCTCCTGATCACCGGCGTCGCCCTGCTCTCCCCGCTGCTCGTCGGGCCGGTGGCACGGCTGCTGCGGGCGCGGGGGGCGGTGGGGACGCTGGTACGGGAGAACAGCGCCGCGTCCGTACGCCGTACCGCCGCCGTCGCCGCGCCGGTCCTCGTGACCGTGGCGCTGGCGGGGACGCTGTTCGGTTCGGCGACGAGCGTCACGCGCGCGAAGGGCGTGGAAGTGCGGGAGGCGACGGCCGCCGAGCACGTCGTGGCCGGCCCGGCGCTGAGGCCGGTGACGGCGCCGCCCGGGGCCGTCGTGTCCGCCACCGGCGCGACCTCCGTCTTCGTACGGGACGGGGCGGAGGCGGTCGTGAAGTACGGGGCGCGGGCGGTCACCGACCCGGCGGCCTTCGCCTCGCTCGCCCGGCTGCCCGTGGTCGCCGGGGACCTGCGGGACCTCGACGACCGGTCGATCGTCGTCAACGAGGAGTTCGAACGGCACCGGGTCGGCGAGTCCGTCGAGGTCTGGCGCGCGGACGGGTCCGGTCCGGTACGGCTCCGGGTCGCGGCCGTCCTCGCCGTCGGGACCGGCGACAACGGGCCGTACGTCACCCGGGCGAACGCCCCCGGCTCCGCCCCCGACCGGATCGAGGCGCGGGGCGGCGGTACGGCCACGGTCCGGGCCCTCGAAAGGAGCGGCGGCACCGTCAGGACCGCCGACGCCTGGGCCGACGCCGAACGCCCGGCGAGCGGCAGCCCGCAGACCCGGCTCGGGCTGGTCCTGGTCCTGGGCATCGCCCTCGTCTACACGGTCATCGGGCTGGCCAACACCCTGCTCATGGCGACCTCGGTACGCGGCGGGGAGCTGGCCTCGCTGCGGCTGGCCGGCGCCACCCGGGCCCAGATCCTGCGGGTGGTGACGGGTGAGGCGGCGCTCGCCGTCGCGATCGGCACGCTGCTCGGCCTGCTGGTCACGGCGCTCGCCCTGGGCACCCTGGGAGCGGGCCTCGCCGCCCTGTCCGCCCCGGTGGCCCTGACCCTGCCGTGGACGACGGTCGGCGCGGCGGCGGGCGCCTGCGCGACGGTCGCGGTCACCGCGGCGGCCCTCCCCGCGTGGCGCATGACGCGCTGAGCGGCGATGGTGGGACGGACGGGGCGGTGACCGGGGTCGGAGCCGGGTCACCGCCCCGTCCAGGCGTACGGCCACGGGCCGACGGCCGGGGCACCGCTACGCGCGCGTGGACCTGGATACGGCATCACGCGCGCGTGGACACGGACACGCATCACGCACGCGTGGACACGGCACTACGCGCGCGTCGCCCCGGGCGCGGGCACGGCACCACCCGCACGCGGCCCCGCATCCGGCCCCGCTCTCACGCCCCCGACTTGGCCGCCCGCCACTCCCCCGCCAGTACCGACCAGACCTCCTCGTCGTGGAGCCGGCCCCGGTACGCGTAACTCTCCCTCAGGACCCCGTCCCTGCTCATGCCGAGGCGCCTGGCCACCGCGATGCTGGGCTCGTTGTCGGAGGACACCACCCACTCCACCCGGCGGATCCCGCGCACCTCGATCGCCCAGTCGACGAGCAGCCGCGCCGCCCGGGTGATCAGGCCCTTGCCGACGCCCGCGGGCTCCAGCCAGCAGCCCGCCTCGGCCCGGCCGCCCTTGATGTCGAGCATCCGGAGGATCACCGCGCCGACGAGGGTCCCGTCGGACCAGATGCCGTGGATGCGGCCGGTGTCGGTGGCCGTCTTCTCCGCGTAGGCGCGGAGGTAGGCCCGGCTGGACTCCAGGTCCGTGATCACGTCGGGAAGTCCGTTGCGGGCGCCGATGAAGTCCCGGCCGCGGTCCATGTGGGCCAGGAACTCATCGGCCTGCCACGGTTCGAGCGGGCGCAGCTCCGCGCCGTCGTCGCCCAGGGGTATCGCGTACATCGTCGTCGTCATCGCCTTCCGGGGTCGGAGCGGGACCGGGCTGCTCGCGGCCCCGCGGCGGGGTGATCCTCTCACCCCGCCCGGCCGCTCCCCCGGGCCACTCCCTCGCCCCGCCCCCGCCCGCGTCACGGAATCAGGACGAGCTTGCCCCGCACATGCCCCGACTCGCTCAGCTCCTGTGCCCGCGCGGCCTCCTTCAGGGGAAGCACCTCGGCGAGCCGGACCGTCAGACTGCCCTCGGCCGCCTGCCGGGCGTGGGACGCGAGCCCGGACCGTACCGACTCCTCCTCGCCCAGGACCCCCGAGAAGACGATCCCGTACCGCTCCGCGTCCGTGTCCGCGATCGTCACGATCCGCTCCTTCGGGGCGTCGTCCCCGCCGAGGAGCTCGATGGCGACCGGCAGCACCCCGTGGCCGGCGGCGTCGAAGACCGCGTCGACGCCACCGGGGGCGGCGGCCCTGACCCGGTCGGCAAGCCCGTCCCCGTACGCGACGGGGATCGCGCCGAGTTCGCGCAGGTAGGCGTGGTTGGACTCGGACGCGCTGCCGACGACCGTGATCCCGGCGGCGACGGCGAGCTGGACGCCCACTGAGCCGACGACCCCCGCGGCGCCGTGCAGGAACAGCGTCTCGCCCTCCCGTACGCCGATGAGGTCCAGGACGCGCTGCGCCGTCTCACCGGCGACCGGCAGGCTCGCCGCCGCCTCCCAGGAGAGCCCGGCGGGCTTGGGGGCGACGATCCCGGCGATGGCGTACTCGGCGTACGCGCCGGTCTTCGTCCAGCCGAGGACCTCGTCACCGACGGCCACACGGGTCACGCCCGCGCCGACCTCGTCGACGGTGCCGGCGAACTCCAGGCCCGGGACGGCAGGGAAGGTCGTCGGGTAGAACTCCTCGAGCCAGCCGTAACGGCGCTTCCAGTCCACCGGGTTGAGGCCGACGGCCGCGACCCGGACGCGTACCTCGCCGGGGCCGGGCTGCGGCACGGCGACGCCCGTCTCGTGACGCAGTACCTCGTGACCGCCGAACTCCTCGTACACGACCGCTTCCATCTCAGCCTCCACAGTTCCCCGTTGCGACGTGCCCGCCCCTCGGCGCCACGCCACGGCTTCCGCCCTACGGCGTGTCCGCGCTTCGGCGCCACGCCGTCGCATCCGCTGACCGACGGGCCCGCCCACCGGCGTCCCGTCGTCGCTTCCGCTCTCCGACGTCCCCAAGCCTGCGCCCCCGGCACCCCTCTCCCCGCCCTCCCAACGGCCAGTCCCACCTGTCCGAAAGACCGGCCGCGCCCTGCCCGTTCGCCCGTACGCTGGCCGCATGGACGCGCTCACCCTGACCGCCGCGTACGAGATCATCCGGCAGCCGCTCGGCTCGATCCTCCCCAAGGTCTCGGCCGCCCTCGCCCCCCTGATCCCGCACGTGGACGCGGCCGAACTCTCCACCCACTGCGCCCATTCCCCCTTCAAGGCGCTCGGCGGTACGACGCTGCTCACCTCCGCCGAACTCGCGCCGCTCCTCGCGGCCGGCGTGCCCGGAAGCCCCTGGCAGGGCCCGGCGACGATCGGCGGGCGGACCCGCGAGGTCGTCGCCGTCACCAGCCACGCGACCCGGCGCGGGGCGGTCCTCGTGCTCGTACGGGAGGACGGCGCCGCCCCGGCTGGCGCGGCCGAACTGGGTGTCGCACAGGCCCTGTGGGACCTGGTGTCCGGGCACTTCGACCGGTTCGCGACGGAGGCGATGCCGGGGGCGCTCGCCCGTTCCCGGGCGGCGGCCGACACCCGGGCCCGGGTGATCGCGGAGCTGACCGCCTCGCACACGGCGGCGCTCTCCGGGGTCCTCGGGGTGCTGCGCAGCCGGGCCCTCGACGACACGACGGCCCGGACCACCGCGACCGATCTGGCCGCCTCGGCGCTGATCGAGATGCGGGCGGAGCAGCGCCGGGACCGGGCGCTCGCGGAGGAGCCCGCCGAGGACGCCTTCGAGCGGCTGGCCGGAGAGCTGCGGCCGATGCTGCGGCACAGCCGGGTCCGGCTCGACCTGGGCGCCCCGGACTCGACGCGCTCGCTCGCGGCGGACGTGGCGCACAGCGCGCGGGCGATCGTCAGGTCACTTCTCCTCATCGTGCTCGAACAGGACTCGGTGCGCCGGATCCACGTCGGCTGGCAGCTCACCGAGCACGAACTGCGCGCCTCGGTACGGGACGACGGCGCGGGCGCCCTCGCCCCCTGCGACCTGGGCGCGGGCACGATCAGGGACCGGCTGGACGTGCTCGGCGGGCGGCTCGACATCGACGCGGTGGCCGGCTGGGGCACGACGATCACGGCCGTGATCCCGCTGGCGGCACCGGCCGCGCCGGTCGAGGCGGCGCACCCGCTGACCGGGCTCGGCGGGCGGGAGGTCGAGGTCCTGCGCCACCTGGCCCTCGGACACCGCAACCGGCGGATCGCGGAGGAGCTGCACATCAGCGAGTCGACGGTGAAGTTCCACGTGGCGAACATCCTGAACAAGCTGGGCGTCGACTCCCGGGGCGAGGCGGCGGCGTTGTTCCACGCGGCGGCGTAGGGCGGGAGCCGGTACGCACACGTACGCGGGCGCGTGGCCCCGGCCCCGCCCGGCCCCCAGCCCCGCCTCCGCCCCACTGTCAGTGCCGGGTGCCAGACTCGCACCCATGAGCGAGAGGTGGGCGCTGGCCGCCGAGGCGGAGGGGGACGGGGCACTGCTCGTCCCTCTCGGCCCCGACGGGCTGCCCGCCGGGGAGGTGCGGCGCGAGCCGGACCTCGTGGCGGCCGTACGGGCCAGGCCCGACGTGGCCCGCTGGGTGTGGCGGTCGACGGCCGAGGTGTACCCCCGGCTGCTCGCCGCCGGGGTGCGCGTCGAGCGCTGTTACGACATCGAGGACGCCGAGCAGCTGCTCCTGGGGCATGAGGGGCGGCTCGGCGAGCCCCGTTCGGCGGCGGCGGCCTGGGCGCGCCTGCGGGACGCTCCCGTACCGCCCGATCCGCCGCAGCGCGGTGCCGAGCCCGGGTCGCAGGACTCGCTGTTCGAGCCGCGCCCGACGGTGTCCGTACCGTTGGACGGGCTCCTCGCGGTCTACGCGGAGCAGCTGCGCCGGCACGACCGGGCGGAGCACCCGGGCCGGATGCGGCTCCTCACGGCGGCCGAGTCGGCGGGGATGCTGGTGGCGGCCGAGATGCACAGGGCCGGGCTGCCCTGGCGGGCGGACGTGCACCGGGACCTGCTGACGGAGCTGCTGGGCGAGCGGTACGCGGGCGGGGGCGAGCCGCGCCGCCTCGCCGAGCTCGCGGACCAGGTGTCGGCGGCCTTCGGGCGCCGGGTCCGGCCGGACCTTCCCGCGGACGTGGTGAAGGCCTTCGCGGGAGCGGGCGTACGGCTGAAGTCCACCCGGCGCTGGGAGCTGGAGGAGCTTGACCACCCGGCGGTGGAGCCGCTGATCGCGTACAAGAAGCTGTACCGGATCTGGACGGCGCACGGCTGGTCGTGGCTCCAGGACTGGGTGCGGGACGGCCGGTTCCGGCCCGAGTACCTGCCCGGGGGCACGGTCAGCGGGCGCTGGACGACCAACGGCGGCGGGGCCCTGCAGATCCCGAAGGTGATCCGGCGGGCGGTGGTCGCGGACCCCGGCTGGCGGCTGGTGGTGGCGGACGCCGACCAGATGGAGCCGCGGGTGCTCGCCGCGATCTCCCGCGATCCGGGGCTGATGGAGGTCGCGGGGCACCCGGACGACCTGTACACCCGGCTCTCCGACCGGGCCTTCTCCGGTGACCGCGACCACGCCAAGATCGCACTGCTGGGTGCGATCTACGGCCAGACCAGCGGCGACGGCCTCAAGAACCTGGCGGCGCTGCGGCGGCGCTTCCCGCGCGCGGTGGCCTATGTCGACGAGGCGGCGAAGGCGGGCGAGGAGGGCCGGCTCGTACGGACCTGGCTGGGCCGGACCAGCCCGCGGGCGGTGGGAGCGGGCGACGACGAGGAGGCGGGCCTGCCACAGGAGGGCGGCGAACCGGCTTCGGCGGAGGCCGAGTTCACCCCCGGGTACGCCTCGGGGAACGCACGGGCGCGCGGCCGGTTCACCCGTAACTTCGTGGTGCAGGGCAGCGCGGCCGACTGGGCGCTGCTGATGCTCGCGGCGCTGCGGCGCTCGCTCGCCGGGATGCGGGCCGAGCTGGTGTTCTTCCAGCACGACGAGGTGATCGTGCACTGCCCGGCGGAGGAGACGGAGGCGGTCGCTGCGGCGATCGGCGCGGCCGGGGACGAGGCGGGCCGGATCGCGTTCGGCGAGACGCCGGTGAGGTTCCCGTTCACGACGGCGACGGTCGAGAGGTACGCGGACGCGAAGTAGGCGGGGAGGAGCGGGGAGTCGGAGAGGGAGGCAGCCTCCCTACCCACTCCCCCCGCCCCACCTCTCTCCACCGCTTCTCAGCGGCGGCGAGGCCCGATCTGCATGGGCAGCTTCTGCCACTTCGGGCTCAGCGCGATCGACTTCAGCTGCTCCATGGTGAGCGCGGGCTCGGCACGCGTGGCGGCCTCGTGCTGCGCCGCGGAGTTGAAGGCGGAGACGATGACCCGGAAGCCGTCGGGGGTGATGGTGTCGATGTTCCACCAGACGACTCCGGCGCCGCCCTTCTCACCGGCCTGCTGGGTGGCCCGGACCATCCGGCCGTCGGGCAGCGTGACGACGTCCCCGCCGCTGAAGAGTTCCGCGATCAGCTCGCGGGAGCCGGGCTGGACGTCGACCCCGACGAGGCTCGCCCCCTTGCCGTCGTCCACGACGAGGTAGCCGTGGCTGCCCTCGCCGCCCTTGCTCTTCACCGTGAGGCCCTGGGGCAGGAGGGACCGCAGGGCGTTCCTGACGGCGGTGCCGGTGGGCTCGGGGGTCTGCGGCTCGTCGTCGCCGCCGCCCGGCTTCTGCGGGACAACGGGCAGCCGCGCGAGCAGCGGGCGCCAGTCGTCGGCCGTGACAAGGTTCTTGAGCTGGGCGGGGGTGAGCGGCGGGTTGGCGCGGCTGATCGGGGCGCCCTTCTCGGCGGCGGCGTTGTACTCGCTCGCGTCGATGAGGAAGCCGTCCTTGGTGAGCAGGACAGCGCGCCAGCTCTTTGTCTCCTCTCGCTTGTCGGGGTACTCGTACCCCTGGAAGATCATGAGCCGGGAGCCGTTCGGCAGGTTCTGGGTCGTGCAGTCGTCAAAGGGGACGGCGACCTTGTCGGGGCAGGTGACCCGCTCCTCGCCGCCCTCGCCGCTGCCGGAGGCGCGGAAGAGGCCGACGGTGACGGCGGCCTTGCCCTTCCCGTCGTCGAAGACGCCGACGACCGCCCGGCCCGTGCCGCCGAGGTTGTCGAAGGTCCACGCGCCCTGCGGGGTGTGGGCCTTGAGTACGGCGGCGATGTCCTTGACCGGGATCTCCGCGTCGGCACCCGGCTCCTTCGGGGAGTGGGCGGCGCCGTCGGCCTGGCTCGGCTGCGGGGGCGCCGCCACGGAGGCGGTCACCGGGGGCCCGGCGGGGCCGAACAGCGAGCCGCCGTAGACGCCGCCGACGCTGACGGCGGCGAGGGCGAGGACGCCGCCGGTCACGGCGAGGCGGCGGCGGACCAGGCGGCGCCGGCCGCGCCGGAGCCCGCCCTCGGCGAGCTCGCGCCGGCCGTCGGTGGCGAAGATGTCGCCGGTGCCGCGCAGGACGGCGCCGAGTTCCTCTTCGAATCCCTCGTGCTGGGGTCCTTCGTGCTGGGGCATGTCGAATTCACCGTCTCCGGTTGATGGATGGCGGAAGTCTGGAAGGAACGGGTGCGCGGGTCCGCAGGTCAGCGGGTGTGCGCAGGTCTGCGGGTGCGCGCGGGTCCGCAGGTCAGCGGGTGTGTGCGGGTCCGCAGGTCAGCGGGCCGCGCGGGCAGCGGGCCCTGGATCAGCGGGTCGCGAACTCGGTGATGCTGCCGCCGAGGCGTTCCCGCAGCTTCGCGAGCGCCCGTACGGACCGGGTGCGTACCGCGGCGGAGCTGACGTGCAGGGTGTGGGCGGTCTCCTCGATGCTGCGGTCCTCCCAGTAGCGCAGCACCACGACCGCACGGTCCTTGGGTGCGAGCCCGGCCAGCGCGTCGAGCAGCGCGATCCGGAGGGCCGGGTCCGCACCGCCGTCGGGGACGCGGTCGGGCAGTTCGCCCAGCGGACGCTCGGTCGCGGAGCGGCGCCGCTGATGGCTGAGGAAGGTGCGGACGAGGACGGTCTGGGCGTACGCGGCGGGGTTGTCGATCCGTGCGATGCGGCCCCAGAGGACGTACATCCGGCCGAGGGTCTCCTGAGCGAGGTCCTCGGCGAGATGGGTGTCACCGCTGGTCAGCAGGCATGCCGATCGGAACAGATGCCCAGAGCGGGCGGAGGCGAACTCCAGGAACTCGTCCGCGCGGGTCTTTCTCATGCCCCTCCATTCCCTCGGTCACGTGGTGTGGTCGCCGTACACCTCACTGACGCGATGGGGGGCGGGGAATGTTTCAAGATTCTTCAGCTGTCTCCACTGGATGCGTCCAAATAGGATCAAAACGGGTAATCCTGGAGTATGAACACTCTCAGCACAGCACAGACGCTGGCTGCGGGAGTCTGGCAGTCAGGCCTCGGGCAGGTCATCGGCGGCCTCGTGCTGGTCGCCGTACTGATCGCGGCGGTCTGGCTGGGCTTCCGGGTCCGCGACCGCGAATCCCGAACTCCCAAGCCCGACGAACAGCCGCACCGGCCGGAGACGGACCGGCTGCCCGGCGAGATGTCCGAGTACCGCAGGCCGGCCGAGATGCCACAGACGGACGGCGAGCACCGGCTCATGCCGTACCAGCTGAAGGAGTCGGCCACGGAGACGTCACCCGACCCGCCGAGCGAGGAGAAGCGCAAGTGGGGCGGGATCTCCAGCGGCGGCTTCGGCAGCGGAGGCACCGGGCACGGCGACTGACGGAGGTCACACCCCGTGAACGCGGACGAGGACGCCGCCTTCGAGAAGAACGGGCCGCGCCTGAGGGAGATCGCCCACCACCTGCTCGGCACAAGGGCGGAGGCGGACGAGACGGTGGCGGCTGCGGAAAGGACGTGGCGGGGGAGACGGCGGGACGCCGAGCGCCGCGCGAGCGGCGGCCCTGACGCCGACCCCGCCGTTCCCTCCGACCCCGACGATCCGACCGCGGCGGTGGCCCGCGCCTGCCTGGCGGAACTCCGCACCCGGGAGAAACACCGCACGCACCCGTGGGACCCATGGGATCCCCGGGACCCAGGCGATCCCGAGGAGCGAACGCTCCTCACCGCCCTGAACCGCCTCACCCCCACGGAACGGGTGGCGTACGTCCTGCACGACCTCTTCTCCGTCCCGTACGAGGAAGTCGCACCGGTCCTGGAACGCCCGCCGGCCGTCGCGCGGCAGCTGGCCTCCCGGGCGCGCTACCGGGTGCGGGAGGCGGAGGAGATGCCGCAGCGGGACCTGCCGCGCCAGCGGAAGGTCGTGGAGGCCTTCCTGACGGCGGCGCGCGACGGGGACACGACCGCCCTGCGGGCGCTCCTCGACCCGGAGGTGGTGCTGCGGACGGACGCGGCCGACGGCGGGATCACGGCCACGGGGGCGCACGGCCCGGGTCCGGTGGCCGAGGCGGTCGCCGCGCCGGCGAGCACGGCCCGCCCGGCCCTGGTGGACGGAGCGGCGGGCCTGCTCGCGGACCCGGGGCTCGTACTCGGCTTCACGGTCCTGGAGGGCAGGATCACGGCAATCGACCTGCTGTCGGACGAGGAGCACCTGAACCACCTGGGCGTCCGGCTCACTCCCCCGGAGGACACCCGGCGCGAGAGGTGACACGAGCAGGCGGAAGGAATACGACTTTCCCCAGCTCCGCTTCACCCCGAAAACAAGAAAAACCCCAGGTCACGGCGAGTGAGTCCTAGGGTAATTCCGAGCCGCCTTCGGGATTCGAACCCGAGACCTACGCATTACGAGGGCCTGCAAGATCATCCCGGCTGGTGTCAGGCGATGCCGCAGAATCCCGTTTCCGCTGATCAGAGGCTTGCGGCCGTGATCACCGTGACACCTGGTCCGCGCCCGTGCCACTCAGTCCGCTCACGCAGCGCTCACGCAAGCAGGGTGTCCGACGACCGCAAAACCGCAGGTTGCTGGCCTTCGAAAGGCGACCATCCGTACGGGTCCTTACTCCTGGCTCTGCGTGACTCGCCCCCGAGCCAGGGCCTCAAACCTCACGCCCCGGCTGGAGCCCAGGGGCCCAGGGCGCTTCCTTCCGATCACCGCGCTGGCCGATGAAGATGGCGGCGTGGTGGTGGTTTTGTCGTATCGGGTGGCTCCACCGCCGCTTCAAGCGGTTGCACGCGCGCGTGCGGTGAGGCAGGGCCCATCCAGCGAGATCTGGAAGGGCCCTGCCTGGCCTTGCTGGGATCGTCAACCCTTGCTGATCAGGAGCCCTGCCATCGCGGCGCTCAACGTGAGACAGGCTCCAAACGCCGTGCCAGCCTTCAGCAGTACAGCTGGAAGAGGGTTGCCGCCGAGGTGGTGCAGTACGCCCGTGATCCCTCCGCAGATCACGGCCGTTTCCACGGCTACCACCCCGCTCAATACCCAGATGACGACGTACTCGTATGACACCTGCAGCCCTCCTTCGTCGTTGTCCGGACCTACCTTCCACCCGGGATCCACACTTTTTGTTCACCACGCACAATGGTGCACAGTGGTGAACATGGGGATCGGGGGAGAGCGCGTGACGAGCGACCCGCTGGCTGAACTGGGCCAGCGCCTGACTGACTTGCGTGTGATGAGCGGCTGGAACGTCAATCAGCTCGTCGCCAGGTGCAATCCTCTGGGGCGGACAGTGATCAGCAACGCGCTGAACGCCCGCAAGGGCCGGAAAGTCCCATCTGCGGACACGGTCGTAAGGATCTGCCGGGCTCTCGGCGTGGACTCGACTCCGTTGCTTGAACTGCTCAGGCAAGCCAAGGAGGATCGGCGAACTCCGCCCCCCGGGCCGCGAGCAGAGGACCGGAGCCGGCAGTTCGCCCGCGAACCCAGCTCCGAGGTAGATGATGCCGCGGACACTTCAGGCCGGTTCGACCCGCTACGACGCGAGAATCTGGAACGGTCAGTGCAGTGGGCGCTAGAAAGTGCCCCGCCCGTCCGGCTTGCCTCGTTCCCTGCGGCGCCGGTCGAAGGTCTGTACGCCCTGTACTACGTGGGGTCCCACTCGCTCTATCGCCCGGTGTCCTCACCGGCTTGCGCGGTTCCGATCTATGTCGGCAAGTCCCTGCCGAGTGGGAAGTCTCGTAGCGGGATGGTCGTCCGGGGTTCCATGAATCGCCGGCTGCGCACCCATCTGAGATCGCTCGAGGCCGTACACGACCTTGATGCCCAGGACTTCCTGGTGCGGTATCTCCCAGTAGACGAAATCTGGACGACCGGCCCTGAGCGGCTCATGATCGGCGATCACCGCCCGGTCTGGAACGTCGTCGTCGAAGGCTTCGGGGTCCACACACAGGGGAGCATTCGGGCGGCAACGACGCCTCGGACGTTCTGGGATGAGCTACATCCGGGGAGACCGCAGGCCGAGCGCCAGAGGGACGCCAGGTTGAGCCGCGCCGAGCTGCAACGGGCGGTGCGGCAGCACTTCGCTCGCATGGCAGATGACTAGAGCGCATGGCTTCGACCGACGGACCAGGGCAGGGGCTGGGGCGCTCGAACTACAGCGTGCCCTTCTCCAACAGATCGCGGATCGCGTCGTCTCGCCTGCGAACAACGATCCGCCCATCCCCGTCGCTATACACAACGACAGCGGCGCCTGGAGACAGCCCCGCCTCCGCGAGTACCCCCAAGGGGATCTCGACGGTGCCTGCTTCGGAGATGGCGGCCTCGGCTGGTTCCCTGATCATTCCGCCAGTGTGTCACTGGAGCCTCCCGCGCTACGCCCGCCTGCGGGCGGCTCAAGAATGACCGTGTCAGATCGCTCCGGGCGGCTTCCCCGCCGCGCTCGTCGGAGGCGTCGCGTGCAGCTTCAGGTGATCGCGGACCGCTTCCCGGAGCGGCAAGGGCCCCGATGGCTGGGGGCGCATCCCGTCGGCCCACGCGACACCGGTGTGGACCTCATGCCACTTTGGACGCATTTGTTCGGCCTGGCGGGGCACTCCCTGGGGGTTCACGCCGAAGCCCTCGAGTATCACGTTCCAGACAGGCTGGAGGTCTTGGATCATCAAGCGCTCGGCCATCGGCGTGAAGAGGTCGTCGGCAGGGAGGTAACGGACGTAGAAATCTTCCAGTTCGAAATCAGCGGCCGCTTTGAGCTTCCGCCGGTGGGTCGAGAGCCGCTTCCACAGCGGCGTTCCTGCCCACGCTTCGGCGACCTCAACGCCCTTGCGGCCGCCCTCGGGGTCGGACTTGCCCACATAGATGGGCACCTCGAACGATCCGGAGATCGGCGCGTACAGCTCGTGGTCCCCCGCGTAGTAGATCGCGTAGATCCCGCAGCCGTTGAACGACTGGACCCTGTCCATCCGGATAGGTTCGCCGGACGTTAGCGCCCAGAGCACACTGCGCCCGAGGTTTTCCCGTCGAAGCGGGTCGTAGATGCTGTCGGCGCCAGCCTTTGGCGGCTCGTCCAGGGCACCATCGAGGGGAAGTTGGGCTGACACGGTGGCTTCTCCGCTTCTTGTTCGGAAACGTTGGCTACTGGATGTGACGCTGGTCCGCGCGGGCTGGGTCAGCCGCCTGCCGTTGGCGGATCGACTTCGATGTCCCCTGCTGGCTCAGCCTCGGGCACGGTGTTGACGCGTTGGCCAGCCCGGTAGTACCGCCACGCGCTCTTGTAGTCATTGGGACTGTCGTCGTACATGATCACGTAGCCCATGAGGGCGGCGACCTGCCACTTGGCCGGTATCTCCCCCGAGACCAGCTGGAACACCTCGTCGGCGGTCATTGCGGCCGATGGCACGTGAACGCTTCGAGCCTTGAAGTCCGCCGACTTTCCGTACCTGAAGTTGTACGGGAGGCCAGCCTTGATCGTCTCCAGGAGTTCGTGCAGCGTCGTCTCGCCGGGCGACAACCCTTCGATCGGCCGGTCGAGATCGATGGGGAACACGACATCGAAGTGGTTCCGCTTCAGGACGGTGCTGTCCCGCTGGCGGCCAGGATCCTTGTTGCCGAAGCCGTTGTTGTTCCAGGGGATGTCGCCCATGCCCTTGTGGTGGGTGATGAGTAGCTGTTCCGGGGCGAGTGCGGAGAAGTCCTCGGCTACGTACAGGCACGAGAAGGCCATCTCGTCCGGGGAGATGTTGCGGCGCCCCGAGATCTTGCCGAGGTGGTTGCGGAGGCGGGCCGGCAGGGACTTGTCGGCCTTACCGACGTAGACGAACTCGCCCTTCAAGTAAAGCTGGTAGACGCCGGGCTTCTCCTTGAGCCGCGCGATGTTCGGCTCCGTGAGTGGAGCCCTGTCGAGTCCATCGAGGGCGGCGGCCAGCTGGTCACCGAGCGCCTTGGTGATGCTCAAGGTGAAGTCCTTGTGGTACTGCGTCCCGTCGTCGGAGCCCACCACCGGCGCCATCCGTCCCACTCCCTTGGTCGACATGATCTCGGAAACCCTATCGGTGACCTACACACGTGGCCGAACCTTCGCTTCGGAATGGCTTGAAGATCTACAGCTCCGCGGTATGCTTTTGAAATGGCTGAACTGCAAGAAGGATCAAAGAAGGACCGCACGGGCGTCGAACTCTTCGCCGGCGCTGGCGGTCTGGCCATGGCCGTCCACCGCGCTGGATTCCGCCCCCTGCTCTTCAACGAGTTCGCCAAGCGGGCGTGCGAGACGCTGGAGGCCAACGGGGCTCAGCGACTGCCCGACGGCCAGAAGCCGACCCGAGCTCCCAAGCCTGACGAGAAGGTGCCCCTCGTCGCTGGCGATGTCCAAGAGCTCGACATGGACTACCTGGCGGGCCAGGTGGACGTGCTCGCCGGCGGCCCTCCCTGCCAGCCGTTCAGCCTCGGCGGCGTCGCCAAGGGCGACGAGGACAAGCGGAACATGTTCCCGCAGATGTTCAAGGCCGTCCGGCAGATCCAGCCCAAGGCCGTGATCTGTGAGAACGTGCGCGGCCTGCTCAGGCCCTCCTTCAGGGACTACTTCGACTACATCCAGCGCGAGCTGGAGCTTCCCTTCGAGGAACGAGCCAAAGGCACCGACTGGGAGAAGCACTACGAGTACCTGCTGGAGCGGCGTGAAAAGGAGCCCGACGACCCCAAGAAGCGGTACGACCTCGTCATGATGCCGGTGAACGCCGCCGACTACGGGGTACCTCAGATCCGCAACCGCGTGATCATCGTCGCGTTCCGTCGCGACTTGAATGTCGACCGCGAGCTGTTCAAGTCTCTCGTGAGGCCGACCCACTCCGCGACTGCCCTCATCCGCTCCATGGACGAGGGCGGGGAGTACTGGAAGCGCCATCCGAATGTCCCGGACCATGTGAAGAAGGACGTCATGGACCGCCTCCCGGAAACCATGCCCATGGACGATGGCCTGCTCCCCTGGCACACCCTGCGGGACGCGATCGCTGGCATCGGCGACAACAAGCCACTGCCCGAGGTACCGGACGAGTGGCTGGACCGCACCGAGCACTTCCTTGGCGGATTCACGGAACACATCGGCTGGCCCGGCGCCCGCATCTACGAAGGGCACACCCCCAACGAACTCGACCGCCCGGCGAAGACCGTCAAGGCCGGTGTACACGGCGTACCTGGCGGCGAGTCGGTCATGCTCCTCGACGAATTGGTGGCCGATAAGACCGCCCCTGGCGGCGTCCGGTACAAGCACAGGTACATGACGGTCCGCGAAACCGCCCGCGTCATGACCTTCCCCGACACCTGGGACCTCAGGGGCCCGCGAGGGGAGAAGATGCGCCAGCTCGGCAACGCCGTGCCCGTTGCCCTTGGCGAAGTCTTCGCCAAGGGCGTCGCCACCGTCCTGGACGAGGCGGAGGAGCGCCAGAAGTGACGGCGCCCACCAGTAGAGCGCAGAGCGGCTGGAAGCACGACCCTCCGCCGGACCGGGCATGGAAGGGGCGGCCCGGCAGGGCACGCTCCGCCATCGCCGCTGAGCAGGACCGGGCAGCCGGCGGTCGTCACAGACGATCTGTGGACCTCGGCGAGGGGCGCTTCGCCCGGGCCTCTGTGGAGCTGAAGGTACTTCCCGACACACGACGCATTCGCGCGTACCTGCGCTGGTCCGACGGCGGCAAGTCCCCGGCCCGCTACCTCGGACAGGTCGAGCACGAGACCCGGGCCGCGAACCTCGCCGAGGGTTGGAAGGTGGCCTGGGAAAAGGGGCTTCTCACCGAGGAACCGCCGGCTGAGGGCTCCTGGGCTTCCTCGCCATCCGTGCGTGCGGTGATGCGGGGCAACAGGAACAAGGACACCCGGCCAGAGCTGCGACTCCGCTCCTTGCTGCACAAGCAGGGCCTCCGCTACCGCGTAGCCGCACGGCCGCTGCCCGAACTGCGACGAACCGCCGACGTGTTGTTCTCCAAGCCGAAGGTCGCGGTCTTCGTCGACGGCTGCTACTGGCACGGATGCCCCGAGCATCTTCGGGAGTCACACAAGAACGCCGAGTTCTGGCGTAGCAAGATCGAGGGCAATCGCGCTCGCGATGCCGAGACCGACCGCCTGCTCGGTGAAGCGGGGTGGACCGTCGTCCGCGTCTGGGAGCACGAAGATCCTGTGGACGCCTGCGCTCGGATCGAGGGCATAGTGCGACAGGCGTCAAGGGACTCGACCGGTTAAAGCCAGCGTCCGGGAAGTTCGTTCGCGGCTACGTGCTTGACGCCACCATTGAGGCATGAGGCATGGCATGAACGATTCGATCGTTGAGTGGGCGGCACAGGTCGCGGAGGCAGAGCTCCAGAGCCCCCTTCCCCGGCGGTGGGCGCATACGCGAGGTGTGGCTAGTCGTGCGGCCGAGGTTGAGGCCGCTATGGGCAAGGACGCCGCCCTACTCGTCGCCGCCGCCACGCTGCACGATGTCGGGTACGCGCCGCGCTTGGCCGCTACGGGGTTCCACCCGCTGGACGGTGCCCGGTTTCTCCGTGACGAGCACGGGGCCGACGAGCGGCTGGTGCGGTTGGTCGCGAACCACTCGTTCGCGCTCCTAGAGGCCGAGGAGCGCGGACTGCGGGAGGAGCTCGCGAGCGAGTTCCCCTTGCTGGAGGAGCCGCTGCTGGTGGACGCGCTTGTGTACTGCGACATGACGACCACGCCCGACGGCGGCCGGACCACCGTTGAAGATCGTGTCGCGGAGATCCTGGGCCGCTACGGGGACGACAGCATCGTCGGACGGTTCATCCGTCGGGCGGCGCCAGAGATCTTCGGCGCCGTGGGTCGGGTGGAGGCCGTGCTGGCGGCTCAGCCCAGGTAGGGGTACGTGCCGGCGAGGTAGTTGCCGATCTGCTGGCGCATGCTGGCGTGGATGTCGTACCGGTCGAGGTCGGCCGGCTGGACGAAGCGGACGCCGTCGGCCTCGTCGTTAATCGTGGGTTCGCCGCCGACAGGGCGGCCGATGTAGGTGTTCTCGTACTGCTGCCGGATCTCGCCGTCGGTGTACGCCACGATGTGCCGGGGGTTCGTGTAGACGCCGAGGAAGCCGGTGATCTCGGCGACGATCCCCGTCTCCTCCAGGCATTCGCGCACCGCGCACTCGGCCGCCGTCTCGCCGATGTCCTGGGCCCCGCCCGGCAGTGCCCACTGACCGGTGTCACGGCGGCGCTGGAGCAGGATGGCGCCGCTGTCGTCGACGACCAGCAGGTTGCTGGCCGGGATGAGGGTGTTGGCCTTGGGGGCGTTGGGGTCGTTGTAGTACTCAGTCCTGCCCATGTGCGGCGGTCCCCTCGTGATCGGGCGTCCAGGGCCGTGCGCCGGCCCAGACGGCGTCGAAGCTCTGAGCGTAGTTGTCGAACCAGCCCATGGCGTCCACTCTCCGCAGGTGGAACAGGGGGTTGGCGCTCGCCGGCTGGCCCCAGACGTGCGGGTTGACCAGCAGATCGTCGTCGTACCGGAAGAGGGAGTTGTAGAGCGTGGTGTCGTGGAGCCGCACCTCGCATCCGGCCTCGGACAGCAGCGGGCGGTAATAGGTGAGGGAGGCGCGGATCTTGGCGGCGAGGGTGTCGCCGATGCCCTCCTCGCGGCCTCGGGTGGCGGCTGCGTTGCCGCTCGGGTCGCCGAAGCAGAGGCGTACGCGCACTCCGGTGGCCGCGCGCTCGGCGAGCATCTTGGCGACGTGCGGGTTGGTCTGGGCGAAGAAGGTGCCGGAGAAGATCAGGACATCGATCTGCCGCTGCGCGCCCTGGAGGAGGGCGAGCCATGTGTCTCGGGGGACGCTGGCCCGGTTCTGGTAGGTGCCGATGATCTCGCCGCTGCCCCAGCCGGTGCCAGGCCGACCGCCGCGCGACAGCGGTGCGGGCCAGAGGAAGGTCTCCTCGACACGCAGGTGCTGGGCCACGCTGAAGCGGTGCCGTGGGTGGGGCACGCGTCCGCCGAGCCACCGGCCGACGGTCTTGGGGTCCACTTCGCAGGCTTCGGCGAGCGATTCTGGAGATACACCGCGCTGGGCGAGTACGGAGTGAAGTCGCTCGTTCACGGACGCAATACAAGCCGAGTCGTGAGGGGAAGGGCAAGGACGTCGTGGGACGTTTCCACGGCGCCGGGCGACATCGAGCAGTGCTTACGCTGGCGGTATGCAGCTCAGCGTCCTGTGGGACATCGACCACACGCTCATCGACAACGCGGGGGTGAGCAAGGAGATTTACTCCGCCGCGTTCGCCGCGCTGGCCGGCTTCGCGCCGACCGAGCCCGCACGCACGGAGGGGCGTACGGACCGCCTGATCATGCGGGAGCTGTTCGTTCGGCACGATGTTCCCGAGCCGGAATGGGTCCGGATCCAGGACGCCCTGGCCCATGCCGGGCAGGAGCGGTTCGCGGAGCTGCGGGTGCGCGGTACAGCCCTGCCGGGTGCCTGCGACGCGCTCAAGTGCGTTGCGGAGAGGGAGGGGTGGGTGGCCTCGGTCCTCACGGGCAACATCGCGGCGAACGCCAAGGTCAAGCTCGCCGCCTTCGGCCTCGACTCTCTGCTCGACCTCTCCGTCGGTGCCTACGGGGCCGACGGGGTCCAGCGTCCCGATCTCGTGGCGGTGGCGCGAGAGCGAATCCGCCGCACCTATGGAGCGGAGCAGGACGTCACCGTCGTGCTCGTGGGGGACACGCCGCGGGACGTCGAAGCCGCGCTCTCTACGGGCTCTCACGTCGTCGCTGTCGCCTCGGGCATTCACAGTCAGGAGGAACTTGCCTCAGCCGGTGCGACGGTCGTGCTGCCTGACCTTTCGGACGCCGCAGGGCTGATGAGCCACTTTGAGGGCATCGCCGGGCGCTGAAACGTCCCAGGACGTCCTCGGACCGTCCGCCTACGCGGTGACGCCGTCCACACCCACACGGCCACGATCGGATCCTCCCCGCCAGTCAACTGACCCAGGAGGCCCGCGTGATCCGCGACGTCACCGGAATCCGCAGGATCGGGATGCTGTACTTGCAGTTGCTGTACCGCTGCAACTTCTCCTGCCTGCACTGCTTCCACGGCGAGCGCCTGAAGCAGGCCGACGCGTTCACCGCCGAGGAGGCGGTCGGACTCATCCGGCTCATGCGCGAGGAGTACGGCACCGAGGCCGTGACCCTCCTCGGCGGCGAGCCCTTCCTCTACAAGGAGCTCGCGCAGGTCGTCCGCTACACCCACCAAGAGCTGGGGATGCAGGTGGAAATCTGCACCAACGGCTACCGGATCGAGCGTCGCCTCACCGAGATCGCTCCCTACGTGGACCTGCTGCGGGTCTCGTTGGAGGGCGTCGCCGACACCAACGACGACATCCGCAGGCAGGGCAGCTACCACGCCGCGCTCAGCACGCTGAACCTCGCTCGGGACCTCGGCGTCATGACGGCCGCGACGATGACCGTGACCTCACGGAACATCGACGAGGTGCTGCCACTGGCGCGGGTCATGCAGAGGTTCGGAGCACGTCAGCTCAAGCTGCACTGCCTCCGCCCGGTCGGCAACGCCGCCCACCACCCCGAGCTCCTGGTCGACGACCCGACCGCGTACACCCGCCTCCGCGAGGACCTCCGGACCGCCGGGCTCTCCATCGAGGTCATCCTCGACGAAGACCTCGCCGAGGGCGGGGCTCCGGAGATCTGCGCACCCGTCGGCGGCCCTCGCGAGATCGAACGGATCGAGGCCGACCCGCGCGGCGCGCTCACCATGTCCTGCAAGGCCGTGGGCAAGGACTCGCACGCCTTCTGGTACGAGAAGACCGCCAACCACATCGTCCACCGGCCCTCCGCCACCGACGAGCTCACCCTCGCCGTCCCGGATGTGGTGTACGCCCGTGCCTGACCGACCGCTCTTCGAGGCGCTCGAAGGCTTACGGGGAAGCGGGAAATCCACCGTCGCGCCACTGCTCGCGGCTGCCAGGGGCGCCGTCCTGGTCCCCACCGTGCCGCTCTTCTACCAGCCGCTGCGGCGCCAGGTGGATCTGCGGGAGAGCGTCGAGGCCCGCCTGTGCTTCTACCTCTCGGCCCTGCTCACGGCCGCCGAGGAGATCCGAGAGCACCTCGCCGCCGGCACCCCGGTCGTCGTCGAGAGCTACTTCGCCCGTTGCCTCACGAACCACCACGCCTTCGGGGCCCGCCTCGGCATCGCCCTCCCGCCCGATCTGCCCCAGCCCGCGACGTACCACCTGCTGTGCACGGAGGACGAACGGCAGCGGCGCCTCGCCCAACGGATCAAGCCCATCTCCCGGTGGGATGCGATGAGCGAGGAAGCCGCAGACCGGATCTCGACCGCCTACGCCCAGTTCCCGATGCATCGGATCGACACCACGAGCCGTGCCCCGGAGCAGATCGTCCAGACGATCCTCACCACCTCTCAGGAAGGACATCACCGTGCAGACGCAGAGCCTGTGGGAGCACACCCTCACGTTCTTCCCCCAGTTCCTCGCCGCCCTGAAGGAGCGCACATCTCCTGACGCCACGGTCGCGGTCGTCGGCGCGAGCGACGGCAAGTTCGTGCTGCCCCTCGCCGCCGCCGGTTACCGTGTCATCGCCATCGAGCGCGACCCCTTCGCTCTCCACGGAGGCGAGGTCAGCCTTCCGGGTGACACCCAGGCCCAGGCCCCCGGCCTCATCGACCGCCTCAAGGCCGAGGAACTCCACGACCGGGTCCAGGTCATCGGCGAGGATTTCCTCGCGGCCGAGCTCCCCGAGGGTCACTGCGACGCAGTCTGGACGAGCTGTTCGTGGCACTACAGTGCCAACCACCGCAGCCCGCTCGGCGACTTCGTCCGCCGCATGCAGGCCCTCGTTCGCGAAGGGGGCTTGTTCGGCGCGGAGTTCATGATGCCCATCGAAGAGCGCCACCAGTTCATCGAGCATTACACCTCGCCAGAGAGACTCTCCCGCCACTTCACCCCCGCTTGGGACGTCCTGCTCACGGTGCGCACGAACCAGTTCATCGAGCGCCCGCACCTCGGCCAGCCCCACGACCACACGCACCGCATGGGTCTGCTCATCGCGGCCCACACCCCCAGGTAATCGCACCCAACGAGGAAGACGACCATGAAGCACGAGTACGAGGCCACGTTCCTCAACGTCGACGTCACCGCCCTCCAGGACAAGCTCACCGCCCTGGGCGCCACGCAAGCGTTCCCCCGTACCCTTCTCACCCGCAAGATCTTCGAGAACGACGCCCTCGACGGCGGCGCGTGGCTCCGGCTGCGGGACGAGGGGACGCGATCCACCCTCACCCTCAAGCAGGTCACCGACGCAACGACCATCGACGGCACCACGGAGATCGAGACCGAGGTCACCGATCTCCACGCCATGGCCGACATCCTCCGTCGCCTCGGCCTCACCGAGGTCCGCTACCAGGAGAACTACCGCGAGGAGTGGCGCCTGGGCGAGGTCGCCTTCGACTTCGACACCTGGCCGGACCTCCCCACGTTCGTCGAGATCGAAGGCCCGGACGAGGCATCCGTCCGCCAGGCCGCCGACCTGCTCGACCTCGACTACGCCGAAGCCCGCTTCGGCAGCGTCGACGAGATCTACAAGAGCGAGGCCGGCCGCGACATCCTCGCCGAGCCCACGCTCCTCTTCGCCGATTCCGACAAGCAGGAGGTTCCCTCCGAACCGGTCCGAGGCCGGTGACCTCAGGCGAGAAGAGATGCTCACAGAACTCGCCTTGCCGAACAGGGTGATCCCTGGAATCGCCGAATTCGCCCGCGGCGGACTGCCCGGGCCGGCAGCGACCGACGACGGCAACGAGTGGGTCGACGGCCTCTGCCGAGACTTGGCGCCGATGATGCCAACGCCAGAACGGCGGTCCCTGGGCAGTTCTCAGTGACACGGTGTCCTGTTTCATCCCTCTCGGTACTGTCGTTTCGCCCATCGTGGCCGCCTCGGAGGAGCAGACGTGACTCAGCAGCACTTGGAGAAGCAGCCGGGTGTAGCGGCAGCCGTAATCGTTCACGGGGGACGCGTCCTCCTGGTGCGCCGCCGGGTGAGCGAGGGGCAGCTGTCCTGGCAGTTCCCGGCCGGCAAGGTCGAGCCCGGTGAAGGCCGTGAAGAGGCGGCAGTGCGCGAGACGCAAGAGGAGACCGGGCTGACCGTGGCCGCTGTGAAGCTGCTCGGCGAGCGGATCCACCCGCAGACGGGTCGACTCATGTCGTACACGGTCTGCGAGGTGGTGGGCGGCACCGCTCATGTCGCGGACACCGAGGAGGTGGCCGAGCTCGCCTGGGGCACCCATGGCGAGATCCCGCAGTACGTGCCGTACGGAGTATTCGAGCCGGTGCGGGACTACCTCGACACGGCCCTGCCCGCCTGAAGGGTCTCCGGGCCAGGGATCACGCGCACAGGAGCGGGGCGTCCTCCTGTTGAGCGATGCTCAGGACTTGTGGATCAGTCCCTGGAGGACATGCGAAAGGCGTACCTTCCCGAATGATCCGTAAGGTCACCGAGTAGTGCGGTGCACCAGGTACGGCATGTCGAGTAGGGGGAAGGGGGGATCGGGCGTCTACTCCGCTCCCTGAGGCGTACCAGAGGGACCGTCCAGCCGCCCCCCTACGCCCCAGGCCGCCCAAGGCAGACACTGCGGGCCGGAACCCGAGCGGGCGCCGCCTACCCTAACCCGCCCCGCTGACAAAGGCTGCGGCCCCATCCACAGATCTTGACAATTGCTCCCAACGCTCTTTGGCCAACGCGTGCTTTCCAAGCACCGATGATGCCGACATGATGAGCAGCCGTGAAGGACTTAGTGATTCCTCTTCTCATCGCGGTGATCGGATTGGCTGCAACGGTGTTGGGCGCAATCCTTGGAGCACGAGCAGCCAGGTTCGGCGCCGAGAAGAACGCCGAGACAGTACGGCGTCAGGTGCAGGACCAGAGTGCCGTAGAGCATGGCCATTGGCTCAGGCAGCAGCGGCTCGGTACCTACGAGAGCTTCCTAGAAGCGTGGGATGAGTGCCTGCGTATTACTCAATCGTCCGCGGCTGATCCGGACGCCGACTCGACGGTCCTCGACGAACTCAATGGGGCGGCCGGGCGTATGGCGGAGCGAGCGCGGCGTATCGCTCTCCTGGGGCCCGGCGAAGTCACGCAGGCGGCTGAGAGCCTGACCCAGGCGATGCAAGAAGACGTCGACGTGTCCATCCGGTTCGTCAAGGTGTGCCAATCCGCGTTAGCGGCGATCGAGGGCCGCCCTGTTCACACAGACGCTGTAGCTGATGCAACAGCGGAGTACAGGCAGCACGCAGAGCACCTCGCGGAGGTGATGAACAGCTATCGCGATCAAGGGCGTGCCCTGAGCGATCTTGATGGTCACCCTCTGCTGGCTGAGGTGATGACGAGCATCGAGCAGCACTCGCGTGTTTCCGCGGATGCGCGCGACGCACTTATAGCGAACGCCGACCAGCTCGCAACGACGGTGAGGGAGGCCCAAGCGATGCTGGACGTGCTCAAGCGCAACAAGGAGGCTCGCGAACTCAGCCGGGAGCGTTTCACGAGCACGGCACGGCAGGCACTGGGCACACCGCCGATACCCGAGTAGCCCGGGGCCAACCAGAGCGCTGCCCTCTCCGCTCACGCATCGCTCACGCATCGCTCACGCAAGCCGTTCCCACGGCGTTCCCCTCACGCGACGCGCACCGCCCGGGCATGAAAAAACCCCAGGTCACGGCGAGTGAGTCCTGGGGTAATTCCGAGCCGCCTTCGGGATTCGAACCCGAGACCTACGCATTACGAGTGCGTTGCTCTGGCCAGCTGAGCTAAGGCGGCGCGCCGTGCAGGCCCATGGTGGGTGCAGCAGCGTCGCCAAGTCTACACAGTTTCGGGGGGTGCTCCGACCACCCCCCGAGAGGGCCTATGAGCAGCGCTTTCCCTCGGTCGGCGGGGTGCCTTCGAGGAGGTAGGTGTTGATCGCCGTGTCGATGCAGTCGCTGCCCCGGCCGTAGGCCGTGTGGCCGTCGCCCTCGTAGGTGAGGAGGGTGCCGGAGGAGAGCTGGTCGGCGAGGGACACGGCCCACTTGTACGGGGTCGCCGGGTCGCGGGTGGTGCCGACGACGAGGATCGGGGCGGCGCCTTCGGCGGTGATGCGGTGGGGGCGGCCGGTGGCCGGGATCGGCCAGGAGGTGCAGTTGAGGGCGGCCCAGGCGAGGCCCTCGCCGAAGATCGGGGAGGCCTTCTCGAAGGACGGCACGGCCTTCTCGACGTCGGCGGGGCCGGTGTACGCGGGCGGCAGGTCGAGGCAGTTCACTGCGGCGTTGGCGAACATGAGGTTGGCGTACGTGCCGTCCGCCTCCCGCTCGTAGTAGCTGTCCGCCAGGGCGAGCAGGCCCGAGCCGTCGCCCCCCATCGCCCGGGTGAGGGCCTCGCGCAGCTGGGGCCAGGCGCCCTCGTCGTACATCGCCGCGATCACCCCCGTGGTCGCCAGGGACTCGCCGAGCGGGCGGCTCTCTCCGGTGGGTACGGGCTCGGCGTCCACGTCGCGGAAGAACTTCTTGAGCGCCTTGCCCGCCGCCTCCACCGATCCGGTGCCGAGCGGGCAGTCCGGCCGGCCGACGCAGTCGGCCGCGAACGCGCGGAAGGAGGTCTCGAACCCGGCCGTCTGGTCGCGGTTCAGATCGAGCGCCGGGAGCGAGGGGTCCATCGCCCCGTCCAGGACGAGCCGGCCGGCCCGGGCCGGGAACAGTTCGGCGTACGTCGCGCCGAGGAAGGTGCCGTACGACGCGCCCACGTAGTTCAGCTTCTCGTCACCGAGCACCGCCCGCAGGATGTCCATGTCGCGGGCCGTCTCCACCGTCGAGACATGCGGGAGGATCTTCCCCGACTTCTTCTCGCAGCCGGCCGCGAAGTCCTTGAAGGCCGCACCGAGGGCGTTGATCTCAGCCGTGTCGTCGGGGGTCTGGTCGACCTGGGTGTACGCGTCCATCTGCGGGCCCGTCAGGCACTCCACGGGCTCGCTGCGGGCGACTCCACGCGGGTCGACGGCCACCATGTCGTAGCGCGCGCGGACCGGGGCGGGGTAGCCGATGCCCGCGTACCCCTGGAGGTAGCCGACGGCCGAGCCGCCGGGGCCGCCGGGGTTGACCAGGAGCGAACCGAGCCGCTTCCCGGGGCCGGTCGCCCTGACCCGGGAGACGGCGAGGTCGATGTCTCCGGCGTCCGGCTTCGCGTAGTCCAGCGGGGCGCGCAGCGTGGCGCACTGGAACGTGGCGACTCCGCAGTCACGCCATTTCAGCTTCTGCCCGTAGTACTTCGCCAGCGCCTGCGGCGAGGCCGACGGAGCTGCCGCCGGGGGCGCCGACGTGGTGCGGGACGCCGCCGCGTCGCTTCCGCCCGAGCAGCCGGACAGGATCAGCCCGGCAGCCGCGAGGGCCGTGGCGGACGTACGGAGCAAACGCCTGGAGTCCATCCCCGGAGCGTATCCGGACCGGTACGGACCGTGTCCAATCGCCCGCCTCGGCCGACCGGTGACGCCGGTCGGTCCAGGTCGGTCGAGGTCCGTGCGGGTCGGTCCTGGTCACCCCCCGTGCTGTCCCGTCAGCCCCTCAGCGACATCGTCATCGCCTCCACCGCGAGCAGCGGCGCCACGTTCCGGTCGAGGGCCTCGCGGCAGGCGAGGATCGCCTCGATGCGGCGCAGGGTGCGCTCCGGGGTGGTGTCGCGGGCGATGCCTTCGATGGCGTCCCGCACGTCCGTGTTGGCGAGGGGCGAGCGCGAGCGCAGCTGGAGCGCGAGCACATCGCGGTAGAAGCCGGTCAGGTCCGTGAGGGCGAGGTCCAGGCTGTCGCGCTGCGTACGCGTTCTGCGGCGCTTCTGCCGCTCCTCCAGTTCCTTCATCACCCCGGCCGTGCCGCGCGGCATCCGCCCGCCCTGCGCCGCGCCGAGGGCCGCCTTCATCTCCTCGGTCTCCTTGACGTCGACCTCCTCCGCGACCTGCTTCGCGTCCTCGGCCGCCGCGTCCACCAGTTCCTGGGCGGCCTTGAGGCAGCCGCCGACGTCCCCGACCCGCAACGGCAGCTTGAGGACGACCGACCGGCGGGCGCGGGCCCGCTCGTCGGTGGCGAGCCTGCGCGCCCGGTCGATGTGGCCCTGGGTCGCGCGGGCGGCGGCCTGCGCCACCTCCGGCGCGACGCCGTCGCGCCGTACGAGCACGTCGGCCACCGCCTCCACCGGCGGGGTCCGCAGGGTCAGATGACGGCAGCGCGAGCGGATCGTCGGCAGCACGTCCTCGAGGGACGGCGCGCAGAGCAGCCAGACCGTACGCGGTGCGGGCTCCTCTACGGCCTTCAGCAGCACGTTGCCCGCGCCCTCGGTGAGCCGGTCGGCGTCCTCCAGGACGATGACCTGCCAACGGCCGCCCGCCGGGGAGAGCTGGGCGCGCCGGACGAGCTCGCGGGTCTCCTTCACGCCGATGGACAGCAGGTCCGTACGGACGATCTCGACGTCCGCGTGGGTGCCGACGAGGGTCGTGTGGCAACCGTCGCAGAAGCCGCAGCCCGGGGCGCCGCCGAGGGCACGGTCGGGGCTCACGCACTGGAGCGCCGCCGCGAACGCCCGCGCCGCCGTCGCCCGCCCCGACCCCGGCGGGCCCGTGAAGAGCCAGGCGTGGGTCATCTTCGAGGCCTCGGGCGGAGGTCCTCCGGCGGCATGGGCGGTCACGAGCGCGTCGGCGTCCCGCGCGGCGGCGGAGAGCTGCTCCTCGACCCGCGTCTGTCCGACCAGGTCGTCCCATACGGCCATGTCTGCCCCTCCTCAGGTACGCCCTCCATTGTGGGGCAGGCGTCTGACAACCAAGGCCGGAGGACGCGGAGGAGCCGGTTCCCGTACGGGCGTCAGGCCTCCGTACGGGAGCGGGTGACCCACAGGCCGATCGCCGAGCCGAGTACCGCCGCGCCCGTGCAGGCGCTCGCGACGATCTCGGTGGCGCCGGTCCAGCCGGCGAAGGTGTTGACGTAGGCGTTGGCGAGGACGCTCACCACGAGCATCAGCCAGAGCACGAACCGCATGGAAATCTCCAGAGAGGAAGGGGAGGGATGGGGAGGAGGTACGGGTTCGATCCTCGTCCCGGCGCCCGCCGCGCACAGCGGTGCCCGCCCCCGGACCCATGGTGGAGCCTGCTCCACCGCACCCCCCGGCTCCGGCCGCATAGCCTGTCGTCATGCGTGACGCCATCAAGGAAGCGGGCCGGGCCTCGCTCCACCTCCTGTACGGGGCCGCCATCGCGCTCCTCTGTTACCTGATGATCGGCGTCGCCCTCTTCACGGCCCTCCTCACCGTCACGGTGATCGGCGCCGGAGTGCTTCCCGAGAGCGTGCTGCTGCTGCGCCGGATGGCCGGCTGGGAGCGGCGCCGTACCGCCGTGTGGACCGGAGCCCCCGTACCGGAGGCGTATCTTCCGCTGGAAGGGCCCCTCCCCGCGCGCGTGCGCACCGCCGTCACCGACCCCGGCACGGCGCGGGACCTGGTCTGGGCCGCCGCGCAGCTCTTCTACGGCCTGGTGCTCTGGTACGCCTCGCTCATCCTGTGGGTGCCCGCGCTCCTTGTCGACGGCGTGGTGGCCGGGCTCGCGGGACGGAGGCCCGTCGCCCTGCCGCTGATCGGCAGGCTCGCCGGCCTCGCCGCCGAGTGGTCGCGCGCGCTGCTCACCCCCGCCCCCTCGGCCGCCAGGGACGCCGTGCTCGCCGCCCGTATCGAGCAGCTGACCGCCACCCGGGCCGGCGCCGTCGCCGCGCACGGCGCCGAGCTGCGCCGGATCGAACGCGATCTGCACGACGGCGCCCAGGCCCATCTGGTGGCGCTCTCCATGCGGATCGGCCTGGCCAAGCGCGCGTACGACTCCGATCCCGCCGCAGCGCGCCGGCTCCTCGACGACGCGCAGACGCAGGCCGAGGCGGCGCTCGCCGAGCTGCGGCACGTGGTGCGCGGGATCCACCCGCCGATCCTCACCGACCGGGGCCTCACGGGGGCGGTACGGGCCCTCGCCGCGAGCAGCGGCCTGGAGGTGGCGGTGTCCGTGGCGGGCCTGGCCCACGACGACAGCGCCCTCGGCGGCAGGGCCCTCGGCGGCAGCCCCGTAGACGACAGTCCCGTAGACGACAGCTCCCTCAGCGCGGGCCCGGCCCCCGACGCCGTGACCGGCCCCGACGACAAGCCGACCGCCGCCTCCTCCTCCCCCGGCCCCGACCGGGGCCCCCGCGCGCCCGCCGCCGTCGAGGCCGCCGCCTACTTCGCCGTCGCCGAGGCCCTCACCAACGCCGCCAAGCACAGCGGTGCCACCCGCGCCACCGTCGCGCTCTCCCGCGAACCCGCCGCTCTACGCGTGCGCGTGGCGGACGAGGGCCGGGGCGGCGCCGAAGCGGGCGAGGGCGGCGGCTCCGGGCTCACCGGCCTGCGCCGCCGGGTCGCCGCGCTCGACGGCACCGTACGACTGACCAGCCCCGTCGGGGGCCCGACCGTGATCGAAGTGGAGCTTCCGTGCGTGTGGTGATCGCCGAGGACAACGCCCTCCTGAGGGAGGGCCTGGTGCTGTTGCTGACCTCCTCCGGCCATGAGGTGGCCGGGGTCGCCGCGACCGGGCCCGAGGTCCTGCCGCTGCTCCTGGAGCACCGGCCCGACGTGGCCGTCCTCGACGTACGGATGCCCCCCGGCTTCCGCGACGAGGGGCTGCGGGCGGCGCTCGCGGCCCGCGAACAGCTGCCGGGACTTCCCGTGCTCGTGCTCTCCCAGTACGTGGAGGAGACGTACGCCGCCGAACTCCTGGGCGGCGGCGCGCGGGGCGTCGGCTATCTTCTCAAGGACCGGGTGGGCCGGGTGGACGAGTTCCTCGACGCCCTGGAACGGGTCGCCTCCGGGGGTACGGCCCTGGACCCCGAGGTCGTCACCGAGCTGCTGGCCCGCCGCCGCGACGACCCGCTGGACTCGCTCACCCCCCGCGAGCGCGAGGTCCTGGAGCTGATGGCACAGGGCCACGACAACGGCACGATCGCCCGCTCGATGGTGGTCACCGAGCGGGCCGTGCACAAACACATCGGCAACGTCTTCCTGAAGCTCGGCCTGCCGCCGACCGACAGCGGCGGCCACCGCCGGGTCCTCGCCGTACTCGCCTACCTCAACGCCTGAGCGGGACTCGACCTCCCGGTGGCGTTCAGCGCCTGGCCGAGGCCGGCAGGAACACTCCCGCCGTCACCGTCACCACCACCGCGCCGGCGATCACCGCGGCGTACGCGGGCGGCAGATACGGCAGCCCGCCCGTGAAGGACCAGGCGAAGGCCGTCAGCGGCAGCGCGGCCACCACGGCGCCGATGAGCAGTCCGGTGGCGGTCAGGAACCCCGCCTCCAGGCAGAGCATCCGGCGCAGTTGACCCGCCGTGGCGCCCACCTGGTCAAGCAGCCGGAGCTCGTCGCGCCGTCCGGCGCCGATCAGGGTGAGGGTGCTGAGCACGGAGAGCAGGGTGAGCCCGCCGATCGCGGCGACGACGGCCGCCGAGACGAGCCCGTTCAACTCGGCGCCCGGCGGGGTCACCTGCTCAGGTGCGACGGGTGCGACGGGCGCGACGGGCGCGAGGGACCTGACGGACCCGGCCGCCCCCTCCGTGGCCACCAGCACGCGCGCGGGGTGCGGATCGCTCATGTGCGGGGCCAGTTCCGCCGCGGGCAGCAGGAACTCCCCGAGGGCGAGCGAGCGTTCGTACACCGCGACCACCCGCAGCGTCCTCGGGGTCCCGTCGCCGAGCCGCAGCCCGACCGTCGAACCGGGCCGTACGTCCAGCGAGTCGGCCATGTCCGCGCCGACCGCCACCGTGCCCGTACGGGCGAGCCCCGCCAGGTCACCGGCGACCACGCCCGGGTCGAGCGTGCCCGCGAGACCGGCCGCGTCGACGCCGAGCACCGGAAGCCGCTCCAGGCGCGGCGTACCCGCCTCCGTCCTGGCCAGGACCACCGTCGACCGCAGCACGTCCGTCGCCGCGACGACCCCGGGCAGCTTCCGCACCCGCTCCGCCGTCGTACCGGACACCGCGAGGTCCGCGGTCGTCGCGGCGCGCGCCTGCGCGTCGGCGGCCCGCTCCGCCGTCGTACCCGCCGCGAGCTGCACCAGCGCGAAGGCGGTGACGAGGACGACCGGGACGAGCGCGGCCCCGAGGCGGCGCGAGTGCGCGCTCGCCCCGGCGGCCGTGAGCCGCCCCGGCGCGCCGCCGAACCGCCGGAACGGCCGGTCCAGGACCGTCATCGCGGCCCGCGCGATCCACGGCCCGAGCAGCGCGCACCCGGCGACCAGCGTCACCGTGGCCGCCCCGGCAGCGGCGGCGGCCGCCCCACCGCTCTGGGCCGTCGCCGTACCGGCCGAGGCCACGCCCGCCAGAAGCAGCACGATCCCGCTGACGCGCCGGACGGCGCCCTTCCCGGGCCGGCCCGGGAAGGGCGTGGCGAGGAGGACGACGAGCCGGGCGATGCCCACCACGACGGCGGCGACGACGAGGACGCCGGCGAACAGCCAGGGCGGGGCGGCGAGTTCGAGGCCGTCAGGGACCACTCCGGTACGGCTCCGCAGCGCCGACCACAGCCCCAGGAACACCGGTACGGCCACCAGCGCGCCGAGCAGCGCCGCGGCGCCGGCCACCCGGGTCACCTCGCGCCCCGCCGCCGCACGTATCTGCCGGGGGGTCGCACCGACCGAGAGCAGCAGCTCGCGCTCGCCCGCGCGCTGCTGGAGTGCCTGGGCGACCAGCGAGGCGAGGACGAGGACGGCGACGAGGACGACGGTCCCGGAGACGGCGGCGAGCAGCTGGAGCAGTTCGGCGCGCGCGGGCGCCGCGGCGAGGTGCTCGGCACTGCCCCTGCCGTCACCGGTGAACGCCCTGAGCGGCTGCCCGGAGGCGGTGTCCCTGAGCCCGGCCCGGTCCAGGGCGGCCCGCACGCGCGCGTGGAGGGTGTCCACGGGCACGCCCGGCTCGGCGAGGACGCCGATCGCGTCGACGGAGTCGCGGGGACCGGCGGCCAGGGGACCGGCGGCACCAGGACGCCCGGCAAGCCGCCGGGCCTCCCCCGCCGTGACGTACAGCGCGTCGGGGCCGTCGGCGACCCCGACGACCTCGCGCCCGGCGACGGTGTCCCCGACGCGGACACCGGTCCCCGCACCCGTCACGACCTCCCCGGCCCCGCGCGGCTCCCGACCGTCGAGCAGCCGGTACGGGGCGAGTCGCGCCGCGTCCCAGGACCGCCCGGTGTAGGTCCGGGTCTCCCCGGCCGCACCCGCCGCCCGCTCCCGTACGACGAAGGTGTGGTCCGGCACCGCGGCCCGTACCCCCGGCACCGCCCGCAGGACGGCGACGGCCGCGCCCGGGACCCGTACCCGCTCGGTCAGACCGGCCGTCTCCGTGGTCGGCTCGCTCCCCCAGGGCTTGGTCGTCCAGCGCACCTCCTGGTCACCGGCGACGACGACGGACGCGGCGGCGTACCGCTCCACGCGCGCGTGGCCGAGGCCGGTCGCGCCGAGGGCGAGGGCGAGGGCGCCGAGCAGCGCGGAGGTGACGGCGACGGCGGCGAACACCGCCGCCCACGCCTTCCGGTGCGCCCGCAGGGAACGGGCGGAGAGCAGCCGCACGGCGGGGTTCCCGAACGCCTTCACCGGGTCACCGACCCGGAAATCCGTCCGGCGCCGCCCGTACGAAGCCCACCGGCGTCCGAGCCCCGGCGCCCCGCCTCCGCGTGGGCGCCCAGCATGTCCCGTACCCCCGGCTCGTCCGGCCGGTCGAGCCGGGCGACGAGCCGGCCCCGGTCGAGGAACACCGCCTCGTCCGTCCAGGCCGCCGCGACCGGGTCGTGGGTGACGAGGACGACCGTGGTGCCGCGCTCGTCGACCGCGCGCCGCAGCAGGGCGAGCACCCCGGCCGCCGTGACCGGGTCGAGCGCGGCGGTCGGCTCGTCGGCGAAGACGACCTCGGGCTCGTTGACCAGGGCGCGGGCGATGGCCACCCGCTGGCGCTGGCCGCCGGACAGGTTCTCCGGGGTGTCCTCGGCCCGGTCGGCGAGCCCGACGGCGTCGAGCCCGGCCAGGGCGCGGGCGTCGAGCGTCCGGCCCTCGCGGGCCCCGGCGAGGAGCAGGGGCAGGGTGACGTTCTCCCGCACGTTCAGGGCGGAGACGAGGTTCAGGGACTGGAAGACGAAGCCGACGCGGTCCCGTCGGAGGCGGGTGAGCGCGGTCTTCCGGAGGGTGGCGAGGTCGGTGCCGCCGATCCGTACCGTGCCGGTCGTCGGCCGTTCGAGTCCGGCGGCGCACCGCAGCAGAGTGGACTTGCCGGAACCCGACCGTCCCATCACCGCCAGGAACCGGCCGCGCGGGACGACGAGGTCCACGCCGTCGAGCGCGGGCGCCCCGCCCCCGTACGTCCGGCTCACCCCGTCGAGGGCGAGGGCGGCATCGAGGGCGCGGGATGCACCACTGCCGGTACGGGCACCGATACCGGTACCGCTCTCCGTCACTACAGTCGTCGTCATACCGACAACGCTAGAAAAGTGCAGGTCACAGCGGTATGGAGCTGGCTTCCGGCTTGGGGGTGGAGCTGGCTACACCCCCAAGCCGGGGATGGGGGTCAGCGGCGGCGCCGGCGGCCCTCGTCCCCGTCCTCGTGCGGGCCGAACAGCTCGTCCGCGAGCGACGGAAGATCGTCGAGCGGAGTCTCCTCGGCCCAGTCGGAGCGGCGCCGCGGCATGCCGTTCTCGTCGAGCTGGGGCAGCTCGCGGGTCCGTTCGTTCGCCCCGTGCGGCTCCGAACGCGCGTCCCTGAAGATGCCCGGCGGCACCCGGTCGGTGGGGTCGGACGCCGCCGTGTCCCGTACGAGGGGCAGGACGGCGGTCGACTCCGTGTCCCGTACGGGAGGCAGCACGGTCGTCTCATCGGCGGCGCGCGGCGCGCGGTCCCGGATCTGCGGCAGGACGGCGGTCTCGGCCTCCGGCTTCGGGAGCCTCACGATCGGGGTGGCGACGGTGACCTCTTCGGGCGAGACGGTCGGCTCGTCCGACGGCGCGGCCACGGCCTCCCGCCGGACGGCCGTACGCGGATCGGCAGCGGCACGCGGATCGCGCCCTGCGCCCGGCTTCGTCCGCGCGCCCGGCTTCACGACCGGCGTCGGCTCGGTGACGTCCTCCGGCCTCACGACCGGGGTCTCCACCGTGACCTCGTTCGCCGACACCTCGGCGGCGCGGGCGGCCTTCTCGGCCTCCGCCGCGGCCTTCTCCGCCTCTGCCGCCTTCTTCGCAGCCGCCTTCTTCTCGGCCGCCGCCCGCTCTCGGTCCGCCTTCGCCGCCTCGGCGCGGCGCGCCGCCGCCAGCTCCGCGGCAGCCTTCTCCGCCGCCGCCCGCTCGGTAGCGGCCTTCGCCGCGGCCTCGGCCGCGATCTTCTCCGCGGCGGCCTTCGCCGCGGCCTCCTCCGCCGCCTTCACGGCAGCGGCGGCCTCGGCCATCCGGCGAGCCTCCTCGGCGCGCAGCAGCGCCTCCTCGGCCTTGCGCTGCTTCTCCAGGCGGCGTTCCTCCGCCTCGGCCCGCAGCCGGGCCTCTTCCTCGGCCGCCTTGCGGAGGCGCTCCTGCTCCTCCCGGCGGGCCTTCTCCTCGGCCGCGAGGCGCCTGCGCTCCTCCTCGGCGGCGGCCTCGGCGGCGATCCGGGCCTCCTCGGCCTTCCGGCGGGCCTCCTCCGCCTGCCGTTCGGCCTCCAGGCGTCGCGCCTCTTCCTCCTCGCGCCGCTTGCGCTCCTCCTCCTCGGCGCGGAGCTTGGCGAGCTGCTCCTGCCGCTCGCGCTCCAGGCGCTCTTCCTCGGCCTTGCGGGCGGCTTCCTCCTCGCGCCGCTTGCGCTCGTCCTCCTCGGCCTTGCGGCGGGCCTCCTCGACGGCCTTCACCTCGGCCTCGGAGAGCGGCAGCATCCGGTCGAGCCGGTGGCGTACGACGGTGGTGACGGCCTCGGGCTCCTGCCCGGCGTCGACGACGAGGTAGCGGCTGGGGTCGGCGGCGGCGAGCGCGAGGAAACCGGCCCGTACGCGCGCGTGGAACTCGGGCGGCTCGGACTCCAGCCGGTCGGGCGCCTCGGTGAACCGTTCCCTCGCGGTCTCCGGGGAGACGTCGAGGACGACGGTCAGGTGCGGGACGAGACCGTCGGTCGCCCAGCGCGAGATACGGGCGATCTCGGTCGGGGAGAGGTCGCGGCCCGCGCCCTGGTAGGCGACGGACGAGTCGATGTACCGGTCGGAGAGGACGATCGCGCCCCGCTCCAGGGCCGGCCGGACCAGGGAGTCGACGTGCTCGGCGCGGTCGGCCGCGTACAGCAGGGCCTCGGCGCGGTTGGAGAGCCCCGCCGACGACACGTCGAGGAGGATCGAGCGCAGGCGCTTGCCGATGGGGGTGGCGCCGGGTTCGCGGGTGACGACGACCTCGTGGCCCTTGGCGCGGATCCAGTCGGCGAGCGCCTGCACCTGGGTGGACTTCCCGGCGCCGTCGCCGCCCTCGAGGGCGATGAAGAAGCCGGTCGGGGAGGGCGCCTGCACCGGGTCGGAGCCGCGCAGCGCGTCGCGCAGGTCGCGGCGGAGCGGGACGCCCGCCCGGTCGTCGGTCTTCGCGAGGACGAGCGCGGCGACGGGCAGCAGCAGGGCGCCGATCAGGGCGAGCGTGAAGGCGGCGCCGCCGTGCGCGAGGACGAAGTCGCCGGAGGCGAGACGGTGCGGCCCGATGGCGGCGGCGAGCAGCGGCGCGGCGAGCGCGCCGACGGCCATGCCGACGCGGGCGGTGGCCTGGAGGTGCTCGGTGGTCCGGGCCCGGCGGGGCTCCTCGGTCTCCTGGTCGACGAGGGTGTGGCCGGTGTTCGCGGCGACCCCGGCGGCGTAACCGGCGACGACGGCGAGGAACAGAACGGTCGCCGTGTCCGGCACCAGGCCCATCGCGATCAGCGCGACGCCGGTGACGGCGGTGACGAGGGCGAGCAGGCGGCGCCGGGACAGCACGGGCAGCACGGAGCCGGCGGTGCGGATGCCGACGGCGACGGCGCCGCTGAGCGCGAGGATCAGGAGGGCGTACGTGACGGGCCCGCCGCCCAGGTCGTAGGCGTGGAGCACGGCGACGGACGCGGCGGCGGCGATGGCCCCGGCGACGGTCGCGCAGGTCAGGACGAGGATCTGGACGACACCCGTACGGCCCTTCTCGCCGGCCGGGCGGCGCAGGCCCTCCAGCGGCGAACGCGGCCGGGGCGTCTCCCCGCCGGGCAGCGCCATCACGTACACCACGGAGACGGAGGCGGCGAACAGGCCGGCGGCGACGTACGAGCCGAGGGCGGCCTGGTGCAGCGAGAACCAGTCGAGTCCGATGCCGAGCAGATCACCGACGAGGGTGGCGACGAGCAGTACGGCGGCGGCGGCCGGGACGGCGAGGAAGCCGGTGCGCTGGGAGAGCCGGCGCAGCGCGCCGAGGTGGTCGGGCAGCGGCCGCACGGCCCCGCCCTCGATCGGCGGGGCGGGCAGCAGCGCGGGGGCGGCGCCCTCGCGGCTGATCGTCCACAGCCGCTCGGCCGCGCCGGTGACGAAGACGGTGCCGAGGACGAACCAGAGGGCACTGCCCGGGGTCCAGTCGATCCACAGCGGGGCGATGACGAGCAGCGCGATCCGGACGGCGTCGGCGCCGATCATGGTCCAGCGCCGGTCGAGGAAGCCGCCGGGGCCGGTGAGCGCGGTCAGCGGCCCGAGGAGCACGGCCCCGAAGAGGACCGAGGACAGCAGCCGGGCGCCGACGACGGCGGCCACGGCGAACGCGGCTCCCCGGTCGCCGCCGCCGAGCGCGCCCTCGGAGACCGCGGCCTGGTAGCCGAGGATGACGAGCACGAGGAGGGCGAGGGCGTCACCGACGCTGCCGACCAGGTGGGCGCTCCACAGCCGGCGCAGTGGCTGATGGCGCAAGAGGGCCCGTACGGCACGCTCCCGGGAATCCGCGACGAGTGCGGCGTCGGAATCGCCGCGGCGGTCTTGCTGCTCTGCTCGCGTCATCCGTCCACCCTATCCGGACGCCCTTGCTCCCCGCGGCCTCCGCCCGAACATCCGGACGAGCCTGTGACAGGACGAAGGGAGGGCGAAGGGAGGACGGAGAGGAACGGCGGGGGAACGAAAGGCGGGGGTGGAGGCACCCGCCTCCACCCCCGCCTCTCTCGTGCCCGGAAGGGCTACTCCGGCTTCGCCGCCGCCGTCTTCTTGGCCGCGGTCGTCTTCTTCGCCGTCGTCGTCTTCTTCGCGGCCGTCTTCTTGGCGGTGGTGGTCTTCTTCGCCGCCGTCTTCGTGGCCGTCTTCTTCGCCGGGGCCTTCTTCGCGGGGGCCTTCTTGGCGGTCTTCTTCGCCGGTGCCTTGGCGCGCTTCTCCGCGAGCAGCTCGTAACCGCGCTCCGGCGTGATGTCCTCCACGCTGTCGCCGGTCCGCAGGGTGGCGTTGGTCTCGCCGTCCGTCACGTACGGGCCGAAGCGGCCGTCCTTGACGACCACGGGCTTCTCGCTGACGGGGTCGGTGCCCAGTTCCTTCAGCGGCGGCTTGGCGGCCGCCCGGCCACGCTGCTTGGGCTGCGCGTAGATCGCGAGCGCCTCCTCCAGCGTGATCGTGAAGAGCTGCTCCTCCTCGGTCAGCGACCGCGAGTCCGTGCCCTTCTTGAGGTACGGGCCGTAGCGGCCGTTCTGCGCGGTGATCTCGACGCCCTCGGCGTCCGCGCCGACGACCCGGGGCAGGGACATCAGCCGGAGCGCGTCGTCCAGGGTGACGGTGTCGAGGGTCATCGACTTGAAGAGGGAGGCCGTACGCGGCTTCACCGCGTTCTTGCCGGTCTTCGGGGTGCCCTCGGGCAGGATCTCGGTGACGTACGGGCCGTAGCGGCCGTCCTTCGCGACGATCTGGTTGCCGCTGACCGGGTCGGCGCCCAGCTCGAAGTCACCGCTCGGCTTGGCGAGCAGCTCCTCCGCGAGCTCGACGGTCAGCTCGTCGGGCGCCATCTCCTCGGGGACGTCGGCGCGCTGGTGGCCCTCGGCCTCCTTCTCGCCGCGCTCGACGTACGGGCCGTAGCGGCCGACGCGCAGCACGATGTCGTTGCCGACGGGGAAGGAGGAGATCTCGCGGGCGTCGATGGCACCGAGGTCGGTGACGAGTTCCTTGAGGCCGCCGAGGTGGTCGCCGTCGCCGTTCCCGGCGTCGGCCGCGCCACCCGCGCCGGAACCCTCGCCCTCACCGAAGTAGAAGCGCTTGAGCCACGGCACGGACTGGGCCTCGCCGCGTGCGATGCGGTCGAGGTCGTCCTCCATCCGGGCGGTGAAGTCGTAGTCGACGAGCCGCCCGAAGTGCTTCTCCAGGAGGTTGACGACGGCGAAGCTCAGGAAGGACGGGACGAGCGCCGTGCCCTTCTTGAACACGTAGCCGCGGTCGAGGATCGTGCCGATGATCGACGCGTACGTCGACGGGCGGCCGATCTCGCGCTCTTCCAGCTCCTTGACCAGCGAGGCCTCGGTGTAGCGGGCCGGCGGCTTGGTCGAGTGGCCGTCCGCGGTGATCTCGTCGGCGGTCAGCGCGTCACCCTCGGCGACCTGCGGGAGGCGCTTCTCGCGGTCGTCGAGCTCCGCGTTCGGGTCGTCGGCGCCTTCGACGTACGCCTTCATGAAGCCGTGGAAGGTGATCGTCTTGCCGGAGGCGCTGAACTCGGCGTCGCGGCCGTCGGCGGCCCGGCCGCCGATCTTCACGGTGACCGAGTTGCCGGTCGCGTCCTTCATCTGGGAGGCGACGGTCCGCTTCCAGATCAGCTCGTACAGCCGGAACTGGTCGCCGGTCAGACCGGTCTCCGCCGGGGTGCGGAAACGATCACCCGAAGGACGGATCGCCTCGTGCGCCTCCTGCGCGTTCTTGACCTTGCCCGCGTAGACGCGCGGCTTCTCCGGCAGGTAGTCGGCGCCGTACAGCTGGGTGACCTGCGCCCGCGCCGCCGAGACGGCGGTGTCGGACAGGGTCGTGGAGTCCGTACGCATGTAGGTGATGAAGCCGTTCTCGTACAGCTTCTGCGCCACCTGCATGGTCGCCTTCGCACCGAAGCCCAGCTTGCGGCTCGCCTCCTGCTGGAGGGTGGTGGTCCGGAAGGGGGCGTACGGCGAGCGGCGGTACGGCTTCGACTCGACCGAACGCACCGAGAAGGCGGTGTCGGCGAGCCCGGCGGCCAGTGCCCGCGCGTTCGCCTCGTCCAGGTGGAGCACGCTCTCGCTCTTGAGCCGCCCGTCGGCGCCGAAGTCACGGCCCTGCGCGACGCGCTTGCCGTCGACCGCCGCGAGCCGCGCGACCAGCTGGGACGGGTCGGAGGCGTCACCGGAGCGGCCGGTGCCGAAGGTGCCGGTGAGGTCCCAGTACTCGGCGGAGCGGAAGGCGATGCGCTCGCGCTCCCGCTCGACGACGAGCCGGGTGGCGACGGACTGCACGCGGCCGGCGGACAGCCGGGGCATGACCTTCTTCCACAGGACCGGCGAGACCTCGTAGCCGTACAGCCGGTCGAGGATGCGACGGGTCTCCTGGGCGTCGACCATGCGCTGGTTCAGCTCGCGCGGGTTGGCGACGGCCTCGCGGATCGCGTCCTTGGTGATCTCGTGGAAGACCATCCGGTGGACCGGGACCTTGGGCTTGAGGACTTCCTGGAGGTGCCACGCGATGGCCTCGCCCTCGCGGTCCTCATCGGTGGCGAGGTAGAGCTCGTCGGACTCGGCAAGAAGCTCCTTGAGCTTCCTGACCTGCGCCTTCTTGTCGGCGTTGACGACATAGATGGGCTGGAAGTCGTGTTCGACGTCGACACCGAGCCGACGCACCTCACCGGTGTACTTCTCGGGCACCTCGGCGGCGCCGCTGGGGAGGTCGCGGATGTGTCCGACGCTCGCCTCGACGACGTAGCCGGGGCCGAGGTAGCCCTTGATCGTCTTCGCCTTGGCAGGCGACTCGACGATGACGAGTCGGCGGCCGCCGTGTGCGGCTTCGCTGGTCGGGGACAACTTCGCTCTTCTCTCCGGATCGACACTCTCTGGCACGTACGGCGCTGGCACGCACGGCAGCGGCACGGACGGTGACGCTCCCGTCGCTGCGGAGTGTGACGGTACAACCCGCCCCCGTGTCAAACGGCGAAAGCCCGCAACGGCCACTCGAACGGTAACCCGAGTCCTGGCATTCCTGCCGCCCGGACTCCCGGTCGGGCGGGGCGGGCCGTCCGCGCACGGGGTGCCGGAGGGAGATCGCGCGGGCTCCGGAAGCGAGCCCGCGCGGCGCCGGGAGGAGGCTCAGAGCCTGCCGAAGCACCAGACGCCGAGGAGGAGGAAGACGGCGCCGGAGAGGCCGCTCAGCGCGACCGCGACACCCGGGGCGACCCCGTACGCCACGGGCTCACGGTGCAGCGCCCGCACGGTGGTCCACAGCAGAAGCGCGCCTCCGAACAGCGTGAACGCCGTCCCCGCGAAGATCGCCGGCCCGCTCTCCATGCCCGTACCCCGTTCCGTCCACGTGCGGTGTTCGTCTCCCGGGGCCGAGGCTGACACCCCCGGGCGTCAGGGGTGCGAATTCCGGGTGAACGGTGCGGAGCGGTCCGTACGGTTTCACGAAGATGGCCGGTAGTGATCCGCGCCTCCGTCACTCCGCTTCTCCTTTCTCTCCCCCGCTCTCCTTCCTCCGTTTCCTCCGTTTCATCCGTCACATCGTGTCGAGGGTGGCCCGGCGGCGGCTGCCCCGCTCGAAGACCGCGAGCAGGACGACGGCGAGCAGCCCCCATCCGGCGCCGACCGCGAGCTCGCCCCCGAGCAGGGACGCGTCGAGGCCGGTGCCCGCGGTCAGCCCGCGCGCCGCGTCCGCCGCGTGCGTCAGCGGCAGCAGCTCGCCGGCGACCCGCATCCACTCCGGCAGCGTCTCCCGGGGAACGGCCGCGCCGGTCAGCAGGAGCAGCCCCGAACTCGCCACGTTCGACACCAGGAACACGTCCCGGAAGCGGAGCCCGAGCGCGCCGAGGGCCAGCCCGAACGCCGAGCAGGCGCCGGCCGCGGCGAGCAGCACCAGTCCGAGACCGGGCAGCGCCCCGGCGGGGACGGGCAGCCCGAGGACGAGCGAGGCGGCGGTGAGCACGAAGGCGCTGACGAACACCCCGTTGAGGACGTACGGCAGGGCGCGGCCGAGCCAGAGCGGGACCCGGTGCCGGGGCGAGAGCAGGACGGCGCCGAGCGTGCCGTACCGGCGCTCGTTGGCGACGGCCATCGTGCCGCCGTACACGCAGGAGGCGGAAGCCGCGAGCACGGAGTTTCCGACGAGGTGGAAGCGGTCGTCGGCGACACCCAGTTCCCTGCCCAGACAGACGAAGAAGAAAACCTGGAGAAACGGCCCGACCAGCAGCGTTCCGATGAACATCGGCGGGGTGGTCCAGTTGAACAGCGCCCGGTAGGAGATCGCCCCGCCGACGACGAGGAGCCGGGCGGTACCGAGGAAACGGAAGCCATGGAAACGGAACATCTTCGCCGGCCTTTCAGGTGAGGGCGAGGGTCGCGGCGGCGCGCGCCCGGCGCTCCACCCGCCCGAGGACGAGAACGGCGGCCAGGGCGTATCCGGCCCCGAGCGCGAGGGCGGTGAGCATGGGGGTGACCACCTCCCCGCCGGAGGTCGCCGCGTGCACGGCCCGCGCCCCCCAGGTCGTGGGCAGCGCCCAGGAGACCGGGTGGGTCCAGGCGGGCAGCACGGTGACGGGCACGAGCAGGCCGGACAGCAGCCAGACGGGGGTGTCGAGCGGGTTGGCCAGCGCGTTGGCGTTGCGCAGCAGGACGAAGGTGGCGGCGAGCAGCAGCCCCGTCATGCCGAGCGCGAGGACGCAGACCGGGACGGCGAGCAGGAAGAGCAGCGGGTGCGCGAAGTCGAGCGGTACGTCGAAGAGCAGGACGCCCCACAGGAGCGTCGCGCCCATCGCGTAGGTGCCGATGACGGCGGTCGCGAGGGTGATCGGGAGCAGCACGAGCGCGAGCGGCGTCGGCGCGACGACCAGGGACTCCAGGGTGCCGAGCCAGCGCTGGTTCTGCACGGCGCCGCCCGAACCGAAGAGCACCGAGCCCCAGATGCCCATGAGTCCGGCCCCGACGGAGGCGGTCAGGAGCCGGTCGGGGTCGCCGGCGGCGCGGAACAGGTAGACCGCGAGGGTCGCGTAGACGAGCGGGACGAGGACGGCGAACGTGATCTCGATCGGGGAGCGCGACATGTACGAGACATGGGTGCGCACCCCGACGAGGACGAGCCGCGGAACACGCCGGAGGAGGGCGGTGCGAGAGGTACGAGGGGTACGCGAGGTGTGTGAGGTACGACCCGGGCGAGGGGTACGGGCGGTACGCGTGCTCATACCGGCACCTCCTCCGCCGCGGCGCCGCCCGCCGCCTCCTCCACGATCGCGATGTAGGCGTCCTCCAGGGACGGTTCGCGGCTCGTGACCCGGCCGATCCGTACGCCGTCGAGCGCCGCCAGGACCGGTCCGTGCAGCTCTCCGGCCCCCCGGCCGGTCTGCACCGTCACGGTCTGCAGCGCGCCGCGGTCCTCGGCAAAGACGCCCCGGACGCCCGGCACCCGCCGTACGCGGTCGAGCCGTTCCTCGTCGACGCCGTACGCCTCGATCTCCAGCACGTCCCGTTCCCCGACGCGCGACTTGAGGCTGTCGGGGGTGCCGAGGGCGCGGATGCGGCCGCCGGCGATGACGGCGATCCGGTCGCAGAGTTCGTCGGCCTCGGCCATGTAGTGGGTGGTGAGCAGGACGGTCGTACCGGCCGCCGTGAGGTCGGAGACGGTACGGCGCAGGTCGCGGGCGGCGACGGGGTCGACGCCGATGGACGGCTCGTCGAGGAAGAGGACATCGGGGTGGTGGAGGAGGCCGCGGGCGATGTGGAGGCGCTGCCGCATCCCGCGCGAGTAGCCCTCGACGCGCTCCTTCTCCCGGCCCAGGAGGCCGACCAGGTCGAGCAGTTCGGCGATGCGCTTCTTCTGGCGGCGGGGGCTGACGCCGTACAGCTCGGCGAAGTAGCGGAGGTTGTCGAGCGCGGACAGCCGGTCGTAGAGCCCCCGGTCGCCGCCGAAGACGTAGCCGATGCGGCGGCGTACGGCGACGGGGTCGCGGGCCACGTCGTGGCCGAACACCCGGGACGTGCCGGAGGTCGGCAGGAGGAGGGTGTTGAGCATCTTGATCGTGGTGGTCTTCCCGGCGCCGTTGGGGCCGAGGAGGCCGAAGAGTTCGCCCGGCGCCACCTCGAAGGTGACCCCGCGCACGGCCTCGGTCTCGGTACGCCGGGACTTCGGCCACCCGGTCCTGCTGGTGTAGGTGCGGCGCAGCGCGTCCGCCTCGATTGCGAGCATGCGCCGGACGGTAGGAGCCGGGGCGGGGCGGGGCCATCGATTCGGGAGCCCCCGAATCGTCGGGCCGGGGCCCGGGGGTTCGTCAGGCCACCGCCGTGAGGACGTCCTGTCCCGCGAGCAGCGCGAGCAGCGAACGGCCGGTGTCCGTCAGCTGGTAGTACACCGAGCGCCCGACCCGGTGCCGGGTCACGACGCCGGCCTCCGACAGCACCGACAGGTGCTCGGACACCGTGCTGGGCGCGAGGCCGAGACGGTCGGCGAGCCCGGCCGTGGTCAGCGGGCCGCCCAGCTCGCGCAGGACCGCCGCCCGGCCCCGGCCGAGCATCAGCCCGAGCCGGTCCTCGGCCACGGGCTCGGGCGGTTCGCGCAGGGCGCCGGCGCCCCGGGCCTGGAAGCTGACCGCGAAGACCTCGGGGTCGTCCATGGAGTACAGCCGGCAGCCCTCGGCGAAGACCAGCGGCACGAGCACCAGCCGCCGCTCCCCCGGCGCGTACTCCGCGTCGATGTGCTTGGTGAGTTCGAGCACGGGCGGCTGCCAGCGCGCCCGGCTCTCCAGGCCCGCGAACAGCGCGTCGACGCCCTCGGTGGCGAACGTCCTGGCGCGGACGAGCACTTCGTCCTCGACGAGCCGCCGCATCGTCGGCCAGTACGGCTCGATCGCGCCCTCCCAGTAGGCCGCGTACGCGTCGGCGAGCGCCGCGCAGGCCGCCTCCGGGTCCTTCAGATACGGCTGTACGAAGGGTGCGTCGGCCATCCCGGGGTAGCAGACGGCCACCTGCTCGCGGACGAACGCGGGGTCGGTGGCCCGCAGCGCGGCCAGCTCTTCGTGGACGTGGACCGTGCCGAAGGGGCGGGGCAGCAGGAAGTCGGAGACCTCGTACCGCCCGTCGGCGAAGAGGTCCCACAGCGGCCGGAGCCGATCGTCCTCCCGCCACACCTCGCGCGCCTGCCCGACCCATTCCTGGTACGGCCAGGAGGGGGTGCGGCGGGGCAGCGCGAGGTGCATCGCGCAGAACGCGTCCCGCAGCGGGCTGATCGCGATCCGGGTCGCCCCGAGCGAGGCCTCGTCCAGCTCGATCCGTATCAAGCCCCGTCCGCCTCCGGGGAGTCCATCCCGACGGGCAGCAGGAAGCCCTCCTCCACGAGCAGCCGGATCGCCTGCGGGGTGCGGTCCCGCAGTACCACCGGGTCCTCCCCCATCAGCTGGCCGATCGCGTCGAGGATGCGGCCCGCGCTGAGGGTGCCGTCGCAGACGCCGGCGAACCCGGCGCCGACGTGGTCCACCCGGGTGGCGCGGCGCATGCCCCGGTTCTGCCGGAGCACGACGTGCTCGGGGTCCTCGGCACCCGGCAGCCCGACCTGCTCCTGCACGACCTCGGGCGCGAGGACGAACCGGTCGGCGAGCAGGGCCGCGTCGTCGTGGCCGCGCAGATAGTCCTGGCGCTCGAAGTGGGCGCGGACGGTGGGGCCGAGAGGCTGCTCGACGGGGTGCGGCCACTCCTCGACGACGACCGAGGGCTCGACGGCGCCGGAGACCACGGCGTCGTTCCGCCGGATCGTGATCCAGCCGAAGCCGATCGCGCGCGTCTTCTGGGCGTCGAACTCGTCGAGCCAGCGCCCGTACGCCTCCCGGTACTCCTCCGGGTCGCCGCGGTGGTCGCCGCTGTCCCGCAGCCACAGCTCGGCGTACTGGGTGATGTCCTGGACCTCGCGCTGCACGATCCAGGCGTCGCAGCCGGCGGGCACCCAGGACCGCAGCCGGTCCTGCCACTCCTCGCCCTCGACGTGCTGCCAGTTGGCGAGGAACTGGGCGTACCCGCCGTCGTTGAGCCGCTCGCCCGCCTGCTGCACGAGCGTCCGGCACAGGTCGTCGCCGCCCATCCCGCCGTCCCGGTAGGTGAGCCGGGCGCCGGGGGAGATCACGAACGGCGGGTTGGAGACGATCAGGTCGTAGGTGTCGCCGTCGACCGGCTCGAAGAGCGAGCCGGCGAGCAGCTCGGCCTCGCGGGCCCCGGAGAGGGCGAGCGTGAGGCGGGTGAAGTCCAGGGCGCGCGGATTGAGGTCGGTGGCGGTGACCAGGGTCGCGTGCTGGGCGGCGTGCAGCGCCTGGATACCGGAGCCGGTGCCGAGGTCGAGCGCCGAGGAGACCGGCGTACGGACCGTGATGCCGGCGAGGGTGGTGGAGGCACCGCCGACGCCGAGGACGACGCCCTCGGCCTTGGTGCCGATGCCACCGGCTCCGCCGACGGCGCAGCCCAGGTCGGAGACGATGAACCAGTCCTCGCCGTCCGGTCCGCCGTACGGCCGGATGTCGGCCGTGGCGGACACGGTGTCGTCCTCGCGGACCACCCAGCCGTCGGCGATGGCCTCGTCGAGGGGGAGCGCGGCGGCGGCCCGCTCCTGCCCGACGGCCTGCTGGAGCAGGAAGAGCCGGATGAGGGTCTCCAGCGGGGAGTCACCCCGGGTGGCACGCAGGGCGGGCACGGTCTCGCTGCGGGCGAGCGCCGCGTAGGCCGGGGCGCCGAGCAGGTCGAGGAGTCCGTCGGCGGTGAAGTCGGCGGCGAGCAGGGCCTCGCGCAGACGGGCGGCGTGCGCGGGCACCGGGAGGCGGGGAGGCAGGCTGGTCGTACTCACCGCTCCATTGTGACGGCCGCCACCGACATCCGGGCCGCCGACCCGGCGGCGGGCGGCCGATCGCCGCCCCCACCGGGTCCGGGGCCTTGGATCCGGGCCCCGGCTCCTACTCCTCGGTCTTGCTCGCCGCGGCCGTCTTGGTGGGCTTGGCGGTGGCCGTCTTGGTGGGCCCAGGGTTGGCGTCGCCACCGGAGGTCGAGCCGGCCTTCGGGGACGCGGAGGTCTTCGGCGGGACCGAGGCCGTGGGCTTCTGGCAGCCGGGCTGCTTGGCCATCGCCTGGCCGAGCTCGCCCTCCTCCAGCTTGGACAGGGCGTTCTGGTCCATCTTCTCGATCTTGGTCAGGCCGTCGGCGACGCCCTGGAGACCGTCCGCGAACTTCTGCTGGTTCGTCGGGTCCAGCGCGTCGACCTGCTTCTTGAGCCCCTCGTACGCCACCGCGGTGGCGGTGAGCTCCTTGATCGCGTCCTGCTTGACCTTCTCGCCGTTCTCGACGGGGGGCGCGCCGGCGCTCTCCACGGCCTTGGCGAGGGCCCGGTCCGCGTTCGCGATGTCCTGGAACGCCTTCGAGTCCGCGGCCTGGATCTCGGCGGGCTTGCTGTCGGCGGCCGTCGAAATGATGATCTGGTGGGCGTTGGCCCGCTTCTGGATCTGCGGCTTCGCCTGGTCGCAGAAGGTCTTCGCCCAGTCACCCACCTTGTCGCCCTCGTCGTCGCTGCAACCGGACAGCGCGAGCACGAGTACCGCGCCGCCGGACAGTGCGGCCGCAAGCTTCTTGTTCACCGGATCGGTCCCTTCCAAGGCTCTCGGCCCCGGAACATACACGCCGAACGGGCTACTTCCACCTTTCGTACGACGGATTCACCCTGTATTGCAACCTTTTGCCCCAAGGGAGAGACCTCCCACACACCCCCCGAGCGCCAGGGAATGAGACGGACGACACGTCAGGAGACGGCTACCGGGCGCTTCTTGGACACCCACACCGCGGTCACCACCACGACCAGCGCGAGCACCGCGACCGCCGCCCGCAGACCGGCCGCGGCGTCCTCCCCGTAACTGAACCGCACGACCGCCGGCGCGATGAGCAGCGCGACCAGGTTCATCACCTTCAGGAGCGGGTTGATGGCCGGCCCCGCGGTGTCCTTGAAGGGGTCCCCGACGGTGTCCCCGATGATCGTCGCCTCGTGCGCCTCGCTGCCCTTGCCGCCGTGGTTCCCGTCCTCGACCAGCTTCTTCGCGTTGTCCCAGGCGCCACCGGAGTTGGCGAGGAAGACCGCCATCAGCGCACCCGTCCCGATCGCCCCGGCGAGGTACGCGCCGAGGGGGCCGACCCCGAGCGCGAAGCCGACCGCGATCGGGGCCAACACGGCGAGCAGGCCGGGCGTGGCGAGTTCGCGCAGCGCGTCCTTGGTGCAGATGTCGACGACCCGCCCGTACTCCGGCTTCTCGGTGTAATCCATGATCCCGGGGTGTTCGCGGAACTGCCTCCGCACCTCGTAGACCACCGATCCGGCCGACCGCGACACGGCGTTGATCGCGAGCCCCGAGAAGAGGAAGACGACCGCCGCGCCCAGGATCAGGCCGAAGAGGTTGTTGGGCTGGGAGATGTCCATCGAGAGCGTCAGGAGGTCCCCCTTCGCGCCGACCTCCCCGACGTCGGCGACCGCGGTCGCGATGGCGTCCCGGTACGAGCCGAACAGCGCCGAGGCCGCGAGTACGGCGGTGGCGATGGCGATGCCCTTGGTGATGGCCTTCGTGGTGTTGCCGACGGCGTCCAGGTCGGTGAGGACCTGCGCGCCCGCCCCCGTGACGTCCCCGGACATCTCCGCGATGCCCTGGGCGTTGTCGGCGACCGGACCGAAGGTGTCCATGGCGACGATCACTCCGACGGTGGTGAGCAGCCCCGTACCGGCGAGGGCCACCGCGAACAGCGCGAGCGTGATCGAGGCGCCGCCCAGCAGGAACGCCCCGTACACGGCGAGCCCGATCAGGAGCGCCGTGTAGACGGCGGACTCCATGCCGAGGGCCACGCCCGCGAGGACGACGGTCGCGGGGCCGGTGAGCGAGGACTTGCCGATGTCCCTGACCGGCCGCCGGCTCGTCTCCGTGAAGTAGCCGGTGAGCTGCTGGATCAGCGCGGCGAGGACGATGCCGAGGGCGACGGCGACCAGCGCGAGGACCCGGGGGTCGCCGCCGTGGTCGTGGATGCCCGGCCCGGTGACGCCCTGGAGTTCGGCGTAGGAGGACGGCAGGTACGCGAAGGCGGCGACGGCGACCCCGGCGAGCGAGACGACCGCCGAGACGAGGAATCCGCGGTTGATCGCACTCATCCCGCCCCGGTCGGCGCGGCGCGGCGAGACCGCGAGGATGCCGATGACCGCGGTGACCACGCCGATCGCCGGGACCATCAGGGGAAAGGCCAGGCCGTGGTCGCCGAAGGCCGCCTCGCCCAGGATGAGCGCGGCGACCAGGGTCACGGCGTACGACTCGAAGAGGTCGGCCGCCATGCCCGCGCAGTCGCCGACGTTGTCGCCGACGTTGTCGGCGATCGTGGCCGCGTTGCGCGGGTCGTCCTCGGGGATGCCCTGCTCGACCTTGCCGACGAGGTCGGCGCCGACATCGGCGGCCTTGGTGAAGATGCCGCCGCCCACCCGCATGAACATGGCGATCAGCGCGGCACCGAGTCCGAATCCCTCAAGCACCTTGGGCGCGTCGGCGGCGTAGACGAGGACGACGCAGACGGCTCCGAGGAGTCCGAGGCCGACCGTGCACATGCCGACGACCCCGCCGGTGCGGAACGCGATCCGCATGGCCCGGTGCGCGACCTCGGACCGGTCCCGCTCCGGCTCGCCCGGCGCCGGAGTCGCCTCCCGGGCCGCGGCGGCGACCCGCACGTTCGCCCGTACGGCCAGCCGCATGCCGAGATAGCCGGTGAGCGCCGAGAACAGGGCCCCGACCAGGAAGAACAGGGAGCGTCCGGCGCGCTGCGACCAGTTGTCGGCGGGCAGCAGCATCAGCAGGAAGAACACGACGGCCGCGAAGACGGCGAGGGTCCGCAGCTGCCGTGCGAGGTAGGCGTTGGCGCCCTCCTGCACGGCGGCGGCGATCTCCCTCATCCGCTCGGTGCCCTCGCCGGCCGCGAGGACCTGGCGGGCGAGGAGCCGCGCGACCACGAGCGCGAGGACAGCGACGACGCCGACGACGGCCACGATCGTCCGGTTCCCGCTCGTGAGCACCGCCGCGGCGAGGGAAGTGGGGTACATGGGGACGGATCATAGGGAGACGGACCGGTACAAACGGGGATGCGGCGGAGACCTCCGCGCGGATGCACCAATCCGGAATCGCCTCGGAGGTGCGGCTCCTCCCGGGAACGAAGAAGAGGCCCTGCGGGGCAGGGCCTCTTCTCCTCACGCTTCTGACTCCGTACGGGTCAGGACAGGATGTCCGCCGAACTCACCGGCCAGCTCATCCGGATGGTGCCGCCGTCCTCGCCGGCTCTCACCTCGACGTCGTCGACGAGCCCGCGGATCACCGCGAGCCCCATCTCGTCCTCACCGTCGGCGTCGTCGAAGTCCTCGGCCGGGGCCGCGGTCCGCGCGCCGGGGACACCGGCGGCGTCCGCCGCCGCCACCCCCGCGCCCGGCACCTCGTCGCCGACCTCGATGGAGAAGGTCTTCTCCTCCTCGGTCAGCACGACTCTGATGGGGGTCGTGACGTCGTTGCTGCGGTGCAGCCCGACGGCACGGGAACATGCCTCACCGACGGCGAGACGCACCTCGTCGAGGACCGCCTCGTCCACCCCTGCCCGGCGCGCGACCGCGGCCGCCACCAGGCGGGCCGTACGGACGTGCTCGGGCTGGGCGCTGAAGCGGAGTTCAACGGTGGCCATGCGAACCCCCTGGGCTCAGTCGACGGCGTTGACGGCCTCGTCGACCGAGGTGTGGATCGGGAACACCTTGGTGAGACCCGTGATCCGGAAAATCTTGAGAATGCGCTCCTGGTTGCAGACCAGACGCAGCGAGCCCTCGTGCGCGCGAACGCGCTTCAGGCCGCCGACGAGCACACCGAGGCCGGTGGAGTCGAGGAAGTCCACGCCCTCCATGTCGACGACCAGGTGGTAGCTGCCGTCGTTCACCAACTCGACCAACTGCTCGCGCAGCTTGGGCGCGGTATACACATCAATCTCGCCACCGACCTCGACGACCGTACGGTCACCACCAGCGCCGGTCACATTGCGAGTCGACAGGGACAGGTCCACGGATCCTCCAGCACCTTGCTATCGAACGACCGTTCCCCTCGGGTCTCCCGGGCGGAGTCGGAGAACTGATCGCCAGCCGCGATGGCATTCAATCACTTACCAGCAGCCATGCACGACGCCTTGGAAGCATTGTCCGTCATGGCAGTGACACACTCGGTACCGATGGCCAAGAATCACCGCCCCCGTCGTCCGGCCGGGGACACGGGCAGCCGCCCCTCTCCCGGCGAGGTCCTGGACCGGCTCTCCTCGGGCGAGAGCCGGGCCGCGCGCATCACTCATACGGAGCACATGCCCGCCCGCGAGGGTCGTCATGCCGTCTGGCCGCACCGCATCCGTCCGGAGGTGATCGCCGCGGTCCAGGAGGCCGGGATCGAGCACCCCTGGGCGCATCAGGCGGAGGCCGCCGAGCACGCCCTCGACGGCGAGTCCGTGGTGATCGCCACCGGAACCGCCTCGGGCAAGTCGCTCGCCTACCTCGCCCCGGTCCTCAGCACCCTCCTGGACGGCGCGGAGGCCCCCAACGGGCGCGGGACCACCGCCCTGTACCTCTCGCCCACCAAGGCCCTCGCCGCGGACCAGCGGCGCGCCGTGCGGGAACTGGCCGCCCCGCTCGGCACCCGCGTCCGCCCCGCCGTCTACGACGGGGACACCCCGGTCGAGGAACGCGAGTGGGTCCGCCAGTACGCGAACTACGTGCTCACCAACCCCGACATGCTGCACCGGGGCATACTCCCGTCCCACCCCAGATGGTCCTCCTTCCTGCGCTCCCTGCGCTACGTCGTGATCGACGAGTGCCACACCTACCGGGGCGTCTTCGGCTCCCACGTCGCCCAGGTCCTGCGGCGCCTGCGCCGGATCTGCGCCCGGTACGGCTCCGAGCCGGTCTTCCTCCTCGCCTCCGCCACCTCCGCCGACCCCGCCGTCGCCGCCGGCCGCCTCACCGGCCTCCAGGTCGTCGAGGTCTCCGACGACGCCTCCCCGCGCGGCGAGCTGGTCTTCGCCCTCTGGGAGCCGCCGCTGACCGAGCTGCACGGCGAGCGCGGCGCGCCCGTCCGCCGCACCGCCACCGCCGAGACCGCCGACCTCCTCACCGACCTGACCCGCCAGGGCGTCCGCTCCGTCGCCTTCGTCCGCTCCCGGCGCGGCGCCGAACTCATCTCGGTGATCGCCCAGGAACGACTGGCCGAGACCGACCGCTCACTCGCCCGCCGGGTCGCCGCCTACCGGGGCGGCTATCTGCCCGAGGAGCGCCGCGCCCTTGAGCGGGCCCTGCACTCCGGCGAGCTGCTCGGCCTGGCCGCCACGACCGCCCTGGAGCTGGGCGTGGACGTCTCCGGCCTGGACGCCGTCCTGATCGCCGGCTACCCGGGCACCCGCGCCTCCCTGTGGCAGCAGGCGGGCCGCGCCGGCCGCTCGGGCGAGGGCGCCCTCGCCGTCCTGGTCGCCCGCGACGACCCGCTGGACACCTTCCTGGTCCACCACCCGGAGGCGATCTTCGACCAGCCGGTCGAGTCGACCGTCCTGGACCCCGACAACCCCTACGTCCTCGCCCCCCATCTGTGCGCCGCCGCCGCGGAGCTTCCCCTGACCGAACCGGACCTGGCCCTCTTCGGCCCGGCCGTCCCCGAACTGCTGCCCCAGCTGGAGGCCGCCGGCCTGCTGCGCCGCCGCTCCACCGGCTGGTACTGGACCCGCCGCGAGCGGGCCGCCGACCTCACCGACATCCGGGGCGGCGGGGGCAGTCCCGTCCGGATCGTCGAGTCGGGCACCGGCAGGCTGCTCGGCACCGTCGACGAGGCCGCCTCCCACACCGCCGTCCACGAGGGCGCCGTCCACCTCCACCAGGGCCGCACCTACCTGGTGCGGGAACTCGACCTGAAGGACTCCGTGGCCCTCGTCGAGGAGGCCGTCCCGCCGTACTCCACCACCGCCCGCGACACCACCTCCATCTCCGTCCTGGAAACCGACACCGAGATCCCCTGGGGAACCGGCCGCCTCTGCTACGGCTCCGTCGAGGTCACCAACCAGGTCGTCTCCTTCCTCCGCCGCCGGCTCATCACGGGCGAGGTCCTCGGCGAGACCAAGCTCGACCTGCCGCCCCGCACCCTGCGCACCCGGGCCGTGTGGTGGACGGTCACCGAGGACCAGCTCGACGCCGCCCGGATCACCCCCGAGATCCTCGGCGGCGCCCTGCACGCCGCCGAACACGCCTCCATCGGCATGCTCCCGCTCTTCGCCACCTGCGACCGCTGGGACATCGGCGGCGTCTCCGTGCCGCTCCACCCGGACACGCTGCTTCCCACCGTCTTCGTGTACGACGGCCACCCGGGCGGTGCGGGCTTCGCCGAGCGCGCCTTCCACACGGCCCGCGCCTGGCTCACAGCCACCCGGGAGGCCATCGCCTCCTGCGAGTGCGAGGCGGGCTGCCCCTCCTGCATCCAGTCCCCGAAGTGCGGCAACGGCAACGACCCGCTCCACAAACGAGGCGCGGTACGCCTCCTCACGGAACTCCTGAGGGAGGCCCCTGAGGCCACGGAGCCCCCGCCGGCCCCGCCGGCCCCGCCGACCAGTGAGTTTCCGTCAGCCCCGCCGGCCCCGCCGGAGGGGGAAGCTCCTCCGACGGTCCCGCCCGCGACCTGACCTCCGGCCGGTACGGGCCCCGCACGACCCGGGCGGTCACCTCCGCGACCTCGCCCCGCAGCGCGCATCCCACCAGCTCGGCGCCCTGTGCGGCCGCCACCCGGGAGGCAGCCGCACACGCCTCCGCCCCACCCCACAGCGCCCGGTCGGCGGCGGCGAGCGCCGCCAGGTCGGCGGCCCCGCCGGCCCGGTGCCGGGCCGCCACCGCCTGCCCCAGCGCGAGCACCGCCCCGAACACCACGCACAGCGCGCAGGCCGCGAACGCCACCCACACGGTCGCCGCACCCCGGTCACCCCCGGCACGCGCCCGGCGCCGTGTCTCGGGCGTCACGGTGGGCCTCCGTCCTCCGCGAGGGCCGCCGCGTCCGCCCGCAGGGTGAGCCCCATGCCCCGGGGGCCCGGGGCCGCCGCCTCCACCGTCACCCGCCACAGCTCTCCCGACCGCGTCACCGACACCCGGGCGCCCCCGGGCGCGGCGTCCCGTGCGACGGCCTCCGCGGTGGCCACCGGCTCGGAGCGGGCGACGGACCGGGCACCGGCCCGGGCCGCGTCCACGCACCGGATCTGGGCGGCGGCCGCCGCGAGCGCCCAGAGCAGGACCACCGTGAACAGCGCCAGGACGGGCAGGACCATCGCCGCCTCCACGGTCACGAACCCCCGGTCAGAACGACGCATCGAGCGCCTTCCCGATCACCGACTCCAGTGCGCCCGAGACCGTCCCACTCGTCACGATCTTGTAGAGCACGGCGGCGAATCCCGCCGCGGCGATCGTGCCCACCGCGTACTCGGACGTGGTCATCCCCGTGTCGCGACGCGCGGCCTCCCGCCGCGCCCGCCACCAGCCATCCACCGCCGCCTTGCCCGCCACACCCGCCATACCCGTCCCGCCCGCCTTACCCGTCATGCCGTCCTCCTCGAATCGTTCGCAGTACTCGTCGTGTTCGTCGTGTCTCGTCGCGCCTTGCCCTGCCGCGCCGTTCATCCGCTCCCCCGTTCACCCATCCAGAAGTCCCGTAGCGAGGCCGATCACCACCGGAGCCACCCCCACCGCCAGGAAGGCGGGCAGGAAGCAGAGCCCCACGGGCGCGCTGATCAGCACCTGCGCCCGGCGCGCCCTGATCGCCGCCGCGCGGGCCCGTGCCGACCGCAGCGCGGTCGCCTGCCGGGCGACGGCCTCCGCCGCCGGCGCTCCCGAGGAACCGGCCCGCTCCATGCAGCGGGCCAGCCCCAGTGCGCCCGGCATCGCGCCGAACCTCCGCCACACCTCGGCCGGTTCACCGCCGAGCCGCAGCTCGGCCGCCGTACGGGTCAGGCGCTCACCCAGCGGGCCGCCCAGCGATCTGCCCACCGCCTCCGCCGCCTCTCCCGGCCCGGCTCCGGCCGAGGCACAGGCGGCCAACAGGTCGGCGGCCAGCGGTAGATCGCGCACCGCCGCCTCCTCGTCGGCCGGCGGGACCGACCGCCGCAGGGCTCTCCTTCGCACGCCCACGCCGACCAGGACCCCGGCCAACAGCCCTCCGAGCACCCCGAACAGCACCCAGCCGAGACCGGCCGCCCCCAAGGGCGCCGCCCATTTCCCCCACCGGTCCGGGATCCCGGACCGGGCCCTCGGCGGCGGAGGCGCCGCCGCCGGGAAGAGGCTCCCCAGCCGTCGCCGCGTCCCGCGCGCCCGCCGTCCGCACATCACCGCCCGGGCGCCCTGCACGCACCCGACCAGCGCCGCGGCCGGCAGCGCCCCCAGCCGAAGTTCGTCGATCACGCCCGCTCCCCTCCTCGTACGATCCGCGCGGCCCACCACAGTCCGGCGGCCTCCAGAGCCCCGCCCACGGCGAGACAGCCGAGGCCGGCCGGGGTGCGCAGCAGCACCCGGAGCGGGTCCGCGCCGAGCGCGGCCCCGAGGCCGATCCCCGCGACCGGCAGCAGCGCGAGCACGGCCACCGTCGCCCAGGCACCGGCCAGTTCGGCCCGCAGCCGCTCCCGCTGCTCGCGGTGGTCCCGCAGTGCCGCTTCGAGCCGGTCGAGTCCGGCGGCCAGGCCCGCACCGCCGTCCACGGCCACCTGCCAGCAGGCCGCCATCCCCGCGAGTCCGTCGGCGCCGTCCTGCGCGGCAGCTCTCCGCAGCGCCTCGGGTACGTCCCCGCCGAACCGGGCGGCGGCGAGCACCGCCGCCTCCTCGGCGCCCAGGGCGCCCGTCTCCCTGGCCGCGAAGGACAGGGCCTGGGCGGGCTGCCATCCGGCCCTCAACTCCCCGACGACCGCCCCGCACAGGGCGACCACCCGCTCGGCCCGCGCCTCGCCGGCCCTGCGGCGCTCCGCCGCCCGCAGCCGCCGCCCGACGAGCGGCACCGCGACCGCGCCCGCCACCAGGGGCAGCGGTGATCCGCCGAGTACCGCGAGGACCCCGGCGAGCGGCAGGCACAGCCACGCGCGCCGCTCGCGCACCAAGGTCCATCCGCGGGCGGCGAGCGCCGCCCACGCGCCACCCGCGCCCGGTGCGGCGGCCGGGGTGCCGCCCGCGAGCAACGCCCGCGCCCGGCCGGCACCGCGCCGCCGCTCGACCGTCCACCACAGCGCGAGCCCCGCGCAGAGCGCCGCCGCCCCGTGGGCCAGGGCCCGCGCCGGAACCGGTTCCGTCGTCATCACGCTCCCCCTCCGATCAGCGACCGCAGCCGCTCCCAGCCCCGCTCCCGCTCGAACCCGGCCGCACCCCACCGCAGCGCGGGAACCGTCCGTACGAGGCCGTCCCCGTCGCGCTCCAGCACGTGCGCCTCGGCGATCCGCCGCCGCCCGTCCCGGTCCCGCGCCAGATGGAGCACCACGGACAGCCCGGCCCCCAACTGGCTGTGCAGGGCTGCCCGGTCGAGCCCCGCCGCCGTCCCCAGCGCTTCGAGCCGCGCCGGTACGTCCGCCGCCGTGTTGGCGTGGAGCGTCCCCGAGCCGCCTTCGTGGCCTGTGTTCAGGGCGGCGAGCAGGTCGACGGCCTCCCCGCCCCTGACCTCGCCGACCACCAGCCGGTCGGGCCGCATCCGCAGCGCCTGCCGGACCAGGTCCCGCAGGGTCACGAGCCCGGCGCCCTCCTGGTTGGCCGGACGTGCCTCCAGGCGCACCACGTGCGGGTGGTCCGGCCGCAGTTCGGCCGAGTCCTCGGCGAGGACGATGCGCTCCCGCGGCCCGACCAGCCCGAGCAGCGAGGCGAGCAGTGTGGTCTTCCCGGTCCCCGTCCCCCCGCTGACCAGGTACGACACCCGGGCGTCGATCAGGGCCCGCAGGATCGGGGCGCCGCCGGGCGGCACGGTGCCGGCCGCCGCCAGCTCCTCCAGGGTGAAGGCCCGGGGGCGCACCACCCGGAGGGAGAGGCAGGTGGAGCCGACCGCCACCGGGGGCAGTACCGCGTGCATCCGGGTGCCGTCGGGCAGCCGCGCGTCCACCCAGGGCCGGGCGTCGTCGAGCCTGCGGCCGGCCACCGCCGCGAGCCGTTGGGCGAGTCGGCGGACGGCGGCGGCGTCGGGGAAGGACACCGGGGCCCGTTCGAGTCCGGCGCCCCGGTCGACCCACACGCGGTCGGGTGCCGAGACCAGGACGTCGGTGACGGCGGGGTCGGCGAGCAGGGGTTCCAGCGGTCCGGTGCCGATGAGTTCGCACCGCAACTCCTCCGCCGCTCCGAGCACTTCCGCGTCGCCGAGCAGTCGCCCCTGGGCCCGCAGCGCCGCCGCGACGCGCGCCGGGGTGGGCTCGGCGCCGCTGGCGGCGAGGCGCTGCCGCACGGCGTCGAGCAGCCCGACGCCACCACCGCCGACGGCCCCCGCCCCGACTCCCGTCCCGGGCCCGGTCATGCCGCACCGCCGGGGGTGAGGGCGCGGGCCCAGAACGCGTCGCAGAACCGGCCGAGCGCCCCGCGGGGTTCGGCGCCCGGTGGTACGCCCGCGTCCTGGTCGGTCACGATCCCCGGGTCGTAGGGAAGTTCACCGGCCAGCGGCAGCCGCAGCGCGTCGGCGACCCAACGCTCGTCGAGTCCTGCGGCGTACGGCCCGCGGACCACGGCCCGCAGGTCGCGCACTCCGGCGGAGAGGGTGGAGGCCACCCGGTGGGCCGCCGCGACCGCCCTCAACTCCCCCGGCACGACGAGCAGTCCGAGGTCGAGCTGGGCCACGGCCTCGGCGGCCGAGGCATCGGTTCCGCGCGGCAGGTCGACCACGACGACGCCTCCTCGGCGGCGGGCGGCGGCGAGCACCGACCGCACGGCCTCGGGCGGCACGGGCACCGTGGGTTCCCGGCCCCAGCTGAGCACCCGGACGCCCCGCACGGACGGCAGGGACTCCTCCAGGGCGCCGCCGGCCAGCCGTCCCTTCGAGGCGGCGAAGTCGGGCCAGCGCCGCCCCTCCTCGCGTTCGCCGCCGAGCAGTACGTCGAGCCCTCCGCCCAGGGGGTCTCCGTCGACGAGCAGGGTGCGCCGCCCGGTGCGTGCGGCGGCGAGGGCGAGACCGCAGGCCAGGGTGGAGGCGCCCGCACCGCCCCGGCCGCCGACGACCCCCACGGCGAGCGCCTGCCGGCCCACGCCTTCGGCGGCGTCGGCGATGCGGTCGACGAGGAGGCTCTCGGCCTCGGGCAGCCGCAGCACGCATTCCGCTCCGATCTCGACGGCGAGCCGCCAGATCCCCGGGTCGTCCCGGTCGCGTCCGACGAGGACGAGTCCGGCGCGGCGGGCCGCTCCCCGGCACCTGCCCGCGGCGTCTTCGCCGACCAGGACGAGCGGTGGATCGGTCCAGCCCGCCCGCCGCTCCGGCACCCGGTGGTGGACCTCGGGCTCCACGCCGGCGGCGGCGCACAGCCGCAGCAGGTCGTCGAGCAGCCCGAGGTCCTCGGTGACGATCAGCGGCCCGGTGCGGCGGGGTTCGGCGGCGGCGGACTCACCCGCCCCGCTCCGCGCCGCACCCCTGGCCCCGGAAGTCCTCGATGTCGCCATGACGCACACCCCTCTCGTGATTCCTGCCGTCCGCGAACTTCGCGACAGGAATCACCGTGGGGCCGTACCGAAAATCCTGGGGATCTTGCTGAAAAACTGGGGATATCCGAAGCCCTGTGAATATCTTCGTCACCCCTCGGGGGACTGCCCGGAACGCAGCCCGCCGGTTACTGTGAGTGATGAATCGAGTGTCCGGCAGGACTTCGGCCGGGGCGGCGGCCGCTGGCCGGAAAGAGAGGAGCTGACGATGTCACTCAGGGCCAAAACGGCTCCGGACATGCGACGACCCCCGCCGGGGGGGAGAGCGGGGGTCGTCTTTCCGGCCGACTCGGGGGGGGAGGAGCCGGACCGGGTTGACACGGTCGCGAACGATCCGTGACTTCCATGGTGTACCCGAGAGCCTTCTCAGGCAAACCCACGCGCCCCAGCGTACGCCGAATGGCGGGCACCTATGCTCAGGCTTGTGGAAAACCACTCCTTGCCGCGCACAGCCGCCTTCTTTGACCTGGACAAGACGGTCATTGCGAAGTCTTCGACGCTGACCTTCAGCAAGTCCTTCTACCGGGGCGGACTGATCAGCCGCCGCGCCGCCCTGCGGACGGCGTACATCCAGTTCGTCTTCCTGGCGGGCGGAGCCGATCACGACCAGATGGAGCGGATGCGTGAATATCTTTCCGCGCTCTGCAAAGGCTGGAACGTCGCCCAGGTGAAGGAGCTCGTCGCCGAGACCCTTCACGATCTGATCGACCCGATCATCTACGACGAGGCGGCCTCGCTCATCGAGGAGCACCACGCCGCCGGCCGCGACGTCGTGATCGTCTCGACCTCCGGCGCCGAGGTCGTCGAGCCGATCGGCGAGATGCTCGGGGCCGACCGGGTCGTCGCCACCCGGATGGTGGTCGGCGAGGACGGCTGCTTCACCGGGGAGGTGGAGTACTACGCCTACGGCCCGACAAAGGCCGAGGCCGTCCGGGAGCTGGCGGAGTCCGAGGGCTATGACCTCTCGCGCTGCTACGCGTACAGCGATTCGGCGACCGACGTCCCCATGCTGGAGGCCGTCGGCCACCCGTACGCCGTCAATCCGGACCGGGCGCTGCGCCGTGAGGCCGCGGCGCGGGAATGGCCTGTTCTCGCCTTCGAGAAGCCGGTGCGGCTCAAGCAGCGGCTGCCCGGGTTCCGGATGCCGCCGCGTCCCACGCTCGTCGCCGCCGCGGCGGTGGGTGCGGCAGCCGTGGGGGCCGGACTCGTCTGGTACGCCTCCCGGCGCCGACAGGCCGCTCTCGCCCATCGGCTCACGGATGGCTTTGCCCGAATTTGAGCGAGAGGGCAGGAGAAGCGGAGCCAGCACTTTCGCTTCCTGGCGGACAGGAGTAGAAAGGAATCAGGCCCGCGAGACCAAGGACATCCGAGAGGATCACCTGTTGAGCATGAAGGCCCCACGGACCTAGCACAGAAACCGAGCACCCACGCGACGTCGACCCGTCGATTACGGGCCAGCCGCACCAGGCCACGGGCAAAGTTCCCGGCCTGATGGGCACATATTCGAGGACGCATGGTAACTGGGTAGACGTGCCAGCGGCGGTACCTGAACGGGTGCCGCCGCAACCCTTTTCCGGGCCCCGCACGGGGCCCGGAAATTCATTTCGCCCTCAGGCCGCGCCGCCGGCTCGCCCCCGCCTCACCGGCTCAGGCCGCGCCGCGCTGGAGTGCCTCGCAGACCGCCGTCGACTCACGGACCCCCAGCTCGACCGAGCGTCCGCAGTGCGCGATCCAGCCGCCCACGCCCTCCGGGGTCCCCGACAGGTACCCCTCGAACGCGGCGAGGTACGCGACCCGCCCCTGCTCCGCGTGGCCGACCTCGGCCGGGCAGATCGCCTTGGGGTCGAGCCCGCTGCCGACCAGCACGATCCGTTCCGCCGCCCGCGCGACCAGGCCGTTGTACGAGGTGAAGGGGCGCAGCGCGAGCAGTTCGCCGTGGACCACGGCGGCCGTCACCAGCGCCGGGGCCTCGCCGCCCGCGACGATCAGCTCCGAGAGACCGTCCAGCCGTCCCGCGACCTCGGCCGGGCTCGGCAGCGGGGCCTCGACCAGCGGTTCGTCGACGGTCTCGCCGTCCAGCCGGGGCCGCCCCACCGAGTCCCCCGGGTCGCCCGCGGCGACCAGGTGGAGCCGGGCGAGAACCCGTAGCGGCGACTGGCGCCAGATGGAGAGCAGTTGCCCGGCCTCGGCGCCGAGCCGCAGGGCCGCGCCCACCGTGCGGGCCTCGGGCTCGGTACCGAAGTCGGTGCGGCGGCGGACCTCTTCGAGGGCCCAGTCGGCGCCGGACAGGGCGGCCGAACCGCGGGCCCCGCGCAGGGCCGCCTCGGAGGAGATCTCGTTGCTGCGGCGGCGCATCACACGGTGGCCGTAGACCCGGTCGACGGCCTTGCGTACGGAGTCCACCGCATCGGCGACGCCCGGCAGGGAGCCGAGGGCGGCCAAGGGGTCAGAGGCGTGCGTACTCATAAGTAGGGAGGCTACGCGCCCCGGCCGCCCGCCCCACGATGGAGTGGTCTTCTTCACGCACCCTGACCACCGGCCGCGTTCATACCACTACGCTAGGTGAACATGAAGATCGCTTTCGTGGGGAAGGGCGGCAGCGGCAAGACCACGCTGTCCTCGCTCTTCATCCGCCACCTCGCCGCCAACGAAGCCCCGGTCGTCGCCGTCGACGCCGACATCAACCAGCACCTCGGTGCCGCGCTCGGCCTGCCCGAGGCGGAAGCCGCCGCGCTGCCCGCGATGGGCGCGCACCTGCCGCTCATCAAGGAGTACCTGCGGGGCACCAACCCGCGGATCACCTCCGCCGACACGATGATCAAGACCACTCCGCCCGGGGAGGGCTCGCGGCTGCTGCGGGTCGGCGAGGAGAACCCGGTCTACGAGGCCTGCGCGCGGCCGGTCGTGCTCGACGACGGCGAGATCCGGCTGATGGCGACCGGCCCCTTCACGGAGTCGGACCTCGGGGTCGCCTGCTACCACTCGAAGGTCGGGGCGGTCGAGCTCTGCCTCAACCACCTGGTCGACGGCGCCGACGAGTACGTGGTCGTCGACATGACGGCGGGCTCGGACTCCTTCGCCTCCGGGCTCTTCACCCGCTTCGACATGACGTTCCTGGTCGCCGAGCCGACCCGCAAGGGCGTCTCGGTCTACCGCCAGTACAAGGAGTACGCGCGGGACTTCGGCGTCGCGCTCAAGGTCGTCGGCAACAAGGTGCAGGGCGAGGACGACCTCGACTTCCTGCGCGCCGAGGTCGGCGAGGACCTGCTCGTCACGGTGGGGCACTCGGACTGGGTCCGTGCGATGGAGAAGGGCCGCCCGCCGCGCTTCGAGCTCCTGGAGGCGGACAACCGTATGTCGCTCCAGGCCCTCCAGGACGCGGCGGACGACTCGTACGCCGACCGCGACTGGGAGCGCTACACGCGCCAGATGGTCCACTTCCATCTGCGTAACGCGGAGAGCTGGGGGAACGCGAAGACCGGGGCCGACCTGGCGGCGCAGGTCGACCCCGATTTCGTACTCGCCGAAAGGCTCAGTGCCGTTCAGCCGGCTTGACGGCTGCCGCCGGGGCGCCGGCGCCGGTCGCCGGGGCGCCCGCCGGGGCCGCCGGCTGGGGGGCCAGGAAGGCCTTCCAGCCGGCCGCCGGGGCCTCGCCGACCTTCAGCCCGCGCATCTTGGCGATGACGTCGGGGTCCTGGGCGTCGAGCCAGTCCGCGAGCTGACGGAAGGACACGCACTTGACGTCCTTCTGCGTGCAGACGGTGGCGATGGTCTCCTCGATGGCCCGCATGTACACGCCACCGTTCCAGGACTCGAAGTGGTTGCCGATGACGAGCGGCGCGCGGTTGCCCCGGTAGGAGCGCTCGAAGGCCTGCACCAGGCCGTCCCTCATCTGGTCGCCCCAGTACTCGCGCTGGGACGGGTCGCCCTGGGTCGTGCCCGGGGACTGGTTGACGAGGAAGTTGTAGTCCATCGAGAGCGTCTGGAAGGCGCGGCCGGGGACCGGCACGAGCTGCATCGAGAGGTCCCAGAGGCCCAGGTCCTTCTTGGGCCAGATCTGGTCGTTGACGCCGCTCGTGTCGTAGCGGAAGCCCATCTGCGCCGCCGCCTGGACGAAGTTCTTCCGGCCTTCGAGGCAGGGGGTGCGGGCGCCGACGAGTTCCTTGTCGTAGTCGAAGGGCAGCGGCTGCTCGGAGCGCAGTCCGGCGTTCGTCTTCCAGTTCTTGACGAAGGACTTGGCCTGCTTGATCTCGCTCTTCCACTCCTCGACGGACCAGTTGCCGACGCCGCCGTCGGCGCCGCAGAAGTGCCCGTTGAAGTGGGTGCCGATCTCGTTGCCCTCCTGCCACGCGGCACGGAGTTCGCGGACGGTGGCGCGGATGCCCTCGGTGTCGTTGAAGCCGATGTCGGAGCGGCCGGCGCTGTGCTGCGGCGGGTCGTAGAGGTTCCGCTTCTCCTCGGGCAGCAGGTACACGCCGCTGAGGAAGTACGTCATTTTGGCGTCGTACTTCTTGCCCACCGAGCGGAAGTGGGAGAACAGCTTCTGGCTGTCCTCGCCCGCGCCGTCCCACGAGAAGACGACGAACTGCGGCGGGGTCTCGCCCGGCTTGAGGCGCTGCCAGGTCGGCTGGTGGGGCTGGGCGCCGGTGAAGGCGGTCGAGCCGTCGCCGATCAGCCGGGGCGCGGTCTGCGGGGCCGCTGCCGGGCCCTTCTTGACGCCCGCGCCGCCCAGCGCGCCCTCCTTCGCGGGGCCGTCGGAGCCCGAGCATCCGGCGAGGCCGGTGGCGAGAGCGAGGGTGAGCGCGCCGACGGTGAGCGCCTTCCTCCGGACGGTGGTCGTTCTGCGGGCGGCTGACATCCGCACACCTCTCTTCGGATCCTCTGATTTCCCTACAAGCGGCGTCAACGTCGCACCGCGAGGACCGAAGGGCGTCAACGACAAGCGGCATAAGCGCGTTCTGTCACCGGAACCGGTGAATCATTGCCCTGTTTGCCCCGAAAATAATGCCGCAGACTTTACTCTCCATTACTGTTCGTTTACCGAGCGTTGATGGCCGTCCCCGCCCTCCCGCCTCGGTGTCCCCGCCACTGCACCCCGCACGAGCCGCGACCACGCTGCCCCGGAGGAGACGGGAACATGACCCTCTGCACCCCTGCCCGCACGACCAACCGACCCCGCGTCCAGCGGCCCCACAGTCCGCCGGGCGGCCCACGCCGCTTCCTTATCGCCGGCGCCGACCTCTCCGCCTCGGTCGCCGTCTTCCTGATCGCGCTGCCGCTCTCGCTCGGCATCGCGCTCGCCACCGGAGCCCCGCTCCAGTCCGGCCTGGTCGCCGCCGCCGTCGGCGGCCTGATCGCCGGCCGGTTCGGCGGCTCCCCGCTCCAGGTGAGCGGCCCCGCCGCCGGCCTCACCGTCGTGACCGCCGAGCTCATCCGGCTGTACGGCTGGCGCACCACCTGCGCGATCACCGTCCTCGCCGGACTCGTCCAGCTCGGCCTGTCCGCCCTCCGCGTGGCCCGCTCGGCACTCGCCGTCTCGCCCGCGATCGTGCACGGCATGCTGGCCGGCATCGGCGCCACCATCGCCCTCGCCCAGCTCCACATCGTGCTCGGCGGCACTCCCCAGAGCTCCGCCGTGGGCAACGCCCTCGGCCTGCCCGCCCAGCTGGCGCACGCCCAGCCGGCCGCGCTCGGCATCAGCGCCCTCACCGTGGCCGTACTGCTCTGCTGGCCGCGCCTGCCGGGCCGGGCCGGTCGGCTCGTACGGAAGGTCCCGGCCGCGCTCGTCGCGGTGGCCGGGGCGACGGCGGTGGCCGCGCTCGCCGGGCTCGCCGTGCCCCGGGTCGACCTGCCGTCCTGGAGCAGCCACGCGCTGCCCGGCCTGCCCGAGGGCCCGGTGCTCGGCATCGCGGCCGGGGTGCTCACGATCACCCTGGTCACCAGCGTGCAGTCGCTGCTCTCCGCCGTCGCCGTCGACAAGCTGATCGCCGGCCGCCCCGACCACGGCAAGGGCGTCCCGCGCTCCCGCCTCGACCGCGAACTCGCCGGTCAGGGCGCGGCGAACGTGGTCTCGGGGGCGCTCGGCGGCCTTCCGGTCGCCGGGGTCGCGGTCCGCAGCGTCGCCAACGTCTCGGCGGGCGCGGTGTCCCGCGCCTCCACGATGCTCCACGGCCTGTGGATCGTGCTCGCGGCCCTGCTCCTGGTGCCGGTGCTCGACCTGATCCCGCTGCCGGCGCTCGCCGCGCTGGTCATGGTGGTCGGCCTCCAGATGGTCAGCATCACCCACATCCGTACCGTCACCCGGCACCGCGAGGTCGTCGTCTACGCGGTGACCCTGTCGGGTGTCGTCCTCGTCGGCATCCTGGAGGGCGTCGCTCTCGGCGTCGGCGTGGCCATCGCCGTCGCCCTGCACCGGCTCGCCCGCACCCGGATCACCCGCGAGGAGCGGGACGGCCGTCAGCTGCTGCACGTCCGCGGCCAGTTGACCTTCCTCGCCGTGCCCCGGCTGAGCCGGGCCCTGCACCAGCTGCCGCACGGCTCGGACGTGGTGGTCGAGCTCGACGGGTCCTTCATGGACCACGCCGCCTACGAGACGCTGAGCGACTGGACCGCCGGGCACCTCGCCCACGGCGGGACGGTCGAGACGACCGGCCCGTCCGGCGCCCGGATCGCCGAGCCGGCCCCCGCGACCGCCTCCGCCGGCCATTCCTGCTGCCGTCCCTGGACGCCCTGGCACAACCACCAGTGCGGGGAGCGGCCGGCCGAGCGGACGGAGAGCCAGACCCCCGAGCGCACGACGACGGGGCTGCACCTGGCCAGCGGCATCGGCAAGTTCCAGCGGAACACCGCCCCGCTGGTCCGGGACGAGCTTGCGCGGCTCGCGCGCGAGGGCCAGACGCCCTCGCAGCTCTTCCTGACCTGCGCCGACTCCCGCCTGGTCACGAGCATGATCACGTCGAGCGGCCCCGGCGACCTCTTCACCGTGCGCAACGTCGGCAATCTCGTGCCCCTCCCGGGCGAGGAGAGCGGCGACGACTCGGTGGCGGCGGCGATCGAGTACGCGGTGGACGTGCTGCGGGTCGCGTCGATCACCGTCTGCGGCCACTCCGGCTGCGGCGCGATGCAGGCCCTGCTGAACGCCGGCCCGGACGATCCGCCGACCCCGCTCCGCCGCTGGCTGCGCCACGGCCGGCCCAGCCTGGAGCGGATGGCGAGCCGCAGACACGCCTGGGCCCGGATCTCCGGGCGGCTCCCGGCGGACGCGGTCGAGCAGCTGTGCCTGACGAACGTGGTGCAGCAGCTGGAGCACCTGCGGGCGTACGAGCCGGTGGCGCGGCGCCTCGCCGAGGGCTCGCTGACGCTGCACGGCGTGTACTTCCACGTGGGCGAGGCGCAGGCGTACCTGCTCTCCGGGACGGACGAGGTGCACAGCTACGACGACGTATTCACCCAGGTCATGCCGACCGGGGCCCTGGAACCGGCCCGCGCGTCCTGAACCTTCCGCCCCTGCCGTCCGTGAGACTGTGTGGCCCCTTCTCCCACCGCTCGGGAAGAAGGGGCCCCCGCACGTCGGACAACTCACAGGTCTAAACCAATTGCCTGGATGCTCTTGTCACCCGGGCCTCCGACTGATGAGCTATGACGCGGGACACATACGCACAGAGGACGCCCTGGGAAAGGGAGATGTCGTGAGCAACGAAAGCCTGGCCAATCTGCTTCGGGAAGAGCGTCGATTTTCGCCGCCCGCCGAGCTGGCCGCGCACGCCAACGTGACGGCGGAGGCGTACGAGCAGGCCAAGGCGGACAGGCTGGGCTTCTGGGCCGAGCAGGCCAAGCGCCTGACCTGGGCCACCGAGCCGACCGAGACCCTCGACTGGTCGAACCCGCCGTTCGCCAAGTGGTTCGCGGACGGCGAGCTGAACGTGGCGTACAACTGCGTCGACCGGCACGTCGAAGCCGGTCACGGCGACCGCGTCGCCATCCACTTCGAGGGCGAGCCGGGCGACAGCCGCTCGATCACCTACGCCGAGCTCAAGGACGAGGTCTCCCGGGCCGCCAACGCCCTGACCGAGCTGGGTGTCCGCAAGGGCGACCGGGTCGCCGTCTACCTGCCGATGATCCCCGAGGCCGCCATCACGATGCTGGCCTGCGCCCGTGTCGGCGCCGCCCACTCGGTGGTCTTCGGCGGCTTCTCCGCCGACGCCGTCGCCTCCCGCATCCAGGACGCCGACGCCAAGCTGGTCGTCACCGCCGACGGCGGCTACCGCCGTGGCAAGCCGAGCGCCCTCAAGCCGGCCATCGACGAGGCCGTCGCCAAGTGCCCGCAGGTCGAGCACGTGCTCGTGGTCCGCCGTACGGGCCAGGAGACCGCCTTCACCGAGGGCCGCGACGTCTGGTGGGACGACATCGTCGCCCGCCAGTCCGCCGAGCACACCCCGGAGGCCTTCGAGGCGGAGCACCCGCTCTTCATCCTCTACACCTCCGGCACCACCGGGAAGCCGAAGGGCATCCTGCACACCTCCGGCGGCTACCTCACCCAGGCCGCGTACACCCACGACGCCGTCTTCGACCTCAAGCCGGAGAGCGACGTCTACTGGTGCACCGCCGACATCGGCTGGGTCACCGGGCACTCGTACATCGTCTACGGCCCGCTGGCCAACGGCGCGACGCAGGTCATGTACGAGGGCACCCCGGACACCCCGCACCAGGGCCGGGTCTTCGAGATCGTGCAGAAGTACGGCGTCACGATCCTCTACACGGCGCCGACGCTGATCCGTACGTTCATGAAGTGGGGCGACGACATCCCCGCCAAGTTCGACCTGTCGAGCCTCCGGGTGCTCGGCTCGGTCGGCGAGCCGATCAACCCCGAGGCGTGGGTCTGGTACCGGAAGCACATCGGTGCCGACCGGTGCCCGATCGTGGACACCTGGTGGCAGACCGAGACCGGCGCGATGATGATCTCGCCGCTGCCGGGCGTCACCGAGACCAAGCCGGGCTCCGCCCAGCGTCCGCTGCCGGGCATCTCCGCCACCGTCGTCGACGACGAGGCCAACGAGGTGCCGAACGGCGGCGGTGGCTATCTGGTCCTCACCGAGCCGTGGCCCTCGATGCTCCGCACCATCTGGGGCGACGACCAGCGGTACATCGACACCTACTGGTCCCGCTTCGAGGGCATGTACTTCGCCGGTGACGGGGCCAAGAAGGACGAGGACGGCGACATCTGGCTGCTCGGCCGGGTCGACGACGTCATGCTCGTCTCGGGCCACAACATCTCGACCACCGAGGTCGAGTCGGCGCTCGTCTCGCACCCGGCCGTCGCCGAGGCGGCCGTCGTCGGCGCCGCAGACGAGACCACCGGTCAGGCGATCGTCGCCTTCGTCATCCTGCGCGGTACGGCGAGCGAGGACGAGAGCCTGGTCGCCGACCTCCGCAACCACGTCGGCGCGACCCTCGGCCCGATCGCGAAGCCGAAGCGCGTCCTGCCGGTGGCGGAGCTGCCGAAGACCCGCTCGGGCAAGATCATGCGCCGTCTGCTGCGCGACGTGGCGGAGAACCGGGAGCTGGGTGACGTCACCACGCTGACCGACTCCTCGGTCATGTCGCTCATCCAGACCCAGCTGCCGACCGCGTCCAGCGAGGACTGAGCCGGGGCCGTACGCCACGGCCCGTACGCCACGAGGCCGGGGCCCGTACGCCGGAAGCGCCCGTCCCGATCGATTCGGGGCGGGCGTTTCCGTGTCCGGCCCGAGGGGACGAAAGCCTCATATCTCCCTAGAGTGAATCTCGCCGGACACAACCCCGGCTCGTTAGGTAAGGTAAGGATCGCGTCAGGAACGCGACAGAATTACCTAGGTGAGCCGGGAAGTCTGGTCGGCATGTGCTTCGCCCTGCCTGCCCGACGGAGGTTCACCACGTGTCCGCGCCCACCGACCGCAAATTCCTCGGCCGACTCCCGCTGCCCGAGCGGCGCTTTCTCGCCGACGCCCTGCGTACCGAGACCGTCGGTGGTGTCCTCCTCCTCGTCGCCGCCGTCGCCGCGCTCGTCTGGGCCAACACCCCGCTGAGCGACAGCTACGAGGCCGTCAGCGACTTCCACATAGGCCCGGCCGCCCTCGGCCTCGACCTGTCGATCCAGCACTGGGCCGCCGACGGCCTCCTCGCGATCTTCTTCTTCGTCGCCGGCATCGAGCTCAAGCGCGAACTCGTCGCGGGCGAACTGCGCGACCCCAAGGCCGCGGCGCTCCCCGTCATCGCCGCGATCTGCGGCATGGCCGCGCCCGCCCTCGTCTACGCCCTGGTCAACGCCGTCGGCAACGGCTCCATGGACGGCTGGGCGGTCCCCACCGCCACCGACATCGCCTTCGCGCTCGCCGTCCTCGCGGTCATCGGCACCTCGCTGCCCTCCTCGCTCCGCGCCTTCCTGCTCACCCTCGCCGTCGTCGACGACCTCTTCGCGATCCTGATCATCGCGGTCTTCTTCACCAGCGACCTGAACTTCGCGGCCCTCGGCGGCGCCGTCGCCGGCCTCGTCCTCTTCTGGTTCCTGCTCCGCAAGGACGTCCGGGGCTGGTACGTGTACGTCCCGCTGGCCCTGGTCATCTGGGGCCTGATGTACAACAGCGGCGTCCACGCCACGATCGCCGGTGTCGCCATGGGCCTGATGCTGCGCTGCACCACCCGCGAGGGCGAGGAGCACTCCCCCGGCGAGCACATCGAGCACCTGGTCCGCCCCCTCTCGGCCGGTCTCGCCGTCCCGCTGTTCGCCCTGTTCTCCGCCGGTGTCAGCATCTCCGGCGGCGCGATCCACGACGTGTTCACCCAGCCGGTCACCCTGGGCGTCGTCCTCGGCCTCGTCGTCGGCAAGGCGATCGGCATCTTCGGCGGCACCTGGTTGGCCGCCCGCTTCACCCGGGCGGAGCTCAACCCCGAACTGGCCTGGCCGGACGTGTTCGCCGTCGCCTCGCTCGCCGGGATCGGCTTCACCGTCTCCCTCCTCATCGGCGAGCTGGCCTTCGCCGGCGACGCCGTCCTCACCGACGAGGTGAAGGCCTCCGTCCTCATCGGCTCGCTCATCGCGGCCGTCCTCGCCTCCGTCCTGCTGAAGCTGCGGGTCCGGAAGTACCAGGCGCTCGTCACCGCCGAGGAGCGCGACGAGGACCAGGACGGCATCCCCGACATCTACGAGGAGGACGACCCCGAGTACCACCTCCGGATGGCCGAGATCTACGAGAAGAAGGCCGCCGAGCACCGCGAGCGCGCCCGACTGGCGGGGGCACCGCGCGACGGGGCCGACCGTCCGGCATGATCTGAGTCGGACCGCAGAAAGACTCGGACCGCAGAAGAGAAGAGGGAGCAGCGATGAGCGACCCGTTCGACGGAACCGAGCGCAGCCTCGGCCAGCTGGTCGCCTCGGCGACCGCCGAGATGTCCGCGCTGGTGCACGACGAGATCGCCCTGGCCAAGGCCGAACTCCGCCAGGACGTGAAGCGCGGGGCGTTCGGCAGCATCATGGGGATCGGCGCCATCGTGGTGCTGCTGTTCTCGCTGCCGATGCTGAGCTTCGCGCTCGCGTACGCCATCAACACCTGGACCGGCGGGCACAACGGCAACGGCGGCTGGAACCTCATCTGGTGCTTCCTGCTGTCCTTCGCGTTCAACGTGCTGCTCGCGGGCCTCCTCGGGCTGGTCGCCTGGGCCAAGTTCAAGAAGGTCAAGCCGCCGGAGAAGTCCATCGCCTCCGCCAAGAAGACGGCCGCCGTGCTCTCCACCGTCAAGCCGCACCCCCGCCCCGCGCAGGACAAGGCGCTGGAGAAGGCCTCCGCTGTGGCACGCTCGTCCGTATGACCCTCCCCGAGAGCGGCAACGGCGGGCCCGTACGGCTCGACGGGCCGTGGACCCATCGCGACGTCGCCGCCAACGGCGCCCGTTTCCACATCGCCGAGATGGGCGACGGCCCGCTGGTGCTGCTCCTGCACGGCTTCCCGCAGTTCTGGTGGACCTGGCGCCATCAGCTGCCCGTCCTCGCCGAGGCCGGTTTCCGGGCCGTCGCGATGGACCTGCGCGGGGTCGGCGGCAGCGACCGCACCCCCCGGGGTTACGACCCCGCCAACCTGGCCCTCGACGTCACCGGCGTGATCCGCTCCCTGGGCGAGCCCGACGCGGCGCTCGTCGGCCACGACCTGGGCGGCTACCTCGCCTGGACGGCGGCCGTGATGCGGCCCAAGCTGGTCCGCCGGCTGGTGGTCTCCTCGATGCCGCATCCGCGCCGCTGGCGCTCGGCGATGCTCGCCGACTTCGCCCAGTCGCGGGCCGGCTCGCACGTGTGGGGCTTCCAGCGGCCGTGGCTGCCGGAGCGTCAGCTCGTCGCGGACGACGCCGCGCTGGTGGGCGAGCTGATCCAGGACTGGTCGGGACCGCGCTCCTCGGACGACGAGGCCATCGAGGTGTACCGGCGGGCGATGCTGGTCCCGTCGACGGCGCACTGCTCGATCGAGCCGTACCGCTGGATGGTGCGTTCCCTGGCGCGGCCGGACGGCATCCAGTTCAACCGGCGCATGAAGCGGCCGGTGCGGGTGCCGACGCTGCATCTGCACGGCTCCCTGGACCCGGTGATGCGGACCCGGAGCGCGGCGGGCTCGGGCGAGTACGTGGAGGCGCCGTACCGCTGGCGGCTCTTCGACGGCCTCGGGCACTTCCCTCACGAGGAGGACCCGGTGGCCTTCTCCACGGAGCTGGTCAACTGGCTGAAGGACCCCGAACCCGATCGCTGAAGGACCCGCCCGGTCCGCTGACGGCCCCTCTGTTCCCTCCGGGGCGTACAGACTTCCTTCGAACGGCCATGTGCCCCGCGCATACTCCAATTGGAGTGCCCCGGGGTGGTTACCGACCTTGGGCCCCGGGCAGACGTCGAAGTATGGGCTGGACGCACGACTACGGTGACACGACCGCACACAACCGCCGCTCGGCCGCCGGGCCGGGCCCTCGCGAGGGGGGTGGCGCGCCGGACCTCGGCCGCGCGCACGCCGTGCAGGGGGTGGGGATCTCGCGCATCCTGCGCCGCAGGGCCCGCTGGGTCTCGGCCCGCCTCAGGCATCCACGCGACACCGCCTAGGGCCTGGCCCCCGGGGCCGGTGGGCTACAGGGCGCAGGCCTGGGTGTCGACCTGCTGGTCGGCGGTCCTGCCGCGCTCGATGTCCTCGCGGATCTCGTCGGCCGTCAGTGCGTAGCCGGTGTTGGGGTCGTCGAGGGAGCGGGCGAAGATCACGCCGTAGACCTTGCCGTCCTCGGTGAGGAGCGGGCCGCCGGAGTTCCCCTGGCGGACCGTCGTGTACAGCGAGTACACGTCCCTGCGCACCTCGCCACGGCGGTAGATGTCGGGGCCGTCGGCGTTGATACGGCCCCGGACGCGCGCCGAGCGCACGTCGTACGAGCCGTTCTCCGGGAAGCCGGCGACGATCGCGTCGTCCCCGCTGCGAGCGTCCTCGTCGGTGAAGGACAGCGGTGTGGCCTTGAGGTCCGGCACGTCCAGGACGGCGATGTCTCGCTGCCAGTCGTAGAGGACGACCTTGGCGTCGTAGAGCCTGCCCGTGCCGCCTATCTGGACGGTCGGCTCGTCGACGCCGCCGACGACGTGCGCGTTGGTCATGATCCGGCGGTCGGCGAAGACGAAGCCGGTGCCCTCCAGGACCTTGCCGCAGCTCTGCGCGGTGCCGACGACCTTCACGATGGAGCGCTGGGCGCGGGCGGCGACGGGGCTGTCGGCGAGCTTCGGGTCGGGGGGCATGACCGGGGTGATCGGCTCGTCGGCGAACGGGTTGAAGACCGGGGGGAACCCGCTGCGCGCGAGGGTCGAGGTGAAGTCGGCGAACCAGCCGGACGCCTGATCCGGCATCACCTCCTGCACGCCGAGCAGCACCTTGGAGTTCCGCACCTCCTTGCCGAGGGTGGGCATGGAGGTACGGGCGAGGCCGGAGCCGATCAACCAGGCCACGAGCAGCATGGCGACGACGTTGACGAGGGCGCCGCCGGTGGCGTCCAGGGCGCGCACGGGCGACCAGGTGATGTGGCGGCGCAGCTTGTTGCCCAGGTGGGTGGTGAAGGCCTGGCCGACCGAGGCGCAGACGATGACCACCATCACGAAGACGACCGTCGCCGTGGTCGAGACCTCGCTGTGGTCGGTCAGCTTGTCCCAGAGGATCGGGAGCAGCAGGACGGCGACGAGGCCGCCGCCGAGGAAGCCGATCACCGACAGGATGCCGACGACGAAGCCCTGGCGGTAACCGATGATCGCGAACCACACGGCGGCGAGCAGCAACAAGATGTCCAGCACGTTCACCGTCAATTGCCTCGCAGATTCGTTTTCCGGTCGCCGGGGGCAGCCTGTTCGTTCGCCGGGATCAGCCTGTTCGCCGGGGATCAGCCTGTCATGAGCGCCAGTCGAGCGGGACCTGCTTCGACTGGTCCCAGGGGAGCTCCCAGCCGGAGAAGTGCAGTAGCCGGTCGATCACGCCGGCGGTAAAACCCCAGACCAGAGCGGACGCGACCGTGAACGCGGGGCCCTGGTGGCCGCTCGGGTGGATCGCGGTGGCGCGGTTCCCGGGATCCGTGAGATCCGCCACGGGCACGGTGAAGACCCGGGCGGTCTCGCCGGGGTCGACGACCCCGATCGGGCTGGGGGTGCGCCACCAGCCGAGGACCGGGGTGACGACGAAGCCGCTGACCGGGATGTAGAGCCGGGGCAGCACGCCGAAGAGCTGGACGCCCGCCGGGTCGAGGCCGGTCTCCTCCTCGGCCTCGCGCAGCGCGGCCCGCAGCAGCCCGCCGTCGGCGGGGGCGCCGTCCTCGGGGTCGAGGGCGCCGCCGGGGAAGGAGGGCTGGCCGGCGTGCGAGCGGAGGCTGCCGGCCCGCTCCATGAGCAGCAGCTCCGGTCCGCGCTCGCCCTCGCCGAAGAGGACGAGGACGGCGGACTGCCGTCCGGCGCCGCTCGCGGGCGGCAGGAAGCGGCTCAGCTGCTCCGGCTCGACCGTGCGGGCGGCCCGGTCGACGGGCCCGAGCCAGGCGGGCAGCCCGTCCCTCTTGAGCAGACCGCCGATACCGGGGCCGTGGATCTCTTCGTCAGTGCGCGTCATAGGCACCCCCGTGGTTCACAACGCGATCGGTGTACGGGTTCGTTCCCTCCGGCGGGTCACCCGGAGGGGTGGAGCGGAGGGATCCCGGCGGGGCGGGCTCAGTCGCTCGCGCCCAGTGGGGGCGCCGGGCGGCCGGGGTAGTCCGGCGGCGGGTTGAGCCGCTGGCCGGGGAAGCCGCCCTTCTCGTACTTGAGCAGCTTCCTGGCCTTCTCGGGGTCGGTCTCGCCCTCGCCGTACGAGGGGCAGAGGTGGGTGATCGGGCAGGCGCCGCAGGCGGGCTTGCGGGCGTGGCAGATGCGGCGGCCGTGGAAGATCACCCGGTGCGAGAGCATCGTCCACTCGCTCTTCGGGAAGATCTCGGCGATCTCCGCCTCGATCTTCACCGGGTCCTCCTGCTCGGTCCACTTCCAGCGCCGGACGAGCCGCATGAAGTGGGTGTCGACGGTGATGCCGGGGACCCCGAAGGCGTTGCCCAGGACGACGAAGGCGGTCTTGCGGCCGACGCCGGGGAGCTTGACGAGGTCGTCCAGGCGGCCGGGGACCTCGCCGTCGAACTCGTCCCTGAGGGCGGCGGCGAGGCCCATGATCGACTTGGTCTTGGCGCGGAAGAAGCCGGTCGGCCGGATCAGATCCTCGACCTCCTCGGGCACGGCGGCGGCGAGGTCCTCGGGCGTGGGGTACTTCGCGAAGAGGGCGGGGGTGGTCTGGTTGACCCGCAGGTCGGTGGTCTGGGCCGAGAGGACCGTCGCGACGAGCAGCTCGAAGGGGTTGCGGAAGTCGAGCTCCGGATGGGCGTACGGGTAGACCTCGGCGAGCTCGCGGTTGATCTTCCGGGCGCGACGGACCATCGCGAGCCGCGACTCGGGCTTGGCCGGCTTCACGGTCTGGACGGGCTTGGCGGGCTTGGCCGTCCCGGCGGGCTTCGCTGACTTGGCGGGCTTCGCCGACTTGGCGGGCTCAGCCGCCCCGGCGGCCTTCGCGGGCTTCCGATTCGGCACGGCGGCCTTCCGATTTGCGGCTTTCGCCCGTTTCGACACGCCGTGTTCGCCCACGGCGGAATTACCTTCGGCCGACACTCTTTCAGCCCCCTTGGCCTGCGCTGTCACCGGCGAGTTGGACACCCGGCCAGCCTAGGGGCCACCACCGACATCCGCCCCGGGCATGGCCGATCGGACCCCAATCGGGCCCCTGCCGTACGGACAGGCGGCTCGGTGAGTCAAACTTGTTGTGATTGATCGCACTGTTTTGTACGTCCGGCATCATGGGACCCAGGTCCCTGAGCAGGTCGACAGTATGGAGAGAACTCGTGGACGACGTTCTGCGGCGCGCCCCGCTCTTCGCGGCGCTCGATGACGAGCAGGCTGCCGAGCTGCGCGCCTCGATGAGTGAGGCGACCCTCGCCCGAGGCGACGCGCTCTTCCACGAGGGCGACCCCGGTGACCGCCTCTACGTGGTGACCGAGGGCAAGGTGAAGCTGCACCGCACCTCCCCCGACGGCCGCGAGAACATGCTGGCGGTCCTCGGCCCCGGCGAGCTCATCGGCGAGCTGTCCCTCTTCGACCCGGGCCCGCGCACCGCGACCGCGACCGCGCTGACCGAGGTCAAGCTGCTCGGCCTCGGCCACGGCGACCTCCAGCCCTGGCTGAACGCGCGCCCCGAGGTGGCCACCGCGCTGCTGCGCGCCGTCGCCCGCCGGCTGCGCAAGACCAACGACCAGATGTCCGACCTGGTCTTCTCCGACGTCCCGGGCCGTGTCGCCCGCGCGCTCCTCGACCTGTCGCGCCGCTTCGGCGTGCAGTCGGAGGAGGGCATCCACGTCGTCCACGACCTCACCCAGGAGGAGCTGGCCCAGCTGGTCGGCGCCTCCCGCGAGACGGTCAACAAGGCGCTCGCCGACTTCGCCCAGCGCGGCTGGCTGCGCCTGGAGGCCCGCGCCGTGATCCTGCTGGACGTGGAGCGCCTCGCGAAGCGCTCGCGCTAGTACGCGGGCAGGCAGACGAGGAAGGCCGCCCCGGTCACACGACCGGGGCGGCCTTCCTCGTACGTACGCGGATCGGGTCAGCGCTTGGAGCCGTCCACGATCACCGGGGCGGAGACGCCGTTCCCGCAGGGGACGGTGTAGATCGCGTTCTTCGCGGCCGCCTCCTTGAACGCGTCGATGCACTGGTTCATCAGGACCTTGTCCGTCAGCGACTCGTTGAGGATCTTGTTGGCGCGGGCGATGCCCTCCGCCTCGATCCGGCGCCGGTCGGCCTCGGCCTTGGCGGTACGGGAGGCCTCGGTGGCCCGCTCGGTGGCCTGCTGCTGCTGGATCTTGCGGTCGATCTGGCCCTGGAGGGCGTCCGAGGGCTTCACGTTGCGCAGGTTGACCGTGGTCACGGTGATGCCGCGCGGGGCCAGCCGCTCCTTGATCAGGTCGCCGATCTCGGCGTTGATCTTCTCGCGGTCGGAGGCGTAGCCCTGCTCGCTGGAGTAGCGGGCGAAGACGTTGCGGACGATCTCACGGCTGTCGGGGTAGACCAGCCGCTGCTGGATGGCGTCCTCGGTGCCCGCGAGCTTGTACAGCTCGACGGCCTTGGACGGGACGACGGCCCACTTCACCGTCACCTCGGCGTACATGACACCGCCCTGCGAGGAGCGGACCTCGACCACGTCCTTGTCGGAGAGGTTGAGGTCGACCGGGCGGGTCGAGAAGGTCGTGACGCTGGTGAAAGGCGACTTCACGTGCATGCCCGAGGTCATGGGCGAGCCGACCTTGCCGAACGCGACCGGCACACCGACCTCGTACGCGCTGATCACGTACGTCATGCTCACGATCAACGAGAAGAGACCGGCCAGAACCGCTCCGAGGGCGCCGAACTTCAGGCCCTTGGAGTCGTTGGCGCGGCCGATGAAGAAGAGCACCACTGCGGCTATGACCAGCAGGATGGCGATGACGAACACGGGCGTTCCCCCCGAAAGCTACGGCCAGAAGTAAGCGGAGCGTAAAGCACGGGTCAAGACCGTCGCCGCGCCGGGGCCCACCTCGGGACAGGATCGTGACGCGCGCCTACGCCGCCCCCCGCTCCCGCAGGTACTCCAGCTGCGCCCGTACGGACAGCTCCGCCGCCGGCCACAGCGAGCGGTCCACGTCCGCGTACACATGGGCGACCACCTCGGCCGGCGTCCGGTGGCCGTTCTCGACCGCCGTCTCGACCTGGGCGAGCCGCCCCGCCCGGTGCGCGAGGTAGAACTCCACGGCCCCCTGCGCGTCCTCCAGGACCGGCCCGTGCCCCGGCAGCACCGTGTGGACGCCGTCGTCGACCGTCAGCGAACGCAGCCGCCGCAGCGAGTCCAGGTACTCGCCGAGGCGCCCGTCAGGATGGGCCACCATCGTCGTCCCGCGCCCCAGGATCGTGTCCCCCGTCAGCACCGCCCCGTCGGCGGGCAGATGGAAGGAGAGCGAGTCCGAGGTGTGCCCGGGGGTCGGGACCACCCGCAGCTCCAGGCCGCCGACCGTCAGCACCTCCCCCGCGCCCAGCCCCTCGTCGCCGAGCCGCAGCGCCGGGTCCAGGGCCCGTACGGCCGTCCCGGTCAGCTCGGCGAACCGGCCGGCGCCCTCCGCGTGGTCCGGGTGACCGTGGGTCAGCAGGGTCAGCGCGACCCGCTTCCCGAGCCGCTCGGCGGTCTCGGCCACCCGGCGCAGATGGGTCTCGTCGAGCGGACCCGGGTCGACGACCACGGCCAGGTCCGAGCCGGGCTCCGAGAGGAGCCAGGTGTTGGTGCCGTCGAGGGTCATCGCGGACGGGTTCGGCGCGAGGACGTTCACGGCGCGCGCGGTCGCGGGACCCGACTCCACGAGCCCGCGCGGCTGGCCGGGCAGGGCGGCGGCATCGCTCATCGCGCGCTTCCCATCGGGATGACCTTGGTGAACTCCTCGTGCCCCGGCCAGCTCAGGACCAGCTCGTCGCCCTCCAGACGCGCCTGCGCGAGCACCGGGGTCATGTCCTGCTCCCCCGCCGCCGCGAGCGCCCCGGCCGACGTGCCGTACGGCTCCAGGGCCCGCAGCGTCGAGATCGTCGGCGGCATCATCGTCAGCTCGCCCCGGTCGTAGCCGGCCGCCGCCTCCGACGGGCGGATCCAGACCGTGCGGTCGGCCTCCGTGGAGGCGTTGCGGGTGCGCTGGCCGGCCGGCAGCACGGCCACGAAGAACCAGGTGTCGTACCGCCGCTGCTCGAACTCCGGCGTGATCCACCGCGCCCACGCGCCGAGCAGGTCGGAGCGCAGCACGAGCCCCCGCCGGTCCAGGAAGTCCGCGAAGGACAGCTCCCGGGCGACGAGCGCCTCCCGGTCCCGCTCCCACTCCTCGCCGGTCGTGTCGCCGACCACCGCGTCCTCGGTCTTCCCGGCGAGCAGGACGCCCGCCTCCTCGTACGTCTCGCGCACGGCGGCGCAGACCACCGCCTGGGCCTGCGCGGGCCCGTCGAGGCCGAGCCGGGCCGCCCAGGTCTCCAGGGAGGGGCCCGCCCAGCGCACCGGCTGCTCGTCGCGCGGGTCGACGCCGCCGCCGGGGTAGGCGTACGCGCCGCCCGCGAAGGCCATCGAGGTGCGGCGGCGCAGCATGTGGACCTCGGGCGCGGCCCCGGCGTCCCCGTCCCGCAGCAGCAGGACGGTGGCGGCACGGCGCGGGGTCACCGGCGTGAGCTCACCGGCGGCGAGGGCGCGGATACGGTCGGGCCACTCGGGCGGGTACCACTGACCATTCGACATGGCCGGATGCTATGCGCAAGCATCCGAATGCACGAGAGCCGGTTTCCCATGCTGTGGAAAACCGGCTCCCTGTCGTACGGCTCGGCGGTCAGGCCTCGACCAGCTCCACCTGGACCTCGACCTCGACCGGCGCGTCGAGCGGCAGCACGGCCACGCCGACGGCGCTGCGCGCGTGCACGCCCTTGTCGCCGAGGACCGCGCCGAGCAGCTCGCTGGCGCCGTTGATGACACCCGGCTGCCCGGTGAAGTCGGGGGCGGAGGCGACGAAGCCGACGACCTTCACGACCCGCTTGATCCGGTCCAGGTCACCGGCGACCGACTTCACGGCGGCGAGCGCGTTCAGCGCGCAGGTGGCCGCGAGCTGCTTGGCCTCCTCGGCGGTGACCTCGCCGCCGACCTTGCCGGTCAGCTGGAGCTCTCCGCCCACCATCGGGAGCTGGCCCGAGGTGTAGACGTACACGCCCGACTGCACGGCCGGCTGGTAGGCGGCCAGCGGCGGCACGACCTCCGGCAGGGTCAGGCCGAGCTCGGCGAGCTTCGCCTCCACGGCCCCGCTCACGACTTGGCCCGCTTCAGGTAGGCCACGAGCTGCTCGGGGTTGTTCGGCCCGGGCACGACCTGGACGAGCTCCCAGCCGTCCTCGCCCCAGGTGTCCAGAATCTGCTTGGTCGCGTGCACCAGAAGCGGCACCGTGACGTACTCCCACTTGGTCATGGGGCCGACTGTATCCGTTGGCGCGGGGCGGCTCTCCGAGGCGGCCCCCGAACCTTCCCCTAGGGAGCTTCTCCGGGGCGGCCTCCTGATTGGGCGCGGCCGCCAGTGGTTAGGCTCGACAACGTGAGCAGGCTCCAGGTCGTCAGCGGCAAGGGCGGTACCGGTAAGACGACGGTCGCCGCCGCCCTCGCCCTCGCCCTCGCGACGGAGGGGAAGCGGACCCTCCTCGTCGAGGTCGAAGGCAGGCAGGGCATCGCACAGCTCTTCGAGACGGAAGCCCTTCCGTACGAGGAGCGCAAGATCGCCGTCGCCCCGGGCGGCGGCGAGGTGTACGCGCTGGCGATCGACGCCGAGCGCGCCCTCCTCGACTACCTCCAGATGTTCTACAAACTGGGCGGTGCGGGGCGGGCTCTGAAGAAGCTCGGCGCGATCGACTTCGCGACGACGATAGCGCCGGGCGTACGGGACGTCCTGCTGACCGGCAAGGCCTGCGAGGCGGTCAGGCGGCGCGAGAAGCACGGCGGGCACACCTACGACCACGTGGTCATGGACGCGCCGCCCACCGGCCGCATCACCCGCTTCCTCAACGTCAACGACGAGGTAGCGGGCCTGGCCAGGATCGGACCGATACACAACCAGGCGCAGGCCGTCATGCGGGTCCTCAAGTCCCCCGAGACGGCGGTGCACCTGGTGACCCTGCTGGAGGAGATGCCGGTCCAGGAGACCGCGGACGGCATCGCGGAGCTCCGCGCCGCCGAACTCCCGGTGGGCCGGGTCGTGGTGAACATGGTCCGCCCGCACGTCCTCGACCAGGCGGCGGTACGGGCCGCCTCCGGCGACCACCGGGACGCGATCACGAGGACCCTGGCCGCCGCGGGCGTCGCCGACGGCGCGACGCTGGTCGAGCCGCTCCTCGACGAGGCGGCCGGGCATGCCCGGCGGGTGGAGCTGGAGCGGACGCAGCGCGCGGTTCTCGACGGCCTCGGCGTCCCCTCGTACGAGCTCCCCTTCCTGGGGGACGGGGCGGACATCGCGGGGCTCTACCGGCTGGCGAAGGAACTGCGGAAGCAAGGGGTGGGCGCGTGACGGAGAAGGCCGCCGGCACCGGGGAAGGGCTCGACGCCGTCCCCGTCCTGGAGCTCGACCCGCTGATCGACGACCCGGGCACCCGCATCGTCGTCTGCTGCGGCGCCGGCGGGGTCGGCAAGACGACCACGGCGGCGGCGCTCGGCGTGCGGGCGGCGGAGCGCGGCCGACGGGTCGTCGTCCTCACCATCGACCCGGCCCGTCGCCTCGCCCAGTCGATGGGCATCGACTCCCTCGACAACACCCCGCGCAAGGTGGAGGGCATCAAGGGCTCGGACGGCGGCGAACTGCACGCCATGATGCTGGACATGAAGCGGACCTTCGACGAGATCGTCGAGGCGCACGCGGATCCCGAGCGGGCGCGGGCGATCCTGGAGAACCCCTTCTACCAGTCCCTGTCGGCCGGATTCGCCGGTACGCAGGAGTACATGGCGATGGAGAAGCTGGGCCAGCTCCGGGCCCGCGACGAGTGGGACCTGATCGTCGTGGACACGCCGCCGTCCCGGTCCGCCCTGGACTTCCTGGACGCGCCGAAGCGGCTCGGGTCCTTCCTCGACGGGAAGTTCATCAAGCTGCTGATGGCGCCGGCCAAGGTGGGCGGCCGGGCCGGGATGAAGTTCCTCAACGTCGGCATGTCGATGATGACGGGGACCCTCGGAAAGCTGCTGGGGGGTCAGTTCCTCAAGGACGTGCAGACGTTCGTCGTGGCGATGGACACGATGTTCGGCGGTTTCCGGACCCGCGCCGACGCCACGTACAAGCTGCTCCAGGCCCCGGGCACGGCCTTCCTCGTGGTCGCCACGCCGGAGCGGGACGCGCTGCGCGAGGCCGCGTACTTCGTGGAGCGGCTGGCCGCCGAGGACATGCCGCTGGCCGGTCTCGTCCTCAACCGCGTGCACGGCAGCGGCGCCGTCCGGCTTTCGGCCGAGCGGGCGCGGGCCGCGGCGGAAAATCTTGAGGAGGGGTGCATTGTGGATCAGGAAGGCGGGAAGACTCGGCGGAGTGGCTCCCCGGCCACCGACCCCGAGCCGTCCGAACTCGCCACCGCCGCCGCACTTTCCGCACCCGAGGCTGCCCCCACAGCCGAACCGGCACAGGACACAGACACAGACGCGCGCGCCGATCCCGCCGCGGACACCGACGCGGACGCTTCCGCATCCGCCGACGTGGACGCGAACACCGACGCGTCCGCCGATGTGGACGTCGACGTGCGCCGTCTCACCGCAGGACTCCTCCGCCTGCATGCCGAGCGCATGCGGGTGCTCACGCGTGAGCAGCGCACGCGCGACCGCTTCACCGCGCTCCACCCCGAGGTGGCGGTGACCGAGGTGGCGGCCCTGCCCGGCGATGTGCACGACCTCGCCGGGCTGCGGACCATCGGTGACCGTCTCACGAACGGACGGACTCCCTCCGCCTGAAAGGCCCTTGAGCGGACCCCCGGCCGGGCCTAACCCACCGCGGCATACGCCTCGTACGTCGCGTCGTCCTCCATGGCCACGGGCAGCAGGCCCGCTCCCCGCTCGTACTCGGTGCGCGCGGTCTCCAGGAGCCGCCGCCACGAGGTGACCGTCGGCCTCCGGCGCAGCAGCGCACGGCGCTCGCGCTCCGTCATGCCGCCCCACACACCGAACTCCACCCGGTTGTCGAGGGCGTCGGCGAGGCACTCGGTCCGCACCGGACATCCGGTGCACACCGCCTTTGCCCTGTTCTGCGCCGCTCCCTGCACGAAAAGTTCATCCGGATCGGTAGTGCGGCAGGCCGCCTGCGCACTCCAGTCAGCTACCCAGCCCATACCGGCGCCGTCCTCTCCCGAATCGAGGCTCCCCCACGGCGACAGCGGCATATTCACCGCTGCCAGTTGGGACGTTACGGAAGGTAGGGACAGCGCAACACCCCCTTCGGGCCCAATCTTGGATGGCCCGAACGGACTATGCGTGCGCGTCAGATCACCCAGGGGAGTGAGCGAAGGACATGCGTGTGATAGCAGACATATCCCTTGGATACGCCCGAATCCAACGGGCCCACATGGGGGCACCACATGACGCATGAGCCGGAATCGGACACGAGGTCCCCATGCTTCGGGGTCACGGGAATTCATGCCGATGTCACACCCGGGTCTTGATGCCGGACCACACTGCTGTGACAGTTGGGAGCAGCTTAGGCCAAGGCATATACGCGTGTCCGGCGAATGAGAACGTAGGCTGCCCCCATGGCAAAGAAGCGCTCGGGCGGTGGTCTGACCGGGACCCAGCAGGCCGCCAAGTTCCTCGGTGTCAGTGTGCTCGCGGGAGCCGTACTGGCAGGCATCGCCCTGCCCGCGGCCGGTGCACTCGGACTGGCCGCGAAGGGCACGGTCGAGGGGTTCGACGAGATCCCCTCCAATCTGAAGACCCCTCCGCTGAGTCAGCGCACCAGCATCCTCGACTCCGAGGGCGGTCTGATCGCCACGGTGTACTCGCGCGACCGCAAGGTCGTACCGCTGGACAAGATCTCCCCGTACATGCAGAAGGCGATCGTCGCGATCGAGGACGGCCGCTTCTACGAGCACGGGGCGATCGACCTCAAGGGCGTGCTGCGCGCGATCAACCGGAACGCGCAGTCGGGCGGGGTCTCGCAGGGCGCGTCCACGCTGACCCAGCAGTACGTGAAGAACGTCTTCGTCGAGGAGGCCGGTGACGACCCCGAGAAGGTCGCGCAGGCCACCCAGCAGACCATCGGCCGCAAGGTCCGCGAGCTGAAGTTCGCGATCCAGGTCGAGGAGGAGCTCGGCAAGAAGAAGATCCTGGAGAACTACCTCAACATCACGTTCTTCGGGCAGCAGGCGTACGGCATCGAGGCCGCCTCGCAGCGGTACTTCTCGAAGCACGCCGCCGACCTGACCCTCGGCGAGTCGGCGATGATGGCCGGCCTCGTCCAGTCGCCGAGCCGCTACGACCCGGTCAACGACCTCCAGGAAGCGACCAAGCGCCGCAACGTCGTCCTCCAGCGGATGGCCGACGTGAAGGACATCAGCCAGGCCGAGGCGGACAAGGCGAAGGCGACGCCGCTCAAGCTGAAGGTGAAGACCCCGAGGAACGGCTGCATCACGGCCGTCGACGGCTCCGGCTTCTTCTGCGACTACGTCCGCAAGACGATCCTCAACGACCCGGTCTTCGGGAAGACCGCCGAGGAGCGGCAGAAGCTGTGGAACCTGGGCGGTCTCACCATCAAGACCACGCTCTCCCCGAAGGCGCAGACGGCGGCCAACGAGGCGGCCGTGGCCAAGGTCAACAAGGACGACGGGGTCGCGACCGCCGTCGTCCAGGTCCAGCCCGGCACCGGCAAGATCCTGTCGATGGGCCAGTCCCGCCCGTACGGCCTGGACCAGAAGCAGCACCAGACGACGCTGAACCTCGCCGTCGGCAGCAAGATGGGCGGCACCACGTACGGCTTCCCGGTCGGCTCGACCTTCAAGCCGATCACGGCGGCCGCCGCCCTGGAGAAGGGGCTCAGCCCCGCGCAGAGCTTCGACACCCCGACGAAGATCACCATGTCGGAGAGCGAGTTCACCCGCTGCGACGGCAGGCCGGCCGGCAACCTCGAATGGCCGGTCCAGAACGAGCTTCCGTCGGAGAAGGGCCCCTATGACATGACGGGCGCCCTCGGCAAGTCCATCAACACGTACTTCGCCAAGCTGGAGCAGATGACCGGCCTGTGCGAGACGCTGTCGATGGCCAAGAAGGTCGGGTACGAGCGCGAGCTGGGCAAGCCCATCAAGCAGAGCCCGTCGGCCACGCTCGGCAGCCTGGAGAGCACCCCGCTCGACATGGCCTCCGTCTACGCCACCTTCGCCAACCGCGGCATCTACTGCACCCCGATCGTCGTCGAATCCGTCCGGGCCGCCAACGGCGACAAGCTGAACGTGCCGGACACCAAGTGCTCGCGGGCCATGAGCGAGCGCACCGCCGACACCATCAACCAGATGCTGAAGGGCGTGATCGAGGACGGCACCGGTACGCGGGCCGGTCTGAGCGACCGGGACAACGCGGGCAAGACCGGTACCACCGAGGGCCGCAAGGACGCCTGGTTCGTCGGCTACACGCCGAACCTCTCCACCGCCGTCTGGGTCGGCGACGACGTCGGCAAGCGCGACGAGATGTACGACATCACCATCGGCGGCGAGTACTACGACAAGGTCTGTGGCGGCTGCCTCCCCGGCCCGATCTGGAAGATCGCGATGACGGGCGCGCTCGATGCCTCCCAGACGCCGGGCTTCGCCGCCATCTCCGTACCGCGGGCCGAGAAGCCCAAGGCCCCGGAGGACGGGGACGAGGGCCCGAACAAGCCCCGTAAGGGCGACGGCAAGCCGGGCGACACCAAGCCGCCGACGAACCCGTTCCCCGGGATCACGATCCCGCCGGACATGCTCCGCGACGCCAACAAGGGCCGCGGCGGAAACCACTGACGCGGTAGGCACGGACACGTACGAGGAAGGGCGCCCCACTCCGAGTGGGGCGCCCTTCCTCGTACGTACGACTCGTGGGGATCAGCCCGCGAGCAGCTTCTTCACGGAGGCGGCGACCCGCCCGCCGTCGGCCTGGCCGGCCACCTTCGGGTTCACGATCTTCATGACGGCGCCCATGGCACGCGGCCCCTCGGCGCCCGCCGCCTTCGCCTCCGCGACGGCCGCCGCGACGATCGCGTCGAGCTCCTCGTCACCGAGCTGCTTGGGCAGGTACGCGTCGAGGAGGACGCCCTCCGCCTTCTCCCGCTCGGCCGACTCGTGGCGACCGCCCTGCGCGAAGGCCTCCGCGGCCTCGCGGCGCTTCTTCGCCTCCTTGGCGATCACCTTCTGCACCTCGTCGTCGGAGAGTTCGCGCTTGGTCTTGCCCGCGACCTCCTCCTTGGTGATCGCGGTGATGGTCAGCCGCAGGGTCGAGGAGCGCAGTTCGTCGCGCTCCCGGATCGCGGCGTTGAGGTCGGCCTGGAGCTTCGCCTTCAGCGTGGTCATGGGTCAAGTGTGGCAGGTGCGCCGCCCCACCCGCCCGCGCATTTACGCCCACCGGGTCTGCGACGATGGGGGGATGCGCGCACGGTACGGCATCCCCCTGAAGATCACGGCAGGCCTCACGGCGACGGCCGCCGCCGGAATCGTCTACGCGGCGGGCTTCGAGGCCCGCTCGTTCCGGCTCCGCCGCGTGACGGTCCCGGTGCTGCCGCCGGGCATGAGCGACCTGCGGGTCCTCCAGATCTCCGACATCCACATGGTGAGCGGTCAGCGCAAGAAGCGGGCCTGGCTCCAGTCCCTCGCGGGGCTGCGCCCCGACCTCGTCGTCAACACCGGCGACAACCTCTCCGACACGGAGGCGGTACCGGAGGTCCTCGACGCGCTCGGGCCGCTGATGGAGTTCCCCGGCGTGTACGTCTTCGGCTCCAACGACTACTACGGGCCCACCCCGCGCAACCCCGCCCGCTATCTGAAGGAGAAGGTGCAGGGCCGGCACGGCCTCAACGGCAACAAGCCGGTCGTCGGCGCCGTCCACAACCCGTGGGAGGGCATGCGGGACGCCTTCGACGAGGCGGGCTGGGTGAACCTCACCAACACCCGCGGCCGGCTCAAGCTGCCCCAGGCGGACCTGGCGTTCACCGGCCTCGACGACCCGCACATCAAGCGCGACCGGTACGAGCGGGTGGCCGGCGGCCCCGACGCCCAGGCGGACTTCACGCTGGGCGTGGTCCACGCCCCGTACCTGCGCTCGCTCGACGCGTTCACGTCCGACGGATACGAGCTGATCCTCGCCGGACACACCCACGGCGGGCAGCTGTGCGTCCCCTTCTACGGGGCGCTCGTCACCAACTGCGACCTGGACACGGACCGGGTGAAGGGCCTCTCCACCCACACGGTGGGCGACCGCACTTCCTACCTCCACGTCTCGGCGGGCTGCGGCACCAACCGCTACACCCCGGTCCGCTTCGCCTGCCCGCCCGAGGTCACCCTGCTCACCCTGACGGCGCGCGCCTGAGCACCTACGGTGGGGGAATGTTCCCGCCCCACACCGCGGCCGTGCCGGCCTCCGCCGTCATACCCCCCGCCCGCCGCCGCCCCTACGCGGCGGCGTTCCGGGCGCTGATCGCCCTGTCCGCGGCCACGGGCCTGGTCATCGAGTGCGTGTACGGGGACGTGCTCGTCGTCCTGAGCTTCTTCACGATCTGGTCGAACATCCTGGTCGCCGTCGTCCTCGGCCGGGGCGCGGTCCGCGCCTGGACCCGCCGCCCGCCGCTCCCCGCGCTGTGGACGGGCGGGGCGCTGCTCTGCATCACGGTCGTCGGTCTCGTCTTCCACCTGGTCCTCGACAACCCGTCGAGCGAGTTCAACCAGGCGGCGGAGATCGCCCGCCTCACCGGGGCGAAGGCGGTCGCCAACCAGCTGCTGCACACCGTGACCCCGATCGGCGCGGCCGTCGACTTCCTGCTCCTCACCGCCCCCGGCGCACTCCACTGGCGGCACGCCGCCCAGTGGCTGGCCGCCCCGGGCCTCTACTTCGCCTTCGCCCTGGTACGCGGCGAGCTGATCTCCCCCGACGCGCCCACCCGCTACACGTACCCGTTCCTCGACGTGACCGCCCACGGCTACGCCGGCGTCCTCACCAACGCGCTCGTCCTCGGCGCGGCCTTCTACGCCCTGGGCCTCGCGATCGTCACCCTGGACCGCCTCCGCCCCGCCCCGAGGGCCCCCGAATACCGGATTTCGCCTCAGCGCGCGCGTGGGCTAAAGTAAGCGATGTCGCCGCGACGTGAACAACAGAGCAGCGACATCGGGGTGTAGCGCAGCTTGGCAGCGCGCTTCGTTCGGGACGAAGAGGTCGTGGGTTCAAATCCCGCCACCCCGACAGCCGTAAGACCAGGTCAGGGGCCTGATCCGAGACATCGGATCAGGCCCCTGAGTGGTTTCCGGGGTCGGCTTGGGAGCCGTTAGGGAGCCGATCGCGGGAGACGCTCCAAACGGGTCCCGGAAACAGCGGCGAGGGGTCCAACGGCAGAGTGCGATCGCCCCCTTCAGCGGGCGGCAGGAGCGGCGCCGAGACTCTGTCCATGCTGGTTGCGCTGTCGGCCGTGCGGGCGTCGATCTGGTCGTGATCGTCGACTTCCTGACTTGCGTGATACTGCGATGACGGCGGGTCAGGCGCCAGGCGGGGGTCCTCGCGCCCGCATCGAGATGGCTGCCTCGGGCACCGAGCGGGAAGAGCCCGGGGTCCCTTCACCACACCTGGGCCGTCGGCCGTCCTCACGTTGAGGGAAGAGGGATGCGCCGCTCCGCACCGGGCTTCCTGCTGCACCGTTCCTTTCACCTCAGCCGCGAAGCCCGAGGAAGCCGACGGGCCGGCATGGCTGGGAGCTGGACGCTCCCGGTAACCCTGAGCGCGGCGGCCTACCGGCTACTCAGCGTCGCAGCGCTCGCTCACCCCGTTCGGCTCGGCGCAGTCACCTCTCGTTGGGCCGACCGAGCCGGGCTGGGCGGGTTCGGCCCAAGGTTTCCGTCGGCCCGGCCGGAGGCGACGTAGGGTCAGGCCTCGTGTCTCTGCGTGAGGTGGGACGGCGTGCCGGGAACCCGTCACGCCGTCCCTGGCGCAGCCGCCCTGACGACGACGGATGTCCGGTGTGAGGAGTGCGGATGAACGGCTGGGCCGTCGTGGCCGCCGGGGGTGTGGTCGTCGGCTACGGGATGCTCTCGCGGCGCCTGTCGACCACGGTGCTCTCGGGACCTTTGGTGTTCATGCTCGTAGGTGTGGCGATCGGCCCGCTGGGCCTGGATCTGCTGGACCGCGCGAAGGATCCCGAGGTCACGCGGACCCTGCTGGAGAGCGCACTGGTGCTCCTGCTGTTCGCGGACGCGGCGGGAATCAGGGCTCGGGACCTGCGCCGGGAGGGGTTCCTGCCGCTGCGGCTGCTCACGGTGGGCATGCCGGCCACGATGGCTCTGGGGTGGCTGGCGGCCTGGCCCCTGCTGCCCGGCCTCGGTATGTGGGAGCTGGCCTTGGCCGCCATCATCCTGGCGCCGACGGACGCCGCGCTCGGGCAGCAGGCCTTCTCCAACAAGCAGGTGCCGCCGCTGATCCGCGGCGGCCTGTCCGTGGAATCCGGTGTGAACGACGGTCTGGCGCTTCCGTTCTTCGTGCTGGCACTCGCGGCGGCGGGTGAGGGCCATGGTCATCCGGGCGTGGCCGAGACGTTCCTGCGGGCGCTGCTGCTGAGCAGCGCGATCGGCATCGCGGCCGGCTGGGCCGGGGCGAGTGTGTTGCGTTGGTCGCTGACCCGAGGGTGGAGCAGCTCCGACTGGCAGCAGTTCCTGGTCCTCGCCGTTCCGGCCGTCGCCTACGCGCTGTGCCTCATGGGCGACGGAAGCGGCTTCATCGGTTCCTGGGCCGCCGGTCTGGCCTTCGGCATCCACCTGCGCCGGACGCCCGCCGGTCTGGGCCTCCGTCCCCAGGACTCGGATCCAGCGCGGAGCACGAGGTTCACCGAACGACTCGGCCTCCTGCTCGCCTCGCTGAGCTTCCTCGTCTTCGGCGCGGTCATCCTCGGACCGACGCTCCAGCACCTGACGTGGCGGATGGTCGTCTACGCGCTGCTCAGCCTTACCGTCCTCCGGATGCTGCCGGTCGCTCTCGCGCTGATCGGCACCGGGCTGCGCGCCACCTCCGTGGCCTACATCGGCTGGTTCGGTCCGCGCGGGCTCGCCTCCCTCGTGTTCGGCCTGCTCGCCTTCGAGGAACACCTGCCCGGGGGAACTCTGCTGAGCGGGGTCATCGCCGTGACCGTCGGCCTGAGCGTCATCCTCCACGGAGCCTCGGCTCCCTTCCTGGGAAACCGCTACGGCGCATGGTTCACCAGAACACTCCGGGGGGAACCGAACCTGCGGGAGAACGCCCTCGCCCAAGACCACACACCGCGCTGAAGGCCCGGTCGCTGGTGGCCCGTAGCCGCACGTGTGCTCCCACGTAGTGATCGCGTGGGAGCCGGCGAACCCGAGAACCGCGAACCCCGCAAGCACTCCCCGGTCCGCTGGACCGATCGCTGATCCGCGGCCGCGCCGTGGTGGACCGGCTGGAGAGCCCGACCACCTTGCCGGTCGGCTTCGGCGGTGAGGAGCCGGTGGTCAGCGAACGGAGGCTGCGGCCCGGGGACCGGCTGCTGTGTTTCACCGACGGCCTGATCGAAGAGCATCAAGCCGGTGGGGAACAGTTCGGTGAGGAGCAACTCATCGAGTGCACCAACCGAGTCGTCCGTGACCACACGGCGGTGCGGTCGGTGGTGCGCGCGCTCTCCCACACGTTGAAGCAGGAACGAGGCGGCGTCACCAGCGACGACGCGACCATCTTCCTCATCGAGTGGCGCGGAGGCGACGCCGACCATCTCGCCGCCCTCGATTGAGGGATCACCGGACCGGGCGGCGGTGGGCGGAGCGGCGCATGCGCAGGGCGATGTAGATGAGGTCCGCCACGAGCAGCACGATGCCGATGATCAGCAGGAAGACCAGGCCGTCGGCGGTGGCACCGATGATGCCCAGCACGATCGCGATGATGATCAGGGCCAGAAAGAGCGTCATGAGGGCTGCCCCCTCGCTCGGTCGGGGAGCTCAGCGGCGGGCCAGCTGCCGCTCGCCGTTCGCCCCGGGCTGGTAGGGGAGGTCGTAGTGCCGGAAGACCGCCTCCTCGTCCTCGGCGGGAAGTACGTCGTCGCTGCCGATCGAAGGGCACTGCTTCACCAGCGCCTTGTCATGGACGACCTTCACGTAGCCCGGCCCCACCGTCGCACCGTCCAGGGGAACGAACACCAGACGGTGGCGGGTGGGCAGGCCGACCCGGACCGTGGCCATGGCCGGCTCGTCGGTGCTGGTGTCGACGTAGACCGCCTCCAGCTCTCCGATCCTGTGGCCCCGCCCGTCCACCACGTCGTGGGTCCGCCACTCACGGATGTCCGCCATCTGGATCATGCCGACTCCTGGCGGTGTGCAGCCGGTTCGGGAAGCGCGGCGACAAGGATCCCGGCGGCCTGGGTGACGTTGCCGGCGTCGACCGCACGGGCCATGGCGTCACGTGCCGCGTCGGGTGTCGTGTCCGGGGGCACCACCAGGAGGGCGAAGTGGTCGTTGTCGCCACGGGTGATGAGGACGGTGTCGTCGCCTACGGGAAAGGAGTCGAGGCGTACGACCCGGTCGTCGACGACCACACGGGTCGGGACCTCCTCCCAGGCGTCCGTGTCCAGGCCGACGCGTGTGACGGGGCCGAGGTGTGTGGTGAGAGCCCGGATCAGGGCGGGCAGCTCGGTCGCGATGTCGCGGGAGCGGGGCCACCAGGCGCCGTCGAGAACGCCTTCGCGGGAGTGGGTCGTCTGCAGCCGGAGCAGGGCCGTGCCGGGTTTCACCGCTCGGTGGATCTCGTCCGGAAGGAGCTTGGGAGGGGTGGGGATGTCGTATTCGGCCATAGTGGTCCGCCTGCCTGCGCGGGGCCGCCGACACCTCATGGCCGACGAGATACCGCCGTGGTCTCACGGTACTCCGCGTGCCTGCGGTCCTGCCCGTGACCATCGGCCGGGGGCGTGCCCGCGGTCATACCCGTGGCCGCCGTCCGACAGCGTGCCCGGTGGGAAATCACCTGGTCAGAGCGGCTCGTCCGACCGCTGCGCGGAGTAGGCTGAAGGTACCGGGAGTAAGTCGAGCACCCGCTCCCACGCGGACGTCGTTTCCGGCGATCAAGACACTGGGCCGCCTTTCAGGGCGGCCCGGGGACGGGTCCGCGATCATGGCCACGACCCTGGCACCCACGCTTTCGGCGCGGCTGTCGCTGACGCCGAAGACCACCCTCGTCGGCCTTCTGGACGGCGCCTGGTGGCCTCGCTCGCGTGACCTCACCGCCGAGCTTCCGCCTCTGGTCGACGCGCTGGAGGAGCGCTACGGACGCATCACCCGCGTCACGGTGAACCCCACCCACTGGCCCGTCGTCCCGCACACGGTTCCCGCCACCGGGCACACCGTGCACGTCGGCTGGTTCACCGAACAGGATCCCGACAAGATGATCCTGCTCTCCTACACCGTCGGCCGCTGCGACCTGCTGGTGATCCCGCCCGAGACCGAACCCGCCGCCGCCGCCCGGCTGATGACCGCCGCCGCCCTCCCCGGCAGCGTCCTGGCCGCCGGAGTCCTGATGTCCGACGAGGCCGCGACCGGCCGCCGTATGCGCGACGCCCGAAGCAGCGAGGACTCCTGGGAGACCGACGGCGGATCCGGCATCCCGCCACTCCGGCACCCGGTCGTCGGCGCGCGGATGATCCCCATGCCGGGAAGCCCGCGGAGGTGACCCCATGGCAACCCTGATCACGATCGCCGTGATCGCCCTGTTGATCGCGCTCGGCACCCGCCTGATCCACCGGCTCAACGCCCAGCACGACGCACGCATCGCCGCCCATCACTTCGGCGACGCCTTCCCGCCCATTCGCCGGCCGCCCGGCCCCGGCCACCGCACACCGACGGAGCAAGCCGCCCACCGCAGGCGCACGGGCACCTGGCCGTGAGCACCCCTGGCCATTCCTCCGACCGAAGGCCGCGGGTGGGGCACCCGACACCCGGGACAACCCACTCGCCGGCCTCTCGCATGAAAGGACTCGGTCATGGCGACACTCGGCGAGCGACAGAGCTACCGCGAACGGGTCCTGGCCGCCCTCTACGAAGCCACCGAAGGCAACCGTCTCCTCGGAGTCCCGGGACGCAAGCTGCGGAACGACCTGCGCATCCCGGAGGAGGACCTGGCCGCCGCCTGCACCTACCTCGCCGGCGAGGACCTGATCACCGTCGACTGGGAACCCGGCAACACCCCCGCGATGGTCTCCCTCACCCACCAGGGAATCCGCCGCATGGAGGCCGAGGAGGAAGAACGCGGCTGAGCCGGACTACTCAGGGGCCCGCTCTCCCACTCGGCCTGTCCGGCCCCGCGGTCGTAGATCACGGGTTCGCTCCCGACGGGCACCGCGGGTGTGTCCCTCCCGGGAGCCGCAAGACCAGGTCAAGGGCCTGATCCTCACTGAGGGTCAGGCCCTTCCCGTGTCTTCGGTGTCCGCCCGCCGGTTGCCGGCCGACGGGGCCGGCTCAGGGGTGGAGCATCTCCGGCATGGGTGATTGCGGAGCCTCCAGGCCGGGCAGCAGCCAGGTCTGGAACGGGGCCAGCACCGCCAGGGCCAGGAAGACGATGCCTACGGCCTTCGAGAGGACGGGGCCCAGGCGCCACAGCTTCTCGACGAAGATCACCGCGGCCAGCACCGCCATCGCCAGGACGTTCATGACGCCGAGCGGGACGAGGACGATCATCAGTCCCCAGCAGCAGCCCACGCAGTACAGGCCGTGGTGGAGTCCGACCCGCAGGTCGCGGGCGCGGGGGCGGTAGCCGGCGTACCGGACGAGCTGGCCCACCGGGCTCTGGCAGTGGCGCAGGCACATGTCCTTGAGCGGGCCGAGCTGCTGCAGTCCGGCGAGCAGGAAGGCGCCGGCGCCGATCCAACGGCCGGCGGTGGGGTGGTCCCGCACCAGGGCCCCGGTCGCGGCGAGGATCCCGTACGTGGCGAGGCCGAAAACCGTCCAGGCCAGCAGGTAGCCGCCCACGAACTGGGTCGTACGGGCCGCCCGGACCCACCCGGTCGACCGGCGGCCGATGGCCCGCGCCCAGGTGATGGCCACCGGTGCCACGGACGGGAACATCATGGCGATCATCATGACCAGCCAGAACAGCAGGAACAGCGGCACGCCCAGTCCCATGGTCCCCGGCTCGATGCCCATGTCCCTGGCCTGGCCGACGACCAGGATCCAGCCGAGCACCGCCAGCAGCACCATGAGCAGCCAGGCGAGCGCGATCTCCCGTGCCGACAACAGGTTCGCCGGCCTCAGGGGTGGCGGATAGGCCCTCCGGTCGAGGCGCACACCTCCAGCACAGCACACCGGCGGTCCGAACGCGCCCGCAGCCGGATGACAGGGCGTGGGGTGGAGGGGGAGAATGAGGGAGAACAGGCCCGTGAAGACCGGGCGGATGCCGGTGATACTTCCCGGGGGTTCGCCGACCTCAGGAGACCGCTGTCCGGTACAGGGTCACGAGGAGGCGGCGACATGTCCGAGACGACGGCCGTGACGGTTCCGAAGTGGCACGCCGCCGGGGATTGGTTCGATACGTGCAGGTGCAACGTGCCGTGCCCCTGCAGCTTCGCGCAGCCGCCCACCTTCGGCGCCTGCGACGGCGTCCTGGCCTGGCACATCCGCGAGGGGCACTACGGTGACGTGACGCTCGACGGCCTCAACGTGCTGATGCTCGGGGCCTTCGTCGGCAACCTGTGGGCCGAGCACTCGGACGCGTACGGGGCGGTGTTCCTCGACGAGCGGGCCGACGACGCGCAGCGCGAAGCGCTCCAGATGATCTTCGGTGGGCAGGCGGGCAGCTGGCCCGCCGAGATGATGACGATGTTCGGCGCCGAGGTGCGGGGCATGGACATCGCCCCCGTCGAGGTGGAGGTCGCGGCCGATCTCTCCGGGTGGCGGGCCTCGGTCCCCGGCCGGGTCGAGGCGAGCGGCGAGGCCCTGACCGGACCCACGACGCCGGAGGGCGCGCGTGTCCAGTCGACGAACCTGCCGGGGGCGGAGACCGGGCCCGGCCAGACCGCGACCTGGGGCAGGTCGACGGCGGACCGGGCCGACGCGTTCGGGTTCCGGTGGAGCCGGGACGGGCAGTCCAGCAAGCACATCACCTTCGACTGGTCCGGACCCTGACGGAGCCGGGCCGCGGCCCCGTCAGGCGGGCGGGTTCGTGTCCGGTGCGGAGGCCCGTTGCAGGTCGGCCAGCAGTTCGGCCTGTCCGGCCAGGACGCCGGAGAGGATCTCCCGTGCCACGACGAGCAGCGCGGCCACCCGCGCGTCGGGCAGGGAGTAGTACACGCCCGAGCCCTCGCGGCGCGCGACGACCAGATTGGACCGGCGCAGCACGGCGAGCTGCTGCGAGAGGTGCGCGGGCTCGACGCCGATCTCGGTCAGCAGCTCCGCCACCGCGTGCTCGCGCACGCTCAGCAGCTCCAGGACCCGGATGCGTACGGGGTGCCCCAGCGTTTTGAAGAACTCCGCCTTCAACTGGTAGAGCGGCGCGCTCACCTGGCGCTCCCCCGGCCCGCACGGGAGATCTCCGTAGCGGCTCCACAGGACCGCCGTCGCAGCCCGACCGTGCATCGCATCCACCCAGAACTCTTCGCCATGGGGACCATCCTCGCGCCTTCGCGCCGACCTGACGGCCTCGATAATTGCTAAGATCAGCAATTACTAAACATGAGAGCGACGGAACGGGAGTGGGCGTGAGCACGTTCGTCGAGGCGGTGCGGGAACGCGTACGTGCGGCGCGGGAGCGCCTCGCGGCGGCGCACGAAGCCGAGGACCCGTACGAGGCCGCACTCGCCGCCGACGAGCTGGACGACGCCCTGCGGCTGGCGCGCAAGCACGGGATCGACGCGGCGGACGAGGCGGCCGAAGGGTGAGGGCATGAGTGGGCGTGGGACGCGCGACGACGGCGACATGGAGCGGTGGAAGGAACGCGGCGTGATGCTGCGGGTCTTCGTCTACGTGTTCGCGACCCATCTCTTCGCCGGCTTCGTCTGGCTGCTCTTCTACGTGGGGCAGCACGCGCCGAAGTAGCGGCAGCCGCCGCGCGTCCTCCGCGGTCAGGCGTGCCGGACGGCGGGCTCGGGGCGCCTCACGGCCAGCGTCCAGTCGTCGCTCTGCCACTCGCGCGGTTCCTCGGCCGGGGCGTCGGGGGCCGCATGGGCGGCGAGCGCGGTGGGCAGGTCGCAGTGGACGGGAACGGGCCGGTGGTCACCGGCCGGGACGAGGGAACCGTCGGCCGGGATCGCGGCGAGTTCGAGCGGGCGGCCGTCCGCGGCGAGCCGGCGGGCGGCCTCGGCGACGGCGAGCTGGCCGCCGACCGACCATCCCCGCAGGCTGGTCAGGTCGAGGATGACCGGCCCGGCGCCGCGGGCGAGGACCCAGCCGACGGCTCCGTCGAAGCGGGCGACCGCGTCGGCGCCGAGGAACCCCGCGAGGGAGAGTACGGCCAGGTGGGGGTGGGTCGTGTAGCGCCATTCGATGGTCATCGGGCTGCCTTCGTCCTTACAGGGGGGACATGTGGGAGGTGCCGGGCTCACAAGGTGCCGGGCTCACCGGGGGAGGGCGATCCAGACGCTCTCGCCGCCGCCGTCCGCGTCTCGGCGGCCGGGGGTGCGGCGGCGAGGATCCCCGTCGCCCGCAGATGGGCGCGGGCGCCGGCGATCGCCTCGGGCGTCGTGGCGTACTCCCGTCCGTCGATCCGCAGCAGGTCGAGGGCGCCGACCGAGTCGAGGGCCTGGCGCTGCTCCGGCCGTACCCCGGAGGTCATGACCACGATGCCGCGCCGGTTCAGTTTCTCGACGGCGTCCTTGAGGACGAGCGCGCCGGTGGCGTCGACGGTGGTGACGCGGGACATGCGCAGGATGATGACGCGGACGTCGGCGACCTCGGTGAGTTCGAGGAGGAAGCGGTGGGCGGCGGCGAAGAAGAGGGGGCCGTCGATGCGGTAGGCGACGATGTGCTCGGCGAGCAGCGCGTGTTCCTCGTCGCTGTGCTCGCCCGGCAGGTCGGGGCGGAAGTCGACCTCGGCGAGCCGTGCCTGCTTGGCCACGGCGCGCAGGGCGAGCGCCCCGGCGACGACGATGCCGATGATCACCGCGTAGACGAGGTCGAGGGCGAGTGTGGCCACGGCGGTGAGCACGAGGACGACGGCGTCGGAGCGGGTGGCCTTCGCCATGGCCCGCAGCGAGCCGACCTCGACCATGCGGACGGCGGTGGCGAGCAGGACGCCGGCGAGCGCGGCCAGCGGGATCTTCGAGACCAGCGGGGCGGCGGCGAAGACGATCACGGCGAGGACGGCCGCGTGGGTGAGGGCGGCGAGCCGGGAGCCGGCCCCGGAACGGACGTTCACCGCGGTACGGGCGATGGCTCCGGTCGCCGGGACACCGCCGAACAGCGGCGCGGCCAGGTTCGCGAGCCCCTGCCCGAACAGCTCCCGGTCCGGATCGTGCTTCTGCCCCACGGTCATGCCGTCGGCGACCTGCGCGGAGAGCAGGGACTCCAGCGCGGCGAGCGCCGCGACCGCGACGGCCGGGGCCATCAGGGACCCGAGCCGGGAGAGGTCGACGAAGCCGAGGGACGGGGCGGGCAGCCCGGCGGGCAGATCGCCGATGGGCGCCGCCGCGTCGAGGTGGCACACCTGCGCCACGACCGTGGCGACGACCACGGCCACGATGGAGAACGGAACGGCCGGCCGCCACCGGGCCCCGAGCAGCATGAGCGCGGCGACACCGAGGGCGAGCCCGACGGCCGTCCAGTTCGGCGCCTCGACGAACTCCGCGACAGCGCGCCAGGTGACCGTGAGGACGCGGTCGCCCTCGGGCTTGGCGACACCGAGCGCGTTCGGCACCTGCTGGAGAGCGATCACCAGGGCGATGCCGAGAGTGAAGCCCTCCACGACGGAGGCGGGGATGTAGGCCATGTACCGGCCGGCCCGGGCCAGGGCCAGACCGACGACGATCAGCCCCGCGAGCAGCCCGACCATGAGGACACCGCTCGGCCCGTACTCCGCCACGATCGGCACGAGGACGACGGTCATGGCCCCGGTCGGACCCGACACCTGGAGGTTCGAACCGCCGAAGACCGCGGCGAGCGCCCCGGCGACCACGGCGGTCGCGAGCCCGGCCTCCGCACCGAGGCCGGAGGAGACGCCGAAGCCGAGCGCGAGGGGCAGTGCCACGATGGCCACCGTCAGCCCGGCGAGCAGATCACGGCGCGGATCACGGCCCATGGCCGCGAAGTCCGCGCGGGTGGGCAGGAGAGCACGCAGGCGGCGCAGTGCCGTAGCGGCGAGGGCGCCGCTCACCGGCCCGCGACCCCGGCTTCCCGCAACTCGGTGAGCAGCTCGTTCTGCCCGGCCAGCATCTCGGTGAGGATGCGCCGCGCGGCCTGCATCAGGTCGGCGACGTCACCCCCCGCGAGCGTGTAGACGACCGTCGCCCCCTCGCGCGTCGACGTCACGATCCCCGACCGGCGCAACACCGCGAGCTGCTGCGACAACGAGGGCGGCTCCACCTCGATCGCGGCGAGGAGGTCCCGTACGGCCATGGGGCCGTTCTGCAGGAGCTCAAGGACCCGGATGCGTACGGGGTGTCCCAGCATCCGGAAGAACTCGGCCTTGGCCTGGTACAGCGGGACCGGCACGATCGCCAACTCTCCTCACACCCGGCGCCCCCGGGGGCACGCCTCGTCTGGTGCCGTGCCCGCGGCTACCTACGGGCACGGCCCCCCAAGGATGTATCGAATTGCCGAATTATGCAATTGAGACACTTCATACTGGATCAGCCGACCGTCGGCGGTGTCCCCTCCGGGTACCCCCCGGTCGCTCGCGTGATCGCCGTCTCCACCGCCGTGATGCGGTCCGCCAGGTCGCTCAGGGCCGCTATCGCTCGGGTCAGCGGGGTGTCCTCCGGGTTGCCCCGGGCGCGGTGGGCCGTGGTGATCTGCTTCCAGCGGGCGGACTGGGTGGGGGTCAGCGGGCCTCTCAGGGTGGCCAGTTTGAGGAGGTTGCCTTCTGCTTCCGTCGTCAGGGTCTGGGCTTCCGCCGTGTAGTGGTCGTCGATCACCGCGGCCAGTTCGGTCTCGTTCATCGAGGGGGAGAGGCGGGCCGTGATGCGGTTCATGTTGCGGTACGAGCCCTGGAGGCGGAAGGGCGGTTCGGTGCGGGTGGCCTCGGACTGGGCGGCCGAGGCGATGTAGGCGCGGTTGACCGCCAGGACGGTCTCGCGGGCCGTGAGGACGTGCCGGAGGACGGCGAGGATCCGGTCCAGTTCGGCCGGCGGGTAGGGGTGGGCCAGGCGGTCGCGGCGGGCGGTCGGGTCGCCGGCCGCCAGGCGGGTCAGCAGTTCCAGGTCGGCGCGGTCGCGGCCGGCCAGCGGGGCGAGGACCGGGTGCGAGGTGAGGGCGTTCTCGACGAAGCTGAGGGCGAAGGCCTCCTCCTTGCCGGTCAGGACGTCGCCGAGGTTCCAGACGTCGGCGCGGTTGGCGAGCATGTCGGGGACCTGGAAGCGCCCGCCCGACTCGGTGTACGGGTTGCCGGCCATGCAGACGGCGAAGCGCTTGCCCCGAAGGTCGTGGCCGTTCAGCGTTCGGGTGGCGTCGCAGAGCGGGATGAACTTCTGCAGGAACTCCGGCGAGGTGTGCTGGATGTCGTCGACGTACAGCAGGACGTTGTTGCCCGCCGTCAGCGCGAAGTCGATCTTCTCCAGTTCGCGGCGGGCGGTCGCGTCGGGCGCCTCGGCCGGGTCGAGCGAGGTGGTGCGCTGCCCGAGGGCCGGGCCGTCGATCTTCACCAGGAGCAGGCCGAGGCGGTCCGCGACGTACTCGACCAGCGTGGTCTTGCCGTAGCCCGGCGGGGAGAGCAGGAGCAGCAGGCCGTGGGAGTCGGTGCGCTTGGCCGCGCCCGCCGCGCCGAGCTGCTTGGCGAGGCTGTCGCCGACCAGCGGCAGATAGACCTCGTCGACGAGCCGGTTGCGGACGAAGGAGGACATGACCCGGGGCCGGTGCTCGTCCACCCTGAGCCGGGCGCGCTCGGCGGCGACCAGCTCCGAGCGGCGCCGCTGGTAGGCGCGGAAGGCGGGTACCTCCCGGTCCGCGAAGTCCCCCGTCCTGGCCAGGTATTCGTCGAGCCGCAGATCCAGGGCGCGACCGCGCACCCGGGGGTGGGCGCCGAGCAGTCCGGGGACGGTGGCCGAGGTCGGGGCGGCGATCTCGTAGCGCTGGAGCTCCGGGCCGAGTTCGACGGCGACGGCCTCCGCGATCACCGCCGGGTCGGGGCTCTCCCCCGCCGCCGAGGCGTACGCGGAGAGCCAGACCTCGACGAGCTGCCGCCGGGCGCCCGGGTCGGTGAGACCGGCGAGGGCGTCCTCGTACGCGGAGCCGCCGACGGCGCGGCGGAACTTGTCGAGCAGGGTCCCGGCCGCGCCCGAGAGGGCGAAGCCCGCCGGGGCGCAGGCGAGTTCGGCCACCAGATACGCGGCGGCCACCGGGTCGCCGATCTCCTCCGCCAGCTCGCCCCGCAGCCCGTCGAGCGCCGAGTCCGCGCCGAACAGGTCCCGGGCCGCGGTGAGCGCCACCGCCCGCCGCGTCCACTGCTCGCGGGCCCCGGCGGTGGTGGAGTGCGCCCAGAACAGCTGGGCGGTCGCCCGCGCGCCCGCCGGGTACCGGAGCGGTCCGGCGCCCTCGTGGAGGCCGAGCAGCACCGCGAGGATCGCCGCCGCGTCGTGGTCGTGGACCCCGCGCTCGTACCCCTCGTCGTACGCGGCCTCCGCCGCGCGCCGGGCGAGCGCGGGGAGGTCGGCGTCGGCCAGGCCGTCCGTGCCGTGCTCGGCGAGCAGGCGCGCCGCGAGGTACTCGGAGCGGTAGACCTCCGGCGACTCGGAGGGCAGCGTCCGGTCCCAGTACGGGCGGGTCGCCGCGAACTCCGGGTCGGCGACCGGCGACCGGTAGTCCGTCCCGGTCAGCGCGAACGCCAGGGTGTCCCCGTACGGTACGAGCGTCAGCTCCGGGGCCTGCCGGTTGACGGCGAAGCGGTGCCGGCCGAGCCGGATCGTGTCGCCGCCGTCCGCGTACAGGTCGGTACGGTCCCGCAGGGCACGTCCGGCCTCCTGGCGGGCGGAACCGAGCCGGCCCTCCAGTTCCTCCGCCCGCACCTGGTCGCCGAGGGCGCGCAGTTCGGCGGCGGTGCGGCGGACCTTGCCGACCATGGGGTCGGAGGCGAAGTAGGTGTGCACCTCGTCGAGCGAGCCGAGGGTTCCGGCGCGCCGGGCGACCGCCTCCAGGATGCGGGCGGCCGACTCCGCGATCCGCTCCGCCCGGCGGGCGCGGGCGTCCTGGAGGGACTGCCCGCGGGCCGTGAAGGCCTCGTGGACCTCGGTGCGCTTCCGGGTGAGGTCGGCCAGGAACCCGTCGTGCTCCGCGAAGCGGGACTCCAGGTTCTCCAGCTGGAGCAGCAGGCGCGCGAGCTGCTCCTCACAGCGCTCGGGGGTGTCCGCCGCGGCCAGGGCGCCGGTGACGGCCTGCCCGAACAGTGCCGACTCGGCGGCGAACTCGGCCCGGCCCTCGCCATCGAGGAGTTCGGCGCGGCGGGCGGTGAGCACGGCTCGGGCCCGGTTCAGGGAGCCCAGGACGTCCGCGATCCGCTCCAGGATCGAGGTGCGGACGGTCGCGTCACCGATGTCCAGGCCCGCGACGATCTCGCTGAGCGTCCGCAGTCCGTCGGCGCGCGCGTCGAGCCGCTCCCCGACGGGTCCCGTCTCGGCGACGGTGGCGAGTTCGCCGGCCTCCGCGGCGAGCCGGTCGGCCTCCGCGTGGTGGGCGGTGAAGGCGTCCTCGCGCCGGAGGAACGCGACGGCCCGCCGGCCGGCCGCGACGATGTCGGACTCGACGTCGGCGGCGAGCGCGTCGACGCGTTCCACGTCCGCGTGGCGCAGCTCCTTCAGCGTCACCAACCGCCCCTGTGCCCGGCGGAGTTCGGCGATCCGGTCGATCCACTCCTCGGCGGTCGCGGGCGACTCCCCGCGGATGCGCCGGACGAGACCGGCGATCCGGGCGGCGGCCTCGTCCAGCGCCTCGGCCGCCTCACGGGTGAGCGTCGTCACCGTCCGGAACTCGTCGAGGACCTGGGCGGCGGTGGTCCGCAGCTCGGTCAACGGGCCGCGCAGGTCGCCCGCTTCGGGGTCGCCCAGCCAGTGGTGGACGTCGGCGGCGCGGACGCAGGCGGCGACGAGCGCCGCGTACACCTCGGTGGCGGGGGTGAGTTCGGTGGCCTGCCGGGCGATCGACAGGCAGTCGGCGATGCCCCGGACGAGGTCGGCGTTGCCGATGCGGGCCAGCGGGCCGTCCCCTGCGGCGCCCGGGTGGGTGTCGGCGGCGTAGGGCGTGCGCCAGACCTGTACGGGGTGGGCCCGGCCGGCCTCTCCGGGCTCGGCGCGCAGGACGACCATCGTCCCGTCGTCGAGGAGGGTGTGCCCGCCGCAGACGACCGGCGCGGCGATCTCCTTGCGGATCAGGTTGTACGGGAGGAGGAGCCCCCGGCCCTCCGCCGCGGCGTGGAAGACGAAGAGGATGTCCTCGCCGTCGGGTGAGCGGACCGCGCGGTCGAAGGCGAGCCCCGAGGTGTCGATGTCGAAGGTCTTCGCGCCGCCGGAGGCCAGGCAGTAGCCGCCGGGGAAGACGATTCCCTCGTCCTCGGGCAGCCGCAGACAGGCCTGCCCGATGCCGTCCAGCCTGACCACCTTGCCGGTCAGGGTGTTGAAGACCAGGTGCCGGGTGGTCTCCTCCTTGTACGGGCGGACCCGCACGAGGACCAGGGCGCCCACCGAGGCGTACCCGACCTCGGCGTCCGCCAGGGACTGGAGGGGTTCGTCGACGGGCTCGGAGTGGACGCCCTCGCCGGTCTCGGTGTCGTTCTCGGTCTTGACCGTCAGCGCCCCGCCGACCGTCGAGACGAAGATTCCGCCGGCGAGCGCGATGTGCGGGTGCCGGCCCGGCACGTGGTCGTCGCGGGTCGTCGCCGTCCACTCGATGTCGTGCGAGGGCGGCGCGATGTTGTCGCGGTCGCCCCGGGCGTCGAGGAACCTCGTCGCGCCGGACGGATCGACCGACCAGCGCAGGACGCGGAGGTCCTCGGCCTTCGCGCCGGTGCGGAAGACCGCGAGGAGGCGGTCTCCCACCCGGCGCAGCCGCAGCAGCCGGGCGCCGCGGAAGTAGCGGTGCAGCGCGGTGAACTCGGCGAGGAAGGCGGGGTCGTCGAGCAGGCCGGGCACGGCGTCGTCGGCGAGCGGGTCGAGGTCGCGGTCGTGCAGGGTGAAGACGTCGGAGGCCGGGCGCCCGGCGTCTCCGACGACGGCGGTGGCGGCGGTGTGGCTGCCGAGGAGCAGGACGCCGTCGCCGACGGCGACGAGGTCGCGCGGGACCGCGGGGCGCTCGGTGCGCAGGCGGCCGGTGCCGGTGAGGGCGATCTCGCCGGAGCCGAACTCGGCGGTACGGGCCCGGTTCAGGGCCTCGGTGCGGCGGGCCAGCTCGGCCGCCTGCGCGGCGAGCCGGTCACGGAGCACCCCGTACGCGTCCTGGTCCATGCCGGCGCTCATCCGGTCCTGCTCCGTTCCGGAGCCCGTCCGGTCCCGGTCCGCGCCGGAGCCCCTCCGGCTCTCGTCCGTCCCGGTGCTCATCCGGCCCGACTCGCTTCCGGTGCTCATCCGGTCCTGCTCCCCTCGTGGCGTGATGATTGCGGGTCCGGTGCCGCGGACTCCCCCGTGCGGCACCGGACCCGTCGTGACCGCTCCCCCCGGTGCGGTCAGCTGGTGAGGGCGGCGGTGTCGCCCCTGGCGGTGCCGTTCGCGGTGGCGGTGCCGTTCGCGGTGACGGATCCGTTCGCGGTGACGGTGGCGCCGTTCCCGTTCCCGTTCACGTTCCCGATCGCGGCCGTGAGGCCCGCCCCCGTGGCCCCGTCGAGCACTCCCGAGTTCATGACCTTCGTCAGGAGCGCCGAGACGCTGAGGTTCTGCACGTCGCCGGTGGACAGCGAGCCGAGCACCTTGGTGAGGTCCTCCGTGAAGGAGCCCTCGCCGTTCAGCCACGGGCCGGCGAGCGCCTGCGCGGTACGGCTGTGGTCCATGAAGCCGTCGACGGACCGGCCCATCGAGACCGACTGCACCAGCCGGTCGAGGAAGACGGACTCGCCCCCGACGATGCTGATGTCGGCGTGCTCCAGGCCGGTGGCCAGGACCGTCGCCTGGGCCTCCGCGACCTGCCGCTGCACTTCGAGGCCGGCCAGCCGGATGTCCTTCTCGGCCGCCAGGCGGAGCCGGTACTCCTCGTGCGTACGGGAGGCGTCGTCGAGCGCCGCCATCGCCGCCGCCTTCTCGGTCAGACCGGCGGCCTCCGCCTTCAGCTTCTCGCCGATCGCGGTCGCCTCGGCGAGTGCGATCTCGCGGGTGCCGACGGCCTCCGCGAGCGCCTTCTCCCGGGCGCCGACGGCCTCGGCGCGCAGCCGGGCCTCGGTGGCCTCCGCCTCCGCGCGGCCGGCCTTCTCGATCGCGTCGGCCTCCTTCTCCCTGACCTGCACGGCGGCCAGGCCGGCCGCGGCGGCCTCCGCCTGGACGCCCTCGGCGAGCCGGATCTTGGCGCGGGCGTCCATGTCGGCGGCCTTGTTGCGGGCCTCGGCCAGGGTCAGTTCCTCGGCGGCCCGGTGGACGGCCGCCTGCTCGGCCGCCTCCGCCGCCTTGATGTCCTTGACCAGCTTCTCCTGGGCCTCAGCCTCGGCGGCGATCACCACGGCCTGACGGGTGCGCTCGGCCTCCTCGACCATCCGCAGCCGCTTGATCGACTCCTCCTGCTCCGCGACCGTGCGGTCCACGGCGACGCGCTCGCGGATCACCTCGGCGATGTCGCGGCGCTCGGCCTCGACCTCCTTCTCCGCGGAGATGCGGGTCAGTTCGGTCTCCCGGTCGCGGGCGATGACTTCGAGCAGGCGGTCCTTCTCGATCCGCTCGTTCTCGACGGCGATGACCCGCTCGCGGTTCTTCTGCGCGACCGCGACCTCGCGGGCCTGGTTCTCCCGCTGGACGCCGAGCTGCTCCTCCGTACGCAGGAAGGCGCTCTGCGCGCGCAGCCGCTCCTCCTCCACCACCCGGGCGGTCTCGGCCTCCTCGCGGGCCCGCGAGGTGTCGATCTCGCGCTTCTGCTTGATCTCGGCGTCCGCCTGGCGCCGCTCCAGCTCCAGGATGGCTTCGCGGGCGTCGACGTTCTGCCGGGTGATCTCCTTCTGCTCGTTCTGCCGGTACTCGTTCGTCCGGACGTTCTCCAGGGCGGTCAGCTCGGTGATCTTGCGGATGCCCTGGGCGTCGAGGATGTTGCCGGGGTCGAGCTGGCTCAGCGGCGTCTGCTCGACGTGGTCGATGGCGGCGTCCTCGAGGTGGTAGCCGTTGAGGTCGATGCCGATGAGCTCGATGATCCGGTACCGCAGTTCCTCGCGCTTGGTGTAGAGGTCGGTGAAGTCGAGCTGCTTGCCGACGGTCTTGACGGCCTCGGAGAACTTGGCGTGGAACAGCGCCTCCAGGGTCTCCTGGTGGCTGGCCCGCTCGGTGCCGATGGCCTGCGCGACCTTGATGACGTCCTCGACGGTCTTGTTGACCCGTACGAAGAACGAGATCCGGATGTCCGCGCGGATGTTGTCCCGGCAGATCAGTCCGTCCCGGCCGGTGCGGGAGATCTCGAAGGTCTTCACCGAGATGTCCATGACCTCGGCCTTGTGCAGCACCGGCAGCACGACCTGCCCGGTGAAGGTGACGTCGACCTTCCGCATCTTGGAGACGATCAGCGCCTTGCCCTGCTCGACCTTGCGGAACAGCCGGCTGAGCACGAAGACGAGAGCGAGCGCGAAGAGCAGGACGACGGCGCCGAGCACGCCGGCGCCCGTGGTGATGGCATCCATGAGAAGTCCTCGGGTGAGGTGTGCCGCGCGAGGTGAGACGCGTGGCGTGTGACGTGTGACCAAAGGGGTCAGGGGGGTGCCGTCCGGGCGGGCGGTGACTCCCCTCCCCCTGACGCACGGACACTTCCGGCCCCCGGCACAGGAACCGCTGCCCGTGCCCCGGATGAATCCATCCTGCACCCGGGGTACGCGCGTGCGCATTGCCGGTGACCGGCAACCTTTAACGCCTTCTTTATGCCGGGGACGCTCCCGGCTGGCACTCTTGATCACCGTGTGCCGGTGACGCGCCGGGGCACAGGGGACCCGGGAGGGAAACATGGCGGAACGCACGGGGGGATCGGAGTACCTGGAGGGGTACGCCGAGCTGCTGGCCGAGATCTGCGCGACCGGCAGACGGCTGACCCGCGAGGAGTTGGAGGGGCTGCGCTCGCGCGGCGAGGGGGCCGCCGAGGCCGGTCTCGGGCTGCGGTTCTTCGTCCGGGCCCATCTCGCCGCCGCGCGCGCGGCCCAGTCCGGTGCGCCGCGGACCGATCCCGACCGGCTCCTCGCCGTCATAGAGCAGGCCGTCGACGCCTTCGCCGAGGGCCACGAGCGCGCCCAGACCCTGGCCGTACGCCAGGAGGAGGCCGCCAGACGGGAGTTCATCGACGACCTGCTCTACGGCCGCAGCGACCTCGGCCGGCTGGCCGAGCGCGCCGAGCGGTTCGGGCTGCTGTTCTCGCAGGCCCACGTGGTGGCCGTCGCCCAGGGGCCGGAGCCGTACGCCGACGGCTACCCGGTCTCCCGGAGCGTCGAGTCCTCCCTGCTCGCCCGGTTCGGCGCCCGCCGCCTCCTGCTCACCACCAAGGACGGCCGGCTGATCTGCGTCGCGCCCGCCGACGAGCCCGAGGTGCTCAGCCACTTCGCCAAGCAGGCGTACGCCGCGACGAACGGCGGCCGGGTCGCGATCGGCCGGCCGCACCCCGGCGCGGGCGGCGTCGTCCACTCGTACGAGGAAGCCCTCAACGCGCTCGACCTCGCCGACCGCATGGAACTCGACGACCCCGTCCTGTACGCGGCGGACCTCCTGGTCTACCCCGTCCTCACCCGCGACCGGCAGGCCATGGAGGACCTGGTCAGCACGGTGCTCGGCCCGCTCCAGCAGGCCCGCGGCGGCGCCCGGCCGCTCCTCGACACCCTCACCGCCTACTTCGACGCCGGCTGCGTCACCACCGACGCGGCCCGCCGCCTCTCCCTGAGCGTGCGCGCCGTGACCTACCGCCTCGACCGCGTGCACCGGCTGACCGGCTCGGACCCGGGCGACCCGACCCAGCGCTACACCCTCCAGACCGCCGTCATCGGCGCCCGCCTCCTCAACTGGCCGACGCGGGAGCTCTGATCGCGCCGGGGAAGCCCCGTACGGCGGCTGCGGCGACCTCGTACGACCATGGCGGCCCCGTACGGCGCCGGGCACGGGTGAACGCTGCCGACGTCCGGCAGTGACCCGGCGCACGCGGCGGTGCCACGATGGCGGGACCCCGGGCTGCCCGGGGACGGGGGCGGGGCGGGGGAGACATGGCGGGGACGGTGCCGCGGCAGGGGGACGGGGGCGCCCGGACCGACGGGCCCATGCTGGTCTGCGGCGACGACGGACTCGCCCACCGCCTCGCCGACGAACTGCGGGACGTCTACCGACAGCGGGTCGTCCTGGTCGTCCCCGAGGAATGGGCCGCCCAGCGGGCGGCGGAACCCCCGGACGGGCCGGTCACCGCGCCGGGCACCGATCCCGGCGACACGACCGGTGGCGGTCTCGTCCTGCCCGTACGGGTCATGACCGCGCCCGCCCCGACCGCGGCCGCGCTGCTGCGCGCCGGGGCCGACCGCGCGACCGCCCTCGCGCTGCTCTACGAGGACGACGAGACCAACCTCCGGGCCGCGCTCGCCGCCCGCCGCCTCAACCCCGGCGTCCGGCTCGTGGTGCGGATGTACAACCGCAAGCTCGGCCAGCGCCTTGAGGCGCTGCTCGACCAGGCCGCGCTGGTGCGGACGCCCGGCCTGAACCGGGCCGTCCTCGACGCCTCCACCACCGTCCTGTCCGACGCGGACACCGCCGCGCCCGCCCTCGCCGCCACCGCCGTCGCGGGCACGAGCAAGGTCGTCCAGGCCGACGGCGTCCTGCTGCGCGCAGCCGAACGCCCCCCGCCCGTACGCGGCGAGGTGCCGGACGCCGGGCTCTGCACCCTGGCGCTGCTCTCGTCCACCACGACCGACCCGGCGGGCGCCGAGGGCTCGGAGGCCGACCGGGAGGGCCCCCACCTGCTGCCCGACGACCTGACCGTGGCGGGCACCGGCGGGCGCGGCAGCGTCGTCCTGGAGACCGTCCGGTACGCCGGTCCCGCCCTGCCCGTACGACGCCTGGCCCGCCGCGGCGCCCCGCTGCGCGAGCTGTTCTCCGTCCGGCTGCGCTGGGCCGTCGCCGGGTTCCTCGCCTCCGTCCTCGCCCTGACCTGCGTCACCACGCTGCTGACCGACGCCGACCCGGTGCACGCCGCCTACCTCACGCTGCTCGACCTGTTCTCCATCAACGACCCCGCGCTCGGCGCGCCCGTCACCCACCAGGTCCTGCAACTGCTCTCCGGTCTCGTCGGCCTGGCCCTGCTGCCGCTGCTCGTCGCCGGAGGCCTTGAGGCGCTCGGCACCTTCCGCGACGCGAGCGCGCTGCGCCGCCCGCCCCGGCGGCTGTCCGGCCATGTCGTGCTGCTCGGGCTCGGGAAGGTCGGCACCCGCGTCCTCGCCCGGCTGCGCGAGCTCGACATCCCCGTCGTCTGCGTCGAGGAGGACCCCGACGCCCGGGGCATCCCGCTCGCCCGGAGCCTCCACGTGCCGGTCGTCCTCGGGGACGTCACCGAGGACGGCGTCCTGGAGGCGGCCAAGATCGACCGCGCCCACGCCCTGCTCGCCCTGACCAGCTCGGACACCACGAACCTGGAGGCGGCGCTCTCCGCCCGTACGGCCAAGGCCGATCTGCGGGTCGCGCTGCGCCTGTTCGACGACGACTTCGCCACCGCCGTCCACCGCACGCTGCGCACCGCCTACCCGGACGCGCTCACCCGCAGCCGCAGCGTCAGCCACCTCGCCGCGCCCGCCTTCGCCGGGGCCATGATGGGCCGCCAGATCCTGGGCGCGATCCCGGTCGAGCGGAAGGTCCTGCTCTTCGCCGCGCTGCTCGTCGCCGGGCACCCGCAGTTCGAGGGCCGTACGGTCGCCGAGGCGTTCCGGCCCGGGGGCTGGCGGGTTCTCGCACTCGACACGGCCGTCCCCGCCGCCCGCCGCCCCGACCTCGCGTCCGCGCGCCAGGACGGCGACCGGCCCGAGCTGCTGTGGGAACTCCATCCCGGGTACGTCCTGCGGCCCGAGGACCGCGTGGTCATCGCCGCGACCCGCCGCGGCCTGGCCGAACTGCTCGCCCGGCGGCCCGCGGACCGCGACGCCTGAGGCGCCTGAGGCGCCTGAGGGCGGACGTGGGCCGGGAGGGGCAGCGGGCGGGGAGGGGTAGCGGGCCGGGAGGGGTAGCGGGCGGGGAGGGGTTGCGGGCGGGGCACGGCGGCGGCGCTAGCATCGGCGGATTGTCGATCACTGGAGTTCACCGCCATGCCGCTGCCCCGTATCGGAGTCGTCATCGTGACCATGGGCACGCGCCCGCGGGAACTGGAGGCGCTGCTCGCTTCGGTGGCCGCGCAGGACGTGCCCGCCGCGCGGGTCGTGCTCGTGGGCAACGCGACGCCCCTCACCGAGGTCGTGACCACCGCCACCAGGATCCCGCTCGAAGAGAACCTGGGCTGCCCCGGCGGCCGTAACGTCGGCCTCGAACTGCTGCGGGACTCCGGCGACGTGGACGTCGTCGTCGAGCTGGACGACGACGGCCTGCTCATCGCGGACGACGTGTTCCGCCGGGTCCAGAAGCTGTTCGCGGAGGACCCGGCGCTGGGGATCGTCGGGTTCCGGGTCGCCGACGAGCACGGACACACCGAGCGGCGCTGGATCCCCCGGCTCCGTGCGGACGACCCGATGCGGCGCGGCCTCGTGACCGCCTTCCTCGGCGGCGGGCACGCCTTCTCCATGCCGATGCTCCGGCAGACCGGCCTGTGGGCGGGCGAGTTCTTCTTCGGGCACGAGGAATCCGACCTGGCCTGGCGGGCGCTCGACGCGGACTGGAAGATCCTCTACGAACCCGAACTCGTCCTCCAGCACCCGAAGACCTCACCGGCCCGGCACGCCGGCCACTACCGGTTCACCGCCCGCAACCGGGTCTGGCTGACCCGCCGCCGGCTGCCCGCCGTCCTCGTCCCGGTGCACCTCGGCGTGTGGATGCTCCTCACCCTGGTGCGGACGCGGTCCCTGACGGCCCAGCGGGCGTGGTGGGGCGGCTTCTTCGAGGGCGTACGGACGCCGTGCGGCCCCCGCAGGCCGATGCGGTGGCGCACGGTGTGGCGCATGACCCGGCTGGGCCGCCCGCCGGTCCTCTGATCCTCCGGTCCTCCGGTTCGGAGGCGGGAGCACTCTCGGCGGAGGCCCGCTCGGGGGGAGCGCGGCGAGCGGCGCCGGCGGGCGGCTCTACGCTGGTTGTCTTCCGTCAAGTTGATCGATCGTCGAAAGGGTGGTCTCCAGGTGCTGGTCGCGGACCGATATCGGCTTCATGTGTGTATCGGCCGGGGCGGCATGGGCGAGGTGTGGCAGGCCACCGACGAGGTGCTCGGCCGGTCCGTGGCCGTGAAGCTGATGCTGGCGCACGCGGCCGACCCCTCCGCCGGTGACCGGTTCCGCCTGGAGGCGCAGACGGCGGCCCGGCTGAGCCATCCGCATGTGGTCGGGGTCTTCGACTTCGGCACGTGGGACGGAAAGCTCTTCCTCGTCATGGAGCTGGTGGAGGGCGACAGCCTCGCCGGCACCCCCGCCGATCCGCTGGTCCTGCCCGCCGAGCGGGTCGCCGTGGTCGCCGCGCACGCCGCCGCCGGGCTCGCCGCCGCGCACCGGCAGGGCGTCGTGCACCGGGACATCAAGCCGGGGAACCTGCTGGTCGACGCCGACGGGACGGTCAAGCTCGCCGACTTCGGCATCGCGCGGTTCGTCGACGACCCCTCGGGGGCGCTCACGACGACGGGTCAGATCGTGGGCACCGGGCTGTACCTGGCGCCCGAGCGCGCCCTCGGGCAGCCCGCCTCGTCCGCGTCGGACGTGTACTCGCTGGGCTGTGTGCTCTACCAACTCCTCACCGGGCGCACGCCGTTCCGCGCGGACACGGCGACCGCGCTGCTGTACCAGCACATCGACACCCCTCCGGTGCCACCGAGCAGACTCGGGGTGGTACTGCCGCCCGACTTCGAGACGTATCTGCTGAGCCTGCTCGCCAAGCAGCCGGAGCAGCGGCCCCCGGCGCAGGCCATCGCGGACTGGTTCTCCTCCGGCGCCTGGCGCGCCTACTCGCAGCAGGCCCCGGCACAGGCCCGCCCGGCCGCCGCACCGCACCCCGCTCACGCACCGCGGACCGGGCACACCGGGCACGGCTCGCACACCACTCACGGCTCGCACGCCCAGGCGGCCCCGCAGGCGCCGCACGCCCCGCAGCACCACCCCGGTCCGCCGCCGCCGGCCGTTCACACCCGGCCCGCGCCCGCCTCCACCGCCCCGCAGGCACCCACGTCCCGGCGCCGCGAGCGCCCCGGCTCCGTCAGCGGCAGCGGGCTCGCCGAGCTCTCCCGGCGCCGCCCCCGCAAGACGGCCGCCGTGGCCGGGGCCATCGCCTTCGTCGTCTTCCTGGTCATCGGGATGGCCTGGCTCTCCTGAGCGCGCCGCGTCACGGCAGACGCCCCGGGCACTCCCCCCGGCACGCCCCCGGTGTCAGTACAGCCTCGGCGCCATCACCTGCGGATCCGCGTCCGCCGTCGCGAGCAGCATGCAGCGCGGTACGCCCGGCCCCGGGGTGGCCCGTACCGTCACCGTCGTCGGCGGGTCGGTCGGCAGCTCGATCGGGACCGACACAGGCCGGTCGTCCCTGGTCGTGGCGTAGCCGGTCTCCTTGCCGTCGACGAGGACCTCGACGGCGGGAGTGTGACCGGTCTCGACGGTCGCGGAGACCGAGTGCCCGAGGTAGTCGATGTGGAAGTGGTGGCGTTGCCTCATGGGTCACCTTCTCGCCTCCTCTCAAGAGTAGGCAGGAAGGCCCGCTCCCGCCGCTCGCACTGGGCCCCGGTACGGGCGTCGGCGCGCGCCCCGGCGCTGATCGCCGCCGGAGTGCGGCCGTACGGCCCCGGTGTTCAGATGGACCGGTACGCCGCACACCGCCCCCGCGGAACGGAGCACCCGGCACATGAGCGACACCCTGCCCTCCTTCGAGGACACCACCGACTTCGAGAACGCCGACCGGGGTTTCCTCGGCGCCCTCGTCCCCGGCGTGATCACGGCCGCCGACGGGCGGACGATCTGGGACAACGACGCCTACGGCTTCCTGAAGGCCGAGTGCCCCGGCACCGCCCACCCGAGCCTCTGGCGCCAGGGCCGGCTGTGCGCCAGGCAGGGCCTGTACGAGGTCACCGAGGGCATCTACCAGGTGCGCGGGCTCGACCTCTCCAACATGACGATCGTCGAGGGCGAGCGCGGGATCGTCGTGATCGACCCGCTGATCTCGGCCGAGACGGCCGCCGCCGGCCTCGCGCTCTACCGGGAGCACCGCGGCGACCGCCCGGTCACCGGCCTGATCTACACCCACTCGCACGGCGACCACTTCGGCGGCGCCCGCGGGATCCTGCCGCACGGCACCGAGGAGGGCATCCCGATCCTGGCGCCCGCCGGGTTCCTGGAGCACGCGGTCAGCGAGAACGTGTACGCGGGCGGGGCGATGGGCCGCCGCGCCGGGTACATGTACGGCGTGATGCTGCCCAAGTCGCCGGAGGGCCAGATCGGCATCGGCCTCGGGCAGGCCACCTCCACGGGCACGATCACCCTCATCCCGCCGACCGTGGACATCGTCCGCACCGGCCAGGAGGAGACGGTCGACGGGGTGCGGATCGTCTTCCAGCTCACCCCGGGCACCGAGGCCCCGTCCGAGATGAACTTCCTCTTCCCCGACCACCGCGCCCTGTGCCTGGCCGAGAACGCCACGCACAACATGCACAACGTGCTGACCCTGCGCGGGGCCGTCGTCCGCGACGCCCGGATCTGGGCCCGGTACCTCGACGAGGCCATCGAGTACTTCCACGGCCGGTACGACGTCGGCTTCGCCTCCCACCACTGGCCGACCTGGGGCCACGACAACGTGGTGCGGTTCCTGTCCGAGCAGCGCGATCTGTACGCGTACATGCACGACCAGACGCTGCGCCTCCTCAACGACGGCCTGACCGGCGTCGAGATCGCCGAGCGGATCCAGCTGCCGCCCGCCCTGGAGAAGTCCTGGCACGCGCGCGGCTACTACGGCTCGCTCTCCCACAACACCAAGGCGATCTACCAGCGCTATCTGGGCTGGTACGACGGCAACCCGGCCCACCTCTGGGAACAGCCGCCGGCCGAACTCGCCGAGCGGTACGTGGAGGTGGCGGGCGGCCCGGCCGCCGCCCTCGCCAAGGCCCGTACGTACGTCGAGGCGGGCGACCTCCGCTTCGCCGCGACCCTGCTCAACCACATCGTCTTCGCCGACCCGGAGGACGCCGAGGCGAAGGAGACGCTGGCCAAGGTCTACGAGCGCCTCGGGCACGGCGCCGAGAACGGCACCTGGCGCAACTTCTACCTGACGGGAGCCAAGGAGCTCCGCGACGGACCCCGCTCCGACATCGTCGAACTCACGAACCCCGAGATGCTCATGGCCCTCACGGTCCCGATGGTCATCGACTCGATCGCGATCCGCGTCGACGGACCGCGCGCCTGGGACGACGAGCTGACCATCGATCTCGTCCTGAGCGACGAGAACGCCCGCCACCGCCTCACCCTCCACAACGGAGCCCTCACCCACCGGGCCGTCACGGGCGAGCCCCGGACGCCCGCCGGGCTCACCCTCACCCTGGCCAAGGCGCAGCTGCTCGGCCTGCTGGCCGGCCAGGGCCTCCAGGAGCTGGGGATCGGGGTGGAAGGCGACCCCGCGCTGCTCGCCCGCCTCTTCTCGTACGTGACGAAGGCCGACCCCGACTTCCCGGTCGTCACCCCGTGAGCCGCCTCCCGACGGCCCCGGCCGGTCAGCGGACCGCCAGCCCGGCCAGCCCGGCGAGCACCCCGAGCAGGATCAGCGTCAGGCAGATCCCCAGGTTCACCACCTTGTACTGGAGGAAGACCGCGACGAACTCGCGCATGATCGCCGACGGCCAGAAGTAGGCGGCGGTCGGAGAGCCCACCACCTGGCCGTCGACGCCCGCTCTTCGGGCCGTGAGGGCGGCCCGGAAGGCGTGGAAGTTGTTGGTGACGATCACGCACGAGGAGCCCGGCCGGTCCCGCTCCATCAGCTCCTTGCTGAACAGCATGTTCTCGTCGGTGGTGCGCGAGCGGTCCTCGCGCACCACCGCGCCGGCCGGGAAGCCGCGCTCGACGAGGTAGTCGGCCATGGCGTGCGACTCGGGGACCTCCTCGTCGGGGCCCTGCCCGCCGGAGGTGATGAGGACCGGCGGGCCGCTCCGGCTCCGGCCGCGGGCGGCCAGCATCTCGTACACCTGCCGTCCCCGGTCCAGCCTGCTCGCGAGCAGCGGGGGCACCCGCCGGCCGCCGATCAGGCCGGAGCCGAGGACCACCACGTAGTCGGCGTCCCGGCGGATGCGCATGCGCCCGTAGAGGAAGGCGTATCCGATGAAGCAGAGGAAGAGGAAGGAGACGTAACCGAGGACGAGGAGCGTGGTGCCGACGATCAGGCCGAGGACCCAGGAGCGGGCGACGACGGCGGCCACGGCCAGGCCCATCACCCCGAACATGCCGAGCCCGGCGAGGAGGGACAGCAGGTTGGCCGGGCGTCTGCCCTCCTTGCGGACCATCTTCACGCCGTTCGCGCAGAGCAGCCCGGCGAGGACGACCGGGCCGAGGCCGAGCACGAGCAGCCCGCAGACCATCGCGGTCTCGGCGACGCCCGGCGGGGCGTCCTCGATCCCGGCGAGGAGCCCGAGCCCGAGGAAGGTGACGGCGAGGCCGAGGTACACGGCATTGCCGAAGCGGCGCCGGTCGCGCAGCACACCGGCCCCGAAGAGCAGCAGGAAGACGGCGGCCACGACGAAGGCGAACATGTCGGCATCGTAGACAGCGGAACCGGCCTCCGACGGAGCGCGGACGCATCTGTGGAAAACTCGCGGCGGGCCCCGGCCATCCGGTCTCGCGCGTGCGCCCACCGGCGTTCCGCGTGCGCCTACCGGCGTTCCGCCAGGGTGAACAGGCCCAGCCTGGCGCCCTCCTCGTAGGCGTCCCGCAGTTCCGGGTCGTCGAGCAGCGAGCCGAGTGCCCGCTCGATGCGGGCGCGGATCGCCGCGCAGTACTCCGCCGGCCGGTACGACGGGTCGAAGGCCGAGCTCCGCAACACGTCCACCGCGCCCAGGAGATGGGCCGCCCGGTCGTTCCTGCCGCTCATCGACCACATCTGGGCCAGGAGTTCCGCCGCGGCCGCCGCGCCCACCGACGAACCGAGGCGCAGATGCTCGCGCAGGGCCCGCCGGGCGTGGCCCGCGGCCCGCTCCGGGTCCCCGTCCCAGGCGGCGAGTTCGGCCCGGACGTGCGAAGCCCAGGACTCCGAGTAGAGGTCACGGCCCGCCCAGGCGCGCCGGGTCCGGTGCTCCCGGTCCGACTGGTCGAGCGCCTCCTGCGCGGCCTCCGGGTCGGTCCGGCACAGCGAGAGCGCCAGGCCCACCCAGCACCCGTGACGGCTCGGCCCGACATCGGTCCGCTCCCCCACCAGGGCCAGCGCGTCCCGGAACTCCTCCGCCGCCGCGTCCGTACGCCCCTGGAACAGCGCGGTCGCGCCCCGCAGATGGGCCAGCATCCCGAGGGCGCGCTCGTCGCCGTCCCGTACCGCCGCCGCCCAGGCCCGGACGAGGATCGGCTCGGCGTCCTCGGGACGGCCGGACTCCAGTTCCAGGAAGGCGGCGAGCCACAGGGCCCGGGCCGAGGGGGGTTCGGTGTGCAGGGAGAGGGCGTGCCGGAGCCGGTTGCGGCCCTCGTCGACCCGCCCGCAGGCCACCCACAGGAACCAGAGGGAGACGGCGACCTCGACGGCCGCCGCGGCCTCGTCGCCCGGGGTGGGCCACGCGTTCGTCGGGTCCATGGCGGCGGCCAGGTCGGGGAGTTCGCGCAGGGCGAGGTCCCGGGCGTCGAGCTGCCGGCCGCTCTGCCACCAGTCCGCGGCCCGCCGGGCGGTCTTCACGCACCAGCGCCGGTGGCGCGGGACGACGGAGCCGCGGTCGCCGCGCCCGGTGAGGTGCCGGGCGCCCACCGCCCGCACCGGGTGCGGCATCCAGTAGCGGGGGGCGTCGGGTTCGCCGTCGAAGAGGTCGTCGACGGGCAGCAGGGCGAGCGGGGCGAGCCGGTCGAGGACCGCCGGGATCCGTGCCGGAGGCAGCAGTTCCGAGGCGCACACCTCCTGGACGGCGTCCAGGCCGAAGGCGCCCTCGAAGACGGAGAGCCGTTCCCACAGGAGCCGCTCGGCGGGTCCGCAGAGGGCGTAGCCCCGCTCGGCGGCGTCGAGTTGGGCGGCGCTCACCCGCTCCCCCCACAGCATCGCCGTCCCGGCCGGTCCACCGGACCCTGTGCGCGCCATTGATCACTCTCTCCCCATCAGTCACTCATTCAACATCCTGGGGGTGCTCCCCGCGGCGGGCAAGGTCATGCCCCGACCCGTGACCCGATCCGGGTGGTCGTGTTCTGATGGAGACATGGAGTTCGCCGTGTTCGTGACGCTGCCCGGTCTGGTCATCCTGCTGACCGTGATCGCCTTCGCCGATCAGCTGCTGCGGATGACCGGCCGGGGGAAGCGCACGGGGCAGGTCTCCTCGACCGGCTTCGAGCAGCTGCACGCCACCTTCTCGCAGGGCAAGCAGAACGAACTCAAGGAGCGGCAGAGTTCGCTGGTGCTGCGGGACGACGAGGAGGACGGCGCCCCGCCGAACCGCTCGACGGTGGACCTGACGGGCGGGCGCGCCGTGATCAGGCTGGGCGGGACGCCTTGACCGAGTACATCAGCGGGATGCGCGGGCGGTCCGCCGGGAAGCGGTAGTAGCCGTCCTCGTGCTGCTGGAGCGCCCCGTAGCGGGGGAACAGCGAGGCGTCGTGCTCGCGCAGGAACTCGATCCGCAGCCCCGCCCTCGCGAGCGCCGTGACGACCTCGCCGACCGGGTGCACCCACTCCACGCTGCGGTTGTGGACGGTGACCGCGTCGAGCTCGGCGTACGTGCCGGGCGTCGTGTCCACCCACGGCTCGCGGACGAAGTAGTCGTTCACGATCCGGCTGCCGGTCTCGTCGTCGAGCGAGTCGGTGAGCGGATGGAACTCGGCCACGTAGAGGAAACCGCCCGGAGCGACCAGCGACGCGGCGGTCTCCGCCCAGCGCTCGATGTCCGGCAGCCAGCACAGCGCCCCGCTGCCCGTGTAGACGATGTCGTAGGCGTTGTCCGGGACGGCCTCGGCCGCGTCGTACACGTCGGCGGCGACGAAGGCGGCCCGGTCCTGCGAGAGGCCGAGGTCGGCGGCGAGCGAGCGGGCGGTCTCGACGGCCGGCTCGGAGAAGTCGAGACCGACGACCTGGGAGGCGCCGTGGCGCGCCCAGGAGAGCGTGTCCAGACCGATGTGGCACTGGAGGTGCAGCAGGCTGCGCCCGGTGACGTCACCGACCTCGGCGAGCTCGAAGTCCCGCAGGGCGTCCTTGCCCGCGCGGAAGGTGTCGAGGTCGTAGAACGCGCTGGCTGCGTGGATCGGGACGCGCTCGTCCCAGCGGGCGCGGTTGGCCTCGCGCCAGTCCTCGGGGGTCGCGGAGTACATGTCCGCGAGGTTATCCACAGGTTGAGGGGGACGCGACCCGATTGTCCGTCGTGCGGAGCATCATGGGTGCCATGACTCAGAGCGACAACGCCGGACCCGGCCCCGTGCCCACCGACCCGATCCCGCTGTGGGAGCAGCGCTTCCGCGCACCGCGCGTCTCCCTGCCCGAGTGGGCCGAGGAGGCCCCGGACCGCTCGCTGTTCGTGTCGAACGCGACGGGGACGTACGAGCTGTACGCCTGGGACCGGGCGAGCGGGGAGCAGCGGCAGGTCACGGACCGGCCGAATGGCACGACGGACGGCACGCTGTCCCCTGACGGCGCCTGGATCTGGTGGTTCGCGGACACCGACGGGGACGAGTTCGGGGTGTGGATGCGCCAGCCGTTCGGCGGCGGGGCGGACGAGCCGGCCGTGCCCGGCCTCGAAGCCTCCTACCCGGCGGGGCTCGCGATCGGCCGGGAGGGCACGCTCGTGGTGGGCCGCTCCACGGACGAGGACGGCTCGACGATCCATCTCGTACGGCCGGGGGCGGACGCCCCGGCCGAGATCTACCGGCACCGGGAGTCGGCCGGGGTCGGCGACCTCAGTCACGACGGCACGCTGATCGCGGTCGAGCACACCGAGCACGGGGACGCGATGCACTCGGCGCTGCGGGTGCTGCGCGCCTCGGACGCGGGTGTGGTCGCGGAGCTGGACGACACCAAGGGCGGCACGGAGGAGCTGGGCCTCGCGGTGCTCGGTTTCGCCCCGGTCGACGGGGACACCCGGCTGCTCGTCGGGCACCAGCGGCGTGGCCGCTGGGAGCCGATGCTCTGGGACGTGGCGGCGGGCACCGAGACCGATCTCGCGCTCGACCTGCCGGGCGACGTGTCGGCCGAGTGGTATCCGGACGGCAGCGGCCTGCTGATCGTGCACAGCTTCGAGGCCCGCAGCGAGCTGTGGCGGTACGAGATCGCGACCGGCGCCCTGGTCCGGGTGGAGACCCCGGCCGGTTCGGTGTCGAGCGCGACAGCCCGTCCCGACGGCAGCGTGGAGTACCTGTGGTCCTCGGCGGCCCAGCCGCCGGTGGTGCGGTCCACGGACGGCGGTGTCGTCCTCGACCCGCCCGGCCCGAAGGCACCGCCGTCGGTGCCGGTGGAGGACGTGTGGGTGGAGGGCCCCGGCGGCAGGGTCCACGCACTGGTGCAGCGCCCGGCGGGCGAGGGCCCCTTCCCCACGGTCTTCGAGGTGCACGGCGGCCCCACCTGGCACGACAGCGACGCCTTCGCCTCGGGCCCGGCGGCCTGGCTCGACCACGGGTACGCGGTGGTGCGGGTCAACTACCGGGGCTCGACGGGGTACGGACGGGAGTGGACGGACGCGCTCAAGCACCGGGTCGGTCTGATCGAGCTGGAGGACATCGAGGCGGTGCGCGCCTGGGCGGTGGCGAGCGGCCTCGCCGACCCGGACCGGCTCGTCCTCGCCGGCGCCTCCTGGGGCGGCTATCTGACGCTCCTCGGCGTCGGCACCCGGCCGGAGGCCTGGGCGGTCGGTCTGGCGGGGGTCCCGGTCGCGGACTACGTCACGGCGTACGAGGACGAGATGGAGGCGCTGAAGGCACTGGACCGGACGCTGCTGGGCGGCTCCCCCGAGGAGGTGCCCGAGCGGTTCGCGGCCTCGTCGCCGCTGACGTACGTGGACGCGGTGACCGCCCCGGTGCACATCACGGCCGGCGTCAACGACCCGCGCTGCCCGATCCGCCAGATCGACAACTACGTGGACCGGCTCAAGGCCAGGGGCGCGGTCCACGAGGTGTACCGGTACGACGCGGGGCACGGCTCGCTCGTGGTGGAGGAGCGGATCAAGCAGGTCGCCCTGGACCTCGCGTTCGCCGCGAAGCACCTGGGGACCCGGGCGAAGGAGAGCTGAGGCCGTTTGCGTACCGTGGGGGCGTGTACCGCTTCCTGAGAACGCCCCGCTGGTGGGGGATCAACGTCTTCGTCCTGCTGGCGATCCCGTTCTGCGTGTTCATGGGGACGTGGCAGCTGGGCAAGTTCGAGGATCGCGTCGACTCCCACAAGGAGGCCGAGAAGCGGCCCGACGCGAGCACGCTGAAGGCGGCACCGCTGGACTCGCTGCTCCCGGTGGACAAGGAGACCTCGGGCCGGCCGGCCGAGGCGCGCGGCCGGTTCGGGGAGCAGTTCCTCGTCCCCGACCGTGAGCTGGACGGCCGGACCGGCAGCTATGTCCTGACGCTGCTGCGGACGGACGGCGGCCGGTCGCTGCCGGTGGTCCGGGGCTGGCTCCCCACGGGCGCGAAGGTGCCGGCCCCGCCGGCGGGCGAGGTCACCGTGGTGGGCGCGCTCCAGGCCTCGGAGACCCAGGGCACGAAGGGTGTCAGCGCGGCGGGCGGGCTGCCGGAGGGGCAGCTCGGCATGATCAGCGCGGCGTCCCTGGTGAACGTGGTCACGGACGACGTCTACGACGCCTGGGTCACCCTCGCGGACTCCCCCGCCGGGCTGACGCCGGTCCCGGCGGCGGCGGCGGAGGGCACGAGCCTGGACGCGAAGGCCTTCCAGAACCTGGGCTACACCGCGGAGTGGTTCGTCTTCGCGGGCTTCGTCCTCTTCATGTGGTTCCGCCTGGTCCGCCGGGAGGCGGAGGCCTCCCGCGACGAGGCGCTGGGCCTGTAGGCCCAGCCCCCGCGGAGCCGCTCAGGAACCGCTCAGGAGCCCGGTGCGGTAGATCGTGCCCGCGCAGGCGTTCGGGACGGTCGCCGAGGCTCCCGGGCCGCCCGGCTCCGCGACGTGGCTCACCAGCACGCTGCCGTCGGCGAGGCCGCCGTCCTCGCGGAGCAGCTGCGGGGCCGTACCGGCGCCCGCTCCCGCGTCCGAACCGCTGCCCGCGCCGCCGGAGCCCGCGCTGGGGTCGGGGTTGCCGGGGTTGCCGGTGCCACCCGTCGGGGTGGGCGTCGGCGGCGGTGTGGTCGGCGGCTCGGTCGGCTCGGTCGGGGTCGGCGTCGGGGTGGTGCCGGTGGTCGGGCAGGTCTCGCTCGGCACCCACACGAACTTCACCTCGTAGCTGCCGCTCGGCTTGAGGAGCATCGAGGAGAGTTCCTGCGAGGGGTCCGGCAGACCGCTGCCGCCGTCCCCGGAGGTGTGCCGGACGACCGAGATCCGGCCCGGGTCGGCCGCCCCGCGCGCCTCGAAGCCGACGACGCCGCTGCCGTCCAGGACGCAGTCCCGGGCGGAGACGTTGGAGATGCGGAAGGTGCCGTAGACCTTGCCCTCGCCGTCCGGTCCGCCGGCCTCCGCCGCGCTGACGCCGAGCTGCCCGGCCTCGCACCGGGGCCCGGATCCGGGGCCCGCGCCCTGCGACTGCGAGGACCCGTCGCCGGAGGCGCCGCTGCCGGGCCGCTGCGGCTTGCCCTGGGAGCCCTCGTCGGCGCCCTGGCTGGGTGACACGGTGCTCGCCGGGGCCTTGGAGCTCTGGCCGCCCTCGACCCCGGTCTCGGTGCCGGTGCCGCCCTGGGCCTCCTCGCCGTGCCCGGCGTTCACCGGGTTGCCGGCGGCGGAGACACCGCCGGACGCGGCGACGTGCACGAAGGCGGGGACGGCGGTGCCGATGAGGACGGCCGCGGCGGCGGCGCCCACGACGGCCTGCCGCTTGCGGGCGCGCCGCGCGGGCACGGCCCGCCGCAGGTGTTCGAGCGAGCCCTTGGAGGGCTCCAGGCCGGACACGGCGCCCTGGAACAGCCGCCGCAGCGCGAGTTCGTCGTCCCCGTGGCCCTCGCCGGGGCCGGGCTCGATGTTCACCATGCGCTGTCCACTCAGGTCGTCACGTTCTTCTCGGGCGTCACCGGCGGCGTGGCTCCGCTGAGCCCCGCCGGTCCCGCCGTCCCTGTCGGGGGCCTCGCTCATGTCGTCGCTCCCATCGCGACGCGCAGCGCCGCGATGCCCCGCGAACCGTACGCCTTCACCGAGCCCAGGGATATCCCGAGCGCCTCGGCGACCTGCACCTCGGTCATGTCGGAGAAGTACCGCAGGGCGAGCACCTCGCGCTGGCGGCGCTGGAGGCCGCGCATGGCCTTGATCAGGTCCTCGCGCTCCAGCTGGTCGTACGCCCCCTCCTCCGCGCTCGCCATGTCGGGCATCGGCTTGGACAGGAGCTTGAGGCCGAGGATGCGGCGGCGCAGCGCGGACCGGGAGAGGTTCACGACGGTCTGGCGCAGGTAGGCGAGCGTCTTCTCGGGCTCGCGGACCCGCTTGCGGGCCGAGTGGACGCGGATGAACGCCTCCTGGACGACGTCCTCGCAGGAGGCGGTGTCGTCGAGGAGCAGCGCGGCGAGGCCGAGCAGCGAGCGGTAGTGGGCGCGGTAGGTCTCGGTCAGGTGGTCGACGGTGGTTCCGGCGGCCGTGCTGCCCTCGGAGCTCGTCCGGGGCGCGGGGATGCCGTCCACGGAGCTCGCACGGGATCCGGTCGGCATGCGGGCGATCACCGGCATCCCGCCCAGCGGGCGCGGGCGCCGGACGGCACCGGCCGCGGAGCCGCGTACGGCATCGGCGGGAGCGCCGCGCGCGGGCCCCGCGCCGGCGCGCACAGGGCCCCCCGCGGTGCCCCGCACGGGGAGCAACGCCGTGCCCGCGCCGCGCAGCGGGGCGATGATCGCGATGTCGAGTACCTCTGCCACGCATGTTGGACACGCTTCCCCCCGGCAGGGTTGTACGGGTGCGCCACCCATTTCGACGGTGAGCCGTTCGTCCCCATGCGCTACCGTTCTCCCCCGATGCCCTGCTTCGCAGCGTGTCCCGCGTCACACGGTTTTCGTGCACGCAGAGACGCCCCCGCCCAACCACTGGTTGCAGCAAGGGGAAAGAGCATCCTCGGCCACGGCATCGCCGCAGTTCAAGAGGTATCTGACGCCTTTTTGCTCACAGGTCGTTCACAGATCCTACAAATATGTGACAACCGATTCGGCGATCTGGAGGGCGTTGAGGGCGGCGCCCTTGCGCAGGTTGTCGGCGCAGACGAAGAAGTCGAGCGCCCGCTCGTCGTCCATGGACCGCCGCACCCTGCCGACCCAGGCGGGATCGGTGCCGGCGACGTCGGCGGGGGTGGGGAAGTCGCCCGCGCCGGGGTCGTCGTAGAGCACGACGCCGGGTGAGGTCGCCAGGATCTCGTGCGCGCGGCCGACCGGGACGGGGCGCTCGAAGCGGGCGTGGACGGAGACGGAGTGCCCGGTGACGACGGGCACGCGCAGACAGGTGACGGCGACCCGCAGCTCGGGCAGGCCGAGGACGCGGCGGGTCTCGTCCCGTACCTGCTCCTCCTCCGAGGAGGCCCCGTCGGCGCCGGCCGTGCCCGACCAGGGCAGGACGTTGAGCGCGAGGGGCCCGGGGAAGGGCCCGGTGGTCTCGCCGACGGCCCGGCGCACGTCTCCGGGGTGGGTGCCGAGGTCGCCGCCGCCGGTCACCAGGCCGAGCTGGGTGCGGAGCGTCTCGACGCCGGCCTCTCCGGCGCCGCTGGCGGCCTGCTGGGCGGTGACGACGAGTTCGCGGAGCCCGAACTCGGCGTGCAGGGCGCCCACGGCGACGATCAGCGCGAGGGTGGTGCAGCCGGGGCTGGCGACGATGCCCCGGGGGCGTACGCGCGCCGCGTGGGCGTTGACCTCGGGGACGACGAGGGGGACGTCGGGGTTCGCGCGGAAGGCGGCGGAGGTGTCGACGACGACGGCGCCCTTGAGCGCGGCGACGGGGGCCCAGCGGGCGGCGACCGGCTCGGGCACCAGGAAGAGCGCGACATCGACGCCGTCGAGGGCCTCTTCGTCGAGCTCCAGGATCTCGCACTCCTCCCCGCGCACGGAGACCATGGGGGTCCCCCCTGCTCGATGGGAGTCGAGAGCCTGAGGGAGACCCGCCGGGCGCGAGGAGGTGAGAAGGCGGATCTCGCCCCAGACGTCCGCGTGGTGCGTGAGCATCTGGAGCATCACCGAGCCGACCGCCCCGGTCGCTCCCACGACCGCGAGCGTCGGCTTCGGTGTCATCGGCCGGAGCCTCCGTAGACGACGGCTTCGTCCGAGTCGCTGTCCAGACCGAAGGCGGTGTGGACGGCGCGCACGGCCTCATTGACGTCGTCGGCGCGGGTGACGACCGAGATGCGGATCTCGGAGGTCGAGATGAGCTCGATGTTCACGCCCGCGTCGGAGAGCGCGCGGAAGAAGTCCGCGGTGACGCCCGGGTTGGTCTTCATCCCCGCGCCGACCAGGGAGATCTTGCCGATCTGATCGTCGTAGCGCAGGGAGTCGAAGCCGATCGCGCCCTTGGCCTTCTCCAGGGCGTCGATGGCCTTGCGGCCCTCGGCCTTGGGGAGGGTGAAGGAGATGTCCGTGAGGCCGGTGGAGGCCGCGGACACGTTCTGCACGATCATGTCGATGTTGATCTCGGCGTCCGCGACGGCCCGGAAGATGGCCGCGGCCTCGCCCGGCTTGTCCGGCACGCCGACGACGGTGATCTTCGCCTCGGAGGTGTCGTGGGCGACACCCGAGATGATGGCCTGCTCCACCTTCTGAGCTCCCTGCGGTTCGTTGCTGACCCATGTGCCCTGCAGCCCCGAGAACGAGGAGCGGACGTGGATCGGGATGTTGTAGCGGCGCGCGTACTCGACGCAGCGGTGCAGCAGCACCTTGGAGCCGGACGCGGCGAGCTCCAGCATGTCCTCGAAGGAGATCCAGTCGATCTTCTTCGCCTTCTTCACCACGCGCGGGTCGGCCGTGAACACACCGTCGACGTCGGTGTAGATCTCGCAGACCTCGGCGTCGAGCGCGGCGGCGAGCGCCACGGCCGTGGTGTCGGAACCGCCACGGCCGAGCGTGGTGATGTCCTTCTTGTCCTGGCTGACGCCCTGGAAGCCGGCGACGATGGCGATGTTGCCCTCGTCGAGGGCGGTGCGGATACGGCCCGGCGTGACATCGATGATGCGCGCTTTGTTGTGGACCGAGTCGGTGATGACACCGGCCTGGCTGCCCGTGAACGACTGGGCCTCGTGGCCCAGGTTTTTGATCGCCATGGCCAGCAGGGCCATGGAGATCCGCTCTCCGGCGGTCAGCAGCATGTCGAACTCACGCCCGGCAGGGATCGGGGATACCTGCTCGGCGAGATCGATCAACTCGTCCGTCGTGTCGCCCATCGCGGAAACCACGACGACCACCTGGTGGCCGTTCTTCTTGGCGTCCACGATCCGCTTGGCGACGCGCTTGATGCCTTCGGCATCGGCAACGGAGGAGCCTCCGTACTTCTGCACGACAAGGCCCACGTGCGCTCCTCGCTCAGTCTGTGCCGCAGCCGGCGCTGCGATCGGCTCAGTCTAACGAGGGACCCGGAAACGCCGACGTGATATCGCATCCTGAGACAGGGCGCTCACGGAGTGATCATCAGCGGCGTTCGCCCAGGCCCAGCGGGGCGCCGATCTCCTCGGCCATCACCCGGCCCGCCTCCTCCGCGAGGGCGTCCTCCGTGAGGTCCTCGTCCGTGTCGAGGCCGTCCAGGGCCGCCAGCGGCTGGTCCAGGCGGACGTGGGCCACGAGGGACTGGAGGGCGCGGAGGGTGGCCGAGGCGGTGGGGCCCCAGTTGGAGAAGTACGAGAACTGCCACCACCACAGGGCCTCGCTGGTGCGGCCCGCCCGGTAGTGGGCCAGGCCGTGCCGCAGGTCGGCGACGATGTCGGCGAGGTTGTCGGAGATCCGGGCCGGGACCGGGGCCTTGCGGGGCTCGTACGGGTCGAAGACCTCGGAGAAGACGTCGACCGGTTCGAGGAGGACCGCGAAGCGCTCCCGCAGGTCGTCCATGTCGGGCTCCGGGCCCGTGTCGGTCTCGTAGCGCTCGTCCGGGACGATGTCCTCGTGCGCGCCGAGCCGCCCGCCGGCCAGCAGCAGCTGCGAGATCTCCAGGAGGAGGAAGGGCACCGCGCTGTCCGGCTCGTCGCCCTTGGCGACCTCGGTGGTCGCGACGATGAAGCTCTCGATGGAGTCGGCGATCTGGACCGAGAAGTCGTCGGGGTTCTGGGTGATCGCGTGCAGCGTGGGGTCAGACATCGAGGAGCCTCCCTGAGAGCGCGCCGGCCCGGTCGTCATACATCTAGCAGCCTCCGCCCCTCGAAGGCACGGCCGAGGGTCACCTCGTCGGCGTACTCCAGGTCGCCGCCGACCGGGAGCCCGCTCGCGAGGCGGGTGACCCTGAGCCCCATGGGCTTGATCATCCGCGCCAGGTACGTCGCGGTGGCCTCGCCCTCCAGGTTCGGGTCGGTCGCGAGGATCAGCTCGGTGACCGCGCCGTCGGCGAGCCGCGCGAGCAGCTCCCGGATGCGCAGGTCGTCCGGGCCGACACCGTCGATCGGGCTGATCGCGCCGCCGAGGACGTGGTACCGCCCCCGGAACTCGCGGGTCCGCTCGATCGCGACGACGTCCTTCGGCTCCTCGACCACACAGATGACGGTCAGGTCGCGGCGCGGGTCGCGGCAGATGTTGCACTGCTCCTGCTGTGCCACGTTCCCGCAGACCGCGCAGAACCTGACCTTCTCCTTCACCTCCAGAAGCGCGTGCGCGAGCCGACGGACGTCGGTGGGCTCGGCCTGGAGGATGTGGAAGGCGATCCGCTGCGCGCTCTTGGGACCGACGCCGGGCAGCCTGCCCAGTTCGTCGATGAGGTCCTGAACCACGCCTTCGTACAACGGAACGCCCTTCTCGGGAGTGCTTGATTCTTACGGTAGTGGCTGGAAGCGAGCCTTAGAAGGGGCTCAGAAGCCCAGACCCGGCATGCCGCCCATGCCCTGCGCCAGCGGACCGAGCTTGGCCTGCTGGAGCTGCTGCGCGTTGTCGTTGGCGGCCTGCACCGCGGCCACCACCAGGTCGGCCAGCGTCTCGGTGTCCTCCGGGTCGACCGCCTTGGGGTCGATGACCAGGCCGCGCAGCTCGCCGGAGCCGGTCACGGTCGCCTTGACCAGGCCGCCGCCCGCCTGTCCCTCGACCTCGGTCGCGGCCAGTTCCTGCTGCGCGCGGGCGAGGTCCTGCTGCATCTTCTGGGCCTGCTGGAGAAGCTGCTGCATGTTGGGCTGACCACCACCGGGAATCACGGTCACTCCTGAGGTTCGGTACGTCCGTATGTCGGTACGCCGAGCCTACGTGGTCGCCGCCCGCCCCGCCTCCACCACTCTTTCGGGTGAGAAACCCCGGGCTCCTCTACCTGATCAACACCCCCTTGCGGGCGGAAATCCTGGGATTCCGGGCCCGCCGCCCACCATTCGGCGGTAGGAAGGGCGCACCACGTGCACCGCACGTCACAGAAGGCCACGAGCGCTGAGCTGAACAGAGGAGTCCCCCGGTGAGCCAGCAGCCGGAGATGCAGCCGCCGGGGCCCCCCGGGGGAGACGTCCACCGCGACCTGACCGGTACGCCGTTCCCCCTGGGCGACTGGGGTGAGCCGGCCGAGCGGCTCGACGAGCTGTACCGCTGGGTGGAGGCCAACGCCCTGCGGACCGTCGAGTGGTATCTCTCCGACCGGGTCTGGAAGCGCCGCGCCGCCCGTCTGCTGCGGATCGGCACGGCCGTCGGGGTGACCGCGGGCGCCGCGCTGCCGCTGCTCGATCTGACGGGGGTCGTGGAGGGCGCCGCGGGCTGGGGCTATGTGTCGCTGCTGCTCGGCGCCGCGTGCATCGCCTGCGACCGGTACTTCGGGGTGACGGCCGGCTGGATGAGGGACGTGGCGACGGCGCAGGCCATGCAGCGGCGGCTCCAGGCCCTCCAGTTCGACTGGGCCTCGGAGAGCGTCCGGGAGGTGCTCGGCCCCACCGAGGGCACCGCGAGCGAGGCGGCCGACCGCTGTCTCGGCGTGCTGCGCCGCTTCTCGGAGGACGTGACGGAGCTGGTACGGGCGGAGACCGCGGACTGGATGGTCGAGTTCCGCTCGGGCCCGGCGCCGCTCGCGCTCCAGTCGTTCGGCGTGCTGCCCGCCCGCCCCGAGAGCGCCCACCCGGCGGGCCGCTTCCCCCTGCCACCGGGCACCCGCCCGAACATGCCGCGCCAGCGGCCCCCGGAGACCCGCTGAGCCGGGCCTGCCGAGCGGCCGGGCTCCCGGAGACCCGCTGACGCGCGTCTCCGGGAGGAAGCGGCTCAGCTCAGGATGATCATCGAGCCCTGGGCCAGGCTCCGGGTCGCCGCCGCGTGCAGCCCCAGCCACACGTGCCGCTCCCGCGCGAAGGGGTGCCCGTCGTACGGAGGGGCCTCGGCCGGCTCCTCCAGGGAGGTCGGCCGCTCCGGGGCCGCCGGGGCCGCCGGCGGGTTCCTCGGGTCGATGCCGATCGCGGGCGCCACGAACTCCAGCTCCCGCAGCAGCCCGTACGAGGAGCCGAGCGGCCCGCCGCCTTCGAGCAGCTCGTCGCTGGCGAGCGGCACCGGGAACTCGACCGGCACGTACGCGCCGGCGTGGTCGTAGTGCCAGACCAGGTGCGACTGCTGGGCCGTCGCCTCGAACATCTCCAACAGCTGCTCGTAGTCCCCGCCCAGCTCGCCGACCGGCTCGACCGGCAGCCCGCACACCTGGAGCAGGTAGGCGCGCCGCAGGAAGTGCAGGGCCTCGTAGTCGAAGCCCGCGATGGGGGCGACGTCGCCGGAGAGTCCCGGCATGTACGCGTAGACGGGCACGGTCGGCAGACCGGACGCGGTCAGCACGGCGTCGTAGGCGGCTATCTCTTCGGCGAAGGGGTTGTCGGGGCTGTGGCACAACACGTCGACGAGGGGGACCAGCCACAGGTCACAGGCCAAGGGAGGCTCGCTCTCCGTCAGTTGCAGGGACGGCCAGGGTAGTCGGCCGGGCCGACCACGCCCACCCGCCTGAGCACCTGCCCCCCAAGGCCCCGGCTCAACCCGATGGGGCCTCAGCGGGTCCGGGCCTCCAGCCGGTCCGCCCACTCCATCGAGTGCGCGTTGTATTCCCGGACGACCTCGGCGGCGGCTCCGGCGTCGCCGCGGGTGATCGCGTCGACGAGGTCGACGTGGCCGCCCCACAGCCAGCCGAGGAGGTCGCGCTCGGAGCGCAGATGGGGCACGGAGAAGACCCAGGCCTGGACGCGGAGCCGGTGCAGGAAGTCGGCGATGTAGTCGTTGGAGGCGACCAGTCTGGCCAGTTCGCGCCAGTAGCGGATGTCGTAGCCGATGAGGATGTCGAGGTCCCCGGCGCGGGCGGCGCGGGAGGCGGCCTCGCCCCTGCGGCGTATGGAGACGAGCGCGACCCCGATGCCGAGGTCGGGTTCCGGGACGGCGGTCGCGGTGGTCGCGGTCGCCGGGCTCACGGGCGCGTGGCGCCGGAAGATGCCGTCGACGACGAGGATCCGGGCCTCGACGATCCGCCGGTAGTCGTCGACCGAGTACTCGTGGACGCGGAAGCCGCGGTGCTGGTCGGAGTCGAGGAGGCCCTGCGCGCAGAGGTCGACGAGGGCTTCCCTGACGGGCGTCGCGGACACGCCGTACTGGTCGGCGATCTGCTTGACGGTGAACTCCTGGCCCGCTTTGAGACGGCCCGCGAGCACTTCGTCACGGAGCGCGTCCGCGATCTGCTGTCGCAAGGTGTTGCGTGTGACAGCTCCGCTCGCGGGCATGTGGTCGGTCCCCTCCGTCCGGTTCCGGACACCCTAGTCCAGACGGAGGGAACCTCCCGGGAAGAGCGGTTACGCGGTGTGCTCGTCGGCCACCGAGAGGGCCGCGTCCAGGGCCGCGAGGCCTTCCTTGGCCTCCGCCTCGGAGACGTTGCAGGCGGGAACGGCGTGGGTGCGGTTCATGTTCACGAAGGGCCACAGGCCGTTCTTCTTCGCCGCGGCGCCGAAGGCGGCCATCGGCGCGTTGGCCTCGCCGGCGGCGTTGTACGGGACCAGCGGCTCGCGGGTCTCGCGGTTCTTGACCAGGTCGAGCGCCCAGAACACGCCCATGCCGCGGACCTCGCCGACGGAGGGGTGACGCTCGGCCAGCTCGCGCAGGCCGGGGCCGAGGACGGTCTCACCGATGTGCGCGGCGTTCTCGACGACCTTCTCGTCCTCCATCACGTGGATGGTGGCGACGGCGGCGGCGCAGGCCAGCGGGTGACCGGAGTAGGTCAGACCGCCCGGGTAGGCGCGCTTCTCGAAGGTGGCCGCGATCTTCTCGCTGATCGCGACGCCGCCGAGGGGCACGTAACCGGAGTTCACGCCCTTGGCGAAGGTCATCAGGTCGGGGACGACGTCGAAGTGCTCGGCGGCGAACCACTTGCCGGTGCGGCCGAAGCCCGCCATGACCTCGTCGAGGATGAAGACGATGCCGTACTTGTCGCAGATCTCGCGGACGCCGGTGAGGTAGCCGGGCGGCGGGGTCATGATGCCGGCGGTGCCGGGCACGGTCTCCAGGATGATCGCGGCGATGGTCGCCGGACCCTCGAAGGCGATCGTGTCCTCCAGGTGCTGGAGGGCACGCGCGCTCTCCTCCGCCTCGGTGGTGGCGTAGAAGGGCGAGCGGTAGAGGAACGGCGCCCAGAAGCGCACGACGCCGGCGGAGCCGTTGTCGGAGGGCCAGCGGCGCGGGTCACCGGTCAGGTTGATCGCGGTGGAGGTGGCGCCGTGGTACGAGCGGTAGGCGGACATCACCTTGGTACGGCCGGTGTGCAGCCGGGCCATGCGGACGGCGTTCTCGACGGCCTCGGCGCCGCCGTTGGTGAAGAAGATCTTGTCCAGGTCGCCCGGGGTGCGCTCGGCGATGAGGCGTGCGGCCTCGGAGCGGACGTCGATGGCGAAGGCGGGAGCGAAGGTGCTCAGCTTCCCGGCCTGCTCCTGGATGGCGGCGACCACCTTGGGGTGCTGGTAGCCGATGTTCGTGTAGACGAGACCGCTGGTGAAGTCCAGGTAGCGGTTTCCGTCGTAGTCCCAGAAGTACGAACCCTCGGCGCCGGCGACGGCGAGCGGGTCGATCAGGCCCTGAGCGGACCAGGAGTGGAAGACGTGCGCGCGGTCGGCGGCCTTGACGGCGGCCCCGGCCTGGGGATCGGGTTCGATGACATGAGGGGTCATGTCGTCGAGGGTAAGGAACCGCAGGTGGGGCGGGCTATGACCATCTTGTCCACCGAGATGCGGGCGGACCCGACACGTTGCCGGTCCGGGCGGGTTCCTCCCGTCCCGGACTCAGAGGGGAAGGTCGTCGGGAAGCACCCGGAACGCCTTGTGCCAGCCGAGCGGCCGCACGGCCCGGAAGTCGCGCCGGTCGAGGGTGAGGACCGCGTCGGTGTCGTACTCGGCGGCCAGAGCCACGTTGACGGCGTCGGCCAGGTCGAGGTCGAGGGCGCTGTGGCGGAGCCGGACCATCTGGGCGGCGCCCAGCCGGTCCTCGGTGATCTCCGGCATGGAGATCCGCCCCCGGCGCATCCAGTGCCTGATGTCGTCCACCGCGCTGAGCGCGGCCTCGCGGCCGAGCTCACGCGTGGCCACACGGTCGAGTTCGGCCAGCAGGAGCGGGGACATGACGAGCAGCCCGGCGGCCTGGATCGCCTCGTCGGCGGCCTCGTGCTCGGGGTGCGTGGAATCGAGGGCGGCCAGTAGCCCCGAGGTGTCGACCACGACGACGATCACGCAGCGGTACCCGTTTCCGTCTCGCGGCGGGCGGCGTCGGCCACGACATCGCGGACCTCGGTCTTGGCCAAGGTCCGGCCGCCCCCCTCGAACGTCCGCGAGAACAGCGGCTCGTCCCAGACCCGGTTGGCCATGGCGGCAAGGTGGATCCCCTGCCGGATGATCTCGGCCTCGCTGACACCGCGCCGCTGGGCGGCACCGGTACGTAGCTCACGTGGGCGGGGCCCGCGTTGAGCCGCGTCACCCCGCGCGGCCACGACTTCCGCGCCGTCGACCCCGGCGGCACCAGGAAGTAGACCCCGCGCCGTCCGTTCGCCTCGATCACCACCGGCCCCGGGTCGCCCCCCGTGAGTCCCTCCATCCAGTCGGCAAGCCGCCGCCCGTCCTCACCGTCGACGCGCACCGCGTCGAATTGCACCCCGGCCTTACGGAGCTGGAATCAGGAAACAGGAATCCAGTCCACGTTCACTTCCCGATTCTCTTCATTCACGGGGACATGTTCCCGCGTCGGCGCTAGCGTTTTCCACGACTGCCGAGGGTGCGTCGGCAACCCCTTGACCAGCACCAACGCACCTCATACGCAGTCGAATTCGGCGGGGAGCAGTTGAGACCGATTGAGATCGGTTGAGTCCGAATGGGGAGCGCAATGGCGCAAGTGGAAAACAAGGAACCGATCGGTCCTGGAGCTCGGATGGCGGCGGCCGTGGCGAAGAGACTGCGCATGAAGAAGGGCCGGACACAGGAACAGCTGGGCGCGGAGATGGGCTTCACGGGCGCGGCGATCAGCGCGATGGAACGGCTGATCCACCCGGTCAGCGACGACATGCTGGTCCAGCTCGAACGCGTCCTCGGCGGCGGCAACTGCGTGGAGGTAGCCACCGCCGTCCACCTCCGGGACTCGAAGGTGCAGGACGGCCCCACGTTCACCGTGGGGCCCTCCTCCTGGTCCGCCTTCGTCGCGTGGCAGAACTGAACCGCTAGCAGTACAGGTTCGCCCCCGCGGGCACACCCAGGATCTGGGTGAACTGCTGGTACTTGGTGACCCGGCTCTGGACCTGGGCCGGGTTGCCGCCGTTGCACTCCAGGCTGCCGTTGATCGCCCAGATGGTCTGGCCGAAGCCAGCGCCGTTGACCATGGCGTTGTGGCCGGTCATGGTGCCGGGGCCGTTCTGGGTGTTCCAGTACCAGAGGCCCGTCTGCATCGCGACGGCCGGATCCTGCTCGACGCGCCAGGGGTTGTTCAGCAGGTCGATGCCGAGGGCGTCACCCGCGGCCTGGTAGTTGAAGTTCCAGGAGAGCTGGATCGGGCCTCGTCCGTAGTAGGCGGCCTGGCCGGCGGGGCAGCCGTAGGGCTGGCTCGTGTCGCAGTAGTGCGGGTAGTTGGCCGTGTTCTGCTCGACGATGTAGTAGAGCCCGCCGGTCTCGTGGGAGACGTTCGCGAGGAAGGCCGCGGCCTCCTGCTTCTTCACCGTGTCGCTGCCGGTGGTGGCGAAGCCGGGGTACGACTTGAGGGCGGCGGTGAGTCCCGCGTACATGTAGAAGGGGTTCCTGCTCGGGAACATCTGGTCGAACTGGGCCTGGGAGACGACGAATCCGGAGGGGTCCGGGTCCGTGCCGCCACCCGTGCCGCAGGTGCCCTCGTCGCGCCAGACGTCGGAGGCGCCGGGGCGCTCGTTCTGGGTCCACCACTTCGCGTACCAGTTGTGGCCGTTGTGCGAGGCGGTCATGCCGCCGGTGTAGACGCTGCCGGAGTTCCAGGCGCCGACGCAGGCGGGGGCGGCGCCCGCCGAGGCGATGGGGAGGAGTACGGCGAGTCCGACGGCCGTACAGAGCGCGGCCATCAGGGTGAGCAGCTTGCGCAACATGCGTGCTTCCTTCCGGGTGGGGACCGGGTGGGGGAGCACACAGCGAAGCGTGATTGGTCTGAACCTGTCAAGGTCTAGACCAGGAGTTGTGACAGGTGGGGTTCCGGTTCATCGAAAACAGCGAGAAGGCCCGGATCCGGCGGTGAAGCCGGATCCGGGCCCTTCGTCGTCTCGTCCTCCTGGACTCGTCGTCCGGGCTCGTCGTCCCGGGCTCAGATCATCAGGATGATGCGGCCGGGCCGGTGACCCGCCTCCGCCCTCCGGTGGGCCTCCGCGACCTCCTCCAGGGGCATCACGTCGGACACCCGGGTGATCAGCTCCCGGTCCGCCACCTTCCGCAGGGTCTCGGTCAGCCGGGCGGCGTCCGGCCTGGCCCGTACCGCCTCGACGCGGATGCCGCGCCCCGCGGCCGGGACCCGGTCGGGGGCGAGCGCGGCGAACGCGCCGCCGTCCTTCAGGACGGGCAGCAGCGCGTCTCCGACGAGCCCCCCGTCGAAGACCCCGTCCACCCCGTCCGGTTCTCCCGCGAGCACCTTGGCGACCACGTCCTCCGGGGCGCCGCGCGGGACGACGTGGTCCGCGCCGAGGATCCTCAGTTCGCTCTCGTCGCCCTCGTGGGCGACGGCCACCACCCGCAGCCCGGCCGCGTGCGCCAGCTGGACCGCGATCCGGCCCACCACCGCGCTCGCACCCGTCACGAGCAGCGTCGCGCCCGGCCGCAGCGCGAGCCGTTCGAGGCCCTGCTCGACGGTTGCCGAGGCCAGCGGCAAGGACGCGGCCACGGTGAACTCCACGTCGTCGGGGACCGGGGCCAGCCACTCGGGATCGGCCCAGATGATCTCCGCGTAGGTGCCGTCGCCGGTCAGCGACTCGAACCACGGCACGAGCCCGGCCACCCGGGTCCCCGGCGGCATCCCGGGGGCGTGGTCGAGCAGCTTGCCCGCGAAGTCCGTCCCCAGGACGAACGGGGGCCTGAGCGAGCCGACCATGTCGGCGTACTTCCCCGCGCGGATCCGCAGATCCGCCTGGTTCACTCCGGCCGCCTTCAGGCGCACCCGTACCTTCCCCGGTACGGCCCCGGCCTCCGGCTCCGGCCGGCGGGTCATTCTGAGGACCTCGGGTCCGCCGTAGGCGGTCACTTCGACGACACGCATGGGGTACTCCTCAGACGGAAGGCCCCCTCGTGGCCATTACACCCACGCTCCACACACCCGGGCAACCCCTGCCCGGCCACCCGGGGGCACCCCGGGGCCTGTCTGAACGAACGGAGAAGTCCAGGTGACCGCCCGCTACGCGGCCACCGCCCCCGGACGGGCGTCCGTACCGTCCCGGCCATGGAGTGGATTACCGCTGAGAACGTCATCGCCCTGGGGACGACACTCCTCGGCGTCCTGGTCTCGGTCGGCGTCGTCTGGCTCGACCGGTTCTCGCCCCAGCGCAAGCGGCTCGGCTACCGCGTGCAGCTCAACACCCCGCTCCACCGGGAGGAGAACCAGGACCGCGAGGTCATGACCGTGCGCGAGGGCGAGGTGGTGGGCATGGCCCCGCCCGCCAACGGCTCCACGCTCGTCCTCCTCCGCATCGAGAACGACCGGGACCTCGACATCAGCTCCGACGACTACGGGGCCTCCACCGAGCCCCACGGGCTGCGGATCACCTTCGGTGACCGGACCGTGCAGGGCGTCGTCGCCACCGTCCCGGCCGGCTGGGTCTCGGTCCGGGACGACCTGGAGCGCGCCCCCAAGCTGGGCCGCAGCGGCAGCGCCGTCCTCGTCCCCAAGGTGGCGCTCGACCGCGGGCAGTACTTCAAGCTGCTCGTCCAGCTCTCCGGCGGGGTGGCCGACCGGGACGTCAAGGTCGACGGCAGCCTCCAGGGCGGTGCCATCCGGCGCAACAGGAGCACCACCCCCGACGAGAAGGCCGCCAGATTCAGCCCCACCTCGCGGGCCGTCACCGTCGTCCTCACCCTCTGTGTGATCGCGCTCGCCGCGATCATCGTCCGCGAGCGGACCCCGCCACCGATCGGCTGCGCCACCGGCACCCTCACCGTCACCGGCTCCACCGCCTTCGCCCCCGTCGTACGCGAGGTGAAGAAGCAGTACGAGAAGGACTGCGCGGGGGCGACGATCATCCTCGACCCGCACGGCTCGACCTCCGGGATCCGGGCGCTGGCCGACGCCGCCGCCGGCGCAGAGCAGGGCAAGGGCTCCCCCGCCGTCATCGCCCTCTCCGACGGCCGCAAGCCGGGCGGCTTCCCCCAGCTGCGGGAGAGCACGGTCGCCGTCTCCCTCTTCACCCTCGTCCTCAACGACGACATCCCCGTCGACAACCTCACCCTGGACCAGATCCGCCGCGTCTACCAGGGCGAGATCACCAACTGGAGCCAGCTGGTCCCCGGCGTCGACCGGCCCGTCCTGCTCATCAGCCGCGACGCCAACTCCGGTACCCGCGAGGTCTTCCAGCGCCGGGTCCTCGAACGCAACGAACCCGCCAACTCCTCCCTGGACTGCGTGAACGTCGACGACACCGAGTCCAAGGTGATCCGCTGCGAACTCGATTCCACGGACCGGGTCCTGACCACCGTCGCCAAGCTCCCCGGAGCCATCGGCTACGCCGACCTCCGCTCCGTCGGCGGACACCCGGGCCTGCACAAGGTGGCCATCGACGGCCGCGAACCCGTCCTGGAGGAGATGAGCGGACCGGGCTACCCGTACCGGGAGATCGAGTACGCCTACACCTGGGGCGTACCCCCCGCCGACTCGCTGACCTCAAGCTTCCTCGGCTATCTGACCCGGGGCCGCGGCCAGGACGTGATCGGCACCCAGGGCCACCTGCCCTGCGCCACTCCGAAGGGGCTGAAGATCTGCGGGGACGGCTGACGTGCCGTCTGGCATGCTCTGACGACGTGGAGCCATTGACCGCGGAAGACCCCGCCACCATCGGCCCGTTCCGTCTGCTCGGCCGTCTCGGAGTCGGAGGGATGGGCCGGGTGTTCCTGGCACGCTCGGCCGGCGGACGGACGGTCGCGGTGAAGGTGGTGCACGGCGAACTCGCCGCCCAGGACGAGTTCCGGCGCCGGTTCGCCCGCGAGGTCGCCGCCCTGGAACGGGTCGGCGGCGCGGGCACCGCGCCCGTGCTCGGCTCCGACACGGGGGCGGGGTCTCCCTGGGTGGCGATCGGCTACGTCCCCGGGCCCTCGCTGCGGACCGTCGTCGGCGACGAGTCCGGGCCGCTGCCACCCGTGACGGTGAAGGCACTGGCCGGCGGTCTGGCGCGCGCCCTCGAACATATCCACGCCGCCGGACTCGTCCACCGCGACCTGAAACCGTCCAACGTGCTGCTCACCGTCGACGGGCCCCGGATCATCGACTTCGGTATCGCCCGCGCCGTCGACACGGTCGCCGACGGCGGCAACCTGACCACCACCGGGGCGGTCGTCGGCTCCCCCGGCTTCATGTCGCCCGAGCAGGTCAGGGGCGAGCACATCGCGCCCGCCTCGGACATCTTCTGCCTGGGGTCCGTCCTCGTGTACGCGGCGACCGGGCGCGCGCCGTTCGGTACGGCGGACAGCGGCGTCCACGCCACCATGTTCCGGATCGCCCACGACGAGCCCGATCTGACGGACCTGGCGCCCGAACTCTCCGGGCTGATCCGGGCCTGTCTCGCCAAGGACCCGGCCGGGCGGCCGTCGGCCGCCGAGATCGCGGAGACGCTGTCGGTCCCGGAACCGTGGCTCCCGGCGGACGTACTGGCACGGCTGGGACGGCACGCGGCGCGGCTGCTGGAGGCGGAGACGCGGGCGGAGGAGGAGGGTCCGGTCTCCTCCGGTGCCTCCAGTGCTGCTGTCTCCGGTGCCTCCGCCGCCTCCGGCGTCACTGGTGTCACTGGTGTCACCGGTGCCTCGGGCGCCCCCGGTGGATCCGTCGTCGCCGCCCCCGATGAGGCCACCCCGCGCACTCCCCTGCCCTCCGGCTCCTCCACCGCCCCCCAGGCCCCCGCCCGGCACCCGTGCCGCCGCGCCGGGCCGGTCGCCGGGCTCACGGCGCTCGTCGTGGCCGCCGCGGCCGGTCTCACGTACACCTTCTGGCCCGACCCCGGCATCGGAGACGACCAGAAGAACCGGGCCGGCGGCACCGGCAACGGCTCCGCCCGGCCCGCCGGGATCGTCCCCGCCGCCTTCCTCGGCGCCTGGGAGGGCATCGTCCAGGGCTCGCCCGAGTCCCCCCGCGAGACCGCCCGGATCGAGATCACCCAGGGCGCCGCGGGCTCCAAGAGCGCCGTCTACGTCCAGGTCACCGAGAACCGGATGTGCATGGGCCGCTCGCGGCTCGTCTCGGCCGACGAGGACAAGGTGGTCTACGGCGAGTCCGACGTGACCACCAGCGTGCCCGCCGAGCGCTGCACGCCCGCCGCCCACCAGACCCTCACCCTGCGCTCCCCCGATGTCCTCGAATGGGCCTCGGGCGCCGCGAAGACCACGTACCGCAAGGCGCCCAGCGGCCCGGCGGTCGTCCCCGCACGCTTCCTCGGCCACTGGTCCCGCATCCCCGCGCCCGAGATGTACGGCGAGAACGACGACCGCTACACCTCGGAGGTCACGATCACCCAGGGCCCGGTCGGCGCCCCCGTGATCGGCGTCATCGACGGCTACCCGCGCACCATCGACGGCGTGACCACCTCCGAGGACTGGTCCTGCGGCACCACGTCCGTCCTCGCGGGCGCCGGGAGCGTGCTGGTCGTCGGCCCCCGCACCAGGGACACCAACGCCTGGGACCGCGAGTGCCAGGAGGGCCTGTCCCGCTACCTGGTCGTCGACACGTTCAAGGGCAGGGACCGGCTGCTGGTCTACCCGATGCTCGACGGCGAACCGAACGAGTACTACCGGTCCTAGGGCCTGTCGTCACACTCCCGCCTGCCCTTCGGGCGACGACGGGAATTTGACGACAGGCCCTAGGCCGTGTCCGGCGCGCGGGCGAAGCGGTACGGCGGGCGTACCCGCGGAAACACCGAGGGCCCGTGCCCCGTCTTCACGACGGGGCACGGGCCCTCGGGCGTACGGCCTAGAGGAACGAGTTGATCTCGATCGTCTCGGTGCGGCCGGGGCCGACGCCGATCGCGGAGATCGGCGCGCCCGACATCTCCTCCAGCGCCTTCACGTACGCCTGCGCGTTCTTCGGCAGGTCCGCGAACGTCTTCGCCTTGGTGATGTCCTCGGACCAGCCCGGCAGCATTTCGTAGATCGGCTTCGCGTGGTGGAAGTCGGTCTGCGAGTAGGGCAGCTCCTCGACGCGCTTGCCGTCGATCTCGTACGCGACGCAGACCGGGATCTGCTCCCAGCCCGTCAGCACGTCGAGCTTGGTGAGGAAGAAGTCCGTCAGGCCGTTGACCCGGGTCGCGTACCGCGCGATGACCGCGTCGAACCAGCCGCAGCGACGGTCACGGCCGGTGGTGACACCGCGCTCGCCACCGATGCGGCGCAGCGCCTCGCCGTCCGCGTCGAACAGCTCCGTCGGGAACGGGCCGGCGCCGACACGGGTCGTGTACGCCTTGAGGATGCCGATGACCCGGCTGATCTTCGTCGGGCCCACGCCGGCGCCGGTGCAGGCGCCGCCCGCGGTCGGGTTCGAGGAGGTGACGAAGGGGTACGTGCCGTGGTCGACGTCGAGCAGAGTGCCCTGGCCGCCCTCGAAGAGCACGACCTTGTCGTCGTCGAGCGCCTTGTTGAGGATCAGGGTCGTGTCGGCGACGAACGGCTTGATCTGCTCCGCGTACTGGAGCATCTCCTCGACGATCTGGTCGGCCTGGATCGCGCGGCGGTTGTACAGCTTGGCGAGCAGCTGGTTCTTGCCCTCCAGCGCCGCTTCGACCTTCTGGGTGAGGATCGACTCGTCGTACAGGTCCTGGACCCGGATGCCGACGCGGTTGATCTTGTCGGCGTAGGTCGGGCCGATGCCGCGACCGGTGGTGCCGATCTTGCGCTTTCCGAGGAACCGTTCCGTCACCTTGTCGAGGGTGACGTTGTACGGGGTGATCAGGTGGGCGTTGCCGCTGATCAGGAGCTTCGACGTGTCCACGCCTCGCTCGTTCAGCCCGCTCAGCTCGGAGAGCAGGACCGCCGGGTCGACGACGACACCGTTTCCGATCACCGGGGTGCACCCCGGCGAGAGGATTCCGGAAGGGAGAAGATGCAGCGCGTACTTCTGGTCGCCGACGACGACCGTGTGGCCGGCGTTGTTGCCGCCCTGGTAGCGCACCACATAGTCAACGGATCCACCGAGGAGGTCGGTGGCCTTTCCCTTGCCCTCGTCACCCCACTGAGCACCGAGCAGCACAAGTGCGGGCACAGGCGTACACCCCTTCCGGGTGGGGCATGTCCAAGGTCAGGGGGCGTAACGCCGCCTCACCGGTGTGCCCCGGAATAGACGAAGCCCCTGGCGCAATAGCGCAAGGGGCTCTTGCACAAAGATGCTACCCGAGGAAGGACCGAGGTGTCGGATCACGACCAGCTGCTGGTCATCGTCGACCCGGTCGCCCGCCGAAGTGACGGCGAGTCCGTGCGGATCGCGAAAGATGTACTGTCCGCGGGCGCGGAGGCGAAGATCTGCCTGCCGGACGGCCCCGAGGAATTCTCCAGGGCCCTGGCCAGGCGGGGATCCCGGCGTCCCGTGGTGCTCGGCGACGACCGCGCGCTGCTGCGGGCGGTGGCGCTGCTGCACCGCGAGCGGGAGCTCGCCGGGGCGGCCCTCGCCCTCGTCCCGATCGGCGCTCCCGGCGCCCTGGAAGTCGCCCACGCGCTCGGCGTGCCGCGCTCCACGCCCGCCGCCGCGCGGGCGGTGCTCGACGGGGCGGTGCGCCGTCTGGACCTGCTGGTCGACGACAGCGACGGCGTCGTCCTCGGCGACCTCCTGGTCCCGGCCGCGCCGGTGCTCACCGCCGCCACCACCACCGTCTGGGGCACCTGCCGCTCCCTGGTCCGCACCCTGGTCCGCCCGGCCCCGACGGCCGTCGCGGTCCGCGCCCACCGGCTGCGGGTGGAGGCGGACGGGGTGCTGCTCACGGACGTCGACACCCCGGTCCAGGGCCTGACGGTCCGCTCGGCGGGCGGCACCGCCGAGGTGACGGTCCACCCGTCGGCGGCCCCGCCCCACCACACGACGGCGCACACCCTCACGGTCTCGGGCCCGGACTTCCGCTACCGGGCGGACGGGCGGCTCACGGGCCCGGTCCGCCGCAGGACGTGGACGGTCGGGGCGGGGGCGTGGGGGCTGACGCTTCCCCGGGAGATCCCGGGCCCTTAGCCTCATCCGTGGGGCACGAGTGACAGGTGTGGGGGGCTCGGGATGGCGTACGCGCTGGATCGGGAAGAGACGGCAAAGGGTCTGGAGCGGTACCGGGGGAGAGCCACCGAGAGGACGGTCACGGGGGTGGTCCTCCTCGTGGCCGCCGCCGGCGTCGGGGTGCTGCGCCCGGGCGGATGGGCGGCCTCCGCCGTGTCGCTGCTCGTCGGCCTCGGGATCGTGGCGCTGGTCTTCGGCGTCGGCGCCCGGTCCCTCGCGCCGCGGATGCGACACGCCCTCGGCACCGGAGCCTGGTCGGCGCACGCCGCCGTCCCCGTCGCCCGCACCTGGCGCGCCGCGACCGTCGTCCTGGCCGACCCGGACAGCGGCGAGATGTGGCCGCTGACGGTCGTGACCACCCGGCAGCGGTACGAGCTGGTGCGGCCGGGCCCGGACGGCGTGCTGTGGTGGTGCGGGGACCCGCGTACCGGCGGGGTGCTCTCGCCGCCCGGCGGCGGGGAACTGGTCTGGGCGAAGCCGGTGCGCGGCGGGGCCACGCGGCGCCGGATCGTGGAGCGGGCGGTGCGGGCGGGCCTGCCGCACCGGGCGGTGCCGCTCAGCCCGCAGCGGCCGGTGGCCGCGAACGGCCCGCTCCAGGTCCCGGCAGGGCGGCCCGCCGCGCCGCTCGCGTCCGCCGCGCCTCTCGCCGCGCAGCAGGCCCGTCCCCGGCGCCGGTGGGGCCTCTGGCGCTGGGTGCTCCTGGCCGGCGCCGTCGCCCTGGGCCTCGGCATCTACGGCGTCGAGGCCTCGGACGACGACCCGCGGATCGACCTCACCGTCCTGAGCAAGCAGGCCGACGGCCACTGCACGGTCAGCTGGGAGGACCCCTTCGACGGGGGCACGCGGACCGGCCCCTACCGGTGTGCCACGGATCTCGACCCGGTCCTCGAAGGCCGGGACACCGGCTTCGTCGTCTCGTACGGCCCCTGGAAGGGCGACCTGTACAACGCGGACTGGGAGGGCGCCCCCGCCAACGAGGTGAACGAGGCCTTCGGCATGTCCGGGCTGCTCCTGCTGCCCGTGGGGCTCGTCGGCGGCGCGGTGCGCCGGTGGCGCCGCACCCGTGCCGTCCCCGTCCCGTACGTGTCCCCCGCGGGCGCTCCCCCGGTGAACCCGGTGAACCCGGTCAAGGCCGGTCACGCGCCCGCCGCCGAGACGCCGCCCTCCCCCACGTACGCGGTGCTCGCCGCGCACGCCGGGCGTCAGGCCGTCCCGCAGACCCGCACCCGCCGCCCCGAGGCGGACGTCCGCGAGGTCGCCTGGTGGCGGGTGCGGGGCCTGCGCCGGGGCGCCGGGGCGCACGAGACGCTGATCCTGGGGGCGACCCTCGTGGGCATGGGCGTACTGGCGCTGGTCGCCCCTCCCGGCGAGCAGGGCGTCGTGGTCCCGGTGTACGTCATCGGCGTCATCACGCTGGGCACGCTCCTGCGCGCCGGCTACCTGCTGCTGACCTCGGGCCGCCACGCGGCCCGGATGCTGGCCCGCGCCGCGACCGCGCCCGTGCCCGTCGACCGCCGGTACGTCCTGCTGCGCGCGCCGTACGGAGACGTTCCCGTCCTGGTGCTCTTCCCGGCCCACGGCGGGGCGGACGACCTGCCCGAGGCGCTGCTCGAACTGCTGCCGCCCGGCACGCGGAAGCACCCCCGGGCCGGGCTGCCGTCCGAGCCCACCGGCCGGGTGGAGCTGCGCGGCTGGCTGGACCGGGTGGACGACGGGCGGGCGGTGGTCGTGCCCTGGATCGAGGGGCGCCCGCTGTGGCCGGCGGAGCCGTACCTGGAGGCGGGCGGCGCGGAGTTCACCGCGCTCCTGGACCGGCTCGCGCCTCCCGCGACGGTCCGCCCGGAGGCGGGGGACGGGGAGGCCGGGGCTCAGGACTCCGTGCGCGACTCCTTGTAGGCCGACCAGCGGTCCATGATTCCCAGCATCTCGTTCTGGAGGAAGGCGAAGAACTCCGCCGTCTCCGCCGTGCGGGCGCCCGCCGCCGTGTGCGGGCCCAGGGCCGCGGCGCCCTCGCGGAGGACCTTCTCCCAGCGGGTGAGGATCTGGTCGCGGCGGGTGAAGGTCTCGTACCAGAGCTCGTTGTGGAGGACGTACCGCTCGCGGCGGGTGCCGGGGTCGCGCTCGCGGCTGACCATGCTGACCTGGCTGAGGTAGCGGATCGCGCCGGAGACGGCGGCGGGGCTGATCTGCAGCTGCCCGGCGAGTTCGGCCGAGGTCATCGAGGCGGTCTCGGAGGCGAGGAGGGCCGCGAAGACGCGGGAGGCCATCCGCTGCATGCCCGCCTCGGTCAGCTCGGCGGCGAAGCGCTCCACGAAGCGGGACACCGCCGCGTCCTCGCCCGTGGCCGCACCCGTACCGCCCGTACCCGCGCCCGCGCTCCCGCCGGTCGTCGTCATCTCGCTCATCCCCCGACTTTATACGGTTCCTTAACTTCACAACTTTGTGAAAACAGCGTACGTTCTGAAGCATGACCCAGGCAATCAGCGTCGCCGGACTGCACAAGTCCTTCGGGCGCACCCACGCGCTCGACGGCCTCGACCTCACCGTCGAGACCGGCGAGGTCCACGGCTTCCTCGGCCCCAACGGCTCCGGGAAGTCCACCACCATCCGGGTCCTCCTCGGCCTCCTGCGCCCCGACTCCGGCACCACCACGCTGCTCGGGAAGGACCCCTGGCAGGACGCCGTGGAGCTGCACCGCCGCATCGCGTACGTCCCCGGCGACGTGACCCTCTGGCGCAACCTCTCCGGCGGCGAGGTCATCGACCTCTTCGGCAGGCTCCGGGGCGGCCTCGACAAGGCCCGGCGCGCCGAACTGACCGAGCGCTTCGAACTCGACCCGACGAAGAAGGGCCGCACCTACTCCAAGGGCAACCGGCAGAAGGTCGCCCTCGTCGCCGCCTTCGCCTCCGACGCCGACCTGTTCGTCCTCGACGAGCCGACCAGCGGCCTCGACCCGCTGATGGAGGAGGTCTTCCAGAGCTGTGTGGAGGAGGCCCGCGACCGGGGCCGGACCGTCCTGCTGTCCAGCCACATCCTCAGCGAGGTCGAGAGCCTCTGCGACCGGGTCAGCATCATCCGCAAGGGCCGCACGGTCGAGTCCGGTTCGCTCGTCGAGCTGCGGCACCTGACCCGCACCAGCGTCACCGCCGAACTCGCCTCCCCGCCCGACGGCCTCGCCCACCTCCCCGGCGTCCACGACCTCGACGTGCAGGGCCTCCGGGTGAAGCTCCAGGTCGACACCGACAAGCTCGACGCCGTCCTGCGCTCCCTGACCGCCTCGGGCGTCCGCAGCCTCATGAGCACCCCGCCCACCCTGGAGGAGCTGTTCCTCCGGCACTACGCGGCCGAGGTGACCGCGTCATGAGCGCCGTCCTCACCGGCACCGGCACCCTCACCCGGCTCGCCCTGCGCCGCGACCGGCTGATGATCCCGGTCTGGGCGCTCGTCACCGGCGGCATGGTCGCCAGCGGCGTCGGCACGCTCGAAGGGCTCTACGGCACCGCCGCCCAACGCGCCGACGTCGCCGCCTCCATGACCGCCAACAGCTCGATGCGCGCGCTCTACGGCCCCGTCTTCGACGACTCGATCGGCGGGCTCGTCGCCTGGCGGTTCGGCACCTTCGCCGCCGTCCTCGCCGCCGTCGCGAGCCTCATCGTGGTCGTCCGGCACACCCGCGAGGAGGAGGAGACCGGCCGTCAGGAGATGCTGTCCGCCGGTGCGGTCGGCCGCCGGGCCCCGCTCACCGCCGCCCTCCTCGCCGCGCTCGTCGTCAACGCCGCCGTCGCCCTCCTCGTCACCGCCGGACTCGCCGGACAGGGGGCGGCCGGGGCGCTCGCCCTCGGCCTGGCCATCGGCGGAACCGGCATGGTCTTCGCGACCACGGCCGCGCTCGCCGCCCAGCTCACCGAGAGCGCCCGGCTCTCCAAGGGCCTCACCGGCGCCGCCCTCGGCCTCGCGTTCGTGCTGCGTGCGGCCGGCGACTCCGGGAGCGCGGACGGCGGCAGCTTCCTGACCTGGCTCTCCCCGATCGGCTGGGCCGAGAACGTCCGCGCCTTCGCCGGTGAACGCTGGTGGGTGCTCCTGCTGATCGCCGCCGCCGTCCTGGTCCAGACGGCGGCGGCGTACGCGCTGACCGGCCGCCGGGACGTCGGCGCGAGCTTCCTCGCGACCCGGCCGGGCCCGGCGGAGGGGCGGCTCGGGACGGCGGGGGCGCTCGCCTGGCGGCTCCAGCGCGGCACCCTCCTCGGCTGGTCGCTGGGCTTCCTGCTCTGCGGGCTCGTCTTCGGCGGGATCGTCGTGGGCGCGGCCGACATCGTCGGCGACAACGAACAGGCCCGGGAGATCTTCGAGCGCATGGGCGGCCAGACTGCCCTGACCAGCGCCTTCCTCGCCACCATGGTGTCCCTGTTCGGGATGGTCGCGGCCCTCTTCGCGGTCGGCTCGGTGCTCCGGGCGCACGGCGAGGAGACCTCGGGACGGGCCGAACCCCTCCTCGCATGCGCCCTCGGCAGGCTCCGCTGGGCCGCCGGCCATCTGGTGATCGCCTTCGGCGGCTCCGCCCTGATCCTGCTCCTCAGCGGCCTCGGTCTGGGCCTCGGTTACGGGCACGACCTCGGCGCGGTCCTGGGCGCCTCGCTCGTCCAGCTCCCCGCGGTGTGGACCCTCGCGGCCCTCGCGGTCCTCCTCTGGGGCGCCGTCCCCAAGGCGGCCACCGCCGCGTGGGGTGTGGCCGGCCTCTGTCTGGCCCTCGGCTGGATCGGCCCGGCCCTCGGCCTGCCGCAGGCGGTCCTGGACCTCTCCCCCTTCGGCCATCTGCCGAAGCTCCCCGGCCAGGAGATGGCCTGGACCCCGGTGCTGCTCCTGACGGCCCTGGCGGCGGCGCTGACGGCGGCGGGCCTCACGGGCCTGCGGCGCCGGGACATGGTGGGCTGACTCCCCGACCGACGCCCCCCGACCTACTCCCCCGGCCTACTCCCCCGGCGGCCGGGCCCCTGCCAGGGCCCGGCCGCCCGCTCACACCTCCACCCACAGCCCCTCGAACCCCCGGATCACGTACCCCGGCTTCCGTACCGGCTCCGCCGTGAGCCGGAGGTCCGGCGCCCGGTGGAGCAACTCGGCGAAGACCGCCGTCAGTTCGAGGCGGGCCAGCGGGGCGCCCAGGCAGTAGTGGATGCCCGCGCCGAAGGTGACGTGCGGGTTGTCCGCGCGGGTGAGGTCGAGCGTGTCGGCGGTGGGGCCGAAGCGGGCCGGGTCGCGGTTGGCGGAGCCGAAGAGCAGGGCGACCTCGGAGCCGCGCGGGATCCGGACCCCGCCGATCTCGATGTCGTCGAGGACCCAGCGCTCGAACATCTGGAGCGGGGTGTCGTAGCGCAGAAGTTCTTCCACAGCTGTGGACAACTTTTCGGGTTCCGGACGGACGCCCTCCCTGAGCAGCGTCCACCAGCCGTTGACCGTGGTGTTCACGGTGGCCTCGTGCCCCGCGTTCAGGAGGAGGACACAGGTGGAGATCATCTCCTGCTCGGTCAGCCCCTCCACCGCGATCAGGGACGAGATCAGGTCCCTCCCGGGTTCCCGCCGCCGCCGGGCGATCAGCTCCCGCAGATAGTCCGAGAACTCGACCGAGGCCTCGACCGCCCGCCGGGCCGTCCCCTCCGAAGGGTTCAGCTCGAACATCCCGCAGATCGCCGCCGACCAGGGCCGCAGCCGCCCCCGCTCCTCGTCGTCCTCCGGCACGCCCAGCATCTCCGCGATCACCGCGACCGGCAGCGGCTCCGCCACCATCGCCTGGAGGTCGCCGCCGCCCGCCGCGACCAGACCGCCGACCAGATCGGCGGCCAGCCGCCGTACCGTCGGCGCCAGTTCCTCCACCGTCCTCGGCGTGAACGCCTTCGACACCAGCCGCCGGATCCGGCCGTGGTCGGCCCCCTCCAGATCCAGCAGCCCGTGGTCGTTGAGCGTGTGGAAGGGCTCGTGAGCGGCGTCCGGCGCCTCCCGCCCGAACTGCTCGTGGGTGAAGCGATGGGTGTACGTCCGCCCGAGCCGCCGGTCCCTCAGCAGCGCGGACACGTCCTCGTGGTGCGGGATCAGCCACTGGCGGGTGGGCCCGTGCCAGTGGGCGCGGCCGGCCGCCCGCAGCGCGGCGTAGGCGGGGTAGGGATCGGCGACGAACTCCGGGGACCAGGGGTCGTATGCAGCGTCAACAGCGTCCATGGACGGACGCTACCCCCGCATACCGCCCCGGCCCCCGGGCCGCCGCGCCTCAGCCCCCGACGCGCACCAGCCCCGCCTCGTACGCGAACACCGCCGCCTGCGTCCGGTCCCGCAGCCCCAGCTTCACCAGGATGCGGCTCACATGCGTCTTGATCGTCGACTCCGCGACGACGAGGTGGTCCGCGATCTCGGCGTTCGACAGGCCCTGCGCGATGAGCACCAGGACCTCCGTCTCCCGCTCCGTGAGCTCCCCGATCCGCGCCATCGCCGGCGGGCGCGGGGAGTTCTCCGGCGCCTTCGCGAACTCGGTGATCAGCCGCTTCGTGACGGTCGGCGCGAGCAGCGCCTCCCCCGCCGCGACCACCCGCACCCCGTCCGCGAGCTGCCGCGCCGACGCGTCCTTCAGCAGGAAGCCGGAGGCCCCGGCGCGCAGCGCCTGGTACACGTACTCGTCCAGGTCGAAGGTGGTCAGGACGAGCACCTTCGCGTCCTCGTCGGCGGCGACGATCTCCCGTGTGGCGTCGATGCCGTTCAGCTCGGGCATCCGGATGTCCATCAGGACCACGTCCGGGTGGAGGGCCGCGACCTGGGAGATCGCCTCCCGGCCGTTGACGGCCTCCCCGACGACCTCGATGTCCGGCATCGCGCCGAGCAGCACCGAGAAGCCCTCCCGGACCATCACCTGGTCGTCGACGATCAGTACGCGGATCACAGCTCGGCCTCCTCACGGCTCACGGGGACGAAGGCCGCCACCTCGTAGCCACCGTCCTCGGTGGCCCCGGCCGTCATCTCCCCGCCGAGCATCGTCACACGCTCCCGCATGCCGGTGATGCCGTGCCCCGCGCCCGGCGAGGGCTTGACCAGGCCGCGCGCGGGACCGTTGGCGATCCGCAGTCCCAGGCCGCCGAGCACATAGCTGACCTCGACCTTCGCCGCCGCGCCCGGCGCGTGCCGCAGCACGTTCGACAGGGCCTCCTGGACGATCCGGTACGCCGAGAGCTCCACGCCCTGCGGCAGTTCCCGTACCGCGCCGGTCACCGTCTTCTCGACGACGAGCCCGGCGTCGGCGACGTTCCCGACCAGCGTGTCCAGGTCGGCCAGGGTCGGCTGCGGGGCGTCGGGGGCCTCGTAGTCCTCGGCGCGTACGACTCCGAGGATGCGGCGCAGCTCGGTCAGCGCGGCGACGGCGTTCTCCCGGATGGTGAGGAAGGCCTGCTCCAGCTCCGGCGGCGGGTTCTCGACCCGGTACGGGGCGGCCTCCGCCTGGATCGCGACCACCGACATGTGGTGGGCGACGACGTCGTGCAGCTCGCGGGCGATGGTGGTCCGCTCCTCGAGGAGGGTCCGCTTGGAGCGTTCCTGCGCGGTGACGGTCTGCTGGGCGGTGACCTCGCGGTCGGCCTGGCGGCGGACCTGGAAGACGGTCACGGTGAGCAGGACCAGGGCCGAGACGAACAGCATCGGGACGGCGTCGGTGCCGCCGCCCATGCCGAGGAACATCTCGGCGAAGAGCGCGTAGCCCGCCGTCCCGAGCCACATCCACACGGCGGTACGGGGCCGGGAGCGGGCGGCGACCACGGCGAGGACCACCAGGTGGGCGGCGAAGGAGTTCGCCGCCCAGGGCCAGCCGGTCCCGAAGCCGGCGATGTACCCGATGAACGGTGTCGTGCCGATCGACGCCCAGAAGGCGAGGACCGGCCGGACCAGGGTGAGCAGCACGACCCCGGCCGGCGCGAGGGTGGCCACGAGCCCGATCGGGCCGACGACGCCGTTGTAGCGCTGCGTCCCGATGATGAAGACGATCATCGCCATGAAGGCGACGACCGCGTGCGGCAGCAGCCCCGCGTACACGCGTATCCGCCGCGGCAGGAAGCGGGGCGGCCTGCTCTCCACGTCCATCCGCGGCAGCGGCCGGTAGGCGAAGGCGTCGTGGAAGAGTTCCTGGTGCAGCCCGCCGAGCGCCGCCTGCACCAGGCGGAACTCGGGGCTGCGGCTCGTCTCGGAGGTCTGTGTCTGGGTCACACCGAAACGGTACGGGCGGTGGGGGACCCGGTCGTCCCGCTGGATGCGGATCCTTCCGGGTCCCCCTTGAGGACTAGCGCGGTCCGGCCGGGGGCGGGGCTCAGGAGACGTTGCTGTACCTGAGGCCGTCGTACGTGAAGAGGTCCGTCGTCTGACGGCCTCGGAAGGGGGCGGTGACGGTGCCCGTCGAGCGGTAGACGTACGCGCCGTACTCGCCGCTCGTCCCGTAGGCGATCAGGTCGGGGCGGCCGTCGTTGTCGAGGTCGTCGGCGCCGACGAACTGGGAGTAGGCACCCCAGCCGCCGCCGACCTTCACACCGGGGGCGAAGCCGCCGCGGCCGTTGCCCTGGTACAGCCAGAGGACGCCGGAGGTGTCGCGGGCGACCAGGTCCCCGGCGGCCGTGCCGGCGATGTTCCCGACGGCGGTGATCTGGTTGAAGGCCTGCCAGCCCCCGCCGACCCGGACCCGGGGCGCGTACGGCTTCGCGTAGTTGCCGGTCCCCTTGTAGAACCACAGGACGCCGGAGGTGTCCGCGGCCACCGCGTCGGGGCGGTTGTCGCCGTCGAGGTCCGAACCGCCGGCGACCTTGTTGTAGACCTGCCAGCCGGTGCCCACCTTCACCCGGGGGGCGAACGTGCCGTCGCCCTTGCCCAGGTAGAGCCACTGCACGCCGGAGCCGTCGACCGCGATCACGTCGCCGGTGGCGGCGCCGCCGACGTTGCCGACGGCCTCGATCGTCTTGTAGATCCCCCAGCCCGAGCCGATACGGGTGGTCCTGGCGGTCCTGACCTCGCCGTAGAGCGGGGTGCGGTCCCTCAGGTCCTCGCGCCACAGCACGCCGTTGGCGTCCCGGAAGAGGACGTCGGTGGATCCGTTGTCGTTGAAGTCGTGCGGGTTGTACGTCCGGGCGAGGTTCATCATCCAGCCCTGGTAGGCGGGCTCGCCGCTGCCGTCGAGCAGCGTCGCCTCGGCCTCCACGGCGTACTTGCCGTTCGGCGCGTCCACGAACCCGCTCTCGTCCGGCGTCGACTCCTCGATGACGCCGTCCCAGGCGAGGGAGAACGTGGTGCCCTTCGCGGGGGCGTTCACCCGCGTCTTGAACTCCTTGCCCGTGGCGATGTGCGTGAGCGTGACGTCCAGGTAGGCGTCGGCACGCGACAGCGTCCAGGCCAGGTTCACCCTGCCGCTGGTCCTGTCGGGGTTCACCGTGTCGGGGACGTGGACCTCCTGGATCACCAACGGGACCACCGGAGGAACGCCCGTCTCCGCCACCTTGGTGACCGCCAGGGTGCCGTCCTGCGCCGCCGCGACACGGAAGAGCCCGTCGCCCTCCTCGCCCCGGCTGCCCTGCAGCACCGCGCTGCCGTCGGAGGAGGACGCCGAGGCCGCGGTGGCGACGCCGAGGTCCTGGGACTCGCCGCTGGTGAGGGAGACGGCCCGGGCGGTCGACCAGCGGGCGCCGTACACCAGCCGGTCGCCCACGAGTTCGCAGAACCACGGGTCGGTGCGGGAGCCCAGGGCGGTCTTCTTCTCCTCGCCCGTCCTCCGGTCCACGGAGGTGACGTACAGCCCGTCCTCGTCCGAGTGGTCGAGCCAGGCCACGTGCGAGGCGGAGAACATCAGCTGGGTGAAGTCGTACCCGGACTCCACGGAGGAGTAGGTCTCGGTCACCGTCCCGGCCGCCGTGTCGACCAGGGCCCGGCCGCCGGTCCGCGCGTCCGCGGGTCCCGTCGCGTACCCGACGAGGACGGAGCCGTCACGAGCCGTCGAGCCGGTGAACTCGGTGGCGTCCGCGGGCAGGCCCGCGATCCTGCGCGTGGTCGTCGTGGCGCCGTTCCTGGTCACGACGTGCAGTTCCGCCGTGCCGTCCGCCTTCGTGATCTGCGCCAGGACGCTCGTCGGGCTCAGCACGGCCACGTAGTTGCCGTTCAGCGCGCCGAGGTCGATGTCCACGCCCGGGGCGGCCGGGTCGGCCATGTTCCGCAGGGTGAGCGACCGCATCAGCACGGTCCAGCTCTCGTCGCCGATGACGGCCAGGTCATTGCCCGCCAGGGCGAAACCGCCGCCCTCGGGGCGGTGGAGCCTGGTCGAGGGTCCCCCGTCGTACGGCGTCCAGACCAGGGACATGACCCCGTCGGTGTAGTCGTACGAGAAGAACCCGCTGGTGCCCACGCCCGCGAGGTTGTCGCCCTTGGGGAAGACGGGAAGGCCCGAGGCCTGGTCGGCCGCGGCCGAGGTGGCCGCGAACGCGGCCGGCGCGGTGGCGAGCGTGCCCGCGCCGACGGCCGTGACGGCGAGGACGGCCGTGACGGCGGCGGCGAGGCGGGTGCCGGTGGAGCGGAGCTGCAAGGTGAAACCCCCACGAGGAAGATCGGACACGGAAGTCCTTGCCCGATCAGACCCGCGATCGGCTCGCATGGTTGTACGGGAGTTCCGGGAAGTCCCCGGTCACCAGGCCAGTTGCGCGAGTTCCTCCGCCACCACCGCGCACGCGTCCGCCGCCGGGTCGATCAGCGGGAAGTGGCCGACCCCTTCGAGGAGGGTGAAGCCGACCTCCTCGCCGGCCTTCGCCGCCGCCTCCGCGTACGCCTCCGCGACCGCGTACGGCACGTCGACGTCCTCGCGGCCCTGCACGACCGTGGTCGCGATCCCCGTCGGCAGCAGCGCCGACGGGTCGGTGGAGGCCACCCGCTCCCCGTACGCGGCGGGGCCGCCCAGCAGTTCGGTGACCGCGCCGCCGCACACTCCCAGCTCGACCGCCCGGTCGAAGTGGGCGATCGGGGCGAGCGCGACGACCCCGCGCAGCGCGGGCGCGGCGGGCAGCCGCCACGGGGACCCGGCGGGCAGCACGTGCCGGGCGGCGGCCCACAGGGCGAGCGTGCCGCCCGCCGAGTGGCCGGTGAGCACGATCTTGCCGATGTCCGCCGACGGCAGGTGCGCGGTGGCCAGTTCCGGTACGGCGTCGAGGGCGGCGGCCACGTCGTCGAAGGTCTCCGGCCAGCGCCCGGCGACGGGGGCGGCACCACCCTGCCGGGGGATGTCGCTGCCGCGCCGGTACTCGACGCTGGCCACGGCGAAGCCCCGGCGGGCCAGGAAGTCCACGAAGGGGGTCAGGTGCAGGCGGTCGTACGGTGCCCGCCACGCCCCGCCGTGCAGGGCGACGACGAGCGGCGCCCGGGTGCGGCCGTCGCGCGGGGCGTAGAAGTCGATGACCTGGTCGGGGTGGTCGCCGTACGCGGCGGTGGCGTCCGGGGCGACGGCCGGGTGCGAGAAGGCGGACGCCTCTTCGGCGGCGGCGCGCGCGGCGGGGTCCGGCATGCTGTTCCAACCTCTCGGGTACGGGGCCGAATTGGCCTGACCTGCGGGGACGGTACCAGCACCGGAGCCCCCGCAGATCAGGCGATCATCGGACCTTCATGCCTCAGGAGGCGAGATCGGCCAGGACCTCCCCGAGCACCCGCGCCGCCTTCTCCGCGTCCGCGAAGCCGACGTACAGCGGGGTGAAGCCGAACCGCAGGACGTCCGGGCGGCGCAGGTCGCCGACGACCCCGCGCCTGATCAGCTCGGCCATCACCGCGGGAGCGTTCTCGCAGCTCAGCGCGACCTGGCTGCCGCGCTCGCCGTGCGCCGCGGGCGTCACGGAGGTGACGCGGCCCCCGGGGGCGTACGCCTCGACGCACTCCAGGAAGAAGTCCGTCAGCGCCAGCGACTTCGCCCGCACGTCCTCGACCGCGACCCCGTCCCACACGTCGAGCGCCGCTTCGAGCGCCAGCATGGAGAGGATGTCCGGGGTGCCGACCCGGCCGCGCACGGCGCCCGCGGCGGCCTCGTACCCGGGGGTCATCGCGAACGGATCGGCGTGTGAGTTCCAGCCCGGCAGCGGCGAGTCGAAGGCGCCCTGGTGACGCTCGGCGACATACAGGTAGGCGGGCGAACCGGGCCCGCCGTTCAGGTACTTGTAGGTGCAGCCGACGGCCAGGTCGACCCCGTGCTCGTCCAGCCCGACGGGCAGCGCGCCCGCGCTGTGGCACAGGTCCCAGACGGCCAGCGCGCCCGCCCGGTGGAGGGCGGCGGTGATGCCGGGCAGGTCCTGGAGCCGGCCGCTGCGGTAGTCGACGTGGTTGACGAGCGCGGCGGCCGTGCGGTCGCTCACCGCGTCCGCCATGTCGGCCGGGTCGCAGGGCACGATCTCGTGACCCGTCATCCGCGCCGCGGACTCCGCGATGTACCCGTCCGTGGGAAAGGTCGTCGCGTCGACGAGGATCTGGTCCCGGCCGGCACCGGCTCGACGGGCCGCCGCGACGACCGCCTTGAAGACGTTCACGCTCGTCGAGTCGCCGACGACGACCTGACCGGCGGCGGCGCCGACGATCGGCGCGATCCGGTCGCCGATCCGCTCGGGCGCGGTCCACCAGCCCGACTCGTCCCAGGAGCGGATGCGCAGCTCGCCCCACTCGCGGGTGATGACGTCGGCCATCCGGGCGGGGACGTGCGCGGGCAGCGCGCCCAGCGAGTTGCCGTCGAGGTAGACGGTCCCCTCGTCGAGGGCGAACTTCTTCCGGTGCTCCGCCAGGGCGTCGGCGGCGTCGAGACCCGCGGCCCTCTTCTCGTACGGCTCAGACATGGCTGCGCGCCGTCCACAGCTCGGGGAACACGTTCTTCTGGGCCCGCTTCTCCAGCCAGGCCACGCCGGCCGAACCGCCGGTGCCGGTCTTCGCGCCCATCGCGCGCCGGGTCGCCACCAGGTGGTCGTTGCGCCATCGCCAGACGAGTTCGGCGACATCGCTCAGGGCCTCACCGAGCCGGACCAGCTCGCCGTTCTGGTCGGCCTCCGCGTAGATCCCGGCCCAGACGGCCTCGACCTCGGTGGAGGGCTCGTACCGCTGCGCCAGGTCACGGCCGAGGACGGCGGCCGGGACGGGCAGGCCGCGCCGGGCCAGCAGCCCGAGGACCTCGTCGTACAGGCTCGGCTCGTGCAGCGCCTTCTCCAGCTCCGCGTGGACGCGGGGCGCGCCCCGGTGCGGGACGAGCATGGACGCGGCCTTGTCGCCGAGCAGGAACTCCATCCGGCGGTACATCGCGGACTGGAAGCCGGAGCCCTCGCCCAGGGCGGCCCGGTAGGAGTTGAACTGGGCGGGGGTGAGCTGCGCCAGCGGACGCCAGGAGTGGTTCAGGGCCTCCAGCTGGCGGACCGAACGCTTGAGCGCGTCCATGGCCACGGGGACGCGGTCCTCGCGCAGGGCGCGGCTCGCGGTCTCCCACTCGTGGACGATCACCGTGAACCACAGCTCCATGACCTGGGTGGTGACCAGGAAGACCATCTCGCCCGGGTCGTCCGAGCGGAGGTGCTGGAGGTGGGTCAGGACGTCCGCCTGGACGTAGTCCTCGTACGGCGTCGTACCCGCGAAGTCGAGGTTCGGGGCGTCGGCGGCCGAACCGGATCCGGCGAGGTCGGGAGAGGCGGGAAGGGATGACATCTCTGTCTCCTCGATGCGTACTACCGGGTAGCGGTCTGCTCCACCGTGTCCGCGTCGATGTGTGCGGCACGGGAGCCCCGGTCCCCTCGGGAGACGTGCTCCGTCGCACGCCGTCCCAAGCGCATCATGACACGATCGGCCCGGTGATGTAGCTCCCGTCTTCGCTGTACGGAAACGCGTTCGAGCGACATCCGTTCAGACCCTTGATCTGCTGCATCATCGCGGGCGCCGGCTTGCCCGGACCCGGGCAGCCCATGTGCTGCCGGATGCCGATCTCGTGCCCCACCTCGTGGTTGATGATCAGATGCCGGTACTCGGCGGCCTCGCCCGCGAAGGTGGGCGAGCCGAGCATCCAGCGCTTGAGGTTCACCACGACACCGTCGGTGGTCTCGCAGTTCAGCTCGCCGTGGGTGTTGAGGCCCTGCTGCGCGCAGAGCGAGTCGGCGGTGTCCGGGGTGGCGATGCGGATGACGAAGTCGGCGTTCTGCGAGACCAGCTGGAAGCGGCCCCGGCCGTGCGCGGCCCAGCCGCGCGGATGGGACAGGATGTGCTGGATCTCGGCGGCCGTCTCGCGCGCCGACAGATCGACGCCGTCCTCGACCTGGACCCGGTAGCGGCGCAGGACCCCGCTTCTGCCGACCGGTTCGCCGGAGGCCTGCGCGGTGGTGAAGGTACCGGCGCCGGACTGCGGCACGGTCGTCTTCTTCGGGGTGGGCTTCGGCTTCGGTTTCGGCTTCGCCGTGGTGGGCCGGGGCGTGGGCGTGGTGGTCGTGGGCGCCGGGGCGGGGGCCTCGGTCGTCGCCTCCGTCGTCGTGGGCGCCGGGGCGGCCGTCCCGTCGGCGGCCCGGCCGTTGTAGTGGGCGAGGGCGGCGCCCGCGCCGAGCGCGACCGTCATCAGGACCAGCGCGGGGAGTGCGAGCCTGGCTATGGGGCCGCGTCTGCCTGCGCCCCGCCGCCGGCTCCGTGTTCGTCGCCGTCCTGCGGTTGAGGCACGCTTGCCCACGACAGACTTCTCCCCTGCGTCGGCCGGCGGTGGGGGAAGAGGAAGTAAGGCCTCGGAACCGGCGTCTTCGGTGCTTCGGTCCCGGGGATCGTACCGGCCGTCTCGAACACCCTCGAACGGCCCGGAGAGTCTGTCCGGATTTCCCCCTGTCCGTCGGGACGGGGGGAAAACCGGACAATGTCACGTGTGCGCGGCCGAGGGCTCCCGGCCGCGCGTCACGCCTCGTGCCTGCTCAGCCTAGGGTCTCGGCCGCGGTCTCCGAAGAGTCGCGCAGGAAGGTCGAGCAGCGCTCGTACTCCTCCTTCTCGCCGATCTCGCCGGCCGCGCGGGCCAGCGAGTGCAGCGCGCGCAGGAAGCCGCGGTTCGGCTCGTGCTCCCACGGCACCGGGCCGTGGCCCTTCCAGCCGCTGCGGCGCAGCGCGTCGAGGCCGCGGTGGTAGCCGGTACGGGCGTACGCGTACGACTCGACGACCGCACCGCGCTCGTACGCGTCGTCGGCGAGCCGGGCCCAGGCGAGCGAGGAGGTCGGGTACTTCGCGGCGACGTCCGCCGGAGCCGTACCGTTCGCGAGCAGCTCGCGCGGACCGGGATCGTCGGGCAGGTGGGTGGGGGCCGGTCCCCCCAGGAGGTTCTCATGGATGGCCATGGGGCCAGTCTGCCTCAGACGCGGCGACGGAAGGCCGACACGGCCCTGCCCGCCCTCGGACCGCGGTGTCCCGCTCAGACCGCCGTGTCCCGCTCGCCCCGCCGTGTTCCGCTCAGACCGCCGTGTCCCGCTGCCCCGGGTCCAGCGGCGGGGACGACACCCCGCAGTGCACCTTGCACTCCGGATGGCAGTTCACCCGCACCGGGGCCCGCATCGTCGTCCAGGCGATCACCGCGCCCACCACCAGGATGCCCGCGCACATCGGCATCGCCCGCCGGAACGTCGCCCCGAACTCCTCCGCCGAGCGGTACGCCTCCGGCCCCATCCCGGCGAGCAGCGGCAGCGCGGCCACCGCGAGCAGCCCGGCCGCCCGCGCCGCCGCGTTGTTGATGCCGCTCGCCAGGCCCGCCCTGGACACGTCCACCGAGGCGAGCACCGTCGCGGTCAGCGGCGCGACCAGCGTCGTCATCCCGAGCCCGAGCACCAGCAGGGCGGGCAGCACGTCCCGTACGTACGAGGCGTTCTCTCCGACCCGCAGCATCAGCAGCATGCCCGCCGCGCACAGCAGCGGCCCCACCGTGAGCGGGATGCGGGGCCCGATCCGCTCCCCCAGCTGCCCGGACCGCGCCGAGAACAGCAGCATCAGGACGGTCGTCGGCAGCAGGGCCGTACCGGCGCCGAGCGCCGAGTAGCCGGCCACCACCTGGAGCTGGAGGGCGGCCAGGAAGAAGAAGCCGCCGAAGGCCGCGTACACACAGAGGGTGACCAGGTTGACCGCCGTGAACATCCGGGACGCGAAGATCGACGGCGGCACCATCGCCGCCTCGCCGCGCCGCCGCTCGACCAGGACGAACCCGGCCCCGACGGCCACCCCGGCGACCCCCGCCCACCAGGCCGCACCGATCAGCGCGTACGTCACGAGCGCGAGCGCCGCCGCCCCGAGGACCGCGCCGAGCACGTCGAACCGGCCGTGCGCGACCTCGTCCCGCGACTCCGGCACGTGCCGCAGGGCGACGGGGACGCAGAGCGCGGCCAGCGGCACGTTCAGCAGGAACACCCACCGCCAGCCGGGACCGTCCACCAGCCAGCCGCCCACGAAGGGCCCGATCGCCGCCCCCACACCCCCGAAGCCCGACCACAGGCCGACCGCCCTGGCCCGGTCGTCCTCGTGGAAGCTCGCCTGGATCAGCGCCAGTGAACCGGGGGTGAGCAGCGCCCCGCCCACGCCCTGGAAGGCGCGCGCGGCGATCAGCACCCCGGCGTTCGGTGCGAGCCCGCACAGCAGCGAGGCGAGCGCGAACCACACCACCCCGATCACGAAGACCCGGCGCCGCCCGAAGCGGTCGCCGAGGGCCCCGCCGAGCAGGATCAGTCCGGCCAGGGTCAGCATGTAGGCGTTGACCGTCCACTGGAGGACGGCGAGGTCGGCGCCCAGGTCCTCCCCGATGTGCGGCAGCGCGACGTTGACGACCGTCGAATCGAGGAGAGCCATCCCGGAGCCCAGGACGGTCGTGAACACGATCCAGCGCCCGGTCCCGGAGCTCAGCCGGATGTCCATGCCTGCATGGTCCCGCGAACGACGGAGCCCCGCCCGCCGGAATCCGAGGAAACGGCGGACGGGGCTGTGGTGGCCGTCGGGTCAGCGGGTGAAGTTGAAGTACTTCCACGCGCCGTAGACCGTGGTGTTCACGTTGTCGCCGGAGGTGCCGTCCACGTACGCCGTGCGGACCCGGGCGCGGATGCCCGCCGCCCCGTCCCCGTCGAACGCGAAGTACACCATGCCGCCGCTGTTCAGCGGGATCAGGTCCGAGCCGCCGGAGCGCCAGGCGCCGTCGTACCAGACCTGGAGGTCGTACTGGGTCTTGCGGCCCGGGTACGGGTTGTGCCAGGCGGTGACCAGCGGGTCCGAGGTCTGGTGGTACGTCTGGTACCAGATGGTGCCGATCTTCGACCACTTGTAGTGCCGGGACAGCGCGGTCGTCAGACCGGCCCGCGTGTACACGGTGGACCCGGCGTGGGCCCTGGCGGAGCGGGTGTCGGCGGCGAAGTCCGCGGTCACCCAGCTGTCACGGGTCATCCTGACCGTCACCGACAGCTTGCCCGCCGAGTTGACCGTGCCGCGCTTGAGCAGCCGCTTCGGCTCCGGACCCAGCGGGTCGGACCAGATCTCCACCACGCGGTTGCGGTACGTCCAGCCCAGCGTGGCCGTGTACGTCACGTTGGTGCCGTAGTTGACCGTGCGACGGTTCTGGTCGAGCGTCAGCGCGGTCGTGAACGGGGTCACCTTGACGACCGCCGTGCCGCTCGCGCCCAGGTGCGTGGCGTCGCCCGCGTACGCCACCTTGTACGTGGCGCTGCCGGCCGCGGTCGGGGTGTCGGTGAACGAGAACGTGCCGTTCGCCCCGAGCGCCCTCGTCCCGAGCGCCTTGCCCTTCGGGAACTCGGGGTCGTACCGCGTCACGGTGAGCGGCGTCCCCGCGGGCAGTCCCAGCGTCGCCGCGACCGTGCCGGAGACGGTGACCGCCTTGGTGACCACCACGGTGGCCGGGACCTTCACGGTGACCGTCGGCAGGGACTTGGTGGGCGTGTCCAGGACCTGCAGGCGGACGCTGTCGCCGCTGGAGGCCGAGGTCACCGCGAACAGGCGGCTGCCGCCCGGCTCCCAGGCGAGGGCGCTGTTCTGCAGGCCGTCGCCACCGCTGTAGACCCCGGTGTTGGGGAAGTCGTACTGCCGCACGGCCTTGGTCTCGCCCGGCCGGTAGACGAACACGTCCGGGTTGTACGGGGCGTCGGAGCCCGCCGCCACCGTGCCGTCGGCGGCGACCGCCACGGCGGCGCCGTGGTACTCGCTGGCGTAGGACGCCAGCTCGGCCATGTCGGTGGTCCGCCACACCCGGTGGCGGTTGCCGGCGGTGGCCGTGACGATCCTGCCGCCGTCCGGGGTGTAGGCGAGGTCGTTGGCCATGCCCACCGAGCCGACGTCGGGGGACGTGCGCGCGGTACGGGTCGCGGTGCCCGTGGACACGTCGTACGCGCCGAGCAGGAAGCGGTGGTAGTACGAGGACATCGCCGCGAAGGCGTTCGGGTCCGTCGGCGAGGAAACGAGCCGCGGGGCGCCCGAGTAGTTCAGCTCGGTGTCCTGGGCCAGGGTCACCACGGGTTCGGCACCGGAGGTGTCGACCGACCCGATGTCGCCGTGGTCGCCGTTGCCGTAGCCGAACCAGATCCTGCCGCCCGCGGCGGCGACGTACTGCGGGTCGGTGCCCTCGCCGGTGGCGTACCGGGCCTGCTCGGTCACGGACTGCGGGTCGAGGGCGACGACGACGTCGGCGCCCGGGACCGCCGCGTAGAGGCTCCCCGAGTCGGGGGAGAGCGCGAGCCCGGTGACCCCGGGAAGGCCGGTGACGGTGCTCAGCACCGTGCCCGTGTAGTCGGTCGCGACGACCTTGCCGAGGTACGGGTCGCTGATGAAGATCTTGCGGTGGACGCCGTCCACCAGCATGTCGCCCACGGACGACAGCGGAAGGGCCTTGCTGCTGTCGGCGGCGGCCTGACCCGCCGTGCCCGCGACGAGCGCCGCGGAGCTGACAAGAACCGCGAACGACGTCGCGGCAGAGAGAGTGCGCTTGCGCACGATGAAGAGACCCCCCAGAAACATGGTCTCCGGCCCTCAGAGCGGGGCACGGTGCACGAAGACTAGAACACGCCTGCGACACCCCGCCTCCCGGTATCGCCGCCGGCCATGCCGGGGGCCGCCGCCCCCTCAGGCCTTCCGCAGCCGCGCCGCCGTGCGCACCAGCGCCTCGACGCCCCGCTCCGCCTTCCGCCGGGGGCAGCCCACGTTCAGCCGGACGAAGCCCGGCGTGCCGTACACCCCGCCCGGCATGATCGCGACCTTCTCCGCCGACACCAGCTCCTCCTGGAGCCGGGTCTCCTCGATGCCGAGCGGGCGCAGGTCGATCCAGGCCAGGTAGCCGGCCTGCGGAGGCGCCCAGACGAGATCGGGAAGGCCGGCCGCGAGGCGCTCGCGGACCATGGCCATCGTGCCCGCCACGTAGGCGCGCAGCTCGTCCAGCCAGGCCGCGCCGTGGTGGTACGCGGCGATGTGGGCGGTCAGCGAGAGCACGGCGGGCGAGGCGAGGCCCTCGCCCGTCTCCATCCGCCGGACGAAGGCCGTGCGCTCGTCGGGGTCGCCGATGATGCCGTACGAGCCGGAGAGCGCGGGGAAGTTGAAGGCCTTGGTGCCGGAGGTGACCAGGGCCCAGCGGCGGCCCCGGCCGGACTCCGCGATCCGGGCCCACGGCACGTGCCGGTGGCCCTCGGCGGTCAGGTCCGCGTGGATCTCGTCGCTGACGACGGACACCCCGTGGCGCTCGGCCAGCCCGGCGAAGAGAGTGAGCTCCGCTTCCGTCCACACCCGGCCGGTCGGGTTGTGCGGGGAGCAGAGCAGCAGCATCCGGCTGTCCGGCCGGGCCAGCTCGCGTTCCAGGGCCTCGGTGTCCCCGACCGGGACCCCGCGCAGCTCGCGCCCGAGTCCGGTGACGGCCTTGCGGAAGCCGTCGTACGTGGGGGTGTGGACGACGACGCCGTCACCGGGCTCGGTCCACATCTGGAGCAGCTGGGAGAGCTGGCTGAGCACGGAGGGCGCGTACACCAGGGCCTCGGGGTCGATCTCGGTGGCGAACCGGCTCGCGTACCAGTGCCGGATCGCCTCCCGGAACTCCCCGAGCCGCCAGTCCGTGTAGCCGAAGACCCCGTGGCCGACGCGCTCGTGGAGGGCCGCCAGGACCTCCGGCGGGGAGGCGAAGTCCATGTCGGAGATGGTGAAGGGGAGCAGGTCGGGCACGCCGAAGCGGTCCGCGATCCCGTCCCACTGCACCGACCAGGTGCCGTGCCGGTCTATCTCCCGGTCGAAGTCGTACATGGGGCCCTCCCGTCGACGCACGAGGACCCGGCACCTCGGGAGGTGCCGGGTCCTTCGCTCACACGAACACTGCTTCCACCGCTCTGACCGCGGTACTTACTTCATCTTGGTGCCGGTGGAGCGGAGCGCGGCACACGCCTCGGTCACACGGGCGGCCATGCCGGCCTCGGCCAGCTTGCCCCAGGTGCGCGGGTCGTAGGTCGACTTGATGCCGACCTCGCCGTCGACCTTGAGAACGCCGTCGTAGTTCTTGAACATGTGGTTCGCCACCGGACGCGTGAAGGCGTACTGGGTGTCGGTGTCCAGGTTCATCTTCACGACGCCGTTCTCCAGCGCGGTGGCGATCTCCTCGGCCGTGGAGCCCGAGCCGCCGTGGAAGACGAAGTCGAACGGGGACGCCTTGCCGTACTTCTCGGCGACACCGGCCTGGAGGTCCTTGAGCAGCTCGGGGCGGAGCACGACGTTGCCCGGCTTGTAGACGCCGTGCACGTTGCCGAAGGAGGCGGCGAGCAGGTAGCGGCCCTTCTCGCCCAGGCCCAGGGCCTCGGCGGTGCGGAGCGCGTCGTCGACGGTGGTGTACAGCTCGTCGTTGATCTCGTGGCTGACGCCGTCCTCCTCGCCGCCGGTCGGGGTGATCTCGACCTCAAGGATGATCTTGGCGGCGGCGGCCTTCGCGAGCAGCTCCTGGCCGATGGCCAGGTTGTCCGCGAGGGTCTCGGCGGAGCCGTCCCACATGTGCGACTGGAACAGCGGGTTCAGACCGCGTGCGACGCGCTCGGCGGAGACGTCGAGCAGCGGGCGGACATAGCCGTCCAGCTTGTCCTTCGGGCAGTGGTCGGTGTGCAGCGCGACCGTGATGTCGTACTTCGCGGCGACGATGTGCGCGAATTCGGCCAGGGCAACGGCGCCCGTGACCATGTCCTTGTTGTACTGGCCGCCCAGGAACTCGGCTCCGCCGGTCGAGATCTGGATGATGCCGTCGCTCTCGGCCTCCGCGAAGCCGCGCAGAGCAGCGTGCAGGGTCTGGGACGAGGTCACGTTGATGGCCGGGTAGGCGAACTTGCCTGCCTTCGCCCGGTCGAGCATCTCGTTGTAGACCTCGGGGGTTGCGATGGGCATTCGTCCGCTCCTTGTGATGTGCGGGGTGTGTGCTAGTGCTGTCCCTGACCTGGGGGCGACGTCATCGTCGAGACCATCTTTCCAGACTCTTGTACGGGCTCCCACGGGCGCGGCACACCGAAGGGCGGGGTGTTTCACGTGAAACACCCCGCCCTTCGGCAAAAAAGCAGGTCAGGACCGTTCTGACGGGGGTCCGGGACCTAAGTCACGACTTCGCGGCGGTTACGCCAGGTCGAGATCGGCCAGCTGGTAGCCGGTGAGGTACGCCAGGCCCGCACCGGCGATGGCCTCGGCGGCGCCCCGGTCCACGATCGTGGCCACGGCGACGACCTCGCCGCCGGCCTCCCGGACGGCCTCGACGGCGGTCAGCGGCGAGCCGCCGGTGGTCGAGGTGTCCTCGACCACCAGGCAGCGACGGCCCTTGACGTCCGTGCCCTCGATCCGGCGCTGCATGCCGTGCGCCTTCTGCGCCTTCCGGACGACGAACGCGTCGAGGCGCTGCCCGCGCGCGGCGGAGGCGTGCAGCATCGAGGTCGCGACCGGGTCGGCGCCCAGGGTCAGACCGCCGACGCAGTCGAAGTCCAGGTCGGCCGTCAGGTCGAGCATGACCTGCCCCACCATCGGCGCGGCCTCGCCGTCCAGCGTGATCCGGCGCAGGTCGATGTAGTAATCGGCTTCCAGACCCGAGGAGAGGGTCACCTTGCCGTGCACCACGGCCTTGTCCTTGATCTGCTGGAGCAGCTCAGCGCGTACGTCAGTCATGCCCAGCAGCTTAGACCGGGGCGTGTTCTACAGCCGCCGCCAGCTCCAGGTGCTCTCGACCTCCAGGGGGTCGATCGGGGTGACCAGGCGCGGGTGGGTGTTGAGGCCGTTCGGGGGACCGGACTGCGGCTCGACGCAGACGGCGTCCTCGGGCTCGTCGTAGATCACGACCCAGGGGGCGCGGCTCGCGACCTTCAGCTCCAGCTCCTCCGGCCAGGTGAGGGTGACGTCGACGCCGTCGGGCATGCCGAAGCAGTCGTCCCAGGGGCCGGGCAGGGGATCGATCCGGCGCCCGGTGGGGAGGTGGTCCTCACCGCGCTCCTCCTGCCAGGCGGCGGTGAAGTCCAGCCGCACGTCCTGGCCGCCCCGGCCGAGGTTCCGCAGGAACCAGGGGTGCCAGCCGGCCTGGGCCGGGAAGGAGTCGTCGTAGGCCTCGACCCCGAACCGGAGGGTGAGGGAGTCCTCGGCCAGCTCGAAGACCTGGGTGACCCTGCCCTTGTACGGCCAGGGGTCGCCCAGCTCACAGGTGAGGACCGCCTCGGCCTCGGAGCTCCTGGCGGTCTTCCAGGCCAGGTCCCGGACGGTGCCGTGGATGGCGTGCGGGGGCGCGTTGACCGGCAGCTGATGGGTGGCCGCCCCGTCGCGGAAGCGGCCGTTCCCGGTCCGCCCGCACCAGGGCACCATCGGGAAGCTTCCGAACCGCTCGCCCTGGCGCAGCACCTCGGTGCCGCCGATGCGCAGGCTCTCGATACGGCCGCCGCGCTCGGGGCTGATGGTCAACTCGGCGTCGCCCGCCGTCAGTCGCGTCTGCATGCTCACCCCCCGACCCTAATCGTGCGCGGCACCGGACGCGGACGACCCTTCCGGCGCCGGTCGTGGCGACCGCGGGCGGGGGCACGGACGAGGGCGCGGGCGGGGTGTCAGCGACGGCGGCGGAGGGCCCGGCCGACGATGACGGCGGAGGCGATCGCGAGGGCCGCGGCCGGCGCGATCCAGCGCAGGGTGGCCCCGGCGCTGCTCGCCTCGGGAGCGGGCACGGGGGCGTACCGGCCGCGCGGCGGGGCGTGGTCGACCTCCTCGGCGCTCCGCCCGATCATCGTCCGGCGGGCGTGGGCAGCCTCGGCGGCGGGCTGCGGGGAGGGGAAGTCGATGGGGGTGTCGCCGAAGCCCTCGACCGGGAGGGGACCGAGGGAGGGCGGCGGGACCTGCGCGTCGAAGGCGACTCCCGGGCGGGGCTCCTCGACGCCGTCGTCGACCCCGTCGTCATCGGTGTCGGTGTCGGCGTCAGCGCTTTCAGTACCGGTGTCGGTGTCGGTTCCTGCGCCTGCGTCGGTATCGGCCTCGGCCTCGGCCGCAGCCGGCTCTCCCGCGAGCGCGGCCACCGCCGCCACGAACTTGTCGAGCAGCCGGGCGCCGGTCGTGGACCGCGCCTCCTCCGTCGCCTCGGCGAGCCGGCCGTCCGCCGTGAGGGCTCCGGTGAAGCTCAGGCTCGTGCCCTCGGCCACCGGAGTGAGGACGACGGTGAGCGACAGCTCGGCCGAGCCCTTGCCCCGGGCCTCGGTGCCGTGGCCCTCGTAGGTGATGGCGCCGTCGCGCTCGACGACCTTCAGGGCGCCCCGGTAGGTGATCGTGTTGCCGCCGACCCGCACCTTGAGCCGGCCCGTGAGGGGGCCCGCCTCCGCGTCGGCGTCCCGCTGGAGGCCGGGTACGCAGCGCACCACCCGGCCCGGGTCCGTGAGCGTCGCGCGCAGGACCTCGGCCGGGACCGGAACGAACACCTCATGCTCCATGGAAGCCGAGCCTACTCAGGCCGGGGCGCGCCGTCGCCTGTTTGCCCCGCTGCCGCCATCGCCCTCACCCTCCGTACCGGGGGTGCACCAGCGTCGAGGGCGGCAGTTCGGCGCCCCGGACGCGTTCGGCGCGGCGCGCCGCCGCCGCCAGGGAGCCCGCGCCGAGCGAGCGCAGCGGGGGCGCGTCGGCGGCGAGCGCGAGCCGGGGTGGTGGCGCGCCGGGCCCCGCCGCCCGTACGGCCAGGAGGAAGCCCCAGTCGCCGGGCCCCTCGCCCGTACCGCCGGCGCGGTCGGCGCGGTCGGGTCCGGCGGCGAAGCCGGGGGTCCGGCCACCCGCGCTGTACGGCCGGGTCGCGAAGCCGGCCGCGCGGAGGGTGGCGTCCACGGTCCAGTAGGTGCGGGGCCGGTCGGTGACGGACCCGGCGTGCACGGCGAAGCGCCCTGACGGGCTGAGCATCTGGGCCACCAGGCCGTAGAACTCCTCCGAGTACAGCTTGGTGCTGGGGGTGATGCCGGGGTCGGGCAGATCGGAGATCACCACGTCGTACCGTTCCTGCACACGCGCGGCGGCGCCCCGGAGCCAGCGGAAGGCGTCCGCGTAGACCACGTGGACGCGGGGGTCGCGGAAGGCCTGTGCGTTGAGCGCGGCGAGCGCCGGGTCCGTACGGGCGAGGCGGACGACCCCCGGGTCGAGTTCGACGACGGTGACGGAGTCCGCCCCGGGGTAGCGCAGCACCTCGCGTGCGGCCATGCCGTCGCCGCCGCCGACGATGAGCACGCGCGCGTGCGGGCCGTTCATCGCGGGGTGGACGAGTGCCTCGTGGTAGCGGTACTCGTCCTGCCCGGCGACCCGGAGGCGGCCGTCGAGGAACAGGTCGGGCGGCCTCCCGACCCCGCCCGTCACCACCACCTCCTGGAGCTCGGTGTGGACGGCGACCCGCACCGACTCCCCGTACACGGCGCGGCGGGCCGCCTGCTCGAAGTCGTCGACGAGCACGGTCGCGGTGGCGAGGACGGCGAGCACCGACACGTTCACGGCGACGAGGAGGGCGCGGGACCGGGTGGTCAGGTCGTGGCGGAACACCCAGAGGACGAGGCCGCCGCCCGCCACCACGTTGACCGCGCCGGTGACCAGGGCGCCGGTCAACTGACCGAGCCAGGGCAGCAGCAGGAAGGGGAAGGCGAGGCCGCCGACCAGCGCGCCGACGTAGTCGGCGGCGAAGAGGTCGGCGACCGTCCCCGCGGCGTCGTCCTGCTCCCCGACCGAGGCCTTCCGCCCGGCCCGCCCGGCCCGGTCCGTGCCCTCCGCCGGCCGCCCGGGGCGCTGTATCAGCGACATCAGCAGCGGGATCTCGGCGCCGATGAGCACCCCGATGGCCAGTGAGAACGCCACGAGCACGTACCGCGATTCGCCGAGCCAGGCGAAGGCCGCGTACAGCACCATCGCCGAGCAGCCGCCGACCAGCGCGAGCCCCGCCTCGACCAGGCCGAAGCCGACGGCGGCACGGCAGCGCAACCGCTTGGCGAGGAGCGAGCCCACCCCCATGGCGAAGACCATCACGGAGAGCACGACGGAGGCCTGGGTGACCGAGTCGCCGATCAAGTAGGAGGCGAGCGCCACCAGTTCGAGTTCGTAGACCAGCCCGCAGGCGGCGCAGACGAAGACCACCGCGAGCACCGGGAACCGCACCGTCCCGCGCGGCGGCTCGGGCCGCCGCACGGGCGCCCGCCGCACCCTCTTGGGTGGCATGGTCACGGTCGGCTCGATCATGACCGTAACGCTACGTCACGTTTCAGGTACCCCTTGTCACCCACACGAGTGCATCTTTGACTCCTGGGGGGCACATCAGAGCGTGGCAGGCATACGCACGCCGATCCGGGTCCTGGTCACCACCAACTGCCCCTCCTGCGGGTAGGCGTGCCAGGTGCGCCAGCGCACCTGGCCCTCATGGCGCTGCGCCAGCATCGCCGTGAAGGCGTGCGGCGAGCCGGGGAAGGTCCCCGCGAGTCCGTTGGGATGGTCGGCGACCAGCGCGAGCAACTCCTGTGCGCGGCCCGCGAAGGAGCCGTGCGAGAGCGTCTCGACGCGGGCGGCGAATTCGTACTCCCAGCCGCCGACGCGCTTGGAGACACCGAGCGGCAGCGGGGTGCTGCTCCCGGGCATGCAGGCGACGGTCTCCGAGCAGCTGCGGCCCTCCTCTTCCAGGAGGACCTGGTGCGAGGCGCCGAGCAGCCTCAACTGGAGTTTGGCGCCGCTGAGTTCGAGGTCGAGCACGGCGAGCGCGGGCAGCGGTTCGCGCCCGAGCGCCCAGGCCAGATCGGCCGCGCGCGTGTCGGTGTATGAGGTCTTCAAAGTGGTGAGCATGGGTCGGCTCCGCAAACACGGTTTGACGGGTGGGCCGGGGGCGCCCCGGAGAAGGATTCAACGGGAGTGGGGAATCGCCGGCTCGGGTCCACACACGGTCCGAGGGCTGTCTCTGTCAGGAGCGAGAGAACCACGGACGGCGGGCGACTCGCAGCGTTTTTACCCAACTTGCTGTGTTTTCCAACCCCTTCGGGGACCCCACAGTTCAATTGTTCAATCAGAATCGATCGGCGGGTGCGCACCGATTGCCCGCGTCACGTGCCGCACGCCTCGTACGCGCGCACCGGCCCCACGCTCAACTGCCGCCTCCACAGCCCCCGCCGCACCCGGAACCGCACGAACTTCCGGATCCGCACGAGCTGCTGCCGCCGCCGCAGCCGCCCCCGCCGCCCCCGTCGGCCCAGGTGCTGCTGCCGCCGCTCGACCGGCCGCTCCGCCGCTTCGGCCGCCGGCGCCGTGAACCGAGCCGGTCCCGGACGGTGGCCGCGAGCCCGACGAGGATCAGGCCCCCCATGAAGATGATGAAGATGTCCATCGGTACTCCCCCGTTCTTCTGTGCGAGGGGGATGCCCGGTACGCCATCCCGCCAAAGCCGACTTGAGCAAGTCCAGAGCTTGGCCGCGGGACGCGTCCGGCCCCAGGATGGCCGTCATGACACGACCGCTGCTCAACCGCCGCCTCGCCGAGTTCGGGACGACGATCTTCGCCGAGATGTCCGCGCTCGCCGCCAGGACCGGGTCGATCAACCTCGGCCAGGGTTTCCCCGACACCGACGGCCCCGAGGAGATCCGGGAGGCCGCGGTCCGCGCGCTGCGGGACGGCCGCGGCAATCAGTACCCGCCCGGTCCCGGCGTCCCCGAACTGCGCTCGGCCGTCGCCGACCACCAGCGCGAGCGGTACGGCCTCTCCTACGACCCGGACACCGAGGTGCTGGTCACGGCGGGCGCCACCGAGGCCATCGCCGCCGCGCTGCTCGCCCTGGTCGAGCCGGGCGACGAGGTGATCGCCCTGGAGCCGTACTACGACTCGTACGCCGCCTGCATCGCGATGGCCGGCGGCACCAGGGTCCCCGTCACCCTCCGTCCCCAGCAGGACGACGGAACCGGCGACCGCCGCTTCGTCCTCGACCTGGACGAACTGCGGGCCGCCGTCACCGGCCGGACCCGGCTGATCCTCCTCAACACCCCGCACAACCCCACCGGCACCGTCCTCACCCGGGCAGAACTCACCGCCGTCGCCGAACTGGCGATCGAGCGGGACCTGCTCGTCGTCACGGACGAGGTGTACGAGCACCTGGTCTTCGAAGGCGCCGAACACCTGCCCCTCGCGAGCCTGCCGGGAATGCGGGAGCGCACCGTCACCATCGGTTCGAGCGGCAAGACCTTCTCGTTCACGGGGTGGAAGGTCGGCTGGATCACCGCGAGCCCCGAGCTGACCTCCGCCGTCCGCTCGGCCAAGCAGTTCCTCACCTATGTGTCCTCGGGCCCCTTCCAGTACGCGATCGCCGAGGCGCTCCGCCTCCCGGACACGTACTTCGACGGCTTCCGCGCCGATCTGGCCGCCAAGCGGGACCTGCTCGCCGACGGGCTCGCGCAGGCGGGCTTCGCGGTCTACCGGCCGGCGGGGACCTATTTCGTCACCACCGACATCCGCCCGCTCGGCGACGGGGACGGCTTCGCCTTCTGCCGCTCGCTGCCCGAGCGCGCCGGGGTCGTCGCCATCCCGAACGCCGTCTTCTACGACCACCGCGAGGCCGGCGCCCCCTTCGTCCGCTTCGCCTTCTGCAAGAAGACCGAGGTCCTGGAGGAGGCCGTCTCACGGCTCAAGCGGCTGGGCTGACGGCTGACGCGCCGGCGCGGACCACGGGACCCGGCGGGCGTTCCCCCGGGCGGGGGTGTGCCCGCGCGCGCCCCCCGGGCGCCGGGCCGATGGTCGGGTAGACCGATTTATCGGCAGTGACCGGTTTCCCGCGCGCCCGGAGGTGCACCCTGTCCGCCGAGACCCTCGACCGGCCGACGACGACCACGGTCCGGGGCACCCCGGACCGACGGGCCCGGCGCCGCGCCCCCCGGTGGCACGCCGCGCTCCGCCGGGCCGCGCCCGCCCTCGGGCTCTTCGCCGCCGCCCGGCTCACCGGCCTGCTGGTCCTCGCCCTCTGGGCCCGGCACACCGGCCGCTCGCCCCGGGCGCTCCTCGCGACCTCCTGGGACTCCGGGTGGTACGCCGGGATCGCGGCCCACGGCTACGGGCGGACCCTGCACGGCGCCCACGACATGATCCTTTCCGACCTGGCCTTCTTCCCGCTCTACCCGGCGCTCGTACGGGCCGTCACCACCCTGCTGCCGGTCGCCGGGGGCACCGCCGGGCTGCTGCTGTCCTGGCTCGCCGCCGGGGCCGCCGCCTGGGGCGTGTACGCGGTCGGCGAGCGGCTGCGGGGGCGGGCCACCGCCGTCGTGCTCGTCCTGATGTGGGGGCTGCTGCCGCACTCGATCGTGCTGACCATGGCGTACACGGAGCCGGTCATGACCGCCTTCGCCGCCTGGGCGCTGTACGCGCTGCTGACCCGCCGCTGGCTCTGGGCGGCCTCCCTCGCGAGCCTCGCCGGGCTCACCCGCCCCAACGGGATCGCGGTCGCCGCCGCCGTCCTGACCGCCGTCGCCTGCGAGCTGTGGCGGACCCGGGGCCGGGCCGGGCCCCGGGTGTGGGCGGCGGCCTGCCTCGCGCCGGCCGGCTGGCTCGCGTATCTGCTCTGGGTGGGGGCCCGCCGCGGCGACCTGCTCGGCGGCTACTTCGCGGTGCAGTCGGGCTGGACCTCCCGCTTCGACCTCGGGAAGGGCGCCCTGCTGTTCGTACGGGAGATGCTGGGCGGTCCGACCCAGTTCGGCTTCGCGATGGCGCTGCTCATCACCGGCGCGGGGGTGCTGCTCTTCGCGCTCGTCGTCTGCGGGGAGCGGCTGCCGCTGCCCGTCCTCGCGTACACCGCGGTCCTCGTGCTCATCGCCGTCGGCGGCTCCGGCTTCTTCGAGTCCAAGCCGCGGTTCCTGCTCCCGGCCTTCCCGCTGCTCCTGCCGCTCGCCGGGGCGCTGACGAAAGCCCGGCCGAGGGCCGCGATCCTGGTGATCGCGGCCCTGGCCGGGCTGTCGTTCTGCTACGGGGCCTACGCCCTGACGCTCGCGCGCATGGCTATCTGAGGCCCCGGGGGCCGGTGCGGGACCGGACGGGGAGGCTCAGGCCTCCTCGCCATCACCCTCACCCTTGTCCTCGGGGGACTCCAGGCCGAACTGCTCGACGATCCACTTGTCGAACTCGATGGAGGCGCGGACCCAGCTGACCGTGGAGGACACGAAGTGCTCCAGGGCGACGCCGGTGCCGATCAGCATCTGCGCCTCACCGATGAGGCGGAGGGTGGCGGAGCCGTCCTCCTCCTCGTGCAGGTGCGTGTAGACCTTCGGCCACAGGGTGCGGCGGTTCCAGTCGTCGATCGCGTCGAGGACCCTGGCGCGGTCGTCGGCGTCGTGCGGGCGGTCGTAGAACGTCCGCACCGAGAAGACCTGCTGCTCGTCCTCCCCGCGGAACATGAAGTACGTGCGGAACTCCTCCCACGGCGCCGCGAGGTCACCCTCGTCGTCGACGACGTACTTCAGCTCCATCTGCTCGAGGAGCTGCTTGACGAGGTCCTGGTCGGGGACGACGGGGCCCGCCGGTCCTGCGGCCTGAGGCTGGGGCTGGCCCCCGAAATTCGGAATCGAGGACGGGTCGATGCTCACCGTGAATTTCCCTTCGTACGGATGCTCGCCATCCTCCCCCATCCCGGGCGGTACGTGGCAAGTCCCACCTCCCGCGATCCGCTGCGGGCTGACAAGATCTGGTGCCCATGGGGGAGAAATCGGGGAAGAAGACGAAACCGGTGCGCCCGCGGCTGCGGACCTGGGTCTGGGTGTCGGCGTCGGTGGCGCTCGTCTGCGGCGCGCCGCTGGCCCTGCTGGTCTGGGGTGCGATGGCCTGGGACGAGATCGGCGAGTCGAAGCCGGTCGACTGCGCCCAGCTGATGGCCTTCGCCCGGGGAAGCCTGCCGATGAGCGCCGAGGACGCCCGCTGCACGGCGGCCCACTGGCAGGACACCCGGGCCGAGGCCGAGTTCCGGATGCCGCGCTCCGAGCTCGGGGGGTGGCTGGACGCGACCTACCCGACGGGTGAGCCGCCGTACTCCTGCGAGGCGGACCGCTGCGTGGACGTGTCGTTCGACGAGACGCTCTACGTGCACCTCCGGGTCACGTACGAGGACGGCGGCACCGCCCTCGTACGTGTGGAGGCCTTCGACACCTGAGTCAGGAGGACCGTCCGGACGGGGCCGGGCTCACCGCCCCGACGCTCAGGCCGTCCTCGAAGCGGTCCACCCGGACCGTGTCACCGTCGACGACCTCGCCCGCCAGGATCTCCTTGGCGAGCCGGTCCCCGATCGCCGTCTGGATCAGACGGCGCAGCGGCCGGGCGCCGTACGCCGGGTCGTTGCCCTCCTCGGCCAGCCACTCCAGGGCCTCCGGGGTGACGTCCAGGGTGAGCCGCCGCTCGGCGAGCCGCTTCGCGAGCCGGTCGATCTGGAGCCGCGCGATCCGGCCCAGCTCGGCCCGGTCGAGGGCGGAGAAGACCACCAGGTCGTCGAGCCGGTTCAGGAACTCCGGCTTGAAGCTGGCCCGGACCACATCCAGGACCTGCTGCTTCTTGACGTCCTCGGAGGTCGAGGGGTCGACGAGGTACTGGCTGCCCAGGTTCGAGGTCAGGACCAGGATGGTGTTGCGGAAGTCCACCGTCCGGCCCTGCCCGTCGGTGAGCCGGCCGTCGTCAAGGACCTGGAGCAGGACGTCGAAGACCTCCGGGTGCGCCTTCTCCACCTCGTCGAGCAGGACCACGCTGTACGGGCGGCGGCGGACCGCCTCCGTGAGCTGGCCGCCCTCCTCGTACCCGACGTAGCCGGGGGGCGCGCCGACCAGCCGGGCGACGGTGTGCTTCTCGCCGTACTCCGACATGTCGATGCGGATCATGGCCCGCTCGTCGTCGAAGAGGAAGTCCGCGAGCGCCTTCGCCAGCTCCGTCTTGCCGACGCCGGTCGGGCCGAGGAAGAGGAAGGAGCCGGTGGGCCGGTCGGGGTCGGCGATGCCCGCGCGGGTGCGGCGCACGGCGTCGGAGACCGCCTGGACGGCCTCGGACTGGCCGATCAGCCGCCTGCCCAGCTCGTCCTCCATACGGAGCAGCTTCTGCGTCTCGCCCTCCAGGAGGCGGCCGGCGGGGATGCCGGTCCAGGCGCCGACCACGTCCGCGATGTCGTCGGGCCCGACCTCCTCCTTGACCATCGTGTCCTTGGAGCTCTCCTGCCGGGCCTCGGCCTCGCTCGCCTCCTCCAGCTCCCGCTCCAGCGCCGGGATCTCGCCGTAGAGCAGCTTGGACGCGGTGTCGAAGTCGCCGTCGCGCTGGGCGCGCTCGGCGCGGCCCCGGGCCTCGTCGAGGCGCTCCTTCAGCTCACCGACCCGGTTGAGGGACTGCTTCTCCTTCTCCCAGCGGGCGGTCAGGCCGCGCAGCTCCTCCTCGCGGTCGGCGAGGTCGCGCCGCAGCTTCTCCAGGCGCTGCCTGCTCCCCGCGTCCGTCTCGTTCTTCAGGGCCAGCTCCTCCATGCGGAGCCGGTCCACCGAGCGCTGGAGCTCGTCGATCTCGACCGGGGACGAGTCGATCTCCATCCGGAGCCGGGAGGCGGCCTCGTCGACGAGGTCGATGGCCTTGTCGGGGAGGAAGCGGGAGGTGATGTACCGGTCGGAGAGGGTCGCGGCGGCCACCAGCGCGGAGTCGTTGATCTGCACCTTGTGGTGGGCCTCGTAGCGGCCCTTGAGGCCGCGGAGGATGGCGATGGTGTCCTCGACGGTCGGCTCGGCGACCAGGACCTGCTGGAAGCGGCGCTCCAGGGCGGGGTCCTTCTCGATCCGCTCGCGGTACTCGTCGAGGGTGGTCGCGCCGACCATCCGCAGCTCGCCGCGGGCCAGCATGGGCTTGAGCATGTTGCCCGCGTCCATGGCGGAGTCGCCGCCGGCGCCCGCGCCGACGACCGTGTGCAGCTCGTCGATGAAGGTGATGATCTGGCCGTCGCTGGCCTTGATCTCGGAGAGGACGGTCTTCAGCCGCTCCTCGAACTCGCCTCGGTACTTGGCTCCCGCGACCATCGCGCCCAGGTCGAGCGAGACCAGCCGCTTGTTCCTGAGCGACTCGGGCACGTCGCCCTTCACGATCCGCTGGGCGAGGCCCTCGACGACGGCGGTCTTGCCGACGCCGGGCTCACCGATGAGGACCGGGTTGTTCTTGGTGCGGCGGGACAGCACCTGCACGACGCGGCGGATCTCGTGGTCCCGGCCGATGACCGGGTCGAGCTTGCCCTCGCGCGCGGCGGCCGTGAAGTCCGTACCGAACTTCTCCAGCGCCTTGTACTGCCCCTCCGGGTCGGGTGTGGTCACCCGGCGTCCTCCCCTGCTCTTCTCGAACGCGTCGAGCAGCCTGGAAGCGCTCGCGCCCTGCCGGTCGAGGATCTCACCGGCCGGACCGCCCTTGGCGGCGATCGCGATCAGCAGGTGCTCGGTGGACAGGAAGTCGTCGCCCAGCTCCTTGGCCCGCTTGTCGGCTTCGGCGATGACCGCGAGGAAGTCGCGGCTGGGCTGCGGCGGCGCGACCGTGGACCCCGTGACGCTCGGCAGGGCGCCGAGCAGCCGCTCCGCGCCGGCGCGCACGACCGCCTGATCGGCCTCGACGGCGGCGAGCAGGTCGGTGATGTTCTCGTTGTCCTGACCCGTCAGGAGTGCCAGCAGAAGATGGGCGGGGGTCAGGTCGGCGTGCCCCTCGGACACGGCGCGGCTGCTCGCCGCGTTGATCGCGTCCCGGCTCCGGTTGGTCAGTTCGGCGTCCACGTGCGGTACTCCTCCTGGGTTCTCGTGGGTCCTCTCCCTTTATGACCCCTCCAGAGTACACAAAGTTGAGTCGCCTCCGCTCAAGGTATCGGGGAGTGTAGTTTCCGGGCATGGCCACAGACCCGAGGAACCCCTCCGACTCGTACCTCAGCTTCTGGCGCGAGTACCACATGTGCACCCTGACCACCCCGCGCCCGGACGGCACCCCGCACGTCGTGGCGGTGGGCGTCACCTACGACCCCGAGCAGGGGTACGCGCGGGTCATCACCAACAAGAACAGCCGGAAGGTCGCCAATGTGCTCGCGGCGGGCGCGGAGGGCGCGCGGGTCGCGGTCTGCCAGGTCGACAAGGGGCGCTGGGCCACCCTGGAGGGCGTCGCGCACGTCCGCACCGAGGCGGAGACCGTCGCGGACGCGGTGGCGCGCTACGCGGAGCGCTACGGGCGCACGCCGGCCCCGAACCCGGACCGGGTGGTCATCGAGATCGCCCTCACCCGGGCGATGGGCCGCGCCTGACGGCGGGGCGGACGACAGCCCGCCCGGTCCAGGACACGGAAAAGCACAGCGGCGCCATCGCGTTTCAGGTCCGCGATGGCGCCGCTGTGTGGGGGAAGTGCCGGAGCGATCTACAACGACGGGGGAATCGCTCAGGCACTGCGGGGGGTGGCGGTGATGGTCTCTGGTTCGATCAGCTGGTGGTCCCGCTGGTCGAGGTTGACGAAGATCATGCCGTACCGGATGGCACAGCGGATCGGCTGTGGGGCGCCGCGCGGGCGGCGGAGGCAGCGGTACGCGCGGACGTCCTCGTCCTGCTCCCGTGCCACCAGGATCGGCTCTCCGAAGAGCGTCACCCGCAACGCGTCACCACGGTGGGGGATGGCCGTGGCGAGGTCGACGAAGTGCCACCCGGACCGGTAGGCCGAAGCCATCTCCCGGCGGAACCTGGGGTCGTCCGGCGGCACGGTCACGCGCCCGCGCCCTTGGGAGCGATCTCCCAGGAGGGCTCGTCGGGCGTGCCGCCGTCCCTCGGAGCGACCTCCCACGAGGGCTCCGTCGGTCCCGCCCACACCTCGTGGGCCGGAATGCTCTCCCACGAGGGCTCGCCCGGCCCTGCCACGGAATGCGCCGGGGTGCTCTCCCACGAGGGCTCGCCGACGGCGAGTGCGCCGAGAGCAGCCGCCGCAACGGCTATGGCGCTAAGTGCACGAACCATCCTGGTCATGGCCGATCTCCACCTCTTTTGATCACTACCTCCCCCCCGCGAGTAAGACGATGGCTCACTCCCGACCCTTTCCACCAGCCAACCCGGGCATCATGTTCCTGTAATTCATGACCCTGAGGGGGGTGCAAATGAGGCGAGAATGCGACGAGTCCGGTCATAAGCACAGTCACGGTGAACTATGCGACGTGGGCAAGGAGCTCTATGCGAGTGCGCTCCGCACCGGCCGCATAGCCCGGGCGGACGCCGAAGCGGCCCCCTGCCTCAAGGAGCTGTCCCTCCTCCACCCGGACCCGGACGACGGCGAGTGGCTGCACCCCGTGCCGCCCTCGATCGCCCTGAACCAGCTCGTGCATCCCATCGAGCAGGAGATACAGGTCCGCCGTCAGCACGCCATCGCCCTGGCCGACGCGTTCGAGCCGTTCATGGCGATCCACACGCAGGATCCTTCCGGCGCCCAGGCCATCACGGTCCTCGAAGGCCTCAGCGTCATCAACGCCACCCTCGACCGGGTCATCAACGAGTGCACGGTCGAACTCCTCACCATCCAGCCCGGCAGCGGACGCCGCCCCGAGACCCTGGAAGCCGCGCTGCGCCGCATGGAACCGCTCCTGGACCGGGGCGTCCGGATGCGCACGCTCTACCAGCACACGGCCCGGCACCACCCCGCCACCCTCGCCTACGTCGAACGCGTCGCCCCCTACGGGCTCGAACTGCGCACCCTGGAAGAGATCGTCGACCGGCTGATCATCGTCGACCGCAAGGTCGCCTTCGTGCCCGCGCGCAGCGACCGCCAGGTCGCCCTGGAACTGCGCCACGAGGGCCTCGTCCAGTACCTCGTCGGCGTCTTCGACCAGTTCTGGCTGCACGGCGTGCCCTGGGAGGAGGAGATCCCCTACAGCCCCTCCGTGGACGGCATAGGCGGCGTCCAGCGCTCCATCGCCAAACTGCTCGTCGAGGGCCATGTCGACGAGGCCATCGCCCGCCGCCTCGGCATGAACGTCCGCACCTGCCGCGCCCACATCGCCAAACTCGCCGCCACCCTCGGCAGCGGCAGCCGCGCCCAGCTCGGCTACCTCATCGCCCAGTCGGGCATCCTCGACCGGGCGCCGGACCAGAAGGACGCCTGAGCCGGGAGGCACCCGGCACACGGCATCCGGCACCCGGCCCCGGCCCCGGCCCACGGCAACGCACGAGGCCCCCTCCACACCTGTGGAGGGGGCCTCGTGACCGTCGTCCTACTCGCCGCGCTTGGGGCGCCAGACCACCAGCGCGCTCGCCTGCTGCACGTCCTGGTACGGCACCAGATCGCGCCGGTAGGAGGCGTGCACCTGGGCCTCGCGCTGCCGCATCGCCGCCGCCGCGCCGTCGACGGCCGCCGACAGCTCCGCGATCCGGCTCTGCAGGGCCGCGACCTGGTTCTCCAGTTCGATGATCCGCTTGATCCCGGCCAGGTTGATGCCCTCGTCCTGCGACAGCTGCTGCACCTGGCGGAGCAGCTCGATGTCACGGGCCGAGTAGCGCCGGCCGCGGCCGGCCGTACGGTCCGGGGAGACCAGACCGAGACGGTCGTACTGCCGCAGGGTCTGCGGGTGCAGACCGGAGAGCTGGGCCGCCACCGAGATGACGTACACCGGCGACTCGTCGGTCAGTTCGTACGGATTGCGTCGGCGCCCGTCCACCGGGTCACGCTCCCTTCGCGGCCTGGAACAGCTCCGCCCGGGGGTCCTCCGAGGCGGTCGCCTCGCGGTAGGTCTCCAGGGCGTCGCGTGCCTTGTCGTCCAGCTCCTTCGGCACCGCGACCTCGACCGTCACGAGGAGGTCGCCGCGGGTGCCGTCCTTGCGGACCGCGCCCTTGCCCCGGGCGCGCATCGTCCGGCCGTTCGGAGTGCCCGCGGGCAGCTTGAGGGTGACCGCGGGGCCGCCGAGGGTCGGCACCTTCACCTCGCCGCCGAGCGCCGCCTCCGTGAAGGAGACCGGCACGGTGACGGTGAGGTTGTCGTCCTTGCGGCCGAAGACCGGGTGGGTGTCGACGTGCACGACGACGTACAGGTCGCCGTTCGGGCCGCCGCGCTCGCCCGGTGCTCCCTTGCCCCGCAGCCGGATCTTCTGGTTGTCGCTGACGCCCGCCGGGATGCGGACCTGCATGGTGCGGGAGGACTTGGCCCGGCCGCTGCCCTTGCAGACCTCGCAGGGGTTCTCCGCGATCAGACCGCGGCCCTTGCAGTCCACGCACGGGTCGGTCAGCGAGAAGCCGCCGCCGCTGCCGCGCGAGACCTGCCCGGTGCCGACACAGGTCGGGCACACCCGGGGGGTGCCGTTCTTGTCGCCGGTCCCCGAACACGCCGTGCACGGCTGCTGGCTGGACATCCGCAGCGGTACGGTCGCGCCCTCGATGGCCTCGGTGAAGCTGAGCGTCACCTCGGACTCGACGTCCTGGCCGCGCCGCGGCTGGGTACGGGTGCCCCCGCCCGCGCCGCGGTTGAACAGGCCGCCGAAGACGTCCCCGATGCCGCCACCGCCGCCGCCGAAGCCACCGCCGCCGGGGCCGCCCTGGGCGCCTCCGAAGAGGTCGCCCAGGTCGAAGTTGAACGAGCCGCCGCCGGGGCCGCCCGGCGACCGGAAGCCGCCGTTCCCGAAGAGGGCGCGGGCCTCGTCGTACTCCTTGCGCTTCTTGGGGTCGCCGAGGATGTCGTTGGCCTCGGAGATCTCCTTGAAGCGCTCCTCGGCCTTGGCGTCGTTCTTGTTGGCGTCCGGGTGGTTCTCGCGGGCGAGCTTCCGGTACGCCTTCTTGATCTCGGCCTCGGTGGCGTCCTTGGGGACGCCGAGAACCTTGTAGTAGTCCTTCTCGACGAAGTCCTTCGTGCTCATCGACGTCCCTCCTTCCGGACTGCTCCGGTTATGGCTGTTACTCGCTGTCCTTCTCGGACTTGTCGGACTTGTCGGGGTCTTCCGACTCCTCCGCCTTGGCCGGAGCCGCGCCCGGCTGGGGCTCGGCGACGGCCACACGGGCGGGCCGGATGGTCCGCTCGCCGATCCGGTACCCCGGCTGCAGGATCGCCACGCACGTCGTCTCGGTGACGTCCGGCGCGTACGAGTGCATCAGGGCCTCGTGGATCGTCGGGTCGAAGGGCTCGCCCTCCTTGCCGAACTGCTGGAGGCCCATCTTCGCGACGACGGTCTCCATCGATTCGGCGACCGACTTGAACCCGCCCACGAGCTCGCCGTGGTCCCGGGCCCGGCCGATGTCGTCGAGCACGGGCAGCAGCTCGGTCAGGAGGCTCGCGACGGCGATCTCCTTGACCGTGACCCGGTCCCGCTCCACGCGGCGGCGGTAGTTCTGGTACTCGGCCTGGAGCCGCTGGAGGTCCGCGGTGCGCTCGTCGAGCGCGGTACGGGCCTGGTCCAGCTGCGCCAGGAGGGCTACGTCGGTAGCGTCCCCGGCCGGGGCCGCCCCCTCCGCCTTGTCGGCGGAGGCAGCGGCCTCGGTCTCCTCGGGCGTGCCGTCGGCGGGGACGTCGGGCTTCTCCTCGAAGCCCGGGGTCTCCTTCGACATCAGGCAGCGCCACCCTTCGGCTTGTCCTCGTCGACGATCTCGGCGTCGACGACGTCGTCGTCGGCCGGGGCCTGCTGGCCCGCGTCGCCGCCGGCGGCCTGGGCGCCCTGGGCGTCGGCGTACATCGCCTGGCCGAGCTTCTGGGAGACGGCCGCGACCTTCTCGGTGGCCGTACGGATCTCCGCGGTGTCCTCGCCCTTGAGCTTCTCCTTCAGCTCGACGAGCGCCGTCTCGACCTCGGCCTTGACGTCACCGGGGACCTTGTCCTCGTTGTCCTTGAGGAACTTCTCCGTCTGGTAGACGAGCTGCTCGCCCTGGTTGCGGGACTCGGCGGCCTCGCGGCGACGGTGGTCCTCGTCCGCGTACTGCTCGGCCTCCTGGCGCATCCGGTCGACCTCGTCCTTCGGCAGCGAGGAGCCGCCGGTGACGGTCATCTTCTGCTCCTTGCCCGTGCCCAGGTCCTTCGCGGTCACGTGCATGATGCCGTTGGCGTCGATGTCGAAGGCGACCTCGATCTGCGGGACGCCACGCGGGGCCGGCGGCAGACCGGTCAGCTCGAACATGCCGAGCTTCTTGTTGTACGCCGCGATCTCGCGCTCGCCCTGGTAGACCTGGATCTGGACGGACGGCTGGTTGTCCTCGGCCGTCGTGAAGATCTCGGACCGCTTGGTCGGGATCGTGGTGTTGCGCTCGATGAGCTTGGTCATGATCCCTCCCTTGGTCTCGATGCCGAGGGACAGCGGGGTCACGTCGAGGAGCAGGACGTCCTTGACCTCACCCTTGAGGACACCGGCCTGGAGCGCGGCGCCGATGGCGACGACCTCGTCCGGGTTGACGCCCTTGTTGGCGTCCTGACCGCCGGTCAGCTCCTTGACGAGCTCGGCGACGGCCGGCATACGGGTCGAACCACCGACGAGAACGACGTGGTCGATCTCGGAGAGGTTGATGCCCGCGTCCTTGATGACGTTGTGGAACGGCACCTTGCAGCGGTCGAGCAGGTCCGAGGTCAGCTGCTGGAACTGGGCGCGCGTGAGCTTCTCGTCCAGGTGCAGCGGGCCCTCGGCGGAAGCCGTGATGTAGGGCAGGTTGATCGACGTCTCGGTCGAGGACGACAGCTCGATCTTCGCCTTCTCCGCGGCCTCGCGGAGACGCTGGAGAGCCATCTTGTCCTTGGCCAGGTCGACGCCGTGGCCGTTCTGGAACTGCGTCACCAGGTAGTCGACGACGCGCTGGTCCCAGTCGTCACCACCGAGGTGGTTGTCACCGTTGGTGGCCTTCACCTCGACGACGCCGTCGCCGATCTCCAGGAGGGACACGTCGAAGGTGCCGCCACCGAGGTCGAAGACGAGGATCGTCTGGTCGTCCTTGTCGAGGCCGTACGCGAGGGCCGCGGCGGTCGGCTCGTTGACGATGCGCAGGACGTTGAGGCCCGCGATCTCACCGGCCTCCTTGGTGGCCTGGCGCTCGGAGTCGTTGAAGTACGCCGGCACGGTGATGACCGCGTCGACGACCTTCTCGCCCAGGTAGGCCTCGGCGTCGCGCTTCAGCTTCTGCAGGATGAAGGCGCTCATCTGCTGCGGGTTGAAGTTCTTGCCGTCGATCTCGATCTTCCAGTCGGTGCCCATGTGGCGCTTGACCGACCGGATGGTCCTGTCGACGTTGGTGACGGCCTGACGCTTGGCCACCTCGCCGACGAGCACCTCGCCGTTCTTCGCGAAGGCGACGACGGACGGCGTGGTCCTGGCGCCCTCGGCGTTGGTGATGACGGTGGGCTCGCCGCCTTCGAGAACGCTGACGACGGAGTTAGTCGTGCCCAGGTCGATGCCGACCGCACGTGCCATTTCGATTCCTCCAGCTGACGTACTTGAGTGGATCTGACTCAAGGATGCATGACCAACCGGAGTACGTCAACAGACCTGAGTCGAGTCGACTCAACTCTTCACCCGTCAGGACGCTCACAGAGGCACTCGCAGCGCGCGTCGTCCCCCGTTCGCCCGGGTTCGCATGAGAGAGTCCGGACATATCCCAGGATTCCCGCCGGAGGGTGTGACCGCATGACGGCGAAGCGCGCGTTCGACCTGGTGGGTGGGATGCTCCTGCTCCTCGTCCTCTCGCCGCTGATCGCCGGCACCGCCCTGTCCGTCACCCTCGGCGGCAGCGGCGCGGTGCTGCGCCGCCGCACCGTGGCGGGTCTCGAGGGCCGGCCCTTCACGATGCTGACCTTCCGCACGAAGGGCCCGCTGGCCGCGCTGCCCCTGCTGCTGCACGTGGTCGCGGGCCGGATGTCGCTGGTCGGACCGTGTCCGCTGACCCCGGGCCACCGCGAGTGCGCGGGCGAGGGCCGCCGCCGGCTCTCCGTACGCCCGGGGCTGACCGGCCCGTGGCAGATCAGCGGCCGCTCGGACCTGCCCTGGGAGGAGCGCGAGCTGCTCGACCTCCACTACGTGGACCACCACTGGCTGGGGATGGATCTGACGATCCTGGCGCGTACGCTTCCAGCAGTCCGCAGGCGTCGCGCGGCAAGGTTTCCCCGGGTCACACGGACGGTTTCGCCCGTGTCGCGCGGATAGGTCTGCCTGAGCGACACATATCACCGCGAGCGCCGCTACAGCGCGGCGCCGTGACCGGGTAATCTCAGCGGGAACTCAATAAGTTACCGCTTAGTAGGCCCGCCCGAGGAGCCCGTCATGCAACTCGCCGCGATCATCGTGTCGATCGCCATCACGGTGGTGGCCGTCGCGCTGTTCGGCCGCGCCACCGTGCAGATCTACCGCTACGTGCGGCTCGGTCAGCCGGTACCCGCCGGCACGCGCACCGGAGACCCCAAGCAGCGCACCATCACGCTGGTCAAGGAATTCCTCGGCCACACCCGGATGAACCGCTGGGGCATCGTCGGCTTCGCGCACTGGTTCGTGGCGGTGGGCTTCTTCTCGCTGCTCCTGACGATCGTCAACGCCTTCGGCCAGCTGTTCCAGGCCGACTGGCTGATCCCGATCATCGGCGACTGGCTGCCGTACGAGATCTTCACCGAGTTCCTCGGCCTGATGACGGTCCTCGGCATCGTGACCCTCATCGTGATCCGGCAGCTCAGCAAGCCGACCAAGGCCGGCCGCAAGTCCCGCTTCACCGGCTCCAAGACCGGCCAGGCCTACTTCGTCGAGGCCGTCATCCTGATCGTCGGCGTCTGCATCATGACGCTCCGCGCCCTCGAAGGCGTCCAGCACCACGTGACCGGCTGGGAGCCCGGCTTCTTCGCCTCGTACCCGCTGATCGCGCTGCTCGACGGCCTGGACCTGAGCACGATCCAGTACCTCACCTACGGCTTCGCGTGCCTCAAGATCGTCACGTCCTTCACCTGGATGATCGTCGTCTCGCTCAACACCAACATGGGCGTGGCCTGGCACCGCTTCCTCGGCTTCCCGAACATCTGGTTCAAGCGCAACGCCGACGGCTCCACCGCCCTCGGCGCGCTCCAGCCGATGTCCACGGGCGGCCAGGAGATCGACTGGGAGGACCCGGCCGAGGACGCCGTCTTCGGTGTCTCCCAGGTCGAGCAGTTCTCCTGGAAGGGCATCCTCGACTTCTCCACCTGCACCGAGTGCGGCCGCTGCCAGTCGCAGTGCCCCGCCTGGAACACCGGCAAGCCCCTCTCCCCCAAGCTCCTCATCATGTCGCTGCGCGACCACGCGCACGCCAAGGCGCCGTACCTGCTCGCGGGCGGCGGCAAGGACATGGAGGGCAACGAGAAGGCGACGCCGGAGCAGCTCAAGGACGTCCCCGCCGCCGCCCTCGCCGAGGCCGAGCGCCCCCTCATCGGCACCGCCGAGGAGAACGGCGTCATCGACCCCGACGTCCTGTGGTCCTGCACCACCTGCGGCGCCTGCGTCGAGCAGTGCCCGGTCGACATCGAGCACATCGACCACATCGTCGACATGCGCCGCTACCAGGTGATGATCGAGAGCGCGTTCCCGTCCGAGGCGGGCACGATGCTCAAGAACCTGGAGAAGAAGGGCAACCCCTGGGGCCTGGCGAAGAAGCAGCGCGTCGAGTGGACCAAGGAGGTCGACTTCGAGGTCCCGATCGTCGGCAAGGACGTCGAGGACCTCACCGAGGTCGACTACCTCTACTGGGTCGGCTGCGCCGGCGCCCTTGAGGACCGCGCCAAGAAGACCACCAAGGCCTTCGCGGAGCTGCTGCACATGGCGGGCGTCAAGTTCGCGATCATGGGCGGCGAGGAGAAGTGCACGGGTGACTCCCCGCGCCGCCTGGGCAACGAGCCGCTGTTCCAGCAGCTCGGGGCGGAGAACGTCGCGATGCTGAACATGGCGTTCGGCGAGGACGACGAGGACGAGTCGACGAAGAAGCCGAAGTCGGCCAAGAAGATCGTCGCGACCTGCCCGCACTGCTTCAACACCATCGCCAACGAGTACCCGCAGCTCGGCGGCGAGTTCGAGGTCATCCACCACACCCAGCTGCTCCAGCACCTCATCGACGAGGGCAAGCTGGTCCCGGTGACCCCGGTCGACGGCCTGATCACCTACCACGACCCCTGCTACCTGGGCCGTCACAACAAGGTGTACACGCCGCCGCGCGAGATCATGTCCGCCGTCCCGGGCCTCCGCCAGCAGGAGATGCACCGCCACAAGGAGCGCGGCTTCTGCTGCGGCGCCGGTGGTGCCCGGATGTGGATGGAGGAGCGGATCGGCAAGCGCATCAACAACGAGCGCGTCGACGAGGCCCTGTCCCTCAACCCGGACATCGTCTCCACCGCCTGCCCGTTCTGCCTGGTCATGCTGACCGACTCGGTCAACGGCAAGAAGAACGAGGGCAAGGCCAAGGAGTCCGTCACCGTCGTGGACGTGGCCCAGCTGCTCCTGGACTCGGTGAAGACCCCGGTCGACCCGGAGCCGGAGCCCTCGGAGCCGGAACCGGCCGTCTGAGCCCGAGCCGAAGAAGGGCCGCCCCGCGCGAATCGCGGGGCGGCCCTTTTCCGTACGCCCCCCGGCCCACCCCCCGAAACCCCTCCAGGACGTCCCTTAGGGGATGTCACAGCTCAGTGGCAAGGCCCGGTCCGGGGAGCGCGCGCACAGCGGAAGCGGGTACGTTCGACGACGTGGCTGGATTCAGGAACGGACGCGGCCGGGACAACCGCCCCCCGCAACAACAACCGCAGCAGGCGCCGTACGGGTACAACGCGGCCCCGCCGCCGCACCCGCAGCAGCAGTGGCCCCAGCAGGGCCCGAACCAGGGCCCGGACCCGTACGGGCAACAGGGCGGGCAGCAGTACGGCGGTCAGCAAGGGGGCCGGCCGTACGGCGGGCAGCAGGGCGGGCAGCAGCCCTACGGCGAGCCCGAGTACTTCGGCGACCCCTACGGGCAGCCGCAGCACCCGCACGCGTCCACGGCGAACAACCCGGGCCACACCCAGATGTTCAGCGTCGACGACCCCTACGGCCAGGCCGGGCCGCCGCCCGCCCCCGTACCCACGGGCCCCCGGCTCCCCTGGAAGGCGCTGCTGAGCGGCATCGTGCTGCGCCCGGCGGACACCTTCCTGCGGATGCGGGACCACGCCGTCTGGGGCCCGGCGCTGGTCGTCACCTTCCTCTACGGGCTCCTCGCGATCTTCGGCTTCGACAAGGCCCGCGAAGAGGTGATCAACGCGACCCTGTCGACGGCGATCCCGTACGTGCTGATGACGGCCGCGGGCTTCGTCGTCGGTGGGCTCATCCTGGGCGCGGTCACCCACACCGTCGCACGCCAGCTGGGCGGCGACGGGACCTGGCAGCCGACCGTGGGCCTCTCGATGCTGATCATGTCGCTGACGGACACGCCCCGGCTGGTCTTCGCGCTGTTCCTCGGCGGCGAGAACGGCCTGGTCCAGGTCCTCGGCTGGCTGACCTGGCTGGCGGCCGGCGCGCTCTTCACCGTGATGGTCAGCCGCTCCCACGACCTGCCGTGGCCGAAGGCGCTGGGCGCGTCGGCGATCCAGCTGGTGGCGCTGCTGAGCCTGATCAAGCTGGGCACGCTGTAGCGCGGCGGCGATGTAGCACCGTGACGACGTGACGACGTACGAGGAGGCCCCCGCCGGCACACGGTGGGGGCCTTCCCGCTGCCCGGCCGCTCAGCGCGGACGGCCGATGCGCCACCACGCCGTGCGGTCCGCCGTCCGGTCCGCCGCGCCGTCCTCCCAGAACTCCAGGAGGTCGCCCGGCGCGAGACCGAGGGCACGCTCGATCTCGCCGGGGGTGAGACCGCTCAACGAGTCCGACAGCGCCCTGGTCAGGTCGTACCAGTAGCCGCGCAGCGTCGACTCGCTCACGAACAGCCGCTTCGCGACCTGGGCGTAGCTCAGCCCCCGGGCCCGGCCGTGCAGGATCTGGCGCTGGCGCTCGCTCAGCAGGGTGATGCAGTCGCGCCGGACGAGCACTTCGAGTATCCCGACGACCGGCTGCGGCACCACGGTGCCCCCGGTGGCGACCTCGTGGAAGAGCCGCTCCGCCCGGTCGCACGGCAGGGCCTTGGACACGATGCCGCTCGCGCCCGCCGCGAGGCACGCGGCGAGCACGAAACGGCGCTCCTCCTGGCTGTAGACGCAGACGCGGTAGCCCCGGCGGGTCAGCGCGCGGACGGCGGCGATGCCCTGGCGGACGTCGGGCTGCCGTTCCAGGTTGGCCAGGTGCAGGTCGAGCAGGACGACGTCCACGGCCGGGCCCCGGCGCACCAGCTCCTCCACGCTCGCGGTCGCCGCGACCACGTCGAGACCGGGCATGAGCAGGCCGATCGACTCGCGGATCAGCGAGGCGTCGTCGACGACCGCCACCGTGGGCCTCATGACGCGTCCGCGAGGGCGTCGCGTTCGGCCGCGGGACCGGTCTCCGTCCCCGCCCGGGACCGGACCGTCACGGTCGTCCCCTCCCCCACGGCGGACTCGATCGCCACGCCGAGACCCCGCCTGCGCAGTTCGCCGACGACGACCTCGCGCAGCCCGACCCCGGCCGTCACCGACGCCGGATCGAACCCGACGCCGTCGTCGTGCACGCTCAGCGTCCAGCCCTCGCCCCCGTCGAGGTGCACCACCACCTCGTGCGCGTGGGCGTGCGTACGGACGTTCAGCAGCAGGCTGTCGAGGGCGCGCTCCAGGGCCTCGGCCTGCGCGGCGGGAATCCGCAGGTCGGCGCCGAGGTCGAGCAGCGCGACGATCCCCAGGTCGGCGAAGCGGTCGCACGCCCGCTCGACCAGGGCGACGAGCCCCGCCGACGGGCCCGCGCCGTCGTCGTGCGCCCGCGCCTCGTCCCCCGCGCCCCCGTCCGGGCCCCGGCCGCGCAGATAGGAGCGCATCCGCCGGAGCTCCACCTCGGCCTGGTCGACGAGCCGGCTGCGCGGGGCGCCGTGGTTCTGCTCGGTCAGCAGGCGCATGACGGCGACGCCGTTGTGCATCATCACCCGGGCCCGCCGCTCCTCCTCGCGCCGGGCCAGCTCCGCGGCACGCGCGCGCGAGGTGTCGGCGTCGTGCGCGATGCGGCGGGTGTACCCGAAGAACATGCGGGCGACCAGGGCGTACACCACGTAGGTCAGGACGTTGCCGACGGCGGTCGAGATCATGTCGCCGCCCACCTCGCCGCCGAGATAGACCAGGTAGCAGACGGCGACGCCGAGCAGGCTGCCCGCCCAGAGGGCGAGGCCGCGCACGCCGCCCGCCGTGATGACGACGGAGAGCGCGTACCCCGGCTGGAAGGCGACCCAGGTACCGAAACGGTCCCCCGGCGCGAGCACCAGGGGCCCGAGGACGAGCAGGGCGCAGGCCAGGGCGAAGTCCAGCACGGACACGACCGTCCCCGGCGGCCGTCTCCGCACGAGCGTCACCACGCTCACCGCGACCGCCGCCAGCGCCGCGGCCCCCCAGCACGCGACGTAGGCGGAGGCGTGCGGGGACCTCGCCGCGCCGAGCTGAACCGCCGGAACCATCTGCGCGACGGTGCCGAGCCGGACCCCCGCGGTGAAGTAGGAGAACGCCCTCTCGACGCCGGCCTTCGTCGTGGGCAGGTCCCCGACGCGCCACAGCCCGTCCCGGATCCTCATCGTCCTCCTCGGCTCCGGGCGGCCCAGGCCACCGGAAGGTGAGCGGATTCGTCGGGCCGCGGGGCCCTGCGAACGCACGATGAAGATAGTGGAGGAAGAGGTGCGGGGAGGCCGGATCGCGGAGGATGCCGGTCCGGCCGGGCGGGACCCGGCCCCGCGCCCGCCGGGGGCGGGGCCGCCGGGCGCGGAGACGGCAAGCGCGGGGCCGCCGGGCGCGGAGACGGTCAGACGAGGCGGGCGAGCGCCGTCCAGGTGTTGGTTCCCGGGACTCCGTCGACCGGGCCGGTGTAGCCGCCGTACCGGGCCATCCGCTGGAGGGCGGAGTACGTGCCGCCACCGGGCGCGCCGTCGAGCGGGCCGGTGTACCCGAAGCCGGTCAGCACCTTCTGCATGCCCTTCCACGACATGGTGCCGAGCACTCCGTCGGCCGGGCCGGTGTAGCCGCCGAGCTTGGCGAGGCGCTGGAAGGCGGCCCAGGTGTTGGCGCCGGGAGCGCCGTCGATCGGACCCCCGTAGCCGAACCGGCTCAGGACGGTCTGCACGCCCTTCCACGAGTTGGTGCCCATCACGCCGTCGACCGGGCCGCCGTAGCCGCCCTTCTGCGCCAGCCGCTGGAGGGCCGAGTACGTGTTGCCACCGGGCGCGCCGTCGAGCGGGCCGGTGTAGCCGTAGCCCCGTACCGCCTGCTGCACACCGAGCCAGGTCCGGCTGCCGGGGACACCGTCCAGGGGTCCGGTGTAGCCGCCGGCGCCCGCGATCTTCTGCAGCGTCAGCCCCTCGCCCTGGACCGGGGGCGGTGTGGACCCGAAGGAGAGCGGGTTGACCCTGACGCCGCTCGGGTTGATGACGTGCCAGTGCAGGTGCGGGCCGGTCGAGTTGCCCGCGCCGTCGGCGCCCGCGGCTCCGCCGGAGAGCCCGACGACCGTCCCGGGGCCCACGGAGGCGCCGTTGGCGAGCAGGAACCTCGACAGGTGCATGTACTGGCTGCGGTATCCGTCGCTGTGGTGGATGGTGACGGTGTGTCCGCCGGTGCCGTTGTACGGGATGTTCTCGATCGTTCCGGCGGCGCAGGCGGGGAGCGAGGTCCCCACGGCCATGCCGAAGTCGACGCCGTTGTGGTTCGGCGGGTCCCACTGGCCGGTGATGGCGTACGCGGCGAAGGGGTTGTAGATCGCGGGGACCGCGTACGCGGTGGTGGGCAGGACGAGGCCGCCGGCGGCGAGCGCTCCGCCGCCCACGACCGCTCCCCGCAGCAGGGTGCGGCGGCTGACGCCGGTCGGGACGTGGGGGTCGTCCTGGCCGCCGCCACGACGGTGCCGTGCCTCGGTCTCGGTCAACGCTTCTCCCTGAGCTGTGGTCTCGGGCGGGTCTTACAGCGGGCCTTTCAACGGATCCTTCAGCCGGTCTTTTAGCGGGTCTTGCAAGGGGGTCTTACAGACCGGTCTTCCGCCGGGGCCGTACGGAGGTTCGCGAGCCCACTCATCCCATCCGGCCGCCCGGACGCCGACAACCCAACGAACGCGCGGAACCGGGCCTCGAATCCGCGCTTTCGTTGGGTTGTCGGCGTCCGGGCGATGGGGTGGTCTTGACCGGTCCGAGGCCGGGCGGCAGCGCAGGAATTCCAGGAGGTCAGGTGCCGATGTGGGTTGATGGCGAGCGACAGGACACGTCGCGGCGGTCCGTCCTGCGGACCGCCGGCGTGCTGGTCCCGGGACTGCTCCCGGGGGTGGGCGCGAGCGGCACGGCATCGGCGGCGGGGTCCCCCGGAGCCTCGGCGGGCCCGACCGTCTCCTGAGCGGCACCGGACCGGTCGTCCGGACCCGATGGGTCCGGCCCGGTCGTCCGGCCGGGCAGACGGCTCGGTCTTCGTTCGGCGGCGAGCACGGTGGGTGGCTTCGCCGCACCTGACCAGAGGGGCGCGAGTTGACGAGAACGGTCGCCGGGGCTGAGCAGTGGGCTCGCCTGCACGTCACCGACGGTGGTGACGCCGGCTTCGACAACGGCTACGACTGGAACGACATGTGCCAGTCGCTCATGTTCCGGGCCTGCGATCTGAGCAGCTCGCGCGGCACGGCGTACAACGCGTGGGAGGCGTCCGGGGAAGGGCATCCGGACTGGTCCGCCGCACCTCGCGGCGCCTTCCACCGGTGGGCCGACGCGGTACGGAACACCCCCGGCCACGTGGCCCTGGACCTCGACGGCGGCGGCACCCGCCGTCTGATGGCGACGACGCACCTGTCAGGCGGGGGCGCTCCCGGCCCCGGGGGCACCACGCAGCGGGTCCTGCAGACGCTCACCCAGCGCGGCGGCTGCACCGGGCCGGTCGACGGCGCGGTCGACGTCAACGGCTGGCAGGCCGTACAGACCGCGGTCGACGTCAACGGCTGGCAGGCCGTACAGACCGCGATCGACGTCAACGGCTGGCAGGCCGTACAGACCGCGGTCCGCGGCTAGGGGTACGCCGGACCGGTCGACGGCGCACCGGGCACAAACACGTACCGGGCCTTGACGAATCCGGTCACCTGACACGGCACGGAGGCCCTGGCCGACGTGGCCGCCCGGCCCGGCACGGACGGACGGCTCCGGAGACGCGAGAAGGCCCCCACCGTGTACCGGTGGGGGCCTCCTCGGTCCCGCCAGGGAACCGGCTCAGGCGTCGAGCACCTGACCCTCACGCTTGACGACGGGCGGCAAGACCGACCAGGGGAAGTTGATCCACTCGTCGGTCTTCTTCCACACGTACTCGCACTTCACCAGGGAGTGCGACTTCTCGTAGATGACGGCCGAACGGACCTCGGCGACATGGTCGACGCAGAAGTCGTGGACGAGCTTGAGGGTCTTGCCCGTGTCGGCGACGTCGTCGGCGATGAGCACCTTCTTGTCGCTGAAGTCGATCGCGTTCGGGACGGGCGCCAGCATGACCGGCATCTCCAGGGTCGTGCCGACCCCGGTGTAGAACTCCACGTTCACCAGGTGGATGTTCTTGCAGTCCAGGGCGTAGGCCAGCCCGCCGGCGACGAAGACACCGCCGCGGGCGATCGACAGCACGACGTCCGGCTCGTAACCGTCGTCGGCGACGGCCTGCGCCAGCTCGCGGACGGCGAGCCCGAAACCCTCGTACGTCAGGTTCTCGCGTACTTCACTCATGTCTGCGACCGCCTCACACCTGGGTCCGATGGAAGTTCATGAACGAGCGGGAGGCCGTCGGCCCCCGCTGGCCCTGGTACCGGGAGCCGTACCGCTCACTCCCGTACGGGAACTCGGCGGGCGTGCTGAGCCGGAACATGCAGAGCTGCCCGATCTTCATACCCGGCCAGAGCTTGATCGGCAGGGTGGCGAGGTTCGAGAGTTCCAGGGTCACGTGCCCCGAGAAACCGGGGTCGATGAACCCGGCGGTCGAGTGCGTGACCAGCCCGAGCCGCCCCAGGGAACTCTTCCCCTCGAGGCGCGACGCGATGTCGTCCGGAAGGGTGATGACCTCGTAGGTCGAGGCGAGGACGAACTCGCCGGGGTGGAGGATGAACGCCTCGTCCCCCTCCGGCTCGACCTCACGGGTCAGGTCCAGCTGCTCGACGGCGGGGTCGATGTGGGGGTAGCGGTGGTTCTCGAACACCCGGAAGAAGCGGTCAAGCCTCACGTCGATGCTCGAGGGCTGCACCATGGATTCGTCGTACGGGTCGATGCGCACCCGTCCGGCATCGATCTCGGCCCGGATGTCCTTGTCTGAGAGAAGCACGCCCCCACGATACGCAGAGGGCGCGGACCTGCCCCAATCGGCAGGCGCCCGCGCCCCGGCACCACGGCTCAGCGCCGCCCGGCCTCCACAGGCACCGCGTGCCGCAGCCGCGCACACCGCGGACACCGGATGAGCCGCCCTGGCCCGATCCGCCCGGCCCCGAGCTGCTGAAGCGGGAACGAAGCGGTACTGAACACGTGCCCCTCGGCACAACGGACGACGGTGCGCTCCATCGAACCCATCAAGTCCCTTCCCCTACACATGCGGTGGACGAGCAGCCACATTAGGGGATGAAGGGGACACCCTCCAGACGGCACTCCGCACACGAAAAGGCGTGAGCTTCGCCTCAAGTGGACCATGGGGTACAGTGTGCAACGATGCGGCAGGGATCATCCGGCCGCTCTGCGGATGTAGTTTAATGGTAGAACATGAGCTTCCCAAGCTTATAGCGCGGGTTCGATTCCCGTCATCCGCTCCACGACAAAGCCCCAGGTCAGAGACCTGGGGCTTGTTTGTTGCCCGATCCAGATCCGAGCCTCACACCACCTGTGCACCACATGGGCCCCCGCATGGCCCGTAGTTGGTGCTCAGCTGACGTAGGGATCCGCGTCAGATCCGGTCAGGGCGCCGCATTGCGCAGGTCGGGGCGGTTCCTGGGCAGTCCGAAGCCCGCCATCTCCTTCTCCTCGTACGACAGGAACCCCAGGCTCCGGTAGAACGCGTGGTTGCGTTTGCCCGCGGGTGTCGACTCGTGGTCCGAGGACAGGAGGAAGAAGCGGCAGTGCGAGTACGCCGCATGAGGTGATCGACCAGGGACCGGCCTACGCCCTGACGGTGATACGCAGGGTTGACCACGACATCCTGGACGTAGCAGATGTGCTCGTCGTCGGAGATCGTCCGGGCTAGACCGAGGAGTGTTCCCGAACCGTCTCGTGCCGTGATGACCAGGTGGGAGTTGGCCAGGCCCCGGCACAGCCTGTCGACGTCGCGGGTGTAACCCTCCCATCCGACCGAGTCGTAGAGGCTCAGCATCTCCTCCGGATCGAATGCATCCTCTTTCACTACAAACACACTGAACCCCCCATGCGGCAGCGCCGCTCCTCGTCCCCGCCACACCCCGACCGACTCCACGTCCGTCGGCCCAGTCCAGATCGGTACCACACTCTGCGCCGCGTGCGAGTGCTTCGCGACACGTCAGGTTGAGCCCGCCCTCCTCTCGGACGTCCCGGCAGCCGCGAAGATCCGGTCCAGGTGGTGGCGGAGCACCGCGATCGCCGACTCCGGACTCCGCTGGCCCACGAGGATGCTGGTGCCCATGGTCGCCGCCATCGCGAGCAGGCTGATCGCCTCCGTGCGCGCGTCGGCGTCCGGGTCGGCCAGGCCGGTCCCCTGCGCCTGCTCGAGGAGCCCGGTCATGGCGTTCTCCGCGGCGTCGGGGTTGTCGATGAAGGGCTGGGCGGCCAGCGCCTCGTCGGTCACCGACAGGATCGCGTAGGAGCTGTACAGCAGGTGGAACGTGCGGCTTTCCTCGTCGGTCGGCAGCGAGGCCAGCAGCAGCGCCTCCACCGTGACGCGCGGGCCCGGGTCCGGGCCGACAGCGGCCAAGCGGGCACCCACCCTCGCGGTGAAGCGGTCGGTCAGGTGCTGGAGGCCGTAGAGGAGAAGCTTCTCCTTGGTGTCGAAGTAGTACTGCACGAGCCGGAGCGACACACCGGCCTCCGCGGCCACGTCGCGCATGCCGACGGCATGCAGCCCCTGCCGCCCCGCGACCCGGATGAGCGCCTCGGCGATCTGGGCGCGCCGCTCCTCGTGATCCACACGCTTCGGCATGTTCCCGTGTCTCCGCCTGTCGATGGTGGGTTCGTGCTCCGCTACCCGAACCCCTTCATGATACCGATGTACCACATTGGTGATACGGTCGTACCACGAAGAACGGATCTTCACCGGAGGTGCCGCCGTGCCCGAGAACACCGCCCGCGTACGCGACGTCGGCCGCTACGTCAACGACACCCTGCGCGACCGCTACTTCGCCGCCGCCGATGTCCTCTACGCAATGGGGGCACCCGCCCGCTCCGAGACGGACGTTGAGACGAGCTTCGGCACCACCCACGTCTACCGGTACGGCCCCTTGGACCCCGCCGCCGACTCCCGGACCCCGATCGTCCTGATCCACGGCGCCGGCTACAGCTCGGCGATGTGGTACCCCAACACCCCCGGGCTCAGCCTCGACCGCCCCGTCTACGCCCTCGACACCCCCGGCGACGCCAACCGCAGCGTCCACCGCGAGCCCATGTGGCAACCCGAGCGCGCAGCCCAGTGGATGGACGAGACCCTCGACGCTCTCGGCCTCGACCGGGTCCACCTCGTCGGCTCCTCCTACGGCGGCTGGCTCGTGCTCAACCAAGCCCACCGGCGGCCCGGACGGCTCGCCTCGGTCACCGCCCTCGACCCCGGCGGCCTGGAGAAGGTCGGCCTGCGCTTCTTCGCCTGGGTCTTCGTGAGCCTGTTCGCCACCTTCGCCCCCAAGGCGCTGCGCCCCCGGCTCGCCAAGTGGCTGGACCAGCCGGTCATCGCCGTCCCCGAGATGCGCAAGTGGATCCAGCTCGGTGCACGCGCTTACCGGATCCGCCGCCCCGCACCGCTGCCGCTGGCCGAGGACACGTTGCGATCCATCCGGACCCCGCTCTACGTCATCATGGGCAAGCACAGCCTGCTCGTGCACCCCAAGCGACAGCTGGAACGCGTTCCGCGCCTTGTTCCCGGAGCCCGCGCCGAGATCATCACCGCGACGGGGCACGGCCCGCAAATCGACCACCCCGACGTGGTCAATGCCCGGATGTTGTCCTTCATGGAGGACGTCGACTCCCTCGACCCTGCTGCGGTCGACGCATAGGGCTACGACAGGGGGAAACGGCGTCGGCGACACCCGCGCCGTGCCACAACGTGCCAGTAGGGGCGGTGAACAGCGGTCAACAAGGGGCTCGCAGAAGCAGCCGGCACAGGCCCGCTACCGAACATTCCGGCAGGTCAGGGGGCATATGCGCGCCCAAGTGCCGGGTGATTCCCAAGCTTATAGCGCGGGTTCGATTCCCGTCATCCGCTCGTAGAGACAAAGCCCCAGGTTAGGGACCTGGGGCTTTGTTGTTGTCCGGACCTCTCCACGGCTCGCGTGCCCAGATCCGTGCCAGATGGCTTGCTGCGGAGCGCCTGAACGCGGGCGTCGATCCCCGCTGCCACCTCGCGCTGCCGCTCCAGGTTCGCGTGTGGGCAGATCCCCACCCGCGCCGACCCGTGGATCAGCCAGGAGAAGCCGATCCAGCTGATCGGCCGCGAGTCGCGCAGCCGTCACGCCCCCAGACACGTGTCCTGGGGGGCGTGACGGCCAAAGGGCTCAAACGGATCGCCGCGGCCCTCGCGTCACTGGTCAGGACAGCGTCTTGTACATCTGCCAGCCGCCACCGATCTTCGCCCGCGTCGCGAACGTGCCCGCGCCGGTGCCGTTGTAGCGCCACAGCACTCCAGCGGTGTCCCGAGCGACCAGGTCCGCCCTGCCGTCGCCGGTGATGTCACCGACGCCCGCGATCGCGTTGTAGCCCTGCCAGCCGCCGCCGACCTTCACACGGCCCCCCAGCGCACCCTTGCCGGTGCCGTAGTACCGCCACAGGACACCGGCGGCGTCGCGGGCCAGCACGTCACCGGCCTTGTCGCCGTTCAGATCACCGGTGCCGACGAGCGAGTTGTAGGCCTGCCAGCCGCCGCCCAGCCTCACGCGGTCCTTGAACTTCCCCGCGCCGTCGGCGGCGTACATCCACAGCTCACCGGCCGGGGTCCGGGCGAGGAGGTCCGTCCGGCCGTCGCCGGTCAGATCGCCGGGGGCGGTCAGCATGTTGTACGTCTGCCAGCCCGAACCGATCGTCAGCCGGGTCCCACCTGGTGAGAAGGCCTTCCCGCAGCCTCCGTCGTATCGGGTCAGCACGCCCGCGGAACTGCGGACGAGCACGTCGTTGCACCGGTCACCCGACAGGTCCCCGAACGGCACGACCATCGACGTCGAGGGCCATCCGGCAGCCGAGGCCCCCGTCCCCAGCCCGCCGGTTCCCGTACCGGCCCGCACGGTCAGTGCCCCGGCCGAGGTGAGCGCGAGCAGGTCGCCCTTGCCGTCACCGCTGACGTCCCGCCACGCGGGAAGCTGCGCCGGAGCGCCACCGGTCACGTTCACCGAGCCGGTCACCGTCAGATCGGCGCCGACCCCGTCGGCGGGCTTGGCGGTCAGAGTCCAGACGTACACACCGTTCCGCACGATCTTCCCGGAGGCGTTCTTGCCGTCCCAAGCGGCATCGACGCGGCCGCGCGCCTCGGCGCCGGAGACGGTACGGACCACGGTCCCGGTGGCGGACTCCTTCAGTGCCAGCTGCCACGCACCGGTGGGCTTGGAGGTCCACCAAGTGCCCGACCAGCGCGGGGCGGCGGTGGCCAGGTTGAACGTGGAGCCGCCGACGACGGAGTCGATCACGCTGACGGTCGGGGCGGGGACCCCGGTTCCGACGATACGGACGCGCTCGTCGTCGCCCGCGTAGGCGACGTGGCCGCCGAAACGGTCCACCGTCCAACCCAGGCGGGGCTTGTTGTTCGGCCCCAGGTCTGCGGCACTCACCAACAGGCGCTGCGGCACGGTGGAGCCAGTGGTGGGAAGCCCGGCGTGCAGGTCGAAGAGCTGCAGGCCTTCCCCGCTCTGCCGGACGAGGTAGCCGTCGCCGAGCAGGACGTTGCGGATGTTGCGTCCCGGCACGCGCATGGTCCGCTTGGTCAGGCGGTCGTAGACACCCGACCCCACCTCGGGACCCCACTCGCTGTCCTCGCAGGACCAGTACACCAAACGACCCGCAGCCTGGAGTTCCCTCGGCACGCACCCGTTGGGTGTGGTGAAGGACGCTCCGGCGGCACCGGACGGCAGGGTCTTCGACGTGATCATCGGGCTGTCTTTGGCCACGCTCCACAGGGTGGAGCCCCACACCGCGCCCAGAGCGGAGTCGGTCCGCTGGAGGACGGTCCCGCCTGTCGGGGGCTTGAACTCGACGACGGACGGCGAGTCGCCGGTGACGCCGGTGACGGTCACGCCGAACCGGCCGGAGAGGTCCTCCACCCGGTCCCCGCCCGTGTCGATGCGCGGTCCCCAGCCGCTCTCGCCGTTCTTGTAGAGCAGCGTGTACCCCCCTTGATCGACGGCCGTCCGCTGTCCGTGGAAGCCGTCGCCGCTCGCCAGTAGGGAGACACAGCGGTCCGAAATGAACGTGACGCAGTTCCCGCCGCCGGTCCTCAGCAACCCGTCCACGGTCGTACGGACCGGCTGCGGCTGCCCGGCGGAACTCAGCCAGGTGCTCCGGTACACGCCGTAGTAATCGCCCGGCTGGTAGTAGGTGCTGTTCTCGGCCGTGGTCAGGATGCCGGCACCCAGGGAGAGGCCGTAGACGCGGGCGGGCATGGGAGCGACGGTCCGGACGCGACGCGCCTCCACCCCGCCGCCAGCGGTCGGTACGAGCCGGTGCACGGCCCAGTCGATGTCGCCCCGGTCCTCCGCGGTCTTCGCTCCGGCGACGAGCGCGGTGCCGTCGGGCGCGAGGACGACCTGCGCATACGCCTGTCGCAGCACGGGCGGGGCCAGGTGCTCTCCCTCCTCCGGAAGGCTCCACAGCTCTGAACCCCGGTACTCGTTGTTGCCGGGGTTCTGGCGCTGGACCGCCAAAATGGCTGTACCAACGGGGACGATGGTCGCGTCGTAGGAGACAGAGCCGGTGTTGACGGTACGAAGCACGGTGTGCGGAGCGGCACGGTCCAGGAGATCGCTCCCGTCCCGCAGGATCGTCCCTGCGCCAAGCCGGAAACTACGGACGCTCCATGGATCGTCGGGCACCGGACGGTCGGGGAGAGGCTTTGCCACCCCGTCCGAGAGGTCTACGAGGACCCAGCGCCCCCACCCTCCGGTGGAGTCCTTGTACCGGAGGATGAGCGACGTCGCGTCGGCGTCCTCCAGCCCACCGAGCGCGGCCCCCTCGGGGAAGCCGGTGACCGGTGTGTCCGTCACCTGGCCGGCCTCGTACCGCAGCAGGTGATAGCCGGTCGGCGCGTCCGCCTCACCTGTACGGGTCAGGACGGTGTCGCCGAACGTCCCGACGTACGACTGCCCTTCGGGCAGGCGTACGTCGGCGAACACAGCGCCCGCGCCTTTCTGAAGCGTCACATGGGGTGCGGGGGCGGCGGAGTAGAGGGCGACGGTGTCGGAGCCGTCGCCGTAGTAGCCTCCGCCCTCGATGTGCAGCCGGTGGCGGTAGTCCCAGTAGCCGTTCTCGAAGTCGTAGCGCGGCATCTCGGGCAGAGTGACGGCGAGAGGTGACGCCGAGCCCGTCGCATAGTCGATCCACAGGAGGCGGTTGTCGCCCTCCTGCGCCAACAGGTAGCCGGTCTCACCCGCGTTGAGGATCGAGGTGGCACGCGGTGAGAAGCGCGGGGCCGCAGGCAGGACGGTCACGTCCGGGGCCGAGTCGGCGAACGCCGGCGGCGCCATGATTCCCGATGTCGACGCTGTCAGCGTCGCCAGCGTCAGCGCGAGAGCGGCACGGGTTCGGCCGTTTCCGCGCAGCCGGGCGTTGCTCGTAGGAGACAAAGTGAGGTCCCTCCCCAGGGCCAAGAGACAGGAGGCGCACGGCGTCGGCTCGTCCAGCCGCGCGAGTACGAGCGAAAGGCCCCCCAGCCGTACCGCCTCATGCAAGCGCCGCGATGCTAACAGCAGAGCCGAGTAGCGCTCAGAGGACATCCGCAGGGCGCGCGAGGGCGCATGCAAGGCCCTGGCCCGCTCCTTCTGCGCGCGATCGCGGCGGCGTGGTGGGCCGCGGGCGGCAAGGACGGGCGTCGGCACCTCATGCCCCAACCGTGCCCTTGAGGACGGACAACAGCGGTCGACACAGGTGCCCACGAGCCTGCCGAATGAACGTCGGCTGAGCATGTTTCCGCAGTTCAGAGGCAGGATAGCCCGGCCAGGCAACGGTGATTCCCAAGCTTATAGCGCGGGTTCGATTCCCGTCATCCGCTCCACAGCACAGCCCCAGGTCAACGACCTGGGGCTGTTGCTTTTCGGCGAGACTCTTCTCAGCTACTTCGCGCTGCGGACGTGAACGGCCGCAGCGGATATGTGTGGGCGCATACTGGCAGCAATGACAAAGCCAAGTGCACCGAAGCGCTTTTTGCCCACCAGCCCCTTCAAAGCCCCGGTCGTGCTGCCTCCTAAGCAGTTCGCCGTAGGCGACCAGGTCACACACGACGTGTACGGCCTCGGCCGGGTCATCGGCATAGAGGAGGGGATCGCGGCGGTCGTGGACTTCAGCTCGACGCAAAAGCGGATCTCAAGTCCGTACGCCAAGATGAGCAAGCTGTAGGACCACCGTGCCCGGTCACGGCACACCAGATCCGTTCACGGACCCGCACTGAAGAGGACCCCTCTCATCGACCTGACCTCGCCGTTCTCCGCTCCGGAAGGGGCGTCCCCCTGCGCCGCTGCAGCATCACCGCATCCCACGACAAATCCCTTCCAGGCGCCCGACTTCGGGGAGATCGAAGCCTTCCTGTTCGACGAGGATGCGCAAGCGTCAGCCTCTGGCACGAGTGCGGCTCGACGCGAGGCAGGCTAGCTCCCACTCGTGACGATGGCTTCGGCATCGGGCCACGAGGCGGATCCGTTTCCGTCTCCGTCCACGGCGTGCGCCGACCAGCTCCGTGCGGGTGCGACGGACTCTGATCCGCCGCCGGACGAGGCGGCGGTGAGCGGGCGCATGCGCATGGCGGCATGGATGAGGTCGGCCACGAACAGCACGATGCCGATGATGAGCAGGAGGAGGAGCCCGTCAACGACGGCGCCGATGATCAGGGCCAGGAAAAGGCGACATGAGTGGCGCCGCCTCGGTCGGACGGGAAGCTCAGCGGCGGGCCAGCCGGCAGGTGGCCCCACCCGCCGCAGGCCCGGCGCCGTCAGCGCGGTCAGTCTCCGGGAACGACGAGCCCCGACTCGTACGCCACGATCACGAGCTGCGCCCGGTCGCGTATCCCCAACTTCCCCATGATCCGGCTCACATGGGTCTTCGCCGTGAGGGGACTCAGGGCCAGCGCGTCGGCGATCTCGGTGTTGTTGAGGCCCCGGGCCACGAGGGTGAGGACTTCCCGTTCCCGCGCGGAGAGCGGGTCCAGGGCGGCGGGGGCCGGGGCGGAGCCGGGGATGCGCAGGACCCGGGCGATCAGCCGGGCCGTCGGGCCCGGGGAGAGGAGGGACTCGCCGCCGGCCACCGTACGGATGGCGGCCAGGAGTTCCGCCGGCCTGGTGTCCTTCACCAGGAAGCCGGAGGCCCCGGACCGCAGCGCTTCGACCACGTTCTCGTCGGTGTCGTACGTCGTGAGGACCAGGACCTTCACCCCGGCCAGGTCTTCGGCGGAGGCGATGAGCCGGGTCGCCTCGATGCCGTCGGTGCCCGGCATCCTGATGTCCATGACGACCACGTCGGCCCGCTCGGAGTGGGCGAGGTCGAAGGCTTCGCGCCCGTTGCCCGCCTGTCCGACGACCTCCATGTCGGGAGCCGATTCGATGAGCATCGCGAAGGCTGCCCGTACGAGGGTCTGGTCGTCCGCGAGGAGGACGCGGATCACGCGGTCGTGCCCGACGGGTGGCGTGGTCACGCGGATGCCTCCAGGGAACGGGGTGGGAGCGGCAGGCTCGCCGCGACTTCGAAGCCACCGCCGGAGCGGGCGCCGGTCCGTACGGTGCCGCCGACGCTGCGGGCCCGCTCGCCCATGCCGACGATGCCGAAACCCGGAGCGGTGGAGTCCGCTCCCGGGCCGCGGCCGTCGTCGCTGACGGTGATGCGGAGAGACCCGTCAGCCGCCGCCACCCGAACCCGGACGGTGGTGTCGGGACCCGCGTGGCGGACCGCGTTGGTCAGCGACTCCTGGACGATCCGGTAGGCGGCAGCCCCCACGGCCGGCGGGACATGGGCCCCGTCGGTGTCCAGGGCCAGTTCCGCCCCGGCCGCACGGACCAGATCGGGCAGCCCGGCGAGGTCCGGCAGCGGCCCGCGCTCGTCGGCGCGGAGCACGGTCAACGTGGTGCGGAGCTCCGCGCGGGCCTCGCGGCAGGTGTCGGCGATGGAGTCCAGCGCCTCGGCGATCGCCGCCCGGTCGAGCCGGTCGGGGGCGACGGCGAGGACATGGGCGGCAACCGAGGTGCGGACACCGATCAGGGTGATGCTGTGGGCCAGCAGGTCGTGCAGGTCGCGGGCGATGCGCAGACGCTCCTCCGCGATCTTGCGGTCGGCGTCCTGTCCGGCCCGGGCGCGCTCCTCGGCCAGGTACCTGCGGTAGTTGCGCACGGCGACGCCGAGCACGAGGGCCGCCACCAGCCAGCCGGAGGTGCGCAGTACGTCCAGGGCGCGGTGGACGCCGTTGGACGACATGGCGGTCACCGCGAAGCCCACCACGCACGCGCCGGCCGTCACCGTCCGGCGGACGGTGCCGGTGGCGGCCACGGTGTACAGGGCGAGCATGCCGGCCGGTACGGGGGCGGCGTGGGCGTTGTCGAGCAGTTGGTACGGGGCGATGCAGGCGACGACCGCGACCAGCACCCCGAGCGGGTGACGCCGCCGCCACGCCAGGAGCAGGGCCGAGCAGGCGAGCAGGGCCCACCCGAGCGCGTCCGGTCGCATCGCAGTGTCGGCGTACGCCACCGCCCCGCAGAGCAGGGCGACACCAGCCGCGATCACCGCGTCGTTCCGCGTCGGGTGCGCGGCCGCCAGGGGGTCCTGGTGCAGTACGCGCAGTACGCGCTCGACCGCGCTCGGGGGATCGGTCACTTCTGCCACCCGGACATCGTCGCTCTCATCGCCGGCCGCCGACCAGTTCGAGTGCGGGTCCGGAAACCGGGGCCGAGGCACCAGAAGGCCGGCCCGGCCACCACACCCTGCGGCCGAGCAACACACTGGCACTGGTCACCAAGTACGTGCGGACCAGGAAAGTGTCCAAGATCACCCCGACCGCGACGACCGTGCCCATCTCCACGAACATCACCAGCGGCAGCGAGGCGAGCACCCCGAAGGTCGCCGCCAGGACGATGCCGGCCGAGGCGATCACTCCGCCGGTGGTGCGGAGCGCGATCAGAGCGGCTTGCCTCGGCTCGGCGCCGCCCCGGGTCTCCTCGCGGGTGCGGTGCATCAGGAAGATGCCGTAGTCGACGCCGAGGGCGACCAGGAAGACGAAGGTCAGCAGCGGCAGCCCCGGGTCGACGCCGGTGAAGCCCAGCACCGGGCCGAAGACCATTCCGCCGATGCCCAGCGCCGCGCCCCACACCAGCACGACGGCGGCGACCAGGAGCAGCGGGGCGATCAGGCTGCGCAGCAACAGGGTGAGGACGAGCAGCACCGCGGCGAGGACCAGGGGGATGACGATCAGGCGGTCGTGGGAGTTGGTGGTGGCCAGGTCGAGTTGCCGGGCGCTCGCGCCGCCCACGTGCGCGCCGTCGAGTTCGGCCCGCAGGCGTTCGATGACGGCGGTCTCCCCCGCAGACTCCGGCGCGGACTCGGTGGTGACGGCGATCTCGGTCCAGCCGCCGCCGCTGCGGCCCCGCTCGGCGCTCGCGACGCCTTCGACGGACCTGGCTCCGGCGAGAATCCGGTCGGCCGTTTCGGTGGGCGCCATGACCTCTATCGGCCGGCTGCTGCGATCCGGGAAGGCCTTGGCCAGCGTTCCCATGGCGGCGATCGACTCGGGCTTGCTGGTGAAGCTGTCCTCCCTCTTGAGCGCTCCGGGCAGGTTGAGCACACCGAGCGCCAGCGCACCCAGCAGCACGACTCCTGTCACGAGCACGGCGGCCGGACGCTTGCCCGCCGAACTCCCCATCGCGGCGAAGACGTTCGGTCCGCGCTGCTTGGGTTCGCTGCCGTACGCGGGGATCAACGGCCAGAACACGCGCCGTCCGAGCAGCACCAGGACCGCCGGCAGCAGCGTCATCATCGCGATCAGCGCGCACAGCACGCCCACCGCTCCGACCGGGCCGAGGCCACGGATGTTGTTGAGGTCGGCGGCGAGCAGACAGGCCAACCCCGCCACGACGGTCCCACAGGAGGCCAGCACGGCCGGCCCGCAACCGCGCAGCGCGGTGCGCATCGCATCGTACGGAAGCGGGGTACGGCGCAGTTCGTCACGGTAGCGGGCGACGAGCAGCAGTGCGTAGTCCGTGCCGGCGCCGAACACCAAGACCGTCATGATCCCGGCGCTCTGGCTGGTCACGGTGAGTCCGAAGCCGGAGGCGAGCCCGTACACGGCGGCCCGCGCGCAGACGGCCCCCGCCCCGACCACCACCAGCGGCACCAGCCAGAGCACCGGGCTGCGGTAGGTGAGGATCAGGAGCAGGGCCACCACCAGGCCGGTCGCCAGCATCAGCGTCCCGTCGATGGAGCCGAACACCTCCTTGGCATCGACTTCGACGGCGCTGTCGCCGCCGACCCACACGGTCAGCCCGTCGGCGCCGCGCGCGTGGACCCGTACACCCTCGACGAAGGCCTTCTTCGCGGCGTCGTCCGTGCCGGGCGCGGCCGTGGACACCGCGTACATGAGAGTGGTGCCGTCTCCGGAGGGAACGCCGGGTCCCCGGAGGGTCGCGCCGAAGTCCCGAGGATCCTTCGACGTGGCAAGCAAGGCGGGGGACTTGGCGGACCCGGCATCCGTCGTACCCGCCGGGACCGTGACCACCGCGATCTGCCGTTCGGCGGTGTCCCGGTCTGCGGCGGTCAGCCCGCCGTCGCGGCGGTAGACGAGCAGCACGCCGGTCGCCTCGCCGCCGGGCAGCATCTCCTGGAGCCTGGCCACCTGCGTCGAGTCGGCGCCCGACGGCAGATAGTCCGCCGTCCGGTCACGCTGTACGTCCGCGAGCCTGCCCGCGAACGACCCGGCGACGGCGATCACGATCACCCACAACGCCAGTACGCCCCACGGAACCACCTTGCGGTATCTACCTGTTCGCGCTGTACACCCTGTCTGCCCCATCTCGGGCCCCCCGCATGGACTCGGACCGGTGGCCCCCGATGGCCCGCCCGGTTGCATCCAGCGTTCCGTCTTCGACGCACCGTTCCGTCACACCGACGCAGGAGATCGCCCCTACTCCCCCGGGTGTCCCGGACCTTCCCGTACTCCCCGGGGAGTAACGCTGCGCGCCGTCGGCGGGGAGGGGGCCTACCCCTGCGGCGGTGAGCCGGCCGCGCCGGTGAACGCGGCCGAGCGGGAGGCGTTCGACTCCGTTGCCGTCGAGGACGTGCCCCGACCGTGCCCTTCAGAGCGGTGACCAGCGGTCACCAATGGCGCCAGGCGAGCCCTCGGACGGCGAATCCGACAGGCGAAACACCAGGTCAGGACCCCATGCGGCGCGATGGTGGCATTGATTCCCAAGCTTATTGCGCGGGTTCGATTCCCGTCATCCGCTCCATAGCGAAGCCCCAGGTCAGCGACCCGGGGCTTCGTTGTTGTCTGGACCTCTTGGGGACTCCTCCCGCACCACCTACGCGGCGCCATGGCGTCGCGCGGGTGCGCCTCTGGCTGGAGCCTGACGCGCAACCGCGGCGGACCCTGGGGCGGCTCGGCCGGGAGACGCTCGCGCGCGCACGGGACTCGGCAGGACTGGACCGTCTCCGGTCCGAGGTCAGCCTCCGGGAAGTCCGTCACAGGGCCCATCGCGTGGGCTGAACCGCTTCTACCCTCCACTCGGAACGACTTGGTCCTGCGGGGCGGGTAGCTCCGGTCTTCCCTGTGCGGGTACGGATCCCGATCCTGTGGCCCGGCCGGGTGCCGCCTGCCGCATTCCGGTGCGCTGTGCCGCACGGCGCCACAGTCGGGGCAGGAAGATGTAGAAGCGGTCGGGCAGGAACACGGCGTCCGCGATGATCATCGCGCCGGAGAACAGCGGCAGCCCCATGAGTACGGCGATGCCGATGTGCATCCCGAGCAGCACGGCAAGAACGGGATACTTGAGCCGGCCGAAGAGTACGAACGGGAAGGCGACCTGGACGAGCACCGTGACGTAGCCGGTGATCGCGATCACCATCGGGAAATCGTCCACGAGGTGGGAGAGCGCGGGCCAGGGCTGGAACAGTTCGAGGTTCAGCGCGTAGTGCAGAGCGGTGCCGCCGCCCCAGGTGGAACCCTGGACCTTGTACAGGCCGGCCGATCCGTAGAGGAAGCAGACCTGTGCGGCGATGACGAAGACGCCGCAGTTGTGCACCACGGTGGTCAAGGTGACGCGGGCGTGGTGGAGTTCCTGCGCGTACAAGCCCCGCACCGGCTCCGGCACGTCGCCCGCACGAGCCGACTTGAGCCGGTCGCGGCGCGCGTCCAGGGACCAGCGCCGACCACACGCGGTCAGGACGAGGTACACGGCCATCAGCAGGACCAGGTTGTCGCCCCCGTCCGTCATGAAGATCGACCTCGCGTGGAACGAGATCACCACGACGGCGAAGAGGACGGACATGACGCGGGTCCGCCAGCCCAGGATGAACAGTACGGACGTGACGACGGCCATCGCGTAGCAGAACTCGAAATAGGCGGGGCTGTCGGACAGGGTCAGGACGCTGTTCCAGCCCGTCTGCTCGAAGAGCTGTTCCGCCAGCGCAGGCGTCCAAGGGGATTCGGGTCCCCAGATCTCTCCACGGTGCGGGAACTCGCGGAGCAGGAAGACCAGGTAGAGCAGCCCGTAGCCGATGCGCAGCACCGAGGCGGCATACAAGGACACCGGGCGGCCGGTGAGGAGGGCCCACAGAGCGCCGACCTGGCCGAGGAGCCACTGACGGGCGGCTCCGACGAGCGAAGTCCCCGGACTCAGGGGGCGTTGTGGTGCGGCTGCCGCAGGGGAGGGCCGGGAGGGCTGCTCAATTCCCATGGGGGGTCACCTTCCACCAGGGCAGGAGCCGGTTCTCGGTGGGTACCGGCGGGCGGTTGCCGGCGGCGGTGCCGGGAGCGGCGATGGGCATCGTGACGACCCGAAGCTGAACGAAGTCGAACGTGTCGCCACCGTGGCGGGCGGCGAAGCGTTCCGCGACGATATTGCGCAGGTACTTCTGCATCATCACCGCCCGTTCCGAGCGTGCCGTGTCGCTTCCTCCGTGCGTCTCGACATAGGAGCTCCAGGCGCGGCGCAAAAGGTTCTGAGCCGTGTGGCTCGGAAATGCGTTGTGGTCGACTGCGGCATTGTCCACGGCGGCCAGGTCGAACCAGGGGCTCACTCGTAGCGATCCGTCGGAGGCCGTTTGTGCAGTTCTCGCCAGGACCTTCCGGTTGAAGGAATCGGGGTCCGGTGCGAAAAGTCGCCAATTCTGCTCGAAAAGGGGGTACACCCATCCGTTGACCTGTGGGCTGTACCGCTTCGATACGGGGTTGGAGGGGGCTACGTGAAGAAACACCATGACGACATGGACCAGCGTGGTCACCAGACACAGGGCCACGGCCGTGCGCAGCCCCGCTCTCAGTGCGCGTACCCTCATGGGCCGTCTGTCCGGCGGGGTCGCTCTGTCGTGTTCTGGTTCTGGTGGCAGGGGGGCCGGATCGGAACCGGACTGCTGAGGTTCCCGCACGGCCGCTGTTTCGATTCCGCTCGACACCGCCCACCCTGTCCTTCGCGTATGCGCTGCTCGCGCCTGAGTCTCTGCGTCTCTCACCGGCGGCGCACGACGGAACCACTGAGGATTCCGCCGCGCGCCGTCATCCGATGAACGGTCTTGATACGGCCTGCTGCTCAGCCCTCGTGGACCGCGGGCTTGTCGGCGTAGCCGTAGTGCCCGTCAGCCTGGTCGCCGTAGTCGCCGTGCTCGCCGTGCTCGCCGTGCTCCGGCTTGCCGGGCCCCTCGTCGTGCCCGTGCTCCGGCCCACCGTGCTCGGGCTTGCCGCCGTGCTCCGGCCCACCGTGCTCGGGCTTGCCGCCGTGCTCCGGCCCACCGTGCTCGGGCTTGCCGCCGTGGTCCGGCCCACCGTGGTCCGGCCCACCGTGGTCCGGCTTGCCGCCGTTCCCGCCGGCGACGTTCCCGCCGGTGATGGAGCCGCCGGTCGTGTTCCCAGCGCTGTTGCCCGACGTGTTACCGCCAGTGGTGTTCCCGGCGGTGTTGCCCACGGTGTTCCCGGAGGTGTTGCCCGCGATGTTCCCCGAGGTGCCGCCGCCCACCAGGTTGACGCTGGGCCCGCCGATGAGGGTGCCGCCGATCAGACCCAGAGTCGTACCCGTCGTCGCCCCGGTGGTCCCTCCGGTCGTCGTACCGGTCGTCGTACCGGTCGTCGTCCCCGTCGTCGCGCCGGTCGTCGTACCGGTCGTCGTCCCCGCCGTCGTACCGGTCGTCGTACCGGTCGTCGTACCGCCGGTGGCGCACCCGCCGAGGAAGATCCTGTTGTTGTTGAGCGTCACCTCGCCGTTGCGGGCCAGCGCCCTGCCCTCGACGCTCGCCCCCTGGTTCACGAAGATCGAGGTCAGCGCCATGATGGTGCCCACGAAGGTGGAGGTGGTGCCGAGGGTCGCCGAACTCCCGATCTGCCAGTAGACATTGCACGGCGAAGCGCCGTTGGTGAGGAGGATCCTGCTGTTGGATGCCGTCGTCAGGGCTTCGGGAATCTGGAACACCCAGACCGCGTTGGGGTTTCCCCCGGCGTTCAGGATCAGGTCACCGGTGAGGCCGACACCGGATGTGGCCCTGTGGACGCCGGGAAGCAGCTCCTGACCCCCGCCGATCCCTGCAGCGAGCGGGAAGTCCGGCGCCTGGCCCGTGAGTTGGCCGGCCGCGTTGTTGTACGCCACGATCAGATCGCTCTTGGCCTGGGCGGCCGCGGCGTCCGCGGGATGCACAGCGCCGAGTACCAGGCCGGGCGGGAAGCCGGTGATGGCCGGGTTCGGGTGCGTCCCGAGGTCGTGGTCGAGCACTGAGTTGCCGGTGTTGGTGACTCCCTGCCCTGCCAGGACGGAGTAGCTGGCGGTCGTGCCCAGAGGAACGGGCGTCGCGATGGCAAGTGCCTGCGTCGACGTGACGGCGACCATGGCGGCGGCAACTGCTGTGGCGAGGGCCGAGGCCAGCCCGCCGGACAGAATACGACGCTGAGTCGTTCGAGGGATGTGCAGCTTCATCAAGAGGCCATTTTCTGTGGGGGGCCATGGCACATGCCGGGCCTACGGATCACCCGGGGCGCCTTCTAGCTGTGGCCGCATATTACGCATGAAAATTCGCGCACCCGTACCGGGCGAAAACGAGGAGGGGGATGAATATAAAAACATTCAACACCGCGGGGCGTGATGAAAATACGCAATCCCGCACCGCCGACGATTCGGAACGTCGCCGGATGAGTGAAATTCGATCAGTTCACACGAAGCGGCACCGCACACCTGTCCTGAAACCGACCCCGATGTGAACACGGATGTACGCCGACTGGGTCGATTCAGGACCGCTGCGGCATGGGCGTGGCGCGTCCGGGGCGAAAAACGCAAGGAGGCGCGGCATCAGCGGCGGGTTCTTCCCGGTGCCGGCCGCGGGTGAAGGAGCAGCGGTTCCGGGGCATCGTCGCAGCCCGGCGCGTCGCCCTCGGGGTTTCAGGACGCGTAGAGCTTGATGGCGTCGGTGATGAAGTGCCGGTTCTGCTCCGGGGCGAGGGCCAGCGCCCGGGTCGACGAGATGCTGGTCGGTGTCGCCGTACGGCCATGTAGCCGTCGCCCCGCAGGAGTTCGAGAACACTTGTAAACGTGCCCCGATCCCCCGGAGTGATTCCAGATCCCTGTGTGCAGGACGGTCCTCTTGCGGGTGGTTACTTCCCCTAGGGGACAGCCCTACCGTGGACTCTGCGCCCGGGGAGTGATCTACGTGCTGGTAGGGATTTCTGGCCGTGCGGATCCGCCTCGGCATCGACAGCGGCCAGGAGGCCGACCGGTCCGGTGCGGTGGGGACCCTCGGCGAGCAGCCGGTCGGCCGGGCTCTGCTGTGGGCGCTGGTGGTGGCGCTGGCGGCGATGGCGGTGTGGCGGCTGTGTGAGGCGGCGTTCGGGCAGACGGTGGAGGGTGGGAAGAAGTGGTCCCGGCGTCTGGGTTCTTTGGGGACGGCGGTGTTCTACGCCGTGATCTGTGTCGGCGTGGTGCAGACGGCGCTGGTCGGCGGTTCCTCCGGAGGCCGCCCCGGTGACGAGACGTCGAAGGAGTACACCGCCAGGGTGCTGGACTGGCCGGGCGGCCGGGTGAGCGTCGGCGCGTTCGGGGTCGTCCTGATCGTCGTGGGCGTGGTGATCCTGATGCGCAGCCTGATCCGGAAGTTCGAGAAGAATCTCCGGACGGACGAGATGAGCCCGGCGACCCGGCGGGTCGTAGCGATACTGGGCATCGTCGGCGGCGCGGCGTGGTCGCGGCCGGGGCCGGCCCATCCGTCCTGCTGGCCGCCGTGCGGTACGACCCCAGCCAGGCCAAAGGACTGGACGAGACCCTGCGCTCGTTCGCCGCGACCCCGCAGGGCCCGCCCTGCTGATCGCCGCCGCTGTGGGCCTCCTGCTGTTCGGCCTCTACTCGTTCTGCGAAGCCCGCTGGCGCAAGGCCGCCGAGCACGGGACTCCGGCGGAACAGCCGACCGGGGCCGCGGGCCCGGGGACACGTCCCGATGCGCCCTGGCAAGAGGAACTCATCCGGCGGCGTGGGACCCCGACGATCAGCAGGCAGAACAGTCCTTCGGCGACCGCGCCGATGATGCCCAGCACGATCGCGGCAATGACGACCGTGCCCCATCCGTGCCCTTCGGAACGGTGAACTGCGGTCGACACGGGTATCGACAGACCACCGAAAGGAGCCGCAAGCAGGGGTGTTTCCCCAGGTCAGGCACCTCGTGATCGGCGCCGGCCACGGTGATTCCCAAGCTTATAGCGCGGGTTCGATTCCCGTCATCCGCTCTTCTGCGAAGCCACAGGTCAGAGACCTGGGGCTTCGTCGTTTTCCAAACGACGTCGGCTCCTTCTCCCCAGGGCCCCGGGGAGAGTCGCGTTCGCCCGGTTTGATCATGGAATCCCGTGGAGGGTGAGCGTGGCTGCGGGGTGCGTGTGGGCTCGTCGGCCGCTGGCGATGTTGGCCCATCCGGAGCGGTGGAGGGTGGCGCGGGCAAGGTCGCGCAGGGCGCTCATGACGGCGGGGGTGCGATGCCTGTGGATTTGACTGGCGTCTTCGGCGAAGGTCACGTCTTTCGTCCAGTGGACGGTGTTCTCGATGATCCAGTGGCCGCGCACCCAGGCAGCGATCTCAGCGGGAGACGCCTGGTGGGCCGCGAGATCGGTGACGGCGTAGACAGTCTCGGTCTGCCACTTCGATGTACCGATTCGGCGGCGTTTGCGGTGGATGCGAACAACCTGGCGGGCATGGGGGAACAGCAGACCGTTCACGCTCACCACCTTCACCTCGCGGACCTCCTCACGGCCGTGTCCGCGGTCGCGGGACTGATCGAGGACCGGTACCTGCTTCCAGGGCAGTTTGGTCAACTGGCGGGCCAGGGTGGGCTGGTTGTTCTTCACCGACAGCAGGTAGTGGGCCTGGCGGTCCTCGACGAGGTAGCGAGCGTGGCTCGTCTGGGCGTGCAGGGCGTCGACGGTGACGATGGAGGCGGTCAGGTCCTGACCATCGAGGGTGTCCAGCAGCGGAGCGAACTCGGGTATCTCGTTCGTCTTCGCACCGATGTCGCGCAGAGCGGCGGTCAACGCATCGTGGTGGCGCACTGCGGACAGGACGAAGACACGGCTGCCGTCCGCGCGGACCGCTCCGCGCAGGCATTTTCCGTCCACGGCGAAGGCCGTACGACGTGGTTGCGGCGGGTCCGTCTCGTGCTGGGCGGTGCGGTGGACGCGGCGCTGTTCGCGCTCTACGGTCCCGTCCGGGGTTGTTGCGGATATCGGGCGGGCCTGGAGTGTGGTGAGCCTGGTGAAACCGGCGGCGGTGAGTAGCGCGGGGTCGACGCGGGCGAATACATCGCGCGGGGTGCGCTCGCCCGGAGCCTTGAACCGGCCGGTCAAGGGATCGAAGGGGCAGCCCAGCCGGGCCAGGACATCCTGGTCACAGCGGCGTACCCACTCGGCAATGGCGGTCAGGGAGTTGTGCCCGGCGCTGGTGAGTGCACATACGCCGACCGCGAGCAGCGTTGCCAGCCGGAACCGCACCCCGCGCGGATTCCTCGGATCTGGCACCTGAGCCAGTGCGTCGAGCAGACCGGACGGCACCACCGCCTCGGACCGTGACGCCCCGGACTCGACCTGTGGCAGGTGCAGAGCGGACGGAACAGATGATGGTGCAACGAGCACGGCGACCTTACCGGGACCGAACTGGTTCACCGGCCGGTGCGGTGAGTTCCTTGGTCATGAAGACGCGGCTGGTGCCCGGCGGATCGCAGGGCACCTCTCCCAGCCGCTTCCACCCGTGTTTCTGGTAGAAGCCGGGGGCCTGGAAGGTGATCGTGTAGAGCACGGCCGTGCGGCAGCCACGGGCACGGGCCTCATCCTCGGCCTGCCGGAGGATCTCTGTTCCCAGCCCGCTGCCACGCAGCCGGGGCGGCAGGTAGAAGAGGTCGAGGAAGAACAGCCCGAGCGAGGTACGCCCGGTCAGTCCGCCGACCACCTGGTGGGTATCGGGATCACGGACCAGGACGGCCAGAGGTCTGCGGTCGGCGATTCCCGTGTGTTCGATGTTGAAGCGGTCCAGCGCGTCGGAGATTGCCGCGGCGTCCTCCGGGTTGGGGGCGTCGGTGAGCATGCAGTCCGGCTGGGGGGCGGGCTGGCGGGAAACGGTGACGGCAGCATCGGACGCAGGCATGGTTGCTCCAGTACGTGAGCGGATGCGGGTGCGGGGCCGGTGAGCCCGGCGCACGGGCCGACGCTAGGACGGGGACGCTTCGACGGACGTCGAAGGGACGTCGGCGACAATGGGCACCGTGGACATTCAGCGCGCAGGCCAGGACGTGGGTGTGGACCTGGCGGGCGTGGCCAAACTGGTGGCCGACGGCACCCGGGCCGCCTTCTGCCTCGCGCTGCTCGACGGCCGGGCCTGGACGGCGAACGAGCTCGCGCGCTATGCCGGAGTCGCACCGTCCACTGCGACCTCGCACCTGAACCTGCTCGTAAACGGCGGACTCCTCGTCGAGGAGCGGCACGGACGCCACCGCTACGTACGGGTGGCCGACCGCAGAGTGATCGAACTGATCGAGAGCCTTGCCGCGCTGGCCCCGAAGCACAGCGCCCCACCACGCTCGCTGTCGGCCTCCGGCCGGCAGCAGGCACTGGCCCGCGCCCGGCTGTGCTACGACCATTTGGCCGGAACCACCGCTCTGGCCATCACCGACGCGATGGTCGAACGCGGACTCCTGGAGTGGGGACCTGAGCCGGGCCTGACTGGCAAGGGCGCCCTCTGGCTTGCCGAGGTCGGCATCACGGTACCCGCCGGCTCACGCCGGCCACCGGTGCGCGCATGCCTCGACTGGACCGAGCGCCGTCCCCACCTGGCCGGCGCTGTGGGCGCCGCCCTGTCCGCCCACGCACTCGCCACCGGGTGGATGACGCGCATCGGCACCACCCGCGCCCTCCTCGTGACACCCGCCGGCCGCCGGGCACTGCACGACCACCTCGGCCTGCCAACAGCTGAGCTCTGCTCCTGAACCGGACCTGACCGGGCCACACCGACGCGTGATCAAGCCGGGCGAACAGGACTCTCCCCGGGGCCCTGTCCTTCTCCCAGGCTCACTCGTTCGGCTGGTCGACGCATCCATCTTCGATGATTCGCGGTGTCCGCCTGGAGAATTCCATACGGGCCGTTCTCGCGATGCGGTGTCTCGTCACCGAGCGCTCACGACGCGAACGGCTCCTGTCGGCATGGCAGTCGTTGTCCTGGTGGAGGGTTTCGTTGGCGGTGCGGGTGGACGACGGTGTGGCGGTGCGTGGGGCGTGCAGTCCGTGGTGGCCCTGGGCCGAGCGGGCGGCGGCGGGGTGGGCGCGCCGGTGGGGACTGGTGGCGGAGGACTCCGCGGTGCGGCGGCTGGCCCGCATGGGTCACGGACGGATGGCGGGCCTCGTGGCTCCCGGGGCCGCTCCGGGAGATCTCGAACTGCTGGCCTGCTGGGGGGCGTTCATCACGCTCGTCGACGACGGTTTCGACCGGCCCGGCGGCGTCTCGTCGGCCGCGGAGGCCCGAGCCGTACTCGACCCGCTGGTCGCGGTGGTCACCGGCGAGGGGACGGCCGTGCGGACGCCGGCGGTCGTGGCACTGCGGGACCTGTGGCAGCGGACGACCGTGGGGACCGAACCCGCGTGGTGCGAGCGCTTCGCCACGGCGTACGCGTCGTTCGCGGAGGCGACCTGCCAGGAGCTGCGCTGGCGCGAGGAGGGCTACACGCCCTCCGTGGAGGAGTACGTCCGGCTGCGCCGTCTCACCATCACGGTGACCCCCCTGCTGCTGGTGGCCTTACGGCCCTTGTGGACGCCCTCGGCCACCGAGGAGCTGTACGGCGTCTGCGCCGACGTCGTCGCCTGGACCAACGACCTGTTCGACGCCGGATCGGAGCGGCCCGGCCAGGTCGGGCTGGTCGACGTACTGGCTCGGGAGCGGAGCATCGGCCGCGGCGAGGCGGCGGCGGTCGCCCGCGCGATGCTGGAGGAGAGCCTGGACGGCTTCGACACGGCTACCGGCCCTGTGCGGGACGACGGCTCCCGCAGGTGGGCCGAACTGATCCGCACCTTCCTGGGGGGTGCCGTCGCCTGGCAGTACGAGACGCGGCGCTACCGGGTCACCCTGCCCTCCCAGCGCGGCACGGCCGGGCCGCAGACGGATCCGCTGGAGGCGGCCACCGGAGCGCTGGAGCGTCGGCTGGCTCTGGCGGTCGCACCCGGCGGGGCCCTGCCGGACCGGTGCGTGAGCCGTGTCCTGGAAACCGCCCTGCTCCTGGCGCTCCTCCGGACCCGCGGCAGCCACGAACACGAGCAGCGACAACTGACCCGCTACCTCGATGAGCGCCGCCCGGCCGCTGATCCGCTCGACGCCCTGCTGATCGACGCCTGTCTGCGCCCGCACACCCTGCCCGCCGACGCCGCTGACGCCACACGCCCCCTGACCGGTGGTCTTTCACGTGCCACAGGGAGCCGGGGCCGGTTCAAGCGAAGCGTGCTGCACGCCGTACTGCACGTGCTCGGGGGACTGCGCCTGGACGCCGCCGACGCGCCGACGCCCGCCGCCACCCCGGCGCTCTCCACCTTCACCCTGGTGAACCAGCTGGCCGTACAGGCCGTCTACGCCCAGGCCACCGGTCACCCGTACGCGCTCTCCACCCGCGAGCGCTTCCAGTTCTCCGACCTGCTGGCCGACGCCGGAGGGAGGCTGCTGTGGGAGGCAAGCGCCAGCACCCACCTGCTCGGGCTCAACGCCCTGCAGTCCTTCCGTCCCGGCCACCGGCTGATCGACGACGCCGTGACCGGCCTGCTGTTGACGTGCGACGTCGAAGGCGGGGTGCCGTTCCTCGACAGCCAGGACGTGTGGCTGTCGGCCGTGGGCGGCCTGGCGTTCCTCGACCGTCCCGCGCTACGGCCGTACACGGCACGGATGGGAGCGTTCGTCGCCTCCCATCAGGCACATGACGGCGGATGGCCTTTCGCGAGCGGGGTGCGCCAGACCGATGTCGATTCCACCTGCCGCGCCATGGAGTTCCTCCAGACACTCGACCCGCACCGCTATCGCCACCACCTGCGACGGGGCGCCGCCTATCTCGCCGCGATCGCCGGATCCGACGGCGGCTTCCCCACCTGGCTGGAGAGCGACCATCCGGACCTCGACATGACCGCAGGCGCCGTCCTCGCCCTCGCTCCGTTCGGTCAGGACCACCATCGGCTCGTCACCGCCGCCATCCGCTTCGTCCTCGACGCCCAGCTCCCCGACGGCTCCTTCACTCCCAGCTGGACCCTCAGCGAGTCGAGCGTCATCCTGCGTGCTGTCGACGCGCTCGACGCGGCACGGACTCTCCCGGCCGCCGACCTCGCGCGGATCGACGGCGCGATCGCCCGGGCCGCGGCCCGGCTGATCGTCACCCAGCAACCCGACGGGGGCTGGGGCCACACCCCGGACAGCCACAGCGACCCTCTCTCCACCGCCCAGGCCCTCACTGTCGTCTCCCGCTACGGCCCACCCCACGTCACGGCCGCCGCCGGCGCCCACCTCCTCAGCCGCCAGAGCGAGGACGGCTGCTTCCCCTCACCGCCCGACCAGGTCGGCCCCCGCCCCCTTCCCTTCGACTATCCCGTCGTCGCGGACATCCACGCGCTCACCGCCCTCGACCGGATCTCCGGTGCTCCACTCGAAACCTGACCCGTTCTCGTTTCGACAGGAGAGTGAACTGGCGTATCGCCGGTTCCTGCAGGTCGTTCTCAGGCCATGAAGAAGATCGTTTCTGTCGCCGCGCTGGTCCTCGCCGGCGTCGCCATCGCAGCCCCCTCAGCCCACGCCGACAACGACTCCAACTTCGGCAGCGGCGTCAACGCCGCAGACAACTGGAACTTCACCGCCGCCGACGTCTGCGTCCAGGAGCTGGCCGTGGTGCCCGCGCTCAGCGACTGGACGGGAAACCACAAGAACAACTGCACCAACGGCAACGTCATCGACCACTCGGGGACCCAGCGCACGCCCTGAACGGCGTTCGTCGACGCGTGCCCCATCCGTGCCCTTCGGAGCGGTGAACAGCGGTCGACACGGGTGTCTCCGAACCCGCCCAGGAACCCACACCAGAGGCTATTTCCCCAGGTCAGAAGCTAGACGGTCGAGCTGGGACCTCCAGGCCGCGCTCCAGCGGGCGCGACGGTGATTCCCAAGCTTATGGCGCGGGTTCGATTCCCGTTATCCGCTCAGATGCGAGGGCCCAGGTCAGCGACCTGGGCCTTCTGCGTTGTCCAGATCTCATCACGAGACCCCCTGGAGCTTAGTTGGAAGGCCGGCAGGCGGCGGCTCTACCGCACGCGAACGCCGGACCTTCATAATGGCGCTCTGGTTTCCGGGTGGGGGAGGCTTGGGTGTCGTCGGAGCGTGGTGCCGCACGGGTCCCGCACGCGTTACGTGCCGCAGCGCAGGAGCGCGGACTGGGGGCCCGCAAGGGGCTGGTGCAGAACGAGCCGAAGCGCTTCCCGTGGGGCGCTCTGCTGCCAGTCGGCGTGCTCGGCGTGTTCCTGGGGTGGCTGGCCCTGTCGTACGCGATTGAGGACCAGCGGGAGCAGGGCGCCTGGTACTACTCGCTTCCGCTGCTCATTCTCGCGGCGATCCCGCTGGGGTTCGTAGGGTTCTTCCTCTTCGCCTGGCTCTTCCGTCCCCGGCCGCCCCAGGTCTGGGTGGCCTGGTACGAGCACGGCGCCCTGTGGCACATCGACCGCGGGGAGACACAGGCATACACCTGGGACGAGATCGCCTCTGTCACCCGGCAGGACATCAAGGTGACCAACGGGGTCACCAGCGCCGCCACGCACCGGCTGACCATCAAGCCTGAGCAAGGTGCCGAGATCGTGGTGGGGGACGACTTCAGCGGGATGGTCCCGTTCGCCGAGGGCCTCGGCGACGCGTTCAGCCGCGCACGGGTGCCCCGGGACGCCGCCCGGCTGGAAGCAGGTGAACGGATCGACTTCGGCGTGGTCGACATCGACATCTCCGGCGTCGGGCAGGGCAGCCGCCGCATCGGCTGGCGGGAGGTGGAACGGGTCGATGTGAAGCAGGGCCGCATAGAGATCCGCCGTCGCGGCGACCGCAAGCCGTGGATGACGTTTGCGGCTCCCGGCTTCCCCAACCTGCCCGTCTTCCTGACCTTCGCCGACGCGCTGCGGCGCCGGCACGAGTCCTGAGGAGCTTTCGGCGCCCCCCACCGCGCCCCCGTGCACCACTGGACGGCTCCGCCGACGGTACGGACGCCTGCCGCGGCGGCGGCGTCGCGGATGCGGCTGATCTCGGCAGCGATGCCGCGCGCCTCGCCGAGGTCGGTGACCCCTCCGGCGCGAGCTTCAAGCGTTGTCCGGACCTGTCACGGCTTCCGAAATACCGCATTCGAAGGGCGCGAATACCTGTGTCCGCGGCCTGAGATTTTGACGGCCGTCGCAGACAGAGTTTTTACCGGCGACACACAGGGAGAAATGTTCGCAGCGCACCGGCCGCGATGACGTGCTACTGTCGAAACCAGTTGCAGTTTTGGTACCCAAAAACTTCAAGCGCCTCCCGTCGGCCGCGTGCCGCAGGAAGCGCTTTGTATTTCCGGTCATTTTCCGGGCAGGGCATCATCGCGGCGACACGGCTTCCGTACGGTACGGATTCCGTCGTAATGCCCAGAGGAGAAATGACATGGCTACTGGCACCGTGAAGTGGTTCAACGCGGAAAAGGGCTTCGGCTTCATCGAGCAGGATGGTGGCGGCCCTGACGTGTTCGCCCACTTCTCGAACATCGCCGCGCAGGGCTTCCGCGAGCTCCAGGAGGGCCAGAAGGTCTCCTTCGACATCGCGCAGGGCCAGAAGGGCCCGACGGCCGAGAACATCGTCTCCGCCTGACGCTGACGCGTAATACACAGCTGGGGCCCGCATCCCTCGGGGTGCGGGCCCCAGCTGTATTCGTTTCGCGGGGTTCCCACCCGCACCCGCATCACCCGCATTCCTTTCGCCGGCCCGGTCGCGCGTCGACAACTCCTTGTCCCGGCCAAGCCGCTCGCTTTCTCATCCCATTCGGCCGTTCCTGTGATTCCCAAAGCTGTTCATCCGCTGCCGGAATTCTTCGATACGCGCCGTATCCAGGAAGGTTCTGAATGAACCCCACACGCACGAACGGCCGTTCCTCCCGCACTCGCCGCAACGGCGGCCACACGTACGACTCCTCCGCCGGAACGGGCCGGGGCGGTCGCCCCGGTTCGTCCGCCGCGAGCCGATCGGGAGGTTCGAGCCGGTCGGGCGGATACGGCAGGCGTCCCGCCGCCGTGCAGGGGGAGTTCGCCCCGCCGAAGACGATCACTCCGGCGCTGCCCGCCGTCGAGGCCTTCGCCGACCTGGCTCTGGACCGGCGCCTGCTGGCCGCGCTCACCGCGCAGGGCGTGTCCGTCCCGTTCCCCATCCAGGGCGCGACGCTGCCGAACTCCCTGGCCGGCCGTGACGTCCTGGGCCGCGGCCGGACCGGCTCCGGCAAGACCCTCGCCTTCGGTCTGGCCCTGCTGGCCCGCACCGCCGGACAGCTCGCCGAGCCCCGTCAGCCGCTGGCGCTGGTGCTGGTCCCCACCCGGGAACTCGCCCAGCAGGTCACGGACGCCCTCACCCCCTACGCCCGCGCCGTGAAGCTGCGCCTGGCCACCGTCGTCGGCGGGATGCCGATCGGCCGGCAGGCGAGCGCGCTGCGCGGGGGCGCCGAAGTCGTCGTGGCCACCCCCGGCCGCCTCAAGGACCTCATCGACCGCGGCGACTGCCGGCTGAACCAGGTGACGATCACCGTCCTGGACGAGGCCGACCAGATGGCCGACATGGGCTTCATGCCGCAGGTCACCGCGCTTCTGGACCAGGTCCGCCCCGAGGGCCAGCGCATGCTGTTCTCCGCGACCCTGGACCGCAACGTCGACCTCCTGGTCCGCCGCTACCTCACGGACCCCGTCGTCCACTCCGTCGACCCCTCCCAGGGCGCGGTCACCACGATGGAGCACCACGTCCTGCACGTGCACGGCGCCGACAAGCACCGGCTGACGACGGAGATCGCGGCGCGCGACGGTCGAGTGATCATGTTCCTGGACACCAAGCACGCCGTGGACCGCCTCGCCGAGGACCTCCTCCACTGCGGTGTCCGGGCCGCCGCCCTGCACGGCGGGAAGTCGCAGCCGCAGCGCACCCGCACCCTCGCCCGCTTCAAGACGGGGCACGTCACCGTCCTGGTGGCGACGAACGTCGCCGCGCGCGGCATCCACGTCGACAACCTCGACCTCGTCGTCAACGTGGACCCGCCGACGGACCACAAGGACTACCTCCACCGCGGCGGCCGTACCGCGCGAGCCGGCGAGTCCGGCACTGTCGTCACCCTGGTCACCGCCAACCAGCGTCGCGGGATGACCCGGCTCCTGCAGGACGCCGGCATCGTGCCGAAGACCACTCAGGTCCGCTCCGGCGAGGAGGCGCTCCACAGGATCACCGGCGCCCAGGCCCCGTCGGGCGTGCCCGTGACGATCACCGCGCCGCCGGCCGAGCTGCGTAAGCGCGGGGCGACCTCCCGCGGTCGGCGCGGTTCCGCTTCGACTGCCCGGCGCGCGAGCGGGCGACGGTCCGCCGTCGACACGGCAGCCTGAGCACCACGTGATCCGGAAGCCCCCCCATCTCCTCAGGAGGCACGTCGTGGCATCGGTCCAAATGCAGCCCCGCTCGGCCCGGACCACCCCCGCGCTCAGGACGGTGAGGGACCGGGACTCCATGGACCCGGCAGAACTCCGGGTCTGCGACGACATGACCGTCGAGGTGGCGCTGGCCGTCATGGCGGGCGCCCGGACCGGCCACCTGCTCGTCTGCGACGACGACGGCCTCGCCACCGGCCTCGTCACACTGGCCCGGCTCACCGCCGTCCGCGAAAGCTCCGTCTACACGGACCGGCTTCGGCTGCGCGACCTCTCCGGCGACGGCGAGCCGCTCACCTCGGCCACCGTCCTCACGGCCGGGCGGGCCATACGTCTCCGCCGGCTCGGCGCCCCGTCCGTCATGGGCGGGCAGGACGGCCCCTCAGACGTACCCGCGCCCGCCCTCGCCCTCGCGTGACCCGCCTCACCACGGCGGAACCATCCCCTTCCTCTTCCTGTGAGGCATCGTGCGCTGTGTCATCGCCCGCTTCCCGTTCGAGCTCACCAAGAGCGGAGTCCTGGACTCCATGAAGGGCGTCAAGCCCGAGGAGGCCATCGGTGAGTCCGTGATCATCGGCCGCCGCACCTACCCCGCCAAGCAGGTCGGCCAGCTCCTCACGGGCCAGGACCGCCGCGATTTCAGCGTCGGCGAAGTCGTCCGGGCCATGACCAAGCTCGGCTTCACCTGCCGCCACCTTCCCCAGGCCGTCGAGCCCGCGCGCGGGCTCGTCGCCTTCCAGCACGCCTCGGCGCAGCTCGGCACTTCGGCGGCGGCCTGAACGTGATCCGCGAGCGAACGTGAGCTGACTCAGATCAGCCGAGAGGGCCCGACCGGCACATGCCGGTCGGGCCCTCTCGCGTATCGGGTGAGTGACCCGCGCCATGTGCGGCAGCGTGGTGGTCAAGCCGGCGACGAACGCTCCGCGACTCTCCGCGCGCTCGTCGAGGTCGATTACCTCCCCACCGGACACATGAAAATCTATGTCGGCCAGAGTAGACATTGAGTGGTGGCCTGGTTATGGTTTCTCTCGTAGCCCAGAGAGACAAGAGGGCCTGGCAGAGACGAACTGCCGGCAAGCAGTACCAGCAGCAAGAGGAAGTCGCAGGACGGTACGGCGGTGGAGTTTCGAAGCCAGGGCTTTCGCAGGACGGCGACGGGACTGACGGCCGGACCGGGTGGCCCGCAGTGATCAGGGGCCGCCGCGAGCGGGACCGTAGGCATGGCGGATACGGACCCGTGATGGCAGTGCGCAGTACCCAGCAGTGACGAAGAGCGGCGCTGACACAGGCCACTGAGCAGACCGAGGAAAGAACGGAGGAACGCAGCGCCATCAGGATCGCCCGGCCGGAAGTCTCGAGTCCGGGTACCGCAGGACATCGATAGTGAGGTGGTCTCCGGTCAAGCAACCACGATCCCCGCGAACCCGACAGTCACTGGGTCGAGTCGGCGGACACAGAAGGCCGGCGCAGTATCAAGGCCGGCAGGTGGTGTAGTAGTTCCTTCGGGGCCCTGGTGCCGTACGGCACCAGGGCCCCTCTACGCGTTTCACAGAGAGGTGCAAATGACAGCAGACGACTCGTACGGGCGTCTCGACGACGACGACTACCCCGCCTACACCATGGGCAGGGCTGCCGAAATGCTCGGCACCACCCAGGGTTTCCTGCGCGCCATCGGAGAAGCCCGCCTCATCACCCCGCTCCGCTCCGAGGGCGGCCACCGCCGCTACTCCCGCTACCAGCTGCGTATCGCCGCACGCGCCCGGGAACTCGTCGATCAGGGCACCCCCATCGAAGCCGCCTGCCGCATCATCATCCTCGAAGACCAACTCGAAGAAGCCCAGCGCATCAACGCCGAGTACCGCCGCGCCGCGGAATCGGACGCGGACTCGGACACGCCACCGGCCTCGGACTGAGGTGGGCTCGCCCGTCGTCGATTCCGGAGGGGCTTGAGGAGAACCGCTCAACCGCGAAGGCGCGCGCGAGGCCCCTTCGGTGTCAGCGCCGCGTGGCCCGGGGCCGTCCGTTCGGGCGCCGAGTGATTCCCCGGCTTGCAGCGCGGGTTCGATTCCCGTCATCCGCTCTTGGACGAAGGCCCTGGTCAGAGACCGGGGCCTTCGTCGTACGTCATGCCGCCGGGTCCGGCGGGGAGGACAGGCTCGCGCGGGCCGCGGTCATGAAGGCGGCCTTGTGCTCCTCCAGGTGCTCGTTGACCTCGGTGTCGCCGATCTCGCGCCATACCGCTTGGTTGAGCGAGCGACCGTACGCATGGACGGGGGCGTGCAGGTTCGGATCGCAGAGCAGTACGAGGTGCCGTTCAGCGACCCAGAGTGCGGTCATGGCGGCGCCGGCGATTCCGCTCCAGCCGTCGTCACCGCCCCATGCGTCAGGGCGGTTGTAGGCCGCTCTTTCGGCTTCCTGGGCGCATACGATGAAGTCCTTGATCGCCTGGAGCTGCTCGGCCCGGCGCGCCTCGTCGCCGGCCGCCCTCCGTCGTCGTTCCTCCGACCGCTCGGCGGACCGCTGGGTGGCCCGCTGGGAGAACGCCGTCAGACCACCGCCGAGCGCGACGCCCGTGAGCGACAGGACCGAAGTCCACACCTCCAGGGCCATGGCCCTCCCCCTAGGGCCTGTCGTCAAACTCCCGCCTGCCCCACGACGCCTGGCACGCGCTCTCGCCGCACCGGGCGAAAGCCCGAGTACGTCCAGTACGAGGGCTTCCGCCCGGCACGCCGAGAGCACGCACCAGACGCCGCAGGGCCGCCCTTCGGGCGACGACGGGAATTTGACGACAGGCCCTAGGACAAGTCCTTGCGCATCAGCGTGCACATCGTCTCGTACCGACGCAGCGAACCGTCCGGCGCCTCCACGTCCCAGGCATCGGGCTCACGGCCGTACGCCACGTACCCCAGACGCTCGTACAGTGCGCGGGCCCGTGGATTGCCCTCCTCCACCCCGAGCTCCGCCCGCCGCAGGCCGCGTGACCTGACGCGGTCCTCCGCGGCCCGGACGAGGACGGTGCCCAGGCCGCACGACCGCAGGGCGGGAAGCACCCCGAGCTGCGACAGCGTGCCCGCGCCGACCGCGACCTGATAGTCGACACAGCCGATCGCCACCGGAAACCCGGCCGGCGTACAGACAGCCAGGTAGTCCACCTCACCGGCAGCAGCGCGCTCCAACTCCCGCGCCACCTGCACCAGATGGACCGCCGAACCGGACCAGGCACAGGCCGGCAGATCGGCGGCCGTCAGATCGCGGACGAGAACCGGCACGACGACCTCGTCCGCCCCGGCAGGCAAGAGACTCATGCCTCCATCCCAGCAGTCCGAAGAGAATCCGCACAGTGGATTTCGGCGCGGGGCGCGAGCCCTCGCAGCGAGGTCAGCGCAGTCAGGACGGCCTGAACGGCGGCACCGACAGCGGCCGGCGGCGGCGAACGCGGCATCGCGGGCCACGCCGCGCCCGCCGCGCTGTACCGGCTGTGGTTCGCTGCCGGGATGACTCAGGACTTGGAGATCGTCGCGTTCGCGTCCGCCGGGGAGTTCGAGGGATGGCTCGGGGAGCACCACGCCGAATCCCCCGGCATCTGGCTCAAGCTGCGGAAGAAGGCGCCCGGGATCGTCGCGCTCGACTACGCGCAGGCGCTGGACGTGGCGCTCTGCCACGGGTGGATCGACGGGCAGAAGGCGAAGTTCGACGACGAGTGGTGGCTCCAGCGCTTCACTCCGCGCGGCCCGCGCAGCCGGTGGTCGAAGATCAACCGGGACAAGGTCGCCGTCCTGATCGCCCAGGGCCGGATGCGCCCGGCCGGCCGGGCCGAGATCGACCGCGCCAAAGCCGACGGCCGCTGGGAGGCCGCCTACGACAGCGCGAGGACCGCCACCGTGCCGGACGACCTCGCCGCCGCTCTGGCCGCCGTGCCGGCCGCGGCGGCCGCGTTCGAGACCCTCGACCGCCCGAACCGCTACGCGATCCTCTACCGCGTCCAGGAGGCCAAGAGGCCCGAGACCCACGCCCGCCGTATCGAGACGTTTGTGACGATGCTCGCGAACGGCGAGAAGCCGCACCCGTAGGGGAAGGGGAGGCCGCAGCCGGGCATGGCTCGTACGAGCCGAAGCGAGGTCCCTCCCCGGGGCATGAGGCAGGAGGTGTACGGCGTCGACTCGTCCGGCCACGCGAAGTACGAGCGAGAAAGGCCCCCCGGCCGTGCCACCCCCATGCGAATGCCGCGATGCCAACAGCAGCCCCAACAGCGGCAACTTCGTCGTGGACCCGGCGTTTCGAGACCGGCGTTTCGAGACCGGCGGGGCTACCGCTGCGGTGTCACTGAGAGGCCCACCAGGTCGCGGACGCCGCGGCGGTGTAGCCCAGCGACTCGTACAGGGGCCTGCCCAGCTTCGAGGCGGTGAGCGTGACCGGCAGGTCCGCCAGGTGAGCGAGGGAGCCGAGCATGACGGCCCGCCCCAGGCCGCGCGACCGGAAGGCCGGCGAAGTGCCGACCCAGTAGTGGCTGCCGATGCCCTCGTCCACGACGGTGACACCGGCTCCCGCGGGCACGCCGTCGTACAGGGCGACGAACACGTCCACGCCCGGCTGCTCGATCAGCGCCGCCGGGAACAGTTCGCCGGGGCGGTAGGGCTGGAATCCGGCCAGCTCGAAGCCCTCGATCGCGATCCGCTCGGCCGCCTGGAGGTCCTCGGTCCGCCGTACCCGGATCACGTCCAGCCCCGGTTCGCCGACGGGACCGGGCGGGCGCAGCATGACGGGCATCTGCCAGCCGCGCATGCCCAGGTGGCTCAGGTCGGTCGAGCTGAACGGATCCTCGGCGTTCACCGCGCCCGGGGCTCGGCGTACCAGCTCGCTCAACTCGGCCAGTTCGCCCGGGTCGAGGTCCGGCTCCTGGATCAGGATCCGCAGGCCGGCGCGCGCGTCGCCGTCGACCGCGAGGAATCCACGGCGCCGGACGACCTCGTGCCCCCGGCACCGGCCGGTAGCGGTCCACAAGGCGGCGGAGTTACGGGCCTGCCGCGTCGGCACCTCGGCCGGGGCCACGGACACGGGCTGGTCGGCCGACGTAGATCGTGTTGTCATGGCACCAACGGTACTGAGCAATTGCCCCATCACGGGGGCCAATTCGATCCGGGATGACTGGGCCACCTGGCGAGCGCGAACGGTTCGGTGTTCCGTTCGCGAAGGCCGGCGGTACGGCACGGGGGCGCCCCCAATACCCCAGAACCCCTGCGTCGCCCCACGCCGCGGATCTAGGCTGTGATTGCCAGATACCGACCCAGGGAGCCCGGTATGGACCCGATCACGGTGGCGGCCCTCTCGGCCCTGGCCGGCAGTGTTGCCGGCGATGTCGGACACCAGGCGTGGCAAGGACTCAGCGCGCTGGTGCGGCGTCCGTTCCGGCGCGGTTCGGCTGGGGACGCGCTCTCCGGGGAATCGTCCGGCGTCAGTTCGGGCGAGCTGGAGGTCGCGGAGCTGGGGAACGATCCGGCCGACCCGGTGCGCGCCCAGGCGCTGGCGACGGCTCTCGGTGTACGCGCCGCCCTGGACGAGGAGTTCCGCGCCTTGCTCCAGCAGTGGTGGGAGGACGCGCGGAGCGGTTCAGGCGCCGAGGTGCAGAACAGCGTCAGCGGGGGAACCCAGAACGGCCCCGTGATCCAAGGCCGGGACTTCTCGAGCATCACCTTCGACATGTCCAAGAACAACGGCAGTTGACGGCCGGGACCACACCGGCCGGAGGAACACGCGACAGGGCGCGAGCACCAGGGCGAGAAGAACACCACCGGCACATCGCCACGCGCCGTTCCCGCCTCAAATCACCGCTCACAGCCGTGCTCGCCGCCCAGCAGGACCCTGCAAGGTTCTCGCAAGGTTCCCTCAAGCCTTCCGTCCCTCCTGCCGGGCATCCCGCTGACAGGAGCGCTTCGTGGCGCTCGTGGAGCAGTCAACAGGGGGACGGCATGGCCGCGTTGAGTACGACCACGGCGAGCAGATTCGATACCGGCACCACCGAGGGAAAGGTCGTCGAGTCACGGCAGTGGCTGACGCTGGTGGGGCGCAAGAAGGTACTGGCGGTGATCCACACGGTGACGTACGGGAAGCGACTCCTCGACGTCCTCTCCCTGCTGGAGGCCGACTTCCGGCTCCAGGTCGTCTTCACCGCACCGCCGCACGACTTCGGCGACGGCGTGCCCGCCTTCCTGGCCAGGCTGGGAAGCGCGGTGCTGCCGTGGGACCAGGCGGTCCGCATGACCTTCGATCTCGCCCTCGCCGCCGGACCGCGCGGCGTGCAGTACATCGACGCCCCGCTGATCACGCTGCCGCACGGGGCCAACTACCTGAAGAGGGTCACCGGGGGACCCCACGCGGGCGTGGCGGGGCTGCGCAGACAGGATCTCCTGCCCGGCGGGCGGCTGCCGGCCGCCGTGGGCGTGCCGCACCAGGCCGATCTGCGCGAGCTGGCGGGCAACTGCCCGGAGGCGCTCCCGCTGGCACACGTGATCGGCGACCCCGTGCACGACCGGATCACCGCCAGCCTGCCGCTGCGCCCCGCGTACCGCCGCGCGCTCGGTCTCTCCGAAGGGCAGAAACTCGTCGTCGCGGTCTCGACCTGGGGCGCCCACTCCGCCTTCGGCCGGTTCGACGCGCTGCTGCCGCGGCTGATCGGCGAACTGCCGGCGGCCCGCTTCCGTACGGCGCTGCTCGTCCACCCCAACGTGTGGGCCGGACACGGCGCCTATCAGGTCAGATCCTGGCTGGCACGCTGCGCCCAGCAGGGAATCGGCATCGTGCCGCCCGAAGCGGACTGGCGCAGCATCCTGATCGCGGCGGACTGGATCATCGGCGATCACGGCTCGGTCACTCTCTACGGGACGCTCACCGGGGCACCGATGCTGCTGGCCGCCTCGCCGGAGCAGGAGATCAATCCCACCTCACCGGCCGCGGCGCTCGCCGCCCACGCACCGGCGCTGTCTCCCACTCACCCGCTGGCCGACCAACTCGACTACGCGGCACGGGAGTACCGGCATGAGGAGTACGCCCCGATCAGGTCGCGCATCACCTCGGAGCCCGGACGGTTCAACCGGAACATGCGCCGGCTGATGTACGGGCTCCTGGGGATGGGACAGCCTGCGCACGAACCGGTGACCGTCCCGCTGCCGGAGCCACCCCCGCTGACCGTGTGGGCTCCGGTGCGAGGGGAGGCCTCGGCGTGAAACGCTTCGTCGTGGTCGAGGCGAGCCGCTTTCCGGACGCACTGCACGCCCGATGCGCCGAGGCGTCGTTCAGTGTGTGGCTGAGCCCCGCGGGCCGTGTCCCGAGCACGTCGGTGGTCGACGAGCACCTCGTCGTCGACGTGGACGCCTGCCAGGACGACTCCCTGCTGGACTGCGCGGATGTACTCCAGGGCAGCCGGACGCACTCGGCCGCCGGAGCACTGCGCCGACTGGCCGATCTCACCGCGGCCCACCCGGCTTGCGGCATCGCGGCGGTGCCCCTGGCCGGAGGCTCGGGCGGCTGGGCCCTGACCGGAGGCCGAGCCGGAGCCGGAGCCGGAAGCCGAGCCGGAACCGGAACCGGAACCGGAAGCCGAGCCGGTGTCCGAGGCTCGGGCGGCCGGGCCCCGGCCGGTGGCTCCGACCGAGCCGTGGTCCTCGTACCGCACAGCCTCCCTCGGCCGTATCGAGGCTCCGCGGACCCGTCGTTGCTGCCGTCGTGCGTGCACGCCTGGCTGGTGGCCGGGCGCTCGCTGCGGGAATGGCCGTACGCCCGCGACGTACCCTCCGGCTGAGCCGCACGGAGTCCCCGTCCCACCGGGACCGGGCCGGCGACCCCGGCTCGGTCCCCCTCGCCGGATCACCCGCCCCCGCCGAGCCGACGCGCGTCGGCGGGGCTCGTGGTCTCGAACAGGACGCGGGCGCGTGCGAGGAGGTCCTCCGCCGTCGTCGCGTCGCCGTGCTCCGCGGCGCTGACACCGAGCATCTCCAGGGCGCGCGCCTGCCAGAAGGCCGCTCCGGAGCCGGTGAAGACCTCCAGGGCCTCGTTCATCCTCGCCATGCCTTCCGCATACGCCCCCGCCCGGACACTCGCACGCCCCAGAAAGACGAGGGCCCGCGCGGCGTCGTGGGGGTCGTTCACCGCCACCAGCGCGGCATGGGCCCGAGTGAAGCAGTCGACCGCCTCGTCCGTCGCGCCCGTCCTGAGTGCGATCTCGCCGAGAGCGGTACGGGCGAGGGCCGCGCCACGCGGGTATCCGCAGCCCTCCCAGACGGAGATCGCCCGGTTCAGATGGGTCACGGCTTCGGCGGGCCGCCCGGCCTCGACATGGCACGCGCCGAGGCCCAGCAGTGCCTGGCCCTCGTCCCGCACGTCACCGGCTTCGCGCGCGGCCCGGAGGGAGTCCCGGTACCAGGCGACGGCCTCCTCGGTGCGGCCGGCGGCACCCAGGCCGATGGCCCCGGAGTTGAGCATCTGGCGCTCGGCCGTCCTGTTCCCGGCCTGTCGGGCGGCCTTCAGGCCGATCTCGTGGGCCTCGATCCACTCGGCATAGTGGCGCAATCGCAGGAAGAGCGGCCACAGGGCGTCCACGAGCATCCAGCTCGTGTCATGCCAGCCGCTGTTCGCCGCGAGCCGTACGGCATCCAGGAGTTGCGTCCGACGGGAGTCGAGCCAGCCGAGCGCCGCCACATCGTCAGCGAAGGGCAGCGGGAGATCCGGCGGGTAGTCGTAGCTCCTGGGGAGTGTGAACTGCGCAGGGGTCAGCCGCTCCTGCGCTGCCGTCGCGGTGTGCAGCGACCAGTCGCAGAATCGCCGCAACGCCTCCTCGCGCGCGGCGCTCGTATCGTCCTCCATGGCTCGGTCGTGCGCGTGGATCCGTAAGAGATCGTGGAAGCGGCAGGTCTCCGGACCGACGTCTTCCACGAGGTTCGCCTCGACCAGCTCGTCCAGCCGGCGTTCCGCCCATTCCAGCGACTCACCGCAGGACGCCGCGGCGATCATCGCGTCGAAGTGACGCACGGGGAGCAGACCGAGCGTCCGGTACAGGCGGGCGGTCTCGCTGTTCAGCACCGCATACGACGCGTCCAGGGCCTTGCGCACCGATGTCTCCCCCTCCACTTCGAGCGCGGCCAGCCGGCCACCGCCCGTGTTCCGTGCGAGCGCGTCGGCGAGCGCCCCGACCGACTGCCTCGGCCGTGTCGCGAGCCGGGCCGACGCCAGGCAGACCGCGAGCGGGAGGCCCGCGCAGAGGGCCACCAGACGGTGGACCGAGGAGAGCTCCCCCGCGACGCGGTCCGCGCCGATCCCACGGGTGAGCAGTTCGACGCCGGCGTCCGGACCGAGCGCGTCGAGCTGATGGAAGCCCGCTCCCTGCATACGCAGACCGGTCAGCCTGCGGCGGCTCGTCACGACCACGAGGCCGCCCGGCCCGCTGAGCAGCAGCGGCCGCACCTGGGTGGCCGTGAAGGAGTTGTCCAGCATGATCGCGATACGCCGGTCGGCGGTGAGGGACCGCCACAGGGAAGCCAGTTCGACCGGCTCCGTGGGCGGCGGACCGGCGCCCAGTGCCCGGAGGAACTGGCCGAGGACCTCCGCGGGCCTGACCGGCTCGTCCGCCGAGTGCCCACGCAGGTCCGCGTACAGCTGCCCGTCGGGGAAGTCGGCGCTCAGCGAACGAAGCCATCGGGATACCAGGGTCGTCTTGCCGATTCCGGCCGGGCCGCTGACGACGATCAGTGGCAATCCCGCGGCGCGCAGTCCGTCAAGCGAGGCGAGATCGTCCTCACGGTCGGTGAAGTTCGCTGGAACGGGTAAAAGCTGGCGCGGTGGCGCGGGCCGCACGGGCGCCGTCGGCGCGGGGTGGAGATGAATGCCTCCGTGCACCTCACGGGCCTGGACAGTGGGACCGTACAGTCGCGCCTCGCCACTGATCTCATTCCTGTGAGGCCCTTGCGAGGCCGTACTCGAATCACTCATCTACCCGCCCCCGGAGATCGATTACTCATTGCCCGAACTCTCTCGCGTTCTACCCCGGCGCAACTTGAAATGACCATCAAGGATGAGACGGATCACGCCAAATACGGCAGCCGTGATGGAGAAATTCCCCGCGTGATGTCATGCTCGTGGGCCATCCGACGGACCGGCGGGGGCGCTGGTGGAAATCCAGATTCTCGGACCGGTGGGGCTGCGGCTGAACGGGCACTGGCTGACGCTCGGATCGGACAAGGAACGGCTGTTGCTGGCCGCGCTCGCCCTTGACGCGGGCCGGCCCGTCGCCATCGGCGAGCTGATGGAAAGACTCTGGGACGGCGACCCGCCCGCACGCGCCCGCGAGAACGCGCACACCTATGTCTCGCGCATCCGCCGACGGCTGCGAGCGGCCGGAACGGGACCCGACGCACCCAGCATCGTCGGGAGGGCGCACACCTACACCCTCCGGACCGGTGACGGCTCCGTGGACCGGCAGCGTTTCCAGCACTTCGTCGACGCGGCGTTCACCGGTGACAGTGACACGCGGGCGGTGGAGCTGCTGTCCCGGGCGGAGGATCTGTGGCAGGGCGAAGCACTCGCGGGTCTGCCCGGGTTCTGGGCGGCCACCGTACGGCGAACGCTCGCCGAATCGCGGCTGAGCGCCGGTGCGTCACGCATCGCGGCCGGACTGAGGCTGGGCCGCTTCGCCGAACAGGTCGGCGAGCTATCGGCGCTGGTCGCGCGCTCTCCGGGTGACGAGACCCTGGTCGGGCTGCTGATGCTCGCGTACTACGGCAGCGGACGGTACGCGGACGCGCTCCGGGTCCACCAGCGGGCCCGGCAGTCACTGATGGAGGAGTACGGAGCCCTCCCCGGCGCCGAGTTGAACCTGATCCACCAGGGTGTACTGGCCCGCGTACCGGCACATGAACTCGTACACGGGGGCGGTACGGGGCGAACGGCCGCTCCGCTCGCGCCCGTTGCCGGTGCTCCGGCGACCTCCCCGCCCGAGGCGCCCGAGGCGCCCGAGGCGCCCGAGGCGCCCGAGGCCCCCGCGCCCGCCGGGCCCCCGCCCGCGTCGGAGGCCCCCGCGCCCGCCGGGCCCCCGCCCGATACGCAGCCGCGCCGGAATCTGCCCCAGCAGCCGTCGCTCGTCGGGCGTCGGTCGGAGTTACAGGCCCTGACCTCGGTGATCGCCGAGAAGGGCGCGCACGGGGGATCGGTCGTCACCGTGGAAGCGGTCAGCGGCATGGCGGGGGTCGGCAAGACCGCCCTGGTCGTCGCCAGTGCCCATCTGCTCGCCGAGAGGTACCCGGACGGTCAGCTGTACATCGATCTGCGCGGGCACTCACCCACCCAGGAACCGCTCACCGCGAGGGCGGCGCTGGCGACGCTGCTGAGGCTGCTCGGTGCGCCGGCCTTCTCCATTCCGGCGGAGCTGGAAGGGCGTACGGCCCTGTGGCGGACGATGCTGGCCGAGCGCCGGATGGTCATCGTCCTGGACGACGCGATCGGCCCCGAACAGGTCGGCCCGCTGCTGCCCAGCGGGTCACCGTCCCTGACGATCATCGCCAGCCGCCGGCATCTGACCGGTATCCCCCAAGCGCTGTCGGTCCCGCTCGACGCGCTGCCGGAGGAGGACGCCATCGCGCTCTTCCGCGGCTTCGCGGGGGACGAACGCACCCGCGACATCGCGGAGACCGCGCGGATCGTCGGCCTGTGCGGGCATCTCCCCCTCGCGATCGAGTTGGTGGCGCACAGGTTCCGGGCCCGTACGTCCTGGACGCTGACCGTCCTCGCCGAGCGCCTCGCCCGGAGTCCCGAGCGACTGGCGGAGATCCACAGCGCGGATCAGGAACAGGAGATGGCGCGCGCGTTCGCGCTCTCCTATCGGACTCTCACCGCGCAGCAAAGGACCGCGTTCCGCTGCCTCGGGCTGCATCCCGGACCCGAATTCACCGCCGCCGCGGCATCCGCCCTGCTGGGTCTGCCGCTGGTGACGACGGAGCGACTCCTCGAAGGGCTGCTGGCATGTCACCTGCTCAGAGAGCCCGTACCGGACCGCTTTCGCTACCACGACCTGCTTCGCGAATATGCCTATGGCCTATCCATTTCGGAGGACAGTGAGCAGGAACGCCGCCGGGCCCTTGCCCGCCTGACGGCTTTCTACGTGACGACAGCCGACCTGGCGGATCGCATGGCATATCCCCGCCGCGTACGGCCGGACTCGCCGAAGGCACCCCTGCCGACTCCCCCACCGCCTTTGCCGGACTCCGCCGCCGCGCGGTCCTGGCTGGCCGCGGAACGCGTCAACCTCCTGGCCGTCGAGGACCACGCCCGGCGCAACGGCGCCCCCGGGGCCGCCGCCCGACTCGGCGGCATCCTGGCGGGGTTCCTGCAGTCGGAGTGCCACTGGCAGGACGCGAAGAAGCTCCTGCGGCATGCCGTCGCCCACTGGGACCGCACGAACGACAACGCGTCGGCGCTCTGCCGGGCCCTGACCGACCTCTGCGCGGCCGACGCGAGCATCGGGGACTACACGGAGGCGGCGGCAGGGGGCGAACGGGCGCTGGAGCTCGCGCGGGCGCTGGGCGACGAACCCGCCGAGGCAGAGGCGCTACGCGTACTCGGCACGCTGAACTGGCATCTCGGCGAGAACCGAAAGGCCCTGGTCCTGCTGCAGAAGTCCTACGCCATCAAGTCACTGTCGGGCGATATGTGGGACAAGGCGCGCAGCCGGAACAACATAGCGGTGACGATGCTGTTCCTCGGAGAACGCGGGCAGGCGCTCGCACATTTCTGCGGCGCCCTCGAAGGTTTCCGGGAGGCGGGTGACGAAATCGCATCCGCCCAGACCCTCAACAATATCGGCGAATTACAGATGCAGGCGGGCGAATTGGCGTCGGCCCGCCACTCCTTCGAGGAATCCCTGTCTTTCCTGGAAGTCGACGGAAGCCGATACGACCGTGCGACCGTACGAAGAAATCTGGCCGAAGCCCTCACGGAGTCGGGCGAGCCCGAAGCAGGGCTTGTCATGTTCGGTTCAGCACTTTCGGAATTCCGGTCACTCGGCGACCGGAAGAGCCAGGCCGAGGCCCTGGTGGGGATCGGCGAGGCGCACTGGCGGCTGGGGAGCGCAGAGGAGTCCGGCCGGCACCTCCTCGAAGCACTGGCTATCGCACAGAGCATCGGAGCAGCCCATCACGAGGTCCAGGCGCTGCGCCGCCTCGGGCGCGCGGACTTCGCCGACGGCCGCCTGGCCGTCGCGACGGACCGGCTGCGAGCCGCGGTGGCTGTCGCCGCCCGCACCCATGACGTCGACGAGGAGACCTCCGCCCGGACACTGCTGGCGGAGGTGCGACTCGCGGCGGGGGATGTAGATGAAGCGCGCATGACATTACGCGAGGCATTCGAATTGGTTCGAAATCGAGACCACGTCGACGCGCATAGAATCGGTCGCCTCCTAGCCGAAATCGAACGCATACACGACGGCGAGGCGGATGCCGGTCCCATCGCGCGACACGCGGATTGAAATATCGAATACGCATATGCCAGTGTGCCATCAGTTCGATATTCTGCTACTCTTCCGGCTTCTTCATGATCAACACGACATGATCACCCCGGAAGGAAAAGTAAAAAGTGCGCAACATCCTGGCGGTCGCCACCCTCGTTTGCCTGACCGCCTTGGCGACAGTGGTAACGACAGGTCCTGCGGCGGCATACTCGATTAGCGAACTCGCGTTCGGCTGCATCATGATATGAAGCGGCACCCTGTCCGACCAACGGCAGACCCGCCCCTTGCGGTGAGTCGGGCGAGTCGCCCTCGGCCTTCCCGTCGGACCCGTTGGCGGTGGCCGGGACGAAGGCGAGCAGCAGGACGATCAGGGTGAGAAGCGGGCCGACCCCCTTGCGCCGACGGGAGCACCGAGCCCTGTCGGCGTCATCGTGGCCGCGCCCGGTGGGCGCGGCTTCGCGCCCTCCCGCCTTCCGGCGTCGGACCGTCCCGCGGGATTCGTCAGGAATGGAGAAGCACCGGAGGTACCGCCCAACTAGCTTTGCGGGCATGGACATCACCATTCACACCACCGTTCTCCCGCACGACGATCCCGACGCCTCCCTGCGGTTCTACCGGGACGCCCTCGGGTTCGAGGTGCGCAGTGACGTCGGGCAGGGGCGGACCCGGTGGATCACCGTCGGGCCCGCCGGGCAGCCCGGTACGTCGATCCTGCTCGCGCCGCCCGGGGCCGACCCCGGGATCACCGAGGCCGAGCGACGGACCATCGCCGAGATGATGGCCAAGGGCACGTACGGCTGGATCCTGCTGGCCACCCCCGACCTCGACGCGGTCTTCGAGAAGGTGCAGGCCGGGGACGCCGAGGTCGTGCAGGAGCCGACCCGGCAGCCGTACGGGGTCCGCGACTGCGCCTTCCGCGACCCCGCCGGCAACCTCGTCCGCTTCCAGGAAGTCCGCTGAGCCGTACGACGCCCCCGGCGCCACGCCGAGCCGTACGACTCCCGGCGTCGCGCCGAGCCGTACGACTCCCGGCGTCGCGCCGAGCCGTCCGACTCCCGGCGTCGCGCCGAGCCGTCCAGCTCCCGGGAATCCGCCGGCCGCCCCCCTTCCCGGAAGTCCGCCGAAAGGATTCCTCCCATGTGTCATCCTGCGTGGATGAGCGCACTGACCGAGGCGCAGCGCCTGAGTGATCTGGCGCGGTTGCGCCGTGTGCGTGACCGGATCGACCGGGAGTACGCCCAGCCCCTCGACGTCGAGGCCCTCGCCAGGGGCGTCAGCATGTCGGCGGGCCACCTCAGCCGCCAGTTCCGGCAGGCCTACGGCGAATCCCCGTACTCGTACCTCATGACGCGGCGCATCGAGCGCGCGATGGCCCTGCTCCAGCAGGACGAGCTGAGCGTCACCGATGTCTGTTTCACCGTCGGCTGCTCCTCGCTCGGCACCTTCAGCACCCGCTTCACCGAGCTCGTCGGCGTCCCGCCCAGCGTCTACCGGCGCCAGGTCGCGGACGGCGACGCGGGCATGCCGTCCTGCGTCGCCAAGCAGGTCACCCGACCGGTCAGGAATCGAGAAGCACCGGTGGCCGCCCGCGCCTAGCGTGAACGGCATGAACACCATCGCCTCCGTCACCGTCGAGGTGGCCGACCTCCCGGCCGCCGACCGCTTCTACACCGCCTCCGGTCTGGGCTCCTGGGTCCGGCTGCGGGCCTCGTCCGCACCGACCTCCGGCTTCCGCGGGATCTCGCTCTCGCTGACCGTCTCCCAGCCGGCCGACGTCCGGTACCTGGTCGACGCCGCCCTCGACGCGGGCGCCACCGTCCTCAAGCCCGTCTCGAAGTCCTTCTGGGGGTACGGCGGCGTCTTCCAGGCCCCCGACGGGACCGTCTGGAAGGTCGCGACCTCCGCGAAGAAGGACACCGGCCCCGCGACCGGCCACGTCGACCGGTTCGTCGTCCTCCTCGGCGCCGCGGACGTGGCCGAGACCCGGAAGTTCTACGTCGAGCACGGCCTGACCGTCGCGAAGAGCTTCGGCCGCAAGTACGTCGAGTTCGACGCCGGGGACAGCCCCGTCAAGCTCGCCCTGTACGGGCGCCGCGCCCTCGCCAAGGACGTCGGCCTCCCCGCCGATGGTGAGGGTTCGCACCGGATCGTCCTCGGGGCGGCCGACGGCACCGCCTTCACCGACCCGGACGGCTTCGCCTGGGAGACCGCCACAGCCGCGGCCTCCGCCGACGCCCGTAGCTGACACCCGTAGCCGTACCGAGTCCCCCCTTCCCCCCCTCCCCCCCCGCTCTTCCCGAGAGGAACCCCGTCATGGCGAGCGCGCGCACGACCGTCAAGAGCAGCAGCGCCACCAGCGGCGGCGGCGAGAAGTACGACGGCTTCACCGACGACGAGCGCGACGCCATGAAGGAGCGCGCCAAGGAGCTGAAGACCGCCGCCCGGCGCGGTTCGCGTGCCGCCGAGGCGGACGGCGAGACCGAGGTGCGCGCCAGGATCGCCGAGATGCCGGACGCCGACCGCGCCCTCGCCGAGCGGATCCACGAGATCGTCCGGACCGCCGCCCCCGACCTCGCCCCGAAGCTCTGGTACGGGATGCCCGCCTACGCCAGGGACGGCAAGGTCGTCTGCTTCTTCCAGAGCGCGCAGAAGTTCAAGAGCCGGTACGCCACGCTCGGCTTCAGCGACCTCGCGCAGCTCGACGACGGCGCCCTGTGGGCCACCAGCTACGCCCTGACCGCGCTCACCGCCGACGACGAGGCCCGGATCGCCGCGCTCGTCGAGCGGGCGGCGGGCTGACGGAGGCCGGGTTCCGGAGCGGATGGAGGGCGGACCGGGACCGGTCCGCCCTCCATCCGCTCCGGAAATTCGAAGCGACGTACGGTGGAATTTGTCATGTAAACGCATGGGATGACAGGGGGTGAAATCTTCACCCCGCACACGTCGGCCCACCGTGCTACTGTCGATAACAGTTGCAGTTGTGGGTCCCGAACGTACGAGTGCCCTCTTCCGGTTTCTCCGGCGCTGGGCACCCTTTTTCATTTCCGGACTTTTTGGAGCAGTGACATGGCAACCGGCACCGTGAAGTGGTTCAACTCGGAAAAGGGTTTCGGCTTCATCGAGCAGGACGGTGGCGGCCCCGACGTGTTCGCCCACTACTCGAACATCGCCGCCCAGGGCTTCCGTGAGCTGCTGGAGGGCCAGAAGGTGACCTTCGACGTCGTGCAGGGCCAGCGGGGCCTGCAGGCCGAGAACATCGTCCCTTCCTGAAACCGAAACGTCGTACGCGTCGCGAGAACTGGGGCCCGCACCTACGGGGTGCGGGTCCCAGTCCTTTGCACCGTTCTTTTTCGCACCACTGATCGGCCGCGGGAATTTCCTGCCCGGATCACCTCTGGAACCACTTCTCCGCAGGAGTCACCATGCGCTGTGTCATCGCCCGCTTCCCCTTCGAGCTGACCAAGGCCGGAGTGATCGATTCGATGAAGGGCGTCAAGCCCGAGCCGGCCGTCGGCGATGTCGTCGTCATCGGCCGCCGTCAGTTCCCCGTGAAGCAGGTGGGTGAGGTCGTCACCCGCCAGGACCGCCGCGACTTCAGCGCCGGCGAGGTCACGCGGGCCATGACCAAGCTCGGCTTCACCTGCCTCACCGTGCCGGCCGCCGGCACCGCCGACCCGGTGGCCGGAGAGCCCTCCGAGACGTTCTGACGGTACGGACCCGGCACCCGGGCCCCGGCGGTACCCCGTAGGGGCCTCCGCCGGGGCCCGTACGCCCTCAGGGGCCTGCCCGGTCCGTACGGTCCCAGTGACCTCAGTTGTCCCAGTAGTCCCAGTAGTCCGAGTGACCTCAGTGCCCTCAGTGCCCTCAGTGGTCGAAGTAGCTGAAGTCGCCCACCGTCCAGGCGCTCACGTCCGCCAGGGCCACCCGGTACATCCCGCCGGTCTCCGGGATGCCCACCGTGCCCTGGAGGATCCGGGCGAGGTGGAAGTGCAGGTGGGTCGGGGGACTTTCCCTGGGTTCGGAGGGGCTGAACACCCCGGAGAACTCACCGAGGCGGGCCGAGTCCGTCAGGACCTCCGACACGCGCTGTCTCCACAGGGCTTCCGGGGCGAGCCGGCCGGTGAGAACCACGCCTCCCGCGACCACTGTCAGGGACATCTGATTACTCTGCCCGGACTCCACCGTTGCGGCGATCTCGACGAGCAGCTCGTCAGGCTTCGACATGGAAGCCCATTCTAGGCGCCCTCCCTGGCATGGGGACCCTGGCTCGGGGGTTCCTTCGCCCGGCCCTCCGGCGTCTCCTCCGCCAGGAACGCCGTCACCGCCAGGGCGAAGAGCAGGGCGAGCGCGAGGCCCACGACGACCCAGCCCGTGGGGTGCGGCCAGAACACGCAGGCCGCTGCCGCCGCCGCGACGAGCAGCCAGGTGATCCACCGCCGGTACCGGCGCACGAAGGGGCCCACCGGTCCGGTGCGCAGGCCCGCCCGGTCCGCGGTGCCGCGGGTGGCGGAGATGCCGTCGTCCCAGAGCTTCCGGGTCAGTACGGCGGGGCGGCTCGGGCCGGAGAGCCAGGCCGCGAGGGCGAGCAGGACGCCCAGCGTCGCGTACACCCGTACCGAGGTGCGGAGGTAGCGGATCAGGGTGTCGTAGAGGGAGCCCGCGGCGGCCGGGGAGACGGTGGCCGGGAGGGCGTTCAGATAGACCGTACGGAACACCGTGAGGGCCACCCCGAGGATCACCGCCGCCGCCGCCACGCCGAGCGCCGCCGCGACCAGGGTGCGGCGCCGGCCCACCGCGAGCAGCACGCCACCGACGACGAGCAGCACCGCGATCACCGGCAGCCACATGCCCATCTTCTGGAGCAGCCCGAAGGCCGTCTTCACCTTCCCGATGTCCTTGGACTGCACGACGGTGAAGTCGGTGTGGATCTCGGGGATCTTGCCCGCGACCGTGAGGCCGGACTCGACGAGCCGCTGCTTGACCCGGTCGATCACGGGCGCCAGGTCGATGGTGACCGTGTCCGTGCTGATCTTCACGGCCCCGTCGTCGCTGCCGGTCAGGGCGCGGTCGAGGGAGGTGTGGACGGCACGGTTGGCGTCGGTCCAGATCGTCTCGAAGGCCGAGGAGGCGACCACGTCCTGGGCGCGGTCGTGGACGAAGCTGCCGACCGCGCTCTCCAGGGAGCCGCCCAGCTTGCCGAGCGCCTTCTCCACCAGGGGCCGCTGGTCGGGCGCGACGCCCTCCAGGAGGGAGGCCAGGTCGATGTGGTCCATGACGGCGTTCGTCACCCGGTTCGCGACGGCGGCCTGGATGTCCGGGTCCGAGGCGAGCGGGGCGACCGTCTTCACGTACCGGTCGGTGTCCCCGACGATGTCCGAGGTCCAGGAGGCGACGATCCCGAGCGGGACGAGCACGCAGCCGATGACGATCAGCAGGGCGGAGAAGAACGACCGGAGGCGGTGGTGGGGCGGGCGCGCCGGGGCGGCTGTCCTCGCCTCCTCTTCGAGGGCGGACACGCGGGCGCGGAGCCTCGCGAGTTCGTCGGCACCGGCATTGCCGCCGGCGGCACCACCGGCTTCGGCATCGGCATCCATGGCGCCCACTCCTCGTCACCGCTTCTCGATACGGGGCAATTCAGCGCAATTCTGTGAGACGGGGGCGGTCCTGTCGCCCTGGGCGGGGCACCAGGGGGACACGAACGCACCGCGCGCCCTCCCGCCGTACGCGATCATGCGGGCATGAAGCTGCGCTGCGCCGTCCTCGACGACTACCAGGGGGCCGCCCTGGCCTCCGCCGACTGGAGCCCGCTCGCCGACCGGGTCGACGTACGCGTCCTGCGGGAGCACCTCACCGACCGGGACGCGCTGGCCGAGGCCCTGGCGGACTGCGAGATCCTCGTCGTCATGCGGGAGCGGACCCCCGTCGACGCCGGACTCCTGGCCCGGCTCCCCCGGCTCCGCCTCCTGGTGACCTCCGGGATGCGCAACGCCTCCGTCGACGTGGCCGCCGCACGCGCGCGCGGGATCACCGTCTGCGGCACCGCCAGCAGCTCCGAGCCGCCCACCGAACTCACCTGGGCGCTCCTCCTCGGCCTGGCCCGCCACGTACCCGCCGAGGCCCGGTCCCTGCGCGAGGGCGGCCCCTGGCAGTCCACCGTCGGCGCCGACCTGGCCGGCCGGACGCTGGGACTCGTCGGGCTCGGCAGGATCGGCGGCCGGGTGGCCCGGATCGGGCTCGCCTTCGGGATGCGCGTGCGCGCGTGGAGCCCGAACCTGACGGAGGAGCGGGCGGCCGAACACGGCGTCGGGTACGCGAAGGACCGGCGGGAGCTGCTCGCGGAGAGTGATTTCGTCTCGCTCCACATGGTGCTCTCGGACCGGACGCGCGGGCTGATCGGGGAGCCGGAACTACGGGCGATGCGCCCGCACGCGTACCTCGTCAACACCTCGCGTGCGGGGCTCGTCGACGGCGGGGCGCTGCTGCGGGCGCTGCGCGAGGGGTGGATCGCGGGGGCCGGGCTGGACGTCTTCGAGACCGAACCGCTGCCCCTGGACGACCCCCTGCGGTCCCTGCCGAACGTCCTGGCGCTGCCGCACCTCGGCTATGTGACGGAGGGGAACTACGGCCGGTACTTCGGGCAGGCGGTGGAGGACATCGAGGCGTTCCTCGCGGGGGCGCCGGTACGGGAACTGGGCTGAGCCGCGGTACGGGGGGGCGGGGCGCGGGGTACGGGTGGCGGGCCCGTGTCCCCGTACGGGAGCCGTGCCGACCCCCTTACGGGAGCCGCGGTGATCCCCGTACGGGAGCCGCGCCGATCCCGTACAAGAACGGGTCTCAGCCCAGGCTCGTGCGGGCCAGTTCCATGAACTCCTCGTCCGTCAGGCCGAGTTCGCGGGCGTCCGCCGCCGCCTCGCGGAGCCGGGAGACCAGGCGGGCGCGGTCGGGGGCGGTGGCGCCGGGGACGATGACGGCGCCCCTGCCCCGGCGGAGTTCGATCAGGCCCTCCTCGCGGAGCCGCTGGTAGCCGCGGAGCACGGTGTGGACGTTGACACCGAGGGAGTCGGCGAGCTCCCGGGCGGCCGGGAGGCGTTCGCCGGGTGCGGCGGAGCCGTCGGCGAGGGCGCCCCGGACACAGGCGGCGATCTGGTCGCCGAGGGGCGCGGCGGAGGCCGGGTCGACACGGAAGAGCACGGTCAGACCTTCCCATGGCGCTCGACGAGCGTGTTGAGGAGGGCGGCGGCGGTGCCCGCGTCGGGCACGGTGACCGCGAACTCGCGCCCGCTGTCCCTCCGTACGACCAGGGTCTCCCCGGTCCGGACGATCACGCCCGTGCGGTGGGCCCTGACCCGGTAGCCCCAGCCGCCGAACTCGCCGAGGACGGCGGCCGTGTCGAGTTCTCTGACGCTCGCCCCCGCGATCTCGTCGAGCGGGACGCGGACGCGGGGCCGGGGGGACAGTGAGGGCCGTACGGTGACGCCCCGGCGGTCGACGGCGACCCGGACCCGGGCGAGGGCGAGCCCCGGCACCCCGATGACGAGGCCGAGCAGTGCGAGCAGCGCGGCGGGCCAGGGGGCGAGGATCAGCCCGACGGGGACGGCGGCGAGGGCGATCACCCCGAGGACGGTCAGCGGTCCCGAGGCGGTGGCGTGGGACCAGCCGGCGACCTCGCTCGCACCGAGCGGGAGCCGGGGGGCGTCGGGGGCGCCGGGGACGGGGGCCGCCGCGTCCTCGGGGACGAGCCGCGTCAGGCCCCACCCGGCGAGCCCGAACAGCCCGGCGGTCGCTGCGGCGAGCGTGAGGTTCACGAGGGGGGAGGAGACCTGCGACGGGTCGGTGACGTCCAGGTTGTCCCGTACGAGGAGGACGAGCAGCGCGCCCGCGAAGCCTGCCGTGGCCCAGGCGCCCCAGAGGGAGGGGCGGCGGACGAGGGCCGTCCAGCCGGCGCCGAGGGCGACGAGGAGGGCGACGCCCACGACGGCGAAGGCGGTGCGGCCGGTGAAGCCGTCGGGGCGGCCGTCGAGGCCGAAGTGGGTGGCGAGGGTGTCGGGGAGCCGGTCGTACCGGAGCACGAGGAGCAGCACGTACACGAGGAGCGTGAGGGCGAACGGGAGCGCGGCGAGGGCGCGGAGACGGGGTGTGGATCGGTTCATGGAGCCTCCCTTGTTCGCACCAGGATAGAACAAGTTGTTCGCACTTAGCTAGAACAACTAGACCTCCTTTCCGGATGCGGACCCTCGGTGCCGCTTGCTGAACAGGCCAAACGCCTTCAAATGGGGAGATCCGGTACGTCGACGCGGCGGCGGCCGTGAAGGCCGCCGCCGCGGAGAAGTAGCCGCCGGGCGGAGGAGCGCCGGGTCGTCAGCCCGGCGCTCCGTCCGTGTCAGCCCCGGTCGTCGCCGTCCAGGGCCGCCCGCAGCGCCTCGGCGAACTCCGCCGGGGCGCCCTGCTGGCCGAACTCGCCGCCCAGGAAGCCGCCGTGGTGGCTCGGGAAGACGGCGAGCGGGGTGCCGACGCCCTCGGCGACGGCCGCCGCCGCGCGGGCGGCGAGCTCGCCCTCCGACTCCTTGCCCGCCGCGACGACGATCCGGGTCGGGGCGGCGCGCAGGGCGGTGAAGTCGGGGCGGTAGGAGGTGCAGCCCCGCATGTTCTGTCCGAGCAGCGGGTCGCCGCGCGAGCCGTCGTCCTCGGCGGGCAGGCCGAAGGCGGCCGGGTCGGGCGCGGGCTCCTCCGCCCAGTTCGCCGGGAACGGGCCCTTCCGGCCCGTCAGCGCCAGGAACTTCGCCATCGCGGGCCCCCAGCCCTCCCGCAGATAGGTCGCGTGGACGTCCGCGCACGCGCCGAGGGCCGCCTCGCGGTCCGGGAGGACCTGGGCCGTCGGCGGCTCGTGCGCGACGAGGGTGTGCACCAGGTCGCCGCGGGCGGCGACGAGGGCGAGGGAGTTGACGGCGCCGCCGCTGCTCCCGAAGACGTCGACCGGGCCGACGCCGAGCGCCTCGATCAGCCGGGCCAGGTCGTCGGCGTGCTCCTCGGGAAGCGACTCCGCCGCGCCGTCGGTGCGCTCGCTGCGGCCCACGCCGCGCGGGTCGTACGTGACGACGGTCCGGTCCGTGAAGTGGGAGGCGAGCGTGGTGAAGCCGGTCGCGTCCATGGGGGAACCGATCAGCAGCAGGGGGCGTGCCTCGGCTCCGGTGCCGGGGCGCACGTCGTAGCGCAGGGTCGCGCCGGCGGTGTCCAGCGTCCGGGTGTCGGTCTCGGCCATGGTGATCTCCTCGGTGGTGAGTCAGTCATGGGGGTAGACCGCCGGGGGCGCCGGAACTCATCGCAGGCGCGGGGGCCGGGCGGAAAAATCTCCGGGGCGGGAGAGAGAGCGACGGTGACCATCCGGCCCCGGCCGACGCCTTCGTGACGGCCCGGCCGTCACGACACGTCCCCCGGCCCCGGCCCCCGCCCCCGCCCCCGCCCCGGTGAGGACCTAGTCCTCGTCGGAGGAGCCTTCGAGGTCGCCCTCGGTCTCCAGGAACACCTGGCGCAGGGCGGCCAGGGTCTCCGGGTCCGGCTTCTCCCACATTCCGCGCGACTCGGCTTCGAGGAGGCGCTCCGCGATGCCGTGCAGGGCCCAGGGGTTGGCCTCCTTCAGGAAGGCCTGGTTCTCCGGGTCGAGGACGTACTCCTGCGTCAGCTTGTCGTACATCCAGTCGGCCACGACACCCGTCGTGGCGTCGTACCCGAAGAGGTAGTCGACGGTCGCCGCCAGCTCGAACGCGCCCTTGTAGCCGTGGCGGCGCATCGCCTCGATCCAGCGCGGGTTGACCACGCGGGCGCGGAAGACCCGGGAGGTCTCCTCGACGAGCGTGCGGGTACGGACGGTCTCGGGGCGGGTCGAGTCGCCGATGTACGCCTCGGGGGCCGTGCCCCTGAGCGCGCGGACGGTCGCGACCATGCCGCCGTGGTACTGGAAGTAGTCGTCTGAGTCGGCGATGTCGTGCTCGCGGGTGTCCGTGTTCTTCGCGGCGACCGCGATCCGCTTGTACGCGGTCTCCATCTCGGCGCGCGCCGGGCGGCCTTCGAGCCCGCGCCCGTACGCGTAACCGCCCCAGACCGTGTACACCTCGGCGAGGTCCGCGTCCGTGCGCCAGTCGCGCGAGTCGATCAGCTGGAGGATGCCCGCGCCGTACGTCCCCGGCCGCGAGCCGAAGATGCGGGTCGTGGCGCGCCGTTCGTCGCCGTGCTCCGCGAGGTCGGCCTGCGCGTGCGCCCGGACGTGGTTCTCCTCGGCCGACTCGCCCTCCAGGCCGGCGACCAGCCGGACGGCGTCGTCGAGAAGCCCGATGACGTGCGGGAACGCGTCCCGGAAGAAGCCCGAGATGCGCAGTGTGACATCGACGCGCGGGCGGCCCAGCTCGGCGAGCGGGATCGGCTCAAGGCCGTTGACGCGGCGTGAGGCCTCGTCCCACAGCGGGCGGACGCCGAGCAGGGCGAGCGCCTCGGCCACGTCGTCGCCGGCGGTGCGCATCGCGCTCGTACCCCACAGGGAGAGCCCGACGGAGGTCGGCCACTCGCCGTTGTCGGTGCGGTAGCGCTCCAGGAGCGAGTCCGCGAGCGCCTGCCCGGTCTCCCAGGCGAGCCGGGAGGGCACGGCCTTCGGGTCGACCGAGTAGAAGTTCCGGCCGGTCGGCAGGACGTTGACCAGGCCGCGCAGCGGCGAGCCCGAGGGGCCGGCCGGGACGAAGCCGCCGTTCAACGCGTGGACGGCGTGGGTGAGTTCGTCGGTGGTGCCGGCCAGACGCGGCACGACCTGCTCGCAGGCGAACCGCAGCACGGCGTGCACCTCGGAGCCGTACGCGGCGGCCACGGCCGGGATCGCGTCCACGGACCAGTCCGCCGCCTCCATGCCCTCGACCAGCTCGCGCGCCTTGGCCTCCGCCTCGTCGGCGGTGGTGCGGGTCGCGGCCGACTCGTCCAGGCCGAGCGCCTCGCGCAGACCCGGCAGCGCCTGCGTGCCGCCCCAGATCTGGCGGGCGCGCAGGATGGAGAGGACCAGGTTGACCCGGGCCTCGCCCTCCGGGGCGCCGCCGAGGACATGCAGACCGTCGCGGATCTGGGCGTCCTTGACCTCGCACAGCCAGCCGTCGACGTGCAGCAGGAAGTCGTCGAAGCCGTCGTCCTCCGGGCGCTCCTGGAGGCCCAGGTCGTGGTCGAGCTTGGCGGCCTGGATCAGCGTCCAGATCTGGGCGCGGATCGCGGGCAGCTTCGCCGGGTCCATGGAGGAGATCTGCGCGTACTCGTCGAGCAGCTGCTCCAGGCGCGCGATGTCGCCGTACGAGTCGGCGCGGGCCATCGGCGGCACCAGGTGGTCGACGAGGGTGGCGTGGACGCGGCGCTTGGCCTGGGTGCCCTCGCCCGGGTCGTTGACCAGGAAGGGGTAGATCAGCGGGATGTCGCCGAGGGCGGCGTCGGGGCCGCAGGCGGCGGACAGACCGGCGTTCTTGCCGGGCAGCCACTCCAGGTTGCCGTGCTTGCCGAGGTGGACCATGGCGTCGGCGCCGAAGCCTCCGTCCTCGGCGCGGGCGGCGATCCAGCGGTAGGCGGCCAGGTAGTGGTGGGACGGCGGGAGATCGGGGTCGTGGTAGATCGCGATCGGGTTCTCGCCGAAGCCGCGCGGCGGCTGGATGAGGATCAGGAGGTTCCCGCGCCGCAGGGCCGCGAGGACGATGTCGCCCTCCGGATTGCGGGAGCGGTCGAGGAACATCTCGCCGGGCGCCGGGCCCCAGTGCTCCTCGACGTGGGTGCGCAGCTCCTCGGGGAGCGTCGCGTACCAGCGCTTGTAGTCGGCGGCCGGGATGCGGACCGGGTTCTTCGCGAGCTGCTCCTCGGTCAGCCAGTCCTGGTCGTGGCCGCCGGCCTCGATGAGGGCGTAGATCAGCTCGTCGCCGTCGCCGGAGAGCAGGCCGGGGAGGTCGGCCTCGGGCCCGAAGTCGTACCCCTCGGCGATCAGCCGGCGCAGCAGGGAGACGGCGGAGGCGGGGGTGTCCAGGCCGACGGCGTTGCCGATGCGGGAGTGCTTCGTCGGGTACGCGGAGAGGACGAGCGCCAGCCGCTTCCCGGCGTTCGGGATGTGGCGGAGGCGGGCGTGCCGGACGGCGATCCCGGCGACGCGGGCGGCGCGCTCGGCGTCGGCGACGTACGCGGGCAGGCCGTCCTCGTCGATCTCCTTGAAGGAGAACGGGACGGTGATGAGCCGGCCGTCGAACTCGGGCACGGCGACCTGGCTGGCGGCGTCCAGCGGGGAGAGGCCCTCGTCGTTCTCCTCCCAGGCGGCGCGCGAGCCGGTCAGGCAGAGCGCCTGGAGGATCGGCACGTCGAGCGCGGCGAGCGCGCCCGCGTCCCAGGCCTCCTCGTCGCCGCCGGCCTGCGCCTCGGCGGGCTTCGTACCGCCCGCCGCGAGAACGGTGGTGACGATGGCGTCGGCGGTGCGGAGGCGGTCGAGCAGCTCCGGCTCGGGGGCGCGCAGGGAGGCCACGTACAGCGGGAGGGCCTGGGCTCCGGCGTCCTCGACGGCCTCGCAGAGGGCGCCGACGAAGGCGGTGTTCCCGCTCATGTGGTGGGCGCGGTAGTAGAGCACGGCGATCGTCGGACCGTCGGTCGTCCGGGGCGTGCGCTCCAGGGGGCCCCAGGTGGGGGCGGCGGCCGGGGCCTCGAAGCCGTGACCGGTGAGGAGCACCGTGTCGGACAGGAAGCGGGCGAGCTGCTCCAGGTTCGCGGGGCCGCCGTGCGCCAGGTAGGCGTGGGCCTCGGTGGCGACGCCGACGGGGACGGTGGACGCCTCCATCAGCTGGGCGTCGGGGGCCTGTTCGCCGCTGAGGACGACCATCGGCTTCCCGGCCGCGCGGACCGCGTCGAGGCCGTCCTCCCAGGAGCGGAGCCCGCCGAGGAGCCGTACGACGACCAGGTCGGCGCCGTCGAGCAGGGCCGGAAGGTCGGCGAGCGGCAGCCGGGAGGGGTTGGCGAAGCGGTACTCGACCGGACCGCCGCCGGAGCCGGCGGTCGCCGCGCGGGCGCTGAGCAGATCGGTGTCGGAGTGCGACAGCAGCAGAAGCATGGCGAGCGCAGGCCTTCCTCGGGGTTGTCCGCGCCCCGGGTGGTCGTATGGACGGCGGGAGTTCCTGACTCACCCGCACCATCGCTGGTACGGGCTCACAGTGGCGGGACCGCGCCGGATTCTCACCGGGCTTCCTCCCCGGGGTCCTGGGACCCCATGCCGATCTGCATCCTAGATCGTGCGGTCTCCGCGCCGGAGGGAGCCGGGGAGTCGGCCGGATCACACTCGGTGGCCGCCCGGTTCCCCGTGGGTATGCTCGCCGCCATGCCGCCCACCCCGCCCCCGCCGCCCGAACCGGGCGAAGCTCGCATACGGGACCGTGGCGACGCCTGCCCCGGAGCGCTGCGCCTGCATCCCGCCGACGACGGCCGGCTCGCCCGACTGCGCCTGCCCGGCGGGCGCTTGACCGTGCGTCAGGTCGAGGTGCTCGCCCTTGTCGCCGAGACCCTCGGTGACGGGCGGATCAGCATCACCTCGCGGGGCAACGCGGAGCTGCGCGGTCTCGGCGACGGCTGCGGGGCGGAGCTCGCGGGGCTTCTCGCCGGGGCGGGGCTGCTGCCCTCCCCCACCCATGAACGCGTCCGCAACATCGTGGCCTCCCCGGCCTCCGGACTCGACGGACTCGGGTACGCGGACGTGCAGTTGTGGGCGCGCGCCCTGGACACCGCCCTGTGTGCCGAACCCCGGGCCGCGTCCCTTTCGGGACGGTTCCTGTTCCTCCTCGACGACGGGCGCGGGGACGTCGCCGGGCTCGGCGGCGATGTGAGCTTGGTCGCAGGAGAGGGCGGGACCGTCCTGCTGTGGCTCGGCGCGCGGGTCTTCCGGCTCGCCGCCGACGACGCCGTCCGCGCCGCCCTCACCGCCGCCCTCGCCTTCCTCGACGCCGCCGAGACCGCCGGGAACGGGGCCTGGCGGCCCCGCGAACTGCCCGAAGGGCACGTACCCGACTGGGCAGGAGCCCTCGCACGGGCCGGGATCCCGGCGGAGCCCGTACCCGTACCGCCGCTTCCCGCGTCCCCGCCCCCCGCACCCGGGCCGCTCGGCGAGCACGCCCTGCACGTCCTCGCCCCGCTCGGCCGGCTGACCGCCGCCCAGCTGCGGGCCCTGCCGCCCGCCGGCGAGATCCGGCTCACGCCCTGGCGCGGGGCGGTCGTCACCACCGACCCCGCGAGACTCCCCGAGCTGGAGTCGTACGGCCTGATCACCCGCCCCGACGCCCCCGGCGCCGGGGTCACCGCCTGCACCGGACGCCCCGGGTGCGCCAAGTCCCTCGCCGACGTCCGGGCGGACGCCCTCGCCGCGCCCCCCGGGCCGCTGCCCGTGCACTTCTCCGGGTGCGCGCGCCGCTGCGGGCACCCGTACGGCGCCTGGACCGGTGTCCTCGCCACCGGCGACGACACCTATCTAGTGGACGGCGCCCCCACCCCCCGTACCTCCCTGCCCGCGGCAGTCGCGGCGGCCCGCGCCCTGCCGACCCACACGAGATGAGCGAGAGCACCAGGATGTTCGACTACGAGAAGGACGGGGCGGAGATCTACCGCCGGTCCTTTGCCACCATCCGCGCCGAGGCGGATCTGGCGGGCCTGCCCGCCGACATCGCCCAGGTGGCGGTCCGGATGATCCACGCCTGCGGCATGACCGACCTCGTGCAGGACATCGCGTACTCCCCCGGGGTCGTCGCGGACGCCCGCGCCGCCCTGCGCGCCGGTGCGCCGATCCTCTGCGACGCGCAGATGGTCGCGAGCGGCGTCACCCGCAAGCGGCTGCCCGCCGACAACGAGGTGATCTGCGCGCTGTCGGACCCGGCCGTGCCGGGCCTCGCCGCCGAACTCGGCACCACCCGCTCCGCCGCCGCCCTCGAACTCTGGCGGGACCGCCTCGAAGGCTCCGTCGTCGCCATCGGCAACGCCCCCACCGCCCTCTTCCACCTCCTGGAGATGGTCGCGAAGGGCGGGCCCCGCCCGGCGGCCGTCCTCGGCATACCGGTCGGCTTCATCGGCGCCGCCGAGTCCAAGGACGCGCTGGCCGCCCAGGACCTCGGCCTCGAATACCTCGTCGTACGGGGCCGGCGCGGCGGCAGCGCGATGACCGCCGCCGCGATCAACGCGATCGCTCACGAAGCGGAGATCCAGGCATGAGCGGGGCCGAGGGCATGACCGGGACCGAGGGCATGAGCGCGAAGGGCGACGGGGGCACGACCGTGACCGGCAAGCTGTACGGCGTCGGGCTCGGGCCCGGCGATCCGGACCTGATGACCGTGGCCGCCGTGAAGGCCATCGCCGCCGCCGACGTCGTCGCCTACCACTCGGCCCGCCACGGCCGTTCCATCGCCCGCTCGATCGCCGCCGGACACCTCCGCGAGGACCACATCGAGGAGCGGCTGATGTACCCGCTCACGGTGGAGACCACCGACCACCCCGGCGGCTACCGGGGCGCCCTCGACGACTTCTACGAGGAGGCCGCGGCCCGCCTCGCCGCCCACCTCGACGCGGGCCGCACGGTCGCCGTCCTCGCCGAGGGCGACCCGCTGTTCTACGGCTCGTACCAGCACATGCACAAGCGGCTCGCCGACCGCTACGACACCACCGTCATCCCCGGTGTGACCTCGGTCAGCGCCGCCGCCGCCCGGCTCGGCGAGCCGCTGTGCGAGGCCGAGGAAGTCCTCACGATCATCCCCGGCACCCTGCCCGAGGACGAGCTGACGGCCCGTCTCGCGGGCACCGACTCGGCGGTCGTGATGAAGCTCGGCCGCACCTTCCCCACCGTGCGGCGGGCCCTCGAACGGGCCGGCCGGCTCGACGACGCCCGCTATGTGGAGCGCGCCTTCATGGCGGGCGAGCGCACCGGCGGACTCGCCGCCGTCGACCCCGAGTCCGTCCCCTACTTCTCGGTGGCCGTCCTGCCCTCCCGGATCGACGCCACGCCTCCCGTGCGGGACCGGGGCGAGGTCGTCGTCGTCGGCACCGGACCGGCCGGGGCACCCTGGCTCACCCCCGAGTCGCGCGGCGCGCTCGTCAACGCCGACGTGCTCGTCGGCTACACCACCTATCTGGACCGGGTGCCGGTGCTGCGCCCCGGGCAGATCCGGCACGGCTCCGACAACAAGGTCGAGTCCGAGCGCGCGGAGTTCGCCCTCGACCTGGCCCGCCGCGGCCGGAAGGTCGCGGTCGTCTCCGGCGGCGACCCGGGTGTCTTCGCGATGGCCACGGCCGTCCTGGAGGTCGCCTGCGAGCCGGAGTACGCGGACGTTCCCGTACGGGTCCTCCCGGGGGTGACCGCCGCCAACGCCGCAGCCGCAGCGGCGGGCGCCCCGCTCGGCCACGACTACGCCACGATCTCCCTCTCCGACCGGCTCAAGCCCTGGGACGTCATCGAGGCCCGGCTGCGCGCCGCCGCCGGCGCCGATCTGGTCCTCGCCCTCTACAACCCGGGCTCCAAGTCCCGTACGCACCAGGTGGCCGCCGCCCGCGACCTCCTCCTGGAACTGCGTCCCCCGCAGACCCCGGTGGTCGTCGCCCGGGACGTCGGCGGCCCCGAGCAGTCCGTAAGGGTGGTCACCCTGAAGACCCTGGAGCCGTCCGAGGTCGACATGCGCACCCTGCTGCTCGTCGGCTCCTCGCAGACGCGCGCGGTGGAACGGGCGGACGGCCGCACGATCACCTGGACGCCGCGCCGGTACGGGTGACCCGGCCCCGAAGCACCGGCTACGGGTGACCCGGGCGGAACCCGCAGGTCCCTAGGAGGCGGTGCGGGTGAAGGTGCCCAGGCCCTCCTGGTCCAGGTACTCCACGCGGACCGTCTTCCCGTCCGGGGAGAACGTGACGCCGGTCGGGCCGACGGCGTTCTCCCCGCGCGTGGGGAAGCTGAACGTGTCGCCGTCGTAGTGCGTCAGCCGGTACGACTGGCGCTCCGTCTCCGGCCCCAGGCGGAGCACCAGGCCGCCGTCCTCGCCCTTGGCCACCGCCAGCCGGCCGTAGTAGGCGCTGGTGTACGTGCCCGTGTAGGCGCCGTCGGCCTTCGCGGGCCTGGCGTGGGCGGGCGCCTTCGCGTAGTCCGTGGGCGAGACGCCGGCGTCGGCCTCCTGCTCGTAGAGCCCGTTGACGAGCGGCAGCCAGTCCCTGCTGGGCTTCCCCTCCTGCGCGGTGTCGAAGAAGTCGAGGGCGACGGTGTCCGCGACACCGGCCGGGGCGCCGTTGGTGAGGACGACGATGCCGAGCCGCTCGCCCGGCAGCATCGTGACGTTGGTGTGCGCGCCCTGCGCGAACGCGCCGGTGTGCGAGAGGCGCAGCCGGCCCTGGTCGTCGTACGAGACGTTCCAGCCGAGGCCGTAGAAGCCGGTCCGGGCGGCCGGTGCGTGCGCCGGGCTGGCGACGGCCTCGGGGTGGTGGGTGAGGTCGAGGGCGTCCTCGGCGACGATCCGGCGGCCGTCGAGGCTGCCGTTGGCGAGCTGGAGCCGCAGCCAGGTCGCCATGTCACGGGCCGAGGAGCTGACACCGCCGGCGGGGGACTGGGCGTCGGGGTCGCGTACGTACAGCGCCTTCCAGGTCCCGTCGGCCTCCTTGACGTGGCCGTGGGCGCGGTCGGGGTTGGAGACGAAGTCCTCGAAGCGGGAGCTGGTGTGGTTCATGCCGGCCGGCTTGTAGAGGGTGTCCTCGGCGAGCTTCGCCCAGGGGACGCCCTTCTCGGCGGCGACGGACTCGGCCGCCGCCGTCAGGCCGAAGTTGGTGTAGGCGTAGCTCGCGCGGAACGGCGCCAGGGGCTCGTACCGCAGGTGGGACAGGATGTAGTCCTGGTCGTAGCCGAGGTCCTCCAGGAGGTCGCCCGCGTGGTCGGGCAGGCCGCTGCGGTGCGAGAACAGGTCGGCGACCGTCACATGGGACGTCACCCACGGGTCCTTGAGCCGGAATTCGGGCAGTGCGGGGTTGACCGGCTTCTGCCAGCCGTCCACGCCGACCGCTCCGGAGACGACGGTGGAGGCGATCGGCTTGGACACGGAGGCCAGTTGGAAGACGGTGTCGGCGTCGATCCGGGCGGACTTGCCGACCTCGCGCACCCCGTAGCCCTTGAGGTGGACGACCTTGTCGCGGTAGACGACGGCGACGGAGACCCCGGGGACGCCGGTCCGCTTCATCAGCTCCGCGACACTCCCGTCGAGCCGGCCGACGGCCCGGTCCACGTCGGCCCGGTCGAGGGACGGCGGGGGCTGTGCGGGAGGCGGCTCGGGTGGGGGCGTGGGCCCGGTCGCGGCGAGCGAGCCCATCCCCAGCACGGCCGCCGCCCCCGCGGTGACCAGCCATCGGACGGTAATCACGCTTCCATTGAAAGCCCGGGGAGGACGGTTGTCGCGCGGGGGAGCGGGCGCGATCACGGCTTACGGCAGGCGCGACCGCACCCAGGCGGCGGCCTCCTCCGGGGTCGTCACCACCGGGACGCCGTCCGGGACCGGGGGGCGGCGGACCAGGACGACCGGGATGCGCGCCTCGCGGGCCGCCGTCAGTTTCGGGGCGGTCGCCGCGGCGCCGCTGTCCTTCGTCACCAGTACGTCGATCCGGTGCCCGGCCAGCAGCTCCCGCTCGCCGTCCAGGGTGAACGGGCCCCGGTCGAGCAGCACTTCGGCGCGGGCCGGCATCGGGGCCTCCGGGGCGTCCACCGAGCGGACCAGGAACCAGTGCGGGAGGGCCGCGAAGGCCGCCAGGCCCATCCGGCCCGTCGTCAGGAACACCCGCTCCCCCAGGCCGTCGAGCGCGTCCGCCGCCGCCGACAGGGACGGCACGGACAGCCAGCGGTCCCCGTCCGCCGGGACCCAGCCGGGACGGCGCAGCGCCAGCAGGGGAACATGGGCGGTGGCGGCCGCCCCGGCCGCGTTGAAGCTGATCCGCTCGGCGAAGGGATGCGTGGCGTCGATGACCGCGTCCACCGCGTGCGCGCCGATCCACTCGGCGAGCCCCTCGGCCCCGCCGAACCCGCCGATCCGCACCTCGCCCTCGGGCAGCCGGGGGCTCGCCACCCGCCCCGCGAGGGAGCTGGTGACCCTGACCCCGCCGCCGTGCAGCAGCCCGGCCAGGGCGCGGGCCTCGGTGGTCCCCCCGAGAATGAGTATGTGCACAGGAGCCTCTTCGTGACTTCAGGCGGCGGGCGTGAGGCCCAACTCAAGCACACCGGTCTCAGGCCGGGCTGGACCACGGGCGCCTGCGCGACCGCGGCGACCACGGCCGCGTACACGGCCCTGCTGACCGGCGAGTTCCCCGACCCGGTGACCGTCACCCTGCCGAAGGGGCAGACGCCGTCCTTCGCGCTCACCGCGGAGCGGCTCGCCGGCGGTACGGCCATGGCGGCCGTCACCAAGGACGCCGGCGACGACCCGGACGTCACCCACGGGGCCGTGATCCGCTCGACGGTACGGCTGCTCCCGCCGGGCTCCGGCGTGGTCTTCCGGGCCGGCGAGGGCGTCGGTACGGTCACCCTGCCGGGGCTTCCCCTGGAGGTCGGCGAACCGGCGATCAACCCCGTGCCCCGGCAGCTCATGCGCGAGCACGTGGCGGCGGTCGCGGCGCGGCACGGCGGCGCCGGCGACGTCGAGATCACCGTCTCCGTCGACGGTGGCGCCGAGATCGCCCGTTCCACGTGGAACCCCCGGATCGGCATCCTGGGCGGCCTGTCGATCCTCGGCACGACGGGGATCGTCGTCCCGTACTCGTGCTCCGCCTGGATCGACTCGATCCGCCGGGGCGTGGACGTGGCCCGCGCGGGCGGCCTCACGCACGTGGCCGGGTGCACCGGCTCCACCTCGGAGCGGACGGTGGCGACGCTCTACGACCTGCCGGAGATCGCGCTCCTCGACATGGGCGACTTCGCGGGCGCGGTCCTCAAGTACGTACGCCGCCATCCGGTCGACCGGCTCACGGTCTGCGGCGGTTTCGCGAAGCTCTCCAAGCTCGCCGCGGGCCATCTGGACCTGCACTCGGCGCGCTCCCAGGTCGACAAGGCCTTCCTCGCGGACCTGGCCGTCACCGGCGGCGCCTCGGAGTCCCTGGCCTCGGAGATCGCCGCGGCGAACACGGGCCTGGCCGCGCTCCGCCTCTGCGAGGCGGCCGGCGTCCCCCTCGGCGACCTGGTCGCCGCCCGCGCCCGCGACGAGGCCCTGTCGGTCCTCAGGGGCGCACCGGTGGCGGTCGACGTGGTCTGCGTCGACCGGGCGGGTGTGGTGGTGGGACGGTCGGAGGTCGCGGGGCCGGGGTCGGCGTCGGGGTCTGCGTCGGCGTAGGCCTCGTGGGCGGCCTCAGGGGCGGCCTCAGGGGCGTGAATCCGGCGCCGAGTGCCCTCCCGCCCGCCCGAGGATCCCCCGATGACCGATTGCCGGGCGGGCGGGGCTCGGGCCTGCGGGCACCGGCCCCGCACCCGTCAGCCCGCCGGGTAGCCGATCTCCGCGATGTCCTCCGCCAGCTCGGCGAGATCCGTCTCCGGGTTGAGGGCCGCCACGAGCTCCCCCGTCAGCGGGCGCAGCGCGAGCACGTGCCGGACCGCCTCGATGTCCACCGTGCGCTCGTAGTAGTCCGAGGCCCACTCCGCGTACGCCTCCGCCGTGCGGTTCGTCAGGAGGCGGAGGAGGGTGAGCGAACCGTCCGGGTCCGGGTGGTCCTCCAGGTCCGGGTAGGCGACCTCGCCCGTGTGCCAGGCCGTGTCCGCGGTCTCGCGCCAGAGGCAGGCGGTGGTCACGTGCACGTCGTCCTCGTCCATGAACGCGGGCTCCGTCAGGTACTCCCGGAAGGCCTCCGGCACCCCGTCGAGCACCCCCGGCCACGTCTTCCCGTCCGCGAGCGGCCCGTACGGGCTCAGCGGCGACTCGTGGTCGAAGACTCGGGCGTACGCCCCCGCGGGGGAGAGGACGATCGTGTACTCGCCGCCCGAGCCGTCCCGCATGGACGCCAGCTGCTCGTCCTCCGACCAGTGGGCGTCGAAGGAGTAGTACCGCCCCTCCCAGGCCGGGCTCAGGATCGCGTCCAGCATCGCGAGCCCCTGGGAGTGGTCGCGCAGTTCCTCGATGCCCGGCAGTGCCCGGGCCACGTCGTAGACAGTCACGTCTCCATGAGACCGCACGGCCTCCGCGGCCGACATGCGGGCCCCCCGCCCCGAACCTAGGCTGGCCGGGACACGCCCCCCGAGCGAGAGGGAGTCCCATGGCCAAGCGAGGCAACAAGCGGCGCGCGCGGAAGAAGAAGAACGCCAATCACGGCAAGCGGCCGAACGCCTGACGTCCACGCGGCGGGGCCCCGGGGATCGGACTTCCCGGGGCCCCGCCGCGCGCCGTCCCGGGGGCGGCTCAGCAGGTGTGGCGGTCCCTGGCCGGGTCGTACAGGTGGCTGTCGCGGAACTCCGAGGCCGCGAGCGTGCGGCCCACCAGGATCACCGCCGTCTTCGTGATGCCCGCCGCCTTCGTCTGCGCGGCGATGTCGTCGAGCGTCCCCCGCAGGACGACCTCGTCGGGGCGGCTGGCCATCGCGACCACCGCGGCCGGGCAGTCGGTGCCGTAGTGGGGGACGAGTTCGGCCACGACCCGGTCGACGTAGCGGGCGGCGAGGTGGAGGACGAGCAGGGCGCCGCTGCGGCCGAGGGTCGCCAGGTCCTCGCCCTCGGGCATCGGGGTGGCCTGCTGTGCGATCCGGGTGAGGACGACCGTCTGGCCGACCGTGGGGACGGTCAGCTCCCGCTTGAGCGCGGCGGCGGCAGCGGCGAAGGCCGGGACGCCGGGCACGACCTCGTACGGGATGCCCGCCGCGTCCAGCCGCCGCATCTGCTCGGCCATCGCGCTGAAGACGGACGGGTCGCCGGAGTGCAGCCGCGCCACGTCCTGCCCGGCCTCGTGGGCCGCGGCGATCTCGGCGACGATCTGGTCGAGGTCCATCCGGGCGGTGTCGACGCGCCTGGCGTCCGGCGGGCACTCGGCGAGCAGTTCGGTGGGGACGAGGGAGCCGGCGTAGAGGCAGACCCCGCACTTCGCGAGGGTCCTCGCGCCGCGCACGGTGATGAGGTCGGCCGCGCCGGGGCCCGCGCCGATGAAGTAGACGGTCATTCCTCTGTTCAACCCTTCGTTACGGACCACTGGGTGACGGGCATGGCCTGGCGCCAGCCGGTGAAGCCGCCGACGGGGACGGCGGTGGCGACCGCGAGCCGGACGAGTTCGCCGCCGTGGCGGCGGTAGCGGTCGGCGAGCAGTGCCTCGGACTCCAGCGTCACGGTGTTGGCGACGAGCCGGCCGCCGGGCGGCAGGGCCTCCCAGCAGGTGTCGAGGAGGCCGGGGGCGGTGAGGCCGCCGCCGATGAAGACCGCGTCGGGGGTGGGCAGGGCGGCGAGGCCCTCGGGCGCGGGGGCGGTCACGACGCGCAGGGCGGGTACGCCGAGGGCGTCGGCGTTGCGGCTGATGCGGGCGGCCCGCTCGGGGTTCTTCTCGACGATGACCGCCCGGCAGGAGCGGTGGGTCCGCATCCATTCGATGCCGATGGAGCCGGAGCCGCCGCCGATGTCCCAGAGGAGTTCGCCGGGTGCGGGGGCGAGCGCGGCGAGGGTGGCGGCGCGCACATATCGCTTGGTGAGCTGCCCGTCGTGCTCGTACGCCTCGTCGGGGAGTCCGGGGGCGGCGCCGAGCCGGAGCGTGTCCGGGTCGCGTACGCAGTCGAGGGCGAGGACGTTGAGGGGGTCGGTCCGCTCGTGCGGCCAGTCGGCGGCGGTCCCGTCGAGGAGCCGCTCGGCGGGGCCGCCGAGCTGTTCGAGGACGCGGAGGCGGGTGCCGCCCCAGCCGGTGTCCCGGAGCAGGGCCGCGACCCGGGCGGGGGTGTCGGCGCCTTCGCTGAGGGCGAGGAGGCGGCGGCCGTCGTGGAGGGCGGCGGAGAGCGCGGCGAGCGGGCGGGCGACGAGGGAGACGGTCTCGACGGCTTCCAGGGGCCAGCCGAGGCGGGCGCAGGCGTAGGAGACGGAGGAGGGGTGCGGGTGGACGCGGAGGCGCTCGGCGCCCGCGACGTCGGCGAGGGTACGGGCGATGCCGTGGAAGCTGGGGTCGCCGCTGGCGAGGACGGCGAGGGCGCGGCCCTCGTGGGCGGCGAGCAGGCCGGGGACGGCGGGGCGGAGCGGGGAGGGCCAGGTGATCCGTTCGCCGGGGCAGTCGGCGGCCGGGAGGAGGGCGAGCTGGCGGGGGGCGCCGAGCAGGACCTCGGCGGTGCGCAGGGCGCGGCGGGAGCTCTCGGGGAGTCCGTCCCAGCCGTCCGCGCCGATTCCGACGACCGCTATCGCACCGTTCACGTCGGGGACTCTACGTGAGGGGCGCGGGCCCCTACCGCCGGGTCACTTCTGGGCGTTCTGCCCTACGTGGAAGAGCAGCCAGACGAAGCCCGCGAAGGCGTGGGTGGCGAAGACGTACACGAAGACGCGGAGCATCACGCCCCGCTCCTTCCAGCGCTCGTTGTCGTACGTCTTCTCCTCGGCCACGCGCTCCAGGGTACGGGCCGGAATAGACGGCGGGGTGGCACCGTTGGACGTGATAGTTTAAGCTTCAACCAATACATCAGGAACCGCGAGAGGTGAGCACGATGCAGTTCGGGATCTTCACCGTCGGCGACGTGACGGCCGACCCCACCACCGGCCGCACCCCCACCGAGCACGAGCGCATCAAGAACACCGTCGCCATCGCGCTCAAGGCCGAGGAGGTCGGGCTCGACGTCTTCGCGACCGGCGAGCACCACAACCCGCCGTTCGTCCCGTCCTCCCCCACCACCCTCCTCGGGCACATCGCCGCCCGCACCGAGAACCTGATCCTGTCCACCTCCACGACCCTGATCACCACCAACGACCCGGTGAAGATCGCCGAGGACTACGCGACCCTCCAGCACCTCGCCGACGGCCGCGTGGACCTGATGATGGGCCGCGGCAACACCGGCCCCGTCTACCCGTGGTTCGGCCAGGACATCCGCCAGGGCATCCCGCTCGCCATCGAGCACTACGCGCTCCTCCACAAGCTGTGGAGGGAGGACGTGGTCGACTGGGAGGGCAAGTTCCGCAGCGCCCTCCAGGGCTTCACGTCCACCCCGCGCCCGCTCGACGGCGTCCCGCCGTTCGTCTGGCACGGCTCCATCCGCTCCCCCGAGATCGCCGAGCAGGCCGCGTACTACGGCGACGGCTTCTTCGCGAACCACATCTTCTGGCCCAAGCAGCACACCGAGAAGATGGTCAGGCTCTACCGCCAGCGCTACGCCCACTACGGGCACGGCACCCCCGAGCAGGCCGTCGTCGGCCTCGGCGGCCAGGTGTTCATGCGCAAGAACTCGCAGGACGCGGTAAGGGACTTCCGCCCGTACTTCGACAACGCGCCGGTCTACGGCCACGGCCCCTCCCTGGAGGAGTTCAGCCGCGAGACCCCGCTGACCGTCGGCTCGCCGCAGGAGGTCATCGAGCGCACCCTGTCCTTCCGCGACTACGTGGGCGACTACCAGCGCCAGCTGTTCCTGGTCGACCACGCGGGACTGCCCCTCAAGACGGTCCTGGAGCAGCTCGACCTGCTCGGCGAGGAGGTCGTCCCGGTGCTCCGCAAGGAGTTCGCGAGCCTGCGCCCGGCCGGCGTACCGGACTCCGCCCCGCTGCACCCCGCCGTACAGAAGAAGCAGGAGGTCTGAGGTCATGCAGACGTTGAAGCTGGTCGCCGTGTCCGCCGGACTCAGCGCCCCGTCCTCCACCCGGCTGCTCGCCGACCGGCTCCTGCAGGCCGCGCGGTACCGGCTGGCCGAGCAGGAGTACGCCGTCGACGTCCAGGTCGTCGAACTGCGCGACCTGGCCGTGGACATCGCGAAGAACCTCGTCACCGGCTTCCCCTCGGAGAAGCTCCAGGAGGCGATCGACACGGCGACGGGCGCGGACGGCGTCATCGCCGTCACCCCCGTCTTCACGGCCTCGTACAGCGGTCTGTTCAAGTCGTTCTTCGACCTGATCGACCCGGCCGCGCTGACCGGCACCCCGGTGCTGATCGGGGCGACCGGCGGCACCGCCCGGCACTCCCTGGTCCTCGACCACGCGATGCGACCGCTCTTCGCCTATCTGCGGGCCCTCGTCGTCCCGACCGCCGTCTACGCGGCCTCGGAGGACTGGGGTTCGGGCGGCGACGAGTACACCGAGGGCCTGCCCAACCGGATCACCCGTGCGGGCAACGAGTTCGCGGACACGGTCGCGGCGCGCCCCGCCCGCCGGGAGGACGAGGACGAGATCGTCCCGTTCGAGAAGCAGTTGGCCGGCCTTCGCCTCGATTGATCGGTTTGTTACGTTGTGGGGGAGGCCCTTCCCGGGGTTCCCGACAGCGAAACGGAGGTCGGCGATGGCCGGCGGCAGGATCGTGGTGGGCGTGGACGGATCGGCGCCCGCTCTGAAGGCGTTGAAGTGGGCGGCCGGGCAGGCCGCTCTGACCGGGGACTCCCTCCAGACGGTGATCAGCTGGGAGTACCCGGCCTCGTGGGCGACGCTCATGCCCGGCGTACCGGCGGAGTTCGACCCCGAGCGGCTCGCGAAGCAGATTCTCGACGAGTCGATCGACCAGACCCTCACCCCCCAGGAGGCCGCCGCCACCACCCGCACGGTGGTCGGCGGCAACGCCCCGCAGGCCCTGCTCGACGCCGCGCGGGGCGCGTCGCTGCTCGTCGTCGGCGACCGCGGATACAGCGGCTTCAAGGCGGCGATGCTCGGCTCGGTCTCCTCGCACGTCACCCAGCACGCGCCGTGCCCGGTCGTCGTGGTCCGGGGCGACACGGGGGAGTAGGCGGCCCCCGGCATCATGCGCCCGGCCCGGGGGGTGGCGTACGCGGTATGCCGTGCGCCCGGCCCCGGCCGGGCGCATGATGCCCCCATGGACATCAAGCTGGAACTCGTCGCGGTCCCCGTCACCGATGTCGACCGCGCCAAGGCCTTCTACGAGCGGGTCGGCTTCCACGCCGACCACGACGTGCCCGTCAGCGACGCCATCCGCTTCGTCCAGATGACCCCGCCGGGCTCGGCCTGCTCGATCGCCTTCGGCAAGGGGCTCACCGAGATGGCCCCGGGCTCCCTCGACAACATGCAGGTCGTCGTCACCGACATCGAGGAGGCCCACCGCGAGCTGACCGCGCGCGGGATCGAGGTCAGCGAGATCTCGGACATGCCGTGGGGCTCGTTCGTCTTCTTCGCCGACCCGGACGGCAACCGCTGGGCCGTCCAGCAGACGACGCCGCGCGGGCGGTAGCGTCGGACGGGCGGGGACGACCGCGCCCGGGGGCGAGCGACAACCCCTGGTTGTCGGAGTGACCACCTGCGGTTGTCGCGCAGCCTCGTGTCCGCCCCGCCGGACCGGGCGGACACCCCCTCACCCCCGGACGACGCCGTCTCCCCCGCGCGGCGGAGGCGGACCGGTCGCCGGGGCGACGTGCGGGGCCGGGGGCGGCGGAAGGCTGGAGCCATGATGAAGCTCAAGGCCCTTCCGGACGTGCCCCGTTGGGCCGCCCTCGCCGCCCACGCCGTCCCGCTCGTCACGCTCCCCTCCGGCCTGTGGCGGATCGCCCTGGTCGCCGGACTGCCGGTCACACAGGACTCCGGGCTCGGACCCCTCGGCCTCGGGGAGTCGGTGTACGTGGTCTCCCTCAGCGTCGTGTCCGAGCTGCTGGCCTTCCTGACGCTGGGGCTGGTCCGGCCCTGGGGCGAGGTCTTCCCCCGCTGGATGCCGTTGCTCGGCGGGCGCCGGGTGAATCCGGCCGCCGCGACGGGCGCGGCCCTCGCCGGGGTGGCGGGGCTGTGCGCCATCGCGGGCTGGGGCGCGTACGCCTCGTACGCGGACCTGGGGCCGGGCGTCCCGGCCTCGGCGGCCCAGGACGCCCTGCTGATCGCCTGCTACGCGCCGCTGCTCGCCTGGCCCGTGCTGCTGGCCGCCGTCGCGGTCGCGTACCACCGGCGCCGCCGCCACGGCGGGAAGGGCGGGCGCGGTCAGTACGGCGCGGGCCGGCCCGCCGCGTCCTCGTGGGTGTAGAAGAGGTAGTACGCGCCGGCCCCGGCGACCCCGGCGACGGTGAGCCCGAGACCGCTCGACGACAGGACGCTGGCGTCGGAGAGGCTGAAGAGGAAGCCGACCGCGATGCCCGTCAGGGCGCCCCAGGCGGCGGCCCGCAGCTCGCGGGGCAGCCGGTGGCCGTAGGCCCTGAGGGCGTACAGACCTCCGGCGAGGACCACGGCCGACACGATGCCGAGCCACAGCTGCCCGAGTGTGGTGGGGCCGCCCTGGCGGGCGACGGTCGCCGCGTAGAGGCCGTACAGGACACCGGTCGTGACCGGGAACCCCCAGCCGTGCGTACTGATCCGGCGCCTCGTGGGCACCGCTGCGTGTGCGGCCATGGCAGGAGCTCCTTCGCTCTCGCCCCCCTGCTGCTTCCCGCACCCTCCAGAGCACACCCGGCCCCCGCCCGCCGCAAGTGGATCAGCCGGTAACCGCCCGGAGGGACCCGGGCGGTTCGGCGGCCAGCGCCGCCAGTCGCCGCAGTGCCCCGTCAAGGACCTCGTGCGTTGGGGTGGCCAGGCCGATCCTGATCGCGTCGGGGGCCGTGCCCGTACCCACCGCGAAGGCGCTGCCCGGGGTGACCGCCACGCCCGCGCGGGCGGCGGCCGCCGCCGTGAAGGTCTCCGCCCGCCAGGGCGCGGGCAGCTGCCACCAGCAGTAGTACGCGTGCGGGGAGGTCCGCAGCGTGTGCCCGGCGAGCCGCCGCCGGACCAGGGCCTGCCGGGCCGCCGTGTCCGCCCGCTTCGCCGCGACCGCCTCGGCGACCGTGCCGTCCCCGGTCCAGCGGGTGGCGGCGGCGACCGCGAGCCCGCCCGCCGTCCAGGCCCCCGAGCGCAGGGCGTCCGCCGCCGCCGCGCGCAGCCGTCCGGGCACCACGAGGTAGCCGACGGTCAGGCCGGGGGCGAGCCGCTTGGAGAGGCTGTCGACGAGGAGGACCCGCTCGGGGGCGTGCGCGGCGAGCGGGGCGGACGCGTCCGGTACGAGGAAGGCCCAGGTGGTGTCCTCGACGGCCGTCAGGTCCAGGCGGCGCAGCAGCTCGGCGAGTTCGGCCCGGCGGCCCTCCCCCGCCGTCGAGGAGAGCGGGTTGTGCAGGGTCGGCTGGAGGTAGACGGCGGACAGCGGCGCCGCCCGGTGGGCCGCCGCGAGCGCCTCGGGCCGTACCCCTTCGGCGTCCAGGGCGAGCGGTACGAGCCGGATGCCGAGCCGCTCGGCCACCGCTTTGACCAAGGGGTACGTGAGCGCCTCGACGCCCAGCCGGCCGCCGGGCGGGACGAGCGCGGAGAGCGCGGCGGCGATGGCCTGCCGGCCGTTCCCGGCGAAGAGGACGCCGTCGGGGTCGGGGGCCCAGCCGGGCCGGGCGAGCACGGCCGCCGCCGCGTCGCGGGCCTCCGGGGTGCCGGTGGCGGCGGCGGGCCGTGAGACGGCCTCGGCCAGGACGTCGGGCCGGGCGAGGGCCGCGAGCGCGCGGGCCATCAGCTCCGGCTGGCCTTCCGCGACGGGGTAGTTGAGCTGGAGGTCGACGGGCGCGGCGCCGGTCGCCTCGGCGAGCGCGGGCCCCGGCAGCGGGGGCGCGGCCCGTACGAAGGTGCCGCGCCCGACCTCCCCGACGACCAGGCCCCGCCGCGCCAGCTCTCCGTACACGCGGATCGCCGTGGAGTTGGCGATGGCGTGACGGCGGGCGAAGACCCGCTGCGGCGGCAGCCGGTCGCCGGGGCTCAGCCGCCCGTCCCGTACGGCCGCCTCGACCCGGTCGGCGATCCTCCGGTACTCCTCCACCGCACACCCCTCTCCCATTGCACCGAGAGCAAAGATCTTATTGCACCGAGCAGCTGTGGCTGCCTAGCCTGCGGTCATGTTCACCGCCCGCACCGCCGACGCCGAGATCGCCTACGAGGACCGGGGCGAGGGCCCCGCCCTGCTCCTCGTCCACGGCCACCCCTTCGACCACACCATGTGGCAGCCGCAGACCGACCGCTTCTCCCGCACCCACCGGGTGATCGCCCCCGACCTGCGCGGCTACGGCCGCACGCCCCTCGGCGCCCGGCCGGAGACGGCCGACGCCGACACCGACACCGACCGCCTCACCCTCCTCGGGGACTTCGCCGAGGACCTCGTCGCCCTCCTCGACGAGCTGGACATCGACGAGTGCGTCCTCGCCGGACTCTCCATGGGCGGCCAGATCGCCATGGAGCTGTACCGCCGCCACCCCGGGCGCGTCCGGGGCCTCGTCCTCGCCGACACCTTCCCCGCCGCCGAGACCGAGGACGGCAGGGCCGCCCGCAACGCCATGGCCGACCGGCTGCTCGCCGGCGGCGCGGAGGCCATGCGGGAGTACGCCGACGAGGTGCTGGACCGGATGGTCGCCCCGTACAACACCCATGCCGCCCCGCACGTCCACCGCATGATGCGCTCCACCGACCCGGCCGCCGCCGCCGCCGCCCTGCGCGGCCGGGCCGAACGCCCCGACTACCGGAAACTGCTCACCACCGTCGCCGTGCCCGCGCTCGTCGTCGTCGGCCGGGACGACTCCTACACCCCCGTCACGGACGCCGAGGAGATGCACGCGCTGCTCCCCGACTCCACGCTCGCCGTGATCGAGCGGGCCGCGCACCTGCCCAACCTGGAGCGGCCCGAGGAGTTCGACGCCGTACTGGAGAACTACCTCCGCTCACTCGTCCGGCCCAACTGAAAGTTCGCAACCGTACGAACGCTCCGACGATGGGGGCATGAGCCAGAACACGGCACCACCGCGCAAACCGGCCCCCTCCGCCTCCGGCGCCTGGGCCTCCGGCGGCACCCTCTTCGCCGGTGTCCTCATGCTGGTCACCGGCTGCATGGACGTCTTCCAGGGCATCGCCGGCATCGCCAAGGACGACGTCTACACCCGCATCGGCGACTACGTCTTCAAGTTCAACCTCACCACCTGGGGATGGATCCACCTGATCCTCGGCGTCGTGGTCGCCATCGCGGGCTTCGGCATCCTCAGGGGCGCCGAGTGGGGCCGGGTCGCCGGTATCTCCCTCGCCTCCCTGAACCTCCTCGTCCAGTTCCTCTTCCTGCCGTACCAGCCCTGGTGGGCGCTCTTCTCGATGGCCATCTCGGTGTTCGTGATCTGGGCCCTGGCCACCGACGAGGTGTACGGCCCCGACGAGAAGCACTGAGGGGACGGCCCCATGAGACGCCTCGCGGGCATCGCCCTGGGACTCACCGCCACCACGGCGCTCGCCCTCACCGGATGCGACCAGGTCAAGCAGACGACGGGCGACGTCATCTCCTCCGCCACGGCCGCCGCCGCGTCGGCCGCCCAGGAGAAGATGAAGGAGGTCAAGGACGGGGTGAACGCCACCGGCGACGTCACCGCCGGACCGACCAGCACCGACGGCGACCGCACGGTCGCCCAGGTCACCGCCACCAACCCCCAGGACAAGAACGCCGACTACACCGTCCTGGTCACCTTCCGGGACACCGACGGGAACTTCCTCGACTCGGTCGTCCTGAACATCGACGGCGTCCCCGCCGGAAAGTCCAAGACCGGTACCGCCCGCAGCAACCGCACCCTCTCCGGCGATACCAAGGCGGAGATCGGACAGGCCCTGCGACACTGACGGCGTGGACCGAGCCCCCGCCGCCGAGCGCGTGATGCACCCCGCCCCACCCCGCCCCACGCCGCCCCTCCGACCCAGGCGCCGTACCACCGCCTGGGTCGCCGGGCTGCTCCTGGCCGCACCGGCGGTGCTCACCGCCTGCCGACTGCTGGACACCGACGCGGTGACCCCGGTCCCCCAACTGCTCTCCTTCCTGCCCTGGTTCGCGGCCCCCGCCGCCCTCGGGCTGCTGCTCGCCGCCGTCGCCCGCCGGCGGGTCCTCGCGGCGCTCGCCGTAGTGGTCCTCGCGGCGACCGTCTGGACGGTGCTGCCGTACGGGCCGGACCACACCACCGCACGCGGCCCGGTGGTGGCCCGGCTCCGGGTCCTCGCCTCGAACGTCGAGTTCAGCGGAGCCACCGGCTCGCTCATCACCGCCGTCCGGCGGGAGCGGCCCCAGCTCGTGTTCGTCTCGGAGTGCGACCGCGCCTGCGGGCACGCCCTCACCCGGGCCTTCGCCGCCGAACTCCCCCACTACGCCTCCGTCGAGGAGGACGGCTCGGCCGGCTCCGTGATCCTCAGCGCCTACCCGCTCCGCGACTGGCACATGATCCCGGCGACCATGGGCATGCCCGGCGCCACGGCGGAGATCGGCGGCCGGACCGTACGGCTCCAGCTCGCACACCCGATGCCGCCGCTGCCGGGGCAGGTGCACCTGTGGAAACGGGAACTGGGACGGGTACGGGACGCCACCGCGCCCGACGGCCCCCAGATCGTCGCCGGCGACTTCAACGCCTCCCAGGACCACGCCGCCTTCCGCGCCGTCCTCGACGGCGGCGGGCTCCACGACGCGGCCCGCCTCTCGGGCGCGAGCCGCACCCCCAGCTGGCCCATGGACGGCCCCCTCCCGCCGTTCGTCCAGATCGACCACGTCCTGGTCACCGACGACTTCACCGTCAGGGGCACCCGCTTCCTCGACCTCGCGGGCACGGACCACCGGGCGCTCCTGGCCGATCTCGACCTGCACGCCGGGCGCTGATCGGCCACGCTTGAGGACATGGACAACGAGGAGATCCTTGACGACATCGGCGCCCTCGTCGAAGAGGAACGCGCCCTGAGACAGCGCACGGGCGGCCTCCTCCCCGAGGAACGGGCCCGCCTCTCCGACCTGGAGGTCCGCCTGGACCAGTGCTGGGACCTGCTGCGCCAGCGACGCGCCAAAGCGGAGTTCGGCGAGGACCCGGACACGGCCGCGGTCCGCCCGGCCACGGAGGTCGAGTCCTACCGCAACTGAGCCGCCGCGGCGGACCGGTGCCGGAAGCGCGGGCAGCCGAGCCACGACGGCCCCGGCAGCCGCGCCCCGCCTCTCCCCTCCCCCGGCCAGTACGTTGGGGACATGGCACGACCCGCAGGCCCCGGTACCGTTCGGCTCAGTCCGCCCGCCTGGCTCACCGCCGGGCTCCGGCCCGCCCCCGCGCCGATCCCCTGGGCCGCCGTCCTCCGCGCGTCCGTCGCCCTGTCCACGCCGCTCGCCGTCGGCCTCGCCGCCGGACAGCCCGCCTACGGCGCCCTCGTGTCCATGGGCGCCCTCTCCGGGGTCATCGGCGACACCGCCGACGCCTACCGGATGCGGATCTTCAACATCGCCGTGCCGCAGCTCTTCGGGGCCGTCGGCGTCACCCTCGGCACCCTCGTCTTCGGCCAGGGCTGGCTCGCCGTCGGCGTCCTCACCCTCGTCGCGCTCGTCTCCGGGATGATCTCCTCGATCGGCGCCGTCGCCTCCGTCTCCGGGCTGCTCCTGCTCCTCAACGCCGTCGTCGGCGCCGGACTCCCCATGCCCGACCCCTGGTGGAAGGCGCCCCTGCTCCTCACCCTCGGCGGGCTCTTCGTCCTCGTCCTCACCCTGCTCGGCTGGCCACTGCGCCGCGCCGCCCCCGAACGCGCCGCCGTCGCCGCCACCTACCGGGCCGTCGCCGAGCTGTACGAGGCCACCGGGACCGCCGCGTACGACGAGAAACGGCACGCCGTCACCGCCTCCCTCAACCAGTCCTACGACCTCGTCCTCGCCCGCCGCGCCCGCCAGCACGGCCGCACGCCCGCCCTGGTCCGGCTGCTCGCCCAGCTCAACGTCGTCATCCCGCTCGTCGAGGCCGCCCCCGCCGCCCAGCTGCGCGCCCAGCTCTACGGCCCGCTGCCGCCCTCGGTCGCGGCGGCCGTCCGGGAGCTCGCCGACGCCGTCGAGGAAGGCCGCACCGGGGACCCCGTACTGGATCTGCCGACCCCCGAACGGCCCGCCGAGAAGGCCGTCGACCACGCCCTGCGGCACGCCGCCGCCGTCGTCCACAAGCCCGAACCCGACCCTCCCCCAAGGTCTTCGACCAGGGGGGACCCCCACGTCGACGACCGCCTCGGCCGACCCGCCGCGCTCCGGGTCCGCGCCCGCCGGACCTCCCGCGCCGTCCTGCTCTCCGAGGCCTCCTGGCGGTACGGGCTCCGCCTCGCCCTCTGCATCGGCATCGCCCAGGCGCTGGTCTCGCTGATCGCCGTACCCCGCTCGTACTGGGTCGCGCTGACCGTCACCTTCGTCATGAAGCCCGACTTCGGCTCGGTCTTCTCCCGGGCCGTGCTCCGCGCCCTCGGCACCGCCGTCGGGCTCCTCCTCGCCGCCCTCGTCCTCGCCGCGGTCCCCCGCGGCTGGTGGGACGTGCCCGTGATGTGCGTGCTCGCCGCCCTCATCCCGGCCTTCTCCGCGAAGGGGTACGCCTTCCAGACGGCAGCCATCACCCCCGTCATCCTGCTGCTCTCCGACACGCTCAACCAGCAGGGCTTCCACCTGGTCATGCCCCGCCTGTACGACTCCCTCATCGGCTGCGGCATCGCCCTGATCGCCGGCTATCTGCTCTGGCCCGAGTCCTGGCACGCCCGCGTCGGGGACCGGCTCGCGGACGCCGTCGCCGACACCGCCGCCTATGTGGCCAGGGCCTTCGCCGAAGACCCCACCGACCAGAGCGGACGGCTCCGGGCCCGGCGGAAGCTCTACCGGGACCTGTCCACCGTCCGCAGCGAGTTCCAGCGCGCCCTGACCGAACCACCGCCCACCGGACCCCGCGCCGCCGCCTGGTGGCCGCTGGTCGTCGCCGTCGAACGGATCGTGGACGCCACCACCGCCGCCCACATCCGCGTCAACCACGGCGCACCCGCCCCCGACCCGGCGGAGGTCGGCGCCGTCGAGCGGGAGCTGCGCGAACTCGCCGACGGACTCCGCGGCACCGACACCCTCGTGGAGGTCCGCACCGAGCTGCCCGGCGACGAGAACGGAGTCCTCGCACCGCTCCGTCAGGAGGTCCGCGCCGCCCGCGCCATCGCCGGTCCCGACCTGCGGTAAACCTTCCCCGGGGGGCGTACGGGAGGACTTACCGGCGGTCACTGAACGGAACCCTCCCCACCGCCGTTTCCGCAGCCCACCCGGGCGACTACGATGCGCTCGATTCACCCTGATCCGTGCCCGTCGCCGCCGGCAACCGGCCCGGCGGACGGGCCACTTCGCCCTGCCTCACCCCCGCGCCCCGAGGACCCCGCCATGCGCACCACGACGAACAGAGGGCTCCAGCCCAATGTGCTCGGCACCTTCGACACGATCGTCATGGCCGTCGCCGGCAGCGCGCCCGCCTACTCGCTCGCCGCGACCACCGCCGTCCTCTTCGGCGCCGTCGGCCTCGCGGGGCCCGCCGCCCTGCTCTACTGCGCGATACCGATGCTCGGCATCGTCCTCGCCTACGCCCGCCTCGGGCGGATCGACGTCAACGCCGGGGCCGGCTACTCCTGGGTGGGCCGCACCCTCCACCCCTTCCTCGGCTTCCTCTCCGGCTGGGCGCTCGTCTTCGCCGCCACCGTCTTCATGGTGGCCGGCTCACTGCCCGCCGGCTCGCTCACGCTCTCCCTGATCGACCCGGAGCTCGCGGAGCACACCCCGCTCGCGGCGGCCGTCGGCGCCGGCTGGTTCCTGATGATGCTGCTGGTCGTCCTGGGCGGCGCCCGGCTCACCGTCCGGGCCCAACTGATCATGTCCGGCGTCGAGATGCTCATCCTCGTCGGCTTCGTCCTCGCCGCCGTCGCCCACCGGGGCCGGGCCACCGCCTTCGACTGGTCCTGGTTCGGGATCGACGGCTTCGACGGCAGCCACGGCTTCGCCGCCGGGGCCCTCATCGCCGCCTTCTACTACTGGGGCTGGGACGTCACCAGCAACCTCAGCGAGGAGACCCGCGACAGCCGGCGCACCGCCGGGCTCGCCGCGCTCATCGGCGTCGGCTTCGTCTTCCTCCTCTTCGAGGCCTTCACCGTCGCCGTGAACGTCCTGCTCACCGCCGAGGAGATCCGTACCGCCGGACCCAACGTCCTCGCCGTCCTCGGCCAGGAGATCTGGCCCGGCGTCGGCGGGAAACTCCTGGTCGTCGCCGTCGTCCTGTCCACCGTCGCCACCCTGGAGACCACCCTTCTCCAGGTCACCCGCTCGCTCTTCGCGATGGGCCGCGACCGGACCCTGCCCGCCGCGCTCGGCCTGGTGCACCGCCGCTGGAACACCCCCTGGGTCGCCGTCGTCACCGTCGGCGGCGCCGCCCTCGTCATGTTCGGGGCCGCCGCTGCCGCCGGGTCCGTGCAGCAGATCCTCAGCGACGCCGTCTCCGCGATCGGACTCCAGATCGCCTTCTACTACGGGCTCGCCGGCATCGCCGCCGTCGTCGCGTACAAGTCGGTCCTCTTCCGTTCCGTACGGAATCTGCTGCTCGGCGGCGTCTGGCCGCTGCTCGGCTCCGCGTTCATGCTGTGGGCCTTCGTCGAATCGCTCGGCGAACTCTCCACGACCGCCCTCACCATCGGCCTCGGCGGCCTGCTCCTCGGCGTCGTCCCGCTGATCGTGTACTGGCGGAAGGGCAGCGACTACTACCGCCCGGCCCGGCTGGACGCGGTCGCCGCGATGGCGGCGGCGGAGGGCTCGGGCCCGGCCACGCGCGCGCGTTCGGCGACACGGGACAAGAACTACGCGACGGACTTCTGACGACCACCCGACCACCCCACCACTCGACCCCCGGACAGCGCGGACAGCACGGACAGCGCGACTCGACTTCTGACGGCAGCCGACCCCGAAGGAGGCCCCCGATGGCCGTACGCCGCCGCTCCACGCGCCCGGCGCGTCCGGAGCGCTTCGTGCCCGACTTCGACCCGGACTTCGGGGACCGCGCGCTGACCGACGCCCGCCACGACATCGTCATCGGCCGCTGGCAGGGCGTACGGGACCTGCTCGCCGCCACCGGGGACCACTGGGCGCGCCGCACCCACCGGCTGCGGCTGCTCTCGCACGCCGCCGCGGGCAGTTCCACCGTGGAGACCTGGCGCGCCGCCGAACCCCGCAACCCCGACGCGGCCGTGCTGCGGGCGGCGACCGAGGTGGTACGGGTCTTCGACGCGGCCATCGCGGCCGGCCGGGGCGCGGCGGTCGACCGCGGCCGGATCGACGCCGCCGTCGACGCCTGCCGGGGCGCGGCGGAGGCGGCACCCGCCGACCCGATGCCGTGGGTGTCGCTGCTCTCGGTGGCGCGCCTCTACGAGGGCGGGGTGGCGCGCCGCGAACTGCGCCAGTGGTTCGACGAGTTGCGGCACAGGGACCCGTACAACACCGAGGGTCACATCCAGGTGCTGCGCTACTGGTCGGCGCGGTGGCACGGGACGCACGGCAGCATGTACGACTTCGCCCGCGACGCGGCGGGCGTGGCGCCGCCCGGCTCCTCGCTGCCGGTGCTCGTGCAGGTGGCGCGGGTGGAGGAGTACCGGTACATCGCGGACGGGGCGCTCGGACGCGGCCCGGTGCGCGGCTTCGACCAGCACTGGAAGCACGAACTGGCGGTGACCGAACTGCGGCGCACCCGCGCGCGCTGGATCGGCGGGCGGGAGCCGGGGGCACCGGTGGCACCGGAGGAGGTCGGGGACATCAACTTCCTGGCGCACGCGGCGTGTTACGCGGGCCAGGTGGAGATCGCGCGGGAGCTGATGGGGATGCTGGGAGCGCGGGCGGCGTGGGTGCCGTGGGCGTACACGGGGGACCCGGAGGAGCAGTTCGTACGGTTCAGGGAGGGCCTGGGGGTGGAGTGAGGCTCTCCACCCCCGGGCGCCGCCGGATCAGACGCCGATGTCCTCGCCGTCCGTGCGCCAGACCGCGACGACCGACGGGCGGACGATGCGGCCGGGTCCGTCGGGCCAGACCGAGGCGGGCTTCTCGACGGAGGCACCGTCGATCTCGCCCGGGTGCTGCACGGCGACCAGGACGCGGCGGTCCTGGACGATCGGGCCGCAGGTCTCGGCGCCCGTCGGGACGGTCAGGAACTGCTTCAGCTCACCGCGCCGCTCGCCGCGCGTGGCGACGCCGAACAGGCCGTCGTGCGAGCCGAGCTGGTTGCCGTCCGTGGAGATCCACAGGTTGCCGTGCGGGTCGAAGGCGACGTTGTCCGGGCAGGAGATCGGGGAGACCTTCTCCTTGGGGAAGCCGGCGAAGTAGGTGGCCGGGTCGTTCGGGTCGCCCGCGACGAGGAAGAGCCGCCAGGCGAAGCCGTCCGAGGCCGGGTCGTCCCAGTGCTCGGCCAGTTCGAGGATCTGCCCGTGCTTGTTGAGGTTGCGCGGGTTGGCCTCGTCCGCGGGGGCCTTGCCGGCCTTGCCGCGGTCGGTGTTGTTGGTGAGCGCGACGTAGACGCGGCCCGAGCGGGGGCTCGGCTCGACGTCCTCGGGGCGGTCCATCTTCGTGGCGCCGACCTTGTCACCGGCGAGGCGGGTGAAGACGTACACCTCCTCGGCGGTCATGCCGGGGACGTGCGAGACGGCGCCGTCGGGGCCGGCCGTGGCGAGCGGGAGCCACACGCCGGAGCCGTCGAACTCGCCGTCGTTCGGGAGCTTGCCGGTGCCGTCGATCTCGGCGGCCGGGGAGTCGCCGGTGAGCTTGGCGACGTACAGCGTGCCCTCGTCGAGCAGCGTGAGGTTGTGCTCGTGGGCGGACCGCGAGCCGCCCTTCCTCATCCGCTTGCCCGACACGAACTTGTAGAAGTAGTCGAAGCGCTCGTCGTCGCCCATGTAGACGACCGGACGGCCGTCCTCGGTGAGACGGGGCTGCGCGGCCTCGTGCTTGAAGCGGCCGAGCGCGGTGCGCTTGCGGGGGGTGGAGTCGGGGTCGTACGGGTCGAGCTCGACGACCCAGCCGAAGCGGTGCGCCTCGTTCGGCTCCTGCTTGAGGTCGAAGCGCTTGTCGAAGCGCTCCCACTTGCGCTCGGTGGCGCCGGTGCCGATGCCGTAGCGCTTGTCGGTGGCGCTGGAGCCGTTGGCGAAGTACTGGTTGAAGTTCTCCTCGCCGTGGAGGGTGGTGCCCCACGGGGTGGTGCCGCCGGCGCAGTTGTTGAGCGTGCCGAGGACCTTGCGGCCGGTCGGGTCGACGGAGGTCTTCAGCAGGGCGCTGCCCGCGGCGGGTCCGGTGACCTCGAACTCGCTCGTCGTGTGCAGACGGCGGTTGAGGTGGTGGCGGGTGACCGGCGTCAGCTTGCCGGTGCGGCGCTCCTCCTGGACGACGACGACCGAGAGGCCGTGCGCGGCCCAGGCGGTCTCGACCTGCTCGCGGGTCGGGTTCGCGGGGTCGTAGCCGCGGAACATCAGGACCTCGTCGGTGTACTCGTGGTTGGCCACGAGCACCTGACGGCCGTGCTCCCCGCGCAGCGGCAGCAGGGAGAGGAAGTCGTTGTTGTAACCGAACTGGCCGGCCTGGGCCTTCGCCGACTGCTTCTCGGAGTCGAAGGCGGGGGCGCCGCGCAGGATGGGCTCGCCCCAGCGGATGACGACGTTCTGGGAGTAGCCGGCGGGCACGGTGACCTGGTCGGCGTTGTTGGGCGCGACGGGGGCGAAGCGGAGGCCGCGGGCGCCGTCGGTGCTGCCGTTGCCGTGGCCGTGGCCGGGCTTCGGGGAGTGGGCCTCGGCGGCGGGCGCGTTGCCGAGGGTGAGGGCCCCGCCGGCGGCGGAGGCGACCGTCACGACGGCGGCGGCACGGAGGGCGGAACGGCGCGAGAGGACACCGGCTATGACGTCGCCGACGTACTCGTTGTCGCTGGTGTTGGGCACCTCGTGGAAGCAGGCGTCACCACACCGATAGCGGCAGGTGAGAGCGGAACGGCCGCCTCCGTGGGGGTTCGTGCTCAGCAGCGGCAGCAGTTTGCGCACTTCGTCCTCCTCCGGCGCACACTGCGCCGACATGGTGTCGGGATGGCTACGGCCGCGACGCTATGTGCGCACCTCTGCACGGGGACGGCGGCGGAGTGAACGCCGAATGAATGCACGGCATCCGTGGGCGACCGGGTCACCGAGGAGGGAGGGGGTGGCCGCTAACCTTACGTGTCCGCCCTGGCCAGGGATGAAAGTCCCGAAACGCCCAGCACGGACATTCACACGCACCCCACTCATGCGAAAGGGTTCGCTCATGGGTATTCGGAGCATGCTGCGCAAGGTGTTCGGCCGAGACCGCGAGGACTCCCCGGCGACCTCCGTCCCGTCCCAGACGCGTGAGACCACGTCCACGTCCCCGGAACCCCCGGAGGCCCCGGAAACGGCGGCCCGCCGAGCGGCGGACGACCTGGTGGCGGCGTCGTTCGACAACCCGCAGATCCCGCGGGCACGGGCGGGAGCGGTGACGCCGGCGGAGACGCCTGCGGCCGAGGCGGAGGTTGTTGCTGAGGCGGAGACGCCTGCGGCCGACGCGGAGGTTGTTGCTGAGGCGGAGACGCCTGCGGCCGACGCGGAGGTTGTTGCTGAGGCGGAGACGCCTGCGGCCGACGCGGAGGTTGTTACTGAGGCGGAGACGCCTGCGGCCGACGCGGAGGTTGTTGCTGAGGCGGAGACGCCTGCGGCCGAGGCGGAGGTTGTTGCTGAGGCGGAGGCGGAGGCGCCTGCGGCTGAGGCGGAGGTTGTTGCTGAGGCGGAGGCGGAGGCGCCTGCGGCTGAGGCGGAGGTTGTTGCTGAGGCTGACGCGCCTTCGGAGCCGTCGGTTGCGGAGCCGGTGGAGACGTCGGTTGCGGATGCGGCGGAGCCGGAGGCCGAGGCGTCGGTGGTGACGCCGGAGGCCGAGGCCGCCACGGCGCAGACGCCGGACACGGCTGGCTCTGCGGCTGAGGCGGAGGAGACGGCCACCGAGCCCGAGGCTGCCGAGGCAGCGGACGCCACCGAACCGGCGGAAGCCGCGACGGCTGCCGACACGGACGCGCCCGCGTCCGAACCCGCTCCGGAGGAGCAGGAGGAGGCGGCGGAAGCCGCCGACACGACGGTGGCGCCGCCGGCGGACGCGGACGACGCGACCGACGCCGAAGTCGCTCCGGAGGAGCAGGACATCGCCGCCGTCGCGGCGGAGCCCGAGGCCGAGCCGGAGGCGCAGGCCGCCGAGGAGGCCAAGGAGCCGGAGGCCGAGACCGCCGTCGCCACCGAGCCGGAGGCCGCCGAAGCCCCGGCGGAGACCGAGCCGCAGGCCGCCACCGAGCCGGAAGCCGAAGCACAGCCCGAGCCGCAGGCCGCCGAGGAGGCCAAGGAGCCGGAGGCCGAGACCGCCGTCGCCACCGAGCCGGAGGCCGAACCGGAAGCCGAGCCGCAGCCCGAGGCCCAGGAAGCCGCCGAAGCCCCGGCCGAGCCCGAGCCCCAGGCCGCCACCGAGCCGCAGCCCGAGCCGCAGGCCGCCGAGGCCGGCACGCAGCCAGGCGCCCTCGCCCCCCACCTCTCCGACGCCCACGACGCCGCCGGTGCGCAGCTCCAGGCGCAGGGGCTGAGCGGGAGCCGGGCCGCCGTGTATCTGGTGGTCGACCGTTCCGGGTCGATGCGCGGGTACTTCAAGGACGGCTCCGTGCAGCGGCTCGCCGAGCAGGTCACCGCGCTCGCGGCGCACCTCGACGAGGACGCCACCGTCACCACCGTGTTCTTCTCCACGGACATCGACGGCACGGTCGAGCTGACCCCGGCCACCCTCACGCCCACCCGTATCGAGGAGGTCAACGCCACCCTCGGCAGGCTGGGCCGTACCAACTACCACCGCGCCGTGGAGGAGGTCCTCGCCCACCACGGGAAGGCGGACCCGGCCCGCCCCGCGCTGGTCGTGTTCCAGACGGACGGCGCGCCGGAGTCGAAGACGGCCGCCACGCAGGCCCTGGCCGAGGCGGCGGAGCGTCCGCTGCACTGGCGGTTCGTGGCCTGGGGCGAGGAGGACAACAAGGCCTTCGACTTCGTCCGGAAGCTCGACGGCACCCCTCGTACCGGCACGTACTTCGCGGGTGCGACCCCCGTGGAGACCGAGCACGCCGCGTTCTACCGGGGCCTGCTCACCGGCCTGGAGCTCTAGGAACGGGAGGCGGTGGCGGTGACCGGCAGGGTCACCGCCACCGCCAGCCCGCCGCCCTCCTCCGCGCCGCGCGCCACGGCCCGTACCCCACCCCCGTGCGCGACGGCGATCGACCGCACGATGGAGAGCCCGAGCCCCGCGCCGGGCCCCGTACGGTCCCGGCCCTCGCCCCGCCGGAAGGGCTCGAAGAGGGCTTCGACCTGGTCGGCGGGGACGACCGGCCCGGTGTTGACCACGGTCAGCACCCCGCCGTCGACCCGTACGTCCACGGTTCCCCCGGGCACGTTGTACGCGACCGCGTTCGCGACGAGGTTCCGTACGAGCTGCCCGAGCAGCACCCGGCTCCCCCGGACGACACCGCCGCCGTCGACCACGCACGCGCGCGCGTACTCCTCGGCGACGACCTCCCCCAGCCGTACGTCGTCCCGCTCCGCGAGCCCCCGTTCGCTGCGGGCGAGGAGCAGCAGCCCGTCGATGAGGCGTTCGCTGCGCCGGTTGGCGTCGAGGAGCACCTGCCGTACGTCGCAGTCCTCGTCGAGACCCACCTGGATCGCGGCGCGCTGGGTGGCGAGCGGGGTCCGCAGCTCGTGGGAGGCGTTGGCGATGAAGCGGCGCTGGCTGTCGAAGGCGGTCTCCAGGCGGCCGAGCAGCGCGTCGATGGTGTCGCCGAGTTCCTTGAGCTCGTCGTCGGGCCCGCGCACGGCGATCCGGTCGTGCAGGGTGCGCTCGGAGAGGCGGCGGGCGCGGGCGGTCATCTCGTGGACGGGCCGCAGCACGCGCCCGGCGGTCCACCAGCCGACGACGACGGCGCAGCAGGCCATGACGAGCAGTGCGAGCCCGGACCACATGAGCATCTGTTCGCCGGCGGCGCGGCTGATGTCGTCGCCCAGCCGGTACGCCTCCACGACGGCGGCGCCGTTCGTCGCCCCGTTCGCGCGGGCCACGATCGCGTCGGTCTCGTCGTCCGTACCGGCGAGGACGAGCAGGTTCACCACGAGCAGCAGCACCGTGCCGAGCACCAGGAAGGCACCCCCGTAGACGAGTGCGATCCGTGTGCGGATGGTGGACCCGGAGCCCAGATATCCCTGGTCCGGCGTCACAGCTGGTACCCCACGCCCTGCACGGTCCGGATCAGCCCCGGCTCGCCGATCTTCGCGCGGAGTTTGCTCATGCAGACGCGGACGGCGCCGGTGAAGGGGTCGGTGTGGGCGTCCCAGGCGCGGTCGAGGAGGGTTTCGGCGGAGACGGCCGCGCCTTCGGCCTCCAGGAGGATCTGGAGGACGGAGAACTCCTTCGGGGAGAGGTCGAGGTCCCGCCCGTCGCGGGTGGCGGTCCGCCGGACGGTGTCCACGCGGAGCCCGTACCGCTCCAGGAGCGGGGGCAGCGGCGGGCGGGCGGAGCGCCGGCGCAGGGCCCGGACGCGGGAGACCAGCTCGGGAAACTCGAAGGGCTTGCCGAGGTAGTCGTCGGCGCCGAGGTCGAGCCCGGTGACGCGCTCCTCGGTGGCGGTGGCGGCGGTCAGCATCAGGATGCGGGTGGGCGATCCCGCGGCGACGAGCCGGCGGGCGACGTCGTCGCCGTGGACGCGCGGCAGGTCGCGGTCGAGGACGAGCACGTCGTACGGGTGGAGGGCCAGGTGGTCCAGGGCGGCGTCGCCGCTGTGGACGGTGTCGACGGCGAATCCGGCCCGCCGCAGGCCGGTGGCGACGAGCGCGGCGAGGTCCCGCTCGTCCTCGGCTACCAGTACGCGCATGGGTCCATCCTCCCCACCTGGTCCCCGCCGCCGGCCCCCGGGTTTATCGATGTGAGTGGATCTTCGTACGACGGTTAGGATTTCGACCATGGCGGCCACTGGATCCGAGAAGCAGGGGGCGAAGGCGTTCTACGTCACGACCCCCATTTACTACGTCAACGACGCTCCTCACCTGGGCCACGCCTATACGACCGTCGCAGGCGACGTGCTCACGCGCTGGCACCGTCAGCGCGGCGAGAAGGTGTGGTACCTCACCGGCACGGACGAGCACGGTCAGAAGATCATGCGCACGGCCGAGGCGAACGACGTCACGCCCCAGGCCTGGTGCGACAAGCTCGTGGAAGAGGCGTGGAAGCCCCTCTGGGAGCACCTGAACATCGCGAACGACGACTTCATCCGTACGACGCAGAAGCGCCACACGGACCGCGTCCAGGAGTTCGTGCAGGACCTGTACGACAAGGACGAGATCTACAAGGGCGGGTACGAAGGCCCGTACTGCGTGGGCTGTGAGGAGTACAAGCTCCCCGGCGACCTCATCGAGGCCGAGGACGGCACGAAGCTGTGCGCCGTCCACAAGAAGCCGGTGGAGATCCTCAAGGAGGAGAACTACTTCTTCAAGCTGAGCGAGTACGGCCCGAAGCTCCTGGAGTTCTACGAGGCGAACCCGGGCTTCATCCAGCCGGAGTCGGCCCGCAACGAGGTCGTGAACTTCGTCAAGCAGGGTCTTGAGGACCTCTCGATCTCCCGCTCGACCTTCGACTGGGGCGTCCCGGTGCCGTGGGACGAGAAGCACGTCATCTACGTGTGGATCGACGCGCTGCTCAACTACGCGACGGCCGTCGGCTACAACGAGAACCCGGCGAAGTTCGACGAGACCTTCCCGGCGAACGTCCACCTCATCGGCAAGGACATCCTGCGGTTCCACGCGGTGATCTGGCCGGCGATGCTGATGGCACAGGGCCTGCCGGTCCCCGGCCGGGTCGCGGCCAACGGCTGGCTGATGGTCGGCGGCGAGAAGATGTCGAAGTCGAACCTGACCGGCATCAAGCCGCAGGACCTGACCTCGCACTTCGGCGTGGACGCGTACCGCTGGTACTTCCTGCGGGCGATCGCCTTCGGCCAGGACGGTTCGTTCTCGTGGGAGGACTTCTCCGCCCGCTACACGTCCGAGCTGGCCAACGACTACGGCAACCTCGCCTCGCGCGTGGCGGCGATGGTCGGCAAGTACTTCGGCGGCGAGCTGCCGGCCTCGGCGGCCGACGGCGACGCGGAGAAGGCGATCCAGGACGGCCTGGCCAAGGCGGTCGCGACGGCCGACGCGAAGATCGGCGAGGAGCTGGACTTCCAGGGCGGCATCCTGGCGATCTTCGACTTCGTGAAGCAGGTCAACGGCTACATCACGGAGCAGGAGCCGTGGAAGGTGGCCAAGGACGAGTCGGAGGAGGGCCGGGCCCGCCTGGCGACGATCCTCTACACGGCCGCCGAGTCGCTCCGCGCGGTCGCGGTCCTGCTCAACCCGATCATGCCGGAGACCTCGCAGGCCCTCTGGGAGTCCCTGGGCGCCGAACCGTCCCTGGGCGCCCTGGCGGCCCAGCCGGTCCAGACCTCGGCGACGTGGGGCCGGCTCCCGGCGGGCGCGACGGTGACGAAGGGCGCGGTGCTGTTCCCCCGCCTGGAGGAGCCGAAGAAGGACTGACACTCCCTTCTCGTACGAAGAAGGCCGCCGCCCCGGTACGACTCCGGGGACGGCGGCCTTTTCCGTACGGTCGTCACCAGGTCAGGGCCAGGGCGGCGACGGCGGGCGCCATGTAGACCAGCGGGAAGGGAGCGTGGCCGTACGCGCGGGCCCGCAGCACGGTGATCACGGCCCCGGCGAAGTACAGGATGAGCCCGATGGCGGCGAGGGTCCCGATGACGGGGACGTAGAACCCGACGATGAGCCCGGTGGCCCCGGCGGCCTTGGCGGCGCCCAGCCAGTTCCACCACGACTGCGGCACGCCGTACTGGGCGAGGGGCTCGACGACGAAGGCGGCCCTGAAGAAGATCGCCGCAGCGGAGAACCCGGCCATGAACGCGGCGACGGCGGTGACGACGATGGCGGTGGCGGACATCTCGGTGAACATCGCGACGGCTCCTTCAGCCTCTCCCGTATCCGCCTCGACCGAGCCGGACACTGGACTGACGGAGGCGGGACGGGAAGTGTGACGGCCCGCGCGAAGGAACTCCGGTGCCCCCTCTCCAGAACCTCAGCCGACCCAGTTCTTCAGCGGCTCCGTGTCCAGCTCCATCCCCACCGGCTCCGGCAGAGACACCGTCTTGCCGAAGGGCACGATCGCCACCATCTCGTACCGCTCCCCGTCCGGCTGCGAATGGACCTTGACCTCACCCATGGTCCTGTCGATCAGCAAGTACACGGGGATTCCGGTCTCGGCGTAGGCGCGCGGCTTCTCGACGCGGTCGCGGTGACCGGTGTCCGAGTCGCCGGAGGTGACTTCGACGACCATCAGGACACCGTCGGCACTCGCCCACTCGCCCTGGCCGACGAACGCGTCCAGCGGGACGAGGCAGCCGTCCGGGCGGGCGTTGCCCTTGCGGTACTTCTCGATCCTCAGGCCCTGATCGGGGTAGAGCCACCAGTCCGCGTCAGCCTGAATGCACAGTCGCGTCAGCCAGGCGATGATCCGCCCGTGGTCGCCGTCAGGCACAGCCTTCTCCCAGATCGTCCCGTCGATGAACTCAAGGCGCAGGGATTCGTCCACGCGTTCGCCAGCACGAGCGAGTTCTTCGAACCCCTCCTGGGTCAGAACGCTCACGGCAGACTCCTCCCGGATCGGCGGTGCCTTCCACGGTACGGGTTTCCCGGCACGTGTGGCCGGGTTCGTCGCTGTCGCCATGGCAGGCACGCTGGCATATGCCAGCGTCCTGGGATTCGGGAATCCGCAGCCTTCACCCCTGTGGGTGACACGGCCGGCCCACGGGCCGTCACGGGACGTCTGGACGTCAGCTGCCGGAGGCGTACGCCACGAAGCCTGCCCAGGCGGTGGGCGCGAGCGCGAGCTGCGGGCCGTCGACGCACTTGGAGTCGCGGACGTGGACGGCGGCGGGGGTGGTGGCGACCTCGACGCATGAGTCGCCCTCGTTGCCGTCGCTGTAGCTGCTCTTGCGCCAGGCGACCTCGATGCAGGACTCGCCGTTGTTGCCGCTGCTGTAGCTGCTCTTGAACCATGCCAGTTCGGAGGCGTCCCCGGCGGAGATGTTGCGGATCATGTCTCTCCCAGCAATTGCTCGATGAGGGCGAACGACTCCCGTGGAGGGAGTGCCTGCGCTCGGATGGTGCCATATTGCAGCTCAAGGATGCGGAGCTGTTTCGGGTCGGAGACAGGCCGACCGTTGAACGCGCCCTCGGAGCGTCCCACCGCCGTACCGTCCGCGAACTTCAGCAGCTCGATCCTGCCGTCCAGACCGGAATGGACCTCGCTGTGCGTCGGCATCACCTGAAGCGTGACGTGACGCATGCGGCCCACCACCAGAAGGCGTTCGAGCTGGCTCCGCCACACCATTGTGCCCCCGAGGGGGCGCCTCAGCGCAGCCTCTTCCAGCACGAAACCGAGCGCGGGTGCGGGGTCCCGCGCAAAGATGGACTGCCGCGACACACGACCGGCCACCATCCGCTCCACATCACTCTGCGAGTACGGAGGTTGTGCCGCCTCGATGGCGGCTCGGGCGTGCTCCGGGGTCTGCAACAGCCCGTGGATGCTGTTGCACTCGTACACCCCGATCTCAACCGCCCGCTCCTCCATCTTCGCCAAGGCCCGCACCTTCTTCGGGTACCGGACCTTCGCCACGTCCTCCTTCATCGCCGAGATCAGCCCACCCGCCCCCAGCACCTCGTCCGCCTTGTCCAGGAACTCGGGACGGGGAATCCGCTTCCCGGCCTCGATCTTGTAGACCATGTCCTCGCCGTAGCCTGTGGCCGTCCCGAGCTCGGCGGCCCGCATCCCCACCGCTTCTCTCCTCAGCCGCAACTGCCGCCCCACGGTGGCGACTACGGCCACACCCCAGTCATCATCCGGGTCGACCTCCCACCCCGGCTCGTCCGCTTCGGTCTTGAGCCGCTGCGCCCCGCCGTCCACCGACATACCCGCACCCTTCCCTCGCCCTCAGTGGCGCGACACCTCCCCCGGAAGCGCTCTGGACAGCCCGGACAGCAGTGGACAAGCCCCGGACAGTCACCCTACGCATCGGCATCGTCACTATTCACGGTAAGCGAGGACGGCCACGCTCGGTGACGTGAATCTGAAGAGCACCACCCAAGTACCAGTACCGGGGCACGACTTCCGGGTACTGCTGTCGCCCACGCCGCGCGGCGCGCGGCTCGCCCGGCTCCTCGCCGTCGAGTGGATGCGGGATCACGCGCTGCCGTACGGCGTGACGGAGGCGGCCACGCAACTCGTCGCCGAACTCGCCACGAACGCGGCGACGCACGGCCGGGTAGCCGGCCGGAGCTTCCGGCTCGCGCTCCTCGACCGGGAGGGCGTTCTGCGTATCGAGGTCACCGACACCCGGGGCGAGCGACTGCCGCGAGCCGAACCCGCCTCACCCGAGGGCGACTCGGGGCGCGGGCTGCTCCTGGTCGAGGCGCTGGCCGACCGCTGGGGCGTCGACCTGGGACCCGTACCCGGGAAGACCGTATGGGCCGAACTCGATCACCCGTACTCCTGACCTGCGTATACGAGTCATCCACCGGATTCCAGGAATGTGGAATCCGGTGAGGTGGACGGTCTCCCAAGGACAACGACGAGAGAGAAAGAAACCCCACCAAGCCCCCCTCCCCCCGCTCGGGCAGGCGCTCACTCACTCGGGTGAAAAACACCAACACCGCTGGCTTTTGGGTGGGTTGCCTGCCTTACGCTCTGCCTGCCTGGCATATGCCCACAGACATACGTCGGCCCCCGCCGGGACGGCAATCCCAAAAAGCGAGGGCCTGACCACCGAGGAAGAAGCACTTCCCGATGGATACCCAGCACACTAACGTGCGCCCGTACGCCCCGTCCCGTAACGACGGGAAAATTCGCCCCTCCCGGCGCGCCGGAACAGCCACGCGCTGCGGCGGCGTCACGCACGACAACGCCCGCCACACCACCCGCTTCACGGTGATCGGCAACCACCTCGCGCAGCACGCCGAGCTGTCGCTGCTGGCCATCGGCCTGGCCGTGCACATCCAGTCGCTTCCCAGCGGCGCCGCCATCGGCATCCGAAGCATCGCCGCCCGCTTCCCGGAGGGGACGACCCGGATCGCCGCCGCGCTGCGCGAGCTGGAGGCCCACGGCTATCTGCGCCGCACCCGTGAGCGCACCCAGGACGGGCACATCGTCACCCGCACGGTGTCCTGCAACCAGCCGGGCCGGACCGGCACGACGGACGACCGGCCCACCACAACGGACGACCAGCCCGCCTCCACCGACGACCGGCCCACCACCACGAACGACCAGCCCCACCTCACCGACGACCCGATGCCCCCGGCGCAGCCGAAGTCCCGGACGCAGCCGACGCCCCCGGCGCGACCGACGCAGCCGACATCCCCGGCGCAGCCCAATCAGCCCGCACAACCCCAGCGGCCCGCACAGCCCCAGCGGCCCGCCCGTCAGGAGAACAAGCCGCCGCGACGCGCCCTGCCCGCCGTACCGCAGCCCTCGTATCCCTACCCCGACCTGCTCCAGACCGCCCTCGGGGTCCTTTCCGGCCTCCGCCGTACGGACCCCCGGCTCCTGATCTCCGCCACGGACGCCGAACACCTCGTCCCGGGCGTCGCCGCCTGGCTGGAGCGGGACCTCACCCCCGAGGCCGTACACCGCGCCCTGACCGCAGACCTCCCCCGGGACCCCCTGCGTCGCCCGGCCGCCCTCCTGGCCCACCGCCTGGACGCCCGGCTCCCGCCCCTGCCGCCGTTCCGCCCGGAGAAGCCGACGCCGACCCACCCCCTCCAGAACTGCGACACCTGCGACCGCGCCCACCGCGCCCCCGAACCCGGAGCCTGCGGCAGCTGCCGCAGCTGACCAACCCCCGGACCCGGCCCAGCACCCCTAGGAACCCCATGGTCAACCCACCGCATGAAGCGATGCACCACATCTTCCGACACGACCTCCACCTCTTCAGCCGCCTGAAAGACGTGCTGGAGCTCCCGCTCCCGGCCGTCGTCGAGGCGGTCGTCCTACCCAACGACCTCACCGAGACGAGGCCCGTCGAGCGCCGCGTCGACACCCTCCTGCGGCTCGACAGCGCCAAGGACGGCTCCCTCCTCCTCGCCATCGAGGCGCAGGGCAAGAAGGACCCGGCCAAGCCGGCGAGCTGGGCGTACTACGTCTCGTACCTGTGGACGAAGTACGGACTGCCGACCGCCCTGCTTGTCGTCTGCCAGGACCCCGGCGAAGGCAGGCGAGGACCTGGCGCTGGCCACCCTGTCGGCCATCACGCACGCGGGCGATCCGGACATCGGTGCCATACTGAAGGCGCTGTCCACCGCGCTGCAGGACGTTCCCGAGAACGTCGCCGACCCGATCATCGAATTCACCGCACAGGGGCTGGGCAAGCGTCCGGCCCAAGACATCTGGAGGACTCTGGTGGCCGTGGACCTCTCCTTCTACAAGTCGTACCTCTCCGAAGAACTCCGGGAGGAAGGCCGCTCCGAGGGCAAGGCCGAAGGACGCGCCCAAGCCAGCGCCGACGCCATACTGGTCGTCCTGGAGCAGCGCGGCCTCGACGTGCCGGACGCCGTCCGCGCCCGCGTCACCGGCTGCGACGACCCCGAGCTGCTGCACCGCTGGCTCACTCGTGCCGTCACGGCGGCCTCCGCCGAGGACATCTTCACGGACGAGTAGTCCCCGCCACACATGCCGAAGGGGCCCGGAACCGCACGCACGACGGTTCCGGGCCCCTTCGGCCACGGGCTCCGCGAGCATGGAACGACAGGCCGGTCCGCCGCACTCGCGGCCACCAGTCCGTAGACCTGACAAAGACGCGGCCGAACCGCACCCGGTACCGCGAGGCCGCAGCCCACCCGTCCGGCTCCCCAAGAACCGGCACACCAGGGCGGTTCGTACGGAGCCAGGGCGCCTCCCGCCGACAGGTGCGACCGTATCGGCCTTTTGTTCGTTGCTGGTGCGAATGACCGCATGCCAGCATGCGTGGGTGGATGAGACCGGGGATGGCACGGCGATACCTCACCAGTTCTCGCGGCTTGCCGAGTTGGTGGATGCGCCAGTTCCGGCGGAGCAGCCCGCATCAGAGGTGGCGCCGGCCGCGCCCGCGCCGCAGGCCGCCGACGAGGTGACGGTGGCCCGCCGGGAGTTTGCGCGATTGCTCGGTGAATTCCGGCGTACGGCCGTGCTGGTGCCCTACGACGACCACGGAAGCCTGTGGACGGCGGACTTCAACGGGGTGCGGTGGATCTGCGCGTTCTCCGACGAGGAGGCGCTGGCGCGGTTCGCGGTGGCACGGGGAGACGCTGGGCGCGAGTGGACGTACCGGACGGTTCTGGGGGCCCGGTTGCTGGACGCGATGGTGCCCGCGCTGCCCGGCCCCGGCGGAGTCGCGCTGGACGCGGGAAGTACGGACGGACTGCTGTTGCCGCCGGTCGCGGGAATCGTCCCGGACGAGGTGGCGGTGGATCTCGGGGGAACGGGGACACGATGAGCGGGAACGAGCCCGACCTCGCGGCGCCGGCGGTGGCGCTCGCGGCGATAGCGAAGGGCATCGACCTGGCACATGCCGAGCTGAAGGAACTCGGCATGATCGGGCAGGCGTCGACGGGCCGGGGATTCTCCGATCTCGCCCTGTCCGGTCTGGAGCTGGGGCACGGCGGTCTGACGTCGGAGTTCCGGACGTTCTGCGACCGGTGGGAGTGGGGCGTCCGCGCGCTGACCTGGCGGGGCAACGGCTTCGCGCAGGCGGTCGGCCTGTCCGCCGGCTCGTTCGCGGAGCAGGAGCAGTACATCAAGGACTCGATCAAGATCGGCGTGAACTCCCTCAACGGGAGCCCTCACCTGTCCGAGGACGAGGTCAAGCAGAAGAGCTGGGACAGCATCCGCGACCAGCAGACGTGGGACGGCGCGGACTGGAGCGGGGAGTCGTTCAGCGACGCCCATGACGAGGTCGAGCAGACCTGGAAGAACACCGCGTACGACGTCGAGGACTCGATGCTCGACGGCTTGGAACGCTCGGGTGCGATCGACCCGAAGACGCGGGACGGAGCGGACCAGAGGCTCAAGGACCTGCTCGATCCCGACCGGGCGACCATCGAGCAGGCCGAGCAGCCGCGGTGGGGGGAGAGCCGCTGATGGTGGACTGGGGAGGGCTGGTCGACAAGGGCATCGACAAGATCGGTGACGGCGTCGACAAGGTCAAGGAGATCGCCGGTGAGGGGATCGACCACGCGACCGACAGGGTGGGCCAGGCCCTCGACGCCGCGGGGACGCACGACTGGGCGGACGCGGTCGAGGACTGGGGCGACAGGGCCGCCTCCTCCCTCGGTGCGGAGGTCGGGGAACAGCGGCTCGGGCAGACCGAGGAGGCGGACGAGCTCGTCCACGGCAAGCCGGAGAAGATCGCCGCGACGGTGAAGAACCTGCGGGACTTCCAGCGCGCGTTCGATCTCGTCGGCGGCGGCATGAAGAGGCTCGACGCCGGTCACTGGAAGGGCGAGGCGGCCGACGCGTTCCGGGAGAAGTTCCAGGCCCTGCCGACCGACTGGCTGCGCGCGGCGGACGCGATGGAGAGCGCGGCCAAGGCACTGGAGACATACTCCCGGGCGATCGTGAGCGCGCAGGGCAAGGCGCGCGAGGCGATAGCGCTGTACAAGGAGGGCGACGGAGACTCCAAGTCGGCGGTCGACACGTACAACAAGAAGGTCGACGCCTACAACGCGGCCCGCACCGGCGACAGTCCGCTGCCGGACCCCGGCCCCTTCGCCGACCCCGGCGCGGCCAAGCGGCAGCGGGCCCAGGAGATCCTGAACGACGCGCGGAAGGCGCGCGACGAGGCCGGGGAGACCGCGAAGGCGGCGGTCGGCGCCGCGCTCGCGCACGCGCCCAAGGAACCGACGGGCCGGGAGAGGGCCAAGCAGGAGCTGATGGACTACGGCCTGGGCCAGGGCATCGAACTGGCCCACTTCGGCGGCGGCGCCGTCAAGGGCACGGCGGGCCTGCTCAACTTCGTCCGCTCGGTCAACCCGGTGGACCCGTACAACCTGACCCACCCGGCGGACTACTACAAGGGCGTCAACATGACGCTCGCCGGGCTGGTGTCCACGGCGGCGAACCCGGACAGGGCACTGCAGAACGCCTGGGAGGCGGCGAAGGGCGACCCGTCGGAGTTCTTCGGCCGGATGCTGCCGGAGATGATCGGGACGAAGGGCACCGGCTTGGTGCGCGGAGGTCTGCGCGCCGGGCTGAAGGACCTCACGAAGCACCTGCCCGAGGAGAAGAAGCCGGGCGGCGTCCGCGGGGACCAGGAGAAGGATCCGCACAGCAACGGCAAGACGTGCCGCGAGACGGCGTGCAAGAACGATCCCGTCGACATCGCCACGGGCCGGATGCTGCTGCCGCAGACCGACGTCGCCCTGCCCGGCTCGCTGCCGCTCGTCTTCCGGCGCACCTTCGACTCCTCGCGCCGCTCGGGACGCTGGTTCGGCCCGGCGTGGTCGTCGACGGTGGACCAGCGGCTTGAGATCGACTCGGAAGGCGTGGTCTTCAGCTGCGACGAGGGCAGCCTGCTCGCCTACCCCCACCCCGCTCCCGGCGTCCCCGTCATGCCCACGCACGGCCGGCAGTGGCCGCTGGACCGGATCGGGGACGGCTACACGATCACCGACCCGGTCACCGGCACGGTCCGGCACTTCGTGGACCACGGCGACGAACTCGCGCTCCTGGCCCAGATCGACGACCGCAACGGCCGCTGGATCACCTTCGAGCACGACGCGGCGGGCGCCCCGACGGCGATCGTCCACCACGGCGGCTACCACCTGAAGCTCACGACGAGCGAGGGGCGGGTGACCGCCCTCCACCTCGCGGGCGCGGCGGCGGACGGCTCCGACCAGGAGATCCTGCGCTACGGCTACACGGACGGGCACCTGACCGAGGTCACCAACTCCTCCGGGCGCCCGCTGCGCTTCGGCTGCGACGAGCACGGCCGCATCACGTCGTGGACGGACACGAACGGCAGCCGTTACGACTACGTCTACGACGACCGGGACCGCTGCACGTACCAGTCGGGCACGAACGGCCACCTCGAAGCCACCTTCACCTGGGACGGCGTCGACCCTGCGACCGGGCTCCGCCTGACCACCCTCACCGACGGCCTGGGGAACACCGAGCGTCACCTGATCAACGAGCGCGCCCAGGTCGTCGCCGAGATCGACGCGCTGGGCGCGGTCACGCGCTTCGAGTACGACCGCCACAACCGACTGCTGTCCCGGACGGATCCGCTGGGGCACGTCAGCCGCATCACGTACGACGCACACGGCCGACCGGCACTGATGGAGCGCCAGGACGGACGCCAGGCGCGAGCCGAGTACGACGAACGCGGATTCCCGATACGCGTCGTCGGTACCGACGGCAATATCACCCATCAGACCTTCGACGAGCGCGGCAACCGCACGTCGGTGACGGCCGCTTCGGGCGCCCGTACGGAGTTCGCGTACGACGAGTCGGGCCGGCTCACTTCGGTGGCTGACCCACTCGGCGCCACCACCCGGCTGGTCCTGGACGCCCGGGGCCTCCCCGTCGAGGTCACCGATCCGCTGGGCGCCACGACCCGCTACGCACATGACGCCTTCGGCCGTACGGTCGAGGTCACCGATCCCCTGGGAGCGGTCACTCGCCAGGAGTGGACGGTCGAGGGCCGGCCGTCCCGACGCATCGCACCCGACGGCACGGTGGAGTCCTGGACGTACGACGGCGAAGGCAACTGCCTCGGCCACACGGACGCGATGGGCGCCACGACCCGCTTCACGTACACCGACTTCGACCTGCTGGCCTCCCGGACGGGCCCGGACGGGGTCCGCTACGAGTTCTCCCACGACACGAACCTGCGCCTGACCCGGGTGACCGCGCCGCAGGGCCTGACGTGGGACTACGCATACGACCCGGCGGGCCGACCGCTCGCCGAGACGGACTTCGACGACCGGACGCTGGGCTACGAGTACGACGCGGCGGGACGTCTTGCCTCCCGGGCGAACGGCCTCGGCCAGACGATCCGGTTCGACCGTGACGCGCTCGGGCGGATCGTTCGCAAGGACGTCGAAGGAGCGGTCAGTACCTACGAGTACGACCTCTTCGACCAACTCGCGGCAGCGACCGGTCCGGACGCGACGCTGGCGCGCCTCCGGGACCGCTACGGCCGCCTCGTCTCGGAGACCGTGAACGGCCGCACCCTGTCGTTCACGCACGACGCCATCGGTCGGCGAACGGGGCGGACGACGCCGGGCGGTACGCCGAGCACGTGGTCGTACGACGCGGCGGGCCGCCGTACGGAACTGACGTCCTCGGGCCGGACACTCTCCTTCACCCACGACGCCCTGGGCCATGAAACCACCCGCCACGTATCCGATTTCGCCGTCCTGAACTCCTCGTTCGACGCGATGGGCCGCGTCACCGCGCAGGAGGTCAGCGGCGGTTCGGGTCGCCGCCTTCAGCACCGGGCGTACACCTATCGCGCGGACGGCGGACTCATCGGCGTCACCGACGCGCTCTCCGGCACACGCCGCTTCGACCTGGACGTGGCGGGACGGGTGACGGCGGTCCACGCCGGCGACTGGACCGAGCGGTACGCCTACGACGACGCCGGCAACCAGACGGAGGCCTTCTGGCCGTCCACGCACCCGGCCCAGTCCTCGACGGGCACACGCGCCTACGAGGGCACACGCATCACCAGCGCGGGGTCCGTCCGCTACGAACACGACGGCCAGGGCCGCATAGTCCTACGCCAGAAGACCCGCCTCTCCCGCAAACCCGACACCTGGCGCTACGAGTGGGACGCGGAAGACCGCCTGACGTCGGTGACGACGCCGGACGGCGCGGTGTGGCGGTACGCGTACGACCCCCTGGGCCGCCGCATATCGAAGCAGTCCCCGCTGGAGACAGTCCACTTCACCTGGGACGGGGCCACGCTCTGCGAGCAGACGACTGAGGACATCACCCTCACCTGGGACCACGCGGGCCTGCGCCCCCTGGCCCAGACGGAACGCCGCACGGACACGGACTCCCCCGACGAGCGCTTCTTCGCCATCGTCACCGACCTGATCGGGACCCCGACGGAACTGGTCGACGAGTCGGGCGACGTGGCCTGGCGCACCCGGACCACCCTCTGGGGCACCACCACGTGGACCCGCGACGCCACCGCCTACACCCCACTCCGCTTCCCGGGCCAGTACTTCGACCCCGAATCGGGCCTTCACTACAACTACTTCCGCTATTACGACCCGGAATCGGCTCGCTACCTCAGCCAGGACCCACTGGGGCTGGCCCCTGCTCCGAACCCGGCGACTTACGTCCTCAACCCACATGCGTGGAGCGATCCCCTGGGGCTTGGACCGTGCGGGCCGAAGGGAGAGAAGTCCAATCCGTTCGAAAATCGCGAGGCCGCCAGGAAGGCAACCTACGAGCTGGCAGGCATCAAACCCGGCGAGGCAGAGTTTTGGGCCGAATGGGAGGTTGGTCCGGACGTCACGAGAAAGCACACCCCGGGGTACGTGTATTCGTCGGAGCAGTCACACTGGGGCACATTCCGGCAATACGAGACACCCCAAGGGTCACGCGTCGTGGTAGAACACACACACGACCCGGCCGGCACTCATTTCCATGCGGGCAAACCGAAGGGCGATCCCGACCGAGCCTTCGTCAACTTCGGCTGGGACAACACCAACTACCGAGAAATGGAACGGTATGCAAAGATCAACAAATCAGAAGGTGATCATCACCTGTTCTACAACTGATGACCTCCGCGAACATGGCTGAGCCGACGAGAGAAGCCTGGCTGAACCGCATCACCGCCACTGGCCTGACAGTCTCCGACGACCCTGCGCCCAGCGACGTGCTCTCTCCTCGCGAGGCGTGGCAGAGCGTTATCCACGGGGAGGTTCAGCCTGCCGCCACGGTCCCCCTGAGTCATCCACAAGCCCTGACGGAGGTCGACCGCCAGTGGCACGTCCATGCCGCACAGAATGAACTTTTCGGAAATGACGGTTCCTTCCTGCTCAGCATTTCAGGAAGCGGCTCGTGGGGATTCGGCTGGGCCGTGGTGAAGTGGTCGCCCAGGACGGAACTCGCGCCAAAGCTCTCGAAGGGCGAGGAAGGGCTGGATTTCGTCGCGATGTCACTGAACGGGAAATCGGTGTGCGCGGTGACCGAAGAAGAATACGACTACTGGATCGTCGTCCAGCAACTTCGGTAGAAGGGCAGCCCGCCCGGAATGCGCGAAGGGCCCGGAATCCGTCAGGATTCCGGGCCCTTCTCGGTCAGCCGTGAGGCTTAGCGTGCCGCGTCCGGGTGGACCGCTTCCGTCACCGGGCGGTCCTCCGACGGCTTCGGGGCCGTCTTCTCGACCGGCTTGCGGAGCTGGATGTTCAGTTCGCGCAGGCGGGACTCGTCGAGTTCCGTCGGGGCGCCCATCAGGAGGTCCTGGGCGTTGCCGTTGAGCGGGAAGGCGATCGTCTCGCGGATGTTGGGCTCGTCCGCGAGGAGCATCACGATGCGGTCGACGCCCGGGGCGATGCCGCCGTGCGGCGGGGCGCCGTACTCGAAGGCGCGGAGCATGCCCGCGAACTCGTGCTCGACCGTCTCGCGCGAGTAGCCCGCGATCTCGAAGGCCTTGAACATGATCTCGGGCTCGTGGTTCCGGATCGCGCCCGAGGACAGCTCGATGCCGTTGCAGACGATGTCGTACTGCCAGCCGAGGACGTCCAGCGGGTCCTGGGTCTCCAGGGCCTCAAGGCCGCCCTGCGGCATCGAGAAGGGGTTGTGCGAGAAGTCGATCTTGCCGGTCTCCTCGTCCTTCTCGTACATCGGGAAGTCGACGATCCACGCGAAGCGGAAGACGTTCTCCTCGAACTGGCCGGCGCGCTTGGCGGCCTCGACCCGGACCGGGCCCATGATCTTGGAGACCTCGTCGAACTCGCCCGCGCCGAAGAAGATCGCGTGGCCGGGCTCCAGACCGAGGCGCTCGGTCAGGACCTTGACGTTCTCCTCGGTGAGGAACTTGGCGATGGGGCCGGTCAGGGCGTTGCCCTCGCCGACGCGGACCCAGGCCAGGCCCTTCGCGCCGAGGGAGACCGCGAAGTCGCCCAGCTGGTCGAAGAACTTGCGCGGCTGCTCGCCCGTGTTCGGGACGGCGAGCGCGCGGACGTGCTTGCCGGCGAAGGCCTTGAACTCCGAGTTCTCGAAGACGTCGGAGATGTCGACGAGTTCGAGGGCGGTGCGCAGGTCGGGCTTGTCGTTGCCGTACTTGAGCATCGACTCGCGGAACGGGATCCGCGGGAACGGCGACGTGACGTGGCGTCCGTTGCCGAACTCCTCGAAGATCTCCGTCATCAGCTTCTCGATCGGCTGGAAGACGTCCTCCTGCTCGACGAAGCTCATCTCGACGTCGAGCTGGTAGAACTCGCCCGGCGAGCGGTCCGCGCGGGCGTCCTCGTCGCGGAAGCAGGGCGCGATCTGGAAGTACCGGTCGAAGCCGGAGATCATCAGCAGCTGCTTGAACTGCTGCGGCGCCTGCGGCAGCGCGTAGAACTTGCCCGGGTTCAGACGGGACGGGACGACGAAGTCGCGGGCGCCCTCGGGGGAGGTCGCGGCGAGGATCGGCGTCGCCATCTCGTTGAAGCCGAGGGCCACCATCTTGGAGCGGATGGAGGCGATGACGGCGGACCGCAGCATGATGTTGCGGTGCATGCGCTCGCGGCGCAGGTCGAGGAAGCGGTACTCCAGGCGCCGCTCCTCGTTGACGCCGTCGTCGGCGTTGATGGTGAAGGGGATCTGCTTCGCGGCGCCCAGGACCTCGACCTCGGCGGCCTCGATCTCGATCTCGCCGGTCGACAGCTCGGGGTTGACGTTCTCCGCGCCACGCGAGACGACCTTGCCGTCGACGCGGACGACGGTCTCCTTCGTCAGCTTGTCGAGGACCTCCGCGGCGGCGGTGCCGGGCCGGGCGACGAGCTGCGTGATGCCGTAGTGGTCGCGCAGATCGATGAAGAGGATGCCGCCCAGGTCGCGCCGATTGTGCAGCCAGCCGCTCAGCCGGACGTCGGTGCCGACGTCAGAGGCGCGGAGCTCGCCGCAGGTGTGGGACCTGTACCGATGCATCGTCGTTTCATCCAGTCTTCGGGATCTTGGGGTGGGCGGCTGCCTTGTGGCCCCTGTCACGGATGTCACAGGACACGAGGGCAGACCCACCCAGAGTACCGGCCGGGCCAAGATCGCTTTTCGAATACTGTCAGTGGCGATCTGGTGTCCGATATTCATAAAGTGGGGCAATGCGCACCGAGGACGTCCTGGCCGCGATCGCGACCGGCCTGTGGCGCTGGGACAACGCGTCCGGGATCGTCTCGCTCGACGCCGAGGCCGCCCGGCTGCTCGGGCTGCCCGCCGAGTCCGTCCAGCTCACCGAGGCGGCCGCGCGGTCCCGTTTCCACCCGGTCGACTGGAACGAGATCGACGGCGTCGTCAACCTCGCCGTCGCCGAGGGCACCCTCGCCGAGGCCCGGCTGCGGATCATGGACGAGCACGGGCGGGTGATCCGTACCGTACGGAGCAGGTCGAAGCCGCTCATCGAGGGCAAGGACTACCTGCTGGTCGGCACCCTCCAGGAGGTCGCCGAGCAGCAGCCGGGGACCGCCGCCCGCACCCCCGTCACCGGTGACTGGCGCCGCTCCCGCGAGGCGTTCCTGCTCGACGCGGGACGCGCGCTCGCCGAGGCGCGCTCGACGGCCGAGGTGCTGCGCGTGGCGGCCTCGCTGTCGATGCCCGGCTTCTCCCCCGACGGACTCGCCGTCTTCGGCGTGGCGGGCGACCGGCTGACGGTCATCGGCCACCACGGACACAGCGAGGGTGACGAGGGCCCCTTCTCGTCGATGTCCCTGGACACGGACTACCCGGCGGCGGAGGTCGCCCGCACGGGCCGCGCGATCTACCTCCCGACCCCCGACGAGTACCTGCGCCGCTTCCCGGTGACCTGGCCGCTCGCCCAGCGGTTCGGGCGCCGCTCCTGGGCCTTCGTGCCGCTGGTCGTCGCCGGGCGGACCATGGGCGCCTGGATGGCCGCCTTCAAACACCCGGTGGCGTTCACGCCCGACGAGCGGTCGGTCCTGACGACGGTGGCCCGGATGCTCGCCCAGGCCCTCGCACGCGCGGGCGTGGCCGAGTCCGAGCGCGAGCTGTCCCTCGGCCTCCAGCGGACGATGATGCCGGTCCTCGGGCCCGGCATCCCCGGCATCCAGGTGGCCGCCCGGTACGTGCCCACCGGCGGCGGGCTCCAGGTCGGCGGCGACTGGTACGACATGATCCGGCTGCCCGGCGGCACCTCCCGTACCGGCGGGCACGGCGCCGGCCGCATCGCGCTCGTCATCGGGGACGTCCAGGGGCACGACGTACGGGCCGCGGGCCTGATGGGGCAGCTGCGGATCGCCCTGCGCGCGTACGCCTCCGAGGGGCACCGTCCCGACGCGGTCCTCGCCCGCGCCTCCCGCTTCCTCTACGGGATCACCGACGGCGACGACGGCGAGGGCGACGCCGGTCCGCGCTTCGCGACCTGCCTCTACCTGGAGGTCGACCTGGAGACCGGGACGGTCGACATCGCCCGCGCCGGGCACCCGGACCCGGCGGTACGGATGAACGACGGAACGGTTCTTCTTCGGCCCACCGCCGGCGGCCTGCCCCTCGGCATCGACCCCGACACCGACTACCCCACCACCCGGCTCACCCTGGACCCCGGCGAGACCCTGATGATCTGCACCGACGGTCTCCTGGAGACCGGCGGGCACGACCTGGACAGCGGCTGGGAGCGGGTCCGCGCGCTCCTGGAGTCCCACGACGGCCAGGACCTGGAACAGCTCGCCGACGGGCTCGTCGAGGCCGTCCACGGGCCGGGCTCGCACCACACGACCGGGCCGCTCGCCGACCGCCGCGAGGACGACATCGCCGTCCTGCTGCTCTCCCGCCGCCCCGCCGGAGCGCTGCCGGAGGCCCCGCGCCGCACCCTGATGACGATCGCCCAGGCCGAACCGGAGCGGATCGCCGAGGCGCGGGAGCAGGTGCGGCAGCTGCTGCACGACTGGGCGGACGAGGAGCAGCTCGACTCGGCCGTCCTCATGGTCTCCGAGATGGTCACCAACGTCCTCGTCCACACCGACGGCGACGCGCTCCTCGTCGCCGAGGTGGCCTGCGCGGAGAAGTCCCGGCGGCTGCGCGTCGAGGTCTCCGACACCAGCGACGAGCTGCCGCACAAGCGGCACCCGGGCGAGATGGCGTCGAGCGGACGCGGTCTCGTCCTGATGGAGATGCTGGCGGACGCGTGGGGCGTCGACCCGCGCGGCGAGGGCAAGGCGATCTGGTTCGAACTGAACGAACCGGAGTCGGGACGGGGCTGCTGCGGGTAGCCCTGGCGGGCGGCGGGGCGGGATCGTGGGCTGGTGCGGGGTCGCCCTGGCGGGGGCCTCGGCCGGGCGGGACCCGTACGCCGTCGGTCGCTGCCGGTCCGTGAGCCGCGAGCCGCGACCGTACGCCGTCGGTCGCCGCCGGCCCGTGGGCACGCGCGCGTCGGTGGCTCCCCGCCCGTGGCTCCCCGCCCGCCCGTGGTTCCCCGCGCGGGTCTCACCCGTGCGGCGCAGACTGGTGTCGTACGGCCGCCCGGGGGGACCACGGAGTTCGCCATGGACATCCACAAGGTCGGCAGTGACACCACCGTGCTGGCCGACAGCCTCGAAGTGCCCGGGATCGGGTACATCCCGGTCGACGCGTACGTCCTCACCGCCGCCGAACCCGTCGTCGTCGACACCGGGCTCTCCCTGGCCGACCGGAACTTCGTCAACACCCTCGGCTCCGTCGTCGACCCCGCCGACATCCTCTGGATCTGGCTCACCCACCCCGACCGCGACCACACCGGCGGCATCTTCGACCTGCTCGTGGCCGCGCCCCGGGCGAAGGTCGTCACCACCTTCATCGGCGCCGGGATCATGACCACGGAACGCCCGCTGCCGATGGACCGGGTGTACTTCCTCAACCCCGGCCAGTCCCTCGACGTGGGCGACCGCAGGCTCCGCGCCTTCAGGCCCCCGCTGTTCGACAACCCCGCCACGGTCGGCTTCTACGACGACAAGACCCGGATCTGCTTCAGCTCCGACTGCTTCGGCGGGCCCATGCCGACCGCCGAACTCGCGGAGAGCGGCCACGCGAACGACCTCAAGCCCGAGGAACTCCGGCAGGCCCAGCTGCTGTGGGCGAGCGTGGACAGCCCGTGGGTGCGGATGGTGGACCCGGCCAAGTACCGGGCGACGATCGACCCGCTGCGGGAGATGGCCCCGGAGATCGTGCTCTCCACCCATCTGCCGCCCGCGGTACGGATGACGGCGTCGATGATCGACACGATCACGATGGCCCCGGACTCGGACCCGTTCGTCGGCCCCGACCAGGCCGCCCTGGAACAGATGCTGGCCTCCTTCGGGCCGGGCGGGCAGCCGGCGGCGACCTGAGAGGGCCCGAGGGGCGGAAGCTCACCCGCCCGGCGCGGCCTCCGGCCCCTCCGCCGGCGCGTACCGCCTCCGCAGCTCGCTGAGGACCCCCGTCGCCGCGGCCGTCAGCGGTACGGCGAGCAGCATGCCCAGGATGCCCGCGACGGACGCCCCCGCCGTGATCGCCAGCAGCACCGCCGCCGGGTGCATCTGCACGGTCCGGCTCTGCACCATCGGCTGGAGCACGTTCCCCTCGATGACCTGGACGGCCAGGACGATGCCGAGCACCCACAGGGCGATGACGAAGCCCCGGTCGGCGAGGGCGACCAGGACGGCGATGGCCCCGGAGAGGAAGGCGCCGAGGTACGGGATGTAGGCGGTGACGAAGACGAGCGCGGCGAGCCCCACCGCGCCGGGCACGTCGAGGACCACGAGCCCGATGCCGATGAGGACGGCGTCGACGAAGGCGACGAGGGTCGTGCCGCGCATGAAGCCCTCGACGGCCTCGAAGGCGCGGCGGGCCATCGCCTCGGCCATGTCGCCGGTCGCGCGGGGAGCGAGCGAGCGCAGGGTGCCTGCGGCCCGGTCGGAGTCCTTCAGGAAGAAGAAGATGAGGAGCAGCGCGAGGGCCGCGGTGGTGAGCATCTGACCGACGACGCTGATGCCGCTGATGACCCCGGACGCGGCGGTGCCGCCGAACTTCTCCAGGAGGCTCTTGGCGTTCTTGGCGAGGTCGTCGAGCGAGGTCCCGGCCGCGCCGAAGTGCTCGGTGATGTCGTTGGCGGCCTGCCGGAGCGAGGCGATGATCTGGTCGCCGGTGTCGATGAGCGCGGCGACGACGATGTACGTGGCTCCGCCGACGACGACGAGTACGGCGACGACGGTGAGCGCGGCGGCGAGCGACTTGCGGACCTTCATCAGGAGCAGGCGCCGGTAGAGCGGCCCGAGGAGGGCGGTGCCGAGGATCGCGAGCAGGACGGGGGTGACGACCGTCTTGAAGACGATGCAGAGCCAGATGAAGACGGCGACGACCCCGGCGGCCAGCAGGAAGACGACGCACCAGGCGGCGAACCGGCGGGCGGGTTCGGGAAGGAGCGCTCTCGTCGTCTGCACCCGACCACCGGACCACGCCCGTCGGCGTGTCGTCGCGCGCTGACGGCCGTACGGGTGACGGACCGTCAGTGCGGCAGGGCTCGCACACGCGGGTACGGGGCAGAGCTCACGCCCCGCCCCGTACCCGTACCCGTACTGGGACCCGTACCCGTGCCCCTTATTGGGACCCGTACGGTCTCCCCTACTCGCCCATCCCGTGCACCGCCGGGATCGTCCCCAGCCGGCCCGCCTGGAAGTCCTCGAAGGCCTGGCGGAGTTCGGCCTGGGTGTTCATGACGAACGGGCCGTAGTGGGCCATCGGCTCGCGGATCGGCTGTCCGCCGAGAAGGGCGATCTCCAGGTCGGGGGTGTTCCCGTCCTGCTTCTCGTCGGCGCGGATGGTGAGGGAGCCGCCCTTGCCGAAGACGGCGGTCTGGCCCGTGTGGACCGGTCGCCGCTCGACGCCGACGCTGCCGCGCCCGGCGAGCACGTACGCGAGGCCGTTGAAGTCCTCGCGCCACGGCAGGGTGATCTCGGCGCCCGGCCGCAGGGTCGCGTGGAGCATCGTGATCGGGGTGTGGGTGATGCCGGGGCCCTCGTGCCCGTCCAGCTCTCCGGCGATGACGCGGAGCAGCGCGCCGCCGTCGGGGGAGGTGAGCAGCTGGACCTGGCCGCCGCGGATGTCCTGGTAGCGGGGGGCCATCATCTTGTCGGCGGCGGGCAGGTTCACCCACAGCTGGAGGCCGTGGAAGAGGCCGCCGCTGACGACGAGGGACTCCGGCGGGGCCTCGATGTGGAGGAGGCCGGCGCCGGCGGTCATCCACTGGGTGTCGCCGTTGGTGATGGTGCCGCCGCCGCCGTTGGAGTCCTGGTGGTCGAAGACGCCGTCGATGATGTAGGTGACGGTCTCGAAGCCGCGGTGGGGGTGCCAGGGGGTGCCCTTGGGCTCGCCCGGCGCGTACTCCACCTCACCCATCTGGTCCATCATGATGAACGGGTCGAGGTACTGGTAGTTGATCCCGGCGAACGCGCGGCGCACCGGGAAGCCCTCGCCCTCGAACCCCGAGGGTGCCGTGGTGACGGCGAGCACGGGACGCGGGACGGCGTCGGCGGGAGCCGCGACGCGCGGCAGGGTGAGCGGGTTCTCGACAGTCACGGCGGGCATGACGGGACCTCCTAGTGCGGTCTGATGCGACCTCGTGGCGTCCACTTTAGTTGAACGGTGAACTTCTTGCCACCCAGAACGCGGAACGCCCGGGAGGAATTCCTCCCGGGCGTTCTCCCTGTCTCCAGGCTGCGTCAGCCGTACATCCGCCGCATCGCGAAATCGACCATCTGCTCCACGGCCTTCGCGTCGAAGACCATCCGGTGGTCGCCCTCCATGTCGAGCACGAAGCCGTAGCCGGTGGGCAGCAGGTCGATCACCTCGGCGCCGGTGATGACGAAGTACTTCGACTCCTTGCCCGCGTACCGCCGCAGCTCCTTGAGCGAGGTGAACATCGGGATGACCGGCTGCTGGGTGTTGTGCAGCGCCAGGAAGCCGGGGTTGTCGCCGCGCGGGCAGTAGACCTTGGAGGTCGCGAAGATCTGCTGGAAGTCCTCGGGCGCGAGCGTGCCGGTGGTGAAGGCGCGCACGGCGTCGGCGAGGGAGGGCGGCGAGGGCTCCGGGTAGAGCGGGGGCTGCTGCCCGTAACCGCCCTGCATGCCGTCCTGCATGCCGGCACCGGGCATCCCACCGGGCATTCCAGCCTGCATACCGCCCGGCATCCCGCCCTGCTGGGGCGGTGCGTACTGCTGCTGGGCACCCGGATTCTGCTCGTAGCCGTACATGGGCCATGAGCCTACTGCGTCACAGATGGCCCGAGAGGGGTTGCTCTTATTACCGGTGGGTAGCATCATCGGAGAGAACGCTTTGCTACTTGCTGGTACGTGTACGAGGAACCTGCCTCCCCGAGCCTTACGGAGCCGTCGCCATGGGGCACTACAAGTCGAATCTCCGCGACATCGAGTTCAACCTCTTCGAGGTCCTCGGCCGCGACAAGGTGTACGGCTCCGGGCCGTTCGAGGAGATGGACGTCGAGACCGCCAAGAGCATCCTCGACGAGATCCGCCGTCTCGCCGAGAACGAGCTCGCGGAGTCCTTCGCCGACGCCGACCGCAACCCGCCGGTCTTCGACCCGGAGACCAACACCGCCCCGGTCCCGGCCACCTTCAAGAAGTCGTACAACGCCTTCATGGAGTCCGAGTACTGGCGCCTCGGCATCCCCGAGGAGATCGGCGGCACCGTCTCCCCGCGCTCCCTGATCTGGGCATACGCGGAGCTGCTCCTCGGCGCGAACCCGGCCATCTGGATGTACTCCTCCGGCCCGGCCTTCGCCGGCATCCTCTACAACGAGGGCAACGACGCGCAGAAGAAGGTCGCGCAGATCGCCGTCGAGCGCCGCTGGGGCTCCACGATGGTCCTGACCGAGCCCGACGCCGGCTCGGACGTCGGCGCCGGCCGCACCAAGGCCACCCAGCAGGAGGACGGCTCCTGGCACATCGAGGGCGTGAAGCGCTTCATCACGTCCGGTGAGCACGACATGGAGGAGAACATCCTCCACTACGTCCTCGCCCGCCCCGAGGGTGCCGGCCCCGGCACCAAGGGCCTCTCCCTCTTCCTCGTCCCGAAGTACGAGTTCGACTGGGAGACCGGCGAGCTGGGCGAGCGCAACGGCGTCTACGCCACCAACGTCGAGCACAAGATGGGCCTCAAGGCCTCCAACACGTGCGAGATGACCTTCGGCGACCAGCACCCCGCCAAGGGCTGGCTGATCGGCGACAAGCACGACGGCATCCGCCAGATGTTCCTCATCATCGAGTTCGCCCGCATGATGGTCGGCACGAAGGCGATCTCCACCCTCTCCACGGGCTACCTCAACGCCCTGGAGTACGCCAAGGAGCGCGTCCAGGGCACCGACCTGGCCAACTTCATGGACAAGGCCGCGCCCAAGGTCACCATCACCCACCACCCCGACGTCCGCCGCTCGCTGATGACGCAGAAGGCGTACGCCGAGGGCATGCGCACCCTCGTCCTCTACACGGCCTCCGTGCAGGACGAGATCGCGGTCAAGGAAGCGGCCGGCGAGGACGCCAAGGCGCTGCACGGCCTGAACGACCTGCTGCTCCCGATCGTCAAGGGCTACGGCTCCGAGAAGGGCTACGAGCAGCTCGCGCAGTCGCTCCAGACCTTCGGCGGCTCCGGGTTCCTCCAGGAGTACCCGATCGAGCAGTACATCCGGGACGCCAAGATCGACACCCTCTACGAGGGCACCACGGCCATCCAGGGCCAGGACTTCTTCTTCCGCAAGATCGTCCGCGACCAGGGCGCGTCCCTGAACGCGCTCGCCGAGGAGATCAAGAAGTTCCTCGCGGTCGGCACCGGCGGCGAGGACCTGGCCGGCGCCCGCGACGCGCTCGCCAAGGCCGCGGTCGACCTGGAGGGCATCGTCGGCGTCATGCTGACCGACCTCACCGCGACCGGCGAGGACGTCAAGAACATCTACAAGGTGGGCCTCAACACCACCCGCCTGCTGCTCGCCTCCGGCGACGTCGTCGTCGGCTACCTGCTGATCCGCGGCGCGGCCGTCGCCGCGGAGAAGCTGGCCGCCGGCGCGACCGGCAAGGACGTCGCCTTCTACCAGGGCAAGATCGCGGCCGCGAAGTTCTTCGCCGCCAACGTCCTGCCGGGCGTCACCGCCGAGCGCACGCTCGCCGAGGCGGTCGACGGCTCGCTGATGGACCTGGACGAGGCCGCGTTCTGAGAACGCGCTTCGTCCTGAGGCACGGCCCGTCCCCGGGGAGGGGGCGGGCCGTTCCGTTTTCTTCGAGGGCTCGGTTCGCAGGTTCGCCTCCGGGGCGCTGGTGCCGGGCCCCGGGCGATCCCGATGCGTCCCTCCCCCTGACCCTCCCCCTGCCCCATCCCCTCGTCCATCCCCGGGGCCCCGGATCCCTTCTCCCGGCTCTGCGTAAGGTGAACCCATGAGCAGCGCAGCTTCCCGTCCCACCGCCGGCCCCTTCGACCGCGGACACACCGACGACCTGATGGCCTTCCTGACGGCCTCGCCCTCGCCGTACCACGCGGTCGCGACGGCCGCCGAGCGGCTGGAGAAGGCGGGCTTCCGACAGGTGGAGGAGACCGCGTCCTGGGACGGGACCAGCGGCGGCAAGTACGTGATCCGCGGCGGCGCGATCATCGCCTGGTACGTGCCGGAGGGCGCCTCCGCCCACACGCCGTACCGCGTCGTCGGCGCCCACACCGACTCCCCCAACCTGCGCGTGAAGCCGCAGCCCGACCTCGGCTCGCAGGGCTGGCGGCAGGTCGCCGTGGAGGTCTACGGCGGCACCCTCCTCAACACCTGGCTCGACCGCGACCTCGGCCTCGCCGGCCGCCTCACGCTCCGCGACGGCAGCCACCGCCTCGTCAACGTCGACCGGCCGCTGCTGCGCGTCCCGCAGCTCGCCATCCACCTCGACCGGGGCGTCAACGACGGCCTCAAGCTCGACCGCCAGCGGCACATGCAGCCCGTCTGGGGCATCGGCGAGGTCCACGAGGGCGACCTGATCTCCTTCGTCGCCGCCGAGGCCGGCGTGGACGCCGAGGACGTGAGCGGCTGGGACCTGATGGTCCACGCCGTGGAGGCCCCCGCCTACCTGGGCCGCGACCGCGAACTCCTCGCCGGACCGCGCATGGACAACCTGATCTCCGTGCACGCCTCCGTCGCCGCGCTCGCCTCCCTCGCGGGCCGCGAGGACCTCACGTACATCCCGGTCCTCGCCGCCTTCGACCACGAGGAGAACGGCTCCGAGGCCGACACCGGCGCCCAGGGCCCGCTGCTCGGGAACGTCCTCGAGCGTTCCGTGTACGCGCGCGGCGGCTCCTACGAGGACCGGGCCCGCGCCTTCGCCGGCACCGTCTGCCTGTCCTCGGACACCGGCCACGCCGTCCACCCGAACTACGCGGAGCGCCACGACCCGACGCACCACCCGCGCGTCAACGGCGGCCCGATCCTCAAGGTGAACGTCAACCAGCGGTACGCCACCGACGGCAGCGGCCGTGCGGTCTTCGCCGCCGCGTGCGAGAAGGCGGGCGTGCCCTGGCAGTCCTTCGTCTCCAACAACGACATGCCCTGCGGCACGACGATCGGCCCGATCACCGCCGCCCGCCACGGCATCAAGACCGTCGACATCGGCGTCGCGATCCTCTCCATGCACAGCGCCCGCGAGCTGTGCGGCGCGGAGGACCCGTACCTCCTCGCCAACGCGCTGGTCGCGTTCCTGGAGGGCTGACCCCACCAGGGGCCCGCGGACCGCGAAACATCCGCGAAAGGCCCCGCCTGGCAGCGTCGCCCCCATGCATCGTCATGAGGGCCCCTCACGGGGGAAGTTCGCCGCCGGTACCGCCGCCGCCGTCGTGCTCGCCACGGCGGCGGCGGCCGTTCTGATCGGCGAGTACAACGAACGGCCGCCGTGGGGCACGGACATCGCCTACGAGGGCGGCTTCGTCCAGGCCTCCCGCATCCGCGGCTACGACGTGGACGGCTCGCGCACGAGGGCGCTGCTCGACGGGGAGTGCGCGAGCATGGAACGGCAGGGGATGGGCGGCGACCGGGCCGTCCACGACCCGGCGGCCTGGGTGGCCGGATGCCTGGACGCGGCTGCGGGGCGGCCGTCCAGGAACCAGGGGGTCGTGCGTTAGGCCGGGCGCCGGATCCCGCGGGCGTCAGTGGCGGCCGGGGGTCGGCCGGGTGGCCGGGGTCCGGGGTTCGTCGTCGCAGCCGGTGTTGCTGTCGGCGTTGTTTTCGGTGTCGGGGCCGGTCGCGGGGCTGATCGAGCGGCGCTTGACGATCACGAGGACGATCAGGGCGACCTGGAGAAGGATCGGCAGCACCATGCCCGGGGACGCCTCGGGGTCGACGCCGGCCGAGTTGGAGATCAGGCCGAAGTCCCACAGGCCGTGGACGAGCATGGGCAGCAGGAGCGTTCCGCCGACGCGCAGGCACAGATAGAAGAAGTAGCCGGAGGTGGAGACGACCACGGCCTGGACGATCGCCTGCGAGCCCTCGCCGAAGGCGTTGCTGACGTGCGCCAGGCCGAAGATCAGCGAGGACCACAGGGCGACCTTGCCCTCGGTGAAACCGGCCTGCTTGAAGACCTGCACGCCGATGCCCCGGAACATCAGCTCCTCGCCGACGCCGACCAGCAGGGTCATCGCGATCAGGCTCGGTACGAGGGAGAGGGGCTGGTCGGCCAGGTTGCGGTAGTTCGCTCCGAGGACGGCGGCGACCAGCATCGCGATCGGCACGAAGCGCACCCAGCGCCGAACCGGTACGCGGTAGCGCATGACATCGCCCCACCAGCCGAGCCAGGTGACCACCGCCGCGCCGAAGAGGACCGAGAGGCCGATCGGGATCAGCCCGTTGCGGAGGATCGCCTCGGTGGTCGCGAACTGGCCCTTCGAGCCCGTATCGACGCCGATGAGCGCGCCGAGGCCCTGGAGGATCGCCAGGTAGACGACGACCACGCCGAGGAACCACGGCCAGGCCAGTCGCCGCCGGGCGGGGGAGAGGTCTGCGGACACGGGGCGGCTCCTTCGGCACGGCGGGCGACGACAGCGCCCGCCGGCACGGATGGGGCACCCGCCCACAGGGCGGTCACATGTTCCCATAAGAATCGAAAAAGATAGTTAATCCCTACGACCCTCATGAAACGGACATGAACTGCCTGTGGGCGGGGCTCCCGCCTCTCCCCGCCTCTCCCCGCCGCTCAGCCGTCCATGCCCGCCAGGATCAGCGGGAGGCGGGCCGTGCCGTCCGCCGTGATCTTCACCGGGACGCCCCAGTCCTGCTGGTGGACGTGGCAGGCCGGGTACTCGTTGGCGGGGTCGTCGTCGCAGGAGGCCGCCATCGCGGAGACGTGCAGGACGCCTTCGGTCAGCTCCGGGTCGAGGGTCAGGTCACGGAAGAGGTCCGTGCCCGTGCCCTCGCCGCCGAGCAGCAGTTCCGGCGGGGTCGAGGAGACCAGGAGGCGGGTCGAGGGGCCGTACCGCTCGTCGAGCTTCTGGCCCGTGGGGGCCCGGAAGACCACGTCGAGCCGGAGCAGGCCGGGGGCGACCTCGGTGGCCTCGCGGCGGGTGCGATGGGCGACCGCCTCGACCTGGACGGCCTCCTCCGGGAGCCGCAGCCGGGTGAGCCGGTGCCGGGCGGACTCGACGACCACGATGTCCCCGTCGACGAGGACCGCGTCGCTGGGCTCGCGCAGGTCGGTGGCGAGGGTGGTGACCTCGCCGCTCGCGGGGTCGTAGCGGCGCAGGGCGTGGTTGTACGTGTCGCTGACGGCGACCGAGCCGTCGGGCAGGGCGGTGACGCCCAGCGGGTGCTGGAGCAGGGCCTGCCCGGCCGGGCCGTCGCGGTGCCCGAAGTCGAAGAGGCCGGTGCCGACGGCGGTGCGGACGGCGTAACCGTCGGCCTCCCGCTCGACCCAGCGCAGGGAGCTGGTCTCGGAGTCGGCGACCCAGAGGCGGTCCTCGGTGGCGGCGAGCCCGGAGGGCTGCGCGAACCAGGCCTCGGCGGCGGGGCCGTCGACGAGCCCCTCGTTGGTGGTGCCGGCCGCGACCTCGACGGTCCCGGTGGCCGGGTCGTACGTCCACAGCTGGTGGACGCCGGCCATGGCGATCCACACCTTGCCCTGCCACCAGGCCACGTCCCACGGCGAGGACAGGTCGACGTCCAGGGCGGGCCCGGAGGTCGGGGAGCCCTGCCACCACTGCTTGCCGGTGCCGGCGATCCGCTCGATCGCGCCGGTCTCCGGGTCGTACGCGCGCAGGGCGTGGTTCACGGTGTCGGCGACGACGACCCTGCCGTCGGGCAGCCGTACGAGACCCTGGGGCTCCCGGAAGACGCCCTCGCCGATGCGGCGGACGACGGTCTCGCCGTCGGCCGCCAGCTCGACGAGCTGGTGCCGGGTGGTGTCGGAGACCAGGAGGTTCCCGGAGGGCAGCAGGATCGCCTTGCCGGGGAAGCGGAGGTCGGTGGCGACGGGCTCGGGGGCCACGTAGGGGCCGTCACCGCGCCGCAGCGTGCCCTTGGCGCCGTGCTCGGCCTCCAGCTCCTCGACGAGGGTGCGGATCGCGTTGGCGTGGCCCTCGCCGGCGTGCTGGGCGACGACATACCCCTCGGGGTCGATGACGACGAGCGTCGGCCAGGCCCGTACGGCGTACTGCTTCCAGGTGGCCAGCTCGGGGTCGTCCAGTACGGGGTGGTGCACCTCGTACCGCTCGACGGCATCGACGACGGCCTGATGCTCGGCCTCATGCACGAACTTCGGCGAGTGCACCCCGACGATCACGAGGGTGTCCCGATGCTTCTCCTCCAGCTCACGCAGCTCGTCGAGGACGTGCAGGCAGTTCACACAGCAGAAGGTCCAAAAATCCAGCAGAACGATCTTTCCCCGCAGGTCGGCGAGGGTGAGGTCGTCTCCGCCCGTGTTGAGCCAGCCGCCCTTGCCGATCAGCTCGGGGGCGCGGACACGGGCACGGCGGGGCGCGGCGGTGGGCGCGGAGTCGTTCATGGTTCAAGGGTGCCGTACGGGTGGAAAGTGAGGGCCGGGTGGGGGGTGGGGGCGTGTCCCGGTCGGGGGGTGCTTCCGGGCGGGCGGTGGCATGGGGCTTATGACGTGTGTGGGCAGATCATCGGACTATTGCCACCGTCGGGTGAGGGGCGGGCTTCTGGTGGTGGTGCTCGCGCTGACCGGGGTGGTGGTGCCCGGAGCCGTGCTGCCCGGGTCCCCCGCCCGGGCCGGTGGCGTCGGGGACGGCGCCCTGACCGTGAGCGTCAGCGTGAACGGCCGGGACCACAGCGGCATCCGGCCGCCGGACCTGCGGGTCGGCGGGCCGGTCGTGAAGCGGTACCGGCTCGTGAACCGAAGCGAGGCCGACCTCTACGGGGTGCGGATCGCCGACCCCGAGGTCCCCTCCGGGGCCGTGCGCTGCCCCGCCCGCCAGCTCCCCGCGCTCGGTGAGCTGGAGTGCGTCGCCCGCTTCAGCGCCGTGTCCGGGACGCATCGGGGCACGGTACGGGCGGAAGGCTCCGTCCCCTCGCTGCGCCGGGTGCTGACGGCCACCGCCCGCGCCGGGTACACCGGCGTCGGCGGCGCCCTCCGCCTCACCGAACGGATCGCGGTCGGGCCCCCCGGCCTTGGCACGGCCACCATCACGTACACCGTGGCCAACGACGGCAACCGGCCCCTGCACGCCGTCCGGGTCAGCGACACCGCGCTGGGTCTGCCCGCCGTCCAGGTCGGGGGCACCGGGCCCGGTCGGCGCGCCGTCGGGATCGGGGACACCGCACCCGGTCGGCGCGCGGGCGCCGTGGACTGCGCGGGGCGGCCCGGGACCGTGCCCCTGCTCGCCCCGGGCGCCTCGGCCCGCTGCACGGCCACCGTACGGCGGCCCCCCGGCACCCACCGGAGCACCGGCCTCGCCTCCGGGAGCGACCGGGTGACCACCTACGGGCCGGGGGGCGGCCGGGTCCCCGCGCCGTCGCTCGTCGCCCGGTCCTCCGCCGTCTTCACGGTGCCGGGTCCGGCGGCGCGGGGGGCCGCGCGACCGGAAGCGGGCAAGCCGTCGGCCGCCGGGCGGGAGCCCGTACGGATTCCCGTGGGCAGTCCCGTAGGTCCCGTACGGAATCCCGTAGGTCCCGTACGGAATCCCGTAGGTCCCCTGGGTCCCCTAGGTCCCGTACGGGGTCCCGGCCGGGATTCCCTGGGGAATCCCGTAGGGGGGAACGGTGGGGCGCCCGGCGCTCCCGGGGGGCCCTTGGCCGGGGGCGGGGTGCCCGTTCCGGGGGCCGCCGGGGCTGGGGCTGGGGCTGGGGCCGGACTCGGGGCCGGGGCCGGGGCCGGACTCGGACTCGGACCCGGGTCCGGAGTCGGACTCGGACTGGTCAACCCGCCCGGAGCCGCGCCCGGTGACGGGGACGCTGACGGGGGCGCTGACGGGGTCGGCGCCGGTGCCGGTGACGCGGCCGCCGTGGTCCCCGCCCCGGAGGGCGTACCCCCGGGCTCCGTACCGACCGACCCCGACGCCGTACCCGTACCCGTACCCCGCGACGAGGCCGCCGTCGCCACACGCCGTGCCGCCGCCCTCGACCACGAAGGGTTCCTCGGACGGCTTCGGCGCCGGAGCCGGGAGGCGGACGAGCTCGGAGTCGTCTCGATGCTGCTGCTGATCCTGATCCCGGCGGCCGTCGCCGCCGCCCTCCTCGGCAATCGGAGAAGCTGACCGTGGCCCTGCTCGAAACGCTCGTCGTCGTCCTCGGCGTCGCGCTCGTCGCCGCCCTCGCCGTCGTCGCCAAGACCAGGCTCTTCCCGGTCGGCGAGGACGAGGAACCGCGCGAGGACGTCGCCGAGTACATCGCCATGATGGTCTCGGTGCTCTACGCGATCGTGCTCGGCCTGTGCCTGGTGTCCGTCTGGGACACCCGGTCCGCCGCCGCCGACAACGTCCAGGCCGAGGCCGGCGCCCTGCACCAGACGTATCTGCTCGCGGACGCACTCCCCGCCGACCGCCGGCAGCCGCTGCGCGACGCGGCCCGGACGTACGCCGATCATGTCGTCGACGTCGAATGGCCCGTGATGGAGGCGCGCGAACCGCTCGACGCCTCCGGCTGGCGGCTGCTCGAACAGCTGCGGAAGGCCGGCGAGGTGTCGGACTCCGCGAACGTCCCCGAGCAGATCGCCGCCCAGGAGGTACTGGCCCAGCTCGGCTACGTCGACGACGCCCGCCGGGGCCGGGAGGCGGCAGCGCAGGAACGTCTCTCCCCCGTGCTGTGGGCGGGACTTCTCATCGGCGGCACGCTCACCCTCGCCTTCATGTTCCTCTTCGGGATCAGCCGGAGCACCACCCATGTGGTGATGGTGATGGGCCTGGCCGGCTTCATCGCCTTCACGGTGCTGCTGATCCATCAGCTCGACTCGCCCTTCGGCGAGACGCTCGGGGCGACCCCGGACGCGTTCGTCCGCTACTTCGGGTGAACCCGTCCCCCACGGGGCAGGCATAGCGCCATGAAATATCTCGTACGGGACAAGATCTTCGCGATCGGCGACGACTACTGGATCGAGGACGAGCAGGGCCGCCACGCCTTCCTCGTCGACGGCAAGGCGCTGCGGCTGCGCGACACCCTGGAGCTGAAGGACCCCGACGGGCACGTCCTCGTGACCCTGCGGCAGAAGATGTTCAGCCTGCGGGACGCCATGACGATCGAGCGGGACGAGCGCCCGCTCGCGACCGTCCGCCGCAAACGGCTCTCGCTGCTCCGCAACCACTACCGGGTGGCCCTCGTCGAGGGCACCGAACTGGACGTCAGCGGCCGGATCCTGGACCGGGAGTTCACCGTCGAGTACGAGGGCGAACTCCTGGCCCACATCTCCCGGCGGTGGTTCCACGTCCGCGAGACCTACGCGGTGAACGTGGTCCGCGAGGACGCCGACGCGGCGCTCCAGATCGCGGTGGCGGTGTGCGTGATCCGGATGGCCGAGCGGGAGCGCGGGGACGACTAGCGGAAGCGCGGGGGGGGAGGGCTGGAGGGAGAGGGGGGAGGGAGAGGGAGAGGGGGTGGAGGGGGCAGGAGGGCTAGAGGGTGCCGGCCTTGCCCAGCGCCTGTTCCAGGTCCTCCCACAGGTCCTCCACGTGCTCGATGCCCACCGAGATCCTGACCGTGCCGGGACCGATCCCCGCCGCCGCCAGGGCCGCCGCGTCGAGCTGGTGGTGCGAGGTGGAGGCCGGGTGCATCACCAGGGTCTTCACATCGCCGAGGGAGACGCTGAGGGACGCGAGCCGTACCGCCTCGACGAAGGTACGGCCCGCCTCCCGGCCGCCCGCGAGATCCACCGAGATCACCCCGCCGCCCCCGGCGGGCAGCAGCCGCTCCGCGACGGCCCGGTCCGGGTGGCTCGCCAGGGCCGGGTGGCGGACGGCGGCGACCGCCGGGTGCGCGGACAGCCGGGCCGCGAGGTCGGCGGCGCTCGCGCACTGGCGTTCCATCCGCAGCGACAGGGTCTGCATCCCGCGCAGGGTCAGCCAGGCGGCGAACGGGTCGGTGGACGCGCCCTGTTCGACGGAGTGGTGGCGGACCCGGTGGTACAGCTCGGCGTCCTTGAAGACGACGACGCCGCCGAGGACGTCCGCGTGCCCGGACAGGTACTTCGTCGCCGAGTGCACGACGATGTCGGCGCCGTGGTCGATCGGGCGGCAGAGGAGCGGCGAGGCGAAGGTGTTGTCGACGGCGACGGGCACCCCCGCCTCGGCGGCGACGGCGGCGAGCGCGGGCAGGTCGGAGACCCGGGTGGTGGGATTGGCGACGGTCTCCAGGTAGAGGAGCCGGGTCTCCGGGCGCAGGGCCGCCCGCACCTCCTCCGGGTCGGTGCCGGAGACGTAGGTGACGTCGACGCCCCAGCGGGTGGCGAGGTCGGTGAGGACCGCGTACGTACCGCCGTACAGGCAGGTCTGGGCGATGACGTGATCGCCGGAGCCGAGCAGACCGAGGAGGACGGCGTTCACCGCGCCCATGCCGGAGGCGAAGGAGAGGCCGGCGGCGCCGCCTTCGAGGCGGGCGACGGCGTCCTCAAGGGTGCGGACGGTGGGGTTGCCGTGACGGCTGTACATGAACGCGTCGGTGGCGGTGAAGGCGGCGGCGAGCGCGTCGGCCGAGTCGAAGGCGAAGACGTGCCCCTGGTGGAGGGGGACGCCGAGGGGCCTGCTGCCGGTGATCTCGACGTGCGGCGGGTGGACGGCGAGGGTCTCGGGACGGGGGCAGCCCGAGCCTCCCAGGGGCGAGGCGCCTCCCACGGGAGGGGCGGCGGAGGCGGCGGGTTCGGCGGACGGTGCGGAGTCGGCAGGGCTCATGGGCCCAGTCTGTGGACCGGCGGTTTGCCTTCCCAGGTCCAATCCCGGCAGATTGGTTCGGCGATGGAGCCAATCGGACACCTTCCCCACCCGGCCGACGACCTGGTCGCCCGGCTCGGCCGCTGGTCGGCCGGGCGCGGGCCGCTGTACCTGCTGCTCGCGGCCCGGCTGCGCCGGCTGATCGACGAGGGCGCGCTGCCGCCGGGCACGCCGCTGCCGCCGGACCGGCGGCTGGCGCGGGCCCTGGCCGTGGGCCGGACGACGGTGGTCGCCGCGTACGACGTACTGCGGCAGGAGGGACGGCTGGTACGGCGGCAGGGCAGCGGGACCCGGGTGACGCGGGCGGCGCTGGCGCCCGAGCCCGAGGAGGAGACGCGGACGGGCCCGGGGGCGCCGCCCCGGGTGGCCGAGACCTCGAACCCGCTGTTCCTGCACCTCCTGGAGGCGCCGGACGACGTGCTGCTGCTGAGCTGCGCCGCTCCCACCGGGCCGCCGCCCGAGCTGGCGGAGGCGTACCGCTCGCTGGTCCTGCCCGAAGGCGACCTCGGCTACCACCCGGCCGGACTCGGGGCGCTGCGGACGGCCGTCGCGGCCCGCTACTCGGCGCGCGGGGTGCCGACCGAGCCCGGCCAGATCCTGGTCACGACCGGCGCCCAGCAGGGGCTTTCGCTGCTCACCCGGCTGCTGCTCGCGCCCGGCGACGGGGTGCTCATCGAAGCGCCGACGTATCCGGGGGCGCTCGACCTGGTCCGGGAGGCCGCCGCCGTGCCCCTGCCGGTGGCGGTCGGGCCCGACGGACTGGACGTGGCGGAGGCGATCCGTGTGATGGAACACCACCGTCCCGCCCTGGCCTATGTGGTGGCCCGCTTCCAGAACCCGACGGGCACGGTCCTGCCGCCGCTCGCCGGGCGGCGGCTCGTGGAGGCGGCGAACGCGCTCGGGGTGCCGCTGGTGGACGACGAGGTACTGGGCGACCTGGCGTTCGCCCCGCGCCCGGAGGACCGTTCCCTCTCCTCGTACGGCGAGGTCGTCTCGGTCGGCTCGCTCTCCAAGGTCGTGTGGGGCGGCCTCCGGATCGGCTGGGTGCGCGGCCCCGCGCCGCTGATCGCCCGGCTCGCCCGGCTGAAGGCCCTGCACGACCTGGGCTGCGACGTGCCGTCCCAGCTCGCGGCGGCCCGGCTCCTCGACGACTTCGCGCCGGTCCTCGCCGCCCGCCTGGACTCCATCCGCGCGGGCCACGCGCATCTGCGCGGCGAGCTGGCCCGGCTGCTCCCGTCCTGGTCCTGCGCCCCGGCGACCGGCGGCCAGACGCTCTGGGTACGCCTCCCGCACGGCGACGGCGTCTCGTTCGCGCAGCTCGCCCTGCGCCACGGGGTGGCGGTCCTGCCGGGCGTGACGACCGACGCCCTCGGCGGCAGCGTCCGCCATCTGCGGCTGCACTTCCTGCTGCCCCCGGAGCAGTTGTCGGAGGCGGTACGGAGACTGGCGGCGGCGTGGGAGGAGTACGGGCGCGGGGCGGGCGATGCGTGCGGGCCGGGGATCCCGTACGGGCCCGGGTCGGGGATCCCGTACGAGCCGGGGTCGGGGATCCCGTACGGGCCCGTCCGGGCCTCCCTGCGCGCGGTCACCCTCTGACCTCCGGTCCCTCCCCGACCGATTCAGGGCCCTCGGCCCTCCCTCAAGAAGGAGCGACCATGCACACCGCCGTCTCCCCCTTCGTCCTCCAGCCGTGGCAGGAGGGCGACCGGCACGCGCGCCGGGCCGGGTGGCGGGGCGTCTCGCGGGAGTTCGGCGAGATCACGCTGACCTGCCCGCTGCCCCGTACCGCGCCGGAGACCGTCGTCTCGGAGGCGCGCGGCGGGCTGATACCCGTCGCCGCCTTCGAGGCCCGGGGCATCCACACCGACGGCATCCGGCTGCCGACCCTGAACCGGTCCACGCTCCGGGTCGGCGACCGCATGGTGTACATGACGCGGAACCGCTGGGGCGCCGCGGCGGCGCAGCGCGCCCTCGCACTGCGGTACGCGGGCGACCGCTACCGGCTCTCGGCGCTCGACAAGCGGGCGTACGTCCTGACCCGCGAGCCCGACGAGGAGGACCCCGGCCTCACGGTCACCGTCCGCGCGTCGGGGCGCGGCAGGAAGCGGCAGCTGGCCGTGCGGGTCGGCGGGCGGGCGGCCCTCAGCCCCGGCCACCGTGCCCCGGACCGGCCTCAGCCCCGGCCACCGTGCCCCCGACCGGCCTCAGCCCCGGCGACCGGCCGGCGGCGTCGCGATGCCGAGCACCCGGTCCTTCAGGGCCGGGAACTGTTCGCGGGTCGTCGTGACCTTCGCCGGGTCGAGGACGGCCCGCAGGATCTCCTCGTCGGGGCCCGCCTCGGCGAGGGTCTCCCCCCAGGGGTCGACGACGATCGAGTGGCCGGCCTGCTCCACCCCCGCGTGCGTGCCCGCCGTACCGCAGGCGAGGACGTACGCCTGGTTCTCGACCGCGCGGGCGCGGGCGAGCAGGCTCCAGTGGGCGCGGCGGAGGGCGGGCCAGCCTGCCGGGACGACGAAGGCCTGCGCGCCGGCGTCGACGAGGCCGCGGAAGAGTTCGGGGAAGCGCAGGTCGTAGCAGGTGCCGACGCCGACGGTGAGGTGCGGCAGGTCGACGGTGACGAGGTCCTCCCCGGCGGCCATCATCACCGCCTCGCCCTTGTCGAAGCCGAAGCGGTGGATCTTGCGGTAGGAGGCGGCGAGTTCGCCGTCGGGGGAGAGGACGAGCGAGGTGTTGTAGAGGGCGCCGCCCTCCGCCTCGACGAAGGAGCCGGCGTGCAGCCAGACCCCGGCGTCGCGGGCGGCGTCCGCCATCGCCCGGTGCGTCGGGCCGTTCAGCGGCTCGGACTCGGCGGCGAAGAGGTCGGAGGCGAAGGCTCCGACGGTCCACAGTTCGGGCAGGACGACAAGGTCGGCGTGGCCGGATTCCGCCCTTACGAGGCGGCCCACGCGGGCACGACGAGCGTCGACCGGTTCGTCCGGGTCTACCGCGATCTGGATCAGCGAGGCGCGCACACTACCACCGTCCTGGCATTCGAGCCGTCAACACCGGCCTACGATCGTCACACGAAAGCACTGCCGGGGTGCCTTCGGGCAGCGTAACTTAGCGTCCGAGCCTCCCACCCAGTCGTGTTTTCAGCCCGCGCACCGAAGAACCGCCGAGGGGTCCCGTGACCGTCCATCCCAGCCTCCAGAACTACGCCGACGCCTGGACCCATTCCATCGAGGCGATAGCCGAGCTGGTGCAGCCGCTCGTGGAGGGCGAGTGGAACCGGCCGACCCCGTGCCCCGGCTGGTCGGTGCGGGACATCGTGTCCCATGTCATCGGCATGGAGACCGAGATACTCGGCGACCCGCGGCCGATCCACTCCCTGCCCCGCGACCTGTACCACGTACGCAGTGACTTCGCGCGCTACATGGAGGTCCAGGTCGATGTGCGGCGGCACCACACCGCGCCGGAGATGACCTCGGAGCTGGAGTACATCCTGATCCGCCGGGCCCGGCAGCTGCGCAACGAGAACCGCTCCCCCGAGCGCCTGATCCGCGCTCCCCTGGGCGCCGAGCAGTCCCTGGAACTGGCGTACCGGATGCGCGCCTTCGACGTGTGGGTGCACGAGCAGGACCTGCGGGTCGCGCTCGGCAGGCCGGGCAACCTGGACTCGGCGGGTGCGCACGTCACGCGGGACGTGCTGCTGGAGGCGATGCCGAAGGTGGTCGCCAAGGACGCCGGGGCGCCCGCGCCCTCGGCGGTGGTGATCGACGTGAGCGGCCCGGTGGAGTTCCTGCGGACCGTTCGGGTCGACGCGGAGGGCCGGGGTTCGATCGACGGCGCGCCCTCGCTCGGCCCCGCGGTGACGCTCGCGACGGACTGGGAGACGTTCGTACGGCTCGCCTGCGGCCGGGTCCGGCCGGCCGAGGTGGCCGACCGGGTCAAGACGGAGGGTGACGAGGAGCTGGCGCAGGCCATCCTCGACAACTTCGCGGTGACGCCCCGGTAGTGCTCCCGTAGTCCCGACCTCTAGACCGGGACGTGCACGGCCTCGACGCGGCTCGCGACGAGCCGTTCCCGTTCCCTGCGGTGGGTGCGGGCCTTGAGGCGCAGGATCTGCACGATTCCCAGGGCCTCCAGGACGAAGACCGACGAGAACGCGATCCGGTAGTTGCCGCCGGTCGCGTCGAGCAGCACGCCCACGGCGAGCAGCGTGGTCATCGAGGCCACGAAACCACCCATGTTGACGATGCCGGAGGCGGTGCCCTGACGCTCCGGCGGGTTCGCCGGGCGGGCGAAGTCGAAGCCGATCATCGAGGCCGGTCCGCAGGCGCCGAGGACCAGGCAGAGGGTGACGAGCAGCCACATCGGGGCGTGGTCGCCGGGGTAGGCGAGGGTGGTCGCCCACAGCAGGGCGGTGGCGGCGACGGTGCCGAGGGCGAGCGGGGCGCGGGCCGCGTGGTGCCGGGCGATGATCTGCCCGTACGCGAGGCCGACGACCATGTTCGACAGGACGACCAGAGTGAGCAGGGTTCCGGCGGTCGACCGGGACAGGCCCTGCGCTTCGACGAGGTACGGCAGCCCCCACAGGAGCAGGAAGACCATCGCCGGGAACTGGGTGGTGAAGTGCACCCACATGCCGAGCCGGGTGCCGGGTTCCCGCCACGACTCGGCGATCTGCCGGCGTACGAACGCGGCGCCCGCGTGGGTGGAGGGCTGGGGCTCGTACCCCTCGGGGTGGTCCTTGAGGAAGAGCAGCAGCAGGACGAGAGCGACGACGCCGGCCAGCGAGCTGCCGACGAAGGTGGTCGTCCAGCCGAGGCCGTGCAGGGCGCGGGCGATGAAGACGGTGGAGACGAGGTTGCCGGCCATGCCGAAGAGGGCGGCGACCTGGCCGATCAGCGGGCCGCGCCGGGCGGGGAACCAGCGGCTGCCGAGCCGCAGGACGCTGATGAAGGTCATGGCGTCGCCGCAGCCGAGGAGGGCGCGGGAGGCGAGCGCCGTGCCGTACGACGGGGAGAGCGCGAAGCCCAGCTGGCCGAGGGTGAAGAGGACGACGCCGAGGGCGAGGACCTTCTTGGTGCCGAGCCGGTCGACCATCAGGCCGACGGGTATCTGCATGCCGGCGTAGACGAGCAGCTGGAGTATGGAGAAGGTGGAGAGCGCGGAGGCGTTGACGTGGAAGCGGTCGGCGGCGTCGAGTCCGGCGACGCCGAGGGACGTGCGGAAGATGACGGCGACGAAGTAGACGCCGACGCCGACGCCCCAGACGAGGGCGGCGCGACGGCCGCCGGGCGGGTCGCCGGGGAGGGTGACGGCGGAGCCGTATCCGTTGCGGCTGCGGTCGCGGCGCCGGTCCCGGTCCCGGTCCCGGCGGTTGGGGTCACGGTCCCGGCCGTCGCGGTGGCGGTTGCGGCGGTCGCTCACCGGTCGTCACCCCGGACCAGGACCTTGACCCAGCTGAGGTGCTGGCGGACGCAGGCGGCGGCGCCCTCGGCGTCCCCGGCCTTGATCCGGTCGAGGATCTCGGCGTGCTCGGTGATGTTCTTGGCGACGCGGTCGGGCTGGGACTGCATCACGGCGACGCCCATGCGGAGCTGGCGGTCGCGGAGCTGGTCGTAGAGGCGGGAGAGAATCTGGTTGCCCGCGTGGCGGACGATCTCGGCGTGGAAGCACCGGTCGGTGACCGCGACCTCCGCCAGGTCGCCGGCCTCGGCGCGCCGCTGCTGCTCGTCGAGGAGTTCTTCGAGGCGGGCGATCAGCGGGGCGGGGGCGGGGACGGCCCGGCGGACGGCGAACTCCTCGACGAGCAGCCGGGTCTCGACGACATCGGCGATCTCCTGCGCGGAGACGGCGAGGACGAGGGCGCCCTTCTTCGGGTAGAGCTTGAGCAGCCCTTCCATCTCCAGCTTGAGCAGCGCCTCGCGCACCGGCGTCCTGGACACTCCGACGGCCGTCGCGAGTTCGCCCTCGGTGAGGAGGGTGCCTCCCTCGTAGCGCCGGTCGAGTACGGCCCGCTTGACGTGCATGTAGACACGGTCGGCGGCGGGGGGCTGCTTGGTGGGCAGCAGGGCTGGACCGGTTGGCGCTGATGGCATGCGCACAGCATAGATACAACAGGGGTGCAACAGGCAGCCCCGTCCGCGATACGGACGGGCCGGGTCAGGCGTCCGCGGCCCCGACGATCTCGCGGACCCTCCGCGCCGACGCCCGCCGGTTCGGCAGGGGCGCCACCTGCTCGACGACCGCGCCGAGCCATCGCGGATCGCCCAGCCGGCGCATCAGCTTCGCCTCGGAGACCGCCTCGAAGAGATGGCCCACCAGGTACACGTGCGCCCCCGTGTACGCGCGCCGATGGTGGCTGTAGCGCGCGAACCAGTCGTCGTACGGATGGCGCACGAGCGCGTGTACGGAGCAGGCGTCGCGGCCCATGTCGACGGCGTTCGACTGGCCGGCCCAGCTGAGCGCGGTCCCCCCGCGCGTGGCCATCCAGGCCCGGTAGGTCGTACGGATGCCCAGCTCCATGACCCTGGACCACGGCACGACCTCAAGCGGCTCCGCGGTCCCGTTCGCGCAGTGCTCCATGCCTTCGGCCGTCAGGACCAGGCACGTTCCGCCCGGCCGCTTGGCATCACCGATCACCCACCGGTCCCCGACCGGCTCCAGCGGCCCCAGATACGCGCTCACGATCCCCCTCTACGGCACGACGACGAAAACACCCGGCCGAGGAGGGGTCTTCCCCCTCCCCGGCCGGGTGTTTCACGTGAAACATGGCAACTCGGGCGTCACGCCCAGGTGATGAGCCGCTTCGGCTGCTCCAGGATCGCGGCGACGTCCGCCAGGAACTTGGAGCCGAGCTCGCCGTCGATCAGTCGGTGATCGAAGGAGAGGGCCAGCGTCGTGACCTGGCGCGGCTTCACCTTGCCCTTGTGGACCCACGGCTGGAGCTTGATCGAGCCGACCGCGAGGATCGCGGACTCGCCGGGGTTCAGGAGGGGCGTACCGGTGTCGACGCCGAAGACGCCCACGTTGGTGATGGTGATGGTGCCGCCCTGCATCGCCGCCGGAGTCGTCTTCCCCTCGCGCGCGGTGGAGACCAGCTCGCTCAGGGAGGCCGACAGCTCGGGCAGGGTCTGGGCGTGCGCGTCCTTGATGTTGGGGACGAGCAGACCGCGCGGGGTGGCCGCGGCGATGCCCAGGTTCACATAGTGCTTGAGGACGATCTCCTGCGCCGCCTCGTCCCAGGCCGCGTTGATCTCCGGGTTGCGCCGGACGGCGACCAGGACGGCCTTGGCGATGAGGAGGAGCGGGTTGACCCGCAGACCCGCCATGTCCGTACCGGACCTGAGCTCGTCGACCAGCTTCATCGTGCGCGTGATGTCGAAGGTCACGAACTCGGTGACGTGCGGCGCGGTGAAGGCCGAGCCGACCATCGCCGCCGCCGTGGCCTTCCGTACGCCCTTGACGGGGACACGGGTCTCCCGGGCGTCGGGCACGACGGCCGCGGGCGCCACGACCGGGGCCGGGGCGGCCACGGGCGCCGGGGCCGGGGCGGCCGGCGCGGACGCCGGAGCGGCAGCCGCGTGGACGTCCTCACGGGTGATGACGCCGTCCGGGCCGGTCGGGGTGACCGTGGCCAGGTCGACGCCGAGGTCCTTGGCGAGCTTCCGGACCGGCGGCTTGGCCAGCGGCCGGGCGCCGGCCGGCGCGTGCCCGTTGAGCTGCTCCGGTACGGAGACGGCGACGGGCGCCGCCTGGACCGGGGCGGCCGGTGCCGCCGGGGCGGCCTGGACCGCGCCCGGAGCCGCCTTGCGCGGGCGGCGCTTGGTGGAGCTGACGGCCACGCCGTAGCCGACGAGGACCGGCTGACGGACCTGCGGCTCGTCCTCCTCCTCGTCCACGACGGGCGTTGGTGCGGCGGGCGCGGGAGCGGCCTCGGCCACCGGGGCCGCCGGGGCCTCGGGTGCCGCACCGCCGCCGACGTTCACCGAGATGATGACCTGGCCGACATCGACCGTGGTCCCCTCGGGGAAGCACAGCTCGTGGACCGTGCCGTCGAAGGGGATCGGCAGCTCGACGGCGGCCTTGGCCGTCTCGACCTCGCACACGATCTGGCCGTCCTCGACCGTGTCACCGGCCTTGACGTACCACTTGAGGATCTCGGCCTCGGTCAGGCCCTCGCCCACGTCGGGCATCTTGAATTCGCGGATCGTCACGGTGCTCTCCTCAGTACGCCAGCGAGCGGTCGACGGCGTCGAGCACGCGATCGAGGCCCGGCAGGTACTCCTCCTCCAGGCGCGCCGGCGGATACGGCGCGTGGTAGCCGCCGACCCGCAGGACGGGGGCTTCCAGGTGGTAGAAGCAGCGCTCGGTGATCCGGGCGGCGACCTCCGCACCGGAGCCGTAGAACACCGGGGCCTCGTGGACGACGACGAGGTGACGGGTCTTCTCGACGGACCGCTGGATCGCGTCGAAGTCGATCGGGGACATCGACCGCAGGTCCAGGACCTCGACCGACTTGCCCTCCTCCTGGGCGGCCGCGGCGGCCTCCAGGCAGACCTTCACCATCGGGCCGTACGCGGCGAGCGTGAGGTCACTGCCCTCGCGCGCCACCCGGGCCTTGTGGAGCTCGCCGGGGATGGCCTCGGTGTCGACCTCGCTCTTGTCCCAGTAGCGGCGCTTGGGCTCGAAGAAGATCACCGGGTCGTCGCTCTGGATGGCCTGCTGGAGCATCCAGTAGGCGTCCGAGGAGTTGGACGGCGAGACGACCTTGAGGCCCGCGACGTGCGCGAAGAGCGCCTCGGGGGACTCGGAGTGGTGCTCGACCGCGCCGATGCCGCCGCCGTACGGGATGCGGATGACGACCGGCATCTTGACCTTGCCGAGCGCACGGGCGTGCATCTTGGCGAGCTGCGTGACGATCTGGTCGTACGCGGGGAAGACGAAGCCGTCGAACTGGATCTCCACGACCGGCCGGTAGCCGCGCAGGGCCAGGCCGATCGCGGTGCCGACGATGCCGGACTCGGCGAGCGGGGTGTCGATGACACGGTCCTCGCCGAAGTCCTTCTGCAGGCCGTCCGTGACACGGAAGACGCCGCCGAGCTTGCCGACGTCCTCACCCATGATCAGGACCTTGGGGTCGGTCTCCAGGGCCTTGCGGAGCGACTCGTTGAGCGCCTTGGCGAGCGGGAGCTTCTGTACAGCCATGGTTACTTGACCTCGCCATCCGCGAAGGACGCCTGGTAGGCGGCGAACTGCGCGCGCTCCTCGTCGACGAGCGCGTGCCCGTCCGCGTAGACATTCTCGAAGATCGCCATGTGGTCCGGGTCGGGCATGTTGCGGACGCCCTCGCGGACACGCTTGCCGAGCGCCTCGCTCTCCGCCTCCAGGGCCTCGAAGAAGGCCTCGTCGGCGTTGCCCTCGCGCTCCAGGTACGCCTTGAGGCGCAGGATCGGGTCCTTGGCCTCCCAGGCCTCCCGCTCCTCGTCGGCCCGGTACTTCGTCGGGTCGTCGGAGGTGGTGTGGGCGCCCATGCGGTAGGTGAAGGCCTCCACGAGGGTGGGGCCCTCGCCGCGGCGGGCGCGCTCCAGGGCGGACCTCGTCACGGCCAGGCAGGCCAGGACGTCGTTGCCGTCGACGCGGACGCCGGGGAAGCCGAAGCCGCGGGCGCGCTGGTAGAGCGGCACGCGGGTCTGCTTCTCGGTGGGCTCGGAGATCGCCCACTGGTTGTTCTGGCAGAAGAACACGACGGGCGCGTTGTAGACCGCGGAGAAGGTGAAGGCCTCGTTGACGTCGCCCTGGCTGGAGGCGCCGTCGCCGAAGTACGCGATCACGGCGGAATCCGCGCCGTCCTTGGTGATGCCCATCGCATAACCGGTGGCGTGCAGGGTCTGCGAGCCGATGACGATCGTGTACAGGTGGAAATTGTTGCTGTTGGGATCCCAGCCACCGTGGTTCACACCGCGGAACATTCCCAGCAGATTCGTCGGGTCGACGCCACGGACCCAGGCCACACCGTGCTCGCGGTAGGTCGGGAAGACGTAGTCGTCGTCCCGCAGCGCACGGCCGGAACCGATCTGCGCCGCCTCCTGGCCGAGCAGCGAGGCCCACAGGCCCAGCTCGCCCTGACGCTGGAGCGAGGTGGCCTCGGCGTCGAAGCGACGGGTGAGGACCATGTCGCGGTAGAGACCGCGCAGTTCCTCGGCGCTGAGGTCGATGTCGTAATCGGGGTGCTGGACGCGCTCTCCTTCGGGCGTCAGCAGCTGGACGAGCTCGGGCTCCACAGCCCCCGCCTCGGCGCGCGTGCTCGTCTTCTTGGTGGTGCTCGTGCTCGCGCTTGCGGTGCGCTTGGTGCCGCTGCTGCGTCGCGTCGTCTTGCGCGCGGCAGTGCTCTCCACGGTCACGTGCGTGCTCCTCCGTCGGTCCGGCCCCCGGGTTCGCCGGGCAAGGCCAGTGCGGCTCTCCGCCTTATCCGTACCCTTCGCACGGGGTGGGTGCGACGCGGCCGGGGTCGGGCGTGACAGGTGCCCCGGCGAGCGCCCTGTCATAGGCACGTTACCCACAGCGCGGCATTCCCGCGAAACCCCACTTGACCTGCGATTTTGCTTGGATTTCCAAGTAAATCGAGAAAACGGGGAACAGCGGCTGGTCAGCGCGTCGGCAGCGGCTTCGAAGGGCCGCCGGAACACCCGGCACGTTATCCCGCGCACCCCGGGCGCGGGAAGAGCCAATATGTGAGACTGGCTGCGTGCGCGAAGAAGGAAAAATCCGGGTATTTCTGCTGGACGACCACGAAGTCGTCCGGCGCGGCGTCCACGAGCTGCTCTCCGTGGAGGACGACATTGAGGTGGTCGGGGAGGCCGGGACGGCGGCGGACGCGCTGGTCAGGATCCCCGCGACCCGCCCCGACGTCGCGGTGCTCGACGTCCGGCTGCCGGACGGCAGCGGCGTCGAGGTGTGCCGTGAGATCCGCTCCCAGGACGAGGGCATCAATTGTCTGATGCTGACCTCGTACGCGGACGACGAGGCACTCTTCGACGCGATCATGGCCGGGGCCTCGGGCTACGTCCTGAAGGCCATCCGCGGCAACGAGCTGCTGAACGCGGTGCGGGACGTGGCGGCCGGCAAGTCGCTGCTCGACCCGGTGGCGACCGCCCGTGTCCTGGAGCGGCTGCGCGACGGCAACAACCCGAAGGGTGACGACAAGCTCGCCAACCTGACGGACCAGGAGCGCAAGATCCTGGACCTGATCGGCGAGGGCCTGACCAACCGGGTCATCGGCGAGCGGCTCCACCTCGCCGAGAAGACCATCAAGAACTACGTCTCCAGCCTGCTGTCGAAGCTGGGCATGGAGCGGCGCTCGCAGGCCGCGGCGTACGTGGCGCGGCTGCAGGCCGAGCGTCACTGACGTACCGGCGGGCCCCGCTCTCACCCGTACGGATGAGCGCGGGGCCGACGGCGCCGTTTCGGGACCTATGTCCTCGTGAAAGCGGGGCAGGGGCCCCTTTTCCGACCCGGCGCCGGTGGCGGAGAGTGGAAGCCATGTCCACCGACGAGATCCGCGCCATCGAGTTGCTCAGCCGTGTGTCCTACGGCCGAGTGGCGACGAGCATGCGGGCGATGCCGTTCGTCGCCCCCGCCCGGCACATCGTGTCCGACGGCCGTGTCCTGCTCCGGATGCACCGGGGGCTCGGCTACCACCGCGCCTGCAACGGCAGCGTCGTCGCCTACGGCGCGGACAACTTCAACTCGGGCTCCGAGCACCTGTGGTCCGTGCAGTTCACCGGCACCGCCGAGATCGTCGAGCCGACCGAGGAGGAGCTCGCGGCCTTCGGGCCGGAGCCGGAGGCCGTGGACGACGAGGCCTTCACCCCGGTCTTCATGCGGATCGAACCGCAGTTCGTGACGGTGCACGCGCTCGACTACGCGAGCGAGACCCCGGGGACCCGCCCCACCCCCCGTTCCGTACGGCGACATCTCCACCACGTAGCGTGATCTAACATCTGACGGGTGCCGCGCTCATCTGAAACGCTCACTCCGCCGGGTACGTCGCCGCCGGCGCGGCCCGGCGCATCCCCCGGCAGGCCGTCCCCCGGCAGACCCGGCGCATCCCCCGGCAGGCCCTCCCCCGGCAGACCTGGGGCATCCCCCGGCAGACCCGGCGCCTCTCCCGGCAGGCCCGTGGGCGCGCCGCCCGTCGGGGCGCTGCTGCGCCGCCACCGGCACGCCGGCGAGCCGCTCTCCTGTGTGCCCGTCGCCGAAGGGCTGCTCAACCGCGGCTTCCGCCTCTCCACCACCCGGGGCACCTACTTCCTCAAGCAGCACCTGGACGCCCTCACCGCCGACCGCGCCACCATCGCCCGCCAGCACCGTGCCACCCAGCGGCTGTACGCCCTCGGCCTGCCCGTCGCCCCGCCGCTCGCCGACGCCACCGGCCGCACGGTCGCCGTCGTCGACGGCCGCTGTTACGCCCTGCACCCCTGGATCGACGGCCGCCACCGCGACGGCGCCCAGCTCTCCACCGGCTGCTCCCGGCGCCTCGGCGCCCTGCTCGGGCAGGTCCACACCGCCCTGGACCGTGTGATGGGCCCCGCCGGAGCCGACGGGACCCCGGGCGCCCCCGACGACGGCGTCTGCGCGAGCGCCGACCTCCTGGACACCTTCCGGGCCATCGACGAACTGATCCGCCTCGCCCGCGCCCACCGCCCCCGCGACAGCTTCGACGCGCTCGCCGAGCACCGGCTGCGGGAACGGCGCCGGCTCCTCGCCCAGCACGCGCACCACCGTCCGCCGCCCGCAGCCGCGGCCGGCTGGGTGCACGGCGACTTCCACCCGCTGAACCTGCTCTACCGGGGCGCCGAACCCGCCGCGATCGTCGACTGGGACCGGCTCGGGGTGCGCCCCCGGGCCGAGGAGGCGGTCAGGGCGGCCGCGATCTTCTTCGTACGGCCGGAAGGGGAGCTGGCCCTGGAGAAGGTGCGGGCGTACGCGCGCGCGTACCGGCGGGCGACGGGCGCCGACCGGGCCGAGCTGGCGGCGGCGGCGCACCGGGTGTGGTGGGAACGGCTCAACGACTTCTGGACCCTGCGCTGGCGCTACCAGCTGCACGACCGAAGGGCCGACCCGCAGTTTCCTGCGGTGTCGGCCCTGGCGGTCTGGTGGACACGCGAGTACGAGGCGGTACGCGACGCGTTCGCAGGGTGACGGCGGTGGCCGCTCACGCCGGGCGGGGTCAGCCCGTCTCGGCGCCGTTGCCCGTCGGGGGCGTGTCCGGGTTGCCGTTGCCCCCGGTGGGATCGGGCGAGGAGGTCGTCGGGTCGCCGGTGGGCTCCGTCGGCGGGGCCGTCGTCTTCGTCGGCTCACCGGTGGGATCGGTCGGCGGCGCCGTCGTCTTCGTCGGCTCGTCCGTGGGCTCCAGCGTCTTCGACGGCTCGTCCGTCGGCTGCCGCGTGGTCGGCGGCGGCCACGGCTGCTGCGTCGAGCCGCCGCCCGAGCCGCCCTGGTCCTGCGAGGGCTCCTGGGAGGGCTCCTCCGTGGGCGGGGGCTCCGAGGTGGCCGAGGACGGCGAATCGGTGACGATCGGCTTGGGGCCGCTCGCGGGACTGTCCTTCTGGGCCGCCTGGATCGCGAAGACGACACCGGTCACGACCGCGATCACCGCGAGCGCGGCGAACAGCCACACCTTGCCCCGGCGGCCGTTGCCGCCGCCCTGCGGACCGTAGCCGCCGTCCTGGCCGTAGCCCCCGGTGCCGCCCGTACCGCCGTCGTAGCCGCCGTACCCGCCGACACCGCCGTCCTCCGGGTTCCGCGGGGGAAGGATCGGGCCCTGCGCGGTCTCGCCGTGCATCGGGTGACCCATCGCGGTCGTCGCGGCCATGCCGCCGACCGGGGTGTGACCGCCCTCGTGCATCTCGACCGGGCCGGTGTTCCACGTGCCGGTGTGGCCGCCCTGCTGCTGGAGCATCTGCAGGCCGTACTGGATGAGGCCGCGCATCTCCTCGGCGCTCTGGAACCGGTCGTCCGGGTCCTTCGCGAGCGAGCGCATCACCAGGCCGTCGAGCTCCGGCGGCACGGAGTGCGTGACGTCGGAGGGCGGGACCGGGATGTCCTGCACGTGCTGGTACACCACGGACAGCGGGGTCTCGCCGGTGAACGGGGGGCGCAGCGCGAGGAGTTCGTAGAGCAGGCAGCCCGTCGCGTACAGGTCGGAGCGGTGGTCGACCGCCTTGCCGAGGGCCTGCTCGGGGGAGAGGTACTGGGGGGTGCCCATGACCATGCCGGTCTGCGTCATCGTCGACTGCGCGCCGTGCAGGGCGCGGGCGATGCCGAAGTCCATGACCTTCACGGCGCCGCCGTGGGTGATGATCACGTTGGCCGGCTTGATGTCGCGGTGCACGATGCCGTGCTGGTGCGAATAGGCCAGCGCCTCCAGAACCCCGGAGACGATGATCAGGGCCTGCTCGGGACCCGGCGCCTCGGCGCTGAGCAGCAGGTCACGGATGGTGCGGCCCTCGACGAGCTCCATCACGATGTACGGCACGGGCCGGCCGGCCACCAGGTCCTCGCCGGAGTCGTACACGGCGACGATGGCGTGGTGGTTGAGCCCGGCGACGGACTGCGCCTCGCGGGTGAAGCGGGCCTTGGAGACCGGGTCCTCGGCGAGATCGGAGCGGAGCAGCTTGACGGCGACGGTACGGCCGAGCCGTACGTCCTCGGCGGCGAAGACCTCCGCCATGCCGCCGCGGCCCAGACGGTGCGTCAGGCGGTAGCGCCCGTCACCGACGACTCCGCCGACGCCCCAGGACTCCGCTGCCGCGTCCGGCACACCGCCACCTGATCCGGATTCGGGTGCCATCAGTCCTCGCCGTCGTCTGTCGTGCCGTGTCCAGTCGTCACGCTACAGGCTCCGTACGACATCACGGTTCGAGATGGACCGGCCATCCAACCCCTTCCACGTACACCTGTGCAAATTCGCCGGGTTTCCCCCACCCGCGCGGAAACCTTTCCCCGGACCTTTCGCGGAACCCGCCGGGGGACCTTCCTGTGCGGAGGGTCACGGAACGGGCACCTGGCTTGACGTGTCACTGCCCTCGGGCAGACTTGGCCAGGAAAAACCGGATCGACGCCGCCTCGTGCGCGTAGGGGGAAGCACAGATGAGCCAGGACGGCGCACAGGGCCGCTATGCGGGCGGTTCGGTCGCGGGCGGCCGGTACCAGCTGCGCGACCTTCTCGGCGAGGGTGGCATGGCGTCGGTCTACCTGGCCTACGACAGCGCGCTCGACCGGCAGGTCGCCATCAAGACGCTGCACACCGAGCTGGGCCGGGAGCAGTCGTTCCGCGAGCGGTTCCGGCGCGAGGCGCAGGCGGTCGCGAAGCTGTCGCACACGAACATCGTCTCGGTCTTCGACACCGGCGAGGACACCCTCGACGGCGCCGTCATGCCGTACATCGTCATGGAGTACGTGGAGGGGCAGCCGCTCGGCTCGGTCCTCGCCGCCGATGTCCAGCAGTACGGCGCGATGCCCGCCGACAAGGCGCTCAAGGTGACGGCCGACGTGCTCGCCGCCCTCGAGGTCAGCCACGAGATGGGCCTGGTCCACCGCGACATCAAGCCCGGCAACGTGATGACGACCAAGCGCGGCGTCGTCAAGGTCATGGACTTCGGCATCGCGCGGGCCATGCAGTCCGGGGTCACCTCGATGACCCAGACCGGCATGGTCGTCGGCACCCCCCAGTACCTCTCCCCCGAGCAGGCCCTCGGGCGCGCGGTCGACGCCCGCTCCGACCTCTACTCGGTCGGCATCATGCTCTTCCAGCTCCTCACCGGCCGGCTGCCCTTCGACGCCGACTCCCCGCTCGCCATCGCGTACGCGCACGTGCAGGAGGAGCCGGTCGCCCCGTCGACCGTCAACCGTTCGGTGACGCCGGCGATGGACGCGCTCGTCGCCCGCGCGCTGCGAAAGAACCCGAACGAGCGGTTCCCGAGCGCGGCGGCGATGCGCGACGAGTGCCTGCGGGTGCTCTCGGCGGGTCAGACGGGCGCGCCGATGATCGTCCAGGGCGGTCCGGTCACCAGTGGCGCGGGCGTCGGCTCGGCGGTCTTCCCGCCCATCGGCCAGACCCCGCCGCCCGGCCCCCACTCCGGGCCGCACGGTGTGCAGCAGCCCTACCTGCCGCCGACGCCGCAGCCCGGCCCGTACGGCCCCGCGACCCCGGCGCCCGCCCCCTCGTACGGCTACCCGCAGCAGGCGCCGACGCCCGCCCCGGTGTACCAGCACCAGCAGGCCCCGACGCCCGCGCCCTACGCGCAGGCGCACACGCCCGCGCCCGCCCCGGCGGGCGGCGGCTCCCGGCGGAACACTCCGGTGATCGTGGGCGCGATCGTCGTCGCCCTGCTCGCGGTCGGCGGCCTGGTCTTCGCGCTCAGCCAGAAGGAGGACCCGGGCAACCAGGCGGCCGACGGCGGCACCAGCAGCAGCGCCGGCGGCACCGGGGGCACGGAGCAGCCGACGGCCGCGCCCGGCCACAAGGGCCCGGACCTGACCAAGACCATCGACCCGAAGAAGTGCACGCAGCCGACCGAGTCGAGCGACGACCCCGAGAAGTTCGAGGTCCCCAACTTCACCTACAAGAACATCCAGTCGGTGAAGGACTGCGTCCAGGCCGCCGGGTGGAAGATCATGGTCGAGACCCCGGTCGACGAGTCGACCTACGGCCAGGGCACGGTCCTGGAGCAGTACCCGCCGGCCGGCGAGGACATCGCCGACAAGGACGCCGAGTTCACCCTCAAGATCTCGACGGGCAACCCGCCGCAGTAGGGGTGAGGCGTCAGCCCGACGCCCCCCATGGCCGCTGACGCCCGCTCAGAGGCCCTGACGGCTCGATACACCCACTGACCCCGTCCCGGATGCCGGAAATGTTCCGGCATGCCTACGCTGAGTCGACCATCTCGGCGGCTCGGTACGGGAGGGGGTCACCCGGTGACTCCAGCACTCCGCAGGACACGCGTGCGGGCCCTCGGCCCCGCGCTCACCTGCGCGTTCGCCTGCGCGTGCACGGTGTACGCGGCACCGGCGGGGCACGGGGCGAGCCTTGGACACGGGGCGGGCCTCGGGTACGGGGCTGCCTCCACGCACGGGGGGTTCTTCGCGCGCGGGGGGTTCGTCGCACACGGGGCCTTCGCCGGGTCCGGGACTGTCGCCGGGTCCGGGGCGCCCGGTGTCACGGTGGGCGTCGCCGGTCCGGGCGCCCTTGTGGTGCCGCCCCCGGCCGGCACCACCCCCGCCGCGCCCCCTTCTTCCACCGCGCTCCCCTCCTCCGCCGCGCTCCCCTCCTCCGCCGCGCCCTCCGCGACCGCGACCCCCTCCTCCCCGGCCGCCACCGTCTCACCGGGGCGCACCGGGGGCGCCGGTACGCCCGCGTCCCCCGCGCCCGCACCGAGCGGGACCGGGGCGCCCGGCACCGGGGGACCCGCCACGGGGGCGCCCGCCGCGTCCGGAACGGCCGTCGGCGAGCCCAGCGACGCCCCCGCGCCCAGTGGCTCCGCGTCCCTCGCCGGGCGCCCCGCCGGGGAAGGGCGGCCCCGGCCGGGCCGGTCCCTGGGCCCGAGCGCCTCGGCGGGCGCCGCGAGACCGTCGCCCGGCCCCTCCCGTACCGAAACCGCAACAGAGCCGCAGGCCCCCGGGGACGTCGGGGCGGCGGACGAGGCGGTACGCGAGGAGGACGCGGCCCTCCCCGATACACCGCCCGCCAGCCGGCGCGCCGCCGCGCCCCGTATCGCGTCGGAAGCCGCGTCGCCCCTCGCTGACCAGCGGGTTCCCGTCCTCACGCTGGGTGTGGGGCTCGCCCTGATGGGGCTCGGGATCGGTTTTCTCGGGCTGCGGATGCGCCGCCGCTGAGCCGCCCTGAGCGCCCGGGTCCCCCTTGAGGCGGACCCCCCGCTTCCCCCTCAGGACGGTTGTCGTCCTCGGCATACCCGGTATACATACTGAGTATGTCGATCCGCCACGGGCTCCTCGCCCTTCTCGAACGCGGCCCTCGCTACGGCTCCCAGCTCCGTACGGAGTTCGAGTCCCGCACCGGCTCCACCTGGCCGCTCAACGTCGGCCAGGTCTACACGACCCTCAGCCGTCTCGAGCGCGACGGCATGGTCGCCCAGGGCGGCGAGGACACGGCCGGGCACGCGCTCTACGCGATCACCGACAGCGGTCGCGCCGAGCTGAGGACCTGGTTCGAGAGGCCGGTGGACCGCACCAGCCCTGCCCGTGACGAGCTGGCCATCAAGCTCGCCATGGCGGTGGGTGCCCCCGGCGTCGACATCCGCCACGTCATCCAGTCCCAGCGCCGGCACACCGTGCAGGCGATGCAGGACTACACCCGGCTCAAGGCCCAGGCACTCGTCGCCGTCGAGAGCGGCGGAGCACGGGAACGGGACGACGTGGCCTGGCTGCTCGTCCTGGAGCAGCTGATCTTCCAGACCGAGGCCGAGGCGCGCTGGCTGGACCATTGCGAGTCCCGGCTGATCCGTCTGTCGGCGCTCGACGCGAGCACGGCCACGAACACGGCCCCGGGCTCGGACACGGACACAGGCACAGGCCCGGGCACGGACCCCGGTGGTCGCGCAGACCTCGGTATCGGCACCGGCGCCGGCACGACCACCGGTGCCACCGGAACCGCCACCCCCGTGTCCGCCGTATCCCCGCCGTCCGTCGCCGAGGCCGCCCCACCCATGGGCGGGGCGCGCTGACCGCACATCGCGCCCCACCCCGTACCGCTTCCGCACCACCTTCCACCGATCGCTCCCGTACCCGGCAGCCCGCCGCGTACGCCCAAGGGGGGACCCCTTTCATGTCCGCACCGCAGCCCGTGCTGCAACTCAAGAACCTGACCCGCGTCCATGGCGCGGGTGCCACCGAGGTGCATGCCCTGCGCGGCATCGACCTCGCCGTGTACCCGGGTGAACTCGTCGCCGTCATGGGCCCGTCCGGCTCCGGCAAGTCCACGCTGCTCACCATCGCGGGCGGCCTCGACACCCCCACCTCGGGCCAGGTGATCGTCGAGGACACCGACATCACCACCGCGAGCGTCAAGCAGCTCGCCGCCCTGCGCCGCCGCAGCATCGGCTACGTCTTCCAGGACTACAACCTCATCCCGGCCCTCACCGCCGCCGAGAACGTCGCCCTGCCCCGCGAGCTGGACGGCACCTCCGCGCGCAAGGCCCGCGTCGAGGCCGTGAAGGCCCTGGAGGAGATGGGGCTCGGCCACCTCGCCGACCGCTTCCCCGACGAGATGTCCGGCGGTCAGCAGCAGCGCGTCGCCATCGCCCGCGCCCTGGTCGGCGACCGCCGCCTGGTGCTCGCCGACGAGCCGACCGGCGCCCTCGACTCCGAGACCGGCGAGTCCGTGCTCGCCCTCCTCCGCACCCGCTGCGACGCGGGCGCCGCCGGCGTCCTCGTCACCCACGAGCCGCGGTTCGCCGCCTGGGCGGACCGGGTCGTGTTCCTGCGGGACGGCGCCATCGTCGACCAGACCGTGCGCAGCGAAGCCGATTCCCTGCTGTCGGGCCAGGTGGCCGAAGCGTGAAGACCTGGTTCCACTCCTGGCGGGCCGCGATCCGCATCGCCCGTCGTGACGCCTGGCGTTCCAAGGGCCGCAGCGCCCTCGTCCTCGCCATGATCGCCCTGCCCATCCTGGGCGTCAGCGCCCTCGATCTGACCTACCGCAGCTCCGAGCTGTCCCCCACCGAGCGCGCGGACCGCCTGATCGGTGCGGCCGACGCCCTGTTCAAGGACCCCGAGTACGACGGGGTGCCGATCTTCCAGGACCCGCTCGGCGAGATGAGCACGCCGGCCAAGGACTACGGCGACATGGCCTGGCCCAGCGGCCCGACCGATATCACCAAGACCTTCCCCGCGGGTTCCACCGTCCTGACGGACCGCACCGGTTCGGCCAAGCTGACGACGACCCACGGTCTGCTCGTGACCGAGGTCCGTGAGCTCAAGGCGGGCGACCCGATCGCCCGCGGCATCACGACCCTCCTCGAAGGACGGTTCCCGGAGAAGAACGACGAGGTCATGGCGACCTCGCACTTCCTGGAGGCCAGCGGTCTGTCGGTCGGCTCGACCGTTTCCGCCCGCAACTTCGACCACCCGTACCGGATCGTCGGCTCCTACGAAATTCCGGACGCGCTCAAGACGGACCAGATCAACGCGCTGCCCGGCGCCTTCCTCGCGCCGTACGCGAAGGCCGCCGAGAAGGCCGGTCTGTCCGGTCCCGGGGGCTCCACCAGCTATCTGGTGCGCAAGCCCGGTGGTTTCACGTGGAACATGGTCAAGGAGATCAACACCAAGGGTGTGACCGTCGCCTCGCGCGCCGTGCTCCTCGACCCGCCGGCCGACTCCGAGGTCCCGCTCTACCAGAAGGCCGACTGGGGCTTCCACGACGGTTCGACGGGGGGCGCCGCCGAACTCGCCTCCGTCGTCACCGTCGTCGCCCTGGCGATGCTGGAGATCTGTCTGCTCGCCGGGCCCGCCTTCGCGGTCGGCGCCCGCCGCTCGCGCCGCCAGCTCGGGCTCGTCGGCGCCAACGGCGGTGCCCGCAGCCACATCCGGGCCATCGTGCTGAGCGGCGGTCTGGTCATCGGTGTCGCCGCGGCGGTCACCGGCACGGTCCTCGCCGTCATCCTCACCCTGCTGCTCCAGCCGGTCCTCGAGCAGACCATGGGCCAGCGGTTCGGCGCCTTCGACGTCCGGCCGCTCGAACTCCTCGGCATCGCGCTGCTCGCCGTCCTGACCGGTCTGCTCGCCGCGATCGTCCCGGCGATCACCGCCTCCCGGCAGACCGTCCTCGCCTCGCTCACCGGCCGGCGCGGAGTCCGCCGCTCCAGCCGGGTCCTGCCGCTGATCGGCCTCGGGGCCGTTCTTCTCGGCGGTGCCATCGCCCTCTTCGGCTCGCTGGTCAGCGGGCAGGTCGCCATCGTCGCGGGCGGCTCGGCCCTCGCCGAGCTGGGCGTCGTCGCCATGACCCCGGCCCTGGTGGGCCTGTTCGGGCGCACCGGGCGCTGGCTGCCGCTGTCGCCGCGGCTCGCGCTGCGGGACGCCGTGCGCAACCGGGGCCGTACGGCGCCGGCCGTGGCCGCCGTCCTCGCCGCCGTCGCGGGCACGGTCGCCGTCTCCACGTACATGGCCAGCCGTGAGGCCGAGAGCAAGGCCTCGTACGAGGCGCGGCTGCCGTACGGCGCGGTCACCGCCGTCGTCACGGAGGAGGGCGGCCGGGACGTCCCCGCGGTCCGCGACGCACTCCAGCGCTACCTGCCGGTCGACGTCCGCGCCGATGTCGAGCGGGTCTCCGTCGGCAAGCCCAGCTGTGACCCCTGGGGCCGCGGCGCGGGCTGCGGCCGCTACGAGATCGTCATCCCCCCGGCGAACGAGTGCCCGCTGTACAAGGCGATCCCGGGCGGCGGTGACCCGTCGGAGAAGTTCACCCCCGAGCAGCGCCGGAAGCTGCTCGCCGAAGACTGGCGCTGCAACCAGTCCTCCGGCGGCGGCTGGGTCTCCGCCGAGGGCGGTCTCCTCGTCGGAGACGCCAAGCTCCTCCAGGTCCTCGGCATCAAGGACGCCGGAGCCGTGAAGGCCCTCGCCGAGGGGAAGATCGTCAGCTTCTCCCGCGCCCAGATCGACAAGAACGGCACCGTCGGGATCAAGCAGATCACCGACCTCGCCGCCGCCGACAAGGCGCTCGACGCGAACCGTCCCGCACCGGGGAAGGTCAGCTCCGTCCCCGCCTACCGCGTGCCCGGCAACCCGGAGACCTACGGCCTCCAGGGCCTGATCACCCCGGCCACCGCCAAGGCCGCCGGACTGTCGACCGTGCCGCTCGGCACGTACGTCACCACCGACCGGATGCCCGACACCGAGGCCCGCCAGAAGCTCGACGGCGAACTCGCCAAGCTCGGCAGCAACGTCGAACTCCACCTGGAGGAGGGCTTCGTCAACAGCAACAGCCTCATCCTCCTGTCGCTGTCCATCTTCGCCGGCCTCGTCACCATCGGCGCCGCGGGCATCGCCACCGGGCTCGCCCAGGCCGACGCCGAGGCCGACCTGAAGACGCTCGCCGCCGTCGGCGCCCCGCCCCGCGTCCGCCGCACCCTCAGCGGCTTCCAGTGCGGAGTCGTCGCCGCGATGGGCGTGATACTCGGCTCGGCGGCCGGAATGCTGCCGGCCATGGGGCTCCGGCTCACCGAGGAGCGCGAGCAGATCGCCATGTACAAGCAGAGCCTCGCCGAGGGCTGGGGCGGCGACATGTCCGAGCCGTTCGTCCCGATCGTCATCCCCTGGGAGACGCTCGGCGGCCTGCTCGTCGCCGTACCGCTCGGCGCCGCCCTGCTCGCCGCCCTCGTGACCCGCTCGCGCGGCGCGGTGGCCCGGCGCGCGGCGACCTGACGGTCTTCGTTGCCGTCCTGTGCCCCCGGACGAGGGTGGATCACCCTCGTCCGGGGGCACACCCCGTGGTGACGCTTGGGTACGAGAGAATGGCGGCATGGAGATGCCGAGGAATGACAGGTCGCAGGAGAGCCCCCAGGTCCTCATCGTGGGACAGGACGGGATGGCGCTCGGCGGCACTCAGGGCGACGACGAACCCCGCGAGGTCCCGGTGACGGAAATGGTCGAGCAGCCTGCCAAGGTCATGCGGATCGGCAGCATGATCAAGCAGCTCCTGGAGGAAGTACGCGCGGCACCTCTCGACGAGGCCAGCCGGGTCAGGCTCAAGGACATCCACGCCAGCTCCGTGAAGGAGCTGGAGGACGGGCTCGCGCCCGAGCTGGTGGAGGAACTGGAGCGTCTCTCCCTGCCGTTCACCGACGAGGCGATCCCCTCCGAGGCCGAGCTGCGCATCGCGCAGGCCCAGCTGGTGGGCTGGCTGGAGGGCCTCTTCCACGGCATCCAGACGGCGCTGTTCGCCCAGCAGATGGCGGCGCGCGCCCAGCTGGAGCAGATGCGCAGGGCGCTCCCGCCGGGTGCGGGTCACGACGATGACGACGACGACCGCGGCCACGGCCACGCGGTCCGCTCGGGCCCGTACCTGTAGGGGTCGCGCGTAGACCTTGACCGTACGGAGGAGGGGCCCGGCACATTTTGTGCCGGGCCCCTCCCGCGTCCCCGCCTCAGGCCTGGGGCGCTGTCACCGCAGCCCCGCCTACGGCCCGGGGCGCTGTCACCGCAGCCCCGCCTACGGTCCGGGGCGCTGTCACCGCAGTCCCGCCTACGGCCCGGGGCGCTGTCACCGCAGCCCCGCCTCAGGCCTGGGGCGCGAGCAGCAGCACCTTGCCGACGTGGCCGCCGGCCTCCAGCACCCGGTGCCCCTCGGCGGCCTCCGCCAGCGGCAGCGCCCGGTCGACGACCGGCCGGACCGTACCCGCGGCGATCAGCGGCCAGACGTGCTCCCGGACGGCGGCGACGATCGCCGCCTTCTCGTCCGCGGGCCGGGCCCGCAGCGTGGTCGCCATGACCGCGGCGCGCTTCGCGAGCAGCGCACCGAGGTTCAGCTCGGCCTTCACCCCGCCCTGGAGACCGATGACGACGAGGCGGCCGTTGACGGCCAGCGCCTTCACGTTCCGGTCCAGGTACTTGGCCCCCACGATGTCCAGGACGACGTCCGCGCCCGCCCCGTCCGTCGCCTTCGCCAGCTCCTCGACGAAGTCCTGCTCCCGGTAGTCGATGAGGATGTCCGCGCCCAGCTCGGCGCAGCGCGCCAGCTTCTCGGGGCCTCCGGCGGTGACCGCGACCCGCGCCCCGACCGCCTTCGCCAGCTGGATCGCCATCGTGCCGATCCCGCTCGCGCCACCGTGCACGAGCAGCGTCTCGCCCGGCCGCAGGTGCGCGATCATGAAGATGTTGGACCAGACGGTGCAGGCGACCTCGGGGAGCGCGGCGGCCTCGGCCAGGTCGACGCCCTCCGGCACGGGAAGCAGCTGCCCGGCCGGTACGACGACCTTCTGGGCGTAACCACCGCCGGCGAGCAGCGCGCACACCTCGTCGCCGACCGCCCAGCCGGCCACACCCGAACCGAGCGCGACGATCCGGCCCGAACACTCCAGACCGGGGTACGGGGACGTGCCCGGCGGCGGGTCGTAGAAGCCCTGCCGCTGGAGCAGATCGGCGCGGTTGACGGCGCTCGCCACCACCTCGACGAGCACCTCGCCCTCGCCGGGTACAGGATCGGGCACCTCGGCCCAGACGAGGGCCTCGGGACCACCGGGTTCCGGAATCGTGATCGCATACATGGCGGCGAGGCTACTCCCGCCGACGCACCGGGGCCCGGTGCCCCGTGCTCAGTCCTCGGGCGGCGTGCTGAGCGGGGTGACCGCCGTGGCACGCACGATGGTGATCACCCGGTCGGTGAGCTGGAGCGGGCTGGCGGCGGGGTCGTCGTAGCCGAGCAGCCGGTGGCCTCGCAGCACGCTCACCACCAGGTCGCCTGTCTCCCGCACGCTCTTGCCGACCTCGCTCTTGGTCACCGGGCGTTCCACCAGGTCGAGGCCCGAGCCCTGCTGGATCAGGTCCTCCATGACAGTGCCCGCGCTGGGGCTCAGCACGGAGAGGCCGAGCAGCCGCCCGGCGGCGCTGGCGCTGGTGATGACCGCGTCCGCACCGGACTGGCGCAACAGCGGCGCGTTCTCCTCCTCGCGGACCGCGGCGACGATCTTCGCGCCCCGGTTGAGCTGGCGTGCCGTGAGGGTGACCAGGACGGCCGTGTCGTCGCGCTGGGTGGCGATGACGATCTGGCGGGCCCGCTGCACCTCGGCACGGAGCAGCACGTCACTGCGGGTCGCGTCGCCGACGACTCCGACGAACCCGTCCGCGTTCGCCGTCTCGATGACCTTGGTGGACGGATCGACGATGACGATCTGGTCCTTGCGGAGGCCGGTCGCGCAGAGGGTCTGGATCGCGGACCGCCCCTTGGTGCCGAAGCCGACGATGACGGTGTGGTCGCGCAAGGTGGACCTCCAGCGGTTCAGCCGGAACTCCTCGCGGGTCCGCTCGGTGAGGACTTCGAGGGTGGTGCCGACCAGGATGATCAGAAACAGCACGCGCAGGGGCGTGACGAGCAGGATGTTGGCGAGCCGCGCCGAATCGCTGTACGGCACGATGTCGCCGTAGCCGGTGGTGGAGAGGGTCACGGTCGCGTAGTAGGCGCAGTCGAGGAAGTCGAGCGTGCCGTTCGCGTTGTCGTGGTAGCCGGCGCGGTCGACGTAGACGATGAGGATGGTCACGGCGAGCACGGCCATCGCCATGAGCAGCCGCTTGCCGACCTGGCGCAGCGGACGCTCGACGACCCGGCGGGGGAGCCGGATGCTCGGGCTCGCGATCCGCTCGTCCGCCTGGCGGGCCATCACGTCGCGGCTGGGAAGTTTCACGTGAAACACGCTCCTTGGGCCGGTACGGCCCCCTCGGCCGCGGGCCAGGGAAGGTCGAGGACGTCGAGCTCCTGGCCGGGGCGCGCTCCGCCGGGCGGAACGACGGCCAGACCGTCGGCGGCGGCGATGCCACGGAGCATGGCCGGCCCGTTGTAGTGCAGCGGCAGGACCCGTCCGCCCCGGCGGACGACCGGGACGAGACGCGTGTCGTACGGGTGGCCCTGCACTTCGCCCTGGAGGGCGGAGCGGGCTTCCGCGGCCGCGCCGGGGGTGGGCTCGGGAGCGTCGGCGCTGGTCCTGGCGTCTGCCTCGGCCTCGGTGTCGGTGTCGGTGTCGGTGTCGGTGTCGGCATCGGTGTCGGCATCGGTGTCGGCTTCCGCTGCCGCGAGGGCGCTGAGGAGCGGCTCCGCGAGGGTGAGCAGGCCCGAGACGGCCGCGAGCGGGTTGCCGGGGAGCCCGACGAGATGGCGGATGTGCTCCGGACGGCCGGGATCGGCCGCCAGGCGGGCGAGCAGCATCGGGTGGCCCGGCCTGACCTTCACGCCGTCGACGAGGAGGGTGGCGCCCGCCTTGTCGAGCACGCCGTGGACGTGGTCCACGGGCCCGGCGGCCGTCCCGCCGGTCGTCACGACCAGGTCGGCGGTGGAACCGGTGACGGCGGCGCCCAGCTCCTCGGCGTCGTCACCGATGCGGCGGGTGGCGAGGACGTCGGCGCCGAGCGCCGTGAGCCAGGGGCCGAGCATCGGGCCGAGGGCGTCGCGGATGAGCCCCTCGTGCGGGAGCCCGGCCGTGAGCAGTTCGTCGCCGAGGACCAGGATCTCCACCCGAGGGCGGGGCGGTACGGGGAGCGCGTCGTAGCCGGCGGCGGCGGCGAGACCGAGGACGGCGGGGGTCACGAGGGTGCCCGCGGGGAGGAGTTCGTCGCCGGAGCGGCACTCCTGGCCCCGGGGGCGGATGTCCTGACCGGGCACGACCTCGCGGAGCGCGTACAGCAGAAGGGCACCGGGGTCGGCGCCGGCAGCGGGGTCGGCGGCCGGGCACTCGGTACGCGCGTGCTCGGTGCGGACGACGGCGGTGGTGCCGGCGGGTACGCGCGCGCCGGTGGCGATCCGTACCGCCTCTCCGTCGGCCGGCCGACGCTCCGACCCGGTCGCGGGCGCGTGACCGGCGAGGACGGCGCCCTCCTCGACCACCGTCCAGGGTCCGGGACCCGTGACCGCCCAGCCGTCCATGGCGGAGGTGTCGAAGGACGGCAGGTCGGTGAGGGCCGTCAGCGGCTCCGTCAGGACCCGGCCGAGCGCCTGCCCGAGCGGTACGCCGGACTCCGCCCGGCCGGCCCGCGCGGAGGTCCCGGCGCGGACGGCGGCAGCCCGCGCCTCGGGCCAGGCGGTGGCGCGGTGCGGGCGCTCCGCCTGCGCACCGCCGTCGGTTCCCGGGGCCACCGGGACGGTCTCCCTCGGAATCATCCGGCCTCGTCCTGCTCGGCGGCCCAGCGCTGGGCCAGCGCGGCGGCCTTCCTGGCGGCCTCGGCGACCGCCTCGGGCCCGCCGTCGCTGCCCGCGCGCGCCGCCGCGTAGCCCACCAGGAAGGTGGTCAGGGGCGCGGCGGGGCGAGCCACCCCGTGGGCGGCGTCGCGGGCCAGGTCCAGCAGTACGCCGGTGTCGACGTCCAGCTCGATGCCCAGTTCGTCCTTGACTGCGGTGATCCATTCATCCAGCACGCCCCCATGCTCCCTGATCCGGGCCCGCGCCGTGGCGATGTCCTCCCAGGTGTCGCAGTCGAAGGAGGCCAGCGGCCCCGCGGCGACCCGGGTGAGCTTCAACGCCCCGGCGAGCAGGCGCAGCGCGCCGCCCGCGAGGGTGCCGCGCCGTTCGGCGGCGAGTGCCAGTTCGCGGCGGAGCGGCGCGGCCCGGTAGGCGGCGACGAGCGGCTGGTCCCGTCCCTCGGCGTCGGTGAGGAGCGCGGCTTCGGCCTCGGGGTCCTCGGCGAGTGCGCCGAGCAGCCGCCGGACGGTGTCCTCGTCGAGGAAGGGCAGGTCGGCGGAGAGCACGAGCAGGACTTCGGCCCGGGTCTCCCGTACCCCCGCGTCGAGGGCGGCCAGCGGGCCTCCGCCGGGCGGGTCCTCGCGGGTCCAGCGGACGGGGCGGACGGTCGGGCGGGGGCCGCCGACGACCACGGTCCGGTCCGCGCCGGCGCAGGCCGTGAGGACCCGGTCGAGGAGCGCCCGGCCTCCGACCCGTACTCCGGGCTTGTCGGCGCCACCGAGGCGCGTGGCGGCGCCTCCGGCGAGCACGACGGCGTCATGTGCTGTGGTCACCCCAGCAGTATGGGCCGCCGACGGCCGCCGCCGTCCGGCGCGTCTCCAGGTTGGGACGGCACGGACGGCGGGAACGGCACGGGCCCCCGCGGAGGCCGGTCGTCAGAGCGTGCGGAGCAGGACCGCGGGCTGCTCGACGCAGTCCGCCACGTACCGCAGGAAGCCGCCCGCCGTACCGCCGTCGCAGACGCGGTGGTCGAAGGTGAACGACAGCTGCACGACCTGACGGACGGCCAGTTCGCCCTGGTGCACCCAGGGTTTCGGGATGATCCGGCCGACGCCGAGCATGGCGGCCTCGGGGTGGTTGATGATCGGTGTGGACCCGTCGACCCCGAACACCCCGTAGTTGTTCAGGGTGAACGTGCCGCCGGTGAGGTCGGCCGGGGTGAGCGCGGATTGCCGGGCGGCCTCCGTCAGCCGGGCGAACTCGGCCGTGAGCGACTCCGTCGTACGGGACCCGGCGTCCTTGACCACGGGTACGACCAGGCCGCGCGGGGTCTGCGCGGCGAAGCCGAGGTGCACGGCCGGCAGCCGGACGATCTCCCGGGCGGTGGTGTCCACGGTCGAGTTGAGCTCGGGGAACCGGCTCAGGGCATGGACGCAGATCCGGGCGAGGAGCGCGAGCAGGGAGATCTTCGGCCCGCCCGCCGCGTTCATCGCGGCCCGCGCGGCCATCAGCTCGGTCGCGTCGGCGTCGACCCAGCAGGTCGCGTCCGGGATCTCCGTACGGCTGCGGGACAGCTTGTCCGCGACGGCGCCGCGCACCCCGCGCAGCGGAATCCGCTCGGCGACGGCGGACGCTCCCACCGACGCGGGCGCGGAGACGGCGGGCGCGGCGACGGCGGGCGCGGGCGTCTGTCCAGCGGTCGGCCGCTCCAGGGCCGCGAGGGCGAACTCCACGTCGGCCCGCAGGATCAGCCCCTCGGGCCCCGATCCGCGCACCTCCCGCAGGTCGAGCCCCCGGTCCCTGGCCAGCTTCCGCACGAGCGGCGAGATGACCGGCACCGGCCCCCCGTGCCCACCGACCGCCACGGCGACCGGAACCGGAGCCGGAGCAGCGACGACCGGCGCCGGAGCGGCGACAGAGGCGGGGGCGGGAGCTGCGGCGCGGGACTGCGCCACGGCCGGGTTCTCGTGCCGTACCCGGCGGCGGCGGGCGGCGGGCCCCGCCGTGCCGTACCCGACGAGCACATTGCCCGAGTACTCCGAAGACACAGCCGACTCGGCGGCGGACCCGCCCGCCGTGGGAGCGGCCCCCGGAGCCGCCTCCGCGAGCTCCTCCGGCGCGCCCGTGCCCCCCACCGCGACCGTCAGAAGCGGTGCTCCGACGGGCAGTTCGGTGCCCTCCTCGCCGAACCGGGCGGTGACCACACCGCCGTACGGGCAGGGCACCTCGACCATCGCCTTGGCCGTCTCGACCTCGACGACCGGCTGGTCGATCGCGACGACGTCGCCGACGGCGACCAGCCAGCGGACGATCTCCGCCTCGGTGAGTCCCTCACCGAGATCGGGCAGCTTGAACTCCAGCACCTGGGCCATCAGCTCCCCGCCTCCCACTGCAGTCGCGCCACCGCGTCCAGGACCCGGTCCACGCCCGGCAGATGGTGCCGCTCCAGCATCGGCGGCGGGTACGGGATGTCGAAGCCCGCGACCCGCAGCACCGGCGCCTCCAGATGGTGGAAGCAGCGCTCGGTCACGCGCGCGGCGATCTCCGCGCCGGGCCCGCCGAAGCCGGCCGATTCGTGCACCACGACCGCGCGTCCGGTGCGCCGCACCGAGGCGCAGACGGTCTCGTCGTCGAACGGCACGAGCGAGCGCAGGTCGACGACCTCCAGGTCCCAGCCCTCGGCCTGGGCGGCCTCGGCCGCCTCCAGGCAGACCGGCACCGAGGGGCCGTAGGTGATCAGGGTGGCCCCGGTGCCGCGCCTGCGGACGACGGCCTTGCCGATCGGCTCGACGGGCGTGGGGGCCTCGGGGGACCAGTCGGACTTGGACCAGTAGAGCCGCTTGGGCTCCAGGAAGACCACCGGGTCGTCGGAAGCGATGGCCGCGCGCAGCAGCCCGTAGGCGTCCTCGACCGTGGCCGGGGTGACGACATGGAGTCCGGGGGTGGCCGTGTAGTAGGCCTCGGAGGAGTCGCTGTGGTGCTCGACGCCGCCGATCCCGCCGCCGTACGGGACACGGATGACGATCGGCATCGGCATCGCGCCGCGCGTCCGGTTCCGCATCTTCGCGACATGGGAGATCAGCTGCTCGAACGCCGGGTACGCGAACGCGTCGAACTGCATCTCGACGACCGGCCGCAGCCCGTACATGGCCATGCCGACGGCCGCGCCGAGGATGCCCGCCTCTGCCAGCGGCGTGTCCGTGCAGCGGTCCTCGCCGAACTCCTTGGCGAGTCCGTCGGTGACCCGGAAGACACCGCCCAGGGTGCCGACGTCCTCACCCATCACATGGACGGTCGGGTCCTCGGCCATCGCGTCGCGCATGGCGCGCTGGAGCGCCTGCGCCATCGTGGCCGGCTTGGGCTTGCCGGCCTTCGCGGCGGTCCTGTCCGCCGCGGGTCCGGTCGTCGCCGTCGTCATCACGCCTCACCCTCGGCTTCGAGCTCGGCGCGCAGCTGCGCCGCCTGTTCGCGCAGCTGCGCCGTCTGCTCCGCGTACACGTGGGAGAAGAGGTCCATCGGGTCGAGCACCGGGTCGGCGTTCATCCGTTCCCGCAGGTCGGCGGCCATCGTCTCGGCGGCCTCCGCCGCCGCCCGCTTGCCGTCCTCGTCGAGCAGACCGCGCTCGGTGAGTTCCCTTTCGAGGATCAGGATCGGGTCGTGCGCCCGCCAGGTCTCGACCTCTCCGGCCGCGCGGTAGCGGGTGGCGTCGTCGGCGTTGGTGTGGGCGTCGATCCGGTACGTGATGGCCTCGACGAGGGTGGGGCCGCCGCCGCGCCGGGCGCGGGCCACGGCCTCGGTCAGCACCTGGTGGACGGCGACCGCGTCGTTGCCGTCGACGAGCCGGCCGGGCATCCCGTATCCGACGGCCTTGTGGGCGAGGGAGGGGGCGGCGGTCTGCTTGGCGAGCGGTACGGAGATCGCGAAGCCGTTGTTCTGCACGAGGAAGACCACGGGGGCCTGCCAGACGGCCGCGAAGTTCAGCGCCTCGTGGAAGTCGCCCTCGCTGGTGCCGCCGTCGCCGACCATGGCGAGCGCGACCACGTCGTCGCCCTTGAGGCGGGCGGCGTGGGCGAGGCCCACCGCGTGCGGCAGCTGGGTCGCGAGCGGGGTGCAGAGCGGAGCTATGCGGTGCTCGCGCGGGTCGTACCCGGTGTGCCAGTCGCCGCGCAGCAGGGTCAGCGCCTGTACGGGGTCGAGGCCGCGGGCGACCGCCGCGAGCGTGTCACGGTACGAGGGGAAGAGCCAGTCCCGGTCCTCCAGCGCGAGGGCGGCGGCGATCTCGCTCGCCTCCTGGCCGGTGGTGGACGGGTACACGGCGAGCCGGCCCTGCTTGGTGAGGGCGGTGGCCTGCGTGTTGTACCGGCGGCCGCGGACCAGCTCCGCGTAGAGCCGGAGCAGCAGCGCGGGGTCGGCGTCGGCCACGGCGTCCGTGCCGAGCACGCGCAGCGGCTCGGTCTCGGGCAGCAGCGGGGCGGGGTCGGTGCGCGGCTGCCACGCCGGCGGCGGGGTCGGCCGGTAGGCGGGGACGGCACCGGGCGGCTCTTGGACTGTCGAACTGCGCTGTTGCAACGAGTCCACCTCCTCGTGGGAGCGGGCATAAGACCCGAAGGCGGGTGGCGCGAGTGTGGTGCGCCTCACCTACCGATTGTTCGGTCGTGGAGGCATTTTGGCTACAGGCACCTTCAGCCTGTGGACAAACGGTTCTCCACAGCCTGGGATGTGTGCAGGTCGTCCACCGGAGAGAGGCGGGGGGACATGGCGGATGAACAAATGGCCGTCGACCGGAGCGAGGCTCCGGGCGGTGACTCGGGCGATGACAGGGGAGGCGCCCTCGGCGGGGCCGGGGGCGAGGTTCCCGGCGAGGTGCTGAGCGCCCCGATCGGGGCGCCGACGGGCGTGCTTCCGGCGCGCCCGCTGGACGCGATCGACCGCGACATCCTGCGGTTGCTGCAAACGGACGGCCGCGCCTCGGTGCGCTCCGTGGCCGAGCGGGTGCACGTCTCGCGGGCCAACGCGTACGCGCGCATCAACCGGCTCATCGACGACGGGGTGATCCGCGGCTTCAGTGCCCGCGTCAACCACGAGCGGGCGGGGCACGGAGCCTCCGCCTACATCACGCTCAAGATCGTCCAGAACTCCTGGCGCACGGTCCGCGAGCAGCTCAGGGCGCTGCCGGGCGCCACGCACATCGCGCTGGTCAGCGGGGATTTCGACGTCCTGCTGCTGGTGCACACCCCGGACAACCGGACGCTGCGCGAGCTGGTCCTCACCCGGCTCCAGGCGATCCCGGAGGTACTGTCCACGCGCACGCTGCTGGTCTTCGAGGAGACGGACCTGAACGCGGACCCACGCGGCTGAGGGGGCACCGCCGGCCTCCGGGGGTGATGCCCGGGCCGGGGGCGGTCCCGGGGCATTGCCCGGGGTCCCGGGCAGGCCGTGCCCCGGGCCCAGGCGGGCCCTGCCCCGGTCCCGGGCAGCGCCCCGCCCGGGACCCGGGCGGGGCGCTGCCCGTGTGAGGGCCAGGCACGGCCTCAGCAGGCCCTCAGCGCGCCGTCCGCAGCCCGTCGAACGCCAGGTGCGCGACGGTCTCGGCGAGCTGTTCGCGCTCCGCCGTCGCGTCCGGGTGCGGCCGGTACCACTCCACCAACGAGTTGATCATGCCGAAGAGCAGCCGGGTCGCGAGCCGGATGTCCACATCGGCCCGCAGGTCACCCTCCTCCGCGGCGGCCCTGAGCAGCTCGGCCACCCGCTGGTCGAACTCCCGCCGCCGCTCCATCGCCCACCGCTCGGTGCCCGTGTTGCCCCGCACCCGCAGCAGCAGCGTCACATACGGAAGCTCCGCTATCAGCACCTCGACCGTGCGGCGCGTGACGTACTCGACCCGTTCGACGGCCCTGCCGCGCACCGCGCCCGGCTCGTCGAGGATCGCGAAGAGCCCGTCGAGCGCCCGGCTGACCGCCCGCCGCAGCAGCTCCTCCTTGCCGGACACATGGTGGTAGATCGACGACTTGGAGATCCCGGCCGCCTTGGACAGGTGCTCCATCGACGTGCCGTCGTAACCGCGCTCGTTGAAGACCCGGACGGCCACGGAGAGCAGCGTCTCGGGGGTGTACGTGTCGCGCTTGGCGGTGGTCATCGTGCGTCCTCCCCGTCCCGGGCGTCTTCGACGAAGGCACGGCGCGCCGTGGCAAGGCTGGGCGCGTACCGCCCCGACGGGCAGCGCTCGTGCATCGCGTCCAGAAGCTCCCGTACGCGCGCGTGGCCCACCTTCCCGGCCCACTCCAGCGGTCCCGCCGGGTAGTTGACCCCGAGCCGCATCGCGGTGTCCACGTCCTCGGCGGTGGCCACGCCCCGGTCGACGGCGTCGGCGGCCAGATCGGCCAGCATCGCGACCGTACGGGCCACGATCATGCCGGGCACGTCCCCGATCACGGACACCTGCTTGCCGAGCGCCTGGAAGAGCCCGACCGCCTCGGCGAGGACATCGGGCTCGACGCCCTCGCGGGTCGACAGCACGATCCGGCTCGCGGCCTCGTAGTCGAGCGCGAGGTCGAAGTAGACGATGTCGTCCTTCTGGTACTCGAAGGACGTCTCGCCGTCCGCGAGGTTGAGCTCGCCGCCGCTCGGCAGCTCGATGCAACCGGCGCCGTTCTTGCGCCGGACCGTGATCCCGGCCGCCTCGAAGAGGCCGACCAGCGGTTCCGCCGGCCCGAGGTCGCCCCGGACGACGATGCTCGCCGGGGCCTCCGCCGGCGCCGCCGTGTGCGGTTCGGGCCGCTCGGCGCCCTCCGCGTACGAGAACCAGCCCCGGCCCGTCTTCCGGCCGAGCCGCCCCGACTCCACGAGCCGCCGCTGCGCGAGCGAGGGCGTGAACTTGGGGTCCTGGTAGAAGGACTCCCAGACGGAGCGGGTGACGGCCTCGTTCACGTCCTGGCCGATGAGGTCGGTCAGCTCGAAGGGGCCCATGCGGAAACCGCCGCACTCGCGCAGGGCCGCGTCGATGGTGGCCGGGTCCGCGGCGCCCTCCTCGAACACCCGCAGCGCCTCGGCGTAGAAGGGTCGGGCGACCCGGTTCACGATGAAGCCGGGGGTGTCGGCGCAGCGCACCGGCGTCTTGCCCCAGCCCTTCACCGTCCCGTACGCGCGCGTGGCGACGTCCGGGTCGGTGGCGAAGCCGCTGACGACCTCGACGAGCGGGAGCAGCGGCGCCGGGTTGAAGAAGTGCAGTCCGACGAACCGGCCAGGCAGCCGGAGCCCGCCCGCGATGGCGGTGACGGAGAGGGAGGAGGTGTTGGTGGCGAGGACGGTGTCGTCGCCGACGATCTTCTCCAGGTCGGCGAAGAGCCGCTGCTTGACGGAGAGGTCCTCGACGATCGCCTCGATCACGAGGGCGGCGTCGGCGAGCTCGGCGGGGTCCTCGGCCGCGTGCAGCCGGCCGACGGCGGCCTCCCGGGCGGTGGCGTCCAGGCGCCCCTTCTCCACGAGCCGGTCCAGGCGGGCGGTGAGGGCGGCGACGGCCTCGGCGGCCCGGCCCGGGGCGCTGTCGTAGAGGCGCACGGGGTGACCGGCGACCAGCGCGACCTGGGCGATCCCCTGACCCATGGTCCCGGTGCCGACGACGGCGACGGTACGGTCCCGCGCGACGGCGTCCACGGCGGCTCCCACGTCCCCCGCGGCCACGGCTTCCACGGCGGCTCCCACGGCCCCCGCGGCCACGGCTTCCACGGCGGCGGCGCGGTCCTGTCCCTCTGCGGCGGTCTCACTGGCGGTCACGTCGCCGCTCCCCCTGACGGTCACGTTGGCGCTCATGGAGTGATCCTCCCCGATGGGTTTTCCACAGGATCGACAGGCCCCCTTGTCCCGACCGATCGTTCGGTTACTCTAACTCCGTACGCGTCTCCCTGCCCAGCTCGACGAGGAGTTGGTCCATCCATGGCCACCGCTCAGCTGACCACCGACCGTCTGGCCGAGAAGCACCGGTCCACGCTCGACCAGGCGCTCGCCACCATTCGGACCCGTGCCTACTGGTCGCCGTACCCCGAGCACCCGAAGGCATACGGCGCGGACGGCTCGCTCGACGCCGCCGCCGGCCTCGCCGCCCACCAGTCCGCGCTGAACACCCGCTTCGAGCTGGACCAGCCCGGCACGGACGGCTGGACCGGCGGCGAGATCTCGCCGTACGGCCCGGCGCTCGGCATCGAGTACCCGCACGCCGACATGGACGTCCTGCTCCCCGCGATGCGCGCGGGCACGCGCGCGTGGCGGGACGCCGGGGCCGAGACGCGCGCCCTGGTCTGCCTGGAGATCCTCGCCCGGATCTCCGCCCGCACCCATGAGTTCGCGCACGCCGTCATGCACACCAGCGGGCAGGCGTTCATGATGGCGTTCCAGGCCGGCGGCCCACACGCCCAGGACCGCGGCCTCGAAGCCGTGACGTACGCGTACGTGGAGCAGACGCGCACCCCCGCGGGGCGCGCCGAGTGGTCCAAGCCCCAGGGCAAGCGCGACCCCCTGGAGCTGAGCAAGGAGTTCACCCCGGTCGGCCGCGGCATCGCCCTGATGATCGGCTGCAACACCTTCCCCACGTGGAACGGCTACCCGGGCCTGTTCGCCTCCCTCGCCACCGGCAACCCCGTCCTGGTCAAGCCGCACCCGCGCGCGGTCCTGCCGCTCGCGCTCACCGTCCGGGTCGCCCGCGAGGTGCTGGCCGAGACCGGCTTCGACCCGAACCTGGTGGCGCTCGCCGTCGAGCGGCCGGGCGAGGGCATCGCCAAGACCCTGGCCGTGCGCCCCGAGATCCGGATCATCGACTACACCGGCTCCACCGCCTTCGGCGACTGGCTGGAGACCAACGCCCGCCAGGCGCAGGTCTACACCGAGAAGGCCGGCGTCAACACGGTCGTGATCGACTCCACCGACAACTACAAGGGGATGCTCGCCAACCTGGCGTTCTCGCTCTCCCTGTACAGCGGCCAGATGTGCACCACCCCGCAGAACCTGCTGATCCCCCGCGAGGGCATCACCACCGACCAGGGCCCCAGGTCGTACGACGAGGTCGTCGCCGACCTCGCGGCGGCGGTCGGCGGTCTGCTGGGCGACGACGCGCGGGCGAACGGCCTGCTCGGCGCCCTGGTCAACCCGGACGTGAAGGCCCGCCTCGAAGCCGCCGCCGGTCTCGGCGAGGTGGCGCTCGCCTCCCGCGAGGTGGTCAACCCGGAGTACCCGGACGCCGTGGTCCGTACGCCGGTCATCGTGAAGCTGGACGGCTCGAAGCCCGACGCCCAGGCCGCGTACTTCTCGGAGTGCTTCGGCCCGGTCTCCTTCGCCGTCTCGGTGGACTCCACCGAGGACGCCCTGGAGCTGCTGCGGCGCACGGTCCGCGAGCAGGGCGCGATGACCGTCGGGGCGTACACGACCTCGGCGGACACCGAGCGCGCGGTGGAGGAGGTCTGCCTGGAGGAGTCGGCCCAGCTCTCGCTGAACCTCACGGGCGGGGTCTACGTGAACCAGACGGCCGCGTTCTCCGACTTCCACGGCTCCGGCGGGAACCCGGCGGCGAACGCCGCGCTGTGCGACGGCGCCTTCGTCTCCAACCGCTTCCGGGTGGTGGAGGTCCGCCGCCAGGCCTGATCCACGGTCTCGTGGAGGCCCTCCGGGGCCTCCACGACGCCTACGGCGCCTCGATCTCCGCGTACCGCTGCACCCACGCGTGCATGGCGATCGCGGCGGCGGCCCCCGCGTTGATCGACCGGGTCGAACCGAACTGGGCGATCGAGCAGACCATCTCCACGTGGGCGCGGGCCTCCTCGGTGAGCCCCGGGCCCTCCTGCCCGAACAGCAGCACACAGCGCCGGGGCAGCACGGTCCGCTCCAGCGGCACCGCGCCCGGCAGGTTGTCGATGCCGATCACGGGCAGCCCCTCGGCCGCCGCCCACGAGGTCAGCGACTCGGTGTCGGGGTGGTGCCGGACGTGCTGGTAGCGGTCGGTGACCATGGCGCCGCGACGGTTCCAGCGCCGCCGGCCCACGATGTGGACCTCCTTCGCGAGGAAGGCGTTGGCGGTCCGCACCACCGAACCGATGTTGAAGTCATGGCCCCAGTTCTCCACGGCCACGTGGAAGTCGTGCCGACGCGTGTCGAGGTCGGCGACGACCGCCTCACGTGTCCAGTACCGGTAGCGGTCGACGACATTGCGCCGGTCGCCGCCGGCCAGCAGCTCGGGGTCGTACCGCTCGCCCTCGGGCCACGGCTCCGGATGCGGTCCGACGCCGATCTCGGGGCCGAAACCCTCGTCGTACTGGACCGGCTCGGTCGCCTCGGCCGCTGACTTCTCCTCGGTGGTGCTCACCCGACGAGGGTACGGGGACCCTGCTCCTCACCCGTACGGCGCTGCTCGGGCAGCGTCTCGGCGCCCGTCCGCCGCCGCAGCAGCCGGTCCCGACCGCGTGCCGCCCGGACGCCGAGCGCCAGCAGGAACGGCGTCGGCAGGAACACGGCGTCGGCGGAGATCATCGCGAGCGAGAAGACCGGCAGCCCGAGGAGGACCGCGATCCCCGCGTGCTCCAGCATCATCGCGACCAGCAGGACGTTCTTGACCTTGCGGTGGAAGAGCGTGAAGGGGAACGCGACCTGCACGATCACCGTGCCGTAGGTCAGCAGCATCACCATGATCCCGCTGGTCCCGAGCAGCCCGGAGAGGGCCGGCCAGGGCGTGAAGTAGTCGAGGTGGAGCGGGTAGAACAGCGCCGTGCCGTCCTGCCAGCGCGAGCCCTGGATCTTGTACCAGCCGGCCGTGGCGTAGATCAGACAGACCTCCGCCATGATCACGACGAGAGCGGCGTTGTGGGCGAGGTTGGCGAGGGCGTCGAGCAGGGTACGCGGCTCCTCCGGCGCGTACCGGCAGACCAGCCACCACAGGCCGTTCCCCAGCCACAGCACCCACAGCAGCACCGGCAGCCACCACTCGCCGCTGACCTCGCTGAACCAGGTCGTGGCGAGCAGGAAGCCGCCGAGCACGACCCACAGGAGCGGACCGACACGGTCCTGTCGCGGCGGCTCCCCGGCGCTCGCGGCGCGGGCCTCACGGGCCGCCCGCCGGGCGTCGAGGGACCACACCCGCGCGCAGCGCGTGAACACGAGATAGATCGCGGCGAGGTGGAGGACGTTGTCGCCGCCGTCGCTCACGAAGACGGAACGGTTCAGCAGCGAGAGCACCCCGGCCATGAACACCACGGAGACGGCCCGGGTGCGCCAGCCCACCAGGAGCAGCACGGCGGAGAGCACCGCGAGCGCGTAGACGCACTCGAACCAGATCCGGCCGTCCGACCACATGAGGACGGTGAAGGCCCGGTTGTCGGCGATCAGCCGGTGGGCCATCTCCCAGGACCAGGGGCCGTCGGGGCCGTACAGCTCGTGGCGGTGGGGCAGCTCGCGGAGCAGGAAGACCAGCCAGGTCAGCGAGAAGCCGATCCGGACGATCGCGGTCTGGTACGGGCCGACGGAGCGGCCGGTGACGGTCTGGACGGCACGGGCGAGCCGGCGGTCGAAGGACTCCTTCGCTCGCGTCCGCGCGCGCGTGGCGGTGCCGGGGCCACCAGAGGTGGGGACGGGGGTGGGGTCGGGGGTGCTCATCGGCCCGCCTCCGTACGGCTTCGGTCGGCTTCGGCGGGCCGGTCCTCGTCGGTGACCGGCCACCAGGGGAAGTCGCGGTACGAGGGGGCGGTGCCGGTCTTCTCGGTGCTCCACGCGGGCGCGGGGACGGGCCGGGTGACGGCGCGGAGCTGGACGCGCAGCACCTCGCCGCCGAGCACCCGTCCGTCGGTGCCCCGGAGGGCGGGGAGGGCGTCGAGGCGGAGCATCGCGATCCGGCGCATGTACTGCTCCGAGAGCTCACCGCGGAGCCCGTTGGGGCGGTTGTCGTCGGAGTGGGTGCTCAGGTAGAAGTCGACGGCCCTGCGCAGCTCGTTCTGCTGGGCGTGGCTGGGCATCGGGTTGTGGCGGATCGCCGCGGTGTCCTGGGCGGTGAGGTCGGTCCAGCCAGTGGCGCGGCGGCCGCCGTCGGCGCCGGCGACCTCGGCGCGGACCTCGACGGAGACGTTCTGCTGGAGCGGGTTGGGCGCGAAGAGCTTCCAGTTCTGTTCGAACTCGGGATAGATCCAGTCGTCGACGGCCTGGCCGTGCCGCTTGGTCAGCGTGTTGGACGGCGCGACGTGCAGGAACACCATCGCGAGGTGGACGCAGGCGAACACTCCGGTGACGGCGAGCGCCACCGCCAGGACGACCTGGTAGGGCAGCGACAGGGCCATGATTCCGCTGGTCGCGCGGGCCGCCGGGGGCTCCGGTTCCCGGCCGTCGGCGGGGGGTGCCGGACGGTCACCGTCCACTCCGGCCGCGTCCTTCTCGACGTACGCGTCCATCCCGCCCCGATCCCGATCGGCCCACCTCGGTTATCCACAGGGTTGACACCATACGGGCCGTCGACTCACCATTGAAGTCATTCAACCGAACGATCGGTCGGTAGGGGGTCCGATGACCGCAGTGACGGCAGGGACGGCAGAGACCACGGGCGTGCCCGGCGTGTCGGACGCGGCCGTGGCGGCGGAGCAGGCCGCCCACGAGGCCGTGTTCGACGCCGCAGTGGCCGCCGACGAGCGGATCGAGCCGCGCGACTGGATGCCCGAGGCGTACCGCGCCTCGCTCGTCCGGCAGATCGCGCAGCACGCCCACTCAGAGATCATCGGCATGCAGCCGGAGGCGAACTGGATCACCCGCGCGCCCTCGCTGCGGCGCAAGGCGATCCTCATGGCCAAGGTGCAGGACGAGGCCGGCCACGGCCTCTACCTGTACAGCGCGGCCGAGACCCTCGGCACCAGCCGCGACGAACTGCTCGACAAGCTCCACTCGGGCCGCCAGAAGTACTCCTCGATCTTCAACTACCCCACGCTGACCTGGGCAGACGTCGGCGCGATCGGCTGGCTGGTGGACGGCGCCGCGATCACCAACCAGGTCCCCCTCTGCCGCTGCTCGTACGGGCCGTACGCCCGGGCGATGGTCCGCGTCTGCAAGGAGGAGTCCTTCCACCAGCGCCAGGGGTACGAGGCGCTGCTCGCCCTCTCCCATGGCACCGAGGCCCAGCACGCCATGGCGCAGGACGCCGTGGACCGCTGGTGGTGGCCCTCGCTGATGATGTTCGGCCCGCCCGACGACGAGTCGACCCACACGGCCCAGGCGATGGCCTGGAAGATCAAGCGCCACACCAACGACGAGCTGCGCCAGCGCTTCGTCGACATCGCCGTGCCGCAGGCCGAGGCGCTCGGCCTCACCCTCCCCGACCCCGACCTCCGGTGGAACGAGGAGCGCGGGCACTACGACTTCGGGCCGATCGACTGGACCGAGTTCTGGGACGTGCTCAAGGGCAACGGCCCGTGCAACGACCAGCGACTGAGCAGACGGCGCCAGGCCCACGAGGACGGCGCCTGGGTCAGGGAAGCCGCCACGGCCCACGCGGAGAAGCACAAGCACACCGGCAAGCACGGGGAGGCACAGGGATGACGAGCGACGGTTGGCCGCTGTGGGAGGTGTTCGTGCGCTCCCGCCGCGGGCTGTCCCACACCCACGCGGGCAGTCTCCACGCACCCGACGCGGAGATGGCCCTGCGCAACGCCCGCGACCTGTACACCCGCAGGAGCGAGGGCGTGTCGATCTGGGTCGTCCCCTCCACGGAGATCACCGCCTCCTCGCCCGACGAGAAGGACCCGTTCTTCGAGCCGTCGGCGGACAAGCCCTACCGCCACCCGACGTTCTACGAGATCCCGGAGGGGGTGAAGCACCTGTGAGCACCACGGACACCCACGAGAACACCCCGTCCGGCGGAACCGCACCCGCCGAAGCGGCCCTCACCGGAGCGGCGCTCGCCCTCGGTGACGACGCCCTCGTCCTCTCCCACCGCCTGGGGGAGTGGGCAGGCTCCGCCCCCGTCCTGGAGGAGGAGGTCGCCCTGGCCAACATCGCGCTCGACCTCCTCGGCCAGGCCCGCGTCCTGCTCTCCCTCGTCGGCGACGAGGACGAACTGGCCTACCTGCGCGAGGAGCGTTCCTTCCGGAACGTCCAGCTCGTCGAGCAGCCCAACGGCGACTTCGCCCACACCATCGCCCGGCAGCTCTACTTCTCCACCTACCAGCGCCTCCTGTACGCCCGGCTCGCGACCGGCGACGGCCCCTTCGCCGCCCTCGCGGCCAAGGCCGTCAAGGAGGTCACCTACCACCAGGACCACGCCGAGCACTGGACCCTCCGCCTCGGCGACGGCACCGCCGAGAGCCACGAGCGGATGCAGCGGGCCTGCGACGCCCTGTGGCGGTACACCGGTGAAATGTTCCTGCCCGTCGACGGGCTCGACGTGGACCACTCGGCCATGGAGAGCGCCTGGCTGGCCTCCGTCACCGACATCCTCGGCAGGGCCACCCTCACCGTGCCCTCCGGGCCGCGCACCGGCGCCTGGGCCGCGGGCGCCGGCCGGCAGGGCCTCCACACCGAGTCCTTCGGCCGGATGATCGCCGAGATGCAGCACCTGCACCGCAGCCACCCGGGGGCGACATGGTGACCCTGACCGCCCTGGAAGAGGAACTGAGCCGCATCGCCGGCGCCGTCCTCGACCCCGAGCTGCCCGTCCTCACCCTGGCCGAGCTGGGCGTGCTCCGCGGAGTCCACGTCACAGGCCCCGGCCGGGTCGAGGTCTCCCTCACCCCCACGTACACGGGCTGCCCCGCCGTCGAGGCCATGTCCTCGGACATCGAGCGCGCCCTCCACGCGCACGGCGTCCCCGACGTCTCCGTCGTCACCGTCCTCGCACCCGCCTGGTCCACCGACGACATCAGCGAGGAAGGACGGCGCAAGCTCGCCGAGTTCGGCGTCGCACCGCCACGCCCCCAGGGCCCGGCCGACGGCCCCGTGCCGCTGACCCTCGCGATCCGCTGCCCCCACTGCGGCTCCACCGACACCGAACTCCTCAGCCGCTTCTCCTCGACCGCGTGCAAGGCACTGCGCCGCTGCACCGCCTGCCTCGAACCGTTCGACCACTTCAAGGAGCTGTAGATGGAGTCCTCAGGCGTGGGCGACCCGGTCGCCGGACGGGCCGGATTCCACTCCCTCGCGGTGAGCGAGGTCGAGCGGCTCACCGACGACTCCGTGGCCGTCACCTTCGCGGTCCCGCCCGAACTCCACGAGACGTACCGGCACCACCCCGGCCAGCACCTCGCCCTGCGCCGCACGGGCGAGCAGGGCGAGGAGATCCGCCGCACGTACTCGATCTGCGCCCCCGCCTCCCCGGTCGGCGAGGCCCCCGTCCTGCGCGTCGGGATCCGGCTCGTCGACGGCGGCTCCTTCTCGACGTACGCGCTGAAGGAACTGGCCGTCGGCGACCTCGTCGAGGTCATGGAGCCCAGAGGCCGCTTCTCGCTCACCCCGCGCCCCGGCCACTTCGCGGCCGTCGTCGGCGGCAGCGGCATCACCCCGGTCCTGTCCATCGCGGCCACCCTGCTCGCCCGCGAGCCCGAGGCCCGGTTCTGCCTGATCCGGAGCGACCGCACCGCCGCGTCCACGATGTTCCTCGACGAGGTCGCCGACCTCAAGGACCGCTACCCCGACCGCTTCCAGCTGGTCACCGTCCTCTCCCGGGAGGAGCAGCAGGCCGGTCTGCCGTCCGGTCGGCTCGACCGCGAGCGCCTCGCCGGACTGCTGCCCGCGCTGCTGCCGGTCGACACGATCGACGGCTGGTTCCTCTGCGGACCCTTCGGACTCGTCCAGGGCGCCGAGCAGGCGCTGCGCGGACTCGGCGTCGACCGCGGCCGCATCCACCAGGAGATCTTCCACGTCGACGACGGCTCCGCGCCCGCCCCGGTCCCGCCCGCTGACACCCCCGCGCACGCCACCCTGACCGCGACCCTGCACGGCCGCTCCGGCACCTGGCCGGTGGACAGAGGCGAGACGCTCCTCGACACGGTGCTCCGCGCCCGCGCGGACGCGCCGTACGCCTGCAAGGGCGGGGTGTGCGGCACCTGCCGCGCGTTCCTCGTCGGCGGAGAGGTGCGGATGGACCGCAACTTCGCGCTCGAACCGGAGGAGACGGAGGCCGGATACGTCCTGGCCTGTCAGTCCCACCCGGTGACCCCGGACGTGGAGCTGGACTTCGACCGCTGACGAAGACCGGGCGGCGCCGCCCATTCCCTTCCACTAGAACCTGTTCTATGTTGACGGACCGTCAGCATGGGCAGGGGCAGCAACGGGAGGGCAGGGCAGTGGACTTCACCTTCACCGAAGAGCAGCAGGCAGCCGTCGAGGCGGCCAAGGCGGTCTTCTCAGGCGTCGCACCCGACGCCGTACCGAGCCCCGCCCTCACCCCGGGGGCGGTGTCCGAGGACCTCGACCGACCGCTCTGGTCCCGGCTCGCCGCCGCCGACCTGCTCACCCTCACGGTCTCCACCGAGCACGGCGGCGCCGGACTCGACCCCGTCGCCCTCTGCCTCGTCCTCCGCGAATCGGCCCGCGTCCTCGCCCGCGTGCCCCTCCTGGAGACCAGCGCCGTCGCGACGACCGTCGACCGCTACGCCCCCCAGGAGACCGCGGCCGGGATCCTGCCCCGCGTCGGCCGCGGCGAGCTCGTCCTCACCGCCGCCTCCCAGGGACGCACCGGCCACGACCCCGCCGAACTGGCCGTCACCGCGCACCGCGACAACGGGGGCTGGACCCTCGACGGAGTGCAGACCGCCGTCCCCTGGGCGCACGGCGCCGACCTCATCGCCGTACCCGCGCACACCGCCGACGGCGGCACCGTCCTCGCCCTGGTACCCCGTACGCACGAAGGCCTCGCCCTCACCGCGCAGTACTCCACCAACGGCGAACTCCTCGCCGAGCTGCACCTCGACTCCGTACACCTCGACGCCGCCGATGTCATCGACGCCGAGGGCGCCTGGGAGCACCTGCGCGGACTCCTCACCACCGGCACCTGCGCGCTCGCCCTCGGCCTCGGCGAGGCCGTCCTCACCATGACGAGCGAGTACACCGGGAAGCGCGAGCAGTTCGGCCACCCCGTGGCCACCTTCCAGGCCGTCGCCGTCCAGGCCGCCGACCGCTACATCGATCTGCGGGCCATGGAGGCCACCCTCTGGCAGGCCGCCTGGCGGCTCTCCAGCGGCGCCGAAGCGCCGCTGCCGGCCGCCGGCGACATCGCCGTCGCGAAGATCTGGGCCTCGGAAGGGGTACGCCGGGTGGTGCAGACCGCGCAGCACCTGCACGGGGGTTTCGGCGCCGACACCGACTACCCGCTGCACCGCTACCACGCCTGGGCCAAGCACCTGGAACTGTCGCTCGGCCCCGCCGCCGCCCACGAGGAAGCCCTCGGCGACCTCCTGGCCGCCCACCCCCTCGGCTGACGCCGACGAAAGGCCGAGAACCTCAGAGGACGAAGGCCGGGCTGCCGTTCTCCGTCACCATCGGACGCCCGGCACCGTCCCAGGCGAGCATGCCGCCCTCGACGTTCACCGCGTCGAAGCCCTGCTGCACCAGATACTGCGTGACCTGCGCCGACCGGCCGCCCACCCGGCACATCACAAAGGCGCGACCGCGCTCGGCCACGGCCTCCGTCACCTCACCGAAGCGGGCGACGAAGTCGCTCATCGGCACGTGCAGCGCACCCTCGACGTGCCCGGCCGCCCACTCGTCGTCCTCCCTGACGTCCAGCACCAGCGCATCGGCCGGCACGGAAGCCGCGTCCACCGAGGGCAGCGGGGAGAAATTCATGGGACCGGCCTTCTCTCGTCAGTACCGCCCGAAGGAATCCGGGCGCACGGAAAAACCTACTGCACCAGCCCCGCCAGCTCGGTCTCACGCTCGGTGACCTGCGCGAGCAGCTGCTCCGCGATCTCCTCAAGGAGCTGGTCCGGGTCCTCCGGCGCCATCCGCAGCATCGCGCCGATCGCGCTCTCCTCCAGCTCACGCGCCAACGCCGACAGCATGTCCTTGCGCTGCGCCAGCCACTCCAGGCGCGCGTACAGCTCCTCGCTCTCGCTGAGCCGCTCGGCCGGTACGGGACCGGCCTCCCACTCGGCCGACAGCTCCCGGAGCAGTGCCTCGTCGCCGCGGGCGTAGGCGGCGTTGACCCGGGTGATGAACTCCTCGCGGCGCTTGCGCTCGTCCTCCTCGCGTGCGAGGTCGGGGTGGGCCTTGCGGGCCAGCTCCCGGTAGAGCCTGCGGGCCTCCTCGCCGGGACGGACCCGCTTGGGCGGCTGCACCGGGCGGTCGGTCAGCATCGCCGCGGCCTCGGGGGACAGGCCGTCGGAGTCGATCCAGTCGTGGAACAGCTCGTCCACCCCGGGCATCGGCAGGACCGCGGCCCGCGCCTCCTCGGCCCGCCGCAGATCCTCGGGGTCGCCGGTACGCGCCGCCCGGGCCTCCGCGATCCGCGCGTCGAGCTCGTCGAGCCGCGCGTACATCGGACCGAGCTTCTGGTGGTGCAGCCGCGAGAAGTTGTCCACCTCGACACGGAAGGTCTCGACGGCGATCTCGAACTCGATCAACGCCTGCTCGGCCACCCGCACAGCCCGCTCAAGCCGAGCCTCGGGCCGCTCATCACCACCCGCCACACCTTCGGACCGCGACTCCCGAGACTGCTGGTCCCCGGACTGCTGATCCCCGGACTGCGGGTCCCCGGACTGCCCGTCCTGAGGCGGCTCGCCCTCGGAACCCTCGTTCGCACCCTGGTGCACGCTCACGTCCACGCCCGCCTACGTCCTCGTTCCGGCTCGTCCCAACCAGCCTACGGTCCCACCAGGGGGGCCTCCCCCCCCCCTCCCCCTCCCCTCCCCTCCCTCCCCCTCTGTGGGCATCAGCCCCACCCAAGCCATGACGTGGGCGCCGTCGTGGCCACCGGCGCTGGGCGCCGGCCCACCGTCGTGGGCGCCGTCCCGGGCCTCGCGGCCCTCACCAGCCCGGGCGCCGGTCGCCACCGGTGTGGACGGGGGACCCGGCCCCTGGGCTTCGGGTTCGTTCAGACGCCCTGTTCCGCGGGTATGCGGCCTGCTCGGACGGCGGTGAGCAGGGCGGCGTGGTCGGCGGTGGTGCGGTCCGCGTACGAGACGGCGAAGGCGGCCACGGCTTCGTCGAACTCGTCGTTCTTGCCGCAGTAGCCGGCTATCAGGCGTGGGTCGGCGCTGTGGGCGTGGGCGCGGGCGAGCAGGGCCCCGGTCATCCGGCCGTAGTCGTCGACCTCGTCAGTGGTGAGCGTGGCGGGGTCGACGCTGCCCTTGCGGTTGCGGAACTGGCGCACCTGGAAGGGGCGCCCCTCGACCGTGGTCCAACCGAGCAGAATGTCGCTGACAACCTGCATTCGCTTCTGCCCGAGGACCACGCGCCGCCCTTCGTGGCCGGGCTCCGGCACGGTGAAGCCCGCGGTCGGCAGGTGGGGCAGCAGGGCGGACGGTCTGGCCTCCTTCACCTGGAGCACCAGCGGCTCGCCACGGTGGTCCAGGAGCAGCACGACGTAGGAACGGGTACCGACGCTGCCGGTGCCGACGACCCGGAAGGCCACGTCGTGGACGGCGTACCGGGCGAGGAGCGGCAGCCGGTCCTCCGACACGGTCTCCAGGTACTCGCCGAGGGAGACGGCGACGGCCGCCGCCTCCGCGTCGGGGACCCTGCGCAGCACCGGGGGAGCGTCCACGAATCTGCGGCCGCCGCCGTCGGCGTCGGTCACCGCTTCGGTCGAGCGGGCGGCGAACCGTGCGCTGGTGTTGTTGCGGGCCTTGGCGGAGACCCGTTCCAGGGTGCCGATGAGGTCACGCGCGTCGGTGTGCGAGACGAGTTCCTCGTCGGGTATCGCGTTCCAGGCGTCGAGCGCGGGGAGCCGGGCGAGCAGTCGCATGGTGCGCCGGTAGGCGCCGACGGTGTCGAACGCGGCGGCCCGGCACACCTCCTCGCTCGCCCCGACCTCCCGGCCCGCGAGGACGAGGGAGGTGGCCAGCCGCTTGAGATCCCATTCCCAGGGGCCGACGATCGTCTCGTCGAAGTCGTTGAGGTCCATGACGAGCCGGCCGCGGGCGTCCCCGTAGAGGCCGAAGTTCGCCGCGTGGGCGTCGCCGCACAGCTGGGCCGAGATCCCGGTGACGGGGGTGCCGGCAAGGTCCTGGGCCATCAGGCCAGCGGATCCGCGCAGGAAGGCGAAGGGGCTGGCGGCCATCCGGCCGACCCTGATCGGTGCCAGCTCGGGGACCCGGCCCCGGTTCGACTCCTCCACGGCCCGCACGGCGTCCGGGCGGTCGGCGGCGAGGGCCGGGCGACGGTGCTCGGAGCGCGGGACCCGCTCGCGCAGTTCCTTGCCCCGCACCCTCGGAGGGGCACCCGCGGACCCGTTCCCGTCAGGAGAGATTCCGGCGGGGGAGATTCCGGCGGGGAAGGTTCCGGCGGGGAAGGTTCCGGCGGCGCGGCGCGCGAAGCCCGGTACGTGCGGCACCCGTCCGCCGTCCGGCCCTCCGTCCGTACCGCGCTGTCCCGGCACCACGGCCTGGATCTCGTCCATGGCACGTCCTCCCCCGATGCGAATTCCAACATCATCCGGCTCCGACGGTACCGCCGGAGCCGAGAGGCCGTCTCCCCCTGTGGACAACCTCCACCGGGCCCTGTGGACAACTCCCGGAGAGACGTCCTCAGACCGCCACCGCCTCCTCCATCTCCTCCTCGACCTCGGCCTTCGCCCGCGCCGATGTCGATGCCGTTGCTGTTGCTGTTGCTGTTGCTGTTGCCTCAGCCTTGCCCTGGACCTGTCCCGTCGCCTGTCCCGGCACCTGTCCCCTCGCCTTCGCCCGCCTGGACTCCGTGAGTCCGGCGGCGACGACCAGGGCGACACCCGCGAGGAACCAGAAGGCGAGGACCAGGACATGGCCGCCTACGGCGTGCCCGTCGAAGTACACATGGCCGCGTACGCCCTCGACGTAGCCCGCGCCGTTCCAGAAGGAGTGCAGCGCACCGAAGAAGCCGGGCTGGAGTTCCGGCCGGTAGATGCCGCCGGAACTCGTGAAGTTGAGCATCACGAAGAGCACCATCACGCCGAGCGTGGTCCAGCGGCGCAGGAAGGTGTGGAGGCCGACTCCGACGAACAGGATGCCCGCCGCGTACAGCCAGGACATCGCCCACACCCCGCCGATCCCCTGGTCGACCAGATGGAACACCGGCCCGGCGAACGCCGTGCCGATCAGGCTGACGACGAGCGACGTGACGGCCTTCGCCCGCCGCGCCCGCGCGGCGGCGGCCCGGGTCCACCCCGAACTCCCGCTGGTCTCCTACACCCTGCTCGTCCACATCGAGGCGCAGCGCGGCTGCCGCGCCACCGATCTCGCCGCGCACTACCTGCTGGACAAGTCGACGGTCAGCCGCCAGGTCGCCGGTCTGGAGAAGCTAGGCCTGGTCGAGCGCCGGCCCGCGCCCGACGACCACCGGGTGCACGTCCTGCACCCCACCGAGGCGGGCACCGCCGCCCTCGCCACGGCCCAGACGAGCCGCCTCGCGGCCTACCAGGAGCGTCTGAAGGACTGGTCGGCCGACGACCTCGCCCGCTTCGCCGCGTACCTCCTCCGCTACAACACGGACAACACAGCGGGCACGGCGGGCACGGCAGGCACGCGGCGGAACCCGCCGGGCGCGGGCGGCGCTCCGGGCCCCGCCCCCCGCTGACCCCCCGGCGGCGCCGGGGCAGCCCCCGCCCCTACAGCCCCGCGTCCCTCGCGAGCAGTGCCGCCTGCACCCTGTTCTCGCAGTCCAGCTTGGCCAGGATCCGGCTCACATACGTCTTCACCGTGGCCTCGCTCATGTGCAGCCGTCTTCCCGCGTCCGCGTTGGACAGGCCCTCCCCCAGCAGCGCCAGCACATCGCGCTCCTTCTCGCTGAGGCCCGCCACCCGCCCGCGGGCCGCCTCCGCGCGGGCCGCCTCCCGGCCCGAGGCCAGCCGCTCCACCACGTGCCGGGTCGCCGCGGGCGACAGATACGCGTCCCCCGCCGCGGCCGCCCGCACCGCCCGGATCAGCTCCGCCGGTGCCGTGTCCTTGAGCAGGAACCCCGCCCCGCCGTGCTCCAGCGCCCGCAGGACGTTCTCCCGCTCACCGAACGTCGTCAGGATGATCACCCGGGCCGCCGGGGCCGCCCTGCGCAGCTCCGGCAGCGCGGAGAGGCCGTCCAGCACCGGCATCTGGATGTCCAGCAGCACCACGTCCGCCGCGTGCGCGCGGGCCGCCTCGACCGCCTCCCGCCCGTCGGCCGCCTCGCCGACCACCGCGATCTCCTGGTCCGAGTTGAGGATCATCCTGATCCCCGCCCTGATCAGAGGCTCGTCGTCGGCGATCACGACCCTGATGGGCTGCCCTGCCACAGCTGTTCCCCCACGCTCCGGTACGAGCCGCCGGGCGCTATCGCGCCTCGATCTCGTACGCCTTCTTCTCGATCAGCTTGCCGTCCTTGAAGCAGAACCGGAAGACGGGCTCCTTGTTCATGTCCTCGCTGAACTCCGTGGACATCAGCACCAGGCATTCCGCCCCCGCCGGCCGCGCCGGTCCCTTGCCGCTGAGGCCCGCCGTGGCGATGGTGTCACCCGAGGGAAGCAGATCGCGAACCTCCTTCTCCGCCATCCCGACGTCCACCGCGTCGTACTGCTCGGGCTCGATCATCCCCTTCTCCACCGAACCCATCAGGAAGAAGAGGCCGAAGCCCGCCGCGACCACGAGCAGGACGAGCGCCGCGAACGCGATCCCACACCCCAGGGCGACCGAACCGCCCGTGCTCCTGCCCCTGCCCCCACGCACCGCCATAGCGAGCTCCCGCTCCGTGAACGTCCAGTCGGTCGGTCCGACCACGACCGGACGACCATCGCCCACCAGCGGCTTCGTGGACTGCTGCCGGAAGTCGTCGGCCGCATCGACCAAAGGTGCCGCCTCAGCGACGGGCGCCGCCCCGTACGGCAGCATCCCGGCGACCCGGAACCCACCGCCGTCGGCCGGGCCCGCGTGGCACATGCCGCCCACCAGGCGGGCCCGCTCGGCGAGGCCGGTCAGTCCCTGACCACCGCTCACCACGTCCTTCGACGGGCCTTCCGTGGGCTGCTCGTTGACGACCTCCACGACGAAGGTGTCCGGTTCGTAGCGCAGTTCGACGCCGATCGGTGTCCCCGGCGCGTACTTGTAGGCGTTGGTCAGGGCCTCCTGCACGATCCGGTACGCGGCGTGGTCGGCAGCCGGCGCCAACGGCCGCTCCGCCCCCGACCGCCGGAGCCCCACCGCGGTGCCGGCCGCCCGCGCCGACTCCACGAGCCCTTCGATGCCCGCGATGCCCCGTGCGGCCCGGCCCGTCTCGTCCCCGGCCCGCGCGGGACCCCCGGCCCCCGCCGGTCCTTCGGCGGCCTCGACGCCGTCCCGGAGTATCCCGACGACCTCCCGCAGCTCGTGCATCGCCGTCACCGACGCGTTCCGCAGGACGCCCACCACCTCGCGCTGCCGCTCGCTCAGCTCACGGTCCACCTCAAGGGCGCCCGTGTGCACGGCTATCAGGGCCAGCTGGTGCCCGAGGCTGTCGTGCATGTCCTGGGCGATGCGCTGCCGCTCCCTCAGCCGCGCCTGCCAGACCACCATGGTCCGCTCCCGCATCAGTTGCGCGTTGCGCTCCTGGAGCGCGTGCAGCAGGGTCCGCCGCTGGGTCCAGTACCGGTGAGCGAGCCCCGGGGCCAGGGTGGTGCCCAGGTAGTAGAGGGTCGCCATGACCGAGACGGTGAGCATCCGCTGCGGTTCCCAGACGCCCAGGAGCGTCCCTCCGACGTTCAGGACGAAGGCGGCGATGAACGCGGTGAGCGCCCGCCCGACGCCCGCGATGTACCGCCCCGACGACCAGCCGACCACGAGCAGCAGCGGTCCGAAGCCGGACAGGAAGGGCGCGAGCCCGGCGGTCAGGACGAGCACGCTCGCGGGCAGTCTGCGCCGCGCCAGGGACAGCACGGCGGAGCCGGCGGCGATCCCGGCAAGACGCCAGCCCTCGCCGCCGAGGAGGTCCTCGGTCCCGGCGCCGAGCAGCGCGAGGACGGAGGCGAGCGCCAGCTCACCCGTGGTCCTGCGCCCCGACCACTGCCCCGGCACGGCGAACCAGGTCCACGCCGCGACGACCGCGTCCCTCATCACGGCGACCCGCCCCCGGGCCCCGGGCCCACGCCCACGCCCGACCCCGAGCCCACGGCTCTCCGGCCCCGGCTCCGGCCTCGGCTCCGGCCCCGGCTCCAGCCCCGGACCCGGCTTCGTCTTCGATCCCGACTTCGACATAACGTCCACGCTCGCACCCTAGGCATCCGCCCCACCGCCCGGCTTCCCCCTTTCGTCGCGCCCCGCAGCGACAGAAGTCGCAGCGGAGAGGCACCCCCGGCAGCCGAAGGCGCTGGCGGGCCGTCCGCCCCGACAGGCATGATGGGCACATCAGTTCCACACGTCCCGAAGCGATCGGACGCTGCACGGCGGAACGACATCGGGGCGCCCTGGAGGTCAGAACGTGTCACGCCAGCTGCTCACCGTCGCCCAGGACGGGACGGGCGACTGCCGCACCATCGCCGAGGCCCTCCGGGTGGCCCGTACCGGAGCCGTCATCAGCGTCGCTCCCGGGCGTTACGAGGAGAGCCTTACCCTCGCGACCTCCCTGACGCTGACCACCACGGAGGGCCGGGGCACCGTGGAGCTCGCGCCCCGGCGCGGCTCCGCGCTGACCCTGGCCTGCGACTCCGCCATGGTGAACTCCCTGGTGCTGCGCGGCCACGACGAGGAACTCCCGGTGGTCGACGTACCGCGCGGGCAGCTCCTGCTCGACCGGTGCGACGTGTACGGGTCTTCCTGGGCCGCGCTGTTCGCCCGCGGTTCGGGTTCGCTCGCGGTGCGGCAGTGCCGGGTCGAGAACCCGAAGGGCGCCGGAGTGGTGACCACTTCGGCGACCGAGAGCCTGCTCGAGGAGTGCGTCGTCGAGCACCTCGGCACCTCCGCCGTCGTCGCCGGCGAGCAGGGCCGGGTGTCGGTGCGCTCGGGCCGGCTCCGTGACGCCCGGGGCAACGGCGTCCTGGCCAACGGGCGCGCGGACGTGCGCGTGGAGGAGTGCGAGATCTCGGCCACCGACAAGCCGGGGGTCGCCGCCGAGGAGGAGAGCAGCGTCACCGTGACGCGTTCGACGGTGGCGGACTCCGTGGTGGGCGTCTTCGTGAACACCACGGGCACGACCCTGCTGGAGGACGTGACCGTAAGGAACACCACCGGGCACGGCTTCGTCGTCGGTTCCGGTTCCGCGCCCACCCTGCGCCGCTGCCGTACGGACCGGACCGCGGGGCACGGGCTGCTGGTGACGGAGCGGAGCCGCGGCCTGTTCGAGGAGTGCGTGTTCGGCTCCGCCCGGGACGCGGCGATCCGGGTGACCGACTTCTCGTCCCCGGTGCTCACCGGGACCACTGTCCGCGACCCGGAGCGGATCGGGGTGCTCCTGGAGGAGAACTCCGTCGCGGAGGTCGACCGCCTGGAGGTGAGCGGCAGCGGCGGCAGCGGGGTACTGGTCCGGGCGAGCGCGAATCCGCTGCTGCGCCGCGTCACCGTGACACGTTCGGCGGGGCACGGGGTGGAGGTCGTCGCGGACGGCCGCGGCCGTCTCGAGGAGTGCCGGGTCGAGGAGTGCGAGGGCGCGGGTCTGCATGTGTCGGGGCACGCGAGCCTGTACGTCGGCCAGGGCCGGGTGCGGGCCGCGAAGGGCTCCGGTGTGGTGGTGGGCGCGCTCGGCGCGGTGACCCTCCGCGACACCGAGGTGAGCGAGTGCCCGGCCGTGGGTCTGCGGGTCGAGGAGCAGGGTGATCTGACGGCGGCCCGGTCGCGGGTGTGGGACTCGGGCGAGTACGGGGTGCTGGTCGCGGCGGGCGCGAGGGCCTCGCTCAACTCCTGTGAGGTGACCGGGTCCGGAGCCGACGGGGTGCGGGTGGAGGGCCCCGATCCGGTGTCGGTGATCGGCTGTGTCGTACGCGACAACAAGGGCAGCGGGCTGCGTCAGGCGGTGGCCGGGGACCGGCTCGCGGTGGAGCAGCTGACGAGCGTCGACAACGGCGCGCCGGACGCCTGGGGCAGTGTCGCCGACGCGGAGGCGGCGGGCGACGGGCGGCTTCCCGGCGGGGCGGTCGTGGCGGGCGGCGGCGAGGACGGGGAGGGCGGCGCGGTCGCCGAGCTCCAGTCGCTGATCGGCCTCGACGACGTCAAGGAACAGGTCCTGACGCTGATCAACCTGAACCGGATGGCGCAGCGCAGGGCCGGTCTGGGGATGCCCGCGCCGCCGATGAGCCGGCACCTGGTCTTCGCGGGCCCGCCGGGTACCGGCAAGACGACGGTGGCCCGGCTGTACGGGTCGATCCTGGCGTCGCTCGGTGTGCTGCGCTCGGGTCATCTGGTGGAGGTGTCGCGGGCGGATCTGGTCGCGCAGATCGTCGGCGGTACGGCGATCAAGACGACGGAGACGTTCAAGAAGGCGCTCGGCGGGGTGCTGTTCGTCGACGAGGCGTACACGCTGCTGTCCGACTCGGCCGGTTCGGGCGCGGACTTCGGCCGTGAGGCGATCGACACGCTGGTGAAGCTGATGGAGGACCACCGCGAGGACGTCGTGGTGGTGGCGGCCGGATATCCGAAGGAGATGACGGACTTCCTGGCCTCCAACCCCGGTCTGGCCTCGCGTTTCACCCGCAGTGTGGAGTTCTCCGACTACACGTCGGGGGAGCTGGTCACGATCGTGGAGCGGATGTGTTCCGCGCACCGCTACGAGCTGGACGGCGAGGCCCGTTCGACGCTGCACACCCACTTCGAGCGGATGCCGCGCGACGCCGGGTTCGGCAACGGCCGTACAGCGCGGAAGGTCTTCGAGGAGATGGTGGACCGGCAGGCGTCCCGGCTCGCCGCGCGCGGGGACGTCGACGAGCGCGATCTGACGCTGCTGACCGCCGAGGACGTGGGTCTTCCGCCGGCCCCGGCGGCGTCCGGCGACGACCAGGACCCGCTGCTGCGGCTGGACGCGCTGACCGGTCTGACGGCGGTCAAGCGCGAGGTGAGCGACCTCGTCAACCTGCTCGCGACGGCCCGCCGCCGGGCCGCGGCGGGGCTTCCCGCGCCGCGCATCAGCAACCACCTGGTCTTCGCCGGTCCGCCCGGCACCGGAAAGACCACGGTGGCCCGGCTGTACGGCGAGCTCCTCGCGTCCCTCGGGGTGCTGCCGCGCGGCCAGCTCGTCGAGGTGGCGAGGGCGGATCTCGTCGGGCGGTACGTGGGGCACACGGCGCAGCTGACCAAGGAGGTCTTCCAGCGGGCGCTCGGCGGGGTGCTGTTCGTCGACGAGGCGTACACGCTGACGCCCGGCGGCGGTGCCTCCTCCGACTTCGGCCAGGAGGCGGTGGACACGCTCCTGAAGCTGATGGAGGACCACCGCGACGAGGTGGTGGTGATCGTCGCCGGTTACACGGAGGAGATGGACCGTTTCCTCAACTCCAACCCCGGTCTGGCCTCCCGTTTCACCCGGCATGTCGAGTTCCCGAACTACTCCTCGGACGAACTGGTCACCATCGTCCGCCGGCACGCGGTCGACAACGGGTACGAGTGCGCTCCCGGTACGGCGTCCGAGCTGCGGGACCACTTCGAGGCGATCCCGCGCGGCCGTACCTTCGGCAACGCCCGTCTGGCCCGCCAGACCCTTGAGGCGATGATGACCCGGCAGGCCCGCCGGCTCAGCTCGGTGGCGTCGCCGAGCCTGGACGACCTGCGGCTGCTGCTGCCGCAGGACCTCAGGGAACCCTGACCGGGGTGGCTCCGCCCCGGGGAAACCCGACCAGGGAACCCTGCCCCGGGGCCGGTTGGCCTCAGGGGTACGCGCGGTCGCCCGCGCCCCCGTCGTACGCAACCAGTCCCACCCCTTGGGGGTGGCCCGAACCGAGGACCGAGGACGTCCATGCGTCGCCGTACGAGTCTGCGCACCGGCCTGCTCCTGTGCACCGCCCTCCTCGCCGCCGGTCCGGCTCCCCTCGCTTCGGCGGCCGGCGGTGACGGTGGTGGCACCGCGCTCCCCGGCGTGCCCGAGCGGCTCGCCCCGGACCAGGCCTGCACGAAGGTACGGGGCACGGTCACGGCGGCGGCCCCCTGGACGCGCGACCTGCTGGGCCTCGACCAGGTCTGGCGTCTGTCCCGGGGGCGCGGGGTGACGGTGGCGGTCGTCGGCACGGGTGTGAGCGACGACGCGGCCGTGCTGCGGGGCCGGGTCGAGGCGCTGGGCGCGGCCGGGAAGGACTGTGTGGGCCGGGGGACGTTCCAGGCCGGGCTGGCGGCCGGGGCGGCCCTTCCCGGTCAGGGTTTCTCGGGGGTGGCCCCGGAGGCCCGCGTCCTGGCCGTACGGGGTACCGGTGAGCGCGGTGAACCCGACCCCGCCCGGCTGGCCGCCGGAATTCGGGAGGCGGCGAAGGCCGGGGCGGATGTCATCACGGTGACGGCGCCCCTGGACGGCTCCGACCGGCGGGTGCGCGAGGCGATGGCCGCCGTACGCGCGTATGACGCCCTGGTGGTCGTACCCGCGGCGGCGGACAGCGTCCCGCGGGGCTCGTCGTCCGCCCCGCCGCCCGCGCCGGTGGCCCCGGCCGACGCCCTCGCGGTGCTCGACACCGGGCCGCAGGGCACGCGTCCGGCGGCCGCGCCGCCGTTCCGGCACGCCGATCTCTCCGCCCCCGGCGGCGCCCTGATGGGCCCGGGGCCGGTGGGCGACGGCAAGTGGACGGCCTCGGGGTCGTCCCTGGCCGCCGCGGTCACCGCGGGCACGGCGGCGCTGGTCAGGGCGTACCACCCCGAGCTGAACGCCGCCGAGGTACGCGTACGGCTGCTCAAGGGCGCGTATCCGGGCGACCTGCCCGCGCTCGACCCGTACGGGGCCGTCTCGGGGGTCTCCGCCGGAGCCCACCCGTCGGGGACGGACGGGGCGGCGGGAGCGGCCGGGCGCCCGGAGCCGGTCCGGCTGCCGGAGCCGCCGGAGACGGCGGGCGCCCGTTCCACCGCCTATCTGGTGACGGGGGTGGCGGCGGGAACGATCCTGCTCGTGGCCTTCCTCGCGGTCGTCCTGCCCAAGGGCCGCCGGCGCCGCTGGCAGCCGGGCCGCCTGGACGCCGAGGGCCGCCCGGCCGAGTGAGACCGGGGCCCCTCGGGGTCCCCGTCCCCGCCCCTACTCCTCCGCCTCCTCCGGGACCGGTTCCGGCAGGGCCAGGTGGACCAGGCGGGTCTTGCGGCGGACGACGCTCTGGGCGCGGCCGGGGGGCAGGATGCGGGGCTTGACGTTGTCGAGGAGGTAGCCCTCCGACGGCGGGCAGGACAGCAGCAGCGCCGAGGAGTTGACCTCGCCCATCTTGCGGACGAGGGGGTCGGCCCGGCCGGCGCCCGTGGAGGCCCGGGCGACGATCATGTGCAGGCCGATCTCGTAGCCGAGCGGCAGGTGCGGCACCAGCGGTTCGAAGGGGCCGTCGAAGGGCGAGCCGACCATCTCGTAGTCGTCGACGAGGACGAAGAGCCGGGGCCCGTTCCACCAGTCGGCGCGGCGCATCCTGGCCGGGGAGATGTCCTCCCCGGGCAGCCGGGCGGCCATGGCGCGCGCGGCGCCGTCGACGTACTCGCGCAGCGGGTCGGCGGAGACGGCGTGCCCGAGCCGGTACTCCTCCGGGATGGCCTCGATCAGTTCGCGGCGGTAGTCGGCGACGAGGAAGCTGGCCTCGTCAGGGCCGTGGGACGCCATGATCTGCTGGGCGATGAGCTTGAGCGCGCTGGTCTTGCCGCTCTCGGTGTCGCCGACGAGGTAGAGGTGCGGGCTCTGGGAGAAGTCGTGCCAGACGGGCGCGAGTTCGGCCTCGTCGAGTCCGATCGCGATCCGCAGCGGGTGCTCGGAGACGGGGAGTTCGGACGAGGGCAGTTCGGTGGGCAGCATGCGTACGGCGGGGGCGGGCGGCGCGTCCCAGCTCTCGGCGACGGCTTCGACGAGGTCGGCGAGCGCCTCCGCCAGGTCCTCGGCGCGTTCCTGCCCGTCGATGCGGGGGAGGGCGGTGAGGAAGTGCATCTTGTCGGGGCTGAGGCCCCGGCCGGGGGAGACGGGGACGGTGGCGGCCTTGCGGACGTCGACGGCGGAGTCCATGGGGTCGCCCATGCGGAGTTCGAGGCGGGTGCCGATCTGGTCGCGGAGGGCGGCGGAGACCTCCACCCAGCGGGAGGTGGCGATGACGAGGTGGACGCCGTAGTTGAGGCCCCGGGAGGCGATCTCGGAGAAGACGCCCATGTCGTCGAAGAAGTCGCTGCGGACGGTGGACCAGCCGTCCACCACGAGGAAGACGTCCCCGAAGGGCTCGTCGGGGAACTCGCCCGCCGCCCGCCGCTTCCGGTAGGTGGTCATCGAGTCGATGCCCTGTTCCTGGAAGAAGAGTTCGCGGCGGTTGAGCAGCGAGACGACCTCGGCGAAGGTGCGGGCGATCCGCTCCCGGTCGAGCCGTCCCGCGACCCCGCCGACGTGCGGCAGCCCGGCGAGCGCGGCGAGCGCGCCGCCGCCGAAGTCCAGGCAGTAGAACTGCACTTCGCGGGGCGAGTGGGTGAGGGCGAGGGAGCAGATCAGGGTACGGAGCAGGGTGCTCTTGCCGCTCTGCGGGCCGCCCGCGACGGCGACGTGGCCGCCGGCGGCGGAGAGGTCGACCGTGAGCAGGTCGCGTACCTGCTCGAAGGGGCGGTCCACCAGGCCGACGGGGACGCGCAGCCGCCCGCGGTCGCCGGGTCCTGCCGTGGTGAGGCCGAGGTCGGGGTCCGGGGTCAGCGGCGGCAGCAGGGCGTCGAGGCTGGGCGCGGTGTCGAGCGGCGGCAGCCACACCTGGTGGGCGGGGGGACCGCTGTCGCGCAGCCGCTCCAGGGCGAGGCCGAGGAGGCTCTCCTCCATGGCGGAGCCGGAGCCCGAACCGGCCTCTGTCTCCGCTTCGAGTGCGGCCGTCTCTTCCGGATCGGGCGCCGCCGGCAGCGTGTGGGGCACGACCCATTCGGTGCCCCAGGGGACCACCTGGCGGGCGATCTGCTCCCGCCGGGCGCCGCGGCGGGGCGCCTTGTACGTCCCGGACACATAGGCGGCGCGGAACCGGGTCAGGGCCTCGACGCCGCTTTTCAGATAGCCGCTGCCGGGCTGCGAGGGCAGGTGGTAGGCGTCGGGGACGCCGAGGACGCCCCGGCTCTCGATGGCCGAGAAGGTGCGCAGGCCGATGCGGTACGAGAGGTGTCCCTCCAGGGCGCTCATCCGGCCCTCCTCCAGCCGCTGGGAGGCGAGGAGGAGATGGACGCCGAGTGAGCGGCCGAGGCGGCCGATCATGACGAACAGCTCCATGAAGTCGCGGTGCGCGGCGAGCAGTTCGCTGAACTCGTCGACGACGACGAACAGGCTGGGCAGCGGCGCGAGCGGGACGCCGGCGGCGCGGGCGCGCTCGTACTCCAGGACCGAGGCGTAGTTCCCGGCCTTGCGCAGCAGCTCCTGGCGGCGGATGAGTTCGCCGTGCAGCGCGTCCTGCATGCGGCCGACGAGCGCGACCTCGTCGGCGAGGTTGGTGATGACGGCGGAGGTGTGCGGCAGCTCGTCCATGCCGAGGAAGGTCGCGCCGCCCTTGAAGTCCACGAGGACGAGGTTGAGCGTCTCGGAGGAGTGGGTGAGCGCCAGGCCGAGGACGAGGGTGCGCAGCAGCTCGCTCTTGCCGGAGCCGGTGGCGCCGATGAGCATGCCGTGCGGTCCCATGCCGCCCTGGGCGGACTCCTTGATGTCGAGCTCGACGGGGGTGCCGTCCTCGCCGACGGCGATGGGCACCCGGAGCCGGCCGCGCCCCTCGACGGGGTGCTTCCAGAGCCGGGCGGGTTCGTGCCGCCGCAGGTCGGGGATGCCGAGGAGGCTGGTCAGTTCGGTGTCGGTGACGAAGGGCTCGGACGCGGTGGCGCCGCCGCCGAGCCGGTACGGGGAGAGGCGGGCGGCCAGGGCGCGGGCGGCGGCCGGTCCGAGCACGTCCGGGCGCCCGAGGAAGGTGGCCTGTTCTCGTCGTTCGCGGTCGGTACGGACGAGGTGCAGGCCCGCCGTGTCGAGGCGGAGCCGGAGGGTGCCGCGGGCGGCCTTCCAGGCGAGCGCCCCGCCGAGGTCGACGAGCACGGTGTTGCGGTAGCCGGCGCCGGTGACGCGGTGGCCGGCGGGCACGGTGCCGCCGTCCACCACGACGAGGGTGAAGGGCTCGTCGCGGCCCGGCGGGGTCTCCGGGTCGAAGGGCGGACGCTGGGTGAAGTCGACGCCGAGGAGTTCTTCCAGGGACTGGAAGTCGGCGGCGGCGAGCCGGACCTGCCCGGCGCCGTCGCGCTGGTAGCCGTGCTGGGCGTGAGGGAGCCATTTCAGCCATTCCCAGGCGGCCCTGCGCTCGTCGCTCACGCAGAGCGCGATGTTGAGTTCCTCGGGGGCGTGGAAGGTGACGAGCTGGGCGACGAGGGAGCGCAGCAGGGCACGGGAGCGCTCGCCGCCCGAACCGCCCGGATCGCCTGGATCGCCCGAACCATCCGGACTGCCCGGACCCTCCGGAGCGCCCGGACCCTCCGGACCGCCGGGGTCCTGCTCCGCCCCCTCCTCGCGGATCACCACCCGCGACCACGCCCGCAGGTACAGCGCGATCGGCTGCTCGGGGACGGTGCCGTACGCGCGGATGAAGCTGCGCAGGGCGTGCGCGGCCAGCGGTTCGAGGTCCTCGACCGGCTTGGTGGAGAGGGGTGCGAGCCGTACGGCGAGTTTCTGGTCGCCGACGGCCACCCGTACCTCGGCGAAGTCCTCGTCGGCGGGCCGCCGTTCCCACTGGCGGCTGGTCCCGACCAGGGCCCACAGGGCGTCCGGGTCGGGGTGGCGCCAGGACAGGGCCTTCTGCTGGGCGCCGACGGTGACCCTGATGCGACGGCGCATCTGTGTCAGGTAGCGCAGGTAGTCGCGCCGCTCACCCTTGAGTTTGCGCTTGCGTTCGCCGGCGGTGCGGATCAGCTGGGCGAGGATCATCGCGACGGACGAGAACAGCATGAGTCCGATGGCGATGTAGCTGAAGGCGGTGGCCTGGCCGGGGCGCAGGAACATCATGAGCATCGCGAGCGAGGTGAGACCCATCGGCAGATAGGTCCACATCGCCGAGGTGTTGGGTTCCGCTTCCGGGAGCGTCGGCGGTTCCTGGAGCGCGAGTTCGCCCTCGGGCATGTCGGGACCGCGCCGTCGGGCGGGCCTGCGGAAGAGGACGGTGCTCACGCTGGATGTCTCCTCGGGCTGATCGCGTCCGGGGGCGTTCGGGGGGTCGGGATCCGTTCGCCGGCTCGTTCCGTTCCGTTTCCGGAGGCGTACGGTTCCGTTTCCCGTGCCCGCGCGGGGCCGGGACCGTCCGGCCGCCGGGGGCGCGGCGCAGGCGTCAACTGGCCCGGGGGCCCTGTGACCTGACGTGTTGACCAAGGTAATGTGCGCTACCCAGCTTCGGTACCCCGGCCCCTCGGAGAGGTGCGGCCACCCGTCATGACAGAAACATCGGGCATATCGAGCCCCGGTCTGTGCCGGCTCGCCGTCAGGGCCCCCCGGCGTCTCCTCGACCTCGCGGTCCCCGTGGACGTACCACTGGCGGATCTTCTGCCGACCCTCCTCGACCACGCGGGCGAAGAGCTGGCGGAGCAGGGCATCGAGCACGGGGGCTGGGTCCTCCAGCGGCTCGGCGAAGAGCCGCTGGACGAGGAGGGGACGCCCGAGTCGCTGTCCCTCCGCGATGGAGAAACGCTTCATCTGCGGCCTCGTGTCGAGGCCTTGCCCGCCCTCCACTTCGACGACCTCGTCGACGGCGTCGCGGGCAGCATGCGGGATCGCCCCCACGGCTGGACCGCCCGCACCGGCCGCTGGACGCTGCGCGCCACGGCCGTCCTGCTGCTCGCCGCCGCCTGGGTGGTCTGCGCCCTGCCCGGCGGCGACGCCCCGACCAGGGCCGCCATCGCCGGCGCCGTCGGTCTGCTCGTGCTGTTCGGCGCCGCCGCGGCCTCCCGGGCGGTCGGCGACTCGGCCGCCGGAGCCGCCCTCGGTGTGTTCGTGGCACCCTTCCTGGCCCTGGCCGGGGCCCTCCTCCCGGCCGGTGAGGCCGACGGCGGCGGGCAGCTGACCGGTGCCCGCGTCCTCGCCGCGTCCGCCGCCGCCGCGGGCGGCGCCGTGCTGTCGGTCGCCGCGGTCGCCGCCTTCGTCCCGCTGCTGCTCTCGGTCGCGGTGATCGCCCTGGCCGGTGCGGTCGGCGGCACCCTGATGCTGACCATGGACCTGACCCCCGGGCCCGCCGCGGCCGTGGTCGCCGTGCTCGCGGTCGCCGTCGGCGGCCTCGTCCCCGGCATCTCCTTCCGGCTCTCCGGTCTTCGGCTGCCCGCGCTGCCCTCCAACGCGGAGGAGCTGCAGGAGGGCATCGACCCGCATCCGCACGCGCACGTCGTGAGCCGCACCGCGCAGGCCGAGCAGTGGATGACCGCGCTGTACGCGGCCGTCGGCCTGGTCTGCGCCGCCGTGCTCACCGCGCTGCTCCTGGACGACCCGGGCACCCCGGCGCTCGTCACCGCGGGAACGCTCTGCCTGCTCCTGCTGCTGCACTCCCGCACCATCGGCAACGTCTGGCAGCGCCCGGCGGTCTTCCTCCCCGGCCTGTACGGGCTGCTGCTCGCCGCGCTCACCGTGGGAGCCGGAATCGCCCCCGGCGACCGGCCGGTGCTGCTCGCCGTCCTGCTCACCCTGGCCGGCACCACGGCCGTCGCGTCCTGGACGGTGCCGGGCCGCCGGGTCCTGCCGCACTGGGGGCGGGCCGGGGACATCCTGCACACCTGCGCGGCGGTGGCGCTGATCCCGCTGGTGCTCTGGGTGCTCGGCGTCTACGGCGCCCTGCGCACCGTGTCCGGCTGACGGAGGGGGACCGCCATGCAGTCCAGGAAAGACCAGGTCCAGGCCCATATGTTCGTCATGGGCCGGCTCGTCAGCGGGATGCTGCGGCAGGATCCGGACGCGCCGGAGAGCCCCGTCGGGCGCACCAACCGGGGCCTCGCCTGGGGCATCGGTCTCGGCGTGGTCCTCGTCGTCGGCTTCCTGCTGTTCGGGATGATCTCCCCGGCCGGCACCAAGTCGTGGCGGACGACGAACGCGCTGATCGTGCAGAAGGAGACGGGCACCCGCTACCTGTACCTCGACGGCCGGCTCCGTCCGGTCCTCAACTACGCCTCGGCCCGGCTGGTCTCCCGTACGGCTCCGGCCCCCGTCATCGTGTCCACGGAGTCCCTGCGCGGCGAGCCCCACGGCACCCCCGTCGGCATCCCCGGCGCCCCGGACACCCTGCCGGGCCCCGGTGACCTGGAGCGGGGCGCCTGGCAGGTGTGCGCCGACCCGCCGCTGGCCACCGGCCCCGACGGCAGCGGCCGGACGGCCCGCACCTCGCTGCGGATCGGCTTCGCGACCGGCGGCGAGTTCCCCGGGAAGCGGGAGGGCGTCCTCGTCGCGGGCCCCGACGGCAGCACGTACCTGCTGTGGGGCGACCACCGGATGCGGATCGGCGGACACGGCGCGCTCCAGGCCCTCGGCTGGTCCGGCACGGCCACCGTCCCCGTGACCGCCGCACTCCTGGACAGCCTGCCCGCCGGCGCCGACCTGGTGGCCCCCGAGGTCGACGGCAGGGGTACGGAGTCGGGGCGGATCGGCGGTGCGGCGGCCCGGGTGGGCCAGGTCTTCGCCCTGTCGTCGCCGGGCACGGACCGGCAGTACTTCCTGCTGGAGAAGGCCGGGCTGCGGCCGCTCACCCCGCTGGCGGCGGCGCTCGTCCTCGGCGACGACCGCACCGGCCGCCAGGCGTACCGGGGCGGCGCCCCGACGGCCCTCACCCTGACCGCCGACGAACTGACCCGCAGACAGGTCCCGGGCGGGAAGCCCTCGGCCGGGCCCACGACTTCCGCCGGGTCCTCGACCGCGTCCCCCACGGACTCCTCCGCCGTCCCCGCGGACTGGCCCGCCACCCCTCCGCCCGCGCGGTCCGCCGCCGGGTCGGCGCTGTGCGCGCAGATCCAGCCCGAGGGTCTCGTGCCCCTGGTCCGGCTCGCGCTGGTGGGCGAGTCCGGGAGCCTCCCGGAACCGGCCTCCGGCCCCGGGATCGCGTCGGCCTGCCTGCCGGTGAACGGCATCGCGGTACGCCCCGGCGGCGGCGCCCTCGTCCAGGCGCTCGGCGCCGGCGGCGGAGTGCGCGGCACCACGACCTACCTGGTCACGGACATCGGCGTGAAGTACCGGCTGACGGACGCCACTTCGGTGGAGCGGCTGGGGCTGAAGGGCGGCCACGCCCAGGCCGTACCGTCACGGCTCCTGGACATGCTGCCCACGGGGCCGCGCCTCGACGTGACGGCGGCACTGGCCGGCGGTCCGGCGGCCGGGACGGACGGCTCGTCGCCATCGGACGCGAACTGCCGGTGAACCCCCGGCGGCTGTCCGGCATCTTCCCGGAGGAACGCCCGGTCGAATCCGGTCACGAACATCAGAAGAAGCTCAGAAGACACCGGAAGTCGTTGCACACGTCACAAAGCTCTCCCTAGCATCGGGGATGGCCTAGACGAGTGTTCGACTCACCTTTCTCGTCAGCCGACTTCAGCCCCTCAGAGCAAAACCCGCTCCACCGTTCCGCTTCACCGTCCGCTTCACTGTCCGCGCCTCAGACAAGGACTCCATCATGGCGACTCCGCCGCCCCCCGGCAGCACCCAGACTTCGAGCCAGAGCGAGAACCAGCGGGGCTACAACGCCCTCTTCCAGGCCAAGGAGGGCGTGCAGCGGGCCCAGGAGGACGTCAAGACCGTCATGGGCGGCCTGATCAGGGCCTACGGCGGCAGCGACGGCAGCGCCTTCCAGGGCCTGCTGAACGAGTGGAGCGGCCAGGTGGACGTCATCACCCGCAGCATGAGCGAGATGATGCAGACGCTGACCGAGACCGGCCAGGCACAGTCGCGTACGCAGGGCGAGATCAACGACTTCATCGAGGCCGCCCGCCGTTCCTCGATCTCCGCGGGCACCGAGAGCAAGCTCAACCCCTGAGCCTGCCACCGCCGTTCCCTCTCCCCTCCACCCCGTCGAGGAGCCTTTGATGTCCAACTTCTACGCCGACAAGTCCGACGGTGTCATCCACGTCGAATACCAGCACGTCGACCGCGCCGCCGAGGACATGCGGATGCAGACGAAGGCGATCCAGAACACCGTCCAGGCGCTCAACGAGGAACTCGCCGGGCTCCGCGTCGCCTGGCAGGGCTCGGACGCCGCCACGTACGGCGGGAAGCAGGACGCGTGGAACGCGGCCTCGCAGGAGCTCGGCCGCATCCTGGACCGCCACAGCGCCCTGCTGAACCAGATCAGCGAGATCTACAAGAAGCACGAGAACCGCAGCGCCGACCAGTGGGCGAACGTCCGCGTCCCCTCCTGACCGGTCCCACCCCCAGCGGCGCCGCCGGCCCAGTGCCCGCGGCGCCGTGACCGTCGGCACCACCGCGGTGACCGCTTCGCACCGACCGAGGGAGAGAGAGCATGGCCGAAGGTACGGATCTGTCCCACCTCGACAAGGAGAGCCTGACCAGGTTCCTCACGGTCGAAGGGCAGGGAATCCCGATGTTCCTCAAGAAGCTGGAGGAGATCGCGAGCACCTCGCCGACCAGCCCCAGTCCGACGATGCCCCTGCTCGCCCGGAAGCTGAAGAACCCCGGCGAGAACATCACCTCGCACGGGCCGAAGCTGGGCAAGCTGACCCTGGACGACGCCAAGCCCGAGTCCCCGGCCATGGGAAGCCTCTTCGTCACGTACATGCAGACGAACTCCGAGAAGCTCGGCGAGATCCTCACGAACCAGCTGAAGCTGTTCAAGGAGATCAAGCAGGAACTCGGCTTCACCATCGCGGACATGACGACGGCCGAGGAGGACAACCTCGACAGCATCGAGGGGCAGAAGATCCTGGACGACTGGAAGGACATCTCGGACCTGATGGCGCCCAAGCCCGCGGCGTAACCGGCCCGTCCCGCCTCTCCGCCGCTGCCGCACTCCGCGTTCCGTCGCTCCCGCCGTCCGCATCTCCGCCGCTCCCCCGGTCGTGTCCCGCCGCTCCGCCGCCCGTCGTCCGCCGCTCGTCCTCCCGAAGGAATCGACTCCCGTATGGCTCCCGCGTCCGAAGAAGACAAGAAGAAGTGGGCCGAGTACCTCGCCACTCAGCTGACCGGATTCGTCGGCCCGACGCGCGAGGAAGTGGGGAAGATCGGCGGCACGGCGGACCAGGCGGGTGAGGGCGCCGGATGGCTGCGGGCCTCCATCAAGCGCAAGGACTACGACGAGGCGGCCAACAACGTCTCGCCGGGTCCGCTGGAAAGAGTCATCCAGTTCTACGACTTCGACTCGGACGTCACCAAGGTGACCGGTCATTTCGAGGTCACCCTCACCGTCCCCTGGAACGAGGGCGGGAACGACTTCAGCGACAACGGAAAGGCCGGCGCGTACGACGGCGGCTACCGTGACGCCCTCTCCGCCCTCGTCACGAAGTACACGACGGAGGGATTCACCCACCAGTTCGCGACCGTGCCGCAGATCGTGTCGACGGACGTGGTCGATCTGAAGAGCCTGATCACCACGGGGAAGGCCTACGACGAGGTCCAGAAGTTCTTCACGGACTACGGCGCGGAACTCGAGAAGTGGGTCAAGGACCTCGGGGGCGAGGACGCCGCCTGGCAGGGCTCGGCCGCCGACGTGTTCCGCATGCTGCTCGACGGCCTGGCCTACGGGTACAAGGACCTCAAGAAGGACCTGACCCCGACGGGCACGCCCGTCTCCCTGTCCTTCGGCGAGACCTACAACCCGACGTCCTCCATCGGCCAGGAGATCGCCCGGTGCGCGAAGGCGATCCACGACGCCGCCGACGCCCTCATGAAGGCCTGGAACACCTGGCTAGAGGCCAAGGTGACCATCGACGCGGCGACGCCGGGGGAGCAGCTGACGTACAACACGTATCTCCCCACCTACCACCTCAACGCAGAGGTGAACAAGGTCGCCATTTATCTCAACGAGAACAATATCAAAAAGGTCTATAAGGTCTCCGGGAAGAGTACGGTCTATCTTTACTCGGGATTCACGATCTATCACCCGCTGTACGGAGACCTCACCCAGAAGCCGGCCTGGGAAAAGGTCGCCCAGGAGGCGTACAAGCACTGGGTCGAAACCATTGTGGCGACGATCGACACGGCGGCCAACACCCAGACGCAGCTGCTCAACGAGGTCTTCAACAACCTGGCGAACGCGACCGGGAACCTCAGCTTCAGCACGGGCTTCAGCGACCTGAAGGCCAAATTCCTCGAGGAATCGACGAAGAAGCAGAAAGAGGACCTCGAGAAGGAAAAGAAGGACCTGGAGGACGAGGCCAACAAGAAGAAGGACGAGCTGGAGGAGAAGCTCGGCGGGGGCGGCGACAAGCCGCCGCCGACGCTCGACCCCAACTCCGTCGGCGGCGGTCTCGGCGGCGACGGCGGCCTGGGCGGGAAGAAGCCCCCCGGCCTCGGCACCGGCGGCACGCCCCCGCCCCTCCTGAACCCCAACGGGACCAACGGAACCAACGGCGGCAACGTCGTCCGCACCCCGGACGGCACCACCATCGTCCGCAACCCCGACGGCTCGTACACCACGACCTACCCCGACGGGCGGAAGGAGATCACTCCGCCCGGCGTGACCCCGCCGCTGCTCGGCCTGAACCCGCCCGGCCTCGGCGGCACCCCGACCAAGCCCGTCCCGCTCAAGACCACCAAGGGCCCGGACGGCTCCACCACCTCGTACAACCAGGACGGCTCCCGCACCACCACCCACAAGGACGGGACCACCACCACCGTCGCCCGCGACGGCACGACCACCACGGTCAACCCCGACGGCTCCACCACCGTGCTGCACAGGGACGGCAGCGAGACGATCACCTATCCGGACGGTACGAGGACGACGATCCGCCCGGACGGCAGCAGCGTCACGCAGTACAAGGACGGCACGGTGCAGAGCCGCGCCGCCGACGGCACCCTCACCACGACCGACCCCGACGGCAACAAGAAGGTCACCCACCCCGAGCCGGGCTCCACCGTCCACAACCCGGACCGCTCGACCACCACCTTCAACAAGGACGGCTCGACGACGACGGTCCACCCCAACGGCACCAGGACCACGGTCAGCCCCCAGGGAACGGTCACCACGATCGACCCGGACGGCACCAAGACCGTGTCCCAGCTGGGGAAGAACACCTCGACGATCGAGTACGCCGACGGGTCGGTGGCCAAGGTCGACAAGGACGGCACCGTCGTCACCACGTACAAGGACGGCTCCTCCACCCGGCTCGCCCCGGACGGCACGTACACCACCACCGAGGCCGACGGGCAGAAGAAGACCGAGCACCTCAACCCGCTCGGCGGGAACGCGGGCGCGGAGACCAAGCACAACGCGGACGGCTCCACCACCACCCGCTACCCGGACGGCACCATCGACCAGAAGCTCAAGGACGGCGGTCACAAGATCACCTTCCCGGACGGGCGGACGGTCACCACGGACGCCGACGGCCGCACCCTCTCCGTGACCGGCGGCCCCTCCTCCCTCGACCGCAACAACACCAGGCGTTTCGGGGACCACGACTACTACGACTACCCGGACGAGAAGAAGAAGACCAACAGCCTGGTCAACAGCGGGTACGGGGGTTACGGCGGCTCCGGTCAGGGCGGCGGCCCCCGCATCCCCCTGCTCTCCAACAACCCCCTCGGGCACGGCTTCGGCGCGCCCGGCACTCCCGGCGCCGGCGGCGCGGCGGGGGCCGAGCGCCTCCGGGCCACCGCCACCGGCGAGACCACGGCCGGCCGCGCCCGCGCCGCCCAGCTGGCCGCCGAGGAGGCGGCCGCGCTGCGCCGCCCCGCGACCTCCTCCGGCGGCATGCCGATGATGCCGCCCATGGGCGGCGGCGGCATGGGCGGCGGCCAGGGCACGCAGAGCGACGAGCGCGAGCGCTCCACCTGGGTCAGCGAGGACGAGGACGTCTGGGGCACGGACGAGGGCGGCGTCGCCGGTGTGATCGGCCGGTGAGCCCGGTGAGCCCCGTACTCCCCCGCGAACGGCGGCGGGCGACGGACGGAAGCCGAGACGTACGACGAGGCGTACGACGAGACGCACGACGAATGGGACCACGGAGAGGGAGAGGTGCCGGGCGATGAACAATCCCCTGGAGGAACGGCTCGCGGAAGCGCTGGCGGAGTTCGAGGAGACCCGGGCCCGCCTCGACGAGGCCGCCGCCGAGGCCGCGCGGATATCCGTGACGGTCACGGCCAAGGACCGCACGGTCGAGGCGACCGTCGGGGCGCAGGGCGAGCTGACCCAGCTGCGCTTCCCCACGAACCGCTACCGCACGATGGCCCCCGCCGAGCTGGCGAGCGTCGTGATGGGCACGATCGCCTCCGCCCGCGCCCAGGCTGCCTCCCGACTCCTCGATGTGTACCGGCCGTTCGGGCCGATCCCGGGTCTCGACAAGGACGCCGAGGGCGGCTTCGCGCCCGTCGAGTGGGACGAGCTGTTCGCCCCGCTGCGCCAGGACCCGGACCTCGTGGTGCCGTCCTCCCGCTCCACCGCCACCTCCGGCGGCGCCCTCCTCGACGAGCTGGTGGACGACGAGGACGGGACCGCCGGCGGTGCGGGGGAGGGGGTCGCGCGATGACCGAACTCGACGTCGACAGCGAGGGCCTCGACCGGGGCGGCGAGGCTGTGAAGAACGTGGGCCACGAGCTGAAGGTCGCCCGCGACGAGTACGTGGACAAGATCACCAGCTATCGCGGCTGCTGGGGCACGGGGGAGTTCGGCGAGGCCTTCGCCAAGAAGTACTACCAGGGCCTCGGCTACGTCGTGGACGGGAGCGAGGCGCTGGTCAAGGCCCTCGAATCCAGCGGGGAGAGCCTCGGCGACACCTCCGGCAAGTTCAAGAAGACGCAGCAGGACATCATCGACAACGTCAACACCCACACGAAGAAGCGCTGACCGGCCATGTCCCTGCACTTTCCGCCCGAATGCGCCTGGCTGTTCGCGGCCCTGACCGGCGAGATACCGCCGGACGGCGACGAGGACAAGATGTTCGCCCTCGCCGAGGCGCACAAGGGGCTGCACGGAAAGCTCAAGGGGGACATCCAGAAGCAGGTCGCGGACGCCCTCGGCTACACGAGGAAGAACTTCGACGGCACCGCCGCCGAGATGTACCAGGAGGCGATGAAGGCCTTCCTCGGCGGGCAGGAGGGCCTCGACTACTTCAACTCGGTCACCGACCAGGCCGAGTTGATCGCGAACTTCACCCGCAAGAGCGCCACCCAGCTCCAGTACACCAAGTACATGATCATCGCCCAGCTGGTGGAGCTCCTCGTGGAGGCCGCCGTGGCGGCGGCGCTCTCCTTCTTCTTCGGCGCCTCGATCGCCGCGTACCTCCAGAAGCAGGCCATCGTCAGGCTGATCATCCGCACCCGGCTCGGCCGGCTGCTGGTCGCCCTGCTCATGCACGAGATCATCAACGTCGGCATGGGCGTCGTCATGGACAGCCTCAGCCAGTGGATCCAGCTCAACCAGGGCACCCGTGACGAGTGGGACCACGACCTCACGAAGGCCGCGGCGCTCTCCGGAGCCATCCAGGGCCTCCTGGCCGGCCCCTTCCAGGCACTGGGCAAGCTCTTCAACAAGTTCCTCTCGAACCTGTTCGGCAAGGACGCGGGCAAGCTGCTCGGCAAGGGCCTCGACGACGCGCTGCCCCCGCCGAAGAAGCTCGGCGACGACGTCGCCCCCGTCCCGCCGCCGAAGAACAAGGTGGGCGACGACCTGGCCCCCACCCCGCCGCCGAAGACCAAGCCGGGCGACGACCTCGGTCCGACGCCCCCGCCGAAGTCCAAGCCGGGCGACGACGTCGGTCCCACTCCGCCGCCGAAGTCCAAGCCCGGTGACGACCTCGGCCCCACGCCCCCGCCCAAGAGCAAGCCCGGCGACGGCGAGACCCCTCCGCCGTCCAAGGGCAGCGGCGGCGACGGCCCGAAGACGAAGGGCGGCGACACCCCGCCGCCGCCGAAGTCCTTCGGCCAGGACATGAGCGACATCTTCCGCAAGCACCTCCCCGGCACGGCGGGCCCCCACCCGGAGAAGGCCGCCCGCGACTTCATCAAGGAGGTCGGGGACGCCTTCGAGCGCCGGTTCGGCGGCGCCGAGGCCCGCGACGCGGGCCGGAACTGGGCGCAGACGCTGCTCTCGGAGACCGGCCGCAAGGGGCTGCCCGACGCCCTCGGGGACGCCCTGAAGCCGCTCGCCGGCCAGCTCGACGACAAGGCGATGGACGTCCTGACCAAGGGCACCGCCGACGCGATGGGCTCCAGCATCCTCAAGTCGATGCGCGAGTTCGGCGTCAAGGGCCTGTTCGAGGGCGCCCACGCGGCCGTCTCGGAGGGCACGTACAACCTGATCTTCTCGGAAGAGCACACCTTCAAGACCTCCGGTCTCACCTTCGGCTCCGGCATCGTCGAGGGCCGGATCGGCCACCTCATGGAGACCGGCGGCGAGAAGCTCGGCCTGGGCCTGCGCGGCAAACTGGGCCTGGGCACGCCGGACTTCGGCACCCCCGGGGGCGGGAGCACCGGGGACGGCGGTTCGTCCTCCAGTACGCCGGAGAGCGGCAGCCTCACGTCCGACATGTCCGACCTCGGCCTGGACCAACTCTTCGCCGAGAAGGACGACGAGACGACCACGGACGGGAGCGAGGAACAGGACGCTCCGGGGGCGCCGATCGCCACGACGTCCGGCTCGCCGTCGCCGTCGGGTACGGGGTCGAGTACATCCTCCAGCAGCAGTACGAACACGCAGAGCACGAGCACGAGCACGACTTCGAACCAGAACCAGGGGCAGAACCAGGGCCAGGGGCAGGGGCAGAACCAGAACCAGGGCCAGAATCAGAGCCAGCGGACCGATTCCGAGGCGTCGAACAAGACCGGGAACAACGCGACCGGCCCCGTACAGCCGACGGGCCTCTCCACCGAGAGCAACACGCCCTCGGACACGAACGAGAACGCGGACACGTCCACGGACACGTCCAAGACGGACGACGACACGAACGTCTCCGAGAAGCCGCCCACCATCTCGGCCACGGACACGTCGTCGCCCTCGACCCCGCCGATCTCGCTCGTCTCCGAGACCTCGACCGGGCCCGAGACGGTGACCTTCTCCGAGACGGGGCCCGAGACGGTCGTCACGGAATCCGTCGTCACGGAGTCGGTCAACACGGAGTCGGTCAACACGGAGTCGGTCAGCACGGAGTCCGTGATCACGGAGTCCGTCGTCACCGAGACGGTCGTCACGGAGGCGGTCGTCACGGAGTCCGTCACCGAGACCGTCGTCACGGAAGGCGCACTCGCCCCCTCGCCCGACTCCCTCCTGTTCCCGCCGTCCCAGGCGGACGCGCCACAGACGACGAACAACACGACCACGAACGACACGACCACGAACGGCATCACCACCGCCGACATCACCGCTGAGAACACCGACACCATCACCACCGTCTCCCCCGCGCAGCCCCCGCCCCCGCCTCCGCCGCCGCCCTCGCCGCACCGCCACATCCGTGACTTCGGCGGGCCGAACCACACCGGGATCGGCGGGGTGCAGCTGTCCCCCTTCTCCGACACCGTGGTCACCGATCTGCACGCCCAGGTGCTGGAGACCCTCGGCATCCCGGAGAGCCGCCGGAACGCGGTACGGGAGCAGCTGCGGACGAGCCTCACCTCGCAGTCGCTCGTGGACAACCGGCACATGCTGATGAGCCCCGACGGCCACCGGGTGACGGTCGACGACGACGGGACCACGCGGACGCTCCAGCTGCGGCTGAGCCTCTCCGACCCCCGCGCCTCGCTGATGTCCGACGTACCGGGCGGGCTGCCGCCCCGTAACAACGAGCAGCGTCAGACGGCCACGTTCTCCCAGAGCCGGCAGTCCGGTACGTCCCGCTTTCGCGGTATCTCCGTGCCCGTCTCGACCACGATCCCGGCCAAGCCCTCGCCCGTCGTCACCGGGTACCCCGTGGGCGGCACGTTGAGCCTCACCCGCCAACAGGTGACGACGAGCAGCACGCAGACGGTGAGCGTCAACAGCACGAGCCTGCACCGGAGTTCGGAGGCGACCCACCCGTACCACTACCAGGGTGTGTGGACGCTGAGGGAGTCGGGCAGCGACAACTGGTCCAACCCGGTGGACATGGGCACCGTCACGGCCTGGTTCCCCCACCACCTGGTGGCCGACGAGCCCGCCCCTGCGCGCGTCACTCCCTTCTGGCACGAGCAGAACACGCTGAACGACCACCTCGACGTGACGCCCGTGTGGGCGCTGGACTCGCTCGCCGACCCCGGTGGTCTGCTCCGCGGGGTGAAGGAGCGGTTCGCCACCCGACTCGCCTCGCTGGCACCGGAGTCGCTGAACGAGGTGGAGCAGTTCTTCGGGATCGAGCACCAGCTCGGCGCCCTGCCCCTCCACCGCGTCCGGGAGAGCGGCGGCACCTCCACCCCCGGCACGCCCACCCCCGGCACCATCGACACCAACACCTCCGCCGGCACCTTCTCGCCGGTCCTCGTCGACACGGCGGGCAACGTGCTCGGCATGTTCAGGATCGTCGCCGACGTACGGCCCCCGGAGACGCGGGGGCGGGAGGTCTGGGTCTCCGACAGCTACAACTTCGAGCGGTACGTGGAGCGCCAGACGAAGCAGGACACCCTGCGCAAGATCACGTCCGGCGCCGCCGTCGAGCTCTTCGGCGGCGTCGGCCTCAACTCCGACGCCACTCCGGAGAACAAGGCGCGCCGTGATCTCACCCCCGGCGGGCAGATCGTGTTCAAGGGCGGTCTGGGCTGGCAGAAGGACAACTCCCTGGGCACGGGTGCTGCGCACAGCACCAACCGCAACATGCGGGCTTCCGCGGCGCACGTCCTGTTCCCGGTCCAGGTGGTCCATCACGTGGAGTTCATCGCCGCGGACGGAAGCTCGAACGGGACCGCCGCCATGAACGCGGTGGACGGACGCCTGAGGGCCCTCGGCGAGCCCCCGGCCCGCGTCGGTGACGTGAACCCGGAGACCCTGCCGAACAGCCTCAAGGAACTGCGGGGCATCGGCCTCTCCGTCACACCGCTGCGCCTGCGCGGCGAGGGCCTGACGGCGGTGCTCGACCAGGCGCGGACCTGGCTCGGCGACAACGGCTTCCTCCCGAAGCCGGGGCTCACCACACCGGAGAACGCCCGCGCCCGTATGGACAACCTGCGCACCCTGCGCCTGCTCACGAGCGAGGCGGCGCTGCTGTCCTCCGTCGACGAACTGACGGACGGCGGACTGCGCCTGCCGTTCAGCAGCGTCAGCGTCGACGGACGGGTCCGGCAGGTCGAACTCGTCCTGCACCTGGAGCGCGCGGCCGACAGGGCCATCACCCACCACGCCACGCTCTCGAACGTGTTCGTCTCCAACGCCGGCGGCCTCTCGGACACCAGCAGCAACCAGCGGACGAGCACCCTGGCCGGCAGTCTCGGGGTCAGCGGCGACCTGTCCGTGGGAATCCCCGCCTTCACGACCGCCGTCGGCGGGAAGGCGAGCCCGCAGATCGTCTGGACCGACAGCCCGACCACGGCGCTGGGCCACTCCCAGACCATCCGGACCGGCAACCACGACACGGAGGTCTTCCGCGTCCCGAGCCGGCTGAGGATGGAGTTCCTGGAGAACAACCAGGTGGTCGTGTCGTCACCCCAGCCTCCGCCCCAGACGCAGGTCCAGCCCCAAACGCAGACGCAGACGCAGGTCCAGACCCAGACCCAGACCCAGACGCAGGTCCAGACCGAGACGCAGCCCCAGACCCACACCCAGGTCCAAAACCAGACCCAGACCCAGACCCAGACCACGGTCTCGATACCGCCCCAGACCCCCGCCGACCCCCTGGTGGATCTGGACCTCGCCGTTCCGCAGAGCCGGCTCGGGCGGCCGGACACCATGCCGCCCGTCGGCGGGCCCCCGGTCGTACTCCCGGACGGCGCCCAGGTCGACGTACTCCTGGGCAGTGATGTCCTTCAGCGGGCGCTGAACGAGTTCCTGACCACCGACGGCCGCCCCTCCGACGATCCGAACCAGCTGTCGACGTCCCGCCCGCTGGACCCCGCGATCCAGCAGGGCGTGGGCCTGCCCCGGCACACGGGCGACCTTCGGCCCGCGCCGTCCTCACCGCTCACCCGGCTCGCGGCGATGGCGACGGCCACGCTCCGACAGCTGGGCCTCACCGCGACCCCGGCCCCCCACGTCACCGTTCCGGCCCCGCCCGCCCCGTCCGTCTCCTCCGACCACAGCAGGATCCTGAACCACCAGATCAGCCCGTCCGCACTGCTCGCCAGGGCGCACCAGATGAGCAAGGGCGTGTACGTGGTGGACGGCCTGTTCGTCCCCGGGGCGTTCAGCGGCTCCGAAGCGGTCGTCGAAGTGCACATGGTGATCAGCGATCCCATCAGTCTGGGGGACGCCAAGCAGTTCGGTGAGACGGACCTCGCGGTCGGCGAGGGCGGCAGCCGGCAGAAGAGCACGGCGAAGCTGCCCTGGGAGCTGACCGCGGAGCTGGGCGGCAAGTTCGGTGCGAACCGGCCGCCCGAGGGCAACGCGGCTCCGCTCCCCACCCCTCTGACCGGCGGTTTCGCGGTGAAGGGGGGCTACGGCCAGGGCACGGCGCGGACGACCACGGACACGTCCTCCGTGCAGATCACCCGGGTCGCGGCCGAGAACAGCGCGCAGCACCGCATCCGGGCCAACGTGGAGTTCCACGTGACCGTCCGCCGCGGCAAGAACGGTGTCGGCAGTTCCGCCTCGGCGACCACGACCTCGCTCCCGCCGATCACCGTCCCGGGGGGCATCGAGTTCATCGCCACCACCGAGCAGCTGCGGCGCAGCAACGGGGATCTGTCGCGCCTGGCCGGCCCGCCGACCACCCCTGTCGCGGCGGCGACCGTCCCGCTGCCCGCCCGTTTCGTACGGTACGGAGCGCTGGGAACGGACTCCGTACTCGCGGTGGTCCCGTTCACCCCCACCGCGCAGGCGACGACCCCGCCGAACACCACGAACACCACGACCACCACCGACGACCAGGCGATCACCCAACCCGCCGTCACCCCGGACCCCGTCCCGCCCTCGACGTCCCGGGACGAGTACATCCGGCTCAACACCCTCCTGACCGAGCTGGTCAACCAGCACGCCCCCGGCGCCCTCGACCCCGGCGACTCCCGCCACGTCCCCGGACTCCAGCGCAAGATCGCCGAGTACACGACGACCGCCGCTCTCGCCGAACTCGTCGGCCGCGGCGCGAACCCGGGCACGCGGACGGATACGGATACGGGTACGGAGGCGCGCCCCGGCTCGTCCTCGCTGCCGCCGCTCCGCTTCCCGTACATGGGAGTGTTCGGGACCACCACGCTGACCCTCATCGTCCAGGGCCGGCCGAACCTGACCACCGCCGAGCTGGGCGCGACGCTCGGGCGTCCCGCCTCGGCGGCCACGGAGCTGGAGTTCTACTCCCAGCACCGCCCCCTGGACACCTCGGTGAGCACCGTCCGCACCACGAAGTGGTCCGCCGCCGTGGCCGGGAACCTGAGCGTCCCGACCTCGGGCACGCCCGTGAAGGCCTCGGTCACCCCCGGCGTCGCGGTGTCGCAGGCCACCACCGTCTCCTCGTCGACGGTCGCCGAGGACCGCGCCTGGCAGCGTACGAAGGGCGGCAACGAGTACGACCTGCCGTACCGTTTCACCGCCGTCCTCCAGGCCCCCGGCTTCGTGCCCGGCACGACCGTCACGCACGAGATCAGCGAGCCCGTCCACGCCACGGTCACCCTGCGGCTCGGTGGCGACCAGGCTCCCGCGAGCGATCAGCAGGTCGTGGAGCAGCTTCCTCCGGAGGTCCACTCCTCCGGCCTGCCGCCCGCGATCCACGACCGGCTCTTCAACCAGCACCCGTCCCTGGGGTTCCAGGACACCACCGCCGTCACGGCCGTCACCAACGGCCCCCAGCTCCAGCAGGCCGTCAACGAGGTCGCGCCCGGACTGCTCGGCCCCCTCCGGCAGGACGGACCGGTCCCGGAGGCCCTCGCGACCCTCCTCACGGACGCCTTCCGCAAGGGCGTCTCCCGCATCGGCCCCACCGGAGCGGCCGCCACCCTCGGCGGTACGGTCACCGGCGGCCGGCAGCAGGTCGACGTCCGGCTCCGGATGAGCAATCCGCGCTTCGTCGACGACACCCGGGGCATGGTGATGGACCAGGCCCGTGTCACGGGCACGACCACCGCGACGTCCTCGGCGACCTCCCGTACCGTCTCCGCGCCGCTCGCCGTCTCCGGCCAGGTCAAACTGCAGAACCTCAAGCCCCCGGTCGACCTGGGCCTCGGCGTGACCGTGCCGACCGTGCACTACCAGTCGATCCCCGGCGGGCAGGGCAGCGGAGTCGGTACGACGGCACGCCTCTGGACCAAGATCGGGACGGCCGGACTGCCGGGAGCGACCACCGGTCTGAAGACCCACGAGGTCGAGGTGGACACGCTCGTCACGGTGACCAACCCCGAGGGCGAGACCCGTCAGGTCACCGGTACGGCGATCGTCCGCGTACCCGAGCAGGCGCTGCTCGGACTCGGCATCCTGAACCAGGCGGACCTGGCCGAAGGCGTCTGGGACATGTCCGCCCCCACCGACGAGGCGTTGATCACGCTGATCGGCGCATCGCTCCAGAATTCGGCGGTCGCCCCTCAGCTCTGGCTGCACCCGGACACGAGGCCGAACCCCGGGGAAACCCGCGCGGAGGCGAACGCCCTGGCCCGGCGGATCGCCGTCGACCACCAGCGCACCGTGCACCTGGTCATCCAGGAGGACAACGGCCCGCAGGTGACGACGTACGACCCGGACGGCAACCAGGTGGTCCCGCCGGTGATCGCCCCGAACGAGCCGACGACGACCACGACCACGGTCCCGAACACGAACACGAACACCAATACGGCCCCGGCGACGACATCGCCCGTGAACACCTCCGCCGCCCCGACGACCGAGAACACCACGGACACCACGAACACCACGGACACCGACGAGGCCGCCCCCCAGCCCCCTCCCCGCCAGAGGGGACAGCTGGTCGAGAACCCCGTACGCCTCGACGAGCTGCGTTCCTTCCACGGTACGAAGACCGCCGCGGTGCACACCGAGCGCTTCGACCCCAAGCTGCGCCAGCTCCAACCGCAGCCCGGCCGCCTCGACGGCTCCATGACGCTCATCCGCAACCATGTGCGCCGCGAGCAGCTCGCGGACGGCCGGACCGTGCGCCGCTTCTTCGTCACGCTGCCCTTCAAGCTCACCGACGGCCTCACCGAGGCCGACCTCCGCGCCCACCAGGACCGGATGCAGAAGGTCCTGGACACCCACGTCAACCGCGGCTACCGACTGCCCGGTTCCGGCGACCAGTTGCACGTCACCGCCGAGTTCGTCCACTCCCCGGCGCACGGCGAGGCCGTCACCCTCTCCCGTACGCCGTCACCGGGCCGCGCCGACCAACTCCACTGGGACGTACGGGACAACGACGCCACCGTCACCCACGAGCTGCTCCACTACCTGGGCCTGGCCGACGAGTACTCGGACGCCGACTCCCAGGACCCGCACCTCTTCCGCCGCAACGACCGGGCGAGCGGGGTACGGACCGAGGGCCTGATGGTCCGGACCCGCGAGGAGAACCTGCGGGAGCTGCCCGAGGACTACCTCGCGACGATCGAGCGGGTCAGCGACAACGCGGTCGTCCCGCTCCACACGACCACCGTCCCCACGCCCCGGGACGACAGCCGTCTCTCCCCCGACCAGCGGGTGGACGGGACGACGAACCAGGCTCCGGAGGACGGTACGGAGACGCCCACCACGCAGCACACGGTGGACGAGTCCAAGGTCACGTACCTCAAGCAGCCGTACTACGCCTCCGGCGACCAGTTCGGCATCGCCGCCGCCCTCATCGCCGACGAGAACCTGCACGTGGTCCTCATCTACGGCAAGGAGGGCGACACCGCCCCGCTCACGCCCAAGGAGCAGGAGCAGCTCGACAAGGAACGGGCGACCGCGGAGAAGGTGAAGGCGTTCTACGACGCCTCGAACCTCAGGGGCCGTTCCGAGGTCATGAGTGCCGCCGAGGCGAAGACCCGGTTCGACGCCTTCATCGCGAACCAGAACCTGACCGCCAGGACGAAGAAGGAACGCATTCTCGGCGTCGGCGATGCCACGCAGCGCATCGGCAGGTCCTTCAGCTCCGACCTCCGTACGAAGATCCTGAACGCGTGGGACCTCACGCCGGAGAAGGCGCCGAATCCCGCCATCGAGAATTGGCTCGCCGGGCACAACATCCGCCTGGACCAAGGGGACAAGGTCGCGGTCCTGTGGTCCCGCTTCAGCGGCAAGAAGGGCGAGGTGCACATCGAGCACGACACCAGCTATTTCGGTGTCGCGCAGATCATCGCGGGTCTCGGGGACATGAAGGCCGTCATCGTCGTGGGCGACTCCGGCTATCCGGAACCGGTGGAACGCGACGCTTCGGGTGAACCCCTACCGAAGCCGGTGGAACTCGACGATTCCGGCCTGCCCAAGCCGAAGCCCCAACCGAAATACCAGGCGATAGCCGATTACTTCAACAAGGGTGAACTTCCGGGCCAGAACGGCACGGAGACGAACATCCGGACCGAGGGGTTCACGGCCCAGGTCGCGGACCTCACGGAGTTCTGGAACGACCCGAAGACGGCGGCGTGGAAGGGCAACACCCGTACGGGTCAGTTCCGGCTCTTCCATTACCTCCACCACCACGCCGAGACCCGCCACCTCGGTTTCCGCAGCGGAAACCTGGAGGCGATGGCGCTCATGGGCTTCGAGGTCCGCTACCTCGAAGAGCCCAACAGCGAAATGGGCGGCGACCGGATGACCGTCTGGCACGAGGTCCCGGGGCAGACCACACCGACATCGGTCGGCGGCGGCCTGCCGCCGGGTTACGAACGCCTCATCGTCACCCATTCCCCGACCCGCTCGGGCCAGTACCAGAAGGACCTGTCGCTGGACGTCCGGAAGGACGAGCAGAAGCACGCGGCATGGCACGAGGCCCCGCGGCACGAGGACCTGAAGAAGCTCACCGCGGAGGACGGCCGGGAGACCTCCCGGCCCAAGGGCTTCACGGACGAGGACCTGGCCAACATCGACGGGTACCTCCGGCACGGCGACCCCGGCCACGGCCTCAGCACCGAGCTGAGGAACACGGTCACCGACATCGCCGACCGCGCGAAGCGGGCGCTGGACGAGATCAACCGGACGACGAAGGAGCTCGCGTCCACCAACACGAACATCGGCAAGAAGGGCCCGCTCCCCCAGCTCGTCAGGCGACAGGGCGTCCTGACCACGACGCTGAGCACGGCGAACACGGCATTCGACACCGCCAAGCAGGACTTCGCCCAGCTCTTCGCCCAGGACTCCCCGCACGAGCCCCTCGCCGTCCTACGGGCTCGCAACATCCACGCCCAGTACGTGGCCCACCTGCTCACACCTCCGACGGAACAGACGGAGACCACGGAACAGACCGAGACCACGGAACAGCCGGAGCAGCCGGAGACCACGGAACACACCGAGCCCACGCAGCACACAGAGCCCAGGGAACAGCCGAACGACGCCGACAACGCGAACGCCCGCCTGAGCCCGGACGAGCAGTTCGACGGCGAGAGCAGCAAGGCCCCCAACACCCCGGCCGCCCCACCCGCCCCGCCGGCCACCACCATCTACGAGAACGACCTCTTCACGGCTCTCACGACGAACATCGACGCGGACCACCAGACGCTCTCGCCCGACGCGTACCGCGCCCGCGTGAGCGAGAGCATCGCGCGCGGGGACCGGATCTCCTACGTCGTGAACGCGATCGTCGATTTCGGAACGATCACCAGTGGCACCCATCTCCAGGACTTCGTCGCCTCGGTGCACGAGAACCTCCCCGAGGAAATGCGGAACCGGGTCGCGATCGTCGTCGGAGTGAACGACCGGAGATTCGACGGCGTCGATGCCGTCGAGATCGTGAATATGAGGCGCACGATCGCCGAGCGCGTCGCGGCCATCCAATCCCCGGTCGCACTCGCCGTGGTCACCACGCCCCTGAGGCAGCGGGCGGAGAACGCCGCCTTCCCTCACGGGGAGGCCCGTAACGCGACCCTGAGGAGCGCGGCCACCCGGGGTGCGATCGGCGGTCTGCTCGCGAACTCCACCCACCCGTATGTGTCGTTCATGGATTTCGACAACTATCCGCACACGACTCCCCGCGACCGACACGTCTTCGCGTACTTCGACGAACGGCTCGAGTTCCGGACTCAGGAGACCATCGACCCACGCGACGTCACCGCACCCCTGCGTCCCTTGCTCATCGCCGGCGGATACCGCATTCCCGCCGAGGGAGACCCCCGCCGCGGCATTCTGGCCGACGAGACGAGGAGCAGGTGGGAAGCCCACAACAGGAAGGCAGAGAGCCAGGCGGCACAGAAGTCGAAGGGCCGGAAGAAGAACGACCAGCTCCCCCTCGGCCCGGTCCCGACCGATGTCGACGAGACGGTGACCGCGTTCGAGGACGAGATTCAGCACGATATGCGGGTACGGGAAAGAATGGGCGGCATAGCCACGTTCATCCCCTATTCGCCCGAGCCGAATCTCTTCGTCGACGCCCTGGCGACGCTGCTGATCCCCGAAGGCGACCGCCCCCCGGTCGAGTTCAGCGAGCAGGGCCCGGAGTTCAACGGCCTCGCGGACAGCCTGATGAGCCTCGCGTCCTGGGAGATCACACAGGACGAACCCGTACCGCCCCCGGCGCCTCCGCGGCCCCCGACGACCGCCGAGGAGGCCGAGAAGGCCAGGGTCGCGGCCCAGGAACGCCTCGCGCTCGCCGCGGAGACCCTGCGCCCCGCCGTACGCGGAACGGCCTTCTTCACGGAGTACCAGCGGGCCGCCACCCAGACCGACCTGTCCCGCCTCTACTTCGGCATGCTCTCGTCCCGGCAGACCACCGCGGCCAAGAACGGAATCACCGATCTGAGTCAGGTGCCCCGGCACGAACTCCGGATACCCCAGAGCCACATCAACCCCACCCCGTACGGAAAGCTCTTCAACGAGACGGACAACAGGGCCAAGGGCGAGAAGTACGGGCACCTCGCTGACCTGCAGAACAACGGGAGCCTCCTCCACGCCGACTTCACGGCCGACGATCCGTGGGGAAGGGTTCCCCAGGAGAGCCCCGTCCGCGACGCGAGGGCCCTCCTGAACTCCTTCACGTCGATGTCCCTCCTGAACAGGGTGTCGCACACGCCCGTCCCCGGCGGACCGGTCTTCGGCCTGCAGACGAACGACAACCAAACGTCCCTGCACGCCATGAACCTCCTGTACGCCACCGATCACGGCGTCATCCAGCGCACCTTCCACGAGATCGCGGAGACCTACCTCTCCCCGAGCGTCGAACCGGCCGTCCACCAGCCGCTGACCGCCCGCCCGGGGTCGTTCTTCGCGGCACTCACCGAGGCGTTCACCGGGAGATCCACGTTCGACGCACCGGCGACCCCGCAGAACCAAGCCCCGGTCGACCCTCTTGTACGACAGGTCCCGGTCGACCCTCTCGTACGGCAGATGCTCACCGTCATCCACCGGAACAACCTCACCACCGCCGCGGCCCGGGAGCTCGTCGCGAACGCGGCGGCGAACGGGCTGACCGTGGCGAACCTCTCCACCCGCCTCTTCACCGGGCGCATCCACCCGATGTCCCACACCCTCGACGACTACCGGGGCACGACGCCCCCGGCCCTCTTCGGCATCGACCCCTCCGCGCGACACCTGCTGAACCTCTACGCGGGCGGCTTCGGACGCACCCTGGAGGTCACGGCCCCCGACGGAACGCGGCATCGGTTCGGCGAGGACAACACCTCCGCCCAGCCCATTCAGGTCCGGTGGGTGGCGGGCGAGGGCTGGCGCGCCGCCGCGACGCTGCCTCCGGGCACGCGCACCCTCATGCCGCCGGCGCACGATCCGCACGCCCCCCTCAGCTCCTCGTCGCGACCCCCCGCCCCGCCGACGGGCACCCAGACCCCGAGCACCCAGACGCCGAGGAACCAGACCCCGAGGAACCAGACCCCGAGCACTCAGACGCCGAGCACTCAGACGCCGAGGAACCAGGCGGCCCCGGGCAACCAGCCTCCGAGGAAGCAGACCCAGAGCGCGAACACCCCCCGGAACAACTCGCCCCGCAACCCGCCCCCCAACACGGGCGGCAACAACCGTGGCGGTGGCAGCGGCAGTTCCGGCCTGGCCGACTCCGCCTTCAACCGGCTCTCCGGCAACGGCAACAACAGCGGCAGCAGCAACAACCGGCCGAACACCCCCAACAGGCGCCCGAACAACTCCAATAACAACCCCAATATCCCCAACCCGAACTCCACCCCGAACAGGCCGAACAACCCCAACAGGCCCAACAGGCCCAACAACTCCGGCCAGTCCGGCGGAGGGCATTCCCGTCCGGACAAGTCCTCATGATCGAATCGGGGCGACCGAACAGGGGAGGGCACGTGCGACAGGGTGACGACGACCGGGCGGAGAGAGCCTCGGACGGGGGCAGGTCCAGGCGGCTGCTACGGCGGTTCAGCCGCCACCGCGGCACCCCCGCACCGGCCGGTACGGCTCCGGCGACCGTCCCCGCCACCGAAGCCAACGAACCGGCACCGGCCGTGGCCCCGGCACCGCGCACGGTCCGCGACGACTTCCCCCACCGCCACCTCCTGCGTTCCTCGGAGGCCCCGGACTCGCCCGTCCGCGCCCTCGTACAGGCGCTGCCCGCCGACCCCCGGCGGCCCGTCGTGGTGGTCGACGTACCGCAGTCCGCCGCGGGCAACCTCGGTGAGGAACTGGGTTCCCTGCTGGCCCGGTTGCGCGAGGACGAGCCGCTCTCCCTGCGCCTCGTGCTGTCCGGCGCCGCCGCCCCGGCCGGAGAGGACGGGCCGCTGGCCCAGCGCCTCGCCGATGCCTGGGACGTGACCCTGGAGGCCCCGGACGCCCCCGCCGTCCTCGCTCCCGGCGGCCTGCTCTACGTCACGGAACCCGCCACTCCCGGCGGCGGCTGGTGGCGCTTCGTACCGGGGGAGGCCCCCGAACCCCTCGGCACCCGGCTGCCCGCACCCCGCTGGCAGCGCGCCCTGACCCGGGTTCCGCTGGGCCCGGTCGGGGCCGGTGTCGTACGGGCCGTCCCGGCCGGGCTCGCGCTCGGCCCGGCGGACGCCGCCGCACCGCGCCCCGACGGACCGGCGTACGCCGTCGCCGTCGACCCCGAGCGGCCGGCCGTACTGCTCGGCACCCCGCGCGCGGACCCGGTCGCGGCCGAGGACCTGGCGACGCTGCTCGCCTCGCTGCCCTCCGAGATCCGTCGCGCCCTGCGGCTCGTACCGGCGGACGGGCGGGACGCGACCGCGCTGGCCGAGGAGGTGTGCGACCTCCTCGGCGCGGAACTGGAGGTGACCCTGGGCCTCCCGCTCACCTCCGAGACGGAGAAGGCGGAAACGGAAGACGGACCGGAAGCGGAAGCGGAGGAACAGGAGCCGGATCGGAGACCGGCCGAATCCGTACGACTGCTCTCCCCCGAGGGCGAGTTCACCTGGCCGGCGCCGCTCGCCTCCCTCCTCTGCTCCCCGACCGGAGACGACGGCTCCCGCCCGTCTCCTCGCCCGACCGCCTGGAACCTCCCGGCATCGGCGGGCACACCCGGCCCGGTACCGGCGACCCTCCGGCTCCCCTCCGGTGGGTGGGCGGTGGCCGTGCGTTCGGGCCTCTGGATCGGTGCCACGCACGTGCCGCCGTCCGCCGTACGGGACAGGGCGGGCGAACCGCGTGCCCTACGGGTGGAGGTGGCGGCCGAGTGCCTGGCCGAGGAAGCGGTCCGCGAGGCGACCCTGCGGGACCTGTCGGCCCTCCTCGCCACCCTCGAACCGGCGGCCCGCGCGCATGCCGAACTCGCCGTCTCCGAGGAGGCGGAACCGGAAGCGTCAGCGGCACTGCGCCGGTTCGCGGTCCGTACGGGCCTGCCCCTGGCGGCCACCCCCAGAACGGCAACCGCTCCGAAAGCAGAACGGGAACCGGAACCGAACCCTGAACAAGAACCGGAACCGGAACCGGAACGGGAGCCGGAACCCGTAACCCCGGCGTCGGCCCCAACCCCGACCCCGACCCCGACCCCGTCCCCATCCCCGCCCGCGTCCGCGTCCGCGGCGCAGCCCGCAGAACCCGAACCGACCCGCACGCCGCCCCCGCCGGCCCCGACACCCCCTGCCCCGAAGCCCCCCACCCCGGCACCCACCACCCCAGCACTCCGCCCTCCGGTGCTCCGCGCCCCGGTGCGCCGTGCTCCCGAAGGGTTCAGCGGTGAGGCGGACCGGCGGGCGTTCCGGGAACTGGCGGCGGCCGTCTGGGAGGAGCACAGCGGCCCCGTAGGGCAGGCGCTGATCAGGATGCCGGCGCTGCGCGGGTCGGGGGAGGACGCGGTGCGGGCCGACCTGATCGCCGTGAGGCTGTACCTCGCGTCGTCGCCCGAGGACCCGTTCGGTGCCCGCGCGCTCGCCGAGGGGGCGGAGGCGCTGCGCCCGTACGCCGCCTGCCTGGCCTCCGGGCTGCGGCGCCTGCCCGCCTTGCGGGGCACGCTGGTCCGCGCCGTGGCGGAGCCGTCCGTACCGGACGAGGTGGTGCCGGGTGCGGTGCTGGTGTGCGACGCCCCGCTGGACGTGGTGCACCTGGAGACGCCGGACGCGCCCGTACCACCCCTGTCCCATGTCCGCTATGCCGTACGGCCGATGACCGCCCGGCGTACGGCGGTGCTGTCCCGTGACGGGAACGGCGCGCAGGCGCTCTTCGCCGCGGGGACGGCGTTCGCCGTCGTCGCCCGCCACGAGGCGGACGGCGAGCTGCCCGCCCGGGTGCTGCTCGCCGAACTCCCGGCGGACGCGGGCAGGTTCCGCGAGCCGTCCCCCGAAGCCCTGGAACGGCTGGACGCGGCGGCCCGCCGGTCCGGCACCGCGCCCTGGCCGGACCGGTGCACCGGCCCGTTCCTCCACGTCCCGCAGGCGCTCTGAGTGGGTGCCCCACAAGGCTCTTCCCCCGTCGAGAAAGGCAGACCAGCCATGGCAAGCAGAGAGTCCACCCCGGCAGCGGAGAGCACCGGGGACTCTTCGGTGCGACGCGCGGCGGCGCTCGCCGTCCTGAGCGAGGAACCGTCGGCGGGCCTGTTCCCGGCGACGGCGGAAGCGGTGTCCACCACGGCCGCCACGGCCGCCACGGCCACGGCCACGGCCACGGCCACGGCCACAGCGACGGCGGAAGCCACCGCGACGGCACCCGCCCCGACCCCCGCGCCGAGCGAGCCGAAGGCAGAAGCGGAAGCAAAGCCAGAAGCAGAAGCGGAACGGGAACCGGAACCGGAAACCACCCCGGCGCCCCCGGCGGCCATCGCCACCCCCGCAGCCGCGACGACCGCCGCAACCACCGCAGCCGCGACCGCAACCTCCGCAGCCGCAGTCACAGCCGCCACGGCTGCCACCACCGCCACCAGAACCACCACCGCGACGACCGCAACCGCGGCCACCCGAGCAACCCCCTCCACCCCGTCCTCCGGCACCGGCACCGCCTCCGCCACTCCTCCCCTCGGCCGCCCCAACAAGCCGATGATCGCGGCCGCCGTCCTCGGCGGTCTGGTCCTGATCGGGGTGCCCTTCCTCGTCTCGGGCCCCGACGACAAGCCGCGCTCCTCGGCCGCCGCAGCCCCTCCGGGCAGCTCGATGCACCCCGGGGGCCCCGGGCCCGGGATCGTCCCCAGCGAGCAGCAGCTCGCCGCTCCGGGCACGGACCGGGGCAAGGGCAAGAGCGGGGCGCCGGTGAAGGGTCCGGGGCCCGATGGCGGCACGGGCAAGGGGCTGGGCCCGATCGGCGGGATCCACGAGCCCGGCACGGGCGTGACGTACGGGAACGGCGGCTCGGGCACGTCCCAGGGCCCGCGGTCCCCGGGCGCGGGCAGGCAGACGGCGCCTCCGGCCGCGGGCGGCGGCACCGGGGGGACCGCGGGCACCCAGGGCGGCGGCGGGACGAAGGCGACGACTCCGCCGGCCACGAAGGCGCCCCCGAAGAACCAGCCGGTGGCACCGCCGCCGGCGACGAGCGCACCCAAGCCGGTCACGTACGCGCATCTGATCGGCCCCGGCTGCGAGACGCCGGGCTTCGCGGTCGGGGACATGTACACCGACGGCAAGGAAGGCTGGGTGACCAACCGCGGGGGCACGACCTCGTACGGCTGCAGCGGTTTCTTCTACAGCATGCCGATGTCGGGCAGCTCGCGCTCGGACGGCATCTGGGCGCAGTGGAAGTTCACGACCGGCTCGGTGACGAAGGGCACGTGCGCGGTGCAGGTGTTCATACCGAACGTGCGGGACATGGCGTACGTGGGCGGCACCCCGGCGCACTACACGGTCTACCGGGCCTTCACGCAGAGCTCGACGAACAACATCGGGAGCTTCGAGATCAACCAGCCCTCGCACCTGGGCCAGTGGGTCTCTGCGGGCCGGTTCCCGGTCTCGAACAACAAGATCTCCGTCGTCCTGGACAACCGCGGCAACGGCGCGGACAACCGCCACGCGGCAGCGGCCCCGGTCCGCGTCGACTGCACGGCCTCCTGACCGAACCACCGACCCCGCCGCTCTTCCACCCCGAGGAGCGGCGGGCCTCTGTGTACTACCTCACACCGAGGCCGCACCCAAGCACCCCACCCCGGCCCACCCCGGAAAACCGAAGAAGGCCGACACCGTCTTCACGGTGCCGACCTTCTCATCGGTACTACTGGAGCGATGCTCCTGGTGCGCGAGGGGGGAGTTGAACCCCCACGCCCTTTCGGGCACTGGAACCTGAATCCAGCGCGTCTGCCTATTCCGCCACCCGCGCATTGGGTGTGCTCCGGGCTCCCTCACCTTTAGGTGTGAGCGCCTGGCGACATCAGAAGATTAGCACGTCGCAGACCGTGGATTCACATCCGTTGTTTCGGCTCCGCTCGCGCAGAACAAGGTGAGGAGGGGGAGGGAGACGGACCCTCCCCGGACCGCCCGGACCGTCCCGAACCGACCCCCGACCCACCCCCGACCGACCCCGAACCGACCCCCGACCGACTCCACGGACGCCACCTCTCTCCCGATCTCTCCAGCCGGGTGCGGGACACTGTCCACAGGCCGCCTCTACGATCCGTGGGGAACGCCTGTGAGAGGTGACACTCGTCCACAGGGCAGAGAAGGGGAACCAGCCGATTTCCCGACGCGTGGATACGATCAGTAAGCAGTACCAGGACCACAACGACCGAGGAGGTGCCCCATGGGAGTCATGAAGCGTTTCGAGCAGCGTCTCGAAGGTCTGGTCAACGGCACCTTCGCCAAGGTCTTCAAGTCCGAGGTCCAGCCGGTCGAGATCGCCGGCGCGCTCCAGCGCGAGTGCGACAACAACGCGCAGATCTGGAACCGCGAGCGGACCGTCGTCCCGAACGACTTCATCGTGGAGCTGAGCGCACCGGACTACGAGCGCCTCAGCCCCTACTCGGGCCAGCTGGGCGACGAGCTCGCCGGCCTGGTCAGGGACTACGCGAAGCAGCAGCGGTACACCTTCATGGGCCCGATCAAGGTCCACCTGGAGAAGGCCGAGGACCTCGACACCGGCCTGTACCGCGTCCGCAGCCGCACGCTGGCGTCGAGTACGTCACAGCCGCAGCAGCCCGCGGGCGGCCGGCAGCAGCCCGCTCAGCCCCAGCAGCAGCAGGGCCCGGGCCAGGGCCGCGGCGGTTACGGGTACCCCCCGGCCGGCGCCCCGCCCATGCCCGCGGCTCCGCCTCCCGGCGCCACCGGCCACCGGCCGGCGGCAGGGGCCCCCGGCCCCGCCACACACGGCGGGGCGGGCACTCAGCCGCGCCGCTGGATCGAGATCAACGGCACCCGCCACCAGATCTCGCGCCCGACCCTGGTCCTCGGCCGCAGCACCGACGCGGACGTGAGGATCGACGATCCCGGCGTCTCCCGCCGGCACTGCGAGATCCGGACCGGAACGCCCTCGACGATCCAGGATCTGGGATCCACCAACGGCATCGTGGTGGACGGGCAGCACACCACCCGCGCTACGCTCCGCGACGGCTCGCGGATCGTCGTGGGCAGCACCACCATCGTTTACCGGCAAGCCGAAGGGTGAAGCGGGGGCAATGTCAGAGCTGACCCTGACGGTCATGCGGTTGGGTTTCCTGGCCGTTCTGTGGCTGTTCGTCATCGTGGCCGTCCAGGTCATCCGCAGCGACCTCTTCGGTACGCGGGTCACCCAGCGCGGTTCGCGGCGCCAGGAGGCGCGACCTCAGCAGCAGACGGCGCGGCAGACCGCCGCGCCACCACAGCAGCGCGGCCAGCAGAGCGCGGGCGGCGGGCGGCAGCGCCGTGGCGCCCCGACCAAGCTGGTCGTCTCCGAGGGCACCCTCACCGGCACGACCGTCGCCCTCCAGGGGCAGACGATCACGCTGGGCCGGGCGCACGACTCGACGATCGTCCTCGACGACGACTACGCCTCCAGCAGGCACGCCAGGATCTACCCGGACCGGGACGGCCAGTGGATCGTCGAGGATCTCGGGTCCACCAACGGCACGTATCTCGACCGGACCCGCCTCACCACCGCGACACCGATTCCGCTGGGCGCGCCGATCCGCATCGGCAAGACCGTCATCGAGCTGCGGAAGTAGTGCTACATCATGAATAGGCGCGAACGGAGCGAGCGAGTCGGGACGGTCCCCGCGACAGGCCGTGCCGCGCTCCTGGCCGGAGCGATTGAAGCGACCGGTGTGACCGGAGCGACCGGAGGGTGGGCAGTGTGGGTCGAGACCGGCCGTACCCCGATGCGGCGTCGACAGGGCAGGTGCGCATGACTCTGTCCCTGCGATTCGCCGCGGGCTCGCACAAGGGCATGATCCGCGAGGGCAACGAGGACTCGGGCTACGCCGGTCCCCGGCTGCTCGCCATCGCCGACGGCATGGGCGGCCAGGCCGCCGGTGAGGTCGCCTCCTCGGAGGTGATCTCCACCCTCGTCACGCTCGACGACGACGTCCCGGGCTCCGACATCCTCACCTCGCTCGGTACGGCGGTGCAGCGCGCCAACGACCAGCTCCGGATGATGGTCGAGGAGGACCCGCAGCTGGAGGGCATGGGCACCACGCTCACCGCTCTGCTGTGGACGGGCCAGCGGCTCGGCCTGGTGCACGTCGGCGACTCCCGCGCGTACCTGCTCCGTGACGGCGTCCTGACGCAGATCACGCAGGACCACACCTGGGTGCAGCGCCTCGTCGACGAGGGCCGGATCACCGAGGAAGAGGCCACCACCCACCCGCAGCGTTCGCTCCTGATGCGCGCGCTCGGCAGCGGCGACCACGTCGAACCCGACCTCTCCATCCGCGAGGTCAGGGCCGGCGACCGCTATCTGATCTGCTCCGACGGACTGTCCGGCGTGGTCTCGCACCAGACGCTCGAGGACACCCTCGCCAGCTACCAGGGCCCGCAGGAGACCGTGCAGGAGCTGATCCAGCTCGCACTGCGCGGCGGCGGCCCCGACAACATCACGGTGATCGTCGCCGACGTCCTCGACGTCGACGGCGGCGACACCCTCGCCGGCCACCTCAGCGACATCCCGGTCATCGTGGGCGCCGTCGCGGAGAACCAGGCCCAGCTGAACGACGGCGGGGCCATGCAGACCCCGGCCGGCCGCGCCTCCGGGCTCGGTCGTACGGCTCCGCACCAGCAGCCGCCCGCCGGCGGCTTCGGCCCGCCCGGCAGCGGTGACGGCCACGGCTACGGCGGCATGCCCCCGCAGGGCTCGTTCGAGTCGTACACGGACGACGACTTCGAGAAGCCGCGGACCGGCCGCAAGTGGCTCAAGCGCTCCTTCCTGCTCGTCCTCGTCCTCGCGGTCGTCGGCGGCGGGCTGTACGGCGGCTGGCGCTGGACGCAGAAGCAGTACTTCGTCGGTTCCAAGGACCAGCACGTGGCGCTCTACCAGGGCATCAGCCAGGACCTGGCGTGGATCTCACTGTCGAAGGTCGAGAAGGACCACCCCGAGATCGAACTCAAGTACCTCCCCGCGTACCAGCGGAAGCAGGTCGAGGACACGATCACCGGCGGCAGCCTCGGCAAGGCCGAGACGAAGATCTCCGAGCTGGCCCTCCAGGCCTCGGCGTGCAAGAAGACCGAGCAGCGCCGTGCCGCCGCCGAGAAGGCAGCCGACCAGGCGAGCAAGCCGCCGGCCCAGAAGCCGGACGGCACCGCCACCCCTGACTCCAAGCCCACCACAGCCGCTCCGTCGCCGGGTCCCGCCCTCACCGCGGAGGAGCAGAAGCTGGCCTCGAACTGCGGCAAGCAGTAAGCACCCGTAGGGGGCCTTTCACCACCATGAGCGTTGTCACCAACACGACCACCATCGGCGCGATCGAGGCGCCGAGCCGCCGCAACACCGAGCTGGCGCTGCTCGCATTCGCCGTCGTCATCCCGGTGTTCGCGTACCTCAACGTGGGCCTGGCGATCGACGGCAAGGTCCCGGCCGGCATGCTCGGGTACGGACTCGGCCTCGCCCTGCTCGCCGGTGTCGCCCACCTCGTGGTGCGCAAGTGGGCCCCGTACGCGGACCCGCTGCTGCTGCCCCTCGCGACCCTGCTCAACGGCATGGGCCTGGTGCTGATCTGGCGGCTTGACCAGTCGCCGCGGCTGATCGCGAAGTCCGTCCGGGACTTCGGAAGTTTCAGCCCGGACGCCCCGAAGCAGATGCTGTACTCGGCGATCGGCATCGCCATGTTCGTGGGCGTGCTGCTGCTGCTGAAGGACCACCGTGTCCTCCAGCGCTACACGTACATCTCCATGGCGGCGGCCCTCGTCCTGCTGCTGCTGCCCCTGGTCCCCGGCCTCGGTACCCCCGTCTACGGCGCCAAGATCTGGATCAACGTCGCCGGTTTCTCCATCCAGCCCGGTGAGTTCGCGAAGATCGTGCTGGCGGTCTTCTTCTCCGGCTATCTGATGGTGAAACGGGATGCCCTGGCGCTGGCGAGCCGCCGGTTCATGGGGCTCTACCTGCCGCGTGGCCGTGACCTCGGCCCGATCCTGACGATCTGGGCGGTCAGCCTCCTCATCCTGGTCTTCGAGAACGACCTCGGTACCTCGCTGCTGTTCTTCGGCATGTTCGTGATCATGCTGTACGTGGCGACCGAGCGGACCAGCTGGATCGTCATGGGTCTGCTGATGTCCGTCGCGGGCGCGGTGGGTGTGGCCTCCTTCGCGAGCCACGTCCAGGCCCGTGTGGACGCCTGGGCCGACCCGTTCGCCTGCGCGGACACGGTCCCGGCCTGTGACCAGATGACCCAGGTGCTGATGTCCTTCGGCTCCGGCGGCATCCTCGGCACCGGCCTCGGCCAGGGCAACTCCGACCTGATCGGCTTCGCCGCCAACTCCGACTTCATCTTCGCCACCGTCGGCGAGGAGCTCGGCCTCACCGGTGTGATGGTCTTCCTGCTCCTTTACGGGCTGATCATCGAGCGCGGTGTCCGCACCTCCCTCGCCGCCCGTGATCCCTTCGGCAAGCTGCTCGCGATGGGGCTCTCCGGCGCCTTCGCGCTCCAGATCTTCGTCGTCGCCGGCGGTGTGATGGGGCTCATTCCGCTCACCGGTATGACCATGCCGTTCCTGGCGTACGGCGGTTCCTCCGTGATCGCCAACTGGGCCCTGGTCGGCATCCTGATCCGGATCAGCGACACCGCGCGCCGTCCCGCGCCCGCCCCCGCCCCGTCCCCCGACGCCGAGATGACCCAGGTGGTCCGTCCGTGAACAAGCCGCTGCGGCGGGTCGCGATCTTCTGCGGCCTGCTCGTCCTCGCCCTGCTCCTGCGCGACAACTGGCTCCAGTTCGTCCGCGCCGACGAGCTGAACGCCCACTCGCGCAACAAGCGGGTGCAGATCGAGCGGTACGCCAACGTCCGCGGCAACATCATCGTGGACGGCAAGCCCGTCACCGGCTCCGTCGACTCCCAGGACACGTTCTACAAGTACAAGCGCACCTACACCGACGGCCCCATGTGGGCCCCGGTCACCGGCTACGCCTCGCAGGCCTACGACGCCAACCAGATCGAGAAGATCGAGGACGGCATCCTCACCGGCAATGACGACCGGCTCTTCTTCGACCGCACCCTCGCCATGTTCACCGGCGAGAAGAAGAAGGGCGGCGACGTCGTCACCACCCTCAACGGGGCCGCGCAGAAGGCCGCCTTCGAGGGCCTCGGCAGCAAGACCGGCGCCGTCGTCGCGATCGACCCGAAGACCGGCAAGATCCTCGCGATGGCCTCCACCCCCTCGTACGACCCCTCCTCCTTCGCCGGCTACTCCGCCAAGGACGAGAAGGCCTGGGTGGCGCTGGAGAACAACAAGAACAAGCCGAAGCTGAACCGCGCGATCCGCGAGATCTACCCGCCCGGTTCCGTCTTCAAGGTCGTCACGGCCGCCGCGGCCCTGGAAAGCGGCAAGGTCACCGACATCAACGCGGCGACCGACACCCCCGAGGGCTGGAAGATCCCGCTCTCCAGGGTGCCGATGGTCAACCACGCCAACGGCTGCGCCAACGCCAGCCTCAACAAGGCGCTGGAAGTCTCCTGCAACTCGGTGTTCGCGAAGCTCGGCGACGACGTCGGCCGCGACAAGATGGTGGAGACGGCCGAGAAGTTCGGTTTCAACGCCGAGCAGTTCACCCCGGTCCGCTCCGCGGCCTCGGTCTACGACAAGAAGTCCGACCGCGGTGGCAACGCGCTCTCCTCCATCGGCCAGTTCAACACCGCGACCACCCCGCTCCAGATGGCGATGGTCACGGCGGCGATCGCCAACGACGGCAAGCTGATGAAGCCGTACATGATCGACGAGCTGCGCGCGCCCAACGTCGACCTGCTCAAGAAGACCGAGCCGGAGGAGATGAGCCGCCCGGTCTCCGAGAAGAACGCCCAGCTCCTCCAGCAGATGATGGAGAACGTCGTCTCCAACGGCACCGGCGGCAAGGCCGAGCTGAACATGGACGGCGTGAAGGTCGGCGGCAAGACGGGTACGGCGCAGCACGGCGAGAAGAACGCGAAGCGCCCGTACGCCTGGTTCATCTCGTACGCGAAGACCGCCGAGGGCTCCCCGGTCGCGGTCGCCGTCGTCGTGGAGGACTCGCAGGGCACGGACCGTGAGGACATCACCGGTGGCGGTCTCGCCGCCCCGATCGCCAAGGCCGTCATGAAGGCGGTACTGAAGACCCGCGGCTGACCTCGCCCATGTACCGGTCAGGTATCAGGTACCGGTCCCTGGCGGAACGTCTGCCCGGGGCCGGTACCGTATGCGCGAACAGCACACACCGCCGGACCACCCATGGGTGCGGTCGGGACAGACGGAGAGGGCTGGATTAGCTATGGAAGAGCCGCGTCGCCTCGGCGGCCGGTACGAGCTGGGCTCGGTGCTCGGCCGTGGTGGCATGGCCGAGGTCTACCTCGGACAGGACACCCGGCTCGGCCGCACCGTCGCCGTGAAGACGCTGCGGGTCGACCTGGCCCGCGATCCGTCCTTCCAGGCCCGGTTCCGCCGTGAGGCACAGTCCGCCGCCTCGCTGAACCACCCGGCGATCGTCGCGGTCTACGACACCGGTGAGGACTACGTCGACGGGGTCTCCATCCCGTACATCGTGATGGAGTACGTCGACGGGTCGACCCTGCGTGAGCTGCTGCACTCCGGGCGCAAGCTGCTGCCCGAGCGCACGCTCGAGATGACGGTCGGCATTCTCCAGGCGCTGGAGTACTCGCACCGCGCCGGCATCGTGCACCGTGACATCAAGCCGGCGAACGTCATGCTGACGCGCACCGGTCAGGTCAAGGTCATGGACTTCGGCATCGCCCGCGCCATGGGCGACTCCGGCATGACCATGACGCAGACCGCCGCGGTGATCGGCACGGCCCAGTACCTCTCCCCCGAGCAGGCCAAGGGCGAGCAGGTCGACGCCCGCTCCGACCTGTACTCCACGGGCTGCCTGCTGTACGAGCTGCTCACCGTCCGTCCGCCGTTCATCGGCGACTCCCCGGTCGCGGTCGCGTACCAGCACGTGCGGGAGGAGCCGCAGCCGCCGAGCAACTTCGACCCCGAGATCACGCCCGAGATGGACGCCATCGTCCTCAAGGCGCTGGTCAAGGACCCCGACTACCGCTACCAGTCCGCCGACGAGATGCGCGCGGACATCGAGGCCTGCCTCGACGGTCAGCCGGTCGCCGCCGCTGCCGCGATGGGCATGGGGATGGGCATGGCGGGCGCGCCCGCGTACGGCGGGGGCTACGGCTATCCGCCGGAGGACCAGCCGACGACGGCGCTGCGCCAGGCCGACCCGGGTGGCCAGACCACGATGCTGCCCCCGATCAACCACGACGACGGCGGCTACGGCTACGACGACCGCCCGGACCGGCGCCGCGGCGGCGGCCAGAAGAAGTCGAACACCTCGACGATCCTGCTGGTCCTCGCGGGCATCCTGGTGCTGGTCGGCGCGATCTTCATCGGCGTCTCGCTGGTCCAGGAGAAGGACGGCCCCCGTAAGGTCGTCATCCCTCAGCTGGTCGGCCAGACCATGGAGAGGGCGACGGGACTCGCGACCAACGCCGAGGTGAAGGTCCAGCAGGCCGGCACCGAGCGCTGCGATCAGCCCAAGGGCGCCATCTGCCGTCAGATCCCGGTCGCGGACGCCACCGCGACCATGGAACTCAACGGCACCATCCAGGTGTACCTCTCCGAGGGCGCGCCCCTCACCGAGGTCCCCGACGTGGTCGAGCAGTCCCAGGAGCGCGCCGAGGAGTCCCTCAAGAGCAAGGGCTTCAAGGTCAAGGTGGAGCAGGAGGAGTCCGACGAGAACCCGGGTTCGGTCCTGCGTCAGAACCCCGACGGCGGCACCAAGGCGGAGAAGAACTCCGAGGTGACGATCACCGTCGCGAAGCAGAAGCAGAAGACCGTTCCCCCGGTGGTCGGCAACCAGCTGGCGCAGGCCGAGCAGCAGCTCAAGGAACTGGGCTTCGTCGTGATCACCGAGTACGTCGACAACGACCAGCCCAAGGACCAGGTCCTGGCGCAGACCCCGGACGGCAACGCGACGGCGGGCGAGGGCGCCGAGGTGAAGCTCCGGGTCTCCAAGGGTCCGCAGCAGCCCACGACGCAGCCGGTCCCGCCGATCACGGGCATGACCCTGGACGCGGCGCGTACCACGCTCGCCGCGATGGGCTACCAGCTCGGCAACGTGGACGGCCCCAACCGGGGTGACGCGAAGGTCACCGAGCAGGACGTGCCGCCGGGCACGCAGGGCCAGCCGAACCAGCCGGTCAACGTGAAGACGGAGAAGCAGGACGGCGGCGGCTGGTTCGGCTAGCCGAACGCCGTAGGCCGTACGCAAGGGGCGAGCCCCGGCACCCACCGGGTGCCGGGGCTCGCCCCTTCCTCACGTCCGCGGCCGTGTGTCAGCGAAGCTCCGCCGGGGGCGTCCGCTCGCGGTCGACCTTCTCGGTGCGCTCCAGCTCGCCCCACACGATGTACCGGTAGTCGGAGGTGTACATGGGGGTGCAGGTCGTCAGCGTGATGTACCGGCCCGGCTTGCTCCTGCCGGATTCCTCCGGGACCGGCTGGAGGACGTCCACGTTGTACTTGGTGGTCTCCGGCAGGGTCTTGTAGACCTTGTAGACGTACCAGGTGTCCTTGGTCTCGAAGACGATCGGGTCACCGGTCTTCAACTTGTGGATGTTGTGGAACTTGGCGCCGTGGCCGTCCCGGTGGGCGGCCAGCGTGAAGTTGCCCTGCTTGTCCTGCGGGAGCGCGGACTTGATCGGGTCGGTGTAGTAACCGGCGACGCCGTGGTTGAGGACGTCGGTGCCGGTGCCCTGCTTCACCAGGACCTCGCCGTTCCTCATCGCCGGCACATGGAGGAAGCCGATGCCGTCCTTCGTGTCGAGCGCCCCGGGGCTGTCGGCCCATTGGTCGCGGACCTGGGCGCCGTCCTGGTCGGCGGCGCGGTCGGCGAGCACGTTGGTCCACCACAGCGAGTAGACGACGAAGAGGCCGAGCACCAGGCCCGCTGTGATGAGGAGTTCGCCGAGGAGACTGATCATCCCGGCGATCCGATTGCGCACGCGTGCCACTAGGTCGTCCCGTCGTCCCGTCCGGAGGTGTGGGGTCTCAGCCTACGAGCGCTTTCGGCTTTCCCTCGCTGCGCGGGCGTTCCTCGATCAGCTTGCCCCACACGATCATGCGGTAGGTGCTGGTGAACTCGGGTGTGCAGGTGGTCAGCGTGATGTACCGGCCGGGCCCGTCGAAGCCGGACTGCTTCGGTACGGGGTCGATCACGGAGACGTTCGAGGGCGAGGTCTGCGGCAGGATGCTCGCCATCTCGTAGGTGTAGTACGCGTTCTGCGTCTCGACGACGATCGGGTCGCCGGGCTTCAACTGGTTGATGTACCGGAACGGTTCGCCGTGGGTGTTGCGGTGGCCGGCGACGGCGAAGTTGCCCTTCTTGTCGGCGGGCATGGCGGTCTTGAGCTTGCCCTCGCCGTAGTGGCCGACCATGCCCTTGTCGAGGACCTGGCTCTTGCTGATGCCCTCGGCGATGGGGACGACGACGTCCAGCTTGGGGATGTACATGATGGCGAAGCCCTGGCCGGGCTCGAAGGCGTCCGGCGCCGTGCCGGCGCCCTGGTCGCCCTTGGCCCAGGTGTCCTCGATCTGCGCCTTGGCGCGGTTGGTCTCCTGGCCGGCGAGGACGTTCGTCCACCACAGCTGGTAGGTGACGAAGAGCAGCATGACGACGCCGAAGGTGATGAAGAGTTCGCCGACGACCCGGCTGGCGACGACGCCGACGCTGTCCTTGGCGGCGCGGGCGGCGCGGCGCGCCTCGACGCGGGAGAGCGGGGCGGCAGGTGCGGCGGGGGGCGTGTCGTCGGGGGAGTCGGTGGCGGGGCCTCTACGGCCCTTGGCACGGCCTCCCTTGGCGGCGCGGCGGCGTTCGGCACGGCCGGGTCCGGGAAGCGGCTCGGAGGAGGGCCCGGGAAGGGGCTCCACGACCTCCAGGGGCATCGTCTCGCTCGGGGAGGTCCGCGGGGACCCCTCCGCCTCGTACGGCTCGTACGGGGGCGCGTAGGGGCTTTCCTCGGCGGCGTCCCCGTAGGGCGGGGACTCGTAGGAGGAAGGGGCGGGCGCGGGCGGCTCGTAGGCGTACGGCTCGGCCGGCGTCGCGTAGGGCTCCGCGGGGGCGTACTGCGGTGCGTAAGGGTCCGCGGGTGCGTACGGCTCCGCCGGTGCGTACGGCTCGGCGGAGGCGTAAGGCTCCGCCGGTGCGTAGGGGTCCGCGGGTATCGGCTCGGGGCCCGGTTCGTTCGTCGGCCGGAACCACGGGGAGCCCGTCGTCACGCGACGGCCTTGCCCACCACCGGCGCGAGCCCCGCCGACCGTCCGACCGCCCCCTTGTCGCCGCACTGCTCCAGCCAGTTGGCGAGCATCAGGTGGCCGTGCTCGGTGAGGACGGACTCGGGGTGGAACTGCACGCCCTCGACGGGGAGTTCGCGGTGACGGAGGCCCATGATGATGCCGTCCTCGGTCCGCGCGGTGACCTCGAGCTCGGCCGGCAGGGCGGCGGGCTCGGCGGCCAGCGAGTGGTAGCGGGTCGCGGTGAACGGCGAGGGCAGACCGGCGAAGACGCCCAGGCCCTCGTGCGTGACGAGGGAGGTCTTGCCGTGCAGCAGCTCGGGCGCGCGGTCGACGACCCCGCCGTACGCGACGGCCATGGACTGCATGCCGAGGCAGACGCCGAAGACGGGCACGCCGGTGTCCGCGCAGTGCCGGACCATGTCGATGCAGACCCCGGCCTGTTCGGGCGCGCCGGGTCCGGGCGAGAGCAGGACGCCGTCGAAGCCGTCCTGGGCGTGGCTCAGCTCGACCTCGTCGTTGCGGAGGACCTCGCACTCGGCACCGAGCTGGTAGAGGTACTGGACGAGGTTGAAGACGAAGCTGTCGTAGTTGTCGACGACGAGAATGCGCGCGCTCACTGGCCGTCCACCGTCACATCGTTGAACGGAAGCAGTGGCTCCGCCCAGGGGAACACGTACTGGAACAGGACGTAGACGATCGCGAGGACCAGCACGATCGAGAGCAGCGCCCGTACCCACGCGTTGCCCGGCAGATGCCGCCAGATCCAGCCGTACATGACGTCGACCGCCCCTTCCGTTCGTTACGACGACCAGAGTACGGGGCGAGGGGGCTCTGGGGGGTCAGCTGTCGAAAGCCTGTGGACGGCCGTCGGCGACCGGCCGGGTGGCGTCGAGGTGCGCCCAGACGACGAGCCGGTGGCTGCTGCCCCACTCGGGGTCACAGGTGGTGAGGGTGAGATAGCGGCCGGGCCCGTCGAAGCCCGACTTCCGGGGCAGCGGGTCGACGACCCCGACGTCGGTGGGGACGGTCCGGTAGGGGCCTCGGTCGATCCGGTACGTGAACCAGGTCGTCCCGTCGGTCAGGACCACCGCGTCGCCGGGGCGCAGCCGCGGGAAGTCCTTGAAGGGGTCCCCGTAGGTGCGGCGGTGGCCGGCGACGGAGAAGTTGCCGGTGCCGCCGAGCCGGGCGGTGGCGGCGTAGTGCCCGAGGCCCTTCTTGAGGACGCCCGGTCCGGTGCCTTCGAGGACCGGCCACTTCCAGTCCTTGCCGAGCCGGGGGACGTACATGACGGCGATGCCCTTGCCGGGGGCGTAGCGACGCGCGTGCGTGGGGGCGGGTCCGGCGGCGGCGGGGACGTTCGTCCACTCCCGCTGGAGGGTGTCGATCTGGCCGGCGCTCGCGCTCTGGGCCTGGATCCCCGTCCAGTACAGGACGTACACGACGAAGAGGACGATCAGGGCGCCGACGGTGAGGCAGAGTTCGCTGAAGGTCCGTACGACGAGCCGCAAGCGCCCCTCCCGGTGTCAGGTCACCGGTGGTCAGCTCACCGGCTTCGCCTGGTGGAGGTCCACTGTGCCCGAGTAGCCGGGAAGAGTCACTGCCTTGTGCTCGTCGACTTTCCAGCCGAGCCCGTAGGCCTTCACGTACAGCTGGTAGTTCTGGAGCGCCGGGGAGCCCGCGAGGGCCTTGTTCAGCTTCCCCCGGTCACCGACGGCGGTGATCTTGTACGGGGGCGAGTAGACGCGGCCCTGGAGGATCAGGGTGTTGCCGACGCAGCGGACGGCGCTGGTGGAGATGAGCCGCTGGTCCATGACGCGGATGCCCTCGGCGCCGCCCTGCCACAGGGCGTTGACGACGGCCTGGAGGTCCTGCTGGTGGATGACCAGGTCGTTGGCCTGCGGTTCGGGGTATCCGGGGGCGGCCTGGGCGTTCGGCGGGGCGTCGTCCAGGGTGACGGTGAGGCCGGATCCGGCGACCTCGCTGGTCCCGGCGGACGCTTCGAGCGCGGCGAGCTTCTCGTCCTCCGCGCGGGTGGAACCGTCGTCGCGGGCGGCGAGGGAGTCGACCTGGGAGCGGAGGGCGGCGGTGGTCTCGTCGAGGCCGGCGTTCTTGTGGCTGCGCTCCTCGATCAGGTCGGAGAGGCGCAGGAGCGAGGCGTCCGTGCGGATGTTGGTGCCCTTGGCGGTGTTGAAGCTCGTGACGAAGATCAGTCCGGCGAGGGCGAAAACGGCGAGGGTGAGGACCCGGACGGGGCGCCACCTGGTGGTGCGGCCCGGCCCTTCGGGAGTGCCGGCGGAATTGCTCAACGTACCCTGATCCCCTTCGGTGCCGTGGAACCACTACGCTAACGGACGCCTGGGGGACTCAGACGTCCTCCTTCGTCACATCCCGGCGCCAGCCACAGTTCCCTGCGCGGTCACGCAGCGCATCGACAGGAGAGTCCCTCGTGCCGAAGTCACGGATCCGCAAGAAGGCCGACTTCACGCCCCCGCCCGCGAAGCAGGCGACCAACATCAAGCTGACCAACCGCAGCTGGGTGGCGCCTGTGATGCTGGCGCTGTTCGCCATTGGTCTGGTGTGGATCGTGATCTTCTACGTCACCGACGGTTCGATGCCGGTCGAGTCGATCCGGAACTGGAACATCGTGGTGGGCTTCGGCTTCATCGCGGCCGGCTTCGGCGTCTCCACGCAGTGGAAGTAGCGGCGGTCTAGCCTCCTCGGGGGCCGCTCGTCAAGCTCTCCCCTGAACTTATCCACAGCGTTGTGCACAGCACTGGATAACTTACGAAGATCTGTGGATAACTCGCACCGAGTTGACGCCGGTATGACCGGAATCACCTCGGCATGAACGCCTCACGCCCCTCGCCTCCCTGGAGAAATGCCAGGTCAGAGGCGAGGGGCGTGGTGTTTCCCCACCCGGCGGGGACAACCCGCCACGCACTGTGGATAACTCTGGGGAAAGCTCACAGAAAAGCTCGTCCACAGGCCCCTGCGCTCAGGTGAGCGCCGCCGTGCGGGCCAGTACGCTCCCCACGTCCACGAGCAGCAGCAGACCGAGGGCCCCGTACTGCACGAGGTCCCGACGGGCCCGGGGCGCGTGCACGAGCGCGTACGTCACCAGGACGCCCGCGACCAGACCGCCGACATGGGCCTCCCAGGAGATCCCCGGACGGGTGAATGTCATGAGCAGCGACAGGGCCACGAAGAGGACCACCGGCCGCATGTCGTGACGGCGCCGGCGGGCCAGCACCACCCAGGCCCCGACCAGTCCGTAGACGACGCCCGAGGCGCCCAGCGAGGGCTGGTTCGGCTCGGCCACGAGGTAGACGAGCACGGACCCGGAGAGCCCGGAGAGCAGACAGAGGGCCGCGTACCGGATCCGCCCCAGCTCCGGTTCGACGATCCCGCCGATCACCCACAGGCCCAGCACGTTGAAGAGGATGTGCCAGACCTCCTGGTGGAGGACGGTCGAGGTCAGCAGCCGGTACCACTCGCCGTCCGCGACGCCGACGACCTCGCCGAGCGGCGGGCTGTAGGCGTACCCGATGAGCACCAGCTCGTCGACGAGCCGGTCGCCGACGATCAGCACCGCGAGGTAGACGGCGAGGTTGATCCCGATGAGGATCTTGGTGACGAAGCGGCCGTCCCCCGTCACCCGGCCGCCGGCGAGTGTCCTCGGCTGGTTGGCGTCGGGGGCGTGGCCGGTCCCTGAGCCCTTGCGCACGCAGTCGGGGCACTGGAAGCCGACGGAGGCGGAGACCATGCACCGGGTGCAGATCGGCTTGTCGCAGCGGGTGCAGCGGATGCCGGTCTCGGCCTCGGGGTGGCGGTAGCAGTGGGACGGACCGGCCTGCGGGTCCGTGGAAGGTCGCGGGTCCATGGGAGGTTCCGGCTCCTTCCGCCTCAGCGCTTCTCGATCACCACGGTGCCGACGACCACGTCCTGCACCGGCCGCTCGGTGTGCGGGTCGGTGGCGACGGCCGCGATGGCGTCGACGACCTTGCGGCTCTCCTTGTCCACGACCTCGCCGAAGATGGTGTGCTTGCGGTTCAGCCAGGTCGCGGGGGCGACGGTGACGAAGAACTGGGAGCCGTTGGTGCCCGGCCCTGCGTTGGCCATGGCGAGCAGATAGGGGCGGTCGAAGAACAGCTCCGGGTGGAACTCGTCGGCGAACGCGTAACCGGGGTCGCCGGTGCCGTCCCCGAGCGGGTCGCCGCCCTGGATCATGAAGCCCTTGATGACCCGGTGGAAGACCGTGCCGTCGTACAGCGGGTCCGAGGAGACCGTGCCGGTCGCGGGGTGGGTCCACTCGCGCTCGCCGGCGGCGAGCTCGACGAAGTTCCGCACCGTCTTCGGGGCGTGGAACGGCATCAGCCGCACCTCGATGTCACCCAGGCTGGTCTTGAGGATCGCGTACAGCTGCTCGGCCACGGTCGCCTTCCGTCCACGTCATGTCGCGTCATGCCACGTCTGTCCCTGGCGTGTCCGATCCTCGCATGCCCCGGATGCCCGCCCCGCATGCCGGACTTCGCTCGGGCGGGCATGATTCCGAAAAGGATGGAAAGGTGAAAAACCGACATCGCCACCGAGGAGGAGGAATCCCGTGACCAGCTTGGACAGCGTGCGCGCCGCGACAGATTCGGCGAAGGAGAGCGTTCTGCACGCCGCGGACGTGGTGGCGCCGTACGCCGGCACGGCCAAGGACCAGGCCTCGCGCTACGCGCACGAGGCGCGCGTGCTGATCGCGCCGAAGGTCTCGAAGGCCGCGCTGCTGGCCCGGGAGCAGGCTCGTGCGCAGTACGACTCGTATGTCGCACCGTATGTTCCGCCGCGGGTCGACGCGGCCGCACACCGTGCGGCGGTCAAGACCCGCCGGGCCGCCCGTCAGGCAGCCGACTACACCGTTCCCCGGGTCGAGCAGGCGGTCGCCGCGACCGGGCCGGTCATCGAGGAGGCCGGGGCGCGATCCATCGCCGCCTGGGCCGCGCTGCGCGGTCAGGTGACACCGGAGGAGATCCAGAAGATCGTGAAGAGGCACGAGCGTCGGGCCAGGGCCGGACGCCTCGCCAAGGGCCTGTTGGTCCTGGGCATTCTCGCCGGCGGCGCGTTCGCCGCCTGGAAGTGGTGGGACAGTCAGGCCAATCCCGACTGGCTCGTCGAACCGCCCGCTCCCACCGAGGTGGACGAGGAGACCGTCCCGCCGTCCGTCGACGACAGTGGCGCTTCCCTCGACCCGGAGGTGGAGGCCAAGGAGACCGAAGCCGAAGCCGCGGCCGCAGCCGAAGCGGCCGAACGCGACAAGCGCGGCTGACCGTTCCTACCGGGGTCCTGCTGGGGCTCTACGTGGTTCTGCCGGGGTGCTGCCTGGGGTTCTACGTGGTTCTGCCGGGGTCCTGCTGGGGCTCTACGTGGTCCTGCTGGGGTCCTGCTGGCTCTACGTGGTTCTGCCGGGGTGATGCCTGGGGTTCTACGAAGTCTGGTGGCGGTGCGGGGAGACGCGTGTGTCCGTCTTCTCCCCGCGCCTACGCCGCCGCGGCGAGCGCCAGCTCGGTCAGCGCGGCCGGCTCGTCGTGCTCGGCCACGGCGGTCACGCCGGCCGCGGAGCGGTTCCGGGCGGCGGGAGAGGAACCGTGGGCCTCGGCGGCGATGCGCTGCTTGATGGTCGGCGGCAGGGAGCGGTCCCCGGCGAGCGGCCACCGATGCGCCCGCTGTGCCGGTACGGAGGCGGGTGCGCGCTCCCCCACGACGGCGACGGGAGTCGCGGCGGTGCCGGCGGCCGGCTCCTCCGGCTGCTGGACGGCGGGCTGCTGGGCCGCGGCGGCGGTGCCCGCCAGGCCGACGGAGGCGAGCAGGGCGAAGAGGACGGAGATGAAGGCGGTCCAGAACTGCTTGACCTTGGCGGTGGCCATGGCCCCTCACTTTCGTGACGTTCTCGGATGGTTCATTTCGGTTTGCGCGCTTTACGTACTTTCCTCATGATGTGGATGCGCGCCCGATTTCCCCGGAGCGCCGCCGTCGCCGCGCAGTTCTTCCGATGAACACCACCCGTCCGGCCCAGTGGGCCCCGGACGGACACCGCGTACGCCCGGGAAAGCCGGGCCCTGCCAGGGTGAGAGCGGTGGATCTCAGTCGGCCGCCAGGACCTCCACACCGCGCGCCGTGAGCTGTTCGACGACCGCGTGGGCGGGGTCCGCGTCGGTGATCAGTCCGCTGATCTCCTCCCAGGGCAGCACGCGGAACCGGGAGGCCGTGCCGATCTTCTCGGACGAGGCGAGGACGTACGTCTCCGCGGCCCGTGCCGCCAGGGCGCGCTTCATCGCGGCCTCCTCGGCGTCGCCGGTGGTCAGCCCCGCCTCGGGGTGGACGCCGGTGACGCCCAGGAGGCACAGGTCGGCCGAGACGTTCTGCGCGGCCTCCACCGCGGCCGCGCCGCAGGCGACCGCCGAGTGCTTGAAGAGGCACCCGCCGAGCAGGAAGACCTCGGCCCGCGGATGGCCGAGCAGCGCGACCGCGATGGTCGGGCTGTGGGTGATCACGGTGCAGTCCAGGTCCGGCGCGAGGGCACGGGCCACCGCGAGCGCGGTGGTGCCGCCGTCCAGGATCACCGCGCTGCCCGGCCGGACGAGCGCGGCGGCCACCGCGGCGACCTTCTGCTTCCCGTCCGGGGTGACCGCCTTCCGGGTGTCGTAGTCCGCGAGCGCGGGGGAGACGGGCAGCGCCCCGCCGTACACCCGCTGACAGAGCCCCTCGGCCGCGAGGTCGCGCAGATCGCGCCGCACGCTGTCCTCGGAGATGCCCAGATCGGCGGCGACCTCCTTGGCGACGATCTTGCCCTCGCGGGCGAGAAGGTTCAGCAGGTGGTCGCGTCGTTCGGCAGCCAGCATCCGCACTCTCTCCTGTTCTTGCACGTTTCTGCATGTATCGTAGCGCGCCATGACCGACAAGCCGATGCTCATCCTCATCGCCGGGCCCTACCGCTCCGGCACCGCAGGCGACCAGCAGGCCATGGCCGCGAACCTCGCCCGCCTCGAAGAGGCGGCCTGGCCGGTGTTCGCCGCCGGACACCTCCCCGTGATCGGGGAGTGGATCGCCCTGCCCGTCCTGCGCTCGGCCGGCGCCGGCCCCGCCGATCCCCTCGCCGACGAGGTCCTCTACCCGACCGCCGACCGCCTGCTCGCCCACTGCGACGCCGTGCTCCGGCTCCCCGGCGACTCCGCGGGCGCCGACCAGGACGTCGCCACCGCCCGCCGCCGCGGCCTGCCGGTCTTCCACCACGCGGACGAGATCCCGCGCCGCACCCCGCGGGAGGCCGTGTGAACCCCCGCCCCCGCCCCGGCACCGGCACCCCCGACAGCCCCGGCGCTCCTGGCGTCCCCGGCACCTCTGGCACCCCCGGAACCCCCGGCGTCGACACCCCCGACCACCGCGGCCGGACCGGCCTCGACCGCGCCGGCCGCGACCTGGACCGCAACCCCGACGTCGTGGTCCGTGACGTCGAGCTCACCTCGCGGGGCTGGCACGTGCTGCGGCGCACCACCTTCGACTACCGGCGCCGCGACGGACGCTGGGAGACCCAGCAACGCGAGACGTACGACCGGGGCAACGGCGCCGTCGTCCTGCCGTACGACGCCGCGCGCGGTGTCGTCCTGCTGACCCGCCAGTTCCGCTACCCGGCCTACGTCAACGACCACCCGGACGGCGTCCTCGTCGAGGCCGCCGCCGGGCTGCTCGACGGCGACGACCCGGCCGCCGCCGTCCGCCGCGAGGCCGCCGAGGAACTGGGCATCGCGCTCGGCCCGCTCACCCACGTCCTCGACGCGTATATGAGCCCCGGCTCGGTCACCGAACGCCTGCACTTCTACGCGGCCCCCTACACGGCGGCCGACCGCACCGGGGACGGCGGCGGTCTCGAGGAGGAGGGCGAGGACATCGAGGTGCTGGAGCTGCCCTTCGCCGACGCCCTCGCGATGGTCCGCGACGGCCGCGTCACCGACGGCAAGACCGTCCTGCTCCTGCAGTGGGCCGCTCTGGACGGCCCCTTCGCCCCCCATGCGAAAACACCCCCTCCGACCGCGGTTACGCAGGTCGAAGGGGGTGTACGGGGTGGAGCCTAGGGGAGTCGAACCCCTGACATCTGCCATGCAAAGACAGCGCTCTACCAACTGAGCTAAGGCCCCGGAACGAGAACAGCGTACCGGGTCACCCCCCATGTCCGGCAAAAGGATTGGGACTCCCGGTCGGCGACCACTCTCCGTAAGATGCTGACCGAGGTTCGCAGTGGCGAACCTAAGGGATGGGGAGAAGTGATGGACGCAGCGCAGCAGGAAGCCACGGCAAGAGCCAGAGAGCTTCAGCGCAGTTGGTACGGGGAGCCGCTGGGGGCGCTCTTCCGTCGGCTGATCGACGATCTCGGGCTCAACCAGGCCAGGCTCGCGGCCGTGCTCGGGCTCTCCGCGCCCATGCTGTCCCAGCTGATGAGCGGCCAGCGGGCCAAGATCGGCAACCCCGCCGTCGTCCAGCGCGTCCAGGCCCTCCAGGAGCTCGCCGTCCAGGTCGCCGACGGCAGCGTCAGCGCCGCCGAGGCCGCCGACCGGATGGACGAGGTCAAGAAGTCGCAGGGCGGCTCCGTCCTCACCGGCACCGGTCAGACCACCACCGGCTCGGGCGCGCCGACCGTCCGCCGGGTGGTCCGCGAGATCCAGTCGCTGCTGCGCTCCGTAGCCGCGGCCGGCGACATCATCGACGCCGCCGACTCCCTCGCCCCGGCCCACCCGGAGCTGGCAGAGTTCCTCCGGGTGTACGGCGCGGGGCGCACGGCGGACGCGGTCGCCCACTACGAGTCGCACCAGAACTGACGCGGGCGGGCAGCCGGCCGGCACCGCCGAGAGACGAAGCAACGGGAGCGGGCGCAGCACGATGGGTGAGGTCTTCGCCGGGCGGTACGAGCTGGTCGACCCGATCGGACGGGGCGGGGCGGGCGCCGTGTGGCGCGCCTGGGACCACCGCCGCCGGCGCTACGTGGCGGCCAAGGTGCTCCTGCAGAGCGACGCCCACACGCTGCTCCGCTTCGTCCGCGAGCAGGCGATGCGGATCGACCATCCGCACGTCCTCGCCCCGGCCAGCTGGGCCGCCGACGACGACAAGGTCCTCTTCACCATGGACCTCGTCGCCGGCGGCTCCCTGGCCCATGTCATCGGCGACTACGGCCCGCTGCCGCCCCGCTTCGTCTGCGTCCTGCTCGACCAGCTGCTCTCCGGCCTCGCCACGGTGCACGCCGAGGGGGTCGTCCACCGGGACATCAAGCCCGCGAACATCCTCATGGACGTCACCGGCACGGGCCGGCCGCACCTGCGGCTCTCCGACTTCGGCATCTCCATGCGGAAGGGCGAGCCGCGCCTCACCGAGACCAACTACGTCGTGGGGACGCCCGGATATTTCGCGCCCGAGCAACTCCTCGGCGCCGAGCCGGACTTCACCGCCGACCTGTTCGCCGTCGGCCTGGTCGCGCTCTATCTCCTCCAGGGCCGCAAGCCGGACTCGCAGGCCCTGGTCGCACACTTCGTCGAGCACGGCACCCCCAGCGCCCCCGAGGGCGTCCCGGAGCCCCTGTGGCAGGTGCTCGCGGGGCTGCTCCAGCCCGATCCGCAGGCCCGTTTCCGTACGGCCACGGGGGCGCGGAAGGCGCTGAGCGCGGCCGCCGAGATGCTGCCCGAGCCACGCGCCGACGAGGAGCGTGAGGAGCGGGTCGAGATCTTCGACCAGCTCGGCCCCCTGCCGACGGGCTTCGGCCCGGAGGGCCCCACGACCGCCACGTCCGCCACAGCGGGCCCAGCCACCATGACCGCCACAGCGGCCCCAGCCGCCGCATCCACCACGGCGGCCACCACCCCGCCGCCGGCACCCCCCACGGACCTGCCCGGAACCACCGGCCCGGCGACCGGATCCACCGCCCCGGCAGGTACCACGCCCCCCACGGCCCCCCTCCCCGCCCCGGCCCACCCGCCGATGCCCAGCCCCTCCGAGACGGGCAGCTTCCACCTGCCCCCGCCGGTCGCGCACCCGAACCCCGCCTTCGCGCGGACGCCCACCGTGGGAACCCCGTACGGACAGACCCCCGTTCACCCCTACGCCGCGCCGCCCGCGCCCTTCCCGCCGCACACTCCGCCCGCACACCCGTCCCCGCAGGCCGCGTACACCCCGTACGCCCCACAGGCTTCGCACGCCCCACAGGCCCCGCAGACCGCCCCCGTACGCCGACCGGGACCGCCCCCGAAGGTGACGGTCCCGGTGCTGCTGCTCGCGCTGGTCTGCTTCGCGGTCGGCTTCTGGGCCCTCTCCCAGACCTGAGCCGGTCCCGCGACAGGGAGGCGGCCCCCAGGCCCTAGACCGCCCTCCGGCGCGCCATCAGCGTCCACCCGCCGAGCCCGAGGAGCAGGGCCGTACCGCCGCCGATCCCGGCCACCGCGACCACCCGCATCGTGTCGCTCCGCTCCGCCGCACGCTCCCCGCCGGAGCCGTTCGCTGCCACTTCCTTGTCGTCGGCGGTCACGGCGAACTGCCCGGGGTCGCCGTCGTAGCCGGGGCCGGGCTTCGCGGTCCCCCGTACGGAGACCCGAAGGGTCAGCGGCACCGTCCCGTCCCCGTACTCCTTGGCGATCGCCGGGCTGAGGGTGGCCGAGAGGTAGTACCAGCCGGCGAACCGCATGCCGCTGGTGCCCTCGTCGTACGAGCTGCGGTTCTCGTGGGCCACCGGCCGCTGCGCGTCGAGGACCAGCGTCGACTGCTTCCCGTCGTAGCTGGCGGTCTTCTCGTCGACGTGCCCGAGCGCCGGGTTCTCCAGGGAGAGCACCAGGGCGTTGCCGATGTACTCGTCCCCGGCGGCGCTGCTGCCGAGTTCGGCGCTGGCGAAGAGCTGCTGCCCCCAGTCGACGGGCACCCGGTAGAAGAGCGTCTGGCCGGGCCGGATGTCGGACCGCCACTCGCCCTGCGTCAGCGAGGTGGCGTCGTGGACGCCGGCGCCGCCCTGGCGCGGCTTCGGGCCGCCGGCCGGGGGCCCGGGGGTGGCGGAGGGCCACACCTCCGGAAGCTCGGTCGGCCCGGCCTTCCTCAGGCCCGGCTCGGTCGTGTAGCGGATCTCCAGCTCCCAGTCGTCGGGGCTGGAGGTCGCCTTCGACTGCCGCTCGACGAGCACGTAGTACGCGCCCGCGTTCTGGCAGGTGGAGCTGTCGGCGTCGACGACGCGCCGGGCGTACGCGGCGAGCGGCCGGGTGTACTCGGCCGAGGTGAAGTTCGTCTGCTGGTAGCCGCACTCGGTGCCGGAGCCGTCCTGCAGGCTGATCTTGACGCCGTCGCCGTACTCGACCCTGCCGCCGGTCTTCGGGACGGCGACGACGGAGACGTACGCGTTCCGCTTGTCGTCGAGGTCGACGCGGTAGTAGACCTTGCCGTCCTTCTTGAGCGTGTCGCGGTAGGTCTGACCGGTCTTCAGCTGCGCGGCATCGGAGCTGGATGCGGCTCCCGCGACCCGCTGCGCGCCGCTGTCGAAGGCGTACGGCGGAAGGGGAGCCCCCGCGGCCCGGAGCGAGGTCCCCGCGGCCCGGAGAGGGCTTCCCTCGGCCCGGAGAGGGGTTCCCTCGGCCCGGAGAGGGGTTCCCGCCGCCCACGTCGGCGCCGTGCCGGCCGCCGCCCACACCGGCCCCGGCAGCGCCACCACCGCTCCCACCGCCGTGACCGCCGTGATCAGGGCCCCCGCCCTCCGGCCGAGGCCGGGCTGCGTCCTCACGCGCTTCTCCCCTTCACTTCACTTAAGCAAGTCGACAATTTGCTCAGGCAAAGCAAAGCCCCGGCCCGCTCACGCGCGGCCGGGGCTTCACCCACAGACGGTCTTCGTCTCAGACACCCGAACCTGCGGGCACGGAGTCGGTCGCCTCCGTCCACAGATCCTGCTCGGCGCGATCCGCCTGGATCTGGCGGTACACGAGGAGCCCGCCGATGGCGGCCAGTGCGACCAGGAGAAGCTTCTTCACCGCGCGACCTCGTCTTTCGTTGACGTAGGAGACTTCTGACGCCCACTCTACACATCGACCGATACCGATCGGTGACCTGTACGAGGTTCAAACCTCCGGCCGTCCCCGAACAAACGAAACGACCCGGACGGAGGAACCGTCCGGGTCGATCGACACTGTGGGGCTAACAGGATTTGAACCTGTGGCCTCATCCTTATCAGGGATGCGCTCTAACCAACTGAGCTATAGCCCCGCCGCGCTCTGCGGAGTGTGTCCCGCGCGCTGACTCCTGAAGATTAGCGCACGTGGGGGCCAGTCCCAAAATCGGTTCTCGTCCGGCCCCCCACGCAGGTCACCCGCAGGTCACCCGACCGTCATTCGTCCTCGGCGAGCGTGAGTTCCACACCGCCGACGAAGCCGGCCGACAGGTTGTAGATGAACGCGCCCAGCGTCGCCAGCGCGGTCATCAGGACCACGTCGATCACGGCGATCACCGAGGTGAACATCAGCACCCGCGGCAGCGACAGGAACGACTGCAGATCGAAGCCGTTGGACTCGTTCGAGCCCGTGGCCTCGCTGATCGTCCCGCCGACCGTCGAGAAGACGCCCATGGCGTCCATGACCATCCACAGCACCGCCGCAGCGACGATCGTGCAGATGCCCAGTGCGATGGAGAGCAGGAAGCTCACCTTCATCACCGACCATGGATCGGCCTTGGCCACCCGCAGCCGCGCCTTGCGCGTACGGGGCGTCGTGCGTGCCCCCGTACGCGGCCGGCGCACGGCCCCGGTCTGGCCGCCGACCGTACCGCCGCCGCCCGGCGCCGAGGCACCGTACGCCTGCGGCGGGTGGTACGGACCGCCCGGCTGCTGCGCACCCGCGCGTTCGCCGGGCAGCGGCCCGTTGTAGGTCTCGTACGGGGGCTGCTGCCCCCGAGTGTCCGTCACCGCAACCCCCTGGGAGTCCGTGGCGGGGCCACGGGCGCCGTTCGCTCCAGCACCAGCAGAAGCTCCGGCGGCCGCCGATCCGGCGCCCGTGGCTCCACTCACGCTCTTACTCCTCGTGCTCCCCGGCCGAGGGCTCCGTGCCCTCGACTGCCTCGGTCTCGACCACCACGGTCTCGACCACCGCGTTCTCCGACGCCTCCACGGCGCCCTCGGCGTCGATGACGTCGTCCGCGTCCTCGACGTCGTCCTCGCCACCGGCCTCGGCGTTCCGCGCGATGCCGACGACGGCATCCCGCTTGCCCAGATTGATCAGCTGGACGCCCATCGTGTCACGGCCGGTCTCCCTGACTTCGTTGACTCGCGTACGAATCACACCGCCGGACAGCGTGATGGCGAGGATCTCGTCCGTCTCCTCGACCACCAGCGCGCCCACGAGCGAGCCGCGGTCCTCCACGATCTTGGCGGCCTTGATACCCAGACCGCCACGGCCCTGGACGCGGTACTCGTCGACGGGGGTGCGCTTCGCGTACCCGCCGTCGGTCGCGGTGAAGACGAACGTACCGGGCCGGACGACATTCATCGAGAGCAGCTCGTCGTCCTCGCGGAAACTCATCCCCTTGACGCCCGAAGTTGCACGTCCCATCGGACGCAGCGCGTCGTCCGTGGCGGTGAAGCGGATCGACTGCGCCTTCTTGCTGATGAGCAGCAGATCGTCCTCGGCGGAGACCAGCTCGGCGCCGATCAGCTCGTCGTCGCTGCCGTCCTCGGTCTCCCGGAGGTTGATCGCGATGACACCACCCGAACGCGGCGAGTCGTAGTCCTTCAGCGCGGTCTTCTTGACCAGACCGGCCTTGGTCGCGAGGACCAGGTACGGCGCGGCCTCGTAGTCGCGGATCGCCAGGATCTGGGCGATCTGCTCGTCCGGCTGGAAGGCCAGCAGGTTCGCGACGTGCTGGCCGCGCGCGTCCCGGCCGGCGTCGGGCAGCTCGTAGGCCTTCACGCGGTAGACCCGGCCCTTGTTCGTGAAGAACAGCAGCCAGTGGTGGGTCGTGGAGACGAAGAAGTGGTCGACAATGTCGTCCTGCTTCAGCTTCGTGCCGCGCACGCCCTTGCCGCCGCGCTTCTGCGAGCGGTAGTCCTCGGTCTTCGTCCGCTTCACGTAGCCACCGCGCGAGATGGTGACGACGATGTCCTCCTCGGCGATCAGGTCCTCGATGGACATGTCACCGTCGAAGGGCACCAGCTTGGAGCGGCGGTCGTCGCCGAACTTCTCGACGAGCGCGGCCAGCTCCTCGCTGACGATCGACCGCTGGCGCTCCGGGGAGGCCAGGATCGCGTTGTACTGGTTGATCTTCGCCTGGAGCTCGTCGTGCTCGGCGACGATCTTCTGGCGCTCCAGGGCGGCGAGCCGGCGGAGCTGCATCTCCAGGATGGCGTTGGCCTGGATCTCGTCGATCGAGAGCAGCTCCATCAGGCCGCCGCGGGCGACCTCGACCGTGTCGCTGCGCCGGATGAGGGCGATGACCTCGTCGATCGCGTCGAGGGCCTTGAGCAGACCGCGCAGGATGTGGGCGCGCTCCTCGGCCTTGCGCAGCCGGAACTTCGTCCGGCGGACGATGACCTCGATCTGGTGCGTCACCCAGTGGCGGATGAACGCGTCGAGCGAGAGGGTGCGCGGCACGCCGTCGACGAGCGCCAGCATGTTCGCGCCGAAGTTCGTCTGCAGGTCGGTGTGCTTGTACAGGTTGTTCAGGACGACCTTGGCGACGGCGTCGCGCTTGAGCACGATGACCAGGCGCTGGCCGGTCCGGGACGAGGTCTCGTCGCGGACGTCGGCGATGCCGCCGATCTTCCCGTCCTTGACCAGGTCGGCGATCTTCTGCGCGAGGTTGTCCGGGTTGGTCTGGTACGGCAGCTCCGTGACCACCAGGCACTGGCGGTTGTGGATCTCCTCGACCTCGACGACCGCGCGCATCGTGATCGAGCCACGGCCCGTGCGGTACGCCTCCTCGATGCCCTTGCGGCCGACGACGAGCGCGCCGGTCGGGAAGTCGGGGCCCTTGATCCGCTCGATGAGCGCGTCGAGCAGCTCCTCGTGGCTGGCCTCGGGGTGCTCCAGCGCCCACTGGGCGCCGGCCGCGACCTCGCGGAGGTTGTGCGGCGGGATGTTGGTGGCCATGCCGACCGCGATACCGGCCGAGCCGTTGATCAGCAGGTTCGGGAAGCGGGACGGCAGGACCGTCGGCTCCTGGTTGCGGCCGTCGTAGTTGTCCTGGAAGTCGACGGTCTCCTCGTCGATGTCCCGGAGCATCTCCATCGACAGCGTCATGAGCTTGCACTCGGTGTACCGCATGGCGGCGGCCGGGTCGTTGCCCGGGGAACCGAAGTTGCCGTTGGAGTCGACGAGCGGCATGCGCATCGACCAGGGCTGGGCGAGGCGGACGAGCGCGTCGTAGATCGAGGAGTCGCCGTGCGGGTGGTACGTACCCATGACGTCACCGACGACGCGGGCGCACTTGTAGAAGCCCTTCTCGGGCCGGTAGCCGCCGTCGTACATCGCGTACAGCACGCGGCGGTGGACGGGCTTGAGGCCGTCCCGTACGTCGGGCAGCGCGCGGGAGACGATGACGGACATCGCGTAGTCGAGGTACGAGCGCTGCATCTCGGTCTCGAGCCCGACGGGCTCGATGCGCAGGACGGGCTCTTCTTCGGTGGTCCCGGTCGGGGTGTTTTCGTCGGCCATTGCTGGTCGTCAGTCCTTTCGTACGGTCAGCTGAGACCGACTCAGATGTCGAGGAAGCGAACGTCCTTGGCGTTCCGCTGGATGAACGAGCGGCGTGCCTCGACGTCCTCGCCCATCAGCACCGAGAACAGGTCGTCGGCCTGCGCGGCGTCGTCCAGGGTGACCTGGCCGAGCACGCGGTGCTCGACGTCCATGGTGGTGACGCGCAGCTCCTCGGCGTTCATCTCGCCGAGACCCTTGAAGCGCTGGATCGAGTCTTCCCTGATCCGCTTGCCGTTCTGCTTGCCCAGCTCGACGAGCGCGTCCCGCTCCCGGTCCGAGTACGCGTACTCGAAGTCGTCCCGGCCCCACTTGATCTTGTAGAGCGGCGGGCGGGAGAGGTAGACGTGACCGGCCTCGACCAGCGGGCGCATGAAGCGGAAGAGGAAGGTGAGCAGCAGGGTGTTGATGTGCTGACCGTCGACGTCGGCGTCCGCCATCAGGATGATCTTGTGGTAGCGGAGCTTCTCGATGTCGAAGTCCTCGTGCACACCGGTGCCGAAGGCCGAGATCAGGGCCTGGACCTCGGTGTTCTGGAGGATCTTGTCGATCCGGGCCTTCTCGACGTTCAGGATCTTGCCGCGGATCGGCAGGATGGCCTGGTACATCGGGTTGCGGCCGGACTTGGCCGAGCCGCCGGCGGAGTCACCCTCGACGATGAAGATCTCGCACTTGGCGGGGTCGTTCGACTGGCAGTCCGAGAGCTTGCCCGGCAGCGAGGCCGACTCCAGGAGGCCCTTGCGGCGGGTCAGGTCGCGGGCCTTGCGCGCGGCCACGCGCGCGGTGGCGGCCTGGATGCCCTTGCGGATGATGTCCGCGGCCTCGTTCGGGTTGCGGTCGAACCAGTCCGTCAGGTGCTCGTGGACGACCTTCTGCACGAAGGTCTTCGCCTCGGTGTTGCCGAGCTTCGTCTTGGTCTGGCCCTCGAACTGCGGCTCGCCGAGCTTGATCGAGATGATCGCGGTCAGACCCTCGCGGATGTCGTCGCCCGTGAGGTTGTCGTCCTTCTCGCGGAGCAGCTTCTTGTCGCGCGCGTACTTGTTGACCAGCGTGGTCAGCGCGGCGCGGAAGCCCTCCTCGTGGGTACCGCCCTCATGCGTGTGGATCGTGTTCGCGAAGGAGTACACGCCCTCGCTGTACGAGGAGTTCCACTGCATCGCGATCTCGACCGAGAGCAGACGCTCCTTGTCCTCGGCCTCGATGTCGATGATGGTCGGGTTGACCAGCTCGCCCTTGCGCGAGTTGAGGTACTTCACGAAGTCGACGATGCCGCCCTCGTAGTGGTACTTCACCGTGCGCGCGGTCGGCTCGGCGGCCGCCTCGGCGTCCGGGTCGTCGGCGCCGACGGTCGCCTTCGCGGACTCGCGCTCGTCGGTGAGCTCGATGGTCAGGCCCTTGTTGAGGAAGGCCATCTCCTGGAAGCGCCGCGAGAGCGTCTCGAAGGAGTACTCGGTGGTCTCGAAGATGTCCGGGTCGGACCAGAACGTGACCGAGGTGCCGGTCTCGTCGGTCGCCTCGTGCTGGGCGAGCGGGGCGGTCGGGACGCCCATCTTGTAGTCCTGCGTCCAGCGGTAGCCGTCCGTCCGGATCTCGACGGAGACCTTGGTGGACAGGGCGTTCACGACGGAGACGCCGACGCCGTGCAGACCGCCGGAGACGGCGTAGCCGCCGCCGCCGAACTTGCCGCCCGCGTGCAGCACGGTGAGCACGACCTCGACGGCCGGCTTGCCCTCGGAGGCCACGATGCCCACCGGGATGCCGCGGCCGTTGTCGACGACGCGGACGCCGCCGTCGGGGAGGATCGTCACGTCGATGGTGTCGGCATGGCCGGCCAGGGCTTCGTCGACCGAGTTGTCGACGACCTCCTGCACCATGTGGTGCAGGCCGCGCTCACCGGTCGAGCCGATGTACATGCCAGGGCGCTTGCGCACGGCATCCAGGCCTTCGAGGACCTGGATGTTGCTGGCGGTGTACTGGTTGTTCTCGTTGGGGTCGCCGGAATCGGCCACGAAGCGCCCTTTCTGGCACAGCACAGGCCGTTCTCCGGGCATACGGGAGCGGCTGCGTCGTTCGACATGTTCCGCAGGGTGGCGGGATTGTCTTCCAGTCTACCGGTAGCGCCGACAGTCATGGGGGTTTGCCGGTCCCTGAGTCCGCATGTGCCGCCCTGAGCGGGAGCAAGACGACTCCCCATATCCGGACAGGGTCTCCAGAGCCCCCTGACGGCCACCCAGCGCTTCGAGTCGTAGCGCGTTGTGGGCGGCGCCGCCGCCACGTCGTGAACAGGCCGCCGCCGCGTTGTGGGCAGACCCACCGCCACATCGTGGGCAGACCCACCGCCGCGTCGTGGGCAGCGTCGCCGCCGCGTTGTGGGCAGTCGTTCCGCAAGGGCGTGGGGGTCCCCCGGACGGACTCTGGGGAGGTGGGCACAAGGCCACCCGCACAGCGCCCTCTGCTCGGACCCGCGCCATCAGCGCCCCGCGCCTGAGAACCGGGCGTCGCGCCCCGTACCGCTGCTACCCGTACGTGTCCCCGGGCCCCACAGACCCCGGCGCCCGCAGCGGCCCGTACCCCCGCCGCGGCCCCCCCGGCCCCAGCACCTTGATGACCCGCACGGTCCCGTGCCCGAGATCCTCGTTCAGCCGCGCGACAAGCCGCGGCGCGAGCAGCCGCAACTGCGTCGCCCACGCCGTCGAGTCGCACTGCACCGTCAGCACCCGCGCATCCGGCTCGTCGTCGAACTTCACCGGCACGCAGTGCTTGGCCAGGTCCTCCCCGACGATCTGCGGCCACCGACCCATCACCCCGCCGACGGCGGCCGGCGTCTCCCAGCCCCGCTCGGTGATCAGCCGGTTGATCGCCGCGCCGAGCGCCATGGGGTCGCGCCCGTCGGCGCGCGCGCCGGAGCGCAGGCCCCCTCCGCGCCGGGCCTGCTTCTTCTGCTGGGCGGCGGCCCCCTTGGCCTTGGCCTGCTCCTTGGCGGCGCGCAGCGCGACCCGCGCGAGATCGACCCCGGAGGGTTCGGGCACCGCGGCCTTGTCCACAGGCTGGGGACGGTTCTCCTCGCTCATACCCGCTCCACCGTCCCTCCGGCCACGACGTACCGCGTCCCCGCGAGGACCCCCGGTACGTCGTCGTCCACCGCGGCCGTGACCAGGACCTGCTCCCCGCCGGCCACCAGCTCCGCGAGCCGCTCGCGCCGCCGGGCGTCCAGCTCGGCGAAGACGTCGTCGAGGACGAGGACGGGCTCGTTGCCCTCGGACCGCAGCAGGTCGTACGAGGCGAGCCGCAGCGCCAGCGCGTACGACCAGGACTCGCCGTGGCTCGCGTACCCCTTGGCCGGCAGGTCGCCGAGCTTCAGCAGCAGCTCGTCGCGGTGCGGTCCGACAAGCGTGACACCCCGCTCGATCTCCTGTTTCCGCACCTCGGCGAGGGCGGCGAGCAGCTGTTCGGACAGCTCCTCGCGGGTGTGCCCGGCGCCGGGCGCGGAGGGCCGGTACTCCAGCAGAATCGGTCCGCCACCGGGCGCGAGCTGCTCGTACGCCTTGTCCGCGAGCGGCTGCAGTACGGAGATCAGATCGAGCCGCTGGGCGAGCAGCTCGGCCCCGGCGTGGGCCAGGTGCTGGTCCCAGACGTCGAGGGTGGAGAGGTCCAGGCCGCGGCCGCCGTGCCGCCGGGCCATCGCGGCCGACTTCAGGAGCGTGTTGCGCTGCTTGAGCACGCGCTCGTAGTCGGAGCGCACGCCCGCCATGCGCGGCGTGCGCGCCGTGATCAGCTCGTCGAGGAAGCGCCGGCGCTCGCCGGGGTCGCCCTTCACCAGGGCGAGATCCTCGGGCGCGAACAGCACCGTCCGTACGATTCCGAGGACGTCACGCGGTCTGACCTGCGAGGACCTGTTGATGCGGGCACGGTTGGCCCGGCCGGGATTGAGTTCCAGCTCGATCAGCTGGGAGCGCTCGCCCTGGGTGACGGCGGCGCGCACGACCGCGCGCTCCGCCCCCATCCGGACGAGCGGGGCGTCGGAGGCGACCCGGTGGCTGGAGAGGGTCGCGAGATAGCCGACGGCCTCGACCAGATTGGTCTTGCCCTGGCCGTTGGCGCCCACGAAAGCCGTGACGCCCGGGTCGAGCGGGACCTCGACCCGGGCGTACGAACGGAAGTCGGCCAGCGAGAGATGCGTGACGTGCATGGTGGTGCGCCGACCTTCTTCCCCCGGCTGCTGTGCACCGCTGGGCACACAGCCTGTGGATTACTTCTTCGTCTCGACCGCGTGGCCACCGAACTGGTTGCGCAGCGCGGCGATCATCTTCATCTGCGGGGAGTCGTCCTGCCGCGAGGCGAACCGCGCGAACAGCGACGCGGTGATCGCCGGCAGCGGTACGGCGTTGTCGATGGCGGCCTCGACGGTCCACCGGCCCTCGCCGGAGTCCGAGGCGTAGCCGCGGAGCTTGTCCAGGTGCTCGTCCTCGTCCAGCGCGTTCACCGCGAGGTCGAGCAGCCAGGAACGGATGACCGTGCCCTCCTGCCAGGAGCGGAAGACCTCGCGCACATCGGTGACGGAGTCGACCTTCTCCAGGAGCTCCCAGCCCTCGGCGTAGGCCTGCATCATCGCGTACTCGATGCCGTTGTGAACCATCTTCGCGAAGTGGCCGGCGCCGACCTTGCCCGCGTGGACCGAGCCGAACTCGCCCTCGGGCTTGAGCGCGTCGAAGATCGGCTGGACCTTCGCCACGTCCTCGGCGGAGCCGCCGTACATCAGCGCGTAGCCGTTCTCCAGGCCCCAGACGCCGCCGGAGACGCCGCAGTCGACGAAGCCGATGCCCTTGGCCGCCAGCTCCTCGGCGTGCTTCTCGTCGTCCGTCCAGCGCGAGTTGCCGCCGTCCACGACGATGTCGCCGGGGGAGAGCAGCTCGGCCAGCTCGTCGATGGTGGACTGGGTCGCGGCACCGGCCGGGACCATCACCCACACGACGCGGGGCCCCTTGAGCTTGCCCACAAGCTCTTCGAGGCTGTGGACATCGGCGAGGTCCGGATTGCGGTCGTATCCGATGACGGTGTGGCCTGCGCGGCGGATGCGCTCGCGCATGTTGCCGCCCATCTTGCCGAGACCGACGAGACCGAGCTCCATCAGAGATTCCTTAAGCGTCGTGTGCGGTTTACCCGGGTCCGAGCCTACGCCGGGACCCGGGTGCACACCTGTGGGGTCAGCCGCTCAGGCGACGCCCCCTCGGGTCCTCCGGGGGACGACCTCCGGACCCCCCGGCATGAACCGCCGCGGCTCAGCCGCTGAGCCGCACCGGCATGATCAGGTACTTGTAGGCCTCGTCCGCCTCGGCGTCCAGCGCGGGCTTGCCGCTCAGCAGCGCCGGCTTGGTGGAGGTCGTGAAGGAGAGCTGGGCGACCGGGGAGTCGATGGCGCTCAGGCCGTCGAGCAGGAAGGTCGGGTTGAAGGCGATCGAGATGTCGTCGCCCTCCAGCTGCGCGTCGACGCGCTCCACAGCCTGTGCGTCGTCGCTGGAGCCGGCCTCCAGGATCAGCACGCCCTGCTCGAAGCTCAGCCGGACCGGGGTGTTGCGCTCGGCCACCAGGGCCACGCGCTTGACGGCCTCGACGAACGGCGCGGTCTCGATCACCGCGACCGAGTTGAACTCGGTGGGGAAGAGCGTCCGGTACTTCGGCAGGTCGCCCTCGAGCAGGCGGGTGGTGGTGCGGCGGCCCGCGCCCTCGAAGCCGATGAGGCCCTCGCCCTTGCCGGAGCCGGAGAGCGCCAGGGTGACCGTGTCACCGCTCGTGAGCGCCTTGGCGGTGTCCAGGAGGGTCTTCGCGGGCACCAGGGCGACCGCGGAGGCGTCCGGGGACTCCGGCTTCCACAGGAACTCGCGGACGGCGAAGCGGTAGCGGTCGGTGGAGGCCAGGGTGACGGTGTCGCCCTCGATCTCGATGCGCACACCGGTGAGGACGGGCAGCGTGTCGTCACGGCCGGCGGCGATGGCCACCTGCGCGGCGGCGGAGGCGAAGACCTCACCGGGGACGGTGCCGGTCGCGGTGGGCATCTCCGGCAGCGCCGGGTACTCCTCCACGGGCAGGGTGTGGAGGGTGAAGCGGGAGGAGCCGCAGACCACGGTCGCCCGTACACCGTCTGTGGAGATCTCCACGGGGCGGTTGGGGAGGGCGCGGCAGATGTCGGCGAGCAGTCGGCCGGAGACCAGGACGGTGCCGTCCTCCTCGACCTCGGCCTCGACGGAGACACGGGCCGAGACCTCGTAGTCGAAGCTCGAGAAGCTCAGCGCGCCGTCCTCGGCCTTCAGCAGAAGGCCTGCGAGAACGGGGGCCGGCGGACGGGCCGGGAGGCTGCGGGCCACCCAGGCCACCGCCTCGGCAAGTACGTCGCGCTCCACCCGGATCTTCACCGGAACCGCCTCCTGCTTGTTGCTGGCTCTTCGTCGACTGCGGGAACCAGTCTGACGTACGCCGCCGACACTCGGTGCTGCTCGGGGTCAAGTCGCGACGAGGGCGCGTCGGAGCTCCGGCGCCGAGTTGTGCACAGGCCCCACTTCGAAGCGGATTCCTAGCTAACTCTAAGTGGGAGTAGTAGTAGGGGCTGTGGAAACGGTGGATAACCCCGTTTTCGCAGGTCAGGCCCAGTTTTTTGTCCACCGCGCCTGTGGGTGAAACCGGTGGACAACTCGGGGTCTCTGTGGACACCCGAAAGTTCTGCACACCCCATACACAGGCCATGGGGAGTTCTCCCCAGCGCTGTCCCCAGCTTTCCCCACGTTCCCCACAGCCCAAACGTCTCCCTTGGTGTGACCGCTTTCACTCGGCCCGGTGAGAGGGGGTGTTTTGTTGCCGAACAGTGGACAGGGGTGTGGAGAAGCTGTGGGCAACGTACCCCGCCCTGTGGGTTGCCGGTGGACAACCTTCGGCGCCCCCTGTGGACGAAAGTTTCATCCACAGCCTGTGGAAATCTTTTCTCAACAATTCCACAGGGGTCTGACCTGGAGTGATGGCCTGTCAGCAGGCAGGCCTGTGGACACAGTCCGGATAACTCGACAGTCCCCACCCTGTGGACGGGAGATCATCCCCCAATCTGTGGAGAACCCGCCACCGGAACGGCGTAATCGAACACCCGGGGCTGGTCCCCGGCGCGCCGACGGCCCCCGGGAACGCCGAAGGGCGCCCCGGGAGGTGTCCCGGAGCGCCCTTCGGAGGCCGCTGAGGTGGTGTCGAGGTGGCACCGAGGCGGTGCCTGGACCGCGCAGGAGCCGTTCTGGAGCGGCGCCCGAGGCGGTGCCGGAGCCGCGCCGAGGCGCGGTCCGTCAGCCGTTCTTGATGCGGTTGGTGAGTTCGGTGACCTGGTTGTAGATGGAGCGCCGCTCCGCCATCAGCGCGCGGATCTTCCGGTCCGCGTGCATCACCGTCGTATGGTCACGGCCGCCGAACTGCGCGCCGATCTTCGGCAGCGACAGGTCCGTCAGCTCGCGGCACAGGTACATGGCGATCTGCCGGGCCGTCACCAGGACGCGACTGCGCGACGATCCGCAGAGGTCCTCCACCGTCAGACCGAAGTAGTCCGCCGTGGCCGCCATGATCGCCGGTGCCGTGATCTCCGGCGAGGAGTCCTCGCCGCCCGGGATCAGGTCCTTGAGGACGATCTCGGTCAGCCCCAGGTCCACCGGCTGCCGGTTGAGGCTCGCGAAGGCCGTCACCCGGATCAGCGCGCCCTCCAGCTCACGGATGTTCCGCGAGATCCGCGAGGCGATGAACTCCAGCACCTCCGGCGGGGCGTTGAGCTGCTCCTGCACCGCCTTCTTGCGGAGGATCGCGATGCGCGTCTCCAGCTCGGGCGGCTGCACATCGGTGGTGAGGCCCCACTCGAAGCGGTTGCGGAGCCGGTCCTCCAGGGTCACCAGCTGCTTGGGCGGCCGGTCCGAGGAGAGCACGATCTGCTTGTTCGCGTTGTGCAGGGTGTTGAAGGTGTGGAAGAACTCCTCCTGCGTCGACTCCTTGCTCGCGAGGAACTGGATGTCGTCGACGAGCAGGATGTCCACATCGCGGTAGCGCTTGCGGAAGGCGTCGCCCTTGCCGTCGCGGATCGAGTTGATGAACTCGTTCGTGAACTCCTCCGAGCTCACGTACCGCACGCGCGTCCCCGGGTAGAGGCTCCGCGCGTAGTGCCCGATCGCGTGCAGCAGGTGGGTCTTGCCGAGGCCCGACTCGCCGTAGATGAAGAGCGGGTTGTACGCCTTCGCCGGCGCCTCCGCGACCGCGACGGCGGCCGCGTGCGCGAAGCGGTTCGAGGAACCGATGACGAAGGTGTCGAAGAGGTACTTGGGGTTCAGCCGCGCGTGCTGCTCGCCGGGCGCGCCGGCACCCTGCCCGCCGGACGAGGAACCGTGACCGCCGCCCGGGCCGGGGACGGGACCGCCCGGCCGGGGACCGGGACGGGCGCCGTGGCTCTGCGGGTCGGGCAGTTCGGCGCGCTCGGGCCGCTGCGGCTCGTAGCCCCGGGGCGGCTCGTCGTAACGCGACTGCCGGGGCTGCTCCGGACCGGTGTACGGGGCCCGCTCCTGGTAGCCGCCGAGCCGCGGCTGCTGCCAGGACAGGTCCTCCTGGGTCCGCGGCCAGGCGCCGGGGTCGGGCCGCTGCTGCGAGTAGTCCGGGTAGGCCGGGCGCGCGGTGGGCAGCCCGTCGTCGGGCATCGGCCGGTGCCCGTAGCCGCCGTCGTACTTGCCGTACTGATCGGACTGCCCGCGGTCGTCGTACCGGGACTGCTGGGGCTGCTGCACCGGGGGCGCGGGAGGTGTCGGCTCGCCGACGGAGTCGTCGACGGTGATCGCGATCCGGATCGGGCGGCCGCACTCACGGCTGAGGGTCTCGCTGATCAGCGGGGCGAGCCGGCCCTCGAGGACGCGCTTGCCCCACTCGTTGGGCACGGCGAGCAGCGCGGTGTCGGCGACCAGGGCGAGCGGCTGGCAGCGCTCGATCCACTGCTTGTCCTTGGGCTCGATCCCCTGCTGGCCCTCCGCGAGGAGTTGCTCCAGGACGCGTGGCCACACTGCGGCAAGATCGGCAGGTACGTCAGCCACAGGGCACGCTTTCTCGCAGGTCCCACGATGGAGTGGTTCTCGGGGGACGGTGGGTCGGTGTCCGTGAGGACGGGTCCGTGAGGACAGGAGAGGACAGAACGGAAAAGAATGGAGTCCGTCCACGGTAGTCGTGGCGGCTGACGTGGTTCAAGTTGTTGTCCACAGCCTGTGCACAATGGGAGGTGGCGACAGGTCGGTTTGACCGGATGGCGTAGCCGCGCGTACCGTGACCAGGTCGAGTTGTCGATGGCTGCTGCCGCCTGCCTCCGATGGGCAAAGATCACGGTTTTGAACGTGTAGCGGTGCACTCGGGCGTATTGCGAGCTACTCGTGGGCGCACGGTGACAGCCAGGCGATGTCCCGCCATCTACGAATCATTTCTGGAGCCCCCGAGTGAGCAAGCGCACCTTCCAGCCGAACAACCGTCGTCGCGCCAAGACCCACGGCTTCCGCCTGCGGATGCGTACGCGTGCCGGCCGAGCCATCCTTGCGAACCGCCGTTCCAAGGGTCGCACTGAGCTGTCCGCCTGATCCGCTTAACAGGTCATGACGTGCTGCCTACCGAGAATCGGCTGAGGCGGCGCGAGGACTTCGCAATCGCAGTACGCCGAGGTCGCCGGGCCGGTCGCCCGCTCCTCGTCGTCCACCTACGCAGCGGTGCAACGGACCCGCACGCGCCTGGGGAGAGCGCTCCCCCGACGCGTGCGGGTTTCGTCGTGAGCAAAGCCGTGGGCGTTGCGGTCGTACGCAACCAGGTGAAGCGTCGCCTGCGCCATCTCGTGCGCGACCGCCTCACCGAGCTGCCCCCCGGTAGCCTGGTGGTCGTACGGGCGTTGCCCGGAGCCGGTGACGCCGACCACGCACAGCTGGCCCGAGACCTGGACGCCGCCCTCCAGCGGCTGCTGGGAGGGGGCACGCGATGAAGTACCCGCTGCTGGCTCTCATCAAGCTGTACCAGTGGACGATCAGCCCTCTTCTGGGGCCCGTCTGCCGGTACTACCCGTCGTGTTCCCACTACGGATTCACGGCCATCGATCGGCATGGCGCGATCAAGGGCACGGCCCTGACCGCCTGGCGCATCCTGCGGTGCAATCCGTGGTCGCCCGGCGGTGTGGACCATGTCCCCGCGCGCAAGCGCCCCCGCTGGCACGAAATGCTGAAGAACGCGCTGCGCGGCGACAAGGGCGGGTCCACCGCCGAGACGAGCCCGGCCGCAGAGACCTCGCCCAAAGCTCAAGGAGCCTGATTAGTGGAAACGATTGCCAGTCTGTTCAGCTTCATCACCTGGCCCGTTTCCTGGGTCATCGTCCAGTTCCACAGTGTGTACGGGGCGATCTTCGGTCCTGACACGGGTTGGGCCTGGGGCTTGTCCATCGTGTCCCTCGTGGTCCTGATCCGCATCTGTCTGATCCCGCTGTTCGTCAAGCAGATCAAGTCGACGCGGAACATGCAGGCGCTCCAGCCGAAGATGAAGGCGATCCAGGAGCGCTACAAGAGCGACAAGCAGCGTCAGTCCGAAGAGATGATGAAGCTGTACAAGGAGACGGGCACCAACCCGCTCTCCTCGTGCCTTCCCATCCTGGCCCAGTCGCCGTTCTTCTTCGCGCTGTACCACGTGCTCTCCGCGATCGCCTCGGGCAAGGAGATCGGTGTCATCGACGGCCCGCTGCTCGCCAGCGCCCGTCAGGCCCACATCTTCGGCGCTCCGCTCGCCTCGAAGTTCACCGACACCGCCGCCGAGGTCGCCGCCCTCGACGCCTCGCTGACCTCGGTCCGCATCGTCACCGCGATCATGATCGTCATGATGTCGGCCTCGCAGTTCTTCACGCAGCGCCAGCTGATGATGAAGAACGTCGACCTCTCGGTGAAGACCCCGTACATGCAGCAGCAGAAGATGCTCATGTACATCTTCCCGGTGATCTTCGCCGTCATGGGTGTCAACTTCCCCGTCGGTGTCCTCGTCTACTGGCTGACCACCAACGTGTGGACCATGGGCCAGCAGATGTACGTGATCAACCAGAACCCGACCCCGGGCAGCAAGGCTCAGGACTCCTACCTCCAGCGCCTGCTGAAGAGCGTCTCGGAGCACGGTGAGGTCCGCGGCCGCCGTCGGAAGAACACGGTCAAGGTGATCGTCGCCAAGGGCGGCGACCGCAACGAGAACGAGCGCCGCTTCTTCGTGGGCCTCTCCAAGGCCGGCTTCGCCGCCCAGGCGGACGGCACCGTGATCAAGAGCGACACCGTCGTGGCCGATGCCGAGGGCGGTGCCGTCGCCAAGCGGCAGCAGCCCAAGCGCCAGACCAAGGCCCAGCGTCAGGCCGCCGCGGCCCAGCACCTGGTCAAGGACACCGAGGAATCCTCCGAGCCGGCCGCCGAAGAGGCGACCACCTCGCTCGAGAAGAAGCCCCAGGGTCAGGACAAGGCCGCCGCCGAGGACAAGGACGAGGCACAGGACAAGCCCGCGCGTCCGAGCCGTGCCAACTCCGGAGGCTCCCGCCAGGGCAAGTCCGGCCAGCGCAAGGGCCAGCAGCGGCCCAAGCACCCGTCCTCCAAGAAGTAAGCCGCCCCGAAGCAAGAAGGAGTCCATCCGTGACGGAAGGCACCACCTCCGCCGCCGCCGAGGGTGGCGACACCCTGACCCGCCTCGAGCAGGAGGGTGAGATCGCGGCCGACTACCTCGAAGGTCTGCTCGACATCGCCGATCTCGACGGCGACATCGACATGGACGTCGAGGCGGACCGGGCCGCGGTCTCGATCATCAGCGACTCGGCTCGTGAGCTGCAGAAGCTCGTGGGCCGCGACGGTGAGGTCCTGGAGGCGCTCCAGGAGCTGACCCGGCTCGCCGTGCACCGGGAGACCGGTGACCGCAGCCGCCTGATGCTGGACATCGCCGGCTTCCGGGCCAAGAAGCGCGCCGAGCTCGCCGAACTGGGCGCCAAGGCCGCGAACGATGTGAAGACCAGCGGCCAGCCGGTCAAGCTGGACCCGATGACGCCGTTCGAGCGCAAGGTCGTGCACGACGCGATCGCCGCCGCGGGTCTGCGCAGCGAGTCCGAGGGCGAGGAGCCGCAGCGCTTCGTCGTCGTGCTCCCGGCCTGAACCCTCACGTAGTCTCGGCCCCGTCTGTTCGCAGGCGGGGCCGATCTTTGTCAGCCTGATAGTCAGCCACCACAGTGCGCTCGCACACGATGCGTGCGGTACGGAAGGACGGTTCCCGTGACGGAGGAAGCGGCGGAGCTCCCCGAGGCTCCGGAGCAGGCGCGGACAGTCTTCGGTGAGTACTTCCCGGAGGCCGTGCGCTACGCGGAGCTCCTCGCGGACGCGGGTGTGAAGCGCGGCCTGATCGGCCCGCGTGAGGTTCCGCGGCTGTGGGAGCGCCACCTGCTGAACTGCGCCGTCCTCTCGGAGGTCGTCCCCGAGGGCGTCACGGTCTGCGATGTGGGCTCGGGCGCCGGTCTTCCCGGTATCCCGCTGGCTCTGGTCCGGCCCGATCTGAAGATCACGCTCCTGGAGCCGCTCCTTCGCCGGACGAACTTCCTCCAGGAGGTCGTCGAGCTGCTGGGTCTCGACCATGTGACCGTGGTCCGGGGACGCGCCGAGGAGATGCTCGGCAAGATCACGCCCGTGCACGTGGTGACCGCTCGTGCGGTGGCTCCGCTGGACCGGCTGGCCGGTTGGGGCGTTCCCCTGCTGCGCCCGTACGGCGAGATGCTGGCGCTCAAGGGCGACACGGCGGAGGAGGAGATCAACGGTGCCCGCGCCGCGCTCTCCCGGCTCGGCGTGGTGGAGACCTCGGTGCTTCAGGTCGGCGAGGGGATCGTCGATCCGCTCGCCACCGTCGTGCGGGTGGAGGTCGGCGAGAGCCCCGGTGGTGTGAGGTTCGCGGCCAAGCGGGCCAAGGCCGCCCGGACGAGCAAGACCCGTCGGCGCCGCTGAGCGTCGCATACGCACCATTTCGGAGTGTCGAACGGTCCCGGCCGGGCAGCAGGGGCATGGTGTTTCACGTGAAACGTCGCTCACTGCTGCAGGGGATCATCAGCCGCGGTCGCGCGGCAGCCGCGCCCCGGGACCGTAGACCCCGTGTGAAACCACCCGTGAGGGTCACGGAGATGTCCACAGAGGTGGATTCACCCACAGAACCACCGACCTCGCTGGTTCACGACCCCGAAAGCATGGCAGGCTCTCCTCATCGCGAGCCTGAAGCCGAGGAGAGTGAATCCTTGCGGTCCGACGCCAACATCGCGGGACCGATGACCGATCCGGTCCCCGGTCCCCGAACCGAATCGGTGGGGGAGGATGTTTCACGTGAAACACCGCCCCCGATGGACGACACCCCCATGGGTCGTGCTGCCCAGCTGGCAGTAGAAGCCCTGGGTCGTGCCGGTGAGGGACTTCCCCGCCCGGCCCGGACTCGCGTGATGGTGGTCGCCAATCAGAAGGGCGGCGTGGGCAAGACGACCACGACGGTCAACCTTGCCGCGTCCCTGGCACTGCACGGCGCCCGAGTGCTGGTTATCGACCTGGACCCGCAGGGCAACGCCTCCACGGCGCTCGGGATCGACCACCACGCCGAGGTCCCGTCGATCTACGACGTTCTCGTCGACAGCAGGCCGCTCTCCGAAGTGGTGCAGCCCGTCAAGGATGTCGAGGGTCTCTTCTGCGCCCCCGCCACCATCGATCTCGCCGGTGCGGAGATCGAACTGGTCTCGCTGGTGGCCCGTGAGAGCCGACTGCAGCGGGCGATCCAGGCCTACGAGCAGCCGCTCGACTACATCCTGATCGACTGCCCGCCCTCGCTCGGTCTCCTCACGGTCAACGCCATGGTGGCCGGAGCCGAGGTGCTGATCCCGATCCAGTGCGAGTACTACGCGCTGGAGGGGCTCGGACAGCTCCTGCGGAACGTCGAGCTGGTGCGGGGGCACCTCAACCCCGCGCTCCATGTCTCGACGATCCTGCTCACCATGTACGACGGCCGGACGAGGCTCGCCTCGCAGGTCGCCGACGAGGTGCGCACCCACTTCGCCGAAGAGGTGCTGCGGACGAGCATTCCGAGGTCCGTCCGCATCTCGGAGGCGCCGAGCTACGGGCAGACGGTCCTCACCTACGACCCGGGCTCCAGCGGTGCCCTGTCGTATCTCGAAGCGGCTCGTGAGATCGCTCTGCGGGGGGTCGCCGTGCACTACGACCCGCAGCACGCCCAGCCAGGGCACCAGAACAACCAGCGCAGCATGTCGGAGGGGATCCAGTGAGCGAGCGACGTAGGGGACTGGGGCGTGGACTCGGTGCGCTGATTCCCGCTGCTCCCCAGGAACGGCAGACGCCGTCGGCCGGTGCGGGAACGGGTCAGGCTTCTCCCGGAACCGCCTCCGTCCTGACCTCGGGCCGTGGGGTGGCCGCGGCGAAGCTGGCTTCGCTGCCGCAGAGCGCGAAGTCCCCGGAGTCCACGCCTTCGTGGAACGAGCCCGAGACCCCGGCTCTGCCGGCGCCTCCGGCGGGGGCCTACTTCACCGAGCTTCCGCTCGACGCCATCGTTCCCAACCGGCACCAGCCGCGCGAGGTCTTCGACGAGGACGCCCTGGCGGAACTCGTCGTCTCCATCAAGGAGGTCGGCCTCCTCCAGCCCGTGGTCGTGCGCAAGCTCGATGACGAGGGCTATGAACTGGTCATGGGCGAGCGTCGTCTGCGGGCCTCCAAGGAAGCGGGACTCGAGCGGATCCCCGCGATCGTCCGGGACACCGATGACGAGAAGATGCTCCTGGACGCGCTCCTGGAGAACCTCCACCGTGCCCAGCTGAACGCGATCGAAGAGGCGCACGCCTACGAGCAGCTGCTCAAGGACTTCGGCTGCACCCACGACCAGCTGGCCGAGCGGATCGGGCGCTCCCGCCCGCAGATCTCCAACACGCTCCGACTGCTGCGCCTCTCCGGGGCGGTGCAGAGCCGGGTCGCCGCCGGAGTGCTCTCCGCCGGCCACGCGCGGGCCCTGCTCGGCGTGGAGGACGCGGAGGCCCAGGACAAGCTGGCGTACCGGATCGTCTCCGAGGGCCTGTCGGTCCGTACCGTCGAGGAGATCGTGAGCCTCATGGGCCCCGATGAGCCCGTCGGTGCGGTCAAGCTGAACAAGCCGCGGGCCGGTGCCCGCGTCGCGCCCGCGCTCACCGATCTCGCCTCCCGGCTCTCGGACCGCTTCGAGACCCGGGTGAAGGTCGACCTGGGGCAGAAGAAGGGCAAGATCGTCGTCGAGTTCGCCTCGATGGAGGATCTGGAGCGCATCCTGTCGACCCTGGCTCCCGGAGAGGGACGGGTCATGGACCAGAAGGGCGCGGAGGGCTGATCGCTCTCCCCGCAGTCTGAGGCCGCCGAGGGCGGGCCGCATACCGGTCTTCACCGGAACGCGGCCCGCCCTTTGCCTGTGAGCGGTGTCCTCCCGATCGGCCGCTCGATACGATTCCGAGAGGCGTATCCGTACTCGCTGGCGAGGGAAACGAGGAGCAGCCGTGGGGCGTCGGCTCGTACCGCTCACGCTGGACAACCTTCCGGACCTGCCCAAGCGATGTCGCTCCTGTGTGTTCTGGGAGCTCGATCCGGTCAGTGGCGAGGCGGCCGTGAGGGCGGGCCGGTCGGAGCCCGAGAAGGAGGCCTGGATCTCGGGCGTTCTCCTGGAGTGGGGTTCCTGCGGCCGGGTGGTCTACGTCGACGAGATACCGGTCGGCTATGTCCTCTACGCTCCCCCGGCCTATGTGCCGAGGGCGACCGCCTTCCCGACGAGCCCCGTGGCCGCCGACGCGGCGCAGCTGATGACCGCCTGGATCATGCCCGGGTACCAGGGACAGGGGCTGGGGCGCATGGTCGTGCAGACCGTGGCCAAGGATCTGCTGCAGCGGGGGTTCAAGGCCATCGAGGCGTTCGGTGACGCCCGGTGGAAGGAGCCGGCGTGTGTGCTGCCGGCCGACCATCTGCTGGCGGTGGGCTTCAAGACCGTCCGGCCGCACCCTGCCTACCCGAGGCTGCGGCTGGAGCTCAGGACGACGCTCTCCTGGAAGGAGGACGTCGAGATGGCGCTAGACCGGCTTCTCGGTGCCGTACAGAAGGAGCCGGCCCTGCGCCCGCTCTGACGCCGGGTACGAGAACGGCCCACCCCCTGTCGGGGGCGGGCCGCTTCTGTTTCACGTGAAACGTCGCTCGTGCGTCATGTTTCACGTGAAACAGCGAGGGAGCATCAGGCCTTGGTCGGCTCGACGAAGTCCGCCAGGTCGCGGAGGATCGCGGCCTTCGGCTTGGCGCCGACGATGGTCTTCACGACCTCGCCGCCCTGGTAGACGTTGAGCGTCGGGATCGACATGACGCCGTACTTGGCAGCCGTGGCCGGGTTCTGGTCGATGTTGAGCTTCACGATCTCGATCTCACCGTGCTCGGCGGCGATGGCCTCCAGCGACGGGGCGATCTGACGGCACGGGCCGCACCACTCGGCCCAGAAGTCCACCAGGACGGGCTTGTCGCTCTTGAGGACGTCCTCGTCGAAGGAAGCGTCGGTTACAGACTTGAGGGCCACAGCGGCCTCCTTGATCTCGCGGGGTGTGGGGTGGGGAGAGTCGGGTCAGACCGCGGGGGTCTCGGCCAGCTTCTCGCTGTCGGCGAGGGCGGCCAGGAAGCGCTCGGCGTCCAGGGCGGCGGAGCAGCCGGTGCCGGCGGCCGTGATGGCCTGGCGGTAGGTGTGGTCGACGACATCGCCGGCGCCGAAGACACCGGTGAGGTTCGTGCGCGTCGACGGGGCGGAGACCTTGAGGTAGCCCTCCTCGTCGAGCTCCAGCTGACCCTTGAACAGCTCGGTCCGGGGGTCGTGGCCCACGGCGATGAAGAGGCCGGTGACGGCCAGCTCGCGGGTCTCGCCGGTCTTCGTGTCGCGCAGGGTCAGGCTGCTGAGCTTCTGGTCGCCGTGGATCTCGGTGACCTCGCTGTCCCAGGCGAAGGAGATCTTCGGGTCGGCGAAGGCACGCTCCTGCATGGCCTTGGAGGCACGCAGGGTGTCGCGGCGGTGGACGATCGTGACGGACTTGGCGAAGCGGGAGAGGAAGGTGGCCTCTTCGATCGCGGTGTCGCCGCCGCCGACGACGGCGATGTCCTGGTCCTTGAAGAAGAAGCCGTCACAGGTGGCGCACCAGGAGACACCGCGGCCGGAGAGCGCGTCCTCGTTGGGGAGGCCGAGCTTGCGGTGCTGGGAGCCGGTGGTGACGATGACGGCCTTGGCGCGGTGCACGGTTCCGGCGGTGTCGGTGACGGTCTTGATGTCACCGGTCAGGTCCACGGCGATGACATCGTCCGGGATCAGCTCGGCGCCGAAGCGCTCGGCCTGGGCCCGCATGTTGTCCATCAGGTCGGGGCCCATGATGCCGTCACGGAAACCGGGAAAGTTCTCGACCTCGGTCGTGTTCATCAGTGCGCCACCGGCGGTGACGGCACCTTCGAAGACCAGGGGGTTCAGCGACGCTCGGGCGGTGTAGAGCGCAGCGGTGTAACCCGCGGGCCCGGAGCCGATAATGATCACGTTACGGACGTCGCTCACGGGTGTCTTCCTCGTCTCTGCAGACTGCCACTGCCTACGGGGGCGGTTGCCTCGGTCACTCTCACCCCACCCAACGGATACTAAGGGGCGTGCATTCCCGAGTCCGCCGCGCGGCACCGGGCTGGGCGGGAAGTGGGGTCAGGGACGGGCGTACGTCTGGCTGAAGAGGACGGTGGCGGCCGGGGTTCCGTTTCCGCCGGTGCGGTCGGCACACGAGGCGTCGAGAACGTAGGCCTGGACCCGGCTGCCGTCCGAGGGATCGGTCAGGACGAGCAGGTAGGCGGGTGTTCCCCGGTACTCGCCCCGCTCCTGTCCGAGCACCGCGTCGGCGCGGCCCGTGCCGGCCAGGACACAGCGGGGGACGACCGCGCCGTCCCTGTTCCGTCGGGGCGTCGCGCCGCCGGCTTCGGCGGACATCGACTCCGGCCCGATGCCCTGGGGTGTCATGGCGGCGCTGTCCTGGTTCAGGAGGGCGTGCACCCGGTCTTCGACCGGCGTCCCCGAGAAGGGGGTCAGAGCCGCTCCGGCGGAGGTGTCGACCTTCCTGGCGTCCGTTGCCTGACCGCCGGCGGTGACGTCGCCCGACTGGCTCAGATAGAGGCTCGTGCCGAGGATCACGGCGCCGAAGGCGGCACCGAGGGTGGCGAGCAGGGCGGTCCGACGGCGTCGGGGCCGTCCGGCGCGGCCGGGCCCGGTCGAGGCGGCGGGACGGCCTGCCGGGCGGTCGGCAAGGGGGGAGGAGGGAGCGGGGACCCGCTCGGCCGGGGTGCGCGCTGTTTCACGTGAAACAGCGGTGTCCTTCTCCGGCGTGGTGGCGCTGAGAAGTGCTTCGGCGGCGAGGGCGGCATCGATCCGGCCGGCGATCTCGGCAGGCATGCGGGGCGGACCCGGAAGGGTGCCCAGGAGGCCGCGGATCTCCTCCAGGGAGGTCCGGACGTCGGCGCAGAGGGAACAGTCGTCCACATGACGGCGGACGGCTGCCGAGCGCGTCGGTGAGAGGAGCCCCTCGGTCAGATCGGAGATCTCCGAGACGTCCGGGTGCTGTGTGGTGTTGGCCTTGCCGGCCGTGGAAGTCACGTGCGCCCACCTCCGCCCTTCACAGCAGCTGGATCAGTCGGTCCGGTGTCCGTCGGCCCCGGCACCGGTGGGACGGATGCCCCCGGCGTCCGGTTCCTTCCCCCTCCGGGGGCCTCGTTACCCACGGTGTCGGCGCGCAGATGAGTGACCATCGGAAGCAGGCGGGCCCGCCCGCGCGCGCAGCGGCTCTTCACGGTGCCGGTGGGAACGCCGAGGATACGGGCAGCCTCCGCGACCGGGTATCCCTGCATGTCGACCAGGACGAGGGCGGCACGCTGGTCGGCGGGGATCGTGGCGAGTGCGGCGAACAGCTGGCGGTGGAGGTCCTGGCGCTCCACGGGTGCCTCGGCCGACTCATGGGGGTCGAGGAGCTGTTCGAAGCGGGCGTCGTCGTCGACGGGTGAGGTCCGGCGGGAGGCGGTCTTGCGTATGCGGTCCAGACAGGCGTTCACCGTGATGCGGTGGAGCCATGTCGTGACGGCCGACTGGCCGCGGAAGGTATGGGCGGCACGGAAGGCCGAGATCAGGGCGTCCTGGACGGCGTCAGCGGCCTCCTCGCGGTCCCCCAGGGTCCGGAGGGCCACGGCCCAGAGCCGGTCGCGGTGGCGCCGTACGAGCTCACCGAAGGCTTCGGGGTCCCCGTCGACATGGCGGGCCAGGAGTTCGTCGTCCGCAGCGGTGCGGGGATCGTCAGCCGCAGGGGTCACGGTTCCCCTCCTCGCTCGGCAGCCGTGCAGGCATTCAATCCGGTCCGTGACCGGAAGTAAATGAGCGCCGAGCTGGGCTCGGCGCTCATCGTGGTGCACGGCCGGTGACTAGGGAGCGGTCCCCTGGAACGACACGTTCGTGATGGCCTGCTTGTAGCCCGCGCCGAAGTACTCGTCACGGTCGGAGTACGGCACGGAGGTCATCCAGAGCAGCACGTAGCGGGTCTTGACCGGCGTCTTGGTCTCCGGCTTCGCGGTCGAGTCCGAGGTCTCGACCGAGGCGATCTTCTTCATGGAGTCCGGCGTACCGGAGGGCGACAGCGAGTCCGCCGCGTACAGCGTGACGGCGGTCTGCGGGCCGCCGAAACGCAGCGCTATCGAGGCGGACGAGACGTTCTGCTCGCTCCCGAGGTCGTAGACGATCCCGACGCCCTGCTTGTACGGCGCCAGGACGGGGCCGCCGATGAAGGTCTTGGTACGCCAGTACGAGGAGCTGTCGCTGTCGTAGGTGTCGCCGACACCGTCGGGGTTCTGCGGAAGGCCGTCGGGAGCGAACTCCTCCGCGGAACGGATCGCCAGCGGCTTGGGCGGCTCCGGCTTCTCGTCGTCGACCGTCGGGGCCGTGTTCGGCGTCTCGGAGATGCTGTCCTGGCCGAGGAGCCGGTCGGCGATCTGCCAGCTGCCGAGGCCCAGGGCGGCGATCAGCAGCGCCGAGACGGCCCACTTCAGCGCCCTGCCGGTACGGCTCTGCAGCGGGGGCGGCGGGACGATCACCGGCTGGGTGACCGCGGGACGCGGCTGGGGACGCCCGTAGGTGCCCTGCTGGTACGTCGTGCGCTGGTACTCGGGCGGTGCGGTGAACTCCGGCTCCGGCGGCTTCACACGGGGCATCGCCGCCACGGCCTTGGCCAGCTCGTCCGGGGTGGTGCAGGGCGGTTCCTGGCGCGAGGCGGTGGCCCCGTCGTTGGCCAGGGCGCGCATCGCGATCTCGGAGAGGCCCCGGTGGACGCCGGCCCGGACCTGGTCGGGCGGGAGCAGCCCGACGCCCTTGGGGAGCCCGGAGAGCCCGTACGCGTCGCTGTCGTACGGCCAGCGCTGGGTCAGCGCGGCGTACAGGAGGGCGCCGATGGCCTCGGTGTCGCTGCGCTGCGGACGTTCGGCGGTGATGCCGCGCAGGGCGGCGTTCACGGCCAGACCGCGGATCCGGTACTGGCCGGTGGAGCTGCGCAGGACCGCGCTCGGGGTGAGCCTGAGGTGGGCGAGGCCCTCCCGGTGCGCGGCGGCCATGGCCTGGGAGACCTGGCTGACGAGCTGGTAGGCGTCGTGGGGCTCCAGCGGACCGGCCGCGAGCAGCGCGGTCAGCTCCGTGGAGTCGGGCAGCCACTCGTGCACGACGTAGACGAGGTCGTTCTCCTCGACTGCGTCGAGGACCTGGACGAACCGGGGGTCGCCGAGGAGCGCCGAGGAGCGGGCCGCGGCCAGGACCGACCGGGCCCTGGGGTGGTCGGCGGGCAGCAGATGGACTCCGACCGCGCGCCGCAGCTTCTCGTCGACCGCACGCCAACTGCTGAAGCCGTCCAGACGGGTGACGCACTCCTCCAGCCGGTAGCGTCTGGCCAGTTTGTGGCCGCTGTGCAGCTCGGGAGCCGTGATGGAGGGCTGTTCGCCGCTCTGTCGATCGACCGCCTTCGTCTCCGTGGCCTCGGCGGTCTTCTCCGCCGTCTTCTGCTTGTCCGCCACCCCGTCGGTCGCGGCCGTGTCCGCCTTGGCGGTCAGCGGGTCGTCACCGCTGTTGTCGGCCACGTCGACGGCAGCCGTGCTACGTTCCGCCACCGTCGTTCCTGCCTCCCCATCCGTTGCACCGCATCCAACAGCCAAGCCAATTGTGCCCACAGTCGGACGCTATGCACGACACGCGGTTCCCCCCGATGGTTGTGCGGGGCCGCGTGATCAGCGTCCCAGGCGTCCGCGCACCATGCCGACCAGGGTGTTCAGTTCCGTGATCCGCATGCGCTTGGCGGCGACGAAGAAGACACCGAGAAGTACGACTCCGCCGATGAGCAGGGCGACGAGCGAGCCCAGCGCACCCTCGCCCAGGAGCTTCAGCAGACCGAAGCCGACGCCGCCCGCGACGATCGCGGCGGGCACGGAGGCCATGCAGAGGCGTGCGTAGGTCCGCAGCACCTGGGTGCCGTCCAGGTCGCCGCCCAGCCGGTTGCGGAGGCGGCGCCAGGCGATGCCGACGCCGACGGCGTAGGCGAGCCCGTACGAGGCGGCCATGCCGACGACGGCCCACTGTGCGGGCAGGACGACGTAACAGACGGCCGAGGCCGCAGCGTTGACGGCGGCCACGATGACCGTGTTGTAGAAGGGCGTCCGGGTGTCCTCGTAGGCGTAGAAGCCGCGGAGCACGACGTACTGGACGGAGTAGGGGATCAGGCCGAGGCCGAAGGCCATCAGGATGAAGCCCATGCCCTGGGCGGCCTCGACGCCGCTGGAGGCGTACAGCAGGGTGCACATCGGGACGCCGAGCGCCAGGAAGGCGAAGGAGACCGGGACGATCGCGACGGCCGAGTTCCGAAGGCCCTGCGAGATGTCGTCGCGGACGGCTCCGGGGTCGTTGTCGTGGGCGGCGCGGGAGATGCGGGGCAGCAGCGCGGCCATGACGGAGACCGTGATGATGGCCTGCGGCATGCCCCAGATCAGCTGGGCGTTCGAGTAGGCGAGGAAGCCGGCACCGTTCTTCCCGGACTCCTCACCGGCGGCCGTGGCGAGCTGGGTGACGACGAGGACGCCCGCCTGGTTGGCGAGGACGAAGAGCACGGTCCACTTGGCGAGCTTGACCGTCTTGCCGAGCCCGTGACCCTTCCAGTCGAAGCGCGGCCGGAAGCGGAAGCCGGTCTCACGGAGGTACGGGATCATCGCCAGGGCCTGGACGACGAGTCCGAGGAGGGTGCCGACACCCAGCAGGCGGATGCCGTCGTCCGGGATGGTCCGCACGCCCATGTGGGACTCGGCGGAGGTGCCGTAGACCCAGATGAACAGGCCGAAGGTGACGATCATGACGATGTTGTTGAGGACCGGCGTCCACATCATCGCGCCGAACTTGCCGCGGGCGTTGAGGATCTGGCCCATCACCACGTGCACGCCCATGAAGAAGATCGTGGGCAGGCAGTACCGGGCGAAGGTCACGGCCACGCTGTTGGCCGCGGCGTCGTCGGCGATGGTGTTCGACATCAGCCGGATGAGCAGCGGTGCCGCGAAGACGGCGAGTGCCACGATCAGGCCCAGCGCCACCATGACCAGGGTGAGCAGGCGGTTGGCGTAGGCCTCGCCGCCGTCCTCGTCGTTCTTCATCGAGCGGACGAGTTGCGGGACGAAGACCGAGTTGAGACCGCCGCCGACGGTCAGGATGTAGATCATCGTCGGCAGCGTGTAGGCGATGGTGAAGGTGTCGCCGAGCAGGGCCGCGCCGAGCGCGCCGGTGATCACCAGGCTGCGGACGAAGCCGGTGAGCCGGGAGACCAGGGTGCCGGCCGCCATCACCGCGCTCGACTTCAGCAGCCCGGAGGCCCTTCCGGACTTCTTGGGGGCGGGGGCGGACATGGGGTCCGGCTCCGGGGCGGGCGGGGGCACCTGGCCGGGCGTCTGCTGGTCCCGGTAGAGGTGCGCGAAGGCATCCGGTTCGGGGGCCTCCTCGCCGGCCCGGGTCACCAGGTCGTCGACGCCGGTGAACTGGACCGTGCGCGCGTCATCGCCGTACGGCAGGTGCCGTGAGGTGCCGTCGGGCTCCGGCGCCGGTGTCTGCGCCCACACCCGGGGGTCGGGTGCGTGCTGGGGCGCGACCGGCTGCTGGTAGAGCGGCTGGGGCTCCTGATAGGTGCCCGGCGGGGGCGGCGGGTGCGCGGCGCGGTCGTAGAGCGCCTCGGTCACCGGGTCCTGTGCGGACAGGTCCTGGGCCCGGTACGGGTCATGGGCGAGGGCGTCCTGGACATAGGGGTCCTGGGCGTACGCGTTCGGGTCGTACTGGTTCTGGGCGTACGGGTTCTGCGCGTAGGTGTCCTGCGCGTAAGGGTTCTGTTCCTGCGGGGCCGGCACCGGAGGGTGGCCGGGACCGGAGGGGGCCGCGGGCGTCCCACCGGACGGCGCGGTGCCGCCCGCGCCCTGGCCGCGGTCACCGTCGTACGGCGCGTTCATGGTTACCCCACCTCATCGTCCCCGGCCGACCGGCCACGACATCGCTCAACGGTCCACTTTCTCACCCGGGCTCGACGGGTCGCCGCTTTCGGACCCGGTGTCCGGTGTCGGGTCACTCGGCTGCTCGGGTTCACCCCCGTCGGCCTCGCCTGTCACCGCCTCGGGATCCGCCTCGGGATCCGCCTCAGGATTCGTCCCGTCTTCAGTCCCGGCGTCGGCCTCCGCGTCGGCCTCCGGGTCCGCTGCCGCCTCCGCTGCCTCGACCTCGGCGTTCCGGGCGGCCACCCGCTTGCGCTGGCTGTACATCCGTACGCCGGCCAGGACCAGGAGCAGCACTCCACCGGCGATCACGAGCATCACCGTGGCGGTGATCTCGGAGACCTTCACGGTGAACGTCATCGGCTGCCCGTACGGCGTGCCGTCCTCGGTGTAGAGCTGGGCGGTCATCGGCACCTGGCCGTTGACGCTGGCGGAGGCGTTGAACTTCACGGACTGGCTGTGCCCGCCGTTGATCTTCACGGGGAGCTCGGCGTCCCGGTCGCCGTTCACCTGGAGCCGGTTCTTGTTGCCGGAGGTGAGCCGCAGCACGAGATGGACGTCCTGCAGCAGCTTGTTCTGGACGGTCACAGGGATCGTCGCACTGCGGCCGGAGAGTGTGAGATCGGACTTGTCGACCAGCTGGACCCCCTCGGTGAGGGTCTGCAGATACTCCAGGACGTTGATCCGGTAGAGCGCGGCGGCTCGGGCCTGCCCCCGCCACGAGGTCGACATCTCGCGGTTGATCGCGTTGCCGAAGGGGGCCACGACACGGTCCTGCTGGGACAGGATCACCTTGAAGTCGTTCAGCTCGTCGCGGGTGGTCTTCATGTCGCGGAAGGCCTGGACGGGCAGTTCCCGGTCGCGCAGCTTCTTCGGGTACCGGGAGCTGCTGGGCACCGTGGTGGAGGCGTCCGGGTCGGGCTTGGCCGCGGCGGCGGCGAGGAGGTCGCTCGGCTGGGTCCAGCGACGCCCGGAGAGACCCTTCAGGGCGGTCGCCATCGTCTGCGCCTGGGCGACGGTCGGCATTCGCTGCGGGGCGACCACGATGCTGCGCTGGTCCTCCGGCTGTTCCATGGTGATCGCCAGCGACTGGGCGAGGAACTTCTGGACCGCGAGCGTGGAGTTCTCCGTGCGGATCATGTCCCCTTCGAAGGCGGTGGACAGGAGCGCGTCGCTGACCACGGCCGTGGTGCTTCCGTTGCCGAAGGGGCGGGCCGCCGTCGGGGTGTAGGAGAGGTCGTCGCGGACGCTGTCGCTGCGGGCGATCACCTTGTCGGCGCCGGCGGAGGTCGCCACGGCCACGATGGAGGGGTCGACGGCTCCCTCGGCGGGCCATGCGAAGTCGGTGGAGGCCTGGGTGTGCAGGACGGTCTCGACCGTCATCCCGGCGAGCGCGGTCGCCGACTGGAGGTGTCCGAGGGAACCGGGGACGTCCTTGCCCCGGTGGGCCAGGGACGCGAGGTCGGGGTCCGCGAAGGGGAGGGCGACGACCTTGTGCCCCTGGACCGCCTTCTCCAGCGCGTCCAGCCACTGCTCGGCGACGGCCTGGTTCTTGCCCGGGACGTGCAGGGTGCCGTCCTTGACGCGGTAGCCGTTCGCCATGGCGTCGACGGAGGCCAGCAGGTCCGGGTCGAGCACCCAGGTGACCGGGAGGTCCCCTCCCAGCGATACCAGCTGGTCGAGGCGTCCGCCCGGCTTCAGCTCGGCCGCCAGGACGTCGTCCTCGAAGACGGGGGTCTGCTGATCGTCCGTGGCCGTCTCGGCGGAGACGTGGGCGGAGGAGATCAGCGGCCAGAGGTAGGTGAGCTGGGTCTTCTTCTCGGTGGCCTCGGGCTGGTACGGCAGGAACGTCCGCTCGATGCCGAGCACCCGGTCGTCGTGCCGGTCCGAGGTCTGCCCGGTGAGGGAGACCCCCAGCTGGTACACACCGGCGTCGTCGAGTCCGAGATCGGAGACCGGGACGGAGAACGAGAAGTCCGCGCTGAGGCCGGCGCCCAGCCGGGGGATCTTGACGGTGGGGGCGTCGTCGAGGGGGGCGGGGTCGCTGTCGCTCCGGTAGCCCGTGCGGCCCGCCACCTGCTCGATCTCGCTGCGGCTCGTCATCCGGGGCCCGACGCGCAGATCCACGGTCGCGTCGGTGACGGTCTTCTTGCTCCGGTTGGTGACCGTCCCGGTGACGGTGACCGTGTCCCCCTCGGTGGGCGCGGTCGGGGTCAGCGTGTCGAGCGACACATCGACCGTCTTCGAGACGGCGCTGCCCTCGGCGGCGGAGGCCGGGGAGGCGTCCGCAGGGGCCTGGAGCAGTCCCGCGAGGAGCGGCGCCCCGACGGCGACGGTGATCGTGCGCCGCAGCCATCGGCGGGCAGGTGAGGGACCGGTTCCCTGGATGTCTGCCGCCTCGGCCACGCGTTCGCCCGTCCTCGTCGTTGTCTCTGATGCCAGTGGTGGAGATGGTTCCCGGTTGCTGTGTCCAGGCATGGTAACGAGGCATGCTGGGAGCAAGTGCCGGGGACTGCTCCAGGCGATCTTCCACGGGTCCGGTCCGGCCGGTCCGGGGACCGGTGCCCTCCGGAAAACGAGGACGTCGCCGCGAGCCGGGGCACGTACCCTTTTCTGTTGTGCCGAACGCCAACGAAGACACCCCGACTGCACTGAGCCAGGTGCAACGCCGCGCGGTCAGTGAACTGCTGCGCGTGTCCCCCGTCGCCGACGACCTCGCCCGCCGATTCCAGGAGGCCGGGTTCAGCCTCGCGCTGGTCGGTGGCTCGGTACGCGACGCCCTGCTCGGCCGGCTCGGCAACGACCTCGACTTCACCACCGACGCCCGCCCCGAGGACGTACTGAAGATCGTCCGTCCGTGGGCCGACGCCGTGTGGGAGGTCGGCATCGCCTTCGGAACGGTCGGCTGCCAGAAGGACGCCCGCGTCGGAGACGTCGACCAGCGCTTCCAGGTCGAGGTCACCACGTACCGCTCGGAGGCGTACGACCGGACCTCGCGCAAGCCCGAGGTCTCCTACGGCGATTCCATCGACCAGGACCTCGTCCGCCGTGACTTCACCGTCAACGCGATGGCCGTAGCCCTTCCGGAGAAGGAGTTCGTCGACCCGTACGGCGGTCTGGAGGATCTCGCCTCTCGTGTGCTCCGTACGCCGGGGACGCCCGAGGAGTCCTTCTCCGACGACCCGCTGCGGATGATGAGAGCCGCGAGGTTCGCCGCGCAGCTGGACTTCGAGGTCGCTCCCGAGGTTGTCGCCGCGATGAAGGAGATGTCCGGCCGGATCGAGATCGTCTCCGCGGAGCGCGTCCGTGACGAGCTCAACAAGCTGCTGCTCTCCGCCCACCCGCGCAAGGGCCTCGGGCTGCTCGTCGAGACCGGGCTCGCCGAGCACGTCATCCCCGAGCTGCCTGCGCTGCGCCTGGAGAGCGACGAGCATCACCGTCACAAGGATGTCTACGAGCACTCGCTGACCGTGCTCGACCAGGCGATCGACCTGGAGGAGGACGGGCCGGACCTGGTCCTTCGCCTTGCCGCGCTGCTCCACGACATCGGCAAGCCGCGGACCCGTCGCTTCGAGAAGGACGGCCGGGTCTCCTTCCACCACCATGAGGTGGTGGGCGCGAAGATGACCAAGAAGCGGATGACCGCGCTCAAGTACTCCAACGAGATGATCAAGGACGTCTCGCGCCTCGTGGAGCTGCACCTCCGCTTCCACGGCTACGGGACCGGCGAGTGGACCGACTCGGCCGTGAGGCGCTATGTCCGCGACGCCGGACCGATGCTCTCGCGCCTCCACAAGCTGACCCGGTCGGACTGCACCACTCGCAACAAGCGCAAGGCGACCGCGCTCTCCCGCGCCTACGACGGCCTGGAGGACCGCATCGGCCAGCTCCAGGAACAGGAGGAGCTGGACGCGATCCGGCCCGACCTCGACGGCAACCAGATCCAGGAGATCCTGGGGATCGGCCCCGGGCCGGCCATCGGTCAGGCCTACAAGTTCCTGCTGGAGCTCCGGCTGGAGAACGGCCCGATGGAGCACGCGCAGGCCGTCGTCGCGCTCAAGGAGTGGTGGGCCGAGCAGAGCTGAGCCGGCCGTGCCGAGCCGGTCGGCGCCGCGTCGACGTTTCACGTGGAACCCGCTGTTTCACGTGAAACAGCGGCGGATGTGAGGCGGTCACGAGGGGTGGTGTTTCACGTGAAACATCACCCCTCCGTGCGTTCCCCGCGCCGCAGGCCCAGGGCGATCCCGGCGTAGATCACGGCCACGAGCACGATCAGCAGCGTGGACCGGCCATCGGGCGGCAGCATCAGGGCCGCGACGCCCGCCGCGCTCACGAAGGCGACGTTGAACAGCACGTCGTAGAGGGCGAAGACCCGTCCTCGGTAGGCGTCGTCCACCGAGGTCTGCACCACCGTGTCCGTCGCGATCTTCCCTCCCTGGGTGATGAGCCCTAGGACGAAGGCGGCGACGAGGAACGGCGTGGGGGCGAAGGTCAGGCCGAGCGCCGGTTCCAGCACGGCGGCCGTCGCGGCGCACACGGTCATCCACCCGAAGGGACCGAGCCGCCCCACGGCCCAGGGGGAGATGACGGCGGCCGCGAAGAATCCGGCGCCCGACGCGGCCACGGCGAGTCCCAGCAGCCCGAGCCCCTCGGCCTCCGTGGAGCTCCAGGCGTAGCGGCAGAGCATGAGCACGGTGACGAACAGAGCGCCGTAGCAGAAGCGCATGAGGGTCACGGCGGCGAGAGCGCGGGCTGCGGGGCGCCTTTCGGAGAGATGCCGCAGTCCGGCGGCGAGCCCCCGGGCCGTCGAGGCCAGAGCCGAGGTGAGGGGCGCCGGCTCGGGCTTCGGATCGGGCCCGAGGAGCTCCCGGGGCATCCGGAGCGAGGCGAGGGCGGCGGCCAGATAGAGCAGGGCGCCGGAGGCCACCACGGTCGCGTTGGAGTTGTCGGCGAGCAGCTGGACGCCGAAGGCGAGACCGCCGCCCAGGGTCGCGGCGAGGGTGCCGGCGGTGGGGGAGAGCGAGTTCGCCAAGACGAGCCGTTCCTCGTCCACGACCCGTGGAAGCGAGGCGGAGAGTCCCGCGAGGACGAAGCGGTTGACGGCCGTGACGGAGAGCGCGGAGGCGTAGAAGAGCCAGTCGGGGACGGAGGCGAGGACGAGCACGGCGGTCCCGCAGGCGAGCAGGGCGCGCAGGAGGTTGCCGTACAGGAAGACCTGGCGGCGCTGCCAGCGGTCGAGGAGCACTCCGGCGAAGGGCCCGACGAGCGAGTACGGGAGCAGCAGGATCGCCATCGCGGAGGCGATCGCCGCGGCGGAGGTCTGCTTCTCGGGGGAGAAGACGACGTACGTGGCCAGGGCCACCTGGTAGACGCCGTCGGCGCACTGGGAGAGCAGCCGGACGGCGAGCAGGCGGCGGAAGTTCGTCAGGCGCAGGAGTACGCGCAGATCACGTACGACGGACATGGCAGCAAGACTCACATACGAAGAGGGTCCCCGGGCGGTAAGCCCGGGGACCCTCGATCGACAAGCGTGGGGCGCCTTAGCGCTCGACCTCACCCTTGATGAACTTCTCGACGTTGGCCAGGGCCTCGTCGTCGAAGTACTGCACCGGCGGGCTCTTCATGAAGTAGCTCGACGCGGAGAGGATGGGGCCGCCGATGCCGCGGTCCTTGGCGATCTTCGCGGCGCGCAGGGCGTCGATGATGACACCCGCCGAGTTCGGGGAGTCCCACACCTCGAGCTTGTACTCGAGGTTCAGCGGAACGTCGCCGAAGGCGCGGCCCTCGAGGCGCACGTACGCCCACTTGCGGTCGTCCAGCCAGGCCACGTAGTCCGACGGACCGATGTGGACGTTCTTCTCGCCCAGCTCACGGTCGGGGATCTGCGAGGTGACGGCCTGGGTCTTGGAGATCTTCTTGGACTCCAGGCGGTCGCGCTCCAGCATGTTCTTGAAGTCCATGTTGCCGCCGACGTTGAGCTGCATGGTGCGCTCAAGACGGACACCGCGGTCCTCGAACAGCTTGGCCATCACGCGGTGCGTGATGGTCGCGCCGACCTGCGACTTGATGTCGTCGCCGACGATCGGGACGCCCGCCTCGGTGAACTTGTCGGCCCACTCCTTGGTGCCGGCGATGAAGACCGGAAGAGCGTTGACGAAGGCGACCTTGGCGTCGATGGCGCACTGCGCGTAGAACTTCGCAGCGGCCTCGGAACCCACCGGCAGGTAGCAGATGAGGACGTCGACCTGGCGGTCCTTGAGGATCTGGACGATGTCGACCGGCGCCTCGGCGGACTCCTCGATGGTCAGGCGGTAGTACTTGCCGAGACCGTCGAGCGTGTGACCGCGCTGGACCGTGACGCCCTTGTTCGGGACGTCGCAGATCTTGATGGTGTTGTTCTCGCTGGCGCCGATGGCGTCGGAGAGGTCGAGGCCGACCTTCTTCGCGTCGACGTCGAAGGCGGCCACGAACTCGATGTCACGGACGTGGTAGTCGCCGAACTGGACGTGCATCAGGCCGGGCACCTTGGCCGCCGGGTCGGCGTCCTTGTAGTACTCGACGCCCTGCACCAGCGAGGCGGCGCAGTTGCCCACGCCGACGATGGCTACGCGAACCGAACCCATTCCGGTTGCTCCCTGTTGTGATTGTGGAAGCCCTGCTGTGCGCAGGGTTTCACTTGGCGGTGTCGTCGGACGGATCCGGCCGGGTACTGCCCCCGTGCCGGGGCAGGCCGCCCGTTTCTCCAGAATCGTTGTCGTGCAGAGCGGCGGCGTCGGGGCCGGATCGCTGATCCCGCCCCGCTCGCTCGCTCTCGATGAGCTCGTTCAGCCAGCGCACTTCGCGCTCCACGGATTCCATGCCGTGGCGCTGCAGCTCAAGCGTGTAGTCGTCGAGGCGCTCGCGGGTCCGGGCCAGAGAGGCGCGCATCTTCTCCAGACGCTCCTCCAGCCGGCTGCGGCGGCCCTCCAGGACGCGCATCCGCACCTCGCGCTCGGTCTGCCCGAAGAAGGCGAAGCGTGCGGCGAAGTGCTCGTCCTCCCAGGCGTCCGGGCCGGTGTGGGACAGGAGTTCCTCGAACTGATCCTTACCTGCCGGCGTCAACCGGTAGACGATCTTCGCTCGGCGCCCTGCGAGTGAAGCGGCGAGGGCTTCCTCGGGGGCACTGCCCGGTTCCTCGATCAACCAGCCGTTGGCGACCAGCGTCTTGAGGCAGGGGTACAGCGTTCCGTAGCTGAAGGCCCGGAAGACGCCCAGCGAGGTGTTGAGGCGCTTCCGCAGCTCGTACCCGTGCATCGGGGCCTCGCGCAGCAGGCCGAGAACGGCGAACTCGAGGATGCCGGAGCGTCTGCTCATTCGTCGCCTCCTCCTCCGCTTTCGGGACCCTTATGCCGTGCTGATGTATCGACTCGATACATCAGCACGATAGAACGGGCTGTCAGTCTCGACAAGTGGGACCGCCGTGACCGGCGTCACATCGTTAATTCACAGCGTTCGACTTGCCTGATTTGGGGTGAACTCCGGCCCAAGGTGGGTTTTGGCCGTGCGTAGTCTGTGCGGCATGCAGACCACCGGGAACCGAGAGATGCCGCGGGGCGTCAGTGCTGCGGGTGACCGGCTGCGGTACGGAGGGGCCTCCGATGGGGTTCCGGCCGTGCGCATTTCGGGGGGACCGGAACTCAACTGCCGCTTCCAGGCGTACGCGCCTGCCCGAGGAGTAGTCGTTCGATGAGCGAGCATCGTCGCAAAATGCCGCCGCAGCAGCCGCCGACGGGCGGTCGCGCGGAGGCACGGCGCGCTGCCCAGCAGCCGGTGGGCCGCAGGTCGGCCCCGGCCCATGACGTCGGTACGAGGGCCCCTTCGGCCTCGTACGGACCTTCCTCCCCCGCGGGGGAGGAGTCGCGCCCCTACGGGGGCCGCGCGGAGGCCCGCAGGGCCGCCCAGCGCGGCAGTCGCCGAAAGGGGGCTGACGCGGGCCCCGGGGGCCCCGGCGGCCCCGGAGGCGGACGCCGAGGCGGCGGCGGAGGCGGCCGTGGCAGTGGCCCGGGGCGGGGCTCCGGCGGTCGCCCGCCGGGCAAGAAGCGGATGATCGACTACCCGCGCTACGGCAAGCACGGCTGGCGTCGCTGGATGCCGTCGTGGAAGCTCGTGACGGGTACGTTCCTGGTCTTCGTCGGGACCCTGATGGGCGGCGCGGTCTTCGCGTACTCCAACGTGGTCGTCCCGAAGGAGGACGCGACCGCGATCTCGCAGAACAACATCTACTACTGGGCCGACGGCTCGCGCATGGTCGCGACCGGCAGTGGCGCCAACCGCCAGATCGTCGGCATCGAGCAGATCCCGAAGGTCATGCAGGAGGCCGTGGTCTCGGCCGAGAACAAGACGTTCTGGGACGACTCCGGCATCGACCCGATGGGCATCGGCCGCGCCGTGTGGAACATGGCCAAGGGCGGCGAGACCCAGGGTGGTTCGACCATCACCCAGCAGTACGTGAAGAACAACCGGCTCAACGACCAGTCGCAGACCGTGACCCGGAAGGTGAAGGAACTCTTCATCTCCATGAAGGTCGGCAATGAGAACGAGAAGTCGACGATCATGGCCGGCTACCTGAACACCGCGTACTACGGGCGCGGTGCCTACGGGATCCAGGCCGCCGCGCGCGCGTACTTCGACAAGGACGCCAGGTACCTCAACGCCAGTGAGTCGGCGCTGCTCGCCGCGGTGCTGAAGGGCGCGACGTACTACGACCCGGGCGGCTACCCGGAGATCGACCCCGAGGCCACGCCCGAGAAGAACCTCGACCGCGCCACCAAGCGGTGGAAGTGGATCCTCGACGAGATGGTCAACGACAAGAAGATCACCGCCGAGGAGCGCGCCAAGTACACGACCTTCCCGAAGGTCCAGAAGCGCAAGCAGGACGCCCAGCTGACCGGCCAGATCGGCTATCTCGTCAGCACGGCCAAGGCGAACTTCATCAACAAGAACACCGAGGGCATCGGCGCCAAGGAACTCGAGCGCGGTGGCTACGAGATCCACACCACCTTCCAGAAGCCGAAGGTGCAGGCGCTGGAGAAGTCGGTCAACAAGATCCTCAAGGAGTACATCGACCCGAAGAAGCGGCCGAAGGAGGACACCAACGTCCAGTTCGGCGGCGCCTCGGTGAACGCGCAGACGGGCGCGATCGTCGCGATCTACGGCGGTGTCGACGCCACCAAGCACTTCACCAACAACGCCGACCCGACCGGTGCCCAGGTGGGCTCGACCTTCAAGCCCTTCGTCCTGGCCGCCGCCATGAAGTACGGCGTGCGGGACAGCAAGTTGGGGCCGGAGCAGGGCGAGACCTCGCGCACGATCGTCGACCCGGACAAGAGCCGCTACTCCGGCAAGGACGGGCTGAAGATCCGCAGGTACGACGGCGAGATCTGGGAGAACGAGAAGGGCGAGGAGTGGCGCCAGACCAATGACGACGGCGCGAGCTACGGCAACATGACCCTCCGCGAGGCCATGATCCGCTCGGCGAACTCGCCGTTCGTGCAGCTGGGCATGGACATCGGCATCGACAAGGTCCGTGAGGCCGCCGTCTCCGCCGGTCTGCGCAAGGAATCGCTCGTCCAGGGCGAGGTGCCCTCGTTCTCGCTCGGTATCTCCAGCCCGAGCGCGATCCGGATGGCGGGCGCGTACGCGACCTTCGCCAACAACGGTGAGCAGAACGAGCCGTTCTCGGTGAACAAGGTGGTCAAGGGCGGCAAGACGATCTACAAGCACGAGGCGGCGGGCAAGTCGGCCTTCTCGCCGGCCATCGCCAGCAACGTCACGGACGTCCTCCGCGACGTCGTGGAGAACCCGAAGGGAACCGGTCGCAAGGCCGCCATCCCGGGCCGTGACGTGGCCGGCAAGACCGGTACGACCGACGGCAACAAGTCGGCCTGGTTCGTGGGCTACACCGCGCAGCTGTCGACCGCCATCGACATGTACCGCTTCGACGACGACGAGACGAAGAAGAACCGCGAGTTCCAGGAGATGTACGGCACGGGTGCCCAGCCGCGCATCCACGGTTCCTCGTTCCCGTCGCGGATCTGGAAGGACTACATGACGACTGCCGTGGAAGGCATGCCGCTCGTGGAGTTCCCCAAGCCGCTCGACCTGGAGAACGCGGAGCCCGTCTTCGGCGGTGGCGCCACCAGCCCGACCCCGAGCCCGACGGCCACGCCGACTCCCACCGCGACCACGACGCCGCCGACGACTCCCCCGGCCACCGCGACGACCACTCCCCCGGTCTCGCGGACGCCGAAGCCGGGCAAGACGACCTGCGACATCTGGGACTGGAACTGCAGCAACCCCGGCAACCCCGGCGGCAACACGGGGCAGCCCACCACCACGCCACCCGCGACCGACACACCGACGCCGACCGATACACCGACGGACGGCAACCCCGGAGGCGGGAACGGCAAACCCGGAGGCGGCGGGGCCTGGATTCCCTGATCCAGCCCGCCCGCGCACTCCCGTGAGGGCCGCCGCGGCCGCTCCGTACCTTCCGTACGGAGCCGGCAGCGGCGGCCCTCGCCGCTTTCCCGGAGACGTACGGCAGGATGTCCCCCATGCCGAGCCTCCAGAAGACGAGCGCGCCGCAGGACCGGCCACAGGGCCGCTCGCAGACGGTCATCCCCACCCACCGGGACAAGGTGGCCGCCGCGGGCAGCGAACTGATCGGCGGCCCCTACGGCCGCCGGGCGTCGTTCGGCACCGGGCAGCTGACGCCGGTGCGGGTGATCGCCCTCGTGGCCATCGGCATGTTCGCCCTCGGGATGGTGCAGAAGCTGCCCTGCTACAACTGGGCGTGGTTCGAGGGCATCACCTCCCAGTACACCCACGCCTGCTACTCGGACATCCCGCACCTCTACGAGGGGCGCGGCTTCGCGGCGGGCCTCGTGCCGTACTTCGACCGGCTGGGCGGCGACATACCGTTCCTGGAGTACCCCGTCCTCACCGGCCTCTTCATGGAGGTCGCGGCCTGGCTGACGCCGGGCGGCGGGGCCATGCGGGAGCAGGAGCAGGCCTTCTGGCTGGCCAACGCGGGCATGCTGATGGCCTGCGCGGCCGTTCTCGCGGTCTGTGTGGCCCGTACGCACCGGCTGCGCCCGTGGGACGGGCTGCTCGTCGCCCTGGCGCCCTCGATCGCGCTGACGGCCACCATCAACTGGGACCTGCTGGCCGTCGCGCTGACCGCCGCCGCCGTCCTGATGTGGTCGAGGGAACGGCCGCTGGCCTTCGGCGTCCTGCTCGGTCTGGCCACCGCCGCCAAGTTCTACCCGATACTGCTTCTCTGCCCGCTGCTGATGCTCTGCTGGCGGGCCGGGAAGTGGCGGGAGTTCGGGACCGCGGTGCTCGGCGCGGCCGGTGCCTGGCTGGTGGTCAACCTGCCCGTGATGCTGATGGCCCCCGAGGGCTGGAAGCAGTTCTACCTCTTCAGCCGGGACCGGAACGTCGACTTCGGCTCGGTCTGGCTGCTGATCAGCCAGCGGACGGGCGACTCGATCCCGCCGGACCGGGCCAACCTGTACGCGCTGCTGCTGATGCTGGTGGCCGTGGCGGGCCTCGCCTACCTGGCGTTCACGGCGCCCCGCAGGCCCCGCTTCGTCCAGCTGGCCTTCCTGATCGTCGCGGCGTTCGTACTGACCAACAAGGTCTACTCACCGCAGTACGTCCTGTGGCTGGTCCCGCTGGCGGCGCTCGCCCGGCCGCGCTGGCGCGACTTCCTGGTCTGGCAGACGTGCGAGGTCATGTACTTCGTGGGCGTCTGGATGTACCTGGCGTTCACGAACAGCGGCGTCGCCAAGCAGGGCCTGCCGGTGGACGGCTATCAGTTCGCGATCGTCCTGCACCTGCTCGGCACGCTGTACCTGTGCGTGATGGTCGTACGCGACATCCTGACGCCCGAGACGGACCCGGTCCGGCAGGACGGCGCCGACGACCCCTCGGGGGGCGTCCTGGACGGCGCGGAGGACGTGTTCGTCGCCGGCCGGGCGGCCCATCCGGCCCGGCACGCGGCCCCCGCCGCGGACGAGGGCCTGCTGGTGGAATGGGGAACCCCCGGGGAACAGAGTCCCCGGGGGTGAGCGGTACCGGCCGGCTCAGCGCTCCACGAGCCGGTCGAACTGTGTCGTGGTGTGGCGCAGATGCGCCACGAGCTCGTCGCCGACCCGCGGCTCCTGGGCATCGGCCGGCACGAACAGGATCGACACCTGCATGTGCGGCGGCTCGGCGAACCAGCGCTGCTTCCCGGCCCAGACGAACGGCGACAGGTTCCGGTTGACGGTGGCGAGCCCCGCCCGTGCGACGCCCTTGGCGCGCGGCATGACGCCGTGCATCGCCTTGGGGGCCTCCAGGCCCACGCCGTGCGAGGTGCCGCCGGCGACGACGACCAGCCAGCCGTCCGACGCGGCCTTCTGCTGGCGGTAGCCGAACCGGTCGCCCTTGGCGACCCGGGTCACGTCGAGGACCGCGCCCCGGTACTCGGTGGCCTCGTGGTCGCCCAGCCACAGCCGGGTGCCGATCCGGGCCCGGAAGCGGGTCTGCGGGAACTGCTGCTGGAGCCGGGCCTGCTCCTGGGCCCGCAGATGGCTCACGAACATGGTGTGCAGCGGCAGCCGGGCGGCCCGCAGCCGGTCCATCCAGCCGATGACCTCCTCGACGGCGTCGGTGCCGTCCGGGCGGTCCAGCGGGAGGTGCAGCGCGAAGCCCTCCAGGCGTACGTCCTCGATGGCGGCGTGGAGCTGCTGGAGCTCCTCCTCGCGGACACCGTGCCGCTTCATCGAGCTCATGCACTCGATGACGACCCGGGCGCCCACCAGGGCGTGGACGCCGTCCACCGACGACACGGAGCGGATCACCCGGTCGGGCAGCGGAACCGGTTCCTCACCGCGGCGGAAGGGGGTGAGGACCAGCAGGTCGCCGCCGAACCAGTCCTTGATCCGCGCGGCCTCGTACGTGGTGCCCACGGCGAGCATGTCGGCGCCGAACCGGGCCGCCTCGTCCGCGAGGCGTTCATGGCCGAAGCCGTATCCGTTGCCCTTGCAGACCGGGATCACACCGGGGAACTGGTCGATGACGGTCTTCTGGTGCGCGCGCCAGCGAGCGGTGTCGACGTAGAGGGAGAGCGCCATGGCCGGCCCGGAACCTTTCTGATGGCAGCGGTGTGTCAAAGGTATGTACGAGACTACGGAAACGTCAGCGGTACGCCATGGGGCGGCGGCGCGACGTCGTGGATCAGCGGCGCGACATGTAGATGTCGAGTGCCTTGTGCAGCAGCTTGTTCAGCGGGAAGTCCCACTCGCCGACGTACTCGACGGCCTCGCCGCCGGTGCCCACCTTGAACTGGATGAGCCCGAAGAGATGGTCGGTCTCGTCGAGCGAGTCGGAGATGCCGCGCAGGTCGTAGACGGTCGCACCCATCGCGTACGCGTCGCGCAGCATCCGCCACTGCATCGCGTTCGAGGGCCGGACCTCACGGCCGATGTTGTCGGAGGCGCCGTAGGAGTACCAGACGTGCCCACCGACGACGAGCATCGTCGCCGCGGAGAGGTTCACGCCGTTGTGACGCGCGAAGTACAGCCGCATGCGGTTGGGGTCCTCGGAGTTGAGGACGGTCCACATGCGCTGGAAGTACGAGAGAGGGCGCGGCCGGAAGTGGTCACGGACAGCCGTGATCTCGTACAGCCGCTGCCACTCGGCCAGGTCCTCGTAGCCGCCCTGGACGACCTCGACACCGGCCTTCTCGGCCTTTTTGATGTTGCGGCGCCACAGCTGGTTGAAGCCCTTGAGGACATCGTCGAGCGAACGGTTCGCCAGCGGCACCTGGAAGACGTAGCGGGGCTGTACGTCACCGAAGCCGGCGCCGCCGTCCTCGGCCTGCTGCCAGCCCATCTTCCGCAGCCGGTCGGCCACTTCGAAGGCGCGCGGCTCGATGTGGCTGGCCTCGACGTCCTTGAGGCGCTTGACGTCCGGGTCCTGGATGCCGGACTTGATGGCGGCCGAGTCCCAGCGGCGGATGACGACCGGCGGGCCCATCTTCACCGAGAAGGCGCCCTGCTGCTTGAGGTGCGCCAGCATCGGCTGAAGCCAGTCGTCGAGGTTGGGCGCGTGCCAGTTGATGACCGGGCCCTCGGGCAGATAGGCGAGGTAGCGCTTGATCTTCGGGAGCTGGCGGTAGAGCACCAGACCGACACCGACGAGCTCGCCGGTCCTGTCGAACCAGCCGAGGTTCTCCGAGCGCCACTCCGTCTTCACATCAGCCCACGCCGGGACCTGGCAGTGGCTCGCTGCGGGCTGGCTCTGGATGAAACCCAGATGCTGCTCGCGGCTGATGGTCCTCAGGGTCAGGCTCATGCGGGGCGCTCCTCGGCAGGTGTGTCCCCATCGGTCAGGGGCTCCGGCTCTCGCGCCGAAGCCTACTGTGACCGGGAGCGCCCCGAATGGGCACGTACGCCCTGACGTGCCGCCCGGCTCAGCTGATGACACCGCCGAAGAGCCCGCCGTGCGCCATGCCGAGGTAGAAGCCGAACGCCGAGGCGCCGAGTCCGAGGATCAGCAGGAAGCGCTCGCGTGTCGTCACGGAGATGAACTGTCCGTAGGCGCCGGTCAGGATGCCGATGAGGCCTGTCCAGGAACTCAGCAGGTGCAGGTTGTGGAACTGCGCGGTGACGAAGGCGATCACACCGAGGACCAGGGTCACCCCGACCAGGGCGTCCTGGATGGGGTGCGGTTTGCCGTCGGTGGCGAAGAGGGAGTGGCCGGGGTCGGGTCGCATTGCCTGTGCCATGGGGCACCTCCTGGCGTAGCTGCCGGAAGGCGGCGCATCGTAGCGCCGCCGACATCCGTTGTGTACAGATTGCGTCCCCTCACCGGAGAATTTCAACCGCAGGCCGATGTGCAGGTACTCTGTACGGTCTGCACCGGTGTCTGCCCTGGTCCGTACTGGATCCCGGCGGTGCCCCTCGTTCGCCGAGGGGGACTGTCCGCGGTGGCGGCTACCGTTGCTAACGCATCACGACCCTCCTGCCACGGAACGACCGTGGCCGCTGAGTCCAAAGGAGGTGGGTTCCACATGCGTCACTACGAAGTGATGGTCATCCTCGACCCCGATCTCGAGGAGCGCGCTGTCTCCCCGCTGATCGAGAACTTCCTTTCCGTCGTCCGTGAGGGCAACGGAAAGGTCGAGAAGGTCGACACCTGGGGCCGTCGTCGTCTCGCCTACGAGATCAAGAAGAAGCCCGAGGGCATCTACTCGGTCATCGACCTGCAGGCCGAGCCTGCGGTCGTCAAGGAGCTCGACCGACAGCTCAACCTGAACGAGTCGGTCCTCCGGACCAAGGTCCTCCGTCCCGAGACCCACTGAGCTTCTAGCTCAGTGGTCATCGGGTTCGAGTAGCAGCAAAGCAGCCAGAAGCAATCCCGCCGAGAGGTACCCCCATGGCAGGCGAGACCGTCATCACGGTCGTCGGCAATCTTGTCGACGACCCCGAGCTGCGCTTCACCCCGTCCGGTGCGGCGGTCGCGAAGTTCCGTATCGCGTCCACTCCCCGCACCTTCGACCGTCAGACCAATGAGTGGAAGGACGGCGAAAGCCTCTTCCTCACCTGCTCGGTCTGGCGTCAGGCGGCGGAGAACGTCGCCGAGTCGCTTCAGCGAGGCATGCGCGTCGTCGTGCAGGGCCGGCTGAAGCAGCGGTCCTACGAGGACCGTGAGGGCGTCAAGCGCACGGTCTACGAGCTGGACGTCGAGGAAGTCGGCCCCAGCCTCAAGAACGCCACGGCCAAGGTCACCAAGACCACCGGTCGAGGCGGCCAGGGCGGTTACGGCGGCGGTGGCGGCGGCGGCCAGCAGGCCGGCGGCGGTGGCAGCTGGGGTGGAAACTCCGGCGGTGGCCAGCAGGGTGGTGGCGGTGCTCCCGCCGACGACCCGTGGGCGACCGGCGGTTCCTCCTCCTCCGGCGGCGGCCAGCAGCAGGGCGGCGGAGGCGGCTGGGGTGGAAACTCCAGCGGCGGCGGCTACTCGGACGAGCCCCCCTTCTAGGGCGCGAGCCCTCGAAGCAGCTCGTATCCCCACTTCTTGATCACACAGGAGAAACACCATGGCGAAGCCGCCTGTGCGCAAGCCTAAGAAGAAGGTCTGCGCGTTCTGCAAGGACAAGACCGTGTACGTGGACTACAAGGACACGAACATGCTGCGGAAGTTCATTTCCGACCGCGGCAAGATCCGTGCCCGCCGCGTGACCGGCAACTGCACGCAGCACCAGCGTGACGTCGCCACGGCCGTCAAGAACAGCCGTGAGATGGCGCTGCTGCCCTACACGTCCACCGCGCGATAAGGAAAGGGTGACCGACCAATGAAGATCATCCTGACCCACGAGGTTTCTGGCCTCGGTGCCGCTGGCGACGTCGTCGACGTCAAGGACGGCTACGCTCGCAACTACCTGGTCCCGCGTGGTTTCGCGATCCGCTGGACCAAGGGTGGCGAGAAGGACGTGGCGCAGATCCGCCGCGCCCGCAAGATCCACGAGATCGCGACCATCGAGCAGGCCAACGAGATCAAGGCCCAGCTCGAGGGTACGAAGGTGCGCCTGGCCGTTCGCTCCGGCGACGCCGGCCGTCTCTTCGGCTCCGTGACCCCGGCCGACATCGCCTCGGCGATCAAGTCCGCGGGTGGCCCCGACGTCGACAAGCGTCGCGTCGAGCTCGGTTCGCCGATCAAGACCCTTGGCTCGCACCAGGTCTCCGTGCGTCTGCACGCCGACGTGGCCGCGAAGCTCGGCGTCGAGATCGTCGCCGCGTAACGCTGCCCCTGGCAGTCTGTGCTCAGCAGTGAGGAAGGGCCGCACCCCTCGGGGTGCGGCCCTTCCGCTGTTGTTCGCCCTGTTTCGGGCGGCGCTGTTTCACGTGAAACGCCCTGTTTCACGTGAAACATTCAGCGGGTGGCGCCCGTGACGATCCAGCGGCCCGAGCGGGAGCGCAGCCATAGGGTGGCCATCCGGACGGTCATCATCAGCGTCATCGCCCACCAGAGCGCGGTCAGCCCGCCACCGAGCACCGGTATCAGGAGGGCGACCGGGGCGAAGACCGCCAGGGTCAGCAGCATCGCCCAGGCCAGGTAAGGGCCGTCGCCCGCCCCCATCAGGACGCCGTCGAGGACGAAGACGACCCCGGAGATCGGCTGTGAGACCGCGACCACGAGCAGGGCAGGGAGCAGGGTGTCCTGGACGGTGGTGTCGCCGGTGAAGAGCGGGACGAACAGCGGACGGGCGACGATGAGCAGAGCGCCGAGCACCACTCCCGAGACCACGCCCCACTGGACCATCCGGCGGCAGACCTGGCGGGCGCCGAAGGCGTCGTCGGCGCCGAGGTAGCGCCCGATGATGGCCTGGCCCGCGATGGCGATCGCATCGAGCGCGAAGGCCATCAGGCTCCACAGGGACAGAATGATCTGGTGGGCCGCGACCTCCGTGTCGCCCATCCGGGCGGCGACCGCCGTGGCGATCATCAGGACCGCGCGGAGCGAGAGCGTACGGACGAGGAGCGGGACACCGGCCTGTGCGGAGGCGCGGATGCCGGCCGGGTCGGGGCGGAGCGAGGCTCCGTGGCGCCGGGCGCCGCGTACGACCACGACGAGGTAGGCGGCGGCCATGCCGTACTGGGCGATGACCGTGCCCCAGGCCGATCCGGCGATGCCGAGGCCCGCCCCATAGACGAGTCCGATGTTGAGGGCGCCGTTGGCCGCGAAGCCGGCGATGGCCACGTAGAGCGGTGTACGGGTGTTCTGGAGGCCGCGCAGGACGCCGGTGGCGGCCAGGACCACCAGCATCGCGGGGATGCCGAGGCTGGAGATCCGGAGGTAGGTGATCGCATGGGGGGAAGCGGTGTCGGAGGCCCCGAAGAGGTCGACCAGCCAGGGCGAGGTGGGCAGGGTCAGTGCGACGACGGCGGCGCCGAGGAGGAGCGCGAGCCAGATGCCGTCCATGCCCTGTCGGATGGCCGCGGGGAGATCGCCCGCGCCGACGCGCCGGGAGACGGCGGCGGTGGTGGCGTAGGCGAGGAAGACGAAGACGCTGACGGCGGTGGACAACAGGGCGGCGGCGATCGCGAGACCCGCGAGTTGCGGCGTGCCGAGGTGGCCGACGATGGCACTGTCGACCATGAGGAAGAGAGGCTCGGCGACGAGAGCACCGAACGCCGGCAGGGCGAGGGAGACGATCTCGCGGTCGTGCTGTCGGCGGGTGGCCTTGGAGGTCGCGGGGGCCTGGGTCATGGGGGTCAATCTAATCTTCCACAGGTAAGAGATGCAATGTGTGTGCAGCCCTTACTTGTGGAGGGTAATGGGCTTCGGGTGTGGGCCGTTTGTTCTGATCTTGGTCCAGGGTGAAAAGTTTTTCTCCCCCACAGCCCGTGGATGGGAAAAGTGCAGGTCAGGCCGGTGGGGGTGAGGGGTCTATGAGTTTGTCCACATGGCTGTCCCCCGCTCCGTGCACAGGTTCCGGCAAGTTCTCCACAGCATTGGGGCCTTCACCCACAGGGCCTGTGGATAACCAGATTGGCTGACGCCCCTCGCGGGCCTACCGTGGTCCGGCGCCCAACGCGCCAGAAGCGGTCGCGAAGCCACTCGTCGATCAAGGCGTGGCGTAAGAAAGAGCGGCACGGCGAGGTCCGCTGAGCGGACGGGAAGAGGTGCTTGGTGAGCGTTCCCGAGCCGATGGACGACCCCTGGGCCGATGGCGGTCCCAGCGACCGGCTGCCCACTCGTACCCGAGGTGAAGGGCGCGGCCGTGGCCGCGGGCGCGACGACCAGCACGAGCGGGGCGGAGACGGCCCCTGGGACGGCGGGCTCTCCGGCTTCGAGCGGGTCCCTCCGCAGGACCTGGACGCCGAGCAGTCCGTCCTCGGCGGCATGCTGCTCTCCAAGGACGCCATCGCGGATGTCGTGGAGATCATCAAGGGCAACGACTTCTACAAGCCCGCGCACGAGACCGTCTACGCCGCGATCCTCGACCTCTACGCCAAGGGCGAGCCGGCCGACCCGATCACGGTCGGCGCCGAGCTCACCAAGCGCGGCGAGATCTCCCGTGTCGGCGGTGCCTCGTACCTCCACACGCTGGTCCAGTCGGTGCCGACCGCGGCCAACGCCTCGTACTACGCGGAGATCGTCCACGAGCGGGCCGTGCTGCGGCGCCTCGTGGAGGCCGGCACCAAGATCACTCAGATGGGATACGCGGCCGACGGAGACGTCGACGAGATCGTGAACTCGGCGCAGGCCGAGATCTACGCGGTCACCGAGCAGCGCACGACCGAGGACTATCTGCCGCTCGGCGACATCATGGAGGGGGCGCTCGACGAGATCGAGGCGATCGGCTCCCGCAGCGGTGAGATGACCGGTGTGCCCACCGGCTTCACCGACCTCGACTCCCTGACCAACGGCCTCCACCCAGGTCAGATGATCATCATCGCGGCCCGTCCCGCCATGGGTAAGTCGACGCTGGCCCTGGACTTCGCACGGGCGGCGTCCATCAAGCACAACCTGCCCAGCGTCATCTTCTCCCTCGAAATGGGCCGCAACGAGATCGCGATGCGCCTGCTCTCGGCCGAGGCGAGGGTCGCGCTGCACCACATGCGCTCCGGCACGATGACCGACGAGGACTGGACCCGCCTCGCCCGCCGTATGCCGGACGTGTCCCAGGCTCCGCTCTACATCGACGACTCCCCGAACCTGTCGATGATGGAGATCCGCGCGAAGTGCCGCCGGCTCAAGCAGCGCAACGGCCTCAAGCTCGTGATCATCGACTATCTGCAGCTGATGCAGTCGGGCGGCTCGAAGCGGCAGGAGAGCCGCCAGCAAGAGGTCTCCGACATGTCGCGAAACCTGAAGCTCCTCGCCAAGGAGCTGGAACTGCCGGTCATCGCGCTCTCCCAGCTGAACCGTGGCCCCGAACAGCGCACCGACAAGAAGCCGATGGTCTCCGACCTGCGTGAGTCCGGCTCGATCGAGCAGGACGCGGACATGGTCATCCTGCTGCACCGCGAGGACGCCTACGAGAAGGAGTCACCCCGCGCGGGCGAGGCCGACATCATCGTCGGCAAGCACCGAAACGGCCCGACGGCCACGATCACCGTCGCCTTCCAGGGCCACTACTCCCGCTTCGTGGACATGGCTCAGACCTGACGCGAGCGTGAGACAGCGGGAAACTGCTCAGTGCCTCGTCTCGTACCTGGTCAGGACCACGCCGCCGGGAAACGTCCGCGTCTCCAGCAGGTTCAGGTTCACCCAGCCGTCCGGTGCGGTGAAGAACGGCGTGCCGCCGCCCACCAGGACCGGATGGGTGGCGATCACGTACTCGTCGATCAGCCCGGCGCGCATGGCCGCCCCGGCGAGCGTTGCGCCGCCGATGTTCATGGGGCCGCCGTCCTCGGCCTTGAGCCGGGTGATCTCGGCGATCGCGTCGCCGGTGACCAGGCGGGTGTTCCAGTCGACCTTGTCGATCGTCGAGGAGAACACCACCTTCGGCGTGTCCCGCCAGTTCCGCGCGAACTCGATCTCCGCCGGGGTGGCGTCGGGCTGCCGGTCGCCGGTCGGCCAGTAGGAGCTCATCGTCTCCCAGAGCTTGCGCCCGTACAGCGACAGGCCACTGGCCTGCTCGTGGGCGAGCCACCACTGGAACAGCTCGTCGCTCGGCGGTCCGCTCCAGCCGATGTCGTCGCCGACCGCGGCGATGTAGCCGTCCAGGGTCAGGTTCATGCCGTAGATCAGTTTCCGCATGGCCCAGCCTTCCGTCCGTGGATGTCCGATATATAGACCAGCGTGGCGCGGGAAACTCATCGGTGCGCGATCTGGGCTCGCCGGTGAGATCGGCATGTCGCGAGCGGCGAGACCCTACGGGGCTCGTAGCGGTCTGCGGCCTCACTCGGTCCGGTGGGGGCTCGCGTGGGAAGTTTTGGGTGGGGGATCGCGTTGAATGTGGTTCATGACTGCATCTTTTGACGGGCTGTTGCCGGGTACCGAGCGGGCGTTGGCCCATCGGGTTGCTGTTGCTCAGGCCGAGGGGCGGGCGCCTTCTTTTGTGGGGGCCGTGGTTCGCGACGGGGTGATGGTGTGGAGCGGGGCGCGTAGTTGTGTGGACGGGCATGCGCCCGATGCCGATACGCAGTTCAGGATCGGGTCCATCACCAAGGTGTTCACCGCGGTGCTGGTGATGCGGCTGCGGGACGAAGGTCTGCTCGGGCTCGACGATCCACTGGAACGGCACCTCAAGGGCACGGGCGTCGGTGAGGTGACGATCGCCCAACTCCTCGGCCACAGCGGTGGTCTCGCCGCCGAGACGCCCGGAGCGTGGTGGGAGCGGTCCTCCGCCGTGCTGCGGCCGGAGCTCTCCGACGTACTGGGGGAGCGTCCCTTCCTGAGGGCGCCGGGGCGGAGTCATCACTACTCCAACCCCGGCTACACGCTGCTCGGTTCGCTGATCGAGGCCGTGCGCGGGGTGTCCTGGGAGGAGGCTCTGCGGAGCGAGATCCTGGAGCCGCTGGGGATGGGCCGGACGACCGCTCAGCCGGTCGCCCCGCACGCCGGGGGCTGGGCGGTGCACCCCTGGGCCGATGTGATGCTTGCCGAGCCCTCGGAGGACCTGGGGCTGATGGCCCCGGCCGGGCAGCTCTGGTCGACGGCGGAGGATCTCGGGCGATTCGCCGCGTTTCTGGCGGCGGGTGACGAGCGGGTGCTCGCCCTGGCCTCCGTCGAGGAGATGCGTGCTCCGGCGGCCCCGGACGGCGAAGGTGAGTGGGAGGGGAGCTACGGGCTCGGCCTCCAGCTGGTGCGCAGGGACGGCCGGACCCTGATCGGTCACACGGGTTCGCTCCCGGGCTTCGTCGCCGCCCTGTGGGTGAGCGTCGAGGACGGTCTGGCGGCGGTCGCCCTCTCCAATGCCACCTCGGGGCCGCTGACGGGGACCGTGGCCGCTGATCTCGTGGGGATCGTGGCGGAGGCCGAGCCGAGGTTCCCGGAGCCCTGGCGACCGCTTCCGGAGTCCGAGGTCGACGAGGAACTGCTGTCCTTGACGGGGCCCTGGTACTGGGGCACGTACGCCTACGGGCTCCGGATCGGTGCCGAGCGGAGCGTGGTGCTCGAACCCCTGCGGGGCGCCGGGCGGCGGGCCCGGTTCCGGGCGCTGCCCGAGGGGGGCTGGGTCGGGCTGAACGGCTACTACGAGGGGGAGACGCTCCGGGCCGTACGGCGTGACGACGGCAGCGTGAGCCATCTCGACCTGGGCTCGTTCGTCTTCACCCGGGAGCCGTACGCACCCGCGGACGCGGTGCCGGGTGGGGTGGACGAGGCCGGCTGGCGCGGTCTCTGAGCCTGTGGGGTGGGTGTTTCACGTGAAACACCCACCCCACAGGGCGGTGTTTCAGAGGCTCTTCTTGAAGCCCACATGGGAGGCCTCGAAGCCCAGGCGCTCGTAGAACCGGTGGGCGTCCGTGCGGCTGGCGTCCGAGGTCAGCTGGACGAGCCGGCACCCCTGGCGCCCGGATTCCTCGACGGCCCACTCGATGAGCCGGGTCCCGAGGCCGCTGCCGCGCTCGGCGGCGTGGATGCGGACGCCCTCGATGATCGAGCGGGTGGTGCCCCGGCGGGAGAGGCCCGGGATCACGGTCAGCTGGAGGGTGCCGACGACCTGGCCCGCGCGGGCGGCCACGACGAGGTGCTGGTGGGGGTCGTTCGCGAGGCGCTCGAAGGCCGTGAGGTACGGCGCGAGGTCGTCCGGGGATTCGCGCTGCGCGCCCAGGGGGTCGTCGGCGAGCATCGCGACGATGGCAGCGAGGTCCTCCGCGGTGGCGGGGCGTATCTCAAGATCGCTCATGCCCCGCAGCGTACGCGCGGCCGGTGGCCGTCACACGGTGACGGGCTCACCTTCCACGACCCGGACCAGCGGGGCCAGCTCCGGGTTCTTCGCGGCCTCGTCGAGTGCTTCGCGCAGCGCGCTGTCATTGGTGGGGCGGGCCTCGGCCAGGAGCTTCAGGCCGGCCTCGGTGACATCCGTGTAGATGCCGCGCCGGTCGGTGGCGCAGAGGTACCGGGTGAGCAGGCCCCGGTCTTCGAGCCGGGTGACGAGCCGGGTGGTGGCGCTCTGGCTGAGCACGACCGCGTCGGCGACCTGCTTCATCTGGAGGTGACCGCCCGGTCCGCTGTGCTGGCGGCTGAGGACGTCGAGGAGCGAGTACTCCCGCACGCTCAGACCGTGCCCGGCCTCCAGGGCGCGTTCGAGGTGCGCCTCGATCCTGCCGTGCAGCAGGCTGAGGGCGCACCAGCGCTGGGAGAGCGCGGTGAGTGCGGGATCCGTCGCGGTCATGGTCTCTCCTCGGTCTCCCGTCGGCGCCGGAGTGGCTTCCTGGCCCAGGATAGACGATCCGGCGCAATAATGCGCGTCTGCAAGTAATTGTCCGGGGGAGGTGCCGGTACCTCCGGCTCAGCCGGCCGCGACCGTCAGCGGTGCGAAGCGGCGGACCCAGTTGCCCGGGAGGTCCGGGAGAGAGCGGATCATCACCGAGTTGAAGGCGATCGACTCGATGCCGTTCTCCTTCAGCCAGCTCAGCAGCTCCGTGTGGCGCACGTCGATGTCCGTACGCAGCGGTCGGTCGCTCGCGGTCGCCAGCGAGGCGATCAGCGCCTGCGCGGTGGCCGGGTCGCGGGCGATCAGGGGCCCGATGACATGGGTGTCCATGTTGGGCCAGGCCGCCGCGAAGCCGGTGATCTCGCCGTCCTCCTCCACGACCCGCAGGTGATCCGCGAACGCGGGGAGCCGGGTGATGACATGGGTGCGGTCGAGGCCGAAGACCTCGTGGTCGAGGCGCAGGATCGCCTGGATGTCCTCCGCCGTCGCCGCGCGGACCGGAACCGCCGGGGCGGGCGTGGTGAAGGTGAACCGGCCGCGCACCATCTCGGCCCGGCCGATCTGGGAGAAGCCGAGCTGCTCGTACAGCGGCTGCCCGTTCGGCGTGGCGTGCAGGGTGAGCGGGGTGTCTCCGGCTTCCGCCAGGACGTGCTGCATGAGCCGACGGCCCACCCCTCGGCGTGCGTGGCGTTCGGCGACGAGCACCATGCCGATCGCCGCGAGGCCGGGGCCGTAGGACGTGACGATGCAGGAGGCGGCCAGTCCGGGGCCGTCCGGGTCGTCGATGCCGTACCCGGTCCCCGCGGTGAGCAGCAGCCCCCACTTGTGCTCCTCGCGCGGCCATCCCCGGTTCTCGGAGAGGTCGGAGCATGCGAGGAGGTCGTCCGACGTGAGGCGTCGGACAGGGAGGTGCACGAGCGAAGAGGGGGAAGTCGGCATGGTTTCATGCTGTCCGACGTGGTGATCATCCGTCCACCGCTTTACCGGACCTGGCCGATACCCGAGGGGACGTTGATTCCACCCCGTGGCATGGAGACGATGTTTCACGTGAAACCCCGAACGCGACGACTCCACCTCTTCGACCTCGACGGCACCCTGATCCGAGGATCGGCGGCTGCTGTGGAGATCTCGCGGCAGCTGGGTCTCGTCGATGAGATCGCCGCCCTGGAGGAGGGCTTCCTGCGCGGGCTCACCCCGGACGAGTTCGCCGTCCGGGCGCGTGCGCTCTGGGCCGAGCTCACCGTGGAGCAGGTCGCGGCTGCCTTCGACGGGGCGCCGTGGCTGACCGGCATCCGTGAGGTCTGGGCCGACATCCGGGAGCGGGGCGACCGCTGTGCGGTGATCTCGCTCTCGCCCGACTTCTTCGTCGAGCGGCTGCTGGCCTGGGGTGCGGACGTGGCGCACGGCTCGCGTTGGCCGGCCGTGCCCTTCACCGAGGAGATCCACCGCCCTTCCATCCTCGACGCGAGGGCGAAGGTGCGGATCGCGCGCGGGCTCTGCGAGGAGTACGGGGTCGATCCGGCCGACTGTGTCGCCTACGGGGACTCGATGTCCGACGCGGAACTCTTCGCGATCGTGCCGGAGACCGTGGCCGTGAACGCGGACCACCATCTCGCCGGGCTGTCCCTCCACAGCTACACCGGAGGCGATCTGCGCGAGGCCTACGCCCTCGTCCAAAACCGCGCAGCTTAACCAGAATCCCCGCCGTTTGGCCCGAGAACGCCGCTTTCCGTCCGAACCGGGGACCGGAGGCCCCATGCTGCGACCACGGAAGCCGGCCAGCGCGAGGGCGAGGCACATGATGGACGCTCCGACCACCACGAGGGCGGCGGGGGCAGCGGACGGCCGCGAGCCCGGGTCGACGCACCCGTACGAGGCAGGGGTGCCGGACGGGCTGGCGGCCCCGACGGACGGGCCGGCGTCCCCGGAGACCACGAACGAACCCCGGATATCGGGGGCAGCGCCCGCCACGACCGGGCCGGCGCCCGCCACGACCGGGGCAGCGTCCGCCGCCACCAGCGCGGCGCCCGCCACCGCCGTCGGACCGTCAGCCGATGCCGTGCTCGTCCGGCGGACCCTGGAGGAGATCGCCCCGGTCGCCGACCGGGTGACCTCGTACTTCTACGCCCTGCTCTTCATTCGCAACCCCGAGCTGCGCGAGATGTTCCCCGCGGCCATGGACACCCAGCGGGACCGGCTTCTGAGTGCCCTCCTGACGGCGGCGGAGCATCTGGACGATGCCCCGGTGCTCACCGCGTACCTGGAGAACCTCGGCCGGGGGCACCGTAAGTACGGCACCCACTCCGCCCACTACCCGGCTGTCGGCGAGGCCCTCATCGGGGCGCTCGTCCGGTACGCGTCGACGACCTGGGACCGGGAGACCGAGGCGGCCTGGGTGCGGACGTACACGACGATCTCGCAGATCATGATCGACGCGGCGGCGGAGGACGAGCGGTCGGCGCCCGCCTGGTGGCACGCCGAGGTCGTCTCCCACGACCTGCGCACCCCCGATGTCGCCGTCGTCACGCTCCGCACCGACCAGCCGTACCCCTTCCTCGCGGGGCAGTACACGACGCTGGAGACCCCGTGGTGGCCGCGGATCTGGCGGCACTACTCCTTCGCCTCGGCGCCCCGGCCCGACGGGCTGCTCTCCCTCCATGTGAAGGCGGTGCCGGCCGGGTGGGTGTCCAACGCGCTGGTCCACCGGGCACGTCCGGGGGACGTGCTGCGACTGGGCCCGCCGGCCGGATCCATGACGGTCGACCACGCCACGGACACCGGGCTGCTCTGCGTGGGTGGCGGCACGGGGATCGCGCCGATCAAGGCGCTGGTCGAGGACGTCGCCGAGCACGGGGACCGGCGCCCCGTCGACGTGTTCTACGGGGCGCGCAGCGGCCATGACCTCTACGACATGGACACCATGCTGCGGCTGCAGAGGACCTTCCCGTGGCTCTCGGTCCATCCGGTCACCGAGGAGCAGGGCCGGCTTCCGGAGGCGGTGTGCAGCCTGGGCCCCTGGGACGAACGCGACGCCTATCTGTCGGGGCCGCTCGGCATGGTCCGCCGTGGTGTGGACGCGCTGCGGGGAGCGGGGGTCCCCGTGGAGCGCATCCGGCACGACTTCCTCGCGGAGCTCACCCCGGCCGATCAGCCCAGGTCGGGGGCGTGCATCGCCCGGACGCCCTCGATGTTGCCGTCGAGGTAGTGGCGCAGGGAGAGGGGGACGAGGTGCACGGCCGCGATGCCGACCCGGCTGAACGGGACCCGGACGATCTCGTACTCGCCGACCGGTTCCTCCATCTCGGGGCCGTGGCGCAGCGAGGTGTCCATGGAGTCGAGCCGGCACACGAAGAAGTGCTGGACCTTCACCCCGGAGACCCCGCCGTCGACGATGTGCTCGACGGTGTCGACGAAGCAGGGCACCACATCGGTGATCTTGGCGCCGAGCTCCTCGTGCACCTCGCGGTGCAGGGCCTCGACGACGGTGCTGTCGGAGGGTTCCACGCCGCCGCCGGGCGTGAGCCAGTAGGGATCCATCCCCGGCTTGGTGCGTTTGATGAGGACGAGGTCGTCGCCGTCGAGGAGGATGGCGCGTGCGGTGCGCTTGATCACGGGCCGTTCGTTCATGGGAAGAAAATGGCCCGTTCGGGGTGTCCTGAAACTCACCAGTCCCCGGCGGCCCGCAGGAGGCGCTCATGAGCCTTCGCGAGGAGCGAGAGGGCGAGCGTCCCCGTCCGCACGACCAGGAAGTACGTCCGCAGCGGAGGGACCGGAGGGTCGAGCAGCGCCACGAGCCGTCCCTGTTCCAGGGCCTCCTCGCAGAGGTAGCGGGGCAGCACGGCGAGCCCGGCGCCCGAGGCGGCGGACTCGCGTACGGCCCGCAGGTCGGGGGCGATGACGGTGGCGGACACCGCCGGCTTGGTCTCGAAGACGCTCGCCCAGTAGCGGGCGACGAACGGCAGCGACTCGTGCACCTCGACCACCGGAAGCTGTTCGAGGACCACCGCGCCCTTGTGGAGGAGCACGTCGGGGGTGAGACGGGCCGCCCAGCGGGGGGCGGCGACCAGGACGTACTCCTCGTCGCAGAGCGGGGTGGCGACGAGGAGACCGCCGCGCGGGCGGGCGGTGGCGACGGCCAGGTCGTGGTGGCCGGCGGCGAGACCGTCGAGGATCTCCGCGGTGTTCCCGAGGAAGGACGCCCGTACGGCGAGACCCTGCTCGACCAGCGGGGTCAGGGCGGGCAGCACGCGGAGCGCGGTGAACTCCGGAGGCCCGGCGACATGGAGGGTACGGACGCCGCTCTCCCCGTCGAGGCCGGTGTCGGCGATCTCGACGAGGGCGTCCAGGTGGGGAGCGGCCCGATGGGCGAGCTCGTCGCCGACGGTGGTCGGTGTGACCCCGCGGGCCTGTCTGAGGAAGAGCGGCCGCCCGAGCTGCCGTTCCAGGGTCCTGATCTGGCTGGTGACGGCCGGCTGGGAGAGCCCGAGGAGCGCGGCGGCGCGGGTGAAGGAGCCGGCCCGGTGCACCGTGACGAACGTGCGCAGCAGGGCCAGATCCATGTCCGCCCCCTCCCGGCCGTGCGGCCGTTCGACTCAGGCGGTCGGCTGACTGCGCCTCAGGACCGTCCAACTATAAATAAGTCGATAGGTCTCTGTCGCTACCGTGATTGGACACTGACGCACAGTCAACTAGCCTTGCTCAGGCGGTCTCCGCGCGTGGGAACGAGGGCGTTCCGAGCCACGAGGGGGGAGGCTCGGAGCGCCCCGCTCCGTGCGCCCGACGGGCGGCGGAGCGCCGTCTCAGGCGACTCCCCCGGCCTCGTCGAGCGCCCGCAGCACATCGTTGATCAGGTCCTCAGGGTCCTCGGCGCCCACCGAGAAGCGGATGAAGCCCTCCGCGACCGCGTCACCGCCCCAGCGCCCGCGCCGCTCCGCCGTGGAACGCACACCGCCGAAACTGGTGGCCTCGTCCACGAGCCGCAGCGCTTCGAGGAACCGCTCCGCCCGCTTCCGGTCGGCCAGTTCGAAGGAGACCACCGGCCCGAAGCGCCGCATCTGCCGGACGGCCACCGCGTGCGAGGGGTCGTCGGGCAGTCCCGGGTAGCGCAGCCCGGTCACGTCCGCGCGCCCGGCGAGCGTCCGCGCGAGTGCGAGCGCCGTGGAGCACTGCCGGTCGATCCGCAGCTGGAGCGTGGCGAGCGAACGGTGCGCGAGCCAGGCCTCCATGGGCCCGGGGATGGCGCCGACGACCTTGCGCCACCGCCGTACCTCCGCCGCCCGCTCGGGATCACGGCAGCTGACGTGACCGAGCAGGATGTCCCCGTGCCCGGTCATGCCCTTGGTGTCGCTGGCGACGGAGAAGTCCGCGCCCAGATCGAGCGGCCGCTGCCCGAGCGGGGTGGCGAGGGTGTTGTCGACGGCCACGAGTGCCCCCGCGGCACGGGCCTCGGCCACCAGCCGGCGGATGTCGCAGACGTCGAGCCCGGGGTTGGACGGGGTCTCGATCCACAGCAGCTTGGCCCCGGCGAGCACGGCGAGCTGGCCGTCGCCGCCGGTCGGCGCGGTGCGGACCTCGATGCCGTACGCCCGCAGCCGCTCGTGCAGCAGCGGCAGGGCCTGGTAGCCGTCGGTGGGCAGCACCACCGCGTCGCCCGCCTTCAGCTGGGAGAAGAGGACGGCGGAGATCGCGGCCATGCCGGAGGCGAAGACCAGCGTCTCGACGCCCTGCTCCCCGGGCGCCTCCAGCTCGCCGATCGCCCGCTCCAGGTGGGTCCAGGTCGGGTTCTCGTCGCGGCCGTAGGTGTACGGCCCGGTCGGCTCGCCCGGCAGGTGGAAGTGCGCGGCGAAGACCGGCCCCGGCAGGGTCGGCTCGTACTTCACCGGCTCGGGAAGTCCGGCCCGCACGGCACGCGTGCCGTCGCCGATGTCCATGTCGCTCACGGTGTCCGGTCCTCCAGTTCCAGGCGTACGGCCGCGAGCAGTCCCCCGCTCGCGGCCTCCACCAGTTCGAGGCACTCCTCGAAGCCCCGGCGGTCCCCGTAGTACGGGTCCGGGACGTCCAGTGCGTCCCCGGCGGCGGGGTCGTAGGAGCGCAGCAGTCGTATCCGCGCCGCTTCCTCGGGGGTGCGGGCGAGCGCGCGGAGTTCCCGCAGGTGCCCTTTGTCCAGCGCGATCACCAGGTCGAGGTCCGGGAACCAGGAGGCCCGGAACCGGCGTGCGGTGTGCGCGGAGGTGTAGCCGTTCTCGTCGAGGACGGAGACGGTACGGGGGTCGGCGGCGTCGCCCTCGTGCCAGCCACCGGTGCCGGCGCTGTCGACCTCCACCACATCGCCGAGGCCGGCGTCCTCCACATGTCTGCGGAAGACGTGCTCGGCCATCGGCGAGCGGCAGATGTTGCCCGTGCAGACGAAACAGACGCGATAGGTCACGGGCCGCACTCAGTCACTGTCGGGGAGCACGACGTTCAGCGCCCACGACACCACGGAGATGATCAGGCCGCCGAGGACGGCGGTCCAGAAGCCCTCCACGTGGAAGCTGAGGTTGAACTGCTCGGCCAGCCACGAGGTGAGCAGCAGCATCAGGGCGTTGACCACCAGGGTGATCAGGCCGAGGGTCAGAATGAAGAGAGGAAGCGTCAGGAGCTGGACGACCGGCTTGACCAGGAAGTTCACGAGCCCGAAGACCAGGGCGACGAGAATGAGGGTCAGGGCCTTCTTGCCGGTGCTGTCACCGGTCAGAGTGATGTCCTCGAGGAGCCAGATGGCGACTCCGAGGGCGCCCGCGTTGGCGAGCGTCTTGACTAGAAAATTCATCATGTGTCTGATCGTGGCAGACGTGATCGGGCCGAGGGCAGGGGCTGACAGGCGATGAAGGCATTCCGACTGGACGAACTGGAAGCGGAACGTGCCGCGAACCAGGGCGCGTACCTCCAGTTCCTGCGCGAGCGGAACATGTCGGTGGGCCTGTACGCGCTGGACGCCGGGGAGCTCGACCCGCAGCAGCCGCACCGCCAGGACGAGGTGTACTTCGTGGTGAGCGGCCGGGCGGCGATCACGGTGGGGACGGAGACGACCCAGGTGGCGCGGGGCAGCGTGGTCTATGTGCCGGCGGGGGAGGAGCACAGGTTCCATCACATCAGCGAGGACCTGCGGGTGATGGTGGTCTTCTCGCCGCCGGAGGCGTGAGGCTCCGGGGAGGTCCCCGAATCCTGACGACCTGGGCGGGCCCCTGAGGCCCGATGCCCCGGGAGGTCCTGAGCCCCTAGGGGGCGGATCAGGGGAGAGCGGGGGCCGCAGGGCCCCCATGGGTCACGTCCGGACCCTAGCCTTGGAGGTGTTCGACGCGGAGTGCGTGGAACGGATCTTCGAGAGCGAGGTAGGACGATGGCCGTGCAGCAGATTCTCGCGGGGATGCCCTGGTGGGTGAAGTGGGTCGCCATACCGGCCCTCGCCCTGCTCGTCTTCGGCGGACTGATCACCAGCGTCCTGGCCTTCGTGGTCGGGCTGCTCTTCAAGGTGCTGCTGTTCGTGGCCCTTGTCGCCGGACTGGTCTACGTCGTACGGAAGTTCAGCTCCTCGAACCGCTCGAGAGAGGACTGGTAGCACAAGCTACCGATCGGTATGAGGCCGACGGAGGGGATTAGCCCGGCTGGGGGAACGCGCTGGTCGAATCAGAGCATGGGCCCAGGGGCTGCCATTAGAGTGGAATCTCTCCGCCGTGTTGGGGACTACAGACGTAGACCTCCCTACTGACCAGCGGTTTCCCAGGCCCGGCGGGCGCGCGGGGGCGGCCCCCGCGGGCGGGTGCGATGCATCCGTCGTCACGCCTGGGGGTGACCTTTGGCCACGGCTTCGCAGACGGCTGCGCCAACCCTGATCGGCTCGGTGCAGCGTGCGCTGAGACTTCTGGAGGCCGTGGCCTCCCATCCGGAAGGCGCCCCGGCCAAACAGCTCGCCCGTGAGACGGGCCTTCCGCTGCCCACCACGTACCACCTGCTCCGCACCCTGACGCACGAGGGCTATCTGCGCCGCGAGAAGGGCGTGTTCGTGCTGGGTGAGGCCGCCGTCCGACTGGCCGGCGGCGAAGCTGTGCAGAATCGTCGCATCAAGATCGAAGACTCCCTTGCCCGCTGGCGGGACGAGATCGGTGTGCCGGTCTACTTCGCCCTCTACCGCGAGGGCGAGATCGAGCTCGTCGCCGTAGCCGACACCCCTTCCGCCCCCGCAGTGGAGGAATGGGCCGACTTCCGCGAGACCGGGCACGCCCATGCGATCGGGCAATGTCTGCTGAGCCAACTCGATCTGAAATCTCGTCAAGACCACCTCGACCGGCATCCGGTCGAAGCCATCACCCCGTATACGGTGCGTAACCGCCACGTCCTTTTGGATCGTTTGGGCGGTTTGGGGCGAATGGAGCCCCTGGTGGAGCGTCAGGAATATGCGCTCGGCACGGTCTGTGCCGCGATCCCCATCACCGCGGGCTCCGTGGCGGCCGCAATGGCGATTTCCCTCCCTCTTCACCAGGAAGAACGGTTGCTCCCAGCAGTTGAGCGGCTACGTACGGAGATCGGAAGGCTCTTCGGCTCGTTCGCGTTCTCTATCAGTATCTGAAAAATCACTCCTTGTGATCTGCTAGCGCTTACAGCACGATTGCGTCAAGAGGGCCACGGGGGATCATTCCTGGCCGTTTCGGTCACAGCTTTCAGCAGCTGTGTTTACACAACTGCTTCATCTACTGCGGGGTACATGATGCGAGAGTCGGTTCAGGCCGAGGTCCTGATGAGCTTCCTCGTCTCCGAGGAGCTCTCCTTCAAGATCCCTGTCGAGCTGCGATATGAGACCCGGGATCCCTACGCGGTGCGGATGACCTTCCACCTCCCCGGGGACGCGCCGGTGACCTGGGCGTTCGGTAGGGAACTGCTGCTCGACGGGATCAACAGGCCGAGCGGGGACGGCGATGTGCACATCGCCCCGACGGAGCCCGAGGGGCTCTCGGACGTCTCCATCCGGCTCCAGGTCGGCGGCGACCGCGCCCTGTTCCGGGCCAGCGCGCCGCCGCTCGTCGCCTTCCTCGACCGAACGGACAAGCTCGTTCCGCTCGGTCAGGAACGGACACTCGGCGACTTCGAAGATCACTTGGAGGCTGCGCTGGGCCGGATTCTGGCCGAGGAGAACGCCGGGCCGGCCGCCTGACGCCGCCCGACCCGGCTGCCTGCCCCGGCCGCCCGACGCTGCCGACCCGGCGGCTCGTCACTTGGCGCGACGGCGCCGTCCGCCCCGTACCTCGGCAGGCCTGGGGCCTCCCGGCCGGCCGATCGTTCCCGCACGGCCGCCCGCTCCCGGCCCGGCCCCGGGGTCCGTCCGGTCGGCGGAGACGACCAGGGCCGCGAGCGCCGTGGTGACGGGCACGGAGGCGACCAGACCGATCGACCCGACGAGCGTACGGACGATCTCCTCGGCGACCAACTCGCTGTTGGCCACCGTCCCCGTGCTGCTCTGCGCGATCGAGAAGAGAAGCAGCAGCGGGAGGGCGGCGCCCGCGTACGCCAGCACGAGCGTGTTCACGACCGAGGCGATGTGGTCGCGGCCGATCCGGATCCCGGCCCGGTACAGCGCGCGCGGCCCCATGGCCGGATCGGCCTGGTGCAGCTCCCAGACCGCCGAGGTCTGGGTGACCGTCACGTCGTCGAGCACGCCGAGCGAACCGATGATGATGCCGGCGAGCAGCAGACCGGACATGTCGATGTCCGGGTACAGGCCGTGGATCAGGCCGGTGTAGTCGTCGGTGTTGCCGGTGAGCGAGGCCCAGCCGATGAAGAGCGAGCCGAGCAGACCGATGAGCAGCAGGGAGATCAGCGTCCCCAGCACCGCGACCGAGGTACGGGCCGAGAGGCCGTGGCACATGTAGAGCGCGATCAGCATGATCGCGCTCGACCCGACCACCGCCACGACCAGCGGATTCGATCCTTCCAGGATCGCCGGCAGGATGAAGAACGTCAGGATCAGGAAGCTCACGACGAGCGCGACGAGCGCCATCACGCCCCGCATCCGGCCGACGAGCACCACCGCGAGGGCGAAGATGCCGGCGAGGACAGCCATCGGGACCTTGCGGTTCACGTCCGTCACCGAGTACTGCAGGTCGCGGGGGGCGTCGGGGGCGTACGCCACCACCACGCCCTGCCCCTCGCGCAGTTGGCGCGTCGCGTCGGGCTGGATGATCTCGGTGAACCGCCGCCCCTTCTCAGCGCCGGTGGTGACCTCGATCGTCGCCTTCTCGCACTGGTCCTGCTGGGCGTCGGCCGCCTCGCGCCCCTCCGGGGTCGAGGTGTCCCCGGTCGGCGGGCCCTGGCCGGCGTTCACGGAGGCGCAGTCGACCTGCTCCACGGAGACGACCTTGCCCTGCTCCGTCTGCCGGTCGAAGCCGACGCCGGTGCGTTCGTGCGCCGGGGCGCCGCCGGGCCACAGGACCGCGAGCCCGACCACGACGGCCGTCGCGAACGGGATCAGGATCGCGGCGATGACCCTGCGCAGATGACGGGATACGGGGGCGGCGGGGCCGTGGCTGTGGCTGTGGCCGTGCCCGTGGGAGGGACTGCCGCCGTGCCCGCCACCAGGGCCGGGGTCGTGCCCGCCACCAGGGCCGGGACCGTGGCCCCCGCCGTGGCCGGGACCCTGGTCCGGACCGTGGTGGTGGCCGTGCGGCTCGGGAGTCTGCTGGGGGAGAGTCACCGACCGATCATCGCAAGAACGTCGGGGGCCCACTGTTCAGCACGCCAGGGATGCCGCTAGCGTGGTGGCACCTTTGCACACGCGGGAGCTCGGAGCACCGGGCTGAGAGGGCGCTGATCACCGTACGCGCGTACTGATGTACGTACGGGAGGAGGCTGCGCCGACCGCCGAACCTGTTACCGGGTAATGCCGGCGTAGGGAGATCGGTCTCATGACCATTCAGGATGCACGCACGCCTGCCTCCGGCCAGAACGTGGCCGACGAGTGGGAACGCACGCCGGGCTGGCACAAGGGGTACGTCCAGGGCTCGCGCCCGGACCTCCGGGTGCCGGTCCGTCAGGTGCACCTCACCAACGGCAAGGACGTCACGCTGTACGACACGTCCGGCCCTTACACCGACCCCACGGTCGACACCGACGTCCGGCGGGGCCTTCCGCCGCTGCGCGAGAACTGGATCATCGCGCGCGGCGACACCGAGGAGTACGCGGGCCGCCCGGCCCGCCCCGAGGACGACGGCATCAAGCACACCTCGCCGCGCGGTGGCGGGCTGAAGAACCTCGACGCGGTCTTCCCCGGCCGCCCGCGCCTGCCGCGCCGGGGCCGCGAAGGACAGGCCGTGACCCAGCTCGCGTACGCCCGCCGGGGCGAGATCACCCCGGAGATGGAGTACGTGGCGATCCGGGAGAACGTCTCCCCCGAGGTCGTACGGGAGGAGATCGCGGCCGGCCGCGCCGTGCTCCCGGCGAACGTCAACCACCCGGAGATCGAGCCGATGATCATCGGCAAGCGGTTCCTGGTGAAGGTCAACGCCAACATCGGCAACTCCGCCGTCACCTCCTCCATCGAGGAGGAGGTGGAGAAGATGACCTGGGCGACCAAGTGGGGCGCCGACACGGTCATGGACCTGTCCACCGGCCGCAACATCCACACCACCCGCGAGTGGGTCCTGCGCAACTCCCCCGTCCCGATCGGCACCGTGCCGCTCTACCAGGCCCTGGAGAAGGTCGACGGCCGGGCCGAGGACCTCACCTGGGAGATCTACAAGGACACGGTCATCGAGCAGGCCGAGCAGGGCGTGGACTACATGACCGTGCACGCCGGCGTACTCCTGCCGTACGTGCCGCTCACCGCGCGCCGCAAGACCGGCATCGTCTCGCGCGGCGGCTCGATCATGGCCGCCTGGTGCCTCGCGCACCACAAGGAGAACTTCCTCTACACGAACTTCGAGGAGCTCTGCGAGATCCTGGCGGCGTACGACGTCACGTACTCGCTCGGCGACGGCCTGCGGCCCGGGTCGATCGCGGACGCCAACGACGCGGCGCAGTTCGCGGAGCTGCGCACGCTCGGCGAGCTGAACACGATCGCCAAGCGCCACAACGTCCAGACGATGATCGAGGGCCCCGGGCACGTCCCGATGCACAAGATCAAGGAGAACATCGACCTCCAGCAGGAGATCTGCGAGGAGGCGCCGTTCTACACGCTCGGCCCGCTGACCACGGACGTGGCGCCCGCGTACGACCACATCACCTCGGGCATCGGCGCGGCGATGATCGCCTGGTGGGGCACGGCGATGCTCTGCTACGTCACGCCCAAGGAGCACCTGGGCCTGCCGAACAAGGACGACGTGAAGACCGGCGTCATCACGTACAAGATCGCCGCGCACGCGGCGGACCTCGCCAAGGGGCACCCGGGCGCGCAGGAGTGGGACGACGCGCTGTCGGACGCGCGGTTCGAGTTCCGCTGGGAGGACCAGTTCAACCTGGCGCTCGACCCGGACACGGCCCGCGAGTTCCACGACGAGACCCTGCCGGCGGAGCCCGCGAAGACCGCGCACTTCTGTTCCATGTGCGGTCCGAAGTTCTGCTCGATGAAGATCTCGCAGGACATCCGGAGGGAGCACGGCGGTGATCTGAAGGCGGATGAGATCGAGGCGGGCATGGCCGCGAAGTCGGCCGAGTTCGCGGCGACGGGCAATCGGGTGTACCTGCCGCTGGCGGAGTGACCGGGGGCACCCGGCAGCACCGGCCCGCGACCCTGGGGGCGTCATGGGCCGGTGCCCGTCAGGGGTCCGGTGGGGACGTGGCGGCGAGGACGTCGTGGAGGAACGGCAGGATGCCGCGCTCCAGGAGGGCCAGGCGCCAGGCATCGCGGGCGCGGGACAGTTCGTCGTCCGGGGCGGCCCCGAGCGGGCCGCCCACCTCGGTCGGGCTGTTGCGCAGGGCCGTCACGAGGAGTCCGGCGGCTGCGAAGAGCAGTCCGGCGGCGGCCACGACGCCGAAGACCAGGCCTGCCGTGAGCAGGGTCGCGCCGAAGACCACGGTGGGAGCGAGGGCGTGCAGGACCGCGCCGACCAGCAGGAAGATGACGGCGGCGGCGCCCGCGAGGACGGGCACCAGGACGGTGAAGACCGCGACGACGCCCGCGCCGGGGCCCTGCGGATCGGAGAGTGTCGGCGTACGGGTCCCGAGGGCCGCGCGGTGCTGTTCGCGGACCTTCACGTAGTGGTCGTACTCGCTCGCCGCCGCGCTGGTGACGAGGGTGGTCGCGTTCAGCGTGAGGGCGCGCAATTGCGCCAGGCTGAGCCGGGTTCCGGCCCCGGCGAGATCCGGACGTGCGTGGGCGGTGCTCAGTGCGTCGTCGAGAACCCGCTCGTACTCGGCGCGGTCCTCGGTCAGCAGGTGCGGAGCCACGTTCATGTGCATCCCCCGATGCTCCGTAGGCCCGGATCAGCCGTGGGAAACGGTCGGTTGGGCGGAAACGGAGGAGAGCCTGCTACGGATGGACCCGATGGTATTGCGGTGATGCCACAGGCTGACAGGGTGTTTCCGGAATTCGACTTCCCCGGATGCGCAGGGTTATGCCTCAGCCGTTCAGCGGGAGTTGGACGACCAGCAGCTTTCCGGCCATGGTCACTCCGCCGTCCATGGCGATCGCCAGACCGTCCGCGTACACGTGCGGTCCGTCGACGACCGGGCCCGCGTCGCTCTCGCCGTCCTCCGTGCCGACCTGGCCGAGGAGGTACGGGATCGGGCTGTGGCCGTGGACGATCCGGTGGCCGCCGTAGGTGGAGAGCAGCTCCTGAACGGCCTGCGGGCCGCCCTCGTCGCGGAAGGCGAAGCGCTTGGTGAACTTCCGGAAGACGTCCCAGACCTCGTCGGCGTCGTTCCGGTTGAGGATCTCGTGGACCGTGTCGTTGACGTCCTCGATGGTCTGGCCGTATTCGAGGTACGCGGTGGTGTCGGAGTGCAGGAGGAGGTGGTCGTCCTCGCGCACCACGGCGTCGAGCCGGGACATCCACTGGAGGTGGACGTCCTGGAGCCGGTCCATGTCGTGCTTCTGGCCGCCGTTGAGCAGCCAGGCGGCCTGGAAGGTGGCGGTGCCCGCGCCGGAGTTCACCGGGGTGTCGCCGAAGCGCTTGGCGCCGATGAGCAGCAGCTCGTGGTTGCCCATGAGGGCCTTGCAGTAGCCGCCGGCGGCGGCGGCCTCGGCGGAGAGGCGCATGACCAGGTCGATGACGCCGATGCCGTCGGGGCCGCGGTCGGTGAAGTCGCCGAGGAACCAGAGGCGGGCGTTTCCGGCGGACCAGTTGCCGTTCTCGTCGATGAGGCCCTGGGCGTGGAGGGCGGAGACGAGTTCGTCGAGGTAGCCGTGGACGTCGCCGACGACGAAGAGCGGGCCGGGTCCCTCGCCGTTCCCGGGGGCGGGCTCGGCGGCGGGGGCGGGCTCGGGGGTGACCGGGACCTGGACCGTGTCGCCGCGGTTGATGATCGGGAGGTCGCGCTCGGTCGGGGTGTACCCCTCGGGGAGGCTGCCCTCCGGGAAGGCGTTGCCGGGGTGACCGGTGGCGACGGAGACGATGGAGGAGCCGGCCGCGACGGCGTACGCGGGCGTGGTGCGGCGCCCGAGGAGCAGGGTCGGCTCGGCGGGCAGCGGCGCGGTGGGGGCGGGCGCGGGTGCCGACACGGGCATCGGCGCGGTCGCCGGAGGACTCGCGGGTGCCGGTGGGGTCGCGGGAGGGCTCGCCGGTGCGGTCGCGTACGCCGCGGCGGGGTGCGGCTGCGCCGGGTGCGGGGCGTGCTCGGGGTGCGGCGGGTGTTCGGTGGGTGGGGTCTCGGCCGGTGGCGGGACCGGCAGTGGCTCCGTGGACGTCGGATCGGTGGCGTGGCCCTGTACGGGCACACGGGCGTACGGCGGTACACGGAAGTCACGCAATGTCGCCGTGCGCGCCACGGGCTCCTGCCCGGCCCCCTGAGTCATGGACCCCTCCACCACCGTCGCGATGCCCTGCACATCGCGGACCGGCCTGGTGGGGGTGGCCCGCGATGTCGTGCGCCCATCATAGGAATGAGGGTCCTCCTGTGTGACGCACCAGGGGTGGTGAATCCGGGTCCACTCCGGGTTCACCGGTTGTTTCGCCCGAATTGAGAAGGTCCAGTCCAGGGTTGGGGCCGGTGTGCCGGCTGGTTTCGCCGTCCCGGCCCACGGGCAGGGGCGGGACGGCGGTGGGGTGACGACCCGTCGGAGAGTTCAGTCCTTCGAGGGTTGGCGCGGTGGACTGACCGTCGTACGGGGTGAACGGCGCTGCGAGGAGGTGCGGACGATGAGTTCGGTCGGTATCACCCGCTCGACCGGTCCGTCGGCGTCGATCCCCTCGATGGCGTCGATGAGGAGCTGGACGACGGCCGTGCCGATCCGGCGTGGTTTGAGCGAGAGCGTCGTGATGGGCGGTTCGGTGGTGGCGTAGACGGTCGACTCGCTGCAGCACACCAGCAGCAGGTCGTCCGGGACGCGGAGTCCGTAGCGGCGCGCGGCCGCGAGGAGGTCGGTTCCGTTGGGGTCGAAGAGGCCGTACACGGCGTCGGGCCGGTCCGGTCGGGCGAGCAGCCGGTCGGCCGCGACGGCGCCCGCGCACGGGTCGTGCGCCGGGTAGGCCTCGTAGACGGGGTCCTGGCCCACCCGTGCGCACCAGTTCAGGTACGCGGTGGTGGACAGGCGGGTGTACGTGTCGGTGGTGGTTCCGGTGAGGAGGCCGATGCGGCGTGCGCCGGCGTCGGCGAGGTGGTCGAGCAGATCGAGGACGGCGGCTTCGTGGTCGTTGTCGACCCAGGCGGTGACCGGAAGGGTGCCGGCGGGGCGTCCGTCGGAGACGACGGGCAGGCCCTGGCGGACCAGTTCGGTGACGACCGGGTCGTGGTCGGAGGGGTCGATGACGACGGTGCCGTCGAGGGCGACGTTCGACCAGACGTCATGTCGGGAGGTGGCGGGGAGGATGACCAGGGCGTAGCCCCGGGCGAGTGCGGCCGATGTGGCGGCTCTGGCCATCTCCGCGAAGTACGCGAATTCGGTGAAGGTGAAAGGTTCATCCCCGTACGTGGTCACGGTCAGGCCGATGAGTCCCGACTTACCGGTGCGGAGCGTGCGGGCCGCCGCGGAGGGGCGATAGCCCAGCCGGTCGGCGACTTCGCGGACGTGGCGCCGGGTGGCGTCGGGGAGTCGGCCCTTGCCGTTGAGCGCGTCGGAGACAGTCGTGATGGAGACTCCGGCGGCGGCGGCCACGTCCCGGATGCCTGCCCGGCCTTGCCGGTTTCCCCGGGTCTGTGCCCGGCTCACCTGGTGCTTCCCTGCTGCTGTCATGGCGAGCCGATAGTAGGGCGACGAGGGGCGGTTGAGCCGGTCGCATATGCAGGCAGTGGCAGGCACGTTTCTGCATGATCGAGAAGTGCCAAGAGGCTCTGAATCCAAGGTAGTTAGGGTCATTACCGTGGGTTCCACGCTCGTCGAACGGTGTAGGCCTGGCGAGGGGGCGAGGTCTCGAAGAGGTCTCAACTCACCTCTACGGGGGATGCGCGCCACGGCGCCCGCCACCCGCGCACGCCACCCAGCCGCGCGCCCCCCTGTTTCGGAGCCGCGCCGGGCACTCCGTACGCACCCTGCCGGGGTCGCCGTTTCCGCAGCGTGTCCCTCCTGTTGTCCGCAGCCCATTCGCAGCGGGAGGGAATCCTCTTAAGGTGAGGAGCATTGGCGGTACGGACGGTCGAGGAGGCCACACTGTGAGCGAGACCAGCGGGACGAGCACGGGCAGCCCGAAGCTGCGCGCCGAGCTGGACGGCGTCCCCACCTACAAGCCGGGCAGGCCGGCGGCCTCGGGCGGCCCGGTGGCCTTCAAGCTGTCCTCCAACGAGAACCCCTATCCGCCGCTGCCGGGGGTCATGGAGAGCACGCTGGCCGCCGCCGCGAGCTTCAACCGGTACCCGGACATGGCCTGCACCGGGCTCACCGAGGAGCTGGCCGACCGCTTCGGCGTGCCCGTCTCCCACATCGCGACGGGCACCGGCTCGGTCGGCGTCGCGCAGTCGCTCCTCCAGGCGACCTCGGGCCCCGGCGACGAGGTCATCTACGCCTGGCGCTCCTTCGAGGCGTACCCGATCATCACGCAGATCAGCGGTGCCACCTCGGTGCAGGTGCCGCTGACCGACGGCGAGGTGCACGACCTCGACGCGATGGCCGCGGCGATCACCGACCGGACCCGGCTGATCTTCGTCTGCAACCCCAACAACCCCACGGGCACCGCGGTGCGCCGGGCCGAGCTGGAGCGCTTCCTCGACCGGGTGCCCTCCGACGTCCTGGTGGTGATCGACGAGGCGTACCGCGAGTTCGTCCGTTCCACCCCCGGTGAAGGAGGGGAGATCCCGGACGGCATCGAGCTCTACCGCGACCGTCCGAACGTCGCCGTGCTGCGCACCTTCTCCAAGGCGTACGGCCTGGCGGGGCTGCGGGTCGGCTTCGCGGTCGCCCACGAGCCGGTGGCGGCGGCGCTGCGCAAGACGGCGGTGCCGTTCGGCGTGAGCCAGCTGGCGCAGGACGCGGCGGTGGCCTCGCTGCGGGCCGAGGACGAACTGCTCGGGCGGGTCGGTTCCCTGGTGGCCGAGCGCGAGCGGGTCCACGCCGGGCTGGTGGCCCAGGGCTGGACCGTGCCGGACGCCCAGGCCAACTTCGTCTGGCTGCGGCTGGGCGAGCGGACCATGGACTTCGCGGCGGAGTGCGAGCGCCACGGTGTGGTGGTGCGGCCGTTCGCCGGCGAGGGCGTGCGCGTCACGATCGGCGAGACCGAGGCGAACGACCTGTTCCTGAAGGCGGCGGAGGGCTTCCGCAAGGAGAGCTGACGAGGCCGGCGGTCGGCCACCGCCCCGCCCCGGCAGACCCGGACCCCCGCGAGCGCCCCGCTCGCGGGGGTCTCCGCGTGTGCGGGGACCCCTGGAGAGCGGGAGGGGACCCCGGTAGAAGATACGGATTTCGTATGAGTCATAATGCTTGTGAATGTGAACGCGTTCACAAGCGTGTCCTGGTTGCTCCCGTAATTTGTGGGATTAACAGGGCAAACTGCCGATGTGACCACGGCGATGTAAGGAGAAAACGACGTGGACCTCGCTCTGGCGCCAGAGACCCTGGCGCGCTGGCAGTTCGGCATCACCACCGTCTACCACTTCCTCTTCGTCCCCCTGACGATCTCCCTCGCCGCGCTCACCGCCGGACTCCAGACCGCCTGGGTGCGGACGGAGAAGGAGAAGTACCTCAGGGCGACGAAGTTCTGGGGCAAGCTCTTCCTGATCAACATCGCCATGGGTGTCGTCACCGGCATCGTCCAGGAGTTCCAGTTCGGCATGAACTGGTCCGACTACTCCCGGTTCGTGGGTGACATCTTCGGAGCGCCGCTCGCCTTCGAGGCGCTCATCGCCTTCTTCTTCGAGTCGACCTTCATCGGTCTGTGGATCTTCGGCTGGGACAAGCTCCCGAAGCGGATCCACCTCGCCTGCATCTGGATGGTGTCGATCGGCACCGTCCTCTCCGCGTACTTCATCCTCGCGGCCAACTCCTGGATGCAGCACCCGGTGGGCTACCGCATCAACGAGGAGCGCGGCCGGGCCGAGCTCACCGACTTCTGGCACGTGCTCACCCAGAACACCGCCCTCACCCAGTTCTTCCACACGATGACGGCGGCCTTCCTGGTCGGCGGCGCGTTCATGGTCGGCATCTCCGCCTTCCACCTGGCACGCAAGAAGCACATCCCGGTGATGCGGACCTCGCTGCGGCTCGGCCTGATCACCCTGATCATCGCCGGCCTCGGCACCGCCATCAGCGGTGACCTGCTCGGCAAGGTCATGTTCAAGCAGCAGCCCATGAAGATGGCCGCCGCGGAGGCGCTCTGGGACGGCGAGGCGCCCGCACCCTTCTCGGTGTTCGCCTACGGCGACGTCGAGAAGGGCCACAACACGGTCGCCATCGAGATCCCCGGGCTGCTGTCCTTCCTCGCCAACGACGACTTCAGCTCGTACGTCCCGGGCATCAACGACGTCAACAAGGCCGAGCAGGAGAAGTACGGGCCCGGCGACTACCGGCCCAACATCCCCGTCGCGTACTGGGGATTCCGCTGGATGATCGGCTTCGGCATGGCCTCGCTGGGCATCGGTGTGCTCGGCCTCTGGCTGACCCGCAAGAAGTTCATGCTGGCTCCCGGGATGAGGACCGGTGAGGACGAGGTGCCGAACCTGGTCCTGTTCAAGCGGAAGGCACTCAGCCCCCGCCTGGGCAAGTGGTACTGGATCATCGCCCTCTGGACCATGGCGTTCCCGCTCATCGCCAACTCCTGGGGCTGGATCTTCACCGAGATGGGCCGCCAGCCCTGGGTCGTCTACGGCGTGCTGCGCACCCGGGACGCGGTCTCCCCCGGTGTCTCCCAGGGCGAGGTGCTCACCTCGATGATCGTCTTCACGGCGCTCTACGCGATCCTCGCCGTGATCGAGGTCAAGCTCCTCGTGAAGTACATCAAGGCGGGCCCGCCGGAGCTCACCGACGACGATCTCAACCCGCCCACCAAGATCGGCGGGGACTCTCGTGACCCCGACCGCCCGATGGCCTTCTCGTACTGAGGCTCAGGAGATCGAGGCATGGAACTCCACGACGTCTGGTTCGTACTCATCGCCGTCCTCTGGATCGGCTACTTCTTCCTGGAGGGATTCGACTTCGGGGTCGGCATCCTGACCAAGCTGCTCGCCCGCGACCGGGCCGAGAAGCGGGTCCTCATCAACACCATCGGGCCCGTCTGGGACGGCAATGAGGTCTGGCTGCTCACCGCCGGCGGCGCGACCTTCGCCGCCTTCCCCGAGTGGTACGCGACGCTCTTCTCCGGCTTCTACCTGCCGCTGCTGATCATCCTGGTCTGCCTGATCGTCCGGGGCGTCGCCTTCGAGTACCGGGCGAAGCGGGCCGAGGAGAACTGGCAGCGCAACTGGGAACAGGCCATCTTCTGGACCTCACTGATCCCCGCGCTCCTCTGGGGCGTGGCCTTCGGCAACATCGTCCGGGGCGTGAAGATCGACGGGGACATGGAGTACGTCGGCAACTTCTGGGACCTGCTCAACCCGTACGCGCTCCTCGGCGGCCTGGTCACGCTCACTCTCTTCACCTTCCACGGCGCGGTCTTCGCCTCGCTCAAGACGGTCGGTGACATCCGGATGCGGGCACGGGCGCTCGCGCTCAAGCTGGGCCTGGTCACGGCGGTGCTCGCGCTCGGCTTCCTGATCTGGACCCAGGTCGACACGGGTGACAGCTGGAGCTTCGCGGCCATGCTGGTCGCCGCGGTGGCCCTGGTCGGGGCGATCGTCGCGATCAAGGCCGGGCGTGAGGGCTGGTCGTTCGCGCTCTCGGGCGTCACTGTCGCCGCGGCCGTGGCGATGCTCTTCCTCGCGCTGTTCCCGGACGTCATGCCGTCTTCGCTCAACCCCGAGTGGAGTCTTACCGTGACGAACGCGTCGTCGAGCCCGTACACGCTCAAGATCATGACCTGGTGCGCGGCGATCGCGACCCCGTTGGTGCTGCTCTACCAGAGCTGGACCTACTGGGTGTTCCGCAAGCGGATCGGTACCCAGCACATCGCCGAGTCCCACTAGCCGGCCCTTTCCAGGGGAGCATGTTTCACGTGAAACCGATCGATCCGCGCCTGCTCCGGTACGCCAGGGCCACCCGTGTCTTCCTGATCGCGGTGGTCGCGCTCGGCCTGGTCGGGGCGGTGCTGGTCATCGCCCAGGCGATGCTCATCGCCGAGATCGTGGTGGGGTCCTTCCAGAAGGACCAGTCGGTTTCCGCCCTGACCACCCCCCTGCTGCTGCTCGCCGGAGTGGCGGCGGCACGGGGGCTGGTCTCCTGGCTGACCGAGCTCGCCGCCCACCGGGCGAGTGCGGCGGTCAAGTCCGAACTGCGCGGCCGGCTGCTCGATCGGGCGGCCGCCCTCGGGCCGGGCTGGCTCAGTGGCCAGAAGGCCGGTTCGCTGATCGCCCTCGCGACGAGGGGCGTGGACGCCCTCGACGACTACTTCGCCCGCTATCTGCCGCAGCTCGGGCTCGCGGTGGTCGTGCCGGTCGCGGTGCTGGCCCGGATCGTCACCGAGGACTGGGTCTCGGCGGCGATCATCGTCGTCACCCTGCCGCTCATCCCGGTCTTCATGATCCTGATCGGCTGGTACACCCAGGCCAGGATGGACCGCCAGTGGAAGCTGCTGTCCCGGCTCTCCGGGCACTTCCTGGACGTGGTGGCCGGGCTTCCCACCCTGAAGATCTTCGGCCGGGCGAAGGCCCAGGCCGAGTCGATCCGCACGATCACCTCCGAGTACCGGCAGGCGACGATGCGCACCCTGCGGATCGCCTTCCTGTCCTCCTTCGCCCTGGAACTCCTCGCGACGCTGTCGGTCGCGCTGGTCGCCGTGACCATCGGCATGCGGCTCGTCCACGGCGAGCTGGACCTGTACACCGGACTCGTCATCCTGATCCTGGCGCCGGAGGCCTATCTGCCGCTGCGGCAGGTGGGAGCCCAGTTCCACGCGGCGGCGGAGGGGCTCGCGGCGGCGGAGGAGATCTTCGACGTCCTGGAGCAGCCGGTACGGGAGAGCGGTACGGGCGCCGTCCCCGCGTCCGTACGCCTGGATCTTGACGGGGTGGTGGTACGTCACGCCGGGCGGGCCGAACCCTCCCTCGACGCGACGACACTGACGGTCGAGCCGGGCGAGACGGTGGCCCTGGTCGGGCCGAGCGGGGCCGGGAAGTCGACGCTGCTCGATGTCGTCCTCGGGTTCGCGGTGCCGGAAGAGGGCGGTTCCGTCCGCGTCGGCGGCCAGGATCTCGCCACGCTCGACCTGGAGGCCTGGCGGTCGCGGATCGCCTGGGTGCCGCAGCGGCCCTACCTCTTCGCGGGCACGATCGCCGAGAACGTCCGCCTCGCCCGCCCGGACGCCTCCGACGAGGCGGTACGGCAGGCACTGCGGGACGCCGGTGCGGACGGGTTCGTCGCCGGGCTCCCGCAGGGGCTCGACACCCCGCTCGGCGAGGACGGCGTCGGGCTCTCGGCCGGGCAGCGGCAGCGCCTCGCGCTCGCCCGGGCCTTCCTGGCGGACCGTCCGCTGCTGCTGCTCGACGAGCCGACGGCCGCGCTCGACGGCGAGACGGAGGCGGGCGTGGTCGACGCGGTCCGCCGCCTCGCCGCCGGCCGGACCGTGCTCCTCGTCGTCCACCGCCCGGCGTTGCTCGCGGTGGCGGACCGGGTGGTGCGGGTGGACCCGGCGGGGGCTGGTTCTGAGGCCGGTGCTTCTGAGGCCAGTGGTTTTGTGGCCGGTGGTTCTGAAGCGGGTGGTTCCGAAGCCGCCGCTTCCGGGGCCGCCGCTTCCGGGACTGCCGTCCCCGAGCCGGCCGCCCCCGAGACCCCCGAGGCCGTCGGCGCCGTGAGCACCCCCAGCTCCGTGCTCGGCCGGGTCCGGGGCATGGCCGGGGAGCTCAAGGGGCGGATGGCCCTCGCCCTGCTGCTCGGCAGCCTCGCCCTCGGCTCCGCCGTCGGCCTCATGGCCGTCTCCGGCTGGCTCATCTCCCGTGCCTCCGAACAGCCGCCCGTGCTCTATCTGATGGTGGCCGTCACCGCCACCCGCGCCTTCGGCATCGGGCGGGCGGTCTTCCGGTACGCGGAGCGGATCGTCTCGCACGACGCCGTCCTGCGGATGCTCGCCGAACTCCGGGTCTCGGTCTTCCGGCGGCTGGAGCGGATCGCCCCGGCCGGACTGCGCCGCACCCGGCGGGGCGACCTGCTCGCCCGGCTCGTCCAGGACGTCGACGCCCTCCAGGACTACTGGCTGCGCTGGCTGCTCCCGGCGGGCGCCGCGCTCGTGGTGGGCGTCGCCTCCGCCGGGTTCACCGCCTGGCTGCTGCCCGAGGCCGGTGCCGTCCTCGCCGTCGGCCTGCTGGTCGCGGGTGTCCTCGTACCGGCCGCTGCCGGAGCCCTCGCCCGGCGCGCCGAACGACGGCTCGCCCCCGCGCGCGGAGCCCTCGCGACCGCCGTGGCCGATCTGCTCCGCGGCTGCGCCGAGCTGACCGTGGCCGGTGCGCTGCGCGGCCGGATCGAGCGGGCGCGGACCGCCGACCGGGCGCTCACCGGCATCGCCTCCCGGCAGGCCGCCGCCACCGCGCTCGGAGCCGGACTCTCGGCCCTCGTCTGCGGCCTGACCGTGGTGGCCGCCGCGCTCGTCGGCGTCCGGGCCGTGGCGGACGGCCGGCTCGACGGCGTCGCCCTCGCCGTGGTCGTCCTCACCCCGCTCGCCGCCTTCGAGGCGGTCACCGGACTTCCGCTCGCCGTCCAGTACCGCCAGCGCGTCAGGCACAGCGCCGAGCGGGTCTTCGAGGTGCTGGACGCGCCCGTGCCCGTACGGGAGCCGGTCCGGCCCGAGACTCCCCCGGCGAGCCCGTTCCCGCTGGTGCTCGACGGGCTCTCCGCCCGGCACGCCGGTCAGGAACGGGCCGCGCTCACCGACTTCCGGCTCACCCTGGAGACCGGGCGCCGGGTCGCCGTCGTCGGCGCCTCCGGCTCCGGCAAGACCACGCTCGCCCAGGTGCTGCTGCGGTTCCTGGACGTGGAGCACGGCACGTACCGGATCGGCGGCGTGCCCGCCTGGGAGCTCGACGGCGACGCGGTCCGCCGCCTCGTCGGGCTCTGCGCCCAGGACGCGCACCTCTTCGACAGTTCCGTCCGCGAGAACCTGCGGCTCGCCCGTACCGGCGCGAGCGACGAGGAACTGCGCGAGGCGCTCCGCAGGGCCCGGCTGCTCGACTGGGTGGACGCTCTGCCCGCCGGGCTCGACACCCTCGTGGGCGAGCACGGCTCCCAGCTCTCCGGCGGTCAGCGCCAGCGCCTCGCGCTCGCCCGTGCCCTCCTCGCCGACTTCCCCGTACTCGTCCTCGACGAGCCGGCCGAGCACCTGGACCTGGCCACCGCCGACGCCCTCACCGACGATCTGCTCCGGGCCACGGAAGGCCGTACGACCCTCCTCATCACCCACCGCCTGCACGGACTCGAAGCGGTCGACGAGGTCCTCGTCCTGGACGGGGGCCGGACCGTGCAGCACGGACCGTACGCGGAACTGGCCGCCGCGGAAGGCCCGCTGCGCCGGATGCTCGACCAGGAACGGGCGACCGACCTGCTCGTCGTCGGCCCGGAGACGTCCCTGCCCGCCCCCGGCGGCGACCGGCCGACTTTTCTCGCCAAATAGGACTTACTAGGCTCAAGCCATGACCGCCGAAGCGTCCGACGCCCCGGACCCCCTGGAAGCCGCCACTCAGGCCACCCGCAGCCTCCAGGGCCTGTCCACGGAACTCACCGCCCGCGTACCGCAGCTCCTGGAGGCCATGCGTTCGGTCGGCACCGGGCTCGAACTCCACTCCACCCTCGACCGCATCTGCGAGACCGCCGCCGAACTCGCCGACGCCCGCTACGCCGCGATCGGCGTCGTCGACGACGAGGGCAAGGGCCTGTCCGACTTCGTCACCTTCGGTGTCGACGAGGAGGTGGCCCGCCGCATCGGACACCGGCCCGACGGCCACGCCGGGCTGCTCGGCGCGCTGATCCAGGCCCCCCAGACGATCCGCCTCGCCGACCTCTCCGCCGACCCGCGCTCGGCCGGCTTCCCGCCGGGACACCCCCCGATGCGGACCTTCCTCGGCGTTCCCATCCGCGTCCAGGGCGAGATCTTCGGCAATCTGTACCTCGCGGAGAAGCACGGCGGCGGCGAGTTCAACGACTACGACGTGCACATGGTCCGGGTGCTGGCCACCGAGGCGGGCATCGCCATCGGCAACGCCCGTCTGTACGAGGCCGCCCGGCAGCGCGAGCGGTGGATCGACGGCTCGGTCGCCGTCACCACCGCGCTGCTCTCCGGCGGCGACGCCGACGACGCCCTCGCCGTCGTCGCCGAACAGGCCCGGCGGCTCGCCGACGCCGACGCCGGCATCGTGCTGCTGCCCGCCGAGGACGGCGGCCTGGAGATCGTCGCCGTCTCCTCGCCCCGGCCCACGAAGTCGCTGGGCGTGGTGATCCCGCCCGAGAGCGCCGTGGTGGAACAGCTTCTGGCCGGCGAGGCGGTCTTCATCGCGGACGCGTCGAAGGACCCGCGCATGATCAGCCGGCTGACCTCCCCGTACGGCCCCAGCATGATGCTGCCGCTGCAGAGCGGCGGGCGGGTGCTCGGCGCGCTCGCCACCCCCCGGGTGCGGGGCGCGCGCCAGTTCACCGAGGCGGAGCGGACGCTCGCGACCCAGTTCGCCTCGCAGGCGGCGCTCGCCCTGATGATGGCCGACGCGCAGCGGGACCGGGAGCGCCTCGCCGTCTACGAGGACCGCGACCGGATCGCCCGTGACCTGCACGATCTCGTGATCCAGCGGCTCTTCGCCACCGGCATGATGCTGGAGGGTGCCCAGCGCAGGTCGATCGTGCCGGCCGTGCGCGAGGGCGTCGGCAAGGCCGTGGACGAACTGGACGTGACCATCCAGGAGATCCGTACGGCGATCTTCGCGCTCCAGCAGGGCCCCGCCGAGGCCCCCTCGGGGCTGCGCACCCGCGTGCTGCGGGAGATCAACATGGCGGCGGTGCCGCTCGGCTTCAAGCCCGCGCACCGCTTCCTCGGCGCGATCGACACCATGGTCGGCGAACTCACCGGCAAGAACCTCATCGCCGCGCTGCGGGAGGCGCTCTCCAACGCCTTCCGGCACGCGGAGGCGAGCCGTATCGAGGTGGTCGTCGACGCGGGCGTCACCCTGCCGGACGGCTCCGCCGGGGTACGGCTCGAAGTCGCCGACGACGGCATCGGCATTCCGGCGGGCGGGCGGCGCAGCGGTCTGCGCAACCTGGCGCGGCGGGCCGAGTCGCTGGGCGGCGCGAGCTGGTGCGGACCAGGCATCGGGGAGGACGGCGGCGGCACGACGGTGGTGTGGGAGGCGCCGCTGTAGCGCCGGGAAGGCAGTGCCCGGCGGGGCGGGAGCTAGTCGCCGTGCGGTCGGCGGAGCTGGTCGCCGTGCGCGGCTGCCGTCGCTTCTGCCACCAGCTGCTCGATGACGACGGCCACGCCGTCCTCGTTGTTGCCGACCGTACGGCCGGAGGCGGCGGCGATCACGTCGGGGTGGGCGTTGCCCATCGCGTACGAGCGGCCCGCCCAGCTCAGCATCTCGATGTCGTTGGGCATGTCGCCGAAGGCGACGACCTCCTCGGCCGTGATGCCGCGCTCGGCGCAGCAGAGGGCCAGGGTGGAGGCCTTGGAGACGCCATGGGCGCTGATCTCGATGAGGGCGGTGGGGCTCGACCGGGTGAAGGCGGCGCGGTCCCCGGCCGTCTCCCTCGCCACCGCGAGGAACGCGTCGGGGTCGAGCTCCGGGTGCTGGGCGAGCAGCTTGAGCACGGGGGCGGCGGCTCCCGGCTCCTCTTCGAAGAGGAGCTTCTCGGCGGTGGCGACGGTCGCGCCGGGGTCGAGGAAGAACGGCGGGTACTGCGGCTCGTAGTGGATGCCGGTGGTCAGCTCGACCGCGAAGGAGGTGCCGGGCGCGGCGGCACGCAGGGCCCGTACGACATCGAGGGCGACGGGCCGCTCCAGCGGACGCACCTCCAGGAAGGTGCCGCCCGTGTGGAGGTCGACGAGGGCGGCGCCGTTGGCGCAGATCGCCAGACCGTGCCCGTGGACGTGGTCGCTGACGACGTCCATCCAGCGGGCCGGGCGGCCGGTGACGAAGAAGACCTCGATGCCGGCCTGCTCGGCCGCGGCGAGTGCGGCGACCGTGCGCGCGGAGACGGACTTGTCGTCGCGCAGCAGCGTGCCGTCGAGGTCGGTGGCGATCAGCCGGGGAGCCGGGGCGGACGGGTGCGGGGAACGGGGAGAGGTCACCGCCCCATTCTTCCGCACCGGACGCACGGGCGTGCGGGGAGCCGCACATATGAGTGACTGGATTCCGGCCTTCCGTTCCTCCGGGCGTACTTCGAGGTGCGGAAGAGGCCGGCGGGCTCTCAGTACGCGACCTCCATGACGGCCCGATGGGTGCGGGGGTCGTCGACCCGGGTCAGGAGGCAGTGCGCGAGATCGGCGCGGGAGAGGGACTTCGGGCGGTCCAGGTGGCCGTTCTCGGCGGTCCGGTAGCGGCCGGTCAGCGGGCCGTCGGTGAGCATCGGCGGCCGTACCACCGTCCAGGCCGTGTCCCCTGTCGCCGCCGAGGTCATGAAGGTCTCCATCCGGGCCATGTCGGCGTAGCCGTGCCGGTAGAGGCGCTGGATCACGTACCGGGTGACCAGCCGTTGCGGCAGCGGCACGTCGGGGGTGATCTCCAGGCCGGCGGAGGAGAGGCAGAGCAGCCGGTCCACGCCGGACGCGCGCATGGCTTCGACGATGTTCCGGGTGCCCCGCGAGTAGACGGTCGTCGGGTGCTTGCGGTCGGTGCTGCCGAGGCAGGAGAGGACGGCGTCGTGCCCGGCGACGGCCTGCCGCCAGGTCTCCGGTGCGAGCGCGTCCCCGCGCAGGACCGTCAGCCGGGACGCCGGGTCCGGGGCCGGGTCCGTCATCGGCGCTGGTACGGGCACCGGCACCCGGGCGGGGTCGCGGGCCACGGCGGTGACCTGGTGGCCCGCGGCGAGGGCCTGCGCGAGGAGCTGAGCGCCGGTGCCGCCGGTGACGCCGAAGAGCAGGAGCCTCATGACGCCGCCACCTCCGTCGCCTCGGCTGCCTTCGCCGCCGCCTTCGCCAGGGCCTCGACGAGCGCGACGGCGATGGCCCGCTGGCCTTCGGGGGTGAGGTGGATCCCGTCGTCGAGGTGCAGTCCCGCGGCGGCCGCCCGGGTGTCGACGGTGAGTTCGGGACGGCCGAGGAGGAAGTCGGCGACGCCGTCGACGTCCTCGGCGCTCCAGCCGATCCCGGCGCGGCGGAAGTGGGGGTAGGCGTCGGCCCGTTCCTGGTCGACGGAGCCGGGGGTGAGCCAGATCCAGCGGTCCGCCACCGGGGGAGCGGCGAGTTCGCGGAGGGCCAGGAGGTTGCGCTCGGTCTCGGGACCGCTGACCAGCCGGGTGCCGGGCCCGTCGGTGCCACGGCCGATCCGCTGGGTGTCGTTCGCGCCGAGCATGCAGAGGACCCAGTCGGGGCGCAGGTGGGGCAGCGGGGGGAGTTGGGCGAGGGCCTGGGTGGTGGTGAGCCCGGAGACCGCGAGGTCGACGAGTACGACGCTGTCCGGGAGGAGGTGGCGCAGGATCGCGAACCAGGAGAGCCGGTCGGCGGTGGTGCTCTCGCCGAGCGCCACGATCCGCTGGCCGGGCCGGAAGGGCAGTGCGCCGACCCGGTCGGCGAAGGCGGGGTCCTTGAGGAGTTCGGCGGCGGTGTTCCGGGCCTGCTCGTCGAGGTCCCGCAGCAGGGCGCGGTATGTGTCGGGGTCGAGGCCGAAGAGGTCGGCGAGGCGGGCGTCGGAGAGTTCGCCCAGGTAGCGCAGGGACTTCTCGGGCTGCTGGAAGCGGAGGAGTTTGGCGATCAGGGCGGGGTCGGGGGCGCCGCTGGGCTTCGCGCTGTTGCGGGTCTCGTCGTGGGTGCGGCTCTCGGTCATGTCAGGACTCCTCACGGGTGCTGGTGCTGGTGGGGGTGCCGGTACTGGTGCGCGTACGGGTACGGGCGCCGGCGGTGGTCCGGGCGCGGTGCCGGGGCAGCAGGAAACCGGCGGCGATCAGCCAGCCGAGGCAGGTGAAGCGGGCCAGCGGCAGCAGCAGGGCGGCGCCGTCGAAGAGCAGGGTGAGGGTGGCCAGTTCCGCGACGGTCGCCAGCACCAGACCGGTCACCGCCAGGGCGCGGGGCAGCAGTCCGGCGAGGAGCCCGGGAACGGCGATTCCGGCCACGAGCAGGCCGAGCGTCACCACGTGCCCGGGGCCGCCGGTGGCGAAGGCCAGGTACTGGAGGGCCCGTACGAGCGGCGGGAGTTCGAGGACCTCCGTACGGGACAGGGTCCAGCTCACCAGCCCGCAGCAGGCCAGGAATCCGGCGGCGAGGAGGCCGCCGGCCAGGGCGATCGTGGCGCCGGGGGCGCGGACGCCGAGCCGGTGCAGCCGGGCCGAGACGGTGGCGGCGTACACGGCCAGCGGGATCGAAGCGGCGAACTGGAGGGCGCCGGAGATCTGGACGGCGTCGGAGTGGGCGCGGAAGTAGGCCACGATCTCGCCGGTCTCCCCGAAGGGGGAGGGGAACGGGTCGCCTCCGGCGAGCACGGTGCTGAGGACGAGCCCGGCGAGGAACAGCGCGGTGAACACCACGGCGAGCACACCCGGCGGCGGCCCTCCCTGCGCTTCCCTGCGCTCTCGCTCCAAGGGGGCCTCGGTCGGCCGGGGGTCGGTCCAGCTCTCTGCAGACACGGGTACGGTCCGTTCTCTGAGAAGAATAGTTCACAGTGAAGAATCATTCTTTTCGCGTACCCTAACTCCGTGAGCAGTGACCGGCAACCAGTGGAAGACCCGGACGACGCGGCGGCGCCCCCGCCCGCGCCTTCGCGCGGTGGCGCGTTTCTGCTCGCCCAGCTCGGGGCGCACGCGGCCGGCCGCTTCGGCGAACGCGTCGGCGCCCTCGGCCTCGCACCGCCGGACGTCGGTCTGCTGCGGATGATCGCCATGCAGCCCGGCCGGAGTCAGCGCTCCCTCGCCGCCGACCTCGGCGTCGTGCCGAGCCGTGTCGTCGCGCTGATCGACAACCTGGAGCAGAAGGGTTTCGTCGAACGGCGGCGCAGCGTCGAGGACCGTCGTCACCACGAGCTGTACGTGTCCGAGGGGGGCCGCCGGGCCCTCGAAGGGGTACGGGAGGTGGCCGCCGCGCACGAGGACGAGCTGTTCGCTGCGCTGGACGAGGAGGACCGGGTACGGCTGACGGCGCTGCTCGGGCGGATAGCCGAGCAGCAGGGCCTCACGCCGGGAGTCCACCCCGGCTACCGGAACCTGCCGAAGCGCGCGGGTGGCCGGCCGAACTGAGCGGGAGGGGCGGCCCGTCCCGACGTGGCCGTAAACGTCCGTTCGTTTTTCGTTCGACGGGGAAGATCCCTGGGAGCGGAAGGCGTCTCAGGGGGGCGGGGGCATGGGCTCGGGCCGGAGAAGGGACGGGTGCGACTCCTGCGGGGTGCCGTACGGGACCTGGGTCGCGAGTCTCGGAATGGCGCTGTGCCCGGAGTGCGAGGGGACGGGCGCGAGCCCGCCCGCGCGGGACCCGGTGCTGGTGGGCGACGTGCTGGCGGGCCTGGTCGACGCCGTGGCGCACGGGCGACAGCCTCAGCCGTCCGTCGCGAACTGCCGTCGGTGCGGGGCGTCCGCCGCGTGGCACCGCACGGTGCGCGGGCGCTGGATCATGATCGAGCCGGGGGAGCTGGCGGCCGGTGTCGTCCCGGCGGGCAGCCGCTGGCGCGTCGCGGGTGACGGAACCGCCGTGAACCTCGGCTCCGCCGTGCCCTCCGACACCTGCCGGGTGAGCCACTTCGACGTCTGCCCGGCCGGCCCCGAGCCGGCCGGCTCCCCCGTCATGCAGGCGCTGTGGCGAGGCCACGCCCGACGGACCGCCTGACCGGCGGTGGTCCCCCGTCTGACCGGGGCCGTGGCCCCAGCCGTGCCCAGCCGTGCCCGGCCTCTCCCGGCCGTGCCCGGCCTCGCTCCGTCGTCAGCCCAGCTGGGTGAGCGCCTCGGTGGCGATCCGCTCGAAGACGGCCTGGTCGGCGGCGAAGTCGGAGTCGGGGATCGGCCAGTGGATCACGATCTCGGTGAAGCCGATCTCGCGGTGGCGCCCGGCGAAGTCCACGAACGCGTCCACGGACTCCAGCGGCCGGCTCCGGTCCGGCGTGAAGCCGGTCAGCAGCACCTTGTCCAGCTCGGCGACCTCTCGGCCGGTCTCGGCGCAGGCCTTGCCGAGCTTCTCGACCTGGCCGCGCAGCGCCGCCACCGACTGCTCCGGAGTGCCCTCCTCGAAGATCTTCGGGTCACCGGTCGTCACCCACGCCTGCCCGTACCGCGCGGCCAGCTTCAGACCGCGCGGCCCCGTCGCCGCCACCGCGAACGGCAGCCGCGGGCGCTGGACGCAGCCGGGGATGTTCCGCGCCTCGTCGGCCGAGTAGAACGTGCCGGTCTCCGTCACCGCGTCCTCGGTGAGCAGCTGGTCGAGCAGCGCCACGAACTCGCCGAAACGGTCCGCCCGCTCCTTCGGCGTCCACGGCTCCTGGCCCAGCGCGGTCGCGTCGAAGCCATTGCCGCCCGCGCCGATGCCGAGCGTGATCCGCCCGTCGGAGATGTCGTCGAGCGTCATCAGTTCTTTGGCGAGCGTCACCGGATGCCGGAAGTTCGGCGAGGTCACGAGCGTGCCGAGCCGCATCCGCTCGGTGGCCGTAGCCGCCGCGGTGAGCGTGGGCAGCGCGCCGAACCACGGGCCGTCCCGGAAGGTCCGCCAGGACAGGTGGTCATAGGTGTACGCGGCATGGAACCCGAGGTCCTCGGCCCGCCGCCAGGTCTTCTGCCCCTCGCTCCATCGGTGGATGGGGAGGATCACCGTACTCAGACGCATGATGCAGACCATACGCCGGGTTCTGCTCCGATGGCTGTGCCGGCGGAGCGGATGAAGGAAACCGCACCGGCGCCGCTCTGACGGTCGCTACGGTGCCCTCATGAGCACGTGGAGTGAGGCTGAACTCGCGGCCCTGGTCGATGAGGCGACGGTCGACGCGTACGGCGAGGAAGAGCAGCTGACCGGCCTGTTCACCATGCTTGAGGAGCACCTCGATGTGCCTTTCACGACCATGGTTCCCGGCGCCGAGGCAAGGATGCGGAGCATCGACCTCACGCCGGACGGCAGGATCGGCGCGTTGTGCTCTCACGGGCGCGTCCGACAGGCGGTCGGCATCCTGGAGCTGCCGTTGCCCAGCCCGGCTCCCGAGGGGGCGGAGCGGATCGAGGCGTACCGCCACTGGGCAGGTCGAGGCCGGACGCCTCGCCCCTCACGCGGAGGTGGCTCGCAGGAAAGGACTGAACGTGGCTGAGGCCGTGCGGGGCGCGCATCAGGGCGCCGGCGAACCGCCGCTGAACGATCTCATCGCTCGCAGCGCCGAGTTGAAGAAGAAACTGGTCGCCTTCGCTCAGAGCGCCCGCTTCGACCGGTGGTTGACGCCCCTTCTGCTGGAGGCCGCTGGGCCCGCACGGCAGCTGGACGAGGGCGAGGCGATCCGGATCACCGACCACTTCATCCTGCGGTACCGCCTGCCGGACGGTTCGACCGTGGTGGACCGCTTCGTCGCCGGCCGGAAGGACTTGACCGCCGCCGAACGGGAGATGCTGCTCGGCTGGCGTGACCCGGTCGAGGGCGTCTTCGAGATCCAGCGTAAGGACGGGGATGCGGTCATCCTGCTCAACCTTGTCGACGACCTGGAGTACCGCACGTACTCGAACGTCGGGCGGGCGGCGTTCCGCAGAGTGTCCGAGGGTGGATTCCTCCACACCTGCCTGGTGCCCGTTCAATCGGCCGGCGTGGCGTGGCTGGTGTCCGGGGCTATGGAGAGCTACCCCAGGTCAAGCGCCACCGAGATCGCCCAAGCCGCTCTGCGACTGGCCACGCACCACCCCGAACTGGTCTTCCGCAACGCCGAGAAGAGCGAGCAGGGGTGGCAGTGGATGCGGGAGGACCGGACCGCTTTCATGGACTTCTGCGGCGGCGACGAACTGGTCCTTCCGCCTGCCGAAGCCGAGGAACTCCTTGACGGGTACTACCGCCACCGCCATGAGGGCGCCGTCGCCGGACGGCCGGGCCACGCCCGGGGCAGACGTCCTCCCGGCCTGGACCTGCCGTTCTTCGAGCTTCCGCGAGAGCTCGCGGACTCCGACACGGTCGGTGTCATCTACGACCAGGTCGACGGGCTCAACTTCTACGCCGACTACGGGATGCTGCGGGACCTCTTCGCGGACCCCGCCCTCACGGGGCGCAGACAGCACCAGGACCTGCTGCGCACGTACCTGCGCGAGGAGTCGATCACGCCACTGCCGATCCGCCGACTGGCCGCCGCTCATCCGGAGACAGCGGACGACGTGTTCCGGAAGCTGCTGAGGAAGCCTGGATTCACCTGGAGCGAGCACGGCGATGCGCTGCTGCGCCGGCGCAAGCCCTGGTATTACGAGAGCGACCCGCGCCCCGGGGTGTCCGTGATCGGCGACCGTCTGAGCGAGCTGCTCGGTGCGGGGCGGCGCTGAGCTCGTACGTGGAGAAGCTCGACCGATGGCGCGCATACCGCAGTATGCTGGATCCATGGCTGATACGACCCGCATCACGGTCACTCTGCCCACCGAGCAGGTGGCGGAGCTGAAGAGGCTCACGGACAACGTCTCCGGCTACGTCGCGGAGGCCGTTGCCCGCCAGATCAGGCACCACCTGCTCGGTGAGGAGCTGCGCCGCTACGAGGAGGAACACGGCGCGTTCACCGACAAGGAGTTGGCCGCGGCCCAGGCCAGAATCTTCGGCACGGCCGAGCACGAGGAGTCGGCGAGCGCCGCGTGAACAATCGCCTTGAGGCCGTCGTACTGGACTCCCAAGGGCTGTCCGCCTGGATCTCGCAGGACCGGGCCGTGCTCGCGATGATCAGATCCTTCCATTCGATGGCGGCCGATCTCGTGGTCTGCGCCAACACCATCGTGGAGGTCATGCACGCCCGGGTGAACACACCTCGACTGAACTGGGTCCTCTCCCAGGTCAAGGTGGAAGCGGTGACCGAGCAGACGGCCAGAGCCGCCGCCGGGCTGCTGAGAGAAGCCGCCCTGCACGGCCACAAGTACGCGATCGATGCCACCGTCGCCGAGCTGGCGCTCCGCCAGCCGGGCCCGGTGGCCATGCTCACGTCCGACGTCGACGACATGGCCAAGCTGTGCGGGAACCGAGTCCGACTCATCGCGATCTGATCCGCTTCGGGCGGGACCAAGGCGCCCCTGACGTACGTTTTCCCTCGCTCCATCGGTGGATGGGGAGGCTCACCGTACTCAAGCGCATGACGCCACCCTACGCGCGCGCGTGGAACGGGATCCGGACCTTCGAATACCGAGGCGGGGCACACCCCGTGGGGGGAAACTGTGCTCACTGCACGGGACTGAGGGGAGCGGGATCGATGAACGAGACCGACGGTACGGGCGAGGCCGACGGTACGGGCGGTACGGGCGGTACGGGCGGGACCGGCGCTACGGGCGACGCCCCCGCAGCCCCCGGCCCCCGTTCCCTTGCCGCGCGCCGGCGCGACACCGCGCACCGGCTGGACCACGATGTCGACGTCTGGGTCGCCACCGCATCGGCGGACGGCGTGCCATACCTGGTGCCGCTGTCCTTCGACTGGGACGGGGCCGCTCTTCTGGTGGCCACCCCGGCGGACAGCCCGACCGGCCGGAACCTGGCGGCCACCGGGACCGCTCGGCTCGGGCTCGGAGCCACCCGTGATGTGACCATGATCGAGGGCGATGTCGAGGTGCTGGAGATGGACGCGCTGCCGGAGGAGCGGAGGGACCGCTTCGCCGCGCGCACCGGCTTCGACCCGTTTGCGCTGACCACGGCGTACCGCTGGTTCCGCATCACCCCGCGCCGCGTCCAGGCCTGGCGCGAGGCGGACGAACTGCGCGGCCGTGAACTGATGCGGGACGGCGACTGGCTGGCCTGACCCGCCGCACCGCCGCGGTCAGCGGGTCAGGCGGCTCATCCACGGGGTGAGCGAGACGCCGGGGACGAGTTCCTTGTAGGTCTCGTCGCCGGGCAGCGGGACGATCAGCCACCAGCCGGGCGGGAAGAAACGGCCCTTCACATGGGCCAGGCCGCTGTGGAGGGAACGGACGAACGCGGGGACCGCGTCGCGGGGCACGTCCTCGAACGCGATGCCTTCCACGACGATCCTGGCGTCGTCCTCCGGGAAGATCTGAACCGTGACCGAGGGGGAGCCGCCCAGCTCCACGTACGCCTCGTGCGGCAGCGAACCGTCCGCGTCGAGGACGGCGAACGCGCCGGACGAGGTGCGCCGGGACGTCTGGTCCGCGCCGATGTCGTCGGTCACCGTCATCTCCAGCTCGAACTCCTGGGCGATCTCACGGATCGCGACGACGGCGGCTTCGGTGCTGGGCAGGTGCGGGTGTGCCATGGGGGCGATCATGCCTCAGCCGGGAAAGCGCAGGTACTCCGGCGGTACGGCATCGGCCAGCCAGACGCCGTTGGCGCTGACGCGGAACACGTGTCCGGCCCGGTGCATGGCTCCGGCGTCGACGCTGAGCACCACCGGCCGGCCCCGGCGCGCACCGACCCGGGTCGCGGTCTCCCGGTCGGGGGAGAGGTGCACGTGGTGGCGGGCCATGGGGCGCAACCCCTCCGCCCGGATCGCGGGGAGCAGGGCGGCGACCGTACCGTGGTAGAGGTACGCGGGCGGTTCCGCGGCCGGCAGGTCCAGGTCCACCGCGATGGTGTGGCCCTGGCTGGCCCGGATGCGGGTGCCCTCGATCGCGAAGCGCTTCTTGTCGTTGGTCGCGACGACGTGGTCGAGTTCCTCGCGGGTGATCACGAAGCCGTTGCGTGCGGTGGCCTGGAGCAGCGCCTCGATCTCGGTCCAGCCGTGGGCGTCGAGGACGAGGCCGATGCGCTCCGGCTGGTGGCGCAGGTGCTTGGAGAGGTACTTCGAGACCTTCACCGTGCGGCGCTCGTCCGGCGGTTGTCGTCGTGCGGTTCCATTCATTGCGTCAGGATGCCGGAGCGCGGTTTTCCGGGGCCATCGATTTCCGCTGGGATGTTTGATCCACAGCCAAAGCGACTTATCCACAGGCGAGTTGACGATTCTGTGGACAACAGGGCAGTGTTTTCAGGTGGATTGAGTAACTTCGCCACCGATTGAGCGATTTGCGGAAAGCGCGTCCAATGTTCTTTTGTGGACCTCTCGTTCCGTGGCGGCGGCGACGAAGGCCGCGACGCCCTCCGGACCCACCAGACCCTGAACCGCCCTTATCGTTCCGGCCGGAAGGGTCACCGGGCGCGGCTCGTCGTCCTTCACGGCCGGTGCCTCGGGCGGCGCCAGATGCAGCTGGAGATGCCGGGTCGCCAACAGGCGCATGGCCCGAGCCAGTTCGGCGTCCACCGTCTGCTGGGCGAGCGGCCGGAGCCGCCGCACCATCGTCGCCGCCTCGGCCGCGTCCGTGTCCGTCGGGGGGCGGTGCTCCAGATAGCGCGCGAAGACGTACTCGGTGGTGAACTCCAGGAAACGGGACGCTATGTGCTCCACCTGGTCCCGAAGTTCCCTCAGATGCCCGGTGATTGCCGCGAGCGGCACCCCGGCCGCGTACAACTCGGCCGCCACCGCGAGTTCCTGGGGACTCGGTACGAGGTACTCCTCGCCCTCCCGGCCCGGGAGCCGCTCCAGTACGCCGAGCTCGACGGCCTCCAGGATGGCCGCCTCGTCCGGTGTGCCGCCGAAGCGGGCGTCCAGCTCCTCGCGGGAGATCCGGTCCGCCTCCTCGTCCGTCCACGGCCCGTGCACCTCCGCGACGAGGCCCAGCACCCCGCCGAGGCCCCGGCCGGTGTCCCAGGCCTCCAGGAGTTCCTTGATCGAGGCCAGGGTGTAGCCCCGGTCGAGGAGGTCGGCGATCTGCCGGAGCCGCGCCAGGTGCGCGTCCCCGTACACGTTCGACCTGCCCCGCCGCTCCGGGCGGGGCAGCAGCCCGCGGTCCTGGTAGGCGCGGATCGTCCGGACCGTGGCCCCGCTGTGATGGGCGAGATCCTCGATCCGGTACTCCGGCTGTGCTGACTGCTCGGACAAAACCGCTCCCACCGACCGCTCGCTCCACCCCGCCGCCGCGAGGCCCCTCCTGCAAGGGATCGTACGACCGCCGCCCCCGACCCGGCCCCGCGCGGGTCGGACGGCCCGCGCCGGTCCCCCTCGCTACGCCGGCGGCTGCCACCGTGCGAACGCCCGCAGTACTCCCGGGCTCAGCCGGGAGATGAAGTGCGCGCTCCGGGCCTCGGGGGTCACCGGGACCACCGCGCGGTCGTGCAGAACCGCACCCAGGATCGCGTCCGCGACCTTCTCCGGCGGATAGTTCCGCAGGCCGTACAGCCGGGACGCCTTCCGCTGGCGCCGCTTCTCCTCCGCCTCGTCCGTGACTCCCGCGAACCGCGCGGTCGACGTGATGTTGGTGTTGACGATGCCGGGGCAGATCGCGGACACCCCGATGCCCTGGCCGGCCAGTTCCGCGCGCAGGCACTCGCTGAGCATCAGCACCGCCGCCTTCGACGTGCTGTACGCGGGCAGCGCGCGGGACGGCTGGAACGCGGCGGCGGACGCGGTGTTCACGATGTGACCGCCCTGGCCGCGCGCGGTCATCTGGGCGCCGAAGACCCGGCACCCGTGGATCACACCCCACAGGTTGACGTCGAGGACCCGCTTCCACTCCTCGCTCGTCGTGTCGAAGAAGGAACCGGTGAGCCCGATGCCCGCGTTGTTGACGAGGACATCGACGATCCCGTACTCGCTCGCCACCTTGGCGGCCAACTTCTCCATCGCCTGCTCGTCGGCGACGTCGACGGTCTCGCCCCAGGCCTCGGGCGCACCGATCAGCCGCGCCATCTCGGCCGTGCGGACCGCGCCCTCGGCGTCCCGGTCGACGGCCACCACCCGGGCGCCGGCCTCCGCGAAGGCGAAGGCCGTGGCCCGCCCGATGCCGCTGGCCGCCCCGGTCACCAGCACCAGCCGGCCGCCGAACCGCTCCGCGTACTCCGGCTTCACCCCGCTCTTCGCCACCGTCTCCGCGACCGGCTTCGGCGCCCTCGTCGACGGTTCCTCGTTGGCCCGGACGAAGTCGCCGATCCAGGCGGAGAGCTGGTCGGGACGGGTGCGGGGCACCCAGTGCTTGGCGGGGATCGTGCGCCGGGTCAGGTCCGGCACCCAGCTGCCCAGGTCGTCGTAGAGCCGCTCGGAGAGGAACGCGTCCCCGGTCGGGGTGATCAGCTGCACGGGCGCGTGCGCGTACGCGTCGGCGCGCGGTCTGCCGAGACGCGCGCGGACGTTGTCCCGGTAGAGCCAGGCGCCGTTCGCCGCGTCGCTCGGCAGCGAGGGCGTCGGGTAGTCACCGGCGGGGACCTTCTCGACGCGCTCCAGGATCTTCGGCCAGCGCTTCCCGAGCGGCCCGCGCCAGGCGAGCTCCGGCAGGACGGGCGTGTGCAGCATGTACACGTACCAGGACTTGGCGCCCTGGCCCAGGAGCTGGCCGACCCGGCGCGGAGTGGGCCGGGTCATCCGCCGCTTGATCCAGTGCCCGAAGTGGTCGAGGGAGGGGCCGGACATCGAGGTGAAGGACGCGATCCGGCCCTCGGTGCGCGCGACCGTGACGAACTCCCAGGACTGCACGGAGCCCCAGTCGTGGCCGACCAGGTGGACCGGCCGGTCAGGGCTGACGGCGTCGGCGACCGCCAGGAAGTCGTCCGTCAGCTTCTCCAGGGTGAAGCCGCCGCGCAGCGGGGCCGGCGCCGTGGACCGACCGTGGCCCCGGACGTCGTACAGCACCACGTGGAAGTCCTCGGCGAGGCGGCCCGCCACCTCCGACCACACCTCCTTGGAGTCCGGGTAGCCGTGGACGAGGAGGACGGTGGGCCGGTCCGGCTCGCCGAGCTCGGCGACGCACAGCTCGATCCCGCCCGTCCGTACCCAGCGCTCCCGCGCCCCCTTGAGCCCCGCCGTCGGACCGTTGAGCCCCGCCATCAGACCGCCCTCTCGTTCCAGCGCCGCACGTGCGGCAGATCGTCGTCCAGCCAGAACGCGCTCTGCTCGGGGTCCCGGGAGTCGGTGACGACCAGGATCTCCTCGAACTTCGCGCCCGTACCCCGGAATCCGAGGTGCGGCTCGACCGCCCACAGGCCCGGCTGCGGCTCGTGGTCGGAGAACGTGTACGGCGACCAGAGCGGCGACCAGCCGTCCCGGTGCCCGTGCAGGGCGTCGCTCGCGAGGCCCTTGAGCGCCTGGGTGCCGAAGCCGAAGAGCGTCGGCGACCAGCGGCGCTCCCTCACCCGGTCGATCTTGTGGGCTATGACCCCGAAGGGATAGGCCCGGTGCCGGTTCGCGTACCCCTGGCGGACCATGAGCCGGTCGACGTCCTGGTAGATCTCGCGGAGCGTACGGCGCTCGCGCACCTCGCGCAGGATCAGTTCGCGGTGGTCCCGGAGGTCGGCGAGCAGCTTGTCGTGCAGGGGGTTGAGGCCCAGGCAGCCGCTGTAGCCGATGTCGGCCGTGTGCCCCTTGTGGACCGGGGCCATGTCGAGGATGAACGGCATCCCCGCTTCCAGGCGCTTGGTGGTCGGGAAGAACTGCAGAGGGATCTTGAAGTCGACGAAGGCCGTGCGGTCGCCGAACCAGGCGAAGGGCCGGTGGAACCAGTCCCGCACCCCTCGCTCGTACAGCCACTCCCGCTGCATCCGGGCGGCCTCGCGCTCGGTCACCCCCGGCCTGAGCTGTGCCGCGACGGCCTCGGCGCACTCGTAGGCGAGGCGCTGCGTCTCTCTGAACCCCCGCAGCTCCGCGGAGAGTTCCCCTGTCACTGCTGAGGCCATGCCACCCGCCGTCCCGTGTGAGCGCCCGATTGCGCTACGCGTCCGTAACTTGACACCGATGAATGTGACAATGCCCGGCGGCTGCGTCAAGGGGTCGGACCGGGCCCTGTGGAAAACCGCCCGCCCCCGTCCCGGAGGCCCGGGGAACCCGCCGTCCCGAAAACCCCGGGAAAAAGACTTTCGTCGCGACCTCCCCTACTGGCTTGTACTCCTCTGGTCGGAGAAGGATCGAGCCGTTGGGCTGACGACCGCTGTGGCGCACGCCACTACCTTCGAAGCGTGACTGTGATCGCGACCGAAAGCCTCAGCAAGCGGTTCCCCCGGGTGACCGCGCTTGACCGGCTCTCCCTGGACATCGGGCCCGGTGTGACCGGACTCGTGGGTGCCAACGGAGCCGGCAAGTCCACCATGATCAAGATCCTGCTCGGACTCTCCCCCGCCACGGAGGGCCGCGCCGAGGTCCTGGGCCTGGACGTGCGGACGTCCGGCGCCGAGATCCGTGAGCGCGTGGGATACATGCCCGAGCACGACTGCCTCCCACCGGACGTCTCGGCCACCGAGTTCGTCGTCCACATGGCGCGGATGTCCGGGCTGCCCGCGACCGCCGCGCGCGAGCGGACCGCCGACACCCTGCGCCACGTCGGTCTGTACGAGGAGCGGTACCGCCCCATGGGCGGCTACTCGACGGGCATGAAGCAGCGGGTGAAGCTCGCCCAGGCCCTGGTCCACGACCCGAAGCTGGTCCTCCTCGACGAACCGACGAACGGCCTGGACCCGGTCGGGCGCGACGAGATGCTGGGACTGATCCGCCGGGTCTGGACCGACTTCGGCATCTCCGTCCTCGTCACCTCCCACCTCCTCGGTGAGCTGGAGCGGACCTGCGACCACGTCGTCGTCATCGACGGCGGACGGCTCCTCCGCTCCAGCTCCACCAGCGAGTTCACCCGCAGCACCACGACGCTCGCGGTCGAGGTCACCGATTCCGACACCCACCCCGACGGCACGGCGGCGCTCCGCGCGGCCCTCTCCGCCGCGGGTGTCGTCCTCCACGCGGGCGTGGAGGACGGTCTGCCCGGCGCCGGTCACATCCTGCTCCTGGATGCGCCCGGCGAGGAGACGTACGACCTGGTGCGGGACACCGTCTCGGACCTCGGTCTCGGTCTCGTCCGCATGGAGCAGCGCCGCCACCACATCGCCGAGGTCTTCAAGCCGGAAGCCGCCGAGGCGTCCCCGCAGCACGAGGAGGTGCCGGCCCGATGAGCACACAGACCCCCCAGCCCTCCCAGGCCGCTCCCGACACGACCCGGATCCACAACATCGGCTACCGGTCGTACGACGGCCCGCGCCTGGGCCGGTCGTACGCGCGCAGGTCGCTGTTCTCGCAGTCCCTGCGCGGCGCGTACGGCCTGGGCCGCAGCGCCAAGTCGAAGGTGCTGCCGATGCTGCTCTTCGGCGTGATGTGCATCCCGGCGCTGATCTTCGTCGCGATCGCGGTCTTCACCAAGCAGTCCAAGCTGTCGATCGAGTACACGCAGTACGCGGTCTTCCTCCAGGTCGTCATCGGCATCTACCTGGCCTCGCAGGCCCCGCAGTCGGTCTCCCGCGACCTCCGGTTCAGAACCGTGCCGCTGTACTTCTCCCGCCCGATCGAGCGCGCGGACTACGTCCTCGCCAAGTACGGCGCGATGGCGTCGGCGCTGTTCATCCTCACGGCCGTCCCGCTGCTGATCATGTGGATCGGCTCGATGCTCGCCAAGATGGACTTCGCCGAGCAGGCCAAGATGTTCGGCCAGGGGCTCGTCTCCGTGGCCCTGCTCTCGCTGCTCTTCGCCGGCGTCGGCCTGGTCATGGCCGCGCTGACCCCGCGCCGCGGCTTCGGCGTCGCCGCCGTGATCGGCGTGCTGACCATCTCGTACGGTGCGGTCTCGACGCTCATGGGCATCGCCTACACCACGGAGAACAAGGGCGCCATCGAGTGGCTCGGCCTGTTCTCCCCGATCAGCCTCATCGACGGCGTGCAGACCGCCTTCCTGGGCGCACCGCCCATGTTCCCCGAGCTCGGGGGACCGGGTGCCGGTGTCGGCATGGTCTATCTGCTGGTCGTCCTCGCGCTCATCGCCGCCTCGTACGGCATCCTGATGCGCCGCTACCGAAAGGTCGGGCTGTGACAACGCTCCACATCGACCACGTCTCCCGCTGGTTCGGGAACGTCGTGGCCGTGAACGACATCACGATGACGGTGGGTCCGGGCGTCACCGGCCTCCTCGGCCCGAACGGCGCCGGGAAGTCGACCCTCATCAACATGATGGGCGGCTTCCTCGACCCCTCCACCGGCGCCGTCACCCTCGACGGTCAGACGATCTGGGGGAACGAGTCGGTCTACCGCCAGATCGGTGTCGTGCCCGAGCGGGAGGCGATGTACGACTTCCTGACCGGCCGCGAGTTCGTCCTGGCCAACGCGGAGCTGCAGGGCCTCGGCGCCAAGGAGGCCCAGCAGGCCCTGGCCACGGTCGAGATGGAGTACGCCCAGGACCGCAAGATCTCCACGTACAGCAAGGGCATGCGGCAGCGCGTGAAGATGGCCTCGGCCCTCGTCCACGAGCCGTCGGTGCTGCTGCTCGACGAGCCGTTCAACGGCATGGACCCGCGCCAGCGCATGCAGCTGATGGAGCTGCTGCGGCGGATGGGCGCGGAGGGCCGCACGGTCCTGTTCTCCTCGCACATCCTGGAGGAGGTCGAGCAGCTGGCCTCCCACATCGAGGTGATCGTGGCCGGACGGCACGCGGCCTCCGGTGACTTCCGCAAGATCCGCCGGCTGATGACGGACCGGCCGCACCGCTACCTGGTCCGCTCCAGCGACGACCGGGCGCTCGCCGCCGCGCTGATCGCCGACCCGTCCACGGCCGGCATCGAGGTCGACCACGCGGAGGGCGGCCTGCGCGTGCAGGCGGTGGACTTCGGGCGGTTCACGGAACTGCTGCCGAAGGTCGCGCGCGAGCGGGGGATCCGTCTCCTGACGGTCTCGCCCTCGGACGAGTCCCTCGAATCGGTCTTCTCATACCTCGTCGCGGCCTGAAAGGAGCCTGACCGATGTACAACCCCACAGTCGCCCGGCTCACCTACCGGGCCCTCCTCGGCCGCCGCAGGGCGCTGATCCTCTTCCTGCTGCCCGGCATGCTGCTGCTCATCTCGGCGGCGATCCGCCTCCTCAGCGGCGCCGACGACCAGGCCGCGGCCGACGTCCTCGGCGGTTTCGCACTGGCCACGATGGTGCCACTGATCGGCGTGATCGCCGGTACGGGCGCGATCGGGCCCGAGATCGACGACGGCTCGATCGTCTATCTGCTGTCGAAGCCGGTGAAAAGGCACACGATCATCTTCACCAAGCTGATCGTGGCCATCGCGGTCACGATGGTCTTCTCGGCGGTCCCGACGTTCATCGCCGGGTTCATCCTCAACGGCAACGGCCAGCAGGTGGCCGTGGCCTACACGGTGGCGGCGCTGGTGGCCTCCATCGCGTACAGCGCGCTGTTCCTGCTGCTCGGCACGATCAGCCGCCACGCGGTGGTCATCGGCCTGGTCTACGCCCTGGTGTGGGAGGCCCTGTTCGGCTCCCTGATCGACGGCGCCAGGACCCTGAGCGTGCAGCAGTGGGCGCTCGCCCTGGCGCAGAAGGTCACGGGCGACGGCCTGGTCACCTCCGAGGTCGGCCTCACGACGGCGGTGGTGCTCCTGGTGGCGGTCACGGTCGTGGCGACCTGGTTCGCCGGCTACAAGCTCAGCAAGCTGGCCCTGGCGGGCGAGGAGTAGCGGGCGGGAAGGAGAGGGGGCGGTCCCGCCCCCTCTCCTTCCGCTCAGACCGTCCGGTTCCGCGCGGCGAGCAGTCCCACGCCGACGGCGGTCGCGCAGACGACGAGGACCAGACTGATCGGCAGGGTCCAGGAGCCGGTGGCCTGGTGGAGGGCTCCGGCGGCGATCGGACCCGCCGCGGCCATCAGATAGCCGACCGTCTGGGCCATCCCGGAGAGCCGGGCCGCGGTCGTCGCGTCCCCGGAGCGCAGCACGATCAGGGTCAGGGCGAGGCCGAGCGCGCCGCCCTGGCCGACGCCGAGGAGCCCCGACCACAGCCAGGCACCTTCCGTCGGCGCCACCATCAGACCGGCGTATCCGGCCGCGACCAGGGTGGTGACCAGCACGATCAGCGGACGCTGGCTCCGCATCCGGCCGGCGAGCACGGGCACGACGAAGGCGCCCGCGATCTGGACCAGGTTGTTGAAGGCGAAGACGACACCGGCCGTGGAGCGGCTCATCCCGTGGTCCGTGAGGATCGTCGGCATCCAGGCGATCAGCACGTACGACCAGAGCGACTGCAGGCCCATGAACAGCGTGACCTGCCAGGCGAGCCCCGAGCGCCAGAGGTTCACCGGGCGGGCGGCGCCGACGGCCGGGACGGCCCGTACCTCATGGCCGGTACGGCCCCGGGCGATCAGCACCTGCGGCAGCCAGGCGACGGCGGCCACCGCGGCGAGCAGCGACCAGACGCCGAGCGAGGCCTCCCAGCCGCCGCCGAGCGCCTTCTCCAGTGGCACCGCGCCCGCCGCCGCCATCGTGGCCCCGGCGACCATCGCGCCCGTGTAGACCGAGGTCATCGCCGCGGCCCGGTCCGGGAAGTCACGCTTGATCAGGCCCGGCATGAGCACATTGAGCAGGGCGATCGCGGTGCCGACGAGGACGCCGCCGCCGTACAGCGCGTACGCGGAGGGCAGCAGGCGCGCGAGGATGCCGACGGCGAGCAGCAGCAGTGCCGCGAAGAGGACGCGTTCGGCGCCGAAGCGGCGGCCCAGCCACGGTGCCACCAGGGCGCCCAGGCCGAGGAAGAGCACCGGTACCGAGGTCACCAGGGAGCTCGCCGTCGAGGAGAGCCCGTAGTCGGCGGATATCTCGCCGACCAGGGGCGCCACGCTCGCGAGCGCGGCCCGCATGTTCAGGGAGGCCAGCACGATCCCGACGAGCAGCAGCGCCGGGTGCGCGAGCAGCGCCCGCCGGGCCGCCTTCCCCGCCGCCGTCTGTTCGACCCCGGCCTCGGCGTCGACGAGCAGGGGTGCCGGGGCGCCCGCCGGCTCCGTCGTACGTGTTCCCTCGCTCACCGGGAGCCCTCCGTCAGCGCCGCGATCGTCTCCATGGGCGCCCGCAGCAGTTCGCGGGCCTGTCGCTCCGCCGCCTCGGGGTCGCCCGACTCGATCGCGGCGACCAGTGCCTCGTGGGCGTCTATGTCGACCGGGGGCATCTCCCGGTCGCCGAGGGCCTTCACCAGGACGTCGTGGACCTGCGCGGAGAAGAAGCGGTACACCTCGACGAAGGGCGCGTTGTGCGTGGCGCCGACGACCGCGAGGTGGAAGGCGAGGTCCGCGTCCGCGTCCCGGTCGCCCTCCTCGCGCAGCCCGGTCAGGGCCGCCCGCAGCCGCAGCAGGTCGTGGGTGTCCCGCCGGGCCGCAGCGAGCCGGGCGGCTTCGGCCTCCAGGGCGACCCGCAGTTCGAGGACGTCGGCGGCGCCCGCGTGCCGGACCTCGCGCAGGACGGCGGCCGGATCGGCGGTCGACCTGACGAAGGTGCCGTTGCCCTGGCGGGACTCCAGGAGGCCCGCGTGGACCAGGACCCTGACGGCCTCGCGGACGGTGTTGCGGCCGACGCCGAGCTGCTGGGCGAGCTCGTGCTCGGTCGGGATGCGGTCGCCGACCGCCCACTCGCCGTCCGCGAGCTGCGTACGCAGCTGTTCCACCACGGAATCCACCAGCGAGGTACGCCCCGCAGCTCTGAGTGCCATGCCGTTCCGACCCCTCCATTTGCCCGGTTGCCCAGTCATCCTACAACTGACCGGCCGAGGGACTCCCGACTACTGTGGGGCCGTACGCGGACCGAACACCCTCACCACCCTCGGGAGTCAGTCATGTCAGACCGCTTCGACGTCGTCGTACTCGGAGCTGGCCCCGGCGGCTACGTCGCCGCCATCCGCGCCGCCCAGCTGGGCAAGCGGGTCGCGGTCGTCGAGGAGAAGTACTGGGGCGGTGTCTGCCTGAACGTCGGCTGCATCCCCACCAAGGCACTGCTGCGCAACGCCGAACTCGCCCACATCTTCAACCACGAGGCGAAGACCTTCGGCATCAAGGTCGACGGCACGGTCTCCTTCGACTACAGCGAGGCGTTCCGCCGCAGCCGCTCGGTCGCCGACGGCCGCGTCAAGGGCGTCCACTTCCTGATGAAGAAGAACGGGATCACGGAGTTCGACGGCCGGGGCACCTTCCTCGACGCGAACACCCTCCAGGTCGCCAAGTCCGACGGCACCTCGGAGACGATCACCTTCGACAACTGCGTCATCGCGACCGGCGCCACCCCGCGACTGCTCCCCGGCACCGCCCGCAGCGAGCGCGTCGTGTCGTACGAGGAGCAGATCCTCGCCGAGGACGCCCCCCAGTCGATCGTCATCGCCGGCGCCGGCGCGATCGGCATCGAGTTCGCGTACGTCCTCAACAACTACGGCACCAAGGTCACGATCGTCGAGTTCCTCGACCGGATCGCGCCGCTGGAGGACGAAGAGGTCTCCAAGGAGCTGGCGAAGCAGTACCGCAAGCTCGGCATCGACGTCCTCACCTCGACCCGCGTCGAGGCCATCGACGAGTCCGGCCCGCAGGTCCGCGTCACCGTCACCGGCAAGGACGGCGTGCAGAAGGTCCTGGAGGCCGACAAGGTCCTGCAGGCCATCGGCTTCGCCCCGAACGTCACCGGCTACGGTCTGGAGGCCACCGGCGTCGCCCTGACCGAGCGCGGCGCGATCGACGTCGACGGCCGCTGCCGCACCTCCGTGCCGCACATCTACGCCATCGGCGACGTCACCGCGAAGCTGATGCTCGCGCACACCGCCGAGGCCATGGGCGTCATCGCCGCCGAGACCATCGGGGACGCCGAGACGATGGAACTCGACTACCCGATGATCCCGCGCGCGACCTACTGCCAGCCGCAGATCGCCAGCTTCGGCTGGACCGAGGCGCAGGCCCGCGAGAAGGGCTTCGACGTCAAGGTCGCCAAGTTCCCCTTCGTCGCGAACGGCAAGGCGCACGGTCTCGGCGACGCCACCGGCTTCGTCAAGATCATCGCCGACGGCACCCACGGCGAAATCATCGGCGCCCACCTGATCGGCCCCGACGTCACCGAGCTGCTGCCCGAGCTGACCCTGGCCCAGCAGTGGGACCTCACCGTCCACGAGGTCGCGCGGAACGTCCACGCGCACCCGACGCTGGGCGAGGCCGTCAAGGAAGCGATCCACGGCCTTGCCGGACACATGATCAATTTCTGAGGTTTCTCACGACTTCGGTGATAGGCACTGAACCGTGCCGACCGAAGCCAGCGGAAACAGCGGAACCTCCCCGGGTGGCGAACCGTCCCGACCGATCAGGTCGTGGGTGCGTTCGTCACCCGGTACGCATCTCTGGCTCCTGGTCATCGCGATCACCAGCCTCGTCATCGCGCTGTCCCCCGAGGGCCTGGACACCTATCTCCTCCACCGCAACAGCAGCAACCTCCACCAGCTCGCGCACCACCCGCTCCGGGCCCTGCTCGGCAGCGCGTTCTGGATCGAGGACCCGGCCGACCTCCTGCTGTACGCGGTGCTCTTCGAGGTGCTCCACGCCCCCGTCGAGCGCTGGCTCGGCACCGCGAAGTGGCTCTTCACCGTCGCCACGGCGCACATCGCGGCGACCCTCATCAGCCAGCAGGTCGTCCTGGTGGCCATCCGCCTCCACGACGTGCCGCGCAGCATGGCGCACGTCGTCGACATCGGGGTCAGTTACGGGCTCGCCGCCTCGGCGGGCATCCTCACCTACCGGCTGGCCCGGCCCTGGCGCTGGCTCTACCTCGCGGCGGTACTGGCCTTCTTCCTCGTACCGTTCGCCGCCGACCGCACGTACACCGACCTCGGGCACCTGATCTCGCTGGCGATCGGCCTGGCCTGCTACCCGCTCACCCGCGGAAAACCGTTCGACCGCGAACGGGGGCCCGCCGCACACTAGTTGTACGGGGGGCACGGGGGATCCCCCGGAAGGAGGGGCGGCCACTTCGAGCGCGCGGACGGTGTCCGCGCGGGCCGCCCCTTCTCTTTCCCGAAGACGGGTCAGACCGACAGCAGGCGCTCCAGGACGACGGCGATGCCGTCCTCCTCGTTCGAGGCGGTCACCTCGTCCGACACCGCTCGCAGCTCGGCGTGCGCGTTGCCCATGGCCACGCCGTGGGCCGCCCAGCCGAACATGGGGATGTCGTTCGGCATGTCGCCGAACGCGATCGTCTCCGCGCCCTTCACGCCCAGCCGGCGCGCCGCGAGCGACAGACCCGTCGCCTTGCTCAGGCCGAGGGGAAGGATCTCCACGATCCCGGGACCGGCCAGGACGATGTCCACGAGACCGCCGACGGTCTCCCGGGCGGCCCGGGTCAGCTCGTCGTCCGTCAGCGTCGGGTGCTGGATGTAGAGCTTGGTCAGCGGCGCCGACCACACCTCCGCCGGGTCCTCGTACGGCACGTACGGCAGCGGCCCTTCCTGGGCCCGGTAGCCGGGCCCGATCAGGACCTCGCCCTCCAGACCGTCACGGCTCGCGGCCAGCGCCAGCGGGCCCACCTCCGCCTCGATCTTGGAGAGGGCGAGCCCGGCCAGCTGCCGGTCCAGGGTCAGCGAGGTGAGCAGCCGGTGCTCGCCCGCGTGGTAGACCTGCGCGCCCTGCCCGCACACCGCGATGCCCTCGTAGCCGAGGTCGTCCAGGATGTGCCGGGTCCAGGGCACCGCCCGGCCGGTGACGACGATGTGCGCGGCGCCCGCCGCCGTGACGGCGGCGAGCGCGTCCCGCGTACGGTCCGAGACGGACTCGTCGGCGCGCAGCAGCGTGCCGTCGAGATCCGTCGCGACCAGGCGGTAGGGGAAGGGACTCACTTGGCGATCGGCTCCAGGACCTCACGGCCGCCGAGGTAGGGGCGCAGCACCTCGGGCACCCGCACCGAACCGTCGGGCAGCTGGTGGTTCTCCAGGATCGCCACGATCGTGCGCGGTACGGCGCACAGCGTGCCGTTCAGGGTGGCCAGCGGCTGCACGGTCTTCTTGCCGCCCTGCTCCTCGCGCATGCGGACGGAGAGGCGACGGGCCTGGAAGCTGTCGCAGTTCGAGGCCGAGGTCAGCTCGCGGTACTTGCCCTGGGTCGGGATCCACGCCTCGCAGTCGAACTTGCGGGAGGCGGAGGCGCCGAGGTCGCCGGTGGCGACGTCGATCACCTGGAAGGGCAGCTCAAGACCGGTCAGCCACTGCTTCTCCCACTCCAGGAGGCGCTGGTGCTCGGCCTCGGCGTCCTCCGGCGCGACGTACGAGAACATCTCGACCTTGTCGAACTGGTGGACGCGGAAGATGCCGCGGGTGTCCTTGCCGTACGTGCCGGCCTCGCGGCGGAAGCAGGGCGAGAAGCCCGCGTACCGCAGCGGCAGCTTGTCCGCGTCGATGATCTCGTCCATGTGGTACGCCGCGAGGGGCACCTCGGACGTGCCGACGAGGTAGTAGTCGTCCTTCTCCAGGTGGTACACGTTCTCCGCGGCCTGGCCGAGGAATCCGGTGCCCTCCATGGCGCGCGGACGGACCAGCGCCGGGGTCAGCATGGGGATGAAGCCGGCCTCGGTGGCCTGCGCGATGGCGGCGTTGACCAGGGCGAGCTCCAGCAGGGCTCCCACGCCGGTCAGGTAGTAGAAGCGCGAGCCGGAGACCTTGGCGCCCCGCTCCACGTCGATGGCGCCGAGCGCTTCGCCCAGCTCCAGGTGGTCCTTGGGCTCGAAGCCCTCGGCGGCGAAGTCGCGGATGGTGCCGTGCGTCTCCAGGACGACGAAGTCCTCCTCGCCGCCCACGGGCACGTCCGTGTGGACGATGTTCCCGAGCTGGAGGAGCAGCTGCTTGGCCGTCTCGTCGGCCTCGTTCTGCTCGGCCTCGGCGGCCTTGACGTCGGTCTTGAGCTGCTCGGCCTTCTGGAGGAGCTCGGCGCGCTCCTCGGGGGTGGCCCTGGGGATCAGCTTGCCGAGCGCCTTCTGCTCGGATCGGAGCTCGTCGAAGCGGACGCCGGACGACCTGCGCCGTTCATCGGCGGAGAGCAGGGCGTCGACGAGCGCGACGTCCTCTCCACGGGCGCGCTGGGAGGCGCGAACACGGTCGGGGTCCTCACGGAGCAGGCGAAGGTCAATCACCCCACCAGGCTACCGGTGCGTGTTCGCCCGCCCCCACCGGATAACGGCACGCGTGTTGTCACGCGTGCCGTTTCGCCCGAATTGATACCCGTGAAAACGCCGGGAGCGGTGCAGGGCATTCAGTTATCCACAGGCTGTGCGGAAGATCTGTGGATTACGGAGAGGATCGCGGGGATTTCCCGCCGCCCGCCTGGGAATTCCGTGATCAAACGCCATTGAGACACTCATTTGGGTGGGAATTGCTTGCTCCGCTTGCTCCAACGAGTGGGTCTGACGAGGAGTGCTGACGGGGGCGTTGCGGCGGCGCTGTGGACAGGTGGGGTGCTCGGGGGTGTGACTAGGGCGATTTGTCGACCTTGTCGGGGCGAGCTGTCGACTTGTCCCCAGGTCGAGTGTGAAGCCTGTGGATAACTGCTGTGGGTAACTGAAAAATATGCAGGTAGGACTAGTGGGTCGTACCTGTGGACGAACGCTCCCGCCTTCGGGAGCGTTCGGTCACCATCTGATCAGGCCCGACCGTCCTGGGCCCTCGCCAGCCAGTCGGAGGCCGCCATGAACTCACTGTCCGAAGTACCGCGCCGCAGCGCCCGTACGTCCTCGACCACGACGCCCGCCCTCGGGTACGAGCCGAGGAAGCGCACCTGGGGGCACATCCGCTTGAGCCCCATCAGCGCCTCGCCCACCCGGCGGTCCGAGATATGGCCCTCGGCGTCCACGGCGAAGCAGTAGTTCCCGATCCCCGCCCCCGTGGGCCGGGACTGGATCAGCATCAGGTTCACCCCGCGCACCGCGAATTCCTGGAGCAGTTCGAGGAGGGCACCCGGATGATCGTCACCCAGCCACAGCACCACCGAGGTCTTGTCCGCACCCGTCGGAGCCGCCGGCCGGGCCGGCCGGCCCACCAGCACGAAGCGCGTCTCGGCGTTCTCCGCGTCGTGGATCTCGGTGACCAGCGCTTCGAGACCGTACGTCGCCGCCGCGAACTCCCCCGCGAAGGCGGCGTCGAAGCGGCCCTCCTGTACGAGCCGGGCGCCGTCAGCGTTGGAGGCCGCCGACTCCCACACGGCCTCGGGCAGATTCGCCCGCAGCCAGTTCCGCACCTGCGGCTGGGCCACCGGGTGACCCGTCACCGTCTTGATCTCCGAGAGCCTGGTCCCGGGCCGGACGAGCAGGGCGAAGGCGATCGGCAGCAGCACCTCGCGGTAGATCATCAGCGGCCTGCCGGAGGCCAGCTCGTCGAGGGTGGCCGTCACCCCGCCCTCGACCGAGTTCTCGATCGGCACGAGCGCGGCGGCGGCGTCCCCGTTCCGTACGGCGTCGAGCGCGGCCGGGACCGAGACCATGGGGACGAGTTCCCTCGTCGCGGCCTCGGGCAGCGTACGCAGCGCGGCCTCGGTGAAGGTGCCCTCGGGGCCGAGATACGTGAACCGGTTGGCGGACATACCGTCACCCTAGTGGGCCCGGGGGCCACGGGCGGCCCGTCCGGCGGGAGCCATGTGCCGGTGGGCCGTCCGGGCCGGAGGTCAGGACTCCAGGAGGCGCTGGCCCACGTATTCGCCCTCGGCCGGGCCGCCCGGGACCGCGAAGAGGCCGCTGGCCTCGTGGCGGATGAAGGCGGACAGCGCGTCGCCCCGGTCCAGCTTGCGCTGCACCGGCACGAAGCCCCTGAGCGGATCGGCCTGCCAGCAGACGAAGAGGAGACCGGCGTCCGGCGTCCCGTCGGGAGCGATGCCGTCGTGGAAGGAGAACGGCCTGCGCAGCATCGCCGCCCCGCCGTTCTGTTCGGGGGCGGAGATCCGGGCGTGGGCGTTGTCCGGGATGACCAGCTTCCCGTCCGGCCCGAACTTGTTCAGGTCGAGCGCGGTGGTCTCCGTACCGCCGGTGAGCGGGGCCCCGTCGGACTTCCGGCGCCCGATGACCTGCTCCTGTTGGCCCGACGGCAGCTGCTCCCAGTCGTCGAGCAGCATCCTGATCCGGCGCACCACCGCGTACGAACCTCCGGCCATCCACTCCGCCGCGCCGGTCGTCCCGGCCGGGACGAAGATCCGCCGGTCGAAGTCGGGCTCGGTGGGCTTCGGGTTCCTCGTGCCGTCGACCTGGCCCATCAGATTGCGTGCGGTCATCGGCTTCGCGGTGGCACCGGCCGAGCGGTTGAAGCCGTTCATCTGCCAGCGCACCCGGGCCGCGTCGCCCGCGTCCTTCTGGATCGCGCGCAGCGCGTGGAAGGCGACCAGTGCGTCGTCGGCACCGATCTGCACCCACAGATCGCCCTCCGAGCGCCGGGCGTCCAGCGCGTCGGAGGAGAAGGCCGGCAGCGGGTCGAGCGCCATGGGGCGGCGGGTGATGAGCCCGGTGCGGTCGAAGAAGGTACGGCCGAAGCCGAAGGTGACCGTGAGGGAGGACGGGCCCGCGTCGAGCGCGACACCCGTGTCCCCGGCCGGGGCCTTCCCCGACATCAGCGTCTTCGCCGTCGCCGACCAGCGGCGCAGCAGCGCGACGGCCTCCTTGCGCCCGGCGCCCGGGGCGAGGTCGAAGGCGACCAGATGCCCGCGGGACTGGAGGGGCGTGGTGATGCCGGCCTGATGTTTCCCGTGAAACATCACCTCGGTGGAGCCGACGGAGGCCAGCGCCGGGGCGCCGCCGGCGCCGGTTCCGGACGCGTCGTCGTCGCCCGACACCGCGGCGGAGACTCCGACGCCACCGGCCGCGCCGATGACGAGCCCGGCCGCGCCCACCGCGCCGACGCTGCCGAGCAGGCGCCGCCGGGAGATCTCAAGGTTGTCGTTCTCGCTCACGGGTCAGCCGATCTTCACGTTCTTCTCGATGGTGGTCTGGTCGATCTCGGAGGTACGGACGGTCACCTGGATCCGCCACTCCCCGGGCATCGGGATCTGGACGCCGCTCGCGCTCCAGTGTCCGGTCTGGATCCGGTCGGGGGCGATGGGCAGCGGGCCGACGTCCTTCGCCTCCAGGGTGAGGGCGACCTTGATCTCCGGGACGTCCAGCGGCTTGCCGTTGGGGCGCTCGACGAAGAGGTGGAGCGCGTTGGCGCCGGTGCGGCCGGGGTCGAGGCTGAGCCGGACGACGCCCTTGCCGTCGACGCCGCCGGTGTCGAAGGGCAGCCGGATGTCGACGGGCCGGTCGGGCACGGCGGCCGGACCGGAGGCGGAGGTGCCGCGGCCCGCCTCCTCCTCCGTGCGGCCGGGCTCGGTCGAGGTGAGCACGGTGGTCACGGCGAGGAGGACGACGGCGACGGCCGCCTCGGTCAGCACCGAGCGGCGCAGGCCGGCCCGCTCGGGGTCGGCGTCCCGCTCGCGCTTGCGCCGCGCGGTGGCGACGGCCGCCCGCTGCCGGGCGAGCTGCGCGGCCCGCTCGGGATCGGCGGCCTCGGCCTGCTCCTTGGCTTCCTCCTGGGCTTCCTCCGCGTCCTCTTCCCGGGCCTCTTCCTCGGGCGTTGCCGGGGCGGCCAGGCGCTGGGTCCAGCGGCGGGAGATCCAGGCGATGCCGATCAGAACGGCCAGCAGACCGATCTTGACGAGCAGCAGCTGCCCGTAGCGGGTCCCGGTGAGCGCCGACCAGGAACCGACCTGGCGCCAGGACTGGTAGATGCCGGTGGCCGCGAGGACGGCCACGGAGCCGAAGGCCACCCTGGAGAAGCGTTCGACCGCCCCGCGCGGGACGCTCGGGGCCCGGTAGAGGGCGACGAGCAGCACCGTGAGCCCACCGAGCCAGGCGGCGACGGCCAGCAGGTGCAGGATGTCGACCGGCATGGCGATGCCGGGCTGGATACCGGTCGAGGCGTGCTCGGCCAGGGCCCAGGTGCCGGCGATCCCCGCGGCGACGACAGTGCCGCCGAGGCCGAGACCGAAGGCGAGGTCCTTCTTCTCCTTCGGGTCGGTGCGCCGGGCATAGGCCCCGAAGAGGACGGCGACGAAGAGCGCCGCCGCGCCGAGCAGCAGCAGCCGGGAGGTGAGCGCGGCCCCGGTCTTCGTCTCCAGGACGGCCTTCAGACCGGCCAGGTCGAAGGCGTCGGAGAGTTCGCCGGAGCCCGTGTACGGGCTGCGCAGGAGCAGCATGACGAGGGTGGCGCCGGTGAGGGTCAGCCAGCCCCGGACCACGGTCTGCTGGACGGGCGGGACGCTCGCGCCGCGCGGCCAGCAGACCAGGACGAAGGCACCGCCGCCGACGAGGACGGCGAAGCCCGCGTAGGAGAGGTAGCGCGCGATGCCGTAGAGGGCGCCGACGAGTCCGCCGCCGGCCGTCCGGTCGGGCAGCGCGACGGACGTCGTGGACGGGGCGCCGATGGAGAAGGTGAAGGCGCCCGAGATGGGGTGGCTGTCGGCCGAGACGGTCTGCCAGGCCACGGTGTAGGTGCCGTCGGGGAGTCCGGCGCGCAGTGCGACGCCGTAACGGACGACGGAGTCGCTGCACAGGTTGATTACCTCGCCGGTGTCGGCCCGGCGGCCCGCCGGGTCGAGGACCCGGATCGAGTCGGGGCTCATGGCGACCTGTTCGGAGAAGGTCAGGTTGACCTCCTTGGGAGCGGTGGCGACCACCGCCCCGTCCTTCGGATCGCTTCCGGTCAGCGCCGCGTGCGCGGACGCGGGGGCGGCGCCGGCGAGCAGCGTGCCGAGCAGCGCGGCCGCGAGGATCAGCAGCCGGGCCAGGGCGGTACCGAGGCGCGGGGCGGTGGTTGTCATCTCTGGGTCACTCCGTCAGTTCTGTATGAACTCCGTCAACGCGCTGGGTGCTACCGCGGGTTGTGGTTGGCGGCTTCGACGGGAAGCTCGACCTTGATGGGGTCGGACTTCTCGAAGTGGAGCTCGATGCTGACCTTCTCGCCCTGCTTCGGCTTCTGCTTCAGCTCCATGAACATGATGTGGTTGCCACCACGTGCGAGCTTCAGCTCCCCGTTCGCGGGGATGTCGAAGGACTTCACCTCCTGCATCTTCTGGTTCTTCGTCTCGTGGATCGTGACGTCGTCGGAGATGGTGCTGGTGACCGAGGTGAGCTTGTCGGCGGTGGCGCTGTCGTTGGTGATGGTGAGGAAGCCGCCGGCCATGTCCATCACCGGCTGCGGCATGAACGCGCCGCTGACCTTGAGCTGGGGCTTGTCCCCGTCGGACGAGGACGAACAACCGGTTATGGCGAGCGCGGCGGCGAGAGCCACGGAGGCGGACAGGGCGGTGGTGCGGCGGTTCACGGGTTCTCCCCCTTGATGAGCTTCGGCAGGTCCTTGGTGTAGTCGTCGACGCTCGCGTCCTCGCCGTACAGGACGTAGCCCTGGTCGGTCGTCGGCGAGAAGGCGATCACCTGTGCTCCGTGCATGGAGACGACCTTGCCGTCCTTGTCCTTCTTCGCAGGGTCGATGCCGATGCCGATCTGCCGGGCGCCCGCCTGGATGGCGGAGAAGTCGCCGGTGAGACCGGTGAAGGAGGAGTCGCCCGCGGCGGGCAGCCACTTGGCCAGTTCGGCCGAGGTGTCCCGCTCGGGGTCGGTGGTGACGAAGACGACCTGGAGCTTGTCCTGGTCCGCCTTGGGGAGCTGCTTCTTGGCGATGGCGATGTTGCTCATCGTCAGGGGGCAGACGTCGGGGCAGTGCGTGTAGCCGAAGTAGACGAGCGTCGGCTTGCCCTTGGTCCGCTCCCGCAGGTCGTACTTCTGGCCCTTGGTGTCGGTGAGGACGAGCGCGGGCTTGGTGAACGGCCGGTCGAGGACGGTGGCGGCCTTGGTGGACTCGTTACCGCCGGAGACCACGGCGACCGAGCCGGCGCCCCCGCCGGTGGGCTTGTCGTCGTCGCCGAGGCCGACGGCCGCGGTGATGCCGAGCGCGGCGACGATCGCGACCGAGGCGACGATCAGCGGGGTGCGCCGCCCGGGGCGGGCGGCGCCGTCGTCCCCGGGCTTCGGGGTGGGTGTCTTCTCTGCGGACATGCTGTTCTTTCCGCTTCCTTCCGGGTGCTCTGGATGAGGGGCGGCCGTCAGGCCGAGCGGCGGCGGCCGGCGAGGATGCCGAAGGCGACACCGGCGACACCGACGAGGATGCCGATGACACCGAGGATCCGGGCCGTGGTGTCGGAGGAGTCGGCGGCGGCCGTCTCCTTCTCCGCGGCCTTCTCGTCGTGGCCGGCCTTCCCGTCGGCCGAGGCGGACGGGGCGGCGCCGCCGTGGTGGTCCTCGGAGGCGGCGGAGAGCTTCAGGACGGGGGCGGGGTTCTGCGGCTCCTCCGCGCCCTCCTTCTGCTCCTCGATCCAGCGCACGACCTCCTTGTTGTCGTACGTCTGGATCGCCTTCAGGACGAGCTGGTCGGCGTCCTCGGGCAGCTGGCCGAGGGAGAGCGGGAACTGCTGGAACTGGCCGGGGCCGATCTTCGAGCCGTCGGCGGTCCAGGTCACCTTGGAGACGGCCTCGTTGATGGTCTTGCCGTGCAGCTCCAGCGGCTTGCTGAGCTTGCTCTTGGTCACCACGGCCTTCCAGCCGGGGATGGGCTGCGGCATGACGGAGGCGAGCGGGTGGTCGAGCGGGAAGTTGACCTCCAGCTTCACGGTGGAGGCGTCGTCGCGCTCGTTCGGGACCTTGATGTTGACGGTGGCGTAGCCGCCCTTGGCGGCCTCGCCCTGCGGCTGCACGCTCACGTGCGCGAAGGCCGTGCCCGACAGCAGCACGACGGAGGAGAGGGCGATGCCGCCGGCGAGGGCGACCCGGGTGGCGGAGAGACGGGAGACGGTCATGGCAGAAGACACTCCAGCTCGGAGAGGGAGACGGTGGGTCAGCACGCCGGAAGGGGAACCCGGGAAGTCCCGGGGGAATCCCGGTCCGGTGGCGTGCGGACGAGCGCGGTCCCGCTCCCGTTGAGCGGTCCGCGGCGGGCTGCGCCGGGCTGCGTCAGGCAGCGAGGACGCAGTCGGCGGCGGGCGGACCGCGCCTGATCACCGAGTGCTGGAGGGCCTCGGCCACCGGCGGCGGCGAGGAGTCGAAGGCGGTACGGACGGCGTGCGCCGGGCCCGTGCGCGGGGCGGCGGAGAGGCCGGTGAGGAGCGCCCGTACGAGACGCAGGGCGGCCCGCAGCGAGCGGACGAAGGCGCACTCGGCGAGCTCCGTCGCGCCCTGCTCGGAGAGTTCGACGAGCCGGACGAGGGCGCGGTCGCCGCGCCGCAGCAGCCAGCCCGTCGCGAGGGCGGCGAGCAGATGCCCGAGGAGCATGGGCAGTCCGGGCAGCAGTTCACCGGCCGGGACGGCGGTGGCCGTGTGTCCCATGTGGGCGTGGGCGCCGGCGGCGGCCGGGTCGAGTCCCGCGTCGCGGATGATGCGGGTGGCGTCGGTCGCGTCGAGGGACGAGGTGCCCGCTCCGCAGACCAGCCGGGCGGCCATCCGGACGAGGGCGTCGTCGGCCTGGGGGCTCAGCGTGAGCTGGCGCTGTCCGAGGCCGAAGAGGACGTGCAGGGCGAGCTGGCCGCCGGTGAGGGCGCCGACCACGAAGCCGAGGGAGCGGTCGCGTCCGGCGAGGAGCACCGTGACCCCGAAGACCCCGAGGAATCCGGCGAGGAGCGTCCACAGGGCGATCCCCGCGCAGGCGGCCAGGGCGTGCCCGAGCGCGGACAGCACGACGCAGACCGCGGTGAACACCGCGGCCCTCAGCAGCCGTGGAGCGAGCGCGGGGGCAGTCATGGCGCGCCCATCATCGCACCACGGGCGGCACCGGCAGGAGGCAGGTCCGTAAGGTCGTTCTTGGGCCTCTTGGGGGTCTTCGCGGCGACATACACCGGCGTACCGGCGTGGTGCATCCGCCGAACGAGCGCTCTTGACGCCCTTCGGCGCTTACGAGGGGTTCCGTCCGGCAATAGGTATCGGTATGTCGAGCCGCTGCCGGGAGGCTGGAGCATGAGCATCTGGTGGTCACTCCATCTGCGGCGGGAGGCGGCGAGCGTGCCGCTGGCCCGGAGGCTGCTGCTGGGCACGATGGAGACGGCGGGTGTCGATCCCGATGTGTCCTACGAGCTGTCGGTGGCGCTGACCGAGGCGTGTGCCAACGCGGTCGAGCACGGCGGCGGCGTGGGCGGCTCCCGCGCGCCCGGCGGGGCGTATCGGGTGACGGCGTACCTGGACGGCGAGACCTGCCGTATCGAGGTGGCCGACTCGGGTCCGGGCTTCCCCGGCCGCGATGTGCCGGCGGCCCCGTCGGACGACGCCGAGCACGGCAGGGGGCTGCGCCTGATCGAGGAGCTGGCCGATCACGTCCAGTTCGGCAACCGCTCGGGCCGCGGCGGCGCGGTGGTCAGCTTCGACAAGATCCTGAAATGGCGGGACAGCCCTTCCCTGCTGCTGGCGTGATCCCCGAACGCCGCCCGCCGGTGTGACTCCGAACGCCGCCCGCCGGTGTGACTCCGAAGGCCGCCCGCCGGTGTGATCCGCGAAGGTGCCGTACGGGACACCGGGCACGGGGAAGGGCCCCCGCCGGTCGGTCGGCGGGGGCCCTTCGGTTCCAACGTACGCGGGGATCAGCCCTTCAGCGCGGCCATCCACGCCTCGACCTCGTCGGAACGGCGCGGCAGCCCGTCCGAGAGGTTCCGGTTGCCGTCCTCGGTGACGAGGATGTCGTCCTCGATCCGGACGCCGATGCCGCGGTACTCCTCCGGCACGGTCAGGTCGTCGGCCTGGAAGTAAAGACCCGGCTCGACGGTCAGGCACATGCCCGGCTCCAGCGTGGTGTCCACGTACATCTCGGTGCGCGCGGCGGCGCAGTCGTGGACGTCCATGCCGAGCATGTGGCCGGTGCCGTGCAGGGTCCAGCGGCGCTGGAGACCGAGCTCGAGGACGCGCTCGACCGGGCCCTCGACGAGGCCCCACTCGACGAGCTTCTCGGTCAGGACGCGCTGGGCGGCGTCGTGGAAGTCGCGGTAGGCGGCGCCGGGCTTCACCGCGGCGATGCCGGCCTCCTGCGCCTCGTACACGGCGTCGTAGATCTTGCGCTGGAGCTCGGTGTACCGGCCGTTGATCGGCAGGGTGCGGGTGATGTCCGCGGTGTACAGCTCGGTGGTCTCCACGCCGGCGTCGAGCAGCAGCAGGTCGCCGGAGCGCACGTCGCCGTCGTTGCGGACCCAGTGCAGGGTGGTGGCGTGCGGGCCGGCGGCGCAGATGGAGCCGTAGCCGATGTCGTTGCCCTCGACGCGGGCGCGCAGGAAGAAGGTTCCCTCGATGTAGCGCTCGCTGGTGGCCTCGGCCTTGTCGAGGACCTTGACGACGTCCTCGAAGCCGCGGGCGGTGGAGGCGCAGGCCTTCTCCAGCTCGGCGATCTCGAAGGAGTCCTTGACGAGGCGGGCCTCGGAGAGGTGGACGCGGAGTTCCTCGTCGCGCTCGGCGGTGACCTTGTCGGTCAGCGCGGCCTCGATGCCGGCGTCGTGGCCGCGGACGTTGCGGACGGGGCCGGTGGCCTCGCGCAGCGCCTCGGCCAGCTCGCGGACGTCCTTGGCGGGGACGCCGAGGAGCTGCTCGGCCTCGGTCAGGGAGTGGCGGCGGCCGACCCACAGCTCGCCCTGGCCGTCGAGCCAGAACTCGCCGTTCTCGCGGTCGGAGCGCGGCAGCAGGTAGATCGTCGCCTTGTGCCCGTCCTTCACCGGCTCCAGGACGAGGACGCCGTCCTGGGTCTGGTCGCCGGTGAGGTACGCGTACTCGGTGGACGCGCGGAAGGCGTACTCGGTGTCGTTCGACCGGGTCCTCAGGTTGCCCGCCGGGATCACCAGGCGCTCGCCCGGGAAGCGGGCGGAGAGCGCGGCGCGGCGCGCGGCGGTCTTGTCGGCCTGGGCGATCGGCGCCAGGCCGTGCAGCTCGGTGTCGGCCCAGCCGGACTTCATGTTCTCGGCCAGCTCGTCGGAGACGCCCGGGTACAGGCCGTTCTTCCGCTGCTTGATCGCCTGTTCCTCAGTCTCTTCCGGGGTCTCCGGCGTGAGCTCCTCGGCCACGGGTCTGCCTCCTCTTGGTACGACACTGAACCCCCACCATCGTACGGTCGTACGGAAGGGGGCCCAGGGCCGGAAGACCCATTACCGGAATGTCACTCTCCGGTTATCGCCGCCTACGGTTTCGCGCCGGGCCGCTCACTCGAAGCGGGCGGCGAGCAGGACCACGTCCTCGTCGTCCCCACCCCGGTCCAGGCCCTCGGGCAGCAGGGTCCGCAGGATGTGGTCGGCGATCGCGCCCGGGTCGCCCCGGTCCGCCTGCGGCACGCTCACCGCCGCCGCGTGGAGCCGTGCGAAGGCGCGGTCCATGGCGTCTCCGGTACGGCGCAGCAGCCCGTCCGTGTAGAGAAGCACCGTTTCTCCAGGTGCCGGGGACAGCTCCACGCTGGGTGCCTCCCAGCAGGAGAGCATCCCGAGCGGGGCCGAGAGCGAGGTCTCGACGAACTCGGTGCGCCGCTCGCCGATGACCAGCGGCGGCGCGTGCCCGGCACCGGACAGGACGATCCGGCGCCGCGAGGGTTCGGCGTACGCGAAGAGCGCGGTCGCCGAGCGGGCGGGTTCGGTGAGCCGGAGCAGGAGTTCCAGGTCGGAGAGGACGGCGACGGGGTCCTCGCCCTCCATCACCGCGTACGCCCGGAGGGAGGTGCGCAGCCTTCCCATGGCGGCGAGCGCGCTGGGGCCGGTCCCGGTGACGGAGCCGACGGAGAGCCCGAGGGCGCCCTCGGGCAGCGGCAGCGCGTCGTACCAGTCGCCGCCGCCCCGGGGTCCGGTGAGGTGGCGGGCGGCGAGCTGGACGCCGGGGACGCGGGGGAGCCGGCTGGGGAGCAGCTCCTCGGCGACGGTGGAGACCTGGGCGCTGGCGCGCTCGACCTGGAGGAGACGGGCGAGGTGCTCGGTGGCGAAACGGCCGTAGAGCCCGATGAGGTGGCGCTGCCGGTCGGTGGGTTCGGCGGGCTCGTCGTAGAGCCAGACGGCCGCGCCGAGCCGGCCGGCCTCCTCGGTGGCGAGGGGCAGGGCGTAGCTGGCGGCGTAGCCGAGGCGGGCGGCGACCTCGCGGTGACGCGGGTCGAGGCCTTCCTCGGTGCGGACGTCGGGGATGGCGATCGGGTCCGGCACCCGCTCGGGGCGGGCCGGATCGCGGAGGCCGTCCAGGAGGCGGCCGTAACTGCTGGTGCCGCGCGGGACGGTCTCGATGATTCCGAGGTCGGAGTGGGCGAGGCCGAGTCCGATGGTGGCAGCGGGGCCGAGCCCGTCGGCCGGTTCGAGCACCGCCATGCCGCGGCGGGCCCCGACCAGGGCGGCGCCCGCGCCGAGCACCTCGCGGAGGGCCCCGTCGAGGGAGGCCGTCCTGATGAGGCGCTCGGTGAGTTCGTGGAGGGTGGTGAGGTCGGAGACCCAGGCCGCCAGGCGGTCCTGGATCAGCGCCCCGGGCGGGGGGACCGGGTCGGAGGGTGCCGCCGCCGCGGGGACCCCGGGGAGGGGCGCCGTAGTGTGCGGGGGCCCGGGAACCATGGAATCGATTCCGGCCACTTTCGGCATGTGTGGGGCGCTCATGTCAGTCGGCTTTCCGACCGGTGCGTTTGACGCCATAGCATCGCAAACCCCCATGTCATCCTGAGCCGCTCGGTGCATCCACATGTACACGCACAAGAGGAACGATGTCCAGCATTGTCCCCACGGGACTTGTGGTGTCCGTGAGGTTGTACGAGAGGGTTGAAGTCGGCGGGAAGTTGGCCGAAAATTGTCCCCGGTGTGCACCTTTTGCGGTCGACTGGCGTCGTTTGAAAGCGCGTCATTCCGAGCGTGCTGGGTACGTAATCGGTGACAGGCAGGGGCAGTTGGAGCTGTCCTGGAACGCGACGCGGAACCCCGGCGTCTTTCATGCCGCAGGCCGCAGCCCGTCACCGAGTGGCGGGGAACGTGTTCTGACCCGCCTCTGGTGCTGACCCGGCTCCACCTCGTTCTGACCTGGCTCCACGTGGTTTCCACCCGGTGACGGCCCGGACGGCCCCGCTGCGACGGGGCCGGGACCCCGCCGACCCGGTACGCGCTGATACGCACGGTGAAATGTCCTGCACATGGTGATGTGGATGGATTCGGCGTTCAACGGAAAGGAACGAGCGCTCATGCGCGAGATCCTCGGAAGGCGACGCAGGCTCCGGTTCCGGCGCAAGGCGAGGACCGCCCGGCTCGACGCGGCGGTCGCCTTCGCCGTCGAGTGGGACTGGCCCGTCCTGCCGGGAGTGGGCCTGAGAACGAAAGCCCGTACGTCGGCGGGCCTGGGCGCGACGGCCCGTACGGCCATGGGTTTGGGGCGGCCGGCGGCCCGCGCGGGCGAACCGGGCTCCGCTCCCTCGGGGGCGGGAGCGGCGAACCCGGCTCCGTCGGGGCCGGCCTGCGCCTGCCCCGATCCCGAGTGCGTGGTGCCCGGCGCCCACCCCTACGACCCCGGTCTGCTCGCGGCCACCACGGACGAGCGCATGATCCGCTGGTGGTGGACCCGGCGCCCCGACGCCCCGGTGCTCCTCGCCACGGGCGGCGGCGCGCCCTGCGCGGTCAGCCTGCCCGCGCAGGCCGGCGCACGGGCGCTCGCCGCGCTCGACGCGATGGGCATGCGGCTCGGCCCGGTCGTGGCGACCCCGACCCGGTGGTCGATCCTGGTCGCCCCGTACGGCCTCGAACGGCTCGGCGAGCTGCTGTACGCGAAGGACAGCGTGCCGAGTTCCCTGCGGTTCCATGGAGAGGGCGGCTATCTGCTTCTGCCGCCCTCGGTCTCCGGCACCGGACAGGTGCGGTGGGAGCGGGCCCCGCTCGCGGGCTCGGCCCGGCCGTGGCTGCCGGACGTCGAGGCGGTCGTGGACGCGCTGGTGGAGGCGAGTACGAGCACACCGGGCGGCGGGAGTCGGCTGGCGTACTGACGGGCCCGGACGTTCACCCGAACGGGTGCGTCCTGGTCCGACTTCTCCGGCAAACGGGCGTGCGGCCGACCGGGTGCCCGTCGGCCGCCGCTATGTTCAGCCCACCGTTCGAGATCTCCTGCCCGAGATCTCCGGCCGAGCAGGAGCAGGTGGGACGCATGGGTCCGGTGAACCTTCGTGTGATCGGACTCGGGGCCGTCGTCACGGTCGCCGTCCTGCTGCCGCTCGTCGCGATGGCGGGGCCGACCGGGGAGCCCGCAGGACCGGCGGACGCGAAGGCAGGGGCCGGAGACGACGCGAAGGCGCGTGGCGGCGCCGGGGATCTGCTGGAAGGGCTCGGCCTCGGGTCCCGTACACCCGCGTCCCCCACCCCGTCCACCCCCGCCGTCGCCCCGGCCGCTCCGAGGCTCCCGGAGCGGGTCACGAACTGTGGGCCGGAACTCGCCTCCCCCGACGGGGTCGAAGCGCAGACCTGCGTCCTCGCCGAGGGGCCCGACACCTGGGCGCGTACGTACTACCGGAACGCGGCCGGCCAGGAGCTCGACGCGTTTCTGACCCTGATGGCGCCCGGCGGGCGGACCGTACAAGTCCGCTGCGCCGTCCCGGCGCAGGACGAACCGGGAACCTGTGAAACCCCCAGGGAGCGGGGGCGCGGCGCGGCCACGGCGTATACGGCGGTCGCGGAATTCGCGGGCAGCGGCGAGGGGGACAGCACCCCGCTGCTTCTGCGGGCGGGCAGCAACACCGCGGACAGCGAAGGAAGTTGAGCGTCGACGCTTCGGCCCTGCCGGAAGCGGACATGGAAAGGCCCGGTCGCTGGCGACGGGGGATGCACCAGCGACCGGGCTTCCAGAACGGTAACAAGAGATCTGCTGTTCGCAAATTCGATCTCGGTTATTCGGACAGGGATTTACCCGTCCGCAGACCGGGTTGTGGCGGAAGTCACCGACTGGTCGGTCTGTCAGTCACCGATACCACCTGGGGTATCAGCTGAGAGTGACCTGACGGTTCGTGAGACCGCCCCGCGCGCGCCGCTCCTCCGCCGTCAGCGGGGCGTCCGAGGCGAGCGCCCCGGCGAGCCGCTCGGCGAACTCGGCGGCCGGCTTCTCGCACTCCTCCGCCGTCATCGAGGTCGGCAGGTCCCACACCGGAACCATCAGGCCGTGGGCGCGGAACGAACCGACGAGCCGGGTGTCCGTGCCGAGGGAGGTGCCTTCGCCGGCCTGGAGGCGGGCGAGGGCGTCGAGCAGCTTCTCCTCCGGGTACGGCATGACCCAGCGCAGGTGGTTCTTGTCCGGGGTCTCGCACCAGTACGCCGAGTCGACGCTGTCCAGCTTCACGGTCGGGATCGCGGCGGCGTTGGCCCGCTCCAGGGAGGCGGCGACCTCCGGGTCGGCGCCGTCCGCGGACTTCGGGATCCAGAACTCGAACCCGGTGTGGACCTCCGGGGCGAACGCGGCGTCGGCGTCCAGCAGGTCCTGGAGGCGCGGGCCCTCGGCGGGGACGCGGCGGGCGGGGACCGGGGTGCCCGGCTCGACCTCGAGGGCGCGCTGGAGCGTGTCGGCGAGGTCGCGGGCGAGGTCGCCGGAGGTGGAGTCGTTCTGCAGGGCGAGCAGCACGGAGCCGTCGTCGCGGCGGAGCGCCGGCCACGCCATCGGCAGCACGGTCGCGAGCGTCACGGACGGTACGCCCTCCGGGAGGCCGCCCTTCAGGGTGAGCGGCACGGTGGCGGCGGGCACCAGCTCGCGCAGCGCGACCCAGTCGCACTCGCCGGGCAGGCCCTCGAAGGGGCGCTGGACGAGCTCGGTCACGGCGTGCGCGGCGGCCCGGCCGTGACACGCCTTGTAGCGGCGGCCCGAACCGCACGGGCACGGCTCGCGCGCGCCGACGACCGGGATCTCCCCGCTGGTGACCTGTGCCTGGCCGGCCTTGCCGGCCTTCGTCTGGGGGCGCTTCTTGGCCATGGTGTGGCTTTCTCCCGATCGCGGCGTGCGGTGTCTGTTTCGGCCGCGAGCCTAGTCGCACGGGACACCACCGCCCCTCAGGCGGGCCGCGGCGGGCGGTCGGGGCCGTGCGTGGTGCGGTCAGGCCGGCCCCGCGGTCGGTTCCGCCCCGTGGTCAGTCCAGATCGTCGTACGCGTCCAGGAAGTCGAAGCCCGAGCCGCCTCCGACGCGGGTCGCGAAGTCCTCGCGGCGGTGTCCTTCGGTGACCACCACCCAGACCGTGACCTCGCCGGTCGCGCTGTCCCGTACGCCCCAGTCCTGGGCCAGCGCGCTGATGATGTTCAGCCCGCGACCGCCCCGTGCGGTGACCGAGGGCGTCGACGGGACGGGTCGCGTCGGACCCCCGCCGTCGGTGACCTCGACCCTGAGTCCGCCCGCCGGGTCCACCCGCCAGGCCGCCCGTACGTCCCCGTCGCCCCGATCCGCCCGTCCCAGCGGCCTGCCGTACCGACAGGCATTGCTGAGCAGCTCGGAAAGGATCAGCACCGCGTCGTCGACGACCGAATCGGACACCCCGCTGCGGTACAGCTCGTCCCGCATCCGGTGTCGCGCCTCACCCACGCCCGCAGGGCCATGGGGTACGGCCATGCTCGACGACGTGGGCACCTCCTGTGCCACCACCAACGCCACCCCCGAGACCTCCTTTGCCCCACGCCACCGTGTGGATGCCCCAATGGACTGGACCGGAAACCGGCCAATCCGCGTTCGATGAGGCACTCGTGACGATCGCGTACGCACGGAATGCGCCGGGGCACACCCCCTACGTCATGTGGGCCCTTGTGGCACAAGGGAAAGGAGGGGTTCAGGGGGGTGCGGGGATCAGTCGCGGCCGAGCTGGGAGAGGACCTGCTTGGGACGGTTCGTGATGATCGCATCCACGCCGAGCCGCTCGCAGAGTTCCACGTCCTCCTCCTCGTCCACCGTCCAGACGTGTACCTGGTGCCCGGCCTTCTGGAGCCGCAGGATCACGGCGGGGTGGTGCCGCACGATCCGGATCGAGGGCCCCGCGATGCGCGCGCCCGCGGGGAGCCGTCCGTCGCGCAGCCGCGGCGAGACGAACTGGGCGAGCGAGACGGTGGGCAGCGTCGGCGCGGCGGTGGCGATCCGGGCGAGGGAGCGGGCCGAGAAGCTCATGACGCGTACGGGGGAGTCGGCGGGGGACGCGGGCGCGTCGAGGCCGAAACGCTTGAGGAGGTGGAGGAGCCGCTCCTCGACCTGGCCCGCCCAGCGGGTGGGGTGCTTGGTCTCGATGGCCAGATCGACCCTGCGCCCGGCGTCGGAGACCAGCTCCAGGAGGCGCTCCAGGGTGAGGACGGAGGTGGACCCGGGGTCCCGCCGGTCGGGGCTCTCGCCGGAGTCGTCGCGGCCCTTCCAGGTGCCGAAGTCGAGCGCGGCGAGGTCGGCGAGTTCGAGGGCGGAGACGGCGCCGCGGCCGTTCGAGGTGCGGTCGACGCGCCGGTCGTGGACGCAGACGAGATGGCCGTCGGCGGTGAGCCGGACGTCGCACTCCAGGGCGTCGGCGCCGTCCTCGATGGCCTTCACATAGGCGGCCAGGGTGTGTTCCGGTGCGTCCTCGGATGCTCCACGGTGGGCGACGACCTGGAGGGGGACGCGGTGCGGGTGCTGCCGTGCGTGAGTCACGGCGTCATGGTGCCATTGGCGAGGCGGCGCGGGCGCATCGGAAGGAGTCCGTTCTGTCCCTATATAAAGGTGGGGGTGCGAACGCACAGCTCCGCCTTACGGCGGCCCGACGTCCTGTGGGAAAAGCTGGTGCAGCACCCTGGAGCCTCAGGGACCGGTACGGGACCAGTAGGGGCCAGCAGGGGACCACGTAGGTACCACCACCCCGCGCAGTCAACGAGGAGAGCGAGCTGTGAGCACCGAGAACGAGGGCACGGCGGTTCCGGCGGACCAGTCCGCCTCGTCCGCACCTGCGACGCCTCCCTCGCCGGCGACGCCTCCGACGCCGGGGACGCCTCCCGCGCCGGCGGCGCAGGAGCCGACGCACGAACCGGCGCAGGCGGCGCAGGAGCCGACGCACGAACCGAGACACGAACCGGCGCACGAGCCGACGCAGGCGCCGGAGGCGACGCCCGCCCCGGCCCCGGCGCAGACCCAGCCGCTGCCTGCGGCTCCGGCGTACAACCCGCCCCCGGCCCAGCCCCAGGCCCCCGGCCACCCCGCTCCGGCCGCCCCCGAGCCGGTCGCGGCCGGAGCGGCGGGTGGCTGGCCGCCGCCCCCGCCGGCCGTCCCGGCCTGGGGTGCCTCGCAGCAGCCCGCGCCCGCCGCTCCCGGCGCACCGCGCAGGCGGACCGGTGGCGTCGTGGCGGCGGTCCTGGTCGCGGCGCTCGTGGCGGGCGGTGTCGGCGGCGGCATCGGCTACTGGGCGGCGCAGCGCGGCGACGACGGCGTGAGCTCGACGACGGTCTCCTCGGGCGAGGCGCCGGCTTCCTTCAAGCGGGAGCCGGGGACGGTCGCGGCGGTCGCGGCGCAGGCGCTGCCGAGCGTGGTCACGATCCAGGCGAAGTCCGGCGGGTCGCAGGGCGAGGGCGGTACGGGCACGGGCTTCGTGTACGACCAGGAGGGCCACATCGTCACCAACAACCACGTGGTGGCGTCGGCGGCGGACGGCGGCACGCTCTCCGTGACCTTCGCGGACGGCAAGTCGTACGACGCGGAGGTCGTGGGCCGGGCCGAGGGCTACGACGTGGCCGTACTGAAGCTCACGAACGCGCCGAAGAAGCTGAAGCCGCTGCCGCTGGGCGACTCGGACAAGGTGGCGGTCGGCGACTCGACGATCGCGATCGGCGCGCCGTTCGGCCTGTCGAACACGGTGACGACCGGCATCATCAGCGCCAAGAACCGCCCGGTGGCCTCCGGTGACGGCTCCGGCGGCAGCAGCTCGTACATGAGCGCGCTGCAGACGGACGCGTCGATCAACCCGGGCAACTCCGGCGGCCCGCTGCTCGACGCGAGCGGCGCGGTGATCGGCATCAACTCGGCGATCCAGTCCACCGGCAGCGGCTTCGGCCAGTCCCAGGCGGGCTCGATCGGCCTCGGCTTCGCGATCCCGGTCAACCAGGCGAAGAACGTGGCCCAGCAGCTGATCAAGACGGGCAAGCCGGTGTACCCGGTGATCGGCGCGACGGTGAACATGAACGAGAAGGGCGACGGCGCCACGATCGCCTCCCAGGGCACCGGCGGCACTCCCCCGGTCACCCCGAGCGGCCCGGCGGCGAAGGCCGGTCTGAAGGCGGGCGACGTGATCACGGGCTTCGGCGACCACCAGATCGACAGCGGCCCGACGCTGATCAGCGAGATCTGGACCCACAAGCCGGGCGACCAGGTCAAGATCACGTACGAGCGGGACGGCAAGACGGAGACGGCCACGGTGACGCTGGGCGAGCGCACGGGCGACAGCTGACGGGTCGTCGTACGCGAGGGAGTCCCGCATACGGGGGGAGGGGAGTACCGGATCGCCGGTACTCCCCTCCCCCCGTTCTGCGACGGCGTCACATGGAGGCCGTGCGTGCCGTACGGGGCCTCCGGCGATCGGGGCGCCGGGGCTCGTCGTCGCCCATGATCAGCAGCGGGTCGAACATCACGACGGCCGCGGCGAGTACGAGGAAGATCAGCGGCCCGACCAGCATCGGGAGCACGTTGAGGAGCGAGGAACCCTCGGCGGCGTGCGAGGCCTCGACGACGTGGACGCTGACCGCGACCATGCCGGTGTAGTGCATGCCGGTCACGGCGATGCCCATGATCACGCTGGCGCCGAGGCTGGCCAGGAAGCCGCGGATGGAGACCGCGGCCCACAGGGCGGCGGTGGCGGCCACGACGGCGATGACGACGGAGAGGGCGACGACGAGGGGGTCGTAGCCGAGCTGTCCGTTCATCCGCATCGCGGCCATGCCCAGGTGGTGCATGCCGGCGACGCCGAGCCCGGTGAGGGTGCCCGCGAGGAGCAGCGGGGCCGGCCGGGCGCCGTGGTAGCCGACGATGAAGACCCCGATGCCCACGACGACCACGGCGACGACGAGGCTCAGGAACGTCAGGGACGCGTCGTACGAGATGGGCGTCTCCGCCACGCGGAAGCCGAGCATGGCGATGAAGTGCATCGTCCAGATGCCGCACCCGATGGACGCCGCCCCGAGCGCCAGCCAGCCCGGCTTCCGCGCTCGGTCGGTGCTGAGGGAGCGGACTGTGCAGCGCAGCCCCAGGGCGCTGCCCAGGCAGGCCATCACGTACCCCACCAAGGGGGTGACCATGCCGTAGCTGAAGCCGTCGATCGTGCCGTGCGCCGTGTTGCCCTCTGAACCTTCGGAATTGCGCACGCGCCGGGAGAAAGGGCGCATGTGGAGATCTTGTGAACAAGGGACTTTAACCCAGCTCTCCCCCCGTTCCACCCCAAGCCGACCCATCGCACCCCCACCCCCTGAGCCGGTACGCTGTAGCCGCTCCGCCCCAGGTGGCCCGGGGCAAGGGTGGGTTGCCCGAGCGGCCTAAGGGAACGGTCTTGAAAACCGTCGAGGCAGCGATGTCTCCGTGGGTTCAAATCCCACACCCACCGCGCAGGTCAGAGAAGTAGCAGGTCAGAGGGCGGGCCCCGGAATCCGGGGCCCGCCCTCTGTGCTCACCCTGTCTCACCCTGGATCGCCCATATCCCGGTTCTGACCAGTGCGTATGGGCCATGTGTGGGCCAGGATCGCGGACTCAGCCGCCGTTGAGCCCCTTCTCGATGAGCGCGTTCGCACGGGACTGCTGGCCCTTGAGGATCTTGGCGTAGAACCGGAAGAGCACGGTGAGGCTGTGCCCTGCCCGCTCACCGCGGATTGCCGTTCAACCAGTCGTGGCTGGGGCGGCCGGCCTCCACGGCTTTACCCACCTGTTCGGGCCGGGGCCCGCGTCGGGCAAGTCCAGGGGGCCACTCGTTCAAATTCCGGGCAGGGGCAAAGCCTGCCCGAGTTGCCGGGCCAGCGTACGGCCCCCCTGAACATGCCCGACCCCAACCCGAACAGGACACCGGCCAAAGCCGCTCCGGCCGACCGCGTGGAAACCCGCGCCTGCATGAGCGAACGGCCAGAGCGTGGGTGGTGGTTGGCGCGTGAAGACTCCGACACTCAGGGCGGGCGCCGGGGGCACGGGGACGGGTGCGTGCGGGAGCCCGGAACTATCCGCAGGGACCGGAGGAGCCACGCTGCCTTCCGGACGCTTCCGCGACCCACGTTCGCCAGACGTGGCGCGTGTTCGGTACCTCGGGGCGATCGAGAAGCCAGAGGACGTAGCCGGCGTGAAGGCGTGCCCATGGGTTGTCCGAGGCGGCGGCCGTACCGAGCCTGTGGCGGAGATCCTCACCGTCGACTGCTCGTGCGACGCGAACATACTCGCGGTCCTTGCAGCGGTAGGCCCGCTGGACGACGATCTCGACGAGGTCGATGAGCTTCGCCCTGGTCGGCTGATCCTGGTCGGCAACGGCCATGCGGCGGATGAGCGACTGTTTCGTGCCCCACGCCTTTGCATACTCTGTCCACTCGCGGGGGAACCGCGCTTCCCACTCCAGAAAGAGAAGCGCATAGGGCAGGCTCGGCCCGCAGGCGCCCTCGCCCATCCACAGTCCTTCGGGCAGGGTACGGCTACACATGTCTGCGTACACCTCGCGCGCCCGCTTGAAGGCCGGCTCCTGATACTGCTCCTCCGGCCCCAGCGGCCTCGTGAGATGCCACAGCTCGTTCCACCGGTCGAGAGCCGCCCAGGCATTCCTCCGGGCCCCATCCAGATGCGCGAGTGCCGCCTCTCGCTCAGTGGGATCGTCGGCTATGAGGCTGAACGCCCAGCCCAATCGTGCGCGCCAGGCGTTGGCCTCGTCGCCACCCGACCCTGCACCCGCCGCCCCGTTCGTCATGCCGGAGATCATCTCTCAGGCCGCGACGACGGACATCATGCATGCCTACAACACACGCATCGATGGTGACGAGGCACGGTGATGCGGTGGGTCACCCGAGAGGCACTGGACAGGTTGTGACCTCGTGGCGTCCCAGATCCGGCGGTTACGCCGCTGTGGTGTGGGTGAAGCCAAGGGAGGTAAGTCCTTCGGCCTGGCACAGTCGGTCAGAGGGGCCGTCGACCTCGGTCTGGAGGAGTTGGTAGGCAGCGCCGTGGGACTGGCCCCAGTGCATCGCGGCCCGCCACAGGATGCGTCCGAGGCCCTGTCCTCGGGTCTCGGGCAGGACAGCGAAGTACTGGGGCATGAGTTGGGGGCGCCCGATGGCATCGGGGAGCACCTCCATGGGGCCGATCGCGCCCACGATGCGGTCCTCGACGGCGGTGGCGAGGACCGGGCCGCACCGGTCGGCCTGCGTCTGGGTATGGAGGAAGGCCAGGCCATCGCCCGCCATGGCCTCGGCGAACGGGGCGAAGGTCTCCTGAACAGTGATCGGCCAGGCGGTGACGGGCCGGACCGGACCACCCGGGGCGGGGCAGGGGCCGGCGGTGAAGTCCTTCAGCTGGATGCGGGTGCCGCGCGGGTGCGTGGTCTCGGGACCGAGGGGGCGTACGACCCGGGCGCTGACCACGTCGTGCACGGTCGCGAGTTTCGCGGCCAGTTCGGCAGCCTCCTCCACGACGCTGTCGCGGAGCCCGTAGGCGAAGACCTTGGCAGTGCCGCGTCCACGCCGACTCAGGGTGGGGATGAGGGTGTGCTCGCGCTGGTGCACCACGTCGTCACGTAGGACTTTCTCGTCCTTCTCGCCGCCCCAGCGCCGGTCCTTGTCGTAGGGCAGGAAGTCCCCGGTTTCGGCCGCTCGCAGTGTGTCCTCGAAGAGGCCGACGGTCAGGGCGTCGGGATGGACGGGACCGAGAGTGGGCACGATCGGCGCGGTCAGTTGGGGCCGGAGCCAGTCCCAGCGGAAGAACATGAGCGGCACCCTAGCGGTGGGACGGGCAGGGCTCAGGCCCCGACGCGAGTACGCCGGGGCCTGAACGGAGTTGACCGGATCGTGTCGGTCAGTGGGGGTTGTCGTCACCGGCGTCGCAGGAGCACTCCGCGCTCTCCACGATCACGTCGAGGTCCTGGACGGTGGTGATCGACGCGGTCGCGACGGGCGGGGCCGCGCGGCGTGCCGAGGTCGGCGGGCCGGGAAGGATGGTCACCGGTACGGGCAGGGTCATGAGGCGGTCTCCTTGTCTCCGTGTTGGCAGTAGCTGTGCAGCGGCGCCTTCGCCTCCTGGTAGTGCTTGGCCAGGGGGCGGCAGACCCGGCAGGTGCCGGACAGGGCGCAGCCTTCGCACCCACCGGTGCGAAGCATGAGGCGGTCGGCGATGGCGCCGAGCCGGGTGAGGCCGTCGATGCCTTCGGCCATGAGGTCGATCTGGTCGTCGCGGCCGACCTTGCAGATCGAGGCCTTGGCGTGCGGGTCGGCGTGGAAGAAGGTGTGTCCCGCGTTGCAGCCGGCGAACGGCTTGCGCTGCCGCAGGTGGGCGGCGGACTGGGCGAGGAGCGGCTCACCGCCGCCGTAGATCGTGGGCGTCATGTTCGTGTACGCGTGGTTCTCGACGTTCCACTCGTCGGCGAGGGCGGCCATCTCGTCGGCCTCGGAGGCGTTGTCCTCGGTCACCACGACGTTGATGCGCAGCGGCAGGCCAGCCTCACGTGCGGCGTCCATGCCGCGCCGGAACGCCTTCCACGCCCCGCGGCGCTGGGTGAGCGTGTCGAAGGACTCCTCGCTCGCCCCGTACATGCTGACCACCAGGCGGTAGGGCGGGCAGTCTCGGAAGAGCTTGAGGAGGTCCGGCCGCCAGAGCAGCGAGCCGTTGGTGGAGATGGTGAGCATCATCCCGGCCTGCCAGGCGTACCGGTAGGCGCCCTGGAAGTGGGGGTCCATGGTGGGCTCGCCGCCGGTGATCTGGAGCCAGAGGACGCCGGCCTCGCGCATGATGTCGAGCAGTCGCACCTTGCCGTCCCAGCCGAGGCCGGAGAAGGGGCGCTCGCCGAGGTAGCAGTGCTTGCAGCCGAAGTTGCAGCCGAGGTTGATCTCCCAGGACGCCCGGCAGTAGCCGTACGGGGACGGCTCGCGTACCAGAACGGTGCCCTGCGCGGTCTGGCCGCCCAGGTCCAGGCCCCACATGTCGGCGGCGGTCTGCACCGCCCAGGCGGGAAGCGACTCACCGTCGGAGGCGGCCTGGCGCAGGCCCTCGTAGTGGTCGGCGGAGATTCGGGCGCCGGCCCTTGCTCCCGGCTTGAGGAGAAGGTGTCCGTCGAGGAACGGGGAGACGATCAGAGCGTGGGCCATCGGTGGCCCTCCTTCCGGATCACGGAGCGGGGCAGCACACGGGACTCCTGGTGGTCGGCGCGGCAGTGGATCTCGCCCAGCCCGTTACAGGTGCCGCAGGTCTTGCCGGACGAGTCGGCGCCGCTGCCACCGCAGTCCCCGCACCGTTCGTTGCGAGGCGAGCGAGAGCGCCGGGGCTTGTTCAGGCTCGCGACCAGCTGGTGCATGAGACCTCCTCCAGGGCGTCTTCCCAGGTGTGCTGCTTGGCGTGGTCGGCGAACAGACAGCAGCCCTCGCCGTCGGGCTCCGGGGCGGTCACTGGGCAGTCCGGCAGCACGACGAGTTCCGTCTCGTCCGGCCCGCGCCAGCGGAGACACAGCGCGGTCCCGTACGCCCCGGCGTCCGTGAGGAGACCGAAGTGCTCACCCTCGTCGTGCGCGGACAGCTGGCACTGCACCGCCCGGTTGATGCAGGAAGCGGCCGACTTCTCCCGCGCTTCCCGTGCCAGGTCGAGGGGCACCCGGCGCCAGTGCATGCACCGCATCACGACACCATCCGGAAGGATGCGACGGCATTCCGGGCCTGCTGCGAGCACCGGGGGCAGACGCACGGCGGGTAGCGGCCCGGGTTCTCCGGGACCACCGGGTCCTCGCCCACGCGTACCTCTGTACGAGGCCCCCACGTCTGGCCGGAGTCGCGGGAGAACCGCAACGTCATCCGTACGTCGTCCTGTCCGTTCGCCATGGTCAGGAGCATCGCGATCCGCGGGCCCGGCCAGAAAGGCCAAGCGGATTACCCAACTTGGGTAACATCACCCTCGGTTGACCAAGCGCAGCGATCCGTAGTCCTCATGCCGGAGCGTGCCCGATGCCCGAGCCATCTCGCTCGAAGGAACTTCCGGTCAGCCTGCTCACGGACCCAGTGATGATCGAGGCATGCCAGGCCAGAGACTTCGGCCGCATCTTTCAGCTGGTCAAAGCACGAGCAGGCATCTATCCGTCGATGATCGCGCGCCGCTGCGACCTGACCCCGAGCCGCGTGGGCGAGGTGATCGCCGGACGGCGGCAGTTGCTGCACATGGACGTGATCGAACGGATCTCGGACGGACTGCGCATCCCCGGGCACATGCTCGGACTTGCCCGACGCTCCTGGGAGACACCGCCCAGCCTGACGGTCACGCCTCGCGAACCGGCCGAGGTACCGGCCTCAGCTGCCGAGCCGCTGGTCGCCGGACTACCGGGGGCGGACGTCGACAGCATCCTCGCCCTGGCGGCCAAGCGGGATCTCAGCGCATCGACGCTGGACGCGTTGCACTCGTCTATCGCGGACTACTGGCGCCGGGACGACGAGCACGGCGGCGAGACCTTACGGCCGGCCGTCGTCGGACAGCTCCGCTACGTCGTCGATCTCCTCAAGGAACAGCGGCCAGCCCCTCTGCGAGACGGCCTGCACAGCATCGCGGCCGAGCTGGCCCGGCTCACCGGATGGACCTACTTCGACGCCCGCCAGTACAACCAGGCACGCGCCTACTTCACCGAGTCCCTCGGACTGGCCAAGGCCATCGACGACCGCCAGTTCATGGCCAACGTCCTCGCCTGCATGAGCCTCCAGGCCACCTACCAGGACAAGCCCGGCGATGCCCTCGCACTCGTCACGGCTGCCCAGGACCAGGCCGGAGCGGCTGCGGGGACGACACCGCGCGTGCTGGCCATGCTCGCGATGCGCGAAGCCTTCGCCCACGCCACCCTCGGCAACCACGGCGCGACCCATACCGCGATCTCGGAAGCTCACACCCAGTTCGGACGGATCGGCACCGGTGATCCGGACCCGGCCTGGGTCGCCTACTTCGACGAGCCCAAGCTCATCGTGGACACTGGCATCGCACACGGCCGCCTGGGCGAAGCCGCCCTCGCCGAACCCCTCATCGCGGACGCCCTCCGCCGCGAACACGCATCGAACCACCGAGGCCGCGCCTTCCACGCCTTCTGGCTCGCCCGCACCCAGCTCCAACGCGGCAAACTCGACGAGGCGTGCCACACGGCCATGGATGCACTGGCCCCAGCGGCGGCCGTCAGCTCGCAACGAGTCGCCGGCCACCTTCGGGAGTTCTACGAGCAGCTGGAGCCCTTCCGCCGCGAACCGGCCGCGGTGGCGTTCGAGTCCCGGCTCCGGGAAGTGCTGCCCCGTCAGATCAGCCGATCGCCTCGTCCATGAGCACGTAGAGCAGCCCGACCAGGGAGCCACTGCTGACGATCTCGCGACGGTCGATCATGCCCCGCACGTCGGCCAGCGGGATCCACTCGATCCGGTCCGACTCGTTCTTCTCGGTCGGCGGACCCTCGTACGTCGCCCCGTCGGCGCGGAAGATGTGGTGCTGCGAGTCGGTGATGCCGTTGGCCGGCTCGGCGTAGATCAGAGGCTTGACCGGGCCGGGACGCCAGCCGGTTTCCTCCAGCACCTCACGGGCAGCCGCATCGGCCGGCGTCTCGCCCTCTTCGACCAGCCCCATGGGCAGCTCCCACGCCCAGGCGTCTGTGATGAAGCGGTGGCGCCACATCATCAGGACCTCGCGCCGCTCGTTGACCACGGCGGCCACGGCCAGGTGCCGGAGCTTGACGACGTGGTGCTCCCAGCGGTTCCCGTCCGGCGTCTCGACGTCGGTGAGCCACAGGTTCACCCAGCTGTTCTCGTAGATCGGACGTTCCCCGTGGATCTTCCACTGCATCGCTGCGGCCCCTCTCGATCGACCTCCAGCATCGCAGAGCAGCGGCTAACTAGGGCTAACTAGGACTAGGTTCGACCAGGATTCACGTCAGGCTGACGAATAGCACCGCGTCTGCACCAACCGGTTCCCCACGTGGCAAGGAGGTGGCCACGGAGCCAGGTGGTTGTCAGTGGCCGCTGTTAGCGTCCGGCCGTTCTGGAAGAGCTGTGAGGGGAGGGGCTGGCATATGGGCGCGTCGGGGTGGGACTACTCGGTGCCGTATCAGGAGGATCTCGTCGGGGCGTTCGATGCGCTGCGGCGGAAGGTCTTCGAGGAGCGGGAGTACTACTGGGGTCCGGGCGGTGACTGGCGGCCGGAGGAAGAACGGCAGAAGCGCTGCGTGTCCTGGGCACGCGGAAGCTCACCCGAGATCACGTGCCGAGGTTCGAGGAGTTCGACCACTGGCGTTGGTACGGGCGGTGTGCCGTGCTCCACGACGACCAGGGGGAGCCGCAGGAGATCTATTTCTGGGGCTTCTCCGGCGACTGAGTCGACCCAGTGGACCAGGTGTGGACCGCCGGGATGGCGAGGGCCCCGGCGGGCGGGGAACGAGCAGGTCAGGCACGTGCGGCAGGCTTCCCGCAGCACCCTCTTGAAAACCGTCGAGGCAGCGATGTCTCCGTGGGTTCAAATCCCACACCCACCGCAGAGGAACGGCCCCCGGCCTGCAGTCAGGTCGGGGGCCGTTCGCATGTCCGTGCCGGGTGACGGCCCGGCGTTCCCGGTGCTGTGAGTCGGTCTGCGGATGCGGTGCGGGGGTGGTGCCGCGATGCTGGAGGGGCCGCATCAGCTGCTAGGAGGGCAAGGATGTCTGTGTTCGACAAGCTCAAGGGGATGCTCAAGGGCCACGAGGATCAGGCCTCCCATGGCGTCGACAAGGCCGGCGACTTCGTCGACGAGAAGACGCAGGGCAAGTACAGCGGACAGGTCGACACCGCCCAGGACAAGCTCAAGGATCAGCTGGGCGGTACGGGGCAGGGGCCGGACACTCCGCCCCGGCAATAGCGCGACGGCGCGAACCGAACGTCGGGGGCGCCCCGGACACGAGTCCGGGGCGCCCCCGACGTCTTTCAGATGTCCGGGGTGCCCGACGTATTCCACGCGACCGCGGCGCCCCCGACGTCTTTCAATGGACCCGTCCGAAGGGCGTCGCCTGAGAAAGAGAGTTCTGTCGTGGTGCGGATCGTGCTGGTGCAGGGGGACATCACCGCCGAGGCGGTGGACGCGATCGTCAACGCCGCCAACTCCTCGCTCCTCGGCGGCGGAGGAGTCGACGGCGCCATCCACCGCAAGGGCGGGCCCGAGATCCTCGCCGCCTGTCAGCGGCTGCGGCGCTCGCACTACGGCAAGGGCCTCGCGACCGGGCAGGCCGTGGCCACCACGGCGGGGCGGCTGCCGGCCCGGCACGTCATCCATACGGTCGGCCCCGTCTGGTCGGCCGAGGTGGACCGCTCGGAGCTGCTCGCCTCCTGCTACCGCGAATCCCTCCGGATCGCGGACGAGTCGGGTGCCCGCACCGTCGCCTTCCCCGCCATCTCCACCGGGATCTACGGCTGGCCCATGGAGGACGGCGCCCGCATCGCCGTGGAGACGGTCCGGGAGGCGCGTACCGAGGTGGAGGAGGTGCGCTTCGTGCTCTTCGACGCGCGCGCGTACGCCGCCTTCGAGGCGGCCGTGGGACAGCGGGACATTTCGTAGGACCCGTGGAGCGCGTGGGATCCGTAGGGCGCGTGGGACCCATAGAGCGCGTGGGACCCGTAGAGGGCGTGGGACCCGTAAGGCACGTGGGATCTGCAGAGCAGGCGGTAGCTGTTGGGTCCGTAGGGCTCACGTTCTGGCCGGGGTCGTTTGTTCGATTCCGTGGTGCGGGCGACTCGCCGTCGCGTTCCGGGGCGACGGCGATTGGCGGGAAATCTGCCGGAACGCTTCCTCCCTTGCGGCGCCCCGCCCCTGCCTGTCCTGAATGCGTTCCACCCCGGTGAGCTGGGCTTTTCTCGTGCTGACCGGGTTTATCGACTTGTTCTCACGCTTGCGGGGGAACAAGGCGCTCCGGGGTGGTTCGCCGGGGATTCGGTGGGCAACTCTGGACTCGCGACGTCGAGCACGAAACGACCGGGGCGGTCGGCCAACTGCCTTGGACATAGCCGTACTTCTAAAGATTCAGAGCAGTGCCCGAGCAGTACAGAGAACCGCAGAGCAGTTTTGTGCGACAGCACCAGTTTTCAGTTCCCGGAGGAACACACATGGCAAGCATCCGTACCGCCCGCATCCTCGCCGCCACCGCCGCCCTGCCCCTCGCCGCCGCGCTCTTCACCGGGGTGGCCCAGGCCGACAACGGAGGATTCGCGGACAACGGATCGAACACGGGCGTCGCCACGATCATCGGCAGCGGCGTGGGTGGGGACAACTTCGGCAACTCGACGACGACGCAGCAGGTGGCGACCGGTTCCGGCGCCTCCAACCAGAACAACACCGCCAGCGTGAACGGCTCCGCCTTCACCCACATCAGCCAGGACAACGCGGTGGTCAACTTCAACAACCCGTGGTGGTAGCCGGAAGCACGGCAGCCGGCCCGACGGGGGGCGTGACCGCGGTGTGAACGACGGCCTGTGCGCCGGTACTTCGGTACCGGCGTGCGGGCCGTCGTGTCGTGTGCCCGCCTTCCGCGAGGGTGCGCGCTCGGTCGTCGACCTTGACAGGGAGATGGAATCTGACGGACAGTCAGAAACCTCGTCGTCCCACGGGAGGCCGTCTCCGTGCACCTCGCCCCGACCGAGCGGCAGCTGCGGCTGCGCGCCGAACTCCGTGCGTACTTCCGGGACCTGATGCCCGACGGTCCGCCGCCCGTCACCGACACCGCCGCCCAGCGCCGGCTGCTCCGCCGGATCGGCGCCGACGGGTTCCTCGGCCTCGGCTGGCCGGAGGAGTACGGAGGGCAGGGCCGCGGCCCCGACGAGCAGTTCGTCTTCTTCGACGAGGCGTACCGCGCGGGCGCCCCCGTCTCGATGGTCACCCTGAACACCGTCGGACCCACCCTGATGACCTACGGGACCGAGGAGCAGAAGGCCTACTTCCTGCCCCGGATCCTGCGCGGCGAGACGGTCTTCGCCATCGGCTACAGCGAGCCCGAGGCCGGCACGGACCTCGCCTCCCTCCGGACGCGGGCGGTCCGGGACGGTGGGTCCTGGCTGATCGACGGCCAGAAGATCTTCACCTCCAACGCCCAGAACGCGGACTGGATCTGGCTCGCCTGCCGCACCGACCCCGACGCGCCCCCGCACAAGGGCATCTCGATCGTCCTCGTCCCCACCGACGCCCCCGGCTTCTCCTGGACCCCGATCGCGACCGTGGGCGGGCTGACGACGACCTCCACCTACTACGACGGGATACGGGTCCCCGCGGGCAACCTCGTGGGGCCCGAGCACGGCGGCTGGGGGCTCATCACCAACCAGCTCAACCACGAGCGGGTCGCGCTCGCCGCGATCGGCATGCAGGCCGAGGACTTCTTCGCCGCCGCGCTCGACCGGGCGCGTACCCCCGATCCGGTGACCGGGCGGCGTCGCGCCGACGAGCCGTGGATCCGGATCCGAGCCGCCGAAGCGCACGCCCGGCTGGCCGCGACACGCCTGCTGAACTGGCGTTTGGTCGGGGACGTGGGGGCGGGCCGGCTGGCCCCCGGGGACGCGAGCGGCGTGAAGTTCGCGGGAACCGAGTCGGCGGTGGAGGTGTACCGCATCTGCCAGGAGATCGCGGGCGGTGCGGGGACGGTGCGGACGGGGTCGCCGGGGGAGTTCGACGGCGGTGAGCTGGAGCGCATGAACCGGGCCGCGCAGATCAACACCTTCGGGGGAGGCGTGAGCGAGGTGCAGCGCGAGATCGTCGCGAGGATGCGGCTCGGCATGAAGGGGAGGGGGCGGCGATGAGCGGCGAGGAACGGGCCGTGGTGAGCGGTGCGGAACAGCCTGCGATGAGCGGTGCGCAACGGTCTGCGGAGAGTGGTGCCGAGCAGCCGCCCGCGCTGTACGAACGGCTCGTGGCCTACGAGGGGCGGCCCGCCGCCACCGCCGGCACCGGCAAGGACCCCGTCAACCTGCCCATGATCAGGCACTGGTGCGAGGCCATGGGCGACACCCACCCCGCCTACCGGGGGCCGGACGCCGTCGCGCCGCCCACCATGCTCCAGGCCTGGACGATGGGCGGCCTCTCGGGGCACACGGACCGCTCATCGGCGTACGAGGAGCTGTTCGGCCTTCTCGACGGGGCCGGATACACCTCGGTCGTCGCGACCGACTGCGAGCAGGAGTACCTGCGGCCGCTGCGGCCCGGCGACGCGATCACCTTCGACACCGTCATCGAGTCCGTCTCGGAGCTCAAGACCACCAAGCTCGGGGCGGGGCACTTCGTCACCACCCGGACGGACGTCCGCGCGGACGGCGAACTCGCGGGCACCCATCGCTTCCGCATCCTCAAGTACGCGCCCGCCGCCCGGCCGCCCCGGAAGGCCGAGTCCCCGCCCGAAGCGAAGCCCGCGCCCCGCCGCCCCCGACCCGTCGTCAACCGGGACAACGCCGGGTTCTGGGAGGGCGTGGCCGACCACCGGCTCCTCATCCAGCGCTGCGGCGACTGCGCGGCCCTGCGCATCCCCTGGCTCCCGGGGTGCGCCGACTGCGGCTCGCCGGACTGGGACACGGTCGAGGCGAGCGGCACCGGGACGGTGTTCTCGTACGTGGTGATGCACCACCCGCCCTTCCCCGCCTTCGACCCGCCGTACGCGGTCGGACTGATCGAACTCGCCGAGGGCGTACGGATGGTCAGCAACGTGGTGGGTGTGCCGTACGACAAGGTCCGGATCGGGATGCCGGTGCGGCTGGAGTTCCTGCGGGCCGACGAGGACCTCGTGCTTCCCGTCTTCCGCGCCGAAGGCGAGGCCTGACATGGACTTCACCCCCAGCGAGGAGCAGGCGGCCGTCCGGGAGCTGGCCGCCCGGATCTTCGCCGACCTCAGCACCCACGATCGGCTCGGGGCGGCCGGCACCGGCACGGACGCCGAGCTGTGGAAGGCGCTCTGCGCCGCCGGACTCCCCGGCGCCGTCGAGGAGACCGGGCTGCTCGGCCTGGTCATGCTCCTGGAGGAACAGGGGCGGGTGACGGCGCAGGTGCCGCTCGCCGCCAGCTGTGCGTACGGGATCCTCGCCGTCGCCCGGCACGGTACGGACGAGCAGCGCGGCCGTCTGCTGCCCGGCCTCCGCGACGGTACGACGGTGGTGACGGGGGCGTTCCCGGCGGCCGGCGGCGTCACCTCGCGCGACGGGCGGCTCAGTGGGGCCGTGGAGTGGGTGCCCTGGCTCAGGGACGCCACCCACGTGCTCGTACCGGACGAGGAGCGGACCCTGTGGCTGGTCCGTACCGAGGACGCGGCCCGGGTCGACCCCGTCGAACTCACCGCACCCTGGTCCGCCGGCCGGCTCGTCCTCGACGGGGCGACGGGGGAGCGGCTCGGGAGGCGCGGTGGGGACGCACAACCGGACTCGCACCCGGACTCGCACCTGGACCCGCACCTGGACCCGCACCCGGACCCCTACGCCGACGTTCTCGCCGCCGCCCGGGTCGCCTTCGCCGGGCTCCAGGCGGGGGTCTGCGCGGGGTCGCTCGCCAGGGCCGTGGAGTACACCTCCGTACGGGAGCAGTTCGGCCGCCCGCTCTCCACCCACCAGGCCGTACAACTGCGGGCAGCCGACGCGTACATGGACACCGAGGCCATCCGGGTCACCGCCTACGAGGCGGCCTGGCGTTTCGACGAGGGCCTGGACATCGGCGAGGCGGCTCTGACGACCGCCTGGTGGGCCTCCGAGGCGGGCAAGCGGGTCGTGCACGCCGGGCAGCATCTGCACGGCGGCATGGGCGCGGACCTCGACCACCCCGTCCACCGGCACTTCCTCTGGGGCCGCCAGCTCGACGCCTATCTGGGCTGCGGTACCGAACTCCTCGCCGAACTCGGCGACCTGCTCGCGGAAGGAGACCCGTCATGAAGGCCGGGGACGAACTGCCGCCGCTGGCGGTGCCGATCACCCGCACCCTGATCGTCGCCGGGGCCGTCGCCTCCCGCGACTACCAGGACGTGCACCACGACGCCGAACTGGCCCGGGAGAAGGGCTCCCCGGACATCTTCATGAACATCCTCACGACCAACGGGCTCGTCGGCCGGTACGTCACCGACCACTTCGGCCCCCGCGCCGTCCTCCGCAAGGTCACCATCCGGCTCGGGGCCCCCAACCACCCCGGCGACACCATGGTCCTCACCGGCACGGTCACCGAGGTCGACGGGAACACCGCGCACGTCAGGGTGGTCGGGGCCAACGGGCTCGGCCACCATGTCACCGGCACCGTCGCCGTGGAGGTGACGCCATGAGCGTCCGCCAACGGGACGGCCTCGGCGGCCGGGCGGCCGTCGTCGGCATCGGGGCGACGGAGTTCTCCAAGGACTCCGGCCGCAGCGAGCTCTCCCTCGCCGCCGAGGCGGTGCGGGCGGCCCTCGACGACGCCGGGCTGACCCCCGCCGACGTCGACGGGCTCGTCACCTTCACCATGGACACCAACCCCGAGATCACCGTCGCCCAGGCGTCCGGCATCGGCGAGCTGTCGTTCTTCTCCCGCGTGCACTACGGCGGCGGGGCCGCCTGCGCCACCGTGCAGCAGGCCGCCCTCGCCGTCGCCACCGGGATCGCCGAGGTCGTCGTCTGCTACCGGGCCTTCAACGAGCGCTCCGGGCGCCGCTTCGGCTCCGGGGTCCAGCAGCGCGAGCCCTCCGCCGAGGGCGCGGCGCTCGGCTGGCAGCTGCCCTTCGGGCTGCTCACCCCGGCCTCCTGGGTCGCCATGATCGCCCAGCGCTATCTGCACGCCTACGGGCTGACGCCGGACGCCTTCGGACATGTCGCCGTCACCGACCGGCGCCACGCGGCCCGCAACCCCGCCGCGTACTTCCACGGGAAGCCGATCACCCTCGCCGACCACGCCGCCTCGCGCTGGATCGCCGAACCGCTGCGGCTCCTCGACTGCTGCCAGGAGACCGACGGCGGGCAGGCGATCGTCGTCACCTCCGTCGAGCGCGCCCGCGACCTGCCGAACCCGCCCGCCGTGATCGTGGCGGCGGCGCAGGGCGCCGGGCGCAAGCAGGAGGCGATGACCAGCTTCTACCGGGACGACCTGACCGGGCTCCCGGAGATGGGTGTGGTGGCCCGTCAGCTGTGGCGGACGTCGGGGCTCGCACCGTCCGACATCGACGTGGGCATCCTGTACGACCACTTCACGCCGTTCGTGCTGATGCAGCTGGAGGAGTTCGGCTTCTGCGGGCCCGGGGAGGCGGCCGACTTCGTCGCGGCGGACGCGCTGCCGCTGAACACCCACGGGGGGCAGCTCGGCGAGGCGTATCTGCACGGCATGAACGGCATCGCGGAGGCGGTACGGCAGCTGCGCGGCACCTCGGTGAACCAGGTACCCGGGGCGGCGCGGAGTCTGGTCACGGCGGGGACGGGGGTTCCCACGTCCGGGTTGATCCTGGGCACGGACGGCTGAGGAGACGGCCCCTGGGGTGGCCGGGCGGGGCGCGTGGTCCTTCACTCGCGCCATGAGCACCTACGCACGGGCTGCTGATGGTCCGTCTTCGCCGTCGCCCTCGCCGTCGTCCCCACCCTCACTGTCGTCCGCGCCGTCGTCCCCACCCTCACTGTCGCCCTCGCCGTCGTCACGGGTGAGGCCCAGGGCGGTTCTCGCCGCCCTGGCGACCGTACTGATCGGGGCGGCCCTCTCCCTCGCCCCGCCCCCCGAAGCCTCGCCCGCCGCCCACACCACCCCCGCCGCGCCCGCGCTCGCCCCCCAGGCCCTCGATCCTCCCGTGCGCTTCACCGGCGGGGCCTTCGACACCTGTGAGGCTCCCGGGCTCGCGGAGATGAGGGCCTGGCGCGGGTCCCCGTACGGGGCCGTCGGGGTCTACTTCGGCGGCCGGGGGCGGGGCTGCCCCGGCCAGCGGGAGCTGAACCGCGCATGGGTCTCCGCCGTCCACACCATGGGGTGGCGGCTGCTGCCGCTGTACGTCGGTTCCCAGGCGCCCTGCGTCGTCTCCGCCGCCAAGCGGCCCTTCGCCCTCGGCAGCAACCCGTGGGACCAGGGCACCCGGGAGGCGGGCGACGCGGTACGGGCCGCGGGGGCGCTGGGGCTGGGCGCGGGCAGCCCGCTGTACCTCGACATCGAGGCGTACCGGGACGGCGACGCCGGCTGCGCCGCGACGACGCTCTCCTTCGTCCGCGCCTGGAACCGGGAGGTGCGGCGGCTCGGGTACCTGCCCGGGTTCTACAGCAGCGCCGACACGGGGGTGCGGGACATCGAGGCACAGCGGCGGGCGGGGACGAAGGACATGCCGGCGGTGATGTGGTTCGCGCGGTGGCGGGGACGGCCCTCGCTGTACGAGGAGAGCGTGCTGCGGCCCGAGGCGTGGACGCCGCACGCGCGGATCCACCAGTACGCGGGCAACGTCTCGGAGTCGTACGGCGGGCACCGCATCCTCGTCGACCGGAACGCGGTGGACGCCCCCGTCGCCCGGGTCGTCCCCACCACCACCCGGACCTCGCCCCCCGACATCCCTGACGCCCCCGGCACCCTCACCGCCCCCGGCACCCTCACCGCGCCCGCCGCTCCCCCCACCCCCGACTCCGAAGGCCCCCGACCCTGACGTGCCCCCGAGCGGTCTCCACCCAGAGGAGGTGGAGGCGTCCCCACCCCTACAACCTGAGGCGGACGGCGGGTCGGGACCTGGGGCCGATCCGCCGGGCACCCCTCCCCTCCTAGCGTGGAGTCATGACTCCGCCACCCTCTGGCCCCGTCTGCGCCGGTGCCTCGCAGTACGCGTCGTACCCGACCTTCTCCTCGTACGTACGGGCGCGTGGGCCCGTGCTCCTGCGCACCGCGCGCTCCCTGACCGCCAACCCCTGCGACGCGGAGGACCTGCTCCAGACCGCGCTCGCCAAGACCTTCATGGCCTGGGAGCGCATCGAGGACCACCGCGCCCTGGACGGCTACGTACGCCGGGCGCTGCTGAACACCCGTACCTCCCAGTGGCGCAAGCGCAAGGTCGACGAGTTCGCCTGCGAGGAGCTGCCCGAGCCCGTCGGGCAGCCGGAGCCGGACCCGGCCGAGCGCCAGGTGCTGCACGACGCGATGTGGCGCGCGGTGCTGAAGCTGCCGGAGCGGCAGCGGCAGATGGTGGTCCTCAGGTACTACGAGGACCTCAGCGAGGCCCAGACCGCCGAGGTGCTCGGGGTGTCGGTGGGGACGGTCAAGAGCGCCGTGTCCCGGGCGCTCGGCAAGCTCCGCGAGGACCCGGAGCTGACCCCCGTACGGTGACCCCGGATGACCCGTACGGTGACCCCGGATGACCCGTACGGTGCCCCGGATCGTGACCCGTACGGTGTCCCGAACAGCGGGCGCACGCGTCCCCCGCCGACTTCCGCCAGTGATCACTGGCAATTTCCGTACTCTTGGGTAGTGACATACCGAGCGGTACGTGCGCAGAATCTCCACACCCCCTTACTGCCACGTAGCGCCCACCGGGAGGACGCCCCGTGTACAGCACCATGCAGGACGTACAGCTGACCGTGAGCCGCATCCTCAAGCACGGGATGACGATCCACGGGAAGTCCACCATCACCACCTGGACGGGCGAGCCCGAGCCGCAGCGCCGCACGTTCGCGGAGGCGGGAGCACGCGCGCATCAGCTGGCCAACGCCCTGCGCGACGAACTCGGCGTCACCGGCGACCAGCGGGTCGCCACGCTCATGTGGAACAACTCCGAGCATGTCGAGGCGTACTTCGCGATTCCCTCCATGGGCGCGGTCCTCCACACGCTCAACCTCCGCCTGCCCCCCGAGCAGCTGGTGTGGATCGTCAACCACGCCGCCGACCGGGTCGTGCTCGTCAACGGCTCGCTGCTCCCCCTCCTCGCCCCGCTGCTCCCGCACCTGCCGACGGTCGAGCACGTGGTGGTCGCGGGCCCCGGGGACCGGTCGGTCCTGGACGGCGTCGCCCCGCGCGTGCACGACTACGACGAGCTGATCGCCGGCCGCCCGACCACGTACGACTGGCCGGATCTGGACGAGCGCACCGCCGCCGCCATGTGCTACACCTCCGGCACCACCGGCGACCCCAAGGGCGTGGTCTACTCCCACCGCTCGATCTACCTGCACTCGATGCAGGTGAACATGGCCGAGTCGATGGCGCTGACCGACCAGGACACGACCCTCGTGGTGGTCCCGCAGTTCCATGTGAACGCCTGGGGCCTGCCGCACGCCACCTTCATGACCGGCATCAACATGCTCATGCCGGATCGTTTCCTCCAGCCGGCCCCGCTCGCCGACATGATCGAGCGCGAGAAGCCGACGCACGCGGCAGCCGTCCCCACCATCTGGCAGGGCCTGCTCGCCGAGGTCACCGCGAACCCGCGCGACCTCTCCTCCATGAAGCAGGTCACCATCGGCGGCGCGGCCTGTCCGCCCTCCCTGATGGAGGCGTACGACCGGCTCGGCGTCCGCCTCTGCCACGCCTGGGGCATGACCGAGACCTCCCCGCTGGGCACGATGGCGCACCCGCCGGCCGGTCTGAGCACCGAGGAGGAGTGGCCGTACCGGGTCACGCAGGGCCGCTTCCCGGCCGGTGTCGAGGCGCGGCTCGTCGGCCCCGGCGGCGACCACCTGCCCTGGGACGGCGAGTCCGCCGGTGAGCTCGAGGTGCGCGGCACCTGGATAGCGGGCGCGTACTTCGGCGGCGTCGACGCGGAGGCCGTCCGTCCGGACGACAAGTTCAGCGAGGACGGCTGGCTCAAGACCGGCGACGTCGGCGTGATCAGCCCGGATGGCTACCTCACCCTCACCGACCGCGCCAAGGACGTCATCAAGTCGGGCGGCGAGTGGATCTCCAGCGTCGACCTGGAGAACGCGATCATGGGGCACCCGGCGGTCGCCGAGGCCGCCGTCGTGGCCGTACCGGACGAGAAGTGGGGCGAACGCCCGCTGGCGACCGTCGTCCTCAAGGAGGGTGCGACGGCGGACTACGAGTCGCTGAGGGCCTTCCTCGCCGACCGGGCCGGCATCGCCAAGTGGCAGCTGCCGGAGCGCTGGGCGATCGTCCCGGCGGTGCCGAAGACGAGTGTGGGCAAGTTCGACAAGAAGGTCATCCGCAGGCAGTACGCGGAGGGCGAGCTGGACGTCACGCAGCTGTAGTCGGCGGAGACGGGAATGCGGTACGGGGAGGGCGCCTGCCCTCCCCGTACCGCTTTCCCGTGCTCTCTTCGCCGCCGCGCTAGTTGGTGCCGATCTTCGCGAGCAGGTCGACGATCCGGGCCTGGACCTCGGCGCTGTTCGCCCGTTCGGCGAGGAAGAGGACCGTCTCGCCGGAGGACAGCTTCGGCAGCTCCTCCGCGGCGAGGCCGGCCGAGGTGTAGACGACGAGCGGGGTGCGGTTGAGCTGCCCGTTCGCCCGCAGCCAGTCGATGATCCCGGCCCGGCGGCGGCGTACCTGCATCAGGTCCATCACCACGAGGTTCGGCTGCGTCCGGGTGGCCAGCGTGACCGCCTCGGTGTCCGTGGCCGCCCGCGCCACCTGCATCCCGCGCCGCTCCAGGGTGGCCGCGAGCGCCTCCGCGATGTCCTCGTTCTCCTCGATCAGCAGGACCCTGGACGGGTGCTGCTCGCTGTCGCGCGGCGCGAGCGCCTTGAGGAGTACGGCCGGGTCGGCGCCGTACGCCGCCTCCCGGGTCGCCTGCCCGAGCCCCGCCGCCAGCAGTACGGGCACCTCGGCGGCGACGGCCGCCCGGCGCAGCGACTGGAGGGCGGTACGGGTGATGGGGCCGGTCAGCGGGTCGACGAAGAGCGCGGCCGGGAAGGCGGCGATCTGGGCGTCGACCTCCTCGCGGGAGTGCACGATCACCGGCCGGTAGCCCCGGTCGCTCAGCGCCTGCTGGGTGGAGACGTCGGGCGCGGGCCAGACGAGCAGCCGGCGCGGGTTGTCGAGGGGCTCCGGGGGCAGCTCGTCGTCGACGGGACGCGGCGCGGGCCGGTTGGCGACCTCGACGGCACCGCCGGGCCCGTCGAGCGGCTCGGGGCCCTCGGCGGAACCCTCGGCGGGCGCCCCTATGGCGTAGGCGCGCCCTTCGGACGCGGCGGGGGCGAGCCCGAGGGCGGCCTCGGGCGACGGCCCCTGCGGGTGGGGCCGGGCCTCACCGGCGGCCGGTACGGGGAGCGCCGCAGGGAGCGAGGGAACCGCCGGGACCGGAAGGTCGCCCCCGGGCGGGGTGGCGAGCTTGCGCCGCCGTCCCGAGCCGTTGGAGGGGGCGCCGGGTGCAGCGGGGGCGCCAGGTACGGAGGTGGCGGAGGGTACGACGGTGGCGGGGGGTACGACGGGGGCCGCCGGGGCGACCGGGGCCGGTGTGGCGGCCGGTGCGGCGGCCGGTGCGGTCGAGCCCGGCGGGACGAAGGGAACGCCCTGCCCGAGGGTCCGGACGCTGAACGCCCGCCCCTGGGTGGAGTCCTGCGAGACCGATGGGTGCTGCGGCTGCGGCCTCGACATCGGTAGCTCGGGAGGCAGCGGTACGGAGCCGGTGCCGGTCGTGGTTGCGGTTCCGGTGGTGCCCCCTGCTTCCGGCGGAGGCGTGACGGCCCGACGGCGCCCGGTCGGCTCGGCGGCCGGGACGGGGTCCTGAGGCCGGCCCTGCGGCTGGACGTGCGGGAGGGGATGCGGCTGCGGAGGCGTGTGGTCGGCGCCGGGGACACCCCGTACGGCCTCGTGCTGCCCCTCGTCGGAAACCGGCAGCGGCCCGAACGGCTCGTCGGCGCGGTCGGCGTCGGCGGGCGGGAGCGCGAACGGCGTCCGGGGCCCGGCCTCGGCCGCGGCCGCCCGTTCCTGCGCGGCGGCGAGGGCGCGGCGCCGGCGCCCGCTCGGCCGCGCCTCGGGAGCGGCCTCGGCGGAGGCGACGGCGGGCAGGGCACGGGCCAGGGCGGGCATGCCCGAAGGCTCGACGGCGACACCCTGCGGCGGCACGGCGGCGCCGAGCGCGGCCCGCCCCTGCGCGCCCTCGGCGGCGGTGACCACGGCCCCTTCGGCGGGCCGCCCGCGCCGACGCCCGGTGGGCTCGACGACGGAGGCACCGGAGGCGGACGGGGCGCCCGAGACGGACGGGTCGGAGTGATCGGCGACCGCGACCGCGAGGGCGGAGTCGGCGGCGGAGTTCTGCTGGGCCGGAATCAGCTCGGCGGCACTCGCGGCGCCGGCCGTGTCTCCCGTACGGCCACGGCGGCGGCCACTGGGCTCGGCGGCACCGCCCTCGGGCGCGATCGGGCTCTCGAGGAACGCGTCCGTGGAGGCGCGCCGGGCCCGCCGCCGCCCCCCACCGGAGGTCTCGTCGGCCCCGTCGGCGAACGCGCCGGGAGCGGGTGCGAGCCCTGGGCCCGGCCCCGTACCGGAAACCGTGTCAGGAGCGACGACGGACGCGGAGCCCGCCGGAGGGAGCTGCGGGGCGGAACCTTCCGGACGGGCCGGTGAGGACGGCTGCGGGGACATTTGCGGGGACGGCTGGGGGGACGGCTGCGGGGACGCCTGCGCGGGCAGCGCGAGCGCCTCCCGCCCGCCACGGCCCCCAGCGCTTCCAGCCCCCGTACCCGTACCCGTACCCGTACCCGTACCCGTACCCGTACCCGTACCCGTACCCGTACCCGTACCCGTACCCGTACTCGTCCCGGTCTCCGAGGGCGGGACCGTGCCCCGTCCGGCGCCCAGCGGGACTTCGAGGACGTACGCGCCGCCGCTCGTCCCCGGCACCTCGTGGGTCTGCACGACGCCGCCGTGCGCCGCCACGACCCCGCGGACGACCGGCCCGTGGACCGGGTCGCCGCCCGCGTACGGACCGCGGACCTCGATGCGTACGACGTCACCGCGCTGTGCCGCCGCGACGACGATGGTGGAGTCGGCCGGTCCGGAGCCCTGTGCGGTGGCCCGGTTCCGGCCGGTCGCGTCGACGCCGGCTACATCGGCGACGAGATGCGCGAGCGCCGTCGCGAGCCGGGCCGCGTCGACCTCCGCCTCGATGGGCGGCGCGTGCACGGCGAACTGGGCGCGGCCGGGCCCGATCAGCTCGACGGCCCCGTCGATGCCGGCGGCCACGACCGAGTCGAGCAGCACGACGGCCTTGTCCAGCGTTTCCGTGCCCTCGTCCAGGCGCTGGTAGCCGAGGACGTTGTCGACGAGCGAGGTCATCCGGGCGTATCCGGCGGCCAGGTGGTGCAGGACCTGGTTGGCCTCGGGCCAGAGCTGCCCGGCGTCGTCGGCGGCGAGGGTGCCCAGCTGGGTGCGCAGCTCCTCCAGGGGGCCGCGCAGCGACTCGGCGAGCACGGCGGTGAGCTGTTCGTGCCGGGCGGCGAGGGAGGCGTACCGCTCCTGCTGCACCTCGCGCTCGGCGGCGTTGCGCTCGGCGCGGTCGGCGAGTTCGGCGGCGTGTTCCTCGACGAGCTGCTCGTACGGCCTGCGGTCGGTGAAGGTCATGACGGCGCCGACGAGCTGGTCGCCGTCGCGGACCGGGGCGGTCGTCAGGTCGACCGGCACCCGGTCGCCCTTCTTCGCCCACAGGACCTGGCCCCGGACGCGGTGCTTGCGGCCGGACTTGAGGGTGTCGGCGAGCGGCGACTCCTCGTACGGGAAGGGCTCGCCGTCGGCCCGCTTGTCGAGGATCAGCGGGTGCAGTTCCTGGCCGCCGAGCTCGCCGGCGCGGTAGCCGAGGATCTGCGCGGCGGCGGGGTTGACCAGGACGACCCGGCCGTCGGTGTCGGTGCCGACGACGCCCTCGGCGGCGGCGCGCAGGATCATCTCGGTCTGGCGCTGCGAGCGGGCGAGTTCGGCCTCGGTGTCGAGGGTGCCGGTGAGGTCGCGGACGACCAGCATGAGGAGCTCGTCGCCGGTGTAGCCGCCGTAGGAGTCGTAGGCCTCCCGGCCGTCCTCCAGGCTGGCGCTGGTCACCTCGACGGGGAACTCGCTGCCGTCCGTACGGCGGGCGATCATCCGGGCCGGCTTGGTACGGCCGTGCTCGTCGGTGCCCTCGGGGCGGCGCATGGAGCCGGGGATGAGGCGCGAGTCGAACTCGGGCAGCAGGTCGAGCAGACCGCGCCCGACGAGCGCGGTGCCCGGCGTCTCGAACATGCCGAGGGCGATGGTGTTGGCGTTGACGACCGTGCCGTTGCAGTTGACGAGCACGAGGCCGTCGGGGAGGGCGTCGAGTATGGCTGCGAGGCGAGCAGCGCCTCGGGATGGCCTGCTGCTCACGACGACGCTTCCTCCCTGACGCACTGCACGTGCTTGCCGATCGGCGGGCCCATCTTGCCCCTCGGGCCGCAGCCTGTCACTCAGGGGAGTCTAAGGGAGCCGCCGGGCGGTACTCCTGCCTCGTCCCCCCGTCACCGCCTTCTCACGCTCTCCTCACTGCCTCCTCATCCCCTGACGAGCGGAAGGACGGGCTCCAGGTTTTCCCAGCGGTCGATCTCACAGCCGTTGGCGCGGGAGAACCGGGCGTCGATCCGCCGGCCCTGCCAGGTGCCGGTGATGTGGGCGAGGGCGGGGCCGCCGTAGACCTGGGTGCAGAGCTGGTCGGCGGGCACGGGCTTGAACGGGTTCCCGCCCTCGGTGGCGAGCTGTTCGAGGCGCTTGCAGGCGTTCTCGGCGGCGGGGTGGTTCCCGCCGGCCCGGTCGTCACACGTCAGGTCGAAGGTGCCGTCGGCTTCGGGGTAGCCGCTCTCGGAGATCGTCACGGTCAGCGAGTCGGGCGTCGAGAGCAGCGGGAGCGGGGGCAGCGGGCCGAGCCCGGCGGTACCGGCGGCGGCGGTGGCGAGGGTGGCGATGGCGAGGCTGCGCAGCATGCGGATCTCCAGGGACGGGGGGTGTGCGAGGGGCGCGGGTGCACGGCGTGCCCGCCCCGTCTAACGCTCCGGGAGCCGGGGCGTTGCGCAAGCGGGGTGCGCCGGGTGGACGGCACGACGTGGCCGTGGGGCTTTGCCCTCGACCCCGGAGGGCTAGTACGGTGAGAATCGATTGGTGACGGGCGGTTCGCCTGTGTCATCATCTGCACGCACCACCCGCGTATGCGCGAGGTGCATGGAGGCGTCGCCTAGTCCGGTCTATGGCGCCGCACTGCTAATGCGGTTTGGGTCTTAAAGCCCATCGAGGGTTCAAATCCCTCCGCCTCCGCCACACCCGAAGCCCCGGCCCCCAAGGCCGGGGCTTCGCCCGTTCCCGGCCTCTTCCCCCTGCCGATCCGAACGTGTGACCCCGGTCTCTTTCACCCGTCTTCCGCCCCGGCACCCCGCTCGGACGCCTCCTGCCCCGGGACGCCTCGACGCGACGTTTTCGCAGGTCACAAGGGGTGTGGCCAATGGATTTCACATGGCGGCGGCAGTCATGTAATGTTCTTCCTGTCGCCGCGAGCGGGTCGAAAGACCGGGGAGCGAAGACAAAACAAAAGAACAAGCACTCGTAGCTTAACGGATAGAGCATCTGACTACGGATCAGAAGGTTGCAGGTTCGAATCCTGCCGAGTGCACAGCAGGACAGAGGCCCCCAGGAGAAATCCTGGGGGCCTCTGTCGTTGTCGTTGTCGCGGCGGCGGGGCCTTCGGGGGGGGGTCTGTGGGGGTTAGGGTCGGATGATCATTCTTTCTCTTCTGTGTGGGGGTGGGGCATGGCGCTCTTCGGGAACGCGCACGCGATCGATCCGGCTCAGGCTCAGCAGGACTTCGCCCGGCTGCTCGGGCCGGGGGAGCAGGTGCACGCCGCGTATCTGCTGATCCGCGACACGATCTTCTTCACCGACCGGCGGCTCGTGCTGGTCGACAAGCAGGGCATCACCGGCAAGAAGGTCGAGTACCACTCGATCCCGTACCGGAGCATCACGCACTTCGCCGTCGAGACCGCCGGCACCTTCGATCTCGACGCCGAGCTGAAGATCTGGATCTCGGGCAGCCAGCTGCCCGTCCAGAAGACCTTCACCAAGGGCGTCGACATCTACGAGGTGCAGGCGATCCTCACGCAGTTCGTCGCCAAGTAGGGCGCGCCGGAGGCGGAGGCTTGTGTGTGTGGGGGGGGAGAATCCCCGGCAAGCCTCCCCTTTTGGGTGAACCTGTCTGATTTGCATGTCAGTTGAATATGCCCTCGGCCTAGCTTGCGTGGCGGAGGTGATGATCGATGGACGCGATCGACATCGATGACTTGGCGTACGTCGCCACCGGCGGGCCCCTGCGGCGGTTGACCGCGCCCGGCGGAGCCCACTGGTTCCCGGTGGTGGACGTGGCGAAACAGCTCGGGTACGCCGGGACCCGCGAGGCGCTGCGCACGGTGGCCCTGCCCGAGGCCTGCCTGGCGTCCGCCCGGGAGCTGGCCGGCGACGAGGAGTTCCTCCGCCGGTGCGGCATCAGGGCCTCGGCGCGGATGGTGAGCCTCCAGGGGCTCGTCCAGCTCGTCGCGGTCTGCGGAAGACCGGAGGCCGCGCCCTTCCGCGCCTGGACCGCCGAAGTCGTGGCCGCCGTCCAGCGGGACGGGCGTTACGACCTCGAACCCTCGCCCGTCCACGCCGGGTTCGTCCTGCCCCCGGAGCTCCTGGACGTCCTCGTACGCCTGGAGGGCCGGTTCGACGAGCAGGCCTCCTCCTGCGCCGAGCGCGACGAGTACGCCGAACTGCTCCGCGAGACCCGGCGCAGCCTCTCAAGGGTCGCCGACTCCCTTGAGAGGCTCGCCGTGCCCCGTCAGCGCACCGGCGCCGCCGTCGCCCTCACCCCGCAGGCACTCGTCGACTCCTGGGCCATCACCGGGGACGTGCGGACCGTCGCGAGCTGCCTCGCCCCCGCCCTCATCCGGGGCGGCGTGCGCTACCGGCCGCAGGACGTCACCCGCCGCACCGGGCTCTCCGGCGAACGCGTCCGGGACTGCGTACGGCTCCTCCTCGAACGCGGCTGCATGCGCGAGGTCGGCAGCCCCGACGCGGACGGCGCCCGTATCTACGTCCTGCCCTGAGCCCGCGGGGCGGGGAAGCCCGGACCGTTCGGGGCGGGGGCGCCGGGGACCGCATCGGAGGTGGCGGAGACCGGACCGCAGGTGGGCGCAGGGAGATGTACGGGCGTGGCGGAGACTGGACCTCCGGTGGGCGCAGGGAGGCGTACGGGCGTGGAGTGGATGTGCCGGGGGATCACCTGGGCCGGCGGTGCCCCCGGGCTGCGCTGGCGGGGCGGCCGGGTCAGCGCCCTCACCTACGGGCAGGACCTCGCCTTCCGCGCCGTCGGCATCCGGCGCTGCCCCGGCGCCCGGGGGAACCCCTGTCCCGTGCACGCCGCCGTCCCCGGACGGGCCACCGGCGGGCGCTGCCCCGAGTGCGCTCGGCTCGATCGGGCCCACTCCGTCGCCGCCGACACCTTCCTGGACGATCCGCAGCCCTACCGGGTGTACCTGGCCTGGTTCGGGCCCGGCATGACCAAGGTCGGCATCACCGCCGAGGCCCGGGGCGGCGCCCGCCTCCTCGAACAGGGCGCCGTCACCTTCAGCTGGCTCGGGCGGGGGCCGCTGATGGCCGCCCGCCGTACCGAGGAGGTCCTGCGCCACGCGCTCGGCGTCCCCGACCGGGTGGCGTACGAACGGAAGCGGGCGGCCCGGCACGCCCTGCCGCCCGCCGGGGACCGGGCCCGGGAGGTCGAGGAGCTGTACCTCCGCGCCCGTGCGGTCGGCGGCTGGACCGAGACCCTGGAACCGCTGGACTTCGCACCGCAGGACCACGCCGGGGCCTTCGGGCTCACCGGGCTGCCGCCGCTCGCCGGTACCGTCGCCGAGCTCGTCGACGGGGGTGTCGTCACCGGGCGGCTGCTCGCCGCCGCCGGGCCCGATCTGCATCTGCTCGCCCCCGACGGGCGCTGCCTCGCCCTGGACACGCGGCTGATGGGCGGGTGGGCGCTCCGGAGCGCGGGGGAGGGGGCCGCCTTCTCCGTCCCCGTGACGGACGTGGCGCCCGCCGTCGACCCGAGCGCGCAGGGAGAGCTTTTCTGACGCGGTGCCCCCGCCGCCACCGCGTAAAGACTTGGATCCCTTTCCCCGGGCGCCGTGGACATCCCCGGCCCCGTCCCGCGAGGGTGATCGCATGACTCCCCAGCTGGTGGCGGGCCTCGAACCGCCCTACTACACAGCCGTGTTCACCTCCGTCCGGCCCGATGCCCCCGAGGGATACGCCGAGACGGCCGCCGAACTGCGCGAGGTGGTCGGTGCCGTGCCCGGGTTCCTCGGCTACGAGTCCGCCCGGACCCCCGGCGGCATCGGCATCACCGTCGCCTACTTCCGCGACCTGGAGGCGCTCGATGCCTGGCGGCTCGACACCCGGCACCAGGCGGCCAAGGCGCACGGGCGGGAACACTGGTACGACAGCTACAGCGTCCACATCGGCAAGGTCGAGCGGAGTTACAGCTTTGAGCGCGAGTGACAGCAGCCAGAGCGGCCACAGCAGTGAGGGCAGTGACATCAAGGCTCTTCTCGACCGGCTCGGGATTCCCGGGCTCGTCGACGTGCACACGCACTTCATGCCGCAGAACGTCCTCGACAAGGTCTGGGCCTACTTCGACGCCGTCGGTCCCCTGACCGGCCTGGAGTGGCCCATCACCTACCGCGAGGAGGAGGACCGTCGGCTCGCCCTCCTGCGCGGGTTCGGCGCGGTCGCCTTCACCGCGATGCTCTACCCGCACAAGCCCGGCATGGCGGCCTGGCTGAACTCCTGGGCCGCCGACTTCGCCGCGCGTACCCCCGACTGCCTCCACACCGCGACCTTCTTCCCCGAACCGGGCGTCGACGGATACGTCCGGGACGCGCTGGCAGCCGGTGCCCGGGTCTTCAAGGTGCACCTCCAGGTCGGCGGCTTCGACCCGGCCGAAACCCTGCTGGACGCCGTGTGGGGCACCCTCGCCGACAGCGGGACCCCGGTCGTCGTGCACTGCGGCTCCGGACCCACCCCGGGTGCCTTCACCGGCCCCGGGCCGATGGGGCGGGTGCTCGCCCGCCACCCCCGACTGCGCGTGATCGTCGCCCATATGGGGATGCCGGAGTACGGGGAGTTCCTCGATCTCGCCCAGCGGTACGAGGGCGTCCACCTCGACACCACCATGGCCTTCACCGACTTCAGCGAGCGGCTCGCACCCTTCCCCGAGCGGGAACTCAAGCGGCTCGTGGAGCTCGGAGACCGGATCCTCCTCGGCTCCGACTTCCCGAACATCCCGTATCCGTACGTACACCAGCTCCACGCCCTGGAACGCCTCGGGCTCGGGGACGACTGGCTCCGGGCGGTCCTGTACGAGAACGGGGCCGCGTTGTTTCACGTGAAACGCTGAGCCCTGAGGCCGCCGTGCCCCTGAGGCCGCTGAGCCCCGGAACCCCTGAACCGCCCCGGGCCTTTCTCAGGGAATTCACAGGAAAGGGCAAGAGGCCTCTCAGCGGCGCCCGACAGCGTGGGCCCATGACCGTCACCACACACCGCACGAGCACAAGCACGAGCACCGGCACCGGAGCCCGTACTGGCACCCGCGCCGAGCTGCTCCGGGCCGACGGAACCGCCGTCCGGGTCCTCGTCGTCGACGACGAGGACTCGCTCGCCGAGCTGCTCTCGATGGCCCTGCGGTACGAGGGCTGGCAGGTGCGCAGCGCGGGCGACGGGGCCGGGGCCCTGCGCACCGCACGCGAGTTCCGGCCCGATGCCGTGATCCTCGACATCATGCTCCCGGACGTCGACGGGCTGAGCCTGCTCGGGCGGATCCGGCGCGAGCTGCCCGACGTACCGGTGCTGTTCCTGACCGCGAAGGACGCCGTCGAGGACCGGATCGCCGGGCTCACGGCGGGCGGCGACGACTACGTCACCAAGCCCTTCAGCCTGGAGGAGGTCGTGGCCCGGCTGCGCGGCCTCATCCGCAGGTCGGGGGCCGCGCTCGCGCGCAGCGAGTCGCTGCTCGTCGTCGGCGACCTCACCCTCGACGAGGACAGCCACGAGGTCACCCGGGAGGGGGTCTCCATCCACCTGACCGCGACCGAGTTCGAGCTGCTGCGCTATCTCATGCGCAATCCGCGGCGGGTGCTCAGCAAGGCGCAGATCCTCGACCGCGTCTGGTCGTACGACTTCGGCGGCCAGGCCAACGTCGTCGAGCTCTACATCTCCTACCTCCGGCGGAAGATCGACGCGGGGCGCGCCCCGATGATCCACACCCGGCGCGGGGCCGGATACCTGATCAAGCCGGGGGAGTAGCCACCGGTGTTCCGAGGTGCAGGGCGGCGGCCGTGGTCGCTGCGGACCCGTCTCGTCGTCTCGGCGGTCGCGCTGATCGCGGTCGTCGCGGCCGTCATCGGCACGGTCACGACGATCGCGTTCCGCTCGTACCTGTACGACCAGGCCGACGAGCAGGTCGACGGTCTCTCGCAGCGGGCCGCCGGGCCGCCGGCCGTCCTGCCCCTGCCCGATCCGGTCCGGGACCGGGAGCCGCTCGCCTTCCTCGGCGGCCCCGGGGTCCCGATCGGCACCGTCGGCGCCGTCGTCACCGACACCGGCGTCTCCTACGCCGGGTACTCCACCGAGGAGAGCGGGGGCGGTGGGACGGGGCCCCGCTTCCCCACCAAGGCGCTCGACGAGGCCCAGCGGGCCGTGCTCGCGGCCGTCCCGCGCGACGGCGAGCCGCACACCGTCGAGCTGCCCGGCGGCCTCGGCTCCTACCGGGTCGCGTACGCGGAGGGCAGCCACGGCACCTTCCTCACCGGCATCCCGCTCACCGAGGTCGAGGACGCCCTCTCCACCCTCGTCCTGGTCGAGCTGAGCGTCACCGGCGCCGGGCTCTTCGCGGCCTCGCTCGCCGGGACCGTGCTCGTCCGGGTCGCCCTGCGGCCACTGCGGCGGGTCGCCGCCACCGCCGGTCAGGTCGCCAAGCTGCCGCTGCACAGCGGTGAGGTGGCGCTCCATCAGCGGGTCCCGGAGACGGAGGCCGACCCACGGACCGAGGTCGGACAGGTCGGCGCGGCCATCAACCGGATGCTCGACCACGTCCACTCGGCCCTCGACGCCCGTCAGCAGAGCGAGACCCGGGTCCGGCAGTTCGTCGCGGACGCCAGCCATGAGCTGCGCACCCCGCTCGCCTCGATCCGGGGGTACGCGGAGCTGACACGGCGAGGCCGGGAGGAGTGCGGGCCCGACACCCGGCACGCGCTCGGCCGGATCGAGTCGGAGGCGACCCGGATGACGGGCCTGGTGGAGGACCTGCTGCTGCTCGCCCGGCTCGACGCCGGTCGCCCGCTCTCGTACGGGACCACGGATCTCGTCCCGCTCGTGGTGGACGCGGTGAGCGACGCCCGCGCCGCCGGGCCCGAGCACCACTGGAGCCTCGAACTGCCCGAGGACGGCGGGACTCCGGTAAGGGCGGACGGCGCCCGGCTCCACCAGGTCCTCGTGAACCTGCTCGCCAACGCCCGTACGCACACCCCGCCCGGCACGAAGGTCACCGCGAGGGTCCGTACGGGAACGGGCGCCATGACGGTGGAGGTCGAGGACGACGGTCCCGGCATCCCGTCCGGCCTGCTGCCCACCGTCTTCGAGCGGTTCGCGCGCGGCGACGCCTCCCGCTCCCGCAACGCCGGCTCCACCGGCCTCGGCCTCGCCATCGTCCGGGCTGTCGTGCTCGCGCACGGCGGCGAGGTGAGCGTCGAGAGCGCCCCGGGCCGGACGGTGTTCACCGTCCGGCTCCCGGCCGACCGGGCTTCCGGCGCGCATCCCCGCTGACCGGGCTTCCGGCGCGCTTCTCCGTGGAACGCGGTTCCTGACACGCACTCACAGGCGGCCCACAGCCTCGTCACACAGCCGTGACAGCGGTCCTGGCGAGGGTCCTTCCATGCGAACCCCAACGATCGCGGGGCCCACGTCCGGCGCCCTCCCCACCCGCGAACACCTGCCGGTGAGCGCCGCCGGGCGGCCCGTCCTCGACGTGGTGATCCCCGTCTACAACGAGGAGAAGGACCTGGAGCCGTGCGTCCGCCGGCTCCACGAACACCTCTCCCGGACCTTCCCGTACGGCTTCCGCGTCACCGTCGCCGACAACGCCTCCACCGACAGCACTCCCGCCGTCGCCGCCGGGCTCGCCGACGAGCTGCCCGAGGTGCGCTCCGTGCGCCTCGAACAGAAGGGGCGCGGGCGGGCGCTGCGGACGGTGTGGTCCGGCTCGGACGCGCCCGTCCTCGCCTATATGGACGTCGACCTTTCCACCGACCTCAACGCCCTGCTGCCGCTGGTCGCCCCGCTCATCTCGGGCCACTCCGACCTGGCGATCGGCTCCCGTCTGGCCCGCTCCTCGCGGGTGGTGCGCGGGCCGAAGCGGGAGTTCATCTCCCGCGCGTACAACCTGATCCTGCGCGGCTCGCTCGCCGCCCGGTTCTCCGACGCGCAGTGCGGGTTCAAGGCGATACGGCGGGACGTCGCCGAGCGGCTGCTGCCGATGGTGGAGGACACCGGCTGGTTCTTCGACACCGAGCTGCTCGTCCTCGCCGAGCGGGCCGGGCTCCGCATCCACGAGGTGCCGGTCGACTGGGTCGACGACCCCGACTCGACCGTGCACATCGTCAGCACGGCCACCGACGACCTGAAGGGCGTCTGGCGGGTGGGGAGGGCCCTCGCGACGGGTTCGCTGCCCCTCGACCGGCTGGCCAGGCCCTTCGGTGACGACCCCCGGGACCGTGAACTCAGCGGGGTGCCGGGCGGGCTCGCCCGGCAGCTGGTGGGCTTCTGCGTGGTCGGGGTGCTGTCCACGCTGTTCTATCTCGCCCTGTACTCGGCCTTCCGGCTCGGTGTCGGCCCGCAGTTCGCCAACGCGGGCGCCCTCCTCGTCTCCGCCCTCGCCAACACGGCGGCCAACCGGCGGCTCACCTTCGGCGTGCGGGGCCGCGACCGGGCCGTCCGCCACCAGGCGCAGGGGCTCGTCGTCTTCGCCATCGGCCTGGCGCTGACCAGCGGTTCGCTTGCGGCCCTCGGCGCCGCGACGGGCGACCCCGCGCACTCGACCGAACTCGCCGTTCTGGTCGTCGCCAACCTCGCCGCGACCGTCCTGCGCTTCCTCCTCTTCCGGCTCTGGGTCTTCCCCGAGCGGCACACCACAAGGAACGAACGATGACCATCGTGTCCACCCCCGCCCCGGCCTCTGCCGCGCCGGGAAGCGGCCGGGCCGCCCGTCTGCTGCGCGGTCGCGCCGACGACGCGCCCTGGGTCCGGCCCGCCTTCCTCGGCCTCCTGGCCGTGACCGCCGTGTTCTACCTCTGGAACCTGAGCGCCTCCGGTTACGCCAACTCCTTCTACTCGGCGGCCGTCCAGGCGGGCGGCGAGAGCTGGAAGGCCTTCTTCTTCGGCTCGCTCGACGCGGCCAACGCCATCACCGTCGACAAGCCGCCGGCCGCCCTCTGGCCGATGGCGCTCTCGGTCCGCCTCTTCGGCCTCGGCTCCTGGCAGATCCTGGTGCCCGAGGTGCTGATGGGCGTGGGCACGGTCGCCGTGCTCCACGCGGCCGTCCGGCGGAGGTTCGGCGCGGGCGCGGGTCTGCTCGCGGGCGCGGTGCTCGCGCTGACGCCCGTCGCCGCGCTGATGTTCCGCTTCAACAACCCGGACGCGCTGCTCGCGCTGCTCATGACGGTCGCCGTGTACTGCGTGCTGCGCGCCCTGGAGCGGGACCGGGGCGCGGCGAAGTGGCTGGTGTGGGCTGGGGTGGCGTTCGGTTTCGCGTTCCTCGCGAAGACGCTCCAGGCGTTCCTGATCGTGCCGCCGCTCGCCCTCGTGTACCTGGTGTGCGCGCCCGGCGGCTTCGGGCGGCGGCTCGGCCGGCTCGCCCTGGGCGGGCTCGCGATGCTGGTGTCGGCGGGCTGGTGGGTGGCCCTGGTGGAGCTGTGGCCCGCGTCCTCCCGCCCGTACGTCGGCGGCTCGCAGAACAACAGCTTCCTGGAGCTGACCTTCGGCTACAACGGCCTCGGCCGGATCAACGGCAACGAGACCGGCAGCGTCGGCGGTGGCGGTCGTGGCGGTGGCCAGGGCGGCGGCTGGGGCGAGACCGGCATCGGCCGGATGTTCAACGACTCGGTCGGCGGCCAGATCTCCTGGCTGCTTCCGGCCGCGCTGATCCTGCTCGTCGCGGGGCTCGTCGTGACCTGGCGGGCGCCCCGTACGGACACGGCCCGCTCGGCGTTCCTGGTGTGGGGCGGCTCGCTGCTGATCACGCTCGCCGTGTTCAGCTTCATGGCCGGCATCTTCCACGAGTACTACACCGTCGCCCTGGCCCCGTACCTCGCGGCGCTCGTCGGCATGGGCGCGGCCGTGCTCTGGGAGGAACGCACCCGGCCGCTCGCCTCGGTGACCCTCGCGGTGACGGTGGCGGTGACCGCGTACTGGGGCTGGGCCCTCCTCGGGCGTACGCCGGAGTGGCAGCCGTGGCTGCGCTGGGCGGTCCTGGCGGCGGGCGCGGTGGCCGCGCTCGGGCTGCTGTTCGCGGGCCGGGTGGACCGGCGGATCGGGCTCGGGGCCGCGGGCCTGGGCCTGGCGGCGGGGCTCGCGGGGCCGTTCGCGTACACCCTGGCGACGGTGGACTCCGGGCACCAGGGCTCGATCGTGACGGCGGGCCCGGCGGGAGCCGCGATGGGCGGCCGCCCGGGTGGCGGCCGGATGTTCGAAGGCGGCGGGATGATGCCGCCAGGCTTCCAGGGCGGCCGTATGCCCGGCGGCCGGATCCCTGGAGGCCAGGGCGGCCAGATGCCCGGCGGCCAGCTGCCCGGAGGTCAGGGCCAGGGGCGCGGGATGCCCGCCGGAACCCCGCCCGGTGGCGCCGTCCCGGAGGCCTTCGGCCCCGGTGGCAACCAGCGCCCCGGCGCCGGCGGCATGGGCGGTCTCCTGAACGGCGCGAGCGTCGGTGCGCAGGCGAAGGCCGCGCTCCTCGCGGACGCCGGCGACTACACCTGGGTCGCGGCCACCGTCGGCGCCCAGAACGCGGCCAGCTACCAGCTCGCCACCGAGAAGCCGGTCATGGCGATCGGCGGCTTCAACGGCAGCGACCCGTCCCCGACGCTCGCTCAGTTCAAGCGGTACGTCGCCGAGGGCCGGATCCACTACTTCATCGGCGGCGGTGAGGGCGGCGGCGGTGAGACCGGCGGTCGCACGGGCGGCGGCGGTCCCGGCGGCGGCAACTCGGAGATCTCCACCTGGGTCGCGGAGACCTTCCAGAAGGTCACGGTCGGCGGCGCCACCTTCTACGACCTGACGCGGGAGAAGTAGCCCGGAAAACAAATCCCTATACAGCGTAAGAGAGTCCTTGTACGGTGTACGAGTCTCGGCCTCGTACACCGTATAAGGAGTCCCCTCCATGACAGCTACCGGCGGCCACCCACAGCGCTGGCTGATCCTCGGCGTCATCTGTCTCGCCCAGCTCACCGTCCTGCTCGACAACACCGTTCTCAGCGTCGCCATCCCCTCGCTGACCTCCGAACTCCACGCGACCACCACCGACATCCAGTGGATGATCAACGCGTACTCGCTCGTCCAGTCCGGCCTGCTGCTCTCCGCCGGCAACGCCGCCGACCGCTACGGCCGCAAGAAGCTGCTCGCCACCGGTCTGGCGCTCTTCGGCCTCGGCTCGCTCGCCGCCGGCCTCGCCGACTCCACCACCCAGCTGATCGCCGCCCGCGCGGGCATGGGCGTCGGCGGCGCGCTCCTGATGACCACCACCCTCGCCGTCGTGATGCAGATCTTCGACGAATCGGAGCGGGTCAAGGCCATCGCGCTCTGGTCCACGGTCGCCTCGCTCGGCTTCGCCGGCGGCCCGCTGATCGGCGGCGTGATCCTGAACCACTTCTGGTGGGGAATGATCTTCCTGATCAACATCCCGGTCGCTGTGGTGGCCCTCGTCGCCGTCCTCAAGCTCGTACCGGAGTCCAAGAACCCCCAGGGCGAGCGCCCCGACCTGCTCGGCGCGCTGCTCTCCACCATCGGCATGACCGCCGTCGTGTACGCGATCATCAGCGGCCCCGAGCACGGCTGGATCTCCGCCCAGGTGCTGGTCCCGGCCGTGGTCGGTGTGCTCGGTCTCGGCGCGTTCGCGCTGTGGGAGCTGCACACCCCGTACCCGATGCTCGACATGCACTTCTTCCGGAACCAGAAGTTCATCGGCGCCATCGGCGGCTCGATCCTGGTCGTCTTCGGCATGGGCGGCTCGCTCTTCCTGCTCACCCAGCACCTGCAGTTCGTGCTCGGCTACGAGCCCCTGGAAGCCGGTCTGCGGATGGCGCCGCTCGCGCTGACCATCGTCGGCCTCAACCTCACCGGCATCGGCCCGAAGATCGTCATGAAGCTGGGCACCCCGCCGACCGTCGTCCTCGGCATGACCCTGGTGGCCGCCGGCCTCACCTCGATCGCGCTGCTCGGCGGCGGCACGGACGGCAGCTACGCGGGCATGCTGCTCGGCCTGGTCCTGATGGGCGGCGGCATCGCCGTCTCCTCCCCGGCCATGGCCAACGCGATCATGAGCTCGATCCCGCCGGAGAAGGCGGGCGTGGGCGCCGGGATCAACGGCACCCTCGCCGAGTTCGGCAACGGCCTCGGCGTCGCCGTCCTCGGCGCCGTCCTCAACGCCCGCTTCGCCGCGCTGGTCGCCGTCACCGCGACCTCGCTCCCCGCCGCCCTGGCCGCCGCCGGCGGCGCCGCCGAGCGGCAGCAGATCGCCGACGCCTTCGCCTCCGGCCTCCAGACCAGCCAGCTGGTGGGCGCCACCGCCGTCTTCGCGGGCGGTCTGGTCGCGGCGGCCCTGCTCAGGAGGGCCGAGCGTACGGAGAAGGCCGTGCGCCCCGAGCAGCCGGTCGCTGCCTAGCATGGTGTCGGACCGCTGACAGACGGAGGAACGCGATGGTCAAGGCAGCCGATCGGGCCAAGAACCCGGCGCGTTCCAGCGTCTGGCTGGAGCGGAGGACCACGCGCAGCGGTGGCGGTCCCGCCGGGCTCGACCGGGACCGGATCGTCACCGCCTCGATCCGGATGCTCGACGAGGAGGGCCTCGCCAAGTTCTCAATGCGCAAACTCGCCACCGAGCTGGGCGTCACGGCCATGTCCCTCTACTGGTACGTGGACACCAAGGACGACATCATCGAGTTCGCCATGGACAGCGTCTACGGCGAGTTCGACCTCGCGGCCGTCGACGCCGCGGGGGACTGGCGGGAGCGGATCCGCGTACTCGCCCTTGAATACCGGCGGATGCTGGTCCGGCACGCGTGGATGTCGCCGTGCGCGGGCCAGTACCTGAACATCGGCCCGAACGCGATCGCCGTCGGCCAGCAGATCCACTGGGCGATCCGGAACACCGGCCTCTCGCCGGACCGCCAGCCGAGCGCGATGTCGGCGGTCTTCCAGTTCGTGTACGGCTACGGGACGATCGAGTCCCAGTTCGGCCGGCGCGCGGCGGAGGCCGGGATGTCGCAGGACGAGTTCTACGTGGACGCGATCAAGGCCTTCCGGGACGACCCGGAGTTCGTGGAGCAGGCCGGGGGCATGAAGGAGATGCTCGACGAGCGGGCCTCGCAGGGCAGCGTCACCGCCGTCTGGGACCGGGACTTCGCCTACGCCCTGGACGTCCTGGTCGCCGGCATCGAGGCGATGGTCGCGCGCGAGGCCGGGGACATCTGACGGCGGACATGACGGAGCGGCGGGCCGTCCCCTGCCCGCCGCTCCGTACCGGACCCGGCCGCGCCTCCGCTCGAAGCGCGGCCGGGAGCTTTTTCAGGCCACCCGGCCTCTAGACCACCCGGCCTCCAGGCCTCCAGGCCTCCCGGCCTCTAGACCTCTAGGCCTCCGCCGTCACCGGCTTCGCGTCGGCCGGCTCGGACGTCTCGTCCGGCTTCACCGAGTTGCTCTTGAGCGCGACCTCCTTGATGAACAGCGTCACCACGAAGGCCAGCAGCGCGAAGGGCGCCGAGTAGAGGAAGACATCGGCGACGCCGTGCCCGTACGCGTCCTCCATGACCGTGCGGATCGGGGCCGGCAGCTTGTCCATGTCGGGGATGCCGCCACCGCCGCCGTTGCCCATGGCGCCGGCCGCCTTCGGACCCAGCTCGGTCAGGCCCTCCTTGACGTAGGCCGTGACCCGGTGGGCCATGACCGCGCCGAGCGCCGAGACACCGATCGCACCGCCCAGGGAGCGGAAGAAGGTGACGACGGAGGAGGCGACGCCGAGGTCGGCGGGGGCCACCTGGTTCTGGGTGCAGAGCACCAGGTTCTGCATCATCATGCCGATGCCGAGGCCCAGCACCGCCATGAACAGCGCGATGTGCCAGTACGTCGTGTCGTAGCGGATCGTGCCCAGCATGCCGAGGCCGCCGGCGGCGAGGGCGCCACCGCTGACCAGCCAGGCCTTCCACCGGCCGGTCTTGGTGATGATCAGGCCGGAGACGGTCGAGGAGACGAACAGGCCCGCGATCATCGGGATGGTGAGGACGCCGGACATCGTCGGCGACTCGTTCCGCGCCAGCTGGAAGTACTGGCTGAAGAAGACCGTGCCGGCGAACATCGCTACACCCACGAAGAGCGAGGCGAGCGAGGCGAGGGTGATCGTGCGGTTGCGGAAGAGGCGGAGCGGGATGATCGGCTCGCTCGCCTTCGACTCGACGAGCACGAAGATCCCGCCGAGCGCGATCGAGCCGAGCACCATGGCGGCCGTCTGCCAGGAGATCCAGTCGTACTTGTCGCCCGCGAAGGTGACCCAGACGAGCAGCAGGGAGACGGCGGCGCTGATGAAGAAGGCACCGGCCCAGTCGACCTTGACCTGGCGCTTCACGACGGGGAGCTTCAGGGTCTTCTGCAGGACGAGCAGCGCGATGATCGCGAACGGCACGCCGACGTAGAAGCACCAGCGCCAGCCGAGCCACTCGGTGTCGGTGATGACGCCGCCGAGCAGCGGGCCGCCGACGGTGGCGACGGCGAAGGTCGCGCCGAGGTAGCCGCTGTACCGGCCGCGCTCACGCGGGGCGATCATCGCGGCCAGGATGATCTGGGAGAGGGCGGTCAGACCGCCGACGCCGATGCCCTGGACGACCCGGCAGGCGATCAGCATGCCGGTGCTCTGCGAGAGACCGGCGACGATCGAGCCCGCCACGTAGATGATCAGGGCTATCTGGACGAGCAGCTTCTTGGAGAAGAGGTCCGCGAGCTTGCCCCAGAGCGGGGTGGTCGCGGTCATCGCCAGGAGGGAGGCGGTGACCACCCAGGTGTAGGCGGACTGGCCGCCGCCCAGGTCGGAGATGATCTGGGGGAGGGCGTTGGAGACGATCGTCGAGGACAGGATGGCGACGAACATGCCGAGCAGCAGCCCGGACAGCGCCTCCATGATCTGCTTGTGTGTCATCGGGGCGCCGCCGGAGACGGTGTCCCCCTGCTTGGCGCTCCCGCCGCGCACACCCGTGTCCGGTGTGGTGGTAGCCATCAACTTCCTTCGTTCTCAAGCGTGGTGGGCCCGGCAGTCCCCGAAGGAATCGCGGAGGCGGGCGAGCAGGGTGGTGAGCGATTCGACGTCTTCGTCGGACCACTCCGCGAGGGTGCGGGCGAGCATGTCGGTCAGCCGTCGGTCGAGGACGGCGAGCATGTCTTCGCCCGCCCCGGTCAGGTGGAGGATGCGGGAGCGCTTGTCGGCGGGGTCGGGCAGTCGCTCGACCCAGCCGCGGTCCACGGTGTGGGCCACGTGGCGGCTGCTGACCGACATGTCGACGGCCATCAGCTCGGACACCCGGCCCATCCGCATGTCGCCGTGGTGGTTCAGGAGGGCGAGGACGATCGCGGATCCGCCGGGGCATTCGGCGGGCAGGGTCCGCGCGAGTCCGCGCTTCACGGCTCCGATGGCGCTCACTTGGCGGGCGAGGTTCTCGTAGAGACTGCCTCGTTCCAGTGATTCCATCGGACACCCCATCGATGTTGTTGCTTAGGGCAACCATAGAGATGGATGGTTGCTCCAGGCAAACTAAATCGGTCAAACGGCGCTAAAGAATCGGTAAAGGCGGGCGCGTCGGGCCGGCTCGGGCCTCTCGTGCGGGGGCGGGGGTACGGGGCTTGGGCCCGCCACCCGTACTTCGCTAGGGTCCTGACCCATGGCACACAACCCCCAAGCACCGTACGGCCAGGGCCAGGGCCCCGAGGGCTCCTACGACCCCGCCGGCAACACCCAGATGTTCCGCGCCTTCGTCGACGAGGGGGCTCCGCAGCGGCAGCAGCCGCAGGCCGTGGCCACCTCGGGCGGCCCGAAGGTCGGTCTGATCGTGGGCGTGGTCGCCGTCATCGTCGTCCTGGCGGCCGTCGCCTGGCTGGCCCTGGGCTGACCGCCCGTCCGCTCCCGAACCAGGGGTGGGCCGGATCCGCGCCGAGCGGACCCGGCCCACCCTTCTTTCTTCTCGGATGCGCCTACGGGGCCGCCACGCCCCTCCTACGGGGCCGCCGCGGCCCTCTGTCTACGGGGCCGCCGGGTCCAGGGCCGGTGCGAGCACCGCGAAGGCCTCCGCGATCAGCGCGCCCGGGTCCTCCGTACTCTCCGCCTCCTCGCCGTCGCTCCACCGGTGCAGTACGGCGTCGAAGGCGGCCAGCGCCATGCCCGCCGCCAGCCGGGGGCGGAGATCGGTCCGGGGGTCGCGTCCCAGGCGTTCCCCCAGCTCCGCCGTCAGTTCCTCGCGCCAGCGCGCCTGGTGCTCCAGGAGGCGGGCGAGCAGCGCGGGCGTCCGCAGGATCAGCCGGACCACCGGCAGGGCGCGCTCGGCGTGGTCCCCGCAGGCGGTGAGGGGGACGGAGACCGCGTGCAGGAGCGCCTCGGAGGGGCGCTCCCCGGCGGGCCGGGTGGCGAGTCCGGCGCGCATGTCGGCGCCCATCCCGGCCAGGAACTGGACGACCACGTCCTCCTTGGACGCGAAGTACCGGAAGAAGGTCCGCTTGGAGACCCCGGCGGTGGTCGCGATCTCGTCGACGGTGACCGCGTCGAACCCCTTGAGGGCGAGCAGCTGGAGGGCCGCCTCGGTCAGCTCGGTCGCGACCAGCTGACGCTTGCGCTGGGCCAGGCTCGCGGGAGCGACGGCGGGACCGGAGACGGAGCCGGTGGCGGGACCGGTGCCGGTGTCTGCGACAGGGCCGTTTTCGGGGCGGGTGTTCACGCGGGAATGGTACGCGGTGTCCCGCACGGCACCAAGTAGCATGCTTGACACTCGGTGACACGGACGGCAACGTGTGCCGCATGACCAAGAAGCAGCGCTGGACCGCCGACCGGATCCCGGACCAGACCGGGCGGATCTTCCTCGTCACCGGGGCCAACAGCGGCCTCGGCCTCGCCACCACCCGGGAGCTCGCCCTCCGGGGCGGGCGCGTGATCCTCGCCGTACGGGACGAGGAGAAGGGCCGCCGGGCCGTCGAGCGGCTCACGGCGGACGGAGTCGCGCCGGACCTCCTCGCCGTACGCCCGCTGGACCTCGCGGACCTCGACTCGGTACGCGCCTTCGCCGGCCGGGTGCTCGAGGAGCACCCGCGCCTCGACGTCCTCATCAACAACGCGGGCGTGATGGCGCCGCCCCGCACCCTGAGCCCCCAGGGCCACGAGCTCCAGTTCGCCACCAACCACCTCGGCCACTTCGCGCTCACCGGGCTGCTGCTCGATCTGCTCGCCGCCGGACGGGACCCCCGGGTGGTCACGGTCAGCTCGATCAACCACCGGCAGGGAAGCCTCCACTTCGACGACCTGACCGGCGAGCACGGCTACGGACCCATGGCCTTCTACAACCAGTCCAAGTTCGCGAACGCCGTCTTCGGCCAGGAGCTGCACCGCCGTCTGACCGCGACCGGCAGCCCGGTCCGTGGCGTGCTCGCGCACCCCGGCTACACCGCGACCCGGCTCCAGACCCGGGACACCTCCGGCCTCGCCAAACTGGTCTTCGGTCGCATCGGCAACCCGCTGCTCGCCCAGCGCCCGGAGCGGGGCGCGCTGCCGCAGCTGTACGCGGCGACGGAACCGGGCCTCGCGGGCGGCGAGTTCATCGGCCCGGACGGCCCGGGGGAGCTGCGCGGCACCCCGACCCGCGTCCGTCTCTCGGACGCGGCGGCCGACCCCGGAACGGGCCGCCGGCTGTGGGAGCTCTCGGAGGGGCTGACCGGGGTCCGCTTCCTCGGCCACTGAGCCGCCCGGGGCCGGGCCCTGCCGCCTCCACCGATTCCCCGAGCCACGGCCTGGCGGAAATTCCCGGCCCACTCGAACCTGGGACCGCCAGCTTTCTGCCTAGGTGCTCTAGGAATTCCGCGATCAGGCATACGTCTTCGGCAGCAGCTCCGGCGCGATCGTGGCGCTCGGCCTGCTCGCCCGCCACCCCGGGCGGCTGCGGCGGGTCGTCGCCCACGAGCCGCCCCTTCTCGGACTGCTGGCCGAACCGGCCCCGCACCAGGCGCTCTTCGCCGAGGTGCGCGAGCCGGCCCGGACGGCCGGGGTCGGCCCCGCGACGGCCCGGTTCGCCGAAGGCCTCGGCGGCGGGGCCGAGGGCGGGGGCGGGCCCACCGAGGAGGAGCGTCACCGTGAGCCGACCGAACTCCCCCCGAGAATCAGGGAGATGGCTGGGCGAATGACCGCCAACATGCCGTTCTTCCTGGAGCACATGCTGTGCCCCTTCTCCTCCTCCGCCCCCGAGACCGACGGGCTGCGGGCCACCGCCGACAAGCTGGTCCTGGGCGTCGGCGTGACGTCCGCCGGTCAGGAGCCGCTGGTCGGACCGGCCGCGCGGCCGGCCGAGCTGACCGGTGTCGGCACGACGGAGTTCCCCGGCGGTCACCTGGGCTGCACGGAGCACCCGGCGGAGTTCGCGGAGGCGCTGCTCACCGCCCTGCGGCGGTGACGGCCCGGGTGTCGATCCGCATCCCCAGCGGCACCCGCCAGGAGTCCACGCACACGGTGTACGTCTCCGTCCGCGCCGCCCCGGCGGCGATCGGCGCGGTCAGCGGCTGCGTGGAGGTGAGGGTGGCCCAGTCGACGCCGAGGGCGCCGATGACGTGGGTGGCGAAGGTGACCGTGCCCGAACGGGCCGCCGTGCCCCCGCTGTTCCGGATGGTGACGGTGACCCGCTCGCACCAGCGCTGATCCCCGTCGGCGAGGACGGGCGCGGAGACGCTGAGCAGGGCGGGTCCGGGTGCGGGGGTGGGACCGGGCGGCACGGGCGTACCGGTGCCGGGCGCGGGCGGGGTGGACGGCGTCGAGGGCGTACGGGGAGGGGTGCTCGCACCGGGACCCGGGGACGTGCTCCCGGTGCCGCCGCCGGAGCCCGGAGCCGTACCCGAACCCGACCCGGACCCCGTACCCGCACCGGATCCCGACCCCGCGCCGGACCCCGTACCGGAGCCCCCGGCCGTGGACGAATCACCCGCGTCCGGGGCCGCGCCCGCACCGGACCCCGACCCCGAGCCCGCACCGGACCCTGAGCCCGACCCTGTGCCGGCCCCAGCCCCAGCCCCAGCCCCCGCCTCCGGCGAAGGCGACGACGTGCTGGAGGTGTCCCCGCTCGCCGTGGGCCCGTCCAGGGGGATCAGTGTGACCGCGCCCGAGGGGGCGGCCGCGCCGCCGGGGGAGGGGCCGGCGCCGACCGCCGCGTACCCCTCGCCGTCTCCTCCGCCACAGGCGGTCAGCGCCCCGCCGAGGCAGAGCGCCACCGCCACGAGTACCGGCTTCCTTCGCCTCATGCCTCCCAGTCTGGCTGACGGACCGTCAACTGGGCAGGTGTTTGCGGAAGTCAGTCGCCGATGAGGCCCTCGCGCAGCTGGGCGAGGGTGCGGGTGAGCAGCCGGGAGACGTGCATCTGGGAGATGCCGACCTCCTCGCCGATCTGCGACTGGGTCATGTTGGCGAAGAAGCGCAGCATGATGATCTGCCGCTCGCGGGGCGGCAGTTTGGCGAGCAGCGGCTTGAGCGACTCGCGGTACTCGACGCCTTCGAGCGCCGTGTCCTCGTAGCCGAGGCGGTCCGCGAGGGAGCCCTCGCCGCCGTCGTCCTCGGTCGAGGGGGAGTCGAGGGAGGAGGCGGTGTAGGCGTTGCCGACGGCGAGGCCGTCGACGACGTCCTCCTCCGAAACCCCGAGCACGGCGGCGAGTTCGGGGACGGTGGGGGAGCGGTCGAGCTTCTGGGCGAGCTCGTCGCTGGCCTTGGTGAGGGCGAGACGCAGCTCCTGGAGCCGGCGCGGGACGCGCACCGACCACGAGGTGTCGCGGAAGAAGCGCTTGATCTCGCCCACGACGGTCGGCATGGCGAACGTCGGGAACTCCACGCCGCGTTCGCAGTCGAAGCGGTCGATCGCCTTGATCAGGCCGATGGTGCCGACCTGGACGATGTCCTCCATCGGCTCGTTGCGCGAGCGGAAGCGGGCCGCCGCGTACCGCACGAGCGGCAGGTTGAGCTCGATGAGGGTGTCGCGGACGTAGGTCCGCTCCGGGCTGTCCGCGGTGACGCCCTCGGTGTCGAGGGCGCGCAGCCTCAGGAAGAGGGAGCGCGAGAGGGTGCGGGTGTCGAGGGCTCCGGACGTGACGACCATCGGCGGCGGCGCGGTCGTGGCCGTCTCCGTGCTGTCGGTCGCGGCCGGCGCCGTCGTCTGCGTGGGCACGGGAACGGGCGTGAGCGTGAGCACCTTCGAGCTGCCCAGTTCTGTGGACATGCCACCCCCTTGAGGTCGCGGACGGTCGCGGTGGCCGCGACCATCTGAGGAACGCAGCTTCCACCTGAATACCGGCGGCGGGGCTGCGGCAAACTCGGTTCCAGCAGAATGTCACATGTCGGCAACACGCTGTAGTGACTTGTCGACAAGGCAACGGTGCATATCCGCAGGAAACAAGGGGTGTGCGGCATTTGGGGTGCCGCAGAACTGCTCCGAACCGGTCTACCCGTTCCGGTTACGCCTCGATTCTGTTTGCGGATCTCAAACGCGCGAAGCTCCGGGCGAGGAGCCTTGACACATGCATCTGGGAGACGCCGAGTTCCTGGCTGATCTGAGACTGGGTCAGGTTGCTGTAGTAGCGCAGCATCAGGATCCGCTGCTCCCGCTCGGGCAGCTGGACGAGCAGGTGCCGGACGAGGTCGCGGTGCTCGACGCCGGCCAGCGCGGGGTCCTCGTAGCCGAGCCGGTCGAGCAGTCCGGGCAGCCCGTCGCCCTCCTGCGCCGCCTCCAGGGAGGTGGCGTGGTAGGAGCGGCCGGCCTCGATGCAGGCGAGCACCTCGTCCTCGCCGATCCGCAGCCGCTCGGCGATCTCGGCGGTCGTGGGGGAGCGCCCGTGGGCGGTCGTCAGGTCCTCGGTGGCGCCGTTCACCTGCACCCACAGCTCGTGCAGCCGGCGCGGGACGTGCACGGTGCGGACGTTGTCGCGGAAGTACCGCTTGATCTCCCCGACGACGGTCGGCATGGCGAAGGTGGGGAACTGGACGCCCCGGTCGGGGTCGAAGCGGTCGATGGCGTTGATCAGGCCGATGGTGCCGACCTGGACGACGTCCTCCATCGGCTCGTTGCGCGAGCGGAAGCGGGCCGCCGCGTACCGCACGAGCGGCAGGTTGGCCTCGATGAGGGCCCCGCGCACCCGGTGGTGCTCCGGAGTGCCCGGTTCCAGGTTCTTGAGCTGCCCGAAGAGCACCTGGGTGAGAGCACGGGTGTCGGCGCCACGGGTGCTCTGGGGGCGGGGGCGAGGGGTCTCCGCGCCGCCTGCCTCGTGCTGGGGCGGGACCTGAGGCGCTGTACTGGCCGGCACGTTCACGCCACCCCTTTGGCTGGTCTTGCTGGTCGATTGGGTCAACTACGGTCAACTCATCCATCAAAAGCGGTCATAGCATCACAAGACATGTCCACTGTGTGCAAGCACCGCATAGTGACGTGTTGAGGGCATGTTGACGGAAAAAGGGGAGGTCACGCACGGAAAAGCCCCCCGCCGCGACGGCAGGGGGCCCGGTCGGCGTCCTGGGGACGCCCGTGGTCTAGAACGCGTAGTCCGCGATCACCCAGGTGGCGAACTCGCGCCACTGGGCTACACCCGCCTGGTGCGCGGGGTGGTCCAGGTAGCGCTGGAGCGCGTCGGTGTCCTCGACGGCCGAGTTGATGGCGAAGTCGTACGCGATCGGCCGGTCGGTGATGTTCCAGTCGCACTCCCAGAAGCGCAGCTCCGGGATCTGGCCGCCGAGCGCGCGGAACGCCTCGACACCGGCGACGACACGGGGCTCGTCGCGCGAGACGCCGTCGTTGAGCTTGAAGAGGACCAGATGGCGGATCACGAAGGGCTCCTAGTTGATGAGTTCGGTCATGAACTCGCCGACACCCTGTGCGGCGCTGGCTATGCCCTCGAACCCTACGCCCACGAGGTCGGCGGCCCGCTGTGGGGAGTTGATGATCGTGTACAGCACAAAGACCGCGACCGCGTACAGCACGACCTTCTTCGCTTGCGCCATGTGCCCGCTCCCCTGTTCCCCCGCCTGTGTCCCCGCCCGTACGACCGCGCCAGCCTAACCGAGGCTTTATGGACCAAGGACCCTGAGACCGAGGCCTTTTGCCGACCCCCGGACGGGTGACGGCAGAGCAGTATGGATGTCGAGCCCGGAGGATCTGGCAGGAATCCGAAGGGCTCCTGGAACCGGCCCGCACTGCGGGGTCCGCGCCGCGAGCTTCCCCCCTGACTGCGGCGCAGGACTTGTCGGGCCCGGTTCTCATCGGGGGGAGCGGCTTGTCCCCCCGATGCCGCTCCCCCCGTCCTAGCCCCCGCGCCAGCCCCCGTCCCCACGGAGAAGGCCCCGGCACGCGCCCCGAGCGCGACCGGGGCCTTTCGCGTGCGCGCACCGACCGGACGTGCCGGAGATACGCCGAAGGGCCCGGTGCTGATGCACCAGGCCCTTCGATCGAAGCGGTAGCGGAGGGATTTGAACCCTCGGTGAGTTTCCCCACACTCGCTTTCGAGGCGAGCTCCTTCGGCCGCTCGGACACGCTACCGAGAGAGAGCTTAGCCGAAACTCGGGCTGCGATGAAATCCGTATCCCGGGGCAGGTCAGCGGTCGCGGAAGAAGGCCGTGAGCTGCTCGGCGCACTCCTCGCCCAGCACGCCCTGGATCACCTCGGGACGGTGGTTCAGCCGCCGGTCCCGTACGAGGTCCCAGAGCGAGCCGGCCGCCCCCGCCTTCTCGTCCACGGCGCCGAACACCACCCGCTCGACCCGCGACTGGACGAGGGCGCCCGCGCACATCACGCACGGCTCCAGGGTCACGACCAGCGTGCACCCCGTCAGACGCCACTCCCCGGTCGCCGCGGCCGCCCGCCGGAGCGCGAGCACCTCGGCGTGCGCGGTGGGGTCACCGGCCGCCTCGCGCTCGTTGTGGCCGCGGGCGATCACCGTGCCGTCGGGACCGAGCACGACGGCACCGACCGGTACGTCACCGGCCGGCGCGGCCCTGTCGGCCTCGGCGAGGGCGAGCCGCATGGCGTCCCGCCAGGGGTCCCTCACGGGATCGGGGACAGGTGCGGCGGGTACGGCACGTGCCACTAGCGCACGGCCTCCAGGATCTCGGCGGCCCCCAGCGCGTCCGCGATCTCCGCGAGCGCGTCGCTGTCGAGCGCCAGCAGGTCGGCGGCGGACATGCCGAGGTCCGCGAGGATCAGCCGGTCGCCGACGGGAGCGGCCGGCACCGCCTCGGCGGCGACCCCCGTCGTCTCGTCGTCGTCCGAGTCGCCGTCGAGCGGCTCCCCGTCCTCCGTGCCGTCCAGGTCCAGCGACTCCAGTTCGTCGACGAGGGCGTCGACGTCGTCGCCGAGGATCTCCCGGGTGAGGATCTCCCCGTACGAGGAACGGGCGGCGGCGGCGCCGTCCGAGACGTAGATACGAGGGTCTTCCTCACCCTCGATCCGCACGATCCCGAACCACGCGTCCTCCTGCTCGATGAAGACGATCACCGTGTCGTCGTCCGAGGCCTCGCGGGCGAGCTCGGTCAGATCCGACAGGGTCTCCACGTCGTCGAGCTCCGTGTCGCTCGCTTCCCACCCGTCTTCGGTGCGCGCGAGCAGTGCGGCGAAGTACACCTGACTCTCTCCCACTGATCAGAGGTGTGACGATCCGGCGGTGCGCTCCATGCCCCGCCCAATCGGCATCGTGACAGAAACGACGCCCTCAGGAGAGGTCTTCGGCTCTTGCGTCGTGCATCAGTCTGAACGACCCCGCGATCGGGCGGGCGTGCGACCCCGGCGCGCGCGGGGGGCGCACGGCCGGGACCGGCCGTGGTCCGCCGCCGTGTCGTCGCGGGGCCCTCACCAGCGGAAGGTCCGCATGCGCATGGCCTGGCGCATCCGGGCGGCCCGCGCGCGTCTCGGCTGTACGCGCTCGCGCAGCGCCTTCGCCTCGTTGAGTTCGCGGAGGAACTGGGCGCGGCGCCTGCGGCGCTCCGCGTCCGTCTCCGGCGCCGGCTTCCGGGCCGCCCTCTCGGCGGCGTCCTCGGCCGGTTCTTCCAGGTCGGGCATCGGCCACTCCACCCCATCGCTGGGTCCCCGTGCTCCCACCTTCCCCCAGTGGCGTGGGTCGACGCCAGTGCGCGGCGGGCTACTGTTGAGTCATGCGTCTCCACGTCGTCGACCACCCCCTGGTCGCCCACAAGCTCACCACCCTGCGCGACAAGCGCACGGACTCCGCGACCTTCCGCCGTCTCGCCGACGAGCTGGTCACCCTGCTCGCCTACGAGGCCACCAGGGACGTCCGGACCGAGCAGGTCGACATCGAGACCCCCGTCACCCCGACGACCGGCGTGAAGCTGTCGTACCCGCGTCCGCTGGTGGTGCCGATCCTGCGCGCCGGGCTCGGCATGCTCGACGGCATGGTCCGGCTGCTGCCGACCGCCGAGGTCGGCTTCCTCGGCATGATCCGCAACGAGGAGACGCTGGAGGCGTCGACCTACGCCTCGCGGATGCCGGAGGACCTCTCGGGCCGCCAGGTGTACGTCCTGGACCCGATGCTGGCGACCGGCGGCACGCTGGTCGCGGCGATCCAGGAGCTGATCAGGCGCGGCGCCGACGACGTGACCGCCGTGGTGCTCCTCGCCGCCCCGGAGGGCGTCGAGGTCATGGAGCGGGAGCTCGCGGGCACCCCCGTCACCGTCGTGACGGCCTCGGTCGACGAGCGCCTCAACGAGAACGGCTACATCGTCCCGGGCCTGGGCGACGCGGGCGACCGCATGTACGGCTCCGCCGAATAGGGCACTGCCGGCTCCGCCGAGTAGGGCACTGCCGGCTCCGCCGAGTAGGGCACTGCCGGCTCCGCCGAGCAGGGAAACCGTCGGCTCGGCGGAGCCGGTCTCAGCACTTCCCGGTCGGTACGGGCGCGGGCTTGGTCAGGGCGACCAGGGCCGCGTCCGCCGTCGTTTTCGGGGCCAGGTTCTTGAAGGCCGTCCCGATGATCAGGTCCACGTCCGCCGTGGCCCGGGTGTCCGTCCTGGTCGTGGCGCCCTTGAGCTGGGTGCCGAGGACCGGGAGGGCGCCCTTGGTGGCGGTCGTGGCGCCGAGCAGCAGACCGGCGCCGGTGACCTTCTTGTCGTACGCGGTGGGCGCGTTGCCCACCTTGCCGATCTTGAAGCCGCGCTTCTTGAGCTCGTCCGCGGTCGTCTTGGCGAGACCGCTGCGCGGGGTCGCGTTGTAGACGTTGACCGTGATCTGGGCGGGCTTGGGGAGCGCTGCGGCGGGCGCGGTGGTGGCCTTGGCGGCGGGTTTGCAGTCGGCCTGCTTCCCGGCCGTCGTCTTCTTGCCCTCGTCGCCGGAGAAGACGTCGACGAGCTGGAGCGTGCCCCAGCCGGCCGCGCCGAGCACGACCACGGCGGCGGTGGCCGCGAGGATGATCCTGCGCCGGCGGTGGGGGCGGCGCATCCGGGGATAGACATCCCCCGTGATGCGGTACTTTCCACCCATTCCGGGGGGAGTGAGCATGCTCATGAACGCAGCGTAGTGCCGCCCGTCGGCGATGCCTACTTGATGATCATGTGATCGCGTCCGGATGGGGGCGAACTGACCCCGAAAGGGTCAGCGGGAGCCGCGCCGTGGGGCGCCGGCTCAGTCCATTTCCAGGACGCGGGCGTGCAGCACCTGGCGCTGCTGGAGCGCCGCGCGGACCGCGCGGTGCAGTCCGTCCTCGAGGTAGAGATCGCCCTGCCACTTCACGACGTGCGCGAAGAGGTCGCCGTAGAAGGTGGAGTCCTCGGCGAGCAGCGTCTCGAGGTCCAGCTGGCCCTTGGTGGTGACCAGCTGGTCGAGGCGGACCGGGCGCGGCGCGACGTCCGCCCACTGCCGGGTGCTTTCCCGGCCGTGGTCGGGATACGGCTTTCCGTTTCCGATGCGCTTGAAGATCACACGGAAAGCCTACCGGGCGAGCGGCTACCGGCGCAGCCACGCGAGGGCAGTGGGATGCTGGTGCAAAACGTGACAAGACCGAAATCGGGGTCCCCTCATGAGCGTGAGTGAGCAGCCGCCGGCCGCCGAGATCGCCGCCGGGTACGCCTTCGAAGGCGCGGCACTCGATCTGGGGGCCCTGCTCTGGGACGGCGTCTGTCACCCGGACGCGCCGATCCGCATCCCGCTGACCGTCCTCAACCGGCACGGTCTGGTCGCCGGCGCGACCGGCACCGGCAAGACGAAGACGCTCCAGCTGATCGCCGAGCAGCTCTCGGCGCACGGCGTGCCCGTCTTCCTCGCCGACATCAAGGGCGACGTCTCCGGCATCTCGGCCCCCGGCGCCGACGGGGAGAAGGTCAGGGAGCGGGCCGGGCAGGTCGGGCAGGAGTGGCGGTCGACCGGATTCCCCTGCGAGTTCTACGGACTCGGCGGCACCGGCCCCGGCATCCCGGTGCGCGCCACGGTGACCAGCTTCGGCCCCGTCCTGCTCTCCAAGGTGCTCCAGCTCAACCAGACGCAGGAGCAGTCGCTCGGCCTGATCTTCCACTACGCCGACGCCAAGGGCCTTGAGCTGGTGGACCTCAAGGATCTGCGGGCGGTGGTGGCCTTCCTGGTCTCGGACACCGGGAAGTCCGAACTGAAGGGGATCGGCGGGCTCTCGACGGTGACGGCGGGGGTGATCCTGCGGGCGCTCACGGCCTTCGAACAGCAGGGCGCGGGCGGCTTCTTCGGGGAGCCGGAGTTCGACACGGGCGAGCTGCTGCGGACGGCGCCGGACGGGCGCGGGATCGTCTCGGTCCTTGAGCTGCCGGCCGTGCAGGACAAGCCGCAGCTGTTCTCGACCTTCCTGATGTGGATGCTGGCGGACCTCTACAACGACCTGCCGGAGGTCGGCGACCTGGACAAGCCGAAGCTGGTCTTCTTCTTCGACGAGGCGCATCTGCTGTTCAGCGGGGCCTCGAAGGCGTTCCTGGAGTCGATCACCCAGACGGTCCGGCTGATCCGCTCGAAGGGCATCGGGGTCTTCTTCGTGACGCAGACGCCGAAGGACGTACCCGGGGACGTGCTCGCCCAGCTGGGCAACCGGGTGCAGCACGCGCTGCGCGCCTTCACCCCCGACGACGCGAAGGCGCTGAAGGCGACCGTGCGGACCTTCCCGAACTCGCCGTACGACCTGGAGGAGGTGCTGACCGGGCTCGGTACGGGCGAGGCGGTGGTCACCGTACTGAGCGAGCGGGGGGCGCCGACGCCGGTGGCGGCGACCCGGCTGCGGGCGCCGGAGTCGCTGATGGGTCCGGTCGACGCGGCGGCCCTGGACGCGGCGGTGAAGGCCTCGCCGCTCCACGGGCGGTACGCGGAGGCGGTGGACCGGGAGTCGGCGTACGAGAAGCTGACGGCCGAGCAGCACGCGGCGGAGTCGGCGGCGCTGGAGGCCGCTGCCGCCGCGGAGGCGGAGAAGGCCGCGAAGGCGGCCGGGAAGCCGGGAGCGAGGGCTCCGAAGCCGGAACCCTCGCTCGCCGAACAGGTGGTGGGCAGCGGGATGTTCAAGTCCCTCGCGCGGTCGATCGGCACCCAGCTGGGCCGGGAGATCAGCCGCTCGATCTTCGGGACCGCCCGCCGCGGGCGCTAGGGCCTGTCGTCAAACTCCCGCCTGCCCCGCGACGCCTGGCACGCGCTCTCGCCGCACCGGGCGAAAGCCCGAGTACGTCCAGTACGAGGGCTTCCGCCCGGCACGCCGAGAGCACGCACCAGACGCCGCGGGGCCGCCCTTCGGGCGACGACGGGAATTTGACGACAGGCCCTAGCCCCCCTGCTTACTGTGTGACCTGGTCGTGGTCGGCGTGCAGGCCGCCGTCGCTGCCCGCGTCGCCGGTGGTCGGGACCGAGACGACCGGCTTGCGCAGCGAGGAGATGTCGTGGGCGTAGGTGCCCACGGCGTTGGCGATGACCTTGATGTTCGCGTCGAAGGCCGTCATGTTGATGTTCTTCAGGTCGTCGCCCTTGGCGTGGTAGTTCACGTCGTACGCGACACCCGCCTCGCCGCCGAACCTGGCCGCCTGCGCGGCGGTCTTGATGCCCTCGGCGCCGGTGAAGGTGCCGCCGGAGGGGATGCCGACCTCGATGAACGGGCCGTAGTCGGAGCGGCCGTCGAAGTCGGTGCCCGCGTGCGGGAGTCCGCGCTTGTCCATGAAGTCGGTGATGTCCCGCTCCAGCTGGGCCGAGCCCTCCGGCCCCGCGTCCTCGCCGACGCCGTCCGAGTTGTCGCCGTCGTAGACGAACAGGCCGTAGTTCGGCGAGGCGATCATGTCGAAGTTGAGGTAGAGCTTGATCTCGCTCTTGTCGAGCGCGGTCAGGTTGTTGACGTAGTGCTCGGAGCCGAGGAGGCCGTTCTCCTCGGCCGACCACCAGGCGAAGCGGACCTTGTTGCGGACCTTGTCCTTCGACTTGGCCAGCTCCAGGGCGGTCTGGAGGAGACCGGCGGAGCCCGAGCCGTTGTCGTTGATGCCGGGGCCCGCGGTGACGGAGTCCAGGTGCGAGCCGAGCATCACGGTGTTGGCGGCGTTGCCGCCCTTGGTCTCCGCGAGGACGTTGTTGGTGGTGCGCTTCTCCTGGAACTCGCGGATCTCCAGCGACAGCGAGACCGGGCCCGCGGCGGCGTCGGCGGCGAGCTGGGTGCCCTGCGCCAGGCTGAGACCACCGGTCGGGATCTTGCCCGAGGCCACGTCGCCGAGGGTGCCGGAGAGCGTGCCCTCGACGTTGTTGTAGACGACGGCGGCGACGGCACCGGCCGCGGCGGCGTTCTGCTGCTTGATCGCGAAGGAGCAGGCGCCGCGCTTGATCAGCGCGATCTTGCCCGTGTAGGTGCCGGTGGCGAAGTCGGACGGCTGGCAGCCGGTCGAGCCGTCGGCGTCGACGGGGACGGCCGCGAGGGCCGCGGTGACGCCGCCGACCGGGGTGGACCGGGTGTACGTCATCGCCTTGACGTCGAGCGCCCGCGGGGCGGGGGAGACGACGGAGGCCTTCTCGGCGAGCGTCTGCGTGTACCAGAAGTCGAACTTCTCGTACGAGACCTCGTAGCCGGCCTTCTTGAGCTGCGTGTAGACGTACGCGGCCGAGGCGTCGTGGCCGAGCGTGCCGGCCGCGCGGTTGCCGCCGGCCGAGTCGGCTATCGCCTGGAACTTCTGCAGGTGCGTGAAGGCGTCCTTGGCGGTGGTTTCGCGGACCAGCTTCTTCGCCAGCTTGGCGGCGTCGCGGGCGGGCGCGGCGGCGGGGTCCTGCCCCGCGGTGGCGGGGGAGGCGAGGACCAGCGGGGTGGCGAGTGCGGCGGCGGCGAGAACGGCCGCGGCCCGGCGCTGGGTTGCGTTCACAGAAGTCCTTCCCGTTACGGACGAGGTTGAGGGGAAGTTAGCGATCTGTGGGGCCTTCTGTGAACACCTTCTCCACAATTCCTCTCGCATTGAGCAGGATTGCCATGTGGAGTTGATAATTCCCGGCCTATTTGGGGGACTTGGCGGCCTTCGCGGCCTTCGCCGCCGCCTTCATCTCCTGCTTGTGGGCCCGCACCCTCGCGAGCGACTCCGGGCCCGTGATGTCGGCGGCCGAGCGGTGGGACCCCTGCTCGCCGTACGGGCCCGCCGCCTCCCGCCAGCCCTTCGGCCGGACCCCGTACTGCTTGCCGAGCAGGGCGAGGAAGATCTGCGCCTTCTGCTTGCCGAACCCGGGCAGCGCTTCGAGCCGGGCGAGCAGTTCCTTCCCGGTCGCCGCGTCCGACCAGACGGCCTCGGCGTCGCCCCCGTACTCCTCGACGAGGAACCGGCACAGCTGCTGCACCCGCTGGGCCATCGAACCCGGGTAGCGGTGCACGGCCGGCTTCTCGGAGAGCAGCGCGGCGAACTCCTCCGGGTCCCGGGAGGCGATCTCGTGCGCGTCGAGGTCGTCCGCGCCGAGCCGCGAGGCGATCGTGTACGGCCCCGAGAACGCCCACTCCATCGGGACCTGCTGGTCGAGGAGCATGCCGACGAGCGCGGCGAGCGGGGACCGGCCGAGCAGGGCGTCGGCTTCGGGCTGCTGGGCGAGGTGGATCTCGGGGGGCTGGGGACTCATGCACCGATCATCACGCGCGCGCGTGACGGCCGCCCGGTGGATTCACCCCTTCGCGAACCGGTCCAGGGCGGTCAGGATCAGGTTCCGGGTCTCCTCGCCGCCCAGGTGCCCGGCGCTCTCGACCACGTGCAGCTCGGCGTCCGGCCACGCGCGGGACAGCTCCCAGGCGGTGGAGAGCGGCCCGCCCATGTCGATCCGGCCGTGGACCAGCACGCCGGGGATGCCGGCCAGCCGGTGGGCGTCACGGATCAGCGCGCCCTCCTCCAGGAAGGCGCCGTGCGCGAAGTAGTGCGAGCAGATCCGGACGAAGCCGAGCCGGGCGTCGTCGACGCGGTCGGTGTACGGAGTGCCCATGCCTTCCATCGAGAGCACCGCGTCCTCCCAGGCGCACCAGTCGGCCGCCGCCTTCTCCCGTACGGCGAGGTCGGGGTGGTTCATCAGCTCGGCGTACGCCCCCACGAGGTCGGCGGCCCCCTCGGCCCCGGCCCGGAAGCGCTCGTGGGCCTCCGGGAAGAAGCGCCCGACCCCCTCGTACAGCCAGGCCGTCTCGGAGCGGCGGGTGGTCGTCACGGCCGCGATCACGATCGCCGACACCCGCTCGGGGTACGCCTCCGCGTACGCCAGGATCAGCGTGGAGCCCCAGGAGCCGCCGTACAGCAGCCACTTCTCGATCCCGAGGTGCCGGCGCAGCAGCTCCATGTCCGCGACCAGGTGCGCGGTGGTGTTCATGGACATGTCGGCGGCCGGGTCGCTCGCGTGCGGCGTGGAGCGCCCGCAGCCGCGCTGGTCGAAGAGGACGACCCGGTACGCCGCCGGGTCGAAGAGCCGACGGCTGCGCGGGGAGGAGCCGGAGCCGGGCCCGCCGTGGACGACGAGCGCGGCCCGGCCCTCCGGGTTGCCGGAGACCTCCCAGTGGACGAGGTTGCCGTCGCCCACGTCGAGCAGGCCCTGTTCGTACGGTGCGGTCTCAGGGTGCATCCGGCCGACCCTACCGGCCCTCGATCCGCACCGCCGGGTCCTCGCACCAGGCGAGGAGCGAGGCCCAATCCCCGTACCCCGAATCAGGGTTGAGGTGCTTCCCGCCCGGCACGTGGTCCATGTCGAGCCCGAGGGGAAGGCCGTAGTGCAGGTCGGCGCCCTCGGGGCAGTACGGGTCCCCGTCCGCGTACACCAGGCGCGCCGTGCCGAGCCCCCGCTCGGCGAGGTCGAGCCCGTCGGCGAAGGCGGCGATCGGCGGGATCGAGGCGGTCACCGGCGGCGAGGGCGGGGCGACGAGCAGCACCCGGTCGGCGTCCGGCCGGCGCTCCCCGGCGCGCAGCCAGAGCAGTACGGACAGGCTGTGCGCGAGGACCACGAACTCCCCCTCGGCGGGCCGCTTCCCGTACTCCTCCAGGGCCGCGAGCCAGTCGGCGAGCACGGGCGCGTCGGGCCCGGGGAGCTGCGGGTAGCGCACCTCGTGCCCGCGCGCCCGCAGCTCCCCGGCGAGCCAGTGCTGCCAGTGGCCGGGCGGACGGTGGTTCTCGTAGCCGTGCAGGATCAGATACGTGGTCATGGCAGGATCCTGCGACCGGCGGGCGTCCCCGGTCCACCGTCGTCCACCAGCCGGTCGCCGGTAGCTGCGCGGTTCGCGTCGCTTCGGTTCGCGGTTCGTCGGCTCGCGGTTCGTCGGCTCGCGGCTCGTCGGCTCAGGCGCGGAGTCGGAGGAGTTCGCGCAGGCCCGTCTTCAGGTGGTCCGCCGACAGTTCGCGTTCGACCGTCAGGTGGTGCACGACGTCCGGCGAGAACGGTGCGAGCAGCAGGTGCGCGAGGAGCGCGCTGTCGGCCTCGGGCCTGAGGCGGCCGATGAGCAGGGCCACGTGGGTGTGCATCAGCCCGTACGCGCCGCCGTGGTAGCGGGCGCGGGGCGCGGCGGAGTGGGCGGCGAGCAGGATCTCGCGCTGCTCGCCGACCCGGTCGACGAGCGCGTCGAGGAAGGCGTCGAGCCGTTCGTCGGCGGGGGCGCCGGGACCGAGCGGCGGCGGGCCGCTCATGTACGCCTGCTGGAACTGCCGCTCGCGGTCGTCGAGGAGGGCCCACAGGAGCTGGGTGACGTCGCCGAAGCGGCGGTAGACGGTGCCGACGCCGATGCCGCTGGCGTGGGCGACCTGGTTCATGGTGACGGCGTCGGGGCCGTCCTCGGCGACGATCCGGGCGGCGGCGTCGAGGATCTTGCGGCGGTTGCGGGCGGCGTCGGCGCGCTCGGGGGCGGGGGTTCCGACGGTGGGGAGCAGGGTGGGCGTCACCGCCGCCGGCGTGGCTCCGGCCCGCTGGTTCTCGGTGCTCATCTGTCGGCTCCTCTGCCGGTCGTGCGCGCCCCGTCTCCCCCTGTCCCGGCCGCTTCCTGTCGCTCGTGCTCCCGAGCATACCTGGCGCCTTCGGGAAGCGGATAGCGATCCGGTTAGGTGGGGAGCGTGACGGGCCGACCGGGTCGGGGCGCCCCTTCGGGCGCCCTTCTGGGCACCTCCCGGGTATCTCCCGGACGCCCTCCCCGGACGCCCCCTTGGGCACCCTCCTGGATACCCCCGGGGGTACATCTGTTAGGGTCGTTGGCATCACCATGCATACCCCCGGGGGTAATCTCGACCCCTCCCTCCGGATTCCGAAAGGGGCAGGCCCGTGCCGCTGACCGACCCACCTCGGCCCGTCCGATGGTGATCGCCCTCGCGGCCGGCGCCGTCGTCGGGCTCGCGCTCGGGGCGCTCGGCGGCGGAGGCAGTGTCCTCGCCGTCCCGGTCCTGATCTACCTGCTCGGCTTCACCCCGCCCGCCGCCGCCACCGCGAGCCTCCTGATCGTCCTCGCGACCTCCGCGACCGCACTCTACGGCCACGCCAAGGACGGGAACGTCCGCTGGAGGACCGGCGCGCTCTTCGCGGCGGCGGGACTCGTCCCGGCCGCGCTCGGCGGCCTCCTCGCGACCCGGCTCCCGGAGGCGCTGCTCACCGCCGGGTTCGCGGCGGTGGCGGGGATCGCGGCGGTACGGATGCTCAGGCCCGCGTCCGGCGCCGAGGGCGTCCGCAGGTCGGCCCCGGCCGTCGCGGGCGCGGGCGCCGGGCTCGGCGCGGTCACCGGGGTCCTCGGGGTGGGCGGCGGCTTCCTCACCGTGCCGGCGCTCGTGCAGGTCGTGGGCCTGCGGATGCGTACGGCGGTGGGGACGAGCCTGCTGGTCGTCGCCGCGAACGCGCTGGCCGCGCTGCTGGCCAGGGCGGGCACGGCGGACGCCCTGGACTGGGCGGTGATCGCCCCCTTCGCGGGGGCGGCGATCCTCGGCGCCTGGGACGGCCGGCGCCTCGCGTCGAAGGTCTCGGGCGACACCCTGCGCCGGATCTTCGGTGCGGCGCTGCTGGGGGTGGCAGGGCTGATGCTGCTGGACGCGGTGGTGTTCTGAGCGCCGATGCCCGAGCCCCGGCACATCTCGATGCCCATGCCCATGCCCACGGCGCTGCCCGCGTCCGTCCCCGCCCCGCCCGGGCCTACGCCAGCGACAGGAAGAGCTTCTCCAGGCGGGCACGCATCGCGTCGCGGTCCTCGCCGTTCCTGCGGCCGTCCTCGACGTCCGTCAGGCACTGCTGGAGCCCGGTCGCGATGATCGCGAACCCGGCCCGGTCGAGGGCGCGGGAGGCGGCGGCCAGCTGGGTCACGACCTCCTCGCAGTCCCGGCCCTCCTCGATCATCCGGATCACGCCGGAGATCTGACCCTGAGCACGGCGGAGCCTGTTCAGCACCGCCTTCAGCTCCGCACCCGCGAGATCCAGTTCCACAGCCACTCCTCCACAGATACCCCAGGGGGTAATTTACTCCCCAGCACGGGGCCCCGTCGAAGACCAAGGATGACACCTGCCATGAACGCACCCCTCCTGCTCGACCCCGACCAGGCCCGCACCCGGCTGGCCGGCCTGACCGTCGTCGACGTGCGCACGCCCGGCGAGTACGCCTCCGGCCATGTGCCCGGCGCCGTCAACGTCCCGCTCGACCGGCTCGCCCGCGCCGTCCCCGCCCTCCGGGAGGCGGCGGCGCGCGGCGGAGTGCTGGTCGTCTGCCAGTCGGGCAACCGCTCGGCCAGGGCCTGCGCGCAGCTCGCGGCGGAAGGCGTCAGCGCGTACGACCTCGACGGCGGTACGAGCGGCTGGGCGGCGCGCGGTCACGGTCTGGACCGTCCGGCGGGCGCCCCGGCGAAGCCGGTGTGGGCGATGGACCGCCAGGTGCGGCTGGTCGCGGGCTCGCTGGTGCTGCTCGGCCTGCTGCTCGGGGTGCTGATACACCCGGCGTTCCAGCTGCTCTCGGCGGGCGTCGCGGGCGGCCTCGTCTTCTCGGCGCTCACCAACACCTGCGGCATGGCGCTGATGCTCGGCAAGCTCCCGTACAACCGGGGAAGCGCGTGCGCGGTCGACATGGACGCGACGCTGGCCCGGCTGCGTCAGGGGGCGGGGGAGTAACGCCGGAGGAACATCTCCACCCCGTCGACGAGCAGCCGCTCGCCCAGCCCGTCGGCCAGCTCGGTCCCGTACTGCTCGAACACCATCTGCGGGAAGACGAGCAGCGAGTAGAGCTGGAGGACGGCGACCTCCAGGTCGGGGATGTCGAGGAGGTTCCGGTCGGCGAGGGCGCGCAGGGCGTCCGCGACGGCGGGGTGGTGCCCGGTGGGGCCGTGTGCGCGCCAGGCGCGGCCCAGTTCGGGGAAGCGGTGGAGTTCGGTGGCGACGAGGGTGCGCAGGGCGCGGCCCTCGTCGTCGGCGCGTACGGCGCGGCTCCAGGCGCGGCCGGCCTCGGTGAGGGCGGCGCGCAGCTCCTCGGGGCCGTCGGCGGCGACGAGCCGGGCGAGGTCGGGGGCGTCCTCGGTGCGCCCGTCGCCCGTGCGTCCGGCGCCGGACAGGGGCTCGTCGACGGCGCCGGTGACGACGGCGGTGAAGAGGGCTTCCTTGCTGCCGAAGTGGTTGTAGACGGTCACCTTGGAGACGCCGGCCTCGGCGGCGATGGCGTCCATGCCGACGCCGAAGCCCTCGCGGAGGAAGAGGTCGCGGGCGGCCCGCAGGACGGCCTGCCGCTTGCGGGCGGCGCGGGGGCCGGACGGGCCGGAGGGAGTGGCCGCGCCGGAGGGACCGGCAGCGCCGGAGGGGACGTCCATGGGCCCACCCTACCAACGGAACTGTACTCTTGAGTTCAACTGTACTGTGCCGTACAGTTCAGTTATGCCCACGTCCTCCGCCGTACCCACCCCTGCCCCGACACACCCCGAACTCGACCCCGACCCCGACCCGCGCCGCTGGACGGCCCTGGCGCTGATCTGCGCGGCGCAGTTCATGCTGATCCTCGACGTGACCGTGGTGAACGTGGCCCTGCCGGCCGTCGCGGCCGATCTGGGCCTCGGGCGTACGGCCCTGACCTGGGTCGTCACCACGTACACCCTCTGCTTCGGCGGACTGATGCTGCTCGGCGGCCGGCTCGCGGACGCCCTCGGCGCCCGCCGGGTCCTCCTCACCGGGCTGGCCCTCTTCACGGCCGCGTCCCTGGCCTGCGGCCTGGCGCCGAACGCCGATGTCCTGCTCACGGGCCGCGCGGTCCAGGGCGTCGGCGCCGCACTCCTCTCCCCGGCGGCGCTGGCGCTGGTCACCACGATGTTCCGGGGCGTGGAACGCCCGAAGGCGCTGGGCGTCTGGGCGGCCATCGGCGGTACGGGATCGGCGGTGGGAGTGCTGCTGGGCGGCGCGCTGACGGCGGGCCCGGGATGGCCGTGGATCTTCTACGTGAACGTCCCGGTCGGCCTGGCGCTGCTGATCGCGCTCCCGAAGGCCGTACGACCGACGGCACGGCCCCTGCCCACGGGGAAGCGGACCGGAACCGGCGGCCTGGACATCCCCGGAGCCCTCCTCGTCACCACCGCGACCGGCGCACTCGTCTACGGCCTGGTCCGGGCGGGCGACTCCGGCTGGATGGCGGCGGCGACCCTGCTCCCGCTGCTCGGCGCGCTGGCGCTCTACGGCGCCTTCGCGGCGGCGGAACGACGGACCCGCACCCCGCTGATGGACCTGCGGATGCTCACCCTGCGACCGGTGGTCGCGGGCTCGCTCCTGATGCTGGTCGCGACGGCGCTGCTGATCTCGTTCTTCTTCCTGGGCTCGCTGCGGCTCCAGTACGTCCACGGCCTCGACGCGTTCCGCACCGGCCTCCTGTTCCTGCCGGTGGCCCTGGCGACGGCGATCGGCGCCCACCTGGGCTCCCGCCTGGTCATGACGGTGGGCCCGCGCGCCTGCGCGGCCGGCGCCATGGCGGTCGCGGCCCTGGGCTGCCTGCCGCTGGCCGTACTGGACCCCGAGTCGGGCCCGTGGGCCACGGTCCTGCCGTCCCTGGCGACGGCGGCGTTCGGCCTGGGCGCGGTCTTCGTGACGGCGACGACGACGGCCCTGGGCCTGATCACCCCGCACGAGGCGGGCCTCGCCTCCGGCATCGTGAACACCTTCCACGAACTGGGCGGCTCCCTGGGCGTGGCGATCGCCTCCACCCTGGCCCTGACCACGACACCCCCCACCCCGTCAGGCTTCACCACAGCCTTCACGGCCTGCACCCTGACAGCAGCGATCACAGCCCTGACAACCCTGATCCTGGCCCCCCGATCCCACCCCCACACCCGAACGGGCCCGCACGGACACGGGATGCACTGACCATCCACCCCTCGGCGCGGGCCGGCCCCGCCGGCCCGCGCTCCGGTGTCCGTCGCCGGTCGCCCGCGCTCAGTCCTGGCTCGGGCCGGATTCGTCGATCGGGCGGATGACCACCGGGTATTCCGGGGCGCCGGCCGGCTGCGGGCAGCGGGCCACTTGGGCGGCGATCTCCGTCACGCGGTCCAGGGAGGCGCAGTCGAGGATCCAGAAGCCGACGATGACCTCCTTGGTCTCCGCGTACGGGCCGTCCGTGACGACCGGCTTGCCGTCGCCGTCCACCGTCACGAAGCGGGTCGTGGCCGGGGCGGCCAGGCCCTGCGCTTCGAGCATCTCGCCGGACGCCGCCAGCTTCTCGCTGATCCCGTTCATGTGGTCGAACATCGCTTTGAGGTCCGACTTGGTCCAGGCAGGACTGTTCGCGGTGGGGCGGCCCGCCATCGCCTCGTAGTCGGCATCCGAGCCCTGCACCATCACCAGGTACTTCATGACGTCCTCCTCGTTTCCCGCTTCGCGCTTCTCGTTCCCGGCCTCCTCGCCGGTCACTTCCTTTCGCAGGACAGTCGGAGCCGCCCGCCCGTTCTCGACACCGCGCGGGCACCGGCCCAAAAAACGGGAGAAATCACCCGGCCGCACCATGATTCCGGTGTGAACGCCTTCACCTTCTCCGCCGCCTTCATCACCTTCTTCTCCGTCGTCGGCCCCCCTAAGGTCCTCCTCTCCTTCGCCGGCCTCGCCCAGGTCCACCCCGTCGGGCAGCTCCGCACCATCGCCCTGATCTCCTCCAGCGCCGCCGTCCTCGTCGGGCTCCTCACCGGCATCACCGCCCCCTGGCTGCTCGACCTCTTCCACATCAGCACCCCCGCCCTCCAGCTCGCGGGCGGCGTCATCTTCTTCATCTACGCCGTCGGCCTCGTCCTCGGCCTCCACCTCGGCTCCACCACCACCCACCAGGACGCCCCCGACCTGATCAGCGGCGTACGCGAACTGCTCATGCCGTACGTCGTGAGCCCGCTCGCCATGACCGCCGTACTCATCGAGGCGGCCGCCCGCGACTCCTTCACCTGGCGCTCCACCGTCGTCGGCGCGTACGTGTCCGTCATCGCCCTCGACCTGGTCTGCGTCCTGCTGCTCACCCGCGTGCTGCACCGCACCCACCACGCCACGATCGAACTGCTCGGCCGCCTCCTGGGGCTACTGCTCGCCGCCGTCGGCGTGGACCTGTTCCTGGACGGCCTCTCGGACCTGGGCGTTCCGGGGCTGTATCTGCGGCATTGAGGGGGGAGCGGGGAGCGGGGAGAGGGGAGAGGGGAGGGGGGATCGGCCCGGCCCGGCTTCCGACCGGACCGCGCTCGGCCGGGCCCGGCCCGCTTCCGATCGGACCGCGCTCAGCTCCCGCTCAGCTCCCGCGCAGGTCGTGCTCAGTTCTCGCTCAGTTCCCGTTCCAGCGGCGTCCGGAAGCGCGGCGTCACCCGTACCTCCCCCACCCAGCCCGCCAGCCGTTCCGCCTCCGCCCCGATCGCCCGCTCCGCCGCTCCGCCCACGTCCGTCAGGAGCCGGTGGACGATCGCGCCGTCCAGGCGCTGCGCCCAGCCGCCGACGATCCGGCCGTTCCACCACACCGTCGGCCCGATGTTCCCGCTGCGGTCGTACAGCGCGGGCCGCATCTCCGGGTCCAGGAACCAGTCACGGGCCTGCCAGCCCATCGGCGTCGGGTCGAGCGCGGGCAGGAGCGCCGCCCAGGGTTCCGTCTCTGGTACGGGTTCCAGGTCGTCCGGCAGGACGAAGCCGGTCGCCCGCCCGGCCCCCGTCCCCTCCCCCTCCGCAAGCGTCACCGGCACCGCCCCGACGGCCGCCAGCGCCCCCCGTACCTCCGTCACCTTCCACCCCGTCCACCACTTCAGATCCGCCTCGGTCGCCGGCCCGCCCGCCCCCAGCCAGCGCCCGATCAGCTCCGCCCGCGCCTCCGCCGGATCGGGTTCCGGGCGGGCCTCGGCGAGCGCCCAGCGGAAGCGGCTCGACGTCCACGCCCCCTGCGGCCGGCCCCGTACGATCCGCCCGTCCATGCCGAGCACCCGCAGCACCCGGCTCGCGACCGACTGCGCACCCTCCTGGCGGGTTCCCGTCCCGTACACGTACGTCGATCGCAACTCCGGTACGGCGTCGCCGAGTTCGGCGCCCGTCGCCTCCCCACGTACGCCCAGCTCGGTGAGGACCCGCGCCTCGGTCGCCGCCAGCCAGTCCGCGTCGAAGGTGCTGCCCGAGGCCAGGTGCTTGAGGAGGGTGGCCCGTTCGCGGACGGCGGCGGGGCGGGTCGTCGACACCTGCACGGCGGGTGCGAGGTCGGCGGGAAGGACGAAGAGCGTGTGCCGCATGCCGTGCATCCGCACGAGCGACCGGTCCTCGTACAGGGCCCGCTCGACTTCGGGGACGGGCCCGGTCTCGGGGCGCGGGCCGGCCCCGGAAGGCGACCCGGCCCCCGCCCCGGCCAACCTCGCCCCCACCGCGAGGAACACACTCGCCGGATCCGTCCCGTGCAGCGCCACGAGCGCGCCCGCGACCTCCTCCGCCGACCCCGCCCGCGCGCTCCCGGCCAGCCGGTGCCTCGTTCCGAGCCGCGCCCTGCGTTCCGCCGCGCCGATCGTCCTCGTCTCCGCCATGCGGCCAAGCATCGCCTCAGGCCGCCGCCGATCCGAGGAAATCCGTCACCGTCCGCACGAACTCGTCCTCCTTCTCGAAGAACACGACGTGCCCGGCGTCGATCTCCGCGTACGCGCTCCCGCCGATCGCCTCGTGCAGCTCCCGGCTGTTCTCCACGGGCACGGTCGCGTCCTGGGCGCACCCGACGACGAGCGTCTCCGCCGTGATCCGGGGCAGCAGCTCCCGGATGTCGACCGCGAGGTCGAGCGCCACGTGCCGCAGCGTGCCGGGCGTGGGCGGCATGTTCGGGACGAGCGCCTCCACCCCCTCGCGGCCGATCGCGTTGAGGAAGCCACGGCTGAACCCGGTCATCGTCACGCTCCGCCCGAACCCCGCGGGATCGAACTCGCCCAGCCGCTGCCACAGCGTGAACAGGTTCCGCAGGTACTCGTCGCCCTCGGTGTACGCCCAACCCGCCACCAGCACCAGCCGGTTGACGAGGTCGGGGCGGAGCGCGGCGACGGTCGCCGAGACGGGGGACCCCATGGAGAAGCCGAGCAGGTCGACGGGCCCGGTGCCGGCGTCCTCGATGACCGCGATCACCTGCGCGGCGAGCGCCTCGACGGTCAGGGGGCTGCCGTCGTCGAGGGTCCGGTCGGCGCCGGAGAGGTCGAGGGTGATGACCGTACGGTCGGTGGTGAAACGGGGGGCGGTCTGGCCCCAGTTGACGACGGCGCCACCGGACCCGGTGCCGTGGACGAGAAGGAGGGCGGGGGCGGAGGCGGGGGCGGAGCGTGGACCGGTGGGGTGGTCGATACGGGCGCTCGGCCCCTCGACGTCGTAGTGAACGCGGGCGGGACCGACGGTGACGATGGCCAAGATCTGCTCCTGGGGGCGGGGTGGGGTGCCTGACACCGAGGACTCTCCCGCCGCCCGGAGGCGGAGGGGAGAGCCCTGCCGACCCTGGGACCGCGAGTCCCTGGATGAGCGCCTGCCCCTACGGGACGATGGCGGTACGAAGCCCCCGGCCCTACGGGACCACCGCCGTACCAACCGCCCACCCCTTCGGGACCACGGCCACACAAAGCCCGCACCCCTACGGGACTATGGCCGCCGCACGAACCCACCCACCCCACCTACCCCACCTACCCCACCTACCCCACCTACCCCACCTACCCCACCTACCCCACCTACCCCACCTACCCCACCCACCCCACCCCACCCCACCCACCCCACCCCACCCCACCCCACCCCCCCAGGGAGGACCCGCAGGATGCCCCGTACGCCGATCGACCGACGCGAACTCGCCGACTTCCTGCGCCGCTCCCGCGACCGGGTCCGACCGCAGGACGTGGGGCTGCCGGCCGGCCCCCGGCGCCGTACGCCCGGACTGCGCCGCGAGGAGGTCGCCCAGCTCGCCGGGATGTCCGCCGACTACTACATCCGCCTGGAGCAGGCCCGCGGCCCGCAGCCCTCGCCGCAGATGCTCGCCGCGCTCGCCCGGGCGCTGCGGCTCGACACGGACGGGCGCGACCACCTCCACCTCCTCGCGGGCCACCGTCCGCCCGCCGGGCCGGTGGGCGGTGACCACGTCTCGCCCGGCCTGCTGCACCTCCTCGAACAGCTGGAGTCGACACCGGCGCAGGTCCTGAGCGACCTCGGGGATGTCCTCGCGCAGAACGAGATGGCCCGCACCCTGCTCGGCGGGGTGTGCACGGTGTCGGAGCACGGACGGAACGTGGTGTGGCGCTGGTTCGCCGACCCGGAGGCGCGTACGGCGTACCCGGCCGGGGAGCACGCGTACCACAGCCGCCTCCACGTCGCGGACCTGCGCGCGGCGTTCGGCCGGCGCGCGGGCGACCCGGCCGTGACGCGGCTGGTGGAGCGGCTGCGCGGGGCGAGCGAGGAGTTCGCGGAGCTGTGGGAGCGGCACGAGGTGGCGGTCCGGCGGCACAGCAGGATGAGGGTCGCTCACCCGGTGATCGGAGCGGTGGACCTGGACTGCCAGGTGCTGCTCGCGCTGGAGGGAGAGCAGCGGCTGGTCCTGTTCACGCCGCCGCCGGGCACGGACGCGGGGGAGCGGCTGGCGCTGCTCAGGGTGGTGGGGGCGGAACAGTTCACGGCAAGGCCCTGAGAGCGGAAGGCGCACCGGCCCGGTGCTACTCGGCTGCGGCCCGGTCCGCCAACGGCCGCCGCCTGAGGGCGGGTTCGGTGAGGGCGGCGGGGCGCCAGACGCCGTCGGGCCGGTAGAGGTCGGTGCCGGGCGGGACGATCGCGTCGATACGGTCGAGGGCCTCGTCGGTGAGCAGGACGGGCGCGCCCTTGAGCAGCCCGTCCAGCTGGTCCATCGTGCGCGGCCCGATGATGACGGAGGTGACGGCCGGGTGGGCGGCGGCGAAGGCGATGGCGAGTTCGGGCAGGGAGCAGCCGATGTCGTCGGCGAGGGCGACGAACTCCTCGACGGCGTCGAGCTTGGCGGCGTTGCCGGGGAGCGCCGGGTCGAAGCGGTGGGGGGTGAGGGCGGCCCGCCCGCTGCCGAGGTCGATGGGCCGGCCCTTGCGGTACTTGCCGGTGAGGAAGCCGGAGGCGAGGGGCGACCAGGTCAGTACGCCCATCCCGTACCGCTGGGCGACCGGCAGGACGGAGGCCTCGATGCCGCGCGCGAGGAGCGAGTACGGCGGCTGCTCGGAGCGGAAGCGGCGCAGGCCGCGGCGTTCGGCGACGGCGTGGGCCTCGACGATGTCCTCGGCGGGGAAGGTGGAGCAGCCGAACGCCCGGATCTTGCCCTGGGTGACGAGGTCACCGAGCACGCCGAGGGTCTCCTCGATGTCCGTGCGCTGGTCGGGCCGGTGGACCTGGTAGAGGTCGATCCAGTCGGTGCCGAGCCGCCGGAGGCTGTCCTCGACGGCCCGGATGATCCAACGGCGGGAACTGCCGCCCCGGTTGGGGCCTTCGCCGCCGACGGGGAAGTACACCTTGGTGGCGAGGACGGTGTCGTCGCGGCGGTGCGGGTCGCGCAGTGCCTTGCCGACGATCTCCTCGGACTCGCCGGCGGAGTACATGTCGGCGGTGTCGACGAAGTTGATGCCGTGGTCGAGGGCGGCATGGATGATCCGCACGGACTCCTGATGGTCGGGATTGCCGACGGCACCGAACATCATGGTGCCGAGGCAGTACGTACTGACGTCGATCCCGGTCCCGCCGAGTACTCGATAGCGCATGGCGGCACTGTAGGAACTGGAGTGCGCTCGAAGGCAAGGGGTGAGGGGTCCCGAGGGCCTAAGGCTCGGACGACTCGGACGACTCGGACGGCTCGGACGACTCGGACGGCGTGAGGTCCCCGAGGAATCCGACGATCAGCCGGTGCAGGGTGGCGGGCTGTTCGAGGTGTACGTCGTGCCCGGTGGCGGGCAGGCTCGCGCCGCGCAGACCGGGCTGGAGCCGCACCATCTCCGCGTACTCGGCGCCGCCGATGATTCCGCCCTGCTCGCCCTGCCCGAGGACGGCGAGGGTGGGGCAGGTGATGGCCGCCCACTCGTCCCAGAACGCGCGGCTGGAGATCTCGTCGAGGGACCGCACCATGACATCGGGTTCGAAACGCGGCCAGAGCCCGTCGGCGCGTTCTTCGAGCCCGCGAGCCCAGCCGTCCCCTACGGGTTGCTTCCCGCCGCCGAGGTAGGCGGCGGCCACGTCCAGGGAGGGGAAGGGCACAGGCCAGGCGTCCAGCCAGCCGCCGATCTGTTCCTGTACGCCGGGGTTGCCGCCGCCGGGCCCGGCTTCGACGAGAACGAGGGCGCGCAGCAGTGCGGGTTGGGCGGCGGCGGCGAGAAGGGCGGTGCTGCCGCCGAGCGACTGCCCGACCAACAGGGGATGGTCCAGGCCGAGTTCCTCGATGACGGCGAGGGCGTCGGCGACGTAGGCGGCCCGCGTGACATCACCGGGGTGCCGCTCGCTGGCGCCGTGCCCGCGCTGGTCGAGGGCGACGACCCGGTACCCGGACTCGCGCAGCAGCCGGGCGGTGGCGTCCCATTCGCCGGCGTGCCCGGCAAGCCCGTGGAGCAGGAGTACGTCGGTGCCGGAGCCGCCCCAGTCGCGCGCGGAAAGCCGTACCCCTTCCCGTATGACGAACCGTTCTGACCAGGGGGAAGGGGCGGAGGAAGGAGTCACCCCTCCATGATCCCTTACGGGTCGGGAAGCCGTCGGCGCGCACGCCGCAGGAGCCGACGGCCTGACGGGAGGGGGACTACTTGCCCTCGGCGAGGGTGTGGGCGACGAGGGCGTTGGCATGCCCGTGGCCCAGCCCGTGCTCGTCCTTGAGCCAGGAGACGAGCTCCAGGTGCTTGGTGAGGGGCGAGGAACGGATGAGCTCCTGCCACTCGGAGACCGGGCGCCCGTACTTCTTCTCGATGGAGGGGAAGTAGCTGGCGGGCCCCTTGACGACGTTCTCGGCCATGGTCATCTCCTCGGTGATCAGTAACTGTGCGACTGAGGGTATGACCGGGGCCGAAGGGAAAACTCATCGCGGGGGACGGGATCAGTCCCGCCGGATCTGCTCGGGATCGACATGGCGCCGCACCATGGGCAGGGAGGCGAGACCGGCGGCGAGCAGTACGCCCAGGGCGCAGAGGAACAGCAGGGGCAGCCCGTCCCAGTCCCAGTGCACGGCGCCGCCACCGGTGATCAGGTAACTGGACTCGGCAAGCCACCCGGCGACGATGGCGCCCCCGAGCCCCACGACGAGCGGCAACAACACCTGCACGACCTGCACCACCCGCAGGGTCCCGGCCCGAGCCCCCAACAACACGAGCGCGGCAACCTGCCCACGCCGCTCCATGGCCCGATCGGCCACGGACACGACGAAGGCGGCAACACCGATGACAAGCCCGAGAACCATGCCGACGGCCAGCAGGCTGCGGATGACGGCGAGCTGGGCGAGCGAGTCGATGACGATCCCGACGGGCTCGACGGAGGCGGTGGGGGCGATGGCCCCGATGCCGTCGAGAACGGAGCGGATGGTGGCGGGGTCGGCGTCACTGACGAGGGTGAGGGTGCCGGCGGAATCGGCGAGGTTGGCGGGGAAGAGCGAGGGAGGGATGAGAATAGCGCCCGTAGTGATGGCGGAAGGCTGGTAAGCGGTCATGTGGATGCGGCCGTGGGGAACGGTAAGAATGGTCCTTCCGTTGCCGCGTGTTTTGAACGGAAACCGATCACCCGGTTGAGGGTCTTCCCGGAAAGCCGAGTTCGCATCGTGTAACTGCATGGTTTGTCCCTCGACACAGCCCCCTGCCCACTGGGTAGTTGCGATCAGTTGGGGGCAAGTAGCGACAACCAGGGTGACGGACTTCGGCATGGTGCCGTCCAGCGGGATCCACGAGTTGTACGTAATCAGATCTGTCCGAACGCCGCGGATGTCTGCGAGTTGTTGCCTCTGGTCGTGGCTCAACTCTTCCAGCTTGATGGCGTATTCCTGTATGGGGGTTGTTCGTCGACTGACCTGGTCCAGTTCGACCAGTACCCCCTGGGTCAAAGACGCGCCGAACACCAGCAGCACGAGGCCGGTGACCACCCGTAGCGAGGAACCCGGATCAACCTCAGAACGCCGCATCGCCAATGCCACGGGCAACGATTTCGCCGCTCCGGCAACTCGCCGCGCCAGCGATGCCGTGATCGGCGCCAATCCGAAAACGAGTCCGGCCCCGGTCAATAGAACGGCACCGGGTACCAGCAGGGAGCTCGCAGACCCTCCAGATGGGTCCCTTCCCAGCACGCTGAGCGCACAGTAGCCGCCGATGATCCCGAGCCCTGGAACGAGAAGCAGCGTCCCGAACTTCCTTGGAGGCTTGCGTTCCCCGGTCCGGCGCACACTGATCGGTGACAGTGCAGCCTGCTTGGCGCTGAACTGGCTGACAGCCCACGCGAGTGCCGGGCATCCCACTAGGCACACGGCAAGGGTCGTTGCCTCTGGGCGCCCATCTGATGGATACCAGTGCAGTCCAGGCAATCCGACTCGTGCGGCGAGTTCGTTGACTCCGAGATACCCCACGACTCCGAGCGCGGCCCCGATCGAGGCGGCGGCAACGCTTTCACCAGCATTGACTCGGAGGGTGTCCTTCACGCTGAGCCCGATGAGGCGTAGAGCGGCGAGGCGACGGGCTCGAGATTCCCCGGAAAGTCGTGCGCAGACGGAAAGAAAGATGACGAGAGGAAGCAGCACGATGCAACCGAGCGTAAACCGCAGAATATCAAGGGTGGAGGAGTCGATGAGCTCTCCCCGTACGTACGGGGAGCCGAAATCGCCGAGTTCTCTTCCTTCCGGAAGCTTGGCGGGATCGATGCCGATGTAGGCGTACAGCTCCTCCGGCCCACCCAACCCCGCCGGCGCGATCGTCCCGATCACACGGCCTGGCACAAGCCCCGCAGCATTCGGATTGGCCGCCAGGAGTTCGGCCAGCTTCGGCGAAACAATGGCTTCGCCTGTCTGCGGAAGTCGCTCGATCCCAGGAGGGACCGGCGCGGGACCGGTACCGACGCGACCGAAGAACACCCGCCGCAGCGGTTGGGAGCCGTACGGATCCAAGAACTCCTGGTAGACGACATTCCTGTTGTAGCCCGGGTTCACCGCGCGGCTCGTCGTACGGGTATCGTGCGCGGCGATGATCGTGGGAATGGTGAGGACGGCAGCAAGGCATGCCACCCCGAGGGCGGAGCCGAGCGTCATCAGCAGAAATCGAACGCGCCCCCGGCGGCCACTGCCCCAGAGCAGACGAAGCCCGAGGAGGAACGGGTTCACACCGCCACCCGCTGAGCCAGTACACCGTCCGACATCGTGTACTGCGTATCGGCCTTCGCGGCGACATCGGCATCGTGCGTCACTATGATCACGGCCGTCTTCTGGCTCCGCGCCAGCCAGAGGAACTCCTTCAGCACGGCGGCCGCGTTGGCGCTGTCGAGCGCCCCTGTCGGCTCGTCCGCGAACACCACGTCCGGCCGGTGGACCAGAGCCCGCGCAACCGCGACGCGCTGACTCTGGCCACCCGACAACTTCGAGGTCCTGCGCCGCAACAGCTCACCCATTCCGAGCCGCCGCAACACATGGGCGGCCATCACATGGGCGTGATCCTTGCTGATTCCGGCGAGCCGGAGGGGAAGTGCCGCGTTCTCCTCGACGGTCAACTCCGGGAGGAGTTCCCCGTACTGGAAGACGAACCCGAGCCGCGTACGGCGCAAGGCGCTCAACTCGCTGTCGGGGAGGGTGGAGAGCTGAACCCCGTCGAAGGTCACGGTCCCGCTCGACGGGGGCAGCACCCCCGCGAGGCAGTACAGCAGCGACGACTTCCCCGACCCGCTGCTGCCCATGATGGCGGCCACTTCGCCGCGCTTGAGCGTGAACTCGGCACCAGTGACAGCCTGCTCGGTGCCGTAGAAGAGATCCACGCCCTCGGCGCGGAGGATGACATCCATCGTGGTGCGCACTCCTTAAAGGAGGGAGCCGCTGGGTCAGCGGCTGCCTCAGCCGTTGACTTTTAGCGCCGGAACTTCCGAAGTCCCGAGCAGTTGTCCGGACGCAGCGAGCCGCGGTCGCGGCACAGTTGGATCTCCGCATGGTTGGTCTGCAGAACTGCGCCGTCGAAGAAGATCTTGTCGACGGTGACGGTCTTCCTCTGGACACCCTTGACGCGATTCCAGCCGTAGCCCTCCACCTTTGCGCGAAGGTAGGTGTTGTGGCCGTCCGCGTGGTCGCTGTCCGACAGGTTTCCCTGTACGTGGAACCCACCGTGGTTCTGGAGTTTGGGCTCCCACTTGTACCCACCGGAGAACGCGGCGCCGGTCGTGGACATCTTCAGCTCACGCCAGGACGAGTCCGCCATCGCCACCCCCATCCCCCCGAAGAACAGCCCCGCGGCCACCACCGCCGTAGCCAACTTCCTCATCGATAACCCCTGTTTGGTCGTGCCGACTGGTCATCACAGAAAGTATCGGCATCACTACACACCGGATACCGCAGTAACGTCCCTCCCTCCCAGGACCCCCCGATCCGGTGAACGCGTCCTCCTGGCGTGCGCGCGGGTTGCCCGTGCGCCTCGTAGGAGTGATCACCGGTGCGCCTGCGTGAAGGGGTGCGGTGGCGTCGACAAGGTTGCGCGCATGCGTTCTTCCTCTTCCCGGCTGAGGCGTGCCCTCGTTCCCCTCGTGGCCACCGTCGCCCTCCTCGGTACCGGCGGGGCCTCCGTCGCCGGTGCCGTCGAAGCGTGCGGTTCGGTCATCACCGCCCCGCTCGCCCCGCCCGTCGCCGACGACGACCCCTGCCCCAGCACCGACCCCGTCGTGTGCCGCATCCGCGTCCTGCCGATGGACGAGAAGGTCGAGGCCCAGCGGACCCGGATGCGCTACCACGGGCTCCTGGAGGACATGCACCGGACGGAGGCGGCCATGCGCGAGGCCGGCGCCTCCGACGAGGAGATCGCCCGCGAGCTCGTCGACATGCGGAACCAGGCGAAGGAGATCACCCGCGCCGGCATGAGTCCCGAGGAGGTCCGCATCCTGGAGGAGCGGAACATCGCCAAGTACGGCAACCCGCTCGGTCCCACCGCCGACCAGCTCTACGCCAAGTACGGGTCCTGGCCCCAGGTGATCGACGCGTCGATGCGGACCAGCTACGCCGTCGACCGCGCGCTCAGCCTCGAGTACCGCCCCTGTCCCGTATAGCCGACGGAAACCGAGACGGGAAACGTCGAAGGGCCCCACCGCGAACGGTGGGGCCCTTCAACGAATTGCCCGGTGAGAGCAATGGCGGAGGATACGAGATTCGAACTCGTGAGGGGTTGCCCCCAACACGCTTTCCAAGCGTGCGCCCTAGGCCACTAGGCGAATCCTCCGGTCGGAACATTACATGACCTCGGGGGGTGCTCGCGAACCCGATCGGAGGTGGGGTCCGTGAAGGGATCCCGGGTGGGGGAGCGGGGTCGAGTGGTGTTCGGGATCGGGTACGCTGAGCGGAGCCCCTCACGCGGTGCTATCTGACTGAACTCCCCCAGGGCCGGAAGGCAGCAAGGGTAGGTCGGCTCTGGCAGGTGCGTGGGGGGCGCTTGCGTTCCCGGGCACGGACCCGGACTCGGACCCCCGCGTGCCCGTACGGGTACGGGTCGGACCCCTGCGGGCAGCGGCCCCCGGCCCTCGCCGAGACCCCCACCCGCCCCCCCCGCTCCGGTCGTTTTTCCCGGGTTGTCGGTGGACGCCTATAACCTCGTACATGTGTCGTCTCTCGCGCTCTACCGCCGCTATCGTCCCGAGTCCTTCGCCGAGGTCATCGGGCAGGAGCATGTCACCGACCCGTTGCAGCAGGCCCTGCGGAACAACCGGGTCAATCACGCGTACCTGTTCAGCGGGCCCCGTGGGTGCGGCAAGACGACCAGTGCGCGCATTCTCGCGCGGTGTCTGAACTGTGAGCAGGGGCCCACGCCCACGCCGTGCGGGGAGTGCCAGTCCTGTCGGGACCTCGCGCGCAACGGGCCGGGGTCGATCGACGTCATCGAGATCGACGCCGCTTCCCACGGTGGTGTGGACGACGCCCGTGACCTGCGCGAGAAGGCCTTCTTCGGGCCCGCGTCCAGCCGCTACAAGATCTACATCATCGACGAGGCCCACATGGTCACCTCGGCGGGCTTCAACGCCCTGCTGAAGGTGGTCGAGGAGCCGCCGGAGCACCTGAAGTTCATCTTCGCCACGACCGAGCCCGAGAAGGTCATCGGCACCATCCGGTCCCGGACCCACCACTACCCCTTCCGGCTCGTGCCCCCCGGCACCCTGCGGGAGTACCTGGGCGAGGTCTGCGGGCACGAGGGCATCCCCGTCGCGGAAGGGGTGCTGCCGCTGGTCGTGCGCGCCGGCGCCGGGTCCGTGCGTGACTCGATGTCCGTCATGGACCAGCTCCTGGCCGGTGCCGCCGACGACGGCGTGACCTACGCCATGGCCACCTCGCTGCTCGGCTACACGGACGGGACGCTGCTCGACGCGGTCGTGGACGCGTTCGCGGCCGGGGACGGCGCGGCCGCGTTCGAGGTCGTCGACACCGTCATCGAGGGCGGCAACGACCCCCGCCGGTTCGTCGCCGACCTCCTGGAGCGGCTCCGCGACCTGGTGATCCTGGCCGCCGTTCCGGACGCCGCCGAGAAGGGGCTCATCGACGCCCCGGTCGACGTGATCGAGCGGATGCAGGCCCAGGCGTCCGTGTTCGGTGCCGCCGAGCTGAGCCGCGCCGCCGATCTCGTCAACACCGGTCTGACCGAGATGCGGGGCGCCACCTCGCCCCGGCTCCAGCTGGAGCTGATCTGCGCGCGCGTGCTGCTGCCCGCCGCCTTCGACGACGAGCGTTCGGTCCAGGCGCGCCTGGACCGTCTCGAGCGCGGGGCCGCCGCCGCTCCGGCCGCCGCTCAGGCGCCGGTGTTCACCGCGGGGCCGCCCGCGACCGCGCCCGGCCCCGCGCTGGGGTACGTCCCCGGGCCCGACGCCCACACCCCGATGGCCCCGCCGCCGCTCCCGCCGTCCCACGCCCCGGCCCCGTCGCAGGCGGCCCCCGCCCCGGCACCCGTAGACCCCTCGGCGCCCGCCCACGCCCCGGCCCCGTCGGAGGCGGCACCCCCCGCGCAGACGCAGCCGTCCGCCCCCGCCGCCCCCCGGCCCGGCGCCTGGCCCGGTGCCGCCACTCCCGGTGGTGGCGCGCCCGGCGCCTGGCCCGGTGCGTCCGCGCCCGCCGCCCCCGCTCCCGTACCGGCTCCGCAGCCGTCCGCGCCGCAGGCCCCGGCCCCCGCCCCCACCGGAGGCGGCGGCGGTGGAGGCGGTGGCGACACCGCCCAGGTGCGCAACCTCTGGCCGCAGATCCTCGACGCCGTCAAGAACCGCCGCCGCTTCACCTGGATCCTGCTCAGCCAGAACGCGCAGGTGGCCGGCTTCGACGGGACGACCCTCCAGCTCGGCTTCCTCAACGCCGGCGCCCGCGACAACTTCGCGAGCAGCGGCAGCGAGGACGTCCTCAAGCAGGCTCTCGCCGAACAGTTCAACGTGAACTGGAAGGTCGAGGCGATCATCGACCCCTCGGGCGGTGCCGCGCCCCCGCCGGCGGCCACCGGCTTCGGCGGCTCGGGCGGAACCGGCGGCTTCGGCCGCCCGCAGGCCCCCGCCCCGGCGTTCCAGCAGGCCCCGCCGCCCGCCCCCGTACAGCCGCCGCAGGCGCAGGCCGCGCCCGCGTTCTCCCCGGCGCCCCCGCCGGCGCAGGCCCCCGCGCCCGCGTACGCGCCGCCCGTGGCGCCCGAGGACGACGTGCCCGAGGAGGACGACCCCGACCTCGTCGACTCGGCGCTCTCCGGGCACGACCTGATCGTGCGCGAGCTCGGAGCCACGGTTGTGGAGGAATACACGAACGAGTAGGGGCGTCTCGCTCGGTGGCCCGCACAAGGGGCATCCCGGCCAGCGGGCTACTCTGGCAGGCGTGAAGGTCCTCGTCATCGGCGGCGGCGCCCGCGAACACGCCCTGTGCCGCTCTCTCTCCCTCGATCCCGACGTCACCGCTCTGCACTGCGCGCCCGGCAACGCCGGAATCGCGGAGGTCGCCGAGCTGCACCCCGTCGACCAGCTGGACGGCGAGGCCGTCGCGCGCCTCGCCACCGGGCTCGGCGCCGACCTGGTCGTCGTCGGCCCGGAGGCCCCGCTCGTCGCCGGTGTGGCCGACGCCGTCCGCGCGGCCGGCATCCCCGTCTTCGGCCCGTCGCGCGAAGCGGCGCAGCTGGAGGGCTCCAAGGCGTTCGCCAAGGACGTCATGGCCGGCGCCGGGGTGCCCACCGCCCGCAGCTACGTCTGCACGACCCCCGAGGAGATCGACGAGGCGCTCGACGCCTTCGGCGCTCCGTACGTGGTGAAGGACGACGGCCTCGCCGCCGGCAAGGGCGTCGTCGTGACCGACGACCTCGCCGTGGCCCGGGCCCACGCGCTCGCGTGCGACCGGGTGGTCATCGAGGAGTACCTCGACGGCCCCGAGGTCTCGCTCTTCGCGATCACCGACGGCACCACCGTCCTCCCGCTCCGGCCCGCGCAGGACTTCAAGCGCGCGCTCGACGGCGACGAGGGCCCGAACACCGGCGGCATGGGCGCCTACTCGCCGCTGCCCTGGGCCGATCCGAAGCTGGTCGACGAGGTCCTGGAGACCGTCCTCCAGCCGACCGTGGACGAGCTGCGCCGCCGTGGCACGCCGTTCTCGGGCCTGCTGTACGCGGGTCTGGCGATCACCGGCCGCGGTGTGCGGGTCATCGAGTTCAACGCCCGCTTCGGCGACCCCGAGACCCAGGTCGTCCTGGCCCGGCTCCGTACCCCGCTCGCGGGCGTCCTGCTGAACTCGGCCAACGGCACCCTGGACGACCAGGCTCCGCTGAGCTGGAGCGACGACGCCGCCGTGACCGTGGTCGTCGCCTCCCACAACTACCCGGACACCCCGCGCACCGGGGACCCGATCGAGGGTCTGGGCGAGATCGCCGAGCAGGACGCGCCGCACGCGTACGTGCTCCACGCCGGTACGAAGCGGGACGGCGACGCGATCGTGAGCGCCGGTGGCCGCGTCCTCTCGGTCACCGCCGTCGGTACGGACCTGGCGGAGGCCCGCGAGCGCGCCTACGCGGCGGTCGGCCGCATCCGCCTTGACGGCTCGCAGCACCGTACGGACATCGCGCGGAAGGCCGCCGAGGCCTGATTCGGGCCGGTATCAACCGGAATCTCCGGGTTCCTCTTGTGGCCGTGCGGTGGAGAAGCAGTGCACCGTACGGCCGCCCGAGCGCCATCACCTTTGCCCAAAGCCATTCCATCGAGTGACGGCACGGCCATACGGGTGACGCCCGCCACAGCCCCAACTAGGGTGCGGCGAAGGCGTTCCGGCACTTGGCCCACCGGCATTGCGATGTCAGTGGCGGGTGCCACAGTGGGGGAGTGAGCAACACCGCCACAGGCAGTCCCGACGTGGGCAGGAGGGGGTGATGTACGGCGTGTCCGGTACCGGTTCCGTTGTCGGCGAGGAGTGGGGTGCGCGGGCCGCGCACTCCCGGGCCCTCGCGGTCCTCAGGGTCCGCGGTAGGGCGCTGGGCCTCGCGGTCCTCCCCGCCGCCGTCGCCGTCGTGCTGTACGCGGGCGGGGTCACCGGCCACTTCACGGGCGCCGGCTGGGACACGGCCCGCTGGGTGGTGACCGTCCTCGCGGTGCTCGTCCTGGTCGCCGCCACGACCGTCGCCCTCGTCGTCGTACGGGCCCGCCCGGCCGCGACACCGACGGTGGAGCTCTCCGAATCCGCCGCGCCCGACCTCTACCGGCTCGTCCGGGACCTCGCCGACCGGCTCGACGTCCCCGCCCCCGCCGCGATAGCCCTGACCCCGGACTGCGACAGCTGGCTGGAGGACCGCACCCACCGGGCGCACCGGTCCCCCCACGCGCTGCGCGCGCCGTCCGGTGGGGCGGGCGGCAGCGGCGGCTCCGACGGTGCTCCCGTCCTCGTCATAGGTTCGCCCTTCCTGTGGTGGATGCGCGTGGGCGAGCTGCGGGCCGTCCTCGCCCCCGTCGTCGCCGGTACGGGCCCCGCCGCACACCCCGACATAGCCGCCGCCCGCCGCTTCGTCCGAGGTCTGGACGCCGCCGTGGCCGTGCCCGGCGACCCCGGCCTCGACTCCGTCCGCCGGCTCGGCGCGCGTGGTGTCGGGCAGGTCGCCCGGGTCCTGCTCCGCGCCTGTCGCGGGCACGCCGCCGAGATGGAGCGCGGGGTCGCCGCCGCCGGCTCGGAGCGCGCCCAGGCCGTGGACTACGGCGTACGGATCGTCGCCCAGGAGCAGGTCGGCCTCGCCTACGCGGGCTGGGACCGCCTCCTGACCCGGGTCGCGCTGCCCGCCTGGCGGATGGGCCGCTGGCCCGCCAAGCTCGACGCGGGCGTGGTCTCCGCCCTGAGCGAACTCTCCCGCCGGGACCGGCTCGCGGACGGATTCTCGTCCCGGCTCAGCGAGCGCCCGGCCTGCGACCTGCTGGAGGAGCCGGGTGTGGTCGACGAGGCCACCTCCCTGCTCGCCGCCCGCCTCTTCCACGGCGGCCCGGCCGAACCCGGCCCCGACTGGTCGCCGGTGGAGTGGAGCGAGTACCCGGAGGAGGTCGTCGACCGGAAGTGGCGTACCGACGCGGCCCGGCTCCATGAGGTCCTCGACGGGCTGGGCGTCGCCGACTCCCCGGCCGGGAAGCCGACGGGCGCCGACGGCCCGACGCTGACCAGGGTGATCGCCCACCTGTCCACGACTCCGGGGAAGCCGACGCATGGGGTGACGGAGACGGCGGAGGCAGGGGCAGAGGCAGAGGCAGGGGCAGAGGAGACGGGCGGCCCGGACACCGACGGCCCGGACACCGACGTCCTGGAGACCGACGACCCCGACGTCACCGACGACGGCGCCCACCTCCTCGACGAAGTCGAAGTCGATCCCGAAACCGGCATCGGTGACGGTATCGACAGCGAGCCCGTCAATCCCGCCGCCGAAGCACTCGCCGCCGCGCTGAGTGTTCTCCTCGCCCGCGAGGAGGCCGCCCGGGAAGCCCGTGTGGCCACTGCCGCCACGGCGTCCGCCCCGGCCGCCACCCCCGCGGAAGCGGCCTCCCGGAGTGCCGGGAGCGACGACCGGACCGGCTCCCCGCCCCCCGTGGTCAGCGGCCCCGACGGGCCCCTGCCGCTGTTCCCGCTCCAGCCGCCCCGCAGTGGCCGCGACCTGCTCGCCGACCATGTGACCGCGATGGTCTGCTGTGCGGCCGTGGACACCGCCGAGGCCGTCCCCGGCCTCGACTGGCTCGACGGGCCCGCCCTCCTGGTCGGCGGCGAGCGGGCCGCCGATCTGGGCCCCCGGGTCCTCGCTCTCGTCGAGGACGGCGATCCGGAGCCGCTGCGCGTCTGGCTGGCGCGTACGGGCGTCCGCCCCGAGAAGCCCGTGCGCCTGATCTGAGCCCGGCCGGGACCACGAGAGCGCACCCCCGCCCCACGGGAGCCCGCCCCCGCCCCGCCCCACCCCTCCCGGAGCCCTGAGTTCCACTCTCGTCAATTCACGACGAACGGTGACGGAGTGCGTGCGTTATGTGATGTGCTGGAGACCGTCACTGACAGAGGCACGGACCAGCGGCATCGACCAGCCACGAGCCGATCACCGACCCGGGGGAGTCGAGGGAGGGGCGCAGCATGGGGGCTGACCAGATCAGGCGGTGGGAGTCGGGCGCGCTCGCGCACGCCGTCACCGATCCCTTCGGCCAGGGCCCGCTGCCCTGGCTGCGCGGTTCCGAGAACTACTTCGACGACACCGGCCAGATGGTCCCCTGGTACGCGGACGAGATCCTGGCCAGGGGCGGCTGCGGAGGCCCGCGTACGGCCGACGACGTCCGGCGCCAGATCAAGGGCTTCGCGTCCGTCGGCGCCGTGTCACCGGGCGAGTCGATCGACTTCCACATCACGGTGGACCCGCCGCAGCAGTTCTCGGTCGACGTCTACCGGATCGGCCACTACGGCGGCGACGGCGCCGCGAAGATCACCACGAGCCCGCGTCTCTCCGGGATCGTCCAGCCCGCCCCGCTCACCGCCGACCGCACGGTGTCGTGCCACCACTGGTGGCAGTCCTGGCGGCTGCAGGTCCCGTCCTACTGGTCGATCGGGGCGTACGTCGCCGTGCTCACCACCGCCGACGGCCACCGCTCGCACATCCCCTTCACGGTCCGCGACGACCATCCGGCCGATCTGCTCCTGGTCCTCCCGGACGTGACCTGGCAGGCGTACAACCTCTATCCGGAGGACGGCCACACCGGCGCGAGCCTGTACCACGCGTGGGACGAGGACGGCAGGCTGCTCGGTGAGGAGGAGGCGGCCGTCACGGTCTCCTTCGACCGCCCGTACGCGGGCGCGGGGCTGCCGCTGCACGTCGGACACGCGTACGACTTCATCCGCTGGGCCGAGCGCTACGGCTACGACCTGGCGTACGCCGAGACGCGCGATCTGCACGCGGGCCGGGTCGACCCCAGCCGCTACCGGGGCCTGGTCTTCCCCGGGCACGACGAGTACTGGTCGGCGCCGATGCGGCGGACCGTCGAGCTCGCCCGCGACCAGGGCACCTCGCTGGTCTTCCTCTCCGCGAACACCATGTACTGGCAGGTGGAGCTGGGCCCTTCGCCGTCCGGGGTGCCGGACCGGCTGCTCACCTGCCGCAAGCGGCGCGGCCCCGGCCGCCCCGCGCTCTGGCGCGAGGTCGACCGCCCCGAGCAGCAGCTCCTCGGCATCCAGTACGCGGGCCGGGTGCCCGAACCCCACCCGCTGGTCGTACGGAACGCCGACCACTGGCTCTGGGAGGCCACCGGGGCCGGCGACGGCGACGAGCTGCCGGGCCTGGTGGCGGGCGAGGCCGACCGCTACTTCCCGCGTACGGCGCTCCCCGAGCACCAGGGCCGTATCCTGCTCGCGCACTCGCCCTACCGGGACGGCGAGGGGGCCCTGCGCCACCAGGAGACCTCGCTCTACCGGGCCCCGTCCGGGGCGTGGGTCTTCGCGTCCGGCACCTTCGCCTGGTCGCCGGCGCTGGACCGGCCCGGCCATGTCGACGCCAGGGTCCAGCGCGCCACCGCGAACCTCCTCGACCGGATCTGCAAGAGGGACTGAGCGGGGGGTCACAGGGCCGGGCGGCCGGGGCCGCCCGGATGTGCGAGAGAATCGGACACGCTCCTGGATCAACCTACGCGGAGGAACCGTGTCCGGATTCGTAGAAAAGCCCGAGCCCGTCCAGGTCCCGGGCCTGACCCATCTCCACACGGGCAAGGTGCGCGACCTGTACCGCGACGAGGCCGGTGACCTCGTGATGGTGGCGAGCGACCGCATGTCCGCGTTCGACTGGGTGCTGCCCACCGAGATCCCCGACAAGGGCCGGGTCCTCACCCAGCTCTCCCTGTGGTGGTTCGACCAGCTCTCCGACCTGGTCCCGCACCACGTCCTCTCGACCGAGCTGCCGGCCGGCGCCCCCGCCGACTGGGCGGGCCGCACCACGGTCTGCAAGTCGCTGGACATGGTCCCCGTCGAGTGCGTGGCCCGCGGCTACCTCACCGGCTCCGGGCTCCTGGAGTACGACGAGTCCCGTACGGTGTGCGGCCTCGCGCTCCCCGAGGGGCTCAGCGACGGCTCCGAGCTGCCCGCCCCGATCTTCACCCCGGCGACGAAGGCCGCCGTCGGCGACCACGACGAGAACGTCTCCTACGAGGAGGTCGCCCGCCAGGTCGGCGCCGAGACCGCCGCGCTGCTGCGGCAGACGACCCTCGCCGTGTACGGCAGGGCCCGGGACATCGCCCGCGACCGGGGGATCATCCTCGCGGACACCAAGTTCGAGTTCGGCTTCGACGGGGAGACGCTGATCCTCGCCGACGAGGTCCTCACCCCGGACTCCTCGCGCTTCTGGCCGGCCGACCAGTGGCAGCCGGGCCGCGCCCAGCCCTCGTACGACAAGCAGTTCGTCCGCAACTGGCTGACCTCCCCGGCCTCCGGCTGGGACCGCAAGAGCGAGCAGCCCCCGCCGCCGCTCCCGCAGGACATCGTGGACGCCACGCGTGCCAAGTACCTGGAGGCGTACGAGCTGCTGACCGGCAAGGCCTGGTCCGACAGCTTCTGAGCCCCCGTCCTGGCCCCGGCCCCCGGCGTTCGCGTCGGGGGCCGGTGTCGGGGCCACCCGTACGGGTACGAGAAAGCCCCCGGTCGATTCGACCGGGGGCTTCTTCATGGAGCGGACGACGAGATTCGAACTCGCGACCCTCACCTTGGCAAGGTGATGCTCTACCAACTGAGCCACGTCCGCATGCGCCGTAGCGCGGGGCCAACTATACCCAACCTTTCGCCTGTGCGAGACGCACCGCCGTGTGCCGGTTCTCCGCACCGAGTTTCGCGGCGGCCGACGAGAGGTAGTTCCGGACGGTTCCGGGGGAGAGGGAGGCGCGCCGGGCGATCTCCGCGACGGGCGCCCCGTCGGCGGAGAGTTCGAGCACCTCGGCCTCCCTGGCGGTCAGCGGGGAGTCCCCCGCGGCGATGGCGTCGGCCGCCAACTCCGGGTCCACATAACGGTTTCCGGCGTGTACGGCACGGATGATCTCGGCGAGCCGCTGGGCGCTGACGGTCTTCGGCACGAAGCCGCGGACGCCGGCCGCGAGGGCCCGCTTGAGGTGCCCGGGGCGGCCGTGACCGGTCACGATCATGGTGCGGCAGCCGGGCAGTTCGTCCCGCAGCGCTGTGGCGACCCTCACACCGTCCGCGCCGAGGTCGACGCTCCGGAGGGAGCTGCGTACGGCCTCGACCATGAGGAGGGGCACGAGGAGGGCGCCGACGAGCGCGGTGCGGTTGCGGCCGAGGAGGGTCAGCTCGGCCCGCCCGAGCGCGAGGAGCCGCGTACGGGAGGGGAAGCGCCGGGCGGGCAGGTGACGGGGAGGGAGGTGCCGGGCTGGGCTGCTCATCGGACGCCCCCCGCTCCGAGCGCGTCCGACCACGTCCCCGCCTCCGCCTCCTCCTCCGTCTCCCCCGCACCCCGTGTCTCCCCCGCACCCCGCCCCGCGATGTAGAGGAACGCCTCCTCCAGCGAGGCCGCGCGCGCGTCGAGTCCTTCGAGTCGTACGTCGTTCTCCCGGGCCCAGCCGAGCAGCGCGGCCAGGTCGTCCTGGAGGGAGGCGGTACGGATCTCGACCCGTCCGCCGTCCTCGGCGGCCCGCAGGTGCAGCGGGAGCCGGGCGGCGGGCACTCCGGAGGGCAGGACGAAGCGGATGCGGGCCGGCCGGGCGGCGGTGACCTGGGCGGGCGTTCCGGAGAGCACGATCCGCCCCTGGTGCATGATCGCGAGCCGGTCGGCCAGCGTCTCGGCCTCCTCCAGGTAGTGGGTGGTGAGGACCACGGTCGTGCCCTCGTCGCGCAGCGCCCGCACCAGCTCCCAGGTGTCGCGCCGCCCTTCGGCGTCCAGTCCGGTGGTCGGCTCGTCGAGGAAGAGGACCTCGGGGCGGCCGAGGAGGGCGAGGGCGAGGTCGAGGCGGCGCCGTTCGCCGCCGGAGAGCTGCTTGATCCGGAGCCGGTGGTGGGTGCCCAGGCCGACGGCCTCCAGCGCCTCGCCGGTGGGCCGGGCTCCGCTGGTGCAGCCCGCCCACATCCTTACGGTTTCGGCCACCGTCAGATCGCTGGGGAAGCCGCCCTCCTGAAGCATCACGCCGATGCGGGGGCGGACGGCGGCCCGCTCCCGGTACGGGTCGTGGCCGAGGACGCGGGCGGTGCCGGCGCTCGGGGCGGCGAGGCCTTCGAGGAGTTCGACGGTGGAGGTCTTGCCGGCGCCGTTGGTGCCGAGCAGGGCGAAGATCTCGCCGCGCGGGACGGTGAAGGTGAGGCCGCGGACGGCCTCGAAGCCTCCGGAGTAGGCGCGGCGGAGGTCTTCCGCTTCGATCGCGTGGGTCATGTGTCCAGGCTTCCGGCGGCGGGGGCCGTCCGGCAGTGCGCGCCGTCATCACCCGCTTCTGACAAATGTCATGGGGGCGGCGGAGGTGAGAGGCGTGGGGATACGACGAAGGCCCCGGTTCCTGAGAACCGGGGCCTTCGTACTCCTGAGCGGACGACGAGATTCGAACTCGCGACCCTCACCTTGGCAAGGTGATGCTCTACCAACTGAGCCACGTCCGCATTGCTGCCGCTCGGCTTTCACCGGGCGGTGCGAGCACCACTCTACCTGATGCACCGGAGTGCTTCGGACTTGCGATGCAGAGCGGGTGACAGGAATTGCACACTGCGCCTTCCCCCTGGAAGGGGGATGTTCTACTACTGAACTACACCCGCACGCTGCGTGAGGTGGGACCTTGTCGGCCTCGCCCCTCGGCGTGTTCCAGACTTTAGCCGATCATGGGGGGTGGAATGCAAATCCGCCCCTCGGAGCGGTGTCGCCCGGCTGCCTCGCCCGGCCGCCGGGCCCACCCGGACCCGCCTCGTGCCCGGCCTCAACTCGCCGCGCGGAACGCCTCGTAGACCCGCTTCGGGATCCGGCCGCGGGCCGGCACGTCCATCTTGTTGGACTGGGCCCAGGCGCGGACCGCCGCCGGGGCGGGTGCCAGTGAGGTGTGGGTGTACGTCTCCACGGAGGCGCCCCGGCCGGCCGTCGCCCTGGCGGGCAGCTTGCGCCCGGCGGCGAGGTACGGCGCGAGCGCCTTGCGGAGTTTCTTTGCATTGGCAGCATTCAGGTCGATCTCGTACGTCTTCCCGTCGAGGCCGAACGCGACCGTTTCAGCCGCTTCTCCGCCGTCCATGTCGTCGGAGAGAGTGACCACCACACGCTGAGCCACGGATATCGGTCCTTTCCTGCGGCCGATGCCGCAGAGGAGGCGCTTGTGGCGCCCCTGACGTGCGGCGATGTCGACGGTACGGCTGTGCCGGGACAATGCTGCTTTCTTCTGGATTCCTTTGTACAGCGGTGGGCGGCGCATTGTGAAGCCCTGGCAATTGTTTCAGCGTGTCCCGGGGCAATGAGGTTCGCAATATTTCACTCGAATTTTGCGTGGGTGTGCTCGGGCGGGGGCATGGGTGGTGTTCGTCGGCGGAGCGGCCCTCTGGCCTGGCTTTTGGAGGATCCTTCAGATCTCTACCCGCGTAGAATTTGGAGACAGGTACGCTGAGGGAACCGCCCACGCAACACACCACCGGGAGTGCCAGTGGCACGCGTCGTAGTCGACGTCATGCTCAAGCCGGAGATCCTCGACCCTCAGGGGCAGGCGGTGCAGCGTGCACTGCCCCGCCTGGGATTCGCCGGAATCGCCGACGTCCGTCAGGGGAAGCGTTTCGAGCTGGAGGTGGAGGGGCCGGTCGACGATGCCGCCCTCGCCCGCATCCATGAGATGGCCGAAACCTTCCTTGCCAACACCGTGATCGAAGACTTCGTCGTGAAGGTGGAGTCGTGACCGCACGCATCGGCGTCGTCACGTTCCCCGGAACGCTCGACGACCGGGACGCGCTGCGTGCCGCCCGCCTGGCGGGCGCCGAGCCCGTCTCGCTCTGGCACCGCGACAAGGACCTCAAGCAGGTCGACGCCGTGGTCCTGGCCGGCGGCTTCTCCTACGGCGACTACCTGCGGGCCGGAGCCATCTCCCGCTTCTCGCCGGTGATGGAGACGATCATCGAGCAGGCCAAGGCGGGCATGCCCGTCCTCGGCATCTGCAACGGCTTCCAGATCCTCACCGAGGCCCATCTGCTGCCGGGCGCGATGCTGCGCAACAACCACCTCCACTTCATCTGCCGCGACCAGAAGCTGCGGGTGGAGAACGCGGAGACCGCCTGGACCTCGGACTACGTCCAGGGCCAGGAGATCGAGGTCCCGCTCAAGAACATGGACGGCCGGTACGTCGCCGACGCTCGTGTCCTCGACGAGCTGGAGGCCGAGGGCCGGGTCGCGTTCCGCTACCTGGCCCGCGGCGAAGCCGCTGACGGATACGGAAACCCCAACGGCTCGCTGCGTGACATCGCCGGCATCACCAACGCCGCGGGCAACGTGGTCGGCCTCATGCCGCACCCCGAGCACGCCGTCGAGCCGCTGATCGGCACCGGCAAGACGGACGGCCTCGGTTTCTTCACCTCGATCCTCAAGAAGCTGGTCAACGCCTGATGAGCCTCGACACCGTCAAGCACGCGAGCGAGACGCCGGACAGCGAGCAGCCCTGGAAGGAGCTCGGCCTCAAGGAGGACGAGTACGCGCGCATCCGCGAGATCCTGGGCCGCCGTCCCACCGGCGCCGAGCTCGCCATGTACTCCGTCATGTGGTCCGAGCACTGCTCCTACAAGAGCAGCAAGGTCCACCTGAAGCAGTTCGGCGAGAAGGTCCCGGAGAACGACGCCATGCTCGTCGGCATCGGCGAGAACGCCGGCGTCGTCGATGTCGGTCAGGGATACGCGGTCACCTTCAAGGTCGAGTCGCACAACCACCCCTCGTACATCGAGCCCTACCAGGGCGCGGCCACCGGGGTCGGCGGCATCGTCCGCGACATCCTCGCCATGGGTGCCCGCCCGGTCGCGGTCGTCGACCCGCTGCGCTTCGGCGCGGCCGACCACCCCGACACCAAGCGCGTGCTGCCCGGTGTCGTCGCCGGCATCGGTGGCTACGGCAACTGCCTCGGCCTGCCGAACATCGGCGGCGAGGTCGTCTTCGACTCCTGCTACCAGGGCAACCCCCTGGTCAACGCCGGCTGCATCGGCGTGATGAAGCACGAGGACATCCACCTCGCCAAGGCCTCCGGCCCCGGCAACAAGGTCATCCTGTACGGCGCCCGCACGGGTGGCGACGGCATCGGCGGCGTCTCGGTCCTCGCGTCCGAGACCTTCGACGACACCAAGCCCACCAAGCGCCCCGCCGTCCAGGTCGGTGACCCCTTCCAGGAGAAGCTCCTCATCGAGTGCACCCTGGAGATCTTCAAGGAGAAGCTGGTCGCGGGCATCCAGGACCTCGGCGGCGCCGGGCTCTCCTGCGCCACCTCCGAGCTGGCCTCCGCGGGCTCCGGCGGCATGCACGTCGACCTGGAGAAGGTCCACCTGCGCGACGCGACGCTCTCGCCCGAGGAAATCCTCATGAGCGAGTCGCAGGAGCGCATGTGCGCGATCGTCGAGCCGCAGCACGTCGACCGCTTCCTGGAGATCTGCGAGAAGTGGGACGTCATCGCCGTCGTCATCGGTGAGGTGACCGAGGGCGAGCGCCTGGAGATCTTCTGGCACGGCGAGCAGATCGTCGACGTCCCGCCGCGCTCCGTCGCCCACGAGGGCCCGACCTACCACCGGCCGTTCGCCCGCCCGGACTGGCAGGACGCGCTCCAGGCCGACGACGCCGGCAAGCTGCCCCGGCCGCAGGACGGCGCCGAGCTGAAGGACCAGGTCCTCCGGCTCGTCTCCTCCCCGAACCAGGCCTCCAAGTCCTGGATCACGGACCAGTACGACCGGTTCGTGCAGGGCAACACGGTCCTGGCGCAGCCCGAGGACGCGGGCATGGTCCGTATCGACGAGGAGACCAACCTCGGCGTGGCCATGGCGACCGACGGCAACGGCCGGTACGCCAAGCTCGACCCGTACACGGGTGCGCAGCTCGCGCTGGCGGAGGCGTACCGCAACGTCGCCGCCTCCGGTGCCAAGCCGCTCGCCATCTCGGACTGCCTGAACTTCGGTTCGCCCGAGGACCCGGCCGTGATGTGGCAGTTCGCCGAGGCCACCCGTGGTCTCGCGGACGGCTGCCTCCAGCTGGGCACCCCGGTCACCGGCGGCAACGTGTCGCTGTACAACCAGACCGGTGAGACGGCGATCCACCCGACGCCGGTCGTGGCCGTGCTCGGTGTGATCGACGACGTGAACCGCCGTACGCCGATCGCCTTCGCGGAAGAGGGCCAGCTCCTCTACCTGCTCGGCGACACGCGTGAGGAGTTCGGCGGCTCGGCCTGGTCCGAGGTGATCCACCAGCACCTCGGCGGCATGCCGCCGGCCGTGGACCTCGACCGGGAGAAGCTGCTCGGCGAGATCCTGATCTCGGCCTCCCGCGACGGCATGATCGACGCGGCGCACGACCTGTCCGACGGCGGTCTCGTCCAGGCGGTCGTCGAGTCCTGCCTGCGCGGCGGGAACGGCGCGCGGCTGGTCGTCCCGGAGGGCCTGGACGCGTTCACGTTCCTCTTCTCGGAGTCGGCGGGCCGTGCGGTCGTCGCCGTCCCGCGCAGCGAGGAACTCCGCTTCACCGACATGTGCGGTGCGCGGGGCCTGCCGGCGACCCGGATCGGTGTCGTCGACGGTGACGCCGTCGACGTGCAGGGCGAGTTCGCGCTCTCCCTCACGGAGCTGCGCGAGGCGCACGAGGCGACGATCCCGGGCCTGCTGGCCTGATCCGCGGATCGAATCCGTACGGAACGGAGCCCCCGCTCGGGAAGGGCGGGGGCTCCGTGCTGTCAGCCGGTTCCCCAGAAGGAGTCCGCCTCCACGATGTCGGCGACGCATTCGTCGATGTCGGAGATCTTGCCGCCGACGAGCGTGAAGAACAGTCCGCCGTCCATCTCGATGCCGCGGTCACCGCGGTCGGCGTGGAAGCGGTGTGTGGTGATGGCGTGGCCGCGTCCGTCCACGTACACGCCCTTGAGGGCGACGCGGATGGTGCCGCCGCTCAGCTCGCCGAGCTTGCGGTAGTAGCCGCCTATGACGTTGTCCCGGCCCTTGTAGTGCCCGGAGATCTGGCTCTCGCCGGGCACGTGCTGGGTGCAGTCGCTGGTCATCATGGATTCCAGCGTCGCCATGTCGCCGTTGCCGAACGCTTCGTAGCCCCGGCGCACCAAGGCGGCATCGGGGTGCTCGTGATGGGTCATGGTCCCGTCGCCTGCTTTCGCTGCGATTGGCTCCGTGCTTCCAGTCTCGGCGCTAGCCTCGGCCCATGCCACCGGCCAGGAAACGCGCCCGTAAGTACGACTCCGCCAGGACCAGGGCCGCCGTGCTCGCCCAGTTCGCGCACGTGCGGGAGGCCGTCGCCGCCCTCACTCCGGAGCAGCTCGCCGGGCCGACCCGGCTGGGCGAGTGGACAGTACGGGACCTGGCGGCGCACCTCACGACGGCCCTCGCGTCCCTGACGCGGAAGCTCGCGGAGCCCGAGCCGGCCGGCCGGGAACTCGCCCTGGCCGACTGGCCCACGGCCACGGCCGAGGGCGCCGCGGGCATCGACGCGGACACCCGGGCGATCGACACGGGCGACCTCCCGGCGCTGTACGCGGAGACCCTCGCGCGGTACGAGGAGGCGCTCGCGACCGCCTTCGACGAGAGGATCGTCCCGACCCGCTTCGGCGCGATGACCCTCGCCGACTTCCTCGTCACCCGGACCGTCGAGCTCGTCGTCCACACCGACGACCTGACTGCGGCGACCGGCGCGGACATCCCGTACGACCGGCAGGCCCTCGCCGCCTGCACCCGGCTGCTCGCCGACGCGCTCGCGGCGAAGGCCCCGGGCGGGGCCGTCGAGGTGCGGATCCCGCCGTACGCGGTGGTGCAGTGCGTGGAGGGCCCCCGGCACACCCGGGGCACCCCGCCCAACGTGGTCGAGACGGACCCGCTGACCTGGGTCAGGCTGGCGACGGGCCGTACGGAGTGGGCGGCGGAGCTGGACGCGGCCCACGTGAGCGCGAGCGGCGAGCGTGCGGACCTGGAGGACCTGCTGCCCCTGATGGGGTGACCGAAGGAACCGTACGGCGGGCAGGTCCGTCCCACCTCCATGCCGAAGCCACGAGCCCTCGCCGCCCTGGTCCCGCTCCTGCTCCTCACCGCCTGCGGTACGGAGGGAGGCGCCGGCTCCGGCTCCGGCACGCTCTCCCCGGACCTGCCCGTCACCGGTACGCACTGGAGGATCGACGCCGTCACCGCCGACGGCAGCAGGTCCGCCGCCCCGCCCGGCGCCCGCCTCGACTTCGGGGAGAACGGCCGTGCCGAGGGGAACAGCGGCTGCAACCACTTCGGTGCCACGGTCGCCGCGCACGGCGACACCCTCACGGTCACCCCGCGGGAGATCACCCGGATCGGCTGCCCGGCCGACCAGGAGCGCTTCGAGAAGGCGCTGTTCAAGGCCCTCGGCGGCCCGCTCAAGGGCACGATCGCGGACGCCCGGTTCACCCTCGCCTCGGCCGACGGCCGCGACGGCCTCGAAATGACCACCGAGCTCGGGGCCCCGCTGCGCGGCACCACCTGGAAGATCGACGGACTCCTCGCCGGGGACACAGCCTCCTCCCTGCCCGCCGGCAGCGAGGCCAAGGCGCGCTTCGTCATCGGCGAGGACGGCCGGGTCACCGGCAACCTGGGCTGCAACAACTTCTCCGCGTCGGCCCGGGTCGAGGGGAAGACCCTCAGGATCGAGGGCCCGGCGGCGACCACCCGGATGATGTGCACCAGCCCGCAGATGCGGCTGGAGACGAAGCTGTACGAACTCCTCGACGGCCCGCTCACCTACCGGCTCGACCACCGCACCCTGACCCTCACCGACACCAGGGGCGAGGGCCTGACGGCGACGGCGGAGAAGACCGCGGGTCAGAGCCCCGCCGCTCAGTAGGGGAGCAGCCCCGCGTCCGTCCGTTCCCAGGCCGCCCGGCGGGCCTGTCAGCGACCGTCCCGCTCCCCGGGGCGTACGACATCCCCCGTACACACGCCCGTCACGGCGGCCCCGGACGGACCCGGACGATAGGGAGGAACCTCCCAGGGGTGACGGGCCCCGGGGGCCGGGCGCGCGCGGCCCGGGACCGGTGGGGAAGGTGCACTCCGTCACATCGCGGGGCGGTTTCCGGCCTGGTACGAGCGTCCGCTCGGTGAGGTCCCGGAGCCCGGAACCCTTCCGGCGCCTGCCTCGTAGGGCCCTCCAAGCCGGAGTTGATCATTTCGTGCGAACGTACGAGCGGGACCGACCCCGTAATTCCTCAATTCGGACCAGTGGTCGAGCCCGTCTACACTCGGAAACGTGCCACGTGGTGACGGTCGACTCAATCACGACTTGCTCCCCGGAGAGAAAGGCCCCCAGGACGCTTGTGGCGTCTTCGGTGTCTGGGCTCCGGGTGAAGAGGTCGCAAAGCTCACGTACTTCGGGCTCTACGCCCTCCAGCATCGGGGCCAGGAATCCGCGGGTATCGCGGTCAGCAACGGCTCCCAGATCCTCGTCTTCAAGGACATGGGCCTCGTGTCCCAGGTCTTCGACGAGACCTCTCTCGGTTCCCTCCAAGGTCATATCGCGGTCGGTCACGCCCGCTACTCGACCACCGGGGCGTCCGTGTGGGAGAACGCGCAGCCGACGTTCAGGGCGACCGCCCACGGCTCGATCGCGCTCGGCCACAACGGCAACCTGGTGAACACGGCGCAGCTCGCCGAGATGGTCGCGGACCTGCCCAAGAAGGAAGGCCGCAGCACCCGTGTGGCGGCCACCAACGACACGGACCTCCTGACGGCGCTCCTCGCCGCCCAGGTGGACGAGGACGGCACGCCGCTCACCATCGAGCAGGCCGCCGCGAAGGTCCTCCCCGACGTCCGGGGCGCCTTCTCCCTCGTCTTCATGGACGAGCACACGCTCTACGCGGCCCGTGACCCGCAGGGCATCCGCCCGCTGGTCCTCGGCCGTCTGGAGCGCGGCTGGGTGGTCGCCTCCGAGTCCGCCGCCCTCGACATCTGCGGCGCCAGCTACGTCCGCGAGGTCGAGCCGGGCGAGATGATCGCGATCGACGAGAACGGCATCCGTACCTCGCGATTCGCGGAAGCGAAGCCCAAGGGCTGTGTCTTCGAGTACGTGTACCTGGCCCGCCCGGACACCGACATCGCCGGCCGGAACGTGTACCTCTCCCGTGTGGAGATGGGCCGCCGCCTCGCGAAGGAGGCGCCCGTCGAGGCCGACCTGGTGATAGCGACTCCGGAGTCCGGCACCCCGGCCGCCATCGGCTACGCCGAGGCCTCGGGCATCCCCTTCGGCGCGGGCCTGGTGAAGAACGCCTATGTCGGGCGCACCTTCATCCAGCCCTCCCAGACCATCCGCCAGCTCGGCATCCGGCTGAAGCTGAACCCCCTCAAGGACGTCATCAAGGGCAAGCGCCTGGTGGTCGTCGACGACTCGATCGTCCGCGGCAACACCCAGCGCGCCCTGGTGAAGATGCTCCGCGAGGCCGGCGCGGCCGAGATCCACATCCGGATCTCCTCGCCGCCGGTGAAGTGGCCCTGCTTCTTCGGCATCGACTTCGCCACCCGCGCGGAGCTGATCGCCAACGGCATGTCGATCGACGAGATCGGCACGTCGCTGGGCGCGGACTCGCTCTCGTACATCTCGCTCGACGGGATGATCGAGGCGACCACGATCCAGAAGCCGAACCTCTGCCGTGCCTGCTTCGACGGCGAGTACCCGATGGAGCTGCCGGACCCCGAGCTGCTCGGCAAGCAGCTCCTGGAGACCGAGCTGGCCGCCGGCCCGGCCGCCACCGCGGCCTCCGACGCGCTCCGTCGCCCGTAAGACCCCCGCAGTAACGCAGTAACGACACGAAAGCTCTGAACCATGTCTCAGACCACTGGTGCCTCCTATGCGTCCGCGGGCGTCGACATCGAAGCGGGTGACCGCGCCGTCGAGCTCATGAAGGAGTGGGTGAAGAAGACGCAGCGCCCCGAGGTCCTCGGTGGCCTCGGCGGTTTCGCCGGCCTCTTCGACGCCTCCGCCCTCAAGCGCTACGAGCGTCCGCTGCTCGCCTCCGCCACCGACGGCGTCGGGACGAAGGTCGACATCGCCCGCCAGATGGGCGTGTACGACACGATCGGCCACGACCTGGTCGCGATGGTCATGGACGACATCGTCGTCTGCGGCGCCGAGCCGCTCTTCATGACCGACTACATCTGTGTCGGCAAGGTCCACCCCGAGCGGGTCGCCGCCATCGTCAAGGGCATCGCCGAGGGCTGTGTCCTGGCCGGCTGCGCCCTGGTCGGCGGCGAGACGGCGGAGCACCCGGGCCTCCTCGGCCCGGACGACTTCGACGTGGCCGGCGCGGGCACGGGTGTCGTGGAGTACGACCGGCTGCTCGGCGCCGATCGCATCCGTACGGGGGACGCGGTCATCGCCATGGCCTCCTCGGGTCTTCACTCCAACGGGTACTCGCTCGTCCGGCACGTGCTCTTCGACCGCGCGGGCATGGCCCTGGACCAGCAGGTCGAGGAGCTGGGCCGGACGCTCGGCGAGGAGCTCCTGGAGCCCACCAAGATCTACTCGCTGGACTGCCTGGCCCTCACCCGGACCGCGGACGTCCACGCCTTCAGCCACATCACGGGCGGCGGTCTCGCGGCCAACCTGGCCCGGGTGATCCCGGACGGCCTGCACGCCACGGTGGACCGTTCGACCTGGGCGCCGGGCGCGATCTTCGACCTGGTCGGCAAGGCCGGCCAGGTGGAGCGCCTGGAGCTGGAGAAGACGCTGAACATGGGCGTCGGCATGATGGCCGTCGTGCCGGCCGAGTCCGTGGACGTGGCCCTGACGGCGCTGGCGGACCGGGGCGTCGAGTCCTGGGTCGCGGGCGAGATCACCGAGCGCGGGGCGCACACGACCGGCGCGGAGCTGGTCGGGACGTACGCGGTCTAGAAGCGTCGCGAAGCAGTACGAGGCCTGTACGGCGGGGCGCTCCTGAGGGGCGCCCCGTTCGCGTTGTCCGGGTCTCCTGGGCCGCCCCGGCCGCGGACAGCACAGGAACCCGGCCGGGTGTTCCCCGGCCGGGTTCCTGCGATGCGATTCAGAAGGTCAAGCGCGACGCGGGGACGCACTGGGACCGGACTCGTCGTCCTCGTCCTCGTCGTCCTCGTTGTAGAGATCCGCGTACTGGGCGTACGGGTCGTCTTCCTCGTCGTCGTCCTCGAACGGCTCGCCATTCGGCGGCTGGTTCGAAGTCGAAGCGCCCAGCTCATTGGCCAGACGCGTCAGGTCTGTCCCGCCGCTGCTGTACTTCAGCTGGCGGGCGACCTTGGTCTGCTTGGCCTTTGCCCGGCCGCGCCCCATGGCTCGACCCCCTCGGTGACGGGGCTCGTTGGCCCCAGAGTCTTGACACGCGTTCATGATTCGGAACGGACTCTCGACAGAGAGACCGGTCCGTAGGGCTTCAACGGTACCTGTTTCCGCGGGTCTACGGTACGCCGCGCGCATCACATACCCCGGTACAGAACCATCGAGGAGCCCGTTCCTCGCTGGTCAATCGCGATTTTAACCTCTTCTTGAGGTCCGACCCGCCGAGGGGCGTGAGCGAAGTCTCCCCGCGTCGGCCCCGCGCCGGCCCCCGAGTGGGCCCCGCGGTCTCCCTACGGGGCCCCGGCGGCGGGCCGGCCTCGTGCGCCGCTCAGGCGCGGCGGGCGTCCGCCATCCGCTGCTCGGCGATCCGGTCGGCCGCCGCGGCCGGCGGAATTCCGTCGGCCTTCGCACGTGCGAAGATTTCGAGGGTGGTGTCGAAGATCTTCGTCGCCTTCGCCTTGCAGCGGTCGAAGTCGAAGCCGTGCAGCTCGTCGGCGACCTGGATCACGCCACCGGCGTTGACCACGTAGTCGGGCGCGTAGAGGATCCCGCGGTCCGCGAGGTCCTTCTCGACGCCGGGGTGGGCGAGCTGGTTGTTGGCCGCGCCGCAGACGATGGCCGCGGTGAGGACCGGCACGGTCTCGTCGTTCAGGGCGCCGCCGAGCGCGCAGGGCGCGTAGATGTCGAGACCCTCGACGCGGATCAGCGCCTCGGTGTCGGCGACCACGGTCACCTGCGGGTGCTTGTCGGTGATCCGGCGCACCGACTCCTCGCGCACATCGGTGATCACGACCTCGGCGCCGTCCGACAGAAGGTGCTCGACGAGGTGGTGGCCGACCTTGCCGACGCCCGCGACGCCGACCTTGCGGCCGCGCAGGGTCGGGTCGCCCCACAGGGTCTGCGCGGAGGCGCGCATGCCCTGGAAGACGCCGAAGGCGGTGAGGACGGAGGAGTCGCCGGCGCCGCCGTTCTCGGGGGAGCGGCCGGTGGTCCACTGGTTCTCGCGGGCGACGACGTCCATGTCGGCGACATAGGTGCCGACGTCGCAGGCCGTGACGTACCGGCCGCCGAGCGAGGCGACGAAGCGACCGTAGGCGAGGAGGAGCTCCTCGGTCTTGATCTGCTCCGGGTCGCCGATGATGACGGCCTTGCCGCCGCCGTGGTCGAGACCGGCCATGGCGTTCTTGTACGACATCCCGCGGGCCAGGTTGAGCGCGTCGGCGACGGCCTCGGCCTCGGTGGCGTACGGGTAGAAGCGGGTGCCTCCGAGGGCGGGGCCCAGGGCGGTGGAGTGGAGGGCGATGACGGCCTTGAGGCCGGTGGCGCGGTCCTGGCAGAGCACGACTTGCTCGTGGCCACCCTGCTCCGAGTGGAACAAGGTGCGCAGTACGTCAGCAGGAACGCCGGTCACATCGGTCACGGTGGTGACTCCCAAGTACGAAGCGGCGGTTTGCGGCCTCCCTACGGGTGGGGGAGGACCAGTTCGGCAAGAGAGTAAGTCCTACCTGGGCGTAGATCGGCGCCAGTGCTCAGGATCACCCCCTCGGGGAGTACCTCCGTGGAAGGATTCGCGACATGTCGGTCGCCTCCTCGGTCCTCATCCCCTACGCGTCCTATCTGCGGGTGTACGAGCCGCTGGCCGCGTTCCCCGAGCCTGAGCGGACCCACTGGGCCGGCTACGCCCGCAGGCCGCGTACGCCGGGGGCGCAGGAGGAGCTGCGGCGGTCGCTGGCCGACCTGCTGCCCACCCCGCCGGTCCCGGTGCCGGTCCACGAGAGCGCGGAGGCCTTCGTCGCCCGGCTGGACGGCGTGGTGGTGGTCTGTCCGTGGCGGACCCGGCTGCGGGGCTGGCTGGCGCTCCAGGAGCTGGACGGCCAGTTCCCCGGGCCGGTGCTCGACGCGATGCTGCCGCCCGTGGTGCGCGGCCAGGTGGCGAGCGACTACGAGCGGTGGCTCGAAAGGAACCCGGACGCGCGCCCGTGGATCCGTACGGCGGTCTGGCAGGTGCCGCTGCGCTGGTTCGCGCTCTTCGGGGACGAGGACCGGCAGTACGAGCCGGGGGACCCCAGGGGGACGGCGGAGGGCCGGGCGCCGGTCCTGCGCTACCGGACGACGATGGCGCAGGCGCGCCGGCGTCTCGCGCGGGCGCTGCGGGCCCTGCGGGAGTCGATCGACGACGGTCCGATGACGGAGGGCCTGATCGAGGTGGGGCGCTGGCTGGAGGAGTTCCATCCGCGGGCGCTGGTGGAGCTGGACTACGGCGGTCTGGTGCACGTGGTCCCGGAGGAGTGGCTGGCCGAGGACCGGTCGGCGGCGCAGCTGGCGGAGGGGATCGCCGCGCTGCGGGCGGGCGACGGCGAGGCGGCGAGCGACGCGTACGGGCGGCTCGCGGAGCGCTGGCGGGTCGTCAGGGACCTGCGGTTCGCGAACTGACGTCAGCGGTTCGCGAACTGACATCAGTCGGGCATCTTCGTCAGGTCGGTATCGACAAGACATGTCCGGCGGGTGTAAATGATCTTCGGGGTTGTCCGAATACCGCATGACCGGTTTGCTGTGCACGGTGTCGTGCGGGTCTTTCGGCACCCTTGGGGCGGGGACGTTGGTCCTGATCCGGGCCTTTGGCTCAAGCGTGACGGACAGCACTTAACGCACCCTTGCGCCCATCACCCACCCTCGTGCCAAAATAGGACAAGGAGTCCGGGGAGGGTTCCTTCCGCCCATCTGTGGGCGGAACGCTCAGCATTGCACTCTATGGGGGGTCTGAGGACTCCTGATCACCCTGTGACTGATCGTCACAGTGGTGTGACTGTCCGTTATGGCATGGTCCATCGACTTCCGCCGCTGATGAACACCTGCGAGGGCAATTCCATCGGTTTGGCCGACGTGGCTGGACGGATGGTGTAGTTGTAGTGCCGAGGACAAGCCGTTCGTCCTATAACCGACTCGGCCCGCTTCTGCCATTTCGGGCAACGCGGGTCAAGGTGCAGAATTTAGAGGAAAGAACCGAGATGGTTCGGTTCTCCCGAGGAGGCCGCTCATGACCGCTCGCACCCCTGATGCCGAGCCGCTGCTGACCCCTGCCGAGGTTGCCACGATGTTCCGCGTGGACCCGAAGACGGTGACCCGTTGGGCGAAGGCCGGGAAGCTCACGTCCATCCGCACGCTGGGTGGGCACCGCCGCTACCGCGAGGCCGAGGTTCGCGCGCTGCTGGCGGGTATTCCGCAGCAGCGCAGCGAGGCCTGAGGTCGCGCACACACCCTGCTGTACCCGTAACACCGGGCCGCTCCGGATCCCCCAATCCGGTGGCCCACCCCTAGCTCTGCCGACGGATTCCTGCCCCAACAGGCCTTCGTCATCGATCGCGCTGGACTCCGCCGGGTCTGGCGCGATCTTCTTTTGTGTCCGGCGCCACTCCTCGGGGGCCGGTGCAATTGCACATATTAAATCGGGCTGGTGTAGGGAGGGTGTAAGTGAAGCGGTTTCTGAAACTGCCTCAGTGACACCCGTCACACTGGCGAAGTCTTGCCAAAGAACAGCCTCCCACTGCGAGGAAGGCTCCCAACCCGCCGTTGGTCATGGGTCGATGGGACTTTCGTCCTCAGTGGCCGGCGGCTCCTGCCGCGGCCGGCCTCCCGGCTCCCCGGGCCCCGCCTCCGGCTCCCCGGCCGGTTCAGCCCCCTCCGGGGGCTCCGGAGGCTCGGGAAGCTCCATGGCGAGCCGCAGGAGGCGATGGCAGACCGGACAGTGACGCGTGAGATGTCCGTAGCGGGAAGCGGCCGCCAGATGGGCGCGCAGCAGTGCTCCCGTGTCGTGCCGTGCTGCGGACGCCGCGGCCATGCGCGACCACCTCCGGTGTGGCCCCCGAATCCCTGATGTCCGGGGTACCGGCGGGCGCGTGGCCCCGTCAAGACACGGAACACGACGAAGGCCCGCATCTCGCGATGCGGGCCTTCGTGAAAAGCGAACCTGACGGGACTTGAACCCGCGACCTCCACCTTGACAGGGTGGCGAGCTAACCAACTGCTCCACAGGTCCTTGCTTGCAGCCCCTCGTAAGTGGCCGCGAGAAAGACTGTACAGCAGGTCAGGGGGTCTGGTCGAACTCACCGACGGCGAGGTCCCGGCTAGGGCCTGTCGTCAAACTCCCGCCTGCCCCGCGGGCGACGGCGGGAGTGTGACGACAGGCCCTAGGGCGCCGCCGCGTCGATCGCCTTCACGATCCGCTTGTCCGAGACCGGATACGCCGTCCCCAGCGCGTGGGCGAAGTAGCTCACCCGCAGCTCCTCGATCATCCAGCGGATGTCGGTCACCTCGGTGGGCACCGGGCGGCCCTTGGGGAGCTGTTCGAGCAGCCAGGCGTACTCGTCCTGCATCTCCTGGACCTTCTCCATCCGGGTGGTGTCCCGCTGCACCCCGGTCGGCATCTGCTGGAGCCGCCGGTCCACCGCCACCAGATAGCGCATCAGGTCCGGCAGCCGCTTCAGCCCCGTACGGGTGACGAACCCGGCCGGCATCAGCCAGGCCAGCTGCGCCCGCACGTCGGTCAGGTTGTTGATCAGGGCCAGGCTGTTCGTCGACTTCAGCCGGCGCTCGCAGGCCTGCCAGGCCGCCAGGATCTGCTGGACCTGGCCCACCGTCCGTACCGTCGTGTCCACGAGGTCCGCGCGGACCCTGTCGTACAGCTTCCGGAACGACTCCTCGTCCCACGCCGGGCCGCCGTGGTCCGCGATCAGCCGGTCGGCGGCGGCGGTCGCGCAGTCGTCGAAGAGGGCCTGGATCGAGCCGTGCGGGTTCGAGGACAGGGCCAGCTTCTGCTGGTTGGTCAGCTTGTCCGAGGCGAACTTCGCCGGGTTCACCGGGATGTTCAGCAGGATCAGCTTCCGGGTGCCCCGCCACATCGCCCGTTCCTGCTCGGCCTCCGAGTCGAAGAGCCGTACGGCGACGGTCGCGCCCTCGTCCACCAGCGCCGGGTACGCCTTGACCGGCTGTCCGCCCCGCTTGGTCTCGAAGACCTTCGTGAGCGTCCCGATCGTCCAGTCCGTGAGCCCCGTGCGCTCCAGGGACGGCCCGGAGCCGTCCGGGCCCCCGGTGGCCGCCGCGGCGGCCTGCGAGAGGGCCTTACGGGCCTTCGGCCGCAGCTGGAGCCGCAGCGTCTCCAGGTCCTTGTCCTCGGCGAGCTTGCGGCGCCGCTCGTCGACGATCCGGAAGGTCACCTTGAGGTGCTCGGGCACCTTCGCCCAGTCGAAGTCCTCGGCCGTGACCGGGACGCCGACCATCCGCTGGAGTTCGCGGGCGAGCGCCCCCGCCAGCGGCTCCTGCACCGGCACGACCGCGTCCAGGAAGCGGGTCGCGAAGTTCGGCGCGGGCACGTAGTGGCGGCGGATCGGCTTGGGCAGGGAGCGGATCAGCTCGGTGACGACCTCGCCGCGCAGACCCGGGATCTGCCACTCGAAGCCGTCGTCCGTCACCTGGTTCAGCACCTGGAGCGGGATGTGGACGGTCACGCCGTCCGCGTCCGCGCCCGGCTCGAACTGGTACGTCACCCGGAACTTCAGCGGGCCCTGCCGCCACGAGTCCGGGTAGTCGTCCTTGGTGACCGCCCCCGCCTTCTCGTTGATGAGCATCTCGCGCTCGAAGTCGAGGAACTCCGGTTCCTCGTGGCGCTTGTGCTTCCACCAGGAGTCGAAGTGGGCACCGGACACGACGTGTTCCGGGACGCGCTTGTCGTAGAAGTCGAACAGCGTCTCGTCGTCGACGAGGATGTCCCGGCGGCGGGCCCGGTGCTCCAGCTCCTCGACCTCGGTCAGGAGCTTGCGGTTGTCCGCGAAGAACTTGTGGTGGGTGCGCCAGTCGCCCTCGACCAGCGCGTTCCTGATGAACAGGTCGCGGGAGATCTCGGGGTCGATCCGGCCGTAGTTCACCTTGCGGTCGGCGATGATCGGGACGCCGTACAGCGTGACCTTCTCGAAGGCCATCACGGCCGCCTGGTCCTTCTCCCAGTGCGGCTCGCTGTACGTCTTCTTCACCAGATGCTGGGCGAGCGGCTCGATCCACTCCGGCTCCACGCGCGCGTTGACCCGGGCCCAGAGGCGCGAGGTCTCCACCAGCTCGGCGGACATGACGAAACGCGGGGGCTTCTTGAAGAGCGCGGAACCGGGGAAGATCGCGAACTTGGCGCTTCGGGCACCCAGGTAGTCGTTCTTCGCGCCCTCCTTCACGTCCTTCATGCCGATGTGGCTGAGAAGGCCGGCGAGCAGCGACACGTGGACGGACTGCTCGGGAGCGTCCTCCTCGTTGACGTGGATGCCCAGCTGCTTCGCGACCGTCCGCAGCTGGGTGTAGATGTCCTGCCACTCCCGGATGCGCAGGAAGTTCAGGTACTCCTGCTTGCACATCCGGCGGAAGGAGCTGGAACCCCGCTCCTTCTGCTGCTCACGGACGTACCGCCACATGTTCAGGAAGGCGAGGAAGTCGCTCGTCTCGTCCTTGAACCGGGCGTGCTGCTGGTCGGCCTGCGCCTGCTTCTCCGCCGGCCGCTCGCGCGGGTCCTGGATGGAGAGCGCCGCCGCGATCACCATGACCTCGCGGACACAGCCGTTCCTGTCGGCCTCCAGGACCATGCGCGCGAGGCGCGGGTCGACGGGCAGCTGGGCGAGCTTCCGGCCCTGCTGCGTCAGCCGCTTCTTCGGATCCTTCTCCGCCGGGTCGATCGCGCCCAGCTCCTGCAGGAGCTGCACACCGTCCCGGATGTTCCGGTGGTCCGGCGGGTCGATGAAGGGGAACTTCTCGATGTCGCCGAGGCCGGCCGCGGTCATCTGGAGGATGACGGAGGCCAGGTTCGTACGGAGGATCTCCGCGTCCGTGAACTCCGGACGGGTCAGGAAGTCGTCCTCGGAGTACAGCCGGATGCAGATGCCGTCGGACGTACGGCCGCAGCGGCCCTTGCGCTGGTTGGCGCTGGCCTGGCTGACCGGCTCGATCGGCAGCCGCTGCACCTTGGTCCGGTGCGAGTAGCGGGAGATGCGGGCGGTGCCCGGGTCGATCACGTACTTGATGCCGGGGACCGTCAGGGAGGTCTCGGCGACGTTCGTCGCCAGGACGATCCGGCGGCCGGAGTGCGCCTGGAAGACCCGGTGCTGCTCGGCGTGCGAGAGGCGGGCGTAGAGGGGGAGGACCTCGGTGTTGCGCAGCTGCCGCTTGAGCAGCGCGTCCGCGGTGTCCCGGATCTCGCGCTCACCGGAGAGGAAGACCAGGACGTCGCCGGGGCCCTCGGACTGGAGCTCGTCGACGGCCTCGCAGATCGCGGTGATCTGGTCCCGGTCGGAGTCGTCCGAGTCCTCTTCGAGGAGGGGCCGGTACCGGACCTCCACGGGGTACGTACGGCCGCTGACCTCGACGATCGGGGCCTCGCCGAAGTGGCGGGAGAAACGCTCCGGGTCGATCGTCGCGGAGGTGATCACGACCTTGAGGTCGGGGCGCTTCGGCAGCAGCTGGGCCAGATAGCCGAGCAGGAAGTCGATGTTGAGGGACCGCTCGTGGGCCTCGTCGATGATGATCGTGTCGTACGCGCGCAGCTCGCGGTCCGTCTGGATCTCGGCGAGCAGGATGCCGTCCGTCATCAGCTTCACGAAGGTCGCGTCGGGGTTCACCTGGTCGGTGAAGCGGACCTTCCAGCCGACGGCCTCCCCGAGGGGGGTCCTCAGCTCCTCCGCGACGCGCTCGGCGACCGTACGGGCCGCGATACGCCGGGGCTGGGTGTGCCCGATCATGCCCCGGACGCCCCGGCCCAGCTCCAGACAGATCTTCGGGATCTGGGTGGTCTTCCCGGAGCCCGTCTCACCGGCGACGATCACGACCTGGTGGTCACGTATCGCCTCCAGGATCTCGTCCTTCTTCTGCGAGACGGGCAGCTGTTCGGGATACGTGACCGGGGGCACGCGGGAGGCGCGCCCGTCGACGCGCTCCTTGGCCTTGGCCGCCTCGACGGCGATCTCGTCCAGGACGGCCGCGCGGGCCTCGGGCTTGCGGATGCGGCGGGCGCCTTCGAGACGGCGGCCGAGCCGGTGGGAGTCCCGCAGCGAGACCTCGGCCAGGACGGACTGGAGGGCGGCGAAGGAAGTAGACATACGGATCCCAGGATCGCACCTGCGGCCGAGAAGCGGCGAACCGATTTACGGGCGGCTTCCCCGGGGACGCGAGCCGGGGCGCGCGAGCCGGGGGTGCGTACTATTTCGGACACGTCGACGAGGACCGGAGAGGTTTCGCATGTTCCGCACCACCCGCGTGCCGGCGGCGCTCGCCGCGGTGCTGGCGGCGCTGGTGCTCGGACTCCTGGTCTGTGGGACGGCGGGCGCGTCACCCCTGGCGGGGGCGGCACTGACGGCGCACCCGGCCGGGGCCTCGCTGACGGCGCCGATGACGGCGGGCGTCGAGCCCTCCGCCCCCGCGACGCCCGTCGACGCCCCGCTCGCGGTCCGTGCAGGTCTGCCCGGTGTGCCCGGCTGCGATCCCGGTCACGCCGGCGGTGAAGGGGCCGCCGGGCCCGTCGTACCGCCGCGTGCGCACGGCTTCGCGGAGCTGCTGCCCGCGCTCGCCGCCGACCGGACGCCCTGCGGGGTCCGGCAGCCCGGTCCGGGCGACCCGGCGGCGTCGCCGGGACGGGAGCCACCCGCGCGCGTACCCCTGTCTCCCGTGGAACTGTCGGTCCTGAGGGTGTAGACGGACGGCCTCCTCCGCCGTAGCCCGTCTTTCTCTTCCCCTGTCCTCCAGGAGCGCTTCCGCATGTCCACGCCCAAGCCCAAGCCCGCGTCCAAGCCCACGTCCAAGCCCAAGCCCGCCTCGAAGCCCGCGTCCAAGTCCGCGTCCAAGTCCAAGTCCAAGCCGATCCTGATCGTCTCCGGGGTGGCCGTCGCCGCCGTGCTGCTCGGCGTCGTCTCGTACACCGCCACCAGGCCCGCGTCCCCGGGCGCCTCCGGTTCCTCCGCCGTCGCGGAGGTCTCCGCCGACCCGTCCGCCGGCGTCTACGCCGAACTGGAGGCCTACGCCCGCCGTGACGCCTCCGACAAGCTCGCCCTCGGCCGCGCCGACGCGCCCGTCGTGCTCATCGAGTACGCCGACTTCAAGTGCGGCTACTGCGGGAAGTTCGCCCGGGACACCGAGCCGGCCCTGGTGAAGAAGTACGTCGACAACGGCACCCTGCGCATCGAGTGGCGGAACTTCCCGATCTTCGGCGAGGAGTCGGAGGCGGTCGCCCGCGCCTCCTGGGCGGCCGGGCAGCAGGGCCGGTTCTGGGAGTTCCACAAGGCCGCCTACGCGGAGGGCGCCAAGGAGAAGGGCTTCGGCAAGGACCGGCTGGCCGCCCTCGGCAAGGAGGCGGGCGTCCCCGACGCGGCCCGGTTCGCCAAGGACACCGACGGCGAGGCGGCCCGCGAGGCGGTCCGCAAGGACCAGGAGCAGGGCTACTCCCTCGGCGCCACCTCCACCCCGTCCTTCCTGGTCAACGGCCGTCCGATCGCCGGAGCCCAGCCCCTGGAGACCTTCACGGAGGCCATCGAGGCGGCGGCGAAGGCCGCTCCGAAGAAAACCGCCCCGAAGAAGGCCGGCCAGTGACCTCGGGCATCGGCTACTTCGCCGCCTTCCTCGGCGGACTGCTGGCCCTCCTCAGCCCGTGCAGCGCCCTCCTGCTTCCGGCCTTCTTCGCGTATTCCATCGACACGCGCGCGAAGCTGGTGGCCAGGACCGGCATCCTCTACCTGGGCCTGGCGACCACCCTCGTCCCGCTCGGCGCGGCCGGCTCCTTCGCCGGTCGCCTCTTCTACGGCCACCGGGACCTGCTGGTCACCGTCGGTGGCTGGCTGATCGTCGGGCTCGGGGTGCTCCAGATCCTCGGCCTGGGCTTCGCCTCCCGCCGGGTCGCGGAGGCGAGCGGCCGCATCCGGCCCACGTCGGCGCTCTCCGTCTACGCCCTCGGCCTGGTCTACGGCCTCGCCGGCTTCTGCGCGGGCCCGATCCTGGGCAGCGTCCTGACGGTGGCGGCGCTGAGCGGCAGCCCGGCCTACGGGGGGCTGCTCCTCGCGGTGTACGCGCTCGGCATGGCGGTGCCGCTGTTCGTGCTTGCCCTGCTCTGGGAGCGGTACGACCTGGGCGGGCGGTCCTGGCTGCGCGGCCGGCCGCTGCGGGTGGGCCGGCTCACGCTCCACTCGACCTCGGTGCTCTCCGGCCTGTTCTTCGTGGCTCTCGGCACGCTGTTCCTGGTCTTCGACGGGACGACGGCGCTGCCGGGTCTGCTGTCGGTGGACGAGTCGTTCGCGGTGGAGGAGCGGGTGTCCGCCCTCGGCCGGGCGGTCCCGGACTGGGCGCTGCTCGTCGCGGTGGTGGCGGTGGTGGCCCTGGTGCTCGTGCTGCGGGGCAGGCGGGCGAGCCGGGAAGGTCGTACGGGGGAGCGCGAGGAGGTGTGAGGGGTACGGGGGAGGGGCGCGGGCCCCTCCCCCGTACGGCCCTGGCCTCCCCGTACGGCCCTGGCCTCCCCGTACGGCCCTGGCCTCCCCGTACGGCCCTGGTTTCGTGGCTTTTCGGCACACGAAGAAGGCCCCGTTCTTTCGAACGGGGCCTTCTGTTTGTGGCTGGGGCCGGGGTCGAACCGGCGACCTATCGCTTTTCAGGCGATCGCTCGTACCAACTGAGCTACCCAGCCACGAGGGCATTGCTGACCTCAGCGACTCTGACGGGACTTGAACCCGCGACCTCCACCTTGACAGGGTGGCGAGCTAACCAACTGCTCCACAGAGCCTAGTTTGTGCGCGATCACTAGTCTCGCACACGGTAATGCGTACCCCCAACGGGATTCGAACCCGTGCTACCGCCTTGAAAGGGCGGCGTCCTGGGCCACTAGACGATGAGGGCTAACGGACCAACCTGCGCGCTTCTCAGCGCGTCGGGGACGTGAGAAGCATATGGGATGCCGGGCGCTATCGCCAAAACGGTTTCCCGCGGGGGGACAATGGGCCCGTGCTGGAGATGACGCGCGAGGAGTTCGAGGAGCTTGTCGCCGAGGCCCTGGACCGGATTCCGCCGGAGCTGACGCGGCTGATGGACAATGTCGCCGTGTTCGTGGAGGACGAGCCCGCCCCCGACGATCCCGAGCTGCTCGGGCTCTACGAGGGGACACCGCTGACCGAGCGGGGTGAGTGGTACGCAGGCGTCCTGCCGGACCGGATCACGATCTACCGGGGACCGACGCTGCGGATGTGCGAGTCGCGCGAGGACGTGGTCGCGGAGACCGAGATCACCGTGGTGCACGAGATCGCCCACCACTTCGGCATCGACGACGAGCGGCTGCACGCGCTGGGCTACGGCTGAGCCGCCGGGGCGCTTTCGGGCGTGTCCCTTGTGGCGCCCGGGGAGTTGGGCAGTGCATCGCGTTCTGTTCCTGCCTGTTGTGTCCCTGGAGGTGCCCCCGTGCGCCATTTGCCCACCCCGGTGAGATGGGCCGCCACCGCGCTGGCCGTCGCGGCCTGTGCCGGTCTGAGCGGCTGTATGAGTGTGAGTGACGAGGGGGCGAAGCCGGCGCCCGGTGCGTCCGACGGGAAGCGGGGCGTGACGTCCGAGTCCGGGGGCGAGGGCGACCGGGGCGGCGACGGCACGTCGGAGAACGGCCGGAGGGGCCAGGGCGGCCCCGACGCCACCGGCGCCGGTACGGGGTCCCCGGTGCCCAGCGGCTCGCCCTCGGGCGCCGCGAAGCCCGCCGTGGGCGAGGTGGTGCCGGTGGAGGGTCCCGGCGGTACGCCGAAGCCGCAGCCGTCGGGCGGCGGTCACGAGAATCCGGGCGGCGCCGGGGGCGGCTCCGCCGGGAACGGGGGCGGCAGCGGCGGGAACGGGAACGGCGGCGGCAGCGGCGGTGGTTCCGGCGGTCCCGGGGGCGGCGGGGTCACGCCGTCGCCGGAGCCGCCGGAGCCGACCGCGGAGCCGACGCCGGAGCCCACCGTGCCGACCCCCGAGCCGACGCCGGAACCGACCTCCAACCCGAGTGATCCGCCGCCGCCCGGGACCGACACCCAGATGGGTGCGCTGCGGGCGGCGGACGGGCCGGGCGCGCCCCCGGAGCCGGCGGCTTCCCCGCAGGTCGGACCGGTGTGACGCAGTCCGATTTGCCATAGGTGGGGGAGGGTGCGTATGGTGGTAGATCGTTTGATCCCATTGCCCGGCGCCGACACAGAAGAGCGCCGTGTGGCGCGTACTCTCCCTAGCCGTGGCTGACCGCATTGAGGCGGTCGTTTGCGAAATCACGGAGTTGACGGGCGCGTGCCGAGACTCCGGAAGGTTTCGCATTTCGCATGTCCATTTTCAGTTCTGACCACGCCGTCATGCCCGAGAACGACGAGATCGTCGAGGCCGTAGAGGCCACCGAGATCGTCGAGGCCGCGACGGCCGTCATCGAGGCCGAGGCCGACGACCTCACCGACACCGACATCGACGCCGAGGCCGGCATCGACACGGAGGACTCCGACGAGGAGCCCGCCGAGCCCACCATCACCTTCGCGGACCTCGGTCTGCCGGAGGGCGTCGTGCGCAAGCTCGCGCAGAACGGTGTCACCTCCCCCTTCCCGATCCAGGCGGCGACCATCCCGGACGCCCTGGCCGGCAAGGACATCCTCGGCCGCGGCCGTACCGGCTCCGGCAAGACCCTCTCCTTCGGTCTGCCGACCCTGGCCCAGCTGGCCGGCGGCCACACCGAGAAGAAGAAGCCCCGCGCGGTCATCCTCACCCCGACCCGTGAGCTCGCGATGCAGGTCGCGGACGCCCTCCAGCCGTACGGCGACGTGCTCGGCCTGAAGATCAAGGTCGTCTGCGGCGGTACGTCCATGGGCAACCAGATCTACGCCCTGGAGCGCGGTGTCGACATCCTCGTCGCCACCCCGGGCCGTCTGCGCGACATCATCAACCGTGGCGCCTGCTCCCTGGAGAACGTCCAGATCGCGGTCCTCGACGAGGCCGACCAGATGTCCGACCTGGGCTTCCTGCCCGAGGTCACCGAGCTGCTCGACCAGGTCCCGGCCGGCGGTCAGCGCATGCTCTTCTCCGCCACCATGGAGAACGAGATCGGCACGCTGGTCAAGCGCTACCTGAACAACCCGATCAGCCACGAGGTCGACAGCGCCCAGGGCAACGTCTCGACCATGTCGCACCACGTCCTCGTCGTGAAGCCGAAGGACAAGGCGCCGGTCACGGCCGCCATCGCCGCCCGCAAGGGCCGCACGATCATCTTCGTCCGCACCCAGCTGGGCGCCGACCGCATCGCCGAGCAGCTCGTCGAGTCCGGTGTGAAGGCCGACGCGCTGCACGGCGGCATGACGCAGGGCGCCCGTACCCGCGTGCTCGCCGACTTCAAGGACGGCTATGTCAACGCGCTGGTCGCCACCGACGTCGCCGCCCGAGGCATCCACGTCGACGGCATCGACCTGGTCCTGAACGTGGACCCGGCCGGTGACCACAAGGACTACCTGCACCGCTCCGGCCGTACGGCCCGAGCCGGCAAGTCCGGTGTCGTCGTCTCGCTGTCGCTGCCGCACCAGCGCCGCCAGATCTTCCGGCTGATGGAGGACGCGGGCGTCGACGCCTCGCGCCACATCATCCAGAGCGCCGGCGCCTTCGACCCCGAGGTCGCCGAGATCACCGGCGCGCGTTCGCTGACCGAGGTCCAGTCGGACTCCGCGAACAACGCCGCCAAGCAGGCCGAGCGCGAGGTCGTCGACCTGACCAAGCAGCTGGAGCGCCTGCAGCGCCGTGCCGTCGAGCTCCGCGAGGAGGCCGACCGCCTGGTGGCCCGTGCCGCCCGTGAGCGCGGCGAGGACCCCGAGGCCGCCGTGGCCGAGGTGGCCGAGGCCGCCGAGGCCGAGATCGCGGCCGCCGCCGTCGAGGCCGAGCGTGCCGCGCGTGCCGAGGAGCAGCGCCGCGAGGAGCGCCCGGCCCGCGACGACCGCGGCAACTACGAGCGCCGTGACCGTGGCGGCTTCAACCGCGACGACCGCGGTGACCGCGGTGGCTTCCGTGGCGGCGACCGCGGTGGTGACCGTGGCGGCTTCCGTCGCGACAACGACCGTCCGTCCGGCGGCTTCCGTCGCGACGACCGCCCCTCGGGTGGCTTCAACCGCGATGACCGCGGTGGTGACCGTGGCGGCTTCCGTCGTGACAACGACCGTCCGTCCGGCGGCTTCCGTCGCGACGACCGCCCCTCGGGTGGCTTCAACCGCGACGACCGCGGTGGTGACCGTGGCGGCTTCCGTCGTGACAACGACCGTCCGTCCGGCGGCTTCCGTCGTGACGACCGTCCGTCGGGCGGCTTCAACCGCGACGACCGCGGCGGCCGTCCGTTCGAGCGTCGTGACAACGACCGTCCGTCCGGTGGTTTCCGTCGTGACGACCGCCCCTCGGGCGGCTTCAACCGCGACGACCGTGGCGGCGACCGCGGCGGCCGCTCCTTCGAGCGCCGTGACGACCGCCCCGCCGGCGGCCACCGTGGCAGCGACCGTCCGTTCAACCGCGACCGTCGTGACGACCGCCCCGCGGGCGGCTTCCGCACCGGTGGCGGCGACCGCCCGTACGGCCGCCGTGACGACCACCGCGGCACCGGCTCGACCGGTTCGACCGGTTCGACCGGTTCGACCGGTTCGACCGGAGGCTCCTTCGGCCGCCGCGACGACAAGCCGCGCTGGAAGCGCAACGGCTGAGCACAACTGACCTGACGAACCAGGGCCCGCACGCCACTCCGGTGACGCACGGGCCCTGCTTCGTACCCGGGCACGGGCGGGAGCGCCCGCACCACAGCCATCGGAGTCGGCGACCCGTGTCGGATACCCGATCGGTTCCGGGGAGCTATCGGGCTATGCTGCACGGGTGTGCTTGTCCACGGGCCGTTAGCTCAATTGGCAGAGCAGTGGACTTTTAATCCATTGGTTGTGGGTTCGAGTCCCACACGGCCTACCGAGGGCGGGCGAGGGGTGACCCTCTGACCTGCTGTGGAGCGCCCCGACCGGTTTCGACCGGTCGGGGCGCTCCGTCGTTCAGGGGCGCTTGCGTGAGCGGAAGCGGGGGAGCCGTACCCGTCACAAGGCCTTGAAGGCTTCCTCCACGGCCTCGCACGTGGCGTCCAGGTCGTCGTCGGTGACCGCGGAGGGGATGAACCAGCAGGCCAGGGCGAAGGCGTTGGCGTGGACGCCGCGTGTGAGGAGCTCGTGGCGAAAGGCGTGGTAGCGGGCCTGGTCGGCGCGGAGCAGCTCGCGGTACTGGCGTGTGGGAGTGCCGTCCGGGGTGAAGACGGTCTGGAACATGGCGCCGACGCCCTGGACCGCGCAGGGGACGCGGCGGTCGTGGGCGGCACGGCGGATCGTCTCCATGAGCCGTTGGCCGCTGTCCTCGATGTGCTTGGTGACCCCCGGCTGGTTGAGGCGACGCAGGGTGACCAGCGCGGACGTCGCGCACAGGGGCGAGGCGTTGTAGGTGCCACCATGCTTGACGTCACCTCGCGCGAGAGGTTCCATCACGTGGCGCTTACCGGCGAACGCGGCGATCGGCAGGCCGCCGCCCAGCGCCTTGGAGAAGACGGCGAGGTCGGGCTCGACGTCGAACAGCGCCTGTGCTCCTCCGGGGCCGGTGCGGAATCCGGTGCAGACCTCGTCGAAGATGAGCACGATCCCGCGTGCCGTGCACTCCTCCCGCAGCAGATCGAGATAGCCCGGGGCGGGCATGGTGCAAGCGTTGTTGGCGACGATCGGCTCGCAGATGACCGCCGCGAATTCCCCCTGGTGCGCGTCCAGGCAGGTACGGAGTGCCGCCGGGTCGTTCCACGGGCAGACGACCACGTCGTCGATGATCCCGGCAGGGATGCCCGGGGAGTGGGGTACGGGGTGCGGCGTGGCGTAGGGGCCGGCCTCCGAGATACGGGGGCGGTTGGAGATGGCCAGGGTGTCGGACCACCCGTGGTAGTGCCCCTCGAATTTGAGGATCTTCGAGAGTCCGGTGTATCCGCGGGCGGCTCGCACGGCTCCTTGCACCGCCTCGCTTCCCGAATTGGCGAACCGGACGAGTTCCGCGCAGGGCACCATCTCGCACATCAGCTCGGCGAGTTCCACTTCAGCGGTGTTGCAGGTGCCGAACATCGTGCCGGTGCCCAGGACGGCGGTGAGTGCCTCGGTGAGTTCCGGAGCGGCATGGCCCAGGATCGCACTGCCGTAGGAGATGAGGTAGTCGAGGTATTCGTTGCCGTCGATGTCCCGGATGCGCGTGCCGGAGCCACTGGCGATGTAGAGCGGGTAGGGATGTGGCCCGGTAGAGGTCAGTCTGGACGAGGAGCTGATGCCGCCGGCCAGGGATGCCTGGGCCCGGTCGAACCAGGCGCGACTTCCTTCGGTCTTGCCCAACGGCCTGATAGGACCGGTCATATGTGCCTCCTGTTTGGGTGCGGATTGCTTGGGCACGTTCGGAGAGCCCTTCATTCGCGGGGATCGATCGAGGAGAGGACGGGTGGGACGTGACGGGGAAGACGGCGGTCGTCACCGGTGCGGGCAGCGGCATCGGTAGGGCATGTGCGCTCGGCCTGCTGGCGGACGGCTGGACGGTGGTCCTGGTGGGCCGGCGCAAGGAGCCGCTGGAGGAGACGGCGGCGCTCACGCCCGCGGTCGGCTGCGGGCGTGCTGTTCCCTTCCCCGCCGACATCACCGATGCCGCCGCGGTGGATGACCTGTTCGGGGCCGTGGTGGAACGGTTCGGCCGGGTGGACGTGCTGTTCAACAACGCCGCCGACGTCATGCCCTACACCCCGACGGAGGATGTGAGCGTCGAGGACTGGCACCGCGTGATGGACTCCATCGCCACCGGGACGTTCCTGTGCTCTCGCGCTGCCTTTCGCGTCATGAAGGACCAGACCCCGCGCGGTGGACGGATCATCAACAACGGAGCGCCCTCCGCCCAGGCACCTCGGCCGGACTCCCTCGCGTTCACCGCGGCCAAGCACGCGGTCGCGGGGATGACACGATCCCTCTCCTTGGACGGGCGCCGCTATGACATCTCCTGCGGCCAGATCGACATCGGCAACGTGACCCCGGCGGACCGCCCCCAGCCGGCCGTCCTGCAGGCCGACGGGTCACGGAGGGTCGAACCCACCATGGACGTGCGGCACGTCGTCGACATGGTGCGGACCATGGCCGCTCTGCCGCTCGGGGTGAACATCCAGTCCGTCCTGGTCATGCCCAGCGCCATGCCGTACGTGGGCCGGGGATAGCCCGGCCACGTAGGCGGGGAACCAGTTGCCGGACACCAGCCGTCCGGCCTGGTCCCAGGCGAGCATGCGGTGCAGTCCGTCCAGATGGATCAACCCCTCGCGGACGGCCAGGTCTTCGTAGTCGGGTCCCGGAACGGGCCGGGTGCTCAGGAACAGCGGACGGCGGGGCGCCGTGCTCTGCCGGGCGAGTTTGAGCGCGCACAACGGATTGGAGCGCGCGTACGAGGTGCCCAACCCCGCCAGCCGCTCGGCCGCCGAGGCCACCGTCAGCCCCGCCTTGGGGACGAGCTCCACCTCTCCGTCCTCGCCCAGGTGCCAGGGGAGCACCACACCGCGCACTTCCGGCCCCTCCAGCAACACGTGATGCCAGCGGCCGCCCAGCTCCCGCTGCCCTTTGCGGATGTGCCCTTCGGCCTCGTCGTTGGTGTTGGCCTGGTCGGACGCGTCGTAGGGGTGCTCCTGGGCGAATGTGCCGATGACCGTCTCGAATCGGACCGCTCCCAGAACCCTCACCCGATGTGCCTTCCCGCCTCTTCGTATTCACGGAAGTGCCGTTCGGCGAAAAGATCCGGACGTCCTGAGCCCAGACCGCGCGAGCGTGCCACTGCCAGCACCTGGCGCCAGTAGGGCTTGACCGGCGGCCACAGGGTGCCCGTACGGCAGTACGAGCCGTCGATCATGTAGCGCGGCCCGGTCTCCGTCTGCGGCGCCGACGGGGCCCGGCGGGTGTGGAAGAGCGCCGAGTGGAGTACGACGGTGGACCCGGGCGGTAAGTCGTCGATGAGTGCCTCGCCCGGCAGGACCGCCGTGCCCAGGTGGCTCCGGGCGTTCTTCTCCGCGACTTCCCGGTGCGAGCCCGGCAGGACGGCCAAGCCGCCCAGCTCCGGTTTGAGTCCGCCGATGTAGTGCAGGGCGTGGATCATCGGTAATCGACGGTCTCGCTGAGGCCCTTGCTCGTAATCGTGATGCCAGCTCTTGCCGGCTCCCCCGGCCGGCCGCCGGTCGCTGTGCAGGTGGTGGAAGACGAAGGACTCCCCCAGCAGGTCGGGGTGGCCGAGCAGGTCCATGAGCGGCGGGTACACCGCGAGTTCACCGTGCGCCTCCAGGTCCAGCTCGACCACCTGCGGCGGCTCGGCCCCGGAACGCAGACAGGCATCGATGGCCTCTTGACGCCAGCCTTTCTCCACCCATGTGTCGACCTCCGGCACGAGACGGTCGACGAGGTCGTCCGGCAGGAATCCGGGAAGGACCAGAAAGCCGTCCTCGACGAAGTTCTCCGTCCGAACCTCATTGGTGTGTGTGACATTCACGTGTCAGAACCCATGCTTCACTCGGATGGTGCTTCACGGTTGCCCCGGCGTCCGGCGTTTCCTGTCCACGGCCGATGCGCGTCATGCGCATGACGGGATGAATGGCCAGAAAGTGGCAATCGACGTGCCCGGGTGACAGCCGCACGCGGGATACACCGGGCCGGTGTGGACGACGCCCGCGAGGCAGGCCGCCGACCCGGGATCGCTGGAGCGGCCGCACGCGCGTATGTGAAGTTGTCCTTGGAGGCGGCACCCTGGCTGTGGTCACGTCCATGAGTGGTGGGTAGCTCGCCGGCAGGGCACGTGCAAGTCATAGCTCGTTGCTGACCAGGCCGGCTCGGACGGCGCGACATCGGTCGGCATCACCCATCCGGTCCTGACCGGGACTTCAGGAAACGCCCCGGCCGTTCAACCGGCCGGGGCATTTCTGCGTTGAGGTGGGTGGGGGGGTGTGCGGACTCGTTCGGGGTGACGGTTTTGGCAACCGGGGCCTCCCGGGCGCAGTGTGGGGCACCGTGGGGGAATCTGGGATGTGGACGCCGGACGTGGAGGTGGAGTCGGTGGCGGTGAGCGGATCCGTCGATCCGGTGGGGGAGGCCAGGCGGTTCGCCCGGTGTGCGCTGGCCGCTGCCTGCGCCGCCGTCGTCTTCCTGCTCGCGGGGGTCGGCGCGGGCGGGATCGTCATCCTGTTCAGCGGGCTCGTGGGGCTCGCCTGTTCGGCCGTCGGGATCTGGTGGTTCCTCGCCCACCGCGGGGCCCGGCGGGTGCTCGGCGCACTTCTCGCCGTCGGCGCGCCCCTCGCCGTCCTCTGTCTGTACGTCGTCGGCGGCCTCTGGCTCACCGCCCTCGTGGCCCTCGGGCTGTGGGGCGGCGCCCTGCTCTGCGCCCGTGCCGCGCTGCGGATCCCCCGGACCCCCGGCGCGGAGAACACCCGGACCGACCTCGCCCGGGGTGAGCGGCGGCCCCGGCCCCGGCGACCCGTGCTCATCATGAACCCCAAGTCCGGCGGCGGGAAGGTCGCCCGCTTCGGGCTCGTCGAGCGCGCCGAGCGGCTCGGCGCCCGGGTCATCCTGCTCGACCCCTCCGCCGACACCGACGTCACCGCGCTCGCCCGGCAGGCCGTCGCCGACGGTGCCGACCTGCTCGGGGTCGCCGGCGGCGACGGTACCCAGGCGCTCGTCGCCGCCGTGGCCGCCGACCACGACCTGCCCTTCCTCGTCGTCTCCGCCGGGACCCGTAACCACTTCGCCCTCGACCTGGGCCTCGACCGCGACGATCCCGCGACCTGTCTGGACGCCCTCGTCGACGGCGAGGAACTCCGGGTCGACCTGGGCTCCGTCTCCGGCCGGCCCTTCGTCAACACCGTCTCCTTCGGCGTGTACGCGGATGTCGTCCAGCTTCCCGAGTACCGCGACGCGAAGGCGGGCACCGCCCTCACCGTCCTGCCCGATCTGCTCCAGGGCGGCGAGGGCGACCGCCTCGACGCCACCGCCGACGGCACCCGGCTGTCCGCCCAGCAGGCCCTGCTCGTCAGCAACAACCCGTACGCCACCCCCGACCCCTTCGGCGCTGCCACCGCACGGCGGCCCCGCCTGGACGGAGGCGCCCTCGGGGTGATCGGCATCCGCGTCGACGGCGCCGCGGACGCCGCCGAGATGGCCGTACGAGGCACCCAGGCGGCCGGCCTGAACGTCCTTACCGCCGCGCGGGTCGAGGTGCTGGGGAGGGCTCCCGGGCCGGGGTCGGAGCTGGGGAGGGCTCCGGGGTCGGGGCCGGACTCAGGGCTCGGGGCGGGGCCAGGGGCTGACTCGGGGTCTGACTCAGGGCCAGGGGCTGACTCAGGGCCCGGGTGGGGTGACGGTGGCAGCGATTCCATCGCCGTCGCCGTCGACGGTGAGGCCCTCGTCCTGCCCACCCCCGTCGTCTGCACCCTCCGTCCCCTCGCCCTCCGGGTGCTCGTGCCCCGGCACCGGCCCGGCGCCCTGGACCCCCCGCCGCGCATGGACTGGCTGCGCGTCGTCCAGCTCGCCTTCCCCTCCCTCCACCATCGTCACCCCGCACCTAGGAGCGGCACATGACCGGGACCACCGGGACGACCACGACCAGCCCGCTCCGGGCCGTTCTGAAGGATCTCCGCGCGATCGACGGCGCCGTCTACGCCGCCGTCGCCGCCACGCCCACGCCCACGCTCGACACCGGGCTCCGCAGGCTCTCCACCGCCGCGAACAACTCCAAGATCTCGTTCGCTGTGGCGGCCTCCCTCGCCCTCTTCCCCGGCCGGCCGCGCCGGGCCGCGCTCACCGGGCTCGGGGCCATCGCCGTGGCCTCGGCCTCGGCCAACCTGCTGGGCAAGCGGCTGGTGCGCAGGCCGAGGCCGGACCGGGAGGCGGCCCGGGTGGTGGTGGGCCGGCACGTGCCGATGCCGGACTCGGCCTCGTTCCCCTCCGGGCACACCGCCTCGGCGGTCGCCTTCGCCACCGCCGTGGGGGTCGTGCTGCCCCCGGCGGCCGTGCCCCTCCAGGTGCTCGCGATGGGCGTGGGCTACTCCCGGGTCCACACCGGGGTCCACTACCCGGGCGATGTCGCCGCCGGCGCCGTCCTCGGCATGGCGAGCGCCGTCGTCTCGCTGGTCGTCGGGGCCTCCCTGACGGCCGCCAAGGGGAAGTGAGCGGGCGTCAGAGAGGTTCGTGTCCGTTCGCGCCGGACCGTGCCAGGCCGGGGTCGGGTCGGGTCAGGCCGTGCCAGGCCGTGCCAAGTGGTGTCAGTACGTCGCGCGGGCCAGTTCCTCCTCCGTGAGGTCCAGCGCTGCCAGCCGCTCCGGGTCCGCCAGGATGTGCAGCTCGACGATTCGGTCCCCGGCGATCGTGAACGCCATGAGCGCGCCCGGCCGCCCGTCCTTGACCGACAGGACCGCGGGTGCGCCGTTGACGACCATCGGCAGTGCTCCCGTACGGAACTTGGCGTACGTGAGGGCCTGCGCGATGACGGCCTCGGCGCCCCGGACCACCTTGGACACCGCCGCGAGGGTCCGTCCGCCGTCGGCGCGCAGCACCACGTCCGGGTCCAGGACGGCGAGCAGTCCCTCGAAGTCGCCGCCGTGCGCGGCGGCGAGGAACGCGTCGGCGATCTCCCGCTGCCGCCGGGCGTCGGGCCCCGGGGCCGGGGTGGTGTCCTGGACGCGGCGGCGCGCGCGGCTGGCGAGCTGGCGGGTGGCCGCCGGGGTGCGGTCCACGATCGGCGCGATCTCGTCGAAGGACACGGCGAACATGTCGTGCAGGACGAACGCGAGCCGCTCGGCCGGGGACAGGGTCTCCAGGACGACGAGCAGCGCGAGGCCGACGGACTCGGTGACCTCGGCGGCGTGTTCCGGGTCGGTGGTGTCGGCGACCCGGACGACCGGGTCGGGGACGTAGTACTCCAGCGGGTCCTCGCGGCGCGAGCCGCGTGAGCGCAGCATGTCGAGGCAGACGCGGCCGACGACGGTGGTCAGCCAGCCGCTGAGGTTCTCCACCGCGCTGACGTCACTGCGGCTGAGCTTGAACCAGGCCTCCTGGACGGCGTCCTCGGCCTCGCTGAGCGAGCCCAGCATCCGGTAGGCGACCGCCCTCAGGTGGCGGCGGTCGGCCTCGAAGCGGCGGGCCAGGAGGTCCGCGTCGCCGTGGCCGCTGCTGCTGCCGTGGCCGCTGCCGTGGCCGTCGCCGGCCCCGTGGCCCCGGTCGTGGCCGGTCCGGTCGTTCCCGCCCCGGCCGTCGCGCTTCTCGCCCTCGTCGGCCCGGCCGCCGTCGGCCTGGTCGTTCCGGTCCTGCTCCACTCGTCGGTCTCCCCGTTCGCGTACGTCGCGTGCCGTCATGCCGTCATGACGGATCGAACCCCCACGATGTGACACGGACGCTGCGGATGGCCGAAAAGGGAGGGTGGTGGCCCGTGCCGTCCCGGTGTGTGAGATCCACGCCGCCCCGGGCCGAACGCCCGGGATTCCCCGGCCGAGGGGTCCGGCCGCCGTGAATCCCTCCTTCAGCGCGGTGGTCATCGTCCGTAGATTGATCACCATGACGACGACAACGACGCAGGTCAACCCCGTACTCCGCACCCCGCCGGCCCCGCCCGCCGCCGCTGCCGCGTACTTCTCCGCGAGCCTCGCCTTCCACGCGGACGTCTCCGACGTGGCCTCCGTGCTCGCCGCCTCCGCCGCCGACGGCACCGACCCGGGCTTCGTGGTGATCGACTCGCGTTCGACCGCCTCCTGGGACCAGGGGCACGTCCCCGGCGCGGTCCACCTGCCGACCGCGCTCGTCCCCGAGCAGGCCGAGCGGCTGCTCGACCGGTCCGTGCCGGTCGTCACGTACTGCTGGGGCCCCGGCTGCAACGGCGCCACCCGCGCCGCGCTGGCCCTCGCGGAGCTGGGCTTCCAGGTGAAGGAGATGCTCGGCGGTTTCGAGTACTGGGTGCGTGAGGGCTTCGCGTACGAGACCTGGGAAGGGCCCGCGGAGAAGGCCGCGGACCCCCTCACCGCGCCGGTCGGATCCGACGACTGCGGCTGCTGACGCCAACCGATTTCGTGATCGCCCCGGTCATGCCGTAGAGTCAGGTTTACCGACGCGGGGTGGAGCAGCTCGGTAGCTCGCTGGGCTCATAACCCAGAGGTCGCAGGTTCAAATCCTGTCCCCGCTACTCAGTAGCAACGAAGGCCCGGATCCAGTCACTGGATCCGGGCCTTCGTCGTGTGCGCGGATGCGTCCCGGGGCTCCGCTGCCCCGGATCGCGCTTGACCTTTACGCAACGTCAAGATTTAGCGTTCTCGGTATGGAGTGGTCGATCCAAGAGATCGCCAAGAAGGCCGGCACCACCAGTCGCACCCTCCGCCACTACGGGGAGCGCGGACTGCTGGAGCCGAGCCGGATCGGCGCGAACGGTTACCGGTACTACGACCAGGCGGCGCTCGTGCGGCTGCAGCGCATCCTGCTGCTGCGCGAGCTGGGGCTCTCGCTGCCCGCCATCGCCGAGGTCCTCGAAGGGCAGCGCGACACGTCCGCGGCCCTGCGGACCCATCTCGCCCTCCTCGAACAGGAGCGGGAGCGTCTCGGGCGCCGGATCGCGTCCGTGCGGACCACTCTCCACAAGACCGAGAACGGAGAAGAACTCATGGCCGATGAAGTGTTCGACGGCTTCGACCACACGGCGTACGAGGAGGAGGTCACCGAGCGCTGGGGCCGGGACGCGTACGCCAAGGGCGACCGCTGGTGGCGCTCGCTCGACGCCGCGCGGAAGAAGGCCTTCATGGACGAACAGGCCGGCATCGCCCGCGACTTCGGGCGGGCCCTCAAGGACGGGCTGCCCGCCGGCGGCGACGAGGTGCAGGCCATCGCGCGACGCCAGGTCGCGTGGCTCTCGGCCACGACGGACCCGAGCAAGGAGTACGTGATCGGTCTCGGCCGCATGTACGTCGACGACCCGCGCTTCACCGCCACCTACGACAGGCACGGCGAGGGCACCGCCGTCCTCGTCCGGGACGCGCTGGAGATCTACGCGGAGCGGAACCTGTAGAAGTAAACGGTGGCCAAAACCGTGCCCGCCTCTTTGCGGCCACGCGGTACCCCACCGTAGTGTCACGCGCACCATGAGTGACGAACGCGTGACGGACGTACGACGGCGGGCGCCCGCCGTCCTCGTCCTGCTCGCTCTCCTCGCCCTTCTCGTGAGCGTCTGCCACGGCTCGCACGGGCACGCGCTGCCGCCCTCGGGCGCGACGGCCCTCGCCTCCGCCCCCGCCCTGCCGCACGGCTGCGAGCAGTCCGGGGACGCCTGGTCCTTCGACGCCCACCTCCCCGCACAGGCCGCCGCCGCGCCCCTCGCCGCGCCGGACGCCGGCGGGGCCGTACTCCTCCCGTACGCCGCCGACCTCCGCGACGACCCCCGCGCACGCTGCGTCCGGGGCAGGGCGGGACCCGGACCGCAGCCGGGCCGGCTGCTGATCGCCCTCGGAGTGGACCGGAACTGAGCCGGGTCATGCCCCGCGTGACCAGGTTCCCTTCCGCATGCCACCCCAAGGACGTACCCCTCGATGAACACCCTGCTGCCCGGCACGACGCTGCCCGGCACGACCCCGCCCGGCAGGACCCTCCCCGGGGGCCTGCTGCCGCTCGCCGAGCAGACCGTCGGCAACACGCCCGTCCTGCGGACCGACGACGGTTACTGGGCCAAGCTCGAAGGCTTCAACTTCGGCGGCATCAAGGACCGCGCCGCCCTCTACATGGTCGAGCAGGCCCGCCGGCGCGGTGAGCTGCGGCCCGGCGCCCCGATCGTCGAGTCCACCTCAGGGACCCTCGGTCTCGGTCTCGCCCTCGCCGGGGTGCTGCACGGCCACCCGGTGCACGTCGTCACCGACCCCGGTCTCGAACCGATCGTCGAGCGGATGCTCGTCGCCCACGGCGCCCAGGTCCACGTCGTACGGGAGCCCAGCCCGCACGGCGGCTGGCAGCAGGCCCGGATGGACCGGGTCGCCGAACTCCTGGTGGGCCTCGACGGGGCCTGGTGGCCCAACCAGTACGGGAACCCCGACAACCCCGACGCCTACGCCGGGCTCGCCGCCGAGCTGTCCGGGCAGCTCGACCGGATCGACGTCCTCGTCTGCGCGGTCGGCACCGGCGGCCACTCGGCCGGGATCTCCCGGGCGCTGCGCGCCACCAGCAGCCCCGCGCTCGAACTGGTCGGCGTGGACTCCATCGGCTCCACCGTCTTCGGACTGCCCGCCGGGGAGCGGCTGATGCGCGGCCTCGGCTCCTCGATCCACCCGGGGAACGTGGACCACGGGGCCTTCGACGAGGTCCACTGGGTGGGGCCGGCCGAGGCGGTACGGGCGGCCCGCCGCCTGGCCTCGCGTCAGTTCGCGACCGGTGGCTGGAGCGTGGGCGCGGTCGCGCTGGTCGCCGGCTGGCTGGCCCGCACCCGGCCGCGCGGGACGCGGATCGCGGCCGTCTTCCCGGACGGGCCGCAGCGGTACTTCGACACCGTCTTCAACGACGAGTTCTGCGCGGCGCACGGTCTTCTCGACGGGCCCGTACGGGAGGACCCGGCGGGGTACGAGACCGGCGTGCCGGTCGACGGCTGGACCCGCAAGGCCATGGAGCGTGTCCGGTGACGACGGCGACCGCACCCGCGAAGTCCAGGGGCGGCGTCTGGAAGCAGAGCCGTACCTTCGAGCCGGCCGTCCGGCTCCTCTTCCTCAACCAGCTCACCATCAACCTCGGCTTCTACATGCTGATGCCGTATCTGGCCGCGCACCTCGCGGACGGGCTCGGCATGGCGGCCTGGGCGGTCGGGCTCGTGCTCGGCGCCCGCAACCTCTCCCAGCAGGGCATGTTCCTCGTCGGCGGGGCGCTCGCCGACCGGCTCGGCTTCAAACCGCTCATCGTGGCGGGCTGCGCGCTGCGGACGGTCGGCTTCGGGGCGCTCGCCTTCGCGCAGTCGCTGCCGATGCTGATCGCCGCCTCGCTGGCGACCGGGCTCGCCGGGGCGCTGTTCAACCCCGCCGTACGGGCCTGCCTCGCGGCGGAGGCGGGGGAGGAGCGCCGGGTGGAGGCCTTCGCGCTGTTCAACGTCTACTACCAGGCGGGCATCCTCCTCGGGCCGCTCGTCGGGGTGGCCCTGACAGGGGTGTCGTTCCGGCTGACGTGCGTGGTGGCGGCGGTCCTCTTCGCCGGGCTGACCCTCGTACAGCTCCGGTACATGCCCGTAAGGGCGGGGAAGGCGGCGCGGGCCGGGGAGGCGCGGGGGCAGTTCCGCACGGTCCTCGCCCACCGCACCTTCTGGCTGTTCTCGCTCGCGATGACCGGCTCGTACGTGCTGTCCTTCCAGGTCTATCTGGCGCTGCCGCTCGCGGCCGGCGGGACGGGCCCCACGACCGCGCTCTTCGTCGTCTCGGCGCTGGTCGCGCTCGCCGGGCAGCTGCGGATCACCGCCTGGTGCAAGCGGCGGCTGAGCCGGGAACGGTGTCTGGTCCTCGGGCTCGCCCTGATGGGCGGCGCGTTCCTGGTCCCGGCCGCGCTCGGCCGGGGGCCGGTGGGGCTGCTGCTGTGCGCGGCGGTCCTGGCGGTGGCGAACGCGGTGCTCTACCCCTACGAGATGGACACCGTCGTCGCGCTGTCCCGGGGGCGCTGGGTGGCCACCCACTACGGGCTCTACAACACGGTGTGCGGGATCGGGATCACTCTCGGGAACCTGGGCACGGGCGCGCTGCTCGACGTGACCGGGTGGTCGGCGCTGCCGTGGCTCGCGCTGTGCGCGGTGGGCCTGGGGTGCGCGGGGGCGATGGCGCTGCTCGCCCGGGGCGGGCGCCTGGCGGAGGAACCCGCCCCGGCGGACTGAGCAGCGGGGCCGAGGGTCTGAGCGTCCACCCCGCCCGCCCGCCGCCCCGTCCGTACGCCAGTCGGCCCCGTGGAAGTCGCCGCCCTCCGGGGCGGCGGCCACCCTGGGAGGGCGCGGTGCGGACCGCGGCCGGGTACGGACCGGGCAGGAGACCACAGGTGGGGCACCCCCTAGGAGCGGCGGGCGGCAGGCGGCGGGGCGGCGAGGGCCGTCCCGAGTACGGCGGTGCCCGGCGGTTCATCCGCGCGCTGCCCCCGCTGCTCATCGTGGGCGGTGTCGTGTTCGACGTGGCGACGCCGGATCCGTACACCGCCTCGCCGATGCTCGCCGCCGCCCCGCTGATTGCCGCGCCCTTCTTCTCGATGCTCACGACGCTGCTCACCGGGATCGCCGCCGTCCTCGCCTCCGTCGGGCTGCACCTCTCCAACGGCACCGCGGACGATGTGCCGGCCCTCACCGAGACCCTGACCGTCGTCACCGTCTCCGCGCTCGCCCTCCTCATCAACCGGGTCGTGCGCCGCAGCGGCGAACGGCTCGCCTCGGCGCGGGTCATCGCCGAGGCCGCGCAGAAGGCGGTGCTGCCGACGCCCGCCGAGCGGATCGGCGGGCTGCAGTGCGCGGCGCGTTACGAGGCGGCGCACGCGGACGCGTTCATCGGCGGCGACCTGTTCGCCGTCCAGGACACCCCCTACGGGGTGCGGCTCGTCCTCGGGGACGTCAGGGGCAAGGGCATGGAGGCGGTCGAGGCGGTCGCCGTCGTCATCGGGGCGTTCCGGGAGGCGGCCGAGCAGGAACGGAACCTGGAGGGCGTGGCGCAGCGCCTCGAACGGGCGCTGACCCGGGAGGGCACCCGCAGGGACGGGCTCGACGCCTTCGAGGGGTTCACCACCGCCGTCCTCGCCGAGATCCCGCGCGGTGACGGCAGCGGCACCTTCGGCGGTTTCGTACGGGTGGTCAACCGCGGCCACCCGCCCCCGCTGATGCTGTACGGCGACGGGCGGCTCGACTCGCTGGAGCCGGGCGAGCCCGCGCTGCCGCTGGGCATGGGCGATCTCGCGGGGTGGCCGGACCGGGCCGAGGCGCGGCCGTTCCCGCCGGGCGCGACGCTGCTCTTCTACACCGACGGCCTCTCCGAGGCGCGGGACGCTGCGGGCGTCTTCTACGACCCGGTGTCGCGGCTCGCCGGCCGGATCTTCCCGGGTCCCGAGGAACTGCTCGACGCGCTCGCGGACGACGTACGGCTGCACACGGGCGGCGGGTCGACGGACGACATGGCGCTGCTCGCGGTGAGCCGTCCGTCGGAGGGGCAGCAGGGGCGGCGGCGGACGATGCCGGTGGTGCCGCCGGGCGGGCCCGGTCACCGCTCGTAGTCGCGGGGTGTCGCTGCGATAACAATTGACATAACGTCAGATCGCTCGGCTTCCGCGGCCCCTTTCTGAAGCGGGGTCAACTCGGGCCATTCTCTACCATTTCAATGAATGATCAAGAGGGACGGCTTGGAATCGGGAGCCCCTGTCTATTAACGTTCGATAACGCAGCGCGGTCGTTTCAGCCGTCGCAAGAGGCGGCACCGTGCGCGCGCGCCGAATCCTGAAGAGGAACCGGGGAACCACTACTTGGGGTGAATCGGGCCTTTCGCACCTGTGCGAGCGTGCCCGTAGGAGACCTTCCTGCTCCGAACCCGTCAGCTAACCCGGTAGGCGAGAAGGAAGGAAAGGAGCGCGCCTTCGTGGCGTCCAACACTCCCGTACCCGAAGCCCCCTTCGATGCCTTCGGTGGTGGTGCGGGTCCCGCCGCCCCGGACACCGAGTGGAACCCCACCGAGGGATCCCTCCGCGCCGGCGGCCGGCACCGGGTCGTCAAGCAGCGCTCCAACTTCGCCCGTTCCTCCACCGTCCTCGGCGTCGGTGTCATCGCCGCCGTCGGCGCCGGCGGCCTCGCCACCGCGCAGGAGAAGCCCCCGGTCGCGATCTCGCTTCCGGACCTTCCCGACCTCCCGGACCTCGGACTCCCGGACGCCCACGACCTCCCGGGCGTCGGCGACCTCCTCCCCGACGAGACCCCCGAGACGGTCAGCGCGGCCCGCGCCAACCCGAACCCGCTGACCGCCGCCACGTACACCACCCTCGACGAGCAGCAGGGCGCCGACACCCAGCAGGGTGCGGGGGCCGAGCAGCTCGACAGGACCGCGGTCGGCACCGGCGACGCGGGCGAGGCCCTGCGCGCCCGCATCCTCCAGCAGGCCGAGCAGCAGCAGGCCTCCGCCGACGCGGCCGACATGGCCGCGGCGGAGAAGGCGGCGGCCGAGAAGGCCGCGGCCGAGGCGGCGGCCAAGGCCGACGCGGCGGAGAAGGCGGCGGCCGAGGCCAAGGCGAAGGCCGAGGCGGAAGCGAAGGCCAAGGCGGAGGCGGCGGCCAGGGCGAAGGCGGAGGCCGAGCGGCTTGCCGCGCTGGCCGCGAGCTACTCGCTGCCCGTCTCCTCCTACACCCTCACCGCCACGTACATGCAGTCCGGCTCGATGTGGTCCTCCGGCCACCACACCGGCCTCGACTTCGCCGCTCCCACCGGCACCCCGCTCAAGGCGGTGCACGGCGCGACCGTGAAGTCCGCGGGCTGGTCCGGCTCGTACGGCTACCGGATCGTCCTGGAGCTGTCGGACGGCACCGAGGTCTGGTACTGCCACCTCTCGTCCATGACGGTCGGCGTGGGCCAGACCGTGGGCACCGGCGAGACCATCGGCCGCGTCGGCGCCACCGGCAACGTCACCGGCGCCCACCTCCACATGGAGGTGCACACGCCCGGCGGCGACGGCATCGACCCGGCGGACTGGCTCCGCTCCAAGGGCCTCACCCTCTGAGGTCGGGGACCCCGTAGGGGCCCGGGGCGCATCCCCTACGGAATGCGCCCCGGAGCCCGTACGGAATACGCCCGGCGGCGCGGAAGGTTGACCGATCATGACCTCTCTCCGCCCGCTGGGCAGCTCCGACCTGCACGTCTTCCCCCTCGCCCTGGGCGGCAACGTCTTCGGCTGGACCGCCGACGAGGCGCAGTCCTTCGCCGTCCTCGACGCCTACGCCGCCGCGGGCGGCAACTTCGTCGACTCCGCCGATGTCTACTCCGCCTGGGCCGAGGGCAACGAGGGCGGCGAGTCCGAGACGGTCATCGGCCGCTGGCTCGCCTCCCGCGGCAACCGCGAGGACATCGTCGTCGCCACCAAGGTCGGCGCCCACCCCCACTTCAAGGGGCTCTCCGCCACCACCATCAAGGCCGGTGCGGAGGAGTCGCTGCGCCGCCTCGGCACCGATCACATCGACCTCTACTACACGCACTTCGACGACGAGTCGGTGCCCGTGGAGGAGATCGTCACCGCGCTCGACCAGCTGGTGAAGGACGGCAAGGTGCGCGCCGTCGCCGCCTCCAACATCTCCCCGGAGCGGCTGCGCGCCTCCCTCGACTTCGCCGAGTCCGAGGGTCTGGCCCGTTATGTGGCCCTCCAGCCGCACTACAACCTGGTCTCCCGCGACACCTACGAGGGCCCCCTCCTGGAGACCGTCGAGCGGGCCGGGCTCTCCGCCGTCCCGTACTACGGCCTCGCGGCCGGTTTCCTCACCGGCAAGTACCGCCCCGGCACCACCGTCGACAGCGTCCGCGCCGCCGGGGCCGGCGGGCACCTGGACACCGAGCGGGGCAGGGCCGTGCTCTCCGCGCTCGACACGGTCGCCGAGGCGCACGGCGCGGAACTCGCCACCGTCGCCCTCGCCTGGCTCGCCGCCCGCCCGACGGTCGCCGCGCCGATCGCCTCGGCGCGTACGGTCGAGCAGGTCCCGGCGCTCGTCGCCGCCGCCGGCCTCACCCTCACGGAGGCCGAGCTGACCCTCCTGACCGAGGCCTCGGCCTGACGACAGGCCCTAGCTGCGGTACGGGTTGTAGCCGCCGTAGTCCAGGTACTGCGGCGGCGCCCACGCCCGGCCCGTCGCCCGCGCCGCGTACGTGAGCGCGGGGGACGCGACCTCCCTGCGCTGCCACAGATGGTGCAGCAGCTCCTGCTCACGGGCCGGGAAGTCGGGGCCCGCCGTGCCGCGCCGGGCCCGGTTCCGCAGGAACGCCAGGGTCGTCGCGAAGGACTCGTACTCGCCGACCGCCCGCGAGGCCGGCGGCCCGTACGTGCGCGCGGCGAAGGCCCGGGCCAGCCGGCGAGCGCGCATCGAGGAGAGCGCGAGCGGCTCGGCGGGGGAGATCCAGCCGGCCGCCGCGTACGCCGGGAGCTCCCCGGATATCGTGCGCAGCTCCCACTGCCGGCTCCACACCGCGAGCCAGGTCAGCAGGCCGAAGGCCGGGACCATGAGCGCCCCGTACACCGCGAAGAAGGCCAGCGGGCCGCCGAACGTGGCCGAGCCGTTCCACGCGGCGTGCAGCCCCATGGCGAGCAGCAGCCCGGCGATCGGCAGCAGCACCTTGCGGAGCCGCTTGCCGCGCGGCGCGAGCGCGGCGAGGCCGAAGCCGATACCGGTGAGCACGGTGAAGAGCGGGTGCGCGAACGGCGACATCACGACCCGTACGAAGAAGGTCGCGGCGGTCACCGAGCCGAGGCCGGAGGCGCCGAACTCCTGGTCCTCGCCGAAGGCGTTGCCGAGGTACAGGATGTTCTCGGTGAACGCGAAGCCGGTCGCGGTGAATCCGGCGATCACGACCCCGTCGACGAGCCCGCCGAAGTGCCGCCGCCGGAAGAGGAAGAGCAGCAGCACCGCCGCCGCCTTGGCGCTCTCCTCCACCACGGGCGCGACCACCGTCGCTCCCAGGGTGTCCGCCGACGCGGGGTCGGCGGTGGCCGTCGCGATCCAGCGGACGGCGAAGGAGTTCGCCAGGATCGCGACGAGCGCGGCGGCGAAGGCTCCCCACGCGAACGCGAAGAGCAGGTTCTTCCAGGGCCCCGGCTCGACCCGGTCGAGCCAGCGGAACGCGGCCATCAGCAGCGGTACGGGGAACACGGCGAGGCCCAGGCCGACGAGGAAGCCCTCGGTGCCGGTCTGCTCGCGGACCAGCGCCAGGATGACCAGGGCGCAGATCGCGAGCACGGTGATCAGGGTGACGGCCCGGAAGACCCGGCTGCGCCAGAAGTCCCTGCGGGGCCGGTAGCGCCACTGGGACCGGTCGGCGACGGCAGGGAAGGCCGGCTCCTCGGTGTCCCGGTGGGGGACGGGAGCGGCCTCGGGGCCGGCTGTGGTTTCGCCGGGAGCGGGGTTCGACACGTGAGCGACCCTAACGACCCGCACCGACAGTGGGCGAGGCAGTTACGGGACCCGGTCATGTTCGTGACCGGGACCCCGCCCTGTCGTCCCGGTCACTTCCTCCGGAAGAGCAGGTCGTGCACGACATGGCCCTTGTCCAGGCCCTGTCCCTCGAAGCGGGTGACCGGACGGAAGTCGGGCCGGGGCGCGTAACCGCCGTCGGCCTGGGTGTTCTCGAAGTCCGGGTGCGCGGAGAGCACCTCCAGCATCTGCTCCGCGTACTCCTCCCAGTCCGTGGCGCAGTGCAGCACGCCGCCGGGCTTCAGCCGGGTCGCGAGGAGGCCGAGGAACTCGGGCTGGATCAGCCGCCGCTTGTGGTGGCGGGCCTTGGGCCACGGGTCCGGGAAGTAGACCCGGCAGCCGTCGAGGGAGTCCTTGTCGAGCATCTCGCGGAGCAGGATGATCGCGTCGCCGTTGGCGACCCGGACGTTCGTCAGGCCGTTGCGGTCGGCGAGGCCGAGCAGATTGCCCTGGCCGGGAGTGTGGACGTCGACGGCGAGGATGCCGGTGCCGGGGTCGGCGGCGGCCATCTGCGCGGTCGCCTCGCCCATGCCGAAGCCGATCTCCAGGACGACCGGGAGACCGTCGAACATCTCGCCGAGGTCGAGGATCCGCTTGCCGTCGATGTCGAGGCCCCAGTCGGGCCACCGCTTGAGCATCGCCTCGGCCTGCCCGTAGGTGACGCGGCTGCGGCGCGGCTGGAAGCTCCGGATGCGGCGCTCGTGGTGCGCCCCGGCGGGATCGGGCAGGGGGCCCTCGCCGGGGGCGAACATCCGACTGCCCCGCCGCGCGACGGGCTGTACGGCTTCGGCGGGCGCGGCGGCGGGCTGCGGGGTGTTCTCTGGCTGCTCAGACACAATGCCCTGATTCTACGACCGCCCACCGGCCATGTGCGCGGCTACAGCAGCGCCAGCGCGCGGCCCGCCACCTCTCTGCCGATCGGCAGGGACGCCGTCGCCGCGGGCGAAGGCGCGTTCAGCACGTGGACCGTGCGGGCCGCCTCGCGGATCAGGAAGTCGTCGACGAGCGTCCCGTCCCGCAGCACCGCCTGCGCCCGTACGCCCGGTGCCGCGCGGCGCAGGTCCGACTCCTCCACCACCGGCAGGAGCCGCCGTACGGCCTCGGTGAAGGCGCGCTTCGACACCGACCGGCGCAGTTCCCCCGCCCCGTACCGCCAGTGCGCGCGGGCGATGGCCCAGGAGCCGGGCCAGGCCAGGGTGCCGGCCAGCTCGCGCGGGCGGACGACCGACCAGCCGTACCCCTCGCGGGCGAGCGCCGGGACGGCGTTCGGCCCGATGTGGACGCCGCCGTCGATGCCCCGGGTCAGGTGCACCCCGAGGAAGGGGAACGCCGGGTCCGGGACCGGATAGACCAGGCCCTGTACGAGGGAGGGGTCGGCCAGCTCGTAGTACTCCCCCCGGAAGGGGACGATCCGCATGCCCGGGTCGTCGCCAGCGAGCCGGGCGATCCGGTCGCAGTGCAGCCCCGCGCAGTTCACCAGGACCCGCGCCCGCACCACCCGGCCGTCCGCCGTGCGCACGGCGACGCCCCACGGCCGCCGGTCGACCTGGACCACCTCCGCGCCGTACAGGATGCGGGCACCGGAGGACTCGGCGAGCCGGGCGGACACCGCTCCGTAGTCGCAGATGCCGGTCGTGCCGACGTGGATCGCGGCCAGTCCGCGCACCCGGGGCTCGTACTCGCTGATCTGCGCCGGGCCCAGCTCGCGCACCGGGATGCCGTTCTCCCTGCCGCGCTGCACGAGCGCGTGCAGCCGGGGCAGCTCCTCGCGCGCGGTGGCGACGACGAGCTTCCCCGTCACCTCGTACGGAATGCCCCACTCCGCGCAGAACTTGACCATTTCGGCCGCGCCCTCGACGGCGAACCGGGCCTTGAGCGAGCCCGGCCGGTAGTAGATCCCGCTGTGGATCACCCCGCTGTTGCGCCCGGTCTGGTGGCGCGCGAGGGCGTTCTCCTTCTCCAGGACCGTGACCCGGGTGCCGGGAGCGGCGCGCGTCAGCGCGTACGCCGTCGACAGACCGACGATCCCGCCGCCGATCACCAGCACGTCACAGTCAAACACCAGAGCCACCTCCCACCCCCGATAGTGCACTGGCCCACTGACAACGCCGTTAAACGCCCCCGCCGTGGGACGCGTGTCACGCCGGGGCGACGAGCAGCGGTCTGGCCCGCTCCCGCAGCTCCACCACGCGTGGTTCGTCCCCGTACGGTTCGAGCCGGTGCAGCAGGTCCCGTACGTACTCCGTCGTCCGCGCCGACGAGATCCGCCCGGCCACCTCCACCGCGCGCGTGCCGGCCGCGCAGGCCGCGTCCAGGTTGCCCGACTCCAGCTCCGCGACGGCGGAGACCACGAGCCGCAGCCCGTGCGAGCGGACGAACTCCTCCGTCGGCTGCGAGAGCGCCTGCTCGGTGAAGCGGCGCACCTCGCGGGGCGCCTTCAGATCGCGGTAGCACTCGGCGGCGTCGGCGCAGAACCGGTCGTACGAGTAGAAGCCCAGCCAGGTCGGGTCGCCGTCGCCGACCCGGGAACGCTCCAGCCAGCCCTCGGCGGACTTGAGCGCCGCCGCCGCGGCCGGCCCGTCGCCGGCCTTCGCGTGCGCGCGTGCCTCGACGAGCCGGAAGAAGGACATGGTGCGGGCGGTGGCGAGCCCCCGGTTCCGCTCCAGCGCCGCCTGGGCGAGGTCGACGCCCTCGTCGGCGAAGCCCCGGTAGGTGGCCTGGAGGGACATGGACGCCAGGACGTAGCCGCCGAGGGGCACGTCGGCGGCGGCGCGGGCGAGCCGCAGCGCCTGGATGTAGTAGCGCTGGGCGGCCTCCTGCTGCCCGGTGTCGAAGGCCATCCAACCGGCGAGCCGGGTCAGCTCGGCGGTCGCGCCGAAGAGGGCCCTGCCGACCTCGTCCGAGTACGAACCGAGGAGCAGCGGGGCCGCGTCCACACGTAAGCACTCGGGGACCATGGACGAACGCCAGTCCCCGCCGCCGTACTTGGAGTCCCAGCGCCGCGCGTCCTCGGCCGCCTCGCGGAGCTTGGCGACATCGCTGTGCCCCACGCGCGCGTGCTCCGCGGCGACAGCCGCCGCCCCCGCGCCTGTGGGGCCCGCCGCGCCCGTCGTCCTGCCCGGGGCGCCCGCGGGGTGCGGGGCCTCGCGCTCGACCGAGGGGTCGGCGGGGGTTATCAGCCAGCGGGACGCGGGCGTCGCGTAGGCGCTCACCGCGAACGACCCGGCGAGCGACTGCCAGATGCCACCGCCCCCGGCCCGTCGGCCGGCGAGATCGAGCCGGTACAGATCGGTCGCCGAGCGGACCGCCTCGCCCACGTCACGCGGGAAGGCGAGACCCACCTCGGGCGCCGGGTCGGCGTCCGCGAGACCGATCTCGTGCAGCGGCACGGGCCGGCCGAGCTTCTGGCCGATCGCGGCGGCGATCAGATGCGGTGCGGCGCCCTGCGGCACCATGCCCTTGGCCACCCACCGGGCGACCGAGGTCTTGTCGTAGCGAAGCGTCAGACCCCGCTGCGCACCGAGGTCGTTGACGCGCCGGGCCAGCCCGGCGTTGCTGATTCCCGCGAGGGCGAGAACCGTGCCGAGCTTTTCGTTCGGCCCGCGTTGCTCCCTGGACATGACGCCACCCCTCGACAACCCAGACGGCCGCCACGACGCCGGGCATAGGCGTGCGGCATTCGTAAGCACAGCGTAGTTCGCCGCATCCCTACCGTTAAGGGGCGGTGTTCCGTATGGCGAGATTGTTGTGTGAACGACCGACGATCGGTCCCGGCCGCCCGGCCCGTGCTCCCGCCGTGTGGCCGTGCGCCCGGCCGTGCGCTCTCGCCGGGGCGGCCGGAGCGGCGCTTCCATGAGTATCGCGTGGGTCGGCCCGATCGGCCGGGAAGGGTGTCCCGGACCAGTGGGCCGGGGGACACCGCCGCCCCATTCCCCGCGGGCGGCGAACGGCTCCGGGGGGCGCGAGCGCCTCCCGGACAGCCGAGGACGGGTGAGCGGCGGTACGCGCGCGGGCGGCTGCCCGGACGCCGTCCACGCCCCCGGGGCAGGGGCGATATTTGGCCGAATGACGCCTGTGGCCAACTGGCCCATGCCAGGGGCGCATTCGGCTTTCCCGCGCGTGCACCCGGACTCCGCCCCGTGCGCCGTTGTCGTGGCAGCATGTCTCCCACCGAAACGGACGTGGAGGCGCCGATGCGATGGCTGGTGGGCTGGAGCAGTGTCGCCGCGAACACCGCCACGACGGCCGCGGCACGCGCGGGCTCGGTGAGCGGCGCCTACGGGAGCGGTTACGGCTCCGGAAACGGCTACGGGACCGGGAACGGTTACGGGAACGGCAACGGGACCGGATACGGGAACGGTTACGGCGCAGGCGACCGCTACGGCACCGCCCAGGCCACCGGCTCCGGCCGGGCCGCCGCCACCGAGGGGCGCACGGTGCAGCCGGTGGGCGCACAACTCCTGTGGGGCGACCCCGATCCGCTGTGGGCGGTCGGCGACTGGCGGCCCGACGAGGTCCGGGTGGTGGCCGTCGACGACCACACCCGCCTCGCCGTCCTCGGCTGCTGCGCCGCCAGCGACGAGGAACTGCGGATCGGCCTGCTCACCGCGCGCGGGGGCGCGTTGCGGCACCTCACCGCCTGGCCCGGCAGCTACACGGCGGTCGTCAAGGCCGGCCGCCGGGTCACCGTCACCGGTGATCTCGCGGGCGCCCGGCCGGTGTTCCACACCCCGTGGGCCGGCGGCACCGCGTACGCCACCGCCGCCCTGCCGCTCGCCGACCTCGTCGAGGCCCAGCTCGACATCGGCCACCTCGCCGCGCTCCTCGCCTGCCCGGAGACCCCCGAGGCGCTGCGCGACTCCACCCCGTACGAAGGGGTCAGGCGGGTCCCGCCGGGGCACGCCCTGATCCTGCGGGAGGGCTCGCGCGAGATCACCGGGTACGAACAGGTCGCCTCGCTCGCGGTCGCGGCGGCCCAGACGGACCCCCGACAGGCCGTCGAAGGCGTCAGGGACGCCCTGGTGGAAGCCGTACGGGCCCGGCTCACCGCACCCCGGCACGCCCCCGAGACCCCGCCGGCCGACCCCGGCCCGGTCCCGGGCATGGGGCCCGCCGACCGGCGCGCGGCCCGGGGCGCGGGCCCGGCGCCCGGCATCGGCGCCGACCTGTCCGGCGGCAGCGCCTCGGGCACGCTCGCCCTGCTCGCGGCCGGGCTCCCGGGGGTGCCGGGCACGATCACCGGGCACGGCACCGGCGCGGGGGAGCGGCTGCTCGCCGTCACCTTCAACGACCTGGCCACGCGCGCGGGTTCGGGCCGCGAGGAGGAACTGAAGCGGGCAGGGGAACTCGCGGCCGACCCGCGGCTGCACCATGTGGTCGTCGCGGGGGGCGAGGAGGCGCTTCCGTACGCCGCCCTGGACGGGCCGCTCACCGACGAGCCGGGGCCCGCGCTCGTCACCGCCGAGCGGCACCGGCGGCGGCTCGCGGGCGGCAGCGCCGACCACTTCACCGGTATGGGCGCCAAGCAGGTCCTCGACGCGCACCCGGCCCGTCTCGCGGACCTCCTGATGGACCGCAGGCGCCGCTCCCTGGTCCGGCCCGTGGCGGCCCTCGCGAAGGCCGCGGGGCCGTCGGCGGGCTCGCTCCTGGTGCCGCTGACCGTGTACCGGGCGGCCCGGAAGCTGGCCCGTACCCCGTACCGGACGGGCCTGGAGGCCGCGGCCCGGCGGGTCCTGGAGGCGAACCGGACGGCACCGGACGGCTTCGGCCCGCTGGAGGCGTCGCTGTCCGCGCTCGCCTGGTCGAGGCCGGGTCCCGCGGCGCGCTGGCTGACCGGGGAGGCGCTGGCCGAAGTGTCGGTTCGCCTCAACCGGGCGGCGACCCTGCCGGCCTCCGTCCAGCGCCCGGGTGAGGCACGCGCGCGTGCCGCCCTCTCCCGAGCGGCGGCCGACCACCGGGTCCTGGAACAGGCCGCCGAGATCCGCGGCCAGCGTCTGCACGCGCCGTTCCTCGACAACCAGGTCGTACGGGCCTGCCGCGACCTGCCCGAATCGCTCCGGGTCCAGCCGGACGCACGCGCGGGCGTGCTCCGCACGGTCCTCGCGGGCGCGGGCGTCCACGACCTGCCCCCGGGCTGGGGCGCCCCCCACCCGGCGGTCCCGGCCGCCGCCACGCGCGCGGGCCTGCGCGCGGCGCTCCCGCACCTGATCTCCCTCTTCGACGCGCCGCTCCTCGCCGACGCGGGCCTGATCGAGGCCCGGGTCGTCCGCGAGGCCCTCCGTACGGCGGCCGACGGCGCACCCGTCCCCCTCGACGGCCTGGCCGACCTCGTCTCCACCGAACTCTGGCTCCGCCGCCTCCTGTCCCGCCGCGGCTCCTGCTGGACCAACACGACAGAACCCCGATCCCACCGCGCGGTCCAGGGCCCCCTGATCCCGGCGTCGCGCTCCTTGCCGGCCTGAGGCCCCGAGGCGGCAAGGGAACGCCGCCATGACGACGGTGGATCCAAGGGATCCACCGGGGTAAACCCCGAGGCGCACGCCCCGGCCGCCCGACACAATGGGCCGGTGCGGTATCTCATCCTCGGTACCACCGAGGCCCTTCGTCCCGACGGCTCCCCGCTTCCCCTCGGCGGTGCCCGGCTGCGTGCGCTGCTCGCCGCGCTGGCGCTGCGCGGCGGACGGGCCGTCTCCGTCGGTGAGCTGGCCGACGACGTGTACGGGGACGACCCGCCGCAGGACGCCCCCGCCGCCCTCCAGGCTCTGGTCGGCCGCCTCCGCCGGATCCTCGGCAGGGAGGCCGTCGCCTCCACCCCCGGCCCCGGCTACCGGCTCGCCGCCGGTCCCGACGACATCGACCTGTACGTCTTCCAGCGCAAGGCCGGGGACGGCGCCGCCCGCCTCGACTCCGGCGACCCCGACACCGCCGCCGCCCTCCTCCGCGAGGCCCTCGGCCTCTTCCGGGGACCCGCCCTCGCCGACCTGCCCGACCCGGCGGGCGTCCGGCCCGAGGCGCAGCGGCTCGCGGCGCTCCGGCAGCGCGTCGAGGCCGATCTGCGCCGGGGCGCCACCGACGGACTCGTACCGGAACTGACCGAGCTGACCACCACGTACCCGTACGACGAGGCCTTCCGCGCGCACCTCATCCGGGCCCTGCGGGCCGAGGGCCGCCACGCCGACGCCCTCACCGCGTACGAGTCGGCCCGCCGTACCCTCGCGGACGGGCTCGGCACCGACCCGGGCCCCGAACTCACCGCCCTCCACCACGAACTCCTCACGGGCACGGCCGCGGGCCCGCCCGCGCCGCCCCACGCGCCCCGGGCCACCCACGCGCCCGGGGCGGCCCCCGCCGCGTCCCCGCCCGCGCCCCCCACCCCCGAGCCCGGCAACATCCGCCCCCGTCTCACCTCCTTCGTCGGCCGTGAGCCCGAGCTCGCCGCGCTCCGCACGGACCTGACCGGCTCCCGGCTCGTCACGCTCACCGGCCCCGGCGGCTCCGGCAAGACGCGGCTCGCGGAGGAGGCCGCGCTGCGGGCCGAGGGCCCGGCCGCCTGGATCGCCGAGCTCGCCCCGCTCGACGACCCCGACGCCCTCCCCGGCGCCGTCCTCTCGGCGCTCCGCCTCCGCGAGGTCACCCTGATCACCCGCGACGGCGCGCCTCCCCAGGGCGACCCCACCGCCCACCTCGTCGAGCACCTCGCCCGCCGCCCGTTCCTCCTCGTCCTCGACAACTGCGAGCACGTGATCGACGCCGCCGCCGCCCTCGCCGAGACTCTCCTCACCCACTGCCCGCAGCTCCGCGTCCTCGCCACCAGCCGCGAACCCCTCGGCGTCCCCGGCGAGTCGGTCCGCCCCGTCGAACCCCTGCCGCCCGACCCCGCGCACCGCCTGTTCGTCGAGCGCGCCCGTGCCGTACGCCCCTCCTTCGACCTCGCCCGGGACGGCGGGGAGGCCGTCGACGAGATCTGCCGCCGCCTCGACGGCCTGCCGCTCGCGATCGAACTGGCCGCGGCCCGGCTGCGCCTGCTCACGCCGCGCCAGATCGCCGACCGCCTCGACGACCGCTTCCGTCTCCTCACCTCCGGTTCCCGCACGGTGCTGCCCCGCCAGCAGACCCTGCGCGCGGTCGTCGACTGGTCCTGGGACCTGCTCGACCCCGACGAGCGCACCCTGCTCCGCCAGGTCTCGGTCTTCGCCGGAGGCTGGGACCTGGCCGCGGCCGAGGCGCTCTCCCCGCGCGCCGCCGAATCCCTCGGCGCCCTGGTCGACAAGTCCCTCGTGGTCGCCACCCCCACCGAGGGCGGGGAGATGCGCTACCGGCTCCTGGAGACGATCCACGAGTACGCGGTCGAGCGCGCCGCCGAGACCCCGGCGACGCCGGCCGCCGCCGAGGCCGTCCACACCGCCCACTTCACGGCCCTCGCGGAGGCCGCGGAGCCGCGGCTCCGTTCCGCGGACCAGCTGCCGTGGATCGAGCGGATCGAGCGCGACCTCGACAACATCCGCGCCGCCCTGCACCGCACCCTCGTCACAGACCCCGACGAGCCCGGCGCCCACCGGCTGGTCTTCGCCATGGGCTGGTTCTGGTGGCTGCGCAACTACCGCCCCGAGGGCCTGGCCTGGGTCGAGCGCGCGGTGGCGCTCGGCGAGGACCCGGAGGACTCCGGGGACCCCCGCTACTGGCCGCGCATGCGTCTGCGCATGCTGCAGTTCTTCCTCTCCGTCGAGAGCCACACGATGAGCGACTTCCAGCAGCCGGAGACGATCGCGCTCGTCCGGCGCGTACGGGAGGCGTTCGGCACGGACCCGGGCCCCGAGGCAGCCCGCTTCCCCGGCCTGCTGTGGCCGTTCACCTCGTACCTCACCGAGGAGCCGGCCGTGGTCCGGACACTCCTCGACGTCGCCGTCGCGAACTGCCGTCGGTACGGAGGCGACTGGGAGATCGGCGTCAGCCTGATGTTCCGTACGCACATGGTCGTCGACATGCCCGGCGGCCTGCCCGGCATCGACGAGGACCTGGCCGAACTCCGCCTCCTCGCCCGGCGCGTGGGCGACCGCTGGATGGGCGCGCAGATCGCGAGCGCGGCGGCCGAGGCCCATATGATGCGCGGCCGACGGGAGGAGGCCGGAGCGGCGTACGAGGAGGCCCTCGCCCTGGCCCGCGAGGTCGGCGCGCACGCGGAGTCCCCGTTCCTCGTCGCCCGCCTGGCCGAACTCTCCTTCCGCGCGGGCGACATGGAGGCCGCCGAGAAGGGGATCGACGAGGCCTCACGGGAGGCGGAGCGCTACCACGTGCGCGACAGCAGCGTGTACGTCTGCTTCCTGCGGGCCTGCCTCGCCCTGTACCGGGGTGAGACGGCGGAGGCCCGCGCCCAGTTGGAGAAGGCGGGCACCACGGTCGCCACCGGCGCGCCCCCGCCGCACTTCGCGGCGGTGATGGTCGGGCTCATCGCGCGCGTGGAGTCGCAGGAGGGCCGGAGCGCCGACGCCGTCGTGACGGCCGTGTCCGCGCTGCGCACCGCGCGGGACGCGCAGTGCGCGGACTTCGTCACCACGAGCCTGGCGGAGGGCCTCGCGGTCGTCCTGTCGGAGGCGGGGAAACCGGCCCTGGCGGTACGGATCATGGCGGCCGTCGAAGGCTGGCCGGGCCGGGTGCCGCGCTCGGTGCCGGGTATCCGGGACGCCGAGGAGGTGGCGTCCCGGGCGCTCGCGGAACTCGGCGCACCGGGCGTGGCCGCCGAGCAGGCGGCGGGGAGGGGCCTCGGGATCGACGATGTACTGACCGTGGCGGAGGCGACCGTACCCACGGCGACGTCGACACCGACACCGACGGCGAGCCCGGAGCCCGGGGCCGCCGGGCCGGACCCCGACGCCGTCACCACGACGGACCCGGACCCGGCCCCCGGCGGGCCCGCCCTCAGGAGCAGCTGATCCGGGACTCCGCCCAGTCGGCGACCGCGGCCCGCCCGAACGGCGTGTGTTCCTCGACCACGAGCCGGATCGTGCTGCGGCCGGAGATGTCGACGTGCACCGGGAGCGGCGGGTCGCCGGGCCGGACCACGTCGGAGCGCCAGAGCCGCTCGTCGTCCCCGTACACGGAGAAGCGGACGCCGCCGACGCCGAGCAGGGCGCTCAGGTCGTCGATGCCGACGATCGCGTCGTAGTTCGTGCACTGCCGGTTGAGGTTGATGAGCAGGGACGACGGCGCGTGGACGCTGACCCCGTGCGCGTACGGGGTGTCGCCGATGGAGAGTCCGCCGCGCTGCCACATCCAGCTGCTGTCGGAGAGGTCGACCTCCGGCTTGGTGCCGTCGCCGAAGATGCCGTACTCCAGCTCGTTGACCTGGTAGACGCTCGGAGGCGCGGGCGGCGGCGGTGTCGGCTTCGGCGAGGGCTTCTCGGGAGTCGGGGTCGGCGTCGGGGTCGGCGTCGGCTTGGGCGGAGGCGGCGGCGTGGGGCTGGGCGGCGGCGGTGTCGGCTTCGGCGGGGGCGGCGTCGGCTTCGGCTTCGGGGACGGCTTCTCCGGGCTCGGCGTCGGCGTGGGCGCGGGCGGCTCCGACGGTGCGGGCGGGGGCGGCGGTACGGGCTTCGGCGAGGCCTTCGGCGGCGGCGGGGGCTCCGCCGGTGCGACGGGGGTGACGACCGGCTGGGTGGGCCGGGGCGCGGCGACGGGCTGCGGGTCGCCGGCCATGGCCCAGACGAGCCCGGCGGCGGCGGCGACCGCGATGGCCGCCGCGATGCCGGCCTTCGCGGGCACCCCGAGCCCCTCGGCGGCGGCGCCGCCCGACGCGGCGCCCCCGGAGGAGCCGGTGGCGGCTGCCGCCGCGCCCGCACCGGCCGCGGCGACGGTCCCACCCGCGACGACACCGGCCGCCTTGAGGGAGTACCCGGCGGCGAACCAGCCGATGACGGCGACCGGCAGCAGCGCGGGGATGCCGGCGTTGACGTGGGCCAGTTCACCCGCGGCGAGCCGGCACTTGGCGCACTCGTCCAGGTGCTTGCGCAGGCCGCGCTCGGCCCGCATCCGCAGGCCGCCGCGGGAGTAGGCGCCGAGCCGGTCCGCGTACCGGGCGCAGTCGCCGCCGGCGGTCAGGGACTGGCTGACATGGGCCTGGAGGTAGGCCTGCTTGAGGCCTTCGCGGGCCCGGCTGGCGAGTACGGCCGTGGCGTTGGCGGTGAGGCCGAAGAGCGGGGCGACCTCGCTGGGCGACTCCTCCTCGACGGTGGTGTGCCACAGCACGGCCTGCCAGCGCTCGGGCAGGGAGCGGAAGGCCTGCATGGCGAGCGACTGCTCGGCCTCGTGCATGGCCAGGACGTCGGCGCCGAGGTCGAGGCCGGCCCCGAAGGACGCGGTCTGGTCGGAGACCTCGGAGGAGCGGGCGGCGTCCGCGGCGAACACGGCGAAGTCCTCGACGAGGTGTTCCCGCTTCTGGGTCCTGGCCCAGTTCGCGGCGACCCGCCGGACGGTGGTCATCAGATAGGCGCGGACGGCCTGTTCGGGCCCGGCTCCGCCCCGGACGGCCTGGAGGGTGCGGGCGAAGACCTCGGCGGTCAGGTCGTCGGCGGTGTGCGCGTCCCGGCAGCAGGTCTTGGCGTACCGGCGTACGGCGTCGGAGTGGCGCCGGAACAGTTCCTCGTACGCGGAGTCGTCGCCGTCCCGCATGAGCTGGACGAGCTCGGAGTCGGAGGGCGGCAGCTCGACGGGCGGCGGAAGCACCGTGTCGGGCTCGTCGCCCTCGGCATCCACGGGGAAGGCATCGCCCCCGGGAGCGTTCTCGCTCCCGTACGCGGTGTCGGCCCCGAGGCCCGCTCCACGTCCGGCGGCCAACCCGCCGGCCTTGCCCTCACGCTGCGGGGGCACGCTGGGATCGGGCGCCTCGACCTGCCCGGGCGAACCGCCCGGACCGCCCTGGCTCGGCACCTGCCGGGAAGGCAGGCCTCCGGTCTCCGCGCCGCCGCCGCTGCCCAGCGGATCGTCCCGCCCGTCACCGCTCATCGCGGAAGCCCCCGTACGCACGCCCAGACCCGAACACTGGCCAAGCCTGCCACAGAGCGCGGGCACGCCGAAGCGCCGCGTGCACTTACCACTCGTCCGGGGCGACTTCGTGTATCCGGGCGTAACCGCTCACACGTTCGTGTCATGCTCGTTGGTTCGCCCGGACCAGGGGAGCGCGGCCCCGGGCGAAGCCGGGGTCACGGGCCGAAGCCGCGGCCCCGAGCCGAAGCCCGGGCCACAGGTGCCTACCGGGAGCGCAGCCCCTCGAGAAGGATATCGAGGAGTCGCGTCGAGGCCGCCGCCTGCTGCACCGCGTCCGGCAGCGCCGGCGCGGCGGTGGCGATGACGAGGAGGACGTCCGCCACGGTCACATCGGCCCGCAGCTCACCCGCCTCACGCGCCCGGTCGACGAGCCGGCCCACGACCTCCAGGAGTTCCGAGGCGCCCGCGTCGTCCCGCTCCTCGGCCGGTACGGCCCGCGGCGCGACCACGCGCGCGTCGGCCTGCTCGGCGAGACCCCGCTGGGACGGAACCCGCGCGGCGTCGTCCTGGTCCTCACCGAAGGGCAGCACCACGGCGTCGTCCACGCGCACCCGCAGTACCTGCGGCGGCAGGAGACGCCCCGCGCCCGAGGCCACCGAGGTCCGCAGGAACCGGGAGAGCGCCGACCACGGCTCGTCCTCCTGGCCCAGCGCGGCCCGCGCCTGCTCGGTCAGCCGGGAGGTCTCCTCCTCGGCTATCCGTCGCACCAGCACGTCCTTGCTGGGGAAGCGCCGGTAGACGGTGCCGACGCCGACACGGGCGCGGCGCGCCACGTCCTCCATCGGAGCCCCGTAGCCCAGCTCGCCGAACACCTCGCGGGCGGCGCGCAGGACGTGCTCCAGATTGCGCTGGGCGTCCACCCGCAGCGGCGCCGACCGACTGCCGAGCACCGCGCCGTTGCGCGCCTCGGCGCCGCCGGTGCCCGCGTGGAGCCCGTCGTCGACGGTCGCCGTCCCGGCGCCCGACTGCCAGCGTGAATCCTGAATCTGCATAAGCGTTCCCCCGCTCATGATGTCTCCCCCCGGAGACTCCCCGCCCTGAAAACGGGGTTTTTCGGCCGACGAGCGCAGCGGTCCACGCGCTCCCATCCGACACCCCGACGAAGTACGAACATAGTTGAGTCGGAGTCAATTCAGAAGGGGAAGTTCCGTACGGTGCGCCCCCCGATCGGAGCAAGGACCGGATCACTCCCGATTCCGACCCCCCACCCGGACCCCCGCACCCGCTGTGACCTGCGGGGTTGTCTCCGCACCCGGTTCGCGCGCCACCCCACGCCTCCGTACCTCTCCGGTCACACAATTTGCCGAGCCTGTGGACAAACAACGGACGGAGGTGCGTCATGGGACAGTGACCGAACCTGCGCGCATTCTCGTGGTCGGCGGTGGCTACGTCGGCATGTACACCGCGCTGCGCCTCCAGCGGCAGCTCAGGGCCGAGCTCAGAGCCGCCGCCGTCGAGATCGTGGTGGTCACCCCCGAGCCGTACATGACGTACCAGCCGTTCCTGCCCGAGGCCGCGGCCGGCTCGATCTCCCCGCGCCATGTCGTGGTGCCGCTCCGCCGGGTCCTGGACCGCTGCCGGATCGTCATCGGCGAGGTCCTGTCCGTCGACCACGCCAAGCGCACCGCGACCCTCACCACCCTCGCGAGCGCCGAGGAGGGCACCGGCACCATCGACCTCACGTACGACGAGCTGGTCCTCGCGCCCGGCTCGGTCTCCCGCACCCTCCCGGTCCCCGGCCTCCTCGACCACGGCATCGGGTTCAAGACCGTCGAGGAGGCCATCGGGCTGCGCAACCACGTCATCGAACAGATGGACATCGCCTCCTCGACCCGGGACCCCGCGCTCCGCGACGCCGCCCTCACCTTCGTCTTCGTCGGCGGGGGGTACGCGGGCGTGGAGGCGCTCGCCGAGTTGGAGGACATGGCCCGGTACACGGCGCGGTACCACCACAACGTCAAGCCCGAGGACCTGCGATGGATCCTCGTCGAGGCCTCGGACCGCATCCTGCCCGAGGTGGGCGAGGAGATGGGCCGGTACGCCGTGCGCGAGCTGCGGGGCCGCAACATCGACGTACGCCTGGAGACCCGCCTCGAATCCTGCGAGGACCGGGTCGCCGTCCTCAGCGACGGCACCCGCCTGCCCACCCGAACCGTCGTGTGGACCGCCGGGGTCAGGCCCGCCCCCGTCCTCGCCGCGACCGACCTCCCGCTGAACGAGCGCGGCCGGCTCCGCTGCACCGCCCGGCTCTCCGTCGAGGGCGTCGAGCACGCCTGGGCGGCCGGCGACGCCGCCGCCGTCCCCGACCTCACCTCGGACGTGGCCGGCAGGGAGTGCGCCCCCAACGCCCAGCACGCCGTCCGCCAGGCCAAGGCCCTCGCCGAGAACGTCGCCGCCTCGCTGAGAGGCCGCCCGGCCAAGGAGTACGCGCACGCGTACGCCGGCTCCGTCGCCTCCCTCGGCCTGCACAAGGGCGTCGCCCACGTCTACGGACGGAAACTCAAGGGATATCCGGCCTGGCTCATACACCGCGCCTATCACCTCAGCCGGGTGCCCACCTTCAACCGCAAGGCCCGGGTGCTCGCCGAATGGACCCTGTCCGGCCTGTTCAAACGGGAGATCGTCTCCCTCGGCTCGCTGGAACACCCCCGCGCCGAATTCGAACTCGCCGCTGCACCACCACCGGGCCCCGGCGACAAGCCGTCGTCCTGACATCACTGTCAGTGCACTCGTCCCCACTGGACGTGTGACCATAGGTGGGCTCATACCTGCACAGCGTGACTCTGCACGGCACCGACACCACGAGGCATAGAGATCCGTGAACTTCACCCGTTGGAGCGCCCGGCTCCCCGGCACACAGCGCCGCGCGGCGCGGGCGACCGAAGGCTCAGTGCCCGCCGCCCGCGGTGAGTACGCGCGGCAGCTGGGGCGACTCATCAGCGACGCCGCCGACGCGGCCGGGACCGGCGGGACCGCCGAGTTGGGCGAGGCCGCCGACCCCGACGGGGCCGTCGGCGTCCCCGCCCTGGAGGACTTCTCCGTACGGGAGCTGCTCGGCCGCCTCCCCGGCCTGGTCGCCCTGGTGTACGGCCCGGAGCACCGCATCGCGTACGTGAACGACGCCTACGCCGCGGCCTTCGGCCCGCGCCCCGCGGGCGCCGTCGTCGCCGACACCTGCCCGGAGGCGGAGGAGCTCGGCCTGCTGCCCCTCATGGACCAGGTGCTGCGCAGCGGCAAGCCCCGCACGGTGAAGTCCCGCCGCACCCAGGAAGGCGGCTCGTACACGGTCACGTGCCTGCCCGTGGAGAGCCCCCACCTCGACGGCGGAGGGGTCCTCGTCCACGCCGCCGACGTCACCGACCACGCCGAGGCCGCCGAGCGGCTGCGGACCAGCGAGCGCCGCCACCGCGAGACCGCGGTCACCCTCCAGCGCTCCCTGCTCCCGCAGGAACTCGAACAGCCCGACGACCTGCGGATCGCCGCCACCTACCAGCCCGGCGGCACCGACGCGGCCGTCGGCGGCGACTGGTACGACGTGATCACCCTCGGCGCGGGACGCACCGCGCTCGTCATCGGGGACGTGATGGGCCGAGGGGTGCGCGCCGCCGCCGTCATGGGCCAGCTCCGCACCGCCGTCCGGGCCTACGCGCGCCTGGACCTGCCCCCGCACGAGGTGCTCCAGCTCCTCGACGGCCTGGCCGCCGAGATCGACGCCAGCCAGATCGCCACCTGTGTGTACGCGATCCACGACCCCAGCGAGGGAAAGCTGGTCTACGCCTCCGCCGGCCACCTCCCGTTCCTCGTCAGGGACGAGGACGGCAGCGTCCGCCGCGCCGAGGACCCGACCGGCCCGCCGCTCGGTACCGGCGGCTGGCTGCACGCCTCGGGCTCGATCGCCCTGCCGCCCGGCTCGACCGCCGTCCTCTACACCGACGGCCTGGTGGAGCGGCGCCACGAGGACATCGACGAGGGCGTCGCCGCGCTCGCCCGCGCCCTCTCGGGCGCCAGCGGCACCCCGCAGGTGGTCTGCGACCGGCTGCTGCGCTCGCTGGGGGTCACCGCCGAGCACGACGACGACGTGGCCGTCCTGGTGGTCCAGCACCCCTCCCGAGAGGGAGCGGACGCGGAGCTCTTCCACAACGCCGCCCTGGAACTCCTCGGCGGGGTCGAGGCCGCGCCACGCGCGCGTGCCTTCGCCTCCGGGGTCCTGTCGTCCTGGCGCTTCCCCGTGGAACTGCGTGACCTGGGCGTCCTCGCCACCAGCGAGCTGGTGGCGAACTCACTCCAGCACGGCACCCCGCCGATGCGGCTGCGGCTGCGCCGCACCGACCGCCGCCTGATCATCGAGGTGACGGACGGCGACGACCACCTGCCGCGCCGCCGCAGGGCGGAAACGGAGGACGAGGCGGGTCGCGGGATCTCGATCATCGCGACGATCGCCTCGTCCTGGGGGAGCCGCCGCACACCGGGCGGCGGCAAAGCGGTCTGGTGCGAGTTCGCCCTGCCGGCCCAGCCGGCCCAGGCCTAGGGCCGGTCCTCGGGATCAGGCCCTAGGCGGAGGCGGTCTCGCTCTCGCGGACCGGCTCGTGCCGGGCGACCACCTTCGACGGCTTGAGGGCCAGCGAGGGCTGGTTCTGCTCCGGGGTCAGCTGCTTGCCCAGCCGCACGGCGAGGAACGTGATGCCGAGCGAGAAGAGCACGAAGGTCACGATGTACGGACCGTGCAGCGCGGCCCCCATGGGCCCGCCCACCGCCGGACCGACGGCCAGCGCCAGCTGCTTGACCAGCGCGAACGCCGAGTTGTACTGCCCGACCATCGACTCCGGCGCCAGATCGGCCACCAGCGGCGCGACGGTCGGCGACAGCATCGCCTCACCGAGCCCGAAGAGGGCGTACGTGGAGACGAAGGCCGCCGTCGCCATGGCCTGGCTGCCGTGCCCGAGACCCGCGTACCCGGCGATCAGCCAGGCCACGGTCCAGATCAGACCCACGGCCGCGATCACCCGGCTCCGCTTCCTGCGCTCGACGAACTTCAGCACCAGGAACTGGGCGGCGACGATCACCGCGGTGTTGGCGGCGAGCGCGATCCCGAGCGTCGACGGCTGGATGCCGGCGGCCTCGGTGCCGTAAGCGGCGAGACCCGACTCGAACTGTCCGTAACAGGCGAAGAAGAGGACGAAGCCGAGGACGCAGAGCTGCACCATCGCCTTGTGCTGGAGCAGCGCGCGGACGCCGCCGCCCTTGCCGCCCTCGGCGGGACGGGCGCCCTGGAGCGCGGGGGACCCCGGCATCCGCACGGTCCCGACGATCGCCGCCAGGACCAGGAACATCGCCGCCTCGATCGAGAACAGCAGGATGAAGCTGCCCGGCCGGCTCGTGTCGACCAGCAGACCGCCGATCAGACCACCGACACCGAGCCCCAGGTTCTGCAGGAAGAACTGCATGGCGAACGCCCGGGTGCGGCCGACGGGCGTCGAGCACCAGACGATCATCGTGGCGAGGGCCGGCTGGAGCACGGCCGTACCGGCACCGAGCAGCGCCGCCGCACCCACGGCCGCGGGCACGCTGGACGCGAAGCCCATCGCCACCGCGCCGACGGCGGCGACCACCGAGGCCACCAGCAGCACCGGAACGGGCCCGCGCCGGTCGATGGTCCGCCCGCTGAAGGGCAGCACCACCAGGGCGGCCATGGCGAAGACGGCCAGGACGATGCCCGCCGTCGCGGCGCCCAGATCCCGCACCTGCGCCACGTACACATAGAGGTACGGCACGGTGAAGCCGAGTCCGAACGCGCTCAGCGCGCTGCCTGCCTGAATACGGCGCATCGCTGCGCCCCTCGCCTTGGTCACACTCACCCACTTCGGTCGCAGGTTCAGAGGTGTACCCCTGAACCTTGAAGACTTCAACACTAAAGTTCGACCCTTAACAGTACACACCGAAGGACTTCAATGCCAACGGGGCCCGTGGGATACTCGCCTGCATGTCCGACAACCCCGAGCGGTCCGGCCCGCAGGCCCTCCAGGAGCCGAGCCTCGACGAGCAGATCGCCGCCTATCAGCGCGAGTTCCGCGACCTCGACCCCCAGGTCGAGAAGGTCGTCTCCGCCCTCGGGCGGCTGAACCGGCGGATGAACGTGGCGTACGGACGCCAGCTCGTCGACCTCGGCATCAGCAACGCGGAGTGGGAAGTCCTCAAGACCCTGGTCCTGGCCGGCGAGCCCTATCGGCTCGGCCCCGGCGAGCTGGCCAAGCGGCTGGGCCTCACCCCGGCCGCGATGACCCACCGCATCGACCGGATGGCGGGCGAAGGCCTGGTCACCCGCGACCGCGACGAGAACAACCGCGTCCGCGTGATCGTCGAGCTGACCGACGAGGGCCGCTCGAAGTGGCTGGAGGCCATGCGCATGGCCACGGACTTCGAGGAGGACCTGCTCCAGGACCTCACGGGCGAGGAGAAGGCAGTCCTCGGCGAAGTCCTCATCCGTCTCCTCCGCCGCGTGGAGCTGACGCAGCCGGACGCCGGCGGCCGGCTGACCGACCTGGACTGAGCCCTCGGGCCCTCACCGGCAGGGGGTTGACACACCCCTGCCGGATGCGTAGTGTTCTCCGAGTTGTCACAGAGCCGGAACGGTTCTTCGACAACCACTCCGCCGCTGATAGCGGCACCTCTACTCCGCACGATCTCCCCACCGGGACGAATTTCGGCATGCCGAAATTCATTTCGAATGGCTCGATTATGAGTCGCCGGGGAAATCCGCTAGAGTTTGAGACGTCGGAACGGCCCAACAGCCGGAAAGACAAACCCCGCTGACTGGGAATCAGACGCCGAAAGGATCTGATAGAGTCGGAACCGCCGGAAGGGCCCGGAGCGAAAGCAAAAGGGACCGGAAAGCACCGAGGAAATCGGATCGGAAAGATCTGATAGAGTCGGAAACGCAAGACCGAAGGGAAGCCCGGAGGAAAGCCCGCGAGGGTGAGTACAAAGGAAGCGTCCGTTCCTTGAGAACTCAACAGCGTGCCAAAAATCAACGCCAGATTAGTTGATACCCCGTCCATCTTCGGATGGCAGGGTTCCTTTGAAAGTCCTGCCGGCCCTCGTGGTCAGCAGGCAACATACACAGCGAGGACGCTGTGGACAGTCGGCCTTATTCCGGCCTGACTGTCCCGCTCAACGCGAGTGTGACCCGATTACGGGTAAACATTCACGGAGAGTTTGATCCTGGCTCAGGACGAACGCTGGCGGCGTGCTTAACACATGCAAGTCGAACGATGAAGCCCTTCGGGGTGGATTAGTGGCGAACGGGTGAGTAACACGTGGGCAATCTGCCCTTCACTCTGGGACAAGCCCTGGAAACGGGGTCTAATACCGGATAACACCGGCTCCTGCATGGGAGCTGGTTAAAAGCTCCGGCGGTGAAGGATGAGCCCGCGGCCTATCAGCTTGTTGGTGGGGTAATGGCCTACCAAGGCGACGACGGGTAGCCGGCCTGAGAGGGCGACCGGCCACACTGGGACTGAGACACGGCCCAGACTCCTACGGGAGGCAGCAGTGGGGAATATTGCACAATGGGCGAAAGCCTGATGCAGCGACGCCGCGTGAGGGATGACGGCCTTCGGGTTGTAAACCTCTTTCAGCAGGGAAGAAGCGAAAGTGACGGTACCTGCAGAAGAAGCGCCGGCTAACTACGTGCCAGCAGCCGCGGTAATACGTAGGGCGCAAGCGTTGTCCGGAATTATTGGGCGTAAAGAGCTCGTAGGCGGCTTGTCACGTCGGGTGTGAAAGCCCGGGGCTTAACCCCGGGTCTGCATCCGATACGGGCAGGCTAGAGTGTGGTAGGGGAGATCGGAATTCCTGGTGTAGCGGTGAAATGCGCAGATATCAGGAGGAACACCGGTGGCGAAGGCGGATCTCTGGGCCATTACTGACGCTGAGGAGCGAAAGCGTGGGGAGCGAACAGGATTAGATACCCTGGTAGTCCACGCCGTAAACGTTGGGAACTAGGTGTTGGCGACATTCCACGTCGTCGGTGCCGCAGCTAACGCATTAAGTTCCCCGCCTGGGGAGTACGGCCGCAAGGCTAAAACTCAAAGGAATTGACGGGGGCCCGCACAAGCAGCGGAGCATGTGGCTTAATTCGACGCAACGCGAAGAACCTTACCAAGGCTTGACATATACCGGAAAGCATTAGAGATAGTGCCCCCCTTGTGGTCGGTATACAGGTGGTGCATGGCTGTCGTCAGCTCGTGTCGTGAGATGTTGGGTTAAGTCCCGCAACGAGCGCAACCCTTGTCCTGTGTTGCCAGCATGCCCTTCGGGGTGATGGGGACTCACAGGAGACCGCCGGGGTCAACTCGGAGGAAGGTGGGGACGACGTCAAGTCATCATGCCCCTTATGTCTTGGGCTGCACACGTGCTACAATGGCCGGTACAAAGAGCTGCGATGCCGCGAGGCGGAGCGAATCTCAAAAAGCCGGTCTCAGTTCGGATTGGGGTCTGCAACTCGACCCCATGAAGTCGGAGTTGCTAGTAATCGCAGATCAGCATTGCTGCGGTGAATACGTTCCCGGGCCTTGTACACACCGCCCGTCACGTCACGAAAGTCGGTAACACCCGAAGCCGGTGGCCCAACCCCTTGTGGGAGGGAGCTGTCGAAGGTGGGACTGGCGATTGGGACGAAGTCGTAACAAGGTAGCCGTACCGGAAGGTGCGGCTGGATCACCTCCTTTCTAAGGAGCACAGTACCGATTGCAGACAAACGTTCTGCACGGTCAGCTCATGGGTGGAACGTTGATTAGTTGGCACGATCTCGAGGATCACCTCACAAGTACTGCTTCGGCGTGGAACGTGATGATGATGCGACGGGTCGTGCTTGGCACGTTGTTGGGTATCTGAGGGTACGGCCGTAAGGTTTGTATCTTCGCGATGCCGGCCCCAGTGAACTTGGTTCTTATGGATCAGGGTGATGGGTGGCTGGTCGTTGCTTGAGAACTACACAGTGGACGCGAGCATCTGTGGCCAAGTTTTTAAGGGCGCACGGTGGATGCCTTGGCACCAGGAACCGATGAAGGACGTGGGAGGCCACGATAGTCCCCGGGGAGCCGTCAACCAGGCTTTGATCCGGGGGTTTCCGAATGGGGAAACCCGGCAGTCGTCATGGGCTGTCACCCATGCCTGAACACATAGGGCATGTGGAGGGAACGAGGGGAAGTGAAACATCTCAGTACCCTCAGGAAGAGAAAACAACCGTGATTCCGGGAGTAGTGGCGAGCGAAACCGGATGAGGCCAAACCGTATGCGTGTGATACCCGGCAGGGGTTGCGCATGCGGGGTTGTGGGATCTCTCTTTCACAGTCTGCCGGCTGTGAGACGAGTCAGAAACCGTTGATGTAGGCGAAGGACATGCGAAAGGTCCGGCGTAGAGGGTAAGACCCCCGTAGCTGAAACATTAACGGCTCGTTTGAGAGACACCCAAGTAGCACGGGGCCCGAGAAATCCCGTGTGAATCTGGCGGGACCACCCGCTAAGCCTAAATATTCCCTGGTGACCGATAGCGGATAGTACCGTGAGGGAATGGTGAAAAGTACCGCGGGAGCGGAGTGAAATAGTACCTGAAACCGTGTGCCTACAAGCCGTGGGAGCGTCGCTCATTGAGTTTACTCAATGGGTCGTGACTGCGTGCCTTTTGAAGAATGAGCCTGCGAGTTTGCGGTGCGTTGCGAGGTTAACCCGTGTGGGGAAGCCGTAGCGAAAGCGAGTCCGAACAGGGCGATTCAGTAGCGCGCTCAAGACCCGAAGCGGAGTGATCTAGCCATGGGCAGGTTGAAGCGGAGGTAAGACTTCGTGGAGGACCGAACCCACCAGGGTTGAAAACCTGGGGGATGACCTGTGGTTAGGGGTGAAAGGCCAATCAAACTCCGTGATAGCTGGTTCTCCCCGAAATGCATTTAGGTGCAGCGTCGTGTGTTTCTTGCCGGAGGTAGAGCACTGGATAGGCGATGGGCCCTACCGGGTTACTGACCTTAGCCAAACTCCGAATGCCGGTAAGTGAGAGCACGGCAGTGAGACTGTGGGGGATAAGCTCCATGGTCGAGAGGGAAACAGCCCAGAGCATCGACTAAGGCCCCTAAGCGTACGCTAAGTGGGAAAGGATGTGGAGTCGCAGAGACAACCAGGAGGTTGGCTTAGAAGCAGCCACCCTTGAAAGAGTGCGTAATAGCTCACTGGTCAAGTGATTCCGCGCCGACAATGTAGCGGGGCTCAAGCGTACCGCCGAAGTCGTGTCATTGCAGCATGAGCCCCAACGGGCGCTGTGATGGGTAGGGGAGCGTCGTGTGCCGGGTGAAGCAGCCGCGGAAGCGAGTTGTGGACGGTTCACGAGTGAGAATGCAGGCATGAGTAGCGATACACACGTGAGAAACGTGTGCGCCGATTGACTAAGGGTTCCTGGGTCAAGCTGATCTGCCCAGGGTAAGTCGGGACCTAAGGCGAGGCCGACAGGCGTAGTCGATGGACAACCGGTTGATATTCCGGTACCCGCTTTGAAACGCCCAGTATCGAATCCATTAATGCTAAGGCCGTGAAGCCGTTCCGGACCCTTCGGGGAAAGGAAAGTGGTGGAGCCGCTGATCCAAGGTGGTAGTAGGTAAGCGATGGGGTGACGCAGGAAGGTAGTCCAGCCCGGGCGGTGGTAGTCCCGGGGTAAGGGTGTAGGGCGTTGTCCAGGTAAATCCGGACAGCACATAGCCTGAGACCTGATGCCGAGCCGATTGTGGTGAAGTGGATGATCCTATGCTGTCGAGAAAAGCCTCTAGCGAGTTTCATGGCGGCCCGTACCCTAAACCGACTCAGGTGGTCAGGTAGAGAATACCGAGGCGTTCGGGTGAACTATGGTTAAGGAACTCGGCAAAATGCCCCCGTAACTTCGGGAGAAGGGGGGCCACGTCTGGTGATGAGTCTTGCACTCTGAGCTGGGGGTGGCCGCAGAGACCAGCGAGAAGCGACTGTTTACTAAAAACACAGGTCCGTGCGAAGCCGTAAGGCGATGTATACGGACTGACGCCTGCCCGGTGCTGGAACGTTAAGGGGACCGGTTAGTCACATTTCGGTGTGGCGAAGCTGAGAACTTAAGCGCCAGTAAACGGCGGTGGTAACTATAACCATCCTAAGGTAGCGAAATTCCTTGTCGGGTAAGTTCCGACCTGCACGAATGGCGTAACGACTTCTCGACTGTCTCAACCATAGGCCCGGTGAAATTGCACTACGAGTAAAGATGCTCGTTTCGCGCAGCAGGACGGAAAGACCCCGGGACCTTTACTACAGTTTGATATTGGTGTTCGGTTCGGCTTGTGTAGGATAGGTGGGAGACTTTGAAGCAGCCACGCCAGTGGTTGTGGAGTCGCCGTTGAAATACCACTCTGGTCGTGCTGGATGTCTAACCTCGGTCCGTGATCCGGATCAGGGACAGTGTCTGATGGGTAGTTTAACTGGGGCGGTTGCCTCCCAAAGGGTAACGGAGGCGCCCAAAGGTTCCCTCAGCCTGGTTGGCAATCAGGTGTTGAGTGTAAGTGCACAAGGGAGCTTGACTGTGAGACCGACGGGTCGAGCAGGGACGAAAGTCGGGACTAGTGATCCGGCGGTGGCTTGTGGAAGCGCCGTCGCTCAACGGATAAAAGGTACCCCGGGGATAACAGGCTGATCTTCCCCAAGAGTCCATATCGACGGGATGGTTTGGCACCTCGATGTCGGCTCGTCGCATCCTGGGGCTGGAGTCGGTCCCAAGGGTTGGGCTGTTCGCCCATTAAAGCGGTACGCGAGCTGGGTTTAGAACGTCGTGAGACAGTTCGGTCCCTATCCGCTGCGCGCGTAGGAATATTGAGAAGGGCTGTCCCTAGTACGAGAGGACCGGGACGGACGAACCTCTGGTGTGCCAGTTGTCCTGCCAAGGGCATGGCTGGTTGGCTACGTTCGGGAGGGATAACCGCTGAAAGCATCTAAGCGGGAAGCCTGCTTCGAGATGAGTATTCCCACCTCCTTGAGAGGGTAAGGCTCCCAGTAGACGACTGGGTTGATAGGCCGGATGTGGAAGCCCAGTAATGGGTGGAGCTGACCGGTACTAATAGGCCGAGGGCTTGTCCTCAGTTGCTCGCGTCCACTGTGTTAGTTCTGAAGTAACGAACTGTGCCGATATCCGGTTGGTTAACTTCATAGAGTTTCGGTGGTCATAGCGTTAGGGAAACGCCCGGTTACATTCCGAACCCGGAAGCTAAGCCTTTCAGCGCCGATGGTACTGCAGGGGGGACCCTGTGGGAGAGTAGGACGCCGCCGAACAATCATTGTGGGAAAGCCCCGCACCTTATGGTGCGGGGCTTTTCTGCGTTTACGGGCCGGAACCCCATCGGGTCAGGCCGGCGTGACCAGCTCGGTGTCGTAGGCCAGGATCACCGCTTGGACCCGGTCCCGGGCGCCCGTCTTCGACAGGATGCGGCCCACATGGGTCTTCACCGTCGATTCCGCGAGATGGAGACGTTCGGCGATCTCCGTGTTCGTCCAGCCCTGGCCGATGACCGTGAGGATCTCGCGTTCCCGCTCCGTCAGGGAGACGAGACGGGGGTCCTCCGGGCGGGGATCCGCCGTGGGGGACTGCGGCAGGTGGTGGATGTACGCGTCCAGGAGGCGCCGGGTGAGGCTCGGGGCGACGACCGCGTCCCCGCTCGCCACCGCGCGGATGCCGGCCAGCAGCTCTTCCGGCTCGGCGTCCTTCACCAGGAAGCCGCTGGCGCCGGCGCGCAGGCCGTCGTAGGCGTACTCGTCGAGGTCGAAGGTCGTGACGATCAGGATTCGGCTGCGGGCGCCGGTCGCGATGATGCGGCGGGTGGCCTCGATGCCGTCGAGGCCGGGCATCCGGACGTCCATGAGGACGACGTCGGGGTGGTGCCGGTCGACCAGACGGATCGCCTCGGTGCCGTTCGAGGCCTCCCCGACGACCGTCATGTCGTCCTGGCTCTCCAGCAGCATGCGGAAGCCGAAGCGCTGCATCGGCTGGTCGTCGGCGATGAGAACGGTCGTCACGAGGGGGATTCCTCCCGGGGGAGCCGGAGTCTGACCTGCCAGCCGCCGGTCGGCAGCGGGCCGCTGTCGAGTGTGCCGTCGTAGAGGGCCGCGCGTTCCCGCATGCCCGTGAGCCCCTGGCCCGGTGAGGAGACCGCGGCTGCCGGAGTGGTCGGGTGCGTGCCCGTGTTCGTGATCTCCACCCTTGCCTCCCGTGCGGTGTACGTCAGCAGAACGGTCGCCCTCGCGCCACCGCCCGCGTGTTTCAGAGTATTGGTCAGGGCCTCCTGGACGACCCGGTAGACCGTCAGCTGGGCGCCTGGTGTGAGGAGTCGGGCGGTCGGCTCGTCGTCGTGGACCTCGTACCGGACCGGCAGGCCTGCCTTGCGTACGCCCGTGATCAGGGTGTCGAGGGCGGCGAGGGTCGGCTGGGGGTCGCGGGCCGCCTCCTGCTCGTCGTCGCGCAGGACGCCGAGCAGGCGGCGGAGTTCGGCGAGGGCCTCGCGGCTCGTCGTGCCGATGGCGTCGAGGGCCTGGGCAGCACGCTCGGGGTTCTTGGCCGCCGCGTAGCGGCCGCCGTCCGCGAGGCCGGTGATGACCGAGAGGTTGTGGCCGATGATGTCGTGCATCTCGCGGGCGATACGGGTGCGTTCGGCCGCCGCCGCGAGCCGGACCTCCTGGTCGCGTTCGATCTCCAGACGGCGGGCCCGGTCGACGAGACCGGCGTTGTGGTCCCTGCGGGAGCGGACGACGATGCCGAGGAGGGAGACGAGCGCGTAGGTCGACAGGGTGGGGACGACGTGCTGGTCCCAGCTGCCGCGCGGGTACAGGAGGGCGCCCGTCACGAGCGGCGGCAGGAGCAGGGCCAGGGCCCGGAGCAGGGTGCGGGGCCGGCGTACCAGCGCGAGGTGGAAGAGCGGAATCAGCTGGAGGTACACGGCCTGGAGGAAGGCGCCCGAGACGGCGCTGCCGAGGGCCGCGCAGGCCATCACGGTGAGGGCGGCCATGGGCCGGCGGCGGCGCAGGCAGAGGGGGAGGGCGAGCCCCAGACTGAGGACGACCACCTGCCAGGCGGGGACGGTCGGGTCGGGGGCGGTGTTCCGCCAGCCGCCGGACGCGTCCACGAGCGCCGCCCCTGTCCAGAAGAGGGTCAGGGCGGCGTCCCAGACCCAGGGGCGGCGGGCGTCGGCGGCGCGGACCCGGGTGAGCAGGTGCTGGACGCGTCCGCTGAGGCCCGTGGCTCCCGTGGTGTGCGTGGTCACCCCGTCATCATCCTCATACGTCGCGGCGCTTGAGCAACAGCGCGGGGACCGCGAGTGCCGCCGCCGCCCACAGGAGCAGGGCGAGGAGTGCGGCGCCGGGGGAGGGGGCGTCCGGCAGCGGGGTGGCGGAGCCGAGGACGCCGGCCGCCTGGGTGGGGAAGTACCGGACGGCCGTCTCCATCGCCCCGTAGGGGAGCATCCCGAGGATCTCGGGGACGATCAGGACCCCGCCGACGAAGGCGCCGATCGCGCCCGGGACCGAGCGGAGGGCCGCGCCGAGGCCGAGGGCGACGATGCCGAGGAGGGTGAGGCCTGCGGCGTTGCCCGCGAGGGCGGCGAGGACGCCGTCGTCGGTGAGGGAGGCGGCCTGGTCGGTGTCGGAGAGGAAGAGCTGTGCGGTGAGGAAGGTCAGCAGGTTGGTGACGAAGGTGACGGTGAGGACGGCGCCGGTGAAGACGGCGGCCTTCGCCCACAGGACGGGCAGCCGGGTGGGGACGGCGGTGAGGGTGGCGCGGATCGTGCCGGTCGCGTACTCGCCGGCCGTGACGAGGATGCCGAGGACGGCGAGGGCGATGGCGCCGAGCTGGGAGCCGTAGAGGGTGAGGACGACGGTGTCGACGTCGGAGTCGCCGCCGTCTGAGGTGTAGGTGGTGCCCATGAGGATGCCGACGCCGAGGACGAGGGCGGCGGCGGTGAGGACCGTGATCCAGGTGGAGCGGAGGGTCCGGAGTTTGTGCCACTCGGAGTGGACGACGCGGGCGAGCGTGACGGTCCCGGTCCCGGTGCCGGGGGACGTCGGGGTGGTTCCGGGGGTGACCTCGGGGTTGGCGGTGGTCGTCATGCGGGGGCTCCCTGGTACTCGACGGAGTCGTGGGTGAGGGCCATGAACGCCTGCTCCAGGGACGGTGCCTGCGGGGTGAGTTCATGGAGGGGGACGCCGTGGGCGGCGGCCGTGCGGCCGATCTCCGGGGCGTCCGGGCCGGTGACGAGAAGGGTGTCGGGGGCATCGACGGTGATTCCGGCGCCCGGCAGCAGGGCGCGCAGCCGGTCGGCCTCGGGGGTGACGACCCTGACGGAGGTGCCGCCGGAGGTGCGGACGAGTGCGTCGACCGTGGTGTCGGCGAGGAGCCGGCCCTTGCCGATGACGATCAGGTGGTCGGCGGTCAGGGCCATTTCGCTCATCAGGTGCGAGGAGACGAGGACGGTACGGCCCTCGGCGGCCAGCGACCTGAGGAGGGTGCGGATCCAGAGGACGCCCTCGGGGTCGAGGCCGTTGACCGGTTCGTCGAGGACGACGGTGGCCGGGTCGCCGAGGAGGGCGGCGGCGATGCCGAGGCGCTGGCCCATGCCGAGCGAGAAGCCCTTCACGCGCTTGTGGGCGACCTGGGTGAGGCCGGTCAGGGCGAGCACCCGCTCGACTCGCGCCCCGGGGATGCCGTGGGTGTGGGCGAGGGCGGTGAGGTGGTGGTGGGCGGTGCGGCCGGGGTGCACGGAGCGGGCTTCGAGGAGGGCGCCGACACGGGTGAGCGGGGCGCCGTGCCGGGCGTAGGGGAGGCCGTCGACGGTGGCGTGGCCGCGGGTGGGGGCGTCGAGGCCGAGGATCATGCGGAGGGTGGTGGACTTTCCGGCGCCGTTGGGGCCGAGGAAGCCGGTGACGGTGCCGGGGTGGACGGTGAAGCTGAGGTCCCGGACGACGGTGGTGTCGCCGTACCTCTTGGTGAGGTTCTCTGCTCGGATCATGCCTTCGACGCTAGGGAGCGGGCGGCGGCCGGGCGTCCGACCGGAGGCGGGAGCGGGGCGGCGGGCGTAGTACCGGGGTACCACGGGGAAAAGGCCTTGTCGGTGGGGGTGGGGGCGTCGGAGGATCTGGCCATGGATCTTTCGATACGTGTCATCCGCGCCGACGAGTGGGAGCGGACCCGTGAAATCCGCCTGGCGGCCCTGCGGGATCCGGTCGCCCATCTCGCGTTCCTCGACACGTACGAGGCGGCCGTCGAGCGCCCGGACGAGTTCTGGCGGGAGCGGGCCGTGGGCGCGTCGGAGGACGGCGACGGGAAGGTGCGGCAGTTCGTGGCCGAGACCCCGGACGGGCGCTGGGTCGGCACCGTATCGGTCCTGGTGGAACGGACCGGGGCCGAGCTGCCGTTCGGGCCGCTGCCGAATGCCGACCAGACGCACATCGTCGGGGTCTACGTACGTCCTGAGGTCCGTGGGACGGGTGTGATCGACGAGCTGTTCCGGACGGCGGTGGAGTGGTCCTGGGCGCTGCCGGAGCCGGTCGAGCGGGTGCGGCTGTACGTGCACGAGGACAACGCGCGGGCGGACGCCTTCTACCGGCGGTTCGGGTTCACGGCCTCGGGCGTGCGGGTGCCGGTGCCGGGGCAGGACAGGGTGATGGAGGTCGAGTACGAGCTGTGGCGGCCGGTCGCCCGGCACGGGGAGTACGCGCTGCGGGCGATCCGTTCCGACGAGTGGGAGCGGGTGCGGGAACTGCGGCTCGCGGCCCTGCGGGACCCGGTGGCGGCCGTGGCGTTCGTGGAGTCGTACGAGGAGGCGGAGGCCCGGCCGGACGCCTTCTGGCAGGAGCGGGCCGAGGGCGGTTCGGTGGACCGGGGCACGTGGATCCGGCAGTTCGTGGCCGAGGCGGCCGACGGGCGCTGGGCCGGCACGGTGACGGTGCTGGTGGAGCGGCCGGAGGACGGGCGGACGCTCTTCGGCGATGTGGTGACGGTGCCGCAGACCGATGTCGTGGGTGTGTATGTGCGTCCGGAGGCGCGTGGCGACGGTCTGGTGGACGCGCTGCTGCGGGTGGCCGTGGAGTGGTCGTGGGCGCGGCCGGCGCCGCTGGTGGAGCGGGTCCGGCTGTTCGTGCACGAGGAGAACGCGCGGGCGGCGGCCGTCTACCGCCGGTTCGGGTTCGTGCCGACGGGCGGCCGGGCGGACACGCTGGGCTCGGGCGAGCCGCGGGAACTGGAGCACGAGCTGCGGCGGCCGGTCTGAGGCCGGCGGGTGTCGTGCCGGGCCGGCCGCTCGCGCGGCTCGGCCGGCCCGGTTTCTCAGACGGTGTTCGGCGCGTACTCCGGCCAGCGGGACCGGGCCTGTTCGCGGGAGCGGAGCAGGGCCAGGGTCGGGAGGCCCTGGGTGTGGCCGGTGGCGAGCAGCTCGGGGAGCTGGGGGAGCGGGGCCACGGCGGCGACGTCGTCGAGGACGAGCGTCATTGGTGGGTCGAGCCGACCGTCGGATGACCGTGCGGCCATGCGGCGGCCGTGCTCGACCACGCTTGCGGCGAGCGCGGTGAGGAGCGGCATCGCGCCGGGGTGGGTGCGGGGATCCTCGATCGGTTCCCCCACCACGTAGAGGGTGCCCCCTTCGGGGAGGAAAGATGCCAGGGCCAGCGAATCCGTTCGGTTCGGGGTGCAGGCTTCCCTGATGTGGATCGAGGAGAGTGCCCCCAGTGCACGGGCCGTCAGTTCCTGCGCCAGGCGGCGGCTTTCCGGGTGCGCGGTGAGCGCCGATTCGAGCAGGCCCGCGTGGCCCGAGGCCGCCTTCGGGTGGCTGCGGAGGATGCGTACCGGCTCGTGGGCGCCGGCGCCCTGTGCCCAGCGGTGGACCTGGCGGAAGGGGCGTCCGTCGACGGCGGCGGCGTGCAGCCAGCAGTGCAGGAGCGTTTCGGCGGTGTCGGCGGTGGCCGCGTCCAGGCGGGCGTGGGGCCGTACGGGGGCCAGCAGGGCGACCGCCCGTTCCTTGGCCACGGCCGGGTCCTCGCAGTGCTCGGACGGCGACCAGTGGAGCCGGGCCGGGGTGTCGCAGAGGTGGCCGGGGTCGTGGACGAGGACCGGGCCGAGCTTGCCGCGCGCGTCCTTGGTGGCGGACCAGACGGTGGGGTCGGAGGTGACGACCAGGACCGCGCCCTCGGCGTCCCGGATGGCCTGCACGGCGGCGGGGCGACGGGCTTCCGGGGGGCCGTAGAGGGTGCGGGGGGTTCCCGTGGGGGCCGGGGCCTGAGTCGGGGTCGGGGGGTGCTCTGCCGCCGGGCGGCGTGGGGCCGGGGGTGCGGGCTCCCGTAGGGGCTGTTCTTCCCGTACGGGCTCCTCGGGCTCCTCGGGCTCCTCGGGCTTCCGTAGGGGTGCCTGAGGCTTCCTCAGGGGGTCCTCGGGTGCGGGCCCCGGAGACTCCCGTACGGGCTCCGAGAACTCCCTTACGGGCTCCGCCCGTGCCGGCTGCCGGGTCGTCCCGTACGCCCCCGCCTTCCTGTTGGCGCGGACCGCTCGCCAGCGGGTCACCGTGCCCAGGGCGAAGACCGCCAGGACGAGGAGGATCATCGCCTCGCCGATCAGCAGGCCCCAGAACAGGCCGTACCCCGACAGATGGCCCGGCGGGGTGGACGGCCAGGCCGCCTGGAGGTCCGTCGGGGCCGTCGCCAGGGAGCGCAGTGCCGAAGGGGTGCCCGTGAAGGCGACGCCCTGCGGCCAGGCCCCGTGGGAGAAGAGCCCCGAGAGCCCGGTCGCCGTCCACACCAGGACCGTGAAGCAGAGGAGGAGGGCGAAGAGGCTGAGCAGCAGCCCGTCGGAGATTCCTCCGCCTCCGCCCCCTCCCTTTCGTGCCGATTCCATTTATGCCACCGTCGACTGCGAAGTGCCGTTCACCTGCTGCTCGATGAGGATCGCGCGCTGCTCCGTCTCCCACTCCAGTTCCGGATCGGAGACGGAGGACTCGGTCATGGCGCGGTCCGTGTAGACCAGCGGGCGTTCCCGTTCGGTGATGAGGTGTTTGACCACCTGCACATTGCCGTTGACGTCCCAGACCGCGATGCCGGGGGTGAGGGTCGGGATGATCTCGACCGCCCACCGTGGCAGGCCGAGGACCCGGCCGGTGTTGCGTGCCTCGTCGGCCTTCTGGGCGTAGATGGTCCGGGTGGAGGCCATCTTGAGGATCGCCGCCGCCTCCTTGGCCGCCGCTCCGTCGACGACGTCGGAGAGGTGGTGGACGACGGCGACGAAGGACAGGCCGAGGCGGCGGCCGAACTTCAGCAGCCGCTGGAACAGCTGGGCCACGAACGGGCTGTTGATGATGTGCCAGGCCTCCTCGACCAGGAAGATGCGCTTCTTCCGGTCGGGGCGGATCCAGGTGTGCTCCAGCCAGACGCCGACGATCGCCATCAGGATCGGCATGGCGATGGAGTTGCGGTCGATATGGGACAGGTCGAAGACGATCAGGGGTGCGTCGAGGTCGATGCCGACGGTCGTCGGGCCGTCGAACATGCCCCGGAGGTCACCGTCGACCAGCCGGTCCAGGACGAGGGCGACGTCCAGGCCCCAGGCCCGTACGTCGTCTATGTCGACGTTCATCGCCTCGGCGGACTCGGCCTCGGGGTGGCGCAGGCGCTCGACGATGTCGGTGAGGATCGGCTGCCGGTCGGTGGTGTGCTCGATGACGTAGGCATGGGCGACCTTGAGCGCGAAGCCGGAGCGCTCGTCGAGGCCGTGGCCCATCGCCACCTCGATGATCGTACGGAGCAGCGCGAGCTGACCCGTGGTCGTGATCGACGGGTCGAGCGGGTTCAGACGGATACCGGAGTCGTTGGCGACCATCGGGTCCAGGCGGATGGGGGTTATCCCCAGCTCCTGGGCGATGAGGTTCCATTCGCCGACGCCGTCCTCGCCCTGCGCGTCGAGGACCACGACCTGCCGGTCGCGGAAGCGGAGCTGGCGGAGCACGTACGTCTTCTCCAGCGCCGACTTGCCGTTGCCGGACTCGCCGAGGACCAGCCAGTGCGGGGCGGGCAGTTGCTGCCCGTACAGCTGGAAGGGGTCGTAGATGTACCCCTTCCCGCTGTAGACCTCGCGGCCGATGATGACGCCGGAGTCGCCGAGGCCGGGTGCGGCCGTCGGCAGGTAGACGGCCTGGGCCTGCCCGGTGGAGGTGCGGACGGGCAGGCGGGTCGTCTCCACCTTCCCGAGGACGAAGGAGGTGAAGGCATCGGTGAGGACGGACAGCGGATCTCGCATCGGTCTGTGCCCCTTCGGCCCTAGCGGCGGATGCCGGTCGCGAACGGCAAGGTGTTCACAAAGGCCCGGTGGTGCTCGCGGTCGCACCACTCCAGCTTCAGATACGACTTGCCGGCGGAGGCCCTGATCGTGCGCTTGTCCCGGGCCAGGGCCTCGGGCGAACGCGACGACACCGTGATGTACCCGACGAGGTTCACCCCTGCCGCGCCACTGGCGAGATCTTCACCCCGCTGGTCGAGCCGGCCGTGGGCGGCGATGTCGCGCGGGTCGACCGTGCGGTTCATCTTGGCGGCGCGGCTGGCGTCGGCCTCGTCGTTGGTCTTCTCGGTGAGCATCCGCTCGATGGCGACCTCGGTGGGCTCCAGGTCCATGGTCACGGCGACCGTGCGGATGACGTCCGGGGTGTGGACGAGGAGCGGGGCGAGGAAGTTGACGCCTACCGGGGTCATCGGCCACTCCTTCACCCAGGCCGTGGCGTGGCACCAGGGGGCGCGGGTGGAGGACTCGCGGGTCTTGGCCTGGAGGTACGTCGCTTCCATCGCGTCGAGTTCGGCCGGCCAAGCGTTTCGTTTCGTCATGGCCTGGATGTGGTCGATGGGGTGGTCCGGGTCGTACATGGAGTGCACGAGGGAGGACAGCCGGGACTGGCCGAGGGGCTGGCGGACGCGGATGTCGGCCTCGGCGAGACGGGCGCAGATGTCGGTGAGCTCGCGGGCCATGACGACGGCGAGGCCGGCGTCGCGGTCGAGCTTGCGGGCGCCGGAGGCGTGCCGGGCGGCGCGGGCCATGGCGTTGGCCTCGGCGGCGAGTTCGCGCGTGTAGTGCATGCAGGCGACGAGGTAGGCGCGGTGCTGCTCGCTGGAGGTGGAGACCATCGACTGGAGCTGGTCGTACGACTCCATGAGCCACACGGGCGCGTGCGGGTCGCCGCGCTGGCCGACGTCCTTGGCGTGCGCGTCGGGGTCGGCGGGGAGCGTACGGGCCAGCATCTGGAGGCGGGTCACGAAACCGTCGCCGTTGGCGACGTGCTTGAGGAGGGTGCCGAAGCGGTCGACCAGGGCCTCCTGGTCCTCGCTGTCGCGCAGGCCGACGCCGGGGCCCTCGATCTCGATGGCGGCGGTGACGGTGCGGCGGTCGGCGTGCAGGAGGACCGCGATCTCGTCGGGGCCGAAGGGGGCGGCGAGCCAGCCGACGCGGCCGATGCCGGGCGGCGGGCCGACCTCGACCTCGCGGCCGTCGAGGCGGGTGCCGGCCTCGGTGACGACGGAGCGGTAGGCGGTGCCGCGCTTGAGCATCCGCTTGTAGCTGCGGTTGATCTCGAACCATTTGTAGAACGTGCGGTGCTTGTACGGCAGGTACACGGCGGCGATCGCGACCATGGGCAGGCCGGCGAGGAGTGCGATCCGCAGGGGGAGGAGGGGGACGAGGAGTCCGCTCATCATGCCGAGGAAGGCGCCGGCGATGATCAGGGCGATCTCGCCGGTCTCGCGGTTCTTGCCGACGATCGCGTTCGGCCGGGCGCGGCCCACGAGATACGTACGGCGGGGCGCGACCGGCTGGGACTGGGTCGTCAACGCCCTGCACCTCCAGAGTTCTTGCGGTTGCTGTGCGGGGTACCCGCGGTGGGACTGCTGCTACGGGGCGGGGGCGGGGGAGTCGCGCCGCCGCCGCCACCGCTGCCGCCGCGGCTGCTGTGGGCGGCCATGCCGCCGGACATCGGGTTCGCGGCGCGGGCGGGCTGGGAGGACTGGCCGCCGCCGTCGCCGCGGGAGCTGTGCGTCTTGATGCCCTGGGAGACGAGGGACGCGGGGGAGGAGATGACGGCCGCGGCCGCGTTCTCGCCGGCGCGGTGCAGGCGGTTGTTGCGGGAGGCGGCGATCTCGTCGCCGAAACCGGGGACGAAGCGGTAGATCATCCCGGAGGCGAAGATCGCGAGCAGGATGATCGCGAGGCCGGACACGACGGCGGAGAACGAGTCGGGGCCGGTGCCGGAGGAGAGTGCGCCGGCCAGTCCGAGGACGATGACGATGACCGGTTTGACCATAATGATCGCGATCATGATGCCCGCCCAGCGGCGGACGTGGCCCCACATGTTCTTGTCGACGAGCCCCGAGTAGACGACGACGCCGAGGAGGGCGCCGACGTACAGCATCACGGCGCGGAGGAACAGCTCCAGGTAGAGAACGCCGGCGGCGAGGACGGTCACCAGCGACACGATGATCAGCATGATGGGGCCGCCACCGATGCTGTCGCCCTTCTGGAGGGCCTGCTTGAAGCTGCCGAAGAAGACGTCGGTCTGCTGCCCGGTGCCGGAGGCGACGACCTCGGTGACGGCGTCGGTGGCGTTGACCACGGTGTAGAGGATCAGCGGGGTGAACGCGGAGGCGAGGACCGTCAGCCAGAGGAAGCCGATGGCCTCGGAGAAGGCGGTGGTGAGGGGCACGCCCCGGATGGCGCGCTTCGCGACGGCGAGGAGCCAGAGGAGGAGCGTGAGGAAGGTCGAGGCGGCGAAGACGATGGCGTAGCGGCCGAGGAACTCGGGGTTGGTGAAGTCGACGTCGGCGGTCGCTTTGACGGCCTGGGAGAGCTTGTCGACGATCTCGATGGCGGCGTCGGCGCAGCCGCGGGCGAGGGAGGAGAGGGGGTCGAGGGCGGCGGTGGGGTCGGTGGCGGGGGCCTTGTCGGCGCCGCCGGGCTGGCCTCGCTCGCACAGCTCCCTGGCCTGGCCCACGATGAGGCCGCAGCCGTTGTCCGTGGCGCTCGGGCTCGGTGTGGGCCCCGACGGGGTCGGCGTGGGTGCCGCCTGGGCGTACGAGGAGAAGAGGAACGGCGCGGCGAGGAACGTGGCGGTGAGCGTGGCCGTCGCACGGCCCGCCAGGCTGCGGCTAGCGGGCATAGGTGAAGCCTCCGTATCCCTCGACGGCCTCGGCGATCTCGTCGGCCATGGACGCGCGGTTGTCCCCGTTGACCGGGGTCGGGCCCTCGGTCTGGCTGGACGAGCTGATGCGCCAGTCGCCGCCGACCCAGGTGAGCTTCTGCGTGAGGGTGAACCAGGTGGACGTGACGGGCTTGGTCGAGCCGGCGCCGGCCAGGCCGACCAGGCCGGTGCACCAGACGTCGACCGTCGCGGAGGTGTCGGTGTAGTCCCGGACCTTGGCGCCGACCGGGATGGTGCGGGAGACGAAGGTCAGGCCGGAGGGCGCGGTTCCGTTCGCCTCGAGTCCGATGCCGGTCAGGAAGCCGGCCGTGTAGGAGGCGTCGAGGCGCTTCACCAGGTCGTCGGTGACGGCGGGGTCGTGGGTGGCGCGCACGATCTCGTTCCGGCCGGCGGTCGTGAACATCTCCGCCGACCCCAGCGCCACCGCGTAGTTCGTCGCCGCGCTCTGGGCGCCCTGGTCGTCGTGGGGGTAGCCCGTGGGGATTCGGCCGTTCTTGCCGGTGACCGGGCGGACGCCCGTCGCCGCCGTGGGGGCCGCTTTGGCGTTGGTGGTGCCGGAGGGGCCCGCCGCGTCGGCCGGGTCGCCGCCGCCGCGGTTGGCGAAGGCGATGGCCGCGACGAGGACGACGACCACGCCCACGACCGTGATGAGTGAACGGGAGCTGCGGACGGGGCGGCGGGCGCCGCCGTAGACGTCGCCGCTGTTGCCCTCGGGCAGGCGGGTCCGGGTCTGGCCCGAGCCGCCCACGCCGCCGAAGCTGTCGTGCTCGTCACCGGGACTCATGCCGGGTACGCCCCCTCACTGGTTCGCGGTACGGGCAGTGCTGCAACATGACTGGACATCAGGAACGCATTCTCAGGAGGGCGGGGTCCGACGGGGAATCAGACGGCCATCCCGTACACGATGGTGAACAGCGTCCCCAGTGAGCCGATGATGAAGACTCCGGTCAGGCCGGCCACGATCAGGCCCTTGCCCTGTTCCGCGCTGAACGTGTCCCGGAGGGCGGTCGCGCCGATGCGCTGCTTGGCCGCTCCCCAGATGGCGATGCCGAGGCAGAGCAGGATGGCCACGGCCATCACGACCTCGATCATCACCTTGGCCTCGTTGCCCAGGCTCCCGAAAGGCCCCCAGTTCGGGGCGATTCCACCGATGATGGTGGTGATGTCGCCTTTTTCAGCCGCCAGGTACATGTAACTCACCGCCCCTGTGGGGTAGTTGGTTGGCCCTGCCGGACGGCATGGGTCATCGCCCTATCTTCGCTGATGAAACCGCCCGCGTGTGACGGCTTGGCGGCTCTCTTTACCCGATCCCCGCACATCTGACCGACTTGACCGTCTTGACCTGCGGTGGTGCGGCCGGTTTCTACGCAAGGAAGCGTATGGTCACTCTGTGTATCACGGAGAGTGACTCCGGGCAATGATTGTCGTTGTTGCACTCTTGGGGCGGCGTCAGGGGGCGGGGTGACCGGGGGGTGTCGCGCAAGCGGCCCCGGCGGGCGCCGCGCGGCCTAGACTGTCCCTCGGGGGCGTACTGCCATGAGCCGAGGGGTGGTTGACGGTGCGTAGGGCCGGCAAGGCGTGGCTGGTGGGCGGTGGGGCGTTCGGGGTCTGTCTCGGCTTCGTCGTCCTGATCGTCGTCGGTACGTACTCGGCGGCCGCCGGTCTCGTCGGCGGCGCCGGAGGTACGAAGAACGGGACCGTGGCCCTCGCCAAGGGTTCCGTACCGGCGCTCTACCAGGGGCTCGTGCAGCGGTGGGGGAATCTCTGCCCCGCCATCAACCCGGCGCTGCTCGCCGCCCAGCTGTACCAGGAGAGCGGCTGGAACCCGCGGGCCGTCTCCTCGGCGGACGCCCGGGGCATCGCCCAGTTCATCCCCAGCACCTGGGCCGGTCACGGCGTGGACGGCGACGGGGACGGGGACCGGGACATCTGGGACCCCAAGGACGCGATTCCTTCGGCGGCCTCGTACGACTGCGAGCTGGCCGGCTATGTGAAGGACGTGCCCGGGGACCCGGCGAACAACATGCTGGCGGCGTACAACGCGGGCGCGTACCGGGTCATCAGGAACGGCGGGGTCCCGCCCATCAGCGAGACCCAGAACTACGTGCGGATCATCCGGTCCCTGGAGAAGAGCTTCGCCCGGCCGCTGGGCCGGGTCGATCCGTCCCGGCAGGCGGCGGGCGCGATCCACTACGCGCAGCAGAAGCTCGGCACCCCGTACCTCTGGGGCGGCACCGGGACGGCCTCGCAGAACGGCCGGTTCGACTGCTCCGGCCTCACCCTGGCCGCGTTCGACAGCGTCGGCGTCCAGCTGCCGCGCGTCGCCAACGACCAGTACAACGCCGGGCCGCACCCCTCGCGTGACGAACTGCTCCCCGGCGACCTGGTCTTCTTCTCCGACGACCTGACCGACTCGCGGGCCATCCGGCACGTCGGCATCTACGTCGGCGGCGGGTACATGATCGACGCGCCGCGCACCGGGGCGGTGATCCGCTTCGACCGGATCGACACCCCGGACTACTTCGGGGCGACCCGGGTCACCAAGGAGGGTGCGGCGGCGCTGTCGACCCATCTCCCGGAGGCCTGAGCGGAGGAGACGGACCGTCGGGGCCGTACCGGACATGGCCGGAACTCTCCGTCATGCACGGGCCCTGAGCTGCGGAGAACCGTCACTCTTCGATAACGTCGTCATGATCCACCGGAGAGACGGAACGTGCGCCTCGGGCGACTCGTTCCCTGATCCGAGCGCTCTGGCCACGGGGGTTGGAAACCAGACACACAGACACGAGAGCAAGGGGCCGCAGCAGATGGCTGGACTCGCATCGGACGGTTCGAACCCCGATGTCGGCCTGCTCTACGACATCAACGGGCTGGCGAAGGCCGCCCCGCCCTGGTTCGACCGTGTCATGGAGTTCGTCGGCGAGTACGGGATCATGCTCGCGATGGTGCTCGTGATGCTGTGGTGCTGGTGGAGCGTCCGTCGGCGCGGCACCCTCGCCGACTCCGTCTCCGCCGTCGCCGGCCTCGTCTGGGCCCCGCTGGCCGCCGGCATCGCGCTCCTGGTCAACATCCCCATCCGCGGCTTCGTCGAGCGCCCCCGGCCGTTCAGGGAACACCAGGGCCTTGAGGTCCTCGTCGAGGGGAAGACCGACTTCTCCTTCGTCAGCGACCACGCCACCCTCGCGATGGCCCTCGGCGTCGGGGTCTTCGTCGCCCACCGCAGGTTCGGGCTCGTCGCCATCGGCCTGGCCCTCGCCGAGGGCTTCGCGCGTGTCTACATGGGGGTGCACTACCCGACCGACGTCATCGGCGGCCTCGCCCTGGGTACGGCGGTGGCGCTGCTCCTCGCGCCGCTCGCCCTGGCGCTGCTCAACCCGCTGCTCTCCGCCGTCGCCCGCTCGGGGCGCGGCGCCCGGCTGGTCCGCTCCCGCCGGGCCGAGGGGCCGCGGCGCCCGGAGACGGTCGGCATCCCGGAGCCGCGCGTCAACGGCCCGGCCGCGGGGCCGGACAACGGCCGGAACGACCTCGCGGCGTAGGTAGCGGGTCCCGGATCGGGCGTCGTCGCCCGCCGCCCCGCCCGGACCTCGTCGCCCGCCGCCGCCCCGGACCTCGTCGCCCGCGCGGGCAGGCTCGGACCTCGTCGCCCGCGCGCCCCGCTCAGACCTCGTCGCCCGCCGTCGTGCGCAGGTGGTCCGCCGCGTCCGTGCGGGCGCGGTCCCTGGATCTTCGCGCCGGACCCGTCCAGCCGCAGCTGCAGCGTGCCAGCGCGAACGAGCCGCGTTCCGTCGTCGTCGTTTGGTGGAGGGAGGACTGCGCGTGCACCCCACCACCGTACTGCGCGTGACGGTGCGCCCGGACCGTCGTTATGGGATCGGGTGCCCCCGGACCCGCGGGGCCCGTGGGGAGGGGGGTCCCGGCCAAACAGCGGTGAGGCGTTGGGGGTTGGCAGACGATGGTGGTGCATCGGTACGGGCGTCCGCACGGTCGTGGCAGCGGGGCGTTCGCCGTCACCGCCGTCCTGGTCGGTTCCCTGGTGGGGGCCGGGGCGGTCACGGGGTGCGCGGCCCCCGAGGACCCGAAGCCGACGGGCGACCCCGCCCTCGTCGTACGGAACGCGGCAGAGGTGCTGACGAGGGCCGGCACCTCCAAGGCCAGCACCTCCATGGAGATGGCCGCGGGCGGGACCCGGGTCACCATCCGGGGCGAGGGCGGCTACGACTTCCGGCGCCGTACCGGCCGGCTCCAGGTGGTGCTGCCGAAGGACGCGGCAGGGACGAGCGAGCACCGGCCGATCACCGAACTGCTCACCCCCGGCGCCCTCTACATGAAGAACCGGGGGGCGGGGGTGCCCGCCGACAAGTGGGTCCGGGTGGACACCACGACCCTCGACGACGGGAACCTGGTCACCGGCGGGGCCACCGATCCGGCCGCCGCCGCCGAGCTGCTGCGGGGCGTCCGGGAGGTCGCGTACCTCGGCGAGGTCGATCTGGCAGGGGTGAAAGTCAGCCACTACCGGGGGGTCACGGACATCGCCCGTGCCGCCCGGTTCGCCTCGCCGCAGCTGCGGGGGGCGCTCGCCGCGGCGGCGAAAGGGTTCGCCGAGGACACCGTGCCCTTCGACGCGTACTTCGACGGGGAGGGGCGGCTGCGGAAGGTGCGCCACCAGTTCAGCTTCAGCAACCGGGGGCGTACGGTCGCGGTCGCGTCGACCACCCTGCTCTACGGCTTCGGCATCCCCGTCGAGGTGACGCTGCCGGACCGCCGTGACATCTACGCCGGGAAGATCAAGGCCTGACCTGGGCCGCCGCCGCCGGGACCATCGGCAAATGGTCCGGACGTGTCATGCGCGGTGTGTGTCGCCGTCCCTACGCTGGGAGACCGCTGGGAGACCGACGCCGGCAGGAAGAGGTGGATGCGCGTGGCCCCGCCCGGTACAGCGACCGTGCCAGCAGACCCGGACCGCGTCGCCCTCGCCGAGATAGAACTGTGCGGCGAGCTGATCATCGCGGCCTCGGCCGCGGACGGGGAGCGGCTCAGTGCCGACCGCATCGACGAGGTGCTGCGGGTGGCGGCGGAGCGGGCCGCGGAGGACCACTGACGGTACGGCCCCGCCCACGCCGGCCGGCACGGGGAACGGCTCAGGTGCGCATCATGCGGGCGATGGCCTTGGTGGCCTCCTCGACCTTGGCGTCGATGCCCTCGCCGCCCTTGGTCGCGGCGTCCGCGACGCAGTGCCGCAGGTGCTCCTCCAGGAGCTGGAGCGCGAAGGACTGGAGCGCCTTCGTCGAGGCGGAGACCTGCGTGAGTATGTCGATGCAGTAGACGTCCTCGTCGACCATCCGCTGGAGACCGCGGATCTGGCCCTCGATCCGGCGGAGCCGCTTGAGGTGCTCGTCCTTCTGCTTGTGGTAGCCGTGCACACCGTGCCCGTGGTCGGCCGCCTCGACGGCCTCGACGGTCTCGGGGGTGACCTGGTCCGCCTCGGTGGTCGTCATCGCGTCCTCCCGTTGTCCATTAAGGGGGTGTATACCCCTCGTGGGTATATGGTACCGATCCCCGCCGATCCGGGCGGGGGTCCGTGCTGTTCACTGTGCCTGATGCGCGACACTGAGAGACGCCGGTTAGCCGTGGCCGGATGATGCGCCTAGCATCAGCCTGACCGAAACCCAGCACCCCGAGGACCTCACGTGCGATTTCGTCTGACCCCCAGGGAGACGAGCTTCTACGACATGTTTGCCGCGTCCGCGGACAACATCGTCACGGGCTCCAAGCTCCTGATGGAACTGCTCGGAGCGGAGCCTTCCGCCCGGGCCGAGATCGCGGAGCGGATGCGGGCAGCGGAGCACGCCGGCGACGACGCGACCCATGCCATCTTCCACCAGCTGAACTCCTCCTTCATCACGCCGTTCGACCGTGAGGACATCTACAACCTGGCGTCCTCCCTCGACGACATCATGGACTTCATGGAGGAGGCCGTCGACCTGGTCGTCCTCTACAACGTCGAGGAGCTCCCCAAGGGTGTCGAGCAGCAGATCGAGGTGCTGGCGCGGGCGGCGGAGCTGACCGCCGAGGCCATGCCGAACCTGCGGACCATGGCCAACCTCACCGAGTACTGGATCGAGGTCAACCGGCTGGAGAACCAGGCGGACCAGATCCACCGCAAGCTGCTCGCGACGCTCTTCAACGGCAAGTACGACGCCATCGAGGTGCTGAAGCTCAAGCAGATCGTGGATGTGCTGGAAGAGGCGGCCGACGCCTTCGAGAAGGTGGCCAACACGGTGGAGACCATCGCGGTCAAGGAGTCCTGAGGCTTCGTGGACACCTTTGCTCTGATCGTGACCATCGGTGTCGCGCTCGGCTTCACATATACGAACGGCTTTCACGACTCCGCCAACGCCATCGCCACCTCGGTGTCGACGCGTGCGCTGACCCCGCGGGCGGCGCTCGCCATGGCGGCGGTGATGAACCTCGCGGGTGCCTTCATGGGCCAGGGGGTCGCGCACACCGTCAGCAAGGGCATCATCGAGACGCCCACCGGCGACAAGGGGATGGGCATCCTCTTCGCCGCACTGCTCGGCGCGATCGTCTGGAACCTGGTCACCTGGTACTTCGGTCTTCCCTCGTCCTCCTCGCACGCCCTGTTCGGCGGCATGGTGGGCGCGGCGCTCGCGGGTGGCACGGAGGTCATCTGGTCGGGTGTCCTCGACAAGGTCGTCATCCCGATGTTCGTCTCGCCGGTCATCGGTCTGATCGTCGGTTACCTGGTCATGTGCGCGATCCTGTGGCTCTTCCGCAAGTCCAACCCGCACAAGGCCAAGCGCGGCTTCCGTATCGCGCAGACCGTGTCCGCGGCCGGCATGGCCCTCGGCCACGGTCTCCAGGACGCGCAGAAGACGATGGGCATCGTGGTGATGGCCCTGGTCATCGCGGACGTCCAGGGGGCCGACGCCCCGATCCCGGTGTGGGTGAAGATCGTCTGCGCCATGATGCTCTCGCTGGGTACGTACGCGGGCGGCTGGCGCATCATGCGGACCCTCGGCCGCAAGATCATCGAGCTGGACCCGCCGCAGGGTTTCGCGGCGGAGACCACCGGTGCGTCGATCATGTTCGGCGCCGGCCTGATGTTCGGCGCGCCGATCTCCACGACTCATGTCATCACCTCCGCGATCATGGGCGTGGGCGCGACGAAGCGCGTCAACGCGGTCCGCTGGGGCGTCGCCAAGAACATCGTGATGGGCTGGTTCATCACGATGCCGGCGGCGGCGATCGTCGCCGCCGCGAGCTACTACGTGGTGCAGCTGTTCTTCGGCTGAGCGGCTGAGGCAAATGGTCGGGCCCGGCTCCCCTGTGGGGGAGCCGGGCCCTTCGTCGTACGGTGGCACCGCCATGCAGCACCGCAGACGAGTCTTTATCCGAAGCGGCCGGAGATGTAGTCCTCGGTCGCCTGGACGCTCGGGTTGGAGAAGATCCGCTCGGTGTCGTCGAGCTCGATCAGCTTGCCGGGCTGGCCGACGGCCGCCAGGTTGAAGAAGGCCGTACGGTCCGAGACGCGGGCGGCCTGCTGCATGTTGTGCGTCACGATGACGATCGTGAAGCGCTCCTTCAGCTCGCCGATCAGGTCCTCGATCGCCAGCGTCGAGATCGGGTCGAGGGCCGAGCAGGGCTCGTCCATCAGCAGGACGTCGGGCTCGACCGCGATGGCGCGGGCGATGCACAGACGCTGCTGCTGACCGCCGGAGAGGCCGGAGCCCGGCTTGTTGAGGCGGTCCTTGACCTCGTTCCAGAGGTTGGCGCCCTTGAGGGACTTCTCGACGATCTCGTTGAGCTGGGACTTCTTGTACTTGCCGTTGAGCCGCAGGCCCGCCGCCACGTTGTCGAAGATCGACATGGTGGGGAAGGGGTTGGGGCGCTGGAAGACCATGCCGACCGTGCGGCGCACGGCGACGGGGTCGACGTTGGTGCCGTACAGGTTCTCGTCGTCCAGCATCACCTTGCCCTCGACACGGCCGCCGGGGGTGACCTCGTGCATCCGGTTGAGGGTGCGGAGGAAGGTGGACTTGCCGCAGCCGGAGGGGCCGATGAAGGCCGTCACGGAGCGGGGCTCGACGGTCATCGAGATGTCGTCGATCGCCTTGTGGGCGCCGTAGTAGGCGGAGAGGCCGCTGACGTCGATTCGCTTGGCCATATCAATTCACTTCCCGGGTGGCCCCGCTCGGCGGAGCCGAATGTCGAGGCCTAGCGGCCGGTCTTGGGGGCCTTCCAGCGGGCGATGCCGCGGGCCACCATGTTGAGGATCATGACGAAGGCGATCAGGACGAGCGCTGCGGCCCAGGCGCGGGCCACGGCTGCGTCGGTGCCGACCGCGTACTGCTCGTACACGTAGAGCGGCAGGGAGGACTGAGCGCCTTCGAAGGGGTTCGGGTTGATGAGCTTCGTACCGAACACGAGGAGCAGGACCGGGGCCGTCTCACCGGTGATACGGGCGACCGCGAGCATGACGCCCGTGGTGATGCCGCCGATCGCGGTGGGCAGGACCACCTTCAGGATGGTGCGCCACTTGGGGATGCCGAGGGCGAGGGAGGCCTCGCGGAGCTCGTTCGGGACGAGCTTGAGCATCTCCTCGGTGGAGCGGACCACGACCGGCATCATCAGGATGGCGAGGGCCATCGCGCCGGCGAAACCGGAGGGGCCGAAGCCCAGCATCAGGTTCCAGGTGGCGAGGACGAAGAGGCCGGCGACGATCGACGGGATGCCCGTCATGACGTCGACGAAGAAGGTGACGGCCTGGGCGAGCTTGCCGCCGCCGTACTCGACGAGGTAGACGGCGGTGAGGAGGCCGATCGGCGCGGCGATCACGGTCGCGATGGCGACCTGCTCGATGGTGCCGAGCAGCGCGTGGTAGACACCGCCGCCGGCCTCGGTGTCGAGGACGCCGTTCATCGAGTGGGTCAGGAAGTAGACGTCGAGGACCTGCGCGCCCTTGCTGATCGTGACCCAGCCGAGGGAGAGCAGCGGGATGACGGCGAGGACGAAGCACACCCAGACGAGGCTGGTGGCGACGCGGTCCTTGGCCTGGCGGCGGCCCTCGACCTTGGTGGTCACGGTGAAGGTGACGAGGACGAAGAGCAGCGCGGCGATCAGACCCCACTGGACCTTGCTGTGCCAGCCGGCGGCGAGGCCGATCCCGGCGCCCGCGGCGACGGATCCGGCGGCGACGGCGAGCGGGGTCCAGCGCGGGAGCCTGGCGTGGGAGAGGGACCCGGGGCGTGCGGCCACCGCGGTCGGACGTTCCTGTATGGCGTGGCTCATGCCGCGGCCCCCGAGTACTCCTTGCGCCGGCCGATGATCCAGCGGGCGGCGCCGTTGACCAGCAGGGTGATGACGAAGAGGACGAGACCGGAGGCGATCAGCGCGTCCCGGCCGAACTCGTTGGCCTCGTTGAACTTGGCGGCGATGTTCTGCGCGAAGGTGCCGCCGCCCGGGTCGAGCAGGTGGCCCGAGAGGACGAAGCTGGGGGAGAGGACCACGGCGACGGCCATGGTCTCGCCGAGTGCGCGGCCGAGGCCCAGCATGGAGGCGGAGATGATGCCGGAGCGGCCGAAGGGCAGCACCGACATGCGGATGACCTCCCAGCGCGTGGCGCCGAGGGCGAGGGCGGCTTCCTCGTGCATCTTCGGGGCCTGGAGGAAGACCTCGCGGGTGACGTTGGTGATGATCGGAAGGATCATGATCGCCAGCAGGATGCCCACGGTGAAGAGGTTGCGGGCGACGCCGTCGGCGGACTTGTCGAAGATGTACGTCCAGCCCATGTACTGGTCGAGCCACTGGTTGAGGCCGTCCAGGTACGGGACCAGGAAGATCGCGCCCCAGAGGCCGTAGATGATGCTGGGCACGGCGGCGAGCAGGTCGACCACGTACGCGAGCGGCTTGGCCAGCTTGCGCGGGGCGTAGTGCGAGATGAACAGCGCGATGCCGATCGCGACCGGTACGGCGATCGCCATGGCGATGACCGAGGACACGATCGTGCCGAAGGCGAGGACGGCGATGCCGAAGACCGGCGGGTGGCCGGCCGGGTTCCACTCGAAGGTGGTGAAGAAGTTGGCCTCGTCCTTCGAGATGGCGAGGACGGCGCGGTAGGTCAGGAAGGCCGCGATCGCGGCCATGATGACGAGCAGGGTGATGCCGGAGCCCTTGGAGAGGCCGCTGAAGATGCGGTCCCCGGGGCGGGCCGCGCTCTTGGCGCGCCGGCTCCTGTCCTTCTCTATGGCGGGTGGTGTCGTGGTAACCATCGGTTTCTCCGGTCTGCGGAGCCTTGCGGCTCCTGGCGGCGGTGCACCGGATGCCGGGGGCGGCCTCCTCCGCGGGAGGTGAGGGGCCGCCCCCGGTCGGGGGTCAGGACAGGGTCGGGACGATGGCGCGGACCTTGGCCGCGATCTCGGCCGGCATCGGCGCGTAGTCGGCGTCGGTGAGGACCTTCTGGCCCTCCTCGCTGATCGCGTAGTTGAGGAACGCCTTCAGGGTCGGCAGGGTCTCCGCCTTGTTGCCCTTGTCGCAGGCGATCTCGTAGGTGACGAGGACCAGCGGGTAGGCGCCCTCGGCCTTGGTGGTGTAGTCGAGGGAGAGGGCGACGTCGTTGCCGGTGCCCTTGATCTTGGCGGCGGCGATGGCCTTGGAGGCGTTCTCCGAGGTGGCGGCGACCGGGGCGGAGGCGCCGGTGTTGACGCTGACCGTGGAGATCTTGTTAGCGGTGGCGTGGGAGAGCTCGAAGTAGCCGATGGAGCCCTCGGCGTTCTTGACCGCCTGGGCGACACCGGAGGAGCCGTTGGCGGCCTGGCCACCCGGGGCGGGCCACGACTTGGTCTTCGGGTCGTACTTCCAGTCGGCCGCGGCGGCGGTCGAGAGGTACTTGCCCAGGTTCTGGGTGGTGCCGGACTCGTCCGAGCGGTGGAACGCCTGGATGGTGGAGTCGGGAAGCTTGGCGCCCGGGTTCAGCTTGGCGATCGCCGGGTCGTTCCACTTGGTGATCTTCGTGTCGAAGATCTTGGCGATGGTGGGGGCGTCCAGGACCAGGTTGTCCACGCCGTCCAGCTTGTAGCCGATGGCGATGGGGCCGCCGACCATGGGCAGGTTGATGCCGGTGCCGCCCTTGCAGATCTTCTTGGACTCGGCGACCTCTTCGTCCTTCAGGGCGGAGTCGGAGCCCGCGAAGGCGACCTGGCCCTGGTTGAACTTGGTGATGCCGCCACCGGAGCCGATGCCCTGGTAGTTGACCTCGACGCCCGAGCAGGCCGCCTGGAAGTTCTTGACCCAGAGGTCGACCGCGTTCTCCTGGGCGCTGGAGCCCGCGGCGAGCAGCTGGCCCTTGGCGCCGTCGCACTTGATGTTCGACGCCGCGGCGGAGGTCTTGGTGCCGTTTTCCTTGGCCGGCGTCTCCGCGTTGTTGTCCGAGCCACACGCCGAGAGGACGAAGGCGCCGGAGACGACGAGGGCACCGATCGCGGAGGCGCGAAGCCCGTTCTTGCGCGAAAGCTTCACTTTCGGGTGTTCCTTCCAGAAGCCGCCCTGTCGCGGACCGAGTGTCCTGAACGTTCTACGGCGGCGTGTGTCGGTTGGTGGTGCGTCGCTGTGCTCTGTGCACCGTGTAAGGCCGAAATTAGGCAGATCAGGTGAAGCGGTCGACCGAGGAGAGTGAACGGAAAGTGAACCGTGCCGGAAGCCCGGGTGCGGGGCCCTCGGGCGGGCGGCGGGAGGGGGCCGAGGGAGGGCTTCGAGGGGATGGATCAGGCCGGGGCGGCGGTGGGCGGGCACGCCGGTGGGGCCCAGTGGTGGGCGGGGCCGGCGGGGCTCAGCGAGGGTACGCGTCGGGCGGGCGCGGCTGTGGGCGCCGTGCCGGTTCGGTGGTGGGCGTCGAGCCTTGCTCAGTGGTGGGGGTCGCGCCCGGCCCAGCGGTGGTTCGTCGCGATCGCCGCGTCCAGGAGTTCGCGGTCCCGGGGCTGGGTGAGGCGGGTGCGGGCCTGGACCGGGGGCAGCCAGACGAGGGCGTCGACCTCGTGGCTCGGGACGAAGGCGCCGCCGAGGGTACGGGCCGCCCAGTAGTCGACCTCCTTGGGGCGGCCGTCCACCATGTAGTGGGCCGTCGGCAGCCGGGGGCCCAGGGCACAGCGCTGCCCCGTCTCCTCGTACACCTCGCGCAGCGCGCACGCCTCCGCCGTCTCGGCGCGCTTCCGCTTCCCCTTGGGGTGCGACCAGTCGTCGTACTTCGGCCGGTGTACGAGCGCGATCTCGATGCCGTGACCGGTGGGCGCCGGGCGCCAGAGCACGCACCCGGCGGCAAGGACCGGTTCCCGGCGCGGCTGCGTCACGGGACCGGTGCCGTTGTTCTTCGCCAGGCGCGCTGGAAGGCGAAGCGGGCCGCTTCGACCTCGTGGCGCTGGTCGGCGTGGAGGACTCCCAGGGCGTACGCGGTCGCCGGGGCGATGCGCGGGGTGCGGGCCGCGGCGGCGGCGGCCGAGGCGGCTTCCGCGGCGTCGCGGTGCCGGTCCAGGGCGCGGGCGGCCTCGTACAGGACCGAGTCGGGTTCGCCGCCGGTGTGCAGGGCCTCGGTGGCGTACCGGTGCAGCCGGAGCAGGAGCCGGGTGTGGTGCCAGGGCGCGTCCTGGCCCTCCCCGGCGGCGAGCGCGAGCGCCTCCGCGTTGTACGGGTGGGCCGCGCGGGTCAGGGGCAGCGCGGCCACCGCGTCCAGGAGGCGCCGCTCCGCGAGCTCGGCGGGCCCGTCCAGGACCTCGACGGCGGGCGCGGTGCCGACGGGGCCGAGCGGCACCTCGGAGGCGAGGAGCGCGACGGCGTCGGCGACGGCGTGGAACCGGGCCGAGCCCAGCGCCTGGAGGGACGCCGAGTGGGCGCGCGTCCGGGCCAGGGTGAGCTGGCGCTCCAGGAGGGCGCCGGCCCGTGCCGCGCCCACGGTGAGCCCGGCGGACTCGCTGCCGCGGGCGGCGGGGACGGGGCCGGGGGCGGGGCCCGCGCCGGGGGCGCCGATGGCGCCGCTGGCGGGGCGGGTGACGGTGCCGCCGCCGCCCGCCCCCTTGGACGCGCCCCTGCCCGAGGTCGTACCGATGACCGGTGACGGGCCTCCCGTGCCGTTCGACAGGCGGGACAGCGCGTCCACCAGGCGGAACAGCCGGGACGTGCAGGCCTGCTCCACGGCCAGCGTGCCCGACAGCCAGACCAGCTCGGTGCGGAGCTGGTCCGCCCAGGCCGTGTCCAGCAGCGGCCGGAACGTGTGGAGGGTGCCGCTGATCCGGCGGGCGGCGCCGCGCAGGGTGCGGGCCGCCTCCTCGGCCCCGGCCGTGTCCGAGCCGCTCTCGCCGTGGAGCCGCAGGCCGCGGAGGAAGTCCGCGGCACGGGCGTGCAGGTAGGGGGCCAGGACCTCGCCCGCCGAGACGTCCTGCGAGTGGTCAGGGTTGTGCACGCCGGCGCCTCCGCGCGTCGATGAGCATCTCCTGGACGTGCCGTAGGGGGCGGCCCTCGGGGTCGGTCGCGTGCCGCGTCCAGTTCCCGTCGGGGCCGAGGTGCCAGGAGGAGGTGGTGTCGGACATCCCGGTCTCCAGGAGCCGGGTGAGCGCCGCCCGGTGCGCCGGGTCGGAGACCCGTACGAGGGCCTCGATCCGGCGGTCCAGATTGCGGTGCATCATGTCGGCGCTGCCGAACCAGACCTCGGGTTCGCCGCCGTTGCCGAAGGCGAAGACCCGGGAGTGCTCCAGGAAGCGGCCGAGGATCGAGCGGACCCGGATGTTCTCCGAGAGCCCGGTGACGCCGGGGCGTACGGCGCAGATGCCGCGGACCCAGATGTCGACGGGGACTCCGGCCCGGGAGGCCTGGTAGCAGGCGTCGATGATCGCTTCGTCGACCATCGAGTTGACCTTGATCCGCACATACGCGGGCCGGCCGGCGCGGTGGTGGGCGATCTCCTTGGTGATCCGGGAGACCAGCCCGTCCCGCAGCGACTTCGGCGCGGTGAGCAGACGCCGGTACGTCTCGCGGCGGGAGTAGCCGGAGAGCCGGTTGAACAGGTCGGACAGGTCCGCGCCGACCTGCGGGTCGGCGGTCAGCAGGCCCAGGTCCTCGTAGAGGCGGGCCGTCTTCGGGTGGTAGTTGCCGGTGCCGACGTGGGAGTAGCGGCGCAGCAGCTCGCCCTCCTGCCGGACGACCAGCGACAGCTTGCAGTGGGTCTTCAGGCCGACGAGGCCGTACACGACGTGGCAGCCGGCCTCCTCCAGCTTGCGGGCCCACTTGATGTTGGCCTGCTCGTCGAAGCGGGCCTTGAGCTCGACGAGGACGAGGACCTGCTTGCCGGACTCGGCGGCGTCGATGAGGGCGTCCACTATCGGGGAGTCGCCGGAGGTCCGGTACAGCGTCTGCTTGATCGCGAGGACGTCCGGGTCGGCGGCGGCCTGCTCCAGGAAGGCCTGCACGGACGTCGAGAACGAGTCGTACGGGTGGTGGAGCAGGACGTCCCGCTCGCGCAGCGCCGCGAAGATGTCCGGCGCGGACGCGGACTCGACCTCGGCGAGGTCGCGGTGGGTGCCGGCCACGAACTTCGGGTACTTCAGTTCCGGCCGGTCCTGTCCGGAGATCCCGAAGAGCCCGGTCAGGTCCAGCGGGCCGGGCAGCGGGTAGACCTCGGCGTCGGAGATCTTCAGCTCGCGGACCAGCAGGTCGAGGACGTAGGGGTCGATGGACTCCTCGACCTCCAGACGCACCGGCGGGCCGAAGCGGCGCCGCATCAGCTCCTTCTCCAGGGCCTGGAGCAGGTTCTCGGCGTCGTCCTCCTCGACCTCAAGGTCCTCGTTCCTGGTCACCCGGAACATGTGGTGCGCCAGCACCTCCATGCCGGGGAACAGCTCCTCCAGGTGCGCCGCGATCACGTCCTCCAGGGGGACGTACCGCTGAGGGGAGGCCTCCAGGAAGCGGGAGAGCAGCGGGGGCACCTTCACGCGCGCGAAGTGGCGGTGGCCGCTGACCGGATTGCGTACGACCACGGCGAGGTTGAGGCTCAGGCCGGAGATGTACGGGAAGGGGTGCGCCGGGTCCACGGCCAGCGGGGTGAGCACCGGGAAGATCTGCTGCCGGAACAGGGTGAAGAGCCGCGCCTGCTCCTTCTCGGTGAGCTCGGGCCAGCGGATGAGGTGGATGCCCTCGTCGGCCAGGGCCGGGGAGACGTCCTGCTGGTAGCAGGCGGCGTGCCGGGCCATGAGCTCGCGCGAACGCGTCCAGATCAGCTCCAGGACCTCGCGGGGCTGGAGGCCGGAGGCGGAGCGGGTGGCGACGCCGGTGGCGATGCGGCGCTTGAGGCCGGCGACCCGGACCATGAAGAACTCGTCGAGGTTCGAGGCGAAGATCGCGAGGAAGTTCGCCCGTTCGAGGAGGGGGGTCGTCGGGTCCTCGGCGAGTTCGAGGACGCGCTCGTTGAAGGCGAGCCAGCTGCGCTCGCGGTCGAGGAAACGCCCCTGCGGCAGCTCGTCGCCGAGGGCGCCGTCGTCCTTGTAGGTGTCGGGATCCGCGTCGAGGTCGGCGTCGAGATCGGTGACGACGGTGCCGTTCACGATCTGCGCGCGATGCGCGGTTATGGAACCCAGGGACGGCGCGGAGGCCGTTCCGGACGACGGGGCGGACGACGTGGCGGAGGACTGGACCGGGACCTCGGCGGGCTGCTGGCTCATGGCCCCATTCTTCCGCGCGAAGGGGTGGTCGGGCGCGTCGGAGCGGGCCGTGGGGGAGGGAAGTCTCCCCTTGGGGAGGGCGGACACGGAGCGCTTCATTGCGTGAGCGTCGCAAGCGCGTCTGAATGGCCGGTAACGACGACATGTCGTACGGGAATCGGGGGCGGGGCCGTGTGCGGGCCCCGCGGCCCTTGGATTCGTACGGGTTTTCTACGGGTGCCGGGTGCGCAGGACGCGGAAGGCGAGGAACAGCGCGAGGGCGGCGAGGGCGAGGACGATGCCGGACTCGATGAGCTGGGTGGGCCAGAAGTGGGACTGGGGGTGGTAGTCGAGGTACCGGCCGACGATCTTCTCGTCGGTGCCGCAGTCGGCCCGGGGGCCGTCGGGGGCGCAGAACCAGCCGGGCAGCCTCTGTCCCGTGTCGGTGAGGAGCCCGGCCCCCATGATCAGGTCGTGGTCCGGCATGTGCGGGACGGAGGCGTTCACCTGGGCGGGGCCGGTGATCGTCACGACCGAGAGGAAGTCCCAGCGGAGGGCGCCGAGCGCGAGCAGGACGATGCCGACGATGCCGCCCGTCGCCGCCATGGCCACGAGCGTGCGGCGGATCAGCTGGCCGACGAGGGCGCCGACCGCGACGCCGAGGAGGACATACGCGGTGAGCGCCGTACCGACGACCTCGTAGACCCCTCGGTCTGCCCAGTGGAGCTGGGAGTGGCCGCCGACACGGGCCCAGCCGACCCAGAAGATCGCCGTCAGCGCGAGCATGGTCGCGAGGGCCGCGGCCCCCGCGGTCACCAGCTTCGAGCCGAGCCAGCGGGCCGGGCTGATCGACTGGGTGAGGGAGAGCTTGTACGTCCCCGATTCCAGCTCGCGGGCGACCAGAGGGCCGGCCACGAAGGCCCCGACGAGGAGTGGCAGGAAGACCATGCCGATGGAGAAGTACTCCATGGCCCAGCGGAGCATCCCGTAGCCGTGGTTCTCGTCGGAGGGGACCACGTACCCGCCCTGTACGTACGTGTCCGGGGTCTGCGCGTCCCAGATCCGCAGCCCGCCGATCGCCGCCAGGGCCAGGATTACCAGGACCCCTGCCAGCCACAGCGTCCGCCTGTACTGGCGGACCGTCACCCAGTAGGGGCCCTTCAGTGCGAGGGTGCTCATGCCGGGGCTCCTTCGGGGGCGCGGAGGTGGGCCAGGAGGAGTTCCTCCAGGGAGGGTTCCGTCGTCTCCCAGGGGCCTTCGACCGCGCCTTCGTGGCGGATCAGGGCGGTGAGCTGACGGCCTGTCGTGCGGGACTCGACGACCGTGTGCGGGGCGAGGTCGGCGACCGGGCCGGTGAGCAGGGTGTGGGCGGCGAGGAGTTCGTCGACGGGTCCGTCGAGCCGGATCCGGCCGCCGTGCAGCAGGAGGAGGTGGTCGCAGGCGCCCTCCAGCTCGGTGAGGATGTGGGAGGACAGGACGACGGTCGTGCCGCGCTCGGCGGCATCGGCCATGAGCAGGCCCATCAACTGGTGCCGGGCGAGCGGGTCGAGGTCGGCCATCGGCTCGTCGAGGAGGAGCAGTTCGGCGCGCTTCCCGAGGGCGAGCGCGAGGGCGACGCGGGTGCGCTGGCCGCCGGAGAGGTCGCGTACGAGGGCGCGCGGGTCGAGTTCGTCGGCGATGACCCGCAGGGCGGCGCTCTCGTCCCAGCGGCCGGGGTTGAGCTCGCGGCCCATGCGCAGGGTGTCGGCGATGCTGAGCCGGGGGTGGAGCGGCTTGTCCTGGGCGACGTACGCGAGGTGTTCGCGCGCGGGGGCCTGGATGGTGCCCTCGGTGGGGCGAAGGAGCCCCGCGGCGAGGGCGAGGAGGGTGGACTTGCCGGCGCCGTTGGGGCCGACGAGGGCGCAGATCCGCCCGGCGGGGAGGGCGAAGTCGCACTCCCTGAGGGCCCAGCCGCGGCCTCTCCCCCCGTATTTCTTGCCCAGGAGGCCGGCCTCCAGTGCGATGCCGTCTCTCGTCATTCGTCCCCCTCGAATTGTTCCCTCAGTACGGATGTGAAGAGCGCGGCCACGTCCTCCCGCTCCAGTCCCGCCGCTCGTGCCCGGTGGGCCCAGGCCGTGAGTTCGCCGCGTAGGGGCGAGTCGGCCGGGTTCGTGCCGAGCGTGGCGCGGACGAAGGTGCCGAGGCCTCGGCGGGCCTCGACCAGGCCTTCGCGTTCGAGTTCGCGGTAGGCCTTGAGGACCGTGTTGGGGTTGATGGCCGTCGCTTCGACGACCTCGCGTGCGGTGGGCAGTCGGTCGCCGGGCTCCAGGAGGCCCATCCGGAGGGCCTGTTTCGTCTGCTGGACGATCTGGAGGTAGGTGGCGACGCCACTGCGCCGGTCGATGCGGAACTCGACCACGATCCCTTCCACCACCCTTTCACTAATCAAGTAGTGGAATGGTGGTGGAAAGAAGGGGGCGGTGTCAACCGCCCCCCTGCGAACCGGACTTACGGGTCTACGACTCCGTGCGGTACATCAGGTCCACCTCGTGCGTGACGAAGCCGAGCCGTTCGTACACCGTCACCGCCGCCGTGTTGTCCGCGTCCACGTACAGCATCGCCGTCGGCAGCCCCTGCGCCGCCAGGTACCGCAGCCCGATCGCCGTGAGCGCCTTGCCGAGGCCGCCGCCCTGGGCGGACGGCAGGATGCCGACCACGTACACCTCCCCGAGCTGCTCCTCGCCGTGCGTCTTCGTCCAGTGGAAGCCGACCAGCTTGTCGTCCTTCTCCGCCAGGAAGAAGCCCTTCGGGTCGAACCAGGGCTCCGCCATCCGGTCGGCCAGGTCCCGCTGGGTGAGCGAGCCCTGCTCCGGGTGGTGGGCGAACGCGGTGGCGTTGACCGCGAGCCAGGCCGTGTCGTCCTGGCCGGGCACGAAGGTGCGGACGGTGACGCCCTCGGGAAGCGCCGGCTCCGGGATGTCGAGCGGGGCCAGTGGCCTCCGCAGCTGCCGCAGTTCGCGGAAGAGCGTCAGGCCGAGCACCTGCGCGAGGTGCCGGGCCGCCGACTTCCCGCCGTGCGCCCAGACGCGCAGCCGCTTGCCGGAGGCGGCGAGCAGGGCGGTGCCGAGCGCCCGGCCGTGGCCGCGGCCGCGGTGCGACGGGTGGACGACCAGCTCGGCGGCGGGGGCCTCGATGGGGTCGGTCTCCTCCAGCTGGGCGTAGCCGTAGAGGTGGGTGCCGACGGTGAGCAGGAAGTGGCGGACGCCTTCGCGGCTGCCGTGACGGAGGTAGAGCCGCCCCTGTTCGGAGACCGCGTGGACGCCGTCGGCGCTGTCCGAGGCCTCCAGCAGGTCCAGTACGTCCTGGATCTGCTCGGGCGTGAGCTCGTCATACGTGTGGATCTGCCGTCCCGGTTCGAGGGCCGGCGCCGCGTCGGAAGTCATGGGCACGACCTTACGGCGACACGTCGCCGCCCCGGGGAAAGGCGGCGGCAACTGTCTTGTAACCCGCTACCCCTGTTGCGCTACGCGCGTTGACTCTAGGCTGCACCGGCAGACGGGGGAGTATGTCAACGCCACAAAAGGGGCAAGGGGCGAGTGGGAGAGATGGCGACACCGAGGAAGAACAAGACCGTGCGGCGTGTTCTGGCCGCTGGGGCGGGACTTGCGACGGTCGGGGCGCTCGTCGCCACGATGCCGTCGGCCGGAGCCGCCGGCGACGCCTTCGCCGCCGGGCACGGCAACGGCAAGGGCTGGGGCCGGATGGTCGACGTCCAGCTGCTGTCCTTCAACGACCTGCACGGCAACCTGGAGCCGCCGGCCGGTTCGTCCGGCCAGGTCACCCGGACCAAGGAGGACGGCACCACCGAGAAGATCGACGCGGGCGGCGTCGAGTACCTGGCCACGCACCTGCGCCAGGCGCGTGAGGGGAATCGTTACTCCGTGACGGCGGCGGCCGGTGACCTCATCGGTGCCTCGCCCCTGCTCTCCGGGCTCTTCCACGATGAGCCGACCATCGGCGCCCTGAACAAGCTGGACCTGGACGTCACCTCGGTGGGCAACCACGAGTTCGACGAAGGTGCCGTCGAGCTGGCCCGGATGCAGAACGGCGGCTGTCACCCGACCGCCGGCTGCTTCGTCAAGGGCAAGGAGTTCGAGGGCGCCGACTTCCCGTACCTCGCGGCCAACGTGACGAACGAGAAGACCGGCAAGCCGGTGCTCGACCCGTACTTCATCTGGGAGAAGGACGGCGTCCGGATCGGCTTCATCGGCGTGACCCTGGAGGGCACCCCGAACGTCGTCACCGCCGAGGGCGTCAAGGGCCTCAAGTTCGGCGACGAGGTCGAGACGATCAACAAGTACACGAAGGTCCTGGAGCGCAAGGGCGTCAAGTCCATCGTCGCCCTGGTCCACGAGGGCGGCATGCCGGCCTCCGGCTCGTACAACTACGACTGCGACGGTGACGGCGACGGTGCGGGCGAGGGCGTCTCCGGCGCGATCGTCGACATCGCGAAGAACGTCTCGCCGCAGGTCGACGCGCTGGTCACCGGCCACACCCACCAGGCGTACGTGTGCAGCATCCCGGACCCGGCGGGCAAGCCGCGCCTGGTCACCTCGGCGTCCTCGTTCGGCAAGCTGTACACCGACACGACGCTGACGTACGACCGCGCCACCAAGGACATCGTGCGGACCGCCGTCGCCTCGGCCAACCACGTCGTCACGCGTGACGTGCCGAAGGCCGCGGACGTCACGAAGCTGATCCAGGACTGGCAGACGATCGCCGCCCCGGTCGCGAACCGTCCGCAGGGCTTCATCGCCGCCGACATCAACGGCCGCGGCTCCACGGCGTACGAGAAGCCGCTCGGCGACCTGATCGCCGACGCGCAGCTGGAGGGCCTGGCCCCGGCGGACAAGGGCGGCGCGCAGCTGGCCCTGATGAACCCGGGCGGCATCCGCTCCGACCTCGTCTTCAAGGCGTCCGGCGCCGAGGGCGACGGTGTGGTGACGTACGGCGAGTCCTTCACCGTGCAGCCCTTCACCAACATGATGAACGTGGTCGACCTGACCGGCGCGAACCTGATCACCGCGCTGAAGCAGCAGGTCAGCGGTTCGAACCTGAACTCCGTCAAGATCCTCCAGATCTCGAAGGGCCTCACCTACACGCTCGACATGACGAAGACGGGCGCGGACCGCGTCGTCGACGGCACGATCAAGCTGAACGGTGAGGCGATCGACCCGTCGAAGACCTACCGCGTCGCGATGAACGAGTTCCTCGCGGGCGGCGGCGACGGCTTCGGGGCCCTGGCCACCGGCACGAACAAGCTGGTCGGCGCCTCGGACCTGGATGTCTTCAACGCCTACCTGGCGGGCCGTTCCTCGGCGACCGCCCCGCTGCCGGTCCCGGCGGCGGACCGCATCACGGTCGTGAAGTAGCCCTCCCGGTCAAGGACCGAGGGGCACCCCGGGGAAGGGGGGTGGCGGACCGCCGGATTCGGCGGGCCGTCGCCCCCTTCCCTGTTTTGATCTGGACCTGTCATGCTGCGGCGCATGGAGCGACGAAGTTTTCTCGTGGGGGCCCTCGCCGCGGGGGCCGGAGTGATGCTCGGGGCGCCCGCCGCCTCGGCCGTGGATGTACGCGCGTGGATGGGGGCGCACGGAGACGGCACCCCCCTCCAGCGGCTCACCATCCCCGGTACGCACGACTCCGGCGCCCGGTTCGGCGGACCCTGGTCGGAGTGCCAGAACACCACCATCGGCCAGCAGCTGGACAGCGGCATCCGGTTCCTGGACGTCCGGTGCCGGGTGACCGGCGGCTCCTTCGCCATCCACCACGGCCCCTCGTACCAGAACATGATGTTCGGCGACGTCCTCGTCGCCTGCCGGGACTTCCTCGCCGCCCACCCCTCCGAGACCGTCCTCATGCGGGTCAAGCAGGAGTACTCGGAGGAGTCCGACGCCACCTTCCGCGCGGTCTTCGACGACTACCTCGACGGACGCGGCTGGCGCTCCCTCTTCCGGATCGGCAACGGGGTGCCGCTGCTCGGCGAGGCCCGCGGCAAGGTCGTCCTGATCGCCGACAACGGCGGGCTTCCCGGCGGACTGCGCTGGGGCGACGGCTCCACCCTCGCCATCCAGGACGACTGGAACGCGCTGCCCGACGCCAAGTACCCGAAGATCGAGGCGCACTTCCACACGGCCGTCGCACAGCCCGGCCGGCTCTACGTGAACTTCGTCAGCACCTCCGCCTCCCTGCCGCCCCGCTGGAACTCCGACCGCCTCAACCCGCGCGTGCACGGCTTCCTCGACGGCGCCGAGATGGCCGGCCGGACGGGCCTGGGAATCGTCCCGATGGACTTCCCCAACACCCGCACGGGCCTCGTGGAGGCCCTCCTCCGGCACAACTAGCGGCTCGGGGCGGGCGCGACCGGCTGCCCGCACGGCTCAGGACGGCTGCTCGGGCCTTCGCCTCGGGCCGGCCGCCCGGCTCAGGTCGGTGGCTCCCGGGACATCCGCGGCCGTGGGACCCCGATGCCCGCCGACCCCTCAGTACTCCGGCGGCGGTGTGGGCGCCCCCGGCAGTCGTACCGTCGCCACCGTCCCGCCGCCCTGTGCCGGGGCCAGGGTCACCGTGCCGCCCGCGTGGTCGATCGTGCGGGCCACGATCGACAGGCCCAGGCCCGAGCCCGGGAGGCTGCGGGCCGACGGGGAGCGCCAGAAGCGTTCGAAGACGTGCGGGAGTTCGTCCGGGGGGATGCCGGGGCCCTGGTCGCGGACCGTCAGTTCGCCGCGCATCAGGGTCACCTCGACCGTGCCCCGGGGCGGCGAGAACTTCACCGCGTTGTCCAGGACGTTGACCAGGGCCCGTTCCAGCGCCGCCGCGTCCGCCCGTACGTACCACGGCGCCAGGTCCGTGACGAAGGTGAGCTCAGGGCCGCGCAGCCGCGCGCGGTCCAGGGCCGTCCGCAGGATCGTGTGGAAGGGGACCACCGCGAGCGGCCCCGGCTCGGCCGTGTCCGGGCGGGCCAGTTCCTGGAGGTCGCCGATCAGCGCGGCCAGCTCCGTCATCTGCGCCTTCACCGAGGCCATCAGGGCCCGCCGGTCCTCCGGCGGGATGGCCCGGCCGGTCTCCTCGCTGCGCGCGAGCAGCTCGACGTTGGTGCGCAGGGAGGTCAGGGGCGTACGGAGTTCGTGGCCGGCGTCCGCGATGAGCTGGGCCTGCCGGTCCCGGGAGGTCGCGAGCGCCGCCGTCATCGCGTTGAAGGAGCGCGAGAGCCGGGCGATCTCGTCCTCGCCCTCCACCGGGATGCGGACGGTCAGGTCCTCGGTCGCGGCCACGTGCTCGACGGCCCCGGTGAGCCGGTTCACCGGCTCCAGACCGGTCCGCGCCACCCAGAGCCCGGCCGCGCCCGCGCCGACGACCCCGATCCCGGAGACCAGGAACAGCACCCAGCGCAGGGTGGACATCGAGTTGTCGATCTCGTCGAGGGGGCGGGCCACGGAGACCGCGAGCCCGATCGGGCCCTCCTGCGGGTAGGTGTAGACCCGCATCTCCCGTCCGGCGTCGTCCTTGACGGTGTGCAGCACGTACCCCAGCTGCCCCCGCGCCACCGCCAGGTCACCGGCCCCGGCCGGGATCGCGGCCTTCCCCGAGGTGCACACGCTGCCGTCGGCGAGGATCACCTGCACGGTGTACGAGCCCGCCACCGGCGGCGGCGTGGTGCCCTGCCGGCACAGCGCGAGCAGGCTCTGCACCCCGTTCGGGTCGAGCCGGGTGCCGCGCAGCGAGGAGTCCATCTCGGCCTCCAGCTGCGCCCGGGTGACGAACCAGCAGGCCAGCGACACCGCCGCCACCGCGACGGCCACCGCGACCGCCGTGAGCAGCGCGAGCCGCGAGCGCAGCGGCCGGGAACGGAACCACGTCAGGGGACCGGTCACTCCCCGCCTCCTCCGCGCAGCGCGTACCCGACGCCCCGCACCGTGTGCACGAGGCGCGGCTCGCCGCCGGCCTCCGTCTTGCGCCGCAGGTACATCACGTACACGTCCAGTGAGTTCGAGCTCGGTTCGAAGTCGAAGCCCCACACGGCCTTGAGGATCTGCTCGCGGGTGAGCACCTGGCGCGGGTGCGCGAGGAACATCTCCAGGAGCGTGAACTCGGTCCGCGTCAGCTCCACGGTCCGCCCGCCCCGGGTCACCTCGCGGGTGGCCAGGTCCATCCGCAGGTCCTCGAAGGACAGCACGTCGGCGTCGGCCGGGCCGCCGGACCGGGCGGAGGCGTACGAGCTGCGCCGCAGCAGCGCCCTGATCCGGGCGAACAGCTCGTCCAGCTCGAAGGGCTTCACGAGGTAGTCGTCCGCGCCCGCGTCGAGTCCGGTGACGCGGTCGCCGACGGTGTCGCGGGCGGTCAGCATCAGGATCGGCACGGTGGAGCCGGAGGCCCGGATGCGGCGGGCCGCGGTCAGCCCGTCCATCCGGGGCATCTGGACGTCGAGGACGACGAGGTCGGGGGCGTACGACTCCATCCGGGCGAGCGCGTCCAGGCCGTCGACGGCGTCCTGCGTCCCGTACCCCTCGAAGGCGAGGCTGCGGCGCAGGGCCTCCCGTACGGCGGGCTCGTCGTCGACGATCAGGATGCGTTCGGCTTCGTGTCGCTGGTCGGTCATGGGCTCAGCGTCGCACGCGGCCCGTTCGACGGCGGGTACGGCGTTCAGTTGCCGCCGCCCGCCCGCAGACCGTCCAGGTCGGCCTTCACGGTGTCGACCGGGATCGCGAATCCGAGACCGACGCTGCCGGCCGTCGAACCGCTCGAAGAACTGGGCGAATACATGGCCGAATTGATTCCGATGATCTCGCCGTTCATATTGATCAGCGCGCCGCCGGAATTCCCCGGATTGAGCGAGGCGTCGGTCTGGATCGCCTTGTACGTCGTCTTCGACGAGCCGGTGTCGCCGTTGAACTGCTGACCGCCGAACTCGAACGGCCAGCCCTGCCGCGGGTCGTACTGCTGCCCCTGCCCCTGCCCCTGCTGCTGGTCCTGGCCGTTCCCGTCCTTGGCGACGGTCACGTCCCGGTCGAGCGCGGAGACGATGCCGCTGGTGACGGTCCCGGTCAGGCCCTCGGGGGAGCCGATGGCGACGACCTGGTCGCCGACCCTGACGTCCTTCGAGGAGCCGAGGGTGGCGGCCTTGAGGCCGGAGGCGCCCCGCAGTTTGATGAGCGCCAGGTCCTTGTCGGGGTCGGTGCCGACCACCGAGGCCGGGTAGGACTTCCCGTCGCTGAGCTGCACGGTGATCTCGGAGGCGCCGGACACCACGTGGTTGTTGGTGACGATCTCGCCGTCGGAGGTGATGATCACGCCCGAGCCGGTGGACTTGCCGGCGTTCGAGCTCGCGGAGATCTCGACGATCGAGGGGGAGACCGCCTGGGCGACCCCGGCGACCGTGCCCGTGTTGCCGGCGGAGACGTTGGTGCCGCTCACGGCGGAGGAGGCGGCGGCGGGGGTGTCGGAGCCGAGCTGCTGGACCAGCGTCGCCGTACCGCCGCCGACCGCGGCGGCGGCGATGGCCACGGCGACCAGGAGACCGACCCCGCGCTTGGCACGGTGCCGGGCGCCGGGGGCGCCGCCGGCCGGGGCGGCGACGGGGGGTCCGGCCGGCGGCGGCACCTGCCCACCGGACGGCCAGACCGTGGTGCCGGGCTCGGTGGTGATCGGCTGCGCCGGGTCGTACGGCGGCCTCGGCGGGTGGTGAGGCTGCTGCGGCTGCTGCTGGAAGTCCGTCATGGGTACGACTCTCGGAGCCGTACATGAGAACCGTCTGAGGACCGGCTGAGAAGCCCGACAGAAGCCTGTATGCCCGATATAAGGGCGGGTCCTGCGCGGCTCCTCAGGGCAGAGGTCCCGCGCTGCTCCTCAGGGCGGCGATCCCGCGCTGCTCTTCAGGGCAGAGGTCCCGCGCCGCTCCTCAGGGCAGTGGTCCCGCGCTGCTACTCGTGGCAGCCGCACGAGCGGCGGACGACCAGGCCCGAAGGGAAGAGCTTCACGCGCTCGCGGCGCGAGCCCGTCACCCGGAGCGAGTCGTCGAGGACCAGGTCCACGGCCGCCCGCGCCATCGCCGGCCGGTCCGAGGAGATCGTCGTCAGCGGCGGGTCGGTGAGCGCCGCCTCCTTGACGTCGTCGAAGCCCGCGACCGCCAGCTCGGAGGGCACCTCGATGCGCAGCTCGCGCGCCGCCCTGAGCACACCGAAGGCCTGGTCGTCGGTGGAGCAGAAGATGGCCGGCGGGCGGTCGGGCCCGGCGAGCAGCTTCAGGGCCACCTGGTAGGCGTCGTAACGGTTGTACGGGGCCTCGAAGAGGCGTCCCTCGACCGGCCGGCCCGCCTCCAGCATGGCGCGCCGCCAGCCCTCGACGTGGTCGGCGACGGGGTCGCCGACGGCCGGGGTGTTCGGCACGCCGCCGAGGCACGCCACGTACGGGTGGCCGTGCTCCAGGAGGTGCCGGGTGGCGAGCTGGGCGCCGCCGATGTCGTCGGTGACGACGGCGACGTCGTCCATCGCCTCGGGCCGCTCGTGGAGCAGCACCACGCGCGCGTCCCAGGCCTCGATCTCGCTCGCGGCCTGCTCGCTCATGCCCTGGCTGACCAGGATCAGTCCCGAGACCCGCATGCCGAGGAACGCGCGCAGGTAGTGGACCTCGCGCTCGGTCCGGTAGTCGGAGTTGCCGACGAGGACCATTTTCCCGCGCTCGGCGGCGGCCTGTTCGACGGCGTGCGCCATCTCGGCGAAGAACGGCTGCCGGGCGTCGGGGACGATCATGCCTATGAGGTCCGTGCGCCGCGACGCCATCGCCTGGGCGACCCGGTCCGGGCGGTAGCCCAGTTCCTTGATCGCGGCGAGGACACGCTCGCGCGTGGCCGGGGCGACCGGCCGGGGTCCGTTGTTGATGACGTAGCTCACGACCGCGGTCGATGTACCCGCCAGTCGAGCTACGTCATCCCGCGTCACCTTGGCCACGCGCGGCAGTCTACGCGGGGTGACCTACCTACCGGCAGGTCGCACTGTGGCATCCGCCACGTTCCTGTCCTCCAGGTGGGTGACATCCCTCGTGGCGTCCTTGACGTCGGCGCCGTCCCTGGCCGCCTGGGCGCGGGCCTCCTCCTTCGCGCGGGCCTCCTCGGCGGCCCGCTCGACCTTCTCGGGGGTGACGAAGCGGTAGCCGACGTTACGGACGGTTCCGATGAGCGACTCGTGCTCCGGGCCCAGCTTGGCCCGCAGCCGCCGCACATGGACGTCGACCGTCCGGGTGCCGCCGAAGTAGTCGTACCCCCACACCTCCTGGAGGAGCTGCGCGCGGGTGAACACCCGCCCGGGGTGCTGCGCCAGGTACTTCAGGAGCTCGAACTCCTTGAAGGTCAGGTCCAGGACCCGGCCCTTGAGCTTCGCGCTGTACGTCGCCTCGTCGACCGACAGGTCGCCGTTGCGGATCTCCATGGGGGAGTCGTCCGCGACGATCTGCCGGCGGCCGGTCGCGAGCCGCAGCCGCGCCTCGACCTCGGCCGGACCGGCGGTGTCGAGGAGGACGTCGTCGATGCCCCAGTCGGCGGTGACGGCCGCGAGGCCGCCCTCGGTGACGACGAGGATCAGCGGACTGCCGAGCCCGGTGGAGCGCAGCAGCTGACAGAGCGAGCGCACCTGGGGGAGGTCGCGCCGCCCGTCCACGAGGATGACGTCCGCGCCGGGGGTGTCCACGAGGGCGGGGCCCTCCGCCGGGGCGACCCGGACGCTGTGGAGCAGCAGACCGAGGGCGGGAAGCACCTCGGTGGAAGGCTGGAGGGCGTTGGTCAGGAGCAGCAGGGAGCTCATCGTGCTCCTCCTGCCACCGGTCGGTCGTGCTTCGTTCGCTCGCTCATCGTTCGGTTCCTCCTCGGTCCCTGCGAGGACGTGGCACTGCTTCGTACGTCGTTCCGTACAGCTCACTGCCGGCTCTCGCGCCCTGAGAGCTTTTGTTCATCCGTCCGTAACAACGGTCGGAAAACGCAAAAGGACCCGGGGGCTGCGTCGCCCGGATCCTCTGCACAGGAGAATAGCCCACATGAGTTCAGAGGGAGAGGGCGGATTTCATATGGCGGATGTCTCTCTGATCACTTCCGGCTCCCGGCGGGCCATGTTGCGTACGGATGACGATGTCCGGATCGAGGCGGTTTACGAACCGTCCAAGGCAAGTGTCACCGATACGGCCGTGGTCGTCGCGCACGGGTTCACCGGGTCGGCCGACCGGCCCGCCGTCCGGCGCGCCGCCCGCGCCTTCGCGGAGCGCGGCGCCGCCGCCGTCGTGACCTTCTCCTTCCGCGGCCACGGCGGCTCCGGGGGCCGCTCGACCGTCGGCGACCGGGAGGTCCTCGACCTGTCCGCCGCCGTCCGCTGGGCCCGTGAGCTCGGCCACGCGCGCGTGGCGACGGTCGGCTTCTCCATGGGCGGGTCCGTGGTCCTGCGCCACGCGGCCCTCGACCGGGAAGGAGCGGGGTACGCCGACCGGGTGGCCGCCGTCTCCGCGCCGGCCCGCTGGTACTACCGGGGGACTGCCCCGATGCGCCGCCTCCACTGGGTGGTCACCCGCCCGGCGGGCCGCCTCGTCGGGCGGTACGGGCTCCGCACCCGGATCGAGAGCCGCGCCTGGGACCCCGTACCGCTCTCGCCGGTGGCCGCGGTGCCGCTGATCGCGCCGACACCGCTGCTGATCGTGCACGGCGACCGGGACCCGTACTTCCCGCTCGACCACCCGCGGATGCTCGCCGGGGCCTCGGACGCGGAACTGTGGCTGGAGCGGGGCATGGGCCACGCCGAGAACGCGGCCGGGGCCGAGCTGCTCGCCCGGCTCGGGGACTGGCTCACGCGCGCATAGCCCATCATGGGGGGCGGCGCGCACACGAACGAAGGGAGCGCCGCTATGGCAGCGGGAACCATCCGCTACTGGGCCGCGGCCAAGGCCGCCGCCGGTGTCGCGGAGGAGCCGTACACCGCCGAGCACCTGGCGGAGGCGCTCGACGCGGTCCGCGCGGAGCACCCGGGCGAGCTGGTCCAGGTCCTCCGGCGGTGCTCGTTCCTGGTCGACGGCGACCCCGTCGGGACCCGGAGCCATGAGACGGTACGGCTTGCCGAGGGCGGCACCGTCGAGGTGCTCCCCCCGTTCGCAGGAGGGTGAACCCCAGAGCATGAGCAATGACCAGTACTACGGCGGTCAGCAGTACGACCCGTACGCGAACGGGCAGGGACAGCAGGTACCGCAGTCGCCGCAGGCCGCCGACGTCACGCAGACGTGGGAGGGCCAGACCTGGGACACCACGTACCAGCCGGCCGTCACGTACGACCAGGCGCGGGCGGCACGGGCGGGGGGCGGGCAGCAGCAGGGATACGCGCCGCAGCAGGGAAACGCGCCGCAGGACGGGTACCAGCAGTCCTACGCGGAACCGCAGCCGCAGCCGCAGCCTTACGCCGAGCCTCAGCAGCAGCCGTACGCCGAGCCTCAGGCGTACCAGCAGCACCAGCAGCACCAGGGGTACGAGCCGCAGCAGGCGTACTACGCCGAGCCGCAAGCCCCGGCGCACGCGCAGGCCCCGGTCTCCGCTCCCGCTCCCGCGCACGCTCCGGTGCAGGCTCCCGCCGTCGAGGCCGAGGCCGGTCCCGGCTGGTCCTCGCCCACCACCTCCGGGAACACCCGGATCACCGACGCCCAGCGCGCGCGTGCCGAGGGCCGGTCCCCGATCATCGAGCCCGGCATGCGGCCCGCCGCGCTGACCGCCCTGCTCGGGCTGCTGCTCGCCGGTGGCGCCGCGCTCGGCACGTACGGGCTGCTCGTGCCGCTCGTGCTGCTCCAGGCGGTCACCGCCGCCGGCTGGTTCCGGCTCAACGGCATGTGGCCCGCCCGGCAGGGCATCGCGCTGGCCTTCGCCGGCGGTCTCGCCGCCGACGCGGCCCTGCTCGCCACCGGCCGGGAGCACGCCGCCGCCGCGATCCTCGGCACGCTCGGCGTCTGGGTGCTGCTCTGCCTGGTCCTCCAGCTCCGCAGCCACGCCGACCCGGACGAGCGGATGTACGGCCTGATGGCCACCATCGCCTCGGCGGCGCTCACCGTCGTCGCCACCGGGCACCTCGGCGCCGATCCGGACGCGGTGGTCGTCGGCGGGGTCGCGGTCGCCGCCGCCGTCCTCGCGCGGGCGCTGCCGCTGCCCGGCGCCGTCTCCGCGGTCGTCGCCCTGCTCGCCTCGGCGGGCGCGGGGATCGCGGCCGGCGGCCTCACCGGCCTGGGCGGTTCGGGGGCGCTGCTCGGCCTCGGGGCCGGGGGGTGCGCCCTGATCGGCCTGCGGGTGGCGAGCTACGACTACCCGTCGCGCTTCGTGCACATGACGGCCGGGGTCGCGCTGCCGCTGACGGCCGCGGCGCCCGCCGTCTACCTGCTGGGCCGGGCCCTGGCCTGACCCCGACGCCGCCCTGACACGGCCCTGACCGGACCCTGATCCGGGCGGGGCACGGGAACCAACCGGCCCCTCGGCACGTCGATCTTCGTGTCGGGGGGCCGAACGCATATCCACTTCCATCGGGGGGACGCACAACCCATGCGAGCACTGCGGATTCTGTTGATCGTGGCCGTCGTGCTGGGCGGGGTCCTGGTGGGGATCGACCGGCTGGCCGTGGCGTGGGCCGAGGACGAGGCGGCGGGCCGGGTGAAGCTCGCCGCCGTGGACAGCGACTCCATAGAGGTCGACATCAAGGGCTTCCCCTTCCTCACCCAGGTCGCGGGCAAGCACCTCGACGAGGTCGAGGTGAAGGCGTCCGGCGTCCGGGCGACGGCGGGCGACAAGCGCATCCGGGTCGGCGAGCTGACCGTGGCGCTGCGGGACGTCACCGTGACCGGCGACTGGGCGGGCGCGAAGGCGGGTTCCGCGAGCGGGACGGCCCTCGTCTCGTACGCGGACCTCACGGCCGCCTCCGACCGGCAGGCCACCGTCGCCTACGGCGGGAACGGCAAGGTGAAGGTCACCGGCGGAGTGAAGGTCATGGGCCGCACCCTGACCCGCACCGTCCTCTCGACGGTGACCGTGGTGAACGGCGACACCCTCAAGGTCCGGGCCGACGAGGTGCCCGGCGAGGGCATCCCCGGCATCGAGGGCCTGGTCCGCGCCCGCACCGACTTCGAGCGCCCGATCGGCGACATCGCCGGCATGAAGGTGGAGAAGGTCGAGCCGCGCCCCGAGGGCCTGGCCGTGACGGTGACCGGCAAGAACATAGTCCTGGCGGGCTGAGGCCCGGCGCTTTTTGGGGGCCCGGACACCCCCGAACGTACTCGTTGGTCACATGCTGAGACACAGCTGTCCGATCCGCAGAAACAGAACCGGACGCCTCGGTACGGAGGCGTCCGGAGCCGACCCGTACGGTGATCGCGTCTCGCATCTCGGACGATCGCGTCTCAAAATACGACACACCGGTGACACGGCCGCCTGTCCGTCCCTACGATCGAGGGCATGAAGCGACAGGCGGATCTCACGAAGCGGCGGGCAGTGGACCTGTGCCGCGTCGCCGCCATGCTCTGTCGTTCCGTCTGAGCGGGACCCACCACTCCCGTATTCCTCAGGCCCTCCGACCGAGGTCGGGGCCGCCCGTGCAAGCCGTACGCATGTCCGTCACGCACGTCCCTCATGCACGCGATGGCGCGTACGCAGCCACACCCGCACCACACCGCCGCACACTGCCCCGGAGGAGAACAGCATGGCTCGCAGCGACGTCCTGGTCGACGCGGACTGGGTCGAGGCCAACCTCGACAACCCGCAGGTCGCCCTCGTCGAGGTCGACGAGGACACCTCGGCCTACGAGAAGAACCACATCCGCAACGCCATCCGGATCGACTGGACCAAGGACCTCCAGGACCCGGTCCGCCGCGACTTCATCGACCAGGAGGGCTTCGAGAAGCTCCTCTCGGCCAAGGGCATCGCGAACGACACCACGGTCGTCCTCTACGGCGGCAACAACAACTGGTTCGCCTCGTACGCCTACTGGTACTTCAAGCTCTACGGCCACCAGGACGTGAAGCTCCTCGACGGCGGCCGCAAGAAGTGGGAGCTCGACTCCCGCGACCTGGTCGACGGCTCCGAGATCCCGGCCCGCCCGGCCACCGCGTACAAGGCCCAGGCCCTGGACAACTCGATCCGCGCCTTCCGCGACGACGTCGTGGCCGCGATCGGCGCCCAGAACCTGGTCGACGTCCGCTCGCCCGACGAGTTCTCCGGCAAGCTGCTCGCCCCGGCGCACCTCCCGCAGGAGCAGTCGCAGCGCCCCGGCCACGTGCCGAGCGCCCGCAACATCCCGTGGTCGAAGAACGCCAACGACGACGGCACCTTCAAGTCGGACGACGAGCTCAAGGCCCTCTACGAGGCCGAGCAGGTCGACCTGGCGAAGGACACCATCGCCTACTGCCGCATCGGCGAGCGCTCCGCGCTCACCTGGTTCGTCCTGCACGAGCTGCTCGAGGTCACGAACGTCAAGAACTACGACGGCTCGTGGACCGAGTACGGCTCCCTCGTCGGCGTGCCGATCGAGCTCGGCGCCAACAAGTAACCCCGGACCCTCCCTCCTCCGGACCCCTCGACCGTAAGGACAGAACGACATGTGTGGAGCGCAGCCCGGCGGCCCCGACGCCTCGACGATCAAGCCCGGTGAGACCACCATCCAGGGCTTCGTGACCAAGGACGGCCAGCCCGTCACCGGTTACGTCCGCCTCCTGGACTCGACCGGCGAGTTCACGGCCGAGGTCCCGACCTCCGCCACCGGCCAGTTCCGTTTCTACGCGGCCGAGGGCACGTGGACCGTCCGCGCCCTGGTCCCCGGCGGCACCGCCGACCGCCAGGTCGTCGCGCAGCAGGGTGGCCTCGCCGAGGTCGCCATCGCGGTGTGATCCCGCACCGCTGAACCGGCCGAAGGGCCGTGCCTCCTGGGGGGTTGGACGCCATTTCCAGGACTAGAGGCACGGCCCTTCGGTCTGCCCGCTCCCGCTCCCGTGCCGGTGACGGGCGGCGCCCCCGGTCGTACGCTGGAGGTGTGTACGCACGCCGTAGGCACGTCTACTTCTGGATGATGGGCGCCTGCCTGGTCCTCTTCGTGGGCGCCTGGGCCGTCGTGCGGCTCTTCTCGATGCCGGTGGCGATCGGCATGTGCGTGGTGGCCATGGTCATCCCCCCGGTCGCCGCGATGGTCGCGAACCGGCGGGGCCCCGAGGACCGCTGGTGGGACGACCCCTCGGGGGACCCGAAGTCGGACGAGTGGTGGGACGAACTCGACGGCAAGAAGCGCCCCAGGGAGCGCTGAGGCGCCGGAGGCCGGCCAGGGGTGGGCCGGAGGCCGTCAGGGGTCAGTAGACGAGGGCCTGGGTCTCGTCGGCCATGGCCTCCTGGACGAAGACCTGCGCGCCGGCGATGCGGACGCCCTCCAGCAGGTCCTTCTCCTCGATCTCACGGCGGGCCGCGCACTGGGTGCACACCGTGATGAGGCCCCCGGACGCCAGGATCGAGTCGATCAGGTCCGGCAGCGGCGCGGCGTGCGGAAGCTCGAACTCCGCCGCCCGGCCCGGGAGCCCGAACCACGAGGACTCGCCGGTCAGCCAGAGCGACACCTCGACGCCGCTGGCGACGGCGACGGCGGCCACCGTGAAGGCCTGGGAGCAGCGTTCGGGGGCGTCGGCCCCCGCGGTCACCTTGATCACGAGCTTCTTCGCCATATGCCGAACTGTAATGCGCGGCGGTGCAACCCCCCGCGCCCCTCATGTGTCAGCTGTGTGCGCGGGTGACGGAATCCGCGCTTCAGGTCTCGTGGGGGGACTCTTGAGCATCGAAGAAAGTATCCAAAATACGGATACGGCACCACCGCCGGACCCGGAGGCGGCGACGGAAACCGCGCCTCCGGTCGCTTTGCCGGACGCGGCACCGGCTGTGTCCCCGGACACACCGCCGACGGAGCCGTCGCCCGTACGACCGCGCCGCCGTGTCCTCCGTACCGTCGGACTGATCGCCGTCGCCGCCGTCCTCGGCCTCGTCGGCGGCACGGCCGTCGGCTACCGCGTCCAGGCCGACCGCGAGCCGGTCGCGCTCCCGCCGCTGAACCAGCCCGGCCTGGCCTACCCGGCCAAGCCGCTCCCCAAGGGGCAGGAACCGGAGGCGCTGTCGGCGAAGGAGGACCGGCAGCTGAAGACCGAGGGCGACTTGCGGAAGCTGCTGCTGCCCCGGCCCGCGGGCGCGCGGGCCGCCGAGGAGGACGGCTGGCAGTCGCTGGTCGAGTACGCCAACGACTTCACCCGGCCCGACGCGGCGCTGGACTTCCAGCTCGAACAGGGCTTCCGGCGGGCCGCCGTGCGCACCTGGCAGTCGGGCGAGCACCGGTGGGTCAAGATCGAACTGACCCAGTACCGCTCGAACTCCGGGATGGGCGCGTACGAGCACGTGCGGATGCAACAGGGCATCGCCATGAGCGAGGGCAAGTCCGGTTCCATCGGGGAGCCGGTGAAGGGCTCGGGGAACGGGCGCTACTTCGTCTACCCGGTGGACCGCAGGGCCGGCTACCTGGACGACTACGACGCCCGCGCCTTCATCCAGCGCGGTGACATCGCCATCACCATCATCATCTCCGACACGCGGAAGATCTCCGGGGACGAGATCCGTTCCCTGGCCGAGCGGCAGCTGGGGCGCCTGTGACCGAGAAGTCCGGGGGCCGCGCTCGCCGCCTCCTGAAGAACGTGCTGTCCGCCGTGCTCGTGCTCGGAGCGGTGGGCGGCGGGGTCGCGTACACCGCCACCACCGTCGACGGGGCCGACCGCACGGCGCCCACCGTCGGGTGGCGGGAGCCCTCCGCGACCGCCACCCCCGAGGACCCCGCGGCATCCGTCGACAAGGGCCGCGCCTCCACGTCGATGAGCAAGCTCCTGCTGCCCGTACCCGACGGTTACGTGCTCGGCGCGGACCTCGCCGGCTACGGCAACGACGACGAACTGGGCGCCAAGCAGGCCGCGGCCCTCTTCAAGAAGAGCAGCAAGGGCGTCTACGGCAAGGAGCGCCGGACGTACGAGAAGGCGGTCGACGCGCTGGGCATCCAGGGCATGGCGGTCCGCTCGTACGCCCGGGTGGACAACAGCCTCCAGGCGGAGGTGTCCATCCTGCGGATGAAGGACAAGAAGGCGGTCCGGAAGTTCTTCGAGATCCGCAAGGACCTGGCCGAGCTGCTCGACCTGGACAAGGGCCCGAAGATCGAGGGCCACGCGCGGAACGCCTTCTGCCACCTGAGCCCCGAACCCGAGAAGCCCGAGGACGACGGCGAGGAGCGGACCCCCGATCTCCGGGCGGTGATCTGCGTGGCGTACGACGGCGAGGTCATGGTCTCCGTCACGGCGTACGGCGTCCCGCCCCTCGGCACCAAGGCCGTGGCGGCCCTCGTCGAGAAGCAGCTCCGCCACATCGAGTCCCCGGGGGAGTACATATGACCGAGCAGTCGACGAAGCAGACGGCCGAGACGGCCGAGACGGCCGAGGCGGAGGCCGACGTGGTGGCCGACGTGGTGGAGCCTGCCGCGGAAGCGGTGCGGCCCGCCCCGCACCCTGTCGTGGACGACGCCGCCCCGGCAGCCGCCCCCGACGCCGCCCCGGACCCTGTCGTGGAAGCCGCCGCCGCTCCCGCCCCCCGGCGGGCCCGGCGCGTCCTGTGGGCCGTCGCCCGGTGGACGGCCGCCGTCGTCGTGTGCGGCGGCGTCGGCGCGGGTACGGCCCTGGGGATCACCGGGCTCGACCGGGACGAGGTTCCCGGACTCGCGACCGAGGGCGACGGGCGCTGGGAGTACCCGAAGCTCCGCCTCCCGGCGCTGCCGGCCGACCGGCCCCGCCCGTTCACCGCGGCCAACGACGGCGAGATCCACTACGCCGACGTGCGCGAACTGCTGCTGCCCCCGCCGGCCGGGGCGACGCCCGACCCGAAGCTGGACGGCGGGTTCGTGTCCACGGAGGCGTACCTCTCCCTCTACGGGAAGGAGTTCCGCGGCGCCCTCCGGCAGGGCCTGGCGGACTCCACCCTGCGGCATGTCGCCGCCCGGGGGTGGACGACCCCGGACGGCACCCGGACCACCATCCATCTGCTCCGGTTCAGCTCCGTCGCGTACGCCGAGGCGTACCAGGACGAGGCCCTGCAGATCGACTTCACGGACGGCCCGAAGGCGCTGCCGGACGGAGTCGAGAACGTCGTCCCGGAGACCTTCGCGGACGACATCGAGGTACCTGAGACGCGCGCGTACGCCTTCCGGGAGAAGAAGCCCTACGGACCCGAGCAGGTCCGCTGGGCCTACGTCCAGGCGGGCGACACCCTCGCGCTGATCACCCAGACCCGCAAGGGCGAGGCGCTCGGCGTGCCGTTCCAGCAGACGGTCACGCTGCAGAACCAGCTGCTCGGGTAGCCGTACCCCGCTAGACCCACCTCACCGAGTGGGCCGGGCCCCCGCCCACTAAGCTGGGGTCCGGCCCGTTCCGCCTTCACCGCTCAGTCGAGGAGCACCCCGTGATCTTTTTCTTCGAAACACTGCTGGTCCTGGTCTGCGTGGGCGTGCTCGCCTTCACCGGTCTGGCCGTGAAGAAGCTGTACCAGGGCCAGCGCTAACCCCCTTCTCGCCAACCACTTCCTAGAGAACGCCAGAGCCGCTCATGATCGAGATCCCCTCCGACCTCAACCCGGGCCTCGTCCCCCTCGCGTTCCTGCTCGGCACGTGGGAGGGCGCGGGCGTCGCCGACTTCCCCGGCGCCGAGAAGTGCAACTTCGGCCAGTCCGTGACGTTCAGCCACGACGGCCGGGACTTCCTGGAGTACACGTCCCACTCCTGGGTCCTGAACGCCGAGGGCAACAAGGTCCGCCCGCTGGAGAGCGAGAGCGGCTACTGGCGGATCGACAAGGACCGCCAGGTCGAGATCGTCATGGTCCGCGACCAGGGCATCGTCGAGATCTGGTACGGCGAGCTCGCCGACCAGAAGCCGCAGATCGACCTGGCGACGGACGCCGTCGCCCGGACGGCGGCCTCGGGCCCGTACTCCGGCGGCAAGCGCCTCTACGGCTACGTCAAGAGCGACCTGATGTGGGTGGGCGAGAAGGCGACCCCCGAGGTCCCGCTGCGGCCGTACATGTCGGCGCACCTCAAGAAGGTCGTCACGCCGGAAGAGGTCGCGGAGATGGCCCGCAACCTTCCCGACATGCCCGACGACGGCATCGCCTTCTTCCGCTAGGAAGTCTGGGGCGGCGCGCCGCGCCCTCCTACACTGGGGGGCGTGGTGAGCACCGACTGGAAAAGCGACCTGCGGCAGCGCGGTTACCGGCTGACGCCGCAGCGTCAGCTCGTCCTGGAGGCCGTCGACGCGCTGGAGCACGCGACGCCCGACGACATCCTGGTGGAGGTCCGCAGGACGGCCTCCGGGGTGAACATCTCCACCGTCTACCGGACCCTGGAGCTCCTTGAGGAGCTCGGGCTGGTGAGCCACGCCCATCTGGGGCACGGGGCTCCGACGTACCACCTCGCCGACCGGCACCACCATCTGCACCTGGTGTGCCGTGACTGCTCCGGGGTGATCGAGGCGGACGTCGAGGTCGCCGCCGAGTTCACCGGGAAGCTCCGGGAGACCTTCGGCTTCGAGACGGACATGAAGCACTTCGCCATCTTCGGCCGCTGCGCGGACTGCACGAAGAAGGCGGCGGAGGACCGCGCCCGGCAGGAAGAGGAGACCGCGTCCGGGGCGACGGGGACCGCGCCCTGAGGGACCGGGCCTCCGAGTCGTAGGCTTTTCTCATGAAGAGCCCTCTGCTGTCCCTGCCCGGTGCCGTCGCCGCCGAAGGCCGCGACGAAGGTGTCGCCGCGCACTACGGCGACCTGTTCCGCGAGCAGCGCTCCCTCGCCGACGGACACGGTTTCGTCGACCTCTCGCACCGCGGTGTCGTCGCCGTCACCGGTGACGACCGGCTGAGCTGGCTGCACCTGCTCGTCACCCAGTACATGACGGACCTGGCGCCCGGCCGGGCCACCGAGGCGCTGATCCTGTCCGGGAACGGGCACATCGAGCACGCCCTGTACCTCGTCGACGACGGCGAGACGCTGTGGGCGCACGTCGAGCCGGGGACGCGGGAGGAACTCGTCGCGTACCTGGAGTCGATGAAGTTCTACTACCGCGTCGAGGTCGCCGACCGTACGGAGGACATCGCCGTCGTCCACCTCCCGGCCGGCTCCATCGCCGAGGTGCCCGAGGGCGCCGTCGTACGGGAGACCCCGCACGGCCGCGAACTGTTCCTGCCCCGTGCCGACCTGGAGTCCTTCGCCGCCTCCCACGGGCCGGCCGCCGGCATCCTCGCGTACGAGGCGCTGCGCGTCGAGGCGCACCGCCCGAGGCTCGGCTTCGAGACCGATCACCGGACCATCCCGCACGAGGTCGGCCTCATCGGCAGCGCCGTCCACCTCCAGAAGGGCTGCTACCGGGGCCAGGAGACCGTCGCCCGGGTGCAGAACCTGGGGAAGCCGCCGCGCCGCCTGGTCTTCCTGCACCTGGACGGCAGCGAGGTCCTGCTCCCGGCCCACGGCACCCCGCTCCGCCTGGCGTCCGACGGCGAGGAGGGCCGCCAGCTCGGCTTCGTGACGACGGCGGTCCGCCACCACGAACTGGGCCCGATCGCCCTGGCCCTGGTGAAGCGCAACGTCCCGGTGGACGCACCGCTGATCGCGGGGACGACGGCGGCGGCACAGGAGACGGTGGTCGAGCCGTAGGGCGGTCGGGCGTGGCCGCGCCGGGGGCTGTCTTTCCGGGTGCGTGGCCCGCGCCCGTACGACGGCCCCGGCGCCCCGCGCGCGGGGCTGTCGGACCCCGGGCGGCTCGGGCCCTCACACCTCGATCAGTACCGTGAACGGGCCGTGGTTCGTGAGTGAGACGCGCATGTCCGCTCCGAAGCGGCCCGTTTCCACGTGGGCGCCCAGGTCGCGCAGTCTTGCCACCACCTCGTCCACGAGGGGTTCGGCGACCGGGCCGGGGGCCGCCGCGTTCCAGGTGGGGCGGCGGCCCTTGCGGGCGTCTCCGTAGAGGGTGAACTGGGAGACGACGAGCAGCGGCGCGTTCACGTCCGAGCATGACTTCTCGCCGTCCAGTACCCGGACGGACCAGAGCTTTCTGGCCAATTGGGCCGCCTTCTCCGGGGTGTCGTCATGCGTCACCCCGACGAGCACGCACAAGCCCTCCCCGGTGATCTCACCGACGGTCTCCCCTGCGACGACGACGCTCGCGCCGTCCACCCTCTGCACCACTGCACGCATACGCCCCAACCTACCGATCCGCCCCCAGTCCGACGGATGAGGGGCCGAACGGGTGCAGAGCGCCTGCACGTGCGCGTACAGGAGTGGCACCATGCGTGTCAGGCGGTGCGGCTCCGCACCGGTCGAGGGGACGATTCTCATGAGTGCACCTGGCACCGGGCCGACGCCGTCCGGCCCCGTACCGCTGATCCGCACCGGAACCCGGGGCGGAGGAGCGGGCGCCGGCCCCGTCACACGCCCACCCGTGCAGCGGACCGCCGAACCGGCCCTGCCGGACCGGGCCGAACCGGACTTCGGCGCACTGCGGCTGCCCGAACTGCGCGCGCTGCGCCGGGACGCCCAGAGCGACGAGGCCGACCTGAGCTACGTACGCCGGATGCTCCAGGGCCGGATCGACATCCTGCGCGCCGAGCTGGCGCGGCGGACCGACCCGGAGGCCCCGGTCCTCGACCGGCTCTCCGAGATCCTCGCCGACGTGCCCTCGCGGCACCGCAGCTCGGCCCGGCACGTGACCCTGTCGACGCCCCGCAGCGAGGAGTACCGGCGGCTCGCGGCCGAGATGCTGTCGGAGGTCGAGCTGTCGGACCTGACGGCCCGCACGGACGACGAGCTGCACGCGGGGATGGGGCGGCTCGCCGGGTACGAGCAGCAGATCTCGCGGCGCCGCCAGCACCTCCAGCGGACCGCCGACGGATGCAGCGCGGAGATCGCCCGCCGCTACCGCGAGGGCGAGGCCCAGGTCGACGACCTGCTGGCCTGAGGCCGGGAGGCCGGTGGGCGGGGAGGCCGGGAGGTGGGGAACGGGGCGCGGGCGGAGTGCCTGTTCGCCCGCCCCCCCCGTGCGCGTACCCCCGGAAAAGTCGGGTGCGGTCGTGCCCGGGCCGTGCATAGGGTCGAGGGATGACTGTCGACGTACGCACGGTGGCGGAGTCCGAGTTCCCCGACTGGCTTCGGGCCCTGCGCACCGGGTTCCTCCGCCCGCCCGTCGTGTCCGACGCGGAGGCCGCCGACCGGCTGGCCCACGCCGACCTCGCGCGGACGCTCGCCGCCTTCGACCGTGACCGCGTCGTCGCCACCTTCCGGTCGTTCCGGCAGGAGGTCGGCACGGTCGGCGGAGGCACCCTCACCGCCGACGCCATCACCCAGGTCACCGTCTCCCCGACGCACCGCAGGCGCGGACTGCTCGGCCGGATGATGGGCGACGACCTCGGCGCCGCCCGGGAGCGCGGCGACGCCATCGCGACCCTGATCGCCGCCGAGTACCCGATCTACGGGCGGTTCGGCTTCGGCCCGGCGAGCTGGGCCACCGAGTGGAGCGTCGACCTGCGCCGCGCGGGCCTCGACCCGCGCCGCTCGGGCCGCCCGGAGGACGGCGGCCGGATCGACCTCACCGACGCCGACGAGATCCGCAAGACCGGCCCCGAGGTGCACCGCCGGCTCGCCGGCCTCCGCGCCGGGGTCACCCACCGCAGCACCCGCGACTGGGAGTTCGGCACCGGCCTCGGCGTACAGACCGAGCCCTGGACGGAGCCGTACTACGCGCTCTACCGCAACGAGTCCGGTGAGGCCGAGGGATACGTGGCCTACGGCTCCGACGGGAAGTGGGACGACGCCAAGCAGCCGGTGAACACCGCGAAGGTGCGCGACCTGATCGCCTGCACCCCGGCCGCCGAGCGCGCCCTCTGGACCTACGTCTGCTCCATCGACTGGATCACCACCGTCCGCTCCGGCTTCCGCGCGCCCGACGACCCGCTGCCGATGCTGCTGCCGGACCCGCGCGCCGCGAAGGTCGTGACGCATGCGGACATGCTGTGGGTCCGCGTCCTGGACGTCGTCCGCGTCCTGGAGACCCGTACGTACCCGGTGACGGACGGTCTCGTGCTCGACGTGCGGGACGCGGGCGGATTCGCCGGCGGGCGCTACCGCCTCGACGCCTCCCCGGACGGCGTCTCCTGTGCCCGTACCACCGAGTCCGCCGATCTCGCCTTCGACATCGCCGAGCTGGGCGTGCTCGCCTTCGGTGACGAGTCGGCGGTACGGCTCTCCCGGCTGGGGCGCGTGGACGAGCTGACGGCGGGCGCGGCGGCCCGCGCCGACCTGCTGTTCCGCACCCCGCTGCGGGCCTTCTCGCCCGACATCTTCTGAGCCCCGTACGGCCGCCTCACTAGGATGGCCGCAGGTGGAAAGGGGTATGTCGTGACCTCGGAGTCTGCGGATACGTCCGCTTCGGGTGGTGCGTCCGCGCCCGGTCTGCGTGAGCGGAAGAAGGAGCGGACCCGGCAGGCCCTTTCGGAGGCCGCCATCGCGCTGTTCCTCGAGCGGGGCTTCGACGCCGTCTCCGTCGCCGAGGTGGCCGCCGCCGCCGAGGTCTCCAAGCCGACCCTCTTCCGCTACTTCCCCGCCAAGGAAGACCTGGTCCTGCACCGGTTCGCGGACCACGAGGACGAGTCGGCCCGGGTGGTGACCGCCGGGCGCCGGGCCGGGACCGCCCCGCTCGACGCACTCCACGCCCACTTCCTCGACGGGCTTTCCCGGCGCGACCCGGTCACCGGACTCTGCGACCATCCGGCGGTCCTCGCGTACCTCCGGCTCCTGTACGACACCCCGGCCCTGGCGGCGCGCATGCAGGCGTACCAGCGGAGGTCGGAGGCGGTCCTCGCGGGCGCGCTCGGCGGCGACCCCCTGGGCGCGCGGCTCGCCGCCGGCCAGATCGTGGCCGTGCTCCGCGTCCTGGCCGAGGAGAACACGGCCCGGATCGCGGCCGGGGAGACGGCCGGGCAGGTGGAGGCCGACGCGGTGGCCGCCGCCGGGCTGGCCTTCCGGGCGCTGCGGGAGGGGCTCCCGTACTGAAGGGCCCGTACTGAGGGGCCCGTACTGAAGGGCCCGTACTGAAGAGCCCGTACGGGGTGATCCCCGCGGGCGAGCATTCATAGACGAGTAAAAAATGTAACCCAGTAACGTTTTCCGTTAGGCTTGTCGGAATGACGTCACTGGACCTTGAGCTCGCCCGCGAACGCTCCCACCACGACGCCTGCCGTGCCGCCCTGATCCGTATGACCGAGGACGTCGCCGGGCAGGTCGTCACCGGCGAGGACACCGCCGCCTCCGGCGCCGACGCCGAGGCGCTCGGCCGTCACCTCCGCAGCCGCGCCAAGGAGATGCGGGAGCAGCCGCCGGGACCGCTGTTCTTCGCGCGCCTCGACCGCGAGGACGGCCAGACCCACCACATCGGCCGCCGCCGCATCGCCGAGGACCACGCCGCCCCGCCCCTCGTCGTCGACTGGCGCGCCCCCGTCTCCCGCGCCTACTACCAGGCGGGCGCCCACGATCCGCAGGGCGTCCTCCGTCGCCGCCGCTTCGGCTGGGCCCCGTACAGCCGGGGCGCGTCGGAGGATCTGACCGCCCTGGAGGACGAACAGCTCACGGCCGGCGGGGCGGTGACGGTGAGCGCCCTCCTCGCCGGGGAGATCGAGCGCCCCCGGGTGGGGCCCATGCGGGACATCACCGCCACCATCCAGCCCGAGCAGGACGACCTCGTACGCTCCGACCCGGCCGCCTCCCTGTGCGTGCAGGGCGCGCCCGGCACCGGCAAGACCGCGGTGGGGCTGCACCGGGCCGCGTACCTGCTCTACACGCATCCGCAGCGGATCCGCCGTTCCGGCCTCCTCGTCCTCGGCCCGCACCGGGCGTTCCTCTCGTACATCTCCGAGGTGCTGCCCTCGCTCGGCGAGACCGGCATCCGGCAGGCCACCCTCGACGACGAGATCGCGCGCCATCCGGTACGCGCCGAGGACGGCGGGGCGGCGGCGCTGGTCAAGCACGACGCCCGGATGGCGCAGGTGCTGCACCGCGCGCTGTACGGGCGGGTCGACCCGGCTCCGGCGGACGACCTCGCGGTGCCGGACGGCTCGTACCACTGGAGGCTGCCGGCCGCGCGGCTCTCGGAGATCGTCGCGGCGGTACGGGAGGAGGCGCCGCCCTACGCGACGGGCCGCGAGCGGGTCCGCGCCCGGATCGTTCGGGATCTCCAGCTGCGTGCCGAACGCCGCTGGGGGCCCATGGGCGCGGCCTGGGCGCGGCGGATCGAACGGGCGCGGGCGGTCACCGCGTTCCTCGACGCGTGCTGGCCGAGGACCACGCCCGAGGAGGTCCTCGCGGGCCTCCTCGCGGATCCCGCCGACCCGGCGCTGACCGAGGCCGAGCGGGCGGCGATCCGCTGGGAGCGGCCGCCGCGCTCGTACCGTTCGGCGCGCTGGACCGCCGCCGACCTCGTCCTCCTCGACGAGCTCGCGGGCCTGATCGAACGGCCCGAGAGCTACGGCCATGTCGTCGTCGACGAGGCCCAGGACCTCTCGCCCATGGAGTGCCGGGCGATCGCCCGCCGCACCGAGTTCGGCTCGCTCACCGTCCTCGGCGACCTGGCTCAGGGCACCACCCCGTGGGCGGCCCGCGACTGGCGGGAACAGCTCGCCCACCTCGGCAGGCCCGGGGCGCCCGTGGTGCCGCTGACCCTCGGCTACCGGGTGCCGGCGGCGATCGTGGACCTCGCGAACCGGCTCCTTCCGCACCTGGGCGCGGACGTGCCGGCGGGCCGGTCGGTGAGGAAGGACGGCGAGGTGACGGTCCACCGGACGACGGACCTCCGCACGGCGGCCGGCGAGGCGGTACGCGCGGCGCTGGCGGCGGAGGGCTCGGTGGGGGTGATCACGGCGGAGGGGCTGGTCGAGGAGGTGGGGCGTGCGGTGACGGAGTGTCTGGCGGCGCTGGGGCAGGCGGCGGGGAAGGCCGGGGAGCGGGTGACCGTGCTGCCGGCGAGTGCGGTCAAGGGGCTGGAGTTCGACCACGTCGTGGCGGTCGAACCGGCCGCGATCGTGGCGGCCGAGGCGCGGGGCGCGAACCGGCTGTACGTGGTGCTCACCCGCGCGGTGTCCCGGCTGACCCTTGTGCACGAGGAGGAGTTGCCGGAGTGGCTGACGGGGTAGCGGTCGGCGGGGTCTGCGGACCGGTCGTCGGCCCCGGCCTCTCCTCGGCCTCCGCCCGCCCGTACATCGCCGTGAGTTCCGTGCCGATGCGGGCCAGGGCCGTACGGGCCTCCGGTGGGGACAGGAGTTCCACCCGGGCCCCCAGGCCCGCCAGCCGCGCGGCGATCACCTCGGGTGAGGGGCCGTCGGCCTCGATGGGGGTCCAGCCGTCGGGGGCGCGTTCCCCGTACCGTACGCGCCCGTTGAGCAGGCCCTCCAGGACCTGTTCCGTGCCGGGCGCGGCCCGGCCCCGTACCGTCGCGGCGATCAGCCGGTCCTCCATCCGGGCGGCGAGTGCCCGCCACGCGGTGGCCAGGTCGAAGCCCTCGGGCCGTACGGCGGGGGCGCCGGTCTCCGTCACGGAGGTGACGCGGCCGACCCGGAAGGTGCGCAGACCGTGCTCGGTGTCCGCGACGAGGTAGCGGACCCCGGCCTTCGCGGCGATCCCCAGCGGGTGGACGGTCCGTTCGCTCGGCTCGCGGCCGGGGCGCGCGTACCCGATCCTGACCTCCTTCGACTCGACCACCGCCCGCTGGAGCGGGGCGAGTCGGGGCTCCTCCGTCCCCGCGCCCGACCAGTCGGTGGCGTCGGAGATCCCCGCGCGGGCGGCGGCCTCGGCGCCCTCCCGGAGGGGCGCGGGGAGGGCCCGTACGAGCTTCCGCAGGGCGGTCCGGGTCTGCGGGCTCGCCTCGGCGTCCGGGCCGGTGAGCAGGAAGAGTTCGCGGATCTCGGGGGCGGTCAGACCGGTCAGGTCGGTACGGGCTCCGCCGACGAGCGACCAGCCGCCGCCCTGGCCCGCCTGCGAGTACACCGGGATCCCGGAGCTCGCGAGAGCTTCGAGATCCCGGCGTGCGGTGCGCTCGGACACCGCCAGTTCGGCGGCGAGTTCGGCGGCGGTGACGCGCTGCCGGGTCTGGAGGAAGAGCAGGGCGGCGACGAGTCGATCGGCTCTCATGCCGCCATTGTGAGGGGCGCGGACACCTGTTCGGGGCGGCGGCGCAGGACGGTGAGGGCGAGGGCCAGGGCGGCGAGGAGGAGTGCGGTGCCGACGGCGAAGGCGAGGTGGTAGCCGCTGGTCAGGGCCTCGGCGGCGGGCCGGCCGGCGGCGGTGAGGGACTCGGTGCGGGAGGCGGCGAGGGTGGAGAGGACGGCGATGCCGAGCGCCATGCCGATCTGCTGGGTGGTGTGGAAGAGCCCGGAGGCGAGGCCCGCGTCGGCCTCCTCGGCGCCGGACATGGCGAGCGAGGTGAGGGCGGGGAGCGCCAGGCCGAAGCCGGCGGCGAGCACCATCACGGGGAGGAGGTCCGTCACGTAGGAGGCGTGGACGGGGACGCGGACCAGCAGGCCGAGGACGCCGACGAGCATCAGCAGGCCGGTGAGCAGGACGTTCCGCTCGCCGAAGCGGGCGATGAGGCGGGCCGAGACGCCGAGCGGGACGGCGCCGATGACGGCGGCGGCGGGGAGCATCGCGAGACCGGTCGCGGCGGCTCCGTAGCCGAGGGGTGGGGGTCAGGATGGAGGCATGACGAGCGCGAAGGTGTACGGGCCGGGGGCGTACGTGGCGGGGGCGTACGAGGGGGAGAGGGCGCGCGGTACGGGTGGCGAGGGCCCGCTGCCTCTGCCTCAGCCCTTGCTGTTCCTGGATGTGGACGGACCGCTGATCCCCTTCGGGGCGGCGGGCGGGACGTACCCGACGTACCCGCCCGCGGTGCCCGCCTCCGTCAGCCCTCTCCTCGCGCGGCTCGATCCCGCGCAGGGGCCTCGGCTCGCGGCGCTGCCGTACGAGCTGGTGTGGGCGACGACCTGGGAGGAGGAGGCGAACGCCTGGGTGGCCCCGCGCCTCGGGCTGCCCGCGCTGCCTCTCGTCCCCTGGCCGGACGAGGACCCCGCACCCGGCCGGGCGGGCCTGCACTGGAAGACGCCCGCGCTCGTGGCGTGGGCGGCCGGGCGGCCGTTCGCCTGGGTGGACGACGAGATCGGTGCGGCGGACCGGGCCTGGGTCGCCGACCACCATCCCGGGCGGGCGCTGCTCCATCGGGTGGACCCCGGCCGGGGGCTCGGGGCGGCGGACTTCGAGGCGCTTGCGGGGTGGGTGAGTGGGGTGGGTCCGGTGGGTCCGGTGGGTCCGGCGGGCCCGGTGGGGTGAGGTGGCCGTCCGGTCGCGCCTCTTCCGCCCCTCTCATCCCGCCCGCGTCGTCGTCACAGACCCCGTGTTCCGTCGATTCGTTCGCGGAGGATGTCCGCGTGGCCGTTGTGGCGTGCGTACTCCTCGATCATGTGGATGAGGACCCAGCGGAGCGAGACGTGGCCGCGCCAGGAGTCGTGGCCCGATACGTCGAGGTCCGGTGCCTCGGCGGCGTAGCGTTCGGCGAAGTCCACCGCCTCGTGCCAGGCCTTCCAGGCGTCGGTGACGGCCGACGGGTCGGGCGTCGCGCCGTCGAAGTCGCCGTCCGGGTCGTCGGCCGAGGAGTACAGGGCGCCTGCGTCGTCCCGTCCGGCCAGCACCTGCCCGAACCAGTGGCGTTCGACGTCGGTGAGGTGCCGGACGAGGCCGAGCAGCGAGAGCGTCGACGGTTCGGCGGCCCGCCGGGCGATCGGCTCCCCCTCCCCTTCGAGGCCCGCGCACTTCAGGACCAGGGTCGTCCGCTGGTCCGCCAGGAACGTCGCGAGCATCTGCCGCTCGTCCCCGGTCGCCGGCCCTGAGAATCGCGGGTCCGGGACCGCCGTACCGCCGGGCTCGTCCTCGTCGAGGACATCCGCGCGACGCCGGGGCGGGGGGCTCACCACGACCGGTCCTGGGCGGAGCCGGCGGACCGGGCGGCGTACGGAGCACCCCGCCGGATGCGTACAACTGTCATGTGGACCCTCCCTGTTGGACCGGCTCACATGCTGCCACGAGGGAGGGTCGCCGGGCAGGTGGGTTACGAGGTCGCGCGGGGCTGCGTGAACCGGAGCATGTTGCCGGCGGGGTCACGGAAGGCGCAGTCGCGGACGCCGTACGGCTGGTCGACCGGCTCCTGGAGGACCTCGCCACCGGCCGCGCGGACGTGCTCGAAGGTCGCGTCGACGTCCTCCGTGGAGAAGATCACGCCGCGCAGCATGCCCTTGGCGAGCAGCTCGGCCACGGCCTGGCGGTCGGCGGGGGAGGCGTTGGGGTCCGCGAGCGGCGGTTCGAGGACGATCTCGACGTCGGGCTGCGCGGGAGACCCGACGGTCACCCAGCGCATCCCCTCGAAACCGACGTCGTTGCGCACCTCCAGACCGAGGGCGTCGCGGTAGAAGGCGAGGGCCTTGTCATGGTCGTCGACGGCGATGAAGCACTGCGAGAGCTTGACGTTCATGCGATCGAAGCTACGGCGCAACAGCAGATTCCGCTTCTCCGATCCTGACCGATGGGGGGAGGAAGGGAGGGGGTTACGGGGCCGTACGAGGCGCGCGGATCACGGCTTTCGTACCGGCCGGGTACGGACCTTCGCGACGCAGGCCGGGATCGCGGCGCCGTCGTCGTGCCGACGGGCCCGGTAGGCCGACGGCGACTCGCCGACGAGCTCCGTGAAACGGGAACTGAAGGACCCGAGCGAGGTGCACCCCACGGCGAAGCAGACGTCCGTCACGCTCAGATCACCCCGCCGGAGCAACGCCTTCGCGCGCTCGACGCGGCGGGTCATCAGATAGCTGTACGGCGTCTCGCCGAAAGCCGCCCGGAAGCTGCGGGCGAAGTGCCCGGTCGACATCAGGGCGACGGAGGCGAGCGCGGGCACGTCGAGCGGCAGCGCGTAATCGCGGTCCATCACGTCCCGCGCCCGGCGTAGCCGTACGAGATCCTCCAGCGTCACGCTCCCAGGATGGCACGCGGGGCGGCGCGCCGTACGTCAGCCGCAGGCGATGAGCAGCTCTCCGACGGCGGTGCGGATGTCCTCGTCGCCGGTGAAGCCGCGCCAGCCGCCGCGGCTGCGAAACCGCTGGTCAAGGGCGGGTGCCTCGCGCAACAGGTCGGCGGCGGGCCGGGCGGCGCGGCCCATGCGGGCCAGATGGCGTACGGCAGGGAGCATGACGGGCCGGTGGCTGCCGGTGGCGAGTTCCCGGACGGAGGCCACGAGGACGGGGACGGCGGTCTCGGTGTCGCCGGTCGCCGCCCAGAGGGCGTGTGCCGCCTCGGTACGGGTCCAGGGGTGGGTGTCGGAGGCGGCCAAGGCCCTGAACCGGTCCGCGAGGGGGGCGGCGTGGGCGGCGGCGGCGGCCGGGCCGAGGCAGGCCAGCAGTTCGGCCGCCCGGAACCGGACTTCGGCAGCGTGCCCGCCTGGGCCAGGGAGCCGACGCGCTGTTCGGGGTCGTGGTGGTCGGCCAGCAGTCCGAGCGTGAACGCGGGGGCGGGGCCGGTCATCAGCGCTGCGGTCCAGTGGTGGACACCCCGTACGCCGGTGCACACCGAGCTGGTGTTCCGCCACAGCTCGACGGTGGGGTCGCGGAGCGCTTCGAGTACGGGGCCGAGCTCGCGGGCGGGCAGGCCCGGGTCGTTCGGGGCGAGCGCGTGCACCGCGGCCAGCCGGAGCTGGGGGTGCGGGGAGTCGAGCAGACCGTGGAGCAGCGCGAAGGCCTCGGTGCCGTGCTCGCCGACGGGCGCGCGCAGGGCGGCCTTGCCCAGGGAGAGGGCCAGCTCAAGGCGGGTCGCCGGATCGCCCTCGGTCTCCCAGCACCGCAGCAGTCCGGGCAGAACCGATGCGCCGGGGCTCTCGCAGACGCCGAGCACGTCGGCGGCGGCCCGCCGGATGTGCGGATCGGGATCGTCCAGCAGGCCGAGCACCTCGGGCAGGGCCCGTTCCCACGCGGGCGCCCAGCCGGGATCGAGGAACCGGACCTCGACGCGACGGGCCTCCGCCGCCAGCATCGCCACCAGCTCCAGCATCGCGCAGCGGGTCGGCACCTGCGGCGTCGTGGCCAGGCGCATGAGGAAGGGCAGCGCGGCCGGGGCGGCGGAACAGATCCAGCCGCCCTGGTGGAAGAGCTGGTTGAGCAGATCGGACGCCGCGTGGTGGGCATCGTCGGGAGAACCCGTATCGCTCGGAGAACCCGTATCGCCCGGAGCACTCGTATCGGCCGCGCTGCCCGTCTCGCGAGGGTGGCCTGTCTCGCCGGGGCGGCCTGTCTCACGAGGGTCGCCCGTCTCGCCAGGGTCGCCCGTATCGCCCGTATCGCCCGCACCGCCCGCGTCCGCCCCGCCGCACCGGCGGAGCAGACCGGGTATGTCCTCGGCGGACCCGTAGTTGTGCTTCAGCCCGGCCCAGCCGACCGCGTCCAGTCCCACCCACATGCGCGCGACCCGACCGGTCCCGTCCCGCTCGCCGCAGGCCTCGGATCAGGTCTCAGGCCTCCGACGGAGCCGCCGCCGCGAGACGCTCGGCTTCCTCCAGCCAGGCGGTGTACCAGCGGGCGAACGTCACCGGCTTCCCGTCACCGTCGAGGAGCGGCGTCACGTCGCCGTCGTCCGCCCGGAGGTCGGACCAGATCGTGCCCCGGTGTACGCCACTGAGGACCAGCCACTCCCGCAGCGCACAGCCCAGATGAGAGATCGCGATGGCGCCGGCGGTGCGTTCCGGGGCGTACACGAGGGCGTACCACTGCTCGTCCCACGCTTCGATGGCGTCGTCGAACTCCTCGATCTCCTCGAAGTCCTCTTCCTCGGGGCGCCGGGCGAGAAGCTCGTCGAGGCTCTTGGGGTCCGGTCCCTGTGCGGGGAAGGGATCCGCGAGCTTGGAGAGGTCCGCCAGGTCGGCTCCGTCGCCTTCCCAGCGCCACCGGTCCTGTACGCGCCGCACGGGAAAGAGGCCGTAGGCCGGCCCCGCGCCGCCCGCGGCGACATGGAGGAGGAAGGTCCGGTACTCCTCCGGCAGCCGCACACCTATCTGGTCCTCGAGTCCGGCGAGCTCCACCTCGGTGAGCGGCTCCTCCAAGGCCCACCGGTGCCCGTACGCCCCGAAGACCTGACCGCGCGCCGGCCGAGTGCCCAGCCTCCCGACCCGTTCCCGTACCCCTGCCCACTTGTCGATCATGCGCAGACCGTACGTGCTGCCACTGACACCGGTCCCGGCCGACAGGTCCGCGCGGGGACCAGGGCGACTCTTGCAAGCGGCTGCTTGCAATAGTTAGCAAAGGCTGGCATGGTCGGAGCATGGCATCGCTCAACGTCGGCAATCTCGGCAACCTCGGTGAGTACCTCCGCGAGCAGCGGCGGACCGCGCAGTTGTCCCTGCGGCAGCTCGCCGACGCCGCCGGGGTGTCGAATCCGTATCTGAGCCAGATCGAGCGCGGGCTGCGGAAGCCCAGCGCCGAGGTGCTGCAGCAGGTCGCCAAGGCGCTGCGGATCTCCGCCGAGACGCTCTACGTACGGGCCGGAATCCTCGACGAGAAGGAGCGGGACGAGCTGGAGACGCGCGCCGTCATCCTGGCCGACCCCTCGATCAACGAGCGGCAGAAGCAGGTGCTGCTCCAGATCTACGACTCCTTCCGCAAGGAGAACGCCGCCGAGGCCGCCGCCGCAACAGCCGCAGCGGCGGCGGAAGCGGAAGCGGAAGTGATAGCCGCCCAGGCCGACGCGGACGCGACAGCCGCACCGGCCGAAGCCGCCGCGCCCGACGCCCCCTCGCCCCAGAGCTAGCCAGTGACCCCAGACCCTCGCTCGTACGTCACCACCGGGAGGACCACCAGCATGGCCATCATCGACGAACTGCGTACCCCTCTCTACTTCGCCGCCGGCACCGCCGACCTCGTCGCCCAGCAGGCCAAGAAGGTTCCCGGCCTGATCGAGCAGCTCGCCGCCGAGGCGCCCGCGCGGATCGAGGCCGTTCGGAAGGCCGACCCGAAGGCCGTGCAGGAGAAGGTGACCACGCAGGCCAAGGAGGCCCAGGCCACCGTGCAGTCGAAGTTCGCCGATGTCGTCGGCGGTCTCGACACGGACCTCAAGAAGCTCGGTGAGACCGCTCAGGACCTCGCTCTGCGCGGGGTCGGCGTCGCCGCCGAGTACGCGGTCAAGGCGCGCGAGAAGTACGAGGAGGTCGCCGCCCACGGCGAGGAGGCCGTCAAGGCCTGGCGCGGCGAGGCCGCCGACGAGATCGTCGAGATCGCCGTCGTCGTGGAGCCGGAGGAGACGAAGGCCGAGGCCGACGAAGCCGCCGCCGGCGACGAGCCCGTGGCAGCCGGGAAGGCGCCCGCCAAGAAGGCCACCGCGCGCAAGGCCCCCGCCAAGAAGGCGGGCGTCACCGCCGAGACGGAGTAGCTCCGGGCACCATTACGGGTACCCGGTGCGTTGAACCGGGTACCTTGACCGCGAGGCGCTCTTCCCCTCTTCACTAGGCGGTGCTCAGCATGTTGCGCGCGGGATTCGACTCCCTCCTCTCCCTGGTGATCTTCCTGGTCTTCACAGGCTTCGCCGTCGCCGCGCTCGTCTTCGCCGCCATGGCGCGCGAGGACGCCTACCGCGCCGCCGAGAAGCAGACGAAGAAGTTCTGGCTGATCATCCTGGGCATCAACCTCGTCCTGAACCTGCTGCTGCCGATGCTGTTCCTGCAGATCGCCGGTCTGATCGCCGCCATCGTCTTCATGGTGGACGTCCGTCCCGCGCTCGCGCAGGTCTCGGGCGGCGGCCGTGGTGGCCGCCGTGGCGGCGGCTCAAGCAGCGACGGACCGTACGGCCCCTACAACGGCGGCCGCTAGCAGCCGGACGCAGAACCAGCCGGCCGGACGCAGAACCGCCGGCCGGACACAGAACCAGCCGGACACAGGGCCCGAGGGGATCACTACCCCCGGGTCCTGTCCCTTTCCAGGGCCAGCACCGCGACGTCGTCGGTCAGCTCTCCGCCGTTCAGCGAGCGGACCTCCGTGACCGCCGCCTCCAGCAGTTCCTCGCCCCGCAGCCCCGCCGCCAGCTGCCGGTTGATCATCCCGACCATCCCGTCCTGGCCGAGCCGGGGCGAACCGGGGCCCGCCGAGCGGCCTTCGATCAGCCCGTCCGTGTACATCAGCAGGCTCCACGCCCCGCCCAGCTCGACCTGCCGGCGCGGCCAGCGGGCGCGCGGCAGCAGTCCGAGGGCCGGGCCGCCGTCCTCGTACGGGAGCAGCCGGGCGGCCCGCCCCTGCCGGGCGATCAGCGGGGACGGGTGGCCGGCCAGGCACAGGCCCGCGCGGCGTCCGTCGGGTGCGATGTCGACGGTGCAGAGCGTCGCGAAGATCTCGTCGCTCTCCCGCTCGTGCTCCAGGACCTGCTGCATCGTCGAGAGCAGCTCGTCCCCGCACAGTCCCGCGAAGGTCAGGGCCCGCCAGGCGATGCGCAGCTCGACGCCGAGCGCGGCCTCGTCGGGGCCGTGCCCGCAGACGTCGCCGATCATGGCGTGGACGGTGCCGTCGGGGGTGCGCACGGTGTCGTAGAAGTCGCCGCCGAGCAGGGCGCGCGAGCGGCCCGGCCGGTAGTGGGCGGCGAACCGCAGGTCGGAGCCGTCCAGCAGGGGGGTCGGGAGCAGTCCGCGCTCCAGGCGGGCGTTCTCCTGCGCGCGCAGCCGTGACTCGGCCAGCTTGACCTGTACGGCGTCGGCCCGCTTGCGCTCGACCGCGTACCGGATGGCCCGGCTCAGCAGCCGCCCGTCGAGCTCCTCGCGGAACAGGTGGTCCTGGGCCCCGACGCGTACCGCCTCGGCCGCCAGCTCCGCGTCGGCGGAGGCCGCGAGCGCGAGCACGGCGTGGCGCGGGGCGAGGCGCAGGATGTGCCGCAGCGGGGCGAGCGGGTCGTCGCCGGCGGCGGCGCGGGGGCCGGGCAGGGAGAGGTCGACCAGCACGCAGTGGACGTCGTCGGTGAGGAGCCGCTCGGCCTCGGTCAGGTTGCGCGCGGTCCGGATGCGGACCCGGGTGCCGGCGGCGTCGGCCGCGTCGAGCAGTTCGGGTACGGCGAGGGCACCCGCCGGGTCGTCCTCGACGACCAGGAGAGTGAGGTCGGTGCGGTCGGTGCCTGTGACTGTGCCTGTCATAGCGGTGGCGTCCATGGCGGTGGCGTCCGTGACGGTGACGTCGCCGGGTCCCGCAACGGCAGAGACGTTTCTCTGACGCGGTACGGATACGGGCATCGGTCCGGGTTTCCTTCCCTCCCCCCGAGGTGCGCGGTGCGCCGGGTGGCGCCCCGCCCGTCCCGGACCATAGCGGTAGGGCGGTGCGCAGCGGAATGGTGACCAGCCGACCGACGGCCGGGCCGGGCTTGGCATATGCCGCGGAAGGGGAGGTACTTGCCCCCGCGGGGCCGCCGGGCCACCCCGAACCCAATGAGAAACGTCACGCCGGGGCGGGTACGGGGTCTGCGACGGAGACCGGGACGGGTACGGGCTCGGCCAACGCGGCCGGGTGAGTACGGGCTCCACGAACGCGGCCCGGTGGGTACGTGCTCCACGAACGCGGCCCGGCGGGTACGTGCTCCACGAACGCGGCCCGGCGGGTGCGTGCTCCACGACAGCAGCGGCCGGGCGCATGTCACCTCGCCCGGCCGTCGGCCCCCCGCCCGTCTGCACGCGCGCCCGTCCATCGGCACGCGCGCCCGTCCATCGACACGCGCACCCGTCCATCGACACGCGCGGCCCGTCCATCGGCCCGCGCCCCCGTCCGTCACATCGGGCGTACGACTCCCAGGATCTCCATCGAGCCCGCTCCCGCGATCGTCACGTTCCGTCCGGGGCGCGGTGCGTGCACGATCGCGCCGTTGCCGACGTACATCCCGATGTGGCTCGCGTCCTTGAAGTAGACGATCAGGTCGCCCGGCCGCATGTCCTTGATGTTCACGTGCGGCAGCAGGCGCCACTGCTCCTGCGAGGTGCGGGGGATCGGCCGGCCGGCCGATCCCCAGGCGCTCTGGGTCAGCCCCGAGCAGTCGTACGAGCTCGGGCCCTCGTCCCCCCACCCGTACGGCTTGCCGATCTGGGCCGTGGCGAACTCGATCGCCTTCTTGGCCTCCGGCGTCGTGTCGGCCTTCAGGCCGGCGAGGACGCCCGTGCCGAGCCAGGTCGTCTGGGCCCGGTACTGCGCCTGCTCCTCAAGGCGGCGCAGCCGCTCCCGCTCCTCGGCGGCGAGCGTGGACTCCAGCTTCTTCGCCGCTTCGATCCTGTCGTTGATCTGCTTCTTGGCCTGGGCCTGCCGGACGCGGTTGGCCTCCAGCTTGGTCCAGTTGACGCCCGCGTCCTTGGCGTACACGTCCAACTGGGCCTGGGTGCGGTCCATCTCGCCGAGGAGGTCCGTGGTGGCCTTCGCCCCGGCCTTGAGCCGTCCCGCGGTGTCGAGGAAGAGCTGCGGGTCGTTGGTGAGGACGAGCTGCGCGCCCTCGGGGAGCCCGCCGTTGCGGTACTGGGCGCGGGCGGCGGCGCCGGCCTTGGCCTTGAGGTCCTCGATCTTCTCGCGGCCCTCGACGATCATCCGGGCGACCCGGACGATCTCGGCGGACTGCTCCCTGGTCTTCTCCTCCGCGAGGTTGTACGCGTCGGTGGCGACGGCGGCCTGCCGGTACAGGACCTCGATCTCCTTGCGCACCTCCTCCAGGCTCTTCTTCGGCGGCGGAGGCGGCAGCGGTGCGGCCGAGGCCTGGAGAGTCAGTGCGGGAGAGGCCAGCACGGTCAGGGCGCAGATCACGGTGATCGCGGCGGTGGCGTGGCGGCGTCGGTTCACGAGCTCCCCCTCGAGTGACCAGATCTGATTTACCGTCAGTAACTTGACGGTGACCTTGGCGATAGTGCCATGCGAAACCGCAAAGCAACAGGGGAAACCGGGGCCTGTCGGCCTGCTTCCCTCACGGGGGACGAGTGGTGCGCGCGTGGCGTTCCCGACGTACGGGGAATTCAGCGGGAGTTGGGGAAAGAAAGGGGAAGGGAGCGGCGAACGGGAAACGCCCCCGAGCCGGGGTCACCGGACCCGCGATCGGGAAAGCGGACGTCACCGAGGCGCCAGCGCCTCCCACCGCACCGACACCTCTCCCTGCCGCCACCGCCGCGGCCCGTCCGTCAGCGGCCAGTCCGCCGCCAGGTCGCGGACCGAGCGGATCCACCGTTGCCGCGCGCCGAGCGAGGCGTACGGGGCCGCCGCCGCCCACGCCCGGTCGAAGTCCCGCAGGAACGCGTGCACCGGCTCGCCCGGCACGTTGCGGTGGATGAGCGCCTTCGGCAGCCGCTCCGCCAGGTCCGAGGGGCGCTCCAGCGAGCCGAGGCGGGTCGCGAAGGTCACCGTCCGGGGTCCGTCGGCGTCGAGCGCCACCCACACGTGCCGGCGCCCGATCTCGTCGCAGGTCCCCTCGACGAGGAGTCCGCCGGGCGCGAGCCGCCCGCACAGCCGCCGCCAGACGGCCGCGACCTGCTCCTCGTCGTACTGGCGCAGCACGTTCGCCGCCCGGATCAGGGCGACCCGGCCGGGCACCGGCACCTCGAAGCCGCCGTGCAGGAAGGAGAGGCCCTCGTGCTCGTACGGCTTCGCGGCCTCGACCCGGGCGGGTTCGATCTCGATGCCGTAGAGGCGGGTACGGGGTTCGGCGGTGCGCAGCCGGGCCAGGAGTTCGACGGCGGTCCAGGGGGCGGCCCCGTAACCGAGGTCGACGGCGAGCGGCGGCTCGGGGGAGCGGCGCAGGGCGGGGCCGTGGACGGCGGCGATCCAGCGGTCCATGCGGCGCAGCCGGTTGGGGTTGGTGGTCCCGCGGGTCGGGTTGCCGACGGGGCGGGTGGTGCGCGGGGCCATGCCGAAAAGGTTACGGGGTGGGGGTCGGGGGCGGCGCACCCCGGTAATTAATTGGCAAAGCGGCACCGGTGGAGGAAATGAAGGGACCCATTCCGGTGTTGAAGGGGCCGGAGGGCGTACTACGCCCTCCCGCCGTCATGCCCGCGGCGCCCGAGCACCGCCCCGACATGTCAAGGACGACGTGTTCGGCCTCAGAGAGGCCGACATGTTCAGCCCCCGAGCGGAAGGACCGCCGACGTGAGCCAGTACGTGTCCCGGTTCGCCGGAACCCGGCACCGGCATCCGGCGCCGACCCGGCTCCGGCTCCCCGGCCGGAACCGCACCCCGCGCCGCGTGGCCATGCTCAGCGTCCACACCTCCCCGCTGCACCAGCCGGGCACGGGCGACGCGGGCGGCATGAACGTCTACATCGTCGAACTGGCGAAACGACTCGCCGCCATCGACATCGAGGTCGAGATCTTCACCCGGGCCACGACCGGCGGGCTGCCCCCGGTCGTCGAGCTGACCCCCGGCGTCCTCGTCCGGCACGTCGACGCCGGCCCCTACGAGGGCCTGGCCAAGGAGGAGCTGCCCGCGCAGCTCTGCGCCTTCACGCACGGCGTGATGCAGGCGTGGGCGGGTCACCGCCCCGGCCACTACGACCTCGTCCACTCCCACTACTGGCTCTCCGGCCACGTCGGCTGGCTCGCCGCCGAGCGCTGGGGCGTCCCGCTCGTCCACGCCATGCACACCATGGCGAAGGTCAAGAACGCGGCGCTCGCCGAGGGCGACACCCCCGAGCCCGCGGCCCGGGTGATCGGGGAGACGCAGATCGTCTCCGCCGCCGACCGGCTGATCGCGAACACGGCCGAGGAGGCCGACGAGCTGGCCCGTTTCTACGAGGCCGACCCCGGCAAGATCGCGGTCGTCCACCCGGGCGTCAACCTCGACCGATTCCGCCCCGCCGACGGCCGCGCCGCCGCCCGTGCCCGGCTCGGGCTGCCGCAGGACGCCTTCATCCCGGTCTTCGCCGGGCGGATACAGCCGCTGAAGGCGCCGGACATCCTGCTCCGGGCCGCCGCGCTGCTTGTCGACCAGGACCCGTCGCTGCGCTCGCGCATGGTGGTGCCGGTGGTCGGCGGTCCGAGCGGCAGCGGCCTCGCGAAGCCGGAGGGCCTGCAGAAGCTGGCCGCCCGGCTCGGCATCGCGGACGTCGTGCGCTTCCACCCGCCGGTCGGGCAGGACCGGCTCGCGGACTGGTTCCGCGCGGCGAGCGTCCTCGTCATGCCCTCGTACAGCGAGTCCTTCGGCCTGGTCGCCATCGAGGCGCAGGCGGCCGGCACCCCGGTGGTCGCGGCCTCGGTCGGCGGTCTGCCCGTGGCCGTACGGGACGACTCGACCGGTTTCCTCGTCCAGGGGCACGACCCGGCGGACTACGCCCGCGCGCTCGGCCGGTTCGTGGCCGACCCGTCGCTCGTGGACCGGATGGGCGCGGCGGCGGCCCTGCACGCGGGGTCCTTCGGCTGGGACACGGCGGCCTCGGGGACGGCGGACGTGTACACGGCCGCCATGCACGACCATCGGCTGCGGGAGAACCGCCGTCGCGTACGCTCCCACCATGGCTGAGGACGTTCGGCGGATCATCGAGGACACCTTCAACGACGCGGAGCTGGACTGGGAGTCCCCGGAGCCCGGCTCGTACGTCGTGAAGCTCCCGGGCACGCGCAAGCTGTTCACCACGCTCTCGCTCCGGGCGGGCCGCCACTCCCTCTCCCTCAACGCCTTCGTCATCCGCCACCCGGACGAGAACGAGGCGGGCGTCCACCGCTGGCTGCTCGAACGCAACCTCAAGCTGTACGGGGTGGGTTACGCGGTCGACGGCCTCGGCGACGTCTACCTCGCCGGCAAGCTGCCGCTCTCCGCCGTCACGCCCGAGGAACTCGACCGGCTGCTCGGCTCGGTCCTGGAGGCGGCGGACGGCGACTTCAACACGCTCCTGGAGCTGGGGTTCGCTTCGGCGATCCGGCGCGAGTACGAGTGGCGGGTCTCGCGCGGCGAGTCGACCCGGAACCTCGACGCGTTCAAGAACCTGACCCAGAAGCCGTCCCAGGAGCCGTCCGAGCAGCCAGGGGGCTGACCGCTTCGGGTCTCCTTCTTCCCGCTCTCCTCTTCCGGCTCCCCTCTTCCGCGTCCCTTCCCGCAAGGGGCTTCTGCTGCCATGCTCTCGCCCAACGCAGATCTGAACACCGTTCATACATGTGAAAGGGCTCAGGTTCATGGCACTCAGCAGAAGGCAGTTCGTCGGCGGCGCGGCGGCGGTGGCGGGAGCGGCGGGCACGACCGGTTTCACCCTCCCCACAGGCCCCGCCGATCCCACAGGCCCCACAGGCCCCACCGATCCCACGCGCCGCATCAGCCCCACCGGCTTCCCCCTCCCTACCCCCCTCTGGCGGGAGTTCGAGTCGGCCCCCTGCACCCACCCCCAGATCCCCTACGTGGGACGGGCCGGCGCCCACGCCGGGGCCCGCCGCGCACCCCGCCCGCCGGTCGTGGCGAACGCCGTCACCTACGGGGCGACCCCCGACGGCTCCGGTGACTCCGCCCCCGCGGTCAACCGGGCCCTCGCGGAGGCCGGGGAGCGCGGCGGCGGCACGGTCCTCCTGCCGCCGGGCACGTACCGGATCGACGACTACCTGCGGATCGGGCACAGCGGTGTCGTCCTGCGGGGTGCGGGCTCCGGCCGCACGAGGCTGATCGCCACCCGCAGTCTCACGGAACTGATCGGCCCCTACGGGTCCCGGTACGGCGGCGACAAGTCGTCCTGGTCCTGGGCCGGCGGCCTGATCTGGCTGTCGCCGCAGGCCCGGCACGCCTCCCTGGTCGCCGCGGTACGGGACCGGGCCTGGCCCTTCGAGGGCTGGACGGGCAACCGGCGCGACGAGTGGACCACGCTCACCGCCGTCCGTCCGGCCCGCCGGGGCGACCGCTCGGTGACCGTCGAGGACCCTTCCGCCCTGACGTGCGGTCAACTGGTCGTCCTCCGGCTGGCCGACGACGCCGGCCACACCCTCCTGGAGCACATGGCGGGCGGCGGTCCGGGAGCGGAGGCGTACACCTGGGACGACAAGACGAAGCTGACCAGCTACGTCCCCTACGAGTGGCCCGTGAGGATCACCGCCGTACGCGGCGGGAAGGTCACCCTGGAACGTCCGCTGCCCCTCGATGTACGCCCCGAGTGGGACCCCCGACTCGTCTCCGGGGTGGTACCGCTCACCCACTCCGGGGTGGTCGGCCTGACCCTGGAGGCGGTCGAGACCCCGCAGTCACCCCATCTGCTCGACAAGGGCTACAACGGGGTCGTCTTCCAGTGCGCGTACGACTGCTGGGCGGAGGACGTGGTGGTCCGGCATGTCGACAACGGCTTCGGGCTCGTCGCCGCCTCCGCCTGCACCCTGCGCCGGACGCGGGTGGAGGGACGCGGCTCGCACCACCCGTACTTCTGCCGGGAGGGCGCCCACGACAACCTGGTCGAGGACTTCCGTGTCGTCGCCCGTACGGTCCCGGCGCCGGCCGGCACCCAGCTCCACGGCATCAACGTCGAGGGCCTGTCCAGCCACAACGTGTGGTCGCGCGGGGTGATGGAGATGGGCACCTTCGACACCCACCGGGGCATGCCGTTCGCGAACGTACGGACCGAGATCACGGTCGAGAACAACGGCCGGCACGGCGGGGACGGATCGGCGGGCCCGCTGTACGGGGCCCGGTTCGTCCACTGGAACGTGAGGGTGACCAACGGCAGGGCCGGTCTGGTGAAGATCGACACCGTCGCGCCGTACAGCGCGACGGTGGGCATCAGCGAGGTCCGCGAATTCGACCAGACCGACGTCCCGGACTTCTCCGGAGACCTCCACGCGCGCGTGGAGGCGTACGGAAGCCCGGGATCGGTACGGCCGGGGAACCTGTACGAGGCGCAGCGGGCACTCAGGCGCTGACGGGAGCGACCGGCTGCTCGGCGCTGGTGGCGCTGGTGGCGCTGGTGGTGTCTGCGGTGGTGGTGCCGGTGGCGTCGGTGGTGTCAGCGGCGGTGACGGTGTCGGCTCCGGTGGCCGTCTCCTCGCAGAGGGCCTTGCGCAGTCGGATGGAGTACCCGACGGCGGCGATGACGCCGATGGCGAAGGTCGCCGCCCAGAGGACGGTCGGGCCGGGACCGCCGACGATCGCGCCCGCGCCGATCGGGGCGACGAAACCGGCGACGGCCCAGGACATCCCCATGACGCCCTGGTAGCGGCCGCGGGCGTGCTCGGGGGCGAGCCGGGCGGTGGCGGCGGCGTTGGTGGGGACGTGGATCATCTCGCCGACGGTCCAGACGACGACGGTCGCGGCGAAGGCCACCACGGAGGAGCCCGCGAGGGCGGTGGCGCCGGTGCCGAGGGCGAAGAGGAGGGAGGAGAGGGTGAGCAGGACGACCGGGGAGCGCTTGTCGGTGAGCCGGTTGACGAGCAGCTGGAAGCCGACGATCACGATGCCGTTGACGGCGATGACGACGCCGTACGAGGAGGGGGAGAGGCCCTGGTCCGCCATGGTGAGCGGCAGACCGATCCAGGGGGCGGTGAAGACGAGGCAGACGAGGAGGTTGAGCAGGACGAGCGTGCGGAAGGGGGCGTCGCGCAGCACGGTGAGCATGCTGACCTTCGCCTCGACGACGGGCTCGCCGGCCGTGTCGGTGCGGGCCTCGGGGCGGGTCTCGGGGAGCCGGAGGAAGACGATGACCGCGCACAGCGTGGTGGCGACGGCGTCGACGACGAAGAGGGTGCGGTAGCCGAGGAAGATCGCGGCGCCGCCGCCGATGGAGGCGATGGCGAAGCCGAGGTTGAGGGCCCAGTAGTTGAGGGCGTACGCCCGGCGCACCTCGTGGGCGGGGACCATGTCGGCGATGGTGGCGTTGATGGAGGGGCGGACGGCCTGCATGGCGACGCCCATCAGGAGGACGACGGTCGCGATGGCCCAGGCGCTGGTGACGACGGCGAGGGCGGCGGCGCTGGCGGCGGCCGCGAGGTGCATGGTGATCATGGTGGGGCGGCGGCCCCAGCGGTCGGTGAGCGCGCCGCCGAGCGGGGATCCCGCGACGCCGCCGAGGCCGTGGAGGGCGACGACGAGTCCGGCGAACCAGGCGGAGTGCCCGAGCTCGACCGTCAGATAGAGGGAGAGGAAAGTCAGGACGAAAGCCCCGGTCCTGTTGACCAAGGTCGACAGCCAGAGCCACCAGAAGCCCTGCGGGAGCCCGGAGACCGTCTCGCGGGCTGATCGTCTGAGCGAGTCGATGGACATGTGTGGCAGGCCCCCTGAATATGTAAGTCCCACTGACGGCAGTCGTAACTTACGCATCTCATGTGCCGGACGCCAGCGAATTGACTGCGCGCGTCAATCGTCAGAGGTCCATTAGGCTCGTACGCATGGCCGACGCACCGTACAAGCTGATCCTCCTCCGCCATGGCGAGAGCGAGTGGAACGAGAAGAATCTGTTCACCGGTTGGGTGGACGTGAACCTCACCGCGAAGGGCGAGAAGGAGGCGACGCGCGGCGGCGAGCTGCTCAAGGACGCCGGCCTGCTGCCCGACGTGCTGCACACCTCCCTCCAGAAGCGCGCCATCCGCACCGCCCAGCTCTCGCTGGAGTCCGCGGACCGCCACTGGATCCCGGTCCACCGCTCCTGGCGCCTCAACGAGCGCCACTACGGCGCGCTCCAGGGCAAGGACAAGGCGCAGACGCTCGCCGAGTTCGGCGAGGAGCAGTTCATGCTGTGGCGCCGCTCGTACGACACCCCGCCGCCGGCGCTCTCGGACGACAGCGAGTACTCGCAGGCGCACGACCCGCGCTACGCGACGATCCCGCCGGAGCTGCGCCCGCGCACGGAGTGCCTGAAGGACGTCGTGGAGCGGATGCTCCCGTACTGGTACGACGCGATCGTCCCGGACCTCCTCACCGGCCGCACGGTCCTGGTCGCCGCCCACGGCAACAGCCTCCGCGCCCTGGTGAAGCACCTGGACGGCATCTCGGACGCGGACATCGCGGGCCTCAACATCCCGACGGGCATCCCGCTCGCATACGAACTGGACGAAAACTTCAAGCCCCTGAACCCGGGCGGCACCTACCTCGACCCGGAGGCCGCGGCATCGGCCATCGAGGCGGTCAAGAACCAGGGCAAGAAGTAGCCCTACGCGTGATCAAGGCCCCCACCTGCGATTTCTTCGCGGGTGGGGGCCACGTTCATGACTCTGGGCCGTCTATGGGACGTCAGACGCGGCGATGCCGCAGGCGCATCACCCGAATGCGCACGCGGACCGCCATCAGGGCGGTGCCCGGAAGGACCGCCCACCAGGGCAGCCCGCTCGCCCAGGCGCTTGCTGCGACGAGAGCCGCTGCGACGATCCATTCAGGGCCGCGCAAGGCTACGAGGATGCTAACGACCGGTAGTACCATGAAACTCTCCTGATGTGTTGCTGATTGATACTCGGCGCAGAATGGAGCACGAAGCCGCCCCAGGCACGGGGCGGCTTCCCATTTCTTACGGGGAGCCTAATGCGGCTTAGCCGGAACTCAAAATCGCCTGCTGACTCGCCCGGCTACTAAAGGTGCACTCTGCGCCAAGATTGCGCACCCGGCCGTCAAAAGGAGCGCCGGGCCGCCAAAAGGAGCGCCGGGCCGCCAAAAGGCGCACTCAAGTGCAATGTTGCGCACCGGACCGCCAAAAGGAGCGCCAGGCTGCCAAGAGGCGATGCGGCCGCCCGCCCGGCCGCCCGGCCGCCCGCCCGGCCGCCCGGCCGCCCGCCCGGCCGCCCGCCCGGCCGCCCGCCCGGCCGCCCGCCCGGCCGCCCGCCCGCCCGCCCGCCCGGCCGCCCGCCCGCCCGCCCGGCCGGCCCCTCGCTTTGCCGGGAGACTTCAAAGATGCGGCGGCAACCTATCTCATCTCATCGACTCGAATGAGATGAGATGGGTTCTCGCGCACTATTGATTCGAGTCGCTATTGCAGTCGAGAGGGTGGCGTGATTAGTGCGGAATGAAGGTGGCCCAGTTTTAGCGAGAGTGATTTTGGATCTATTTTCAGGGATGTGCCCTGCTTTTCGTGGCGCAGTTAAAATTGCTGCGAGTAGATTGAGGCAACCGCGTTGCGTGTGCGTTCTCGGCTGCTCGGCATGAGGTGGGCGTACACCCTCAGCGTCAGCCCTGGGTCGGAGTGCCTCAAGTGCTCCGCGAGGGCCTTGATGTTCTCTCCGGAGTCCAGGAGCACCGACGCGTAGAAGTGCCTCAGCGCGTGCATCCCGTGCTCGCGTGCCGACGCGTAGCTTTCCTCGCGCTCCGGGATGACGCCGGCCGCCGCAAGGGCGGGCTTCCACTGGTCGGAGTTGAATTGGTTCCGCCAGATGTGGTTGCCCAGAGGGGCGCGCTGAAGAGCAGCCGATGAGTGACTGACTCTCCGCCCTGGGTCATCCACGGCAGGGTGATGTCCACGGGCGGGAAGAGCTTCATGTGTCGCCGCAGCGCGTCGGCGACGGGAGCCGCCAACGGCACGTCCCGGAGCTTCCCGCCCTTCGGCGGCGCGAACACGGGCTTGCTGCGGCTGAGCTTGAGCTGTCGCACGACGCGCACCGTGTTCGTTTTGAAGTCGACCGCATCCACGGAGAGGCCGAGGATCTCGCCCTGGCGCATTCCGCAACCGGCCCCAGCGTCGACCATCGCCCGGAACCGCTGGGGAAGCGCGGCCCGGACCGCGAACACGCGCTCCGGGGTCCACGGCGTCACCCGCTTCTCCTCGATGGCCGGAGCCTTGACGGACCGCGCGGCGCACGGGTTCTTGGACAGGTGCCCGTCGTCCACGGCCGCGTTCAGCACGAGCCGGACGTTGGAGTAGATGACCCGGGCGTACGAGCCGTTCACCCCGGCGTCCGCCAGCTCGGTGAGCCAGTCCCGAATGTGCTCCGGCCGGAACGACCCGAGGGGCCTGGACCCGATGTACGGGAAGGCGTGGAGCTTGAGCTGCGACTCCATCGAGAAGCCGGTGTTGGGGTCCGCCAGGTGAGTGCGGAGCCACTTCTCGCCGTACTGCCGGAAGGTGACCCGGCTCGCCCGAGTGTCGACGTACTGCCCCCGGGACATGTCCGCCTCGATGTGGGAGAGCCACTGGGCGGCGAGGCGCTTCTGCTTGTCGGGGAAGCTCTTGGACTTCTCGGTGCCGTCGGGGCCGATGTATCGGGCCCGGTAGCGGAGCCCGAGTCCGTAGCGGTCTGACTTGACCTGACGCCCTTTGCCGTCGGTGCCGGTCTCGGTCTTGTACCAGCGGTCTTGGATGTGGCCAGCCATGTGGGCTGTTTCCTCTCGGTTGGTGGTGCGCCTGCCCTCAGGGAGGGAGGCATGGGGGTGCCGTGGGAGTTGGCTGTGGAGTGGTGTGCGTGCGGCTTGGGAGGGTGCCTCCCTGACGCCTCCCTGCCCGTGACAGGGGTGTGACGGGCAGAGTCACGGCCGTGACGGGCCCCCTTTACCTGCCTTACCTCGCAGGTCAGTGGCCCTTACCGCCCCCTCTACCGGGGTAAAGGGCTCTCTCTACCCGAGCCGCTCCGGTAGGAGGTGTGACGGTGGGGCGTGACGCCGTGACGGGTAGCGGGGAGGGGCTCTACCTCCCGGTCGGCCGGCGGGTCAGGCGGCGGTGTCGGTGGCTTCCTGGTGCTGGACCCAGGTGCGGACGGCGGCGGGGTCGTAGCGGACGTGGCGGCCGACGCGGAAGCCGGGCGGGCCGGTGCGCTGCTTGCGCCAGTGGTAGACGGTCTCGATGGGGACGGAGAACATCGCGGCGATGTCCTCGGGGGTGAGGTAGCGGTCCGGGAGTCCAGCGCGCAGGGTCTCGACGGGGTTGCTGGCCATGGTGATTGGTGACTCCTCGTGTCCGTCGCGGGGCGGGGTGGGAGTGATGCCGGTGGCCGTCCTAGAGAGTTGATGTATCGCAGCGTCCGCAGCGCCCCAGCGTCCGCACGTTCCCGTTCTCGCAGTTCAGGGGTGGTGAGAGGTGCGGACGCTAGTGCGGACGCTGCGGACACCGGACGGCTCTAGCGTCCGCAGCTCCGTGCCGTGTCCGGGCCGCTGATGGGCGGCCCGGTCCGGCGGTGTCACTCCTGGTCAGGGACCCTGTGGCCCTGCCCGTTCGGGGGAACATCGGGCCAGAGAGGGCCGGTCGGGGGTGCGGACGCTGCGGACGCTGTCTCCTTGGGGAGGTCGGTCCGGGCGAGCACGAGGAGCTTGTGGCGGTGCCGGTCCCGGCTACGTTGCGTGTCGTCCACGGTGATGCCGACCGACCGTAGGAGCGGGGCGATGCGCTTGACCTTCCCGCTCGCGCGGGTGGCGTCCTTGGGCCAGGTGGGCGGCCGGATGCCGCCCGGGGGCTGGACGTGCTCCAGGAGCTGTGCGGCGGTCCCGGTCCACGTGCCGCACTGCTCGACCAGGGCGACGACGGCGGAGCCGAACGGGTCGCCTTCCAGGGCGTCTCCGGCGACGTTCGCGGACGCGGCGAGGTAGTCGTCCAGGGTGTTCCACTCCATGACCTGGTCGACGGCAGCCAGGACGCGGGCGAAGTCGGCCATGCGGGGCAGGGAGTCCAGTCGCACGTTCGGCAGGGCAGCGAGGACGGAGGCGAGGAGATCGAAGAGTGCGCCGAGGACGGCGGGCCGCACGGCCTCGAACGCGGTCGCCAGTTCTTCCTCCGTCCGACGCCGCTCCGGCTCGATCAACTGGAGGTCGAGCATGAGCAGCCGTTCCGCGAGGTCTCCGGCGAGCGCGCCGGCGTCGATGGTGGTCATGGCCAGCACCCGGCGGAAGGACACCACCATCACGTCTCGTCGCTGTACAGGGCCCGGTCAACGAACCCGTCGCCCGTCACGGCCTTGCACAGGGTGTCCGACAGCCACGGCGGGATCACGGAGATGTTGTCCAGGCACAGGGCCCAGGAGTTGAACGCCTGCGTCGACCACGCTTTGAGGTCCCGTGGCGCGGACCGCTTAGCCGCGGGGGAAGGGTCGACCAGGTTCACCACCATCTGCGCGGCGGCCGACTTCCCCGTGCCCTGCTCGCCCTTGAACGTTAGGACCGGGTGCGGGATGTTCGGCATCCACGCGGCGATGAGCCAGGCCACGAGCCGCCGGAACGCCGACTCGTCCATGTTGAACATGCTGTGGAGCATGGCCAGCCCGTCCCCTTCGAGGATCGGGGTGGGCATGGGCGACATGGCCCCGGAGCGCCGGAACAGCAGCGGCGAGCGCGGCACGACCTGCCAGCCCCCGGCGGATACCGTGACGGCGCGGCCGTCGGCGGCACCCAGGTCGACCACGATCGTGCCCAGGTCGTCCTGACCGGCCCGCAGATGCACCGGTACCGGGTCGTCGTCCTCCGCGATGCCCTCCAGCACCGTCATCGCGTCCGCCAGCGCCGGCTGAGAGGCCACGTCGCCGTCAAACGTCTCGGCGTACAGGCGGGCCAGCCGCTGCCTCACCCCGGAGCGCCCCTTGAACGGCAGCACGAGGTTCGGGCCGTCAACCGCGACCGCGTAGGGGCGACCATCCGTCGACATGACGAACCGGTACCGCTCCCGGGCCAGGGCGACCAGCCGCACGGCGGCCGACGGCTTCTTCCCGCCGTCGTCGGCCGGGGGCTTGTTCACGGCCTTGCGCCGAGTGTTCACGGCGGCCCGGCCGGTGTTCACGGGTGCCGGGTCGGTGTTCACGGGTGCCGGGTCGGTCGACCGGTCGGGGTCGATCGGTCGGGCGGTTCCGTTCACCGGCTTGGTGGTGCTGTTCACGCGCTCACCCCTCGATCGGTCGACTGCTCACAGGTGTTCATCCGGGCCGCACGGCGGCGGTGGTCGAGTCGACCGACCCGCGCACGCCGCTCGATCGGTTTGCCGGGTTTTGTCTGGTCAGGGGTAGACCGTGCGGCCGATGAACGGGCGGGAACGATCCGAGCGAGCATCAGCCAGTCGACCTGGTCCGGGCCCAGCTCGATCGGCTCCGGGGCGGCCGACCGGTCGGGCCCGGCGGGCGCTCGATCGGTCGGATCGGCGGTCGGCTGAACACCCGTGAACGCCGGGTCGGCCGACCAGACCAGCAGCAGGGCGAGCGACAGGAACAGCCGGTCGGCCTTGACGTGGTTGCAGGGCTGGCAGGCGAGCACGAGCGCGTTCACGGACCACGTCCGGTGGAGCGAGATCGGCACGACGTGATCCATCGTCGCCTCCCGCAGATCCTTGAACGGGTGGCGGCAGTAGACGCACCGCCACCCGTCGCGGGCCGCGAGCTGCGCCTTGCGGCTCCGACGGCGAGGGGCGTTGAGCCGTGGGGCGGAGTGCAGGCTCACGCAGCACCGCCCCGGTGATGGCGGATCGTGGCGCGGCCGTGGACGGGGCAGACCCGGGAGACGGACACGTCCTCGTCCGCCCACAACCCCGCCGAGCAGTTCACGCCGGGGCAGGGTGAAGCCGGCCGGCTCGGGCAGCGCGTGCACCGCGCGGAGCAGCGGGGCCAGATCACGGGGCTCCGTCGGCCGCACCGCCTCGGGCAGCCGGTGCCAGAGAGTGACCGGATGGCCGTCGACCGAACGGGGCTTCTCCTCGGCGGCCCGGACGGCCGGCACACCCGCCTCGGCGAGCCAGCCGGCGAGCGCCAGCTCCCGCCCGCGCCTGAGGGAAAGCGGCTACGTGGGAGCGCGGGGCGTCTGGGGTTGGCTTTGTTCATGAGAATGGACAGCAGATGTTCACCACTCCAGGAGGCGGCAGGCGCACCGAAGGATTCGAACAGGGCGTGAGTCGAACTCGATCTCCGACGACCACAACGGCCCAGTTCGAGATCATGCTGGTTGACTCATGAGGGCTGAGGCGGCGAGAGCTGCCATCGGCCCGAGTGACCGGGCGGCAGTCCCATGTCGCGCCGGATCGCCGTGTAGTACTTCTCCCGAGCCATTCGCTGCTTCTCGATCTGCGCCAACCACGTGTCAGCGGTACAGCCAGGAGCACGCAGAAGGTCGGCAACCTCCATTACGGTGAGCGCCCACACGTGCGCAGCCTCTACAACGTCTGGAGAGCCGAGTATCAGCAGCCCTTCTCCGGCTACGGACCGGGAGTCTGCAGCGCCGACCAGCAGGGGAGTTACCTCTGCGGCCGGCAGGGGGTGTGGATAACCGTCGTGGCCGAGATGTGCTGCGACGCGACGATGAAGCGTGACGGTCTTCTTCAGCGTCAGCGCGTAGTCCGTGTAGGCCGCCAGCTGCTGCTCCTGCCGTCGGGCTGCGTGCTCCCGACGGAACCTCGCCCGATCGCCACGCATGACCACCACGTACGAGCCGAAGGCTCCGATCATCACCCCAAGCAGGGCGGGGAGTTGCTTTATGAAGTCTGACATCGCCGCATGGTAGTGCCCCAGAGATCCGAAGACGGCAGCAGTCTCGACTCTTGCTCCGTGCTCCCTCACTGACGAGCAGGCGGAAGCACTCACCATTGCAAAATTCGAACAGAGTCTGGCTGTACCGCCTCCCGGAGAAGTGAACATCTGCTGTCCATTCTCATGAACAAAGCCACTGGGGTGGAAGGTCGACACGCGAGCCTGGGGCGGGTACGTGGTGGCCGCTGGCGGCGTGGTCCACCGCCGGCCGTACGAGGTTCTCAACGCGGTGGACCCGATCCCCCTCCCCACGTAGCTCTCTGACCTCCTCACCCCGCCGCCCGCACCAGCCCCTCTGCCCGTGTCTGCGGTGCGGGCGAGTGCGCACAAGCAAGAGGAGCACCCGGCGCGGGGCGGGGGTGCTCCTCTTGCTTGTGCCGTGACGGCCGAGACGGCGGACGGAGGCGAAGAGCCCACCGCGCGCCGACGCAGCCGCTGGGTCTTCCTCTGGGGAGCGCCGCCAAAGTCGGCCAATGGGGAGAGAACCAGGCTCTCCTGGAGGGCCAGTGTCCGCAGCGTCCGCACACCCTCCCCCCGCTAAGAGGGCTCTGACCTGCGAAAAAGCTCTTAGAAGAGAGTGGATCTTGCGGACGCTGGCGGACGCTATGCATTTTGTTTAGCGTCCGCACTGAAAGCGCAGGTCAGAGGTGGTGCCGAAGAGGCTGTGGACGCTGCGGACGCTGTTTTCTCTCAACTCTCTAGTAAGAGAGAAAGGGAGGCTCTTCAGAGGCGGGCACCGGGGGTGCGCACCGCCGTCGCCCCCGCTCCTGAAGAGCCGTGGCCGGGCGAGGTCGCGTGACCGCCTGCGCCCCGTGTGCGGGCGGAGAGTCCCCGGGCCTTCTACTGGACAGTGGAAAGCTTGCCAGTAGCCAGTAGCGGGCTTGAGCGACGCAGACCGGCGGTGAGCTGGAGCGATTCCACTGTCCAGTAGCCACTGTCCAGTGACCAGTAGAGCCCGTGGGTCGTCAACGGGCTGGCAGCGGCAAGCGCCCGGTCTACTGGGTAGTGGGGTGTCCTACTGGGTAGTGGGGCGACACCCCACTACCCAGTAGCCGCCCGAGGGCAGGCATCCCCTCGGGAGTGGGCGCCCGAGAGTCGTCCGCCCGGGCGGCGCTTCCGCCTCCGGCCCATCCCGTACCGCCCCTGCCACCACCGAGGCTCCCGGCTCCGCCGGTTCGACCGTCGCGCCGGTCGTGAAGAAGCCCGCCACCACAGGTGTCATCAAGCCGGCCGGGAAGAAGTCCTCCGCGCCCAAGGCCAAGCCCAAGCCCCCCGAAACGCGCACAGCAACCAGGCGCCCGATATTCACCAGCCTCCGCCCCGCCGACTCGTTACCGTCCAGCCCATGAGTACGTCACTCCGCCTGGAGCCGATCACCCCCGCGAACGTCGACGCCGCCCTCGCCCTGCGCGTCCACCCCCACCAGGAGCGGAACGTCGCCCCCGTCGCCCGTTCCCTCGCCGAGGCCTACGCCTTCGGTGCCACCGCGTGGCCGCGGCTGATCTTCGACGGCGACCGGCTCGTCGGCTTCCTGATGGCCTTCCTCGACATCCAGTGGAACGAGAAGAAGGACCCCGACGACCGCCGCAGCGGTCTCTGGCGGCTCAACATCTCCGCCGACGCACAGGGCAACGGGTACGGGCGCTTCGCCGTCGACGCCGTCCGCGAGGAACTGCTGCGGCACGGCGAACAGCGGCTGTACGTCACCTGGGAACCCGGCGAGGACGGCCCCTGCGCCTTCTACCACCGGCTCGGTTTCCGCCCGACCGGCGAGACCAGCGGCGACCAGACCGTCGGCGTACTCGACCTGGACGGAGCGCGAGGAGCGTAGGAAGAGCAAAGGGGGTGGGGCGCGGACGAAGCCGCACCCCACCCCCTCGGTTCAGGTCAGCCCGAGCAGCCACCGCACTGGCACGGCGACCCCGACTGGCAGCCGCAGCCGCAGCCCGAGCCGCACCCGCAGGCGCCCAGTACGGGCAGGTGCACCGCCTCGCGCGGTGCCTCCGCCCCGGAGTCGGTCGTCATGGGGGATTCGGCCATGAGGGTCCCTCCCTTTCGAGGCGCACATCGCCTCCCCCCATTGCATGCCCACTCGGACCGGCGCATCAACGGCGCATCGGCGCCCGCGAGCGGCCCTCCTACGGACAGACCCCACGCCCCCGCCGCGACAGGGCTACGCCCCCTCCACCGGCGCGTCCGCGGCCTGGAGCTCGTCCGCGTGCTCGCCCGTCACCAGGTACACGACCCGCTTCGCCACCGACACCGCGTGGTCCGCGAAACGCTCGTAGTAGCGGCCGAGCAGCGTCACGTCGACCGCCGTCTCGATGCCGTGCTTCCAGCGGTCGTCGATCAGGTGCTGGAACAGCGTCCGGTGCAGCAGGTCCATCTCGTCGTCGTCCTGCTCCAGCTGGAGCGCCAGGTCGACGTCCTTCGTGATGATGACCTCCGCCGCCTTCGCCATCAGGCGCTGCGCCAGCTGACCCATCTCCAGGATGGTCGCGTGCAGATCCCGAGGCACCGCCGTCTCGGGGAACCGCAGCCGCGCCAGCTTCGCGACGTGCTGCGCCAGGTCGCCCGAGCGCTCCAGGTCGGCGCTCATGCGCAGCGAGGTCACCACGATGCGCAGGTCCGTCGCCACCGGCTGCTGCCGGGCGAGCAGCGCTATCGCTCGCGCCTCCAGGTCGTGCTGGAGGTCGTCGACCTTCTGGTCCGCGGCGATCACGCTCTCCGCGAGCTTCAGATCCGCGTCGAGCATCGCCGTCGTGGCGCGCCCGATCGCCGACCCGACGAGTCGGGCCATCTCGACCAGGCCCTCGCCGATCGAGTCAAGTTCCTCGTGGTACGCGTCCCGCATGGATGTCCCTCTCTACGCAATGCTCCGGGGTCCGGGTGGGGCTTCGGACCCCCACGCTCCCACGTTCGGCCCTGTACGCGTCGGGTTCCACCCCCACACATGAACCATCTCTTTCCCCTAGGTGAACTCTGGGCTACGCGCGCCACCACCCCTCCCAGGGCAAGTGAACCGGCCCGGTCCTGAGGGTGAACTCTGGGCGACGAGTGTTCGAGCAGCCACTCGGACGGCTGGGAGAGTGTCCTTCGGCCCGCATAACCTTGAGGCATGGACGTGAACGCGGCGGTCGCCGCATTGGCCGCGATCGCCGGAGTGTGCACCGGCGTGATCGCCATGCTGGCGTTCCGCTGGAGCGAACGCGACCAGGCGAGACCCACCCGAACCTCACTGCACACCGACGCCGTGCTCCCGCCCGGCGTCGATACCGTGCTGTCCGTGCTGCGCTCCTCCGCGGTGGTGCTCGACGAGAGCGACTCCGTGGTGAAGGCCAGCTCGGCGGCGTACGCACTCGGCCTGGTCCGGGGCGGGAAGCTGGCCGTGGAGCCGATGCTCAACATGGCCCGCGACACCCGCCGCGACGGGGAGATACGGCAGGTCGAGCTGGATCTCGCCCGGCGCGGCACCGGACGCGGCGAGGCCCTCGCCGTCTCCGCGCGGGTCGCCCCGCTGGGCTCGCGACTCGTGCTGCTGCTGGTCGAGGACCTCACCGAGGCCCGTCGCATCGAAGCGGTACGGCGCGACTTCGTCGCCAATGTGAGCCATGAGCTCAAGACGCCCACGGGGGCGCTCTCCCTGCTCTCCGAGGCGGTCATGGACGCCTCGGACGACCCCGAGGCGGTCACCCGCTTCGCCGGCCGGATGCAGATAGAGGCGACCCGCCTCACCAACCTCGTGCAGGAGCTGATCGACCTCTCCCGCGTGCAGAACGACGACCCGCTGGAGGACTCCGAGCCGGTGTCCGTGGACGAACTGGTCGCCGAGGCGATCGACCGTTCCCGGCACACCGCTTCCACCAAGCAGATCACCATGGTCTCCGGAGGGGACGCCGATCTGCGGGTCTGGGGGAGCCGCGGCCAGCTCGCAGCCGCCCTCGGCAACCTCGTCGAGAACGCGGTCAACTACTCACCGGCCCGTACGCGGGTGGGCATCGCCGCCCGCCATGTGGCCGCCCCGTCCGGCGACCTGATCGAGATAGCCGTCACCGACCAGGGCATCGGCATCCCCGACAAGGACAAGGAGCGCGTCTTCGAGCGCTTCTACCGGGTCGACCCGGCCCGTTCCCGTGCCACCGGCGGTACGGGACTCGGACTGGCCATCGTCAAACACGTGGCCGCCTCCCACGGCGGGGAGGTCACCGTCTGGAGCACCGAGGGTCAGGGCTCCACCTTCACCCTGCGGCTGCCCGAGGCGGGCGCCGTACGGGACCGCCGGCCCGCCTCGTCCCCCACCCCTGATCTCATGACCGAACCGCTTCCTGCCCCGGAGGTCCTTCCGTGACCCGAGTGCTCGTCGTCGAGGATGAGGAATCCTTCAGCGACGCCCTGTCCTACATGCTTCGCAAAGAGGGTTTCGAGGTCGCCGTCGCGGCGACCGGGCCCGACGGCCTCGACGAGTTCGAGCGCAACGGGGCCGACCTCGTCCTCCTCGACCTGATGCTTCCCGGGCTGCCCGGTACCGAGGTGTGCCGTCAGCTGCGCGGCCGCTCGAACGTCCCGGTCATCATGGTGACCGCCAAGGACAGCGAGATCGACAAGGTCGTCGGGCTGGAGATAGGAGCCGACGACTACGTGACGAAGCCCTTCTCCTCGCGGGAGCTGGTCGCCCGCATCCGCGCGGTGCTGCGGCGCCGCGGGGAGCCGGAGGAGGTCACCCCGGCCGCTCTGGAGGCCGGCCCGGTCCGGATGGACGTCGACCGCCACGTGGTGACGGTCGCGGGCGGCAAGGTCGACCTGCCGCTGAAGGAGTTCGACCTCCTGGAGATGCTGCTGCGCAACGCGGGCCGCGTGCTGACCCGTATGCAGCTCATCGACCGGGTGTGGGGCGCGGACTACGTGGGCGACACCAAGACCCTCGATGTCCACGTCAAGCGCCTGCGCGCCAAGATCGAGCCGGACCCGGGCGCCCCGCGCTACCTGGTCACGGTCCGGGGCCTGGGCTACAAGTTCGAGCCGTAGACCCCGGCCGCGAGGTCGAGCCGTAGCGCGGACACGGCTTTTCCGGCCTCGCACGCCACGCATACGTGAAGGGCGCCCTCCCCGGCCGGGGAGGGCGCCCTTCACCTGTACGTACGGTCAGTGACCGGCCGGGTGGCTCGCCTCGCCCGAGGGCTCGCCGGAGGCCTCGGTGCCGTGCTCCGCCCCGCCCGAAGGCGTCGCGGAGGCGGAGGGCCCGGTGCCCGGGGGCGCCGGGATCACGGTCGGGCCGAAGTCCTTGAAGTAGCTCGCGGCCGGGACGACGAAGGCGTTCAGGCTCACGTCGCCGGTCCGGCTCAGCTTGAAGACGACTTCCTGCGCGTCGCCGGCGCGGGCGGACTCGCTGCCGTTCTCGATGATGGCGGAGGCGTTGCCCTCGCCGCCGATGACGACGGAGCCGCCGGCCGGGACGGTGATCGGGCCGGTGCCCTCGGCCGCCGTCAGCTTCACCAGGGCGCGGCTGCCGGGCAGGCGGACGGAGTCGAGGGTCTGCGGCAGGGTGCCGTTGTTGAAGACGGTGGCCGAAACCGCGGCCGGGCCCTTGGCGCCGAGTACGGGCTGGGTGATCACCAGCGCGTTCTGGATCTTGACGTCGTCCACGGTGACGGCGGCGTTGTCCGGCCGGACGCCGAGCGTCTGTGCGTCGTTGCCCGCCCCGCAGGCGGACAGCGCGGCGATGGAGAACACGATGGCGGTGGCGGCGAGGGCGCCGCGTCGAAGGCTGCGGCTCACGGCGGCGGCATCTCCTATGACGTACGGACAGGCTATGGACAGGCTTCGGAACCAAGGTCCGGCTAAAGGTGCGTCAGCGCGCTTAGGTTACCGAGCCCTACTCTCCGTCCCGCACTCGACCCGCCCCTAAGCGACCGCAGGCGTCTCCGGGGCGATCCGGTGGCCGGGCGGCCGGCTCGCCGCGCGTCGGCCGATGTGGCTGGATCACGACCCATTGACCTGTTGTTCACATAAGCGCCTTGATCAATTCGAGGCGCCCCCCGCATTCTCCGGAGCCGTACCTCCGGTAAATCCCGGACCCGGCTCGGCTGATCAATTGCGGAATCACCCCGCGATGCGTCCGTACGGGTGGACGATCCTCGAACGGAGTAGGCGAAGAAGGTCACTCCGAAGCAGACAAACCGGGGCATCGCCCCACCTTCGAGGACCTCCGAGTAGGTGTAGTGTGCGCGTTTCTCTCCGTCCACGCAGCCGCTCCGACCTGCGAATACCGCCTTCCGGAAGCCCTCCGCAGCACGATCGTGTTGCTGTTGTCAAGCCCCGAGATATGCCCTGACCTGCGAAAACGCCATTCAGAAGAAGCAGTATCCGTGTTACCCTGGATAGCCACGGAAGGGGTACCTGTCACATGACGTTCAAGGTTGGCGACACCGTGGTCTATCCCCATCACGGGGCCGCGCTGATCGAGGCCATCGAAACTCGCCAGATCAAAGGCGTGGACAAGACCTACTTGGTGCTCAAGGTCGCGCAGGGCGACCTGACGGTTCGTGTGCCGGCGGACAATGCGGAGTTCGTCGGTGTTCGCGACGTGGTCGGTCAGGACGGGCTGGACCGGGTCTTCGAGGTGCTGCGCGCACCGTACGCAGAAGAGCCGACGAACTGGTCCCGTCGCTACAAGGCAAATCTCGAGAAGCTCGCCTCCGGCGATGTCATCAAGGTCGCCGAAGTAGTCCGCGACCTGTGGCGGCGCGAGCGCGAGCGCGGTCTCTCCGCCGGTGAGAAGCGCATGCTCGCCAAGGCTCGACAGATCCTGGTCAGCGAGCTGGCCCTCGCGGAGAACACGAACGAGGACAAGGCCGAGGCTCTCCTCGACGAGGTCCTCGCGTCCTGAGCGTGCTCTGACGACATCCGAGCGCGCTACCAAGTGAAATGATGCCGTGGTGCCCGTTGGCGCACTGTGATCCACACAGTGCTGCTGCCGGGCGCTGCGGCATATTCATGTACGCATGGTCACGTGCGCGTACGCCACGTACGCGGATGCGTATGCGTACGTCCCCGTCCCGCTCTTGCTCACTCACGTCCGAACCCCTGTGCTTGGGCGTCGACGCCTCGACCGTCGTCACGGAAAGGGCCCGGTCAAGGCTCAGCGTCCGGCACGGTGAGGCCATACCCATGTCGGCCGCGGAAACAAACCTGCCGGAGTGCAACCGATGTCAGACGATGCGCGTCCTCCTCGTACCGCTGTGGTGATCCCGGCGGCCGGACGGGGCGTACGCCTCGGTCCGGGCGCCCCCAAGGCGCTGCGCGCGCTGAACGGCACCCCCATGCTCATCCACGCCGTCCGGGCGATGGCCGCCTCCCGCGCCGTCTCGCTGGTCGTCGTGGTCGCCCCCTCCGACGGTGCCGCCGAGGTCAAGAACCTCCTCGACACCCACGCCCTCCCCGACCGGACCGACTACCTCGTCGTCCCCGGCGGTGACACCCGCCAGGAGTCCGTGCACCTCGGCCTCCAGGCGCTCCCCGAGGGCGTCACCACCGTCCTCGTCCACGACGCGGCCCGCCCCCTCGTCCCCGTCGACACCGTGGACGCCGTCATCGAGGCCGTACGGGACGGGGCCGTCGCCGTCGTCCCCGCGCTGCCCCTCGCGGACACCGTCAAGGAGGTCGAGCCGGCCGAGAGGCCGGGCGACCCCGAGCAGGTCGTCGCGACCCCGGTCCGGGCCCGGCTCCGCGCCGTCCAGACCCCGCAGGGCTTCGACCGCGACACCCTCGTCAACGCCCACGCCACCATCGCCCTCACGGGTGAGGGCGCCACCGACGACGCCGGCATGGTCGAGCGGCTCGGCGCGCCCGTCGTCGTCGTGCCCGGCCACGAAGAGGCCTTCAAGGTGACCCGTCCCCTCGACCTCGTCCTCGCCGAGGCCGTACTCGCCCGCAGGAGGGCCAACGATGGCTTCTGAGCCGATGAATCTCCCCCGTACCGGCATCGGCACCGATGTCCACGCCTTCGAGAAGGGCCGCGAACTCTGGTGCGCCGGCCTCCTCTGGGAGGGCGAGGAGTACGGCCTCGCCGGGCACTCCGACGGCGACGTCGCCGCCCACGCCGCCTGCGACGCCCTGTTCTCCGCCGCCGGTATCGGCGACCTGGGCGCCCACTTCGGCACCTCGCGCCCCGAGTGGTCCGGTGCCTCCGGCGTCACCCTGCTCGCCGAGGCCGCCCGGATCGTCCGCGCCGAGGGGTACGAGATCGGCAACATCGCGGTCCAGGTCATCGGCGTACGCCCCAAGGTCGGCAGGCGGCGCGACGAGGCCCAGAAGGCGCTGGGCGAGGCGGCCGGGGCGCCGGTCTCCGTCTCCGGCACGACCACGGACGGGCTCGGCCTGACGGGTCGCGCCGAGGGTCTCGCGGCGCTCGCGACCGCCCTCGTCTACCGGGTGGATGCCCGTTAGTCCCCGTCCGGGCGCGGCCCGGGGGCCCCTGAAGGGCCGGCAGGCCCCGGTCCCGGGCGAAAAACGTCATCGGAGACGCGGATCGGGTATCGGGGCACTACCACACGCCCACTACCCTGGAGTGGTGACTATTCGCCTGTACGACACCAGCGCCCGGCAGATCCGTGACTTCACCCCGCTCACGCCGGGCTGCGTCTCGATCTACCTCTGTGGCGCCACCGTCCAGGCGGCCCCGCACATCGGGCACATCCGGTCGGGGCTGAACTTCGACATCATGCGCCGCTGGTTCGCGTACCGCGGCTACGACGTCACGTTCATCCGCAACGTCACCGACATCGACGACAAGATCATCACCAAGGGCGGGGACCAGGGCCGTCCCTGGTGGTCCATCGGCTACGAGAACGAGCGCGCGTTCAACTCGGGCTACGAGGCCCTCGGTTGCCTGCCGCCCACCTACGAGCCGCGCGCCACCGGGCACGTCCCCGAGATGATCGAGATGATGCGCGGCCTCATCGAGCGCGGCCACGCGTACGAGGCCGACGGCAGCGTCTACTTCGACGTGCGCTCCTTCCCGGGCTACCTGGAGCTGTCCAACCAGGACATCGACGACCTGCGCCAGCCCTCCGAGGACGGCATCACCGGCAAGCGCGACCCGCGCGACTTCGCGATGTGGAAGGCGACCAAGCCGGGCGAGCCCGACTGGGAGACCCCCTGGGGCCGCGGCCGGCCCGGCTGGCACCTGGAGTGCTCGGCCATGGCCCACAAGTACCTGGGCTCCGCCTTCGACATCCACGGCGGCGGCCTCGACCTGATCTTCCCGCACCACGAGAACGAGATCGCCCAGGCCAAGGCCTTCGGCGACTCCTTCGCGGGGTACTGGGTGCACAACGCCTGGGTCACCATGAGCGGCGAGAAGATGTCGAAGTCGCTCGGCAACAGCGTGCTGGTGTCCGAGATGGTGAAGAACTGGCGCCCGATCGTCCTCCGCTACTACCTGGGCACCCCGCACTACCGCTCGATGATCGAGTACAGCGAGGAGGCCCTGCGCGAGGCCGAGTCGGCGTTCGCCCGTATCGAGGGCTTCGTCCAGCGCGCCACCGAGAAGGCCGGGGCGACCGTCGCCCCCGCCGACGAGGTGCCGCCGGCCTTCGCCGAGGCCATGGACGACGACCTGGGCGTGCCGCACGCGCTCGCGATCATCCACACCACCGTCCGGCAGGGCAACAGCGCCCTCGCCGCGGACGACAAGGACGAGGCCATCGCCCGCCTCGCCGAGGTCCGTGCCATGCTCGGCGTCCTCGGCCTCGACCCGCTCGACCCGCACTGGGCCGAGGAGGCGAGTGGCGGCGAGGAGCTCCACGGCGTCGTCGACACCCTCGTACGGCTCGTGCTCCAGCAGCGCGAGTCGGCCCGCGAGCGGAAGGACTGGGCGACGGCGGACGCGATCCGCGACCAGCTCAACCAGTCCGGGCTGGCCATCGAGGACAGCCCCGACGGCGCCCGCTGGACGCTGGGCAACCGTTAGAAGACGTGCCGCTCGGGCCTCCGGGCGGCACACTTCAGTTACAGACCTACGTACGCGAGTCACCTGACCCTCGTACGCAACACCGAGGATTAGGTAGTCATGGCCGGGAACAGCCAGCGCAGGAACCGTCGCACGTCCAACAAGAAGGGTGCGACGATCGGCAGCGGTGGCCAGCGGCGCAAGGGCCTCGAAGGCAAGGGCCCGACCCCGCCCGCCTCCGCCCGCAAGGGCCACAAGAAGAACCGCGTAGCCAACGCCCAGGCCCGGCAGACCGCCACCCGCCGTCCGGTCGCCCGCCGCGGCGGCAAGGGCACCTCCGAGATGGTCGTCGGCCGCAACCCGGTCTTCGAGGCCCTGCGCGACGGCGTGCCCGCCTCGACGCTGTACGTGCAGCAGTTCATCGACAACGACGAGCGCGTGCGCGAGGCCCTGAACCTCGCCACCGGCCGCGGCAACATCAACATCATGGAGGCGCCGCGCCCCGAGCTCGACCGGATGACGAACGGCCTCAACCACCAGGGCCTCGTCCTCCAGGTCCCGCCGTACGAGTACGCGCACCCCGAGGACCTCGCCGCGACGGCGTACGACCACCACGAGGACCCGCTGATCGTCGCCCTCGACGGCGTCACCGACCCGCGTAACCTCGGCGCCGTCGTCCGCTCCGTCGCCGCCTTCGGCGGTCACGGCGTCGTCGTCCCCGAGCGGCGCGCCGCCGGCATGACCGCCGGTGCGTGGAAGACCTCGGCCGGCACCGCCGCCCGTACGCCGGTCGCCCGCGCCACCAACCTGACCCGCTGCCTGGAGGCGTACCAGAAGGCCGGCATCACCGTCGTCGGCCTCGCCGCCGACGGCGAGCACAAGGTCCACGAGCTGGAGGCGCTGTCCGGCCCGGTCGTCATCGTCGTCGGCTCCGAGGGCAAGGGCCTGTCCCGCCTGGTCGGCGAGACCTGCGACTACCTCGTCCGCATCCCGATGCCGGGCGGCGCCGAGTCGCTGAACGCCGGTGTCGCGGCGGGCGTCGTGCTGTACGAGGCGGCCCGCCGCCGCATGGGCTGACCCGCCGCGACGGGAGCTGACCCGGCCCGACCGGGCTCAGCGCCCGATCCGGCTCAGGCGCTGACCCGGCCCGAACCCGGCTCAGCGCCCGACCCGCCGTATCGGCACCCGTACCCGCATCCGTACCCGCGCCCGCCTCAGGCCGTCAGGCCTGCCAGGCGGGCGCGCGTCATCGCGGCGATGGTGAAACCGTCCGTGACCCGGCCGTCGGCGATCATCGCCTCCGCCTCCGCGAACGGGAGCGTCAGCGAACTCCGGATCGCCTCCGACTCCGCCAGCCGGCCGATCCCGTCGATCCGGGCCGCGAAGAGCAGCACCCGGTCGCCCGTCATCCCGCTGTCCGGATGCAGCTCGCCGAGCGGGATCAGCTCCCGCACCCGCGCCCCGATCTCCTCGTCCAGCTCCTTCGCGGCGTTCTCCTCGCCCGTGAGGCCCCGGGTGCCGAAGCCCCGGGGCAGCTCCCACTGCCAGGACCGGGTGGCGTGCCGGTACTGCTCGATCAGCACGATCCGGTCGCCGAGCAGCGGCAGCACGACACAGCCCGGCTCGGGCGCCGCACTCATCGAACGGATGTACGTGCCTTCCCGGCCGTCCGGGAACCGCACCGGGTCCCGGACGAGCAGGACGTACGGGTCCTGGTAGAGCACCCCGCCGGCCGCCGCGACCGCCGCCGGGTCGCTGAGGATCTCGATGCCGCCCGGCTCGTTGCGGAACAGCTCCGGCCGCTCGGCGCGCAGTCGTGCGTAGCGGTTCGCGGGCTCCCTGCTCATGGGCCCTGCCTTTCCCGGCCCTCGGGCCGGTTCGTTCCGGGGCCCGGTGCGGGTGCCCGCTCCCGTGCCCCTGCTCAGTCGGGCTGACGCTGCTGGTCGGCCTGGCGGAGGCCGCCGACCGGCCGCCCCGTCCGGACGACCGGCCCGCCGTACGCCCCCAGGATCGCTTCCCAGTCCCGCTTCAGGTTGCCCAGCCGCAGGGACGGCAATGTCAGCGAGTGCCCGAGTCCTCCGCGCCGGCTCTTCGCGCCCCGGTCGAAGAACTCCAGCCGGATCGTCAGCGTGCCGGCGACCGCGGTCAGCCCCTGGACCAACCCCGCCACGAGCGACACCTCCTCGCCGCTGGTGATCTGCAGGGCGACCCCGCCGGCCTCGACCACCAGGGCCGTGACGATGTCCCGGGTGTACCCGCCGCTGCCGCCGGCGCTCGTCGCCCGCGCGGTCTTCAGCATCCGCGCGTGCCGCCGTGCCACCTCGGTGGTGCCCGCCGCGAACTCCTCCGGGGACGGGATCCGCCCGTTGTCGAAGCCGCCGCCCCGGACGAAGGCGTCGAGGGAGTCCACGTACGCCCGCCACTCCTCCTCCCGCCGCAGCCGGTTGATGTCGGCGAGGGAGAGCCCGGCGTACGAGTTCGGGCCGTCCACGGCCCGGTGCAGCGCGTCCGCGAACAGATCGCGCAGCAGCAGGCCGATCGCCTCCGGGTCGTCGTCGCGGGGGCGCAGGTCGGTGCGCAGCTCCTGGAGCGTGGAGCGGGGCGGGGAGTCCGGCGGGGTCAGCGGGATCACCCCGGCGGCGCGGGGCACGCCCAGGCTGTAGAGCAGGTCCACCAGCTGCTTGGTGGGGACGACGTGATCCCCCTCGCGCAGCAGGTTCTGGTACGGATCGGTGCCGGGCCGGGTGATGAACCGCTCGTAGACGGCGTTCCGCGTGATGTCCCGGTCGTTGTCCTGCTCGCCCGCCCAGAAGTACATGTCCTTGAGGACGCCCTCGCGCATGGACCGGGCCAGCTCTTCCGGGATGCCGAGGTCCTTGGCGAGCTGTCCGGCCTCCAGCCGGCGCAGGAGGGAGAGGTTCGAGGAGAAGAAGTTGCCGATCTGGCCGGCCTTGCCGCGGTTGGACTCGTCGTCCCAGTCGAAGCGGACCAGGGCGGGGTCGGTTTCGTTCGTCACCAGCTCGCGCCAGGCGCGGCCGACGAACCGGTCGTGGGCCCAGGCGAAGCCCTCGGCGGGGTGCCGTTCGGTGTACAGGTAGGGGATCAGCGCCTTGTCGTTCAGGAGCCGGACGAACGCCTCCCGCTCCACGGGGTCGGCGGACGGCAGGTAGTTCGCGTACAGCGCCTCGTTGTTGAGGAAGAAGGCGCGGTTGACCACCAGGGTGCCGCTGTTCACGAGCGAGCGGCGCAGCTCGGCGGAGGCCGCTTCGACGGCTTCCACGGGCGGCCGTGCGGGCGCGGAGGCGCGCTGGCGGGCGCTCGCCAGATCGGCGGGCAACCACTGGTTGTCGAGGGCCTGGGCCATCACCGGGTAGTCGTGGAGGTCCCCGAAGACGAGCTGGTGGGACTCCCGTACGGGAGTGGGGGGAGCGGCGGGGGCGTCGGGGGTTCCGGCGGCGGTGGGGGGCGCGGAGTCCTGGGGGGACCGGGGCGCCGGTACGCGGTCGAGTGCGGCGTCCGGGCTCTGCTCGGTCCCCGGTCGCGGGGCGGGATCGGTCATGGCTGCGCTCCCTCGTGCGTGGTCCGGGTCAACTCTTCTGATTCTAGGAAGAAGTGACGACCCGTGACCTGGTAGAGGTTCCCGTTCCGGCGTTGATCTTGACGGGTCTCGGACATTTGCGATCCGTCAAGGCAGTGTCCTAAACCCAGATCACTCGGTTAGATGAGTGTGGACACCAGAACGCCCCGGCCGGGGTTCGACGATCAGCCCGCGTTGAGCATGGTCAAGGTGGATTCCGATCCCGCCCAGGTGATCGTGAACCACGCCAGCTTCCGTGTGCGGCTCGCGCCGGCCCCGCAGCCGAAGTTCGGCGCCGGCGCCCGCATCGCAGCCCTGTCCGGAGCGGCGGGAGCGGGCGGACCGCGCCGTCGCCCCGTCGTGTGGAGCGGGAAGTCCGCACCGGGCGCGACCGGTCTCCTCCAGGCCGTGCGCGAGTCGTCCGTCTCCACGCTCGCCCCCGCGGTCGGCCACGGGGGGCCGGGCGCCGGCTCCACCCAGGCCATCCAGCGCTTCGACGACACCATGCCCACCCCCGTGGTGCCCGCCGACGGCCCCCTGCTGCCGCCGATGCGCCGCGCCGAGGGCGCGTACGACGACCTGTACGAGATGCGGCCCGGGACCACCGGACCGGAGGCGTACGAGGACGGCGAGACGCCCGGCCGGACGGCCCAGCGCCACGGCCAGGACAGCGTCCGGCACGCCTACTACCCGGGCCGCCGGATGAACCTCGGCGTCGTCCTCCTCCCGCTCCGCGTCTTCCTCGGCTTCATCTCCATCTACGCGGGCATGGGCAAGCTCTGCGACCCCGTCTACTTCGACGGCGGCGAGCGCGGCTCCATGGTGAAGTGGCTCAACTCCCTCCACCCCTGGGCCCTCGCCGAACCGCTGCGCGACTTCGCCCTCCAGCACCCCGTCGGCGCCGGACTCACCGTCGCCTTCCTCCAGGTCGTCGTCGGTGTCCTCACCGTCCTCGGCCTCTGGCAGCGCGTCGCGGCCGTCGTCGGCGCCCTGCTCTCCGCGGCGCTCATCCTGACCGTCAGCTGGAAGACCGTCCCGGTCTACGACTCCGCCGACATCATCTATCTGGCCGCCTGGTCGCCGCTGATCATCGCCGGGGCCCCGGTCTACTCCCTCGACGGCCGCCTCGCGGGCGAGGCCTGGCGCACCCTCGGCCCCCGCGCCGAACTCTGGGACCTGCGCCGCCGCGTCGTGCGCCGCAGCACCCTCCTCGCCTCCGTGGTCGTCGGCCTCACCCTCCTCATCGGCTCCGTCCTCGGCGGCGCCGTCCGCTCCACCGAGATGATCACCGTCCCGGGCCCCAACGACGACCCGATCAACCACCTTCCCGGCCGCCCGCTCCCCACGGAGCCGACCCGCCGCGCCCCCTCCGAGGCCGCGTCCACCGCGCCCGAGCCCGCCGCGACCAGCGAGGCCCCGGCGGAGCGCCAGAAGACCGAGGAGGCGAGCCGGCCGACGGAGCCGACCCGCGAGTCGCCCCGGACACAGGAGCGGCGCCCGACCTCCACCGAGGGCAGTGGCACGGGCACCACCCGTACGCCCGTGCAGTCCAAGCCCGCGCCGCCGCCGTCCACGAGCGACACCCCGAGCAGCACGGGGAGCGGGTCGAGCGGCGGCTCGACCGGCGGGACGACGGACACGCCGTCGGAGCCCGGCTCGACGACCGGCGGGGCGAAGAACCCGATCGGCGGCCTGCTGGGCTGAGGACACCGGCCTCGTACGTACGGAAAGGGCGGCACCGCGTTCTGCGCGGTGCCGCCCTCTTGTTCTCTCTGCGCCGGTGTCTGTCTGTGCGGCTCCGGCTCAGCCCCGCTGGGCGGCGAGCTCCTTCGCGGCCTCCGTGAGGTCCTTGGCGGTGTCGATGGCCCTCCAGTACGCCCCCTGGGGCAGCGGGAAGCCGGCGAGGCGCCGCTCGCGGGCGAGGCGGGGGAAGGTGGTCCGCTCGTGGTCGCCGAGGTCGGGGAGGAGTTCGGTGAAGGCGGCGGAGAAGACGTACACGCCCGCGTTGATGAGGAACGGCGAGGGCGGCGCCTCGATGAAGTCGGTGATGTGCCCGAAGTTGTCGGTCTCGACGGCGCCCCACGGGATGCGGGGGCGGGCCAGGGCGAGCGTCGCGAGGGCGTCGCGCTCGGCGTGGAAGGCGGCCATCTCGCGCAGCGAGAACCGGGTCCAGATGTCGCCGTTGGTGGCGTACCAGGGCTGGTCGGGCGCGGGCAGGTGCCCGGCGGCGTACTTGAGACCGCCGCCGCGGCCCAGCGGCTCGGTCTCGACGACCGTGGTCACCTTGAGGGGGAGGTCGGCGCCCTCAAGCCACTCCTGGAGCACCTCGGCGAGATGGCCGCAGGAGACGACGGCGTCGGTCACGCCCTCGGCGGCCAGCCAGGAAAGCTGATGGCCGATGATCGGGGTCCCGGTGCCCGGGATCTCGACCATCGGCTTGGGGCGGTCGTCGGTGTACGGGCGGAGCCGTGAGCCCTGGCCGCCCGCCAGGACCACGGCCTGCGTCGGAGAGGTGTGCATACGGGGAACGATAGGCGCCCCGTACGCGCGCGGTCCGGACGCGCGGCGGCGCTCAGCGTCCGGCTGTTCAGCTCGCGCGCATCACGCCGGTCGCGAACGAGGTGTCGCAGACCGGGCGGGAGAAGGACTGGGCGCGGGTGGGGCCGTACTGCTCGACGGCGGCGCGGCCGAGGGAACGGGCGATGGACATGCAGTGCTTGGCGAGCGAAGGACGGTTCTCCACCTCGCGCTGGAGGTGGGTGAGGGCCGTGCCCGGGTCCTTCTCCTGGAGCTCGGCGAGGAGCTGGTCGCGCAGGACGTCCTGCGGGGCGCGGGACTTGGCGCGGACGGAGACGTCGGAGGAGGAGGCCGTCAGCTGGGTCCCGGAGTCCTGGCCGGCCCACGGAACGGCGGACACCGCGAGCGTTCCCGAGAGCACCAGGACGACGGGCAGGACGAGGGCGAGAGAGCGGCCGATTCGGCGGGCAGTGTGCGTCACGCAGGCGAGCGTAGCGGCCGGTAGTGATATGGCGACATTTAGTCACTCTCGCGAGGGATGGTTCGAGGCGGCTTTTCGAATCCCGTGTTGACGCGGAGGGTGGGGGCGGGCCCAGAATGCCGGGGTTTTCCAGGGTAAACCACCACTTGTGCGGCAGATGGGCGAACGGCCCCGCATCCGGGTGGATGCGGGGCCGTTCGGCCGGCGCGGCTGGGCTGTGCTCTGCTTCGCTTCCGGGTCAGTCGCTGAGGCGGGCGCCCGTCGACGTCGAGAAGACGTGGAGCTCGGCGGCGCGCGGCACGACGTGCAGCGTGGTGCCCTTGGACGGGACGTCACGGCCGCCGACGCGGACGACCAGGTCCTTGTCCTCGCCGCCGACGCGGGTGGAGCCGTACACGAAGCCGTCGGAGCCGAGCTCCTCGACGACGTTGACGGTGACGGCCAGGCCGTCCTTGCCCGTGGGGCCCTGCACGTCGAAGTGCTCGGGGCGGACGCCGACGGTGACGGTGGTGTCGCCGTTGGCGGAGGCGGCGGCGATGGCGTCACGGGAGACGGGGACGACGCTGTTGCCGAACTTCACGCCGCCGTCGGTGATCGGGACCTCGATCAGGTTCATGGCGGGGGAGCCGATGAAGCCGGCGACGAAGAGGTTGGCGGGCTTGTCGTACATGTTGCGCGGGGAGTCGACCTGCTGGAGCAGACCGTCCTTGAGGACGGCGACGCGGTCGCCCATGGTGAGCGCCTCGGTCTGGTCGTGCGTGACGTACACGGTCGTGATGCCGAGACGGCGCTGCAGACCGGCGATCTGCGTACGGGTGGAGACGCGGAGCTTGGCGTCGAGGTTCGACAGCGGCTCGTCCATGAGGAAGACCTGCGGCTCACGCACGATCGCGCGGCCCATGGCGACACGCTGGCGCTGACCGCCGGAGAGCGCCTTGGGCTTGCGGTCCAGGTACTCGGTGAGGTCGAGGATCTTCGCGGCCTCTTCGACCTTGGCGCGGATCTCGGCCTTGTTGACGCCGGCGATCTTGAGGGCGAAGCCCATGTTGTCGGCGACGGTCATGTGCGGGTACAGCGCGTAGTTCTGGAACACCATGGCGATGTCCCGGTCCTTGGGCGGCAGGTGCGTGACGTCGCGGTCACCGATGCGGATGGAGCCGGCGTTGACGTCCTCAAGGCCCGCGAGCATGCGCAGGGAGGTCGACTTGCCACAGCCGGAGGGCCCGACGAGGACGAGGAACTCGCCGTCGGCGATCTCGATGTCGAGCTGGTCGACGGAGGGCTTGGTGGCACCGGGGTAGATCCGGGTCGCCTTGTCGAAAGTGACGGAAGCCATGGTGGTGTGTCCCTTCACCGGCAGGAACGTGCCGGACGATCCGAGTAAAGGAAGGATTGAGGTCTAGTCCACCTGGGTGAACCGCAAGTGACGCTACCTGCCGGTGCCCGTTCTGTCAGCACTCAAGGCCCCGTGAGATTTCCGACCGTCGCCGGGGCCGCGTTGGTTACACTGCACTGGCTGCCTCCTTAGCTCAGCTGGCCAGAGCACCGCTCTTGTAAAGCGGGGGTCGTCGGTTCGAACCCGACAGGGGGCTCAAGGCGAAGGGCCAGCACCGGGGGCGGTTTCCCCGGTGCTGGCCCCTTCGCATGATCACGGGCGTGCCATCTGCGTGCCAGAAGGCGCGTCTCTATGAGGGTCCGAGCTTACGGACCTGGCGGATCATCTCGCCGAGCTTGCCCGCGATGTGCTGATCACGGTCGCTCGTCATGTGCTGGTAGATCAGCGCGGCCCGGGTCGTGCTGTGCCCCATCCGCGTCATGAGCTCCCGGGTGCTGGCGCCCGCGCTGGAGGCCAGGGTGTTCCCCGTGTGGCGAAGATCGTGAAAGTGCACAGTCGAGTCGACGCCGGCCTTGTCCCGCGCCGCGATCCAGTCGTCCCGGAAGTTGCCCCGCCGCAGTAGGCCGCCACGGGGGCCCTGGAACAGGTGGCCGTCCCGCCCGGAGCCCGCGAAGTGCTCCAGGTGGTGCGACACCTCTGGAAGGAGTTCGGCGGGGAAGGCGACGGAGCGGACACCGGCCGCGGACTTCGGCGCCTTGTCGGCGAGCGTGCCGTCCTGGAGCTCGGACTGGGCGCGGCGGACGAGGACGACGCAGCGATCCAGGTCCAGATCCCGACGCCGGAGCGAGGCCAGCTCACCGAACCGGAGCGTGGTGAACGCGGCGAGGAGGACGAGCAGCCGGAAGTGCGGCTGGATGGCCCCGGCCACCGCGTACACCTCGGGCACGGTCAGGACGGGCCGCTCAGGGACGTCGTAACTGTCGGCGCCCTTGATGCGGCACGGATTGCGCCGGATCAGTTCGTCGTCCACGGCGGTGTTCAGGATCGCCCGCAGGAGTTGGTACGCCTTGACCACGGTCGGCTCGCCCACGCCCGCTTCCAGGAGGCCGGTCCGCCATGTCCGTACGCGGGCCGTGGTGATCGCGGCGATGGTCCCGACGCCGAAGGTCGGCTTGATGTGGAGCCGGATCACGCCCTCGCTGCGCTCGCGGGTGCGGTCTTCAAGGCGGCGGTGCTTGAGCCAGTCGTCCGCGTACTGCCCGAAGACGACGTTGCCGGCGTCCGGTGCCTGGTAGGCGCCGCGGAGGATCTCCGCCTCAATCGTGGTCAGCCAGACTTCGGCGTCCGTCTTGGTGGCGAAGGTGTGCGGCGCCGACTTCATCCCGCCCGAGAGCGGGTCCCGGTAGCGGGCCTGCCAGCGACCGGATGCGAGCTGCCGCACAGTGCCGAACCGGCGGCGCCTGCCCTTGCGGTTCGTCATCAGGCCACCGCCCCGTAGCGGCGTGCGATGGGCTGGACGGTGTTGCGCTCGATGTACGCCGCGATGGCGGGTTCAGGGATGCGGACGTGACGGCCGACCCGGACGAAGGTGATGCGCCGTTCCTCGATGAGGCGTCGGGGGAACCGGACGGTGGTGCCGAGGAGTTCGGCTGCCTGGTCGACGGTCAGGAGACGGGCGGCCATCGTCACCACTCCTCTTCGGCATCGAGCTTGGCACGGAGGGCTTCGCGGGCGGTCTCGCGGTTGAGGTGGATGTCCCGGGCGATGGAGGCGGCGAGGGCGGCTTCGCCGGGGGTGTGGCCCTGGCCGGCATACGCCCAGGAGGTGAGGACGAGGACCGTGTCCGGGGCGACGTCGTCCAGGCCGCGGGCGGTGCGTTCCTGGGTGGCGCGGTAGTCGGCGCGGGTCTGGCGGAGTTGGGTCAGGGTGGTGGAGTACTGGCGGGACTTGGTGGAGAAGTGGCCGCGGAAGCCGAGCATGTGGGCCCAGGCGGAGAGGCGGCGTTCCGGGTAGACCGGGTCGAGGTCGAGGCAGGCTTCGACCAGGCGCCGGGTGTGGTCGGGGATGCCGAGGAGGAGCAGGGCTTCGCGGTTGCCGATGCGGCGGTCGAGGCTGCCGGTGGTCTCGGCGGCCTTGGTGGCGTACTTGGCGATGTAGGAGGCGACGGCCTGTTCGGTGATGTCGGAGCCGTCGCCGAAGGCCTTCACAGGGCGGATGTCGAGCTGGGTGCCCCAGTGGAGGCGGCGGGCGGGGTGGTCGCCGGCGGCGGGGACGGAGACGGTCGTGTACGCGTGGGTGGCGGCGGTGCGGATGGCGTTGGTGAGGTGGTCGGTGGTCGCCCAGGACGGCGGGGGAGAGTCGGGGCCGTCCGGGCCGTCGATGCGGATGACGGCGTGGAAGTGGACGGCGCCGCGCTTCTGGAACTCGGCGACCTTCCCGTACGAGATACGGGCGACGGCCCTCAGCTCTCTCTGGGAGAGTCCGGCCGCGGCGGCGATCTCCCGGCGGAGGCGGGTGGTGAAGCGCTGCCAGAGCTGCCCGGCGTGGTTGTTGAAGAGGACGGCGGCGGCGTAGTCGTACGACTCGGGGTCGAGCGGTGTGCCGAGGGCCGAGTCGTTCTCGGGGTGCCGCGTGCCGCAGTGGCAGGGCCGGGTGCCGGGGCGGTTGTGGACCGGGCCGAAGGACGGGGCGGTGAGGGTGAGGAAGACGCGGGGGTGTTCGCGGACGGCGGTGGGGATGTCCCGGGCGTCGTCTCCGGCGAGTCCGGCGCGGATGAGGTGGTAGGTGTCGCCCGCGTACGTCCAGGCGCAGGCGGGGCAGCGGGAGGCCCGGCGGTTGCCGCAGGCGATGCGGAGGCGTCCGCCCGGTTCGGTGTCGGTGGAGTAGCGGTGCAGGGTCTCGCCGGTGGTCTTGTCGCGGGTGAGGGTCCAGCCTGTGAGGTGGATGGGGTGGGAGCAGCCGCCGGTGCGGTGGATCTGCTCGCGCCAGCGGTCGAAGTTGGGGGACCCGGCCACCCGGAGCATGTCGCTCAGGGTGGCGGTGTCGAAGCCTGACGGCGAGGTGGCCGCGTCGGTCATCATGGGGCGGTTCCTTCTGGTTCTGCGAACTGGTCAGGGGCGGGGCTCCCGGGCGGCGGAGACTTGGCGGTTGAGCCGCCCGGGGGCCCGACTAGCTGTGCCGGTGCTGGCCGTTGAGGAGCGAACGCAGGACGACGGCGCACATGGCGATGGACGCGGCGGTGACGGCGACGGCCAGCAGCATGGAGACCAGGACCGCGCCGACGACCAGGACGGCTCCGGCTCCGCCGGCGATGGCCAGGGCGAGGCCGGCCGGGGTGAAACGCGCGGCGGAGGAGTGGGCCGGGCTCGGGGCTGGGGCGTTGTGGTGGTTGCAGACCGGCGCGTGGGTGGCGGTGTGGTGCGGCTCGATGTCGCCGATGCTGGTCGACTGGACGAGCGGGGTGACGATGCCGGTCGGGAGCGGGTTGACGGGGATGCGCGGTCGGAGCATGGCGGTTCTCCCTACTTGTTGATGGTGTGGTCGATGAGCGGGGCGAGGAGGCTGTCGGCGAGGAGGTAGCCGCCGAGGAGGATCACGGCGACGAGCCACCAGGGCGGGCGGATGAGCTTGATGCCGAGGCCGCCGACGACGATCAGGGCGAGCCAGAGTGGGACGTCCATGACGCGGGGCTCCTTTGGGTTCAGCGGGGCTTGCAGCGGTGGGTGCGGGTGGCGAGCTGGGCGGCCGAGGAGCTGGAGTACTCGGCGGACCAGCCGCAGCCGTCGGACGTGCACACAGCGGCGTACTTGGTGCGGCCGTGGCGGTCGCGGTGGGTGCCGATCTGCACCGGACCGATCCGGATCACGGAGTGGAAGTGGTCGCGAGCGGCCATGAGGAGCTCTCCCTTCAGGCGAGCTGGGCGGCGATGGCATTGGCCATCAGGGGCGGGACACCGAGGCGGGCGCGCAGGGTGTCGGCGTCGATGGGCGATCCGGTGCGGGTCCGGTGGTCGTCGGCGATCTTGCGAGCGTGGGCGACCAGGGCGGGCGGGACGGCTACCGGGGCTGGTTCCGCTGGCGCTGTTTCGGGCGTGGGCCCCGGAGTGGTGGGCGGCGGGGTGGGCTCGGGAGCGGGTTCGGGGATGGGCGTGGGCTCGGCCTCCGGCTGGGCGGGGGAGTGGACGAGGAGGGTGCCGCCGAGGAACGCGAGGGCGGGCCAGCCAGCGACGAGGATGCGGAGCCAGGCGGGTACGTCGCCGAGGTCGAGGAGACCGGCGGTGGCGACATTCGCGCCCAGCGACGCGGCCAGGGCGACCGCGAACCAGGTCCAGGCCGAGTGGGCAGGCAAGCCGGCGGCCCGTGCGGTCCGCAGCCGGTGCCAGGCGGCGACGAGGAGGAGGTCAACGGAGACCGGGTAGGCCCAGGCTTTCCAGCCGGTCTGCCCGGCCGCCGCGGCCAGGTCGTGCAGGTGGGCGAAGGACAGGGCGCCGGCGATGACGGCTTGTACGAGGACTGCGTCCGGTCGGCGGGTAGGACGCATCGCGGGTCCTCCTTCCGGTTTCGGGCATGGGCGGGGTAGGGACTCGGCGTGAAGCGGTCACGCCGCCGTGGAGCGAGGGGGAGCAGGGCTCAGGCGATTGCGGGAGCCGAGGCGGCCGAGGGCGTCGCGGCCTTGCCCAGAGGCGACAGGACGGGCCGGAAGGCGTCCAGCGCGGGGATCTCGGGCGTGCGGTGAGCGTGGGAGTTCGCGATGTTCACGGCCCGCCGGAGCGTGAGGTGGGGCGTACGGATGCGGACCCACCCACCGGAGGAGTCGCCGACGACGGCGGTACCGGGCCGGTCGGTGCGGATCTGGACCGTGGCGAGGACGGCGTCCGGGGCGATGTCGCCGAAGGCCATGTTGGCGGAGGTCTCGTCGTTGACGCGGTGAGCGGTGCGGCCGGTGAGCTGGGCGCGGAGCATGGTGATGCCCTTACCGAGCTCGGAGCCGAAGCGCTGCCCGCAGATCTCCAGGTAGATGCCGGCGGCGCGGCCGAGCTGGGCGAGCCGGACGAGGGCGGTGATGATCCGATCCCGCCGCTTCTCCTCGTCCTTCGTAGCGAAGAGGGCGAGTTCGGCGACCTCATCGACCAGGAGCACGATCGGCGTCGGTCGCAGGTGATCGGGCAGGTCCCAGATGTCGGCGGTGATTTCCACATCCGGCAGGTCTGCACTCAACCTCTGCTCACGTCGGATCAGTTGGTAGACCTCCTGCATGTGCTCGACGAGCACGTCGAGGAGGTCGGCGGCGGCATCGGGATCGTCGGCCAGGGCGGTGAACCGCCGTGCGAGTGGGGCGAGTTCGACGCCTTGCTTGCAGTCGATCCCGACGAGGGCGACGTCCAGCGGGGCGAGCGCGGCGACGAGGCCGCGTTGGTAGACGGACTTGCCGGACTGGGTGGCGCCGATGTTCAGAGCGTGCGGGGTCTGGCGGTAGTCGCGGTGGTACACCTCCCCGTCCTCCCGCATCGCGACCGGGACTCGCATCACCCCGCTTCGGCCGGCCGCGGGCATCTGCACCCGCTTGAGGATGTCGTAACCGGTCATCCGCAGCTCGACCACACCCGAGCGGATCTCCCGCGCGCTGACGTTCTGCATGACGAACGAGTGCCGGAGCCGGTCCGACGCGGCGGAGAAGTCGAAGGCGTCTTGGCCGGGGCGGAGTTTCACCCGCAGGACGAGCCCGGTACGTGTCGGCCGCAGCCGCAGAATCCGGGGCGCCCGCGACTCGGGGATGGGCCGGCCGGTCATCCGGGCCAGCGCCAGGCGCCAGCGGGAGGGCGGGACGGTGAGCCCGCAGGCGTCCATGACCGAGGCGTACCGGGCGAGGATCCGTACGACGGCGAAGACGATGCCGAAGCTCATCCAGTAACAGGCCGGACGCTGCCAGCGCAGCAGCAGTGCGACTGCGGCGACCAGGGCGAGGGTGACCGATAAGGCGGTCACGGGGTCAGCCGACGTTCGCGGCGACGAGCGAGGTGACGGCGACGGCGCGGAAGCTGATGCCGTGGCGCTTCTGGCCGTTGAACTCGTTCTCCCAGGGCCGGGCGACGACGCCGGTGAGGGCGACGGGGGTGCCCATGGCCAGCTCCTCGGAGACGCCGGTGTTCGGCACGGTCAGGTTGAGGATCTCGGCGTTGCCGTCCATGACGAACATGACGTCGACTGTCATCAGCGGGGCGCCGGTCTCGCGGTCGGTGGCGATCTCGCCGGTCTGGCGGTTCGCGACCTTCGGGGTGGGCGGCTGGGCCACCATCACGGTCGCGGCGGAGGTGTCGACGGGGATCTGACGCACAATGGATCACTCCTCTATAGAGGCTGGACTCCTTCACTCATGTACATGAGTGACATGAAGAAGAGTGCACCACTCCTGTACATGAGCCAACCCGCTGCGGAAGGAAACCGCAGCGGGCTGTGGGGAGTTGATCGAGCGTCAGTCGGTCGCGGGGATCCGGTACTGGAAGACGAACTGGTCAGCGGCCATGAGGGTGTCGCAGACCTCCACGACCCGCCCCTTCTTCGTCACGGCATCCCGCAGCAGGTGCACCACAGGAGCCCCAGGACTCAGCGCCAGCTCCGACGCCTCAGCCTTCGCGGCCGGCCGAGCCTGGAGCGTCTCGACGAACTCGGCGAAGGTGTGGCCGTGGTCTTCGAGCCGGGCGTAGATGCCGCCGGGGCCGGGGTTCTCGGCGAACAGCTCGGGGATGTCCTTCACGATGTCCCACGGCAGGTACGAGGAGGCGGTCTCGACGGGCGTCCCATTCCGGAAGTACAGCCGTCGCCGCGCGAGCACCTGCGTCCCGACATCGACACCAAGCCGTTCGGCGATGTCCGCAGGTGCCTCCATGGGCCCGATGTAGAGGACGCTCACCTTGGCCGTGGCACCGGACTGCTCGGACTCGGCAAGGTAGGCCGCCTTGCCGCCACGGCGGTGCGAGGCCCGGAAACGGTCGGAGGACCGGAGCCGTACGGGAGGCCGATCTTTAACGATCGATCCCTTCCCGTGGCGAGTGTCGACGAGCCCACTGGCCCGCACTTCGACCATGGCCTTACGGATGGTCCCGCCGGCGACCCCGTATCGCTCGACGAGCTCGGACTCGCTGGGCACCATGTCGCCGGGCTTCAGTACACCGCCCCGGATCTGCTGGACGATGTCGTCCGCGATCTGCACGTACCGAGGTACGGCCTTACCGGCTCCTGCTGGAGTTCCCACGGTCCTACCCACTCTCCTATGCTCCTGTACATGAGTAACGGGAGCGCGGGAACAAAGTCAACGCCACTCCACTCGGTGTCCGTAGCCGGAGCGGTAGTGCGCGAAGACGGCCGTCTCCTGGCGATCCGCCGAGCGGACAACGGCACTTGGGAGCTTCCGGGCGGCGTCCTCGAACTCAGCGAGGCCCCGGAGGCTGGCGTAGCCCGCGAGGTCCTGGAGGAGACAGGTATCCACGTGGACGTGGATGAGCTGACGGGCGTCTACAAGAACACGACCCGCGGCATCGTCGCCCTGGTCTTCCGCTGCAAGCCCGCCGGCGGCACCGAGCGAACCTCGGACGAGTCCACCGCGGTCGACTGGCTGACGCCGGCGGAGGTCGAGGAGCGCATGGCGGAGGTCTACGCGATCCGCCTCCTGGACGCACTGGACGGCAACGGCCCCCACGTCCGAAGCCACGACGGCCGCCAGCTGATCACGCAGCCGTGACGACGCAACCGGCAGGGCGGATGCCCCGTGACGAAGCGATCCTCCTGGTCCAGCACCTGATGAACGCAGAGGCATCCGAGGATGAAGCGGACGAGATCCTGGCCAACCTCGAACGAGGCCTGGCCTGACTGCACATCAGCGATTACATCTTCTGGGACCTGGACCCCGAGCTGACTGCCGAGAAGGCAGTAGACACGGCCCTGGCCTACAAGCCGATCGCCCTCTGAGGGCAGCGCGGTAAGACTTTCTCTACTTCATCAAGGCCCGCGCACGGCGCGGGCGCGCGCCGCCTTTGCGGCGCGGCCTGCCTCCTGTCTGCGCCCCGGCTGGCCGCGCCCGGCGGCGCGCCGCGTGCATGCGGGTAAGGGCGGGACGTCACCCGCGGGCACAAGATGATGCCTCCGGCGGGGGATCGGCCGGCACCGGGATGGAGGGGGCGCCGTTCCCGGCTGCGGGCGCATGGGTGGCGAGGGTTGTGGGCTGCCATCCCGTCCACCGTCGACCCAGGCAGAGCCGAGCAGACGCGGCCCAGGGCGTCCAGGTCGTTCGTACAGTGGCGCGCTCCACCTGGACGCCCTGAACCACGCCCGCTCCACGGTGTGTGGGTCGACGGCGGACGGGATGGCAGCTGGGGACGAGGCAGTTGCGGTGAGTTCGAACGGCTGGACCAGTGCGTGGGCGAAAAAGACCGCCTGCCAGTCCTCGCGGGATGTAGCGACTAATCGACAAACGGGAATGCCCCGCCCACATTTTATCCGAGAGTGTGAGTCAGCTTTTCTCCCGGTATGAACTTTTACCGTTAAGGATCGCAGTGGCGATCAGCCCGAGCCCCTTGGCCATTCGTACAGGAACAGCATTCCCGATCTGCCGCTCAATTGATCCGTAATTACCGTGGAACTCGTAACCCACCGGAAAAGTCTGAAACGTAGCCGCCTCGCGAAGCGTCAACCCGCGGTTCTCGGAAGGGTGAATAAATGTTCCGCACGCAGGCGTTGTGCACCGAGTCGTCATAGTGGGAGCTGGATCATCCAACCTGACCCTGCCATACGAGGAGCTCGCGTTCCTCGAAGTCAATCGCTTATGACAGTCCAACTGATGCTCTTCTGGAAGGTCGAATCGATTGCCGCCAACTGGGATAGCGGCAATCCGCGCCTCAACGGCAATCGAACTCTTCCGATGAACATTCAAAGGATCCCCCGCGCGAGAGTAACGCGCGAGATGTGCCAGTGCCTGCCCAGCTGTCTTCGGAGATTTTCGGAAACTAGGAGGCAATAATTCGAGAAGGTTTTCGACGGGCGCAAAGGGAACATCGTCCCTGACGGCAAAACAGATGAACCGCTTTCGACGCTGGGGAACCCCGAATGCGGCCGCGTCCAGTGTGGCCGTCTTGAGCTGGTACCCAGCCCCATCAAGCATCCGGTGCAGCTCCGGAAGGCGGCGGTCGCGAGCCAGTCCAGGGACGTTTTCGAGCAGAACAATCCTTGGCCTCATGGCCTCAACGAAGCGGTAGGTATCCAAGACCAGGTCGTTCCGCTGCTCATCAACCAGCCCCTTGGCCAGAGACGAGAACCCCTGGCATGGTGGGCACGCCTTGAGTAGATCGAGCTCCCCTGCCGCGACGCCCGACGCCGCAAGCAGCACCCGAGGCTCCACAGTACGGATATCCTGGGCGAAGAGAGACACTTTGGGATGATTCCTGCGGTAGGTTTCGGCCGCTTCCAGGTCGTTCTCCACGGCGGCGAGCATCGCGAAGCCCGCATCCCTCAGGCCTCGCGTTGCGCCCCCCGCCCCAGCAAACAGATCCACGGCGCTGTACGTGGGCATGGCGCGATCTTAGTCCTTAAGGCCCGGGAGATGTCAGGGCGATCTTTTGACAACCCCTCAGCTGTGCTTAGCTGGCCGGAACTTGACACATCGGGGGTGGGTAAGTGACGAACGTAGGCCCAGAACAACCGGAGACCCAGGGGCTGTTCCCAGCACTGCCGAGGCAGACAGACGGCCGCCACGACGCTCGGGCGAAGACCACGTCCGCTAGCAGCGGCAGCACCGGACCGTACCGCATGCGGATCAGCAGGCTGACGGTCGACAAGCTCGGCATCAAGCTGTACGACCGCGTTTCGGCGGTCCTCGCAGAGATCATCGCCAACGCCTACGACGCAGATGCTACGGAAGTCAAGGTCCGCCTTCCGTTCGGCACTTGGCTCGCCGCGCAGCCCGGCAAGCCGGCAGTGGCGCAGTACGAAGTCACCGTCGAGGACAACGGCCATGGGATGACCTCTGAGGAGGTGAACACCCACTACTTGCTCGTTGGCTCCGACCGACGCGGACGGTTCGGTAAGGACACGTCTAAGGGCAAGGGCCGGCGAGTCATGGGGAGGAAGGGGATCGGGAAACTAGCTCCGTTCGGAATCTGCCGAACTGTGGAGGTGATCACCGCAGGAGGCGCACCGACCGAGCAGGGATACCGCGTTTCCCACATCAAGCTGCATCTTGATGCCATGATGTTCGACTCAGAGGATGATTACATTCCTGAGGTAGGACACCTCGACGGTACTTTTCGCGATGAGCACGGCACCAGCATCCGACTCAGCGATTTCAACCGCAAGCTGGTCCCCAAAGGGGAAGAACTGCATCGGCAACTCTGCGCCCGGTTCGGCATTAGGCGCGACGACTGGGATGTCGAGGTATTCAATACTCGCGAGAGCGACGCCCTCCCAGGTCTTAAATCAGAGTCGTTCCGTCTTGGCGAGTTGAGTATTGACCTTCAGGAGGACACAAAGGTCACCTTCGACCGAACTCCAATTGCTCCAGAAGATTCGGATCCACTTCCGGTTTCAGGCTGGCTCGCCTTCGCAAAGGATCCATATAAAGACGAGGTGATGGCTGGTGTCCGCATCTATGCTCGCGGAAAGATTGTCGCCACCACTCGGGACTTCGGAGCCACATCCGGCTTCACTGGTGAGTGGAGTGTCAGGTCCTACTTAACGGGTGAGATTCATGTCGAGTGGTTGGACGAAGCCGAAGACCTAGTTCGCTCCGACCGACAAGACATCATCTGGACGTCCGACCTAGGCCAAGCCCTGCAGAGTTGGGGCTCGAAGCAGGTCAAGGATCTAGCCAAACGCGGAAGGTCCTCGGTTCAGCGGCGCACACGACAAGTCTTCGAGCAGGCTGCAGATCTCGATTCCCGACTGCAAGCAGAAGCTCCGGGTGATCCGCAGTACCGAAATTCGGTCAAGGAGGCGTTTCGCCTGCTCGTGGCTGACAGCGACCGTGAAGCGGCGTCGGATCCGCAGCGAGTCGAACGCTACCTGGAGCTATCGAAGAACATTGCGCCGCACAAAGAACTCCTAGATACGCTGCACCAGGTATCCAAGGAGGTGGACAGCCCCCTGGATATCGTGCTGGCTCTATTCCAGAAGGCTAGGGTTGCCGAGTTCTATGCCCTTGGCCAGGTAGCCCAAGAGCGAGTAGAAGTTGTCACCAGACTCCGTCAGCTGATTTCGGATGGTACGACACTCGAACGCCCTCTCCAGGAACTCATCGAGAAGGCACCGTGGCTGCTGGCCCCGGAGTGGACTCCCCTGGGAATGAACGACGCACTCGACCGGGTCCGCAACAGCTTCGAGACGTGGTATTTCAAGAAGTCCAATCAACTCATCGCGACTAGCGCCATTCGCGACCCGATAAAGCGTCCAGACTTCGTCCTGCTAAACGGGCCCCGCGGGACCATCTGGGTAGTCGAGATCAAGCGAATCGACTACTACTTGACGGACGACGAATTCACCAGGGCCGTCGACTACCTTGAGAGTTTGGAAGAGTTCCTCGACGATACTCCAGAGTTTGGGGCGTATTTCCCCATCCGAAGGCTCACTTTCATCGTCGACCACGTCGATCGACTAAGCCGGACTAACCGTAGGCTCCTCAAGGAGAGCCTCAACGTCGAACGCCGCAGCTGGTACGACCTACTGGAGCAGACAGACCAAGCTCATCAGGACTTCCTACGTAAAGTGGACCAGCTTCGGCGCGATCCAGGGGCACTCGACTCCTAGCCGAGAGGCGTCCAGGCCTCTGCCCTTGCCCGACGGAGCCACCGGGCCCATGGACCACCCGTGGACACAGCTCGGTGCATACGAGCCGCTTGGCCTCATGACCTGCGGGCTTATCGGGACATGAAGCCCCCTCCGGAGCCGTGTGCCTCTCTGCGCACCTGCGTGCGCCTTCCCTGTCTGTGGCGTCAGCTGGATGCTGCCAGTGTCCTCACGGGTACTCGCAGGGAGTGGAGATCTCGAAGTGTGGGGCTCCGAAGTAGAGGGGAGGCTGGTGCAGGCGGCCGGCCGACCTGGGTAGCGGCCAGTGCTGGGAGCATCAAGGAGAGTGGACTGCCCGCGCACAGACGGACCGCAAGAAGAAGGAAGCCGAAGTCAAGAAGCGGGAGCTTCGGAAGAGGAAGTGGTCGTGGTGGTGACCGGCGACAGCATCCGCGGCTGACATCAACAGATGAGGACGCGGGTGATTGAAGACGGGGAAGCCCCGGGCGTTGGCCCGGGGCTTTTGTGGAGGTGGATGCTATCCGAAGGCCGCCGCCGGAAGGCGGGGACCCTCGTCCTCTCCGTGAGCGGAGGGATCGGGCGTCGGCAAGCGGTGGCCGCGGCTCACTGCGACACGGAGTACGTCGTGCAACGCCCCCGCAAGGTCTGCCGCTAGGAGGCGGAGGTCGTCCGGTTCCGTCCGGGCGTCGGCGAGTACTGCTGCGGCGTGCTGCAGGAGTTCGGTGCAGGCGTCGAGTTGGGCGGCTTCGGTTCGGTCGGCCAGGCGGGATAGGGGGCCACCGTTTTCGTCGGTGCTCAGGAAGCAGGGCTTGCCGTCTGGGGTCGACCAGGGGAGGAGGCGGAGCTCGTTGTGGGACGTCATCCTTCCGGTCTCCTCTCTGTAGTTGTGTGGTCGGTGGTGAAGATGGCTTCGGCGCGGTCGCCGGGGAGGGCCAGGAGGGCCGCCTCGATGACGCGGCCTGTGATGTCCGTTGCCACGCGGGTAATTGCGAGAATCGCGAGGGTCGAGCTGATTCGGAGCGTCGCTGCTTCCGAAGCGGTCGGGAGGCGGACGTGGACGTTCTCCTCGACCTTGGCCAGTTGGGGGCGCGGCCCCCCTAGCAGGCTCGCCGTCTCCTGGGGCCAGGAAGGGGCGTCGGGTGCGGTGGCTGGCGCCAAGTCCCGGGGAACGTAGACGCGGGCCAGGCTGTGAGGCGACTTGCCGGCGTGGCTCACACAGAGGAACTCAGTCGCTGGGCTGCCAGACGTCACCCCCAGCAGGGCGGCCAGGTGGCCGCGGGCTCGGAGCTTCGTCGTGCGGATGCTGACGGGCAGAGGTGTCTGAGCCGGGGTGCGTCCACCGCCGACGTACGTGGTTCTACTCAGTGGCTGACGGGCGTAGTTGCTCTTGCCGTGGATCTTCTCCACGAGGCCTTCGGCCTGTAGCAGGGCGAGGGCGTTGCGGAGCGTCGGCGTGCTTACCTCGTAGTGGCAGGCGAGTTGGGCTTCCGAGGGGAGGCGTTCGCCGGGTTGGATGCGGCCGGCCGTGATCTGGGTGCGGAGGTCATCGGCGATGGCGTGTCGGCGAGAAGCCACGGTCCCGATCACCAACTCTCCGCATGCGTAGCGCGACGAGCCTGGTCCGGGTGTGCATGGTCAGCAGTTCGCCCGACTCGAAACGGAGCTGCTTCGCCCCGCCCCGGAGCTGGGAGAGGTCGATCACGCGATGCGGCAGGCCGCCGATCAGGATGACGTCGCCGATCTGGACGTTGGTCGAGGTGATCTCGATGTTGGAAGTCACCGCGCTGCTGGGGGTGGTGATCCTCATCGCGGTGCCTTCCCCGTCGGGGCCTTGTCGACCGACGGGTGGCAGGGGCAACTGCATGCCTCGTAGACCACGGGCACGCCGACCGGGGCCGACGCGGGGGACGAGTGCGCGCACTCGTCGTGCGTGCCGATGCCGCACGCGCTCGATTGGTACGGGGCGGCGGCTGCGCGTGGCGCCCGGTGCTGCGGGTTAGGGCGCATCAGTGCGCCTCCGCGGCCATGCGCCACGTGGAAGCGGCCAGCGCCCGCCAGGACGCACGTTCCTCGGCGGTCAGTACATACGGCCGGACCAAAGCCGTCTCCTCGCCAGCGAGGACCCACTCGTGGACGCTTCGACCGCCAGGGGCGGGGGCCCGTCGCGCGAGCGTCCGGAGGTGGCAGGAGGCAGGCTTAGGGGCGTGACGCTCTCTGGTGCGCGTGATGGCGCGGCGGATACGGTTGAGCACGCTGATCAGCTCCTATCGCTGATGGCCGGGTCCCCGGACATCGCCCGTCGCGGGGACCACCTTGCGTACGACGGCCCATAGGGTGCGGCCGCCGAGGCTGGTGGCGAGGAGCCCGAACCGGTCCGCCTGCGCCACCACTTCCAAGACCTCCCGCCATGTCCCGGCGGGGAGGGATGCTGGCACCTCCGCTTCGATCGACGTGTGTCGGGCGTGCTGCTCCACGCGTGCGGTGAGTCCGATGGCGGACAGCCGGGCGGCGATGGCTTCCGCGCGTACTTCTGGAGCAGGCACAGGGCAGCCTCCGTCACCGGCGATCACTTTCAGTGAAGCTAGTTAACTAGATTAGAGCTAGTGGACTAGATTTTCCATATGCCTGAGCAGCCGCCTTACTTGCGCATCGCCGACGAACTCCGCAGGCGGATCGCGGAGCGCGAGTGGACGCCCGGAGACCGGCTTCCTTCCCGCGCTCAGATCGGTCAGGAGTGCGGGGTCGGCGAGAACGTCGTCCGTCGCGCGCAGGAGCTTTTGATCTCCCAAGGTGTGCTGGAGGGGCGGGCCGGGTCGGGGACGTACGTGGCCGAGCCTCGGCAGCGGGTGCGGATGGTTCGGTCCGCAGCGCGCGAGCAGCCCGACGGGTCGCCGTTCCGGGCGGACATGAAGGCCCTCGGGAAGCGGAGCGGCTGGGAGAGTCGGACCGACGCCAAGGTGCCCGCGCCGGCGGAGATCGCTGCTCGGCTCGGGATCGCCGAGGGTGACCTGTGCGTCCGGACGGCCTACGAGTTCCTTGCCGACGGTCGGCCCGTGCAGCTCTCGACGAGCTGGGAGCCGTACGACCTGACAGCCGGCACCCTGATCGTGCTTCCCGAGGGTGGGCCGCACGCGGGCGCAGGGGTCGTGAATCGGATGGCTGCGATCGGTGTCACGATCAGCCATGCTGTTGAGCAGCCGGAGCCGCGGCAGGCGACTGGCGAGGAAGCGTCGCTGCTCGGGATTCAGAAGGCCGCTCTAGTTACGCACATCCGGCGGACCTACTACAGCGATCATGGTCGACCTGTGGAGACGGCGGACATCATCGTGCCCGCCGCCTTGTGCGAGATCGTCTACGAGGTTCCCATCAACCGTTGATAGCAGAGGATCGATAACCGTTTGGCGACGCATCGCGGACGGTACGTAGTTTCCGGCAACTATGTTGGCGGATCATGCTGCTAGGCCAATGAACGATCCCGGTCGTGCCAGGCCTCGGCCTTTTGTGACCAACCGTCCAAACTTGGCTCGCCGGTTTCCCCGCTCTAGCGCGTCTCGCTGCTTTCCAAGATCCTAATCGCCCCCTCCTTTGAAACGAAACTCAAGGACTCCTCCTCCTCCTCGTTCAGGAGGGTGACATCAAGCTGTAGCTTGAGGACATTCCAAGCCTCGCGACAGGCGTCCGCGCGAAACTTTCGAGCCATCTCCTCGTTGCCTGGCTTGTAGACGAGGATTAGATCAATATCGGAGCCGGTTCGAGGGCCGCTACGTGAGGATCCGAAGAGGGATAGGCTCCAAGGGATCCCTAGGTGATCATTTTTCGCGATCTGACGGAGCAATGTAATCAAGGAATTCATCTCCGTCATAATTCAACGCCCCCATCCACTCGTGGAACCTGAAAAGCCCAATGCCGACTGACTTTGCATACTCCTTGGCTTGCTTCGTGTAGCTGTTCCATGAGCTCACGGTCAGGATGCATGTAATCGAAGGGTTTTCGTCGGCAATTTCTTGAACGTCTGCCAAGCCGACCGTGTACACGTTGGTAACGTGTAGCGTCACCGTTGACTTACCAGTGCGGGAGATCTCGTAGACCTGCGGAGTTACTTCCCTGTATTCATGGACAGCGCTGTGTCGGTGCAGGGCCTTCCTGACGGCCTCGATAGACTCGGGGCGGGGGGTTTTCGCGTAGTAGCCGCCTTCCGGCATGGCGAGCTCCTTCTTAGTTGAGAATCCTGTTTATTTCATCCGGGAAGCGGGGCACCGAGGACGAAGTGGCCCCAAATACATGTTTCCTCTCAAACTCGTCAACGTGAATTCGGAGCATCTCCAATGTGGTCAACTCGGTCGAATGTAGGAGATGCGTGTTGGAGTCTAGAATCCTTAGGATCATTCGATTGTTTGGGATGATCACGTCGTGCACTCGTGCCCACCAAATTTCAACAGCGTCCGAAAAAGGGTCCCATGAAGATTCTGACTGAGGGCCGAATGCGTTGAACGTGGCCCGATTTGAGCGAAGAAGTGGCTCAAGTGCGGACCGCGCTTCCGCGCGATCCCTGAATGAGTGCGCTCCGAACGCGCTAGAGATGCGGGCTTCGTGTGAACTTTTCCAGCTTTGGAGCAATTCTACGGGGTACGTCGATTCCTGCGAGTCGATGGTCTTGTGGCAGATCAAGCAGAGTAGTATCAAATTCTTTTCGAGCGCTAGCGTGCTAGGCTCAATGTCGGGATTGGCCCGAGGGCCTTTGGGGGATGCTGCAATTATGTGAGCCAACTCGCCAACGTTAACGCGGGCGCCGTTCGCGGCCCTGACGAGGACTGGATTCAAGCAGTCCGGATTTTGGCAACGTCCCGCCGAATCTGCGTATAGATTGCGTATTTCATTGGCCCCAATTGCCCTTGCTGCGTTCTTGCATCGCCTCATTTGGTCCACTCGATTTTTGTTGTCTGGTTGATGGTTTTTAGGGGCCTTGGGCGTGCTGAATATTCTTCTTGCATTCTCAGGACCTCGGCCCCGGATAGCTTAGCTCTCTCGTTCCGGCTGGCTGCGAGAACGTGGAAACTCAAGTTTCGGCGAGCATGAACATCTGGCACGTCTACGTCGCAGCTGTGCGCGACTGCCGCTGTCAGGGTCCTTTCGGCCGTGGGGGAGCCTGGCCGTCGGTTGGGACCGAGCTTGTACCTGGCCCCCTGGGCAGAAGCAGGGATACAGCCGCAGTCAAGAGCTGCTGGACCGTCCGGAAGTCGACCGCGCGCAGTCGGACTTGGTTCGGGGGCAGAGGCGCGAGGGTGGGGGATCCGGGTCCGTGCCACATCCGTGCCAGATCGGGTGGGGACTCTCGGGGAACGAGGGGCGTTGGCGGGGTCCTTGCCCGCGAGTGGCGCCGTAAGCTGGTGCGCAGGTTGGCCCCGTCGTAGGCCTCCCGCTCTTGTAAAGCGGGGGTCGTCGGTTCGAACCCGACAGGGGGCTCAACGCAAAGGGCCGGCGCAGGGGCATGATTCCCCGGCGCCGGCCCTTTCGCATGATCACGGCCGTGCCGCCTACGTGCCAGATGGCCCTGGTACACGTCATCGTCGGAGTCCGTCTTCGTGTCGAAGGTGATGCGCACTTCGAAATCCTGTGGGAGGGCTCGTGCAACCTTTTGCGGCGTCACGGGGTCGAACGGGTGCATGGGAAGCGGGTCGGTGCTTCCGTCAGCACCAAGTGCCTCCGCATCCGGGGGGCCGAGGAGGATTTCGTGGCACGTATGCGTACGGCAGTGGTGGCGGCGGCGTTGGTCGCCGCGCTGGCGCCGGTGACGCTCGGGGGGTCGGCGGCCTTCGCCGCGCCCGCGACGCCGGCCGCCGTCACGACGGCGGCGGAGGTCGGGACGGTCGTCCAGGACGGCGGTCCGCTGGCCGTTCCGGCGGGCGAGGAAGGGCCGGTGACGCTGCGGTTCACGGCCACGCTGCCGGCGGGCGTCAAGGGGCCGGTGACCGCCTCCTTCGAACTGGACACCTGGCTGACCGAGGGCGAGGCGGGCAGTTCGCCGGTGAGCCAGGATGTGATCCGCTCCGTGTGCGCGGTCAACGGCGTCTCGTACGGGGAGTGTGCGTGGCACATGCCCTACTTCCCGCCCGTCCTGAATGATCCGCCCACCCGGCCCTCCCTCGACCTTCCCGCGGTGCCGGCCGCCGAGACCCTCACCTATACCGTCACCCTGGACGCCGACCGGACCGCGACCGTCCTGGGCCACCCGGACGCCCTGGTCGAGCTGAAGGACAGCACGGGCGCGACCGTGGCCCGGGGCAGGCTCGGCCTCGACTTCGTCGCCGGGACGCCCTCCGCGGCGCGGCGCGGCGCCGTCCACGCGCGGGACAAGGACGGTGTGCTGTGGCGGTACGAGGCCACGGGCGACGTCACCCGGCCGTTCGCGACGCGCAAGCGGGTCGGCGGCGGCTGGAACGCCTACACCGCCGTCGTCCCGATCACGACCGCCACGGCGGACGGCCGGGGCGACCTCGTCGCCCGCGACAAGGCGGGTGTCCTCTGGTACCACCAGGGCACCGGCAAGCCCTCCGCGCCCTTCGCCCCGCGCCAGCGGGTCGGCGGCGGCTGGAACGCCTACACGGCCCTCGTCGGCGTCGGTGACGGCGGTCTGGTCGCCCGGGACAGGGCCGGCGTGCTGTGGCGCTACGAGAGGAAGTACAACGTTCCGTACGGACCGCGGCAGCGGGTGGGCAGCGGCTGGAACACGTACACCGCCCTGACCATGTCAGGCGCCTACGACGGGGCTCTGGGGCGCGACAAGGACGGCGTGCTGTGGAAGTACGACCGCGTGGGCCCCGTTCCCTATCCGCCCTTCAAGCAGCGCCAGCGGGTCGGCGGCGGCTGGAACGCGTACACGGCGATCGCGGGCACCGCCGAACTCGGACGTGACGAGTACCCCGACCTCGTCGCACGGGACGGCGCCGGCAAGCTCTGGCTCTACCAGGGCGCGCGCAAGTCCGTGCCCGGGTACACCCTCGTCCCCGGCTCCACCCGCTCCCTCGTCGGCGGCGGCTGGAACGCCTACGACCTGATCTTCTGAGCCCCCGCTCCCTCCGACCGTTCCAGGAAGAGCAGCGCGGCACCTGCCTGAGTCAGGCGGCGGTCTTCTCCTGGGCGGGCTCCCGGACCGGCCATCGCTGGTGAAGGGCGTCGATGTGGAAGTCGTGGCGATGGCCGCGACCTCCGACACCGGCCAGATGCGGGTGATCCGGCGCCAGTTCCGGGTGTACGTGCTCCAGCTCGGCCGGGTCCTGCCGCGGCCACAGGCGTACGGCGGTCACGGCGGCGGCGAGAGCGAGCGCGGTCAGCACGGCAGCCGAGACGGTGAGCCCGACCTGCGAGGCGAGCCAGCCCGCGAGCGGGTAGGTGACGAGCCAGCAGGCATGGGTGAGGGAGAACTGGGCGGCGAAGGCCGCCGGAAGATCCGGTGCGGCGGCCGAGCGGCGCAACAGCCGCCCGCCGGGGGTGAGGATCGCCGAGGTCGCCGCCCCGATCACCAGCCATGCGGCCAGCAGCGCCGGCCAGGACAGCTCGCCCGCGCCGAGCCCTGCCGCAAGAAGGCCGAGCGTGGCGGTCATGACGAAGGCGGCGGGCAGCATCATGGTCCGGTCGCCGAGGCGCCCGACGGCCCGGGGCAGCAGGAGTGCGACGACCATGGAGCCGGCGCCGTAGGCGGCGAGGGCGAGGGAGACGTCGCCGCCCGAGCGGCCGAGGGTGTCCCGGACCAGGACGACCGTGTTGACCAGGACCATGGCACCGACGGCGGCGGCCACGAGGTCGAGGGCGAGAAGGGCGCGGAGCCGGGGCGTGGCCAGGAAGAGCCGGGTTCCGAAGGCGGCCTTGGCGTACACGCCTCCCGTGCGCTCGACAGGCTGCGGCTTCGGCAGCAGGACGGAGACGACCAGGGAGCCGGAGGCGACGAAGCCGACGGCGGTGCCGCTGAAGAGCCAGTTGTACGAGATGAGGGAGAGCAGCGCGGCAGCGAGCGCGGGGCTGAACAGGCTCTCCAGGTCGTAGGCGAGGCGGGAGAGCGACAGCGCGCGGGTGTACTCGTCCTCGTCGGGCAGGACCTCGGGGATGGTCGCCTGGAAGGTGGGCGTGAAGACTGCGGACGCGGCCTGGAGAAGGAAGATCAGGACGTAGACCTGCCACACCTGCGTGACGAACGGCAGCGCGAGCGCGACGCCCGCCCGGGTGAGGTCCATGGTGACGAGCAGCGCCCGCCGGGGTATTCGGTCGGCGAACCCGCTGATCAGCGGGGCTATCGCGACGTACGCGACCATCTTGATGGCCAGCGCCGTGCCGAGGACGGCGGAAGCCTTCCCGCCGGCGATGTCGTACGCGAGCAGGCTCAGTGCCACGGTCGCCAGGCCGGTGCCGACGAGGGCGACGGCCTGCGCGGTGAAGAGGTGCCGGTACGTACGGTTACGCAGCACGGACAGCATGAGGCACGCCCTTGGTCGGCTACAGGGGGTGTTTCCACGGTAGCCGAAGCGTGCATAGTTGCGCACCTATTGGTTTTTGAGGTCTGTCCGACCGGCCTGATTCAGTCGTGCCAGGGCTCACCGCTCACCTGATGGTCGGCGTGACTCATCGCCTCGACGACCAGGCGCTTCAGGTGCCCGTCCGGCAGCGAGTAGACGACCCGCCGCCCTTCCTTGCGCGTCTCGACGAGCCCCCCGAGCCGGAGCTTGGCCAGATGCTGGCTGACCGCGGGCCGGGCGGCGCCGACCGCCTCGGCGAGGGCGCTCACGTCCGACTCCTCGCGCGCAAGCAGCCACACCAGGTGCAGCCGCGTGGCATCGGCGAGCAGAGCGAAGACGCCCGCCGCCAACACCAGCTCGCGAGGGCCGGGAGTGCGCTGATGCGTACCGGTCGCAGCTGAGGGTGTGTCGCGTGAGGGCATGAGGAAAGGGTAGGTGCACCCCCATGCGTCGCGTCTCGCCTTCGCCGCCGCGATCGCGCTGATCGTCGTCACCCTGGCCGCCTTCTGGGCGTGGAGGTGGTGGGAGGGCGAGCGGGAGGGCGAGTTCAAGGCCGATCCGCAGTTCTGCGAGCTCGTCACCCCCGAGACGATCCACCGGCTCGTGCCCGAGGCCTACGCCCGCAGCGACGACGACCGGGCGGCCGTCCGCGCCGGAGCCGTCGACGCCGCCCGCGAGGCTGCCGCCCTCCTCAAGCCCTGACCACCCGAACCCTCAGGCGTGTTCACCGATCCCGCCGGCACTCTCCGGGGGGTCAGGGACGGTCGGCCGGGGCCCGAGGCGGTAGAGGGGGGTGGGGTCCGAGCTGGCCCCGAAGCGTGGAAGCTCGGGGGACCCCTGCCTTGCCACCCCCCTTGGCCGCCGTGTTCCCTTTGTGGCGCCGCCCGGACCGCGTTCTCCGGTGGCGCTGGGCCGATCGTGAGGACGAACCGCTGGAGCGCTGTCCCTTTCCCGATCTGGTCCGCTGACATCGGCGCCGGTGGATGACAGCGTTCGTACCCGGCTCCCCGCAGCGTCTGTTTCGGTTCTACCGGGAGGTGGGGGCGACCACGATCTGGTCCGCGTCCTCGTAGATGATCCTGCCCGGGTTCGGGGACTCCACGCGGTGGCATGCGATGCCGTGGGCCGCCAGCAGGGTCAGGTAGCCGTTCACCCGGGTGATCAGGTGGTGGGCCGTCGGTTTGAACCAGGCCACCGCGCCCGGGTTCACCTCCGGGGCGTAGATCCGCGGGTCCACGTCCGTCGGGTTCGTGTAGTGGGTGTCGTACCAGTCGTTGTTCGTTCTCCAGAAGCGGTACTCCGCCTCCGACAGCCTTCCCTGGCGGGCCAGTTCGTTGGCGAGGACGAAGACGCCCGGGAAGTGGCCCCGTGGGTGCCTCACCGTTCCCTGGAACCGGACGTACGGCGCTTGGTCCATGGCTGTCTCCTCCACCCCGCCGACAGTACGCCCCACCGGCGGACAACACGCCTTCCGTCCGCGAGACTTGTCCGTCACGGGGGCGTGTGTGTGGTCGGGGTGTCGTCGGGAGGGGTGGGGCGGATGAGTCGGCGGGCCGGTGGGCTGCTCGGGGTGTGGGCCGAGCAGCAGCGGGTGGCGCAGCGGCAGCGGGAGGGGCAGCACCAGGCGGTGCTGCGGCAGCAGCGCGACGCCGAGCGGGTGCAACGCGCGTACGCGCGCGACGTGGCCCGCATGCAACGGGAGCAGCGGGCCGCCTACCGGCAGCAGCGCGACGCCGACGCCCTGCGCCGCACCCGAGAACTGGAACAGCGCGTCGCCCTCCTCGAAGGGCTGCTGGCCGCCGGCTGCCGCGCCCCCGCCTTCTCCGTGGAGTCCCTGCGGCGTGGCGAGGACATCGCCCCCTTCACCCCCGGCCCCCTCGGCGAACCCGTCCCCATGCCCGACCAGCGGCACTACCGGCCCCAGAACTCCTGGACCCCCTCCGGGCGCGCCCAGGCCGAACAGGACGCGCGGGCCCGCTTCGAGCGGGACTGGTACGCCGCCCAGGCCGCCGAGGCCCGCCGCGTCGAGCAACTCGCCGCGTACCGACGGCAGTACGACACCTGGGCCGCCGAGCGCCTCACCGAGATACGGACCCACAACACCGGCCTCACCGGCACCGTCGCCGCCCTCGGCGACGGCGACGCCGAGACCGTCGTCGAGTTCTTCTCCGCCGTCCTCTTCGCCTCCACCGCCTGGCCCGAGGGCTTCCCCCGCGAGGTCTCCGCCGCCTACGACCGCCGCGCCCGCGGGCTCGTACTCGACTGGGACCTCCCCGGCCACGAGGTCGTACCCGAGGCAAAGGGCGTGAAGTACCTGCCCAGTACCGACCAGGAGAAGGAAGTCCCCCGGCCCGCCACCCAGCGCCGCGCCCTCTACCGCGACGTCCTCGCCCAGAGCGTCCTCCTCGCCGTACGGGAACTCTTCGCCGCCGACCGGTTCGGCACCCTGGAGACCGTCACCCTCAACGGCCACATCGGCGGGGTCGACCCCGCCACCGGGCTCGCCGGACGCGTCTGCGTCGCCTCCGTCGTCGTCGAGCGGCCCGCCTTCGACCGGCTCAACCTCGAACTCGTCGCCGCCGTCGACTGCCTCACCGGCGCCCTCACCGGCCGCCTCTCCGCCAAGCCCGACGAACGCGTCTCCGTGGCCCCCTTCCGCACCCCCGACCAGGTGGGCTCCGACGTCGTCGTCCAGGGCGACGGGGAAGAGCCCGACCTGCTCGCCATGGACCCCATCGCCTTCGAAGGGCTCGTCGCCGAACTGTTCCGCGCCCGCGGACTCCAGGCCGTCACCACCCGCCGGTCCAACGACGGCGGCGTCGACGTCGAGGCCCTCGACCCCGATCCCATCAGCGGCGGGTCCATCGTCGTCCAGGTCAAGCGGTACCGGAACACCGTGCCCCCGGCCGCCGTACGCGACCTCTTCGGCACCGTCCAGGGCGCCGGTGCCAACAAGGGCGTCCTCGTCACCACCTCCAAGTTCGGGCCCGGCTCGTACACCTTCGCCAACGGCAAGCCCCTCACCCTGATATCCGGGACCGAACTCGTCGAACTGCTCCATCAGCACGGGCTCCGGGGGCGGTTGGGGTCGGGGGGCCCTGCGGTCGCCCCCGCCTCCGCCCCCGCCGCCGTATCCGTCCCCTCGTCCTCCGGTCCCACCGCCGTCTTTGCCTCCCCGTCCGCTCCCTTCGAGGCCGACTCCGACTTCAACCTGCTCGGCATGGTCTGGTCCGGATCCACCGCCCTCGACGTCTGCGCCCTCGTCTGCGCCGGCAACCGCGTCCTCGGCGACGAGTGGTTCGTCTTCTTCAACAACCCCTCCACGCCTGATGGTTCGGTCGCCGCCGTGACCGCCCCGCCCGGCGACCGGGCCGCCCTACGGGTCGGCTTCGACCGGCTTCCGGCACGCGCCGACCGTCTCGTCCTCGTCGCCGCCGTCGACCCCGAGGTGAACCCCGAGGTGAACCCCGAGGCCGATCTCGGGGAGTTCACCGATGCGGGCATCCGGCTGCGCGACGACTCCGGCGTCGAACTCGACCGGCTCGTCGTCTCGGACGGCCGCCCCGGCGAGACGGCGCTCGTCCTGGGGTCCTTCCGGCGGCGCGCCGGGGGCGACTGGGACTTCGTCCTCGGCGGGAAGGGGTACGGGGGCGGTCTTGAGGAGCTGGTGGGGGACTTCGGTATCGAGGTGGAGTGACGCGGCGGTCACTGGGGGGTGGGTGACCGCCGGCCGACGGGTGGTGGGGTGGGGGACCGGCCACTCACCCGCCACCGGACGGTGGGTGCGGTGGCCGGTGAGTGGCCGGGCGGTCGGCCGATCGGTGGTGCGTGGCGGTGGGCCGCCCCCGGTGACCGGTGGTGGCGGTGGCCGCCCCCGGTGACCGGCCGGATTCCTCAGCGGCCGCTCAGGCGGTTCGCCACCACCGCCACCCGGTCCGTCTGCGCCGTGTGGCCCGTCGCCTCCCGGCGGTCCGCGCCCCGGAACGCCGCGTACATCGTCTGCACTCCCAGCCAGCGCAGCGGCTCCGGCTCCCACTTGCGGACCTTGTGGTTCACCCACGGGAGCGCCGTCAGGTCCGTGGGGCCCGACTGGCCCGAGTCCTGCTGGATGAGGTCGCGCAGGGTGCGGGCCGCGAGGTTCGCGGTGGCGACGCCCGAGCCGACGTAGCCGCCGGCCCAGCCCAGGCCGGTCGAGCGGTCCAGGGTGACCGTGGCGCACCAGTCGCGCGGGACGCCGAGGACACCGGACCAGGCGTGGTCCACCCGTACCCCCGCCAGCTGCGGGAAGAAGCGCACCAGGATCTCGCGCAGGGCCTCGATGGTCTGCGGCTGGGTGCGGCCGTCGTTGTCGGTCTTCGAGCCGAAGCGGTACGGGACGCCCCGGCCGCCGAGCGCGATGCGGCCGTCGGCGGTGCGCTGGGCGTACATATAGGCGTGCGCCATGTCGCCGAGGGCCTCGCGGCCGTCCCAGCCGATCGACGCCCACTGCTCGTCGCTCAGCGGCTCGGTCGCGATCATCGAGGAGTTCATGGGGAGCCAGGTGCGGCGCTGGCCCGCGAGGGAGGCGGTGAAGCCCTCGGTGCAGCGGAGCACGTAGGGGGCACGGACCGTCCCGTACGGGGTGAGCGCGTGCTTCGGCCTGATCTCGGTGACCGGGGTCGACTCATGGATGGTGACGCCGAGCGCCTCGACCGCGTCCGCGAGCCCCTGGACCAGCTTCACCGGGTGCAGGCGCGCCCCGTGCGGGCTCCAGGAGGAGCCGACGGCGCCGGCGACGCGGATGCGTTCGGCGGTCTCGCGGGCCCCGTACAGCTCCCGGTCCGTCTCGCCGAAGTCGACCTCGGCGGCGTGGAACGCCTTGAGGCGGGCGAGCTGGGAGGGGGAGAGGGCGACTTCGAGGACGCCGCCCCGGTGGAGGTCGGCGTCGATCTTCTCCTGCTCGCACACGTCGACGACCTCGGTGACCGTGGCGTTCATCGCGTGCTGGAGGCGGACGGCGGCCTCGTGGCCGTGGAGCTTCGCGTAGCGGTCGCGCCCGGCGATGCCGTTGTAGAGCCACCCGCCGTTGCGGCCGGAGGCCCCGTACCCGCAGAACTTCGCCTCCAGGACGGTGATGTTCAGGAAGGGCACGGCCTTCTTGAGGTAGTAGGCGGTCCACAGACCTGTGTAGCCGCCGCCGACGACGCAGACGTCGGCGGTGATGTCCCCGGGGAGCGGTTCGCGGGGCGCGGGGGCGCCCTCCTGCGCGTACCAGAACGAAATGCCGCCGTTGACCGTACTCATGTGTATCCCTCTTCCGGGTTCGTGGGCCGGACGTTACCCGGGGCCTCGCGGCACAGCACCCCCTAGGGTCATGGCGTGATCCACGTACCCGAGGGACTGGCCCGGTCGCAGGCGAAGTGCAACGGGGAGGCCGGGCGGGCCTTCGTCGCCGGGCTGCCCGCGCTGGCCGAGGACTTCCTCGGCCGGTGGGGGCTGCGCCTCACCGGCCCCTCGATGCACGGGGTGGCCTCCCTGGTCCTGCCCGTCGAACGGGCCTCCGACGGCGCGCCCGCCGCGCTGAAGATGCAGATCCTCGACGACGAGACCGAGGGCGAACCGGCCGGCCTCCTCGCCTGGGCCGGGAACGGATCCGTACGCCTCCTCGACCACGACCCCGCCACCGGCACGATGCTCCTCGAACGGCTCGACGAGGCCCGGCCGCTGACCTCCCTCACCGATACCCGCGAGGCGCTCGCCGTCGTCGCCGGGCTGCTCGCACGGCTCTCGGCGGTCCCCGCACCCGCCGGGCTGCGCGGCCTCGGCGACATCACCGCCGCGATGCTCGACGCGGTGCCGGGCGCGGCGGAACGCCTCGGCGCCGCCGACGCGGCCGTCCTGCGGGACTGCGCGGCGGCCGTACGGGAGGTCGCGGGCGAACCCGGGGACCGGCTGCTCCACTGGGACCTGCACCTGGGGAACGTGCTCGCGGCGCAGCGGGAACCGTGGCTCGCGATCGACCCCAAGCCCCTCGCCGGCGACCCCGGCTTCGAGCTGCTGCCGGCGCTGATGGACCGGTTCGACCCGGACCCGGCCGAGGTGCTGTGGCGCTTCGACCTCCTCGCCGAGGTCGTCGGGGACCGGAGGCGCGCGGTGGCGTGGACGCTGGGGCGGGTGCTGCAGAACGGGCTCTGGGACGTGGAGGACGGGGAGCCCGCGCTCGCCCCCGAACAGGTCGCCGTCGCGCGGATCCTGCTGGCCGGAAGGGCCTGACCCGGGGCACTCTTGGGCCATGATCCGTACAGCCGTCGCTTCCGACGTTCCCGTCATCCACTCCCTGATCCGTGACCTCGCGGAGTACGAGAAGGCCCTCGACGAGGTCCGCGCCACCCCCGAGCAGCTCCACGAGGCCCTGTTCGGCGACCGTCCGGCCGCCTACGCGCACATCGCCGAGACCGAGGACGGCGAACCGGTCGGCTTCGCGCTCTGGTTCCTCAACTTCTCCACCTGGCGCGGCGTCCACGGCATCTACCTGGAGGACCTGTACGTCCGTCCGGAGGCGCGCGGCGGCGGCCACGGCAAGGCACTGCTCACCGAACTGGCCCGGATCTGCGTGGAGCGCGGCTACGAGCGCCTGGAGTGGTCCGTACTGAACTGGAACAAGCCCTCGATCGACTTCTACGAGTCCCTCGGCGCGCGCCCGCAGGACGAGTGGACGGTCTACCGCCTGACCGACGGGGCCCTGGCGGAGCTCGGTGCGCGCGGGGTGTAGGAAAGGGGGTATGGACAAGGACATCGAGCAGCGCTTCCAGCGGATCACGGCCTTCATCGAGGCGCGGCTGACCCCGCTCTTCGACCCCGCGAACGGCAGCGACCACGGTTTCGGGATGGACGACACCTCCCGCGCCCTGCGCGCCACGCGCTACACCGTGCAGGCCGCGTCCGCCGTCAACGGGCTCGTGGAGAAGCGGGAGTCGGCGCCGGAGCTGCGCCAGGTCGTGGACCAGGCGCTGGAGCACAACTGGGACGTGCTGCGCTCCGTCGCGCGGATGTGGGAGGACCACCCCGACTTCCTGAAGGAGTACAAGGCGCACTCCTGGGACGTGATCGGGGTCTGAGGACCGGACCCTGAGGACCCTGAGGACCCTGAGGGCCCTCAGGACCCTCAGGGCACTCAGGGATTCCGGCTCAGGGATCACGCTCAGGGGATCAGTACCACCTTGCCCGTCGTGCCCCTGGTCTCCAGGGCGCGGTGGGCGTCCGCCGCCTCCGCCAGGGGGAAGCGGTGGACCGCCGGGCGGAGGGTGCCCTCGGTCGCCGCTTCGAGGGCGGCGAGTTCGAGGACTCGGACGTCGCCGCCCGCCTTCTGGATCATGACGGGTCCGAGGACGGACTCCGACGTGATGCCCCGCGCGGCCAGCTCCTCCGGGGTGAACGTGAGCGGCTCCCCGTCGTGGAGCCCGGTGCTCGACCAGCCGAAGACGAGGTGCTGCCCGCCCTTGCCGAGGAGGTCCACGGCGGCCCGCCCGGTGTCGCCGCCGACCGAGTCGAAGACAACGGTCGCGGTGCGCCCGCCCAGGTACGCGCGGACCTTCTCCGGCCAGTCGGGCCGCTTGTAGTCGACGGCCAGGTTGGCGCCGTTCGCCTCGACGAGGGCGACCTTCGCGGGGCCGCCGGCGAGACCGACGACGGTGGCGCCGGCGTTCTTCGCGTACTGGACGAGCAGGGTGCCGATGCCGCCGGCGGCGGCGGGGACGATCGCCACCGAGTCCGGTCCGAGCGCCGTGAACCGCAGGATGCCCAGGGTGGTGCGGCCGGTGCCGATCATGGCGACGGCCTCCGCCTCGCCGAGGTGCTCGGGCAGGGCGTGCAGGCGGGCGGCGTCGGTGACGGCGAGTTCGGCGTAGCCGCCCGGGTTCATGCCGAGGTGGGCGACGACCCGCCTGCCGAGCCAGGCCGGGTCGGTGCCCTCGCCGAGCGCGTCGACGGTGCCGGCGACCTCGCGGCCGGGCACGGTGGGGAGTTCGGCGGGCGCCGGGTAGGGGCCCGTCATGCCCTCCCGCAGCGCGGTGTCCAGGAGGTGCACGCCGGCCGCCGCGACCCGGACGCGGACCTGGCCGGGGCCCGGGACGGGGTCGGGGGCCTCCTCGTACGTGAGGTTGTCGGCGGGGCCGAAGGCGTGGAGCCGGATGGCGCGCATGGTGTTCCCCGTTCGTCGGTCGAGGCGGTGTCGCGGTGTCGCGGTGCGCCTGCGGGCCGCACTCGCGTCTCGCGTATCGCGCCCGCGTCGTGCGTCCACGAGGAACACCCTCCGACCTCAAGCGCGCTTGAGGTCAAGGCGTTCCGTGCGCAGCGCCAGCGACACCGCCTCCACCGCGCTCGTGAACGACACCTCCGACAGCACGCCCGGCGCCGCCACCTGGTCGCCCACCAGGTACACGCCGTCGCCCCGGTCGACGGCCGGCCGGTCGCGCCAGGTCGTGCCGGGGCGGTCCACCGCTCCCGTACGCCCCCGGGACACCGCCTCCCGCCGCCACACCGTCCGCTCCCGCCAGCCGGGGAAACCGAGGTCGAGCAGCCGTTCCGCGTGCGCGACGCCGTCCGCCTTCGTCGCGCCGGGGGCGATCGGCAGCTGCGCCTGGACCAGCTGCTGCCCGGCCGGGGCGAGCGACGGGTCCTGGGCCGTGAACCGCTCGATCCAGCCGGGCGCGTCCAGGTCGGAGATCGCGAACGGGTCCCCCTTCCGGGTGCGCAGCGCCAGGTCGAACAGGACCGTACGGCCGCTCTCCCAGGTCAGCGTCGGGTCGCCGAGGAGGCGGGCGGCGGCCGGCAGGGAGGTCGCGACGATCACCGGGCCCTCGCCCGACGGGACGCGGCCGACGCGCGAGGAGGTCTCGATCCGCACGCCCGTCTCCCAGGCGCGGGCGGCCATCCGCTCGATCAGCCGGCCCCAGCCGCCGCGCACGTACCGCGCCTCCGGCGGCAGGGCGGCGGCCCGGTGGAGGCGTTCCTGCACGAAGCGGGCGGAGAGCGTGCCGGGGGCGTGGTGGAAGAGCGCGACCGCCGCGTAGGCGGCGGCCTCGCGCGCGGTCCGCTCGCCCGCGAGCCGGGTGGCCCAGGTGAGGAAGTCGAGGTCGGCGGGGGCCCGTTCGGCGGTACGGAGCGACTGGCGCAGCAGTCCGGGCGGCGGGGTGCGGCGCAGGGCGCCCGCCCGGTGGAAGCGGAGCCGGAGGGCGTCGGCGGCCGGCAGCGGGGCGAGCGGGCCGAGCAGGCCGCGCTGCCGGAGCCAGGTCCAGTGGGGGCCGCCGCGGTAGAGGGCGTGCGGGCCCTCGTTGGTGGCGTACGGGCCCTCGGCGGTACGGGCCCGGCCGCCGAGGGTGTCGTGCGCCTCGTGCACGGTCACTTTGAGTCCGGCCTCGGCGGCGGTGATCGCCGCGGTGAGTCCGGCGAAGCCGCCGCCGATGATCGTGAGCTTCCGCATGTCCGTCTCCCTCGTGGTGACCGGTTTTGTGCTGTCCCGTACACGTGACGGGGAGCGGGGGTGCGTTCGTGACATCGGGGGCGTTGTCAGTGGCGTACCTCACCATGGGGGCATGGCGACGAATCGGAAGAAGAAGGCGGCCGTGGCGGGGGCGCGGCGGCCTGAGGTGCGACTGCCTCCCCTGGAGGCGTACGAGGGCGGGATCGAGGCGGACGGGGACTACGACGGTCTCGAACTGACCGGGCTCGACCTGGCGGGGCAGTCGGGGGCGGGCGCGCGGTTCCTGGACTGCGCGCTGCGCGACTGCGGGCTCGACGAGGCGCGGCTGACGGGCGCGCGGTTCCTCGACTCGGTGCTCACGGGGGTACGGGGGGTGGGCACGGTCCTGGCCGGGGCGCAGCTGCGGGACGTGGAGCTCGTGGAGGCACGGCTCGGCGGGGCGCAGCTGCACGGGGCGGTGCTGGAGAGAGTCGTGGTGCGGGGCGGGAAGATCGACTACCTGAACCTGCGGGCGGCGAAGCTCAAGGACGTCGTCTTCGAGGGGTGTGTGCTGAGCGAGCCCGACTTCGGGGGCGCGGTGCTCGAACGGGTGGAGTTCGTGGACTGCGTGCTCACCGGGGCGGACTTCAGCGGGGCCCGGCTGAAGGACGTGGACCTGCGGGGCGTCCAGCGGCTGGAGATCGCGCGGGGGCTGGACTCGCTGTCCGGGGCCGTGATCTCGACGGCCCAGCTGCTCGACCTGGCGCCGGTGCTCGCGGCGCAGCTGGGGGTGCGGGTGGAGGAGTAGGGGGCCGACCGCGTGGGCGCTACGGCAGACGGGGGAAGCGGGCCTGGAGGGACCAGATCGCCGGGTTGTCGGCGAGGCCCTCGTGCATGTCCGTGAGGTCGGCGATCAGGTCGTGCAGGAAGTCGCGGGACTCGCGGCGCAGCAGCTTGTGGTTGAAGGTGACCGGCGGCTCGTCGCCCGGCATCCAGTCGGCCTCGACGTCCACCCAGCCGAAGCGGCGCTCGAAGAGCATGCGGTCACTGGACTCGGTGAAGTCCAGCTCCGCGTACTGCGGCTGGGAGGCGCGGTTGCCGCGCGGGTCCTGGTCGAGCTGCTCGACGATGTCGCACAGCGCCCACGCGAAGTCGAGCACCGGCACCCATCCCCAGGCTGTGGACACCTCGCGGTCCGTCTTGGTGTCGGCCAGATACACGTCCCCGCAGAACAGGTCGTGGCGCAGCGCGTGGACGTCCGCGTGGCGGTAGTCGGTCTGCGGCGGGTCGGGGAAGCGACGCGAGAGGGAGTAGCCGATGTCGAGCACGTCACCGATGGTGTCACGGCGCGAGGCCCGCCTCGTACGCGAGGATCACCAGCTGCACCCGGTCGCGGGCGTCCAGCTTGGCGAAGAGGCGCGCCACGTGCGCCTTGGCGGTGGCCGAGCTGATGTGGAGCCGTTCCGCGATCTCCCCGTTGGACAGGCCCCGGCCGACCAGGGCGAGCACCTCGCGCTCCCGCGCGGTGACCCCGGCGAGGGCGCGCGCCGGGGGAGGCGCGGGGACGCCGGGCTCCGGGCGGGCCGCGAACTCCTCGATCAGCCGGCGGGTGACGCCCGGCGCGATTAGGGCGTCCCCCGCGGCGACCACCCGGATCGCCGCGAGGATGTCGTCCAGGGCCATGTCCTTGACCAGGAAGCCGCTCGCTCCGGAGCGCAGCGCGCCGTAGACGTACGCGTCGTCGTCGAAGGTGGTGAGGACGAGGACGCGGGGTGCGCCGGGGCCGGCCGTGACGATCCTGGTGGCCTCGATGCCGTCCATGCCGGGCATCCGGACGTCCATCACCACCACGTCGGGCCGCAGGTCGCGGGCGCTCCGGACCGCCTCGTCGCCCGTGCCCGCCTCGCCGACCACCGCCAGGTCGGGGCTGTCGGCCATGAGGACGCGGAGGCCGGCCCGTACGAGGGGCTGGTCGTCGACGAGCAGGACCCGGATGGGGGCGGGGCCGGGGGCTTGGCCGGGGGCGGGGCTCGGGACCTGGGTGGGGTCGCTCATGGGGCTGGACGCCGAAGAGGCCGTGCCATCCGGGTGCGGGCTCACGACGGGCGGGTTCCTTCCGGGTGGGTGGTGGGCAGGGGCAGCAGCGCGGTGACGTGGAAGCCGCCGCCGGGGCGCGGCCCGGCGGAGAAGCGGCCGCCGAGGAGCGCGGCCCGCTCCCGCATGCCGACGATGCCGTACCCGCCCCCGGCGAGGGAGCCCGCCGGCTTCGCCGGGCCGTCGTCCGCGATCTCGACGACCAGGCTGTCCTCGCCGCGCTCCACGGTCACCCGGCAGGTGGGCGTGGCCGCGTGGCGTACGACGTTCGTCAGCGACTCCTGCACGATCCGGTACGCCGCCAGGTCGACCTCCGGCGGCAGCGGCCGGCCGGGGTCCCCGAGGTGCCGCACCTCGACCCGAACGCCCGCGTCCGCCGTCGACGCGGTGAGCCGCTCCAGGTCCGCGAGGCCCGGCGCGGGGTCGCGCGGCGGCGGCGCGTGCCCGTCGGCCTCCCGCGCGGTGGCCCGCAGCGCGCCCAGGGTGCGGCGCAGACCGGCGAGGGTCTCGCGGCTGGTGGTCTCGATGGTGGCGAGTGCGTTGCGGGCCTCGGCCGGCTGGGTCTCGATGACCCGGCGGCCGACGCCCGCCTGGATGGCGATGACGCCGATGCTGTGCGCGACCACGTCGTGCAGTTCGCGGGCGATGCGCAGCCGTTCGGCGGCGACGGCCTCGGCGGCCGTCGCCGCCCGCAGCTCCGCCGCGTGGCCGCGCCGGTCCCGTACCGAACGGCCGAGGAGCCCGGCGGTCAGCAGGGCGAGCGCGAGGGCCGCCACGGTGCTGACGAAGACGTCCTGCCCGGAGGTGGTGTAGGTCGCGGCGGCCACCTGCACGGCGAGCGCTCCGAGGGCGGCGGGCAGCAGCACCCGGAGCGGACGCCGGGCGGCGAGCAACCCGACGACGGCGTCGGCGGCGAGCACCGGCAGGTACAGGAGCGCGGCGTCCGGCCGGCTGGTCGCCGCCGCGAACAGCCCGGCGAGCAGCAGCCCGAGCGCGGCGAGCGGGTTGCGGCGCGCCAGCGGCAGCGTCAGCCCCACGGCGACGGCGGCGAGGAAGAGCCGGAGTCCGGTGGAGCGGTACGGCCCCGCGCGCAGGGCGGAGAGCAGGGCGAAGGGGTGGGCGACGGCCGCGCACCAGGCGAGGACCGCCGCCACCCGCCCGCCGGAAGGGAGGGAGGTCGGAGTGGCGGGCATGGCCCGATCGTAGGCACCGGCCCCTCGCCGGGACATCGGCCCACGGGCGTACGCCCCCGGGCCACCCCCTCGCACCGCTTGTGCCCGGCGGGCCGATGCGTCGGAGGGCGCCGTGCCGGGAGCGTGGGCCGCATGATCGAAGTACACGAACTCACCAAGCGGTACGGCCGTCCGGGCCGGGGCCGGCTCGCCGTCGACCGGCTCGGCTTCGGCGTGAAGGCCGGGCGGGTGACCGGGTTCCTCGGGCCCAACGGGGCCGGGAAGTCGACGACCCTGCGGCTGATCCTGGGGCTGAACGAGCCGACGTCCGGAACCGCCACCGTCGGTGGGCGGCGGTTCCGGGACCTGCCGCGCGGGCTGCGGCACGTCGGGGCGCTGCTCGACGCGCACGACGTGCACGGCGGCCGGACCGCCGAGGCCCAGCTCGCCGCGCTCGCCCGCGGCAACGGCATCCCGCGCCGCCGGGTCGGCGAGGTCCTCGACGAGGTCGGGCTCGCCGAGGCGGGCCGGCGGCGGATCGGCGGCTACTCGCTCGGCATGCGGCAGCGGCTCGGGATCGCCGCCGCGCTGCTCGGCGACCCGCCCGTGCTGCTCTTCGACGAACCGGTCAACGGCCTGGACCCGGAGGGGGTGCTGTGGGCGCGCGGACTGTTCCGGCGGCTCGCCGCCGAGGGCCGCACGGTGTTCGTGTCCAGCCATCTGATGGGCGAGATGGAGCACACCGCCGACGACCTCGTCGTCATCGGCCGCGGGCGGCTCGTCGCGGCGGAGAGCGTCGCCGACTTCGCGGCGCGCGGGACCCGGAGGAGCGTGACGGTACGGACGGCCGACCCGGCCGGCGCGCCGGCCCTGGCCGCCGCCCTGAGGGCCGAGGGGGCAGCCGTGCACACGGAGACCGTACGCACGGAGACGGTACGAGCGGAGGCCGTACGCACCGAGACCGCCGGGGCCGTACTCGTCGTGACCGGGGCGGACGCCGCCCGGATCGGCGTCCTCGCCTTCCGCCACGGCGTCCCGCTCGCCGAACTGACCCCGAACGCCTCCTCCCTCGAAGAGGCGTTCATGGAACTCACCGCCGACACCGTGGAGTACCGCTGATGGACGCCCGTTTCCGTGACCTCCTCGCCGCCGAGTGGATGAAGCTGTGGTCGCTGCGCTCCACCCCCTGGGCCTTCGTCGTCGGCGCGGTCGCCGCCCTCGGCGTCAACCTCAACGCGACCCTCGCCGACCACCGCAACTACCCGAACTACGCGGACGGCATCAAGGAACTCTTCGTGCCGATCTGGGCCATGCGCGACGCGTTCACGCTCGGCGGGGCCATGGTGTTCACGCTCGCGACCGGCTCCATCGGCGCGCTGATGATCGTCGGCGAGTACGGCACGGGCCAGATTCGTACGACCTTCGCGGCCGTCCCGGCCCGCCGGGCGGTCGTCGCGGCGAAGACGCTCGTCCTCGCCGCCGTGATGACGGCGTACGGGACGCTGGTCGCCGGGGTCTCGTTCGCGGCCACGCAGGCCGTGCTCGACGACCGGGGCGTGGGCATGGCGATCGGCGACGAGGGTGTGCTGCGGGCCGTCGCCGGGTCCGCGCTGCTCGCGCCGGTGTGCGCGCTCGCCGGCTTCGGCCTCGGAGCGCTCCTCCGGCACACGGCGACGACGATGGTCACCCTGACCGGCGTACTCCTCCTGCTGCCGGCGCTGATGGACGACCGCAACCGCTGGGGCGCGATCTTCCTCCACGCCCTGCCGCAGGGGGCGTGGAAGCGGCTCACGCAGGTGGGGGAGTCGCCGGTTCCGGTGGACTTCCCGTGGACGGCGGGCGGGGCGTGGACGGTGTACGCGGTGTGGGCGCTGGGCGCGGCGGCGGTGGCGTTCGTGGCGGTGGGGCGCAGGGACGTGTGAGCGCGTACGCCCCCGAGCCGCCCGGCCTCACGCCGCCCCCGAGCCGCCCGGCCGCACGCCGCCCCCGGCCCCGGCTTCGCCCCGGCCTCCGCTCCCCTCACCGCCGCCCGTGGACCGCTCGGGCCACCCTCGGGCCCAGCCAGCGCTTCAGACGGCGGAGGGACTCCAGCTGCCCGGCGGCCCGGTCGATCCGGTAGTACAGCTGCGGCGGGATGTGGGGGAGCAGCGGCGAGTGGCGCTGGCCCAGGAGCGCGAACATCTGCGCCGGTTCCAGGCGCATGTAGCGCGGCAGGTTCTCGTACCACTGGGCGCTGTACCGGGCCGCGCTCTGCGCGGAGACGAGCTCGGCGCGGCGCCGCTTCCCGTACGTGGTGAGGGCGGCGTCGAGGTCCCGGTGGCCGTCGCCGTTCCCGAGGCCGCGCAGGGCGTCCGCGAGGGCGAGCGCGTCCTCCAGGGCCAGGGTGGTGCCCGCGCCGATCGAGTAGTGGGTGGTGTGGGCGGCGTCGCCGAGGAGGACGAGGTTGCCGCGGTGCCAGACCCGGTTGGTGAGGGTGCGGAAGGTGAGCCACTGGGCGGGCTCGTCGGCCCGGCCCCGGCCGATCAGCTCGTGCCCGTCGAGCAGGTCGTGGAACAGCTTCTCCAGGAGGCGCAGGCTGTCCGCCTCGCCGAGCGTGTCGAGCCCGAGGCCGGTCCACGTCTCCGGGGAGCACTCGACGACACAGGTGGAGCGCTCGCCGCTGAACCCGTAGGCGTAGCACCAGATCCAGCCGCGCTCGGTCTCCTTGAAGGCGAAGCTGAACGAGTCGAAGACCTTGGTGGTGCCGAGCCAGACGTACGGGTTGCGGCCGCTCGCGACCTCGCCGCCGAAGTGGCCGGCGTGCGCCTCGCGGAGGACGCTGTTGACGCCGTCGGCGGCGACCACCAGGTCCGCGTCGGCCAGTTCGGGCGCGTCCGGGCCGGTGACCTCGTGCTCGAACCGGACCCGTACGCCGAGCTGCTCCGCCCGCTCGGCGAGGAGCGCGAGCATCCGCCGGCGCCCGATGCCGAAGCCCGCGTCGCCGCGGTGCGCGGTCCGCTCGTCGCGGACGATCGCGACGCCGTCGGTCCAGGTCACGGACGCCTCGGCGACGGCGGCGGCGGACTCGGGGTCGCCGTCGCGCAGCTTGTCGAGGAGCCCGGCCCAGTACGTGACGCCCCAGCCGTACGTGGAACCCTCGGGGTTCCGTTCGTACACGCCGATCTCATGGGCGGGGTCCTGCCGCTTCAGGAGGATCGAGAGGTAGAGGCCGGCGGGGCCGCCGCCGACGATCGCGAACTTCACGTGCGCTCCCACTGAGACATGACACCGTGCGGTCGGATGGCAACGCAGAGTAGCAGCGGTGGGGGCGTTCACAGCGGCGGAGCGCGGGCGGACGGAGCGCGGGTCCCGCCGTACGTCCCGGGCGCGGGCCACGGCACCCGGCGCCGTACGGCCCCGCCCCTACGGGACCGCCCGTACGGCCCCGCCCCTACGGCCCCGGCGCCCCGCGCCTACGGCAGCAGCCGCCGTTCCTTCGCCACCGCCACCGCGCCCGCGCGCGTGTCGACGCCGAGCTTGGCGTAGATCCGGCCCAGATGGGTCTTCACCGTCGCCTCGCTGATGAACAGCGCCCGCGCGATCTCCCGGTTGCCCAGGCCCCGGCCCAGCTGCCCCAGGATGTCCCGCTCCCGGTCGGTCAGGCTCGGGCCCGCCGCGCCCCGCATCCGGTCCATCACCCGGCTGGCGACCGGCGGGGAGAGGGCGGTGCGGCCCTGCGCGGCCGAATGGATGGCGGCGAACAGCTCCTCGGGCCGCTCCGCCTTCAGTAGATAGCCGGTGGCGCCCGCCTCGATCGCCCGCGTGATGTCCGCGTCCGTGTCGTACGTGGTGAGGACGAGGACGTGCACGCCCGTCGGCGCGATCCGCCGCGTCGCCTCCACACCGTCGATGCCCGCGCCGAGCTGGAGGTCCATCAGGACGACGTCCGGCTTCAGCTTCGCCGCCATGGCGACGGCCTCCTCGCCGCTGCCGGCCTCGCCGACCACCTCGATGTCGGGGGTGCTGCCGAGCAGGGCCAGCAGACCGGCGCGGACGACGGCATGGTCGTCGCAGAGGAGGATCCGTACGGACATCAGGACTCCAGGGAGAGCGGGATCGCGGCCGAGAGCACCGTGCCCTCGCCCGGGGTGGACTCGACTGTCAGGGTGCCGCCCAGCTGCCGCGCCCGCACGCGCATCGCGGGAAGTCCGTGGCCCCGTACCCCGCCCGGTTTCTCCACCGGGTCGAAGCCCCGTCCGTCGTCGGCGATGTCCAGGACGACCTGGTCGTCGAGGTAGGTGAGGGTGAGGGCGGCGGATTCGGCGCCGGCGTGCTCGCGGATGTTGGCGAGGGCGCCCTGCGCGATCCGCAGCAGCGCCGACTGCACCCGCTCGGGCAGCGGTACGGCCGTCCCGTCGACCCGGAAGGCCGCCGACTCGCGGCCGGCCAGACCGCGCAGCGCCTCTTCGAGACCGCCGCCCTCGGCGAGGTCGGCGGGCGCCAGGTCGTGCACGAAGCGGCGCGCCTCGGCCAGGTTGCGTTCGGCGATGGACTCGGCGGTACGGACATGGCGGCGCGCGGTCGACGGGTCGCTGTCCCAGGTGCGGTCGGCCGCCTGGAGCAGCATCTGCTGGCTCGACAGGCCCTGCGCCAGGCTGTCGTGGATCTCCATCGACAGCCGCTGCCGCTCCGCGAGCGTGCCCTCGCGGCGCTCGATCGCGGCCAGTTCGCGCCGGGTGCGGATCAGGTCGTCGATGAGGGCCCGCTGCCGGGCCGCCTGCCGGTCGGAGTACACGAACACCCCGGTGGCGAGGGCGGCGACGGCCGGCGGGGCGACGATCAGGTTCGGGTCCCAGCCGCCGTGCGCCAGCTGCACCTGCGCGAACACCACGAACGCGGTGAGCAGCGTGACCAGGCCGAGCGCCGCGCGCGCCGGGAGCGTGCGCAGGCCCGTGTAGAAGAGCGGCACCGCGCACCAGGCGAAGCTGGGCGCGAGGACGACGAGGACGATCCACACGGCGACGACCGTGCCCAGCCACGCGATCCGGCGGGTCCCGGCGCGGGTCCCGACGACGGGACCGAGCAGATACAGGGAGGCGAGGGCGCCGGAGAGGGCGATGATCCAGGGGCTGCGCTCCTCCCAGGGGTGGCGCAGCAGGAACCGGGCGAGGGAGGCGCCGAGGAGGAGGAAGAAGGCGATGTGCATGACCCGCGCCAGCCAGCGGGCGTCGGGGTCCTGCTCGGTCCCGGTCGGCCGTGTCACGTTCAAGCCGCCCGCCTCCTTGCCTTCTTGCCTGTCTGGCCGGTCCGACCCGTCTGGCCTGTCTGACCTGGGGATATCAGTCCATCCTGGCCCGGAGGGACCACGAGGGCATCAGCCGATCGGCTGACCCGGCCGTCCTCCGGTGTGCGTGAGGAGGGCAGCCGGACCGTGGACCGGGCGGCCCCGGTTCCGGCCACAGGATTGGTTGCAGAGCGAGGGAGCAGCACGAAGCCCCGCCACTCGGCAGACCTCCTCACCGCATCCCACCCTCACGGAGTTCCTCATGAAGAAGATCCTCTTCGGTGCCACCGCCGCCGCCGTCATCGCCGCCGGTACCTTCGGCGCGGTCTCCGCGAACGCCTCCGCCCCGGCCGCCGCCCCCGCCGCCGCGATCACCGCCGACGCCGGCAACGCCGACCTGCGGCAGTCGACGCACCTGACGATCGAGGCCGCGACGAAGGCCGCGCAGGCCACGCTGGACGCCGCCGAGAAGGAGAACCAGCGCGTCTCCGTCGCCGTCGTCGACCGCAACGGCAACACCGTCGTCACCCTCCGCGGCGACGGCGCCGGCCCGCAGTCCTACGAGTCGGCCGTGAAGAAGGCCTACACCGCCGTCTCCTGGAACGCCCCGACCTCCGAACTCGCCAAGCGCCTCACCAACGCCCCCACCCTCAAGGACATCCCCGGCACCCTCTTCCTCGCCGGCGGCGCCCCGGTCACCGCCAAGGGCGCGCCCATCGCGGGCATCGGTGTCGCGGGCGCCCCCTCCGGCGACCTCGACGAGAAGTTCGCCCAGGCCGGCGCCGCCTCGCTCGGCAAGTAGCCGCCAGGGCCGACCCGTCGGCAGCCCCCACAGCTGGTGATGGCGCCCGGATCCCCCGCCGGGCGCCATCACCTTTTCCGTATCCATCCTGCTTAGGATCGATACGTGACCCAGCGCCCCCGCACCGGAACAGCCGCGGGCGGCCTCGCCGCCGCCCTCACCGCCCTCGCGCTGCTCGCGGGCGGCTGCAGTGGTTCCACCGGGGGTGTCAGGGGTACGCCCGGCTCGGCCGGGGTGCGCGACCCGTACTTCCCGAAGCTCGGGAACGGCGGCTACGACGTCGGGCACTACGCCCTGGACCTCGCGTACGACCCCGGGACCGGGCGGCTCACCGGCACCGCCGAGATCACCGCCCGCGCCACCCAGGACCTCAGCGCCTTCAACCTCGACCTGGCGGGCCTCACCGTCGACGGGGCGACCGTCGACGGCGCGCCCGCGGCGGCCAACCGGGCGGGGAACGAGCTGACGCTCAGACCGCACGAGGAGATCCCGGAGGGCGCGGAGTTCCGGACGGTCGTCACGTACGCGGGGGTGCCCGAGCGGGTCACGGACGCGGACGGCTCCGAGGAGGGCTGGCTGCGGACGGCCGACGGGGCGGTCGCGGTCGGCGAGCCGACCGGCTCCATGACCTGGTTCCCGGGCAACCACCACCCCTCCGACAAGGCCGCGTACGACATCACCCTGACCGTCCCGGCCGGTCTCGAAGCCCTCTCGAACGGGGTCAGGACGGCCCGCCGGACGGATCCGGACGGCCGCGTCACCACGGTGTGGCACGAGCCGGAGCCGATGGCGAGCTATCTGGCGACGGTCGCGATCGGCCGGTACGAGACGAAGGCGGCGAGCACCCCGGACCCGGCGGTGCCGGTCCTGACCGCCGCCGAGCGGTCGGTCGCCGCGCGGAGTGCGGCGCTACGGGACGAGGTCCCGCAGATCATCGGCCGGCAGGTACGGCGCTTCGGCCCGTACCCCTTCTCGGCCGCCGGGGCGACGGTCACCGCCGACGGCACCCTCGACTACGCCCTGGAGACCCAGACGCGGCCCGTCTTCCCCGCCGCCTCCTTCGACCGGACGACGCTCGTCCACGAACTGGCCCACCAGTGGTTCGGGAACTCGGTGACGCCCGCGACCTGGCGGGACCTCTGGCTGAACGAGGGCTTCGCGACGTACGCCGAGTGGCTGTACACGGAGGAGTACGAACACGTCCCCGCGCGGACGCACTTCGAGCGGGCGTTCGCGCAGGAGGCCAACTGGGCCTTTCCGCCGGCCGCACCGCCCTCCGCCGAGAACCTCTTCGACCCGCCGGTCTACCAGCGGGGTGCGATGGTCCTGTACAAGCTGCGCGAGACGGTCGGGGACGCGACCTTCGACGAGATCCTGCGAGGCTGGCCGGCGAAGTACCGCCACGCCAACGCCACCACGGCCGACTTCACCGCCTACGCGCAATCCGTGGCGGGCCGGAACCTCGACTCCCTGTGGGACGTGTGGCTGTACGGCGACGAACGGCCGGCGACGCCCTAGCCACCGTGTCCGGTCACGCGTCGGGGTTCTTCCCCGCCGCGACCTTGAGGACGCGGTCGACCATCCTCTTCGCGATGGGCTGCATGTCCCCGGTGCCCTTCAGGTCCGTCCCCCACAGGGTGATGACCACCGTTCCGGCCCGCAGAACGGCATTGGCGCTGTACTCGTCCTCGGCGAGCTTCTCCGAGAAGGCGTCCGTGTCCTCCGCGCCCGTCGTGATCTTCAGAGGCCGGGCGTCCTTGGCGTCCTTGCGTTCGGTGGCCGAGAGGGCCTTGGCGGTGACGGCCGCGTTCTCGGCGGAGTCGAACGAGTAGACGTTGACGAACATGGTCTGCCCGTCGACGTCCGCCTTGAACTGCTCCAGCGTCTGGTTCTCCAGCACCCTGAGCGCCATCGCCGTCAGCCCCGCGCATCCCGTCCCCGCGTCGGCTCCGCAGCGCTCCACGGCCTCCGCGCCCTCCTTGGCCGCCTCGGGACTGCGACCGCCCCACGCCTCGGGGATCCCGGCGTTACCGGAGAGGACGGTCTGCAGCTGGGTCCCGGTCAGCACGGCCGGGGCCGTGTCCTCGTGTCCTTCGAGCGAGTCGCCGTTCTGCCGCCCGCCGTTCACCGGGTCGGGGCCGGCCGTGTCCCCGCCGCCACCCCCGCACGCGGTCAGCGCGGCCACGAGAGCCGCCGACATGGCCATCACACGTACCGTTGCGCGCACTGCAACCCCCGTACATCGCTGATTACTTGACTCCCAGTCAAGCGCAGGGCGATGCCCGGCCGCCACCAAGAAGGCGACGCGAGAGGCGGGCTGCCCTCTACTCCTCCGTGAGGCCCTTGCGCATGACCAGGCACGGGCGGCCGTGCGCCCGGTCCCGGCGGCGGGCGATCTCCTCGTAACCGAGGGAGGTCCAGAAGGCCAGTGCCTTCGGGCTGTTCTCCAGGACGGCGAGCCGCAGGCCGGTGCGGCCGGCGGCGCGGAAGCGGTCCTCGACGTACGCGGCGAGCCGGCGTCCGTGGCCCGCGCGCCGGACGTCCCCGTGGACCAGGAGGAGTCCGAGCCACGGATCGGGATCGTCCGGGTCGGGGTGGTGGGCGAGGGTCACGGCGACCGCCACGAGCCGGCCCTCCGAGCGGGCGAGGAGGACCTCGGAGCCGGGCTGGGCCAGTTCGTCGGCGAGGGAGGCCGCGATCTGCTCCGGCCGGACGTCGGACGGATCCGGGAAGTCTCCGCTGAGCTGGTGGAACTCCTCGTTGGAGGCGTACAGCGCGGTGAGTTCGGTGAGCAGCGGGCCGGGGAGGGCCGCACCGTCCTCCAGGGCCTTGGGCGCGAGGGCTTCGACGATCACGTGCCAAAGGGTAGAGCCCCGGCCGGGGATCCGGCCGGGGCTCAGGGGTGCCGCGGGGCGTCGGTCAGAGGTTGACGCCGAAGTCGCGGGCGATGCCCTCGAGACCCGAGGCGTAGCCCTGGCCGACCGCGCGGAACTTCCACTCGGCGCCGTTGCGGTACAGCTCGCCGAAGACCATGGCGGTCTCGACGGCGGCGTCCTCGGAGAGGTCGTAGCGCGCGAGCTCGGCGCCGCCGGCCTGGTTGACGATGCGGATGTACGCGTTGCGCACCTGGCCGAAGTTCTGCGAGCGGTTCACCGCGTCGTAGATGGAGACCGGGAAGACGATCTTGTCGACGGTCGGCGGGAGGGCCGCGAGGTTGACGTTGATCTGCTCGTCGTCGCCGCCGCCCTCGCCGGTGCGGTTGTCACCGGTGTGGACGATGGTCTGGTCCGGCGTCGACTTGTTGTTGAAGAAGACGAAGTGCGCGTCGGACGCGACCTTGCCCGCGGCGTCCACACCGATGGCGGAGGCGTCGAGGTCGAAGTCCGTGCCGGTGGTCGTACGGACGTCCCAGCCGAGGCCCACGGTGACGGCGGCGAGGCCCGGGGCCTCCTTGGTCAGAGAGACGTTGCCGCCCTTGGACAGGCTCACAGCCATGGAAAGTCCCTTTCATCGTGATGTCTTGCCTGGAGGAACGCGCGTGTGCCTCCAGCGGTTCCCGGAAGCTTCCGTGCGAAAACAGGATGACTCCGATGGCTCTGTACGGGGAACATGGAAGGCATGTCCGGTCCGTATCCCATTCGCGGCTCCGTCTCGCTCCCCGAGGCCGAGCTCCAGTGGCGTTTCTCGCGTTCCTCGGGTCCCGGCGGACAGCATGTGAACACCAGCGACTCGCAGGTCGAGCTGCGCTTCGACCTCGCCGCCACGGAATCGCTGCCCGAGGTGTGGAAGGCCCGCGCGCTGGAGCGCCTGGCGTCCCGCCTGGTCAACGGCGTCGTGACGGTCCGGTCCTCGGAGCACCGCTCCCAGTGGCGCAACCGCGAGACGGCGGCCGTCCGCCTCGCCGCACTGCTGGCCGAGGCGACGGCCCCGCCCCCGAAACCCCGCAGACCGACGAAGATCCCCCGGGGCATCAACGAACGCCGCCTGCGGGAGAAGAAACAGCGCTCGGAGACGAAGAAGACCCGTCAGTCGCGCGACTGGGGCTGATCCCGGCGGGTCCTGGCCGGCCGGGGCCGTGACCCCGCGGCCTCAGGACAGGTGCCGGTACTTCCCCTGGTAGTACATGAGCGGGCCGCCCCCCGAGTGCGGGTCGACGGTCAGGACCCGGCCCACCACCAGCGTGTGGTCGCCCGCCACGACCCTGCTCTCCGTGCGGCACTCCAGGACCGCGAGCGCGCCGTCCATCAGCGGGGCGCCGCTCTCCTCGCCCCGGGTGTACGGCAGGTCCGCGAACAGCAGCCGGTCGCTCACGCGGTTCTTCATCGCGAAGCGGCCGGCGACGTGCCGCTGGTTCTCGCCGAGCATCGACACCGCCCATACGGGCACCTCGGCGAGCAGGTCGTCCATGCGGGAGCCGTTGCGGAGGCTGACCAGGACCAGCGGCGGGTCGAGGGAGACCGACATGAAGGCGGTCGCCGTCATGCCGACGTCCTCGCCACGCGGGCCGTCGTCGGGGTCGTGCGCGGTCACCAGGACCACGCCCGCCGCGAGGCGGGACATCGCCGCCCGGAAGTCGTCGTTGCTCACCCCCTCAGCATGGGGGATGGCCAGATCGGACACGGGGGGAGTGGCGGGAGTCTTCTGGAGCACATCCGCACGCTAGTCCGGGTCCTCCGGTGCCCGCATCGGGCTCGGGGACCAGTCCGGGACCCCCGCCGGACCTAGGTCTCCGTCGTGCAGGGCCGGTGTTCCCGCGTCGGGCCGGTGGCCCCGGCACCCAAGGGCCGACCGGGTTGTAGGCGACCCGCCCATGACCTGCTGTGACTTGAGTCACAGAGGCTAGTATTTGCTGACCCTGTGTACCGGGTGTGCAGCTCGCTGTGATTCAGTGGCGATGACAGTGCACGGTAAGTCGTGACTGTGCACCACGAAGCCGATGAGAACCCTGGAGTTGCTGTCGAGGTCTCGGGGAGAGCGAGCGATGGAGACCGAGTCGGAGCCGTACGTCCGTCTCTCGACCCTGCGGCAGCTGCATCAGGTCGTGGCGGACCTCAACACCGCGCGCAGCCTGGCCGACACCCTGCAGACCGTCGCCGACGGTGTGGTCGTCGGTCTCAACTACGAGCTGTGCTGCGTCAACCTCGTACGCCCCGACGGTGACCTCGTCGTCGCCGCCTTCGCCGGAAGCACCGCCGCCGAGGCGCTGATCACCGGCCGGGTCGGCTCCCGCGCCTCCTGGGAGCGGCGCCTCTCCATGGCGGACTCCTGGGGCGACCTGCGGTTCATCCCGCACACCGAGGGCTGGGTGCTCATGGAGGACGACGTCCCCCAGTGGCACACCGACGGCCCCGCCCCCCGCTTCGAGGACGAGTGGCACCCCCACGACCGCCTCTACGCCCCCATGTACGCCTCCGGCTCCGGCCGCGAACTCCTCGGCGTCATATCCGTCGACCGCCCGCGCAACGGCCGGCACCCCGGCCCCTGGGGCCAGGAGGCGCTCCAGATGTACGCCTCCCAGTCGGCCATCGCCATCAGCAACGCCCGCCTCCGCTCCAACATGCAGCGCGCCCTCGTCCGGCTGGAGCGCGAGCAGCAGGCCCTCCGCGCCAGCGAGGAGTCCTTCCGGCAGGCCTTCGAGTACGCCCCCTCCGGCATGGCCATCGCCGAGATGGGCGGCGACCAGCACGGCCGTCTCCTCCGTACCAACGACGCCCTGTGCCGGCTCCTCGGCCGGCCCGCCTCCGTCATGCGGCGCTACTCCTTCGCCGACCTCGTCCACCCCGAGGACATAGGGACACTGCTGCGGACCTCCGCCGAGGGCGGCCGGGCCGAGCTGCGGCTCGGGCGGCGTGACGGCACGTACGTGTGGGTGTCCCTCCGTAACTCCGTCGTCGCCGACACCGCCGACGGCCCCCGTTTCCTCCTCACCCACGTCGAGGACATCGAGGAGCGCAAGCGGCACGAGCTCCAGCTCGCCCATCGCGCCTCGCACGACGCCCTGACCGGCCTCCCCAACAGCGCCGAGCTGCGGTCCCGGCTCTCCGCCCGCCTCTGCGAGCGCCCGACGGCGCCCGGCCCCGCCGTCGAGGTCGCGTACGGCGGGTACGAGACGCCGGGGTACGACTCCCAGCGCGACGGCGGGTACGAGACGGCGGGGTACGGCACCGAGGGGTACGACTCCCAGCGCGACGGCGGATACGACACCGGAACCGGCCCCGGCACCGGGCACGACGGCGGCTACGACCCCGCGTACGACTCCGGCGACTCCGGCCGCCCCGGCCACGACCCCGCTCCCACCGCTCCCTCCGGCTACGGCGGCTCCCCGTACGAGCACGCCCACGAGCACGGCTTCGGTTTCGAGCCGGCCGGCGTCGGCCCGTACGACCACCACGTCCACACCGTCGCGCCCACGGACGGCGACGTCGACGACGGCACCAAGGGGCTCGCCGTCCTCTTCTGCGACCTCGACGGCTTCAAGTCGATCAACGACCGCTTCGGGCACCACACCGGCGACGCCGTCCTCATCGAGGTGGCCCGCCGGCTCACCACCGGCGTCCGCGACGGGGACACCGTCGCCCGGCTCGGTGGTGACGAGTTCGTCGTCCTCGCCGACGGCCTCGGCGCGGCCGACGCCGCTGACCTGGCCGTACGCCTCCGCAACGCGATCATTCCGCCCATCCGGGTGGACGGGCGGGCCGTTCGGGTGGGGGCGAGCTTCGGCATCGGATGGGCCGAATGCGGGATGACGGTGGAGGAGGTCCTGAACTCCGCCGACCAACGGATGTACGTGGAGAAGCGCTCCCGTGCCAAGGTCCACCGCCGCGCCGGCTGAGGCGCCGGACACGCCCGGGCCCGCTTCGGCGGCTGCTCCGTTCGGGGTAGGCTCGGCCGGTCGGCGACGGCTGGCGAGCATGGAGAGGAACCCGGATGGCTGCCGGTAACGACGGCGCGAACACGCCCGAGAACGACGACCCGTTCGGCTACCTGTACGAGGACGGTCAGGCGGCGGGCGCCCAGCCCCCGCAGGGCGGTGGCTACGGCTACCCCGGCCCCGCGCAGGCGCAGCCAGGCGTCCCCCGCACCTCGTACAACCAGGTCAGGACGGTCGGCGAGCGCCAGTACGGGCAGCCGCCGCAGGGTCAGCAGCCCTACGTGCCGCCGCAGCAGCAGGCCCCCTACGGGCAGCCGCAGGCGCAGTACGCCGCCCCCGAGACGTACGGCGGCCAGCCGCCCCGCCAGGCCCCGCAGCAGCAGCACCACGGCGGCTCCGGCCGCGGCCCGAACACCAAGGGTCTGCTGATCGGCGCGGTCGCGGTCGTCGCGGTCGTCGTGATCGCCATCACCGCCGCTGTGATCAACAACTCTGGCGGCGACAACAAGGACAAGCAGGCCGGCGGCGGCACCGCCCCCACCGCGCCCACGACGGTCTCGGAGAAGCCGAGCGACGAGCCGAGCCCCGACAAGACGCCGGTGGAGCTGCCGAAGCAGGAGGCGGCCACCCTGAAGCTGGGCGGTTCCGCGAGCCTCGCCAAGGACGTCCCGGGCGCCGAGGGTGCGGACGGCACGTACGTCGGCGGCTTCAACCAGGTCGGTTCCTCGGTGACGTGGAAGGCGAACATGCCGGTGGACGGCAAGTACCGCCTCACCGTGCGCTACACGATTCCCGCGGTCGACGCCTTCGCCACCCTGACGGTCAACGGGAAGCCGAACTCGCAGCCGATCGGACTGAAGAACTTCATCAAGTCCTCGGACCCGAACCTGGAGAAGAACTGGCAGACCACCTGGGCGCCGGTCGACCTCAAGAAGGGCGAGAACGAGATCAAGATCTCGTGCGAGACGGGCAACCAGTGCAACGTGCTGCTCGACTGGCTGGAAGTCGTCCAGGCCCCGTAGGGCAGACCCCGTAGGGCCGGTTCCGTGGGGCTGATACCCCACGGCGCGGTCGCTACGGTCCGGTCGCTACACCCGCGCCGACTCCTCGGTCACCTTCACCCGGGGCAGCAGTTCCTCGTACGCCGCGCGGTCGAACTCCCCGGCCACCGGGGAGAGCACCGTCGCCGCCGAGAGGGCGACCGCCCGGGTCAGCCGTTCGGGCCAGGGGGCGTCGTCGGCCAGGCCCGAGAGCAGGCCCGCTACCGCCGAGTCGCCCGCGCCCGTCGGGTTGCCCTTCACCGCCGCCGGCGGGGCCGCGCGCCACAGGCCCTCCGGGGTGGCGGCGAGCAGGCCTTCGGGGCCGAGCGAGGAGACGACCGTGCGCGCGCCCCGGCCCCGTGCCTCGCGCGTCGCGCGCAGCGGATCGCGGGAGCCGGTGAGCTGGGCGAGTTCCTCGGCGTTCGGCTTGACCAGGTCCGGGCGGGCGGCGATGCCCCGCCGCAGCGGCTCGCCGCTGGTGTCCAGGAGGACGGGGACACCGGCCGTCCTGGAGAGCCGGACGAGTTCCGCGTACGCCCCCACGTGGATGCCCGGCGGGAGGCTGCCGCAGAGCGCGACCGCCGAGGCACCGTCGAGGAGTTCCGTGAAGCGGTCGCGGAAGGCGGTCCACTCGGCGGCCGAGACGGTCGGTCCGGGTTCGTTGAGCTGGGTGGTGTCGCCGGTCGTCGCGTCGACGATCGCGACGGTACGGCGGGTGGGGCCCGCGGTGTCGACGAGTTCGTCACGGACGGGCGTCGCGGCGAGTTGTTCGCGCAGGACGGCGCCGGTGGCGCCGCCCGCGAAACCGGTGGCGACCGTCTCGTGGCCGAGGGCCGCGAGGACCCGGGCGACGTTGAGGCCCTTGCCGCCGGGGCGTTCGATGACCTGGGTGACGCGGTGGGAGGCGTGCGGGGTGAGGGCGGGGACCCGGTAGGTCAGGTCCAGCGCCGTGTTGAGGGTGACCGTGAGGATCAAGACCTGTCCACCCTCCGTACTCCGTGTGAAGTCCTGCGGAACGTCCGCTCCGACGGGCACCGATCATGCCAAACGAAAAGCGGTTGGCCCAGACCCCCGGGCCAACCGCTCTCCTGAGTGACACCTGATCAGACGGCTGTGCCCGCCGTCGGGTCGACGATCCACTCGCCCTTGCGCATGACGCCCTTGATGTCGAACGCGGCGTCGAGGACCACGATGTCGGCGTCCTTGCCGGGCTCCAGGGAGCCGACGCGGTCGTACACGCCGAGCAGCCGGGCCGGGTTGGCGGAGATGGCCTGGACGACCGCTTCGACGGGGAGGCCGTCGATCGTCGCGGCGCGCTTGAACGCGCGGTCCAGGGTGAGGGTGGACCCGGCGATGGAGCCGCCCTCGACGAGGCGGGCCACGCTGTCCTTCACCTCGACCTCCAGCGGGCCGAGCATGTAGCGGCCGTCGCCGAAGCCCGCCGCGTCCATCGCGTCGGTGATGAAGGCGACCCGCCCGGGACCCGCGTGGTGGAAGGCGAGCTCCAGGGCGGCGGGGTGCAGATGGGTGCCGTCGTTGATGAGCTCGACGGTGATCCGCTCGTCCTCCAGGAGGGCGGCGATCGGGCCGGGGGCGCGGTGGCCGAGCGCGGGCATCGCGTTGTAGAGGTGGGTGGCGACGGTGGCGCCCGCGTCGATGGCCTCGACGGTCTGCTCGTACGAGGCGTCGGTGTGGCCGATGGCGGCGATCACGCCGTGCTCGGCGAGCAGCCGTACGGAGTCGATGCCGCCGGGCAGCTCGGTGGCGAGGGTGACCATCTTGGCCTGGCCGCGGGCCGCGTCGATCAGCTTGCGGACATCGGCCGGGTCGGGGTCGCGCAGCAGCGTCTCGTCGTGGGCGCCCTTGCGGCAGGGGGAGATGAACGGGCCCTCGAAGTGCAGGCCGGCCAGGTCGCCCTGCTCGGCGAGCTCGGAGAGCAGCCCGGCCCGCCGGGTGAGGAAGTCCATCTCGCCGGTGACGAAGGAGGCGACGACGGTGGTGGTGCCGTGCAGCCGGTGGGTGTGGACGCCCTTGAGGACGTCGTCGACGGTGCCGGAGGTGAAGGACGCGCCGCCGCCGCCGTGGTTGTGCATGTCGACGAAGCCGGGGACGAGCCAGTGGCCGGTCAGGTCGAGGGCGGGGGTGGCCTCGGGGGCCGCGCCCGCGATGCGGTCGCCGTCGACGATCACGCGTCCGTTCTCGACGATCCCGGTGGGCAGCACGACGTGTGCGCCGGCGAGAACCTTGTGATCGGCCATCAGGCGGAAACCTCCGAGTCGGTGGGGCGCTGTTCGGCGAGCAGGTCCCAGGCGAGGAGGCCCGCGCCCAGGCATCCGGCGGTGTCCCCGAGGGCCGCCGGGACGATGGCGGGCAGCTTCTGGAACGTGACTCGCTCCTCCACCGCGGCCCGAAGTGGTGTGAACAACGTTTCCCCGGCCTCGGCGAGTCCGCCACCGATGATGAGCGTGCGGGGGTCCAGCAGGGTGAGCGCCGTGACCAGGCCGTCGGCGAGGGCGTCGACGGCGTCCTGCCACACCCGTACGGCCGTGGGGTCGCCGGATTCGACGGCCTTCGCGCAGTCGGCGGCGTCGGCCTCGGGGTCGCCGCTGGCCCCGGCCCAGGCCTGGGAGACGGCGGAGGCGGAGGCGTACCGCTCCAGGCAGCCGCGCTGGCCGCAGCCGCACTCCGTACCGCCGGGGCGGACGACGATGTGGCCGATCTCGCCGGCGTAGCCGTGGGCGCCGGCCTCGATGCGGTCGCCGATGCCGATGGCGCCGGCGATGCCGGTGCCGAGGGGGACGAAGAGGAAGCGGTCCGCGCCGTTGCCCGCGCCGATACGGCCTTCGGCGAGGCCGCCGGTGCGCACGTCGTGGCCGAGGGCGACGGGGATGCCGCCGAGCCGGCGGCTGAGGAGTTCGCGCATGGGAACGTCGCGCCAGCCGAGGTTGGCGGCGTAGACGGCGATGCCGTTCTCCGCGTCGACGATTCCGGGGACGGCGACTCCGGCGGCCGCGGCGGGCTCTCCGTACCGCTCGGCGCCGAGGCTTCCGAGTTCCTCGGCGAAGCCGAGGATGGTCTCCACGACGGCCTCGGGCCCGCGGTCGCGCCCGGTGGCGCGGCGGGCCTCGTGGAGCAGCGTGCCGTCCGCCCCGACAAGGGCGGCCTTCATACCGGTGCCGCCCACATCCAGGGCGATGACGTGTCTCACGAGGGACAGTTTGGCGCGGGAGGACCCAAAAGGTCTAGTCCACTGCTGAGGATTGTTGCGTACGGATACAAATTCGGGACCAGCCATGGGCCCATCGTCCCCTTGGCGTTGCGGAAGTGATACCCCAGTGGTGTAGACCTCATACCCGCCGCCGGGAGAGACTTACGGCCCTGCGCAGAGCAAACGTGCGGCTCGATGCAGCTCAACGACGAGCAAAAGGTGGATGAAAAGCGTGCAGCGGCGACGATTCCTTGGACTGACCGCGGCCGCCGCCGCCCTCGGGCTGACCGCCACGGTCGCCGGCTGCGGCTCCCTCGGCGGCGACGCCGGCGACGTGACCCTGAGACTGGTCGCCGCCGACTACGACCTCACGGGCGGCGACACCACCAAGAAGTACTGGACCGACCTCGTCGCCGCCTTCGAGGCGAAGCACCCGGGCGTCAAGGTCGAGGTGCAGATCGAGTCCTGGGACGACGTCGACCGCAAGGTCGCCGAGATGGTCAAGGCCGACAAGGCCCCCGACATCGCGCAGATCGGCGCCTACGCCGACTACGCCGCCGCCGGCGAGCTCTACGCCGCCGACGAACTCCTGTCCATCCCCGTCCAGGCCAACTTCCTCGCCCCGCTCGTCTCCGCCGGCGAGCACAAGCGCACCCAGTACGGCCTGCCGTTCGTCGCCTCCACCCGGCCGCTCTTCTACAACCAGGCCCTCTTCGACGACGCCGGGGTCGAGGCCCCCACCAGCTGGGACGAGCTGGCCGCCGCGGCCGGGAAGCTGAAGGACAACGGCGTCCGCACCCCCTTCGCGCTGCCGCTCGGCCCGGAGGAGGCCCAGGCCGAGGCCCTCATGTGGATGCTCAGCGCCGGTGGCGGCTGGACCGACGGCACCGACCACTACACGGTCGACTCCGACGCGAACGTCCGCACCTTCGAGTGGCTCAAGAAGAACCTCGTCGGCAAGGGCCTCACCGGCCCCGTCGCCCCCGGCAAGCTCAACCGCAAGGCCGCGTTCGCCGCCTTCGCGAACGGCGAGGTCGGCATGCTCAACGGCCACCCCTCGCTCCTGAAGGAAGCCGCCAAGAAGGGCGTCAAGGTCGGACAGGTCCCGCTGCCCGGCGCCGACGGCCCGGCGAAGGCCGCGATGGGCGTCGCCGACTGGATCATGGGCTTCAAGCAGAACGGTCACCGCAAGGAGATCGGCGACTTCCTCAACTTCGTCTTCAGCGACGAGAACGTCCTCAAGTTCGCCGGCGACAACGACCTCCTGCCGGTCACCGTCAGCGCCTCCGCCCGCATGGAGACCGAGCCCGAGCACGCCAACCTGCGCGTCTTCCTCAAGACGCTCCCGGACAGCCAGCTCCCGCCGGTCGGCAAGACCTCCTGGGCGAAGGTCAGCGAGAACGTGAAGCAGAACATCGGCAAGGCGGTCACCCCGGCGGGGCGTCCGGCGGACGTGCTCGGGGCGATAGGCAAGGTGGCCACGGCGGCTGAGGCGGCGGAGTGAGCCGGGTGACCGGCAGCACGGCGGAGGCGGAGTGACCTGGCCGGCGACCGGCGGCGGTCGGCGTCACGGCGGTGGCCGGCGTCACGGCGCCGGCCGGGAGCGCGGAGTGCGCCGGGTGGGGACGGCGGCCGGGACCGCCGGGTAATAAGTTGGTCGTATGAGCGAGGAACAGGGCGTGGCGGGCGACGACGAGGGCGGGCTCGGTGAGCGCGAGCAGGCCCTGCTCGCCGTCGAACGCCGCTCCTGGCCCGGCCCCGGCGCCAAGGAACGAGCGGTCCGCGAGCGCCTCGGCCTCTCCCCGACCCGCTACTACCAGCTCCTCAACGCCCTCCTCGACGACCCGCGCGCCCTCGCCCACGACCCGGTGACCGTCAACCGGCTCCGCCGCGTCCGCGCCGAGCGCCAGCGGCGCCGCTGACGCGGAGCCCCTCCGTCGGTAGGGTCGGGAACATGGTCAGCAGCCTCCCGCACCCGGCCACACCCGCCGGCCGCGACGGTCTGGCCGCGCTCCTCGCGCGGCCGTCGAAGGCCGTCGTCGCCCTCGACTTCGACGGCACCCTCGCCGAGATCGTCCCCGACCCCGAGCAGGCCCGCGCCCACCCCGGCGCCGTCCCCGCGCTGGCCGCCCTCGCCCCCGAGGTCGCCTCGGTCGCCGTCGTCACCGGCCGCCCCGCCGGGGTCGCCGTCCGCTACGGCGGCTTCGCCGGCGTCCCCGGCCTTGAGCACCTGGTGGTCCTCGGCCACTACGGCGCCGAACGCTGGGACGCCGTCTCCGGCACCGTCAGGGCCGCCGCCCCGCACCCCGGCGTCGCCTCCGTCCGCGCCGAACTCCCCGGCTTCCTGGACCGGGCGGGCGCCTGGCCGGGCGTCTGGATCGAGGAGAAGGGCCGCGCGGTCGCCGTCCACACCCGCCGCGCCCAGGACCCGGAGGGCGCCTTCGAGGCGCTCAAGGGCCCGCTGGGCGACCTGGCCGTCGCCCACGGTCTGGTCCTGGAACCGGGCCGCATGGTCCTGGAGCTGCGGCCGCCGGGCATGGACAAGGGCGTGGCGCTCGCGAAGTACGTACGGGAGGTGGGCGCCGGGTCCGTGCTCTACGCGGGCGACGACCTGGGCGACCTGCCGGCCTTCGCCACCGTGGAGAAACTCCGCTCCGACGGCACCCCGGGCCTGCTGGTGTGCAGCGGCTCCGGGGAGGTCCCGGAACTGACCGACCGCGCGGACCTGGCGGTGCCGGGCCCGGCGGGGGTGGTGGAGTTCCTGACGGAACTGGCGAGGGCGGTACGGGAGGCCTGAGGCCCCGCCGTACCGCCCTCGACCGCTTTCCTTGTGGACCCGTGGACCCGTACGGCCCCCGCGTGGAGTACTCCCTGACGAAGGGCGGCATCCGCCTGAACGACGCCCTCGAACCCCTGGCGGCGTGGGGGAGGGAACGGCGGAAAGAGCGACCGGTCACCTGAGCCCCGGCGGAGGGCGTTCGTGGCCTCGGCCCACGAACGCCCGCCCAAGCGGCGGGAAAGCCGGACGGTCGTCCGCCACGTGTGCACGGTGCGCACCCACCGAGCCTGGCCACGCCTCCCTTTGACGTCACGGTCTCGGCTCACGGCGGCCGGCGGGTGCCCGGGGCGAGGGTGGGGCACCCCCGAGGAACGGAGCGCAGCGAGTACCGCAGGGGATCCCGTACGGCGGGTGCGCTTACCTACTTAAGACGGAGCGGTCCTCACGAGCCGCTGAGCTGCACGTTTAAGTGAAAGGTCACCCAGAGCTGGGTGTGATTACCCAGAATTGAATGAGATCGGATAGAGTCCATCCAGTTCTGGATGGAACTCGTCAGGGATGCATGAACTGATGCATCCCTACCCGTCGTCTATTCACCTGTGGGGGTAATCTATGCGTGCAGGCCGGAAGGTGACCCGGATCGAGACCGTGAATCGGTCGACGGGCGAGGTGAACGACCTCACCGTCCATTCGTCCGTCTCGGTCGCAGCCGGTCTCTGGTTCAGAGGAGGAGGTTTCACCACGATGGGATACGCGGCACACCTGGCACTCGCCGATGCCGACCTCAGCGCGGCGTCCTTCAGGCTGTTCCACAAGATGTGCGCCATCCAGAACCGCAAGGACCACGGCCTGGTCATCGTCGAGAGCCAGACCAAGTTCGCCGAGCTGGTCGGAATGTCCCAGTCCTCGGTGTCTCGCGCTCTCCGGCAGCTCGCCGACCACGGATTCATCTACGCCGACGGCCGGAACTGGCGTCTGCGTGCCGACTTCGTGTTCAACGGCAACGGCGCCGCCCAGGGGCAGGCCATCCAGAACATCCCCGCCGGCGCCCCTGACCCGTACACCGGGAAGGGCGCCGAGCTGACCGTCATCGACGGCGGCAACGACAGCGACGCGTGAGCGACGGAGGAATGGGGAGACGGTCGGCTCGTGCCGATCGCTGTGTATCCCCGGGCTCAAGGGCCGCTGGACCTTTTCAGGAGCGCACGAGAGCCCTTCGCAGCGCTTCGGTCAGTGCAGCCGCACGTACATCGTCGGCCCCGCTCATGATGTTGTTCATCGCGTACCCGAAGGCGACGCCGTGCCGCGGGTCGGCGAAGGAGAGTGAGCCGCCGCGGCCGGTGTGACCGAAGGCGTTCGGGCCGGTCATCAAGTTGCCTTCGGCGGGGAGCATGTAGCCGCTGCTGAATCGGCTTGGGAACACCAGCACCTGGTCCTTGCCACTGGCCTGCTCTTCGGTCGCTGAAGCCAGGGTCTCCGGGGCGAGCAGGCGCACGCCGTCGACCTCGCCGATCAGCGCGGCGTACATCCGGGCCAAGGCCCGTGCGGTGCCGATGCCGTTGGAGGACGGGAGTTCTGCGGCCTGCACCTCGGGGGAGTCGAAGTCGATCGCGGCCGGGTCGGTGACAGCAAACGCCCGGTTGCTGAAGGAATTCGGGTCGCGCCAGGCGGCGACCTGTTCGCGAAGTTCCTCGGGAACCAATTCGGCGGCCACGGTGGTGAGGTCGACGGCCGGGCGCTGGTACGCCATGCGGCTGACTCGGTTGCGTTCGCCTGCCGGCAGGCCGATGAAGAAGTCCAGCCCGAGCGGGCCCGCGATCTCGTCGGCGAAGAAGCGGCCCGGCGAGCGGCCGGAGACTCGGCGGATCACCTCGCCGACCAGCCAGCCCCAGGTCCGTCCGTGGTACCCGTGTGCGGTGCCTGGAGTCCACAGGGGGCGCTGGGCCGCCAACGCTGCGGCCATGGGATCCCAGGCCAGCGCCTCGGCCAGCGGCAGCGGTTCGTCCAGGGCGACGAGACCGGCCTGGTGGGACAGCAACCAGCGCACGGGGATGTCCGCCTTGCCGTTCGCCGCGAACTCCGGCCAGTACTTCGCCACCGGAGCGTCGAGGTCCAACATGCCGCGCTCGGCCAGCATGTGCGCCGCGGTCGCGGTGGCTCCTTTGGTCGCTGAGTACACCAGTTGCAGGGTGTCCCGCGTCCAAGGACGGCCGGTGTCAACGTCGGCGACGCCACCCCACAGATCCACCACCGGCCGGCCGTGCCAGTAGACGCACACGGCCGCGCCGATGTCCCCGTGCTGGGTGAAGTTCGCAACGAACGCCTCGCGGACCGGTTCGAACCCGGGCGCCACCTCACCGTTGATCGTCGTCATACCGTTCATCCTGGCAGCCGCGCTGCCGCAGCTGACAGGAGAAGTGGCCTCTGCTCAGAGGCAGTCGGCAGAGACGCGTACGACGAGGGTGACGCGTTCGCCCCTCGTGATCGGCCGTACGCCGTGGATGTGGTCGCGGGTGGCCGGGAAGGCGACCAGGGTGCCACAGGGCGGCTTGATCTCCTGGGCGGGGTTCTCGAAGAACAGCTTGCCGCCGCCGTAGGAGTCAGGGGTGTTGAGCGAGACCACGAGGGTGAGGTCGCCGCCGACGACGGGCTGTCCGTTGGTCCGGGCCCGCTCGCGCTCGATGTCGGTGACCTCGTCGTGGTGGGCGACGAAGCCAACGCCGGGGCCGTAGCGGTAGACGACCGCCGGCTGGGTGGGTATCCGTTGCGGGGCGATCTCGAAGTGGCCACGCAAGTGGGCGGCGCAGTGCGAGATGACCGCCTCCTCCAGGTGCGTCGGGACCTCGACGTACTCGCTCTTGCGCAGCGATTCGTCGATGACGCCCTGGTAGGTACGCGGGCGGGCGGTCTGGTTCTTCACGTGGTCCATCAGCGCTCCGCAGAGGCTGAGGGGGATGGCGCTCTCTACGACGAGCGGTAAGCGGCTCTTCCAGGTCATGAAGTGGTCTCCTTCCACCAACGGGTGCCTTCGGGCGAGTCCTCAAGGACGACGCCCTGCTGGGTGAGCTGGTCGCGGATCGCGTCGGCCTCGGCGAACTTCTTCGCCGCGCGGAGCCGGTCGCGTTCCTTCACGAGTTCGTCGACGGCGGCGTCGCTTTGGGCGGCGCCGGGGATGTCGAAGGTTCCGAAGAGGTTGTTCACGTCCTCGATCAGCCGCAGGGCGGCCGGCCCGGCCGGTTCCTCCATGCGGTTCTGCTCGCGGATGTACTGGAACAGGACGGCGAGGGCACCTGGGGTGTCGAAGTCGTCGTCCAGGCGCTCGCGCATCTCCTTCCAGGCGTCCGTCGCGCGTGCGGCGTTCGCCGGGCTGTCTGCGTGCGCGGGGTCGATGGTCCGGGCGAAGTTCTCGATCCGGCGGCGTGCCCCTCGGGCCTGCTCCAGCGTGGAGTCGCTCAGCTCCATGGAGGAGCGGTAGTGCTGGGAGAGGAAGGCGTGCCGCAGGGTCCGGAAGTCCGTCCGGGTGAGGGCGTCGCGGATGGTGAGGAAGTTGCCGGTGCTCTTCGACATCTTCTCGCCGTCGACCCGCAGGAGACCGGTGTGCATCCAGTAGCGGGCCAGAGGCTCGATGCCGGAGGCGGCTTCCATCTGGGCGACCTCGGCCTCGTGGTGCGGGAAAATGAGGTCGACGGCGCCGCCGTGCAGGTCGTAGGAGGGCCCGAAGAAGGTCTCCGTGATCGCGGTGTCCTCGATGTGCCAGCCCGGACGGCCCGGTCCCAGGTCGGTCTCCCAGAACGGCTCGCCGTCCTTGCGGCCCTTCCACAGCGCGAAGTCGCCCGGGTTGTGCTTCTTCGAGTTGTCGTCGATCCGCGACACCGAGTCCTCGGGGCGCAGGTCGGTGCGACCGGAGAGCTTGCCGTACGCGGGGAACGAGGCCAGGTCGAAGTACCAGCCGTCGTCGAGCTGGTAGGCGTGGCCCCGCTCGATGAGTCGCTTGATCTGGTCCACGATCGCGTCGATGTGGTCGTGGGCCCGCGCGTGGACGTCGACGCGGGTGTTCCCCAGTGCGGCCATGTCCTCCAGGTACTGCTTCTCGAAGAGCGCCGCGATCTCCTCCGGCGGGACGCCCTCCTCCGCTGACCGCCGGATGATCTTGTCATCGACGTCGGTGATGTTCTGGAGGTACGTGACCCTGTACCCGCTCACTTCCAGGTACCGGGCGATGAAGTCGAACTGCGTGTACGTCTTCGCGTGCCCGACGTGGCTGGGGCCGTACACGGTGGGTCCGCACACGAACATCCGCACCTCGGCCTCCCGCTCGGGGCGGAACTCCTCGGTCTGGCTGGTCAGCGTGTTGTGGACCTTGATCGACATCATGCCTCCTGTGTAAGCGGATCACGCAGCGTACTGACGCCCGGACATAAGCGTCTAACTGGAACCGCCGCGCTCGCCGAAGGGAACGAATCGCGCCGCCGGCTGATCGGCGAAGACCGACGCCTCTCCTCCGAGGAGGTGGTGGTTGGCCCGCTGGTACGCCTTCCGCACGGCCTCGATCGCCCCGGGGCTGAGGTCCATCCCGACCGCGCGGCAGAACTCGCTCAGGGCCTCGCACCGCCGCTCAAGGTCAACCATCGACAGCGGGTCGCACTGCTGGGCCTCGATCAGCAGGTTCTCCTGCTCACCGCTGATCAGGCCGAGTGCACTGAGGGAGTACAGCTTCCACTTCATGTTCGGCAGCAGCTGGCCCGAGCGGGCGTACATCCAGTCCACGACCTCGTCCAGCGCCCCGGAGAGGACGAAGTGGCCCGTGGGCACTCCGACCCGCCGTGCCATCCGCAGCGGGATCTCGCGCACGTCCCAGGTGAGCCGGTTGTGCAGCCGGTAGGTCTCGCCCTCCAGCAGCTGAAGCTGCTCCCGCGACTTGTGAGAGATCAGGGCCCCGAAGACTTCCTCGCGGTCGAACAGCGGCTCGCCCTTGTTCCCGTAGGCGTCGCACTTGTCGCTGTTCCACGCCGTGCGCGGGTCGGCCTCGTACTGGAAGAGGAGCTGGTGGACGTTGACCTCCATGCGCCCCCAGGAGACCGGCAGGTGGAAGCTGAACTCCGGGATCCAGGCGGGGAGACGGTCGCGGACCAGGGCGTACGTGTCCGCCGGCCGCGACCTCCACTCGTCCTCCGTGATCGGGACGTCGAGGACGACGGCCAGGTCGAAGTCGGAGTCGGTGCTGAACCGCGTGACGTTGCGGGGCGCGACCGCCGAGGAGGACAGGACGTAGAGCGCCTGGACCTCGGGCATCGTCTTGAGCGTGTCGAGCAGACCTCCGGCAGCGGCGCGGGCCTGCATTCTCAGGTTTTCCACGGGAACTCCTTGGTCAGATGATCGGGCGATCCATCACGGAGCGGAGCGCGGGAACGAGCTCCAGCGCGACGCCGCCGTGGGTGCGCTGGATATGTGCGAGGGAGGGGCTGCTGTTGCCCTCGATGACCGCAGGTCCGCCGGGTGTCAGTGCGATGTCCCAGCCGATGAAGGGCACCTGCGGGAACAGGCGCGCACAGCGCTCGGCCAGCTCTCGGACCTCCGTCATGCGGGAGATACGGTGGTCGGCGAACGGAACCGAACTGACCCCGTGGCGGGTGTGGGCGTTCAGGTATCGGTCGTAGCCGTGGCGGTCGAGTCGCCCGTCGGGGTGGACTCGGATCTGCATGCCGCCGGCGGCCGAGTTGTCCGTGGTGCTCTCGGTGCCGCCGAGTTTCAGCATCACGTAAAGGACTTCGGCGGCGCCTTCACGCAGCAGGGTGATCACGCGGAACGTGTTGAGGGCGTATGGGTTCAGCACGTCCAAGTCGGGATGCTGCGGCACGTGCTGCTCCACCAGCCACGTGCCCCACCGCTGCGCGTAGGCCGGCAGGTCGAAGGCGTCCTCACCGGGCCGCACGATCACGACGCCGGACCCACCACTGGAGTAGCGGGAGGGCTTGACCACCACGCGGCCGAGTCCGGACGCGTGGTCGAGGACATCCGCCAGCGGCACCACATCACCAGCGGACGTCGCACCCGTGCGGCGGTCACCGCTCGCGATGAGCGCGGGCTGCGGGATGTCGGCGGACGCGAGGATCCTCTTGCAGGACGTCTTGTCGTCCAGGTCGATCGCGTCCCGGTTCACGCGGGGAAGGAGCCGGTGGAACAGGGCGCTCTCCGGCAGGTACGAGCAGGCCCGCTCGGACGACACCTCGCGCCGGTATCCGCCGTAGCGGAAGTAGTGGAACGGCAGGCAGCGCCACCGCGTGGTGACCTTCACCAAGTCCCCGGCGATGCGGGCCAGGCTCTTCCTGTCCTTGTCGCGCAGCATCGCCGGCAGGTGCTCGCTCCGCAGTTGCCGCACCTGGTAGGGGAGAAACCGCGCGCCGGACACGCGGGGAAGGACCTGGGTGCGGAACCACTCCTCGGTCACGGCCTGGCGGTGGTTGAAGCCGCGGTTCGCGGTACGTCTCATGGTGCTCCTCCCGTTTCTCAGTGGTCCGGGGTTCCGGCGAAGGCCAACGTGACGACGAGCGCACTCACGACGATCACGTAGGCCACGACAGCGAGGCGCTGCCTCATCGGGCGGGCCCGATGTTGTCGGCGGCGGTGGACCAGGCGATGCCGTTCGCGGGCTGGATGTAGGCGATGCGGATGAGCCGGCCGCCGTGCCTCTCGTGGACGACTTCGGTCAGCTCACCTTCACCGCGGCTCGCGATGTCGCGGACCAGGCGGTGAAGGAGGGGGTGGTCCTCCCGGCCTTCGGCGTCGACCGGATTCACCGCTCGGACTCCTCGCGATCGCTCGCTCCGCGCCGGAGGAATCTCTCCCACCCGGCTCCGGCGCGGGCTCGGAGGGCCGGACTCGGACCGGTCGGCGGCTCGGGAACCGTGTGCTGTCGTCCGCTGTCGCCGGGCGTACGGACGGGCAGAGGCTGGCTCATCACGATCTCCTCGGGGGTGGTGCAGCCCGTCACCCGCGTGTGGGACGTCGATGACGGGCTGCTGTCCTGGGAGCCGTCCGGAGCGGGGCGGGGGAGCCGGATACCCGGGTGCTCAGCTCCGAACGGCGTGAGGCCCAGTGAACGGCCGTGGGCCACGGGCTCGGAACGTTTCCAGGCGGTTCCTCCAGCGAGAGAAACCGCCGTTTCCCGCACGCATGGGGAGTAGCCTCCCGACTACCGACCTGAGGGGAGGGTGGGATGTCTGACCTGATGGCGCTGCACCCGCTGACCTACGTGCGAGAAGGCAAGGGCTGGGGCAAGGCGGAGTTAGCCCGGCGCATGCGTGAACGCGGGGCCGAGCTGGGCGTACCGCTGGCCACCAACCGGACGACGGTCTGGAAGTGGGAGCAGGAGCAGGCGCCTGACGCGGACGCGCAACGGGTGCTCGCCGACCTGCTGGGAGTCCCCGAGGACCACATGCGCTCGGTGCCCTGGCCCCGATGGTTGCCGGCGTGGGAGTCGACGGCCCTGGCGGCCCCGTGGACTCCGGCCGGCACCGTGAAGGTATTCGCTGATCTGGTCAGGAGTGGCCACATGGATCGTCGGGGATTCCTGTCCATCACCGGCGTCGCGCTGACGGGAGTCGCCGCCAACTGGGCAGCCGCACCAGAGGCGTTCGCCTCGGCAATCGACGGCGACCGCGTCACTGACGCGATGGTGACCACCATCGAAGCGCGCGTGGAGACCCTCCGCACGCTCGACGACCAGATGGGCGGCGCGCGCCTCCTGGACCAGGCCACCAGCGACCTCGCACTGATCACCAGCCTCCTCGACCACGGGCGCTACTCCGACGCCGTCGAACACCGCCTGTACGCCACGGCCGCCCGCGTGTCCTACCTCGCCGGCTGGATGGCCTACGACAAGGGCCTCCGCTCCCTCGGCCAGCGCTACTACGTCGGCGCCCTCCGCAGCGCCCACAGCGCGAAGGACGACGGCTTCGGCGCCTTCATCCTGGCCGAGATGGGCGTCCACATCTCCGATTCCGGTGACACGGCCGCACGCGTGAAGTTGATCGACACCGCCATCGGCAACGCCCCGTCGGCCCTCCCGCCTGCGGCGACCTCGTATCTCTTCCTCCACCAGGCCGAAGCCCTCTCCCGAGACACCCAGCACGAGGCGGCCGGCAAGTCCCTCGACCGGGCCTACGACCTGTGGGGCACGCACGGTGAAGGCGACCGTCCCGACTGGCTCGGCTGGTACGGCGAGGCCCAGCTCAAGTCCACAGAGGGCAAGATCATGCTGCGCTCTGGCTTCCCCGAGCGAGCAACCAGGGCCCTCGCGGTAGCCGTCGAGCAGGCGGTCCCCCGGGACCGAGCTGTACGCTCCGGCCGCCTCGCCACGGCACGGCTGGCCGCTCGGGACCTTGATGGCGCTTTGGACGCCGCCAACGCCGGTCTGGAGCTATTGGAGAACCGTGTGCAGTCCGACCGGGCACACGTTCGTCTGGCCAAGTTCAACCGCTGCCTTGAACCGCATGCCGCAGTGTCGGCCGTGCGGAATTTTCGCGAACGGCTCAGGGCTCTCCCCGCTGGCTGACACTGGGCTGCCCGGATGGGGCGGGAAGAGCCCACTGGGCCCTGATAGACCCGCGCCTACACCCCCGTCCTCGTGATCGGAGACCGGCAGTGACCACTGACCCCATTCTGTGGATCAAGGACGACACCTGCGGCCTCGGCCCCTTCCGGCCCGACCTCGTCGAGACCTATTGGCGGTGGGAACAGGATCCGGCCCTCCTCGTGGGTTACGGACGCCAGAGCCCCGAGTCCCTGGAGGCTCGTACCGAGGGCATGGCCCACCAACTCCGTGGCGAGAAAATCCGCTTCACCGTCTACGACGTCAGCGGCGCCGAGCCCGTCCCCGTCGGGGTCGCGACGCTCCTGCCGGACCATCAGGTGCGGACCGCCGAGTACGTCGTGATGCTCGCCCCGGAGGCTCGTGGGCGTGGTCTCGGGAGCGCGGCCACCCGTCTCGTCCTCGACTACGCGTTCCACGTCGTCAACGTGCGCATGGTCTGGCTGAAGGTGCTTGCGCCCAACGTGGGTGGCGTCAAGGCGTACGAGAAAGCCGGGTTCCGAAAGGCCGGATCGGTGCGTGAAGCGGGTTACTGGCTCGGCGAGGTGTGCGACGAGCTGATCATGGACAGCCTCGCCCGCGACTTCGGCGGTCCGTCCGCCGTGCGTGCCCTGGTCGCCCCGGAACGGGAGTAGCGCTCACCCCTCCCGCAACGCCTCCAGCTGGGCCAGGAACCAGCGCTGTGGGGGCAGGGCCGTTGCTGCTGCCGCCAGGCGTTTCGTGCGGTCTGTGCGTTCCGTGGGGGGCATCGACAGGGCCTTGTGGAGGGCTTCGGCTGTTTCCGTCACGTCGAAGGGGTTCACCGTGAGGGCGTCGTCCTTCAGTTCCTCGTGGGCGCCCGCGCCCGTGGAGAGGACCAGGGCGCAGCCGGACTCCGAGACCACCGGAATTTCCTTCGCCACCAGGTTCATGCCGTCGCGGACCGGGTTCACCAGGGCCACGTCCGCGAGGCGGTACGCCGCCAGGGAGCGGGGGAAGTCGTCCTTGACCGAGACCAGGACCGGCTGCCAGGTCGTCGTGCCGAACTCCGCGTTGATCTCGTCCGCCAGCTCCCTCACCGCCTCCGTGTAGGCGCGGTACGACTCCAGGTCCTGGCGGGAGGGGTAGGCCGAGGCCAGGTGGACGACCCGGTCATGCCATTCGGGATGGACGGTGAGGAGTTCGCGGTAGGCGTGCAGGCCTCGCAGGATGTTCTTCGAGAGTTCCGTGCGGTCGACTCGGACGATGGTCTTCCGGTCGCCGGTCTCCGCACGGAGGCGGGCCAGTTTCTCGTCCACCTCCGGGCGGTGCGCGAGCGCCCGCAGCTCCTCGCCGTCGACGCCGAGCGGGTACGCCCGCACCCGGGTGTGCCGCTTCGGGCCGCCCCGCCGCCGGTGCTCCACGCCGTGCCAGGGGTCATCGCTCCGCCGGACGCCCCGCGCCGTCCCGTCCGCGCCGTCGACGGACGCGCAGTCGATGAAGGACGACGCCCATCCCCAGGTGTGGAAGCCCAGCTCGTCCGCGCCGAGCATCCCCCACAGCAGCTCCTCACGCACGTCCTGCGGCAGCATCCGCAGGTACTCCGGGGACGCCCACGGCGTGTGCGTGAAATGGGAGATCCGCAGGTCCGGGCGGAGGGCGCGGAGCTGCCCCGGGACCAGCGCCAGGTGGTAGTCCTGCACCAGGACCGCCGCGCCCTCGTCCGCCTCCGCCGCCAGCGCCTCCGCGAAGGCGCGGTTGTAGTCCCGGTAGGACTCCCAGCGGCGCCGGAACTCCGCGTCGAAGACCGGCTCGCGCGGGATGTCGTACAGATGGTGGTGGAGGAACCACAGCACCGAGTTCGCGATGCCGTTGTACGCGTCCGCGTACACCTCCGGGTCGATGTCCAGCATCCGTACGCCCGGCTCCCCGGCCCCCCGCCGGACGGCCTCCCGGTCGCCCTCGCCGAGCGCCGCGCACACCCACAGGCTGTCCTGGGACGACACGGCGCTCAGGCCGGAGACCAGGCCGCCGCCGCCCCTGCGGGCGTCGAGCGAGCCGCCGTCGCCGAGGGCGTACGAGACGGGGCCCCGGTTGGATGCCACGAGCACAGAAGCCATGGGGCGAACCTAGCCCGTCTCGTAAACGCTCAAACGTACGTATACGAGACTGGCTGATCCGGCCACCCAGCGTGGTCGTGCGTCAGTCGCGTCGGCCTCGCATCGCCGCTCTCGCCACCACGCCCGTCGCCGCCAGCGCCAGGCCCAGTGCGCCGAGCAGCCACAGTCGCTCGCCGTTGCCGCCCGTCTCGGCCATCAGGCCACTGCGGTTTCCGTGCGGGCCGGGGGCCGGGGGAGCGGGGGAGGACGGCTCGTCGGTCACCGGCGGCTTGGGGTCGTCGGTCGGGGTCGGGGTGGGGTCGGGGGCCGTCGGGGTCGGGGTCGGGTCCACCGGGGTGGGCGTCGGGGTGGGTGTCGGGGGCGGCGTCGGGGTCGGCTTCGGCCTGTCGATCTCCGGGGCCACCGCGCACGACGGGTCCTCGCTGCCTTCGCCGCAGTTCGAGCGGGGTGTCTCGACCACCACGCTGTTGCGGAGCTTCCCGTCCCCGGCCGGCGGGTTCTTGATCTTCACCGAGTAGGTGACGGTCGCCGTCTTCCCGGCCGGGATGGTCCCGGTGTACGAGATCCTCGGCTTCCTGTACGTCGCCGCGCCCGGGCCCGTCGTCCGTACGTCCCCGTTGTAGTCGGCGTCGTCGAGGTTCCCGGTGAGGTCGTCGCCGAACGTGGCGTTCGGGTAGTCGAGCGGGCTGATGTTCTTCGCGGTGATCGTGTACGTGAGCGTGTCGCCCGGCTTCACCGTGCGCGGGCTCGCCGTCCTGGTGATCTCCAGGTCGGGGACCGGTACGGAGAGGGCGAGACCGGACGGCACATAGGTGTCGCCGCTGGTGGAGAAGGTCAGACCGGCCGAGGTCGCGCCCGGCGGGACCGCGCCGGCCGGGACGTCGAAAACCTTGGTGTCGATGCTCAGGTTGTTGGTCGTCCTGGGGTCGACGGCGCCGTCGTCCTCGCTGACGAAGAAGTTGTTGGTGTTGCCCGTGCGGGCCTCGGTGACGTTCTTGCCGTCGACGAGGAACGTGTCGCCGGGGGTGTTCCAGTCGCCCTCGTACGCCGTCACGCTCGCCCGTACCGTGCCGGGGCCCCGGCGGAAGCCGTCCACGGTGATCGTGGTCGCGGGGGAGGCCGGGCGCTGGAGGACGTGGCCGCCGTACACGTGGACCATCCGGCGCTCGGGCGCCTTGACCGGGTCCGGGCCGGGGAACCTGTGGACCACCGTCAGGGACCAGCCCGCCACGCAGCCCTTGCCGTTGGGCGCCCAGACGTTCCCGACCGCGATCCGCGCGTCCGTCCCCGAGACGCCCGCGAAGGCGGCGGTCACGTCCGACTCGCCTGTGTAGTAGTGCGGCCCGTCGGTGTCCTCCGGGTCCGCGACCATGCTGTCGATCGAGACCGGGACCGCCGGACCCGAACCGACCCTGATCACCGGGGCGGTCGTCGTCGGGTCGCCGGGGGAGCGTCCGACGTCCGCGCCGGAGATGTCGCAACGCTTCAGCCGGGCACCGCTCGGACCCTTGTACGTGCCGTCGTTGCCGCCCCAGAAGAGCCGGGCGTACGCCACCTCGGCGCCCGCCGGGATCTGGACATGGCCGGTGCTGGAGCCGTATCCGCCCCCGGTTCCCGCCGTGTCGACCCGCTCCATCACGAAGGTGTTGTTGTTGTCCGGGCCCTGGCCGCCCGCCGCCGTCGCGCAGCGCGCCGCCATGTCCGCGGGGGCGGCCGGACAGCCCATGACCGTGTTGCCGAGCGTCGCGAAGTCGCCGTACAGCGACGCGTCGTACCGCTTGCCGAAGGGCTCGACCACGTCCGCGGCGGCCGGTCCCGCCGCCGTGAACGCGAGCGAGCCCGCCGCCAGTCCGATCAGTCCGGCCGCCGCGAGCACCCTGCCCGAGTGATGTTGTCTGAAGCGCATAAAAGGGCAATGTATGCAAAACGGATCATAGTGGGGCGTTACGCCACGCGACGGTGCGCGTACTCCGCGATTTCGGCCATCGGCGGCCGCTCCTCCGTGTCCACCGCGTACGTCCGCGGCTCGAAGCCCTTCTCGCCCCGCTCGAACTGGGTCAGCCGCGGCCGCACCAGATGACCCCGCGAGAGCCGCAGCTGCGCCGTCCGGTAGATCGCCGCCGCCATCCGGCCCAGCGCCTGCCCGTCCTGGTGCCGGTGCCTGCGCACCCCCACGTCCACCTGGGCGAGCGCGTCCAGACCCGCCGTGTGCAGGGCGTCCACGAGCAGCGCCAGCTCCACTCCGTAACCGACCGGGAACGGCAGCCGTTCGAGCAACGAGCGGCGCGCCGCGTACTCGCCGCCCAGCGGCTGTACGAAACCGGCCAGCTGCGGCCAGTGGAGGTTCAGCAGCGGGCGCGCCACCAGCTCCGTCACCCGGCCACCCTGGCCTGGGGCGTCACCCAGGGGACGGTCGTACATCGCCTTCACGAAGTCCACCTCCGGGTCCGTGAGCAGCGGGCCCACGATCCCCGTCACGAAGTCCGCGGAGAAGTCCCGCAGATCCGCGTCCACGAAGCAGACGACATCCCCGCTCGTCACCATCAGTGACCGCCACAGGACCTCGCCCTTGCCCGGCACCGCCGGTATCCGGGGGAGGATCGCGTCCCGCGCCACCACCCGCGCGCCGGCCGCCGCCGCGACCTCCGCCGTCCGGTCCGTGGAACCCGAGTCGATCACCACCAGCTCGTCGACCAGCGGCACGGCCTCCGTCATCAGCTCGCGGCGGATCACGGCGACGATCTCGCCGACCGTCGCCTCCTCGTTCAGCGCGGGCAGGACGACGCTGACCCTCGTGTTCCGCTTGGCCGCGAGGATTCGCTCCAGCGGCCGGTCCGCCACGGACCAGGACCGCCGGTCCAGCCAGCGCTCCACCTCTTCCAGCACGTGATCTCCATCTCGCGGTTCGGACGGCCGGTCCGGGCGTCCGGGCCTTCGGTTACAGTCTTGAACAACGCGGATCCCCGATGCACGTCGGGGTGCCGACCGCGTCGGAGCGCAGGAACGAAGTCCATCGCGCTTCACAATCGAATACCGCTCATCCAGAGGGGCAGAGGGAAACGGCCCGTTGAAGCCCCGGCAACCCTCCAGTCGGTTCGTCTCGTCCTCCAGCGAGGTCCCCGGCTAGGGAAGGTGCCAAATCCGTCTCATGGCGAAAAATTCGTCATGGGAAAGATGAGGAGAAAGGGCCTCGCCTCCATGGCTGTTCAGACTGTCACCCCCGCCACTTCGGTCGACCTCGGTCCCGCGTCCGGGCTTTCCTGCCGTGAATGCGGTGAAGTGTTCGCACTCGGCCCGATTTTCGCCTGCGAGCTGTGTTTCGGACCGCTCGAAGTCGCGTACGACCTCCCCCTCGGTGACCCCGAGGCGCTGCGCAAGCAGATCGAGGCCGGCCCCGCCAACATCTGGCGCTACGCCCCCCTGCTGCCCGTCCCCGCCGACGTCGCCGACAAGCCCAACCTGAACCCGGGCTGGACCAAGCTCGTCCAGGCCGACAACCTCGCCCGCGAGATCGGCGTCGCCCCCGGCAAGCTGTTCGTCAAGGACGACTCCGGCAACCCGACCCACTCCTTCAAGGACCGGGTCGTCGCCCAGGCCATCGAGGCCGCCCGCGCCTTCGGCTTCACCACCCTCTCCTGCTCCTCCACCGGCAACCTGGCCGGCGCCGTCGGCGCCGCCGCCGCCCGCGCCGGTTTCCGCTCCTGCGTGTTCATCCCGCACGACCTGGAGCAGGGCAAGGTCGTCATGGCCGGTGTCTACGGCGGTGACCTGGTCGCCATCGAGGGCAACTACGACGACGTCAACCGCTTCTGCTCGGAGCTCATCGGCGACCCGCTCGGCGAGGGCTGGGGCTTCGTCAACGTCAACCTCCGCCCGTACTACGGCGAGGGCTCCAAGACGCTGGCGTACGAGATCTGCGAGCAGCTCGGCTGGGTCATCCCCGACCAGCTGGTCATCCCGATCGCCTCGGGATCCCAGCTCACGAAGATCGACAAGGGCCTCCAGGAGCTCATCAAGCTGGGCCTCGTCGAGGACAAGCCGTACAAGATCTTCGGTGCCCAGGCCGAGGGCTGCTCCCCGGTGTCGGTGGCCTTCAAGGCGGGCCAGGACGTCGTACGGCCCCAGAAGCCGAACACGATCGCCAAGTCGCTCGCGATCGGCAACCCGGCCGACGGCCCGTACGTCCTCGACATCGCCCGCCGGACCGGCGGCGCCGTGGAGGACGTGAACGACGAGCAGGTCGTGGACGCGATCCGGCTGCTCGCCCAGACCGAGGGCATCTTCGCGGAGACCGCGGGCGGCGTGACCGTCGGTGTCACCAGGAAGCTCGTCGAGGCGGGGCTGATCGACCCGGACCTCACCACCGTCGTCCTCAACACCGGCGACGGACTCAAGACCCTGGACGCGGTGGCCGACACCTCTCAGGCGACCGTCACCATCCGCCCGAGCCTGGAAGCGTTCCGCGACGCCGGCCTGGCGCTCTGAGCCGGCCCGCCCCGAGCCGGCCCGCAGGGTGCCGGCCCGCTTTCCTGGCCCACTGAAAGGTTACGAAGACATGGCCGTGAACGTCCGCATCCCCACCATCCTCCGCACCTACACGGGCGGTCGGTCCGAGGTCCAGGCCGAGGGCACGACCCTCGCCGAGGTCATCGCGGACCTGGAGAAGAACCACACGGGCATCGCCGCCCGCGTCCTGGACGACCAGGGCAAGCTGCGCCGCTTCGTCAACGTCTACGTGAACGACGACGACGTGCGCTTCGAGCAGGGCCTGGAGACGGCCACCCCGGCCGGCGCGGGCGTCTCGATCATCCCGGCCGTCGCCGGCGGCTGACCGTCGGGCGCAGTGCCGGCGGCTGTCGAGTCGTCACTCCCGCATCATCGCTTGTCCTGTCTTTCTTGAATTGCCCCTTCCGCGTCTATAAGCGGAAGGGGCAATTCTGCATGGTTGAGCACGGTAGAGTTGGGGAAGCCCCCTCCGCTGCTCATGCCGGATGCATATGAGAATGCGTCCCTGTGCGTCAGGAAGCAGCCAAAGTACCTGCGCGTTGTGTACGTTCTGCGCGTTTTGCCGGGCCCGACTTGCCCCGTAACTCCAGGGATTATCCCCAATTCCCCTTTCCGGTGCGCCCAGAATTCTCGCTCGAATGACCTGTTGCAGAGGGCAGTTGGGCAGATACATTCAGCGGCGGTCGACGCGTTCCGGCGCAGGGTCTGACCCGGGTCCGCGAAGTGCGGGTCCCGCGCAAGGGCCAGTAATAGGGGAGTTAGGCATGGCTCAGGGCACCGTCAAATGGTTCAACGCGGAGAAGGGCTACGGCTTCATCGCGGTAGACGGTGGTGCGGATGTTTTCGTCCACTACAGCGCGATCCAGATGGATGGCTACCGCAGTCTCGAAGAGGGCCAGCGGGTCGAGTTCGAGATCTCGCAGGGCCAGAAGGGTCCGCAGGCGGACATGGTCAAGCTCGCCGTCTGAGCGCGGCGCGATCGGCCAACGACGCAACGCCGTCGAGGGGTCCGCATCCCTGAGGGGATGCGGACCCCTCGTGCATTCCCGCACGAGGGGCCGCGCGACCGGCGGATACGGGCCCCGCAGCGCCTTCCCGCACGCCCCCGTACGCCCCGCCCGTCACGTCCCGATCGTCGAGAGTCGCTTGCACTCTCCTATGCCGAGTGCTAATCATTGGCGTTAGCACTCGGAAGGTGAGAGTGCTTACGAGGATCGGGCAGATGAGGCCCGCGGCCAGGTGGGGCAAGGAACCACCGGGTACGCAGGCCGTCCGTCGCGGGCGTCGGCGCGGTCCTGGAGCGTTATCCACCCCATGTCCGGGAGGACCACTTCACATGGCCAAGATCATCGCGTTCGACGAGGAGGCCCGGCGCGGTCTCGAGCGCGGCATGAACCAGCTCGCTGACGCCGTCAAGGTCACCCTCGGCCCGAAGGGCCGCAACGTCGTCCTCGAGAAGAAGTGGGGCGCCCCCACGATCACCAACGATGGTGTCTCCATCGCCAAGGAGATCGAGCTCGAGGACCCGTACGAGAAGATCGGCGCCGAGCTGGTCAAGGAAGTCGCCAAGAAGACGGACGACGTCGCCGGCGACGGTACGACCACCGCCACCGTTCTCGCCCAGGCGCTCGTCCGCGAGGGCCTCCGCAACGTTGCCGCGGGTGCCAACCCGATGGCCCTCAAGCGCGGTATCGAGAAGGCCGTCGAGGCCGTCTCGGGCGCCCTGCTCGAGCAGGCGAAGGATGTCGAGACCAAGGAGCAGATCGCTTCGACGGCCTCCATCTCCGCCGCCGACACCCAGATCGGCGAGCTCATCGCCGAGGCGATGGACAAGGTCGGCAAGGAAGGCGTCATCACCGTCGAGGAGTCCCAGACCTTCGGTCTGGAGCTTGAGCTCACCGAGGGCATGCGCTTCGACAAGGGCTACATCTCGGCGTACTTCGCCACCGACATGGAGCGCATGGAGTCGTCGCTCGACGACCCGTACCTCCTCATCGTCAACTCCAAGATCTCCTCGGTGAAGGACCTCCTCCCGCTCCTGGAGAAGGTCATGCAGTCGGGCAAGCCGCTGCTGATCATCGCCGAGGACGTCGAGGGCGAGGCCCTGTCGACCCTGGTCGTCAACAAGATCCGCGGCACCTTCAAGTCCGTCGCGGTCAAGGCCCCGGGCTTCGGCGACCGCCGCAAGGCGATGCTGAACGACATCGCCATCCTCACCGGCGGCACGGTCATCTCCGAGGAGGTCGGCCTGAAGCTGGAGAACGCGGGCCTCGACCTGCTGGGCCGCGCCCGCAAGGTCGTCATCACCAAGGACGAGACCACCATCGTCGACGGTGCCGGTGACAGCGAGCAGGTCGCCGGTCGCGTGAACCAGATCCGCGCCGAGATCGAGAACAGCGACTCGGACTACGACCGCGAGAAGCTGCAGGAGCGCCTGGCGAAGCTCGCCGGCGGTGTTGCGGTCATCAAGGCCGGTGCCGCGACCGAGGTCGAGCTCAAGGAGCGCAAGCACCGCATCGAGGACGCCGTTCGCAACGCGAAGGCGGCCGTCGAGGAGGGCATCGTCGCCGGTGGCGGCGTGGCTCTGCTCCAGGCCTCCTCGGTCTTCGAGAAGCTCGAGGCCGACCTCGCGGGCGACGAGGCCACGGGCGCGAACATCGTGAAGCTGGCCCTTGAGGCCCCGCTGAAGCAGATCGCGATCAACGCCGGCCTCGAGGGCGGCGTCGTGGCGGAGAAGGTCCGCAACCTGCCCGTCGGCCACGGCCTGAACGCCGCGACCAACGAGTACGTCGACCTCATCGCCGAGGGCATCATCGACCCGGCGAAGGTCACGCGCTCCGCGCTGCAGAACGCCGCGTCGATCGCCGCGCTGTTCCTCACCACCGAGGCCGTCATCGCCGACAAGCCGGAGAAGGCGTCCGCGCCGGCCGGCGGCGGCATGCCGGGCGGTGACATGGACTTCTGATCCTCCGGGATCGGTGGTTCATCGCTGAACGCGCGAGCCGAAGCGAAGAAGAACGGACCGAGGGCGGCACCCCCAGCTGGGGGTGCCGCCCTCGGGCGTTGTACGGAGCCAGGTCTTACGGGAACGGCTCAGCGCACGTCGACGAAGTCGGCCCACGGGGCCGCCGAGTGGAAGTGCGTGGAGTCGCCCCAGTACCGGATGCGCCAGCTGCCGTCGGCGGAGGCCTTCGCCTTCAGCGAGACCCAGCCGTTGGCGGCCGAGCGGCCGGTGGCGACCTGACGCCAGGTCGTCGAACCCTTCGCCTGGAACTGCAGGGCCACGGGTGCGTTCCCGAACGCCCGCCACACGCCGTTCGTGTAGTGCTGGAGCGTGCCCGTCGTGTAGACGTTCGCGCCCTTGCGGACCGGTTCGGGCCCGGCGTTCATGCCGACGACCCGGACCGGGGTCCGGACCAGCCGGAACACACGGCTGCTGGACTCCGCGTAGGCGTCGCTGGTCAGGTGCCGGACGCGGAAGTAGCCGCCGCCGCTGTTCGCGGCGAGCGCGAACGTCGACCAGTACGCGGCGTACGCCTGCGCACTGGCGATCTTCCGCCAGCCGGTCTTCCCGTCGGCGGACTGCTCCAGCTGGAGGTACTGGCTGGGCACGGAGGAGCGCGAACCCGGCACGTACCGGGGGCGGAAGACGCCGCCCACCGTGACCCGGCCGTCGGCGGACAGCCCGCCGGTCAGCAGGTCGATACGGGTCTCCCACGGAATCGCGACCACACCGGAGACCTGGTCGAACCGCAGATACGGATCGGCGGACCGCACCGACCAGTAGTCCCCGTAGTCCGCGAGGCCCGAGGCGGCGATCAGACGCGCGGAGAAGCGCCCGTCCGCGTCGGTGTGCACGGTCGTGCCGTACGGGGCGTTGTCCGTGTACACCCCGAGGGTCACCATGAGCGCCTGGTCCGCGACCGGGGCGTTCCCGGCGGCCGGGTCGGTGACGCGGCCGCTGACGGTCACGGCCTCGCCGCTGAGCGCCCGCTTCTTGTCGGCGGCGGCGGTGACCTTCACCTCCCGGCCCTTGAGGTCGTACGCCCGGCGGTACTCGTACGCCGAGCCGTGCACCTCGGCGCTGTCCTCGGTGTACGAGGCCTCGAAGGTGGCGTACTCGTCGGCCACCGGCAGCGGGCCGCCGGTGAACACGCCGCTGTCGCCGGTGACCGCCGTGACGGCGGAGCCCGGTGTCCGGACCGTCGGCGTGACGGTGACCGTACGGCCGGGCAGCGGCACCAGGTCCCCGGAGCCGGGCTGGACGCCGACGAGCGTGCCCGTCGGGCGGGCGTTGCGGTCGTCCCAGGCGGGGATGCCGATGCCGAAGGAGTCCAGCCGGGGCAGCAGCCGGAAGTCCAGCGTCCCGGCGTCGGTGCGGGTGAAGGTGTTGCCGAGCGAGTCGGTGGCCGTGACGTCGATCGCGTACCTGCCAAGGGCCGGGATGGTCCCGCCGTCCTCGGTGAGGCGCAGCGCGGCCTCGGACGGCACCAGGAACCGCCCGGCGGTCATCGGGTCCCAGGGGTTCCCCGGGGCCAGGGCGGGGATCTCGGCGAGGACGGTGTCGCCCTGCCGGACCCGGGCCGACACCGCGGTGACCTTGGCCTGCGGGGCGTCGGTCCAGGCCGCGACCCGGAACGTGCCGCGCTGGACGTCGTCGGTGAGGGCGGGGCCGATCCCGATCGGGGTCGGGGCGGCCGGTGCCTCGTCGGCGAGGGCGGGCAGGGTGGCGGCGGAGAGGACGGCGGCGGTGAGCAGCGCGGTCAGGGAGAGCCGGAGGTCAGCGCGCATCGATGTACCTCACGGTGGTCTCGCTGTAGAAGTAGCCCGCCGGCGGCTGGAGGACCATGGCCCAGGAGCCGTCCGCGTAGGCGGTGGCGCGGTAGCTGAAGTTGCCGCTGGTGTTGGTGGTGACGCTCTTGGTGACCCAGTACCAGTTGGGGTCGCCCTTGGGCTTGAAGAGCAGCGTCAGCTTCGCGCCGGGGAACGGCTTCCAGACGCCGTTGAGCTTGCGCTGCACCGTGCCGGAGACCGTCATCTTGCCGTTCACCACGGGCCGGGTGGGGCTGATGGAGAAGGCGGAGAAGCGGGTCTCGTTGCGGGCGAGGCGGATGACCGCGGCGGCCTTGGCGACGAACTGGTCCGTCTCCGGGTGGACCACCCGGTAGCGGGCGTCGGTGTAGCCCCAGGCGGAGAGGGTGTAGTTGCAGTAGTAGTCGGTCGCGCCGGAGCGCAGGGTGCCCCAGGTGCGCCCGCCGTCACGGGAGTACTGGAGGACGACCGGCTGCGGCGTGTCGCAGTAGGGCGAGGAGCCGACGGCGATCCTGCCGGTCGCGGTGACCTTGCCGTACGCGTCGAGAGTGATCTTGTACGGGGTGAACGAGAACTGCTGCGGGACCGCGATGTCGTTCTTGTCGTACGGGCGGACCGTCCCCGCGATGTACGGCGAGGGCCGCAGCGAGGTGTAGACGGCCGCGGTCGAGTAGTACGGGCGCGCGAGGAACGAGAAGGTGCCGTCCGCCGCGCTGCTGATCCCGCCGAGCACGTTCACCGCGGTGTCGTCGTAACCGGGCTGGACGCCGGTGGCGATGACGGGCACGCCCGGGAAGGGCTTCCAGCCGGCCGGGGTCAGCCGCTCCACCCGTCCGGTGACCCGGACGTCGGTCGAGGCGAGGACGCGGTGCTTGCTCACGTCCGAGCTGATCCGGTACTTGAGGGTCGCGTCCGCGGCCAGGTACGGCACGGTGGCGGCGTTGTCCGGGTCGAGGCCGGGCGCCGTCTCGACGACCCTGGCCGTACCGCCCTGGATGCTTCCGTTCGGCGTGACCGGCAGCGAGAAGCCGCCGTCGGCGCCGGCGACGGCGACCGCGCTGATCGTCCGCGAGGAGCGGGTGCCCTCGACGGGCAGGGTGACCAGCACCTTGGTGCCCTCGGGGGCGGCGGTGCGCTCACCGGTGGCCGGGTTCCACAGGGTGGTGGTGCCGGTCAGCACGGCCCCGCGGTGGTCCCAGTCGGTCGAGGAGCGGTCGAACGCCAGCTTCCCGACGCCGATGTGCGTCCGGTGGCCGTAGGTGCCGGTCCACTGCTTGGTGGTCTCGCCGGCGAGCCGGTAGTCGACCCTGACCGGGTAGTCCCCCAGGGCGGTTCCCTCGGGGAGAGTGATCGGCGCCCTGGTCGTCACCCAGCTGCCCTTCGGGATCACCTCCTCCGTGGAGGCGAGGACCGGGGCGTCGGCGGCGGTGGAGGCCAGCACGCTGACCTTCACCCAGAGCGCGCCGCTCGGGAGGGTGACGGTGTAGCGGCCGTCGTCCTCGGTGGTGCCCTGGACGGACGTCCAGTCCGCGTGAGCGGCAGGGGCGTGGATGACGGCGGGCGCGATGACGCCCGCCGAGAGAGCGAAAACGGCTGCGGCACGCACGAGGGCGTGCGGAAGCCTGCGCGTAGAGCGCGGCAAAGGGGACCCCCCACAGGTCGTGATGGCGGCGTCGCCCTGATCGGGGAGGCCGCGTGGCAGCACTGTAGCGCTGACTTGTTGAACATGTTCACTTGGTTTACGGGGAGCGCCGGGGTGATCCTGGAATGACTGGATCCGTGCGCGCCCGGATTCATGCGCGGCTGGACGCGTGTGCGGCCGGACCGATGAAGGGAACGGGCCATGGTCACCCTCCTGACGACGCCTGCCGACCGGGAGCTGGTCGTCACCCGCACCTTCGACGCCCCGCCGGCCCGGGTGTGGGAGGCGTGGACGGGCCCGGAGCACGTACGGGAGTGGTACGGGGCGTCCGCCCTGACCACGACGGTCGTCGACATCGACCTGCGGGTCGGCGGCGCCTGGCGCTGGGGCCAGACCGCCCCTGACGGCCAGGAGTTCGTCTTCTCCGGCACGTACGAGGACGTCGTCCCGTCCGAACGCCTCGACTACACCGAGACCTTCGAACAGATGCCGGACGCGGCCCCGGTCCACGTCACCCTCACCTTCGACGCGACCCCCGACGGGGGCACAGCCCTGACCAGCACGTCCTTCTGGCCCTCGAACGAGATCCGCGACCAGGCGCTGGAGGCGGGGATGGAAGCGGGGGTACGGGAGCAGTACGACCGGCTGGCGGAGTATCTGGGGTCGATGTGAGGGGGCGAGGTGCCCTCTGAGAGGTGGCTACCGGCGGTGGAAGAGGGCCGCCCAGAGGAAGGGTTCACCGAACGCGGGGGAGTCGGCGGGTTCGTCGCGCATGCGGCGGACCTCGATCTCCGTCAGGTCGGCGAAGAGCGCGCGAAGGGACGTGTCCGTGTACGCGAGTCCGCCTTCGAGCGTTCCCCGGCGGTAGAGCTCCGCGTCCGGGGCCTCCGAGCCCATCCCGCCCTCCCCGGCCGCGAACGCGGTCAGTGAGAAGTGGCCGCCGGGCGCGAGGGCGCGGTCCAGGAACGCGAGGTAGCTGATCCGGCGGTGCGGCGGCAGGTGGTGGAAGCAGCCGGAGTCATGGATCAGGTCGTACGGGCCGTCGAGGGCGGTGCCGGGCGCGAAGGCGTCGCCGCGGACGAACCGGATCCCGGTCTCCCCGGCGTCCCGGGCCCGTTCCTCCGCCCAGCGGATCGCGGTGGGGGAGAGGTCGACGGCGTCCACCACGTATCCGAGCGAGGCGAGGTAGAGACTGTTCCGTCCGGGCCCGCACCCCAGATCGAGGGCTCGGCGGCCGGTGGTGGCGGGGGTCGGCAGGGTGCCCTGCCCGACGTACGACACCAGGCTCTCGTCCGGCTTCGTGACGAAGAACGGGACGGGCTTGTCGCGGTCGGCGTAGAAGCCGTCCCACCAGTCCGCCCCACCCTCCGTCCACCGGTCGGCGCCGGGCGCGAAGAGCCCGTCGAGCAGGCGAAGGACGTCGTCGACCGTGCGGATGTCACGGTTGTTCAGATCCATGGGGATCCCCCTTCCGAGTCGCCTCAAGGGTAGGGAGAGGAGGGGGAAAAGCCCAGGTCAGGGCAGGTGTGGGGGGAGGGTGGGGGTGGGCTGCGCGGGTCACGGGACGCATCGGGGGAGGGGGGTGAGGGCCAGAGGGCGGAACCCGTACGGGAGGCCTCGTAGGGGTGTCCTCAGGCCCGGGAAAGGGGGTTCACGGGGTGCGCCGGGGGCGGGTTTCCGGGTGGACGCCGGGACCGTCAGGCCGGTGGGGCGAGCAGGCCCGTGTCCTGGCCCGCGCGGCGGAGCGAGTCCGTGACGAAGCCGTTCGCCTTGAGCTCCTCGACGGTGTCGCGGAGGAAGGCGACGGTCTCCGGGGAACGGCCGACCGTCGTCCCGACCGCCTGCCGGATCTCCATGAACCGGCCCTCGATCAGACGGACTTCGGGATGCGCGGCGGCGTACGAGGTCATCGGCTGCCGAATGCCGGCGCCCACCTCCAGACCCTCGTCCCGGAAGGTGTCGACGCCCTCCTCCCCGCGGACGACCGTCGCGTGCGCGAGGGACCGGGACAGGAACAGGTCGTACGCGGAACCCTGCTTGACCCCGATCCGGACGCCCGGGGCGTCGACCTCGGCGACGGAGGCGAGGCCGGAGTCGCGGGGAACGGCGTACACGCCCTCGATGACGACGTACGGGGCGGTGAACGCCACCTCCGTCTCCCGCGCCGGGTCCACGGCCAGGAAGCAGAGGTCGGCCCGGCCGCCCGCCATCGCCTCGAACGACTTCCGCGCCGCGTCGAAGCACAGCAGCTCCACGGGTACGCCGAGCCGCGCACCGATCTCCCGCGCCAGATCGACGGTGATCCCGGAGGGTGTCTCGGGGGTGCCCTGAGCGAGCACGGGATTCCCGAGGTTGACGGAGGCCCGGAGGACGCCGGTGGGGGCGAGGTCGGCGGCGACGGGGTTCGTGGTGGGGCTCGCGGTCGTCATGGGGAGCGAGTCTAGGCAGCCGCCCCGGCGAGCCCGGCACTCGCAGCCGTACCGCGAACCCCGGCGGGACGGAGTCCGTCGAGCAGGCGGCTCGTCGGCGGTGAGCCGGATCGCGCCGTGCGCCTCGGCCCTCGGCGGGCTACTGCCCCTCCGCGTAATTCAGTTGACCTTGTCTCCCGGTCGCACTGCACTGTGGCCGGGCACCGCACGTCGTCGTGTCCGCGCCCCACCTCGACGCCCGCCCCGTCGAGGTGCTCCGTCGTGCCGACTGCGGCGAGATCCTGGAAGCGGTCTACGACCGGTACCGTCGCGCCCAGCCCGGCGCGCTGTCCCGGCCGCGCCGCTGGTGGGACCTGGGTGCCGGGGAGCCCCCGGTCTCCTCGGCGCCGCGTTACGTCGCCGTCCACCGTGACGCCGACGGCGTCCCCGACGGGTACGCCAGCTACTCGCGCGGCGATTCCGACGCCCTCACCGTCGACGAGATCATCACCACCGACGACGCCGTCTTCACCGCCCTGGCCCGGTTCCTGCTCGGGCACGACCTGGTCGCCGAGGTCGTGTTCAGGCACGTCCCGCCCGAGCACCCGCTGCGCTGGCAGCTCGCGGACTTCCGGGCCGGCCAGGTGGGCGGCGACACCGACTGGCTCTGGGTGCGGCTCCTCGACGTCCCGCGCGCCCTGACCGCTCGCGGCTGGTACGCGGACGGCGAGCTCGTCCTCGACGTCGACGATCCCTTCCTCGGCGAGCGGGGCCGCTACCTGCTGACCGTCCGCGACGGCAGGGCCGACTGCGTCCGGACCGACCGGGAGCCCGATCTCTCCCTGGACATACGGGATCTGGGCTCGGTCTACCTCGGCGGCACCGCCCCGACCACCCTCGTACGCGCCGGGCACATCCGAGCCCACCACCCGGCCGCCCCCGCCCTCGCCGACGCCCTCTTCCGCTCCGACCGCGCCCCGCACTGCCTCCACTGGTTCTGACCCGCACGACCTCACCTCCCCTCCCGAACACCCCTCCCCCTCCCGGGGGTTGCCCCCACCCCCGATCCGCCTGTTCGCCGGATGGGGCGGGGGGGTCCGGGTTCGAGAGGCTGTGCGCATGACAACGAACCGTGGACGCAAGGCCCTGATTCTCGCCCTCTCCGTCGTCGCCGTCGCCGGCGCCGGGGTCGTATCCGGTGGGGGTGCCCCCGCCGTCGCCGCCGGGCTCGACTGGGGGGTCTGCGACCCCGCCGTGAAGCCGCTTCCCGCGCAGGAGTGCGCCAAGCTCTCCGTACCCCTCGACTACGCCGATCCCGACGGCGAACAGATCCAGCTCGCCGTCTCCCGCCTCCGGAGCACCCGGCCCGAGGCGCGGCGCGGCTCGCTCATGGTCATTCCCGGCGGGCCCGGCAGTTCCGGTGTGCAGCGGCTCGCCCAGAAGGGGGCCGTCCTCGCCGGGCAGCTGGACGGCGCCTACGACCTCGTCGCCTTCGACCCGCGCGGCATCGGCGGCTCCGCGAAGGCGCGGTGCGGGCTCGACGAGGGCGACCGGTGGATGGTCACCCTGCGGTCCTGGCCCGGCGCCGGTGGCGGCATCGACGAGAACGTCGCCCGGTCCAAGCGGATCGCCGAAGCCTGTGCCCGCAACGGCGGCGCCATGCTGCGCGGGCTGACCACCGCCAACCAGGTGCGCGACCTCGAACGCCTCCGCCAGGCCCTCGGCGAGCGCAAGCTGTCCGCCTGGGGCGTGTCGTACGGGACCTACGTCGCCGCCGCCTACGCCGAGAAGTACCCGGACCGCACCGACCGCTGGGTCCTCGACAGCAGCAACGACCCCGACCCCAAGCGCGTCGCCCGCGGCTGGCTCGTGGGCATGGCGCAGGGCGCCGAGGACCGCTTCCCGGACTTCGCCGCCTGGGCCGCCCACCCCGACCGGGCCGACCAGGGGCTGCGGCTCGCCGAACGCGCCGAGGACGTACGGCCGTTGGTGATCGATCTCGCCGCCCGGCTCGACCGGGAGCCGCACCCTTCGAACACCCCCGGCGCGCCCCTGACCGGCACCATGCTCCTCCAGGCCCTTCAGCAGGCCCTCTACTCCGACGCCTTCTTCCCCTCCTTCGCCCAGCTCGTGACCGACGCCCTCGACCCCGCCGGCGTGCCCGTACTGCCCCGCGAGCTCGCCGGCCCGATGCCCGACGACGCCGCCGCCATCACCGTCGGCGTCATCTGCAACGACGTCGACTGGCCCCGGTCCCCCGTCCGCTCCTACCAGCGGGCCGTCACCGCCGACCGCGCCGCCCACCCGCTGACCGCCGGCCTGCCCGTGAACGTCACCCCCTGCGCGTACTGGAAGGGCGGCGCCACCGAGAAGCCCGTCCGCATCACCGACCACGGGCCGTCCAACATCCTCATGATCCAGAACCTGCGCGACCCCTCCACCCCGTACTCCAAGGGCCTCGCCATGCGCGCCGCCCTCGGCCAGCGGGCCCGGCTCGTCTCCGTCGACCACGGCGGGCACGGGGTCTACCTCGGGAACGGCAACGCGTGCGGGGACACGGCCGTGACCCGGTTCCTCACGGAGGGCGTGCGGCCCGAGGCCGACGTTCTCTGCCGGTAGGGCGTAGGACGCACAAGGGAGGGCCCGGTCGGATTTCTCCGGCCGGGCCCTCCCTCCCCTGCTTGGCACCTTGGTCGTCAGACCTTTGCCGGTTCCGGCTCGGGGGTCTTCGGCGGGGTGCCGCCCGTCGCCACCGTCACCTCCGCCGTCTCCGTCTCCGTCTCCACGTTGAACTCCTCCAGGAGTTCCTTGCTGAAGCCCCAGAAGTACGTCGCCACGAAGCCCGCCAGGTAGCCGATCAGCAGCCCGCCCGCGTAGATCGCGATCGTCGCGCCCAGGCCCTTGTTGCCGTCGAGGAGCGGGAAGAGCGCCCAGCCCGACGGGCCGATCGCCGTCGAGCCGACCGAGTCGCCCAGCATGCTGAAGAGTCCGATGAAGCCGCCGCCGAACGCGCCGCCGACGCAGGCCGTGATGAACGGGCGGCCGAGCGGGAGCGAGACACCGTAGATCAGGGGCTCGCCGACGCCCAGGAAGCCGGCCGGGAGGGCGGACTTGATGGTGCGGCGGATGGAGCCGTTGCGGGGGAGCTTGAGGTAGACGGCCATGGCCGCGCCGACCTGGCCCGCGCCGGCCATCGCGAGGATGGGGAGCAGGACCGTGTACCCCTGCTGCTCGATCAGCGTGGTGTGGATCGGGATGAGCGCCTGGTGCAGGCCCAGCATCACCAGCGGCAGGAACAGGCCGCCGAGGAGGAAGCCGGCTCCGGCGCCCGCGTGCTCGAGGAGCCAGTTGGCGAACTCGCCGATGGCGGTGGAGATCTCACCGGCCAGGAACATCAGGCCGAAGATGGTGGCCAGGCCCGAGATCAGCACGGTCAGGGTCGGGGTGACCAGGACGTCCAGGGCCTCCGGCACCCAGCGGCGGCACCACTTCTCCACGTACACCGCGAGGACCGCCGCGCCGAGCGCGCCGAGCACACCGCCCTGGCCGGGGGAGAGCGTCTGGCCGAAGGCGTCGATCTTCGCGACGCCGGGGAAGACGATGATCGCCGCGACCGCGCCGCCGAGGATCGCCGTACCGCCGAACTCCTTGGCCGTGTTGTAGCCGACGAAGACGGCGATGAGCGCCATGAAGCCGCTGGCGATCGCCGCGAGCGCGGGGGTGACGCCGGGCAGCCAGCCGAGGTTGATCAGCAGGCCGTTGAGGCCGGCGATGATGCCGCAGCCGATGAGGGCGGGGATCAGCGGGACGAAGATGTTCGCGATCCGGCGGAGGAAGAGCTTGAACGGGGTGGCGTTCTTCGCCTTCTGCGCCGACTTGATCGCGGCGCCCTGCGCCGCCAGGTCGTCGGCCGAGTGGGCCGCCTTCGGCGCCGCCGCCACCAGGGCCTCGATCTCCGGGGTCACGCGGGCGACGGTGCCGGGGCCGAGGACGATCTGGTACGTGTCGTCCTCCACCACACCCATCACCGAGGGCAGGGCCTTGAGGGCCTCGTCCCGGACGAGCGAGCGGTCACGCAGTCCCAGCCGGAGGCGGGTCATGCAGTGGGCCACGGAGCTGATGTTCTCGGCGCCGCCGACGAGGGGGAGGATCGCGGCGGCGATGGCGCGGTTCTTGTCGTCTGTGCTCATGGTGCGGTGGTGCCTTGCTGTGAGGGGAGGGGGCTCAGCTGGACTTCGCGTGCAGCGCCGCACGCAGGTGCCCCTGGGAGACGGTGAGCCGCTGGGCGGCCGTCGGGGCGTCGATGTCGGCGAGGATCATGAGGATCGCGTTCTTCACCTCCCCGTCGGCGGCGGTGAGGGCGGCCTCGATCTGCTCGTCCGGGGCTCCGGTGGCCAGTGCGACGATCCGCCGCGAGCGGGCCTGGAGCTTCTCGTTGGAGGCGCGGACGTCGACCATGAGGTTTCCGTAGGTCTTGCCGAGCCGGATCATGGTGATCGTCGAGATCATGTTGAGGACGAGCTTCTGGGCGGTGCCCGCCTTGAGCCGGGTGGAGCCGGTGAGCAGCTCGGGGCCGGGGACGACCTCGATGCCGTGTTCGGCGGCGGCGGCGAGCGCGCTGTCCGCGTTGCAGGACAGGCCGATGGTGAGGGCGCCGTGGGCGCGGGCGTGCTCGACGGCGCCGATGGCGTACGGGGTGCGGCCCGAGGCGGAGATGCCGACGACGGTGTCGTCCGCGGTGACGCCGAGGGCGGTGAGGTCCTCGGCGGCGAGTTCCTTGGAGTCCTCGGCGCCTTCGACGGCCTTGACCATGGCGGACGGGCCGCCCGCGATCAGGCCGACGACCCGGGAGGGGTCGGTGTTGAAGGTGGGCGGGCATTCGCTGGCGTCGAGGACGCCGAGGCGGCCGGCGGTGCCCGCGCCCATGTAGAGGAGCCGTCCGCCGCGGGCCATGCGTTCGGCGGTGGCGTCGATCGCGGCGGCGATGGCGGGGAGCTGCCGGGCGACGGCGGCGGGGACGGTGGCGTCCTCGTCGTTCATGAGCGCGGCGATCTCGGCGGTGGGGAGCTGGTCGATCTCGGCCAGTTCCGGACGGAACGCTTCGGTGGTGAGGGTGGCCAGCTGGGCGCGCAGTTCGGAGTACGTGGTGGACACGAGAGGCTCTTTCGTGGGTGGTGCGGCGGGTGCGGGGGGTTCGGGCGGCCTGATGGGCCGGTCAGCGGGTGCGGGTGGCTTCGTGGGCCGGTCAGCGGGTGCGGGGTGAGTGGCGGTGGGCGAGGGCTTCGTACGAGGCGGCGAGGGCAGGGGCCGCCGTCTCGTACGTACGCTGGGTGACGCAGGTGAACAGGCAGTCCACGACCAGGAGTTGGCTGGTGCGGGACGACATGGCCGCGGGGCGCAGTTCGCTCTCGCGGGCGGTGGAGGTGGTCAGGACGTGGTCGGCGTACTGGGTGACCGGGCCGTCCGGGCGGCCGGTGATCGCGACCGTGGTGGCACCGTGGTCGAAGGCCACCCGGAGCGGTTCTATGACGTCGCCGGTGGAGCCGGAGTGGGTGATGGCGATGGCCACGTCCCCGGAGCGCAGCTGCACGGCGTTGGTGACCGCGAGGTGCGGGTCGCTGTGGGCGTGGGCGAGCAGGCCGATGCGGAGGAGTTTCTGGCCGAGGTCCTGGGCGACGAGGCCGGAGGCGCCGACGCCGTAGATGTCGATGCGGCGGGCGGTGGCGAGGGCGGCGACGGCGGCGCCGAGCTGGACGGTGTCGAGTCCGGCGGCGGTGTCGGCGAGGGTCTGCTGCTCGTCGTAGGCCAGCTTGGCGACGACGTCGGCGATCGGGTCGTCGACGGCGATGTCGGCGGTGACGGCGGGCGCCCGGCCGGACTGCTGCTGGGCGGCGAGCCCGGCGAGGGCGAGCCGGAGGTCGCGGTAGCCGGGGTAGCCGAGGAGGCGGGCGGTGCGGACGACGGTCGCCTCGCTGGTCCCGGTGAGCTCGGCGAGGCCGGTGACCGTGAGCGCGGCGCAGCCGGCCGGGTCTCCGGCGACGGCCTCGGCGACCCGCTGCATCGAGCGGGTCATGGACGGCGCGAGGGTCCGGACCTTGGCCGCGAGGGCGGCGGGTGCGGGCGGCGCGTCGCTCGTGAAACTTTCCTTCACAACATTGGTCACGTCTGAAAGATACTTTCGGCAGGGGTGGGCGACAAGACCCCGTCGGTCCCGGATTGGGAGGGGACCTTGGTCCTTTTCGTACGGTCGGCAGCGCGGCGGTCGTACGGCCGGCCGGCGGCGTTCGTACGGTTCTCCCGTGGCGAGTGACAATGAGTCCATGGACGACATCGACCCCGTGGAGCAGGCGCTCCACGCCGCTCGCGCGCTGGTACTGGCCGACCTGGTGGCCCGCGAGGTCGCCGCCGCCGAGGTCGTGTCGATGGTGGAGGACGCCGTGACCCACCGGCGCTGGTGGGTCGAGCAGTGGCCCGAAGGCGTCACGTACGTCGCCGGACTCGTCGCCCAGGACGTCCAGGACGCCCTGCTCGAACGCTACGGACGCTGGCCGCTCTGCCCGGTCTGCTCCACCGGCGACCCGCACGCCCTGGACGTGGAACCCGAGCTCGGCCCGGACCCGCACTGGGTCTGCGGCAAGCAGGGCGTGGTCGTCGCCCCGGTGGGCGGACTGACGTGACCCTCTACATCGACCCCCCGACCTGGCCGGGGCACGGGCGCATGTGGTCCCACCTGGTCAGCGATGTCTCCTTCGACGAGCTGCACGCCTTCGCCGCCTCGATCGGCGCCCCGCCCCGCGCCTTCGAGCGGGACCACTACGACATCCCCTCCGACCGGTACCGGGACGCGGTGGAGGGCGGCGCGGTCGAGGTCGGGTCGAAGGAGCTGCTGCGGCGGCTCACGGAGGCGGGGCTGCGACGGCCGAAGGGGCGGCCGGCGCCCTGACGGCCGGGGCGCTGACGGGCGGGCCCGGAGCCCTGACGGGGCGCCGAGGAGCCTGCCCTGGCAACGCCGAAGGGGCGGCACGGAGTGATCCGGGCCGCCCCTTCGGGTGCTTCGTTCGGGCGTTTCAGGCAGGCTGTCCGGCCGGCGATTCGGTGGGCCTGGCGGCGGGGGCCTCCCCCGCGTCGGCCACGGCCTTCGCGGCGGCCTTCTCCCGGCGCCTCACCACGTGGGCGGAGACGATCAGCAGCACGGCGACGGTCCCGGCGAGGGCGGGCCAGTACACGTAGCGGTAGTTGGACTCGGGCGAGGTGGGCAGGTAGGCCAGGATGTACAGGGTCGAGCTGGCGCCGAGCAGCCGGAGCTCTCGGGTGTAGGGGCCGATCCACCGGCGACGCAGCGCGAGGACCAGGGAGACGGCCAGCCAGAACCAGCCCTGGAAGAGGAACGGAACGTCACGGACGAAGCCGAGCACGTAGTACCGCAGGGTGGACTTCAGGAACTCGTTGGAGGGGGTGTCCACGATGGCGTCGGGCTGCTGCGACGGCAGGGCCCGCGTGCCGTTCTGGAAGGGGTAGTTGCTCTGGAAGAGCAGCTTGCCGAAGAGCTGGAGGCGATACTCGGCGTAGCCCTGCCAGTGCTTGGGCATCTGCTGGGTCCACATCTCCAGGATGACGTCGACGTTCCGCGGAGACAGCGGGTCGGGTGCGGTGTCGCGCTGGTAGCAGTGGAAGTAGGAGTCCGAGGGGATCTTCTTGGTCTGGCACGTGGTGGCGGCGGCGGCCAGGGCGTCGCGCAGGGCCGGATCGGCGCCGGCCCGGTCGGCGGCGGCACGCACTTGGGCCGGGGTGAGTACGTGGACGAGGTCGTCCAGCGGGATCTGCGCGTACTGGCGGGTGGGCAGCGGATCCGCGGCGGCGGTCACGGCGGCATTGGCGCCGGCGGTGACCGCGACGAGCACACCGGTGGCGACGAGCCAGCGGCGGCGGCCCGGGGCGGGCCAGAGCGCGAGGACCAGCAGGACGAAGACCGGGATGACGGCGGGGAAGGCGTTCTTGCGGACCAGGATGGCGTACGCGAGGAACAGCACGCCCACGGCGAGGAGAACCCAGCGGGTCTTGGTCCGGCCGGACGGCACCTCACGCGCGATGAGCGCGACCACGCAGGCCGCGAGCAGGGCGTACGCCAGGTGCACGTCCTTCCACACCACCCCCGTGAAGGTCACGATGTGCGGGGCCAGGCCGACGGCGAGCATCGCGAGGGAGAGTCCGCGACTGCCGGTCTTCTTCCACACCAGCGTGGCGAGGAGCCACAGCGGTACCCACAGCGCGACGGTCTGCAGAGCGGCCATGGCCGAGACGGCGCCCGTGGAGTCGATGAGGATCTTCCACAGGAGGGCCATCACCGGAGGGTGCCAGTCCTCCATAGGCATCTCGCCCAGCGCCTGCTTCATCTGTACGAGGCTGTCCGCGCTGAAGTATCCGGGGTGGAACACGACGGACACGGCGTAGGCGCAGACCGCGGCGATGGCTGCCAGGGCCCACGGCCAGAGTGAGCCGCGCCGTCGGGCGTCGCGTAGCGTCGCGGTCCACCGGTCGATGGTGCCGGGCATGTGGGTCGGGTCCTCTCAGGGGCGGGTGAACACGAGGCTGCGGTAGGCGATGAAGCGCAGCAGTGTCGCCGCCGCCCAGCCGGCGAGCCGGGCCGCGTTGTCGCTGAGGGGCGACCCGAGACCCAGGAGTTCGTGGGAGATGTACAGGGGGAAGGCGGTGACCGCCATGCCCACCAGGTTGACGCCCACGAACAGCGTGAGCTCACGCCGGTCGACGGCACCACGGCGGTCCCGGTAGGTCCAGTAGCGGTTGCCGACCCAGCTCACGACCATGGCGAGCAGGGTGGCGACGACCGATGCGACGACCGGCATGCTCCCGAGGGTCCCGCCGTCGGAAGACGGGTAACCGAAGGTCAGAAGATTGAAGCTCGCGGTCTCCACGACGAACGCGAGTGCTCCGACGACGCCGAAGGCCGCGACCTCCCGCCCCATGTTCCGCGCCCACGAGGGCGCGCGTCGGCTCCAGGCCATCAACCGCATCATGGCGGAAACGTAAACTTGTGCGACCGAAATCTACAAACGCGGGGTAGCATCCCCACGAATTTCTCGAACACTTCACATCGTTCGTTGTAACCAAGAGGAACCCTCACATGAGCCCCGTGATCGCTTGCGTCGTCCCCTGTTACAACGAGGAGGCCGCGATCGGCAAGGTCGTCCGTGACCTGCGCGCAGCACTTCCCGAGGCTGTCATCTACGTGTACGACAACGCCTCCACGGACAACACCATCGCCGAGGCCCTCAAGGCCGGAGCGATCGTGCGGCAGGAGCCGCGCAAGGGCAAGGGCAATGTGATCCGACGGGCCTTCGCCGATGTCGAGGCCGACGCGCTGCTGATCATCGACGGCGACGACACCTACGACGCCACGCGCGCCCGCGAGATGGTCGACCTGCTCTTCGAAGGCCCCTACGACCACATCGTCGGCGCCCGTCGCGAGATAACCGACACGGCCTACCGGGCCGGTCACGCGGTCGGCAACAAGATGCTCACCGGCGCCGTGCGGTCGCTGTTCGGCAACGACGTCAGCGACATGCTGAGCGGCTACCGGGTGTTCTCCCGCCGCTTCATCAAGTCGTTCCCCGCCCTCTCGCGGGAGTTCGAGACCGAGACCGAGATGACGGTGCACGCCCTCAGCCTGCGCCTGCCCACCGCGGAGCTGGAGGTCGACTTCAAGGACCGGCCGGCCGGCAGCGTCAGTAAGCTCCGCACCTACCGGGACGGCTGGCGCATCCTGAAGCTGATCCTGGGCCTCGCCCGCCGCCAGCGACCCTCCCTGTTCCACTCCACCATCGCGGGCCTGCTGGCGCTCGTCTCGCTCGCCATGGGCGTCCCGGTGATCGCCGAGTTCCTGGAGAGCGGCACGGTTCCGCGCTTCCCCACCGCCATCCTGGCCGCCTCCGTCATGATCATCGCGGTGCTCGTGCTCCTGGTCGGGTACATCCTGGAATCGTTCATGCACATGCGCCAGGAGCAGTCCCGCCTCGCCCACCTCATGTACCCGGCGCCGTCCTTCGGCGCGGACTTCGTGCCGGACGCGCTCCCGGGCGCGACCGTCTCCGCCTCGGACGTCCACGCCGCCTGACGCTCCGCTGGTCTCGGCGGTACCGGCTCACACCACGGGGGCCGTGCTCGTCCGCTCCCGCCTCGGTCGGCCGAGGCGGTACGCGCCCGTACGGGCGTCGGTGTGACCCGTACGGGATCGAGGCGCGCAGGTCGGGGCGTGCGGATCAGGCGACGCGCGCCGCGATGGCGCGGGCGCAGTCGAGCGATTCGGTGCGGGTGGTGTCGACCTCGATGTCGTAGACCACGCCCCGGTGGACGAGGTCCGCCTGCTTCGCGGCCATCCCGGCGACGCGGTCGCCCCGGGCGGTCTCGCGGGCCGCGGCGACGGTGGCTTCGCACCGGACGCCGACCCAGAGCACGTCCAGGTCGCCGAGGAAGCCCCGCCAGCGTTCCTGGGACCCGGCGCCGCCGAGGAACACGTCGTCGATGACGACGCGGGCGCCGGCGCGGGCCATGGTGACGAGGCCCTGGGCCCAGGCGCCCTCCAGGGCGCGGAAGTCGCCCCCGACGCTGACGCCGCCGTCGGCGGCGAACCCGATGCCGTCGTCGGAGCTCCGCATCGTGGCGGGCATGGCGTCGATGAGGGAGTCGATCCCGAACGCCAGCCAGGGCTGGGGGAGTACGGCCTGGAGACACCGCACGATGCCGGACTTCCCGGCACTGGAGCCACCGTTGAGAATGATCATCTGGGTTGTCACCGCGCCACCCTAGGGCCTGTCGTCACCCGAAGGGCAGGCGGGAGTTCGACGACAGCCCTAGAGCGGTGACGGCCGGCCCCGCGGCGATTTTCCGGGGACGCGCGCGGGGTCGGCCGCGCGCGTCCGCGAGGGGTTCAGCAGGGCGAGACGGCCTTCTCCCGCCGGGGGGTTCCGGCCGTCACCACGCGGGACGTGGACGTGTGGAGCTTGAGTGCCACGGCCGCCGTCACCAGGCCCACGGCCGTCATCGCCGCGCCGGCCCAGGCCGTCGAGGCGTAGCCGAGGTCCGCGTCGATGACGGTGCCGCCGAGCCAGGGGCCGCCGGTGTTGCCGAGGTTGAAGGCGGCGGTGGTGGTGGCGCCCGCGAGGGTGGGGGCGGCGCCCGCGACGTTGAACATGCGGGCGTTGAGGGCGGGGGCCGTGTAGAAGGCGGAGACGCCGAGGAGGAAGGTCAGGACGATCGTCGCGGCCGGGCTGGACGCGAAGAGGGCCAGGGCGACCAGGAAGACGGTGGAGGCGGCGATGCCGCTGAGCAGGACGCCGAAGAGGTGGGCGTCGGCGACGCGGCCGCCGATGGTCGTGCCGACGACGGCGCCGATGCCGAAGAGGGCGAGGACGCCGGAGACCCAGCTGTCGTCGAGTCCGGAGACGTCGGTGAGGAGCGGGGCGAGGTAGGAGAAGGCGCAGAAGACACCGCCCGCCGCGAGAGCGGTGACGACGATGGAGAGGAGCACCTGGCGGTCGCGGTAGATGGCGAGCTCGCGCTTGAGGCGGGGCTTGGTCTCGGGCAGGGGGATGTGCGGGATGCGGGTGATCACGCCGACGAGCGCGATCACGGAGGCGAGGCCGACCGCCCAGAATGCGGAGCGCCAGCCGAGGTGTTCGCCGAGGAAGGCGCCGGCGGGGACGCCGAGGACGTTGGCGATGGAGAGGCCGCCGATCATGACGGCCATGGCGCGGGCGCGTGAGCCGACCGGGACCATCGCGATGGCGACGGCCGCGCCGACCGCCCAGAAGCCGGCGCAGGCGAGGGCGCTGACGATCCGGGAGGCGAAGAGGATGGAGTAGTCGGGGGCGAGGGCGCCGGCCACCTGTCCGAGTCCGAAGACGGTGATCAGGGCGATGAGGGTCGTCTTGCGGGGGAGGCGGAGGGTCGCCACCGCGAGGAGCGGGGCGCCGACGACCATGCCGATCGCGAAGGCGGATATGAGCAGTCCGGCGCTGGGGATGGAGACGTTCATGTCCTCCGCGATGGGCGGCAGGAGGCCGGAGAGCATGAATTCGCTCGTGCCGAGGGCGAAGACGGACAGGCCGAGGATGTAGACGGCGAGGGGCATGCGACGGTCGCCGCCGGGCACGGTCGCGGGCGGATGCGCGGCTCCGTGGGCGTCGGCGGTCCCGGTGGCCCCGGGGGTCTTGTCGATGGGGTCGGTGGGCTCGGCGGAGGTTGACGGCATGACATGCGTCAACCAGGGGTTTGTGCCTGTCATTCCCGGGCCGGCGGGGATCTCGACATTTGGGACGGCCGGCTGCGCGGAGGTTCCGTGCGACCGGTAACAAGATGATCACCCGAGCGGTTGCTTTGTCCGCACTCGGCGTCCCGTAGACGGTTGGCGGCATTTATTTGATCTTCACGCGAGCAATCACGCGTGACATCGTCGCAGGGCAAGCGGCAGTGTCGGTTCGTGGGGGACGTGGGCGCCGGCACCTGCCGTGTCCGGGGATTCTGCTGTCATGCCCATGGCTGAAGCTGTCGGTCGATCGAGAGATCAAGGCAGACCATGTCATTGCTCAGAGACGCCGGCAGACGCCGGCGTCGCCTACGGTCCACCGTGACCAGAGCCACCAGCACGGTGGCCCTCGTCACCGCCGCGGCCGTACTCACCGGCCTCGTCCAGGCACCCCCGGCCACGGCCGACACGGTGCCGGAGGAGGACTCCGGCCTCAGCCGCAACAGCATCGGCGCGGCACGACGGCTCGACCGCTGCCTCGCCGGAGTGGCGCTCCACTTCGGCGCCGGGCAGATGAAGGCCAAGGCCATCGAGGGCCTCACCGGCACCGAGACCCAGCTCCGCGACGCCATCGGCGACATCGGCTGGATCGGCTTCGGCCCCCTCGGCCTCGCCGCCGACGCCGACAAGCAGGACGGCAGCGCCTACGCCACCATGGTGCGGGCCCGCACCGACGGCCTCGACACCGCCAACGAGCCCTACCGCGAGTCCGCCTGGAACAACGAGGGCATGGAGTGGCACGCCCCCGCCTTCGGCGAGGACGTCTCCCACTTCACCCTCGTCACGCAGACCCAGCTCGCCTGGCGTCTCGGCTGGGACGGCCACAGCAACGCCAGCGACGAGGCCGTCACCCGCGCCCGTGCCCTCATGGAGGAGAACGCGGGCAAGGACGACTGGCACGACTTCGCGGCGAACGACATGCTGCGGGACAGCGCGGTCAAGAACACCCAGTACAGCGGGGGTACGACCTCCAGCGACATCGCGTCCTACCTGAAGCACGGCGGCTACGTCGTCGCACCCCTCGCCAAGGACTCCCCGGAGTACCGCGTCGAGGTCGAGGACCTCAAGCAGGCCTGGGCCGGCTGCGACTACCAGAACCCGTTCGACCCGCGCCGTGTCCTCAACGAGCCGGTCATGACCGCGATGGTCGAGTGGGAGCAGGAGTACGCCGGGCAGGCCGCCCAGCGCGCCACGATCATCAAGGCGGAGGCCGACGCCGCGAAGGCGACCCGCGAGGCCGCCGACGACATGGTCGAGGCCATCGGGCAGGCGTGGCTCGCCGACCAGATCCTGACCTGGCGCAAGCACTGGCAGGACACCCTCGCGAACGACCCGGACACCATCTTCGAGAAGCCCGACCAGGCGTTCTACGACAAGGCCACGGCCGACCTCGCACAGGTCCGCGCCAACGCCTCCGCCGCGGTCACCTCGGCCAAGGCGTGGGCGGCGAAGGCCGCCACCGCCTCGGCGCAGGCGGCCACCGCGCAGCAGGAGGCGTGGGCCGTCGCCGACACCGCGCACGTGCCGCGCGGCCGGGGCCTGATGTACGCCCAGCAGTCGGTGCAGGTCGTCCGGGCCTCCGCCGCGGCGGCCGCCGCCGCCGCGAAGGCCACCGAGACGGCGCTCTCCGCCGCGAACGCGACGATCGCGACCAGCGACGCGCTGCTCGCGAAGGCGCAGACCGAGTCGCACGCCATCAGCACGGAGTTCCGCCGCGTCGCCGCCGAGGAGGCCGCCGCGCAGGCGAAGGCCGCCGCCGACAGCGCCGAGGCCAACGCCACGGCCGCCACCGAGAGCGCGAACACCGCGAAGGCCGCCCGTACGACGGCCGAGCAGAAGCGCGACAAGGCCAAGACGGCCGCCGCGACCGCCGCCGCCGAGCGTGCCAAGGCGCAGACGGAGCAGGCCACCGCCGTCGCCTCCCGCGCCAAGGCCGCCACCGAGCGCACCAAGGCGGTGGAGGCCGAGCAGCGGGCCGGTACGCAGAAGACCGCGGCGCAGAGCGCCGACACGGCCGCCGGTACGGCGACCACCGACGCCACCGCGAAGCGCACCCTGGCGAACACCAAGGCGCAGGCCGCCCAGACCGCCCGGGAGCAGGCCGTCGCCGCGCTCCGGTCGAAGCAGGCCACCGCCGCCCGTGCCGCCGCCCTCGAAGCGGCGGCGACCGCCGCCGAGGGCACGGCCGCCGCCGCCGAGACCCGGGCCGCCGCCACGGCGGCCCGTACGGCCGCGACCCAGGCCGTCACGGCCGCCACCGCCGCGCAGACCGCGGCGGACCAGGCCACGGCCGCCGCCGTCACCGCGCGGACCGCCGCCACCACCGCGGAGGGCGCCGCCGAGCGGGCCCAGGCCTCCGCGGGCAACGCCTGGTCGGCGTACTACACGTCGGTCGGCGCGGCCTCCACCGCGCACGCCGCCGCCGCCGTCGCGCTCGACGCGTCCCAGGACGCGGCGACCCGCGCGGACAACGCCGCCACGGCCTCGGAGAACGCCACGGCGCTCGCCAAGAAGGCCGAGCAGGAGTCGCTCGCCGCCGGTACGAGCGCCGCCGAGGCACTGAAGTCGGCCGCGACCGTTCTCGGCCGTGCGTACGCCGCCGGTCAGGCCGCGCTCGCCGCCCGTGACAGCGCCAAGGAAGCGGTGGCCGCCGCCGGCGACGCCATCGCCATCGGCACGCCGTACCAGGAGAAGGACAGCTCCGCCGCGTTCGCCGTGCTCGTCGGCCAGTCGTCGAAGACGGTCGCCGAGCAGCAGGCCGCCGCGGCCGAGGCCAAGGCGACGGAGGCCGCGGAGGCCGCCGCGTCCGCGCAGCAGACCGCCGCGCAGGCCACCGGTGACGCGAAGCTCGCCGCCGAGGCGGCGGCACGCGCCGCCGCCGACTCGGTCCGCGCCGTCGAGGCCGTGACCCGCGCCCAGGCGTCGGCGGCCGAGGCCTCCGGCGCCCAGAAGGGCGCGAAGGCTGCCTCCGACGCCGCCTCGGGACACGCCACCCAGGCCGGCAACGACGCCGTCTCCGCCCGCCTCACCGCGGACGAGGCGAGCAACGCCGCCACCGAGGCCGACCGTGAGGCCACCGACGCCGAGCGGCACGCCGCCGAGGCGAACGAGAAGGCCGGACGGGCCGCCGAGGCGGCCCAGGGCGCGCAGGACAAGGCGTCCCAGGCGGAGCAGGAGGCCAAGGACGCCGAGACGAAGGCGTCCGACGCGGCCGGGAACAGCACGGCTGCCGAGGAGGCCGCCAGGCTCGCCGAGCAGCAGCAGCGCGACCGCAACGAGGCCGCGCACAAGGACGCGCTGGCCCAGGGCGTCACTCCCATCAAGGGCGGCGCCTCCAACTGGCCGGTGCTCGGGCAGCGCGAGGAGCAGATCCTCCTCGACGCCTGCGGCCAGACCTGCGTCGACGACTACCGCAAGGGCCTCGCGGCCGTCTCGGTGGACATCGTCGAGTGGGCGACCGCGAACGGCGGGCAGATCCTCTTCGAGCAGCTCGACGCCGCGAAGGTCAAGGACTGCCTGGCCGGTTCCGATGTCGAGGACTGCCTGTGGGAGCTCGTCGACATCCCCTCGTCGGCCGTGATCGTGGGTCGTATACCCGCGCTCGCGCAGGCGATCGAGCAGGTCTCCACGGGCCTGCGGAAGATCTTCGTCGACGCCGACAACGCCCTGCGGCGGCTGAGCGAGCTGACGGCCGTCATCCGTGACGTCCGCAGCACCCCGCGCCTCAACCGGTGCCTCGCCGGAGTCGCCCTGCACGCGGGCGGCGCCAAGACCAAGGCCATCGCGATCCAGGGCCTGTCCGGCACGAACGACGACCTGAAGGCCGTCATCGGGGACATCGGCTGGATCGGCTTCATGCCCCTGGGGCAGGCCAGTGACCAGGACCGGGAGGCCGGTTACGCGTACCTCGACACGTTCGCGGCACGCAAGGCCCTCCTGGAGGACGCCAACCGCCCGTACGCGATGAGCTCGTTCGACGACGGGATCACGCTGCACGCACCGGAGTTCGGCGCCGACATCAGCGCCTACACGTACTCCACGCAGGCGAAGATGGCCGACCGCATCGGCTGGGACGCGCACACCAACGCGAGCCCCGAGGCCGTCGCCAAGGCCCGCCAGATCACCGAGCAGAACCGCGGCCTCGACAGCTGGCACGACTTCGCCGCCGACGTCATGCTGCGGGACTCCAGCGTCAACCAGACGCGGTTCTCCGGTGGCACCACGTCCGCCGACATCGCCACGTACCTGCGCAACGGCGGTTTCGCCCGGCAGAAGCTGACCGAGGGCTCGCCCGAGTTCCGTGTCGAGGTCGAGGACCTCAAGCAGCAGTGGGCCACGTGCAACCACGCGGACCCGACCGACCCGCGCAACGCCCTGAGCGAGGCCGTCTCCCAGGCCTCGGCCGAGTGGGAGGCGGAGTACGCCGGCCAGGCCGCCCCGCGCACGCTGATCACGCAGGCCGAGGCGGACGCCGCCGCGGCCACCCGCAAGGCCACCGACAACATGGTCGAGGCCATCGGCCAGGCCTGGTTCGCCGACCAGATCCTGCGCTGGCAGAAGTACTGGCACGATCAGCTGGAGCAGGACCCGGACCACATCCTCAAGCCCAAGCAGGCCCTCTTCGACAAGGCGAAGACGGACCTGGCGAAGGCTCGGGGCAAGGTCCAGGCGCTGGTCACGGCCGCCAAGGAGCAGGCCACCGCTGCCAACGCCGCCGCGCAGCGCGCGGTGTCGGCCCAGCAGCAGGCCTGGACGATCGCGGACGCGGCCCAGGTGCCGCGCGGCCGGGGTCTGATGTACGCCCAGCAGTCGGTGCAGGTCGCCCGTGCTTCGGGTGCGGCCGCGACGGCCGCTTCCAAGGCGACCGAGACGGCGCTGAACGCGGCGAACGCGACCGTGTCGACGTCGGAGGCGCTGCTCGCCCTGGCGCAGACCGAGACGCACGCGGTGAACACCGAGTTCCGCCGTATCGCCGCTCAGGAGGCCGCCGCGCAGGCGAAGGCCGCCGCGGACAGCGCCGACGCCTACGCGGCCTCGGCGGCGGCGAACGCCGCCACCGCGAAGAAGGCCAAGGAGACGGCCCTCGCGGAGGAGCAGGAGGCGAAGAAGGCGGCGGCCGACGCGCATGCGTCGCGTGCTGTCGCCGAGCTGGAGCGCGCCAACGCGGCGGCCTACCGGGCCACCGCGGAGCGCGAGCGGGACAAGGCGGCGGGCCATGAGGCCGACGCCGTCGCGCAGGGCCGGATCGCGAGCGAGGCCCGTACCTCGGCCGAGGCGGCGGGATCCACGGCCGCCTCCAAGCGGGCCGTCGCCGAGCAGTCGGAGCGCGACGCGGTCGCCGCCCGCGACAAGGCCCTGGAGGCCGAGCAGCGGCGGGACTCGCTGAACGCGAAGGCGGCGGCCCTGGAGGCCGACGCCGCGGCCGACGAGGGTACGGACGCGGCGGTGGCGTCCCGTGCCGCGGCGACCACCGCCCGTTCCGCCGCGAACGAGGCGACCACGGCGGCCACCAACGCGCGCGCGTCGGCGAACGCGGCCACGGCCGCCGCCACCAACGCCCGTGAGGCGGCCACCAAGGCGCAGGGCTCCGCGTCCCGCGCCAAGGCGGCGGCCGACAGCGCCTGGGCGTCGTACTGGATCGCGGCCGGTTCGGCCGCAGCGGCCCACGCGGCGGCGGCCGAGGCGATCGACGCCTCGCAGGCGGCGGCGGCCGACGCGAAGGGTGCCAAGGAGCAGTCGGAGAAGGCGACCGCGGCGGCCAAGGTCGCCAAGACGGAGGCGGCAGCCGCCCGTTCCGAGGCGACGCAGACCGCCGCCTGGGCGGCGACCACCGCGGGCAAGGCGCTCGCGGCCGTACGGTCCTCCCTCGCGGCCCGTGACTCCGCCGCGGCGGTGACCAAGCCGGCGAACGAGGCGATCTCGCTCGGCGGCCCGTACCAGGAGGTCGACAGCTCCGCCGCGTTCGCGGTGCTCACCGGCCAGCAGTCACTGACGATCGCTCAGCAGCAGGCGGCGGCGGCAGCAGCCACGGCGAACCAGGCCCTGGCGTTCTCCGCCGAGGCGAAGGCCCTGGCCGAACAGGCCGCCGCGGACATGAAGCTCGCGCTGCAGGCCGCCGCGTCCGCCGCGGCGGACGCGTCCCGCGCCGCCAAGGCGTACCTGCGGGCCCAGGAGTCGGCGGCCCAGGCCGCGAAGGACGCCAAGGATGCCCAGGCAGCCGCCGGCCGTGCCGACGGCTACGCCATGTCGGCCGGGAACGACGCCGTGGCGGCGTCGTCGGCGGCGAGCGACGCGCAGACCGACGCCAACGCGGCGGACGCGGCGGCGACCGAGGCGGAGAAGGACGCCGCCAACGCTCGCACCGTGGCCACCAAGGCCGAGGAGGACGCGGCCAGCGCCCGCGATACCGCCACCCAGGCGGAGACGGACGCGACGGCCGCCGAGACGGCCGCCGCCGGCGCCAGGGACGCGGCGGAGGAGGCCCAGGACGCCGCCGACCGCACCGAGAAGAGCGGCAGCAGCGAGCAGAACTCGCAGGGTGTCACCACCGGCCTCAGCGACACATGGGCGGTCCTCGACCACATCGAGTACATCGGTGAGCCGAAGAACGTCAAGAAGGACAACTGCAACCCGATCATCCACATCGGGGACTGCAAGATCACGTCCGACGTCACGTACAAGTCGCACGTCGACGTGTACATGTGCATGGTCTCGGGGGAGTCGTACACGGCCTCGGGCAGCTGCCCCGCCGCTGAGACCGTCTACCTCGGCCCCGAGGTGACCGAGGCCGAGACGAAGACCCTCACCATCACGCTGACGATGACCGAGTTCAACTCGGGCATCGACCCGGTCGACATCCTGCTCGGCGACTTCATCGGCTGCGCCAAGCTGCTCACCCCGGGTCTGTCGGGCGGCAGCTGGGGCGACTGCGCCTGGGCGGCCAGCTGGTTCGTCGCGGGCCCGCTCTTCAGGGCGGGCAAGGCCGCGGTGATGGCGATGGACGCCTCCCTCAGGATGGGCGTCGGGTTCATGGACGCCTATCGGGCGCTCCGCACCATCGGCCTGACCGAGGCCGCCGTCCAGGGCATCATCAGCCGTCTCCTCCGGAAGCTCGGCGACGCGTGCGACACGGCGAACACCGGGACCTTCAAGCTCGCGGCGTTCTCCGTCGCGGCGGTCGACGACGACGTCGTCAAGGAATGCACCAAGATCCTCAGCGATCTGGTGAAGGACGGCGATCACATCACCCTCGGGGTGAACCCGTACTCGGACGATCTGGCCAAGTCCGTCGGCGCGCAGACATTCAACAACAAGGCGTTCGGGACCAACCTCCCGGCAGCCATGGGGATGGGGGAGCGCCCCATCTGGACCGTGGGCGTGGAGCGAGCGGTGGCCAACCCCAACGTGGAGCTCTCCGTGACCCTGGACGGTGTCGCCGGTGCCAAGAACGCCGACGAGGCGCTGACCCTGCTTCTGCAGCGAGGGGAAACGATCCCGAACAGCGACTGGGAGCTCATCCGGAAGACCGGCTACGGAACCGCATGGGAGATGACCAAGCTCCGTGCGGCCCTCCGGATGGAGTACCGCAAGTGGGCGTCCATCAAGTGGTACATGGCCAAGCTCGACGACGCCGGCAAGCCGGTGCTCGACGCGAACGGCAAGCGGGTGTTCGAGCGGGTGTACCCGACGAAGCTGACCTATGCCAACGGAACACCGGTCGAATAGTGAGAGGAGGATGGCGGTCATGACGGATTTCATCCGGGAGGGACGGCTCTTCAGAGTCACCGCGTTTCTCCCCTCGCACCGACAGCTCTTCCTGGCCAGTGAGGCCACGCTGGTGGACGGGACCACGACGAAGGTCGAGGTCTCCTTCGGGCATGTGGAACTGATGTTCCTCAAGCCCTTCTACCGGAACGGACTCCACATTCGGCGGGCGTCCGCTGCCGAGTTCGGCGTGCTCAGCGAACGGCACGGCATTCCGGCGGAGGACGCCGCCTACACCTGGATGCTGGAGCGGGACGGCGACAGCTTCGTCGTCGCCTCCATTCCGAACTGGCGGGAGGCGGAGTACGAGCTGATGGGTGAGCGGGAGTCGTTGTACGACGGGCCCTGGCCGCCGGAGTTCCCGGCGGAATCGGGGAATGTCGGCTGACCGTCCGAGCGAATGAGTAAGGGGCCTCCCCGGTGCACTGCGCACCGGGGAGGCCCCCTTCTTTCCGTGTACGGTCTTTCGCCTGTCGGCTCAGAGCCGGTCGAGCTGGGCCTTCACGACCGCCTCCGGGATCGCCGCCTGCTCGGGGTCCAGCATGTTCACGCCGTAGAACGCGGCGATGACCCCGCCCTCGCGCACCACCGTGTACGTCATCGGCACCTTCTGCTTGCCGATGTCGCCCGTGATCCGGTAGCCGACGGCCTCGTCACCGAGCTTCGGCGCCGGGAGGCTCTCGACCTTTCCGTAGGTCAGGCCGAGGGTCTTGAAGCCCTTGGGGCAGGCGGTGACGGCGGCGCGCAGGTCCTTCATGACCCGGGCGGCGTTCTCCTCGGAGTGGGAGGCGAGCCACATGGAGCCGACGGTGGCGCTGGTCGCTTCGAGGGGCTGGAGCGAGCGGTGCGCCTCGCTGACGGCCGGGATGTGCGTGAAGCCGCCGATGAGGCTGGCGAGGGGCTGGCAGGCCTTCTTGTCGGCCTCCATGCCGCGGCCGGCCTCGACCTCAGCCTTGGCTATCTTCTTGGCGTCGAATCCGGCGGTCTTTCCGGTGAGGGCGACCTTTTCGAGCTGTTTGGTGTCGAGTGCGCCGAGCTTCTTCGCCTCCGCGGCCTCCTTCTCCTCGGCGCTCCGCGTGTTCTGCGCGCTCGCCTTCGGATTCTTGTCGGCCGAATCCGATGATTCGCCGCTGCACGCGGACAGGGCGAGCAGGGCGGGCAATACGGCGGCGATCGGGAGGGCCGTACGCAGTCTCATGGTCTTTTTCCTGGAATCTCTCGCGGGTGCAGACAAAGTGAAATGATCTTACCGGCGGCAGAGAGTCTTTCTCATTACGTTTCGGGGTCGACTCGATCCGTTCAGGCCTTTCCGGACATGTCCGTCAGTTCCGCGAGTTCCCGCTCCATGTTCTCCCGTGCCCGCTCCTCCCAGGCCGCCGCTCCATAGGGCGTGCGGAAGAGGCGGGGGAGTCCGAGGAGGTGGCGGAGGATCGTCGCGCGGCCTTCGCGGAAGGCGGCTTCGGGGACGAAGGCGTACTCCTCGCGCACCGCCGCCGTATACCCCCTGTAGGTATCGCGGTCCGAGGCCAGGACCGCGAGGTCGGCATCGCAGAGGGTCTCGCCGTTGAGGTCGCCGCCGGCCGGGTCGTGGCCGGTCGTGAGGCGGACGAGCCGGGCCACCTCGGTGACCTCGTGCGGGGTGAGTCCGGCCTCGGTGAGGGCCTTCTCGGCGAGGGCCGCCGAGCGTTCCTCGTTCTCCGAGCGGTCAGGGCGGTAGACGGCGTCGTGGAACCAGGCGGCGAGCCGTACGAGCTCCAACTCGCCGCCCTCGCCGCCCTGGTCGGTCAGTTCGTCGACGCGGTCGAGGACCGCCCTGAGGTGGTCGACCGTGTGATAGCGGCGCTGCGGCTCGGCCCAGCGGGTGAGCAGGTTGCGGCCGTAGGGGGCGGGGTCGGGGCCCTCGCGGCCGGCGCGGGCGGCGAGCAGGGTGGTGTTCCAGCGCCGGAGGAGCGCGGGGTCCTGGTCTGCGGTCATGGGGGCATTGTGCCCGGCCGGGGGTGCGGAGGCAGTGCTTCCCACGCGTCCTCACCTCACTCTTACATACCCCCCATGGGTATGCTACGGTGCTCCGCACAGGTACCCCCTAGGGGTATGCCCCGACCTCGGTCGGGGGTCGTAGCGAGCGAAGGGTCAGGGCAATGTCAACCGTCAATCCCCGGCGCTGGTGGGCACTTGTCGTGCTCGCCGCCGCACAGTTCATGGTCATCATGGATACGTCGATCATCGGGGTCGCGCTCCCCGAGATGCAGAAGGACCTGGGCTTCTCGCAGAGCGAGCTCCAGTGGATCTTCAACGCCTATGTGATCGTCTTCGGCGGTCTGCTGCTCCTCGGCGGACGCCTCTCCGACCTCGTCGGCGCCCGCAAGATCTTCGTCTCGGGCTGGGCGGTCATGATCGCCGGTTCCGTCGTGGCCGCCGCCGCGCAGACCGCCTGGGTCGAGATCGTCGGCCGCGCCGTCCAGGGCGTCGGCGGTGCGCTGATCGCGCCCTCGGCGATGACCCTGCTCATGATGCTCTTCATGCACGACCCGAAGGAGCTCGGCAAGGCGATGGCGCTGTACGGCGCCGCCGCTCCCGCCGGCGGTACCGCGGGCGTCTTCCTCGGCGGTGTCTTCACCGAGTGGATGAGCTGGCAGTGGGTCTTCATCATCTACATCCCGATCGGCCTCGCCACCCTCGCCGCGACCAAGCTGCTCCCGAACGTCGAGTCCCGCCGCGGCTCGGTCGACGTCCTCGGAGCCGCCGCCGTCACCGCCGGTCTCGCGCTCGCCGTGTTCGCCGTGGTCCGCGCCCCCGAGGTCGGCTGGGGCTCCACCGGCACGATTCTCCAGCTGATCGGCGCCGCCGTCCTCCTGGGCCTGTTCCTGGTGATCCAGAAGAGCATCAGCGAGCCGCTCATGCCGCTCAGCGTCTGGCGGGTGCCGCGCCTCGGCTCGGCCAACCTGGCGATGACGCTGCTCGGTGCCGCCTGGATCCCGATGTGGTACTTCCTCAATCTGTACCTCCAGCAGGTGCTGGGCTTCGGCGCCTTCGAGTCCGGTGCCGCGCTGCTCCCGATGACCGTGCTCCTCATGATCTTCATGACGGCCATCACCGCCCGGCTCATGATGAAGTTCGGGGCCAAGCCGCTCATCGGCGGCGGTCTGCTGGTCCTCGCGGCCGGTCTGGTCTGGCTGGCGGCCGTCCCGCCGACCGGTTCCTTCCTCGTCGACGTCCTGCCGGCCTCGCTGGTCGCCGCGCTCGGCATGTCCCTCGCGTACATCCCCGCGATGATCGCCGCCATGTCCGGTGCTCCGCAGGAGCAGGCCGGTCTCGCCTCCGGCATCGTCAACACCACCTACAACGTGGGCTCCGCGCTCGGTCTGGCCGCGCTGACCGCCGTCGCGATGTCCCAGGGCGCCGACCAGCTCGGCAACCTGCCGAAGCTGACGGACGGCTTCTCGTCCGCCTTCATCGGCGCCGCGATCATCGCCGCCCTCGGCGGTGTGATCACCCTCCTCGTCATGAAGAGCGACAAGGCACTCGCGGCCGAGGCCGCCGCCCCCGCGCCGCAGGGCGAGAAGGTCACTGCCTGAACTGCCCCGAAGGGGCCGCCCGATGTCCTTCCCCGGACGTCGGGCGGCCCCTTTTCCGTATCCCCGTCAGGGTCTTCGAAAGGACAGTCGTGGAACTGAACACCCGTGCCGTGCACGTCGTCAACGAGCCCTTCCAGAGCGGCAGTTGGCCGCTCTCCGTGCCTCTCGTGCAGTCCTCCGCCTTCGCCTTCGACTCCGCCGCCGAGCTGGCCGGGGCGATGGCGGACCCCGACGGGCGGTACGTCTACAGCCGTCGCGGGAACCCGACCGTACGGGCCCTCGAACAGACCCTCACGGGCCTTGAGGGCGGCGAGGGCGCCATCGCCTTCGCCTCCGGCATGGGCGCGATCAGCGGGGTCCTGCTCGCCCTCCTGCGGCCCGGCGACCGGGTGGTGGCCCAGCGGTGCCTGTACGGCGGCACGCACGCCGTCCTCGCGGACCTGTCCGAGCGGTACGGGATCGAGGTCGTCCGGATATCCGGTGACGACCGCGGCGAGCTGGAGGCCGCCGCCGTGCATCCCGCCACCCGGCTGCTCGTCCTGGAGACCATCGCCAACCCCACCGGCCAGGTCCCCGACCTGCCGGGACTGCTGGCCGCCGCCCGCGCGCTCGGGGTGACGAGCGTGGTCGACAACTCGCTGGCCTCGCCCGTGCTGTGCCGCCCCCTGGAGCACGGCGCCGACATCGTGGTCCACTCGACCACCAAGTACCTCTCCGGGCACTCCGACGTGCTGGGCGGCGCCGCCGTCTTCGCGGACGAGGCACTGCGCCGTCGCGTCTGGCCCCGGACGGTCGAACTCGGCGCCTGCGCCGACCCGTTCGCGGCCTGGCTGACCCTGCGCGGGATACCCACGCTGCCGCTGCGGATGCGCGAGCACTGCGCCAACGCCGCCGCGCTCGCCGAGCGGCTCGACGCCCACCCCGGCGTCACCGCCGTCCACTACCCCCGGCTCGCCGGCCACCCCTCGTACGAGCGCGCGGGGAAGGTGCTCTCCGGCGGCGGCGGGCTGCTCTCCTTCGAGCCGGCGGGCGGCCGGGAGGCGGGCCGGGCCTTCGTCGAGCGCGTACGGGTGGCCAAGCTCGCGCTCTCCCTCGGGGGCGTGGAGACCCTCGTGACGCACCCCGCGTCCACCTCCCACCGGGAGCTGGACGAGGCCGCCCTGGAGGCCGCCGGGGTCGCTCCCGGGCTCGTCCGGATGTCCGTGGGCATCGAGGGCGTCGAAGACCTCTGGTCGGACGTACGGCAAGCCCTTCAGGACGGGCCTCCGGCCCGTCTTTTGGGTTGACAAAATAAATGGTCGATTCGTAGATTGGGGTGTGCCAGGGAAAGACCACTCCTAGGTCAAGGGGGGCGCGAGATGCGCTACTTCGAGGACTTCCGGCCCGGCGACGTCCATGAGCTGGGCGCCGTCACCGTCACGGCGGAGGAGGTGCTGGAGTTCGGCAGGCGCTTCGACCCGCAGCCCTTCCACACGGAGCCCGAACGCGCGGAGCGGTCGCAGTTCCGCGGCCTGATCGCGAGCGGGTTCCACACCCAGGCGATGTTCATGCGCCGCTACGTCGACGGACTGCTCGCCTACAGCGCCTGTATGGGCTCGCCCGGCATCGACGAGGTCCGCTACCTGCGGCCCGTGCGTCCGGGCGACGTCCTCACCGCGCGCGTCGAGATCCTCGGCGTCACCCCGTCGCCGTTCAACCCCGCCACCGGCACCGTCAAACCGCGGTGCACCCTGGTGGCCGCCGACGGGACGGCCGTGTTCAGCATGATCCTGCACAGCATCTTCCGCCGGCGCCCCGCCGGCTCCGAGGCCGACCATCTGTCGTCGATGCCCGCGGCCGAGGACCCCGTCGCGTGCGCGCGACCGGCCAAGACCTGTGTCCCGGTCATGAGCGCCTGACGATCCGTCCTTCGTCGGGCCCCTGAACACGGCCGTCCGTACCTCCCGCACCACCCCACCCACACCAGACCGTTCACGAGTGAAGGGGGACCTCCTGTGGAGGCCGTATCCCGCACCGCCCAGTGGACCGCCGCCGCGCGCGCCCTGGAGACCGAGCGCGAGGACCGGCTGTTCGCCGATCCCTACGCGCGCACCGTCGCCGACACGATCGGCTTCGAACTGCTCGAGCGCTACGCCGGGGGCGGCACCGTGCCGTTCCTCGCCATCCGCACCACCTACCTCGACCGCGCCATCGTGCGGGCCGTCGAGGAGCGGGGCATCCGTCAGGTCGTCTTCCTCGCCGCCGGCATGGACACCCGCTTCTTCCGGCTGCCCTGGCCCGACGGTGTCACCGTCTACGAGCTCGACCGCCCGGCCCTCCTGGAGGCCAAGGCCGAGATGCTCAAGGACGAGCCGCAGCCTGCGGGCCGCACCCGGATCCCGATCCCGGTCGACCTCACCCAGGACTGGACCGGCCCCCTCAAGGAGGCGGGCTGGAAGAGCGAGGAGCCCGTCCTGTGGGTGGTCGAGGGCCTGCTGTTCTTCCTGCCCGAGCAGGCCGTACGGACCCTGATGTCGACGCTCTCCGCGCACGCCGCTCCCGGCTCCGTGCTGCTCGGCGACGTCATCTCCAGGGCCGCCCTGGAGAACCCGCTCGCCCGCGGCTTCATGAAGGCCCTGGACGAGGACGGCAACCCGTGGCTCTTCGGCACCGAGGAGCCCGAGGCGCTGCTCGCCGACTGCGGCTGGGCCGTACGGGAGGTCAGGCAGCCCGGTGAGCCGGGCGCCGACTTCGACCGCTGGCCCTACCCGGTCCCGGCCCGCTCCGTCCCGCGCGTGCCCCGGTCCTTCCTGTTCACCTGTGACCTGCCGACGTACGAGGAGGAGAAGGCGGCATGAGCGCCCACGACTTCCACCAGAGGGTCATCAACGACGCCGGTGCGGCCGTCCGCGGCCTGACCGTCGCCCTCGGCGAGCGCCTCGGCCTCTACAAGGCGCTGGCCGAGAAGGGCCCGCTCACCGCCGCCGCGCTCGCGCGGACCACCGGCACGAACGAGCGCTACATCGAGGAGTGGCTGCACGCCCAGCTCTCCGCCGGGTACGTCGAGCGGCACCCCAGCTCCCTCACGTACACCCTGCCCGCCGGCCACGTCGAGGTCCTCGCGGACCCGAAGGCCGTCACGTACGCCGCCGGGTTCTTCACCGCCCTCAAGGCGCTGTACGCCACCGAGGACCTGCTCGTCGACGCGTACCGCACGGGTGACGGCGTCGGCTGGGCCGAGCACGACGCGGCCCTCGACACCGGCATGGGCTCCTTCTTCCAGCCGACGTACGAGCACAAGCTGGTCCCGGACTGGCTGCCCGCGCTGCACCAGGTCACCGACAAGCTGGCCGCCGGCGGCACCGTCGTCGACGTCGGCTGCGGCGTCGGCCACACCACGCTGCTCATCGCGAAGGCCTTCCCGAACGCCACCGTCCACGGCTTCGACTACTCGGAGGAGGCCATCTCGATCGCCCGGGAGCTCGCCGAGGAGGCCGGTCTGTCCGACCGGGTCGTCTTCGAGGTGGCGTCCGCCGACGACTATCCGGGCTCCGGCTACGACCTGGTGTGCTTCTTCAACGCCCTGCACGACATGGGCGACCCGGTCGCCGCCGCCCAGCACGTCCACAAGTCCCTGGACGCGGACGGCACCTGGATGCTCGTCGAGTCGAACGTCTCCCCGCAGGACATCGACGCGCAGACGCCCGCCGCCCGCATGTTCATGGCCCTGTCCGCCGTGATGTGCCTGCCCGTCGCGGTCGCCCAGCGCGGCCCGCACGCGCTCGGCAACCACTCCGGCGAGAAGGCCTTCCGGGCCATCGCGGAGGAGGCCGGCTTCACCCGCTGGCGCCGCGCGACCGAGACCCCGGTCAACGCGGTCTACGAAGTCCGGCCGTAGTCCCCGCCCGCCCCGAGGGCGAGTGAACCGAGCCTGAAGAAGAGAATGGAGCGAGATCATGGGCGTCGCCGCCCCGCTGCCGGTCACCGACCGGTTCATGGAGGTCCTGGAGCGCCTCAGCGAGCGCTCGGTCGAGGACTACTACAACCCGTACCAGACCTTCCAGTGGCCCGAGACGCTGGAGGAGAACCGTTTCTGGATGACGCCGGAGCTGCTCACCGTCTACGGCACCGAGCACTACGACGCCCTCGGTGAGGAAACGCTTCAGCGCCTGTCGAAGTGGGAGTCCGTCAACTTCTACAGCCTCAATGTGCACGGCATCCGCGAACTCCTCATCGAGGTCGTCGGCCGCATCCACATGCCCGGCTTCGAGGTGCCCTCGGACTTCTTCCACCACTTCATCGGTGAGGAGAACGAACACATGTGGTTCTTCTCCGAGTTCTGCCGCCGCTACGGCCACAAGATCTACGGTTCCACCGCGATGCGCGCCGACGCGGCCTGGGAGCCGGAGGTCGAGAACTTCCTGGTCTTCACCCGCATCCTCTTCTTCGAGGAGCTGGTCGACCACTACAACTCCCGGATGGCGAAGGACACCTCGCTCTGCCACACCATCCGCGAGGTCAACCGCATCCACCACCAGGACGAGTCCCGGCACATCGCCTTCGGGCGCGAGCTGGTCTCCCTGCTGTACGGCCGGATGTGCCAGGCCGTCAGCGCCGAGCGGGTCCGCGAGGTGGAGGCGTACCTCAAGCGGTACGTCGTCTACAGCGTCAACTCCCTCTACAACCCCCACGTGTACCGGGACGCCGGCATCCCCGACCCGCTGGCCCTGCGCAACGCGCTGGTCGCCGACCCGAGCCGCCGCCCCCACGAGCGCAAGGCGATCCGCAAGCCGCTCGCCTTCTTCCTGAAGACCGGGATCTTCTCCGACGACAGCCTGCCCGTCGTCTGAGCGACTCCCCGACCCGAGAGCCCTCACCCGAGAGGTGCACCGACCATGACCTTGACGACCCCCGAGACCGTCGGGGAGACCAGGGGCCTCCCCTCGCTCGGCCCGGAGGGGACCCGCCTGCTGCGGCTCCTCGACGACACCTTCGAGAGCTGGGGAGTGACCGCGGGCGCCCGCCCGATGACCATGCCCCCGCTCCTGCCGGCCGCCGAGCTGGCGAAGCTCGACTACTACGACAACTTCCCGCACCAGGCCGTCGTCGCCACCCCGCTCGACCTGGAGCGGCGGGCGACCGCGCCCTTCTCCGCCGAGACGGGCAGCTTCCCGAGCGAGGCCCTGGAACCGGCCTCGCTGGGACTGCCCTCGGCGTCCTGCTACGCCGTCTACCTCGACCACCGGGGCAGCCGGGTCGCCGACGACACCCTCGTCACGATCTGCTCCTGGTGCTTCCGCAAGGAGACCCACTACGAGGGCATGCGGCGCCAGCTCGGCTTCCGCATGCGGGAGATCGTCGCCATCGGCGCGCGCGAGCACGCCGAGACGCACCTCGCGGAGTTCACCGGCAGGATCCAGCGGTTCGCCGCCGCCCTCGACCTGCCGCTCCGCAAGGAGGCCGCCTGCGACCCGTTCTTCGACAAGGGCGGCTCGAAGGCACTCCTCCAGCGGCTGACGCCGGTGAAGTACGAGTTCCTGTACGAGGACCTGGCCATCGCCTCGGTCAACACGCACCGGAACTTCTTCGGCGACCGCTGCGACATCACCCTGGAGTCGACCGGCGGACCGGCCTTCACCAGCTGTGTCGCCTTCGGTCTCGAACGCTGGCTGTCCGCGCTGACCAGGCGCCACGGCAGCTGGGAGGCCGCCACCGGGGCGGTGCTCGACGCGAACGCCCGCATGCGGGCCGATGCGAGTGGCGCGGCCGGGCCGGTGATCTGACGTGCCGGCCCGTCCCGCCGCCCCGCCGGCGGGCGGCCTGGGGTGGGCGAACCTCGGCATGGACATCGTGTCCGTCAACCGTGTCCGCAGGCTCCTCGCCCAGTACGGGGAGCGGTTCTTCGAGCGGATGCTCACCCCCGGCGAGCTCGCCGACTGCCGCACCTCCTCCGGGCTCGACGTACTGAGCCTGTGCGGACGGATCGCGGCCAAGGAAGCGGCCTTCAAGACCTTACGGGTCAGGGGCAGGTTCCTGCCCTGGCCGGACATCGTGGTGCGGCGTTCCGAGGGCGGCTGGCCGCTCGTGGAGCTGCACCGGGCGGCGGCCGAGATGGCCGCCGAGTCCGGCATCACCGAGATCACCGTGTCCATCAGCCACGACGTGGACTACGCGGTCGCGGTGGCCGCTCCGATCATCGCCCCCGCCCCGTACCCCGCCCCCACCCCTTACGAATCCAGCAGCAGTAGCTAGCAGCAGCTAAAGGAGAGCAACCATGGCCGACGGCCTGCAGACGGTGAAGAACTGGATCCTCGAGCGTCACCCCGAGCGCGACGACATCGCGTCCGACCTCGACCTGATCGAGAACCGGCTCATCGACTCGCTGTCCTTCGTCGAGTTCGTCTTCCTGCTGGAGCAGGAGAGCGGCACCGCGATCCAGATGGAGACCCTGGAGGTCGAGTCCATCCGCACCCTCGGTGCCATCGGGCAGCACTTCTTCAAGGCCCCGGTGGAGGTCCAGGCATGAGCCGGCGCCTCTTCACCTCGGAGTCGGTGACCGAGGGCCACCCCGACAAGATCGCCGACCGGATCAGCGACACCATCCTGGACGCCCTGCTCGCCGAGGACCCGTCCTCGCGGGTGGCGGTGGAGACCCTGATCACCACGGGTCTCGTGCACATCGCGGGCGAGGTCACCACCTCGGCGTACGCGCCGATAGCGAAGCTGGTGCGCGAGGCCGTCCTCGACATCGGCTACGACTCCTCCGCGAAGGGCTTCGACGGCGCCTCCTGCGGCGTCTCGGTGTCCATCGGCGCGCAGTCCCCGGACATCGCGCAGGGTGTGGACACGGCGTACGAGTCCCGGGTCGAGGGCGCGGGCGACGAGCTGGCCGCGCAGGGCGCCGGCGACCAGGGCCTGATGTTCGGCTACGCCTGCGACGACACGGCCGAGCTGATGCCGCTGCCGATCGCGCTCGCCCACCGGCTCTCGCGCCGGCTGACCGAGGTCCGCAAGAACGGAACCGTGCCGTATCTGCGGCCCGACGGGAAGACCCAGGTCACCATCGAGTACGACGGGGACCGCCCGGTCCGCCTCGACACGGTGGTGGTGTCCTCGCAGCACGCCGCCGACATCTCCGTCGAGGGCCTGCTCACCCCGGACGTGCGCGAGTACGTCGTCGAGCACGTCCTCAAGGAGCTGGTGGAGGAGGGCGTCAGCCTGGAGTCCGACGGCTACCGGCTGCTGGTCAACCCGACCGGGCGTTTCGAGGTCGGCGGCCCGATGGGCGACGCCGGGCTCACCGGCCGGAAGATCATCATCGACACCTACGGCGGGATGGCCCGCCACGGCGGCGGCGCGTTCTCCGGCAAGGACCCGTCGAAGGTCGACCGCTCGGCGGCGTACGCCATGCGCTGGGTCGCCAAGAACGTCGTCGCGGCCGGTCTCGCCCGCCGCTGCGAGGTGCAGGTGGCGTACGCGATCGGCAAGGCCGAGCCGGTCGGTCTCTTCGTGGAGACCTTCGGCACCGGCACCCTGCCGGACGAGCGGATCCAGGAGGCCGTCGGCGAGGTCTTCGACCTCCGCCCGGCGGCGATCATCCGCGACCTGGACCTCAAGCGGCCCATCTACGCGAAGACGGCGGCGTACGGCCACTTCGGCCGCGAACTGCCGGAGTTCACGTGGGAGCGCACGGACCGCGTCGAGGCCCTCAAGAAGGCGGCTCATCAGGGAGAAGGGATCTGAGGGAATGCGTATCGCTGTCACGGGATCCATCGCGACCGACCATCTGATGACCTTCCCCGGCTGGTTCAGCGAGCAGCTGCTCGCCGACCGGCTGGACCGGGTCTCCCTGTCGTTCCTCGCCGACAACCTGGAGGTCAGGCGCGGCGGAGTGGCAGCGAACATCTCCTTCGGACTCGGCGTCCTCGGCCTGCGTCCCGCCCTGGTGGGCGCGGTCGGCGCCGACTTCGAGCCGTACCGGGTCTGGCTGAAGGACCACGGTGTGGACACCGACTCGGTGCGCGTCAGCGAGTCGCTCCACACCGCCCGGTTCGTCTGTACGACCGACCGGGCCCAGAACCAGATCGCCACCTTCTACGCGGGGGCGATGTCCGAGGCGCGCGAGATCGACCTCCGCGAGGTCGTCGCGCGCACCGGCCGGCTGGAACTGGTCCTGGTCTCCCCGGACGACCCCGAGGCCATGCTGCGGCATACCCGCACCTGCCGTGACCTGGGGATTCCCTTCGCCGCCGATCCCTCGCAGCAGTTGGCGCGGCTCGACGGCGAGCAGGTGCGGGAGCTGGTGGACGGGGCGCGGTTCCTGTTCACCAACGAGTACGAGACGGCGCTGCTCCTGGAGAAGTCCGGCTGGGCGGAGGCGGACGTGCTGCGCCGGGTGGGCACCTGGGTGACCACCCACGGCGAGGCGGGCGTCCGTGTCCGGGGCGAGGACCGTGAGCCGCTGGCGGTGCCGGCGGTGGAGGTCGCCGGGGTCGTCGACCCGACCGGTGTCGGGGACGCGTTCCGGGCGGGTTTCCTCGCCGGCTGGCTGTGGGGCGTGCCGGAGCGGTGCGCGGCGCAGCTGGGCTGCGCGGTGGCCGCGACGGTCCTGGACTACGTGGGGACGCAGGAGTACCGGCTGCACCGGGACTCCCTCCTGGACCGGATCAGGACGACGTACGGGGTGGGCTGCACGGCCACGCTCGTCACACATCTGAGGGGGCTGACGTGAGTACCGCCCGGCGTTCCCTGCGGGAGGAGTTCGCGACGCGGGTCGTGGTGGCCGACGGGGCGATGGGCACGATGCTCCAGGCCGCCGACCCGACGATGGAGGACTTCCGGCAGCTGGAGGGCTGCAACGAGATCCTCAACCTCACGCGCCCCGACATCGTCGCCTCCGTCCACGACGCCTACTTCTCGGTGGGTGTGGACTGCGTCGAGACGAACACCTTCGGGGCGAACCTGGCCGCGCTCGCCGAGTACGGCATCGAGAACCAGGTGTACGAGCTGTCCGAGGCCGGCGCCCGGATCGCCCGTACGACGGCGGACGCGCACACGGCGGTCGACGGGCGCCCCCGCTGGGTGCTGGGCTCCATGGGCCCCGGTACGAAGCTGCCGACGCTCGGCCACGTCACGTACGAGCCGCTGCGGGAGGCCTTCCAGCAGAACGCGGAGGGTCTGATCCGGGGCGGCGCGGACGCCCTGCTCATCGAGACCTCGCAGGACCTGCTCCAGACGAAGGCGGCCGTCATCGGCGCCCGCCGGGCCCTGGACTGGGTGGGTGTGGACCTGCCGGTGATCGTGCAGGTCACGGTGGAGACGACGGGCACCATGCTGCTCGGCTCGGAGATCGGGGCGGCGCTGACCGCCCTGGAGCCGCTGGGCATCGACATGATCGGACTGAACTGCGCCACGGGTCCGGCGGAGATGGCCGAGCACCTGCGGCACCTGTCCCGGCACGCCCGGATCCCGATCTCGGTCATGCCGAACGCGGGCCTGCCGGTCCTCACCTCGGACGGCGCCTACTACCCGCTGTCGCCGGCCGAACTGGCCGACGCGCAGGAGGACTTCGTCCGCGAGTACGGTCCCGCCCTGGTCGGCGGCTGCTGCGGTACGACCCCGGAGCACCTGCGGGAGATCGTGGAGCGGGTGCGGGGCGCGGCCGTCCCGGACCGGCGGCCGACGCCGGAGCCGGGCGCGTCCTCCCTGTACAGCCATGTGCCGTTCCGGCAGGACACCGCGTATCTGGCGATCGGGGAGCGGACCAACGCCAACGGTTCGAAGAAGTTCCGTGAGGCGATGCTCGACGGCCGCTGGGACGACTGCGTCGAGATGGCGCGGGACCAGATCCGTGAGGGCGCGCACATGCTCGACCTGTGCGTGGACTACGTGGGGCGGGACGGCACCGCGGACATGGCGGAGCTGGCGGGCCGGTTCGCGACGGCCTCGACGCTGCCGATCGTGCTCGACTCGACGGAGATCGGGGTGCTGCGGGCCGGTCTGGAGAAGCTCGGCGGCCGGGCCGTCGTGAACTCGGTGAACTACGAGGACGGCGACGGGCCGGAGTCGCGGTTCGCGCAGGTCACGGCGCTCGCGAAGGAGCACGGCGCGGCGCTGATGGCGCTGACCATCGACGAGGAGGGCCAGGCCCGCAGTGTCGGGCACAAGGTGGCGGTGGCGCAGCGGATCATCGCCGATCTCACCGGGAACTGGGGGATCAGGGAGTCGGACATCCTGATCGACACCCTCACGTTCACGATCTGCACCGGTCAGGAGGAGTCCCGCAGGGACGGCATCCACACGATCGAGGCGATTCGCGAGCTGAAGCGCCGCCACCCGGACGTGCAGACCACCCTGGGCCTGTCCAACATCTCCTTCGGGCTGAACCCGGCCGCCCGGATCGTCCTCAACTCGGTCTTCCTCGACGAGTGCGTGAAGGCGGGCCTGGACTCGGCGATCGTGCACGCCTCGAAGATCCTGCCGATCGCCCGTCTGGAGGCGGAGCAGGTGGAGGTGGCGCTCGATCTGATCCACGACCGGCGCAGGGACGGGTACGACCCGCTCCAGCGCTTCCTGGAGATGTTCGAGGGCGCGACGGCGAAGTCCCTCAAGGCCGGCAAGGCCGAGGAACTGCTCGCGCTGCCGCTGGACGAGCGGCTGAAGCGGCGGATCGTCGACGGCGAGAAGAACGGCCTTGAGGCGGATCTCGACGAGGCGCTGGAGTCGCGTCCGGCCCTGGTGATCGTCAACGAGGTGCTGCTCGACGGCATGAAGACGGTCGGTGAGCTGTTCGGCTCCGGCCGGATGCAGCTGCCGTTCGTGCTCCAGTCCGCCGAGGTCATGAAGACGGCGGTGGCCCATCTGGAACCGCACATGGAGAAGTCCGACGCCGAGGGCAAGGGCACGATCGTCCTCGCCACCGTCCGGGGCGACGTCCACGACATCGGCAAGAACCTCGTCGACATCATCCTGTCCAACAACGGCTACAACGTCGTCAACATCGGCATCAAGCAGCCGGTCTCCGCGATCCTCGAAGCGGCGGAACAGCACCGGGCCGACGTCATCGGCATGTCCGGTCTCCTGGTGAAGTCCACCGTGATCATGAAGGAGAACCTCCAGGAGCTGAACGGCCGGGGGCTGGCCGCGAAGTTCCCCGTGATCCTCGGCGGCGCCGCCCTCACCAGGGCGTACGTCGAGCAGGACCTGCACGAGCTGTACGAGGGCGAGGTGCGGTACGCCCGCGACGCCTTCGAGGGCCTGCGTCTCATGGACGCGCTCATGGGCGTCAAGCGCGGTGTTCCCGGGGCCGTACTCCCGCCGCTCAAGCCCCGCCGGGTCCCCAAGCGGGAGACGCCCGTCGCGGAGGTCCGGGAACCCGAGCCGGCCGGCCGCTCCGACGTCGCCGCCGACAACCCCGTACCCGAGCCCCCCTTCCTCGGGACGAAGGTCGTCCGGGGCATCCCGCTCGCGGAGTACGCCCCCTGGCTCGACGAGACCGCCCTCTTCAAGGGCCAGTGGGGGCTGAAGGACAACGGGACCATCGAGACGGAGGGCAGGCCGCGGCTGCGGGCCCTGCTCGACCGGATCGAGCGCGAGAACCTGGTCGAAGCGGCCGTCGTGTACGGCTGGTTCCCCTGTGTGTCCAAGGGCGACGACCTGATCGTCCTGGACGAGGACGGAGGCGAGCGGACCCGCTTCTCCTTCCCCCGCCAGCAGCGGGGCCGCCGCCTCTGCCTGGCCGACTTCCACCGCGCCGAGGACTCCGGCGAGGTGGACGCGGTCGCCCTCCAGGTCGTCACCGTCGGCTCGCGCGTCGGGGAGGAGACCGCCCGTCTCTTCGCCGCCGACGCCTACCGCGACTACCTCGAACTCCACGGCCTCTCCGTCCAGTTGGCGGAGGCCCTGGCCGAGTACTGGCACTCCAGGGTGCGCGCCGAGTGGGGCATCGCCGGAGCCTCGGAGCCGGCCGGCCTCGAAGGGATGCTGCGCACCGAGTACCGGGGCTGCCGCTACTCCCTCGGCTACCCGGCCTGCCCCGACCTGGAGGACCGGGCGAAGATCGCCGCCCTGCTCCGCCCGGAGCGGATCGGTGTCGAGCTGTCGGAGGAGTACCAGCTGCACCCCGAGCAGTCGACGGACGCGATCGTCGTCCACCACCCGGAGGCGAGCTACTTCAACGCGGGAGGCCGGCGCCTGTGAACCCCACGTGCGCGAACCCCACGTTCTCCTTCGAGTTCTTCCCGCCGAAGAGCGAGCGCGGGGAGCAGACCCTGTGGGACGCGATCCGCCGTGTGGAGGCGCTGTCCCCGGACTTCGTCTCCGTGACGTACGGCGCGGGCGGCTCGTCCCGCGACCGGACCATCGACGTCACCAAGCGGATCGTGACGGAGACGACCCTGCGGCCGGTGGCGCATCTGACGGCCGTCGGGCACTCGGTCGCCGAGCTGCGGGCCATCATCGGCGCGTACGCGGACGCCGGGGTCAGGGACGTACTGGTACTGCGCGGCGACCCGCCCGGCGACCCGCGCGGCGCCTGGACCCCGCACCCGCGGGGTTTCGGATACGCCTACGAACTCGTCGAGCTGGTCCGCTCGTTGGGCGACTTCCGGATCGGGGTGGCCGCCTTCCCGGAGGGCCACCCGAGGTCCCGGGGCCCGGCGGAGGACCTGGCGCACTTCGTCGCCAAGTGCCGGGCGGGCGCCGACTACGCCATCACGCAGATGTTCTTCGACCCCGAGGACTACCTGCGGCTGCGGGACCGGGTGGCGGCGGCGGGCTGCGACACCCCGATCATCCCGGAGATCATGCCGGCCACCGACGTACGCCAGATCAGGCGCTTCGCGGAGCTGAGCGACGCCGCCTTCCCCGAGGACCTGGCGCACCGCCTGGAGGCGGCGAAGGACGACCCGGCCGCCGCGTACCGCATCGGCGTCGGGCACGCCGCGCAGATGGGCCTGCGGCTGCTCGAAGAGGGCGCGCCCGGCCTGCACTACATCACCCTGAACAAGTCGACGGCGGCCCTGCACATCCACCGAACCATCCTCAGCGCAAGGAGAGTTGCCGCACATGTCTGATTTCTCTGACTACAAGGTCGCCGACATCTCGCTGGCCGCCTTCGGCCGCAAGGAGATCACCCTCGCCGAGCACGAGATGCCGGGCCTGATGTCGATCCGCCGCGAGTACGCCGCCACGCAGCCGCTGGCGGGGGCGCGGATCACCGGCTCGCTGCACATGACCGTGCAGACCGCCGTCCTCATCGAGACCCTGGTCGCCCTCGGCGCCGAGGTCCGCTGGGTGTCCTGCAACATCTACTCGACCCAGGACCACGCCGCCGCCGCCATCGCCGCCGCCGGCATCCCCGTCTTCGCCTGGAAGGGCGAGACCCTTGAGGAGTACTGGTGGTGCACCGAGCAGGCGCTGACCTGGCCGGGCGCCGACGGCCCCAACATGATCCTGGACGACGGCGGTGACGCCACGCTCCTCGTCCACAAGGGTGTGGAGTACCAGAAGGCCGGCGAGGTCCCGGACCCGTCGACGGCGGAGAACGACGAGCACCGGGTCATCCTTGAGCTGCTGCGGAGCACCACCCTCGACTGGGCGCCGATCGCCGCCGCCGTCCGCGGCGTCACCGAGGAGACCACGACGGGCGTCCACCGTCTGTACGAGATGCACCGCGAGGGCGCGCTGCTCTTCCCGGCGATCAACGTGAACGACGCCGTGACGAAGTCGAAGTTCGACAACAAGTACGGCTGCCGCCACTCCCTCATCGACGGCATCAACCGCGCCACCGACGTCCTCATCGGCGGCAAGACCGCCGTGGTCTGTGGCTACGGCGACGTCGGCAAGGGCTCGGCGGAGTCGCTGCGCGGCCAGGGCGCCCGGGTCGTCGTCACCGAGATCGACCCGATCTGCGCGCTGCAGGCGGCGATGGACGGCTACCAGGTCGCCACCCTGGAGGACGTGGTGGAGACCGCCGACATCTTCATCACCACCACGGGCAACAAGGACATCATCATGGCGTCCGACATCGCCCGCATGAAGCACCAGGCGATCGTCGGCAACATCGGCCACTTCGACAACGAGATCGACATGGCCGGCCTGGCGCGGATCCCCGGGATCGTGAAGGACGAGGTCAAGCCGCAGGTCCACACCTGGACCTTCGAGGACGGCAAGGTCGTCATCGTCCTCTCCGAGGGCCGCCTGCTGAACCTGGGCAACGCCACAGGGCACCCCTCCTTCGTGATGTCGAACTCCTTCGCGGACCAGACGCTCGCCCAGATCGAGCTGTTCACGAAGCCGGAGGAGTACCCCGTCGACGTGTACACGCTGCCGAAGCACCTCGACGAGAAGGTCGCCCGGCTGCACCTGGACGCCCTCGGCGTCCGCCTCACGACCCTGCGCCCCGAGCAGGCGTCGTACATCGGGGTCCCGGTGGAGGGCCCGTACAAGCCGGACCACTACCGCTACTGAGGACGCATGTGTACCGACGACCCAGGTGACGCGCCCGACGTGCGCGACCCGTGGCTGCCGGACCGGCTCCTGAGAACGGAGCGGGACCTGCTGATGCCGCTGCTGCGCCGCACCCCCGAGGAGGCGTACGAGCTGCGTACCGCCTGCCCCGGCTGGACGGCGCGGCAGGTCCTCGCCCACTGCGGGGCGGCCCTCGTGCGGATCGTCGAGGGCCGGCTCGAAGAGGGCGTGTTCCTGCCCGAGGCCAACGCCTGCGACGTGGCCGAACGCGAGGAGTGGCCGCTCGGCCGGATCCTCGACGAACTGGAACGCGGTCTCACCGAGGCCGGACCGGTGATCGCCGGGCGCGAGGACGGCAGGCTCGACGCCGTCGCGCTCGGCGAGTGGGTCCATGCCGGAGACGTACGGGAGGCCTTCGGCGAGCCCGGCGCCTACTGCGGCGCGAGCCTCGAACTGGCCCTCCCGCTCCTCTCGGTGACGAGCCGCAAGCGCGAGACGCCCCGCCTGGTGGGCGTCCTGGCGGACCGGGACGCCACCCCGGTGGCCCTCGGCAACCCTGTCGAGGGCCGCCCGCCGGCCTCCTTCAAGGGGGACGCCGCCACCCTGATCCGGATCTACGCGGGCCGCCCGCTGGTCCGGACCCGCTACGAGCTGACCGGTGCGACCGAACACGAACTGCTCATCTACCGCTGAGGGCCGGCGGGGGCGCCGGGCCCGGGTCCCCGTCGCCCCCTTCCTCCGGAGGACCGCCATGCCCAGCACGCTCGACCGGCTGCTCCACGCCGAGACACTGGAACGGCCCGACGCCACCGCCGTGGTGTACGAGGGCGAGACGCTCACCTTCCGGGAGCTGTCGGAGGGCGCCCTCGTCCTCGCCGCGTATCTGCGGACGCTCGGCGCGGCCGTGGACACCCGTATCGGTGTCCACGTCGATCCTTCACTCGAACTGGTGATCGGGGCCTGGGGTGTCCTGTGCTCCGGCGCCGCCTACGTACCCCTCTCCCCGGAGTACCCGGAGGAGCGCGTCCGCTACATGATCGAGGACAGCGGCGCCCGGATCGTCTTCACCCAGGACGACCACCGCGACCGCGTCACCGCGCTCGCCCCGCCCGGCACCACCGTCGTCACCCTCCACGACGCCGTCCAGCACGCCTGGCGCACGGCGGGCGAGGAGGCCCCCCCGCAGGCCCCGCCCCACGGCATCGACGAGCGCGACCTCGCCTACGTCATCTACACCTCCGGCTCCACCGGAAAGCCCAAGGGCGTCATGGTCGAGCACCGCTCGATCGTCGCCCAGATGCGCTGGATGGCCGCCGAGCACCAGCTGCGCCCCGGCGCGACGGTGCTCCAGAAGACCCCGATGAGCTTCGACGCCGCCCAGTGGGAGATCCTCGCCCCGGCGGTCGGCGCCCGCGTCGCCGTCGGCCCGCCCGGCTGCTACCGCGACCCCGAACGCCTCGTCGACACCGTCCGCGCGCACGGCGCGACCATGCTCCAGGGCGTCCCGACCCTCCTCCAGGCCCTCGTCGACACCGAGCGCCTCGGCACCTGCACCAGCCTCCGCCGGGTGTACTCGGGCGGCGAGATCCTCTCCCGCAACCTGGCCGCGCAGCTCCTCGCCGAGCTCCCCGCCGCCGAACTGATCAACCTGTACGGCCCCACCGAGTGCACCATCAACGCCTCCTCGCACACGGTCGACCGCGCCGCGCTCACCCCCGACGGACCGGCCGCGATACCCATAGGAAGACCCGCGTACGACACCACCTTCCACATCCGTGAAGGCGAGCTGTGCATCGGCGGGGCCCAGGTGGCGCGGGGGTACCTGGACCGTCCCGAGCTGACGGCGGAGCGCTTCGTCACCACCGAAACCGGCGAGCGCCTCTACCGCACCGGCGACCTGGCCCACTGGAACGAGGACGGCACCGTCCAGTTCGCCGGCCGCGCCGACAACCAGATCAAGCTGCGCGGCTTCCGCGTCGAGCTGGACGAGATCGCGCTCGCCGTCGAGAACCACGACTGGGTGAAGAACGCGGCCGTGATCGTGAAGGACGAGCCCCGCACCGGCTTCCAGAACCTGGTCGCCTGCGTCGAGCTGTCCCCGAAGGAAGCCGCCCTGATGGACCAGGGCAACCACGGCGCCCACCACCAGTCCAAGGAGTCCAAGCTCCAGGTCAAGGCGCAGCTCTCCGACGCGGGCGCCCGTGACGACGCCGACCTCGCCGGCCGCCCCGTCGTCGTCCTGCCGGGCGTCACCCCCACCGAGCGGATGCGCCGCACCGTCTTCGCCCGCAAGACCTACCGCTTCTACGAGGGCGGCGAGGTCACCCGCGCCGAGGTCCTCGCGGCCCTGGCCCGCCGCCCCGAGGGCATCGGCTCCCGGACGATCGCGGGCCTGGCGGTCGCCGACCTGGGCGAGATCCTGCGCTGGTTCGGCCAGTTCACCAGCGAGGAGCGCCTGCTCCCGAAGTACGGCTTCGCCTCCCCGGGCGCCCTGTACGCCACCCAGCTGTACGTGGAGGCGCGCGGGGTCGCGGGCCTGGACCCGGGCAGGTACTACTACCACCCGGTCCGGCACCGGCTGTATCTCACGGAGGCGGTCCCGGGCGACGGCGAACCGTATCTGCGGGTGTCGTTCCGGGGACAGCGGTCCGCGATCGAACCGGTCTACCGGAACAACATCCAGGAGGTCCTGGAGATCGAGACGGGCCACATGGTGGGCCTGTTCGAGGAGATCCTGCCGGGGTACGGGCTGGACATCCGGCCGTGTGGGACGTCGGCGCCCGAGGAGGCGTCGTACGAGGTCGTCCCGTACGACGAGGAGTGCCGCGCCGACCCCGAGGTGGATCTCTACGTCCAGGCGCACCCGGGCCTGGTGGCGGACCTCCCGGCCGGCCAGTACGCCTATGAGCAGGGTGACTTACGTCTGATATCCCCCTCCCTCGTCGAGAAGAGGCATGTGATCGCGATCAATCAGGCGGTCTACGAGCGGGCGAAACTCGGCATCACGGTGATCAGCCGCACGTCGGAGCCGAGCCGCGCGTACGTCGACCTCGGCCGGGCGCTCCAGCGCCTCCAACTCGGCGGCCACGGGCTGGGGTTCATGTCCTCCGGCTACAGCTCGAAGTCCGGCCACCCGCTGCCCGCCGCCCGTCGCGTCGACGAGATCCTGACGGCGGCGGGCCGGGAGACCGGCCCCTCGTACTTCTTCGTCGGCGGCCGGGTCTCCGAGGAGCAGCGGCTGAGCGAGGGCATGTACGAGGACACCGTCCACATGAAGGGCCCGGCGGAGATGATCCGCGACGACCTCGTCCACCACCTGCCGGACTACATGATCCCGAACCGGGTCGTGGTCCTGGACCGGCTGCCGCTCTCCGCGAACGGCAAGGTCGACACGAAGGCGCTGGGCGAACTGGCGGTGGTCAACGCGGGCCTCCACGGCCGCCCGCACGTCCACCCCCGCACCCGCACGGAAGGCAGGCTGGCGGAGATCTGGGCGGCGGCCCTCACGTACGAGGAGGTCGAAGCCGTCTCCGTCCTGGACGACTTCTTCGAGTCCGGCGGGAACTCCCTGATCGCGGTCGCACTCGTCACGAGGATCAACCGCGAGTTCGGCGCGGCGCTGCCGCTCCAGATCCTCTTCGACCGCCCCACCATCGAGAAGCTCGCCCACCAGCTGGACGGCGCCGCCGCCACCCCCGCCTCCCGCCTGGTCCGGCTCCACGCGCCGGGCGCCCGCCCGCCCGTCTACTGCTGGCCGGGCCTCGGCGGCTACACGATGAACCTGCGGCACCTCGCGGAGGAGATCGGCATCGACCGCCCGTTCTACGGGGTGCAGGCCTACGGCATCAACCGGGGCGAGGAACCGTACGACACCATCCGCGAGATGGCGGCGGCGGACGTGGAGGCGATACGGCGACGCCAGCCGGCGGGCCCGTACACCCTCTGGGGCTACTCCTTCGGCGCGCGGGTCGCCTTCGAGTCGGCGCACCTGCTGGAGGCGGCGGGGGAGCAGGTGGAGAACCTCTTCCTGATCGCCCCGGGCTCCCCGAAGGTCCGCTCGGGGGAGACGGGAGGGGCGGCGTACGACAACCCGGCGTTCGTGACGATCCTCAACTCGGTGTTCTCGGGGGCGATCGAGTCGCTGCCGGAGGAGATACGGGACCGCGGGTCGTTCGTCGCCCACGTCGCGGACCGCTTCCCGGCGCTGGACCCGGACCTGATCGCCCGGATCGTGGCGATCGTCGAGGAGACCTTCGAGTTCACGTACACCTTCAAGGAGTTGAGTGAACGTCAGGTGAGCTGCCCCGTCACCCTCTTCAAGGCCGCGGGCGACGACTACTCGTTCCTGGAGAACGCGGAGGGCTGGTCGACGCGCCCGCCGACGGTGGTGGAACTGGACGCGGACCACTACAGCCTGCTGCGGCAGCCGGACCTGAGGGAACTGATCAAGAAGATCAGGTACCGGCTGGGGCAGTGATCAGGTACCGGCCGGGTCGGTGACCGGAGTGTCGAGAGCGGCCCACGCCTGGAGCTTCTCCGGGTTGCGGACCGCCCAGATGCGGCCGACGCGGTCACCGCTGAGGTCGAACGCCGCCACGGTCACGGTCACGCCGGAGTGCTGGGCGACCAGCCCCGGCCGGCCGTTGACCGTGCGCTCCAGGAGGGTCAGGCCGGGTGCCTTGGCGGCGATGAACACGAGGTACTCGGCGATGCTCCGGCTGCCCACGACCGGCCGCAGGACCGTCCCGACGAGCCCGCCGCCGTCCGAGACCATCGTGGCGTCCGGGTCGAGGAGGCCGACGACGGCCTTGATGTCCCCGGCCTCCCAGGCCTCCTTGAAGTGCCGCACCAGACCGGCCTGCCCGGCCGCGGGAACGGCGGGGGCGTGCGCGGCGCGCACCCGCCGCCGCCCCGAGGAGGCGAGCTGGCGGCAGGCGGCGGGCGTCCGGCCGACGATCCCGGCGACCTCGGGGAAGGGGTAGCGGAAGACGTCGTGGAGGACGAACGCGACCCGCTCGGCGGGCGTCATCGACTCCAGGACGACGAGGAAGGCCATGCTGACGGACTCGTCGAGGGTGACCCGGTCGGCGGGATCGTCGGGCACGGCGGAGACTCCGCCGCCCACGGTCCCGCCGATCCACTCCGCGCGGTCGGGCAGCGGCTCGGGAACCCACTCGCCGACGTAGCGCTCGCGCCGGACCCGCGCCGACCCGAGCAGATCGAGGCAGACGCGCCCGGCGACGGTCGTCAGCCAGGCCCCGGGCGAGTCGACGGCGGCCCGTTGCCCCGGTGACAGGGCGTACCAGCGGGCGTAGGCCTCCTGCACGGCGTCCTCGGCCTCGGTGAGCGAACCGAGCAGCCGGTAGGCGATGTTGAGGAGAAGGGGCCGCTCGCGGTGAAGAGACGCGGGATCGGTCTCGGCGGGCGTACTCATGGCGGCGGCGCTCCTGATTCCCCTGGCGGCGTCGCGTCGCCTCACACTTCGCGGCTCCGTTTCGTCGGACTGTCGAGACAGTATCGATCTACTGCCGCGAGGCGGAAAGAGGGGCCGGACCATGGCTGTAGAGGCGACGACGGCGGGCCGGAACGGCGCGACGTTCCTCAAGGTGTCGGTGGCGCTGCAGACGGCGGCGATCTTCTTCCAGGCGAGCACGGCGGGGCTGGTGCTCTCCACGTCGTACGGGGAACTGCTGCACGGGGTCGGGGCGCGCGTGATGTACGGCGCGACGATGGTCTACCTGCTGGCGGCGATCCTGGCGTGGCGGCCGGGCGGCGGCTCCCCGCGCCCGATCCTGTACGCGACGGGCTTCCTGGTCCTGGCCTCGGCCCAGGTGATCCTGGGCGTGGCGCACGTACCGTCGGTGCACCTTCCGCTGGGCGTCCTGATGTTCGCCCTGAGCGCGCTGGACCTGAGCAGGGCGTGGGGGGCGCGGGGGGCGCGGGGGCGCTGAGGGTGCGGGGGAAGCGGGGGCGGCGGGCCGCGCCGCCTCCCCCGCAGGACCGCCCGACTCGATTCTTCTACTGGCCGACGCTCATGGCCCAGCGCACGGAGTTCGGTGCCCGCACGCTGACGGAGGCGGACGCCCGCTTGTGCTTGAGATCGATCTGGTTATACGTGGTACTGACCGTGTCATCCGCGCACTGAAGCGGGAAGGAAAGCCCGGAAGGCGCGTAGGTGACGTTCATCGTTCCCTTGCCCTGGCACGAAATCGCGATGCCAAGGGGCGCCTGGCGAACGCCATCCTTCAGGGGTACCTCCATGTTGCCCTGAACATTCGCCACGGAGGCCAGGAGCTTCATGTCCGGGATCTCTGGAGGTGCCGTGACAGAGCCGGAGGGTTCCTCCTTCGTGCCGGTCGTGCTCGCCTGGGGCGATGAAGGGGCGGCGGAAGCCGAAGGCTTCGCTTGGTCCTCCTTTCCGTCGGCAGTGCAGCCGATGGAAAGGAGGACCACGGATGCGCTGACTCCCAGAAGCAGGATTCTCTTCATTGAAATTAACAGACTCCTGCTGATCACTGATCGCAAGATTCCCCCTTGAAGTGGATCGCTTGGTCAGGGCGACCGGTTGATGAGAATTTACCGCGCCGCCTCAATCTTGTGGCGGCGCGTGGGAAACTCTGAGGGCGATTTGAGTATCGCGGTAAATGATCTAGCTCCAGCCCGGTGCGGTTCGAGGCAAGTGGTCCCATTCACGCGCGAACCAGATCCGCGAGAGTCTGTCAGGTATTCATCGCGGCACGGATGACGTACTACGGCGTACGGAGCCATGGCGCCGTGCGGAACGCGGATACGGCCACCGCGATCAGGAAGAGGGACGCGTGGGCGACGGTGACGTGCTGATGACGCGTACGGCTCCGCGTGGGGTGAGGCTTTAGCGTTCCTCGGGGCTCGCCGTCCAGCAGTGGTCCATCGCCGCCTCCCGCAGGTAGCCGCTGGGGCGAACGAGGGTCAGCGTGCTGCCGTGCCCGGGGCTGTGCGGCTCATGTGCGGCAGTCGGGGCACAGGGTCTCGTCGGTGACGGGGCGGAAGAGCATGGGGTGGGTGTGGGTGCCGCTGAGGCATTCACGGGCGCCTTCGAGGCGGGGGGAGAGGCGGGTGCCGGTGGGTGCGGGGCGGGGGAGTTCGCGGGCCGGCACGTCGCGGAGGAGGTAGCGGATGAGGCCGCCGGGGCGGTGGACGGGGGTCCCGGCGCCGGGGAGGCCGCGCAGGACGTGTTCGTGGACGTCGGCGGAGGTGTGCCCGGCGTCGAGCCAGCGGGCGGCGAGGCGGGTGAGTTCCTCGCGCATGCCGGGCGGGATGTGCCGGAGGACGGGGGAGAGGAGGGGAAGGGCGCCGATGAGGGCGCGGGCGTCGTCGAGGTGGGGTGACGCGGCGGCGGCGGGCTCTTCCGGCTCCGCTACGGCTACGGGAGCGGAAGCGTCGCCGCCGTCCGGGGGAAGGTAGGAGGTCTCTTCCCCAGGGTCTTTATCTGGATGACGGTCGGCCGACGGGGGAGTCGGTGCGCCGACGGCCGGGTCACCGGCGACCGGTGTTCCGCGACCCGGTGCGACCTGCGGGGACGCGGGATCGGGGCTGGTGCGGAGGGGCGTGCGGGCGAGGAGCTTGGCGGCCTGGTCGGAGGTCAACGGCCGACTGGAGACGAGCTGTTGGGTGACCCAGCGGCCACCGGGCCCCTGGACGCGCCGCTCGTGCACGAAGCCCTCGTCCATGAGCTGCCGCTTGGCGCGGGTGAAGGCGGTCGCGCCGATGCCGGCACGTTCAGCCGTACGGGACAGATTTTCCCTGGCGCCCCGGGGGAGGGAGAGCTGCCAGGTCAGAAGCCGAACGGCGTCGGAGCGAAGGCGGGGGTGCCGGATGAGTTCGTGCGAGAACTGGGTGAAGGCACGAGGGGGAGAGATAACGTTGCGGTAGATCACAGTGGCCTGTTTCCACGAGTGGTTGAGGCCCCTGTCGATGGTTTGCGTCCATCGGCGGGGGCCGTTTTGCGCGAACGTACCGCACACAAAGTGCGCAAGTGGACACACCGGGTGAAGAACGCCCGTAAGAGTGAAGTGCGGGGTAAGGGGGCCGAGTTAGGGCGCCCGGCAGTAGGCGTGCTGGGCATGCCCAGCACGCCCCCGCGTGCCCTGCCCGAACACGTCGACGCGCACTGCTTGGCTGCCACGACCCGCGCATCCCGGACCGGACCGGATGAACGGCTTCGGCACGTTGCGGCGCTGTACCGAGAAGCGCAGCCGCGTCGTGGACTTCTGCCTCTACCTGTCCGCTGGGACGGCTGCCCCACCACCCGACGCCTCAAGTGATCCGTTTGCCGGTCGGGTTCAGCCCCAGTCCTGCAGCTGCTGGAGCAGGTCGGCGTCGCCCTCCCTCCGCAGCGAGCCGGCCGGGATGCGCATGTACATGAGCAGGGCCATCTCGCTCGCCGTGCCGTGGACGGCGGCGGTGGGCTTGCTCTCGGCGGCCTCCGCCGCGGTGAGGCGGGTGAAGCGGGAACCGGCGGCGTCCACGGTCTGGCGCCAGGAGCCGGCCTCGGCTGCGTGGTAGTCCATGGTGGCGGGCTCGCCCGGCCACGGGACCGTGCCGGTGCAGACGGTGGCGAGGAACTCCTCGATGGCGTCGCCCGCCTCGGTCGTCGGCAGCTCCTGCGGGGTGCCGGAGGCCAGCTGGGCGTCGTAGGTGTGGATCAGCGACTCCGGGGCGCGGCGGCGGGCCACGGCGGCCACCGTGTGCGGCGAGGCCAGCGGCTCCCACCAGGCCCAGCAGCCCCGGTCCGGGCCTGCCTCGCGCAGAGCGGTGAGCAGCTGCTCCGTCGAGTCGGCCAGCCAGGTGACGAGGGCCTCGCGCTCCCTGGGCGCCGCCAGCCCGTCCTTGCTCGGCCGCTCGTCGCCCGGCGCGGTGTTCAGCACGATGGAGGCCCAGAAGCGGTCCCCCTCACTGAGGTGGTTCGCCAGGTCGTACAGCGTCCAGCCCGGACAGGACGGGACGTCGGCGTCGAGGCTGGGGGCCGCGGCGACGGCGGCGCGAAACGTGGCGGACCGCTCGTCGATCATCCGCAGCAGGGTGGGGAAGGCGAGATGCTCAGGCACGCAGACCTTGTATCACCAGGACCGGGGCTCTCGCACTCGGTTAAGACCGTCCAGCAGCCTGCTGCCGGGACGACCTGATGCCTCCCGGTTCGACCTGGGAGGCATCGGGACCGCACGCGGGCAGGAGCACTTCGCGCTGCTGTTCTCCCGGGGTGGCAAAGGGGGTGGGGGCGCACGCGTTCAACATCACGGTGCTGCCCCCGCAGCGGTTCCTGAGCGGGTGCCGGCGGGGCGGGGGCGGGGTCAGCCGGCCGGCGAGTCGCTGACCTTGCCCACCGGGCTGATCTCCAGCTTCCCGCTGTCCTGGCCGTCAGTGACGGCGAGCGTGCCCGCCGGCCACTTCAGGGTGACGTGCTTGGTCTCGTTCGGGGGCGTCACCACGATGTCGGTCAGCTTCACGCCGGAGCCGCCGCTGTTGTTGACCGGGAACGTGATGTTGAAGGCGGCGGTCTCGCCCTCCTTGAGGATCTGCGACACGGCCTGCTCGCCGTTGCGGTCCACGGAGACGGTGTCGCCCAGGGACGTCTTCAGGTCGACACCCGCGAAGCCCCTGATGCGACAGTCGCCGCCGCTGTTCTTGAAGGAGACGGTGACGACGCCTTCCGTCTTGTCCGTGGTGTTGTCGACGGCGGAGGCCTCGAGGTCGTCGGTGCGGCAGATGTCGACCTTGCCGCCGCTGTTGTCACCGGTGCCGGTGTCGGCGCCCTGGCCGCTCCCGCCGGTGCCGGTGCCGGCGCTCTGGTCCGCCCCGCCGGTGCCGCCCGCCTTGTCCGCCGACGCGGTGGGGCTGGCCTGCCCGCCGCCCAACGCGCTGTCGTCGCCGTTGCAGGCGGTGAGCGAGAGTGCGGCCACGAGGCCGATGGCGGCGACGACGGCCTTGCGGGTGTGCAGCATGATTCCCCCGGGATGCGGTGCGGTCTGTGCGGTCTGGGTGATGCCGTGGTGGGCACTTATTTGTACCGCGCAGTTAGTTACGAACCGTGAGTGGTCATGTCCGCGTTCAGCCACAGATGGGACCGAGCCCCGGCGGGCGCTGGGGGGCGGGAACCCGCTCGGCCGGGCGGACACCTACCTACGTGGAGTCCCAACTGAACGACGAACGCATCCGGGCCGGTGATCAGGCGGCGTTCGCCGCGATCTTCGACGAGCACGCACGAGTCGTCTACGCGCATGCCATGCGCAGCACGGGCGACTGGGCGCTCGCCGAGGACGTCATGTCGCTGACGTTCCTGGAGGCGTGGCGGCATCGCGAGAAGCTGCGCGGCGAGGTGCGGAACGTCCGCGCCTGGCTGCTGGGCATCACGACGAACGTCCTGCGCAACACCGCCCGCGCGGCGCGTCGGCACCGCGCGGCCATGTCCCGCCTGGCGCCGCCGGAGCCGTTGCCCGACTTCGCGGACGAGGTCGTCGGGCAGCTGGCGGACGCGCGGAGGCTGGCCGTCGTCGCCGACGCCCTGGGACGCCTCAAGCGGGGCGAGCGCGAGGTGTTCGGCCTGATCGTGTGGTCCGGCCTCGGATACGCGGAGGCGTCGGAGGCCCTGGGGATACCGGTGGGCACGGTGCGCTCCCGCCTTTCGCGGGCGAGGCGGAAGCTGCGCGGACTGGTGGCGACGGAACTGGGGGAGGGGCCGGGGCCGGTGGAGCTGGGGACGGCGCGTGGCGGAGAGGTAAGGAGCGCGGGATGAACCGGGAACGGGACGAGGAGCGGGAGCGGTACGAGCGGGCGGAGGCGCTGCGGGTGCTGCCCTCGACGCCGGACCCCGAGCTGCCGGCGGGGCGCCTGGAGGCGCGCCGTCGGCACCTCTTGGCCGAGCTCGAGCGGGAGGCTGAGCCGGCCGCTGTCGGCGAGGAGTCGAGGCGGGGATGGCGGCGGCCGCGTATCGCCTTCGCGGTGGGCGCGACCACGGCCGTCCTCGGTCTTGGTCTCGCCCTGGGGCTGTACGGCTCCCCGGCTCTCCGCGATGCCCCGCCTCCGGCTTCCGCAGGGTCCGTCCGGCTGCTTGAGCGGGCGGCGCTGGCGGCTGCGGCGAGACCTCAAGTGCCGGTGAGCGCGGGCCAGTACGCGTACATGAAAGTGACCGGTCACACGACGGTCCTCTCGGAGAACGCGAGCGGGGGGATGGACCGTATGCGGGAGGCGGAGGACATGGAGCAGTGGACCTCGGTGGACGGCAGCCGGCCGACCCTCCAACGCAAGGACGGCCAGGACACGATGCTGCCCAGCGGGCCGGACGGCGGGAGCCTGCACTCCCCGACGTACGCGTACGCAGCCGGCCTGCCCACGGACCCGGGGGCTCTGCTGAAGCTGATCCACGAGGACGCTGAGGAGAACCACGGGGCGGGCAGCGGCTCGACGACGGGGCCGGACCAGGCGGCGTTCATCGCGATCGGGGACCTCCTGCGCAGCGCGGTCGTGCCGCCCGGGACGACGGCGGCCCTCTACCGGGCGGCGACCCGTATCCCGGGAGTGGTGGTCGTCCCCGACGCCGTGGACGCGGCCGGCCGCAGGGGGACGGCGGTGGCGCGCGTGCATGACGGCGAACGCGCGGAATGGATCTTCGACAGGGCGACGGCCCGCTTCCTGGGCACCCGCACGGTCCTCACCGAGGACAGCGCGTGGGGGAGGAGGGGAACGGTCGTCGCGTCCCTGGCCGTCACGGGAAGCGGCATCAGTGATACGGCGGGTGGGACCCCGGTGGTGAGGGACCGCTGACTGCGCGGATGGCGGGGGCGGCGGACCGCGCCGCCGCCCCCGTGAGACCGGCTGCGCGTCGCCCATGGCCCGGGCGGACGACGCCGGAGAACAGATCCGCAGACCGGGGCGGTCGGGGACGGCGAAGTTCCGTCCATGGCTCGGACCGTCCCCGATGACGTCCGCAGCCTGGTTGCCCTGCCGCCAGAGGCCGTGCTCACACTGCTGGTTCGCCGAGTTGAAGGGTGGCCGCGATTGCACGTCGGCCTTTCCTAACTGAAGGCCCGTGAATATCCTCGGAGTTCAGCGGAGCGGGGAGGGGCGCGGCCTTGGACGAACTCGGACCGAGCGATCCCCGGAGCGTCGGCCCGTACAGGCTCCTCGGCAGACTCGGCAGTGGCGGAATGGGCCGTGTCTATCTCGGCAGGTCTCCCTCCGGCCGCAGGGTTGCAGTCAAGGTGGTCAGGGACGAGATCGCCGACGATCCCGGATTCCGTGCGCGCTTCCGGCGGGAGGCCGAGCTGGCGATGAGGGTCGGAGGTTTCTGGACAGCGGCTGTAGTGGAAGCGGACCCCGGCGCCTCCGAACCGTGGATCGCGAGCGAGTACATCCCCGGGCCCTCCCTGCAGCGCAGAATCGCCGACGACGGCCCCTTCTCAGCGGCCGAGGTACGTGATCTCGGTGTCGGACTGGCGGAGGCACTGGCCTCGATCCACGCGCTGGGCCTGGTCCATCGCGACCTGAAACCCTCCAACGTTCTGCTGGCGGATACCGGCCCGCGCGTCATCGATTTCGGCATCTCCAAGGCCCTGGAAGGCTCCGGCGCAAGCACAGCCCTCACCCACACGGGCGTGGTCATCGGCACCCCCGGCTTCATGTCGCCCGAGCAAGCCACCGGCGCGAAGGTCGGCACGGCCAGCGACGTCTTCTCCCTCGGGGCGGTCCTTGCGTACGCCGCCACCGGCACCGAGCCCTTCGGCGCCGGTACACCCGTCGCTCTGCTCTACCGGGTCGTCAGCGAAGAGCCGGACCTGTCAGCCGTTCCATACGAACTGCGCCACGCGATTGCGCTGTGCCTCGCGAAGGACCCGGCACGCAGGCCTTCGCCAGGAGCGCTGGTCGCCCTGCTCACGGATGGTGAACACCCGACCGAGCCTGTTCCCGCGCCGTTGTCCACGGTCGCGTATACGCGCAATGCTGACGCGGCCGGCGGGGCAGGACCGGAGACCTCCGCGAGGGCGGGCGTCGAGGAGGCTCACGCCGATACGCCGCTGGAGCTTGTCGACGGCGGTGGGGCCCGCTTCCGGGAGATACGGTTGCGGCGCTTGTTCGACGCCTTCATGTGGTTGGCGGTGCTCGGGGCGATCCCCCTGGGTTTGGCCATCACCCGGGGCATCGACGTGGTTGCCAACTGGGTTGTCGTCCTGGCCGTTTACCTCACCTTCGCAGTGCCCGTCGCCGTCTACTTCTGGGCGGCCTGTCGCCCCTTCCGGGAGGCCTCCGAACTGAGCGTCGGCCGCAATGGAGTCGCCCTCCGGCGCGGCCATGACACTGCCGAACTACCCTGGCGCGAGTTTGAACGCGTCCTGGTCTCGGTCGGCTCGGCTCCGTACTCCGTCACTCTTTTCTGCCGCTTCCGCTCCCCGGGCGAAATTGACATCACCAGTCTTCCGGCCAAGAAGATCGCCACCCGTCCGCCCTTGGTGACCTTCACCCTCCTGGCTCTCAACCGGGCCGAGCGCAACGCCTCATGCTCGGAAATACACCAAGCACTCGGTACATTCGCCCCGCCCGGCGTCTACCGGCCGCATCCCAAGGTCCTCAAGCGGACTGCCCTTCAAACCTCGACTCGTCGAACTCCCTGAACGCGGCCAGGTGGGTGGGCGCCGCAAAGCTGGGGGAGTGCGCAACGGGCGTCTCCAGAAGGTGCCCGTCCCGTACAACCAGATCATGAACATCACCGGCGTCTACAACACCCACGCCTCGGCGCTGGGCCCGTTCCGGCACGTCGGGCGAGGCGGTGGCCGGTGATCCCGTCCCGTCTCAGTTCCCGTCCGGGGTCCAGGCCGGTACGGCGGCATCCGTCCTCATGAACGGCTCCACGAGCACCACGTACTGCTCCTCGGTCAGCTTCCCGCGCTTGCGGACCGCCCGCGCCGCGATCCCGCACGCGGAGATCGCGTCCGAGTGCAGGCCGTTCCGGGATTCCGTCAGCTCGTCGGCACGGGGGAGCAGCGCGGATCGCACCGCGCGGTTGATCGACGAGTTCTCCGACGCGGACACCTTGGCCTCGCGGCTCGCCTCGCGGCCCCCGGTCGACCTTCGGTTCACCATCTCGTCGAACACCGTCGCCAGCGTGGCGGGCGGCAACGCCGTCGCGGTCTCGATGAAGCGGGCGGTCACGGGGTCCATCGCGGGTGCCTCCTGCTGGGGGTGTGGGGCCCCGGGGAGAGTCCCGGCCCGGCCACCGTCACCGTCACCTTAGTGGCCTCGCCTCGCTCGTTCGGGGGCCGTCCCCGTGCACGCCCGGGGACCTGCTGCTCTGCTGGGCCGTACGCCCTTCCCGTACGTACAGGAGCACCCCCCATGGCCGTCATCGTCACCATCGAGTTCCCCGGCGGTACCCAGGAGCAGTACGAGGAGACCACCCGCGTGCTCCAGGCCACCGACTGGTTCCCGCCCAAGGGGTTCCTCGCGCACGCCGCCGGGCCCGACGGGACCGGTGGGTGGCGGGTCGTGGACTTCTGGGACTCCGAGGAGGACTTCATCGCCTTCATCGAGAAGGCCCGGCCGATCTTCGAACGCGGCGGCGTCCGGTCGGTCCTGCCCACCGTCCAGCCGGCCGTGAACGTGATCCTCCGATAGCCCCGGGCAGGGCCGCCGCCGCAGGGCCGCCGCCTAAAACCCGTTGCCTGGCGACCGCCCCGCCGCCAGGCTTCCGCCCATGACCAGTCACCCTCCCCGCACTGCCGTCGCGGCCCCCCGCCCCGTCGCCGACCTCTTCTCCGCCGACGGGCGTCTCAAGGCCGTCCCGCGTCGGCCCGCCCGCCGTGAGGCCCTGCTCGCGCACCTCGCCGTGACCCTCTTCGAGGCCGGCCGCGACTACCGCGAACCCGAGGTCAACCAGGCCCTGCTCACCGTTCACGAGGACTTCTCGGCCCTCCGCCGGTATCTCGTGACCGGCGGCTTCCTCGCCCGTACGAAGGACGGCTCGGCCTACCGCCGACAGCAGCGGCCCGGCTCCCCCGAAGGCGCGATCCCCGCCGTCGCGTGACCGCCGCGGTGGTGGCCGGTCTGCTCGCCGGCTACGGCATCGCGATCCCGGTCGGCGCCGTCGGCGCCTATCTGGTGGCCGTCACGGCCCGTACCGGCTGGCGTACCGGTGCCGGCGCGGCCCTCGGCGTCGCCACGGCCGACGGGGTGTACGCGCTCGTCGCCGTCCTCGGCGGCTCCGCCCTCGTCCCCCTGCTCACTCCGGTGATGACCCCGCTCCGGTGGGCCTCCGCGGTGGTGCTCGTCGTCCTCGCGCTCCGGGCGGCCCACGGCGCGCTCGCCGCGTTCCGTACGGGCGGCCTCGCCTCCCGCGACGACGGCACGGCCCTGACGCCGGCCCGCGCGTACCTCACCTTCCTGGGGATCACGATCCTCAACCCGATGACGGTGATCTACTTCGCCGCGCTCGTCCTCGCCACCGGGCCCTCCTCGCCCGCGACCCTCCCCGACCGCGTCGCCTTCGTCCTCGCGGCCGTCCTCGCCTCCGCGAGCTGGCAGCTCCTCCTCGCCCTCGGCGGGACCCTCCTCGGCCGGACCCTCGCCGGGACCCGGGGGCGGCTGGTCACGGCGCTCGCGTCGAGCACGCTCATCGTGGTGCTCGCGGTGCGGCTCGTGGCCCGCTCGTGAGGCGGGTGACCGGCCTGTCGGACCGCTGCGTCAGGCGCGCGCGTACCGCGCCAGGAACAGGTCCACTCCCGAGGCGATCACCCGTGCCAGCTCGGCGTCGCCCAGCTCCGCGTCCGGCGAGAACGTACGGACGAGCTGCGGCACGCCCACCGTGGCCGCCGTCAGCTGCCGCACGGCGAGCGCCGGGTCGGGTACGGCCAGGGTCCCGCGCGCGTCCAGCTCGGTGAGGGCCTCGATCAGCGGGCCGTTGTTCATGTCGTAGCTGACCCGGTACCAGAGCTGGCCCAGCTGCGGGAAGCGGTCGATCTCGCCGATCACCAGCCGGCGCAGCTTCATGATGTCGGGGCGCAGCAGGATGCGTGCCCAGTCGGTGGTGAGCCGGACGAGCGCGGCCCGCAGGTCGGGGGCGTCGGTGAGGGTGGAGTCGGAAAGCTCCAGACCGGCGTACGTCTTCGGGAGCACCCCGCCGACGACGGCGAGGAACAGGCGCTCCTTGCTGCCGAAGTGCTTGTAGATCGTCGCCTTGGACACTCCGGAACCCCGGGTGATCGCGTCCATCGAGGCCGCCGAGTAGCCCTCGGCGAGGAACTCCGCGAGCGCCGCGTCGATGATCGCCTGCCGCTTGCGCGAGGCCGCGTCGGCGGGGTCCGGGATGATCGGGATCCCGTACTCGTCGGTCGCGTCGTCGGCGTGGGCGTCGGCTCCGGCTCCCATGGGTGGTCCTTAGCTGTGGTGGCGGGGGTGGCGGGCTGGCGGGGTCTTCTCGGCGGACGTGATCCACGTCCGTACGTGGACTCCGTCGGTACGCGCACTATATGAACTGAACGGTTTCGTCTGCAAAGACCTCCGGGGCCGGCCCGCCCCCCGGCTGCGGTCATACGGGCATCCGGCCCATCAGCCCGCGCCTGAAGTCCTTTTCCGCCTGCCGGAGTTCCGCGGCCGTGTTCATCACGAACGGGCCGCTGCGGGCGACCGGTTCGCCGATCGGCTCGCCCGCCAGGACCAGTACCTCGGCCGCTTCGCCGGGCGCCTCGACGGTGAACCGTTCGCCGTCGCGGGCGAGGACGGCGAGGTGCCCGTCGGGCAGGTGCTCGTCGGCGACCTCGGCCGCGCCCCGCATCACGTACACCATCGCGTTGTGCCCGGCGGGCACGGTGAACGCGGCGCTGCTCCCGGCCGCGAGCCGCCCATGGACGACGAGGACCGGCGTACGGGTCTCGAACGGCCCGGTCACCCCGTGGCTGCTGCCGGCCAGGACGGTGAGCGCGGCGCCGTCGGGGGTGGTGACGGTCGGTAGGTCGGCGGCCTCGGCGTTCTGGCTCTGCGGCGGGACGCCCTTGAGGCGGGCGGGCAGGTTCACCCAGATCTGGAGCATGTGCTGATGCCCGCCCTCGGCGAGGAACTCCGGGGTGGGCAGGGCCTCGTGGACGATCCCGGACCCGGCGGTGAGCCACTGGACCCCGCCCGCGCGGACGACGGCGCGGTGGCCCCGGGAGTCGGCGTTCGCGATGTCGCCGTCGAGGACGTACTGGATCGTCTCGAAGCCTCGGTGCGGGTGTGGGGGAGCACCCTTCGCCTCACCGGGCCCGAGGTCGATCGGGCCGACTTGATCGACCATCAGGAAGGGCTCGAGGAAAGGGAGTTCGGCGGTCGGGAAGGGGCGGCGGACGGGGAATCCGGCGCCCTCGTGGGTGTGGAAGGGGCGGACGGTGCGGGCGACGGTCCGCTCGGCGGTGGCGGTGGCGGTGGCGGTGGTTGTCATGGGTCGAATGAACTACACCACTCGGTTCAGTGTCAAGACTGAACAGTTTGGTTGACGGACTGAACCGATCGGTTTAGTTTTCTCGGGTCGGAGTCCGACGGCTCGTCGGCTCGGCCCCATCCGATCGCTCGGTCCATCCGATCCGCCAGGGAGCACCCCATGACCACCGCGTCCACGCTCTCCGCCACCTATCTGGGCACGGCGACCGTCCTCCTCCGCATCGGGGACCTCACGGTCCTCACCGACCCCGCCCTCGACCCCGCGCCGGCCGACTACCCGGCCGCCCGCCCGCTGCGGCGCACCGCGAGCCCCGCGCCGGCCGCCGGCCGACTGCCGCCCGTGGACCTGGTCCTGCTCTCGCACGACCAGCACGCCGACAACCTCGACCACGCCGGCCGCGAAGCCCTCGGCCGCGCGGGTGTCGTCCTCACCACCCCGGAGGCCGCCGGACGTCTCGGCGGCCGGGCGGTGGGCCTCGCGCCCTGGGAGAGCCGGACGATCACCGCCGGCGCGACGACCGTCACGGTGACGGCCACTCCCGCCCGGCACGGACCCGAGGGAACCGAGCACGTCACCGGGCCTGTCACCGGCTTCGTGATCGCGTACGACGGCGGCACCCTGTACGTCTCCGGCGACACCGTCCGCCACGACGCCCTGCGGGAGATCGGGCAGCGCTTCGCCCTCGACGTCGCCTTTCTCCACCTGGGTGACGCGCACTTCCCGTCCACCGGCGACCGCGCCTTCTCGATGAGCGCCCGCGAAGGCGCCGCGCTCGCCCGCACGCTCGGCGCGCGCACGGTGGTCCCGCTGCACTTCGACTCCTGGGAGCACCTCGCCGAGGACCCGGCGCGCATCACCGAGGCCTTCGCGGCCGAGCCGGAGCTGGCCGGCCGGCTGAGGTGGCTCAGGCCCGGCGTACCCGAGACGCTCTGATCCCGTACGCGCCCGCCAGCGCCAGGGCCGTACCCGCCGCGAGCACCCCGCCGCGCGAGCGCCAGGAGAGGACCGACCAGCTCGAACGGGCCGAGAGGAGTGAGCCGACGCTCGCCCAGGAGCCCACGGAGCCCACCGACAGGGCGGAGCCGACCGAGCCGACGGACAGGAACGAGCCGACCGAGCCGACCGACAGCGTCGAGCCCACCGAGCCGACGGACAGGAACGAGTCCCGGGACCAGAGGGACAGGGCCGAACCGTTACGAGGGGTCATACGGCGATCGTAGGCACGCCCGGAGCCGCCCCGCCCGCCGTTCCCGCACTACCCCGCGCACGCCGGCAGGAACTCCAGGCCCTCCGGTGTCCCGAAGCGGAGTACCGCGAGGTACGCCTCCGGGTAGTCGCAGCCCGCGTCCGTCCACTGGAGCGCGAAGACCGTCCAGACGACGAACACGGCAAGGAAGAACCAGCGCCATCCCTTTGACATGTACGCCAAGTACCCTCGCCCGCCCGGAAGAACCGCTTCCCCCGCCGCGAGGGTCAATCAGGAGTAAAGGGTCGGCGTGCGTGGCTCATTGGACCAATCCGTCCACTCCGCGCAACGCGGCAGTACGCGCCCGGCCTCGCTCCGTGCACCACGCAACGAACACACCCAAATTGGTCTAGTCCAACTTTGGCCGGCCGACAGCACCTGCCGAGCGCACCGGCCCGCCCCGGGGAACACTCCCGGGGCGGGCCGTTCGGGTTCAGTCGATGTGGACGATCTGGAAGGCCTCCGCCATCCGGCCCGGCGGCAGGCCGCCGGCCATCGCGTGTTCCCCGAGCCAGGTGCGGAGCAGCCCCGCGAGGTCGTCGAAGTGAGCCGTCTGGGAGGTGTGGATGCGCAGGGCCTCGACCTTGCGGTCGAAGACCGTCGTGACGTCCACGTACTGGTTGGGGGTGGGGCCGGTCATCAGCCACAGTTCGTGGACGGTCCAGGGCTCCAGGCCCTCGTCCTTGAGCAGTGCGGCGTGCGCGAAGGGGTTGCGGGCCTCGGGGTAGACCGCGCGCAGACAGGCGTCGCCGACGGCGCGGTGGTCGGGGTGGAGGTCCGCGACCCGCGCCCAGTTGATCTCGGGGGAGGGGATGATGGCCCGCTGCGGGCGGACCTCGCGGATGACCCGGCACAGGTCCCGGCGGAGTTCCACCGAGGCTTCGACGAAGCTGTCGGGGTAGCCGAGGAAGCGGACGTCCGCGACGCCGCTGAGCTTGGCCGAGTGGACCTGCTCGGCGCGGCGCAGATCCGCCATCGCCTGGCGGGGGAGCCGATCGTCGTAACCGCCGGCGCCGCCGTCCGTGACGATGCAGTACGTGACGCGGGTGCCGCGCTCGATCCACTGCATGACGGTGCCGCTGACGCAGAACTCGATGTCGTCGGGGTGTGCCGCCACCACCAGCAGGGATTCGGGCGCGGAACGTTCGGTCGTCGCGAAGTCCTCCATGGGGCCAGCCTGTTGGGGCGGCGGGGGCGTCGCAAGGCCACGTCGTGGCGTGAACTGGACATGGCACTTACGCGCCATTCAAAAGCTTGGTAGATTCAAATCATTGGGTGCGACCAGTGTGTTGACGAGGACAGTGACTACGGAGGCGACCGGCATGTGCAGGATTCTCGGCTCCTTCGCCGCGGGGGCGGACCGCCCCGAGCCGGCCCAACTCGCGGCGGTCTCCGCCCGCCAGCGCCACGGCGGACCCGACGAGCACCATCTGCTCAGCGGGCCCGGCTGGTCCCTGGGCTGCGACCGGCTCGCCGTGACCGACCCCTGCGGCGGACAGCAGCCCTACCGGCTGCCCCACCTCCCCGGCATCCTCGCCGTGCTCAACGGCGAGATCTACAACCACGCCGAACTACGCAGGACCCTCGCCGCGCGCGGCCACCGGTTCCCCGACCGCTGCGACGGCACCGTGCTCCCCGCGCTCTACGCCGAGTACGGGCCCGCCTTCGCCGAGCACCTCGACGGCATGTTCGCCGTCGCCGTCCTCGACCTGCGCCCCGGCAGCGCCCAACTCGTCCTCGCCGTCGACGACATGGGCATGAAGCCGGTCCATCTGCACCACGACCCCTACGACGGCTCCACCCGCTTCGCCTCCGAGATCCCCGCCCTCCTCGCCTTCGAAGGGGTACGGATCTCCCCGCGCGAGGACTCCCTCGACACCGTCCTCGCCACCCGCACCTCCTTCTCCACGCACACCGCGCTCGACGGCGTCAGCGTCCTGCCGCCCGGCGGCACCGCCCTCGTACGGCCGGGCGCCGCCCCCGTCGTACGCCGCCGGGGCGCCCACCGGGCCACCCCCGTCGGCGACACCCAGGACGTGCTGCGCCACGAGGTGCGCCGGCTCGCCCAGGCCGAGGTGCCCGTCTGCGCCATCACCAGCGGCGGCCTCGACTCCGGCCTCGTCACCGCGCTCGCCGCCGAACACGCCCGCGAGACCGACGCGCCGCCGCTGCACACCTTCCACCTCACCTACCGGGGCCGCTGGCCCGAGTCCGAGGCCGCGTACGCCCGTTCCGTCGCCCGCCGCACCCGGACCGTGCACCACGAGGTCGCCGTCGACCCCGACGAACTCGGCTCCCTCCTCACCCGCACCGTCCGCCACCTCGGCCAGCCCAACGCCGACCCCATCACCCTCTCCACCTACGCCCTCTTCCGCGCCGTCCGCGAGAACGGCTTCACCGTCGCCCTCACCGGCGACGGCGCCGACGAACTCTTCGGCGGCTACGACCGGATGCGCGACGCGCTCGCCGCCCCCGCCGGGGCCGACTGGGCCGGCGCCTACGCCGACGCCCTGTCCGCCGCGCCCCGGATGCTCCGCGAGCACCTCTACACCGCCAACTACCGGGCGCACATCGCCGACCAGGGCTCCGCCGCCGACCGCATCGAGCAGGAACTCCGCTCGGCCGAGGCCGTCGGCGAGGACCGGCTCACCGCGATGACCGCGTTCGAGACCCGCTGGCGGCTCCCCGCGTACCACCTGCGGCGCGTGGACCACCTCTCGATGGCCTGGGCCGTCGAGGCGCGCATGCCGTTCTGCCAGCCGTCGGTCGTGACACACGCCCGCGCGCTGCCGACGGCCGCCCGTACGGGCAAGCGCGCGCTGTACGAGGCCGGGGCGGAGCTCCTGCCCTCGGCGGTCCTGCGCCGGCCCAAGCAGCCCTTCACGCTGCCCGTCCCGGCCATGCTCGCGCCCGGCAGCCCGCTGCTCGAGACCGTCCGCGAACTGCTCTCCCCGGCCCGTCTCGTCCTCGGCGGGAAGGTCCGCGCCGACCGGGTGCAGAAACTCCTCGCCCGCCAGCTCGAACGCCCCTCGCGCCACGACGCCCAGGCCCTGTGGGCCCTCGCCGTCCACGAACTGTGGACGGAGGTCGTCCAGGGCATGAGGATCCCGGTCGGCTGTGCGGCCTGACCCGCCGGGGCCCGGGGGTGCGGTCGTCCCCGTCACCGTCGTCCGCGCCGACGACGCCCCCGGCCCCACCCTCGTCGTACGCCTCGACCGGCTCCCGGCCGGGGCGCTGGCCCTGGCCGAGGAACTGGCGCAACTGCGCCGGGCCCTCGCCCGTACGCCGTACGCCGGACTCAACAAGATCGCGCTGTACGGGAGTTCGGCGCGGCCCGGCGTCGACCTCGACCACCGCTTCGTCCAGGCGCTCCCCGGCGGCGGCTTCGACTTCCGGGCCGGCTGCGGACACTCCCTCCTCGCCTGCGTGGTCGCGACCGCCCGCCGGGGCCCGGTCACGGTCCACGCGGTCACCACCGGCGACACGGTGCTGTGCGAACCCGAGCCCGACGCGGGCGGCCCCCTCGGCGCCGAGCCCGAAGCGGACGACCCGCACGGGACCGCCCCGTACAGCGGCGCACCGTTGCACGGGACCGCCCCGTACCGCGGCGCACCGCACGCGCGCGCGTCCTCGCGGCCCCGGCCCGTCGCGTACACCCTCGGCTTCCTCACCCCGCCGACCGCCCCCGGCGCCCTCCCCACCGGCCGGCCCGTCGACCTCCTCGGCGGCATCCCCGCCTCCCTCGTGCGGTACGGCAACCCGTACGTCTTCGTCGACACCCGCCATCTCGGGGCCCTGAGCGACGACCGTCTCCGCGACCGGCTGCTCCTCCTCCGTGCCGAGGCCGCCCGCCTCCTCGGCCACCCGCCCCACTCCGCCCTCCCCAAGATCGCCGCCTTCACCGCAGGACCCGACGGGCGGCTCTCCGTCCGCGCCCTCACCGTCGGCGGCTGGCACCCCCGGCTCGCCCTCACCGGGGCCGCCGCCCTCGCCGCCGCCGGCGCGCTCGACGGCACCGTCGTGCCGCCCGTCCACGGCGAGGTCCGCACCCCCGGCGGCCCGGTCACCGTCTCCACCGCGCCCGACCGCGTCCGCGTCCACCACAAGCGCGCCCGTGTCCTGGAAAGGCTCGACGTGCCGTGGCGTATCCACGCAACGGCGTGAACGCGCACCCCTCTCACCAGGCCCGCGGTCCGTTTCCTCTGCCACGCTGAAATGGACCGGCCATCGGTATCCGTGGGGAGAGCAGACACACATGAAATTCGAGAATCTGCGTGTCGTCGTGACCGGGGCGTCCCGCTATTTCGGTCGCGCGCTCGCCGTCGGATTCGCCCATCTCGGCGCCGAGGTGTACGTGTCGGCGCGGACCGTCGAGGCCGCCGAACGCACCCGTACCGAGGTCATGGGATCGGCCCGTGACCGTATCCACGCCTTCGGCTGCGACCTCAGCAGGCCCGCCGAGATCCGGGAGTTCGCCGCCCGCGTCGGTGAACACACCGACCGCGTCGACCTGTTGGTCAACAACGGCGCCCGCTGGCTCGACGGCATGGACCTGGAGGCGGCCAGCGACGCCGAGATCGTGGAGACGATCGAGTCGACGGCCGGCGGCACCGTCCTCATGGTGAAGCACTTCCTGCCGCTGCTGCGCGGCTCGCTGCGGCCCGACATCGTGAACATGGTCGCCGTCCGCGACGCCGAGGGCGCCTCCGCGGCGACCGCGGGCGTCGCCCACGAGGCCTTCTGGGCGGCGAAGAGCGCCCAGGCCGGATTCGCCGACATCCTGTCGCGCCGGCTCCGGCCCTCCGGGGTCCGGGTGTTCTCCCTCTTCCCGCCCGACTTCTCGACCTCCGACCCGCGCTTCGCGGAATGGGACGGCTCGAATCCGGACGGAATAGCACCCGACGAGAAACTGACGACGCAGGCCCTTTTCGAATGCATCGTCTACGCCGTCGAGCAGCCGCGCGACTGCTTCATCCGCTCGTTCCACTTCGAGCCCCGCTGACCGTCCCGCCCGTCCACTTCGACCCGCTGACCGCCCTGCGCCGACCGCGCTCCGCCGACCGCGACCGCTGAAGCCCACCGCACCACAGCGTCAAGGAGGTCCCATGAGCACCCCCGTCTGGATCACCGCGACCCCTCCCGCCACCCACGGCGAGCTGCACATCGGCCACCTCGCGGGGCCGTACGTCGCCGCCGACGTCCTCACCCGCTATCTGCGCGCGGAGGGCGAGGCCGTCCGGTTCACCACCGGCACCGCCGACCACGCCAGCTCCGTCGAGGTCAGGGCGCTGCGCCACAACCGCAAGCCCGAGGAGGTCGCGGAGGGCTACCGTGCCGCGATCACCGCCGACTGGCTGCGGTCGGGCGTGGAATTCGACCACATCGTGCGCCCGCGCCGCGACAAGGGTTACGGACGCTGGGTGCAGGACCTCTTCGGGCGGCTCTTCGCGCAGGGCGTGATCGCCCCGCGCACCCGTCTGCTGCCGTACTGCGAGCCCTGCGACCGCTGGCTGTACGGGGCGCACGCCACCGGCACCTGCCCGCACTGCGGCGCGGTCAGCGACGGCGGGATGTGCCACGAGTGCGCCCGCCCCAACGACGGCGGCGACCTGATCGGGGCGCGCTGCGCGCTCTGCGACACCCCGGCGGTGGCCCGCCGCTGCCGCCGGCTCTACGTCCCCCTGGAGCCCTTCCGGGAGACGCTGGCCGACTACTGGGCGACGGCGGGCCTGCCGCCGCGCCTCGCGGCCCTGTGCGAGTCGCTCGTCGAGGACGGCCTGCCGGACATCGCGGTCGGCCACCCCGCCGAGTGGGGTCTTCCGGTGCCGGTCGAGGGCTTCCCCGACCACCGGATCGACGGCTGCTTCGAGGCGGCGGCGATGCACCTCTTCGGCTACGACGTGACGGGGCCGCTGCCCCGCCGCGCCATCCACTTCTGCGGCTTCGGGCACGCCTTCTGCCACGCGGTGCTGCTGCCGGTGCTGCTGCTCGCGCAGGACATCAAGCTGCCGCAGGACTTCAACGTCAACGAGTCGTACGTCATCGAGGAGGGCGTCCAGGAGGGCAACGTCTGGGCGCTGGACCTGCTCACCGAGTACGGCTCCGACACCCTGCGCCGCCATGTCCTCCAGGCCCGCCCGCTGGGCCGCCGGACGGTCTTCCACCGGGAGCGGCTCGCGACCGCCCGGCGCGAGCTGGACGAGAACTGGAACAGCTGGCTGTCCCGGCTGTTCGCCGCCGTACGGGAGGAGTGCGGCGGGCTCGCCCCGCAGGCGCTGCCCGGCGGCACCGGCTGGGAGATCCTGGAGCGGCGGCTGCACCGGGGCGTGGACGATCTGCGCGAGGCCTACGGCCCCGACGCCTTCGATCCGCGCCGCGCGGTGGCCGTCCTCGACGAGATGGTCCGCTCGGCGGCCGACTTCGGTCATGTCAACGCCCACGAGCGGTGCCGGCCCAGCACCTCCTGCCGTCATCTCCCGGCGCTGGCCGCGCAGTTGGCGGTGGCCTCGGCGCTGTCGGCGTGGGCGCGGCCGGTGATGCCGGAGGGCGCGGACCGGCTCGCGGCGGCGCTCCAGGCGGCGCCGGGGCGGGCGGTCGACTGGCACGCGCTGACGGCGCCGCTGCCGGGGACACGGCTCGCACCGCCGTCGGGCCCGGTCTTCGGCTTCTGACGGCTCGCTCCGGCTCTCCACTACTAAGCAACTAAGTACATCCGTACGGCAGTGTCTCCGTACAGCAGCATCTCCGTACAGCAGTGTCCGACTCCCTCCCTGTCGCGTGACCGTGCGCGCGCGAGCGACGCGCAGGGACACGTGGCCCCCACTCCTCAGGAGCCCCACGTGTCCCTGCGCGTCGCCATGCTCAGCGTCCACACCTCCCCGCTCCACCAGCCCGGGACGGGGGACGCCGGCGGGATGAACGTCTACATGGTCGAGCTCTCCCGCGCCCTGGCCGAACAGGGCGTGGAAGTCGACCTGTTCACCCGCTGCCGGGGCGAGGGCGCGCCCCCGCTCGTCGAACTCGCCCCCGGCGTACGGGTCCGGCATCTGCACGCGGGGCCGCGCGAGGCGCTGCCCAAGGAGGCCATGCCCGACCTGGTGGTGCCGTTCTCGCTCGCCCTGCTCAAGGAGGAGCGGCGCTACGACCTGGTCCACTCGCACTACTGGCTCTCCGGGCAGGCGGGCAGGATCGCCTCGGTCGGCTGGCGCATCCCGCTGGTGCACACCGCCCACACCCTGGCCCGGGTGAAGAACGGTTCCCTCGCCGCCGGTGACACCCCCGAGCCGGAGCTACGGGTCAGGGGCGAGCACCAGGTGGTGTCCGCCGCCGACCGGCTGATCGCCAACACGGCCGACGAGGCGGAGGCGCTGCGCACCCTGTACGGGGCGGAAGGGCCGCGAACCGAGGTCGTCCGCCCCGGGGTCGACCTGCGGACCTTTCATCCAGCGGACGGCAGGGCCGCCGCGCGGGCCCGGCTCGGGCTGCCCGCCGGGGCGTTCGTGCCGCTCTACGCCGGCCGCATACAGCCCCTCAAGGGCCCGGACGTGCTCGTACGGGCGATCGCCGAACTGCTGAGGGAGGCGCCGGAGTTGCGCCACCGGCTGCTGGTGCCGGTGGTCGGCGGCCACTCGGGCGCGACCCGTGAGGGGACGGCCTGGCAGCTCGCCGCGGAGCTGGGGGTGACCGATGTGCTGCGGTCCTTCCCTCCCGTACGGCAGGAGTTGCTGGCCGACTGGTACCGGGCGGCGGACGTCCTGGTGGTGCCCTCGCGCAGCGAGTCGTTCGGGCTGGTGGCGCTGGAGGCGCAGGCCTGCGGGACGCCGGTGCTCGCGGCGGCGGTGGGCGGGCTGCCCACGGCGGTGTGGGACGGGGTGACGGGGATGCTGGTGCGCGGTCACGACCCGGTGGAGTACGCGCGGCGGCTGCGGTGGCTCGCGGAGCACCCGGAGGTGGTGGGGACGATGGGGGAGGCGGCGGTCCGTCATGCGCGCGGGATGAGCTGGCGCGCTTCCGCCGCGCGGACGGTCGAGGTGTACCGGGGGGCGCTCGCGGAGACGCGCCGGCCGGCCGTGCTCGGGGTGGTGGGGCAGGGGCGGCGGCACGCCCCTGCCCCGACGGCCCCTCTCTCCTGGAGGAACGAGAAGGCCGTAGCACAAGTCTAGCATCTCTTTTGGTTCGACCAAAGATATGGGACGCTCCGGATCCTTCAATTCCGTTGTACGGATGGCGCATTGACGCATCCGCGCCATGGCGGGTCCACGCAGAGACAATCCCTGGATTCGATTACGGGGCCGGGACAGAATGGAGATGTCTTCAGGGAACGCCCGGCGGCACGGGCCCCCGGAGGACCGAATTCACATTCCACTTCCTGGAGGAATCATGTCTGCTGAGCGTGCCACGGGGATGCGTAAGATCGTCCGTCAGTTCGCGGTCGCCGCGGCTGCCTGTCTCTCCGTCGCGGGCGGTGCGGCGCTCGTGACGGCCCCGGAAACCGCGTCGGCCGCTTCCCAGCATGTGGTGGCCGAAGGAACGGACGGCACCGCGACCGTGACCCCCACCCCCACGCCTTCCCCGTCCAGCGGGAACGAGTGGGACCGTGTCTCCCCGGCGCCGATTCCTGCCAATTGAGCGCCGTCGGGTAAAAGGCTCCGCGGACGCCCTTTCGGGGCAGCCGCGGAGCCTTTTGTCTTCTCTTTCCGTCCCCGAAGCAATTCACCGCCGGCCGTGGGGTGTTGGCGTCGCGGGCCATTGGTCCATTGGGTCATCGGGATGTCGGTCAGTCCACCCAGCCCAGCCGGTAGGCGCGCACCCCGGCCTCGAAACGGCTCGTCGCCCCCATGTCCTGCATGAGTTCGGAGAGCATCCGGCTCACCGTCCGCAGCGACACCCCGAGTCCCCGCGCGATCTTCTCGTCCTTCATCCCGGAGGCGAGCATGCTCAGCGCCGCCCGCTGCTGCTCGGAGAGACCGTCACCGCCCTGCTCGGGCGCCGAGGCGTCCCCGTACGGCGAGGCGGTGTGCCAGCAGTGCTCGTACAGCGCGAGATACGAGCGGACCAGGGCCGGGCCCCGGGCCAGCACCGCGCCCGCCGCCGGCTTCGCCGGATCCACCGGGACCACCGCGAACTGCGCGTCCGCGATGATCAGCGGCATCGGCACGTCCGTCGTGATCCGCACCTCGACCCCCGCCTCGACCCGGCGCCGCAGATGCATCTGCACCTCGGGCGAGGCACAGACCCGCTCGCTGTACATGGCGCGGACGCGCACCCCGTTCTCGATCTGCCGCCGGTCCCGGCTCAGCACCCGCTCACCCACCTCGCGGTTCAGCGAGGTCGCGTGCATCGACGCCAGACCGTGCTGGATGACGTCCGTGATGTCCTCAAGTACCTGCTGGATCCGCCGGTAGTCGCTGAGCATCTCCACATCGGCGTCCGAACGCGTCAGCGATCCGGCCCGCAGATAGGACCCCGCCAGCGTCTCCAGGGTGCTGTACGCCCGGTCCGCCTCGTCCAGATGGACCCGCAGCTGCTCCCGCTCGCGGTGCAGCAGCCGCAGCATGGCGATCTCCGGGTCGATCACGGCGACCGTGTCGCCGTCCTGCTGCCCCGCGGCGCCCTCGAACTCCCCCCGGGCCCCGTGCTGGGCGGGATTCGTCGGCACGATCAGCCCGAGGGACGTCAGTTCGTCCCTACATCGCTCGTACTCCCGCGGCGCGAGCCGCAGTTCGTCCCCCACCTCACGCAGCCGGGACACCCCCCGCCTGCGTAACTCCTGATAGAGGTCCACCACAGGATCGGGTGACCGCCGCGCTCCCGTACCGCCGCCGCTGGTGATCATGGCGAAGTGACCCCCTGTTCCATCGAGTCGCCCCCGCCCTCACCCTGTCATACGGCCAGGAGGGGTCCGTGATGCCTGGTCTCGCACCCATCGTGCGTCATCCGAACTCCTCCGGGGAGCCCCCCGTCCTCACAGCCCGCGATCGTTACCCTCGCTGTCCAGCAGTCCCAGCCGCGCCGCCTTCACGCCCGCCTCGAAGCGGCTCGCCGCCCCCAACTCCTGCATCACCTCGGACAGAAGACGGCTGACCGTCCGCAGCGAGACCCCGAGATTACGGGCGATCTGCTCGTCCTTGATGCCGGAGGCGAGCATCAGCAGCGCCGTCCGCTGCTGCTCCGACAGCCCGTCGCAGCCCTTCTCCGCCGGATCCTCCTGGCCGTACGGGGCCGCCGCCGTCCAGCAGTACTCGTACAGCGCCACATAGGACCGGACCAGGCCGGGACCGCGGGCGAGGATCGACGGGGACGAGGGCTCGTACGGGTCGGTCGGGAGCATCGCGAAGTTCTCGTCGGCCAGCACCATGTTCATCGGCACCACCGAGGACAGCCGGATCTCCACGCCCACCGCGGCGCGCTCCTCCAGGTGCTGGGCCATCTCCGGCACCGAGGCGGCCCGGCGGCTGTACATGGCGCGGACGCGCACGCCCCGCTCGGCCCAGCGCCGGTCCCGGTCCAGCTCACCGCCCATCTCCTCGCGGCGGACGGAGCCGGTGTGCATGAAGTGCGCGGCCGTCCGGACGGATTCCGCCAGCTCCGCGAGACTCTTCAGGACCCGGTCGGGAGCGTCGACGATCTCGACCTCCACCTCGGCCCGGGGCGTGGCTCCGGCCTGCAGGAACGGCCCGGCGAGGGCTTCGAGAGCGGTGTGCGTACGGCTGGTCGCGGCAAGGCGTTCCTGGAGCCGGTCGCGCTCCCGGCGCAGCAGCCGCAGCAGGGCGACATCGGGATCGACGACGGCGGGCGCCCCGGATCCGGCCGGCTCCCCGGCCTCGGTCAGTCCCAGTGCGGCGAGTTCGCCCCGGCAGCGCTCCCGCTCCTCGGCGGAAAGCTCCAAACGGTCCGCGACCTCGTCGAACGTGGCATCCGGGTGGATGCGGAGTTCCTGGTAGACGGCGAGAGCCTGATCGCCACCCACACGCGGAACGGCGGTGTTTCTGGACACTGCGCAGCAGACTCCCCTCGGTCCACCCGGACCCGTTGAATCGCCCCGCTAGACCCTGCCACACATTCGAACGACGCGCACGGAGTTGGACCCCGCTCAGGCAGTGGGGGCGCCTGCCCGGCAGTCGGGGCACAGCCCCTTGAAGACGATCTCCGCGTCGTCCACCCGCCACTCCGGCAGAGCGCCGCGGGGCGGCACCGGCGCGGCCGCCGACACGTTCTCCACCCGGCCGCAGACCGTGCACAGGGCGTGCTGGTGCGCGGGACCCGAGATCTCGAAGACCGCGGGCAGGCCCGGCCGGTCGAACTTGCTGACCAGGCCCGTCTCCTGGAAGTGCCGCAGCATCTCGTACACGGCCTGGCTGGTCAGCGTGCCGAGCCGCTCCCGGGCGGTCGTCGTGATCGCCTCGACGTCGAGATGGCCGCCGGCGGCGAGCACCGTGAGCACCTCCAGGCGCGGGCCCGTGACCCGCAGCCCGACATCACGCAGGCGCTGGATCACCGCCTCGCGGCCCGTCAGCTCTTCCACGACTGCCATCTTCTCCGCCCGCCACCTGGTCGGCCCAAACTTTTGTGTGCATCGTACCTCTTGCTCGTCAACCTCGTCAGGCGTGCGCGTCCACCTCGTCAGGTGCTCCGCCGCCCCGGTCAGTCGTCCGCCCGGCACACGAGCAGGACGGACTCCGTCCGCTCGTCGATCCGGTGCCGCCGCCGCCCCTCGATGTGCAGCCCCGCCGAGTGCAGCTCGGCCGCGAGCCGCTCGGGGTCCACGATCCACTTGTCGGTGGTGAGCACCACCCGCTCCGTGGAGAGCTTGCCGGTCCTGGCCGCGTAGTACGTGATCCGCTCGCTCATCGACGGCAGGTCGAAGACCTGCCGGGCCACCACCCACTCGTCGATCCCGTCGAACCGCGGCACCTGGAACGCCCAGGTCCGCTGCGGCTCCGCGATCAGCCCCGGCAGCTGGTGGGCCGTGTAGTCCAGGGCCAGCGCCCCGCCCGCCTCCAGATGCCCGGCGACCTCCCGCAGCAGCCCGGGCCGCCGCGCCGGGGGTACGGCGGTGACCATGGCGCCCGCGAGCAGCGCGAGCCGGTAACTGCCGTCGAGCCGCAGCTCGGTGAGGTCCGCCCGACGGGTCATGACCAGGCCGGCCACCTGCGGGCCGATCCGGCGGGCCCAGCCTTCGAGGCGCTCAAGGGCCGAGGCGTCCCGGTCCACGGCTTCCACGGCGAAGCCGTGCCGGGCGAACGGGACGGCGAGCCGCCCGGCGCCGGAGCCGAGGTCCAGGACGGGTCCGCCGGTGGAGCGGGCGAGGCTGAGATACCGGACGATGTCCGCGCTGTGCGGGCCGAGCAGGGCGTCGTGCAGCCACACGGACGCCTCGTCGGCGGGGGAGACGGACTCGAGCCCCGGCAGGGTGTCCGAGGTGACCCGGACGCCGGCCCCGGGGGCGGGCTCGCGCTCCCGGCCGTATCGGGACGGCAGGACCGGCGTGAGCGCTGCGGGCACGACGGGCAGGGAAGTGCCGCTCGGTGTGTGCATCGCTCCTCCAGGGGCTCGCTCGGTCCATGCCGTCCGGACGAGGTACCCGTGCCGCCGGGACCGCGCCGCTGGACCCATCCTGACCTGGGGAGGGAGCCCCGATCCACCGGATCGGGCTGCGTGAACACGCGATGGCGTGGATCTGCCACGCCTCCGGCTCGGAGCGCGCGGCTCAGAGTGCGCGGCTCCAGCGCCTGGGGGAGAGGGCCGCGAAACCCAGGTGCCGGTAGAACGGAAGCGCCGGGTCGGACTCCGCGGGGAGCTCCACGCGCTGGTCGCGGGCGCCGAAGTCGCGCATCCGCTGGGTGGCCGCCGCCATCAGGGCCGTACCCACGCCCCGGCGCCGGGAGCCGTCCGCCACGGCCAGGGCGTACACCTCGCCCTCGCCCGGTACGGGGACCCCGCCGGCCGCCGCCCCGACGATCGTGCCCTCCGTGTCGGTCGCCACGAGCCAGCCCAGCCAGCCGGGCGCGCCCCCCGGAATTTCAATTTCCGCTCGTATGCGGGGGAGCGCGCACTGTGCGGAGATCAGCCGTCGCATCGGGATTTCGTCAAGGATTCCCGCGTAGCTGCTCCGAATGGCGTCGGCAAGCAGCCTGGATATCGTCGTCGCATCGCCGGCCGCGGCCGTTCGAACGCCAGCCAGCTGCATTGGTTTTGTACCCTTCGACGTGCCGAGCGTGAGCCCCAACATACCCACAATAGCGGGGAATTAAGTTGTCCGTGACCGATGCGAAATCTACGAATTCGCTTAGTAAATAGGGCAGTTATCAGGGGAACGAACAGCAGGCGACGATCAAGGGTGCCATCGCCAGTGCCGCCGAAGCGACGGTCAACAGGCCGAGCAGAACGGGATGTCCGGCGCTGTGCGGAGTGAGGATCCGCCGCATCCGCACCGCCGCCGAAGGACCTCCCGCGGCAAATGCCGACCTGGGCGCCCGCCCCGAGGCCAGCGCGTACAGAGCGGTGGCCAGCGCGTCCCGCGTACATCGGCGCAATGCCCGGTCGTCCGCCGCCATTTCGAGCAGCAGCGGTACGGCGGGACCGCCGTACCGGGCGAGCGGAAGGCGCGCGAAGACCGCCGCGAACGCCTCCGCCGCCGCGACCAGCAGGTGGTGGCGCCCGGCGATGTGCGCCCGCTCGTGCGCGAGGGCCGCCGCCAGCTGGGCCGGGGTGAGGGCGCGCAGCGCGCCCGAGGAGACCACGACCCGGCGCGTGCGGCCGGGCAGGCAGTAGACGGCGGGGCGTTCGTCGTCGAGGACGGTGGCGCGCAGGGCGGGGTCGTACCGTCCGACGATCCGCAGCACCCCGGCGTGCCGCAGCCGCGCCCGGCGGGCCCTGGCGAGGCGGCGGGCGAACGCGGCGGCGGGCAGCGACAGGACGAGCAGGGAGAGCGAAAAAGCGAACCGCTCACGCCCGTCGAGGTTCATGACCTGAGCGAGCGTGGGCGGTTCGAGGGTGAAGAGCATGTCGGCCAGCCGGTGACTGCTCCCGGCCGAAAGGACCAGCTGGGCGGGGATCAGGGCGGTCGCCGCCGCGAAGACGGCCCCGCACGCGGCCCAGACGGTCAGGGCGAGCCTGGGTGCCTGCTGGGCCCAGCGGGACCGGGCCACCAGCCAGGGGACCAGGCCGCCGGTGAGCAGGACGAGCCCGAGCGGGACGAGGATGTGGTGGTTCACGCGCCGCCCCCGTCCCCTGGGTGTGGATGGTGGAGCGGGTGCTGGAGCGGTGGCTGATCACCGCGGGCCGCGCGGAGGGCCGCGTCGAGGGCGTCCACGTCCTCGTCCGAGATGACCTCGACGAAGCGGAGCAGGGCCGCCGGGCGGTCCTGGCTGTCGCCGAGGGCGTCCCGCATCAGTCCGGCCGTGTACTCCTCGCGGCTGCGGACGGGCTCGTACAGCCAGGCCCGGCCGGCCTTCTCCCGGCGGAGCCAGCCCTTGCGGTGCAGGATGTCCGCGACGGTCATGACGGTCGTGTACGCGACCCGTCGTTCCCGGTTGATGTCGTCGACGATCTCGCGGACCGTGGCGGGCCGCTGCCAGGCCCACAGTCGGTCCATGATCTCGGCCTCCAGCTCTCCCAGCCGGCGCACGTGCATCCCCTCCCCCTACGGGCGGCTCATCGTACGGGCCGCTTCCCCCGCTCAGGTATACCCCCCAGGGGTACAGTGGCAGGATGTCGACCCTCATGAAGACCCTTCTGGCGGCCCCTACGAAGAACCGCCCCTGCGCGAAGGTCTGCGACTCCGGTCTCCCCGGATCGGTGGAGCTGGTGCTCCTCCGGCAGCTGCTCGGCCTCTGTCTCCGGCTGAGTCTCACGCTGTCCGCCGACTGCCCTTCACGCAAGAGCGGTTGATCTCCCCCGGGGGGCCTCTCGCGGGTCCTCCCGCCGGTCCTGTTCAGGACCCCGTCAGGGGCCTGAACAGGGACCATGTCACGCGCCCTATGTCCGGATCAGCCGGGCGATGGCCTTCGAGGCCTCGCCCACCTTCACCTTCGCCTGGTCCCCGCCCTGGGCGATGGCCTCCGTGACGCAGCAGCTGAGGTGCTCGTCCAGCAGGGCCACCGCGCAGGACTGGAGGGCCGCGTTGATCGCGGAGACCTGGGTGAGGACGTCGATGCAGTAGACGTCCTCGTCGACCATCCGCTGCACCCCCCTGACCTGACCCTCGATGCGGCGCAGGCGTCTGATGATGTCTTCCTTGTGCTGTCCGTAACCGGCCACGACGGGCTCCTCGGGGAGGGGAGGGGGAGGGAGGGAAGGACGTTCGTCAGCGGTCGGCGGCCTGGAAGCCCCGCAGACGGAGGCTGTTGCCGACCACGAAGACCGAGGAGAAGGCCATCGCCGCGCCCGCGATCATCGGGTTGAGCAGTCCGGCCGCCGCGAGCGGCAGGGCCGCCACGTTGTAGGCGAAGGCCCAGAACAGGTTCGAGCGGATCGTGCCGAGCGTCTTGCGGGAGAGCCTGATCGCGTCGGCCGCGGCCCGCAGGTCACCCCGTACGAGGGTCAGGTCGCCGGCCTCGATGGCGGCGTCCGTTCCGGTGCCCATCGCCAGTCCCAGGTCGGCCTGGGCGAGCGCGGCGGCGTCGTTGACGCCGTCGCCGACCATGGCGACCGAACGGCCCTCCGCCTGGAGCTTCTTGACGACGTCGACCTTGTCCTGCGGCATGACCTCCGCGATGACCTCGTCGATGCCGACCTCGGCGGCGACGGCCTCCGCGACCGCCTTGTTGTCACCCGTGAGCAGGATCGGCGTCAGACCCAGACCGCGCAGCCGCCTGATGGCCTCCGCGCTGGTCTCCTTGACGGCGTCGGCGACCTCCAGGACCGCGCGGGCCTCACCGTCCCAGGCCACCGCGATGGCGGTCTTGCCGGTCTTCTCGGCGGCGTCCTTCGCGGACTTGAGGTCCGCGGGGAGCGCCATGGCCCACTCGTCGAGCAGCTTCTCGCGGCCGACGAGGACGGCGTGGCCCTCGACGACGCCCTGCACACCCAGACCGGGGATGTTGGCGAAGTCCTCGGGGGTCGGGAGCGTCCCCACCCTGGCGGCGGCGCCGGTGGCGACGGCCTGCGCGATCGGGTGCTCCGAGGAGTGCTCCAGGGCGCCCGCCAGTCGCAGGACGTCCTTCTCGTCGACGCCCTCGGCGGTGTGGACCTTGATGAGGGTCATCCGGCCGGTGGTGACGGTGCCGGTCTTGTCGAGGACGATCGTGTCGACCTTGCGGGTGGTCTCCAGGACCTCGGGGCCCTTGATGAGGATGCCGAGCTGGGCGCCGCGGCCGGTGCCGACCATGAGGGCGGTCGGGGTGGCCAGGCCCAGGGCGCAGGGGCAGGCGATGATCAGTACGGCGACGGCGGCGGTGAAGGCGGCGGTCAGGCCCTGCCCCGTACCCAGCCAGAAGCCGAGGGTGCCGAGGGCGAGCGCGATGACGATCGGGACGAAGACGGCCGAGATCCGGTCGGCGAGGCGCTGGGCTGCGGCCTTGCCGTTCTGCGCGTCCTCGACGAGCTTCGCCATCCGGGCGAGCTGGGTGTCGGATCCGACGCGGGTGGCCTCGACGACCAGCCGGCCGCCGGCGTTCAGGGTGGCGCCGGTGACGGAGTCGCCGACGGAGACCTCGACCGGGACGGACTCGCCGGTCAGCATGGAGGCGTCCACGGCGGACGAACCCTCGACGACCGTGCCGTCGGTGGCGATCTTCTCGCCCGGACGGACCAGGAAACGGTCCCCGACCTGCAGGTCCGCCGTCGGTACGGTGACCTCCTGGCCGTTCCTGAGGACGGTCACCTCCTTGGCGCCCAGCTGCATCAGCGCCTTGAGCGCGGCGCCCGCCTTGCGCTTCGAACGGGCCTCGAAGTAGCGGCCCGCGAGGATGAAGGCGGTGACGCCGGCCGCGGCCTCCAGGTAGATGTTCCCGGCGCCGTCGGTACGGGCGATCGTGAACTCGAACGGGTGGGTCATCCCCGGCGTGCCGGCCGTACCGAAGAACAGCGCCCACAGGGACCACAGGAACGCGGCGATCGTGCCGACCGAGATCAGGGTGTCCATGGTGGCCGCGCCGTGCTTGGCGTTGGTCCAGGCGGCCTTGTGGAAGGGCCAGGCGGCGTAGACGACGACCGGCGCGGCGAGCGTGAGGCTCAGCCACTGCCAGTACTCGATCTGCAGCGCCGGGACCATCGCCATCGCGATGACCGGCACGGCGAGCGTGACCGCGGTGATCAGCCGCTGCTTGAGGGGCCGCAGCTCCTCGTCGGCCTTCTCCTCGTCGGTCGGGCCCTCCTCGCCGCCGCTTCCGGCCGGGCGCTCCGGCTGGGGCTCGGCGGCGGTGTAGCCGGTGGCCTCGACGGTGGCGATCAGCGCGGCGACGTCGATGTCGGCGTCGAAGGTGACCTTCGCCTTCTCGGTGGCGTAGTTGACGGTGGCCTCGACCCCGTCCATCCGGTTGAGCTTCTTCTCGATACGGGCCGCACACGAGGCGCAGGTCATGCCGCCGATGGCGAGCTCGACCTGGGCGGTGCCCGGTGTCGTCGTTGTCATAGCTCCTGCTCCTCTTTTTTCAGGGCTCGGTTCGCCTCTGGGGCGCTGGTGCCGGGCTCGCGGCCCCGACCGTGCTCGCCTCCCTCGTTCCTCGGGAGGCTCCGCGCGCTCGGTTCCGTTCCCCCGGCGCGCCCCTTCGGCTCACTCGCCGGTCCCGGTGGCGGAAGCCCTCGTATGCGGGATGTCGGGGGCCGGGGCCCGGGCGTGGTGGGCGGGCCCCGGCGGCCGAGGGGGCTGTCGGTCAGGCGGCGCGGCCGGTGAGCTCGTAGCCCGCGTCGTCGACCGCCGCGGTGATCGCGGCGTCGTCGGGCTCGCCGCCCGTGGTCACGGTCACCAGGCCGCCGTCCACGTCGACCTCGACGGCGAGGACGCCGTCCAGCGCGCTGACGGACTTGGTGATCGCGGTCCTGCAGTGCCCGCAGGTCATGCCGGAGACGGCGTAGACCGTGACGGTGCTGTCGGCGACCGCGACGGCGGTGGCCTCCGTGGTCGAGCAGCTGTTGTCGGGGGTGCAGCAGGAGCCCATGGCTTCCTCCTCGGTCGATTCCCGGTCCGATACCCTCGGGGGGTATTCGGTTGTGAGTCCATGTATACCCCCCTCCCGTATCCGACGCAAGCCGTTCCCCGACTTGACTTGATACCCCCCAGGGGTATGGTGAAGTGCATCGGACAGCGCGACACGCCCCCTCACGGCACGGCGCGCCGCACGGTCACCCACCCCACCCACGTACGGGAGAGCAGCCATGAACACCGGAGTGAAGATCACTGCCTACGCCGCCGCGCTCGCCGCGACCTTCGGGGCCGCGTACGGGGTGGGCAAGGGCGTCGGCCCCGTCGAGGAGCCCGCGAAGGCCGAGCACGGCGACCACGCGTCCGCGCCCTCCGCCACCGAGAGCCCCGCCGCCGGCGGCCACGCCGGACACGAGGAGGCCGCGCCCTCCGGCGCCTCCGCCGCGAACCTCCCCGGCGGCCTCCAGGTCTCCGACGGCGGCTACACCCTCGCCCTGGAGACCCCCGTCACCACCCCGGGCCGCAGCGTCCTGAAGTTCTCCGTCAAGGACGCGGCGGGCAAGAAGGTCACCGCCTTCACCACCGAGCACGGCAAGGAACTGCACTTCATCGTCGCCTCGCGCGACCTCAACACCTTCCGTCACCTGCACCCCGTGAAGGCGGCCGACGGCACCTGGACGACCCCCGTCGACCTGCCCGCCGCCGGCGGCTACAAGGCCTTCGCCGACTTCAAGCCCGCCGCGCCCGGCGCCAAGGGCATCACGCTCGGCGCCGACCTCTCCGTCCCGGGGGCGTACGCGCCGAAGCCGCTGCCCGCCATCGCGCCGACCGCGGCCGTCGACGGCTACCAGGTCCGCCTCGGCGGCACCCTGGACCCCGGCAAGGCCGGCGAACTGCGGCTCACCGTCACCAAGGGCGGGAAGCCGGTCACCGACCTGGAGCCGTACCTCGGGGCGTACGGACACCTCGTGGCCCTCCGCGACGGCGACCTCGCCTACCTCCACGTGCACCCGAACGAGGGCGGCCCCGGCCCCGACGTCTCCTTCACGGCGACGGCACCGAGCGCGGGCACGTACCGTCTGTTCCTGGACTTCCAGCACCAGGGCAAGGTGCGGACGGCGGCCTTCACCGTCACCGCGGGAGCGACGGGCGCACCGGGAACGACCACCAAGGCGCCCGTGACCCCGGCCGACGAGGCCACGCACGGTGCGGGAGACCACGCGCACGGCTAGTCTGGTCATTGGACTAGACCTATAGCCGTCATTCATGGAGGAATGGGCTCGATGAGCAACCGTGCAGTCCTTGAGGTGATCGCCCTCGACGAGGAAGACGCGGTCGCTGCCCAGACCGGTGGCGCCGACCGGCTCGAACTCGTCACCGACATGGCGGCGGACGGACTCACCCCGTCCCGGACCGGCTTCGCCGTGATCCGCGCCGCCGTCGACATCCCGCTGCGCGTGATGCTCCGCCTCACCGACGGATTCGCGGCCGGAGACGTCGACGCGCTGGTCGGGCGAGCCCTGGAACTGCGCGAAGCCGGGGCGGACGAGTTCGTCCTCGGCTTCCTCACCCCCGACGGCGAGCCCGACCTCGTGGCCGTCGAGCGCCTCCTCGCCGCCCTCGACGGCGCCCGCTGGACCTTCCACCGGGCGATCGACCGCGCCGCCGACCGCGACGGCCTCCGCGAGCGCCTCGCCGACCTGCCCGGCCTCGACACCTACCTCACCGCCGGCGCCGCCACCGGCGTCGACGACGGCCTCGCCACCCTCAAGGCCGAGGCCGCCCGCGCGGGCGAGCCCGGCTACGAGGCGCGGATCCTCGTCGGCGGCGGCCTCCGCCTCGACCACCTCCCCGAACTCCGCGCGGCGGGCCTCGACGCCTTCCACATCGGCGGCGCGGCCCGCCCCCAGGGCTGGGCGGCCCCGGTCTCGGCGGACGCGGTACGGACGTGGCGGGAGGCGGTGGACGCGTAGCGCCTGTCCGGCAGACCAGGGCCGGGGCGGGGGAGCGGGCGGGACTCGGGTACGGAGGCGGGGGCTCGCGTACGGACGCGGGGGCTCGCGTACGGAGGCGGGGGCGCAACGCGCCTTTGGCGCACACGCGTTCACGGCCCCGGGCGCCTGCGGCCCCGGCCCCGCCCGCCCGCGCGCCCACCCCCTCGAAAACGCCTCGCCCCGCCTGCCCGCCGGTCGTTAACCTCCCCGCATGGCAGCGACCGCGCGAGGAACCGACGGCCCGACCCCCGACACCGCACTCGTCGAACGGCTCGTCGCCGCCCGGTTTCCCGAGTGGGCCGGGCTCCCGGTGCGTGCCGTGCGCTCGGCCGGTACGGACAACGTGATGTTCCGGCTCGGTGACGACCTCGTCGTCCGGCTGCCCCGGGTCGCGTACGCCGCCCGCCACGTCGAGAAGGAACAGCGCTGGCTGCCCCTGCTCGCCCCGCACCTGCCCCTGGACGTCCCGGTCCCGGTGGGCCGCGCCGAGCCGAGCGACGCGTTCCCGATGCCCTGGTCGGTCTACCGCTGGCTCGACGGGGACGACACGTACGACGTCCCGCTCACCGACCTCGCCCACGCGGCCGTCGAGCTGGGCCGCTTCGGCGCCGCCCTGCGCGCCCTCGACGCGGGCGACGGGCCCACGTCCTTCCGGGGCGGCCCGGTCACCTCCTGGGAGGAGGGCAACCTGCCGTGGGCCGTCCGGGGCCTCGCCGCCGACGGCCTCGTCGACGCGGACCTCGCGACCGCCTCCTGGGAGGCGGTCCTCCGGCTCCCCCAGTGGGACGGCGCACCCGTCTGGGTGCACGGCGACCTGCTCCCCGGCAACCTGCTCGGCCGCGACGGCCGGCTCAGCGCCGTCATCGACTTCGGCGGCCTCGGCACGGGCGACCCGGCCTGCGACACGATGCCCGCCTGGACGCTGTTCACCGCCGACACCCGCCCCCTCTTCCGGGAGGCGGCCCGCGTCGACGACGCGACCTGGGAACGCGGGCGGGGCTGGGCGCTCGCCTGGGGCCTGGTCACCGAGCAGTACTACCGCGACACGAACCCGGTACTGGCGACGGTCGCCCGCCGCACCCGCACCGAGGCCCTCGCCGAGTACGCGAAGCTCTGACCCGACCCTGTCAGGGTCCCGACCCTGTCAGGGTCCCGACCCCGTCAGGGTCCCGACCCCGTCAGGGGTCAGCGGACGACGTCGAAGACGTTCTTCTGCATGCCGTTCGCGTACACCTCGTGCTCGACCAGCTTCAGCTTCTGCGTGTCCTTGTCCGTCGCGCTGAACAGCCGCTTGCCCGCACCGAGGAGCAGCGGGAAGACCAGCAGGTTGTACCGGTCGATCAGCCCGGCGTCCGAGAGCGAGCGGCCCAGCGACGCGCTGCCGTGCATGATGATCGGGCCGCCCTCGGTCTCCTTCAGCGCGGCGACCTCGTCGAGCGAGCGCAGGATCGTGATCTCGCCCCAGTTGTCCACGAGGTCGTCCTCGGTGAGCGTGGTCGACACCACGTACTTCGGCATCGCCTTGTAGTCCGCGAAGTCCTCCATGTCGGGCCAGACGGCGCTGAAGGCCTCGTAGCTGGCCCGCCCGAGCAGCATCGCGGTGGCCTCCTGCTGCTCCTGGCCCTTGAGGGCGTACGCCTCCGGCAGGAACTCCATGTCCTTGAAGGTCCAGCCCGCGTTGCGGTAGCCGGTCTCGCCGCCGGGAGCCTCCACGACACCGTCGAGCGAGACGAAGGCGGAGCTGATCAGGGTGCGCATCTGGGGTCTCCCGTGAGGTTCGTGACTGGTGCTCAGCAGCACCGACTACAACCTATAGACGGGGGAACGCGCCGGAACTCATCGGTCGTGTCCGAGGTCGTGTCCGGCCGGATCGGCGACGAGTTCCACCTCGAACCCGTCGGCGTTCTCCAGGTAGGCCGCGTAGACGCCCTCGCCCCCGGCGTACGGGTGCCGGTCCGCGAACAGCAGCCGCCAGCCGTGCGCCGGCGCCTCGGCGGCCAGCGCGTCGACGGCGGCCCGGTCCCCGGCGTGGAACGCCAGGTGGTTCAGGCCGGGCCGCAGCCGGTCGTGCCGGTCCGACGTACGGGCGGACGACCGCTCGACGACCAGGTAGCAGGAGCCGAGCGCCCAGCTCCGGCCGCCCTCCCACCGCTGGAACGGCGCGTACCCGAGCGCGCCGAGCAGCCACCCGAAACTCTCCTCCGCGTGCTCCAGGTCCCCCACCCACACCTCGACGTGATGCAGGGACCCGACGGCGCCGGGCGCGGGCGCCGAGCCGCTCACAGCGCGCCCAACTGGTGCGGAACGGGCGCGGAGTGAACGACCGCCAGCCCCGACACCGCACGCGTCAGCGCCACGTACAGCCGCCGCAGGCCCGTCCGCTCGTCCGGTTCGCCGTCGACGACCGCCGCCGGCTCGTCCAGGACCACGTAGTCGTACTCCAGACCCTTCGCGAGCGAGGCCGGCACCAGCGTCAGCCGGGACTCCGCGGTCGTCTCCTCACCGGGGGAGAGGTACGCGAGACCGGCGGCCGTCAGCGCCTCCGCGAGCGGCGCGATCCGCGCGTCGGCGGCGATCAGACCGATCGAGCCCTCGTGCGCCAGCGCCTCGGCGCAGGCCGCGACGACCTCCGCGTCCAGCGCGTCCGTGTGCCGTACCTCCAGCGCACCGGGGTTCTCCCGCACCGACTCGACCGCAGCGAGCCCCGGCGACATGAACGGAAGCAGCCGAGAGGCGTACGCGATCACCTCGCGCGGCACACGGAAACCGGCCGTCAGCTCCTCCACCAGCGCCTCCGGCTTCCCCAGATGCCCCAGCGCCTGCGCCCAGCTCTCCGTCGCCCAGGGCGTCGTGCCCTGCGCCAGGTCGCCGAGGACCGTCGCCGAACCGGTCGTGCAGCGCCGGCCCACCGCCCGGTACTGCATCGGCGACAGGTCCTGCGCCTCGTCGAGGACCACATGTCCGAGCGAGTGCGTCCGCTCCACGAGGTCCCGCGCCTCGTCGACGAGGACCGCGTCCGCCGCCGACCACTTCGCCGTCTTCACGCTGCGCGCGGGCTTCGCCCACAGCAGCAGCTTCCGCTCGTCCTCGGTGAGCAGCCCCTCGGCGTGCTCCGCCAGGAACTCCGCGTCGCCCAGCAGCCGCAGCACCAGCTTCGCGGGGTCCACCGCGGGCCAGCACGCCTTCACGACCGCCTTCACCGCCGGGTTCCGGGCGACGGCGTTCTGCACCCGGTCGTCGGGCGCCTCGCCCGCCTCCTCCATACGGACCAGGACGGCGTGCGCGATGCGCTGCGGCAGCGCCTCGTGGGCGGCCCCGTACCGGATGTCCCGGTCCAGCAGCTCCCGCACCATCTCCTCGATCTCGTACGCGGGCACCCGCCAGCGGCGCGAGCCGCGCACCACCATCAGGGGCTCCTTCGGCAGCGCCACGTGCGAGCGCAGCGCCCGGCGCAGCAGCTCCGCCATCCGGGCGTCGCCCTTGACGACCGCCGTCGCCGCCTCGTCCGTCCCCCGCACCTCGACGTGCGCGACGAGGCCGTCGACGGTCGCCTGCTTCACCTCCAGCTCACCCAGGGCGGGCAGCACCTGCTCGATGTACTGGAGGAAGGACCGGTTCGGCCCGATGACCAGGGTGCCGGTGCGGGCGAGCCGCTCCCGGTGCGCGTAGAGGAGGTACGCGACACGGTGCAGGCCGACGGCCGTCTTGCCCGTGCCGGGGCCTCCCTGCACGCAGACCGTCCCCGACAGGTCGGAGCGGACGATCCCGTCCTGCTCCGGCTGGATCGTGGCGACGATGTCGCGCATGGGGCCGACGCGGGGCCGCTCGATCTCGGTCTGGAGCAGCCGGCTGGTCCGCTCCAGCTCGTCCGGGTCGGAGAGGTGCTCGTCCTCGTACGCGGTGAGGTCGCCGCCCGTGTAACCGAAGCGGCGCCGCAGGCCGACGTCCTGCGGGTCCTTCCGCGAGGCCTGGTAGTACGGCTGCGAGACCGGCGCGCGCCAGTCGATCACCATCGGGTCGCCGTTGGCGTCGTGGACGTGCCGCCGCCCGATGTAGAAGCGCTGGCCCTCCTGCGTGGTGTGCAGGTAGTCGAGCCGCCCGAAGAACAGCGGCGTGTGGGAGAGGTCGGCCAGCGCCTTGATCCGGTCCTCGATCTGCCGGCCGAGGACGAGGGAGTTCACCCAGTTCGCCGTGACGTCCTTGATGTCGAGCGCCTCCACGTCCTCGCGCATCGCGCGCAGGGCGGCGCGGGACGAGGCCAGATGGGCGCGCTCACGCGCGAGCGGGTCGGATGCGGACACAGTGAGGCCTCCGGGCAGGTGGATACGCGGACACGACAAGGTGGCCGCCGGTTTCCGACCGGACGGCGGCGCTCCACGAACGGGAAGCGGGGAAGCCGAGAAGTCTAACGCCGGGCGGAGGCCCCGGCGAACCGCGTTTTCGCCCCCGGGACCCCTAGGGGAAGGGGTCCGACGTGCGGGGGACCCCGATTCCACCCCCAGGGCGATGTGTTCTCAATGTCCGGATTCGATGATGGAGGCATGACCGCGACGACCTTCACCCTCGTGACCACCGTCCCCCGCCCCCGCGTCCACACCCTGGGCACGGCGCTGCGCGCGATACGCGCCTTCGGCGGCGCGGCGGCCGCGGTCACCCTTCTCGGCGACTACGGCCCACCGCGGTCCGGCGTCAGGAACCCACGACCTGAGTACGCGCCGGGCCCGGACTGAGTACGCGCACGGCTGTCGGCGCCGGGGAGCGCTGATGCGATCGCAGCATGACGACGAAGCCCGCCGCGACCACCGACACCGCGACCACCGACACCGCGACCACCGGCACCAGCACCCGCGCCCTCCGCTTCACCGCCGCCGGCGGATTCCTCACCCCTACGGCGCGAGCAGCTCGTCCGCGTCGACGATCCGGTACGCGTACCCCTGCTCGGCCAGGAACCGCTGCCGGTGCGCGGCGAAGTCCTGGTCGATGGTGTCGCGGGCGACGACCGAGTAGAAGTGCGCCTGGTGGCCGTCGGCCTTCGGCCGGAGCACGCGGCCGAGGCGCTGCGCCTCCTCCTGGCGGGAGCCGAAGGTGCCGGACACCTGGATGGCGACGGTGGCCTCGGGCAGGTCGATGGAGAAGTTGGCGACCTTCGACACGACGAGGACGCTGATCTCGCCGGTCCGGAAGGCGTCGAAGAGCTTCTCGCGCTGGGCGTTCGGGGTCTCGCCCTTGATGACGGGGGCGTCGAGGTGCTCGCCCAGCTCGTCGAGCTGGTCGATGTACTGCCCGATGACGAGGATCTGCTGCCCCTCGAACTTCTTCACCAGCGCCTCGGTGACCTTCCGCTTGGTCGCCGTGGTGGCGCAGAAGCGGTACTTCTCCTCGGCCTCGGCGGTCGCGTAGGCGAGCCGCTCGGAATCGGTCAGGTTGACCCGGACCTCGACGCAGTCGGCGGGCGCGATGTAGCCCTGCGCCTCGATCTCCTTCCAGGGCGCGTCGAACCGCTTGGGCCCGATGAGGGAGAAGACGTCGGACTCGCGCCCGTCCTCGCGGACGAGGGTGGCGGTCAGCCCGAGCCGCCGCCGGGCCTGGAGGTCGGCGGTGAACTTGAAGACGGGCGCGGGAAGCAGATGGACCTCGTCGTAGACGATGAGTCCCCAGTCCCGGGAGTCGAACAGCTCCAGGTGCGGGTAGACGCCCTTCCGCTTGGTGGTGAGCACCTGGTACGTGGCGATGGTGACCGGCCGGATCTCCTTCTTCGTACCGCTGTACTCGCCGATCTCGTCCTCGGTCAGCGAGGTGCGCTTCACCAGCTCGCTCTTCCACTGGCGGGCGGAGACGGTGTTGGTCACGAGGATGAGGGTGGTCGCCTTGGCCTGGGCCATCGCACCGGCTCCGACCAGCGTCTTCCCGGCGCCGCAGGGCAGTACGACCACACCGGAGCCACCGTGCCAGAAGCCCTCGACGGCCTGCTTCTGGTACGGCCGCAGGGACCAGCCGTCCTCGGCGAGATCGATCCGGTGGGCCTCGCCGTCGACGTACCCGGCGAGGTCCTCGGCGGGCCAGCCCAGCTTGAGCAGCGTCTGCTTGATCTGCCCGCGCTCGGAGGGGTGCACGACGACGGTGTCGGCGTCGATCCGCTCCCCGACCAGCGGCTGCACCTTCCGCGACCGCAGGATCTCCTCGAGGACGGGCCGGTCGGTGCTGGTCAGGACGAGCCCGTGGGTGGGGTGCTTGGACAGGGTGAGCCGCCCGTAGCGGGCCATGGTCTCGGCGATGTCGACGAGCAGCGCGTGCGGCACGGGGTAGCGGGAGTACTCGACGAGCGCGTCGACGACCTGCTCGGCATCGTGCCCGGCGGCCCGCGCGTTCCACAGCCCGAGGGGCGTCACCCGGTAGGTGTGAATGTGCTCAGGAGCCCGCTCCAGCTCGGCGAAGGGCGCGATGACCCGCCGACACGCCTCGGCAAGCTCGTGGTCGACCTCCAGGAGCAGCGTCTTGTCACTCTGGACGATCAGGCAGGACACACATACCTCCAGCGATAGGATCGTGTTGTGACAGACACCACATCTGCGCCTGCCACGGCCAGGGCCATGCCCCGTGCCCGTCGCCCGAAGGGCGTTCCGGCCAACGCGTCGGGAATGCGCGCGGCCATCTATGTCCGCCTTTCGCGGGAAACAGAAGAGTCTACCTCGCCGGAGCGTCAGCGGGCGGCGTGCGAGGCGTTGTGCCAGGCCAGAGGCTGGCAGGTCATAACCGTGGAAGAAGACATCGATGTCTCCGGCTACTCGCGTGGCTTGGACCGTCCGGGGCTGCAACGCGTCCTGTCCCGTCTCGCCGAGTTCGACGTGATCGTGTTCTTCAAGATCGACCGCTTGGCCCGGTCCACGGTGGACTTCGCGGAGATCATGAAGATCACGCAGGCGGAGAGTGTGGCCCTGGCATCCGCCAGCGAACCCCTGGACCTCACGTCATCCATGGGCCGCGCCATGGCGAAGGTGATCGCGGTCTTCGCGGAGCTGGAATCCGACACCATCGGGATGCGCGTCTCCAGCGCCCACGAACACCTGCGGCGGGAGGGCCGCTATACGGGCGGCAGAGTGCCGTACGGGTACCGGGTGGCCCCCAATCCCGGCGGTGCGGGGAAGGTCCTGGAGGTCAACCCCGAGGAAGCGAGGACGATCCACGAGATCGTGGAACGAGTCCTCGACAAGGACTCGCTGCTCAAGATCGCAGTGGATCTCACGAAGTCCGACAAGCCATCACCCGGCCACTCGTCGCGGCAGACAGCGGGCAAGCGCAGCGACTCCAAGCGGTGGTACCCCTCCACGTTGCGGAGCCTCCTCGGCAACCCTCAGTTGCTGGGGCAGGTGATCGAAGACGGAAAGCCGATCCTGATGACCGACGGGCTGCCGCTGGTCAACCGCACGCCGATCCTGGACATGGACACGTGGCAGGCATTGCAGGACGAACTGAGCCGGCGGGCCAATCCGGGCGACAGGCGCCGCGAAGGAACGGCGCTGCTGCGGGGGATCGCCTACTGCGCGGTGTGCCACAACCGCATGTACACGTACGTCGCCAAGGGCCGAATCCGTTATCGGTGCATCGGCCGGTTGAAGGCCCGGCAGGCGGGCGCGGAGCTCACCTGCTACGGCGTGAGCATCGCGGGTGAGGGCATGGAGCAGCACGTCACGGCGCTGTTCCTGGAGAAGTTCGGCGCATTCCCCGTGGTGCGCATGGTGGAGCACGCGGGCGAGGACTTCCGCCCGCAGATCCGGCAGGCCAGGGAAGCGCTGGAAGACCTTGAGAAGGACCGGTACGACCGTGGACTGTTCAAGGGCGAGGAGGGTGCCGCGAGGTACGCGACTCAGTACGCCAAGCTGGAAGAGCGCTTGGCTTCGCTGAACGAGAAGCAGCGCACCGCGAAGCCTGCGGGCGTGGAGGCGATCCCGACCGGCCGGACGCACGCACAGCTCTGGAAGGACGCGGACACGGCGGGCAAGCGTGATCTGCTGCTGAACGCGGGGGCGTTCGTGGAAGTCGGCATGTCCCGGAAGGGCGGCCCGAAGCTCGACGTGTCCCGCCTCGCTGTCCACTTCGGCGAAGACGGCGAGATCCGCCGTGCGGACGCTGACGGCAAGGACGTCGAGGCGGTCATACAGCGTGCCGTAGCCCGGGAGCTTGAGCTGTTCTGAGCCCACCTGAGCGCTGTTCGCGGCCCGTTGCTGGGGAAGCCCTGGTGGCGGGCCGTGCTCGCTCCCTGGGGGCGCCGCCGGCTTGCTGCTCCGTCAGCGGCAGGGCGATGACGAGATGACGGTTCTCCCTACTTTTTTGATTGCACATAGAAAAGTAAGAGAAAAACAGACCATGGGCCCCATCCGTCATCCCGTCATCGGGTTGGCGCGCCGCCGGACGTGGCCCCAGGGAGGTGCCCCCTTCCCGCTTCCTGCCAGAGCGGCAGGGAGGCGGAGACCTCGGATGGCTCATCAGGGCGTTCCGGTGGAGCTGTCGAGGCCCGACGTCACGGCGCGTCACCGTCGAACCATCGTCGGCAACCCTCCGTGTCGGAAGGTGGTCAAAGTGCCGTACTGGCCCCCTATTTCCACTCTCTCTAACGCGCGTTAAGGAGAAAAGGAAAAGAGGGTTCAGTTTGGCGGTTCGACCGGAGAATGACCCGAGGGGGGCGACCCCGTCGGGAGGATGCGGCGGATCGTTGAGTGGCGGCCCCTCCCGCCCCGTACGGGTCTGGTGAATCCAATCCGCGATCGCGGAGTGTGACGGACTCGGAGGGTCTCAGAAACGATGGTTTGCGAGACGCCTGCCGTAGGGGTCCGAAGGCGTCTGATCCGTGTTCCCAAACCCGTCTCAGAACTCCTTGGGATTTCTTTATATTTTGAGACGAGTTGTGAGACGATCTCCGCATGGCGACGACCTCTGGGCACCTGATCGGCTACGCGCGATAGTTCGGCATGAGACACGTCCGCGTGAGAATGTCCAACCTCAGAGCGCGTATGTCACTCCGTCAGATCGGCCCCGGTGTCAGGGTCGTGTCTCACTCAATCTCCGATGTGCCTGCCGTCGGTTCGCCGGTTCCTTGGTCATCTCGGGCGGCGAAGGCGTCAATGGCCCGTGCGATTGCCTCGTCGAACTCAGTCTGACGCGCGGTGGCTGCCTGCAGGTCGATCCCGGTCCGCACGTCCTCGTGTGGCCTTCGGGTCTTGGCGTCCAGCCATAGTTCCGCTGGAAACGGTGGCAGTCCGGCCAGCAGCGTCGCCAGGCCCGGGTCTTCCAGAGTGGCCAATGACTCCAGTTCCATCGCCTTAGCGAGAATCCGCCGCAGCTCGATCTCAATGACCCCCAGATCGAGTGTCTCGCCCGCCACCTCGACGACCCAGGAGCCGTTGTCGACGCTCCGCATCGGCGGTGGTGGGAAGGTCGGCAACCCCCTGGTTTCCACCTCTTCGGCCGTGGCGCGGGGGTGCTTGCCCGTCCACTCGTCGAGGCGCTCGTCGAAGTGTTCGCTGGAGTCCCGGACCTTCCGGTCCAGGACAGGTGATGCGTCATCAACATCCAGGATGGCGCGCAGACGTTCCCCGCGGTATTTGCGCCGGTCATACGCGTCCTGCTTGGATCCAGCATTTTTCGGACGGTTGTTGTCCAATCCGACGGGCTTGAGCATCTTCGAGACCTTGGCGCTGAACATCAGGAAGGTCTCCAGCGGGATCCAGACCAGCGGGTCCGGGGGCGTTTGACCGGCCCGCTGTCGGATCTCCAAGAGCGCGACCTGTGCGTATCGGATGTCTCGCGCCAGCCAGGTCAGGTAGACCCGCTGCGCCCACTCGTCCCAGATCAACTTCTCAGTCACAGCGGCCATCCTCCACCCGTGCGGCGCACGAAAGCATTCGATTTGAGTTGCCGAACGGCGGCAGGACATCTATCTGCGTGGGAGCACGTGGACCGTAGTCTCCGAGGTAGACGTCAGTTCCCGCCGCAAGGCGATGATCTCGTCGTGCTGGGCGGCGAGGCGGGAGAGTGCCTCCGCTCGAAAGCTTTGCAGCTCATCGATCTCGATGTTCCTCTTGCCGAGGCGTTCACGCAGGGTCGCGACTTCGGCCTTGAGTCGTTCGATCTGGGCGAGGCGTGGGTCGGAGTGTTGTCCCGCTTCCTGGGCAACGGCCCGGTGGCGGTCGAACTCGGCTTTCAGATGAGGGTAGGTGCGATAGAGCGTCGCCCGTGGTACTCCGGCGAGGGAGCACAGGCTCTTGACGTCACACTTCAGACCGTCGGGGACAGGGCCCGCGAGGAGTTGGTGCATCGCGGACCGGACCCTGGTCTCCGCCTCCGCTTGGTTGTCATGCGTCACTTTCGGGCTCCTCGGTGTGTCCGGCGGTGTCGATCTCGGCGACGATGCGGGTGGCGCGGTCGAAGGCGGCCTGGGATCGCGCCCGCTCAGGCTTGGAGAGTCTGGGGTTGCCGAGGAAGACGGCCTGGGTGTTTGTGGCGTGGTCGGCCCAGACCTGCCGGTGCTGGGGGTGGTGGGTGGCCTGCGGGCAGCGGGCCGAGTCGCACATCCCCATCAGGGGCTTGTCGGCGTCCGGGGTGCCGGCGAGTTTTAGGCACAACGCCTTGCTCGGGTCAGAGAACCAGCAGTAGTTGCCGACGCCGACGTGGAGGGTCTTGGCCTTGGCTTTCAGGACGCGCTCGACGCGGCGGTCGTCGATGACGGTGACCGGCCCGGCCTCGTGCCGGTCCAGGGCCTCGTCGGCGGCCTTGAAGGCCGTAATGAGGTCGCGGGCGCCTTGTCCGCTGGGCAGGATGCCGCGCTGGTAGTCCTCGTAGGCGGCGACGGTCAGTCGCAGGTGTTCGGCCTCTTCCTCGGCGGCGACCTCGGCGGCGAAGGCGGCCTGGTGGCCGCCGGGGCGGGCGGCATACCCCTCGGTCGTGGCGACACTGACGTGTTTAAGGTGCAGCTTTGTGGCCATCAGGCCGTGTGGGCGCTGGGCGATGGCCATCGCGAGGGTGCGGCGGAGGGCTCGCGGGTTGACCGGTCCGTCTGGGAGAGGCTCCAGCCCGAGCCGCTGCCCGTGCTCGCCGTTCACCCATGAACGCAGGGCTGTGTAGCGGCGGTTGCTGTTGTTGGACGCCTTGGCGAACAGCCGCTGGCCCGGAGGGGCGCCGGTGAGGGCTTCGGTGGTGGCGATGGCGTGGTGCACGTCCTCGATGACCACCCAGGCGTCCTCGGTCCCGCCGAACGCTTCGCCCTTGATGCGACGGGAGGCCAGGCGGCAGCGGGTGCCGCCGCCGGGTCGCTGTTCCTGCTGTCGGCATCCGCTGGTCAGTTCCGCCAGCTCGGAGGTGCGCATGCCGGACAGCGCCGAGGTGAGGAAGTAGGCGGCCGAGGTGACCACGTAGACCGTCGCGTCCAGCTGGTGCCGGGCCATCGGCGTGGCCCACGGCACCAGTTCGCCGTCGCCGTGCCGGGGAACCCGAGCCGCGTCACGGCACCAGGGCGGTTGCAGGCCACACTGGCTCACCCAACGTTCCAGCTCAGGGCGGAGAGTCTCCAGTTGCCGGCGGTGGCCCATGGCGCCCGCGGTCTCGACGACGAAGGGGTGCCAGGCCATGTGCAGGAGTGGATCGTCCGGGTCCCATCCGCCCTTGAGCCGCTGAGCGATAGTCGAGGACTGGGCCTGTGGTGCCGGGATTCCGGCACCACGCCGCTGGTCGACGGCCCCGCGTAAATGGTCGATCTCGTGGGTCAGCAGGCTCCGCTGCGAGTTGGCCTCGTCGTCGTCGGCGGCGCGGGCTGCCGCGGTCTCGGCCGCCAGTGGCGGGCCGATCGTCTCCAGCAAGTACAGACAGTTCGCCAGCAGGGGCCGCAGCAACGTATCCGGAACCGGTGGCACCAGGTTCTCGTCGCTGCGTACGTATCCGGCGACCTCGTCGGCGCCGCGTCCCGGCCACGGGGTGAAACCGGGTTGGTAGCGGTCGCTGAGGATCTCCGTGTAGAGGGCGAGGAACTGTGGGATGCGCACCCTCGCCGCCGTGGTCGAAGGTGACAGCGGCCTGTTGGGATCGGCGGTGGTGCGCGAGACCGTGGTGAGGTAGGCGTCGCAGTGGTGCTGGCGGACCTGGGGCAGCGAGGTGACGCCGACCGAGGTGAGGTAGTTGAACCACAGGGCCAGGTGTTTCAGCTCGGACCAGAGCGAGTTCGGGTTCAGCGGGACGCGGAAGGCCCGCGGCAGGGTGGCCACATCCGGATGGAGCGGGGCCAGCCGTGCCAGCAGATACTCGCGGGCGACCTGCCGCCAGCGCGGGCTGGCGATGGCGGTGAAGTCAAGGATCTTGCGGTGCCTGCTCATCACCACCGGGGCGTCAGCGAGGCCGGTCAGGTCCCATACGTCCTGGTCGAACACGGGGCGGGGGCTGCCGGGATCGCGCCGCAGGCCGGCGGTCTCGATGACCGGCAGACCGCGGAAGGGGTGCCGTCCGGCAAGGACCGGGACGGCGGCATGGGCGGTCGTCACTGGGGCTGTTCCTCCAGGTTCAGCGGCAGGAAGGCGCCGGTCTCGTTGATCTGCCGACTGGCGGCGTCGATGGCTGCCGGGCCGAACCGGGGCAGGATGTCCTCGTCCAGCCGGGCCGCATACGGGCCGAAGATCCGCAGGAACTGGGCGGTGGTCATCTGCTGGGCCTGCCGGGAGAAGTACTCCTTGAGCCGGAGCAGGTTGGGCAGGTGACGGGGCGCGAACGCCGCGAGCGGACACAGCAGACACACCCAAGGCCGGGCCGGGCACAAGGTTCCCGGCGACGCGTGCGGGCTGTTCAGCGGACTGGCGCAGGCGGCGACGAACACGTCCTGTTCACCGGAGAGCAGAGCCTGGATGGTCGCCGCGTCCAGACCGGCGTCCTCGACCAGACGCGGGAACGAAGCGGCGAATGCGGCAGCGTCCTCGCCGCTGACCACGACCGGCGGGCCGGCCTTGCGGCGCACCTCGCCCTGGGCCTGCTCGATGACGCCCTCCAAGGCGTCCAACTGAGCCGGCGTGTGGGAGCTGAGGTAGTGGTCACCCTCGACGCGGGCGCTGTGGTTGGGATCGATCGTTGTGCGCCCGGTCCAGGCCGCCCGGTCGCGGCGGTGGTGGTAGGTGGCCCGAACCCGGCCACCGTGCACCGGCAGTAGCCGTCCATCGTCGCCGAGCACGCCCGAGGACTCCACCCAGGCCCGTCGCCTGCTCTGGGTGCGGGGCCGGGCGAAGATCCTGCCCCGTCCGGCTCCCCGACCGCCGCCATCGCGGCCCATGTGGATCCACAGATGCACGGCCAGCTCACCGGCATGTTCGCGCAGCGGGGCCGAGTGCTCCAGCCAGCGGTCCAGCAACCGCACCGCGTCGCGGGGGAGGTTGAGCACCTCGCCCCCGGTGCGTCCCTTGCGGTAGGAGAGGAGGACCGTGTTGGCCGAGGTCCGGGTGATGTCGTCGAGTCGCAGCGCGTCGATACCGTCCGGGACGATGCCTGTGCGCATCGCGAACAGAGTGAGATAGGCGAGTGCCGTGTCGGTCACCGGGAAGAGCGCCGCTTCGACCCCGGCGATCTGAGCCCCGTCCATGCCGACGTCCGCCGGGCCGAGCCGCTCGACGGCTCTTCTCGCCTCTGCGGGCCCTGCGTGGAGCCAGAGCCAGGCGACGTTGTCGAGGGTGATTCCGTGGGCGGACGGGTCGGCGCCGCGGGCGGCTGCCTCCAGCGCCTTGCGGTGAGCGCGGCGGGCCTCCGCGATCTGTTCGGTGCACGCGGTTTCGAGCCGCTGCCACTCGCCTTCGCTGTAGGGCTGGTTGGGCCGGCTCTTCCCGGCCTTGTTGATCCGCCGCCCGGCAAGGTGGCGGCAGATGTCCTTATCCAGCCCTCCGATCGTCTCCTGGAAAGCATCCAGCACCACGCGGATGCGCCGCTCGCGGTGGTAGTCGCAGGTCAGCCAGTACTGCACCAGCGTGGCTGAATTCAGATCGGCGAGACCGCCCGTGGCGCCCAAGGCGTCGAGGTCATGCGCCATCCGGCGCATCGTCGTCATGTACTGCCGGGCCACGGAGCGGGTGCGGATCGGCCCGTGCGGGTGGGTTGCCGCCACCAGCCCCATGGCCAGGTCCGCGGCCATCCGCTGGTTCGACAGATCGTGCAGATCCCCGTGATGGACGACGCCGTCCGGCAGGGTGAACAGCACCGCCAACGGCTGCTGGATCTCGGCCGGCATCAGATCTCGTCCTCGAACTCGACTGCCGCCGTCTCGTCTGCGGCCGGGGCTCCCCCGGCGGCTGCGTAGGCGTCGCGGTAGATCCGCTGGGTGTCGAGCAGATGCAGATACGCCTGAGTGGTGACGGCACTGGCATGTCCCAACAGGTCGCGCAGCACCAGCAGCGGATCGGCCTTGGTCAGGTAGAGCGCCAGCGCGTCATCACCGCCCGCGTCCACGACCAGCTGGGCAGCCTGCTGGTAGTAGCCGCGCACCAGGCGCTCCAGCGTCGCCATCGCGAAAGTGTGCCTGGTGACATGGGGATGAACATGAGGGAAGGACGGCTCGTAGCGGTCCCGGATCCGCTGCGCGGTGCGGCGGAGAACGGTCGCCCAGTCGACGAATGGCTTCCCGCCGGACTGCACCGCCAGCAGAGCGCTGCCCCCACCGGGCGCCACCAGCCGCAGGCGCTCGGCCGGGGTGAGGGTGTGCCAGCGGCGGCGGGTCCCGTTGATGAGTGCGCCGTCATGTGTGGGGGCTTCGACGAACAGCGGATCGCGGGGCCGCCAGCACGAGTCCTCCGTCGCCGCCGCCCGCTCCCAGCCGAGGTAGTCGTGGACGCGGGCCAGGGCGTCATAGTCGATCCACGTCGAGCGGCCCCTGCGGCCCTTCGCCGTCGGCGCGGCGAGCACCAGCGGCACCGGCACCGCCGTGCGGCGGCGCGGAAGCGGCGGCACCTCGTAGACCGTCAGGTGCGTGAACTCCTGCGACCGCAGCCCGCTGGACAGCGCCAGGCCGATCACGGCCGCGTTGCGGCCGGTCTCCCGCCCCCGGAACGAGACATCCCGCCCGCCCGCCGGGTCGTTGCCCGCCAGGGCATGCATCAGCAGCTCGGCGTACGGCCTCTCCAGGTACTTCCGCGTCGCGTGCGCGTTTCCGGTACGCACCGTCGCCAGATTCCTGGCCACCTCCACCCGCGAACCATCCGGGCGCGTCATCGACTGCCGCACGTAGGAGAACGGGACCGTCGGCGCGTGCCCCTCGGCCGCCGCCCACTGGTAGAAGGACGAGAGCGTCTTGACTGCCAGATTCCAGCTCGCCGGACTGAGCCGCACCTCCAGCGGCCCGGACAGCCGGTACTCGGCGTACATCGACAACGCATCCCGAAGCCGCTGCCGATCAGCGAACGCCGGGATCCGGCGGGCGTCGAGGAACTCCGTCCAGCCCTTGAGCGCCTGGGCGTACGTACGCCACGACTTCGGCGACGGCGCCCCGCTGACCGGTAACTCCCGGAGCCACAGGTTCATCACCACCGTCGGCCGAGGCCCCGCAGAGTCCTCGAAGCAGAGGTCCTCGTCGATGAGGACGGGCATGGCCTCCCGGATGACGGGCCGCTCGTACAGGCCCCACTCTTCCCACCCGGCGGAACTGAAGTAGTGCAGGATCACATGACGAACCTGGAGTGAGACACGAGACAGAGCAAGAGCTATCACTCTTACGTGGGAAGGAACTTCACCCCCACGAGACACACTGAAACTGCAGAGCTAACGCGCGAGTCTCCACCGATGACCAGGAAGCGCAGTTGCAGCACGACGCGCTGACTGAGGCAGGGTGCGCCCGGATCTTCACAGACAAGGCGAGTGGCAAGAACACGGACCGCCCGGAGCTGACGGCCGCTCTGGACTACGCCCGCCCCGGGGACACCCTGTGCGTGTGGAAGCTGGACCGGTTCGCCCGCTCGCTGATCGACCTTGTGACGCTGGTGGACTCGCTCGCTGCCCGTGGGGTCGGCTTCAAGGTGCTGACGGGTGCACTGGCGAGCATCGACCCGAACACCCCGGACGGGCGGCTCATGCTGCAAGTGGTGGGCGCGATGGCGGAGTTCGAGCGCAGCTTGATCAAGGACCGGACCCGCGCCGGCTTGGACGCTGCCCGTGCGCAGGGGCGTACGGGTGGACGGCCCGCCGTGATGGACGCTGACAAGCTTGCTGCGGCCAAGGCGCGCCGAGTCAACGGGGAGAGTGTCACGGCCGTCGCCAAGGCGCTTGGGGTGTCCCGCGCGACGCTGTACCGGGCGCTTGCCGACGCCGAGTAGCGTGCGGCCCCGAAACAAGCGATCTGTCTGTCTCACAGCCTGTCAGTGCATCGCGGACCGGCAGGCGGGCGGGAGCCGTCTTTGCCGGGGTGTGAGGATGCCTGCGTGGATTGTGATGTGTGCGGCGGTGAGATGTGGCGATGGCCGGTGCCGCCGACCCGATGGGTGGATGAGATCTGGTCCTGCCCGTGGTGCTACGCCAGCACGCATGTGGGTGGCGAGTGGTTCGAGATAGCTCGGCCGCCGTACCTGCCGATGGGGGCACGCTGGGAGAGGGCTGTCGCGGACGCCCTCGACGCTGACCTCTCCCATGCCTTCGGAATCTTCGACAAGACTCTGTGCGGTATCCAGGCGGCAGGCATGTCGCCGTCGGATCTTCTGTGGCTGCCGGAGCGGGAGGGCGCCTGTGGAGCCTGCTACGCAGCAGCGGTGGCTATTGATGAACGCTGGCCGCAATCCATGAGGGGGGAGGGTGCCCGGATGAACGTCGCGCGTCAGCCTGCCGCCGGGCAAGATGCTTCTTGAAGCGCCGTCCGCTGGGGGCGCGCTCAGGCGTGAGCGGAGAGGTGCCGGGGGACGGCCCGCTCCCACAGTTCCTCGCCGTGCTCCGCGAACCGGTCGAACATGCCCCCGCTGTTGTGGCGACGCAGGTGTAGGAGGGGCGAGTCATGGCCTACGAGTCGAGCGAGATGCGGTGTCACCAGGGCTTCGTCATCGAAGCGGAACACGGACAGGCTCACGTGGTTGATGGCGTCCAGCGGGGCGGAGACTCGTGCCTCAACCCCTTCGAGCGGGCCGAGCCGGTCCAGGTGCTCCAGGGTGATCCTGATGCGCGTGGAGACGGACAGGGCTACATCCTCGATCGTCTCTCGCTGGCGGGTCACCTCTCCGTCAGGGTCCCCCACGAGGAACCGCACCCGGCACCCCGCCTCAGCCTTGCGCCGGATCGTGTCCGCGAAGTGGGGCACCTGGGTCCAGAAGAAGTAGTTCGTGTAGCCGGCGAGGAAGAGCTCCGTGCGCGCCGACTCGACAAGCTCCGTCCAGACCGTTGACGGGCACGCGGACCGATACGGGTAGCTGTGGACCAACTCGCGGTCGGTGCCCGTCTTCACGCGTTCCTGCACAGCCTTCGGCCACAACATCTCTTCGTCCACTCCCAGCGCCCGACAGGCGTCCGCTCGGTTCCTTGCGTGTGGTGTCAGATCAGCATTGCTCAGCCATCGTTCCACCTGCTTCACAGATACCCCCACCCGGTACGCTAACTGGCGCGAGGACAAGCCTGCGCCTTCCATGGCGGACTGAAGAGCGGCGTTCAAGTCAACCCCCTCGCCGTGCCCTTTTGGGCTTTCTTCGACCTTAGCGTCGAACGTCTCAACTGTCCGGCGTGCGGGGGCAGATACGTCCGCGAGGGTGGGTGACGCTCACGCCATGACCGAACCCACGCGATACAGCACCCCGCCGGTTGAACTGCCGCTGCGACTGGACCCGGAACCGACCCCGGTCGAGGGGTGCGCCGGCTGCGTCGAGTTGGCCAACGTGCGGGACCGCGCTCGCGTCGTGGGTGACTGGACGACCGTGAGCGACTGCAACGTCTACATGCGGCGCCACCCCGAGGGGCACTGATGGTCACCCGGGCGGACATTGGCAAGCCGGTCAGGGATGGCGCCGGGTGGGTCGGCATTCTGCGTGACGTGATCTGGGACTACGAAGACCCCGCCGAGTTGCCCGGAGATCGCCGCAAGCGCCCCACGGCGTTCTTGTGGCCCGAGGGTGGGGGTCGAGAGTGGCTGGTCCCGCCCCGCGGCGTACAGCGCGTGTGACGCCCACCAGGCGGCCCCGTCCGGCGACGGCGAGCAACACAGCCGGGCGGGCTTTCCGCTGCCTGCCCCGGCGTGCTAGGTATGTGCATCCGACCTGATCGATTGGACGATAAGAGGTCCATTCACGCGATCAGGTCCTTCCGACACCGTGCCGTCCCCATAACGGCCAATCCTCCAGTGTGCCCGACCCACGCCCCACCCGGAGGCCCCTGAGGGCTTCAACCCCGGGCAGGGGTCCTGCCGCCGTTCGAGGAACTCCTGACCCGCCCGTCCTCACACCTGGTCGTCCGCCAGTTCCGCCACGCCCGTGATCCTGTGCAGCGGGTACGTGCGGACCTCGTCCGCCGTGTGGTCGTAGCCCGTCACGAAGCCGCCCTCCACCCGGACCGGGGCGATCACCCGCTGGCTCGCCGCGCCCTCCGCGTTCACGTAGCCGATCCAGACCGCCGAGCCCGTCATCGCCGCCGCCTGGACCGTCGCCAGCGTCTCCGCCGCCGAGGTGCGGGGCAGCGCGCCCGCCGCCGTGGGGGCCGCCGGTTCCTTGCGTACCGCCGTCGCCGCCCGGTCGCCCGCCCGGATCGCCCGTACCGCCGCGCCCAGCAGCGTCGCGTCCGGGGCCGGCGGGCCGTCCGGGACCGGCACCGGGGCCTTACGCGCGCCCGTCCGGTACGCGTCCGCCCGGGTGATCAGCACATCGCCCTCCGCCGACTCCGCCGCCGGCGCGTACCCCATCGACCGCAGCCCTTCGAGCAGCGACGCCGGGTCCGTCTGCGCCGCGAGCACCGTCGGTGCCAGTCTCCGCAGCCCCAGCGCCGCCGATCGCCGGTCGGCCAGGATCTCCCCGAGGACCGTGTCGTCGTCGCAGCGGACGTATGCCGACGCCGCCCCCACCCGCAGATGGCCGTGGCGTCTCGCCACGTCGTCGATCAGGTACGCCAGCGGCTGCGGCACCGGCGTACGGGAGTGCGCCTTCAGGAACTCGTGCAGGTCGGACGCCGTCCGCCCCGAGTCGAGTGCCCGGCGCACCGATCCCGGTGTGAACCGGTAGACCGTCGCACCACCCTTCGACTCCACGTCCGCGAGCACCGCGAGCGCGTCGGACAGCGGCCGTCGCAGCGGCCCCGGCGCCACCGCCGTCAGGTCCGCCTGGAGAAGTACGTGGTCGACCGCCTCCGGCAGCAGCGGCGCGAGCAGCGTCGCCGCCCTCCCCGCCGCCACCGACAGCTCGACCCCGCCGCCCGGCTCGGCGTCCGACGCCGCCTCCGCGAGCGGCAGGTTCAGCAGCGCCCGCGCGGGCCCCGACAGGGCGCCCCGCCCGGTGAGCCCCAGCAGCTCCGCCTCGGCCAGCGTCCAGCGGGCAAGGCGGGACCGCAGATCGCCGGGCGCCGGCGGCGGTAGGGCGGACACACCCGCCCCGCCGGGTCCCGCTCCCGCGCCCGCCGCCTGTTCCACCGGGCGGCCGCCCTGCGCCGCGCCCCGCAGCGGCCGTTCCCACCGGAGCCGCGCGAACAGCGACTCCGGGTCCGCCGCCGACCCCGGCGGCAGCGTCGCCAGCAGCCCCAGCACCCGGTGCCGGACCTCCGGCGCCGGCGCCCGGTCCAGCTCGGGCCCGAGCGCCGAAAGCGCCCGTCCCTTCGCGTCCTGCCCACCGACGAGCCCCGCCGTACGCGTCGCCGTCAGCCACGGCGCCACCAGCAGCGACCAGCGCTCCGCCGGCGGCAGGTCGAGCCAGTCGTCGTACACCGGCGTCGGCGCGTACCGCTCGTCCGCCTCACCGTCCGAGGCCAGCAGCCCCGCCGCGTAACAGAGCTCCAGCCAGAACGCCGCCGTCTCCTCGGTGACGTCCAGCGTGGCCGCCGTCCGCCGCAGATCCCGTACCGAAAGACCGCCCGCCCGCAGCACCTGCGGCCCGCCCCGGTCCCAGGACTTGAGCAGCTCCTCGACCGTCGCGAGCGCCAGCTGCGCCTGCCCGGCCGCCGCACTGTCCACAACCTGTGGGCGGTACTCGCGCTGCACCCGCAGCTCCGGCGCCAGCGGCTCCGGCGCCCGGTGCGCCCGCCCGCCCCGCAGATGCAGCGCCACCTCACGCGGCAGCACCATCGTCCGCGCCGACACCGGCAGCAGCAGCCCCCGGTCCCGCAGCCACTGCACCGGCCGCGCCGGCTTCGCCGTCACCTCGCCGTACGGCGGACCCCACACCAGCCGGTCCAGGACCGCCAGCGCGTCCGGCGGCGCCGTGTCGAGCAGCGCGCTCATCCGGTCCCGGTCCGTGAACAACTCCGTCAGCACCCGCACCGCCGACACCGGATCGTGCGTCGCCGAGAGCCCCGCCGTCCCGATGATCTCCTGCACCCGGCCCGGCGACATCCCCGCCGTCGCCTCCGCCACCGTCGGCCCGAGCCCCGTCGGCGACGGATGCTGCGCCGAAGGCGCCAGCAGCTCCCGCGCCGTCCGCACCAGCCGCAGCCGGTCGTCCTCGCCCCACACGAGCGCCTGCTCGCGCAGCAGCGCCACCGCGCCCGGCAGCGCCGCCTCGATCGCCGCGTCCCCCTCGTCGCCGGTGAGCAGCGCCAGGAGTACGGGGTACGGGGCCGGGTCCGGCGCCACCGCCAGCGCCTCCGCGGTCTGGAGCGCGAACCGGTCGAGCCGTTCCAGGGCCCGCACCACCGAACCCCGCGTCCCGGCGCGCGTCGCCAGCTGCGTCAGATCGTTCGGTACGGGGCCCAGCAGGTCGGGCCGGGCCCGCAACAGCGCGGCGAGTCCCTCGTCGCCCCGTGCGCGCAGCGCCTCGGCGAGTGTGCGGGGCGCCGCGGCGGCGCCAGTTACCTCGGGCACGTGCGCCTCCCGGTCGAGCTCACCGATCCCCATCCGGACCACGTTAGCCGCTGCGCAGGCGCTAACGTCGGGCCGTACCGGGCGAACCGGCCGTGGAGGGGCACCGTGGGGATCGAGAGCGACCAGTTGGTCTACGACTATCTGAGCCGGGTCGGCGATCTGGCACAGCAGCGCCAGCTGCCGGCGAGCGAGCGGATGCGGCTGGTGTCCACCCTCCGCAACGAGATCGACCGCCGCCGCGCCACGCACGGCGAGGAGAGCCCGTCGGCGGTACGCGGCATCCTCGGCGCGCTGGGAACGCCGGACGAGGTGGTGGAACGCGCGGAGGGCCCGGGCGCGGCGACTCCGCGCGCGGCGCGGGAGGACCGGGAGGACGGGGACGCCCCGTCTCCGGGCGCGTCGCGGGCGGCTGCGGTGCCGAAACCCCGCAAGGAGGGGCGCCAGGGGAGAGCGCCGGGGTGGCTGCCGGGCAGCAGGAGGACCCGGGAAGGGACGGGTGCGGGATCGGGATCGGGATCGGGATCGGGATCGGGATCGGGATCGGGATTGGGATCGGGCGGTTCCAAGTCCGCGTCGGGCAAGATCGCGTCGGGCAAGACTGCGTCGGGCAAGACCGCGTCGGGCAAGACCGCGTCGGGCAAGTCCGCGCCCGGCAGGTCACTCTTCGGGAAGTCCAGGGCCGGCGGCCGTATCGAGGCCGACGCCCCCCGCCTCGATACGACCGGCTCCGCCGCCCCCCACACACCCGACAGCGGTGGTGATGGTGGCGGTGACGGCCTCCTCGACGACATGTCGGACTGGTGGCAGGAGGAGGACCCCACCGAAGGCCTCCCGGGGTTCGTCGGCGGGGTGGAGCGCCCGGACCTCTTCGTGGAGCCGCTCCCAGAGGAGGAGGACGGCGACGACGACGAGGACGACGCCGGGGCCTGGGACGAGGACCCCGTCCCGGGGAAGCGCCGCCGCCTCGCCCGTATCCTCCGCCGCCGCAGGGCCGCGGCCCCCGAGGCGGCGGCGGAACCGGAGTTCGACACGGCCCCGGTCTCCCGTCTGCGCCTCGGGAGCCCCTTCGTGCTGCTCGCGGCGCTCCTCCTGCTCGGCGGGGCGCTGTTCGGTTCGCTCGTGGCGCTCGCGGCGGGCTGGCTGCTCGCGTACGCCTCCCGGCGGCTGACCCCGGGCGAGGCGAAGGCCGCCGTCCTGGTGATCCCGGGCCTGGCGGCGGCGTCGGGCGTGCTGTGGCTGTGGGGCAGGGCCGGGGGCCGCTGGGGCGACCCGGTGGCGGCGGGCGGCGAGGCGATGGGCGCGGCGGTGTCGGAGACCTGGCCGTGGGTGCTGCGGGGGGCGGCGGTGGCCTCGGCCCTGTTCCTCCTGTGGCGCGCCCGCCGCCACTGACACGTCCACCGACCTCACCGACCCCACCCGCCCCGGCCGTATCAGCCGGCCATCGGCCCGCCGCCGGCCGTCAGCCCTCGGCCGCCACCGTCTCCACCCGCTCCGCCCCCCACGGCGCCCCCGGCACCACCAGCGGTGACCCCGTCACCGGGTCCGGGACCACCACCGACGTCAGTCCGAAGACGTCCCTGACGAGTTCCTCCGTCACGACCTCCTCCGGCGGGCCCTCCGCCACCACCCGGCCCGCCTTCATCGCGACCAGGTGGTCGGCGTACCGCGCCGCCTGGTTCAGGTCGTGGAGGACGAGGACGACGGTGCGGCCCCGCAGCCGGTTGAGGCGGCGGACCAGGTCGAGGACCTCGACCTGGTGGGAGATGTCCAGATAGGTGGTGGGCTCGTCGAGGAGGAGCAGGTCCGTCTCCTGTGCGAGGGCCATCGCGATCCACACCCGCTGCCGCTGACCGCCCGACAGCGCGTCCACGGACCGGTCGGCGAGCGCGGCGACGTCCGTGCGTTCCATGGCGTCGGCGACGGCCCGCTCGTCCTCCTCCGACCACTGCTTCCACCAGGCCTGGTGCGGCTGGCGGCCCCGGGAGACCAGATCGGCGACGGTGATCGCCTCGGGCGCGACGGGGGTCTGCGGGAGCAGCCCGACCGCGCGGGCGATCCGCTTGGTGGGCAGCTTCGCCAGCTCCTCGCCGTCGAGCAGGACGGCTCCGCCGGCCGGCTTGAGGAGCCGGCCGAGCGCCCGGAGGGTGGTGGACTTGCCGCAGGCGTTGGGACCGACGATCACGGTCACCTTGCCGTCGGGGATCGCGAGGTCCAGTTCGTGGACGACGGTCCGGTCCTCGTAGGCGAGCGTCAGCTCGCGCGCGGTCAGCCTGCTCACGCCTTGCCTCCAGCGGATCCTGCGGTACGGCTCCGGACGATGAGCCAGATCAGATACGGGGCGCCGACCGCCGCCGTCAGGACTCCCACCGGCAGTTCGACGGGGGAGAAGAGCCGCCTGCCGAGCAGGTCGGCGAGGACCACGATCACCGCGCCGGTCAGCGCGGAGCACAGCAGCGGGATCTGCGCGGTCCTGGTCATCCGGCGGGCGATCTGCGGTGCGAGCAGCGCGACGAAGTCGACCGGCCCCGCGACGCCCGTCGCCACCGACGCCAGCACCACGCCCACGGCGACGAGTCCGAGCCGGACCGGCCCGAGCCGTACGCCGAGTGCGGTCGCCGTGTCGTCGTCGAGGGAGACGGTCCGCTGCGCGCGGGCCGCCCACAGCACGGCGGGCAGCATGAGGAGCAGCGTCCAGCGGATGGGCGCGGACTCGTCCCAGCCGCGCCCGTTGAGCGAGCCCGTCATCCAGATCTGGGCCTGCTGGGCGACGAGGTAGTCGCCCTTGGTCATGAAGAGGGTGGTGAGGGACCGCAGCGCGATGGCGAAGCCGATGCCGATGAGGACGAAGCGGGTCGCGTGCAGCCCGCCGCGCCAGGCGAACGCGTACACGAGCGCGGCGGCGAGGACACCGCCGGCGATCGAGAGGTACGGCAGGACGGTGTACGAGGTGAGGCCGAAGGTCATCGCGGCGACGGTGACGGCCCCGGCGCCCTGGCTGATGCCGATGATGTCGGGGGAGGCGAGCGGGTTGCGGGCGACGGTCTGGATGAGGGCGCCCGCGATGCCGAACGCCGCGCCGACGGCGAGCGCGACGACGAGCCGGGGCTCGCGCAGCTCCTCCACGACGAACGCGGACGGCGACGACTGCCCGAACAGGATGCGGACGACCTCGGAGGGGCCGACGAAGCGCTCGCCGACGCAGAGGTACGCGACGGAGGACACGGCCAGGAGCAGCAGCAGCCCCCCGGCGACGAGCGCGGAGCGCCGGTGGACGAGGAAGGACACGCTCCGGGCGCGGACGATGCCGTACCCGGCGGGCCGCGCGCCGGTGGCCGTCCGCGCGCCCGTGGCCGTACCCGCGTCGGGGGTCGTAGTGGTCGTACTCATGCCGGCACCGCCTTCCGGCGTACGAGGGTCACCAGGAACGGCACCCCGATCAGCGCCGTCATCACCCCGGCGGGCACCTCGCCCGGCGGGAACACGATCCGCCCGGCGACATCCGCCACGAGCAGCATCACCGGCCCGACGATCGCGGCCATCGGCAGCACCCACCGGTGGTCGGAGCCGACGATCGCGCGCGCGATGTGCGGCACGGCGAGGCCGACGAAGGCGACCGGCCCGGCGGCGGCGACGGCCGCGCCGGTGAGGACGGCCGCGCCGATCCCGCCGACGATCCGCACGGTCGCGACCCGCTGTCCGAGCCCCTTGGCGACGTCCTCGCCGAGCGCGAGCGCGTCGAGCCCGCGTGCCACGGAGAGGACGAGGACCGCGCCGAGCAGCAGGAAGGGCCAGATCTGGCCGACGATCTGCGCGTCGCGCCCGTCGAGCGAGCCGATCTGCCAGAACCGGAACTCGTCGAGCGCCGAGGCCCGGGTGGTGAGGATGCCGGTGGTGACGGAGAGCAGCAGCGCGTTGATCGCGGCCCCGCCGAGCGCCAGCTTCACGGGTGTCGCCCCGCCGCGCCCGCTGGAGGCGATGGCGTGCACGGCGACCGCCGCGAGGGCGGCTCCGGCGAAGGCGAACCACACGTACCCGGTGAGGGTGTGCACGCCGAAGAACGAGATCGCGAGGACGACGCCGACGGAGGAGCCCTGGCTGATGCCGAGGATGCCGGGGTCGGCGATCGGGTTGCGGGTGATGCCCTGGAGCGCGGTGCCGGCGAGCGCGAGCGCGGCGCCGACCATCAGCCCGATGAGGGTGCGGGGGACGCGGAGCTGCCGTACGACCTCGGCGTCGGGGCTCGTACCGCCGTGCAGCAGGGCGTCGAACACCGTGGAGGGGGCGATGGCGCGGGCGCCGACGGCGAGGCTGAGGAGTACGGCGAGCAGCAGGGCGACGAGAGCCGCCGAGGTCGCGAGGACCCGTCTGGTACGGAAAGCGGCTGGCATCAGGACCCATCGGGTGGTGCGGGGGCGGGGCGACACGGAGAGCGGGTGGGGCAGGTTTGGTAAGGCTTAGCTCAGTGTAAGCAGCACTCCGGCGCGGCCACCCGGGCCGGAGGTCCCCCGGAGGTCCCTCGTCGGGCCCCCGGAGCGACCCCGGAGAATGGCCCCATGACGACCCCAGCCGCCACTTCACCGGCCACCCCCACCACACCCCCGCTCACCGTCGGCTTCGACCTCGACCTGACGCTGATCGACACCCGCCCCGGCATCAAGGCCGCCTTCGAGGCGTTCTCGGCGCAGTACGGCGTCCCGATCGACGCGGACCTCGTCGTCAGCCGTCTCGGTCCGCCGTTGGAGCAGGAGATGGCGCACTGGGTCCCCGAGGAGCGGGTCACGGACATGGTGGCCCGCTACCGGGCGCTCTACCCGATGTACGCGATCGAGCCCTCGCACCCGATGCCGGGCGCCCGGGACGCCATAGCGGCGGTCCGCGAGGCGGGTGGCCGCACGATCGTCGTCACCGCGAAGAACGGCCCGCACGCCGAGCTGCACCTCGCGCACCTCGGCATCGAGCCGGACGCGGTCGTCGGCAGCCTGTGGGCCGAGGGCAAGGCGGAGGCCCTGCGCGCGCACGGCGCGCAGGTGTACGTGGGGGACCACGTCGGCGATGTCCGGGGCGCCGCGACGGCGGGCGCCTTCTCGGTGGCGGTCGCGACCGGCCCCTGCCCCGCGGAGGAGTTGAAGGAGGCCGGCGCGGACGTGGTCCTGACGGACCTGACGGACTTCCGTCCCTGGTGGGAGAGCTACCTGGCCTGAACCGGTGCGGTCGCGCCGGTACGCGCCTGGCGCCGCTGGGCCGCGATCGAGCGCAGCACACCGGCCGCGGCGACGGCGAAGCCGACCCCCATGAGCATGGAGACGGTGTACGCGACGGTGGGGAACGGGTCCGTGCCGAGGAACAGCGGAGCCACGGTGACCAGCGTCGCCACCGCGCCGATCGCGAAGAGGACGACACCGGCCTTGACGAGGCCGTCACCCGGAGCGCTGTCGTTCACCGGTGCGGCAGGGGTTTCACTACGCATTCAGCCAGGGTAGTTCCCAGGCCACAGGAACACATCGGCGACGTCTTGTCGCCGGCCTCCGGACCATTAGCCTGGTGCCGGCGGGCCGGTCGGCCCGCTGTTTGCCATCCCCATCGACGAGGACGCAAGTGCCTACCGGCAAGGTGAAGCCGGTCACCTAGGCACACAGATACCGCTACGCTCCTGCCATGACACCCGGCCTGCGCTACCTAGCCTGCCTCCGCCTGTCCGCCGAGTCCGACGGGTCCACGTCCATCGAGTGGCAGCGTGGCGTCATCCGGCACCACGTCAGCTCTCCCCACCTGTCTGGCGTCTTGGCGGGAGAGGCAGAGGACACCGATGTCTCAGGCTCCATGAGCCCCTTCAAGCGGCCCAAGCTGGGACGCTGGCTCACCTCCCGAGCCGATGAGTTCGACGTGATCGTTGCGGCGAAGATGGACCGGCTCACCCGACGCTCCATGCACTTCAACGAACTGTTGGAGTGGGCGCAGCAGAACGGGAAGTACATCGTCTGCGTGGAAGAGGGGTTCGACCTCTCTACCCCTCAGGGGAAGATGATGGCCCGGATGACGGCCGTCTTCGCTGAGGCTGAGTGGGACACGATCCAGGCACGCATCCTGAACGGCGTACAGAGCCGTCTGGAGAACCGTTCATGGCTGACAGGTGCTCCGCCCACCGGCTACAGCATCAAGGCCGTAGAGGGTGGCAAGCGGAAGGTTCTGGAGATTGACCGGGACTTCCACCCCTACGTTGAAGAGGTCTTCCGGCGCGTCCGTGAAGGTCAGTCCACTCACCGGATCGCACGTGACTTCAATTCCCGTGGCGTACTCACCTGGGGCGATCACCTCAGGAAGGTGAAGGGGGAGGAAACCAAGGGGACGCAATGGCAGTCAACCATCATCAACAAATTCATCCGGTCTTCCTGGCTTCCGGGAATCTACACCTACAAGGGTGAAGCCATCCTGGGCGACGACGGAGAAATCGTCATCCTCCCGGAAGAGCCGCTGGCGACAATGGATGAGTGGACAGATTTGGTGGACCGGATTAAATCCACTCCAAAAGCGGAAGGAGCGGAAAGCCGAAATGGTGCCAAAAGCCTGCTTTCCGGTGTCGCGCGGTGCGGGGAATGCAATTCTTCGGTGACTTCTCTCATGGGCTCTGGGCATACGAGGAGAGACGGAACCAAGGTCCCCGGACATAGGTATTACCGCTGCTCAAAGAAGTTCAAGGGCGGTGCCTGCTCCACTGGTCTCTACGTGCGCGCCGATGTGCTCGACACCTGGGTTGACCAGGAGATTCTGGGCAGCGTCGGCACGTGGGACATGTACGAGAGGGCGGGCGTAGGGCCCTCTCAGGCTCGGGAACTCCGGTCCGCTAAGGCGCGCCTGGAAAAGCTGGAAACTGACTTCCTGGCAGGCGAATATGACGGACAGGGGCAAGAGGAGTCCTACCGGCGTATGCACAAGAGCCTGTCGGCAAAGGTGGCACTCCTGGACAGGCAGGAAGCCGAGAGGGTTAACCCTGCCATCAAGTCCACGGGCAAGAAGTACGGGAAAGTCTGGCAGAGCAAAGACCGGGAAGACCGCAGGGAATTCCTGCGCACCTATGGAGTAAAGCTCTGGGCGTGGGGCAAGGGGGCCGAGGAAGGCGGAAGCGGAATGGTCATGGACCTAGGGGATATCCAGACGATGGCCAATGAGCTTTCCCTTTCCCGTCCTGGAAATAAGGAGGGAATGACGCGAATGGTCATCAGTCATAACGTCACCGAAGAATGCCGCCGGAAAGCGCTGGCATTCGCCAAAGAATAGAAAGAGTCGAGATGAAGCCTCGCGGAATTGCGGGGCCCGCACCACCGAAGCGCCACGTGAGACATCCTCTAAGCCAGGATGCCGTCATCGTATTCCAGCCGCTGCAGCGAAACCAGCAGATCCTGAAGGATGAGGATCGCTGGAAAACCAACACCAACGGCCACCATTCCGAGAAAATAAATGACGAGTCGACCGCACCCCTCGACGAACCTTTTGCGGAGCTTCGGATCGTCGATATAAAAATTGTCCCCATCACCCTGCAGCTGCCCCAAGGCGATTTGCATCAGAACCTTTTCACCTGAGGCGCAGGAATCGGATTCGATCTGAGACAGAAGGAGAGAAGTCGCCGACACCTTGCATTTTCGCGCACAAATCTCCACACTGCACATAACGAAAAGCATAGCCGTCAACTGAGCCTCAAAGGGTGTGGCGTCACATCGGTCCCGCAGGATATCTACATACTGCCAAAATAGCCCCTCATCATTGAGCCACCAAGTGGTTACAGCCCGCGCAAACACCGAAGCGCACAAGGGGTCAACAAGGCCGTCCGGCTGGAAGTTGTCACAGAGAGACGAGACCGACGCGACGGCAGCACGGGTTACGGCCGGATGTAAGTCTTCGTGGTATCGAAGTGACATGGGATCCCACGCATCGCCGTTCATCAGAATGGAGAAATCTGGGCCACCAAGGAGGTCAAAACGCTCGTCACCTGGAAGCCTGCGAACGATTTGCCATAGCTCTTGAGGATCCCAGTCGGAGAGGATCTCAACGCCGAGCCCATCCGACTCGCCCCTGAGGATTTCGAGCTCTCGCGTCAATTCCGCAGAGAGCCCGAAGAGGTCATTATGAACCATGCGCCATCGACGCATTTCGGGCCACTTCTTCAACGCGCCATAAAAATCACTCCGAACCTTGGCGCGAATCGCTGATTTACTTTTCCTGGAGAAAGGGGCATAGGCGGCATAAAGAGTCTTCGTCCTGGAATCCCAGCCATCACATTTGAAATCTCCGGCGCTGCCACCCGGTCGAGCCACATGGAATACATCACCGAATGCGGCGCGCATCACTCGAGTGAAGATGGCTTCGAATTCATCTGCAGGCGACTGCAAAACCCATAGCTTGAATTTTTGCTCTTGCCAGAGCAGGTGTGTCCAGTTTGAAAATTCTGTCACTTTTATACGCCAATCGTGGGAGTCAGCCACACCCGCATGCCCCCGTCTGAACGGGGCTCCCGTGCCCAGGTGGAGTCGATCACCGAACAAACGGCAAATACGACAGCGAAGCTCTTCCCAGGGCGCCAGGCTGTGCGGGCACAAGTACGCCACCAACGCTGTGGTCACCGAGGTCGCACGGCGCCAACCAAGCTCTGCGGCAACCAGATCTGCGTCATTCTCTCTCTGACCCATCAGGCCGCGCCCGGAGCACACACCCTGGCAGGCTTCCGTTTGCACTGCCAGTCTCGTGCAGACGCCCCGCATCACCTGCCTCCTGGTGGGAATGGGCTGGATGTGAAGGTGATCGAGAGCCCGGTCGAGGCTTGGAGGATGTCTCATGTGGCGCTTCGGTGGTGCGGCATGATGCTGCATTGTGAGGGTTGATCTGTCACGTCGGTTGGTGCCAGACGAACTGTGGGAGCTGGCAGCTCCGTTGTTGCCGAGGTTCACGCCGGAGGAAGCCGGTGAAGGTCCGCGCGGACAAGGGCGTACTACTCCGCGGAGCACCTTCGCTGGCTCCGCGGCCGGAACCTCATCGCACGGATCGCCCGTCCCGGTATCGAGGCCGGCGGACGGCTCGGCCAACACCGCTGGAGGATCGAACGGTCGATCTCCTGGCTCTTCGGCCACCGCTGCCTCACCGTCCGGTACGAACGAAAAGGCAGCCACTCCCTCGCCTTCCTCGGCCTCGCCGCAGCCCTGACCTGCTACAAGAGACTCGCGAAACTCACCACGTGAGACCCCCTCTAAGGACCCCCACCATTAACAATGCAATTCCAATTCGGGCCGGTCTGGTCTCTCGCGTGCCTTGAGTCCCCGGGGGGTAGGGCAGTAGCCCGAACCCTGATGCCTGGGGGAGGGGTCGGCGTACGGTGTCGGCGTGACGACCGAAGACCTGGGCAAGACCCTGCGCCGTCTGCGCCGTCTGGCTGGACTGACACAGGAAGAGCTGTCAGGGCGCTCCAACGTCTCCGTGGACGTGATCCGGCAGCTTGAGCAGCAGCGCAAGCACTCCGCGCGTCTCCTCACGCTGCACGCCTTGGCGAACGGGCTCGGGGTAGAGCTGACGACGCTCCTGGGGGACCCCCCTGTGGTCTCGTCCAAGGGAGAGACGGACGGCCCCAAGTTCGTAGCGATGCGCCGGGCGGTCATGCCCGCGCTCTGGGGACCTGAGCCGCAACCGCCGGCCTCTGACTTCTCTCTGGACTCCCCTGCGTGAGCAGATCGCAGAGGGGTGGACGCGCTATCACGCGGCTGAGTTCGACGCAGTGATGGATGCTCTGCCTGCCCTGATTGGGGACGCTCGCTGTGTCTCGGCCTCTGCCGACCAGGAGGGGCGGGGGGAGGGGTTCGCAGCTCCGGGGAAGGCGCTTCAACTGGCCGGACACGTCGCCGTGCGCATGGGGAAGACGGACCTGGCGCTCATCAGCCTGGAACGCGCGATAGACGCTGCGGGACAGTCGTCCAATCCTCTGCTTCTCCCCATGCTCGTGAACTCCACTGCGTGGACGTACCAGCGGCAGGGACGACTTGAAGACGCTCTGTCCATCGCCCTGCGGGCTGCGGGCGACATGAAGAGCGCGGGGAACGCAGAGACGGCAGACGGACTCAAGGTCTGGGGCGGACTGACGATGAGCGCCGCTACGTCAGCAGCCAGGAGCGGTGACTATGACCGCGCTGCGGACCTCATGGAACGTGCGGAGAAGGAAGCCGCACGGGTCGCCAAGCTTCCTGAGGGCGGCGACAGCCGCATGGTGAGCGTCTTCAGTCCGTCGTCCGTCCGCATCGAGCGCGTACGTCTCGCCGTCCAGTACGGCCACCCTCACGACGCGTTGGCACTGGCAAAGGGAATGCGGCTGCGGAAGGACACTCCGCCGTCCTGGCGGACATGGCTGCTCCTGGACGTAGCCCGTGCCCACACGGACACCGGAGACGCTGCCGGGGCGGTCAAGACACTTGAGTCCCTGCGGAAGGTGGCGCCCACGTGGATGCAGCACCACACACTGGCTGTCGCGATCGTCCGTGACCTGTGGTCGCTACCCAACCATCCCCCGGGGCTGCGGTCGTTGGCTGAGTTCCTGGGAGTCGTCCGCTAAGCGATCAGAACTAGGACGCTGCGTCCCTGTAAGCGATCACGCCAAGTCGATTGCATGAGAGGTCAGCGCTCCGGCGAACAGCGCGCACGGCCCCGGAGCTTGGCCGACTGCAAGGAGTCGACACGTGAACGCTACCGCGCACGGCGCAGCGGAACAGGTCCCGGAGCAGACGATCCCGCTCGATGCCCAGACGATGCGAGAGACGGCCCTGCGTGCACTAGGGCCTGTCGTCAAATTCCCGTCGTCGCCCGAAGGGCGGCCCCGCGGCGTCTGGTGCGTGCTCTCGGCGTGCCGGGCGGAAGCCCTCGTACTGGACGTACTCGGGCTTTCGCCCGGTGCGGCGAGAGCGCGTGCCAGGCGTCGTGGGGCAGGCGGGAGTTTGACGACAGGCCCTAGGGGAAGGGCCTGAGAGCCTGTCCGGGGAAGAGCTGGACAGCCTCACTCAGGCGCTCCGGGGAATGCTGATGCTGCTCCTCCCTGAGGTCACCTCAGCAGCCGACAGGCACCCCAAGGGAGACATGCCCCGTATCTGCGCCCTGGTGGGCATCGAGGAAGCCTGGCGACGTCTCAGGCCCCGTTCCGTACCGGCTGCTTCCCCGTGCGAGCCTCTGAGACACGCTCAGAGGCTCGCACGGTCCGTCATGGCGCTCACCGACCACTACGTGAACCTGGGTGGTCTCGACTCTGCGAACCTGGGTGGGCAGGCATGAGCCAGACGCTCTTCTGCTGCCGTGGCTGTGAGGGCGTGATCACGGATGAGGAAGGCGCGGTGTTCTTCTGGCACGAGCCGGGGGGCAGCGGCCTAGGAAGAGACGTGTACGCCCACCGTGAGCACATCCACCAGGTAAGGGAAGACGAGACCGCTATCCGTCTCCTGGCGCGCATCCTGGTATGGCACCTCACGTCTCCGGATGCCGAGTGGCGTAAGAACCTCTAGCCCCAGACATACCGATGCTCCCATGCCCGGAGTGAAGGGTGTGGGGGTTCTCGCGTAAGCGGAATCTCTCCCGCGCTCCTGGTGATCGGCACGTTCGCCGAGATGGAACTGATCTTCCAGCGTGAGCGCCGCGCCTCTGCCCGTGACTCTCGTGAGGCCAACGACAAGACCTGGAGTCGTCCTGGGAAGATTGACCGTGCGGCCGTCCTGGAAGACCTGGATGTCGGACTGAGCGTCATGAAGGTAGCGGCCAAGCATGGCATCGGACGGGCAACCGTCTTCCGTATCAAGGCGGAAGCCAAGGAAGCCTGAGCCCCTGTCACGCCCCCTGTGAGCCTCTGTCCTACCTGGGCAGGGGCTTCCTTCATTTGGGTACGGGGTTAACCCTCCCCGTCCCTGGGGACAGCCTCGGTAAGGTGTTCCAGGGCATTTCTACGGGCGCCCAGAAGTGTCCGGGACCGACAGAGGGAGCGTGTGCTTTGCCGACTGGCAAGGTCAAATGGTTCAACAGTGAGAAGGGCTTCGGCTTTCTCTCCCGTGACGACGGCGGCGACGTCTTCGTCCACTCGTCGGTGCTCCCTGCCGGAGTCGACGCACTGAAGCCGGGACAGCGGGTCGAGTTCGGAGTCGTCGCGGGACAGCGCGGCGATCAGGCGCTGTCCGTCACGATCCTCGACCCGACCCCGTCGGTCGCCGCGGCGCAGCGCCGTAAGCCCGACGAACTGGCGTCCATCGTGCAGGACCTGACGACGCTCCTGGAGAACATCACACCGATGCTGGAGCGCGGTCGCTACCCCGACAAGACGCAGGGCGCGAAGATCGCGGGCCTGCTGCGCGCGGTCGCGGACCAGCTGGACGTCTGATTCCTCGGCTGAGCCCTCTGGCGGTCCCGGCTACGGGAACGCGAGCGCGTCCGGGCCGAGGGGCGGTACGAGTCCCTCGGCCGCGGCGCGGGTGAGCAGCCCGCGGACCGCCGCGTAGCCGTGCTCGCCGAGGTCGGCCGTGAACTCGTTCACGTACAGCCCGATGTGCTGGTCGGCCACCTTCGGGTCCATCTCCTGCGCGTGCTCCAGGACGTACGGGCGGGAGGCCCCGGGGTCGTCCCAGGCCATCCGTACCGACGTCCGGGCCGCGTCGGCGAGCCGCCGCAGCGTCTCCTCGCCGAGGGACCGGCGGGCGACGATCGCACCGAGCGGGATCGGCAGCCCGGTCGTGGACTCCCAGTGCTCGCCCATGTCGGCGAGGCAGTGCAGCCCGTAGTTCTCGTACGTGAAGCGGGCCTCGTGGATGACGAGCCCGGCGTCGACCTTGCCGTCGCGCACGGCGGGCATGATCTCGTGGAACGGCATCACGACGACGTTCCCGACCCCGCCCGGCACCTGTTCGGCCGCCCATAGCCGGAACAGCAGGTACGCGGTCGAGCGCTCGCTCGGCACCGCCACCGTCTTCCCGGCCAGATCGGCACCGGTCCCGGCCTCCCGGGTCAGTACGAGCGGCCCGCAGCCCCGGCCGAGGGCGCCGCCGCAGGGCAGCAGCGCGTACTCGTCGAGGATCCAGGGCAGCACCGCGTACGACACCTTGAGGACGTCGTGGCCGTCGGCGCCGCTCTCCGCCCAGCCGTTGGTGATGTCGATGTCGGCGAAGGTCACGTCGAGGCGGGGCGCGTCGGGGACACGGCCGTGGGCCCAGGCGTCGAAGACGAAGGTGTCGTTCGGGCAGGGCGAGTAGGCGATCTTCAACTTGCTCACGACGGCTCCAGCTCCACGAAGACGGTGCTGCTCAACAGCTCGAAAGTGCGCCGGAGCGCGGCCAGGGCCTCGCCGATGCGCCAGGCGGCGCGGTCGCGGGGGCCGACGGCGTTCGACACGGCCCGGATCTCGACGACCGGCAGGCCGTACGCGGCGGCGGCCTCGGCGACGCCGAAGCCCTCCATCGCCTCGGCGGCGGCTCCGGGGTGCCGCTCCGCCAGCTCTGCGGCGCGCGCGGCGGTACCGGTGACGGTGGAGACGGTGAGGACGGGCGCGACGGTGTATGGCGGTCCGCCGGCGTCCAGGGCGGCGGCGATACGGCCGGTCAGCGCGTCCGGTACGGGGTGGGCCGAGCGCCCGAAGCCGAGCTCCTCGACGGTCAGGTACCCGTCGGGGGTCTCCGCGCCGAGGTCGGCGGCGACGAGGGCCGAGGACACGACGACGGACCCGAGGGGGGCGAGGGGCTGGAACCCGCCGGCGATCCCGGCGGAGACGACCAGGTCGTAGGGCCCGGGTGAGGGACGGTCGGTCCGGGGGCCGGTGCCGGTGTCCGTGCCCGTTCGGGCGCCGGGGTCCGTGCCGGTGAGCGAGGCGTACGCCAGCGCGGTCCCGGTCGAGGCGGCGACGGCGGCGGGGCCGACCCCGCCGACGAGCACGTCGATCCGTACGGCCCCGGTGCCGCCCGTGTGGCGGCGCAGGACGAGGCCGCCCGGCAGCGGAAGCGGCTCGGGGCCGCCGAGGCCGGGGGAGAGGCCGAGGCCCGCGGAGACGGAGTCCGCCTCCGCCGCCACGGCCGTCACGATCAGGATCCGGTGGATCCGATGGTCGGGGACCACCGGAGGATCAGGATTCCTTCTTCAGCTGGAAGTGCCAGATGCCGGTCAGCTTCTTGCCGGTGTTCTCGACGATGGTCACCTGGGTCTGGCTGGCGGGCTCGCCGGACTGGCTGGAGAAGAAGGCGCTGGCCGGAATGGTCCGGTACGTCTTCTTGTACGGCTCGGGCTCGGCCTGCTGGCCGCCGAGGAAGATGGTCCAGCCGTGGTCCGCGATCTCGGGGTCGACCCCGAAGCGGATCTTGTCGTCCATCGCCACGGTGATGGACTTCTCGGCCTTCTTGTTGAGGCACTGCTGGATCTGCGACTCCTTGATGGCGTCGCCGTCGTTGTAGCAGGCGGCCTCGGAGTGGACCGAGTCGGTCCCGACCGTCAGGGTCGCGATCGGAGTCGGCTTGTCGCAGGCGGAGAGTACGAGGAGCCCGGCGGAGACGGCCCCGAGGGCGACGGCGGCCCGGCGGCGCGAGCCGGTGAAGAACGCAACGGTCATGAGCCGAAGGCTATCGGGCCGCCGCGCCCGCGCCACGCGGGGGTACGGCGTGCCGCCTTCCGGCACCGGATGGCGGCACCCGGGCCGCCGACGGCGAGGCCACCCGGGGGCTGACCCGGACACCACGCGGACCTCCATCCGGGGCCACCCGGACTTCCGTCCGGGCCCCTCGGGTGGCCCGCCCCGGAGGCCACCCGGACTTCCGTCCGGGCCCCTCGGGTGGCCCGCCCCGGAGGTCACCCGGACTTCCATCCGGGCCACCCAGGCCGCCGCCCCTGGCCCGCCCGCTAGCCCACCCGCGTCTTGGCCCGCCCCTTCGGGCCCGGTCTGCGGCGGGCCTCCGCCAGCAGGCCGCGCACCGCGAGCAGCGCGCCCAGAGCCAGGATCGCCGCCGCCACGGCCATGCCCAGGGTGCCGTTCAGCGGCAGCGCGATGCCGATCCCGCCGCCCACCACCCACGCCATCTGCAACGCCGTCTCGGACCGCGCGAACGCCGACGTCCGTACGGCCTCCGGCACGTCCCGCTGGATCAGCGCGTCCAGGGACAGCTTCGACAGCGCCTGCGTGAGCCCCGCGACCGCGCCGAGCACGGCCACCATCACGCCGCCGAAGAACACCGCCGTCAGGATCGCCGTACCGCAGACCACGCTGATCATGGTGGCGATGATCACCTCGGGCCCGTGCCCCCGGTCCCGCAGCAGCGAGCCCATCGCCGTACCGCTCGCGTTGCCGACGCCCGCCGCCACGCCCACGATCCCCAGCGAGACGGCGGCGCTCTGCCCGGGGAGCGGGTGCTCGCGCAGCAGGAACGCCAGGAAGAAGATCAGGAAACCCGACAGCATCCGCTGCGCCGCGTTCGCCTCCAGACCGTGCAGCACCGAAGGCCCCACCGTCCGCAGGCTCGGCTTCCGCTCGCCGTGCGTCAGCAGGTGCGCCCGCCGCTCGCCCTTCGCCGAGTCCACCTTCGGCGGCATCCGCAGCGCCCAGAACGTCCCGAGCAGGAACAGCGCGCACGCCCCGTACAGCGGATACCGGGGCCCCAGCAGTTGGAGCCCCGCCCCGACGGGAGCGGCTATGCCCGTCGCGAGCAGCCCGGCGAGGGTCACCCGGGAGTTCGCCTTCACCAGGGAGAAGCCCGGTGGCAGCAGCCGGGGCACGACCGCGCTGCGCACCACCCCGTACGCCTTCGAGGCCACCAGGACCCCCAGCGCCGCCGGGTACAGCTCGAGACCGCCCGTCGCCACCGCGCCCGACATCATGATCGCCAGGACCGCGCGGGTCACCATCGCGCCCGCCATCGCCGCCCGCCGCCCGTGCGGGATGCGGTCCAGGAGCGGACCGATCACCGGGGCGAGCAGGATGAAGGGGGCCATCGTGACGGCGAGGTAGAGCGCGACCCGGCCCCGGGCCTCGTCCGTCGGCACCGAGAAGAACACCGTGGAGGCGAGCGCGACGGTGATCATGACGTCCCCGGCGCCGTTCACGGCGTGCAGCTCGATCAGTTTCCCGAGCCCCGACTCGCCCGCGCCGTGCGCGTGGGTCGCCTTGCGGATCCCCTTCGCCGTCCCCGTGAAGGGCAGGTGCAGGGCATGACCGACCCTCCGGCCCGCTCGGCGGAGCGGTCCGGCATGATCTTCGGATCGTGCGGGGGACCGTGCGGCTGCCACTCCGTCATAGTGCCCCACCGGCGCGCCCGGCGAACCGTGGCGCGGCGGTGAGGGCCCCTTCTCGACCGCCTCAGGCACCCACTTCGACCGCCTCCGACGCCCTTCTCGGCCGCCTCCCGGTGTTCGTGATCCGGGCCACTTGGGGCGGGCATGTGGGCTGAGGCCCGCGAACGGGGTAGCGTGCGTAGCGCGTCACCGGCGGAAGCTCCCGGCCGCGCGCCTCTTCGGCATCCCGCAGAATGGATGGCGATAGGTGTGCCCGAGACACGCGAGACAAGTCGGGTGCGCGGACGTCGATGCGGCCCACAGGTCCGCTCCGCCCGCCGCCCGTGGCTTCGCTCCCGCCCCTCGGCCGGCGCACCCGTGAGACGGCGTAGGAGAGAAGCGAGACCTGTGAGTGCTGCGACGACGCGAAGCGGTACCCCGCGTACCCCGCGAGCCACGCGTATCCCCGACCGCCTGTGCGCCGAGGCCGTAGACCTCGCGCGGGAGGCCGCCGAGGAGGCGGCCGCCCCCGGGATCGTCGGTGCCCACGTCGAGGTGGTCGCCGAGGGTGACCGCGTCGTCACCCACTACTTCGAGTCCAAGGAACCCGGCTACCGGGGCTGGCGCTGGGCGGTGACGGTCACCCGCGCCTCCCGCGCCAAGAACGTCACGCTTGACGAAACCGTCCTGCTGCCCGGCTCCGACGCCCTCCTCGCCCCCGAGTGGGTGCCGTGGAGCGAGCGGCTGCGGCCCGGCGACATGGGCCCCGGCGACCTCCTGCCCACCGAGCAGGACGACCTGCGCCTGGAGCCCGGCTACACCGGCGAGGACGTGCCCCCGCCGAACTCCGTGGTCTCGGAGGAGCTGGCCGAGCACCTGGACACGGAGGACGCCGAGATCGTCACCCGCGTGCCCTCGCGCGGCGCGATCGCGGCGGTCGCCGAGGAGCTCGGCATGCGCCGGGCCCGGGTCCTCTCCCGGTACGGGCTTCACACGGCCACGGACCGCTGGGACGAGGCGTTCGGCGCGAAGACGCCGATGGCGATGGCCGCACCCGCGACCTGCGAGTCCTGTGCCTTCCTGGTGCCGCTCGCCGGCTCCCTCAAGCAGGCCTTCGGCGTCTGCGCGAACGAGTTCTCCCCGGCGGACGGCCGGGTCGTCTCCCTCGCGTACGGCTGCGGGGGCCACTCCGAGGCCGCCGTCATGCCGAAGCCCCCGCGCCCGGCCCCCCCGGTCCTCGACTCGATGGGCGCGGACGCGTTCCCGCTCCGCCCGGCAAAGGACTCCGGCTCGACAACGGAACCGGACGACGCGTCGGAGGACCTGGGCCACTCGTAGCCCGACGCGGGACCGGACCGGCACCGCACGGCGTGGGCCCCACGCGGGCGAGTCCTCGCACCGCACCGCGTGCGCTGCACTGCGCGGGCCCCAGCCCGTACGGGTTGGCCCCGCACCGCATGGGCCCCGCCCGCCCGCCCGTGCGGGCGGGCGCCGCACCGCATGGGCTTCACGCCGCACTGTGTGACCTGGCGCTGCACCAGGCGGGCCCGCCCCCGTGTGAGCTGGTGCCTGCACCTGGAGGGCCCTTCCTGCCCCCGGTGGGCAGGCGCCTGACAAGCCGGGCCCGCGCCGCGCTGCTGGGCCCGCGCTGTGTTGTCGGGCCCGCGCCGCGCTTGTCGGGCCCGCACCGTGCTTGCCGGGCCCGCGCCGCGCTTGCCGGGCCCGCGCCGCGCTTGCCGGGCCCGCGCCGCGCTACCGGGCCCGCGCCGCGCTGCTGGGCCCGCACCGCGCTGCCTGGCCCCCCGCCCGTGCAGGCTGGCGCCGCACCCGTGCGGGCCGCGCCCCACACCGTGTGGGCAATCGTCCCGCAGGGCGGGACGGGTGGGCACACGGGACATCGCCCCCTGCCGGGCCCAGGCTCCCCGCGCCTGAAACGCCCAGCCACGGGCACGCGCACCCACAAGCCGCCCGCGCCCAACACACCCGCACGCCCGAAGGGCCCCGCGCCCAACGCACCCGCACGCCCGAAGGGCCCCGCGCCCAACGCACCCACACGCCCGAAGGGCCCCGCGCCCCGTCAAAGCCACCGCCCCCGGCACGGTACCTTCGGCCCCCGGGCCCAAAGGTCCGCCCCGCCCCCCCCAGAGTGGAGTCAGACGTGAGCGTCAGCGTCCGGACGACGACCGACGGAACCGACCCCTTCGGCACCGCCCGGCTGCGGCGGGGAGTGCTCGACGCCTGGGGCGCCTCCCCCGCCCGGTTCCGCGAGGACGCCAACGCCGAGGAGGACCTCGCTCTCGGCGGCTACCGCGACCGCCTCGTCGTCGAACTCGCCCAGAACGCCGCCGACGCCGCCCACCGCGCCGGCGTCACCGGCCGTCTCCGCCTCACCCTGCACCCCGCCGACCACGAGGGCCCGGCGATCCTCGCCGCCGCCAACACCGGTGCCCCCCTGGACGCGACGGGCGCCGAGTCGCTGTCGTCGCTCCGGGCCTCCGCCAAGCGCGAGCAGACCCAGGGCGCAGTCGGCCGTTTCGGCGTCGGCTTCGCCGCCGTCCTCGCCGTCACCGACGAGCCCGCCGTCCTCGGTCGCCACGGCGGTGTCCGCTGGTCCCTCGCGGAGGCCCGCGAACTCGCCGCCGGGGCCGCCGCGTACAGCCCCGGTCTCGGTGACGAACTGCGCCGCCGCGACGGCCACGTACCGCTGCTGCGGCTGCCGCTGCCCGCCGAGGGCACCGCCCCCGACGGCTACGACACCGTCGTCGTCCTCCCGCTGCGCGACACCGCCGCCCGCGACCTCGCCGAACGGCTCCTCGGCTCCGTCGACGACGCCCTCCTCCTCACCCTCCCCGGGCTCGCGGAGATCGTCGTGGAGACGGCCGAGGGCGTACGGACCCTCCGCCGCTCCGAGGACGACGGCTACGTACGGATCGACGACTCCGCCACCGGCACCCACCGCTGGCGGACCGTCTCCCACGGCGGCCCGCTCGACGCCGGACTCCTCAAGGACCGCCCGGTCGAGGAGCGCCTGCGCCCGCACTGGTCGGTCACCTGGGCCGTACCCGTGGACGGGGAGGGCGCCCCGCGCTCCCCGCGTACGACCCCGGTCGTGCACGCCCCCACACCCACCGACGAGCCCCTCGGCATCCCGGCCCTGCTGATCGCCTCGCTGCCGCTGGACACCGCGCGCCGGCACCCGGCGCCCGGTCCGCTGACCGACTTCCTGGTGCAGCGCGCCGCCGACGCGTACGCCGAACTCCTCGCCGAGTGGCAGCCGGTGACGACCGCGACGCTCGACCTCGTCCCCGGGCCGCTCGGCAAGGGCCCGCTCGACGGGGCGCTCCGCGAGGCGATCCTCGACCGGCTGCCGAGGGTCGCGTTCCTCGCGCCCGCCGCGCCCACCGAGGAACTCCCCGCCCTCCGCCCGATCGAGGCCGAGGTCGCGGAAGGCGCGGGCGCGGAGACCGTGGAGGTCCTGGCGGAGGTCTTCCCGACCCTCCTCCCCGCGGGTCTGGAGCGGCGCCCCGAACTGCGCACCCTGGGGGTCGGCCGCGTCCCCCTGACGGAGGCCGTGGACCGGCTCGCCGGGGTCGACCGGGCCCCGACCTGGTGGTGGCGCCTGTACGACTCCCTCGCCGGCGTCGACCCGGACCGGCTGTCCGGTCTCCCGGTGCCGCTGGCGGACGCGGCGGAGGGTGGCCGCACCCGTACGGCCGTCGGCCCCCGCCAGGTCCTCCTGCCGCAGGACCGGACCCCCGCCGAGCTGACCCGGCTCGGTCTGAAGGTCGCCCACCCGGAGGCCGCGCACCCGCTTCTGGAGAAGCTGGGGGCGCTGCCGGCCACGCCCCGCGCGGTCCTGACGACCCCGCAGGTACGGGCGGCGGTCGCGGCCTCCCTCGACGCGGGCGAGATCTGGGACGAGGACGCGGACGCACTGGACGCGGACGAACTCGTCGACACGGTCCTCGCTCTCGTCCGGGACGCGGAGCTGGACCCCGGCGACGAGCCCTGGCTCGGGGCGCTCGCGCTCCCCGACGAGGACGGCGAACTCTCCCCGGCGGGCGAGCTGGTGATGCCGGGCTCGGCGTTCGCCGCCGTGATGCGGGAGGACGAACTCGCGTACGTGGACGCCGAACTGGCCGCCCGCTGGGGCGAACAGCCCCTGGCGGCCTGCGGGGTGCTCGCCACCTTCGCCCTGGTCAGGGCGACCGATCTGCTGCTCGACCCGGACGAGGTCGAGCCGCGCGAGGGCGACTACCCGGAGCCCGACGACGCCGGTCTCCTCGACGCGGTCGACGTGTGGTGCGAGGACGTCCTCGACCGGCTGCCGGAGTCGCCGGTGCCGCCGGTGGCGACGGAGATCGTGGCCGTACGGGACCTGGACCTGGTCGACGACGACGCATGGCCGCAGGCGCTCGCGCTCCTCGCGCAGCCGCCCCTGCGGGACGCCCTGACCCAGCCCGTACGGGTGCTGCTGCCGGACGGGACGACGGAGACGGTCCGCTCGTACACGGCGTGGTGGCTCCGGGACCACCCGGTCCTGGACGGCCGCCGCCCGGCGGGCCTCCGCGCGGCGGGCGGCGACCCGCTCCTGACCGGTCTGTACGACCCCGCCGACGCGACCGGCTTCGAGGACGAGCAGGTCCTGAGGGCGCTGGGCGTCCGCACGACGGTCCCGGCGCTCCTGGACGAGCCGGGCGGGGCGGCGGAACTCCTCGGCCGCCTGGCGGACCCGTCCCGCGAGGTGACGGCGCCGCAGCTCCACGCCCTGTACACGGCTCTGGCGGACCTGGACCCGGACCAGGTGACGCTGCCGGACGATCTGAGGGCGGTTGTGGACGGCGTCGTCGTGGTGGTCGACGCGGCGGAGGCCCTGGTGGCGGACGCCCCGGACCTCCTGCCGCTCGCGGCCGGCCTGCCGCTCCTCCCGGTGTCGCCGTCGAGGGCGGCGGACCTGGCGGAACTGTTCCAGGTCCGGCGCCTGAGCGAGACGGTCGAGGCGGAGGTCACGACGACGGGCGAGGAGCACGAGGTGCCGGAGCCGGTCCGCACCCTGCTGGGCGCGGCGACCCCGGCGACCTACGTCGAGCACGAGGAACTCAGGGCGGCGGGCACGGAACTCGACTGGCGCCGCACCTCGGACGGCGTGGTCCACGCGTCCACCCTGGAAGGCGTGGCGGCGGGCCTGGCCTGGGCCTCCGGCCAGTGGCCCCGCCGCTTCGAGGTGGCGGCCCTCCTGGAGGACCTGTCGAGGACGACGGAACTGGCGAGGGACCGCTGGTTCGACTGAGGCCGGGGGCGCCGGGGAATCCCGCGCACCTGGCCCGCCCCGAGGGGCCGCCCCACCGCGACGTCCGCAAGAACCGCCGCTGGTCCCGACGCGCGCGGAAGCCTCGCTCGCAGCCGCCTCGTGGCGAGCGGGCCGCTCACCGGGGCCAGGTGATGTGCTGCCCGTCCGGAGTGACGGCGATCCGGAAGCGCTCCAGGCCCGGTGAGCCGTCCTGCCGCCATCGGGTGACCCGGTCCTCGATCCCGTCCCACAAGCGGTCCGGTCCGCCCTGGCGGACGATCCAGCGACCGCCGTCGCGGTGAAGGGCGGCCCACGACCCGGCGCCGACGTCGAGGACCACGTCGTCCGGTTCGCCGCCGTCGACGGAGATCCGGACGCGCTGGGCGCGCGGCGCGGCGAGCTGGGCGACGAACCGGGCGGTCCAGTCGTCCAGGGCGTCAGGGCCGAGAGCGGTCTCGCGTTCCTCGCCGCGGGCGAGATCGGGGAGTACCCCCAAGGGCGGCGGAAGGTGGGGACGGGCCGGCATGAAGGAGACCTGACCGCCGAGGAGCCGGCCGTGGGCGGTGCCGTCGTCGCCGACGGTGAGGCGGGTGAGTTCGGAGGAGTACATCCATCCGCACACCGTGGCGAGGATCTGCCCGCCGGGTCTGGTCTGGGCGAGCCAGGCCGGGGGGATCGTCAGGACTCCGCAGGTCGCCACGATCCGGTCGTACGGTCCGCCCTCCGGGACCCCGGCGAGACCGTCCCCGACGATCAGGTGGGGCATGTGCCCGGTGGTGCCGAGGGCGATCCGGGACCGGGCGGACACCTCCTCGTCGACCTCGACCGAGGTCACGAGGCCGGCGCCGAGACGGTGGCGGAGGAGGGCGGTCGAGTAGCCCGTACCGGTGCCGACCTCCAGGACGCGCGTCCCGTCGTCCACATGGAGCTCTTCGAGCATCCGGACGACCAGGCCGGGCATGGTGCTGGAGCTGGTCGGGGCCCGGAAGATCCGGCCCTGGATGTCGCCGGGAGCGATGGTTCCGGCGATCTGGGTCACCAGCGAATCGTCGGTGTACGCCGCCGGGAGCCAGGTCGGGTCCTCGGGCATCACCGGCTCCCAGCCGGTGGGGCCGACGCCGTCCACGCGCCGGAAGTAGCCGCCGCGAAGGAACTCGTGCCGAGGGGTGTCGAGAACGGCCTGTCGCCATTGGGGCGAGCGCAGATGACCGTCGGAGGCGAGTCGGTCGGCCAGGGCCTCGCGGAGGGTTCTGTCGTCGCTCACGCTGCCTCCCGTTCCAGCAGGTCACCCATGGCCGCGACCATGGGCAGCCCGGTTTCCGGTTCCATCCATGCCCACTGGCCGGACGGGTTGCATTCGAGGAACCACCATGCCCCGGCGTGGTCCACCGCGAAGTCGAAAGCACCGAAGACCAGCCCGAAGTGGTCCAGGTACCGGCGAAGGGCGTCGCCGATCCCGGGCGGTGGCTCGACCACGGTGTACGTGAGCCGGTCGTAGTCCGTACGCCAGTCCAGCAGCCCGGAGTCGATCCGAACGCTGAACACCTGCCGTCCGATGACGGTCACACGGACGTCGGCGACCTTGTCGACGCGGTGCTGGAACAGGTGCGCGGTGCCGGCCACCCGTTCGTCGATCTCCGCCGCGGTGACTTCGCCGACCTCGACCGTGCAGGACACGCCGTCGATGCGGTAGAGGGGCGTGGACAGTGGTTTGTAGATGACCGGTCCGTGGGCCCGGACGAACGTGCGGGCGGCGTCGAGGTCCGAGGTGACGAGGGTCGGCGGGATCCGGAAGCCGCACTGAGCCGCAGCGGTGAGACCGGATCCGGTCGGGAGCCGGTCCGTGTGGTGGAACACGGTGTCCTCCAAAGATGGTTGGGTCAGTGCTCGATGGGCAGCAGAGCGGCCTGGATGTTGTCGGCCGAGGTCGTCCACTCGATGCCACTCGTGGGCCGGACATGAGCGATACGGACCACGCGGCCGTCGCTGTGCAGTTCATGGGTCACGGCTGTCAGCTCGCCTTCGCCCTTGCTGGCGATGTCGCGAACTCGCGTGTGGAGCAAGGGATGTCGCTCATAGCCGTCGTGACCGACCACGTTCACGTCTTCGTCTCGCGCAGCTGCTCCTCGACCTCGGCCCGCCGCATGAACTTCACCCAGCCGGCAGCCGCACGCATGCGGAGCGCCCGGCTGGGGGCGCCGGGGAGGGGGTCGGGGTAGGAGTACGTCCGGCCACTGGAACCGGGTGTCCTGCGGGGGAGTGCGGAGGTGGGCATGCGAGGGCTCCTTTCAGGCGGGGGTTACGCCCCTGGAGCGATTCCCCGGGGCCGCCTGACCACCTTGTCGGGTTGCTGGTGATCGCTTCCACCGTCACGTCCTATAGGGCCGTCCTATATTGCGAGGATGGAGCCGGAGCTGAACGTCTGGGCACACCCTGAACTGCGGGCTGCTGCAGCTGTCGAGGACTGGCCGACGCTGCTGAAGGCCTGGCGGACCCTCACCCGCAGCAGCCAGAGCAGGCTCGGGGCCCTGATCGGCCTTGCGCAGCCCGATGTGTCCGCGATCGAGAACCGGCGCCGGGCGGTGACCTCGGTAGAGGTACGTCAGCGGATCGTCGAGGGTCTGGGCATTCCCGCCGAGGTGCTCGGAGGGTCCCGGGTTGATCTTCCCCTGCCGTCCCTGGTCCTGCCGGGGGTCGTCTCGGACGCTGCCGCAGACCGACTCGCGCGGGTGAATCAGGGTGGGCTTCGCCTGGATTCCATGTCCCTGGACGAGATGGACCGCTTACTGGCCGTGCATCGCCGGGCCGAGGACGCCCTGGGGTCGCGTGTCATGAACGGCGTGGTCGCCGCCCAGTTCGATGCCGTCTCCGGCCTCTACGACCAGGCGCGTGGACCGCTCGCGGACCGCCTGGTAAAGCTGATGGCCGAGTACGCGCAGTTCCTGGCCTGGATGGCGCAGGACCAGGACAACGCCCCTGTCGCGCTGGGGTGGTTCGACCGTTCCTACGACTGGGCGCTGGAGTCCGGTTACGGCGACATGGCAGCGACCACCATGAGTATGAAGGCTCACCTGGCCTGGTCGAACGGGCAGGGGCGCCGGTGCGTCAGGCTCGGGGAGGCTGCCGCGTCGACGGCGGGTGCGAGCGAGGTGACGCGGGCGATGGCGCTTCAGATGGCCGGCCGGGGTCACGCTCTCGAAGGAAACGCCAAGGACGCATACCGCAGGTTGGATGAGGCCCAGCGGGTCATCGCGGACGCCACTGATGCGCCGCCCTGGCTCTACTTCTACGGGGAGTCCTGGTTCGCGGCGCAACGAGGGATGGCTGACCTTCACCTCAAGGCGTGGGGGAGCGCTGCGGAGAACCTGGTCGTCGGGCTCGCCGGCTTCGCTCCGAGCTACCGCCGGGACCGGGCTTGGTACGGCGCGTGCCTGGCGCGCGCCTATGCGGGTGCGGGGGAGAAGGAGGCCGCATTGGAGACTGCGCTGGGCATCGTCGGTGATGCCGCGGATGTCGGCCGACCGCATGCCTGGGGCGAATTGCACAAGGTGGCCGCAATGCTCATGCGAAGCGGGGCTCCTGAGGGAAGGGCCCTGTTCGATGCTCTTGCGGCGCTCGACTGAACGGGCGGTGGGCGGTCGGGGTTTCCTGCAGTAACTCGGCCTTGGAAGGGCAATCGGGGTCCTTTCGGGGTTGGTTACCGGGAGTAGTGCAGGGTTATTCGCGTCTTCCGCCCCGCCGGGGGTGACCAGCGGGGCCCGAAGCCCAACTCGCTGACGACCGGGACCCGCCAAGCCCTGCCGGGCCGACGCGTGCTCCGACCGGGGCGTGCTCCGTCGCGCCCCGGTCCTGCTCGACGCCCTGTTAATCAACGGGAGAGAAACACCAAACCCACCCCTCCCGCTCCCCAACTCCCCTGGCCACACGATCGGGTGAAGGTCTGTCCGGAACTCGGACACATGAGGTCGAGGGCGGTACGGTCAGCCGCATCACTGGCATATGACAAGTCGGCCCCCGCAGGGACCTGAGAAATCCCGGCGAGGGCCTAGCGCTCAGGAAGTAGCACCTTCCCAATGGCTGATCCGCAGTTTAACGCGGCCCCCTCCCCGCGCCCCGTTCCGTTCGAGATTCCCGTCGACGCGCCTCGCTCCGGGGTCATCCGCGTACGGCATCGGCACCCCGACCGGTTCACCGTCGTCGGCAACCACCTCACCCAGCATCCGCGCCTCTCCGCCGTCGCCATCGGGCTCGGTGTGTACATCCAGTCGCTGCCCGACGGCACCGACGTCACCGTCAAGACGCTCACCCTGCGCTTCCGCGAGGGCGAAGTCACCATTCGGCGGGCGCTCAACGAACTGGTGGCCGAAGGGTACGTCGAGCGGCGACGCGTCCCCCTCGGCGGCGGGCGGTTCGCCACCCGGACGCTGTCGTACGACAAGCCCGGGTGCGGCGGGCGGGGGGAGGGGCAGGGGCAGGCGCGGGGGCGGGGGCAGGGGTCGTCACCCGGCATCCCCGGGACCGTACGAGAGACGGGGCCGGGTCCGGGTCCGGGGTTGGGGTCGGGGTTGGAGTCGGGGTCGGGCACGGGGTCGGAGCCTGCCCCGGAGTCGGAGTCAGCGCCGGAGTCGGAGCCCGTGCCCGCCCCGGAGCCCGAGCCCGAGCCCGCCCCCGCGCCCCTGCCCGCCCCCGAGTCCGTACGCCACCCCGCGCCCCGCCCCCTACCGCCCCAGTCGTCCCCTCTCCACACCCCCGCCGCCGACATCCTCGCCCGTCTCCGGACCGTCGACTCCCGGCTCCTGCTCTCCTGGCACGACGTCCTCCGGCTTGCCCCCGGCGTCGAGGAGTGGCTCGCGCGGGACGCGACTCCCGCCCAGGTCATCCGTACGCTCACGGCCGCCCTCCCGCCCGCGCACGTGCCCATCCACCGTCCGGGACGGTTCATCGAGTACCGGCTCTCCGCGCTCCTGCCGCCCCCGCTCGCCGCCGTACCCCCGGCGTCCGTGACCGACGGGCCCGCGCCGCTCGTCAACTGCGACGGCTGCGACCGGGCCTTCCGCAGTCACGACCCCGACGCGTGCTGCTCCGACTGCCGTCCCGCCGCCTGAGCCGCGCGGTCACGCCGGGAACCGCCTGCCCACCCAGCGCCACGTGAACTCCAGCAGGACCGCTCCCGCCGCCGCGATGGCCACCGCCGTCCACGGCATCGTCACGCCCACCAGCTTCAGGGCGAAGAAGTTCTGGAGCCAGGGGACCACCAGGACCAGGAGGAACGCGCCGCCCATCGCGGCCACCAGGGTCAGGCGCCACCAGGTGTACGGGCGCGCGATGATCGCCAGGACCCACATCGAGACCAGGAACAGCGTCAGGGTGGCCGCGCTCGTCTCGGCGCCCAGGGCGTCCGGGCCCGTGTAGTAGTGGCGGGCCAGCAGGTACGTCGCGAAGGTGGCCACCGCCGCGATGACGCCGCCGGGGATCGCGTACCGCATCACCCTGCGGACGAAGTTCGGCCTGGCCCGTTCCTTGTTGGGGGCGAGGGCCAGGAAGAACGCCGGGACGCCGATGGTGAGGGTGGAGAGAAGCGTGAGGTGGCGGGGGAGGAAGGGGTACTCCACCTGGGAGCAGACCACCAGGACCGCCAGGAGGACCGAGTAGACCGTCTTCGTGAGGAAGAGGGTCGCGACCCGGGTGATGTTGCCGATGACCCGCCGGCCCTCCGCCACCACCGAGGGGAGCGTCGCGAAGCTGTTGTTCAGCAGGACGATCTGGGCCACCGCCCGCGTCGCCTCCGATCCCGAGCCCATCGAGACGCCGATGTCCGCGTCCTTGAGGGCGAGGACGTCGTTGACGCCGTCGCCCGTCATGGCGACGGTGTGCCCGCGGGACTGGAGGGCGGCGACCATGTCCCGCTTCTGCTGCGGGGTGACACGGCCGAAGACCCCGTTCTCGTCGAGGACCTTCGCCATTTCCTCCCGGTCGGTGGGGAGCTTCCGCGCGTCCACCGTGTTCTGCGCGCCCGGCATGTCGAGCTTCGCGGCCACCGCGCCCACCGAGACCGCGTTGTCGCCGGAGATGACCTTGGTGGTGACGTTCTGGTCGGCGAAGTAGGCGAGCGTGTCGGCGGCGTCGGGCCGCAGCCGCTGTTCGAGGACGACCAGTGCGGTGGGGCGGGCGTCGGTGGCGACCTCGGGGCTGTCCAGCTCGTGGGCCGTACGGGCCAGGAGGAGGACCCGCAGACCCTGCTCGTTGAGGTGGTCGATCTCCGCGAGCGCCGGATCGCCGGCCTTCAGGAGGACATCGGGCGCGCCGAGCAGCCAGGTCGAGTTCTCGCCGTCGCCCTCGCTGAACGACGCCCCGCTGTACTTGCGGGCGGAGGAGAACGGCAGCGACTCCGTGCACCGCCACTCCACCGTCTCCGGGTAGGCGTCGATGATCGCCTGGAGGGAGGCGTTCGGGCGCGGGTCGGACTCGCCGAGGGCGCCCAGCACCTTCCGTACGTACGTCTCGTCCGCGCCGTCGAGCGGCCGGAGCTCCGTGACGTCCATGCCGCCCTCGGTGAGCGTGCCCGTCTTGTCGAGGCAGACGACGTCGACGCGGGCGAGGCCCTCGATGGCCGGCAGTTCCTGGACGAGGCACTGCTTGCGGCCCAGGCGTACGACGCCGATCGCGAACGCGACCGAGGTGAGCAGGACGAGGCCCTCGGGGATCATCGGGACGATGCCGCCGACCGTACGGGCGACGGCGTCCTTGAAGTTGTTGTCCTTGACGACCAGCTGGCTGATGACGAGCCCGAGCGCGGTCGGGATCATCATCCACGTCACGTACTTGAGGATCGTGGAGATGCCCGTACGCAGTTCGGAGTGGACGAGCGTGAAGCGGGAGGCCTCCTCGGCGAGCTGCGCCGCGTAGGCCTCGCGGCCGACCTTGGTCGCGGTGAAGGCGCCGCCGCCGGCGACGACGAACGAGCCGGACATCATCCGGTCGCCGCGCTTCTTGATGACGGGGTCGGCCTCGCCGGTGAGCAGTGACTCGTCGATCTCCAGGCTGTCGGCCTCGGCCACCTCGCCGTCGACGACGACCTTGTCACCGGGGCCCAGCTCGATGAGGTCCCCGAGGACGATCTCGGAGGTGGAGAGTTCGGCGGCGACCCCGTCGCGCCGGACGGTCGGTTTCGCCTCGCCGATGACGGCGAGCCCGTCGAGGGTCTTCTTGGCGCGGAGTTCCTGGATGATGCCGATGCCGGTGTTGGCGATGATCACGAAGCCGAACAGGCTGTCCTGGATCGGCGCGACGGCGAGCATGATCACCCACAGCACGCCGATGATCGCGTTGAAGCGGGTGAAGACGTTGGCGCGGACGATGTCCGGGGTCGAGCGGGAACTCCGTACGGGTACGTCGTTCACCTCGCCGCGCGCGACGCGCTCGGCGACCTCGGCGGAGGTGAGCCCGGCGGTCCGATGGACCACGGGTGGTCCGTTCTCGGCCGCCTCGTCGCCACCCGTGTCGATCTTCGCCTGCTGCGTCATGTTTTCGACGGTACGACCGGTTCGGGGCGTTCACCTGCCGAGAAGGGCGAAGATCAGACCGGGGGAGGAGACGAATCGTCCCCTGGTCCTACGCGGCCCCTCGGTTGCCGCGTCCCCTGGTGCGTGGCCCCTCGGTCGCCGCGTCCCCCGGTGCTGCGTGGCCCCTCGGTCCCCGCGTCCCCCGGTGCTACGCGCGGCCGGGAGTCTCGGGGTCGTCCCCGGTCTCGGCCTCCTGGCCGGCCTCGGTCATCCGCGCGGCCCCGTCCGCTTCCGCCGCTTCCGCCGCCCGCGCCGCCGCGTGCCGCTTGATCGCCGCGTCCCGCCCCCGTACGTACCAGATGCCGATCAGGCCCAGGCCGGCTCCGGCCAGGCAGGTCCACACCCACCAGGTCAGGTCCCGGTCGTCGAACCAGCCGTAGAAGGGGACCTGGACGAGGAAGAGGACGAACCACAGGATCGTTCCGCCGGTGATGGTGGCGACGACGGGCCCTTCCAGGGGCTCGGGTGCCTCGTGCTTCGGTGTCCACTTCGCCATGGGGCTCAGTTTAGGCCGGGCTTTCGGGTGTCTACGCGCGGAGATGGACGCTCGCTCGTTCATGTGTTCATACTGAAACGGTTTGCCTCTGGCGGGTTTCGTTCGTATGAACCGCCAAACGGACACTCCCGAAGAGGAACCCACCCCATGAGCACCACGGCCACCGCCAAGGCCATGCCCGACGAGCCCTCCGCTCCCCAGGAGCCGGGCTCCGGCCTCGACCGCTACTTCAAGATCTCCGAGCGCGGCTCGACCGTCGCCCGCGAGATCCGTGGCGGTCTCGCCACCTTCTTCGCGATGGCCTACATCATCGTGCTGAACCCGATCATCCTCGGCAGCGCCAAGGACATGTACGGGCACCAGCTCGACAGCGGCCAGCTCGTCACCGCCACCGTCCTGACGGCGGCCTTCTCGACGCTCCTCATGGGCGTCATCGGCAACGTGCCGATCGCCCTCGCCGCCGGCCTCGGCGTCAACACGGTCGTCGCCCTCCAGCTCGCGCCGAAGATGTCCTGGCCGGACGCCATGGGCATGGTCGTCCTCGCCGGCATCGTCGTGATGCTGCTGGTCGCGACCGGTCTGCGCGAGCGCGTGATGAACGCGGTCCCGGTCGGCCTGCGCAAGGGCATCGCGATCGGCATCGGCCTCTTCATCATGCTGATCGGCCTCGTCGACTCGGGCTTCGTCTCCCGTATCCCCGACGCCGCGCACACCACCGTCCCGCTCCAGCTGGGCGGCGACGGTCACCTCACCGGCTGGCCGGTCCTGGTCTTCGTCCTGGGCACGCTCCTCACCCTCGCCCTGATCATCCGCAAGGTGCCGGGCGCGATCCTCATCTCGATCGTCGTCATGACGATCGTGGCGATGGTGATCAACGCGGTCGCGACCGTCCCGTCCTGGGGTCTGACCACCCCGGAGTGGCCGGGCAACCCGGTCGCCTCGCCCGACTTCGGTCTGGTCGGCGAGGTCAGCCTCTTCGGCGGCTTCGAGAAGGTCGGCTTCCTGACCGGCGTCCTCTTCGTCTTCACCGTGCTGCTGTCCTGCTTCTTCGACGCCATGGGCACGATCCTCGGCGTCGGCGACGAGGCCAAGCTGATCGACAGGGACGGCAACTTCCCCGGCATCAACAAGGTCCTGCTCGTCGACGGCCTGGCCGTCGCCTCCGGCGGCGCGACCTCCTCGTCGGCCACCACCTGCTTCGTGGAGTCCACGGCGGGCGTCGGCGAGGGTGCCCGTACGGGCCTCGCCTCGGTGGTGACCGGTGCGCTGTTCTCGGTGGCGCTGTTCCTCACGCCGCTGGCGACGATGGTCCCGTCGCAGGCGGCCACCCCCGCGCTGCTCGCGGTCGGCTTCCTGATCCTGGCCGGTTCGGTCAAGGACATCGACTGGAGCGACTTCACGATCGCGGTGCCGGCGTTCCTCGCCATGGTGATGATGCCGTTCACGTACTCGATCACCAACGGCATCGGCATCGGCTTCATCAGCTTCAGCGTGCTGCGGCTGGCGGCCGGGCGGGGCCGTGAGGTCCCGGTGGCCATGTACGTCGTGTCGGCGGTCTTCGTCTTCTACTACGCGATGCCGGCGCTCGGCCTCACGTGATCCGGGTCCCGGGCCCCTTCGGGCCCGGGCGCCCCGCCTTCCCCGTAGAACTTCTGCGTCTCCTCGACGGCGGTCTTGAACCGCTCGTCGAAGTCCTCCCGAATGAGCGTCCGGACGACATAGTCCTGGACGCTCATTCCTCTTTTCGCGGCGTGACTCTTGAGCCGGTCGAGCAGCTCACTGTCGATGCGCAGGCTGAGCACTGTCGATCCCATGCCGTCAGGGTCGGGGCAGCGGGTGCCCCGTTGCGTCACTTTCCGGATCCGACTCACTCATTTGGGTGATACATGGATGCCGAAGCGTGACCTGCGAGCGCCAGGTTCACGCGCGTGCGTGGAGATACGGGTGTGATGCGCGCTACCCCGGCGTGTCCCCGTTGGTATTTAGACAGAGTAATGAGTTAGGCTAACAAACATGCCTGACCTGTCCCACGGCACCGCCGACGACGTCGCGGCCGTGAACGCGCTCCGCTCCTCCGTCATGCGACTGGGCCGACGCCTCAAGCACCAGCGCGTCGACGAGTCGCTGAGCCCCACCGAGATGTCGGTGCTCGGCACTCTCGCGCTCTGCGGCTCCGCCACCCCCGGCGAGCTGGCCCGCAAGGAGCACGTCCAGCCTCCGTCGATGACCCGCATCGTCGCGCTGCTCGAAGCCAAGGGACTGGTCCGGCTGGAGCCGCACCCCGACGACCGCCGGCAGAAGGTGGTCAGCCAGACCGAGCAGGCCGAAGCCATGCTCGAAGAGTCCCGCCGCAAGCGGAACGCCTGGCTGGCCTCCCTCGCCGAGGGCCTGGACGAGGACGAATGGGCCAAGCTGCGCGCGGCCGCCCCGGTCCTGGAGAAGCTCGCCCATCTGTAAGGGGGTGTCCGGCGGTCCGGGACAGGGGTCCCGGGCCGCCGGACGCCCCCGACCCTGCGCCAAGGAGGCGACGCGCTTTGAGTACGGGACCCGGAGCAGACTCCGCACCCGTCCATCAACCCACCCTCAAGACCCGTGGGCGGGGGGAAACCTTCTCCTCGCTCAGGATTCGTAACTACCGGCTGTTCTTCACCGGTGCCATCGTCTCCAACACCGGCACCTGGATGGCCCGCATCACCCAGGACTGGCTGGTCCTGAGCCTCACCGGCTCGGCCGCCGCCGTCGGCATCACGACAGCCCTGCAGTTCCTGCCGATGCTGCTCTTCGGCCTCTACGGCGGTGTCATCGCCGACCGCTACCCGAAGCGGCGCCTGCTGCTCGTCAGCCAGGCCGCCCTCGGCGTCTGCGGCATCGCACTCGCCGTCCTCACCCTCTCCGGCAGCATCCAGGTCTGGCACGTCTACCTGATCGCCTTCCTGCTCGGCATGGTCACGGTCGTCGACAACCCGGCCCGGCAGGCGTACGTCGCCGAGATGGTCGGCCCCGACCAGCTGCGCAACGCCGTCTCCCTGAACTCGGCGAACTTCCAGTCCGCGCGGCTCATCGGCCCCGCCGTCGCCGGTGGCCTCATCGCCGGGGTCGGCAGCGGCTGGGCCTTCCTCCTCAACGGCCTGTCCTTCCTCGCCCCCCTCGTGAGCCTCCTGCTCATGCGGACCAGCGAACTCCACAAGGTGGAGCGCGCCCCGCGCGGCAAGGGCCAGCTCCGGGAGGGGCTGCGGTACGTGGCCGGGCGGCCGGACCTGATCTGGCCGATCGTCCTCGTCGGCTTCATCGGCACCTTCGGTTTCAACTTCCCGATCTGGCTCACCGCCTTCTCCGGCGACGTCTTCCACGTCGGCGCCGGCGCGTACGGCTTCCTCAACACCCTGATGGCGGCCGGCTCCCTCGTCGGCGCCCTCGCGGCGGCCCGGCGCGGCTCCACCCGGCTGCGGATGCTGGTGATCGCGGCGGGAGTCTTCGGCGTCCTGGAGATCGCGGCGGCCCTGTCGCCGACGTTCTGGCTGTTCGCGCTGCTGCTCGTACCGATCGGCATGATCGGCCTCACGGTCAACATCACCGCGAACTCGGCCGTCCAGATGGCGACCGACCCCGCCATGCGGGGCCGGGTCATGAGCCTCTACATGATGGTCTTCGCCGGTGGCACGCCGATCGGCGCGCCGCTCCTCGGCTGGGTCACCGACACCTACGGCGCCCGCGTCGGCTTCGCCGCGGGCGGCGTGATCTCGCTCGCGGCGGCGGTGGTCGTGGGCCTGGTCCTGGCCCGGGTCGGCGACCTCAAGGTCGCGTGGGCCTGGCGGCACGGACACCCGCAGGTCCGGTTCGTGGCACGCGAGCGACTCGCCACGGCCGCGTAGACGGGAGCGGTTCGCAGGGGTACGGGGGCGCCGATCGGCGCCCCCGTACCCCCCGGCGCCTCAGAACCGCCGTTCCAGCACCTGTCCCGGCCACTCGCCCACCACGAACTCCTCGGTACGGGTGAAGCCCTGGCGCTCGTAGTACGCGATGAGGCGGCCCTCGCTGCCCGCGAAGCAGTCCACCCGCAGCAGCGACACCCCCTGGCGGCGGGTCTCCGCCTCCGCGTGCTCCAGGAGCGCCGCGCCGACCCTCCGGCCGTGGAAGCGCCCGTCGGTCGCCAGGAGACGGACGTACACCTCGGGCTCTCCGGCGGGCTCGATGTACTGGCCGGGGTGCGGCGTCAGCGTCATCGTGCCGGCGGGGACGCCGTCGATCTCGACGATCCACGGGTCGCCCTCGGACATCGTCCGCTCGACCTGCTCCACCGCCTTCGGCCGCCCGGAGAACGACTCCGTGCCCCACTGGGCGGTGATCCCCTCGCCGTTGAGCCACACCACGGCGCTGTCGAGTATCGCGAGTATCGCGGGGAGGTCCTCCGCCCCGCCCTTCCGGATCTTCATCCCGCCGACCCTAGTCGTACGACCATCCGGGCGGGGGCCGGGAAGGACACCAGGGGCAGGCGTCCGGCCGGGCGTTCCGACGGCGACGTCCCGTCTCCTGCCAGACTTCCCCCATGAGGCTCTTCGCCGCCGTCCTGCCGCCCCCGGAGGGGCTGACCGAGCTCGGACACGTCGTCGACCGGCTGCACCGGCTGCCCGGCGCGGACGGGCTCCGCTGGACCTCGCGGCCCGGCTGGCACCTCACGCTCGCCTTCATGGGGGAGGTCGACGAGGAACTGCTGCCCGAGCTGCGCGTACGGCTCGCGAGGGCCGCGCACCGCACCCCGCCGTTCCCGCTGCGGCTCCACGGGGGCGGTCACTTCGGGCGGCGCGCCCTGTGGACCGGGGTCGCGGGGGACCTGGACGAGCTGCGGCTGCTGGCCGAGCGCGCCGACGCCGCCGCGCGCAGGTCCGGGGTGCCGATGGAGGAGCACCGCCGCTACCAGGCGCATCTGACACTCGGCCGCGCCCGCGGGGAGGGGGTGAACCTGCACCCGTTCCTCGACGGTCTCGACGGCTTCGAGGGGATCCGGTGGCAGGCCGAGGAGCTGGCGCTCGTCCGGTCGAGCCTGCCGGTGAGCGGGTTGCGGGGCGAGCAGCCCCGTTACGAGACGGTCGGAGCCTGGCCCCTTGAGGGGTCCGGGGCACAGTCGGGTTAACCTCGTCGGGTGGACCCGAAGACCCGTAACCGAATCATGGCCGGCGTGCTCGTACTGATGTTCGCGATCATCGCGGTGACCTCACTGGCCGGCCAGTAGCCCTCCCGTACCCCGCCCTGCCCATGCCGTGAGAAGTCCCTTGCTTCGAGTGCGCTCGAAGCAGTTGGCTTGGCTCCCATGGAGTACACGCAGCTCGGACGCACCGGACTCAAGGTCAGCCGCCTCGTCCTCGGCACGATGAACTTCGGACCTCAGACCGACGAACCCACCAGCCACGCGATCATGGACGCGGCGCTGGACGCCGGACTCAACTTCTTCGACACCGCCAACGTGTACGGCTGGGGCGAGAACAAGGGCCGGACCGAGGAGATCGTCGGTTCCTGGTTCGCGAAGGGTGACGGCCGCCGCGACCGGACCGTCCTCGCCACCAAGGTCTACGGGAACATGGGCGCCGAAGGCGAGGCCTGGCCCAACCACGACAAGCTCTCGGCGCTGAACATCCGCAGGGCCGTCGAGGGCAGCCTCAAGCGCCTCGGCACCGACTACATCGACGTCTACCAGTTCCACCACATCGACCGCGCGACTCCCTTCGAGGAGATCTGGCAGGCGGTCGACGTCCTCATCCAGCAGGGCAAGGTGCTCTACGCGGGCTCCTCGAACTTCCCCGGCTACAAGATCGCCCAGGCCAACGAGGCCGCCGCCCGGCGCGGCTCGGTCGGTCTCGTCAGCGAGCAGTGCCTCTACAACCTCTTCGAGCGGCGCGCCGAGATGGAGGTCATCCCGGCCGCGCAGGAGTACGGCCTCGGCGTCATCCCCTGGTCGCCGCTGCACGGCGGCCTCCTCGGCGGGGTCCTGAAGAAGGAGGTCGAGGGCAAGCGCCGTACGGAGGGACGCGCGGGGGCCACCCTCGCCGACCCGGCCTCCCGGGCGAAGCTCCAGTCCTACGAGGACCTGCTCGACAAGCACGGCCTCGCGCCCGGCGAGACGGCCCTCGCCTGGCTGCTCACCCGGCCGGGTGTGACGGGCCCGATCGTCGGCCCGCGCACCCCCGAGCAGCTCTCCGGCGCGCTGCGCGCCCTGGAGGTGGAGCTGACGGAGGAGCTGCTGACGGCGCTGGACGAGATCTTCCCGGGCCCGGGACCGTCCCCGGAGGCTTTCGCCTGGTGATCCCGTAGGGGATCGGGGGCGAGTCCGGTGGTCCCGTAGGGGATCGGGGCGGGCCGGTGGTCCCGTAGGGGACCGGAGGTGAGTCCGGTGATCCGGTAAGGGACCGGGGGCGAGTCCGGTGATCCCGTAAGGGACCGGAGGCGGATGAGGGATCGCTCGGGGGCGGCCCGGGCCTCCGGCGCCCGCCCGGGCGCCCGGCGCCCGCCCCGGCGCTCAGGGCGCCCCGAGCCAGCTCGGGGCGTCCAGGCGGAACGCCGTCTCCGCCGGTACGACCTGCCGCAGCGCCCCCTCCATGTTCCGGACGCGGTCCGCGCCCAGGGTCGCGACCCACTCCGCCCGCAGCTCGTCGAAGATCGCCGCCGAGCGGGCCAGGGCCTCGAAGCCGCGCGGGGTGAGGCGGACGAGCTTGCGGCGGGCGTCGGTGGGGTCGTCGGCGCGGTCGGCGTAACCGAGCGCGAGCAGCCGGTCGACGGTCTTGCCGGCGGCCTGCTTGGAGACGCCGAGGCTGCGGCCGATCTCGCTGGCGGTGGCGCCCCGGACGCCGACGGCCTGCATGGCGAAGCCGTGCGCGGGGCGCATGTCGGGGTGCCCCTCCGTGGCGAGGCGGGCGTGCAGCCGGTCGATGAGGGTGCGGAAGCCGCCGAAGAGGAGCAGGGGCAGTTCGTACCCGGGAGCGTCGTTCCCAGGTACCCCCTTGCCAGTATCGACAACCTGGTTTACGTTTTCTCCAGCGACATGGTCAACCATGTTGTCCATTCTATGCAGGGGGAACCGCCTTGTCCGCACCGCTCGACATGTCCGCCCGTACCGCCGCCGCCGTCGCCCTCCTCAAGGAGTCCCCGGAGACCCTCGACGGCTTCCTCAAGCTCAGCGCGATCTTCGAGTCCACCACCCTCGACCCGCACTCCCGCGAGACCGTCGTCCTGACCGTCGCCGAACGCAATCAGTGCCACCTCTGCGTCGACATGCACGAGGCCAAGATGGCCGCCCTCGGCCCCGTCCCCGACGCCGAACGCCTCGCCGCCGTCCGGACGTTCACCCTCCGGGTCCTCGCCTCCTCCGGTGCGGTGACCGACGAGGACCTCGCCGCCTTCTCGAAGGCCGGCTACACCCGCCGCAACGCCCTGGAGGTCGTCCTCGGCATCGGTGCGTACACCCTGTCCACCTTCGCGAACCGCCTCACCCGCGCGGCCTGAGACGGGAGACCGCGCTCAGGGGGAGTACGGGCCGCCCAGCCCCCACGCCTGGTGCATCGCGTCGGCGAAGGCCGCCGCCAGCTTGTGTTCCCCGGTGGGGCCCGGGTGGGTGCCGTCGTATGTGTCGGCTCCGAGGTCGTACGACTCCGGGACCGTCGCGAGCAGCAGCGGCGAGGCGGCCGTGTCCAGGTCGGCGACCGCCTTCGCGAGCAGCTCGTTGAAGCGGGTGCACTCGGCCGCGAAGGGGGCGTCGTAGCCGGCGCGGACATTGGGTATGACGGGCAGGAGGACGGCCCTGACGTGCGGGTTCGCGGCGCGGGCCGCCGCGACGAAGGCCCGGACGTTCGCCTCGGTCTGATCACTGTTGGTGTAGAAACCGAGGTCGATCAGACCGAGCGAGACCAGCAGGACATCGGCCCCGGTCGCCGTGACGGTCCCGCCGATCACCGGCGCCATGTGCAGCCAGCCCTCGCCCCAGCCGGCCAGATGCCTGCGGGCGGGCTCGGGGAAGGCCGGGTCGGCGTACGCCGCGGAGGCCGGGGCGTCGGCGGCGGGGTCGTACAGCCCGGTGCGCGGGCCGACGATCTCGTACCCGCCGGGGAGTACGGACTCCAGGTGCCGCCACATGCGGTAGCGCCAGGTCCAGTCGCCGGCGCGTCCGATGGTCATGCTGTCGCCGACGAACAGAAAACGCATGGTCATATCATCGCGGACGCGGTCCGGGACCAGCGACGTGATCCGGGACACGACGGGGGTGCGCGTCAGGCGTCAGGCGTCAGCCTCAGGCGTCAGGCCTCAGCTCTCACGGCTCCGGGCTCCGGGCTCACGGCTCCGGGCTCCGTGCCCCGTGCCTCCAGTCCTCAGTCCTTCAGGAAGGTGTTCACGGTCTCCACGAGCCCCTCCGCGTCGTCGTGCCACGGGAAGTGTCCGGCGCCCGCCACGACGGCCGGCTCGCCCTTCGGGAACAGCGCCGCGTACGCGGTGGCCGTCGGCACCGGGGTGTTCGCGTCGCCCTCTCCGGCGACGACGAGGACCGGCCGGTCGAACGTCGCGAACACCGCGCGCGTGGCGGCCGGTTCGTAGGCGCCCTCGCCGCTGTGGACGGCCGCACCTTCAGCGTTGCGCCGACGGTCGCTCTCCGCGTGCCGCTCCCGCGCCGCCTCGTCCCAGGTGCCGTGGAAGAACGGCGCGACCGCCGCGAAGGCCGCCGCGCTCCCGCGCCCCGCCGCGAGCTCCTCCAGGGCCGCGTACGCCTCCGGGAACCACGGCTCCTCCTCGCGCCACGGCCGGCGGGCCGCCGCGAGCCGCTCCTCGCCGCTCGTGTCGAGCCCGACGGCCGCCGTGCCCGGGGTGAGGAGGACCAGCCGGGCCACCCGTTGCGGGTAGCGGGCCGTGTACAGCGCCGCGAGGTTCGCGCCCGCCGAGTGCCCGAGCACGTCGACGGTCTCCAGACCCAGGTGCGCGCGCAGTGCCTCCACGTCGTCGACGAGCCGGTCGCAGCGGTACGAGGCCGGGTCGTCCGGCACGGCGGACGCGCCCGTGCCCCTGAGGTCGAGCCGGATCAGCCGCCGGTGCGCGCTCAGCCCGCCGAGGTCGCCGAGATAGGCGGAGTCCTGGAGCGGGCCGCCGGGGAGACAGAGCAGCGGGGCACCGGAGCCGGACACATGGTAGGCGAGCGTCGTGCCGTCGGGCGCGGAGAAGGTCCGCGGGGCGCAGGTCTGCGCGGAGGAGGGCTGCGGGGCGGAGGTCTGCGGTGTGGAGATGGTCACGGGCGCGACCCTGACAGCGGCTCCGGGGCAGGTCAAGGGAGTTTTCAGGGTCGGGGGCCAGGCCGGCGCCGCCGCATCGTGGCAGGCTTGAGCCATGCGATCTGCTCTGTGTGCTCTCGGCGCGGCGGCGGCCCTGGTGCTGCTCCCGGCCGGTCTCGCCCATGCCGAAGGGCAGGAGCCCGACCGGGACTTCACCATCGAGGACTCCCGGGTCACCGAGTCCAGCGGCCTCGCCGCGAGCCGGGCCCACCCCGGGATCTACTGGACGCACAACGACCAGGACGCCCCCCTGATCTACGGCATCGACTCCCGTACGGGAAAGACGGTCGCGACCCTGACGATGAAGGGGGTCGGGACCCCCCGGGACATGGAGGCCATCGCGGTCGGCCCGGACGGCGACATCTACGTCGGCGACATCGGCGACAACCTCGACGGCTCCTGGGACCACGTCTGGATCTACCGCTTCCCCGAGCCGAAGGAGCTGGGGGACCGGACGGTGGCGGCGAAGCAGTACGTCGTGAAGTACGCCGACGGGCCGCGCAACGCCGAGGCGCTGATGGTCCATCCGAAGACCGGCCGGGTGTACATCGCCAGCAAGAACGAGGACGGCGGCGGGCTGTACGCGGGCCCCGAGCGGCTCTCCTCGTCGGGAACGAACGTTTTCCGGAAGGTCGACGAGGTGCCGTGGGTCACCGACGGCGCCTTCTCGCCGGACGGCGGCAGGCTGGTCCTGCGCGGCTACTTCAGTGCGAAGGAGTACGCCTGGAAGGAGGGCGGTCCGGGCGGCGGCGGCCTCGGTGACGACGGCACGGCGGTCGGGGCCCCCTTCCAGGGGCAGGCGGAGTCGGTGACGTACACGAGAGACGGCTCGGCGTTCATGTTCGGCTCGGAGGGCCGCGACAGCCGGGTCCTGCGGGTGGAGCGGCCAGGGGCCGAGCATCCCTCCGGGAAGCCGAAGGAGACGCCGGGCGGCGCGCCCGACTCCCCGTCGTCCCCCGCCGCCGAGGGCGAGAAGGGCAACGTCACCGTCGGCTTCCTCGTCCTCGCCGGCGCCACGATCCTCGTGGTCGGCGTCAAACGTCTGCTGCGCCGGGACTGAGCCCGGAGCGGCGGATCAGCAGGGGCTCACGTACCAGACCCAGCGCCAGTCGGCCTGCGAGTCGTAGCTGAGACCGCCGGGCGAGGTCCAGCGGATGACCTTGGTCTTGTCGTAGAAGTCCGCGTACAGGTCCGAGCGCTGGTTGTTGATCCACGAGCCGGTCGTGTTCCACTCGATGCGGAACAGGTGGTTGCAGGTGAACATGTCGAACTGGTCACCCGTGTAGTTCTCGAACTTGTAGGCGCACACGTACGAGTAGCGGCAGGTGCCCACGGTGTCGCCCGGGACCGCCGTCGCGTCCAGGTCGCGGGCCTTCCGCTCCCCGGGAAGCGTCAGCAGCAGCTCGCCGCCGGGCAGGGCGATCTTGTTGGCGGCGACCTGGGTGCCCCCGGTGCTCGCCAGATAGCCGTCGACCCGCTTCTGGAGGCTCTTCGCCTGCGCACCGGTCAGCCCGGCGGTCCTGGCCTGCGCCGCGAACTCGCCGCCGCCCGCGGCCCCTCCGGCCGTACCCGCCGCCCCCGCCGCGCCGGGTGCGGCCACGAGGGCCGTGAGCGTCATCGCCAGGGCGGCGACGGCCTTCGCCCACCCGCGCGTCCCTAAGATCTTCTGCGCTGCCACTGAGTCACCTCTGCTTCTCGCCCCCGGCGCGGTGCCGGTTCGGACCACCACTGTGGGGCGCGCACGACCTGCCTGTCGTTGGCGAGGGGTGCAGTTTCGCGTCACCGTGGGCGCAAAGCGCCGCTGTTGCGGGCGAGTTGACCGACATCGCGCTGTCCCGGCCGCCCGCTCACGCTTCACGATGGACGGGCGGACGGACGGGTGCACGCGCGGGTGGCAGGAGGGGTGGCGACGGTGGGGGCAGCGGTCTCGACGACCAGCGTCAGCGCGCGCGACGGCTTCGAGTGGTGGGCCGGCATGGTCGGCGACGCCGTCATGCCGGTGTCGATCACCACCCCTGACACGGACCGCTTCCAGGGCTCCGCCACGGCGATCGGCCTGGGCGGCACCGACCTCTCCTGCTTCACCTTCTCCCCGATGTCCGCCCGGCGGGTCGCCGGGCACATCAGGCGCGCGGACCCGGAGCAGTACTTCCTCTTCCTCGTCCACGGCAGCCCCATCGGCATCGAACAGCGCCGCGACAACTCCCTCCTCACCGCGGGCGACATGGCGCTCTTCGACTCCTCGCACCCCCTGAGGTGCGAGTTCCACGACGAGGGGCGGCTCCCGCAGGTCACCCTGCTGCGCCTGTCCCGGGCCGCGCTGCCCCTGCCGCAGAACCGGGCGGACCGCCTCCTCGGCAGGGCGCTACCCGCCCGCACCGGCTCGGGGGCGCTGCTCGCCTCGTACCTGAACGGGCTCCGCGCCGAGGCCGACCGGTGCGCGCCCGCCGAGCTGCGTCGTCTGGGCGGCACGGCTCTCGACCTCGCCGCCACCTTGCTGGCCACCGCGAGTGACAGCCCGGCCGCGCTGCCCGCCGAGACCCGGCAGCAGGTCCTACGCACCCGTGTCCGCGCCTTCATCGACCACAACCTGTCCGATCCGGAGCTGGGCCCGGCGGCCGTCGCCGCCCACCACCACATCTCCGTACGCCTCCTCCACCTGCTCTTCCACGAGGAGCCGGAGACGGTCGGCGCCCTGATCCGGCGCCTCCGCCTCGAACGCAGCAGGGCGGACCTCGCCGACCCGCTTCTCGGGCACTGCGGGATCGGCGAGATCGCGAGCCGCTGGGGCTTCCGGCACCAGGCGGACTTCAGCCGCGCGTTCCGCCGCGCGTACGGCATGGCGCCCAGCGACCACCGCCGCAGAAGCCGCTGACCTCAGGGGTCGGGTGCGCCGAAGGGCCCGGTGCGGACGGTGTCCGGTGCCGGGCCCTTCTTGTGAGCAGAGGTCAGAGCTTTTCGATCACGTAGTCGATGCACGCCGTCAGGGCGCGCACGTCCGCCGGGTCGACCGCCGGGAACATCGCGATGCGCAGCTGGTTGCGGCCCAGCTTGCGGTACGGCTCCGTGTCGACGATGCCGTTCGCGCGCAGCACCTTCGCGACCGCCGCCGCGTCGATCTCGTCCGCGAAGTCGATCGTGCCGATGACCTGCGAGCGCTTCGCCGCGTCCGTGACGAACGGCGTCGCGTACTTGGACTCCTCGGCCCAGCCGTACAGCGCGTCCGAGGACTCCTTCGTACGGGCCACGGCCCAGTCCAGACCGCCCTGGCCGTTGATCCACTTCAGCTGCTCGTTGAGCAGGAAGAGGGTCGAGAGCGCCGGGGTGTTGTACGTCTGGTTCTTGAGCGAGTTGTCGATCGCCGTCGGCAGGGAGAAGAACTCCGGGATGTGACGGCCGGAGTCCTTGATGGTCTGCGCCCGCTCCAGCGCGGCCGGCGAGAACGCCGCCAGCCACAGGCCGCCCTCGGCGGCGAAGGACTTCTGCGGGGCGAAGTAGTAGACGTCCGTCTCGGCGATGTCGACGGGGAGGCCGCCCGCGCCGGAGGTCGCGTCGACCAGGACGAGCGCGCCCGCGTCGGCGCCGGCGACCCGCTTGATCGGGGCGGCGACACCGGTGGAGGTCTCGTTGTGGGTGTACGCGTAGACGTCGACGCCCGCCTCGGCCACCGGCTCCGGGTGGGTGCCCGGGTCGGAGGAGATCACGGTCGGCTCGGCCAGCCACGGGGCCAGCTTGGCGGCCTTCGCGAACTTGGAGGAGAACTCGCCGAAGGTGAGGTGCTGCGACTTGTGCTCGATCAGACCGTGCGTCGCGACGTCCCAGAAGGCGGTGGAGCCGCCGTTGCCCAGGATCACCTCGTAGCCCTCGGGGAGGGAGAAGAGGTCACGGATGCCGGTACGTACCTCGCCGACCAGGTTCTTGACCGGAGCCTGGCGGTGGGAGGTGCCGAGGAGGGAGGTGCCGGTGGCGGCCAGGGCGTCCAGCGCCTCCGTACGCACCTTGGAGGGGCCCGCGCCGAAACGGCCGTCGGCGGGCTTGATGTCAGCGGGAATCTGGATATCAGCCACGAGGCGGAGAGTATCGGGTCGTGAAGGGGCCGGTCGCAGGATGTCCGCCCGATGAGACGAGGACTGAGACATCCTGGGCTTGTGGGAACACACGAGGAACAGGCTCCGGAAGCAGCTCGACTCGCCGCGGATCTGCGGTCCGCCGTCGCCGGGGAGGTCGACTTCTCGACCACCGCGCGCGCCCTGGCGACCATGGACGCCTCCAACTACCGCCGTGTGCCTGTGGGTACGGTCGCGCCGCGCGACGCCGACGACGTGGCGGCGGTCCTGGAGGTGTGCCGGGCGCACGGCACGCCGGTCGTCGCACGCGGCGGCGGCACGTCCATCGGAGGCCAGGCCACCGGCACCGGCGTCGTGCTCGACCTCACACGGCACATGGCCGGACTGGTCTCCCTGGACCCGGAGGAGCGGACTGCCGTCGTACGGCCGGGCCTGGTCCTCGACCGGCTGAGGGACGCGGCGCGGCCGTACGGGCTGACCTTCGGCCCCGACCCGTCCACCCACAGCCGCTGCACCCTCGGCGGCATGATCGGCAACAACGCGTGCGGGGCGCACTCGGTCGCCTGGGGCACCACCGCGGACAACGTGCGCTCGCTGGATGTGGTGACGTACCGGGGCGAGAGGTTGACGTTGGGGCGGGAGGGGCGGGGTGCGCCGCCCGGACTGATGGACCTCGTCGGCCGGAACCTCGCGCTGCTGAGGACCGGATACCCGGAGGGGCTGCCGCGCCGGATCTCCGGGTACGCGCTCGACGCGCTGCTGCCCGAGCGGGGCGCGGACGTGGCCCGCTCGTTCTGCGGCAGCGAGGGCACGCTCGGGGTGATGACGGAGGCGACGGTACGCCTGGTCCCGCTGCCGGCCGATCCGGTGCTGGTGGTGCTGGGGTACGCGGACGAGAGCGCGGCGGCGGACGCGGCCGCGGGCCTGCTGGCGTACGGGCCGCTCACGGTGGAGGGGATGGCGGCGGATCTGGTGAGGGGTGGGGGGTCGGGGTCGGCTCGGGGTGTGGGTGCGGGTGCGGGTTCCGCTCGGGGGGCGGGCTCGGGGTCGGGTCGGGATGGGGTGGAGGGGTTGCCCCGGGGCGGGGCGTGGTTGTTCTGCGAGGTGGACGGGGAAGGTGCGGCCCGGCGGCTCGTCCGGGCGGCCGACGCGCTGGACGCGGCCGTGGTGGGCGAGCCCGCGGGGCAGCGCGCGCTGTGGCGCATCAGGGAGGACGCGGCGGGGACGGCGACGCGGACGCCTGGGGGCACCTCCCGGACGGAGTCCGGGGGAGGGGGCGAGGCCTGGCCGGGGTGGGAGGACTGCGCGGTCCCGCCGGCGCGGCTCGGCGCGTACCTCCGCGAGTTCCGCGCGCTGCTGGCCGATTTCGGCCTCCGGGGAGTCCCGTACGGGCACTTCGGCGACGGATGTGTGCACGTCCGGATCGACTTCGACCTGTGGACGCGGGAGGGGGTACGGGACTTCCGCCGGTTCTCGGAGGCGGTGGCGGACCTGGTGGTCGCCCACGGCGGCTCGCTCTCCGGGGAGCACGGCGACGGGCAGGCGCGCGCCGAACTGCTCCCGAGGATGTACGGGGAGGAGCTGGTCGGTCTGTTCGGCGCGGTGAAGGACGTGTGGGACCCGGACGGGGGCCTCAACCCGGGGATGCTCGTCCGGCCGCGCCGGCTCGACGAGGGCCTGCGGTTCACCGGACTGCCGCTGGTCGGGGTCGGGAGGGAGGCGGCCCGGTGCGTGGGGGTGGCCAAGTGCCGTGTGGAGGGCCCGAGTTCGGGGCCGGAGGTGATGTGTCCCTCGTACCGGGCGACGGGGGAGGAGAAGCACTCGACGCGCGGCCGGGCGAGGCTGCTGCACGAGATGGCACTCGGGGAGGTCGTCACGGACGGCTGGCGCTCGGAGGAGGTGCGGGAGGCGCTGGACCTGTGTCTGTCGTGCAAGGGCTGCCGGAGTGACTGCCCGGTGGGCATCGACATGGCCGCGTACAAGGCGGAGTTCCTGGACCGGCACTATGCGGGGCCGCTCGGGTTCCTGCGCAGGCCGCGCTCCCACTGGACGATGGGCCGGCTGCCGCACTGGCTGAACCTGTTCGGACGGGCGCTGAACCCGGCGCTCGGGCTGCCGTTCGCGGCGCGGTGGGCGGGGCTGACACCGGAACGGACGATGCCGCGCGTGGCGGACAGCACGTTCACGTCCTGGTTCGCGGAACGCGCCTCGTCCCGCCCGCCGGCCCTGACCCTGTGGCCGGACACGTTCACGGACCACTTGTCACCGGAGGTGGGAAGGGCGGCGGTGCGGGTCCTGGAGGCGGCGGGACTGGGGGTCGCGCTGCCGAGGGGGAGGGTGTGCTGCGGGCTGACGTATGTGTCGACGGGGCAGTTGGGGGCGGCGCGGAAGGTGATGGGGCGGATGTTGGACGTGATGGAGGAGGGAGCGGTGGGGGAAGGGGGATTGGCTGCCGGTGCGGGGGGAGGCGTGAGGCCGGTGGTCGTGCTTGAGCCCTCGTGCGCGGCGACGCTGAGGACGGACCTGCCGGAGCTGCTGCCGGACGACCCGCGGGCGGCGCGCCTCGCGGCGTCGGTACGCACGTTCGCGGAGGCGCTGGAGATGCTGGCGCCGGATTGGGAACCGCCGCGCCTGGACCGACCGGTGGCGGGGCAGACCCACTGCCACCAGCACGCGGTACTGGGGGACGGGCCGGACCGCCGGCTGAGGGAACGCGCGGGTCTGAGGGGAGAGCTGTCGGGCGGGTGCTGCGGCCTGGCGGGCAACTTCGGGTTCGAACCGGGCCACTACGAGGTCTCGGTCGCGTGCGCGGAGGACCAACTGCTCCCGGCCCTCAGACAGGCCCCACCGGAGACGGAAGTCCTGGCGGACGGCTTCTCGTGCAGGACACAGATCGGGGAGCTGGCGGGGGAGGGGGCAAGGGAGGGGGCGAAGGGAGCGAAGGGTGCGAAGGGTGCGAAGGGGGTGGCGTCGGGTGCGGCTTCGGGGGCTGTGAAGGGACTCCGGGCGAGGCACTTGGCGGAGGTGTTGGCCGAGGGGCTGGAGCGAGGTTTCTAGGGGACGGCCTCACGTTGCGCTCGCTCGCGCGCTCGCCCCCATCACCTGGGAGACCTGGCCCCGCTGCCCGTCGCGCCCGCCCGCGCCCGGCGCTGCGCCGTCCTCACTTTCCGCTGACGATCTCGTGCGCCATCGCCGCCAGTGCCCCCGTCGCCGGGTGCGGGAACGCGTCGCGCCATGCCAGTACCACCGGCAGCGTCGGGGCGTCGGACAGTGGGCGGTACGCGACGCCCGGGTGCGGGTGCAGCGCCGCCGTCGACGCGGAGGAGACTCCGACGCCCCTGCCCGCCGCGATCGCCGTCAGCCAGTCGTCCGTGTTCGCGACCGTCACCGTGGCCGCCGGGCGCGTCCCCGGTGGCCAGAGGGTGAGCGCCGTCGTGCCCGACACCGTGTTCAGTACGACCGTTCCGTCCGCCAGGTCGTCGAGCGTCAGCCTCGGCCGGTCCGCCAGCGGGCTGTCGGCCGGGACCGCCGCGACGCGTTCCTCCGTCGTGAGTTCCTCGGTCACCAGCCCCGGCGCCTCGACCGGTCCCCTCAGCAGCGCCGCGTCCACCTCTCCCCGCGTCAGGCCCGCCGTGCGGTCGTCGATGCGGAGGAGTTCGAGCGGGGTCTCCGGGTGCTCGCGCTGCCATCGCCGTAGCAGCGGAGTCGTGTACGGGCCGAACGCCGACCACGCGTGCCCCAGCCGCAGCGGCCGGTGCCTGAGCCTCGCCGGGTCCACGGCGTCGTCGAACGCGGCGAGCGCCGCCGCCGCCCGGTCCTGGAAGGCGCGGCCGTCGGCGGTCAGGGCGAGGTGGTGGGTGCTGCGGTCGACGAGCCGGGCGCCCAGGTGCGTTTCGAGCGCGGCGAGCGTGCGGGAGACGGCCGGCTGGGTGAGGTGGAGTCGCACGGCCGCCCTGGTGAGGCTGGATTCCTCGGCGATGGCGAGAAAGCAGCGGAGGTGGCGTAGCTCGATGCTCATGCCTTCCGAGCATAACCGCAGCCCAATCGGCATTTCCGGTGCCGCGCGGGGGCTCGTAGCGTGGGAGGGGAACTTTGGCGACATCCAGCCAGGAGTGCATTATTCTGGACTGAGAGTGCAGTTCAGTGAACGAGTGAGGAGTCGTCGGTGGACAGTCCGGTCAAGGAGGCGACCCTGACCCCGGCCCCCGCCCCGGCGCGCGCCGTGGTCGGCGCGGGGTCGAAAGGCACCCCGGGAGTGGCAGACCCCTCGGGAGCGGCGGGCTCCTCGGGGACGGCGGGCTCCTCGGGAGCGGTCGGCGCCCCCGAGTCGACGGGCTTCGCGGCCCGTAAGGGATCCGGTCACCGGCTCGGGCCCGTCGCGCTCGTCGTCGCCGGCGGGCTCTCCGTGCAGTTCGGCTCCGCCGTCGCCGTCCTTCTGATGCCCCGGGCCGGCGCCCTCGGTGTCGTGACCCTGCGGCTCGTGCTCGCCGCCCTCGTCCTGCTCCTCGTCTGCCGCCCCAAGGTCCGGGGCTACAGCCGGGCCGACTGGGGCACGGTCGTCGCGTTCGGTACGGCCATGGCGGGGATGAACATCCTCTTCTACCAGGCCGCCGACCGCATACCGCTGGGCGCGGCGGTGACCCTGGAGGTCCTCGGCCCGCTGATCCTCTCGGTCGTCGCCTCCCGGCGTCTGGTGAACCTGCTGTGGGCCGGGCTGGCCCTCGGCGGTGTCGTCCTGCTCGGCGGCGGCGGTCTGGACCGGCTGGATCCGGTGGGTGCGGGGTTCGCGCTGGCGGCGGGCGTGATGTGGGCGACGTACATCGTGTTCAGCGCGCGTACGGGCCGGCGCTTCCCGCAGGCGGACGGCCTCGCGCTCGCGATGGCGTTCGGCGCGGTCCTGAGCCTGCCGCTGGGCATCGCGGAGGCGGGCGACAAGCTCCTCGTGCCGTCGACGATCGCCCTGGGCCTGGGGGTCGCGCTGATGTCCTCCGTCCTGCCGTACACCCTCGAACTCCTCGCCCTGCGCCGCCTGCCCGCGCCCACGTTCGCGATCCTGATGAGCCTGGAACCGGCCATCGCGGCGGCGGCCGGCTTCCTCGTCCTCAACCAGGGCCTGTCGCTGACGGACGCCCTGGCCATCGCCCTGGTCATCGCGGCGAGCATGGGCGCGGTCCGCACCCAGGTCCGGGGCAACCGGACACGGGACGTCGCCTCCTAGCCCGTAGGGGATGGGACCTCGCCTCCTAGGGCCTGTCGTCAAATTCCCGTCGTCGCCCGAAGGGCGGCCCCGCGGCGTCTGGTGCGTGCTCTCGGCGTGCCGGGCGGAAGCCCTCGTACTGGACGTACTCGGGCTTTCGCCCGGTGCGGCGAGAGCGCGTGCCAGGCGTCGTGGGGCAGGCGGGAGTTTGACGACAGGCCCTAGGGACCTCCCTGCCGGCCCGTAGGGGGAGGGGAGGGTAGGGGTGCGGGCCCCGCCCCCGGGCCCGTGCACATCCGCCGCCCGGTCCTGGACTCGACGCGGGCGAGGGCACCCGGAGCTGGAAGGTCTACGCGGACCCGGCCGGTCACCCCTTCTGCCTGGTCGGGCACTGACCCGAGCCGTCCGGGAACGCGGCGGTGGCGGGTACCGGCCGTCCGGGCGGGTGCCGGCCGTTCCGCCGGAACCGCGCTGGCCCGATCCTGTTGATCATTGGCTTTCGGGCTGTTTCCGCTGGGTGCGGTCTCCTCGACGATGGGTCTGTCGTCGGAGGTGCGCGTACGTCTACGCGTGCGAGGGAGGGAGGCCGTCGTGGCCCTGGAGATGCGTGACCGGTGCGAGAGGTGCGGGACCGCCGCCCTGGCGGCCGACGGGGACGCCCGGATCTGCTCGTACGAGTGCAGCTTCTGCGTGCCCTGTGCCGACGCCATGAGCGATGTCTGCCCCAACTGTGGGGGCGAACTCGTGCCCCGGCCCCGCCGGACCGCCGGGTAGGCGCGATCGGCCGTCGTGTCATCGCTGCTGGTCGGCCGGGTGGTGGGTCCGGTCGTCCATCAGCGTCACTGATGACAGTTGATACCTTCGCGAAGGTTTTTATTTCATGGGTCCATGACCGCATCCACCAGCTCCACTCCGGAGCCGGCTCCTCTGCCGGCTCGCCCCGGGGCCTACCCGGACGGCAGGACCACCCCCCTCGCTGACGCCGTGCTCGCAGTCGCCCGACGTGACATCGCCACGTTCCACGCGCTGCCGCTCTCGCACGGCCGGTCTATCCGCGACTCCCACATGCGGGAGACCTACGAGGCGCTCTTCGGCGCCGCGCAGCTCGCGGCCGACGTGTCCTACAGCGGCACGATGCTCGACTCCTTCTTCCGGCCCCGAGGCCCGCTCCGGGAGGCCCAGCGCCTCGCCGCCCGCAGCTTCGGTGCCGACGCCACCTTCTTCCTGTCGGCCGGCACCAGCACCGCCAACCGGGTCGCGCTCACCGCGCTGACCCAGCCCGGCTCCCGGGTCCTCGCGGACCGCTCCTGCCACCAGTCGGTGCACTTCGCCCTCAACTCGCTCGGCGTCCAGGTCGCGTACGCACCCATGCAGCGCTGCTGCGACGACTGCCCGCGGACGTACGCCGACCTGCCCCGGCTCCTCGAGATGTTCCGCGCCGCCGCCGTCGAGGGCCGGCCCTACGACACCGTCGTCCTCTCCGCCGTCTCCTACGACGGCGTCCGGTACGACCTGCCGACCGTCCTCGCCGAACTCGCCGCCGTCCACCCCACCGTCTCCGTCCTCGTCGACGAGGCCTGGGGCGCGGCCCACCGCTTCCACCCCCGGCTGCGCCCGCTCACCGCGCTGCACGCCGTCGAGGCGCTGCGCGCCGCCGACCCCCGCCTCGCCATGACCGTCGCCGTCACCCACTCCGCGCACAAGTCGATGTCCGCGCTCCGGCAGGGCTCCTACCTGCACCTCATCGGCGACGGCGAGGCCCGCGAACGCACCGCGCAGGCCCTCTTCCAGCACCACACCACCTCGCCCAGCTGGCCCGTCCTCGCGAGCCTGGACCTGGCCCGGCTCCAGGCCGAGACGGAGGGCGAGGCGCTCCTCGGCCGTTCCCTCGGCCTCGCCCGCACCCTGCGCGTCGAACTCGCCACGGATCCGCGCCTCTCCGCGTACCGGCCGCTCGGGCCCGACGGGCACCTGGTCGACCCGGCGCAGCTCGTCAGCGACGACCCCACCCGGGTCCTCGTCGACATCAGCGCCCTCGGCATCACGGCGGCGGACTTCCGGCGGATGCTCTTCGACGAGTACGCGCTGTACGTCGCCCGCGAGAGCGGCGACGCCGTCCTCTTCCACATCCACATCGGTGTGGACGAGGCGACGCTGCTACGGCTCCTCGAAGCCCTCCGCACCATCCAGCGCACCTACCGCAGCGCCTCGGCGGCCCTGGCCGCGGGCACCTCCGAGCACTTCATCATCGCCTACCCGCCCGGCATCCCCATCACCGTGCCCGGCGAGAAGCTCTGCGAGCGGACGCTCAGTCAGATCGACTCCCTGCGGTCCAGCGGCTGCGAGATCTACACGCTGCGGAACCCGACCGTCTCGGCGGGCGAACTGGCCGCGCAGGCGGCGGCGACGGGGGCCCTGCCGTCCGTGCCGTCGATCCCGTCCCTCCCCTCCCTGCCGTCCGTACCGGCCGTTCCTTCCGTACCGGCCGTTCCTTCCGCGCCTCCCGCGCCGGTCTCCGCTCGCCTCGCCGGTGCTGCCACCGCCGTATCCGCCGCATCGACCACCGCGGCCACGGTGTCGGCGGCGGCGAACGCCACGGTCGGCGCCACCCGCTGAGATCCGGGACCCCGCACCCGAGCCCCGCACCCGAGCCCCGCACCCGAGCCCCGCACCCGAGCCCCCAGACCCGAGACCTGAGCCCCCAGACCCGAGACCTGAGCCCCGAGTCCCGAGTCCCGAGTCCCGAGTCCCGAGCCCCCATCCGTACTGCTCCGCCCGCTCCGACCGTCCCGCCCGACCTCCAGGGAGACACCTCCATGATCAAGATCGCGGACATCCGTAAGCACGCCGCCCGCTGGCCCCAGCGCGTCGCCGTCGTCGACGGCGAGACCCGTATGACCTGGGCGAGTTTCTCCGACAAGGTCAGCCGCGTGGCCTGCGCCATTCAGGATCTGCTGCCCGAGACCCGGCCCGCCCGTGCCGTCTTCCTCGCCGAGAACAGCTGGGAGCTGGTGGTCGCCATGGCCGCCGTCAGCTCGCTCGGCATCCCCTGCGTCGGCCTCGACTACACCGCCGGGCCCGTCGCGACCACCGCGGCGCTCGACCAGCTGGAGCCGACCGTCGTCATCACCTCGAAGGCCCACCGCGGCCTCGTCGAGGAGTGCGGCTGGCCGAACGGCAGAGACATACTCGACATATTCATCGACAGTGAGCCCGTGGGCCTGCCCGACGGCCACACCGTCTCCGTCAGCTTCACCGACCTCCTCGTGTCGGCGCCCGGCGACCCGCAGCCCGTCGAGCAGCCCTTCGAGGCCTTCTCCTTCACCTCCGGCACCAGCGGCGTGCCCAAGATGGTCGTCCGCCGGACCTCCTTCGAGGCCCGCCGGTTCGCCGATCTCGTCGACCAGTACGCCTTCGACGAGGAGGACGTGCACCTGGTGACCGTCCCGCTCTACCACGCCTCCGGGCCCGGCTGGGCGCGCATCTTCCTCACCCTGGGCGGCACTGTCGTCCTCGGCCCGCACGACGACGCCGAGGAGCTCATCCGGATCATCCAGGACGAGGGCGTGTCCACCACCCTCATGGTCCCGCCGGTCCTCGCCCGGGTCGTCGCCCACCCGAACTCCGAGCACCTGCACAAGACGTCCCGTCTGCACTTCGTGCTCTCCGGCGGCCGGCACCTCAACCGCTGGGTCATCAACAACGCCTGGGACCGCCTCGGCCCCGTCCTGCACCTCTACTACGGGACCACCGAGACCGGCGTGAACGTCATGATCGGCCCCGAGGAGCTGCACGTGGCGCCCTGCCGCTCCGGCCGCCCCATGCCCGGCAACACCGTCGTCGTCCTCGACGCCGACAACAAGCCGCTCCCGAAGGGCAGTCGGGGCCGGGTCGCCATCGCCAGCTACCAGCTCATGGACAGTTACGCGACCAGCGAGCCCGACTTCATGACCCTCGACTACGGCGGGCGCACCCAGCGCTTCCTGCTGACCGGTGACAGCGGCCTCGTCGACGAGGCCGGCCGGCTCGAACTCACCGGCCGCAACGACGGCGTGGCCAAGGCGGAGGCGGGCAAGCCGCTCGACGTCAACATCTTCGGCCTCGAAGCCGACCTGATGGACCTGCCCTGCGTCCGGGAGACCGCCGTGCTGCGGACGAACCTTCCCGGGGCGGGCGAGGTGCTCGTCGTCCCCTTCACGCCGGTGGCGCCCGAGCGCCAGGAGAGCGGATACCGGGCGGTCAGCGCCGCCTGCGCCCGTCGAGTGCCCTGCCTCCCGGCGTACGTGGTGCCCGTCGAGGCCATCCCGTACAGCCCGACCGGCAAGGTCCGGGCGGCCCAGCTCCTGGAGTCGGTGCTCCACCTCCTCGACGTCCGGCCGGCGGAGACCCGCGAGCCGGAGCCGGCCGGGGTCTGACCTCGACCGCCCACACGCGAGAACGCACCCGTGCGGCCGGGTCCCGGAGCCCGTACCCCCTCCTCCGGACCCGGGGCCCGGCCGCCCTCCTCCCCGTCCGTCACCCCTCTCCCTCCCCGCAGACCCTCAACTCCCGGCCCGCTCAGGCCCGACAGGAAGACTCATGAACAGTCAGAACACGTACACGCGAGGCGTCCTTCTCTGCCTCCTGGCCACGGTGTCCTGGGGCGCGATGTTCCCCCTGATGGACTCCACCCTCCAGCACATCGACCCCTTCACCTTCACCGTCATGCGGTACACCATCGCCGGCGCGATGTTCCTGGTCTTCCTGCGGATGCGGGAGGGACGCGAGGGGCTGCGCCTGAAGGGCGAACGCATCGGTCTGGCCTGGCTGTTCGGTACGGCCGGCTTCGCGGGCTTCCAGTTCCTGGTCTTCTTCGGCCAGGACCTCATCGGCGAGCGGGGCGCCCTCAACGCCTCGATCATGATGGCGACCATGCCCATGATGGGCTTCCTGGTGAACTGGGTGCTGAAGAAGGTCGTTCCGCCGAAGTTCTCGCTCCTCTTCATCGCGATGTCCTTCGTCGGCACCATCCTCGTCGTCTCGAACGGTGACATCGGCTCGCTGATCGCCTCCCCGAAGACGGCCGGCGCCGACGCCCTGCTGCTCTTCGCCGCGCTGTGCTGGGTCGTCTACACCTCGGGCGCCAGCTACTTCCCGACCTGGTCCCCGATCAAGTACACGGCGATCACCACGGCCCTCGGTCTCGCCAGCGCCACCGTGATCACGGCGGTCATCCTGGCCGCCGGCGGCGTGCCGGTCCCGACGGCGGGCGCGGTCGGCTCGATCCTTCCCCAGCTGGCGTACATGAGCGTCATCGCCGGGTTCGTGGGTGTGCTCGGCTGGAACTTCGGCAACCGCTACCTCGGCCCGCTCAACGGCGTCCTCTTCATGGACGTGGTGCCGATCACGGCCTTCGTGATCTCCGCCCTGACGGGCGTCGTCCCGGCGGGCATGCAGATCGTCGGTGCCGCGCTCACGGCGGCGGCGCTGGTCTTCAACAACCTGTACCTGCGCCGCATCGCGGCGAAGGCAGCCCCGGCCGCGGCCCCGGCCCCCGTCGCTTCGAGTGCCACGACGTCCGCCGCGGCCTCCGGTGCGTCCGCCGGTACGGCTTCCGGTTCCGGTTCTGCTTCCGCTTCCGCTCCGGCGCCCGTCGGATCGGGCAGCAGGTCCTGATCGCGTACGGAGCGGCCGTCGGCCGCTGAACGCATACGGCGTGGCCTCCCACATCTCGTGGGGGGCCACGCCGTTTCCGGTCTCTCACGGCAGGCGCGCGCGGCTGGTCAGCCGCGCATCCCGTCGAGGAGTACGGTGCGCAGCTCCGCGTACCGCTCGGGAAGGTCCTTGCGCCGGGTCAGGACGTCGGAGATGTGCTGCATGCCGAAGAAGGCGGAGACCAGGACGCGGGCGGCGGCGCGAGGTTCCACTCCGGCGCGCAGTTGTCCGACGTCCTGGGCCTCGGCGATCAGCCGGCTGAGGTAGTCCTCCCAGCCGACGTACGGCTCGGGCAGCTCGGCGTCGATGAGCGCCCGTTCGATCTGGAGCCGGGCGCCCGCCTGGACGACGATGTCCCGCGCGAACGCCCTGGTGACGGTGTCCAGGACGGCCGCGAGCCGGTCGAAGGGCTCCTGGTGGTCGCCCTCGGCGCCGTTGAGGATCCCGGGCCAGCGGGCGTAGTGCTCCTGGACGACCGCGACGGCGAGGGCCTCCTTGTTCGTGTAGTGGAAATACACCGCCCCCTTGGTCATCTCGGCCCGTTCGGCCACGTCCTGGAGCGTCACGGTCGCGTAGCCGCGCTCCGAGAACAGCTCGGCCGCCGACTGGAGGATGTGCACCTTCGTGCGCCGGGCGCGTTCCTGCTTCGGTTCGCTTCGGGGTGTCGCCATGCCTGTCCGCCTCTCTCGTGCCTATGCCTTGCAATATACATTCTCGAAGGTATATTTCTTGCTGCCGAGGGACCGCCGAGGTCCCCCGTCGCCACGATGATTCACCTTGAGGGGGAAAAGGATGTCCATCGGTGTGCTGCAGACCGTATTGCCTCTTGAACCGCTTGAGCCCCTGGAGTCACTGGAGTCCCTGATACGGGAGGCCAAGGACGGGCTCAGCTTCGACCGGACCGTGTCCCGGCGGCTCGTGCACCGCGCCTCGGTGACGGAGGTCTTCCTCACCGACGCGGTCGTGGCCGGCGCGGACCGCTTCCTGGTCGGCGCCCAACTGCCCCGCAACCACGCGCTGTACCGCCCGGAGAAGACCGGGCAGGCCGACTTCATGCTGCTCGTCGAGGCCGTACGACAGGCCGGGATCTTCCTGAGCCACCGCTACCACGACGTGCCGCTCGGCCACCACTTCATCTTCAAGGCGCTGTCGCTCCGCATCAGCGACCCGGCCGCCCTCCGGGTCGGCAGCGGGCCGCTCCCGGTCGTCGTCGACGTGAGGGTCGTGACACCCGCCGGAGGGCGCAACCCGCGCCGCTTCGACGCCCGCTTCGACATGGTGATCGAGGTCGGGGGCCGCGAGTGCGCCCGCGCCTCCGCCGGCGTGACCGTGATCGACGGGGTGCGGTACGGGCGGCTGCGGCAGCGGGGGCGTACGGCGCAGCCCGCGGGACCCGTCGCGGGTGCCGTCGCCGCCGGGGACTCCGCGGAGAGCCGGGGCGTGCTCCTGTCCGTACCGGGTGCCCCGGGCACGTGGCGGCTGCGCGTCGACCCGACGCACCCCGGGTACTTCGAGCACCCCTCGGACCACGTACCCGGGATGCTGCTCCTGGAGGCCTTCCGCCAGGCGGCGCTGCTGACGGGGCGGGCCGGGGGAGCGGGCGCGGGAGCTCGGGCGGGAGCCGGGGGAGCGGTGGCGCTCGCCTCGCTCGACGCCGAGTTCGCCGTCTTCGGCGAGCTGGCCGAGACCGTGACCGTCGAGGCGACGGCGACCCCCGACGGCCGGGTGCGGCTTTCCGCCACCCAGGGGAGCCGCGTCCTCGCGACGGCCGTGGCCCGCCGCGCCGCGTGAACGTACGAGAACAAGGCCAAGGCAAGAACGGACGAGCGTAGAAAGGTACGGAGATGGAACTCCAGCACTTACGGGCCTTCCGCGAAGTGGCCCGCGAGCTCAGCTTCACCCGCGCCGCCCACAACCTGCACTACTCCCAGCCCGCGGTGACCGCGCAGATCAAGGGCCTGGAGGAGGACATGGGGGCGTCGCTCTTCCAACGGCGGGGCAACCGCTCCGTGGAACTCACACCGGCGGGAGCGCGTCTGCGGCCCCTGGCGGAACGCATCCTCGAACTCGTCGAGACGGCGCAGCACGAGATCGCCGAGCCGCAGCAGGTCCAGGAGCGCCGGGTCGTTCCGATGGGCGGCGGCAGGGCCTTCGGTGCGGGTGCGGGTTCCGGTGTCGGTGCGGGTGCCGGTTCCGGCAGGCGGTTCCTCAAGGGGCAGTTCGGGGACGCGCGTCTCGGGGACTCCCGTCTCGGGGACTCCCGTGTCGCGGACAGAGGGAGAAGAGCATGAGCATCGCTCCCGCCCGGGCCGCGTTCTTCGACGTGGACGAGACCCTGATCACCTGCAAGAGCATGGCCTGTGTCCTCGCCCGTTTCTCCGGACGCGGGGAGGTCGCCGCCCGCACGCTCGCCGCGGCGCCCGCCTCGCTCCAGCGGCAGATCCGCGAGGGGGTGCCCCGGGAGCAGGTGAACCGTTCCTTCTTCCGCTTCCTCGCCGGCAGCCACCTCGACGACCTGGAGGCCTGCGGCCAGGAGTGGTACGAGAAGGCCCGCGCCGGCGGTCTGATCCACACGCCCGTGTACGAGGCGCTGCGCCGCCACGCCGACGCCGGCGACCTGGTCGTCCTCGTCTCCGGGGCCTTCGCCGCCTGTCTCGACCCGCTGGCCCGGGAGATCGGCGCCGACCTGGTGGTCTGCACCGTGCCCGAGGTGACCTCGGAGGGCCGGCTCACCGGGGAACTGATCGGCGCGCCGATGATCGGCGAGGCCAAGGCCGAGGCGGCCCACCGGATCATGACGGCCTTCGGCCTCGCACCCGAGGACTGTTCCGCGTACGCGGACGACGAGAGCGATCTGCCGCTGCTGCGGGCCGTCGGCCATCCGGTCCTGGTCGGCGACGGGCCGGTGTCCGCGCCACGCGCGGAGACGGCCAGCTGGTCCTGGCTGCCGGGCCCCGCGCCGCTGCCCGGCCCCATGACCGCGCGGACCCCCGCCCCACCGGCCCGCGCACTGACACCGCAGGCGGCCTGAGGCTCCGTAGTGGACGCGGCCGAACGCCGCGGGAACCACTACCGGCGGCCCGCCGCCCCGGCGCCCGGCCGACCCGGCGCCGGGGACCTCCGCCACCGGAGCCCCCCACTCCTTGAGAAGCCCGCACTGGCGGAGCCTCCACCGCCGGAAGAGCCCGCACCGGCGGAGAAGCCCGCACCGGCGGAGAAGCCCCGCCGTACGGTTTCCCCCGCCTTACGGTTTCCCCCGCCGTACGGGTCCCCCCGCCGTACGGGTTCCCCCGCCATACGCTCTCCCCCGCACCAAACGCCCCGATCCCGGTCGGCCCCACCGCCGGAGAAGCCCCGCCGCCAAGGAGGCTTCGGGGCCGGTGACTTCCGCCGGTGCCGTCGTTCATCCCCCTGCATCCGTCATCACCCCCACCTCATCCGCGCGCAGGACGAGGGGTGTCGGACAGCGACGGCTCCAGGAGGTCCCACACCTCGCGCACGAACTCGGCCGGACCGGCCGTCGCGTCCGTCGCCGTCACCACGGCGGGGGCGCCCACGAGCAACGCCACCACGAGCTGGGCCAGAAGCCCGGCCGGGTGGGCGTCGGATACGGAGCCCTCCTCCTGGCCCTTCCGGATCAGGAGGGCCACCACGGCACAGAGGTCGTCGAGGTGGGCGGGCGAGGTTCCCTCGGCGCGGGCCGCGTCCATGACCAGGCGCAGTCCCGCCGCGAACGGCGGGTCCTCGTACGCCCTTCGGGAGAGTCCGACGAGCAGCCGGCGGAGGGCGGGCAGTGCCCGGCCCTCCTCGGTGCCCCCCTCCGCGTCCGCCTCCGTCCCTTCCTTCCCCTTCGCCTCGTCGGTGGCGGTGGCGAGGGCGTCGGCCCATCCCGACGTGAAGGAACGGGTCAGCTCGCCGGCGAGATCCGCCTTGGACGAGAAGTGTCCGTAGAGGGCTCCCTTGGTCAGCCCGGTGCGGGCCGTGATGTCGGCCAGGTTCGTCCCCGCGAATCCGTGCAGGGAGAACTCGGCGGCTGCGGCGCCGAGCACCAGGTCGTAGGTCATGCGGGCCCTGTCCTGTTGCCTCACCGAGCGTCCGCCTCCCGTCGCGTGTCCGGCCTCCATGGGGTTCATGACGGCCGCTCAGAAAATACCTTCTGGACCGAATCTTTTTCTACTCGCGCCAGTCTCGCATCAGTACCGCCACTCAAGGAGTACGCGTCATGACAGTCGTCGACACCCCCGCGACCGTGCCCGCACCCGCACCCCTGCCCGCGACCGCACCCACGAGTCCCACGGCAAGCGCCGCGCCGGTCGCGTCCCTCGCCGCCGGATACCTGTACGCCGCCGCCGCGCGGCACGCCGAGGAGTCGGAACGGACCGGGCGGCTCCACCCCGAGGTGGTCGCCGCGCTGACCGGCGCCGGCCTCGCCCGGCACTTCGTACCGCGCCGCTGGGGCGGAACGGCGGGCGGCTTCGCCGAACTGATCGACACGGTCGCCGAGGTGGGCGCGGCCTGCGCGTCCACCGCCTGGTGCGGGGTGCTGCTCGCCGCGCACGGCCGCCTCGCCGCGCACCTGCCGGTCGAGGGGCAGCGCGAGCTGTGGGGCGACTCGCCGGACACGCGCGTCGCGGCGGCCGTCGTACCCCCGGCGGGCCGGCTCGCCCGGGCGCCGGGCGGCTGGACGCTGTCGGGGGAGTGGGCGTTCGCCAGCGGAGTCGAGCACGCCGAGTGGGTGCTGCTGGCCTCCCTCGACCACTCGGGGGCGGGCGCGCCGGTCTACCAGGTCCTCGCCGTGCCCCGCGAGCGGGTCGGGATCAGGGAGACGTGGGACGCGGTGGGGCTGCGGGCGACGGGCAGCCACAGCGTGGTGATCGAGGAGGCGGACGCGGTCTTCGTACCGGAACGCCGCACGTTCGTGCGCGACGCGTTGGTGACCGGGGCCCGGGAGGAAGAGGGCGAGGGGGAAGCGGTGGCCGTCGTACGTGGTTCCGGTGTGGCGCCCTGCCACCGTGTGCCGTATCAGCTGGTCGCCGCCCTTCTGTTCGCCGCTCCGGCGCTCGGTGCGGCGCGCGGTGCGCTGGCGGCGTGGACGGTTCTGACGGGACTCCGCCGTGTTCCCGGCGGGCGTCCGCTGACGGAGGACCCGGTGGTCCAGCAGACCCTTGCCCGCTGCGCGGCCGAAATCGACGCCGCGCACCTGCTGTTGAGGGCGGCGGCGACGCGAGCGGACGACTGGACCGGGGGCGGAGAAGGGGCCGGGGCGACCGTCGTCGCGCTCAACCAGCGGGACTCCGCCGTCGCCGTGGACCTGCTGGTCGGTGCCGTCGAGCGCCTGATGCGTACCGGTGGCGCCCGGGGGCTCATCGCGGGCGGCGGCCTGGAGCGCGCCTGGCGCGACATCCACGCCATCGCCGCCCACGCGGCCCTCCAGCCGGCCCCGGCCGCTGCGGCCTATGCGGCGACGGTCTTCCCCTCCGATTCCTGAACTCCCCTTGAATCAGCGGGACTTCATCACCCCCACGGTTGAAGCCTCGCGGTTGGGGCCCCAGGCTCGGAGCGCCCCTCGCTGCCGCGCGAAGGGAGGGGTCTATACACTGCATGTATAGACCGTGCGTATAGTCACCGCCATGGCACCGTCCTCACCCACCCCGCTCGCCCCCCGGCTCCTGAAGGCGCTGATCGTCTCGGCGGTCGGCGTCGCCGCCTCCCATCTGATCCTGTCCGACGGCCTGTATCTGTCCTTCACCGGTCAGGCGGCGGCGACGCTGGGGGCGGAGCCGGGGTACTCGACGGACCAGGCGTTCACGGCGGCGGTCGTGAACACCGCCCTGGTCATGCCGATCGTCCTGTGGATCGGCATGCTCATCACGGGGGAGCGGCGGGTCGGCCCCATGGTCCTTGTCGGCATGGTCAGTTGGATCACGGCCGTGGGCAACGGCATCGACGGCATCGACGACGCCCCCGGCACCCTCCTCCCCTTCCGCTCCCTCGTCCTCGTCGTCGCCGTCACGGCCTTGTCGTCGGTCGTCCGGAGGAAGCGGCGCGGGGACGTGCCCGCGTAGGCGAGCGTCAGTCCGACCGCCGCCGGACACCCCGCCGCTACTCCGCGTGCAGCGCGTCCACCACCACCATCCTCCGTACGCGTCGGGCCGGCAGCACCGAGGCCGCGATGCCCGTCAGGAGCGTGGTCGCGAGGATGCCGAGGACCGTCAGGGCCGTGCCGCCCGACGAGGCCAGTGCTTCGAGCGGGGAGACGTGGCCCGCCAGTACGGAGCGGGCGGCGAGGGTTCCGTACAGCAGGCCCAGGAGGGTTCCGGCGACCGCACCGGAGAGGGCGAGCAGCGCCGACTCCAGGGTCAGGACACGGCGCAGTTGCCCGCCCGCGAGGCCGATCGCCCGGAGCGTCCCGAACTCGCGGGTGCGCTCCTCGACCGTGAGCATCAGGGTGGCGGCCACGCCGATCGCGGCGATGGCGATGGAGAAGCCGAGCAGCACGGTGACGACGAGCATCATCCGGTCGAGCGTTCCCCGGATGAGTTCGGCGTCCTTGCCGGTGTCCGCGACGCGGATCTCCGGATGCGCGGCGAGGGCCCGGTCGACGGCGGCGCGGGCCGCGTCGTGGCCGGTGTCGCCCGCCGGGCTGATCAGCACGGTGGAGATCGCGGGGGTGGCGGCGGCCGTGGCCGCCAGCTTCGCGAGCGTGGCCTCCGTGACGTACAGGGTCGCCTCCGGGTAGAGGGAGACGGGCAGTGCCGCCCCGCCGGGGACGACGGTCAGCCGGGTGCCCGCGACGGTCGGGGGCGAGCCCCGGCCCGTGAGCCCGAGCGCCTCGCCGTCTTTCAGGTTCCGGGCCGCCGCCACGCCCTCCGCGTCCGGGTTGAGCCCCGCCGGGTCGGCCGCCGCGACGGTCGTCTTCCGGCCGCCGACGGTGAGGGTGGCCGTACGGACCGGGGTGACCGTCAGCCCGTCGGCGGAGCGCAGCGCGTCGACCGCGTCGGCGGGCACCCGTCCGGCGTCCGTGTCCAGGGCGAAGACCGCCGGCATACGGCTCGCCAGCATGGTGTCGAGTCCGCCCTTCGCGGCGCCGATCGCGGTCACGGCCGAGACGGCGACGGTGACGCCGACGAGCATGGCGGAGGAGGCGGCGGCGGTCCGGCGGGCGTTCGCCCGCAGCTGCTGGACGGACAGCCTGCCGACGGTGCCGAACGGGCGGCGCAGTGCGAGGCCGAGCAGTCCGACGAGCGGCGGCAGCAGGTGGTGGGCGTACCGCAGGACGGCGAAGAAGGTCAGGATCGCGCCGAGCGTCACGAGGAGCACCGCCAGTGCCGAGCCGCCGAACGCGCCGAACGCGAGCAGCGCGGCCCCGCCGGCCAGCATCAGCGCGGAGACCGTCTCGCGGACCGTCCGGCTGCCCGGTTCCGGCAGCTTCGCCGCCCCGCTCGCGGCGAGCGCGGCGATCGGCGGGACGGCGGCGGCGGCCCGCGCCGGCTTGCGTACGGCCCACAGCGTGAGCAGCACCCCGAACACCCCGGCCAGGCCGAACGTCCAGCCGCCCGGCATGAGCGAGACCTCGACCGGGCCCAGGTCGGCGAGGGCCGTGAGCAGCGCCGTGCCGAGCGCGCAGGCCGCCGCGCCCGCCGCGAGCCCGGCGGCGGAGGCGAGCACGCCGAGCATCAGGCCCTGGCGGCGGATGACACGGAGGATCTGCTCGCGGTCGGCGCCGATGCAGCGCAACAGGGCGAGCCTGCGGGCGCGTTGGGCGAGGACGACGGAGAAGGTGTTGGTGACGACCATGCGGGCGACGGCCATCGCGATGAGGACGAAGGAGAGCGCGGCCGTCATCACGACCGCGTACATGGTCCCGGCGCTCTGGGTGGCGTGGTCGACGGCTCCGGCGTGGGTGTAGGCGGCCACGGCCTTGCCGCCGAGGGCCTTCTTGACGGCCTTCGCGACCGCCAGATCGTCCACTTCCGCATCCTGGCCGGTGCCGGTGCCGGTGCCGGTGCCGGTGCCGGTGCCTGCCCCGGTCCCGGAACCCGTCCCCGATCCCGAACCGCGTCCCCCGCCGATCCCGAGATCCAGGTGCGTCGCCCGTACCCCCGTCGCGTACGTCCGTGTCTCCGCGTACGGCACCCCGATCGCGGGCTGTGAGCCGAGCGTGTTCGACGCCGAGGTGTCCAGGAGGCCGGTGAGCCGGGCCTCCGTCGTGGCCCCGTCGGCCTTCGTCAGTCGTACGGTGCCGCCGGGGCGCGCGCCGACGCGGTCCGCGCTCTCCCGGTCGAGGACCACCTCGCCGGGGCCCTCGGGCCAGCGCCCCTCGTCGAGGCGCTGCCAGCGCAGGGCGGGGTCGGCGGCGATCGACGTGACCAGGGCCCGGTCGTCGAGGGGGCGCCCGGAGGGGGCGATCACATGGGCGTACCCGACGAGGCGCTCGGCCACCTTCGTCACGTGCTGGACGCGGGCGGCGCGGGCCGCCGCGTCGGCGGGCAGGAACGGTCCCTCGGCCGGGACGACCTGGACGGGTGCGCCGCCGACGTCGGCGGCGGCCGACTGCTCGTAGGACTGGACGAGCGCGCCCGCGCCGCCGACCGACAGGACGAGGAAGGCGACGCCGACGGCGACCGCCGCGCCGGTGAGGACGAGTTGGCGCAGCTGGGCCGCGAAGTCCTTGACGGTGAAGGTGAGGAGAGACGACGACATGGCCTCCACGCTAGGAGGAGGAGACGGCGGGACGCGGCCCCACCAGGCACGATTCAGGGTCATACCGGAGGGGGCCCCGGGGGAGCCCCCGTACCTCTCCGGGATGACGGGAGGCTTCCCGCAGAATCTAAAGCAAGCATGCTTGATTGTTTCTGGTGTCACTGACATGCTCCTCGCGAAGGCCCGAGACCGCCCGTCCCCCGAGGGGAGCGCACCGTGTCCGACCCCGTCGTCGTCCTCGACGACCTGCGCGACGAGAGTGAAGAACTCGACCGTCTCGTCGGCGAGTTGAGCGAGGAGGAGTGGGCCGCGCCCACCCCCGCGCCCGGCTGGACCGTCGCCCACCAGATCGCCCACCTCGCCTGGACCGACCGCGCCGCGCTCCTCGCCGCCACCGATGCCGAGGCCTTCGCCGCCGAGACGGAGAAGGCGCTCGCCGCCCCCGACCGCTTCGTCGACGACGGCGCGGAGGAGGGCGCGAAGCTGCCGCCCGCCGTTCTCCTCGCCCGCTGGCGCGAGGGCCGCGAACGGCTCCAGGAGGCCCTGCGCGCGGTGCCGCCGGGTGTGCGTTTCCCCTGGTACGGGCCGCCGATGAGCGCCCCCGCGATGGCCACGGCTCGGCTCATGGAGACCTGGGCGCACGCCCAGGACGTCGCCGACGCCCTCGGGGCCGTCCGCCCGCCCACCGCCCGGCTCCGGCACGTCGCCTGGATCGGCCACCGCGCCCGCGACTACGCCTTCCTCGTACGGGGCCTCCCGGTGCCCGCAGAGCCGGTCCGGGTCGAGATCACCGCGCCCGACGGGGAGTTGTGGACCTACGGCCCCGAGGACGCCGCCCAGAAGGTCACCGGTCCCGCCCTCGACTTCTGCCTCCTCGTCACCCAGCGCGCGCACCGCGACGACACCGCCCTGGTCGCCCACGGCGCCGACGCCGAACGCTGGCTGGCCATCGCCCAGGCCTTCGCGGGCCCTGCGGGCGCCGGCCGTGCACCCCACGGAGCCCCGGAATGATCCGTATCGGCAACGCCTCCGGCTTCTACGGCGACCGCTTCGACGCCGTCCGCGAGATGCTCACCGGCGGCGGACTCGACGTCCTCACCGGCGACTACCTCGCCGAGCTGACCATGCTCATCCTCGGCCGCGACCAGCTGAAGGACCCCTCCGCCGGGTACGCGAAGACCTTCCTGCGCCAGATGGAGGAGGGCCTCGGCCTCGCCCACGAGCGCCGGGTCCGGATCGTCGCCAACGCGGGCGGCCTCAACCCCGCCGGGCTCGCCGACGCCCTGCGCACGCTCGTCGCGAAGCTCGGCCTGCCGACCCGGATCGCCCATGTGGAGGGCGACCTGCTGCCCGCCACCGGGGGCGCGCTGGCCGCCAACGCCTACCTCGGCGGGGCGGGCATCGCCGCCTGCCTCGCCGCCGGCGCCGATGTCGTCGTCACCGGCCGGGTCACCGACGCCGCCCTTGTCACCGGGCCCGCGCAGTGGCACTTCGGCTGGGGCCCGGAGGAGTACGACCGGCTGGCCGGCGCGGTCGTCGCCGGACACGTCCTGGAGTGCGGCACCCAGGCCACCGGCGGCAACTACGCCTTCTTCCGCGAGCACGACCCGGGCCTGCTGCGCCGCCCCGGCTTCCCGGTCGCCGAACTCCACGAGGACGGCAGCGCGGTCATCACCAAGCACCCCGGCACCGGCGGCCTCGTCGACATCGGCACGGTCACGGCCCAGCTCCTCTACGAGACGGCCGGCGCCCGCTACCCCGGACCCGACGTGACCACCCGCCTCGACACCGTCCGGCTCACCCAGGAGGGCCCCGACCGGGTCCGCGTCGAGGGGGTACGGGGCGAGGCGCCGCCCCCGACGCTCAAGGTCGGGCTCACCCGGCTCGGTGGCTTCCGCAACGAGGTCGTGTTCGTCCTCACCGGCCTCGGTATCGAGGCCAAGGCGGACCTCGTCCAGGCGCAGATCCACGACGCCCTGGCGAAGAACCCGCCCGCCGAGACCCGCTGGGAACTCGTCCGCACCGACCGGCCCGACGCCCCCACCGAGGAGACCGCGAGCGCCCTGCTGCGGCTCGTCGTCAGGGACCCCGACCCCGAGAAGGTCGGCCGCACCCTGACAGGGGCGGCGATCGAACTGGCCCTCGCGAGCTACCCCGGCTTCCATGTCACCGCCCCGCCCGGCAGGGGCGCCCCCTACGGGGTCTTCGAGACCGCGTACGTCCCCGCCGCCGAGGTCCCGCACACGGCCGTGCTCCCCGACGGGACCCGGCGGGAGATCCCCGTACCGCCCCGGACCCGGGAACTGGCGCCGGTCCCGGAACCGGCCCTTCCCGAACCGCTCCGGACGGCGTCCACCCGGCGCGAACCGCTCGGCCTGGTCGCCGGAGCCCGCAGCGGCGACAAGGGCGGCGACGCCAACATCGGCGTCTGGGTCCGCACGGAGGAGGAGTGGCGCTGGCTCGCCCACGCCCTCACCGTGGAGAAGGTCCGTGAACTCCTCCCGGAGACCGCCGGGATGGCCGTCACCCGGCACCTCCTCCCCCATCTCCGCGCGGTGAACTTCACCGTCGCCGGGATCCTCGGCGAGGGTGTCGCCTCGCAGGCCCGCTTCGACCCCCAGGCCAAGGCGCTCGGCGAGTGGCTCCGCTCCCGCCGCCTCGACATCCCGGAGGAACTGCTGCCCGACAGCCCGGCCGGCCTGCCGCCCGAGGTCCCGGACGCCCTCCCGTACGAGGCCTCGGCCGCCTTCCCGCCCGGCACCCCGGCCGACTTCCCGCCCGACGTCCCGGAGGAACACCTGTGACCGTCCTCGCCTCCGCCTTCCCGCCCGACGTCCCGGCCGCCTTCCCGCCCGGCACCCCGGAGGAACACCTGTGACCGTCCTCGCCTCCGCCCTCGACACCGGCGGACCCGACTACGCCGCCGCCCGCGCCGCCATGCTCGACAAGCTGACCGCCCTCGACGCCGAGCACACCAAGGCGCTCGCCGGCGGCGGCGAGAAGTACACGGCCCGGCACCGGGCGCGCGGCAAGATGCTCGCCCGCGAACGCGTCGAGCTGCTGGTCGACGCCGACTCGCCGTTCCTCGAACTGTCGCCGCTCGCCGCCTGGGGCAGCGACTACGCCGTAGGGGCCTCCCTGATCACCGGCATCGGGGTCGTCGAGGGCGTCGAGTGCCTGATCACCGCCAACGACCCGACCGTGCGCGGCGGCGCCTCCAACCCGTGGACGCTGAAGAAGGCCCTCCGCGCCAACGAGATCGCGTTCGCCAACCGGCTGCCCGTCATCTCGCTGGTCGAGTCCGGCGGCGCCGACCTCCCCTCCCAGAAGGAGATCTTCATCCCCGGCGGGGCGCTCTTCCGCGACCTCACCCGTCTCTCCGCCGCCGGCATCCCCACGGTCGCGGTCGTCTTCGGCAACTCGACGGCCGGCGGCGCGTACGTCCCCGGCATGTCCGACCACACCGTGATGATCAAGGAGCGGTCGAAGGTCTTCCTCGGCGGTCCGCCGCTGGTGAAGATGGCGACCGGCGAGGAGAGCGACGACGAGTCGCTGGGCGGTGCCGAGATGCACGCCCGCACGAGTGGCCTCGCCGACCACTACGCCGTCGACGAGGCCGACGCGCTCCGCCAGGCCCGCCGGATCGTCGCCCGCCTCAACCACCGCAAGGCGCACCCCGATCCGGCCCTCGCGGAAGCGCCGAAGTACGACGAGGACGAACTCCTCGGGATCGTGCCCGGCGACCTCAAGACCCCCTTCGACCCGCGCGAGGTCATCGCGCGGATCGTCGACGGCTCCGACTTCGACGAGTTCAAGCCGCTGTACGGGACCTCGCTCACGACGGGGTGGGCGCGCCTGCACGGCTACCCGGTCGGTGTGATCGCCAACGCGCAGGGGGTCCTGTTCTCCGCGGAGTCGCAGAAGGCCGCGCAGTTCATCCAGCTCGCCAACCAGCGGGACATCCCGCTGGTCTTCCTGCACAACACCACCGGCTACATGGTCGGCAAGGAGTACGAGCAGGGCGGCATCATCAAGCACGGCGCGATGATGATCAACGCCGTGTCGAACTCGAAGGTCCCCCATCTGTCCGTGCTCATGGGCGCGAGCTACGGCGCCGGGCACTACGGCATGTGCGGCCGGGCGTACGACCCCCGCTTCCTCTTCGCCTGGCCGAGCGCCAAGTCCGCCGTCATGGGCCCGCAGCAGCTCGCGGGTGTCCTCTCGATCGTGGCGCGGGCGTCCGCCGCCGCGAAGGGGCAGCCGTACGACGAGGAGGCCGACGCCGGTCTCCGTGCGCTGGTCGAGGCGCAGATCGAGTCCGAGTCGCTGCCGATGTTCCTCTCCGGCCGGCTCTACGACGACGGGGTCATCGACCCCCGCGACACCCGCACGGTCCTCGGACTGTGCCTCTCCGCGATTCATACGGCACCGGTCGAGGGCGCGCGCGGCGGCTTCGGCGTCTTCCGAATGTGAGGCCCCTGGTGATTTCCACCCTTCTGGTCGCCAACCGGGGCGAGATCGCCTGCCGGGTGTTCCGTACCTGCCGTGAGCTGGGCATCTCGACCGTCGCCGTGTACTCCGACGCGGACGCCGACGCCCTGCACGTACGGGAGGCCGACGCGGCGGTACGGCTGCCGGGGGCCGCGCCCTCGGAGACGTATCTGCGCGGGGACCTGGTGGTGGCGGCGGCCCTCGCGGCCGGCGCCGACGCCGTCCACCCCGGCTACGGCTTCCTCTCCGAGAACGCCGGCTTCGCGCGGGCCGTGACCGCCGCCGGACTGACCTGGATCGGCCCGCCGCCCGAGGCGATCGAGGCGATGGCGTCGAAGACCCGGGCGAAGGAACTCCTGGGGATCGCGCCTCTTCGTCCGGAGGACGTGACCGGGGCCGACCTGCCCGTCCTGGTGAAGGCGGCGGCGGGCGGCGGCGGCCGGGGCATGCGGATCGTGCGTGAACTGGCCGCGCTGGAAGGGGAGTTGCGGGATGCGTCCGCCGAGGCGGCGAGCGCGTTCGGCGACGGCGAGGTGTTCGTCGAGCCGTACGTGGAGAACGGCCGCCATGTCGAGGTGCAGCTGCTCTGCGACACCCACGGCACGGTGTGGGCGCTCGGCACCCGTGACTGCTCGCTCCAGCGCCGCCACCAGAAGGTGATCGAGGAGGCCCCGGCGCCCGGCCTGCCCGCGCCCCTTCTCGACGAGCTGTACGAGCGGTCGGCGGTCGCCGCGAAGGCCGTCGGCTATGTCGGCGCGGGCACGGTCGAGTTCCTCGTCGCGGACGGCCGGGCGCACTTCCTGGAGATGAACACCCGGCTCCAGGTCGAGCACCCGGTGACGGAGGAGGTGTACGGGGTCGACCTCGTCGCCCTCCAGCTGGCCGTCGCCGAGGGCCGGGCCCTGCCCCCGGAGGTGCCGTCCCCGCGCGGCCACGCGGTCGAGGCGCGGCTGTACGCGGAGGACCCGGCGCGGGCGTGGGCGCCGCAGACGGGCGTCCTGCACCGCTTCGACGTCCCGGAGGGCGTGCGCGTCGACACCGGGTACGCCTCCGGGGACGCGATCGGCGTGCACTACGACCCGATGCTCGCGAAGGTGATCGTCCACGCCCCGACCCGGGAGGCGGCCCTCCGCAAGCTCGCCCACACCCTGGAGCGGGCCCGGATCCACGGCCCCGTCACCAACCGGGACCTGCTCGTCGCCTCGCTCCGGCACCCCGAGTACGCCCACGAGGAAGCCCTCGACACCGGCTTCTACGACCGGAACCTGACCGCGCTGACCGAGCGGGTCCCGGGGGAGGAGCACGCGGCCGTCGCCGCCGCCCTCGCCGAGGCCGCCGCCGACCCGGGCCGTTTCGGCGGCGGTTGGCGCAACCTGCGCTCGCAGGACGAGACGAGGACGTACGGGGACCACGAGGTCCGCTACCGGCCGGTCCGCGGCGGCGGCTGGGAGGTCACGGCCCCGGAGGGCGTACGGGTCGTGTCGGCGACGCCCGAGGCCGTGAGCCTCGAAGTGGCCGGAGTCGTAAGGAACTTCACGGTCGCCGCCTACGAGGGCACGGTCCACGCGGGCAGCCACCGCCTCACCGCCCGCCCCCGCTTCACCGACCCCCGCGAGCAGTCCGCACCCGGCTCCCTGCTCGCCCCCATGCCCGGCACCGTCGTCCGGGTCGCGGACGGCCTCGCCGTCGGCGACCGGGTCACCGCGGGGCAGCCGCTCCTCTGGCTGGAGGCCATGAAGATGGAGCACCGCGTCATCGCTCCCGCCTCCGGCACGCTCACCGCGCTCCACGCCGCCCCCGGCCGCCAGGTCGAGGTCGGCGCCCTGCTCGCCGTCGTACAGACCGAAGCAACGGAGGAAGACCCCGTATGAGCACCGACATCGAGCCGCAGGAACACACCGGACTCCGCGCCGCCGTCACCGCCCTCGGGCGGCGCCACGGCCCCGGCTTCGACCGGGCCGCCCTGTGGGCGGAGGCCGGGAAGCTCGGCTACCTCGGCGTGAACCTCCCCGAGGAGTACGGCGGCGGGGGCGGCGGCATCGCCGAGCTGTCCATCGTCCTGGAGGAGACGGGCGCCGCCGGGGCCCCGCTCCTGATGATGGTGGTGTCGCCCGCCATCTGCGGCACGGTCATCGCCCGCTTCGGCACCGAGGAGCAGAAGCGGGCCTGGCTCCCCGGCCTCGCGGACGGCTCGAAGACGATGGCCTTCGGCATCACCGAGCCCGACGCGGGCTCCAACTCGCACCGCATCACCACCACCGCCACCCGCACCGAGAACGGCTGGGTCCTCAACGGGCGGAAGGTGTTCGTGTCGGGGGTCGACATCGCGGACGCGACCCTCGTCGTCGGCCGCACCTCCGACGCCCGCACCGGCAACCTCAAGCCCTGCCTCTTCATCGTCCCGCGCGACGCACCCGGCTTCGGGCGGCGTCACATCGAGATGGAACTCGACGCGAGCGAGAAGCAGTTCGAGCTGACCATCGACGACGTCCACCTGCCGGCGGACGCGCTCGTCGGCGACGAGGACGCGGGCCTCCTCCAGCTCTTCGCCGGCCTCAACCCGGAGCGGATCATGACGGCCGCGTTCGCGATCGGGATGGGCCGGCACGCCCTGGACCGGGCGGTGGCGTACGCGAAGGAGCGCCAGGTCTGGAAGGCGCCCATCGGCGCCCACCAGGCCATCGCCCACCCCCTCGCGCAGGCCCACATCGAGCTCGAACTCGCCCGTCTGATGATGCAGAAGGCGGCGCGGCTGTACGACGCGGGCGACGACATGGGCGCGGGCGAGGCCGCCAACATGGCGAAGTACGCGGCGGCCGAGGCCTGCGTGAAGGCCGTCGACACGGCCGTCCACACCCTCGGCGGCAACGGCCTCACCAAGGAGTTCGGCCTCGCGCGCCTGATCACGGCGGCCCGGGTGGCCCGGATCGCCCCCGTCAGCCGCGAAATGATCCTGAACTTCGTGTCGAGCCACTCCCTGGGGCTGCCCAAGTCGTACTGATCCGGCCCGCGGCGGCCGACGACCGGGCCCGGTCCGGTCCGTCGACGGCCCGGACCGGGCCCGCCGGCCCGCGAGCCGCAGCACATCGAGACCACCGAGGACGCGACCGAAGAGGCCGGAGGGCTGACAGGGTCTCCCCGAGTCCCGCCCGCAGCCGCGATCCTGGCGTCCACTCTCACCTCTCCAGGGGGCCAACGCATGGTGTTCCACAGTGAGTACGAGGCCGTTTCCACCCTCTCCCTGCCCATTCACGACGCCGTGCTCGGCCGCGCCGCCGAGTACGGGGACGCCCCGGCCCTCGTCGACGGGGCCGGAGGGCTGACCCTCTCCTACGGGCAGGTCGACGCCTTTCACCGGCGGGTCGCCGCCGGGCTCGTGGGGGCCGGGGTGCGCAAGGGGGACGTGCTCGCGCTGCACAGCCCCAACACCGTGCTGTTCCCCATCGCGTTCTACGCCGCCACCCGCGCCGGCGCGTCCGTCACCACCGTGCATCCGCTCGCCACGCCCGAGGAGTTCGCCAAGCAGCTGCGCGACTCCTCCGCGCGGTGGATCGTCACCGTCTCACCGCTGCTCGCCGCCGCCCGTGCGGCGGCCGGACTCGCGGGCGGAATCGAGGAGATCTTCGTCTGCGACCAGGCGCCGGAGGGGGAGGGCGTCCGCTCGCTGCAGGGCTTCCTCGGCCGCGCCGAAGACCTCCCCGAGATCGCCGTCGACCCCGACCGGGACGTCGCCGCCCTCCCGTACTCCTCCGGCACCACCGGCGTCCCCAAGGGCGTCATGCTCACCCACACCTCCATCGCCACCAACCTGGCCCAGCTGGAGCCGGTCATCCCGATGGGCCCGGGTGACCGCATTCTTGCGATATTGCCCTTCTTCCACATCTACGGGCTCACCGCCCTGATGAACGCGCCCCTCCGCCGGGGCGCCACCGTCGTCGTCCTGCCCCGCTTCGAACTCGACACCTTCCTCGGCGCCATCCAGGAGCACCGGATCAACGGCCTGTACGTCGCCCCGCCGATCGTGCTCGCGCTCGCCAAGCACCCGGCCGTCGCCGACTACGACCTCTCGTCCCTGGAGTACGTCGTCAGCGCCGCCGCCCCGCTCGACGCGGCCCTCGCCCAGGCGTGCGCGGCCCGGCTCGGGCTGCCGCCGGTCCTCCAGGCGTACGGCATGACGGAGCTGTCCCCGGGCACCCACGTCGTCCCGCTCGGCGCCGCGAACCCCCCGCCCGGCACCGTCGGCAAGCTGCTGCCCTCCACCGAGATGCGCATCCTGTCCCTCGACGACCCGGCGAAGGACGCGGAGCCCGGCGAGGAGGGCGAGGTCGCCATCCGGGGGCCGCAGGTCATGAAGGGATACCTCGGCCGGCCCGACGCCACCGCCGCGATGATCGACGCCGACGGGTGGGTGCACACCGGCGACATCGGCCGCGTCGACGCGGACGGCTGGCTGTTCGTCGTCGACCGCGTCAAGGAACTCATCAAGTACAAGGGCTTCCAGGTCGCCCCCGCCGAACTCGAAGCGCTCCTCCTCACCCACGAGGGGATCGCCGACGCCGCCGTCATCGGCGTCACCGACGCGGAAGGGACCGAGACGCCCAGGGCCTTCGTCGTACGCCAGCCCGCCGCGTCCGGCCTCACCGCCGAGGACGTCATGGCGTACGTCGCCGCCCGGGTGTCCCCGTACAAGAAGGTCCGCAGCGTCGAGTTCATCGACACCGTGCCCCGGGCGGCCTCCGGGAAGATCCTCCGCAGGGAATTGAGGGACCGCGCATGACCCTGGTCGCCGTCACCGAGGAGCGGGGCGTCACCACGCTCGCGCTGGACTCCCCGGCCAACCGCAACGCCCTGTCGGCCGCGCTCGTCACCGAACTCGCCGGTGCGCTCACCGCCTGCGGCAAGGACCCGGCGGTCCGGGCCGTCGTCCTCACCCACACCGGCTCGACGTTCAGCGCGGGCGCCGACCTGAAGGGCCCCGCGAGCCCGTACGCCTTCGTGGACCTGCTCCGGCAGCTCGTCGAGCTGCCGAAACCGGTCGTCGGTCATGTCACCGGGCACGTACGGGCCGGGGGTCTCGGGCTGCTCGGCGCCTGCGACCTCGTGATGGCGGGGGAGAAGGCGGACTTCGCCCTCACCGAGGTACGGATCGGGGTCGCGCCCGCCGTCATCTCCCTCACCCTCCTCCCCAGGCTCGAACCGCGCGCGGCGGCCCGCTACTACCTGACGGGCGAGCGGTTCGGCGTCCCCGAGGCGATCGGCATGGGCCTCGTGACGGCCGGCGAGGAGGCCCTTCCGTCCGTCCTCGACTCCTTCCGCGCCGCCTCCCCGCAGGGCCTGCGGGAGGCGAAGAGGCTGGTCACCGCTAGAGTCCTGGAGACCTTCGAACGTGACGCGGAGGACCTGGTGCGGAGGTCGGCCACGCTCTTCGCCTCGGCGGAGGCGCGCGAGGGGATGACGGCCTTCCTCGAACGACGGGACCCCGCATGGCGGCTCTGACCGCGCAGAACCAGCCGAAGCCGGACCGCAACCCGAAGCCGGACCGCAACCCCAAGCAGGACCGCAGCCGGGCCACCCGGCAGCGCCTGCTGGAGGCCGCCGTGGCCTGTCTGGCCGAGCACGGCTGGGCCGGGTCCACCGTCGCCGTCGTCGCCGAGCGGGCCGGAGTGTCCCGGGGGGCCGCCCAGCACCACTTCCCGACCCGCGAGGACCTGTTCACCGCCGCCGTCGAGTACGTCGCCGAGGAACGCTCGCAGGCCCTGCGGGAGGTCCGTACGGACGACCGCGAACAGGCCGTCGCCGCCCTCGTCGGCCTCTACACCGGGCCCCTCTTCCGGGCCGCGCTCCACCTCTGGGTCGCCGCCTCCGACGAGGAGCAGCTCCGTGAGCGGGTCACGGAGCTGGAGGCCCGCGTCGGACGCGAGTCGCACCGGATCGCCGTGGAGGTGCTCGGCGCGGACGAGTCCCGCCCGGGAGTCCGGGAGACCGTGCAGGGTCTCCTGGACATGGCCCGGGGCCTGGGCCTCGCGACCCTCCTGACGGACGACCGCGCCCGCCGGGACCGTGTGGTGTCCCAGTGGGCGCGGCTGGTCAACGAGGCGCTGAGCGACTAGACGCCCGGGATCTCCCGCGCCCGGAAGGCGTCGCGCACGGCGTTCGCCGCCGTCGTCCCGTACATCTTCTGCGCGGTCGCGACCGTCGTCAGGGCCGCGTCCTTGAAGCTGGTGTCGGCGGCGAAGCCGAACTGGGCGTTCACGATGATCCGGTCGGCCGTGCGGGCGCCGAGCTTGCCCCGGATGTCGAAGAGCGCCCGGGACCAGATCTCGCCGTCCGCGTGGACCTCGCCCTCGCGGTCCGCGTACGTCTTGGTGCCGTCGAGGCGGCGCAGGCAGTGCGGGGCGGCGGTGTAGCCGGTCGAGTCCCAGTCGCCGACGCAGGCCAGGTCGGCCTTCATCGGCCAGCCGTACTTCGTGACCGCGTTCGTACCGACCTCCACGGCCAGGTAGTCGCCGAAGGCCTCGCCGATCGCGCCGGCCTCCGGGGACGAACCGAAGCCCGACACCTGGGCGTTGTGCACGGCGTGGCCGTACTCGTGGACGATCACCTCGGCGTCCTCGGCGTCGTCCACCCCGCCCTTGCCGAAGCGGATCTCGTCCTTCTTGTCGGTGAAGAAGGAGTTGTCGGCGCCCCACTGGTTGAGGCGGACCTGCTGCACCCGGTCGTTGGCGCCGGGCAGCTCGCTGCCGAAGCCGAGGCCCTGGAGGTACTCCTGCGCCTCGTTGACCCAGAAGTACGCCATGACCTGCTCGAACCCGTCGTCCGAGCGGTCGTACGAGGCGGCGCCGGCGACCGCGGCGGGCTTGCCGGTCTCCGAGCGGACGGCGGCCCACCGGCCGGACAGCCCGCCGCTCGCGTCGAGGTTCCGCAGCGTGACGGTGGCGTACGCGGAGGCGGGCACGTCGCTCGCCGCGTCCTTGTGGTCGGCGAGGGTCTGGTCGCCCGAGGACTGCACCGGGTTCACCATGAAGACCCGGGCCTGGGGGAGCGGGGCGGCCGAGGCGCCGGCGGAGGGGAGGAGCGCGGCGGTGGCGGCGGCCACGGTGGCGGTGGCCGCGGCGATCATGCCGCGGGACGGGCGGCGACTCATGGACATCCTCCTGCGTTGGGATGCTGCGACGAGATGATTGGCATGCGCTTGACATGCGTGGCGGTGATCTTCGCGTACCGCCGCCCCTTTGAACACCCCCGCACCACCGACCGCCGGACGTGACGCGGACCACAGTCGAACCCGCCCCTCCGCAGTACGCTGGTCGCATGCCTACGCTCGTACGCCGTCGCCACGTGGACTTCGTCCGCGTCACGAGCATGAGCTGTCGCCGCTCCGCCTGACCCTCACGGCACCGGGGCCACACCACGCCCCCCGCCCACGGGTCCCTCGTCCAGAGCCCCTGCCGACCGGCACCCGTGGCCCCCGCCCCACCCCTGGCGGCCGCCCCGGGCACCCGTAGACCCCGCGGACGCATCCATGACTCGCAGCTCGTACACCTCGCAGCTCCCCATCGTCGACCTCTCCGCCGCCGACCGGGACCCGCAGGCCCGCCGGCTCCTCCACGCGCAGCTCCACTCCGCCGCCCACGACGTCGGCTTCTTCCAGCTCGTCGGGCACGGCGTCACCGAGGCCGAGACCCGGGCCCTGACCTCCGCGACGCACGCCTTCTTCGCGCTGCCCGAGGCCGACCGGCTCGCCCTCGACAACATCAACTCGCCGCACTTCCGCGGCTACACCCGCATCGGCGACGAACGCACCGCCGGCGCCCGCGACTGGCGCGACCAGCTCGACATCGGCGCCGAGCGCCCCGCGCACGTCCCCGCCCCCTGGGAAGCCCCCTACTGGTGGCTCGAAGGCCCCAACCAGTGGCCCGGGGCCCTCCCCGAGCTGCGGACCGCCGCCCTGCACTGGATCGACCGGCTCAGCGGCGTCGCCGAGCGCCTGCTGCACGAGCTGCTGGCCTCCATCGGCGCGCCCGCGGGCTTCTACGACGACATCTTCGGACCGCGCGCCCACCCGCACCTCAAGCTGGTGCGCTACCCGGGCAGCAGCGGCGAGGGCGACGAGCAGGGCGTCGGCGCGCACAAGGACTACGGTTTCCTCACCCTGCTCCTCCAGGACCAGGTGGGCGGGCTCCAGGTGCAGCGCGAGGACGGCGAGTTCCATGAAGTGCCGCCGCTGCCAGGCGCGTTCGTCGTGAACCTGGGCGAGCTGCTCGAAGTGGCGACGAACGGCTATCTGGTCGCCACCAACCACCGGGTCGTCTCACCGCCCGGGGCGACGGAGCGCTACTCCGTTCCGTTCTTCTACAACCCGCGGCTCGACGCCCGCATCGAACCGCTGGTCTTCCCGTACGCGGGGACGGCGCCCGGCGTCACGGCCGACCCGGCGAACCCGCTGTTCGCCGAGTACGGGCGCAACGAGCTGAAGGGCAAGATGCGGGCGCACCCGCTGGTGGCGGCCCGCCACCACGCGGACCTGCTGCTCCACCCGGAGGCGCAGCCGGCGCTGTCGGTCTAGCGGGTACGGCCGCCGGGTACGGCCGCGACGAGCCGAAGGGCAAGATGCGGGCGCACCCGCCCAGCCGGTACGGCTTCCGCCGCGCGTGCGACGACGGCCCCGACTGTGCGGGTCGGGCCGTCGTCGTGGCGGGGGGCGGGAGCAGGGTCAGCCCGCGATGTCCGCGTAACCCTCGATCTCGCGAGGGTCCCGCTGGCCGGGGCCCGTGTAGCGGGCCGACGGGCGCACGAGGCGGCCGGTGCGCTTCTGCTCCAGGATGTGCGCCGACCATCCGGCGGTACGCGCGCACGTGAACATCGACGTGAACATGTGCGCGGGGACCTCGGCGAAGTCGAGGACGATGGCCGCCCAGAACTCCACGTTCGTCGCGAGGACGCGGTCGGGGCGCCGGTTGTGCAGCTCCTCAAGGGCGGCCTGCTCCAGGGCCGCGGCCACCTCGTAGCGGGGGGCGTCCAGCTCCTTGGCGGTGCGCCGCAGCACGCGCGCGCGAGGGTCCTCGGCGCGGTAGACGCGGTGGCCGAAGCCCATCAGGCGCTCACCCTTGTCGAGGGCCTGCTTCACCCACGCGGTGGCGTCGCCGGTCCGCTCGATCTCCTCGATCATGCCGAGGACGCGGGAGGGCGCGCCGCCGTGCAGCGGGCCGGACATCGCGCCGACGGCGCCGGAGAGGGAGGCGGCCACGTCGGCGCCGGTGGAGGCGATCACGCGCGCGGTGAAGGTCGACGCGTTCATGCCGTGCTCGGCGGCGGAGGTCCAGTAGGCGTCGACGGCCTTCACGTGCTTCGGGTCGGGCTCGCCGCGCCAGCGGATCATGAAGCGCTCGACGACCGACTCGGCCTTGTCGATCTCGCTCTGCGGGACCATCGCGAGGCCCTGGCCGCGCGCGGACTGCGCGACGTACGAGAGGGCCATGACGGCGGCGCGGGCGAGGTCGTCGCGGGCCTGCTCGGCGGAGATGTCCAGGAGCGGTTTGAGGCCCCACACGGGCGCGAGCATCGCGAGCGCGGACTGCACGTCGACCCGGATGTCGCCGGAGTGCACCGGGATCGGGAAGGGTTCGGCGGCCGGCAGGCCCGGGTTGAAGGCGCCGTCGACGAGGAGGCCCCAGACGTTGCCGAACGAGACGTGACCGACGAGGTCCTCGATGTCGACGCCGCGGTAGCGGAGGGCGCCGCCTTCCTTGTCGGGTTCGGCGATCTCCGTCTCGAACGCGACGACTCCTTCGAGCCCGGGTACGAAGTCGGACATCAGGCGGCTCCTCTAATCGATGATCGATCAACCGTGTACTGGTCGGTCGTCGGGATTCAACAGTCGTCCAGCCCCAGAGTCTGTACGGTTCCGATGATGCGGGGAAGCGTGACATCCGGCACACTGCGCCGATCCGGCGACTGAGGATTGGCGGCGGGCGGTGCCGGGCAAACTGAGGCGCTGTCGCACAATGGCTCCGTGACCGATCCCGTGACCGACGCCCTGGATCCCGCCGACATGCGCGAGCAGTACCGCACCACGGAGCTGTCCGCCGCCGACCTCGCGCCCGAGCCGATCGCGCAGTTCACCCGCTGGTTCAAGGAGACCGCCGCCAACCCGGCGATCCACGAGCCGAACGCGATGATCGTCTCCACGGCGTCGCCCGACGGCCGCCCCTCCTCCCGGACCGTCCTGCTCAAGCACTACGACCGGGCCGGATTCGTCTTCTTCACCAACTACGACTCCCGCAAGGGCAGGGAGACCGCGGCCAACCCGTACACCTCGCTGCTCTTCCCCTGGCACCCGCTGGCCCGCCAGGTCATCGTCACCGGCCGCGCCGAGCGCGTCGGCCGCGACGAGACCGCCGCCTACTTCCGCACCCGCCCGCACGGCTCGCAGCTCGGCGCCTGGGCGAGCCGCCAGTCCTCGGTGATCGCCTCCCGCGCGGAACTCCTCGCCCGCTACGAGGAACTGGCCGCCCGCTACCCCGAGGGCTCCCAGGTCCCGGTCCCGCCGGAGTGGGGCGGCATCAGGGTCGTCCCGGACGCCGTCGAGTTCTGGCAGGGCCACGAGAACCGCCTCCACGACCGCCTCCGCTACGTCCGCGAGGGCGGCCCCCGGGGCGAGACCTGGCGGGTGGAACGACTCGCCCCCTGAGGGCCCCGGAGTCCGGCGCCCGGGGGCCGGGGGGCGGGGTCCGGCGGCCACCCCCTCCCGCCCGAATTCGTATGCGTTTCCGCGATGCAACGATTTCGGTGAAGGTGATGTGCTCTGCGTCACGTTCCAGTTGAATGGCCGCAGCATGGGGGGTGCGGCATGAGTGCATTCACGGGGTCCGCGAGCGAGACCGCTTCCGTTCCCGGAGCGGGGGCCGATCTGCTGGCCGCGCTGCTCGACGGGATGGACGCGGCGCTCTGCGCCTTCGACGCCGACGGGACGGTCACACACTGGAACCGTGAGGCCGAGCGGATCCTCGGCTGGTCCGCGGCCGAGGCCGTCGGGCGCCGGGGCTTCGAGGGGTGGGGCGCGCGCAGCGCCGATTCCGAGGACATCCTGCGCCGGCTGATGGGCGTCATGAAGGGCCCCGGACGGCAGGTCCACGAGCTGGCGCTGCTCCGCAAGGACGGCGGCCGGGTGCTCGTCCGCAGCCAGGCCGCCGGCGTGCGCGGCGCGGACGGCGCACCGGCGGGCGTGTACTGCGCGTTCAGCGAGGTCCACGTACAGCTCGACCTGGAGCGTTCGGTGGCCCTCAGCGAGGCCCTCTTCGAGGACGCCTCCTGGGGAGTCGTCCTCGTCGACGCCGACCTGCGCCCCGCCATGGTCAACGGTCACGCCGCCCGCGCCTTCGGCACCGGGCGTACGGCCCTGCTCGGGCGCCCGCTGGGCGATGTCGTCGTCCAGGGCGCCGAGGAGCTGGAGGCCGCCCTGCAGCACGTCCTCGCGGAGGGCAGCCCGCCCGCGCCCGCCGAGGTGTGGGTGACGCTGCGGACCTCCGCCGGGGAGCGCCGCAGATGCTGGCGCAGCGGCTTCCTGCGGCTGGCCTCGCCGATGGCGGAGGAGCCGGTGCCGCTGGGCGTGGCCTGGCTGTTCCAGGACGTCACGGAGGAGCGGCTGGCGGCCCGGGAGGCGGACCGGCTGCGGTTCCGGTGGAGCCAGCTGCACCGGGCGGGCGCGGCGGCGGCGGAGTGCGAGGACCCCGCGGAGGCCGCGGCCGTCCTGCTCGACTTCGCCCTGGCCGGGTTCGCCGACCACGCCCTGGTGGACCGTCCGGCGGGGGAGCGGCGCCTCACCCGGGTCCTGGCCACCCCGGCGGGCGGCGCCCCCGGCCCGTCCTCGCCGGTCGTGGGCGGCGGCATCCCGCTGCGGTACGGGCCGAGGCATCCGGCGCTCCAGGCCTGGGACCGGGTGGGCACGGTACGGGCGAGCGCGGGCCGCACGGCCGAGGTGTGGGCGGAGGCCCACCAGTGGCCCGGGGACGCGGCGCACGCGGTGTGCGTGCCCCTGCGCTCCCGGGGCCGGACCCTCGGCGTCGTCACCTTCCTGCGCGCCGCGTGCCGTCCCCCGTTCGAGCGGGACGACGTGGCCCTCGCGGAGGCGGTGGCGACGCGCGTGGCGGCGGCGCTGGACCTGGGCGACAGGCCTTAGGGGGCCTGGACCGCCGCGGCAGGCAGCGAGGAGGTCCGGATTCTGCCGGGGTCCGGCATGGACGGTCCGGGCGGGGCAGGACGACCATGAGGGCTTCCGGTCGGACCGGAAGAGGGGGATCCCATGGCGTGGATGGTGGGAGCGGGCATGCTCCTGGGGGTAGTGGTGATGGCGCTGGGCGTGGTGACGCTCCGGACGGGCTGGGTCCCGCCCTGGACGCGCAGGCACGTCACCAGGCCTCGGCTCCAGGGCATCGGAGCCCTGCTGGTGGGCCTGGCCGTCTTCCTGCCGGGCCTGGTGTACTTCGGCGTCCTGCAGGGCCTCTCCTGGGAGGCCCGGTTCTTCGGCCAGCTCGCCCTGATGTTCTCCGGCCTCGTCTGCGTCGCCATGAGCCAGCTGCTGCCGCCCGCGCACGGGAAGACCCCGCGGGGGAGGGCCTCGCAGCCGGCCGCCTAGTGCCGGACCGCCCGGCGTCGGCCGCCCGGCGTCGGCCGCCCGGCGTCGGCCGCCCGGCGTCGGACCGCCCGGCGTCCGCCGCCCGGCGTCGGACCGCCCGGCGTCCGCCGCCCGGCGTCGGACCGCCCGGCGTCCGCCGCCCGGCACCGGCCGCCCGGCGCCGGTCAGTGCCGGTAGAAGATCCGGTCGCCGTACTCCGCCATCACGCGGCCGTTCCACTCGTGCCCGCCGTCGACGTTTCCGGAGCGCAGCAGCGGCGGCTCGATGCCGCGGCGGACCAGTTCCTCGGCGGCGGCGGCCATCGTGGCCTGCATGAGGGCGCTGGTGACGACGGTGGACGCGGGGGCGAAGGGCGCCTCGATGCCCTCGTGGGTGAGTTCGGCGTCGCCGATGGCGATCTTCGAGTCGAGGACGATGTCGCAGTGGTCCTTGAGGTACGTCCCCGAGACGTGCCGGGACCTCGTCTCCGTCCCGTACGCCACCGAGGTGACACCGATGACGGTGAGGCCGAGCGCGCGGGCGTTCATCGCCATCTCGACGGGCAGGGCGTTCCGCCCGGAGAGCGAGATGATGATCAGGACGTCCCCGGCTGTGGCGGGGGAGGAGTCCAGGACCGCTCCGGCGAGCCCGTCGACCCGTTCGAGGGCGGAGCCGAGCGTCGCGGGCATGACGTCGACGCCGACGACCCCCGGGACCACGAGCAGGTTCATCAGGGCGAGGCCGCCGGCCCGGTAGACGACGTCCTGGGCGGCGAGCGAGGAGTGGCCCGCGCCGAAGGCGAAGAGCCGGTTGCCGTTCGCGACGGCCTCCGCGATGGCCGCGCCCGCGGCGGCGATCTCGGCCGAGTCGCCGTCCCGCACCTGCTGGAGCAGGCCGATCGCGGCGTCGAAGAACTGTCCGGCCAGTTTGCTCTCGCCCGCGCTGTCGCCCATTCCGGAAGCTCCTTCTCGTCGCCGTGGTGTCGCCGTCGTGTCATGGTCGTGCCCTGGTCGCCGATCACGGTGCGGTCTGGACCATTGCTCTGTCAATACCGCCTTCACCGCGCCTTCACCCGGTGCGGCCCGGTTGTCGGCGCGATGCGTCAGAATTGGTGCAGGGCCAGCGCACGACTCATCGAGGGGCACGTATGTCCGGACTGATCGACACAACGGAGATGTATCTCCGCACCATCCTCGAGCTTGAGGAGGAAGGTGTGGTCCCCATGCGCGCCCGGATCGCCGAGCGGCTCGACCAGAGCGGCCCGACGGTGAGCCAGACGGTCGCCCGGATGGAGCGCGACGGCCTGGTGGCCGTCGCCAGCGACCGGCACCTGGAGCTCACGGACGAGGGCCGCCGCCTCGCCACCCGCGTCATGCGCAAGCACCGCCTCGCGGAGTGCCTGCTCGTCGACGTGATCGGCCTGGAGTGGGAGCAGGTGCACGCCGAGGCCTGCCGCTGGGAGCACGTGATGAGCGAGGCCGTGGAGCGGCGGGTCCTCGAACTGCTGCGTCACCCGACGGAGTCGCCGTACGGGAACCCGATCCCGGGCCTCGAAGAGCTGGGCGAGAAGGCGGAGGCCGAGGCCTTCCTCGACGACTCGATGGTGTCGCTGGCGGACCTGGACGCGAGCGAGGGCAAGACGGTGGTGGTGCGGCGGATCGGCGAGCCGATCCAGACGGACGCCCAGCTGATGTACACGCTGCGGCGCGCGGGCGTGCAGCCCGGCTCCGTGGTGTCGGTGACGGAGTCCGCCGGCGGTGTCCTGGTGGGCAGCAGCGGCGAGGCGGCCGAGCTGCGCGCGGAGGTCGCGGCGCACGTGTTCGTCGCGAAGCGCTGAGTCAGGGCGGATGAGAAGGGGGCGCCCCGCCGTGACCGGCGGGGCGCCCCCTTCCGCGCTGGGTCCTCGTCGGAGGGCGAACTCCAGGGCCTCGTCGCCGCGCGGGCGGACCTCCTGGACGGCGGTCGGGGGACGCGGGTGACCTTCCGGTCCCGCCTGACGATGAGCGGGCCGGGATCGGGGAGCGCGTCGGTGTCCCCCTTGGCGCGGACCCGGGAGCCGAGCACGGCCGGATGACCGACGGCGGGGGCTGTTGGTTGTACGGGGGGAGATCACGGCATCGACTCGGTTCGGCCTCGGTGGTCCAACGAACCGCCGCGCGCCCCGGTTTACGCCGGAATCGCCACGCCCGCGCCCTGGCCGTGCCACGCTGGTACGGGCTGCACGCGAAGGGGTGGGGAGTGGGGGTGGGGGCATGCGGGCTGCGGACGACAGAGGGCCCCGGCGCCCTTGGGCGCCGGGGCCTGTCCTCCCCTGTGCTGACCTGGAGCCCCGAGCTCTCAAGGTCAATCCCGTCGGACCCCATTTCCCCGAGCGGTCCGCCTCCCGTTCAAGATCTCCCCTCGGCGGCGGCTGCCAATCCTTGAGGGCTGTCACTCGAACGAGGGGTGTTGTGTGGCAGGAGCGCATTTTCGAATGCGAGTTCGATAGTCTGGCGTGGTTCGACGGGAAAGAGGGGGTGCCAGGGATGGCGCGACGACTCGACGTCACCGGAGCCGACGGTGTTCGGCTGGCGGCCTGGGAGTTCACGCCAGGGACCGCGTCCCCGAGGACCGGACCCGGGGTCTTACTCCTCCACGGCCTGATGGGGCACGCCGCCCACTGGGCCCCGGCGGTCGCCCGGCTCGGGGCGGGCCCCGGCTCCCCGTACCCCCGGACCGTCGCCCTCGACCAGCGCGGGCACGGGCACAGCGCGGGGCCCGCCGCCGCCTTCACCCGTGAGGCGTACGTGACGGACGCGGCGGCGGCGGTCGAACAGCTCGGCCTCGGCCCGGTGACCCTCATCGGCCACTCCATGGGCGCCCTCACCGCCTGGCAGCTGGCCGCCGAGCGCCCCGACCTGGTCCGCGCCCTGGTCATCTGCGACATGCGGGCCTCCGCGCTCGGCGCGGCCTCGCAGCGCGAATGGCGGGACTGGTTCCGCCGCTGGCCCGCGCCGTTCCCGTCGCTCGACGCCGTCCGCGGCTGGTTCGGCGAGGAGGACCCGTGGGTCGAGCGCCCCAACCCCGCCCGGGGCGCCTTCTTCGCCGAGGTGATGACCGAGCGCCCGGACGGCTGGCGCCCGGTCTTCGACCCGGAGCAGATGCTGACCTCCCGCGAGACCTGGGTGCACGACGCCCACTGGGACTCGCTCGCCCAGGTCCGCTGCCCCACCCTGGTCCTCCGCGGCCTGGACGGCGAGCTGGGCCGGGCGGAGGCCCAGGAGATGGTCCGGGTGCTGCCCCACGGGTCGTACGCGGAGATCCCCGACGCGGGCCATCTCCTCCACTACACCCACCCGGAGGCCTGGAGCGAGGCCGTGGAGCCCTTCCTCAACGGCGTGCTCACGCCGTAGACCTCGAGAACCCGGTCTGCCCATCCCCGGTGGTCTGGCCTGGGTCGCGCTGTGCCGCGCACCGCCCACGCGACCGCCCCGCCCTCACTCCAGGGGCGGGGCAGTTTCCGTCACCCCGCGTCGAGCCTCTACCTTGAACTCCGACGGAAACTACAAGTAGCTTCAAGCGTAAGTGAGTTGGGGCAATGGCGGCAGATCCGGCGGATACGGTGTCCGTCAGCGGGTTCGGGTTCGGGGACTACTACCGGGCGCATGCGGGGCCGCTCGTCGCCCTGTCGCTGCTGCGGGGCGCGGACCTGATGGAGGCGGCGCGACTCGCCCAGGACTCGATGGCAGTGGCCCGACGGTGGATGGACCTGCCGGCCGCGAACGTGGTCGGGGCCGCGAAGGACACCAGGACCCCCGTGGTCACCGCGCAGGCGCTGCGGTCTTGGACGTGCCGGATGACCGTCGGCGGCGGCTGCGGAGTGCTCCGCCCGGCGCACGAGGCGGTGCCCGCCCTCCTGGGGAAGGGCAGCACCGACGCCCTGGTGCGGGCCCGGACGGTGGTGGCGCTCGCCCCGCTGAGAGAGTTGAACGAGCGCCAGCTCAACGTCACTGCCTTTCGGCTGGCCGGCTGCGCGCCGGGAGCGATCGCGTACGAGCTGGGCCTGTCGATGCCGAAGGTGCACCGCACCCTGCGCCACGTCGGCAAGCTGCTCGAAGCGGAGACAGGGGCACGGCACGACACAGGTGCCGAGGCACCGGAGGAGGCCGAGGGGTCCGGGGCGGCCGAGGGGACCGCGGAGGCGGACGCCAGGTTCGCGGAGCTGCTGCGCGAGCTGGCCGCCGCGCTGGATCCCGTACTCGACCTGCGGGCCGGGCTGGACGAGGTGAGCGGCTCCATGGGCGGAGACGGGACCACCGCTCGCCGCGCCCCCGTACCGCCGCTGTGGAACCTCGGCCCTTCGCTCCCCGTGCCGCCCTTCGGCGCACCAGTGCTGCACTCGTTCGCCGAGCCCGCGCCATCTGGAGTGCGGGCCTACGCGGCCGGCCTCGCCCGGTGCGACGCGCAGGGCCGCGAGGCTGCGCTCGGCGGGTTTCCCGCGGTCGAGCTGGCGGCCGTGCGGCTCGGAGCGGTGCTCGCCCTTCAGGTGGAGCGATTCCGGCGGGAGGCGGAGAGGTCCGGGACACGGGCCACCAGAGACGAGTTCCGGAGAGAGGACGCCCGCGCGTTCGCGGTCGCACTGGCACAGGACGCCGCGCTCGCCGCGCCGATGTTCGACGCGGTGAAGGACCTCGACGTCCCGCGCCGCATCGGCTTCCTGGCGGCGGGCCTCGCCCATGACGACCCCTGGACGAACGAGGTCTCCTACGACGGGATCGAAGCGTCCCTCGCCCTGGCCCAGTTCCGGCGCGCGGCGGTGCGGGCGGCGCTGCGCGCCTTGCACCGGCCCGGGGCGGACGCCTCTCCTCGGTCCGGCGGCTCGCTCGCCGAGGCCCTCACGCACTCCCTGAGCGCCGCCCACCGGATGATCCACCAGCTCGACGAACTGAACGGCGACCTTTCACGTGCCGAGTCGACACTGCCGGACGGCTACTACGTCGACATGACCCGGGACTTCGACCTCCACCAGAGTTTCCACGCGGACCTGGCCTTCGGCATCGACGCCGTCCGGGAGGCGCTGTCGCAGCCCTAGCACTCCTGCCGGACTTTGATGTTTTGCCTGGTCAACGGCTTGGGCGTGGGGAGTGCGGCGGGGCGGCGTCGCCTCCGCCGCCCGGAGGTCCGGGGTCCTACTGGGTGCGGAAGTCCACCACCGGGGGGAGAGTCCACCGGCTCGGGTCCGGGACCAGGGTGTTGCCACGGCGGGCCGCGGGCAGTGCGCCCATGACGGCGAGGGCGGCGACGATGCCGAGGAGCGCGCTGAGTTCGTCCGAGACGAGGCCGAGGAGGACCGGGGTCAGGGCGGCCAGGGCGAGGGCGAGCCACAGCAGCATCCGGCCGTGGACGGCGGGGCGGAAGTACGGGCGGGGGCGCACCGGACGGGCCCGCAGACCGGGCGTGGTGGCGTGCAGGTTCGTGGGGTCGGTCAGGTAGCGGTCGGTGTAGTCGAGGGCCGCGTAGCCCCACACCATGTCGCCGGTGTCGGCGATGACGGCCACCGGGTACGCCGGGCGGTTGCTGTTCCGGGTGGCGGCGAGCACCGGCTGCCACCGCTCCGGCCAGTAGACCCAGACCTGGCGCCCCTTGAACCGGGGGCCGAAGAAGGCGAGTTGATTGCGGGCGTGGTCCGGGCCCATGAGCGTGCTGAGGAGGCCGTGGGTGCCGTACCACTTCCCCTTGGCGTCCTGGAGCTTCAGGTGCTGGGCGTGCTCGACCGGCGGGTCGATGAGCTTGGTGCAGTCCTCGGGCACGATCCGGTTCCACTCGCCGCCCGCCGACTCGAAGCGGACGGCGATCACCCGGCCCGCCCTGGCGTCCGCGGCGAGCAGCCGCTGCGCCTCCGGAAGCCGCCGTACGAGCAGGTGCTTGACCGTCAGGAAGAGGACGACGGCCGTCCAGGTGAAGAGCGGCAGGGCGCCCAGGACGACGTAGGCGATGTGGACCTCGCCGTGGGCGGCGTACCGGAACACGGCCCAGGGCGCGAAGGCGTAGACCGTCGCACCGGCCGTCAGGTACCAGTCGACGGGGTTGCGCGGCAGGACGGACGGCAGGGCCGTCATGGGCCCGGGTGCCGGCTCCGGCGGGCCGAGCGGCGCCTCTCGCCGGGTGAGCAGGGCCCATGCGCCGGTGCAGGCCGTCGTCGCGAGGACGGCGGCCAGGACGTCCCAGCGGGCGCCGTCGGTCCTGTCGTGGACGAGGAAGAGGACGACGGCGACGGCGGCGCAGACCAGGGCGGCGGCGCGCAGGGATTCGGTGACGGTGTGTCTCACGGGAGTCCTGGGGGTCGGCCCGACACGGGCGGCAGGGAGGAAGATCGGCTCAACGTACCGACGCCGCCGGGGCGGACGGAACCCTTCCCGCCGGCCCCGCGTCAGCGGCCCGGGACAGGTCCCGGGCCGGGGCTCCGGGACAGGTGCCAGACCTGGAGCTCGCCGGTCTCGGCCGGGGCGAGCGCTTCGGCGGGACGCCGCTCGCCCGCCGTGAACCCGAGCCGGGCGGGAACGGCGCCGCTCGCCAGGTTCGCCGGATCGTGGACGATCTCGACGCGCTCGACACCGGGCATCAGGAACGCCTCCTCGACGAGCGCGCGGGCCGCCCGGGTCACCACCCCGCGGCCGGTCGCGGCCGGATGCAGCCAGTAGCCGACCTCCAGGGCGCCGTCCGGGGTGTCCTCGTGCCGGTGCAGCCCGCAGGAGCCGACGAGGGCGCCGTCGAGCACGATCGCGTACGTGTAGGAGTCACCGCTCGCCCACTGCGCGGCCAGCCCCGAGAGGAAGGCGGTCGCCCGGTCGGGGCTGTGCTCGGCGGCCCAGGGCATCCACGGCCGCAGATGGTCGAGCGACTCCTCGACGACCCGCAGGAACTCGGGCAGGTCCGCCCCGGCGTCGAACACGCGCAGGGTGAGCGCGTCGTCGAGGGCGATCACGGGCCTGGGTACGGCGAGGAGGTCCATGCGGCGAGGATCGTACGGGGCACCCGCCGCGGGCAAGGGAATTCGGCGGGCAGGGGGCGGGCGCGGGCCGGGAGGCCAGCGGCCGGGGAGCCGGTCCGCGACCGGTGCGCGCGACGCGAGACGCAGGTCACATTCCGTCGTGTCACATCCCGGAGGGCCCGTCCCGTCCTGGGGGTGTAGTCAACGACCCCGACGGAGGAGCCCGCCATGACCGCTCGCCTGAACATGTTCGCCGGCCAGATCTCCGGCAAGGTCTGGAAGCACGTCATCGCCGCCGACCAGGCCCTCGCGGACTCGACCCTGCCGCACGCGACGCGGGAACTCGTGAAGATCCGGGCCAGCCAGATCAACGGCTGCGCCTACTGCCTCGACATGCACACCAAGGACGCCACCGCCGCCGGTGAGACCTCGGTGCGCCTCCACCTCGTCGCCGCCTGGCGGGAGGCCACCGTCTTCACCGACGCCGAGCGCGCGGCCCTCGAACTGACCGAGCACGGCACCCGCCTGGCCGACGGCGGCGGCGTCTCGGACGAGGTCTGGGAGAACGCGGCCAAGCACTTCGACGAGGAGCAGCTCGCCGCGCTCGTCGCCCAGATCGCGATCATCAACGCCTTCAACCGGGGCAACGCCATCATCCAGCAGCCGGCCGGCGACTACCGCCCGGGCCGGCACGGCTGACACAAGGTCGCCGTCACCGTCACCACGACCGCCGCCCCGCCCCGTAACCGCCCTTCCCCGTAAAGGAGACAGCCGTGAACATCGCGCTGTGGATCGTCGCCGGACTCCTCGCCGCCGCCTACCTGGCCGGTGGCATGTACAAGGTCGTCGTCCCCAAGACGAAGATCGCCGCCGCCGGTCCGAGCGGGCAGTGGGTCGACGACTTCAGCGCGGGGAGCGTGAAGGCCATCGGCGCCCTGGAGGTCCTGGGGGCCGTCGGGCTGGTGCTGCCCGCCGTGCGCGGCACGGCGCCGGTCCTGGTGCCACTGGCCGGGGTGGGGCTGATGATCGTCATGGCGGGAGCGGCGGTCGTACGGGTACGGCGCAACGAACTGAAGCTCGTGGCCGTGGACCTGGCCTACCTGGTCCTCATCGGCTTCGTGGTCTGGGGCCGCTTCGGCCCGGAGGCCTTCACGGGCTGAGCGCCATGCCGTGGGCCCCGGGACGGACGTCCGTCCCGGGGCCCACGGCTGCGCGGACTCAGCCGAGCTGGGCGAGGAAGGCGGCCCAGGCGGTGGGGGAGACCTCGAAGGACGGGATCAGGGTGTCCTTGGAGTCCCGGACGTGGACGGTGTGGGGGCAGGTGGCGACCTCGACGCAGTTGCCACCCTGGTCGCCGCTGTAGCTGCTCTTGAACCAGTTGAGGTCGGTGCTCATAGCTTTCGTGCCACCTGTTCGATGAGTTGTGCGGATTCCTCCGGGGTGAAGGCCTGCGTGTCCCAGCGCCTCCTGCGAAATGCCCGCCCGTTCGCGGTGGAAGCGCAAGAGTGCACCGAAGGCCTTCGCGGCCCCCGGGCCTCTCTTTCTCTCGTTGTTCACACCCGACCTCCCCGAGTGCACAGTCCTGCACAAACGGACTGTGTCGCTGGTCACAGGAGAACACGGCCTCCAAGCTGGCCGCATGAATCTGCGCAAGTCGCTTGACGCGGTGCCTTCTTGGGTGCCTGCGACCGGTCACGCCCTCCGTCACGCGGGCGTGCACTTCGACGCCGTACGGATCGGCGGCTTCATCGGTGAGGACGTGGCCTACCGGCTGATGGAGTTCACGGACTTCCAGGCGGGCCCGATCGTGCGGGCGGCGACGGGGGAGCGGAACTACTACTTCCTGCTACCGCCGCAGACCGTCGGGGACTTCGCGTGGCCGGCGCCCGCGAGGGCGCTGGGCCGGAACGGGCGTAGTGAGGCGTTCGTAGGGATTCCGGCGCTGTACGGGGTGACCTGGCCGCTGGACTGGAGGTCGCGGCCGACAATCGAAGATCCGTTCGTGGAGCCGGAGTTGTTGCATCGTACGGTGATGTGTGCGGTACGGTAACCGCAAAATCACGCTCCGTGAGATATGGAGCGGCCCTCGGGGGTGCACCAACACGCCCCGAGGGCCTTCACGCCCAGTGGAATCTAGAGGTCCACCAGAAATGCTTCGGCATGCTATCGCTCCTGTTCGGTGTTTCACCAAGGTCTCGAACAGTGTCGTGCGACACCCGCGTCTGAACAGCGACGCGAAGCTCCTCCTCATCTACGTCCAGGGCCTCCCCGAGACCGACGGCAGCAAGCCGCTCGGGGAGCACGCCGCCGACCTGGGCATGCGGCCCCGGGCGTACCACCGGGCCAAGGTCTGCCTGACGGAGTGCGGCTACCTCCACGAGTGGAAGTGGCAGAGCCGGAGGGGGCATTGGGTGACCGAGCAGCTGCTCTCGAACGTCACCCTCACGTGTGAGCAGGCGAACGGGCTCCGGGACGGGGTACCGGCCGGGTCTCCGGCGGACGGGGAACCGACTACCGGTTTTCGGAGTGTCCGGCAGCCCGCGACTCAACCGGTAGACAAAGACGGAGACAAGACTTCTCCCCACCCACCCACCAAAGAGCGGCCGCAGCGTCCGGAACCGGCCCCGGCCCCGGAAGCCGCCCCGGAACCGGAGCGGGACCCGGATCCGGAGCCGCACCCCGAGCCCGCCGCCGCCCCCGAGCCCGCCGCCGACCCCGAGCGCGCCGCCGCCCCGGAGGCGCCGTCGACGCCCGAGAGCCCGGCCGCCCCCGAAGTCGTGGAAGCCGAGCGGGTGCTGCTGTCGCTGCGGCATCAGAACCGGGACCTGCTGCTCGGGGTCAGGGAGGCCCGTGGGCTGGCGGAGGCGGCGGCGGAATGGCTGCGGAGGGGGGTGTCCGTCGCGGACCTGCGTCATGCGCTGACGGCGCATCTGCCGCGCGGCGGGGTCCGTTCGGCGGCGGGCTTCCTCCGGCACCGCCTGACGGAGAAGCTCCCGGCCGGGCCCGCCCCGGCCCGTACGGCGGTGTCCGAACCGGCCGGGACGCGTGTCGCCGAGCTGGTGACCTGCGACGGCCCCGGCAACACGCACGTCTTCCGGCCCACGGCCGACGAGACCTTCTGCGGCCCCTGCCGCACGGAGGAGGCCTGGAAGGCCCACGCCCGCAGCTTCCAGCCCGAAACCGGCGTCGCGATCCCCTGGCGGGAACGCGTGGAAGCGATCGTCCAGGCGCTCCCGTCCTGAGATCGCAGGGGTGGCCGGCGGCGCCGGGAACGCCGCCGGCCAAGGCCTGCGTGACGCGTGGGCCCTCCGTACTCGCGCCGGTTCGAAGCCCGGCCGTCGCCGTACAACCTTTCGCCTTCTCATACGTCACAGAAACGTGGTGCAAGGTGCACCGGATGCGTCTGAGGGAGAACTGAATTGCGCCGTCCCCGTGCCGCCCGGCGGTTTGCGACCGCCCTGGCCGCCGTCCTGTCCGTCACGTTCGCCGCAGGCGCGGTAGGCACCACAGCCGCCACAGCCGCCACAGCCGCCACAGCCGCCACAGCCGCCACAGCCGCCACGGCCGAGGACGACATCACGCTGGTCCGGCACACCGTTCCGCCGGTCATCGACATGACCAACCGGCAGTCCGTCTCGCTGGAGTGGGAACTGACGGGGGGCGCGTGGGCCACCGTCGTCATGCGCAACACCCGCACCGGCTACACGACCACCGACCTCCTGGGCGCACCCTCGAGTTCGAGCACATTCAGGCTCTACTGGGAAGCCCGCAACATCGAGAAGGGTGATGCCCCCAACGGCGACTACACCTGGACGATCACGACGACGACGCTTGACGGCATCCCGCTCGGCTTCAAGGCCTCCGGCTCCTTCAAGCTCGTCCGCCGGCCCGCTGCGCACGACCTCGATGTCGACGGCGCCTTCGACCTGCTCCAGCGGGAATCCGGCGGCGGCCTGTGGCGCACCGACAGCACGTACTACGGCCCTGAGCTGCAAATGGACTCGCACCATCGGGAGTTCATCGGCCCGGGATGGCAGATCTACGACCGGATCGAGGCGGTCGGCAACCTCGGCGGATCGACCGTGAGCGACATCCTCACCCGCGACACCTCCGGAGTGCTGTGGCTCCACGCCGGCAACGGCCAGGGCGGCTTCTACGGCCGTATCAGGGTCGGCACCGGCTGGCAGATCTACGACCGGATCACCGGAGGCAGCGACCTGACCGGCGACGGCAGGCCGGACGTCCTCGCCGCCGACAAGACCGGCGTTCTCTGGCTGCACCCCGGAACCGGCAACGCCACCAGCCCCTTCACCGCCCGGAAGAAGCTCGGCACCGGCTGGGGCATCTACAACGACATCATCGCCGTCGGCGACATCGCGGGCGGCCCGGCCGGAGATCTCCTCGCCCGTGACACCTCGGGCGTCCTCTGGAGCCACCTGGGCAAGGGCGACGGCACCTTCGCCCCGCGCACCCGGGTGGGCGGCGGCTGGAACACCTTCGCGTTCCTCATCGCGGCCGGAGACGTCTCCAAGGACGGCCGTCCCGACCTGCTCGCCATCCGTCCTGCCGGCAGCATGTCCCTCTACCCGGGCACGGGCGACTGGAAGACCCCGCTCCTCGGCGCCCAGGAAGTCTGGTCCTACGACGTGGGGTTCGGTTACAACCACGCTGCCTGACCGACGCCCCGGATCGCGCTCCGCCACCGCGGGCCGGTACCGGCTCCCGCGCCGGTGTCAGTGCCGGTGCCTATGCTGATCACCCGTTCGCGCAGGGTGTCCGCAGAGGGTGGGGGAGCATGATCGACGTCGACGGGTATCTGGCCGTGCTGGGAGTCGCCCGGCCGGCGGCCCCGACCGGCGAGGCGCTGTGGGCGCTGCACCGGGCGCAGGTGGAGCGGGTCGCGTACGAGAACATCGACATCCATCTGGGGCGGCCCACGGGCATCGGCGCCGAGGAGTCCGTGGCCCGGATCCTGCGTGGACGCGGCGGCTACTGCTTCCACCTCAACGGGGCCTTCGGCGAACTCCTCACCGCCCTCGGCTACGAGGTCACCCGGCACCGGGCCGGAGTGCAGGGCACTCCCGAGGACCCCGCGAACGCGGACGGCGACCATCTCGCGCTCACCGTCCGGCTCGACGGCGAACGGTGGCTGGTCGACACCGGGCTCGGCGACGGACCGCACGAGCCCCTGCCACTGCGCGAGGGCAGCCACACCCAGGGGCCGTTCACCTACGCGCTGGCCCCGTCGACGGCGGTGCCCGGCGGCTGGCGGTTCACCCATGACCCGCGCGGCTCGTTCACGGGGATGGACTTCACGCCGGAGCCGGTGGATCTGTCCTCCTTCGCGGAGGAGCACGTCCGGCTTTCCACCTCCCCCGAGTCCGGCTTCGTCCGGGTCCTCAGCGCCCAGCGCCGCGACGCCGAGGGCGTGGACGTGCTGCGCGGCCGCGTGCTGCGCCGGACCGGCGCGGGGGGAACGGACGAGCGGACCATCGAATCGGCCGACGACTGGTACGACGTGCTGGCCGGCATGTTCCGTCTGGACCTGACCGACGTCGACGCCCCCGCACGCGCGGAACTGTGGCACCGCGTCCGCGCCGCGCACCGGCGGTGGGAGGCCGCGAGGCACCCCGTGAGCTGATCAGCGGGCACGGGCCTTGCGCCGGAAGTCCCTTCCGTCTCGCTCGGCGGACCGTCCCGGGCCCCGGGGGCGTACGACCGTCCCGGGGCCCGTGGCCGTGCGGGCTCAGCCCTTGCTGACCGCCGCCAGGATCTCCGGCAGCCGTCGCGCCGTGCGCGGGGCCGCCGCCTTCAGGCCCGCCCAGGCGAGCAGCGCGCCGTACAGCGCGCCGACCGGGAGCACCAGCCACAGCAGGGACCCCTGGTCGGAGACGTGCAGATAGATCGTCGCGGCGATCAGCGGCGCGCAGAGGACCGTCGCCGCGACCATGCCGCCCAGGATCGACATCCAGGCGAGACCGCCCTGCCCCGGCACCACGTTCTTGTAGCCGCTGTCCTGGGGGATCGAGTACGGGAGGCTCGCCGACGCCACCGCGCCCGACGCCAGCATCGCGCCGAGCAGCGCGAACGCCAGGCCCAGCGCCTCCGGGAACTGAGACCACTGCCCGAGGACACCGGCCGTCACCGCGGTGACGAGCGTCGTGAACGGCAGGGTGATCGTCAGCAGGGCGAGGGCCCGCGCCCGGAGTTCGGCGTACGCGTCGGCGCTCGTCGAGATGGTCTGCGCGACCATCCAGAACGCCGAGGTGTCCTGCCCGAACTGGTTGTACATCTGGATGCCGAGCATGCCGGAGGCGAAGCACGCGAAGTAGATCGAGCCACTGCCCTGGAAGGCGTTGAACAGCGGGACGATCAGACCGATGGCGAGCGAGGTCACCCACGCCGCCTTGGTCTTCGGGTCGCGCCAGATGTACCGCAGGCTGCGCTCCATGACCGCGCCCGTACGGCCCTCCGGCAGGAGGCGGCCGAGCAGTCCCGACCCGGCCGCCTTCTCCCGGCCGCTGTCGGGAGCGGCGCCGATCGTGGAACCGTCCGGCTCGACCATCAGCCGTACGAGGCTCCGCCGCCACCAGTACACCAGCGCCGCCAGGGTGGCCGCCGTGAGCAGCAGCCGTACCGCCGCCACCAGGTGGTCGCCCTTGCTCGCCGCGTCCACCGCGCCGATCCCGGCGGCCGGCGGCAGCCAGCCGACGACGGTCGCGGCCGGTTCGAGCGAGCTGAGGCTGCCGGCCTGGTTGAGGCGCTGGACCCCGAAGTTCACGAACTGGATGCCGACCGCGATCACCAGACCGCTCAGCAGCGCCAGGTCGCGGCCCTTGCGGGAGGTCAGGAGCCGGATGTTGGCGGCGGCCACCGCCCGCGACAGCGCCACGCACGTGACGGTCACCAGGGGTACGGCGAGGACGGCGACGACGGTCGCGGCGGCGCCGTGGGCGACGGACAGCGCGGCGCCGAACGTCAGGAGGAGGGTGAGGAAGGGGCCGATGCCGACGAGCGAGGCCACAAGGAGGGCCCGGACGAGCGGCTGGGGCCGCAGCGGCAGCATCACGAGCCGCGAGGGGTCGAGCGTCTCGTCGCCGCTCGGGATGAACAGCGGCATCACCGTCCAGGAGAGCGCGAGCGCCCCGGTGAGGAGGATCGCGACGGTGTCGGCGTCGGCGCTGCCGCGCAGGAGGACGAAGGCCAGCACCATCACGGCGGCGAAGAAGGCGCCGAAGACGGCCGAGGCGATGTAGGCGGTGGTCCGTCCGCCCGACTGCCGCAGCCCGTTGCGCAGCAGCGCCAGCTTGAGCCGTACGAAGACGGCGGTGAGCGAGGGGGCGGAACCGGCCCCGGCCGAGGTGGTGGTGTGGGTGACGGCACTCATCACTGAGCCCCACCGGCAGCCCCGCGCCCGCCGCCCAGCCAGTCCAGCGAGTCCCCGGCCGCCTCGCGGCCGTTCGCGCCGACCAGTTCCAGGAACGCCGCCTGGAGCGACGGCGCCGAGCCCCGCACCACGTCGAGCGGACCCTGCGCCCGGATCTGCCCCGCCGCCATCACGGCGACCCAGTCGCAGAGCGACTCGACCAGTTCCATGACGTGGCTGGAGAAGACGACGGTCGCGCCGGAGGAGGTGTACCGCTCGAGGACGCCCCGGATGGTCTGCGCCGAGACCGGGTCGACGCCCTCGAAGGGCTCGTCGAGGAAGAGCACCTCGGGGTTGTGGAGCAGCGCCGCCGCGAGCCCGATCTTCTTCCGCATGCCGGTGGAGTAGTCGACGACCAGCTTGTTCTGCGAGCCGGTCAGGTCGAGCACGTCGAGGAGCTGCGCGGCCCGTTTGTCGACCTCGGCGCCCGGCAGCCCCCGCAGCCGGCCGCTGTACGCGAGGAGTTCACGGCCGGAGAGGCGCTCGAAGAGCCGCAGGCCCTCGGGCAGGATGCCGATCCGGGCCTTGACCTGGGCGACCGACTCCGGGTCGGCCCACACGTCGTGCCCGGCGACCAGGATGCGGCCGTGGTCCGGCCGGAGCAGGCCGGTGATCATGGAGAGGGTGGTGGTCTTGCCGGCGCCGTTGGGCCCCACGAGCCCGATGAACTTGCCCGCGGGCAGGACGAGATCGACCCCGTTCACCGCGATCTGCTGACCGAAGCGCTTCCACAGCCCCTCGACGCGGACGGCGGGCACCGCACCGTCGCCCGGTGCCGCACCTGCCTTCTCGTACGCTCCGTCAAATGCCTGGTCAGGCATGTTCCGTCAACCCTTCGGTCGTCCCCGTGTGTACGGGGGCAACCCTACGGGTGAGGCCTCCGCGCCCCTAGGGTCACGACGTGCGGAGCCCCGGCACCGCCGGTGTCACGACGTGCGGAGCCCCGGCACCGCCCGTGTCACGGCGTGCGGCTGCGGGCCTCCGCCGCCTCTCGGCCGCACGCGTACGCGAGGGCGCTGATCAGTTCCTCCGCGTCGGGGAGCCAGCGGTTCGCCGGGGTGGGGCGGCGGGCCCACTGCACGGCACCGCAGCCGCCGACGCGGGTGGGCGGGGCGGCGACGTAGTGGCCCTCGCCGCGCGTGGTGAGGTCGATCGAGGCCGGGACCCAGCCCAGCTTGCGGACCATGTCGGGGACCTTGGTGGCGGCGCCCGGCAGGACGAAGAAGTACATGCGGCGGTCCGGGGTGCAGGTGACCGGGCCGAGGGTCAGCTCCATGCGCTCCATGCGGGCGAGCGCGAGGAAACCGGCGGACTCGGGCACCTCGATCGCGTCGAAGGTACGGCCGGTCGGGAGCAGGATCGACGCCTTCGGCTGCTTCGACCACATGCGCCGGGCCCCGACCCCGCTGCCGGTCGCCTGGGTGGACCAGTCGGGCCTGACGGCGTGGGCGCCGGGCACGGCGCACGCCTCCGCGCCGCAGGAGCATCGCTCCCTGCCCTCGACGGCTTCCAGCCAGGTCCCGGGAAACACGTCCCAGTGCCGCTCTTCCGCGTACCGCACGGCACTGTCCAGCAGCTGCTCGCCTCGCTGCTGGGGGATCTGTGCGGCTTCCGTGACTCCCATGGTCTCTTCCACGGTGAACACAACTTCCCGCGTCACCTGGGGTTACGGGCGGGAGGTACGGCGGTGTGACGCATCGATCCTGCATGCGGGGCGCATCGGAGCACGGGCGGGGGCGCGCGGGGGGCCGGGGAGCGGGGGTGGGTACGCAGAGGTGGGGGCGCCGGCGGGATCACGGCCGACGTGTCCGGTTTCGCGTGTTCACATCGGCATTGACCGGATATCCACCGGGCAGTGATCACTCCTCTTGTGATCACCGCACGGCCTCAGGGGGTACTCATGGCAGCCAGGCCACTCGTTCCGCGCCAGCTCAACGAACGGCTCCAGTCGCTCATTCAGGAGGCGGGCTGTTCCAACGCCGGTCTCGCTCGCAGGGTCAACATGGTCGGCTCGGAGCGCGGCCTCGACCTGCGGTACGACAAGACGTCGGTGGCCCGCTGGCTGCGCGGGCAGCAGCCGCGCGGCCGGGCGCCGGGGGTCATCGCCGAGGCCCTGGGCCGCAAGCTGGGCCGCACGGTCACGATCGACGAGGTCGGCATGGCCAACGGGCGGAACCTCGCCGCCGGGGTGGGCCTCCAGTTCGCGCCGACCGTGCCGGGAGCGATCGAGCAGGTCTGCGAGCTGTGGCGCAGCGACGTGGGGCGGCGCGACTTCCTGGCCGGCTCGACGGTCGCGGCCTCGGCGCTCGTCGAGCCCAGCAGGGACTGGCTGATCACGGGGCCGGACACGCACGTGGCCCGGCAGGCGGGGGCGCGCGTCGGGGTCGCGGACGTGGCGGCCGTACGGGAGATGACGGGCGCGCTCGTCGACCTCGACCGGCGGTTCGGCAGCGGGCATGTGCGCCCGGTGGTCGTCCACTACCTCAACAGCGTGGTGTCGGGGATGCTGTCGGGCTCGTACCGGGAGGCGGTCGGAAGGCAGTTGTTCGCGGCGGTCGCCCGACTCACCGAACTCGCCGGGTACATGGCGGTGGACACGGGCGAACCAGGGCTCGCGCAGCGGTACTACATCCAGGCGCTGCGGCTCGCGCAGGCGGCGGGCGACCGGGGCTACGGCGGGTACGTCCTGGCCGCCTCGATGAGTCACCTCGCCGCGCAGCTCGGGAACCCCCGGGAGATCGCCCAGTTGGCGCGGGCCGCGCAGGAGGGGGCGCGGGGCAAGGTGCCGCCGAGGGCGGAGGCGATGTTCCTCGCGGCCGAGGCGCGCGGGCACGCGCTGCTCGGGGACGTCCGCGCCTTCGAGGAGGCCGCCGGGCGGGCGGTACGGGCGCTGGAGCGGGCGGATCCGGAGGCGGGCGACGACCCGGCGTGGATCGCGCACTTCGACGGGGCGTATCTGTCGGACGAACTGGCGCACTGCTACCGGGACCTGGGGCAGCCGGCGGCGGCGGCGCGGGCGGCGGAGGAGTCGGTCGCGGGCCATCCGGCGACGCGGGCGCGGCGCCGGGCGATCGGTCTGGCCCTGCTGGCCTCGGCGCAGGTGCAGCAGCGGGAGGTCGAGCAGGCCTGCCGTACGGGGGCGCGGGCGCTCGAACTCCTGGGCACACTGCGGTCGTCGCGGGGCCTGGAGTACCTGGACGACCTGAGGGAGCGGCTGGAGCCGTACGCGGGAGAGGCGGTGGTACGGGAGTTCGGGGCGCGGATGGAGCTGTACGCGGCGTAGTCCCTGGTGGGGGCGGGATCGTGAAAGAAGGTTGTGTAACCGGGCTCACACGTGTGTGCGGAGCCCGGCGCGCACCCGGTAGCGTGAGCCGACGATTCCGTAGGTCCATCAGTAGGAGTCCCGGTGACGCAGAACGGACAGGGTCCGGAGCAGCAGTACCCGGCGGTGCCCCCGGCGCACAACGCCCACGGGGGAGCACAGCCGTGGGACGGCGCCTGGGGTCCCGCCGCCGGCCAGCCGGGCGGGCAGCCGCTGCCGCCCGCGCAGCCGCTGCCTCCGGAGGCGGCGCCGGGCGGCGCCGCGGACATGCAGTCGACGCAGTACCTGCCGCCGGTCCCGCCGCAGGGCGCCCCGCCGCAGCCCGGCTACGGCTACCCGGGCCCGGGGGCCCAGGGCGGCGACATGCAGGCGACCCAGCACATCGCCCCGGTCGCGGGCGGGATGCCGGGCGGGATGCCCGGTTTCCAGGGCGGGATGCCGCCGGTGCAGGCCCCGCAGCAGCCCGGGTACGGGTACCCGCCGCCGGCCGCCGGTGACATGCAGGCCACCCAGCACATCGCGCCCGTGCCGCCGCAGCAGGGCGGGGGCGCATCGACCCAGTTCCTGGGCACCGGATCGCTCCAGGCGCAGGGCCCCGGGCCCGCCGGCGCCTCCGACGCGACGCAGTACATCGCTCCCGTACCGCCGCAGGCGCCCGGTGAGCGGCAGCCGCCCGCCGAGTTCGACAACCTCTTCCGTACGGAGTCGCCGCAGGCCCCGCAACAGCCGCGCACGCAGGCGTACCAGCAGCCGCCCGCCCCCGCTGCGTACCAGCAGCACCAGCAGCCGCAGCAGCACCAGGGGCCGCCCCCGCAGCAGTACGCCTACCAGGACGCGTACTACGACGACGGCGGCGACCCCGAGCCCCCGCGCCGCAAGTCGCCGGTCGCGCTGATCGCCGCCGTCGTCGTCGGCTGCGCGGTCATCGGCCTCGGCGCCGGAGCGCTCCTCAGCGGCGGCGACGACGACGACAAGAAGGAGCCCGGCAAGAGCACCCAGAACGTGGCCACCGGCTCCGCCGCGCCGCCCACCCAGGCGCCCACGGAGAAGCCCGCCGACCCGGCGGAGCCGCAGGCGCGGGAGCTGAGCAAGCTGCTCGCGGACAGCAGCAGCAGCCGCGACACGGTGATCAGCTCGGTCGAGCTGATCAAGCAGTGCAAGAACCTCGACCAGGCGGCCGGGGACCTGCGCGGGGCCGCCGAGCAGCGCCGGGGTCTGGTGACCCGGCTTCAGACGCTCGGCGTCGACAAGATCCCGGACAGCCCGGCGCTGACCGCCGCCCTGACCAAGGCCTGGCAGGCCTCGGCCGCCGCCGACGACCACTACGCGGCCTGGGCCGACCAGATGAAGGCCAAGAAGGCCTGCAAGGGCGGCAAGGCCCGGTCGACGAACCAGACGGTCGCGGCGACGCAGAAGAGCGGCGAGGCCACCGCGGCGAAGAAGCAGGCGGCCGGGCTGTGGAACCCGACCGCCACGAAGTACGGCCTGGAGAAGCGGACGTACACCCAGCTGTAGGCCCCCTGGGGGGCGGGGCTCAGGGCGCGCTGAGGACCGTCGCGCCGACGTCGACGAAGCCGGGCCGCTGGGCCACGAGCCGGCCCTTGCGGACCACCTGGAACGTCACCTCGTGGTTGACGATCCGGGGGAATCCGGGGGCGCCGAGCAGGTCCTCGTACCTCCAGCGCAGGCTGGGGGTCAGGCCGCCGGTGTCGATCCGCTCGCCCCGGTCGAGGGCGTGGGTGATCTGCGCGGCGGTGATCCGGTCGGTGCCGAGGGACTCGACGACCTCCTTGAGGACCGTGTAGGCGATCCAGGTGGTCTGCACGCCCGCGTCGGACGGGTCGACGCGGTTGTCGGCGAACGCGTGCTCCTGGATGACCTCGCGCATCGGCGCCCAGCTCTTGTCGGCGGCCTCCGGGTACCAGCCGGTGACGAAGGCGCCCTCGAAGGGGCTGTGCGCGCCTCCGGTGCGGTCGATCACGGGCTGGCCGACGCTGCCGAGCACCGAGGAGATCCGTACGGAGTCCCGCTTGCCGCCTTCGCCGTCCTCCTGCTCGGGGAGCCGGCGGAAGGAGTCGAAGAAGGTCTGGGTGCGCTCGCCGAGCACGGCGGTGACGCAGCCGTTCCTGTCGCCGGCCTTCTCGCGGGCCCGGCCGGCCTGCGCGGTGTACTCGGCGGCGTCCTCGACGGCCGGGATGTCGACGGCGCTGCGGTGGCTCGCCTTGCGGAGGCCCGAGTTGAGCAGTTCGGGCAGTTTGTCCCCGGCGAGGGTGTCGGGCCGGACGAGCGAGACCGTCCGGCAGGACTCGGCGAGCTGCATGCCGTGCCCGGCGATGAGCGAGGCCTGCCCGCCGTTGACGGGGTAGGAGAGCGGGCTCGTGAACTCGTCCTCCGTGATGCCGTAGCCGCCGATGTACGGGATCTCCGCGGCTTCGAGCGGGGCCATGAAGGCGCGGCCGTTCTGGCTGTACGAGCCGACGACCGCGACCGCCTTCTCGTGGACGGCCCGGCGGGCGCAGGCCGCGGCGCCCGAGGGGGTGTTGTGCTCGTTGCAGGTGAGGACGCGCAGTTCGTGCCCGTCGATGCCGCCCTGGGAGTTGATCCAGCGGGCGTAGGTCTGCGCCATCGCGGGCATTCCGGGCATGTTGGTCGCGCGGGTCTGGTCGGGGGCCCAGGTCATCACGGTGACGGGCTCCCTGGAGCCCCCCGTGGCCCCAGGGAGCACGCCACACCCGGTGAGCAACGAGGCTCCGGCCGCCGCGGTCGTGACGTACGCGAGGAGTGAGGTCAGTCGCCTACCGGTCATGGATGTGCACGTTTCCGCCTCGCGGGTAACGCGGGAGTGAGCATGGTTCAACGGTGGGTGACGTGAAGGTGAATTACGGGGGCTGCGAGGGGGCGACTCCGGTTACCGGACAGGGGAACGTACGATCGAAACGTGTCCAGTCCAGTCTCCGGTTCGGTGAACTCTTCCCGTCGTGGCCGTCGCTCCTCCACCATGGTCGGCATGCCGCTCAACGACATGCCGTGGTGGCGCTGGCGCAGCAACGCGCGCTCGGCGCTGCACATGCTCTCCGATCCCGGGTTCCACGAGACGACCTGGCTGGCCGGCCTGGACGGGTACGGCGACGTCACCGACGCCGTCTACCGCCTGGTCGAGGACACCTGGCTCGACAACTGGTCCGCCGAGAAGTACGTGGGCTCGATCTTCCGCGACACCGCCGAGGCCGCCCTCGTCGACGCCGCCGTCCTCCGGGTGCTCCGCATCATGCACCAGGTGGGCCCGGACGCCCCCGTCTCCGCCTACCTCCAGCACCCCGGCTGGCCCGAGGCCGTACGGGCCGCCCGCGAGGCCCACGTACACCTGGCGCGGGCGGACGGCGAGGACCCCGACACGCCTCCGTGCTCGCTGGACGTGCTGCACCTCATGACGGGGGCCTGAGCCGTCGGTGAGCCGTTCCGTCTGACGGACGGTGGGCCGTCGGGAGGCCCGGGTGTGGCAGGCTGACGGGATGACCGACCAGTACGTCCTCACCCTCTCGTGCCCGGACAAGCAGGGCATCGTGCACGCCGTGTCGAGCTACCTCTTCATCACCGGGTGCAACATCGAGGACAGCCAGCAGTTCGGAGACCGCGACACCGGACTCTTCTTCATGAGGGTCCACTTCTCGGCCGAGGCCCCCGTGAACGTCGACAAGCTGCGGGCCAGCTTCGCCGCCGTCGGCGACTCCTTCGTGATGGACTGGCAGATCAACCGCGCCGACGAGCGCATGCGGGTCGTCCTCATGGTGTCGAAGTTCGGCCACTGCCTGAACGACCTGCTGTTCCGCTCCCGGATCGGCGCGCTGCCGGTGGAGATCGTCGCCGTCGTCTCCAACCACACCGACTTCGAGGCACTCGTCGGTTCGTACGGGCTGCCCTTCCGGCACATCCCCGTCACCAAGGACACCAAGGCCGGGGCGGAGGCCGAGCTGCTCGACCTGGTCCGCGAGCAGGATGTCGAACTGGTCGTCCTCGCCCGCTACATGCAGGTCCTCTCCGACGACCTCTGCAAGCGGCTCTCCGGGCGGATCATCAACATCCACCACTCCTTCCTCCCCAGCTTCAAGGGCGCCAAGCCCTACCACCAGGCGCACGCGCGCGGTGTGAAGCTGATCGGCGCGACCGCCCACTACGTGACGGCCGACCTCGACGAGGGCCCGATCATCGAGCAGGAGGTCGAGCGCGTCGGCCACGAGGTCACCCCGGACCAGCTGGTCGCGATCGGCCGGGACGTGGAGTGCCAGGCGCTGGCCCGCGCGGTGAAGTGGCACGCGGAGCGCCGCATCCTCCTGAACGGCCGCCGCACGGTCGTCTTCGCGTAGCGAACCGCACCGCCCCGCTCGGGCCGCACCGGACCGCACCTGACCGCACCGCCCCGCTCGGCCCCCTGGCCGGCTGCCTACAGCCGGCTCAGGGAGGCCGCCGCGAAGAGGACGTCCCTGATCGCCTCGCGGTCGCCGTCCTGGCCCGCCGCCGCTTCCTCCGGCGAGATGTGGCCCGCCACCAGCTGGCAGAACTCCACCCCGTCCATCGCCACCTGAGCCACCGCCCGTTCCGGCGAACCGACCGCCGCCGGGGAGTCCAGCGCGATGTACCAGTGGCCGCCGCCCGCGCCCTCCACCTCCAGATGGAGCGAGCGGCCCGGCGCGCCCGCCGCGACGAGATGCCGGGCCGGGGCCGCGAGGCCGGTGCGGCGGCGGCCGGCCAGGGCCGCCGGGAGCAGCCGCGCCGCCAGGTCGATCATGCCGTGCAGATGCGCGCCGCTGGGCGGGGCGTACGGGTAGGCCACCGCGTTCGCGATGTCGTCCGCGTGCACCCAGCACTCGAAGGCCCGCTCCAGGAGCGAGTCGCGCAGCGGCAGCGCGAAGTCCTTGTAGGTGACGGTCAGGTCCGCCACGCCCCGGCCCGCGAACGAGACCGTGCGGATCAGGTTGTGGCTCTGCTCCCGCCAGGGACCCCGCAGGGACCGGTTCGCGGGCCGGTCGAGGCCCGACCAGAGCGCCTCGGTGCGCTCCGTCGGCGACAGCTCGGGCGAGCCCGCGCCCAGCGGGTCGTCGAGTCCGAGCGCCACCCCCACCAGTCCGTCGACGGCGAGGAGGTGGCCGATGACCCCGGCGACGGTCGCCTTCCGGCGGACGAGCCGGTCCTCCTCGTACCACTTGAGCCGGACCGGGGCGTGCCACTCGGACTCGCCGATGTCCCGCAGCAGCGCGTCGAGCCGCGCGGTCTCGGCGTCGTACGGGGTGACCCAGTCGGGGACGGGGATACGGGCCGGGCGGCGGCCGAGGCAGTTCTCCAGGACCCGGGAGCGCAGCAGCGGGTCGAGGTCCAGGTCGCGGTCCTCGTGGAGCAGCGCCACGGCGTCGCGGAGCCGCAGGGCCTCGTCGGCGCAGGGCGCGCAGACGGTGAGGTGGTCCTCGACGGCCTGCGTCTCCCCGGCCGAACACGCCGAAAGCGCCCAGGCCCCGAGCAGGGACTTGAGCACTCCATGGCTGAGCACGGGGACCTCGGGTTCCGGTTCCGGTGGAGATTCCGGTGGCGGTCCGTCCCCGTACGCCGCCTCCGCCGTCAGGTCCGCGTGGTCGTCGGCCGCCCGGCGCGGGCCCGGGATCCAGGGGGCGCGTGCGACGTCGTCCGCGTCGTCGTTCGCCCCGGTCACAGCGCCCGTCCGTAGCCGGGCGGCGCTCCGCCCTCGGCGGGGCGGGTGTGGGCCGAGGAGAGCAGCTGGAGGCCGAGGCGGAGGCGCCGCCGGGCCTCGTCCTCGGTGACGCCGAGGTCGGCGGCGGTCTGCCGGTAGTCCCGGCGCTGGAAGTACGCCAGTTCCAGCGCGGCCCGAAGCGGTCTCGGCATGGACGTGACGATGTAGTCGGCGCGGGCGGCGACGGTGGCCCGCCGGACCTTCTGTTCCAGTTCCTCGGCGGAGCCGATCCCGGTCTCCGCGTACGCCGTGGCCTCGTTCTGCCGGAGGCGGTGGACGGCCTGCCGCTGGGTCAGCTTGGCGACCCACGAGCGCAGGTTGCCCTGCTTGGGGTCGTAGGCGTCGGGGTTCTCCCAGATGTAGCCGAAGACCTCGCGGGTGATCTGGTCGGCGGCGTCGTCGTCGTCGAGGACCCGGTGGGCGAGGCTGTGCACCAGGGCGGCGAACCGGTCGTACAGCTCGCCGAGCGCGGCGGCCTCGCCGCGCGCCAGCCGCTGCTGCATCCTGCGGTCCCAGCGCGGTGGTGTGTCCATCGCCATCCGGTCCTCCGCCCCTCCCGCGCATCCCCGTCGGCTTCCCGGTTCTCCTCCAACGTAGTGGGCCGCGCCGTGAACGCACGCCTGTTTGCCGCAAGTGCGCTCTTGACGCGGGCCCTGATGGTAAGGAAAGCGTCATCCACCGGTCCGGGGGTTTCGTCCGTTCCCGGCGGGGCAGGCGGCGGGCGTGACGACGATCGAGGTCGACGAGGACGAGTACGACTCCTGGACGGTGTTCCAGGTGCGCGGAGAGATGGACCTGATCACCTCCCCGCGGATACGCAGGAGGGTCCACGACGCCGTGGCGGGTGGCCGCCACGACCTGGTGATCGACCTGTCCGCCGTGCGGTTCTGCGATTCCAGCGGGGTCGGCGTCCTGATCGCGGCCCGCCGGCTGCTCCGCTCCTGCGGCGGCCGGCTGCGGCTGATCCTCCCGGAGGACCGGGAGGGCCATGTCGGCCGGGTGCTGGCCGCGCTCGGCGTCCGCCGCCTCTTCGAGGTGTACGAGGACGTGCCGGCGGCGGTCGCCGGGGCGGGCGCCTCGGCGGGCGCGACCGCGAACTGACCACCGCCGCCCCCGCCCCCGGCGGCGCTCACGGCCTCGGGCCGTACTGCTCCCTCAGCCGGTACTTGAGGACCTTCCGCAGCGTCTCGTTGCGGGGGAGCGCGTCCACCACCTCCAGCTGTTCCGGCAGCTTGTGGACGGACAGGCCGGCCTCCCGCAGGAAGGCGGTGACCGCCGGGAGGGTCAGCGGGGCGGCGCCGGGCGGCTGTTCGACGACGGCGCAGACGCGTTCCCCGCGTTCGGTGTCCGGGAGGCCGATGACGGCGGCGTCGCCGACGCCGGGGTGCTCGTGGAGGAGGTCCTCGATCTCCTTGGCCGAGATGTTCTCGCCCTTGCGGATGATGATGTCCTTGATGCGGCCGGTGAGGACGAGGTGGCCGCTCGGGGTGAGGTGTCCGACGTCGCCGGTGATGAGGAAGCCGTCCTCGTCGAAGGCGGCGGCGGTCTGCGCCGGGTCGAGATAGCCCCGGCAGACGGCCTCGCCGCGCAGCCGGACCTCTCCGGTGGCGGTGATCCGTATCTCCATGCCGGCGGGCGGGCGTCCCTCGGTGGTCGCGAGGTTCTCGGTGGTGTCGTCGGGGTCGCCCATGGTGATCATGGGGACCTCGGTCATGCCGTACCCGTGGGTGAGCTGACAGCCCAGCTCCTTGCGTACGGCGTGGTAGATCTCCGGGGGCTTGGGCGCGCCGCCGCCCGCGAGCAGCCGGAGGGTGGGGATGACGGGTTCGTCCGGGTGCTCGCGCTGCTGGGCGAGGAACATCGCGTAGAAGGCGGTGGAGCCGCCGGCCACGGTCACCCCGTGCCGCCGGTACTCGCCGAGGGCGTCGGGCAGCGCGAACTGCTCGAACATGACGGCCGGGAACCCGTACAGCAGCAGCATCACGGTGTAGTCGGGCCCGGCGATGTGCGCGTACGGGAAGGCCATCGAGCCGACGTCCTCGGCGGTGAGCCGCAGCGCGTGGGCGAGGCAGGAGCCGCCGGCGAGCAGGGAACGGTCGGTGTGCAGGACGCCCTTGGGGTCGGAGGTCGTGCCGGAGGTCCAGTAGATCCAGCGGACGTCGGTCCCGGAGGAGGGCGGCGGGGGCAGCACGGCCGGGTCGCCGTCGGGCAGGTCGTCGTAGGCCTCGAAGATCCCGCGCGCGCCGAGCCGCCGGGCCATCCCGGTGTGGTCGAAGCCGCGCCAGACACCGGGGACGGCGAAGAACTCGGCCTTGGACTCGCGCAGCGCGAAGCCGACCTCCTTGTCCCGGTAGAAGGGGATCACGGGCGTCTGTACGGCTCCGACGCGGGCGAGCGCGAAGGAGAGCACGGCGGTCTCGATGCGGGTGGGCAGCTGCCAGGCGACGACCGTCCCCGGCCGCACCCCCATGGCGTACAGCCCGGCGGCGCAGCGCTCGGCCCGGTCCCGGAGCCCGCCGAAGGTGAGCACCCGGTCGCCCTGGAGGAGGACGGGCAGGCCGGGGGTGAGGGCGGCGCGGCGTTCGACGAGTTCCCAGAGCGTGCCGGACTCGCCCAGGGCGTGCGCGGTCTGATCCATGACCGTACTCCTCTTGGCTGACGTTCCGTCAGATGGTGCGGTGAGCGTAGAGGCCCGGCGCTTGTCGGTCCAGGGGTGCGGGGCTAGCCTGATCCCGTCAGATCTGACGGTCCATCAGAAAACGCCATGAGAGACATGGAGGGGTCATGACGGAACTGCCCCGCATCATCAGCGTCGACGACCACGTGATCGAGCCCGCCCACCTCTTCGACACCTGGCTCCCGAAGAAGTACCGGGACCGGGGGCCCCGGCCGCTCACCGCCGGCATCGGGGAGCTCGCCTACGTCGCCGGGAAGTACCAGATCACGATGGACCCCGACGGGCCGCCCACCGACTGGTGGATCTACGAGGACCTCAAGTTCCCGTACAAGCGCAACATCGCCGCCGTCGGCTTCGACCGCGACGAGATGACCCTGGAGGGGATCACCCGCGAGGAGATGCGGCGCGGGTGCTGGGACCCGGTCGCCCGGCTGAAGGACATGGACCTCAACCACGTCGAGGCCTCCCTCTGCTTCCCCACCTTCCCCCGCTTCTGCGGGCAGACCTTCGCCGAGGCCCACGACAAGGAGGTCGCCCTCGCCTGCGTCCGCGCCTACAACGACTGGATGGTCGAGGAGTGGTGCGGCGGCAGCGGCGGCCGGCTGATCCCGCTCTGCATCATCCCGCTCTGGGACATCGACCTCGCCGTGGCCGAGATCCGGCGCAACGCCGCCCGGGGCGTCAGGGCCGTCACCTTCTCCGAGATCCCCACCCACCTCGGACTGCCGTCGATCCACTCCGGCTACTGGGACCCGTTCTTCGCCGTCTGCCAGGAGACCGGGACGGTGGTCAACATGCACATCGGCTCCAGCAGCCAGATGCCCGCCGCCTCCCCCGACGCCCCGCCCGCCGTCCAGGCCTCGCTGAGCTTCAACAACGCCATGGCCTCGATGATGGACTTCCTCTTCAGCGGGGTCCTCGTGAAGTTCCCCCGGCTCAAACTCGCCTACAGCGAGGGGCAGATGGGCTGGATCCCGTACGCCCTCGAACGCGCCGACGACGTCTGGGAGGAGCACCGCGCCTGGGGCGGCGTCCGCGACCTCATCCCCGAGCCGCCGTCCACGTACTACTACCGGCAGATCTTCTGCTGCTTCTTCCGCGACAAGCACGGCATCGCCTCGCTCGACGTCGTCGGCCGGGACAACGCCACCTTCGAGACCGACTACCCGCACGTCGACTCGACCTTCCCGCACACCAAGGAGGTCGCCCTCGACCACGTCCAGGGCCTCGACGACGAGACGGTCTACAAGCTCATGCGCGGCAACGCCATCCGCATGCTCGACCTCGACTTCGACCGAGGCCGGGGCACCGTCTGATGGACCTCTCCTGCACCGACGAGGAGGAGGCCTACCGGGCCGGGCTGCGGGAATGGCTCGCCGCCACCCTCCCGGGCCTCCCCGAACGGCCCGACCCGCTCGACTGGCCGGGCCGCCGCGCCTACGACTGCGGCTGGCAGCGCAGGCTGTACGACGCCGGATACGCCGACGTCCACTGGGACGCCTCCCCGACCCAGCGGCTCATCTTCCTGGAGGAGACCGAACTCGCCGGTGCGCCCTACGTCGGCGCCAACTTCGTCGGGCTCCTCCACGCGGGCCCGACCGTCGCCGCCGAGGGCACGCCCGAACAGCGCGCCCGCTGGCTGCCGCCCGTCCTGCGCGGCGACGAGGTCTGGTGCCAGGGCTTCAGCGAGCCCGGCGCCGGCTCCGACCTCGCCTCGCTCCGCACCCGGGCGGTACGGGACGGGGACGAGTACGTCATCAGCGGCCAGAAGATCTGGACCTCGCACGCCGAGGTCGCCGACTGGTGCGAACTCCTTGTCCGTACGGACCCGGGGGCGGCCTCCAAGCACAAGGGCATCACCTGGCTCGCGATGCCCATGGACGCCCCCGGCATCACCGTACGGCCGCTGCGGACCCTCGCCGGGTCGACGGAGTTCGCCGAGGTCTTCCTCGACGAGGTGCGCGTGCCCGTCGGGAACCGGGTCGGCGAGGAGAACGACGGCTGGCGGGTCACCATGGTCACCCTCTCCTTCGAGCGCGGCACCGCGTTCGTCGGGGAGGTCGTCGCCTGCCGCCGTCTGCTCGGCGAACTCGCCCGCACCGCCCGGAAGAACGGCACCTGGGACGACCCCGTCCTGCGCCGGAGGCTCGGCAGGCTCTCCGCCGAGTTCCGGGCCCTCTGGCGGATCGTCCAGGCCAACGTCAGCGAGGCCCAGGCGACGGGCGGGGCCCCCGGGGCGGGCGGCTCCGTCTTCAAACTGCACTACTCCCACGCCCGCCAGGAGCTGTACGAAGCCGCCGCCGCGGTCCTCGGCCCCGAGGCGCTCGACCTCGGCCGCGACTGGACCCTGGACCGGCTGTCCTCGCTCTCGTACACGATCGCGGCCGGTACCTCCCAGATCCAGCGCAACATCGTCGCCGAGCGCATCCTCGGCCTGCCGAAGGGCCGGTGACCCCGTGGACTTCCGACTCACCGAGGACCAGCGGGCCCTCAGCAGGGGCGTACGCGACCTCCTCGAAGGCCGCTTCGACCGCGAGGCGCTCCGGGCCGCCGTCGACGCCCCCGCGCTGGACCGGGAGCTGTGGCGGGAACTCGGCGACGCCGGGTTCTTCGCCCTGCGGCTGCCCGAGGAGGACGGGGGCGTGGGGCTCGGCCTCCCGGAGGCGGTGCTCGTCTTCGAGGAGGCGGGCCGGGCCCTGCTGCCGGGCCCGCTGGTGGCCACGCACCTCGCGGCCGGTTCCGTGCCGGGCGCGGCGGAGGGCACCGTCGTCGTCACCGAGGCCGACGAGGGGCTGGTCCCCTGGCTGGACGAGGCCGACGTGGTGATCGGGGACGCGGGCGGCGCCGTGCCGATGCGGTCGGTGGACCCGCTGACACCGCTCCACCGGGTCCCGGGGGAGCGGGGGCACGGAGAGGGCGGGCTCCTCGCGGGTGGGGACGGCCGGCTCGTTGCCGCGCTGCTCCTCGCCGCCGAGCAGGTCGGGAGCGCCGGGTGGGCCACCGAGGCGGCCGTCGGGTACGCCCGCGAGCGGGAGCAGTTCGGGCAGCCGATCGGGGCCTTCCAGGCCGTCAAGCACCTGTGCGCCGGGATGCTCGTCCGTACCGAACTCGCCCGCGCCGCCGTCCGCGCCGCCTCCGTCACCGCCGACCCCGTCGAGATCGCCGGGGCCAAGCTGCTCGCCGACACGGCCGCCGTCGGCAACGCCAGGGACTGCCTCCAGGTGCTCGGCGGCATGGGCTTCACCTGGGAGGCGGACGTCCATCTGCACCTCAAGCGGGCCTGGGTGCGGGCCGAGCTGCGGCTGCCCGCCGCGCGGGCGGAGGAGGCGGTGGCGGCCGGACTGTGACCCGTCGGTAGCCCTCCGCGTTCGCCGGGTCACGGAATGTCGATACCGGGTTGTGTCCTACGGCGCGGCCGTCACGGCCCGGAGTCGCCGTCCGGCTCCGGTACGCTCCGTGGGATGCGAGTGCGTGTTGGCCCGGATCGTCCCGGTGTCGCCCCCGAGGTGACTCCGGGCCCGGGAATGCGCGCCGCTCGCGCCCCGAGGATGCGCCCCGCGCGCCCCTGTTCGACTCCCCGCAGCGCGCGTCGCACAGTATGGACCACGCGTACTCCTTCGCGCTGGAATATGCCCGAAGCGCTTGTTGCGGTGACTGTACGTCAACCATGCTGTCTCACAAGGGAATCACGTTCCGTAAGGGCGTCGATGGCTGTGAGGCGCGAGGCGATGTGTCCGCCGGTTCGGATGGTGTGAGCGGTGCAGGTGCTTCAGGTTCAGTTGGAGGTCGGGCCCGACCCGGCCGAGGTGAGTCGGGCCCGGAGGTGGGCCCGGTCGAGGCTCGCCGGCTCGGGCATAGGGGAGGACGAGTCGCTGGCGGACACGCTGGTGCTGCTCATCTCCGAGCTCGTGACCAATGCCGTGGTGCACACCGGCTGCCCGGCCGTGCTCCGGATGCTGTTCGCGGCGGGGGGCGGGGTGCGGGTCGAGGTGGCCGATGCGAGCGACCGCCCGCCGAAGCCCCGGCACGCCGAGGGTGACGACACCAACGGGCGCGGCCTGGAGCTCGTGGACGGCCTCGCGGACCGGTGGGGCTGGCAGCCCGAGGGCGTCGGCAAGAGCATCTGGTGCGAGGTGGACCGGTCGGCTCCGGCCGCGCCTTCGCCGGCGGCTTCCCTGCCCCCCGGCCGGGTGCGCTGCTGACCCTTCGTGGCGGCCGTCTACAGGATGGCCACCGGCGCCACGGGTGTGCCCGTGGCGCCCACGAAGGGCTCCGGCATCGCCGAGAGCAGGAAAGCGTAGCGCCGCTCCTGTGCACAGGCTGTGGACAGTGCTTCCAGGTTCCAGTTCTGGCCCTGGAGCATCCCCATCTCGACCAGGTCGAGGGCGTGCACCGGCATCCAGAGGTCCTCGATCTCCGGCGGGAAGATCTCGAACGTGAGGGTGTCGTCGGCGACCGCCGCGACGTCCCGCGCGTGGAACCACTCCGGCGTACGGACCGAGAGCCCGGGTGACGGGAACGCGTACCCGTGCCGGTCCCCGGCCAGGTACAGCTGGATCTGGCCGGTCCGTACGAGCACGATGTCACCGGCCCGTACGGTCACCCCGCCGAACTCCGCGGCCTCGTCCAGGTCCTCCGGCGTGACGGCGTGGTCGCCCGGCAGCCGGTCCAGCCCCTTCGCGGCGGCCACGTCCAGCAGGACACCGCGCGAGACGAGGTGGCGGGCGGTGTGGATGCCGCTGAACTCGGCGCCGCCGTGCGGGGTGATGGTGGCGGCGGGCCGGCCGTTGTAGATGCGGCCCGAGTGCGAGGCGTGCGTCAGCGCGTCCCAGTGGGTGGCGGCCTGGAGGCCCAGGGTCACGACGTCGTCGCTGGTGGCGACCGTGCCGGGGCCGAAGAGCTCCTGGTTGATCTGGACCATGGTGTGGAGCGGGTTGACCCGGCCGGGGATCATGCCGGTCTGGACGCCGTCCTGTTTCAGGTCGACGGCGAGCGGGACGCGGTGGCCGGTGCGGACGGTGGCGACGGCCTCCCGTACGACCTCGTCCGTGACGAGGTTGAGGGTGCCGATCTCGTCGTCCTGGCCCCAGCGCCCCCAGTTGTTGACGCGCTTGGCGATCTCGTGGAATGCGGCGGGAAGAGACATCGGGGCCTCCGGGGTCTTGTTTTCCGGTATCTGACGGACCGTAGAATCCTGACGACGAACAAATCTAACGGACCGTCAGAAAGTGCGGGAAGGGGCCGGACGTGGGGAACTTCTTGACTGGCAAGGTCGTCGCCGTGACGGGGGCGGGGCGGGGCATCGGCCGTGCCGTCGCCCTCGCGTGCGCGGCGGAGGGCGCGAAGGTCGTCGTCAACGACTACGGCGTGTCCATCGAGGGCGGGGAACCGACCTCCGAGATCGCCCTCTCGGTGGTGAAGGAGATCGAGGCGGCGGGCGGCTCGGCCGTCGCGGTCGCCGACGACATCTCGACGATGGCGGGCGGGCAGCGGGTCGTCGACACCGCCCTCGCCGAGTACGGGCGCATCGACGGCGTCGTCTGCGTGGCGGGCATCCTGCGCGAGCGGATGCTCTTCAACATGTCCGAGGAGGAGTGGGACCCGGTCGTCGCGACCCACCTCAAGGGCACGTTCACGGTCTTCCGGGCGGCCTCGGCGGTCATGCGCCGCCAGGGCGCGGGCACGCTGATCGGCTTCACCAGCGGCAACCACCAGGGGTCCGTGGCCCAGGCCAACTACTCGGCCGCCAAGGGCGGGATCATCTCGCTCGTACGGTCGGCGGCGCTCGGCCTCCACAAGTACGGGGTCACGGCGAACGCGGTGGCGCCGGTGGCACGGACCCGGATGTCGGCCAACGTCCCGATGGAACTGGCCGAGATCGGGGAGCCCGAGGACGTGGCCGCCCTGGTCGTCTACCTGCTCTCCGAGCGGGCCCGCGAGGAGAAGATCACCGGCCAGGTCTACACGATCGCCGGACCCAAGATCGCGGTCTGGGCGCAGCCCCGCGAACTGCGGGCCGGATACGCGGAGGGCGGCGCGTGGACCCCCGAGCGGATCGCGGACTTCCTGCCGGGGACGGTGGGCGTCGACCCGATGCCCATGCTGGCGCGGCTCGAGGAGATGGCGCGGGCCGCGGCGGCGGGCGAGCGCCCCAACACCGCTAAGGAGAACGGCTCATGAGAGGTGTCGTCTTCGACGGGAAGCAGGTCCAGGTCGTCGACGACCTGGAGATACGGGAACCCGGGCCCGGAGAGGTGCTGGTGGCGGTGGCCGCCGCCGGGCTCTGCCACAGCGATCTGTCCGTCGTCGACGGGACCATCCCGTTCCCCGTGCCCGTCGTCCTCGGGCACGAGGGCGCCGGGGTCGTCGAGGCCGTCGGGCCCGGCGTCACGCACGTCGCCGCCGGAGACCACGTCGCCCTGTCCACGCTCGCCAACTGCGGGGCCTGCGCGGACTGCGACCGGGGGCGGCCCACCATGTGCCGCAAGGCCATCGGGATGCCGCGGCAGCCGTTCTCGCGGGACGGCCGGCCGCTCTACCAGTTCGCGTCGAACTCGTCGTTCGCCGAGCGGACCGTCGTCAAGGCCGTCCAGGCCGTGAAGATCCCCAAGGACATCCCGCTGACCTCCGCCGCCCTCATGGGCTGCGGTGTCCTCACCGGCGTCGGAGCCGTACTGAACCGGGCGAAGGTCGGCCGGGGCGAGACCGTCGTCGTCATCGGCACCGGCGGCATCGGCCTCAACGTCCTCCAGGGCGCCCGGGTCGCCGGCGCCCTCACGATCGTGGCCGTGGACACCAACCCGGACAAGGAGGAGGTCGCCCGCCGCTTCGGCGCCACCCACTTCCTGGACTCCACCGACGGCGTACGGGGGATCCTGCCCACCGGCGCCGACCACGTCTTCGAGTGCGTCGGCCACACCGGGCTCGTCCGCACCGCCGTCGACCTCCTGGACCGGCACGGGCAGGCGATCCTCCTCGGCATGACCGCCCCCAAGGCGGAGGCGACGTTCCTGCCCGCCGCGATGTTCCTCGACAAGTCGATCCTCGGCTGCCGGTACGGCTCCTCCCGGCCCCAGCGGGACATCGCGCTCTACGCCGAGCTGTACCGCTCGGGCCGCCTCCTCCTCGACGAACTCGTCACCTCCACCTACCCCGTGGAGGACTTCGCGCGGGCCGTGGAGGACGCCGAGGCGGGCAAGGTCGCCCGGGGCGTGCTCACCTTCTGAGCCCTCCCCGCAACACCGCTGGGCACAGGGCCGTACGGCCATTACGGTCCTGTCCTATGTCCTACCGCGAGCTCGCCACCCGTTCCGTACTGTTCTGGTCCGGCGTCACCGTCACCAGCAGGCTGCCCGTCGCCATGGCGCCGCTCGCGCTCGTGTTCCTGGTGCGGGAGCGGCCCGGGGGCTACTCGCTGGGGGCGGCGCTCGCCGCCGCGTACGTCATCGGCGAGATCGTCGCCGCGCCCGTCCTCGGCATGCGGATGAACGCCGGGCGGGCCCGGCCGCAGCTCGCCGCCGGGCTCGCGGTGGGCGCCGCGGGCTTCGCGGGCCTCGGGCTCCTGCCGGGCGCGCACCCGGTGCTCCTCGCCGTCCTCGCGCTGTTCGCGGGCGCCGGGCCCGGCGCCGTGCCCGGCGGGCTGCGGGCCCTCCTCACCAGCCTGGTCCCGGAACGGGCCGTGACCCAGGCGATGAGCATGGAGTCGGTGCTCACCTTCGGCATCTGGGCCGCCGCGCCGGCGCTCGTCACCGGGCTGGCGCTCGGCGTCGACCCCGCCGTACCGCTGCTGCTCTCGGCGGCGTCGATGGCGCTCGCCGTCGCCGGGCTGCGGCTGCTGCCCGTGGGATGGGAGCAGCCGGTGGCCGGGGAGGACGGCGGGGCGGCGCGGCGGGCGCTGCTGCGGGCCTGGCCCGTGTACGTCCTCGGCGCCGCCGGACTGACCCTGCTGGCGCTCGCCGAGCTGATCCTGCCCGCCCTGCTCGAACAGCGGGGGATCGGCATCGGCTGGGCGGGGCCGCTGCTCGCCGGGTTCTCGATCGGTTCGGCGGTCGGCGCGTTCGTCTACGGGCTGCGGGGGAACTGGCCGGGCTCGCTGCCCGTGCAGTCGCTCGTCCTCGTCCTCGCGGTGGCCTCGGGCGTCGCGCTCGTCGCCGTCCTGCCGTGGACGGCCGCCATCGCGGTGGCCCTGGTCGCCGCCGGTCTCCTCCAGGCCCCCGCGGGCCTCACCAGGAACCTGGCCCTCAGGCAGCTGCTGCCGCCGTCCGCGCTCGCCGCCGGCTACTCCCTGATGTACGCGGCCGTCGGCGCCGGATACGCGGCGAGCGGGGCCCTCGCGGGCGGGCTGCTCAAGGTGGTGGCCCCGTCGACGGCGATCCTGTACGGGGTGGGGCTGACGGTGCTGCTGGCGGTGGTGGGGGCGGTGGGGGAGCGGCGACTCGCCCGCGAGACACCGGAGCCGGTGGGGGAGGGTCAGGAAGACGCCTCCGCGCCCGTCCGGAAGGTCCGCCGGTAGGACGTCGGGGTCACCCCGATCGCGCTCATCAGGTGCACCCGGAGGGACTGCGCCGTGCCGAAGCCCGCGTCCCGCGCGACCCGGTCGACCGGCAGGCCCGTGGACTCCAGGAGGTAGCGGGCGCGTTCGACGCGCTGCTGGGTGAGCCACTGGCCGGGGCTGATGCCGACCTCGTCCCGGAACCGGCGGGTGAACGTCCGTACGCTCATCGCCTCCTTCTCGGCCAGGTCCCGCAGCTGGATCGGCTCGTGGAGGTGGGCGAGCGCCCAGGCGCGCGCCGCCGTCGTGGTGTGGGTGCCGGTCTCCGGCACCGGGCGCTCGATGTACTGGGCCTGGCCGCCGTCCCGGTGCGGCGGTACGACCGTCCGGCGGGCGACGTCGTTCGCGACCGCCGTCCCGTGGTCGCGGCGCACGATGTGCAGGCACAGGTCGATCCCGGCGGCCACCCCCGCCGAGGTGAGCACGTCGCCGTCGTCGACGAACAGCACGTCGGCGTCGACCCGGACGCGCGGGAAGAGCCGCTGGAAGTGCTCGGCCGAGGACCAGTGCGTGGTGGCCGGGCGGCCGTCGAGGAATCCGGCGGCGGCGAGCACGTACCCGCCGGTACAGATGGAGACGAGCCGGGTGCCGGGCCTGATGTGCGCGAGGGCGGCGGCCAGTTCCCCGGTGAGGCGGCCCTCGGCGTAGACCGGGCCGAGTTCGTACGAGGCGGGGACGACGACCGTGTCGGCGGTGGCGAGGGCCTCCGGGCCGTGCTCGACGTGCACCGAGAAGTCGGCGTCGGTGGGTACGGGCCCGGCGGCCGGCGCGCAGGTGACGATCTCGTACAGCAGCCTGCCCTCCGCGTCGCGGGCGCGGCCGAAGATCCGGTGCGGGATGCCCAGTTCGAAGGGGAGGAGGCCGGGCAGGGCAAGCACGACAACGCGGTGCGGGGACGGCACGGGCGGTGCTCCCATCGGAAAATCAGTGGTGGTGTAGACCAGCTGGCTGGTAGCTGTTCGTCTTCGTGACGGACAACACGTACAAGTCTGAGGCCGCCGAGCGGATTCCCGCCCCGGCCGAGCCGCCCGCACTGTGGAACCGTAACTTCCGGCTCTTCTTCGTCGCCCGCGCGGTCGCCGTCTTCGGCGAGGGCATGGTCCCGGTGGCCTTCGCCGCCGGACTCCTCGGCGCCGGTCACTCCGGCTCCACCGTCGGGTACGCGCTCGGCGGCTGGACCGCCGCCTTCGCCCTCTTCGTCCTCTTCGGCGGCGTCCTCGCGGACCGCTTCACCGCCCGCCGCATGATGATCCTCGCGGACCTGCTGCGGCTCCCCGGCGCCGCCGTCCTCGCCGTCTCCTTCGCCCTCGGCAGCCCACCGCTGTGGGCGGTCTACACCCTCTCCGTCCTCAGCGGAATCGGCGCCGCCCTCTTCCAGCCGGGCGTCGCCTCCACCATCCCGCGCATAGCCCCCGACGTGCAGCGCGCCAACGCCGTCCTGCGGGTCGCCGAAGCCCTCATGATCATGGCGGGACCGGCGGCGGCGGGCGTGCTCGTCGCCGTGTGGAACGCGGGCGCCGCCTTCGCCGTCAACGGCGTGACCTTCGCGGTCAGCGCCCTCTGCCTCGCTCTGATGCGGATCGCCCCGATCCCGTCCGACTCCCTGCGGCGCGACTCCCTCGGCGCCGAACTCGCGGGCGGCTGGCGGGAGTTCCGGTCCCGGAACTGGCTCTGGGGGGTCATCTCCATCTGGACGGTGTACGGGCTGACCGTCGCGGGCCCCATGGTGCCGCTCACCGCGAGCCTGGTCACCGAGGACCACGGCTCGGCCGCGTACGGCGTGCTCATGGCCGTCAACGGCGCGGGCAGCGCCGTCGGCGGCCTCCTCGCCCTCCGGCTGCGCCCGCGCAGACCGCTCGCGTCCGGCGCGGTCGCCCTCCTCGGCCTCCCCGTCAACCTCGCCCTGCTCGGCCTGGGCGCGCCGGTGGCGCTGCTCGGCGCGGGCCAGTTCATCGGCGGGGCGGCCTTCGCCTTCTGGCTGGTGATGTGGTCGACGGCCGTCCAGACGCACGTGCCGCAGGAGGCGTTGAACCGGATGCACGCGTACGACGTGGCCGGCTCGCTGCTGATGATGGGCGTCGGCCGCACCCTGTCGGGGCCGGTCGCGGCGGCGGTCGGCACGGAGCGGGTGCTGCTGACGGGGGCGGGGATCGCGGTGCTCGTGGTGGCGGCGCTGCTGGTCGTACGGCCGATCAGGACGCTGCCGAGGGTTTAGACCGACCGGCCTTAGGGGGTCCGGGTTCGGTGCCGGTCCAGGGGCCGTCGCTCGGCGCGCCCGTGTCCCGATCCGTTCGAAAGCTGTCAGCCGGGCCAATGGTCCGGGCGGGGCGCGCGCGGGAGGCTCAGTGGCATGGCCCAGACAACCGAGACCCCCGCCCGTACCCCTGCCGGACCGGCCCGTACCTCCCGCGTCCACCGTGCCTGGTTCGTCGCGGCGGTCACCTTCGTCACGATCATCGGCGCCGCCGCCTTCGCCTCCCTGCCGGGCCTGCTGATCGAGCCCCTGAACGCCGAGTTCGACTGGTCGCGGGGCACGATCGGCTTCGCCGTCTCGGTGAACCTCGCCCTCTACGGCCTCACCGCCCCCTTCGCCGCCGCCCTGATGGACCGTTTCGGCATCCGCCGGGTGGTCGCCGTCGCGCTGACGGTCATCTCCGTCGGATCCGTCCTCACGGTGTGGATGACGGCCGCCTGGCAGCTGGTCCTCTACTGGGGCGTCCTCGTCGGCCTCGGCAGCGGCTCGATGGCGCTCGCCTTCGCCGCGACCGTCACCAACCGCTGGTTCGTGGCCCGCAGGGGCCTGGTGACCGGCATCCTCACCGCGGCCGGCGCCTCCGGGCAGCTGGTCTTCCTGCCGCTGCTGTCCTGGCTGGTCGAGCACCACGGCTGGCGCCCGGCCGCCGTGACGGTCTCCCTCGCGGCGCTCGCCGTCGTGCCGTTCGTCTGGCTGCTGCTGCGCGACCACCCGGCGGACGTGGGGCTCGCCCCGTACGGCGGGGAGTACGCGGAGAAGCCCGCCCCCGTGCCGGGCGCCGCGCGCCGGGCCGTCACGGTCCTGTTCAAGGCGGCCCGCACGGGCCCCTTCTGGCTCCTCGCGGGCACTTTCGCGATCTGTGGCGCGTCCACGAACGGCCTGGTCAAGACCCACTTCGTACCGGCCGCGCACGACCACGGCATGCCGGTCACCGCGGCGGCCGGACTGCTCGCCGTGATCGGGGTGTTCGACGTGGTCGGCACGATCGCCTCGGGCTGGTTCACCGACCGTTTCGAGGCGCGGCGGCTGCTCGCGGTCTACTACGCGCTCCGCGGGATCTCGCTGCTCTTCCTGCCGGTGCTGCTCGCGCCGTCCGTGCACCCGCCGATGCTGTTCTTCATCGTCTTCTACGGCCTGGACTGGGTGGCGACGGTGCCGCCGACGATCGCCCTGTGCCGTGAGCACTACGGCGAGGACTCGGCGATCGTCTTCGGCTGGGTGCTCGCCTCCCACCAGGTCGGGGCGGCGGTCGTCGCCTTCGCGGGCGGGGTGGCCCGGGACGTCTTCGGCACGTACGACGTGGTCTGGTACGCCTCGGGCGCGCTGTGCGCGGCGGCGGCCCTGATGGCGCTGGTCATCAGGCGACCCCGGACGGGAGCGGTGTCCCCGGCGGGAGCATGATGACCGCCGGGGAGTGACCGGCGACTGAGCCGGGCTCAGGCCTCCGGTACGGGCGTGGCCTGGTGGTAGTACATCCGCCACCCGGATTCCTCGTCCAGCTTCCGCCAGATCGAGCTTCGCCGGGCCCGCGTGCCGTCGAGCACGGTCTCGAACGTCAGGTGCACGATCCCCGGCGCCAGTACGGTGCCGGTCATCCCGGTGGGCACGTACCGGGGGCCGTCATCGGCGGCGCCGTCCATGACCGCCAGCTCCGAGAGCGTCGACTCGCGGTCCCATCGGCGCCCCGAGGCGCCCACCTCGGTGAACTCCGGGTCGAGGAGCCGGTCGGACAGCGCGCGGGACGATCGTACGACCGGGCTCATCAGCTGGAGCTCCCGCTCGACGACCTCGGCGACGACGCTGTCCGTGTCCGTGTCCGTGTTCGTGTCCATGGGGTCATCCTGCCCCGGCGGGCGTGGGCACGCGCAAGCGAGATTTGGCGGCGGCCCCCTCGAAGGGAACGGCCGCCTATGCGCCGTCGAACCGCCCGAACTTCCCCCGGTGGAACAGCAGCGGCCCCCCGTCCTCGTCCGTCGCGCCGAGGGACTCCACCCGGCCGACCACGATCAGGTGGTCGCCCCCGGTGTGCACGGCGGTGATCGTGCAGTCGATCCAGGCGGGCGTCCCCGGCAGGCGGGGTGAGCCCGTCGTCGGCGCGGGGGTCCAGTCGACGCCCGCGAACTTGTCCGCGCCGCTCACCGCGAAGGAGCGGCACAGGCCGCCCTGGTCCGCGCCGAGGATGTTGACGCAGAAGGTGCCCGCGCTCGCGATCCGGGGCCAGGTCGTCGACGTACGGGCGACCATGAAGGCGACCAGGGGCGGGTCGAGGGAGAGGGAGGCGAAGGACTGGCAGGCGAAACCGGCCGGTCCTTCCGTGTCGAGGGCGGTCACGATCGTGACGCCGCTCGCGAAGTGGCCGAGGACGCGGCGGAATTCGGCCGGGTCGACGGGCGGTCGCTCGTCCTCCCGTACCGCGCGCAGTACCGGCCGGGGCAGTGGTTCGACGGCCGTCGGCGAACCGGCCGCTCTCAGGTGTCGGACGGCGGTGGCCGCCATCCCCGCGTGTCCCATCACATCACCCATTGAAACTGACGCATCGTCAGATGGGAAGCCCCGGGGAGCCCTTGTGCACGGGGGCGCCGCACGCCGGAGCCCCAGCGGAACACTCGGCAGCCCCGCACGCCGAAGCCCCCGGGGCGACGGACCGGCCGTCGCCCCGGGGGCTCCTGGATGAGCGCGCACTACGGGGTCGGGATCACCCGGCGACCGCCCCCGTGGACCGGGTCCAGGCGACGCCCGCCGTGTGCCCGGTCCGGTAGGCGGTCACCTTGACGGTGATCCGCGTCCCGCGCTGGGCCTTGCCGAGCGTGAGCCAGGTCTTCGTGGCGCCGGTGATGGCCCGCCCGTTCGCGTACCACTGGTAGGTGTACGAGGTCGGAGCCGGCGTCCACGTACCCCGGTTCAGGCTGAGGGTGCGCCCGACCTTGACCGTGCCGGTGACGTACGGAGCGCGGGTCGCCTGCGGCGCGAGGCCGTGGGCGACGGTGTAGCCGGCCGAGGTGTACGCGCCGGTCAGGTGCCCGGTGCGGAGGGCGTACACGGTGACGGTGACCTTCTTGCCGAGGGCCGATGCCGGGAGGACGTAACTCGACCCGGTCGCGCCGGAGACCGCGACCCCGTTCAGCCGCCACTGGTAGCCGTACGAGGTGGGCGCGGGCGACCAGGCCCCGACCACGGCGGAGACCTTCCCGCCCACGCGCGCGGACCCGGTCGGGTAGGGCACGCGGGTCGGCTTGGGCGCGAGCCCCTTGACGGCCACGGCCGGGCTGACGGCGGTGACGGAGGGGTGCCCGGCCTTGCGGGCGGTGACGGCCACGGACAGCTGCTTGCCGAAGAGGGCGGTGGGCAGGGTGTACGTGGAGGCGGTGGCACCGGCGACGGCGACGCCGTCGACGCGCCACTGGTAGGCGTACGCGTCGGCCGCCGGACTCCAGGAACCGGCCGAGGCCGTGACCTTGCCGCCGATGACGGCGGTGCCGGTCACGGTGGGAACGGCGGTGGAGCGGAGCGGGGCGACGACGGTGACCCGCCCGAACGCGTGCGCCGAGTCCTTGTACTGGTCCACCCGGAGGTACAGCGAGCCGAGCGGCGCCCCCGTCAGGTCCAGGGCGATCGTCATGCTCCGCCGGTCGGCGGCGACGGAGACCGTTGTGGACGGGGCGCGGTAGCTGCCGGACGCGTTGGTCACCTCGAAGAGGTCCTTCTCGTGCAGCGCCGTGCCGGTGACCGTCATGGTGATCTTCCCGGCGCCGACGGTGCCGGGGGTCACGGCCGTGACGGACGGCTCCACGGAGCCGCAGAGGCTGGAGCAGAAGGCGGTCGCACTCACCTGGACGGGCGCTTCGGTGGGAACCGAGGGCATCCCGATCACGAGGGTGGTGGGCCGGGACACCCAGACGTAGCCGTCCCTGCCGGGCACGACGCAGTTGTAGTACCCGTACACGTCGTCGCAGGCGTTCTGCCGGGTCACCCCGTCGTACAGCCACGGGGTCGGCGACTTCTGGTGGGACGCCGCGGGGGCGAACGACAGCTTGAGCCAGTCCCCCGTCATGGTCGGGAGCACCGCGCAGAGCGTGGGCTTCTCCTCGGACAGCGTGCCGGTCAGCGGGCCGAAGCCGTAGGTGATGTCCGGCACCCTGACGCACTCGGGCGCGGGCCCGGTGGCGGTGCCGATGCGGACGGCGTCGAAGCGGTAGGCGGGCAGGGTGGCGTCACCCGGACCGAGCTCCACGATCGCCTGGTAGGCGGTGGAGCCGGTGACGGCGCAGCCCGGTGCCAGGCTCTCGCACGCGGTGTCGCCGTTCGCGCTGTACACACCGGCCCCGTACGCGAGGCCCGTCGCGGTGTAGCGGGCCTTCAGGTGCAGGGTGTCCCGCGCGTCGGTCGTGGTCACCCGGTGGCAGACCAGGGTCCAGTACGAGCCCGAGGCGCCGAGGAGTGCCGGTGCGCCGGCCTTCGTGGCCGGGGTGGCGACGCAGCCCCGCGCGGTGGCGGTGACGTCCCGGCGGACGAGGGTGGCCGCCGGGCGGGTGCCGCCGGGGACGAGGACGGTGTACGAGAGTCCGGGCGTCAGGGCGCAGTCGTCCGACCGGTCGCCCCACTCGTCCTGGCAGGCGGGCTCGCCGTGCTCGTCGAGCACGGTGAAGCCCTCGGTGGAGCCGTCCGCGGTCCTGATCAGCTCGCGGGCGGAGTGGTCGTCGGCCGGGATCGTCAGGCAGTCGCCGACGACTCCGTCGCCGGTGCCCACGGTCGCCCCGGCCGGGTTCGGGCCGAAGTCACCGGCGGGGAAGGTCCGGCAGTCGCTCGCCACGTCCGTGCGGCGCACGACGAGGCCGTAGGAGCCGGTGTCCGCGCCCGATCCCGCGCGCTCGACGATCGCGCGGTAGGGCGCGGTGCCGCCGAGGGAGCAGGCGCCCGAGGACAGGGACTCCTCCCTCCAGCAGAGGGTGGTGCCGGTCGCGTCGAGCACCGTGATGTTCGGTGTCACCCCGCCGTCGGCGGGCCCGCCCGTGATGGCCACCTTGGCGCCCTGCGGGACGGGCAGGTTCAGGCAGTCGACCTCGTGGGCGACGGCGAGGGCGCCCCGGTACGGCTGCCCCAGGGACATGTCCTCGCAGCCCTCCGCGGCGGAGGTGAGGTCGAGGATCCGTACGGCGTCGTCGGCGACCAGGGTGTACGTCACGCCCGCGGTGAGCGGGCAGGCGCCCCCGTACTCGCAGACCCTTCCGTCCGGCCCGTAGATCGCGATCGGACCCGTGCTGCCGGACGCCGTGACGGCCTGCACCCTGTACAGGCCGCTTCGGGCCGGGGTGAACGTCTTGCACTCGGCCGGAGCCGGGTCCTGCGCGGGCACCGGGCCGTACGCGGTCACGCCCGCGACCGAGCAGCCCACGGGGTGGGTGACCTGCCGGAGCGTCAGGGTGTACGGGACGGGGTACGTGCCGCCGGAATTGGGCGCGAAGCGCGCGAGGACGCGGTAGTCGCCGCCTCCGGCGGGCGTCACGCAGGCGTAGCCGACGCTGCAGAGCCGCTTGCCCGTGCTGTCGGTGATCCACGCCTCGACGTTGGCGGAGGCGTGGTTCCGGAGGGTGGAGGTGATCAGCTCGCCCGGCGCGGCCGTGAAGGAGTGGCAGACGATGCCGGCCCCGCTGGTGGAGGTGCCGGTCGTCGGGGCCGTGCCGAAGGCGGTGCCGACGGGGCCCGTGCAGCCGGGGCCGGCCATCAGCGGGACGAAGGCGATCCGCGCCTCGGTGGAGGCGTAGTCACCGCCGGCGAGGTCGAGCGTGTACGTGCCGGCGGCCAGCTCGCAGGGGACCGAGCCGAGACCCGGGCACGCGACCGGCGTGCCGCCGGAGGAGAGCGTCATCGACGACGGGTGACCGCCGTCGATGACCAGCCAGTGCCGACCGGACTTCTCCACGGTGAGCGTGAAGCAGGCGGTGTCGAGCAGGCCCAGCTTCACCTGGCCGACCGCGTCGCCCGGGTCGCCGAACGGCGCCAGGGGCAGCACGGGGCAGGGGGCCGCCGTGGGGTCCGTCGGGTTCGGCGTCGGTTCGGCGGTCGGTGGCGCCGTGGGCGTCGGGTCCGTCGTGGGGCCGGGCGTCGGCGACGTCGGTTCGGGCGTCGGGTCCGGCGCGGGTGCCGCGCTCGCGGACGTCGGCGGCGCGGGCGTCGCCGCCAGTGCCGTCCCCGTCGGGAGCATCGGCCCGATCAGGGCCGTCAGCAGGGCGGGAACCAGAAGAAGCGATCTTCTGGATCTTCGAGATCTTCGGGACTTTTCGCGCGAGCGCGCGGAGTCGGGCATGTCCGTTCCCCCCGGAGCGGCAGTGTGTGGCATATGCGCGACACACGATAGGGCCCCGGTACGACAGCCTCCGCTACCGCCCCGCTCCAAGCGCTCCCGCTACCCGGCCCTCACCCCGAGCCCCACCGCCTACCGCCCCTCGTACCGCGCCTCCCTCCGTTCCACGAAGCTCGCCACCCCCTCCTGCGCGTCCCTCGTCGTCATGTTCAGTTCCTGCGCCGTCGCCTCCGCCGCGAAGGCCGTCGGCCTGTCCGTGTCCAGGGACGCGTTCACCAGCTGTTTCGTCAGGGCGAGCGCCCGCGTCGGGCCCTGGGCGAGGCGTTCGGCCCACTCCCGGGCCGTCTTCGGCAGTTCCTCCGCCGGGACCACCCGGTTCACCAGGCCCAGTTCCCGTGCCTCCGCCGCCGTCACCGCGTCCCCGAAGAACAGCAGCTCCTTCGCCCGCTGCGGCCCGATCAGCCGGGGCAGCAGATACGCTCCGCCGCCGTCCGGGACCAGCCCCCGCCGTACGAACACCTCGATGAACCGCGCCGATTCCGCCGCGATCACCAGGTCGCACGCGAACGCCAGGTGCGCGCCGATGCCCGCCGCCGTCCCGTTCACCGCCGCGATCACCGGCTTCTCGCAGTCCATGACGGCGGCGATGAACCGCTGGGCGCCCTGCCGGATCATCCGGGCCACGTCCCCCACCACGCGTTCACCAGGAGTGGCGGGCGCGCCGCGCAGGTCCGCGCCCGCGCAGAAGCCGCGCCCGGTCGCCGTCACCACCACGGCCCGCACGTCCGGGTCGGCGGAGGCCTCGGCGAGCAGGGCGATGATCCGTTCCCGCTGGTCCCAGGTGACCGCGTTCATCGCCTCGGGGCGGTTGAGGGTGATCCACGAGACGCCGTTCTCGACGGTGTGGAGTACGTCGGACATCGCAGGGGCTCCTATCGGCAGACCGCCAGCGCGTCCAGGGCCACCGCGCCCTGGCCGCGCGGCAGCACCATCAGCGGGTTGATGTCGAGTTCGGTGAGGTCGCCGTCGAGTTCGAGGGCCATCCGCTGCACCCGCAGGACGACTTCGACGAGCGCGTCGATGTCGGCGGGCGGCGCTCCCCGTACGCCGTCGAGCAGTGCCCGGCCGCGCAGTTCGTCGAGCATCGAGCGGGCCTCGGGTTCCCCGAACGGCGGGACCCGTACGGCCGTGTCGTTGAGGACCTCCACGAGGACCCCGCCGAGGCCGACGGTGACGGTCGGGCCGAAGAGTTCGTCGCGGGTCACGCCCACCACCATCTCGACCCCGCGTCCGACCATCTGGCAGACCAGGATGCCGTCGAGGTCGATCTCCTCGAAGCGGGCGATGTCGGTGAGTTCGCGGTAGGCGTCCCGTACCTGACTGGCCGAGGTGAGCCCGACCTTGACCAGGCCCAGTTCCGTCTTGTGGGCGAGCTGTGCGCCCGAGGCCTTCATGACGACCGGGTAGCCGACGAGTCCGGCGGCCCGGACGGCCGCCGCCGCGCTGGTGACGAGCTGCTCGCGCGGCACCCGTATCCCGTACGCCCGCAGGAGCTGCTTCGCGGCGTGCTCGCTGAGCCGCCGGCCGGGCCGCATGAGGGCCTGGGCCTTGCGGAGGGAGGGGGAGGGGGTGCGGGGGGCCTCGTCGAAGGGGGAGCGGTAGGCGGCGGTGAAGCGGTGGTGGTCGAGATAGGCCTTCACGGCGCCGATGCAGTTGGCGAAGGTACGGAAGGTGGCGACGCGCGAGGAGCCGAGGAGGGTCGTGCGGTAGGCCTCCTCCGTACCGACGGGGGAGCCCCAGACCACGCACACCAGTTTGTCCGTCGCCTCGGCGGCGTCGACGAGGTCCTGGGCGAGCTTGTCGCTCATGGGCGGGAAGGGGCCGGTGATGGGACAGATCAGGACGCCGACGGAGGGGTCCGCGAGGATCGCGTCGATGATCTTCCGGCCGCGCCAGTCGCCCACCGGGTGGCCGCCGTTGTCGACGGGGTTGGAGACGTTGAGGTACTCCGGGATCCACTGGTGGAGTTCGTCCTGCTTGCCCTGCGGGAGGGTGGGGATGTCGAGTCCCGCCGCCGTGGCGAGGTCGGCGAAGTGGGCGCCCGTCCCGCCGGAGATGGAGTAGACGACCACGCCGTCGGCGAGCGGCGCGCGGGCGCGGGCGAGCAGGGTCGCGGTGTCCTGGAGCTGGTCGAGCCCGTCGACCCGGATCACCCCGAACTGCCGCATGGCGGCGTCGACGACCCGGTCCGCGCCGGTGAGCTTGCCGGTGTGGGAGGCGGCGGTGCGGGCTCCGGTCTCGGTGCGGCCGACCTTGACGGCGACGACGGGGACGCCCTGGCGGGCCGCCTGGTCGGCGGCGAGGAGGAAGGAGCGGCCGTCCTTGAGCCCTTCGACGTAGCAGGCGATGGCGCCGACCTCGGGCCGTCCGGCGAAGTACGAGAGGAAGTCGGCGGTCTCCAGGTCGGCTTCGTTGCCGGTGGGTGCCCAGTGGGAGAGGCGGACGCCCAGCTCCTGGAGGGTGAAGACGGGCCGCCCCTGGTGGCCGGACTGGGTGATGAGGGCGATGGCGGGGCCTTCGAGGTCGTCGCGGAAGCGTTCGAAGGCGTTGAGGTTGGTGTTGGGGCCGAGGAGGCGGATGCCGGAGCGGCGTACGGCGGCGGCGAGGCGTTCCTGTGCGGCGGCGCCGGCCTCTCCGGTCTCGGCGAAGCCGGAGGCGAACGCGACCGCGAACTTCACCTTGGTCTCGGCGAGCTGCTCGATGACGGGCAGCGGATCCGCGACGAGGAGGACGGCGAGGTCGACGGGTTCGGTGAGGTCGCCGACGGACGGTACGCAGTCGATCCCGAAGACGCTGGTACGGGTCGGGTGCACGGGTACGAGCCGGGCGCCGACGCGTTCGGCCCAGGCGAGCAGCTGCCGGGTGATCCCGGTGTTGGGCCGTCCCTCGGTGTCCGAGGCGCCGACGACGGCGACGGACTCGGGCCGGAAGAACCGGTCGAGGTCGGGTACGGGCGCGTGCAGCGGGCGCCCGCTGACGTCTCTGTCGCCGGGGACGGCGGTCACGCCGTGCACGGTTGCCCGGTCCGGTTCTCCGCAGGCGACCACGCGGGCGCGGCGATCGGCCGTGAAGGTGCCGTGAGTCGATCCAAGCAATGTTCCGCCCGCCCTTCACCCATCATCCTTATGAAGCTGACACTTAGTCAGATTACAGAACTGACGCTCAGTCAGGAATGGGTGTGCGCGGGGAAGCCGGATCCGGGCCGGGAGATTCCCCCCGGGAACAGCCGGTGCCCCGCCCCCGTTTCCCCCGGGTGCGGGGCACCGCCTTCACCGTCGTACGCACCTCAGGCGGCCCCCGACCGCCCCGGCCGCCCGGCCCGCCGCGCGATCCGCCGGGCGATCCGCTCCGCGTCGATCGCCAGCTCCCTGAACATCCCGCTGATCGGGTTCGTGAAGCCCGTGAAGTACAGCCCCGGCGCCTCGCGCGGGCAGCGCGCCCCGTGCGTCAGCGGCCTGCCCCGGTCGTCGAGGACGTCCAGGTGGCCCAGGAGCGGTTCCAGGGCGCGCCGGTAGCCGGTCGCCGCTATGACGGCCTCCGGGGTGATCCGGGTGCCGTCCGCGAGGACCACGTCCGGGCCGTCCAGGTCCTCCACGGCCGCGACGATCTCGACCTTGCCCGCCCGCACGGCGGCGATCAGGCCCACGTCCTGCACCGGGATCGCGCCTTCGCGCTGCCGGGTGGCGAGGCCGGTGTCCGGCCGGGGCAGCCCGTACGCCCGGAGGTCCGGCGACGCGAACCGGGCCACCAGCCCGCCCAGAAGGTCCACCAGCGCCACCGGAAGCCGCCGGATGAGGATGCCGGAGCGCTGGGCGGGCCAGCCGGCCGTCGTCCGGCGCACGATGTGCGGGACGGTCCGCACGGCCAGCCGGACGCGCTTCGCCCCGCCCCCGGCGAGGTCGGCGGCGATCTCCGCGCCGGTGTTGCCGATGCCGACGACGAGGACGTCCTTCCCGGCGTACGGCTCCGGGTTGCGGTAGGTCCGGGCGTGGCTCAGCTCGCCCTCGTACGCGGTGAGGCCGGGCCACTCGGGCAGGATCGGGGTGTGGTTGTGGCCGGTGGCCACGACGACCGCGCTCGCGGTGAGCCGCCGTCCGCCCGTCGCGTGCAGGATCCAGTCCCCGCCGGCCCGGTCGACGCGGAGGACCTCGACGCCCGTCACGACCTCCAGCTCGTGCTTCTCGGCGTACTTCTCCAGGTAGCGCACCACGTCCGCGCGGGCGACCCAGCGCCCGAAGGAGCGGGGGATGCGCAGCCCGGGGAGGGCGGAGAGGCGCCGGGTGGTGTGCAGCCGCAGCCGGTCGTAGTGGGTGCGCCAGGAGGCGCCGACCGCGTCGGACTTCTCCAGGACGACGGCCCGGACGCCCCGCTCGCGCAGCGAGGCGGCGACCGCGAGTCCGCCGGGGCCGCCGCCGATGACGTAGACGGGGTGGGCGGAGGAGGGAGGGGGGGTGGTGGCCATGAACGCTGAGCGTAATGACGTGTACACGTTGTGGGTCTCGACCAAGAGGGATTTCGGTTGCGAATCGGTCACGCGCGCCCGCGTCCCGCGCTCCGCGTCCCGCCCCGGCCGCACCCGGACCCCACCCCGGCGTCCCCACCTCTTGCGCTCCCCGCCCGCCCTGCGCTGAACTGACGTACCGTCAGATCAGGCTCGTCGAGAGGACGCGCGCATGCAGACCGTCTGGCTCACCGGCGCCGAATGGCTCGCCGTCCTCCGCATCGGCCTCGGCCTGTGGTGGCTGGAGAGCTGGCGCCACAAGGACAAGAAGGGCTGGTTCGAGCGCGGCACCGGGATCGCCTGGGCCGCCGACGTCGCGGGCAACCACAAGTGGCCGCAGGTCAAGAAGGGCTTCGAGGCCGTCGTCGCCCCGCGCCCCAAGCTCATGGCGTACGTCGTCGTCTACGCCGAACTCGCCCTCGGGCTCGGCCTCGTGACCGGCTTCCTCACCCCCGTCGCCCTCGTCGGCGGCCTCCTCCTCAACCTCCTCTACCTCGTCCTGATGATCCACGACTGGGCCGAGCAGGGGCAGAACGCGATGATGGCGCTGATCTCGTTCGTCGCGCTCCTCGCCATGTCCTGGCAGACCTGGTCCCTCGACTCCGCGATCGGACTCTTCTGATGACGGCAACCCCGGCGAACCTCCCGGACATCGACGCCTTCACCCGCCCGTACTGGGACGCCGCAGCCGAGGGCCGGCTGCTGCTGCGCCGGTGCGCCGCCTGCGACCGCGTCCACCACTACCCGCGCGAGTTCTGCCCCCACTGCTGGAGCGAGGACGTCCGCTGGGAGGGGGCGAGCGGCCGGGCCACCCTCTACACCTGGTCGGTCGTCCACCGGAACGACCTCCCGCCCTTCGGCGAGCGCGTCCCGTACGTCGCCGCCGTGGTCGACCTCGCGGAGGGGCCGCGCATGATGACGGAGGTCGTCGACGTGGCGGAGGGGGATCTCCGCATCGGGATGGAACTGCGGGTCGCCTTCCGCGCGGAAGGGGCGGTGACGGTCCCGGTCTTCACGACCGCCACCGCCCCCGTCACCACCTCTGCCGGGCGCCCCGCCTAGACCGGGGAGACGTTCTTCCAGAGCTGGGTGCTGCTGCTCGGGTCGCAGGTGTACTGCATCATGAACGGCGGTCCGGCGACCATGCACTGGCCGCTGCTCATGTTCTTGATGGTCATGCCGGCGGACGACTTGCTGTTGATCTTCCAGGACTGGAGGCTGGAGCCGTTGCAGGCCTTGGCCGTGAAGCCGGGCGTGCCGCCCGGCTGGAGGCAGTGGCCGGACTGCTTGTTGACCAGCCGGAAGGTGCCGTTCGCCTGGGCCCGGTAGATCCAGGCGTAGGAGATCGTGCCGCTGGTGGCCGGCTCACCGCACGGCGCGGTGTAGGCCAGGATCGCGTATCCGGGGTTGGTCTCGGCCAGGCACTCCCCGTTGGAGACGCTCTTGATGGAGTACGTCCCCGAGGGCGCCGAACCGCCGGTCGACGGCGGGGGCGCGGGCCGCTGGGTCGTCGGGTTCGTCGTGGGCGGCCGGGTGGTGGGCTTGGGTGCGGTCCCGCCGCCGGACGGCGCGGTCGTGCCGCCGCCCGAACCGCTGCCGCTGCCGCTGCCGGAGCCCGAGCCGCTGCCCGAGCCGGACCCGCTGCCGGAACCGGAGCCACTGCCCGCCCCGCCTCCGCCGCCCGGCAGGGTGCCCGTGCCGCCCGCGCCGCCACCCGCCGCGCCGCCGCCCGCGGCGTTGGCCGGGGGCGGTGCGCCGGGGGTGGTGCCCGGCGGCTGCGAGGAGGGCTTGGCGCCCGGGGTCTTCGCCGACGGTGAGCCGGGCGCGGAGGACGGCGGTACGTTCGCGGGCTGCGAGGCCACCGTGGACGGCGGCGTGGTGGTGGGCCCGGCCGCGCCCAGGCGGCCGATCTGGTACGGGCCGAGGGCCACCGTCAGCGTCGTGCCGGTCGCCACGACCACCGGTACGGCCAGCATGAGGACCCGGTTGCGCCGCTTGTTCTCCCGCTGCCCGGGGGCGCCGGTCCCGGTGAGGGTGCCGATCCGGTCGGGCGACGCGGTGGCGGGCTCCTTGGAGCCGGCCTGCGGGGTGAGGGAGGCCGTGGCCACGTCCTCGGCGGGCTCGGCCTTCGCCAGCTCCGCGAGGTGCTCGGCGGTGGGCGTCTCGGCGGCGAACACGGCCCGCTCGGCGATCCGCTCGCCGACGGCGGCGGGCCACACCGAGCCCTCGGCCCGCTCGGCGGTCCGCTCGACGAGTTCGGCGGCCGTGGGCCGGTCCGCCGGATCCTTCTCCAGGCAGGTCTTGATGAGTGCGGCCAGCTCGGGATCGGTCTCCGTGAGCTTCCCGAACTCGGGCTCGGCGTGCACCACGCGGTAGAGCAGGTCGGGGCCGGAGCCGTCACCGAACGGCGGGCGGCCGTTGGCCGCGTAGAGGAGGAGGCTGCCGAGGGCGAAGACATCGGCGGCGCCGGTCAGCCGCCGGTCCGCGACCGCCTGCTCGGGCGCCATGTAGGCGGGGGTGCCGATGACCATGCCGGTCTTCGTCAGACGGCTCTGGTCGGCGGCGCGGGCCACCCCGAAGTCGATGAGGGAGAGACCCGAGCCGGTGAGCATGACGTTGGACGGCTTGAGGTCGCGGTGCACCATGTCCGCGCCGTGGACGACGCCGAGTCCGGCGGCGGCGTGGTGCAGCAGCCGCCAGAGCGCCTCGGCGGGCAGCGGGCCGCCGTGCAGCCGGATCGCCTCGTTGAGGGTGATGCCGGGGATGAACTCGGTCGCGAACCACGGCGGCTTGGCCGTGCGGTCGCTGGCGAGCAGCTTGGTGTTGGCGCCGGCGGGCAGCCGGGCGAGGTTGTCGAGTTCGTGGCCGAAGTGGTTCAGGAAGTCGGCGTCCTCGGCGAGCACGGGAAGCACCCGCTTCACCGCCGCGAACTTCCCGGGAACAGCGCCGAGATAGACCCGGCCCATGCCTCCGGACCCGAGGACACCGAGCAGCCTGAAGGCGCCGATCTGTCGTGGATCCCCCGGTTCCAGCGGTATGGCCCCGCTGCCGCCCAAACTGTCCGAACTAGAACTGGTTTCCATTTCCCCCTGCATGGGCCTCAGAGTAGCGGAGGCCGTTTGCGATCTGAACGCACGTCAAGTGCTTGTTTCCATACTGTGGTTGAACGGGCTGCGGCGCAGGTCACGGACGTCTTCACAGCCGGTCGGCGGGGATCTCGAAGACGAAGGCGATCTCGCCCTTCTCGTTCTCGCGCTGCCCGGCCCGGGCGAAGCCGAAGCCCGCGAGGGTGGCCAGGGAGGCCAGGTTGTCGGAGGCGATCGTGGCCCGCACGGTCCTGACCCCGGGCTCGGCGGCGGCCCTCGCGAGCAGCGCCCGCACCATGGCGCGGCCGTAGCCCCGACGGCGCTGCTCCGGCACGACGGTGTAGCCGATCTCGATCACACCCGACTCGTCCGGCGGACCGTGGAACCCGGCGTCACCGATGACGGTCCCGTCCGGCTCGGACACCGCCGCGCGCGTGATCCAGGGCGCGGCGGACGGGTCCCTTTCGAGCTGGTCGGCGCGGTAGCCGAAGATCCAGCGGGCCCGGTCACCGACGAAGTGCGGGTCGAGGGCGACCCCGGCCTCGGCACTGCCTCCGGCGAGGTCGCCCTCGGACAGTGCCCGAAGGGCCTTAGCGTTCAGCTCGACGAAGCGGACGCGGCGGGGGAGGGGAGGTTGGTTGTTCATCGCGGGCGACGATAGGGCAGGGCGTGAGGGGTTGTCGGGGCATTATTCGACCGCGCCGTCCAGGAACGCGGCCCAGGCGGCCGGGGCGACGGCGAACTGCGGGCCGTGGGGGTTCTTGGAGTCACGGACGTGGATGGCAGCGGGGTGGGCGGCGACCTCGACGCAGTTGCCGCCTTCGCCGTCGCTGTAGCTGGACTTCTTCCAGTCGTAGGCGACTTCGATGCAGTTGCCGCCTTCGCCGCCGCTGTAGCTGCTCTTGAACCAGGCCAGACCGGTGGTGCTCATAGCTCTCCCAGCATCTTCTCGACCAACTCCAGGGACTCGCGGGGCGTGAGTGCCTGCGCCCGGATGATCCCATAGCGCTCGGTGTACATGCGCACCTCTTCCGGGTCGGTGATCAGTCGGGCGTGCCCGTAGCTCTCGGTGTAGGCGACTTCCCGCCGCCCCTTGGGGGTGAGCAGGGTGAACGCGCCCTCCATGCCTGGATGTTCCTCGCGTTCGGTCGGCATGATCTGGAGGTGGACAGTCCTGAGCCGGGCAACCTCGGCGAGGCGCCGCAACTGTTCCCGGAAGGCGTCCCAGCCGCCCAGCGGGCGTCGCAGCACCGCCTCCTCGACGACGAAGCTCATCGTCGGCCCGGGCCACTTCTCGAAGATCACCTGACGGGCCAACCGGTCCGCCAACCTCTTCCCGATCGTCTCCTCGTCATAGAGGGGACGGCGGTGACGGAAGACGGCCTCCGCGTAAGCGGGCGTCTGCAACAGCCCCGGCACCGCCTGCACCTCGTAATAGTGCAGGGCCACCGCCTCCGCCTCCGCCTTCGCGAAGCTCCGGAACCAGTCCGGGTGCCGCACCCGCGCCCGGGAAACCGCCTCCCGCACATCTTCCACCGCAGCCGCCAGCACCCCGCCCGCCCCGATCACCGGGTCGACCTGGAGCAGGAAGTCCGGCTGGGGGACCCGTACGCCCCTCTCGATCGAGGAGATCAGATCCTCGCTGCAATGCGTGACGGCGGCCAGCTCCGCCTGGCTCAGGCCCGCGTTCCTCCGCAGCACCTTGATGATTTTCCCCAGCGCCCGGAAAAGGTGCGCCGTACCGTCCACCTCGGAGGGCCGTTCCGGCCGCTCCTCGTCGTTCCCCGACATCCGTACCGCCTTCTTGGCGTACCCGTACAGTTACTCAGCGTCGTGGCGTCGCTGCTGGTCAGCGTACGGCCGGCGGGCCAGGCTCGGGAACATGAAGTCCGAAACCTCCACTCCAACCGGTGAGTTCGTCCTACGCTTGTCGGCCACTCGTCGTGGTGCCCGGCTGGCCCGGCTGCTCGCCGTGCACCAGCTGCACGACTGGGGCGTGACCGGGTCCGTGGGCGAGGCCGTCGAGCTGGTCGTCGCCGAACTCGCCAGTAACGCGGCGTCCCACGGGCGGGTGCCCGGGAGGGACTTCGAGGTGCGGATGTGGCGGGGCGACGACCATGTGCGGGTCGAGGTGTCGGACGCGCGGGGCGAGCGCCGGCCGTCACCTCGTAAGGACCCGGACGAGGGCGGTTACGGGCTGCTGCTCGTCGCCGCGCTGGCGTCGGCGTGGGGGGTGAGGGAGAGGTGTGTCGGCAAGACGGTCTGGGCGACCGTCGCGGTCACCCCCGCCGCTCCACCACTCCCCGTACGTACGCCGCCTGCCCCGCGTGCTGGAGATCGTCGGCGATCACCGAGACCAGCCGGACACCCAGGGTGACGGGCGGGTCCCAGGCGGTGTCGACGATGCGGTCCAGGTCGGCGTTGGTCAGCGACCGCACCAGCTCCTCGGTCCGCGCGTGCACCGCGTCGTGATAGCCGAGCAGCAGCTCGCCGGAGGCGCGTACGGCCCCGACCTGGGCACGCGTCTGGCCGTACCCGGTGGCCCGCTTCGGGAACGGCAGCCCGAACCGGTCCCGCCAGCCGTCCGCGTCCCACAGCTGCTCCCGGTCGAACGCGTCAGCGAGATGATCGTCCTGGATCCGGGTGAGGTGCCAGACGAGCCAGGCGATCGAGTTCGCGTCCGGATCGATCCGCGCGGCGAGCGCGTCGTCACCGAGGCCGTCGACGGCCTCGTGGACGGCCTCCCGCACCCTTCCGAACGAGTCGGCCAGCAGACCGGCGCTGTTCATGGGGACTCCTTCCGACGACTCGGTCGGTCATGTGTCCAGACTACGTAAACACCTCGGAAGGGGTGTGGTGCTCGCCGTCTACTGCGGCACGAGATCTTCCGGCACGCTGTGGTCCGTTCAACGCGCGTCGACCCAGTCGAGATCCCGTTCCCCGGCCCTGTACTCCCGGGCCCCACACCCCGTACCGGAGGACGCATGCGTGCCCGGATCACCCCGCTCGGCACCCTGCTCGCGCTCGTCGCGGGCCTGCTCACCGCGCTCGTCACCACGACCCCCGCCCAGGCCGCGCCCCTCTTCAAGGCGCCCTACCCCTGCGGCCAGACCTGGACCTACAGCCACCACTCCGCCGAGGTCCGCCAGGCCCTCGACTTCATCCGCTCCGACGGCGGCACCACCGCCGGCACCCCGGTCCTCGCCTCGGCGTCCGGCACCGCCTACCGCTACTCCCAGCCGGACGGCGCGGGCAACTACATCGCGATCGAGCACGGCGGCGGCTGGAAGACGTACTACTTCCATCTCAACGCCTACTCGGTGGCCAACGGCGCCACGGTCTCCCAGGGCCAGCAGATCGGCACCACCGGCAGCACGGGCAACAGCTCCGGCGCCCACATCCACTACGAGCAGCTCTACAACGGCGTCGGCCAGCCCATCTCGATCAACGGCGCCTCCCTCGCCCCCTACCCCGGCTCCTACGGCTCCAAGTCCCTGACCAGCGACAACGGCTGCTCGGGCGGAGGCGGCGGAAAGTACTGGGTCGACACCTTCGCCAACGCCACCGGCTACGCCCAGGCGAACACGAACGACCCGCAGGGCGTGCTGAACGCGGGCACGAACTACGTCTCCTGCAAGGTCTGGGGCGAGGAGGTGCGAGGCGGCTCCGGCAGCTTCAACCACTGGTGGCTGAGGACCGACCTGGACACCGTCTACGCCGGGAAGAACGGTCGCGGCGCGTACGTCTCCGCGTACTACCTGTCCCGCTGGGGCAACGACGAGGCCCGGGACAACAACGGAACGGTCATCCCCGACTGCTGACCGGCCCGCCCCGGCCGCCCTGCCCGGAAAAGGGCAGGAGCCCCGCTCGTGCCCGAAGGCGCGGAGCGGGGCTCCTTGGGTACTGCTCTAGTCGTGCGTGTTCGCCGACCCAGGCACCTTAGGCCGGGGAGACGTTCTCCGCCTGCGGGCCCTTCGGGCCCTGCGTGACGTCGAAGGTCACGAGCTGGTTCTCCTCGAGCGAACGGAAGCCGTTCGCGTTGATCGCGGAGTAGTGGACGAAGACATCCGGGCCGCCGCCGTCCTGGGCGATGAAGCCGAAGCCCTTTTCAGCGTTGAACCACTTCACGGTTCCGGTAGCCATGAGCCCTCCTATGGGCCAAAGGGTCGCCCTGCTCCAGAACCTGCAAACAAGTCTGAAAACTACAAAAGCCTGCGGGTTACATGCTCCGCAGGCTCTGTACTGCAAGGGAAACCAAACTGCAACTTGCGTCGAGCCTAGCACGCAGGACGCTCAGGACGGTAGAGGGAAAGATCACGTCACCCGCATGGTCTGATCTCGCTCCGCGTGCTGACGCGCGTGCCCCGGCGATGCCCACGGGACGAGACGGGTCTAGCCTCACGATGTGGACAATGCAACCGACGACCAGCAGCGCAGCCGGCCCCGCGTCGGGCACATCCAGTTCCTGAACTGCCTCCCCCTCTACTGGGGTCTGGCCAGAACCGGAACGCTTCTCGATCTGGAGCTCACGAAGGACACCCCGGAGAAGCTCAGCGAGCGGCTCGTCCGCGGGGACCTCGACATCGGACCCATCACCCTCGTCGAGTACCTCCGCAACGCCGACGACCTCGTCGCCCTCCCCGACATCGCCGTCGGCTGCGACGGACCCGTCATGTCCTGCGTGATCGTCTCCCAGCTGCCGCTGGAGGACCTGGACGGGGCGCGCGTCGCGCTCGGTTCGACCTCCCGCACCTCCGTGCGCCTCGCGCAGCTGCTCCTCGCCGAGCGGTACGGCGTGGCGCCCGACTACTACACCTGCCCGCCGGACCTCGGCCTGATGATGCAGGAGGCGGACGCCGCCGTCCTCATCGGCGACGCCGCCCTCCGCGCCTCGCTGCACGACGCGCCCCGGCTCGGCCTCCAGGTCCACGACCTGGGGCTGATGTGGAAGGAGTGGACGGGCCTCCCCTTCGTCTTCGCCGTCTGGGCGGCCCGCAAGGACTACCTGGCGCGCGAGCCGGAGACCGTCCACGAGGTCCACCAGGCCTTCCTGGCCTCGCGTGACCTCTCCCTGGAGGAGGTCGCCAAGGTCGCGGAGCAGGCCGCCCGCTGGGAGACCTTCGACGCCGAACTCCTGGAGCGGTACTTCCGTACCCTCGACTTCCGCTTCGGCCCCGAGCAGCTCGCCGGGGTCCGCGAGTTCGCCCGCCGCACCGGCCCCACGACCGGCTTCCCGGCGGACGTCACCGTCGAACTCCTCCCGCCCGAGCGCCGCTAGGACTCGCGCCGGTCCGGCACCGGGGGCTGGAGCCACTGGCTGATCCATTCGATCGAGCCCGCCTCCAGCCCCCGGATGTAGGTCCGGGCGTTGTGCCCGCCGTCCGGTATCACCTGGAGCCGGCTCTTCACCGGACCCTTGGTGTACCTGTGGATGAACCGCCGTACGTCCGGCGCGATCCCGGTCTCCCGCGAGCCGAGCTGGAACGCCAGGTACACGTCGTTCGCCGGCGTGTCCGGCCGCCGGACGAGCCGGCTCGCGAGCCGCCCCGGGTCGTTCGCCCGCCGCGCCGCCTCGTGTCCCCGCCACAGCGGCGAGTCCGGAACCGTGTCCGGCCCCGAGGCGATGACGGCCTTGAACCGGTCCGGATGCTGGAGCACCGACTTGAGCCCGACGAAGCCGCCCGAGGACGAGCCCATGAACGCCCAGCCGTCCCGCGAGGCGAACGTCCGGAAATTGGCCCGGACGAAATCCGGTACGTCCTCCGCGACCCAGGTCCCCATTCTCGGCTGCCCCGGAATATCGCTGCCGTCGTAGTAGTGGTCGAAGTCCGGGTTGAGGACCGGCATCACGACGATGAACGGAAGGCTCTTTCCCTCCCGGGACCACCGGGAGATGCCCGACTGGAGTCCGAGATCCGTGCCCATCCAGTAATTCACCGGATATCCGTGCCCGCCCGGCAGCGCCTCCAGGACGGGGAACCCGCTGTGCGCGTACGCCGGGTCGAAATACTGCGGAGGCGCCCACACCCACACCTTGCCCGTGAAACCGGACTTCCGGCCCCGCAGCGTCGCCACCCCGATACGGGTGCCGTCCTCCACCTTCCCGGCGACCGCGAACCGCGCCCGGGGGCCGCGCGGATAGACGGTCACGGGCTGCCCCGGCGCCGCCTTCGGCCCCGAGGTCGGCCCGCCGAACATGAACGGCTCGTCCTTGCCGCCGTCGCAGCCGCCGAGCAGGGAGAGCGGGACGGCGAGCGCCAGGCCCGCGGCGAGGGAGCGGACGGCGGCGGCCGGGCGGGGCCTCCGGGACGGGCGGGACCTCCAGGGCGTGCGTGCCATCGGGCGACTCCGGTTCCTTCAGGGCAGGTGATTCCGAAGGAGGAGAGGGGCGCGGAGCCCGGAAGGTTGCCCTGGCGTACGCTGGTTCTGACTCCTCAGAACCCCTCCGAAAGGGACACACCCGGTGACCGAGAAGGCCGAACTCACGTCGACTGATGTCGCAGCCGTTCTCGACCGCGCCGCCGCGGGCGGCCGGATCACCCCGGAGGAGGCGCTCGACCTCTACCGCTCGGCGCCGCTCCACGCGCTGGGCGCCGCCGCCGACGCGGTGCGCCGCCGCCGGTACGCGGGAACCGAGCACATCGCGACGTACATCATCGAGCGGAACATCAACTACACGAACGTCTGTGTGACGGCGTGCAAGTTCTGTGCCTTCTACGCGGCCCCCAAGGACACCAAGAAGGGCTGGACCCGCGACCTCGACGACATCCTGCGCCGCTGCGCGGAGACCGTCGAGCTCGGCGGCACCCAGATCATGTTCCAGGGCGGCCACCACCCCGACTTCGGCGTCGAGTACTACGAGCAGCACTTCGCCGCCATCAAGGCCGCGTTCCCGCAGCTGGTCATCCACTCCCTCGGCGCGTCCGAGGTCGAGCACATGGCCCGGATCAGCGGGGTCTCCGTCGAGGAGGCCATCACCCGGATCCACGCCGCCGGTCTCGACTCCTTCGCGGGCGCCGGCGCCGAGCTGCTGCCCGCCCGGCCCCGCAAGGCCATCGCCCCGCTCAAGGAGAGCGGCGAGCGCTGGCTGGAGATCATGGAGATCGCCCACAAGCTGGGCGTCGAGTCCACCTCCACCATGCTGATGGGCACCGGCGAGACCAACGCCGAGCGGATCGAGCACCTGCGCATGATCCGTGACACGCAGGACCGGACGGGCGGCTTCCGGGCCTTCATCCCGTACACGTACCAGCCCGAGAACAACCACCTCAAGGGCCAGACGCAGGCCACCCTCTTCGAGTACCTGCGCATGATCGCCATCGCCCGGCTGTTCCTCGACAACGTCGCCCACATCCAGGGCTCCTGGCTGACCACCGGCAAGGAGGTCGGCCAGCTCTCCCTGCACTACGGCGCCGACGACCTGGGCTCGATCATGCTGGAGGAGAACGTCGTCTCCTCCGCCGGAGCCAAGCACCGCTCCAACCGCCTGGAGATCATCGACCTGATCCGCAAGGCGGGCCGCGTCCCGGCGCAGCGCGCGACCACGTACGAACACCTGGTCGTCCACGACGACCCGGCGAACGACCCGGTCGACGAGCGCGTCGTCTCGCATCTCTCGTCCATCGCGATCGAGGGCGGCACGGCCCACCCCGAGCTGAAGCTCCTCGACGCCAACTGAGGCCGAAGGTGCTGACCCTCCACGCCGCAGAGGCGTCACCCGAGACCGCCGTCCTCGTCGACGGCGCGTACATCGCCGCCGTCGGTCCGTACGAGGAACTGGCCGCAGCCAACGAGGACGCCCGGCTGCGGCTGTGGCCGGGCATCCTCACGCCCGGCCTGCTCAACCCGTACGGGCCCGAACTGCTCGAAGCCACCTACCACCCGGACCCCCGCGAGGCCGAGGAGTTCGGCACCCAGCCGATCCACGGCGAGCGGGCCCGGGAGATCCTCGACGCCTACCCCGTGAGGGCCGGCGCCTCAGCCCGGCGCGGAGTGCAGCGGCTGCTCGCGCTCGGGATGGTCGCCGTCGGCGGAGAACTGCGCGCCCGGGCCGCGCAGGACGCGGTGCGCAGGGCCGGACTCGTCATCGGACGGCGCCCCGCCACGATGCCCGGACCGCCCTCCCTCGCGCCGAGGCCACTCGTCCTGCTGCCCCGTCTGGCGCCCGGCAGCCCGGCACGGTTCGCCGTGTTCGACGTCCCCGACCGGGCGGCGCTGGTCCGCCTGGGCCCCGCCACCTGCGTGGCGACCGTCCTCGGCGGCCGGCTGGTCTTCCGCCGCCGGTAACCCCCCCCGTCCGGGCTCAGCCGCCCCTGACCGGCGCGCCCTTCTTCTGCACCGGGTACGCGTCCGCGTACGTGAGCAGATCGGTGAAGCGCGGGTCGCGCACCACGGCCAGCAACTGGTCCGGCGTCACCGGCGCCGACGCCCCGGCCGAGGGGTCGACGGAGAGCAGCACGCTGCTCCTGCCGTACCGGGTGACGACCATGGACCCCAGGGTCTCCGGCCGGTTCACGGCCATCCCGTACACCTGGGCGGTCCTGCCCCCGTCCAGAGCGACCTTCTCGCAGGTCGTCCGCTTCGACGGGACGTTCCGGCACTCCTGGAGGCGCTCGCCCTCCGCCGGCCGGACCGACAGCTTCACCGGGAAGGTCGTCCCGCCGGCCGTGATCCGGTACCCGGACACCTCGTCCGCGACCGGCCGTACGTCCGCGACGGACGCCGGGAGCAGCTCGTCGAGCAGCGCCGACACCTGCTGCTGGAACTGGGCGCGGCGCGCGCCCTCCTCGGTGGAGACCTTCTCGGGCGGTGTCTGCCCCGGAGTCGGCTCGACCCGAACCGGCGTGTGGTACGCCGAGGGGAAGGCCGCCGGAGGCGCCGCCGGCAGGGCGGCACCGGGGTCCGCACCGGGCAGCAGGGTCAGTCCGAGCGCTGCGGCGGTGACCGTGCCGAAGACACCTCCGGCGACGGTGAGCCGGGCCCGCGCACGGCGTCTGCGGCCCTGCCGCACGGCGACGGGCACGAGGTCGGGAAGGGGAGGAAGCTCCTGGGCCGTGCGGTCCATGGCACGGCGGAGCATCGTTGCGTCGTCCACTCGGGGTGCCTCAGCTTCCGATGGCGTGGTGGAGGTGGGGATCGGCGGTGTAGAGGTGTGCGTCGCCCAGCTGGTCCCGGAGCCGGGCCAGTGAGCGCGAGCACTGGCTTTTGACCGTCGCCTCGCTGCAGCGCAGGAGCGAGGCGACGGTCTCCACACTCAGGTCCTCCCAGTACCTCAGGACGACCATGGCGCGGGCTCTGGGCGGGAGCTCGGCGAGCGCGGCGAGCAGCGTGACCCTGAGGTCCGGCTGCTCGGTGGTCCGCGCCGGGCCGAGCCCGCCGGTCTTGGTGAAGGCGAGCAGATCGCGCAGGCGGCGCCGCCGCTCGGCCAGGAACGTGCGGGTGAGCACGGTCTTGGCGTAGGCGTGCGGATGCTCCGCCGCCCCTGCCCGCCGCCAGTGCTGGAAGAGCTTGGCGAGGGTGGTCTGTGTGAGGTCGCGGGCGGTCTCCGCGTCCCCGCACAGCAGGTACGCGGTGCGGTACAGCCGCGTCTGCGCGGACCGGGCGAACTCCTCGAACCCGATGTCCGAGCCAAGCGGTGACGGCATCTCGTTCCCTTCGTCAGCACTGTCACCCTTCCCTGAGCGCGCTCGCCGGGAAAAGGTTGAAGCGGGTCCGGGAAAATCTTCCGGGGGCCGGGGCCGGTCCCCGCCCGCCAGGGGGGCGGCTGCCACAATGGCCGGGTGAGCCGAGCATCCCTGGACAAGCAGCCGCACGAAGTCGCCTCGATGTTCGACGCCGTGGCGGCGAACTACGACGTCACCAACGACGTCCTGTCCCTCGGGCAGGACCGGCGCTGGCGCAAGGAGGTCGCGAAGGCGGTCGACGCGCGGCCCGCGCAGAAGGTCCTCGACCTGGCCGCGGGCACGGCGACCTCCTCGCAGCCCTTCGTGCGCGCCGGCGCGTACGTCGTCCCGTGCGACTTCTCCCTGGGCATGCTGCGGGTCGGCAAGCGCAACCACCCGTGGATGCCGTTCACGGCGGGCGACGGCACGAAGCTGCCGTTCCGCGACGACGTCTTCGACGCCGTCACCATCTCCTTCGGGCTGCGGAACATCCAGGACACCGACGCGGCGCTGCGCGAGCTGTACCGGGTGACGAAGCCGGGCGGCCGGGTCGTCATCTGCGAGTTCTCGCACCCCACCTGGAAGCCGTTCAGGACCGTGTACGAGGAGTACCTGATGCGCGCGCTGCCGCCGGTGGCCCGCGCCGTCTCCTCCAACCCCGACGCGTACGTCTACCTCGCCGAGTCCATCCAGACCTGGCCCGACCAGCCCGCCCTGGCCGGCCTGCTCCGGAAGGCCGGCTGGTCGAAGGTGGCGTACCGCAACCTGACGGGCGGCGTCGTCGCCCTGCACCGCGGTTTCAAGGCCTGAGCCCACCCCCGCGAACCCCCGCAATAGACTTCGACCAGCCCCTTTCCTCGACCCCTTCGGGAGATCCGCCGTGACCGAGCAGTCCCTCTCCGAGCACAGCGCTGATGTGATCGTCGTCGGGGCGGGCCCGGCCGGTTCCACCACGGCCTACTACCTGGCGAAGGCCGGACTCGACGTCCTCCTCCTGGAGAAGACGGCGTTCCCCCGCGAGAAGGTCTGCGGCGACGGCCTCACCCCGCGCGCCACCAAGCAGCTCGTCTCCATGGGCATCGACATCTCCGAAGAGGCCGGCTGGCTGCGGAACAAGGGCCTGCGGATCATCGGCGGCGGGGTGCGCCTCGAACTCGACTGGCCCGAGCTGGCCTCGTACCCGGACTACGGTCTGGTCCGCAAGCGCGACGACTTCGACGAGCAGCTGGCCCGGCAGGCGCAGAAGGCCGGCGCCCGGCTGTACGAGCGCTGCAACGTCGGCGCGCCGGTCATCGACGACCGTACGGGCCGGATCACCGGCGTCCACGCCAAGCTGGGCGAGGAGAAGCGCGAGGTCACCTTCCACGCGCCGCTCGTCGTCGCCGCCGACGGCAACTCCACCCGGCTCTCCCTCGCGATGGGCCTGCACCGGCGCGAGGACCGGCCGATGGGCGTCGCTGTCCGGACGTACTTCACCTCGCCCCGGCACGACGACGACTACCTGGAATCGTGGCTGGAGCTGTGGGACCGGCGTGGCGCGGAGGACCGGCTGCTGCCCGGCTACGGCTGGGTCTTCGGCATGGGCGACGGCACGTCCAACGTCGGCCTCGGCATCCTGAACTCCTCCAAGGCCTTCCGCGAGCTGGACTGGCGCGAGGTCCTCAAGGCCTGGTGCGCCTCGATGCCGGAGGACTGGGGCTTCACCCCGGACAACATGACGATGCCGATCCGGGGCGCCGCCCTCCCGATGGCCTTCAACCGCCAGCCGCACTACACCCGGGGCCTGCTGCTCGTCGGCGACGCGGGCGGTCTGGTCAACCCCTTCAACGGCGAGGGCATCGCGTACGCCATGGAGTCCGGCCAGATCGCGGCCGACGTCATCGTCCAGGCGCACGCGCGTGCGACCCCCGCCCAGCGCGAACTGGCCCTGCGCAACTACCCGCAGGTCCTCAAGGACACCTACGGCGGGTACTACACGCTGGGCCGCGCCTTCGTGAAGCTCATCGGCAACCCGAAGGTCATGAAGATCGCGACCCAGCGCGGACTGACGCACCCGCTCCTGATGAAGTTCACGCTGAAGATGCTGGCCAACCTGACCGACCCGACGGGCGGCGACGCGATGGACCGGATCATCAACGGTCTGTCGAAGGTGGCCCCGAAGGCCTGATCGCCGTCAGGCGCGGGCCGCTGTCAGGCGCAGCTCTTGACGGCGGCGAACCGTCGCGTCACGGAGGGCCGGGGGACGATCGCGCGGGGTTCCGCGCCGATGCCCGGTCCGTCGTGACGGCAGAGACGGCACGGCCAGACCGTCTCGGTGAGCAGGGCGAGCAGATGGAGCTGGGCGCGCGACAGGCCGCCCAGCTTCTCCCGCATGTTGGTGACGTGGAACTTGACGGTGCGCTCGGTGATGCCGAGGTACTCGGCGAGGTCCGTGTTGGACTCTCCGCCGGGCATCGCCGACAGGACCTCGATCTCGCGGTCCGTCAGCAGGTCCAGATGGCGCACGGCGGTGGTGACCGGGTTGATCCGGGCCGCTCGCGACTCGCCCTCGCCTAATCCTGGTCCGCAGTACGGGCAGTGACGAAGCATGTGTCCCCCCCAGAGACGGCGTTCGTTGGACGTGGTGCGAGGGAACCGACCTCGGTTCCTCCCGGGAACGGTAACCGGATCGCCTCACGAAAGGTTGCCCGCGGCGGCGGGACGGGACGTCCCAGGGACGTCCCGTCGGCCGGAAAACGCCGTCGGGCTCCCGTCGCGAAGTGCGCGGGAGCCCTCTCGGTGTCGTGGCGCGCGGGTCAGCCTGCCGCGGCGGCCGCCAGCCGCAACCGCTCGTTGAGCTCGGTCTTCGCCTGGTTGAGCGCCTCGGCGTTCTGCTCGATGCTCCGCTTCTGGTAGGCGCTCTCGACGGTGAACCAGATCCCGACGAGGTTGGCCTTTTCCTTACAGGCGACGTCCTGTTCGGCGGCGGCGACGGCCCGGGGGCTCCCGTAGCTGTTGGGGTCGAGCTTCAGGTCGCTCTGCGGGCTGACGGGCTCGTCCACCTTGTAGCCCTTCTCGGCCATGCAGGCGGACCAGGCCTTCACCGCGGCGACGACCCGGGAGTCCTCGCGGGAGCGGGAGTTGGCGTCCATCACCATGTTGGTGACGAACATGCTGTCCATCGTGCCCTTCTTCGGCGCGTAGACCGTGAGGTAGCCCTCGCGGAGACAGCCGCCGACGGGCACCTTCTTCCCGGCGAGGGTCTTGCCGCTGTCCGCGGTCGCGGACTCCTCCAGGCTCATCGGCTGGGGGCCCTTGTGCTCGGGGCCGTTGAGCGCGAGCCGGCCGCTCTCGCTCAGCGTCTGGACGGCCGGCTTGTCGGGTGTCCCGGCCCCCCGGTTCGGGGTGTAGCCGTAGCGGGCGGCGACGTCGGCGTCGGTCAGGCCGTAGCGCCGGGAGTCGGCGGACCGGCCGCCGGGGGAGGGGGGCAGGGGCAGCTCGTACGAGAACCCGAAGCGGGTCATGCAGTCGCTGGTCACCCGGGCCTGGGCCCGCTCCAGTGTGCGGCGCTGCTCGTCGGTGGTCGCGTAGCCGTCGAGCGGGAAGGAGAGTCCGGTCGTCGAGAGCAGCCGGGGGACCGTCCCGATCTCCGGCTCCTTCGCGGAACCGCCGCCACCACCACCGGACTCGGAGGAACAGGCGGTGAGGAGCGCGGCGCTCAGCAGGAGGACGGTCGCGCGAGCGGCGAGTGGACGCATGGGGCTGCTCCAGGGGCGGGTGCGTGTCTACCATGGGAGCAGCCGTTGCTCTGCCCGCCTCATTCGGGCGGAGCAACGGCTGCCTTGGTGGTGCGTGCCGGGTCGGAGAACTACGCCGGCGGTTCAGCTGGTGGTGCGGACCCCGAGGATCAACGGGCCTTGTAGTGGTACGCGGAGGAGATCTGGTTCTTGAACGTCGTGGAGGCGTTGCCGACGTAGCCGGGGGGCAGGCTGCCCTCGACGCCACCCGCGTACGCGTCGGTGTAGACCCACCACGTCAGGGAGTCGGCGTTGTAGTACGACGCGGTGTTGTCGTTCACCGACTGGCCGGCGCCGTTGCCGGGGCCCGGGAACCAGTCGTCCGAGAAGTTGTCGTCCGCGATGTAGAGATCGAAGACGGCGCCGGCCTGGTTCGAGTTGTAGAACAGGCCGAACTCGCCGCTCTCCAGGTAGCCGTTCTTGCCGGTCGCGGCGGAGGCCGAGCCGGCGGTGGCGAGCGCGCCGGCGCCGATGGCGACGAGCGCGACGGCCGTGGCGGCCACGCGACGGAGTGCAGTGCGCTGCATGTCGATGCCTTTCACATAGCTGTTGCTTGAGGGACTGCTGCGGCCCGGAGCGGGCCGGTGTCCATACGAACATCGCCAACTCAACCGCGTCCACTGTCCGTTGAGACAGTTACCGGTGCGGCGCCGCCGGGCTATCCTCGGCCTTGTCGAGGCGCCCGCCGGGCGCCGGAGACCCACCGCGCGGAGGCCTTGTACGTGGCGTAGCGCAACGCCGCGTCGGCCTCCTCACGCGCGTTCCCTAGAGACGCCCGTGACGGGGACTCCCCGTCGGAAGGACCGTTCTGATGAGACGCCTCATGGCCGTTCCCGTGCTGATCCTCGCCCTCGGGCTCGGGGGGTGCTCCAGCGACGGGGACAGCGCGACCCCGTCCGGTCCGAGCACCGGCACCACCTCCGCCCCTACGTCCGCCCCCTCCTCCGCCCCCTCGTCCGGCGGGCCTTCCGCCGGGGCCTCGCAGGGCGCCGGCGTCTGGGGCGCGTACTACGACTGCCTGGGCGCCCAGGGGCTCAAGCTCCAGGACCGCGAGGGCGGGCAGAAGCGCGTCGACAAGGACGCCAACACCGCCGAGCAGATCACCGCGGCGGAGAAGGCGTGCGCCCCGAAGGTGCCCAACAGGCCGCGGGTCGACCCGGCCCGGCTCGCGGTGGCCGAGAAGATGTCCGCCTGCATGCGGGAGAAGGGCGTCACCGACTACCCGGACCCCGACCCGGCCACCGGCGCCGTACCGCTGACCGGCACCCTCGCCGACCGGATGAAGAGCGACGCCAAGGTGATCGCGGCGCTGAAGGCGTGCGCGCCCACGGCAGGAGGCGGCAACGGCGGGACGGTCGTCGGTGGCTGACGACACCCCGGCCGGCGACGCCGTGACCGCGGCGGACCACCCCACCTCCGGCGGCGACACCGTGAGCGCGAAGGACTCCCGGACCCCCGGCGGCGACGCCGGGGGCGCCCGGATGTCCCGGCGTCGCTTCTGGGTCGCCGCCCTCGTCGCGGGCGCGGTCGCCCTGACCGGCGCCGGAGTGGCGGCCACCTCGCTGATCCGGTCGCCCGCCCAGGTCGCCGCCGACGCCGAACCGCCCCCGCAGGACGTACTGATCGCCCGGGTCGAGAACCGGGTCCTCGCGGAGACCGTCGTCCTGCGCGGCACCGTCGTGGCCGGCCAGACCATCCAGGTCGCCCCCGTCTCCGCCGGCGGCGAGGGCGGCGCCGCCCCCGTGATCACCAAGGTCTCCGTCAAGAGCGGGGACGCGGTGCGCTCGGGCAAGGTGCTCCTGGAGATCTCCGGCCGGCCCGTCTTCGTACTGCCCGGCGCCCTGCCCGTGTACCGGGACCTCAAGCCCGGCGCCACCGGCGACGACGTGAAGCAGCTGCAGACCGCGCTCGCCGCCCTCGGCCACGGCCGCGGCGGCGACGCCAAGGGCACCTTCGGCCCCGGCACCAAGGACGCGGTCGAGGAGTTCTACGCCTCCGTCGGCTACGACCCCCGGCCCGCCGTCGACGACGACGGCGCGGCCGTGGACGGCGCCAAGGCCGCCGTCACCGGCGCCGAACGGGCCGCCGTCGACGCCCGCGACGCGCTCGCGGCCAACACCGACGACGCACAGAGGAAGCAGCTCAAGAAGGCGCGCGACCGGGCCGCCGAGGACCTGGACGCCGCCCGCCTGACACTGGAGAAGGCCGAGGCCGCCGCCGGTCCGATGGTCCCGGCGGCCGAGGTCGTCTTCGTACGGGCCTTCCCGGCGCGGGTCGCCACCGTCACCGCACGGCCGGGGGCGCAGGTCTCCGGCACGGCGATGACCCTCTCCTCCGGCAGGCTGATGGCCCAGGGCTATCTCCAGGACCACCAGAAGGGCCTGGTCCGCGCCGGACAGAAGGTGCGGATCCTCGCCGAGACGACCGGGCAGGAGACGACGGGCCGGGTGGTCTCGGTGGCCGGCACCCCCAGCAGGGAGCAGGACCAGCAGCCGGGTTCGGGCTCGCAGGGCTCCGGCTCCGGCTCCGGCGGGAACGACACCAACGGCGGGGGAGGGGACGGCGCCCAGGGCAACGGCTCCGTCGGCTACCTCTTCACCGTCGAACCCACCCGCGAACTCCCCTCCGGGCTCGCCGACCAGGAGGTGCGCCTCACCATCGAGGCCGCCTCCACCGACGGCAAGGCCCTGGTCGTCCCGGTCACGGCCGTCTCCGCGGGCGTGGACGGCCGGACGGTCGTCACCACGGTCGACGGCACCGGCCGACAGGTGCGCGTCGAGGTGCGGACCGGCACGACCGGCGACGGATTCGTCGAGGTCGTCCCCGTCACCTCCGGGGCGCTCAAGGAGGGCGACGAGGTGGTCACCGGGGTGAACCCGGGCGTGGCGTCGGGGAAGTCCCAGGGGTCGCCGTGAGCGATCAGGACGTCCCGGTCATCGAGTTCCGCGCGGTGAGCCTGACCTACCCGGGCCCACCGCCCGTCGCCGCCCTGAGACCGTGCGAACTCACCGTACGGAAAGGGGAGTTCATCACGGTCGTCGGACCGTCCGGATCGGGCAAGTCGACCTTCCTGAACGTCGCCGGACTGCTCGACGCCCCCACCGGCGGCACCTACCTCCTGGACGGCATCGACACGGCCGAGCTGCGCGACGGGGACCGTACGGCCCTGCGCGGGCGGCGGATCGGCTTCGTCTTCCAGTCCTTCCACCTGCTCCCGCACCGCAGCGCCACCGAGAACGTCATGCTCTCGATGGTCTACTCGGCGGTGCCCCGGGCCGAGCGCCGGGCCCGTGCCCGTACCGCCCTCGAACGGGTGGGCCTCGGCCACCGGGCCGACGCGCTGCCCGGCCGGCTGTCGGGCGGCGAACGCCAGCGGGTGGCCATCGCCCGCGCCCTGGCCGGCCGCCCCTCGCTGCTGCTCTGCGACGAGCCGACCGGCAACCTCGACTCCGACAACGCGGGATCGGTTCTCGACCTCCTCGGCGAACTGCACGCGTCCGGCATGACCATCCTCGTGATCACCCACGACGCGGAGGTGGCCGAACGCGGCCAGCGCACGGTGACCATCCGCGACGGGGTGCTGAGCGAACCCGTGACGGAGGCGACACGGTGAGGCGATCCCCCCGGGGCGAACGGCCCCGCAAGCGGAACCGGGTGGTCGAACCCTCCCGGCTGGCCGCCCGCGACGTCCTCGCCGAGGCCGTCGCCGGCATGCTCCAGCGCCCCGGCCGCTCGGTGCTCACCGCGCTCGGCACCGTACTCGGCGTCGGCACCTTCGTGGCGATCCTCGGGCTGACCGCCACCACCTCCTCGCAGATCGACGCGCGGTTCAACCTGCTGACGGCCACCGAGGTGACCGTCGAGGACGTGGCCCGCGAGCAGAACGAGTTCGCCGATCCCGCCTTCCCGGCCGACGCGGACGCCCGCATCGAACGGCTCGGCGGCGTCGAGGACGCCGGTGTCTACTGGACCGTCCGCCTGGAACCCGGCACGGCCGTCCGCTCCGCACCGGTCGGCGACGGTCAGGGCAGCGAGCGGATCGAGGTCGTCGCGGCGTCCCCCGGAGCGCTGCGCGCGGCGGCGCCGACGCTCGCCCAGGGCCGGCTGTACGACGAGTTCACCTCCCGGTCCGGGCAGCCGGTCGCGGTGCTCGGCAGATCGGTCGCGACCCGGCTCGGCATCACCACCCTGGAGACCCGGCCCGCGGTGTTCATCGGCGACGAGCCGTTCACGGTCGCCGGGATCATCGACGACGTGCGGCGCAGGGCCGACGTCCTGATGTCGGTGACCGTGCCGAGGACGACCGCCGAGAAGCTGTGGGGGCCGCCGCAGCAGGGCGACGCGAAGATGCTCATCACGACCGCGACCGGCGCGGCCGGCCAGATCGCGCGGGAGGCGCCGGTCGCACTGCGCCCGGACCACCCGGAGTACCTGAAGGCGATCCCTCCGCCGGACCCCAAGGCCCTGCGGGCGGGCGTGACCGACGACCTGGACCAGCTCTTCCTGCTGCTCGCGGCGATCTGTCTGGTGATCGGCGCGGTCGGGATCGCCAACACCACGCTCGTCGCGGTCCTCGAACGGACCGGGGAGATCGGCCTGCGGCGGGCCCTCGGCGCCAGAGGACGGCACATCACGGTCCAGTTCCTCACGGAATCAGGCGCTTTGGGGGCGATGGGCGGCCTCGTCGGCACGGCGCTCGGGGTGTCCACGGTCATCGCGGTGGCGCTGGTGCGCGACTGGACCCCGGTCATGCACACCGGGACGGTGATCGCGGCCCCGGCCGTCGGCCTGGTCACGGGAGTCGTCGCCGGGCTCTACCCGGCCTGGCGGGCCTCACGGATCGAACCGGCCGAGGCGCTGCGCCGCTGACAAGGGCTCCGTAGAAGCCGCCGCTGACGCGCCGAAGGGCCGTCGCTCCCCCGAGGAGTGACGGCCCTTCGGCGTGAAGAGGGGTGGATCAGAGGATGCGGACGGCGCCCGAGGGGGTGTCCCAGTCCAGGGAGCGCTCGACGACGCCCGTCGAGGGGTTCTGCGCGCCGACGTACTTGCCGCCACCCACGTAGATGGCCACGTGGTACGAACCGCTGCGGCTGCCCCAGTAGAGGATGTCGCCCGGCTGGAGGTTGCTCAGGGAGACCGAGGTGCCCCTGCTCGACTGGTCGCCGGAGATGCGGGGCAGGTCGATGCCGGCCTCGCGGTAGGCGGCCTGGACGAGGCCGGAGCAGTCCCAGGAGTTGGGGCCGGTGCCGCCCATGACGTACGAGTCGCCGATCTGGGCACGGGCGAAGGCCACGATCGCGGCGGCGGAGCCGGAGGGCGCCTGCGTGGTGCTCTCGCTGCCGCCGGCCGAGGAGCCGCTGTCCGAGGACGAGCCGCTGTCGTTCGACGAGCCCGTGGACGTGGTGGAGAGCTGGGTGCGCGCGTTGTCGCGGGAGGCGCGCTCCGCGGCCTCCCGGCGCTCCTGCTCGGCCTTGAGGCGGGCCTTCTCGGCCTTCTCGGCGGCGGCCTTGCGGTCGGCCTCGGCCTTGGCCTTCTTGGCCTCCTGGGAGGCCTTGAGGAGGGCCGTGTTCTCCTGCGTGGCGAGGCTCTGGTCGAGAGCCTCCTGCTGGGAGGCCTCGGCGGAGGCGGCGACGGCACTGGCGAGGCCCGTGCCGGCGTCGAGCGAGCCGAGGGTGGGCATTTCGATGGTCTCGGTCACCGGCTCGGCCGAGGCCGGCCCGGCAGCACCGGCCACCGCGATGGTGCCGAGGACGCCACCGGCAACTCCGGCTCGCAGCGCGAGCTTCGAGGCGCTGCGGCGGGGCTTCCGGTGGCTGGGTATGTGAGCGGTGTGGGACATGGGAACAACCGCTATCAGGGCTTCAGGGTTCCCTTCAAGAAACGTGGGTTGCGCCACAGTTACGTTTGGAACCCGCGAATCCGCTTCCGTGGCGCCCTTATTGACGCCGTAACGGGCAAATCGGGCGCGACCCATCCGGGCCTTGATCACGGGTTTTCATTGAAACGTCCGAATTGCCCGACGCTTACCACCTCTTGACGCCGATGGCCAAGCCCCGCTTTTTTCGTGACCTTCGCGGTGTGGTGCAGGTCACACCCCCGTCTCACGAACGCTCGTGAAAGCGCGCACGCGTCCACCCCCGTACGCCGGACCCCCCGACCGGGCGACGGACGGTTCCTCTATCACCCGTACGCGTCCATCACCAATTTGCTTGTAGTGGCCATCACTTGATAGAGCGACACCCCCTCCGATCAGCGATTTCCGGTCCGGATGTCACATCTGGTGATCACCTGGGCGCTTCGCGCAACAAGATCACCGCTCATCCGACTTCATGATCCTTCGTCAGGTGGTGGAGATCACAAAGTCGTTGCTGTACCCCGTGTCGCAGATCACAGAGGGGCGGGCATAAGATGCGGGGCAGCCGGGCTTGTGAACTGCCTCACATGGGGGCGATCTTTCACTCCGGCCGTGCGGTCCAACGGTCAAGGACGACTGGAAGGAGCGAGGAGCGTGAATGCGTACGCGCCCGTCCTCGTGCTCGGTGCCCTGGGTGCGGGGTTTGCGATCTTCTCCGTGGTCATGGCCACGCTTATCGGGCCAAAGCGGTACAACAGGGCAAAACTTGAGGCGTACGAGTGCGGCATCGAGCCGACGCCCACTCCCGCCGGAGGCGGTCGCTTCCCGATCAAGTACTACCTGACGGCGATGCTCTTCATCGTCTTCGACATCGAGATCGTCTTCCTCTACCCCTGGGCCGTCACCTTCGACGCCCTGGGGCTTTTCGGGCTCGTGGAGATGCTGCTCTTCGTGCTCACCGTCTTCGTCGCCTACGCCTACGTGTGGCGTCGCGGCGGCCTGGAATGGGACTGAGGGGCTGAGGGGCACCTATGGGACTCGAAGAGAAACTCCCGAGCGGCTTTCTGCTGACGACGGTCGAACAGGCCGCGGGCTGGGTGCGCAAGGCGTCCGTGTTCCCCGCGACCTTCGGCCTCGCCTGCTGCGCCATCGAGATGATGACCACCGGAGCCGGCCGGTACGACCTGGCCCGCTTCGGCATGGAGGTCTTCCGCGGCTCGCCGCGCCAGGCCGACCTGATGATCGTCGCCGGCCGGGTCAGCCAGAAGATGGCGCCCGTCCTGAGGCAGGTCTACGACCAGATGCCCAACCCCAAGTGGGTCATCTCCATGGGCGTCTGCGCCTCCTCGGGCGGCATGTTCAACAACTACGCGATCGTCCAGGGCGTCGACCACATCGTGCCGGTCGACATCTACCTGCCCGGCTGCCCGCCGCGCCCGGAGATGCTGCTCGACGCGATCCTCAAGCTCCACCAGAAGATCCAGACCTCCAAGCTCGGCGTGAACGCCGAAGAGGCGGCCCGGGAGGCGGAGGAGGCGGCGCTCAAGGCGCTGCCGACCATCGAACTGAAGGGACTTCTCCGGTGAGCGACGAGACACCCAACCCCGAGAAGGACCTCAGCACGCAGAACCTGCCGGGGCAGCGCGGGGAACACGGCGAGGAGGTCCGCGTCCAGCGCGGCATGTTCGGCGCCAACAACGGCGGCGACACCTCCGGCTACGGCGGCCTCGTCCGCTCGATCCGGCTCCCCGGACCGGCCTCCCGCCCCTACGGCGGCTGGTTCGACGAGGTCGCCGACGAACTCGAAGGCGCCCTGGAGGAGCAGGGACTCCTCCCGGACAACGCCATCGAGAGGACCGTCGTCGACCGCGGCGAGCTCACCTTCCACATCGAGCGCGAGCACCTCGTCCGCGTCGCCCGTACCCTCCGCGACGACCCGGCGCTCCGCTTCGAGCTCTGCACCGGCGTCTCCGGCGTCCACTACCCGGACGACAAGGGCCGCGAGCTGCACGCCGTCTACCACCTGCGTTCGCTCACCCACGGCCGGCTGCTGCGCCTGGAGGTCTCGGCGCCCGACGCCGACCCGCACATCCCGTCCCTGGTCGCCGTCTACCCGACGAACGACTGGCACGAGCGCGAGACGTACGACTTCTTCGGCATCGTCTTCGACGGCCACCCCGCCCTCACCCGGATCATGATGCCGGACGACTGGCAGGGCCACCCGCAGCGCAAGGACTACCCCCTCGGCGGCATCGCCGTCGAGTACAAGGGCGCCCAGATCCCGGCTCCGGACCAGCGGAGGTCGTACAGCTGATGTCCACGTCCCACGCGTCTCCCCGAGAGACGACAGAAGGCGCCGTCTACACGGTGACCGGCGGCGACTGGGAAGAGGTCGTCCAGTCCGCCGCCAAGGCCGACGACGAGCGCATCATCGTCAACATGGGCCCCCAGCACCCGTCCACCCACGGCGTGCTCCGGCTCATCCTGGAGATCGACGGCGAGACCGTCACCGAGGCCCGCTGCGGCATCGGCTACCTCCACACCGGCATCGAGAAGAACCTCGAGTACCGGACCTGGACGCAGGGCACCACCTTCGTCACGCGCATGGACTACCTCACCTCGTTCTACAACGAGACGGCGTACTGCCTCGGCGTGGAGAAGCTGCTCGGCATCACCGACCAGATCCCGGACCGCGCCAGCATCATCCGCGTCCTGCTGATGGAGCTGAACCGGCTCTCCTCCCACCTGGTGTGCATCGCCACCGGCGGCATGGAGCTGGGCGCCACCACGATCATGATCTACGGCTTCCGGGACCGCGAGATGATCCTGGACCTGTACGAGCTGATCACCGGCCTGCGCATGAACCACGCGTTCATCCGCCCCGGCGGCCTCGCCCAGGACCTCCCGCCCGGCGCCGTCGACGCCGTCCGCGAGTTCGTGAAGACCATGAGGAAGAACCTGCCGGAGTACGACAAGCTCGCCACCGGCAACCCCATCTTCAAGGCCCGCATGCAGGACGTCGGCTACCTCGACCTCACCGGCTGCATGGCGCTCGGCGCCACCGGACCGATCCTGCGCTCGGCGGGCCTCCCGCACGACCTGCGCAAGACCGACCCGTACTGCGGCTACGAGAACTACGACTTCGAGGTCCCGACCGCCGACAGCTGCGACTCCTACGGACGCTTCCTCGTCCGCCTGGAGGAGATGCGCCAGTCCCTCCGGATCGTCGAGCAGTGCCTCGACCGCCTGGAGCCGGGCGACGTCATGGTCGGCGACAAGAAGATCGCCTGGCCCGCGCAGCTCGCCCTCGGCGCCGACGGACTCGGCAACTCCACCGACCACATCAAGAAGATCATGGGCACCTCCATGGAGGCCCTGATCCACCACTTCAAGCTGGTCACCGAGGGCTTCCGGGTCCCCGCCGGGCAGGCCTACGCGGCCGTCGAGTCGCCCAAGGGCGAACTCGGCGTGCACGTCGTCTCCGACGGCGGCACCCGCCCCTTCCGGGTCCACTTCCGTGATCCGTCCTTCACCAACCTCCAGGCCATGGCGGCGATGTGCGAGGGCGGCCAGGTCGCCGATGTCATCGTCGCCGTAGCCTCCATCGACCCGGTCATGGGAGGCGTCGACCGATGACGGAGAACGTAAGCCTCGGGATGCCCCGACTTCCCGCACCCGCCTACCCGGCCGACGTCCACGCCCGCCTCACCGCCGACGCGCGGGCGATCATCGACCGCTACCCGGACTCCCGCTCCGCGCTCCTGCCGATGCTGCACCTCGTGCAGTCGGAGGAGGGCCATGTGACCCGTACCGGCATGGCGTTCTGCGCCGAGACCCTCGGCCTCACCACCGCCGAGGTCACCGCCGTCGCCACCTTCTACACGATGTACCGGCGCAAGCCCTCCGGCGACTACCAGGTCGGCGTCTGCACCAACACGCTCTGCGCGGTCATGGGCGGCGACGCCATCTTCGAGGAGCTCAAACAGCACCTCGCGGTCGGCAACGACGAGACGACCGAAGACGGCAAGATCACCCTTGAGCACATCGAGTGCAACGCCGCCTGCGACTTCGCCCCCGTGGTGATGGTCAACTGGGAGTTCTTCGACAACCAGACCCCCGAGTCCGCCAAGAAGATGGTGGACGACCTGCGCGCCGGCCGGACCGTCGAACCCACCCGCGGCGCCCCGCTCTGCACCTTCAAGGAGACCGCCCGCATCCTCGCCGGCTTCCCCGACGAGCGCCCCGGCGCCGTCGAGGCCACCGGCGGCGCGGGCCCCGCCTCCCTTGTCGGACTCCGTCTCGCCAAGGGCGAGCAGCCGCACCACCGAATCGTCCACCCGCGCGGTGAGACCTCCGGTCAGGAGGGGGAGTGATGACCTTGGCCGCCGAGATCAACAACAGCAGCCCCGAGAAGCTCCTCGCCCCGGTCCTCTCGGCCTTCTGGGACCAGCCAGACTCCTGGACCCTGGAGACCTACGAGCGACACGAGGGCTACCAGGGACTCAGGCGCGCCCTCGCGATGAGCCCCGACGACCTCATCGCCTACGTCAAGGAATCCGGCCTCCGCGGCCGGGGCGGCGCGGGCTTCCCCACCGGCATGAAGTGGCAGTTCATCCCGCAGGGCGACGGCAAGCCCCACTACCTCGTCGTCAACGCCGACGAGTCCGAGCCCGGCACCTGCAAGGACATCCCCCTCCTCTTCGCCAACCCGCACTCCCTCATCGAGGGAATGATCATCGCCTGCTACGCGATCCGCTCCGAGCACGCGTTCATCTACCTGCGCGGCGAGGTCGTCCCCGTGCTCCGCCGCCTCCACGAGGCCGTCCGCGAGGCCTACGCCGCCGGCTACCTCGGCCGGGACATCCTCGGCAGCGGCCTCGACCTCGAACTCACCGTGCACGCCGGCGCCGGCGCGTACATCTGCGGCGAGGAGACCGCCCTCCTCGACTCGCTCGAAGGGCGCCGCGGCCAGCCCCGGCTGCGCCCGCCCTTCCCCGCGGTCGCCGGTCTGTACGCCTGCCCCACTGTGGTGAACAACGTCGAGTCCATCGCGTCCGTTCCCGCGATCCTCAACCGGGGCAAGGAGTGGTTCACCTCGATGGGCAGCGAGAAGTCCCCGGGCTTCACGCTGTACTCGCTCTCCGGGCACGTCTCCTCGCCCGGCCAGTACGAGGCCCCGCTCGGCATCACCCTGCGCCAGCTCCTCGACATGAGCGGCGGCATGCGCCCCGGCCACCGCCTCAAGTTCTGGACCCCCGGCGGCTCCTCCACCCCCATGTTCACCGACGAGCACCTCGACGTGCCCCTCGACTACGAGGGCGTCGGCGCCGCCGGATCGATGCTCGGCACCAAGGCGCTCCAGTGCTTCGACGAGACCACCTGCGTCGTCCGGGCCGTCACCCGCTGGACCGAGTTCTACGCCCACGAGTCCTGCGGCAAGTGCACGCCCTGCCGCGAAGGCACGTACTGGCTCGTCCAGTTGCTCCGCGACATCGAGGCCGGCAAGGGCAAGCTGTCCGACCTCGACAAGCTCAACGACATCGCCGACAACATCAACGGCAAGTCGTTCTGCGCCCTCGGCGACGGCGCCGCCTCGCCGATCTTCTCCTCGCTCAAGTACTTCCGCGAGGAGTACGAGCAGCACATCACCGGCCGGGGCTGCCCCTTCGACCCGGCCAAGTCGACCGCCTGGGCGGACAACCACAAGGAGGTGACCGCATGACCGTCATCGCGTCCACCCCCAGCGGCGGCGCACCGGTACCGCCCGCGGACCTGGTCACGCTGACCATCGACGGCATCGAGATCTCCGTCCCCAAGGGGACCCTGGTCATCCGCGCCGCCGAGCAGCTCGGCATCGAGATCCCGCGCTTCTGCGACCACCCCCTCCTCGACCCCGCGGGCGCCTGCCGCCAGTGCATCGTCGAGGTCGAGGGCCAGCGCAAGCCGATGGCCTCCTGCACCATCACCTGCACCGACGGCATGGTGGTGAAGTCGCAGCTGACCAGCCCCGTCGCCGAGAAGGCCCAGCACGGCGTGATGGAGCTGCTGCTCGTCAACCACCCGCTGGACTGCCCGGTCTGCGACAAGGGCGGCGAGTGCCCCCTGCAGAACCAGGCCATGTCCCACGGGCAGGCCGAGTCCCGCTTCGAGGGCGTCAAGCGCACCTACGAGAAGCCGATCCCGATCTCGACCCAGGTCCTGCTGGACCGCGAACGCTGCGTGCTCTGCGCCCGCTGCACCCGCTTCTCCAACCAGGTCGCAGGCGACCCGATGATCGAACTCATCGAGCGCGGCGCCCTCCAGCAGGTCGGCACCGGCGAGGGCGACCCCTTCGAGTCGTACTTCTCCGGCAACACCATCCAGATCTGCCCGGTCGGCGCCCTCACCTCGGCCGCCTATCGCTTCCGCTCCCGCCCCTTCGACCTGGTCTCCTCGCCGTCGGTGTGCGAGCAGTGCGCCGGCGGCTGCGCCACCCGCACCGACCACCGCCGGGGCAAGGTCATGCGGCGGCTCGCCGCCGACGACCCGGAGGTCAACGAGGAGTGGATCTGCGACAAGGGCCGCTTCGGCTTCCGGTACGCCCAGCAGCGCGACCGGCTCACCACCCCGCTGGTCCGCAACACCGACACCGGTGAACTGGTGCCGGCCTCCTGGCCGGAGGCCCTGGAGGCCGCCGCCCGCGGCCTCGTCCGCGGCCGTACCGGCGTCCTCGCCGGCGGCAGGCTGACCGTCGAGGACTCCTACGCGTACGCCAAGTTCGCCCGCGTCGCCCTCGACACCCACGACATCGACTTCCGGGCCCGGATCCACTCCGGCGAGGAGGCCGACTTCCTGGCCTCCGCCGTCGCCGGACGCGGCCGGGACCTCGACGGCAGCGGTGTCACGTACACCTCGCTCGAAGCCGCCCCCGCCGTCCTCCTCGTCGGCCTGGAATCCGAGGAGGAGGCCCCCGGCGTCTTCCTGCGGCTCCGCAAGGCCTGGCGCAAGCACGGCCAGAAGACCTACGCCGTCGCCTCCTTCGCCACCCGCGGCCTGGAGAAGGCCGGCGGCACCCTGCTGGCCGCCGCCCCCGGCACCGAGACCGAATGGCTCGACGCCCTCACCTCCCGGGTCGGCCTCGAAGGCGACGGACTCGCCGCCGCCGAGGCCCTCCGCCAGGAAGGCTCCGTCCTCGCCGTCGGCGAACGCCTCGCCGGCGTCCCCGGCGCACTGACCGCCGCCCTGCGCGCCTCGGCCGCCACCGGCGCCCGGCTCGTCTGGATCCCGCGCCGCTCCGGCGAACGCGGAGCCGTCGAGGCCGGAGCGCTCCCCGCGCTGCTCCCCGGCGGCCGGCCCGCGACCCACCCGCGCGCCCGGGAGGAGGTCGCCGCCGTCTGGGGCGTCCGCGAACTCCCGCACGGCTACGGCCGCGACACCGGCCAGATCGTCGAGGCCGCCGCCACCGGCGAACTCGCCGCCCTGCTCGTCGGCGCCGTCGGGGTCTCCGACCTGCCCGACCCGGCACGCGCGCGCGAAGCCCTGGACGCGGCCTTCGTCGTCTCCCTGGAGCTGCGCCCCAGCGAGGTCACCGCACGCGCCGACATCGTCCTGCCGGTCGCCGCCGTTGCCGAGAAGCCCGGCACCTTCCTCAACTGGGAGGGCAGGGCCCGGATGTTCGAGGCCGCGCTCAAGCCCGAGCAGATGACCCGGCCGCTCCCGCCGACCGACGCCCGCGTGCTCCACATGCTCGCCGACGCCCTCGACGCCCACCTGGGCCTGCCCGACCTCAGGGCCGTACGCCGGGAACTCGACCGGCTCGCAGGCTGGACCGACGAGCGGGCCTCCGAGCCCAGCGAGCCGGGCCAGGCCGCGGCCCGGCCCGGCGACGGCGAGGCCGTCCTCGCCGGACACCGGATGCTGCTCGACCTCGGCCGGCTCCAGGAGGGCGACACCGCACTCGCCGGAACCCGGCACGCGGCCGTCGCCCGGCTCTCCGCCGCCACCGCCGCCGACACCGGCGTCAAGGACGGCGACCTCCTCGAAGTCACCGGCCCCGCGGGCTCCGTCGCCTTCCCGCTCCAGGTCACCGAGATGCCCGACCGGGTCGTCTGGGTCCCGCTGAACTCGGCCGGCCGGGGCGTCCTCTCCGACACCGGCGCCCACCCGGGCGACCCGGTCCGCATCGGCCCGGCGACCCCGAGCCCCGTCGATGTCACGGAGGTGCAGGCATGACCACGCCGCTCGCCGCTGAAGACCTGTCCATGTTCGGCACGGACCCCTGGTGGCTCGTCCTGATCAAGGCCGTCTTCTGCTTCGCCTTCCTGATGATCACGGTGCTCTTCTCCATCGTGTGGGAGCGCAAGGTCGTCGCCTGGATGCAGCTGCGCATCGGCCCCAACCGGCACGGCCCCTGGGGCCTCCTCCAGTCCCTCGCGGACGGCATCAAGCTGATGCTCAAGGAGGACGTGGTCGTCAAGAAGGCCGACAAGGTCGTCTACATCCTCGCGCCGATCATCGCCGCCGCCCCCGCGTTCATGGCGATCGCCGTGATCCCCTTCGGCCCGGCCGGCAACGAGGTCTCGATCTTCGGCCACCGCACCGCGATGCAGCTCACCGACCTGCCGATCGCGATGCTGTACGTCCTCGCGATCGCCTCCGTCGGCATCTACGGCATCGTCCTCGCCGGCTGGTCCTCCGGATCCACGTACCCGCTGCTCGGCGGCCTCCGCTCCTGCGCGCAGATGATCTCGTACGAGATCGCCATGGGCGCCGCCTTCGCCTCCGTCTTCCTCTACTCCGGGTCGATGTCGACCTCGAAGATCGTCGAGGCGCAGGCGGACCGCTGGTTCATCATCCTGCTGCCGGTCTCGTTCATCATCTACATCGTCACGATGGTCGGCGAGACCAACCGCGCCCCCTTCGACATGCCGGAGTCCGAGGGCGACCTCGTCGGCGGCTTCAACACCGAGTACTCCTCCATCAAGTTCGCGATGTTCATGCTCGCCGAGTACGTGAACATGGTGACGGTCTCGGCCGTTTCGGTGACCCTCTTCCTGGGCGGCTGGCGGGCCCCGTACCCGATCTCCACCTTCTGGGAGGGCGCGAACCACGGCTGGTGGCCGATGCTCTGGTTCGTCATCAAGGTGCAGCTGCTGCTGTTCTTCTTCATCTGGCTCCGCGGCACCCTGCCCCGCGTCCGCTACGACCAGCTGATGAAGCTCGGCTGGAAGGTCCTCATCCCGGTCTCCGTGGTCTGGCTGATGCTGGTCGCCACCGTCCGGGCGCTGCGGAACGAGAACATCGCCTTCACCAACATCGTCCTGTACGTCGCCGGAGCCGTCCTCGGACTGCTGCTGCTCTCCTTCGTGATCGACGTGTTCCGCGACCGGAAGGGGAAGGCGACCGCCGCCGGACCCGCCGAGGAGCGCGCCTTCGACCCGATGGCCGGCGGCTTCCCCGTACCGCCCAAGCCCGGACAGTCCCTGCCGCCCGTGCCCCGGCGCAGGCCGCGGCACGACCGGGACCTCGTGGTCAGCGGGGCCTCCGACACTGCCATTGCGAGTGAGGGAAAGGAGTCGGACGGTGTCTGACTTCCAGAATCCGGTGGCCGGCTTCGGCGTGACCTTCAAGGCCATGTTCAAGAAGCGGCTGACCGAGCAGTACCCGGAGCAGCAGAAGACGACGGCGCCCCGCTTCCACGGCCGGCACCAGCTCAACCGTCACCCCGACGGCCTGGAGAAGTGCATCGGCTGCGAGCTGTGCGCCTGGGCCTGTCCCGCCGACGCCATCTACGTGGAGGGCGCGGACAACACCGACGAGGAGCGCTACTCGCCCGGCGAGCGCTACGGCCGCGTCTACCAGATCAACTACGCCCGCTGCATCCTGTGCGGGCTGTGCATCGAGGCCTGCCCCACCCGGGCGCTGACGATGACCAACGAGTTCGAACTGGCCGACTCCTCCCGCGAGAACCTGATCTACACCAAGGAACAGCTCCTCGCGGGCCTTGAGGACACCATGGTCGACACCCCGCACGCGATCTTCCCCGGCATGACCGAGACGGACTACTACCGGGGTCTGGTCGAGGAGGCCGCTCCCGGCACCGTCCGCCAGGTCGCCGTGTCCAAGGGAGAGACGGGCGAGCCGGAAGAGGTGGACGCATGAGCGCCAACCTCGCGGCCGCAGTGACACTCTCTGCCGGGACCTCTTCGGGCGAGGCCTTCCAGTTCTGGGTCCTCGGCACCGTCGCCGTCATCGGCGCCCTCTGCACGATCCTGATGAGGCGGGCCGTCCACTCGGCGCTCTGCCTCGCCGGAACCATGATCATCCTCGCGGTCTTCTACCTGGCCAACGGGGCGTACTTCCTCGGCATCGTCCAGATCGTCGTCTACACCGGCGCGATCATGATGCTCTTCCTCTTCGTCGTCATGCTGGTCGGTGTCACGGCCGCGGACTCGCTGAAGGAGACCATCAAGGGTCAGCGCTGGTGGGCCGTCCTCTGCGGACTCGGCTTCGGCGTCCTGCTCGCCGCCGGCATCGGCAACGCCTCGCTGACGGAGTTCACCGGACTCGGCGCCGCCAACAGCGCGCGCGGCGGAAACGTCGAGGGCCTCGCCGCCCTCATCTTCACCAAGTACGTCTTCGCCTTCGAGATCACCGGCGCGCTGCTCATCACCGCCGCCGTCGGCGCGATGGTGCTCACCCACCGCGAGCGCACCGAGAAGGCGCGCACCCAGCGCGAACTCGCCGAGCAGCGCGTACGCGAGGGCACGCACGTGCCGCCGCTGCCCGCCCCCGGCGTCTACGCCCGGCACAACGCCGTGGACATCGCCGGTCTGCTGCCCGACGGCACCCCGTCGGAGCTCACCGTCATGCAGACCCTGCGCAAGCGGGGCCAGATCCGCGACGTGTCCACCGAGGCGCTGGCCGACCTCAAGGCCCTGGAGCAGCGCTCCGAGGAGCGGCTCGGCCGGGACCGGGACGAAGAGGAGGCCACCCGGTGAACCCCGTCAACTACCTGTACCTCGCCGCCCTGCTGTTCACCATCGGCGCGACCGGGGTACTGATCCGGCGCAACGCGATCGTGGTCTTCATGTGCGTCGAGCTCATGCTCAACGCCTGCAACCTCGCGTTCGTCACCTTCTCCCGCATGCACGGCAACCTCGACGGCCAGATCATCGCGTTCTTCACGATGGTCGTCGCCGCCGCGGAGGTCGTCGTCGGGCTCGCGATCATCGTGTCCGTCTTCCGTGCCCGCCACTCGGCCTCGGTCGACGACGCCAGCCTGATGAAGCTGTGAGGGGCTGACCGTGGAAAATCTCATTGCGCTGCTCATCGGGGCGCCCCTGCTCGGCGCGGCGGTGCTGCTCCTCGGCGGGCGGCGGCTCGACAGGTACGGGCACTGGCTCGGCACGCTCCTCGCGGGCGTCTCGTTCGCGATCGGTCTGGCGCTCTTCGCCGACATGCTCGGCAAGAGCGCGGACGACCGGGCCCTGTACCAGAAGCTCTACACCTGGATCCCCGTCGAGGGCTTCCAGGCGGACATGGCCTTCCAGCTCGACCAGCTGTCGATGACCTTCGTCCTGCTGATCACCGGGGTCGGCACGCTCATCCACGTCTACTCCATCGGCTACATGGAGCACGACGAGCGCCGCCGCCGCTTCTTCGGCTACCTCAACCTGTTCGTCGCGGCGATGCTCCTGCTCGTCCTCGCCGACAACTACCTGCTCCTGTACTTCGGCTGGGAGGGCGTCGGCCTCGCCTCGTACCTCCTGATCGGCTTCTGGCAGCACAAGCCCAGCGCGGCGACCGCCGCGAAGAAGGCCTTCCTGGTCAACCGGGTCGGCGACATGGGCCTCTCCATCGCCATCATGATCATGTTCACCACCTTCGGCACCTTCGCCTTCGGCCCGGTGCTCGGGGCGACCGGCGAGGCCTCCGAGGGCAAGATGACCGCGATCGGTCTGATGCTGCTCCTCGCCGCCTGCGGCAAGTCGGCCCAGGTGCCGCTGCAGTCCTGGCTCGGGGACGCGATGGAGGGCCCGACCCCGGTCTCGGCCCTCATCCACGCGGCCACGATGGTGACCGCCGGTGTCTATCTGATCGTCCGCTCCGCCGACATCTTCAACGCCGCCCCGGACGCCCAGCTCGTCGTCACCGTGGTCGGAGCGGTCACGCTCCTCTTCGGTGCGATCGTCGGTTGCGCCAAGGACGACATCAAGAAGGCCCTCGCAGGCTCGACGATGTCGCAGATCGGCTACATGATCCTGGCGGCCGGCCTCGGCCCCATCGGCTACGTCTTCGCGATCATGCACCTGGTGACCCACGGCTTCTTCAAGGCCGGGCTCTTCCTCGGCGCCGGTTCGGTCATGCACGGCATGAACGACGAGGTCGACATGCGGAAGTACGGCGGCCTGCGGAAGTACATGCCGGTCACCTTCGTCACCTTCGGCCTCGGCTACCTCGCGATCATCGGCTTCCCCGGCCTGTCCGGCTTCTTCTCCAAGGACAAGATCATCGAGGCTGCCTTCGCCAAGGGCGGCGCCGAGGGCTGGATCCTCGGCTCGGTCACCCTGCTGGGCGCGGCCATCACCGCGTACTACATGACCCGCGTGATGCTGATGACCTTCTTCGGCGAGAAGCGCTGGCAGCCGGACGCCGAAGGCCACGAGCCGCACCCGCACGAGTCGCCCAGGTCCATGGTCATCCCGATGGTCCTGCTGGCCGTCGGCTCGGTCGCCGGAGGCGCGTTCTTCGAGTTCGCCGGGTTCGTCGAATGGCTGGAGCCGGTCACCGGCTTCGAACACGGCCACTCGCCGCTCAGCGCCGCCGCCGTCACCACCGCCACCGTCGCCGTCATGGTGATCGGCGTCGGCCTCGCCTACCTCCAGTACGGACGCAAGCCCGTCCCGGTGGTCGCCCCGCGCGGCTCGCTCCTCACCAGGGCCGCCCGCCGCGACCTCCTCCAGGACGACTTCAACCACGCCGTCTTCGTCACCGGCGGCACCCACCTGACCCGCTCGCTGGTCTATGTCGACCACTCCCTGGTCGACGGCGTGGTCAACGGCACCGCGGCCGGCGTCGGCGGACTCTCCGGCCGGCTGCGCAAGCTCCAGAACGGCTACGCCCGCTCGTACGCGGTCTCCATGTTCGGAGGTACGGCGGTGCTGATCGCCGCGACCCTGCTGATGAGGGCGGTGTAACTCAGATGTCTGGAACAAGCACAGTCTTTCCGCTCCTTACGGTGACGGCGGCGGTTCCGGCGGTCGGTGCGATCCTCACCGCCGCCGTCCCCGCCGCCCGCCGCACCGCCGCCAAATGGCTGGCGCTGCTGGTCTCGCTCGCCACGCTGGTGCTCGCCGCCGTCGTCTTCGTACGGTTCGAGCCCGGCGGCGAGCGGTACCAGCTCGTCGAGTCCCACTCCTGGATCAAGGACTTCGGCGTCCGGTACGAACTCGGCGTGGACGGCATCGGGGTGGCGCTCATCGCGCTCACCGCGCTGCTGATCCCGTTCATCGTGCTCGCCGGCTGGCACGACGCCGACCCCCTGGAGACCTCCTCCAGGCGCTGGCGTCCCACCCAGGGCTTCTTCGCCCTGATCCTCATGGTCGAGGCGATGGTGATCCTCTCCTTCGAGGCCACCGACGTCTTCCTCTTCTACATCCTGTTCGAAGCCATGCTCATCCCGATGTACTTCCTCATCGGCGGCTTCGGCGACCGCGCCCACACGGGCTCCGACGAGAACGCGGCGGCCCAGCGCTCATACGCGGCCGTCAAGTTCCTCCTCTACAACCTGGTCGGCGGCCTGATCATGCTGGCCGCCGTCATCGGGCTCTACGTGGTCGCGGGGAACTTCTCGCTCACCGAGATCGCCGAGGCGCGCGCCAACGGCACGCTCGACATGGCGACCAGCACCGAGCGGTGGCTGTTCCTCGGCTTCTTCTTCGCCTTCGCGGTGAAGGCGCCCCTCTGGCCGCTGCACACCTGGCTCCCGAACGCGATGGGGGAGGCCACCGCCCCGGTCGCCGTCCTCATCACCGCCGTCGTCGACAAGGTCGGCACCTTCGCGATGCTCCGCTTCTGCCTCGGGCTCTTCCCCGAGGCGTCGAAGTGGGCCACGCCCGCGATCGTCGTCCTCGCCCTCATCAGCATCGTCTACGGGGCGCTGGTCGCGGTCGGCCAGCGGGACATCAAGCGGCTGGTCGCCTACGCGTCGATCTCGCACTTCGGCTTCATCGTCCTGGGCATCTTCGCGATGACCACCCAGGGCCAGTCCGGTGCCACGCTCTACATGGTCAACCACGGCATCTCGACCGCCGCCCTGATGCTCGTCGCCGGTTTCCTGATCTCCCGGCGCGGCTCGCGGCTCATCGCCGACTACGGCGGGGTGCAGAAGGTCGCCCCGGTGCTCGCCGGCACCTTCCTGATCGGCGGGCTCGCGACCCTGTCGCTGCCCGGACTCGCGCCGTTCGTCAGCGAGTTCCTGGTGCTCGTCGGCACATACGCCCGGTATCCGGTGGCCGGTGTCATCGCCACCACCGGCATCGTCCTCGCCGCGCTCTACACCCTCGTCCTCTATCAGCGGACGATGACCGGGCCGGTGAAGGAGGAGGTCCGGGAGCTGCCCGACCTGCGGGTGCGTGAACTGGCGGTGGTCGTCCCGCTGATCGCCGTCCTGATCTTCCTCGGGGTCTTCCCGAAGCCGCTGACGGACGTCGTCGACCCGGCCGTGCAGCACACCATGTCCGACGTCCAGCAGAAGGATCCCCAGCCTTCTGTGCCTATTCAGAAGGTGGAGGCGGCCAAGTGAGCACATCCGCCGTCGCATCCTCTGTCCACAGCCTGTGGACGACCGCAGCCGAGCCGCTGGACAAGATCCCGGCACCCCACATCGAGTACACCCAGCTCTCGCCCGTACTCATCGTGCTCGGTGCCGCGCTCATCAGCGTCCTCGTCGAGGCCTTCGTGCCCCGCAAGGGCCGCTACCACAGCCAGGTCTTCCTCAGCGTCGTGGCGCTCGTCGCCGCGTTCGCCGCGATCGTCGCCCTGGCCGCCGGCGGCTACGGCTCCACCAAGGCCCACATCGCGGCCATGGGCGCCATCGCCGTCGACGGGCCCGCCCTCTTCCTCCAGGGCACCATTCTCCTCGCCTCGATCGTCGCGATCTTCACCTTCGCCGAGCGCAGGCTCGACCCGGCCGACCACGGCCACAGGATCGACTCCTTCGCCGCCGATGCCGCAGCCGTCCCCGGCAGCGACCACGAACGGGCCGCGACCAAGGCCGGGTTCGCCACCACCGAGGTCTTCCCGCTCGCCCTCTTCGCCATCGCCGGCATGCTGGTCTTCCCGGCCGCCAACGACCTCCTGACGCTCTTCGTCGCCCTGGAGGTCTTCTCCCTCCCGCTGTACCTGCTCTGCGCCGTCGCCCGCCGCAAGCGGCTGATGTCGCAGGAGGCGGCCGTCAAGTACTTCCTGCTCGGCGCCTTCTCCTCGGCCTTCCTGCTCTTCGGGATCGCCCTGCTCTACGGCTACGCGGGCTCCGTCTCGTACGCCACCATCGCCCAGGTCGTCGACGGCTCGATCGCCTCCGTGAACCCGGCGCTCGCCGACACCATGGGCAACGACGTGCTGCTGCTCATCGGCTTCGCGATGGTCCTCACGGGGCTCCTCTTCAAGGTCGGCGCCGTGCCGTTCCACATGTGGACCCCGGACGTCTACCAGGGCGCCCCGACCCCGGTCACCGGCTTCATGGCCGCCGCGACCAAGGTCGCCGCGTTCGGCGCGCTGCTCCGCCTGCTGTACGTGGTGCTGCCCGGCCTCACCTGGGACTGGCGGCCGGTCATGTGGGGCGTCGCGATCGTCACCATGCTGGGCGGTGCGATCGTCGCCATCACCCAGACCGACATCAAGCGGCTCCTCGCGTACTCCTCGATCGCGCACGCGGGCTTCCTGCTCGCGGGTGTCATCGCGGCCACCCCGAGCGGCATCTCGTCGGTCCTGTTCTACCTGGGCGCCTACTCCTTCGTGACCATCGGCGCGTTCGCCGTGGTCACGCTGGTCAGGGACGCGGGCGGCGAGGCCACCCACCTCTCCAAGTGGGCCGGGCTCGGGCGCCGTTCGCCGCTCGTCGCGGCGGTGTTCGCGGTCTTCCTGCTCGCCTTCGCCGGCATCCCGCTGACCTCCGGCTTCACCGGGAAGTTCGCGGTCTTCAAGGCGGCGGCGGAGGGCGGCGCGGGCGCGCTCGTCGTGATCGGTGTGATCTCCTCGGCCATCGCCGCGTTCTTCTACATCCGGGTGATCGTGCTGATGTTCTTCAGCGAGCCCAAGGCGGACGGCCCCACGGTCGCCGTGCCGTCGGCGCTGACGACGATCACCATCACGGCGGGTGTGGCGGTCACCCTGGTGCTCGGCCTCGCGCCGCAGTACTTCCTGGACCTGGCCAACCAGGCGAGCGTCTTCGTCCGGTAGACGCCACGCGCGAGGGGCCCGGCTCGGGGGCGAGCCGGGCCCTTCCGCGTGCCCGGGTTCCGGTGGGCGGCGCTCCGAGCGCCGGGTTCCGGTCAGGGGCACTTCACGGGCCGTCGAACTTCCGGTCCGCCCCGCGGGGGTACCGCACGCGGGGGTGACCCATCGGAGGTGCCCGTGCCATCTCGACGCCCGGCTCCTCATGAACGTGCGGGACGCGGGCGCCGCGAAGGAGGCGGCCTTCGACGTCGTCCTGAACGTGCCGCAGGACCCCGGCCCCAGCCCCACCCCCACGGCCACCGCGACCACCCGGCCGCCCGGCGGCAGCTGGGCCGCCGGGACCGCCTACCGGGCGGGCGACCAGGTCACCTACGGCGGCCTGGCCCATGTGTGCCTCCAGGCGCACACGGGCCAGACCGGCTGGGAGCCGCCCTACGTCCCCGCCCTCTGGCGGGCGCTGTAGCTAGGCGCGGGGAACGATCCGGCCCCGGACCTCGCCCAGCGCCACCCGCGTGCCGTCCGGGCCCGGAGCCCAGGCCGTCAGGACGACCTCGTCGCCGTCCTCCAGGAACGTCCGCTTGCCACCGGCCAGTTCGAGGGCGTCCCGGCCGTTCCAGGTGAGTTCCAGCAGCGAACCGCGCTGGTCCACCTCGGGGCCGGACACCGTCCCGGAGCCGTAGAGGTCACCCGTGCGCAGCGAGGCGCCGTTCACCGTCATGTGCGCGAGCTGCTGCGCGGCCGTCCAGTACATGGTGGAGAACGGCGGCTCCGCCACCACCTCGCCGTTGATCTCCACCGTGATCCGCAGGTCGAAGCCGCCCGGCTCCTCCTCGGCCGCGTCGTCCAGGTAAGGAAGCAGCGGGAAGTCCCGCGCGGGCGGCGCGGTCCTGGCGGCGTCCAGCGCCTCCAGGGGCGTCACCCACGCCGACACCGAGGTCTGGAACGACTTCCCGAGGAACGGGCCGAGCGGCACGTACTCCCAGGCCTGCACATCGCGCGCCGACCAGTCGTTGAGCAGCGTCAGACCGAAGACGTGCTCCCGGAAGTCCGCCAGGGGCACGGGCGCGCCCAGCTCCGACGGGGTGCCGACCAGGAAGCCGACCTCCGCCTCGATGTCCAGCTTGACCGAGGGGCCGAAGACCGGGGCGGCGTCGGCGGGCGCCTTGCGCTGCCCGGAGGGCCGTACGACATCGGTGCCGGAGACCACGACGGTGCCCGCACGCCCGTGGTAACCGATCGGCAGGTGCTTCCAGTTGGGGGTGAGCGCGTCGCCGTCGGGACGGAAGATCTTGCCCACGTTCGTCGCGTGGTGCTCGCTCGCGTAGAAGTCGACGTAGTCCGCGACCTCGTACGGCAGGTGCAGCGTCACCGCGTCCAGCGGGTGCAGCAGCGGCTCGATGTCCGCGCGGTGCGCCGGCACCGTCACCCAGGCCGTGAGCGCCCTGCGCACATCGCGCCAGGCGGTCCGCCCGGCCGCGAGCAGCGGGTTGAGGCTCGGCCGGTCGAGCAGCGCCGCGTACGGGGAGCCGAGCGCGTGCGCCGCGGCACCCGCGTCCAGCACGTGCCCGCCGATCCGGACGCCGAGCCGGCGCCGGCCGGGCTCGTCGGCGGTGGAGAAGACGCCGTACGGGAGGTTGTGCGGGCCGAAGGGATCGCCCTCGGCCAGGTCGAGCGGGCTGTGCTCGGACATCGGTGCTTGCCTCGCTTTCCACGGGTGTGGGGGACACGTTACGGGGCGGGCCATCGGACGCGGATGACATGGATCACACAGAAAGTGCGGCCTCCGTGGGCAACTGTCCGACTTGAGCGGATATTCGGTCCCGGTAGGCGTCGGACCCCGCCCCGAGCTGGGAAAACAGGCCTCCCGCAAGGGTGTTCCCCGCCATACGATCACGGAGGCGTCGCGCCGCGTGAAGCAACCGCGAGTGCGCGCCCCGCATTGCTCTCACCCCTCCCTGACCAGGAAAAAGGTCCCGCACTGTGAAGATTCGCCGCATTCTCGCGACCGCCGTGGCCGCCGCTGTGACCACCCCGGTCGTATTCCTCTCGGCCGCCCCCGCGTTCGCGGCCGGCCCGGCCGTGCCCGGCCACACCCAGGGCACCACGCAGGACGACCCCGACGGCGACGACTTCGCCGAGTACGAGAAGCTGGTCGCCGCCGTCGAGAAGGCGGAGGCGAAGCTCAAGGCGCTGAAGGCCGACCGCAAGGCCGCCGTGAAGGACCTTGAGGACGACGACATCGACCCGGCTCTGAAGACCGAGCTGGCCGCCGCGAAGGAGGCCGTGAAGGCCGCCAAGGCCGCGAAGACCGCCGCCGACGAGACGCTCGCCGCGGCCGAGCAGGCCGTGAAGGACCTGCCCGCCGACGCCACCGATGAGCAGAAGGCGGCGGCCGACGCCGCCGTCACCACCGCGAAGGCGGGGGTCGAGGAGGCCGTCGCCGGCACGGCCGCCGCCGAACTCCGCGAGAAGAACGCCGTCACCGCCTGCGACGACGCGAGGGTCGCGCTGGCCCGGAAGGTCAGCCAGCTCGACAAGGCCATCGAGACGGCCGAGAAGGAACTCGCCGACGCCGAAGCCGCCCTGGAGGAGTTCGAGCAGGGCGGCCCCGACGAGTGCCCCGAGGACGACGCCGTCAAGGTCTCCATGACCGGGCCCAAGTCGGTCACCGCCGGTACCACCGCGCTCTTCTCCCTGCGCGTCAGCAACACCACCGACCACACCCTCAAGGCCGTCCAGGCCTACGCCGCCGCCCTGAACATCACGGGCCCCGACGGCGAGACCGACGAGGAGGAGGGGGAGTTCTTCGACGACCTCCTCACCTTCGAGTGGTCCTCCGCCTCCCACCCGGCGTGGACGAAGCTCTCCGCCGAGACCGAGGACGCCATCACCATCGGTGAGCTGGCCAAGGGTGGCAAGGCCGACGTGAAGCTGCGCCTCACCGTCGACGCCGAGACCCCGGCCGGCAAGGGCGTCGCCTTCGCCGTCGGCGCGTACGAGAAGAACGACGGCTCCTGCGGCAGCAGCGAGGACTACGCGACCGTCGAGTTCGACATCCTCGCGGCCAAGGGCACCAAGCCCACCCCGAAGCCGTCCCCGTCGACCACCACCCCGGCGCCCACCGGTACCGGTGGCAACACCAACACCACCGGCCAGGGCGGCAGCTCGAACACCCCGGTGAACGGCGCCCTCGCCGCCACCGGTGCGAACGACACCCTCCCGCTCGGCTTCGCCGCCGCCGCGGCCGTCGCCCTCGGCGCCGGCGCGCTGGTCGTCGCCCGCCGCCGCAAGGCCGGCGCCGGCGCGTAACCCGGCCCCGGATCCCCCGTACGAGCGAGTTCAGCCCGCCGTACGGGGGATCCGCTTCTCCCACGTCCGGTGGAAGACGACCTCGCCGCCCTCCTTGCACACCACCTCGTTCGTGGTGAGGAACTCGTCCGCGTCGCAGGAGATCTCCGAGCGGGTGTCCACGGTGACGTCCCAGGCCAGCTCCGGCCGGTGCAGCCGGACCGACCACTCCGAGCGGGTCCGGGCGGACAGCGGGCCGCTCTCGTCGATCGTGTACGTCTCCACCGCGTCCTCGGTGAACTCCAGGCCGTCCGGGTACACCCGCGTACCGCCGTACTTCGGGTCGACCTCCAGGGTCCATTCGCCCTTCGCCACGTCCCTGACCACCAGCCGCTCCGGACGCGGCTCCTCCAGGGTGCGCGGGTAGACCACGCCGAGCGGCTCGGACTGCTCCGGCTCCTCCCACGTCACGGAGTCCCGCGTGGGACGGCGTACGGGCAGGGTCAGGGAGGAGCCCGCCGGGTCGAGCGTGAAGCCCGCCGCGTCCGGCTGCGGCCAGATCCACGGCCAGTACGTGGAGGAGACCGCGAGCCGCACCCGGTGGCCGGGCGCGAAGGCGTGCCCGATGCCGTTCAGCTCGAACTCGAAGCTCTCCGTCTCGCCGATCTGCGCCTCCACGGCCCGGTCACGGCCGTACCGGGCGGAGAAGTTCAGCGCGCCCCGGGTGACCAGGGTGGAGGAACCGTCCGGGGCGATGTCGCAGAGCCGGGCGATGACCTGCCCGGTGGGCGCGGCCGTGCGCAGCGAGAGGCTGACCGACGGACGGCCCAGGATCTCGACCGGACCGCCGTCCTCCGGCACGGGGAAATCGAAGCAGGCCGAGTGGGCGTCCTCGTCGCGCTGGTCGGGCGGCAGGTCGGCGTCGTTGCCGAAGGGGAAGAAGCGCCCGGCGTCGAGCCCGGTCTGCTGCGGCGAGTCGACGACCACGGGCGCGCCCTGGAAGGCGTACGTGACGGGGGTGACGTTCGGGGAGGGCCAGGAGGGGTCGGTGACCCAGCGGCCCGGCAGCTCCTCGTAGACGGTCGCGGGCAGGTGCGAGTCGCTGATCCAGGAGCGGAGCAGCGGTTCGGCCATCACGTCGTTGTCGGCGCCCTTGAGGTGGTGGTCCCACCAGCGCAGGGTCTCCTGGAGGAATCCGATGGCGGGCCCCGGCGGCAGACCGCGGTCCGGGTACTGGTGGGACCAGGGTCCGATGATGCCGCGCACCCGGTCCTGGGGGAGGTGGTGGGCGAGCCGCAGGACGGTGTCCCGGTAGGGGTCGTGCCAGCCGCCCACGGCGAGGACCGCGGCCCGGATCGCGCCGTAGTCCTCGCAGACGCTGCCGTGCTTCCAGTAGGCGTCGCGGGTCTGGTGGGAGAGCCAGGTGTGGATGAGCGGCTCCACGGCCGCCAGGCGCTTCAGCCAGCGCTCGCGCCACTCCTCTCCCACGTACTCCGGGTCCGGGGGCCGGCAGACGAAGGCGAGCATGGTGGCGGCCCAGGCGTGCATGTCGACGGCGAGGACGGAGCCGCCCATGTAGTGGACGTCGTTGTCGTAGCGGTCGTCGGTGGAGCAGACGGTGACGATCGCCTTGAGCGGTTCGGGGGCCAGGGCGGCGATCTGGAGGGAGTTGAAGCCGCCCCAGGAGATGCCGAACATGCCGACCTTGCCGGTGCACCAGGGCTGTTCGGCGAGCCAGTTCACGACGGCGACGCCGTCGGCCAGCTCGACCGGGTCGTACTCGTCGCCGGGCAGGCCCTCGCTGTTGCCGTGGCCGCGGACGTCGACCCGTACGGAGGCGTAGCCGTGGCCCGCGTACCAGGGGTGGCGCTGCCGGTCGCGGGGCGCGGTCCAGTCGGTGAGGCGGTACGGCAGGTACTCCAGGAGGGCCGGTACGGGCTCGTCGGTGAGCGGCCGCCACACGCGCGCGTACAGCTCGGTCCCGTCCGGGAGCGGGATGAGGACGTCGTCGTGGCGGGTCTCGTACGGGAAGTCGGTACGGATCTTCATCTCGGCTCCCTAGTGGACGGGGTACATGGTGCGGCGCAGCCACGGCGCCAGGGCGATCACGGCGAGGCCGACGGCGACGGCCACGGCGCCGTTCACGCCGAAGTAGACGGGCTTGGAGACTTCGTCGTAGAGCTTCACGGTCTGCGCCTGGATGCCGTTGGCGAGCGCCAGGGAGAGGAACCAGAGCGACATCGTCTGGCTGGAGAAGGCCTTCGGGGCGAGCTTGCTGGTCGCGGACATCCCGGAGGTCTCCAGGAGGACGTCGCCGAGGCCGAGCAGCAGGTACGAGCCCACGATCCACCAGGCGGCCATCTGGTAGGTGTCGTCGGCGTGGCCGGAGGTCGGCAGGACCATCAGGAGGAACGACAGACCGCCGAGGATCACACCGAAGGCGATCTTGTTGGAGGCGTGCGGCTGCCGGGGCCCCATCCGGGCCCAGACGGCGGCCACCACGGGCGCCAGGGCCACTTCGAAGGCACCGAGGGCGGAGGCGTACCAGCCGGCCGGGAAGTCGAAGCCGAGGATGGTCGTACGGGCGTTGGTGGAGGCCAGCAGGATCATCGTCGAGTACGCCTGGAAGAGGATGAAGTTGAAGACGACCGAGGCCAGGAACAGCACGATGTACGGCTTGAGGCGCCCGCGCTCCTCGGCGGTGACCCGGGGGCTGGTGAACATCACCCAGAAGTAGACGACCGGGGCGATCACCGAGATCACCGTCAGCACGTCCACGAAGCGGCCCATGGTCAGCCAGCCCGCGAGCGCCAGGGCCGTGGCGAGGACGGCCACGACGACCGCGCCGATGGCCATCAGCCGGACCGCCCGCCGCATGGCCTCGGGGGCGAGCGCGAATTCGGCGGAGTGCTTGCGCCCGGCCAGGTGACGCCGGCCGGCGACGTACTGGATCAGGCCGAGGGTCATGCCGAGCGCGGCGGCGGAGAAGCCCCAGTGGTAGCCCTTGTGGTCGGCGAGCCAGCCGGTGATCAGCGGGCCGGCGAACGCGCCGATGTTGATCGCCATGTAGTAGAGCGCGAAACCGGCGTCCCGGCGCTCGTCGTCCGTGCGGTACAGCTTGCCGACCATGGTCGCCACGTTCGGCTTGAGCAGTCCGGTGCCCGCGCTGATCAGGCCGAGGCCCACCCAGGTCATGGCGGCGGCCGGCACCGCCATGGCGTAATGGCCGCAGGCGATCAGGATGCCGCCCCAGAGGACCGCGCGGTACGAGCCGAGGATGCGGTCGGCGAGCCAGCCGCCCGCCACCGAGACCAGGTAGACGAGCGTGCCGTAGGCGGCGGAGACCGAGGCGGCGGTGCCGGCCGCCATGCCGAGTCCGCCGTCGGCCACGGTGGCCGCGAAGTACAGGACGAGGATGGCCTGCATGCCCAGGAACGAGAACCGCTCCCAGACCTCCAGGCCGGAGAGGGTGAGCAGACCCCGTGGTTGTCCGAGGAAGGCGTGGTCGTCCTCGGGGGGAGGCTGCTCGCCGTTCGTGTCGGTGTCGATCATTGTTCGGGACAAAACGCCTACTCCTGGTCGTATGAGCTGATCACGAACATACCGGGGGCGACGGGAAGGCGCCCACGGTGATCGAAAGGTGACCGGATACGCTGGCTTGAGTGAATCGAGCGACACATCGACAATCCGTGTGATCGCGCACAGTCCGACCAGTCCAACCATCCGCGTGGACGATCCGTGCGATCGTCAGCAGGCGTCAGCAGACAGGAGACCCCCTCGTGACCGTCGTCGGGCCGTTCGGTCTTAGCGTGCGGGACCAGGCTCTTGAGGCCGATGTCCAGACCGGTTTGGCGGCTGCGGAGGCGGGCCTCCTGGACGCCACCAAGAGCGATGTCCCGTTCATCACGGAGGCCGCCCAGCACCTCGTGCTCGCCGGTGGCAAGCGCTTCCGCCCCCTGCTCGTGATGCTCGCCGCCCAGTTCGGCGACCCCTACGCGCCGGGCGTCGTGCCCTCCGCCGTCGTCGTCGAGCTCACCCACCTGGCCACGCTCTACCACGACGACGTCATGGACGAGGCCGACGTGCGCCGCGGCGTCGACAGTGCTAACACGCGCTGGGGCAACTCCATCGCCGTCCTCACGGGTGACTTCCTCTTCGCCCGCGCCTCGCACACGCTCGCGGACCTCGGCCCCGAGGCCGTACGCATCCAGTCCGAGGCGTTCGAACGGCTCGTGACCGGCCAGATCCTGGAGACCGCCGGACCCACGGACGGCCGCGACCCCGTCGACCACTATCTCGACGTCCTCGGCGGCAAGACCGGCTCGCTCGTCGCCGTCGCCTGCCGCTTCGGCGCCATGATGTCCGGCGCCGACGAGAGCGTCGTCGACACCCTCACCCAGTACGGCGAACGGCTCGGCGTCGCCTTCCAGCTCGCCGACGACATCCTCGACATCGCCTCCGACTCCCACGAGTCCGGCAAGACCCCCGGCACCGACCTGCGCGAGGGCGTCCCCACCCTGCCCGTACTCCACCTGAGGGCCGCCGCGCTCGCCCACGGGCGCCCCGAGGACCTGGAACTCGTCGCCCTGATCGACGGCGACCTCAGCGACGACGAGCGCCACGCCGAGGCCCTGCGCCGGCTGCGCGCCCACCCCGCCCTCGAGCAGGCCCGCCGGGTCACCGTGCGGTACGCGGAGGAGGCGCGCGCGATGCTCGCACCGCTGCCCGACGGCTACGCGAAGGCGGCGCTCGCGGAGATGTGCGACGCGGTGGTCCACCGGGCGGGCTAGTTCCTCTCAGGGTCGGGTCATCCCGAAGCAGTACGTGAGGTTGATCCCGGGGGCTGACGTTTCCGGGCCTCCGAGTTGGTGAGATGGACCCATCGACAACGGAGGTAGCGGAGACCATGGCAGAGACCCGTAAGGCGAGCCGGTTCATCGTCCCGGTCGCGGTGGCAGGAGTCGCGGCGGCGACCATCGGACTCGTACCGGCACTGGCGGCGTCCGGAGACCCCGACCTGCCCGAGATCACGGCCCAGCAGCTCATCGAGAAGATCGCCGCCTCGGACACCCAGACGCTGTCCGGCACGTTCAAGATCTCCACCGACCTGGGGCTGCCGTCCCTCGGCGGGCTGACCTCGGGCCTGACCTCGGGTCTCGGCGGCGGCGGCGGTTCCGCCTCGGCCGACCCGTCCGAGAAGCTCACCCAGCTCATCTCGGGCAGCCACACGCTGCGCGTCGCGGCCGACGGCCCCGACCGCCAGAAGCTCACCCTGATCGACGGCTCCGACGAGTACAGCCTGATCCACAACGGCGACGACGTCTGGGGCTACGACAGCAAGTCCAACGAGGCCTTCCACGAGAAGGGCACCGGGGTCGCCGGCGACGGCGCGGAGAAGGGCGAGGAGCTGCCCGGCACGCCCAAGCAGCTCGCGGACGAGGTCCTGAAGGCGGCCGGCGACACCACGTCGATCACGGTCGACGGTACGGCGAAGGTGGCGGGCCGGGACGCGTACCAGCTGGTCATCAAGCCGAAGCAGTCCGGTTCCATGGTCCAGTCGGTGAAGATCGCCGTGGACGCGGCGAACGGCACCCCGCTGAAGTTCACCCTCTCCTCGGTCGAGGGCGGCAAGCCCGTCGTCGACGCGGGCTTCACGAAGGTCGACTTCGGGAAGCCGGCCGCCTCGGAGTTCACCTTCACGGCGCCGAAGGGCGCGAAGGTGACGGAGGGCGCCGCGGAGAAGGCCGCGGAGGAGGCAGGCGGGGAGGCCGGGGGCCACGGGAAGCTTCCCGAGGGCTTCGAGGAGGGCTTCCCCGGCTTCGGGAAGGTCTTCGGCGGCTCCGGTGAGGGCATGAACGTCATCGGCGAGGGCTGGACGACGATCGCGAAGCTCGACACGGGGGCGCCGGCGCCGAAGACGGACGAGGCGCCGAAGGAGATCCAGGGCTTCCTGGACTCCTTCGGCGACAAGGTCACCGGGAAGTTCGGCTCGGGCACCGTCTTCAAGACGAAGCTGGTGAACGCGCTCCTCACCGACGACGGCAGGGTCTACGTCGGCGCGGTGACGCAGGACGCCCTGGTGGACGCGGCGAACGCCGGTAAGTAGCGGAGTGGTTGGGACCCCGGGCGGGTCGGGGGCGATGGTCACCGACCCACCCGGGAGTTCTACGTCGGGCCGGCCTTCGAGGGCCGGCCCTTACGGGCCCGGCTCACGGGCTCGGCCTTACGGGCCTGGCTTACTGGCTCGGCCTTACGGGAAGGTCAGCTTGAAGCCGTTGATGTAGCCGGTGTCCGACCCGGCCTTGTCCTGGACGCGGAGCTTCCAGACGCCGTTGGCGACCTCGGAGGAGGCGTTCACGGTGTAGGTCTGGACGATGTTGTCCGTGCCGCTGCCGGTCCGGTTGTGCAGGTTGTAGACCGAGCCGTCGGGGGCGACCAGGTCGACGACCAGGTCCCCGATCCAGGTGTGGACGATGTCCACGCCGACCTTGAGGGTCGACGGCGCGTTGCCCGTGATGCCGGCGACGGTCACGGAGGAGGTCACCGCGGCGCCGTTGTCCGGGACGGCGACGTCGGCGGTGTTCTCGAAGACCGTGCCGGTCGGCGGGGTCGTCGACCCGGTGGACAGGTTCCAGATCGCGTAGGCGATGGCGTCCGCGTTGCGGTCCAGGGCGGTGTCGTTGATGTTCGCCGTGGTGTCGCAGGACGCGTGATAGCAGCGGTCGAAGGCCTGACCGGACGTACCGCCCCACTTCTGCGCCTGGGCGGCGGTCTTGGTGTAGTCGGCGCCGGAGAAGAGCCCGCCGACGGGTATGCCCACGTTCTTGAACGGGGCGTGGTCGGAGCGGCCGTCGCCCTCGGTCTCGATCTCGGTGGGGATGCCGAGCCCGGCGTAGTAGTCCTTGAAGGTCTGCTCGATCGTCGGGTCGTCGTCGTAGACGAAGTAGCCCGGGTTCGGCGAGCCGATCATGTCGAAGTTCAGATAGCCGCTGATCTTCGAACGCTCGGTGGCGGGCAGGTTGTTGACGTAGTACTTCGACCCGACGAGCCCGAGCTCCTCGGCGCCCCACCAGCCGAAGCGCAGGTGCTTGGTGGGCTGGAGCTGGGCGCGGGAGACGGCGAGCGCGGCTTCGAGGATCGCGGCGGAACCGGAGCCGTTGTCGTTGATGCCGGGGCCGGCGGTCACCGAGTCGAGGTGCGAACCGGACATGATGACCTGGTTCGGGTCGCCGCCGGGCCAGTCGGCTATGAGGTTGTAGCCGGTGGCGCCGTTGTAGCTGAACTGCTGGAGCGTGGTGGTGTAGCCGGCGGCGTCGAGCTTGGCCTTCACGAAGTCGATGGAGGCCTTGTAGCCGGTACGGCCGTGGGCGCGGTTGCCGCCGTTGGCGGTGGCGATGGCCTGGAGGTCCGTCAAGTGCTGCTTGACGTTGGCGAGCGGGATGTCGGGCGCGGCGGTGGCGCCGGTGGGGCTGGCGGAGGCGGTGGTGCCGGTCAGTCCGCCGAGAGCGAGCGCCGCGAGGGCGGCGGCCACGGTGACGCGTCTGTGCACGGAGATGTTCATCTGTGGGGGCTCCGGATTCCGAACGGGGATGGGACGGAACGTGCGAGACGCCTCGGGCTGGGGTGCCACGAGGCGCTGGAGCTGTACGAGTGCTGTGCGAGTGCGTGCTGAATGTTCAACGAGAGTTTGACTCTGCGTCAAGAGCGGAAACCGGTCAGGGGCGTTCGCTCAGCGGACGGAGAAGGTCGATGAACTCCCCTGTGGGGGTGGGTGGTTGGGGTGAAAGCTCCGGTCGCACCCCTAGAACTCGTCGAGCCGGACGCTCAGTTGCATCCCCAGCTCCCTGAACCCGAGCGCCCTCGCCACCGCGCGCGATTCCACCGTCCGGGCCCGCCACTGGGGCATCAGCCCAGCCTCCAGCGCGCGTGCCACCGCCGCCGAGGCCGTCCGCCTGGCCAGTCCGCGACCTCGGTGCCCCGGGGCCGTCAGCACACTGATGTGCGCCGTCGATTCCGGCCACGTCCGATATCCCGCCGCCGCGATGACGGCGGCCCCGCCGTTCCCCCCGCTCGCACCGTCCGCCCCTGCCCCGCCGTTCCCTCCGCCACCTTCTCCGCGTACGACGAACGCCGGAGACGTGATCTCCTGTATGCCGCTCTCGTCCGCGTCCTCCCGCCCCACCGACCCCACCAGCGCCCGGAGTTCCTCGCTCCCCGCCCGCACCTCCTCGACCACCGCACCCGCCGGACCCACCGCACCCGCCGTCCACGGGCGGAAGTCCTCAGGGGACGCGTACGCCAGCGTGGCCGGGCCGAGTGCGTCCGTCATGTGCACCATCCCCCGTACCGCCTCCGCGCTCACCAGCGACTCCACCGGCGCACCCGCCGTCCCGCGCTTCCACGCCCGCGCCGCCGCCTCCGTCGGTGCGGTGACGATCGCCGCGTTCCCCAGCATCACCACGCCCACCCACGACGGCGGACACAGCCCCGACTCCGGCGACACCACGACGCTCACCCCGCCCGACGGTGCGAACGAGACGGGTGCGGCGGCCAGCGCCTCCCACAGGCGGCGGGCGCGGCCCAGCAACGGATCCTCGTCATTCATCCGCCGATCCTTCCTTCCCTCCGGCGGCGGTGCGCGTACGTCCCCACCCCCGCCTCCCGAACAAGATCATTCAGCGTGCAGAATGACTCGTATGCCTACCTCGAACACACCGATAACGGCAACGGTCGACGACGCGCCGATGGTCAGCCGCACCCTGGCCCGTGCCTTCGGTGACGACCCGATGATGCGCTGGTTCTTCCCCGACGACGCCTCCCGCGAGGCCGGTCTCGGGCGGTACTTCACCACCCTCCTCACCCGGCAGTACGGACTGCACGGCGTCTGCGAGCGCACCGACGCCGCCGCCGCGTTCTGGGTCGCCCCGGAGGGGCAGGAGAAGGCCGTCCCCGACGCCGGGACCGTCCAGGAACTCGCCGACATCCTCGGTGACCGCGCCGACCTCTTCCGCCAGGCCGTCGAGGGCGCCGCAGCCCACACCCCGCCCGAGCCGCACTGGTACCTCGCCGTGATCGGCGCCGACCCCGCCGCCCGGGGCCAGGGCCACGGGTCCGCGCTCCTGCGCTCCGGCCTCGCCCAGGCCGACGCGGCCGGTCTGCCCGTCTACCTGGAATCCTCCAAGCCCGACAACCTCCCCGTGTACGAGCACTTCGGTTTCGCCGTGCTCGGTGAGGTCGCCCTGCCGGGCGGCGGACCCACCCTGTGGGCCATGCGCCGCCCGCCCCGGGACCTCCCCACGGCCTGACGGGCCGAGGGGACGCGAGGGGACGCGAGCCCGGGACGCCCCGGGACGGTTCCGGGACGGCGGATCCGTCCCGTACCGCATAGGGTCGGCCTTCCCGGGTCGTCGTCCCCTCCGAAGGAGCGCACGTCATGCAGATCGCCGTACTCGGAACCGGTGAGGTCGGCCGCCGGCTCGCCACCAAGCTCGTCTCCCTCGGGCACGAGGTCACCCTCGGTTCCCGTACGGCGGACAACGCCGAGGCCGTGAAATGGGCCGGGGCGACCGGCGGCGCGCACGGCACCTTCGCCGACGCCGCCGCCTCCGCCGAGCTGGTGGTGAACGCGACCGGCGGTCTCGTCTCCCTGGCCGTCCTGGAGGCCGCCGGCGCGGCGAACCTGCGCGGCAAGGTCCTCGTCGACGTGTCCAACCCGCTCGACTTCTCCGGCGGCATGCCGCCCACCGTCGTCACCCCCGACGGCGGCAGCCTCGCCGAGCAGCTCCAGAAGGCCTTCCCCGAGGTGCGCGTCGTCAAGACGCTCAACACCATGGCGAACGCCGTCATGGTCGAGCCCGGCCGCGTCCCGGGGCACCACAACGTGTTCCTCAGCGGCGACGACGAGGCCGCCAAGGCCGTCGTCGCGGACCTGCTCGGCTCCTTCGGCTGGCCCGCCGACCGGATCATCGACCTCGGTGACCTGACGAGCGCGCGGGGCGTCGAGCTGCTGCTGCCGCTGTGGCTGCGCCTCTACGGGACGCTCGGCACCGGCGACTTCAACTTCTCGGTGGTCACCGCCCCGCCGGCGTAAGCCCGGCCGCGCACCCGGTCCAGCAGCCCCGGGGTCTCCGGGTACGGCTCCTCCCGGGGCAGCAGCAGCCGCGCGGCGTCCCGTTCGCCCGCCCGGGCCAGCTCGTGGATCCGGCGGGCGAGCGGGGTCACGTCGGTGACGGCGACCGTCCACTCGTCCGCGTACCGCCGGGAGGCCTCGCCCGACAGTCCGAGCTGGAGCGAACGGTACGGGAGCGCCCGTAGGCCCAGGTCCCGTTCCGGGTCCCACTGCACCCGGGCCGGCGACTCCCTCAACTGCCGCTTCCAGTCGGCCCGGTCGGGGTGGAAGCCGCGTTCGTAGTGGGAGAGGCAGGCGTTCCGCAGGGCCCACTCGAAGCCCTCGCGGTCGATCTCCACGGCGAGGACGGTCTCCTGGCCCTCCTTCGTCCCCCAGCCGCAGCGGTACATCATCCACAGGAACGACGGCTTGATCCACGTCATCCGGTCCCGCTTCCAGCTGGCCGGAAAGCGACCCTCCCGGGCCGCCGCCACACCGATCTCGGGACGGTACGCCTGGTAGACGGTGATCGTCCGGGCGGTGTGGAGCGCACGGATCCGGTACTTCGGTTCTTCCATGCGTCCCAGGGTGCGGCGGGCCGGCGGGGGAGGGCCACCGTATTTCCGGGGCTCGGGCGGGCGCACGGGATCGGCGTACGCCCCCGAGGTCCCCGAGTGTGCGACCAAGGTCACGGCCTGACCGCCCCCATACGCCCCTAATGTGGAGGGATGAACGATTCGCCCGGCTGCCCGCTGACCGATGTCGCCGCCACGTACATGCCCCGGCTCGCGGAGTTCCCCTCCGAGCCGGGGCTCGTGGCCGCCGTCGACCAGCACGCCGCCGCCGTGCGTGACGCCCTGGTCCCGGCCCAGCGGGGGCCGGGCGGCCCGGCCCTGCGGCGGGACGAACTGGCCGACTACGTCCTCGGGTTCACGGACTGGCTCACCGGGGCCGACTGGACCGAACCCGTCGGCCACGACTTCGCGACCCTGCGCCTGACGGCGGTCTGCTGGCTGATCCGGGAGTACGGCCTCCTGGACGCGTGACGGCCGGGGTCAGCGGGTGGCCGGCGGTACGGCGGCGGTGTCCACCGGCGCCGGGACGACGGCAGCCGCCTGCGCCGCCTCCGCCTCCGCCTGCGCTGCCTCCGCCTTGGCCGCCTCCACCGCCGCCCGGCTGCGCCGCGCCGTGCGCAGGGCGTCCCAGGTGAGGAGGGTCAGCGCCAGCCAGACGAGCGAGAAGCCCGCCCAGCGCTCCGGCGGCATCTCCTCGTGGAAGTAGAGGATGCCCAGCAGGAACTGGAAGGTCGGCGCCAGGTACTGGAGGAGGCCGAGCGTCGACAGGGGCACGCGGATCGCCGCCGCCCCGAAGAGGACGAGCGGGGCCGCCGTGACGATGCCGGTGGCCACGAGCAGGGCCGTGTGACCCCCGCCGTGGGAGCCGAAGGCCAGGTCGCCCCGGGTGCCGAGCCAGACGAGGTAGCCGAGGGCGGGCAGGAACTGGACGGCTGTCTCGGCGGCGAGCGATTCCAGGCCGCCGAGGTTGACCTTCTTCTTCACCAGGCCGTAGACGGCGAAGGAGAAGGCGAGGGTCAGCGAGATCCAGGGCGGCTTTCCGTAGCCGATCGCGAGGACCAGGACGGCGGCGAAGCCGACGCCGACCGCCGCCCACTGCGCGGGGCGCAGCCGTTCCTGGAGGACGAGGACGCCGAGGGCGATGGTGACGAGCGGGTTGATGAAGTAGCCGAGGGAGGCCTCGACGACATGGCCCGTGTTGACGGACCAGATGTAGAGGCCCCAGTTCACCGTGATGACGGCGGCGGCGACGGTGATCAGGCCGAGTTTGCGCGGGCTGCGGACGAGCTCGCGTATCCAGCCCCAGCGGCGTACGGCGAGCAGGGCGAGGGCGACGAAGGCCAGCGACCACACCATCCGGTGGGCGAGGATCTCGACCGCCCCGGCGGGCTTGAGGAGCGGCCAGAAGAGCGGGACCAGTCCCCACATGCCGTAGGCGCCGATCCCGTAGAGCAATCCTGCTCGTTCCTCGTTATCCGTCTTCACCGGACCTCCCGCCCTGAGCCGCGCTGTCCTGTCGAAGGTAGCGCCGCACCGGGCGGGTTGTCATGCCCGTACCGCAATACGGTCATGACGGCGGTGAGGTGCTCAGGAAGCCGCGAGTGCTTCCTTGATCGTCACGGCGATCGGGGTGGTCGGGCGGCCGATCAGCCGGGCCAGGTCGCCGGTCTGCCGGGCGAGCGCGCCGCGCTCGACGGCCCGGTCGACGTCGACGAGGATCGCGGCGAAGAAGGGCGGGACCCCGGCGCCGGTCAGGATTTCGAGGTGGGCCTCGGCGGAAACGCTGTTGTACGCGATCTCCCGGCCGGACTGCGCGGCGACCTCGGCCGCGTACTCGGCGAGCGACCAGGCGGTGTCGCCGCTCAGCTCGTACGCCTTGTTCAGGTGCTCCTCGGCCGGGCCGGCCAGGACGGCCGCCGCGGCGGCGGCGAAGTCGGCGCGGGTCGCGGAGGCGATCCGGCCCTCGCCTGCGTTGGAGACGACGGCGCCGTGGGCAAGCACGGGGGCGAGGTTGGCGGTGTAGTTCTCGGTGTACCAGCCGTTGCGGAGGAAGGTGTACGGCAGCCCGGAGGCGAGGATCAGCCGCTCGGTCTCCCGGTGCTCGGCGGCGAGGTCGAAGTCGGCCTCCGGGCCGCCGAGGACGCCGGTGTACGCGAGCTGGGCGACGCCCGCGGCCTTGGCCGCGTCGATCACGGCGGTGTGCTGGGGCACGCGCTGCCCGACCTCGCTGCCCGAGATCAGGAGCACCCGGTCGCCGGCCTCGAAGGCCTCCGCGAGGGTCTCCGGGCGGCTGTAGTCGGCGATCCGCAGCTCGACACCGCGCTCCGCGAGGTCGGCGGCCTTCTCCTTGTTCCGGACGACGGCGACGACGGACTCGGCGGGGACGGTCGCGAGGAGGTCCTCGATGACGAGGCGGCCGAGCAGGCCGGTGGCTCCGGTGACGACGATGCTCATGGTGCGGCTTCCTTTTCCGGTGGGGTGCGGTGGGCTCGGGCGGGTGGGGCGCTCACCGGTACTCACCGTACGTCGGGCACTTTCGTTTCGTAAGTACCCACTTTGAAGTAAGGTACTGGTATGGAAGTAAGTGAGGAACCGAAGAGTCTGCTCGCCGATGTCGACGGCGTCATGTGCCCGGCCCGGCTCGTCCTGGAGCACGTCACCAGCCGCTGGGGCGTCCTGATCCTGATCTCGCTGCGGGAGCGCTCGTACCGCTTCAGCGAGCTGCGGCGGCACGTCGGCGGCGTCAGCGAGAAGATGCTCACGCAGACCCTCCAGACCCTGGAGCGCGACGGCTTCGTCCACCGCGACGCCAAGCCCGTCATCCCGCCCCGCGTCGACTACAGCCTCACCGCCCTCGGCGAGGAGGCCGCCCGCCAGGTCTGGGAACTCGCCCGCTGGACCGACCGCCGGGTCCCGGAGGTCGAGGAGGCCCGCGCCCGCTACGACGAGGCCCGGCGCGAGGCCGCGGCGCATCGTGGGAGTGCCACCGCTTCGTCCCGATGATGTTGTGTGCGGGGTGAGCTGGAGCCCTTCTGCGTACGACCGATCCGAGCGGCGCCAGGAAGGACGCGGGCCAGGAGCGGGGGCGTCCGCCGCCAGGAAGGCGCGGGAGGCGGCGGAGGGGACATGAGAGGGGCCCGGTCCGCGGTGCGGACCGGGCCCCTGGTGTCGCGGTGTCAGCCGACCACGGTCCAGGTGTCGTTGCCCGCGAGGAGCCGGCTCAGATCGCCCTTGCCCTGCTGCTCCACGGCCGTCTCCAGCTGCTCCGCCATCAGCGTGTCGTAGACCGGCCGGTCCACCGACCGGAACACCCCGATGGGGGTCTGGTGGAGGGTGTCCGGGTCGGCGAGGCGGGAGAGCGCGAAGGCGGTGGTGGGGGAGGCGCCGTGGGCGTCGTGGACGAGGATCCGGGATTCGTTCTCCGGGGTGACCGTGACGACCTGGAGGTCTCCGGTGGCCTGGTCGCGGACGACGCCCTTCTCGTTCTCGGCGCCGAAGCGGATCGGCTGCCCGTGTTCGAGACGGATGACGGCTTCCTTGGCCTGGTCCTTGTCCTTGAGGACCTCGAAGGCGCCGTCGTTGAAGATGTTGCAGTTCTGGTAGATCTCCACGAGCGCGGTGCCGTTGTGCTGGGCCGCCTGCCGCAGCACCTCGGTGAGGTGCTTGCGGTCGGAGTCGACCGTACGGGCCACGAAGGAGGCCTCCGCGCCGAGTGCCAGCGACACCGGGTTGAAGGGCGCGTCGAGCGAGCCCATCGGCGTCGACTTGGTGATCTTGCCGACCTCGGAGGTGGGGCTGTACTGGCCCTTGGTGAGGCCGTAGATCCGGTTGTTGAAGAGCAGGATCTTGAGGTTGACGTTGCGGCGCAGCGCGTGGATGAGGTGGTTGCCGCCGATGGAGAGCGCGTCGCCGTCGCCGGTCACCACCCACACCGACAGGTCGCGGCGCGAGGTGGCGAGGCCGGTCGCGATGGCCGGGGCGCGGCCGTGGATGGAGTGCATCCCGTAGGTGTTCATGTAGTACGGGAAGCGGGAGGAGCAGCCGATCCCGGAGACGAAGACGATGTTCTCCTTCGCCAGGCCCAGTTCGGGCATGAAGCCCTGCACGGCGGCGAGGACGGCGTAGTCACCGCAGCCGGGGCACCAGCGGACCTCCTGGTCGGACTTGAAGTCCTTCATCGACTGCTGGGCCTCGGCCCTGGGCACCAGGTTGAGGAGGGGCTCAGGCATCGATGGCCTCCTTGAGGACGGCGGCGAGCTGCTCGGCCTTGAACGGCATCCCGTTGACCTGTGTGTGGCTGCGGGCGTCGACGAGGTACTTCGCCCGGACGAGGGTGGCGAGCTGGCCGAGGTTCATCTCGGGGACGACGACCTTCTCGTACCGCTTCAGGACCTCCCCGAGGTTCTTCGGGAAGGGGTTGAGGTGGCGCAGATGGGCCTGGGCGACGGGGCTGCCCGCGACCCTGAGGCGGCGGACGGCCGCCGTGATGGGCCCGTAGGTGGAACCCCAGCCGAGGACCAGGGTGGTCGCGCCGTCCGGGTCGTCGACCTCGATGTCGGGGACGTCGATCCCGTCGATCTTGGCCTGGCGGGTGCGGACCATGAACTCGTGGTTCGCGGGGTCGTACGAGATGTTTCCGGTGCCGTCCTGCTTCTCGATGCCGCCGATGCGGTGTTCGAGGCCGGGGGTGCCGGGCACGGCCCAGGGGCGGGCCAGGGTCTCCGGGTCGCGCTTGTACGGCCAGAAGACCTCGGTGCCGTCGTCGAGCGTGTGGTTCGGCCCGGTGGCGAACCGCGTCCGCAGGTCGGGCAGCTCGTCGACGTCCGGGACGCGCCAGGGCTCGGAGCCGTTGGCGAGGTAGCCGTCGGAGAGCAGGAAGACCGGCGTGCGGTACGTGAGCGCGATCCGGGCGGCCTCGATCGCCGCGTCGAAGCAGTCGGCGGGCGTCCTCGGGGCGACGACCGGGACCGGCGCCTCGCCGTTGCGGCCGTACATGGCCTGGAGGAGGTCGGCCTGCTCGGTCTTGGTGGGCAGGCCCGTGGAGGGGCCGCCGCGCTGGATGTCGACGATCAGCAGCGGCAGCTCCAGGGAGACCGCCAGGCCGATCGTCTCCGACTTGAGCGCCACACCGGGGCCGGAGGTCGTCGTCACGGCGAGCGAGCCGCCGAAGGCCGCGCCGAGCGCGGCGCCGATGCCGGCGATCTCGTCCTCGGCCTGGAAGGTGCGCACGCCGAAGTTCTTGTGCCTGGACAGCTCGTGGAGGATGTCCGAGGCCGGGGTGATGGGGTACGAGCCCAGGTAGAGCGGCAGGTCGGCCTGGCGGCCGGCGGCGACAAGACCGTACGACAGGGCCAGGTTCCCCGAGATGTTCCGGTAGGTGCCGGTGGGGAAGGCGCGGGTCGCGGGGGCGATCTCGTACGAGACGGCGAAGTCCTCGGTGGTCTCGCCGAAGTTCCAGCCGGCCCGGAAGGCGACGATGTTCGCCTCCGCGATGGCGGGCTTCTTGGCGAACTTCTGCCGCAGGAACGTCTCGGTGCCCTCGGTCGGCCGGTGGTACATCCAGGAGAGCAGTCCGAGCGCGAACATGTTCTTGGAGCGCTCGGCCTCCTTCCGGGACAGGCCGAAGTCCTTGAGCGCCTCGACGGTCAGCGTGGTGAGCGGCACCGGGTGGACCCGGTAGCCGTCCAGCGAACCGTCTTCGAGCGGCGAGGTCGCGTATCCGACCTTCGCCATGGCGCGCTTGGCGAACTCGTCGGTGTTGACGATGATCTCGCCACCGCGCGGCACGTCCCCGATGTTCGCCCTGAGGGCGGCGGGGTTCATCGCGACCAGCACGTTCGGGGCGTCGCCCGGCGTCAGGATGTCGTGGTCGGCGAAGTGCAGCTGGAAGGACGAGACACCCGGCAGGGTTCCGGCGGGTGCCCGGATCTCGGCCGGGAAGTTCGGCAGCGTGGAGAGGTCGTTCCCGAAGGACGCCGTCTCCGAGGTGAACCGGTCACCCGTGAGCTGCATGCCGTCGCCGGAGTCACCCGCGAAGCGGATGATCACCCGGTCGAGCCGGCGCACTTCCTTCTCGGTGCCGTGGTGCGGCTTCGCCGGGGCGCTGCGCTGCTCCCCGAGCAAGGCCTCACCGGCCTCGCTACTGACCTGGCTGGTCACTGAACTGGACCTCCCTCGCGGCAAGGGGACTCTCCGCCGGAGGCGGGAGAAGGCTCGGGATGCGGTCGGCCGATCACCGTCCGTCCCGAGGCCCACCCTACGACGGTAAGGAGGGCCCTCCCGGGACTTCTCACATCGTGGACCTCTTTTTGAGACGCCCTCTTGCCCTGAATTGTCACGTTCTGTCGCCACCCGGAGTGTTCCGGAAAGTCGGATTCCGCCTCATCCTTTGGGTCTAGGACCCTCGGGTGCGGCCGGCCGGCCCTCCGGTCTCCGTGTCATCTGACAGAGTGTCAGATCGTCAGGATTTCAGATACGTCAACACCGCCAGTACCCGGCGGTGATCGCCGTCACTCGGCGAGAGGCCCAGCTTCAGGAAGATGTTGCTGATGTGCTTCTCCACCGCGCCGTCGCTCACGACCAGCGCTTTCGCGATCGCCGAGTTCGTCCGGCCCTCGGCCATCAGACCCAGGACCTCCCGCTCGCGCGGGGTCAGGTTCGCCAGCACGTCCTGCTGACGGCTCCTGCCGAGCAGCTGCTGCACGACCTCGGGGTCGAGCGCCGTACCGCCCCGGGCGACCCGCACGACCGCGTCCACGAACTCGCGGACCTCCGCGACCCGGTCCTTCAGCAGATAGCCCACACCCCGGCTGGAACCGGCCAGGAGTTCGGTGGCGTACTGCTCCTCCACGTACTGCGACAGCACCAGCACACCCAGTCCCGGATGCTCCTTGCGCAGCCGCACCGCCGCCCGCACCCCCTCGTCGGTGTGCGTCGGAGGCATCCGCACGTCCGCCACCACCACATCCGGCAGCGCACCTTCGGACGCGAGCCCGGCGACGGTCTCGACGAGCGCGTCACCGTCCCCCACGCCGGCCACGACCTCGTGGCCCAGATCGGTCAGAAGCCTGGTCAGCCCCTCCCGCAACAGCACGGAATCCTCGGCGATGACCACCCGAACCCGACTCGCCACGTCTTGCACACCCACGCCGTACAGCCCCCATTGCCCTGTTGTCCGAGTCTTGCTGCGACCCGGCCAGCATCGCAGGGTCGGGGGGCCTGCGGGGGACCCGGGCGCGACCGAACGGAGACCGCCCCGGGGCGGTCTCCGTTCCAGGGCGGTCGGTCCGTCGCCCGCCGGCGTCACGCCCGCCAGGGCAGTTCCACCGTCACCGTCGTCGGGCCGCCCGCCGGGGAGTCCACCGCCAGGACCCCGTCCACCGCGCCGATCCGGTCCGAGAGCCGCGCCAGGCTCCGCCCGGCGGACGCCTCCGCGCCGCCCACGCCGTCGTCCCGCACCTGGAGCATCAGCCGGTCCCCGGTGCGCCACACGTCCACCCACGCCCGCCGCGCCCGCGCGTGCGCCGTGACGTTCCCCAGCAGCTCCGACACCGCGAAGTACGCGATCCCCTCGATCGCGGGCACCGGCCGTGCCGGCAGGTCCACGTCCACCGACACCGGCACCGCGCACCGCGACGCCACCGCCGACAGCGCCGCGTCGAGCCCCCGGTCGGTGAGAACCGCCGGGTGGATGCCCCGCGCCAGGTCCCGCAGCTCCTGGAGCGCGAGCTTCACCTCGCCGTGCGCCTCGCCGACCAGCACCGCGGCCGCCTGCGGGTCCTCCGCGAGCTTCTCCTTCGCGAGCCCCAGATCCATGGCGAGCGCCGCCAGCCGGGCCTGCGCGCCGTCGTGCAGATCGCGCTCGATGCGCCGCAGGTCGGCCGCGGCGGTGTCGACGACCACGCCCCGGTCCGACTCCAGCTCGGTCACACGGGAGGCGAGGCGGGACGGGCCGAGCAGCCCGGAGACCAGCAGCCGGTCGACGGAGACGAAGCCGCGCAGCAGCCACGGCCCGGCCATCACGAACAGCAGACCGACGAGGCTGGTGACGGCGATCTCGAAGGGGGAGTCGAGGTAGAGGTTGTGGGACCCGTCGCCGTACAGCTGGAGACCGGCCTGCCCGGCGTACATGGGGAAGACCCACTGCCACAGCGGGTACGTGAAGAGGCTCCAGCCCCAGGCGAAGAACGCCACGGTCACCGAGAACGAGAACACCGCCCACGGCATGTGCAGCACCGCGTACAGCAGGTGCCGCCACGAAGCCCCGCTCTTCAGCATCGCACCCATCCAGGAGAACGCACCGCCCGTCCGGCCCCGGACCGGCTCCGGCGCCCGCACGTCAAGACCGAGCAGCCCGCGCGCCCTGGCCCGCTCCACCGCGCCGAAGCCCCGGCACATCGCGAGCGCCCCGGCCAGGATCGGGACCCCGAGGAAGGTGATGAGCAGCCCGGCCCCGGCCGACACGAACGCGATGGAGAGCGCGAACCAGCAGACGCTGAGCGGCAGCCCGATCAGCACGTAGAGGAGGGCACGCCAGGTGCGGGCCTCGAACGGCGCGCGGATCGCGGCGGGGAGTCGGTGGGAGGCCATCGCGGGGTCCTTCTCTGCTCAGGGAGGGTCGGGGTTACGTGTTCCAGGCTTCCGTCTCACGCCCCGCCGGACCATGAGGCGGGTGGGCGTCTGTGGGCGGGGGTTTTCCCTACCTAGGGGGACGGGGGCGCCGTACGGGTTCGCGGCACCGTAAGGATTCGCGGACCTTCTACGGGTTCGCGGACCCCCTACGGGTTCGCGGACACGTAGGGGGTCCGTACGCCCGTAGGGGCCCACGGACCCCTTACGGGCCCACGGACCCCCTACGGGCCCACGAACCCCCTACGGGCCCACGGGCCCACGGCCTCACGCGGTCGGGCGGGAGCGCCAGGGCAGTTCCGCCGTGACCGTCGTCGGGCCGCCCGCCGGCGAGTCCACGACCAGCAGGCCGTCCACCGCGCCGAGCCGCTCCGCGAGCCCCGCGAGCCCCGTGCCGCCGTCGAAGCTCGCTCCGCCCGTCCCGTCGTCGCCGACCCGGAGCATCAGCCGCTCCCCGGCCCGCCACACCTCCACCGACGCCGTCCGGGCACGCGCGTGCTTGGAGACGTTCTGCAGCAGCTCCGACACCGTGAAGTACGCGATGCCCTCGATCGCCTCCGCCGGGCGCTCCGCCAGGTCGACGGTCACCTTCACCGGCACGGTGCAGCGCGCCGAGACCGAGGAGAGCGCGGCGCTCAGCCCCCGGTCGGTGAGGACCGCCGGGTGGATGCCGCGCGCCAGGTCCCGCAGTTCCTGGAGCGCGAGCTTCACCTCGCCGTGCGCCTCGCCGACCATCGCCGCGGCGGCCTCCGGGTCCTCGAGGAGCTTCTCCTTCGCCAGCCCGAGCCCCATCGCGAGGGCGACGAGCCGGGCCTGCGCGCCGTCGTGCAGATCGCGCTCGATGCGCCGCAGGTCGGCCGCGGCGGTGTCGACGACCACGCCCCGGTCCGACTCCAGCTCGGCGATCCGCCGCTCCAACTCGTCGGAGGGCGAGAGGAGCCCCCGGACCATGCCCCGGTCGGCATGGGTGAGCCCCCGGGACAGGAAGGGCAGGACGGGCCAGAGGACGATGAGCGAGACCAGCCCCAGGGTGAACGTCAGGATGCCCCAGGGCAGCCGGATCAGCCCGTACAGCTGGGTCCGCCAGGCCACCGGGTCCTTCAGCGTGCCCCACAGCCAGCCGAAGAAGCCCCGGTGCCGCGGGAGCGGGGAGGGCTCGGCGACCTTCACCCCGAGCAGCCCCCGCGCCCGGGCGCGTTCCGAGCGGCCGATGAGGCGCGCGCCGCTGAGTCCGAGGGCGAGCAGCGGAAGCCCGATCACGGTGACCGACAGGCCGACGCCGAGGAGCACGCTCACGACCGAGTAGACGAAACCGGCCAGCGTCGTGAAGAGGTTGGAGAGGAGGAAGGCGATCTCCTTCCAGGTCTCCTTCCCGTAGGCGGTGCGCTTGCGGGGAGGCGAGGCGGCGGCGGCGCCGTGATCAGCGGTCATGGTCCCCAGACTGCCGGTCGGGCGGTGCGCGACGCCATGGGGAAGGTCGGTGAGCGGGAGGGGGGATATCCCCACCCGGACGGTGCCGGGCGTGGTGACCGGGTGGTGCGGGCCGCCCGGCGACCCCGCGCGGGACCGTGGGCGGGAGCCCGTGCGGGAGCCCGTACGGGAGCCCGTACGGGAGCCCGTAGGAGACGGGGCGAGCGACCCCGTACGCGACTGCTTACGGTCCCTTTAGCAGGGCCTAGACTCGCGTCCGTACACAAGTGACTCATGAGACACCGAGACCGAGGGGCGGACGTGCGGGAACCGACCGTTGTCGCGGCCGACGCGGCGGACTACTTCCAGACGTATTCCGTCGTCGGCCTGCTCGCCGTCGTCGGCGTGCTCTTCGTCGCCGTGGCGTTCGGCGCCGGCCGGCTGCTCCGGCCCGTCGTGCCGACGCCCGAGAAACTCATGACGTACGAGTGCGGCGTCGACCCCGTGGGGGAGGGCTGGGCCCACACCCAGGTCCGCTACTACGTGTACGCCTTCCTCTACGTCGTCTTCGCCGTCGACTCGATCTTCCTCTTCCCCTGGGCGACGGTCTTCGCCGCGCCCGGCTTCGGCGCCGCGACCCTGGTCGAGATGTTCGTCTTCCTCGGCTTCCTGGCCGTGGGGCTGCTCTACGCGTACAAGAAGGGCGTCCTGGCATGGACGTAACACCCCTGCCCACACCCCTGCCCGCCCCGAAGCTGGGGCCGCTCGCGCGCCTCGCCCCCGAGCCGATGAAGGTGGTCCTGAACTGGGGCCGCCGCTACAGCCTGTGGGTCTTCAACTTCGGGCTCGCCTGCTGCGCGATCGAGTTCATCGCCGCGTCGATGGCCCGGCACGACTTCATCCGGCTCGGCGTGATCCCCTTCGCGCCCGGCCCGCGCCAGGCCGACCTGATGATCGTCTCGGGCACGGTGACGGACAAGATGGCACCGGCCGTGAAGCGGCTCTACGAGCAGATGCCGGAGCCGAAGTACGTCATCTCCTTCGGCGCCTGCTCCAACTGCGGCGGGCCCTACTGGGACTCGTACTCGGTCACCAAGGGCGTCGACCAGATCATCCCGGTCGACGTGTACGTACCGGGCTGCCCGCCCCGCCCCGAGGCGCTGCTCCAGGGCATCCTCAAACTCCAGGAGAAGATCGCGCGGGAGAACCTGGCGGAGCGGTACGCGACCGCCGCCTCGGTCTCCCAGCTGACGAGCCCCCTGGTCCCGCCGCCGGGAGGCACGGAGTGAACGGGTACGACTCCCTCCCGGACGCCGTGACGGAGATCTTCGGCGAGGAGGCGACGGCGGAGCGGGCGTACGACCTGCTCACGGTCGACGTCCCGCCGGCGTCCTGGATCACGGCGCTCACGACAGCCCGCGACGAGCTGGGCTGCACGTACTTCGACTGGCTGAGCGCGGTGGACGAGCCGGGCACGGGCTTCCGGGTCTGCGCGCACGTGGTGTCCCTGTCCGGGGGCCGCCCGCGCCGCCTCCTGGTGCGCACGACGGTCCCGCACGACGCGCCGGTGCTGCCCACCGCGATCGGGGTGTACGCGGGAGCCGGCTGGCACGAGCGCGAGACCCACGAGATGTTCGGCGTGGCCTTCGAGGGCCACCCGCACCTGGTGCCGCTGCTCCTCCCCGAGAACTTCGAGGGCCACCCGCTGCGCAAGGACTTCGTCCTCGCGGCCCGGGTCGCCAAGGCGTGGCCGGGCGCGAAGGAACCGGGCGAGTCCCACGACGGCGGCGGCCCGAAGCGCCGCCAGATGCTCCCGCCGGGCGTCCCGGACCCCAATGAATGGGGCCCCCTGAAGGGCCAGCTCCCCCCGGCCCCGACCCGCCCGGCCCGAGCGACGGCAGGCGACCGCCCGCCGCGCCGCACCCGCTCGGTGACGGAAGGCTCGGCGAGCCGGCCGGAGCCGACGCCCCCGGAGGGAACGACCGCCCCGGACACCCCGGCGCGCCCGCCGCGCCGCTCCCGCTCGGTGACGGAGGGCTCGGCGAGCCAGGCGGAGCCGACGCCCCCGACGACGGGAGCGACGGGCCCGGACACCCCGGCGCGCCCGCCGCGCCGCACCCGCTCGGCGGCGGACGGCTCGGCGAGCCAGGCGACCCCCGAATCGGACACCACGACTCCGGAGCCGGGCGCCACGGCTCCCGAGCCGACCGCTGACGCCCCGCCCGCCACCGCGCGCCCGCCGCGCCGCTCCCGCTCGGCCGCCGACGGCTCGGCGAGCCAGGCGGCCCCGGACGGTCCCGCGCCCAGCGCGCCGCCCGCCGGTCCGGCGACCCCGCGCACCCGCAGCTCGGACGCCCCGTGGCACCACGCCAGTCCGGCCTTCGACGAGGAGCCCACCACTCCGGCGAAGCCGGACACCAAGGCCGAGCCGGCTGCCCCCGCCACGGAGTCCGCCGAGCCGGCCACGGAGTCCGCCGAGCCGGCCACGGAGTCCGCCGAGCCGGCCACGGAGCCGGCCGAGCCCCCCACGGAGCCCCCCGCCGAAGGCGACCCCGCCGACCCCACCACCCCCGCCGGAGGCGATCCCGCGTGAACGACGTACTCGACGTCGCCCTCCGGCTGCTCGTCGTCTTCGCCGTGTTCCTCGTGCTGCCGCTCGTCGTCGGACAGACCGAGCACAAGGTCATGGCCCATATGCAGGGCCGCCTCGGGCCCATGTACGCCGGTGGTTTCCACGGCTGGGCCCAGCTCGTCGCCGACGGTGTGAAGTTCGCGCAGAAGGAGGACGTCGTCCCGAAGGACGCGGACCGGCGGATCTTCCAGCTCGCCCCGGCCGTCGCCCTCCTCCCGTACCTCCTCGTCCTCGTCGTCATCCCGATCGGCCCGAGCGAGGGCGCCGTCGGCCAGGTCGTCGACGCGGGCATCTTCTTCGCGCTCGCGGTGATGGGCGTCGGCGTGCTCGGCAGCCTGATGGCCGGCTGGGCGTCCGCGAACAAGTTCTCGCTGCTCGGCGGCCTCCGTACCGCCGCCCAGCTCCTCGCGTACGAGCTGCCGATGCTCCTCGCCGCCGCCTCGGTCGCGATGGCCGCGGGCACCGTCTCCCTCCCGGGCATCCTGAACGCCTTCGAGTGGTGGTGGCTGCCCTGGCAGATCATCGGCGCGCTGGTGTTCTTCGTGGCGGGCCTCGCGGAGCTCCAGCGGCCCCCGTTCGACATGCCCATCGCCGACTCGGAGATCATCTTCGGCGCGTACACCGAGTACACCGGCCTCCGTTTCGCGCTGTTCCTGCTCGCCGAGTACGCCGGCATCGTCGTCCTGTCCGGTCTCACCACCGTCCTCTTCCTCGGCGGCTGGCACGGCCCCTTCGGGGCGGACGGCCTCGGCTGGGTCTGGACCCTGCTCAAGACCGCCGTCCTCGCGTTCGTCGTGATCTGGCTGCGGGTCAGCTACCCGCGCCTCCGCGAGGACCAGCTCCAGAAGCTCGCCTGGACGACCCTCGTCCCGCTCGCGCTCGCGCAGATCGCGCTCACCGGCATCGTGAAGGTGGCGATCAGCTGATGTCCCCGATTCCCGGCTCCGGCCTCGCCAAGGGCCTCGCCGTCACCCTCCGCACGATGACGCGGAAGACCGTCACCGCGCAGTACCCCGAAGTCCAGCCCGAGCTGCCGCCGCGCACGCGCGGGGTCATCGGACTGTTCGAGGAGAACTGCACGGTCTGCATGCTCTGCGCCCGCGAGTGCCCCGACTGGTGCATCTACATCGACTCCCACAAGGAGACGGTGCCGGCGTCGGTCCCGGGAGGCCGCGACCGCAGCCGGAACGTCCTGGACCGGTTCGCCATCGACTTCTCGCTCTGCATGTACTGCGGTATCTGCATCGAGGTCTGCCCCTTCGACGCGCTGTTCTGGTCGCCGGAGTTCGAGTACGCGGAGACCGACATCCACGAGCTGACCCACGAGCGCGACAAGCTCCGCGAGTGGATGTGGACGGTCCCGGAACCGCCCGCGCTCGACCCGCGCGCGGAGGAACCGAAGGAGATCGCGGCGGCCCGCAAGGCAGTGGAGAAGGCCGCGGCAGCGGCAGCCGCCGCGGCCGCCGAGGGGGAGCAGCGGTGAACCTGGCAGCACACACGACCCAAGCGGCGCAGGCAGCACAGCAGGCCCACGGCTTCCTCTCGCCCACCGGCGTCGAGATCACCTTCCTCCTCGTCGGCCTGGTCACCCTCGGCGCAGCCCTCGTCACCGTCACCACCCGCCAGCTCGTGCACGCCGCGCTCTGGCTGGTCGTGGCGCTCGGCGGGCTCGCCGTCGAGTACCTGCTCCTGACGGCCGAGTTCATCGCCTGGGTCCAGGTCCTGATCTACGTCGGTTCCGTCGTCGTCCTCCTCCTCTTCGGTCTCATGCTCACCAAGGCCCCCATCGGCCGCTCCCCGGACGCCGACTCCGGCAACAGGCCGGTGGCGCTCGCGGTCGCCCTGGCCGCCGGGGCCGCGCTGGTCTGGGTCGTCGTCGACGCCTTCCGCACGACGTGGATCGACCTGGGCGGAGCCGTGCAGGGTTCGACGAAGGTGTCGGGCGAGACCCTCTTCCGGCACTGGGTGCTGCCGTTCGAGGCGCTGTCCGTCCTCCTCCTCGCCGCCCTGGTCGGCGCCATCGTGCTCTCCCGCAAGAAGAAGGAGGGGGAGCGCTGATGCATCTCGTCTACCCGGCCGTCCTCGCCGCCCTCCTCTTCGCCATCGGCGTGTACGGCGTCCTCGCGCGCCGCAACGCGATCCTGGTGCTGATGTCCGTCGAGCTGATGCTCAACGCCGTCAACCTCAACCTCGTCGCCTTCGACGTCTGGCTCCGCGACACCCTGCACGCGGGCCAGGCCCTCACCCTCTTCACGATCGCCGTCGCCGCCGCGGAGATCGGCATCGGCCTCGCGATCGTCCTCGCGGTCCACCGCAACAAGGGCACCGCCGACATCGACCGCCTCCGCGACACGGCGGAGCACCCCTCGTCCCCGGACGACGCAGCCCCGGACGACGCAGCCGCGGCGGCGACACCCGCGGACGACGACACGCCGACCGGCGAGAAGGCCGAGGCCACCGCGTGACCACCACGACCCTCGCCGTCCTCGTCCCCCTCCTGCCCTTCCTCGGCTCCGCCGCCGGACTCCTGCTCGGCCGCACCGCGCCCGGCTTCGTCCGTCCGCTCGCCGTGCTTCCGACGCTCGCCGCCGCCGTCCTGGCCGCCGTGGTCGCCGCCCGCCAGGGCGGCGGGAAGGCGATCGACGCCGCCACCCAGCTCACCCCCACCGGCTCGGTCCCCATCGACCTGGCCCTGCACATCGACGGCTTCGCCGCCCTCGTCGCCGTCCTGGTCGGCGTCGTCGCCACCTGTGTGCAGATCTACTCGACCGGCTACCTCCGCGAGGACCCCCGCTACCCCTCGTACGCCGCGCTCGTCTCCCTCTTCACCTCCGCGATGCTGCTCGTCGTCTACTCCGGCGACCTGATGGTGCTCCTGGTCGGCTGGGAGATCATGGGCATCTGCTCGTACTTCCTCGTCGGCCACTACTGGGAGACCCCCGAGGCGCGCTCCGCCTCACTGAAGGCCTTCCTCGTCACCAAGCTCGGTGACGTCCCCTTCCTCATCGGTCTCTTCGCGCTCGCCGCCGACGCGGGCACCTTCCGCATCACGGGCGTCCTCGGCGCCGTCGCGAGCGGCGGCCTCGACCACCCCACCCTGATCGCCCTGCTGCTGCTCGCCGGTGTGGCGGGCAAGTCGGCGCAGTTCCCGCTGCACACCTGGCTCCCGGACGCCATGGCCGGCCCCACCCCCGTCTCCGCGCTCATCCACGCGGCGACGATGGTCGCCGCCGGCATCTACTTCACGGCCCGGCTGCTGCCCGTCTTCGCCGCCTCCGCCGCCGCGCTGACGGTGCTCGCCGTGATGGCCGCGATCACGATGGTCGGCTCGGCGCTCGCCGCGCTCGCCCAGGACGACATCAAGCGGGTCCTCGCGTACTCGACGATGGGCCAGCTCGGCTACATGGCCGGTGCGCTCGCCGTCGGCGACCGGGGGGCCGCCGTCTTCCACCTCCTCTCGCACGCCGCGTTCAAGGCGCTGCTGTTCCTCGCCGCCGGCACGGTCATCCACGCCGCCGGTACGAACTCGCTGACCGCCATGTCCCGGATGAGCGGCCTCGCGAAGCGCGTCCCGGACGCGTACTGGACGATGACCGTCGCCCTGCTCGCGCTCGCCGCGATCCCGCCCTTCGCCGGCTTCTTCTCCAAGGAAGCCGTCCTCGTGGCCGCCGAGCACACCGCGCTCGGGGAGCGGACCGTCGCCCCCGCCGGGGCCGGCTGGACCGTCCTCGTCGCGGGCCTGCTCACCGCCCTGCTGACCGCCGCGTACGCGCTCCGCCTGTGGCTGCGGACCTTCCGCGGCCGGGGCACCGAGGCCCCCGACCACGGCCGCCAGCCCCTCGCGATGACGACGGTCCTCTGGGTCCTCGCCATCCCCTCCCTGGGCTTCGGACTGACCGTCACCTACCTCGACGACTGGTTCGACGGCAACGACCTCACCCCGACCCTCACCACGGCCGTCCTCGGCACCGGCCTCGCCGCCGCCGGGGCCGTGATCACGTACGCGGTCTGGCGCACCCTCGCCGCCCGGACCGCCTCCGTCCGGCCCCCGGCCCCGCACGTCGCCCACCCCGACGCCGACGCGGGACTCGTCGAGGCCGAGGCGCTGCACCTGCCGCACCCGGCGGAGGACCCGGCCGACCCCGGCCGCGCCCTCCTCGGCCCGCTGCACGGTCCCGCCGCCGACGGCTTCCACCTGGACGCCGTCTACCGGACCGCGTTCGTCCGTCCCGTCCTCGCCGCCGCCTCACTGGTCCGCTTCCTGGACCGCGAGGTCGTCGACACCTACGTACGTGCCGCGGGCAACTCCGCCAAGGGGCTCGGCTGGCTCGTCCGCCGCGCCCAGACCGGCAACGTGCAGACCTACCTGAGCGCCCTGCTCGCCGGCTCCGTCGTCCTGGTGATCGCCGCAGTCGCCCTCGCCAACGCCGTCGCCGGAGCGTGAGCCGTGATCGATATCAGCGAATCCGTGATGCAGTTCCTTCTGGCGTTGATCGTCGCCGGGCCGCTCCTCGGCGCGGCGGCCGCTCTCCTCCCGGCCCCGCCGGGGCTGAAGGGGAAGTCCCCGGACCAGGCCGTGCTCCGCCACGGAGTCACCGTCACCGGTGTCGTCCTGCTGGCCGCGATCGTCCTCGTCCTCGGCTTCGACCACGACCAGCCGTCGAGGATGCAGGCCACGACGGACATCAGCTGGATCAGGGCACTGGACGTGCGGATCCACCTCGGTGTCGACGGCATTTCCCTCCCCCTCCTGGTCCTGACCGCGCTCCTGAGCTTCCTCTGCGCGCTGTACAGCTACTTCAAGATGCCCGCGGGCCCGTCCCCGAAGGCCTTCGTCGCCCTGCTGCTCGTCCTGGAGTCCGGCACCCTCGCCACCTTCGCCGTCCTCGACCTCGTCCTGTTCTTCCTGGCCTTCGAGACGGTCCTCATCCCGATGTACTTCCTCATCGCCCGCTGGGGCGGCGAGGGCAGGCGGGCCGCCGCCTGGAAGTTCATCCTCTACACGCTGCTCGGTTCGGTCGTCATGCTGCTCGGCCTGCTCCTCATCGGCGTGAAGGCGGGCACGTTCGACATGGTGGCACTCGCCACTGACAACGGCCGTGGACTGACCACATCGGTGCAGGTCATCGCCGTTCTCGCGATCGGCATCGGGCTCGCGGTGAAGACCCCGATGTGGCCGCTGCACAGCTGGCTCCCGGACGCCCACACCGCCGCCCCGACGGTCGGCTCGGTCCTCCTCGCCGGCGTCCTGCTCAAGATGGGCACCTACGGGTTCGTCCGGATCGTCCTGCCGATCGCCCCCGACGGCATGCGGACCTTCGCCCCCTACCTCGCCGCCTTCGCCGTCGCCGGGATCATCTACGGATCGCTCGCCTGCCTCGCGCTCGCCCGGTCCGGCAACAAGGGCGACCTCAAGCGCCTCATCGCGTACTCCTCCGTCGGCCACATGGGCTTCGTCCTCCTCGGCATCGCCACCATGACCCCCACCGGAGTCAACGGCGCGCTCTTCGCCAACGTCGCCCACGGCCTTGTCACCGGCCTGCTGTTCTTCCTGGTCGGCGCCGTCAAGGACCGGTACGGCACCGCCGACCTCGACACCCTCGCCGGGGCCACCGGCGCCGCCCTCTACGGCCGCGCCCCCCGCCTCGGCGCCCTCCTCGCCTTCGCCGCCGTCGCCTCCCTCGGCCTGCCCGGCCTGGCCGGCTTCTGGGGCGAGATGCTGGCCCTGTTCGGCGCCTTCGAACCGGCCGCCGGCCTCAGCCGCCCCGCCTTCCTCACCTTCATGGCGATCGGCGCCTTCGGCACCCTGCTCACCGCCGCGTACCTCCTCCTCGTCGTCCGCCGCGTCTGCATGGGCGGCCCCCGGCCCGCCGGGGAGACACCGATCGCCGACGTCCAGGGGTACGAGTTCGCCGCCTGGACCCCGCTCGTCGCCCTCACCGTCCTCGCCGGACTCTGGCCCGCCGTCCTCCTCGGCCTCACCGACCCGGCCGTCCAGAAGCTCCTTGCCGGAGGCATCCGATGACCCCCGTGACGACGCTCGCCGGCGAGTCGCTCGTCCAGTCCGTCGACTGGCTCACGATCGCGCCCCCGACCCTGACGGCCGTGGTCGCCCTCGTGGTGCTCGTCGCCGACCTCTTCCTCCCCGAGGAGCGCAAGGGGATCCTCGGCTGGACCGCGATCGGCGGGCTCGTCGCCGCCCTCGCCCTCCTCCTCCCGCTGCGGGCCGGTGACCGCTCCACCTTCTGCCTCACGCCCGACACCCAGATCAGGGCGTGCAGCTACACCGCCGACCACTTCACCCTCGTCATCCAGCTGCTCGTGCTCGGCGGCGCCCTCCTCACGGCGCTGCTCTCGCTCACGGAGACCCGCGAGAAGCTCCCGGCCGGCGAGTTCTGGTTCCTGCTGCTGTCCTCCGCCGCGGGCGCGGCCCTGCTGCCCGCCTCCCGCGACCTGGCGACCCTGGTCATCGCACTCGAAGTGGCCTCGCTGCCCGCGTTCGCGCTGGTCGGCCTCAAGCGCGGCGACCGCAGGTCCGGGGAGGCGGCGCTCAAGTTCTTCCTGTCGTCCGTGACCGCGACCGCCGTCACCCTGCTCGGCGTCAGCTTCGTGTACGCGGCGACCGGCACCCTCCACCTCACGGAGCTGGCCCAGCGCCTCGACGACGTGCCCGGCCAGCTTCAGACGCTCGCCGAGGCGGGCGTGGCCCTCACCCTCGTCGGCTTCGCGTTCAAGACGGCCGCCGTCCCCTTCCACTTCTGGGTCCCCGACACCTATGTGGGCGCCCCGGTGCCGGTGGCCGCCTATCTGTCGGTGGTCGGCAAGGCCGTCGGCTTCACCGGGCTCATCCTGGTGACGGTCGTCGCCTTCCCGTCGTACGCGGACGTGTGGGGCCCGGCGCTCGCGGCCCTGGCCGCGCTGACCATGACCGTGGGCAACGTCGCCGCCCTGCGCCAGGTCTCCACGCGCGCGTGGAGCGCGGTCCGGCTGCTCGCCTGGTCGTCGGTCGCCCAGGCCGGCTACCTCCTGGTGCCGATCGCTGCCGCCGCGTACTCCAGCGACGACCAGGTCGGCGCCACCGTCGCGTACGCCCTGATGTACGCCGTCGTGAACCTCGGCGCCTTCGCGGTGGTCGCGCTCGTCGCCCGTACGCACCCCCTGAACCGCCTCGCGGACTACCGGGGCCTGTACGCGACGCGCCCCGCCGCGGCCCTCGCGCTCGGCTTCTTCCTGCTGAATCTGGCCGGTCTGCCCCCGGGTATCATCGGCCTCTTCGCCAAGGTGACCGTCTTCTCGGCGGCCGTCGACGCGGGCCTCGGCTGGCTGGCCGTGGTCATGGCCGTGAACGTCGTGATCGCGCTGTACTACTACCTCCGCTGGACGGCACTGCTGTTCCGTACGCCGGAGGCCGCGCCCGGAACCGCGTCGGAAGCCCCGCCGGAGAAGGCCCCCCACAGGGCCCCCGTGCCGATCACCCTGGCGATCGCGCTGACCGCCGTAGCCGGAGCGGTGCTGTCGGGTTACCCGCAGTTCGCCCTCCGCTTCGCCGCGAACAGCCTGTTCTGACCCTCAGAAGAGCCCGACCCCCCCCACAGAAAAAGAACGAGGAGCAAGACCCCGTGCTGAACGGATTCAAGGACTTCATACTTCGCGGGAACGTCATCTCGATGGCCATCGGTCTGGCCGTCGGTTCCGCGTTCACTGCCGTCGTCACGGGCTTCAGCAAGGCCTTCATCACCCCGCTCATCGGTCTCGCCACCGGCTCCGTCGGCGACTTCAGCGAGGCCAGCTTCAAGATCAAGGGCACGGTCTTCCCGTACGGCCTGGCCATAGCGGCGATCATCGCCTTCGTCATCACGGCGGCCGTCCTCTACTTCCTGATCGTCGTCCCGATGACCAAGATCCAGGACAAGTTCGCCAAGGCCGAGGCCGCCGACCCCAAGGCCGAGAAGCGCGACTGCCCCCGCTGCTTCACCGAGATCCCGGCCATCGCCTCCCGCTGCGCCCACTGCACCAGCGAGGTCGAGCCCGTCGCCACCGGCCTGGAGAAGCTCGCCGTCCCCGCGGCCCGCTGATCACCCGAACGGCGCACACCACCCCCGGTGCGGCCCGGGGAACCCGAGCTTCCCGCCTGGCGTTGACCAGTACGGAAGGGTCCACTGGAGGTGGGCCTCCCCCCGGACGACGTCCGGGAGTGGACGACCACGCAGCAAAGGGTTCCCCTGCCGCACCACTTGGAGGGCGTACCGTGCACCGCCGGCACAACGGGCTGAGGACCGCCGTACTCCTCGGAGGGCTCTCGGCCCTCATCATCGTCATCGGCAGTTTCTTCGGCCGTACGGGGCTGATCGTCGCGCTCGTCGTGGCGCTGGGCACCAACGCGTACGCGTACTGGAACAGCGACAAGCTCGCGCTGCGGGCCATGCGCGCCCGCCCGGTCAGCGAATTCGAGGCACCCGGCCTCTACCGGATCGTGCGGGAGCTCTCCACGCAGGCCAGACAGCCGATGCCACGGCTGTACATCTCGCCGACCCAGGCGCCCAACGCCTTCGCGACCGGCCGCAACCCGCGCAACGCCGCGGTCTGCTGCACCGAGGGCATCCTCGCGATCCTCGACGAGCGCGAGCTGCGCGGGGTCATCGGCCATGAGCTGAGCCACGTCTACAACCGGGACATCCTCATCTCCTCGGTCGCCGGAGCCCTCGCCTCCGTGATCATGTTCCTGGTCAACTTCGCCTGGCTGATCCCGGTCGGCCGCTCCAACGACGACGACGGCCCCGGACTGCTCGGAATGCTCCTGGTCATGATCCTGGGCCCGGTCGCCGCCTCCGTGATCCAGCTGGCCATCTCCCGCTCCCGGGAGTACGAGGCCGACGCCTCCGGCGCCCAGCTCACCGGCGACCCGCTCGCCCTGGCCAGCGCCCTGCGGAAGCTGGACGCGGGCACCAAGCAGCTGCCGCTGCCCCCCGAGCCCCGGATCGAGACCGCGAGCCACATGATGATCGCGAACCCGTTCCGGCCCGGACAGGGCATGTCCAAGATGTTCTCCACCCATCCGCCGATGGCCGAGCGCATCGCCCGGCTCGAACAGATGGCAGGTCACCGACCGTGAAGACGATCCTCAACGTCATATGGCTGATCCTGTGCGGCTTCTGGATGTTCCTGGGCTACATGCTCGCGGGCGTCCTGCTCTGCATCACGATCATCGGCATCCCCTTCGGACTCGCCGCCTTCCGCATCGGCGTCTACGCCCTGTGGCCCTTCGGGCAGACGGTCGTGGACCGCCGTGACGCGGGCGCCGCCTCCTGCGTCGGCAACGTCCTGTGGCTGATCCTCGCCGGGTGGTGGCTCGCCCTCGGCCACATCACCACCGGCATCGCCCTCTGCATCACGATCATCGGCATCCCGCTCGGCATCGCGAACTTCAAGATGATCCCGGTCTCCCTGATGCCCCTAGGCAAGGAGATCGTCCCCACGAACCAGGCGTACGGCTACCAGAGCCGCTGAGGAGCCCGGTGCAGAACCCGAGGTACGCACTCCTCTCCGGCCGGTACGCGGTCGCGCTCTGCACGGACGTCGAGGGCCTCTTCGGCGAACCCGACCCGCCGCCCCGCACACGGTACGAGCTCCGCGGCTGCGAACCGCGCGGCGAGCTGGCCCGCGCCGTCACCGAGGCGATCGTGGAGGGCACGGCCCCGCTCGGCACCCTCGACGTGGAGACCCCCGACGGGCCCTGGCGCTTCGACGCCGTCCGCGTCCTGGGCGCGCGCGGCGACACGGTCACGGTGGAGAGCGCGGGCGCCCCGCGCCGCCTCCCAGGGGCGTACGGCAGGGCGTGCGGCGCCACCCCCAGCGCCCCCCTCGCCCCGAGCGCCCCCCTCGCCCCCAGCGCGCCCCTCGTGCCGAGCCCTCACCCCGCCCCGAACCCCCGCCCCGTACCCGTCGCCCACCTCATACCCGTCTCCACACCCGTCTCCCACGAGGTCCCCGCCGGGACCGGCCGCACCGAGGTCACCTTCCTCGGCTGCTCCCCGCGCGGCGCGCTCCGCGACGCCCTGGCCGCCGGCGCCGAGGAGTTCGAGGCGGTCCGCTACCAGGGCCTCACCTGGCTCGGGAACCACCACCACGAGGCCGAGGCGGGCCGCGTCACCGGCTGGGACACCTCCGCCGGCCACCGCGGTCTGATCGACCTGACCGTGTCCTTCTCCCGTACGGGCCTCCTGCCGCACCCGACCCGGGACGTGTGGGACCTCTTCTGGCGCGACCGGCCCACCGAGCCGGGAACCTGGCGCCGCTTCCCCGGCCCCGGCCGGGCCCTGTGGCTGACCCAGGCCGCCGCACTCGGCCCGTACGGCGCCCGGGAGGTCGTCCCGGGCGCGACGTACCACCTCGACGGCACCGGCGTCCTCGACGAGGACTCCTTCCTCTGTGCCGTGGGCGAGACCGTCCGCGGCCCCGGTCACACTCTCCGCGGAGGCCTCCGGGCGGTCGCCGACGCGCTGGAGGGCGCCACCCTCGTCTGGCACCACGCCGACGTGGCCCGCGCCTGCCTCGGCGTGCGCCCGCTGACCGGACGGCGCCCGGCCACCTTCCACGAGATCACCGAGGGCCTCACGGCCGCGGGGGTACGGCTCGTCCTCGACTGACCGCCCACGCCACGACCCCCGCCGCGACGACCGCCGAGCCCGCGAGGACGGAACCGAGCGGCAGCGCGAAGGCCAGCGCCCCGCACCCGGCGAGCCCCAGCGCGGCGAGCGGCCGCCGCTCCGGCCCCAGCGTCCAGGCCGAGGCGTTCGCGATCCCGTAGTAGACCAGCACCCCGAACGACGAGAAGCCGATCGCACCCCGCACGTCCGCCGTCGCCGCCACCACGGCCACCACCGCGCCCACCGCGACCTCCATCCGGTGCGGCACCTGGAAACGCGGGTGGACGGCCGCGAGCGCCGTCGGCAGATACCCGTCCCGGGCCATGGCCAGGGCCGTACGGGACACCCCGAGGATCAGCGACAGCAGCGAGCCCAGAGCGGCGACGGCCGCGCCCACCGCGACCACCGGCACCAGCCATTCGGCGCCGGCCGCGCGGGCCGCGTCGGTCAGCGGGGTGGGGGAGTCGGCCAGGGCGCCGGGGCCGAGGACGGTGAGCACGCTCACGGCGACGAGCACGTACACGGCGAGCGCGATCCCGAGCGCGAGCGGTACGGCGCGCGGGATCGTCCGGGCCGGGTCGCGGACCTCCTCGCCGAGCGTGGCGATGCGCGCGTACCCCGCGAATGCGAAGAAGAGCAAACCAGCGGCCTGGAGGACGCCGCCGAAGGTCAGCTCCCCGCCGGGCGCGAGCGGGGAGGTCCCGCCGGCCCCGAGGGAGACCACGACCAGCACGGAGAGGACCGCGAGGACCAGCGCCACGATCACCCGCGTGAGCAGCGCCGACTTCTGAACTCCCCCGTAGTTCACGGCCGTCAGGGCCACCACCGCGGCCACCGCCACCGCGTGCGTCTGCCCCGGCCACAGGTACGCCCCGACGGTCAGCGCCATCGCCGCGCAGGAGGCGGTCTTGCCCACCACGAACGCCCAGCCGGCCAGGTACCCCCAGAAGGGTCCCAACCGTTCGCGACCGTACACATAGGTGCCGCCCGAGCTGGGGTGGCGGGCGGCGAGCCGGGCCGAGGCCATGGCGTTGCAGTACGCGATGACGGCGGCGATCCCGAGCGCGAGCAGCAGCCCGCCACCGGACCCGGCAGCCCCGGCGGCCGGCCCGAGGGCGACGAAGATCCCGGCCCCGACCATGGCACCGAGCCCGATCACGACCGCGTCGAAGACACCGAGGGACCGCCGCAGCTCACCACTCATGCGCCGCAGCCTAGGGGGTGTCCCGGCGTGTCCACAGCCCGGTCTCCCGGAGCGTGATGTTCAGCCGCCCGGTCAGCCCGAGCCCCGGATCGGCCGTCCCCGGGAACACCTTCGGCACCCCGTGGTGCACCCACCGCGACACCCCGCCGAACACGAACAGGTCCCCGGAGGCCAGATCCACGTCCTGGTACGGCCGGCCCCGGCTCTCCTCGTTGCCGAAGCGGAACACGCACCGGTCCCCGAGGCTCAGCGACACCACCGGCGCACCCGAACGCTCCTCCCGGTCCTGGTGCATCCCCATCCGCGCCCCCGGCGCGTAGAAGTTCACCAGCGCGGTGTCGGGCGTGAATCCTCCGTCGTCCCCGTACGCCTCGGCCAGCGCCTCCCGGCCCAGGGCCACGAGCCAGCCGGGCAGCGGCACCCCGACGGTGTCGAGATAGCGGTACGGCTCCCACTGCCGGCCCAGGCACAGTGAACGCACCGACATGACGCCCCCGCCGGGCAGCACGGTCTGGCGGTACGGCACCGGCCCCCGCCCCCACTCGCGGCAGACGTCCACCAGCTCCCGCTGCCGGGCGAACGGCAGCCACCCGGGGACGTGCACGGCACCGGGCGCGACCGTGGCCCGCTCGCGCGGGAACAGCCCCTCGGTCACACCAGGGCCCCCTCCAGGCCCAGGAGCCGCTCCTTGCGCTCCAGCCCGGCGGCGTACCCGCGCAGACTCCCGTCGGCCCCGATCACCCGGTGGCAGGGCCGCACCACGAGCAGCGGATTGCGCCCGATCGCGGTCCCCACCGCCCGCACCCCGGCGCCCGGGGAACCGACGCGCCGCGCGATCTCCCCGTACGAGACGGTCGTGCCGTACGGGATCTCCTCCAGGGCCTGCCAGACGCGCCGCTGGAACGGGGTCCCGGCGTCGCCGTCGAGCGGCAGCTCGAACCGGTCCCGGCGCCCGGCGAAGTACTCCCCGAGCTGCTCGACGACCAGGCCGAAGGCCTCGGGCGCCAGGACCCACCCGTCCTCGACCTCGACGGCGCCCTTCTGCCCCGGCAGGGACAGCGAGCGCAGCACGGCACGGCCCCCTCCGGCGAGCTGCCCGACAAGCAGCATCTCGCCCAGGGGGCCGTCGGCGTACGCGTACACGGTCATGGCTGGTTCCTCTCCCCGCACGGGTCTTCCACAGACCCAGTGTGCGGGGACCGCCGAACCTCGGGCTGGCGGTATTCGGACATGACCTTCACGACCGCCAAGGGGTCAGCGGTAGTTCACGAACTGGATCGCGAAGTCGAAGTCCTTGCCCTTGAGCAACGCCTGGACGGCCTGCAGGTCGTCCCGGCTCTTCGAGCTGACCCGCAGCTCCTCGCCCTGCACCTGCGCCTTGACACCCTTGGGGCCCTCGTCGCGGATGGCCTTCGCGACCTTCTTGGCGTTCTCCTGGGAGATGCCCTCCTGGACGGAGGCGAAGAGCTTGTACTCCTTGCCGGACAGCTGCGGCTCACCCTCGACGTCCAGCGACTTCAGCGAGATGCCCCGCTTGATCAGCTTGGACTGGAAGATGTCGAGGATCGCCATGACGCGCTCCTCGCCGTTCGCCTGCATCAGGATCTTCTCGCCCGACCAGGCGATCGAGGCGTTGGTTCCCTTGAAGTCGTAGCGCTGCGAGATCTCCTTCACGGCCTGGTTGAGGGCGTTGTCGACCTCCTGCCGCTCGACCTTGGACACGATGTCGAAACTGGAGTCGGCCATGACTCGTGGCTCCTTGCTCGGATGCTGTGGGGTACAGCCCAAAGCCTAGGGGGTGCGCAACGGCCCGAACGGCTGATCAATCCGGTGGCGAAGCACCCCCCGGGATCAGGTATCGTTTACGTCGTTGCCACGGAACACCGCAGAAAAGCGGCTCCACGGCAGCGATCTCATGGCGATGTGCCCGAGTGGCCAATGGGAGCGGACTGTAAATCCGTCGGCTTAGCCTACCCAGGTTCGAATCCTGGCGTCGCCACGCGATACGGAAGGTCCCCGGTGCTTGCACCGGGGACCTTCTCGCGTTTCCGCGGGGCCGACAGGGCCGGGTGGGGGATCAGTTTCCGGCCACGTCCTTCACCGCGACGGTCAGCGGTGTCGGGCCCGCGATCAGTTCCAGGGTCAGGCCGGCCGTCGCCGGGGTGTCCAGGAGTTCCGCCAGGACCGCCGCCACGTCGTCCCGGGGGACCGGCCCGCGGCCCGTGCGGGCCTCCAGGCGGACCATGCCCGTGCCCGCGTCGTTGGTCAGCGAGCCCGGGCGCAGGACCGTCCAGTCCAGCGCCGTACGCGACCTGACCTCGTCGTCGGCGGCGCCCTTCGCGCGGAGGTACGCGTCGAAGATCTCGTCGCCCGGGTGGGTGGAGTCGGCGCCCATCGAGGAGACGACGACATACCGCCGTACGCCCGCCCGTTCCGCCGCGTCCGCGAACAGCACCGCGGCCGCCCGGTCCACCGTGTCCTTGCGGTCCGCCCCGCTGCCCGGCCCCGCGCCCGCGGCGAAGACCGCCGCGTCCGCGCCCTGGAGCACCGCGGCGACCATCTCCACCGACGCCGACTCCAGGTCCAGGACGGCGGGCTCCGCGCCCGCGTCCCGCAGGTCCCCCGCCTGCTCCGGTCTGCGGATGATCCCCGTGACCTCGTGCCCGCCCGCCGAGAGCAGCCTCTCCAGGCGCAGGGCGATCTGTCCGTGTCCTCCAGCGATGACGATGCGCATACTCACGACCGTACGACGGGACCGGCCGGAGGGCTTCCCGGCTCCGGCGGACGCTCCGGGCGCGCCTGCCTCGGCAGGTCCAGCGCCGCCGCCGAGTCGCAGTACTCCCGTACCGCGCTGGTCCGGGCCACCACCCGCCCCCGGTGCACCACGATCCGGCTGTACGCGAGGGACAGCACGCCCGAGAGGCGCTCGCCGCGCACCGCGAGCAGCTCCGCGGGGAACCCGGCCTCCACCCGCACCTCCGGCAGCCCCGTCGCCGCCCGCGCCTCCGCGCTCACCGCCGCGTACGCCTCCTCCGGCGGGATCCCGCCGAGCGAGGCCAGCAGATACGCCGCCTCCAGCGGATCGCCGCGCCCCACCGGGTTCGCCACGTCCCGCAGCGCCCCGCTGCCCGCCGCGACCCGCACCCCGGCCGCCCGCAGCAGCCGTACCGGCGCCGAGCCGCGCCGCTCCGTGCTCCCGCAGCCGCCCTGCGGCAGGCACACCACGGTCACCCCGGCCGCCGCCAGCCCGTCCGCCGCCCGCCGGGCCACGTCGGCGGGCAGCCGGCCGAGCCCCGCGCACGGGCCGATCGACACCCCGGGGCGCAGCCCGCCGGCCATCGCCGCGAGCCGGGCGAGCCGCGCCGGGTCGCCGCCGTCGGTGTGCAGGTCGACCGGGACGCCGTGCTCGGCCGCGACCTCCAGGACCGCTTCCACGTACCCGGACGGGTCCGGGTCGAGGTCCGGGCAGCCGCCGACCACCCCGGCGCCCATCTTCACCGCGTCCCGCAGCATCGCCAGGCCGTCGGCGCCCGCCACCCCGGTGAGCAGCCTCGGCACCGCGACCGCGGTCAGGTCCACCAGACCGCGCAGCGAGCGCCTGGCCTGGAGGACGGCTTCGAGCGGGCCGAGCCCGTGGACGTCGCCGGTCCGCACGTGCGCGCGCTGCGCGGTCGCGCCGTGGCCGAGCTGGAGCAGCGCGGCCTCGGTGGCCCGGCGCTGCACCTCCTCAGGGGCGTACGAGACGGGCCCGGGGGAGTCGGCGGAGAGCGCGGTGTCGGCGTGCGCGTGGGGTTCGGCGGCGGCGGGCAGCAGCAGATAGCCGGTGAGGTCGACCCGTGCTCCGACGGCGGCGAGGCTGCCGGCCGTGCCGACCGCCTCGATGCGGCCGCCGACGAGCCGTACGTCGACGGTCCGCCCGTCGGTGAGCCGTGCGTGGGAGAGCAGGAGGGAGGTCGAGTCGGCCGTGGTGGCGGCCCCGTCCTCGGGCGGCGGCTGGGGCTGCTTGCTGTCGGCTGACATCGGGCTCCTCAAGGCTCCTCAAGATCAAGATCACGCAGCGTGGGGGCCGAGCCTAGGGGCGCTCGGTCCGGGCTTCGAGGAGGAGCGCAATAGTCGTACCGATGAGGCCACGAGTGGCGTACGGGACGCCTGGTGGGGACCCTCGCGGGGGCTCCGCGAAACGGATTTGGGTGATGGGCCGGAGACCGTGTAATGTCTTCCTCGCTCGCCCCAATAGCTCAGTCGGTAGAGCGTCTCCATGGTAAGGAGAAGGTCTACGGTTCGATTCCGTATTGGGGCTCTGGTGAGAAGGGCCCGTCTTCGGACGGGATCCGGATCATCAAAGCGGTGTAGCTCAGTCGGTAGAGCAAGCGGCTCATAATCGCTGTGTCACCGGTTCAAGTCCGGTCACCGCTACACACGGTAGCCGATTGTGGGGTCGGTCCTTCGATCGGCTACTCTTTTATGCGTTCATCCGTCCCATCCGTCCAAGGAGCACTCACGTGGCTGCCACCGACGTCCGCCCGAAGATCACGCTGGCCTGCGTGGAGTGCAAGGAGCGGAACTACATCACCAAGAAGAACCGGCGTAACAACCCGGATCGCATGGAGATGAAGAAGCACTGCCCCCGCTGCAACTCGCACACTGCGCACCGCGAGACGCGCTAATCAGGCTCGTACACGAGGCCGTCCCCACTGCGGGGGCGGCCTCGTGTCGTTTGTCGGCACACAGACGGCGACGGCACCGCCGGAGCCCTCGGCAACAAATCCAGGAGGTATCGAGTCCATGGCGCTCGACCAGTCCTTCGTGGGCCGGACCTATCCGCCCACCGCGCCCTACGAGGTCGGCCGCGAGAAGATCCGCGAGTTCGCCGAGGCGATCGGTGACGCGAATCCCGCGTACACCGACACCGAGGCGGCCAAGGCGCTCGGGCACTCCGATGTGATCGCCCCGCCGACCTTCGTGTTCGCCATCACGTTCAAGGCGGCCGGCGCGGTCATCGAGGACCCGCAGCTGGGCCTGGACTACAGCCGCGTCGTGCACGGCGACCAGAAGTTCGCCTACACCCGGCCCGTGCGTGCCGGGGACCGGCTCTCGGTCACCTCCACCATCGAGGCGATCAAGTCCCTCGCGGGCAACGACATCCTGGACATCCGCGGCGAGGTCCACGACGCCTCCGGCGAACACGTCGTGACCGCCTGGACCAAGCTCGTCTCCCGCGCACCCGAGGGGGTCTGACCATGACCGCGAAGATCGCCTACGACGAGGTCGAGGTCGGCACCGAGCTGCCCGCGCAGACCTTCCCCGTGACGCGCGCCACGCTGGTGCGGTACGCGGGCGCCTCCGGGGACTTCAACCCCATCCACTGGAACGAGAAGTTCGCGGTGGAGGTCGGCCTGCCCGACGTCATCGCCCACGGCATGTTCACCATGGCCGAGGCGGTCCGCGTCGTCACCGACTGGGCCGGCGACCCCGCCGCCGTCGTCGAGTACGGCGTCCGCTTCACCAAGCCCGTCGTCGTCGCCGACGACGGGACCGGTGCCCTGATCGAGGTCAGCGCCAAGGTCGCGGCGAAGCTCGACGACCAGCGGGTCCGGGTGGACCTCACGGCGATGTGCGCCGGACAGAAGGTGCTGGGGATGAGCCGGGCCGTGGTCCGGCTCGCCTGACGCGGCTGACGGGCCCCGCTTTCCGCCGTGGCGGAAAGCGGGGCCCGTACTCTTGAGCCCGTGCAGCTCCTCAACGACGCCCCCCTCGCGCCCCTGACCACCTTCCGGCTCGGTGGCCCCGCCGCCCGGCTCGTCACCGCCACCACGGACGACGAGGTCGTCGCGGCCGTGCGCGAGGCCGACGCCGCGGGGACCCCGCTGCTGATCATCGGCGGCGGCTCCAACCTGGTCATCGGGGACAAGGGCTTCGACGGCACCGCGCTGCGCATCGCCACCACCGGCTTCGCCCTGGACGGGACCCGGCTCGAACTCGCCGCCGGCGAGGTCTGGACGGACGCCGTCGCCCGGACCGTCGAGGCCGGGCTCGCCGGGATCGAGTGCCTGGCCGGCATCCCCGGCTCGGCCGGCGCGACCCCCATCCAGAACGTCGGCGCCTACGGGCAGGACGTCTCCGCCACCGTCACGGAGGTCGTCGCCTACGACCGGCGCGCGGAGGAGACCGTCACCCTCACGGGCGCCGAGTGCGCCTTCTCGTACCGGCACAGCGTCTTCAAGGACCACCCCGAGCGGTACGTGGTGCTGCGCGTCCGGTTCGAGCTGGAGGACGCGGACGGGATGTCCGCCCCGATCAAGTACCCGGAGACCGCCCGCGCCCTCGGCGTCGAGGCGGGCGACCGGGTGCCCCTCGCCACCGCCCGCGAGACCGTGCTGCGGCTGCGCGCGGGCAAGGGCATGGTCCTGGACCCGGAGGACCACGACACCTGGTCGGCGGGCTCCTTCTTCACCAACCCGATCCTCACGGCGGGGGAGTACGAGACCTTCCTCGCGCGCGTGGCCGGGCGTCTCGGCGCGGACGTCGCCCCGCCGGCCTTTCCCGCGGGCGGGGACGGCGAGGTGAAGACCTCAGCCGCGTGGCTGATCGACCGGGCCGGGTTCACCAAGGGGTACGGCTCCGGGCCCGCGCGGATCTCCACCAAGCACACGCTCGCCCTCACCAACCGGGGCGAGGCGACCACCGAGGACCTGCTGGCGCTCGCCCGCGAGGTCGTCGCCGGGGTCCACGAGGCCTTCGGGATCACCCTCGTCAACGAGCCGGTGACGGTCGGCGTCAGCCTCTGAGGTTCCGTACGCGACTGTTCGGCACGCGGCTGTTTCGTACGCGACTGTTCAGTACGCGACGCCCACGCCCTGCTCGACCGTCGCCGGGTCGTCGATCATCGACAGCATCGCGTGGGCCACGTCCGCGCGGGCGAGCGAGCGGCCCCGGGGCGGGTTCCCGCCGACGCCGACCCGGTGGCCGCCGCGTCGCTGCTCCTGGGCGCCTGTGTCCAGTGCGCCTTCGCCTGGGAGACGAGCCCGGACCGCAGGCCGCCGGACTCCCTCGACGACTTCGCCCGCGGGCTCGCCCGCACCCCGCTCAGGGGGATCAGCCGGCGATCCAGTCGTCGATCCCCGCGAGCAGCTTCGCCCGTACGTCCTCCGGGGCCGCCGAGCCCCGCACCGACTGCCGGGCCAGCTCCGCCAGCTCCGCGTCCGTGAAGGCGTGGTGCCGGCGGGCGATCTCGTACTGCGCGGCGAGCCGCGAGCCGAAGAGCAGCGGGTCGTCCGCGCCGAGCGCCATCGGCACCCCCGCCTCGAAGAGCGTCCGCAGGGGTACGTCCTCGTGCTTCTCGTACACCCCGAGGGCCACGTTCGACGCGGGGCAGACCTCGCAGGTCACCCCGCGCTCCGCGAGCCTGCGGAGCAGCCGCGGGTCCTCCGCCGACCGCACGCCGTGGCCGACCCGCGCCGCCCGCAGGTCGTCCAGGCAGTCCCGTACCGAAGCGGGACCCGTCAGCTCGCCGCCGTGCGGGGCCGCGAGCAGACCGCCGTCGCGTGCGATGGCGAAGGCCCGGTCGAAGTCCCGCGCCATGCCCCGCCGCTCGTCGTTGGAGAGCCCGAAGCCGACGACTCCCCGGTCCGCGAACCGCACCGCGAGCCGGGCGAGCGTACGCGCCTCCAGCGGGTGCTTCATCCGGTTCGCCGCGACCAGCACCCGCATCCCGAGCCCGGTCTCCCGCGAGGCCGCGTCGACCGCGTCGAGGATGATCTCCAGGGCCGGGATGAGCCCGCCGAGGTGCGGGGCGTACGAGGTGGGATCGACCTGGATCTCCAGCCACCCGGAACCGTCCCTGACGTCCTCCTGGGCCGCCTCGCGCACGAGCCGCTGGATGTCCTCGGGGGCGCGCAGACAGGAGCGGGCGACGTCGTAGAGACGCTGGAAGCGGAACCAGCCGCGCTCGTCGGTCGCCCGCAGCCGGGGAGGCGTACCGCCCTTGAGCGCCTCGGGGAGGCGCACCCCGTACTTGTCGGCCAGTTCGAGCAGGGTCGAGGGCCTCATCGAACCGGTGAAGTGCAGGTGCAGATGGGCCTTCGGGAGGGTCGTGAGATCGCGGTATTCGTGCTCCATCGGCCGATCCTGCCCTACCCGAATGGACGAACACAGCCCGTTTCCCCGATCGGGACCTTGCTAGAACGCAAAAACGGGCCCCCGGTTCCGAAGAACCGGGGGCCCGTCCAGCCCACTCCCAAGAGCAGGCCGGACTGCTCAGTCCGTGGCCTCGGCCAGGAGCTTCTGGATCCGGGACACGCCCTCCACCAGGTCCTCGTCGCCCAGCGCGTACGAAAGACGCAGGTAGCCCGGGGTGCCGAAGGCCTCGCCCGGGACGACCGCGACCTCGGCCTCGTCCAGGATCAGGGCCGCGAGCTCGACCGAGCTCTGCGGGCGCTTGCCGCGGATCTCCTTGCCGAGCAGCGCCTTCACCGAGGGGTACGCGTAGAACGCGCCCTCCGGCGTCGGGCAGTACACGCCCTCGATCTCGTTCAGCATCCGCACGATCGTCTGACGGCGACGGTCGAAGGCGGTCCGCATCTCCGCGACGGCGTCCAGGTTGCCCGAGACGGCGGCGAGCGCGGCGATCTGCGCGACGTTGCTCACGTTGGACGTGGCGTGCGACTGGAGGTTCGTCGCGGCCTTCACGACGTCCTTCGGGCCCACGATCCACCCGACGCGCCAGCCCGTCATGGCGTACGTCTTCGCCACGCCGTTGACCACGATGCACTTGTCGCGCAGCTCGGGGACGATCGCCGGCAGCGAGGTGAACTTCGCGTCGCCGTAGACCAGGTGCTCGTAGATCTCGTCGGTCAGGACCCACAGGCCGTGCTCGACGGCCCAGCGGCCGATGGCCTCCGCGTCGGCCTCGGTGTAGACCGCGCCGGTCGGGTTGGACGGCGAGACGAAGAGGACGACCTTGGTCCGCTCCGTCCGGGCCGCCTCCAGCTGCTCCACCGAGACCCGGTAGCCGGTGGTCTCGTCGGCCACGACCTCCACCGGGACACCGCCCGCGAGACGGATCGACTCCGGGTACGTCGTCCAGTACGGCGCCGGGACGATGACCTCGTCGCCCGGGTCGAGGATCGCGGCGAACGCCTCGTAGATCGCCTGCTTGCCGCCGTTGGTCACCAGGACCTGGGAGGCGTCGACCTCGTAGCCGGAGTCGCGCAGCGTCTTGGCGGCGATGGCGGCCTTCAGCTCGGGCAGACCGCCGGCCGGCGTGTAGCGGTGGTACTTCGGGTTCTTGCAGGCCTCGACGGCCGCTTCGACGATGTAGTCCGGGGTCGGGAAGTCGGGCTCACCCGCGCCGAAACCGATCACCGGGCGCCCGGCGGCCTTGAGGGCCTTGGCCTTGGCGTCGACGGCGAGGGTGGCGGACTCGGAGATCGCACCGATCCGGGCGGAGACCCGACGCTCGGTGGGAGGGGTAGCAGCGCTCATGCGGCCCATCGTCCCAGACCGGCTCAGGCCCCGGCACACAGGTTTCACGGACCGGACAGGAACGGTCATTCCCGGTCGTACGCGCGTCCGACGGCAGGTCCGTCGTGGTTTCTGTTCGACGCGGGGCCCCCTGACCACGTATGCTCACTCCTCGTTGGCCCGCACCGACCACATCTCACGATGCGGTACGTTGAGGGACACCAACAAAGGGTCGTAGCTCAATTGGTAGAGCACCGGTCTCCAAAACCGGCGGTTGGGGGTTCAAGTCCCTCCGGCCCTGCTACACACACCGCCAGGTGTTGTGCGCATGTACGTACTTCATTGCACCGCCGTGCGGCTCCACCCGGGCGCGGCACGGCCGACCCGGAATCAGGTGAGAGATCGTGACGGACGCCGTAGGCTCCATCGACATGCCTGATGCCGACGACGAGGCCGCCGACGCGAAGAAGAAGTCGCGCAAGGGCGGCAAGCGCGGAAAGAAGGGCCCCCTGGGCCGTCTCGCGCTCTTCTACCGACAGATCATCGCGGAACTCCGCAAGGTCGTCTGGCCGACGCGCAATCAGCTGACGTCGTACACCACTGTGGTGATCGTCTTCGTCGTCATCATGATCGGCCTCGTCACCGTGATTGACTATGGCTTCCAGGAAGCAGTCAAGTACGTCTTCGGCTGACTTTTTGTTCCACCCCATCTGTATCGCAGGAAGAAGCAGCCACCGTGTCTGACGCGAACCTGAACGACGCCTTCGAGTCCGAGTCCGTCGAGGACGAGCTGGACATCGTCGAGGCCGCCGACGAGGACCAGGCGGACGCTGCTGACGAGGTCGCAGGCGAGGCCGCCGAGGAAGCCGCTCTCCACGTCGAGGACGAGGACGAGGGCGACGAGGAGTCCGACGAGGACGTCGACGCCGCCGAGGGCGACGAGGACGAGACCGTCGAGACCGTCACGGCCGAGGACGAGGCCGCGGAGGACGAGGACACCGAGGAAGAGACCGAAGAGGAGGCCGAGCCGGCCGCCCCGGTCGACCCGGTCGCCGCGCTCCGCGAGGAGCTGCGCACGCTCCCCGGCGAGTGGTACGTCATCCACACCTACGCGGGCTACGAGAAGCGCGTGAAGGCCAACCTGGAGCAGCGCGCCGTCTCGCTCAACGTCGAGGACTTCATCTACCAGGCCGAGGTCCCCGAGGAAGAGATCGTCCAGATCAAGGGCGGCGAGCGGAAGAACGTCAAGCAGAACAAGCTTCCCGGCTACGTTCTCGTCCGCATGGACCTGACGAACGAGTCCTGGGGCGTCGTCCGCAACACCCCCGGTGTCACCGGCTTCGTGGGCAACGCCTACGACCCGTACCCGCTGACGCTGGACGAGATCGTCAAGATGCTCGCCCCCGAGGCCGAGGAGAAGGCCGCCCGCGAGGCCGCCGAGGCCGAGGGCAAGCCGGCTCCGGCCCGCAAGCTCGAGATCCAGGTCCTGGACTTCGAGGTCGGCGACTCGGTCACCGTCACCGACGGCCCCTTCGCCACTCTCCAGGCGACCATCAACGAGATCAACCCCGACTCGAAGAAGGTCAAGGGCCTCGTCGAGATCTTCGGTCGCGAGACCCCGGTCGAACTCAGCTTCGACCAGATCCAGAAGAACTGATCTCACAGATTTCCGACCAGGTCAGAGTGGCTGTCAAAGCCGCTCTGACCTGCTCGGTTTTTGGCCGCGCGTCTATACCCGTTATCGTTGTGCGGTATGCCTCCATCCGGATGACCGGATGGCGGGCTGAACACTCTCACTAGGACCCGGAGAGAGCAATGCCTCCCAAGAAGAAGAAGGTCACGGGGCTTATCAAGCTCCAGATCAACGCCGGTGCGGCGAACCCGGCCCCGCCGGTCGGCCCCGCGCTCGGTCAGCACGGCGTCAACATCATGGAGTTCTGCAAGGCCTACAACGCCGCGACCGAGTCGCAGCGTGGCATGGTCGTGCCGGTGGAGATCACGGTCTACGACGACCGTTCCTTCACCTTCGTCACCAAGACTCCGCCGGCCGCCAAGCTGATCCTCAAGGCCGCTGGTGTGGACAAGGGCTCCGGCGAGCCGCACAAGACCAAGGTTGCCAAGCTCACGGCCGCCCAGGTCCGCGACATCGCCACGGTCAAGCTCCCCGACCTGAACGCCAACGACCTGGACGCCGCGTCCAAGATCATCGCTGGCACCGCCCGTTCCATGGGCATCACGGTCGAGGGCTGATCACCCCCCTCGTGACCTCAGTGGTAGGGCCTGCGCGGCCCGCACCACGACTCCATACCTGAACCAACAGGAGAAGCAGTGAAGCGCAGCAAGGCTCTCCGCTCCGCGGACGCCAAGGTCGACCGCGAGCGGAACTACGCGCCCCTCGAGGCCGTCCGTATCGCCAAGGACACCGCCACCACGAAGTTCGACGGCACCGTCGAGGTCGCCTTCCGCCTGGGCGTCGACCCGCGCAAGGCCGACCAGATGGTCCGTGGCACCGTGAACCTTCCGCACGGCACCGGCAAGACCGCCCGGGTCCTGGTCTTCGCGACCGGTGACCGTGCCGAGGCCGCGATCGCCGCGGGCGCCGACATCGTCGGCTCCGACGAGCTCATCGACGAGATCTCCAAGGGCAACCGCCTGAACGAGTTCGACGCCGTTGTGGCCACCCCGGACCTCATGGGCAAGGTCGGCCGCCTCGGCCGCGTCCTCGGCCCGCGTGGTCTCATGCCCAACCCCAAGGTCGGCACCGTCACGCCCGACGTGGCGAAGGCTGTCAACGAGATCAAGGGCGGCAAGATCGAGTTCCGCGTCGACAAGCACTCGAACCTGCACTTCATCATCGGCAAGGTCTCATTCGACGAGACGAAGCTGGTCGAGAACTACGCCGCGGCTCTGGAGGAGATCCTCCGTCTGAAGCCGTCCGCCGCCAAGGGCCGCTACATCAAGAAGGCGACCCTGACGACGACGATGGGCCCCGGCATCCCGCTGGACTCCAACCGCACCCGCAACCTCCTCGTCGAGGAGGACCCGGCCGCGGTCTGAACCCCATCGGTTCACTGAGTGGTCAGCCGGCCCCGCACCTCTTCGGAGGTGCGGGGCCGGCTCTTTGTTACGGTTCAAGGAACCGTAAAGACGTTGATCAAGGGGTGGGGAACACTCATGAACAAGTCCACGTGGAAGCGTGCGGGCATCGCTCTGACGGCCGTGGCCGTCGTGACGGGTGTCGCGGGCTGTCAGGACGGCGACGAGGCCAAGAAGCCCGCCGCCGACGCGCCGGCGAAGCCGCAGGCGCAGAGCCTGGAGGACGTCACCAAGGTCATCCAGGCCGCGTACACGAAGACCTCGGCCGCCAAGTCCGCGAAGATCCGGATGACCATGGAGATGCCGGCCGGCCTCGAAGGCGGCGGCACCATGGAGATGACCGGTGTGCAGGGCTGGGACCCCTCGGTGATGGACATCACCGTCAAGGGCTCCATGCTCACGGCGGGGAACCCCGGCGGGCCCGAGCAGATGCGCATGATCATGCTCGACGACGCCATGTACATGGACATGGGTGCCGGGCAGGCCGCCGAGATGGGCGGCAAGCGCTGGATGAAGCTCGACATGAAGTCGATCGCGGCCGCGTCCGGGGACAAGGGCCTGGAGAAGTCCATGACCGGGGGCATGGAGAACATGAACCAGGACCCGGCCAAGCAGCTCGCCATGCTCCTCGACTCTCCCAACCTCAAGCACGTCGGCGCGGAGAAGGTCGACGGCGTCGACACCCAGCACTACAAGGGCACGCTGACCCTGGAGCAGATGGTCGGGGCCAACAAGTCCTTCGACGTGCTCTCCGAGAAGGAGCGCACCGAGATGATCGACGGCGTGCGGAAGGCCGGCATCACGGCGTACGACACCCAGGTCTGGGTCGACGCCGACGGCTACCCGGTCAAGATGGACGTCGGCATGAAGATGAAGCAGGGCACCGTGAAGATGGCGATGCACTTCTCCGACTACGGCGCCAAGGCGAGCGTCCAGGCCCCGCCGGCGAAGGACACGATGGACCTGTTCGAGATGCTGAAGGGCATGGGCCAGGGCTGATTTGCCCCGGGCCGACCCGGTCGCGTACTCTTCCACAGAAGCCAAAGACCGCTGGTCGTCACTGTGCCGTCAAGGTGCGGTGGCCGAAGGATTCGCTGAGACGCGAACGACCCGCGCAGGTGATCGTGGAAGAGTTCCCGGATCTTCGGATGCGGTTGAGCAGAGCCCCGAGCGCTTGCGCCCGGGGCGTTTTGTTTTGTCAGCCCCTTCTGAGCGGTCCTCATCACCCGGAAGGAGGCCGACGCTCTATGGCAAGGCCCGACAAGGCTGCCGCGGTAGCCGAGCTTGAGGACAAGTTCCGCAGCTCGAACGCCGTCGTGCTGACCTCGTACACGGGGCTCACCGTGGCGCAGCTCAAGACGCTGCGTCGTTCGCTCGGTGAGAACGCCCAGTACGCCGTGGTGAAGAACACGCTGACCAAGATTGCGGCCAACCAGGCCGGCATCTCCGCGCTGGACGACCAGCTTGCTGGTTCGACCGCGGCCGCCTTCGTCACCGGTGACCCGGTGGAGTCGGCGAAGGCTCTGCGTGACTTCGCCAAGGAGAACCCCAACCTCGTCATCAAGGGCGGTGTCCTTGATGGCAAGGCGCTGTCCGCCGACGAGTTCAAGAAGCTCGCGGACCTCGAGTCCCGCGAGGTTCTGCTCAGCAAGCTGGCCGGCGCGTTCAAGGGCAAGCAGTCTCAGGCTGCCTCGCTCTTCCAGGCGCTGCCGTCGAAGTTCGTCCGCACCGCGGAGGCGCTTCGCGTCAAGCTCGCCGAGCAGGGCGGTGCCGAGTAATTCGGCTCGCGTCATGATCTGTGCCGCCTAGGCACAGGTCGTAGCGGGCCGTAACGCCCGCCTCTCTATACATCCGGCACCTGCCGAATTAGTGGAAGGATCGCCCATCATGGCGAAGCTCTCTCAGGACGACCTCCTCGCCCAGTTCGAGGAGATGACCCTCATCGAGCTCTCCGAGTTCGTTAAGGCGTTCGAGGACAAGTTCGACGTCACCGCCGCCGCGGCCGTCGCCGTTGCCGGCCCGGGCGCCCCGGTTGCCGGTGCCGAGGCCGTCGAGGAGCAGGACGAGTTCGACGTCATCCTCGAGGGTGCCGGCGACAAGAAGATCCAGGTCATCAAGGTCGTGCGTGAGCTCACCTCCCTGGGCCTCAAGGAGGCCAAGGACCTCGTCGACGGCACCCCGAAGCCGGTCCTCGAGAAGGTCGCGAAGGAGGCCGCCGAGAAGGCTGCCGAGTCCCTCAAGGCCGCCGGCGCCTCCGTCACGGTCAAGTAAGACCGTTTCGAGTCGCTGTAGCTGACTCCTGCCCCCGTGTAACGCGGGAGCACCGAAAGGCGATCACCCTTATGGGTGGTCGCCTTTCGGCGTCCCCGGGAAGGGCGTGGCGGGGGCCCCGAGGGCCGCCGGAGGCGGAGTATGGTGATCTTCGCCGTGCGCCCCGCAGACCGGGGGGCCTTGACGAACCGCACGCAGCGCGCAATTCTCAGGACGCGTCGTCACAACGATCCGTTTCCGAGGCATGGATCGACGACTGAACGGGCAGTATCGAGGTGCGCCGCACGGCGCGAGGTACCGCGGAGTTGAGAGCAACGAGGGTCGCGAATTATTCGCCCTGGACATCAGTGAGCCAAGTGGCTACACTGACCCTTTGCGCTGCCTGTTAGCTGCCCTCTGCCCGTCACCAGGGGCATACCTTCGCATCCGCTTCTCGGACCGACCCAGTCTGACCTGGCCTTTTGGTCATATCAGGAAATGTCTGCCGTGAAGCATTGCTGGGGACCGGTACGCGCGTAGTGAGTCCGAGCCCTCGGAAGGACCCCCTCTTGGCCGCCTCGCGCAACGCCTCGACCAATACGAACAACGGCGCAAGCACCGCCCCGCTGCGCATCTCTTTTGCAAAGATCAGGGAGCCCCTCGAGGTTCCGAACCTCCTCGCGCTGCAGACCGAGAGCTTTGACTGGCTGCTCGGCAATGCCGCCTGGAAGGCTCGCGTCGAGGCTGCCCTTGAGTCGGGACAGGACGTCCCCAGGAAGTCCGGCCTGGAGGAGATCTTCGAGGAGATCTCCCCGATCGAGGACTTCTCCGGGTCGATGTCGCTGACCTTCCGCGACCACCGCTTCGAGCCGCCGAAGAACTCGATCGACGAGTGCAAGGACCGTGACTTCACGTACGGCGCCCCGCTCTTCGTCACCGCCGAGTTCACCAACAACGAGACCGGCGAGATCAAGTCCCAGACGGTCTTCATGGGCGACTTCCCGCTCATGACGAACAAGGGCACCTTCGTCATCAACGGCACCGAGCGTGTCGTGGTGTCGCAGCTGGTCCGTTCGCCGGGTGTCTACTTCGACTCCTCCATCGACAAGACGTCCGACAAGGACATCTTCTCCGCCAAGATCATCCCGTCCCGGGGTGCCTGGCTGGAGATGGAGATCGACAAGCGCGACCTGGTCGGTGTCCGCATCGACCGCAAGCGCAAGCAGTCCGTCACCGTCCTCCTCAAGGCTCTCGGCTGGACCACCGAGCAGATCCTCCAGGAGTTCGGCGAGTACGAGTCCATGCGCGCCACCCTGGAGAAGGACCACACCCAGGGCCAGGACGACGCGCTGCTCGACATCTACCGCAAGCTGCGTCCGGGCGAGCCGCCGACCCGTGAGGCCGCTCAGACGCTGCTCGAGAACCTCTACTTCAACCCGAAGCGCTACGACCTCGCGAAGGTCGGCCGCTACAAGGTGAACAAGAAGCTCGGCGCGGACGAGCCGCTGGACGCCGGCGTGCTCACCACCGATGACGTCATCGCCACGATCAAGTACCTGGTCAAGCTCCACGCGGGCGAGACCGAGACGATCGGCGAGAGCGGCACGGAGATCGTCGTCGAGACCGACGACATCGACCACTTCGGCAACCGTCGTCTGCGCAACGTCGGCGAGCTCATCCAGAACCAGGTCCGCACGGGTCTGGCTCGTATGGAGCGCGTCGTGCGTGAGCGCATGACCACCCAGGACGTCGAGGCGATCACGCCGCAGACCCTGATCAACATCCGGCCGGTCGTCGCCTCCATCAAGGAGTTCTTCGGCACCAGCCAGCTGTCGCAGTTCATGGACCAGAACAACCCGCTGTCGGGTCTGACGCACAAGCGTCGTCTCTCGGCGCTGGGCCCTGGTGGTCTGTCCCGTGAGCGGGCCGGCTTCGAGGTCCGAGACGTGCACCCGTCCCACTACGGACGCATGTGCCCGATCGAGACCCCCGAAGGCCCGAACATCGGTCTGATCGGTTCGCTCGCCTCGTACGGCCGGATCAACCCCTTCGGCTTCATCGAGACGCCGTACCGCAAGGTCATCGACGGCCAGGTCACCGACGAGGTCGACTACGTCACCGCCGATGAGGAGGACCGCTTCGTCATCGCCCAGGCGAACGCGACCCTGAACGACGAGCTTCAGTTCACCGAGGCCCGCGTCCTGGTCCGTAAGCGTGGCGGCGAGGTCGACTACGTCCCGCCGGCCGAGGTCGACTACATGGACGTCTCGCCGCGCCAGATGGTGTCGGTCGCGACGGCCATGATCCCGTTCCTCGAGCACGACGACGCCAACCGCGCCCTGATGGGCGCGAACATGATGCGTCAGGCGGTGCCGCTCATCAAGTCGGAGGCCCCGCTCGTCGGCACCGGCATGGAGTACCGCTGCGCCACCGACGCCGGTGACGTGCTCAAGGCCGAGAAGGACGGTGTCGTCCAGGAGCTGTCGGCCGACTACATCACGGTCGCCAACGACGACGGCACGTACATCACGTACCGCCTGCACAAGTTCTCCCGCTCCAACCAGGGCACCTCTGTGAACCAGAAGGTCGTCGTGGACGAGGGCGACCGCGTCATCGAGGGCCAGGTCCTCGCCGACGGTCCCGCCACCGAAGACGGCGAGATGGCGCTCGGCAAGAACCTGCTCGTGGCGTTCATGCCGTGGGAGGGCCACAACTACGAGGACGCGATCATCCTGTCGCAGCGCCTCGTGCAGGACGACGTCCTCTCCTCGATCCACATCGAGGAGCACGAGGTCGACGCCCGTGACACCAAGCTCGGCCCGGAGGAGATCACCCGGGACATCCCGAACGTCTCCGAGGAGGTCCTCGCCGACCTCGACGAGCGCGGCATCATCCGTATCGGTGCCGAGGTCGTCGCCGGCGACATCCTCGTCGGCAAGGTCACGCCCAAGGGCGAGACCGAGCTGACCCCGGAGGAGCGTCTGCTCCGCGCGATCTTCGGTGAGAAGGCGCGCGAGGTCCGTGACACCTCGCTGAAGGTCCCGCACGGCGAGATCGGCAAGATCATCGGTGTGCGTGTCTTCGACCGCGAGGAGGGCGACGAGCTTCCCCCGGGCGTGAACCAGCTGGTCCGCGTCTACGTCGCCCAGAAGCGCAAGATCACCGACGGTGACAAGCTCGCCGGCCGTCACGGCAACAAGGGTGTCATCTCCAAGATCCTTCCGATCGAGGACATGCCCTTCCTCGAGGACGGCACGCCGGTCGACATCATCCTCAACCCGCTGGGTGTCCCGTCCCGAATGAACCCGGGACAGGTCCTGGAGATCCACCTCGGCTGGCTCGCCAGCCGCGGCTGGGACGTCTCCGGCCTCGCGGACGACTGGGCGCAGCGCCTCCAGGCGATCGGCGCCGACCAGGTCGCCCCGGGCACCAACGTCGCCACCCCGGTGTTCGACGGTGCGCGTGAGGACGAGCTCGCGGGCCTGCTGAACCACACCATCCCGAACCGCGACGGCGAGCGCATGGTGCAGCCGACCGGTAAGGCGAGGCTGTTCGACGGCCGCTCCGGCGAGCCGTTCCCGGACCCGATCTCCATCGGGTACATGTACATCCTCAAGCTCCACCACCTGGTCGACGACAAGCTCCACGCTCGTTCGACCGGCCCGTACTCGATGATCACCCAGCAGCCGCTGGGTGGTAAGGCCCAGTTCGGTGGCCAGCGCTTCGGTGAGATGGAGGTGTGGGCGCTGGAGGCGTACGGCGCCGCATACGCCCTCCAGGAGCTGCTGACGATCAAGTCCGACGACGTGACCGGCCGCGTGAAGGTCTACGAGGCCATCGTCAAGGGCGAGAACATCCCTGAGCCCGGCATCCCCGAGTCCTTCAAGGTGCTCATCAAGGAGATGCAGTCCCTGTGCCTCAACGTGGAGGTGCTGTCCTCGGACGGCATGTCCATCGAGATGCGCGACACCGACGAGGACGTCTTCCGCGCAGCGGAGGAGCTCGGCATCGACCTGTCCCGGCGCGAGCCGAGCAGCGTCGAAGAGGTCTGACGGGAGTTCGGTCGGGGACTCGGCGAAACGCCGCTGAGTCCCCGGCCGGCCCCAAGACCCCCGTATCAGACCCCAAGCCTTACAACCCTGAGAGGGATTGACGCATAGTGCTCGACGTCAACTTCTTCGACGAGCTCCGGATCGGTCTGGCCACCGCTGACGACATCCGTCAGTGGAGCCACGGCGAGGTCAAGAAGCCGGAGACCATCAACTACCGCACGCTCAAGCCCGAGAAGGACGGACTCTTCTGCGAGAAGATCTTCGGTCCGACCCGGGACTGGGAGTGCTACTGCGGCAAGTACAAGCGTGTCCGCTTCAAGGGCATCATCTGTGAGCGGTGTGGCGTCGAGGTCACCCGCGCGAAGGTGCGCCGTGAGCGGATGGGCCACATCGAGCTCGCCGCTCCCGTCACCCACATCTGGTACTTCAAGGGCGTCCCGTCGCGCCTTGGCTACCTGCTCGACCTCGCCCCGAAGGACCTCGAGAAGGTCATCTACTTCGCGGCGTACATGATCACGTACGTCGACGACGAGCGTCGTACGCGTGACCTGCCCTCGCTGGAGGCGCACGTCTCCGTCGAGCGTCAGCAGATCGAGAACCGTCGCGACTCCGACCTGGAGGCCCGCGCCAAGAAGCTCGAGAACGACCTCGGCGAGCTCGAGGCCGAGGGCGCCAAGGCCGATGTGCGCCGCAAGGTGCGCGAGGGTGCCGAGCGCGAGATGAAGCAGCTGCGCGACCGTGCGCAGCGCGAGATCGACCGTCTGGACGAGGTCTGGTCGCGCTTCAAGAACCTCAAGGTCCAGGACCTGGAGGGCGACGAGCTCCTCTACCGCGAGCTGCGTGACCGCTTCGGCACGTACTTCGACGGTTCGATGGGTGCCGCGGCGCTGCAGAAGCGCCTGGAGTCCTTCGACCTGGAGGAGGAGGCCGAGCGCCTCCGCGAGATCATCCGTACCGGCAAGGGCCAGAAGAAGACCCGTGCGCTCAAGCGCCTCAAGGTCGTCTCCGCGTTCCTGCAGACCGCGAACAGCCCCAAGGGCATGGTTCTCGACTGCGTGCCGGTCATCCCGCCGGACCTTCGTCCGATGGTGCAGCTGGACGGTGGCCGCTTCGCGACCTCCGACCTGAACGACCTGTACCGCCGCGTGATCAACCGCAACAACCGCCTGAAGCGGCTTCTCGACCTCGGTGCCCCCGAGATCATCGTGAACAACGAGAAGCGCATGCTCCAGGAGGCCGTGGACGCCCTCTTCGACAACGGTCGTCGTGGTCGCCCGGTGACCGGTCCCGGCAACCGCCCGCTGAAGTCCCTGAGCGACATGCTCAAGGGCAAGCAGGGTCGTTTCCGTCAGAACCTCCTCGGCAAGCGTGTGGACTACTCCGCGCGTTCCGTGATCGTCGTCGGTCCGCAGCTCAAGCTGCACCAGTGCGGTCTGCCGAAGGCCATGGCGCTGGAGCTCTTCAAGCCGTTCGTGATGAAGCGCCTGGTGGACCTGAACCACGCGCAGAACATCAAGAGCGCCAAGCGGATGGTCGAGCGCGGCCGCACGGTCGTGTACGACGTCCTCGAAGAGGTCATCGCCGAGCACCCGGTTCTGCTGAACCGTGCGCCCACGCTGCACCGCCTCGGCATCCAGGCCTTCGAGCCCCAGCTGGTCGAGGGCAAGGCCATCCAGATCCACCCGCTCGTCTGCACCGCGTTCAACGCGGACTTCGACGGTGACCAGATGGCCGTGCACCTGCCGCTCTCCGCGGAGGCACAGGCCGAGGCCCGCATCCTGATGCTGTCCTCGAACAACATCCTCAAGCCGGCCGACGGCCGTCCGGTCACGATGCCGACCCAGGACATGGTCCTCGGTCTGTTCTTCCTGACCACCGACGGTGAGCTCCGTGACACCAAGGGCGAGGGCCGCGCGTTCGGCTCCACGGCCGAGGCGATCATGGCGTTCGACGCCGGCGAGCTCGCGCTGCAGTCGCAGATCGACATCCGCTTCCCCGTCGGCACCATCGCTCCGCGTGGCTGGGTTCCCCCGGTCACGGAGGAGGGTGAGCCGGAGTGGCAGCAGGGTGACTCGTTCCGCCTGCGCACCTCGCTGGGCCGCGCGCTCTTCAACGAGCTGCTGCCCGAGGACTACCCGTTCGTCGACTACTCCGTCGGCAAGAAGCAGCTCTCCGAGATCGTCAACGACCTCGCCGAGCGCTACCCCAAGGTCATCGTGGCGGCGACGCTCGACAACCTGAAGGCGGCGGGCTTCTACTGGGCGACCCGTTCCGGTGTCACCGTGGCCATCTCCGACGTCGTCGTGCCCGAGGCCAAGAAGGCCATCGTCAAGGGCTACGAGGAGCAGGACGAGAAGGTCCAGAAGCAGTACGAGCGCGGTCTCATCACGAAGGAAGAGCGCACTCAGGAGCTCATCGCGATCTGGACCAAGGCGACCAACGAGGTTGCCGAGGCGATGAACGCGAACTTCCCGAAGACGAACCCCATCTTCATGATGGTCGACTCGGGTGCCCGAGGAAACATGATGCAGATGCGTCAGATCGCCGGTATGCGTGGTCTGGTGTCGAACGCCAAGAACGAGACGATCCCGCGTCCCATCAAGGCGTCCTTCCGTGAGGGCCTCACCGTCCTGGAGTACTTCATCTCCACGCACGGTGCCCGTAAGGGTCTGGCGGACACCGCCCTGCGTACCGCCGACTCGGGTTACCTGACCCGTCGTCTGGTGGACGTCTCGCAGGACGTGATCATCCGCGAGGAGGACTGCGGCACCGAGCGCGGTCTCAAGCTGCGGATCGCCGAGCGCGGCGCCGACGGTGTCCTGCGCAAGACGGACGACGTCGAGACCTCCGTGTACGCGCGGATGCTCGCCGAGGACGTCGTCGTCGACGGCAAGGTCATCGCGCCTGCCAACGTCGACCTGGGTGACGTGCTCATCGACGCCCTGCTCAACGCGGGCGTCGAGGAGGTCAAGACCCGTTCGGTCCTGACCTGTGAGTCCGCCGTCGGTACCTGTGCGTTCTGCTACGGCCGTTCGCTCGCCACCGGCAAGCTGGTCGACATCGGTGAGGCGGTCGGCATCATCGCCGCCCAGTCCATCGGTGAGCCCGGTACCCAGCTGACGATGCGTACCTTCCACACCGGTGGTGTGGCCGGTGACGACATCACCCAGGGTCTGCCCCGTGTCGTCGAGCTCTTCGAGGCTCGTCAGCCCAAGGGTGTCGCCCCGATCTCGGAGGCGGCCGGCCGCGTCCGTATCGAGGAGACCGAGAAGACCAAGAAGATCGTCGTCACCCCGGACGACGGCACCGACGAGACGGCGTTCCCGATCTCGAAGCGTGCCCGTCTGCTCGTGGGCGAGGGCGACCACGTCGAGGTGGGCCAGAAGCTCACCGTGGGTGCCACCAACCCGCACGACGTGCTCCGGATCCTCGGTCAGCGCGCGGTCCAGATCCACCTGGTCGCCGAAGTCCAGAAGGTCTACAACTCGCAGGGCGTGTCGATCCACGACAAGCACATCGAGATCATCATCCGGCAGATGCTGCGCCGTGTGACGATCATCGAGTCCGGCGACGCGGAGCTGCTTCCGGGCGAGCTCGTCGAGCGCTCGAAGTTCGAGACCGAGAACCGTCGTGTGGTCACCGAGGGCGGTCACCCCGCCTCCGGCCGTCCGCAGCTGATGGGTATCACCAAGGCCTCGCTGGCGACGGAATCCTGGCTGTCGGCCGCCTCCTTCCAGGAGACGACCCGAGTCCTGACGGATGCGGCGATCAACGCCAAGTCCGACAGCCTCATCGGCCTCAAGGAGAACGTCATCATCGGTAAGCTCATCCCGGCCGGTACGGGTCTGTCCCGCTACCGCAACATCCGGGTGGAGCCGACCGAAGAGGCCAAGGCCGCGATGTACTCGGCCGTCGGCTACGACGACATCGACTACTCGCCGTTCGGCTCGGGCTCCGGCCAGGCCGTTCCGCTGGAGGACTACGACTACGGTCCGTACAACCAGTAAGTAGTGCGAACCGAAGGGCGGTACCCCGTGACCGGGGTGCCGCCCTTCGGCGTACCGGGACCCGGGAGAGGCACGCACGCGCGTGCCCGGTAGGTTGGCGGCCCCGTCCGACCGAGGAGCCGCCCCGTGTCCGCCCGCCCCCGCCTCCTGTACGTCTCCGACCTCGCCTACCCGGCCCGTGGACGGCGCTACTGCGACGAGGACATCCACCTCACCGCCCGGCTGCGCGAGGACTTCGACCTGGCGCTCTGCCATCCGCTGGACGCGACCGCGCTCATGGACGGCTTCGACGCGGTCGTCGTGCGCAACAGCGGGCCCGTCCTGGGCTACCAGCGGGAGTACGAGGCCTTCCGGGCCGCCGCCCTGGCCCGCGGGACCCGCGTCTACAACCCGCTCCACGGGCGCGGCGACATGGCCGGCAAGCAGTACCTGCCGGACCTGACGGCCGCCGGGTACCCGGTCATCCCCACCGTCGACCGGGCGGAGCACCTGGACCGGCTGCCCGAGGCCGCCGCGTACGCGGTCAAGCCGAAGGCCGGCGCCGACTCCCTGGGGCTGCGCTTCCTGCCCCGGGAGGAGCTGGACGGGCTGGACCTCGACGGACTCCTGGTGCAGCCGCGCATCGACTTCCGTTACGAGGTGTCGTTCTACTTCGTCGACGACCTCTTCCAGTACGCCCTGTACGCGCCCGACCCGGAGCGCCGCTGGGAGCTGGAGCCGTACGAGCCCACGGGGGACGATCTGGCCTTCGCGCGCCGCTTCGTCGACTGGAACACCCTGGGGCACGGCATCCAGCGCGTGGACGCCTGCCGGGCGCCCGGGGGAGGGCTGCTGCTGGTCGAGCTGGAGGACCTGAACCCGTACCTGTCGCTGGATCTCGTGCCCGAGAAAGCCCGTATGTCCTTCGTCACTGCCCTCACCGCCTCCCTGCACCGGTTCCTCGCGGCCTGACGGCCCCACAGCTGCGTCGGGGCTGACCTGCGCGTCGGCATTTGTTTTGACCGGAGTCCATGCGATAGGTACGCTCATGCCTTGTGCCTGGGGTGTGCCTGGGCTCGCGTGCGTGTCCTCAACCGCACAGTGAGTCCGATACCGGCCACCGTGATCCGCGCCTTCTCCGCTTCGGCGGAGGTCCGCGAGATTCGACACACCCGACCGCGTGGGTCGGTGGATGTTCCAGGTTAGTTTTACGACGGCACACAGAAACCGGAGAAGTAGTGCCTACGATCCAGCAGCTGGTCCGTAAGGGCCGGCAGGACAAGGTCGAGAAGAACAAGACGCCCGCACTCGAGGGTTCCCCTCAGCGTCGCGGCGTCTGCACGCGTGTGTTCACGACCACCCCGAAGAAGCCGAACTCGGCCCTCCGTAAGGTCGCGCGTGTGCGTCTGACCTCGGGCATCGAGGTCACGGCCTACATCCCGGGTGAGGGTCACAACCTGCAGGAGCACTCGATCGTGCTCGTGCGCGGTGGCCGTGTGAAGGACCTGCCGGGTGTTCGCTACAAGATCATCCGCGGTTCCCTCGACACGCAGGGCGTCAAGAACCGTAAGCAGGCTCGCAGCCGCTACGGCGCCAAGAAGGAGAAGTAAGAATGCCTCGTAAGGGCCCCGCCCCGAAGCGCCCGGTCATCATCGACCCGGTCTACAGCTCTCCTCTTGTCACCTCGCTGATCAACAAGATCCTGCTGGACGGCAAGCGTTCCACCGCAGAGCGCATCGTGTACGGCGCCATGGAGGGTCTTCGTGAGAAGACCGGCCAGGACCCGGTCATCACGCTGAAGCGCGCTCTCGAGAACGTCAAGCCGGCCCTCGAGGTCAAGTCCCGCCGTGTCGGTGGCGCCACCTACCAGGTGCCGATCGAGGTCAAGCCGGGCCGCGCGTCCACGCTGGCCCTCCGCTGGCTCGTCGGTTACTCCCGCGCCCGTCGCGAGAAGACCATGACCGAGCGCCTCATGAACGAGCTCCTCGACGCCTCGAACGGCCTCGGTGCGGCCGTCAAGAAGCGCGAGGACACGCACAAGATGGCCGAGTCCAACAAGGCCTTCGCGCACTACCGCTGGTAGTCGCAACCCACATCGAGACCGAGAGAAGACTGAGCCGATATGGCTACCACTTCGCTTGACCTTGCCAAGGTGCGCAACATCGGCATCATGGCGCACATCGACGCGGGCAAGACGACCACCACCGAGCGGATCCTGTTCTACACCGGTGTCTCTTACAAGATCGGTGAAGTCCACGACGGCGCTGCCACGATGGACTGGATGGAGCAGGAGCAGGAGCGCGGCATCACGATCACGTCCGCCGCGACGACCTGCCACTGGCCGCTCGAGGATGTCGATCACACGATCAACATCATCGACACGCCGGGTCACGTCGACTTCACCGTCGAGGTGGAGCGTTCGCTGCGCGTGCTCGACGGTGCTGTCACCGTGTTCGACGGTGTGGCCGGCGTCGAGCCCCAGTCCGAGACTGTCTGGCGTCAGGCGGACCGCTACGGCGTTCCGCGTATCTGCTTCGTCAACAAGCTCGACCGTACGGGCGCCGATTTCCTCCGCTGCGTCGACATGATCGTGGAGCGCCTCGGCGCCGTCCCGATCGTCATGCAGCTCCCGATCGGCGCCGAGATGGACTTCCAGGGCGTCGTCGACCTCGTCCGCATGAAGGCTTTTGTCTGGTCCGCCGAGGCCAGCAAGGGTGAGATGTACGACGTCGTCGACATCCCGGCCTCGCACACCGAGCTCGCCGACGAGTGGCGCGCCAAGCTGGTCGAGACCGTCGCCGAGAACGACGAGGAGCTCATGGAGCTCTTCCTCGAGGGCGTCGAGCCCACCGAGGAGCAGCTCTACGCTGCCGTCCGTCGCATCACCATTGCCTCCGGCAAGGGTGGCGGCGAGAAGACGGTCACCCCCGTCTTCTGCGGCACCGCGTTCAAGAACAAGGGCGTTCAGCCCCTGCTCGACGCGGTCGTGCGCTACCTCCCCTCCCCCCTGGACGTCGAGGCCATCGAGGGCCACGGCGTGAAGGACCCGGAGGAGATCGTCAAGCGCAAGCCGTCCGACGACGAGCCCCTGTCGGCCCTCGCGTTCAAGATCGCGAGCGACCCGCACCTGGGCAAGCTCACCTTCGTCCGGATCTACTCCGGTCGCCTGGAGGCCGGCACCGCGGTGCTGAACTCCGTCAAGGGCAAGAAGGAGCGCATCGGCAAGATCTACCGCATGCACGCGAACAAGCGTGAGGAGATCGACTCGGTGGGCGCCGGCGACATCGTCGCCGTCATGGGCCTGAAGCAGACCACCACCGGTGAGACGCTGTGCGACGACAAGAACCCGGTCATCCTGGAGTCCATGGACTTCCCGGCGCCGGTCATTCAGGTCGCGATCGAGCCCAAGTCCAAGGGTGACCAGGAGAAGCTGGGTGTTGCCATCCAGCGTCTCGCGGAGGAGGACCCCTCCTTCCAGGTGCACTCGGACGAGGAGACCGGCCAGACCATCATCGGTGGTATGGGCGAGCTTCACCTCGACATCCTCGTCGACCGCATGCGTCGCGAGTTCAAGGTCGAGGCGAACGTCGGCAAGCCGCAGGTCGCGTACCGCGAGACGATCCGCAAGGCCGTCGAGCGACTTGACTACACCCACAAGAAGCAGACCGGTGGTACCGGTCAGTTCGCCAAGGTGCAGATCGCGATCGAGCCCATCGAGGGCGGCGACGCCTCGTACGAGTTCGTGAACAAGGTCACCGGTGGCCGCATCCCGAAGGAGTACATCCCTTCGGTCGACGCGGGTGCGCAGGAGGCCATGCAGTTCGGCATCCTGGCCGGCTACGAGATGACTGGCGTCCGCGTCATCCTTCTCGACGGTGGCTACCACGAGGTCGACTCCTCCGAGCTCGCGTTCAAGATCGCCGGTTCGCAGGCCTTCAAGGAGGCCGCGCGCAAGGCTTCGCCGGTCATCCTCGAGCCCATGATGTCCGTCGAGGTCACCACGCCCGAGGACTACATGGGTGAGGTCATCGGTGACATCAACTCCCGCCGTGGCCAGATTCAGGCCATGGAGGAGCGCAGCGGCGCTCGCGTCGTGAAGGGCCTCGTGCCCCTCTCGGAGATGTTCGGCTATGTCGGAGACCTCCGAAGCAAGACCTCGGGTCGCGCAAGCTACTCGATGCAGTTCGACTCCTACGCCGAGGTTCCGCGGAACGTCGCCGAGGAGATCATCGCGAAGGCCAAGGGCGAGTAACTCTTCCGAGTTCACGCTTTAGGCTTGACACCAGTCGCCGGGGCTCGGCCCCCGAAACCCGAGGAACGGGCCCCGGGCGACTGGCATCCCAGCAAAGATCACCTGGCGCCGATGAAGCAAGGCGTACAGAACCACTCCGCAGGAGGATTCAGTGGCGAAGGCAAAGTTCGAGCGGACTAAGCCGCACGTCAACATCGGCACCATCGGTCACATTGACCACGGTAAGACGACCCTCACGGCCGCCATTACCAAGGTGCTGCACGACGCGTACCCGGACCTGAACGAGGCCTCGGCCTTCGACCAGATCGACAAGGCTCCCGAGGAGCGCCAGCGCGGTATCACGATCTCGATCGCGCACGTCGAGTACCAGACGGAGTCGCGTCACTACGCGCACGTCGACTGCCCGGGTCACGCTGACTACATCAAGAACATGATCACGGGTGCGGCGCAGATGGACGGCGCCATCCTCGTGGTCGCCGCCACCGACGGCCCGATGCCGCAGACCAAGGAGCACGTGCTCCTGGCCCGCCAGGTCGGCGTTCCGTACATCGTCGTCGCCCTGAACAAGGCCGACATGGTGGACGACGAGGAGATCCTGGAGCTCGTCGAGCTCGAGGTCCGTGAGCTCCTCTCCGAGTACGAGTTCCCGGGCGACGACCTGCCGGTCGTCCGCGTCTCGGCGCTCAAGGCGCTCGAGGGCGACAAGGAGTGGGGCGAGAAGCTTCTCGGCCTCATGCACGCCGTCGACGAGTCGATCCCGCAGCCCGAGCGTGACGTCGACAAGCCGTTCCTGATGCCGATCGAGGACGTCTTCACGATCACCGGTCGTGGCACCGTCGTCACCGGTCGTATCGAGCGCGGTATCCTCAAGGTCAACGAGACCGTCGACATCATCGGCATCAAGACCGAGAAGACCACCACCACGGTCACCGGTATCGAGATGTTCCGCAAGCTGCTCGACGAGGGCCAGGCCGGTGAGAACGTCGGTCTGCTCCTCCGTGGCATCAAGCGCGAGGATGTCGAGCGCGGCCAGGTCATCATCAAGCCGGGTTCGGTTACGCCGCACACCAGCTTCGAGGCCCAGGCCTACATCCTGTCGAAGGACGAGGGTGGCCGTCACACCCCGTTCTTCAACAACTACCGCCCGCAGTTCTACTTCCGTACCACGGACGTGACCGGCGTCGTGACCCTCCCCGAGGGCACCGAGATGGTCATGCCGGGCGACAACACCGCCATGAGCGTTGAGCTGATCCAGCCCATCGCCATGGAGGAGGGCCTCAAGTTCGCCATCCGTGAGGGTGGCCGGACCGTCGGCGCCGGCCAGGTCGTCAAGATCAACGCCTGATCTTGAACTGATCTGGTAGCTCCTTCGAGCTGCTGAGCAGTAGGGGAAGGCCCCGCACCGAAAGGTGCGGGGCCTTCTCGCGTTCCCGGGGCCGGTTTCCCGGGGTCTACGGTCGCCAGCTCCAGGGGTGCCCGTCCGCGCCGAGGCCCACCACGGTCACCCCGGGCGCACCCAGGTGCAGCGCGGCCGACACCGCGGAGGGGCCTGCCGTACGGGTACGGAGCCGGCCCCCGGACCGGACCAGGAGCCGGCCGTCCGCGTCCGTGCCGAGCAGCACCGTGCCGAGGGACGCCGAGCCGGCGGCGACCACGCCCCCGAAGCCGTCCAGACCGGCGTCGCCCCCCGGGCCGAGGAGCGCGCCGGCGGCGGGCGCCCGGTAGTACAGCTCGCCGCCGGCCGTCGCCACCGTGGAACCCGAGAGCGGCAGCGGCTCCGTCCGCTCCACCCCGTCCACCCAGTGCCGTACGGACTCCCGCCCGGCCGCGTACACATGCACCCGGCCCGAGGCGTCGAGCGAGACCGCGAGCCCGTCCTGGACCTGCGCCGTGCCGGGGAGCGCCCGCCACGGGCCCCAGGTGCCGTCGGCCGCCGCCCGGACCCGGGTGGAGACGCCGTTCTCCGCGTTCCGTACGAAGAGGTGGACCCGGCCGTCGGGGGCCGTGACCGCGACCGGGGCGCCGAGCCGCCGCCCCCGGTCGTCCCCGCGCTCCGGGTTGCCGAGCCCGGTCCAGGCCAGGAACGGGCCGCCGGGGGAGCGCTGCTCCAGGAGCACCAGCTCGCGCCGGTTCGGGCCGCCGTGGCCGTCGAGCGCGGCGAACCGCACCCCGAAGAGCAGGACGCGGCCGTCGGGGAGCACCGCCGAGCCGAGCGCGGGCGCCAGCGGGCCGCCGCCCAGGTCCTCGGGCTCGCTCCAGACGCCGGGCGTCCGCTCGCGCCAGCGGACCGCGCGCAGGCCGAGCACCCCGTACGCGGTGAGGCGGCCGTCCCGCTCGCGGGCGAGCGCGGGGCCCGCGCTCGGCCAGCGGTGGTGGGTGGAGCGGACCCAGCCCTTGCGGTTGGTGAGCGGCCGGTCGCCGCCGACGCCGTAGTCGCCGCAGCCCGAGAGGTTGCCGCACTCCCAGGACGGGTCGCCGCCGTACGGGACGAGGCGGGCCGCCTTCTCCTGGAGCAGCAGCGGCGGGAGGTTCTTGGGCCAGTGCCGGTTGTAGTAGCCGCGGAAGGCGGTCGTCGTGAACGCCGGTATCGGACCGCCGTCCCGGACCGTGTCCGTGACCCAGCGCGCCAGCGCCGCCCAGGTGAAGGAGGCGACCGCGGTGTGGTCCCCGTGGTCGGAGTACCCGGGCTGCTCGGAGTCCCGCTTCCTGGTGGCCTCGTCGCTGCTCTGGATGTCCGGGTCGGGGTCGAGGGTGTGCACCACGGTGGGCCGGTAGCGGCGGAGCAGCTCGGCGAGGACCTCGACCAGGCGGTCGTAGTCGTACGTGTCCGAGCGGGTCACCGGCGAACCGGTCGACAGATGGGTCCGCAGTTCGAGGGCCCGGTCGTGCCAGAGCGCGGGCAGCGCCATGTAGCGGCGGCTGGTGTGCATCGGCAGGTTGAGGAAGACCAGCTCGACCCGGCGCGGGCCGTGCGTGAGCGTGTCGAGCTCCGCGCTCCGGCCGTCGGGGAGGGTGAGCGTCTCCCGCCGCCACGGGGTGAACATCGGCAGGCCCAGCGCCACCGCGTACGACTGGCGCAGCCCCTGGTGGCGGGCGGAGGAGTACGCGGACCGGTCCGGGGGAGTGTCGGGCATCCCGGCGATCCGGTTGCGGCCGGTGTGCTCGCCGGCCGTCACGTACACGGAGACCAGCGGGACCCCGGCGTCCAGCAGCCGCTGGGTGTCCGGGTTCATGAAGTACAGGTCGTCGTCCGGGTGCGCGGCGACCTGGAGCAGGAGTGCCCGGCGGGCCCGTGCCGAGGCGATCGGTCTGCCGGGAGCGGGGTCGGCGGTCGGCGCGGTCCTGCGCGGCTCCGGGACGGAACACCCGGCGGCGGCCGAGGTGACCGCGAGGGCGGCGGCGAGGACCGTCCGGCGGCGGGGGGGAGTGTGCACGGCAGGGGCCCTTCGCTCATCGGTCCACTGCTAGACGGATATGCGAGTGCCGGGGTTGTGCGGGGCCGCCCCCCCGGGGGGAAGTTCTCCGGAAGAAAGATCTCCGAAGGGTGCGGACCGATGTCGAGCGGGCGATCCTGGTTCCGACCGAAGGGTGACAGCGCGCCACCGGGGCGGGCGGTTATGGGGAGGACACCCGAGATGAAGTACGTCGCGATGATCTACGGCAACCAGGCCAAGTGGGAGTCCTTCCCGGCCGAGGAGTGGCCGGAGGCGATCGCCCGGCAGGAGGCCTTCAACCGCAGGTACCGGGAGAGCGGCGAGCTGATCGGCGCCTACGGACTGGCCGACGCCGCCGCCGCGCAGCTCGTACGCCGTGAGGGCGGGGCCCCCGCGGTCACCGACGGGCCGTACCTGGAGACCAAGGAGTACCTGGCGAGCTTCTACCTGCTGGACTGCGACAGCCTGGAGCGCGCCCAGGAGATCGCCGCGGACATGCCCTTCGCGGACGTCGACCCGGTCGAACTGTGGCCGGTGCTGCACGAGTCCGCGGCGGACGTGTGAGCGGGACGCCCCACCGGGCTCGGATCGAGGACCTGCTGCGGGAGTACGCGCCGCAGGTCCTCGGCCGGCTCGTCCGCCGGTACGGCGCCTTCGACACGTGCGAGGACGCCGTCCAGGAGGCCCTGATCGACGCCGCCCGGCAGTGGCCCGAGGAGGGCGTCCCCGACAACCCGCGCGGCTGGCTGGTCACCGTCGCCTCGCGCAGGCTCGTCGACGAGGTGCGCAGCGAGGCCGCGCGCCGCCGCCGCGAGGACTCCCTCGCCCTCGCCACCCCCGCGTCGGAACTCCTCGCGCACGCCGCCGACGAGGACCCCGGCACCGACCGGGACGACTCCCTGGCGCTGCTGTTCCTCTGCTGCCACCGGGACCTCTCGCCGCCGAGTCGGATCGCGCTCACCCTGCGCGCGGTCGGCGGTCTCACCACGGCGCAGATCGCCGCCGCCTTCCTGGTGCCCGAGGCGACCATGGCGCAGCGGATCAGCCGGGCCAAGCAGACGGTCAGGGCGGCGGGCGGTTCGCTCGCGCTGCCCGAGGGGGAGGAGCGCACGGCCAGGGTCGCCGAGGTGCGCCACGTGCTCTACCTGGTCTTCAACGAGGGGTACACGGCTAGCGGCGGGGACGAGCTGACGGCGCCCGAGCTGTCCACGGAGGCGATCCGGCTGGCGCGGCTGCTCCACCGGCTGCTGCCCGAGGACACCGAGACGGCGGGGCTGCTGGCCCTGATGCTGCTCACCGACGCCCGCCGGCCGGCGCGCACCGGCGCGCACGGCGAGCTGGTGCCGCTCGCGGAGCAGGACCGGGGGCGGTGGGACGCGGGTCTGGTCGCGGAGGGCGTCGGGCTGATCAGCCGTACGCTGCCGCGCGGCCGGGTCGGCCCGTACCAGCTCCAGGCGGCGATCGCGGCGGTCCACGACGAGGCGGAGTCCGCGGGAGTGACCGACTGGGCGCAGATCCTCGCGCTGTACGAGCTCCTGGAGCGGACCGGGCCGAATCCGATGGTCACCCTGAACCGGGCGGTGGCGGTCGCGATGGTCCATGGCCCCGGGGCGGGGCTCGCCGTGCTGGACGAGGTGGCGCGGGACAAGCGGCTCGCGCGGCACCACCGGCTGCTCGCGACCCGGGCGCATCTCCTCGAACTCCTCGGCGAGGGGGAGGAGGCTGCCGCGGCGTACCGGGAGGCGGCCCGGCGGACGACGAGCGCACCCGAGCGGCGTCATCTCACGGAGCGCGCACGGCGCTTGGGGTGACGCGGGGGAGGGGGGCGTCCGGGCGAGGCGCGTGCGCCCCGGCGCATGTCCGTACGTGACGTGGGGTACAGTCTTCGACCCCGATTGGCGGCCGGATGGCCCCGTATGGCAGACTGTCGGGGTTGCTCGGTTGAGTGCCGATGCTGCGCGCCTCCCGTCGGGAGGACCGGAAGCGAGTCCCACAGTACTCGTCGCTCCTCTGGGGCGGACGTACGGGAATCTTCTGGGAAGCGTCAGCGGGGTGCAGACCAGGCGCCCGGTGGGTGTTCCGCCCCCGGCCTGCGGTTATGGCTACCGCGCCCCCTTGGTTGGGAAATCCTCAGGGATTTCTGCGTAGAGGGAGTGCGACACGCCCGACCGCGTGGGTCGGAGCAGGACAGTGCTTCTCAGGAAGCGCGGCCGATCGGGTTCCAGAGCGTTACGAGACAAAGGACTACTAGTAGCCATGGCGGGACAGAAGATCCGCATCCGGCTCAAGGCCTACGACCACGAGGTCATCGATTCCTCGGCGAAGAAGATCGTCGAGACGGTGACCCGCACTGGTGCGTCGGTCGCGGGCCCGGTGCCGCTGCCCACTGAGAAGAACGTGTACTGCGTCATCAAGTCGCCGCACAAGTACAAGGACTCGCGCGAGCACTTCGAGATGCGCACGCACAAGCGCCTCATCGACATCCTCGACCCCACGCCGAAGACGGTTGACTCGCTCATGCGTCTCGACCTCCCGGCGGGCGTTGACATCGAGATCAAGCTCTGAGGGCGCGCGAGATGGCTAAGAACATCAAGGGCATCCTGGGCGAGAAGCTCGGCATGACGCAGGTCTGGGACGAGAACAACCGGGTCGTCCCGGTGACCGTCGTCAAGGCCGGCCCCAATGTCGTGACCCAGGTGCGTACGAACGACGTCGACGGCTACGAGTCGGTCCAGATCGCCTTCGGCGAGATCGACCCGCGCAAGGTGAACAAGCCCCTCAAGGGTCACTTCGCCAAGGCCGACGTCACCCCGCGCCGCCACCTCGTGGAGCTCCGCACCGCTGACGCCTCCGAGTACACGCTCGGCCAGGAGATCACCGCCGAGCTCTTCGAGGCCGGCGTGAAGGTCGACGTCACCGCGAAGAGCAAGGGCAAGGGCTTCGCCGGCGTCATGAAGCGCCACAACTTCCGTGGTGGCAAGGCGTCGCACGGTGCCCACCGCGTGCACCGCAAGCCCGGTTCCATCGGTGGCTGCGCCACCCCGGGCCGTGTCTTCAAGGGCATGAAGATGGCTGGTCGCATGGGCAACGAGCGTGTGACCACCCAGAACCTGACCGTCCACGCCGTTGACGCCGAGAAGGGTCTGCTGCTCATCAAGGGCGCCGTCCCCGGCCCCAACGGTGGCCTCGTCCTGGTCCGCACCGCGGCCAAGGGGGTTTGAGGAACCGATGAGCACCATTGACATCCTTTCGCCGGCAGGCGACAAGACCGGGACCGTCGAGCTCCCCGAGGAGATCTTCGGCGCCAAGGTCAGCGTTCCGCTGATCCACCAGGTCGTCGTCGCGCAGCTGGCCGCGGCCCGTCAGGGCACGCACAAGACCAAGCGTCGTGGCGAGGTCCGTGGTGGTGGCAAGAAGCCTTACCGCCAGAAGGGCACCGGCCGCGCGCGCCAGGGTTCGACCCGCGCCCCGCAGTTCGCCGGTGGTGGCGTCGTCCACGGCCCGCAGCCGCGTGACTACTCCCAGCGGACCCCGAAGAAGATGAAGGTCGCCGCCCTCCGCGGTGCCCTGTCGGACCGGGCCACCCACTCCCGCATTCACGTCGTCACCGGCGTGGTCGAGGGTGACATCTCCACCAAGGCCGCGAAGACGCTGTTCGGCAAGATCTCGGAGCGCAAGAACCTGCTCCTGGTCGTCGAGCGCTCCGACGAGGCCGCGTGGCTGTCCGCTCGTAACCTGCCCCAGGTGCACATCCTGGAGCCGGGCCAGCTCAACACGTACGACGTGATCGTCTCCGACGACGTGGTCTTCACCAAGGCCGCCCTCGAGTCCTTCGTGTCTGGCCCCCAGACCGCTGAGACCGAAGGGAGCGACGCCTGATGACTGAGGCCGTCGTCACCAGCAAGACCTTCTCGGACCCGCGCGACATTCTGATCAAGCCGGTCGTTTCGGAGAAGAGCTACGCTCTGCTGGACGAGAACAAGTACACGTTCATCGTCGCGCCTGGCTCCAACAAGACCCAGATCAAGCAGGCCGTCGAGGCGGTCTTCTCGGTCAAGGTCACCGGGGTCAACACGATCAACCGCCAGGGTAAGCGCAAGCGCACCAAGGCCGGTTTCGGCAAGCGCAAGGACACCAAGCGCGCCATCGTGACCCTTGCTGAGGGCAACCGTATCGACATCTTCGGCGGTCCGACCGCCTAAGGGCGGTCTGGATCGTCCGGAATCGGACGAGGACTGAGAAATGGGAATCCGCAAGTACAAGCCGACTACGCCGGGCCGTCGTGGCTCCTCCGTAGCCGACTTCGTCGAGATCACGCGGTCCACGCCGGAGAAGTCGCTGGTTCGCCCCCTGCACAGCAAGGGCGGCCGTAACAACACCGGTCGGATCACCGTTCGCCACCAGGGTGGTGGACACAAGCGCGCCTACCGTGTGATCGACTTCCGTCGTCACGACAAGGACGGCGTGCCGGCCAAGGTCGCTCACATCGAGTACGACCCCAACCGCACCGCGCGCATCGCGCTGCTCCACTACGTGGACGGCGAGAAGCGCTACATCATCGCCCCCAAGGGTCTGACGCAGGGTGACCGCGTCGAGAACGGCCCCGGCGCTGACATCAAGCCCGGCAACAACCTGGCGCTCCGCAACATCCCGGTCGGTACCACGATCCACGCGATCGAGCTCCGTCCCGGTGGCGGCGCCAAGTTCGCGCGCTCCGCTGGTGCGTCCGTGCAGCTGCTGGCGAAGGAGGGCACGATGGCCCACCTTCGTATGCCGTCCGGTGAGATCCGTCTCGTCGACGCCCGCTGCCGCGCCACCATCGGCGAGGTCGGCAACGCCGAGCAGTCGAACATCAACTGGGGCAAGGCCGGCCGTAAGCGCTGGCTGGGCGTTCGCCCGACCGTTCGCGGTGTGGCGATGAACCCGGTGGACCACCCGCACGGTGGTGGTGAGGGTAAGACCTCCGGTGGTCGTCACCCGGTCTCCCCGTGGGGTCAGAAGGAGGGTCGTACTCGCTCGCCGAAGAAGGCTTCGAGCAAGTACATCGTCCGCCGCCGCAAGACGAACAAGAAGCGCTAGGAGCGGGTTTAGATGCCGCGCAGTCTCAAGAAGGGACCCTTCGTCGACGGACACCTCGTAAAGAAGGTGGACGTACAGAACGAAGCCGGTACCAAGAACGTCATCAAGACCTGGTCCCGTCGCTCGATGATCATCCCGGCCATGCTCGGCCACACGATCGCGGTGCACAACGGCAAGACCCACATTCCGGTGTTTGTCACCGAGTCGATGGTCGGCCACAAGCTCGGCGAGTTCTCGCCGACGCGCACCTTCCGGGGTCACGTGAAGGACGACCGGAAGTCGAAGCGCCGCTAGTAGCGGGGTGGAATGACCATGACAGACACTGGAAGGACAACCATGGAAGCCAGGGCCCAGGCGCGGTACATCCGCGTTACGCCCATGAAGGCCCGCCGCGTGGTGGACCTTATCCGTGGCATGGATGCCACGGAGGCTCAGGCGGTCCTGCGTTTCGCCCCGCAGGCCGCGAGCGTGCCGGTCGGCAAGGTGCTTGACAGCGCCATTGCCAACGCCGCGCACAACTACGACCACAGTGACGCCTCTTCGCTGGTCATCAGCGAGGCGTACGTGGATGAGGGCCCGACCCTGAAGCGGTTCCGTCCGCGTGCTCAGGGCCGTGCCTACCGGATCCGTAAGCGGACCAGCCACATCACCGTGGTCGTCAGCAGCAAGGAAGGAACCCGGTAATGGGCCAGAAGGTTAACCCGCATGGGTTCCGGCTCGGCATCACCACGGACTTCAAGTCCCGTTGGTACGCCGACAAGCTGTACAAGGACTACGTCAAGGAAGACGTCGCCATCCGTCGGATGATGACGTCCGGCATGGAGCGCGCCGGCATCTCGAAGGTTGAGATCGAGCGCACCCGTGACCGCGTGCGGGTGGACATCCACACCGCGCGTCCCGGCATCGTCATCGGCCGCCGTGGCGCCGAGGCCGACCGCATCCGCGGCGACCTCGAGAAGCTCACGGGCAAGCAGGTCCAGCTGAACATCCTCGAGGTCAAGAACCCCGAGATGGACGCTCAGCTGGTTGCTCAGGCCGTTGCCGAGCAGCTCTCCTCCCGCGTCTCCTTCCGTCGCGCCATGCGTAAGAGCATGCAGGGCACGATGAAGGCCGGCGCCAAGGGCATCAAGATCCAGTGCGGCGGTCGTCTCGGCGGCGCCGAGATGTCCCGCTCGGAGTTCTACCGCGAGGGCCGTGTGCCCCTGCACACGCTCCGCGCGAACGTCGACTACGGCTTCTTCGAGGCCAAGACCACCTTCGGTCGCATCGGCGTGAAGGTCTGGATCTACAAGGGCGACGTCAAGAACATCGCCGAGGTCCGCGCCGAGAACGCTGCGGCCCGTGCGGGTAACCGCCCGGCCCGTGGCGCCGGCGCTGGCGACCGTCCCGCCGGCCGTGGTGGCCGCGGTGGCGAGCGTGGCGGCCGCGGCCGCAAGCCGCAGCAGCAGTCCGCGCCGGCTGCCGAGGCCCCCAAGGCCGAGGCTCCCGCCGCCGCTGCCGCTCCGGCTGAGAGCACCGGAACGGAGGCCTGACCGAAATGCTGATCCCCCGTAGGGTCAAGCACCGCAAGCAGCACCACCCCAAGCGCTCGGGTATGAGCAAGGGTGGTACGCAGGTTGCGTTCGGCGAGTACGGCATTCAGGCCCTCACGCCGGCGTACGTGACCAACCGCCAGATCGAGGCGGCTCGTATCGCGATGACCCGCCACATCAAGCGTGGCGGCAAGGTCTGGATCAACATCTACCCGGACCGCCCGCTGACGAAGAAGCCCGCCGAGACCCGCATGGGTTCCGGTAAGGGTTCTCCGGAGTGGTGGATCGCGAACGTCAAGCCGGGTCGGGTGATGTTCGAACTGTCCTACCCGAACGAGAAGATCGCGCGCGAGGCCCTGACCCGTGCGGCCCACAAGCTGCCGATGAAGTGCAAGATCGTGAAGCGCGAAGCAGGTGAGCTGTGATGTCGGCCGGTACCAAGGCGTCCGAGCTGCGCGAGCTGGGCAACGAGGAGCTTCTCAACAAGCTCCGCGAGGCCAAGGAAGAGCTGTTCAACCTCCGCTTCCAGGCGGCGACGGGCCAGCTCGAGAACCACGGCCGGCTCAAGTCCGTCCGTAAGGACATCGCCCGGATCTACACCCTGATGCGCGAGCGCGAGCTCGGCATCGAGACGGTGGAGAACGTCTGATGAGCGAGAGCAACGTGACTGAGAAGACCGAGCGCAACGCTCGCAAGGTCCGCGAGGGCCTGGTCGTCAGCGACAAGATGGACAAGACCGTCGTCGTCGCTGTCGAGGACCGCGTCAAGCACGCGCTGTACGGCAAGGTCATCCGCCGTACGAACAAGCTCAAGGCTCACGACGAGCAGAACGCTGCCGGCATCGGTGACCGCGTCCTCCTGATGGAGACCCGGAAGCTGTCGTCGACGAAGCACTGGCGCGTCGTCGAGATCCTCGAGAAGGCCAAGTAATTCTTGAAGGGGTAACCCTTCGAGTTCGTTCCGCCAGGCTCGGTGGGGTCGCGCTGACCGCTAGCGCGACCCCGCCGGGAACCGGCAGACAAATCAGGAGATAGACGTGATCCAGCAGGAGTCGCGACTGCGTGTCGCCGACAACACTGGTGCCAAGGAGATCCTTTGCATCCGTGTTCTCGGTGGCTCGGGTCGCCGCTACGCGGGCATCGGTGACGTCATCGTCGCCACCGTCAAGGACGCGATCCCCGGTGGCAACGTGAAGAAGGGTGACGTCGTCAAGGCGGTCATCGTTCGCACCGTCAAGGAGCGCCGCCGCCAGGACGGCTCGTACATCCGCTTCGACGAGAACGCCGCTGTCATTCTCAAGAACGACGGCGACCCTCGTGGCACCCGTATCTTCGGCCCGGTCGGCCGTGAGCTGCGCGAGAAGAAGTTCATGAAGATCATCTCGCTCGCGCCGGAGGTGCTGTAAGCATGAAGATCAAGAAGGGCGACCTGGTCCAGGTCATCACCGGTAAGGACAAGGGCAAGCAGGGCAAGGTCATCACGGCCTTCCCCCGTGACAACCGCGTCCTCGTCGAGGGTGTCAACCGGGTCAAGAAGCACACCAAGGCCGGCCCGTCGCAGGCCGGTGGCATCGTCACGACCGAGGCTCCGGTCCACGTCTCCAACGTCCAGCTGGTCGTGGAGAAGGACGGCAAGAAGGTCGTCACGCGTGTCGGATACCGCTTCGACGACGAGGGCAACAAGATCCGCGTTGCCAAGCGGACGGGTGAGGACATCTGATGGCTACCACCACTCCGCGTCTCAAGACGAAGTACCGCGAGGAGATCGCGGGCAAGCTGCGTGAGGAGTTCTCCTACGAGAACGTCATGCAGGTTCCCGGCCTCGTGAAGATCGTGGTGAACATGGGTGTCGGCGACGCCGCCCGTGACTCGAAGCTCATGGACGGTGCCGTCCGTGACCTGACCACGATCACCGGTCAGAAGCCGGCCGTCACCAAGGCTCGCAAGTCCATCGCGCAGTTCAAGCTGCGTGAGGGCCAGCCGATCGGTGCGCACGTCACCCTCCGTGGCGACCGCATGTGGGAGTTCCTGGACCGCACCCTGTCGCTCGCGCTTCCGCGCATCCGCGACTTCCGTGGTCTGTCCCCCAAGCAGTTCGACGGGCGTGGCAACTACACCTTCGGTCTCACGGAGCAGGTCATGTTCCACGAGATCGACCAGGACAAGATCGACCGTGTCCGGGGTATGGACATCACCGTGGTGACCACGGCGACCAATGACGACGAGGGCCGTGCCCTTCTGCGTCACCTCGGCTTCCCGTTCAAGGAGGCGTAAGCGAGATGGCGAAGAAGGCTCTCATCGCGAAGGCTGCCCGTAAGCCTAAGTTCGGCGTGCGTGGCTACACGCGCTGCCAGCGTTGTGGTCGTCCCCACTCCGTGTACCGCAAGTTCGGCCTGTGCCGCGTGTGCCTCCGTGAGATGGCTCACCGTGGCGAGCTGCCGGGCGTGACCAAGAGCTCCTGGTAATCCCTTAGTTGGGATGACCGGAGTCTCTCGGTAAGCATTGGGTTGGCGGACGCCCGAGCCTCCATGGCTTAGGCTAGGAGGGTTGGGCGTCCGCCGCCCTTACGACTTACTACGCCGTAGGTCCCCGCGCCGCACCCGTCCCGCCCCTGTGTGGGGAGAGGGATGGCGCACCGGAAACCACGGCGAGAGAGGCCGAAGGCCACTTCATGACCATGACTGATCCGATCGCGGACATGCTGACTCGTCTGCGTAACGCGAACTCGGCATACCACGACACCGTGTCGATGCCGCACAGCAAGATCAAGTCTCACATCGCGGAAATCCTCCAGCAGGAGGGCTTCATCACGGGCTGGAAGGTCGAGGACGCCGAGGTCGGCAAGAACCTCGTCCTCGAGCTCAAGTTCGGTCCGAACCGTGAGCGCTCCATCGCGGGCATCAAGCGGATCTCGAAGCCCGGTCTCCGGGTTTACGCGAAGTCCACCAACCTGCCGAAGGTTCTCGGCGGCCTGGGCGTGGCGGTTATCTCCACGTCCCACGGTCTCCTGACCGGCCAGCAGGCAGGCAAGAAGGGCGTAGGTGGGGAAGTCCTCGCCTACGTCTGGTAGTCGGGAACGGAGGAATAGCTAATGTCGCGTATTGGCAAGCTGCCTATCCAGGTTCCCGCCGGCGTGGACGTCACCATCGAGGGCCGCACGGTCACGGTGAAGGGTTCCAAGGGCACCCTGAACCACACCGTCGCCGCTCCGATCGAGATCGTTAAGGGCGAGGACGGCGTTCTCAACGTCACCCGCCCGAACGACGAGCGTCAGAACAAGGCCCTTCACGGCCTGTCCCGCACGCTGGTGGCCAACATGATCACCGGTGTGACCCAGGGTTACGTGAAGGCGCTCGAGATCAGCGGTGTCGGTTACCGCGTGGCCGCGAAGGGCTCCAACCTGGAGTTCCAGCTCGGCTACAGCCACCCGATCCTGATCGAGGCGCCCGAGGGCATCTCGTTCAAGGTCGAGTCGCCGACCAAGTTCTCGGTCGAGGGCATCGACAAGCAGAAGGTCGGCGAGGTTGCGGCGAACATCCGCAAGCTGCGCAAGCCCGACCCGTACAAGGCCAAGGGCGTCAAGTACGCCGGCGAGGTCATCCGCCGCAAGGTCGGAAAGGCTGGTAAGTAAGCCATGGCATACGGTGTGAAGATCGCCAAGGGCGACGCTTACAAGCGTGCCGCCAAGGCTCGCCGCCACATCCGCATCCGCAAGAACGTGTCGGGTACGGCGGAGCGTCCGCGCCTCGTCGTGACGCGTTCGAACCGCGGTATCACCGCTCAGGTCATCGACGACCTCAAGGGTCACACCCTTGCGTCGGCGTCGAACCTGGACGCGTCGATCCGTGGTGGCGAGGGTGACAAGTCCGCGCAGGCCCAGCAGGTCGGCGCTCTCGTCGCCGAGCGCGCCAAGGCCGCCGGCGTCGAGGCTGTCGTGTTCGACCGTGGTGGCAACAGGTACGCCGGGCGCATTGCCGCTCTGGCTGACGCCGCCCGCGAAGCCGGGCTGAAGTTCTAAGCCCCGGTTCCGGGACTAACGGACGTAACAGAGAGAGGTAAATCCAATGGCTGGACCCCAGCGCCGCGGAAGCGGTGCCGGTGGCGGCGAGCGGCGGGACCGGAAGGGCCGCGACGGTGGCGCTGCCGCCGAGAAGACCGCGTACGTTGAGCGCGTTGTCGCGATCAACCGCGTCGCCAAGGTTGTCAAGGGTGGTCGCCGCTTCAGCTTCACCGCGCTGGTCGTGGTGGGCGACGGTGACGGCACCGTAGGTGTCGGTTACGGCAAGGCCAAGGAAGTTCCCGCGGCCATCGCCAAGGGTGTCGAGGAAGCCAAGAAGAACTTCTTCAAGGTTCCGCGCATCCAGGGCACGATCCCTCACCCGATCACGGGCGAGCGTGCCGCGGGCGTCGTGCTCCTGAAGCCGGCTTCCCCCGGTACCGGTGTTATCGCCGGTGGCCCGGTGCGCGCCGTTCTGGAGTGCGCCGGCGTTCACGACATCCTGTCGAAGTCGCTTGGCTCGTCCAACGCGATCAACATCGTGCACGCGACCGTGGCGGCCCTCAAGGGTCTGCAGCGTCCCGAGGAGATCGCGGCTCGCCGTGGTCTGCCCCTCGAGGACGTCGCCCCCGCGGCCCTGCTTCGTGCGCGTGCTGGGGCGGGTGCGTAATGGCTCGCCTCAAGGTCACGCAGACGAAGTCGTACATCGGCAGCAAGCAGAACCACCGCGACACCCTGCGTTCGCTCGGCCTCAAGCGGGTCAACGACGTGGTTGTCAAGGAGGATCGTCCCGAGTTCCGCGGCATGGTGCACACCGTCCGCCACCTCGTGACGGTCGAGGAGGTTGACTGACATGGCGGAGACCAACCCGCTGAAGGCCCACAACCTCCGTCCCGCCCCCGGCGCCAAGACCGCGAAGACCCGTGTGGGCCGTGGTGAGGCGTCGAAGGGTAAGACGGCCGGTCGTGGTACCAAGGGCACGAAGGCCCGTTACCAGGTTCCGCAGCGCTTCGAGGGTGGGCAGATGCCCCTCCACATGCGTCTGCCGAAGCTCAAGGGCTTCAAGAACCCGTTCCGCACCGAGTACCAGGTCGTGAACCTGGACAAGCTCACCGCGCTCTACCCGCAGGGTGGCGAGGTCACGGTGGCCGATCTGGTCGCCAAGGGTGCGGTTCGCAAGAACCAGCTCGTCAAGGTGCTCGGCGCCGGCGAGATCACCGTGGCGCTGCAGGTGACGGTTGACGCCGTCTCCGGCTCCGCCAAGGAGAAGATCGCCGCCGCCGGCGGCACCGTCACCGAGCTCGTCTAAGACGACTCGATGGCCTGAACATCCGATCGGGGATGCCTCCCAAAAGGGGCATCCCCGATTGGTCGTTCCTAGGGGGGCATGGTCGCCGGTAAGGTGGCGTCCACTGTCTAGACTCCGTGCGGTATGCCCGTGCGGATTTGATGACCGATACCTATCCAGTGATTCTTCGAATCTCAAGCCGTCACCCTTGACGCCTAGCGCGGGGGTCGCAGGAGGCACCGTGCTCACCGCGTTCGCCCGGGCGTTCAAGACGCCCGACCTGCGCAAGAAGCTGCTCTTCACGCTCGCCATCATCGTGCTGTACCGCCTCGGGGCCCACATCCCGGTCCCCGGCGTCAGCTACGAGGCCGTCCAGCAGTGTGTCAAGCAGGCCAGCGAGGGCAACAACAGCCTGTTCGGCCTGGTCAACATGTTCAGTGGCGGGGCGCTGCTGCAGATCACCATCTTCGCGCTCGGCATCATGCCGTACATCACGGCGAGCATCATCCTGCAGCTGCTGACCGTCGTGATCCCGCGCCTCGAAGCCCTCAAGAAGGAGGGTCAGGCCGGTACCTCCAAGATCACGCAGTACACCCGCTATCTGACGGTCGCCCTCGCCATCCTCCAGGGCACGGGTCTCGTCGCGACGGCGAAGAGCGGTGCTCTGTTCAGCGGCTGCTCGGTGGCGGACCAGGTCGTTCCCGACCCGTCCGTCTTCACCATCGCCACCATGGTCATCACGATGACCGCGGGTACCTGTGTCGTCATGTGGCTCGGTGAGCTGATCACCGACCGCGGCATCGGCAACGGCATGTCGATCCTGATGTTCATCTCGATCGCCGCCGGCTTCCCGGGCGCCCTGTGGGCCATCAAGGAGAGCGGCAAGCTCGCCAAGGGCTGGATCGAGTTCGGCACCGTCATCCTCATCGGCTTCGTGATGGTGGCCCTCGTGGTCTTCGTCGAGCAGGCACAGCGCCGCATCCCGGTGCAGTACGCGAAGCGCATGATCGGCCGGCGCTCCTACGGCGGTACGTCCACGTACATCCCGCTGAAGGTGAACCAGGCGGGTGTGATTCCTGTCATCTTCGCGTCGTCGCTGCTCTACATCCCGGCCTTGATCGCGCAGTTCTCGAACTCCACCGCAGGGTGGAAGACCTGGATCGAAGCCCACTTCGTCAAGGGTGACCACCCCTACTACATCACCGCGTACTTCCTCCTGATCGTGTTCTTCGCCTTCTTCTACGTGGCGATCTCGTTCAACCCCGAGGAAGTCGCCGACAACATGAAGAAGTATGGTGGCTTCATCCCGGGTATCCGGGCTGGTCGACCTACTGCCGAGTACCTGAGCTACGTGCTCAACCGGATCACTTGGCCGGGCTCGCTGTACTTGGGTCTGATCGCTCTTGTGCCGACGATGGCGTTGGCAGGCTTCGGTGGCGCCAATGCCAACTTCCCCTTCGGTGGGACAAGCATCCTCATCATCGTGGGTGTGGGGCTGGAGACCGTGAAGCAGATCGAGAGCCAGCTCCAGCAGCGCAATTACGAAGGGTTCCTCCGCTGATGCGAATCGTCCTCGTCGGACCGCCCGGTGCCGGCAAGGGAACGCAGGCCGCGTTCCTCGCCAAGAACCTGGACATCCCGCACATCTCCACGGGCGACCTGTTCCGCGCCAACATCTCTCAGGGCACGGAGCTGGGTCTCAAGGCGAAGGCGTTCATGGACGCCGGCGACCTGGTCCCCGACGAGGTGACCATCGGGATGGCCAAGGACCGGATGGAGCAGCCGGACGCCGCCAATGGCTTCCTGCTGGACGGGTTCCCCCGCAACGTGGCTCAGGCCGAGGCCCTGGACGTGGTCCTGAAGGCCGAGGACATGCAGCTCGACGCGGTCCTGGACCTGGAGGTCCCCGAGGACGAGGTCGTGAAGCGGATCGCGGGTCGCCGCATCTGCCGCAACGACAGCGCGCACGTGTTCCACCTGACGTACAACGCTCCGAAGACCGAGGGCGTCTGTGACGTCTGCGGTGGCGAGCTCTTCCAGCGCGACGACGACTCCGAGGAGACCGTCCGCCGGCGCCTGGAGGTCTACCACACGCAGACCGAGCCGATCATCGACTACTACCGGGCGCAGAACCTGGTCGTGACGATCTCGGCGCTCGGCAAGGTGGACGAGGTCACCGCCAAGGCGATGGACGCGCTCAAGAAGTAACCCCTGGTTCGTGCGATACGGCCGCGGTGCCCCTCAGGGGCGCCGCGGCCGTATCGTTGTTCTGTTCCCCGTACCCGATGGAAAGGCCGCGGCCCGTGCAGATCAAGACCCCCGAGCAGATCGCGAAGATGCGCGAGGCGGGGCTGGTCGTCGCCGCCATTCACGCGGCGACCCGTGAGGCGGCCGTGCCGGGCGCCACGACGAAGGACCTCGACGAGGTCGCGCGGAAGGTCATCGCCGACCACGGGGCGAAGTCGAACTTCCTCGGTTACGGCGGCTTCCCCGCGACGATCTGCACCTCGGTCAACGAGGTCGTCGTCCACGGCATCCCCGACGACAAGACCGTCCTCAAGGACGGCGACATCATCTCCATCGACGCGGGCGCGATCGTGGACGGCTGGCACGGTGACGCGGCCTACACGGCCTTCGTGGGCACCGGGCACGCGCCGGAGCTGGTCGAGCTCTCCCGGGTAACGGAGGAGTCGATGTGGGCCGGTATCGCGACCATGAAGCTCGGCAACCGCCTGGTCGACATCTCGAAGGCGATCGAGACGTACATCAAGCGGCAGCCGCGGCCGGCGGTCGGCGACCACAGCCTCGGCCGCTACGGGATCATCGAGGACTACGGCGGCCACGGCATCGGCACCGAGATGCACATGGACCCGCACCTGCTGAACTACGTCTCCCGCAAGCGCGGCAAGGGCCCGAAGCTGGTCCCCGGCCTCTGCCTGGCGATCGAGCCGATGGTCTCCCTGGGCACGCCTCGGACGGAGGTCCTCAAGGACGACTGGACGGTCATCACGACCGACGGCACCTGGTCCTCCCACTGGGAGCACTCGATCGCCCTGACCGAGGAGGGCCCCCTGGTCCTCACGGCGGTCGACGGCGGCAAGGCGAAGCTGGCGGAGCTGGGTGTGACGGCGGCGCCCGATCCGCTGGCGTAGGAGTACGTTTGAATTTTCTACGGCGTGGTGACTTGCGTAAGGATCAGTTCGGGTGGGCAGACTTCCCGATTCGTCTTTTCCTGGGGCCTGACGTAGACTGATGCGTCGGCTCTCGTGTACCCGTGTGTCCGCACACGGCGGCGGGAGTCGATCAAGGTAGCCGATTCGAAAGGCGAAGCGTGGCCAAGAAGCAAGGTGCCATCGAAATCGAGGGCACCGTGATCGAGTCCCTCCCGAACGCCATGTTCAAGGTGGAGCTCCAGAACGGTCACAAGGTCCTCGCGCACATCTCCGGCAAGATGCGGATGCACTACATCCGAATCCTCCCGGACGACCGGGTCGTCGTGGAGCTCTCTCCGTACGACCTGACGCGTGGCCGGATCGTCTACCGGTACAAGTAGATCTTGCCCGCACCCCGCCTCCGTGCGCGGGTGGTGGCACTGACCCGGAGAACCTCACATCCCATGAAGGTCAAGCCGAGCGTCAAGAAGATCTGCGACAAGTGCAAGGTGATCCGCCGTCACGGCCGGGTCATGGTCATCTGCGACAACCTGCGCCACAAGCAGCGCCAGGGCTGACGCACGCCGACCGACCTGCATATCGCAGTTCTTCGCGCGACGCATAGCAATACGTACATACGCAGAGCCCGTCGGGCCGTGTTCCACGGTTGACGGCACCTCCGGCGGGGGCCGGGGACCCGGACGTACCACTTCTTCACAGGAGTCGGCGGCCGGGAGCGGTTCTGCAGCAGACCCCCGAGAACACAGGAGCCATTGAATGGCACGCGTTTCCGGTGTTGACATCCCGCGCGAAAAGCGCGTGGTGGTCGCACTCACCTACGTCTTCGGTATCGGGCGTACCCGGTCCGAGGAGATTCTCGCCGCGACCGGCGTGAACCCGTCCACCCGTGTCCGCGAGCTTGCCGAGGAAGACCTCGTCAAGATCCGCGAGTACGTGGACGCCAACCTCCAGACCGAGGGTGACCTCCGCCGCGAGATCGCCGCCGACATCCGCCGCAAGGTCGAGATCGGCTGCTACCAGGGTCTGCGCCACCGTCGTGGCCTGCCCGTCCGCGGCCAGCGCACCAGCACGAACGCTCGTACCCGCAAGGGCCCGCGTCGCGCCATCGCCGGCAAGAAGAAGCCGGGCAAGAAGTAGTCCTCAGCGGACGCTTGACCAAGCGGTCTTCGCTGTAGGACCGACCACCTCCCGTAGGAGATATAGATGCCCCCCAAGGGTCGTCAGGGCGCTGCCAAGAAGGTGCGCCGCAAGGAAAAGAAGAACGTCGCTCACGGCCACGCGCACATCAAGAGCACGTTCAACAACACGATCGTCTCGATCACGGACCCCTCGGGCAACGTGATCTCCTGGGCCTCCGCCGGCCACGTCGGCTTCAAGGGCTCGCGCAAGTCCACCCCCTTCGCCGCGCAGATGGCCGCCGAGTCGGCCGCCCGCCGCGCGCAGGAGCACGGCATGCGCAAGGTCGACGTCTTCGTCAAGGGTCCCGGCTCCGGCCGTGAGACCGCGATCCGCTCCCTCCAGGCCACGGGCCTCGAGGTCGGTTCGATCCAGGACGTCACCCCCACGCCGCACAACGGCTGCCGTCCCCCCAAGCGCCGCCGCGTCTGACGCTCCGGCTGCTTGACCAGGGAATTTCGGGCGGTGCGTCCCCTTTGGGGGCGTACCGCCCGTACCCTTGCATACGTAGTACCCGTCGGGCGTCAAATAGTGGGCGTCCTCGACTGAAGGAATCACAGACATGCTGATCGCTCAGCGTCCGTCGCTGACCGAAGAGGTCGTCGACGAGTTCCGCTCCCGGTTCGTCATCGAGCCGCTGGAGCCGGGCTTCGGCTACACCCTCGGCAACTCCCTCCGCCGCACCCTCCTCTCGTCGATCCCCGGCGCTGCTGTCACCAGCATCCGCATCGACGGTGTCCTGCACGAGTTCACCACCGTGCCGGGCGTCAAGGAGGACGTGACCGACCTCATCCTCAACATCAAGCAGCTGGTCGTCTCCTCGGAGCACGACGAGCCCGTCGTGATGTACCTGCGCAAGCAGGGCCCGGGTCTGGTCACCGCCGCCGACATCGCGCCCCCGGCCGGTGTCGAGGTGCACAACCCCGACCTCGTCCTCGCCACGCTCAACGGCAAGGGCAAGCTGGAGATGGAGCTGACCGTCGAGCGCGGTCGCGGCTACGTCTCCGCCGTGCAGAACAAGCAGGTGGGCCAGGAGATCGGCCGTATCCCGATCGACTCCATCTACTCCCCGGTGCTCAAGGTCACGTACAAGGTCGAGGCGACCCGTGTCGAGCAGCGCACCGACTTCGACAAGCTGATCGTCGACGTCGAGACCAAGCAGGCCATGCGCCCGCGTGACGCCATGGCGTCCGCCGGCAAGACCCTGGTCGAGCTGTTCGGTCTGGCGCGCGAGCTCAACATCGACGCCGAGGGCATCGACATGGGCCCGTCCCCCACGGACGCCGCCCTGGCCGCCGACCTCGCGCTGCCGATCGAGGAGCTCGAGCTCACCGTTCGTTCGTACAACTGCCTCAAGCGCGAGGGCATCCACTCCGTGGGTGAGCTCGTGGCGCGCTCCGAGGCCGACCTGCTCGACATCCGCAACTTCGGTGCGAAGTCGATCGACGAGGTCAAGGCGAAGCTGGCCGGTATGGGCCTCGCGCTGAAGGACTCGCCTCCCGGCTTCGACCCGACCGCCGCCGCGGACGCCTTCGGCGCCGACGACGACGCGGACGCGGGCTTCGTCGAGACCGAGCAGTACTAAGAGCTCGGGCCTCACGGTCCGTACCAGGGTGCGGGTGCGCTGTGCTTGATCGCGCAGTTCCCCGCGCCCCTTCCGGGCGCCCCTTCGGGGGCAGTCCGGATCTTCGACGGGTATCCGCCCGCTCGGACACTGTCATCGGTACCTCATACGGCCGGTGCAGATCACAAGGAGAAACACCATGCCGCGTCCCGCGAAGGGTGCCCGCCTCGGCGGTTCCGCCGCGCACGAGAAGCTGCTCCTCGCCAACCTGGCGAAGTCGCTCTTCGAGCACGGCCGCATCACCACGACCGAGGCCAAGGCCCGTCGCCTGCGTCCGGTCGCCGAGCGCCTGATCACCAAGGCGAAGAAGGGCGACATCCACAACCGTCGCCTGGTGCTGCAGACGATCACCGACAAGGGCATCGTCCACACCCTCTTCACCGAGATCGCCCCGCGTTACTCGGAGCGTCCGGGTGGTTACACCCGTATCACCAAGATCGGCAACCGTCGTGGCGACAACGCCCCGATGGCCGTGATCGAGCTGGTCGAGGGCGAGATCGCCAAGAAGGCGACCGTCGCCGAGGCCGAGGCCGCCACCGTGCGCGCCGTCAAGGAGGCCGACGCGGCCGCCGAGGCTCCGGCCGAGACCGTCGAGGACTCGGCCAAGTAAGACGCCTTGAAGGACGCGTGAGCGTTCTTCGGACGTTTCTCGTGAGCGGGCCCGTACCCCCTGGGGTGCGGGCCCGTTCCCGTGTGTTTGAGAGGATCTCCGCGTGAGCGATGACGTGCAGGACGGGTTCGTACGGGTTCGGCTTGACCTGTCGTACGACGGCAAGGACTTCTCCGGCTGGGCCAAGCAGGCCGGCGGGCGGCGGACGGTGCAGGGGGACATCGAGGACGCCCTGCGGACCGTGACCCGGTCCAAGGAGACGTACGAGCTGACCGTGGCCGGCCGCACCGACTCCGGGGTGCACGCGCGCGGCCAGGTCGCCCATGTCGACCTGCCGGCCGAGCTGTGGGCCGAGCACCGCGACAAGCTGCTCAGGCGGCTCGCGGGGCGCCTCTCCCACGACGTACGGGTGTGGTCCCTGACCGAGGCCCCCAGCGGCTTCAACGCGCGGTTCTCCGCGATCTGGCGCCGCTACGCCTACCGCGTCACCGACAACCCCGGCGGGGTCGACCCGCTGCTGCGCGGCCACGTCCTGTGGCACGACTGGGCCCTCGACATGGACGCCATGAACGAGGCCGCCGCCGCGCTCGTCGGCGAGCACGACTTCGCCGCGTACTGCAAGCGGCGCGAGGGCGCCACCACCATCCGCACCCTCCAGGAGCTGCGCTGGGAGCGGCGGCCCGACGGTGTGATGGAAGCCACCGTGAAGGCGGACGCCTTCTGCCACAACATGGTCCGCTCGCTCGTCGGCGCCCTGCTGTTCGTCGGCGACGGGCACCGGCCGGTGGACTGGCCGGGCAAGGTCCTGGCGGCGGGGGTGCGGGACTCGGCCGTGCACGTCGTACGGCCGCACGGGCTCACCCTCGAAGAGGTGGGCTACCCCGCCGACGAGCTCCTGGCCGCCCGGAACCTGGAGGCCAGGAACAAGCGGTCACTCCCCGGGAGCGCCGGCTGCTGCTGAGGCCTGGGAGCGGCCCCGGGCGTAGATCTGGTTGAAGGTGAAGGTGCCCAGGTCGTCGCTGGCCTGGAAGACCGCCTTGTCGGCCTTGGTGACCTTCTTGCCGTCGGCGAAGCCGGCCTGGGTGAAGTACGCGTAGCGGCCGACCGCGTTCGAGCGGCGCAGACAGACCGTGGCGTGGCAGAAGTCAGCCACGCCGGCCCCGGCCAGCGGGGAGACGCCGCCGGTGGCCTGGCTCTTCGCCTTGAGGGCCGCGGCCTCCGAGGGGAAGACGGCGACGCCGACCGTGATCGCCACGCCGTCCTTCACATAGGTGGCGCGGAGCACCCGTTGGCAGCCGTTGTTCTTCAGGACGGTCCCGAGACCGCCCTGGGTGACGGCCGCGCAGTTCGTCGTGGCCGAGGTCGCGCCCTTCTTGTAGGGGCGCTTGTTCATCGTGAGCTTCTTGCCCGGGAAGAGGCCCTCCGCGCTCAGCGGGGCCTTGTCCTTCTTCGGGTCCGAGATGTAGTCCTTCGGGTTCGGCGGGGGCGGCGGCGCCACCGACGAGAAGGTCGGCTCGGGGGTGGGGGAGGCGGTGGGGGCGGCCGTGCCGGTGGGCCCCCCGGCGGTCCCGGCCTCGTCGTTCTTCTTGCCGCTCGCCACCACGGCGGTGGCGACGATCGCGCCGACGACGACCGCGGCCACCGCGCCGCCGCCGATCATCAGCCAGCGCTTGCGCCGGTTACGGGAGGCCGAGGCATCGGCCAGGGCGCCCCAGTCGGGGGTGCTCCCGCCGTCCTGGGCGCCCGGGAAGGGGTCCGGCTGCCCGCCGCCGTATCCGGGCTGCCCGCCGTGGCCCTGCTGCGGTCCGTGGCCGGGCCGGCCGCCGTACCCGGGCTGCTGCCCGTACCCCTGCGGCGGCTGTCCGCCGTACCCCTGCTGCCCCTGCTGCTGCGGCTCTTGCGGCCACTGCGGTCCCCCAAAGCTCATGCCGCGCATCCTAAACCGGTTGGGCCCGGCCGACGCGGGCGGCGACAATGCACCTCATGGGACATGTCGAGGCCGCGCATCTTGAGTACTACCTTCCCGACGGGAGGGTCCTCCTCGGGGACGCCTCCTTCCGGGTCGGGGAGGGCGCCGTGGTCGCCCTCGTCGGGGCCAACGGCGCCGGGAAGACCACACTGCTCCGGATGATCGCCGGAGAGCTCCAGCCCCACGGCGGCTCCGTCACCGTCAGCGGCGGGCTCGGCGTGATGCCGCAGTTCGTCGGCTCCGTACGGGACGAGTCCACCGTCCGTGACCTGCTGGTCTCGGTGGCTCAGCCGCGCATCCGGGAGGCCGCGAAGGCCGTCGACGAGGCCGAGCACCTGATCATGACGGTCGACGACGAGGCCGCGCAGATGAAGTACGCGCAGGCCCTCAGCGACTGGGCCGAGGTGCAGGGGTACGAGGCGGAGACCCTCTGGGACATCTGCACCATGGCCGCGCTCGGCATGCCGTACGACAAGGCGCAGTTCCGGCAGGTCAGGACGCTCTCCGGCGGCGAGCAGAAGCGGCTGGTCCTGGAGTCGCTGCTGCGCGGCTCCGACGAGGTGCTGCTGCTCGACGAACCGGACAACTATCTGGACGTGCCCGGCAAGCGGTGGCTGGAGGAGCGGCTGCGGGAGACCCGTAAGACCGTGTTGTTCATCTCTCACGACCGGGAGCTGCTCTCCCGCGGCGCGCAGAAGATCATCGCGGTCGAGCCGGGTCCCGGCGGGTCGGACGTGTGGGTACACGGCGGCGGCTTCGACACCTTCCACGAGGCGCGGCGGGAGCGGTTCGCGCGCTTCGAGGAGCTGAAGCGGCGCTGGGAGGAGAAGCACGCCCAGCTCAAGAAGCTCGTGGTCAACCTGCGGCAGGCGGCCGCGGTCAGCCACGAGATGGCCTCGCGGTACGCGGCGGCGCAGACCCGGCTGCGGAAGTTCGAGGAGGCCGGGCCGCCGCCGGAGCCGCCGCGCGAGCAGGACATCCGGATGCGGCTGCGCGGCGGCCGGACCGGGGTGCGGGCCGTGACCGTCGAGAACCTCGAGCTGACCGGTCTGATGAAGCCGTTCTCGCTGGAGGTCTTCTACGGGGAGCGGGTGGCCGTCCTCGGCTCGAACGGGTCGGGCAAGTCGCACTTCCTGCGGCTGCTCGCCGGCGACCCGTCGGTGGCCCACACGGGCGACTGGAAGCTCGGCGCGCGCGTGGTGCCGGGGCACTTCGCCCAGACCCACGCGCACCCGGAGCTGACCGGGCGCCCGCTCGTCGACATCCTGTGGACGGAGCACGCCAAGGACCGGGGCGGGGCGATGTCGATGCTGCGCCGGTACGAGCTGGAGCGGCAGGGCGACCAGTCCTTCGACAGGCTCTCCGGCGGGCAGCAGGCACGGTTCCAGATCCTGCTCCTGGAGCTGGCCGGGACGACGGCGCTGCTCCTGGACGAGCCGACGGACAACCTGGACCTGGAGTCGGCGGAAGCCCTCCAGGACGGGCTGGAGTCGTACGACGGGACCGTCCTCGCGGTGACCCACGACCGCTGGTTCTCGAAGAGCTTCGACCGGTTCCTGGTCTTCGGCTCGGACGGGGTCGTACGGGAGACGAGCGAGCCCGTGTGGGACGAGCGACGGGTCGAGCGGGCGCGGTGACCTCGGGGGGTCGGTGGTCGGCGGTGGGCGGTCGGCGGTCGGTGGCTCGGCGCGTTTTGACCCGTCGGGGGGCGCGCGGGTAGTGTTGCGGTTTGTTATGCGTAGTGGCTTCGTCGTTCTCAGGCGAACGGCCCTTACGCAGGTTCCCTGGAGCAGTTACCAGTGGCTCGCATACGGGCGTCGTCCCGGCAGTGCAGGCCCCAGCTGCATGATCGCTTCAGGTGTGTCTGGACTCCATCCACTGAAGAAGCGAAGGCTACGAAGTGCGTACGTACAGCCCCAAGCCCGGCGATGTCACTCGCCAGTGGCACATCATCGACGCGCAGGACATCGTCCTGGGCCGTCTGGCGACCACGGCTGCGAACCTCCTCCGAGGCAAGCACAAGCCGGTCTACGCCCCGCACATGGACATGGGCGACTTCGTCATCATCATCAACGCTGACAAGGTCCACCTGTCCGGCAACAAGAAGACCCAGAAGCTGGCGTACCGCCACTCCGGCTTCCCGGGTGGTCTGCGCTCCGTCCGTTACGACGAGCTGCTGTCGAAGAACCCCGAGAAGGCCGTCGAGAAGGCCATCAAGGGCATGATCCCCAAGAACACCCTGGGCCGTCAGATGATCTCGAAGCTGAAGGTCTACGCGGGCGAGAACCACCCGCACGCTGCTCAGCAGCCGGTTCCGTTCGAGATCACCCAGGTCGCGCAGTAGTTCCGGCCACACCCCCTAAGAACGAAAGAAATCTGAGGAGAATCGTGGCCGAGACCACCCCCGAAACCCCCGTCGACGAGTTCGAGGGCGTTGAGGAGTACACCACCGAGACCGAGCTCGTCGAGGGTGAGTACACCTCCGAGTCGCTCGCGTCCCGCTTCGGCGACCCGCAGCCGGCCGCCGGCCTGGGCCGTCGCAAGAACGCCATCGCCCGCGTCCGGATCGTTCCGGGCACCGGCAAGTGGAAGATCAACGGTCGCACCCTTGAGGACTACTTCCCCAACAAGGTGCACCAGCAGGAAGTCAACGAGCCCTTCAAGGTGCTCGAGCTCGACAACCGCTACGACGTCATCGCCCGCATCGCGGGTGGCGGTGTCTCCGGTCAGGCCGGCGCCCTGCGCCTCGGTGTGGCCCGTGCGCTGAACGAGGCGGACGTCGAGAACAACCGCCCGGCGCTCAAGAAGGCCGGCTTCCTCTCCCGCGACGACCGTGCGGTCGAGCGCAAGAAGGCCGGTCTCAAGAAGGCCCGTAAGGCTCCGCAGTACAGCAAGCGTTAATCGCCTGCTCGGTCTGCTTTCGTACGCCCCGGCGGCACTGCCCGTGCCGTCGGGGCGTACGTTTTTTCATAAGCTCTTTCGTCACCTCTTTCATCTTTCATCAGCTTGGGCACGTATTTTCGGAGGACAGCTGTGGGACGACTCTTCGGCACGGACGGCGTGCGCGGTGTGGCCAACGCGGACCTGACGGCGGAGCTGGCGCTCGGTCTCTCGGTCGCGGCGGCGCACGTGCTCGCCGAGTCGGGCACCTTCGAGGGCCACCGGCCGACCGCCGTGGTCGGGCGGGACCCGCGTGCGTCCGGAGAGTTCCTGGAAGCGGCCGTCGTGGCGGGACTCGCCAGCGCCGGTGTCGACGTGCTGCGCGTCGGCGTGCTGCCCACCCCGGCCGTGGCCCACCTCACCGGCGTCCTCGGCGCCGACCTCGGCGTGATGCTCTCCGCCAGCCACAACGCCATGCCCGACAACGGCATCAAGTTCTTCGCGCGCGGCGGCCACAAGCTCGCCGACGACCTCGAGGACAAGATCGAGTCGGTCTACGAGGAGCACCGCACCGGCGCCCCCTGGGAGCGTCCGACCGGTTCCGGCGTCGGCCGGGTCCGGGACTACGACGAGGGCTTCGAGACGTATGTCTCCCACCTCCTCGCCGTCGTCCCCAACCGGCTCGACGGCCTCAAGGTCGTCCTCGACGAGGCCCACGGCGCCGCCGCCCGCGTCTCGCCCGAGGCCTTCACCCGGGCCGGCGCGCAGGTCGTCACCATCGGCGCCGAGCCGGACGGCCTCAACATCAACGACGGCTGCGGCTCCACCCACCTCGGGCTGCTCCGCGCCGCCGTCGTCGAGCACGGCGCCGACCTGGGCATCGCCCACGACGGCGACGCCGACCGCTGCCTCGCCGTGGACGCGGCGGGCAACGAGGTCGACGGCGACCAGATCCTCGCCGTGCTCGCCCTCGCCATGCGCGAGGCGGGGACGCTGCGCGGTGACACCGTCGTCGCGACCGTCATGTCGAACCTGGGCTTCAAGCTCGCCATGGAGGGCGCGGGCCTGAACCTCGTCCAGACCGCGGTCGGCGACCGGTACGTGCTGGAGTCCATGAAGGAGCACGGCTACGCGCTCGGCGGCGAGCAGTCCGGGCACGTCATCGTGCTCGACCACGCCACCACCGGCGACGGCACCCTCACCGGCCTCATGCTGGCGGCCCGTATCGCCGCCACCGGCAGGTCGCTCGCGGACCTCGCCGGGGTGATGGAGCGACTGCCGCAGATCCTCATCAACGTCCCCGACGTCGACAAGTCCCGGGTGAAGACCTCCGGCGACCTGGCCGCCGCCGTCACCTCCGCCGAGCAGGAGCTCGGCTCCACCGGCCGCGTCCTGCTGCGCCCCTCCGGCACCGAGCCGCTGGTCCGCGTGATGGTCGAGGCGGCCGACATCGAACAGGCCCGCGCGGTCGCGCAGCGGCTCGCGGACGTCGTGAAGTCGGCTCTGGGCTAGGCTTTCTGAGGCACCGTCATGCTCTGACGAGAGGCCCCGCCGCACCGGACGTCCGGTGCGGCGGGGCCTCTTCGCGTGCGGGCGTCTTCCGCCACGTGGCGTGCTCAGCCCCTGCGCAGCCTGTGTCGCAGCCGGCCGCGCTGGGTCCGCCACAGTCGCTTCTGCAGGGACAGCGTCGCCGTTCCCGCCAGCATGATCCCCAGCAGGTTGAGCAGCAGCTGCTGGATCGAGCCCCACATCTGCCCGACCTCGCCGTAGCTGAGGGCCACCGCCGCGTTCGCCGCCGCCGGGACCGTGGTCACCGAGATCGCCACGCCCACCAGCGCGCCCGACTTGGACGAGGTCAGCGAGAGGGTGCCGGCCGCGCCCGCGAGGAGCGCCACCACGAACGAGAACAGGTCCGGCTGCCAGATGAAGCTGGTCTGCGGGCGCTGCGCGTCGAGCATGGACTGACTGAACTGGTTCAGCCGGTCCATGACCAGGCTGAACACGGTCGTCGCCAGGATCGCCGTCGCGAAGCCGATGAGCAGCGCCATCAGCGAGCGTGCCGCCAGTTTCGGCGCCCGCTGCACGATCGCCGTACACACCCCGGCGAGCGGGCCGAACTCCGGGCCGACCGCCATGGCGCCCACGATCAGGATCGCGTTGTCCAGGACGACACCGCAGGCCGCGATCATCGTCGCCAGACCCATGAACGAGAGGTACGTGAAGGAGAGCGTCGACTCCTCGTGGGTCGCCTCCGCCAGCTGCTCCCAGATGACCGCGTCCGCGCCCTCGCCCGGGGCCTCCCGCTCGGCCTTGTCCGCCCGGGTCGACATCGACAGGTCGATGCCGTCCACCGCGATCGAGCCGTCCTGATCGATCTTCATGTCGCGCAGGCCGTGCAGGAGTTCGTCGGCCGACTCGCGGGCCATGTCGCACATGACCACGTCGCCGTGGGGGTCTCTGGCCACGCCCGGCAGCACCACGAGGTGGGTGGTGCCGACCGTCGACTCGATCAGCGCGATCGCGGACGTGGTGCGTTCCGGCGGGACGATCATCCGTAGATGCAACATGCCCCGAGCTTACGAAGGTCAGAGCTTGCGCAGGCTCAGGCGCTGCACCTTGTGGTCGGGGCCCTTGCGGACGACGAGGGTCGCCCGGCCGCGGGTCGGGGCCACGTTCTCCAGGAGGTTCACCTTGTTGATGGTCCGCCACATGGTCCGGGCGTAGTCGAGGGCCTCGTCCTCGGAGACCTGCGTGTAGCGCTGGAAGTACGAGGACGGGTTCTGGAAGGCGGTGTCGCGGAGCTTGCGGAAGCGGTTGAGGTACCAGCGCTCGATGTCCTCCGGCCGCGCGTCGACGTACACCGAGAAGTCGAAGTAGTCGGCGAGGCCGACGCGGGTGCGGCCGTCCTGGCCGGGAAGGGCGGGCTGGAGGACGTTCAGCCCCTCCACGATGAGGATGTCCGGGCGGCGGACGACGAGCCGCTCGTCGGGCACGCGGTCGTAGATCAGGTGCGAGTAGACCGGGGCGGAGACCTCCTTCTTGCCCGCCTTGATGTCGGCGACGAAGCGGGTCAGGGCCCGGCGGTCGTACGACTCGGGGAAGCCCTTGCGGGACATCAGCCCGCGCGCCTTCAGCTCCTCCATCGGGTAGAGGAAGGCGTCGGTGGTGACCAGCTCCACGCGCGGGTGCTCGGGCCAGCGGGCGAGGAGGGCCTGCAGGAGGCGGGAGACCGTCGACTTGCCGACGGCGACCGAACCGGCGACCCCTATGACGAAGGGGGTGCCGCGCTGCTCGGCGCTCTCGCCGAGGAAGGTGTTGAGGGCCCCGCGCAGCCCGCTGGTGGCCTGCACGTACAGGTTGAGCAGCCGGGACAGGGGCAGATAGACGTCCCGCACCTCGTCGAGGTCGATGACGTCCCCGAGACCGCGGAGCCGCTCGACCTCGTCGGCGGTCAGCGGCAGGGGCGTCTTGTCGCGCAGGGCGCTCCACTCGGCCCGGGTGAGGTCGACGTAGGGGCTCGCCCCGCTGGCGCTTCGTGGCGGCGAAGTGATCACCCCGCCATTGTCGGGGGTCGAGGGGGTTCACGGGACCCCGCGGGCCGTGGGCTGGGTCACGCGACAAAAGCCGTTGTCCGGCCCCGGCCCTAGGGTGATCCTGTTCCATGCCGCGTGGGTCTCTGCTCGTCACGCGGGGGGAGCCGCCCTTCGGGCGGCATGTCGAGAGCACCGAGAGAAACAGAGAGTCACCCCAGATGCGTACGTCCATGAGAAGCGCCGTCGTCGCCGGTACCGCCGTGTCCCTCGCCCTGCTCGTCAGCGGGTGCGGTGGGGAGGGGAAGAGCGACGACGGCAAGGGGAAGGACGCCCCCAAGGCCTCGGCCTCCGCGACGAGCGCGCCCGCGCCCGCCGCGAAGGCACTGTCCGCCGCCGAGCTGGACAAGCTGATCGTCGAGAAGGGCGATCTCAAGGGTTACCAGGTGGCCAAGGCCCACGGCGACGACGTCGTACCGGCCTCCGAGGTCACCACCGACAAGGCCCCCTGCGCGCCGATCGCCCACGCCATGTCCTTCATCTCGCCCGGCTCGCCCGCCGCTTCGGTGCAGCGCAAGGTGCTGGAGGAGCCGAAGAAGGACGCCACGGCCTCCCCGGAGGAAGCCCTCCTCGTCGGGCTCGGTGTCCGGGTGACGGCCGTGACGCTCGGGTCGTACGACGGGCAGGGCGCCCAGGACGCCTTCGCCTCGGTGAAGAAGGCCGGCGGCGAGTGCGCCGGCGGCTTCACGGTGATCCACGGGGCGGAGAGGACGAAGGTCACCAAGGTCGCCCCGGAGAGCGTCACCGCGGGGGAGGAGGCGGTCGCCTTCACCGTCACCAGCGAACTGGAGGGCCGGCCGTTCGCCAGCAAGGTGGTCGTCTTCCGCCAGGGCAACACGCTCGCGTCGTTCTCGACGATCAGCTTCGCTTCCGGCGGTGTGAAGGCGCTCCCGAAGGACGTCGTCGACGCGCAGGCCGCCAAGCTGGGCTGACTCCGGCCCTGCGGGCACCTTCCGCCGTACGCTTCCGTCATGTGCGGAATCGTGGGATACGTCGGCGGGCAGTCGGCGCTTGATGTGGTGGTCGCGGGCCTCAAGAGGCTCGAATACCGGGGCTACGACTCGGCCGGTGTCGCGGTGCTCTCCGACGGAGGGCTGGCCGCGGCCAAGAAGGCGGGCAAGCTCGTCAACCTGGAGAAGGAACTCGTCGACCGGCCGCTGGCCGGCGGGTCCGTGGGCATCGGACACACCCGCTGGGCCACCCACGGCGGGCCGACCGACGTCAACGCGCACCCGCACCTGGACAACGCGGGGCGGGTCGCCGTCGTCCACAACGGCATCATCGAGAACTTCGCCGACCTGCGCGCGGAGCTCACCGAGCGCGGCCACGACCTGGTGTCCGAGACGGACACCGAGGTCGTGGCCCACCTCCTCGCGGAGGAGTTCTCCTCCGCCGGCGAGCTGGCGGAGGCCATGCGGCTGGTGTGCCGGCGCCTCGAAGGGGCCTTCACCCTGGTCGCCGTGCACGCCGACCAGCCGGACGTCGTCGTCGGCGCCCGCCGGAACTCCCCGCTGGTCGTCGGCGTCGGCGAGGGCGAGAACTTCCTCGCCTCCGACGTGTCCGCCTTCATCGCCCACACCCGTTCGGCGATCGAGCTCGGCCAGGACCAGGTCGTCGAGCTGACCAGGGACGGCGTCACCGTCACCGACTTCGACGGCGCCCCCGCCGACGTACGGGCCTTCCACGTCGACTGGGACGCCTCGGCCGCCGAGAAGGGCGGCTACGACTACTTCATGCTCAAGGAGATCGCCGAGCAGCCGAAGGCCGTCGCCGACACCCTCCTCGGCCGGATCGACGGCAACGGCCGGCTGACCCTCGACGAGGTGCGCATCCCGGACGCCGTGCTCCGCGAGGCCGACAAGGTCGTCATCATCGCCTGCGGCACCGCCTTCCACGCGGGACTCATCGCCAAGTACGCCATCGAGCACTGGACCCGCATCCCCTGCGAGGTCGAGCTCGCCAGCGAGTTCCGCTACCGCGACCCGATCCTCGGGCAGAAGACCCTCGTCATCGCGATCTCGCAGTCCGGCGAGACCATGGACACGCTGATGGCGCTGCGGCACGCGCGCGAGCAGGGCGCGAAGGTCCTCGCCGTCTGCAACACCAACGGCTCGACGATTCCACGGGAGTCGGACGCCGTCCTCTACACCCACGCCGGGCCCGAGATCGCCGTCGCGTCGACCAAGGCCTTCCTCACCCAGCTGGTCGCCTGCTACCTCCTCGCGCTCTACCTCGGGCAGGTGCGCGGCACCAAGTGGGGCGACGAGATCCGCGCCGTCGTCCGCGAACTCGCCCGCATCGGCGACGAGGTGGAGCGGGTCCTGGAGACCATGGAGCCGGTCCGGGCCCTCGCCCGCTCGCTCGCCCACAAGAACACGGTCCTCTTCCTCGGCCGGCACGTCGGCTACCCGGTCGCCCTCGAAGGCGCCCTGAAACTCAAGGAACTGGCGTACATGCACGCCGAGGGCTTCGCCGCCGGTGAGCTCAAGCACGGGCCGATCGCGCTCATCGAGGAGGACCTGCCGGTCGTCGTCGTGGTGCCCTCGCCCAAGGGCCGCTCCGTCCTCCACGACAAGATCGTCTCCAACATCCAGGAGATCCGGGCGCGCGGTGCCCGGACGATCGTGATCGCCGAGGAGGGCGACGAGACGGTCGTCCCGTACGCCGACCACCTCGTCCGCATCCCCGCCACGCCTACGCTGCTCCAGCCGCTGGTCTCCACGGTGCCGCTCCAGGTCTTCGCCTGCGAGCTCGCCACCGCGCGGGGCAACGAGGTCGACCAGCCGCGCAACCTGGCCAAATCGGTGACCGTGGAGTGAGTGGGAAATGATCATTGGGGTGGGGATCGACGTGGCGGAGATCGACCGCTTCGCCGCGTCGATCGAACGGACGCCGGGGCTGCTCCAGCGCCTCTTCGTCGAGAGCGAGCTGCTGCTGCCCAGCGGGGAGCGGCGGGGGCCGGCCTCGCTCGCGGTGCGGTTCGCCGCGAAGGAGGCGCTGGCGAAGGCGCTCGGCGCGCCGGGCGGGCTGCACTGGACGGACGCCGAGGTGTACGTCGAGGGCACCGGGCAGCCGAGGCTCCGGGTGCGGGGCACGGTGGCGGCGCGGGCGGCGGAGCTGGGCGTGAGGCACTGGCACGTCTCGCTGAGCCATGACGCGGGGGTCGCCTCGGCGGTGGTGATCGCGGAGGGCTGAGCCCGGCCGCGCGGCTGAGGCCCGTACGGGGGTTCCCGTACGGGGGTTCCCGTGCGTGGGCCCGTACGGGGGCCCTTACGGCGGATCCTGTACGGCGGTTCCCCTACGGGGCTCCTGTACGGCGGTCCCGTACGGCGTTCCCGTACGGGGAGCGTTCCTCCGGTGCGCGCGGCAGACTGCTGACCATGCGTACCGCTTACCGCGTGGAGACCGTACGGGCCGCCGAGGCCGCTCTCATGGCCCGCCTCCCCGAGGGTGCCCTGATGATGCGGGCCGCCGCCGGGCTCGCCGCCGCCTGCTGCTCACTGCTCGGCAAGGGGCGGGTGTACGGGTCCCGGGTCGTCCTCCTCGTCGGCAGCGGCGACAACGGCGGCGACGCCCTGTACGCCGGGGCCCGGCTCGCCCGGCGCGGCGCCGGAGTCACCGCCGTCCTGCTCGGCACCCGCGCCCACGGCGCCGGGCTCGCCGCGCTCCGGGCGGCCGGGGGACGCGTCGCCGAAGACCCCTTCGAACCGCTCGCCACCGCCGACCTGGTCCTCGACGGCATCATCGGCATCGGCGGGCGCGGCGGGCTCCGGCCCGAGGCCGTGCCCGTCGCCCGGGCCGCGCGCGGCTCCGACGCAGTCGTCGTCGCCGTCGACCTGCCCAGCGGCGTCGACGCGGACTCGGGGAAGGTGGCGGGGGAGGCCCTGCGCGCCGACGCGACCGTCACCTTCGGTACGTACAAGCCCGGTCTCCTCGTCGATCCGGCACGGGGGTACGCGGGCGCCCTGCGCCTCGTCGACATCGGGCTCGGCGACGAACTGCCCGGCGTGCCCGACCTGGAGGCGCTCCAGCACCAGGACGTGGCACGGCTGTTGCCCGTACCGGGCGCCGCGAGCGACAAGTACCGGCGCGGGGTCCTCGGCGTCGTCGCCGGCTCCGCCCGCTACCCGGGGGCGGCGGTCCTCACCGTCGCGGCGGCGCTGCGCGGCGGGGCCGGTGCGGTCCGGTACGTCGGCCCGGCCGCCGACGCGGTGATCGCCCGGCACCCCGAGGCGCTGGTCCACGCCGGACCCCCGGACAAGGCCGGGCGCGTCCAGGCCTGGGTGGTCGGGCCCGGACTCGGCGACGGGCCGGGCGTCGCGGAGGTCCTCGCCTCCGACGTGCCGGTGCTCGTCGACGCCGACGGGCTGCGGGACCTCGACCCCGCCCTCGTACGGGCCCGCAGCGCCCCGACCCTGCTCACCCCGCACGCGGGCGAGGCGGCGGCGCTGCTCGGCGCGTCCCGGGAGGAGGTCGAGGCGGGCCGGCTCGCGGCGGTACGCGAACTGGTGGGCAGGTTCGGGGCGACGGTGCTGCTCAAGGGCTCGACGACGCTGGTGCACGGGCCGGAAGGCGGCCCCGTACGGGTGAACCCCACCGGGACCGGCTGGCTGGCCACGGCCGGCAGCGGCGACGTCCTCTCCGGGCTCGCGGGCTCGCTCCTGGCGGCAGGCCTGCGCCCGGTGGACGCGGCCTCGTGCGCCGCGTACCTCCACGGTCTCGCGGCCCGGCGGGCGTCGGAGGATCGCGGACCTGTGACGGCGGGGGAGGTCGCGGAGGCGCTGGGAGGCGCGTGGCGGGACGTACGGGACGTAGGGGCCGGCAGGTAGGCCCCCAGGGATTCCCCACCCGGCGGGTGGCCCCACCCGGGTTCCCCCCCCCGACGGTCGGCCCCCGTTTCGCCCACCCGGCGGAACCCGTTGCCCCACCCGCGCCTCCCGGCGCGCTGCTTCCCGGCGCTGGGGATTGGGTGGGTGGGGTGACCAGATGGAGAAGGCGCGTCGCGCCTCTGTCGTTGCTTCTTGCCGCCCTGCTCGTGCCCCCGGCCGGCACCGCCTTCGCCGACGCCCCCGAACCCGGGGCCTTCGCCGACGCCCCCGCCGCCGGGGACGCGCTCGTGCCCGGTGTCGTCGGTGCCGGGCGGGCCGAGTACCCGATGGACACCCCCGACCAGGTGCTGCCGCCCCTCCAGCCCGAGGGCGACGTGCCCGTGCCCGAGCCGCGGGAGGAGGTGGACGAGCTGGTCGAGTACCTGCCGAGGAGCGTGCTCGGGGCCGCCTGCGCCGCCACGACCGGCACCTACCAGCGGCAGGTCGAGCGGCTGCTCGAGCTGCCCGTCGACGGCAGGCAGTCCGCCGCCGACTGCCGTGCCATCCGCGCCTTCCAGGCCAAGGAGAAGATCAAGCCCGCCAACGGCTACGCGGGCCCGGTCACCTGGGCCCGCGCCGAACTCCTCGCCGCCCGCAGGAACCTCGACCCCGGCCGGCGCTGCCCCGCGAGGAAGTACGCCGTGGCCTGCGTCGACCTCGACCGTCAGCTCATGTGGGTGAAGAAGGGCAAGAAGGTCACCTTCGAGGTCGTCAACATCCGCAGCGGGCGGGCCGGGTACGCCACCCGCACCGGCTGGCACTCCGTCTACTGGCGCCACAAGGACCACTGGTCGTCCATCTACGAATCCCCGATGCCGTTCGCCCAGTTCTTCAGCGGCGGCCAGGCCTTCCACAGCGTCTACGGGCAGCTCGCCACGCCCACCGGCAGCCGGGGCTGCGTGAATCTCAGCTACCGCAAGGCCGAGAAACTCTGGAACGTGCTCCGCAAGGGTGACCGGGTCTACATCTGGGGAAAGCGGCCCGCGGGCTGACACCTGAGAGACTGGGCGCGATGACTGAGACACCGCCGCCCCGCAGAGCCCGCGCCGAGATCGACCTCGGTGCGCTGCGTGCGAACGTCCGCACGCTGCGCGCCCGCGTCGCCCCCCACGTCCGGATCATGGCCGTGGTCAAGGCCGACGCGTACGGACACGGCGCGGTGCGCTGCGCCCGCGCCGCCCTGGACGCGGGCGCGGACTGGCTCGGTACGGCCACCCCGCACGAGGCGCTCGCGCTGCGCGCCGCCGGGATCACGGACGTGCCGGTGATGTGCTGGCTCTGGACGCCGGGCGACCCCTGGGACCGGGGCATCGAGGCCGGTCTCGACATGTCGGTGAGCGGGCTGTGGGCCCTGGAGGAGGTCGTCGAGGCGGCCCGCGCGACCGGGGGGACGGCCAGGATCCAGCTCAAGGCCGACACCGGCCTCGGGCGCAACGGCTGCCAGCCCGCAGACTGGCCGGAGCTGGTGGAGCGGGCGCTGAAGGCCGAGGCCGAGGGCCTGGTCAAGGTCACCGGGCTCTGGTCGCACTTCGCGTGCGCCGACGAACCCCACCACCCCTCGATCGCCGCGCAGCTCGACGTCTTCCGCTCGATGCTCGACCACGCGGAGAAGGCGGGCGTCCGGCCCGAGGTCCGCCACATCGCCAACTCGCCGGCCACCCTCACCCTCCCCGAGGCCCACTTCGACCTGGTGCGGCCGGGGATCGCGATGTACGGCGTCTCGCCGAGCCCGGAGCTCGGCACCTCCGCCGAGCTGGGACTCCGGCCGGTGATGTCGCTCAAGGCGAGCGTCGCCCTGGTGAAGCGGGTCCCGGCCGGGCACGGCGTCAGCTACGGCCACCACTACGTCACCGACGCGGAGACGACCCTCGGTCTCGTCCCGCTCGGCTACGCCGACGGCGTCCCCCGGCACGCCTCGGGCCGCGGCCCCGTCCTGGTCGCCGGCACCGTCCGTACGGTCGCCGGGCGGGTCGCCATGGACCAGTTCGTCGTCGACCTCGGCGGGGAGGAGCCCGCGCCGGGCACCGAGGCCGTGCTGTTCGGCCCCGGCGACGGGGGCGAACCGACCGCCGAGGACTGGGCGGTGGCCGCCGACACCATCGCGTACGAGATCGTCACCCGGATCGGCGCGCGCGTCCCGCGCGTGTACCTGGGCGAGTAGAGGGGGCCCCGTGGGCGAGTCCAGCAGCACCGGTACCTGGCGGCGCGCCGGATTCGCCGGCGCCGCGATAGGCGTGCTGGCGGCGGGCGCGGCGGCCGGGGTGGCCGTCGAGCGGCTCACCGTCGGGCGTTCCGTACGGCAGAAGGCGCGGCTGGCCCTGGACGCCACCGGCCCCTACGGGGGGCTGCGGGGGACGCCGGGACGGGCGCTCGCGGAGGACTCGACCGTCCTCTACTACGAGGTCGACGAGGTCGAGGACGACACTCCGCCGGCCCGCCGCCGAAGGCTCTTCGGGCGCAAGGAGCCCGCGCCCGTCACCGTCGTCTTCAGTCACGGCTACTGCCTCAACCAGGACTCCTGGCACTTCCAGCGGGCCGCGCTGCGCGGTCTGGTCCGTACCGTCCACTGGGACCAGCGCAGCCACGGCCGCTCGGGGCAGGGCGTCTCGCAGTCGGGGCCCGACGCGGTGCCCGTCTCCATCGACGAGCTGGGCCGCGACCTCAAGGCGGTCCTCGACGTGGCGGCGCCGGAGGGGCCGCTCGTCCTCGTCGGGCACTCGATGGGCGGCATGACGATCATGGCGCTGGCGGACCGGTACCCGGAGTTCGTCCGTGAGCGGGTCGTCGGCGTCTCCTTCGTCGGCACCTCCGCGGGGAACCTCGGAGAGGTGTCGTACGGGCTGCCGATCGCCGGCGTCAACGCCGTCCGGCGGGTCCTGCCGGGGGTCCTGCGGGCGCTGGGCTCGCAGGCGGAGCTGGTCGAGCGGGGCCGGCGGGCGACGGCGGACCTGTTCGCCGGGCTGATCAAGAAGTACTCGTTCGCGTCGAAGGACGTGGACCCGGCGGTGGCCCGGTTCGCGGAGCGGATGATCGAGTCGACCCCGATCGACGTGGTCGCCGCCTTCTATCCGGCCTTCGCCGAGCACGACAAGGCGGCGGCGCTGGCCGTCCTGAGCGAGCTTCCGGTGCTGGCGCTGGCCGGGGACCACGATCTGGTGACCCCCAGCTCGCACACCGAGGTCATCGCCGGTCTGCTCACGGACGCGGAGCTGGTCATCGTCCCCGACGGGGGTCATCTGGTGATGCTGGAGCACCCGGAGGCGGTCACCGACCGCCTCGCGGACCTGCTGGTACGGGCGGGAGCCGTGCCGGCGACGGTCACGGCCGAGCCGGACCCCCGCAACGGCTAAGTTGGCGGGTATGGAAGCAGCGCACCCGCCCGTCTCCGGCGCCACCCTCTCCGTCGACTCCCCCCAGCAGATGCAGGAGCTCGGCCGCAGCCTCGCGAAGATCCTCCGCCCCGGCGACCTCGTCATGCTCACCGGCGAGCTGGGGGCCGGGAAGACCACCCTCACCCGGGGCCTCGGTGAGGGCCTCGGGGTGCGCGGGGCCGTCACCTCGCCGACCTTCGTCATCGCCCGCGTCCACCCGTCACTGGTCGGCGGCCCGGCCCTGGTGCACGTGGACGCGTACCGCCTCGGCGGCGGTCTCGACGAGATGGAGGACCTCGACCTGGACGTCTCGCTGCCCGAGTCGGTGGTCGTCGTCGAGTGGGGCGACGGCAAGGTCGAGGAGCTGACCGACGACCGTCTCCACCTCCTGATCCACCGGGTGACCGGCGACACCGACGACGACCGGCGCACGGTCGTGCTGCGCGGGATCGGGGCGCGCTGGGCCGCCGCGGACCTGGCCGCGCTCTGAGCGGCGGCCGGTAGATTCCGACAACGTGTCGGGAAGGTGTTGCGTGCGTCGTGTGTGCCGTGGTGACATGGAAGCACGAGCTGGTTAGGTGCACCTAACCTACGGGAGGCATGCATGGCGACGCCGGAGCACGCGGAACCCGCCCGGGACCACGTCCCGATGAGTGAGCTGCTGGCGTCCTGCGCGGCGGCACGGGCGCTCTCGACCCCGCCGCGCAGAACGCCGGAGCGATGCGACGAGGAGCCTCCGGGCGAGCCGCTGGCGCGTCCGGTGGTGCGTGAAGAGGCCGCGTAGCCCTTCGTCGGGAAGGACCGCGCGACGACGGCCTACGCGACGACGACGACCTTCGCGCCGATCACCGCGAACGTCCACAGCGCGTCGCCGTCGGTCCGCTTCATGCGGATGCCGCCCGTCTTCTTCGACGCGTCCGGGGCGGGCGTCGAGCCGTCGACCGCCGCGCTGAACCCGATCGCCACGTCCTGCGTCGTCGCGAACCGCACGACGTGCTCGATCTGTACCCCGTCCGAACCACGGACCGAGCCCGAGCGGGACGTCACGCTGTACGCCCCCGGCACCGGGTGCACGGTGCTCGGCATCACCGTGAACGTCCGGGTCGCCTTGCCCTTCGCGTCGACCAGCCACACCCGGCGGTCGGCGAGCGCGTACACGACCCGCGCGCCGCTGCCCGAGTCGGCGGGGACGGCGAGGGGGTTCTCGGCAGGCTTCTTGGGGCCGCCGCTCGGCGAGACCGAGGGCGCGGCGCTGTTCGGCGTCCGGGGGTCGGCCGACGGATTCGCGGGAGCGTTCGCCGAGGCCTGGTAGGCCAGGAAGCAGACCGCGGCGACGGCCACCGCCGTGAGCCCGGCCACGAATCCCGAGCTGCTCCGTGCCACCGTGCCCACCTCTCGTACGAACGTTTCGAAGGGTGACGGTAGCAGCCGGGGGAGCGCGGGGCGGGGCACCGTGCCCGGGAGCCGTAGGCTGTTCGCGTGCTGTTGCTCGCCATGGATACCGCCACCCCCGCCGTCACCGTCGCCCTCCACGACGGCGAGGCCGTCGTCGCCTCGTCGGCCCAGGTCGACGCCCGCCGTCACGGGGAGCTGCTGCTGCCCGCCGTCGACCGGGTCCTCACCGAGGCCGGGCTGAAGCTCGACGCGGTCACCGGGATCGTCGTCGGCGTCGGACCGGGGCCGTACACCGGACTCCGGGTCGGTCTCGTCACGGCCGCCGCCTTCTCCTCCGCGCTCGGCGTGCCGGTCCACGGCCTGTGCACCCTCGACGGCCTCGCGTACGCCTCCGGGCTCGACGGGCCCTTCGCCGTCGCCACGGACGCGCGCCGCAAGGAGGTCTACTGGGCGCGGTACGCGGACTCCCGTACGCGCGTGACCGACGCGGCCGTCGACCGGCCCGCCGAGATCGCCGAGCGGCTCGCGGGCCTCCCGGTCGTCGGCGCGGGCGCCCGCCTCTACCCGGAGGCCTTCCCCGACGCCCGTGACCCCGAGCACCAGTCGGCGGCCGGGCTCGCCGCGCTCGCGGCGGAGAAACTGGCGGCAGGCCCCTCGGCGGACGGCGACGACGGCTTCCTGGAGCCGCTGCCGATGTATCTGCGCCGCCCCGACGCGCAGGTGCCCAAGAACTACAAGGTGGTCACCCCCAAGTGACCGGCGCCGTGGAACTGCGCGAGATGCGCTGGTGGGACATCGCACCGGTGCTCGCTCTGGAGGACGAGCTGTTCCCCGAGGACGCCTGGTCGGCGGGGATGTTCTGGTCGGAGCTGGCGCACTCCAGGGGCCCCCGCGCCACCCGCCGCTACATCGTGGCGGAGAACGGCGAGGGAAGGCTCGTGGGGTACGCCGGGCTCGCCGCCGCCGGCGGACTGGGCGACGTGCAGACCATCGCCGTCGCCCGCGACCAGTGGGGCACGGGCCTCGGCGCCCGGCTCCTCACCGACCTGCTCCAGCACGCCACCGCCTTCGAATGCGAGGAGGTCCTCCTCGAAGTGCGCGTGGACAACACCAGGGCCCAGAAGCTCTACGAGCGCTTCGGCTTCGAGCCCATCGGTTTCCGGCGCGGCTACTACCAGCCCGGAAACGTGGACGCGCTCGTGATGCGACTGACCGTTCAAGGAACCGGGACTGAGATCTGATGGCCGTACGACCCCTGGCTGGACCGACTGATGGCTGCTGACGAACCGCTCGTACTCGGTATCGAGACCTCCTGCGACGAGACCGGCGTCGGCATCGTCCACGGGACCACGCTCCTCGCCGACGCCGTCGCGTCCAGCGTCGACACCCACGCCCGCTTCGGCGGCGTCGTGCCCGAGATCGCCTCCCGCGCCCATCTGGAGGCGATGGTCCCGACGATCGAGCGCGCCCTGAAGACGGCCGGCGTCTCCCCGAAGGACCTCGACGGCATCGCGGTCACGGCCGGTCCCGGCCTGGCGGGCGCGCTGCTCGTCGGCGTCTCGGCGGCCAAGGCGTACGCGTACGCCCTCGGCAAGCCGCTCTACGGCGTCAACCACCTGGCCTCGCACATCTGCGTCGACCAGCTGGAGCACGGCAAGCTGCCCGAGCCGACGATGGCCCTCCTCGTCTCCGGCGGCCACTCCTCGCTGCTGCTCTCCTCGGACATCACCTCCGACGTCCGCCCGATGGGCGCCACCATCGACGACGCCGCCGGCGAGGCCTTCGACAAGATCGCCCGGGTGCTCGACCTCGGCTTCCCCGGCGGTCCGGTCATCGACCGGCTCGCCAAGGAGGGCGACCCGGCCGCCATCGCGTTCCCGCGCGGTCTGAGCGGCTCCCGGGACCCCGCGTACGACTTCTCCTTCTCCGGTCTCAAGACCGCCGTGGCCCGCTGGATCGAGGCCAGGCGCGCGGCCGGCGAGGACGTGCCGGTACGGGACGTGGCCGCGTCCTTCCAGGAGGCCGTCGTGGACGTCCTCACCCGCAAGGCCGTCCGGGCCTGCAAGGACGAGGGCGTCGACCACCTGATGATCGGCGGCGGCGTCGCCGCCAACTCGCGGCTCCGGGCCCTCGCCCAGGAGCGCTGCGAGCGGGCCGGCATCCGGCTGCGCGTCCCCCGGCCCGGTCTGTGCACCGACAACGGCGCGATGGTCGCGGCCCTCGGCTCCGAGATGGTCGCCCGCAACCGGCCGGCCTCCGACCTGGAGCTGTCCGCCGACTCCTCGCTGCCGGTGACGGACCCGCACGTGCCGGGCGCGCACGCGCACTCCCACGACCACGATCATGTGCACGAGGTCAGCAAGGAGAACCTGTACCCGTGACGACCGTGACCCTGATGTGGGAGGCGCGGGCCGCCCAGGGGCGCGGCGCCGAGCTCCTGGAGTGGGCCAGGGCCCAGGTGCTCGCGCGCGAGCCGCTGCGCCGGGAGCTGTTCCGCGCACCCCAGGACCGGGTCCTCGTCCTCACCTGGTGGGAGGCGGCGGCCTTCGACGCGGAGCTGCCGGAGCTGCCCGAGCCGGACGCGGAGCTGATCACCCGGCCGGTCCACCGCTGGCGCTTCGAATCGGTCGAATAGGCGACTATCGAGCAACCTTTCGAGCGGGCCGGGCATCCCACCATGCGTGAAGAAGACGATCGTGCTGTGGGCGGCCCTCACCGCCGCCGCCCTGCTGGTGACCGGCTGCGCGGCGGGGGACCCGGCGGGTCCCCCGCCGACGGCGAAGAAGACGCCCGCGGTGGGGCCGCCCGCCGGTGCGGGTGAGGCGGGTGAGGCCGCCGGGGCGCCCGAGGAAGCCAGGGCCGCCGCTGCCGCCGCGTACCGGAAGTGGGGGCTCACGCCCTTCCCCGCCCCGCCCGCCCCGCCCGCGGTCAAGCCGGTGAGCCGCAAGCAGGGCGGTCCCGTGCCCGTGATCAGCGAGATACCCACCACCGAGAAGATCGTCTTCATCACGATCGACGACGGGGCCGAGAAGGACCCCGCGTTCGTCACGATGATGAAGGACCTCAAGGTCCCGGTCACGATGTTCCTCACCGACGCGGCCATCCGGGGCGACTACCCGTACTTCGCCCCGCTCGTCGCCCAGGGCCACGGGCTCGCCAACCACACCCTCACCCACCCCAACCTGCCCACCCTCTCCCAGGAGGCCCAGCGCCGGGAGATCTGCGGCCAGCGGGACAGGCTGACGCAGCGGTACGGCAAGGCCCCGCGCCTCTTCCGCCCGCCCTACGGCAACTGGAACGAGGCCACGCGCGCGGCGGCCGGGGAGTGCGACGTCGACGCGATCGTGCTCTGGCGCGAGTCCATGCAGATCAAGAACATGCAGTACCAGCGCGGCGACCGGAAGCTGCGCCCCGGCGACATCATCCTGGCCCACTTCCGGGGCCCCTCCGAGCTCAAGGGCCGGACGATGACCGAGATGACGGCGACGATGCTGCGCCGCATCCAGGAGCAGGGCTTCACGGTGGCGCGCCTGGAGGACTACGTCTGAGAAATTTCCCCGGGCGCGGTGTCGATGCGGGACGGGCCCGTTCGACGTATGAGTGAGAGGCGGGGAACAGCCCCGCCACCGCACCCCCGAGGAGCCACCATGCCCCGCTACCTCTCCCTGGTCCGCATCGAGGAGAACACCATCGACATGGCGGACGCCGACCCCGGCTTCGAGGAGCGCATGGGCGCCCTCTTCGAGGAGATCACCAAGGCCGGCGTCATGCTGGACACGGCGGGCCTCAAGCCGACCGCCGAGGCGGCCAGGATCACCTGGTCGGACGGGAAGCTGTCGTACACGGACGGGCCGTTCACCGAGACCAAGGAGGTCGTCGGCGGCTACGCCCTGATGCAGTGCAAGGACATGGCCGAGGCGATGGAGTGGTCCAGGCGCTTCCTGGCGGTGCACCCGGCGCACTGGACGGTGGGCCTGGAGGTCCGCGAGATCGAGGAGATGCCGGGAGGCTGAGACCCGGCCCGCTGCCGGTCCGCCGTCGGTGCCGTGTGCTGTCATGGGAAGTGTGACGGCACACGGCACCGACGCGGTGGAGAGCACCCTCGACACGGTCTTCCGCATGGAGTCCCCGCGGATCGTCGCCACCGCGGCGCGCATCGTCCGCGATGTCGGCATCGCCGAGGAGATCGCCCAGGACGCCCTGGTCGCCGCCCTGGAGCAGTGGCCGCTGACGGGGGTCCCCGAGCGGCCGGGCGCCTGGCTGACGGCCACCGCCAAGCACCGCGCCGTCGACCTCGTGCGGCGCCGCGAGACGTATGCGCGCAAGCTCGCCGAGGTCGGCAGGACCCTCACGGAGGAGTCGTACGACCCGGAGCCGTTAGGACCCGGCGACATCGACGACGACGTGCTGCGGCTCGTCTTCACCACCTGCCACCCGGTGCTCTCCGCCGAGGCGCGGGCGGCGCTGACCCTGCGGCTCGTCGGCGGGCTCCGTACGGACGAGATCGCCCGCGCCTTCCTCGTACCGGAGGCGACCGTCGCGGCGCGGATCACCCGCGCGAAGCGGACGCTCGCCAAGGCGGGCGTGGAGTTCGAGGTGCCGTACGGGGAGGACCGGGCGGCCCGCCTCGGTTCCGTCCTCGAAGTCGTCTACCTGATCTTCAACGAGGGGTACGCGGCGACCGCCGGCGACGACCTGCTGCGGCCCGGCCTGTGCGAGGACGCGCTGCGGCTCGCCCGGGTCCTCGCCGCGCTCGTACCGCAGGAGGGGGAGGCGCAGGGCCTGGCCGCCCTGCTGGAGCTCCAGGCCTCCCGGACGGCGGCCAGGACCGGGCCCGACGGGCGGCCGGTGCTGCTCGCCGCGCAGGACCGGCGGCGCTGGAACCGGCTGCTCGTCCGGCGCGGGTTCGACGCCCTGGCGCGGGCCGGGGACGGCCGCTCGTACGGGCCGTACGCCCTCCAGGCCGCCATCGCCGCCTGCCACGCGCGGGCCGCCTCGTACGAGGAGACCGACTGGGGGACGATCGCCGCGCTCTACGGTCGGCTCGGCGTCCTCGCCCCGTCCCCGGTCGTCGAGTTGAACCGCGCGGTCGCCGTGTCGATGGCGCTGGGCCCGGCGGCGGCCCTCCCGCTGGTCGACGCCCTCACCGCCGAACCGGCCCTGGCGCGCTACCACTTGCTGCCGAGCGTACGCGGCGACCTGCTGGCCCGGCTGGGGCGTACGACGGAGGCCCGCGCGGAGTTCGAACGGGCGGCGGCCCTCACCCGCAACGAGAGCGAACGGGCGCTGCTGCGGGCGAAGGCCGTGGAGTGGGGGGAGCCGGGGGAGGCTCAGGGCCTGTCGTCGCACTCCCGTCGCAGGCGGGAGTGCGACGACAGGCCCTAGGGTGCTTGGCATGTCCCCGCGTACTCCGCTCCCTCCGCCGCCCCCGCCCGCCGAACTCCAGAGCTGGCCCGACCGGGACGCGCGGCTCGCCGACCGGGCGCTGGCCCTCGACGAGCTCGGCCGGCGGCTGCTCGGCGGCGGGCGGCTCGCGCTGTTCCTGCTCTGGTTCCTCCTGCTGGAACTGGGCTGGTCGATGATCGGCCTCCTGGCCATAGCGGCCGGCGCGCCCCTGCCCGACCCGTTCATGGTGCTGTTCGGGATCATCTCGGCGTTCTTCGGCCTCGGGGTCTTCGTCCCGGCCGTGTGGCTGACGATCCGCAGCCTGCGGCGCGACCGGACCGTCCGCGAGCGCCTCGCCCAGTGGGCGGCCCTCGACCGGCACGCCCCGACGGACGCCCGGCTGCGCGCCCCCGTCCTCAGCGCCGTCTGGTTCCTGCTGTCCTTCGCGCTGTGTGGAACCGGCCTCTGGCTGGGCTTCGCGGTCCCGGCGGGCGTGAGCCGCGACGACGGATACGGCCTGGTCGTCTACGGCATGGGCGTCGCCCTGATCTTCTGGATCACCGGCCTGACCGGCCTGGCCAAGGCCTTCGGCCACTACCGCTTCGCGGTCCGCCTGACCGGCGGAGGGGACGCCGCCGGGAGGAGTTCCTAGCCCTTCGTCGTTCCCGCCGGCCGCCCGATCAGCATCGTCGGTGCGCCCGCCACCCGAGTGAGCAGTACCGTCGCCGAGTTGGGGCCCTTCGGCTTCACCTTGCGGCGGATCTCCTCGGGTTCGACCGCCGAGCCGCGCTTCTTCACCGTCAGCGTGCCGACCTCGCGCTCGCGCAACAGTGCCTTCAACTTCTTCAGGTTGAACGGGAGTTCGTCGGTGATCTCGTAGGCGGCGGCGTACGGGGTGGGGGCGAGCGCGTCGGCCGTGATGTACGCGATCGTCGCGTCGATCAGACCGCCGTCCAGGTCCTCCGCCACCTCCGCGACCAGGTGCGCGCGGATGACCGCGCCGTCCGGCTCGTAGAGGTAGCGGCCGACCGGGCGGACCGCCGGGTCGGGCAGGCCCCGGCCGACCAGGCGGGCCCCCGAGGGGAGCAGGGTGGCGCGGCGCGCGCCCGGCCGCGTACCGAACCAGAGCACGGCCTCCTTGACGTCCCCGCCGTCCGAGATCCACTCGGCCTCGGCGTCCTCGGGAACGGCTTCGTGGGGGATGCCGGGGGCCACCTTCAGGGCCGCGTGCGGGGCCTTGCGGGCCGCCTCGACGGCCCAGGAGAGCGGCGGGGAGTAGGCCTCGGGGTCGAAGATCCGGCCCCGGCCGCCGCGTCGCGCCGGGTCGACGAAGACCGCGTCGTACGGGCCGGTGTCGATGTCGGTGACATCCGCGCACCGCACCTCGATCAGCTCCGCGAGGCCGAGCGCCTCGGCGTTGGCGCGGGCCGCCTCGGCGGTCAGCGGGTCGCGGTCGACGGCGAGGACGGAGATCCCGGCGCGGGCGAGGGCGATCGCGTCGCCGCCGATGCCGGAGCAGAGGTCCGCGACGCTCCGGACGCCGAGCGCCTTGAGGCGGGCCGCCCGGTAGGTGCCGACGGAGGCGCGGGTCGACTGCTCGACGCCGTTGGGCGTGAAGTACATCCGGTACGCGTCCTCCGCGCCGAACTTCGCCACCGCCCGCTGCCGCAGACGCGCCTGCCCGACGGCCGCCGTGACCAGTTCGGCGGGGTGGTCGCGGCGCAGCCGGGAGACGACGGCCAGCTCCTGGGCGGGGTCGTGGTCGCGCAGCGCGGCCAGCAGGGTCTGGCCCTCGGGGCCGAGCAGGGAGGCGAAGGAGGCGAGGTCGGTCACCCGTCCCATTGTGGGCCCTGCGGTGGTGTGGGCCGGCCGGGGGACGGTGGTGGCGGTACGGCGGTGTCGTGGCCCGGAGGGGCTTGCGCGCTGACAGGATGCGGCGCCATACCGCTCGTACGACAAAAGGAACAAATGATGGCAAAAGGTGTGCACCGTTCCTCTCGGGCGCTCGGGGCGGCGCTCGCCTTCGCCGCCCTCGCCGCCGCCGCCACGGCCTGCTCCGCCGGCACCGAGCCGGCCGGCGGCCCGCCCGCACCCGCCGCCGGACAGCAGGCCCAGGGGCAGGGTGCCGCCGGCGCGCTCAACGCGTACGTCGAGAAGGTCCGCGAGCAGCGGGCCGCCCGCGTCCTCGCCGCCAAGAAGTGGGGCCTGGCCCGGCCCCCGCTCGAAGCGCCCGCCCCGCCCGCCGTCAAGCCGAGGATCACCACCCGCAAGGGCTTCGAGACGGACGGCGAAGGCCTGCCGCCGGTCTTCACCACCGTGCCGACCAAGCAGAAGGTCGTGTTCCTGACGATCGACGACGGCGCGGAGAAGGATCCCGCGCTGCTGCGGATGATGAACGACCTCCGGATCCCGTACAGCGCCTTCCTCAGCGACTACGTCGTCAAGGACGACTACGCCTACTTCGCCCGCATGCAGAAGTCGCAGCCGGGCGGGATCGCCCTGAACAACCACACCCTCAACCACCGCTACCTGCCCGGACTGTCGTACAGCGAGCAGAAGCGCGAGATCTGCGGCATGCAGGACGTCATCGAGAAGCGCTTCGGCAAACGCCCGCCGCTCTTCCGCCCCCCGTACGGCAACTACAACGAGGACACCCTGCGCGCCGCGAAGTCCTGCGGCGTCAAGGCCGTCCCGCTGTGGGCCTCCGAGGCCTTCCCCGACCACATGGAGTGGCGCGAGTGGGACCGGGACCTGCACCCCGGCGACATCGTGCTCACCCACTTCCGGGGCAAGGAGGACTGGAAGGGCACGATGCCGGACATGATCCGCAGGGTGATGAACGTGATCACGGCCAAGGGGTACGCGGTCGCCAAGCTCGAGGACTACGTGTGAGCCGAGCGCGATCGAGCCGCCGGGGGCCGTGTGCGCGTGCGCGCCGGCCCCTCGCCCTCCTGCTGCTCGCCGGCGTCCTGCTCGGCCTCGGCGGCTGCGCCTCGGCCGTGGACTCGATCGAGCGCCTCGGCCGCAAGGCGGCGGAGCGGGTCGGCACCCGGGACGGGACGGAGCGTTCCGGCACCACCCGGGACGCGCCGGAACGCCTCGGCACCGACCGGGACTCGGAGGCGGTGCGGACCGCCACGGAGTGAGGAATTGGCACTCCGCTTGACCGAGTGCTAATCGCGGTCATAGTCTCGGCTCTGGCACTCCCCACTGGAGAGTGCCAACACAGCGACGGGCAGGTCCGGCACCCGCGACGACGGATCCACCTGGTCGCCACCTCAGACAGTTAACCCCGAGATCTCCGAAGGGGGAGGTCGGATCGTGACGACCACCAGCTCCAAGGTTGCCATCAAGCCGCTCGAGGACCGCATTGTGGTCCAGCCGCTCGACGCCGAGCAGACCACCGCCTCTGGCCTGGTCATCCCGGACACGGCGAAGGAGAAGCCCCAGGAGGGCGTCGTCCTGGCCGTGGGCCCGGGTCGCTTCGAGAACGGCGAGCGTCTGCCGCTCGACGTCAAGACCGGCGACATCGTGCTGTACAGCAAGTACGGCGGCACCGAGGTGAAGTACAACGGCGAGGAGTACCTCGTCCTCTCGGCTCGCGACGTGCTCGCGATCGTCGAGAAGTAATTCACCGACGTACCGAAGTACCTGAAGTACCGAGCACTGAAGCAGATGCTCTAGAGCTGCGCCCCGAGGCCCCTTCCAGGCGCCCCGGGGCGCGGTTCGTTCCACCCCGATTCCGAGAGGGCTGAACCGCTCCCATGGCGAAGATCCTGAAGTTCGACGAGGACGCCCGTCGCGCCCTTGAGCGCGGCGTCAACAAGCTTGCCGACACGGTGAAGGTGACGATCGGCCCCAAGGGCCGCAACGTCGTCATCGACAAGAAGTTCGGCGCCCCCACCATCACCAACGACGGTGTCACGATCGCCCGCGAGGTCGAGATCGAGGACCCGTACGAGAACCTCGGCGCCCAGCTGGTGAAGGAGGTGGCGACCAAGACCAACGACATCGCGGGTGACGGCACCACCACCGCCACCGTGCTCGCCCAGGCCCTGGTCCGCGAGGGTCTGCGCAACGTCGCCGCGGGTGCCTCCCCGGCCGCCCTGAAGAAGGGCATCGACGCCGCGGTCAAGGCCGTCTCCGACGAGCTGCTCGCCACCGCGCGCCCGATCGAGGACAAGTCCGACATCGCCGCCGTCGCCGCGCTCTCCGCGCAGGACCAGCAGGTCGGCGAGCTCATCGCCGAGGCGATGGACAAGGTCGGCAAGGACGGTGTCATCACCGTCGAGGAGTCCAACACCTTCGGCCTGGAGCTCGACTTCACCGAGGGCATGGCCTTCGACAAGGGCTACCTGTCCCCGTACATGGTGACCGACCAGGAGCGTATGGAGGCCGTCCTCGACGACCCGTACATCCTGATCAACCAGGGCAAGATCTCCTCGATCCAGGACCTGCTGCCCATCCTGGAGAAGGTCATCCAGGCCGGCGCCGGCAAGCCGCTGCTGATCATCGCCGAGGACGTCGAGGGCGAGGCCCTGTCGACCCTGGTCGTCAACAAGATCCGTGGCACGTTCAACGCCGTGGCCGTCAAGGCCCCCGGCTTCGGCGACCGCCGCAAGGCCATGCTCGGCGACATCGCCACCCTCACCGGTGCGACCGTCATCGCCGAGGAGGTCGGCCTCAAGCTCGACCAGGCCGGTCTGGACGTGCTCGGCACCGCCCGCCGCGTCACCATCACCAAGGACGACACCACGATCGTCGACGGTGGCGGCGACTCCTCCGAGGTGCAGGGCCGCGTCAACCAGATCAAGGCCGAGATCGAGTCCACGGACTCCGACTGGGACCGCGAGAAGCTCCAGGAGCGCCTCGCGAAGCTGGCCGGCGGCGTGTGCGTGATCAAGGTCGGCGCCGCCACCGAGGTGGAGCTGAAGGAGAAGAAGCACCGTCTCGAGGACGCCATCTCCGCGACCCGCGCCGCGGTCGAGGAGGGCATCGTCTCCGGCGGTGGCTCCGCGCTCGTCCACGCCGTCAAGGTCCTTGAGGGCAACCTCGACAAGACCGGCGACGAGGCCACGGGTGTCGCGGTCGTCCGCCGCGCCGCCGTCGAGCCGCTGCGCTGGATCGCCGAGAACGCCGGCCTCGAGGGCTACGTCATCACCTCGAAGGTGGCGGAGCTCGACAAGGGCCAGGGCTTCAACGCCGCGACCGGCGAGTACGGCGACCTGGTCAAGGCCGGCGTCATCGACCCGGTGAAGGTGACGCGCTCCGCCCTGGAGAACGCCGCCTCGATCGCCTCCCTCCTCCTCACCACCGAGACCCTCGTGGTGGAGAAGAAGGAAGAGGAGCCGTCGGACGGTGGCCACGGCCACGGTCACGGCCACTCGCACTGAGGCAGCCGACTGACAGCCGAGGCCCGGTGCTCCCGTCGCGGGAGCACCGGGCCTCGGTGTTTCTGCTCGTCGGTGCGTCTGCCGGTGCCGTCACCCCTCGACCGCGCCGAGCTGCCCCATCAGCCCGAGCAGGTCGTACTGCCACCAGCCCTCCGCGATCTTCCCGTCCTCCCGGAAGCGGTGGATGACCGTGCCGGTCATCGTGACGTCCATGCCGGTGGGCTGGAGCCCCATGAAGTCGCCGTTGTGGGAGCCCCGCCAGGTCCAGCGGGTGCACACCCGGTCGCCGTCCGCGAGCTGGTCGTCGACGACGAAGGCGAAGTCGAAGCCGCCCCGCCACATCTCGACCTGGCGCCGGACGGCGTCCATGCCGATGACGTCCTGCCCGTTCGTCGGATCGTGGTCGTGGTAGCCCTCGGCGAGCACCTCGTCGAGCAGCGCGAGTTCCGGCTCGGACTCGAACATCCCCAGGAGGCGGCGGGCGGTCGCCATGTAGAGGGCCTCGTCCCGGACGACGTCCAGGTCCGTGAAGGTCGGCATCTCGTCACAGAGGGCGACCATCTCCCGGAAGATCCGGTCGGTCTCGGGAAGCTGGGAATTGCGCATGGCCACGTCGTACGAGGGGAACTCGACGATCTCCACGAGATGCGAGGCATCGGACCGGTCCTTGCCGACGATGCTGTGCGTGGCGGTCCGCTTGCCCTGGGTCTGCTCGACCCACCGGTCCATGAGCCGGTTCAGGTCGTCCATGCGGCTGGTCCTGCAGTCGATGATCTGTACGAACGTCATGACGCCTCCAGACCCAGGTGCGGTCCTTCCAGTCTAGGTCGGGTGCAGGGACCCGGCTGGGTTCCGCCGGCGCTCCTCCCGCCCGCGGCTACGCCGAGCGCTGGAGGTCCGAGGCCCGTACCTCCTCCGCGAACGGGTCCCCCTTCCCGTAGCGCTCCACCTCGTCCAGCGCCTGGTCCGTCATGCGGTGGAGTTCGTTGCCCAGGGAGCCCGCCACGTGCGGGGTGAGCAGGACGTTCGGAAGGGTGTAGAGCGGGGAGCCCGGGGGCGGGAGTTCCGGGTCCGTGACGTCCAGGGTGGCGTGCAGGCGGCCCCGGACGAGGTGGGGGAGCAGGGCCTGTTCGTCGATCAGGGAGCCCCGGGAGGTGTTGATCAGGGTCGCGCCGTCCGGCATCGCCGCCAGTTGTGCCGCCCCGATCATGCGGTACGTGGACGGGAGCTGGGGTGCGTGGACCGAGACGACCGTGCTGCGGGCGCAGAGCTCGTCGAGGTCCGTGACCAGCTCCACGCCGGGGGGCGGGACGTCGGCGTACGGGTCGTACAGCAGGATCTCGATGTCGAAGGGGCGCAGCAGGTCGATGACCCTGCGGCCGATGCGGGAGGCGCCGACGATGCCGACCGTGCGGCGGTAGTTGCCCCAGGCGGCGGACTCGGTGAGCCAGGAGTGGTCGGCGCGGAGTTCCGCGTACCGCTGGGCGGAGCCGAGGACCCGCTTCCCGGCGAAGAGGATCGCGGCGAGGGTGTACTCGGCGACGGGGAGCGCGTTGGCGGCGGCGGCCGAGGTGACGCGCAGCCCGCGCTCCCAGCAGGCGTCGGTGATGTGGTGCTTGACCGAGCCGGCCGCGTGGACGACCGCCTTCAGACGGGGTGCGCGGTCCAGGACCTCGGCGGTGAGCGGGGTCGCTCCCCAGCAGGTGAGGAGGATCTCGGCCTCGGCGAGGGCGGCGGCGACCCGGGGGCCGGGGTCCGTCAGGTCGTGGGCGACCAGGTGCGGGTCGGTGCGGCTGAGGGCCGTGAGGCGGGTGCGGTGGGCGTCGGTGAGGAGGCGTTCGGCGACGTCCTCGCCCATCGCGAGCAGCAGCGCGGGGCGGTTGTCAGTGGTCGGGTGCATCGTTGTACCTGTGTTCCTCACTTGACGCTGCCGGCGGTCAGACCGGCCTTCCAGTGGCGCTGGAGGGAGACGAAGGCGACGACGAGGGGGACGACGGCGAGCAGGGATCCGGTGACGACGAGGGGGTAGTAGTCGGGTTCGGCGTGGGCGTTGCTGTTCCACGCGTACAGGCCGAGGCTCAGGGGGTAGAGCTTCTGGTCCGACAGCATCACCAGGGGGAGGAAGAAGTTGTTCCAGACGGCGGTGAACTGGAAGAGGAAGACGGTCACGAAGCCGGGCATCACCATGCGCAGACCGATGGACCAGAAGACGCGCAGCTCGCCGGCCCCGTCGATACGGGCGGCCTCCAGGGCCTCGTCGGGGATGTAGCCGGCGCAGAAGACCCGGGACAGGTAGACGCCGAAGGGGTTGACGAGGACGGGGATCAGGACGGCCCAGTAGGTGTTGACGATGCCGACCTCGCTGGCGAGGAGGTACATCGGCAGGGCGAGCGCGGTGGTGGGGACGAGCACGCCCAGGAGGACGAGGCCGAAGAGCTTCTCCTTGCCCTTGAAGTCGTAGACGTGGAAGGCGTATCCGGCGGCGACGCTGACGAACGAGCAGGCCAGCGCGCCGAGTCCGGCGTAGAGGAGGCTGTTCAGGTACCAGTGGAAGTAGATGCCGTCGTTGTACTCGGCGAGCCGCGAGAGGTTGCCGCCGAGGTCGAAGCCCTCGAAGGAGAAGGCGTTTCCGGCGAGGAGGCCGCCCGCGTCCTTGGTGGCGGCGGTCAGCAGCCAGACGAGCGGGAAGAGCATGTAGACGACGGCGAGGAGGAGGGCGCCGTTGACGGCGGTCTTCGACAGCCAGCGGTTGGGGGTACGGGGCCTGCTCATGCCGCCTTCTCCTTCCGGGCCGCACCGGCCTTGCGGCGGCCGGTCAGCCGGGTCACCACGAAGGAGAGCAGCGCCGCGGTCAGGGCGAGGAGTACGGAGGCGGCGGCGGCGAGCCCGTAGTCGTTGCGGTCGAAGGCCGCGGTGTAGGCGTACATGTTCGGCGTCCAGGTGGAGGTGACGGCGGATCCGGTGCCCTTGCTGAGGATCAGCGGCTCGGTGAAGAGCTGGAGGGAGCCGATGACCGTGAAGAGGCCGACCATCGCGAGGGAGGCCTTGACCAGCGGGATCTTGACGGAGAAGGCGATCCGCCAGGCGCCGGCCCCGTCGACGGTGGCCGCTTCGAGGACGGAGCGGTCGATGGCCTGGAGGGCCGCGTAGAAGATGACCATGTTGTAGCCGAGCCACTCCCACAGGGCGATGTTGACGACGGAGGGCAGGGCGCCTTCGGGGGAGAAGAAGTCGAAGCCGATACCGCCGGACTCCATGGCCTGGACGACCGGGCTGAGCTGGGGCGTGTAGAGGTAGACCCAGATCAGGGCGGCGATGATGCCGGGGACGGCGTGCGGCAGGAACAGCGCCAGCTGGAAGAAGCGGCGGGCGCGGGCGAGTGCCGAGTCGAGCAGGAGGGCGAGGCCGAGGGCCCCGGCGAGCAGCAGCGGGATGTAGAAGAGGCAGTAGCCGAGCAGGACGCCGAAGCCCTCGCGGAAGGCCCGGTCACCCAGCGCCGCGGTGTAGTTGTCGAGGCCGGTGAAGACGGTCTCGGTGCCGCCGAAGCCCAGTCCGGACTGCTTCTCGGTGAAGAGGCTGAGCCAGACCGCGTATCCGATCGGCACCACCATCACCGCGGTGAAGAGCAGGAAGAAGGGGGTCAGCAGGATCGTGGCGGCGCGGGTGCGGGCCTTCATACGGTCAGCCCTCGACCTTCAGGCCGCGCTTGGTGAGTTCGGCGACGGTGGCGTCGTGGCCGGCCTTGACGGCTTCGGCGATGCCGGGGCCGCCCTGGGCGATCTTGCCGAAGTTGTCCTTGATGGTGGTGTTGGTGGTGCCGGTGGTCGGTCCCCAGGCCCAGTGGGAGCTGATGGCGGCGCCCGCGTTCTCGAAGAGGGCGTAGATGTCCTGGCCGCCGTAGTAGCTCGCGTCGAAGGCCTTCTTGGCGGCGGGGCGGAGCGCGGTGGCGGCCGGGAAGGCGGAGGAGGTGCCGGAGGCGATGCGGGCCTTGACGCCTGCCTCGGTGGTGGACATCCACTCGGCGAAGGTGACGGCCGCGGCCTTCTGCCTGCTGTCCTTGGTCACGGCGAAGGAGGTGCCGCCGAGCATGCCGCTGGCGGGCTTGCCGTCCCAGCTGGGCATGGGGGCGACGGCCCACTTGCCGCTCTGCTCGGGAAGGGTGCCCTTGAGGACGCCCGCGCCCCAGCTGGCGCCGAGGTAGCCGATGGTGGTGCCGTTCTTGAGGGAGCCGGTCCACTCGGGGCTGAAGGAGGCGTTCTTGTGGACGAGTCCGCCGTCGAGGAGGCCCTGCCAGTAGGCGGCGACCTTGGTGGTGGCGGGGTCGGTGGTGTTGATCTTCCAGGTGTCGTTCTCGGCCTTGAACCACTGGGCGCCGGCCTGCCAGGCCATCGCCTCGAAGGTGGTCGGGTCGTCCGGGAAGAAGGTGGCGATACGGGCCTTGGCGTCGGCCTTCTTGACCTGCTCGGCGGCCTTCTTGAACTCGTCCCAGGTGGTGGGGACCTGGACCTGGTACTTCGCGAAGAGGTCCTTGCGGTAGAAGAAGGCCTGCGGGGCGGCGTCGAAGGGGACGGCCCAGGTCTTGCCGCCGAGGGTGGTGAGGTCGACGGTCTGCGGCAGCAGCTTGGCGCGGTCGGCCTCGGTGAACTCGCCGCCGATGTCCTGGAGGGCGCCGGAGCTCACGAACTCGGGGAGCGAGGAGTACTCGATGGAGACGAGGTCGGGGGCGTTGCCGGCCTTCACCGCGTTGGAGATCTTGGCGTAGCCGCCGGCGGTGCCGGAGGGGATCTCCTCGAACTTCACCTGGATGTCGGTGTGGGAGGCGTTGAAGGCGTCGACGACGTCCTTGGAGCCCTTGGCCCAGCCCCAGAAGGTGAGGGTCACGGGCCCGGCGGGCTTGTTCGCGGTGTCGTCACCGCCGCCGCCGCAGGCCGTGAGGACGGCGAGGGCGGTGGCGGTGCCGGCTATGACACGGGACGTTCTGCTCCAACTGCGGGTCACGGCACGACTCCTGAGGGCGGCGACGGGGAGGTTGTGGCCGTGATCCTGTGACCGTTCATGACCGAAGTCAAGAGCGAAAGATTGATTGATCGAAAAAAGATCAGAAAGTGTGGGTGGAACGCGCCCCGCAGGAGGCCCGCACCCGCAGCCTCGGCAGCAGGCCGAGATGGCGCCGCGCCGCGTCCTCGTCGGGGTCCTGGGTGAGCCGCTCCACCAGGAGTTCCGTCGCGTGCCGACCCACCTGCCGCTTCGGCGGGGCGACCGCCGTGAGCGGGGTGTCCGCGAGCGCGGCGACCTCGTCGTCGTACGCGATCAGGGCCAGGTCCTGCGGCACCCGTACGCCCAGCTCGGCCAGGCGCTGCACGATCTCGATCGCGTCCACGTCGTTGTGCACCAGGGCCGCGCCCGCCAGGCCCGAACCGACCGCCTCGTGCAGCGCCCGGACCGCCCGCTCGAAGCCCTCCGGGTCCGCCTCCGCCGGCACGGAGTCGATGACCGGCCGCGGCTCCTCTAGGCCCAGCGTCTTCAGCGCGTCGGCGTACCCGGTGCGCACCGCGAGCGCGGTGGGGGAGTCCTTGCGGGCCACGAGGAGGGGAGTCGCGTGCCCGAGGGAGAGCAGGTGGCGCAGGGCGAGCAGGACGCCGTGGCCGTGGTCGGACGCCACCCGGTCCAGCCCGTCCAGGGGGCTGCCGGGCTCGGCCGTGCGCTCCAGGAGCACTGCGGGCACGGGAAGTTCGGCCAGCCAGTCGCCGTACGCGGGCCGGTCCTCGGGACCCCGCCAGCCGGGCGCGACGAGCACCCCCTCGGCACCGGCCGCGAGCAGCCCCTCGGTGCGGGCCCGGTCCTCCTCCGGCCGGTAGTCCGAGATGCGCAGCACGAGCCGCGCCCCGGCGCGGGCCGCCGCCTCGTGCGCCCCCCGGATGACCTCGGCGAAGTAGTACGTGGCGGAGGGCGCGAGCAGGCCGAGGACCAGGCCCTCGCCGGTCCGTCCGCCACCGGGCGCGCCCTGCCGGAGCGGCCAGGACACCTGGCCGTGCACCCGGTCGAGCAGGCCGCGGCCGGACAGGACCTCGACGTCGCGGCGGGCGGTGACGGGGGAGACCCCGAGCCGTTCGGCCAGTTCGGAGACGCGGGCGGTGCCGCGCTCGCGCACCAGGGCCAGCAGTCGGTCGTGTCGTTCGGCAGCACTCTCGCGCACGGCGCGTTCCCCCTCGCGGTGGTGGTGGATCCCCGACCCTAGCCCAGGAATGATCGAACGACGGGAGTTTCGATCATTCGCTCCGAATCTCTTGACGTTCGATCGGAGCCTGTTCAGGATTTCCGGCGACGCAGATGTCACCGCAGGAGTCCCAGGGAGCATCATGCCCACGCCGCCCGAGAACCGTGAGCTCAGCCCGTACACCGGCTGGACGCGTGCCCACTGGGAGACCGCGGCCGACCGACTCCTTCTGGACGTACGCCCGTTCGCCTCGCCGGGCCTCGGCCTCATCGACCTGCCGGGCCCCCGCCCCAGCTGGTCCGGCCCCCGCTCCGACGGCCTGGAGGGCTGGGCCCGCACCTTCCTCCTCGCGGCGCTCAGGGTCGCGGGCGCCCGGGGCGGGGACCCTTACGGGCATCTCGACCGGTACGCGGAGGGGCTCGCGGCGGGGACGGCGAGGGCGGGGAACATGGGACAGGCGGGGTCCGCAGCCGGCGCTTGCCGTGCCCAAGGCCCCGACTCCTGGCCCCTGATGGCCGACACCCGTCAGGCGATCGTCGAATCCGCCTCGATCGCCCTCGGGCTCCGCCTCACCCGCCCCTGGCTCTGGGACCGGCTCGACGACCGCGTCCGCGAGCGGGTCGTCGACTGGCTCCGCCCCGCGCTCGGGCCCTCCCCCGTCGACAACAACTGGTGGCTGTTCGGCCTCACCGTCGCCGGGTTCCTCCAGGACGCCGGCATCGAGACGGACCTGGCCGCCGCCACGATCGACCGCTCCCTCGCCCGCGTCGAGGACTGGTACCTCGGCGACGGCTGGTACAGCGACGGCGACAACCGCGCCTTCGACCACTACAACGCCTGGGCGCTGCACTTCTACCCCGTGCTCCACGCCCACCTCGCCGGCGACCGGAAGCTCCTCGACCACTACGGGCCCCGCCTGCGCGCCCATCTCGACGACTACGTCCACCTCTTCGACGCCGGCGGCTCCCCCCTCCCGTACGGGCGTTCCCTGATCTACCGCTTCGCCGCAGCCGCCGCGCCCTGGCTGGGCACCCTCACCGGGCACACCCCGCTCACCCCCGGCGCCACCCGCCGCCTCGCCTCCGGCACCCTCCGGTACTTCCTCGACCGGGGCGCCACCGACCCGAACGGGCTCCTCACCCTCGGCTGGCACGGCCCGTACCCGCCGCTCGTCCAGGAGTACTCGGGCCCCGGCTCCCCCTACTGGGCGTCCAAGGGCTTCCTCGGCCTCCTGCTTCCCGAGGACCACCCCGCCTGGACCGAACCCGAGGAACCCCTGCCCGCCGAACGGACCGACACCGTCCGGGCCTTCGCCCCCGCCGGGCTGCTCGTCCAGAGCACCGCCGCCGACGGGCTCGTACGCCTCCACAACCACGGCAGCAACCACGTGGGCAGCGCGGAGGGCGGGTCGGACGCCCCCGGATACGCCCGCCACGCCTACTCGACCCGTACGGGACCCACCACCGGCGACGCCCCCGCCGACAACCACTTCGCGCTGCTGACGGCGGACGGCCGGGCCACCACCCGGGGCCCCGCCACCCTCCTCGGCACCGGCCCCGACCGGGCCGTCTCCCTCCACCACCCGCTGCCCGGCGTCCGGGTCCTCTCCGCGACCCTCGCCCACGGGCGGGCCGAGGTCCGCGCCCATCTCGTCCTCGGCGCCCCGGAGGGGACCCCCGTACGGCAGACAGGCTGGGCCACCACCCCCGACGGGCCGCACGCCCAGCTCCATCCGGTCCACGGCTATCCCGCGGACCGCCCGGCCGTCGAACTCCCCACCGGGGAAACCCTTCAGGGTCCCGGCAGCCGCACCCTGAGCCTGCACGGCGTGACGAGCGGCCCGGCCGCGCTCTTCGTGGCCCTCGCCTCCCTCACCGCCGAGCCCGGCCCCGCACCCGTGTCCGAGCTCGCGACCGTCCGCGTCACCGGCCCCCGGGCGCTCACCGTGACCTGGCGGAACGGCACCACCGCACACCTCGATCTCGAAGCCGACTGAGCCGCCGGAAGCGCTACTTCGGTCCGTACTTCCGGCCCGCCCTGGAGGACGCCCCGCCCAGCAGGCCGCGCGGCGCCAGCTTCACCACACCCATCAGGGCCTTGTAGCGCGGGTCCGGGATCGACAGCGTCTTCCCCCGCTCCAGGTCCGTCAGGGCCGCCGTCACCAGCTTGTCCGCGTCGAGCCACATCCAGCCCGGGATGTTGTCGGTCCCCATCCCGGCCCGCTCGTGGAACTCGGTCCGTACGAAGCCGGGGCAGAGCGCCATCAGCCGCACCCCGCTGCCCGCGAGGTCCCGCGCCGCGCCCTGGGTGAACTGCACGACCCAGGCCTTCGAGGCGCCGTACGTGCCCCGGGGGACGAAGGCCGCCACCGAGGCGACGTTCACGACGGCGCCCCGGCGGCGCTCCTTCATCGAGACGGCGGCGGCCGAGGTCAGCCGCAGCACCGCCTCGCAGTGCACCGTGAGCATCTTCAACTCGTCGGCCATGGACACTTCGAGGAAGCGCCCCTTGTTGCCGAACCCGGCGTTGTTCACGAGCAGGTCCACCGGCCGCTTCGGGTCCGAGAGCCGCGCCTCGACGGCGGCGATCCCCTTCTCCTCCGCGAGGTCCGCCGAGAGCACCTCGGCCTCGACGCCGTGCCGGTCGTGCAGTTCGGTCGCCTGCTCACGGAGGCGCTTCACGTCCCTGGCCACCAGCACGACATCGTGGCCGTCCGCCGCGAGCCTGCGTGCGAAGGCGGCCCCGATGCCCGCGGTGGCGCCCGTAATCAGTGCAGTCGTCATACGGGCACGGTAGTGCCCCGCCGCGGACGTTCTTGTCCGCGTACCGGCGACTACGCGCGCGCGTACTTCTCGGTGTACCGGCGGGCGAGCGCGAGGAGGCCCGACTCCATCCACTCGGCGGCGACCAACGTGCTGGGCAGCAGCGGGCGTTCGGTGGTGGCGGCGCGGTGCAGCAGCGCGACCGTGATGTCGTGCTCCGGCCGGTGGACGACGGTGACCGGGTCGCCCGCGCGGATCTCGCCCGGCACGATCACCCGCAGCAGCGCGCCGGGACCCGCCTCGGACTGGGTGAACCGGCGCACCCAGCCCTTCTCCTCCAGGAAGCCCGCGAACGTACGGCAGGGGATGCGGCCGCCGGTGACCTCCAGGACCACCTCGTCGCCGATCCGCCAGCGCTCGCCGATCAGGGCCCCGTTCACGTCGAGGCCGGAGGTGGTGAGGTTCTCGCCGAAGGAGCCGTTGGCGATCTCGCGGCCGAGCTCCCGCTCCCACCGGTCCAGGTCCTCGCGGGCGAAGGCGTACGCGGCCCGGTCGTCGCCGCCGTGGAACCGCAGGTCGCAGACGGTGTCCCCGGCCAGCCCGCTCGCCCCGACGCCGGGCGCCCCGGGGGCCTCGATCCGCACCGGCCCGTCGACCGGGCGCTTGTCGATGCCGGTCGTCCCGGCGGCGGCGTCGGTGTAGTCCACGGCCTTGGCGCGGCCCACATTCACACTCAGCAAGGTCATGACGGCACCTTAGGGGCACAGGTCTCAAAGCCGCAGGCGAAAATGTGCTGGTTCACCCAAGATTCGCTTATGCTGGAACGCATGATCGAGGCACGCCATCTCCGCGTCCTGCGCGCCGTCGCCGCCACCGGCTCCTTCTCGGCCGCCGCGCGCGAACTCGGCTGCACCCAGCCCGCCGTCAGCCAGCAGATGAAGGCCCTCGAAGCCTCCGCCGGCACGCCGCTGCTGATCCGCGCGGCACGCGAGATGCGCCTCACCCAGGCCGGCGAGGTCCTCGTCCGGCACGCCTCCGGCATCCTCGCCGGGCTCACCGCCGCCGAGGAGGAGGTCGCCGCCATCGCCGGGCTCCGGGCGGGCCGGGTCCGCCTGGTCTCCTTCCCGAGCGGCAGCTCCACCCTCGTCCCCACCGCGCTCGCCTCCCTGCGGGCGGCGCACCCCGGCACCCGCGTCTCGCTCGTCGAGGCCGAACCGCCGCGCTCGGTCGAGATGCTCCGCGAGGGCGACTGCGACGTGGCCCTGGCCTTCCGTTACGGGGCCGGGCAGGCGGAGTGGGACGACCTGGTGGTCCGGCCGATCCTCGCCGACCGTCTGGTGGGCCTGGTCCCCGAGGGGCACCGGCTCGCCGGGGCCGGCTCCGTGGGGATCGCGGAACTCGCCGAGGAGTCCTGGATCGCGGGCTGCCCGCGCTGCCGCCGCCAGCTCGTCGACGTCTGCGAGGAGGCGGGCTTCACTCCCCGCATCGACTTCGCCACCGACGACTACCCGGCGGTGGTGGGCCTGGTCGGCGCGGGCCTGGGCGTGGCCGTACTGCCGGAGCTGGCCATCGAGTCCGTACGGCCGAAGGGGGCGCGGACCGTGGCCGTGGAACCCGCCGTGGAGCGGGAGATCGTGGCCCTCACGCTGCCGGACCTGGCGCAGGTCCCGGCCGTCGCCGCCACCCTGGACGAACTGACCCGCGCCGCCAGGCGCGCGTGAGCCCACTCGGCCGGGCGCTGGGCATCCGCGCCGCCACGCGCGCGTAGGCACCCTGAGGGGGCCCTCACGCGCGCGTGGGCGCGGTCGTGTCCGGGCTCTGTGGTGTCGCGGTCCTAGTTGAAGAAACGTTCCTTCACATGCGCTCCACGATCGGCCGGCCGGCTGCCGCCGCCGATGTCGTCAGGGGTGTCATGGCCGGCGCCGCCGTCATCAGGCGATTGCGCGCGCGTCCCATGAGCTCTTCGCGTTCGTCCTCGGTGAGGCCGCCCCATACGCCGTAGGGCTCCCGCACGGCGAGTGCGTGTGCCGCGCACTCCGCGCGCACCGGGCACCGCATGCAGACCTCTTTCGCCGAGTTCTCACGCGCACTCCGTGCCGCGCCGCGCTCTCCCTCGGGGTGGAAGAACAGGGAGCTGTCGACTCCGCGGCAGGCCGCGAGGAGTTGCCAGTCCCACAGATCGGCGTTGGGTCCGGGAAGGCGGGAGAAATCTGCCATAGCGCTTGTCCCCTTGAAACCGTGTCGAACGGATAGTGGGCGGATGGATGGCTGATGGCCGGGGCTCCTCGGGTCCCCGACGGGTCCGGGTCGGTACACCTACTGTCGAAGTAGATGTAAATATGACTCATTGCGAATCTAGCCACAGACACCGCGAAAAGGGAAGAAAACCCGCTAAATGGGGCATAGCGTTCGATGAACGGCGAATGACCCGCGTCGCTCTCCTCTGTGCGCAACCCCTCACGTAGAGTGCCGAAGGCTGCCGTCCGACCCGTAACTCTTTCGAGTGACCGTCGTTGAGAGTGCGGAGGCGGTTGAAGGAATAAGCGCTCGGGCAGGTGTCCGAGGGCGTCAATCGCACAGGTGACGATTACGTACAGCCCTGGAGGCTCAAGGTGACGCGCAACAGCTGCGAGAGCCGCGGAGGTCAGGCATGACATCCGTCCTCGTCTGCGACGACTCCCCGCTTGCCCGAGAGGCGCTCCGCCGGGCGGTCGCGACCGTGCCCGGCGTCGAGCGTGTGACCACCGCGGCCAACGGCGAGGAAGTCCTCCGCCGCTGGGGCGCGGACCGCTCGGACCTGATTCTGATGGACGTACGCATGCCCGGTCTGGGCGGCGTGGAGACCGTCCGCCGGCTGCTCTCCGCGGACCCCGGCGCCCGCATCATCATGCTCACGGTCGCCGAGGACCTCGACGGCGTCGCCCTCGCGGTCGCCGCGGGTGCGCGTGGCTATCTGCACAAGGACGCCTCGCGCGCCGAGCTGCGGGCCACCGTCACCCAGGCACTCGCCGACCCGACCTGGCGGCTCGCCCCGCGCCGCCTCCGTTCGGCCGAGATGGGCGCCGCGCCCACCCTCACCGCGCGCGAGATCCAGGTCCTCGAAGGCATGAGCCACGGCCGGTCCAACGCGGAGATCGGGCGCGAGCTCTTCCTCTCCGAGGACACCGTCAAGACCCACGCCCGGCGTCTCTTCAAGAAGCTGGGCGCCTCGGACCGGGCGCACGCCGTCGCCCTCGGTTTCCGCTGGGGCCTGGTCCGCTGAGTCGCAGGTCACCCGCCGTGTCCCCGTCCTCGCCCGCACCCTTCGCGGGCCGGACGGGGCGGGCTTGTGTCACTTCCCCGCCGGATGCCGCATCCTTGAGATGTGGAGTTCCTCGGGGACGAGTCGATCGAGCGGGAGGGGAGGGCGCGGGAGATGAGTTCCGGCGCACCTGCTCATAACGCTTCGGTGCACAACTACGGACGCGGTGCCGCGAACGCAGAGGCGTCGGGGCACCATGGAGCGATGCGCGACGACGAGACCGTGGGTTCCCCCATGCCTGCCGGGCAGGGGGAGATCGGCGCGCTCGTCCGCCGCGCGGTGGAGGGCGACGCCCAGGCCACCCATGACCTGCTCGCGCGCGTGCATCCGCTCGCCCTGCGGTACTGCCGCACCCGCCTCAACCGGCTCCCCGGTGACGCCCGGCACTTCGTCGAGGACCTCGCCCAGGAGGTCTGCGTCGCGGTCCTGATGGCGCTGCCGCGCTACAAGGACACCGGCAGGCCCTTCGAGGCCTTCGTCTTCGCCATCGCCGGACACAAGGTCGCCGACCTCCAGCGGGCCGCCATGCGGCACCCCGGGTCCACCGCCGTGCCCTCCGACGAGATGCCGGAGCGCCCCGACGACTCCCTCGGTCCCGAGGAGCGCGCGCTGCTCAGCGATGACGCCGAGTGGGCCAAGAAGCTGCTCGCCAACCTCCCGGAGAACCAGCGCGAACTGCTCGTGCTCCGGGTAGCCGTCGGGCTGACCGCCGAGGAGACCGGCCAGATGCTCGGCATGTCCCCGGGCGCCGTCCGGGTCGCGCAGCACCGCGCGCTCAGCCGGCTGCGCGCGCTGGCGGAGCAGTAGCACCGAGCGGGCGGTGGCGGCGGCGGAAGCGGTGCGGCCGAGCGCTCGGTAGCCGACCAGTAAGCGTTCCCGGTGCGTGTCGGCCCTTTCGTACACGTACGAATGTCCAAAGCTTGCGGCTGATCTTGATCGTGGAATGAGACACCGCTTTGGGCCGTTAGCATGGACATCCGCACCGATCAAGGCCATTTGGGGAAGGTGTCATGACTGCAAACGTCGACGGAGTGCCCGAGAAATTCGCGACACTCGGGCTGACCTACGACGACGTGCTGCTGCTGCCGGGCGCATCCGAGGTGCTCCCGAACGCGGTCGACACCTCGTCCCGCATCTCGCGCAACGTCCGGGTCAACATCCCGCTGCTCTCCGCGGCGATGGACAAGGTGACCGAATCCCGCATGGCCATCGCGATGGCCCGTCTCGGCGGCGTCGGCGTGCTCCACCGGAACCTCTCCGTCGAGGACCAGGTCAACCAGGTCGACCTCGTGAAGCGCTCCGAGTCCGGCATGGTCACCGACCCGATCACCGTGCACCCGGAGGCGACCCTCGCCGAGGCGGACGCGCTCTGCGCGAAGTTCCGCATCAGCGGTGTCCCCGTCACGGACCCGGCCGGCAAGCTGCTCGGCATCGTGACCAACCGCGACATGGCCTTCGAGAGCGACCGCAGCCGTCAGGTCCGCGAGGTCATGACGCCGATGCCGCTGGTCACCGGCAAGGTCGGCATCTCCGGCGTCGACGCCATGGAGCTGCTGCGCCGCCACAAGATCGAGAAGCTGCCCCTCGTCGACGACAGGGGCGTGCTCAAGGGTCTGATCACCGTCAAGGACTTCGTCAAGGCGGAGAAGTACCCGAACGCCGCGAAGGACTCCGAGGGCCGTCTGCTCGTCGGCGCGGCCGTCGGCGCCAGCCCGGAGTCGCTGGAGCGCGCCCAGGCGCTCGCCGCCGTCGGCGTGGACTTCCTGGTCGTCGACACCTCGCACGGCCACAACAGCAACGCCCTCAGCTGGATGTCGAAGATCAAGTCCAGCGTGAACGTCGACGTGATCGGCGGCAACGTCGCCACGCGTGACGGCGCGCAGGCGATGATCGACGCCGGTGTCGACGGCATCAAGGTGGGCGTCGGCCCCGGTTCCATCTGCACCACCCGCGTGGTCGCGGGCATCGGTGTCCCGCAGGTCACCGCCATCTACGAGGCCTCCCTCGCGGCCCGCGCCGCCGGGATCCCGCTGATCGGCGACGGCGGTCTGCAGTACTCCGGCGACATCGGCAAGGCGCTGGCCGCCGGCGCCGACACCGTGATGCTCGGCAGCCTCCTCGCGGGCTGCGAGGAGTCGCCCGGCGAGCTGATGTTCATCAACGGCAAGCAGTTCAAGTCGTACCGCGGCATGGGTTCGCTCGGCGCCATGCAGTCCCGCGGCCAGGGCAGGTCGTACTCGAAGGACCGCTACTTCCAGGCCGAGGTCACCTCCGACGACAAGCTCGTGCCCGAGGGCATCGAGGGCCAGGTGCCGTACCGCGGCCCGCTCTCCAACGTCCTGCACCAGCTCGTCGGCGGTCTTCGCCAGACCATGGGCTATGTGGGTGCCGCCACGGTCGAGGAGATGGAGTCCAAGGGCCGCTTCGTGCGGATCACCTCCGCGGGCCTCAAGGAGAGCCACCCGCACGACATCCAGATGACGGTCGAGGCGCCGAACTACAGCAGGAAGTAACACAGCGCGACGCGTGGGGGCGGTTCCGGAACACGACCGGAACCGCCCCTCACGCTTGTGTCGGGGATACTGGTAGGCGCAGACGTAGAGGGAAAGGCCACACATCGTGACTGAGATCGAGATCGGGCGCGGCAAGCGCGGCCGCAGGGCGTACGCGTTCGACGACATCGCCGTCGTCCCGAGCCGGCGCACCCGGGACCCGAAGGAGGTCTCGATCGCCTGGCAGATCGACGCCTACCGGTTCGAGCTGCCGTTCCTGGCCGCGCCGATGGACTCGGTCGTCTCGCCGCAGACCGCCATCCGCATCGGCGAGCTGGGCGGCCTGGGCGTGCTGAACCTGGAGGGTCTCTGGACCCGGTACGAGGACCCGCAGCCGCTGCTCGACGAGATCGCCCAGCTGGACGAGGCGTCCGCGACCCGCCGTCTGCAGGAGATCTACTCCGCGCCGATCAAGGAAGAGCTGATCGGGCAGCGCATCAAGGAGGTGCGCGACTCCGGTGTCGTCACCGCCGCCGCGCTCTCCCCGCAGCGCACCGCGCAGTTCTCCAAGGCCGTGGTCGACGCGGGCGTGGACCTGTTCGTCATCCGCGGTACGACGGTCTCCGCCGAGCACGTCTCCGGCGCGTCCGAGCCGCTGAACCTGAAGCAGTTCATCTACGAGCTGGACGTCCCGGTCATCGTCGGCGGCTGCGCCACGTACACCGCGGCCCTGCACCTGATGCGCACCGGCGCGGCGGGCGTCCTGGTCGGCTTCGGCGGCGGCGCCGCGCACACCACCCGTAACGTGCTGGGCATCCAGGTCCCGATGGCGACCGCGGTCGCCGACGTGGCCGCGGCCCGCCGCGACTACATGGACGAGTCCGGCGGCCGGTACGTGCACGTCATCGCCGACGGCGGCGTCGGCTGGTCCGGCGACCTGCCGAAGGCCATCGCCTGCGGTGCCGACTCGGTCATGATCGGTTCCCCGCTGGCCCGTGCCACGGACGCGCCCGGCAAGGGCCACCACTGGGGCATGGAGGCCGTCCACGAGGACGTGCCGCGCGGCAAGCTGGTCGACCTGGGCATCGTCGGCACCACCGAGGAGATCCTCGCGGGCCCGTCGCACACCCCGGACGGCTCGATGAACTTCTTCGGCGCCCTGCGCCGCGCGATGGCCACGACGGGCTACAGCGAGCTCAAGGAGTTCCAGCGCGTCGAGGTCACGGTCGCGGACGCGCAGCACAAGCGCTGACCCCGTAGATCCGTACGCGAAGGGGCCCCGCACCGGGTGGTGCGGGGCCCCTTCGGCGTACGCGCGACTACGCGGCGGCCTTCCTGGCGCCGGAGAAGGCGGCGAAGGCGGCGAGGGCGAAGAACAGGAACGTGAGCGGGTCCAGGTCTTCCTTCCAGGCCTCGGTGAGCAGGTCGAAGTGCTCGAAGAAGATCTCGGTGGCGGAGGCGTTCAGCTGCTTGGCGCCGATGATCGAGAGGGCGACCAGCTGGCCGAGGTACACCGAGCCGAGCGAGAGCACGGCGCTGACCACGGACAGCACGGGGTTGCTGCCGCCGGCCTTGCCCGCCGCGAAGCCGATGAGGAAGCCGACGCCGACGGCGGCCCAGCCGATCTCGCGCTCGACGGCGCCGGCGATGCCGCCGTACACCCCGCCCGCGACGAGCGCCGCGACCAGGGCGGCCACCAGGCCGAGACCCACGTTGCCGCGGGCCGGGGCGGGCGGCGGGGCCATCGGGTAGGGCTGGGGCGCGGCGCCTTCGGCGAAGGGATTGCCGGGCGGCGGAACGGGCTGAGACATGGTGGTGATCCCCCTGGGACACATGGCGCACGTGTGTGCGAACAAGAGCCCGGAGACTAACAGCCCGGTCCGACACCCGCCCGGGAGATCTCAGAGGCGGTGGGCCGAGCCCGTGGGGGTGGCGCCCCGGGTGTCGAGGAGGAGCTGGGCCTTGACCGAGAGGCCCTGGAGGTCGTACGTGCGGTGCTGCTGGAGCAGCACCGTCAGATCGGCGTGGGCGGCGGCCTCGTAGAGGGAGTCCGCGCGCGGGACGGGGAGTTCCCGGACGCGCCAGTCGGGGACGTGCGGGTCGTGGTAGCTGACGGCCGCGCCCAGGTCCATCAGACGCCGGGCGATCTCGTCGGCGGGGGAGCCCTGGCGGTCGGGGAGGTCGGGCTTGTAGGTGATGCCGAGGAGCAGGACGCGGGCCCCGCGGGCCGACTTGCCGTGCTCGTTGAGAAGGGTGGCGGCGCGCTGGACGACGTACTGCGGCATGCGCTCGTTGACCTGCCCGGCGAGTTCGACCAGCCGGAGCGGGCGGTGGGCGCCGACGGTGTCGACGGGGACGCCGTGGCCGCCCACCCCCGGGCCCGGCCGGAAGGCCTGGAAGCCGAAGGGCTTGGTCTCGGCGCAGCGGATGACGTCCCAGAGGTCGACGCCGAGTTCGTGGCAGAGCACCGCCATCTCGTTGACCAGGGCGATGTTGACGTGCCGGAAGTTGGTCTCGAGGAGCTTGACCGTCTCCGCCTCGCGGGGGCCACGCGCGCGTACCACCTTGTCGGTGAGCCGGCCGTAGAAGGCGGCCGCCGATTCGGTGCAGGCCGGGGTGAGGCCGCCGATGACCTTGGGGGTGCCGGCGAAGCCGTGGGTGCGGCTGCCGGGGTCGAGGCGGCCGGGGGAGTACGCGAGGTGGAAGTCGCGGCCGGCGCGGAGGCCCGAGCCCTCTTCGAGGAGGTCGCGGAGCAGGCCCTCGGTGGTGCCGGGCGGGACGGGCGACTCCAGGAGGACGGTGGTGTGGGGGCGCAGCCGGGCGGCGAGCGCGCGGGCCGCGTCGGTCACGGTGGTGAGGTCGAGGGTGCGGTCGGGGGCGAGGGGGGTCGGGGCGCAGATGACGGCGGTGCGGACCCGGCCGAGTTCGGTGGGGTCGGCGGTCGGCCGGAAGCGCCCGGAGAGCATCCGGCGGATCTCCGGGACGGTGAGGGAGCCGTCGACCGGGGACCGGCCCGCGGCGAGATCGGCGACGGGCCGGGGGTCGGTGTCGTAGCCGATGGTGTCGACGCCTGCGGCGGCGGCGGCCTGGGCGAGAGGGAGTCCGTGGTGGCCGAGGCCGATGACGGCGAGATCAGCGGGCATGGAGGTGGACCGTCCTTCCCAGTAGCCGGAGGGCACGCGCGGCGCAAGCCCGGTGGACAGAAGGGGTCGAGCGCAATGTCAGACTAGGCGTAAATATGACCGATATGCCGCATTGTGGGGCCGAAGGTCATCGAGTGTTATCCACAGGTCGGCGGCGAGGCGGTGGCTGAAGTCGCCGGGGCGGGACAGAATCGAGCTGTGAGCCGGACCACACGCGGTCCGGTTCGCGTGTCGGTGAGAAGCGAACGACGCGCGACGACGAGGACGACAGGGACTACGGGAACGACAGGAACGACGGGAGCCGCAGCCGTGAGGACAGCGACACTGGGACCCGCCGAGCGCACCGAGGCGCTCGCGGCCATGGCCGAGCGTGAGTTGGACGTGCTGGTCGTCGGCGCCGGAGTGGTCGGCGCGGGGACCGCCCTCGACGCCGTCACGAGAGGGCTCTCCACCGGCATCGTCGAGGCCCGCGACTGGGCCTCCGGCACCTCCAGCCGGTCCAGCAAGCTCATCCACGGCGGCCTGCGCTATCTGGAGATGCTGGACTTCGCCCTGGTCAGAGAAGCCCTCAAGGAGCGCGGTCTGCTCCTGGAGCGGCTCGCACCCCATCTGGTGAAGCCGGTCCCGTTCCTCTATCCGCTCCAGCACAAGGGCTGGGAGCGGTTCTACGCGGGCTCCGGCGTCGCGCTGTACGACGCGATGTCGCTCTCCTCCGGCCACGGCCGGGGCCTCCCCGTCCACCGGCACCTCTCCCGGCGCTCGGCCCTGCGGGTCGCCCCCTGCCTGCGGAAGGACGCGCTCGTCGGCGCCCTCCAGTACTACGACGCCCAGATGGACGACGCCCGCTTCGTCACCACCCTCGTGCGCACCGCCGCCTCCTACGGCGCCAGGGCCGCGAGCCGGGCCCGCGTCACCGGCTTCCTGCGCGAGGGCGAGCGGGTCGTCGGCGCGCGCGTCCAGGACGTCGAGGCCGGTCTCGCGTACGAGATCCGGGCCAAGCAGATCGTCAACGCCACCGGGGTGTGGACCGACGACACCCAGGCCCTCATCGGCGAGCGCGGCCAGTTCCACGTCCGCGCCTCCAAGGGCATCCACCTCGTCGTCCCCAAGGACCGGATCCACTCGACCACCGGACTCATCCTGCGCACCGAGAAGTCCGTTCTCTTCGTGATCCCCTGGGGCCGCCACTGGATCGTCGGCACCACGGACACCGAGTGGGACCTCGACAAGGCCCACCCCGCCGCGTCCAGCGCCGACATCGACTACCTCCTTGAGCATGTGAACACCGTGCTCTCCACGCCCCTCACCCGCGACGACGTCCAGGGCGTCTACGCGGGCCTGCGGCCCCTGCTCGCCGGCGAGTCGGACGCCACGAGCAAGCTCTCGCGCGAGCACACTGTCGCCCACCCCGTCCCCGGCCTCGTCGTGGTGGCAGGCGGCAAGTACACGACGTACCGCGTCATGGCGAAGGACGCCGTCGACGAGGCCGTGCACGGCCTCGATCAGCGCGTCGCCCCCTGCGTCACCGAGGACACCCCGCTCCTCGGCGCCGAGGGCTATCGGGCCCTGTGGAACGCGCGGGCCAGGATCGCCGCGCGCACCGGCCTCCACGTCGTCCGCGTCGAGCACCTCCTCAACCGCTACGGCTCCCTGACGGAGCAGATCCTCGACCTCGTCGCCGAGGATCCCGCCCTGGGCGAACCGCTCGCGGCGGCCGACGACTACCTGCGCGCCGAGATCGTCTACGCCGCCTCGCACGAGGGCGCCCGCCACCTCGACGACGTCCTCACCCGGCGGACCAGGATCTCCATCGAGACCTTCGACCGGGGCACCCGCAGCGCCCGCGAGTGCGCCGAGCTGATGGCGCCCGTCCTCGGCTGGGACGACCGGCAGATCGAGAAGGAGGTCGAGCACTACGAGAAGCGGGTCGAGGCGGAGCGCGAGTCGCAGCGGCAGCCCGACGACCTGACGGCCGACGCGGCGCGGCTCGGGGCGCCGGACATCGTGCCGATCTGACAGTACGTCCGGGTCGCCCGATTCCGGTGGGAACCTGGGGGGTGTGCGGGGGCGTCGTCATCCCGGAGTACGGACCCGGGGGCGCCACCCGTCCCGAGGTGAGGGACAATGGGCTCTCTTCCAGGGCGGGTTACCGCATCGCGCGGGAAGCGGCAGACGCGGCGAAGATCAGGGATCGCAGAGGGGACGCATGTCGGAGGCGGAGCAGTCGCGGGACACGGCGAAGGACCCCAGGCGGGACGCCGCCGCGGGGGCCGCGACCGACGGCGACCGAGGAGTGGTCCCGGCAGCGCGTGAGCCTGAGCGGGACGTACGGGACGCGGACGAGGACGCGCAGGTCAGCCGGGGTGCGCGAGACTCGGAGGACGGGCGCGGGAGCGATCCGGAGCCCAGGTCGGAACCGAAGCCGGGGCTTGACTCGGGGCCGGGCTCGGAGCCCGGGTCGGCGTCGGGGCCGGGATCGGCGCCCGAGTCGGCGTCGGGCCCCGAGGGCGCTAAGGGCCCTCAGGACGTGCCGTCTGACGGTGCTAAGGGCCCTCAGGACGTGCCGTCTGACGGTGCGACGGGTCCGGCGGGATCCGGCACCGGGACCGGAGCCGGCGGTGGTGGCGACGATGCCGCCCTGGCCGGGCGGCTGCGGGGGACCGAGCCGTCGACCGGGCGGGCCGGGTTCGGCGCCGGGGACGGCGACGGCGGGAGCGACCGCCGGTCGGCACCGGGCGCGGCCTCCGCGCGCGGCACCGGCGGAGACCGGATGCGCAAGGCCGCGGCCGGCGAAGGCCGGCTGCTCGCGGGCCGCTACCGCCTCGGCGCGGTCCTCGGGCGCGGCGGCATGGGCACGGTGTGGCGCGCGGTCGACGAGACCCTCGGCCGTACCGTCGCGGTCAAGGAACTCCGCTTCCCCACCAGCATCGACGACGACGAGAAGCGACGCCTCATCACCCGGACCCTGCGCGAGGCCAAGGCCATCGCCCGGATCCGCAACAACGGCGCCGTGACCGTGTACGACGTCGTCGACGAGGACGACCGTCCGTGGATCGTCATGGAACTCATCGAGGGCAAGTCCCTCGCGGACGCCGTGCGCGAGGACGGCACCCTCACGCCTCGGCGCGCCGCCGAGGTCGGCCTCGCCATCCTCGACGTGCTGCGCTCGGCCCACCGCGAGGGCATCCTGCACCGCGACGTGAAGCCGTCCAACGTGCTGATCGCCGAGGACGGCCGGGTCGTCCTCACCGACTTCGGCATCGCCCAGGTGGAGGGCGACCCCTCGATCACCTCCACCGGCATGCTCGTCGGCGCCCCCTCGTACATCTCCCCGGAGCGCGCCCGCGGCCACAAGCCCGGCCCCGCCGCGGACATGTGGTCGCTCGGCGGCCTGATCTACGCGGCGGTCGAGGGCAGCCCGCCGTACGACAAGGGTTCCGCCATCGCCACCCTCACGGCGGTGATGACCGAGCCGGTCGACCCGCCGAAGAACGCGGGACCCGAGCTGGAGAAGGTCATCTACGGCCTGCTCGCCAAGGATCCCGCCCAGCGGCTCGACGACGCCGGCGCGCGCGTGCTGCTGCGCGCCGTGCTCGACGCTCCCGCGGCGGCGCCCCAGGTCTCGCCCGAGGTCACCAGGGTCGTACCGCTGCCGCCCCGCCCCGAGGGGACTCCGGGGGCGCCGGTGGGACCGGCGGCACCCGCGGCCGGCCAGGACAGGACGACCGACGCCGCCGACCGGATGCGGGGCGCCCTGAAGTCCGTACGCAACGCGGCGGCCTCGGTGAAGCCCGAATCCACGCCGGTGGCGCACGGGAACGCACACGCGGGCGCGGGCTCCGCGCAGCAGCGGGGCACCGGCCGGCCGGCCCCGGCGCGCGCCCCGCTCACCGATGTCGTGCCGCGCCGCACGCTGGTGATCATCGCCGCCGTCGTGGTGCTCGCCCTGCTCGGGACGATCCTCGCGGTCTCTCTCGGCGGTGGCGACGAGGGCGACCAGGGCAAGGGCGACGGGGGCACCACCTCCTCGGCCGGTGCCTCGGCCGGCGGTGACGGCTCCGGCGGCGCCGGAGCGGACGGCGGCAAGGGACAGACCTCCGGCGGCCCCGGCCAGCAGGGCGGCGTGCAGCCGGGGGACAGCGGATCCAACGGTTCGACGGGCGCGAACGGCACCACCGGCGCCACGAACGGGGCCAACGGGACGAACGGCAACGGCGTCACGCCGTCCGGGAAGCCCGGCGGCGCGGGCGCGCAACTGCCCGCCGGCTACACCCTCGTCACCAGCGACCGCTTCCACTTCTCGATGGCGATGCCCTCGACCTTCCGGGTCCGCTCGATACCGGGCTACAGCGGTGGCGGGATATTCAGCGAGAGCGGCGGCTTCCCGCGCATCCAGGTCGACTTCAACGGCAGCCCGAAGGACGACGCGGCGAGCGCCTGGGAGCTGGGCAAGATCGGCGTCGCCGCCACCAGCAAGAACTACAAGCACTTCGGCATCAGGACCGTCTCGTACAAGGGCTACCCGACCGTCGCGGACTGGGAGTTCGAGCGGACCCAGCAGGGCATGACCGTCCATGTGCTCAACCGCGGCTTCAAGGTGGACGCCAAGCGCGGCTACTCCATCATGATCAGCTGCAAGGCGGACGAGTGGAACGGCGCGGAGTGCCGGACGCTGCGGGAGACGGCGTTCGCTACGTTCAGCCCCAAGGACTGACCGCCGGGCCGTATCGTGAGAGTTCGAGGACCGTACGAAGTCGAACAGAGCCGTTGACTGCACGGTGCCGGACCGAATGTGACCGACTCGCGTGACCCCGTACGACCCCGAGCGGTCGGCGGGGTCCGGGGGGCCACGGGGGACAGCGTGCGCGCGTGGGGAGGCGTCGTGGACGACTACGCGGGAAGGGTGCTGGCGGACCGCTACCGCCTGCCGCTGCCGCCGGTGGACGCGGACGCGGACGCGGACGTGTACGACCTGGCCGAGACACGGGCCTTCGACACCTACAGCGGTCAGGAGGTCCTGGTCCGCCAGGTGCCGCTGCCGGAGTTCGTCGACGCCGAGGTGCTCGACGGCGAGGGCGGTGCCGCAGGCTCGCACGGCAGTGCGGGGCGGGCCACTCGCCGCCCTGCCGAGCCCGTCGTACGCCGGGCGATAGAGGCGGCCCAGGCCGCCGCGCAGATCCCCGACCACCCCCTCCTCGACCAGGTCTTCGACGTCTTCGCGGAGGCCGGCTCGCTGTGGATAGTGAGCGAACGCATCGAGGCCCGCCCGCTGGCGGCGCTCCTCGCCGAGCGGCCCCTCAACCCCTACCGGGCCGCCGAGATCGGCGCCGACGTCCTCACCGCCCTGCGTGCCCTCCACGCCCACGGCTGGGTGCACCGCAACATCACCGCCCGGACCGTACTCGTCTGCGACGACGGCCGGGTGGTCCTCACGGGCCTCGCGGTCGGCGCGGCCGAGGAGGCCCTCTGCGGATACGCCCCGGTGCCGGACCCGGACGCGGAGCCGCCCGCCCCGGGGTGGGACTCGCCGACGGGGGAGGACGACGAGGACGAGGACGCCCCGGGGGACCGGGACGGCTACGGGGACGAGGACGGCTTCGGGGGGTACGGGGCCGAGGGGTACGGCTCCGACGGGCGGGGCGTCCAGGTGTACGGCGCCGAGGCCTACGGCTCCGACGGGCAGGGTGGCCAGGAGTACGGATCCGAGGAGTACGGCTCCGAGGTCTACGCCTCCGACCTGTACGAGGTGGAGGTCTACGAGGAGACCGACGAGCAGGTCCCCTACGGGGCGGCACCGGCCCCGGACCCTGATGTGGTCGGCCCGGACCCGTACGGGCAGGCGCGGACCCCGGACCCGGACCCGTACGCGGACGTGGAGGTCGACCCGGACCCCGCCCCCGGCACCGTCCCCGACGTGTACGGCGTCGACCCCTACGGGCGGGCCACCCCCGCTCCCCCCGCCGAGACACAGCCCGCCGCCGCGCCGCCCACCGCCGACGTGCGGGCCGCGCGGGCCGGGGCCATCGCCGCGTACCGGGCCGGGGCCCGTGCCGCCGCCCGGCTGGGCGAGACCGGGGCGCTCCCCGTCCAGCGGCCCGCGCCGTCCGACCCGCCCGAACTGCCCCCGCCCCCGCCGCCGACGGCCCAGGCGGTCGGCGCACCCGAGCCGCAGTGGTGGGCCCGGGTGGCGGACGACGACGAGGACGAGGACGACGGCGACGAGCCGCACGGGGACGGTGGTCCGCCGCCCGGCCGGCCGCCGCGCCTGATGCTGGCCGGCAGCTGGAGCGACGGCCCGCACAGCTCTCGGGACGGCTCGGGACCGATCTCCGCCGGTGGCGGTTCGGGGGGTACGGGAGGCGCGGGAGGTTCGGGCCCCGGCAGGGGCCCCGTGCTGCCCGGTTCCGGCCGCCCGGCCCTGCCCGCCGGGTACACGGCCGCGACCCCGGACCCCGCCCGGCTCCCGGTCCCGGCCGGCGCCCGCGAGGACGCGCCGGTCGCGATCCCCGCGCAGGCACACCGCGGTCCCACCACCCGGCTCGCCGCCGAGCGGGCCCGGCAGACCCGGATCGCGGTCGTCGGCGCCGTCACGGAGCGCTGGGCGCCCGAACAGGCCGGTCCCGTCCACGAGAACTGGCGGCTCGCCCCGCCGATCGGCCCCGCGACCGACCTGTGGGCGCTCGGCGCGCTCCTCTACCGGGCCGTCCAGGGGCACGCCCCGTACCCGGAGGACAGCGCGGCCGAGCTGGTCCAGCTGGTCTGCGCCGAGCCGCCCGCCTTCGCGGAGGAGTGCGGGCCGCTGCGCCCGGTCGTGGAGTCGCTGCTGCGTCAGGACCCCACCGAGCGGCCCGACTTCGAGGAGCTGCGCGGCTGGCTGCGTTCCCTGGTGCGCTCGGCGCCCGAGCCGGAGACGGGAGCCGGAGCCATACCGCTGCCGCCCTTCGACGAGGCACGGCTGCCGATCGTCCGTCGGCGCGGCGAGCTGGTGCGGCGTCGGCGCGGGGCGGCGGGGGCGGGCCGCCACCGCCACAAGCGCGGCAAGGACGTGCGCCCTCCGGCCCACCACGAGGACGCCCACGCGTACGAGGCCGACCACGGTCGGGGCGTCGATCACGAACCGGTCGGCCGCGGACGCGCCGAGCATGTACAGCCCGAATACCGCGAGGAGTTCCACGAGGAGATCCCGCAGCGCGCCCCCAGGGCCCCCCGTACCGGACGCTCGTCGTCCGCCGGGTCCGACGGCGCCTCGGGCTCGCCCCGGAACCTCGGCCGTACGCTCCTGATCCTGGTCTTCCTCCTGCTCGGCGGGGCCGTCGCGTACGCCGTCCTCTTCATGCCCGGTGACAAGGAGAAGCCCGCGGGACCGACCGCGCCCAGCACCGCGGGCCGGCCCCCGGCCACCGCCGGTCAGAGCCCCGGCTCCAACGGCACCACCGCGCCCACGGGCGGTCCTTCGGCGAAGCCGACCGCGCCGCGCACCACCCCGCCCCCCGCGGATCCTTCGGCGCCCGCGCCCGCCGCCGGATACGCCCTGCGGCAGGACCCGGAGGGCTTCCGCATCGGGGTGCCGAAGGGGTGGCGGCGCAGCGCCATCAACGACGCCGGTCAAGTGCGGTACACCGGCGGTGACTTCACGATGATCGTCGTGCCCGGCCGGGACGCCGTCCGGGAGAACGGCTCGGACCCGCTGGAGTACCAGAACTCCAGGGAACGCGAGCTGGACCCGTGGCGCACATCGAGCTGGTCGGGGGCGGAGAAGACCCGCCGGGTCGACATCGGCAGCACGGCGACGGCCACGGGGAGTTACTGGTGGCTGGACAGCACGGGCCGTCAGGTGTTCGTCCGCAACCTCGCGCTGCTCGACGGCGGTCGGTATCACGTCGTGCAGGTCATCGGCCCGCAGAGCGAGCGTGACAAGGTGTCGGAGATCTTCGACGAGGCCACGAAGGGGTTCCGGCCGGGACGCTGAACAGGCCGGGTCGTACACGGATCGCACACGGAGGGTACGCGCGACGGGCACACCGGGCACACGGAACGCACGCCTCACTCACGCCTCACTCACGCCTCACTCACGCCTCACTCACGTCTCACTCACGTCTCACGCACGCCCGGGGCGCACGCGACCCGCGCGTGACGCACGCGGGGCGCCGAAACGTCCACCGGCCCCCGGTCACAGTGCTGTTCCTATGGCAGCCCCGAGGTTCCGCCGCGCGTACCCCCCTCCGTAACCTGGCATCAGAAGGAACGGGCGGGGGCAAGTGGAACATTCTCAAAGCACAGGGTCCGGGCTGTTGCTCGCCGGTCGCTACCGGCTGGGCGAGTCCATCGGGCGCGGCGGCATGGGCAAGGTCTGGCGCGCGCACGACGAGGTGTTGCACCGCGTGGTGGCGGTGAAGGAGCTGACGGCCGGCCGGTTCGTGGCCGAGGCCGACCGGCTGGTGCTGCACGCCCGGACGCAGAAGGAGGCGCGGGCCGCCGCGCGGATCACGCACCCGGGCGTGGTGACCGTCCATGATGTCCTGGAGCACGACGACCGGCCGTGGATCGTGATGCAGTACGTCGACGGGCCCTCGCTCGCCGACGCCGCCAAGGAGTCCGGCACGATCGATCCCCACGAGGCGGCCAGGATCGGGCTGCACGTCCTCGGCGCGCTGCGTGCCGCGCACGCGGCCGGGGTGCTGCACCGGGACGTCAAGCCGGGCAACGTCCTGCTGGCGCGCGACGGCCGCGTCCTGATCACCGACTTCGGGATCGCGGCGATCGAAGGGGACGCGACGATCACTCGGACGGGTGAACTTGTCGGTTCCATCGACTATCTGGCGCCCGAGCGGGTGAGGGGCGGCGATCCCGGCCCGGCCTCCGACCTCTGGTCCCTCGGCGCCACCCTGTACACGGCGGTGGAGGGCACCTCGCCGTTCCGCCGCACGTCCCCCATCAGCACCATGCAGGCCGTGGTGGCCGAGGAACCGCCGTACCCGGAGAAGGCCGGCCCGCTGGCCTCCGTCATCGTGGCCCTGCTCCGCAAGGACCCCGACCAGCGACCGCAGGCGGACGAGGCCGGGCGGATGCTGCTCGACGCGATGGAGGGGCGCGCGCCGGAGGCCGCGCAGGCGTACGTGCCGACCCAGCGCGTGGCCAGGGAGGAGCTGGAGTCGGCGGGGGACGGACGGGGCTCCGTCCTCGGCCTGGTCGAACTGGGCGACGACGCCGACGTCGAAGGCGGCCGGGGTCACGAAGGCACCGGAGCGGGTACGGGTACGCGCGCAGGTACGGGTACGGGCACGGCGGATGCCACGGGCCCCTCGGGCACCTCCCGCCCGCCCACCCCGGCCCGCACGGCCCAATGGCCTCAGCCGCCTCACGGCCACCAGCCGTCCCAGGCCCACCAGCCCCCTCACCCGTACCAGCGGTCCCACCTCACCTCCCCGCCCACCCTGGCCCCCGCCCCCTCCGGCCGGGGCCGCTGGCGGACCGCCGTTCTCGCCGCCCTGCTCGCCGGGCTCGTCGCGGGCGGCGCCGTCTTCGCCGCGATGAACTACGTGGGCGGCGACGGAGGCGGCGGCGACGCCGGCCGGACCACGGCCGGCGGACCCGCCCCCTCCAAGCAGGGCCCCGGCACCGACATCCCGGTCGGCTGGCACCGCGTGGACGACCCGGAGGGCTTCAGCCTCCTCGTACCGGACGGCTGGAAGCGCCAGACCGAGGGCGACCAGATCGACTACACCCCGGACAACGGCAACCGCCGCATCCGGATCAGCATCGACCGGAAGCCCGACTTCGAGAATCCGTACATGCACGCCCTCGACCTGGAACGGGTCCTGGAGCGGCGGATGGACTACACCCGGATCAAGCTCGGCCAGGTCACCTACCGCGACCAGGTCCGTTCCTGTCAGTGGGAGTTCACCTGGACGGAGAAGAAGGACTTCCCGGGGCCCCGGCACGCGATCGACCTGATGTACTACGCGGACGACGGCACCGAGTACGCCCTGTACATGTCCTCGCCGGAGTCGAGCTGGGCGGAGACCCGGGAGCAGTTCGACATCGTCCTCCAGCACTGGCGGGCGCCGGGTGACTGACCGGCTCGGCCGGAGGCGCCGGATTTTCTCCGCGAAGGCCCTCCGGTGGCCGTAAGCCGCTGATCAGGCCTTATGTGCCAGTGATCGCTGGCGCAATGTGAGTACCCGGTGAAAACGCGTTACCGACGGGTACCCAAAGGGCGGAAGGCGGCCTACGCTCGGCCGTATGACGGACTCGCAGGCCCCCGCCGCCCCCTCGGTTCCCGACGCCCCCGCCGCGAAGGCCGGAGCCGCCCCCGCGGGGGCGACCAATCCGGTCGCGCCCGCGCCCGCCGGCGCGCGTACCGCCGCCGACGTCGTGACGCCCGAGGTGGTCGCCCGGCTCACCCGTGGTGTCGCCGGCTCCGGACGCACCGCCAACCACACCCCCTTCACCGGGGCGAAGCTGGCGGACCTGCCCGAGTCCACCCCCGAGGACGTCGCCGAGGCCTTCACGCGCGCGCGTGCGGCCCAGGAGGCCTGGGCCGCCACCCCGGTCAAGGCCCGCGCCGCGATCCTCCTCCGCTTCCACGACCTCGTCCTCCAGCGCCAGTCCGAGGTCCTCGACCTCATCCAGCTGGAGACGGGCAAGGCGCGCCTGCACGCCCACGAGGAGGTGCAGGCGGTGGCCGTCGCCGCCCGCCACTACGGCCGCAAGGCCCCCTCGTACCTGCGCCCCAAGCGCCACACCGGCGTCGTACCGACCCTCACCAAGGTCACCGAGCTGCGCCAGCCCCGCGGTGTCGTCGGCCAGATCGCACCCTGGAACTACCCCCTGGAGCTGTCCGTCGGCGACGCGCTCCCCGCCTTCGTCGCGGGCAACGCCGTCGTCATGAAGCCCGACACCGAGACCGCGCTCACCGCGCTGTGGGCCCGTGACCTGCTCATCGAGGCCGGGCTTCCCGCCGAGGTCTTCCAGGTCGTCATCGGCGAGGGCCCGGTCGTCGGCCCCGAGGTCGTCAAGCACGCGGACTACGTGTCCTTCACCGGCTCCACCCGCACCGGCCGCGAGGTCGCCCAGGGCGCCGCCGCCCGGCTCGTCGGCGTGACCCTGGAGCTCGGCGGCAAGAACGCGATGCTCGTCCTTGAGGACGCCGACATCGAGAAGGCCGCCGCCGGAGCCGTCCGCGCCTGCTTCTCCTCCGCCGGCCAGCTCTGCATCTCCATCGAGCGCCTCTACGTGCACGAGTCGATCGCCGACGCCTTCCTCGACCGCTTCGCCGCCCGCACCAAGGCCATGCGGCTCGGCCACTCCCTCGCGTACGGCGCGGACATGGGCTCCCTGGTCGGCGAGCGGCAGCTGGAGACGGTCACGAAGCACGTCGAGGAGGCCGTCGCCAAGGGCGCCACGCTCGTCGCGGGCGGCGTCGCCCGCCCCGACATCGGCCCGCTCTTCTTCGAGCCGACCATCCTCGACGGCGTCGAGGCCCCGATGGCCGTCTGCAACGAGGAGACCTTCGGCCCGGTCGTCTCGATCTACCGCTTCCGCGACGAGGACGAGGTCGTCGCCCTCGCCAACGGCACCCCGTACGGCCTGAACTCCTCCGTCTGGACGAAGGACTCGCGCCGGGGCCACTCCGTCGCGGCCCGGCTGCGCACCGGCACCGTCAACATCAACGAGGGATACGCCCCCGCCTACGGCAGCGTGCAGTCCCCGATGGGCGGCATGAAGGACTCCGGGCTCGGCCGCCGCCACGGCTCCGAGGGCATCCTCAAGTACACCGAGGCCCAGACCGTCGCCCAGCAGCGGCTGATCCCGCTGGCGCCCTCCTTCGGGATGGACGACGAGAAGTACGCCGCGTTCATGAGCGCGTCCCTGAAGGCGATGAAGGCCCTGCGCCTGCGCTGACCCGGGCTCCGCCCCGCCCCCTTTCGCCCTTTTCCGTACGAGGAGAGCCATGACCGCGCTACCCCCTACCCAGAATCAGGAGCGGGCCGAGGACGGCTCGTACGACGACGGCAAGGGCTCCGGGGACGGCTACGACTACGACGTCCTCGTCGTCGGCTCCGGCTTCGGCGGTTCGGTCACCGCCCTCCGCCTCACCGAGAAGGGCTACCGGGTCGGTGTCCTGGAGGCCGGCCGCCGCTTCACCCGCGCGACCCTGCCGAAGAACTCCTGGGACGTGAAGAACTTCCTGTGGGCCCCCGCCCTCGGTCTCTACGGCATCCAGCGCATCCACCTGCTCGGCAACGTCATGGTGCTCGCGGGCGCCGGCGTCGGCGGCGGCTCCCTCAACTACGCCAACACCCTCTACGTACCGCCGAAGCCGTTCTTCGACGACCCGCAGTGGAAGGACATCACGGACTGGCAGGAGGAGCTGCGGCCGTACTACGACCAGGCCCAGCGGATGCTCGGCGTCCGGATCAACCCGACGACCACCCCCTCCGACGTCCACCTCAAGGCCGCCGCCCAGGCGATGGGCATCGGCGACACCTTCCACATGGCCCCGGTCGGCGTCTTCTTCGGAGACGGCGCGGATGCCGACGGCAAGGCGAAGGCGAAGCCCGGCGGCGAGGTCGCCGACCCCTACTTCGGCGGCGCGGGCCCGTCCCGGCGCGCCTGCACCGAGTGCGGCGAGTGCATGACCGGCTGCCGCCACGGAGCCAAGAACACCCTCAACGAGAACTACCTCCACCTCGCCGAGAAGGCGGGCGCCACCGTCCACCCCATGACCACGGTCGTCACCGTCACCGAGGACTCGCGCGGCGGCTTCGCCGTGAAGACCCTCCCCACCGACCAGCGGCGGAAGGGAAAGGGGCGCACCTTCACCGCCCGCCGGGTGGTCGTCGCGGCCGGTACGTACGGCACCCAGACCCTGCTGCACCGGATGAAGGACAGCGGGCTGCTGCCCCGGATCTCGCAGCGCCTCGGCGAACTCACCCGCACCAACTCCGAGGGCCTGGTCGGCGCCCAGACCACCGACCGGCGCTACCGGAAGAAGCACGGCAAGGACAGGGCCGACTTCACCAAGGGCGTCGCCATCACCTCCTCGGTCCACCCCGACGCCAACACCCACATCGAGCCGGTGCGGTACGGCAGGGGCTCCAACTCCATGGGCAGCCTGACCGTCCTCCAGGTGCCCTACGGGGCCCACCGGGTGCGCAACTGGTTCCTCAACCTGCTCAGGCACCCCACGCTCGCCGCCCGTTCGCTCTCCAACCGGCACTGGTCGGAGCGGACCATCATCGGCCTGGTCATGCAGTCCCTCGACAACTCCCTGACGACCTACCGCAAGCCCGGCGGCCTCGGAAAGGGCCTGCTCACGGCCCGCCAGGGACACGGCGCGCCCAACCCGGTCCAGATCCCGGAGGCCACCCGGGCCGCCACCCTCCTCGCCGAGGAGATCAACGGCTTCCCCGGCTCCAACGTCGGCGAACTGATGGGCACCCCGCTCACCGCCCACTTCCTGGGCGGCTGCCCCATCGGAGCCGACGCCGGGTCCGGCGTCATCGACCCGTACCACCGGCTCTTCGGGCACCCCGGGATCTCCGTCGTCGACGGCGCGGCCGTCTCCGCCAACCTCGGCGTCAACCCGTCGCTGACGATCACGGCGCAGGCGGAGCGGGCGATGTCCTTCTGGCCGAACAAGGGCGACGAGGACACCCGGCCGCGCCAGGGCGAGGCGTACGTACGGCTCTCGGCGGTCGAACCGAAGTCCCCCGTGGTCCCGGCCGAGGCCTTCGGCGCCCTGCGGCTGCCCTTCCTCGGCATCCCGACGGTCCCGCCGAAGGCGGAGTGACCCGGCTCGCGGGACGGACGAAAAAGGTAAAGGGCGCTGCACCCCCCTCCGAGTGCAGCGCCCTTACCAGCTTTGGTGTTGCTGCATAGATGACCCGCGACCCACGGGGATGGTTGTAGCGGTTGCACAGGATCTCTGTGTGACGCGCGTCACGTGCGGGGCGGGGTGTGCGGAGGCGGCGGTGTACGGGTGCACGGGCAAGGGCCCCGTGGCGCGATTCCGGTCGCGGCACGGGGCCCTTGGGGGTCGGCACCGGTGTCAGGGCAGCGGCGGTGCCGAGCGGGGCGGCGCCGGGGGGTTGCGCCGCGTGGGGAGGGAGACAGGTGGGGGACGACTCGGTACGGGGTTCGGGGTCGTGCGCTGCTGGCGGTCGCGGGGGCCGCGACCGGATGAGCCGGTTGCGGCCGACCCCGAGCGTCCCCGGGATCGACCGCTCCTTCTGGGCGACCGGACTGCTGTCCCCTGCTGTCCGGTCACAAGCGCTGGTGCGAGGTCCCACGACGTACCAGAGGTACGCCACACGCCCCAGCGAAGCCACGCGTGGTTTCTTACTGGCCCGCCCCTGGCTGGCACGGACACCCGGACCAACGAAGCCGCCTCGGAGCCGGTCACGCGCCGTACGGGTGAGAGCGGGCCCGAACTCAGATGCGGGCAGCCACCCAGGCGCGTCCACGGCGCGTCCTCGGCGGCGTCCCGGGCGCGCCCGCGGTGCGTCCCGGCGGCGTCCCCGGCGCGACTCGCGTCAGGCGCGTCCCCGGTGTGAATCCCGTCAGATCTGCCCCCGGCACAGCTCCAGCATCGTCATCGCCAGGGCCGTGCCCGGCTTGCCCAGGGCGTCCCGGTAGTGGCCGAGGACCTCCATCTCGCGCGCCAGGTTCACCCGGCGGCCGCCGGAGGTGATCCGGGCCTCCTGGATGACGGCCGAGACGGCCATCCGCTCCTGGATCAGCCCGATGATCCGGTCGTCCAGCGCGTCGATCCGCTCACGGGCGCCCCCGATCAGCGTCGCCGCCTCGTCGGTGCGGGCGCCGGTCTTCTCGGGGGTGGCGGTGTTCGTCGTCATGGTCGTGCTCCTGGGGTGTCGGTCGGTTCCGGCGGTGCCGGACCGTGTCGGATGCCCCGGGGCGACCTGGCCCGGAACGACAGAACGCCCCGGGCTGTCAGCCCGGGGCGCCTGGGAAGTCGCTTGTCAGTTGCTCAAGCAGCACGACCATGGCAGCCGGTGGGCCGGTTGCCATAGGTAAAGACGTAGGTCGTGAGCTTGCGCATGCCGACAGTATGGACCCCGCGCCGGAGCGGGACCGAACCGGGTTCGGATGGTGAGACGAAAAGCGCCACCGGCGCGCCGGTAGAATCGACAAATAGCACCCCCCCTTCGGGGGACCCACCCTCCTACCGCCGGAAGGCCGCCGAAGTGTCATCAGCGACCCCCGCTGCCGCGCCCGACGTCACCAACCCGGACGTAGTCCTCGTTGTCGACTTCGGCGCCCAGTACGCCCAGCTCATCGCCCGCCGCGTCCGTGAGGCCCGGGTCTACAGCGAGATCGTCCCGTCCACCATGCCGGTGGCCGAGATGCTGGCCAAGAACCCGAAGGCGATCATCCTCTCCGGCGGCCCGTCCTCCGTGTACGCGGAGGGTGCCCCGCGCCTCGACCGCGCCCTCTTCGAGGCGGGCGTCCCCGTCTTCGGCATGTGCTACGGCTTCCAGCTGATGGCGACGACCCTCGGTGGCACCGTCGACAACACCGGCGCCCGCGAGTACGGCCGCACCGAGCTGCACGTCTCCAAGGCCGGTTCCACCCTCTTCGAGGGCACCCCGGTCGAGCAGTCCGTGTGGATGTCGCACGGCGACGCCTGCTCCGCCGCCCCCGAGGGCTTCTCCGTCACCGCGTCCACGGACGTCGTGCCGGTCGCCGCCTTCGAGAACGACGAGAAGAAGCTGTACGGCGTCCAGTACCACCCCGAGGTGCTGCACTCCACGCACGGCCAGCAGATCCTGGAGCACTTCCTCTACCGCGGCGCCGGCATCGAGCCCAGCTGGACCACGGGCAACGTGATCGAGGAGCAGGTCGCGGCCATCCGCGCCCAGGTCGGCGACAAGCGCGCGGTCTGCGGCCTCTCCGGCGGCGTCGACTCCGCCGTGGCCGCCGCGCTCGTCCAGAAGGCCATCGGCTCGCAGCTCACCTGCGTCTACGTCGACCACGGCCTGATGCGCAAGGGCGAGACCGAGCAGGTCGAGAAGGACTTCGTCGCCTCGACCGGCGTCAACCTGAAGGTCGTCGACGCCCAGGAGCGCTTCCTCACCGCCCTCGCCGGCGTCTCCGACCCGGAGACCAAGCGCAAGATCATCGGCCGTGAGTTCATCCGCGTCTTCGAGCAGGCGCAGCTGGAGATCCTCCAGGAGGACGGCCCCGAGGTCGCGTTCCTCGTGCAGGGCACCCTCTACCCGGACATCGTCGAGTCCGGCGGCGGCACCGGCACCGCCAACATCAAGTCCCACCACAACGTGGGCGGCCTCCCCGACGACATCGAGTTCGAGCTCGTCGAGCCGCTGCGGCAGCTCTTCAAGGACGAGGTCCGCATGGTCGGCCAGGAGCTCGGCCTGCCCGACGAGATCGTCCAGCGCCAGCCCTTCCCCGGCCCCGGCCTCGGCATCCGCATCGTCGGCGAGGTCACCAAGGAGCGCCTGGACCTGCTGCGCGAGGCCGACGCCATCGCCCGCGAGGAGCTCACCGCGGCCGGCCTCGACCGCGAGATCTGGCAGTGCCCGGTCGTCCTGCTCGCCGACGTCCGCTCCGTGGGCGTCCAGGGCGACGGCCGCACCTACGGCCACCCGATCGTCCTCCGTCCGGTCTCCTCCGAGGACGCCATGACGGCCGACTGGTCGCGCCTGCCGTACGACGTGCTGGCCAAGATCTCGACCCGCATCACCAACGAGGTCGCCGACGTCAACCGCGTCGTCCTCGACATCACCAGCAAGCCGCCGGGCACCATCGAGTGGGAGTAGTCGCTCCCGCTCCCTGAGCCGGCCGAAGCCGTCGCCCCGCACGACCGGGGGCGGCGGCTTCGTCGTTCGGTCCCGTCCGGGCTCTGGTGAGTTGACCGGCCGGGCGTTACCTTCCGGCGCATGAGCGTGATACCCGACCCCGTCCCCCTCGAACGGCTCCACTTCGCCATGCCGCCCGTCCACGCGACGGCCGAGGAGGAACGCACCCACCGCAAACAGCGGATCGCGGGCGCACTCCGGCTCTTCGGACGCTTCGGGTACGAGGAGGGCGTCTCGGGCCACATCAGCGCCCGCGACCCCGAGTACCCCGACTGCTACTGGGTGAACCCCTTCGGGGCGCCGTTCGAAGAGGTGACCGCGAGCGAGCTCATCCTCGTCAACGGCGACGGCCAGGTCCTCCGGGGCGGCCGGCACGTCAACCAGGCCGCGTTCACCGTCCACGCCCAGGTCCACCGGGCCCGCCCCGACACCGTCGCCGTCGCCCACACCCACTCCCTCCACGGGCGGGCCCTCGCCGCGCTCGGCGAACTCCTCGACCCGATCACCCAGGAGGCCTGCGCCTTCTACCAGGACCACGCCCTCTACGACGCCTACACCGGCGTCACCGTGGACGCCGAGGAAGGACGCCGCATCGCCGTCGCCCTCGGCACCTTCAAGGCGATCGTCCTCCGCAACCACGGGCTCCTCACCGTCGGCACCTCCGTCGACGCGGCCGCCTGGTGGTTCATCGCCATGGAACGCTGCGCCCAGGTCCAGCTGGCCGCCCGCGCGGCCGGCAAACCCGTCCTGATCGACCACCGCGAGGCCGTCGCCACCCGCGAACAGCTCGGCAGCGACCTCGTCGCCTGGATCAACTACCAGCCGCTCTGGCGCAGGATCAGCCGAGCGGAGCCCGAACTCCTGTCGTGACACCATCGCTTCACCCTTCTGTACGTCAATGAGATGGAGCGTCAATCACTCTCCGGCGGGGCGCACGCGGCACGTGCGGGAGCCGCCGGTGCGACACAATTCCGAGGAATCAACGGCTGGTTGACCATTCGGGGCGCACCGGCACGTGTCGTGAAGTGAGCTCGGGAAGTGGGCACCGTGGCGGTTCAAGAGGCGAGACAGTACGGCGAACACGCGACGGCCTGCGCCGGCTGCGCCCACTGCGGGCAGGCCGGCCACCGGCGCGCCGTCGCCGCCTTCCTCGCCCGGCGCGACGAACTCGCCGCCGGGCACGGCGTCCCCGCGGCCGTCGCCCACTCCCCGGTCGCCGCCCGCCAATGGGTCTCCGACGAGCTCGCCCAGTCCGCCCGCGCGGTCGCCGTGCACGGCCGCGAGGCCGGAGGAGCCTGGCTCGACCGGGTCCGCCGCGGCGGCCTCGGCGCCGTCTGGGGCGCCGTCCTCGCCCTCCTCCTCGGCCAGGCCCTCACCGCGATCCAGGCCGGCTGGACCGGAGCCCGCACGGCCGGCCTCTGCACCGCCGTGGTCCTCGCCCTCCTCCTCAGCGCCGCCGCCCACGCCCACCGGGCCCGCGGCGGTCTCCTCGCCCCCCTGGTCGGTGAGGACAACCGCCTCTCCACCACCCGCGCCGTCGCCGCCGCCTGGCTCCTGTTCCTCGGCTTCACCCTCCTCCTCCTGGTCTTCCTGTCACCGGGCGCACCCGCCTTCGCCCTGGCCCGCGGCGCGGGCCTGCTCACCGCCCTCGCCCTGGTGTCGGCCGTCACCGTGACCGCCCGCCTCGTCGTCTCCGCGGGGATCGTGGCCGGCCGCCTCCAGAAGGTGCGCGCCGACCGTCCCCGCGCCGCCGACCTGCTCTGCGACGACAGCGGCCGGGCCGCCCTCGCCGACGTCCAGTACCTCCTCGTCTCCGCCGCCGTCCTCGCCCTCACGGCCGTCGGCCTCGCCCAGGCCCCCGCCCGGCTCCCCGAGGTGCCCTGGTCCCTGGTCGTGCTCCTCGGCGTCTCGGCCGCGTGGCACCTCGCCGCCAAGCTCACCGAGGGCGTCCGTCCCACGATCCACTCCGTGGTCCGGTCCCGGGAGGCCGGCGACCTCGACGCCCCGATCCGCACGGGCGACGACATCGAGATCCGCGGCTGCGGCTTCGTCCCGCCCGGCGCGGGCGCCCCCGAACCGCTGACCCGCCTGGTCGTCCGCATCGGCCCCGTCCACGCCCATGTGCCGCTCGTCCCGGTCCCGGGCGGATTCGCCAACCCCACCGACGCGTCCCTGACCGTCCCCCTCCCGGCGGACGTGGAGCCTGGCCGCGTGGAGGTCTCGGTCGTGACGGCGGCGGGCCTGGAGACCAACCGGGTCGTGATCGAGGTCATGGACTGACGGGTGGGCTGAGGGGTGGGCCGACGTCGGCACCGAAGTGGCGTCGGGTTCGGAGCGACGGCGAGGGGCGATCGTCCCGTCCCTCGGTATCCCCTGAGCGGCTGTGCGGGGAGAATCGATCCGCGAACAGTCGTAGGGGGTGCGGAAAGGTGACCGACGATGACGGGACAGGCGGGCCGGGCGGGCCGGGAGTACGACCCGGACGGGTTCGGCAGCGGCGGAGGCAGCGGAGGCGGCGACCCCGTCAGCTCGGGTGAATCCGGTGGCGCGACCCGTGCCGGTGGGTTCGGTGGGCTCGGCGGGATCGACGGGTGGAAGGCGGTCGCCTCCCGGTACTCACTCCTCCCTCTCCGGCTCTTCCTCGGGATCACCTTCGTCTACGCCGGGCTCGACAAGCTCACCGACCCAGCCTTCTTCGCGGACTCCGGCAGCGGCTCCATCGGCGAGATGATGCGGGGCGTCCGGGACTCCTCGGCCCTCCCCGCCCTCGTCGACCTCGCCCTCAAGAACCCCACCGGATTCGGCTACGCCATCGCCTTCGGAGAGCTCGCCGTCGGGATCGGGACCCTGCTGGGTCTCTTCGCCCGCGTGGCGGCGCTCGGCGGCGTACTGATCTCGCTGAGCCTCTGGCTGACCGTGAGCTGGCAGGTGAACCCGTACTACCTCGGCAACGACCTCGCCTATCTGATGTCCTGGCTCCCGCTGCTGCTCGCCGGGGCTTCGGTGCTGTCGCTGGACCGGCTCCTGGCCGTACGACGCCGTATTCGATAGGCCACCCAGGTCGCGAGGCCGGCCACTCCCAGGCCGCCGCCCAGCGCGGGGAACACCGTGTACCACGGGGTTGTCCAGGCCCCGGCGGCGTCCCCGGCGTAGAGGGCGGCCAGCGCGAGGGCGGTGAGGCCGATGAGCAGCCGGCCGGGGCGAAACTCATGAAGCAGCACGGGTGACCTCCACCTGTCCGATGCCGACCTCAAGCGAGAGGTCCAGGGTGCCCGCCGGAGTGGTCCCGACAGGCGGTTGGATCGTGCGGGTCACATCGCGGCGGGGCGCGATGTCGATGTCGTTGGGGGGCTCGCCGGGCAGCTGCAGATCCCCGAGTCCCACCTCGGCGTGCAGCTTCACGACCGCGTCCTTCGGGACGATCACCTTCAGCTGCCCCGCGCCCACCCCGGCCGAGGCCGAGACGGTCGTTCCCGCAGGGAGCGGGAGCCTCGACAGATCGAGCGTGCCGACGCCGGTGCCGACCGCGTAGTGGGGCTGCACGGCGGTGACCGTCGTCGGGCTCCAGGTGTCACGCACCCAGTCCGTGCCGATCTCGGCCGGCAGCGCCGTGGCCAGGGCGAGCAGGCCCGCCGTGATCACGGTGTGGAAGATCGTGCCGAACCCGGTCCGGCCGAGGAAGCTGCTGACGACCAGGCCGAGGCCGAACACCGCGAGGGCGGCTGCCAGGCCGGTCTGCAGACTCGTGCCGAGCGGCTCGGTCTTCCAGGTCATCGCGGTGCCGACGACCGCCGCGACCATGGCGAGCAGATACACGAGACCACCGATGGACAGCGGACTCCGTCGCACCGACGGCTCCGGACGCCCGGGAGCCGCGGGGGCGGGCCCCCACTGGCTGCCGGGCTTCGGCACCTCGCCGTTCACCCGGCCGTCCTCGTCCAGGACGCCGTGCGGTCCCCAGAGGTAGCCGATGGCCACCTTGCCCGTCGACCCGTCCTTGACTATCGGGTCCTTCCACCAGGAAGGGAACTCGACCAGCGGCGGGGCCTTCGTCTCGGGCGGCGCCTCGGAGACCGCGAGCGCGGCGGCGGCCGACTCCACCCGGCCCTCGGGCTCCACCGCGCCGCCGGCCTGCCGGTGCCGTGACCACACCGCCGCCGCGCTCACCACGAACGACAAGAGGAGGGCGGAGCCCAGCATCGATCCGCTGTGCAGCATCGAGAGGAAGATCCCGCAGCCCACCAGCGCCATCAGCAGCGCGGCCAGCGAAGCCCCGGAGACCCGGCCGGTCAGCAGTCTGCGACCTTCGTTCTCCTCCTCGCCCGCGAGCGGGATCAGGAGCCAGGCGAAGCCGTAGAAAATCAGTCCGAGCCCGCCCGGCACCGCCAGCACACCGAGCGCGACCCGGAAGATCACCGGGTCGAGGTCGAAATACCGGCCGAGACCGCCGCAGACACCGCCCACGACCTTGCTGCCGCGCGAGCGCCGCAGGGGCGGGGCGGAATCGGCCTCCGCCGGCGGCGGGGCCTCGTGCTGCGAAGGCATCGAACTCGTCATGCCTCCATGGTGACCGCCCGTGACGTCCAGCGGCACCGGGATCGACCCTGGCCCGACCCTGATATTCGGAGGGCCGTTCTCCCCGAGGCGGTACCAGGGACGATCTCAGGGCCGACCCTGATGTCCCGGGCGGGCCGAACGTGTGACGATCGGTGCATGTCCGCAGCCGCTCGTGTCACCGACACCGACGAACCGCCCGTGCGCAAGCTCTACCGGAGCGCCGACGGGCGGTGGCTCGGCGGTGTCGCACGCGGCCTCGCCGGGCACCTGGGTCTGCCGGTCGTCTGGGTGCGGGTGGCGTTCCTGGTCCTCTCCTTCATGGACGGCCTCGGTCTCCTGGTCTACGCGGCCTTCTGGATCGTCGTCCCGCTCGGCGTGGGCGGCCGGGCGGCTCCGCGACCCGTCTTCGAGGTCACCCCGGACGGCCGGCGCAGACTGCGCAAGCCCGACCGGGGGCAGGTCTTCGCCCTCATAGCGCTCGCGATAGGCGGCGCGGTCCTCATCGGGAACATCAACGTCGACAACGAGTCCGGGCGGTACGTCTGGCCCGTCATCCTCATCGGCGCCGGTCTCGCGGTGGTCTGGCGCCAGTCGGACAACGCCCGGCGGGCCAGCTGGTCCGAGGGCGGGCGCCACAGCCGGGCCTTCCATCTCGCGCGGGGGCTCGTCGGTGTCGCCCTGGTCGGCACTGGCCTCGCCGTCTTCGTGGTGGTCCGGGGATCCGTCGCCCAGCTCGGGACGGCCCTCACCGCCGGCGTCGCGGTCCTCACGGGCATAGCCCTCCTCGCCGGCCCCTGGCTGGTGCGGATGTCCCAGGACCTCACCGAGGAGCGGACCATGCGCATCCGGGCCCAGGAGCGTGCCGAGGTCGCGGCCCACGTCCACGACTCGGTGCTGCACACCCTCACCCTGATCCAGCGCAACGCCGAGGACGCGGCCGAGGTGCGCCGCCTCGCCCGCGCCCAGGAGCGGGAGCTGCGGAACTGGCTCTACAAGCCCGAGGGCACCGGCAAGGACAAGGACGAGGAGCCCGAGACGGTCGCCGAGGCGGTGAAGAGAGCCGCCGCCGAGGTCGAGGACAAGCACGGAGTCCCGCTGGAGGTCGTCGTCGTGGGGGACTGCCCGCTCGACGACGGACTGGTCGCGCAGATGCAGGCCGCGCGCGAGGCGATGGTCAACGCCGCCAAGTACGGTGGCGAGGGCGGGGCCGTTCAGGTGTTCGCCGAGGTGGAGGGCCGCACGGTCTTCGTCTCGGTGCGGGACCGGGGGCCGGGTTTCGACCTGGACGCGGTGCCCGAGGACAGGATGGGCGTACGAGAATCGATCATCGGCCGAATGCAGCGCAACGGCGGCTCGGCCCGGCTGCGGTCCGTGCCGGGCGGGGGCACCGAAGTGGAGCTTGAGATGGAGAGGGCGGACGGATGAGCGACGAGACCGGGGCAGCGACCGGAGCTGACGATGCGGGGGCGGCGGGCACGGGCCGCCGGGTGCGGGTGGTGCTCGTCGACGACCACCGGATGTTCCGCACCGGCGTGCAGGCGGAGATCGGCCGGACCGAGGTGACCGGCGTCGAGGTGGTCGGCGAGGCCGCCGACGTCGACCAGGCGGTCACCGTCATCACGGCGACCCGCCCCGAGGTCGTGCTGCTCGACGTGCACCTGCCGGGCGGCGGCGGGGTCGAGGTGCTGCGCCGCTGCGCGAACCTGATGGGGGCGGCGGAAGACCCGGTCCGCTTCCTGGCGCTGTCGGTGTCGGACGCGGCGGAGGACGTGATCGGGGTGATCCGGGGCGGTGCCCGTGGCTATGTCACGAAGACCATCACCGGCACCGACCTGGTCGACTCGATCTTCCGGGTCCAGGAGGGCGACGCCGTGTTCTCGCCCCGGCTCGCCGGCTTCGTCCTGGACGCCTTCGCGTCGACGGACGCGCCGCCGGTGGACGAGGACATGGACCGGCTCACCCAGCGGGAGCGGGAGGTGCTGCGGCTGATCGCCCGGGGGTACGCGTACAAGGAGATCGCCAAGCAGCTCTACATCTCGGTGAAGACGGTCGAGTCGCATGTCTCGGCGGTGCTGCGGAAGCTCCAGCTCTCCAACCGCCACGAACTGACCCGCTGGGCCACCGCCCGCCGCCTGGTCTGAGCCCGCCACCCGGCCTCGACTCCGACAGGCCGTCGACCGGGGTCAGACGTCGACTGCGACTGACGTCGGCCGGCGCCCGGTCCGGGACCGGGGCGGGAGCGTCATGCGACCCGGGTCGCTCCGGCGAAGGGCATCTCGTCGATGGGCGCGATGCGGACCGGAGCGCCCGGACGGGGGGCGTGGATCATCTGGCCGCCGCCGATGTAGAGGCCGACGTGGCTGATGCCGGAGTAGAAGAAGATCAGGTCGCCGGGGGCGAGCTGGGACCGGGAGACGCGTTGGCCGGCGTTGATCTGGGTGTACGTGGTGCGCGGCAGGGAGACACCCGCGGCGCGCCAGGCCGCCTGGGTGAGGCCCGAGCAGTCGTATGCCGAGGGGCCGGTCGCTCCCCAGACGTACGGCTTGCCGAGCTGGGCGCGGGCGAAGGAGACGGCCTGGGCGGCCCGGCCGTCGGGGGCGGTCACGGGGCCTCGGTCGCCGCCGGAGGAGCGGTCGGCCCGCGTGAGGCCGGAGCCGGCGGTGGTGGCCGTACCGCCGGAGGTGCCGTTCCCCGCGGAGGTGGCGGTGCTGTCGCGGCCCGCGGTGGCGGCCTCGTAGCGGGCGCGTTCCTCCGCGGTCAGCCGGGCGAGCAGGGTGCGGGCCTCGGCCAGTTTGCCGAGGACGGCCGCCTTCTGGCGGCGGAGCTCCGCTTCGTTGCGGCGGAGTGCGGTGAGGTGCCCCGCGGACTCGCCGCGGAGCTGCCGGATCGCGCCGAGTTCGCGCCGTACGGCGGTGACGGCGGCGGCCTGCCTGGCACCGGCCTTCTCGGCGAGGGCGGCGCGCTCCAGGTACTCGTCGGGGTCCGAGGTGAGGGCCAGCTGCACGGCGGGGTCGAGGCCTCCGGTGCGGTACTGGGCGGCGGCCATGGCGCCGAGCCCGTCGCGTGCCGTGTTGAGGCGCTGGGTCCTGCGGGCGGCCTCGTCGCGCAGCCGGTCGAAGGCGGTGCGCGCCTCGTCGGCCTTCTCCTTCGCACCGTTGTACCGCTCGGTGGCGGCCTCGGCCTCCTCGTAGAGCCGGTCGACCTTCGCCTTGACCTGGGCGGTGGTGGGCCGGGGGTCCGCGTGTCCGGAGCCCTCGAAGAGGGTCGTGGTCGCCGCGGAGGCGAGGGCGAGGGTGGCGGCGGTGCGGACGGCCGGGCGGCCGAACGGGGACTGCCTGGGTTTTCGGTGCGCTGCCACGAGGGCGGTCACATCCTCGGTTCGAGGGGGGAGGGCCCGCCGGGGCCGACGGCGGGCCGTCACAGGGGAGACGGCCCGCCGCCGGGTTTTTCGGCGGGGGTGACCGACAACCGCCGGATCGCCGGCGGTGGTGGGGAGCCGGCCACCTGGTGCAGGACGCTAAACCTGAGGTCACGCCGGGACGGTGGGTTGATCGCTATTGGCGCCAGTTGATATGCCGAGGACCGAACTCTTTCGCCCGGAGTGAGGGTCCGGGGACATTCCGTATGACCGCACGACCGAGAAGCGGGAGTGGGTGGACCCGGCCGGAGGGTGGTGCTAGGGCCCCGTTAGGCTCCGACCCATGGACGTACTCATCAATGTCTTCGTCGCCCTGCACATCATCGGAATCGCCTCCCTCCTCGGCGGCTTCCTCACCCAGATGAAGGCGATGGGCGCCGGTACGGCCCGCTTCAGCCCCCCGATGCTGCACGGCGCGCTGACCATGCTGGTCACGGGTGTCGCCCTCGTCGGCCTCAACCAGGCGGACGACCAGACGGTGAACAACCTCAAGGTCGGGATCAAGCTGCTGATCCTCGTGGTCGTCCTCGGCCTCGTCTACGTCAAGCGGGACGAGGAGAAGGTCGACAAGGGCCTCTTCGCCGCCGTCGGCGGTCTGACCATGGCGAACATCTTCATCGCGACCCTCTGGGTGTGAGCGCTTCCACAGCGCGGGTCCCGAAGGCGGGCCCGGATGTCGGTGGGGCGTCCTAGACTCGTGAGGCGATGAGCAGCCTCTTTGACGACAGCTTCCTGGCCGGCCTCCAGAACCACTCCTCGGAGGAGCCCCCGCCCCATTCCGAGGACGACGAGCACGGCTCCCCGGCCGTGGAGGACGTCCCGCACGACCTCTTCGGGGAGCACTTCGACGTGCCCCCGCCCGCCCGGGACGCGTACTACCGCGACGGTGCCCACCGGCCCGTCGTGGACCCCGCCGCGCTCCTGGACGGGCTGAACGAACAGCAGCGCGCCGCCGTCGTCCACACCGACACCCCGCTGCTCATCGTGGCCGGCGCCGGCTCCGGGAAGACCCGGGTGCTCACCCACCGCATCGCCCACCTCCTGGGCACGCGTCATGTGCACCCCGGCCAGATACTCGCGATCACCTTCACCAACAAGGCCGCCGGCGAGATGAAGGAGCGCGTCGAGCACCTCGTCGGGCCGCGGGCCAACGCGATGTGGGTGATGACCTTCCACAGCGCGTGCGTCCGCATCCTGCGCCGCGAGTCGAAGAGGCTCGGCTTCACCTCCTCCTTCTCGATCTACGACGCCGCCGACTCCAAGCGGCTGATGTCCCTGGTCTGCCGTGATCTGGACCTCGACCCGAAGAAGTTCCCGCCGAAGTCGTTCAGCGCCAAGATCTCGAACCTCAAGAACGAGCTGATCGACGAGGAGACCTTCGCCGACCAGGCCGTCGACGGTTTCGAGAAGACGCTCGCCGAGGCGTACCGGATGTACCAGGCGCGGCTGCGCGAGGCCAACGCCCTGGACTTCGACGACATCATCATGACGACGGTCCATCTGCTCCAGGCGTTCCCCGACGTCGCCGAGCACTACCGCCGGCGCTTCCGGCACGTGCTCGTCGACGAGTACCAGGACACCAACCACGCCCAGTACACCCTGGTGCGGGAGCTCGTCGGCACCGGTTACGAGGATCTCGGCCCGGCCGAGCTGTGCGTCGTCGGTGACGCCGACCAGTCGATCTACGCCTTCCGCGGCGCGACCATCCGCAACATCCTCCAGTTCGAGGAGGACTACCCGGACGCGACGACGATCCTCCTGGAGCAGAACTACCGCTCCACGCAGACGATCCTCTCCGCCGCCAACGCCGTCATCGAGCGCAACGAGTCCCGCCGCCCCAAGAACCTCTGGACCAACGCGGGCGCGGGCGCGCAGATCACCGGCTACGTCGCGGACACCGAGCACGACGAGGCGCAGTTCGTCGCCGACGAGATCGACCGGCTCACGGACGCGGGCGAGGCCAAGGCCGGGGACGTCGCCGTCTTCTACCGGACCAACGCCCAGTCGCGTGTCTTCGAGGAGATCTTCATCCGCGTCGGACTGCCGTACAAGGTCGTCGGCGGTGTGCGCTTCTACGAGCGCAAGGAGGTCAGGGACGTCCTCGCGTACCTGCGCGTCCTCGCCAACCCCGAGGACAACGTGCCGCTGCGCCGCATCCTCAACGTCCCCAAGCGGGGCATCGGCGAGCGCGCCGAGGCCATGATCGACGCACTGTCGCTGCGCGAGAAGATCACCTTCCCGCAGGCCCTCAAGCGGGTCGACGAGGCGTACGGCATGGCCGCGCGCTCGGCGAACGCCGTGAAGCGGTTCAACGCGCTCATGGACGAGCTGCGCACCGTCGTCGAGTCCGGCGCCGGCCCCGCCGTCGTCCTGGAGGCCGTCCTGGAGCGGACGGGCTATCTGGCCGAGCTCCAGGCCTCGACGGACCCGCAGGACGAGACCCGGATCGAGAACCTCCAGGAACTCGCGGCCGTGGCGCTGGAGTTCGAGCAGGAGCGTGGCGAGGAGCCCGCGACGCTCGCCGAGTTCCTGGAGAAGGTCGCGCTCGTCGCGGACTCCGACCAGATCCCGGACGAGGACGAGGAGGGCCGGGGCGTCATCACGCTGATGACGCTGCACACCGCCAAGGGCCTCGAATTCCCGGTGGTGTTCCTGACGGGAATGGAGGACGGCGTGTTCCCGCACATGCGCGCCCTCGGCCAGGCGAAGGAGCTGGAGGAGGAGCGGCGCCTCGCGTACGTGGGCATCACGCGCGCGCGTGAGCGGCTCTACCTCACGCGCTCGTCGATGCGCAGCGCCTGGGGCCAGCCCTCGTACAACCCGGCCTCGCGGTTCCTGGAGGAGATCCCGCCCGCGTACCTGGAGTGGAAGCGGACCGGTCCGATGGCGAAGCCCGCCGGGCCGACCTCGGGGATCACCTCCTCGCTCTCCTCCGCGCGCTCGCGCTCGGGCCCCTCGGGGTTCGCCACCCGGCGTGCCGGGGAGAAGCCGGTGATCTCGCTCCAGGTCGGCGACCGGGTCACCCACGACCAGTTCGGCCTCGGCACGGTCATGGCGGTGACCGGCGTGGGCGCGGACGCCCAGGCGACGATCGACTTCGGCGACGAGAAGCCGAAGCGGCTGCTGCTGCGGTACGCGCCGGTCGAGAAGCTGTAGCGGCGGGGGAGGCCTCCCTGTCCGAGCGGCGGGGGGAAGCCTCCCCGCCCACGCGGGCGGGGGAGGTCTCCCCGGACCGTGACGAACGACAGGAGCGGGCCCCGGCTTTCGGCCGGGGCCCGCTCCTGTGCGTACGGGCGAGGTGGGGTCAGCGGGTCGGGTCGAGGCCGTGGCTGCGCAGCCACGGCAGCGGGTCGATCGCGGAGCCGCCGCCCGGCCGGACCTCGAAGTGGAGGTGCGGGCCGGTGGAGTTGCCGGAGTCGCCGGAGTACGCGATGACGTCGCCGGCCTTCACATGGCCGGAGCGGATCTTGGCGCTGCTGAGGTGGCAGTACCAGGTCTCGGTGCCGTCCGGGGCGGTCACGATCACCATGTTGCCGTAGGCGCTGTTCAGCTGGGTGCGGACGGTGCCGTCCGTCGCGGCCATCACGGGCGTGCCGGTGAAGACGGGGAAGTCGATGCCGGTGTGCACGGACATCCAGTTGACGCCCGCCTGGCCGAAGCGCGCGCTGAGCCGGTGGAGCTCAACCGGCAGCACGTACTTGGGACGCAGCGCCTCCTTGCGGGCCGCCTCCTCCTCGCGCTTCTTCTTGTCGGCCGCCTGGCGCTGCCGGAGGTCGATGCGCTCCTGGGTGCGGCTGGCGCGGTCGCCGAAGTCGCGGGCGTCGGCGCTGAGGGCGGCGAGCTGGGTGTCGAGCGCGTTGTTGGCGGCGACCTGCTTGACCGAGGCCGGGTCGGCGGCGGCGAGCGCGGTGGTGTCCTTCTGGCCGCTGTCGGTGCCGGGGCCGGTGATGCCGCCGACGGACGCGGCGGCGATGCCGGCGACCCCCATGACGCAGGCGGAGGGAACGGCGACGGTCAGCAGCGCGGAACGCTTGGCGGGGGTACGGCGACGGCCGCGGCTGCCGCCGGAGGGGCGGCGCACGGGGCGCCCGCCGAGGGGGGCGTCGGTACGGACCTCGGCGGCGGGCCGGTCGTCCGGGTCCGCGGCGGCCTCGGTGTCGGTGTCGGCCTCGAAGTCGGCTTCGGCGGTGGCGTGGTCGGCGTCGAAGCCGGACTCCTCGTCGAGGTCCGGGTGGACCTCGGCCGCGGCCGTCTCCGCCTCGGGCTCGTAGGCGAAGGCGAACTCCGCGGTGTGCTCGGGCTGCGGGCTGTACTGCTGCGGGACGACCGGCTCGGCCTCCGGGGCCGCCTGGTTCCACGCGGTCGCGTCGTAGGCGCCGGTGTCGGCGGCGAAGGCGGGGGCGGCCCACTGGCCGGTGGCGTCGTAGGCCTCGTAGCCGTATGTGCCCTGGGCCGCGTAGGCGCCGGAGTGGACGGTCTCGTACTGACCGGTGTGCTGGGCCTCGGTCCAGGCGGACGCGTCCCACTGGCCGGTGGTGTCGTACGAGGCGGCGGAGTCGTACTGCGGGGCGGCGGCGTACTGGCCGGTCATCGTCCCGTAGGTGCCCGTGGTGTTGTACGAGCCGGTCGTGTCGTACGAGCCCGTGGTGTCGTAGGCGCCGGTGGTGTTCCACTGGCCCGTGGTGTCCCACTGGCCGGTCGTGTCGTGCTGCCCGTACTGCGCGGTGGCGTACTGGGCGGGGTCGTACCGCGTGGTGTCGTACTGACCCGTGGTGGTGTCGTACTGCCCCGTCGTGCCGTACGTGCCGGTGGCGTCGTACTGGCCGAGGTCCCACTGGCCGCTGTGGTCGGCGGTGCCGTCGGGACAGGAGCCGTGGAGCGGGTCGACTCCGTAACCGCTGGTGGTGTGGGCGCCGTCTCCGGCGTACCCGGCGTGGGGGTGCTGGTCGTTCACCAACGTCTCTCTCGCCTCGGCAGCAGGACCAGTCCGGGGCGGGCCCGACGAGGGGTGTCCCGGGGGTAAGCAGTGGCGCGACTGTACCCGGCGGTATGCGCAGCCGACAATCTTCGGAAGGGTTCGCAGCCGTAGGAAACGGGCAATCGGCCGTGTTTCGCCAGCTCACGGAGCGAGCTTTGGCCTTGTGTTCGAGGAACGTTCGAAGAACGGTCTCCGCGTGTCAGGCGACGGCGCCGGCGCCCGGCTCCGCTTCCCGCGTCCCCACGGCCTCCGTCCCGCCGTCCGCGTCGAGGGCCTCCCGGACCCCGGCGGCCACCGTCGGATGCGCGGGCAGCGCGAGATGGCCGATCCCGCTGACCCGGACGTTGTGCGCGAGCAGATCGGGATGGTCGAGACGGGCCGTCTCCACCGGCACCATCACCTGGTCGAGATCGCTCCAGAAACTCACGAAACGGGTCCGGCAGCCCGGCGCCGGACCCGCCAGCTCCCGCAGCACCTCGGAACCCGGCCGCATCTGCCGCACCAGCGGATGCGCGTCGGCGAGCGGGGCCACCGTGGTGCCGGAATGCGGGGTTCCCAGCATGACCAGGGTGCGCACCCGGGCGTCACCGCCCAGACGCTGTACGTAATAACGGGCGATGAGCCCGCCCAGACTGTGTCCGACGATGTCGACCTCGGCGTGTCCCGTACGGGCGCGGATCTCCTCCACCCGGCGGCCGAGCAGCTCCGCGGCGGCCCGCAGGTCGCAGGTGAGCGGCGAGTAGTTGAGCGACTCGACATGGTCGCGGCCGTTACGGAGGAGGGAACGGCGTAGGAGGACGAAGACCGAACGGTTGTCGACGAATCCGTGCAGCAGGATCACCGGGCGCCGGCCCGGGGTGATCGAAGCCGGGGGAACGGTGGGGGAGAGGCGCTCGGCCACGATCCCGGAGGGGTAGAGGACGAGATGTCCGGTGAGGATCGCGAGCTCGAGGGCGGCGGCCTTCATCAGGGTGGTGACCTTGGTGAACTCCATGGCCGGCCTCCCGAACGGTACGCGGGGCCGAACGGTACGCCGGTACGCCGTGCCCCCGCGCCGCACGGACGGCGGCACGGAGGCACGGCGACCTCGTCGCGGCTCCCTTCGCGCCTCGCCCCGCTTGCGGCTGGTGGGCCCAGGAGGAGGGCCCGAAAGCGGGGTGATGCGCAGAGCGAACATGTCCCACGTGTGATTTCCCCCTCGGTCGCCACCGCGAAACGGCCGGTTGCGGGATGCTGGCGATAACGTTCGTTCACCTCCCCGGCAATCAGGCGCGGGGGTCGCATGTGGAGGCAGTGATGGGTGTGACCGGTCCGATCCGCGTGGTGGTGGCCAAGCCGGGTCTCGACGGCCACGATCGCGGGGCCAAGGTGATCGCGCGGGCACTCCGCGACGCCGGTATGGAGGTCATCTACACCGGCCTCCACCAGACGCCGGAGCAGATCGTCGACACCGCGATCCAGGAGGACGCCGACGCGATCGGCCTCTCGATCCTCTCGGGCGCGCACAACACGCTGTTCGCCAAGGTCCTGGAGCTCCTCAAGGACCGTGACGCGGAGGACATCAAGGTCTTCGGCGGCGGCATCATCCCGGAGGCGGACATCGCGCCGCTCAAGGAGAAGGGCGTGGCGGAGATCTTCACGCCCGGCGCCACGACCGCGTCCATCGTCGACTGGGTGAACGCGAACGTCCGCGTGGCCGCGTAACCCTTCGGGGAGCCGGCGCGCCGCTTCGGTAACCGTTTTCGGGGCCCTCCCCCCTCGGGGGAGGGCCTTCCGCGTGTCCGGCCCGGGTCTACGGGGTGCCCGGAGCGCCCGGGTCCGGTGCCGGTCCCGCGAGCTCGGCTCCCATCGCCGCGCGCAGCCGGAGCGTCGAGACCAGCCGCTGGAACGCCTCGGACCAGTAGCCGCCCGCGCCCGGGGAGACGTCCTCCGCCTCGTCCGGCCGGGCCGTCAGGGACTCCAGCTGCCGGGCCGCCTCCGGGGCGAGGCAGCGCTCGGCGAGACCCATCACCCCGCTGAAGCTCCACGGGTAACTGCCCGCGTCCCGCGCGATGTCGAGCGCGTCGACCACCGCGCCGCCGAGCGGCTCCGCCCACGGCACCTCACACACGCCGAGCAGCTGGAACGCCTCCGACAGACCGTGCGCGGCGACGAACGAGGCGACCCAGCACGCCCGTTCCTCCGGGGGCAGCGTCGACAGGAGCTGGGCCCGCTCCGCGAGCGACGACGTGCCGGGGCCCGTCGCGGGCGGGGCCGACGGCGCACCGAGCAGCGCGCGCGACCAGGCCGCGTCCCGCTGCCGTACGGCCGCCCTGCACCAGGCCGCGTGCAGTTCGGCCTGCCAGTCGTCACCGACCGGCAGCGCCACGATCTCCTCCGGGCCGCGCCCCCCGAACCGGGGCGGCCAGCAGGACAGCGGGGCCGCCTCGACGAGCTGGCCCAGCCACCAGGAGCGCTCGCCGCGCCCCGCCGGGGGCGTCGCCACCAGGCCGTCCCGCTCCATGGCCGTATCGCATTCGTGCGGGGCCTCGACGGTGACCGTCGGCGTCTCGGCGGTCCGGTCGAGACCGACGCACGAGACGGCACGGCCGGCCATCCGGCCGGCGAGGGCCGAGGCCGGCAGGGCCGACAGCAGCTCGGCCGCGGTGGCCCGGACGTTGCGGCTGCGGTCGCCCAGGGCCGCTTCGAGGAATTCCTCGTCCGCGTCGGAGAGTCCGCCCCGCAGCGAGTCCAGGAACATCAGCCGGTCCTCCGCCCGCTCGGCGGGCCAGGTGGACGCGAGCAGGGCGAGCCCGGCGGCCGGGTCCTCGGCGCGTACGGCGGCGAGCAGGGCGACCCGCTCGGCGAACAGGCCCTCGTCCCACAGGGTGCGTACGCCCTCCGGGTCGCGGGGGTCCGGGAGCGCGCCGCCCGCACCCGCACCCCGCAGCGCGAACCGCCACTCGGGGTTGAGCCGGGCCAGCCACAGACCGCGGGGCCCGGCCAGCCGGAGGGCCTGGGGGCGCAGATCGGTGCGGGCGCGGGCCGCGTCGAGGAGAGCGGGCAGGGAGGCGGCCGGTGCCTTGTATCCGTGCCGGTTGGCGAGTGTCAGCCACTGGGGGAGCAGCTCGGCGAGGTCGGGAGCGGCCCCGCGCCGTCCGGCCGGGGAGGCCGCGGCCCGGCCGGCGAGCAACTGGTCGAGCCGCCGCCTCGCCGCCTCGGGCAGCGTCCCGCGCGGGTCCTCGGGCGACGGCTGCGGCGGCGGCGCGGCGGACCCGGGGCGCAGGCCCGCCCTGCGCCGTACGGTGTGCAGCGCGGCGGCGTCGAGCAGGGCCCCCGGCAGCTCGCCGCCGGACACTCCGGCGAGCCCGGCCACTCCGGCGGGAGTGCGCCGGTCCGTGCCGAGCAGCGCGGAGGTGACGAGCTCCTCCCAGAGGGCGTCCTCGGCTGGGGGGCCGGGCTGGGTGGGGCGGCCGTTGTCCGAGCCACGGGCGTCGTCCGCGCCCTGGTCGTCGTCCGGCCCACGGCTGCCGTTCGCGCCCTGGTCGTCGTCCGTGCCACGGCTGCCGTTCGCGCCCTGGTCGTCGTCCGGCCCACGGCTGTCGTTCGCGTCGCGGCTGCCGTCCGCGCCGCGGTCGGCGTCCGCGCCCGCCTCGGCGGTGGCGGTGAGAAGCGTGCCGTCGGGGGTCGTCGTGTCCGTCTCCATCGGGGTCGTCTCCATCGAGGTCCTCCGGTCGGTCGGCGGGCGGTGGTCGTCGCTCAGGGGAGTCGAGGGGGTCGAGTGGGTCGCCCGAGGCGGACGGGTCGCCTGAGGCGGACGGATTGCCTGAGGCGGGCGGATTGCCTGGGTCGAGTGGGTTGTCAGAGGCGGGCGGATTGCCTGGGTCGAGCAGGTCGTCTGAGGCGAGCGGGTCGCGGGAGCCCCGGGAGCCGTACGAGGGGTCATACGAGAGGGACCGTCTCGTCCGGGGTCTCCGGGGCCCAGGCGGCCAGCGGTGCGAAGCCGCGGTGCCCGCACTCGCCGAAGACCGTCAGCGGCCCGCCCCCCGACAGGGCGACGAGGCGCCAGAGGCCCGACCGGGACTGGGCGGTGGGCGTCAGGGGCAGGGCCTCCCGGCCGTCCGCGTCGGCGAGCTGCCAGCCGTACTCCGCGCGCGTGGGGACCACCCCGCTCAGCGTCACGGGCCAGGAGTCCAGCCACGGGTCCTCCCGCAGCGCCCGGCCGTACGCGTCGAGCGCCGCGCCCACGGGTCCGCCCGGCGGTGGCACGGCGGACGAGGCGACCGGCACGAAGTGCTCGCCCGGCTCGGCCCGCAGCTGGCCGGAGCCCGCGTACGGGGTCAGCTCGCCGTCGAGCACCGCGCCCACCGGGAGCGCGAGCCGGGGCGGGCGGCCGGCGGCTCCGTAGGACAGCAGGAGTACGGTGCGCCCGCTCGTCGTGCCGTGCAGCCAGATGCGCCGGGTGGTCAGCCGGGCGTCGCCCGCGTCGTACTGCGCGAGGACGTGCCACCGGTCGCGCACCGCGGCGCCCTCGGCCGGGGCGGCCAGCCCGACCCGGGTCCGCACCGTCGTCGCGAACGGCGCGGGCAGCCGGTCGGCGCCCAGCCAGGCGCGGTCGAGGAGATGGGTCAGCGCGCACTCCTCGAGGAGCCGCACCGGCCAGCCAGGGCCCGAGCCCGGTATCGCCCCCAACTCCCGCACCCGGCCCGCGAGGCCCGGCGCCTGGGCGTCCACCATGCGGGCCGCCGTCTCGTCCCACTGTCCGTACCCCGAGCGCTCCGCCGCCGCCAGGCCCCCGCGCAGCAGATCGGCGAGCCGCCGCTCCAACTCCTGTGCTCCCGAGGTGATCCGGGCGGCCCTGCGCTCGGACCTGCGGCGCGCCGCCTCCGGGTCCGCGGGGGCTCCGGCATCGCCCTCGGCCCGGCGGGCCGCCGCGCTCGCGGCGCGCCCGCGACGGCCTTCGAGCCATGTCGCGGCCCAGTCGGGCGCGGTGGCCTCCTCGGCCGCCGTCGTGTCCGAGGCCTGGAGGAGCAGCAGGCCGAGCGCGTGCTTGCAGGGGAACTTCCGGCTCGGGCAACCGCAGTGGTAGGCGGGCCCGGTGGTGTCGACGACCGTCCGGTACGGCGTGCGTCCGCTGCCCTTGCACAGGCCCCAGACGGCGCCCTCCGCGCGCCCCGTACCGGACCACGGTCCGGCCGTGCCCAGCTTGCTTCCCGCTCTGCGCGACGCCTCGTCAGGAGCCAGTGCAAGCACCTGCTCGGCCGTCCAGCGCACCCCCATGGCATTCATGTCCCCGACGGTAGGGGGCGGCACTGACAACGCCCCTGGCCTGGGAGTTGGCCGGTGGGGGAGGGCTCGGGGAAGATTTGACTTTGCCATCTCTTTAAGGTTGCCTGCGCGGACCGACCATTCACACCACGCGTCCAGGGGGACCCCCATGAAGCGCACCGTCCGCACCGCCGTCTCGGCCCTCGCCGTCACCGGTCTCGCCCTCGGCCTCGGCGCCTGCTCGGAGGCCGCGGAGAAGGCCGCCGACCAGGTCGACAAGTCCGTGAACGAGTCCTACGAGGTCACCTACGAGGTCACCGGCAAGGCCGTCGAGTCCATCGACTACCACGCCGGTGACGGCACCGCGATGGCGCCGAAGGTCGAGTCGGAGAAGAAGCCCGCGACGCCGTGGAAGAAGACGGTGAAGCTGAAGGGCATCATGCCGCCGGCCGTCATGCCGATCTCGCTCGACCCCGCCGACCTCACCTGCAAGATCGTCTACCAGGGCAAGGTCATCAAGGAGGCCAAGGCCGAGCAGGCGATGGCCGGCGGCTGCGTCGCCGTCTCCCCCATCGTGGGCTGACGCCCCCTCACCCCTCCAACCGGCCCTGACCAGCGGTGACATCCGATTGTCAGTGGCATGGTGCACGGTGGATCACACAGCAGGTCGAACGATCTGGAGGGGGATCCATGCCCGTGCCCGAAACCATCGCGAAGCCCGGTTCCGGTGTCGAGACGGACACCGGAACGGGGCGGCCGCAGGCCACCGCAGAGGCCCTGTGGCCGCACGCCGAGCACGCCTTCGCCGACGAACTCACCGCGCTCGCCGCGGCCGACGACCGGCCGCGCCCCGCCCGCTGGCGCCTCTCGCCGTGGGCCGTCGCCACCTATCTCCTCGGCGGCACCCTCCCCGACGGGACGGTGATCACGCCCAAGTACGTGGGGCCGCGCCGCATCGTGGAGGTCGCCGTCACCACGCTCGCCACCGACCGGGCGCTGCTGCTGCTCGGCGTGCCCGGCACCGCCAAGACCTGGGTCTCCGAGCACCTCGCCGCCGCCGTCAGCGGCGACTCCACCCTCCTCGTCCAGGGCACCGCGGGCACTCCCGAGGAGGCCATCCGGTACGGCTGGAACTACGCCCAGCTCCTCGCCCACGGCCCCAGCCGCGACGCGCTCGTGCCCAGCCCCGTCATGCGCGCCATGTCCCAGGGCATGACGGCCCGGGTCGAAGAACTCACCCGGATCCCCGCCGACGTGCAGGACACGCTCATCACGATCCTGTCCGAGAAGACCCTGCCCGTCCCCGAACTGGGCCAGGAGGTCCAGGCCGTCCCCGGCTTCAACCTGATCGCCACGGCCAACGACCGCGACCGCGGTGTCAACGAACTCTCCAGCGCGCTGCGCCGCCGCTTCAACACGGTCGTCCTGCCGCTGCCCGCGACCCCCGAGGCCGAGGTCGACATCGTCGCCCGCCGCGTCGAGCAGCTCGGGCGCTCCCTGGAGCTGCCGGCCGTCCCGGAGGGGGTGGAGGAGATCCGCCGGGTCGTCACCGTCTTCCGCGAGCTGCGGGACGGGGTCACCACGGACGGGCGGACCCGGGTCAAGTCGCCCTCGGGGACGCTGTCCACCGCCGAGGCGATCTCCGTCGTGACCGGCGGACTCGCCCTCGCCGCCCACTTCGGCGACGGGGTCCTGCGCCCCGCGGACATCGCGGCGGGCATCCTCGGCGCGGTCGTCCGCGACCCGGCGGCCGACCGGGTCGTCTGGCAGGAGTACCTGGAGACGGTGGTCAGGGAGAGAGACGGCTGGAAGGACTTCTACCGCGCCTGCCGCGAGGTGAGCGCATGACGGCCGCTGCCGCGGTCACCGGGGCGGACCGGGGGCGCGGGTCCGGGGGTGTCGAAGGCGGGCGGACGCCGGAGTCCGTCCCGGCCGCCGGGGGCGAGCGCGGTTCCGGTCCGGGTCCGGAGGCCAGGACGTCCGTCCCGGCCGCCGGCGCCGGGCGGGCTCGCGGGTCCGGGGGTGCCGGTGGGCCGCTCGTGCTCGGGGTGCGGCATCACGGGCCCGGGTCGGCGCGTGGGGTGCGGGCCGCGCTGGACGCGGAGAAGCCCGCCGTGGTGCTCGTCGAGGGGCCCGCCGAGGCCGACGCCCTCGTGGCGCTCGCCGGGGACCCCGCCATGCGCCCGCCGGTCGCGCTGCTCGCCCACGCCGTGGACGACCCCGGCCGGGCCGCGTTCTGGCCGATGGCCGAGTTCTCGCCCGAGTGGGTCGCGATCCGCTGGGCCCTCGACCGGGGCGCAGCCGTCCGCTTCATCGACCTGCCCGCCGCCCACACCCTTGCCGCCGCCGACCCCACCTGGGACGACGGGGAGGAAGAGGTCTCCGGGAGCGGCCTGCGGATCGACCCGGTCGCCGAACTCGCCGGAACCGCCGGGTACGAGGACGCCGAGCGCTGGTGGGAGGACGTCGTCGAACTGCGCGGCGACGCCGACCCCACCGCCCCGTTCGAGGCGCTCGCCGAGGCCATGGGCGCGCTCCGCGAGGCGTACGGGCACGGCGGCCACCCCCGCGACCTGGTCCGCGAGGCGTACATGCGGCTCCAGCTCCGTACCGCCCGCAAGGAGTTCGGCGAGGCCGTCGCCGTCGTCTGCGGCGCCTGGCACGTCCCCGCCCTCACCCGGCGGACCACCGTCGCCGCCGACCGGGCCCTCCTCAAGGGCCTGCCCAAGGTGAAGACCGAGATGACCTGGGTTCCCTGGACCCACCGCAGGCTCGCCCGCCGCTCGGGGTACGGCGCGGGCATCGAAGCGCCCGGCTGGTACGCCCACCTCTTCGCCGCCCCCGACCGGCCCGTCGAGCGCTGGATGACCAAGGTCGCCGGACTCCTCAGGGCCGAGGACCACCTCGTCTCCTCCGCCCATGTCATCGAGGCCGTCAGGCTCGCCGACACCCTGGCCGCGCTGCGCGGCCGGCCGCTGCCCGGACTCGACGAGACGACCGACGCCGTCCGCGCGGTCCTCTGCGAGGGCTCCGACATCCCGCTCGACCTCGTCCGGGACCGGCTCGTCGTCGGCGACGTCCTCGGCGAGGTCCCGGACGGCGCCCCCGCCGTCCCCCTCCAGCGCGACCTGGCCCGCCGTCAGCGCACCCTGCGCCTCAAGCCCGAGGCGCACGAGCGTGAGCTCGACCTCGACCTCCGCAAGGAGACGGACGGCGAGCGCAGCCGTCTGCTGCACCGGCTGCGGCTCCTCGGCGTCGACTGGGGCACACCGGCCGCCGGCCGCTCCGGCACCGGCACGTTCCGGGAGGGCTGGCGGCTGCGGTGGGAGCCCGAGCTGCACGTCCAGGTCGCCGAGGCCGGTGTCTGGGGCACCACCGTCGGGGCGGCCGCCACCGCCAGGGCCCGCTCCCGGGCCCTGGCGGCGACCGGCCTCGCCGACATCACCGCCCTCGCCGAGCAGTGCCTGCTCGCCGGGCTCGCCGACGCGCTGCCCGTCGTGATGCGGGCGCTCGCCGACCGGGCCGCGCTCGACACCGACGTCGCCCACCTCGCCCAGGCCCTCCCGGCCCTCGCCCGCTCCCTGCGCTACGGCGACGTGCGGGGCACCGACACGGCGGCCCTGGCCGAGGTCGCCGCCGGACTCGCCGAGCGGATCTGCGTCGGCCTGCCGCCCGCCTGCGCGGGACTCGACGCCGACGCGGCCGGTGCCATGCGCGAGCGGATCGACGAGGTGCACCGGTCCCTCGGCCTGCTGCCCGGCGCGGACCGGCTGACCGAGCGCTGGGCGGGCGTCCTGAGGCGCCTCGCGGACCGCGACCGGATACCGGGCGTCCTGCGGGGGCGGGCCGCCCGGCTCCTCCTGGACGAGGGGCGGCTCGCCGAGGACGAGGCGGCCCTGCTGATGAGCCGGGCCCTGTCGCCCGGCACCCCGCCGCCCGACGCCGCCGCCTGGATCGACGGCTTCGTCGGCGGCGCGTCCGGCGGGGGACTGCTCCTCGTCCACGACGAGCGGCTCCTCGGTCTGGTCGACGGCTGGCTCACGGGCGTTCCCGTCGAGGCGTTCACCGATGTCCTGCCGCTGCTCCGTCGGACCTTCTCCGGGTACGAGCCGGGGGTACGCCGCACCCTCGGCGAGCTGGTCGCCCGCGGGCCGGGCACCGGCGGCGCCGGGCACGCCACGCCGGGCACACCGGGCTTCGCCCCGACGCTCGACCGGGAGCGGGCCGACGCCGTCCTGCCGCTCCTCCACCTCGTCCTCGGCCCGGACCCCGTACTCGACCCGGACCCCGTACCCGGCTCGCACCTCGTTTCCGGCAAGGAGGCCCCCGTATGACCACGGACCCGACCGCCACCACCGGCCCCGCCGCCACCGGCACGGCGACCGCCACCCCCGCCGTCACCCCTCCGGCGGTCGGTGACGAGCGGCTGCGGCGCTGGCGGCTCGTCCTCGGAGGCGGGGAGGCCGACGGCACCGGCCGCGCCCTCGCCGGCACCGACGCCGCCATGGACGGGGCCCTCACCGCGCTCTACGGCCGCCAGGGCCAGGGCGGGGACCGCACCGGGCGGGACCGTTCGGCGGGGCTCGGTGCCTCGGCGCCCTCCGTCGCCCGCTGGCTCGGCGACATCCGTACGTACTTCCCCAGCTCCGTCGTCCAGGTCATGCAGCGCGACGCGATCGACCGCCTCGGCCTCGCCGCGCTCCTCCTGGAGCCGGAGATGCTGGAGGCCGTCGAGGCGGACGTGCACCTCGTCGGCACCCTGCTCTCCCTCCACAAGGCCATGCCCGAGACGACCAGGGAGACCGCGCGGACGGTCGTGCGCAAGGTCGTCGACGAGCTGGAGAAGCGCCTCGCCACCCGCACCCGCGCGACCCTGACCGGCGCCCTCGACCGCTCCGCCCGGATCAGCAGGCCCCGCCACCGGGACATCGACTGGGACCGTACGATCCGCGCCAACCTCAAGAACTACCTGCCCGAGCACCGCACGATCGTCCCCGAGCGGCTGATCGGCCACGGGCGCGCCTCCCAGGCGGTCCGCAAGGAGGTCGTGCTCTGCATCGACCAGTCGGGCTCGATGGCCGCCTCCGTCGTGTACGCCTCCGTCTTCGGCGCGGTGCTCGCGTCGATGCGGTCGATCGCCACCCGGCTGGTCGTCTTCGACACGGCCGTCGTCGATCTGACCGACCGGCTCGACGACCCGGTCGACGTCCTCTTCGGCACCCAGCTGGGCGGCGGTACGGACATCAACCGGGCGCTCGCCCACTGCCAGTCGAAGATCACCCGGCCCGCCGACACGGTCGTCGTCCTCATCAGCGACCTGTACGAGGGGGGAATCCGCGACGAGATGCTGAAGCGGGTGGCGGCGATGAAGGCGTCCGGGGTCCAGTTCGTGGCGCTGCTCGCGCTCTCCGACGAGGGCGCCCCGGCCTACGACCGCGACCACGCGGCGGCGCTGGCCGCGCTCGGGGCGCCGGCCTTCGCCTGCACCCCCGACCTGTTCCCGGAGGTGATGGCGGCGGCGCTGGAGAAGCGCCCGCTGCCGATACCCGCGGCCTGACGGTCCCGCCGCCGATACCGGCCGCCGATCCCTCTCACCGATACCCGTCGCCGGACGCCTCCCGCGCCGCCGCCCCCGCACCCCGTCCCGCCGCTCCCGACCCGCGTCCCCAGGTGCGGAATCCGTAGCTCCAGGAACACCCGCACGGGTGCGCGCAGGGTGACTGAGTCCCATATCACACCCGTTTCGGAACGACCCTCACCTTCCGTTCCGGCGCGTCGTGAGGGGGCGGGATCCCAAGTCCCACCTGTCGTCCACGGCCCCCGCCCCCACACGCCGCCCCCTACGGACGGCCCCCTCGCCCCTACGATCTGTGACCCGTATCACCGCTCCGTTGTGACCTGCGATTTAGGGACCTACGTCCCACGGCGATAACCTGCGAGACGGACATGCCGCGTCCACGGACACCGTGTACGCCTCCCTTGTGACAGTGCAGTCACGTTGCCCTTCGCGGCACGCCCACGCAGACAACGAACCGCGATCATCAGAAAAGGGACGGACGCGCGTGGACCTGTTCGAGTACCAGGCGAGGGACCTCTTCGCCAAGCACGGTGTACCGGTGCTGGCCGGTGAAGTCATCGACACGCCTGAGGCGGCGCGCGAGGCCACCGAGCGTCTTGGCGGCAAGTCGGTCGTCAAGGCGCAGGTGAAGGTCGGCGGCCGCGGCAAGGCCGGCGGCGTGAAGCTGGCCGCCACCCCGGACGAGGCCGTCGCCCGCGCGACGGACATCCTCGGGATGGACATCAAGGGCCACACGGTCCACAAGGTGATGATCGCCGAGCTGTCCCCGGAGATCGAGGCGGAGTACTACGTCTCGTACCTCCTCGACCGCACCAACCGCACCTTCCTCGCCATGGCGTCGGTGCAGGGCGGCATGGACATCGAGGAGGTCGCGGAGAAGACCCCCGAGGCCCTCGCGAAGGTCCCGGTCAACGCCGTCGACGGCGTGAGCATCGAGAAGGCCCGCGAGATCGTGGCCCTGGCGAAGTTCCCGGCCGAGGTGGCCGAGGGCGTCGCCGAGGCGATGGTGACCCTGTGGGACACCTTCGTCGCCGAGGACGCGCTCCTCGTCGAGGTCAACCCGCTGGTGAAGACCAAGGACGGTCGCATCCTGGCCCTGGACGGCAAGGTCTCGCTCGACGAGAACGCCGACTTCCGCCAGCCCGGGCACGAGGCGCTCGAGGACAAGGCCGCAGCCAACCCGCTCGAGGCTGCCGCCAAGGCCAAGAACCTCAACTACGTCAAGCTCGACGGCCAGGTCGGCATCATCGGCAACGGCGCCGGTCTGGTCATGTCGACCCTGGACGTCGTCGCGTACGCCGGTGAGAACCACGGCGGCGTGAAGCCGGCCAACTTCCTCGACATCGGTGGCGGCGCCTCCGCCGAGGTCATGGCGAACGGCCTGGAGATCATCCTGGGCGACCCGGACGTCAAGTCCGTGTTCGTCAACGTCTTCGGTGGCATCACCGCCTGTGACGAGGTCGCCAACGGCATCGTCCAGGCCCTGGAGCTCCTCGCCTCCAAGGGCGAAGAGGTCACCAAGCCGCTGGTCGTGCGCCTCGACGGCAACAACGCGGAGCTGGGTCGCAAGATCCTGTCGGACGCGAACCACCCGCTCGTGCAGCGCGTGGACACCATGGACGGCGCGGCCGACAAGGCCGCCGAGCTCGCGGCTGCGAAGTAAGGGACGAGGTCAGAACACCATGGCTATCTTCCTGACCAAGGACAGCAAGGTCATCGTCCAGGGCATGACCGGTGCCACGGGCATGAAGCACACCAAGCTCATGCTGGGTGACGGCACCAACATCGTCGGTGGCGTGAACCCGCGCAAGGCCGGCACGTCCGTCGACTTCGACGGCACCGAGGTCCCGGTCTTCGGCTCCGTCGCCGAGGCGATGGAGAAGACGGGCGCCGACGTGTCCGTCCTCTTCGTCCCGCCGGCCTTCGCCAAGGCCGCCGTGGTCGAGGCGATCGACGCCGAGATCCCCCTCGCGGTCGTCATCACCGAGGGCATCGCCGTCCACGACTCCGCCGCCTTCTGGGCGTACGCGCAGTCGAAGGGCAACAAGACCCGCATCATCGGCCCGAACTGCCCCGGTCTCATCACCCCGGGCCAGTCCAACGCCGGCATCATCCCGGGCGACATCACGAAGCCGGGCCGCATCGGCCTGGTCTCGAAGTCCGGCACGCTGACGTACCAGATGATGTACGAGCTCCGTGACCTCGGCTTCTCGTCCGCCGTCGGCATCGGTGGCGACCCGGTCATCGGCACCACGCACATCGACGCCCTCGCGGCGTTCGAGGCGGACCCCGACACCGACCTGATCGTCATGATCGGTGAGATCGGCGGCGACGCCGAGGAGCGTGCGGCCGACTTCATCAAGGCCAACGTCACCAAGCCGGTCGTCGGCTACGTCGCGGGGTTCACCGCGCCCGAGGGCAAGACCATGGGCCACGCCGGCGCCATCGTCTCCGGCTCCTCCGGCACCGCCCAGGCGAAGAAGGAGGCCCTGGAGGCCGCCGGCGTCAAGGTCGGCAAGACGCCGACCGAGACGGCCAAGCTGGCGCGCGCCATCCTCGCGGGCTGAACGGGCTGATTCGCACAGCGGCCTGACAGGCAGTACACGAGCGGGCCCCGCCCCTCCCGGAAGACCGGGTGGGGGCGGGGCCCGCTCGCGTGCGCGCCCGCTTTCCGGCGGGGCCCGCCCGTATGCGCGCCCGCTACTCGGCGTGCGGGAGCAGCCGTTCCGGGCCCGGGTTCGGCCCGGTGCGCAGCTTCTCGCGGAGCTCCACGTCCTCCGGGCGGAGCTTCTGCGGGCCGCCGCGCACGGGCACGCCGTTGACGGTCTCGCCAGGGGCGTTGACGGGGATGTACCGGGTCGGCGCGGTCGCCGCCGTGAAGCCGGTGACCCCGATGAGGACCGCCGTCACCCCCAGCACCGCCCGCGTCCACGTCCGGGCCCGCCGGTCGCTGCCCATCCTGACCGTGCGGGCGGCCGGGAGGGTCGCCGTCGGCGCCTCCGCGACCAGCGCGCCGAGCCGCCGGTGCAGCACCTCCGGCTCGGCCAGCTCGGGGACCCGCTGCCCGAGGACGGTACGGGCGTGCAGCAGCCGGTTGGCGGCGGCGGGGGTGCTGGCCTCGGTCTCGGCCGCCGTCTCCGGCAGGTCGAGGCCAAGACCGTCGTACAGCAGGACGGTACGGCGGTAGGGCGGCGGCAGTTCGAGCAGCGCCGTGAGCAGCGCCCGCCGGTTCGCCTCCGTCGGAGGGGCGTCGGGGTGCTTGTGGGCGCGGCGCAGCCGGTGCCAGGGGGAGAGGGCGTACTCGTACGCCGTCGCCCGCACCCAGCCCACCGGATCCGGGTCGACGGCGACCTCGGGCCAGTGCTGCCAGGCGTGGTGGAAGGCGTACTCGACGGCCTCGCGGGAGAGCCGTCTGCGCCCGGTCAGCAGATGGGTCTGGTGGACGAGGCCGGGAGCCGCGTGCGCGTAGAGCGCGTCGAAGGCCTGCTCGGGCGTGAGCGAGGGCGGCTCGGGCGTGAGCGGGGACGGCGGCTCGGCGGGCACCGGTGCCGCCGCGTCCGCGGGTGCCTGTTTCAGCCGCTCCTGCGGCTGCGGGGCACCCTTGCGGGCGGGGCCGGAGGCGATGGCGGGCGAGGGCGAGGGGGCCTTCGGCGGCCGGCCGGCCCGCTTGGCGGCGGCCTTGGGCCGCACACCGGCGGACTCGGCGGCCTGAACCCGCGCGGGGGGCTTCAGGGGGGACTGGGCCTGGGCCTGGGCGTGGGACGGGGCCTGGGCGTGGGACGGGGCCTGTGACCGTGCCTGGGCGTGGGCCTCGGCCTGCGCCCGGGCCTGGGGCTGCGACCGGTCCTCGGCCTGCGACCGGTCCTCGGCCTGCGGCCGTCCGGGGACCTGCGCCTGTGTCTCGGGCTGTGGTCTCGACGGTGAGTCGGCCGGGGGCCGTGTGGGGGCGGCTGCGGGCGGCGGCGCGGGACGGCGGTCGTCCGACCCGCCGGGCCCGGACGGGCCGAGCAGCCTCGCGTACGCCTCGCGCTTACGGCCCCGGGGCGTCGAGCGCCCCGTCTCCCACGCCCTGACCGTGGCCTTCGTGACGCCCATGGCCTCGGCGACCTGCTCCTCGCTCAGGGCGAGGGCCTCACGCAACCTGCGCCGCTCCTTCGGGGTCGGCAGGGTGACGGATGCGGAATCCGCGGTGCTCCGGCTCATCGGCGTCGACCTCCCGCAGAGCTGCTCTGGGCGGAAAAGTACATAAACGTATCTTGAGCGACACGACGGAGGTTTGCCTGTTACGCGGCAAAAGCGCGTGTCGTTGGCAGCATGACCCCGTGACCCATGTGACCGAACACCCCCTGGTCCGGGGCGGTCGTTCCACCGCCCTCGCCACCGCCTGTGTCCGGGGCGGGGTCGCCGCCGGGCTCGGTCTCGGCGCTCTCGCGGTGCTCGTGATCGCGGCCTGGATCAGCTCCCCGTACCCCGACGGCGGTGCGGGCGGCGCCCTGCACCTGGCCGCCGGGCTCTGGCTGCTCGCCCACGGCGTCGACCTCGTCCGTACGGACACCCTGAGCGGCCTGCCCGCGCCCCTCGGCATCGTGCCGCTGCTCCTGGTCGTCCTGCCCGTCTGGCTCGTCCACCGGGCCGCCCGCGACACCCTCGACGGCGGCGACGACGACCGGCCGCGCCCCTCCGCCGGGGGTGCCGTCGCCTCGGTCGCCGGGGGATACCTCCTGGTCGCGGCCGTGGTCGTGGTCTACAGCGAGAGCGGCCCCCTGCCCGCCGATCTCGTCAGCGCCGGGCTATGGCTGCCCGCCGTCGTCACGGCCGCGGCGGGCGCCGGGGTCTGGACCGCGCTCGGCCGCCCGCTGCCCGGACAGCGCCAGGCCGCCGTCGCCCTGCGCGCGACGGGACTCGGCCTGGTGACCCTGCTGGGGGGCGGCGCGGTCGCCGCGGCGGTCTCGCTCGCCTGGCACGCGAGCGAGGCGCAGGCGGCGTACGCGGGACTCACGGGGGAGTGGTCGGGGCGGATGGCGGTGCTGCTGCTCGTCCTGGCGCTGCTCCCGAACATGGCCGTCTGGGGTGCCTCGTACGGGCTCGGGCCGGGTTTCGCCCTCGGTACCGGCGCGTTCGCCACCCCGCTGGGCCTCGTCGGGGACCCGGCCGTGCCGCCGTTCCCGCTGCTCGCCGCGCTGCCCGCCGAGGGGCGCGGGGAGTGGCCGCACTGGACGGCCGCGGCCGTTCCGCTGGCCGCCGCCGTGCTCCAGGGCCGGTGCGTGGGCCGCTCGGCGCGGACCTGGGCGGCCCGTGACACCGCCCTCACGGCCCTGGGCGCGGCCTGGGGCTGCGGGGCGGCCGTCGCCGTCCTCGCGGGCGCGGCGGGCGGTCCGCTGGGCAGCGGTCGCCTCTCGGCGTTCGGGCCGGTGTGGTGGCAGACAGGGGCGGCGGCGGTGCTGTGGGGTGCGTGCGTGGGGGTCCCGGTGGCCCTGGGCGTACGGGCCTGGGCCCGCCGCGTACCCCGCTCGATGCGCCGACCGGTTCCGGCACCGGCACCGGCACCGGAACAGGTACGGGTGCCGACGGCGGGCGCCCAGCCGGTGGGGGCTGCGGCCGAGGCATCGGCGACGGCAGGGGCTGCGGCGGACACCGGTTCAGGGCCGGGGTCAGGTGCCGGCGACACCTCGGAAGCACCAGCCGGGACCGCGCCCGGTGCCGATCGCGCCGCCGGGGCCGTATCCGAGCCCGGCCTCGCACACCCGTCCCCGAGTCCGTCCCCGGCAGCGCAGTCGGCGCGGGCCGTGCCGCCGGCCGAGACCTCCGGTGCCGACCTCGGGCTCGGCGACGACGATCCGTACGGTGACTCCGCCTTCGAGCCGTACGACTACCTCCCGGCGGCCTGGGAGCCCGCGCCGCCGCCCCCGGACCGGCCCGGCGGCGGCGGATCCGCCGGTCCTACTCCCTGACGCCGAAGCCCGCGCGCAGCGGCTTCGGCAGGAGGTCGTTGCAGGCCAGCTGGCCCGCGTGGGTGAGGGCGTCGTTGCGGCACTCGTAGAAGTCGCTGTACACGAGCTTCATCGTGAAGCCGACGGCGACGATCATCAGGGCCACGCTCGCCGCGACCAGGCCGCTGATCGCGGCGGTCCGCATCGCGCGGATCGGAGTCGCCCCCGAGGGGCCCTGCGGCGCCGCTCCGGCCGCCGTTTCCGCCCCGGGGGAGGCCGGTGTCGGCTCCGCCGGCGGTTTCGGCTTGGTGCGCAGCGAGCTGATCGCCCAGTAGAGGCCGAGCGCGCCGAGCAGTAGCGCCAGCTCCGGGATCTCGAAGATCGCGAAGAAGAAGGCCCACATGCCCGCCAGGATCGCGTACCGCGCCCGCCGCTGCGCCGGGTCCGTGGGGTCCCAGCGGAGCCCCTGGCGGCCGGGGCCGCCCTGGCCGGGCCCGCCGTCGGGGCCTCCCTGACCGCCTCCCTGACCGCCTCCCTGGCGCTCGGGTCCGCGGCCGAAGCCGTCGTCCGAGGGTCCCGGCTGGCGGGGGCTCCAGCGGCCGTCGGCCGGCCCCGACGAGCCGGAGTTCCCGGACGTCTCGTCGTCCGAGCCCTCCGGTCGCCGCGGCTGCCACGGCTGATCCGGCCTGCCCTCGGGCGGCGGCGCGAACGGGTTGTTGTCGTCCGTGGACTGGCGTTCCGGCATCTGCTGAACGTCTTCCCTCTGTCGTCGTGACCACGTCCGCACCCGTGGTCTGCGCTGTTGTCTCGTCTGCTGCTGTCTGCCGCAGCCCGCTGTTCGTCGGGGGTCGGACCCTGACGCTACCGCCCTGCTCCGCCCCCGTCCCGTGGGGGCCGTCCGGTGTGCCGGTATCGTTGCTGACGGTCGAGCCATTCGTAGGGTTCCCCGTATCGAGCGGCACGATTCGTTCGTACGACCGTACAAACACCACGGAAAGAGTGACCCAGTGGCTGCCGCCCGCCTCGTCGTCCTGGTCTCCGGTTCCGGTACCAATCTGCAGGCCCTCCTCGACGGCATCGCCGCGGACCCCGAGGGGTACGGCGCCGAGATCGTCGCCGTGGGTGCCGACCGCGACGGCATCGCCGGTCTGGAGCGCGCCGAGCGCGCCGGGCTGCCGACCTTCGTCTGCCGGGTCAAGGACCACGCCACCCGCGAGGAGTGGGACCGCGCGCTGGCCGAGGCCACCGCGGCGTACGAGCCGGATCTCGTCGTCTCGGCCGGTTTCATGAAGATCGTCGGCAAGGAGTTCCTCGCCCGCTTCGGCGGCCGGGTCGTCAACACCCACCCGGCTCTGCTCCCCAGTTTTCCCGGTGCCCACGGGGTGCGTGACGCCCTCGCCTACGGCGCGAAGGTCACCGGGTGCACCGTCCACTTCGTCGACGACGGTGTCGACACCGGCCCGATCATCGCCCAGGGCGTGGTCGAGGTGCGGGAGACGGACGATGAAGCCGCTCTGCACGAGCGCATCAAGGAAGTCGAGCGCTCGCTGCTCGTCGACGTCGTGGGGCGCCTCGCCCGGCACGGCTATCGCATTGAGGGACGAAAGGTTCATGTCGGTGAACACGGACACCGTTAAGCCCATCCGCCGCGCGCTGGTCAGCGTCTACGACAAGACGGGGCTGGAAGAGCTGGCCCGCGGTCTGCACGAGGCCGGTGTCGAGCTCGTCTCCACCGGCTCCACGGCCGGGAAGATCGCCGCCGCCGGGGTGCCGGTCACCAAGGTCGAGGAGCTGACCGGCTTCCCCGAGTGCCTGGACGGCCGCGTCAAGACCCTCCACCCGCGCGTGCACGCCGGCATCCTCGCCGACCTGCGCCTGGAGTCGCACCGCGCGCAGCTCGCCGAGCTGGGCGTGGAGCCCTTCGACCTGGTCGTCGTGAACCTCTACCCGTTCCGCGAGACCGTCGCCTCCGGCGCCACCCCGGACGAGTGCGTCGAGCAGATCGACATCGGCGGCCCGTCCATGGTCCGCGCCGCCGCGAAGAACCACCCGTCCGTGGCGATCGTGACCAGCCCCAAGCGTTACGACGACGTGCTCGCGGCCGTCAAGGCCGGCGGTTTCGACCTGACCGCCCGCAAGCGCCTCGCCGGTGAGGCCTTCCAGCACACCGCCGCGTACGACGTGGCCGTGGCGTCCTGGTTCGCCGACGACTACGCCGCCGCCGACGACAGCGGTTTCCCGGACTTCCTGGGCGCCACCTACGCGCGGAACAACGTCCTGCGCTACGGCGAGAACCCGCACCAGGGCGCCGCGCTCTACGTCGACGGCACGGGCGGCCTCGCCGAGGCCGAGCAGCTGCACGGCAAGGAGATGTCGTACAACAACTACACGGACACCGACGCCGCGCGCCGGGCCGCGTACGACCACACCGAGCCCTGCGTCGCGATCATCAAGCACGCCAACCCGTGCGGCATCGCGGTCGGCGCGGACGTCGCCGAGGCCCACCGCAAGGCCCACGCCTGCGACCCGCTGTCCGCGTTCGGCGGCGTCATCGCCGTCAACCGCCCGGTCTCGGTCGCGATGGCCGAGCAGGTCGCGGAGATCTTCACCGAGGTCATCGTCGCCCCGGCGTACGAGGACGGCGCCGTCGAGATCCTCGCCAGGAAGAAGAACATCCGCGTGCTGCGCGCCGAGGGCGGCCCGGCCAACCCGGTCGAGGTCAAGCCGATCGACGGCGGCGCGCTGCTCCAGGTCACCGACCGCCTCCAGGCCGAGGGCGACGACCCGGCGAACTGGACCCTGGCGACCGGCGAGGCCCTGTCCGCCGAGGAGCTGGCCGAGCTGGCGTTCGCCTGGAAGGCCTGCCGCGCGGTCAAGTCCAACGCGATCCTGCTCTCCAAGGACGGCGCCTCGGTCGGCGTCGGCATGGGCCAGGTCAACCGCGTCGACTCCGCGAAGCTGGCCGTCGAGCGGGCGGGCGAGGAGCGGGCGCGCGGCTCGTACGCCGCCTCCGACGCGTTCTTCCCCTTCCCCGACGGCCTGGAGATCCTCACCGCGGCCGGCGTGAAGGCGGTCGTGCAGCCGGGCGGCTCGATGCGTGACGAGCTGGTCGTCGAGGCGGCGAAGAAGGCGGGCGTGACGATGTACTTCACGGGGACGCGTCACTTCTTCCACTGATCCGTCGAGTCGTACGGACGGCGGGCGGCCCGCCGGTACCTGGGAGGTACCGGCGGGCCGCCCGTCTTTCTCCGGTCAGTCCGCCCACCGGGGGCACGGTCTGGGGCACTCGCCGCCCCAGGTCACGGACCCGACCGTGCGTCCGCCGGACGCGAAGTCGCCCCGGCCGTGGCAGTCCTCCGCGCCCGGCACCGTCTCGGCGAACGCGGGACGTCACCGAGGGTGTCCGGGGTGTCACCCGGGCCCGGCGGCGATAGATCCGCCGATCGGGTGGACTCTGGTCTAATGGGTTGCTCTTTTGTCGACCACCGGTAGTGGGGGCGTGGTGTTGGACGTACAGAACAGGTCCGCCGAGGAGGCCGTCACCGGCGCTACCGGCCCCGCCGGCACGGAGCCGCCGGACGGCCTCCCGTCCGCCCCGCTCCGCCCGTACCTGATCCTCGCGGGCGTCCTGTGCGGCCTGTACTTCCTGTACTCCTGGGTGCAGTACGCGCATTTCCGCACCCCGTCCTGGGACCTCGGGATCTTCGGGCAGTCGGTCAGGGCGTACGCCGAGTTCCGCGCCCCCGTCGTCGACATCAAGGGCCCCGGTTTCCAGATACTCGGCGACCACTTCAGCCCCGTCACCGCGCTCCTGGCGCCGCTGTACTGGATCTGGCCGTCACCGGTCGCGCTGCTCTTCGCGCAGGCCGCGCTGTTCGCCGCCGGAGCCGTCGTCGTCGGCCGCACCACCCAGCAGATCCTGGGCAGCCGGGCCGCGGGCCTCGGGCTCACCGTCGCGTACGGGCTGTCCTGGGGGCTCCAGGAGGCGGTGAAGTCCGACTTCCACGAGATAGCCTTCGCCGTCCCGCTGCTCGCCCTGACCTGCCGTGCGCTGCTCCTCGGGCGCTGGACCGCCGCCGTCGCCTGGGCCGCCCCGCTGGTCCTGGTCAAGGAGGACATGGGGCTGACCGTCGCCATGGTCGGCGCGGTGCTGTTCCTGAAGGGGCAGAAGCGGCTCGGCGCGGCCGTGGCCGGTTTCGGCGTGGCCGCCTTCGCCCTGACCGTCCTCGTCCTGATCCCGGCGGCCAGCCGGGTCGGCGAGTACGACTACTGGTCCAAGATCGAGAAGACCGGGCAGGGCGCCGAGACCTCCTTCGGGCAGGTCATCGGTGACGCGCTCGCCTCGGGCGAGCGCTGGGAGATGGTGTTCTACCTGCTCGCCATCACCGGCTTCCTGGCCCTGCGGTCGCCGCTGGTCCTGCTCGTCCTGCCCACGCTCGGCTGGCGCTTCCTCTCCCAGGACCCGAACCACTGGGGCATGCACTGGCACTACAGCGCGATCCTGATGCCGGTCGTGTTCCTGGCCCTGGTGGACGGCGCCCGCTCCGTACGCACCTCACCGCGCGCGTGGCTCGTCTCGTACGGGAAGGTCGTCGTCCCGGTCGCGACGGCGGTCGCGCTCGTCCTCGCCGCGAACCTGCCGCTGCGCGAGCTGATGAAATCGGAGACGTACCGGACGGACACCCGCACCGTGCAGGCGCGGGCGGCGGTCGACGCGGTGCCGGACGGGGTGAGCGTGGAGGCGGACGTCTCGCTCCTCGCGCACCTCACGGCGGACCACCGGGTCTACTGGGTGGGCACCTCGGGGGACGTCGATCCGGACTATCTCGCCTTCGATCTGCGCGGCTGGTCGCAGCAGGTCTCCGACCCGGTGCAGTTGGCCTCGCAACTGCATCCGGAGGCGCGGTACGAGATCGTCCACCGCTCGGACGGCTTCGCGGTGCTCAAGAAGGCATGACGTGGACCAACGGCCGTGGGCCCGATTCCGTACGGAATCGGGCCCACGGCCGTTGGTCGTTCAGGTTCAGTACTGCTGCTTGTTGCGGTTGAACCAGGCCGAGCCGTCCGACTTCGCCACGAAGACGATGACCATGACGCCGAGGGCGAGGCTCACGATGCCGAGCGGCAGCGAGAAGAGGCTGAACAGCACGCCGATCGAGGCCCAGACGATGGAGCCGATACGGACGCCGTTGCCGCCGGACTTGAACTTGGCGGCCAGCACCATGCCGAAGACGGCGAAGATGAGCGACACGATGCCCGCGCCGATCAGGATGCCCTGGCCCAGGTTGCCGAACGCCTCGACGTCCGAGGCCGAGGCGCCCGACTTCTCGAGCTCGCTGTCGACGGCGAAGGACAGGCCGATCGCGGCGATGCCGCCGATCAGGTTGAAGGCGCCGAGGATCCACAGCATGACGCGCGCGGCCTTGACGCCACCCGGCATGACCATGGACGCCCCCGGGTAGCCGCCGCCGTACGGCGAGACCGGCGGAGCCGCCGGGTAGCCGTAGCCCTGCTGCGGCGGCACGCCCTGCGGGGCCTGCTGCGGGTAGCCGTAACCGGGCTGCTGCTGGCCCTGGCCCTGCGGCTGGCCATAAGGGTTGTTCGGGTCGCCGAAGCTCATTCCGGGATTCCTCCGTGAATTCTCTGTGCGGGGGACGACGCGGCCCGCGCGGAGGACTTTTCACGGGATGTGAGCGGAATCCCCCCGGCACTTTCCGCGGTACTACGCGGATCATCGTCGTCGCAACGTCGACTTTTTGTCCAGTCGTTACCCGGAGCGGTTGCGCGGGGGCGAGTTCTCGGGCCGTACGGCCGGGTGCCCGGAGCGAGCGAATTGGAACAAGGCGGGGGTCATCCGGGAGGATGTCTCCATGAGCGCCCAGATTCTCGATGGCAAGGCCACCGCAGCCGCGATCAAGTCCGATCTGACCGTCCGTGTGGCGGCCCTCAAGGAGCAGGGCATCACACCCGGACTCGGCACCGTCCTCGTCGGCGACGACGCGGCCAGCCAGAAGTACGTGGCCGGCAAGCACCGGGACTGCGCGGAGGTCGGCCTCGCCTCGATCCAGCGCACCCTGCCCGCCGACGCCACGCAGGAGGAGATCGAGGCGGTCGTCCAGGAGCTCAACGAGGACCCGGCCTGCACCGGGTACATCGTCCAGCTCCCGCTGCCCAAGGGCATCGACGAGAACCGCATCCTGGAGCTGATGGACCCCGCCAAGGACGCGGACGGTCTGCACCCGACCAACCTCGGCCGGCTCGTCCTCAACGAGCCCGCCCCGCTGCCCTGCACGCCGAACGGCGTCATCACGCTGCTCCGCCGCCACGGCGTCGAGATCAACGGCGCCGAGGTCGTGGTCGTCGGACGCGGTGTCACCATCGGCCGCCCGATGCCGCTGCTGCTCACCCGCCGCTCGGAGAACGCGACCGTGACCCAGTGCCACACCGGGACCCGGGACCTCTCCGCCCATCTGCGCAACGCCGACATCATCGTCGCGGCGGCCGGTGTGCCGCACCTGATCAGGCCGGAGGACGTGAAGCCGGGAGCCGCCGTCCTCGACGTCGGCGTCTCGCGCAACGGCGAGGGCAAGATCGTCGGCGATGTGCACCCGGGCGTCGCCGAGGTGGCCGGCTGGATCTCCCCGAACCCCGGCGGTGTCGGCCCGATGACCCGCGCCCAGCTCCTCGTCAACGTCGTCGAGGCCGCGGAGCGCGCGGCCGCGGCGCTCTGACGTGACCTCGGAGAACCCGGGGATCCCGGGGAGCCCGGGAACGCCGGAATTCGGGGACGGGGCGGATGTCGCCGAGGCCTCGGCCGAGGGCGGGCGGAAGCGGCCGGCGGCCGTCACCACCGACACCGCGCGGCCCGAGGGCGGCGGTCGTGCCGCCCCCGGGGACGCCTCCGCGCCCGCCCGTCAGTGGCCGCTGCTCACCGTGCTCACGCTGGCCGGGACCGGGCTGCTCGTGGTGGGGACGGATCCGTTCCCGCAGGCCTTCCGGGTCGGGGCGATGCTGATCGGGGCCGCACTCCTGGTGGGCGCCGTGATGCGCCGGGTGCTGCCCTCCGTGGGCATGCTGGCCGTCCGGTCCCGCTTCACGGACATGATCACGTACGGGGTGATGGGTGGCCTGATCGTGCTGCTCGCGCTCATGGTGCAGCCCGAGCCCTGGCTGAAGATCCCGTTCCTGGAGGAAGTCCTCCACCTCACGGTGACCTAGATCCGGGCGGAGGTCCGGACCTGGGCTCGCCCCCGGACCCGGACCCGGTCCGCAGCATTTGAGACACGGCGCCCGCCCTCTCCCCCGTGGGAGGGCGGGCGCCGCTGTGATCAAGGGTCATGTACGCGCCAACGTGGCTGCAAGTCCCGTCGGGTCGCTGTGGCACGGAAGTGACCATTCCGCTACCTCGGATCCGCATCGGGGGCGCGCGCCGCCTCCGGACCTGCCATTCTTCGGGACAGCAGGGAGTCGCGAGGGGTACGGGACAAGGGGGACCGCACATGCCTGGCTGGAAGGCGCTGCCCGACGAACTCGACCCGGACGTGCGCGCGTTCACCGAGCTGCTCCGCCGCCTCGTCGACCGCAGCGGCCTCGCCGTCACAGCCGTCGCCGAACGCACCGGCCACGAACGAGCCGTGTGGGACGGGTTCCTGAACGCCCGTCAACCCGTGCCCCGTAGCGCCGTCGTGGCACTCGCCGACGTGACCGGAAGTGACGCGGGCGGCCTCGCGGCCCACTGGGAGCGGGCGGAGCGGGCATGGTCCGGCCGGGCCGGTGGTGACCGTGACGACGCTGACCGTCGGGACGGCGGTGACCGCTGGGACGAGGACGACCGCACCCTGCAGATCCGGCGCATCGACCTGCCGGGCCAGGCGCCCGGTCCCTCGCCACGCCCGGCGGAGCCCGTACCGACGCCCTCACCCTCGCCCCGGATCCCCGCTCCCGCCGCCGCCCCGGATCCCACTCCCGCATCCCGTCCCCGGCGCGTCCTGCTCTACACCCTCGGCACGCTCGGCGCCCTGCTCGTCGTCGCCGGCGCCCTGCTCCTCGTCGACCTGGGCGGTTCCGGCAACCCGGACGACCGCGCGACCGCCCCGCCCCCCACCACCGTCCCGCCCACCACTCAGCGCCCCAGCCTCCCCCCGGGCGTGAAGTGCGCGGGCGCCGACTGCGCCGGGCAGGACCCGGAGGCCATGGGCTGCGGCGGCGGGCTCGCCACGACCGTCGCACGCGCGCGCGTGGGCGCCGCCCTGGTCGAGGTCCGCTACAGCGGCACCTGCGGGGCCGCGTGGGCCCGGATCACCGGGGCCGCCCCCGGGGACACGGTGAGCGTCGAGGCCGCGGGCGCCGTCCGGGACGCCACCGTCGCCCCGGACGCCGACACGACGGCGGCGGAAACCGACGCGTACACCCCGATGGTCGCCGCCGGGTCCGGCACGGCCGCTCGGGCCTGCGGCGCCCTCGCGAACGGCCGCGAGGGCTGCACCACGGGCGGCTGAAGGGCGGCTGACGTGCGGCAGAGGGGCCGGCGAGGGGCGCACGGACACGCGCCCGGACACGCGGACGGACGCGCGCGCGGACGGGCGGCAGTGAGCCGGACCACAAGGGGGTGGGGATTCACGGGGGCCCGGGTCGGATAGCCTGACCGCTGGATATCTCTTCATGTCGAGACACCGATCGATCAAGAGAGCTATCCCGCACCAGGGGCAGGGACCCCCACCGCCAGCTGTCTTACGGAGATCGCCATGACCCGCACTCCCGTGAATGTCACCGTGACCGGCGCGGCCGGCCAGATCGGCTACGCGCTGCTCTTCCGCATCGCCTCCGGCCACCTGCTCGGCGCGGACGTGCCGGTCAAGCTGCGCCTCCTCGAGATCCCGCAGGGCGTGAAGGCCGCCGAGGGCACCGCCATGGAGCTCGACGACTGCGCCTTCCCGCTGCTCAAGGGCATCGACATCTTCGACGACCCGAACCAGGGCTTCGAGGGTGCCAACGTCGCGCTGCTCGTCGGCGCCCGCCCGCGTACCAAGGGCATGGAGCGCGGCGACCTGCTCGCCGCCAACGGCGGCATCTTCAAGCCGCAGGGCAAGGCCATCAACGACCACGCCGCGGACGACATCAAGGTCCTCGTCGTGGGCAACCCGGCCAACACCAACGCCCTGATCGCCCAGGCCGCCGCCCCGGACGTGCCGGCCGAGCGCTTCACCGCGATGACCCGTCTGGACCACAACCGCGCGCTGACGCAGCTGGCCCAGAAGACCGGCTCCTCGGTCGAGGACATCAAGCGCCTCACCATCTGGGGCAACCACTCGGCGACCCAGTACCCGGACATCTTCCACGCGGAGATCGCCGGCAAGAACGCCGCCGAGGTCGTGGGCGACGAGGCGTGGCTGGCCGACACCTTCATCCCGACCGTCGCCAAGCGCGGCGCCGCGATCATCGAGGCCCGTGGCGCGTCCTCCGCCGCCTCCGCCGCGAACGCCGCCATCGACCACGTCCACACCTGGGTCAACGGCACCGCCGCGGGCGACTGGGCCTCCATGGGCATCCCGTCGGACGGCTCGTACGGCGTGCCGGAGGGTCTCATCTCCTCCTTCCCCGTCACCTGCGTCGACGGCAAGTACGAGATCGTCCAGGGCCTGGAGATCAACGACTTCTCCCGCACCCGCATCGACGCCTCCGTGGCGGAGCTCGCCGAGGAGCGCGAAGCGGTCCGCGAGCTCGGCCTCATCTGAGCCCAGCCCTGATCCGGGCCCGGCCTCACAGGGGCCAGGCCTGATCCGAGCCCTGTTCCACCAGGGCTCCACCTGCCCGGCGCCCCCGGGCCGTACGACCGACCGTACGGCCCGGGGGCGCCGTCATTCCTGCGCGAGCGCTTTGCCGTCCCTGAGCCCCGTCGCGAGGGCCGACAGGTCCCGCGCCGCGCGCAGCAGCAGTCCGTCGCCGAAGGTGACGCGGGTCGCCCCGAGCCGGCCGAGTTCCGCGAAGGACGGGCCGCCCGGGAGGGCGAGGGCGTTGAGCGGCAGGTCGCCCAGGGCGGCGCGCAGCGCCGGGAGGTCGGCCGGCGGGGCGGCGATCGGGTAGACGCAGTCCGCGCCCGCCTCGGCGTAGAGCCGGGCGCGGACGAGCGCGTCCGCCGCGGGCTCGGCCACCCCCCGGATGTACGTGTCCACGCGCGCGTTGAGGAAGAGTCCGGGTCCCGCCGCCGCCCGCACCTCCGCCAGCCGGTCGGCGTGCGCCCGCGGGTCCTGGAGGCGGCCGTCCGGTCCGGTGTCCTCCAGGTTCACGCCGACGGCCCCCGACTCCCGTACCCGCTCGACGAGTTCGGCCGGAGCGAGCCCGTACCCGCCCTCCAGGTCCGCCGTGACGGGTACGGAGACCGCGCGGACGATCCGGGCCACGGCGGCGAACATCTCCGCCGCCGGGGTCGCCCCGTCCTCGTGTCCGAGGGAGGCGGCGATCCCGGCGCTCGGCGTCGCGAGCGCCGGGAATCCGGCGGCTTCGAAGACGCGGGCGCTGACCGCGTCCCAGGGGCCGGGCAGGACGAGCGGGTCGTCCGCCGGCCGGCCCAGGTGCAGGGCGCGCAGGGTGGCCGTACGCCCCTCTCCGCTCCCGCTCCCGTTTCCGCTCGCGGTCCCGCTCATGCCGAGCGCGGGGTGTAGTGGCCGGGCGTCATCCGGGTGGTGACGGCGATCCGGTTCCAGGCGTTGATGACGACGATCGCGCCGATGACCCGGGCGAGTTCGGTCTCGTCGAACTGCGCGGCGGCGACGGCGTACACCCCGTCGGGGACGGAGCCGTCGGTGAGGACGGTGACGGACTCGGTGAGCGCGAGGGCGGCCAGTTCGCGTTCGGTGTAGAAGTGCCGGGACTCCTCCCAGGCGTTGAGCTGCACGATCCGCTCGACGGTCTCGCCGTCCGCGAGAGCGTCCTTGGTGTGCATGTCGATGCAGAACGCGCAGCGGTTGATCTGCGAGGCCCGGATCTTGATCAGGTGGTACAGGGTCGGGTCGATGTCCTTCGCGGCGGCCTTCTCCAGGTGGAGCATGGCCCGGTAGAACTCGGGGACGCGCTCGGCGAGGGGGAGCCGGGGGGCGTGCTCGTGGGCGTACTCGGCCGGCGCGGCGACGGTGGCGGTGAGGTCCGTGTGCGTGGTCATGGCTTCACCGTATGAGCCGGGTGGCACAGGAGTATGGTCCATTTCCATGGCAAACGAGTGGGCCACTTTCGGGGCCGATCTCCATCTGGAACTGCGCGGACCGCGTCTGCGGGCCGGCCTCATGGACGCCCTGCGGGAGGCGGTGCGCAGCGGGCGGCTGGAGGCCGGCACCCGGCTGCCGTCCTCCCGTTCGCTCGCCGCCGACCTCGGCATGGCCCGCAACACCGTCGCCGACGCCTACGCCGAACTGGTCGCCGAGGGCTGGCTGACGGCCCGCCAGGGCTCCGGCACCCGGGTCGCCCGTCGCGCGGAACCGCGCCGCGCGGGACCGGTCAGGGCGGAACCGCGCCGGGCGGGCCCTGGCAGCGCGGGCTCCCGTACGACGTCCGCGCCGCCCACCCTCTCCCTCCCGCGCACCTCCGCGCCCGCGCACAACCTCAAGGCCGGCACCCCCGACCTCGCGTCCTTCCCGCGCGCCGAATGGCTCAAGGCCTACCGGCGGGCCCTCACCGCCGCCCCCAACGAGGCCTTCGGATACGGCGATCCGCGCGGCCGGATCGAACTCCGCACCGTCCTCGCCGAGTACCTGGCCCGCGCCCGGGGCGTGTACGCCCGGCCCGAACGGATCGTGATCTGTGCGGGGTTCGTGCACGGACTGATGCTGATGGGCCAGGTGCTGCGCGCCAGGGGCGTACGGGACGTGGCGGTCGAGTCGTACGGCCTCGGGCTCCACGCCGGACTCCTCACCGGGGCGGGCCTCGGGACCCCGGCGCTGCCCTTCGACGGACGCGGCACGCGCGTCGAGGAGCTGGCGGACGGGGACGCCGGAGCCGTGCTCATGACCGCCGCCCATCAGTTCCCGCTCGGCGGCGCGCTGCCGCCGGACCGGCGGGCGGCGGTCGTCGACTGGGCGCGGGCCTCGGGCGGGTACGTCCTGGAGGACGACTACGACGGCGAGTTCCGCTACGACCGGCAGCCGGTGGGCGCGCTCCAGGGCCTCGACCCCGACCGGGTCGTCTACTTCGGCACCGCGAGCAAGTCCCTGGCCCCCGGGCTCCGGCTGGCGTGGATGGTGCTGCCGGAGGGCCTGGCCGGTGAGGTGGTGGCGGCGAAGGGGGCCGTGGACTGGGCGTGCGGGGCGCCGGACCAGCTGGCGTTCGCGGAGTTCCTGGCCTCGGGGGCGTACGACCGGCACGTGCGGGCGATGCGGCTGCGCTACCGGCGCCGCCGCGACCAGTTGGTGGCGGCGGTCGCCGCGCACTCGCCCGAGACCCGGGTCAGCGGGATCGCGGCCGGCCTCCACGCGGTGCTTGCCCTGCCGCCCGGCACGGAGCAGGAGGTGCTGCGGGCCGCCGCCTGGCACGGCCTCGCGGTCCAGGGCGTCAACCAGTTCCGCCGCCCGGGCGTCCCCGCGACCCTGGACGGCCTGGTCGTCGGCTACGCCACCCCGACGGACAGCGCCTGGCAGGGCGCACTCCGGAGCTTGTGCCGGGTACTGCCCCAGGAGGGTCCTGGCGATCACGGACGGGACGCCCCCTAAGGGCCTGTCTTCCGGATCATGCCGGGCTCGCCCGTCCCCGACGACAGGGGGTGTCGCGGCCCCGTCCCCCTACCCCTCGTGCTCCGACCCCGACGCCACGCGCGTCACCGCCGGGTCCCCGTCCGGCACCGGCTCCGGGGGTTCGCCGAAGCGGGCCAGGGTCAGGGAGCCCGCCACCGCCACCGCGAAGCCCAGGACCGCCATCCAGCCGTAGCCCTCGCGCGTGGTGTCCCCGAGCCAGGCCACGCCCACGATCGCGGGGCCGATCGTCTCGCCCAGCACCGCGCCCGCCGTGGCCGTGGTCACCGCGCCGCGCTGGAGCGCCGAGGTCAGCAGCAGGAACGCGGAGCCGCCGCCCACCAGGAGCGCGTACCAGACGGGGTCCGTGAGGTCGATGCCGTCGATCAGCCGGACCGCGACCTCCACCACCCCGAAGCCGAACCCGGCCCCCAGGCCGAGGACGAGGGCCCGGGACCGCTGCGGCAGCCGGCCGCCGACCACGCCGAGCAGCAGCACCCCGAAGGCCGTCGCGAGGAGCGCCCAGCGCAGCGCGTCCGAGCCGTCCCGGTGGCCCTCCCGGCCCGAGGCGAGCGCGAGCAGCGCGAGCCCCGCGCAGACCACGGCCACCGCCACCCACTCCACCCGGCTGAGCCGTACCCGCAGCACCCGGGAGGCGATGACCGCCGTGACCGCCAGGCTCGCGGCGAGGGCCGCGCCCACCACGTAGATGGGGAGCGTGCGCAGGGCGACGATCTGCAGGACGAAGCCCAGACCGTCCATGCCGAGGCCGGCGAGGTACCGCCACTGCCGCAGTGCCCGCCACATCAGGGTGACGTCGACACCGCTGCCGGTCCCCGGCGGCGCGGCGCGGGCCGCCATCGCCTGCAGAACGGAGGCCGCACCGAAGCAGACCGACGAGGCGAGCGCACAAATCATCCCGAGAAGCACGAAACGACTCTAGGTCCTGCCGACGGAGTCCTGACCGGGTCCCGGCCGGGTGGCGGCCGGAATGCACCGGCCTACACTGTGCGGTCGCGACAGGCGTGAACGCGACAAGCGTGACCGCGCGGCGCGACGGACGCGGCCCCGGCGGTCGCGCGAAGGGGAGGCGGACGGAATGCGGAGGCTGAGGTCGAGCACGGTGGTGCTCGGCGGGATGGGTGTGCTCGCGGCGACGATCACCGCGTGCGGCTCCGAGCCGGACAAGCGGTGCGTGGACCCGCTGACCCGGGAGGAACTGCCCAGCTACCGCTGCGAGAGCGGTGGCGGCGGCGGTGACGACGACAACGGCAGCAGCACCCACGGCTCGTACTACTACGGCGGTTCCGTCCGCGACAAGCGGGTCAGCGGCGGCAGCTTCGACAAGACCGCCGTGGACACCGGCGGCTTCGGCTGCTCCGGTTCCGGCGGCGGCTGAGAGGGGCCAGGCCCATGGAACGGCACACCATCGAACCCCGCCCCGGCTGGCAGGAGACCGTGGAGGAGCAGGGGCTCGTCTACCCGCTGACCCGCCACCCGGACGGTTCGCTCCGCCCGTACTGGGACGAGAGCGCGTACTACTCCTTCACGCTGCCCGAGGTCGAGGCGCTGGAGGAGGTCGTCGAGGAGCTGCACGCGATGTGCCTGGCCGCCGCCGCGCACATCGTCGAGCGCGACCGGTTCGCGGAGCTGGGGATCACCGACCCGAAGCTGGTCTCCCTGGTTGCGGAGTCCTGGCGGCGGCGCGCCGAACTCCCCTCCCTGTACGGGCGGTTCGACCTGCGCTACGACGGTACGGGCCCGGCGAAGATGCTGGAGTACAACGCCGACACCCCCACCTCGCTGGTGGAGGCCGCCAGCCCGCAGTGGTTCTGGATGGAGGAACGATTCCCCGGCGCCGACCAGTGGAACTCCCTCCACGAACGGCTCGTCGACGCCTGGAGGCGCCAGGCTCCGCTGCTGCCCCCCGGCCCCCTGCACTTCGCGCACTCGGACGGCGACGAGCTGGGCGAGGACCTGATGACGGTCGCGTATCTGCGCGAGACCGCCCAGCAGGCCGGGCTCGACACCGAGGCGCTCTCCGTCGAACGGATCGGCTGGGACCGGCTCTCGCGCCGCTTCGTGGACGACCGGCTCCGCTTCATCCGCAGCTGCTTCAAGCTCTACCCGTGGGAGTGGCTGACCACCGACCGCTTCGGCGGGCACGTCCTGGACACCCTCGACAACGGCGGCGGCACCGGTACGACCTGCTGGATCGAGCCCGCCTGGAAGATGCTGCTCTCCAACAAGGCGCTGCTCGCGATCCTGTGGGAGCTGTACCCGGGGCACCCCAACCTGCTGCCCGCCTACCTCGACGGGCCGCGCGAACTCGCCACCACCGTCGGCTGGGTCGCCAAGCCGCTGCTCGGCCGCGAGGGCGCGGGCGTCACCCTGCACGAGGCGGGCACGGAACCGTTCGTACGGGACGGGGAGCCCTGCTGCTACCAGGAGCTGGCCCCGCTGCCGGACTTCGACGGCAACCGGGTGGTACTCGGCGCGTGGGTCGTCGAGGACGAGGCGGCGGGGCTGGGCATCCGGGAGTCGTCGGGCCTGGTCACGGACGAGTACGCCCGCTTCCTCCCGCACGTGATCCTTTAGCCGCCGACCCGACGGTCAGTCCGAGAGCACCCCCCTCAGCTGTTCGAGCCCCCAGTCCAGGTCCTCCTTGCCGATCACCAGGGGTGGTGCCAGCCGGATCGTCGAGCCGTGGGTGTCCTTCACCAGTACCCCCCGCTCCATCAGCTTCTCCGAGATCTGCCGGCCCGTGCCGTGCGACGGGGCGATGTCGACCCCGGCCCACAGCCCGCGTCCGCGCACCGCCTCCACCGCGCCGCCGCCCACCAGGAGGCCCAGCTCCGCGTGGAGGTGTTCGCCCAGCTCCGCCGCCCGCTCCTGGAACTCGCCCGTCCGCAGCATCGCGATCACCTCCAGGGCCACCGCGCAGGCCAGCGGGTTCCCGCCGAACGTCGACCCGTGCTCACCCGGCCGGAACACCCCGAGCACGTCACGGTCGGCGACCACCGCCGACACCGGCACCACCCCGCCGCCCAGCGCCTTCCCCAGGATGTACACGTCCGGCACCACCCCCTCGTGCTCGCACGCGAACGTCCGCCCCGTCCGGCCCAGACCCGACTGGATCTCGTCCGCCATGAACAGCACGTTCCGCCGGCGCGTCAGCTCCCGCACCCCCGCCAGATAGCCCGCCGGCGGCACCAGGACCCCCGCCTCGCCCTGGATCGGTTCGAGCAGCACCGCCACCGTGTTCTCGGTGACCGCCGCCTCCAGGGCCGTCAGGTCCCCGTACGGCACGATCTCGAACCCCGGCGTGTACGGACCGAAGTGGTCCCGTGCCTCGTGGTCCGTGGAGAAGCTGACGATCGTCGTCGTCCGGCCGTGGAAGTTGTTCGCCGCGACCACGATCTTCGCGTGCCCGTCCGGCACGCCCTTCACCTCGTACCCCCACTTCCGGGCGGTCTTCACGGCCGTCTCGACCGCCTCCGCTCCGGTGTTCATCGGCAGCACCGCCTCCTTGCCGCACAGCTCCGCGAGCTGTGTGCAGAAGTCGGCGAAGCGGTCGTGGTGGAAGGCGCGCGAGGTCAGCGTCACCCGTTCCAGCTGGGCCTTCGCCGCGTCGATGAGACGCCGGTTGCCGTGCCCGAAGTTGAGCGCCGAGTAGCCGGCCAGCATGTCGAGATAGCGGCGCCCCTCGACATCGGTCATCCAGGCGCCGTCCGCCGAAGCGACGACGACCGGCAGGGGGTGGTAGTTGTGAGCGCTGTGCGCCTCCGCCGAAGCGATCGCGTCTTGGGTGCTCGACACGGGATCTCCGTTCGTCCTGCGGCTCGCGGGATGGACCCGCCGAAGGGGTGTGGCCCCTGCTTTCTATCGTCGCTCGCGACCCGGGCCGGGAAACCTCGCGCGCGCGGCGCGCCAGCTACTCTGAAAACACGCACGGCGACTGGCGTACGGGGAAGCGACCCCGGGGGAGCCGTGCGCGGCAGACCACACGAGACGCCGCCCGCCTGGGCGTCACGGGACCGACGTCCCGCGTGGCGCCGCGCCTCTCACGCCGTGCGCCCCGGGACCCACCGACGCCCGGAGGACACCGTCGTGAACGCCCCACAGCACCCCGCACTCACCGCAGCCGACCCCGAACTGGCCGCCCTCGTCGGCGCCGAGGAACGGCTCCAGGCCGAGACGCTGCGCCTCATCCCCAGCGAGAACTACGTCTCCGCCGCCGTCCTCGAAGCCTCCGGCACCGTCCTCCAGAACAAGTACAGCGAGGGCTACCCCGGCCGCCGCTACTACGAGGGCCAGCAGATCATCGACCAGGTCGAGACCCTCGCCGTCGAACGCGCCAAGGCCGTCTTCGGCGTCGACCACGCCAACGTCCAGCCGTACTCCGGCTCCCCGGCCAACCTCGCCGTCTACCTCGCCTTCGCCGAGCCCGGCGACACCGTCATGGGCATGGCCCTGCCCATGGGCGGCCACCTCACCCACGGCTGGGGCGTCTCCGCCACCGGCAAGTGGTTCCGGGGCGTCCAGTACGGGGTCCGCCAGGACACCGGTCTCATCGACTTCGACGAGGTCCGCGACCTCGCCCTCAAGGAACGCCCGAAGGTGATCTTCTGCGGTGGCACCGCGCTGCCCCGCACGATCGACTTCGCCGCCTTCGGCGAGATCGCCCGCGAGGCCGGTGCCGTGCTCGTCGCCGACATCGCCCACATCGCCGGGCTGATCGCGGGCGGCGCCCACCCGTCCCCGGTCGGCCACGTGGACGTGATCTCCACGACCACCCACAAGACGCTGCGCGGCCCGCGCGGCGCCATGCTGATGTCCCGCGCGGAGTACGCCAAGGCCCTCGACAAGGCCGTCTTCCCCGGCCTCCAGGGCGGCCCGCACAACCAGACCACCGCCGCCATCGCCGTCGCCCTCCACGAGGCCTCCCAGCCCTCCTTCCGCGACTACGCCCACGCCGTCGTCGCCAACGCCGGGGCGCTCGCCGAGGCGCTCCTCGCGCGCGGCTTCGACCTGGTCTCCGGCGGCACCGACAACCATCTGATCCTGATGGACCTCACGTCCCGGCAGGTCCCCGGCAAGATCGCCGCGAAGGCCCTCGACCGGGCGGGCATCGTCGTCAACTACAACACCGTCCCGTACGACACCCGGAAGCCCTTCGACCCCTCCGGCATCCGCATCGGAACCCCGTCCCTCACCTCCCGCGGTCTCGGCACGGAGCACATGGCAGCGGTCGCCGACTGGATCGACCGCGCCGTGACGGCCGCCGGCACCGGCGACGAGCAGGCCCTCGCCACGGTCCGCGCCGAGGTCACCGGCCTGATGGCCGACTTCCCGGCCCCGGGCCTCCCGGTCTAGCGGAGGGCCGGGCCCCGCGCTCCTGTGGACCGGGAGCGCGGGGCCCGCAGGACGCACCCATGTGTTCCCGGTCTCACTGCGGACCGTCCCCGCGACGCGTGGGGGACGGGCAGTCGGGGATCGGTTCCCGCACCTGAGAGAATGATGTGCATGGCCTCTGACGTTCCCCGCGTGCTCTCCGGAATCCAGCCCACCGCAGGCTCGTTCCACCTCGGCAACTACCTCGGCGCCGTCCGCCAGTGGGTGGCCCTCCAGGAGACCCACGACGCCTTCTACATGGTCGTCGACCTGCACGCGATCACGATCCCGCAGGACCCCGCGGAGCTGCGCGCCAACACCCGGCTCGCCGTCGCCCAGCTGCTCGCCGCCGGTCTCGACCCGGAGCGCTGCACCCTCTTCGTCCAGAGCCACGTCCCCGAGCACGCCCAGCTCGGCTGGGTCATGAACTGCCTCACCGGCTTCGGCGAGGCCTCCCGCATGACCCAGTTCAAGGACAAGTCCGCCAGGCAGGGCGCCGACCGCGCCACCGTCGGCCTCTTCACCTACCCGGTGCTCCAGGTCGCGGACATCCTGCTCTACCAGGCCGACGAGGTCCCGGTCGGCGAGGACCAGCGCCAGCACATCGAGCTGACCCGCGACCTCGCGGAGCGCTTCAACGGCCGCTTCGGCGACACGTTCACGATCCCCTCGCCGTACATCCTCAAGGAGACGGGGAAGATCTACGACCTCCAGGACCCGGCGATCAAGATGAGCAAGTCGGCGTCCACGCCGAAGGGCCTCATCAACCTCCTGGACGACCCGAAGGTCACCGCGAAGAAGGTCAAGAGCGCGGTCACCGACACCGACACGGTGATCCGGTTCGACCCGGAGAACAAGGCGGGCGTCTCCAACCTCCTCGGCATCATGTCCACGCTCACCGGCACGTCCGTCGACGACCTGGTGAAGAGCTACGAGGGCAAGATGTACGGCGCGCTGAAGACGGATCTCGCCGAGGTCATGGTGGACTTCGTCACGCCGTTCCGGACCCGCACCCAGGAATACCTGGACGACCCGGAGACGCTGGACTCGGTTCTGGCCAAGGGAGCGGAGAAGGCCCGCGCGGTCGCCGCCGAGACGCTGGCGCAGACGTACGACCGGATCGGTCTCCTGCCCGCCAAGCACTGAGCGGGCACGAGACCAAGGGCCCTGGCCCAAAGGGTGGTGCAGGCCGCACACTGGCGGCTGCACCACTCGGCACAAGTCGACCGACAACGGAGGAGAACGACGTGGGGACCGTAACGCTCGGCGTTTCGATCGCGGTCCCGGAGCCCTACGGCAGCCTGCTCCAGGAGCGGCGCGCCGGCTTCGGGGACCCGGCCGCCTACGGCATCCCCACGCACGTCACGCTGGTCCCGCCGACCGAGGTCGCGGAGGAGCGGCTGCCGGAGATCGAGGCGCACCTCGCGGGTGTCGCCGCCGACCACCAGCCGTTCCCCGTGCGCCTCAAGGGCACCGGGACCTTCCGGCCGCTCTCGCCGGTCGTCTATGTGAAGGTGCAGGAGGGCGTGCCCCTCTGCACCCGGCTCCAGGACCGCATCCGGGACGAGGCCGGGCCGCTGGTGCGCGAGCTCCAGTTCCCGTACCACCCGCACGTCACCGTGGCGCACGGCATCTCCGAGGAGGGGATGGACCGGGCGTACGAGGAACTCGCCGGTTACGAGGCGGCCTGGACGTGCCGTTCCTTCGCGCTGTACGAGCAGGGCCCGGACGGGGTCTGGCGGAAGCTGTACGACTACGAGTTCGGCAGCGGCCGGCCCATCTCGGCGGTCCCGGCGCAGGGCGGCAGCCCGGTCGACACACCGAGCCCCACGGCGTAGAGCCGTAGGTCACACCGGCAGGCGCCGGAACAGCGGCCTCGGTACGAGTCGTACCGCCGCCATCACCATCCGCAGCGCCCCCGGCACCCACACCGTCTCGGAGCGCCGCCGCAGCCCCAGCTCGATCGCGGTCGCGACCGCCTCCGGGGTCGTCGCGAGCGGCGCCTCGGCGAGCCCGGCCGTCATCTTCGAACGCACGAACCCGGGCCGTACGACCATGACGTGCACCCCGGTCCCGTGCAGCGCGTCCCCGAGGCCCTGGGCGAAGGCGTCGAGGCCCGCCTTCGAGGAGCCGTAGATGAAGTTGGCGCGGCGGGCCCGCTCGCCCGCCACCGAGGACAGCACCACCAGCGAACCGTGCCCCTGCGCCTGGAGCGCGCCCGCGCACACCAGACCCGCCGAGACGGCGCCCGTGTAGTTGGTCTGGGCGACCCGGGCGGCGGCCACCGGGTCGGACTCGTCCCGCGCCTGGTCGCCGAGGACCCCGAAGGCGAGCAGCACCATGTCGATGTCGCCCTCGGTGAAGATCTTCCCGAGCCGCTCCTCGTGCGCCTCGGTGTCGAGCGCGTCGAACGGGACCGTGCGCACCTCCGCGCCCAGTACCCGCAGCGAGTCCGCGGCGGCGGTCAGCGCGGGGGAGGGGCGCCCGGCGAGCCAGACGGTACGGGTACGGCGGGCGATCAGCCGGCGGGCGGTGGCGAGCCCGATCTCCGAGGTGCCGCCGAGGACGAGCAGGGACTGCGGGGCACCGAAGGCGTCCTTCACGGGAACTCCTAGAGGTCGAGACGGCGGGCGAGGTCGGAGGTGAAGACGGACCGGGGGTCGAGGTCGGCGCGGAGCGCCCGGAACGCGTCGAGCCGCGGGTACATCGCGGCCAGCGTCTCCGGCCGCACCCGGGAGTCCTTGGCGAGGTAGACCCGGCCGCCCGCGCCCACCACCTCCTCGTCGAGCGCGTCGAGGAAGGTGCCGAGCCCGGGGAGCCCGGTGGGCAGGTCGAGCGCGAGGGTCCAGCCGGGGAGCGGGAAGGAGAGCCAGCCGGGGTCGCCCGCGCCGAAGCGCTTGAGGACGGCGAGGAACGAGGGGCAGCCGCGGTCCGCGATCCGCCGCACCACCCTCCGCAGGGCCTCCTCCCGCCCGTACGGGACGACGAACTGGTACTGGACGAAGCCCTCGCGGCCGTAGATCCGGTTCCAGTGCGGGATGCCGTCGAGCGGGTGGAAGAAGGCGGACAGCGACTGGACGGCGCCGGTGCTCCGGCGGGGGGCCCTGCGGTACCAGAACTCGTTGAAGAGCCCGACGCTGCCGCGGCCGAGGAGCCCGCCGGGGACGTACGGGGGAGGGGCGGGCAGCCGTCCCGGCCGGAAGGCGAGCGGGGCGCGGCGGGCCCGGTGGCGGCGGGGCAGCGCGTCGTACGGGGTGTGGTCGCCGCGCGTGAGGACCGCGCGGCCGGTGGCGGAGCCCCGGGCGAGCAGGTCGATCCAGGCGACGGAGTAGCGGTACCGGTGGTCGGTGGCCGTCAGCCGGGCCATCAGGTCGTCGAGGTCGCGGGCGCGCTCGGTGTCCACGGACACGTACGAGGTCTCGACGGGCAGCAGTCGCAGGGTGGCGGAGAGGATCACCCCGGTCAGGCCCATGCCACCGGTGGTGGCGTCGAAGAGCGGGGTGCCCGGCAGCACGGTCCGGATCTCCCCGTCGGCGGTGAGGAGTTCGAGCGAGGTGACGTGCCGGCCGAAGGAACCGGAGAGGTGGTGGTTCTTGCCGTGGATGTCGGCGCCGATCGCCCCGCCGACGGTGACGTAGCGGGTGCCGGGGGTGACGGGCACGAACCAGCCGCGCGGCAGCAGCGCCGTCATCAGCCGGTGCAGGCTGACGCCCGCCTCGCAGACGACCAGGCCGGCGGTGGTGTCGACGGCCAGGACGCGGTCCAGTCCGGTCATGTCGAGGACGGTGCCGCCGGCGTTCTGGGCGGCGTCGCCGTAGGCGCGGCCCAGGCCGCGGGCGATCGTGCCGCGGGCCGGGTCGGCGCGGAGGGCGTCCACGGCAGCGACGACCTCGGCGTGGCCGCGGGGCCGGTGCACGCGCGCGAGGGTCGGGGCAGTGCGTCCCCAGCCGGTGATCGCTTCGCAGTCCTCGTCCAGGACGCGGGTGTCGACAGCCATGAGGGTGACCGTATAGCCGCCTCTGTCGCTTATGCCGGTATTGCATGGCGGTTCGTCGAAATGGGTGATTAAAGGAGTGTCAGGAAAGAGTGCCCGTGCCCTCGGCCGCGCCCCGCGTCACAGTCGCCCTGACCGAGCCGGACGACGAGGCCCGACAGAGGACGAACACGGATGCGCGACGCACGACCGACCGTGACGGGGCGGCCCGACGACACGGGTGAGGGGCGGACAGGGCGGCCCGACGCCGGGCCGGGGCCCGACGCCGCCCGCTCGGCCGCCCCCGCGCCCCCCTGGGCCCTCGCCGAGCGGCGCGTCCTGCGTGCTCTGCGGGGCTGCGGGCGCCGCCCCCCTGTCGCCGCGCTCGCCCGGGGGCTCTCGTCCGGTGGCGAGCACGGCGCCCTCTGGCTGGCGGCCGGGCTGACCGCCGCCGCCCTCGACCCGCCCCGCCGCGCCGGCTGGCTGCGCGGCACCGCCCTCATCGGCGCCGCGCACCTCGCGAGCATGGGCGTCAAACGCCTGGTGCGCAGGCCGCGGCCCGACCCGGAGACGTACCGGCCCCTCGTACGCACGGCGGGCCGCCACTCCTTCCCCAGCTCCCACGCGACCTCCGCCGCCGCTGCCGCCGTCGCCTTCGGCGTGCTCCGCCCGCCCGCCGGCCGGATCGCCGCCCCACTCGCGACCGCCATGTGCGTCTCCCGGCTCGTCGTCGGCGTCCACTACCCGACCGACGTCGCCGCAGGCGCCCTGCTCGGCGCGGCCACCGCCGCCGCCGGCCGCCGACTGCTCGTCCCCGCCACGCGCGCGCGTGGGGAGGTCCGGCCGTGACCGAGCGCGCCGGGGCCGCCGTACTCGCCGCGCCCACCGCCGTACCGGACGACGGGCCGGCCCGCACCCCGCTCGGTCCCGCCCTCGGGCTGCTCAGGACCGCCCGGCCCCGCCAGTGGGTCAAGAACGTCCTCGTGCTCGCCGCGCCCGTCGCCGCCGGGCGGCTCGACTCCTGGCAGACCGGCGCCCGACTCGCCCTGGTCTTCGCCCTGTTCACGGCCGCCGCGTCCGCCGTCTACCTCCTCAACGACGCGCGCGACGCCGAGGCCGACCGCGCCCACCCCGTCAAACGCCACCGCCCGGTGGCGGCCGGGCAGGTCCCGGCGGGCCTCGCCGCCGTCACCGGGGTGCTGCTCGGCCTGGGGGCGGCCGTCGCCGCCGCACTGCTCTGCGGGGCCATGACGGCCGCGCTGCTCGCCGCGTACCTCGTGATGCAGGTCGCGTACTGCGTGCGGCTCAAGCACGTCCTCGTCGTCGACCTCGCGGTCGTCGCCACCGGCTTCCTGATGCGCGCGATGATCGGCGGGGTGGCGCTCGGCATCCCGCTGTCCCGCTGGTTCCTCATCACGACCGGGTTCGGCGCGCTCTTCATGGTCGCGGCGAAACGGTACTCCGAGGCCGTGCGGATGGAGGGCGCCGAGGGCGCCACCCGCGCGCTGCTCACCCGGTACACCACCGGCTACCTGCGGTTCGTCTGGCAGCTCGCGGCCGGTGCCGCCGTCCTCGGCTACTGCCTGTGGGCCCTGGAGGCGAGCCCGGCGGAGGCGTTCCTGCCGTGGCGTCAGCTCTCCATGGTCGCCTTCATCCTCGGCGTCCTGCGGTACGCGGTCTTCGCCGACCGGGGTACCGCGGGCGCCCCCGAGGACGTCGTCCTGCGCGACCGGCCGCTCGCGGTCATCGGGCTCGCGTGGGCGGCGATGTACGGGATGTCGCTCGTGGGACTGTGAGCCCCGCCGGGGGATTCTCGTACGGGGGCCGATGCGCGGCCGTCACGCGGTCGCCGCACCCGGGGGCCCGTACACCGAACGAGGGACAGGCCCAGAAGATGGACCGGTCGAGGGGCAGGCGTACGACATGGACTGGCTGACCAGGCTTCCCGTCATCGGCCCATGGGTCGCCCGCTTCATGCGGACCCACGCGTGGCGCGCCTACGAGACCCTCGACGAGTCCCACTGGAGCAGGCTCGCCGCCGCGATCACCTTCGTCTCCTTCCTCGCCCTCTTCCCGCTGATCACCGTGGCCGCCGCGATCGGTGCCGCGCTGCTCAGCGACGACCGGCTCCAGCGGATCGAGGACAAGCTCGGCGAACAGGTGCCCGGCATCTCCGACCAGCTCGACATCGGCGGGCTCGTCGCCAACGCCGGCACCATCGGACTCGTCGCCGGAGCGATTCTGCTCCTCACCGGCATCAGCTGGATCGGCTCCATGCGGGACTGCCTGCGCGCGGTGTGGGGGCTCGACGACATCGAGGGCAACCCGGTCCTGCTCAAGGGCAAGGACGGGCTCATCCTCATCGGCCTCGGCGGCGTCGCCCTCGCCTCGCTCGCCGCGTCCTGGCTCGGCTCCACCGCCGTCGGCTGGTCCGCCGACCGGATCGGCGTCTCCGGCGACGGGGCCGGCGGGGTGCTCCTCCAGGCCGCGGCCGCCCTGGTCGGCGTCATCGCCGACTTCCTGATCCTGCTGTACGTGCTGACGCTGCTGCCGGGCGTGCACCCGCCCCGCCGCGCGCTGGTCGTGGCGGCGCTGATGGGGGCCGTCGGCTTCGAACTGCTGAAGCTGCTGCTCGGCGGCTATATGAAGGGCGTCGCGGCGAAGTCGATGTACGGGGCGTTCGGCGTTCCGGTCGCCCTGCTGCTGTGGATCAACTTCACCGCGAAGCTGCTGCTGTTCTGCGCCGCGTGGACGGCTACGGATTCACGTCGGGAGTCCGCGGCGAGCGACGACGCCGTCCCCGAGCCCCGCCCAGCGGCCAGCGGCGGTTGACCAGGAAGACCGCGCCGGCGAGCAGGACGAGCACGCCGCCCGCCACGGCCAGGGCGATCCCGACACCGCCGGACTTCTCCACGGCCGCCGCCCGGACGGCCCCGTCCGGCGCGTTCTTGCCGGGGGCGGGCGCGGAACCCTCGTCCGGGGCGGACGTCTGGGTACGGGCGGACCTCGGCGGCACCAGCTCGCCGACCGGCGTCACCTTCCCGGTCGCCGCGAAGCCCCAGTCGAGCAGCCGGGCGGCCTCGCGGTAGACCGCGTGCTGCTCCTTCGACGAGGGGTTCATGACGGTGACGAGCAGCACCTTGCCGTTGCGCTCGGCGACCCCGGTGAAGGTGGCGCCCGCGTGGGTGGTGTTGCCGTTCTTGACCCCGGCGATGCCCTGGTACGGGGCCACCCCGAGGTCACCGGTGAGCAGCCGGTTGGTGTTCTGGATCTCGAAGGTCTCGCGCTTCTTGCCCGGCTTCTGCTCGCCGGGGAAGGCGGCCCGGGGCGTGGCGGCGTACTCGCGGAAGTCCGGGTTCTGCATGCCGTCGCGGGCGATGAGCGTCAGGTCGTACGCGGAGGAGACCTGGCCCGGGGCGTCGTAGCCGTCCGGTGAGACCACGTGGGTGTCGAGCGCCTGGAGCTCGGCGGCGCGGTCGTTCATGTCCTTCACGGTCTGCCGCAGACCGTTGTTCATGCTGGTCAGGACGTGTACGGCGTCATTGCCGGAGCGCAGGAAGACACCGAGCCACAGGTCGTGGACGCTGTAGGTCTGCTTCTCCTTGATGCCGACCAGGCTGGAGCCCTCGCCCATCCCGGCCAGGTCCGCGGGGGCGACCAGATGGTTCTGGGTGCGGGGGAACTTCGGCAGCAGGGTGTCCGCGAAGAGCATCTTGAGGGTGGACGCCGGGGCGAGCGGCCAGTGCGCGTTGTGCGAGGCGAGGATCTCGCCGTTCTCCGCGTCGGCGACGATCCAGGACCGGCCGGACAGCTCCTTCGGCAGGACCGGGGCGCCGGGCCCCAGCTTCACCTGCGTCCCGGGGGTGCCGAGCAGGGGACCGCCGACCGAGGACATCGCGGCGGGCGGCTTGGGCTGCTGCTTCTCCTTGTCGTCCTTGGGGTCCGCGTGGGCGGGCCCGGCGGTGACGAGAGGCAGGAGCAGAGCAGCGGCGACCGCCCAAGCGGTCTTCTTCGAAGCAGACACGGTCGAGAACGTACAGGTACGGAAGAGTGATCCGAACCCCGGCTGGCGCTTCGCCCGGGCCCGTCCACCCGGACGCGGGGCCCCGGAGGCGCACGGTGATACTGGGGTCATGAAGCTCAGCGGCCGCGTCTCCTGGTTCCTGCTCGCGTTCGGGGTGTGGAGCTGGTTCATCTGGATCACTTTCGTCAAGAACCTCTGGAACGACGGGAGCGGTCTCGCCTTCGACGACGCGGGCGACCCGACCGCCTACTTCTGGGTTCATCTGCTGCTTGCCGTCACGTCCTTTGTCCTGGGGACGGTGATCGGGGTGCTCGGGTTGCGTGGGGTGCGCGCCGCGCGCCGCGAAAACGGCTAGAACCGTCCGAGCGGTAAGAAGAGGGGGGGTCCGGGGCGTGGTCGTCTTCCTGCTGGTCCTGATCGTGGTGCTCGCGCTGCTCGTCGCGGTCCACCGGTACGTGTGGCAGCGCCTCGTGCGTGACGTCACGGCGTGCGGCGGCCTGCCGCGCCGCCTGGGCACGGCCGCGGTCGTGGCGCTGCCGCTGCTCTCCGTCGCGGCCCTGGTCTCCTCCCGCGCCGGAGTGCCCTTCACGCTCCAGCAGGCGGTCGCCTGGCCGGGGTTCCTGTGGCTCGCGCTGCTGCTGTACGTGACCCTGGCCCTGCTCGTCGGCGAGGCCGTCCGGCCCGTCCTGCGCGCCTGGCTGGCCCGGCGAGACGCGAGGGCCACGGTGCCGGCGGGGACGCCCGTACCTTCCTCGGCGCCGGTCCCGGACGCCGTACCCGCAGCCGAAGCACCCGCCGAAGCACCCGCCCCCGAGGCGCTCCCCGAGGCCCCCGCCCCCGAGGCCCCCGCCCCCGATGCACCCTCCGACGTCTCCCGGCGGCTCTTCGTCTCCCGGGTCGTCGGCGGGACCGCCGCCGCCGTCGCCGTCGGGACCGTCGGCTACGGCACGTACGGCGTCCTGCGCGGGCCCCGGATCAAGCGGGTCACCGTCCCGCTCGCCAAGATCCCGCGCGCCGCGCACGGCTACCGGATCGCCGTCGTGTCCGACATCCACCTCGGACCGATCCTGGGCCGCGCCCACACCCAGCGCATCGTGGACACGATCAACTCCGCCCAGCCCGATCTGATCGCCGTCGTCGGCGACCTCGTCGACGGCACCGTCCAGGACCTCGGCTCCGCCGCCGAGCCGCTCGCCCGGCTCCGCGCCCGCCACGGCTCCTTCTTCGTGACCGGTAACCACGAGTACTTCTCCGGCGCCGACGCCTGGGTCGACCACGTCCGCGAGCTGGGCCTGCACCCGCTGCGCAACGAGCGGGTGGAGATCGCGGCCGGCTTCGACCTGGCCGGCGTCGACGACGTCGCGGGGGAGAGCGAGGGCCGGGGTCCCGACTTCGGACGGGCGCTCGGTGACCGCGACCGGGCCCGCGCCGCCGTCCTCCTGGCGCACCAGCCGATCGTCGTCCACGACGCCGTACGCCACGGCGTGGACCTCCAGCTCTCCGGCCACACCCACGGCGGTCAGCTCTGGCCCGGCAACTTCATCGCCGAACTGGCCAACCCGACCGTCGCCGGGCTCGAACGCTACGGGGACACCCAGCTGTACGTCTCGCGGGGCGCGGGGGCCTGGGGCCCTCCGGTCCGGGTCGGCGCGCCCTCCGACATCACGATCGTCGAACTCGCCTCGAAACAGGCGTAATCGGGGCAGGGTCACTCCCTGCTGCGAGACCGATACGTGCTGCTCATCGGCTTAAATTCGCATTTCCCGGACATATACCTGTGGTGTGAAAGTTTTCTCTTCCACTTGTGAAATCGGTGTGATGGGATGACGCCATCGCGACGATTCGGGGGGCCGTCGCAGCTGGGGTGGACGAAAAAAGGAAGCACGGCAATGCGGTCGACGGTCCGTCTGCGGATCCTCATCACTTGTGGAGTACTGGTGGCCGCCGGGGTCGGGGGCTGGCAACTCCTGCCCTCCGATACCGGCAGGACCGACCCGATCAGCGTCGGCACAACCGACGCGGTCACTTCACTGGACCCGGCCGGCGCGTACGACGCCGGTTCCTGGGCCATGTACAGCAACGTTTTCCAGTCTCTGCTGACGTTCAAGCCGGGGTTCACGACCCCGGTGCCGGACGCCGCCGAGAGCTGCAAGTTCGTGGGCACCAAGCTCACGACCTATCAGTGCACGCTCCGTGACGACCTCTCGTTCTCCGACGGGCGCAAGGTCACCGTCGAGGACGTCAAGTACTCCTTCGAGCGGATGCTGCGCATCAAGACGGACGTCGGTCCGCAGCCCCTCTTCCCGACGCTGAAGAGCGTCTCGGCCGAGGGCCGCACCGTCACCTTCCACCTGAGTGCCCGGGACGCCACGTTCCCGCTGAAGGTGGCCACGGGTGCCGGTTCGATCGTCGACAAGGACAAGTACCCGGCGAACAAGCTGCGCTCGGGCGCGGCGGTCGACGGCTCGGGGCCGTACGTCCTCAAGGAGTACAAGGAGGGCGAGTCCGCGCTCCTGGAGCCCAACCCGAACTACAGGGGCGCCGTCGTCAAGAAGGGCGGCCCGGTACTCGTGAAGTACTTCGGGCAGTCCGAGGACCTCGCCGACGCCTGGAAGTCGAAGGACGTCCAGGTGACGCACCGGCAGCTCCCGCCGAACTTCCTCTCGTCCCTGGACAGCAAGGACGGGACGCGCGTCACCGAGGCGGAGAGCGCGGAGATCCGCAACCTGGTCTTCAACGTCCGGCCGGGCACGCCCATGGCGGACAAGGCCGTCCGGCAGGCGGTCGCCGCGGTCCTCGACCGCCCGGAGATCACCACGGGCGCGTACAAGGGCACGGTCGAGCCGCTGTACTCGCTCATCCCGCAGGGCTTCGTCGGGCACAGCACCGCCTTCTACGACGCCTACCCGGAGCCGAACGTCAAGACGGCGAAGAAGCTCCTGAAGGCCGCCGGGATCGAGACCCCGGTGAAGTTCACCTTCGGTTTCCGCAAGGACGCCACCTACGCCGCCGAGACCGCCGAGATCAAGCGGCAGCTGGAGGAGACCGGCCTCTTCGAGGTCGAGACGGTGGAGATCAAGTGGACGGAGTTCCAGAAGGCGTACGCGAAGGGCACCTATGACGCGTACACCGTCGGCTGGCTCCCCGACTTCCCCGACTCCGACAGCTTCACCGCGCCGCTCGTCGGTACCGAGAACACCCTGCACAACACGTTCTCCAGCAAGCGGATCGACGGGCTGATCTCGTCGACCCAGCAGTACAGCGACCGGTCGCGGGCGACCGGCGACTTCAAGGCGATCCAGAGCGAGGTCGCCACCGACGTCCCGCTCGTCCCGCTGTGGCAGAAGAAGGACTACGTCCTCTCCGCCGAGGCGGTCGCCGGCTCCCAGTACCTCACGGACGGTACGGGCATCTGGCGCCTGTGGGAGCTCAGCTGGATCTAGGGCCCGATCCGACGCCGAATGGTCGGACAGGCCTCGGGCCCCGTTCTCACGTGGTCTCCGGCGGCTTCGGGTCGGCCCGCTTCCTGGGCTTGCCCGAGGCCGCCATTCCGGCTGCCGTCGGCATGAAGTCGGACAGCAGCTCGTGCGTCTCCTTGACCAGCGGGCGCAGGACGCGGAACCGGGAGAGCGAGATCGCGCGGGCCGTGACCGGCGCGAGCCGCTCCACCAGGCGGCGACTGTTGGCGGCGCCCTCCGAGCGGTCGTACACCCAGAAGAGCACCAGGCCCATCTGCTGGAGCCACAGCAACTGCGGGAGGGCTTCGGCGAGTTCTGGATCGACCTTCACGGAGGCCCCGGCGATGACCCGCCGGTGCACCTCGATCGCGGCCTCGCGCGGACCCTCCGACTCGGGTGAGAACGGGCTGAGCGGACTGTCCGGGTCGGCGGCGTTCTTGAAGAACTGGGACGCGAACTCGTGGTACGGCTCCGCGATGTCGAGCCAGCCCAGGTAGACCCCGCGGATGCGGGCCGTGAGGTCCTTCTCGCCGCCGGTCAGGATGGACTCGACGGCGGCCTGGTGCTCCTCGGCGATCCGGTCGTAGAAGCCCTGGACGAGGTGCTCCTTGGACGAGAAGTAGTAGTACGCGTTCCCGACGGAGACCCCGGCCTCCTGGGCGATGGCCCGCATCGTCGTCTTGTCGTAACCGCGCTCCTTGAACAGCCGGAGCGCGGTTTCGAGGATGAGCGTGCGGGTCTGCTCGCTCTTCGGGGCCTTCTTCTCGTCGGCCTGCTTCTCTTCCTTCACGTCCTTCACGGGACCGAGCCTAGCCGGGCGGACCGGGCACCTCGCAGCGCCCGTCCTCGCAGGGCCCGCCCCCGGCGCCGGGCCCCTTGAGGGCCTCGCGCCACCTCGCCGCGGCGAGGACCGTCATCCGGGCGAAGGGCTGCCCGGTGGGGGTGGCCAGCCAGTGGGCCTTGGCCCGGTGGTCGGCGAGCGCCCAGAGGCAGACGATCCAGGCGGCGGTCTCCCGGTAGACCTGCCCCCGGTCCGCGACCACGGTGATCTCCCGCAGGGTGGCGGCGTGGTCGAGGGCCGGGAAGCGGCGTCCGGCCTCCTGCGAACCGGCCGGTACGAGGTCCAGCGGGACGAGCTGCCGCTGGCGCAGCAGCCAGTGCCTGAGGTGGACGCAGAGCGGGCAGTCGGCGTCGTACAGCACCGTCAGCTGTCCCACGGGGGTCGGCACGGCGGCTCAGCCCTGCGGTGCGGGCGGGGCCCAGGGGCCGGCCTTGGGGGTCGTGGTCCAGCCCTGCGGGCCGACCGGCGGCACCTGCTCGCGCTCCATGACGCCCCGGCGCCGGATCTTGTTGAGCACGTACACGTTCCCGAGGTGCATGACGCCGAGGACCAGCAGGACCACCCCGAGCTTGACGGAGAGCGCCTCGAAGAGTGCGCGGGCGTCGAGGACGGCGTCGTCCTGGCTCAGATAGAGGGCGACGAAGCCGAAGTTGACGAGGTAGAAGCCCACCACCAGGAGGTGGTTGACCGCTTCGGCGAGCTTCTCGTTCCCGTGCAGGACGTCCGCGAGGAAGATCCTTCCGTTGCGGCTGAGCGTGCGCGCGACCCAGATGGTCAGGGCCACGCTGATCAGCAGGTAGACGATGTACGCGATGACAGTGAGGTCCATGCCCCACCCTCCCTTGAACACGTTCAAAAGCTGGCGGTCCTGACTGTAGACCTCTCTTTGAACGCGTTCAAGTCGTCTGTGGAAACCCGTTGGCCGCCCCCCGGGGCAGGACCTAGGGTCGGCGGGTGACTCTCTCTCATGACCTGGCCGGACCCGGCCCCTCCACCGTCCTGCTGCTGCACTCCGGGGTCTGCGACCGCCGGATGTGGGACGGGCAGTTCCACGCGCTCGCCGAGGCGGGACACCGGGTCGTCCGCTGCGACCTCCGCGGCTTCGGCGACAGCCCCGTCGACGCCCGGCACACCCATGCCGAGGACGTCCGGGACCTCCTCGACCACCTCGGCGTCGACCGCGCCGCCGTGGTCGGCTCCTCCTTCGGGGGCCGCGTCGCCCTGGAGTTCGCCGCCCGCCACTCCGGCCGCGTCTCCGCCCTCGCCCTGCTGGGCTCCGGCATCCCCGGCTTCGCGCCCGGCGACGAACTGCGCGCCTGGGGCGCCCGCGAGGACGAGCTGCTCGACGCCGGCGACCTCGACGCCGCCGTCGAACTCAACGTCGACACCTGGCTCGGCCCCGACGCCGGCCCCGAGGCCCGCGCCCTCGTCCGCGCGATGCAGCGCCACGCCTTCGACGTCCAGCTCGCCGCCCCCGAGGAGTTCGACCCCGTCGACCCCGAGGTCACCCGGGACGAACTCGCCGGGATCGAGGCCCCCGCCCTCGTGGCCGTCGGCGGCCACGACCTCCCCGACTTCCGGGCCGTCGCCGACGACCTCGCCCGGCTGCTCCCCGCCGCCCGCCGCCTCGACCTCGACTGGGCCGGGCACCTCCCCGCCCTGGAACGCCCGGAGGAGACCGCCCGCCTCCTCACGGCCTTCCTGGCGGAGACCGTCTAGGGCCTGTCGTCACCCTCCCGGCGGGCCGGGACCGTACCCCTCAGCGCGGGTCCGGCCCCTCCGCCGCCACCTCCACGAACAGATCGACGTCCCGGAGTGCCTCCGACACCAGCAGTGCCGGTACGTCGGACAGCGCGGCCTCCGACCAGGCGCCGCGCGCCCCCGCCGTACCGGCACGGCGCTCGAACCGCACCGGGCCCGTCGAGCAGAGCCGGGCCACCCCGTCACCGCTCGCCCCCTCGTCCACCAGCTCCACCAGGAGCCGCGCCCGCCAGCAGGTCGCCTCGTCCACCGGAACGTCCCCCGGCACCGGCAACTCCCGTGCCATCTCCGCGGACCAGCCGTCCGAGAAGTAGCCGAGGTGGTTCCCCGTCCAGCCGCGCTCGGCCATCAGGGCCCGCGCCTGCCCGTACCGCAGCACGCGGCCCGCGAACCGGTGCGCGTGCGCGCCGGCCGCCACCTCCTCCGGGGCGAGCGGATACACCTCGCGGAAGACCTGCTTGAACGGCCCGCGCTCCGCCCCCTCCGGCGCCGCGGCCCGCCACTCGGCCACCTCCTCGTCCCCGGCCCGCAGCGGATGCCACAGCCGCAGCCGGGCCCCGGGCCCCACCGGACACGCGGTCCCGTCCGCACCGGCGAGGGCCCAGCCGCCGCCCGTGCGCTCCGGCAGGCCCGCCGTCCACCGCTCCCCGCCGTCCGCCGTGGCCTCCCACAGCAGCGCGCGGGCCACCGCCCCCGTCACCGGGTGGTCGACGTAGTACCGGTGCCAGTCCTCCGCCGGCCAGGTCGTCCCGGCCGCCAACTGCTCCTCCAGCCGGGCGCGCTCGGCGGCGAGGAGGGCCTGCGTCTCCTTGAACGCCCCCCTGACCTCCTTCAACTCCTCGGCGTACGCCTCCCGGACCTCCTTCGGCGCGGTCCTCAGGAGCCGGCCCTCGGGGCCCCGGAACGACAGCAGGGCCGTGCCCGGCTCCCGTACCGAGAGCTCCGCCGTGAACGCGCCGAGCCGCGCCTCCCTGACCCCCCGCCCGTCGAGCCCGAGCGTCGCCACCCCGCGCTCCCGGAGCATCGACGGCGTCACCCCGGAGCGGGCGGCGACGGTCTCCAGGGCCTTGGCGATCCCCTTGGCCACCGTGCGGTTGCGCACCTTCTTCGGCAGCCGCCCGAGCCACTGCACGGCCTCCTCGCCCCGGGCGCCCTCACAGGCCCCGAGCACCGCGACCGCCGCCGTGGCCAGCGGCTGGCTGCGGCACATCCCGCCGGAACCCCCGAGCCCCGTGCCCGCGTGGAGGGCGACGGCACCCGCCATCGGCACCACCCACTCGGCGTCCACGTCGAGCGCCGCCCACAACAGGCCCCGGACGAGCGAGGTGTTGGTGCTCGCGGCGAGCGTCGGAATGTCCGCTCCCCACGGATTCGGCTCGCTCACCCGGTGCGCGGGCTGGGCGACGATCCCCCCGAGAAGGCCCCGCACCACCTCCGCCCCGTTCGCGGCCGTCGCCAGCAGCTCCGCCGACCGCTTCCGCCAGCTCCGCGTGGCCCGGGGCTGCTCAAGGGTGCCGCAGTGACTCAGGAACTCCGGCACCCCCGCGCCCGTGAGCAGCGCCCCGTGCGCCGCGCGCATCGCCGGGCCGTAGTCGTCGAGCGCGTCCAGGACATGGCGGGGCAGCCGACCCGGACGGAACCGCACCGCCTGCCGCAGCAGGACGTCCATCCGGTCCCGGAGCGCGGCGAACTCGTCGCTCCGGTGGACCCGGAGCGATTCGGCCGCCGCGCGCAGCGACCGCACCCGGGGCCGGTCGAACTCCCCGGACTGCTCCGCCGCCGCCAGCGCGATCGGTACCAAGGACCGGAACGACTGCCGCAGTTCGTGGGGGGCGACCTCCGCGTCCTTGCCGAGGAGGCGGGCGAACAGCACGTCGGACTCGGCGGTCGACCAGCCGAGTTCCTGCCCGGCCAGGGCGGCCAGCGCGGGTCCCGCCACGTCCTCGTCCGAGCGCCGGCAGACGCGCCGGTGCAGGACGAGTGCCGCCTCCCGCCGCCCCGCCGTGTCCAGCGACTCCAGGAACTCCCCGAGCGCGCCCGCCCCGTCCGTCCGCTCGCGCTCGCGCTCGACCGCCTCGTCAAGGCCGCTTCCCGGGCCTGTGATCCCCACCATGGTCCGACGGTAGACGACGCCACCGACAGCGCTCAGGCGAGTCTGCGCACCCCGGGCACGAGCACCGTGGCCAGGCAGCAGCCGCCCACCACCACCGCGGCGGCGGCCAACGGCACTCCGGGCCCCCACGCCGAAGCGGCGAGCGGCGCCAGCACGTACCCCAGGGGCATCGCCGCCAGCGAGAGCAGCCAGTCGTACGAGGTGACCCGGGCCAGCGCGTGCGGGGGCACCTCCCGCTGCACGGCGGTCGCCCACACGGGTGAGAGGAAGCCGAGCCCCGCCTGCGCGAGGCCGTACGCGGCGATCGTCACCGGGGCGGGCGCCGCGACCGCGAGCAGGACCAGTGGCAGGGCGTACGTGGCGAGCCCGAGGTTCGCCACGAGGACCGGGCGCCGGGGGCTGAACCGGTCGGCGAGCAGCGCCCCCAGGAGGAAGCCGACGGCGCCGACCTGGAGCAGGACGACCCAGGTGGTGCCGCCCCCGAGCCGCTGCACGGCCACGGCGGGGCCGAGGGTCATCAGGACGGCCGCCGCGCCGTTCCACGCGCTGTGGCCGATGAGGCTGCTCCAGTACCAGTCCCGGGAGCGGACCTCCCGCCAGCCTTCCACCAGATCGGCCCGGAGCGAGCTGCGCGGGATCGGCACCCGCTCCACCCGCACCGCCGTCAGGAGCAGGGCGCTGGCGGCGAAGGTGGCCGCGTCGAGCACGAACGCCCAGCCCGGCCCCACGGTCAGGACGAGGGTGCCCGCGAGCGCCGGCCCGCCCAGCCGTCCGGCGCTCTGGGCGACGCTCATCGCCGCGTTGGCCCGGTGCAGCGACTCGGCGGGCACCGTCCCCTTCACGAGCGGCGAGCTGGTCGGCATCGCGAACGCCCCCGCCGCGCCGCCGAGCGCCTCGGCGACCGCGAGCACGGCCAGGCTCGGGGCGCCGCCGAGCAGCTGGACGCCGACGACCAGCTGGGTGACGCACCGGACGAGGTCGGTGGTGAGCGCGACCGTCCGGGCGTCGAACCGGTCGCCCACGACCCCGCCCAGCGGCAGCAGGAGCAGCTTGGGGACCATCGCGCAGCCGAGGACCAGGGCGAGCGCCGTCGTGGAGCCGGTGGCCTCCAGGACGGCGAGGGCGAGGGCGGCGGGGATGGCGGCGTCGCCCAGGAGGGAGAGCGCCCGGCCGGTGAAGAGCAGTCGGAAGGAGCGGGTGCGCAGGGGGTGCGGGACGGGTAGGGGTGCCGTGGCGGGAGCAGCGGTCATGCCGGAAAGATATTTCGGAACCGAATGACTCGTCAATGAAAATATTCGGTACCGAAGTAGTTCGAGGTGGATGAGCGGGAGCGGCGACGTACGATCGGGCCATGGAGCCGACGGAAGCGACCGACCCCCCGGAGGCGACCCCCGCGCGGCGCGACTGGACCGACGGGCACGTCGCCCGCTGGCAGCCCGTCCTGCCCGGCCTCGACCCCGTCGTCGAAGGAGCCGTCACCCGGATGAAGAAGCTCTCCGTCCATCTGCGCCGGGTCAGGGAGCAGTCCCTCGTCGACTTCGACCTGGAACGCCACGAGTTCGACACCCTGCACAAGATCGCCGGCCGCGGCGGCAGCGCCGCCCCCTCCGAACTCGCCCAGGACCTCGACCTGGCCCCCGCCTCCGTCTCCGGCCGTCTCGACGCCCTGGAGAAGCGCGGTTTCGTCCGCCGCACCCCGTCCACCACCGACCGCCGCCGGGTCGTCGTCGAACTCACCGGGACCGGCCGCGAGACCTGGCTCGGTGCGATGGACGTCCTGGGGGACGAGGAGTACCGCCTGCTCGGAGTCCTCACCCCCGAGGAACGGACCCTCCTCAACGACATGCTCCGCCGGATCATGATCGAGGCGGAGTCCACCGAACCACCCCACACCTGGCACGGCTGACGCCCCGGCCCAGGCCGTCCCCGCCCAGGCCGCCTACGACGACACCCCCGCGAACGCGGCGCCCGCGATCCGCACGGCTCTGGCCGTCTCCCCCTCCGGGTCCGTGCCGGTCGGCAGCATGGAGTACACCAGCACCCGTCCCAGGTCCGGAGTCGCGAACACCCCGCTCGCGTAGCCGTGGTTCGAGCCCGTCTTGCCCCAGACGGTCGGCCCGCCGCCGGGCAGCCGGACCCGGTTCAGCCCGCCGTAGCTGAACGCGGCACCGGGTATCTCCGGCGTCACGAACAACAGCCCCCGCTCGGCCGGCCGCAGCAGCCGTCCCCCGGTCAGCGCGGTGAAGAAGCGCTCCAGGTCCGAGGCGCGGGAGACGATCCCGCCCTCCGCCCACGCCCAGTCCTCGGCCGGCAGTGAGGTGTGGCGCAGCCCGAGCGGGCGCAGGATCCGGGCGTCGAGCTCCTCCGCGTACGACCGGCCTGTCACCTTCTCGATCACCAGGCCGGCGAGGAAGTAGTTGATGCCGTTGTACTGGACGGCGGCCCCCGGGGTCGTAGGGGTGCCGCAGGAGACCGCGGAGGTCACCACCTCGGCGGGAGTGCCCGGCCGCACGCAACGCGGCTTCTGGAGGCCGCTGGTGTGGCTGAGCAGCTGCCCGACGGTGATCGGCTCGTAGGCGGCGGGCAACAGGCCGGGCAGCAGCTCCTGGACGGTGTCGTCCAGGGAGAGCCGTCCCTCGCCGACGAGCTGGAGCGCTGTCGCGGCGGTGAAGAGCTTGGTGACGCTGCCGACGGCGAACTCCTCGTCGACCGGCGCCGTCCACTCCCCGGCGGTCCCTCTCCAGCGCCCCTCACGCCCGGTGACCCGCGCCATCGCACCCCGCACGGACGCGTCGGGCAGCCCGGCCAGCGCGTCCCGCAGGGCGGCCGGATCGACATGCCCGCTCCGGACCCCGCCCGCGTCGCCCGCGGCGGCAGGCACCGTCACGGCCGCCGAAGCACGTACCGTCGCACCCGCCGAAGGCGCGGCGGCCGAGGCCGGCACCACCGCCGCACCCGTCACCACCAGCGCCGCGGCCGTCGCGGTGGCCGACCAACGAGCCTTGCGCATCCATGAGTTCGTCATGGATCAAGACTCCCGCGCGGCCCGCCCCCACACCATCGGGGACGACCCCGGCCCGACCCGGGCCCGCCCCCTAGGGCGAACCCTGGCTCCGACCCTCACTCACATGCTCAGCGACCGCGCGTAGTTGAGCTGGCCCATCACCCAGTGGATGGTGTCCGGGCCCCGCGCCGGGATCATCGTCGCGTGGTGGCGACCGCCGCTGGTCACCGTGACCTGGATGAAGCCCGTCGTCGTCTTCTCCTTCATCAGCAGGAACAGCAGTCCCAGCAGGCAGAAGATGAAGAAGATGACGGCCAGCACGATCGCGACCGTGGGCATCTTCTCCTCGGTCCGCGACATGTCCATCGCGTTCCACACGGAGCCCTTCAGGGGCATCGCCCCGGCAGGCGTGATGATCTGGTCGCCGACCACGGTGATGTCACCCAGGCTCAGCAGCGGCGCACCCCCGCCCGCCATGCCCGGTTGCGGCACCGGCAGGTGCTGCGGCGGGACGGGCACGCCCTCGGGCATGGTCGGCTGGTACGGCGGAGTCTGCGGGTAGCCGTAGCCCGGCGTCCCCGCCTGCCGGCCCGGCCCCCACTCGTAGTCCTCCGACTTGTAAGGGTTCGGATCGCTCATATCCCCGTCCTTCACAACGAAAAAGCCCGCTCCTGCACGCCGCAGCGTACAGAAGCGGGCCGAAGCACCGAACCCGGAGGTCAGAAGCGACGCGTGATCAGCGCCCGCTTCACTTCCTGGATCGCCTTCGTGACCTCGATGCCACGCGGGCACGCGTCCGTGCAGTTGAACGTCGTGCGGCAGCGCCACACGCCGTCCTTGTCGTTCAGGATCTCCAGGCGCTGCTCGCCCGCCTCGTCACGCGAGTCGAAGATGAAGCGGTGCGCGTTGACGATCGCGGCCGGACCGAAGTACTGGCCGTCGTTCCAGAAGACCGGGCAGGACGACGTGCACGCGGCGCACAGGATGCACTTGGTGGTGTCGTCGAAGCGCTCGCGGTCCTCGGCGGACTGCAGGCGCTCGCGCGTCGGCTCGTTCCCCTTGGTGACCAGGAACGGCATGACGTCCCGGTACGCCTGGAAGAACGGCTCCATGTCCACGACCAGGTCCTTGAGGACCGTCAGGCCCTTGATGGCCTCGACCGTGATCGGCTTCTCGGGGTTGATGTCCTTGATCAGCGTCTTGCAGGCGAGCCTGTTCTTGCCGTTGATCCGCATCGCGTCCGAGCCGCAGATGCCGTGCGCGCACGAGCGACGGAAGGTCAGCGTGCCGTCGACGTCCCACTTGATCTTGTGGAGGGCGTCGAGCACACGCTCCTTCGGGTCGATGTCGATCTGGAAGTCCTCCCAGACCGACGCGTCCGACACCTCGGGGTTGAAGCGGCGGATCCGCATCGTGACCGTGATGTACGGGGAGGCGGCGGACTCCGCCTCGACCTTGTCCAGTACGGGGGTAGCCATCAGTACTTACGCTCCATCGGCTGGTAGCGGGTCTGGACGACCGGCTTGTAGTCGAGACGGACGGTCTCGGAGCCGTCCTCGCCGACCTCGCGGTACGCCATGGTGTGGCGCATGAAGTTGACGTCGTCGCGGTTGGGGTAGTCCTCGCGGTAGTGACCGCCGCGGGACTCCTTGCGCGCCAGGGCCGAGACGGCCATGACCTCGGCCAGTTCGAGCAGGTTGCCCAGCTCGATGGCCTCCAGGAGGTCCGTGTTGAAGCGCTTGCCCTTGTCCTGGATGGACACGTTCTCGTAGCGCTCGCGCAGCTCGGCGATCTTCTCGACGGCCGTCTTGATGGTCTGCTCCGTACGGAACACCATCACGTTGGCGTCCATCGTCTCCTGGAGCTCACGGCGGATGTCGGCGACCCGCTCGTGACCCGTGGAGTTGCGCAGCTTCTCGATCGTCGCGACGACGAGGGACTCCGGGTTCTCCGGCAGCTCGACGTAGTCGTGCTTGGCGGAGTACTCGGCCGCGGCGATGCCGGAGCGCTTGCCGAAGACGTTGATGTCGAGCAGCGAGTTCGTGCCCAGACGGTTGGCGCCGTGCACGGAGACACAGGCGACCTCGCCGGCCGCGTACAGGCCCGGGACGACGGTGGTGTTGTCGCTGAGGACCTCACCCTCGACGTTGGTCGGGATGCCGCCCATGGCGTAGTGCGCGGTGGGCTGGATCGGGATCGGGTCCGTGTACGGCTCGATGCCGAGGTACGTACGGGCGAACTCGGTGATGTCCGGGAGCTTGGCGTCCAGCTGCTCCGGCGGGAGGTGCGTCAGGTCCAGGTAGACGTGGTCGCCCTCGGGACCGCAGCCGCGGCCCTCGCGGATCTCCGTGTAGATGGAGCGGGAGACGACGTCACGGGACGCGAGGTCCTTCATGACCGGCGCGTACTTCTCCATGAAGCGCTCGCCGTCCTTGTTGCGGAGGATGCCGCCCTCACCGCGGGCGCCCTCCGTCAGCAGGATGCCCATGCGCCAGATGCCCGTCGGGTGGAACTGGAAGAACTCCATGTCCTCCAGGGGCAGACCGCGGCGGTAGCAGGCGGCCTGGCCGTCACCGGTCAGGGTGTGGGCGTTGGAGGTCACCTTGAAGAACTTGCCGGTGCCGCCGGAGGCGTAGATGACGGCCTTGGCCTGGAAGATGTGGATCTCGCCGGTGGCGAGCTCGTACGCGACCACGCCGGCCGACTTCTTGACGCCGTCCTCCTCGACCAGGAGCTGGTCCAGGACGTAGAACTCGTTGAAGAACTCCACGCCCTCCTTGACGCAGTTCTGGTACAGCGTCTGGAGGATCATGTGGCCGGTGCGGTCCGCGGCGTAGCAGGACCGGCGGACCGGGGCCTCGCCGTGGTTGCGGGAGTGGCCGCCGAAGCGGCGCTGGTCGATGGTGCCGTTCGGGGTGCGGTTGAACGGCAGGCCCATCTTCTCCAGGTCGAGGACGGCGTCGATGGCCTCCTTCGCCAGGATCTCGGCGGCGTCCTGGTCGACCAGGTAGTCACCGCCCTTGACCGTGTCGAAGGTGTGCCACTCCCAGTTGTCCTCCTCCACGTTCGCCAGCGCGGCGGCCATGCCGCCCTGCGCGGCGCCCGTGTGGGAGCGGGTGGGGTAGAGCTTCGTCAGCACGGCGGTGCGGCTGCGCTTCGTCGACTCGATGGCCGCGCGCATGCCGGCGCCACCGGCGCCGACGATGACGGTGTCGTACTTGTGGATCTTCATGAGTGGATTACCTCAGCCCCGTGCCTAGCGGATGTTCGGGTCGAAGGTGAAGATCACCAGCGTGCCCAGAAGGATGGTGAACACCGTGGCGGTGTACAGCAGGCCCTTGAGCCACAGGCGCGTGTTGGCCCGCTCCGCGTAGTCGTTGATGACGGTACGGAGGCCGTTGGCGCCGTGCAGCATGGCGAGCCAGAGCATCAGCAGGTCCCAGACCTGCCAGAACGGGGACGCCCAGCGGCCGGCCACGAAGGCGAAGCCGATCTTGGAGACGCCGCCGTCCAGGAAGAGCTGGATCAGCAGGTGGCCGAGGACCAGGACGACGAGCACGATGCCCGAGAGGCGCATGAAGAGCCACGCGGCCATCTCGAAGTTGCCGCGGGTCGCGCGCGGGGTCTTGCCGGTGCGCTTGCGCGGGGCCTCGATGTACGGCGCGGGGTTGTCCACGTCGTAGTGGGCGCCGCCCTCGACGGGGCCGATCGCGGCGGAGGTCGTGTCAGCAGACATGAGTGGCGTCAGCTCCCGAACAGTTCACGTGCGGCGTGGCCGAGGACGGGGTACAGCGAGCCCGCCATCAGGACGACCCAGATGCCCACGACGGTCCAGAGCATCTGCTTCTGGTAGCGCGGGCCCTTGGACCAGAAGTCCACGGCGATGACACGGAGACCGTTCAGCGCGTGGAAGAGGATGGCGGCGACGAGGCCGTACTCCAGAAGAGCGACGATCGGCGTCTTGTAGGTCGCGACGACCTCGTCGTACGCCTCGGGGGAGACGCGGACGAGAGCGGTGTCCAGCACGTGTACGAACAGGAAGAAGAAGATGAGGACGCCGGTGACTCGATGAGCCACCCAGCTCCACATTCCTTCCCGGCCGCGGTACAGCGTTCCAGCCGGCACGGAAAAACCCTCCGGGAGCGGGGATCAGGGTCGGCCGGCTTCTCTGTCGGTTCGACCCGGCCGGGTACGGTCCACCGGCCCCGGTCATCGTAGCGACGACTTGTCGGTTCGCTCGCGCGGGGTCCATCGGTGTGATCAAACAGGCACGGACGGGCTATCGCACAGGCCGGAAACACCGCATTTCGGACGAAATCACGGTGCGGAGTGTCGCGGTGTGAGTCCTTCGGCCAGCCGGAAGGCCAGGCGGGCGCGGGCGAGCCGCCGCAGTTCCTCGGCCGCGATCACCCTTTCCTCCTCCGGTTCGTTGCCGAGACGTGACCGGATGCCTGCCAATACCTGGTCGAGACGCTCCCCGGGGCGCACTCCGTCGAGGCTGATCACGAACGCGTGTCCGAAGCTGCTCTCGTACGCGGCATGGGCGGCCCGCAGCGCGGTGCGCGCCGCCGGCGGCGCGTCGGGGTGCGGCAGGGCCGAGGACTCGGCGGCCAGGGCGTCGTCGAGATCGGCGCGGGACAGGTCGTACCCGGCCTCGTCGGTGGCGGCGAGCAGGGCGTCCACCGTCGGGTACGGGCGGTGCGCCGCCACCCGTTCGGCCCAGCGGTGACTGTGGCAGCAGGAGAGGAGCAGGGCCTCGGCCTCGGCGGGGGAGGCGGCGTTGAAGCGGGTCAGCCCGTGGAAGGGGCCCTTGACCTGGGCGGGTATCGCGGGGGTGGCAGACGTGTCCGTGGAGCCCGGCTTCCGGCAGGGGACGTGGGTGTCGCTGGTCAGCGTGGGCTCCGGTACTCCGGGACGGGTGGGGCGGATCGCGCGCGGGACGGGCGCGATGGGGTGGGTGTGACGCAACGTTATCGACGGGACGAGGGAAGTGTCCGACGGATGCGCGAATTTCACCCGGAAGGGAGAGTTTCGGAACACATGATGGACGAAAGGGTTCCGGTCGTCGCTCCGCACCGTCCCCGGCCCGTCCCCCGATTGGCCGGACCGCCCGCCGTACGGGAGGATTCCGAATGATGCGGTACTCCATACGAGGGCCCCACAAGGGCCCCGCACTCCTGGCGACCGCGGTGGCACTGGTCACCGTGGCGGCCTGTTCGAACGGCTCCCCCTCCGGAGCGCCGTCCCCTTCCACCACCGGGAGCACGGCCACGAGCGCCGCGCCCACCAGCGCGCCGCCCAGCCCGAAGCCCACGCCGACCCGGACCTACCCCCTCTCCACGGCGCCCCGCACGGTGCCCGCGGTCCGCTCCCACGAGGCCGCCCGCGGCCCCGGCTGGAAGCCCGCGCCCACGGCCGGGGTCGTCCTCGCCGCGAACAGCGAGGGCCTCGCCGACGAGGCGAAGCTGCTCGCCGGGGAACTCGGCGTCCCGTACCGGGGCGCCACCGCCGCCGGGCCCGGCGACGTCGAACTGGCCCTGGGCGGGAAGGGCGCCCCCGAGTCGTACGTCCTGACCGTCCGCGACGACCGGGTCCGGATCAGCGGCCCCGACGAGGCGGGCGTCTTCTACGGCACCCGCACCCTCAAGCAGTCCGTGAAGGCCACCGGCGCGATGCCCGAGGGGACCGTCACCGACCGGCCCGCGAAGCCGCAGCGCGGACTCAACGTCGACATCGCCCGCAAGTACTTCACGGCCGGCTGGATCGAGGACCGCATCCGGGAGATGGGCGACCTCAAGCTCAACCAGCTCGGACTGCACTTCTCCGACGACCAGGGCTTCCGCATCGCCTCCGACAGCCACCCCGAGATCGTCTCCGCCCAGCACCTCACCAAGGCCGAGGTCCGCCGCATCCTGGCCCTGGCCGCGAGCCGGCACGTCACCGTCGTCCCCGAGATCGACTCCCCGGGACACCTCGGCGCCGTCATCGCCGCCCACCCGGACCTCCAGCTGCGCAGCGCGGGCGGCCGGACACCGCGCGGGGCCGTCGACATCGCGAACCCGGCCTCGGCGAAGATCGTCGACGACCTGCTGCGCGAGTACACCCAGCTCTTCCCCGGGGCGTACTGGCACCTCGGGGCCGACGAGTACGTCGCCCTGATGGCCAAGGACCCCGAGGCCACCTACCCGCAGCTCGCCCGCGCCGCCCGCGCGAAGTACGGGGCGGACGCGCGTGTCCAGGACCTGGCCACCGGCTGGCTCAACGACCGCGCCGCCGTCGTCCGCCCCACCGGCAAGACCCTCAAGGCCTGGAACGACGGCTTCTTCCCCGGCGGGGTGGTGAGCGCGGCCGGTGACATCGAGGTCGAGTACTGGACGGGCAAGGAGATCGGCGCCCGGCCGCCCGTCCCGTATCTGAGCGCGGGCCGGAAGCTGGTCAACCTCAACGACGAGTACCTCTACTACGTCCTCGGCCAGCCCAACGACTTCACGTACCCCACCGGCCGCCGCATCTACGAGCAGTGGACACCGCTCGTCGTGCGCGGCACGAGTCCCGTCCCCGCGCGGTACGACTCCCAGATCCTCGGCGCCCGCTTCGCCGTCTGGTGCGACCTGTCGAAGGCCCAGACCCAGGCCCAGGTCGCGGACGGCATCCGGATGCCGCTGACGGCGCTCGCGCAGAAGGTCTGGGACCCGGCGAAACCATCGCTGACCTGGGAGCAGTTCAGGACGCTGGCGGCGAAGGTGCGCTGAGCGGGAGAAGGTCGCCAGCATTCTGCTAGCGGTGCGACTAGAATGGTCGCATGGCCACTCTCTATGTGCGGGACCTGTCCGAGGAAGCGCTGACCGAGCTGAAGATAAGGGCCGCCCGTAATCGGCAGTCCCTCCAGGCGTATGCGCGGACGCTGCTGGAGCAGGAAGCGGCGACGCCCTCGCTGGAGGATGTGATCGCCCGCATCCAGGGGCGCGTCACGGCCCGTCTGTCGACGGACGACGTGCTCGACGAGATCGACCGGGGAAGGCGGCGCGAGTGATCGTCATGGACGCGGGCGCGCTTGTCATGCTGCTGGCCGATGCGGGTCCGGTCGGCGCCGCGCTGCGGGAGCGGGTGAAGGGGGAGCGTCTGCTGGCCCCGTTTCTGGTCGACATCGAGGTGACCTCGGCGCTTCTGGGCCGGCACCGGGGCGGCAAGCTGACCGCGCGCGAGGTGGACGACGCCTGCGCGGCGTTCGCCGAGCTGCCACTGCGCAGAACGGAGCATCTCCCGCTGCTGCCCCGGGTGCGTGAACTGTTCGCCAACCTCAGCGCCTACGACGCCACGTACGTGGCGCTCGCCGAGGGGTACGACGTTCCGCTGGTGACCAGTGACGGCCGGATCCGGGACGGCGCGCGGGCGACCCGGGCCAAGTGTCCGGTCGAGGTGTTCAACGACAAGGCCCTGGGGCTGCGATAGGGCGCCGTCGAACCTCTATGCAGCACGCCAGGGCCACTGGCATGATTCCGGCCGCGCAGTGACGTAAAAGCGCCCCTCGGCGCAGTAGTGGAAGTACTGCGTCCGTATCGGGTGGCGAGGAGGCGTCGATGACGTCCGTGAGTTCGGCAACGGGCCGGAGCCTGCTGGAACTGATCGACGGGGCCGACGAGCGAGGCCTGGCCGCGGCCGGGCTCGCCTGCCTCGATCGCTGTCTGCCCCTGCTCGCCGCCGACCGGTCCGACACCCTGCGCCCCGTCTGGGCGGCCGTCGCCCGCGGTGACGGGGACGCCTGGGGCGAGGCCGTCGCCAAGGCCCGCGTGGAGCTCGACGCCGACGGTTCGGCGGACGCCGGGGCCGTACGCGGAACGCTCGCGGACGCCCCGGCGGCCTGGACCGCCGACGCCCTGCGCGCCTGGGCCGGCGGATGCTCCGTCACCGCCCTCGCCCTGCACGCGCGGTACGACGCCGCCGGAGCCTCCGACGGCCTCGTCGAGCGCTGCCGGGCCGGGGACGCCGAGGGCGCGGGCCCGCTGCTCGCCGGGGAGCTCCGCCGTCAGCGGGCCGTCCTCGAATCGGTCGCCCACGGCCCGACCGGACTGCGCCGGGCCCGTGAGCTGTCCGTCGAGGGTGGCAGGGTGCTGCGCGCGGTCGTCTCGCGCCGGGCCCGTACCGCCTGAACCCTCAGGAACCGTCCTCCGGCGCCGCGATCGTCGCCGAGGCGATCGTCTCGGCGATCTCCCGCTCCGCCGTCGCCTTGTCGAGGCCGAGGCCGGTGAGGACGCCCTCGCCGTCCTCGTGCTCCAGGAGGGCGAGCAGGATGTGCTCGGTGCCGACGTAGTTGTGGTCGAGGCGCAGGGCCTCGCGGAACGTCAGCTCCAGGACCTTCTTCGCCGCGGCGTCGTACGGGACGAGCGCGGGCGCCTCGGCGGCGGCCGGCGGCAGGGTCGCCGTGAAGGCCTCCCGGACCTGCTCCGGGCTCACGCCCCGGGAGGCGATCCAGAGCGCCGCGAGCCCTTCGGGCTCGGCCAGCAGGCCGAGCGCCAGGTGGGCGGGGAGGATCTCGTCGTTCCCGGCGGCGGTGGCCTCGTTCTGAGAGGCCATGACCACGTTCCGCGCCCGGGGGGTGAAGCGGCTGAACCCCGCGTTCGGGTCCATCTTCTCCGCGTCCGGCTCCTTGGGCACGAAGCGCTTCTGGGCCGCCTGGCGGGTGACGCCCATGCTGCGGCCGATATCGGTCCAGGAGGCGCCGGAGCGCCGGGCCTGGTCCACGAAGTGGCCGATGAGGTGGTCGGCGACATCGCCGAGGTGGTCCGCCGCGATGACGGCGCCGGAGAGCTGCTCCAGGGCGTCGGGGTGGACCTTCTTGATCGCTTCGATGAGCTCGTCGAGACGGACGGGCACCTGCAGACCGACTGGATTCGTCATGAGCGCAACCCTAGGTTGACACCTTCCCACTGTCAACCGTCAGTTGACGGCGGGAAGGTGCAATACGCCCTGGGCAGGAGAGACGCGTGAGGAAGAAGGGGGAAATGGGAGACGACCGGGGCCGCCACCCCCCACAGGAGAGGCCCCGGTCGTCATCCACGGAGCCGCAGCACGGCTCCGTACTCCTTTCAGCGCCGGGGCCACGATTTCTGTCACACCGCGCACCCCGCCCGAAGGCTGCAAGTTGCACGAAGGGCACGGATCGCGTGGACGTGGCGCCGGGACACGACGTAGCGTGCAGATGCGCGAGGCAGCGTGGCGGTGGTGACCAGCCGCGATGAAGCGACGACGCGACCGACGAACAGGGTTTGGGGAGTGCTGGGGGACGACGCGGAGCTGACGGCCGCGGTGCTCGCTGCGCAGGACGGGGACGAGAACGCCTTCCGTGCTGTGTATCGCGCCGTGCATCCACGGTTGCTCGGCTACATACGCACACTGGTCGGCGACGCCGACGCGGAGGACGTCGCCTCGGAATCCTGGCTCCAGATAACCCGCGACCTCGACCGCTTCGACGGCGACGCCGACCGCTTCCGCGGCTGGGCGGCCCGGATCGCCCGCAACCGCGCCCTCGACCACATCCGGATGCGCGGCAGGCGGCCTGTCGTCGGCGGCGACGAGACCGAGCTGACCGACAAGCCCGCCGCGTCCGACACCGCGGGCGAAGCCCTGGAGGCGCTGGCCACCGGCCACACCATGGATCTGATCGCCCAGCTGCCGCAGGACCAGGCCGAGGCCGTCGTCCTCCGGGTCGTCGTCGGCCTGGACGCCAAGAGCGCCGCCGACGCCCTGGGGAAACGCCCCGGCGCCGTACGCACCGCCGCCCACCGCGGTCTCAAGAAGCTCGCCGAACTCCTCGGCGTCGACGACGGCGCGGCGGGCCCGGACGGCGCCGGCGAGCCCGCCGTATCGCTGGACGGTGTGCCTCCGCAACGTGGCCGTGGTCTCGGCGCCGTGGCCCCCGGCGGTGTGACGCAATCACGTCCGCGTACGCAGAAGGACATGTGATGGCCGACGAGCGGTACCAGTGGCTCGACCAGGAGGCCGCGGAGCGGCTGCTCCGCGGCGAGCCGGTCGACACGGTCGACGACCGCGCGCGGCGCCAGGCCGAACGCCTGGCCAAGGCCCTCGACACGGCCCGCACCCCGGACCTCCCGTCGGCCGTGCGCACCGAACTCCCCGGCGAGGCCGCCGCGCTCGCCGCCTTCCGGAAGACCGCCGCCGCGCGGTCCGCCGCGGCGAAGGCCGGAGCCACGACCGCCAGGACCGACCGGGCGAACCGCGCCGACCACGCCGATCTGGGACACGTACGGCTCTCGCCCGTCACGGCCCCGGCCCGTCGCTGGGGACGCTCCGTGCGGTACGGGCTCGCCGCCGCGGTCGCCGCCGTCACGGTCGGCGGGGTCGCCGTCGCCGCGGGCACCGGCATGCTGCCGCTGGTGGGCCCCGCGCCGGCCAGCTCCGTCACGGCGGGGGAGAGCGCCGACCCGCTCGTGTCCTCGCACCCCGGGATACCCGAGGACCCCGGGGCGCCCCCGGCACGACCGGGCGGAGGCGACGGCTCGTCCGGCGCGTCCCCCTCGGCCGGTACGGGTACGAGCACCACGGCGCCGCCGACCGGAGGCCCGGACGGGCGGGGCACCGGCGGTACCCAGGCGGCCGGCGGGACCACGGCGGGCACCGGCAAGGAATCCGGGGGCGCGGGCAAGGACTCCGGCGGTACGGGCAAGGACAAGGGCACGGGCACGGACCCCGGCAGCACGGTCGCCCGGGACAAGGCCGTCAAGGCCTGCCGGGCGTACCGCTCGGGGAAGCTCGACGCCACCGGCCGGACCCAGCTCGCGGGCAGCCTGCGCAAGGGCGAGAGCCTGCGCCGCTACTGCGACCGGATCCTCGGCGGCGGCACCGGAACGGCCGCGGGGAGCGGCCAGGACGGGTCCAAGGACGACCCCAAGGACGACCCCCAGGGCGACAAGGGCGACAAGGGCAGGGACACGGACGAGGACTCGTCCGGCGGCGGCAACAGCGGCAACAGCGACAACGGCGGCAACGGCGACAGGAACGGCGGGAAGGGCAGCAGCGGCAACAGTGGCCGCGCCGCCGGAACGGCCGCCGGTCTCACCGCCGTGATCCCCCTCGACATCGCCGTCACCGCACGCCCGGCGCCCTCGGTGTAACACTTCCGGGCCCGGTGACGCAGTACTGAATGCCGACTGGTCATCGGCCGCGCAGAGAGCCGGGGTTCCCCCCGTACCTTCGGCTCCGCGCACCCGGCGCGGGTGGGACACGTTCCCCCGGTCCCACCCGCGCCCTCTCCTCCTCCACCCGGATCACCAGTGGACGACGACCTTGTCGCCGGTCTTCACCTGGTCGAAGAGGGCCGTGAGCTTGGCCCGGTCCCGGACGTTGACGCAGCCGTGCGAGGCCCCGTTGTAGCCGCGGGCCGCGAAGTCCGCCGAGTAGTGCACGGCCTGGCCGCGGCTGAAGTACATCGAGAGCGGCATCGGCGTGTGGTAGAGCCGGGACCAGTCCTGGCGGACCTTGCGCTCGACGGTGAAGACGCCCTCGCGCGTCGGGGTGTTCTCCGAGCCGAAGCGGACGTCCATCGACGAGACGACCCTGCCGTCGATCATCCAGGCCAGGGTCCGGCTCTCCTTGCTGATGCAGAGCACCCGGCCGGTCATGCACCGGGGGTCGGGGGTGTCGAGCTTGTTGGTGGTCGCGGGCTTCAGCTCGTCGGCGGTGGGCTTCGTGCTCACGTCCAGCAGCCGCCGCCAGGTCGTCTCGTCGACCGTGCCGGTCGCGGGCAGCCCCCGCCGCTTCTGGAAGGCCCTGACCGCGTTCGCCGTCATCGTGCCGTAGAACCCGGTGGGCGCCCGGTCGAAGTGGTCGAGCTGCCGCAGTCGCGCCTGGAGCTCACGGACCTGCGCGCTCTCGTCGCCGTCGTCCATCAGGATCCGGGACCCCGGCTTCCCGGTGGCGGGCGTGGTGGGGGTGGCGGACCCGGTGGGCGGGGCGGTCGTCGCGGTGGGGGACGGGGCCTTGCCGTCGTCGCCCGGGGTGCCGGTCGCGCTCGGCGCGGCCGGGGCCGATGTCCGTGCCGGAGCCTTCGTCGGACCCGCGGAGCCTCCGCCGCCCGCCGCCTGGGCCGTACAGCCCGCCGCGAGGGCCACCGAGGCCGCTGCCAGTACCGCTCTGCGTATGACGGAAGAAGACCGCTTCATCGTTGCCCCCGGGACGAGTCGTGTGTAGCTAGGGATGCTTCCCGCGCGTGTGCGGTTGCGCTCCCGGGAGGCGGACCGCGCATGCTGTGAGGAAGGTCCCAGCGCGCTGCCCTCCATCGCCCGGACACCCGCCGCTACAGTCCGTCGCGAGGGTCGGTACCGCTGAGTACACAGCTATCGGGAGGCACAACGCATGGCGCGCGAGTCGGAGTCGGGGCTGCCCGTCGAGCCGGTCTACGGACCGGACGCCCTGGACGGATGGGACCCCGCCGAGAAGCTGGGTGAGCCGGGCGCGTACCCCTTCACGCGCGGTGTGTACCCGTCGATGTACACGGGCCGGCCGTGGACGATGCGGCAGTACGCGGGCTTCGGCACCGCCGTCGAGTCCAACGCCCGCTACAAGCAGCTCATCGCCAACGGCACGATGGGGCTCTCCGTCGCCTTCGACCTGCCGACGCAGATGGGCCACGACTCGGACGCGCCGATCGCCTCCGGCGAGGTCGGCAAGGTCGGCGTCGCGATCGACTCGATCGACGACATGCGCGTCCTGTTCGACGGCATCCCGCTGGACAAGGTCTCCACGTCGATGACCATCAACGCCCCCGGTGCCCTCCTGCTGCTGCTCTACCAACTCGTCGGCGAGGAGCAGGGCGTCCCGGCCGACAAGCTGACCGGCACCATCCAGAACGACGTGCTGAAGGAGTACATCGCCCGGGGGACGTACATCTTCCCGCCGAAGCCCTCGCTGCGGCTGATCGCGGACATCTTCAAGTACTGCCGGACCGAGATCCCCAAGTGGAACACCATCTCGATCTCCGGCTACCACATGGCCGAGGCCGGTGCCTCGCCCGCGCAGGAGATCGCGTTCACCCTCGCCGACGGCATCGAGTACGTGCGGACCGCCGTCGCCGCCGGCATGGACGTGGACGACTTCGCGCCCCGCCTCTCCTTCTTCTTCGTGGCCCGTACGACGATCCTGGAGGAGGTCGCCAAGTTCCGGGCGGCCCGCCGGATCTGGGCGCGGGTCATGAAGGAGGAGTTCGGCGCGAAGAACCCCAAGTCGCTGATGCTCCGCTTCCACACCCAGACGGCCGGCGTGCAGCTCACCGCCCAGCAGCCCGAGGTCAACCTGGTGCGGGTCGCCGTGCAGGGCCTCGCGGCCGTCCTCGGCGGCACCCAGTCGCTGCACACCAACTCCTTCGACGAGGCCATCGCCCTGCCGACGGACAAGTCCGCCCGCCTCGCCCTGCGCACCCAGCAGGTCCTGGCGTACGAGACCGACGTCACCGCGACCGTCGACCCCTTCGCCGGCAGCTATGTCGTCGAGAAGATGACGGACGACGTCGAGGCCGCGGCCCTGGAGCTGATGGGCCGGGTCGAGGAGATGGGCGGCGCGGTCAGCGCGATCGAGCGCGGCTTCCAGAAGGGCGAGATCGAGCGCTCCGCCTACCGGATCGCGCAGGAGACCGACAGCGGCGAGCGGGTCGTCGTCGGCGTCAACCGCTACACGATCGACGTCGAGGAGCCCTACGAGCCGCTCCGCGTCGACCCGGCGATCGAGGCCCAGCAGGCCGAGCGCCTGGCGAAGCTCCGGCAGGAACGCGACCGGTCGGCCGTGGACGCGGCGCTCGTCGAGCTGAAGAAGGCGGCCGAGGGGACGGACAACGTCCTGTACCCGATGCGGACGGCCCTCAAGGCGCGCGCGACGGTCGGCGAGGTCTGCGACGCGCTGCGGGAGGTCTGGGGCACGTACGTCCCGACCGACGCGTTCTAGTCCTTCGTTCCCCGAGTTCTTCCAGGGCCGTAGACGCAGGTCACAGCGGAGTGTCGCACCCGTGTGCGACACTCCGCCCATGCTGGGTGTCACCGATCTTCCGACCTATCTCGCGGGCCTCGTCCTCATCATCCTGCTGCCGGGGCCGAACTCGCTGTACGTCCTGTCCGTCGCCGCCCGCAAGGGCACCCGGACCGGATACAAGGCCGCCGCCGGGGTGTTCACCGGCGACGCGGTCCTCATGACGCTGGCCGCGCTCGGTGCGGCCTCGCTGCTCCAGACCACGCCGCTGCTCTTCATGGTCGTGAAGTACGCGGGCGCCGGGTATCTGGCCTGGATGGCGTACGGGATGCTGCGGTCCGCCTGGGCGATGTGGCGCTCGCGCGCGGAGACGGTGACCGACGAGCCGGAGCCGGTACTGGCGGCGCCGGGCGAGAACCCGTACCGCAGGGCCCTCGTCATCAGCCTCTTCAACCCGAAGGCGATCCTCTTCCTGATCTCCTTCTTCGTGCAGTTCGTGGACCCGTCGTACGCCTACCCGGCCCTCTCCTTCCTGGTCCTCGGCACCCTGCTGGAGATCGGCAGCTTCCTCTACCTGACGATGCTGATATTCGGCGGTACCCGCCTCGCCTCCGCGTTCCGCCGCCGCAGGCGCCTCTCCGCCGGAGCGACCTCCGCCGCCGGCGCCCTCTTCCTCGGCTTCGCCGCGAAGCTCTCCCTCAGCAGCGCCTGACGGCTTCTCCGGCCGGTCCGCTTGACCCTCACACCGTGTGAGGCCGTTCCGTAGGAGTCGTCATGTTCACCATCGGAGACTTCGCCCGGCACGGGCGGGTGTCGGTCCGGATGCTGCGTCACTACGACGCCGTCGGACTGCTGCGCCCGGCCCGGGTCGACCCGCACACCGGCTACCGCTTCTACACGGCGGACCAGCTCGCCAGGCTCAACCGCGTCATCGCGCTCAAGGACCTCGGCTTCACCCTCGAACAGGTGGGGGCCATCCTCGACGAGAGGATCGACGCGGACGAGCTGCGGGGCATGCTGCGTCTGCGCCGGGCCGAGCTGGAAGCGGCCCTGGAAGCGGCGCGGGCACGGCTCGCCCAGGTCGGCGCGCGGCTCCGAGCCATCGAGAGTGAGGGACGCATGTCCACGCAGGACGTCGTCGTGAAGAAGGTTCCCGCCGTCCGGGTCGCCGAGCTGAGCGCGGTCGCCGCGAGCTTCGGCCCGGAGGACATCACCCCGGTCATCGGACCGCTGTACGAGGAGCTGTGCGGCCGGCTGGAGTCCGCGGGCGTCACCGGCTTCGGCCCGGCCGTCGCGTACTACGAGGACGCGGGCAAGGGGGACGGCTCGGTCCGGGTGCACGCCGCCACGACCGTGCCGGAGGGCACGGCCGCGGAAGGTGTCGAGGTGCACGTCCTGCCCGGCATCGAGGAGGCGGCCACCATCGTCCACCGGGGTTCGATGGACGGGATCCTGCCGACCGTGCAGACCCTGGCCGCCTGGATCGACACCAACGGCTACCGCTCGGCCGGCTACGCCCGTGAGCTGTACCTGGAGTGCCCGGAGGACCCGGCCGGCTGGGTCGCCGAGATCCAGGAGCCGATCGTCCGCGACTGAGCCTCCTCGCGCCTGCGGGCCCGGGACCCCCGCACGGGTTCCCGGGCCCGCCGTTCTTCGGCCGGTCCGCTTACCTCTTCAGCGCCTTCCGCAGCCGCAGCGCCCGCCGCGCCAGGCGGCGGACCCTCGGGTGGCGGGGGAGCGGGATGCCGCCCGGCAGGTTCAGGACGGTGAGGCGGCGGCGGGTGAAGTGGTGCCGGGTGCGCTCGGCGAGCGGTCCCGAAAGGTGCCGCACCGCGGGCTCGCGCAGCTCCGGGCGGATCTTCGGCTGCATGGCGAAGCCGACCGCCGCGACCAGGTCGTTCAGCTCCGCCGTACCGACCGTGTCCCCGTCCTCCCCGCCGTCCTCCAGGGGCGGGACGACCGCGTCGACGACGGTGAGCGGGATGCGGTTGCTGTTCTGGAACGGGGTGAGCCGCTCCAGCAGGGCGCGCGTCCCGACCCGGGCGACCGGCAGCCCGTAGAAGGTCTTCGCGGTGAGCAGCGCCGTGGAGAAGCAGCCGACGACGAGCGCGGGCCGCAGCTCCCGGTAGAGGACCTCGGCGAGTACGGGCCGGTCCTCGACCGTCAGCTCGGCGCCGAGCGCCTCCGCCTCGCGCACCAGCGCCTTCGACCAGGCGTCGGGGGCCGTCGGGTGCGGCTTGAAGACGAGCCGGCGGTGGCCCCGGGCGACCGCGCCCCGGACCATCCGCAGGTGCAGTTCCTCCTCCTCGGCGGCGGTCATCAGATGGATCGCCGCGAGGTACTGGCCGAGGAGCAGCGCGGGCCTGTCCTCGGGCCCGGCGGCGGGCCCGGTCAGCTCGTCGACGCACGTGGTGAACGCCTCGGTCGGTACGGGCTCCGGCTCCGCCCCGAACTCGGCGAGGAGCAGCGGCGCGAGCCCGGGGACGAGGTCCAGGTGGAGCAGTCGTCCGACCCGCCCGCCGATCAGCGGGTCGATCTTGTTGCGGGTCGGCCCGTAGCTCATCAGACCGTCCGCGTACACGGTGACCGGAGCGTCGGGCAGCAGCTGGGCGATGGCGAGCGCGGGCGTCACCTGGAGCGATTCCAGGGCGAGTTCGACGTGGTCGTCGCCGAGGTCCCAGAGCTTGCGCAGATGGCGCTGGAGCATCGGGAGGTCGCCCGGCCGGGGGGTCCAGCCGGCCGGGTGGAGCGGGGAGATCGTCTCGTTCCAGGAGAGGACGGAGTCGAAGCGGCCACGCAGCCGCGCGAAACCCTCGGCCTCGTCGAGGGGCGGGGTGGTCTCGGGGACGGCGGCGTTGTTGGTGACCAGGAGGATGCGCCGGCCGGCGGGCCGGAAGCAGCCGCTGTCGAGGGCGGCGGCGAGCGTCACCGCGCCGTAGAGGGTGGAGGCGCAGAAGATCTGGGTGGTACGGCGGGCGCTCACGCGGCCACCTCCGGGGAGGCCGAGGCGGAGGCGGACGTCGAGGCGGCGGCCGGACCCGTCGCCGGACCCGGGCCGGTGGCCGGACCCGACCCCGGACCTGCCCCCGGACCCGGTGCCGGCGGTGGTGCCGGGCGGCGGCGGCGCAGCCTGCGCAGCATCGTCGCGCGGTCCCCGCCCATCGCCGCGAGCGCCTCGTCGAGCACGTCCTGCGGCATCCGCCGCAGCGCGCCCGCGCTCATCGCCTTCAGCTGCCGGGCCACCTCGGGTTCGAATCGTTCGATCGATCCGATGTGATGGGAAATCACCGCGCAATACGTGCGGACGGCCTTCGGGAGAAGAAGATCCGCGTCCGCGTCCTTCGCCGTTTCCTCGATCACCTGGTCGAAAGCGCGAAGGAAATCCAATTGCCGCACATCACCGATCTGGGTGAGCGAGGTCGCCACCCCGCGCCGGTAGAACACACCGAGTTCACCGATCGCCGCGAACGATTCCGCCTCACGGTGCAGCTTCCAGATCCACGGCCGGTCCTCGGCGGTCCGCAGCCCGTGCGTGAAGTGCAGCAGCCCCCGGTCCACGAGCCGCCGGTGGTAGATCCCCGCCCAGGCGTACGGATAGTCGACCGAGGTCGTCCGGTGCGCCGGCAGGATCGCGTCCCGGGGGTTCAGGACCTCCCCGCGCCGGGGGACCGGCGCCCGGCGGACCGAGCGGTTCCGGCCGGTGACGGAGACATGGTCGGTCCGCAGGAAGTCGCAGCCCAGCTCCTCGGCGGCGGCGACCAGGCGGGCGTAGTACCCGGGGGCGAGCCAGTCGTCCCCGTCGAGGAAGGCGATGTACTCGCCCCGGGCCGCGTCGAGCCCGGTGTTCCGCGCCGTGGCGAGGCCCTCGTTCTGTTCGTGCCTGATCAGTACGGCACCCGGGATCTCGCGCGCGGCACGTTCGAGGAGCTGCGGGGTCCCGTCCGACGAGCAGTCGTCGACGAGCAGGAACTCGAAGTCCTCGCGGGCGTTGGACCGCAGGCTCGTGAGGGTGTCGGGGGCGTATGTCTGCACGTTGAAGAACGGCACGACGACGGAGAGCTTGACCACCCGGCCGACGCTAGGCGCCGACCCGGCATTCCCACCGACCGGTGGGCAGCTGTTCGGTGAACACCAGGCGGCGGGCCGCTTAACCGCCTTTCCCCGCAAGGGGAATCAGCCGCCCCGCGTCCGGATGCCGACCCACTTCAGCAGGCGGAGAGGCGCTGTTCACCGTTTGTTGTGGCTCAGTTGGGCCGAAAAGCGGAATGCCCTTCTAGCGTCCTCGGCGTGCCAGCAAGTACCAGAGAAGCGATACGGGTCGCCGTACTCGCCGACTCCGACACCCGGTGGAAATGGGGCGCCCTCACGGCGCGCCGCATCACCACGGCGACCGCCGAACCCACCGGATTCGTCCTGCGCGGACGGGCCACCCCCACCGCCCGGCAACTCGCCGAGACCGGGGTGTCCACGACCACCCCGAGCGAGGTGACGGGCGCGGAGTTCCTGCGCGCGATACGGGACGCGGAAGCGCGCGGCGAGGCGTACGACCTCGTGGTGCTCGCCCTGGTCGGAGGCACCGTACGGGCCGTCCTCCAGGGCCTCGCGGACCTGGAGCTCGAACGGCGCCCCGTGATCGTCACCGGCTATGTCGGCGTCGTCTACGAGAAGCTCACCGACGGACTCCTGCTGCGCCACGGCGCCGATGTCGTCCTCGCCAACTCCCGCCACGACGCCGAGCGTTTCCGCGCCGTGTACGAGGGAGTGGGCGCGGGCGCCGACTCGGTCGTCGAAGCCGCGCTGCCCTTTCTCGGCGGCGCCCCGCACACCCCCGAGACAGGCCGCGACACCCTGGTCTTCGCCGCCCAGCCGTCCGTGCCCGCCACCCGGACCGAACGGGCCTACGTGCTCCGCCGCCTCATCGAGCACGCCCGCCTCCACCCGGGCCGCGAGGTCCTCCTCAAGCTCCGCTCCAAGCCGGGCGAACACACCACGCACCTGGAGGAGTTCCCGTTCCAGAAGCTGGTCCGCGAACTCGACCCGCCGCCCAACTTCCGTCTCGTGTACGGACACATGGGCGAGGTCCTCGACCGTACCGACCTCCTGGTCACGGTCTCCTCCACGGCCGCGCTCGAAGCCCTCCACCGGCGCATCCCCACCGCGATCCTCACCGACCTCGGGGTCCGCGAGGCGCTCGGCAACCACCACTTCGTCGGCTCCGGGCTGCTCGCCTCCTTCGACCGGCTCGACAAGGGGCTCGCGCCGACGCCCGACGAGACCTGGCTCGGCCGGCAGGGCGTCGCCTCCGACAGCCCGTACGAGTCGGCCTTCGACGCCGCCCGCGACCGGGTCGCCGCCCTCCTGGCGCTCCCCGCGCTGCCCCCGATCACCCCCTACTACACCGCGGAGACGGCCCCCGGCTACCTGCCCGGGATCCTCGCCCGCCACCGCCTGGACGTCACCGCGCCGGAGCCCCGTGAGAGCGGAGTGCGCCGGGTCGTCCGGGAGGCCGCGCGGGGCGCGTACCGCCACGGCGTGCAACGCGTCGCCCCCGTCATCCGCCGCCTGGGAGAACTCTGATGAGCGCCACCGCCACGCCCGCCGAGCGGGCCACCGCCGCCCCGGCCGCAGCCCCCGCCACCGCACCCACCGTGCTCGCCGTGATCCCCGCGCGCGGCGGCTCCAAGGGCGTCCCCGCCAAGAACCTCGCCCCGGTGGCCGGAGTCCCCCTGGTGGCCCGCGCCGTCCACGCCTGCCTCGGCGCCCGCCCCGTCACCCACGTCGTGGTCTCCACCGACGACGCCGGCATCGCGGCTGCCGCCCGTACCGCGGGGGCCGAGGCCGTCCAGCGCCCCGCCGAGATCGCCGGGGACACCGCCACCAGCGAGGCCGCCGTCCTGCACGCGATGGACGCCTTCGAGGCCGCCCACGGCCGCCCCGTCGACGTGGTCCTCCTCGTCCAGTGCACCAGCCCCTTCCTCAGCTCCGCCGAGGTCGCCGAGACCGTCGAGCGCATCACCTCGGGCGCCGCCGACACCGCCTTCACCGCGGCTCCCACGCACGGCTTCCTCTGGCGCGAGACCGTCCAGGACGGCGCCACCGGCGTCAACCACGACAAGGCCCACCGCCCCCGCCGCCAGGACCGGGAGCCGGAGTACCTGGAGACCGGAGCCGTCTACGCGATGGACGCGGCCGGCTTCCGTACCCACAAGCACCGCTTCTTCGGCCGCACCGCGCTCGTCGTCACCGACCCCGCCCGGGTCCTGGAGATCGACGACCCGCACGACCTGGCCCGCGCCCGCGCCCTCGCGCCGCTCCTCGACACCCCGGCCACCCCCGGCTTCGCCGACGTCGACGCCGTCGTCCTCGACTTCGACGGCACCCAGACCGACGACCGGGTCCACCTGGACGCCGAGGGCCGCGAGTTCGTCTCCGCGCACCGCGGCGACGGCCTCGGTATCGCCGCCCTGCGCCGCGCCGGACTGCCGGTCCTCATCCTCTCCACCGAGCAGAACGCCGTCGTCGCCGCCCGCGCCCGCAAGCTCAAGATCCCCGTCCTGCACGGCATCGACCGCAAGGACCGGGCCCTCAAGGAGTGGTGCGACGCGGAGGGCATCGACCCGCAGCGCGTGCTCTACGCCGGAAACGACGTCAACGACCTCCCCTGCTTCCACCTCGTCGGCTGGCCCGTCGCGGTGAGCAGCGCCCACGACTCCGTACGGGCCGCGGCCCGCGCGGTCACCGTCACCCCGGGCGGCTCCGGCGCGATCCGCGAGATCGCCGCCTGGCTCCTCGGACCCGAGCTCAACACCCCCAACTCCTAAGGAACAGCACCATGAGCAGCACCCGACTCCGCACCTTCGGCTCCAAGACCGCCGGTCCGGGCCGGCCGGTCTACATCACCGGCGAGATCGGCATCAACCACAACGGCGAGCTCGACAACGCCTTCGCCCTCATCGACATCGCCGCCGAGGCCGGCTGCGACGCCGTCAAGTTCCAGAAGCGCACCCCCGAGATCTGCACCCCGCGCGACCAGTGGGACATCGAGCGCGACACCCCCTGGGGCCGGATGACGTACATCGACTACCGCCACCGCGTGGAGTTCGGCGAGGACGAGTACCGCGCCATCGACGAGCACTGCGAGAAGCGCGGCATCGACTGGTTCGCCTCCCCGTGGGACACCGAGGCCGTCGCCTTCCTGGAGAAGTTCGACCTCCCCGCCCACAAGGTCGCCTCTGCCTCCCTCACCGACGACGAGCTGCTGCGCGCGCTGCGCGGCACCGGCCGTACGGTCATCCTCTCCACCGGCATGTCGACGCCGAAGCAGATCCGCCACGCGGTCGAGGTCCTGGGCTCGGACAACATCCTGCTCTGCCACGCCACCTCGACCTACCCGGCCAAGGCCGAGGAGCTCAACCTGCGCGTCATCCAGACGCTCCAGGACGAGTACCCGAACGTCCCGATCGGCTACTCCGGCCACGAGACCGGCCTCCAGACCACCCTGGCCGCCGTCGCCCTCGGCGCCACCTTCGTCGAGCGCCACATCACCCTCGACCGCGCCATGTGGGGCTCCGACCAGGCCGCCTCCGTCGAGCCGCAGGGCCTCCAGCGCCTCGTCCGCGACATCCGCACCATCGAGACCGCCCTCGGTGACGGCGTCAAGAAGGTCTACGAGTCGGAGCTCGGCCCGATGAAGAAGCTCCGCCGGGTCCAGGGGCTCGTCGCCGCATGACCGGGCAGCTGGCGTTCGTCGAGAGCCCGGTCCAGCTCCTCAACGTCCTGGAATGGGCGCACACCCGGGCCGCGGCCACGGGCACGCCCTCCGCCGCGCGGGCCGGCGCGCCCACCGGGGCGCCCGGCCGCGCGGACGCCGCGCCCACCACGGCGTCCGGCCCCGCGACCGTCGGCGGGTCCGCCGCGCGGGCGCTCCGGCCGACGGACGCCACCGCCCCCGGGGCGGCGCAGGCCGCACCCGATCTCACGGTCGTCGTCCTCTCGCCGACCGACCCCATGTCGCGTGGCCAGCTGCGCCGGATGGCCCAGCTGGCCCGCGACGAGGGCCTCACCGTCCGCTGGCAGGAGGCCCGCGGCGGCCGGGGCGCGCTCGTCCGCACCCTGCGGCAGCTCGCCCCGCCGCTGCGCTCGGCGGAGCGGGTCATCATCGGGGACCCGTTCTCCCGGTACGTCCAGCTGCTCCTGACCCTCTTCGGCCCCCGGCACCTCACGGTGGTCGACGACGGCACCGCCACCATGGAGTTCGCCGCCCAGCTCAGCCGGGGCGAACGCCTGGTCCGCTGGCACCGCAAGGGCAGCCTGGGCCCGCGCGAGCTGGTCCTCGCCCCGGTGACCTCGCTGGCCCGGCGGCGGCTCGCCCCGAGCCGGGGCCGTACGGTCGAGATCTTCACCTCGCTGCCCGTCGAGGCGCCCGAGGGCGTCACGGTCACCGAGAACTCCTTCGCCTGGACCCGGTCCCGCTTCGGGCCGCCGCTGCTCACCGGCGGCGCGGACCTGGTGGGGACCTCGCTGGTGGAGACGGGCGTGGTCGACGCCGAGCACTACGACCGGGTGGTGGCCGAGCTGGCCCGCGCCCACGGCGCCACCCGCTACTTCGCGCACCGCAGGGAGAGCGCGGAGAAGCTGCACCGGATCGCGGTCGAGACGGGGCTCCAGGTGGTCCGGCCCGATCTGCCGCTGGAGCTGATCGCCCGGCGCGGCCCCATCGGCCGTACGGTCGTCAGCTTCCCGTCCACGGTCGTGCACACCCTGCCGCTGGCCCTGGCGGGCACCGGGGTGCGGGTCGCGGTCTGCGAGATCGCGCCCGAGTGGCTGCGGGAGAGCGCCTCACCGCGGGCGCAGGGCTTCCTGTCCGGGGTGGCGGGCACGGCGGCCCACGAGGTCGACCGGCTCACCACGCGTGCGGCGAACGGCACCGACCGGCTCGAATTCGGCTGAGCCTACCCATATGGAACGGCCTTCATACCTGGAAAACCGAGATTCTTTCCCCTAACGGGCTGAACTTTTCGTGATCAACGGGCAGTTGACCTCCCGGGAGGCCTACCCTTCAAAGGGTGAACCAGTTGAAGTCCCGTGAGCCAGGCTCCGCCACCCTGCCCGGAACGCTGTCCGAATCCCTGCGCGTCGAACTGATCGCCTTCCGCAGGGACTTGCACATGCATCCGGAGCTGGGGAACCAGGAGTTCCGTACGACCGCCGCGCTCAAGGCCCGCCTGGAGGCGGCCGGCCTCGCGCCGAAGGTCCTTCCGGCCGGCACCGGGCTCATCTGTGACATCGGCACCCCGGACCGCGACCGGCCCATGCTCGCGATCCGCGCCGACATCGACGCGCTGCCCATCCCCGACGTCAAGACGGTCTCCTACCGCTCCACCGTGGCCGACCGCGCCCACGCCTGTGGACACGATGTCCACACCACCACGGTCCTCGGCGCCGGACTCGTCCTCGCCGAACTCGACCGGCAGGGCCTCCTCCCCGCCGCCGTGCGGCTGATCTTCCAGCCCGCCGAGGAGGTCCTCCCCGGCGGCGCCGCCGACCTCGTCGAGTGCGGCGTCCTGGACGGCGTCGGCCGGATCATCGCCGTGCACTGCGACCCCAGGGTCGACGCCGGGACGATCGGCCTGCGGCCCGGAGCCATCACCTCCGCCTGCGACCGGCTCGAAGTCACCCTGGACGGGCCCGGCGGCCACACCGCCCGCCCGCACCTCACCACCGACCTGGTGACCGCCGCCGCCCGGGTCGCCACCGACGTGCCCGCCGTACTGGCCCGCCGCGTCGACGCCCGCTCGGGACTCTCCGTCACCTGGGGCCGTATCGAGGCCGGTCACGCCTGCAACGTCATCCCGCAGCACGCCGAGCTGTCCGGCACCGTCCGCTGCCTCGACCTGCCCACCTGGCGGGACGCGCCCGACCAGGTCCACGCCGCCATCGACGAGATCGCGACCCTGCACCGCGCCAAGTCGACCGTCACCTACGTCCGGGGCGTCCCCCCGGTCGTCAACGACGCGGTCGTCACCGAACTCCTCCGCGACGCCATGACGGCCCGGCGCGGACCGCATGCGATCGAGGACACCGAGCAGAGCCTCGGCGGCGAGGACTTCTCCTGGTACCTGGAGCACGTGCCCGGAGCCATGGCCCGCCTCGGGGTCCGCACCCCCGGCGACACGCGGGTCCGCGATCTGCACGCCGGAGACTTCGACGTGGACGAGCGGTGCATCGAGGCCGGGGTGGAGCTGTTCACGGCCGCCGCCCTGCTCGACGCGGCACGGAAGACCTGAGCGCGGGGCGTACGAACGGGAGCGGGGCGGCGGGGCCGGGTGAACGGGAGCCGTACGACGCGGGGCCGGGGGAACGGAATTCGTACGGCGGGGGCCGGGCGACGGGTGCCGGAAGGTGCCCTCGGCCGTCCGGCCCACACGCCCGGCGTGTCCTCTCGAATGCCCTGTCGAGCGGTTCTTCCAGGGGGTATAACCGGCTGTGCCGGGCCGAACGCCCCCGGTCGCCTCGGCTGGCCGGTTCGCGACGATCCGATAACGACTCATGAACGGGTCTTTAACTGACATCTACGCGCGTTACGATCGCCGCGAAACCAGCGCCGGAAGAGGCGCTTTCGGTCAGTCTCGAAGGGACCCTCCTCTTGCGCCGGATCACCAGGATCGCGACCGTGGGCATCGCCTCCGCCGCGCTCGCCCTTTCCGCCACCGCGTGTGGCAAGTCCTCGAACGACGCCGGCTCCAGCCCGAGCTCGGACTCGAAGGCGACCAAGGCCGCCATCGCGTACGACATCGGCGGTCGCGGCGACCAGTCCTTCAACGACGCCGCCTACGCGGGTCTGAAGAAGGCCGAGGACGAGCTCGGCGTCAAGGGCGCCGAGGCCGAGCCCTCCGCCGGTGAGGGCGACGCCGACAAGGTCGCGCGCCTCACCGCGCTGGCCCGCGCCGGGAACAACCCGGTCATCGGTGTCGGCTTCGCCTACGCCCCGGCGATCGAGAAGGTCTCCAAGGCCTACCCGAAGACCACCTTCGGCATCATCGACGACACGTCGGTGACCGGCGCGAACATCGCCAACCTCGTCTTCAACGAGGAGCAGGGCTCCTACCTGGCCGGCGTCGCCGCCGCCAAGACCTCGAAGACCGGCACGGTCGGCTTCATCGGTGGCGTCGAGGTGCCGCTGATCAAGAAGTTCGAGGCGGGCTACACGCAGGGCGTCAAGGACACCAACCCCAAGGCGAAGGTGCTCGTCCAGTACCTGACCCAGCCGCCGAACTTCGACGGCTTCTCCAAGCCCGACCTGGGCAAGGCCGCCGCGCAGGGCCAGCTCGACAAGGGCGCCGACGTGATCTACGCCGCCGCCGGTCTCGCCGGTTCCGGCTCGATCGAGGCCGCCTCGACCGCGGGCAAGTGGGCCATCGGCGTCGACTCCGACCAGTACAACCAGGCGGGTCTGGCCAAGTACAAGGCCCAGATCCTGACCTCGGTCACCAAGGACGTCTCCGACTCCGTCTTCAACCTGATCAAGTCGGTCAAGGACGGCAAGCCGCAGACCGGTGAGATCCGCTACGGCCTCGCCACGGACGGCGTCGGCCTGGCCGACTCCAACCCGGCGTACAAGGCGATGACCGACGTCACCGCCGCCGTGGCGAAGGCGAAGAAGGACATCGTCGACGGCAAGATCACGGTCAAGACCGCTCCGTAAGGACGCACAGGTCACTGACCCAAGGCCCGGCACCGGTGGGACCCCCACCGGGGCCGGGCCCCATTCCCGTACGGGTTTTCATTTTTCGGCAGCGCTACGCGTGTAGATGTCTCCCTGGCACGATAACTTCGCCCCGCCCTGCCCTCCCGCTCCCACTCCTTCCGGCCAAGGAGAGTGCGTCATCAACGCGTCCAGCCCCCCTGCCGTAGAACTGCACGGCATCACCAAGCGATTCCCCGGCGTCGTCGCCAACAGGGACATCGCCATCACGGTCCGCAAGGGCACCGTGCACGCCCTCATCGGCGAGAACGGTGCCGGCAAGTCGACCCTTATGAAGATCCTCTACGGCATGCAGAAGCCGGACGAGGGCACCATCGCCGTCGACGGCGAGCAGGTCACCTTCTCCAGCCCCGGTGACGCCATCGCGCGCGGCATCGGCATGGTGCACCAGCACTTCATGCTCGCGGACAACTTCACCGTCCTGGAGAACGTCGTCCTCGGCGGCGAGAAGCTCCACGGCATCGGCGCCAAGGCGCGGAAGAAGATCCGGGAGATCTCCGACGCGTACGGCCTCGGGGTCCGCCCCGACGCCCTCGTCGAGGACCTCGGCGTCGCCGAGCGCCAGCGCGTGGAGATCCTCAAGGTCCTCTACCGCGGCGCCAGGATCCTCATCCTCGACGAGCCGACCGCCGTGCTCGTCCCGCAGGAGGTCGACGCGCTCTTCGACAACCTGCGCGAGCTCAAGGCCGAGGGCCTGACCGTCATCTTCATCTCGCACAAGCTGGGCGAGGTCCTGAAGGTGGCCGACGACATCACCGTCATCCGCCGGGGCACCACGGTCGGCACCGCCGACCCGAAGACCGCCACCACCAAGCAGCTCGCCGAGCTGATGGTCGGCAGCGAGCTGCCCTCGCCGGAGACCCGCGAGTCCACGGTCACCGAGGTCCCCATGCTCCGGGTCGAGAACCTGACGCTGGTCGAGAGCGGCGCCGCCGGCGCCCCGCTCACCACGGCCGCCCCGGCCGACCCGTCGAGCGCGGTCACCGTGCACGAGGAGGCCGTCGAGGGCCGCAAGCTCCTCGACGACATCTCCCTCACGATCCACAAGGGCGAGATCCTCGGCATCGCGGGCGTCGAGGGCAACGGCCAGACCGAGCTCATCGAGACCCTCATGGGCATGTCCACCCCCGACGCGGGCGTCATCACGCTCGACGGCCAGGACATCTCCAAGGTCTCGGTGCGCAAGCGCCGCGAGGGCGGCATCGGCTACATCCCCGAGGACCGGCACCGCCACGGCCTGCTCCTCGAGGCCCCGCTCTGGGAGAACCGCATCCTCGGCCATGTCTCCGAGGCGCCCAACTCCAAGCGCGGCATCCTCGACCCGAAGGCCGCCCGCAAGGACACCGAGCGGATCGTGCGCGAGTACGACGTCCGCACCCCCGGCATCGACGTCACCGCGTCCTCCCTCTCCGGCGGCAACCAGCAGAAGCTGATCGTCGGCCGCGAGATGAGCCACGGGCCGAAGTTCCTGATCGCCGCCCACCCCACCCGCGGTGTGGACGTCGGCGCGCAGGCGCAGATCTGGGACGCGATCCGGGACGCCCGCCGCGAGGGCCTCGCGGTGCTGCTGATCTCCGCCGACCTCGACGAGCTGATCGGCCTCTCCGACACCCTCCGGGTGATGTACCGCGGCAAGCTCGTCGCGGACGCCGACCCCGCCACCATCACGCCCGAGGAGCTGGGTTCCGCCATGACCGGCGCGGCCACCGGCCGACTCGAGGGCACCGAAGAGCAGTCCGAAGACGGTGACGCCCGATGATGAAGATCGACAAGGACAAGCTGATCATCGGGGCCGCCGGTCCGGTGCTCGCGCTGGTCGCCTCGTTCGTGCTCACCGTGCTGGTGCTGCTCGCGACGGGCCTCGACCCGATCGAGCCGATCCGGCTGATGATCGAGAACGCCGGGTACTCGGACACCCAGGTCCTGATCGTCAACTACACCGGAATCCTCTACCTGGCGGGCTTGGCCGTCGCCATCGGATTCCGGATGAACCTGTTCAACATCGGTGTCGACGGCCAGTACCGGCTCGCCGCGATGGTGTCGGCCCTGGTCGGCGCCTCGATCGAGCTGCCCGGCCCGCTGCACATCCTGGTGATCGTGCTCGTCGCGATGCTGACCGGCGCCTTCTGGGCCGGCATCGCGGGCATCCTGAAGACCACCCGCGGTGTCTCCGAGGTCGTCTCGACGATCATGCTGAACGCCATCGCGACCTCGCTGGTGGCCTGGCTGATCCTGCCGAAGAACTTCGGCGTCCAGCCGCCCGGCTCCAACAACCTCACCACCGGCAAGATCGCGGAGTCCGGGTGGTTCCCCGGCATCGACATGGGTGAGGGCAACGGAGTCATCTACGGCTTCACCTTCGTCGCGCTCGCCCTCGGCGTCGTCTACTGGTTCGTCCTCAACCGCACCCGCTTCGGCTTCGACCTGCGCGCCACCGGCGCCAGCGAGTCCGCCGCGCAGGCCAGCGGCGTCGACGCCAAGCGGATGATCCTCACCTCGATGCTGCTCTCGGGCGCCCTCGCCGGTCTGGCAGGCATGCCGACGCTGCTCGGCGAGACCCACACGTACAGCCTCGACTTCCCGGTCGGCGTCGGCTTCACCGCCATCACCGTCGCCCTGCTCGGCCGCAACCACCCGGTCGGCATCCTCTTCGCCGCGCTCCTCTTCGCGTTCCTGGAAAAGGCGTCCTCGACACTCGACGTCGCGGGATACCCGAAGGAGATCACGCAGATCATGCAGGGCATCATCGTGATCGCCGTCGTGGTCTCGTACGAGCTCGTCCGTCGTTACGGCATCCGCCGCCAGCAGCAGAAGGTCGGCGAGGAACTCGCCGCCGGCGGCGCCATCAAGACCGACAAGGAGGTGGCGGCATGAGCACCACCACCGTTGCCAAGCCGAGCGCCGCGCCCAAGGGCGGACGCCGCAAGCTCACCTGGCCCTGGATCATGCTGATCGTCGCGGCCGGCCTCGTGCTCTTCTCGCTGGTCCGGGTCGTCTCCGGGGCCGACGACCTCACCTCCGTGGGCCAGGTCTCCGGCGCGCTCCAGCTCGCCGTCCCGATCGCCATGGCCGGTCTCGGCGGTCTGTGGGCCGAGCGCGCGGGCGTCGTCAACATCGGCCTCGAAGGCATGATGGTGCTCGGCACCTGGTTCGGTGCCTGGGCCGGCTACCAGTGGGGCCCCTGGGTGGGCGTCCTCTTCGGTCTGCTCGGCGGCGCGCTCGGCGGCCTCCTGCACGCGATCATCACCGTCACGTTCAACGTGAACCACATCGTCTCCGGTGTGGCGATCAACATCCTCGCGGTGGGCTTCACCCAGTACCTGTCGAACTTCACCTTCGCCGAGGCCGAGGGCGGCTCCTCCAAGCAGTCCCCGCGCATCGATCCGATCACCGACATCACCATCCCAGGGCTCTCCGACTGGCTGATGGATCTCCAGCAGAAACACTGGTTCCTGATCTCGGACATCGCCGGCATCCTCGGCGGCCTGGTCACCAACCTGTCGCTGCTGACGATCGTGGCCGCCCTGCTCATCCCGGCCACCTGGTGGGTGCTCTGGCGCACGTCCTTCGGCCTGCGGCTCCGCTCCTGCGGTGAGAACCCGGTCGCGGCCGAGTCCCTCGGCGTGAACGTGTACAAGTACAAGTACATCGCCGTCACCACCTCCGGCGCCCTCGCGGGCCTCGGCGGTGCGTTCCTCGCGATCGTCGCCACCGGCATCTACCAGGAGGGCCAGACCGGCGGCCGCGGTTACATCGGTCTCGCCGCGATGATCTTCGGCAACTGGATGCCCGGCGGCATGGCGCTCGGCGCCGGCCTCTTCGGCTTCACCGACAGCCTCAAGCTGCGCGGCGGCGCCGAGAACGTCCACGCGCTGCTGCTGCTCGTCGCGCTGCTCCTGGTGATCGCCGCGCTGTGGCAGCTGTACAAGAAGAAGTACGTGGTCGCGGTCGTCTCCGCCGCCTTCTCCGCCGCCTTCTTCCTCTGGTACTTCCTGACCGACGAGGTCCCGAGCCAGTTCGTCGACGCCGCCCCGTACATCACCACCCTGCTGGTGCTCGCCCTCTCGGCGCAGCGCCTGCGGATGCCGAAGGCGGACGGCCTGCCGTACCGCAAGGGCCAGGGCAAGTGACGGGCGGCCTGGCCGAGGCCGACTGGGAGGCCCTGCGGGTCACGGCCCGCGAGGCCATGTCCCGCGCCTACGCCCCGTACTCGGGCTTCCCGGTCGGCGCGGCGGCCCGCGTCGACGACGGGCGGACGGTCTCCGGCTGCAACGTGGAGAACGCCTCGTTCGGCCTCGGCCTGTGCGCCGAGTGCGGGCTGGTCTCGGCGCTCCAGGCGGGCGGCGGCGGCCGGCTGACGCACTTCGTCTGTGTGGACGGCCGGGGCGAGTCCCTGGTGCCGTGCGGCCGGTGCCGGCAGCTCCTGTACGAGTTCGGCGGCCCCGACCTCGTACTGGAGACCCCGGCGGGGTTCCTGACCCTGGCCGAGATGCTCCCGCAGGCCTTCGGCCCGGAGCACCTGTCGAAGTAATCCTCGGAGCGGCCCTTCCGGCACGATGGGAAGGGTCGCTCCCCCTTTCCCCCTCTATGCGCGTAGAAAGAGGCACCACCATGGACGTCATCTCCGTCATCCGCACCAAGCGGGACAAGGGCGAGCTGAGCCCCGAGCAGATCGACTGGGTCATCGACGCGTACACCCGCGGTGCGGTCGCCGACGAGCAGATGTCCGCCCTGGCCATGGCCATCCTGCTGAACGGCATGAACCGCACGGAGATCGCCCGCTGGACCGCCGCGATGATCGCCAGCGGTGAGCGCATGAACTTCGACTCGCTCTCCCGCCCGACCGCCGACAAGCACTCCACCGGCGGCGTCGGCGACAAGATCACCCTGCCGCTGGCCCCGCTCGTCGCCGCCTGCGGCGCGGCCGTGCCGCAGCTCTCCGGCCGCGGCCTCGGCCACACCGGCGGCACCCTCGACAAGCTGGAGTCCATCCCCGGCTGGCGGGCGCTGCTCTCCAACGAGGAGATGCTGCACGTCCTCGACACCACCGGCGCGGTCATCTGCGCGGCGGGCGACGGGCTCGCCCCCGCCGACAAGAAGCTGTACGCGCTCCGCGATGTCACCGGCACCGTCGAGGCCATCCCGCTGATCGCCTCCTCGATCATGTCGAAGAAGATCGCCGAGGGCACCGGCTCCCTGGTCCTCGACGTCAAGGTCGGCACCGGCGCCTTCATGAAGAACATCGAGGACGCCCGTGAACTGGCCTCCACGATGGTCGGCCTCGGCACCGACAGCGGCGTGAAGACGGTCGCCCTGCTCACCGACATGTCGACCCCGCTCGGCCTCACCGCGGGCAACGCCCTGGAGGTCCGCGAGTCGGTCGAGGTCCTGGCGGGCGGCGGCCCGGCGGACGTCGTCGAGCTGACGATCGCGCTCGCCCGCGAGATGCTCGCGGCGGCCGGCATCAAGGACGCGGACCCGGCGAAGGCGCTCGCCGACGGCTCGGCGATGGACCACTGGCGGCGGATGATCGCGGCCCAGGGCGGCGACCCGGACGCGGCCCTCCCGGTCGCCCGGGAGCAGCACGTCGTCACGGCCCCGTCGACCGGTGTCCTCACCCGCCTCGACGCCTACGACATCGGCATCGCCGCCTGGCGGCTGGGCGCGGGCCGTGCCCGCAAGGAGGACCCGGTGCAGGCGGGCGCGGGCGTCGAGCTCCACGCGAAGCCCGGTGACACGGTGACGGCGGGCCAGCCGCTGCTGACCCTGCACACGGACACCCCGGAGAAGTTCGACTACGCCCTGAAGTCGCTGGGCTCGGCCTGGGACATCGCGGCCGAGGGCACAACCTTCACCCCGAACCCGATCGTCCTGGACCGCATCGCCTGAGCAGGGCCGTGGACCGCTGACACCTTCGGGCGAACGGGACCGGTGGACCCCCACCGGTCCCGTTCGGCGTGCCGGTGCCGGTGCCGGTGCCGGGGCGCGGTGCCGGTGCTGCGAGGCGGGACGGCGGCCCCGCGATGAGTTCCGGGCTCCCGCCCGGTCTCAACGCACGTGGACACCACTCAACCGCTTGTCGTGACCCTGACCGCCCGCCCCTCCCGGGGCGAGGTGGCGCTGCTCTGTGCCGAGCTGGGTGCCGCCCAGCCCGGTGAGGTGGTCTGCGAGATCGGCGCACTCGTGTGCGCCGATCTCGCCGCCGTCGACGCCCTGGCCCGGCTGAAACTCGCCGCGACCCGCCGGGGCCACCGCATCCGCTTCCACGGAGCGGGCCCCGAGCTGCGGGCCCTGCTCCTGCTCACCGGACTCGACGGCACCCTGGAGCTCTAGGGCCTGTCGTGACGACAGACCCTAGGCCTCCAGTCGTGCCGGCAGGTCGAAGAGCGGGAACCAGCGCTCGGTGTCCAGGAAGAAGTCCATCCCGCCGACCTTGCCGTCGCGCAGTTCCAGCACGATGAGCGCCCAGGGGCTGAAACCGCCGTCCGAGGTCGGGTGGTAGTGCGCGAAGGCCGGCGAGCCGTTGGCCACGGTGGCGACCAGCTTCGAGCCCCGGCACACGTCGCCGACGCCCAGCATCCAGCCCACGATGTCGTCGTGCCCCTGGAGCCAGAGGTCGTACGGCGGCATGGACATGGTCGCGTCCTCGTGGAGGAGCGCGGTCAGCGCCTTCATGTCGTAGCCCTCGAAGGCCGCGACGTAACGCTCCAGGAGGGCCTTCTGCTCCTCGTCCAGTGGGTTCGCCGTGTCGGAGGCGGCGGGCGCCTGCTCGGCGAGGGTCGCGCGGGCCCGCTGGAGGGCGCTGTTGACCGAGGCGACGGTGGTGTCGAGGAGCTCCGCGACCTCGCTCGCCTTCCAGGCGAGCACCTCGCGCAGGATGAGGACGGCCCGCTGCTTGGGCGGCAGGTGCTGGAGCGCGGCGACGAACGCGAGCCGCACGGTCTCCCGGGAGACGGCCGTCTCCGCCGGGTCCGCGACCGAGGGCAGCACGCGCCCGTCGGGGATCGGCTCCAGCCAGGTGATCTCCGGCTGCTTGACGAGCTGCGCCTGCGCGACCGGGGTCGGCGAGGTCAGGTCCATCGGCCGTGCCCTCCGGTTGCCGGCGTTCAGCGCGTCCAGGCAGACGTTGGTGGCGATGCGGTAGAGCCAGGACCGCAGCGAGGAGCGGCCCTCGAACGATTCGATGGCCTTCCAGGCCCGCACCATGGTGTCCTGCACCGCGTCCTCCGCCTCGAAGGAGGATCCGAGCATCCGGTAGCAGTAACCGGTCAGCTCCCTGCGGTACTTGTCGAGTTCGTCGGTCGTCGCGGTCGCGGCGTCACTCATCGGGTCCACACCCCACTCACCCCTCACCGGCACCCGTTCGGTGCCGGTGAGAGGGAAGCTACCGCAGGGGACTGACAGCCGGGGTCAGGTTCCCGGCTTGCGCCCGTAGACGAAGACGTCGTCGCCGTTCCTGAGGAGGTTCCAGTACGCCTTCGCGTCGGCCGGCCGCATGTTGACACAGCCGCCCGAACCCGGCGGGTTCCACATGGACTTGGTGGTCGAGTGGAAGGCCTGGCCGCCGTCGAAGAACTGCGAGTACGGCATGGAGACGTGGTAGATCGTCGACCAGTGGTTGATGTTCCGCCAGTAGACGTTCTTCGATCCGGTCCGCGTCTCGGTGCCGTCCTTGCCCGTACGGACCGGCACGGGACCGTACTTGAGGCGGGCGCCGTCCTGGATCCAGCTGAGCTGCCGGGTCAGGTCGACGCAGGCGATCCGGCCCCGGTTGGTCGGACAGGAGCCCGCCCGGTTGGGGTTGGTGCCCGCCGCCTTCTGCTGGAGCATCGTGTTCATGGTGCGCCAGGTGATCGTCCCCGCGTACCCGGCGGTCGGGGTGATGCCGTGCTTCCCCTGGAACGCCTGGATGGCCTTGCAGTCGGCGAGCGACTGGCGTCCGTCGACCGGCCGGCCGAGGAACTTCTCCACCTGCTTCTGGTACGGGCCCGTCGTCACGTTGCAGGACGCCGCCTGCGCCGGAGCCGTACCGAGCGCGATCGTCATCGGCACCACCAGCGAGGTGAGGCCGACCGCGATACCGGCCCTCTTCCGTATGTGACCCGCGATTCTCTTCATATCTGTCAACTCCCCCTAGAGTCCTGTGAATCAGGACGTCCGGGGGAGCCGGAAAGTTGCAGCGGAACCGGCCGTATCAGCAGGACGCGGCGAGCTGGATCCGGCGCGCCTCGGTGCGGGCGCTGAGGCTGCCGTACAGGGTGACCGTCACGACGCCGAGGACCGCGACGAGACCGATGACGACCGTGCCCGCCCACCCGCCGGAGTGGAAGGCGACGGCGCCGAGCGTGCCGCCCGCGCTGCTGCCCAGGTAGTACGCGGACTGGTAGAGCGCCGAGGCCTGCGCGCGGCCCGTCTTCGCCGTACGGCTCACCGAGGAGGAGGCGACCGCGTGGCCCGCGAAGAAGCCGGCCGTGATCAGCACCAGGCCCGCCAGGACCGCGGGCAGCGAGTCGGCGAGCGAGAGCAGCAGCCCCGCGGCGGTGGTGGAGACCGCCAGATAGAGCGCGCCGCGCCGGCCGAGCCGCCCGACGAGGCGGCCGGCCGCCGCCGAGGAGACCGTGCCGACCAGGTAGACCAGGAAGATGGAGCCGATCACGCCCTGCGGCAGCGAGAACGGGGCCTCCACCAGGCGGTAGCCGATCACGGTGTACACCGCGCCGAACACCGTCATGAACAGGGCGCCGATCACATAGAGCCGCATCAGCAGCGGGTCCGCGAGATGCGTCCGTACGGTCCGGGCCAGCGCCTTCGGGCTGAGCGTGCCGGGCGTGAAGTGCCGTGCCTTCGGCAGCAGCGCCCGGAAGGCCACCGCGCACAGCAGCGAGGTCAGGCCGACGGCGGCCAGACCCGCGCGCCAGCCCCACATCTGCGCCACCCAGCCGGTCACCAGGCGTCCGCTCATCCCGCCGATCGAGTTGCCCGCCACGAACAGGCCGATCGCGGCGATCAGCGCCCTGGGCCGCACCTCCTCGGCGAGGAAGGCCATCGCGGAGGCGGGGAGCCCGGCGAGCGCGGCGCCCTGGAGGGCGCGCAGCGCGATCAGGGACTCCAGGTTCGGGGCGAGCGGCACCAGGAGCGCGAGGGCGACCGCGACCGTCAGGGAGGCGGTCATCATCGCGCGCCGGCCGTAGCGCTCCGAGAGGGCGCTGAGCGGCAGGACGCAGAGGGCCAGGGCGCCGGTCGCGGCCGAGACCGTCCAGGAGGCGGCGGAGGCGGTGGCGCCGAACTCGGCCGAGATGGCCGGGAGAAGGGCCTGCGTGGAGTAGAGGAGCGCGAAGGTGGCGAGGCCCGCGGCGAAGAGCGCGAGGCTCATCCGGCGGAAGGCGGGGGTGCCGGGCGCGAGGCGGGTGTCGGCGGGGGCGGGGCGGGTTTCGGCGGACGCGGTGACGGCGGCCGCCTCGGTACTGGCGGAAGGCATGTCACGAACGTAGGACGGACCGTTTCATGCGTCCAATGCACGGAACTGCTGTAATCGTTCCTATGGTGCATGAGTACAGGTCACAGCCTCGCCTGTCACCGAACAGTAACGAAGAAGACATGGGACCGGTGCTCGCGCCCCGGCTCGCGTACTTCGCCGCCGTCGCCCGGCACGAGCACGTGACCCGGGCCGCCGCCGAGATGGGAGTCCCGCAGTCCACGCTCTCCCGGGCGATGGTCCGGCTCGAACAGGACCTCGGCGTCACCCTCTTCGCCCGCCGCGGCCGGACGGTCTCGCTCACCCCGGCGGGCCGCCGCTTCCTCACCGCCGCCGAGCGGGCGCTCGCCGAGGTGGAGCGGGCCGCCGACACCGTACGGGCCGACGCCGACGCCACCGCGGGAAGGGTCGCCTTCGGCTTCCTCCACACCATGGGCTCCGAGACCGTCCCCGGGCTCATCCGCGCCTTCCGCGTCGACCACCCGCGGATCCGCTTCACCCTGGTGCAGAACTACGGCGAGGCCATGATCGAACGGCTCCGGGCCGGCGACCTCGACCTCTGTCTGACCTCCCCGGTGCCGGACGCCCCCGACCTGGTCGCCCGGCGCCTCGACGAACAGCGGCTCCGGCTCGTCGTCCCCGACGACCACCGGCTCGCGGGCCGCAAGCGGGTCCGTCTCGCCGAGGCCGCCGACGAGACCTTCGTGACCCTGGAACCGGGGTACGGGCTCCGCCGCATCACCGACGACCTGTGCGCGGAGGCCGGTTTCAAGCCCCGGATCGCCTTCGAGGGCGAGGAGGCGGAGACGCTGCGCGGCCTGGTCGCCGCCGGTCTCGGCGTGGCGCTGCTGCCCCCGCCGGCGGTCCCGCGCCCCGGCGTCGTCGAACTCACCGTCACGGCCCCCCGCGCGGTCCGTGAGATCGGGGTCGCCTGGCTCGACGGCCACCCGGACACGGCACCGGTGGCCGCCTTCAAGAAGTTCCTGCTGAGCCGCAGGGGCCACCTGCTGCCGAAGGAGCCCGCGCAGCCGCAGTGAGCGGGGGCGGGTGTGCGGTCGCGGTGAGCCGGGAGCGGCCCCACCCCGGTGAGTCGGGGGCGGCCCCACCCCGGTGAGCCGGGGGCGCCTCCACCCCGGCGAGCGAACCGGGGCCCGCTCACCGTCGCAGCGTGCCCCCGAAGCCCGCCGCGAGCGGCATCCGCAGGCCCAGCGGCGGGGGAGCGGCCATCGCGTCGGTCACCGGGCGGGCGACCGGGCGGGCGAAGAGGGCGCCAAGGACGAAGTCGGCGGCGAGGGCCCGGACCTCGGCCGCGTACTGGCGCAGCGCGTGGCCGTCGGAGTGCACCTCGAACCGGCAGGTCTCCCGGTTCGTCTTCTTCGCCCGCTCGGCGAAGCGGAACGACAGCTCGGGGTCGGTCCTGGCGTCGTTGGTGCCGTGTACGAGCAGCACCCGGCGCCCGACCAGCTGGCGCACGGGCTCCGGCTCCGCCGCCATGTCGTCCTCCGGCAGCCAGGGGGCCAGCGCGAGCACCGCGCCGACCGCGCCGTGCCCGGCGGCCCGCAGCGCTGCCCGCGCCCCGAACCCGTGGCCGACGAGGCAGACGGGGACGTCGCCGTAGCGCCGTACCGCCTCGGCGACGGCCCAGGAGGCGTCCGCCGCGAGGTTGGCGTCCGTCCCGTTCCAGCCGCGCCCCCGGTAGCGCACCACGTGCGCGACGAGGCCCTCGGCCCGGCCCGCGCGGACGAGACCGCGCGCCAGCGGCAGCATCGCGGCGTGGGCCCGCGCGGAGGCACGACGCCCCGACACCGGCTCGCCGTCCGGCAGGAGCAGCACCACGCCCCCCACCGCCGACGTCCGGGAACCTCCAACAGGCCGTCCGAGCCGGGGTCTCCGCGCTTCGGACGGCCCCACGAGTGCGAAGTGGGCCATGACAGAACAGTCTCAGAAGCGGAGGTGTACGCCAGCCGTACGCGCGGTCTCTGTTACGTATCGTCCGCTCAGCGAACGCCCGTAACTCCTAAGCCCGTTCGAAACGGGACACGCTGCCGACCGCCGCGAAGCCCTTCCGCGCGTACCAGCGGTGCGGCCAGTCGTCCGGGCGGGCGGTCAGGAAGACGGTGGTGCAGCCCGCGTCGGCGGCCAGGTGCAGCGCCGTGTCCAGGACGACGCCGGCGTGCCCCTGCCCGAGATGGTTCCCGTCCGTGACCAGGTCCTCGATCTGCGCGACTCCGGTCGCCGGGTCCAGATAGAGGTCGACCCATCCGGCGACCTCGCCCCCGGCGCCGTACGAGGCGAGAAACCTGACGGCCTCGGCGCCCCGCCGCCGGGCCGCCCGCCGCTCCACCAGGGCGCGGACCAGCTCCTCCCCGGCGTCCGGGGCGAAGCGGCGCCAGGACGCGACGGCCGGCCCGCGCAGCGCCTCCAGGTCCACTTCCCGGGCCCCGCCGTGGGCCGGTACGGGGCCGTCGTACCGCATGATCAGCGACTGCGAGTGCCGGTACCCGGCGCGGACCATCGGCCCCGCGCAGGCCAGCGCGGTCCGCTCGTCGAGCACATAGGCGAAGCGGTACGGCAGGTGGGCCATCAGCTCCTCGGCCCGCGCGGGCAGCGCCCCGGGGTCGGTCTCGCCGTCGACCAGGAGGTGGTTGTTCCCCCGCGACAGCGCGTACTCCTCGTCGAACACGGCGAACCCGCCGGGGAAGTCGACGGTACGGACCGCCTGGCGGCGGCGGAAGTCGGAAAGGAAGCCGTGGATGCGGCGCAGTTCGGTGCCGGGAACGCTGGAAGTCATGGGCGCAGGCTAGGTGTTCGGGGCCGGGCGGGGCGACGGAGAAAGGCAGGACGGACGTGGTGCCACGAGGCGCGCTCTACGCGCGTAGGCGCTACAGTGCGGAAATGACGAGCCAGACCCCCACCGTCCCCACCGCGGACCAGATCCGCCGCGCCCCGAAGGTGCTCCTCCACGACCACCTCGACGGCGGACTGCGCCCCGGCACGATCATCGAACTCGCCCGGGAGCAGGGCTATCGGCAGCTCCCCGAGACGGAGCCCGACAAGCTCGGCATCTGGTTCCGCGAAGCCGCCGACTCCGGCTCCCTGGAGCGGTACCTGGAGACCTTCGCGCACACCTGCGCCGTCATGCAGACCCGTGACGCCCTCTTCCGCGTCGCCGCCGAGTGCGCCGTCGACCTCGCCGAGGACGGCGTCGTCTACGCGGAGGTGCGCTACGCCCCCGAGCAGCACCTGGAGTCCGGCCTCACCCTCGAAGAGGTCGTGGAGGCCGTCAGCGAGGGCTTCCGCGAGGGCGAGCGGCAGGCCAGGGCGAACGGGCACCGCATCAGGGTCGGCGCCCTGCTGACCGCCATGCGGCACGCGGCCCGCTCCCTGGAGATCGCGGAACTCGCCAACCGCTACCGCGACTCCGGCGTCGTCGGCTTCGACATCGCGGGCGCCGAGGCCGGCTACCCGCCCACCCGCCACCTCGACGCCTTCGAGTACCTGAAGCGGGAGAACAACCACTTCACGATCCACGCGGGCGAGGCCTTCGGGCTGCCGTCGATCTGGCAGGCGCTCCAGTGGTGCGGCGCCGACCGCCTCGGGCACGGCGTCCGGATCATCGACGACATCCAGGTCGCCGAGGACGGCACGGTGAGCCTCGGGCGGCTCGCCGCGTACGTCAGGGACAAGCGCATCCCGCTGGAGATGTGCCCGTCCTCCAACCTCCAGACCGGCGCCGCCGCCTCGTTCGCCGAGCACCCCATCGGTCTGCTCCGCAAGCTCCACTTCCGGGCGACGGTCAACACCGACAACCGTCTCATGAGCGGCACGAGCATGAGCCGTGAATTCGAGCTGCTGACCGAGGCATTCGATTACACGCTCGACGACATGCTGTGGTTCACGGTCAATGCGATGAAATCAGCGTTCATTCCTTTCGATGAACGCCTCGCCATGATCAATGAGGTCATCAAGCCCGGATATGCCGAGCTGAAGTCCGAATGGCTGTTCCAGCAGACCGCCACGACCAGCGAGTCCTCCCGCACTGCTGGCTGAAAACCGCCCTGAAACGGGTATTCGAGCGGCCGGGTGGGGGCGACACCCGGCCGCTTTCCGGTGTTTGCGGAGGAGTCGTTCACTGGTTAGGTTGCAGAGCCCTCTGCATTCCACAGGATTTCCCCTCCCGGCTTCTCTGTCCGAAGCCCCCGGATTCCACAAGGAAGATTTTCAGATGAAGCAGTCTGCCGCCAAGAAGCTCGGTGTCGCCGCTCTCGGTGCCGCTTTCGCCGCTGCCGCCGCCGGCACGGCCTCCGCCGCGCCGTCCCTGCCGCTCGACGCCGACGCGCTGGGCACGGTGTCCCAGGCCGTCCCGCTGGGTGACGGCCTCACCGAGCTCCCCGACGGCGCCGCCGGGTCCCTCGGTGCCGGCCAGGGCGCCCTCGGCCAGGGCCTCGACCAGGGTGTGAAGACCCTCCCGGCCGCCGCCGGCCAGGCCACCCAGAACCTCCCGCTCGACGCCGCCGCCGGTGGCCTCGGCGCCACCCCGCTCGGCGGCCTCCTCGGCGGCCTGCCGCTGGGTGCTCTCCCGCTGGGCGGCCTGCCGATCGGCTGACCCCGCCGCACGGCACCGCACGTACGCCGAAGGGGCGCGCACCCGGTCTCCCGGGCACGCGCCCCTTCGGCGTACGACGATGTACGACGCGGACGGCTACCAGGCCGACGACGCGTCCTTCTCGGCCGGCAGAAAGATCCACAGACCCAGGTAGATCAGGAACTGAGGACCGGGCAGCAGGCACGAGACCAGGAAGATCAGGCGCATCGTGTTCGCCGAGATGCCGAAGCGCCGGGCCAGCGCCGCGCACACTCCGCCGATCATGCGTCCGTCACGGGGGCGGGCAAGTGCGGCCATGGTGGGCTCCTTCGGAGTCGTTGTCCGGGAGCCGCTCTTCCGGGCTCCCGATGACTCCATGGTGCCGCCGGACGGGGTCCGGCGGCGTCGGTCTACCGGGCGACCGGGACCCTGGAAATCTTCGGGGTCGCACCCTGAGAACCGTCGTCCCGCAGCAGGGCCGAACCCCGACCCGGCCCGGTACCGGGGGAGGAGACCGGCTGGCCCGCCTCCGACCTGCGGCGCAGCCAGCTCCGCCCGACCGGCACGAGCAGCAGATGCGCGAGCGCCACGCCCATGGTGTTCAGGAGGACCGAGTCCACGTCCACGACCTGGCCCGGCACGGCGGTCTGCAGCAGCTCCACGGCCAGCGACACCAGCGCGCCCGCCGCCGTCGTACGGACCAGGGAGGCCCACCCGGAGACGCGCAGCCGTCCGTCGGCCATCGGGAGCAGTACGCCCAGCGGGGCCAGCAGCAGCAGTCCCTCGGCGATCAGCCGGGCCGCCTCGGGGACGCCGAGCGCCAGATCGGCCCGGAGGCCCGCCAGCGGGATCGTGTTCGGCGGGGTCACCCAGGCCACGTCCCGTGGCCGCAGGCTGACCCAGGCGACGAGCAGCAGATGCGCGACGACCAGGGCGAACCCCGCGACGCGGACGACCACGGCGGCACTGCCGCCCGAACCTTGACGCTGCACGCCCCCCAAGACGCCCCCCGGGGCGGAATCGGTTCCACCGCCCCCGGACCGGCCGCCGCTCAGCCTGTGACGGTCGCCCCGGACCGGCCGCGGCTCAGCCTGTGACGGTCGCCCCGGACCGGCCGCCGCTCAGCCTGTGACGGTCGCCCCGGACCGGCCATGGCCCAGCCCGTAGGGGTCGCCCCGGACCGGCCGTGGCCCAGCCTGTGACGGCCGCCCCCGTACCGCCCGTCGATCAGCCCGTCGCGGTCGCCGCCGGGGCGGTCACGGCCGCCGTCGGCGGGGCCGACTCCGGGCGCTCCCGCAGCTCCGCCGTACAGCGGTAGCGCTTCGGCGGGTACGCCCCCGGGCCGCCGAGCAGCACCGAGTGGCCGCCCGCGCCCGCCGAACTCTCCGCGAAGGAGCAGACGAGCTGCGAGAACGCCATCGGCGCCAGGTCCTCCGGCTGACGGCTCAGCCGCAGCGTGCCCGCCGGGTCGCCCCGGTGACCGCCGCCCACCGTCAGCGGACCCCGCACCGCCGTCGTGAACCCGGCCTGCCGCTCGGCGTCCGAGGGCTCGGCGAGCAGCTGCGCCAGCAGGCCCCGCGCCGTGCGCACCGGGTCGCCGCCCGCCTTCTCCTCCGGCAGCGGCGACCGCCGGTCCACCGCCTCCAGCTGGGAGCCGCAGAGCAGGTACACCCGGACCGGCACGCCCTGGAGCGGCGCCCCCGTCGTGGCCTCGTCGGTCGTCCGGCAGGGGACCCGGGACGGGGCGGCGCCCGCGTCGACCGGGACCGAGGTGGTCCTGATCCCGCAGCCGGTCACCAGCGCGCCCAGCGCGAGGAGCCCGGCCGCCAGGGCCGTACGCCCGTAGGTGCGGCGTCTCACTCTTCCTCCACCTCGCCCTGACTGCTGCGGGTCTGCACCTCGCGTGTGATCCCTGAGGCGTCCAGCGGCAGCCGCAGCACGAACACCGCGCCGTCCACCGTCCCGTCCTCGCCCACCGAGTTGGACGCGGTGATCGAACCGCCGTGGATCAGCGCGTTCTCCATGGCGATCGACAGACCGAGCCCGCTGCCGTCCGACTTCGGCCGGGAGGCGCTCGCCTTGTAGAAGCGGTCGAAGACATGCGGCAGCACCTCCTCGGGGATGCCGGGGCCGTGGTCGCGCACCGCGATGACCAGCTCGTCGTCCTCGGTGCGCACCGACACCCGCACCGGCGAACCGCCGTGCTTCAGCGCGTTCCCGATGAGGTTCGCCAGGATCACGTCGAGTCGGCGCGGGTCGAGCGGTGCCACGATCCCGCGCTCGGCGTCCAGATCGACCGCGTCCAGCCAGGCGCGCGCGTCGATGCACGCGGTGATCTGGTCGGCGATGTCCACCTCGTCGAGGACGAGCCGGGCGGTGCCCGCGTCGAAGCGGGTCACCTCCATCAGGTTCTCCACCAGGACGTTGAGGCGCCGGGTCTCGCTCACCACGAGCGCCACCGCGGGGGCGATCATCGGGTCGAGGGAGTCCTGCTCGTCCTCCAGGACCTCCGTGACGGCCGTCAGGGCGGTCAGCGGGGTGCGCAGCTCGTGCGACATGTCGGCGACGAAACGCCGGGAGGACTCCTCCCGGGCGCTCATGTCCGTGACCTTCTTCTGCAGGGACTCGGCCGCGCTGTTGAACGTACGGGTGAGATCGGCCAGTTCGTCCGCGCCGGTGACCCGGAGGCGGGTGTCGAGCTTGCCCTCGCCGAGCTGCCGGGCCGCGTCGCCGAGCCGGTGCACCGGGCGCAGCACGGTCGTCGCCGCGACCTGCGCGAGCAGCACGGAGCCGGCCACCGCGAGCGCGGTGGCGATCCCGAGTGACCAGGCGAGCGAGTTCAGATCGGCCTTCTCCGCGGCCAGCGACTTGAACATGTATCCGGAGGGTCCGCCGCCGTCGATGCGGGTGCCGCCGACCAGGTACGGGGTCCCGTTCCGCTCCGTACGCTGCCAGAACAGGTGGTACGGGTACGGGTTGGCCTCCGTCACGGGGCGCTCGGTGTCCACCGCGTCCCGCAGCGTGCGCGGCACGTCGGCCAGCGTGAAGTCGTCCGGGTCCGAGGCGCCGACGATCGGCTTGCCCGCGTCCCGCTCGCCCAGCAGCAGCACCTGGTAGTTGGCGCTGCCGCTCGCCATCTGCTCGGCGGTCCGCCGCAGGTCGTCCTGGGTGGGCCGGAGCGGCAGCGTCGCCGCCCGGTTCTGCATCTCCTGCCGGAAGTCGTTGAGCGCCCCGTCCTGGGTGCGGGTGAGCACCGCCTCCCGGTTCAGCCAGTACGCGATGCCGGAGGCGGCGACGGCGGCGGTGAGGGCGACGAGCGCGAAGACGACCACGAGGCGCAGCCGCAGGCTGGAGAGCCGCAGCCGCGTCAGGATTCCCTTGCTCACGCAGGAACGTCCAGCCGGTAGCCGACCCCGCGCACAGTACGGATGAGCGTCGGCGAGGACGGCACGTCCTCCACCTTGGCGCGCAGCCGCTGCACACAGGCGTCGACGAGACGGGAGTCGCCCAGGTAGTCGTGCTCCCACACGAGCCGCAGCAACTGCTGGCGGGAGAGCGCCTGTCCGGGCCGGCGGCTCAGTTCGAGGAGGAGGCGCAGCTCGGTCGGGGTGAGCTGGAGGTCCTCGCCGTTCTTGGTGACCGTCATCGCGGAGCGGTCGATCACCAGCGAGCCGTACGTCGCCGAATCGGTCGACTCCCGCTCGCCGCGCCGCAGTACGGCCCGGATGCGGGCGTCGAGGACGCGGCCCTGGACCGGCTTCACGACGTAGTCGTCGGCGCCGGACTCCAGGCCCACGACCACGTCGATGTCGTCGCTGCGGGCGGTCAGCAGGATGATCGGCAGCTGGTCGGTGCGGCGGATGCGCCGGCAGACCTCGAAGCCGTCGATGCCCGGCAGCATGACGTCGAGAACGACCAGGTCGGGGCGCTGCTCGCGCAGCAGCTGGAGGCCGTCCTCTCCGGTCGCGGCAGTGGCCACCCGGTGGCCCTGCCGTGACAGGGAGAGTTCGAGGGCCGTGCGGATGGCGTCGTCGTCCTCGATCAGCAACAGAAAAGGCACGGACGCATTCTGTCGCATGCGGCCGTCCGAGTTCGACCGTGGGGAGGCGCGCTTCTGTTCCGGGCCCTGTGACACGCCTGTGACAGTCGGCGGACAACGCCATGAAGTCCGCTGGGCAAGCTTCATTGCACACGGACCGAACACACTCCAACCGACGGGGGGCGCGAGATGAACGCACTGCACAGCAGCACCTCAAGCGCAGTAGTCACGCGTCTCCACGACGTCGTACGGAGCACGGAGAAGTCCGGCGGTGTGATCGGACGGGGGTGCGTTCGCAGCGTCGGGCGTCAGCGCAAGGCGCCGTACATGGCGGCCGTTGCTGACGGGGGAGCGGCGTACGGGGAGGTCACGGGGGAGCGCGTCAACTGTTCGGAGGCCGAGTTCACGGCCTACGTCCAGGAGCGTCGTGCCTCCCTGTACGCCACCGCCTACCACCTCACCGGTGACCGGTTCGAGGCCGAGGACCTGCTCCAGAGCGCGCTGTTCTCCACGTACCGCGCCTGGGAGCGGATCAGTGACAAGGCCGCGGTCGGCGGATACCTCCGCCGCACCATGACGAACCTGCACATCAGCGCCTGGCGCCGGCGCAAGCTGAACGAGTACCCGACCGAGGAGCTGCCGGAGACGGTCGGCGAGACGGACGCGATGCGCGGCACGGAGCTGCGCGCGGTGCTGTGGCAGGCCCTCGCCCGGCTGCCCGAGCTCCAGCGGACCATGCTGGTGCTGCGCTACTACGAGGGCCGGACCGATCCGGAGATCGCGGAGATCCTGGACATCAGTGTCGGCACGGTGAAGTCGAGCATCTGGCGGTCGCTGCGGCGGCTGCGCGAGGACGAGGTGCTCAGCTTCGGCCGTGACGAGGAGGAGTCCTTCGGCGAGCTGGTGGCCTGAAGGTCGGGGGGAACGGGGGAAGGACCCAGGGGGCCACGGGGGAACGAGGCCGTCGGGGGAGCACGGGGGAACCGTACGGGGGTACGGGGGAACGGCGCGGGTCGCACAAGCCGGGGGGCTTGTACGACCCGCGTCGCGTTTTCGTGTCCGGGGTCCGGCGTGTGGCGTGTGGCCCGCTCCGTGCGGGTCGGCCGGGTCGGTCAGCCGGCCGCCGGGGTGCGGTGGCGGCCCGCCGCCGCTGCCGCCAGGCGGCCCAGGGCCTCCGGCTTGGCGCAGGGGTGGGCGCCCAGCTCCGTCTGGCGGGCGACGATCGCGCGCTCGGTGCGCATCAGCCGCCAGCCGCGGCGCAGCAGGAACGGCACCGACTTGCGGCCCTCCTTGAGGTCGCGGGCGAGCCGGCGCCGGAAGGTCGTCGACGGGCGGCCGCGCAGGCAGATCGCGTCGGCGAGGACGTCGAGCTCACGGCAGCGGGTCACGATCTCGGCGGCGAAGATGCCCTCGGCCACGAAGAGCGGCGTCCGCTCGATGTCGAGCCGCTCGCGGCCCACCCGGGAGCTGGTGGAGATGTCGTACACCGGGACGTCGGTCCGGCCCGTACGGCACAGCTCGACGATGGCGGAGACGGCGGCGTCCGCGTCCCAGGACCGTGGGGAGTCCCAGTCGATGTCCGGGCTGCCGTCGACGAGTGGCAGCGACGGGTCGTCGGCCTCCTTGTAGAAGTCGTCGAGGCGCAGGACCGGAAGGCCGGTGACGGCGGCGAGGGACGACTTGCCGGAGCCGGAGGGGCCCGCGAGCAGGACGACACGGGTCGGGATCGGTTGGGAACTCACGGGACACCAGTGTGAACCATTCCCCCGTGCAGGGGACCCCCGAGGAAGGCCGTTGGTATCGAGCATCACACCTCAACTACTGTCGGTGTCCGCCCGGTCACCCCTCGGAAGGATCATCATGGCGCGTCACGCAGAACCCCGTACCTCCCGCCGCAGTGCCCTGCTCAAGGCGGGCCTGACCGTCACGGCGGCGGGTGCGGCGATGCTCGGCGCGGGTGCGGCGGCCCAGGCCGCGGCTCCGCTGCCGCTGCCCGTCGACTCGCTGACCCGCACGGACGTCGGCGCGGCCGGCGGGGGCGCGCTGTCCGGTGTCGGTCAGGGCCTCGGCCCGCTGACCCGGCTCCAGCTCGACCCGCTGGCCAACACGGGCGTCGACCCCCTGGACAACGGTCTGGGCACCCAGGTCGCCGACTTCAAGCCGGTCGGCACCGCCCTGGTGACCGACCACCTCACGAAGGGCGGGGCAGTGGCCGACCTGCCGGTGGCGGGGCCGCTGACCCAGGGGCTGCTTCCGTAACGGGGTCCGCCGGTGCGGGGGCCCCTTCTGTGGTCCCGTCCGCCGCGGTCCGCAGCGGCACCTCCCGTACGAGCCAGGCCACGGCGAAGGCCAGCGCGGCGAGCAGGGCCGTGCCGAGCAGGACCCCGTGCACCCCGTTCGTCACCGCCGCCCGCAGGCCCTCCCGTACCGGCTCCGGCAGGCGCTGGGCCTGCGCCGGGGTCAGATGCGTGTCGGTCCCCGCGAGGCGCGCGGTGAAGACCGCGCCGAGGACGGCCACGCCGAGCGAGCCGCCGAGTGTCCGGACGAGGGTGACGGTACCGCTGGCCGCGCCCATGTCGCGCGGCTCGGCGGCGTACATCGTGACGAGCAGGGTCGCCTGCGTCAGGAAGCCCATGCCCGCGCCGAGGACCGTGGTGAGCGCGGAGGCGACGGCCGTCGGGGTGTCCGGGCCGAGCAGCAGCAGGGCGAGTGCGCCCGCCGTCATCAGGGCGCCGCCGAGGATCGGGAAGATCCGGTAGCGCCCGGTCCTGGCGATGATCCGGCCCGAGGCCAGCTGCGCGGCGACCATGGCGAGCATCAGGGGGAGCAGCAGCAGTCCGCTCGCCGTGGAGGACTGCCCGCGGACGAACTGCAGGTACTGCGGCAGGTAGTTCATCGCGGCGACCATGCCCGCGCCGACCAGGAAGCTCAGGATCTGCGCGAGGGTGAAGTCGCGGCGGAAGAGGCGGGGCGGGATCACGGGTTCCTCGGCGCGCCGCTCGACCCGGACGAACCAGGCGAGGGCCGCCACCGCGAGGGCTCCCAGGGCCAGGATCCGCGGTGAGGTCCAGGCGTGGGCGGTGCCGGCCCACCCGGCGAGCAGGGTGAGCGCCAGGACCCCGGTGGTGAGCAGCACGGCTCCCGCCCAGTCGACGCGCGCGTGGACGCGGGCGGTCCGGACGCGCAGGGCGAGCGAGACGATCAGCAGGGCGGCGAGGCCGACCGGCAGGTTGACGTAGAAGGCCCAGCGCCAGTTCAGATGGTCGGTGAGGACGCCGCCGAGGAGCGGGCCGCCGGCGAAGGCGACCGGCAGCATCGTCCCGGTGATCGCCTGCACCCGGGCGCTGTCCTTCGGGGCCACCAGGGTGCCGATGAGCGCGAAGGCGCCGACCATCAGGCCGCCGGCGCCGACGCCCTGGAGGGCGCGGAAGGCGATGAGCTGGCCCATGCTCTGGGCGAGGCCGGAGAGCACCGAGCCGGCGAGGAAGACGGCGACGGCGGACAGGTAGCCGCCCTTGCGGCCGTAGAGGTCGCCGGCCTTGCCCCAGAGCGGGGTGGTGACGGCGGCGGTGAGCAGATAGGCGGTGACGACCCAGGAGAGCCGGTCGAGGCCGCCGAGTTCACCAGCGATGGTGGGCAGGGCCGTGCCGACGACGGTGCCGTCGAGGGTGGCGAGGACGATGCCGAGCATGAGGCCGGTGACGCCCAGGTAGGGGAGGCGCGTGTCCTGAGGTGGCGTCATGGCTCAGGCCGCGTAGGGCCTGTCGGCGCGGGCGCCGCGGAGTGCCTCGGCCCACCAGGTGAGCCGGTCGAGCATGGCCTTGGCGGCGGCGTCGGCCGTCGGGTCGACGGCCCGGCCCTCCGCGTCGAACTGCCCCCAGACGCCCTGGAGTCCGACCGCCTCCCGGATGGTGACGGCGTGCAGCTCGGCGAAGACGCCGCGCAGGTGCTCGACGGCGCGCAGGCCGGCGGAGAAGCCGCCGTAGGCGACGAAGCCGACGGGCTTGGCGTGCCATTCGCGGTTGTGCCAGTCGATCGCGTTCTTCAGGGGTGCCGGGTAGCTGTGGTTGTACTCGGGTGTCACCACGACGAACGCGTCGGCGGCGGCCAGGCGCGGTGACACGGCGGCGAGCAGGGCGCGGTCCTCGGCGCGCTCCGGGGCCTGGCCGAGCTGGGGGAAGACGGTCGGCAGCGGGGTCTCGGCGAGGTCGATCAGGTCGGTGGTGAACTCCGGCCGGGTGGCGGCGTGGGTGAGCAGCCAGTTAGCGACGGTGGGGCCGAGGCGGCCGTCGCGGGTCGAGCCCTGGATCACGGCGAGGCGCAGCGGTGTGGGCATGGTTCCCCCTGGAAACAGTGATGTGTACGGCGTATACCGAGCGGTGTACAACGTACACGTCAGTGTGTACAGCGTCCACAGGGCATACGCTGTACGCGAGAGAGGGAGGCCGCAGTGGCGAAGAGGGACGAGAAGGAAGAGACGGACGGCGTCTCGCTGTGGGAGCGCCTGGAGCGGCCCGCGGCGGCACCGCGGGCGTCCCTCACCCCCGGCAGGATCGCCGACGCCGCGATCGGCATCGCGGACCGCGAGGGCTTCGCCGCCGTGACCATGCGGAAGGTCGCCGCCGAACTGGGCGTCGCACCCATGGCCGCCTACCGGCACGTCGACGGCAAGGACGAGCTGTGGGCGCTCATGATCGACCGCGTGTCCGGCGAGCTGGAGCCCGCGGACGAGGTGTCCGGCTGGCGCGAGACGCTCCGCGCCCACGCGCTGCGCACCCGCGACACGATGCTGCGCCACCCCTGGCTGTCCCACATGCCGGCGCCGCTCTTCGCGCTCACCCCGAACCGGATGGCGGCGGCCGAACGCCAGCTGGCCGCCCTCGACGGCCTCGGCCTCGACGTCGACACGATGATGGCCGCGTTCCGGGCGGTCAACGCCTATGTGCACGGCGCCACGCAGTCGGAGGCGGCGCTGCGTCAGTACATGGCGGAACAGGGCTGGCAGAGCGGCGACGAGTCGCGGCGGGGGCTCGCCCCGCAGATGGCGTACCTGATGGAGACCGGGCGCTACCCGACCTACCGGCGCTACACACAGGGCGCGGCGCGCAAGGACGACGCGGAATGGCAGTTCGTGACGGGGCTCGACTGCGTGCTCGACGGCGTCGCCGGGCTGGTGGAGCGGGGCACCCCCGGACGGGCATGAGAGACGGCCCCGGGCAGGCATGAGGAACGGCATCGGACGGGCATGAGGAACGGCCCCGGGCGGGCATGAGGAACGGCCCCCGGGATCACCCGGGGGCCGTCTCTCACAGTGCTAGGCGGTGTCTTCAAATGATCGCTGCTGGTGGATCATGGTTGCGTGATACGTCGTCATGAGCTGTCTGATGCCGAGTGGGAGTTCGTCCGGCCGTTGCTTCCCGTGTCGTTGCGGGGGCGGAAGCGGCTGGACGATCGCAGGGTGTTGAACGGGATCGTGTGGAAGTTCCGGACCGGGACGGCCTGGCGGGACGTGCCCGAGTGTTACGGGCCGTGGGCCACGCTCCACACGCGTTTTCGCAGGTGGGCGGCGGACGGGACGTTCGACCGGATGCTGCGGGCCGCGCAGGCGAAGGCGGACGCGGCGGGCGACATCGAGTGGCTGGTGTCGGTGGACTCCACGGTCGTCCGCGCCCATCAGCACGCGGCCGGGGCCCGAAAAGGGGGCTCCGCGACCCGGCCCTCGGCCGGTCCAGGGGTGGCCTGACCAGCAAGATTCATCTGGCCTGCGACGGGCGGGGCCGTCCGCTCGGCTTCGTCGTGACGGGCGGCAACACCAACGACTGCACCCGGTTCACCGCGGTGATGGAGGCGATCCGGGTGCCCCGGATCGGTCCGGGACGGCCCCGGGTCCGGCCCGATCACGTCTTGGGAGACAAGGGCTACAGCTCGAAGGCGATCCGTGCCTGGCTCCGCCGTCGGGGCATCCCGCACACGATTCCCGAGCGGGCCGACCAGGTCCGCAACCGGGCCCGGCGAGGCAGCCGCGGAGGGCGCCCGCCGGCCTTCGACCGCGAGGCATACAAGCATCGCAACGTCGTGGAACGGTGCTTCAACCGCCTGAAGCAGTGGCGGGGCATCGCCACCCGATACGACAAGACCGCCCAGTCCTACGAAGCCGCCGTCGCCCTCGCCTCACTCCTGATGTGGGCGTGACATTTGACGACAGACCCTAGTACGAAGAGCCGCCCGCGCCCAGGCTGCCCGTGGGGTGCCAGACCGTCTTCGTCTCCAGGAACGCCGTCATGCGGTCCGTGCCCGGGGACTCCGCGAAGTCCTCGGTGCGCGGGCGCAGGACGCGCTTCAGATTGTCCGCCGCCGCGATCTCCAGGTCGCGCGCGAGGTCGCCCTCGGTCGCGCCCGTCAGGTCGATCGCGTTGACGTCCTGGTGGGCCGCCAGGTGCGGGGCCATCTCGGCGGCCTTGCCGGACAGGATGTTGACCACACCGCCGGGGAGGTCGGAGGTGGCCAGGACCTCGCCGAGCGAGAGCGCCGGAAGCGGGGACTTCTCGCTCGCGATGACGACGGCCGTGTTGCCCGTCGCGATCACCGGGGCGATCACCGAGATCAGGCCCAGGAAGGACGAGTCCTGCGGGGCCACGACCGTGACGACACCGGTCGGCTCGGGGGTCGACAGGTTGAAGTACGGGCCCGCGACCGGGTTGGCGCCGCCCACGACCTGGGCGATCTTGTCCGTCCAGCCCGCGTACCAGACCCAGCGGTCGATCGCCGCGTCGACGACGACGGCCGCCTTCGACTTCGACAGGCCCTCCGCCTCCGCGACCTCGCGGACGAACTGGTCCCGGCGGCCCTCCAGCATCTCGGCCACGCGGTAGAGGACCTGGCCGCGGTTGTACGCGGTCGCGCCCGCCCAGCCGCCGAAGGCCTTGCGGGCGGCGACGACCGCGTCACGGGCGTCCTTGCGGGAGGAGAGCGGCGCGTTCGCCAGCCAGTTGCCCTTGGAGTCGCTCACCTCGTACACCCGGCCGCTCTCGGAGCGGGGGAACTTGCCCCCGACGTACAGCTTGTAGGTCTTGAAGACGCTCAGACGCTGCTCGGACTTCTCAGACATCGAGGTAGGCCTCCAGACCGTGACGGCCGCCCTCGCGGCCGAAGCCCGACTCCTTGTATCCGCCGAACGGCGAGGTCGGGTCGAACTTGTTGAACGTGTTGGCCCAGACGACACCCGCGCGGAGCTTGCCCGCGACCGCGAGGATGCGGGAGCCCTTCTCCGACCAGATGCCGGCCGACAGGCCGTACTGGCTGTTGTTGGCCTTCGCGACGGCCTCGTCGGGCGTACGGAAGGTCAGCACCGACAGGACCGGGCCGAAGATCTCGTCGCGGGCCACCGTGTGCGCCTGCGTGACGTTCGTGAAGAGCGTCGGGGCGAACCAGTAACCGGCCGACGGGATCTCGCACGCGGCGGTCCAGCGCTCGGCGCCCTCCGCCTCGCCCTGCTCCACGAGGGAGGTGATCCGGGCCAGCTGCTCCGAGGAGTTGATGGCGCCGATGTCGGTGTTCTTGTCCAGCGGGTCGCCGAGCCGCAGGGTGCTCAGCCGGCGCTTGAGCGAGTCGAGCAGCTCGTCCTGGATCGACTCCTGGACCAGCAGCCGGGAGCCCGCGCAGCAGACCTGGCCCTGGTTGAAGAAGATGCCGTTGACGATGCCCTCGACGGCCTGGTCGATGGGGGCGTCGTCGAAGACGATGTTCGCGCCCTTGCCGCCCAGCTCCAGGGTGACCTTCTTGTCGGTGCCGGCGATCGAGCGCGCGATGGCCTTGCCGACGGCGGTCGAACCGGTGAAGGCGACCTTGTTCACGTCCGGGTGCGCGACCAGCGCGGCGCCCGTCTCCCCGTACCCGGGAAGGATGTTGACGACGCCCTTCGGCAGTCCCGCCTGGCGGCAGATGTCCGCGAAGAACAGGGCGGTCAGCGGGGTCGTCTCGGCCGGCTTCAGGACGACCGTGTTGCCGGTCGCGAGCGCCGGGGCGATCTTCCACGCCAGCATCAGCAGCGGGAAGTTCCACGGGATGACCTGGCCGGCCACGCCCAGCGGCCTCGGGTTCGCCCCGTAGCCGGCGTGGTCGAGCTTGTCGGCCCAGCCCGCGTAGTAGAAGAAGTGCGCGGCGACCAGCGGGAGGTCCGCGTCGCGCGTCTCCCTGATCGGCTTGCCGTTGTCCAGGGTCTCCAGGACGGCCAGCTCGCGGCTGCGCTCCTGGATGATCCGGGCGATGCGGAAGAGGTACTTGGCGCGCTCGGAGCCGGGCAGCGCCGACCACTTCTCGAAGGCCTTCCGGGCCGCCCTGACGGCGCGGTCGACGTCCTCGGCGCCCGCCTGGGCGATCTCGGACAGGACCTCCTCGGTGGCCGGGGAGACGGTCTTGAAGACCTTGCCGTCGGCGGCCTCGACGAACTCGCCGTCGATGAACAGGCCGTAGTTCGGCGCGATGTCGACGACGGACCGGGACTCGGGCGCCGGTGCGTACTCGAATGCAGATGCCATGTTGATCAGTCCACCGTCACGTAATCGGGGCCGGAGTAACGGCCGGTCGCCAGCTTCTGGCGCTGCATCAGCAGGTCGTTGAGCAGGCTGGAAGCACCGAAGCGGAACCAGTGGTTGTCCAGCCAGTCCTCGCCCACGGTCTCGTTGACGAGCACCAGGAACTTGATGGCTTCCTTGGTGTTCCGGATGCCGCCGGCCGGCTTCACACCGATCTGGACGCCGGTCTGGGCGCGGAAGTCGCGCACGGCCTCCAGCATCAGGAGCGTGTTGGCCGGGGTGGCGTTGACCGCGACCTTGCCGGTCGAGGTCTTGATGAAGTCCGCGCCGGCCATCATGCCGAGCCAGGAGGCGCGCCGGATGTTGTCGTACGTGGACAGCTCGCCGGTCTCGAAGATCACCTTGAGGCGGGCGCGGTCACCGCACTCCGCCTTGATCGCGGCGATCTGCTCGAAGACCTGGAGGTAGTGGCCGGCGAGGAAGGCGCCCCGGTCGATGACCATGTCGATCTCGTCGGCGCCCGCGGCGATGGCGTCGGCCGTGTCGGCGAGCTTCACCGGGAGGGCGGCGCGGCCGGCCGGGAAGGCGGTGGCGACGGAGGCGACCTTGACGCCGGAGCCCGCGACGGCGGCCTTGGCGGTGGCCACCATGTCGGGGTAGACGCAGACGGCGGCGGTCGTCGGGGTCGTACGGTCGGTCGGATCGGGACGGACGGCCTTGGCGGCGAGTGCCCGGACCTTGCCCGGGGTGTCCGCGCCTTCGAGCGTCGTCAGGTCGATCATGGAAATGGCCAGGTCGATGGCGTACGCCTTGGACGTGGTCTTGATCGAGCGGGTGCCGAGGGACGCGGCGCGCGCCTCCAGGCCGACGGCGTCGACGCCGGGCAGCCCGTGGAGGAAGCGGCGCAGCGCACTGTCGGACGCGGTCACGTCGGCGAATGCGGATGTGGGGGCACCACCCGCGCCGGAGGCCGTGGGGGAGGATGCAGTGGTGGGCATGGTCACCAGTCGAGCATATCTACGCGCGTAGCGACCTGTACAGGGCCGTCCCTTCGTAGAGCCCGAGGTCACACGGGGTCCGGCGGTGTGGTGACCCCTGTCACAGGGCCGTGACATGGAGCGGACACGTCCTGGATGCAAGATCAATAGATTTCTTTCTGCAGCCGGCCAGACCTCACCGGACAAGAGACGGACCGAGAAAAAGCGGCATGCGACTCTCCCATCCACCTGCCTGAATTCCAGGAGTCGTTATGCGCACCGCCCTTCGCACCGCCACCGCCGTCGCCCTCCTCGCGGGCGTCGCGATCACCACCCCGGCGCTCACCGCCGGAGCCGCCTTCGCGGCCGACGGCCCGGCCGCCATCGCCACCGCCGGTGCGAATCCGTCCGCCCAGCAGTCCGCGGCGCCGACCACCGGGGCCTCCGCCCAGCCGTCCGCCCAGCCGTCCGGTCGGCCCTCGGCGGCGCCGACCGCGAAGGCCTCGGTCAAGCCCTCCGCGCAGCCGACGGAGAAGGCACCGGCCTCCACGGCGCCCCGGGTCGGCTCGGCGAAGATGCTCGGGCCCTGCACCACCGAGTGGGTCCTCCCGTCGGTGTTCGGTGAGGGCTGGACGGTGACCCTCGTCAACGACCTGAAGAAGGGCCCGTCGGCCGTCCTCCGGGACCCCGAGGGCAAGATCCAGGGCAGCGTCGACCGGGCCCACCCGTTCGACAGCCGCGTCGGTCTCAAGATCACCGGTGCCGACACCCGGAACCCGGGCTTCGGCCAGCGCACCCAGGGGGGCGACACGCCCTTCCGCTGGAACTCCTTCATGCGGATCCCCGCCAACTGCTACGCCACCCCGCAGCCCGAGCTCTCCGGCCCGGTCAAGACGGGTGACTGCACCGTCCGGGAGGTCATCACCGCGGCCTTCGGCGCGCGCTGGCGGATCGTCCTCACCAACGACCTGAGGAAGGGCCCGAAGGCGGTCATGTTCGACCCCAACGGTGTGGTCATGGAGACCGCCGACCGCACCGACCCCGGCCTGGGTGCCTTCGGCCTCCGGATCAAGGGCGCGAACACCCCCACCCCGGTCCTCGGCCAGCGCGTCCAGGACAGTGTGGCGCCGCGGCAGTACTGGCGCGCCTTCCCGAAGCTCCCCACGGGCTGCGGCACGAACGACGCCACCACGGTCCCCGCGGGCAACGGCAACACCACCGTCAACACCGGTCAGACCTCGGTCATCCCGCGGGGCGGCGTCGCGGCCGGTGCCGAGTTCGCTCCCGCCGACGACTCCACCGCCCTGATCGCCGCCGGTGCGGGCGCCGCCGCGGTCACCGCCGCCGGGCTCGGCTTCGTCGCCCTGCGCCGTCGGGCCGCCGCCCGCGTCTGATCCGTACCGCACGCTCCGCCCCTTGACCCGAGCGGGAGCGCACCCCACCCCGAGGCCGGTCGCCGCACCCACGCGGCGGCCGGCCGCACCCCGTACATCCCGTAGGCCGCGTACACCTCCCGTACCTTCCGCGCCTCCCCTCCGTCCGGAGCCCGCCCGTGAACCGTCGCCGTCACCCCTCCCGTACCGCCGCCGCCCCCGCCCTCCTCCTCGCCGCCCTCGTCGCGCTCACCGGCTGTTCCGCCGGGGCCGTGCCCGAGACTCCGCCCGCGCGGATCTCGCAGGCCGGCGGCACGCCCACGCCCGCACCCGCGAAGACCGCCGGGCCCGTGAAGCCGCTCGCGCGTTCGCTGCCCGTCCGGGTCCGGGTGCCCGCCGCCGGCGTCGACACCGGGCCGGTGCTCGAACTGGGGCTCGCCGCCGACGGGACCGTGGAGGTGCCCTCGGTCGCGGACGCCGACCGCATCGGCTGGTACGGCAAGGGCGTCACGCCCGGCGAGACGGGTCCCGCCGTCCTCATCGGGCACTTCGACACCGCCCGCGGCCCGGCGGTCCTGAAGAACGTCTCCCGGGTGCGCGTCGGCGACGAGATCACCGTGTCCCGCGCGGACGGCACCACCGCGGTCTTCCGCGTCAGGGCACTGGAGCAGGTCGACAAGGACGACTTCCCGACCGCCAAGGTGTACGGCGACACCCGGGGGCCCGAGCTGCGGCTCGTCACCTGCGGCGGGGAGCTGACCGACGGCCACCGCCCCGACAACATCATTCTGTACGCGGACCTCGTGGCCGCGCGGGCCGCCTGAGCCCCCGCCGCCCCCCTGAGGCACAATCGGCGGCATGACGACCCCCGAGCCGACCCCCGAGCCCAGCCGCGAGCCGGGTCGCGAGTCGATCCCCGAGCAGCCGTCCGTCGAGTTCGCCGATCGGGTCTTCCGGTCGCCCCTCGGGATCGCGAGCGGGGTGTTCCTGCTGCTTCTCGCGGCGCTCTTCGCCGGTGACGCGATGGTCAGGGGCGAGGGCCGGTCGCCCTGGATCGCGCTCGCGGGTCTCCTGCTCGCCGTACCGCTGATCGTGGCGTTCACGATCCGGCCGGCCGTGTACGCCAACGACCACCGGCTCCGGGTCCGCAACCCGTTCCGGTCGATCACCCTGCCCTGGGCGGCCGTCGCGGACATCAGGGCCGGCTACTCCAGCGAGGTCTTCACGCAGGAGGGCGCCAAGTACCAGCTGTGGGCGGTCCCCGTCTCGCTGCGCCAGCGCAAGAAGGCGGCCCGCCGGGCCGCCCGTGCCTCCCAGGACGATCCGCACGGCCGTACGTCCACCGCCGCCGACGTACGGGACAGCGCCTCCCGGACGGCGCCCACCGACCAGACCGTCGCCGATCTGCGCGAGCTGGCCTCGCTGCACGCCGGGAACCCGGGGGCGCGGGGCGAGGTGCGGGTGCGCTGGGCGTACGAGATCGTCGGTCCCGCGGTGGCCGGACTGCTGCTCCTGATCATCCTGATCGCGACAGGCTGACCGGTTCTCGACGGTGTCCGCCGGGGGCCGGTGTCCTAGGGGCAACGGCCCGGTGAAGCGTGCCATCGCGCAATTGGTTTAGCACCCAACAGTCACCCCCGTCTCAATAGATTGCGCTTGCCGAGACTGTGGGGGTGGGGGCGATGACCAAGGGCACCGGTGTGTCCGGAACGCGCTGTCTGGTCGACATGGGGGCCGACGGGCGCTACGGGTGGCGACTCGTCGCCCAGAACGGAAGGGTCGTCGCGCGGTCGGGGGGCTGCTACGACGACCACGCCGGGTGCCGGGCGGCCTTCGCCGCGCTGTGCGCCGGGCACACGGCCCTGGCCGGCGGGGTACAGCACACCGCGGGCGGCAACGGCTGGGTATGGCTGCTGCGCGACGCGGAAGGGCGTACCGCCGCCCTCTCCGGACGCTCCTACGAGCGCCATTCCACCTGCCGTACCGCCTATGCGCGGTTCCGAGCGCTGATCGCCGAAGAAGGCCCCGGATGGGCCTCAACAGCCTTACGGTGAACGGAAGTTGCCCCGCGCACGCCCCTCGTTCACATCGAGTGGCGCGCATGTCCACCGGGCGGGACTTACGTCCTTCCCGTGACGACCGAGACCCTTGACCCGCCGCCCGGCCCGCCGCCCGGGGGACCGCCGACCGGCACCCCGCCGTCCGGCGGCCCGGCGGACCCGCCGACCGACACGCCGAGACGGCTGCACGCCGACCCCGGCCTCCCCGACCGGGTCTTCCGCGCCGTCGCCCGCACCGGCGGCGGCCTCGTCCTCGCGGTCATGCTCCTCGTCGGCGGCTTCCTGCTGCACCGCGCCTGGCAGGCCCTCGACCGCGCCGGCCTCGCCTTCCTCAGCACCGAGACCTGGGAACCGGACGGCGGACGCTTCGGGATCGCGGCCGTCCTCCTCGGCACCGTCCTCATCGCGCTCGTCGCGATCGTCGTGGCCGTCCCGCTCGCCACCGGGGCCGCGCTCTACATCTCCGAGTACGCGCCGCCCCGGCTGCGCCGCACCCTCGTCTCCACCGTCGACCTGATGGCCGCCGTGCCCTCCGTCGTCTACGGCCTGTGGGGCGTCTTCTGGCTGGAGGAGTCGATCCTCCCGATCGCCCGCTGGATCGCCACCTACCTCGGCTGGATCCCGTTCCTGCGGGTCGACGGCGCCGACCCGGACGACCCGCTGGCCCCGCCCACCGTCTACACCTCGTCCACCTTCGTCGCCGGCCTCGTCGTCGCCATGATGGTCGCGCCGATCATCTGCTCGATCATGCGCGAGGTCTTCTCCCAGGCCCCCGCCGGCGAACGCGAGGGCGCCTACGCGCTCGGCGCCACCCGCTGGGGCATGATCCGCAGCGTCGTCCTGCCCTTCGGCAAGGGCGGCATGATCGGCGGCACCATGCTCGGCCTCGGCCGCGCCCTCGGCGAGACCATCGCCGTCTACATGGTCATCTCGCAGGTCTTCACCGTCCAGTGGCACGTCCTGCAGACCGGCACCAGCTCGGTGTCCTCCCTCATCGCCCTGCGCTACGGCGAGGCCACGCCCTTCGGGATGTCCGCCCTGATGGCGGCCGGCTTCGCGCTCTTCGTCATGACCCTGATCGTCAACTTCGCCGCCTCGTCCATCGTCGCCCGCAGCCGCTCCGGCGCCACCAGCGACGCGTAACAGGGGAAACCACATGACCATCGCCCCGGAGCGGCCGCGGCTGCGCCCGCCCGCCGAGAAGTCCCCGCCGCCCGGACCCGAACACCGCCGGACCACCGGCAGCCTGCGCGCCTCCGACGTGTACGCCGTGCTCGGCGCCGCCGCCGCCTCGCTCGCCCTCACCTGGCTGGTCTTCGCCCGCCTGCTGCCCTTCAGCGGCACCGTCGGCTTCGCCCTCGTCGCGTACGTCCTCTTCCTCGGGCTCTACGCGCTGCTCGTCTCCTTCGACGAGGACGGGCCCGCCGTACGCGACCGGATCGCGGGCGTCGTCGTCCGCACCTTCGGTCTCGTGCTCCTCACCGTCCTCGTCTTCGTCGTCGCCTTCACCCTCTGGGAGGGCCGCGAGGCCCTGGTCCACCTCAACTTCTTCACCCAGGACATGAGCCTTGCGGGCCCCCTCGAACCGCTCGACGTCGGCGGCATCCTGCACGCCGTCGTCGGCACCCTCGAACAGGTCGGCATCGCCCTCGCGCTCACCGTGCCCACCGGCATCGTCTGCGCGGTCTTCCTCACCGAGGTGCCGGGTGCCTTCGCCCGCCTCGTCCGCACCGTCGTCGAGGCCATGACGGCGCTGCCCTCGATCGTCGCGGGCCTCTTCGTCTACGCGACCGTCATCCTCGGCCTCGGCATGGAGCGCTCCGGCCTCGCCGCCTCCCTGGCCCTCTCCGTGATGATGCTGCCGATCATCATCCGCGCCGCCGACGTCGTCATCCGGCTGGTCCCCGGCACGCTGCGGGAGGCCTCGTACGCCATGGGGTCCTCGCGCTGGCGCACCGTCTGGCACGTGGTGCTGCCCACCGCCCGCTCGGGGCTCACCACGGCCGTGATCCTCGGTACCGCGCGCGGGGTGGGGGAGACCTCGCCCGTGCTGCTCACCGCCGGTTTCACCGCCGAGCTGAACGCCCTGCCGACCTCCGGCGCCCAGGTCTCCCTGCCGCTCGCCACCTTCGAGCTCGTCAAGTCGCCCGAACCGAACATGATCGCCCGCGGCTTCGGCACCGCCGCCGTCCTCATGCTGCTCGTCCTGCTCCTCTTCGTCCTCGCCCGGATCGCGGGCGGGCGAGGCCCCGGACAGCTGACGAAGCGCCAGGAGCGGCGCCGGGCCGAGGCGTCCCGTCGCGACGCCGCCCGCGCGGAACGATCCGCACCCGTATCGCCGAGGAGTACGCCGTGAGAGCCGTGTCCGCCACCCGCACCCTGCTGGGCCTCGCCGCCGTCCTGTGCGCGCTGCTCGCCCTGCTCGTCCAGCCGCCCGCCGCACAGGCCGCCGGCTACACCAAGATCACCGGGTCCGGCTCCACCTGGAGCTCCAACGCCGTCGAGCAGTGGCGCCGCAACATCGGCGCCAACACCGGACTGACCGTCAACTTCAACGCCAACGGCTCCTCCCAGGGCCGCGAGCAGTTCAAGAACGGCACCGTCGACTTCGCCGTCTCCGAGATCCCGTACGGCCTCAAGGACGGCAACGCCACCGATGTGCCGCCCCGCCGCGGCTACGCGTACATGCCGATCGTCGCCGGTGGCACCGCCTTCATGTACAACCTGCGGATCAGCGGCCGCCAGGTCACCAACCTGCGCCTCTCCGGACCCGTCCTCGCGAGGATCTTCACCGGCCGGCTGACCATGTGGAACGCGCCCGAGATCAAGGCCGACAACCCCGGCCTCACCCTCCCCGCGCGCCGCATCGTCCCCGTGGTGCGCTCCGACGGCTCGGGCACCACCGCCCAGTTCACCACCTGGCTCGCCAAGGAGCAGGGCGCCGTCTGGAACGACTACTGCCGGCGGGCCGGCCGTGACACGCCCTGCGGCATGACCTCGTACTTCCCGGTGGTGCCCGGCACCACCACCGTCGCCAAGTCCGGCTCCCTCGGCGTCTCCGCCCACGTCCGCCAGCCGCAGGGCGAGGGGGCCATCACCTACGTCGAGTACTCGTACGCGATCAACGCCCACTTCCCGGTCGCCAAGATCCTCAACTCCGCCGGGTACTACGTCGAACCGACCGCCTCCAGCGTCGCCGTCGCCCTGCTCAGGGCCCGGATCAACGACGACAAGAACTCGACCGACTACCTCACCCAGATCCTCGACGGCGTCTACCGCACCAACGACCGCCGCGGCTACCCGCTCTCCAGCTACAGCTACATGGTCGTCCCCACCACCGAGACGGCCCCGCACACCCGCGACAAGGGCCGCTCGATCGGCACCTTCGCCCGCTACTTCCTCTGCGAGGGCCAGCAGCAGGCCGAGGAGCTCGGCTACTCGCCGCTGCCGAAGAACCTCGTCCAGGCGGGCTTCGAGCAGGTGCGCCGGATACCCGGGGCGCCCACCGGCGCCGTCGACCTGTCCGGCTGCCGCAACCCCACCTTCTCGGCGGACGGCACCAACACCCTCGCCAGGAACGCACCCATGCCGAAGGCCTGCGACAAGCGCGGCGCGACCCAGTGCGGGGACGGGACGGGTGGCGCACGCGGCTCGAACACCCCGGTGAACAACGGTGGTTCGGCCGCCGGTGGCGGCTCCACGGGCGGCAGCGGGAACGCGAACGGCTCCACGGCCGGCGGCACCCAGGGCTCCGGCGCCAACGACGGCTCCACCACCGGCGGTTCCGGCGGCGGCACCGGCTCCGCCACCAACTCCGGTACCGGCAACGGCGGTTCCAGCGGTGGCGGTACGGCCGCCGGGGCCGGCTCGGCCTCCGGCGGCGGCACCGGCGGCGGAGCCGTCGACCCCGACACCGGCGAGGTCCTCGCCGGGGACGCGGGCGGCGGCAACGGCGCCACCGGCGGAGGGGACTCCGGCACCGGCATCGTCGGCACCCCGGTCACCCTCGCCGCCGAGACCGGCGGCGGCCTGCGCGGGGTCCTCATGGCCCTCTCCGTGATCCTGCTCCTCGCCACCGTCGTCGGCCCGCCGCTCGTCGGGCGCGCCCTCACCGCCCGCGCCCGGCGCCAGGGAGGCACCCGATGAAGCCCGCAGCCCGAAGGCGGGGCGCCGGCATCGGCGCCCTGCTCGCCGCCGTCGTCCTCGCCCTGCTGCCGCTGCCCTCGGGGCCCGCGGCGGCGGCTGCCGGGCCCGACGGCTCGGCGCTGACGAAACGCGGCACCAAGGGCCCGTACGACGACTTCTCCGGCCTTGAGGTCACCGTCCACCAGACCAGGAACCTGCGGGCCCAGGGCCTCAAGGTGACCTGGAAGGGCGGGAAGCCGACCCAGGGCTACAACACCGACTACCTCCAGATCATGCAGTGCTGGGGCGACGACCCGGCCGGACCGAAGCGGGAGCAGTGCCAGTTCGGCGCCGGGAGCAAGGGCTCCGACTTCGGCGCCTTCGTCGGCAGCCGCCTCCTCCCGGTCGGCTCCGACCCGCTGGAGAAGCAGTACGCCGCGGAGATCCCCAGCCCGGAGTACCCCGGGCAGACCACCGATCCGTTCGTGCCCTTCACCCCCGTCTCCGGCCCGCCGACGACCAAGCCCACCGACTGGACCTACTTCAGCTCCGGCGACACCAACGAGGAGTTCTTCGCCGCCACCCAGCCCGACGGCACCGGCGAGGCGGCCGTGAGCCTCCAGACCACCCGGGAGGCCCCGCACCTCGGCTGCGGCGACCCCGTCGGCACGGGCGCGGACGTCCGGGGCCGCGGCTGCTGGCTCGTCGTCGTGCCCCGCGGCTCCCACGACCCGAACGGCACCCCCGGCACCAACGGACGCCCGGTCACCTCCGCCCTCTCCACCACCAACTGGAACCAGCGGATCGTCTTCCCGCTCGACTTCCTTCCGGTCCGCGAGGCCTGCCCCGCCGACAAGGAGGAGCGCCGCATGACCGGCTCCGAGCTGGTCACCGACGCCCTCACCTCCTGGCAGTCCGCGCTCTGCGCCGAGGGCACCACCCGCTTCACCTTCACCCAGCGCGGCGAGGACCTGGCCCGGGGCAACCTGCTCAGTCCGACCGCCACCTCGCCGGGCCTCGCCTTCACGGTCCAGCCGGTGGAGGGCGGCGAGAAGGCGGGCTTCGTCCACGCGCCCGTCGCCGTCAACGGGCTCGCCGTCGGCCTGTACTGGGAGGCGGACAGCATCGGCCTCGTCAGGGACCTGAAACTGAACCCCCGGCTCCTGGCGAAACTGCTCACCGCCTCCTACCCGTACGACGTCCGGCTGCTCAGCAACACCGCGCCCGTCCCCGACCACCTCAAGGGCAACCCGGAGTCCGTCCTCCGCGACCAGGAATTCCTGGAACTGAATCCGGAGTTCACCCGGTTCCCGCAGGCCCCCCAGAATTACCCCGGCGGAATCATGGTCGCCGCCGACCGCTCCGACAGCGCCCGGGTCATCTGGGACTATCTGCGCGCCGACCGGGATGCGCGCGCCTTCCTGGCCGGAAATCCGGACCCCTGGGGAACGAAGATCAACCCCTACTTCAAGAATCTCGGGCTCGCCACGGCGGGCTCCGACGAATTCATGAAGGCGGACCCCACGGAAACGGAACTCGTGCTGCCGCCGAAGGCCATCAAGTACGGCCAGGTCGACCGCTCGCCGTACGCCCTCGACATGCACGACGCCGCACGCTGGGTCCGGCGGGGCACCAACGGGGCCAAGGACCAGGTGGCCACCGACACCGTGACCAACGAGCTGAAGCTCGTCAGCAGCGACATCCGCCCCGGCGGCCGGCGCGCCTACGGCATCGTCGACGCCGCCACGGCCGCCCGCTACCAGCTCCAGATCGCCGCCCTGCCGAACGCCGACGGCAACTTCGTCCGGCCCAGCACCCCGTCCCTGCTCGAAGCGGTCGGGCAGCTCAAGGACTCGGCCGTCCCCGGCGTCCTCGCCCCCGACCCGACCCGGGCCAGGAAGGGCGCCTACCCGCTGACGGTCGTCACCTACGCGGCGGCCTCCACCGCCCTCCCGGCGGACGCCCGCCGGGACTACGCGCGCGTGCTGCGGTACGCGGCGGGACCCGGACAGAAGCAGGGCACCGCCCCCGGTGAGCTGCCCCTGGGCTACGCCCCGCTGCCCGCGAAGCTGAAGGCGCAGACCGTGGCCGCGGCCGGCCGGCTGGAGCGCGGCACGCCGTCGGGTCCCGGCACCACCGGGGGGACGGACTCCGGTTCCGGCTCGTCGACGGGCACCGGCTCCGCCACGGGCGGTTCCGGGGACTCCGGCGGTACGGGGACGGGCGGCGCCACGGGCGGCGGCTCCGGCGGTACGGCCGGCGGGGGCGCGGCGGGCTCCTCCGGCGGGACCGGCGCGGCCGGCGGCTCCGGCACCACGGGCGCGAGCGGCGCGTCCGGCGGCGCGGGCGGCTCCGGCGGCTCCACCGCCGAGCGGCTCGCCGACACCGGCAGCACCCCCTCCCAGGTCCTCGGCGTCGTCCGCTGGGTCCTCCTCGCGGTCCTCGTCGCCGGCGGCCTCGCGGGCCTCGCGGGACCCGTCGTCCTGGGAATCGCCGGGCGTCGCCGGATTCCCTCGGATTCACCTAGGACAGGAATTCGTAACCTGAAGAGCGGCTGAAAGTGGTGGTCGCCGCCTTCGCCGTACGGAATTGTTGTTCCCGGCCGGTCGACGGACCGGCCGGATAAAGAAATCCGGATTTTGCTTGTGCGTCCATTCCATGGCATCCGTTTCCACGGAGGAGATCAGAAGTGAACGTCAAGTCCCGCGCTCGTATCGGTGCCGCCCTCGGTGTGGCCGCCCTCGGTCTCGGTGTCGCCCTCGCCCCCGCCGCGCAGGCCGACCCCAGCCCGGTCACCCAGTACCGCACGCTCGCCGGCGTCGGCTCCGACACGACCCAGGACGTCGTGAACGGCCTCGGCAACGTGGTCGTGAACGCCTTCGGCCAGAAGATCATCGCGTCCTGGGACGCCACCGGCACCGCCACCGTCAAGACCAAGGCGACCGGCTGTGTGATCAACCGGCCCAACGGCTCCTCGGGCGGCATCGACGCCCTGCGCAACGCCGTGGACACCAACTCCGGCTGCCTCGACTTCGCCCGCTCCTCGCGCGGCCCGGTCGACAACAGCACCACGGACCTCACCTGGATCCCCTTCGCCAAGGACGCGGTGTCCTGGGTGAAGCGCTCCGACAGCGCGCTGCCCGCCGACCTGACGGTGGCCCAGCTGAAGGCCGTCTACGAGTGCACCACCACGTCCCTCAACGGCGTGGCCCTCACCCCGATCCTGCCGCAGGCCAACTCCGGCACGCGTCAGTTCTTCCTCTCCTCCATCGGCGTGACCACCCCGGGCACCTGCGTCCAGCAGGGCGTCCAGGAGAACGACGGCACCGTCCTCGACAGCGCCGGTGACATCGCGCCCTACTCCGTCGCCCAGTACACGGCGCAGGAGAAGGCCGTCGTCACGGACCGCCGCGGCGCCGCCGTGCTCGGCTCCGTCGCCGGTGTCGCCCCGCGCAACACCGACAAGACGCTGAACCCGCTCTTCAGCATCAAGCGCGACGTCTACAACGTCGTCCCGACGGCGAAGCTCACCAACGCCACGATCGCCCAGACGTTCGTCGGCTCGGCCTCCAAGGTCTGCGCCGCCGGCACCACGATCACCAACTACGGCTTCGGCACCCTCGGCGCCGACTGCGGCACCACCACCCTCAAGGGCGAGCGCTGATCACCAGGCTCCCCTGACCGCACACCGGCCGGGCACCCTCGGGTGCCCGGCCCCCCGGCGTATCCCGCAGCAGCGATCACCACGAACCGTCACCGGTCACCACCCGGCCCCGCCCCGCCTCGGAGGAACTCCACCCCATGAACCCGGTCGCACCCCTCAGATCACCCGTGGCCATGCTCACGGCGCTCGCCCTCCTCTGCGGCACGCTGGCGATCGTCCTGGCCATGTCCACGCCCGCCTCCGCCCTCACCCGGCACGGCACCTTCACGCTCACCCCCGCCTCCGGCACCCTCGCGGCCGGGCCGGTCTCGCTCACCGCCGCCGGCCCCTGCCCCACGCCCGCCGATGCCGCGAAGCCGTACGTCAAGGGCGTCCTCGCCCTCGTCAACCCCGGCGACCCGACCCTCACCGCCCCCATCGCCGAGGTCGTGCCCGGCGGCCCGCTCGGCACCACCCCGATATCCGGCACCCTCGGCGCCTCCGGCGCCGGCTTCGGCACCCTCCAGGAGCGGCTGCGCGAGATCGTGCCCTCCGGGCCCATGGACGGCCGGTACGAGCTGCGGCTCTTCTGCGAGACGGCGGACGCGGAGACGCGGGCCGAGTACTTCTCCCAGCTGATCGAGGTCACCGGGGACGACTGGGCGGCCGTCGGCCAGCAGGCGACCAACCTGACGGTCTCCACCGACAGCGCCCTCCCGCCCGCCGGCCGCCCCTACCCGGTCCGGGCCGAGGTCCAGCCGGCGAGCGCGGCCGGTACGGTCACCTTCCTCACCCTCGACAGCAACGGCGAGCCCGTGGAGCTGGGGACGAAGGAACTCGTCGACGGCAAGGCGGAGGTGACCGCCACCATGCCCGACACCGTCAACCTGGACATGGCGGTCCTGGCGCAGTTCACGCCGGCCGACCCCGCCGCGTACACCGCCGCCTCGTACCTCGCCGTGTTCACCGCGGGCCCGGCCACCACCCCGACCCCGACCGGCACCCCGACCGGCACACCGACCGGTGAGCCCACCCCCACCGGCACCCCGACGGGCGAGCCCACCGACGGGCCGACGGACGGACCCACCGACGAGCCGACCGACGAGCCCACCCCCACGGACAGCACCGGCCCCACGCCGACCGCGACCGACTCCACCGGCGGCAGCGGCACCTCCGGCGGTACGGACACCTCGGGCGGCTCCGGCACCTCCGGCGGCGACAGCGGCTCCGGCTCCACCGGCGGCACCACCACCAACGGCGGCAACGGCTCCCTCGCCGCCACCGGCTCCACCGCCGCGTCCGCCGCCCTCGGCTCGCTCGCGCTCTGCCTCCTCGGCGCGGCGGCCGTCATCCAGACCCGCCGCCGCAAGGGCGGCGCCCGCCCGTGACGACCGCACCGCCACCCACCGCCCCCCGCGCCGGGCTCGCCCTGGCCGGGGCGGCGCTGTCCGTGCTCGCGGCGCTGCTCATCGGCTTCGCCGCCAACCTCACCGTCCTCGGCCACCTCCAGCACGCCCGCGACCAGTCCACCGCCTACGACGAACTGCGCGAGCAACTCGCCCTCGGCACCGCCCCGGTGGGGCAGCTCACCTACGACGGCAAGCCGCTCGTCCCCGGCGCCCCGGTGGCCCTGATCCGCATCCCCGCGCTCGGCCTGCGCGAGGTCGTCGCCGAGGGCACCACCTCCGAGGTCCTGATGTCGGGCCCCGGCCACCGCCGCGACACGGCCCTGCCCGGCCAGGCCGGGACCAGCGTCGTCATGGGCCGCAGATGGGGGTACGGCAGCCCCTTCAACGACGTGCACCGGCTGCCCGACGGCGCCCGCATCGAGGTCACCACAGGACAGGGCGAGGCCGTGTACGAGGTGACCGGCGTCCGCCACCCCGGCGACCCCAACCCGGCGGCCCTCGGCGCCGGCCAGGGACGGCTCACTCTGATGACCGCGAGCGGCGGCGCGTACACCCCCGAGGACGTCGTCCGCATCGACGCCAAGCTGCTCGGCACCGCGCGGCCCAGCCCGCCCCGGCCGCTGCGCCCCGGCTGGATCACGGCGGCCGAGAAGCCCCTCGCGGGCGACCCCGACGCCTGGCCGGGGATCTTCCTCGGCGCGCAGGCGCTGCTCCTCGCCGCCCTGCTCGCCGTGTTCGCCCGCCGCCGCTGGGGCGCCCGGCAGGCCTGGGTCACCGCCGTGCCCGTCCTCGTCGCCCTCGGCGTCCTCGTCTCCGGCGAGCTGACCCGTCTCCTCCCCAACCTCCTCTGACCGCTGTGGAGTCCACACCGTGACCGATCTCGCCGACACCGTCACCCTGCCGCCCGTGCCGGGCACCGGACCGGCGGCCCCGTCCCGGGCCGCCGCCCTCGAAGCCGAGGCCGTCTCCGCCTGGTTCGGCGACCGCAAAGTCCTCGACCGGGTCTCCCTCGCCATGCCCGCCCGCGAGGTCACCGCCCTCATCGGCCCCTCGGGCTGCGGCAAGTCGACCTTCCTGCGCATCCTCAACCGGATGCACGAACTCACCGGCACCGCCTCGCTCGCCGGCCGGGTCCTTCTCGACGGCGCCGACATCTACGACCGGGGCCGCCGCATCACCCACGCCCGCCGCGAGATCGGCATGGTCTTCCAGAAGCCCAACCCGTTCCCCGCCATGTCGCTGTACGAGAACGTCCTCGCCGGCCTGAAACTCGGCGGCATCCGCGCGGGCAAGGAGGCCAAGGACGACCTCGTCGAGGAGTGCCTCACCAAGGCCGGACTCTGGCGCGAGGTGAGGGACCGGCTGCGGCAGCCCGGCGGGGCGCTCTCCGGCGGCCAGCAGCAGCGGCTCTGCATCGCCCGCTCGCTCGCCGTCCGCCCCCGGGTGCTGCTCATGGACGAGCCCTGCTCGGCCCTCGACCCGACCTCCACCCGGCGCGTCGAGGAGACCATCGCCGAGCTGAAGTCCGAGGTCACCGTCGTCATCGTCACCCACAACATGCAGCAGGCGGCCCGGGTCTCCGACTCCTGCGCCTTCTTCCTCGCCGAACAGGGCACCCCCGGCGTGATCGTCGAACACGGGCCCACGGAGACCGTGTTCGGCTCCCCGGTCGACCCGCGCACCGCCGACTACGTCAACGGCCGCTTCGGCTGACCCTGTTCAGGGCGCCCCGTCCCACACCAGGAGCATGTGGCCGCCCAGCCACGCCGAGGAGAGCGCCGCCCCCGTGAGCACGAGGGCGGCGGCCGGCCGCCGGGCCCGGACGATCCCCGACGCGAGCGGCAGCAGCAGCGGGAAGCCCGGCAGCAGGAAGCGGGCCCGGGGGAACCACACCCCGCCGCTGCCGAGCACCACCAGCAGCAGCACCCCCGTGAACACCAGCAGCGGCAGCGGCTGCCGGTCGGCGAGACAGCACAGGAAGAGCCCGGCCGAGAGCAGCAGCACCACCGACACGACGGACAGGAAGAACGGCTCGTACTGGGTGTAGACCAGGTACTTGCGCAGCGCCCGCAGGGTCATCGCGCCGCCGTCCCACTGGTTCCCCCACAGCCGCTGCACCTCGAAGTAGCCGTCCCAGCGCCCCCGTACGAGCCCCACCCAGCCGACGTACCCGAGCCAGCCCAGCGGGGCGACGAGGGCGGCGGCCAGGGCGCGGCCCTCGCCACGCCGGGCGGCGAGCAGCCCCGCCGCGGACACCGCCGCCGCCACCGCGAGCCCCGTCGGCCGGGTGAGCCCGGCGGCGACCGCGAGCCCCGCCGCCCACGCCCAGCGCCCGTCGAGCACCGCGAACAGCGCCCAGGCGGCGAGCGCCGTGAACAGCGACTCCGTGTAGGCCGTCCACTGCACCGCGGCCACCGGCGAGGCACCCCACAGGACCACGAGGACCGTGCCCGTACGGCGTCCCCGCAGCCGGTCGCCGACCGCGAAGATCCCCCAGGCGGCGGCCAGCGAGCAGACCACGGCCAGCCCGAGCGCGAGCGCGGCACGGGAGCCGGGGAGCACCGCCGACAGCGCCCGGACCAGCCCGGGGAAGAGCGGGAAGAACGCCAGGTTCCGGGGGTACGAGGGCTCCGCCGTGTATCCGTGACCCGCGATGTCCAGGTACCAGAGCGAGTCCCAGGACCCGGCGAGCAGCGGCAGCAGCCCGTGCCCCTTCAGATGCGCCCAGCGGGTGAGCACCGCGAGGCCCAGCAGCCGTACCGCCAGATACCCGAGCAGCGCGGGGGCGGCGTGCCGCAGCGCGCCGAACCGGGGGGCCGGGCGGGCGGACCGTGCGGACCGGCCCGGGGCGGGTCCGGGGGTACGGGTGGCGGGCACGGACGGCAGGGGGGTGACGGACACCGGGTCACCCTGGCGTGCGCCCCCGGCGTGCGGGCCCCGTCTTACGTCACGTGCCGTACGGGGTTCACCCGGACGGGCGAAGGAAGGGGACGGGACCGCGGAGAACGCGAAAGGGCCGGTACGGAATCGCTTCCGTACCGGCCCCCTCGCTCGCGCTTCGGCGGGTCAGAGCCCCGCCGCCGCCGAGAGGTCCCGCTTGATCGCGACCAGCAGCTCCGAGGCCTTCGCGCGGGCCGGCGCGAGGTCGACCGCCGCGGCGACCGGCACCTCGACCTCCAGGTAGCACTTCAGCTTGGGCTCCGTACCGCTCGGGCGGACGATCACCCGGGCCTTGTACGCGCCCTCCAGGTGGTAGCGCAGCCCGTCCGTGGGCGGCAGCGACTCGGTGCCCTTCGTCAGGTCCTCCGCCGAGACCACCGTCAGACCGGCCAGCGACACCGGCGGGCGCTCGCGCAGCGCCGCCATGGCGTTCGCGATGACGCTCAGGTCCTCGACCCGCACCGACAGCTGGTCCGTGGCGTGCAGTCCGTGCGCCACCGCCAGGTCGTCGAGGAGGTCCGTCAGCGTCCGGCCCTGCTCCTTGAGCACCGAGGCCAGCTCGGTGACGAGCAGCGCCGCCGTGATGCCGTCCTTGTCGCGGACGCCCTCGGGGTCGACGCAGTAGCCGAGCGCCTCCTCGTAGCCGTACCGCAGGCCGTCGACACGGGCGATCCACTTGAAGCCGGTCAGCGTCTCCTCGTAGCCGACGCCCGCGGCCTGTGCGATCCGGCCGAGCAGCGAGGACGACACGATCGACTCGGCGAAGACGCCCGTGGCGCCCTTGTGCACCAGGTGCGCGGCGAGCAGCGCGCCCACCTCGTCGCCGCGGAGCATCCGCCAGCCGCCGGTGACCGAGGCGTCGGGCACGGCCACGGCGCAGCGGTCGGCGTCCGGGTCGTTGGCGATGACCAGGTCGGGGTCCACGGCGCGGGCGGCCTCGAAGGCGAGGTCCATGGCGCCCGGCTCCTCCGGGTTGGGGAAGGCGACCGTCGGGAAGGCGGGGTCGGGCTCGGCCTGCGCGGCGACCAGCGCGGGCGGCGGGAAGCCGGCGCGGGCGAAGGCGGCGGTCAGGACGTCCTTGCCGACGCCGTGCATGGCCGTGTAGACGGTCCGCGCGGTGCGGGGGGAACCGGCGGTCAGGACGGCGTCCGTACGCTCCAGATAGGCGTCGAGGACCTCGTCGCCGAGGGTCTCCCAGCCGGTCTCGGGGCGGGGCACGTCGTGCAGCGAGCGGATCGCGTCGATCTCGGCGGCGATCTCCGCGTCGGCGGGCGGCACGATCTGCGAGCCGTCGCCCAGGTAGACCTTGTAACCGTTGTCGCGGGGCGGGTTGTGGCTCGCGGTCACCTCGACGCCGGCGACGGCACCCAGATGCCTTATGGCGTACGCCAGGACGGGCGTCGGCAGCGGGCGGGGGAGCAGCGCGGCGCGCAGCCCGGCGCCGGTCATCACGGCGGCGGTGTCGCGGGCGAAGTCGGCGGACTTGTAGCGGGCGTCGTAGCCGATGACGACCAGGCCGCCGTCCTGGCCCTTCGCCTTGAGGTACGCGGCGAGGCCGGCGGCGGCGCGGATGACGACGGAGCGGTTCATCCGCATGGGCCCGGCGCCGATCTCACCGCGGAGTCCGGCGGTGCCGAACTGGAGCGTGCCGGCGAAACGGGCGGCGAGGTCGTCGGTCGCGCCCGCCTCGATGAGCTTCGCGAGCTCCTCGCGGGTCTCGCTGTCGGGGTCCTCGGCGAGCCATGCCTGGGCCCGGGTGAGGAGATCGTCCTGCGTCACGGTGTGCCTTTCGGGGTGGGCGGGCGGGAGGTTACGAACGGTGCGCCGCTGCGCGAAGCCTTTCCCCACCCCTCCCCTTCCCGTAACCGGGGGCAGGCCCCCGGACCCCCCGTACGGCCTGCGGCCGTGCCCTCGAACGCCGGGCGGGCCGAAAATTCAGCCTCGTCGGCGTCCGAGGCGCGGGGTCCGGGGCGGAGACCCGGTTACGGGAAGGAGAGGGATGGGGGAGAAGCCCCGCGCAGCGGCAGGCCGGGGGTCAGGGGCCGACCGGCGGCCGGAGGCCGCCGCAGCGCTCCGAAGCCCGCTCGGCCCCTGGGGGCCGAGCGGTGCGAGGGGCGCCGGAGGAACTCAGATCCGGTCCAGGACCCGCGTCAGCAGCTCGCCCATCCGCGCGGCCGAGTCCCGCCCCGCCTGCAGGACCTCCTCGTGGTTCAGCGGCTCGCCCGAGAGCCCCGCCGCCAGGTTGGTGACCAGGGAGATGCCGAGGACCTCCGCGCCGGCCTCGCGCGCGGCGATGGCCTCCAGGACGGTGGACATGCCGACGAGGTCGCCGCCCATGACGCGGACCATGTTGATCTCGGCCGGGGTCTCGTAGTGCGGGCCGGGGAACTGGACGTAGACGCCCTCCTCCAGCGTCTCGTCGACCTCCTTGCACAGCGCGCGCAGCCGCGGCGAGTACAGGTCGGTGAGGTCGACGAAGTTCGCGCCGACGATCGGCGAGGCGGCCGTCAGGTTGAGGTGGTCGCTGATGAGGACGGGCTGCCCGGGGCGCATGCCCTCGCGCAGGCCGCCGCAGCCGTTGGTGAGGATGACCGTCTTGCAGCCGGCGGCGACGGCCGTGCGGACGCCGTGGGCGACGGAGGCGACGCCGCGGCCTTCGTAGAAGTGGGTGCGGCCGAGGAAGACCAGCGCGCGCTTCTCACCGATCTTGTACGAGCGGATCTTGCCGCCGTGGCCCTCGACGGCGGGCGGCGGGAAGCCGGGAAGGTCGGTGACGGGGAACTCGGCCTCGGGGGCACCGAGCGCGTCGACGGCGGGCGCCCAGCCCGAGCCCATGACCAGGGCGACGTCGTGGTTCTCGACTCCGGTCAGCTCGCGAAGACGTGCGGCAGCGGCCTCGGCGGCCTCGTACGGGGTGGCAGTTGCGTTCACTGACTCTCTCGCCTCGGGGAGGGTGGTCCGAGGTGCGCCCCGGACGGATTTGTTACGCGCAGAAGCGTAGCCGGAGAATGCCTACGCGCGTAGATGACGATGCCGACGGACATGCGATCGTTGTCTTGTCGTTTCCGACGAACGGACGGGGCGACCGCCTCCGGCGGATCAACAGGGCCGCTTGCGCAACTCCATCACGTAGTCGTGCGGTGCGCCCGCCGACTCGGCCGCGTCGGCGACCTCGCCCAGGTACCGCGCGGAGGGCAGCCCGCCCTCGTAGGCGTTGAGCACGTACACCCAGGCCGGCTCCTCGCCGTCCAGGGTGTGCACCCGGACCCGCATCCGGCGGTAGATGTCCAGGCCGACGCCCTCCCAGCGGTCCATGGACTCCTCGTCCATGGGCGCGATGTCGTACAGCGCGACGAAGACCTGCGACCGGGGGGCCTCCACGATGGTGGCCAGCGCCCCCTCCCAGCCCATCTGCTCGCCGCCGAAGGTGAGCCGCCAGCCGTTCAGCCAGCCGGTGCCGCGCAGCGGGGAGTGCGGTGCGCGGCGGCTCATCAGCCGCGCGTCGAGGTTGCCGGCGAAAGCGGCGTAGAGCGACATGGGACCGAGGGTACGGGAGGGGGCGGGGTGTCCGGCGAACTCCGAGGTGGCGGCCGTGGGGTACGCCCGCGGGGCGCCGCGCACCCCTTCGGAGGCCCCGGCGTGAGACCGCGCCGGGCGTGCGCGAGAATGGGGTACGCACTTGAAGCGTGCGGGACAATGGCGTACGCACTGCATCCCAGCGGGGGGACCCCCCGGCAGAACGAGAGCGCGAGGCGTAGATCCCAGTGACCCGGATCGTGATCATCGGCGGCGGACCCGGCGGATACGAGGCGGCCCTGGTGGGCGCCCAACTCGGCGCGGAGGTGACCGTCGTCGACTGCGACGGCCTCGGCGGCGCGTCCGTCCTGACCGACTGCGTCCCCTCCAAGACCCTGATCGCCACCGCCGAGGTGATGACCACCTTCGACTCCTCCTACGAGGAGCTGGGCATCATCGTCGCGGACGACACCCCGCACATCGAGCAGGCCGCCCGCGTCGTCGGTGTGGACCTCGGCAAGGTCAACCGACGGGTGAAGCGCCTCGCGCTGGCCCAGTCGCACGACATCACCGCCTCCGTCACCCGGGCCGGCGCCCGGGTGCTGCGCGGCCGTGGCCGGCTCTCCGGCCGGCAGGCCATGGACGGCTCCCGCCAGGTGATCGTCACCGCCGCGGACGGCACGGAGGAGACGCTGACCGCGGACGCCGTGCTGATCGCGACCGGCGGCCACCCCCGCGAGGTGCCGGACGCCAAGCCGGACGGCGAGCGCATCCTCAACTGGACGCAGGTCTACGACCTCAAGGAGCTCCCCGAGGAGCTCATCGTGGTCGGTTCCGGTGTCACCGGCGCCGAGTTCGCCGGCGCCTACCAGGCCCTCGGCTCCCGGGTCACCCTGGTCTCCTCCCGCGACCGCGTCCTTCCGGGCGAGGACCCGGACGCGGCGGCCGTCCTGGAGGACGTCTTCCGCCGCCGCGGCATGAACGTCATGGCCCGCTCCCGCGCCGAGTCCGCCAAGCGGGTCGGCGACCGGGTCGAGGTCACCCTCGCGGACGGCCGCGTCATCTCGGGCACGCACTGCCTGATGGCGGTCGGCGCGATCCCGAACTCGGCCGGGATGGGCCTGGAGGAGGCCGGGGTCAGGCTGAAGGAATCCGGTCACATCTGGACCGACAAGGTCTCCCGTACGAGCGCCCCCGGCGTCTACGCGGCCGGTGACGTCACCGGTGTCTTCGCGCTCGCCTCGGTGGCCGCCATGCAGGGCCGTATCGCGATGTACCACTTCCTCGGCGACGCGGTGGCCCCGCTGAACCTGAAGACGGTCTCGTCGAACGTCTTCACCGACCCGGAGATCGCCACCGTCGGCTACACCCAGGCCGACGTGGACGCGGGCAAGATCGACGCGAGGGTCGTCAAGCTGCCGCTGCTGCGCAACCCGCGCGCGAAGATGCAGGGCATCCGGGACGGCTTCGTCAAGATCTTCTGCCGTCCGGGCACCGGCATCGTGGTCGGCGGCTGTGTCGTCGCGCCGAAGGCGAGCGAACTGATCCATCCGATCTCGATCGCGGTCGACAACAATCTGACGGTCGAACAGATCGCAAATGCTTTCACCGTGTACCCCTCCCTGTCGGGTTCGATCGCGGAAGTGGCACGGCAGTTGCACACCCGTAAGTCGGCGGGCGAGGCGTAACCCTCGGGGCGGGCACGGCTCCCGCCTGCGGGAACGGTTCGCCGACCAGGACAACCCCCGGCAAGCCGGGGCATAGGTCCGGGGTCGGGGTGATCAACGACGGGGTCTCCCATATCACTTGGGGACCCCGTCTGTGTGCATCTTCTGCAATTCGGCGCATACCGCTGAAAAGTATCGGCCGGTCACGTTACTGTCAGTTTCGTGTTCGCTGCAGAACGTCGCCAGTTGATCCTCGAAATGGTGCGAGCCAATGGGGCCGTGTCGCTCCGCGAGCTCGCCCGCGTCGTCCAGACCTCGGAAGTGACCGTACGGAGAGATGTACGGGCCCTTGAGGCAGAAGGACTCCTCGACCGCCGCCACGGCGGTGCGGTGTTGCCGGGCGGATTCACGCGAGAATCCGGCTTCCCGCAGAAATCCCATCTCGCGACCGCGGAGAAGACGGCCATCGCCGACGTCGCCGCGAGCCTCGTCGAAGAAGGCGAGGCCATCGTCGTCGGCGCCGGGACGACCACGCAGGAGCTGGCCCGCCGGCTCGCCCGCGTGCCCGGTCTGACCGTGGTCACCAACTCCCTGCTCGTCGCGCAGGCCCTCGCCCACGCCAACCGGGTCGAGGTCGTCATGACCGGGGGCACCCTGCGCGGCTCCAACTACGCCCTCGTGGGCAGCGGGGCCGAGCAGTCGCTCCAGGGCCTCCGGGTCTCCCGCGCCTTCCTCTCCGGGAGCGGACTGACCGCCGAGCGCGGCCTGTCCACGTCCAACATGCTCTCCGCGAGCGTGGACCGGGCGCTCGTCCAGGCGGCGGCGGAGGTGGTGGTCCTCGCCGACCACACCAAGCTCGGCGCCGACACCATGTTCCAGACCGTGCCGACGGACGTGATCACCCGCCTGGTGACCGACGAACCCCCGGCGCACGACGACCGGGCCGCCACCGAGCTCCAGGCCCTCGCCGACCAGGGCGTGCAGATCGCCGTCGCGGGCACGGGCGCCGCCACCCCCACGGGCGGCGACCAGGTCCCCCCCGGCGCCCGGCCCCGCCGTGACATGCCGCTCCCGGTCCAGCGCGGCCGTATGGCGGCCGGTCAGTACCGGGGACCGGGCGGAGGGATGGCCGCCGAGACCCTGGAACGCACGGCGCGGGTCGCCGACATGCGGCGCCGCTGACACCGGACCGCACCCGCCCGGTCCCGAGGGACCCTCCCCCAGGGGTCCCACGCGCCCGAGCCCCTCCCGTACGTCAGTCCTTGATGCCCCGTAGCGTCAGCGCGAGCAGACGGTCCGCCAGCTCCGCGTCCTCCGGGCACTGTTCCGCCGCCAGCGCGATCGCGTTGGTCAGCTGCATCAGATCGCCGATCGACACATCGGCCCGCACCAGGCCCGCCTCCCTGGCGCGCGCGAGCAGCCGCTCACCCGCCGCGCGCAGCGGATCGCTGCACCCGGCGAGCGCCGAACTCCGGTCGTACGAGGCGGACATCAGCGCGTGCGCGAGCCCCCGGTACTCACCCGCGTGCGCGATCAGGCCCCGGAGCCACTCCACCAGCGCCCCGCACGGCTCCTCGGCCTCGGCCAGCTCCGCCGAGCGGCGCAGCAGGGCCGCCAGGGCCTCCTGGAAGACCGCGTTCAGCAGGTCCGCCCGGGTGGGGAAGTGGCGGTAGAGCGTGCCGATGCCCACGCCCGCGCGGCGCGCGATCTCCTCCAGGGGCGCGTCGGCGCCCTGTTCGGCGAAGGTGGCACGGGCCTCGGTGAGCAGGCGCTCGTGGTTGCGGCGTGCGTCGGCTCGCATGGTCTCCTCATCCCCTCCCCTCGACGAAGGGCCCGCAGGCGAGTGCCTGCGGGCCCTTCGTACCGTACTCGGTGCGACGGATCAGTCCTTGATGTCGCAGATCGAGGCGCCGGAGGTGACGGACGCGCCGACCTCCGCGGTCAGGCCCTTCACGGTGCCGGAGCGGTGCGCGTTGAGCGGCTGCTCCATCTTCATGGCCTCCAGGACGACGATCAGATCGCCCTCCTTGACCTCCTGGCCCTCCTCGACCGCGACCTTCACGATCGTGCCCTGCATCGGGGAGGCGAGGGTGTCGCCGGAAGCCGCCGGACCGGACTTCTTCGCCGCCCGCCGCTTCGGCTTCGCGCCGGCCGCCAGACCCGTACGGGCCAGGGTCATGCCGAGCGAGGACGGCAGAGAGACCTCGAGACGCTTGCCGCCGACCTCGACGACGATCGTCTCGCGGCCCGACTCGTCCTCGTCGGCGTCCGCGCCGGCCGGGGCGAACGGCCTGATCTCGTTGACGAACTCCGTCTCGATCCACCGGGTGTGGACGCGGAACGGGTCCGCGGTGAAGGCGGGGTCGACCACGACGGCCCGGTGGAACGGGATCGCGGTCGCCATCCCCTCCACCTTGAACTCGGCCAGCGCACGCGCGGCGCGCTGCAGGGCCTGCTCACGGCTGGCGCCGGTGACGATCAGCTTGGCCAGGAGAGAGTCCCAGGCCGGGCCGATGACCGAGCCGGACTCCACGCCCGCGTCCAGGCGGACACCGGGGCCGGTCGGCGGGGTGAAGACGGTGACGGTGCCGGGGGCGGGCAGGAAGCCGCGGCCCGGGTCCTCGCCGTTGATGCGGAACTCGAAGGAGTGACCGCGGATCTCGGGGTCGCCGTAACCGAGCTCCTCGCCGTCGGCGATCCGGAACATCTCGCGCACCAGGTCGATGCCCGTGACCTCCTCGGTCACCGGGTGCTCCACCTGGAGGCGGGTGTTGACCTCCAGGAAGGAGATCGTGCCGTCGGTGCCGACGAGGAACTCGACCGTGCCGGCGCCGACGTAGCCGGCCTCCTTGAGGATCGCCTTCGACGCCGCGTACAGCTCCGCGTTCTGCGCCTCGGTCAGGAACGGCGCCGGGGCCTCCTCGACCAGCTTCTGGTGACGGCGCTGGAGCGAGCAGTCACGCGTGGACACGACGACCACGTTGCCGTGGGAGTCGGCCAGGCACTGCGTCTCCACGTGCCGCGGCCTGTCCAGGTAGCGCTCCACGAAGCACTCGCCGCGACCGAAGGCCGCGACGGCCTCACGGACCGCCGAGTCGTACAGCTCGGGAACCTCTTCCAGCGTCCGGGCCACCTTCAGACCACGGCCACCGCCACCGAACGCGGCCTTGATCGCGATCGGCAGTCCGTGCTCCTCGGCGAAGGCCACGACCTCGTCGGAGCCCGACACCGGGTCGGGGGTGCCCGCGACGAGCGGGGCGCCGGCGCGCTGTGCGATGTGACGCGCCGCCACCTTGTCGCCCAGGTCACGGATCGCCTGCGGCGGCGGGCCGATCCAGGTCAGCCCGGCGTCGAGGACGGCCTGCGCGAACTCGGCGTTCTCCGACAGGAAGCCGTAGCCCGGGTGGACCGCGTCGGCACCGGAGTCCTTCGCCGCCTGCAACACCTTGGCCATGTCCAGATAACTGGTCGCCGGAGTGTCACCGCCCAGAGCGAACGCCTCGTCGGCGGCCCGGACGTGCAGAGCGTCCCGGTCCGGCTCGGCGTACACGGCCACGCTGCCGATACCCGCGTCACGGCACGCCCGCGCCACACGGACAGCGATTTCGCCACGGTTGGCGATGAGCACCTTGCGCACGATGGCTCCCTCCTTGAAACAAGCTGAGTTTAGGGACTGCCGACACGGCCTTTCGACCCGTCCCCAGTGGTGAGCTTGCCCACACGGAGCGTGACCCCGGGCCCGCTCGGGTCGTGAATTCCCTTGTCGCACCACGGTACGCAGGGTTCCTTTACGGCACAGTAGCTCCGAGGTGTGGCGCAGGTCTCTGTTCGTCCGGCCAGTGGCCGTTCGGGTTTCTTTGTGGAGTCTCTACGAATGGCCCGGCGATTCTTTGCCGCGCCGCCGCCGGACGGACCCGCGTCGCCCGCCGTGTCCGCACTCTTGTCCAGGGGTTTACCGGCCAGTAGCCTTCGCGCTGTCGATCGTACTGTCGGTAACAGTCATGTGCAGGGGGTGGCCGAGGTGGCCCGCAGACCGATAGCTCTCGTGACGGCGGCGGTGCTGCTCCTCGAAGCGCCCGGGATCGTCGCGGTCAACGCGGTGATGGCGCGGTTCGTGAAGGCCCAGTCGATGTCCCTCGACGGCATGGACCCCGACGCGATGTCCACCGGCACCTGGGTGCTCGGCATCGCCTCCGGCGCCGCGCTCGTCCTCTGCGCCCTGGTCGCCCTCGTCGCGGGCGTCCGGGACCGCCGTCCCGGCCGCTTCGGCCGGGGCCTGCTCATCGGCTGCGCGATCGTGCACGGGGTGCTCGGCGCGGTCGCGGTGGGGCTGATCGGCTGGGGCGCGTTCGCCTTCCTGGTGGCCGTACTCGGCCTGATCGTGCTGACGCTGGTGGCGTACGGCAAGACCGCCGCCGGAGCCCGCGAGGAGCTTCCGGCGGCGGCGTGACCCGAGCGGTGGCGTGATCCGAGCGGTGGCGTGATCCGAGCGGTGGCGTGAGTCGTCGGCCGTGTCAGGCCTCTCGGGTCCAGAGGTCGGTGATCCGCACGTCCAGCTTCGCGAGCAGCGTGCGCAGCAGCGGCAGCGACAGGCCGATCACATTGCCCGGGTCGCCGTCGATGCCGTCGATGAACGGCGCCGAACGCCCGTCCAGGGTGAACGCGCCCGCCACGTGCAGCGGTTCGCCGCTCGCCACGTACGCCGCGATCTCCTCGTCCGTCGGCTCGCCGAAGCGGACCACGGTGGAGGCCGTCGCCGACTCGAAGCGCTTGGCGGCCGTGTCGTACACACAGTGACCGGTCTGCAGGATGCCGACCCGGCCGCGCATCGACTTCCAGCGGGCGGTGGCCTCCTCGGCGTCGGCGGGCTTGCCGAGGGCCCGCCTGTCGAGTTCGAGGACCGAGTCGCAGCCGATGACCAGGGCGCCGAACACCTCGGGGCGGGCGGCCACATGGGCGGCCTTCGCCTCCGCGAGGGCGAGCGCGAGCTCGGCCGGGGTGGGGGCGTGCACCTTGTCCTCGTCGACCCCGCTCACGATCACCTCGGGGTCGAGACCGGCCTGCCGGAGCAGACCGAGCCGGGCGGGGGAGGCGGAGGCGAGCACGACGCGGCGCGGATCAGCAGTCATGGGGGAAGCGTAGCCAGTCGCGGGGGCCGGTTCGCGTCGACGGCTCAGCGGGCGCCGACCACGATCATCGCCACCACCATCGCCAGCGCCAGCAGGACGCCCGCGCGGCGGAGTCTCTCCTGCATGTCGCGCATGAACTTCGGCGGCTGATTCTTCGGGTCGGACCACAGCATGCCTCCGATCCTGCGGCCGGGGTGGCCGGGGCGCCTGAGTACGGATACTCAGGCGCCCCGGTGCCGATGGACTATTCGCGGAGGAACACGCCGTCCCGGGCCGCCGCCAGCGCCGCCGCCACGGCCCGTTCCGCGACGGCCCCGGTCAGCTCCTCGCGGGTGACCGCGAAGCGGTAGTAGAGCGGCGCGGAGACGGCGCGGAGCAGCTCGGCGGGGTCGGTCCCGGCCGGGATCTCGCCGCGCGCCGCGCCCCTGGTGACGACGGGGGCCCATTCGCCGAGCCGGGTCCGGTAGAAGGCGCCGAGGGCGCGGGCGCACTCCTCGTCGCAGCCGGCCGCGGCGATGACGGCGCGGAAGACGGCTCCCATCCGGGGGTCGGTGAGGGTGGCGCGGACGAGTTCGGCGTTGGCCCGCAGATCGCCCGGGAGGCTGCCGGTGTCGGAGGCGGGCAGGGACTGCTCGGCCATGTCGTGCAGGAGGTCGGTGACGAGGCCGACGGGGGAGCCCCAGCGGCGGTAGACGGTGGTCTTGCCGACGCCGGCGCCCGCGGCGATCCGGTCCATGTTGAGGGTGTGGAAGCCGGTGTCGGCGAGGGCGTCCAGGGTGGCGTCGAGGACGGCCCTGCGGACCTTCGCGGTGCGGCCGCCGGGGCGCACGGTGCCGGGCGAGGCCGGCTGGCTCTCGGTCAAACGGGTCTCCTGTTCCATTAAAGCCTTCGACTCTGCTACGGTACGGGACATCTTAACGGAACCAGTCTCCCATTAAGGGGTCACGCGCATGGCTGCCCTGGATCTCCCCACCGCCGCACCCGCCACGTCCGGCGCCCCGGACACCCGGATGACCGGACCCATGCGGCTGGTCCTCGCCGTCCTCCTCCTCGCCCAGTTCATGCTGGCCGTCGACTTCTCGATCCTGAACGTCGCCCTGCCCGCCATCGGCCAGGGACTCGGCTTCACCCTCGGCGGGCTCCAGTGGATCGCCACCGCCTTCGCCCTCGCCGCCGCGGGCTTCACCCTCCTCTTCGGGCGCGTCGCCGACCTCGTCGGACGCCGCCGCGTCTTCCTCGGCGGCATGGCGCTGCTCGGGATCTCCTCCCTCGCGGGCGGCCTCGCCACCGGCCCGGGTCTGCTGATGGCCGCCCGCGTCGCCCAGGGCCTCGCCACCGCCGCCGTCACCCCCGCCGCGCTCTCCCTGCTCACCTCCTCCTTCCCGGAGGGCCCGCTGCGGGCGCGGGCGCTCGGGCTCAACGGCGCCCTCATGTCCGCCGGCTTCACCACCGGCGCCATCCTCGGCGGCGTCCTCACCGACCTGCTCTCCTGGCGCTGGGCGTTCCTCGTCAACGTGCCGGTGGCCCTCGCCGTCCTCCTCGTCGCCCCCGCCGTCCTCAAGGAGAGCCGCCCCGCCGTCCGCCCCCGCCTCGACGTGCCCGGCGCGATCACCGTCACCGGCGGCCTCCTCGCCCTCGTCCACGGCCTCACCACCGAGCCGTGGGCCCTGCTCGTCGGCGCCGCCCTGCTCATCGCCTTCCCGTTCGTGGAGCGGCGGGCCGCCTCACCCCTCGTACCGGTACGGATCCTCACCCGCCGCACCGTCGTAGGGGGCAACCTCGCCGGGCTCGTCGCCTTCGTCACCGAGACCTCGCTGGTCTTCCTGCTGACGCTGTACCTCCAGGACGTCCTGGGCTTCTCCCCGCTCGCCGCGGGCCTCTCCTTCGGCGTCCTCGGCGCGGGCACGGTCCTCGGCGGGGTGGGCGCCGCCCGCTTCATCGCCCGCTTCGGCGCCCGTACGGCCCTCGTCGCCGGCGGCCTCCTCCAGGCCGCCGCGACCCTCGCCCTCTACGGCCTCGGCGACGACCGGGGCAGCCTCTGGCTGCTGCTCGCCGCGACCTTCGCGGGCGGCGTCGGCAACATGCTCGCGATCGTCGGCTTCATGGTCACCGCCACCTCGGGCATCCCCGACCACGAACAGGGCACGGCGACCGGGCTCGCGACCATGACCCAGCAGATCGGCATCACCATGGGCACCCCGATCATGAGCGCCGTCGTCGTCACCGCCCCCGTACTCCTCGACGGCATCGGCCTCGCGGTCCTCGTCAACGCGGCGATCGTGCTGGCGGGTGTCCTCGCGTCGGCGGTCTTCCTGCGCCGCTCGTGAGCGGTGCCCGCACACGCGAAAGGCCGGACCCCCCGCACACGGGGTCCGGCCTTCCGGCGGTGGCGGCTACACGGGCCAGTACGACCTCGCCCAGGCCCGCGGGCCCGGCCGGTGACGTACCGCCCGTGCGATACGGGAGGGGTCCGACCACCCCTCCGGCACCGCCGGGCCGCCGCTCTCGGCGGACGCCGCCGCCGTCGCGGCTGCCCGCGCCTGAACCACCGCCAGTGCGGCGGCCAACTCCTCCGGAGTCGGGTTTCCTCGTACGACCCTGATCACAACGGCTCCTTCGACGCGCGTACGGGCTACAGCGGGATGTTGCCGTGCTTCTTCGGAGGGAGGGATTCCCGCTTCGTGCGCAGCTGACGCAGGCCCTTCACGATCTGCGGGCGCGTGTCCGACGGCAGGATCACGCCGTCGATGTAACCGCGCTCGGCCGCCGTGTACGGGTTGAGCAGCGCGTCCTCGTACTCCCGCATCAGCCGCGCCCGCTCCGCCTCCTGGTCCTCTGCGGCGGCGATGGTCCGGCGGTGCAGGATGTTCACCGCGCCCTGCGCGCCCATCACCGCGATCTGCGCGGTCGGCCACGCCAGGTTCAGGTCCGCGCCCAGGTGCTTGGAGCCCATGACGTCGTACGCGCCGCCGAAGGCTTTCCGGGTGATGACCGTGATCAGCGGGACCGTGGCCTCCGCGTACGCGTAGATCAGCTTCGCGCCGCGCCGGATGATGCCGCCGTACTCCTGGTCCACGCCCGGCAGGAAGCCCGGGACGTCCACGAAGGTGAGGACCGGGATGTTGAACGCGTCGCAGGTGCGGACGAACCGCGCCGCCTTCTCCGAGGCGTTGATGTCCAGACAGCCCGCGAACTGCATCGGCTGGTTGGCGACCACACCGACCGGGAAGCCCTCGACACGGCCGAAGCCGGTCAGGATGTTCGGCGCGAACAGCGACTGCGTCTCCAGGAACTCGCCGTCGTCGAGGACGTGCTCGATGACCGTGTGCATGTCGTACGGCTGGTTCGCCGAGTCCGGGATCAGCGTGTCCAGCTCGCGGTCCTCGTCCGTCGCCTCGGTCTCCGCGACCTCGGGGAAGGCCGGCGCCTCGGAGAGGTTGTTCGACGGAAGGTAGGACAGCAGGGACTTGACGTAGTCGATCGCGTCCTTCTCGTCCCCCGCCATGTGGTGGGCCACGCCCGAGGTCGAGTTGTGCGTCCGGGCGCCGCCCAGCTCCTCGAAGCCGACGTCCTCGCCGGTCACCGTCTTGATGACGTCGGGACCCGTGATGAACATGTGCGAGGTCTGGTCCACCATCACCGTGAAGTCGGTGATCGCGGGGGAGTACACCGCGCCGCCCGCGCACGGGCCGACGACCAGGGAGATCTGCGGGATCACCCCGGAGGCGTGGGTGTTGCGGCGGAAGATCTCGCCGTACATGCCGAGCGCGCTCACACCCTCCTGGATGCGGGCGCCGCCGGAGTCGTTGATGCCGACGACCGGGCAGCCCGTCTTCAGCGCGAAGTCCATCACCTTGATGATCTTCTGGCCGTACGTCTCGCCCAGCGCGCCGCCGAACACCGTGAAGTCCTGCGAGAAGACCGCCACCGGGCGGCCGTCGACCGTGCCGTAGCCGGTGACGACACCGTCTCCGTACGGCCGGTTCTTCTCCAGGCCGAAGCTCGTCGACCGGTGCCTGGCCAGCTCGTCCAGCTCCACGAAGGAGCCCTCGTCGAGGAGCAGGTCAATCCGCTCGCGCGCGGTCAGCTTGCCCTTCGCGTGCTGCTTCTCCACCGCACGCTCCGAGCCGGCGTGGGTGGCCTCGTCGATACGGCGCTTGAGGTCCGCGATCTTGCCTGCGGTCGTGTGAATGTCGATCTCGTACTGCTCTGCCGGCTCGGACATCGGGATGCGGCTCCCTGCCTGGTCACGGGGGGTTCGTTGACTACGAATGGGCTACTGCTCAGCTACTGAGCCGTAGCGTATCGACGCAGATACGGTTCGGCACTGCGGTCTTTGCCACACCTAGTCTGGCTTGCATGACGTCCTCCCAAGGCTCCGGCGGACCCTGGTCCGACCTCGACCGGCCTCCGCTGAACGCACCCGCACTGCGCCGCGCCCTCGTCCTCCCCGACGGCCTGTGGACCTCGCTCGACGTGGTCACCAGCACCGGATCCACCAACAGCGACCTCGCCGCCCGCGCCGACGAGCTGCCCGAGGGCGCGGTGCTCGTCGCCGAGGAGCAGACCTCCGGCCGCGGCCGGCTCGACCGCAGCTGGACGGCGCCCGCCCGCTCCGGGCTCTTCGTCTCCGTCCTGCTCAAGCCCGACGTGCCGGTCCACCGCTGGGGCTGGCTCCCGCTGCTCACCGGCGTGGCCGCCTCGACCGGCCTCGCGAAGGCCGGCGGGGTCGACATGTCCCTCAAATGGCCCAACGACCTGCTGGTTTCCGTCGCGGGCGAGGAACGCAAGACCGGCGGCATCCTCGCCGAACGCGCCGGAGCGGACGGCATCGTCGTCGGCCTCGGCATCAACGTCACCCTCCGCGCCGGCGAACTGCCCGTCCCCACGGCGGGCTCCCTCCTCCTCGCCGACGCCGTCTCCACCGACCGCGACACCCTCCTGCGGGCCGTCCTGCGCTCCCTCGCCCAGTGGTACGGGGACTGGGTGCGGGCCGACGGCGACCCCGAGGCCTCCGGACTCCGGGCGGCCTACGCGGCCGGCTGCGCGACCCTCGGCCGCCGGATCAGGGCCGAGCTGCCCGGCGAGCGGATGCTGGAGGGCGAGGCGGTCGCCCTGGACGGCGACGGACGGCTCGTGGTCGACACCGAGGGCGGCGGCACGGAAGCGGTCGGAGCGGGCGACATCGTCCACCTGCGGACGCCGGCGGGCTGACCATCGGAGCGGGCGGAACACCGGCGGCAGCCGTTTCGCGCGTGAGCCATTCCACACCTGCCGTATCGTGGAGCGCGATCCAGGCGACAGATCGGCAGGGCAGTGGGCAGGGAACGGGCAGGAGGCGGCCGGTGACCGTCGACGACGCGAACGCGGGCGGCGGGACAGAGCCACCCACGTACCCGACGCCTCACCACGAGGTCGATCACACGGCCGAACCGAGCGACGACCCGCTCGCCATCCGCCTCGAACAGCTCATCCTCGGCGCGGACCGCCGCTACACCCCGTTCCAGGCCGCCCGCACCGCCGGCGTCTCCATGGAACTGGCCTCCCGTTTCTGGCGGGCCATGGGCTTCGCCGACATCGGCCAGGCCAAGGCGCTCACGGAGGCCGACGTCCTCGCCCTGCGGCGGCTCGCCGGTCTCGTCGAGGCCGGGCTGCTCAGCGAGCCGATGGCCGTGCAGGTCGCCCGCTCCACCGGACAGACCACCGCCCGGCTCGCCGAGTGGCAGATCGACTCCTTCCTGGAGGGCCTCACCGAGCCGCCCGAGCCCGGCATGACCCGCACCGAGGTCACGTACCCCCTGGTCGAGCTGCTCCTGCCCGAGCTGGAGGAGTTCCTGATCTACGTCTGGCGCCGCCAGCTCGCCGCCGCCACCGGCCGGGTCGTGCAGGCCGCCGACGACGAGGAGATGGTCGACCGGCGGCTCGCGGTCGGCTTCGCGGACCTCGTCGGCTTCACCCGGCTCACCCGCCGCCTGGAGGAGGAGGAGCTCGGCGAACTCGTCGAGGCCTTCGAGACCACCTGCGCCGACCTCGTCGCCGCGCACGGCGGCCGGCTCATCAAGACCCTCGGCGACGAGGTCCTGTACGCGGCCGACGACGCCGGTACGGCCGCCGAGATCGCCCTGCGCCTGATCGAGACCCTCGGCCAGGACGAGACGATGCCCGCACTGCGCGTCGGCATCGCCTTCGGCACCGTGACGACCCGGATGGGCGACGTCTTCGGCACCACCGTGAACCTCGCGAGCCGCCTCACGTCGATAGCTCCGAAGGACGCCGTCCTCGTCGACGGCGCGCTCGCGGAGGAGCTGTCCAGGACCGGGGAGGCGCCCGTCTCGGAGACCGAGGCCGCCGAGGAGGCGGTCCGCGCGGAGAAGGAGGGCCGCAGGTCGGCGACGTACCGCTTCGCGCTCCAGCCGATGTGGCAGCGCCCGGTCCGCGGCCTCGGCGTCATCGAACCCTGGCTCCTGACCCGCCGCCCCACCTAGGATCTCCGGTGAACGTCTGTTAACAGCCGTTAACAGACCTTGATCGGGAGGGTGTGCGGCATGACCGAGCAGCGTTTTGGTGAGTTCGTCGTGGTCCGGCGGGACGGGTACGTCGCCGAGCTGGTCCTCGACCGGCCCAAGGCGATGAACGCCGTCTCCTCGGAGATGGCCCGCTCCCTCGGTGCCGCCTGCGAGGCGCTCGCCGCCGACGCCTCCGTACGCGTCACCGTGCTCACCTCCTCGAACGACCGGGCCTTCTGCGTCGGCGCCGACCTCAAGGAGCGCAACTCCTTCACCGACGCCGAGCTGGTCCGCCAGCGGCCGACCGCCCGCGCCGCGTACACCGGCGTCCTGGAGCTGCCCATGCCGACCGTCGCCGCCGTGCACGGCTTCGCCCTCGGCGGCGGCTTCGAGCTGGCGCTGGCCTGCGATGTGATCGTCGCCGACGCGACCGCCGTGGTCGGCCTCCCCGAGGTCTCCGTCGGTGTCATCCCCGGCGGTGGCGGTACGCAGCTGCTGCCGCGCCGGGTCGGCGCGGCGCGCGCGGCCGAGCTGGTCTTCACGGCCCGCCGGGTGGAGGCCGTGGAGGCCCGCGAGCTGGGACTCGTCGACCTCCTGGAGGAGGACGCGCGGACGGCCGCCCTGGAGCTGGCCGGGCGGATCGCGGCCAACTCGCCGGTCGGGCTGCGCGCGGCGAAGAAGGCCATGCGGCTCGGTCAGGGCCTGGACCTGCGGGCGGGCCTGGAGGTCGAGGACGCGGCCTGGCGTTCGGTGGCGTTCTCGGGGGACCGCGCGGAGGGCGTCGCGGCCTTCAACGAGAAGCGGAAGCCGAACTGGCCGGGTGAGTGACTTTCACCGTTCTGCACTAAATGTCACTTACGGTGACGTCTCGGAAGGGAAAACGGATCAAACCTCCCTAAGCTGGAGGAATGGGTGAGGATGTGCGGCTGCGGGCCGTGGTGGCGCTGGCGCAGGGGATGGCGGCGGCGCACACTCCGCGCGAGTTCTGGCGGGCGGCGGCGCTCGGGTCCTGCGAGGGCCTCGACGGAAGCTTCGCCGCCCTGTCGGTCTGGGAGCGGGACCACGGACGTCTCAAGGTCCTGGTGAACGCCGGGGAGCGGGCGGCGGGGGAGGAGGAGTTCCCGGACTCGGAGACGTATCCGGTGCACCAGTTCCCCGAGATCACCGAGTTCCTGCACGAGCGGTGGGCGGGCGGCGGCGAGCCCGACGCCTGGGTGGAGACCGTGACCGACCCGGTGCCGACCGGCCGGGTGACCGGCCTGCGGCGGCGGGGGCGCGGCTGCTGCGTGGTGGCGCCGATCGTGCTGCACGGGCGCGCGTGGGGCGAGCTGTATGTGGCCCGCCCACCGGAGCAGAAACCTTTCAGCCGCGCGGACGCCGACTTCGCGACCGTCCTCGCCGCGGTCGTCGCGGCGGGCATCGCCCAGGCCGAGCGCCTGGAGGAGGTCCGCAAGCTCGCCTTCACCGACCCGCTCACCGGGCTGGCCAACCGGCGGGCCGTCGACACCCGCCTCGACGAGGCCATCGAGCGCTACCGGGCGGACGGCTCCGTCGTCAGCCTGGTGGTCTGCGACCTCAACGGCCTCAAGCGGGTCAACGACACCCACGGCCATGCCGTCGGCGACCGGCTCCTCGAACGCTTCGGCTCGGTCCTCTCCCGCTGCGGTGCCATGCTGCCCGGCGCCCTCGCGGCCCGCCTCGGCGGCGACGAGTTCTGCCTGCTCACGGTCGGCCCGACGGCGGACGAGGTCGTCGCGGTCGCGGAGGAGCTGTGCGTCCGGGCGGCGGAACTCGAACTCGGCGAGGGCGTGGCCTGCGGGGTGGCGTCCACCGGCGACCCCATCGGCCCCCTCAGGTCGGCCCGCCGGCTCTTCCGCCTCGCCGACGCCGCCCAGTACCAGGCCAAGGCGGCCCGCTCGGCGAAACCGGTGGTGGCGGGCCGTGACGGCACGGTCGTCCGCCTGGCCGACGCCCCGCCGGGAGCCCGCGACCGCCGCCGCTTCCGGGACGCCCCGCCGGTGGAACCACCGCCGGAGTCCTGACGGCCACGGCTCCGGAAAGGCCGGAGCCCCCCGAAGACCGGACGGGTCTTCGGGGGGCTCCCGGGTTCAGGAGGTCGGTTCCTCCCGTCGTACGACCATCGGTCGTGCGACCACCTGCCGTACGACTACCGCGAGGCGTACCCGAAGCGGACGCCGCCCGAGGGCACACCGCCCGTTCCCGGCTTGTACGTGGTCGTCGGGCCGACCGCCCCGCCGACGGTCACGTTGGACATCGGCAGGGCGTACATCGCGCCGCCGGCGTTCGGACCGTAGGACATGCCGACGTACAGGCGGGTGGCGGTGAAGGAGAGGCTCTTGCCGAGGTACTGCTTGGTGCCCGGGGTGCCGGGGATGCCGTCGCCGTCGCCCGCCTCGATCCAGCGGTCGTTGGTCCCGGCCGAACCGGCCAGCGAGAACATGTGGACCGCGCCGGCCTGGGCGACCGTGCCGATGGCCTCGCCGGGCGTACCGACGGCGAGCCGCATGGACGCCGAGGTGCTCACGGCGTCGGGGGCGGTGTTGACGGCGGCCAGGGTCTCGCCCATGCGGTCCCCGGTCTCGGAGACGCCGGAGACCGTGTCCTCCGCCGTGCCCTGCTTGAGCTCGCGCAGATAGCTCCAGGTGCCGTCGGCCTTGATGCGGATCTGGACGACCCGGCCCGCGTTGGCCTGGTCCTCGGTGCCCACGAGGACGCCCTCGCCGGGCGAGCCGATCGCGAGGATCGACTCGGCGGCGGTGGCGGCGCCCACCGCGCGGAACGGGGCGATGGCCAGCGCGTAGCCGAACTCGTCACCGGCCTCGGAGCCGCCGGAGATCGCGGCGTTGTCCTGGTCGAGGCCCGCCAGCGGGGTGGGGCGGCCCTCGGAGTCCAGCTTGTTGGGGTTGAAGATCACGACGCCGCCGGACTTCGCCAGGGTGCCGATGGCCTCGCCGGGGGAGCCGATGGCGAGGAAGTTGGAGTCGCCGGCCACGCTGAAGCCGAACTTGTCGTCCTTCTCCGCGGTACCGGGGACGCCCGCCTTGTCCTGGTGGATGGTGACGTTGGTGGCGCCGTGCACGTAGAAGGCGCTGCCCGCCTTGGTGACCGTGCCGAGGGCCTCGCCGGGGACGCCGATCAGCAGGTACGGCTCGCCCGCCTTGGTGGTGCCCGCCGCGAGGGAGTCGCCCATGCGGTCGCCCGCCTCGGCGGTGGAGGCGGCGATGGCGCCGTTGCCCTGGCCCTGCTCGTAGTGCGTGGCCTTCTTGGTGCCGGTGCCGAGACCGCCGGGCGCGCCGTAGAGCACGTCGACGAAGCCGGCGTCGACGGCGGTGCCCACGTCCTCCGCGGGGGTGCCCACGACGAGGTCGGTGTAGCCGTCCTTGTCGTAGTCGACGGTGGCGAGTTCCTCACCGAACCAGTCGCTCTGCTCGGCGCCGCCCGGCACCCAGTCGAGGTCCTGGTTGATGCCCGTGGTGCCCTTGCCGCCGCCGTAGGTGACCCAGACCGCGCCGGCGGTGGTGTTGCCGCCGACGGTGGCCGCCGGGTCGGCGATGGCGACGTCCTCGGCGCCGTCGCCGTTGAAGTCGACGATGTTCGTCCGCTTCGGGGCGATGGCCTGGCCGAGGTCGATGCGCGGGGTGCTGGCGCCCGTGTAGGCGATGGGCCTGCCGCTGGACTTCAGGAGCGCGAGGAGGTCGGTGACGCTCTTGTCGGGGTACGCCTGCCGCAGCACCGCGAAGGCGCCGGCCACGTGCGGCGCGGCCATCGAGGTGCCGTTCTTCGGGGCGTACGTGCCACCGGGAACGGAGGAGACGATGCTGGTGCCGGGCGCGAACAGATCGAGCAGCGGGCCCCGGTTGGAGAAGGCGGAGACCTCGTCGTCGGGGGTGGTGGAGCCGACGGTGACGGCGGAGGAGACGCAGCCGGGGGCGCTGACCGCGTCGCCGTAGCCGTTGTTTCCGGCCGCGACCACGGTGGCGACACCGGCGGCGAGCAGCTTGTCGATGGCCATCTTGCGCGGGTCGGCGGTGCAGTCGGAGGTGTAACGGCCGCCGCCGAGGCTGAGGTTCGCCGCGATCACGGGCGTGCCGGCCTGACGCAGCTGCAGCACCTTGTCCAGGCCCGCGAGCTGGGCGCTGGTGAAGCTGAGGACGCAGGGTTCGGTGCTGCCGCAGTAGTCCTCGGAGTCGAACCTGCTGAAGACCTGGATGGCGATGAGGTCGGCGCCGGGGGCCACACCGTGGGCCGGGGCGCCGGTGAGTCCGGCGCCGTTGCCCGCGGCGATGCCGGCCACATGGGTTCCGTGGTCGCAGCCGGTGAGGGTCGCGCAGGCCCCGGTGCCGGCGTCGGCGGTGCCGATGCCCTCCTGCTGCTCGGTGCCGTTGGGGCAGAGGCTGGTGGCGCCGAGGTCCGCGTCGCCGGGGGAGAAGCAGGCCTCGGTCTTGACGCGGCCCTTCAGGAAGGGGTGCTGGGTGGCGACACCGGTGTCCAGGATCGCGATCGAGCTGCCCGCGCCGGTCTTCCCGGCGGCGAAGGCCTTGTCACCGCCGATGAGGGGGATGCTCACGTCCAGCGTCGGCGGCACCGGGACATCCTCGGTGACGCTGACGACGCCGGGCTTGGCTGCCAGCTTCTCCAGTCCGGCCTGGTCGACCTTGAGGGTGACCACCGGCAGGACCGCGAAGGACAGCTTCGTCTCGCCCGCGGTCGCCGCGTCGGGGATGTCCGTACGGTTCTCGGTGACGACGTTGACGCGGACGGTGCCGCCGGTGGCGGTGGCGTCGTAGAGCGGCGGGTCGACGACACTGTCGGCCGCCCCGGCCGCCGCGGGGACACTCTGCGGCGCGGCGGCCTGGGCCGGTATCGCGCCGAGCGACACGGTCGTCATCGCGGTGATGACCGTGGCCCAGATCTTCTTCTTCACAGTTGCCTCGGAGAGAAAGAGGACGTCGCCCGGCCCGTGGGTACGAGGGCACGGCTCAGCCCGTGGAGACGGTGGCAGCACGCATGTGCGGGAAGCGGTGACGGAGCGCCGGGGTACGGCGTACGGAGGAGTGCCGGCCCGGTGGCGAGGGCCGCTCGGCGCGGCCGGGTGGCACGGGCCGGTCGGCGCGGCCGGTCGGCGAGGGCCGGGTGGCGAGGGGTTCGCCCCCCGGCCCTCGACGCCCCGGGGCAGGCTCCGTCAGGAGGTGGAGCCGTGGATCAGGTCTTGTTGGCACCGTTCTTCGGGTTGCCCGCGCGGACACCCTGGCGGTAGGTCCACGCGGTGGCGCGGCAGGCCCGCTTCCAGAAGTAGCCCGAGCAGACCTTGTCGCGCAGCGTGGTGTAGAAGACGTCGTCCACCGCCGTCTTCTTCCTGCGGTCGAGGTAGTACGAGTAGCCCTTGTAGGTGTTGCCGATCAGGCCGTAGCCGTAGTCGTGCATGTCGCACGCGGGACGGAAGTTCCAGCCGCCCGGCTTGCTGACGTTCGGGCCGGGGGTGCTGCAGCCGTCGTAGTTGATGCCCACGACGCGGTAGCCGGTCTTGGTGTACTTGAAGTACGGCTTGTGCCAGCCGTAGTGCGCGGCCCAGGCGGCGCAGCCGGTCTTCCAGTAGTACAGCCAGTGGCGGGCCCAGCTGCACTTGCGCGGGTAGGCCTCCGGGTCGGAGATCTCACCCGGGCCGATGTCCGTGGCCGGGGGAGCGACGGCGGTCTCGTCGGCGATCCCGGTCGCACCCTCGATCGGGGCGTCCGAGGCCGGGCGGGCCGGGCCGGTCGGCAGCACGTCGGGGGAGGCCGACGTGGCCGGGTAGGCGAGGTCCCAGTCGCCGTTGACCGGCGAGACGATGTCGGAGACGCGGCCGGTGGTGTCGTACACGTACGAGGAGACCGCGGCGCTGCTCTCGACCGGGTTGGTCACCGTGCGCAGCAGACCCGAGGCGTCGTACGCGTACCGGGCGAGGGTCTGCGTCGTGGTGCCGGTGGTGACCTTGACTTCCTTGGCGCGGCCCGAGTAGTCGCCGAGCGTCGCTCCGGAGGCCGTGGTGGCGCTCGCGTAGCTGATCGACACGGTCTCCTTCAGGGCCTCTCCGACGGCCGGCTCCGTGATGGTGGAGACCCGGCCCTTGGTGTCGTAGCCGACGGTGGAGACGCCGTAGGCCGCGTTGCCCGAGCTGGTGACGCGCCAGGCGTTGGTGCCCGGGGCGACCTGCTTCCAGGTGCGGGTGGGCTTGAGGTTCGCGGCCGGCACGGGGTCGTCGCCGACCTCGCCGGTGCCTCCGGACTGCCCCTCGTCGGCCACCGAGAGATCCACGTTGAGGGTCTCGACGACGGTGGAGACCAGGGTGCCGGTGGCGGCGTCCCACCGGGCGGTGTCGGTGAGCTTGTCGCCCTCGGCGGTCTCGTACTTCTTCACCCCGCCGCCGTCGGGGTAGTCGAGGCTGCTCTTGAGCAGGTAGCGCACCGACTCACCGACGTTGAGGTCGGTGACGACGATGGCGTCGCCCTGCTGCTCCAGCTTCTGGTTGAGCTCGCCGCCCAGGAACTCGGCTTCCCAGCCGGGGCCGAAGACGCCCATGTCGGTGCGGCCCGCGGGGGCGGACTCGGGCTTGGAGACGCCGCCGCCCGCCTGGGCGGCGACGGTGTGTCTGCGGCCGACCGAGCCGACGGCGACGTCGTTCTCGGCGATCTCGAAGGTCTGGCTGCCGGTCGAGTACATACCCGGGCCGACTTCCTCGAACTCGCCGGTCGCGGCCGGCGGGTCGACGAGCCCCAGTCCGGCCGTGCCCGTACCGGACGCCTGCGGTCCGGCGGTCGCGACCCCGATGGCGCTCTGCGGGAGCAGCAGCGCCATGGAGAGTGCGGCGATGACGGGTAGAGCGGTTCTGCGCACGAATTCCCCCTCATTCACGAGTTGATCGTTTGCCGATCGATGCGGACCTTAGGGCGCTTCACGAGACGTTCACAAGAGGTCGGGAGAGGTGAAAAGAATTCGCTTTTATTTGCGGAAGTGATTTGCATTCGTTTTCGGTCAAGTGGCTGAGACAGGTATGAGTAGGGGTACTCATGCGGACTGGGCGACGCGCCCCGAGACTGTGCGCATGACGCGAATCCATGCCTCGAAGGGCACGTCCGTACGCTCCCCGGGCCGTCCGCGACGCGCCCTCGCGGCGGCGGTCCTCGGCGCCCTGGCGCTCACCGCCTGCGGCGCCGAGGGGACGGAGGGTGGCGGAAAGGCCGCCGGACCAGCCCCTTCCGTCTCCACGGCCGGCGGCGCGAGCAGTACGGAGGAAGGTGCGGCCGGCGGTGCGAAGGACGGCGCGGACGGCGCCGCCTTCGCCGCGATGCTGGCCCGGGTCGCCCAGCCGTGCCCCGTCGGCCACGCGCCGGCCGACCGGCCCAGCGCCCCGGCGGGAGGCGGGGAGGAGCCGACCGTCCGCCCGGGAGAGATGCCGCCGACCGGTCCGATCGAACCGGGCTTCCCCACCTCCGGCCCCGAGGTGGAGCTGAGCGCGCGCGACTGGTGCGCGAGCGGGCTGCACGAGGAGCGCATCACCCAGGCGCTCCTGAAACTGAAAGATCCCGCTCCGGCCGAGGTCAGGAAGATCCTGAACCGCCTCGGCTACATCGACGGGCGCATCCACGGCCTCGGACGGACAGGTCCGGCCACGGTCTTCTTCCTCGATCTGAGGGAGAAGGGGGGTCGGCTTTGCGTCAAGGGTTCGGCCGCCGGTGAGAACACCGTCGTCGACACCTGTGTGGCGCCCCTGAGCGGTGAGTTCTCGCCCGCGAATGTCGGGAATTAGCTATTGTGTCAATGTGCGGCAAGCCGCACGCATTTCGAGTCCATTCCGGCCGACGGTTTCGACCGGTGATTTTCCCGTGCCGTTCCACCGATTCCCGTGCGGAGTTCACGCCGGATTCGGGGTGAGCCCTCGGGGGCCCGTGCCGCCGGCGCGGGCGGGCGGCGGATCGGTAAGGGTCCGGAGCGGCGAGGGGTGGTGACATGCCCCTCGGCGCTCCCCTAGTGACATGTCGGTCTTCAATCCGTAGGCTGCTGAATATGGATATGCAGACAGTCGTCCTCGGCACGTCCGGCACGACCCCGCAGGACGTCATCGACGTCGCCCGCCACGGCGCCCGCGTCGAGCTGTCGAACGAGGCCGTGCGGGCGCTCGCCGCCGCCCGGGACGTCATCGACGCGCTCGCCGCCAAGCCCGAGCCCGTCTACGGGGTCTCCACCGGCTTCGGCGCGCTCGCCACCCGGCACATCGGCCACGAGCTGCGCGCCCAGCTCCAGCGCAACATCGTCCGCTCGCACGCCGCCGGCATGGGCCCGCGCGTCGAGCGCGAGGTCGTCCGCGCCCTGATGTTCCTGCGGCTGAAGACCGTCGCCTCCGGCCACACCGGCGTCCGCCCCGAGGTCGCGCAGACCATGGCCGACGTCCTCAACGCCGGCATCACCCCGGTCGTGCACGAGTACGGCTCCCTCGGCTGCTCCGGCGACCTCGCCCCGCTCTCCCACTGCGCCCTCGCGCTGATGGGCGAGGGCGACGCCGAGGGCCCCGACGGCGTGCTGAAGCCGGCCGGCGAGCTGCTCGCCGCCCACGGCATCGCCCCCGTCGAGCTCAAGGAGAAGGAGGGCCTCGCCCTCCTCAACGGCACCGACGGCATGCTCGGCATGCTGATCATGGCCCTGGCCGACCTCGACACCCTCTACAAGTCGGCCGACATCACCGCCGCGCTCTCCCTCGAAGCCCTCCTGGGCACCGAGAAGGTCCTCGAACCCGAGCTGCACGCCATCCGCCCGCACCCCGGCCAGGCCGCCTCCGCCGCCAACATGCTCGCGGTACTCAAGGGCTCCGGCCTCACCGGCCACGCCCAGGCAGGCGAGGCTCCCCGCGTCCAGGACGCCTACTCGGTGCGCTGCGCCCCGCAGGTCGCCGGCGCCGGCCGCGACACCATGGCCCACGCCCGGCTCGTCGCCGAGCGCGAGCTCGCCGCCGCCGTCGACAACCCCGTCGTCCTCGCCGACGGCCAGGTCCGCTCCAACGGCAACTTCCACGGCGCCCCCGTCGCGTACGTCCTCGACTTCCTCGCCATCGCCGCCGCCGACCTCGGCTCCATCGCCGAGCGCCGCACCGACCGGCTCCTCGACAAGAACCGCTCGCACGGCCTGCCGCCCTTCCTCGCCCACGACGCCGGCGTGGACTCGGGCCTGATGATCGCCCAGTACACGCAGGCCGCCCTGGTCAGCGAGATGAAGCGGCTCGCCGTCCCGGCCTCCGCCGACTCCATCCCCTCCTCCGCGATGCAGGAGGACCACGTCTCCATGGGCTGGTCCGCCGCCCGCAAGCTGCGCACCGCGATCGGCAACCTCAACCGGATCATCGCGGTCGAGCTGTACGCCGCCACCCGGGGTGTCGAACTCCGCGAGGGCCTCACCCCGGCCCCCGCCTCGCAGGCCGCCATCGCCGCCCTGCGCGCGGCCGGCGTCGAGGGCCCCGGCCCGGACCGCTTCCTCGCCCCCGACCTGGCCGCCGCCGACACCTTCGTACGGGAAGGGAAGCTGGTCGCCGCGGTGGAGCCGGTCACCGGACCGCTGGAGTAGGCACGAACAGCACGGAACGACGCAGGGCCCGCCCCGGGGCTTCCCGGGGCGGTCCCTGGCTCATGTCATGTACGGACGTTCAGGACGCCCGGCCCCTGCGGTGCATCGCGAGGGCCACGAAGCCCGCGCCGACGCCCAGGAAACCCGTCCCGCCGAGCAGATACGGCGTGGTGTCCCTGCTTCCGGTCTCCGCCAGGCGTCCGTCGTCCGGGGCGGGCCCCTCCTGGGTGACCCCGATTTGGACCCCGCCCTGCTCGTCGGTGGCGTTGGCGGACGGTACGAACCACAGTGCGCACAGCAGCGTCCCGGCGGCGGTCGCGGTCAGCAGTGGGCGTCGGGCGGCGGACACGGAAATTTCGATCCCCCTTGCGGAAACCGCGAATTGGTCGGTGCGCCGATGCTAATGAACACAGCGGGTCGTGGGAAAGCCGAGGGCCCGCAGGCGCCTACGCTCCGACTCATGAGTACTTCTGAGACAGCACGTTATGTCCGCCTTCGCGTCGATGTGGTCCTGGAGATCGACGGGCCGGCCGAACTCGCCGAGGCCGCCGAGGCCCGGATCGACGCCGACGAGTTCATGCCCGAGGAGGAGCGGGTGCAGGCCCGCGCCGCCGCGCGCGAGGACGGTGCCGAGGCCCTCGCGTACCTGGTCGAGCCCTTCGACCTGATCCGCGACGTCCCCGGGATCGAGATGGTCCAGGCCTCCTGGAGCAGCGAGGAGATCGAGTACGACCCCGATGCGCTGGAGTACGACCTCGGCGAGGAAGATGGGGACGAGGAAGACGACGACGACCGGTCGTAGAGCAGGCATCCATCCTGTTCCAGGGCCCCGGGACGCCGTCCCGGGGCCCTGCCCGTGCGCGACGGCGCAGGCGGCCCCGCCGGGACGAAGCGCCGGGCCGGTGGAACCGGACGGACCGTACGAGCGTGTCGATCAGTGGTGTTCCCCACAAACGCTCCGCTTCCGGAACCGGACGGGGTGTCATGGCGTTCCCAGAAGAAGTTGGCAGGGAACCGGCGACGATGGAGAAGCGTGTGATGACGGACGGCAAGCGCCGCCGCAGGAGCCTGGCCGCCGCGGCCGCCGTGCTCGGCGGCGTGCTGGTGCTCTCGGCGTGCAACGACGGGGACAAGGGCGCGGGTGCCACCGGCTCCGCGACGCCGAACTCACAGGCCCAGGTCGACGAGGCGGCGGCGCAGAAGACCTCCAAGGCGCAGATCACCATCTCGCCGAAGAGCGGCACGCAGAACGCCTCGATCAACAACGACGCCAAGGTCACCGTCGCCGAGGGCAAGCTCACCGAGGTCGTCATGACCACGGCCGAGGGCGAGGCCGTCAAGGGTGAGATAGCGGCCGACGGCCTCAGCTGGAAGCCGGACGGTGCGCTGAAGCGCGCCACGGTCTACAAGATCGCCGCGACCGCCACGGACGCGACCGGCCTGGAGGCCCACGAGAACTCCTCGTTCACCACCGTCTCCAAGGCCAACAGCTTCATCGGCAACTTCACGCCCGAGGACGGCTCGACCGTCGGCGTCGGCATGCCGGTCTCGATCAACTTCAACAAGGCGATCACCGACAAGAAGGCCGTCCAGGGCGGCATCACGGTCTCCTCCAGCTCCGGCCAGGAGGTCGTCGGGCACTGGTTCAACTCCCAGCGCATCGACTTCCGCCCCGACAAGTACTGGACCGAGGGCTCGACCGTCACCCTCAAGCTCGACCTCGACGGCGTCGAGGGCGCCGACGGTGTCTTCGGCGTCCAGCAGAAGACCGTCACCTTCAAGATCGGCCGCAACCAGGTCTCCACCGTCGACGTCGCCACCAGGACCATGACGGTCACCCAGGACGGCAAGACGATCAAGAGCATCCCGATCTCCGCCGGCTCCCCGGACAACCCGACCTACAACGGTCAGATGGTGATCTCCGAGAAGTTCAAGGAGACCCGGATGAACGGCGCGACCGTCGGCTTCACCGACTCCGACGGCAAGGGCGAGTACGACATCAAGGACGTGCCGCACGCCATGCGCCTGTCCACGTCGGGCACGTTCATCCACGGCAACTACTGGGGCCCGGACTCGATCTTCGGCTCCTCCAACACCAGCCACGGCTGTGTGGGCCTCAACGACGTCAAGGGCGCCGGCGACCCGAACCAGTCGGCCGCCTGGCTCTACGACCACTCGATCGTCGGTGACGTCGTGATCGTCAAGAACTCCAAGGACAAGACGATCGCCCCGGACAACGGCCTCAACGGCTGGAACCTGAGCTGGGCGGACTGGAAGGCCGGCTCGGAGGCCTGAGCCGCCGCGGGACCCCGCAGACGACGAACGGCCCCCTCCCGCACAGGGAGGGGGCCGTTCCCGTACCCGCCACCTACTTCCGTACGTCCGCCGCCGCCTCGTCCACACCCCACTGCGCCAGCAGCCGCAGCGCGTCCGCCGAGGCCGTCCCCGGCTCCGCCTGGTATGTCACCAGCACCAGGTCCGGGTCACCGCCCGCCACCTTCATGCTCTCGTACGACAGCGTCATCTCGCCCACCAGCGGATGCCGCAGCCGCTTCGTCCCGTGCCCCTTGTCCGCGACGGTGTGCGCCGCCCACAGCGACCGGAACTCCTCGCTCTTCACCGACAGTTCGCCGACCAGCGCCAGCAGCGCGGGATCGTCGGGGTAGCAGCCCGCGTACATCCGCAGCATGCTCACCACCTCGGTGGCCTTGCACTCCCACTCCACGTACAGATCGCGCGCGTTCGCCCCGAGGAAGACCAGCCGGGCCATGTTGCGCTCCTCCGGCTCCATCGCCGTGAAGTCACCCATCAGCGCCCGCGCCATCCGGTTCCAGGCCAGCAGGTCCATGCGCCGGCCGACGAGGAGCGCGGGGACGCCGTCCATCGAGTCCAGCAGGTGCTGGAGACCGGGCCGCACCTGCTGGGGGCGGACGATGGCCGCCCGGTGCTGCCGCTTCTTCGCCGTCGGCTTGGCCAGGTGGGTCAGATGCGCCCGCTCGCTGTCGTTCAGCCGCAGCGCCCGCGCGATGGAGTCGAGCACCTCCATGGACACGTTCCGCCCGTTGCCCTGTTCGAGCCGGGTGTAGTACGCCACCGACACCCCGGCCAGCTGCGCCAGCTCCTCGCGGCGCAGCCCCGGCACCCGCCGGTGGCGCCCGAGCTCCGGCAGCCCCACGTCCTCCGGCTTCAGCCGGGCCCGGCGCGAGCGCAGGAATTCGCTGAGTTCGGCACTGAGATCCATGCGTCCCGATTATCCCAGGCCGCCGGGCCGGACGGACGGGTGTTCCTGTCCCTGCCAGTGGTAGGCACGGTGGTCGTAGGCAGAGCAGGGGGCTGGGCGGTGAAGGAACGATCCGGCAGGCTCGTATCCATGACCACGAACGTGACCACCGTCCCCGCCTACGCCGCACCCGCCGCCAACGCCCCGCTGGAGCGCACCACCGTGCCGCGCCGGGCCGTCGGCGAGCACGACGTCCTCATCGACATCAAGTACGCCGGCATCTGCCACTCCGACATCCACCAGGCCCGCGACGGCTGGGGCAAGGGCATCTTCCCGATGGTCCCCGGCCACGAGATCGCCGGAATCGTCGCCGAGGCCGGCCCCGGCGTCACGAAGTTCAAGGTCGGCGACCGGGTCGGCGTCGGCTGCTTCGTCGACTCATGCCGCGCGTGCGACCACTGCGCGCAGGGCCTGGAGCAGTACTGCACACAGGGCGGCACCAGCACGTACAACGCCCTCGACAAGAACGGCGAGCCCACCTACGGCGGCTACTCCACCCACATCGTCGTCGACGAGAACTACACCCTGCGCATCCCCGAGGGCATCGGCCTCGACGAGGCCGCCCCGCTGCTCTGCGCCGGCGTGACCCTCTACTCGCCGCTCGCCCACTGGCAGGCCGGCCCCGGCAAGAAGGTCGCGATCGTCGGCCTCGGCGGCCTCGGCCACATGGGCGTCAAGATCGCCCACGCGCTGGGCGCCGAGGTGACCGTGCTCAGCCAGTCGCTCCGCAAGCAGGAGGACGGCCTGAAGCTGGGCGCCGACCACTTCCACGCGACCGGCGACCCGGAGACCTTCAAGAAGCTCGCCGGCACCTTCGACCTGGTGATCTCCACGGTCTCGGCGCCGCTGGACTTCGACGCCTACCTGAGCCTGGTGAAGACGGACGGCGCCCTGGTGAACGTGGGCGCCCCCGAGGAGCCCGTCAAGATCGGCCTCTTCTCCCTCATCGGAGGCCGCAAGACCCTCGCGGGCTCGATGATCGGCGGCATCGCGGAGACGCAGGAGATGCTCGACTTCTGCGCCACCCACGGGCTGGGCGCCGAGATCGAGCTGATCCGCGCCGACCAGATCAACGAGGCGTACGAGCGCGTCATCACGAGCGACGTCCGCTACCGCTTCGTGATCGACACGTCGACGATCTGACGGCCGGTGTCCCCGGGGGCTACGGCCCGACGGCGGCCGGCGCCGCGTGAGCGGAGGCCGCGTAGGCGAGAAGCTCCGCGAAACGCAGCCACCGCGGCAGGGGAAGGTCCAGCGGTGCGCCGTACCCCGGGGTCAGCCGGCGGCCGATGCCCGCGAGGGTGCCGGCCAGCTCCTCCCGTACCGGATCGTCCGGCCGCCCGAGGGCGGTGAGGTACGCCGTGCCGCAGGCGTCGAGACGGCCGTGCAGCTCCGCGAGCTCCCGCGCCCGGTCGTCGGGGACGAGGGCAGCTCACGCGGGGAGGCCTGCGGTCAGCCGTCGGCCCTGGCGACACCGATCGGGCACGAGACGCCCGTGCCGCCGATGCCGCAGTAACCCGCCGGGTTCTTGTCCAGGTACTGCTGGTGGTACGGCTCCGCCGGGTAGAAGGGGCGGGTGTCGTCGGCCGGCAGCAGCTCGGTGGTGATCGTGCCGTAGCCCGAACCCGCCAGGACCCGCTGGTAGGCCTCGCGGGAGGACTCGGCCGCCGCGGCCTGGGCGGGCGTGTGGGTGTGGATCGCGGAGCGGTACTGGGTGCCCACGTCGTTGCCCTGGCGGAAGCCCTGCGTCGGGTCGTGCGACTCCCAGAACAGCTTCAGGAGGCTCTCGTACGAGACCTTCGACGGGTCGAACACGACCCGGACGGCCTCGGTGTGGCCGGTCAGGCCCGAGCAGACCTCCTCGTACGCCGGGTTCGGCGTCAGGCCGCCCTGGTAGCCGACGAGGGTCGTCCAGACGCCGTCGGTCTGCCAGAACTTGCGCTCGGCGCCCCAGAAACAGCCGAGGGCGAAGTCGGCGACCTCCAGGCCCTCCGGGTACGGGCCGACGAGCGGGTTGCCGAGGACGGTGTGGCGCTCGGGAACGGCGAACTCCGGCTCGGCGCGCCCGCGCAGGGCCTGCTCGGGGGTGGGGAGGACGGGGGTGCGGGACAGGAACATGCTGCATCTCTCCTCGACGGTCGGCAGTGGTCACAACAAGGCGGGGCCGGAAGGGATTCCCCTCCGGCCCTCGCGCGGTCCCGGTACTGACGCGCTCCCGGTCCGGCCTGGCTCCGGTCCCGGTCCCGGTCCTTGCGCGGTCCCGGTCCTCGACGAGGCTCCCGCGAGCGCCGCCCTCAGCGCGGCAGGGTCGCCGGGCTGCCGCCGTTCGCCTCGTAGCCCGCCACCGCCAGGTTCCGGCACACCGTGTACTCCGCCGCCGGGTCCGCGCTCAGCGTCCACGGCACCGCGCCCACGTGCCCGTCGACCCGCACCAGCTGGTGCATGGCCTCCGACCAGCGCTGCGCGCGCACCAGGAACCAGACGAGCAGATGGCGGACGTGCGCCAGCATCGGGTCGTCGGGCCGGGCCGAGTGCACCGCGTACAGCGCGCCGTCCATCGCCTTCGACACCACGGCCGTACGGAAGAAGTCCTGCACGAGCACCACGTCCGGCACGTGCTCGTACACCGCGAACAGCGGCAGCGCCGCGAGCAGCGAACCCCGGGGCGCGCGCGCCGCGGCCGTCGTCGCGAAGTGGTCGGCCTCCTCGCGCGAACCGTGCCACTTCTCGCACCAGTAGTGCAGGGCCGCCAGATGCGCCCCCATGTGCTGCGGCGCCCGGTCGATGACCTTCGCCCACACCTGGTCGAACTGCTCGTGGCCGTAGCCCAGACCGCGTGCCACGGCCAGCTGAGTGATGTAGGGGACGGGGTCGCCCGGGGCGAGCAGCGCCGCCTCCTCGGAGACCTTCAGCCCCTCCTCCAGGATGATCCGGAAGTCGTCCGTACCGGCCGCCGACGACCGCCACGCCTGCTGCACCAGGAACTCGGCGTGCACGGCCGCGCCGCCCGCGTCCTTCGGGGCCTCCGCCCGCCAGGTCCGCAGCCACGCCCCGCCGACGCCCGGCCGCCGCTGGAGCTCCAGCGACGCGGCGCCCGCGAAGGCCTGGACGCGCTGCCAGCGAACCTCGCCGTCCTTGTCGGTGGCGTCGAGCAGCCGCGAGGCCGCCCGCCAGTCCTGGGTGGCCTGGACGACGTCGAGCACGTGCAGAAGCTCGTCGTCCGCACCCGGAAGCCGCACGTCCAGCTCCTCCTGACGCGCGAATCCGTACGCGTCCGGGTCCGCCGCGTCCGGGGTGCCCGGCGCGACCTGACGGATCCCGCCGGCGCGGCGGCGCAGCACGTAGGGCCCGAGGACACCGAACAGCAGGCCAAGGGCGATCAGGAACCAGAGAATCTCCATGTGTCCATTGTCCAGGACACCCGATGAGACGATCGCGGCGGCGGGCTCCGCTCGGGACTACGCTCCTGACCCATGAGCGACCAGCACTCCCATCAGAGCTTCGAGACCCGCGCGATCCACGCGGGCAACACCGCCGACCCGCTGACCGGCGCGGTCGTCCCGCCCATCTACCAGGTGTCCACCTACAAGCAGGACGGCGTGGGCGGGCTGCGCGGCGGTTACGAGTACAGCCGCAGCGCCAACCCCACCCGTACCGCGCTCGAGGAGAACCTGGCGGCCCTGGAGGGCGGCCGGCGCGGTCTCGCCTTCGCCTCCGGACTGGCCGCCGAGGACTGCCTGCTGCGCACCCTCCTCGCGCCGGGCGACCACGTGGTCATCCCGAACGACGCCTACGGCGGCACGTTCCGGCTGTTCGCCAAGGTCGTGCAGCGCTGGGGCGTCGACTTCTCGGTGGCGGACACCTCCGACGTCGACGCGGTGCGGGCGGCCGTCAACGACCGTACGAAGCTGATCTGGGTCGAGACCCCCTCGAACCCCCTCCTCGGCATCACCGACATCGAGGCCGTCGCGGGCGTCGCCCGGCAGGCCGGCGTGAAGCTCGTCGTCGACAACACCTTCGCCTCGCCGTACCTCCAGCAGCCGCTGGCGCTCGGCGCGGACGTCGTCGTGCACTCGCTCACCAAGTACATGGGCGGCCACTCCGACGTCGTCGGCGGCGCGCTCGTCACCGCCGACGAGGCGCTCGGCGAGGAACTGGCGTACCACCAGAACGCGATGGGCGCGGTCGCCGGTCCGTTCGACTCGTGGATCGTGCTGCGCGGCATCAAGACCCTCGCGGTCCGCATGGACCGGCACAGCGAGAACGCCGGGAAGATCGTCGAGATGCTGACCCAGCACCCGAAGGTCACCCAGGTCCTCTACCCGGGGCTCCCCGAGCACCCGGGCCACGAGATCGCGGCCAAGCAGATGCGTTCCTTCGGCGGCATGATCTCCTTCCGCGTGGAGGGCGGCGAAGAGGCGGCCGTCGCGGTCTGCGACCGCGCGCGGCTGTTCACGCTCGGCGAGTCCCTCGGCGGCGTGGAGTCCCTCATCGAGCACCCGGGCCGGATGACCCACGCGAGCGTCGCGGGCTCCGCCCTGGAGGTCCCCGCCGACCTCGTCCGCCTCTCGGTGGGCATCGAGAACGTCGACGACCTGCTCGCGGACCTGCGCCAGGCGCTGGGCTAGTCCCCACGGTGACCGCCGGGCGTCCCCACCGGGGCGTCCGGCGTCCGGGGCGTACGGCGCCGCCTCGCGAAGGTGCGTCCCGCACCCGTCAGGAGCCCGCCACCGGTTCCTTCAGGCTGGCGCGGATCTCCTCCCGCATCGCGGGGCTGTCCTGGTGCTCATGGACGGAGACCATGTGCTCGGCGGCCGCCCGGATCACTTCCTCCTCCTCGCCCGAGATGTAGAGCGAGCAGTTCGACACGCTGGGGGTGTCGCGGCAGTCGGTTGCTTTCCTGGTCATGTCGACCTCCTGACCCTCTGCTCCTCCCAGGTTAAGCCCGTGCTCACCAGCCTTCGAGCGGCGGAGTCGTCGCCGCGGGCGGGACCTCCCACGGCCGGACCGCCGACGCCCACACCACGAACGCGAACACGGCGAGCACCCCCAGGGCCCACAGCGCCCGGCGCGCCTTCCCGGCCAGCCGCAGCCGCCGGGACCCCCGCTCGGCCGCCCGGCGCCCGAGGCCGCCCGGCACCGGCGGGTGCGGGGTGTCGAGGAGCCGCCGGACGGCGTCCTCCCGGTCCTCGTACCGGCTCACGCGGCAGGCTCCCGCCGTACCGGCACCGGCCGGGCGGCTTCCCGCCGGGCCGCCGCCCCGAGCGCGGCGACCGCGCGGGCGCAGACGGCGCGCACGCGGGCCTCGGGCAGCCCGAGCAGTGCCGCGAGCTGCTCCTCGGCGACCCCCTCGTACAGCCGGAGGACGACGACGAGCCGTTCCCTCGGGTGCAGCGCGGCGAGCACGCCCCGGCCGCCGTGGTGCCGCCACGCGGTGCGCGCGAAACGGGCGGCGAGATCGGACCGTGTCAGCTCGTACGGGTCCTCGCCGCGCAACCGGCCCCACACCGCGTAGGTATGCGCCAGCGAGGCCGTCAACAGGGCCTGGGCATACGGGTTGTGGGAGCGGGTCTCGGCGGTCAGCAGGGTCGCGGCGTGCAGCAGCCGACCCGCCGCCCCGGCCACGAACGAGTCGAACTCCCGGGTGCGGTAGGCGCGTTCGGCCTCTCTGGCGCTGCTCCGACGCTCTCGCACCTCCTCATCTGAGGGCAGCGCGAGGGCGGGGTCAAGAGGTCGGCGCGGACTCGCTCCCGGAGACCTTCCCGGCGTCGGCGCCGGGCACGGACCCCGCGGCCGATCCGCTCCCCGTTCCCGCCGCCTGACCCGACTGCCTCGCGGACAGTGCGGTGTTGAAGCGTGTGAGCAGCGTGCAGAACGACTCCCGCTCGTCCGGCGTCCAGCCCTCGGTGACCTCCACCATCAGTTGGCGGCGCGAGGAGCGCACCTCCTCGAGCCGTGCGAGACCGCGCTGCGACAGCTGGAGGACGACCGCCCGCCCGTCCTCCGGGTGCGAAGTCCGCTTCACCAGGCCGGTGTCGACGAGCGGGGCGACCTGCCGGGTGACGGTCGACGAGTCGATTCCCATCCCCGCCGCGAGCGCCTTGACGCCCATCGGGCCTTCCTGGTCGAGCCGGTTGAGGAGGAGATAGGCGGCGCGGTCCATCGAGTTGCGGAGCTGGCCGGTCCCGCCGAGGCGGGTCTGCTCGGCCCGCCGGGCGAAGACGGCCACCTGGTGCTGGAGGGCATCGAGGAGACCGGGGTCGAGCGCAGTCGTCATGTCCTGAGATGTGGGCATGGCTGTGGGTCTCTCTCGTGCGGGGGCCGGTTGGTGGGGGACAGAGTACGCGGCCCCGGGGAGGTCCGTACCGGGGCTGCGCAAACCCGCCGCGGCCCCCGCCCGCCGGGCGGCCATCAGGGCCGTGAGCTGCGAGACTTGCTGTCATGAGCTTCCGTGGGCCAGACCCCTTGCACCGCCTGATGCTCGATGACGTGCGGGGGGCGCAGAAGATGCTGTCCGGGGTGGCCCGGGTGACGGCCATGGAGGGCAGCCGCCATCTGTCCTCGCTGGTGGGGGCGCCCGTACAGCTCAAGTGCGAGAACCTCCAGCGGACCGGTTCCTTCAAACTGCGCGGGGCGTACGTCCGGATCGCCGGCCTGCGGCCCGAGGAGCGGGCGGCGGGCGTCGTCGCCGCCTCGGCCGGCAACCACGCGCAGGGCGTCGCGCTCGCCTCGAAGCTGCTCGGGGTGCACGCCACCGTCTTCATGCCGGTCGGCGCCCCGCTCCCGAAGGTCGCGGCGACCCGGGAGTACGGCGCCGAGGTCCGGATGCACGGCCATGTCGTGGACGAGACGCTCGCGGCGGCGGAGCAGTACGCGCGGGAGACCGGCGCCGTCTTCATCCACCCCTTCGACCACCCCGACGTCATCGTGGGGCAGGGCACGGTGGGACTGGAGATCCTGGAGCAGTGCCCGGAGGTCCGGACGATCCTCGTGGGCGTCGGCGGGGGCGGGCTCGCGGCCGGCATCGGCCTCGCGGTGAAGTCGGTGCGCCCGGACGTGCGGGTGGTCGGGGTGCAGGCGGAGGGCGCGGCGGCCTACCCGCCCTCGCTGGCCGCCGGGCACCCGGTGGTGGTCGAGTCGCCGGTGACGATGGCGGACGGCATCAAGGTGGGGCGGCCGGGCGACGTGCCGTTCGCGTTGGTCCGGGAGTACGTCGACGAGGTCCGTACGGTCACCGAGGACCAGCTCTCCTCCGCGCTGCTGCTCTGCCTCGAACGGGCCAAGCTCGTCGTCGAACCGGCGGGCGCCAGCCCGGTGGCGGCCATCCTCGGCGACCCCAAGGCCTTCCGGGGGCCGGTGGTGGCGGTCCTCTCCGGCGGAAACGTCGACCCGCTGCTGCTCCAGCGCATCCTGCGGCACGGCATGTCCGCCGCGGGCCGCTATCTGAGCCTGCGGCTGCGGGTGACGGACCGGCCGGGGGCCCTCGCGATGCTGCTCACGGTGCTCACCGTCGTCGACGCGAACGTCCTGGACGTGAGCCATGTGCGGACCGATCCCCGGCTCGGCCTGACGGAGGCGGAGGTCGAACTGCACCTGGAGACGAAGGGCCCGGAGCACTGCCGGGAGGTGGAGGAGGCGCTGCGGGACGCGGGCTACAAGATCCTGGACTGAGGGGCGCCCGCGGGAAATCCCGCAGGGCACCCCCGTAGCCCCGGAATCCCGACAGGACTCGCCCCGTGGCCCGGAATCCCGCCGGGCGTCCCCCGTAGACCCGGAAACCCGACAGGACCCGCGCTCCGTGGCCCCGGAATCCCGCCGGGCGTCCCCCGTGGCCCCCGGAGACCCGCCAGGCGCCCCCGGAGACCCGGCCCCCGCCCCCCTCACCCCAGCCGACGCGCCCTGTTCGCGCGTGCGAGCAGCGTCGCCAGCCCGCCGACCAGCGCCCCCACCACGACCAGGCCGAGGGGCTGGAGCGGCGGGACGTGCTCGGGCCGGTCGCCTCCCGGCCCCCCGCCCGAGCGCGTGCCCGCCGCCGCGCCGACCAGCGGCGCCTCCGTCCGCGCGACCCCCGTGCGCGCGGCCGTCTCATGGGCGAGGGAGCGTTCCAGGCGGATCAGCAGCGGCCGGGGGTCCTGCCCCGAGGCCGCCGCGAACTGCTCGACCGCGATCCGGGTCGGCAGCTGCTTCTGGTTCAGGAACCGCTCCCAGGAGGAGCGGCTGTAGTGGGTGCGCTGCGCGAGCTGCCCGTAGCTCAGCTCCGCGGTGCTCTTGATCCGGCGCATCTCGGCGGCGAGCTCCGCCCACGGCGTCGCCTCGCAGCCCTCGCAGCCGGCGCACCCGCCGGATCTCTCCTCCGCACCCCGCGTCCGTCCCTCCGTCATGGCCTCCGTCCCGTCCGTCCGGCCGTTGATTCCCATGCAGCCGGTGTCACTCGTGCGGTGCGTTCCGACCGTCATCTACGGTTCCCCCGATTCCGTCGTACTCCGTGTCAGGACCCCAGCTTCCCCCGCTGATCCAACAGCCCTCCAACAGCCCGCCAACGGCGTCCCGCGCCGCCCCCGCCACCACCATGATCATGTGGCGTGGATCACAAATCCACTGTGCGGAAGCCGTTCGATATGCCTACGATCGGTGGAAAACGCCCGAATCTCCCTGGGGGAATCGACATGCCAGGCGCGATCTACGCCGAGGGGCTGGTGAAGACCTTCGGCGACGTACGAGCCCTGGACGGAGTGGACCTCGACGTACCCGAGGGCACCGTCCTGGGCCTGCTCGGTCCGAACGGCGCCGGGAAGACCACCGCCGTGCGGGTCCTGACGACCCTCCTCCTGCCGGACAGCGGCCGGGCCCTCGTCGCCGGGATCGACGTGCTCGAACACCCCGACCGGGTGCGCCGCGCGATCGGGCTCTCCGGCCAGTTCGCGGCCGTCGACGAGTACCTCACCGGCCGCGAGAACCTCCAGATGGTCGCCCGGCTCTACCAGATGAAGGCGAAGGCGGCGAAGGAGCGGGCCGGCGAACTGCTCGACCGCTTCGGCCTCGCCGACGCCGCCGACCGCCCGGCGAAGACGTACTCGGGCGGCATGCGCCGGCGGCTGGACCTCGCGGCCGCCCTGGTCGTCTCCCCGCCGGTCATGTTCATGGACGAACCGACCACCGGCCTCGACCCCCGGAACAGGCAGGCCCTGTGGGAGGTCATGAAGGAACTCGTCGCGGGCGGTACGACGCTGCTCCTCACCACCCAGTACCTGGAGGAGGCCGACCACCTCGCCCACGACATCTGCGTCGTCGACCACGGCAAGGTCATCGCGCGCGGCACCTCCGACCAGCTCAAGGCCCAGACGGGCGGCGAGCGCGTCGAGGTCGTCGTCCAGGAGCCGGGGATGATCCCCGACGCCAAGGACGTCCTCGCCCGCTACGGCATCGCGGGCATCGGCCACGGCGAGGTCTCCGTGGAGGAGCACACCCGCAGGCTCACCGTCCCCGTCGCCGGCGGCGCCAAGCTGCTCGCCGAGGTCATCCGGGACCTGGACGGCCTCGGCGTCGAGATCGACGACATCGGACTGCGCCGCCCGACCCTCGACGACGTGTTCATCTCCCTCACCGGCCACGCGGCCGAGCTGGCCGAGGAGAACGGCGACGGCGGCGGCCCGGCGGGGCCGGACGGCCGGGGCCGTAAGCGCGCGGAGGAGAAGGAGACGGCGGCGTGAGCAACACCAGCGACTCCCTGGTCATCGCCAAGCGGAACCTGATCCGCATGACCCGGATCCCCGAGATGATCCTCTTCGGGCTGATCCAGCCGGTGATGTTCGTGATCCTCTTCACGTACGTCTTCGGCGGCTCCATGCAGATCGGCGGCAGCACCGACCCGGACGTCTACAAGAACTTCCTGATGGCGGGCATCTTCGCCCAGACGGTCACCTTCGCCACGGCCGGCGCGGGCGCGGGCATCGCCGACGACATGCACAAGGGCCTCATCGACCGCTTCCGGTCGCTGCCCATGGCCCGGGGCGCGGTCCTCACCGGCCGCACCCTGGCCGACCTCGTCCAGACCGCGCTGACCCTGCTGGTCCTCGCGATCGTCGGGCTGATCATCGGCTGGCGCCCCGGGTACGCGGCACCGACCAACTTCGCGAAGATCCTCGCCGGGTTCGCCCTGCTGCTGCTCCTCGGCTACGCCTTCACCTGGATCGGCGCCCTGATCGGCCTCTCGGTCCGCACCCCGGAGGCGGCGACCTCGGGCGGACTGATCTGGCTCTTCCCGGTCACCTTCATCTCGAACGCGTTCGTGGACTCCAGCAACCTGCCCGGCTGGCTCCAGCCCATCGCGGAGTGGAACCCGTTCAGCGCGACCGTGCAGGCGTGCCGAAAACTCTTCGGCGACCCGGGCCTGTCACCCTCCGACGCCTGGCCCATGCAGAACCCGGTGTGGGCGTCGCTGATCTACTCGATCCTGATCGTCGCCGTCTTCCGCACCCTGTCCGTCCGCAAGTACCGCAACGCGGCGGGATGACGGCCGGCCGCGGCGGCCACCCGGAGAACGGCCGGAACGATCACGGCAGGTACGCGGAGGACACCAGGCCGTCGGGGAGGGAGAGGTAGACCACCCCTCCGGCGGCCAGCATGTTCCCGGACACCTCCTGATCGAAGTCGTCGGGCAGATTGATCCGGTAGTCCTGCGAGTCGCCGGAGCCGGAGACCGGATGGGACTCCACCGTGTCCCGGCCCGTGGTCACCACCCGGTCGCCCACCAGATAGACGCGGTCCCCGGCCCTCGTCTGCCGCCGCCACCGCTCCCGGCCGCTCCCCAGGTCGTACGCGACGACCTCGGTGTCCCCGTCGACGACGGCGACGAGACCGTCGGCGTTCACCGCCGGTTCGGCCGAGACCGTACCGCCCAGGGTGCGCCGCAGCCGGAGCGTCCCGGCGTCGAGCACGCCGATCGTGCCGTCCTGCCGTCCGGAGCAGAGCACGCTGCCGCTCTTCTCGTGGACGGTGAGGCCGCCGCAGTCCTCCGTGCCGCGCGCCACGGCCTTCCCGGTCCGGGCGTCCAGCGACAGCGGGAGGTGTCCCACCGTGACCAGCACCCGGCCGCCCGCCGCGACCGGCTGCTCCGGAAGACCGTCCAGCGGGGAGCGCCACAGCTCCTCCCGGCGGTCGAGGCGGACGGCGGTGACGAGCCCGGTCCGTTCGTCGCGCTGGTTGACGTACGTGGAGTAGAGGACCCCGTCCAGGAGGTCCGTGCCCTTCACGGCCCACTCGTCCCCGGGCCCCGGGATCCCGCCCAGCTCCCGGCCGTCCCGGAGCCCGTACGCGACGACCCCGTCCGGACCCGTCACATACGCGGTGTCGCCGACGACCGCCGGGTACTGCGGCCCGCTGCGCAGCCCCTCGCCGCGCCCGGGGACCTTCCACAGCTGCTTGCCGTCCGCCGCGCCGAGGGCGGTGACCGCGCCGCCGTTACCGGGGCAGACAAGGACCTTCGGGGAGAGCGCGCAGGCGCTGACGCCCGGCTCGACCTCGGCCGTCCAGGGCGCCCAGTCGGCCGGCCGGGACGAGCGGCCGGTCGCGGACCCGCTGAAGTCGCCGGTGTGCCCCGGGCCGCCGTACGGCAGGACGACCCGGTCCAGCGCGACGGGCGCCGGAGCCCCGGTGCCGCTCGCGCCGGGGCTGCCGCTCGCGCTCGGCCCGGCGGCCCCGCCGGTCGACGCGCCCCCCGTCCCGTCCGTCCGGTTCAGCAGCACCACGCCCGCCGTCGCCAGGACGGCCACCGCCACCGCGCCCGCCACGACCGCCCCCCAGGGGCGGCGGCGCTCGCCGGGGGCGGCCGGGACCACCGGCCGGCCGGTCATCGCGGTGGGGGAGTACGGCACCACCGGGCCGAGCGTCGGCAGGTCCGCGACGCCCGCGCCGGAGGCCGCCGCCTCCCCGGCCTCGCGCGCCGCCTCCCCGTAGGAGGCGCACAGCGAAAGCACGCCACCGGGCCAGGGGAAGACCTCCGCGGCGGCCCCACCGTCACCACCGCCATCATCGCCACCGTCACCGAGCAGCGCCGCGACCTCCGCCGCCGTCGGCCGCCCGGCCGGGTCGAGCCGCAGACAGTGCTCGACGACGGCCCGTATCTCCTCCGGCACCCCGTCCAGGTCGGCGTCGGCCCGGATGATCCGGTAGACCACCGCCGCCATCTCGTCGTCGTGGAAGGGCCCCCGGCCGCTCGCCGCGAACGCGAGGACCGCGCCCAGACAGAACACGTCCGAGGCGGGCACCACCGCCCGGCTGCCCTCCAGGTGCTCGGGCGACATGAAGCCGGGGGAGCCCACCACCAGACCGGTCGAGGTCAGGGCCGTCGCCTCGAAGGCCTGCGCGATGCCGAAGTCGATCAGCCGGGGCCCGGCCGGGCCGAGCAGGACGTTCGCCGGCTTGAGGTCCCGGTGCAGCACCTTCACCGCGTGCACCCCCGCCAGGGCGGTGGCGAGGGCGGCCCCCAGGGCCCGTACGGCGGGGACGGGCAGCGCCCCCGCCCGTACGACCGCCTCCGCGAGCGAGGGACCGGGCACGTACTCGGTCGCCAGCCATGGCGAGGGCGCGTCCGCGTCGGCGTCCACGAGCCGCGCCACCCCCGGCCCGTCCACGGTCCGCGCCGCCGTGATCTCCCGCCGGAACCGGGTCCGGAAGTCCCCGTCGACCTCCAGGTCGCTCCGTACGGTCTTCACCGCGACCATCCGGTACGGATCGGCCGTCGGCGTGTCCGCCCGGCAGGCGAGGTGCACCTCGCCCATGCCGCCGGCGCCGAGCCGGGCGAGCAGCCGGTAGGGGCCGACGAGCGTCGGGGGCTGCCCCGGGGGCAGAGCTTCCAGCACCGAACAGGTCCTTCCGGGCGGTTACTTGGGGAGTTCCACGGAGGCCACGGCCCCCTTGTCGTAGACGATGTACGCGATCCCGCCGACCGGCAGCACCTCCGGCGGCCGGACCTGCTTGTCGATCGTGGTGCCCGTGGAGAGGTCGAAGTCCTCCTCCGGTACGCGCGGCCGGGGCGCCCCCGGGACCGGTGTGACCTCCAGCCGGCCCGGCTTCCCGTCGGCGCCGAGCCGCACGGTGTAGAGCGCGGAGAAGTCGGCGTACACGACCCGGTCACCGGCGAGCAGCGGCGACGACCAGCTCTGCGCGAGCCCGGCCGGGGTCTTCCCGACCGGGAAGGAGGCGAGCTCCGCGCCGCTGCGCGGATCGAGGACGTGCAGGCCCTTGTCCCAGCTCACGAGCGTGCGCGGGCCGACCGCCGTGGGGGCGGTCCCGCCGAGCGGAGCGGGCAGCGAGGCCTTCGAGGCGAGGGTGCGGGCGTCGAGCAGATGCAGGGTGGTGTCCTTGGCGGTGCCGTATCCGGCGCCCGCGCAGTACGCCGAGGCGCCGAGCACCTTCAGCTCCTGGCACGCGCGGGCGTCCGGGTCGGCCTGCCCGAGCTGGGTCCCCTTCTTCCCGTCGTAGGCGACGAGTCCGCCCTGGCTGTGGGCGTAGACGATGCCCTTCGCGTAGGCCACCGGCTCGTAGGCCTGCCGTTCGGCCGAGCTGATCTCGGCGTTGGTGAGCGCCTTCGACCAGAGGACCCGTCCGTCGGCGAGCGAGAAGGCGGTGAGCGCGACCCGGTCCGAGCTGACGTCCGAGGCCACCTCGGTCGCGGCGAAGACGGTGCCGTCGGCGACCACGGGGCGGCTGTCCCAGAGCAGTTGGGGGCCGCGCGCGGGCTTCTTCCAGCGCACCGCGCCCGTGCGGGCGTCACGGACCTGGAGCTCGAAGCCGGAGACGAGGACGACGGCGCCGTCGTGGACGGTGGGCCGGGTGGCGCCCCCGGCGACGAAGGGGTAACCGGTCGGGCTGATGTAGGTGTCGCCGGGCGTGTCCGGGGGGAGGGCCACCTCCCACAGCTTCTTCCCGCTCGCCGGGTCCAGTGCCTCGAACCGTCCGTCGGTCGTCCGGCAGACCAGCACCTGGTCGCCGGCCGAACAGCCGAGGGCCGGCGCGCTCAGCTTCCCCTGCCAGGGCTTCCAGCCGGCCGGCCGCTGGGCGGCGTTCTGCGGGACGACCCCGGAGGCGTCGGCGAGTCCCCGGTCGTCGACGCCCGGGACGCGCGGGGCGGCGGGCGGCGCGGCCTTCGCGGGGGACGGGGACTCGCCCGTCCCGCCCTCCGGCCACAGGAGGTACGCGCCGACTCCACCGGCCACCACCGCCAGGGCCACGACGGCCGCGACCAGCCGCCCCCGCCGCCCGCGCGGGGGAGCGGCGGGCGGTGCGGGCGGCGAGAGCGGTGCCTGCGTCGGTACGGAGTGCGGCCCGGGGACCGCCGGGTTCACCACGGGCCCCCGGGGACCGACCGCCGGAGCGACCTCGACGAGCGGGCCGCCCGAGGCCACCAGCTGGGCCAGCTCCGTCCCGTACGCGCCGATGTGGTCCCGTACCGCCTCCGGCCACGGGAAGACCTTCGGCGCCCCGCCGCCGAGGAGTTCCGCGAGCGCCTCCGGGGCGGGGCGGTCCGCCGGGTCGACGGCCAGACAGGCGGCGACGGTCGCCCGCAGTTCCTCCGGGACCCGGCTCAGGTCGGCCTCGGCCTGCGAGACCCGGTAGAGGACGGCGGCGAGCGGCCCGTCGCCGAAGGGGTCCTCGCCGGTCGCCGCGTAACAGAGGAGGGAGCCGAGGCAGAAGACGTCGGAGGCGGCGGTCACCCGCCGGGCCCCGGCCACGTGCTCGGGGGACATGAAGGAGGGCGTGCCGACCATCACCCCGGTCGCGGTCATGGTGGTGGCGGTGTTGCTGCGGGCGATGCCGAAGTCGATCAGCCGGGGGCCTTCGACGGAGAGCATGACGTTGCCGGGCTTGAGGTCGCGGTGCAGGACCCCGGCCCGGTGCAGGTCGGCGAGGGCGCGGGCCACGTCGGCGCCGAGCGCGCGGACGGTGGCGACGGGCAGCGCGCCGCCGCGCCGTACGGCCTGCGAGAGGCTGGGCCCGGGGACGTACGCGGTGGCCAGCCAGGGCACCTCGGCGTCGGCGTCGCCGCCGACGGGCGCGGCGGCGTAGCGGCTGTCGACGAGCGCGGCGACCCGGATCTCACGCCGGAACCGGTCCCGGAAAGCGGGATCACCGGCGACGTCCCGCCGCACGGTCTTCACGGCGACGAAGGTCCCGCCGGCGGCGGCCCCTCCGGCCGGGCCCGATTCCGGCGCGAGGCCCTCAGCGCCGCCGTCACCCCGCCCGAGGTACACCTCGCCCATGCCGCCCGCCCCGAGCCGGGCGAGCACCTCGTACGGTCCGATCCAGCGTGGCGCCCCCTCGCGCAGCGGTTCCAGCACTGAGCCCATCCCCCTTGTGACGCGATGTCAGGCCGCATCATGACACGCGTGTACGACATGAAGGGCCGGACCCCCATGGGGTCCGGCCCTTCACTCGGAACAGGTGCCTCAGCCGGTGTACGGCTTCGCGCTGAGGATCTTCACCGTGGCCTTCTTGCCGTTCGGCAGCTCGTACTGGGCGTCGTCGCCGGCCTTCTTGCCGTTGACGCCGACGCCGAGCGGCGACTGCGGCGAGTAGGTCTCGATGTCACCGCTCGCGTACTCGCGGGAGGCGAGCAGGAAGGTCATCGTGTCGTTCTCGTCGCCGTCGAAAGCGATCGTGACGACCATGCCCGGCTCGACGATGCCGTCGTCCGCCGGCGCCTCGCCGACCTTGGCGTGCTGGAGCAGCTGGGTGAGCTGGCGGATCCGCAGCTCCTGCTTGCCCTGCTCCTCCTTGGCCGCGTGGTACCCGCCGTTCTCGCGCAGGTCGCCCTCTTCGCGTGCCGCGGCGATCTTGACGGTGATCTCGGTACGCGCGGGACCAGACAGGTACTCAAGCTCGTCCTTGAGCTTGTTGTACGCCTCCTGGGTGAGCCAGGTGACGTTGTCGCTGGTCTGGGTCACGGGTGCTCCTCGTAGGTACTGGGAATACAAAGCATCGCCCTACACGGGAAAGCTGTGCGTCCCGGGTGGGCGAAACCACGAGCCTAACAATGAGTGGCGAAAAGCGGGAGGACATAAACCATCAGGATGGCGTCATCCCAGGTCACCGTGGTGACCCGCCGGGACTCGACACCACGTCCCTACCCACCGCTACCGGGCCGTACACCCGATCAGCTCGGCGCTGGTCGCGCGGGCGGTCGTACGGAGCGAGAAGACGCGGTCGACCCGGGTGCCGGGGTCGTCGACCCGGACGTCCTTGCGGGCCACCTCGGCGCCGTCCTCGGAGCGCGAGCGCAGGGTGCAGACACCCTTGACGCCCTCGTCCTTGCGGATCTCCAGGTGCACCTGGACCTCGGTGGCGCTCACCACGTCGAACTTGATCATCTCGGCGCTGATCTTGTTGTCGACGACGTAGTGCCAGCCGAACCAGCCCATCATGCCGAGGAAGAGCACCCCGAGCACCGCGCCGGTGATCTTGAGCTTGCGGTCCGCCGCCTCGTCCGCCGAGCGCCCGTAGCGCCCCTCGGGCAGCTGCTCTCGCACCGCGCTCATGATCGATCCTCTCGAAGCCGGGGGTGGCGGAATTTTCACCCCCCCGATTCCGTCACTATAGAGACCACCCTCCGAGTCGAATCACTGAGGATCGAGTCTTGACTGAGCAGCTGCGACTGATGGCCGTTCACGCCCACCCCGACGACGAGTCGAGCAAGGGTGCGGCCACGATGGCCAAGTACGTGTCCGAGGGGGTGGACGTCATGGTCGTGACGTGCACGGGCGGCGAGCGCGGCTCGGTCCTGAACCCCCAGCTTCAGGGCGACCCCTACATCGAGGCGAACATCCACGAGGTGCGCCGCAAGGAGATGGACGAGGCCCGCGAGATCCTCGGCGTCTCCCAGCACTGGCTGGGATTCGTCGACTCGGGTCTGCCCGAGGGCGACCCGCTGCCCCCGCTCCCCGAAGGCTGTTTCGCCCTGGCGGACGTCGACACGGCGGCCGGGACCCTGGTCCGCGAGATCCGTTCCTTCCGTCCGCAGGTCATCACGACCTACGACGAGAACGGCGGCTACCCGCACCCCGACCACATCATGACCCACAAGATCACGATGGCGGCCTTCGACGGCGCGACCGACGCCGAGAAGTACCCGGAGCCCGAGTTCGGACCGGTCTGGCAGCCCCTGAAGCTCTACTACAACCAGGGCTTCAACCGCGCCCGCACCACCGCCCTGCACGAGGCGCTCCTCGCCCGCGGCCTGGAGTCCCCGTACGGCGAGTGGCTGGAGCGCTGGAAGGAGTTCGAGCGCACGGAGCGGACCCTCACGACCTTCGTCCCCTGCGCGGACTTCTTCGAGATCCGCGACAAGGCCCTGATCGCCCACCGCACCCAGATCGACCCCGACGGCGGCTGGTTCCGGGTGCCGATGGACCTCCAGAAGGAGGTCTGGCCGACGGAGGAGTACGAGCTCAGCAAGGCGCTGGTGCCCACCTCCCTCCCCGAGGAAGATCTCTTCGCGGGCATCCGCGACAATGCATAGATGAGCGCACATCTGGCACTGACCCAGCTCGTCCCCTTCGCCGCCGAAGAGCTGGACAAGAACAAGGTGACCCCCGGCGTCCTCGGGTTCGTCGTCTTCGCCGTCCTGGCCGTCGCGGTCTGGCTGCTGATGAAGTCGATGAACCGCCACATGGGCAAGGTCTCCTTCGAGGAGGCCCCGGACCCGACGGCACCCGGCACGGACACGCCGGCCGCCCCGGCCGCCGCGGGGAAGTAGCCACGACGCCCCTCGTCCCGTACCCCGGTGGTACGGGACGGGGGGCGGACGCGTGCCCGGGCGACAGAGCCTCCGGGCGACCCCGCCTCCGGCCGGTCCGGGCCCAGGGACCCACGGGTCAGGGACGACCGCCTCCGGTCGTCACCCACCGGCAAACGGGCGTGCCGCTCGGCGGAGCCGTCCGCCGCTGAGCCGCTGGAGGACGACTGCCCCGCCACCGTGTCCAGCAGCGTCTGTCGCGGAGCATCCAGCAGGGTGCCGTCGTCCATCTCCCATCCCGAGCACTTCCAGCTCCTCTGCGGAACGCCGCTACGGGACTACGCGGCACCCGTCGAAGGCCCGACCACCCAGGCGTCGCGCCGGATGAGTGTGATCTTCGAGCGCGAGATGTTCGAGGAGTTCACCTCGGCGCAACGCGCCGCAGTCGACACCCCCGCACTCTCACCCGCGCTCCTGCTGATCGCGTGGGGAGACCTGCATGGCCTCGTCGCCCTTGAGGTGTTCTCCAGGTCGAATTATTCACTCGAATGAGTGGTGAAGCTTTGGTGCCGGCGCCCGGGAAGGGAAACGCTGCCACCCTGAGCTCACGAGTCATTGCCCGTCGACCAGGTCGCGGCGGGTATTCGATTCACCCACCGAACAATAAAATTCGAGGTCTTCGCGTGCCGGAAGAATCCATTATCCACAGCAAGGCCCAGCATTACTACGACGTGTTCCATCACGAGCGCGACGGGTGGGTCGGCGAAACCGACGTGTACGCCTGGGTGGGCCGCACGACGCGGGAATTCAACCTCACGCCAGGAACCGCCCCCGCCAGCGCGCTGCAGAAATCCCTTCTGGAGTACTGGAAGAGATTGTTTGTCCCTATGGACACGGACGGGGACGGCGTCGTATCACGCGACGAATTCCTGGCCGGGTTCGTCAGCCTGGGGGACAAGCCGGATGACTACGCGCGGATTGTCACGCCGTCCGCCAAGGTCTTCGTGGCCACCGCCGACGTCGACGGAGACGGCGAACTCGACAAGTCCGAGTTCAAGCGCCTGTTTCAGTCCTCTTTCGCGCTGAGCGACGAAGACATCGACGTGTCGTTCGCCGACATCGACACCGACAACTCCGGCTCCATCTCAACTGACGAGCTGAGAGCAGCCATTCGCGTGTTCCACAGCAGTACTGATCCGAACGACCGAGGTCACCGCCTCCTGGGACCCCTGCGTTCCTGAGCCGACAGAACCGGACAGCGTCCTCTCGTCCAGAGCCCCTCGCCGTCGGGTGCTGATTCCATTCGGCACCGGCGATCAGAGGGGCTCCGCCGGTCCCGCATCGAGCCGCGCTCAGGAACAACACGCCAGGAGAAACGACCGTGACCACCCATCTGCGGACAACCAAGGCCCCGCTGGTGACAGCGCACGCCAAGCGCATCGTGGCCGAGACCGGCGTCCTGAACAATCCGTACTTCCGAACGCTGGTAGACGGAAGCATGTCGTTGGAGAACTTCCGCACAAGCCAGGAGCAACTAGGTTTCGCCGTCACCTACTTCGCCCGCCCGATGGCTGCGCTGGTGTCCCGGATCGAGCACCCCGCGGATCGCATCGGCATCCTGGGCAATGTCGTGGAAGAGCACGGCGGATTCCGCCCTCAGGAATTCCATCACGAGACCTTCCGCGGATTTCTGGCCAGCATCGGCAGCGACACCGTACGGCTGAACGGCCTGAAGATGATGCCGGCCGTCCACGCGTACAACAGCGTTCTCAGTGCGGTGTGTACGTTGGAGGACCCGCAGGTAGGAATTGGCTGCATGGGTGCGATCGAGTACGCATTCGCCTCGGTATCGGCCATCACGGGCAACGCGGCTGTGAACCGCGGTTGGGTCGCTCAAGCCGACCTGATGCACTACGGCCTCCACTCCGAAATCGACGAACAACACGCAGAGGACTTCTTCCTGCTGCTGGAACCCCACTACCGAAACCCGGCCGGACGACGCCGAATCGACCAGGGCCTCGGCCTGGGCGCGTACGCGCTGAACCGCCTCTACAGTGATCTGTTCGAACTGGGTCTTTCGCAGCAAAACTGATCACGGCTGGGCGAGCAGGAAGGCTGCGAGCGCGGTGAATTCGTCTTCGAGGCGCTCGGGCTCACGACGACCATCCTGTCCACGATCTCGATGCCGGCGCACTGCTCCTCGGACCAGGAGTCGTACTGTTCCGCGCTGATCTGCGAATGCATCCACGCGGGCGTCACCCTCTCGGCGGTCATGGTGTACCTCCGTCGAGGAGCCTCGGCAGGTCCGGCGCTGCCGCGCCCAGCCCAGATCTCGTGAAGGTTTCGTCGGTCGCGCCAGGCGCCGTGAGAGGCTGGGGCGTATGAACCGGTTGGCTGGTACGACCTCGCCTTATCTGCTTCAGCACGCTGACAATCCGGTCGACTGGTGGCCGTGGGGGCCCGAGGCGTTCGAGGAAGCGAAACGGCGCGATGTGCCCGTTCTGCTGTCAGTTGGTTACTCCGCGTGCCACTGGTGCCACGTCATGGCGCACGAGTCCTTCGAGGACGAGGTCACCGCGGCCCTGGTCAACGAGAACTTCGTGGCCGTCAAGGTCGACCGCGAGGAGCGCCCCGACGTCGACGCCGTCTACATGGAGGCCGTCCAGGCCGCCACCGGTCAGGGCGGCTGGCCGATGACCGTCTTCCTCACCCCGGACGCCGCCCCCTTCTACTTCGGTACGTACTTCCCGCCGGAGCCCCGCCACGGCATGCCCTCCTTCCCGGAGGTCCTCGAAGGCGTCCGGGGCGCCTGGGCCGACCGCCGCGAAGAGGTCGGCGAGGTCGCCGAGCGGATCGTCAAGGACCTCGCGGGCCGCTCCCTCGCCTACGGCGGCGACGGAGTCCCCGGTGAGGAGGAGCTCGCGCAGGCCCTCCTCGGCCTCGTCCGCGAGTACGACGCCAAGCGCGGCGGCTTCGGCGGCGCCCCCAAGTTCCCGCCGTCGATGGCACTGGAGTTCCTGCTCCGCCACCACGCCCGTACGGGCTCCGAGGGCGCCCTCCAGATGGCCGCCGACACCTGCGAGGCGATGGCCCGCGGCGGTATCTACGACCAGCTCGGCGGCGGCTTCGCCCGCTACGCCGTCGACCGCGCCTGGGTCGTGCCGCACTTCGAGAAGATGCTGTACGACAACGCCCTGCTCTGCCGGGTGTACGCGCACCTGTGGAAGTCGACCGGCAGCGACCTGGCCCGCCGGGTCGCCCTGGAGACCGCCGACTTCCTGGTCCGCGAACTCCGCACCCCCGAGGGCGGTTTCGCCTCCGCGCTCGACGCGGACAGCGACGACGGCACGGGCAGGCACGTCGAGGGCGCCTTCTACGTGTGGACCCCGGAGCAGCTCACCGAGGTCCTCGGAGCGGAGGACGCCGCCCTCGCCGCCGCCCACTACGGCGTCACCGAGGACGGCACCTTCGAGCACGGCAGCTCCGTGCTCCAGCTCCCGGAGGGGACCGGCCCGGCCGACGCCGACCGGATCGCCTCGATCGCGGCCCGCCTCCTCGCCGCCCGCGAGGAGCGCGAGCGCCCCGGCCGTGACGACAAGGTCGTCGCCGCCTGGAACGGCCTGGCGATCGCCGCCCTGGCCGAGACGGGCGCCCTCTTCGACCGCCCCGACCTCGTCGAGCGCGCCACGGAGGCCGCCGACCTGCTGGTACGGGTCCACATGGACGAGTCCGCCCGCCTCACCCGTACGTCCAAGGACGGCCGGGCCGGCACCAACGCGGGCGTCCTCGAGGACTACGCCGACGTCGCCGAAGGCTTCCTCGCCCTCGCCGCCGTCACCGGCGAGGGCGCCTGGCTGGAGTTCGCCGGCTTCCTCCTGGACCTGGTCCTCGACCGCTTCACCGCCGAGGGCGGCGCCCTGTACGACACGGCCCACGACGCCGAGGCTCTGATCCGCCGCCCGCAGGACCCCACGGACAACGCGACCCCGTCCGGCTGGACCGCCGCCGCCGGAGCGCTGCTCTCGTACGCCGCCCAGACCGGCTCGGAGGCCCATCGCGCCGCCGCCGAAGGCGCCCTCGGCGTCGTCAAGGCCCTCGGCCCCCGCGCGCCCCGCTTCATCGGCTGGGGCCTGGCCGTCTCCGAGGCCCTCCTCGACGGGCCCCGGGAGATCGCCGTCGTGGGCGCCCCCGGCGACGAGGCCTTCCGCGAGCTGCGCCGTACCGCGCTCCTGGCGACCGCCCCGGGCGCGGTGCTCGCCTTCGGCACCCCCGACAGCGAGGAGTTCCCGCTGCTGAGGGACCGCCCGCTGGTGGCCGGTGCGCCCGCCGCGTACGTGTGCCGTCACTTCACCTGTGACGCGCCGGTCACCGACCCGGCCGAGCTGCGCCGGAAGATCTGAGACCGGGGCCGGAACGGGGACGGCCCCGCGACCCCTCCGAGGAGGGGCTGCGGGGCCGCACCCGGCTGAGCGTCGTCGCTCAGCTGTTGCCCGCACCGTTGCCGGACAGGACCGGGATGTCGTCCAGGATGTGCGACAGCGGCTCGTCGCCCTTGGCCTGGGTGGAGTTCTCGGTGCACTGCTGGTTCTGCGGGGAGGACAGCACGTTGACGTCCTGCACCGCGATCGGGATGAGACCGATGAGCGAACCGGCGTTGACCTTGGCCGGCAGACCGACGCACGGCTTGTTCAGGGAGCCCTGGACCAGCGCGAACTGCGGGCTCATGTTGCCGTAGGTGGCGGAGTTGCCGAACTCCTGGTGGGCACCGTTGCCGCTGAGCGAGGTGGTGCCACCGTCGTCGGCGATCGCGAGCGCCTGACCGGCACCCGCAGCCGTCGCGCCGAGGACCGACGCAGCCACAGCAGCCGTAGCCAACAGCTTCTTCATTGTTCAGGCCTTTCGGGTTGTGGCTCGCTGAGTGCCGAGCCGTGCTGATCAACTGGTCGGAGGCCCGGAGGTTCCGCGATGTCCACCGGACGGACTACGGGCAGATGAGCGAAACCCCCGGCGTGGGCCGGTAGGCGCCCACGGGGATCTCGCTGGGCGCGACGGTGCCGGCGGGCGGCAGAGGCTCGTCCGCGCGCAGTCGCGCGAAGACCTCGGCCGCCCCTTCCTCGTCCCAGGCGAGGGTGGATCCGACGTTCTCGATGTCCGGGTTGAAGCCGCGTACGGGTACGGTCGCGAACTCCGTACGGGCCGGGGTCAGGTCCCGCAGCCGCCCGGCGAGCGCGAGGAGTTCCGCCGTCGAGACGCCCCGCTCGGCCGCCCCGGTCCCGCGCAGGGTCGAGGCGAAGGCCTCCAGTCGGGCGGGGTCGTCCAGGACGCCGTCGCGGAGCCGCTCCAGGGTGTTCACCACGAACTCCTGCTGCTTCCGGATCCGGCCGAAGTCCATCTGCCCGTCGGCCCGCCGCGACCGCACGTACTGGAGGGCCTCGCCGCCGTGGACGCGCTTGGTGCCGGGGGTCAGGTCGATGCCGGTGACCGGGTCCTTGAGCGGCTTCTCCGTGCAGACGGGCACGCCGCCTTCGAGCTGGTCGACGGTGTCCATGAAGCGGCGGAAGTCGATCTCCAGATACCGGTGGACGGGCAGCCCGGTCATCGACTCCACGGTCTCCACGGCGAACGCGGAACCCCCTTCGGCCCAGGCGTTGTTGATCTTCGCGGGGTGGGCGGCGTGCAGCTCCCCGGTACGCCGGTCGCGGTGCCGGCCGGGGAAGGTGGTGAGCGAGTCGCGCGGCAGACTCACCACGTCGACCCGGTCGTTCGCGGCGGAGACGTGCACCAGCATGATCACGTCGGTGCAGTCGCACTCCTTCCCGCCGAGCCGGTAGCGCTCCTTCTCCTGCTCGGTGACGCCCCTGCGGCTGTCGATGCCGACCACGAGGAGGTTCAGCCCGTGTTCCGGGGCGGGGAGATCGGTGGGGGCCGAGGCGAGGGCTCCGGGGGCGAGGGCGGCGATCGCGGTCAGCGCCGCCGGGACGAGCAGCGGACGCCGGGCCCGCCGTACACGCGGGAATTTCATGTCCGCACGCTATTTCGATTGTGATCGCACACAGATACACGACGCGACATTGAACAGGGAGAATCACTCTCCTGCGGTGCCTGTGTAATGATGCGGGAATCGCAGCGGAAGGAGCGAAGATGGCGCCGGATCCCGGTAAATGGGAACGGATGGCCTTCATTCCGAAGAGCCGATATGTGAGTGACCCGCCCCCGGCCGACCGCACACCGTTCCCGGTGTATTCGGCGCTGGTGGCCCAATGGGTCCAGTCGGGGCGGACGGTGCCGGGGGTGCCGGACCGGGAATGGGAACGACTGATGGCGACGCCGGTCTGGCCGACCTGGTAACCGGGCGGCGAAGCACCGGCGGTACGGAGCACGGCACGGCGAAAGGGGCCGCCCCGGAGGGCGGCCCCTGACGTGTGACGTCGTCGCGCGCGGGCGCGGACGCCGGCAGGCGGTGGAACGTCAGTTGTTGCCGACGCCGTTGCCCGACAGGACCGGGATGTCGTCCAGGATGTGCGACAGGGCCTCGTCGCCCTTGGCCTGGGTGGAGTTCTCGGTGCACTGCTGGTTCTGCGGGGAGGACAGCACGTTGATGTCCTGGACGCTGATCGGGATGGCACCGATGAGCGAACCGGCGTTGACCTTGGCCGGCAGGCCGATGCACGGCTTGTTCAGCGAGCCCTGGACCAGCGCGAACTGGGGGCTCATGCTGCCGTACGTGGCGGAGTTGCCGTACTCCTGGTGCGCACCGTTGCCGCTGAGCGAGGTGGTGCCGCCGTCGTTGCTGATGGCGAGCGCGGGGGAGGCCACGGCGGCGGTGGCGCCGACGATGGAGACGGCCGCGGCCGCGGTGGCCATAACCTTCTTGATCACGGGAGTTCCCTTCTAGAACCGGCTCCGTGCAGGGAGCGACCTGATCAACTGGCCCCGGACGCAAGGGTTCCGCTGTGTCACTCCGTTGGCGGAGCGCACGCGGCAGCGCGAAAGACGGTCCCAGTCGAACGGGTGAAGCTCCGGAACCAAAGCCCGTCCCCGCAGTTGATCCCGTCGCATCAATCAGGTCGATTGGTGGGAACAGGAACGGAATCACCGTGATCAAGAAGATTATGGCGGCTGCGGCTGTTACGGCCTCTGTTGTCGGCGCTTCTGCTGCGGCGGCCTCCCCGGCGCTCGCCATCGCCGACGACGGCGGCACGACCTCGCTCAGCGGCAACGGCGCGCACACCGCGTTCGGCAACTCGGCGACCGCGGGTGACATGAGCCCCCAGTTCTCGGCCGTCCAGGGCTCGCTGAACAAGCTCTGCCTCGGCGCTCCGGTCAAGGGCAACGTCGGCTCGGTCGTCGGTGTCCTCGTCCCGGTCGCGGTGCAGGACGTCAACGTCCTCTCCTCCCCGCAGAACCAGCAGTGCGCCGAGAACTCCACCCAGGCCAAGGGTGACGAGCCGCTGTCGCACCTCGTCGAGGACATCCCGGTGCTCTCCGGCAACGGTGCCTTCAACGGCTGATCCGCAGCGCGCGACTGGGCCGGAAGAGAACCTTCGTGTTCTCTTCCGGCCCTTTTCTTACGTGCAACGGAGTGAATGAGTAGAACTAGACGTTCTTCCGGTTTCCTTTGTGCGGGATGTTCGTTGTGTTCCCTGAAACGTGTTCCGCCACCGAAAGGATGCAGACGAAAATGAACTGTAAGAAGGCTGCTGCCGTCGTCGCCGGAATCATCATGGCCATGGGTGCGGCGTCCCCCGCCTTCGCCGACGCGGGCGCGGAGGGTGTCGCGGTCGGTTCGCCGGGCGTCCTCTCCGGCAACGTCGTCCAGGTCCCGATCCACATCCCGATCAACGCCTGTGGCAACAGCATCAACGTCGTCGGTCTGCTCAACCCGACCTTCGGCAACACCTGCATCAACGCCTGAGTCCTCAGCGGCACACAGGTACAGGGGCCGGCCCCGGAGCGCACCCGCTCTCCGGGGCCGGCCCTGCGTCATGCCGAGACCGGCGCCCTCCCGCCCGCACGCGGCCGGCCCACCGCGCCGCCGCCCCGGGCCCCCGCGCGCAGCCGCTGCCGCACCCCGCGCACCAGACGCCCCGCCGTGTACTCGGCGCCGAAGACGAACCGCATCGAGGGCCCGTACGACGGGGCGGTGAGCAGTCCGGCGAGGAAGAGGCCAGGCCACGAGGACTCGAAGAGCCCGCCCACCTCCGGGGCGCCGCCCGCGCCGACCGTCCGCAGCGCGCCGCGCAGCGTCGGGGAGAGCATGTGCGCCCGGTCCAGGGCGGGGGTGAAACCGGTGGCCGCGATCACGTGGTCGGTCTCCAGGACCGTCGTACCGCCCGGACCGGTCACATCGAGCCGCAGCCGCTCGTCCCCGGTCACCGCCGCCGCGGTGATCCGCTGCCCCAGGCGTACGTCCCCGACCGCCGCGAAGCGCTCACGGAGCCACCAGGCGCCCGCCGGGCCGAGCGCCGAGTCGAAGATCCGCTCGCGGGTGGTGGCCGGGAGGCGCCGGAAGATGCCCGGGGTGTCGGCGTAGAGCCTGTTCCGCCAGCCGCAGCCGAGTCCCGTGTGCGGGGCGCGCAGCGTGGGCCAGAGGCCGCGGTCGAGCGCCGGGGGCAGGGTGTTCCAGTTCAGCCGGTCCGCGCGGGCGACGATCCCGACCGTGCCCGCGCCCCGCTCCACGAGGAGCGCGGCCGTCTCCAGGGCCGCCTGGCCCGCGCCGACGACCGTGACGTCCCGCCCGGCGAAGCGGTCCAGCGCGCCGTGGTGGCTGGAGTGGGTGACGTACCGCCGGTCCAGGCCGCGCAGCGGTCCTGGCACCTCCATGAAGGGCAGGACGCCGACGGCGAGCGCCACCGTCCGGGCGCGGAGCGGTTCGCCGTCCTCGGTGAGCAGCGCGAAGCCGTCGGCGGTCGGGGTGACCGAGCCGATCAGCCGCTCGTCGAGCGCGGGCACGGCCTGCCGGGCGAACCAGTCGCCGTACGCGGCGAAGAAGTCCACCGGGAGAGGCACCCCGTGCTCGGCGCGCACGCCGCGCGCGGCGGCGTACGCGTCGAGCCCGTACGCCCCCTCCGGGTCGGAGAGGTGCGAGGCCCAGGGCTCCGACTTCAGGAACATGCCCGGGGGCATCGCGTGCCAGGACTCCATCGAGCGGCCGAAGGTCCGCAGGCGCAGCCCGTGGGAGGCCGCGTGCGCGGCCACGGAGAGGCCGTAGGGTCCGGCCCCGACGACCACCAGGTCGTACGTGTTCGACATCGTGCCTTCCGCCTTCATCGTGGGGTGAGCTGCTGGGAGGAGCTGCGGGCCGGTGGCGCCGAGGGCGGCGCCGGCGGGCCGGTCCGGCCGGAGCCCAGGGCGCCGCGCAGCACGGACAGCCCCTTGCGCAGCAGGTGTGCGAGCCAGGCGCGGCCCATGGCGAGCGCCGGCGCCGGGTCGTCGGCCGCCCACCAGGCGTACTCGGTCCGGCGCGCGGCCCCGGGCTCGGCCGCGTACCGGCGGCGCGGCGAGGCCAGCACCGAGAGTGCCGTGTAGTTCTCGACCACGAACCGGCGCCCGTACGCGGGGGAGTGCTGCGGTACGGGACGGCCGGTGAGGTCCAGGTGGAGGGCCCGGACCACGTCCAGGCCGGAGGGGTCGGCGAAGAGCCGGAACTGCGCGCCGGGCCGGGGGTTGAAGTCGAGCAGGTGGTACGCGCCCGTGGACCGGTCGAGCCGGAAGTCCAGGTCGCACACGCCCCGGTAGCCCAGCGCGTCGAGCAGTTCCCGGGCCGTGCGCTCCAGGGCCGGGTTCACCGTCCAGCGGCCGACGGCGGTGAGCCCGGCGTCGTCCGGCCAGGAACGCTCCTTGCGGCCGGTCGCCCCCGTCGTACAGCGGCCCGCCGAGTCCACGTACCCGTGGAAGAACCAGTCGAGGTCCCGGCCGGCCGGAAGCAGCTCCTGGAGCAGCAGCCGGCTGCCGGCCTCCGGGGTGCGGGCGTACAGCTCCCGGACCTCGGCCGGCGACCGCACGATCGAGGTACTGCGGAGCCCGGCGCCGGCCGGGAGCAGCCAGGGCCGGCTCCACTTGGCCACCACCGGAAGCCCGATCGACCAGGCCATGGCGGCGGCCTCGTCGGCGCCGGTGGGGAGTTCGGTACGGGGGTGGGGCAGCCCCAGGTCCGCGCAGGTCCTGGCGAGCGAGGCCTTGTCGGCGACGCGCAGCAGCTGTTCCTCGGTCTGCTCGGGCAACAGGAACCGGGGGGAGAGGTCGGCGCGGCGGCGGGCCAGCGCGAGGGCGCTGACGTCGTCGAGCGGGAGGACGAGAAGGGAAGGTGACGGTGCGTCGGGGGCGTCGTCGCCGGGTGTGTCCGTCCTGTCTCTCGTCCGGCCGTCCGTTCTGCCCTCCGACAGTTCGTCGGCGATCCGGTGGAGGAGGGCGACCAGCTCCCCGGCGGAGTCCGTCGCGGGGCGGGCGCGCACCGAGCGGACATGGCGGGAGCGGGCGACCGGACTGGTGCTCGATTCGATGACGGCGTGCACCGGAATTCCCGCCCGGCCCAATGAGCGCGCTGCTCCGAGAGTGCCGTGATGGAAGGGGTTCGGATCGAGCCGCACAAGGACGGTGGGGACGCTGGTGTCGAAACGCTGACTGCGCGGCACGGCATGCCCTTCATCTCGGGTGCCCCAACTGGGCGATCAAATCCTCTAATGGACTACTGATCGGAGGGAAGCCGAGTTCACGGTCGGCTCATTAGGAATACTTTCGGAGTATCAGATTGACGGAGCGTCAAAAGGCGTACGAAGTGAGGGAGTGGCCATGGGAGCTGCACACCGGAGAACGGCGAGAGCGTGGCTGGGGGTGTTCACCGCCGGTCTTCTCGCCTCGGGTTCAGTCGTGCTGTCGTCCCCCGCGCACGCCGCCGAGTCCGTCACGGCGGGCGATCCCGGGCCGTCGCTCTCCGGCGCCATGGGCGCCTTCCTCGATTCGGGCGCGCTCGGGGTCGCCCGTATCGAGGCCCTCCAGCAGTGGCTCGGTGGCCGCGAGCTCCGCGTCGGCCACACCTACCTTCCCGGCGACCTCTGGAAGAACATCGAGGGACCCCCCGGCTTCCTCGACGCCTGGGCGGACTGGCGCAACGAGAAGTCCGACCGCATGTTCGTCCTCAACGTGCCCATGCTGGAGCGCAACGAGGCCGGGGTCTCCGACGCCGAGGTCCGCCGGCAGCTCCGGCTCGGCGCCTCCGGCTACTACGACCACCACTTCAGGACCCTCGCCCGCCGCCTCGTCGGGCTCCGGGCCGCCGACACCGTCGTCGCCCTCGGCTGGGAGATGAACGGCACCACCTACACCCACCGGTGCGGGCCCGACCCCACCGCGTGGAAGAAGTACTGGAACCGGATCGTCGCCGCGATGCGGTCGGTACCCGGCCAGAGGTTCCGCTTCGACTTCAATCCGAGCCGGGGGCTCGACGCCGTTCCGTGGACCGAGTGCTACCCGGGTGACGACGTCGTCGACATCATCGGGATGGACTCGTACGACCAGCCCTCGGGTTCGCGTTTCGACCAGCACGTCAGTGAGCCGTACGGGCTCCAGAAGCAGGTCGATTTCGCCGCCGAGCACGGAAAGCAGATCTCCTATCCCGAATGGGGTCTCTTCCGGAACGGGGACAACCCCGAATACGTGCGGCGCATGCTCGAATGGATGAAGCTGCACAAGCCGCTCTACCACACGATCACCGATTACTGCCCGCACGGCGTCTGGCAGTGCGACGACAATCCCCGGTCTTCGGCGACGTTCCGCCAGATGCTGTACGGCACGGAACCGGAAGTCCCGACACAGCCGACGGATCCGACCGACCCGACGTGGCCGACGTGGCCGACGGACCCCACGTGGCCGACGGATCCGACATGGCCGACGGACCCGACGGACCCGACGGTTCCGGAACCGAAGCCTGAGCCGAAGCCGGAACCGAAGCCTGAGCCGAAGCCGGAACCCAAGCCTGAGCCGAAGCCGGAACCGAAGCCGGAACCGAAGCCGGAGCCGAAGCCCGAGCCGAAGCCGGAACCGAAGCCGGAGCCGAAGCCCGAGCCGAAGCCGGAGCCGAAGCCCGAGCCGAAGCCGGAGCCGAAGCCCGAGCCGAAGCCGGAGCCGAAGCCCGAGCCGAAGCCGGAGCCGAAGCCCGAGCCGAAGCCGGAGCCGAAGCCGGAGCCGAAGCCGGAACCGAAGCCGGAGCCGAAGCCGGAACCCAAGCCGGAACCCAAGCCCAAGCCCTCCTGCTGGACCGTGAACCTCGGTTCATGGGTCGAGAGTTGGATCGGCGGGCCGGTCTGCGTCCCCAAGGACTCCTGGAAGGACAAGGTCGACCTCGACTGGAAGGGCGCGCTGAAGGGCGTCTGGCCCTTCTGACCGGTCCGTACCGGTGGTCGTGCGCGGAGGCGGCGGAACTCATCCGTCGCCGCCGCGCGGCGTCCGCCCCGGCAGCCGGCCGAGCGCCCGCCCCACCCAGGGGCGCTCGCGCGCCTGCCGGGCGGCCCAGCGGCGCGCGTCGGCGGCGCCCGCGCGCAGCCACAGCAGCGGGGCCGTACCGCGCCCGGTGAGCATCAGCCGCTGGTTGCCCACCGTCTCGGGCCGCCAGTGGTGCTTGTACGCCTCGGTGCCCCGCAGCATGCTCAGCGTGGCCCGCCCGCCCGCGCTGGTCTCCCCGGCGCCGTGCCGCAGCAGCATCGTCGCCACGTCGACCTTGCGGGCGCGCAGCGCGGGATCGGCGCCGTACAGATAGCCGCCCGCGAGCCGGGGGGACATCAAGGTCAGGTCGGCGGCCACCACGTCCCCGGCGAGCCGGAACTCCGTGACCATCGCGTCCCCGCGCTCCACCATCGGACGCACGGCACGGGTGAGGTGCTGGGCGAAGCGTTCGCTCGTGTGTTCGGCGGTCACCCCCCTTCCCTGCCACTGGAGTTGATGGAGCCTCAGGAGCCGGTCGAGCGCGGCGGGCACCTCCGCCCCGCTGACGACCTGCGCGTCGATCCCGAGGGCGTCCAGCTTCCGCAGCTTGGCCCGGACCCGCTGCGCCTTCCCGGAGGGGATGCGTTCGAGGAGCCCCTCCATGGGTACGGCGGGCAGCTCCAGGCACAGCGAGTCGGGCAGCCGCCTGCGCGGGCCCCGCCAGTGGGCGAGGACCTGCTCGATGGCCGCCCCCGGCCGTACCTCCCGCAGGTCGATCACCGCGCCCCGGGCGGCCCTGGCGATGCCCCGGGCCAGCGCGGGCGCCGCCTCCGGGCAGTCGTCGTCGACGAGCACGTCCGTGAAGTCGGTGATCGTGCCGCCGAGCTGGGTGAGGACGGGCAGCGGCCCCCGGGCCCGCATCAGGGGCGCGGCGGCGACGAGCGCGCCGTCGGCGCCCCGTACGAGCACCACCCGCAGCGCTCCGGGCCTGCCGTACGAGAGCCACCAGGAGTGCAGCCAGGCGTGGGACTGGAAGGGGGTGGCGGTGGAGCAGCGCCCGTACAGCGCCGTCCACTCGGCCGCCAGGCGCCCGAACGCGTCCTCGTCACGGCAGATCCCGGTGCTCAGCGATCTCGGGGTCACACCGCCTCCGGCTGGTGCGCGGCGGTGGCCGGGGCGGGCACGGCGGCGGGGGCGGACCCGGCCGGGGCGGCCGTCTGCCGGGAGTGGCGGGCCTCGCCGCGCGAGGCGGCGCGCTTCGGGCGGACCAGCAGGGCGAGACCGCCGAGGAGGCCGCCCGCGCAGGCGCCGACGAGCGCGGAGAGCGGCGCCGAGGGGGAGACGGGGGCGATCGGCTTCGTGGCCCGGGAGAACTGGACGACCTTCACGCCCGTGCTGCCCGCGACGTGCGAGCTGTTGAGGACGAGCGCGCGGGCCACCCCGTCGGCCATCGACACGGCCTTCGAGGGCTGTTCCGCCTGGGCGGTGATGGAGATCATCGGCGCGTCCGGGGAGGTCTCCGCCCGCACGCTCCGGCGCAGGGTGTCGGCGGTGACCCCGGCCCACACCTGGGCGTCGCCGGTCACCGCGATGTCGGTGGCGACCCGCCCGTACGCCTGCGCGAAGCCCAGCGCTGCCGCCGGGTCGGACTTCTCGGCCGGTACGACGATGACATAGCTGGTCGCCGCGTACTGCGGGGTCTTGAGGGCCCCGTATCCCCCGCCGAGCGCCGCCCCGGCGAGGACGGCGGCGGGCAGGACCGCCCAGCGGCCGGGCCTGCGCAGGGCGGCGGGGAGGGAGGTGCGGGGTGGGGTGGTGTTCATCGGTCGGGCTCTCTCAGTTCGCGGGGGAGGGGATGCCGTGGACGGCCTGGTCGTAGAGGGACATCAACTGGCCGGCGCTGTGCGCGATGTCGTAGCGGCGGGCCGCCGCCGGCAGCGGGAGGCGGGCGAGCCGGGCGTCCCGGATGCCGCGCAGCGCGGAGACCAGCTCGGGCACGGACCCGCCGATCCGGCGCGCGCCCGGGGCGGCGTCCGGTGCCAGGTCGTCGATCGCCGGGCAGGCCACGTACAGCACGGGCAGTCCGGCGGCGAGGGCCTCGACGACGGCGAGCCCGAAGGTCTCGTCGGGGGAGGTGGACACGAACACGTCCATGGCGGCGAGCAGTTCCGGCAGTGAAGGGCCCGTGGAGGAGGCGGTCGGCGGGTCCTCGCAGGCGCCGGTCAGCAGCACCCGGTCGGCGGCCCCGCAGGCGCGGGCCGTCCGCAGCAGTTCCTCGCGCCGCTCGCCCTCGCCGACGAGCAGCAGCCGGGCCTCCGGGACCTCGGCCACCGCCCGGACGAGCCGGTCGAAGCGCTTCCCCGGCGTCAGCCGCCCCACCCCGCCCACGACATGGGCGTCCTCGGGGAGCCCGAGGGCCTCGCGGGTGCGGCGGCGGGCGCGGGCGTCGAAGGTGAAGCGGTCCGTCTCGATGCCGTTGGGGACGACCCGGATGCGCTCGGCGGGCACCCCCCAGTCGGCGAGCCGGCGCGCCACGCTGGGCGAGACGGCGACCGTGGAGGTGCCGAGCCGCTCGGACGCCAGATACAGGGCGCGGGTCCCCGCGGAGAGCGGACGGCCCTCGATCTGCGTCTCGCCGAGGGAGTGCTCGGTGGCGATGACCCGCCGCACCCCGGCCAGCCGGGCCGCCGTCCTGCCGTACACGCACGCCCGGTACAGATGGGTGTGTACGAGGTCGTAGCGGCCCTGCCGGACGATCCGCGCGAGCCGCGGCAGCGCGCCGAGGTCGCGGTTCCCGGTCATGCCCAGATGGGTGACGGGGGTGCCGTCCGCCTCGATGCCCGCGGCGACGGCCCCGGGGTTGGTCAGGGTGACCACGTCGCTCCGCACCGGCAGGTGCCGCAGCAGCAGCCGCAGCTGCTGCTCGGCGCCGCCGATGCCGAGCCCGGTGATGACGTGCAGGACCTTCACGGCGCACCGACCACGGCGGGGCCGTACGGCGCGGGCGTCAGATCGGCGGGGTGGCGGCGGCGCAGGGGGTGCAGGACGCGCTTGGCGGTGAGTCGCCAGGGGGTGTCGTCCTCGCCGATGTGGACCCGGGGCAGGGCGTACGCGCCAGTGTGCGGGCCCGGGTCGATCGCGCAGGCGTAGCGGTAGCCGGCCTTGCGCACGGCGCGGATCACGCGCGCGTCGACCTGCCCGTAGGGATAGCAGAAGCCGTCCACGGGGCCGCCGGTCATCTCCTCCAGGAGTTCGCGGCTGCGCCCGGTCTCGGCGGCGAGCGCCGCGTCGTCCGCCTCGGTGAGCGGGACGTGGGTGAGCCCGTGCGAGCCGATCTCCATACCGGCGTCGGCGATCCGCAGGATGCCGTCCTCGGTGAGCAGCGACTTGCGCGGCCCGTCCGTGTCCCAGCCGTTCTCCCCGCCGAGCCGCCCCGGCAGGACGTACACCGTCGCCGTGAAGCCGTGCCGGCGCAGCAGCGGCAGCGCCGAGTCGACGAAGTCCGCGTACCCGTCGTCGAAGGTCAGGCCCACGAGCCCCCGGGCGCGCCCCTCGGCGGTGGCGGCGAGCAGTTCCCGCACCGAGACCCCGCGCAGTCCCCGGTCGGCCATCCAGTGCAGTTGCCGGGCGAAGCGCACCGGGGAGACGGTCACCCGGTACGGGTCGTCAGCGGTGTCCGTGATCGAGTGGTACATCGCCACCCACAGGGGCGGTTTCACCCACAGGGGCGGCTTCGGCAGCAGACGGCGCAGCGCGGTGGCGGCGGGCATGGGCGGTCCTCCGGTAGGCGGAGCGGGGCAGGGGTGGAATCTCGGGCGCCTTGGCGGCGCAGGCGATGAAGAGCAGGAAGACACCGATGACGACCAGGCCCGCGACGGTGACGGCGAGGAAGGCGGGGCCGATCGCGATCGAGCAGAGCCAGCCGGCGCCGGTGGCCCAGGCGCCCGCCGTGGCGAGCCGCAGCAGACCCTTGCCGAGCCGGTCGACGTGCACCGGGACGGACTGGCGGCGCGCGCCGCGCAGCAGCAGCACCGCGGCGACGGTGATGCCGAGGGCGTTGGCGGCGGCGATGCCGACGGCGCCCCAGTGGTCGGCGGCGGGAACACCGGCGGCGGCCGTGGTGGCGAGCCCGGCGGCCATGGCGGCGGCCGGGTACCAGAGCGGCCGGGCGGCGGAGAAGTAGCAGCGGACGAGGGCGCCGACCATGGTCTGGCCGAGCAGGCCGAGGGCGTACACCCGCATGACGGCGGCGGTCGCCACCGTGTCGGCGCGTCCGAACTCGCCCCGCTCGAAAAGCAGTTCGACGATACGGGGGGCGGCGGCGATCACCGTCGACGCGCCGACGAGCACGACGACGGCGGCCAGCAGCAGATCCCGCTCGACCCGGCGGCGGGCCGTCTCCGTGTCGCCCGCGGCGAGCGCGCGGGCCACCATCGGGAAGCTGACCGTGCACAGCATCAGCGAGAGGATCATCGGCATCTGCGCGACCTTCTGCGCGTAGTTCAGATGCGAGATGGCACCGGCGGGCAGCGGCGAGGCGAGGAAGCGCTCGATCAGGGTCTGCGACTGGCGGCAGAGCGAGAAGGCGACGACGGGCGCGATGAGCCCGAGGACCAGGACGCGGCCCTCGCCCACGCTGCCGCCGGACGCGGGCGCCTCGGGCTCGCGCATCGGCAGCGGACGGGCGCGCAGCTCGCGCAGCAGCGAGGGCAGTTGTACGAGCACCATCAGGACCCCGCCGACCGCGACCCCGGCGGCGGCGGAGCGCACCCCCAGCGGTTCGCGCAGCACGAGGACGGTGCCGATGATGCCCGCGTTGTACGCCACGTAGATCGCGGCCGGCGGCAGGAAGCGGCCGTGCGCGCGCAGCGCCGCCGAGCAGTAGCCGACCAGCGAGAAGGTCAGCACACAGGTGCCGGTCAGCCGCGTGCAGTCGACTGCGAGCGCCGGATCGGGCAGCCCGGGCGCGAGGACCGGGACGAGCAGCGGGGCGGCGGCGACGAGGAGCGCGGAGACGACACCGAGGACGAGGACGATCCGGGGGAGCGTGCCGCGCACCAGGGCCCGCACCGGGTCGCCGAACGGGCTGTGCGCACGGCGGGCCAGCGCCCGGGAGAACGCGGGCACCAGGATCAGCGCCATGGCGTCCTCGATGAGCAGCGTCGAGGCGAACTCGGGGACCGTCCACGCCACCAGGAACGCGTCGGTCTCGGCCCCGGCGCCGAAGTACCCGGCCAGGATCTGGTCCCGTACGAGCCCGAGCAGCGCCCCGACGGCGGTGAGCCCGGCGGTCACGGCGGCGGCCCTGGCGAGGAACCCGCGCCCCTCGGCCGCCCCGGCACGGGCGGGCCGCACGCGCGCGTGGGCGCGGCGGCCGGGAGGACGGGAGGCGGCGGGCGGGGACGGGGGAGCGCCCGCGGTTCCCGAAGGTGTACGGGTATCGGTCGCGCACCCCGAAGACGTACGGGTTTCGGTCGCGCGGAGTTCGCGTACGGCCGCTCCCGCCCCCGACCCCGGCAGCACGACGGCCTCCGGGGTCCACGGGGAGTCCGTGGGGCCCGGAGGCGCGGTCGGCCAGGGGTCGGTGAGCGGGGTGCCGCAGGGCGGGCGGGCCGGGGGGCGCGGTTCGCCCGCCCGCGGCGCGTCCGTGGGCTCCGGCTCCCCGGCCCACGGGTCACGCACGCCTGACCTCCGCCGGCGCCCACCAGGCCGCGAGGCCCAGCACGACGGACATGAGGACCGTCGAGGGGCCGCCGATGTCCGCGTAGAAGAAGTCGATGAGCTGCCAGACGAGCAGGCCCGTGGCGACGAGCGCGCAGTCCGCGCCGAGACGGCGCCGCCGCAGCGCGCCGACCAGCAGCGCCACCCAGCTGCCCGCGAGGGCCAGCAGCCCGAACAGGCCCTGCTCGCTCAGCACCAGGAGGTACATGTTGTGCGGGGACAGCAGCGGCTGCCGCTGGAAGGCGGCGCCCGCGCCCGCCGTGTCGCTGCCGGAGGACAGCGCGAGCGAGGCGTTCGAGTCGCGGTAGGCGGGGAAGCCCTTGAGGCCGACGCCCGTGACCGGCTCCGCCCGCCACATCCGCCCGGCTGCCGCCCACATCGTGTACCGGTCGGTGACCGACTGGTCCGGCGCCGCCGCCACCTGCGTGATGCTGGTGACCCGCTCCTTCACCATCGACGAACCGATGCCGAGACCGCCGACCAGGACCACCCCGAGCGCACCGGCGGCCAGCGCCACGCGGGCCGCCCGCCGGGGCCCCGACAGCAGCAGCTGCAGGCCGCAGGCGAGGACGGTCGCGATCCACGCGCCCCGGCTGAAGGAGAGGACCAGCGGCACGAAGAGCAGTGCCGCGCAGCCGAGGGCCGCCGTCCGCGTCCGGCCCGGCCCGCTGCCGAGCGCGATGCCGGTGACGACGACGAGGCCGTACGCCACGACGGTCGCCATGCCCATCACGTCGGTGGGCCCGAAGGTGCCGACGGCCCGGATGTCCTCGCCCTGGTAGGAGGCGCCGGTACCGGTCAGATACTGGCCGACGCCGACCGCGCCCTGGAGCAGCGCGAGTCCGACCAGGCCCCAGGCGACCACCGCGAAGTCCCGCCGGTCGCGGATCATCAGCAGGACGGCCGCCGGGACGAGGACGAAGATCTGCAGGTAGCGGGCGACGCCCGGCAGGCTCGCCGCCGGGTCGTTCGAGGTGATCGCGGCCAGGCAGATCCCGAGGACCGGCAGGCCGAGGACGACGGCGGCCGTCCGGGTCAGCGGCCGGGCGCCGCCGCGCAGCACCCGGACCAGACAGATGAGGACCAGCAGTCCGGAGGCCGCGTCGGCGACCGTTCCCGTACCACCGGTGCCGCCCTGGGCTCCGCCCCCGCCGGGGACGAGCAGGAGCGCGACCACGGCCAGGACCGGGGAGAGCGCCCCGGCCCGGCGGGCCCAGTCGCGTACGTCGTCCGGGGCGAGCACCGGCCCGGTCACGGCCGTGGCCATCCTCAGCTCCCCGCGGGTCGGACGAGCCCGGCCGCCGTACGCAGCAGGATGCAGACGTCCTGCCAGAGCGACCAGTGGTCGATGTAGTGGTTGTCGAAGCGGCAGCGGTCCTCGATCGAGGTGTCGCCGCGCAGCCCGTGCACCTGCGCCAGACCGGTCAGGCCCACGGGCATCCGGTGGCGGGCCGCGTAGCCGGCGTGGATCTTGCTGAACTGGGCGACGAAGTAAGGGCGTTCGGGCCGGGGCCCGACCAGGCTCATGTCACCGCGCAGCACGTTCCACAGCTGCGGGAGCTCGTCGAGCGAGGTCTTCCGCAGGAAGTTCCCGGCCGCGCTCATCCGCCGGTCGCCCGCCACGTTCCAGCGGGTCGCCGACTCGGTGTCGTCGGAGGGGCGCAGCGTACGGAACTTCAGCAGCGTGAAGTGCCGCCCGTGCTGGCCGACCCGCTCCTGCCGGAACAGGACACCGGGGCCGTCGGAGAGGCGTACGGCGAGCGCGCAGAGCAGCAGCACCGGCAGCGCGAGCGCCAGCGCGGGCGCGGTGAACACGAGGTCGAGGGCGCGCTTGGCGGTCCGCCCGCGCCGCTGCTCCAGCGGGACGATCCGGTGCCAGGCGTGGCCCCACATGTGCTCGCCCATCGGCCCGTCCTGGTGCCGTCCGCCGACCTGCCAGGTGGTGCAGCCGTAGTTCTGGAAGAGGGTCACGAGCCCCGGGTCGTCGTCGAGGAACACCGCGTCGCGCACGGTGTTCTGGATGACGGCCCGGTGGATCTCCTCGGTCGTGGCGAGCACCGGGAGCCCGGCCTCCCCGCCCGGCCGGGGAGCGCCGCCCTGCTCGGGCACGCCGACGATGCCGACCGGCCGCATCCCGTACTCCGGGTGCTGGACGGCCGAGGCGGCGAACCGGCGCGCGGCCCCCGCGCCGCCGACGACGAGCGCCGAGCGCGGGTGGGCCCGTGCGATCCGGCGGCGCCGGGCGAGCAGCACGGCCCTGACCAGGACCGCGACGCCGACATGGGCGCCGTAGGCGGCGCAGAGCCGCAGCGGCCCGATGGCCAGGTCGGGGGAGTACGCGGCCGCTCCGGCCGCAGCCAGGCACCAGACGACGCCGGCCCGGGAGGCGAGGGCGGGCAGTTCGTCGAGGGCCCGGGTGCGCGCGGCGGGCCGGTAGAGCCCGGCGTGCCCGTCGAGGACCAGGACGAGCGCCAGGACCGGCAGCAGCAGCCGGGCGTCGTGGTGGGCCGCGCCGAGGAATGTGGCGCCGGTGAGGACGGCCAGACCGTCGACGGCCGCGAGCGGGGCCACGCCGGAGCGTGGCCGGACGCGGCGGTGGCGCGGCAGCGCGAGCCGGTCGGTCGTGCCGCGGGGCGGCGCGAGGGAGGCGAGGCCGAAGGCCTGGCCCGCCGTGGGCCAGGGGCCCGGCGAGGAGGGGACGCTGGTGCTTTCCGTGGTCACTGCGCAATCGGCTCTCTGTGCTCGGTGCCCCGCACTCCGGTCAGTTCGCGGTAGACGTCCGCGACGGCAGCGCCGGTGCGCCGGACATCGAATCTGCTGAGTACGTGTTCGTGGGCCTCGCGGCCCAGGCGGTGCCGCAGCTCCGGCCGGCCGAGGAGGCGGCCGAGAGCGGTGGCGAGCGCGGCCGGGTCCTCGGGCGGGACCAGGCACTGGGGTTCATGGGCGGGCGGCAGGCTCTCGCGGGCCCCGTCGACATCGCTGACGACGACCGGCCGGCCGGCCGCCATGGCCTCCAGGGGCGCGAGCGCCATGCCCTCCCAGCGGGACGGCAGGACGACCACATCGGCGGCCCGGTACCAGGGGGCGGTGTCGTCGACGGCCCCGGTGAAGCGCACCGAGGGGCCGGCGGCCGCGCGCAGCCGCTCGCCGTCGGGTCCTTCGCCGACGAGGACGAGCCTGGCCGTGGGCACTTCGGCGAGTACGGCGGGCCAGGCGGCGAGCAGCACGTCCTGTCCCTTCTGGCGGCAGAGCCGGCCCACGCAGACGACGGTGGGCGCGGGATTGCCGGGCGGCCCGTCGGTCGCGAACCGGGCGACGTCCACACCGTTGTGCACGACGGACCAGGCCGCCGTGACGCCGGCGGCCTCGCCGGTACGCCGCTCGGCGTCGCTCACGCAGAGGATCCGGTGCGCCCAGCGGGCGCCGAACCGCTCCCAGCGGCGGGCGAGCGCGGCGGTCGTTCCCTCGACCGCCTCGAACGACCAGGCGTGCGGCTGGTACACCGTCGGAATCCGTCCCCGCAGGGCGAGTCGGGCGCAGAGCCCGGCCTTGGCGCTGTGCGCGTGGACGAGTCCTGGCCGGACCGTACGGATCAGCCGGGCCAGGTCCCCGGTCTCGCGGACGAGGCCGGGCCCGGGGTTCCGGCCGGCCCGCCAGGCGTGGGTCTCGGCGCCCTCGGCGCGGACGGCGGCGGACAGGCGGGTGCCGGGCGGGCAGGCGACGGCGACCCGGAGGCCGGCGGCTCGCTGGGCGCGGACCAGGTCGACGACGACGCGGGCGACCCCGCCGTCGCCGGGCTGGACCGCGTGCAGGACGGTGACGGACGCGGGGTCCGCTTCTCGTGGAGGCTGCACGTCAGCGCCGGACGTCCGCCTGGAAGAAGAGCGCGCCGAGCCAGACGGTGTCCTTCCGGCTGCCGAACCGGAGGTGGACACGGTCGGCCCCATCGCGCAGTGCCCTCCGCAGATCGAAGACGTCGGAGTCGTACCCCATGGTGTTCGTACGATCGGGAAAACGGACCGTACGGGCGGCGCCGAATTCGGTGATGCTGGAGTTCATCACGTCGTCCGCGGAATTGGCGGAATCGGCGAGCCGGGTGCTCTTCGTGCGGCTCGTGCGTACCGCCAGGTAATCACCGGAAGTACCGCGGTCGCCGTCATAGGCGATCACTCCGAGCCGCCCGGCGGCGGCCTTGCCGTAACGGTTCGCGTCGAGCGGGACGCGCAACTCGCCGGTCTTGGGACCGACCGTTTCGAATCCGTCCCAGACACCGATCCTGCGCAGCGGTTCCGAAGCCTTCTCGTACGCGGCGACCAGCGTCCAGCCGCCCCAGCCGCCGCCCTTCGAGCGGCCCATGGCGACATTCACCTGGGCGACGGTCCACTGGCCCGGACGGGCGGAGCGGACCAGGTCGGTGACGTCGGCGGAGGCCTGGAAGGCGTCGGCGCCGTCGGCCGCGCGGTGGCCGATGAGGGTGTCGGCGAGCAGGGCTTTGTACCGTCCGCCGGGCTCGGCGATCAGCACCCGCCCGTTGTCCTTGGGGGGCTTCTGCTCGCCCACCCGCAGGTTGCCGCCCCAGTAGAGACGGGCCCAGCTGACCCGGGCGCCCGCCGGCACGGCGAGCTCGGCACGGCTGGAGTTGTACGTGTTGGGGTCGTCGTCCACGTCGACGTACGCGATCGTGGCGCCGTCGTTGACCGACTCGGTGCCCTTCGCGCCCCGGGCCGAGGAGTTGGCGGCGCGCACGACCCCACCGTGCTGCACGGCCTGGTAGCGGGCGGCGAAGGGGACGCGGCTCGCCTCCCGGGGACGGGGGGCCGCGGCGGAGGCGACCGGCAGCGCGGCGGACAACGCCGCACACGACAGGGCGCACAACACGCTGCGACGCACAGCAAGAACCGCTGAATTCCGCATACAGGTTCTCCGCTTTGATGAGAGAAGGAAGGGAAGACCCGAGAACGCCGGGAGAGAGGAAGGTGTCGTCCGCACGAAATGGGTGAACGCGCGGCGGGCCCGGAAGCAACGTTCGGGAACGTTATAACCCCGGCGCGGGGCGATAGTAAGCATTAGATGCCTGGAAACGCTAACTCCCGTATCTGCGAGGCCGGTTCCTCGTTGAGCGTGTTGCGCCATTCCGCGCCCAGTCCCTCCGGCGGCCCTCTTATGGCCCAAAGATCGGTTGAACGTCACCCGTTCGGGAGAGCAACCGATGAAAAGTCGGGGCGTTGTTGAGGGGGTCGGGCCGAACAGTCCGCGCAGTCCGCGTTGAATTTCGATCGAGGAGCACTTCCCCATGTCCCGTATCGCCAAGGCCGTTGTCATGACCGTGGGTGCCGCCGCCGCGGTCGCCGGTGCCGCCGGTGCCGCCGCCGCCGACGCCGGTGCCGAGGCCGCGGCCGTGAAGTCCCCCGGCGTCGGCTCCGGCAACGTCGTCCAGGTCCCGGTGCACATCCCGGTCAACCTCTGCGGCAACACGGTCAGCGTGATCGGTCTGCTGAACCCGGCCTTCGGCAACACCTGCGTCAACGCCTGATCTGGCACGCCTGATCGGTCCTTCCGAAGCCGGTGCGCCCCCCATGGGGTGGGCGCACCGGCTTTCTCCTTGCCGGGACTGGTGGGGTACTCGTTCGGGTGCACCGTCGTGCGCCGTTCGGTGCAACGGCGTACGCCCCTTCGGGGGGCAGGGCGGGAGGGTGGATTCACTCGAACGGGTGTGTGGCGCTCCGTAGTTCCCCGATCGCGGAGGGCTATACCCGCAGGCACCGTGAGGGAGCGGTTGTCCGACGCGTAAGGAAAAGGAACACATATGCGCCCCCGGGCTGCCCGCCGTCTCACCCAAGATCGCGGCAGCGGTCGACAAGGCCAGGGCGACCGCCCGGGCCGCCCCGCTGCCGGTCGGCAAGTCGCGGTCGGCAAATAGCACCGGTCCGCATCGATCGGGTGCAGTGTCGAGAAATCCTTGCTCCCGGAGTTTCCGGGGAGCGCACCTCTCGTTACAGAAGCAGAACGAAGCGCGGGATTCGGTCAAGAAGCCTGTGCTGTACGTGACTTGAAGTGCAGAGGAAGGACTCTCCCCATGAAGCCCACCAAGGTCGCCGCGATCTTCGCCGGTTCGCTGATGGCGCTGGGTGCCGCCGCGCCCGCCATGGCCACGGAGGCGCTCACCCCCACCAGCCTCAACGGTGGCCTGGAGGCGATCGCCGCCAACGGGCTGAAGTCGGACGTGCTGAGCAGCACCACGGACGGTTCGCCCGTGAAGACCGTCACGGACGCCACCACCCAGCTGAACAAGACCACCAAGGGCGCCCCGCTGCTCGGTGGCCTCCCGGTCCCCGGCGGCCTGCCGCTGGGCGGCTGACGTTCCCTCAGCGCAACGGCCCTTCCGGGCACTTACGGCGCCTTTCGGGTGACCGTTCCTCACGGTCGGCTGATCGAATGATTTTCTGATCAGCTGCCGTGTTGCCCCCGCGATGGCGGGTGCGCGCGCCCGTACCCTCTGGCCAGTCCCACGCGAACGTCTGCGTGGAACAGGCCGGTCGGAGCGAGGGGGGATCCTCGCCGGCCTCTCCCTTTCTCCAGAGGAAGAGCGGTATGCGGTCCATCATCAGCAGGAAAGTACTCACCGCGGCGGCAGCGACGGGCATCCTGTCGCTGAGTGGCGGATTCGCCCTGGCCGCGAACTCCCACCCGGCCACGGGCGACGGTCCCGGCTCCGCTTCCGCTGGTCACGCGCAGGCCCAGCTGCCCGCGGACGTCTGCGGCAAGGGCATGGACCTCGGCGAGTTCGTCGCCGCCGCCGTCGGCGACCTCTGCGCCCACGAGGAGGAACCCGGCGGTTACGGCGACGAACCGGGTGAACCGACGACGCCGCCGACGCACCCGCCGACAACGCCTCCCACGCACCCGCCGACGCACCCGCCGACAACGCCTCCCACGCACCCGCCGACGCACCCGCCGACGACGCCTCCGACGCACCCGCCGACGACGCCTCCGACGCACCCGCCGACGACGCCTCCGACGCACCCGCCGACGACGCCTCCGACGCACCCGCCGACGACGCCTCCGACGCACCCGCCGACGACGCCTCCGACGCACCCGCCGACGACGCCTCCGACGCACCCGCCGACGCACCCGCCGACGACGCCTCCGACGCACCCGCCGACGACGCCTCCGACGCACCCGCCGACGACGCCTCCGACGCACCCGCCGACGACGCCTCCCACGCACCCGCCGACGCACCCGCCGACCACGCCGCCCACGACGCCTCCGACGACGCCTCCCACCACGCCTCCGACCCCCACGCCCAGCGTCCCCGGGCACCCGCACCTCCCCGACACCGGTAGCGACCCCGCGCTCTGGGGCGCGGCGGCGATCAGTGCCGCGCTGATCATCGGCGGCACCGTCGTCCGCCTCCGCGGCGGCCGGGTCGCCCGCCGCCACTGACCTCGTACGGCCCCGGCCGACGAAGCGTCAACCGAGGCCCTCGCCGTCACCGGTGAGGGCCTCGCCCGTTGCTGCACACGGGGGAGTTCCGCGACGTTCCCCCGAAGGTCTCGTTGTCAGAACATGAATCTGCGCTCTCACGCCGGCATGGGACTCCTCATGACCGCACTTGCCTCCGCCGCCCTGGCCTCCCCGGCCGCGGCCGTCGAGGCGCCGGTGATCATCCCCCTCCAGGGCCTCGATCCGGTGCTTCCGATGGATGTCCCCACGGTGGCCACCGGCGTCCCGGTGCCGATGCCCGGCGCGCCGACCGGTTTCCAGAAGGGCGTCGGCTCGCTGCCCGACGTCGCGCTGCCCAGCGTGCCGCTCACCGGCACCCTTCCCGCGACGGTGGTCGACGCCCCGCTGCCCGAGCTCCTGAGGGGCAGCGAGCCCGGCCACGCCCTGTTCGCCACCCCGCACTCGGAGATGGCGGCGGCCACCCCGGGCGCCGTCCTCGGCAACCCGGTGACCGCGCCCACGGGCAACGGCCTCGCCGCACTGCCGGACCTCGCGAAGCCCCGGGTCGGTCTGCTCCCCCCGATGGTCAGCGGCGCCCTGGACTCCCAGCTCGGCCTGGCCCCCGAGGCGCACTGACCCCGACGGGAGTCATTCGGTCATTTGTGCTGATCGGAACCGGGCGAGTGAAGACGCGTTTCTTCCCCGCCACCCCAAGGGATTTCGTTCGTTGCACGGGAAGGCTTGTCGCATGGCCGCGGCCCGCGGTCCGACGTCGCCCCGCCGTATCCGGCGGCGGGGGCGAACTCGGACCGCGGGCCATTCTTTTCGGGTTTTCCTCTTCTCTTTCGGCCCAATGCCCGTGACCCGCCCGCCCGCCCGGCGTTGAACGGGTTCGACGGCCGTGATCCCTGCGGTCGCTTTCCACGTCCAAGGAGTTTTTGATGTCTCGCATCGCGAAGGCTGCCGCTGTTCTCGCCGGCACGGGTGCCGTTGCCCTCAGCGGAGCCGGCCTGGCCGTCGCCGACTCGGGCGCCGAGGCCGTCGCCGCTCACTCGCCCGGTGTCGCCTCCGGCAACGTCGTCCAGGTCCCGGTCCACGTTCCGGTCAACCTCTGCGGCAACACCGTCAACGTGATCGGTCTGCTGAACCCGGCCTTCGGCAACACCTGCGTCAACGCCGACGGTGGCCACGACAAGGGTGACGGCGGCTACGGCGGCTGATCCCCCGCATCACACGTGTCCCCCCGGCCCGTCGGGCCGGGGGGACACGTGCGTCCGGAGCCGGACGTCAGGCGTACCGGTAGATCCGGCTGTGGTCGAGCACCGACGCCGGGGTCACCCCGAAGGGCGCCATCGGCTGGTGCCGGGACACGACCTTGCGGTACTGGGAGTCGCCCAGCGGCGGCGGCTCGGCGGGGAGGTACGCGGCCCCCGGATTGCGCTGCTGCCACCGCGACCACACCAGGTCGACGAAGGAGTGGTGCAGCCAGAACACCGGGTCGTTCACGGAGCCGCCGCCCAGCATCAGACCGCCGACCCAGCGGTGCACCCGGTTGTGGACGCGGAACCGCTCGTTGCCCCGGCCCGGCGCCCAGCCTTCGAGGCGGTTGCGGAAGCCGGAGGCGCTCGTCGAGTTCCACGGGGCCGTGTCGTACACCCGCTCCCGCATCACCTCGTCGAGCTGGGCCGGGGTGGGGAGCGCGATCGGGTCGCGGGGGCGGCCGAAGTCCCTGGTCAGGAAGCGGTCCTCGGTCATCGCCTCGGTGATGTCCCAGCGTCCGGAGGAGTGCGCGAAGGGCCCGGTCATCACCTGGAGGTCGGCGCGCCGGCCGTTGCCGCCGAGGAAGTCCTCGCGCCAGAGGGAGGACGCCGGGGTGTTGTCGCGGGTCCAGTCCCAGTACGGCACGGAGACCGTCGGGTCGAGCCGGCGCAGGGCCGTCTCGAAGTCCAGCAGGAACTTCCGGTGCCAGGGCAGGAAACTCGGCGTCATATGGGCGACGCGGAGCCGCCCCTCGCCGTCCGCGGTGTAGTGGTCGATGTGGGTGCGGACGAATCGGTCGTACGCGCCGGTGCGCTTCAGCTCCAGGACGGCGGCGACGAACTTGCGCCGCTCGGCGGCCGTCAGATCGCGCTGGTTCTTACGCGTGTACACCACGCGGGCTCCCTCCCGTCGGGTCGGCGTGGACACCGTGGGCGCCGGCGAGCGGGGAGAGCGGGGCCGCACCCAGCTCGTCCACGGCCGCGCGGGTGGCGGCCAGCGGTGTCGGACACGACTCGTAGTGGTCGATCGGGGTGACGTAGCCGCCGTCGGCACAGCGCATCAGATGCAGCGGCCGGCCGTCGACGAGGGCCGTCGGTGTGCCCTCGGGGCCGGAGAAGCCGAGGATGCGGCGGCCCCGGTACATCTCGTCGAAGGCGTGGGGGTCACGGGGACCCTCCGCGCGGTTCCCGGACGGCGGCCGGGACGTGACGCGGCCGAGCGCGCCCCCCGTGAAAGCGGTGACGGCCACGGCGAAGAGGGACCGCAGTGCGACGCGGCGCGGGACGATCATGGGTGATCTCCTCGGGGTCGGCTGGGGGTTCCCCCGCCGCAGGCAGGGAGAGCCCTCAGGGCACAACGATGGAACCCCGGGTTCGTTGCGGCGGAAATGCCGGCGGTGTGAATGTCGGCCGTTCGAGTGAAAGCAGCGCGGGGAAAAGGTGGTTGGAGCATTAGCATCCGGATTCATGACCACTTCCAACGTCGTTTCCTCGGCGCGCAGCGCCTCTCCGCTGGGAACTCTCACGGTGATTCCGTGGTCCAGCGAGCCCTCCGCCGAATCGGCCGGTACGCCTTTCCTCATGGCGTACTCGCTCGGCGACGGCCGGGACGGGCCGGAGGCCGGTCAGCAGGCCATGCGGGCGGCCCTGGAATCCATGGGCCTGTCCGTCGGCGACCGGCTCTTCGACCTGGGCAAGGACGCCGGGATCCACGCCTCCCTGCTCGTCGAGGGCGGCTCCGCCGTCCTGACCCTGCCCTTCCTCAAGGTGCAGTGCCCGGTGCCCGACGAGTGGCAGACGGCCGCCCGCGAGGCCGAGCGGGGGGTCTACCTCATCTGCTCCGTGCGGCCCTGGCCCGAGGGCGTCCCCGGGCAGCCCGTCGACGAGGAGCGGCTGCGGGCCTTCGTCTCCGACGAGGAGATGCTCGCGGACAGTGCCCACGTCCTGCTGCCGGTCCGCCGCCTCCAGGGCTGAGGGCGGGAACCGAGCGGGAAGGGAGCGCGGCATGGCGACGGTGAACGTACGCGACGGGGTGCCCGGGCAGCGGCAGGAGGACGGGTCCGTACGGGAGGACGCCGGGCCGGTCGGCGCGAGCCGGGCCTTCGCCTGGATGCTGATGATCACCGGGGCGGCGGGCGTGCTGTCCGGCTGGGTGATCACCATCGACAAGTTCCTCCTGCTGGAGGACCCCGGCTTCCAGCCCGGGTGCAGCCTCAACCCGGTGGTCTCCTGCGGCAACATCATGAAGAGCGAGCAGGCGGCGGTGTTCGGCTTCCCGAACCCGATGCTCGGCCTCGTCACGTACGCCGTCGTCGTCGCCCTCGGGGCCGGGCTGCTCGCCGGCGCCCGCTACCGCGGCTGGCTCTGGCTCGGCCTCAACGCCGGGACGGTCTTCGGTGTCGGCTTCTGCACCTGGCTGATGTACCAGTCGCTGTACGAGATCAACTCGCTCTGCCTCTGGTGCTGTCTGGCCTGGGTCGCCACCATCGTCATGTTCTGGTACGTGACCGCGCACAACGTCCGCACCGGGCTGATCCCCGCGCCGGCGGGACTGCGGACCTTCTTCGGCGAGTTCGCCTTCGCCCCGCCCGTCCTGCACATCGGGATCATCGGGATGCTGATCCTGACCCGCTGGTGGGACTTCTGGACCGGCTGAGGTGACGCGCCTCCTCTCCTGGCCGCGGGCCGCACTCGCCGTGCTGCTCGCGGCCGTTCTGGTGTTCCTGCTGGTCCCCGACCGGATCGCGCCCGGCGACCGGCACACCGGCGGCGCCAGGACCGAACCGGAGCCGCAGCCGCTGCCCGGTGTCCCCTCGGGGTTCTTCACCGGATCCGACGAGGCCGGGGTGCGCCGGATCGCGGGGGCGCAGGCCTGGCTCGGCGGGGATTCCCTGACCGTCGGGCACACCTATCTGCCGGGTGACCGCTGGTCCAACATCGAGGGCCATCCCGCGCTCTTCGCGCCCTGGGCGCGGTGGAAGCGGGAGCGGCCCGGACGGCTCTTCGTGCTGAACGTGCCGCTGCTCGACCGCAGCGAGGAGGGGCCGACGGACGCCGAGGTGCGGACGGGGCTGCGCGGCGGCGCGGCGGGCGGCTTCGACCGGCACTTCCGGGTCCTGGGGGAGCGGCTCGTGCAGTACGGCCTCGGGGACGCGGTCCTGGTGCTCGGCTGGGAGATGAACGGCACCACGTACAGCCATCGCTGCGGACCGGACCCGGTGGCCTGGAAGGCGTACTGGCGGCGGGTGGTCGGGGTGCTGCGGGGGGTGCACGGGCAGCGGTTCCGCTTCGACTTCACGCCGAGCCGGGGGCGGGACGCCGTGGCGTGGCCGCTCTGCTACCCCGGGGACGATGTCGTCGACATCATCGGGATGGACGCGTACGACCAGCCCGCGGGGCTCTCCTTCGAGGAACAGGTGACGGAGGAGTACGGGCTCGAACACCATGTGCGCTTCGCGGCGGCGCACGGCAAGCCGGTCTCGTACCCGGAGTGGGGGCTGTTCAGGAACGGCGACAACCCGGCGTACGTACGGGGGATGCTCGACTGGTTCGCGGCCCATCGGCCGGCGTACCAGACGGTCACCGACTACTGCCCGCACGGAGTGTGGGGGTGCGCCGACAATCCGGAGTCGGCGCGGGTGCTCAGGAGGGCGCTGGGGCCGCCGGCCGGCCCGTGAGGGCCGGGTCCGCGCGGCTCAGGCGTGCCGGTAGGCGACCAGGGAGATGCCGACGTAATGGACGATGAACGCGGCCAGGGTCAGCGAGTGGAAGACCTCGTGGAAGCCGAACCAGCGCGGTGAGGGGTTCGGGCGCTTGATGCCGTAGATGACGCCGCCCGCGCTGTAGAGCAGTCCGCCGACGACGACGAGGACCAGGACGGCGATGCCGCCGGTCCGCATGAAGTCCGGCAGGAAGAAGACGGCGGCCCAGCCCATCGCGATGTAGCAGGGCGTGTACAGCCAGCGAGGGGCGCCGACCCAGAACACCCGGAAGGCGATGCCGGCGGTGGCCGCCGCCCAGACCGCCCACATGAGCGGCTTCGCGGTGGAGTCGGGGAGCAGGAGCAGGGTGAGCGGGGTGTAGGTGCCCGCGATGATCAGGAAGATGTTGGCGTGGTCGAGGCGCCGGAGCACGGCCTCGCCGCGCGGGCCCCAGTCGCCGCGGTGGTAGAGCGCGCTGATGCCGAAGAGCAGGCAGGCGGTCAGTACGTAGATCCCGCAGGCGATGCGGGCGCGGGGCGAGTCGGAGAGGGCGACGAGGACGAGGCCCGCGACGACCACGGCGGGGAACATGCCCGCGTGCAGCCACCCTCTGAGCCGGGGTTTCGGCGGGAGCGACGGGGTTTCATCGACCGGGGGCGGGGTCACTTCCGGCGTGGCTGCAGTCATGGAAACGAATCGTACCTACGCCCCCGTAGGTCGTGGATATGAGTGGCGATGCTCACGTGTGCACCCCCCTGGACATATGGGCGTTTCCGTCGGATGATCAAATGAGTGCGGTCGGCACCGGATGAGCAGCTACGAAGCGTCCGGGTCGCGGCCCCCACGGGGCACACACCAAAAAACCCCTCTACAAGGAGCAATCGTGGCGCGCGACAACGCGGCTCCCCAGACCCTTCCGACCCAGCACCAGGGCCTCGTCTCCTGGGTGAACGAGATCGCCGAGATCACCCAGCCGGACAGCATCGTCTGGTGCGACGGCTCCGAGGCCGAGTACGAGCGCCTGTGCGAGGAGCTCGTCGCCAAGGGCACCTTCAAGAAGCTCGACCCGGCCAAGCGCCCCAACTCGTACTACGCCGCCTCCGACCCGTCCGACGTCGCGCGCGTCGAGGACCGGACCTTCATCTGCTCCGAGAAGGAGGAGGACGCGGGCCCGACCAACCACTGGAAGGCCCCGGCCGAGATGAAGGAGCTCTTCGCGGGGGAGAAGGGCATCTTCCGCGGCTCCATGCGTGGCCGCACCATGTACGTCGTGCCCTTCTGCATGGGCCCGGTCGGCTCCCCGCTCTCCGCCATCGGCGTCGAGATCACCGACTCCGCGTACGTCGCCGTCTCCATGCGCACCATGACCCGCATGGGACAGGCCGTCCTCGACGAGCTCGGCACCGACGGCTTCTTCGTCAAGGCCGTCCACACCCTCGGCGCCCCGCTGGCCGAGGGCGAGGCCGACGTGCCGTGGCCCTGCAACACCACCAAGTACATCTCGCACTTCCCCGAGAGCCGCGAGATCTGGTCGTACGGCTCCGGCTACGGCGGCAACGCCCTGCTCGGCAAGAAGTGCTACGCGCTCCGCATCGCCTCCGTCATGGCCCGTGACGAGGGCTGGCTCGCCGAGCACATGCTGATCCTCAAGCTGACCCCGCCGCAGGGTGAGGCGAAGTACGTCGCCGCCGCCTTCCCGTCGGCGTGTGGCAAGACCAACCTGGCCATGCTGGAGCCCACGATCTCCGGCTGGACCGTCGAGACCATCGGCGACGACATCGCCTGGATGCGCTTCGGCGAGGACGGCCGCCTCTACGCGATCAACCCCGAGGCCGGCTTCTTCGGCGTCGCGCCCGGCACCGGCGAGCACACCAACGCCAACGCCATGAAGACCATGTGGGGCAACTCCGTCTTCACCAACGTCGCCCTCACGGACGACGGCGACGTGTGGTGGGAGGGGATGACCGAGACGGCCCCCGCGCACCTCACGGACTGGAAGGGCAACGACTGGACGCCCGCGTCCGAGACGCCCGCCGCGCACCCCAACGCCCGCTTCACCGTGCCGGCCGGGCAGTGCCCGATCATCGCGCCGGAGTGGGAGGACCCGAAGGGCGTGCCGATCTCGGCGATCCTCTTCGGTGGCCGCCGCGCCTCCGCCGTCCCGCTGGTCACCGAGTCCTTCGACTGGAACCACGGCGTCTTCCTCGGTGCGAACGTCGCCTCCGAGAAGACCGCCGCCGCCGAGGGCAAGGTCGGCGAGCTGCGCCGCGACCCCTTCGCCATGCTGCCGTTCTGCGGCTACAACATGGGCGACTACATGGCCCACTGGGTCAAGGTGGGCGCTCAGGCGGACGCCGCGAAGCTGCCGAAGATCTACTACGTGAACTGGTTCCGCAAGAACGACGCGGGCAAGTTCGTGTGGCCCGGCTTCGGCGAGAACAGCCGCGTCCTGAAGTGGATCGTCGAGCGCCTCGACGGCAAGGCCGAGGGCGTCGAGACCCCGATCGGCATCCTGCCGACCGCCGAGTCCCTCGACACCGACGGCCTGGACCTGCCGGCCGAGGACCTGGAGTTCCTCCTCAAGGTGGACCGTGACGTGTGGCGCGAAGAGGCCGCCCTCGTCCCCGACCACCTGAACACCTTCGGCGACCACACGCCGAAGGAGCTGTGGGACCAGTACCGCGCGCTCGTCGAGCGCCTGGGCTGATCCCGCACCGCAGACTCGTGGTGGGTTGCCCCGACATTCCGCCCTGACCAGTGGGGTCACGACGGCCCACCACGACGCATCCGGCCCCCGGAGCCCCCTCAGGCTCCGGGGGCCGGCGCATGTCCGCCGACGTCTGCGGTCACAGGACCGGCTGGCCGGCCTCCACGGTCGCGATCGCCCGGCGGCAGGCGTCGCGGAACTTCACGAACTCGCCGTTCCAGGTGCTCGCCCGGCCGCCGCGGCTGTCGGGGTCCGTGAAGAGGCTCTTGCGCAGCTCGGTGGTGAGCTCCAGCTGACCGCCCTTGCCGAGCATCGTCCGGTTGCACGGGTTGGCGGGGTGGTCGCCGTTGAACTCGGTGAGCCGGGACGCCCATGCGGGGGCCAGCGAGTCGATCGCGGGGAAGCCGGCCGCGTTCAGTTCCTTCACCAGTTCCTGCCGGAGGGTGGCGTTGAGCCCGCCGACGACCGCCACCCGGCGGTCGCCGGTCGGCGGGTAGGAAGTGGTGGGCAGCGCCAGCTGGTCGAAGGTGCAGCCGTGCAGGCTGAGCACGTTGAGATGGCTCGCCGCCGTCGACACGGCGACGTGGTCGTCGCAGTTCTTCGAGGTGACGTGCAGCGCCTTGTTGCCGGAGGACAGCAGCCCCTCGAACATCCAGTAGTCGTGCACGCCCGGGAGGACCGGGGCGCCCGCGGGGTCGCTCGGGCTGTAGCCGGCGATCCCCAGGCAGAGTTCGCTGGTGCCGATCTCGATGCCGCCGCCGTGCAGCGCGAGGATCGCGGTGCGCCGGACGGGGGCGACGGTGGTCATCGAGGAGTCGAACTGCTCGTGGCGCCGGGACCTGCGGCTGAACGTGGTGCCCTCCTGGCCCGCCAGTTCCTGGTAGAGCGCGGTGTTGGAGGCGTACTCGACGTCCGCCGCGTAGGCGGGGGCGGCGGTGGCGAGCTGGGCGAGGAGCGGGCCGCCCGCCGTGGCCGCCGCCGCCAGGGCGGTCAGGACGGTACGGCGGGACGCGAAACGATCCGGAGATGTCATGTGCGGAACATAATGGATCAGTTGCCCCGCTCCTCCACGTACCGCGTATGGATCTCCTGCCGGATCGCCTCCGCGTCCCTGAGGGCGCCGGCGATGGCCGTCGCCTCCTCGTGGAGTGCGGCCAGCTGGCGTTCGAGGTGGCTCTCCGGCGCCTCGGTTCCCGGATTGAACCGCGACCACCACCGGGTCCGTACGAAGGTGTCCACGGCCTCCGGCACGTCCTGCCGCACCGCGCGGGCCAGCACGTGCAGATGGTCCGGGTCGCTCACCCAGCCCGGTTCGAGCAGCGCCTCGACGAGGGACTCGAAGGAGTCGAGGCGCTCGCGGGTGGCGGGCGGCAGCTCCACCTCCGCCAGATACGTCCGCAGGGTCGCGAAGTCCGCCCGCAGCGCCTCCAGTTGTTCGCCGGCGCCCGGGAAGTGCGGGGTGTCGGGACGCTCGGGCGGGGCGATCAGCGCCCCCGCCGCGTAGAGGCCCGCGACCACCAGCGGCCAGAGGGAGCCGGCGGCACCGGTGAGGGTGATGCCGACGCCGGCCAGACCGCAGACGCTGCCGGTCAGGTTCTTGCGGGACTCGGCGTAGCGGACGAGCCGCACGAAGAACCCCCTACTGGTAGCCACGGATCTCCTCGAAGGCCCCGTCCAGCGAACCCTTGGTGGCGTCGAAGAGCTTTCCGCCGGTCAGGTCCGCGATGTGGTCGAGCTCCCCGCGGTCGGAGTCCCCGAACAGGATCGGGAAGACCGGGGTGTGCTTCTGCCCGGCCGGCAGGGCACCGTAGAAGGTGTCGAAGGCGGCGGCCGGATCGCCGTCGGTGTTCTCCCCGTCCGTCATCAGCACGACGGAGGTGAAGGTGTCGGCGGGGCTCTTTCCCAGGAAGCGGTACGCCTCCTGGAGGCTGGAGTAGACCGCGGTGCCGCCGGAGGCCGTGAGCTTCCGGGCGTCGGACCCGATCGCGTCGAGCGCCGCCCGCGGCGAGGCCGGGTCGACCGTGTGGGTCCGTACCTCGCCCTGCTTCACCGCGGAGCCGAACGGCATCAGCGTGACCTCCTCCCGGTCCCGGAAGTCCTCCGTCAGCTCGACCAGGGCCGTCTTCAGCCGCTCCAGCCGCTCGCCGCCCATGGAACCGGAGGTGTCCAGCACGTACACCGTCCGCGAAGGCCTGCGCAGGGTGTTGTCGTACGCGTCGAGCAGCCCGTCCGCCACCTTCCGGCTGCCGGGGAAGGGCAGTTCGCGCCGCTGGTCCTCGGCCAGCCTCGCGGACGGCGCGACCCCGACGACCACCGGCCGCCGCAGCGTCGTGTCGGTGATCCGCCGCTGGGCCTCCGGGGTGCGCAGATACGTGGTGAGCTTCCCGGCCGTCGCCTTCGCGTCCGGGCGGGCGGAGGTCAGCAGGGTGAGCGGGTAGTCGGCGGTCACGACACCGTCGGACGGCCGGATCACGGTCAGCTTCCCGGGCGCCGAGAGCAGCACCGACTCGTAGTTGACCAGCGCGTCGACATCGGTGCGGCGGGCGTACGCGGAGGCCAGCCAGCCGGAGGAGCCCGAGGTCAGCTTCTGGCCCGCGAAGAACTCCTTCAGTCGCGGCGTGGCCGCGGTGACGTCCTTCTCGGTCAGCGCCGACTGGGCGCCGGAGAGGCCCGAGGCCACCGAGACGAGCGCGGAGAAACCGGAGTTGGAGCGCTTCGGGTCGGTCATGCCGTACGTCAGCTTCCCGGCCGCGACCGCCTGGTGCAGCTGCGACCAGGTGACCTTCGCCGGGTCCCAGCCGAGCCGGGCGACCGCCTCGGGCCGTACGCCGAGGGCCACCGGCGAGGTCATGATCGGCGTCTCGCCGGTGATCCGCCGGGCGGTGTCCGGGCGGAGCCGCAGATAGTCGTTGGAGGAGAGCCAGATCGCGTCGTACGACTTCTCCGCCGCGCCGGACGCGATCTGCTCGACGGCGTCCAGGGTGCCGGCGTAGGTGGGCCGGACGGTCACGCCGGTCGCCTTGCGGGCGTCTTCGAGGACCGGGGCCATGTCCGCCAGCTCGGAGGAGGCGAGGACCCGCAGCGTGCCGGGGACGAAAGCCTGGCCCGGCCCGTCGGTCCGGCCACCGCTGGACCCGCCGACGCTGTTGTCGGCGGTGCCGCACGCGCTGCCGGTGGCGGTGACGAGCAGGGCGAGGGCGAGCCCGGCGAGGAGGCGGGGGAGGGTGCGGGTCTTCCCGGGGGTGGTCCTCATGCGGGGCCGCCGCCTTCCAGTGCGCCGGTGCGGCGGCTGCGGTCCAGGTGGGCGCTCGCCTCCTGGAGTTCGGCGGTGAGCGACTCGACCGTCGCCGCCATCGACTCCGTCGCCCGCGCCTTGTACGTGTCGATGGCGTCGAGCGTCCGGTAGATCTGCTGGAAGGCGGTGCGGAGCGTCTCCGCGCCCACCGCCGGGTTCGCCGCCAGCATCTGGATCTCGCCGGCCTGCTGGGAGATCATCTCGGCGTTGCCGAGGATCAGTCGCTCGGTCGTCGAGCGCAGTTCGGTCACCTGCTCGGTGACCTTCCGCTGGTTCTCCAGCGCGGAGGCCAGCATCACCGCGATCCGCAGCGCCGAGAGGGTCGTCGTCGCCGCCCGGTCCACGCCCTTGATCAGTTCGTCGTTGTTCCGGCGGACCACGTCCATCGCCAGGTACCCCTGGGCGCAGACGGCGAGCTGGGTCAGCAGGTCCTGGTGCTTCTGCCGGACGGGGAAGAGGACGTCGGCGCGGAGGGCGTCCGCCTGGCCCGCGTCGGGCGTGGCGGCGATGCGCTGCTCCACGGCCGCGTCGAGGGCGTCGGTGAGCACCGCGTACTCCTGGAGCTTGCCCATGGTCTCCCAGAGGCGGGCCCGCTCGGTAAGCAACGCGGCGTTGTCACGGCTCAGTTCGTCCTGGCCGCTGCGCAGGGAACCGACGATCCGGTTCAAAGTGGCCTGCGAGGAGGCGTACTTGGCGACGTGGTCGCGCAGCTTGTTGCCGCCGGGCAGCTTCGAGAGGAAGCCCTTGAGCCCCTTGCCCGGGGTGTCCCGGGGGTCCAGGTCCTCGACCGTGCGCCGGAGTTCGACCAGGGAGGAGCCGACGCGGGCCTGGGCGTCGCCGCCGGAGGCGCCGGAGCCGAGCGAGCGGACCGTACGGTCGAGCATGCGGTTCGACTGCTGGGCGGCGGAGCGCATCTCGCCCGCGCCGAGCGCGGCGATCTCGCCGATGCGGCCGGCGAACTCGGGGGAGCGCGGGTCGAGTCCGGACAGCGAGCCGACGTACTCACCGGCCCTCCGGGTCATCTCCGTACGGGTCGCCTCGTCCAGCGGCACAAGGCCGGAGGCCTGCTCGGCGCGGACGACGGGGACCGGCTCGGGCGGGGTGAGGACGAGCGGGGTGTCGTGCTCGGGCGGTGTCAGGGCCATCGTTCTTCTCGGATCCTCGGGCGTGCTCATGCGGTGTCCCCCTGGTCGCGGGCCCGCAGGGCCATCTCGTGCAGCACCTTGCTGGTGGGCACGGGCGCCTGGCGGACTCCGGTCAGTGTCTGGTTGAGGTAGGCGGTGTGGCCCTCGGTGGCGGCGGTGAACTCGCTCGCCGTGCCCTGCGGCCGGAAGCCGTGACGGACCGCGAGCCCGCGCAGCTCGGGGTCGTCGGAGAGGAGCCGGCCGAGGGCCCGGCCGTTCTCCGTGAGCGGTACGAGCGTGTGGTCGCTGTTGACCGTGGTGTCCGGGTAGAGGACGACGAGGTCGCCCATCGGCTGGCCGGCGAGCAGCTGGGCGGCGACCTGGGACTCGTACACGAGGACGAGCGGGTTGCCGACGCCGCTCACGAAGTCCCGGAAGGGTGCGTCGGAGCTGGACTGCTGGGCGCCCTGCACCTGGACCAGCTTGCGCAGCAGCGGGGCCGTGCGGGTGACCGCGGCCTTGTCGCCCGCGACCCGTCCGCCGTCGGCGACATAGCTCGCGGCGGCGAGGTAGAGGGCGCCGGAGCTGGAGGCGACCGGATCGGTGGAGGTGATGAAGAGGGTGCCGCTCAGCTCGGCGTGCCCGGCGGAGCCCTTGAGCTGCTGCCAGCTCCGGTCGGCGCGGGCCGCCGCGAGGTAGGCGTCCATCTTCAGGATGCCGCTCGTGCCGCGCGGGCCGAGGGTCGCCAGGCCGTTGCCGGCGAGGACCCGGGCGGCGGCGCTGTGCGCGACGACGACGAGCGGCGAGTAGAAGGGACGGAGCGGGGCGGTCGCCGCCTTGTCCTTGGTCTTCGCCTTCGCGCGGAGTTCGTCGGCCGGCCCTTTGGAGGACGGGAAGGCGAAGTCGTAGCCGTCGAGGGGCAGTTCCTCCATGTCCCAGGACCCGGAGGTCTCGGTGCCCACGGTGAAGCCCTTCGCGGCCAGGGCCTTCACCACCTGTGGATCGGCGAAGAACTCGGCCTTCTCCGATCCGATGACTCCTCGCACGGTCTTCGTTGCCGTGCCCGTGTCCTTGTCGCCGCCCGTCACGAGGACGGCGGCCACGCCGCCCAGGAGCAGGGCGGCCAGGACGATTCCCAGGATGCGTCTCACGCGGGCAGCGTGCTCGCGGAAACCCACATTCCAGGGGGAGTTGGGTGTACGGGGGGTGAAGGAGCGATCCCGGTACCGAACCGGAGGGGGGCGCCCCGCTGTCGAGCCGGAAGGGATCGGGGGCGGAGGTGTCCTGGGCCCCCGATTGCGGGGGAGGCGTCCTTCGGATCGGGCCGGGGTGGGTGGCGCCCGGTCCGCGCGGTTCGTGACGCGCGGACCGGGGCCGTCAGGGGGCGCCTACCAGGGTCTCCCCGGTCAGCGCCGCGGTGTGCGCGTCCATGCGCCCGGCGGCGAGGATCGCGGCGGTCGTGTCGGCCCGCGAGGCGGCGACGACCAGGGCGCGGCCCGCGAGGGCGTGCGCCCTGCGGTGCAGGTCCGGTGCGGACGAGCCGCTCAGACCCGCGTGCCGCGCGGGCGGTGCGCCGCGCAGCCGTGCCACCTGCCGGGCGATGAGCTCGCCGGCCTCCGTGTCGCCCAGCTCGTCGGTGACGGCGAGCAGGGCGGCGAGGTGTCCGGCGAGCTGGATGTCCAGCTCCTCCTCGCGGGAGCGGTGCGGATACGCGGCCTGGGTGTCGTCGGCCATCCGGTGGACCGACTTGGTGCGGATCGGTTCGTACATGGGACGGCCTCCTGAGTGCTCGGGAGCCATCCTAGCTTAGATTCAGTCTAAAGTTGAGCGGAGTCCGGCCCGAAGTCCTGTGGGGTTCTCAGGGCTGGCTGTAGCCGTCCAGGAACCGGCCGATCCGGGTCACCGCGTCCGCCAGGTCCGCCGCCGCCGGCAGCGTGACGATCCGGAAGTGATCGGGCTCGTGCCAGTTGAAGCCCGTCCCGTGCACCACCATGATCTTCTCGGCCCGCAGCAGGTCAAGGACCATCTGCCGGTCGTCCTTGATCTTGTAGACGGTCGGGTCGAGCCGCGGGAACAGGTACAGCGCGCCCTTCGGCTTCACACACGTCACGCCCGGGATCTGGGTCAGCAGCTCGTACGCCGTGTCCCGCTGCTCAAGGAGCCGCCCGCCCGGCAGCACCAGGTCCTCGATCGACTGACGGCCCTGGAGCGCGGCGGCCACCGCGTGCTGCGCCGGCATGTTCGCGCAGAGGCGCATGTTGGCGAGGATCGTGAGGCCCTCGATGTACGAGGTCGCGTGGTGCTTCGGGCCGCAGACCGCGAGCCAGCCGGAGCGGAAACCGGCCACCCGGTAGTTCTTGCTCATCCCGTTGAACGTGAGGACGAGCAGGTCGGGCGCGACGGCCGCGGTCGGGGTGTGCGTGGCGCCGTCGTAGAGGATCTTGTCGTAGATCTCGTCCGAGCAGACCACCAGGTTGTGACGCCGGGCGATCTCCGTCAGGGAGCGCAGCATCTCGTCGTCGTAGACGGCGCCCGTCGGGTTGTTAGGGTTGATGATCACGATCGCCTTGGTGCGGTCGGTGATCTTCCGCTCGATGTCGGCGAGGTCGGGCATCCAGTCCGCCTGCTCGTCGCAGCGGTAGTGCACGGCCGTACCGCCCGCGAGGGAGACCGAGGCCGTCCACAGCGGGTAGTCCGGAGCCGGCACGAGCACCTCGTCGCCGTCGTCGAGCAGCGCCTGCATCGCCATCTGGATCAGCTCGGAGACGCCGTTGCCGAGGTAGATGTCCTCGACGGAGAGCGGGATGCCCTTGGTCTCGTAGTGGCTCATCACCGCGCGGCGGGCCGCGAGCAGCCCCTTCGCGTCGCCGTAGCCGTGCGCCTCGGAGAGGTTCCGCAGGACGTCCTCGAGGATCGCGGGCGGGCACTCGAAGCCGAAGGCGGCCGGGTTGCCCGTGTTGAGCTTGAGGATGCGATGACCCGCGGCCTCAAGCCGCATCGCCTCTTCGAGCACCGGACCCCGGATTTCGTAACAGACGTTGGCGAGCTTCGTGGACTGGATCACCTGCATGCCGAGAGCTTACGGCGGGCCGGGCCGGGCCGCCTCGTGTTTTGGGCCACGTGGGGCGCCGCGTGGCGCGGGGAGGGCGGGGCGGCTCTCCGGGTGTGACCCGTGTCGCAGCGATCGTGTCGTGCTCCCTGCAATCCGGGCCTATGAGCCATCCGGACCCCGCAGCCGCCGCCCCTCGCCGGGGCCGCCGCCGACACGCCCCCGCACGCCGGGGTCCCGGGCCGGTGTGGCTGGTGGCCGCCGGGGGTGTCGTGGTGCTCGGGCTGACCGCCGCGGTGCTCGGCACGGGCGGCGGTACGGGGGGCACGGGCGGTACGGACGGGACCCCGGGCGGCGACGGCACGCGGAACGGTCCGCCCGCGCTGATCCAGGCCGACCCCACCGCCGGGGACCCCGGCACCTCGCGCGCCCCCTCGCCGCGGGCCACGGGGGCCGGGCGGGACGGGGACGGCGTACGGAAGGGCGGTCCGGAGTCCTCCGCCACGGCGGGCGGGCGGACGACGCCGACGGCCGGTCCGGCCGGGGGCACCGCTCCGGAGGCCGTACCGACGGCTTCGGACGACCCCGCCGCCGGGGGCGGTACGGGCACGGGTGACCGCACGGGCAAGCCGGGGCGGGGGCGGGGCGCGGGCAAGGGCCCGAGGTAGCACCGCGCGGCGGGAGGCGTCGGTGGGCCGGGATAGGTTGGGCCCCCATGTGGGTTTTCAGTGCCTCCGGATGCCGGTGGCTGGGTCTGGCCGGGTCGTTCGGCGTCGCCGCGGGCGGCTGGGCCGCCGGGACGCTGCCGGTGCGCGGCGGCGGGGGGCTGTGGGAGCCGCGCGGCTCCGCGCTCACCACCGCGGGCGCCGTCCTCGCGTACCTCGGCCTGGCCCTGCTCGTCGCCGCCTGGTGGCGGTACGGCGTCCTGCTCGCCCGGGGCGTACGCGACGGGGTGCTCACCACCCTCGTCTGCTGGACCGCGCCACTGCTGTTCGCCCCGCCGCTGCACAGCGCCGACGTCTACAGCTACATCGCGCAGGGCGCCATGGTCCTCGAAGGGCACGACGTGTACGGCGGCGGGCCCTCCGTCCTCGGCCCCGACGAGCTGGGGGCCGACGCCGCCGCCTCCGTCGGCGGCCACTGGACGGACACGCCCGCGCCGTACGGGCCCGCGTTCCTCGTCCTGGCCCAGCTGGTGGTCAAGCTGACCGGCGGCGAGATCGTTCCCGCCGTGCTCGGGATGCGGCTCCTCGCGGTGGGCGCGCTCGCGCTGATCGTGTGGGCCGTACGGGGGCTCGGCGGCGGGCCCGGCGGCCGTGACGGGGCGCTGTGGCTGGCCGCGCTCAACCCGCTGCTGCTGGTCCATGTCGTCGGCGGCACGCACAACGACGGACTGATGGCCGGGCTCATGCTGGCGGGCGTGCTGCTCGCGGTACGCGGGCGCTGGGTCCTCGGGTGCGTCCTCGTCGGCCTGGCGATGATGGTCAAGTCGCCGGCCGCGGTGGCGCTGCTCTTCATCGGCGTGACGATCGCGCGCCGGGACGGGGGCGTACGGGGGGCGGCCAAGGGCCTCGTCCTGCCGGGCCTCGTCGCGGGCGCGGTGGCCGCGGGCGCGACGGTGCTGGCCGGGACCGGGTTCGGCTGGCTGCGGACGCAGAGCGTCGCCGCGACGATCCACACGGCGCTGTCCCTCAGCAGTGACCTCGGGCTCGGCCTCGGGGTGCTCCTCGGGGACGACCCCGACCCCGTGAAGGGGGTCGTGCAGAAGCTCGGGCTGCTCGTCGCCGTCGGGGTCGTCCTGGCGCTCGCGTGGCGGTCGTGGCGGGGGGCGCTCGACCCGGTCCTCGGCCTCGGGTTCGCGCTCGTCGCGCTGGTGGCGCTCTCACCGATGGTGCAGCCGTGGTACCTGCTGTGGGGGACGGTCGTGGTCGCGGCGTCGGCGTGGCGGAGCCGGGCCGGGCAGCTGCTCGCGGTGCTCTCGGCGGCCCTCGTCTGGGAGACGGCACCGTCGGGGCACACCCCCTGGTACGGCTTCGTGCTGGCGGGGCTGGTGCTGGTGCTGGGCGTGGTGTGGATGCGGCGGAACCCCTGGGGCGGGACCGGGGAGGCGGCGGGGGCCGACGCGGTGGAGGGCTCGGACCGGGTGGGCGCCCGGTAGGGGGTTGGAGGGGTCCGGCTAAGCGCCGGCCCTCCGGTTCGAGCGCAGAGACCTTCCCGGCAGCGCGTCCGTGCGTCTGCCGTCCTCCATCACGAACCGGCCGTCGACCAGCACGTGCGGGATGCCCGTCGGCAGCGTCCGGGGCGACGCGTACGTCGAGCCCGCCGCCACCGTCTCCGGGTCGAAGAGGACCAGGTCGGCCACGTACCCCTCACGGATCCTGCCCCGGTCGGGCAGGCGCAGCCGGGCCGCCGGGCGGCCCGTCAGGTGGGCCACGCACTCCTCCAGGGACAGCACGCCCAGCTCGCGCACGTACCGCCCGAGGTAGCGGGGAAACGTCCCGTACGCGCGCGGGTGCGGCTTCGTGCCCTGGAGGATGCCGTCCGAGCCGCCCGTGTGCACCCGGTGCCGCATGATCGCCCGGACGTTCTCCTCGTGCCCCACGTGCTGGAGGATCGTCGTGCCCAGGCTGTCTTCGAGCAGCAGGCGCCGGGCCGTCGCCCAGCCGTCCACCCGCCGGCCCACGTACTCCCCGAGCCCCGGCGCGGACACCCCCGAGACCTCGATCGTGTCCCAGTCCACCGGCACCCCGTGGCAGCCGTCCGAGCCGAGGACCTCCAGGTGATGGCGGACGCGCTCGGCCGTCCCCTCGTCCCGGAGCCGCGCGAGCACCGCCTCCGGCCCGCCCTCGCTCGCCCAGCCGGGCAACAGCGCGACCAGGGTCGTACAGCCGGGGGTGTACGGGTACGTGTCGAGGCTGATGTCCGCGCCCGCGTCGAGGGCCTCGTCGAGGAGGGCGAGGAGTTCGGGGGCCCGGCCCTCGTTCACGCCGAAGTTCATGGTGGCGTGGGCGAGGTGGAGGGCGCAGCCCGCCTCCCGGGTGAGCGCGATCATCTCCCCGTACGCCTCAAGGGCCCCCGCCCCGTACGAGCGGTGGTGGGGGCAGTAGTAGCCGCCGTACTCCGCCACCACCCGGCAGAGTTCCGTCAGCTCGGCGTCCTTCGCGTACATCCCCGGGGTGTACGTCAGCCCGGAGGACATGCCGAAGGCGCCCTGGACGAGCCCCTCCGCGACGAGCCCCCGCATCCGGTCCAGTTCGCGTCCCGTCGCGGGCCGGTCCTCCCAGCCGACCGCGTACATCCGGACCGTCCCCTGGGGGACGAGGTACGCGGCGTTGACAGCGATGCCCCGGCCGCCGTGGGCACGGTCCAGACGGTCGAGGTACTCGCCCACCGTCCGCCAGCCGAAGTCGAGGTCGTCGCCGTACCCGTTCCAGCCGGTGATCGCCCTGCGCACCTCCGCGAGCGTGCGGTCGTCGACCGGCGCGTACGACAGCCCGTCCTGGCCCAGGACTTCGAGGGTCACGCCCTGCGCGGCCTTCGCGCTGTGGTCCGGGTCGCGGAGCAGCGCGAGGTCGCTGTGGGCGTGCATGTCGATGAAGCCGGGGGAGAGGGCGAGGCCCTCGGCGTCCACGATCCGCCGGGCCGTGGGGCGGAGACAGCCCGCCGCCGCGCCCTCCTTCACGATCGCGGCGATCCGGCCGCCCTCGATCGCCACGTCGGCGCGGTAGGAGGGGGCGCCGGTGCCGTCGACGACCTCCGCGTCACGGAAGACGAGGTCCATGGGGGTTCCCTCCGGACGTCCTAGAAGAAGGTGCGGACGTAGTCGACCACCGTGCCGTCCGCCTCGACCAGCGGGATCAGCTGCCACTTGTCGAAGATCGTGCAGGGGTGCGACAGGCCCATCCCCACCCAGTCGCCGACCTCCAGGTCCGCGCCCGCCTCGGTGCCGAGCCAGGCGTGCTGGTCGGAGAGGCCCGTCACGGTGATGCCCTCCGCGGCGCGGATCTCACCCGTGCGGTCGTCACGGACCACGTGCGCCTCGGGCAGGTGCAGGTCATGGGCGGCGTCCCGCTTGCCCGCGTTGGTGAAGGCCTGCGCCGGGGCCGGGCGGGAGACCACCTGCGACCACAGCCGGAACGCCGGCTCCAGGGCGCCCTCCTCCGGGACCCGGTTGAAGGGGGTGCGGGCGCGGTACTGGCCGTCGTCGTGCGAGACGTACGCGCCGGAGCGCAGCAGTTTCAGGACGGGGAGGGAGAGCCCGGGGATCTCCGCGAAGACCTCGGCGACCGTGTCGAACCACTCGCTGCCGCCCGCGCTCACCACGATCTCGCCGATGGCGGGGGCGAAGCGGCCGGCCTCGTCGAAGTCGGCCGCGAGCCCGACGAGCCGGTGCAGCCAGTCGCGCACCGAGCCGGCGTCGGCGCCGGGCATCGTGCCCTCGTACCCGGCGACGCCGACCAGCCGCAGGGCGGTGGTGGCCGCGACCGCGTCGGCGACGGCCGCGCACTCCGCCTCCGTCCGTACGCCCGTGCGCCCGGCCGAGCCGGCGGCCAGCTCGACGACCACGTCCACCGGGCGGGACGCGCCCGCCGCGCGCAGGGCCTCGTCCATCAGCTCGACGCCGCGGACGGAGTCGACGTAACAGATCAGCCGGAAGGCGGGGTCGGCGTCCAGCTCGGCGGCGATCCAGCGCAGGGCGACCGGGTCGACGACCTCGTTGGCCAGGAAGATCCGGGCGATGCCGTGCGCCCGGTAGACGCGGGCCTGGTGGGGGACGGCGGCGGTGATGCCCCAGGCGCCGTGCGCGAGCTGACGGTCGAACAGCTGCGGGGCCATGGACGTCTTGCCGTGCGGGGCGAAGGCGAGGCCGTGGCGCTCGGCGTACGTCTCGAGGAGGCGCAGGTTGTGCTCGACGGACTCGGCGGAGAGCGCGAGGACGGGGGTGGTGAAACCGCCGGTGAAGAGGTTGCGGCGCTGGGCGGCCAGCTCGCCGACGGTGAGGCCCTCGGCGTCCGGGGGCAGCGCCTTGAAGCGGTGGTCGACGCGCTCGTTCGCCAGGTCGGGCGTGTTCTGCACCGGGTCGGGCATGAGGCCTCCTCATCGTGGGCGTTGCGAGATGTGCAACGCTCATTGCGCATTGTGCTCACGGCTGTCTAACATCCGGGCCGAGGCCGGGTCAATGGACCCGGTCGACGGAGCCGTACGACCCGCAGGGAGCCCGAGAGTGAGCGGACACGAGCCCGCGGACGCGGCCCCGGACATCGTCTGCCTCGGCGAGTCCATGGTCACCTTCCTTCCCACCCGGCCGGGCCGCCTCGCCGACGTCCCCTCCTTCACCCGCGCCATCGGCGGCGCCGAGTCCAACGTCGCCTGCGCCCTGGCCGCGACCGGGCACCGGGTCCGCTGGGTCGGCCGCGTCGGGCGCGACGGCTTCGGCGACCACCTCGTCGAGACGATCGCGGCGTACGGGGTCGACGTCGGCGCCGTCGGCCGCGATCCGCACCGGCCGACCGGCGTCTACTTCCGCACCGACGAGGACCGGGCGACCGACGCGCACGAGGTCGTCTACTACCGGGCCGGGTCGGCGGCCTCGGCGATGTCGCCGACGACGGTGCCGTACGACTCCGTCGGGGGCGCGCGGATCCTCCACCTCACCGGCATCACGGCCGCGCTGTCCGCCGACTGCCTGGCGCTGATGCGGGAGCTGACCGCGCCGAGGCCGGGGCGACCGCTGGTCTCGTTCGACGTCAACCACCGGCCGACGCTGTGGCGCGACGGGAGTGCGGCCGAGGTGCTGCTCGAACTCGCCCGGCGGGCGGATGTGGTGTTCGTGGGGGCGGACGAGGCGGAGAGGTTGTGGGGGGCGGCGGATCCGGCCGCGATACGGGGGGTGCTGGGGGAGCCGGCGGTGCTGGTGGTGAAGCAGGGCGGGGAGGGGGCGGTGGCGTTCGAGCGCTGCGCGGCTGAGGTTCCGGAGGCCGGGCCGGCTGAGTTTCAGCCCCGACGGCGTCTGAGGCACGGGGCCCGGGGTGGAGCCCCGGTTCGGGAGGCCGACACGGTCACCCCCACCCCCGCCCCCCACGTCACCATCGTCTCCCCCGTCGGCGCCGGCGACGCCTTCGCCGCCGGGTTCCTCTCCGCCACCCTCCGCGGTCTCGGCATGACCGCCCGGCTCCGGCACGGGCATCTCATGGCCGCCGTCGCCCTCACCGCCCCCGGCGACCTCGCGCCGCCGCCCCGCCAGGAGCGCGCCGACCGGCTGGCCGCGCTCGACGACGCCGCCTGGGGCACACTTCACCTCGGCCCCGGCTGGACCGGGGACGACCAGGAGGTACGTACGCCATGAGCCAGACCGTCGACCGGGCGCTCAGCATCCTGCCGCTGCTCGCGCAGGGCCCCGCCGACCTGGGACAGGTCGCCGAGCGGCTCGGCGTCCACAAGTCCACGGCGCTGCGGCTGCTGCGTACCCTCCACGAGCACGGCCTCGTCCACCGGCAGCAGGACCAGCGCTACCGCCTCGGGGCCCGCCTCTTCGCCCTGGCGCAGGAGGCCGTCGAGAACCTCGACATCCGCGAGATCGCGCACCCGTACCTGACGGCCCTCAACGAGCGCATCGGGCACACGGTGCACCTCGCCGTGTACGAGGAGGGCGAGGTCCTCTACATCGACAAGGTGGAGAGCCGCTACCCGGTCCGCATGTACTCGCGCATCGGCAAGCCCGTCGCGATCACGGTCGCGGCCGTGGCCAAACTGCTCCTCGCCGACCTGCCGGAGCCCGAGCGCCGCGCCGTGGCGGCGAAGCTCGACTACCCCCCGTACACGCCCCGTTCGACACCGAACGCCGCCGCCTTCCTCAAGGAGCTGGCGACCGTACGCGAACAGGGCTGGGCCACCGACCTCGGCGGCCACGAGGAGTCCATCAACTGCGTGGGCGCCCCCGTCCGCGGCGCCGGCGGGCGCGTCGTCGCCGCGATGTCGGTCTCGGCGCCCAACGTGGTCGTCACGGCCGAGGAACTCCTCACCCTCCTCCCGCAGGTGCGCCGCACCGCGGACGACATCAGCCGGGAGTACTCCGGCACCGCCCCGACCAAGGCCAAGGACACGGAATGACCGAGAAGACCGCGCTCACCCCCGCCACGCACACCGCGCCCCCGGCGAAGTTCTCGCACGGCGTGCGGAAGGGCAACATCCTCCAGGTGGCCGGCCAGGTCGGCTTCCTGCCCGCCACCGAGGGCCGGGCTCCGACGGTCGCGGGCCCGACCCTGCGCGAGCAGACCCTCCAGACCTTCGCCAACGTCAGGGCGATCCTGGAGGAGGGCGGCGCGAGCTGGGACGACGTGATGATGATGCGCGTCTACCTCACGGACGTGGACCACTTCGCCGAGATGAACGCGATCTACAACGAGTACTTCGAGAACCAGTCCCTCAAGGCCCCGGCCTCGGCCCGCACCACCGTCTACGTCGGCCTCCCGGCCGGCCTCCTGATCGAGATCGACGCGCTGGCGGTGCTGGGCTGACGCGACCGGGAGGTGCCCCGGCCGCCGGGCCGGGGCACCTCCGCGCGAACGGTCCGTCAGGCCGCGCAGTACTGCGCCTGCTTGCCGATCGAGCGGTACATGCAGTCCGCGTTCTCCAGGAGCTGGAGGACCGCGTCGCGGTTGCGGCTCGTCTCGCGTTCGATGACCTCGTCCGGGGGGTAGAAGCCGCCGCCCGACGACGAGGAGGGGTACATCTCGAAGGTGTACGCGAAGATCTTCTGCGTACCCCAGAGGTAGTCGTCGATCGAGCCGTCCGTGATGTAGAGGTCGCTGGACTGCTCGGGCGTGTAGCCGTTGCTCGCGGCCATCCTGCCGCCGACGGTCGCGAAGGCGTCCCGGTCGTCCTGGGTCATGCCGGTGGTGGTGTTCGCCGTCGTCCAGCCGAACGGCCAGAGCACCAGCTCGCTGTACGTGTGGAAGTCGATGGCCGCGGTGATCTGCTGCTTCCCGCCGATCACCCGCGAGCGCGCGAAGTCCGCGACGACCTTCACCTCGGGGGCGGAGGCGGGTGCCGCCCCGCGGTAGGTCTCCGAGCTCGTGGAGCCCGAGGAGCCGCCGCAGCAGGCCCACTTGAAGTCCCAGTTCCGGTTCAGGTCCGTACCGACGTACGAGGAGCCGGAGTTGGGCTGGCGGTTCTTGCGCCAGCTCCGGTAGGAGCCGCTCGCGATGTCGTACTCGCCGCCGTCCGGGTTGAGGTCCGGGACGATCCAGATCTCGCGGCCGTTCACCGCGTCGGTGATCCTGGGGTCGGTGCCGTAGCCCGCGCCGAGTTCGCGGATCAGGTAGAGCGCCATCTCGACGGTGAGGTGCTCGCGGGCGTGCTGGTGGTGGGTGAAGAGGACCTCGGGCTCGTTCTCGTCGGTGGCGACGTTGTCGCTGATCTTGATCGCGACGATGTCCCGGCCCTGGTACGACTTCCCGATGACCTGCTTGCGCATGAGGGACGGGTAGGCGGCGATGCGCTGGTCGATCTCCGCGCTCGCCTCCGCGTAGTTGTGGTACTTCGCGTCGGCGGACGGGAAGTCGAGCGGACCCGGCGCCGACCGGGCCGCCGTGCCCCGGTCCGGCGGCGCGGGGAGCGCGGTGGTGGCGTAGCCCAGCGCCTTGAGCCGCTTCAGCTGCTCGGCGTTCGCGCTGACCACCACCGAGCGGGCGTCGACCTCGTCGATCGAGACGCCGGTGGCGGCCAGCGCGGTGCGGGCGGCCGGGGTGGCGGGGCCGGCCACCTCGTACTGCCGGATCACCTCCTCGGCGCCGGAGGCGCCGGAACCGGCTGTGGTGGTGCGGGCGGCGGTCGGTGCCGGGTCGGCCCCGGCGGGGGTGGTCGCGAGGGCGGAGAGGGGCGCCGCGAGGGCGAGCGCCACGAGGGCCGCGAGGGTGGCGGACCTTCTGCCGCGGATGGGACGTCGCATGCTGTCTCCTGGGTGGGGAGTGTGGGGGTGTGCGACAAACTCGTGCGGGTGTCCGGGGCACATGGTGGAGCTGTGTCATGGCCCGGTCAAGGTGAGGAGTTCGGCCATACTGTCCGGCGTGGGGACCTTCATCGGCAGATACGTCATCGAGCACAAGCTGGGCGAAGGCGGCATGGGCACCGTCTACCTGGCCCGGTCGCGCGGCGGTCGCGCCGTCGCCGTCAAGGTCGCGAGGCCGGAACTCGCCGCCGACCCCTCCTTCCGCGAGCGCTTCCGCGCCGAGGTCGCCGCCGCCCGGCAGGTCGGCGGCTTCCACACCGCGCAGGTCGTCGACGCCGACCCCGAAGCCGAAGCGCCCTGGCTCGCCACCGCCTACATCCCGGGCCCCACCCTCTCCGGACTCCTCACCGCGAAGGGCCCCATGGGCGAGGAGGCGCTGCGCTCGCTCGGGGCCGCGCTCGCCGAGGCCCTGGAGGCCATCCACGCCTGCGGGCTCGTCCATCGCGACCTCAAGCCCGGCAACATCGTCATGGCCCCCGACGGTCCCCGCGTCCTCGACTTCGGCATCGCCCGCGCCGTCGAGTCGACCCGCCTCACCGCCACCGGCTCGGCCTTCGGCACCCCCGGCTACCTCGCCCCCGAACAGGCCCTCGGGGAGGAGGTGACGGGCGCCGCCGACGTCTTCGCGCTCGGCGCCGTCCTCGTCGCCGCCGCCGGCGGACGGCCCTTCGGGGACGGTACGCCGATGGGGCTCATGTACCGGTCGGTGCACGAGGCCCCCGACCTCGGCGCCGTACCGGAGGCGCTGCGCGGGCTGGTGGGGCGCTGCCTGGCCAAGGACCCGGCCGAACGGCCCACACCCGACGCCCTGATGGACGAGCTGACGGCGAGGGCGGCCGGGGTGGGCGTGGCCGGGGCCGGGACGGTCGGCGCGGGCGCGGGCGACGGCCCGGTGGCGGACGTGATGCCGTCCGTGGCGCCGTCCGTGGCATCGGCACCGCCGGACCCCCGGGTGACCCCCTTCGACGCGCTGCCGGTGCCCGGCGCCACGCCCGCGACCGCGGTCCCGGTGCCCGCGGTCGCGCCCGAGGACGCCGTGCCGCCCCACCACGCGCCGCCGACGCGCACGGCCGGTGTCCAGGACGCCGTACCCGCGCCCGGGGCCTTCCCCGTACCGCATCCCCCCACCTTCTACGTACCGCCGCCGCCCACCGCCCCGCCGCCGCCCGCGCCGGACTTCGCCGCCGCCGACCGGAACTCCGGCGTCGCCGTCGACGGGAGCGGGGTGGCCCTGCACTTCTACGACGAGGAGGCCGATTTCCTCTGGAGCGAGATCGCGGCCGTACGGTACGAGCGCGTCCGGCGCGAACGGGCGCTCCGCGTCGCCGTCACCCTCTACGACGGCTCGGTCTACGACTGCGAACTCGACGGCCGCCGCGCCGCCCGGGTCGACGAGTGGATCCGCCTGCTCGACCCGGTGCTGCGCCACTACCTGCCGGTGTGAGCCGGGCCCCCGTACGGCCGGCCGTATGACGGAACGGCGCAGCGCCGCCGGGGGAGCGGCGGCGCTGCGCTGTCGTTCAGGTCCCGTTCGGGTCCTTCGGGGTCCGTACGGGACCGTATGAGTCCTTGACGGGTCCGTGCGGACCCGTCGAGGGTCACGGCAGGTTGCGCACGTGCGGGCCCACCGCGTTCGACCAGGCGTTGCCCGCCGTCGCGTCCCAGTTGGTCGACCAGGTCATCGCGCCGCGCAGCGTCGGCCAGGCCTGCGCCGGCTTGTAGGTGCCGCAGCCGGTGAGCTTGGTCAGGCAGTCGAGCGCGTTCTTCACGACCTGCGGGTCGACGTAACCGCTGCCCGCGCCCCGGGGGGAGGCGGGGACGCCCAGGCCGACCTGGGACGGGGAGAGGCCGCCCTGGATCTGGATGCAGGCGAGCGCGGTGAGGAAGTCCACCGAGCCCTGGCTGTAGACCTTGCCGTCGCAGCCGAGCATCGAACCGCTGTTGTAGTACTGGGTGTTGACCACCGTGAGGATGTCCTTCACGGCGAGCGCGGTCTTGAAGTACTCGGTGCCGGTGCTCTGCATGTCGATGGTCTGCGGGGCCATCGTCAGGACCATGCCGGAGCCCGCCTTGGCGGAGAGCCGGCGGAGCGCCTTGGTCAGGTAGGTCGCGTTGACCCCGTGCTCCAGGTCGATGTCGACGCCGTTGAAGCCGTACTCCTGCATCAGGGCGTACGCGCTGTCGGCGAAGGCGGTCGCGGTGGCGTCACTGTTGATCGTGACGTTGCCCTTCTCGCCGCCGACCGAGAGGATCACGGACTTGCCCGCGGCCTTCTTGGCCGCGATGTCGGCCTTGAAGTCGGCGGCCGAGGTGTAGCCGACGGCCGGGTCGAGGCTGAAGGTGATCTGGCCGGGCGTGGTCGTCGAGTCGGCGAACGAGACGGCGATGATGTCGTACGCCGCCTGGACGTCCCGCAGCTTCTGCTTCGCGGCGCCGTTGTCGAAGTTCTGCCAGTAGCCGGTCACGGCGTGCTTGGGCACGGCCGTGCCGGGGCCCGGGTCGGTGGGCTTGGCGGTCCGCGCCGACACGGCGGTGGACTTCGCGGACTCGCCCGCGGAGTTCGTGGCGGCGACCTGGAACTGGTACGCGGTGTCGGCGGTCAGCCCGGTGACGGTGGCCGACGTACCGGTGACCGCCTGCGGGTCGGCGCCGTCCCGGTACACCTTGTAGCCGGTGGCGCCGGAGACCGCGCCCCAGCTCAGGGTGACCGAGCCGGTGGTGACCGTACCGGCGGCGAGACCGGCCGGGGTCGACGGGACGACCGGGTCGGGGTCCTGGCCGCCGCCCCCGTCGGGGCCGTGGACGCTGACGTCGTCGACGAGGTACGGGGAGGTCCCGTACCAGCCGTGGGTGTAGATCTCGACCGAGGTGGTGCTCGCCCCGGTGGTGAAGGTGGTGGTGAGCTGCTTCCAGGACGGGCTGTCGGGCGTCCAGGTGGAGACGGTCCCGGTGCCGGTCCCGGTGCCGCTCGCGCCGATGTAGGCGTATCCGCCCTGGACCCAGGCGCTCAGCGTGTACGTCGAGTTGGGCTTGACCGTCACGGTCTGTACGCACTTGGCGTTGTCGAGCCCGGCCGGGGAGGCCTTGAGGGCGCCGGCGCCGGTGCGGACCGGGGTGGAGACGGCGGCGCCGCTCCCTGCGGAACAGGCCCAGTTGGCGAGGCCGTTCTCGAATCCGGCGTTCTTGGCGACGTTGACGTCGGCCGCCTGCGCGGTGCCGGCTCCGCCGACGAGGACGAGCCCGGAGCCGACGGCGAGCGCGAGGGCTCCGGCCAGCCTGCGGCGACCGTACGGGCGGGTGGTGGTGCGGTCCACGTGCATCCTCCGGTGGGGGAGTTGGGGATGTGGAGGTGCCGTACGTCGTCGTACGGAGGGGTGGTGCTGGGGGAGTGCGGGGGGTTCGGGGGAGTGCGGACGGTGGCCACCGTTGTCGCAACAAGCTGGTCCAGACCAATCGCGTTGTCAAGACCTCTGGCAGCAAGCGCTGTTCGGGCGGGCGGGCGGACCGAGGTGGGGGAATCGCGGGCCCGGGCCCCCCGACCTCGAAGAAATGGAGGGAGCTTGGCGGATTGTGTGTTCACCACCCCGGGGGTCGTGGATAGGCTGCAGAGGCGGCAGCACCCTGCGGTGACGCCGTGAACGCGGTAAGTGATCCGCGGCCCCCGGGACGCGGGAGGCCGGCGGGGACGGGGGGTCCGACGTGCCGACAGCGATCGCGGTCACCAGCGCCGATCTGGCGCTGCCGCCGACCGACCCCGGGACCCCGCACGCCACCGTCCTCCCGCCCCCCGGCACGCAGTCGCTCGACGCCTCGATCGCCGACATGCAGCAGCTCCTCGCGCGCTACGGACACGTGGTCGTCGTCTGCCCCGCCTCCGCGTCGACCGCCGTCGAGAACCGCCTGCGCGCCGTCCGCGCCCTGCTCGAAAGCGACCGGATCGCCCTGGTCCGCACCGACCTGCCGCCCCTCGGCGCGGCCGTACTCGTCCGTCAGCTACGGCAGTTGGCGGGCTGCGACTTCAGCCCCGGCGTCCTCGCCTCCGCCGCCCGGCTGCTCGCCCACTACATCTACGCCGGCGCCGTCCTCGGCTCCGTCTCCCGGCTCGACCGCGTTCCCGTCGGTCTCGGCTCCCACCTCAAGAGCTGGCTCCCCGGCGCCCACTTCGCCGTACTCGCCGGACCCACCCCCCAGATCGTTCGCATCGGCAACGGCGAAGAACCCCTCGCCGGACCCGAGTTCACCACCGAACTCCTCCTCGCCCGGGGCCAGCTCCAGACCGACTGGCCCACCTCCACCCTCGTACCCCGGTGGCGGATCCAGGGCGCGGTCCAGGAGACCCCGCTGCCCGAGGCCTCGGCCGGCTGGTGGGGCACCGGCAAACTCGTCGAGTTCGCCGCGTACCTCCCCGACCTGCCCGTCCTCTACCAGCTGGTCTCCTCCGTGCGACGCGAGAACTGCCGCTGGTGCGCCATGGAACTCATCGGGGACCGCTGCGGATTCTGCGCCGCGCCGGTCCCGGCACAGACGGCACGACAGGCGCAGGCCATCGCGCTGGACGCGGCACCGTGAAGGGCGTCGTGACCGGCACCACGTACCGCCGTAGTCCCCGCTCCCGTACCCCCCACCCCCGTCCGTCCGGACCCACGTCTCCGATCGAGGTAGTACGGCCATGAACTCCCGCCAGCGCCGCGGCGTCATCCTGCTGCTGCTGTCCGTCCTGTGCGCCCTGGGCGCGTTCGCCGGTGTGCTCGCCGTCATCAGCGACGTGAACTCCAAGGTCGGGCCGGAGACCACCGCGTACCGGATCAAGAGCGACGTGGACCCCTACGCCGCCCTGAGGCCCAGCCAGTTCGAGAAGATCTCCATGCCCAAGCGGTGGCTCTCCGCCACCGCCGTCACCGACCTCCGTCAGATCGAGGGCAAGATCGCCGTCACCGAACTGAAGGCGGGCTCCCTCCTCCAGACCGACATGATCGTCGAGCGCCCCGCACTCCAGCCGGGCCAGCAGGAGATCGCCATCATGATCGACGCGGCCACCGGCGTCGCGGGAAAGATCAACGCGGGCGCCACCGTCAACATCTACGCCACCTTCTCCGGCGACAAGAAGGGCGAGGCCGCCCAGTCCCGGATGATCGTCGCGGGCGCCCGCGTCCTCGACGTCGGCAAGCTCACCCCGATCGGCGACAGCGCCGGCCGCGCCGGCCGCACCGACGAGGCCGTGCCCATCTCCTTCGCCCTCTCCACCCTCGACGCCCAGCGCGTCGCGTACGCCGAGTCCTTCGCCGAGCACGTACGCCTCGCCCTGGTCGCCCCCACCACCGGCGGCGCCCCGTCCGACCAGCGCGACCGCACCTACACGCTCGAAAAGGACAAGTGAGGCCGGTATGACCACCAGGATCCTGCCGGCCGTCGGCGACCCCGACGCGGCCCGGTCCGTCAGCACCCTCATCGGGCAGCTCCCCGACGCCGAACCCTCCCCGCCGGTCACCGACTCCACCCAGCTCGTCGACACCCTCGCGCGGCTCGCCGCCGCCTCCCTCGACGAACTCCCCGAAGTCGTCCTCGTCCACGAGCGGATCGGCCCCGTTCCCGCCCTCGAACTCGTCCGTGAGGTCGCCCTCCGCTTCCCCGCCGTCGGCGTCGTCCTCATCACCGCCGACGCCAGCCCCGTCCTCTTCTCCGCCGCCATGGACTCCGGCGCGCGCGGCCTCGTCACCCTCCCGCTGGGCTACGAGGAACTCGCCAGCCGCGTCCAGGCCGCCGCGCAGTGGTCGCTCGGCGTCCGCCGCCACCTCGGCGCGGGCGCCGAACAGATCACCGGCCCCGGCGGCACCGTCGTCACCGTGAGCGGCGCCAAGGGCGGCGTCGGCGCCACCGTCACCGCCGTCCACCTCGCCCTCGCCGCCCGCGCCTCCGGGCGGACGGTCGCCCTCGTCGACATGGACCTCCAGAGCGGCGACATCGCCTCCTACCTCGACGTCCAGTTCCGCCGCTCCGTCGCCGACCTCGCCGCCATCACCGACATCTCGCCCCGCGTCCTCCAGGACGCCGTCTACGTCCACGAGACCGGGCTCTCGCTGCTCCTCGCCCCGGCCGAGGGCGAGCGCGGCGAGGAGGTCTCCGACCGCGCCGCCCGCCAGGTCGTCAGCGCCCTGCGCGGGCGCCACGAGGTCGTCGTCGTCGACTGCGGCTCCCAGCTCAACAGCGCCAACGCCGCCGCGATCGAGATGGCCGACACCGCCCTCCTCGTCGCCACCCCCGACGTCGTCTCCGTCCGGGCCGCCAAGCGGACCGTACGCATGTGGGAACGGCTCCAGGTCCGCAAGGCGGAGGAGACGGTGACCCTCGTCAACCGCCACCACCGCTCCAGCGAGATCCAGCCGCCCCTCGTCCAGAAGATCACCGGCACCCGGGTCGCGGGCGTCGCCGTCCCCGCGAACTTCAAGGAACTCCAGGCCGTCGTCGACGCGGGCAAGCTCCACGAACTCGACGCCAAGTCCACGGTCAAGCAGGCGATCTGGTCCCTCGCGGGCGAACTGGGCCTGGTCGGCGCCCCCGCCCAGGCGGCGGCGGGCCAGCCCGGCAAGCAGCTGGCCCGCGCGGGCGACCGCGGCTCACTGGGCCTCCGCCGCCGCACCGGAGGCCGCTGAACGATGCGTACCGACCGGGACGACAGGGGGCAGGTGGCGGTCGAGTTCCTCGGCATGGTGCCACTGATCCTGCTCACCCTCGCCCTGCTCTGGCAGGTCGTCCTGGTCGGGTACACGTACACGCTGGCGGGGAACGCGGCGGACGAGGCGGCGCGGGCGTGCGCGGTGGACGACGACTGGAGCGAGGCCGCCCTGCGACACCTCGACGGCGCCTGGGCGGCGGGCGCGACGCCGAACTGCTCGGTCGAGGGCGGAATGGCGAACGCGGTCGTGGCGATCCGGGTGCCGGTCCTGTTCCCGGGGGTGGGCGGGCTGTTCACGGTACGGGGGAAGGCGGGCGCGGTGTACGAGGGGGAGGGGCAGTGAGCGGGCTTACGGGGGGAGGGGAGACGCCCATGGGCGCGCGTACCGGCAAGTCGTCCCGAGACCGGGGCCAGGCAGCCATCGAGTACCTCGGGTTCCTTCCGATCCTGCTGCTCGTCGGGCTCGCCGGGTTCCAGCTCGGGATCGTCGCGTACGCGGCCCAGCAGGCGGGTACGGCCGCCCGCGCGGCCGCCCGCGCGGCGAGCAGCGACGCGGAGGACGCGCCCGGCGCCGAGGCCGCCGGCTACGCGGCCGCCGACTGGGCCACCGGCGTCGACGTCGCCCGTGGCGGCGGCGAGGCCGTCGCCACCGTCCGCGTCCGCATTCCCTCCGTCGTGCCCTTCTGGAGCTTCGACGACATCACGAAGACCGCCACCATGCCCCTGCCCGACGAGGAGGACGAGTGAGAAGGGACGACGAGTCATGAGCCTGCGCGCCCGGATCAACGCCCCCGAGGACCACAGTGGCAACGCCGCCGCCCGGGAGGACAGCCACCTCGTCGCCTCCTTCCGCGCCAAGCTCCTGGAGGAGATCGACCTCACCGAGATGTCGGCGCTCGCGGCGGCCGAGCGGCGCGCCCGACTGGAGCGCGTCCTCGGCCACATCATCAGCCGCGAGGGCCCGGTCCTCTCCACCGCCGAGCGCGCCCAGCTGATCCGCAGGGTCGTCGACGAGGCCCTGGGGCTCGGCGTACTCGAACCGCTCCTCGAAGACGCCTCGATCACCGAGATCATGGTCAACGGCCCCGACCAGATCTTCATCGAGCGCAACGGCCGCGTCGAACTCCTGCCGCTCCGCTTCGCCTCCCACGACCAGCTGATGCAGACCATCGAGCGGATCGTCTCGACGGTCAACCGGCGCGTCGACGAGTCGAACCCGATGGTCGACGCCCGGCTGCCCTCCGGCGAGCGCGTCAACGTCATCATCCCGCCGCTCTCCCTCACGGGCGCGACGCTCACCATCCGCCGCTTCCCGCGCGCGTACACGCTCCACGAGATGATCGGCCTGGGCTCCCTCGACGAGCAGATGCTGCTGCTGCTCTCCGGGCTGGTGCAGGCCAAGTTCAACCTGATCGTCTCCGGCGCCACGGGCACCGGGAAGACCACCCTCCTCAACGCCCTCTCCGGCCTCGTCCCCGACGGCGAACGCATCATCACCATCGAGGACTCGGCCGAACTCCAGCTCCAGCAGTCCCATGTGATCCGCCTGGAGGCGCGCCCGCCGAACATCGAGGGCCGCGGCGCCATCTCCATCCGCGACCTCGTCCGCAACTCCCTGCGCATGCGCCCCGACCGGATCATCGTCGGAGAGGTCCGCGGCGGCGAGACCCTCGACATGCTCCAGGCCATGTCGACCGGTCACGACGGCTCGCTCGCGACCGTGCACGCCAACTCCGCCGAGGACGCCCTGATGCGCCTCCAGACCCTCGCCTCCATGTCCGAGGTCAAGGTCCCGTTCGAGGCGCTGCGCGACCAGATCAACAGCGCCGTCGACGTCCTCGTGCAGCTCACCCGGCACCCCGACGGCACCCGCCGCATCACCGAGATCTCCGTCCTCGCCTCCCACGGGCGCGAACGCTTCCTGCTCGCCACGGTCTGCCGCTTCCAGGCGCAGCCGCTCGCCGCCGACGGACGGGTGTACGGGCAGTTCACCTACCACCCGCTGCCCCGGCGGGTCGCCGAACGCCTCCACCTGGCGGGCCAGCCCATCCCGCAGGCCTTCGGCGTGGCGGCGGACGACGCCTATCTGACCACCCGAGAGGCCGAGTGATGACCGACCCCTTCTGGCTGACGGTGGGCGTGACGCTGCTCGCCGCCGTACTCGGCGTCGTCGGCGTCCAGCTGTACGCGAGCGGGGCCCGCCGGCACGCGGCGCTCGTCGCCCGCCTCGACGACTCCGGCGCACCCGAGGCGACCGGCCGGCGCCGGCGGCGTTTCCGGGGGATCGACCGGCGGGTCCGGCGGACCGCACTCGGCCGGAAGCTGGAACTGCGGATCGCGGCCACCGGACTCGACGTGACGCCCGGGGAGTTCACGGTGGCGCTCGCGGCGACGGTGGCGGTGCTGTGGGTGGTGGGACAGGCGGCGCTGTCGCCGTTCTTCGGCCCGATCTGCGGGATCCTCGGTGTGTGGGTGGCGATGGGCTTCCTCAACTGGCAGCGCCAGAAGCGGATCGAGAAGTTCATCAACCAGCTGCCGGAACTCTCCCGCATCCTGGCCAACGCCACCCAGGCGGGGCTCGCCCTCCGGATGGCGCTCAGCCTGGCCGCCGACGAGCTGGAGGCCCCGGCGGGGGACGAGCTGGAGAAGGTCGCCCAGCAGCTGGCCGTCGGCACGTCCCTCGACGACGCGCTCGGGGAGCTGGCCGAACGGCTCCCGTCCCGCGAACTCGTCGTTCTCGTCACCACGTTGGTGCTCGCCAACCGGGCCGGCGGCACCGTCGTCTCCTCCCTGCGGAACCTCACCGAGACGCTGGAGGAACGCAAGGAGACCCGGCGGGAGGTCCGCACCCAGCTCTCGCAGGTGAGCATGACCGCGTACTCGGTCCCCGTGATCGGCGTCGGTTCGCTCCTCCTCATCGACAACATGCAGCCCGGTGCGCTCGACCGGATGACCGGTTCGGGCATCGGGCAGTTCGCCGTCATCGCGGCGTTCGCGCTGTACGGGGTGGGCTTCGTGGCCATCCGCCGTTTCTCGAAGATCGACGTCTAGGGGCCGCGCCGTGGACCTCCTCCTCGCCTTCCTCGCCGGGCTCGCCGTCGCCGGCATCGGCTACGGCCTTCGGCTCTACCGGGCCGACGCCAAGCTGCCCGACGACCTCAGGCTCGCCCTGGAGGTCGGCGCGACCCGGACCGGCGCCGTCGACTCGGCGGTCGACCGCCTGGGCATGCGCTGGTCGCCGGCGGTGCTCCGGCTGATGGGCCCCAAGCGGGTCAACGCGGTACGCCGTCGCATCGACCTCGCCGGGAACCCCGGCGGACTGACCATCGACCGGTACGGGGCGCGGCGGGCGGTCTACGGCTTCCTGGGCGTACTGGGCGGGCTGCTGATGCTGTCGAAGGGGTCGTTCCTGGTCGCGCTCCTCCTCTTCGCGTTCGGGGCGTTCTGGACGGAGGTCGGGATCTGGTCGGCGGTCCGCATCCGCAAGGACCAGATCGAGCGCACGCTCCCCGACTTCCTGGATGTGCTGGCCGTCGTCGTCTCGGCCGGCCTCGGGTTCCGGCAGGCCCTGGAACGGGTCGCGGAGAAGTACGAGGGTCCGTGGGCGGACGAACTCCGCATCACGCTGCGGCAGATGGACATGGGCGTCAGCCGCCGTCAGGCCTTCGACGAGCTGCGGCGGCGCAACGACTCCGAGCAGGTTGCCCAGTTCGTGACGGCGCTCCAGCAGGGGGAGGAGCTGGGTGCGCCGATCGTCGACACGCTGATCCAGATCGCCAACGACATGCGGCGCACGGACGCGCAGAACGCCCGCCGCAAGGCAGCGAAGGCCGTCCCGAAGGCCACGATGGTCATCACGACCCTGATGGTCCCGGCGACGATGATCCTGCTGGGGGCGGGCCTGTTCCTGGGCACGGGGACGGACTTCGGGGCGGTGACGGGGGAGTGAGCGCGGTGACATATTCGAGGGAAACGGCTTCGGCCGCGCAACTCGATGTGCCAGAGTGCGGGCTGAGTGTGAGGGGGTGGAGCTGATGGACCGGACAGCCGCGACCTGCCTCCACCCGATGACGGGCCCCTGCCCGCCGACCCCCCCGTCGGCGCACGGTGCCCGAACGCAGGCGTCCGAACGCGGAGGGGACCACGATGAACGACGCGATGCTGAAGGCCGTGACGAGAACCCGGCTGTGGCTGGCCTCCCGGACGCCCACCAGGGGGAGGGACCGCGGACAGACGGCGGTGGAGTATCTGGGGATCATTGTGGTGGTGGTGGCGATTGTCATCGCGATCACCGGTACGGACATCGGGCAGTCGATCAAGGGGGCCATCAGCCAGAAGATCGCCGAGTTGACTGGTGGCGGCGGGGAGTAGCGAAGCTTCGCAAGCTGCCGGACGCGGGTCAGGCTTTCCCTATGTATGTTGCTGTCATAGCAGGGCTACTCTTCCTGGCTTTCGTCTACTTCGCGGTGGGGCAAGCAGCCGCTTCACGAAACAGTGCCCAGACCGCTGCGGACGCGGCGGCGCTTGCAGCTGCGCAGGACGCTCGTGACCAGCTGCGCGAGGGATGGCTTGGCGTAGCCCTTGACACCGCGCAATGGGGCAGGTTCCTTGAAGGCGTCGCATACGACGACTCGTCGGCGTGCCAACAGGCAGAGGTGTTCGCGGCCAGGAACCAGGCGGAACTGTCAGGCAGTCGCTGCGTTTCTCTTGCTGCAGGTGTCTCAGGGTTCAGCGTGACAGTACGTACGACGAGCTCGGAATCGCGGCACGCGACCGCGTCGGCGGAAGCGGTTATCGAACCGCGCTGCTGGTTCGTGGGGCAGGAGCCAACGACTGATCCCTCGCCCGACCCGACGCCATCCGGCGAGCCTGAGGAACAGGGGCCAATCGAGGGCCTCGTCTGCGACGGTAAATCCTGGGACGTCAATCCGGAGAACCCGAAACTCCCGGCAGCCGCCGACCTGTTCACCGTCCGTCTGTCCGAGTGACCAGCGGCGACTAACAAAGGATGAGCGGTACATGAATGTGCGGGACGTAATGAATCGCCAGAAGGTAGCTGCTGTCGTCGCTGTCGCATCGGCGTCTCTCCTGGTGGCCGGCTGCGGAGCTGAGGAGAAGCCAAGGACGGACAAGCCTGCTGCTACGACCGCTGCTCCTCAGAAGACGCAAGTAGGGCAAGGACAGCCGAGCACTGAGGAGCCTGAGGCGATTGTGGCCCTCCTCAAGGGGCAGAAGGGGCTTGAGCTGGCTATCAGTTCGGCAGATCGAGACGCGGGAGGATTTCTGACCGTGAAAGGGCGTTTGCGAAATACCTCAGAGTCCGTCAGTGCCGTTCCCCCGCAGACGAGCGGTGACGAAACCGAAGTGGTCAAGCACGGAACCTCGTTGGGCGGGGCCACCCTCGTCGACGGTGTCGGCAAAAAGCGGTACTACGTGCTGCGCGACACCGACGGCCGGCCGCTTACCACCATCGGGCTCGACAGCCTCGGCCCCGGCAAGTCGACTGCCGTCTTCATGCAATTCCCCGCCCCACCCCCCTCCACCACCGACGTAAGCCTCCAGCTCCCCACCTTCGAACCCGCCACCCTCAAGCTCTCCTGAGGCGACGCCATGACGATGACGACGACTAACCGCCGCCTCGCCGCCCTTCTTCTCGTGTCCTCGCTGGGGATGCTCGTCGGGCCCGTCGCCCATGCCGACGACGCCCCCGGCCCCGCCGGCACCGCCTCCCCCGCGCCCGTCATCGACGCCCGCGCCCCCGGGCTGATGCTTCCCGACGGTGCCACCCTCGCCCCCGCCAAGGTCCTCGACATCAAGCAGATCGTCGAGGACGAGGGCGGGCAGGAGCGGCGCCAGGACACCAACGTGGACGTGACCTTCGCGCTGCAGGCCGAAGTCCTGTTCCCGAAGAACAGCGCCAAGCTGAGCCCCGCCGCCAACGCCCGTATCGCCGCCATCGCCGCGGAGATCAGCAAGATGGGTTCCGGACGCGTCCGGGTCTTCGGGTTCACCGACAACCTGGGGACCTACGAGCACGGGCTGAAGCTCTCGAAGGAGCGTGCCGTCGCCGTGCAGCAGGTCCTCTCGCGCGCCCTCGAACCGGACACGACCTTCGACATCCGCGGGTACAGCGAGGACTACCCCATCGCCGACAACGGCACGGAGGAGGGCCGGAAGAAGAACCGCCGCGTCGAGATCTCCTTCCCCCGAACCTCCTCCGCTCCCTAAGGCGCCCGCAGCGCCAGTGCCGCCCGGATCGTGTGCTTGATGCGGTCCGGGCGGCGGAACACCTCCTCCGCCGTGAAGCGCAGCACGCGGCGGATCTCCGGGCAGGACTGGAGCGCGTTGAAGCGTGCCACGTCCCGTTCGTGGGCCCGACGCGTGCCGTGGAACGCGTAGCCCTCGATCTCCACGGCCACTCCCTCCGCGCGGAACAGGAAGTCCGGGCACAGGTCCCGTCCGTCCGCCGTCCGCAGTGTCGGCTGCGCCTCGGGGCGCAGCCCGGCGTCCCCCATCCGTAGCCTCGCCACCGTCTCCGCCGGTGAGCCGGACGCCCCTCCGCCAGGCGCAGCCAGGACCGGGCGCGGGCCGCGCCCCGCCGGGGCGCCGCCAGTTCCGCCGCCAGGTCCTCGGGCCGGACGAGCGCCCCGCGCCGTACCCCGTCCACCGCCCGCCCGGCGAGCGCCGAGTCCGCGGCCACCACCGCCTCCTCCCGGCTGCCGGCCTCCCGTATCAGGTCGCCGACCGTCCGCGCCGGTGTCGTCGTCCGCAGCCCGCGCCGTAGCGACCGGTCCTCGGCCGTGAGGAAGGCCGTCGCGTGCACCCGTATCCGGTCCCCGTGCGTCGACCGCCCCGGCGCCGGGGCCGTGAACTCCAGGCGTTCGGACCCGCCGGCACCCGCACCGCCCTCCACCACCCGCAGTCTCGCGATGCGGTGCAGCCGCGCCGCCGTCCCGTGGCTGCACACCAGTTCCGGGCGCAGCAACTGCAGGGCCGTCGCCCTCACCCTCCAGTCCGTCTCTTTCCCCGGGGCCACCCACGCGCCCCGGCAGATCCGCTGCCAGCCGTCCCTGCGCAGCCGGCCGGCCAGGCGGCCCGGGGGCCAGCCCGCCGCGACCGCCCAGACCGTCAGGAGGACCCCGCCCCTGGCGAGGATCGCCAACTCGTACATACGCCCAACGATCCACGGAAGAGCGATACTTCGCACCCCCTGTGGAAAACCCGGCGAAAGGTGTCGTCAGGAAACCGCAAAAGCGGCCGGTCGCCCCGCCCCGGAGGAGCATCCTGGGTGAATGACGACGACGCCGGGCGTGGCCTCGAGTGTGCAGCTGGTCAGTGACCTCGTCACCCGGATCCCCGAGTTCCGGGACGCGTACGAGAAGCACGTCTTCCATCAGGGCGGCGTGCAGCCGCACGTGTTCTTCTGGGACGTCGTCCAGGACACGGTCCGCTCGTTCCTGGGGGAGGCCCGGGGCGCCGCCGACTGGCGCAGCACGCTCGCCTTCCTCGAGGAGCAGAGCTGCCGCGGGGTCCTGGGGATCGACGAGGTCATCGTCACCTCGTTCCTCGGTGACCTGCCCGCACCGCAGGAACCCGGGCACGCCATCGTCCACCAGCTCGGCCCAGTGATGGCCGCGAGGTTCGACCGGATAAGGCCCCTGGGGTAGGCGGAGGGGGCGCCCGGACAAGCCGGAACATCACGCCGGGATAATCGGCCCCATGCCCGCGCCCCCTCCCAGCCGCCCCAGCCGTCTCCGCAGCCCCACCGTCCTCGCTCTCGGCGGCTACGCCGCCACCCGTGTCATCGGCCTCGTCGTCCTCGCGATCACCGCCGCCGCGACCGGCAAGGACGGGCTGCACCGGCTCAACGGCCGCTGGGACTCCGTCTGGTACGTGCGCATCGCCGAGCACGGTTACGGGTACGAGGTCACCCTGCCGAACGGCGACCTCCATTCCGACCTGGCCTTCTTCCCCCTCTTCCCGGCCCTGGAGCGCGCGGTCTCCACCGTCCTGCCCCTGGACGCGGCCACCGCCGGACTGCTGCTCTCCTGGACCGCCGGGCTCGCCGCCGCCTGGGGCATGGCCAAGTGCGGCGAGCACGCCTTCGGACCCCGCGCCGGGGTCCTGCTCGCCGTCCTGTGGGGCGTGTACCCGACCGCGTTCGTCCAGTCGATGGCGTACACGGAGACCCTGTTCACCGCCCTCGCCGCCTGGTCGCTGTACGCGGTCCTGCGCGGTCGCTGGATCCTGGCCGGCGTCCTCTGCGCCGCCGCCGGGCTCACCCGGCCGACGGCCGTCGCCCTGATCGCCGCCCTCGGGATCACGGCCCTCGTCGCGCTCCTACGGGACCGGCGGCTGCCGCTGCGGACCCTCGCGGGCGTGCTGATCGCCCCGCTCGGCTGGCTCGCCTACATCGTGTACGTCGGTGTCCGCCAGGGTTCCGTGACCGGCTACTTCGACGTCCAGGCCGCCTGGGGCAACTCCATCGACGGCGGCGTCGCTCTCGCCCTGTTCATCGCGGGCCTGCCGTGGCCCGCCGCCCTCGGCCTCTGCGCGGCGCTCGCGCTGCTCGGCTGGCTGCTCGTGCTGTGCGTACGGCAGCGGCAGCCGCTGCCCGTGCTCGTGTACACGACCGGCGTCGTGCTCGTCTCGCTCGTCGGCGCCGCGTACTTCGGGTCCCGGCCGCGGCTGATGATGCCCGCGTTCGGACTGCTGCTGCCGCCGGCCGTGGCCCTCGCGCGGCTGCGGACCCGGACCGTCGTCCCGGTCCTCGGCGGGCTCGCCCTCGCGTCGGCCGTGTACGGGGCGTTCACCCTGCTCGGTTCGGGCCCTCCGTAACCCCGCGGCCCGAGCTGGAGCCCGAGCCCGTGCCCAGGCCCGTATCCGCGACTCCGTCCGTATCCGTGTCTCCGGCCGTATCCGCGTCCACGCGCACGCGTACCCCCGCCCGCAGCCCCCAGCCCGCCATCGCCCCCGCCTCCGCCTCCAGGACGTGCCGGCCGCGCGGGCGGATCATGCCGAGCCGGCCCGGTCGCATCGTGACCACCGAGAGGACCGTGAACGCGCGGTCCAGATGAGCCACGTCGATCGCGAACCGCATGCCGAAGGTGTGCACGCTGTTCGTCCGGACGATCAGCAGCGCTCCCGCGACCCCGTCCCGCCCGAGCAGCCCCCGCCGCCGCGCCCGGTACGAGGCCGCGACCTCCAACGGCACCGAGCCCTCAGCCGCCACCGAGCCCCCAGTCGGCACCGAGCCCTCAGCCCCCATCGGGCCCCCGAGCGGCACCACCAGTCTCCCCGTCCCGTCCTTCCATTTCCCCATGCGCAAGACCGTAGCGGTCCCCCGACCCTAGGGTCGGGTCCGTGGACCTCACCGTCGCCGTGATCGCCGTCGCCGCCCTGTGGGGGGCCGCCGTCGGGCTGCTCGTGCCGCGTGCCGCGTACCGGCTCTCCGTCGCGCCCGAGGAGCCGTGGCGGGACCGCTGCCCTGCCGGGCACCCGCTCGCCGGGCCCGCGCGCGGCTGGCTCGGCGGGCCCGGCCGGCGCGACTGCGCGACGACCGCCGCCCCGCTCACCGCACCCCTGCTCACCGCCCTGGCCTGCGCCGCGCTCGCCGCCGCCACCGGCGGGCCTCGGCCCGAGCTGGCGGTCTGGCTGCTCGGCGTGCCCTTCGCCGTCCTCCTGGCCTCCGTCGACGCGCGCGTGCACCGGCTTCCCGACGGGCTCACCCTGCCGCTCGCCGTCGCCGTACCGCTGCTCCTCGGCGGCGCCGGACTCCTGCCGTACGCCGCCGGTTCCTGGACCCACGCCCTGCTCGGCGCGCTCGCCCTGGGCGGCGCCTATCTGGTGCTGTTCCTGGTCAACCCGAGCGGTCTCGGCTTCGGTGACGTGAAGCTGGCGCTGCCGCTGGGCGCGGCACTCGGCTGGTACGGCTGGGGCGTCCTCTTCGCCGGGGCCTTCGCGGGCTTCCTGCTCGGCGCGGTGTACGGCCTCGGTCTGGTGCTGCTGCGGCGGGCCGGCCGCTCCTCGGCGATCCCCTTCGGGCCGTTCATGCTCGGGGGCGGGCTGCTCGGCCTGCTCCTCGGCGCGTTCACCGCCCTTCCATGAAGGGGCCTCTCTAGCATCGCCCCACATGCGGACAATTGATACCGAACTGCCCGTGGCGGCGACGGCCCGCGAGCCTTCGCCGCCCGCCCCCTGGTACCGCCGCCCCGCCCTCGTCCCCTGGGCGTGGGCCGCCGCGCTCTGCGTCCTCTACGCGACCGTCGCCGTACGCCGCCACCAGCTCCTGCGCACCACCGGCTACGACCTCGGCATCTTCGAGCAGGCCGTCCGCGCCTACGCCGGACTCCGCGCCCCCGTGGTCCCCCTGCGCGGCGAGGGCTTCAACCTGCTCGGCGACCATTTCCACCCCCTCCTCGCCGCCCTCGCCCCCTTCTACCGGCTCTGGCCCTCCCCGCTCTGTCTGCTGCTCGCCCAGTCCGCGCTGCTCGCGCTCGCCGTCGTCCCGCTCGCCCGCCGGGCCGGCCGGGTCCTCGGCCCGGCCGCCGCCCATACCGTCGCCGCCGGATACGGGCTGAGCTGGGGCATCGCCTCCGCCGCCGCCTTCGACTTCCACGAGGTGGCGCTCGCCGTCCCGCTGCTCTCCTTCTGCCTGGAGGCGCTCGCCCGGCGGCGCTGGCGGCAGGCCGTCGCCTGGGCCGCGCCGCTGCTGCTCGTCAAGGAGGACCTGGGCTTCACCCTCGCCGCCGTCGGCGCGTACATCGCCCTCAAGGGGCCCAGGAAACTCGGTCTCGCCACCGCCGCCGCCGGAGTCCTCGGCTCGCTCCTCGAGATCAAGGTCCTGCTGCCCGCCGTCAACCCGGGCGGCGGCTACGCCCACGGCGGGAACCTCGAGGACATCCACGGCTCGCTGCTCGCCACCCTCGCCCATGCCCCGCTCGACGTGCTCCGCCCCGAGGCCAAGGCGGTCACCCTGATCCTGGTCTTCGCCCCTTCGGCGCTGCTCGCGCTCCGCTCACCGCTCGCGCTGCTCGCGGTCCCCACCCTGGGCTGGCGGCTGCTCTCCGAGAACGGCTTCCACTGGGGCACGTCCTTCCACTACAGCGCGATCCTCATGCCGGTGGTCTTCGCGGGGCTCGTCGACGTCCTCGGCCGCCGGGCTCCCGACCGGCGGGAGCTGCGGGGCGTGCTCGCCAGCGTCCTCGCCGTGACCGTGGTCCTGATCCCGTCGTTCCCGCTGGCCCAGGTCGTCCAGCGGGCGACCTGGCGCACCACCCCGCACGTCGAGGCGGCCCGTGTGCTGCTCGCCCGTATCCCCGACGGCGCCACCGTGGCCGCGTCCAACCGGCTCGCCCCGCAGCTCACCGCCCGCTGCGCGGTCGTCCTCTTCCCGACGTTCCCGGTGGGCGGCGACCTGTACGGGTACAGCCCGGCGCGCATCCCGGCCCCGAAGGCCGAGTGGATCGTCCACGACGCGCGGGCGCCCGAGGCATGGCCGTATCCCTCGGGGCACTGGCCCTATCCGCTCGCCCGGCAGGAGGCCGAGCTCGCCGAGGCCGAGCGGACGTACAGCTACGAGGTCGTCGCCCGTCGTGACGGCATCACCCTGCTCCGGCGTACGCCCCGCTCCTGACGCCGGAGGACCCTGACGTTGAACGGCCCGCCCCCGACCCCGTACGACCCCCGCCTGACCTGCCGGGAAGCCGCGTCCGGCGCGCTCGGCGGCCCCCGTCCGTCAACCGGGCGCCCCGCCCCTCCGGTCCCTCGTGGGAAGGACGGAACTCCGCCGCCGCGCCGGGGCGCAAACCCGCCACGAGGGCCCACAGCCCTTGTCCCGTACGGGATCCGGGGCATTCCACGGGCTTCGTTCGGCGTACGTGGCGCGCAACACGACTATCGAAGGGTTATGGTGGAAACCCCCCCTCGGGCCGGTCCGTATCCCCCCCCCACGGACCGGCCCGTTTTTCTTGCCCCGGCGGCTCCGGGGGAGCCGGCCCGGGACCTCCGGAGGCCTCGGGCCCGGCAGGTCCAGGGGGCTCGGCCCGGGTCCGCCCAGCGGACTCAGCCCCGGCCGGCCCAGATGTTCGCGCCCCGGGTGTCCACCGCGAACGAGTCGATCTCCGCCAGCTCCTCCCCGGTCAGCGGCGCGCCCGCCAGCGCGGCCACGTTCTCCTCCAGCTGGGCGACGCTGGACGCGCCGATCAGCGCCGAGGTCATCCGCGCGTCGCGCAGCACCCACGACAGCGCCAGCTGCGCCAGCGACTGCCCGCGCCGCTCCGCGATGTCCGCGAGGCCGCGCAGGCGCCGCAGCACCTCGTCGGAGAGCAGGTTCGGGTCGAGGGACTTGCCCTGGGTGGCCCGCGAGCCCTCCGGGATGCCCTTCAGGTACTTGTTGGTGAGCAGCCCCTGCGCCAGCGGCACGAAGGAGATGCAGCCCATGCCGGCCGCCTCCAGGGTGTCGAGCAGGCCGTCCTCCTCGGTCCACCGGTTGATCATGGAGTACGAGGGCTGGTGGATCAGCGCGGGGACGCCCATCTCACGCAGGATGCTCGCGGCCTCGGCGGTCTGCTCGCTGTTGTACGAGGAGACGCCGACGTACAGCGCCTTGCCCTGCTGGACGGCGGAGGCCAGGGCCCCCATCGTCTCCTCCAGCGGGGTGTCCGGGTCGAAGCGGTGCGAGTAGAAGATGTCGACGTGGTCGAGGCCCATCCGGTTCAGGGAGGCGTCGAGCGAGGACAGCAGGTACTTGCGGGAGCCCCACTCGCCGTACGGGCCGGGGTGCATCTCGTAGCCGGCCTTGGTGGAGATGATCAGCTCGTCGCGGTACGGCGCGAAGTCCTGGGCGAAGAGCTTGCCGAAGTTCAGCTCGGCGGAGCCGGGCGGCGGCCCGTAGTTGTTCGCCAGGTCGAAGTGGGTGACGCCGAGGTCGAAGGCGCGGCGGAGGATCGCGCGCTGGGTGTCGAGCGCGCGGTCGTCGCCGAAGTTGTGCCAGAGGCCGAGGGAGATCGCGGGGAGCTTGAGGCCGCTGCGGCCCGAGCGGCGGTACTCCATGGCGTCATAGCGGTCCGCGGCGGCGCGGTACAGGGGGGAATCAGTCACGTATCTCTGCTTATCACGGACTTGTGACAGTCCCGGGCTGGGAGCCTGTCGCCCGTGCGCAGTAGTGTGGCGGCTTGCGGACCGCCGATGCCTGGCGGACCCGCCGCTGCACGGAGGGGTAAAGAACGGTGAACCTGCGCGACCTGGTGTACGGGCTCTACGCACGCCGGGTGGAAGGCCGCCTCGACCATGCCCAGGTGCCCAAGCACATCGGGGTCATCCTCGACGGGAACCGCCGCTGGGCCAAGGCGTCCGGCGGGACCCCCGAGCAGGGACACAAGGCCGGCGCGGACAAGATCCAGGAGCTGCTCGGCTGGTGCGCCGAGACCGACGTCGAGGTCGTCACGCTCTGGATGCTCTCCACGGACAACCTGAACCGGCCCGAGGAGCAGCTCGTCCCGCTGCTCGGCATTATCGAGAACGCCGTCCGCTCGCTCGCCGCCGACGGCCGCTGGCGGGTGAACCACGTCGGCACGATGGACCTGCTGCCCGCGCGGACGCAGTCCGTCCTGAAGGAGGCCGAGCAGGCCACTCACGCCAACACGGGAATACTCGTGAACGTGGCGGTGGGGTACGGCGGCCGGCAGGAGATCGCGGACGCGGTCCGCTCGCTGCTCCTGGAGCACTCGGAGCGCGGGACGAGCTTCGAGGAGCTCGCGGAGATCGTCGACGTCGAGCACATCTCGGAACACCTGTACACGCGCGGCCAGCCCGACCCGGACCTGGTGATCCGCACCAGCGGCGAGCAGCGGTTGTCCGGATTCATGCTGTGGCAGAGCGCCCATTCCGAGTACTACTTCTGCGAAGTGCACTGGCCGGCCTTCCGCAAGGTCGACTTCCTGCGGGCGCTGCGCGACTACGCCGCCCGGCACCGGCGCTACGGAAACTGACCCCGGAGCACCCCCTCCCGGACCCCTGACGGACCCCTCCCGGGCATCCCCCGGGCACTTCGGGGCCCCTCCCGGACCTTTCCCGGCCCACTCCCGGGATCCGGTCGGAACCGATCATCTCGTGTTCACGAACACGTCGTCATATGCCCTGGCATGGCCGACCCCGTTCGAGGGCATATCCCTGGTGAAGTGAGCGGCACGGAGACCGCCACCCGGGAGGCCCCTTGCACCAGGACGACCGTGCGGGACACGTACGGGAGAAGCGGAGGGCCGTGGTTCGGCCCGCGCACGGCGGCCCGCACCCGGTCCCATTCCGCAGCGACACCGGTTCCGTCGCACCCCGACCTCACAGGGGTCTTCCGAGGGGGTCTGTCCTTCCGTGGTGACCAGCACGAAGCGCCGCCTTTCCGACCGGCGCACCTATGTTCTCGACACCAGCGTCCTGCTGGCCGACCCCAACGCCATGTCACGGTTCGAGGAGCACGAGGTCGTGCTCCCGATCGTGGTCGTGACGGAGCTGGAGGCCAAGCGGCACCATCCGGAGCTCGGCTACTTCGCCCGGCAGGCCCTGCGCCTCCTGGACGACTTCCGGGTCCGGTACGGGCGCCTGGACGCCCCGCTCCCCATCGGGGAGCTGGGCGGCACCCTGCGTGTCGAACTCAACCATTCCGACCCCGGCGTCCTGCCCGCCGGCTACAGGTTGGGGGACAACGACTCACGGATCCTCGCGGTCGCGCGGAACCTCCAGGCCGAGGGGTACGACGTCACGGTCGTCTCCAAGGACCTGCCGCTGCGCATCAAGGCCTCCTCGGTCGGTCTCCTCGCCGAGGAGTACCGGGCCGAGCTGGCCATCACGGACGCCAACGGCTGGACCGGGATGACCGACCTGGCGCTCTCCGGGGAGCAGGTGGACCTGCTCTTCGACCAGGAGTCGCTGTATGTGCCGGAGGCGGCCGGGCTGCCGGTCCACACCGGCCTGGTGCTCCAGTCCGAGCGCGGCAAGGCGCTCGGCCGGGTCACCGCCGAGGGGAACGTACGGCTGGTCCGCGGCGACCGGGAGGCCTTCGGGCTCCGCGGCCGCAGCGCCGAGCAGCGGATCGCGCTCGATCTGCTCCTCGACCCGGACGTCGGCATCATCTCGATGGGCGGCCGGGCCGGCACCGGCAAGTCCGCGCTGGCGCTCTGCGCGGGCCTGGAGGCGGTCCTGGAGCGCCGCCAGCACCAGAAGGTGATGGTCTTCCGTCCGCTGTACGCGGTCGGCGGCCAGGAGCTCGGGTACCTGCCGGGCAGCGAGTCCGAGAAGATGAGCCCGTGGGCACAGGCGGTCTTCGACACGCTGTCCTCGGTGGCGAGCCGTGAGGTGATCGAGGAGGTGCTCGGCCGCGGGATGCTGGAGGTCCTGCCGCTGACCCACATCCGCGGGCGTTCGCTGCACGACGCGTTCGTCATCGTGGACGAGGCCCAGTCCCTGGAGCGGAACGTCCTGTTGACCGTTCTGTCCCGTATCGGGGCGAATTCGCGGGTCGTCCTGACCCATGACGTCGCCCAGCGGGACAACCTCCGGGTCGGCCGGTACGACGGAGTCGTCGCCGTGGTCGAGAAACTGAAGGGGCATCCGCTCTTCGCGCACGTCACGCTCACCCGTTCCGAACGCTCCCAGATCGCCGCGCTCGTGACGGAGATGCTGGAGGACGGTCAGATCTGACCGTTTCGTACCCTTCTGTACGCGTACGGAAGTTGGCGCCGCCCGGCGAAGCCGATGAGCTTAGCCGGGCGGCGTCGCGCTGTCCGCCGTATCTTCCAAAACACCTGCCCCTGCCGGGGTGTGAGCTTTCACACGCAGGATGGAATTGCCTTGCGGTGTGGCGGTCCGGCAAAGTCTTGCTTCCGTCAGGCCCCGCATACGGCACCCGTGCACCTTCAGGTCGCACCAGCACCACACAACTCAACAACCGTCCGCCGTATGCCGCCCACAGCACCACGGGCCAGTGTCTCCTGTGACCTCTTATGTCGGAGACCAGCGCCAGGGGCACGATTTCGCCCGCGTGGTCACCTGTGCGGGCGATGCTGGAAGGAAACCGTGTGAGCCGGATCTCGGTCCGGGGATTCGCGGTGGCTTCGGCCACTGCGGTCACCACCGTCGGCGCCGTCGTGGGCGTTGCGTCGGGTAACGCCGTTCAGCCCTCGGACGACAACTTCGAGGCCACCGCGGCCGACACCACGCTGCTCGCGGACATTCCCGCGGGCGAGCAGGCCCAGGTACAGGTCTCGTCCCTCGCGGAGCAGGCCGATGTCCAGGCCGCCGCCGCGGACACCGCCGCGAAGAAGTCCGCCGAGGAATCGGCCCGTCTTCGCGCGGCGAAGGACGCCGAGGCGAAGAAGGAGGCGGCCGACAAGGCGGCCAAGGCCGAGAAGGAGCGCAAGGAGGCCGAGGAGCGCGCGAGCCGCGACTCCGTCCGCGACGCCTCGTCCTTCTCCGCGCAGGGCTCCTACACGGTCGCCGAAGTCAAGGCGATCGCCCGCCAGATGGTCCCGGCCTCGCAGTTCCAGTGCTTCAGCAACATCGTGAACCACGAGTCGACCTGGAACTACCTCGCGGTCAACCGGTCCTCGGGCGCCTACGGACTCGTGCAGGCCCTCCCGGGCAGCAAGATGTCGACGGCGGGCGCCGACTGGCAGACCAACCCGGCCACCCAGATCAAGTGGGGCCTCAACTACATGGACTCCAAGTACGGCAGCCCCTGCGGCGCCTGGACGTTCTGGCAGGCCAACCGCTGGTACTAGTACCGGCCGCGCTCAACCTTCGGAAGCCCCTCGCCGTCCTACGGTGAGGGGCTTCTTGCGTGTATTTTCGGAGTTCCACGGCCTCGGGGGAGCCGTCGGAACGGAGTCGGCGGGGGGATGAGGAAAGAGATGTCGAGAGTGCCAGGGTGGCTGGGACGGCTGGGCGAGAGCCTGAGCCGCATGGGCGAACGACTCGACGAGCGCCGGGCCGAGGCGGAACGGGACGACCCGCTCGGCCCGCCGTATCCGGCCCCGTCGTACGACACCCCGTACGACACCTCCTCGCCCGGGGACGGCCGCGACCGTCCCCGGAACGGCCGTACGCGACCGGTCGACGGAACCGTCCGCGGCACGGCCGCCGCCGGCCCCGACACGGACCCGGACACCGCCGCCCCCCTCCCGGAGGCGACGGCCGTCGCGACCGCCGAGTCGGGCCGCTCCGTCCCCGCGCCCCCCTCCTACGCGCCGGCGGTCGCCGCCCGGCCCGACCCCGTCGCCGCCATTCCCTGGGGCATGCGGGTGGCCGCGGAGGCGAGCTGGCGCCTCCTCGTCTTCGCCGGCACGGTCTGGGTGCTGATGAAGGTGATCAGCTCCGTGCAGCTGGTCGTCCTCGCCTTCGTCGCCGCCCTCCTCGTCACCGCCCTGCTCCAGCCCACCGTGGCGATGCTGCGGAGGAAGGGCCTGCCGCGCGGGCTCGCCACCGCCATCACCGCCGTCTCCGGCTTCGTCGTGATGGGGCTGGTCGGCTGGTTCGTGGTCTGGCAGGTGATGGACAACATCGACAACCTGACCGACCAGGTCAGGGACGGCATCGAGGAGCTCAAGCGCTGGCTCCTCGACAGCCCGTTCCATGTGACCGAGCGCCAGATCAACGACATCGCCAAGAACCTCAGCGACTCGATCGGCTCCAACGCCGAGCAGATCACCTCCGCCGGACTCCAGGGCGTGACCGTGCTCGTCGAGGCGATGACCGGCATGCTGCTCGCGATGTTCTCGACCCTCTTCCTGCTGTACGACGGGAAGAAGGTCTGGGAGTGGACGCTCAAGCTGGTGCCCGCCCAGGCCCGGCCGGGCGTGGCCGGAGCGGGGCCGCGCGCCTGGCGCACCCTCACCGCCTATGTGCGCGGCACGGTGCTCGTGGCCCTCATCGACGCCGTGTTCATCGGTCTCGGGCTCTGGTTCCTCGATGTGCCGATGGCCGTGCCGCTCGCCGTCTTCATCTTCCTCTTCGCCTTCATCCCGCTGGTCGGCGCCGTCGTCTCCGGCGCCCTCGCGGTGGTCGTCGCCCTGGTCACCAACGGGCCGTTCACGGCCCTGATGGTGGTCGTCGTGGTCCTCGCCGTGCAGCAGATCGAGGGGCATGTGCTCCAGCCGTTCATCCTCGGCCGCGCGGTACGGGTCCATCCGCTGGCCGTCGTCCTCGCGGTCGCGGCCGGCGGTCTGACCGCAGGCATCGGGGGCGCCGTGGTCGCGGTCCCGTTGGTCGCCGTCGCCAACACGGTGGTCGGCTATCTGCGCGCGTACAGCACGGAACAGGCGCTGCGCGGCACGCCGGAGCCGCGCGGGGCGACCGCGTTCGAGGTGGCGCCGACGCCCGCCCCGGGCATGCTCGCCGCCAAGGGGGAGACCGAGTGATCTCGGAGCCGGAGCTCGACGGGGGGACCGGTTTCGAGGTCTACGAGGTGGTGGCGGAGGAGCGCCCGCCCCGCCCGCCCCGCGCCCGCCCCCCGTGGCTGTGGGCGCTCGGCGGAGCGGTGCTGGCCTCGGCGGTCTGGGGCGGCGGGCTCTACGCGTACGGGCAGCGGACGGAGCCGGGGCCGGACATGCGGGGGTACCGGCAGGTGGAGAGCCTCTGCGGTACGGCGAAGCTGAAGGCGCTCTCCGGCATCCTGGGCGAGCGGAGCGAGGACGGTGTCGGCCCCGAGATGGACGACCCGGCCGTGCACCGGTCGTCCTGCTCGATGACCTTCGGGTCCCCGGACAACGGATACAGCCTGACCGTCATGTACACGCTGCACAAGGTGACCGATCCGGGCCCGGAGTTCGCGGCGCGGGCGAAGTACATGGACCTCACCAAGGCGATCGACGGCATCGGGGAACAGGCCTTCTTCGAGGATCGCGACGGAGACGGCGGGGAGTTCAGCGTGCTCGACGGCCAGATCGAGATCTCCATGTCCCTGTACCGGCAGTACAACAATGATCCGGACGGGTCGCTGATCGAACCCAAGGCGCCGGTCGACCTCTCCGGGATCGAGGTCCCGATGTCCCAGGACGTGCTGAGCCTGATGGACGCGCTCAGGAAATGACGGAAGGGCCCCGGGGCTCGAAGCCCCGGGGCCCTTCTCGTACGGCTCCGCCTACTCGGCGGCGAGCACCGCTTCGGCGTCGAGCGTGACGCCGACCGCCTGGATCACCGCGGCGATCTTCACGGCCTCCTGGATCGTGGCACGGTCGACACCGGCCTGGCGCAGGACCTGCTCGTGCGAGTCCAGGCACTGGCCGCAGCCGTTGATCGCGGAGACGGCCAGCGACCACAGCTCGAAGTCGACCTTCTCGACGCCCGGGTTGCCGATGACGTTCATCCGCAGACCGGCGCGCAGCGTCCCGTACTCGGGGTCCGACAGCAGGTGCCGGGTCCGGTAGAAGACGTTGTTCATCGCCATGATCGCGGCGGCGGACTTGGCCGCCTGGTACGCCTCGGGCTTCAGGTTCGCCTGGGCCTCGGGCTCCAGCTCCCGGAGGACCTTCGGCGAGCGCGAGGCGATCGCGCAGGCCAGGACGGTGCCCCAGAGCTGCTGCTGCGGCAGCTCGCTGTTGCCGATGACCGAACCGAGGTTCAGCTTCAGGTCCTTGGCGAAGTCCGGTATGGCGGACTTGAGTTCGTCGAGCGCCATGTCAGATCACTCGCCCGACAGGAGGGCGGCGGCGTCGAGGGTGCCCTCGCCCTTGTTCCAGTTGCACGGGCACAGCTCGTCGGTCTGCAGGGCGTCGAGGACCCGCAGGACCTCCTTGGGGTTACGGCCGACGGAGCCGGCGGTCACCATGGTGAACTGGATCTCGTTGTTCGGGTCCACGATGAAGACGGCACGCTGGGCGAAGCCGTCCTCGCCCCGGACGCCGCAGTCGCTCATGAGCTCGTGCTTCGAGTCGGCGAGCATCGGGAAGGGCAGGTCACGCAGGTCGGCGTGGTCCTTGCGCCAGGCGTGGTGCACGAACTCGGAGTCGCCGGAGACGCCGAGGATCTGGGCGTCGCGGTCCGCGAACTCGTCGTTCAGCTTGCCGAACGCGGCGATCTCGGTGGGGCAGACGAAGGTGAAGTCCTTCGGCCAGAAGAACACCACGCGCCACTTGCCCTCGTAGGCCTTGTGGTCGATCTGCTCGAACTCCTTGCCGCTCTCCAGCGACACGCAGGCGGTCAGGTCGTAGGCGGGGAACTTGTCACCGACAGTGAGCACGCGCTCTCCTTGCAGGCAGGAAGGGTCCCTTTTGGGGTCTTCCGTGGGGGTTGGACGACTCACAGCATGGCACGGAGTGCATTGATCAGTGAAATAGCTAGAGTGGTTCGTGTTGATCGAAGGTGGTTATCAGTGGCATCCCCGTACAGCCCCCCGCACAGCCCGTACCGAGGCAAACAGCCGAGCCTCTCCCAGCTCAGGGCCTTCGCCGCGGTCGCCGAGCATCTGCACTTCCGCGACGCGGCGGCGGTCATCGGCATGAGCCAGCCCGCGCTCTCGGGCGCGGTTTCGGCACTCGAAGAGGCACTCGGTGTCCAGCTCCTTGAGCGTACGACCCGGAAAGTGCTGCTCTCACCCGCGGGGGAGCGGCTCGCGACGCGCACGCGGGTGGTCCTCGATGCCGTCGCGGAGCTGATGGAGGAGGCGGAGGCCGCCCAGGCGCCCTTCACCGGGGTGCTGCGACTCGGGGTGATCCCGACGGTCGCGCCCTATCTGCTGCCGACCGTCCTGCGCCTGGTCCACCAGCGCTACCCGGACCTCGACCTCCAGGTCCACGAGGAGCAGACCTCCTCGCTCCTGGAGGGGCTGACCGCCGGGCGGCTCGACCTGCTGCTGCTCGCCGTACCGCTGGGCGTGCCCGGCGTCACCGAACTCCCGCTCTTCGACGAGGACTTCGTCCTGGTCACCCCGCAGGGGCATCCGCTCGCGGGCCGTGACGACATCCCCCGCGAGGCCCTCAGGGAGCTGCGGCTGCTCCTCCTCGACGAGGGGCACTGCCTGCGCGACCAGGCCCTCGACATCTGCCGGGAGGCGGGGCGCGGCGACGGCGCGGAGGTCACCACCACCGCCGCCGGGCTCGCCACCCTGGTCCAGCTGGTGGCCGGCGGGCTCGGGGTGACCCTGCTGCCGCGCACCGCCGTGACGGTCGAGACGGCCCGGAACCACGCCCTGTGGACGGGGCTCTTCGCCGATCCGGCGCCCTCGCGGCGGATCGCCCTCGCGATGCGGGCGGGGGCGGCCCGGCACGCCGAGTTCGAGGAGCTGGCGGAGGAGCTGCGGGGGGCGATGCGGGGGCTGCCGGTACGCGTGGTGGGCGGCGGTTCCTGAAACCCCCCGGTGTCAGGAACCGCCGCCCACCCCGCCGTTCGCGGACCTCTCGTACATCCGCCCGGAGGGTTACTCCGTGCGCAGCCCGTCCGCGCGCATCAGGCGCCACAGGACCGGCATGCTCAGCAGCGTCACGGCCGCGATCAGCCCGAGGCCGATCCCGACGACGGGCAGGAACACCCACCAGTCCTGGACCTGCTGCCCGCCCGCCTTCAGCAGGACGATCCCGAGGCCCATCCCGCCCGCCACGGCGAGGACGAGACCGACGGCGATCGGCACCGCCGTCTGCCACAGCACCGACCAGCCGAGGGTGGAGCGCCGGGTGCCGAAGGCGATGAGCGAGGAGAGCAGCCGCTTGCGGTCCCTGAGCTGCTCCAGGGTCGTGACCAGCAGTGAGGCCGCGACGAGCAGCATCGTCAGGGTGGAGCCGACCAGGATGCCGGTGCGGACGCTGGAGAACGCCGCGTCGCGCTCGGTGTCCTTCACGGTGCGCACCCAGGCCGTCGGGTCGATGGCCGCCGCCGTGTTCCACGCGTGGTCGGAGGCGTCGGGCACCGTAGGGTCGAGCCGGATCATGACCTGCGCGTCGGGCTCTTCGAGCCGGGCGGCGTCGATCGCCTTCGGGGTGGCGAGGACACCGTACTGGTACATGCCCGTCGGGTCCGGGCGGGAGTCCACGACCTCGGCGTCGGCGGGGACCTGCCACTTCGGCAGCGGGGTGCCCGCCGGGCGCTGCGGGGTGCCCGGGTGCGGGTCGCGCAGGGCGACCGTGACGCCGGGCCGCGCGGTCCTGGTGACGAAGGAGTCGTCCGGGTTGCCCTGCTTGCCGTGCGAGAGGAACACGAAGACGTCGCCGTCCGTGCAGGAGGGCAGCGTGGCGAACTCCCTGAGCGAGGCGCAGTCGCCGACCCTGAGCGCGACGGCGGGGGCGAACTCCTCGCCGTTCTTCAGCGGGCCGGGCCGGTACACCCGTGACTCGATGACACCGACCGCGCCGGCGACCCCCTTGGTCCGCTCGAAGCGGTCGAACATCCCCCGGGCCTCGGCGGCGGTCGCCGCGTCGGCGCCGAACATGATCTGGGCGCGGGTCGAGTCCTCGCCGGTGGCCATCGTGAAGTCGTTCTCCATCGCCTGGAAGAGCATCTGGAGCGCGATCGCACCGGTCGCCGCGACGACGATGCCGCTGACCGCGCGGGCCGCCGTACCGCTGCTCAGCTGGAGCCTGCGGACGGCGAGCTGCCAGGCCACCGGACCGGCGTGCAGCCGCTTCACCCCGGCCTCGACGAGCCACGGCAGGAGCGTGGTGAGGCCGATCAGGGCCAGCGCGGTCCCGGCGGCGACGGTCACGGTGTCGATGCTGGTGTCGGCCACGTGGACTTCGCCGATGAGCGGGACGAGCAGGGCGACGCCCGCCGCGAGGAGCAGCAGCCGCCACCACAGCCGCCGGCGGCGCGGCAGCGAGGTCCGGACGACTCCGAGCGGCTCGATCGCCACCCCGCGCAGCGCGAAGAGGGTGACCACGACCGAGGAGACCGGGACCGAGAGGAGGGCGAGCGCGGCGAGCGGGGCCATCGGCACGACGTCGGAGGGGAAGGCGTTGACGTCCCAGATCGTGAAGGCGCCGGCGAACTGCCGGGCCACCGCGAAGAGTCCGAGGCCCACGAGGAGGCCGAGCAGCGCGCCCGCGAGGGATTCGCCGGCCGCGATCCGCCGGGTCATGGCGGTGTCGGCGCCGACCAGCCGGAGCGCGGCGAGCCGCCGGTCGCGCTGCTCGCCGCCGAAGCGGACGGCGGTCGCGATGAAGACGAGCACGGGGAGGAGCAGGACGACGCAGGCGACGACGACGAGGAGGATGAGGAAGGCGTTCATCGGTTCCTCGGGCACCGACCAGCCGTAGCGGACGCCGCGTCCGTCGAAGTTGCTGTCGTCGAGGAAGCCGACATGGGCGACGTACCGGAGGTCGGCCGGGCCGATGAGTCCGTCCTGCCCGATCGTCCCGGTCACCTCGTAGGGGAGCCGCTCCTTGAGAAGGGCGCCCTCGGGGGAGTCGAGCAGGTCGCGGAGCGCGGGGGACACCAGCATCTCGCCGAGCCCGGGGAACGCGGTGGCACCCGGCGGGACCGGGGGCGCGTCGCCCTCGGGGCGCAGCAGCAGACCGGAGACGACCTCGTCGCGGTAGACGGTGTTCCGGGTGAGGTGGAGAAAGGAGTCGGGCCGGGGGGAGGTGACCTGTTCGCTGCCGTCGACGGCGCGGACCGACTCCCTCACCTCCCGCTGGAAGAGCATGTTCGGGAAGGAGGCGGCGAGCAGCAGCAGGGCCACGCCGAAGCCGACGCCGGTCGCGGTGAGCAGGGTGCGGAGCAGGCCGGAGCGGCCTCCGGTGACCGCGAACCGGGCGCCGAGCCCCAGGTCGCGGGCCCAGGTGCGGAGCGTCATGCCGCCCACTCCGCGTCCCGGACGGACCCGTCCCGTACGACGATCTCGCGGTCGGAGTAGGCGGCGACCCGGGCCTCGTGGGTGACGAGGACGACGGCGGCGCCGGTGTCCCGGGAGGCGTCGGTGAGCAGCCGCATGACCCGCTCGCCGTTGAGGGAGTCGAGGGCGCCGGTCGGTTCGTCGGCGAAGATCACCCGCGGGGCGGTGACGAGGGCGCGGGCGACGGCGACGCGCTGGCCCTGGCCGCCGGATATCTCGCCGGGCCGCTTGCCCGCGGTGTCGTCGACCTCGAGGCGGGCCAGCCACTCGACGGCCCTGGCCTCGGCGGCCTTCCGCTTCTCGCCGTTGAGGCGGAGCGGCAGGGCGACGTTCTCGACGCAGGTCAGCTCGGGGACGAGCTGGCCGAACTGGAAGACGAAGCCGAAGTCGGTACGGCGAAGGGAGCTGCGGGCGCTGTCGGAGAGCGCGGTGAGCTCGCGTCCGTCGTAGGTGATGGTGCCGGCGTCGGGGCGCACGATTCCGGCCAGGCAGTGCAGCAGGGTCGACTTGCCGGAGCCGGAGGGGCCCATGACGGCGACGACCTCGCCGGCCCGGAGGGCGAAGGAGGCGCCCGCGAGCGCCGGGGTGGGGCCGTAGGCCTTGTCGAGGCCGGTGGCGGTGAGCAGCGGGGTGCCCGTCATCGGAGGACCTCCTCGGCGAGCCGGTCGAGACGCGCGGCGGTCAGTTCCAGCCAGCGCAGATCCGCTTCCAGGTGGAAGAGGGCGTGGTCGCAGATGAGCTGGTCGGCGAGGTCGCCGTCCTTCTTGCGCCGGGTGAGTTCGCGCATCAGACGCAGGTGCTCGGTGCGCTGGGTGTCCAGGAGTTCGGCGGCGCCGCGCCCGGTGAGCAGGGCGAGGACGACCTTGGTGTAGAGCGTGGAGTGGAGGTACGGCTCCGGCTTCTCGGGGGTGGCGAGCCACTGGGCGACGTCGGTGATGCCGGCGTCGGTGATGGCGTACCGCTTCCGCTCCGGGCCGCCGCCCGCCTCGATGCCGTCGACGACGACGAGGCCGTTCCTCAGGAGCCGGGACATGGTCGAGTAGACCTGGCCGTAGTGCAGCGGCCGGTCGTGGCCGAACTTCTCGTCGAAGGCGCGCTTGAGGTCGTAGCCGTGGCGCGGGCCGGACTCCAGGAGTCCGAGCAGGGTGTGACCGATGGACATGCGCGTCACTGTACACGGTGTGTATACGCACGATGTATAGCCGGGACGGAAGGGCGGTCATCAAGCGGAACCGTTCCTTCACGCAACCATCCGGTCATCTCGGACGTCGGTTCCTCTGGGCGTGGGTGCTGATTCTCACGTCCGGAAAAGGCGTGATCGGTTGTCCTTTGTCTGCATCGTCGGTGTTAGCTGACTAGCTAGCCGGCCTGGCGCGGACGGGGCAGGGGGGCCGCGGCGCCGGGACACACGACGAGCGGAGCGACGGGACACATGGGCCGACCGGACAAGAGCAAGGCGAAGAAACGCGGTCTGCGCCGCTTCTTCTCCTGGAAGAAGCTCCTGGGCACCTTCTTCGTGTGCTGCCTGCTCGCCATGGGCGCCCTGTACGTCGTCTACCGCATGGTCCCGGTGCCGACGGCCAACGCCGAGGCGACCATGCAGAGCAACATCTACAAGTACGACAACGGCAAGATCCTCGCCCGCACCGGCAAGATCAACCGCGAGATCGTCGGCCTGGAGAAGATCCCCGAGAAGGTCCAGAAGGCGTTCGTCGCCGCGGAGAACAAGACCTTCTACAAGGACAACGGCGTCGACATCAAGGGCACCACCCGCGCCGCCTGGTCCACCATCACCGGCAAGGGCAAGCAGGGTGGCTCGACCATCACCCAGCAGTACGTCAAGAACTACTACTTGAGCCAGGACCAGACGGCCACGCGCAAGCTCAAGGAAATGGTCATCGCCATCAAGGTCGACCGCCAGTCGAGCAAGAGCGAGATCCTCGCCGGGTACGTGAACACCAGCTACTACGGCCGCAGCGCCTACGGCATCCAGGCCGCCGCCCGCGCGTACTACGGCGTCGACGCCACCCAGCTCACCACCGCCCAGGGCGCCTACCTCGCCTCGCTGCTCCAGGCGCCCAACCAGTACGACTGGACCTCCGCGAGCGCCACCGGCCGCAAGCTCGTCGAGGAGCGCTGGAACTACGTCCTCGACAACATGGTCGGCGAGGGCTGGCTCGACGCCTCCGAGCGCGCCGGGATGAAGTTCCCCGTCCCGCAGAAGCCCAAGCCCGCCCCCGGCATGGAGGGCCAGACCGGATACATCGTCGAGGCCGCCAACCAGGAGCTGATGCGCCAGGGCGTCAGCGAGGAGGACATCAAGGCCGGCGGCTGGACGATCACCCTCAACATCGACGAGAAGAAGCAGAAGGACCTCGTCAAGGCGGTCGACAAGGAGCTGGAGGCCAAGCTCGACCGCAAGGGCGACAAGAAGCAGGCCACCGTCCAGGCCGGCGCCACCTCCGTCGACCCGAAGACCGGTGCGGTCGTCGCGATGTACGGCGGCGTCGGCGCCACCGAGCACTGGATGTCGAACGCGACCCGCCGCGACTACCAGCCCGCCTCCACCTTCAAGCCGATCGTCCTCGCCTCCGCCCTCGACAACCACGCGGTCACCCAGGACGGCCGTCAGATCGAGCTGGGCACCGTCTACGACGGCACCAGCAAGCGGCAGGTCGTCGGCAGCCCCATCGCGTTCGGTCCCGAGAACGAGGACAACCGGAGCTACGGCCCCGTCACCGTGCAGAAGGCCACCAACAGCTCGATCAACTCCGTCTTCGCCCAGATGATCGTCGACGTCACCCCGGGCAAGGCCAAGAAGACCGCCCTGGACCTCGGCATGAAGGACGGCGCGGACTTCCCCGAGACCCCGGCCATCTCCCTCGGCACCATGGGCGCCTCCACCATGGACATGGCCGGCGCCTACGCCACGCTCGACAACCACGGCGTGCGGGTCACCCCCACCCTGGTGAAGACCGCCGAGCACAAGGACCGCACGATCACCTCCGCCAAGGCGATCGGCGAGCAGGTCATCAGCCGCAAGGCCGCCGACACCGTCACCAGGGCCATGACGGGCGTCGTGCAGAGCGGTTCCGGCTCCCGCGCCGCGGGCGACTACGAGGCCGCGGGCAAGACCGGCACCTCCGAGAACAACCGTTCCGCCTGGTTCGTGGGCTACACCCCCGAACTCGTCACCGCCGTCGGTCTCTTCGGCGAGGACGCCAAGGGCAACCAGGTCACCCTCACCAACACGATCAACCCGGGCCGCGCCAACGGTGGCCGTACGCCCGCCGAGATCTGGGGCGCCTACACCACCAGCGCGCTGAACGGCGGCTCCGACGCCTCCTTCGACCTGGACACCGACACCTCGACCCCGATCGAGCCGGACCCGGATCCCACCGAGACCACCGAGGCGCCCCAGGAGCCCACCGAGGAGCCGACCACCCAATCCCCGGACCCGACGGACGCGCCGACCACCCCGCCGGCCACCACGCCGCCGACGCCGACGGGGGACCCGGTCACCACGCCGCCGACGTCCACGGGAGAGCCGCCCGCGACCGAGGAGCCGACCTCGCCGCCGCCGCCGACCACCCCGCCGGACGGGAGCGTCGACACGGGCGGCGCGACGCGCCCGGGGCAGTAGCGGCACCCGCGCCGACACGACAGAAGGCCGGACCTCCTTGCGGGGGTCCGGCCTTCGCCGTACGGGGGCGTGACCGTCGTACGGGGGTGTCACGGTCGTACGGCCTCGGCGGGCGTGTGCCTCAGCCGTCGACCTCCTTGGCCACCCGGTCGCCCAGGTCCGCGTCCACGTTCCGCCAGTACTGGACCGCGCGTTCGAGGACCGGGGCGCTCACGCCGTCCTTCAGGTGCCCGGCGATGTTCGACACCAGCCGGTCGCGGGCCGCGTCGTCCAGGACCTCGCGGACCAGGGTGCCCGGCTGCCCCCAGTCGTCGTCCTCCGCGTGGAGCGCGTACGCCTCGCGGACCAGCTCGCCCGCCGCCGCCCAGCTCGCCGGCTCGCCGAAGCGCCCGTAGTCGGCCGCGGGACCGCCGTACGAGTTCGGCGCGTACGGCCGGGCCGCCGTCGAGGCCTCGTACCGCATCGCCCCGTCCTTCGCGTACGAGTGGACGGGCGAGCGCGGCCGGTTCGGCGGCAGCTGCGCGTAGTTCGGACCGATCCGGTACCGGTGGGTGTCCGGGTACGAGAACAGCCGGCCGAGCAGCATCTTGTCCGGCGAAGGACCGATGCCCGGCACCATGTTCGAGGGCTCGAAGGCGGCCTGCTCGATGTGGACGAAGAAGTCCTCGGGGTTCCTGTCCAGCGTCATCCGCCCGACCTCGATCAGGGGATGGTCGGCGTGCGGCCACACCTTGGTCAGGTCGAAGGGGTTGAAGCGGTAGTCCGCCGCCGCCTCGAACGGCATGACCTGCACCTTGAGCGTCCAGGAGGGGGCGTCACCCGACTCGATCGACTCGTACAGGTCGCGGCGGTGCACGTCCCCGTCCGTCCCGGCCAGCCCGTCGGCCTCCGCCTGGGTGAGGAACTCGATGCCCTGGTCGGTCGTGAAGTGGTACTTCACCCAGAAACGCTCACCGGCGCCGTTGATCCACATGTACGTGTGGGAGCCGTAGCCGTTCATGTGCCGGTACGTCTTCGGGACGCCCCGGTCGCCCATCAGCCAGGTCACCTGGTGCGCGGACTCCGGGGACAGCGTCCAGAAGTCCCACTGCATGTCGTGGTCGCGCAGACCCGTCACCGGATGGCGCTTCTGCGAGCGGATGAAGTCCTGGAACTTGATGGTGTCCCGGACGAAGAAGACCGGGGTGTTGTTGCCGACCAGGTCGTAGTTGCCCTGGTCGGTGTAGAACTTCAGGGCGAAACCGCGGGGGTCCCGCCAGGTGTCGGGGGAGCCCTGCTCGCCGGCCACCGTCGAGAAACGGGCCAGCATCTCCGTCCGCGCACCCGGCTGGAAGAGCCCCGCCCGGGTGAACTCGCTGACGTCGTTCGTCACCTCGAAGAAGCCGTACGCGCCGGAGCCCTTGGCGTGCACCACGCGCTCGGGCACCCGCTCGCGGTTGAACTGGGCCATCTTCTCGATGAGGTAGTGGTCCTGGAGCAGGATGGGGCCGTCGGGGCCGACGGTGAGCGAGTGCTCGTCGCTCTCGATCGGATTCCCGGCGTTGTTCGTCGTGTAGGTCACGAGCGTCTTCCCGTCGGTGGGGGAACAGGGTCAGGTCGCTGCGTCCACCACAGAAGTCAACTCCGCCGACGGGAGGTCGGCAACCGCTGCCCCGTACGCGCGTACGGGGCAGCGGGTCGGGCACGAGTGCCGGGAACGGCCCTCAGCCGCGGTTCGTGGCCAGCTCGAACCAGACCACCTTGCCGCCCGAGAGCCGCGTCGCCCCCCACCGCCGGGCCAGCCGGTTCACCAGGAACAGGCCGCGCCCGCCCTCGTCGGTGTCCCGCGCCCGCCGCTGCCGGGGCAGCTGCGGCGAGTCGTCGCCGACCTCGCAGCGCAGCACGTCCGTCCGCAGCAGCCGCAGGGTCACCGGCCGCTCCGCGTACCGCACCGCGTTCGTCACGACCTCGCTGATCAGCAGCTCGACCGAGTCGGTCAGCTCCTCCAGGTCCCAGCGGGCCAGCGCCCGCCGGGCGAGCCGCCGGGCCCGCCCCGGAGCGGCATCCTCCGGTTCCAGGAACCAGTACGCCACGTCGCTCGGCGCGATCCCGTCGAACCGGGCCGCGAGCAGCGCGATGTCGTCGTCCCGGTCACCCGGACCCAGCATGTCCAGGACGTCGTCGCAGAGCGCCTCCAGCGGCGGCGAGTGGTCCGGACCCGTCAGCTGCGCGGTCGCCGCGAGGCGCTCCCGCAGCTGCTCGATGCCCGTCCACACGTCCCGCAGCCGGGACTCGACGAGCCCGTCCGTGTACAGCAGCAGCGTGGCACCGGCCGGGGCGTCCAGCTCGACCGCCTCGAAGTCCACCCCGCCCACCCCGATCGGGGCGCCGGGCGGCACCCGCAGCACCTCGGCACGGCCACCCAGATGGAGCAGTATCGGCGGCGGATGACCCGCGTTGGCGACGGTGATCCGGTGCGAGACCGGGTCGTACACCGCGTACATACAGGTCGCCATCCGGTCCTGGCCGAGCCGCTGCGCCTGCTCGTCCAGATGGTGCAGGACCTCCTGCGGCGGCAGGTCGAGCCCGGCCAGGGTCTGCGCGGTGGTGCGCAGCTGGCCCATGATCGCCGCCGAGGTCATCGAGTGGCCCATGACGTCGCCGACGACCAGCGCGACCCGGCTGCCGGGCAGCGGGATCGCGTCGTACCAGTCGCCGCCGACCCGGGCCGTCTCGGCGGCCGGGAGGTAGCGCGAGGCGAGCTTGACGCCGGTCGGCTGCGGCAGCGAGTCCGGCAGCATCGTCCGCTGGAGCTCGTCCGCGATGTACGCCTCACGGCCGTAGAGCACGGCCTTGTCGATGCCGAGCGCGGTGTGCGTGGCCAGCTGCGCCGCGACCAGCAGGTCGTTCGGCTCGAAACCGGCCCGCTCGGGACGGCGCAGGAACACGGCGGCGCCGATCACCCGGCGCCGGCCGCGCAGCGGCGCGAGGACCGCCCGCAGCCCGCCGGGCAGCGGATGCTCGGGGCCGAGCAGCTCGGTCAGCGCGGCCTTGGCCGCGGCGGAGTCGCCGAACACCGGCCGCACCCCGCGCAGCACCTCGGCCAGCGCCCCTCCGTTGCGCACCTCGCAGAGTTCGGCCGCGGGGGTCGGATCGGGATCGGGTACGAGGACGAGCTCCTCACCCTCCAGATCGCTCAACCGCAGCCGGTCCGTGCGGCGCAGCCGCAGCACGAACGGCGCCACCGGGCGCTCGTCGCCCACCGGCAGCGGGTCGCGCAGATAGACCAGGATCTCGTCGGAGAAGGTCGGCACGCTCGCCCGGCACAGACCGAGCACGATCTCGTCCAGGTCGATGCCGCGCGCGATGCGCCGGGTGGCCGCCCCGACGAACCGCAGCCGCTCGCCCTCGCGCCGGGTCGCGCCGTCCCCGCCCCTGGACCCGCCGGGCAGCTGCGGGGACACGGCGACGGCGACCGCACCGGCACCGTTGGGGCCACCGGGGGCAGCCGGTGGCGGCGGCGCGGGTGCCTCCGCCCCGGGGCCCGCGCCCGAGGCCGGTGGGACCGCCGGACCCGCCGGACCACCCGGCTGGGCGGGTACCTCGGAGGGCAGGCCGGCCGGCGCCTCCTGGCGGGGGCGCGCACGTTCCTGCGGCCGGGCAGCCAGGGGCTGCCGGCCTTCGTGGGAGGTGGGATGCTCCGTCACGCGTGGGGTTCCGTCCGTCCGGGCCGGTGGTGCGATGCACTCGCTCTTCTCGCCGATGCCGCGCCTTCGGCAGGGATAAACCCCTTGTGTACGGCGGATGTGGAGGCTCCGCGAACCGCGGCGACGGCGGGGGGCGGCACATCCGGGCAGACGTCCGGCACTGCTCTCCCCCTCGTGGATGACTTCTGGTCAGGTCCTGTGCTGTGCTCGGTCTTTGACGTGCTGTCGGGTCGGTCCGACGGGCCGTCCGGTCCGCCTCCGCCACGCGGAGGACGATCCTACGTTTGCACCCCGGGGGCGCATCAAGGGTCTCACGGTGCCGTGTGCGCCGGAGTGCGGTCCCAGTCGGCCGGCAGCTCCGGAACCCGCCATCGCGGATCGGGCCGCCAGTCCTCCCAGCCCTCCCCGAACGGCGCCTCCCACGCCTTGATCCGGTCCACCGCCCGCTGCCCGGCCGAACGCACCCGCTCGGCCTGCTCCGGACCCATCAGGCCGGACCGCTGGGCCTGCGCGAACTCGTCCTCGTCCCGCCACAGCCAGCTGCGGTCGGGGTAGACGGAGATGTCGAGGAAGTGGTCCTCGGAGTCGACACCGCCGGCCCAACGGGCCCGCGGCTCCTCCAGGTTCACGTACCAGCTGCGGAAGCGCCAGCCGCGCTCCCAGAACAGCCACACCGACCACGGCTCGCCGGTCCGTGCCAGCTTCAGCACCCCGCTGCCGGCCCAGCGCGCGCGTTCCGTGGTGCGGGCGGCGGTGTAGCGGGTGGCGAGCGGTTCGTCGTGGACGGAGGTGCCGTCGGCGAGCACCGGCCGGACGCACTCCGTGCCGGGCGCCATCCAGACCGCGAGCAGCTCCGGGGTGTCCCGCACGACCGTCACCGGCCGGCAGATGTGCACCGCTCCGGTGCCGTTGCCGCGGTAGCGCCAGAGGATGTGATCCCCAGGCGCCCAGTGCTGAGAGCCGCCCGATCCTGTCATGCGCAGATCTTAGGGGCGCGCTCCCACGACCGCTGCGGTACGGATCACGGGGGAGTCGGCTACCGGCCGGTCGCTACCGGCGGGTCACATGGGGCCGGCCGGGGCCGGCCCGTCGGGTGCCCCCGCCGTCACGGCCGCGTCATGCGCAGCACGTCCAGCGCCTCGTCCAACTGCTCGACGGTCAGGTCGCCCCGCTCCACGTAACCGGAGTCGATCACCACCTCGCGGATGGTCCGCCGCTCGGCCAGCGACCGCTTGGCGACCTTGGCGGCCTCCTCGTACCCGATGTACTTGTTCAGCGGGGTGACCACGGACGGCGAGGACTCGGCGTACTCCCGCGCCCGCTCGACGTTCGCGGTGATCCCGTCCACCGTGCGGTCGGCGAGCAGCCGGGAGGCGTTGGCGAGCAGCCGTACGGACTCCAGGAGGTTCTTGGCCATCACCGGCAGCATCACGTTGAGCTCGAAGTTCCCGGCCGCGCCCGCCACCGCCACCGTGGTGTCGTTTCCGGTCACCTGCGCGGCGACCATCAGGACCGCCTCGGGGATCACCGGGTTCACCTTGCCCGGCATGATCGAGGAGCCGGGCTGGAGGTCGGGGAGGTTGATCTCGGCGAGGCCGGTGCGGGGGCCGCTGGCCATCCAGCGCAGGTCGTTGGAGATCTTGGTGAGCGAGACCGCGATCGTACGGAGCTGCCCGGACGTCTCCACCAGCGCGTCGCGCGCGCCCTGTGCCTCGAAGTGGTCGCGGGCCTCGGTCAGCGGCAGCCCGGTCGCGCGGGCGACCTCCGCGATGACGGCCGGCGAGAAGCCCGCCGGGGTGTTGATGCCGGTGCCCACCGCCGTACCGCCGAGAGGGAGTTCGGCGAGCCGGGGGAGTGCGGAGCGCAGCCGCTCGACGCCGTACCTGACCTGCGCCGCGTAGCCGCCGAACTCCTGGCCGAGGGTGACCGGGGTGGCGTCCATCAGATGCGTACGGCCGGACTTCACGACCGTCGCGAATTCGGCCGATTTTCGCTCCAGGGAATCGGCTAGATGGTCGAGGGCGGGGACCAGGTCGCGGGTGACGGCGGCGGTGGCCGCGATGTGGATGGAGGAGGGGAAGACGTCGTTGGAGGACTGCGAGGCGTTCACATGGTCGTTGGGGTGGACCTCGCGCCCCTCGGGGAGCCGCTCGGTGGCGAGGGTGGCGATCACCTCGTTGGTGTTCATGTTGGACGAGGTGCCCGAGCCGGTCTGGAAGACGTCGACGGGGAACTGCTCGTCCCAGCGGCCCTCGGCGACCTCCCGCGCCGCCGACACGATCGCCTCCGCGCGGTCCTTCTCGATCACTCCGAGCTCGGCGTTCACCTTGGCGGCGGCGGCCTTGATCCGGGCCAGGGCCTCGATGTGGGCGCGTTCGAGCCGCTGTCCGGAGACCGGGAAGTTCTCCACCGCCCGCTGGGTCTGCGCCCGCCACTTGGCGTGCGCGGGGACCCGCACCTCGCCCATGGAGTCGTGCTCGATCCGGTAGCCCGCTGCGTCGTTCATTTTCTCCAACCTTCCGGCTGTGCCCATCGGGGGCGACCCCAATCCCCCGAAAAAGATGAGCACTTGTCTCGTTCGATGTATTCCCAACACGCTTACCGGCCAGTAAAAACCGTGGGTAACCCCACTTCCAGGAGGCGCAATGAAGCGCACCAGGTACAGACTCCGCTGGCCCATCGCCGTCGTCGCCGCGGCTGCCGCCGCGCTCGGCACGATGACCGCCGCCGCTCCCGCCGGAGCGGCCGACACCGGTACGGCCGCCGCCGTCACTTCCGTACCCCTCCCGCCCGACCTCGAGGCGATCCGAGCCGCCGAGGCCACCAAGATCTACGGCGACCCGGCCGAGCGACCGCTCGCCCAGCGCAGGACGGGCCTGATCTCGCTCGGCGACAGCGAGATCTCCGGTGAGGGCGTCGGCACGTACGAGTCCCCCACCAACGGTCCCACCAACTGGTGCCACCGCTCGCCCGACGCGGCCATCCACCGCACCGGAATCCCCGCGGACCTCACGTTCAACGTGGCCTGCTCCGGCGCGTACACCGGCAACATCCGGATCGGCGGCTCCAAGCAGTACGCCGACGAGCTGGTCCAGAGCGACAACCTCGCGATCAAGGCGCGCAACACCCGGATCAAGATGGTCCTGCTCGTCGCCGGAGCCAACGACGACCTGCAGTTCGGGCCCGTCATGACCGACTGCGTCCAGCGCTACCTGCTGCTCCAGGGCACCTGCGAGCCCAAGTACGCCCCCGGCTGGCAGGCCCGCGTCGACGGACTCGTCCCCAAGGTCGAGCAGACCGTGCGCGACCTCAAGACCGTCATGCGCGACGCCGGCTACGCCGACGGCGACTACAAGCTCGTCGTCATGGGCTACCCCAGCCCCATCGGCCCCGACTTCAACGACAACCCGAACTTCCCCGGCAAGCTCATCTGCGGCGGACTCGGCTACGACTCCGACACCGTCTGGGGCCGCAACACCGCCGTTCCCGCCTTCGAGCGCGGGATGCGCTCGGCAGCCGCCTCCACCGGGGCCGTCTTCCTCGACAACTCGCGGCTCTTCCACGGCCACGAGGTCTGCATGGAGGACACCTGGGCGCGCGGACTCTACATCGACCTCACCAAGCCGGGCACCCCGGACGAGAACTCGGTGCGGCAGTCCTTCCACCCCAACGCGCGCGGGCACGCCGCCTTCGCCTCCTGCCTCACCCAGATCTACAACTCCGGCGCCCGTGAGGCGAGCTGCGCCGACGTCGACTCCTCGGGCACGCCGACCCTCTTCCCGGTCGCCTGGGACGACGCCTACCGGCCGCTGAAGAACCAGGCGACGGGCGACTGCCTGGACGTGGACGCGGCCTCCTCGGCCAACAACACCGCCGTCCTCGGCTGGGGCTGCCACGGTGGCCGCAACCAGGGCTGGTGGTACGACTCCGCCCGCCGGACCGTCCACACCCAGCTGACCCAGGACCGCTGCCTGGACGTGCCCGCCTCCGGCTACGCGGCGGGCAAGGCGCTCGTCATCTGGAACTGCCACGGCGGCGCGAACCAGAAGTTCGTCCGCGACGGCGCCACGATCCACCCCGCCGACGCGACCGGGCTCTGCCTGGCCCAGAGCGGGACGAGGCAGCCGGTCAGGCTCCAGAACTGCGACGGTTCGGCGAGCCAGAAGTTCGTGTAACCGCACGCACGCACGCACGCACGTACGTCGTGGAACGCCGTGGCCCCCGCCCGAGAAGGACGGGGGCCACGGCCCTGCCCGGGGCCCTCCGAGGGCCTCAGAGCGGCTTGAGCGTCGTACGGGCCAGCTCGTACGCCGGAAGCATCGCCCGGTGCTCGTCGGTGTCCAGCCCGCCGAGGTGCACGATCACCGTCCCCTTCGGAGTGGCGACGGCGAACGCTCGCTCCTCCTTGGACTCCTCCATCAACTTGTTGAAGACCGTGTACGTCACCTCGGTGGCGGCCAGCTGCCCGGCACGGGTCTCCCGGTAGACGGCCTTCGAGCCGTTCGGCTCGCCCTTGACGAAGCCTTCCAGGGCCACGCGCGCGGGACCCTTCCCGGCCGTCCACACCCGCAGGTACCCGAGATGCCCGGCCGGCTTGGCGTCCACCTCGCACCGGACGGTGGCCGGCCCCTGACGCGTGAGCGCCGCGAACTCGGGATCGTCGGCCCCCGCGACGGTCTTGGCCACCCACTCCGCCGCCGCGGAGAAGGAAACGGGCAGCGCACAAGCACTCCCACGTCCCCCGACGACCGCCCCGGCCTCGGCGACCGCCGCCGCACCCCCTTCGGCCGAGGACCCCCCGGCCGAAGGAACCCCCGAAGGCCGGTCCCCCTGCCGCACCTCGGGCATGGGTTCGGGGCCGCCGCAACCGGTGAGGCTCCCGGCCGCGACCAAAGCGGCCAGGGCCGGGAAGACGACCCGGAGCGTGCGTGGGCCTCTTGGTGTTCTCTCTGCCATACGGCCATGATCTCGAACGCGATCGAGCGGGCCGCCACCAGTCCCTCGACACGGTCACCGGACCGAGCGACGCGGCTCTACGGAGCGGGCGCACGGCCCGGTCGGCGGTGTCGACCGCTCGACGGTCGCGGTCCTACGCGGTGCCACGGCCCGAACGGGCGGAGCCGGGATGTGCGCCGGAGAATGTGAAGCGGGCCGAGGGGGAGATCCACCACCCGCGAGGAGGCAGGACATGTCCCGGAGCTTCAGGAGGATCGGTGTGCTCGGCGTCTGCACGGCCGCGGCCGTGGCGTTCGGCGCCGTCGCGCCCGTCGCCGCCGACAACGGCAGTGGGTTCGAGTTCACGCTCTACGCCAAGGAGGTCCCCGCCCCGGGCGGGGCGTCGAGCGGGCCGCCGTCCAAGGTCGGAGAGACCTTCACCTTCGCCGACGACCTCTCCAAGACCAAGGGCGGCGAGAACGTGGGCCGCGACGGGGTGTTCTGCGCCGTGGTCCGCGTGTCCGGGAAGACGGTGGAGACGAACTGCGTCGGCACCTTCGAGCTGGACGGCGGACCGGGCGGGCAGCTGACCGGCCAGGCGCTGACGACCTTCGACACCTCGGCGGGCGTGCCGGCCGCCTTCGACCTGGCCGTCACGGGCGGCACCGGCGACTTCAAGAACGCCCGCGGCTACATCCGTTCGACCCCCGACGGGGACTACCAGCGGATGGACTTCCACATCAACGCGCGGTAGCGCACGGCAGGGCTGGGACAGCTTGCCGCCGTAGTCCGGGAGCTTGAAGGCGCGCTCGGCGTGGCCGCCGACCAGGTCGCGCACGTCCGCGATGGCCGGGGTCGGCAGCTCCGAGTTCCTGAGCGAAGATCGTCGCGAGCGCGGCGCGGGGACCCGTGGGACCGGTCCGGGAAACGGCGAAGCCCTCGCTCCCCGGCGGGGGAACGAGGGCTTCGCCGCAGTCCTGAGCGATCAGCCGAGACCCGGGCCGCGCACCGGGATGTGCGTGAACGTCGGCTCCGGCGCCGGGTTCTGGAAGAAGTCGTTGCCCTTGTCGTCCACGACGATGAACGCCGGGAAGTCCTCGACCTCGATCTTCCAGACCGCCTCCATGCCGAGCTCCTCGTACTCGACGACCTCGACCTTCTTGATGCAGTCCTGCGCGAGCCGCGCCGCCGGGCCGCCGATCGAGCCGAGGTAGAAACCGCCGTGCGCGTCGCACGCGTCCGTGACCTGCTTGCTCCGGTTGCCCTTGGCCAGCATGACCTTCGAGCCGCCGGCCGCCTGGAACTGCTCCACGTACGAGTCCATCCGGCCGGCCGTCGTCGGGCCGAAGGAACCGGAGGCGTACCCCTCGGGGGTCTTCGCCGGGCCCGCGTAGTAGACCGGGTGGTCCTTCAGGTACTGCGGCATCTCCTCGCCCGCGTCCAGGCGCTCCTTGATCTTGGCGTGCGCGATGTCGCGCGCCACGACCAGCGGGCCGTTGAGGGACAGCCGGGTCTTGACCGGGTACTTGGTCAGCTCGGCGAGGATGTCGTCCATCGGCTGGTTCAGGTCGATCTTCACGACGTCCGAGGCCTCGTCGAGGTGGGAGTCCTCGGTCTCCGGCAGGAAGCGCGCCGGGTCCGTCTCCAGCTGCTCCAGGAAGACGCCCTCGGCGGTGATCTTCGCGACGGCCTGGCGGTCGGCCGAGCAGGACACGGCGATGGCGACGGGCAGCGAGGCGCCGTGGCGGGGGAGGCGCACGACGCGGACGTCGTGGCAGAAGTACTTGCCGCCGAACTGCGCGCCGATGCCGATCTTCTGCGTCAGCTCGAAGACCTTCTCCTCCAGCTCCTTGTCGCGGAAGCCGTGGCCGGTCTCGGCCGAGCCCTCGGAGGGCAGCTCGTCCAGGTAGTGCGCGGAGGCGTACTTCGCGGTCTTGAGCGCGAACTCGGCGCTCGTGCCGCCGACGACGATCGCCAGGTGGTACGGCGGGCAGGCCGCCGTGCCGAGCGAACGGATCTTCTCCTCCAGGAACTTCATCATGGAGGCCTCGTTGAGGACCGCCTTGGTCTCCTGGTAGAGGAAGGACTTGTTGGCGGAGCCGCCGCCCTTGGCCATGAAGAGGAACTTGTACGCGCCGCCGTCCGTCGCGTACAGCTCGATCTGCGCGGGCAGGTTCGAGCCGGTGTTCTTCTCCTCCCACATGGTGACCGGGGCCATCTGCGAGTAGCGGAGGTTCAGCTTCGTGTACGCGTCGTAGATGCCCTTGGACAGGGCCTCCTCGTCGCGGCCGGGGGTCAGCACGTTCTGGCCGCGCTTGCCCATGACGATCGCGGTGCCCGTGTCCTGGCACATGGGCAGGACGCCGGCGGCGGCGATGTTCGCGTTCTTGAGGAGGTCGAGCGCGACGAACTTGTCGTTCGAGGAGGCCTCGGGGTCGTCGATGATCCGGCGCAGCTGGGCCAGGTGCGCCGGGCGCAGGAAGTGCTGGATGTCGTGGATCGCCTCGGCGGCGAGCGTGCGCAGCGCCTCCGGCTCGACCTTGAGGAACGTACGGCCGTCGGCCTCGAAGGTGGAGACACCTTCGGAGGTCACCAGGCGGTAGGGCGTGGTGTCCTCTCCCAGGGGGAGCAGATCGGAGTACGCAAACTCTGGCATGGGGGCCATTCCTCACTCGGCAAGACGGCGCACCGCCTCCGTTGGCAGTGCGCCTTCCAGCGTAGAGCGACGGCGGGGGACCGGTCCTGTGAGGTAAGGCTCACTTGGCGGCCGGGGACGCCGCCGGGCCGGCCGCCGCGACCGCCGTCGGCCATTTGTCCACAGGCCACGGCCCGCCCCCTGGTCGCGATCTATCGCGTTTCGCTAGGCTGCATCCGTGGACCTCGAAAAGAAGCCCGAACCCGAACAGCAGCCGCAGCCGCAGCGGCAGGCGTCGCCCGCCGAATCCGCTCCGGCCGAGACCGACTTCGCCGATCCGCAGGGCTCGCTGCGCGCCTCGGACGCGGACCGGGACCGGATCGCGGACATCCTCAGGGACGCCCTGGCCGAGGGGCGGCTCGACGCCGAGGAGCATTCGGACCGGATCGACGCGGTGTACCGGGCGAAGACCGTCGGGGAGCTGGAGCCGATCGTCCGCGATCTGCCGGGCGCGCGGACCCACCAGGAGTCCGCGCCGGCGTACGCGTACGGGCCGGACGACGCCGAGGGCCCGGCCGACAACCTGGTCGCGATCTTCTCCAGCACCACCCGCAAGGGCCGCTGGCGGGTGAGCCGCCGGACGAACGCCTTCGCGCTCTTCGGGAACGTCGAGATCGACCTGACCGAGGCGATCTTCGCCCAGCGCCTCACCACCATCAACGCGACGTCGATCTTCGGCAACGTGGAGGTGCGCGTCCCGGAGAACATCAGCCTGCGCGGCAGCGGCAGCGGGATCTTCGGCAACTTCGAGGTCGTGACCCTGGAGGGCGTCGACCCGCAGGCCCCGGTCGTCGTCATCAACGGCTACTCGGTCTTCGGGAACGTCGAGGCGAGACCCAAGCGCGGGAAGTGGATCACCGACCTCCAGGACAGGCTGCGCAAGCATCTCGGCCACTGACCCCCGGAGTACGGCCCCGGGGATGACCGGAATTCGTCCTCGGGTCTCCGCAGTGCGGAACGACGGCGCACGCAGTGCATAGGCGCGCGCACAGCGGGTAGGGCTGGTGCATCGCCGCTCGCTCGCGAAGCCGTCGTCAGGAGTAGACCGTGCTGCAACCGCCGCATCAGCCCCTCCAGGTCGCCGCCGTACCCCCTCAGCGCGCCCCTGCCCGGGAGGACGAGGCCGGTCCATGGCACGCGGAGGCGGTGTGCCGCCGGGACGAGGCCGGGCTCTTCTTCGCCCCGTCCAAGGAGCCGACCGCCGCGCGGCTGGCGCGTGAGGCGGCGGCCAAGAGGGTCTGCGGACGCTGCCCCGTGATGGTCGAGTGCCGCGAGCACGCTCTGATCCAGCCCGAGCCGTACGGAGTGTGGGGCGGCCTCACGGCCGCGGAGCGCCGCGTCGCGCTCGCCCGGCGCCGCCGGCGCGAGGTGGAGCTGAGAAAGGCCGCGGCGACGGAGCGGATCGCCCAGGCGGGCTGACGGAGCCCGGGCCGGGAGCACTTCACCGGGCTGTACGAGGGTCCGCGTCGGTCCGTACGGGAAGGGGCGCCCCCACCGCACATGGGGGCGCCCCTCTTCGTACCGTCGCGTGGGTCGGTCCGACCCGGCGGGCTACTTCGCCCGGTCGAAGTCGATCTTGCTGTACGCGCGCAGCTTCGAGAGCCGGTGCGTGGAGTCGATCTGGCGGATCGTGCCGGACTTCGAGCGCATGACGAGGGACTGCGTGGTCGCGGTCTCGGCGCGGTAGCGCACGCCGCGCAGCAGCTCGCCGTCGGTGATGCCGGTGGCGACGAAGAAGACGTTGTCCCCGCCGACCAGGTCGTTCGTGGAGAGCACGCGGTCCAGGTCGTGACCCGCGTCGATGGCCTTCTGGCGCTCCGCCTCGTCCTTCGGCCACAGCTTGCCCTGGATCACACCGCCGAGGCACTTGATGGCGCAGGCGGAGATGATGCCCTCGGGGGTGCCGCCGACGCCCATGAGCATGTCGACGCCGGTGCCCTCGCGGACGGCCATGATCGAACCGGCGACGTCGCCGTCCGAGATGAACTTGATCCGGGCGCCGGTCTCGCGGATCTCCTTGACGATGCCCTCGTGACGCGGGCGGTCCAGGATGACGACCGTGATGTCCTCGGGCGAGGAGTTCTTCGCCTTGGCGACCCGGCGGATGTTGACCGAGACGGGGGCGTTGATGTCGACGAAGTCGGCGGCCTCGGGGCCGGTGACCAGCTTGTCCATGTAGAAGACCGCGGACGGGTCGAACATGGTGCCGCGGTCGGCGGCGGCCAGCACGGCGATCGCGTTCGGCATGCCCTTGGCGTTGAGCGTGGTGCCGTCGATCGGGTCGACGGCGATGTCGACCTCGGCGCCGGTGCCGTCGCCGACCCGCTCGCCGTTGAAGAGCATGGGCGCTTCGTCCTTCTCCCCCTCGCCGATGACGACGACGCCGTTCATCGAGACGGTGGAGATCAGGGTCCGCATGGCGTTGACCGCCGCGCCGTCCGCGCCGATCTTGTCGCCGCGGCCGACCCAGCGGCCGGCGGCCATGGCGGCGGCCTCGGTGACGCGGACCAGTTCGAGGGCGAGGTTGCGGTCGGGAGCTTCGGGAGAAACCACGAGCTCGGGCGGCAGATTCTGCTGCTCGGTCATCGGAACGCACCTTTCTGTACGGCGACGGCCGGTTAAGGGAGGGTGCTGCGACTCTATCGGTACGTCGACAAAATGAGCAGAGGGGCCCACGTATGAGCACGGACCCTTGATGCGACCATGGTGCGCGTGGCAGGTATGCGAGGCAGGCAGACGGTACGCGGGATGTTCCAGTCCCTCGGGGTGATCTTGGTCGCCGCGGGAGTGATGTATCTCTTCATTCCGCACGATGAGAGCGCCGAACCGGTCAAGGCGAAGGACTACCGGGTCGAGCTCCTGACGGCTCAGCGGGCGGCACCGTATCCGGTGCTGGCCCCCGAGGGCCTGGGCGACGGGTGGAAGGCGACGGTCGTCTCGTACAAGCGCGAGAAGGCCAACGCCTGGCAGCTCGGTTTCCTCTCCCCGGACACCCAGTACGTCGCGATCCACCAGTCGACGGCGGCGCCGGGGACCTTCGTGCCCGAGGTCACCCAGCGGGCGAAGAACACCGGGAAGACCGAGACGGTGGCCGGCCAGGTCTGGCAGCGCTGGGAGGGCCCGAAGTACGACGCGCTCGTCCGTACGGAGGACGGGGCGACGACGGTGGTCACCGGAACGGCGTCGTTCGAGCGGCTCGCGGAGATGGCGGGCTCGCTCAGGTCGAAGCAGGCGTGAGCCGGAGCCGGTAACGGCATCGGAGATGTACGGGGAAGGCCCCGCACTCGGAGGAGTGCGGGGCCTTTCCCGTGCCGTGGGGCATGCCGTGGGGCGTGCCGTGGGGCGTGCCGCGGGGCGTGCCGCGGGGCTCAGACGGTGGTGACGACCTCGTCGTAGGACAGGCGCGGGGAACGCGGGAACCAGGCGTCCTCGCCCGGCTTGCCGATGTTGACGACCATCAGCGGGGTGTGGTCGTCGTCCAGGAACTCCTTCTGGAGACCGGCGAAGTCCAGGCCGGTCATCGGGCCCGCGGCCAGGCCGGCGGCGCGGATGCCCACGATGAAGTACGCGGCCTGGAGGGCGGCGTTCAGGACGGCGGACCGCTCGCGGACCGGACGCTCCGAGAAGAACATGTCCTTGGCCTGCGGGAAGTGCGGGAGGAGGGCCGGGATCTCCTCGTGGAACTCGTTGTCGGCGGAGAGGATCGCGACGAGCGGGGCCGTGGCGGTCTTGGGCTGGTTGCCCTCGGCCATGTGCTTGACCAGGCGCTCGCGGGCCTCGGGGGAGCGGACCAGCGTGATGCGCAGCGGGTTCTGGTTGAAGGCGGTGGGGCCGAACTTGACCAGGTCGTAGATCGCCTGGACCTGCTCGTCGGTCACCGGCTCGTCGGTGAACGTGTTGGCGGTGCGGGCCTCACGGAAGAGGAGATCCTGGGCGGCGGGGTCAAGGGCGAGAGACATGCTGCGTACCTTCCGGACTGCACAAGGGGGCCGCTCGAAGGCGGTTCGAGCGATGTCCTCGACAGTACGCGCATGATTGGTGAAACTTCAACTAATCCATCCGGATAGTGATCCGCTTCACTCGGAGTCTATGCCGAAGGGGCGTGCGAGGCCAGGGTGGGGGTGGGCGGTGGTCCGGCCGGGTCGGTCGGTGGTCCGCTTCGGTCGGTCGGCGGTCCGCCTCGGCCGGTCGGCGGCTTGCTGGCCCGGTCCGGTCGGTGGCCTGCCCTGGTCTGGCCGCCTGTCTGCACGCCTGGTCGGGGGGTCGGGTCCCCCCGGTCGGTCCCGGTCCCGCCCCGGTCCGCCCCTGCCCCGGTCCGGTCGGCCCCCGGCTCGCGGGATTCGTCGGCCGTTCCCCGGGTGCGGGGCTATTCGGCCTCCTCGGTGGCGCGCTCCGCCGCGAGCGAGGCGTCCAGCCGGGCCCGCGCGCCTTCCAGACGGCGGCGGCAGACCTTCGCCAGCTCCTCCCCGCGCTCCCAGAGCGCGAGGGACTCCTCCAGGGACGTTCCGCCCGCTTCGAGCCGCCGTACGACCTCGATCAGCTCGTCCCGCGCCTGCTCGTACCCGAGCGCCGCCTCGTCCGCGGCGGTGGCCGTTGCCGTGCCCGCGCCCGATTCCGTACCGGTACCCGCGTCCGCGTCCGTTCCCGCTGCCATGTGTCGCTCCATCCTCCGTGTCCGGTTCTCTCTCGATGCCTGCTACCGCGGCCGGTACCGGCCGCTCTCCGTCAGTCGGCCAAGCGCCGGACCGCGAACTCGCCCTCCGCGACCCTGGCCCGCAGCTCCTCGCCCTCCGCGACCTCCTCCGGGGCGCGGACCACCGTCCCGTCCACCCGCTGGAGCACCGCGTACCCCCGCTCCATCGTCGCCGCGGGCGACAGCGCGCGGACCCGCGCCCGCGTGTGCGACAGCTCGGAGTCCGCCCGGTCGAGCAGATGCCCGAGGACGCGCCGGCTGCGGGCGAGGAGTGCGGCCACCTCGTCCTCGCGGACCTCCACCATGCGCTGCGGATGCTCCATGACCGGCCGCGCGAGCGCGTGCGCGAGTCCGCGCTCCTCCCGGTCGAGGAGACCCCGTACGGTCCGCAGGGCGCGGTCCCGCAGCCCACGGACCCGGTCCAGCTCCTCGCCGACGTCCGGGACGACCTTCTTGGCGGCGTCCGTCGGGGTCGAGGCGCGCAGATCGGCCACCAGGTCGAGCAGCGGCGAATCGGGTTCGTGCCCGATGGCCGAGACCACCGGCGTACGGCAGTCGGCGACGGCGCGGACGAGCTGCTCGTCCGAGAACGGCAGCAGGTCCTCGACGCTGCCGCCGCCCCGGGCGACGATGATCACGTCCACGTCCTGGTGGGCGTCGAGCTCCTTGACCGCCTGGACGACCTGCGGAACCGCCTTCACGCCCTGCACCGCCACGTTCCGCACCTCGAAGGCGACGGCGGGCCAGCGGCGCCGCGCGTTCTCCAGGACGTCCCGCTCGGCGGCCGAGGCACGGCCGCAGACGAGCCCGATCCGGTGCGGCAGGAAGGGGAGCGGCTTCTTCCGGTCGAGGGCGAAGAGCCCCTCGGCGGCGAGGCTCCGCTTCAGCTGTTCGAGCCGGGCGAGCAGCTCGCCGATGCCGACCGGCTTGATCTCCACGGCCCGCAGCGACAGCTGCCCGCGCGGCGCGTACCACTCGGGCTTGGCGCGCACGACGACCCGGGCGCCCTCCGACACGACGTCCGCGACGGCGTCGAAGACCTGGCGGTAGCAGGTGACGCCGATGGAGATGTCGTGCGAGGGATCGCGCAGCGTCAGGAAGACGACCCCGGCGCCGGGGCGGCGCGAGAGCTGGGTGATCTGCCCCTCGACCCAGATCGCCCCGAGCCGGTCGATCCACCCTCCGATCAGCCGGGAGACCTCACCGACGGGAAGCGGTGCTTCGGCGGACGTAGTCAGAGCCATGGACCGAGCGTAACGGCGCGGTACGACAACGTCAGGGGCGCGCGGCGGGACGGGCGCATGAGGTCGGGGCGGGGGCGTACGGCCCAGGGTGCGTCCGTCCCGGCGGGGGCGTACGGCTCACGGGTGGATCCGTCCCGGCGGGCTCGTACGGCCACGGCGGGTGGATCCGTCCCGGCGGGCTCGTACGGCCACGGCGGGCTCGTACGGCCCGGCAGGCGCATCCCGCCCCAGCGGGCCCGACACGCGCCGGCGTACGCCACCCCCCCGGCCGCTCAGCCCCGCCGCGTCGTCCGTGGCGTCCGCGTCGTGCCCTGTACGGCCAGGACGACGAGTCCGACCCCCAGCCACACCACGCCCACCACCTGCGCCGCCGCCGAGGCCTCCACGATGACCGCGATCAGGATTCCCGCGCCGACCACCGGGAGGACGATGTGCTTGAGCACGTTCGGCGGGCCCTCCGCCCTCCGTACCGCGAACCAGCCCACCACGCTCGCGTGCAGCAGGACGAAGGCGGTCAGCGCGCCGACGTCGACGACCGACACCAGGTGGTCGAGGCCGTCGTCCCGCCGGGCCGCCCACACCGCCGCGACCATCGTGACCGTCGCCGCCACGAGGAGCGCCACCCGCGGCACGCCCCCGTCCGTCCGGGCGAGCACGTGCGGCAGGCGCCGGTCGCGGCCCATCGCGAAGAGCAGCCGGCCGCCGGCCGCCTGTCCGGCGAGCGCGGCGAAGGCAGCGCCGATCGCCTTGGAGGCGGCCACGAGGTCGTGCAGCCAGCCGCCGACCGAGAGGTCGACCGCGTCGTAGAAGGCCGAGCCCTGCTTGCCGGGGTCCGCCGCGAGTTCGGCGGAGGAGACCGGTTCGAGGAGGGCGACCAGCCAGGACTGGGCGATGAACAGGACGCCCGCGAGGGCCAGGCAGAACAGCACCGCCCGCGCCACCTTCGCCGAGCCGCCGGTGACCTCCTCGGCGAAGGAGGCGATGGCGTCGAAGCCCAGGTAGGAGAGCACGGCCACCGACACGGCGCCGAGGACGGCCGAGAGCGAGAAGGACGCGTCGCCGGTGAGCGGCGACCACCAGTCGCGCTGTGCCCCGTCCCGTACGAGCACCACCACGGCCGAGACGACGAAGACGAGCAGGACGACGATCTCCATCGCGAGCACCGCGAAGCCGACGCGCGCGGCGGCCCGTACGCCCCACAGGTTGAGGAGCGTGGTGACGACGACGGCGATCCCCGTCCACACCCACCGGTCCACCTCGGGGACGAGCGCCTCCATGGCGATGCCCGCGAAGAGGTACGCGACGGCCGGGATGAGCAGGTAGTCGAGCATCGCCATCCAGCCGGCGATGAATCCCGGCCCTTCTCCGAGGCCCTTGCTCGCGTACGTGAAGACGGATCCGGCCTGTGGTGCGACCCGGACCATCTGCGCGTAGCTGAACGCCGTGAACGCCATGGCGACGGTGGCCACGAGGTACACCAGTGCGACCGCGCCGCGGGACTTGGCGTCGAGCGTGCCGAAGACGCCCACGGGCGCCATCGGGGCGATGAAGAGCAGTCCGTAGACGACCAGGTCGCGGAACCCGAGGTTCCGTCGAAGCCCGGTATGTTCGGCGTCTTCCCCGCGCGCCGTCACCTGCGATTCCTCGGCCATGGGCACAGTTTCGGCCACGGCACCGATCAAACCGCTCACCGACGCGGCCTTACGATGGGACGCATGACTGCAACGCCCGCGTCGACGCCCGCGAACGCCCCCGCGACGAACCGCCCGAAGCGTGTCCTGCTCGCCGCTCCCCGCGGCTACTGCGCGGGCGTGGACCGTGCCGTGATCGCCGTGGAGAAGGCCCTGGAGCAGTACGGTGCGCCGATCTACGTACGCCACGAGATCGTCCACAACAAGTACGTCGTCCAGACGCTGGAGCGGAAGGGCGCGATCTTCGTCGACCAGGCGACCGAGGTGCCGCCGGGCAACATCGTGATGTTCTCCGCGCACGGCGTCGCCCCGACCGTCCACGAGGAGGCCCGGCAGGGCCGGCTCGCGACCATCGACGCCACCTGCCCGCTGGTCACCAAGGTGCACAAGGAAGCCGTCCGGTTCGCCAACGACGACTTCGACATCCTCCTCATCGGCCACGAGGGCCACGAGGAGGTCATCGGCACCTCCGGCGAGGCCCCCGACCACATCCAGCTGGTCGACGGCCCCGACGACGTGGCCAAGATCGAGGTCCGCGACCCGGCCCGGGTGGTCTGGCTCTCGCAGACCACGCTCTCGGTCGACGAGACGATGGAGACGGTCGACGCGCTGAAGGAGAAGTTCCCGCAGCTGATCTCCCCGCCGTCCGACGACATCTGCTACGCCACCCAGAACCGCCAGATCGCGATCAAGGAGCTGGCCGGCCAGGCCGAGCTGGTGATCGTCGTCGGCTCGAAGAACTCCTCGAACTCGATCCGCATGGTCGAGGTCGCCAAGCAGTCCGGCGTCCCCGCCGCGTACCTGGTCGACTTCGCCAGCGAGATCGACGAGGCCTGGCTCGAGGGCGTCACCAGCGTCGGCCTCTCCTCGGGCGCCTCGGTCCCGGACGTCCTGGTGCAGGAAGTCCTGGAATGGCTCTCCGAGCGCGGTTACGCGGACGTGGAGATCGTCAAGACGGCCGACGAGTCCCTCACGTTCTCGCTGCCCAAGGAACTCCGCAACAAGGACCTGCGCGCCGAGGCGGCGAAGCTGCTGGCGACCTCCCCGGTCAAGGAGTAGCCCCGCGCCCCAGCCCGTACCGTGGGTCCATGAACGTCTTCGGAGTGGACATCGGCGGCTCGGGCATCAAGGGCGCCCCTGTGGACCTGGAGCGCGGAGCGCTCACCGAGGAGCGCCACAAGGTGCTGACCCCGCAGCCCGCCACACCCGACGGTGTGGCGGGCTGCGTCGTAGAGGTCGTGGAGCGCTTCGGCTGGACCGGACCGGTGGGGGTGACCTTCCCCGGGGTGGTCACGGGCTCCACGATCCGTACGGCGGCGAACGTCGACAAGTCATGGATCGGCGTCGACGCGGGCACCCTCCTGAGCGAGCGCCTGGGCGGCCTCCCGGTGACCGTCCTGAACGACGCGGACGCGGCCGGCATCGCCGAGATGACCTTCGGCGCGGGCCGGGGCCGCAGGGGCACCGTGATCCTGCTGACGCTGGGCACCGGCATCGGCTCGGCCCTCTTCGTCGACGGCCGCCTCGTCCCGAACACGGAGCTCGGCCACCTGGAACTCAAGGGCCACGACGCCGAGACCAGGGCGTCGACGAAGGCCAAGGAGGACGAGGACCTCACCTGGGAACACTGGGCGACGCGCCGGCTCCGCAAGTACCTGGCGCACGTGGAGATGCTCTTCTCGCCGGAGCTGTTCATCATCGGCGGCGGGGTGAGCCGGAAGGCGGACAAGTTCCTGCCACTGATCGAGGACATCAGGGCGGAGATCGTCCCGGCGGAACTGCAGAACAACGCGGGGATCGTGGGGGCGGGGATGGCGGCGGGGACGGGGTGAGGGGGGCGAGGGGATGAGGCGGGCTTACGCGTGACCGGCGGGCGGCCCGACAGGCCGGCCGCCGGGCCCCCGTGACCGCCCGGCAGCCTGACTGCGTGGGCGCCCGACTGACACTCCGGCCCGGCCGCCTGGTCAGGCGACGGGGCGGCGGCGCGGGGCCCCGCCCCGGGCGGGACCCGCGCCGGGATCGGCCTTACCGGCGCCGGAGGGATCCGCGGAGGCGCCACCGGCAGCCCCCGGAGAACCACCGGCCGCACCGCCCCCCGTACCACCGGCCCCCGCCCCACCCGCTCCAGCCGCGCTCGCGGGCCGGGTGCGGGGCGGCTGGCGCCGTCCCATCTCCCGGACCTTCCGTACGCTCGCGATGACCCCGGCGACGAGGGTGCCGCCGTACAGCCACCCGGCGTGTACGGCGAGGGCGGTGACGACGGCCATGGCCTGGCCGCCGAAGCCGCCGGTGCCGCCCGCGACGGGGATGACGCCGACGGCGAAGGCGATGGGGACGCCGATGGGGGCGGTGACGAGGTCGGCGGTACGGACCCAGAGCGCGGTGAGCGCGCTGACGGGCAGGAAGAGCAGCCCGTAGACGACGGGGGAGCCGTCGAACAGCAGCAGGTCGAGCAGGCCGAGGACCAGCATGACGGCGGCGGCGAAGAGCCCGGCGCCGAGGCCGGTGAGACGGGGCGAGGGCAGGCGTCGGAGGGCGAGGACGAAGGGCGGCACGGACCGGGCGCCGGGCGCTCGGGCACCGGCCTTGCCGACGGCCCCGGGGGCACCGGCCCGCTCGACGCGGGCGCCGCCGGGACCGCGCCGGGTCCGGCCGGTCACCCGGTACACGGCCGCGCCCTCCACGAGCGCGCCGGGCGGTGCGACCGGCGGCGTGGCGGGGGTTTGCGGCCGTCGGCGGCCTTGCGGCTGACTTGTCCTGTGCTGCTCCACCCCACCAACGTAGGTCGGGAGGGGGCGGGAACCGGGTCCGGGACACGCCCTTTGGGTGACCTTGCCCCCGAGAACGACCGAAGGTCGGCGTCACTGGCTGGTTCGGCCCGCCCGTAAACTGGGGGATCGGCCCCCCGTCCACACTTCAGGAAGTCGCCACCGTGTCGCTCACGATCGGAATCGTCGGTCTGCCGAATGTCGGCAAGTCGACCCTGTTCAACGCCCTGACCAAGAACGACGTGCTGGCGGCCAACTACCCGTTCGCCACGATCGAGCCGAACGTCGGCGTCGTCGGCGTCCCGGACGCCCGCCTGACGAAGCTCGCGGAGATCTTCGGCTCGCAGCGCATCCTTCCGGCGACGGTCGACTTCGTCGACATCGCGGGCATCGTGCGCGGTGCGAGCGAGGGCGAGGGCCTCGGCAACAAGTTCCTCGCGAACATCCGCGAGTCGGACGCGATCTGCCAGGTCATCCGCGCCTTCAAGGACGAGAACGTCGTGCACGTCGACGGCAAGGTCTCGCCGAAGGACGACATCGAGACGATCAACACGGAGCTGATCCTCGCGGACCTCCAGACGATCGAGAAGGTCCTGCCGCGCCTCCAGAAGGAGATGCGGATCAAGAAGGACACGGCGCCGAAGGTGGCCGCGGTCGAGGCCGCCCAGGCGATCCTGGAGAAGGGCGACACCCTCTTCTCCCAGGGCATCGTGCAGGGCTCGGAGAAGGCGGAGCTGCTCCACGACCTCCACCTCCTCACCATGAAGCCCTTCCTCTACGTGTTCAACGTGGACGAGGACGAGCTGACGGACGACGCGTTCAAGGCGGAGCAGAGCGCGCTGGTCGCCCCGGCGGAGGCGATCTTCCTCAACGCGAAGCTGGAGCAGGACCTCGCCGAGCTGGACGAGGAGGACGCCATGGAGCTCCTCCAGTCGGTCGGCGCCGAGGAGCCGGGCCTGGCGACCCTCGCCCGCGTCGGCTTCGCGACCCTGGGCCTCCAGACCTACCTGACGGCCGGCCCGAAGGAATCCCGCGCCTGGACGATCAAGCAGGGCGCGACGGCCCCGGAGGCGGCCGGCGTGATCCACACCGACTTCCAGAAGGGCTTCATCAAGGCGGAGGTCATCTCCTTCGCGGACCTGGTCGCCACCGGCTCGGTAGCCGAAGCCCGCGCCGCCGGCAAGGCCCGCATGGAGGGCAAGGAATACGTCATGCAGGACGGCGACGTGGTGGAGTTCCGCTTCAACGTCTGATCCGCCCGGTCAGACGCGCGACGTGCCCACGGGGCCCGGTTCTTCGGAGTCGGGCCCCGTGGGCGTACCTGCCTGCCTGATCAGCTTTCGTCCTCGTCGTGTGCGCGAGGTGCCGTGGGGCGGTGCGGTTGGTGGGTGGGTTCCCAGAAGTACTGGGACGTTGTGTCGTCTTCGTCCGTATCGGTGTCCGAGGCCTCGTCCTCGCCGGGGCCGGTGCCCTGGTCGGGAGCCGGGAGGAGGTTCCGTCTGATCTCGTCGGCGGCCTCGTACAGTTCGGCCATCTCCAGGTTCATCACGACACGGTTCACGAGCACCGTGTACTCGTCCATGCCGGGCTTTACGCCCACCGCCGCCAGCCAGACAACCAGCTGATCGGCGGCCCCGACCTCCGCCTCGCGGTCGAACGGCCCTGTTCCCGGGCCGGGGCCGCCCCACTGCGGGCCGCCGACGGTCGCTTCGTTCCGCGCGCCCGCGGGTGGGACGAGCAGGTGACGGAAGAGTTCGGGCACTTCCTCGTCGTTGGCGGCCGCGGCGATCTGGGCGAGCGGTCCGATCATGTCGACCGCCTTATCGATCTCGTTCTCGTGCCGGGCCAGCCACCAGACCACCGCACTGCCCGCGCTCTGGAGCACGTCGTCACCGAGGTAGCGCCGCTTGTTGCGCTCGTGCTGGCGCTCGTACTCCCAGATCTCCTCGTCCTTGCTCAGGTCGCTCAGCTTCCGCAGGCGATCGCGGTCGGCGGGGGCGAGCGTCAGCGTCGCATCGGCCGCCAGGGCCATCACCCGTCCGCTCCGGTCCGGGAGCGGGACGCTCAGCTCGCCCTCCAGGAGGAACCGCGCCGAGCTCGCCTGGCCTGGCTGCTCGCGACGGACGATCTCCTGGGCCCGGCTGACGACCGCGGACGCGGCGAGGGCCGGGGAGGAGCCGTCGGACCGGCCGGTGTGGTCGGGGACCGGCCGCCACCACACGGTGGCGGAGAAGAGGAAGTCGTAGCCGTCCACGGCGCTCGGCAGCGCCGCGTCGATCACCCGCGTCTCCTGGTACGGCTGCTCGGTGGGCGCCGCGGGCGGCTCGGGCTCCCCGGGTCCGTAAGGATCGGCCTGCGGGTGGCCACTGCCGAGGAACGCCAGCACGAGCAGCAGTGAGCCCGAGGCCGCACCCATGGACATGAAGCCCCACAGCCACGCCGACCAGTGCAGGAGGTTGCCGAGCACAGCTGGTGCGAGGCCGCAGAGAGCGACGAGCAGCAGGCTGGGAAAGCGGAGTCTCATGGTGCCTCTTCCGTGGTCCGTGGTCCGTCGCCCGCACGCTGCGTACGGTCGGCGCGGGCGTACTGCGCCTGGTCGATGTGCTGCCACAGTCGGGCCGCGACGGCCGTCCGGACCGGGTCGCGGGCCGCGCCTGCCCAGTCGCAGGCGATGGCGTAGAGGCGGTGGAGGGCGATCGTGCGGCCGCGTGTCGCTCCGACCATCAGGTCCAGCGCCATCTCCCGCGTACGGTCGTCGGCCGCGGTGTCGAGCCAGCTCTTCACCAGGACGTCCCAGAGCTTCGTGGGCGGCTGGGAGAACACCGCCTCCCAGCCCAGGAACAGGTCCGGCCACCGTGGTGGGTCCGGTACCCGGTCGCTTCTCAGCAGCTCGGTGAGGAGCCGAAGAGGAGGCTCGGCCGCGCGGGACTCCCGGCGTGCCGGGCCCCGTAGCCGGTCGACCAGCAACCGGTAGAGCCGGCGGTCGTCGCCGACGAGCCCGAAGAGCGCCTCCTCGGCCGCGCGGGCCGCCTCCCCTTCCCGTGCGGCGAGGTGCCGCAGCCGCACCACGGCCTGATCGGGGTGGGTCGAGGAGAGACTCCGGACGCACGCGGCGGTCAGGGCGCGGACGACGCCGTCCGACAAGGAGGTGGAGTTCACGCAGTCGTACATCCGTCTGCGGAACCAGGCTCCGAACCCCTCGTGGCTGAGGCCGAGTTCGAGCGCCGCTACGGCTCGGGCGTCGCCGGACGCCCCGGTCGCGCCGTCCGCCCACAGGACCGCGAGGTCGAAGAGGTGGTCGGGCCGCCCGGTGGCCAGCGCGCGCTCGCCGAAGCGAACGACGATGTTCACCCGGTCGTCGGTGGTCAGACCGGGGAGCCCGGTGGTCACGCCGATCCATTCCGCGAGCTTCTCGCGCAGCCCGGGGAAGTTCGCCCAGAAGTACGTGCGGACCGCGTCGGCGTAGGCCAGTTGCTCGAAGCGGAGCCGTCCGTCCGGGTCCCGCTCGATCCCGAGGGTTATCAACCGCTGTCCGAAGTCGATCCGTTCGAGGTCGGTGCTCGCCTCTTCCTCGTGCCCCACCGTCTTCAGCAGCCCGCGCCACGCCTCGTGGACGGTGTCGGCGTGCGCCTCCTCGAACACGGCAGCCGCGAGCAGCAGGGCCCGCTCGGGCGCGGTACGGGCCGTGTTCACGCGCTTGCCCACCTCGGTGGCACGGTCCTTCACCGCGTGCAGGGCCTGGTCGAGCCAGCTCGCGAAGTCGGAGCCGAACCGGCCGCTGTCGCGAGCGGTCCTCACCAGGCCCGCCAGCCGGGCCAGTTCCCGCATGGGGGAGCGGTCGTACAGAAGCTGGAGTCCGGGGCGCCGCAGGTCCTCGGGGACGAAAGGCATCAGGTCCATCCGGAGGCACCGGGTGATGACGGCGATGCCCCGGGGGCGTTCCAGCCTCACCGTGTACGGTGCGAGCTCCGGCGGATGGGCGTGCGCCAGGCCCGAGGGCAGGACGACGACCAAGTGGGCCCCGACCTCATGGACCTGTGACCGGAGCCCGGCCAAGCGGCGCTGGGCCTCGGTGTACGCCTCCTCGTCGGTGATCCGGGAGAGGTCGAGGAGGAAGCGGTCACCCGCACCGGGGGGAGCGGGTTCCTCGTCCCCGTCCTTGGGCTTGCCGGGAGAAAGCTCCTCGAACCGGATGGCTTCCTCATCGGTTTCGCCGTCCTCGCCGAGCTGGTGCAGCAGCATGATCGCCGCGGCCCGACGGCCGGTGCCGGGCTGGGCGTCGAGCAGCACCACCGAGCCGGGTTTCTCCAGAAGGTCGGCGGCGACGCGGAACTTCCCCGGCGAGGCGAACCGCTCGGCCAGATGAAACCGGTCCTCGCGGACGATCCGCAGGGATTCCGCGCTTCTGCGGCTCCTCCAGGCGACGCCGGCGCCGTAGAAGACGTACTGGGGCCCCGGGCCGTTGTTCACCGGGCCACGCGCATCGTTGACGGTGACGCGGTCCGACGCGGTCACCGTCGGTCGTCCGAGGGCCCGTGTTCGCGTCCGAAGCGCTGGTGGACCGTGCTGCTGTTGTCGCCTGCGGTGAACTGGACGCCGGTGTTGTCGCCCTCGAAGTGGGGGGCGTTGTACTGGGGCCCCGAACCGGTGTTCACCGGCCCCTGCGGCTCGTTGACGAACGTGCCGAGGTCGCCGTTGAGGTTTCCGATGCCGCCGCGCACGCGTTGCTCGACGTCGCGCGTCCGCATCCTGGTGTGCCCCGCGTCCTTGGCCGACCCCTTGCGGGACTTCGGATCCGGGCTGTCCGGCGCCACGTGGGCGCCGCGGTCCACCTTGCCCAGCTCGGGCAGCTGCCGGGCCAGGGCGTCGCCGAGCACCGCCAGGTCCGCGTCGCTGTTGCGGTGGTCGAAGCGCTTGTACTGGCAGTCCGCCAGCTCACGCAGGTCTTCCGGGAGGAGGACGTGGTCGATCCGCGTGGCCTTTCCGACGAGCACGGGGATGACCAGGATTCCGCGGTCGAGCGCGGTCCGGATCTCGCGGCGGGTCCAGTCCTGCTCGGCTTCGAGGGCGGGGCGACCGTCGGGCCCCAGCACCTTCGCCCAGCGCGGGCCGATCACCGCGATGAGCGCGTCGCACTTCTCCACCGCCCCGTCCAGTGCGGCCGGGTAGCGGCGTCCGAGCTCGATCGAATTGCTGGCGAAGAAGATGTGCTCGCGGCCGAACCGCCGGAGGAGCTCGCGGGCGATCAGGGTCGCGGCAGATTCCTCGTCGCCTGTGCGGTAGTTGATGAAGACATCGGACATGGCTGATTCCCTTTGTGAGAGGAACGGGGGACGGAGAGGGGGGCGTGACCTCGTGGCGGCATGGCGCAGCCATCGGAGGCGTACGGAGGAAGGTGCGCCGCCTGGCGGTTCACCGGTCGCGGGCAGCCCGAAGGAAGCGAGGGGTGCTCGGCGTGAGGTGTCGGGCGGGGATCAGGAGATCCGCAGGTCCGGACGGGCCGGGACCGGGACCAGGGATCCGGCGAGCCGGGCGGCTCGAGCCGGTGTCGGTCGTGGAGCGGCTGTCAGTTGTGGAACGGCTGTCAGTCGTGCGCGGGAGCGAGTACGCGTGCCAGCGCGGGCTGCAGTTCGCGTACGGCGCGGCTGCTCCGGAACCGGGCGAGTTCCCGTGAGAGACGCCGGACGTCGCTGTTCACCGTCGCCGACGGAACGGCCGGCATGACGCCGAGCAGTTCCGCGGCGATCGTGCACGCGTGCTCGACCTCTCCGGAAGCGGCATGGGCCAGGGACCTGCGGAAGCCGTACCGGGCGCGGGTGCGCAGCGCGTGCGGCGGGATGCGGCGGTACTCCCGGTCGAGTACCTCGGCGGCGGCCTTGGGGCGGCCGAGATCGTGCAGGCACCATCCGGTCGACATCGCTGCCGGATCGCTCACATGGGACGTGCCGATCACGGGCTCGGTGCCGTTGCGGGCGTCGTCGCCGGCGAGGAGTTCCCGCGCCCTGTCGAGGCTGCGGAGGCAGTCGACTTCGTTGCCGACGAGCGCGTGCCCCTGGGCCTCCCGTTGGGCCGCGAGTCCCCGGATGCGCGGCGGGAGTTCGCTGCTCTGGGCCCGGCGGGCCAGGGCGACCGTGCCGGCGGCGTCCCCGTCGTACATCGTGACCAGGGCGCGTCGCACCAGTGCGTAGGAACCGAGGTACGGGTCACCGCCGGCGCGCGCCAGTTCGGCGGCCTCGCCCGTCCAGCCGAGTGCCGCGTCACTGTCCCCGGCCTCCTGGGCCATCCAGCCGGTGAACTCCGCGAACCGGGAGGCGAGCAGGAGCGCGGGGGGCCGGGAGGTGGACCGGGCCTCGGCGGCCAGCCCGGCAACCATGCGGGTCTGTGTCTCCAGCAGGGGCAGCAGGACCTTGGGCGCGGTGGACTGGCCGAGCTTCCGCAGCTGGTCGAACTGCATGCGGAAGGAGAACAGGAGGGGGTCGTCGGTGGAGGACACCGCCTGGCCGCCGAGTTTCAGGCCGAGGTCGATCAGCGCTCCCGTACCTGCCGAGAGGACCGCCCGGCGCGCGACGAGCCAGCGGCTCGGACCGGTGGGGGATTCCGCGGTGCCTGAGTCCGAGTCCGACTCGGGACGGGTGACCAGGCGCTGTAGGTCGCCGTCCGCGCCGAGGAAGGCGTCGCACCGGCGGGCCAGTTCGGGCGACGCGGAACGCTCCCCGCGCTCGACCTTGCTGAGGTGCCCCTTGTCGTAGTTGAGCGCCACGGAGAACTCGGTCAGAGTCAGCCCCGCCTCCACTCGTAAACGGCGAAGTTCCGGGCCGAAACGTAATGTCGTGCTCATGATCAACCTCCCCTTGAACAGTGACCGCGAGAGCCGTCCGCCCTCACGGGAGCCGTCATCCGGCGATCACAGGTCGACACCAACCCGACCGAGAACACCCACTGTGACGACGTGGTTTCGCTTCGCATCCAAGAGCGAGTCTGGCACGGCGCACGGGTGGAGAATCGGGGTTCGACGGTGTTGCCCGTTGCCTCTTTGGTCCTCCGTTGTTCCCCGTCCGTTTCTCCGAGTGACCAGGGGCGACCACGATCGGGACAAAGTGATCGCGAATGACAGGATCGTGACTTCGTCGTCGACGAGATGACGGGCGAAGCGCTCGGCGTGTGGCTACCCCGGCTCACCGTAGGCGGGAGGGTAGGTCCGCAGGTCGGTACGGTCGATCCACGTGGGGGCGACGAAGATGTCGTCGCCGGCGGGGGCTGCGGAGGCTTCCAGCAGGGACCGGGTGCGGGACTCCTCGGCCAGGTGCTCCCAGGGCGCGGTCCAGTCGGGTTCCCGGTCCAGGCCGGTGCCGGAGATTCCGTATGTGCGGCTGGCGTCCACTCGCCAGAACCGACCGCGCCGTCGATCCCAGGCTCGCCAGGGCCATCGCCGCCCGTCACTCCTTCCCGGTCGGTGCCCGGGGTCAGTGGTGGGAGTATGCGGGGACATAGCGAGAGGGTCGGGGCGGAATGGGGCGCAGGGAGCGGGAGGCCGTTGCCGCGGGAGGGCGGCTGTGCGAGGCGGCGCGGGCGGTGGTCGGTGACCATGGGCGTGCCGTCGAGGCGGTTCGGGCGGCTCTCCAGCCGATCCATGACGCGGCGGCGGATCAGGCGCTGGACGCCATCCCGGTGGCCCGGCTGAAGGAGGTCACCGAGGGGCGGCTGAGGCTCGGGGAAGTCGAGAGCAGCGGTCTGCGGTCGGTCCGGCAGGTACTCGACGCCGGTTCCTACCGGTTGCGGCAGATTCCTGGCGTGGGGCAGCGGACCGCCGATCAGGTCCTCGCGGCAGCACGTCAGATCTCGGACGCCGTCGGGGAGACCATCACCGTCCACATCGACGTGGATCGGCCTGAGCCGCTGACCACCTCACTCGTCATGGCTCTGCACGTGCTGGTCGAAGCGGGCCCCGATGCGCGGCGAGCCGTCGATACGGCCGTGGCTCTTACGGAGCGGCTCGGTCCGCTGCTGGCCGAGGCCGCGCCGGTCGCCGGGCGGCTGCGGATGCTGCTGGTGGGGCAGGCCAAGCGAGCTCAGGCACTGGAGGCCGCCGCACAGGTCCGCGGGCTGACCGAGGAGGCGGCACAGGGCGGTGTGCCGGAGCTGCTTGCGCAGGCCTCGGTGGATCTGCTCCGCGGTACCTCGACCGAGGTCGCGGCCTGGGTCGACTTCGAGCTTCGTTCCGCTGAGTACTACAGCCTCCTCGCCGAGATCTCCGGCCGCAGACCCGACACCGCCGCCGCCGAGGGGTTCCTGCCCGACGAGGTCGCCGGGCGGGTCCGCGACCAGACGCTCGACGACACCCACCGACGGGTGTCGCTGCGCGGCTATCAGGCCTTCGGGGCACGTTTCGCTCTGGCGCAGCGCAAAGTGATTCTCGGCGACGAGATGGGGCTCGGCAAGACCATCCAGGCCATCGCCGCCCTGGCACATCTCGCCGCCGAGGGGCAGAGCCATTTCATGGTCGTCTGCCCGGCCAGCGTCCTGATCAACTGGACACGTGAGATCGAGGCACGCAGCAAGCTGCGCGTGGCACCCCTTCACGGCCCCGACCGGCACGAGGCGTTCGACGACTGGAAGGGGCGGGGCGGCGTGGGGGTGACCACCTTCGACTCCCTGCGTGGTTTCCCGGCTCCCGGAAGCGGCGAGCTCGGGATGCTGGTCGTCGACGAGGCGCACTACGTGAAGAATCCGAAGACGCGTCGCTCCCAGGTCGTGACCGAATGGTCCGGGCGCTGTGAACGTGTTCTCTTCATGACCGGCACGCCCATGGAGAACCGGGTCGCCGAGTTTCGCAGCCTTGTGCAGATCCTCCAGCCCCACGTGGCCGAGGCTGTCGGTGACCGTAACGGAGTAGCCGGTTCGACGGCCTTCCGGAAGGCCGTCGCGCCGGTCTATCTGCGCCGTAACCAGCAGGACGTCCTGACCGAACTCCCCGGGCTCCAGCACACGGACGAGTGGGAGGAACTGAGCGCGTCGGACGAAGAGGCCTACCGCGAGGCCGTGAGCGCGGGCAACTTCATGGCGATGCGCAGAGCGGCGTACGCGCGCCCCGAGAAGTCGGCCAAGCTGAACCGGCTGCGCGAGATCGTCGAGGACGCCGCCGAGAACGGGATGAAGGTGGTGGTCTTCTCCAGCTTCAAGGATGTCCTGGCGGCGGTGAAGGACACACTGGACGGCGCACGGAGCCCTGGTGGCGGTCAGGTGTTCGGTCCGCTCTCGGGGAGCGTGCCGCCGGCCCGCCGTCAGCAGCTGGTGGACGAGTTCGCCGCCGAGCCGGGGCATGCGGTGCTGGTGGCGCAGATCGAGTCGGCGGGGGTGGGGCTCAACATGCAGGCGGCGTCGGTCGTGATCATCTGCGAACCTCAGATCAAGCCGACCATCGAGCATCAGGCGGTGGCGCGGGCCCACCGCATGGGCCAGGTGCGTTCGGTCCGCGTACACCGACTGCTCACCATGGGCGCGGTGGACGAGCGGATGGTGAAGCTGCTGAAGAACAAGACCCGCCTGTTCGACGAGTACGCACGTCATAGCGCGGTCGCCGAGTCGACACCGGACGCGGTCGACGTCTCGGACACGGCGATCGCCCGCCAGATCGTCGAGGAGGAGCAGGCGCGACTGGGAGCGGTCCGCAGCGAGGCGGCAGGACACCCGTAAGGACCTGCGGAGGCCGGACACACCAGCGGGAAGCGTCCGACCCGTCCGGCGAAAGGCCGTCCGACCCGTGGAGGCGCGGGGCGGGGGGACACGTATCCTCGACTGCTGGGGAAATGGGGGAGAGGGATACCGGAGGTGTACTGGTGGAGTTCCGGCTGCTCGGCTCCGTTGCGCTGGTGACGGAGGACGGGGACGTAGCCTTGGGGCCCGCCAAGCGGTCCAGCCTCCTCGTGATGCTTCTGCTGCGGCCCAACAGTGCCGTCAACGTCCAGCAGCTGATCGACGCCCTCTGGGAGGAAGAACCGCCCACGCACGCCAAGACCGTGCTGCAGGGGCATGTCTCGCGGTTGCGGGCGCTGCTGGCCGAGCACGGTGCGGAGGCGTACGGCGTCGAGCTGGCCACGCAGGGGTCGGCGTACGTGCTGCGCATGCCCGAGTCACTCGTGGACGTGCACCGGTTCGAGGAACTCGTGGGGCTCGCGGGAGTGCAGCGCCGGCCCGCCGACGCCGTGCGGATGCTGCGGGAGGCCCTGTCCTACTGGCAGGGGCCCGCGCTGACCGGCACCGTCCACAGCCGCCCCCTCGAAGCCGCCGCCGGTGGCCTCGAAGAGCTGCGGCTCGCCTCCGTGGAGGCCTTGGCCGAGGCGTACGGCGCACTCGGCGAGCACGCCAGGGCCGCCGCCGTGCTCCGTACCGAAGCCGTCGCGCACCCCCTGCGGGAGTCCCTCGCCGCCGCGCTGATGCTGGCCCTCGGCCGCTCCGGCCGCCAGTCGGACGCCATCGACTGGTACCACCGCACCCGGCGGCTGCTCGCCGAGGAGCTGGGCGTCGACCCCGGCGAGACGCTCAGCGACGCGTACGCGACGCTGCTCCGGTCCGCCGAGCCCGTCGCCGCGCCCCGCCCCGCCGTTCCCGCCGAGGCCCCGAAACCCGAGGGGCTGCCCCGGGCTCCGCGCGGATTCACCGGGCGCGGCACCGAGCTGGCCGCGCTCGACCGGGCCGTACGCGCGGGCGACGGACCCGTCTGCCTCGTCACCGGGCCCGCCGGTGTCGGCAAGACGGCGTTCGCCGTGCACTGGGCGTACGAGCGGCGCGCCGATTTCCCCGACGGGCGGCTCTTCGCCGACCTGCGCGGCTTCAGCGACACCCCCGCGCCCGAGACCGCCGCCGTCCTGCGCGAGTTCCTGCTCGCCCTCGGCGTGGTCCCGCAGCGCATCCCCGAGGCCGTCGAGGCCCGCGGCGCGCTGTTCCGTTCCCTGACCGCGAACCGCCGGCTGCTCGTCGTCCTCGACAACGCGCGCTCCTCCGAGCAGGTCAGGCCCCTGCTGCCCGGCGGCGACCACTGCACCACCCTGGTCACGAGCCGCGACCGGCTCGGCGGCCTCATCGCCTCCGACGCCGCCCGCCCGGTGCCCCTCGGACACCTCCCCCCGGCCGACTCCGCCGCCCTGCTCACCACCGTCCTCGGCGAGACGCGGGTCGCCGCGGAGCCCGTCGCCGCCGCCCGGCTCGCCGGACTCTGCGACGGGCTGCCGCTCGCTCTGCGCGTGACGGCCGCCCGGCTCGCCGAACGCCCGCGCTGGACCCTCGACGAGATGGTCGGCGAACTCGCCGACGAGCAGGGCCGGCTGATGCTCCTCGACGTCGAGGACCGGGGTGTCTCCGCCGCGCTGCACCTCACCGTGCAGCAGCTCCCGGAGTCCGCCGCCCGGCTGTTCCGTGCCATCGGCCTGCACACCGGCTCGGACCTCGACCGGTTCGAGGCGGGCGCCCTCGCCGGAACCTCCCCCTCGCAGGCCTCCGCCGACCTCGACCGGCTCGCCGCCGCCCATCTCCTCACCGAGTCGGTGCCCGGCCGCTGGATGCCGCACGACCTGGTCCGCCTCTACGCACGCCATCTTGCCCCACAGGCCGATCCCGAGGGCCTGCCCCGGCTCCTCGACCACTACCTGTACACGGGACTCGCGGCCGACGCCGCCGCCGAGCCGGGCTCCCAGCCCTGCTACTCGCTGCCCGCCGACGCCCGCCGCCCCGCCGCGACGCGCGAGTTCGAGGACCGTACGGCGGCCCTCGACTGGTACGTCGCCGAGCGCGCCGCCCTGGAGGGCGCGGTCACCGCGGCAGCCGCCCTCGGCCTGCACGACCGGGCCTGGCGGCTGGCCCTCGTGCAGTGGCCGCTGATGCTCATGCGCATCGGGGACGGCTGGACGCCGCTCCTGGAGGCGGGGCTCGCCTCCGCCGAGCGGGTGGGCGATCCCGACGCCCAGTCCCGCGTGCGGGCGCTGCTCGGCTGGATCCTGCACGAGGAGGGCCGGGACGCCGAGGCGCTCGTCCACCTGGAGAAGGCTCCCGGTCTGGCCGCCCGGGTCGGCGACACGATCAGCGAGGCCATCGGGTACGTCAACTACGCCGCCGTCCTGGACGCGACCGGCGAGCACGACCGGGCCGGACTGCTCATGGTGCACGCGGTCTCGCTCGCCGACCGCACCGGGCATCCGTCGACCCAGGTCCTGACCCTCCAGCACCTGGCGGGGCACTGTCTGAAGGTGGGGGACCACCAGGCGGCGCTCGCCCACACCCTTCGCGCGGGGGAACTCGTCCCGCCGGAATCGGTGGTCGTCCAGGCCCAGCTGCAGATCGTCCGGGGTGAGGCCCTGGCCGGCATCGGCCGCCTCGACGAGGCCGCCGACCAGCTGGAACGCGCGATCCTGGCCGCCGACGCGGCCGGATTCCCGGAGGGTTCCGCGCGGGCCGCGGCCCGACTTTCGCGGCTGTCAGCGGATCGTTAGCGGTACGCAAGCGGGACGGCAGTGCGGGGCCGGAAGCTGGTTGCATCACCCGGTGGATGTCCGCCGGGTGGTTGCCACCGGGTGGACGCGCCGCCGGGTGGACCGACCGCGTTCTACGGGGGAAACACCATGCGCCACCACCACAAGTCCACCGTCCTGGCCGCCGCCGCCATCGCCGCCCTCTCGCTCGGCCTCACCGCCTGCGGCGGCGGGGACGATGCCGCAGGCGCCAAGGACGCCGGGAGCGCCGGCGCCTCGAAGTCGGCCCAGGCCACCACCGACACCGGCGCGGCGGCCGGCGGGGCGGACCAGACCACCGCGAAGAACGGCTCGGGCTCCACCGGCGGCTCGACGGCCGGCTCCACCACCGGCGGCTCCGGTACGAAGGGGCCCACGACCGGCTCCGGCACCGGCTCCTCGGGCGGCGGCACCGGCTCCACCAAGGCCCGCGCCTGCGCCTCCGGCGACGTGAAGGTCACGGCGGCTAAGGCCGACGAGGTGCCGACCGAGCACATCGTGCTCACCGCCACCAACACCTCCGGCAGCGCCTGCACCCTCCTCGAGTACCCGCTGATCGCCTTCGGCCCGATCCAGACCGCCAAGGACATCCCGGCCGTCGCGAAGAGCAAGCCGGCCGCCCCGATCGTCCTGAAGCCCGGTGCGCCCGCGTACGCCAACGTGCGCGTCGCGCTCGGCGGCGCCCACGAGGACAACAAGGTCGTGAAGGAGTTCAACGTGAACCTCTTCGCCGCCGAGGGCCCCGCCGAGGGCAGCGTCGTCGTGAAGGCCCCGGCCGGTGGCCTGGCCGTCGACGAGGCCGCCGCGAAGACGGGCTACTGGACGTACGAGCTCCGCAACGGCGCCGACGAGTTCTGATCGGCGGGGACCGGTGACCGCGGGGGGTTGGCGAGAGCCGGTTCGATGATCGCGTGGGGTTGGCGAGAGCCGGTTCGGTGATCGCGCGGGATCGGTGAGGGCCGGTTCGATGATCGCGCGGGATCGGTGAGGGCCGGTGCGGCTTCAGGGGCGGGTTCGACCGTCCGTCCCTGAGGCCGCACCGTTCGGCGTTCCGGGGCCGTGCGTCAGCGGCGGCCGAGCGGCGGCCCGCCCGTCACGGCGTCAGACCGGTTTTCGCCCCCGCCCCGCACAGCGGCACCACCGTGAGACCCGGGCGTGCCGGGGCCGCACGGACGGCCGCCCAGCAGGCCACGCCGGTCGCCTCCACGAAGAGGCCGCGGCGGGCCAGGTCCCGCTGGGCGGTGCGGATGTCGTCCTCCTCCACCGTCAGGAACGTGCCGCCCGTCGCCCGTACCGCCCGCAGGATCTGGCGGGCGCGGGGCGGCGCCGGGATCGCGATGCCCTCCGCGAGGGTGGGGCGGGGAGCGGCCGGCGCGGCACCTTCCAGGTCGTCCGCCCCCGCGTGGAAGGCCGCGGCCAGGGGCGATACGGCCTCGGCCTGGACGGCGACCAGCGCGGGCCGGGTGTCGGTGAGCCCGTGGCGGTGCAGTTCGTCGACGGCGAGCGCGGCGCCGAGCAGCAGGGTGCCGTTGCCGACGGGGACGACGATCGTGTCGGGGAGGCGCCCGCCGAGCTCCTCCCAGAGCTCGTAGACGTAGGTCTTGGTGCCGTGCGTGAAGTACGGGTTGTACACGTGCGAGGCGTAGAACGTGCCGGGTTCGTCGGCCGCCGTCCTCGCCGCGCGGGCCGTCGCCTCGCGGTCTCCTGGCACCTCCACGACCCGCGCGCCGTGCGCCCGGATCTGCTCCAGCTTCTTCGGGGAGGTGCCCTCGGGCACGTACACGAGGCTGTCGAGTCCGGCCCGTGCGCCGTACGCGGCGATCGCCGTGCCCGCGTTCCCGCTGCTGTCGGCGACGACCCGGTCGAGGCGGCCGGTGCGGGCGAGGCGGAGGGCGTGGGCGGCGAGCATCACCGCGCCCCGGTCCTTGAAGGAGAGCGTCGGCATGAGGAAGTCGAGCTTGGCCGAAACCGCCCCTGACGCGTTCTCCACCAGGGGGACCAGGGGCGTGCGGCCCTCCCCGAGCGTCACGTCCGCCGCGTACGGCATCGGCGGCAGCGCCTCCTCGTAACGCCACAATGAATTCACACGTGACGCGAGTGACGGGAGGGATACCGGGGCGCTCGCGAACTCCAGATCCCAGGGGCCGCGGCACTTCGGACAACACCAGGTGAGCGCGTCCGCGGGCGACTGGACCTGGCAGCGGGGGCACACGTAGGCGGTCATGCCGGTCAGCATGTCAGCTGTGTGGCGCGGGTGTTGCGGGCTGTCGGCAGCCCTTGTGGGATTCCTATGGATCAGCCAATCTTTCGCTCGGCAGCCGGATGTTCGAGACGGCGTGGAACTTGCCTCGTCTTGTCATGCCTCTGTCATGTCTCTCGGTAACGCGCACCCCCCACAGCACGACGCACCCCCCACAGCACCACACCCCCACAGCAGCGCACCACCAATGAGGAGGACCCCTCACATGTCAGTGATGCGTGAATCGCGTCGCGGAATCGCCACCGCCGCGGCCATCGCCGTCGCCGCCCTCACCCTCGGCTCCCTCTCCGCCCTCCCGGCAGCCGCCTCACCGGCCGCCCCCGAGGGTGTCATCGAGAACGCCGGAGCCGAAGGCACCGTCCCGGGCAGCTACATCGTCACCCTCGACGAGTCCGCGCGGGCGGAGACCGCCAAGGGCCGTGCCGTCGCCGCCAAGTTCGGCGCGAAGATCAAGCGGACGTACACCTCGGCGATCAACGGCTACTCCGTCGAACTCTCCGAGGCGCAGGCGAAGAAGCTCGCCGCCGACCCGGCCGTGCGGTCCGTCGTCCAGAACCGCGTCTTCCACATCGACGGCACCCAGCCCTCCCCGCCGTCCTGGGGCCTGGACCGGATCGACCAGAAGGCCCTTCCGCTGAACCAGAGTTACACCTATCCGGACACCGCCGGGCAGGGCGTCACCGCGTACATCATCGACACCGGTGTCCGCATCACCCACACCGAGTTCGGCGGCCGTGCCTCCTACGGCTACGACGCCATCGACAACGACAACACCGCGCAGGACGGCCACGGCCACGGCACCCATGTCGCCGGCACCGTCGCGGGCTCGTCGTACGGCGTCGCCAAGAAGGCGAAGATCGTCGGCGTCCGCGTCCTCGACAACTCCGGCTCCGGCACGACCGAGCAGGTCGTCGCGGGCATCGACTGGGTCACGCGGAACGCCGTGAAGCCGGCCGTGGCCAACATGAGCCTCGGCGGCGGTGTCGACTCCGTCCTCGACGACGCCGTCCGCAACTCGATCGCCTCCGGCGTGACCTACGCGGTCGCGGCGGGCAACGAGACCGACAACGCCGCCAACCACTCCCCGGCGCGCGTGGCCGAGGCCATCACCGTCGGCGCGACCACGTCGGGCGACGCCAAGGCGAGCTACTCCAACTTCGGCAGCGGCCTGGACCTCTTCGCCCCGGGCTCCTCCATCACCTCGTCCTGGGGCACCGGCGACACCGCCACCAACACCATCTCCGGTACGTCCATGGCGACCCCGCACGTCGCCGGAGCCGCCGCCGTCTACCTCGCGGGCAACCCGACCGCGACCCCGGCGCAGGTCTCCGCGGCCCTGACGGCCGCCGCCACCCCGAACGTCGTCACCAGCCCCGGCACCGGTTCCCCGAACAAGCTCCTGTACATCGGTGGCGGCGACACCACCCCGCCCACCGGCCCGAAGTTCGAGAACACCGCGGACTTCGCCGTCGCCGACAACGCGACCGTCGAGTCCCCGGTCACCGTCAGCGGCGTCACGGGCAACGCCCCGGCCGCCCTCCAGGTGCCGGTGAACATCGCCCACACCTACATCGGTGACCTCCAGGTCCAGCTGATCGCCCCCGACGGCTCGGCGTACACCCTGAAGGCCTTCGGTACGGGCGGCAGCGCGGACAACATCAACACCACGTACACCGTGAACGCCTCCTCGGAGGCCGCCAACGGCACGTGGAAGCTGCGGGTCACGGACAACGCGACCTACGACACCGGGAAGATCGACTCCTGGGGTCTGCAGTTCTGAGTCCGGCTCGATGGGCCCGGCTCGATGGGCCCGGCCTGATGAGCAGGGTCTGACAAGCACGACGAGGGGCGGTCGCCTGCGGGCGGCCGTCCCTTCCGTGTCCGAGGCGTGCCCCGGCTGTCCGTCCCGCCCGCCCCGCCGCGTACGATGCGCGCCCGATCATTTGTTCGCGTCACGCGCCGCAACAGGAGCACCGTACCCGTGGAGCCGACCCAGCCGACCCCGCCGCCGCAGCAGCCCGAGGGGGGGCCGCAGCAGGGCGGATGGCCCGCCCCGGGCCCGTACACCTCCCCGGGCATGCCGTACGCGGCCGGCCCCTACGGTGGCCCGGCAGGGGGGCCGGGACCCTTCCCCTACGGGCAGCCGCCGCGGCGCACCACCAACGGGCTCGCCATCGCCTCCCTGGTCTCCGGCATCGTCTGCTGTCTGCCGCCCCTCGGTCTGGTCCTCGGGCTCATCGCCCTCCCGCAGATCAGGAAGAGGGAGCAGGACGGCAAGGGGATGGCGATCACGGGCATCGTCCTCTCCGCGCTCAGCTGTCTGCTGCTCGTCGTCGGCCTCGCGACCGGCGGCATCGGCTCGGCCTGGGGCGACTTCAAGGAGGGCGTGGACGAGGCGTCCCGTACGAAGTCGCCGTTCTCCCTGCGGACCGGGCAGTGCTTCAGCGACGACGGCAAGCTGGAGGAGTACGCGACGGACGTCACGATCGTCGACTGCGCCCGCCCGCACGACGGCGAGGTCACCGGCGGGTTCAAGGTCACCGGCTTCGCCAAGTGGCCCGGCGACGACGCGATCGACAAGATCGCGGTGAAGCGCTGCGAGGCGATCAACGCCGCGTACGCGATGGACACCTGGGCCGTGCCCAACGACGTCTGGCTGTACTACTACCTGCCGAGCCGCGAGAGCTGGCGCGGTGGCGACCGCACGGTGACCTGCGCGTTCGCCAGCAAGAAGAACCCCTTCAGCGGCTCCGTGCGCTCCGACGCCGCCAAGCTGACGGCCGACCAGGAACAGTTCCTGAACGCCGTCAACCCGATCGAGACGGTGGTCTACCAGGAGCCGGAGGCGGACCCGGACGAGGACTTCGCCGCCAACAAGGCCTGGTCCGTCCAGCTTCTCGCCGCGATCAACGGGGCGCGCACGGGCCTCGACCAGCACTACTGGCCGGGCGCCTCCACGGCCCCCGTCGCGGCGCTGGGCAAGCAGCTCGACACGGCCTCGAAGCAGTGGGCGAAGCTGGCGGCGGCGCCCGACGCGGACGCCTACTGGGAGGCGTACGACACGGCCTGGGACGCCCTGCCCGAGAACCTGGGCGCGGAGGCCCGCACCGCACTCGGCCTGACGGGCACGCTCCCGGCGGGCGAGGGGACCTCGGCCTGAGAGGGGTGCGGGGGCGGTACGTGACGACGGCGTGCGGGGGCGGTACGTGACGACGGCGTGCGGGGCACGTGACGCGTGACGCGCCGTATGGACGGGGCCGGGTCTCCCTCGGGAGGCCCGGCCCCGTCGTGTGCGGACCGGAAGCGGCGGGCCGGGGACGGCGGCCCGTGACCGACCGCCGTTCCGGCGCACCGCGCGCGGCGGGGCGCCGGTCCGCGGTTCGGGGGCCCCGGCCGCCGGGAGGGCGGCCGGGGCGGGGTGTCAGCGCCGGGTCAGACCCCGGTCGATGGCGGTGATCAGCTCGCCGTCCGGGGTGTCCCCGTCGAGGGACCAGACCATCGCGCCGCCGAGTCCGTTCCGCCGGACGTAGGACGGGTAGAGCTTGTGCGTCCCCGAATTCGCCAGATCCTTGAGGAACTTGTAGTCCTCCGAGCCGGCCGTCCAGGTCGCGGGGGCGGGGCCGGTGGCGGGCTGCCCGAGGCCGTCGCCGCCGCCGGTGACGCCGGTCCAGCCCTGGCCGTAGAAGGGCATGCCGACCACGAGCTTGTGGGCGGGCGCGCCGCGCCGCAGCCAGGCCCTGACGGTCTGGTCGACGCTGAAGTCGTTCTTGGCGTAGAGCGCGGACTGCTGGGCGGTGGTCTTCTCGCCGGAGACGTGGAAGTCGTAGCCCTGGAGGTTCACGAAGTCGAAGTCCCGCATGATCCGGGCGACTTCGAAGCCCGCGTCGATCTTGGCGGGCGCGGTGGGCGCATACGCGCTGAGGTCGTAGTGCCTGCGCTGCGGCAGCGAGCGGCCGTAGGTGTCGAGCTGGGTGCGGAACTCCCGTACCAGCTTGGTGAAGTTGGGCCTGTCCTCGGGGCGGATGACGTTCCCGGGGGCGCCGTCCGATCCGGGCCACTCCCAGTCCAGGTCGACTCCGTCGAAGACTCCGGCGGCGGCTCCGGCGCCGCCGCGGGCGCCGTCGACGGGCAGGTTCCCCTTGATGTAGGTGTCGAGGTAGGAGGCGACGAGCTTCTTGCGGCCCGCGTCGGTGCGTACGGCGTCGGAGAAGTGGGCGGAGCCGCTCCAGCCGCCCAGCGAGATCACGACCTTGAGGCCGGGGTGCTTCGCCTTCAGCTCGCGCAGCTCGTTGAAGCTTCCGGCCAGGCGCTGGTCGGCGGTGTCGCCGACGCCGTCCACGGAGGCGGCGGCGTCGACGGGGCGCACGTAGTCCGCCCAGGGGTCGGAGCCGGGGGTCAGCTTGGTCATGGCTCTGGGACGCATGGGCTCGTTCCTGTGCGAGGCGGGAGGGAGCGTGCGGAGAGGCGGGAGGGGGTGTGCGGAGGAGCTTGCAGGCAGGAACGTATTGGTCTGGACCAATAGGGGTCAAGGGGTGTGACGCGTCAACTCGGCGTGCGTGGCGCCGCCTACTCGGTGTGACCGTGGGTAGCAAGAGGTGTGATCTCGGTGTCATCACTTCGAGTGAAACTTTGGCCCATGCTTGCGGATCGCGACCCACGGTTGTCAGTCTGTAGCTGTAAGTCAACCTGAGGGGAGTGTCCAGTGACGTTCGGTGAGCAGCCCGCCTATCTGCGCGTGGCGAGCGATCTACGGGAGAAGATCGCCAACGGCTCGCTTCCGCCGCATGCGCGTCTCCCCTCACAGGCACGCATCCGCGAGGAGTACGGGGTGTCGGACACCGTCGCGCTGGAGGCCCGCAAGGTGCTCATGGCCGAGGGGCTCGTGGAGGGGCGCTCGGGCTCGGGCACCTATGTGCGGGAGCGTCCGGTGCCGCGCCGGATCGCCCGCTCCGGGTACCGTCCGGCGTCCGGCGCCAGCCCCTTCCGGCAGGAGCAGGCGGCCGAGGGGGCCCGGGGCACCTGGGAGTCGAACAGCGAGCAGGAACCGGCCGGCCCCGAGGTGGCCGAGCGGCTCGGCATCGAACCGGGGGAGCGGGTGATGCGCACGCGGTACGTCTACCGGGACGGCGGCGAGCCCATGATGGTCGCCACCTCCTGGGAGCCGCTCGCCGTCACCGGGCGGACGCCGGTGATGCTCCCCGAGGAGGGCCCGCTCGGCGGCTGCGGGGTCGTCGAGCGGATGGCGGCCATCGACGTGGTCGTGGACAACGTCATGGAGGAGGTCGGCGCCCGGCCGGGCCTCGCCGAGGAACTCCTCGCGCTGGGCGGGGTGCCGGGGCATGTGGTGATGGTCGTGGAGCGCACGTACTACGCCTCCGGGCGCGCGGTCGAGACGGCCGACGTGGTCGTCCCCGCCGACCGCTACCGCCTCTCGTACCACCTGCCGGTGAGATGAGCCTCCGACGGTCCGTCCGAGGTCCACGGGCCCGCCCCGCGCGGCGCCTCTCCGCCGACCCCCACCGGTCAGCGGAGTCCGTCGTCCGGGAGGCGTGACCGCGAGTTAACGGGGTGTCAGCTCGCGTAACCGCCCGGCAACCTCGCGCCACCGCCGTCCGTCACGACCGGCTCCTAGCTTCCTCGTCCGTACCCGCGACTCGGCCGGACGACAGGAACCCCCATGACGGACACGATCACCACCCCCACCCCGGAGCCGGGCGAAAGTCCCGCCCCGGCCTACGGCGCACCGGGGGAGGCCGCCCCGCCACCCGGGCCGCGCCGCAGCTACGCCAGGCTGGCCGCGGACGAGAGCCGCGAGGACTACTCGCTGCGCTACGCCCCGCACTCCTTCCGGCGCTGGTCGCCCGCGACCGTGGCCGGGACCGCCCTCGGCGGCATCGCCTACCTCGCCGACTTCGCGATCGGCGCCTCGATCGTCTTCACCTACGGATTCGGCAGCGGCCTCGCCTCGATCCTCACCGCCGCGACGCTCATCTTCCTCACCGGCATCCCCATCGCCCGCGCCTGCGCGAAGTACGGCCTGGACATGGACCTGATCACGCGCGGTGCCGGCTTCGGCTACTTCGGCTCGACGCTCACCTCGCTGATCTACGCCTCCTTCACCTTCATCTTCTTCGCCCTCGAAGGCTCGATCATGGCCCAGGCCATGCACCAGGCCGTCGGGCTGCCGGTCGAGCTCGGCTACCTCCTCACGACCCTGATCGTCATCCCGATCGTCTTCCGCGGCATGGGCGCGCTCGCCAAGGTGCAGGCCTGGACACAGCCGGTCTGGATCGTCGGCATGGTGCTGCCCTTCGTCGTCCTCGCCTTCGAAGCCCCCGACGCCTGGGGCGCCTTCGCCTCCTTCGGCGGTACGGAGGGGGCGGGCGCCGGCTTCTCCTGGCTCGGCTTCGGCCTCGGCACTGGCGTCGCGCTCTCGCTGATCGCCCAGATCGGCGAACAGGCCGACTATCTGCGCTTCATGCCCGCGAAGACCGAGGCCACCGCGCGCCGGTGGAACCTCGCCGTGCTCGCCGCGGGGCCCGGCTGGGTCGTCATCGGCGCGGCGAAGCAACTCGGCGGCGCCTTCCTCGCCTTCGTCGCCCTGGAGGCCGTCGGCAGGACCCACGCCCTGGAGCCGATCGCCCCGCAGATCGAAGCGCTCAGGCCCTGGCTTGGCTCCTTCGCCCTGCCCGCCGCCGCGCTCTTCGTGATCGTCTCCCAGGTCAAGATCAACGTCACCAACGCCTACAGCGGTTCGCTGTCCTGGTCGAACTTCTTCTCCCGCGTCACCCACCGGCACCCCGGGCGCGTCTGGTACATCTTCCTCAACCTCGCCATCGCGCTGACGCTGATGGAGATGAACATGTTCGCCGCCCTGAACAAGCTGCTCGGCTTCTACTCCAACGTCGGCATCGCCTGGATCGCGGCCGTCGCCGCCGATCTCGTCATCAACAAGCGGGCCGGCTGGAGCCCCCCGTACATCGAGTTCAAGCGCGCCTACCTGTACGCCGTGAACCCGGCCGGATTCGGTGCCATGGTCATCGCCTCCGTCGTCTCGATCCTCGCCTTCTTCGGTCTCTTCGGCGCCTACGCGCAGGCCTTCTCCACCTTCATCGCCGCCGGTCTCGCCGTCGTCCTCTGCCCGCTGATCGCCTGGGCGACCAAGGGGCGCTACTACCTGGCCCGCCCCAACACCGTGAACGGCCCGGCGGCCGGCGCCGTCGACGAGCGCGCCACCCACCTCTGCGCGGAGTGCGAGACCGCCTACGAACTGCCGGACATCGCCGACTGCCCCGTACGGTCCGGGCCGGTCTGCTCCCTCTGCTGCTCGCTCGACGCCACCTGCGGTGACGTCTGCCGCAAGGACCCCGGGGGCGCGGGCGCGCCCGTCCTGATGCCGGTGCCGACCGTGCCCGCGCGGGTGCCCGGGGTGTGACCTTCGGCCTCCCCCCGTCGGTTCCCGGCCGATCCGTATCTCTTTGTACGATTCCGTATCCGCTGTGTGAAGGTCAGGCGTAAGCTCCGGCATATGCGGATTGCGGTTTCCCGGAGATGCTTGGTGGCGCCCGGACCGGCGGAAGGGGAAGTCTGATGACCGACAGCGGCTCCGACCTCGCCTGGCTCGTCATCCGGCAGGACGACAACGGCAACCGCTACCGGGTGGGGCGGTACGCGACCAAGGACGAGGCGCAGAAGATCGCGGACAGTCTCGACGACCGCGGCCACAAGCAGCTCTACCTGGTCGAGCGCATCGGCAGCCCCGCCCTCTGACCCCGGCGGACGCCTCCCCGGCCGGGCTACGCTCGCGTCCATGACGGAACGCACCACCGAACCCGCCGTACCGCACGGGTCCGACCCCGGCACAGGCCCCGGCTCCAGCGTCGTGGTCGTCGTCGCCGGCGCGCTGTACGACCGGGGGCGACTGCTCGCCGCCCGCCGCAGCGCCCCCGCCGAACTCGCCGGCCGCTGGGAACTGCCCGGCGGCAAGCTCGAACCGGGCGAGAGCGCCGAAGACGCCCTCGTGCGCGAACTCCGCGAGGAACTCGGCGTGCGGGTCGAGCCGGGCGAGCGCATCCCCGGGGAATGGCCGCTCAAGCCGGGTTACGTCCTCCAGGTGTGGACCGCCCGGCTGCTCTCCGGCGAGCCCCGCCCGCTGGAGGACCACGACGAGCTGCGCTGGCTCGCCCGCTCGGAGCTGGACTCGGTCGACTGGCTCGACCAGGACCGGCCCGCCGTCGCCGAGGCCGCCCTGAGGCTTCCGGCGACCCCTGGTGCGGGCGCACGCGACTGATTCCCTACGCCGTTCGTGCCACCGTGCGCCCGCTGCTGCGCCCAGCGCGATATCCCACCCCAAATATCGGGTATGTCCTGATTGACCCGTTGAAAGAGGACGTGGGCCTTCCTGCTGACGCACGGCTGGGGAAGTGATCGGCTGTGATCGACACCGACGGCGACCGCGCCGAGTGGAACTTCCCGGCGGAGGCGAACGCCGTGCGCACGGCGCGCCATGCCGTGCGCGAGACCCTGCGGTCCTGGGAACTCGACTCGGCCCTCGGTGATCTGACCGTCCTGCTGGTCAGCGAGCTGGTGACCAACTCCCTGCGGTACGCCTCCGGACCCATCGGGGTCCGCCTCGTCCGCCCCCGCCCCGAAGGAACGGACCCCGCGCACCCGCCCGCGCTGCTGGTGGAGGTTTCCGATCCGCTTCCGGATCCGCCGACCGAAAGGGCCCCGGGACCCGAGGACGAAGGGGGCCGCGGCCTCGGTCTCGTGGCCTGTTCCGCCCGCCGCTGGGGGACCCGTAAGGGAAGGACGGGCAAAACCGTATGGTTCGAGCTGGCTCTGCCTGGTGAGTAAACAGGGAGGGACAACGATCACCGGTACTCGCCGCGGGACGAACGAGACCACCCTGTGATCGTGAACGTCGTGCCGTCGGGGCCCGCTGTATTGAATACTGCGGGCATGGCCGGTCCGGTGCGGTGAGCTGGAGGGGACGGTCGCGTGAGCGAGATACCTGAGACGGCGAGTGGCGGCGTCGTGTGGCACAGCAGCCCGCCCGGCTCCATCTACGACTACATCCGGGTGGCCTCCTTCTCGATCGGGCCCGACGGCCTCGTCGAGCAGTGGAGCCGACGTGCCGTGGACCTCTTCGGGGTCACCGCCGACGAGGCCAGGGGCAAGGACCCCGTCGAGGCCTTCATGCCCACCGAGCTGCGCGAGCGGGGCCACCGGAAGGTCCGGGAGATCCTCGACGGCAAGGAGTGGACGGGCCTCGTCCCGTTCCGCGTCCCCGGCGAGGACCGGGCCCACGGGATCGCCGAGATGTACGTCATGCCCAGCGAGACCCAGTCCGGCGAACGGGCCGCGCTCTGCATCGTCGTCGACGTACGCGCCCTGCGCCGGATCGAGACCGACCTCGCCGCCTCCCAGGCGATATTCGGCCAATCGCCCTTCGGGTTCCTCCTCTTCGGCACGGACCTCACCGTGAAGCGGGCCAACCGGCGCTTCGCCACCGTCTTCGGCGGCTCCGCCGACGACCACCGGGGCCGCACCGTCCACGACTACCTCGGCCGGGCCGAGGCCGACCGGATGACCGCCGCCCTCCGGAGCGTCCTGGAGACCGGGGAGTCCGTCACCGACCTCGAGATCATCGGCGCCGCGCCCGGCGCCAGGGACCGCCGCCACTGGGCCGTCAACCTCTACCGCGTGCACAGCGGCTCCGGCCGCCCGATCGGCGTCGCCGGCCTCGGCATCGACATCACCCGCCGTCACAACGCCGCCAGGGAAGCCGCCAGCGCCCGCCGCAACCTCGCCCTCCTCAACGAGGCCGGAGCCCGCATCGGCACCACCCTCGACCTGGAGGCCACCGCCCGCGAACTGCTCGACGTCGCCGTCCCCGGCTTCTGCGACCTGGCCTCCGTCGACCTCTACCAGGGGCTGCTGACCGGCGACGAGGCACCGCCCGGCCGCTGGGGCAGCTCCCACGACGTCGGCTACGGGGCCGGAAGCGCCGAACTCCGCCGGGTCGCCGTCGCCAGCGCCGTATCCGACACCCCCCGCAGAACCGACGAACGGCAGGAGCCCGACAGCGGCTGTTGCGGACCCGAACGAATCGCGGTCGGGGCCGTCCACCGCTACCCCTTCAACTCGCCCTGCGCCGGAGCCCTGCGCACCGGCCGCCTCCGTACCGTGCCCGGCGTCGACGGCGATCTCGTCCAGAGCACCCTGGTCGTCCCGATGGTCGCCCACGACATCGTCGTCGGCCTCGTCCAGTTCTCCCGCACCAAGGGCAGCGAACCCTTCGGCGACCGCGACCGCGCCCTCGCCGTCGAACTCGCCGCCCGCGCCGCCGTCTGCATCGACAACGCCCGCCTCTACCGCCGCGAGCACGAGCGGGCCCTGATCCTCCAGCGCAGCCTGCTGCCGCCCGGCGACCCCGAGGCCGCCGGACTCGACATCGCCTGCCGCTACCTCCCCGGCACCACCGCCACCGAGGTCGGCGGCGACTGGTTCGACGTCATCGAACTCCCCGGACACCGCACTGCCCTCGTCATCGGGGACGTCATGGGCCGGGGACTGCGCGCCGCCGTCGCCATGGGCGAACTGCGCACCGCCGTCCGCACCCTCGCCCAGCTCGACCTGGAACCCGCCGAAGTCCTCTCCCACCTCGACGAGATCGCCCGCGGACTCGGCGCCCCCATCGGCGCCCAGCAGTCCCGCACCCACAAGTCCCGCGGCCCCGAACTCTCCGAGGTCTACCTCGCCACCTGCGTCTACGCCGTCTACGACCCGGTCACCCGCCGCTGCACGTTCGCCAACGCCGGGCACCTCCCGCCGGTGCTCGTCGAGCCCGGCGAAGAGGCCCTGCTGCTCGACGTACCCCCGGGGATGCCGCTCGGCGTCGGCGGCGAACCGTTCGAGGAGGTGGAGCTCGAACTGCCCGAGGGCGCTCTCCTCGCCCTCTACACCGACGGGCTCGTCGAGTCCCGCGACCACCCCCTCGACGAGGGCCTGTCCGCCTTCCGGCGCGCCCTCACCGACCCGGCCCGACCGCTCGAAGACGTCTGCGACCGGGTCCTGAACACCCTGGACACCGGGCACGGCGAGGACGACATCGCCCTCCTCTTGGCCAGGATCCAGGGCCTGCCCAGCGAGGCCGTCGGCGACTGGCGGCTGCCCAGGGAACCCCGCTCGGTCGGCCGGGCGCGGGAACTCGCCCGCGCCCAGCTGGGAGCCTGGGGCCTCGAAGCGCTCGTCGACACCGTCGAACTCCTCGTCAGCGAACTCGTCACCAACGCCCTCCGCTACGGCGAGGGCGAGATCCGGCTGCGGCTGCTCCGCGACCGCACCCTCGTCTGCGAGGTCTGGGACGCCGGCCTCGTCCAGCCGCGCCGCCGCCGCGCCAAGGACACCGACGAGGGCGGCCGGGGCCTCCAGCTGGTCGGGCTGCTCAGCTCCTCCTGGGGGTCGCGCCGCACCCCGCGCGGGAAGACCGTCTGGTTCGAACTGGACCTTCCGGACGGCGAGGGCACGGCGGAACCCACGGTGGAACAGCTGCTCAGCATGTTCTGAGAGGAGCCGCCCGGTCAGCCCTTGAGCGCGGCCAGCCTGGCCTCGATCTCGGCGCTGTCGCCCAGCGCGTCCAACTGCTCGAACTGGGCGTCCAGGGACGAGGCGGCGAGCTCCTGCTTGCCCATCGCCCGCGCCTCCTCCCGGCGCACCTTGTCCTCGAACCGGCTCAGCTCGCTGGTCGGGTCGAGCACGTCGATGTTCTTCACCGCGTCCATCATCGTGTTCTGCGCCTGCGCCGACCTGGCACGGGCCACCAGCTCGTCGCGCTTCGCCCGGAGCTCGCCCAGCTTGGCCCTCATCTGGTCGAGGCCTGTCCTGAGCTTCGCCACCACCTCGGTCTGCGCGGCGATCGTCGGCTCCGCCGTGCGCGCCTCCTTCTCCGACTGGAGCTGCCGGCCCAGCGCCACCTTCGCGAGGTTGTCGAAGCGGTCCGCCTCCGCCTGCTGCCCGCCGCTCCGCAGCTCGTCGGCCTTCCGGCTGGCGGCGAGGGCCTTGCCGCCCCACTCCTTCGCCGCCGCCACGTCCTCCTGGTGGTCCTGCTCCATCAGCCGGAGGTTCCCGATGGTCGCGGCCACCGCCTCCTCCGCCTCCGCGATGTTGTTCGAGTAGTCGCGCATCAGCTGGTCCAGCATCTTCTGCGGATCCTCCGCCTGGTCCAGCAGGGCGTTGATGTTGGCCTTCGCCAGCTGGGTGACCCGGCCGAGGATCGTCTGCTTGCTCATGGCTCTTCTCCTTGAGAGGGACGGAAAGAGAGGGGGAGGGCGCGGAACGCGCCGGTATCAGAAGCGGCCGCCGCCGCCCCGCCGGCCGCGCGTGCCACTGCCGCCGAAGCTGCCGGGCCCGCCGCCGAAGCCACCGCCCCCGAACCCCCCGCCACCCGAATCCCCGCCGTACCCCCCGGGTCCGCCGCCCCTTCCCCCGCCGAACAGTCCGCCGAGGACGATGCCGCCGAGCACCGCGCCGCCGAGCCCGCCGCCACCGCTTCCTCCGGCCCCTGTCGCACCGCCCAGCCCGTTCGGGTTCCCGTACGTCCGTACGTCCTGCTCGGCGAGGTCCTGGGCGCGCCGGGCGAGGGAGTCCGCCTGCTGTGCCTCGGCGAGCGCGGCCGTCGGGTCGTCGGCCTCGGCGAGCGCCCGCGCCTTCTCCCAGCGCCGCTGGGCCTCGGCCAGGCGGGTACGGGCCTCACTGCCCACCGCGCCCCGGTGCGTGGTGATGTAGTCCGAGGCCGCCCCGATCGCCGAACGGGCCGTCAGCATCGCCTGGTCGAGGAGCCCGCGGGCCCGCCGGCTGCCGGACTCGCGCTCCCGCGCGCCCTCCAGTGCCTCGTCGAGCGCCGTGTCGGCCACCTCGACCCGGCGGAGCGCGTCGATCGGGTCGTACCGCCCCGTGTCCACGGCCCGCCGTACCTCCGCGACCACCGATTCGGCGCGGGCGATCCGGCCCTGGAGATCGGCCGTGGACACGCCTTCGGCGGTTCCCTTCAGCAGGCCCCGGGCGTCCGCCAGGTCCGCGTCCGTCTCCGAGAGGGCGCCCGGCAGCTTGCCGACCGCCTCCGCCAGTTCCCGCGCCCTCCGGTCCACCGCCTCGATCAGCCGGGCGGCCTGGTCCACCGCGCCCTCGGCCGCCCGGATGTGCACGGCTGCCCCGGCGTTGTCACCCGTGTCGATCCGCTGGCGGGCCTGGTTGACGTGGGCCGTCGCGAAGACCAGCCGGTCCTTCGCCTGTTCGACGTCGCCGGCGACGGGGGAGGCGGCCGTCTCGGCGTACCGCTCGCGCATGGCGGTGAGGGCGGCCTCGGCCGTGCCGACCCGGCCGGTCTGCTCCCGGAACGCGGTCTCCACGGATTCGAGCGCCTCGGGCGCGGTGTGCTCCAGGGCCCGGAGCCGGTCGAAGTCCTCGCTCTCGGCGTCGAGGCGCGCGTTCGCCTGCGCGCAGCGGCGCAGGATCTCCTCCAGCATGCTCCGGCGGGTGGAGTCGTCCTCGGGGAAGGAGTCGTCGAGCTTCTGCCGCAGCCGGAAGGAGGCCGTCAGCTGTTCCTCGGCGAAGGCGACGGCCTCGGTGAAGGGGCGCACCGTCTCCGCGTCGTACTGGGCGGACGCGAAGCCGAGTTCCTCCTGGCTGGTGCGGACGGCATCGTCGGTGGCGACGAGCGTCCGGCGGGCCTCCCCGTCGAGTTCGTCGAGGGACGGCGGCGCGGGCTCCTTCGGCGGGCCCCAGCCTTGTCCGCCCTGGGGGGTGGTGCGGGTCTCGGTCCGCCTGCGCCGTTTGGTGTACGCGTAGGCCGCCACGGCTCCGGCGCCGCCGACCAGGACCACGGGCAGGACCAGATCGCTCGCCGAGGTGCCGTCGCCGGCCGCGCCGCCGGGATCGGCGGGCCCGGGGGTGATGGCCGGGGCGGGCACGGGGCGGCCGGCGAGCACGGCGGAGTACCCGTCGGCGGCGCCGATCGCGGCGCCGGCCCAGTCGTTCTGCCTCAGCGCCGGTTCGATCGCGGTTTGGGCGACGTCGTTCAGCTGGGCCTGGGTGAGGCGGGCGTCCGGGTCGGCGGAGTAGCCGTACCGGCGGTCGTGGGTGGCGACGGCGAGCAGCACGTCGTCGACACCGAGGCCGTTGCGCTCGGCGGTGGCGTCGGCCCAGGACTGGCCGGTGCGGCCGGAGAAGTCCCGTACGTAGACGACGAACAGCTGGATCCGGCGGTCGTCGTAGAGCCGGTCGAGGGCCCGGACCACGGAGGCGCGGCGGTCGCCGAGGGCGTTCACCCGGTCGGTGATCTGCCCGTCGCGGGACAGTTCGACGGGGTCGTCGGCGTGGGCGACGGCGGGCACGAGGAGCCACCACGCCGCCACCAGCACCGCGAGAAGGGTTCGGGTGGCTATTCGCGTCACAAAGGGGAGGCTATGTCCGGGTATGTCGCTCCGCGACCGGACCCGAGCCGGAGCGAAACCATTCTCCACAGGCAAGCGTCACTGTCAGTAGTCACCGCTACGGTGGGGAGCGGTGGGAACAGTGACACGACGACAGTGACACGACGACTCTCGGGGGGCTCGGGTGAGTGGACGGCTGAGGAGTATGTGGCGACGGGGGCGCTGGTTCGTGCTCGGCCTCGTCCTGGTGCTGGTGGTGCCTCCGCTGTTCGGGGCGCTCGCCCTGCGCGTCAACTACGCGGGGGACGTCAGGGAGGACGCCAGGACCCGGGGCAAGGACGCCGTCTGGCTCGGACACGCCTGGGTCGACGGGCGGAAGAAGGACGCGGACGTCGCCGCGTTCGCCGCGCGGATCAAGGGCACGGGCATACGCGACCTGTACGTCCACGCCGGACCCCTGGAGCACGACGGCACCCTGCCCGCCGCCCGGTACCCCCGCGCCAAGTGGTTCATCGACGCCGTCCACCGCACGATGCCGGGGATACGGGTGCAGGCCTGGCTCGGTGACGTCCTGGCGACCGAGGGGCCCGACGGGCTGCGCCTGGAGGACGCCGGCTCCCGGGTGGCCGTGGTCACCTCGGCCCGGCAGATCCTGGACACCGGATTCGACGGGGTCCACTTCGACCTGGAGCCGCTGCTCTCCGACGACCCCCACTACCTCTCCCTCCTCGACGACCTCGGGAAGCTCACCCGGGCACGGAAGGCGCCGCTCTCCGTCGCCGCCCACCAGATAGACCCGCTACCGGGCCTGCACACGGTGAATGGCGTGGTGAGCGGCAGCGAGAAGTGGTGGTCGCAGGAGTTCTTCGGCGAGGTCGCCCGGCGGGTCGACCAGATCGCCGTCATGTCGTACGACACCTGGATGCCGCTGGAGGGCCTCTACGGCGGGTACGTCGCCCAGCAGACCAGCCTGGCCCTCGAAGTGACCCCCGAGACCACCGACCTGCTCATGGGACTGCCCTTCTTCCACGAGGACGACCTCGGCCACCACGAGAACGCGGAGACCGTGAAGGCGGCCGTCCGGGGCACCGGACTCGGCCTCGGACGCACCGACCCCGGCCGGGAGCGGTTCGGCGTCGCCCTGTACGTCGACTTCGCGGCCGAGGAGGGCGACTGGGCGGCCTACCGCGCCGACTGGAACTGACGGGCGGAGGCCGGAGCTCGCGCGCCGGGGGGCGCCACGTCACCGGTCCGCCGTCAGCCTTTCCGGCGGCCGATCGTCCTCCCCAGCCACACCAGCGGGTCGTACTTCCGGTCCACGACCCGCTCCTTCATCGGGATCAGGGCGTTGTCGGTGATGCGGATGGACTCCGGGCACACCTCCGTGCAGCACTTGGTGATGTTGCAGTAGCCGAGCCCGTGTTCGTCCTGCGCCGTCCGCCGCCGGTCGATCCCGGCCTCCTCCGCCGCGTCCAGCGGGTGCATGTCGAGCTCCGCGATCCGCATGAGGAAGCGGGGCCCGGCGAAGGCCTCCTTGTTCTCCTCGTGGTCGCGCACGACATGGCAGGTGTCCTGGCAGAGGAAGCACTCGATGCACTTCCTGAACTCCTGGGAGCGGTCCACGTCCTCCTGCCGCATCCGGTACTCGCCGGGACCGACCCCGGCGGGCGGCACGAACGCCGGGATCTCGCGGGCCTTCGCGTAGTTGAAGGAGACGTCCGTGACGAGGTCGCGGACGACGGGGAAGGCGCGCATCGGGGTCACGGTGATCACCTCGTCCCGGGCGAACACCGACATCCGGGTCATGCAGAGCAGCCGTGGCCGGCCGTTGATCTCGGCCGAGCACGAACCGCACTTGCCCGCCTTGCAGTTCCAGCGCACCGCGAGGTCCGGCGCCTGGGTGGCCTGGAGGCGGTGCACGACGTCGAGGACGACCTCCCCGTCGTGGACCTCCACCGTGTAGTCGGTCAGTGCGCCGCCGCCGGGGTCTCCCCGCCACACCCGGAACCGCGCGTCGTAGGTGCTCATGCGCCGGGACCCCCTTCCAGTTCGTCGTCCGCGAGGTACTTGGCGAGTTCCTCCCGCTCGAACAGCGCGAGGAGGTCCGGGCGTACGGGTTCGGTACGGGTCCGTTCCAGCCGGACGCCGTCGTCCTCGGCGTGGCACAGCAGGTTCACCGGGCGCCACTCGCGGTCCATCGCCGGGTGGTCCTCGCGGGTGTGCCCGCCCCGGGACTCGGTGCGCTCCAGGGCGGCGCGGGCCACGCACTCGCCGACGAGCAGCATGTTCCGCAGGTCGAGGGCGAGGTGCCAGCCGGGGTTGAACTGCCGGTGGCCCTCGACGGAGATCCGGCGGGCGCGGGCCCGCAGGGCAGCGATCCGCTCCAGCGCCTCGGTCATCTCGCCCGCCCGCCGGATGATCCCGACGAGGTCGTTCATCGTCTGCTGGAGCTCCTGGTGAAGGGTGTACGGATTCTCCGCGGCCCCCGACGCGCCCCCCGACGCGCCCCCCGACGCGCCCCCCGGCACCGTCCCCGGCTCCGGTCCGGCGAACGGGGCCAGTGCCTCGGCCGCCGCCGCCTCCACATCGGCGGCCACGATCCCGCCGCCCGCCCCCGAGAACGCGTACTGGGCCGCGTGGAGACCGGCCCGGCGCCCGAAGACCAGCAGGTCGGAGAGCGAGTTCCCGCCGAGGCGGTTGGAGCCGTGCATGCCGCCGGCCACCTCACCGGCCGCGAACAGCCCGGGAACGCCGACGGTGGCGGCCGTCTCCGAGTCGACGGCGACCCCGCCCATCACGTAGTGGCAGGTCGGCCCGACCTCCATCGCCTCCGCCGTGATGTCGACATCGGCCAGCTCCTTGAACTGGTGGTACATCGACGGCAGCCGGCGCCGGATCGTCTCGGCCGGCATCCGCGTCGACACATCGAGGAACACCCCGCCGTGCGGGGAGCCCCGCCCTTCCTTCACCTCGGAGTTGATGGCCCGCGCCACCTCGTCGCGGGGCAGCAGCTCGGGCGGTCGCCGGTTGCGGTCGGGGTCCTCGTACCAGCGGTCGCCCTCCTCCTCCGTCTCCGCGTACTTCTCCTTGAAGACCTCGGGGACGTAGTCGAACATGAAGCGCCGGCCGTCGGAGTTCCGCAGCACGCCGCCGTCCCCGCGTACCGACTCGGTGACGAGGATGCCCTTCACCGACGGCGGCCAGACCATGCCGGTCGGGTGGAACTGCACGAACTCCATGTTCACCAGGGGCGCCCCGGCGAGCAGGGCGAGCGCGTGCCCGTCGCCGGTGTACTCCCAGGAGTTCGAGGTCACCTTGAAGGACTTGCCGATGCCGCCGGTCGCGAGGACGACGGCGGGCGCCTCCAGGACGAGGAAGCGCCCGCTCTCCCGCTCGTAGCAGAAGACCCCGGAGACCCGCCCGTCACCGTCCTTCAGGACGCGGGTGACGGTGAACTCCTGGAAGACCTTCAGCCGGGCCTCGTGGTCTCCGGTCTCGCGGTGGTCCTCCTGCTGGAGCCCGACGGCCTTCTGCTGGAGGGTGCGGAGCAGTTCGAGCCCGGTGCGGTCGCCGACGTGCGCGAGCCTCGGGTACTCGTGGCCGCCGAAGTTGCGCTGCGAGATCCGGCCGTCCGGGGTGCGGTCGAAGAGCGCACCCCAGGTCTCCAGCTCCCAGACCCGCTCGGGGGCCTCCTGGGCGTGCAGCTCGGCCATCCGCCACTGGTTGAGGAACTTCCCGCCGCGCATGGTGTCGCGGAAGTGCGTCTTCCAGTCGTCCTGCGGGTGGACGTTGGCCATGGAGGCGGCGATGCCGCCCTCGGCCATCACGGTGTGCGCCTTGCCGAAGAGGGACTTGCAGATCACGGCGGTACGGGCGCCCGCGCGGCGCGCCTCGATCGCGGCCCGCAGCCCGGCGCCGCCCGCGCCGATCACGACCACGTCCCACTGCTGTCGCTCGACGTGCGTCATCTCAGAAGAACCTCGGGTCGTCGAAGGTGCCGGTGGCGAGCAGGTACACGTACAGGTCGCAGAGCGCGACGCTGACGAGGGAGGCCCAGGCGAGGAGCATGTGGCGGGCGTTCAGCCGGCCCACCCAGGTCCACAGCCGGTAGCGGACGGGATGCTTCGAGAAGTGCTTCAGCCGTCCGCCGACGATGTGCCGGCAGGAGTGGCAGGAGAGGGTGTACGCCCAGATGAGGGTGATGTTGACCAGGAAGAGGACCGTCCCGAGACCGGCGTGGCCCCAGGCGTAGTGGGTGTCCCGGAAGGTCAGGACGGTGTCGTACGTGAGGATTCCGGCCACCGGCAGCGCCGCGTAGAAGAAGTACCGGTGGAGGTTCTGCAGGATCAGCGGGAAGCGGGTCTCGCCGGTGTACGCGCTGTGGGGTTCGGCGACCGCGCAGGCCGGGGGAGCGGCCCAGAACCCCCGGTAGTACGCCTTCCGGTAGTAGTAGCAGGTGAGCCGGAAGCCCAGCGGGAAGACCAGGATCAGCAGGGCGGGGGAGAGCCCCCACCAGCTGCCGAACAGCTCCCAGTTCGGCCCGCCCCGCATGGGCACGCAGTTCTCCGCCAGACAGGGCGAGTAGAACGGGGAGACGTAGGGGGCGGAGTAGTAGTCGGCGTTGGAGAAGGCCCGCCAGGTCGAGTACACGACGAAGGCGAGGAGTCCGGCGGCGGTGGCGGCCGGGGCCAGCCACCAGCGGTCGGTGCGCAGATGGCGGGCGGCGATGGCGGCGCGCCCCGGGGAGCGCACGCCCGTCGCGGACCCGGGCGGTTCCGTACCTGTGGCCAACAGGGCCTCCTCGGCTCCTCGGCTCTCTACGGCTCTACGGCGCGTGGTGGTCGCGTGCTCCCAGGCCCTCGTCGTCGACGTCGGTCCACTTCCCGGCGTCGTACGGGGTGTCGGGGATGGTCACCATGCTCTCGGCGCGGCCGGTGCTCGGCGCGTGGGGCGCGCCCCGCTCCGTTCCGACGCGGTGTTCCAGCTCTTCGACCGTGTGTTCAAGGTCCTGCAGGCGGCGCTTGACGGCCGCCAGATCGTCCTGGACGGACATGGTTGCCTCACCTTCGTGAGTGTCGCGCGTCACATCCCGCTTGGGAAGTCGTGCGCAGGGGCGGTTGGGCCGCACGAGTGGGGTTCTCCGGACGTGCCGCCGTGTCGCCGTGGCCGGATCTGTTCCGTCCTTTTCAGTGTATGAGCAATAGGTGTGATCATCTCCAAATGGAATAAATCTGGACGAAGGGGTACACGTCATGTCCCAGATCGGCGCCCCTCGCGGGAGGACATGCTCCAGGAGCCCCCGCTCCCGCACGCTCCGCTCCGTCGCCACCCTCACCAGCGCCGTCCTCGCGGTCACCGTCCTCGCCGGCTGCAGTTCCGGCGACGAGGGTGACGAAGCCCCGGCCGCGGCCCAGGACAACGCGCCCGCCACCCGCGACAAGGTCGCCGACGGAGGCACCCTCCGCTGGGCCGTCGACGCACTGCCCACCACCCTCAACACCTTCCAGGCCGACGCCGACGGCACCACCACCCGGATCGCCGGGGCCGTGCTCCCCTCCCTCTACACGCTCGACGAGCGGGGCAGGGCGCAGCGGAACCCCGACTACCTGGAGTCCGCGCAGGTCGTCGAGACGGAGCCCAAGCAGGTCGTCCTCTACAAGCTCAACCAGCAGGCCGTGTGGAGCGACGGGCGCGAGATCGGCGCCCCCGACTTCGTGGCCCAGTGGCGGGCCCTGAGCGGCCGGGACACGGCGTACTGGACCGCCCGGAACTCCGGCTACGAGCGGATCGAGAAGATCGAGCGCGGCAAGAACGACCTGGAGGTCCGGGTCACCTTCTCCAAGCCGTACGCCGACTGGCAGTCCCTCTTCACCCCGCTCTACCCGAAGCAGGTGATGGGCTCCCCGAACGCCTTCAACGACGGGGCCCGCACCACCCTCAAGGCCACCGCGGGACCGTTCCTGCTGAAGACGATCGACCGCAAGGGCGGCGACGTCACCCTCACCCGCAACCCCCGCTGGTGGGGGCAGCCCGCCAAGCTCGACAGCCTCGTCCTCAAGGCCGTCCCCCGCGCCGACCGCGCGGAGGCCCTCGCCGCCGGCACCCTCGACCTGGCCGAGATCGACCGGTCCACCGCCGAGCGGATCTCCCTCGCGCTCCGCGACGCCCGAGCCGGACGCAACGGCGCGCAGGCCGCCCTCGCCCACGGCCCCGGATCGCAGATCACGTCCTCCAAGGCGCTGAAGTCCTGGGCCCTCGCCCACGGCTCCGACGAGGAGAAGGCGGAGGAGGTCCAGGCCGCCCGCAAGAAGAACCAGCAGGCCATGGCCACCTACGCGAGCGCGCAGGACACCCTCGCGAAGTACGTGGTCCGCAAGTCACTGGAACCCGCCTACACCCAGCTCTCGCTGAACGGCGAGTCCGGCCCCCTCGCCGACGAGCGGGTGCGCAGGGCGGTGGCCCGCGCCATCAACCGCCAGGAACTGGCCGAATCCGTACTCAAGCCGCTCGGCCTCCCGGCCCGGCCCCCCGGCAGCCACCTGGCCCTCGCGGGACAGGCCGCGTACGCGGACGGCAGCGACGCGCTGGGCGGCCAGGACACCAAGGAGGCGCGGGCACTCCTCGCCGACGCGGGCTGGGTCCCCGGCGGCGCCGCCAGGAAGCCCCCGGGCACCGGCACCAAGGCGGGCAGCGAGGCGGAGAAGGAGAAGGCGGAGAAGGAGAAGGAGAGGGGAAGCAAGGGGGAGAAGGGGAAGGCGGAGAAGGAGGAGGGTGCCAAGGACGCGGGCTCCACCGACGCCAAGAAGAAGGGGAGCGACAGCGACACCGCCTCCGACGAGGGCCTCTACATCGTCGGCGACGACAAGCCGGGCCACCGCCGGACCACCGCCATCGGCGCGAACGGCCCCGAGAACGGTACGAACATCCTCGCCCCGGTCCCCGCCGCCGCCCGCCAGAGCGCGGCGCTCCTCGCCCGCGCCGAGGCGCTCGACACCGGTACGGGCGCCGCCGCCCACGCCGCCCAGACGGTCGCCAGGACGGACAAGGGCGTCGCCGGTGCCTACGCCCCGCGCGGCACCGCCGCCCCCGTCACCGCTCCCGAGGCCACCCAGGCCCTCGGCAAGGACGGCAAGGCGCTCAGCCTCCGCTTCGTCCTGCCCTCCGGCCCCGGCTCCGAGTCGCTGCGCGCGGTCGGCGACCGGATCGTCCGGATGCTCGACGCCGTCGGCATCCGCACCGAGGTCACCAAGGTGTCCGACGACAGCTTCTTCAAGGACCACGTGGCCTCCGGCGACTACGACCTGGCCCTCTACTCCTGGCCCGCCTCCGCCTTCCCGGCGACCGACGCCCGGCCGATCTTCGCCAAGCCCGAGCCCGCCTCGGACGGCTCCCTGCTGGTCGAACAGAACTACTCGCGGGTCGGCACCGACCGCATCGACCAGCTCTTCGACCAGGCGGCGGGGACCCTCGACGAGGAGGAGGCCCGCGACCTGGTGCGCCAGGCCGACGCCCGGATCTGGGCCGCCGCCGGCTCCATCCCCCTCTACCAGCGCCCCCAGCTGGTGGCCGCCAAGGCCGATCTGGTGAACGCCGGAGCCTGGGGGCTCGGGGGCCCGCGCTACCAGGACATCGGCTTCAAGAAGCCCGAATCCTCCAAGGGCGCCGAACGAAATCGCTGAAACCTCTGAAACCACAGGTCACAACCTCAGAAGCAGCTCAAAATCCTTGCCCGCCGGTAACCCCGGCGGGCAGGATCGCGTCGGCCCCTTGACCCGGTCGCACCAAGCCCCCCACACCCTTGCGGCACCGCACCAGACCTCTCGGATCTTGACCGGGGAAGCCCCTTGCGCGGCAGCCCCGTACCATAGGACATAGCCGTGGCGCGTCCGCCCGGTGGGCGTACGAGGAACTGACGCCGCATCCCACGATCCGAGAGAAGCGCAAGCACCCATGCCCACGCGCCACGACATCCGTAACGTCGCCATCGTCGCCCACGTCGACCATGGCAAGACGACCATCGTCGACGCCATGCTCAAGCAGGCCGGTGCCTTCGCCGCCCACCAGCAGCTCGACGACCGCATGATGGACTCGAACGACCTGGAGCGTGAGAAGGGCATCACGATCCTCGCCAAGAACACGGCGGTGAAGTATCACCCCAAGGACGGCGGGGCCCCGATCACGATCAACATCATCGACACCCCCGGCCACGCCGACTTCGGCGGCGAGGTCGAGCGCGGCCTTTCGATGGTGGACGCGGTCGTCCTGCTCGTGGACGCCTCCGAGGGTCCGCTCCCGCAGACCCGCTTCGTGCTGCGCAAGGCGCTCCAGCAGCGCCTGCCCGTCATCCTCTGCATCAACAAGACGGACCGCCCGGACTCCCGGATCGACGAGGTCGTCAACGAGACCTACGACCTGTTCCTGGACCTGGACGCGGACGAGGACCAGATCGAGTTCCCGATCGTCTACGCCTGTGGCCGTGACGGCATCGCCTCGCTGACCAAGCCGGAGAACGGCACGGTTCCCAGCGACAGCGACAGCCTGGAGCCGTTCTTCTCCACCATCCTGGAGCACGTCCCGGCCCCGTCGTACGACGAGGAGGCGCCGCTCCAGGCGCACGTCACCAACCTGGACGCCGACAACTTCCTCGGCCGCATCGCGCTGCTCCGCGTCGAGCAGGGCGAGCTGCGCAAGGGCCAGACGGTCGCGTGGATCAAGACGGACGGCACCATCGCCAACGTCCGCATCACCGAGCTGATGATGACCGAGGCGCTCACCCGCAAGCCCGCCGAGGTCGCCGGCCCCGGTGACATCTGCGCCGTCGCCGGTATCCCCGACATCATGATCGGCGAGACCCTGGCCGACCCGGAGAACCCGATCGCGCTGCCGCTGATCACGGTCGACCAGCCGGCCATCTCCATGACCATCGGCACCAACACCTCGCCGCTCGTCGGCCGCGGTGGCACCGGCAAGGGCGCGGAGGCCAAGTCCGCGGTCAAGCAGCGCAAGGTCACCGCCCGCCAGGTCAAGGACCGTCTGGACCGCGAGCTGATCGGTAACGTCTCGCTCCGCGTGCTCGACACCGAGCGTCCGGACGCCTGGGAGGTCCAGGGCCGCGGTGAGCTCGCGCTCGCCATCCTGGTCGAGCAGATGCGCCGCGAGGGCTTCGAGCTGACCATCGGCAAGCCCCAGGTCGTCACCAAGGAGGTCGACGGCAAGACGCACGAGCCCGTCGAGCGCCTCACGGTCGACGTCCCCGAGGAGCACATGGGCGCGGTCACGCAGCTCATGGGTATCCGCAAGGGCCGCATGGACAACATGTCGAACCACGGCTCCGGCTGGGTCCGCATGGAGTTCGTCGTTCCGTCCCGTGGCCTCATCGGCTTCCGTACGGAGTTCCTGACCAACACCCGCGGTACGGGCATCGCCCACTCGATCCACGAGGGCCACGAGCCGTGGTTCGGCACGCTGACGACCCGTAACAACGGTTCGCTGGTCGCCGACCGCGCGGGCGCCGTCACCGCCTTCGCGATGACGAACCTCCAGGAGCGCGGTGTCCTGTTCACCGACCCCGGCACCGAGGTGTACGAGGGCATGATCGTCGGCGAGAACTCGCGCTCCGACGACATGGACGTGAACATCACCAAGGAGAAGAAGCTCACCAACATGCGCTCCGCCTCCGCCGACTCCTTCGAGGCGATCGTCCCGCCGCGGAAGCTCTCCCTGGAGCAGTCCCTGGAGTTCTGCCGCGACGACGAGTGCGTCGAGGTCACCCCGGAGGCCGTGCGCATCCGCAAGGTCATCCTGGACCAGAACGCGCGTGGCCGCGCGTCCTCGCGCGCCAAGAACAACTGAGCCGAGTCCGGCCGCATGCGGCCGGTGGCGGCGGGGTAGATCACGGTCCTGTGTGATCTACGCCGCTCTTGGCTGACGGCACGTCAGCACCCGAGCCCGGACCCCCACAGCACTGTGGGGGTCCGGGCTTTTCGTCAACTTCCGTCAACTTCATTTCAGAGGCCCGGTGTCCGCATAGCGGCCATCGCTCTCCGGTACGTGTGTTAACGGTCCGTTTCGGGGGTGTCTGTCTGTGCTCAGTTTGTCCGGATTTCGGTATCCGGACGTGTAGTGATGTTGTCAAAACGAGACCACTTAAGTGTGGTTTACAGCCCGGACGTACTTAATAGTTGGCTCCATTGAGCTCGGGTCAATGGGTCACGCACTGTGGGGAGTGCCGACTCACGAGCACACTCGGGGTACTTGAGTGCAAAGCCGTCAGGGGTGTCGGCGAAACTCGGAGTGCCCTTCTTGTAGTGACAAAGTGGACTCATGAGGAGGAACCCATGCGCGGTGCCAAGAGCGCCAAGTGGGTAACGGGCGCGATCATCGTTGCCCTTGCTGCGACCGCCTGTGGCGGGGGTAAGAGCGACGGCGGCAGTGACGCCAAGGGCGCTGTTGACCCGAACGGAATCTTCTCCATCGAGCTGGGCGAGCCTGAGAAGCCCCTGCTCACCGGCGACACGATGGAGTCCAACGGCTCCGCCGTGATGTCCGGCCTGTTCTCGACCCTGGTCGACTACAAGGCCGACGGCTCGCTGTCGATGATCAACGCCGAGTCGGTCACCACGACGGACTCGAAGACCTGGACGGTCAAGCTCAAGCCGGGCTGGACCTTCCACGACGGCACCCCGGTGACCTCCAAGTCCTTCGTGGACGCGTGGAACTGGAACGCCAGCCTGAAGAACGCCCAGGGCCTCGCGTCCTGGTTCGCGGACATCAAGGGCTACGACAAGGTCCACCCGGACGCCGAGGGCGCCAAGCAGACCGCCGACAAGCTCGAGGGTCTGAAGGTCGTCGACGAGACCACCTTCAAGGTCGAGCTCTCGAAGGCCGTTCCGTACTTCGCGCACAAGCTGGCCTACATCGTCTTCGCGCCGCTCCCGGAGTCCTTCTACAAGGACCCGGTCGCCGGCGGCCAGAAGCCGGTCGGCAACGGTCCCTACAAGTTCAAGAGCTGGGACCACAAGAAGAAGATCGAGGTCACGCGCTTCGACGGCTACAAGGGCCCGAACAAGGCGAAGAACGGCGGTGTGGTCTTCAAGAACTACACCACCCTCGAGGCCGCGTACGAGGACCTGAAGTCGGGCAACGTCGACGTCCTGCGTCAGATCGCGCCGAAGGACCTCCCGGTCTACCGCCAGGACCTCGGCGACCGCGCCGTGGACCAGCCGTACTCCGCCGTCCAGACCATCGCCGTCGCCTTCTACGCCGACCAGTGGAAGAAGCCGAAGCAGATCGACCCGCGCGTCATCCAGGGTCTGTCCATGGCGATCGACCGTGCCACCATCACCAAGACGGTGCTGAACGGCACGCGTGAGCCCGCGACCGGCTGGGTCGCGAAGGGCGTCCTGGGCTTCCAGGAGGACGGTGGCGCCGGCGTCACCAAGTTCGACCCCGCCAAGGCCAAGGACCTGATCAAGGCCGGCGGTGGCGTTCCGAACAACAAGATCTCCATCCAGTACAACGCCGACGGCGGACACAAGGAGTGGGTGGACGCTGTCTGCAACTCCATCCAGCAGTCCACCGGCGTCCAGTGCGTCGGCGACGGCAAGCCGGACTTCCAGGCCGACCTGACCGCTCGTAAGACGAAGCAGGTCAAGTCGCTCTACCGCTCCGGCTGGGTGCTCGACTACCCGGTGAACGCCAACTTCATCTCGGACCTGTTCCGTACGGGCGCGGGCGGCAACCAGGGCGACTTCTCCAACAAGGAGCTGGACGCCAAGATCGCGAAGGCCGACTCCGCCGCGACCCTTGACGAGTCCGTCAAGGCGTACCAGGCGATCGAGAAGGACCTGATCAACTACATGCCGTCCATCCCGCTCTGGTACTACAAGGTCAACGCGGGCTTCTCCGAGAAGGTTTCGGGCGTGGCGTACGGCCAGGACGGCGACCCGATCCTGACCGGCGTCGAGGTCAAGAAGTAATCACCCAAGCGTAGTCCGCACGCCGTCACGGGACTGACGGATCGACAGATCGTCAGTCCCGTGTCGGTGCCTTACGCAGTGGCTGGGGGGCCCTTCCACGACATAGCCGTACCCGGAAACGGGTACCGCTGTCGAGGGAGGGCCCGTCGGTTGCCGCTGTCACATCTCAACGGAGGCATGATGGGGCGTTATGTCGCACGACGACTGCTCCAGATGATCCCGGTTTTCCTCGGGACGACCCTGCTGATCTTTGCCATGGTGCACGCCCTGCCCGGCGACCCCGTGCTGGCGATGTTCGGCGACAAGGGCGCCGACCCGGCGACACTCGCCGCGAAGCGCCATGAGCTGGGTCTCGACAAGCCTGCATGGCAGCAGTACTTCTTCTATATGCGGGACATGATCCTGCACCTGGACTTCGGTACCCAGATCCGTAACGGACGGCCGGTCACCGAGGTGCTGGGCGACGCGTTCCCCATCACCCTCCAGCTCGCCGCCCTGGCGTTCGCCATCGAGCTGATCTTCGGCATCGGTCTGGGCGTCATCGGTGGTCTGCGCGCCGGCCGTCTGGCCGACAACGTGATCCTGATCTTCACCCTGCTGATCATCTCGATCCCGGTCTTCGTCCTGGGCTACATCATCAAGATGGTGTTCGCGTTCAACCTGGAGTGGATCGCGCCGAACGTCAGCACCGAGCCGCAGCTGAGCGAGATGCTCGCTCCGGCCATTGTGCTCGGCGGCCTCTCCCTCGCCTATGTGGCACGGCTCACCCGTACCTCCATGGCGGAGAACCTGCGCGCCGACTACATGCGCACGGCCGTCGCCAAGGGCCTGCCGCGACGCCGGGTCATCGGCGTCCACCTGATGCGCAACTCGATGATCCCCGTGGTCACCTTCCTCGGCACCGACATCGGCGCCCTGATGGGCGGCGCGGTCGTCACCGAGGCGATCTTCAACATCAAGGGCATCGGCGGCGTCATCGCCGAGTCGATCTCCCGGCGTGAAGGTACGACCCTGGTGGGCCTCGTCACCGTCCTGGTGATCGTCTACCTCGTCACCAGCCTGCTCATCGACCTGCTGTACGCGGTCCTGGACCCGAGGATCCGGTATGCCTGACGTGACCAAGACCGCTGCCGCGGCAGTCGAGGACGCCATCGCCCCGCCCTCCGTGGACGCGGCCCCGGCCGCGAAGGCGGAGAAGGCCCGCAGCCTCTGGGGCGACGCCTGGGCCGACCTGCGCCGCAACCCGTACTTCATCATCTCGTCGGCGCTGATCGCGCTGCTGCTGCTGATCTCGGTGTGGCCGACCCTCTTCACCAGCGCGTCCCCGACCGCCGGTGACCTGGTCCACCACTTCCTGAGCAAGCCCGAGCTGGGCAACGTCGGTTCGCCCGAGTGGCTGGGCTACGACCAGCAGGGCCGCTCCGTCTACGCCCGCCTCATCCACGGCACCCGCGCCTCGATCATCGTCGGCGTCGCGGTCACCGCGATCGTCACGGTCGTCGGCGGCATCATGGGCATGATCTCGGGCTACTTCGGGGGCTGGGTCGACGCGCTCCTCTCCCGGATCACCGACGTCTTCTTCGGCATCCCGTTCCTGCTCGGCGCCATGGTCGTCCTGCAGTCGTTCGTCGAGCGGACCGTCTGGGTCGTCGTCTTCGCCCTCGCGTTCCTCGGCTGGACCCAGATCACCCGCGTCATGCGCGGTGCCGTGATCACGGTCAAGCAGGCCGACTACGTCCACGCGGCCAAGGCCCTCGGCGCCGGCACGACCCGGATCCTCTTCCGGCACATCCTGCCGAACGCCATGGCCCCCGTCATCGTCGTCGCGACCATCGCGCTCGGCGGTTACATCTCGGCCGAGGCCACCCTGTCGTTCCTCGGTCTGGGCCTCGCCGCCCCGACCGTCTCGTGGGGTGTCGACATCTCCGCCGGTGTCGCCCAGATCCGAGTGGCCCCGCACGTCCTGCTCTGGCCCTCGATCATGCTGAGCCTCACCGTTCTGGCGTTCATCATGCTCGGCGAAGCCGTCCGCAACGCCCTCGACCCCAAGCTGCGCTGAGGAGGGCGTAAAAGATGAGCATCATCGACAAGACCGCGGCCGTCCCCGCGCCCCGCGACGGAGCCGACCACACCGGTCCGCTGCTCGAAGTCCGCGACCTGCACGTGGAGTTCCACACCCGTGACGGTGTGGCCAAGGCGGTCAACGGCGTCAACTACTCGGTGGACGCCGGCGAGACCCTCGCCGTCCTCGGCGAGTCCGGCTCCGGCAAGTCCGTCACCGCCCAGGCCGTCATGGGCATCCTCGACATGCCGCCCGGCAAGATCCCGCAGGGCGAGATCCTGTTCCGCGGCGAGGACATGCTGAAGATGTCCGAGGAGGAGCGGCGGAAGATCCGCGGCCGGAAGATCGCCATGATCTTCCAGGACGCGCTGTCCTCCCTCAACCCGGTCCTCAGCGTCGGCTACCAGCTCGGCGAGATGTTCCGGGTGCACCACGGCATGTCCAAGAAGGACGCCAAGGTCAAGGCCATCGAGCTGATGGACAAGGTCAAGATCCCCGCCGCCAAGGCGCGGGTCTCCGACTACCCCCACCAGTTCTCCGGCGGTATGCGCCAGCGCATCATGATCGCCATGGCGCTCGCCCTGGAGCCGGACCTGATCATCGCCGACGAGCCCACCACGGCTCTCGACGTGACCGTCCAGGCCCAGGTCATGGACCTCCTCGCGGAGCTCCAGCGCGAGTACAACATGGGTCTGATCCTGATCACCCACGACCTCGGCGTCGTCGCCGACGTCGCGGACAAGATCGCCGTGATGTACGCCGGCCGCATCGTCGAGCAGGCCCCGGTCCACGAGCTGTACAAGCGCCCGGCCCACCCCTACACCAAGGGACTCCTGGAGTCGATCCCGCGCCTGGACCAGAAGGGCCAGGAGCTCTACGCGATCAAGGGCCTGCCGCCCAACCTGCTCAAGGTGCCCACCGGCTGCGCCTTCAACCCGCGCTGCCCCAAGGCCGACGACATCTGCCGCACGGAGATCCCGGCCCTGGTGCCGGTCACCGAGCAGGACGGCGCGGATCTCCCGGGCCGTAAGAGCGCCTGCCACTTCTGGAAGGAGACGATCCATGGCTGACCTCAGCAAGAACGACGAGGCCGTGGCCGCCGTCGAGGCCCCCGCGGGCCGCGGCGAACCGATCCTCCAGGTGCGCGGTCTGAAGAAGCACTTCCCGCTGACGCAGGGCATCCTGTTCAAGAAGCAGGTCGGCGCGGTCAAGGCCGTGGACGGGGTCTCCTTCGACCTCTACCAGGGCGAGACCCTCGGCATCGTGGGCGAGTCCGGCTGTGGCAAGTCCACCGTCGCCAAGCTCCTGATGAACCTGGAGCGCGCCACCGCGGGCGAGGTCTTCTACAAGGGCCAGGACATCACCAAGCTGTCCGGGCGCGCCCTGAAGGCCGTCCGCCGCAACATCCAGATGGTGTTCCAGGACCCGTACACCTCGCTCAACCCGCGTATGACGGTCGGCGACATCATCGGCGAGACCTTCGACATCCACCCCGAGGTGGCCCCGAAGGGCGACCGGCGCCGCAAGGTGCAGGAGCTGCTCGACGTCGTCGGTCTGAACCCGGAGTACATCAACCGGTACCCGCACCAGTTCTCCGGCGGTCAGCGCCAGCGCATCGGCATCGCCCGAGGCCTCGCGCTCAACCCGGAGATCATCATCTGCGACGAGCCGGTGTCGGCCCTGGACGTGTCCGTCCAGGCGCAGGTCATCAACCTGATGGGGAAGCTGCAGGAGGAGTTCAACCTCTCCTACCTCTTCATCGCGCACGACCTGTCGATCGTCCGGCACATCTCGGACCGCGTCGGCGTCATGTACCTCGGCAAGATGGCCGAGATCGGTACGGACGAGCAGATCTACGAGCACCCGACGCACCCGTACACCCAGGCGCTGCTGTCCGCGGTGCCGGTGCCGGACCCGGAGGCCCGCGCGCACCGCGAGCGGATCATCCTCACCGGTGACGTCCCCTCGCCGGCGAACCCGCCGTCGGGCTGCAGCTTCCGCACCCGCTGCTGGAAGGCGCAGGAGCGCTGCTCGCAGGAGACGCCGCTGCTCGCGATCCCGGAGCGCTTCCAGGGTCAGGAGACCCCGGCCGCGCACCTCTCGGCGTGCCACTTCGCCGAGGAGAAGCAGGTCGTCCCGGTGCACTGACGCACCGACCCGCAGTGACCGAAAGGCCCCCGCCACCCGCAAGGGTGACCGGGGGCCTTTCGCATGGCCGACGGGACCCTCACCCCGCCCCCGGGACGCCCTCCCTCCGGGAAGCGCCCCCCCGGGACGTCCCACGGGACACCCCTACCGCCGTCCCGTTCCCGTCCCGCGTCCCCCGCACCGTCCCGTGCGCCCGACGGGATGTCACCCCTCGTCCGCGCCCCCGCCTCGGCCGTCGTGTCCGCCCCGCCCCGCCGGCCCCTCCCGCGGGACGGTCGCGGTCCGCCGGGACGGCCGGGACGGCGGGCGGGACTGGCAGCGTGTGCCGAGCCGCAGCCCGCCGGGCCGCCGCCCTCGACCACGAGGAGCGCGGCCCACCGGGCCGCCGCTGCCCGTCACTTCAGGACAAGGGATCGCCGTGAACGCATTCACCCGCAAGCTCGCCACCGTCGGTTCGGCCCTCGCACTGGCCGGGTCGAGCCTCCTGCTCGCCTCCTCGCCGGCCTCGGCCGCGACGTCCTGCTACTCGACCAGCTGCTACGGGCTCGACCCGGCGACCTCGATCTGCCAGAACGACGCGAGGACCGTCCTCACCAGCGAGACCGGCGTCGAGCTGCGCTACAGCCCCACCTGTCGTGCCGCCTGGGCACGCAAGCAGAACGCGGTCGCGGGGCACTACTACCAGGTCGAGAACGAGCGCCGTGAGATGCAGAGCATTCAGCCCGGCGGCTCGGGCGGCACCGTCTGGACCCGGATGGTCGACGACAAGGACATCATGGCGTACGCCTGCGACCGTCGCTCCGACTACACCATGGCCTCCTGGACCCTCTGGTGGTGACCCGTCCCGCGCCCTCCCGCGCCCTCCCGCAGGGCCGTCGTCCCCGGCCGACGCCCGCAGGGGTCCGCGCGGCGACCCGGTACGAGTTCCCCCAAGGAGACCTTCCCGTGAACGCACTCAGCCGCAAGCTCGCCACCGCCGGCTCGGCCCTCGCGATGGCCGCGTCGAGCCTCCTCCTCGCCTCCTCGCCGGCCTCGGCAGCGACGTCCTGCTACGCGTCCACCTGCTCGGGCCTGGACCCGGCCACGACGATCTGCCAGAACGACGCGACCACTGTCAGGGACAACTACTTCCCCGGAGTGGAGCTGCGCTACAGCCCCACCTGCCGTGCCGCCTGGGCGCGTTACTCCCGGGGCGCGGAGTTCTCCTTCACCGTGTCCGTCGAGCGCCGGGACTCGACCGCGAAGTACACGACGCCCTACTACGGCAACGGGGCCACCGTCTGGACGCAGATGATCAACGACGCGAACCTCCAGGCGCGGGCCTGCGGTCGCCTCCCCAGCAACGAATGGGGCTGCTCCGACTGGTACTAGGACCTGTCGTCGAACTCCCGCCAGGCCCTGGGGCCTGTCGTCACACTCCCGCCTGCCCCGCGACGCCTGGCACGCGCTCTCGCCGCACCGGGCGAAAGCCCGAGTACGTCCAGTACGAGGGCTTCCGCCCGGCACGCCGAGAGCACGCACCAGACGCCGCGGGGCCGCCCTTCGGGCGACGACGGGAGTTTGACGACAGGCCCTGGGCCGAGCCCCCACACACGAGAGGCACCCGCGTGAACACACTCACCCGCAAGCTCGCCACCGCCGGCTCGGCTCTCGCACTCGCCGCGTCCGGACTGCTCCTCGCCTCCTCCCCGGCGTCCGCCGCGACGTCCTGCTACGGGTCCGACTGCACCGGCAAGGACCCGAGCACGACCGTCTGCCAGAACGACGCCCGCACCGTCGCCACCACCGGCCTCGGCGTCGAGCTGCGCTACAGCCCCACCTGCCGGGCCGCCTGGGCGCGCACCGGCGCCGACACCGCGATGACGATCTGGGTGGAGAGCAACACCGGCCTGAGCCAGTCCGCTTACCACTCCGGCAACGGCACCGTGTGGACCGCGATGATCGACGACAAGGGGATCATCGCCCGGTCCTGCGGCTACGTCATGGGATTCGGGCAGCAGTGCTCGTCGTGGTACTAGAAGGAGTCCCCCAGTGAACCCGCTCACCCGCAAGCTCGCGACAGTCGGTTCGGCGCTCGCGCTCACCGCTTCCGGACTGCTCTTCGCGTCCGCCCCCGCCTCGGCGGCCACCACCTGCTACGCGGCCTCCTGCGAGGGTCTCGACCCGGCCGCCACGATCTGCCAGAACGACGCCCGCACGGTGCTGACCGCCGACTGGGGCGTGGAACTCCGCTACAGCCCTACCTGCCGCGCCGCCTGGGCCCGTAAGTCCTCCGGCGCCTCCGCCGACACCGTGATCAGTGTCCACAACTCCCAGGGCGTGTCCCGGAGCGCCTACTACGGCGGTTACGGAACCGTCTACACGGCCATGGTCAACGACAAGGACATCTACGCCAAGGCGTGCGAGACGCGCGCCCTGGAGACCCTCCAGACCCACTGCACCGGCAGTTACTGAGCGGAGGACCACACCCTCATGAGCCCGGAAACCGTACCGAACCCCCGCCGCCGCGCCTTCCTCACCGGCGGGCTCGCGCTCGGCGCCGCGGCCGTGCTGCCCCTGTGGGCGCCCGGCCGGGCCCACGCCGCGGGCGTGCCGGCCATCGCGGACACCACCGCGTGGGGCGCCCGCCCGGCGAGCAGCCCCGTGCGGGTCCTCCCGACCCCGCCGCAGAAGATCATCGTGCACCACACGGCCACGGCCAACGTGACCGACTACTCGCAGTCCCAGGCGTTCCAGCTCGCCCGCTCCATGCAGAACTGGGCGATGGACGACCGTCAGTGGAGCGACACCGGCCAGCACTTCACCGTCTCCCGGGGCGCCTACGTCATGGAGGGCCGGCACAGCAGCCTGGCCGCGCTCCAGGGCGGCACCCAGACCGTGGAGTCGGCGCACTGCGTCGGACAGAACACCGTCGCCATCGGTATCGAGAACGAGGGCACCTACACGACCGTCGACCCGCGGAGCGAGCAGTACGCGACGCTGGTCGAGCTGTGCGCGCACATCTGCCGCCAGTACGGGCTGCGCGCCTACCAGATCTACGGGCACCGGGACTTCAACGCCACCCAGTGCCCCGGCGACCGCCTGTACGCGATGCTCCCGCAGCTGCGCCAGGCCGTGGCCGCCCGCATCGGCGGGGACCCGACGGCGCCCGTCTGGCCGCTGCTGCACAACGGCGACGCGGGCGACCGGGTCCGCGCGCTCCAGCACCTGCTCGTCCGGCGCGGTGCCACCATCACCGTGGACGGCAGCTTCGGGCCGGGCACCGAGAAGGCCGTACGGGACTTCCAGACGCTCATGACGGCGACCTCCGACGGCTACGCCGGCAACCAGACCTGGCACCAACTCGTCGTGCCCGTACGGCAGGGCGACTCCGGCGAGGCCGTCAAGGCTGTCCAGGTGCTGCTGACGGCCAAGGGCATCCCGACCGACCCGGACGGCGCCTTCGGCCCCGGCACCCAGGCCTCGGTCACCACCTTCCAGAACGGCGCCGGGCTGCCCGCGGACGGCCTGGCCGACGCGCGCACCTTCAGCCGCCTCCTCGCCTGACCTCCAGGCCCCCGCCCCACCTCCACCCCACAAGGAGAAGCACTCCGCCATGTCGCCGACCACCCGGTCGCTCCGCCCCGTCCTCGGGGCGGCCCCCCTCGCGGCCCTCGCGGCCCTCGCCGCACTGCTCGTGCTCATCGGCCTGGGCACGCCCGCGCACGCCTTCTCGGGCGCGTTCGTCCCCACCCAGAGCAAGGGCAACCGGGGCTCGGACGTCGCCGCCCTGCAGTACCTGCTCAACGGGCAGGGCGCGCAGCTCACCGCCGACGGCGTCTTCGGCGCCGGCACCGACACCGCCGTCCGTTCCTTCCAGTCCTCCCACGGCCTCGGCTCCGACGGCATCGTCGGCCCCAACACCTGGCGGGCGCTGACACCGACCGTCCGGGAGGGCAGCCAGGGCGAGGCCGTGAAGGCCGTCCAGCACCTGCTGAACGCCAAGCGCGGCGCGGGCCTCACCGTCGACGGTGCCTTCGGCGCCGGTACCGCCTCGGCCGTCCGTACCTTCCAGAGCCACGCCGGCCTCGGCGCGGACGGCGTCGTCGGCCCGGACACCTGGACCAACCTGCTCTGGCACTACGAGTACGCCGACTACAACGCCGGCACCCTCTGCAACCAGAGCCCGGACGGCAACACCTCCGCCGACTGGGGCACCGGTGCCGCCATCGGCCAGCTGGAGGCCGGCGCCCGCACCTTCGCCGCCCTCGGCCGGGGCAAGCTCCCCGTCGGCGACATCGCCTTCGAGCACGGCGGCTCCATCTACGGCCACGCCACCCACCAGGTGGGCATGGACGTCGACTTCTGGCCCGTGCGCACCGACTCGGCGCAGTGCACCGGCTCCCGCATCACCTGGGAGTCCGCCGCCTACGACCGGGGCGCCACCCGCGAGCTGGTCAAGGCCCTGCGCGCGGCGGCGCCCGGCCACGTGAAGCTCGTCTTCTTCAACGATCCGCAGCTGATCGCGGAGGGGCTGACCGTCCAGTACCCCAACCACGACAACCACCTCCACATCCGCTACTGCGAGCCGGTCCACCCGGACGCGAACTACCAGTGCTGACCAGAGAGTTCGAGGATTCACCCATGACACTCGCGAGAAGACTGCCCGGTCTCGCCGCCGCGCTGCTCGCCGCCCTCGTCGCCGCCCTGGTGGCCGGAGTGCTCCAGGCCGCCCCCGCCTTCGCCGCCGACTGGCCGCTGGTCAAGAACGGCAACTCCGGCGTCCAGGTGACCACCGTCCAGCACCTGCTGACCGCCCGCGGCTACGCCACCACCGCCGACGGCGCGTTCGGTGACGGCACCGAGGCCAAGGTCCGCAGCTTCCAGAACGCCAGCGGCCTGTCCGCCGACGGCGTCGTCGGCGCGGACACCTGGTCCCGACTGGTCGTCACCGTCCGCAAGGGCGACAACAACGCCGGGGTGAAGGCCGCCCAGACGCAGCTCAACCGGTACGGGGCGGGGCTCGCCGTCGACGGCGCGTTCGGTGACGGCACCGACTCCAAGGTCCGCTCCTTCCAGTCCTCCCACGGCCTCGACGCGGACGGCATCGTCGGCCCGGACACCTGGCGCGCCCTGGTCACCGGCTCCTCCGGCGGCAGCGGCGGCAACAGCGGCCTGCTGACCCACTCCCAGGCGACTGTCAAGTTCTCCGCGGCCGGCATCAGCTGGAGCTCCTCGGGCGGCTGCTCCGACCGCAACAGCACCGCCTGCACGTCCTTCGACGGACTGCGAGTGGCCTCCGCCGACGGCGCCGTCACCCTGCGCGGGGCGAGCGGCTGCCAGATGACCATCACCGGTGGTACGGAGACGGGCCACGCCAGCGGCACCTACAGCCACTGGAACGGCTACAAGCTGGACTTCGCGATGACCAGCTGCCTCACCAACTACGTGACGGGCACCTTCCCCTACTCGGGCAAGCGCGGTGACGGCGCCTCCCTCTACACCGCTCCTTCGGGCAACGTCTACGCCAACGAGGGCAGCCACTGGGACGTGACCTTCCTCAACTGATCCACCGGCCGGACGGCGCCCGACCGGTATCCGATCAGGCCGGGCGCCGCGCCGATCAAGCCACTCCTGAAATGCCGTATCGGCGCGGTACTCTCCCCGTTCATGCAGCTGTTCGATCAGCAGAACGGGGAGAGTTCGCGTGTTCGATGAGGGGGGATACGGCTCCGGGGCATCGGGCGGGGCCCATGACCGGCTGGCCGCCCGGATGCGCGCCATGAAGGAGAGATCCGGGCTCAGTTACGGCAGGCTGGCCGACCGGACCCACTACAGCCGCTCCTCCTGGGAGCGGTTCCTCAACGGCAAGCAGGTGCCGAGCAGGGTCGCCGTCGAGCAGCTCGCGGCGGCGGCGGGGGAGGAGAAGGAGCCGCTGATCGCGCTCCTCGACGAGGTCCTCGCGAGCGAACGCGCCGCGGCCCTCGCCGACGGCCCGGGGTCCGCGCAGACGGCCGGCCCGCAGACGGCCGGACGCGCGCAGACGGCCGGGCCCGCGCCGAAGGCGGCGCCCGCGCAGAGCGCCGCACCGGCTCCGGCCGCCGCGGTCGCCACCAGTACGACCACCACCACCGAGGCCGCCGCCCCGGCCCCCGTACCCACCGCCCCGGACCCCGCCGAGCCGCGGCCCTCCCGGTGGGCGGCCCTGAAGGCGACCCTGCGGGCGAAGCGGCCGGCCGTACCGCCGGAGCCCGGTCCCTGGCGCCGCAGGGCGGCCGCGTGGCTGCCCGCCGCGCGGGCCCTCGGCTATGTGACCCTCGGGGCCCTCCTCGGCGCCGTGATCAGCGTCCTCGTCCTCGCCCCCGGGAACGACCCGGTCGGGACGGCCGCCGGGCCCTCCACGTCCGCCACCGCCGACGGGAAGAAGGGCGCCAAGAGCGTCCCGGCCGCCGGGACCATCAAGGTCGGCTGTTCGAGTGACACCTGCCTGCGCAGGGAGCCGCAGGCCATGGACTGTCAGTGGGACGCCACCACCGTGCGGCAGACCTGGCTGCGCGGCATGCAGATCGAGCTGCGCTACAGCGCCGCCTGCCAGGCCGTGTGGGGCCGCATCGAGGGCGGGACCATCGGTGACTCCGTCACGATCAAGGACAAGGGCGGCCACGAGCTGAGCTCGGAGATCCGGGTCGAGCGCGACACCTACACCCGGATGCTCGCCGTCGCGGCGGACCGCCCCTGGCAGGAGGTGACGATCTGCGGGAAGATCCCGCGCTTCCACGAGCAGGAGTGCTCGCCGGTGGGTGCCGTGCAGCCGTGACGGACCGTCGGGTAGCGGGCCCCCGTACAGGCGCCGCCGAGATGCGACCCCGTCAGGCTTGGGGTGATATGGGGGCATAAGTCTCGGCAAGAAACACGGGAGGCACTCCATGCGCGGAGCCACGCACGCCAAGTGGGCCGCTCTGGCCACCGCCGTCGCCCTCGCGGCGACCGCCTGCGGTGGCGGCGACAGCGGCGGCGGCGGAGGTGCCGACGGCATCGTGAGTTCCTCGTGGGGCGATCCGCAGAACCCCCTGGAGCCCGCCAACACCAACGAGGTGCAGGGCGGCAAGGTGCTGTCCATGATCTTCCGGGGTCTCAAGCAGTACGACCCGAAGACCGGCGAGGCCAAGGACATGCTCGCCGAGAAGATCGACACCACCGACTCGACGAACTTCGCGATCACGGTCAAGGACGGCTGGACCTTCTCCAACGGCGAGAAGGTCACCGCCAAGTCCTTCGTCGACGCCTGGAACTACGGCGCCCACCTGAAGAACAACCAGAAGAACGCCTACTTCTTCGGGCAGATCGAGGGCTACGACAAGGTCCACCCCGACAAGGGCGAACCGACGGCCGAGACCATGTCCGGCCTCAAGGTCACCGGCGACCGCACCTTCACGGTCAAGCTCATCCAGAAGTTCTCCACCTGGCCCGTCACCCTGGGCTACGCGGCCTTCTCACCGCTTCCCCAGGCCTTCTACGACGACCACGCCGGCTGGCTCTCGAAGCCCGTCGGCAACGGCCCGTACACGGTCGACTCGTACGCCAAGGGCTCGCAGATGTCCCTCAAGCGCTGGGACGGCTACCCCGGCACCGACAAGGCCCAGAACGGCGGTGTGAACCTCAAGGTCTACACCGACAACAACACCGCCTACACCGACCTGACGGCCGGCAACCTCGACCTCGTCGACGACATCCCCGCCTCCCAGCTCAAGAACGTCTCCGCCGACCTCGGCGACCGGTACATCAACGTCCCCGCCGGCATCATCCAGACCCTGGCGTTCCCGTTCTACGACCCGGCCTGGAACAAGCCCGGACAGGAGAAGCTCCGCCAGGGCCTGTCCATGGCGATCAACCGCCCCCAGATCACCGAGACGATCTTCCAGAAGACCCGCACCCCCGCCGTCGACTGGACCTCCCCGGTCCTCGGCGAGGAAGGCGGCTACAAGGACGTCTGCGGCGACTTCTGCAAGTACGACGCGGCCCAGGCGAAGAAGCTCGTCGCCGAGGGCGGCGGCATCCCCGGCGGCACGCTGAAGATCTCGTACAACGCCGACACCGGCTCCCACAAGGAATGGGTCGACGCGGTCTGCAACTCCATCAACCGCGCCCTCGGCAACGACAAGGCCTGCGTCGGCAACCCCGTCGGCACCTTCGCCGACTACCGCAACCAGGTCACCTCGCAGAAGCTCACCGGCCCCTTCCGGGCCGGCTGGCAGATGGACTACCCGCTCATCCAGAACTTCCTGCAGCCGCTGTACTACACCAACGCCTCGTCCAACGACGGCAAGTGGACGAACCCCCAGTTCGACAAGCTGGTCGACCAGGCCAACGCCGAGCCCGACACCGCGAAGGCCGTCGGCCTCTTCCAGCAGGCCGAGGGCGTCCTCCGCGACGACATGGGAGCCATCCCGCTCTGGTACCAGAACGGCAGCGCCGGCTACTCGGACCGCGTGACCAACGTGTCCCTGAACCCCTTCAGCGTCCCGGTCTACGACCAGATCAAGGTCAAGTGACGCCGTAACAGGTCGGCTGCGAACGGCCCGGCCCGCGGGACCCCCGCGTCAGCCGGGCCGTACGCCTTCCTCGCGCCCCTCCCGGAGCGAACCCCTCCCGGAGCGAACCCCTCCCGGAGCGAACCCCTACCGGAGCCAACCCCCGGAGCCCCTCATGGGTCGTTATGTGATCCGGCGACTGCTGCAGATGATTCCGGTCTTCTTCGGCGCCACGCTGCTGATCTTCCTGATGGTGAACGTGATGGGCGACCCCATCGCCGGACTGTGCGGCGACCGCCAGTGCGACCCGGCGACCGCGGCCCAGCTCGAGAAGGAGTTCGGCCTCGACAAGCCCGTCTGGCAGCAATACCTGACCTACATGGGCAACGTCTTCACCGGCGACTTCGGCACGGCCTTCAACGGCCAGGAGGTCACCGAGCTGATGGCCAGCGCCTTCCCGGTCACCATCCGCCTCACCCTCGTCGCCATCTTCTTCGAGATCGTCATCGGCATCAGCCTCGGCGTCCTCACCGGCCTGAAGCGCGGCCGCCCCGTCGACACCACCGTGCTGCTGCTGACCCTGGTCGTCATCTCCGTCCCGACCTTCGTCACCGGCCTCATCCTGCAGCTCCTCCTCGGCGTGAAGTGGGGCTGGATCAAACCGGCCGTCTCCACCGAAGCACCGCTGAACGAGCTGATCGTGCCCGGACTCGTCCTCGCCTCCGTCTCCCTCGCGTACGTCACCCGGCTCACCCGGACCTCGATCGCCGAGAACAAACGGGCCGACTACGTCCGTACCGCGACCGCCAAGGGCCTGCCCCGCCGCCGGGTCATCACCCACCACCTGCTGCGCAACAGCCTCATCCCCGTGGTGACCTTCATCGGCACCGACGTCGGCGCACTCATGGGCGGAGCCATCGTCACCGAGCGGATCTTCAACATCCACGGTGTCGGCTACCAGCTCTACCAGGGCATCCTCCGCCAGAACACCCAGACCGTCGTCGGCTTCGTGACCGTCCTCGTCCTGGTCTTCCTGGTGGCGAACCTGCTCGTCGACCTCCTGTACGCCGTCCTTGACCCGAGGATCCGCTATGCCTGAGCAGCCTGAGCCGTTCGACGACGGGCGAGCCATCGATTCGACCGGCGCCGGAGGCACCGCCGACCTCGGGATGGCCGAGGCCGAGACCCTGGAGAAGACCCCGGGCGGCCCCGAAGGCACCGGCCCCGACAAGAAGCCCCGCTCCCTCTGGTCCGACGCCTGGCAGGACCTGCGCCGGAACCCGATCTTCATCATCTCCGGCCTGATCATCGTCTTCCTGGTCATCATCAGCATCTGGCCGCAGCTCATCGCCAGCGGAAACCCGCTCGACTGCGACCTCTCCAAGGCCCAGGAGGGCTCCCAGCCGGGCCACCCCTTCGGCTTCAACGGCCAGGGCTGCGACGTCTACACCCGCACGGTCTACGGGGCCAGGGCCTCCGTACAGGTCGGCCTCTTCGCCACCCTCGGCGTCACCCTCCTCGGCTCCGTCCTCGGCGGCCTCGCCGGCTTCTACGGCGGCGCCTGGGACGGCCTCCTCTCCCGCATCACCGACGTCTTCTTCGCGATCCCCGTCATCCTCGGCGGCCTCGTCCTGCTCTCCGTCGTCAGCAGCAACAGCGTCTGGCCCGTCATCGGCTTCATGGTGCTCCTCGGCTGGCCGCAGCTCTCCCGCATCGCCCGCGGCTCCGTCATCACCGCCAAACAGAACGACTACGTCCAGGCCGCCCGCGCGCTCGGGGCCTCCAACAACCGGATGCTGCTCCGCCACATCGCGCCCAACGCCCTCGCGCCCGTCATCGTGGTCGCGACGATCGCCCTCGGCACGTACATCTCGCTCGAAGCCACGCTCTCCTTCCTCGGCGTCGGCCTCAAGCCCCCGACCGTCTCCTGGGGCATCGACATCTCCTCGGCCGCCCCCTACGTGCGCAACGCACCGCAGATGCTGCTCTGGCCCTCCGGCGCGCTCGCCATCACGGTGCTCGCCTTCATCATGCTCGGCGACGCCGTCCGCGACGCCCTCGACCCCAAGCTGAGGTAGGGACCCATGCTGCTCGAAGTGCGCGACCTGCACGTGGAGTTCCACACCCGGGAGGGGGTCGCCAAGGCGGTCAACGGCGTCGACTACTCCGTCGACGCGGGGGAGACCCTCGCCGTCCTCGGCGAGTCCGGCTCCGGCAAGTCCGTCACCGCCCAGGCCGTCATGGGCATCCTCGACATCCCCCCGGGAAAGATCACCCAGGGCGAGATCCTCTTCCAGGGCCAGGACCTCCTGAAGCTCAAGGAGGAGGAACGGCGCAGGATCCGCGGCGCCAAGATGGCGATGGTCTTCCAGGACGCGCTGTCCTCCCTCAACCCCGTCGTCAGCGTCGGCGACCAGCTCGGCGAGATGTTCCGGGTCCACAAGGGCATGTCCCGGAAGGACTCCAGGACCAAGGCCGTCGAGCTGATGGACCGGGTCCGCATCCCCGCCGCCAAGGAACGCGTCGGCCAGTACCCCCACCAGTTCTCCGGCGGCATGCGCCAGCGCATCATGATCGCGATGGCGCTCGCCCTCGAACCCGAACTGATCATCGCCGACGAGCCCACCACCGCCCTCGACGTCACCGTCCAGGCCCAGGTCATGGACCTCCTCGCCGAGCTCCAGCGCGAACTCAACATGGGCCTCATCCTCATCACCCACGACCTCGGCGTCGTCGCCGACGTCGCCGACAAGATCGCCGTGATGTACGCCGGCCGGATCGTCGAACGCGCCCCCGTCCACGAGATCTACAAGGCCCCCGCCCACCCCTACACCAAGGGCCTCCTCGAATCGATCCCGCGCCTGGACCAGAAGGGCCAGGAGCTGTACGCGATCAAGGGCCTGCCGCCCAACCTGCTGCACATCCCGCCCGGCTGCGCCTTCAACCCGCGCTGTCCGATGGCCCAGGACGTCTGCCGGACCGACGTGCCCCCGCTGTACGACGTGACCGAGTCCCCGGTGCCGCGCGCGAGCGCCTGCCACTTCTGGAAGGAGTGCCTCCATGGCTGATTCGGCAGAGGCCATCCTCGAAGTCCGGGACCTGCACAAGCACTACCCGCTCACCCAGGGCATCCTCTTCAAGAAGCAGGTCGGCGCCGTCAAGGCCGTCGACGGCGTCGACTTCGACCTCGTCGCCGGCGAGACCCTCGGCATCGTCGGCGAGTCCGGCTGCGGCAAGTCCACCGTCGCCAAGATGCTGGTCAACCTGGAACGGCCGACGTCCGGGACCATCCGCTACAAGGGCGACGACATCACCACCCTCTCGCCGCGCGCCCTGAAGGCCGTCCGCCGCAACATCCAGATGGTGTTCCAGGACCCGTACACCTCGCTCAACCCGCGCATGACCGTCGGCGACATCATCGGCGAGCCGTACGAGATCCACCCCGAGGTCGCCCCCAAGGGCTCCCGCCGCGCCAAGGTCCAGGACCTCCTGGACGTCGTCGGCCTCAACCCCGAGTACATCAACCGCTACCCGCACCAGTTCTCCGGCGGCCAGCGCCAGCGCATCGGCATCGCCCGCGGCCTCGCGCTCCAGCCCGAGATCATCGTCGCCGACGAGCCGGTCTCCGCGCTCGACGTCTCCGTCCAGGCCCAGGTCGTCAACCTCCTGGACCAGCTGCAGTCCGAGTTCTCCCTGTCGTACGTGTTCATCGCCCACGACCTGTCGATCGTGCGGCACATCTCCGACCGGGTCGGCGTCATGTACCTCGGACGGATCGTCGAGATCGGCAGCGACGCCCAGATCTACGACCACCCGACCCACCCCTACACCCAGGCGCTGCTGTCCGCCGTCCCCGTCCCCGACCCCGAGGCGCGCGCCCACCGCGAACGCATCATCCTCAGCGGCGACGTCCCCTCCCCGGCGAACATCCCCTCCGGCTGCCGCTTCCGCACCCGCTGCTGGAAGGCCCAGGAACGCTGCACCCTGGAAGTCCCGCTCCTCGCGGTCCCGGCGGTCTTCCGCCTCACCGACAGTCCGGCGAAGCACGACTCGGCCTGCCACTTCGCGGAGGAGAAGCAGGTGGTCCCCCCGGAGAACGGCACCCCGGAGCCCCCCGGGACCGGCACCGCGGACCCCGAATCGCCTTAACACGCGGGCAACCCGCCGGAATCGGATCCGATATACGGACACGCCAGACTGCGTGACGTACGGCCGTGCGGGTGCCGTCGGCCGGCCGGGACTCGACGAGCTCCCGGCCGGCCGCCCGCACCACCGGGTTCCGCGGAACCGCTTGTTTCGGCGAGTGGCGACCGTGAGTATCGGGACCGTGACTGTGACACGACCGGCACGTCTCACGGGCGCCGCGCTCTGCGCCGCGCTCACCCTCCTCACCGCCGTGTGGATCCTCAAGGACCTTGCCGCGCTCGGTTCACCCTCCGACCTCGCGTGGTACTGGGCGGGGGACCACCACTTCCTCCTCCGCGGACGGTCCGCCACCTCCCTGACCGACCCGGTGCTCCTCCTCGTCTCCGTCGCCACCGTCGTCGCAGCGCTCCGCTCGCGCCACGCGGCCTCCGCACTCGCCGCGACCGGCGCCGCCACCCTCGCCCTGCGCCTGCCCGGACTCTGGGCGCCCGGCAACGGAGCCCTCGTCACCGCGCTCCTCGCGCTCGCCCTCGCCGCCGGCCTCGTCGTCACCGCCGCCGTCGGCCGCCGCTCGGGCGCGGCCCCGTACGAACCACGCCCCACCCGACCCCGCACCGGCCCCGCCGTCGCCGCCGGAGTCCTCCTCGCCGTCGCCGCGCTCGTCGTGGTGCTGTGGGAGCTGTACTGGGCCACCGAATCCCACCTGGACATCACCGTCGACCGCCTCACCGGCGGACGCACCGTCATCAAGGCGGCCCTCGCGCCCCCGCCCGGCTGGCTGTCGCTGGTCCTCCTCGCCCTCTACGGCACCGCCGCCTTCTCCGCCTTCGCCCGCGCCCGCCACACCCGGGCCTTCGGACTGCTCGCCGGGGTGTTCCTCACCGCCGGCGGCCTCGCCGAGGTCGCGCGGGACACCCGCTACGAAGTCATCGGCCACTTCGGTGACCTCCCCACCACGGACCGGCTGAGCGTCCTCACCGCCTTCTTCGGACTGCTCGCCGGAGCCGCCGTCCTCGCCCTGCTCGCCGGGCGCGGCGCCCCCGCCGCCGCGCCCGCCCCCCACCCGGCGGGCGGGACGCCGCCCCCGGCCCCGCCCTACCCGCCGCCGCCCGGCTGGTGACTCAGCCCCGCTCCGCCCCCGCTCCGTCCGCCATCCCCAGGGACCGCTTCAGGAAGTCCACCTGGAGCAGCAGCAGGTTCTCCGCGACCTGCTCCTGCGGCGTCATGTGGGTGACCCCGGACAGCGGCAGCACCTCGTGCGGCCGGCCCGCCGCGAGCAGCGCGGAGGAGAGCCGCAGCGCGTGCGCGACCACCACGTTGTCGTCCGCGAGACCGTGGACGATCACCATCGGCCGCACCGGCACCTCCGGCCCCGAGAGACCGTCGTCCGTGACCAGCGACTGCGCCGCGTACACCTCCGGATCGTCCTGCGGGGTGCCGAGGTACCGCTCGGTGTAGTGGGTGTCGTACAGCCGCCAGTCCGTCACCGGCGCCCCGACGACCGCCGCGTGGAACACGTCCGGCCGCCGCAGCACCGCCCGCGCCGCCAGGTAACCGCCGTACGACCAGCCCCGGACCGCGACCCGCTCCAGGTCCAGCGGGAACCGCCCGGCGAGCCCCTGGAGGGCCGCCACCTGGTCGTCGAGCGTCGGCGAGAGGTCCCGCGCGATCGACTTCTCCCAGGCCGGCGAGCGCCCCGGCGTGCCCCGCCCGTCCGCCACGACCACCGCGAAGCCCTGGTCGGCGAACCACTGGGACGTCAGATGCGGGTTGTGCGCGGCGAGCACGCGCGGCCCGTGCGGACCGCCGTACGGATCCATCAGGACCGGCAGCGGCCCGTCCCCCTCCTCGTACCCCGAGGGCAGCAGCACCGCGCAGGGGATCCGCCGGGCACCCGCCTCCGTGAGCCGCACCCGGGCGGTGATCACCGGCTGCTGCGCGTACGAGGCCACCACCGCGACCTGCTCGCCGTCACGCAGCACCCGCGCCACGCTCCCCGGCGACTCCGGGCGCGCCGACACCAGGACGGTCACCGCCCCGGAGCGCACCGCCCCGTGCACCCCGACGCCCTCGGAGACCCGCTCGGCGCCCCGGCCGGTCACCCGGTACACATGCACCTCACCGGTCTCCGGCGCGACCGCCGCCGCACCCGCCGACGCGGACACCAGGACGTCGTCCTCGCCCACGTCGAGGACGGCACGGACGTGCAGGGCGGCATCGGTGAGCACCTCGTCGCCGACGGCCAGGACCCGGGCACCGTCCTTCCCCGCCCCGTTCTCGCCGGCCCCGTCCGTCCCGGGCACGTCCACCAGCCGTACGAGCCGCCCGTCCGGCGCCCACACCGGCACCCCCGGCAGCAGCTCCAGCCACACCGGGTCCCGCTCCGCCCGCACCGTCCTCGTCTCCCCGGACTCCGGGTCCACCGCCAGGAACACCTGCTCCCGCTGGTCCCGCGCCTGCACGAGCAGCAGCGGCGCCCCGGCCGCCGACCAGTGCACCCGGCCCAGGTACGGATACCGCTCCCGGTCCCACCGCACCTCCGTGCGGGCCCCGTCGAGACCCACCACGAACAGCCGGACGTCCGCGTTGGCCGTACCCGCCGCCGGATACGCCACCGGCTGCGGCTCCCGCTCCGGGTGCGCCGGGTCCGCGATCCACCAGCGCCGCACCGCACGGTCGTCCGCCCGCGCGACCAGCAGCCGGTCCGAGGCGGGTGACCACCAGAAACCTCGGTCCCGGGTCATCTCCTCCGAGGCGATGAATTCGGCCAATCCGTAGGAGACGTGTTCGTCCTCGGGAACGGCCAGTTCACGGTCGTCCGAACCGTCCGCGCCCACCACCCGCAGCGCGCCCTCCGTCACGTACGCCACGAACCGCCCGTCCGGCGAAGGACGGGGGTCGATCACCGGTCCCGGCACCGGCAGCTCCCGCGCCGTCCCGGCCCGCAGCTCCGCCGCGAACAGCCGCCCCGACAGGGCGAACGCCGCCAGCTCCACCGCCCCGTCGACCGCGTACCCCACCACACCGGCCGAGCCCTCCCGGCTCCGCTCCCGGCGCGCCCGCTCCTGCGGCGACAGCTCCTCCTCGGCGCCCGCGAGCAGCACCTCCGGGTCGGCCGCCACCCGCTCCGAGGGCGCGCCGCCGTCGCGGGGGAGGTCGAGGACCCAGAGCCGGTGCGAACGGTCGGTGCCCGAACCGGATCTGACGAACACCACGCGCTCCCCGTCGGGCGAGACGGAGAACGCCCGCGGAACACCCAGGGTGAACCGCTGGGTCCGGGCGTGCTGACGGGGGAAGGAAAGCCCGGCCGAGGGTGTGGCCGACTGCTGTCGAGACATGGTCATACGGCTGAAACTAGCGCTGTGCGCCCCCCTCGTGCCTCCGTCCGCCGATCGATGCGATGGCACGGATAGTTATGATCCGTAGCGCTAGGTGGGTATGTACCTCGCGTACGTACCCCGTTGGCACATGCTCGCTGCCCGAACCGCTCGAATATCCGACCGAAGAAGTGTGGAGGTGAACCGCCGTGGCACTCTCGATCTCCGTGGTGGTGCTGCTGGCGATCGTCGTCTTCCTTCTGATCCGGAAATCCGGGTTGAAGGCTGGACACGCGGCGGTCTGCGCGCTCCTGGGTTTCTATCTGGCCAGCTCGTCCATCGCTCCGTCCATCAGCACCCTCACGACGAACGTGGCGGGCATGATCGGCGGACTCAAGTTCTGAGCGCGCCCACGTCCTGACCCCTCTTCCGGCCGGACCTCGTAGGCTGGGGACATGTCCGATCTCCCCGCCCGCCGTCTGCTGCTCGTGCACGCGCATCCGGACGACGAGTCGATCAACAACGGCGCCACCATGGCCAGGTACGCGGCCGAGGGTGCCCTCGTCACCCTCGTCACCTGCACCCTCGGCGAGGAGGGCGAGGTCATCCCGCCCGGACTCGCCCACCTGGCCCCGGACCGCGAGGACCGGCTCGGCCCGCACCGCGTCGGCGAACTCGCCGCCGCGATGGCCGAGCTGGGCGTCACCGACCACCGCTTCCTCGGCGGCCCCGGCCGCTTCCGCGACTCCGGGATGATGGGCGCCGAGCAGAACAAGCGGGACAACGCGTTCTGGAACACGGCCGTCGACACCGCCGCCCCGTACCTCGTCGAGGTGATCAGGGAGACCCGCCCCCAGGTCCTGGTCACCTACGACCCCGACGGCGGCTACGGCCACCCGGACCACATCCAGGCCCACCGCGTCGCCACCCGCGCCGCCGAACTGGCCGCCGACCCCGCCTACCGCCCCGAGCTCGGACCGGCGCACACCATCGCCAAGATCTACTGGAACCGCGTTCCGCGCCCGGTCGCCGAGGCCGGCTTCGCCCGGCTGCGCGCCGAGGGCTCCGCCTTCCCCGCCGTCGCCGCGATCGACGACGTCCCCGGAGTCGTCGACGAGGACCGGATCACCACCGAGATCGACGCGGGCCCCGAGCACACCGCCCGCAAGAGCGCGGCGATGGCCGCGCACGCCACCCAAGTCGCGGTCGACGGTCCGTTCTTCGCCCTCTCCAACGACCTGGGCCAGCCGATCTTCACCACCGAGTACTACGAACTCGTCCAGGGCGCCCCCGGCGCCCCCGCCGGCACCCGCGAGACCGACCTCTTCGCGGGGGTGACCGCGTGAGCACCCCCACCTCCCCGGCGCTCCCGGGCTCCCGCACCGCCCGGCTCGTCTGGTACGCGGCCCTGGCCGTCCTCGGCGTCCTGGTCGGCACGGCCGGCGCCCTCGTCCAAGCCGCCTGGTTCCCCGGCGGCTTGCTCCTCGCCCTCCTCGCCACCGCCGCGCTCTTCTACGGAGGACTGCGCGCCACCGGCACCCAGGTCGGCGTCGTCGCGGGCGGAGCCGGCTGGCTCGTCGCCGTCGTCCTGCTCAGCATCGGACGCCCCGAGGGTGACGGGGTGTTCGGCGGCGGGGCCGGCGAGCTGCTCTTCCTCTTCGGCGGCATGGCGGCCGCTGTGATCTGCGCCACTCTGTCCCGGCTGCCGCGACCGACCCCTTGAGCAGCACGACTTGAGACCCGGGACGCCCTGACTTCGGCCGGATTGACCGTCGTACGTCACCCAGCGGTCGGGTATGTGTCGGCGGCGGCCAGTATGGTGGTGCGCGCCGCCGAACCGCCCGGGTTACACGAGCATCAGCAAGAGCGGGCGGTGGAGCCAACCGGGAGATCCTGCTTTGAGTCGTGAAACTGGTCGAGAGACTGACAGTTCGTCCTCCGGCGCCCAGGGGCGCGGTGGAGCCGCGTACCCGTCGGGTACACCGCCGTACGGATCCCGCCAGTATCCGTCGCTCCACCCCTCGCAGGACGCGCCGGAGGAGACCGCCGCCGCGCCCGCACCGCCGGAGGAGCCCAAGACCGAGACGACGCTGACGACCCGTATCCGGATCAACATCCCGGGTTCGCGTCCGATCCCGCCGGTCGTGGTCCGCAAGACGGTCAACGAGGCGCCCGCACCGGAGCCCGCTCCCGTCGCGGAACCGGAGCCGGAGCCCGAGCCGGTGGCGGCCCCCGAGCCGCCGCAGGCGGAGGAGGCCCCCAAGGCCAAGGAGACCAGCGACTGGTTCGCGCCCCGCAAGGCGGCGCCCCAGACCCCGGCCGCCGCCCCCGCGCCGTCCCAGGCCCCGAAGCCCTCGCCGGCCCCCCTCGGGCCGGAGCCTCAGGGCACGGGCTTCGCGGGCTCCGCGACCTCGGGCGTCCCCACGGTCGGCAACACACCGTCGAGCCGCCCGGTGACGTCCGCCCAGCAGGGCGCGGGCAACCCGCTGTACGACAGCGGGACACCGTCGGGCGGAACACCGATGTACACGGGCACGCCGGCGGGCGGGACTCCGATGTACGACGGGACCCCTGCGGGCGGCACCCCGAGGTACGAGGGCACGCCGGCCGGTGGGACGCCGATGTACGACGGGACGCCGGCGGGCGGCACGCCCGCGTACCCGGGTCAGGGCGCGGCGCCTACGGGCCCGACCACGGGCCCGGTCATGGGCACGGCGTCCATGGGCGGCCCGAGGGCGTTCCAGGGGCAGGGGCAGGGGCAGGGGCAGGGTCAGGGGCAGGGTCAGGGACCGCGTCAGGGGCAGGGGCCGGGCCAGGGCTCGCCCTTCCCCGGTCCCAACGGAGCCAACGCGGCCCACGGTGCTCCCGGCGGCGCTCCGCGCATGTCCGACGACACCGCGATCCTCACCCCGCAGGCACCGGCGCCGAACTCCGGTCCGGGCCCGCAGGGCGGCGGCAACGGTCATGTCTCGGGGGACACGCTCACCAGCGGCATCCCGGTGGTCCCGCCGAAGGCGGCCCGGCCGAACCTCACCCCGCGCATCGAGGACAGGGCGACCCCCGCCCCGGCCCCGGCGCCGCGCCCCGCTCCGGCGGCCGGCCGTGCGCCGGCGAAGAAGGGCCGCTCCAAGCTGGTCATGGCCGCGGTGGGAGTCGTGGGCCTCGCGGGTGTCGCGTACGGCGCGGGTCTGCTCCTCAACCACTCCGACGTTCCCAAGGGGACCACGGTCCTCGGTGTGGACATCGGTGGCGGTACGAAGGAGGAGGCCGTCAACAAGCTGGACACGGCCCTGGGCAAGCGCGCCCACGCGCCGCTCCAGCTCGGCATCGGCGGCACCAAGGTCCAGCTGGCCCCGGACAAGGCGGGCCTGGCGCTCGACAGCCAGGAGACGGTGAGGGCCGCGGCGGGCAGTGACTACAACCCGGTCTCGGTGATCGGGTCGCTGTTCGGCGGGGAGCGGGTCGCGAAGCCGGTCTTCCCGGTCGACGAGGAGAAGCTCGCGGTCGCGCTGAGGGACCTGGCGGGCACGTCGGCGTCGGGGACCGAGGCGACGATCGTGTTCGCCCCGGACAAGGTCACGCCGGTCGAGGGCAAGCCGGGCAAGGGCCTGGACATCCAGCGCTCGATGATCTCGGTGAGGGACGCGTTCCGCGCCCAGGTGGAGACGGGCCAGAACAAGGTGGTGGAGCTGCCGGTCACGACGAGGCAGCCGAGCATCACCAAGGCGGAGCTGGACCGGGCGATGAGGGAGTTCGCCCAGCCGGCGATGTCGGGCCGAATCACGATCAAGGCGGGCGGTCGGCAGATCGACTTCGGCCCGACGCGGTCGCTGCCGCAGATCCTCTCGATGAAGGCCATCGACGGCCGCCTGGTGGAGGTCTACGACAAGAAGGCCATCGAGCGACTGCTCGACGGGGCCTTCGACGGCATCATGATCACCAAGGGCGACGGCACCAAGCACCAGGTGTCCGCCGACGACGTGGCCTTCGTGATGCGGGACGCCCTGATGGGCAAGACGAGGGCGGAACGCACGAAGACGATCGACCTGAGCGGCGAGGGCTGACGCCCCGGCGAGGCCACTGGCCCCGAGCCGAGTACCTGAACCCCCGCCCGACGACGTCGGGCGGGGGTTCAGGGGTTCTACGGGCCGGCTCTTCGAGGGCCTCGGGGCGGACCGGACGGACTCCCGGGGGGTGTCGTGCCTGAGGGCGGGGCGTCGTGCAGCCAGGTGGTGTACCAGGTGCGGAAGTCGGGGTGGGCCGGGACGAAGCCGCCCCAGCCCGGGTCGAGCCGCCAGACCTCGCCCGCTCGGGGACCGGTCAGGACCAGTCGGATGTACAGGCCGCACCCTTCATCGGCCAGCATGAGCGTGCCGGGAACCAACTCCTCGGCCGTGCGTACGCCGATCGCACCGGGCAGAGGTTCGGTGAGGGCGAACGGCGCGGCGAGCCGTCCCGGCAGCCGGTCCTCTTCCCACTCGCCGTCCACGGCCCAGGGGTCGTCCTCGTCGGCTTCGGGGCGGGGGGCGGTCAAGGGCATCAGGCCGTGGGCGGGACCGGCGGGGCCGTTGCCGACCTCCGCGACGAACGCACGGTAGTCCGGGGGAGTCGGATGCCGTGCCGCTGCTCGAATGCGGTGATCGCGGCTTCGGGCAGGGCGGGCGTCAGCTCGTACCGATGCGTGGGTGCCCCTGAGCGCGTCCACCCGGGGTCGAGCACCGCCAACTCCCGCACCCGAGCACGCACCGCACCCCCGTCCCAGTCACTCACCCGACGACCGTACGCCACGAACCCGAACGCCCCGGAGCCAAAAACCCTCGCGCCCCACCCGCCCGCCGACTACCTTGAACCCCAAGGGCGGGGTCGTAGCACAGAGGTAATGCGCCGCGATGGCATCTCGGAGGACGCCGGTTCGAATCCGGTCGCCCCGCCCCCACTTCTCTTCAGTTCAGGCGTGCCCGTGCCGCCTGGGCCCGGCGGCGGATCGTCGTCGCCGACTCCGGGTCCACCGCGTCCATGATCTGCGCGTACGCCTCCATCTCCGCCGCCCCCGTGAGGAAATCCCCGCGCTGGACCAGCAGCTCGGCGCGCTCGTAGCGCAGCCTGGCCGGGTGCGAGGGGAGCAGCAGGGAGAGTTCCACCGCCCACAGCGCCACGTCGGAGCGTTCGGGGCGCGGGGCCGCCCAGGCGCGGATGTTGTTCAGGACCCGGAGCACGATCGCGCCCGGTTCGGCGGGCCGCAGCATGGAGCGGTCGAGCGCCTCGCCCGTCGCGCTCGTCACCAGGAGCTCGGCGTCCGTTCCGGTCATGGCGCGGCCTCCCGCGAAGGGGTCGGCGAGGTTCAGGTCGGCCGGGTCGCCGAAGCCGACGACGAAGTGGCCGGGCAGCCCGAGTCCGTACACCGGGGCGCCGGCCCGCCGTGCGACCTCCATCCAGACGACGGAGAGCAGGATCGGCAGGCCCCGGCGGCGCCGGAGCACCTCGTGCAGCAGGGAGGACTCCAGGCGCTGGTAGTCGGCGGGCACGCCGACGAAGCCCTCGCGGTGACCGAGGAGACCGGCGAGCGAGCCCGTCCAGTCGCCGGTGAGGCGGGTGGAGTGGGGGACGAGTCCGGCGAGGCGGTCGAGTTCGATCTCGGCCTCGTCCAGGGTGTGGCGGCTGACGGTGGGGTCGGCCACGGCGCCGATCAGCAGGCAGAGCCGGGCGAGGTCGGGCCGCTCGGACCGCGCCTCCTCGGCGAACTCCCGCCGCCAGTCGGGAGCGCCGCCCGACCCGTCGGCCGACCGGCCCTCCGGACCACCGGCCACTCCGTATCCCGGTCCCGCTCCCTCTCCCGCTCCGTCCCCCAGTCCGTCTTCCCCTGGTGGTACGTCCTCCGTCACGCCTCCGCCCATCGGTAGTGGTGGTAGTGGTGGTGGGGCGCGAAGCCCATGCCGTCGTACAGCGCCAGCGCCCCGTCGTTGTCCGCCTCCACCTGGAGCCAGGCCGCCGACGCGCCCTCGTCGAGGGCCTTTCGGGCCAGCGCCGTCATGACCGCACTCGCCAGGCCCCGGCGCCGCTGGGCCGGGTCGACCTCGACGGCCATGAAACCCGCCCAGCGCCCGTCGACGACGCACCGCCCGATCGCCGCCGGCGCCTCGTCCGGCTCGCCACCCGACGACTCGCCCGACACCTCACCCGTCATCTCACTCCTCACCCCTCCCGTGCCCGCCACGGACGCGAACCACACACTCGGGCCGGAGGTGAGCACCGTTCGTACCGCCGGGCTCGGTTCGCCGGAGCGCTGGTAGCGCCGCAGCCACGCCTCGTCGACGGTGCGGGAGAGGCGTACGGCGGAGATGTCGGCGTCCAGGTCGCCGATCGGGGCCAGCGCCCCGATCCGTACCTCGGCGGAGACCTCGCGCCGCCACCCGTGCCCTTCGAGCACCGCGCAGAGCAGCTCCTGCGTGCCCTCGGCGCCCGTGGCGGCCTGGACGTACGCGGGGAGCTTCCTGGCCTCGTACCAGGCGCGTACGCGGGTCAGGGCGTCCCCGAGCGGCAGCCCCGGATCGCCGAGCGGCAGCGCGGAGTTGGCGCGGCGGGTGAATCCGTCGGCGGCCCGCAGGGTCCACTCGCCGAGCGCCTCGCTCTCGACCGGCTGCCACGCGCGCGCGGTGGCCCGCGCCAGCTCGGGGAAGGTGGCCGAGGGGCCCCGGCGGCGGGCCGGCGCGGCCGGGACGACCTTCCCCGCGACGAGCGCGGATTCCGTGATCCGGACGCTCTCGCCGCTCCTTCGTGTGATCAGCAGCACAGAGTTGTCCCATGATGTGAGAACTCCGACCGCGTCGGTGAACATTCCGCCCGCCGAGGGCGACTCCGTCACGTACCGAACGGAGACACGTTTTCCCACGTCAGCGCCAGTGATTCGGACTTCAAGGCGCCCTCCGCCGGTGAATTCCACAGCTTCTCCGCCCCTCCTGTTCGGATCGCCCCCAAGAACGGAGATACTAGAGGCGGGCATCGACGACGCCGCGCTCCCGCGCAGACCAGCCCTATCGAGGAGGAACGACAGCGTGACCTACGTCATCGCGCAGCCTTGTGTCGACGTGAAGGACAAGGCGTGCATCGAGGAGTGCCCCGTCGACTGCATCTACGAGGGCAAGCGGTCCTTGTACATCCACCCGGACGAATGCGTCGACTGCGGGGCCTGTGAGCCGGTCTGCCCGGTCGAGGCGATCTTCTACGAGGACGACACCCCGGAGGAGTGGAAGGACTACTACAAGGCGAACGTCGAGTTCTTCGACGAGCTCGGTTCGCCCGGTGGTGCCTCCAAGCTCGGCGAGATCGAGCGCGACCACCCCTTCATCGCCGCCCTGCCGCCGCAGAACGGCTGATCGACCGCACCAGGTCGTATCCGGTCCCGTACGGCGTCGCCCGCCGTACGGGGCCGAGGCGTTTTCCGACGCCTCCCCGAGTACGTACAGGAAGTGAGAGCCAACCCGTGAGCGCAGTCTCTTCGCGCCTGCCCGTCTTCCCGTGGGACAAGCTGGAGCCGTACAAGAAGACGGCCCTGGCGCACCCGGACGGCATCGTGGACCTGTCGGTCGGCACGCCCGTCGACCCGGTCCCCGCCCTGATCCAGGAGGCCCTGGTCGCGGCGGCGGACTCGCCGGGCTATCCCACGGTGTGGGGGACGAAGGAGCTGCGCGACGCGCTCACCGGCTGGTGCGAGCGGCGTCTGGGCGCGGTGGGCTTCGTCCACGAGAACGTGCTGCCGGTGGTGGGCTCCAAGGAGCTGGTGGCATGGCTGCCGACGCAGCTGGGTCTCGGCGCGGGCGACCAGGTCGCCTACCCGCGGCTCGCGTACCCGACGTACGAGGTGGGAGCGCGGCTCTGCGGCGCGGAGCCCGTCGTCTACGACGACCCCGCCACCGACCTCGACCCCGCCGCGGTCAAGCTGCTCTGGCTCAACTCCCCGTCCAACCCGACCGGCAAGGTCCTCTCCAAGGACGAGCTGACCCGGATCGTGGCGTGGGCGCGCGAGCACGGGATCCTGATCTTCTCCGACGAGTGCTACCTGGAGCTGGGCTGGGAGGCCGACCCGGTCTCCGTCCTGCACCCGGACGTCTGCGGCGGTTCGTACGAGGGCATCGTCGCCGTCCACTCGCTCTCCAAGCGCTCCAACCTGGCCGGCTACCGGGCCGCGTTCGTCGCGGGTGACGCGGCCGTGCTGGGCGAGCTGCTCCAGATCCGCAAGCACGGCGGCATGATGACCGCGGCGCCCGTGCAGGCGGCGACGGTGGCGGCGCTCGGCGACGACGCGCACGTGGCCGAGCAGCGCGAGCGGTACGCGGCCCGGCGGGCGGCGCTGCGGGCGGCCCTGGAGGCGCACGGCTTCCGTATCGAGCACAGCGAGGCGAGCCTGTACCTGTGGGCGACCCGGGACGAGCCGTGCTGGGAGACCGTCGCCCACCTGGCGGAGAAGGGCGTCCTGGTGGCTCCGGGCGACTTCTACGGCGAGGCGGGGGAGCGGTTCGTGCGGGTCGCGTTCACGGCGACGGACGAGCGGGTCGCGGCGGCGGTGAAGCGGCTCGGCTGAGCGCGCACCGGCTGGACACGCACCGGCTGGACACGCACCGGCTGGACACGCGCCGGTCGAGTACGCACCGGCTGAGCGCGCATCGGCTGAGCGCGCATCGGCTGAGCGCGCATCGGCTGAGCGCGCATCGGCCGAGCGTGTACGGGTGAGGGCCCGGGGAGCAGGTGCTCCCCGGGCCCTCGTGCGTTCCCGCGGGGTCAGCCGCCGATCGGCAGGCCGCCCAGCGGCGCGGCGCCGAGCGCCTGGCCGGTGGGCAGGTTGCCGAGGCCGCCGCCCAGGGCGCCGCCGGTCGGGCCCTCGGCGCTCTCGGCGGCGGCGCCGGCGGTCTTGCCGACGACCTCGCCCGCGCTGCCGGCCGTCTCGCCGGCCACCTTCTGGGCGGCCGGGGTGGCGGTCCTGCCCGCCGCGCCGACGGTCTTGCCGGCGGCGGGGACGGCCGTGCCGACGGCCTTGCTGCCGGTGGCACCGACGACGCCGGTGGCGGTCTGCGAGGCGGAGTCGACGGCGGTGCCGGCGCCGGCGGCGTCCAGGGCGGTGAGGCCGCCCAGGGCACCGGTCGGCGCGAGACTGTGGTCCAGGGCGCTCGCGGAGCCGGCCGCACCGACCACGGGGGCTGCTCCGGCCGCGATGATGAGGGCGGCGCGGGCGATCCGACGGGTCAGGGGGAGGGACATGGTGCTCCTTCGACGAGGTGCGAGGTGTTGTGCGGACGCAGTGACAACCGGCCCTGGGGCGGGGGAGGTTGCGGCGATCGAAGGCAAAGAGTTGGTAATGCGTCGTATTGTCGGGTGGGGAGGAAGACGGACGAACGTGTCATTGCGCGGGCGCCTGGCGAACCGTCACTTCCCTTGCGCAGCAAGGGGATGGGGCGGGTGGGGCGCATGGTGGGAGAAGCGGCTCGAAAGCGTGGTGAATTTCTCCGGGCGCGGACCGGGCGCATGACACGCGAGGGTGAACGACCGTACGAACGCTCGGCTCCCACCGCACGGATGATCGGTCGTGGCGAGGGGCCACGGACCCTCCGGCGGCACGGAAACCCCGCGACCGGGCGGAGCCGTAGCACTACGGAAGCCCCGCGCGATCCCTACTGCGCGAGCCGCATCCTGACCGTCGCCCCGTCCGTCGCCCGCGCGCCCGAAGCCTTCGACCAGCCGCCGCGCGCCTCGCCCGCGCGCCACACCCGGTCCTCGAAGGTGACCTCCGCGATGCGCAGCGTCTCCGCCCGCGCCACCGCCCACTGCGCCAGCTCCCAGCCGCGCCGCTCGTCCGCCCCGGCCCCGGGGGCCGCGCCCGAGCCCCGGGCCGCGCGCACCGGCACCGTCAGCACCGGCGGTTCCGAGGCCGAGCGGCCCGCGGTCGGTCCGCCCGTGACCGCCTTCGGCGCCGCCTGCTCGCCGAAGGCGCGTACCAGCTCGTCGCGGACCAGCTCCGGATCGCCGGGCAGCCCCTCCGCGTCGCTCGTCGTACAGGACAGGGCCGCCGGGGACCGGCCGGTGAGCGCCGCCGACAGAAGGGTGGCGTCCGGCTCGTGCTTCGCGTACGCCTGCGGGAAGCCGCTCTTCTGCACCTTCTGCGCCGCCACCGTCAGCGGCAGCCGCGAGTAGCCGGGGACCTTCTCCAGGCCCTGGTAGAACTTCCCCGCCGCGTACACCGGGTCCATGATCTGCTCCGGCGTCCCCCAGCCCATCGAGGGCCGCTGCTGGAACAGGCCGAGCGAGTCCCGGTCGCCGTGCTCGATGTTCCGCAGCCCCGACTCCTGGAGCGCCGTCGCGAGGGCGATCGTGACCGCCCGCTCGGGGAGCCCCCGGGTGGTGCCGACGGCCGCGATCGTCGCCGCGTTGGACGCCTGCTCCGGAGTGAACTCGTACCGGTTGTCCCCGGTGCCCACAGTGCACCGGGGCGTGCCTTTGCTCCCCGTCACCTGGTGGAAGACCACATAGGAGGCGAGGCCGAGGAGCGCGACGAAAGCAGCCGCTGAACGGGCGAGGCGGCCGCGACGGGCGGGGCGGGTGGGCTCGGACACGGGGCCCACCGTACTGGAGGCCGGGTTAGGGTCGGCACATGGCTGACATCACTCCGTTCGACGCCCGGCTCGACCTCTCGCAGGACGGTGCCGCGCTCACCGCCGCCCTCGTCGACTTCCCGTCCGTCAGCGGGACCGAGCAGCCACTCGCGGACGCCATCGAGCAGGCCCTGCGCGCCCTGCCGCACCTCACCGTCGACCGTTACGGCAACAACGTCGTCGCCCGCACGAGCCTCGGCCGCGGCGAGCGCGTCGTCCTGGCCGGCCACATCGACACCGTGCCGATCGCCGACAACGTGCCCTCGCGGCTCGACGAGGACGGCATCCTCTGGGGCTGCGGCACCTCCGACATGAAGTCCGGGGTCGCCGTGCAGCTGCGGATCGCCGCCACCGTCCCCGAGCCCAACCGGGACCTCACCTTCGTCTTCTACGACAACGAGGAGGTCGCCGCCGACCTCAACGGCCTCGGGAAGATCGCCGCCGCGCACCCCGACTGGCTGGAAGGCGACTTCGCGGTCCTCCTGGAGCCCTCCGACGCCCAGGTCGAGGGCGGCTGCCAGGGCACTCTGCGGGTCATCCTGCACACCGCCGGCGAGCGCGCCCACTCCGCGCGGTCCTGGATGGGCTCGAACGCCATCCACACCGCCGCCCCGATCCTCGCCCGCCTCGCCTCGTACGAGCCGCGCAAGCCGGTCATCGACGGCCTGGAGTACCACGAGGGCCTCAACGCCGTGGCGATCCAGGGCGGGGTCGCCACCAACGTCATCCCCGACGCCTGCACGGTCACGGTGAACTACCGGTACGCCCCGGACCGCTCCCCGGCGGAGGCCCTGGCGCACGTCCGCGAGGTCTTCGCCGACTGCGACATCGCCGAGCTGGTCGTCGACGACGAGAGCCCCGGCGCCCTGCCCGGCCTCTCGCACCCGGCGGCCGAGGCCTTCATGAAGGCGGTCGGCGGCAGCGCCCAGCCCAAGTTCGGCTGGACGGACGTCTCCCGTTTCAGCGCGCTGGGCGTGCCGGCCGTCAACTACGGGCCCGGCGACCCGATCTACGCGCACAAGCGGGACGAGCACGTCCCCGTCGACCGGATCCACCACTGCGAGGCACGGCTCCGCGACTGGCTGACCGCCTGACTTCTCTCCTCCTGACTTCCGTAATTTCGCGTTTCGTCACCTCTGTCGTCCTACCCTGGCCGGACCAGAAGATCAGTTGGCGGTCGCAGTGGGCCGCCGATCGGCGGAGGGAGCAGGCCATGGGCATTCCCGAGGGAATGGCGAAGCCCGAGGAGCAGCGACTCGGTCCGGTGCTCAGGCGGCGGGACCAGGTCCAGTCGGGCACGACGGACCAGCGGCTGCTCGACACCGAGGGCGACTCGGAGTGGGTGCACACCGACCCCTGGCGGGTCATGCGCATCCAGTCCGAGTTCGTCGAGGGCTTCGGAGCCCTCGCCGAACTGCCGAGCGCGATCAGCGTCTTCGGCTCGGCCCGTACGAAGGCGGACTCGCCGGAGTACGAGGCGGGTGTACGGATCGGGCGGGCGCTCGTCGAGGCCGGCTTCGCGGTCATCACGGGCGGCGGCCCGGGCGCCATGGAGGCGGCCAACAAGGGGGCCAGGGAGGCCAAGGGCGTCTCGGTCGGCCTCGGCATCGAGCTGCCCTTCGAGCAGGGGCTCAACCAGCACGTCGACATCGGCGTGAACTTCCGCTACTTCTTCGTCCGCAAGACGATGTTCGTGAAGTACGCGCAGGGCTTCGTGGTCCTGCCCGGCGGTCTCGGCACCCTCGACGAACTGTTCGAGGCGCTGACCCTGGTGCAGACCCGCAAGGTCACCCGCTTCCCGATCGTCCTGTTCGGGACGGAGTACTGGAAGGGGCTCGTCGACTGGCTGCGCGACTCGGTCGTCGCGGGCGGCAAGGCCTCCGAGCGCGATCTGCTGCTCTTCCACGTCACGGACGACGTGGAGGAGGCGGTCAGGCTCGTGACCAAGGAGGTCGGCCGCTAGGGCCTGTCGTCACACTCCCGTCGTCGCCCGAAGGGCGGCCCCGCGGCGTGCGGGAGTGTGACGACAGGTCCTAGGACGCGGGCGGCGGAACGCGGGCCGCCCCGCCCCCGTGCGGTACGGGGGCGGGGCGGCCTTTCACGGTCCGGGGTCGGTGACCCGGGGCAGTGCGGTGGGGTCAGTACTCGAGGGAGACGCTCGCCCCCGTGAAGCCCTCCTTGGCGTACAGGCTGATGTAGACGTACCCGGCGGGCGGGTTGTTCACGGTCAGGGTCTCGACGCTGCCGGTCTTGACGGAGCTGCCGGTGAAGCTGCCCGTGGTGGCCCAGCTGGACGCGTTGTAGTACAGGTCGGCGTTGCCGTTGGCACCGGTGGTGGTGATCTTCAGCTGCTGGACGCCGGCCGGCAGGTACACGTAGTGGTACGCGTAGTTGCCGGTGGTCGCGGCCTCGTTGCTGCGGGCGCAGTTCTGGCCCAGCTGGCGGACGTCGGCGCCGGAGCACTCGGGCAGGGTCGGACCGGGGCCCGGGTCCGGGGTGGTGGCGCAGGCACCGGCGGCGCAGCTGGTCAGCCAGGCGTCGAAGTCGGCGTCGTAGCGGTTGCCGATGGTGTCCTTGAGGATGGTGCGGGCGCCGTTCCAGTCACCCGCGCGGTACTTGGCGAGCACGGAGTCCATGTCGGAGCGGTGCTTCTCCAGCATGTAGCGGACGGCGAGGTAGCCCCAGCGGTAGGTGCGCTCGGTGTTGGTGTTCTCGTAGGTGGTGTCGAAGAGGGTGCTCAGCGAGTAGGTGTGGCGCCCGGCCGCGGCGATCGCCCCGTCGTAGGGCAGCTTCCGGTAGGAGTAGGAGACGTACTCGGCGAAGCCCTCGATCCACCAGATGGTCGGGGTGGACACTCCGGCGGTGAAGTCGCCGTACATGTTGAAGCGGCCGTCGAGGTAGTGCGTGTACTCGTGGTTCAGGTTCCACACCTGGAAGTCGGGACGCACGCGGGTGTCCTCGTAGGCGAGGAACCGGGGCTGGTTGCCCGCGACGGCGGGGTTGCCCTCCAGGTACATGCCACCGTTGTTGGTGTCGATGCCGTAGATGGCGGCGGCGAACACCTGGTAGTCGAAGCTGGTGTCGAAGACCACGACCTCGATGGTGGTGTTGAGGTCGTCGGCGACGGCGCCCCGGTCACGGGCCACCGAGTGGAAGTACGCGTCCTGCTTCATGAGGCTGTCGCAGGCGGAGGCCAGGTTCTCGGGGGTCACCTGCTGGGCCAGCACCTTGATGGAGGGGCTGCACGTGTGGCTGATGGTGAGGATGCCGGCGCGCAGCCGGGCGACGGAGTCCGCGGTGCCGTAGTCGGCGGCGTGCGAGGAGTCGTACGCCTCGACCATCTCGGCGACGGCGGCCCACAGGTAGGCGAGCCGACCGCTCGGGGCGCTCTGGTCCGCGAGCTGCCGCAGGAGCGGCTTGATCTTGGCCTGGAGTTCCGGGTACTTGAGGAAGCGGCCGAGCTCGCGGGTGCCGTTGTACGGCAGGTAGGCGAAGTCGCCGCCGAAGAGCGCGGTGTTCCGGGAGACGAAGCCGTAGACGCTGTCGAGCAGGCTCGGGTCGGCCTGGACGGCGGCGAGGAAGCCGTCCGTCTGGTGGCCGCGGAAGAGCACGGTGAAGACGTTGTTGACGGCGCCCGGCATGCCCGCGACGGAGTTGTAGGTGCTCGCGTCGTAGCCGTCGAGGAGGCGCTTGACGACCGGGAGGTAGCGGACGTTCTCCTGGGCGCTGTCGATCAGGGTGACGGTCTCGCCGAGGGTGCCCGCGTTGGCGGTGGTGACGTCGCGCGAGTGGCTGTTGGCGAAGAAGCCGTCGAGCGCGCCGCGGATCGCGGTCTGCAGGTTCGGGCCGTAGGTGCCGACGTCGGTCGGGTGGTACCACTGGACGTAGTAGCCGGCGCGGAGGAACAGCACCAGCTGGTAGGTCGAGGTGCTGTTGTCGCCGGGGTACGCGGTGGCGTTGTCGCGCAGCGCGTTGGCGACGGTCACCATCTGGGCCTCGCGGAAGGCGCCGTTGGCGTCCCCGCCCGTGATGGTGAACAGCTGGTTGACGCAGCCCGCCTCCGAGGCCTTGATCTGCTCGACCAGGGCGCCGCCGGTGCGGCTGGTGAAGTCGCTGACGTTGCAGGCGGCGGCGGTCAGGGCCCGCGAGGTGGAGAGCTTGGCCGTCGCGGCGGGGCTGGTGGCCGGCAGGAACGGGGTCCGCTGGGCGGCGGGGATCGCCCCGAACCCCCGGTCGGCCTCGCGGGTCTGGGGGGAGGGGTCCGGCGCGGGCTGCGGCGCGGCCTGCGTGGCGCGGGGCGCGGCGGGGGCCGGGCTGGGGGTGGCGGCCTGGCTCATCGGGGCGAGCATTCCGAGGGCCAGACAGGACGTCACGGTGGCGGTCAGAAGCCGTACGCGGTACGGCAGTCCGGTTATCCGGGCGGATTTCAACTAGGCCTCCAGGCCTTGTGCGGCCGTGTGGGTGGCACGGTCGGCACAGTGGGGGATCGATTGACAGCGCTCCGTCAAAGCGGGGGGAGCGGAGGTACAATTTCACACGTCACATGGCCGAGGGAAGAGGTGCGACAGAACCCGCCTCGGCCGGGCGCCCCAAGGGGGCGGGGGCATGAAAACGCCGCACCCGGTCCCTCGCAGATGGGACCGGGTGCGGCGTAACCGGAAGGCGGACGCGGCTCGCGGGGAATTGGATGCGGCCCGACCGGGCGGAGGCGCGGCCCACGGGGAGGTGGACACGGCCTGAACGTGAGGTGAGCGCGACCTGTGGGGCGGGGGTGCGGGGCGGGGGCGGGGGCCCGCGCCCGCGGCTACGGGACGGCTGCGCCGGGACCGCGCCGGACGGGGCCATGAGCGCCCGTGCCGGGCGGGGCTACGGCGCCCGTGCCGGGCGGCGCTGCGTCCGCCCGCCTCATGACTACCCGGGCGGAGAGGCGCCTACGCCAGCCCGCGCCTGGCCACCGCCGGCGGGCGGTGTCCCGCGATGGACGCCACCATGTCGAGGACCTGCTTCGTCTCCGCGACCTCGTGCACCCGGTAGACCTGGGCGCCCAGCCACGCCGAGACGGCCGTGGTGGCGAGCGTCCCGAGTACCCGCTCCTTCACCGGCCGGTCCAGCGTCTCCCCGACGAAGTCCTTGTTCGACAGGGACACCAGCACCGGCCACCCCGTCTCGGCCATCTCCCCGAGCCGCCGCGTCGCCTCCAGGCTGTGCCGGGTGTTCTTCCCGAAGTCATGGCCCGGGTCGATCATGATCGCGTCCCGGCGCACCCCCAGCGAGGCCGCGCGCTCCGCGAGCCCCACCGTCACGCGCAGGATGTCCGCCATCACGTCCTCGTACGCGACCCGGTGCGGCCGGGTCCGCGGCTCGGCGCCGCCCGCGTGCGTGCACACCAGCCCCGCGCCGTACTTCGCGGCCACCTCGGCGAGCCCGGGATCCACCCCGCCCCACGCGTCGTTCAGCACGTCCGCCCCGGCCTCGCAGACCGCCGCGCCGACGTCCGCCCGCCAGGTGTCCACGCTGATCACGACATCGGGGTGGCGCCGGCGTACCTCGGCGACGAAACCGACCGTGCGCCGCGCCTCCTCCTCGGCCGTCACCTCCTCGCCGGGGCCCGCCTTCACCCCGCCGATGTCGATGATCGCGGCACCCTCGGCCACCGCCCGCTCGACCCGGGCGAGCGCCGGCTCGTCGCGGAAGGTCGCGCCCTGGTCGTAGAAGGAGTCCGGGGTCCGGTTCACGATCGCCATGATCACCGGCTCGTGCGGCCCGAATTCACGCCGTCCCAAGCGCAGCATCCCTTTTGTCCTCCCTCGTGTCCGTTCGCCTGCGACCCTAGCCGTCGGTGGCACGTGGCACGATCGGCACGGGACGATTTCCACTCAGGGGAGAGGCGCGCAGGTGTTCTGGTTTCTGCTCATCACGATGGTCGTGGTCGTGGCCGCGGTGACCCTGGCCGTGGTCGGCGGCGGCGAGGGCGAGGTGCTGCCCGAGGTGGCGCCCGAGCAGCTCGTCGACCCCCTCCCGGCCAGCCGCCCGGTCGACCGCGCCGACGTCGAGGCGCTCCGCCTCCCCGTCGGGCTCCGCGGCTACCGGATGGCGGACGTCGACGACGTCCTGGTCCGCCTCGGCACCGAACTGGCCGAGCGGGACTCCCGGATCGCCGAGCTGGAGGAGGCGCTCGCGGGCGCGTCCGCCGGTGACGCGGACGGCGAGGGGGCATGACGGCCGGCGGGGCGGTCCCGGGCCCGGACGGGCGGCTCCGCTGCCCCTGGGGCCTGTCGACCGAGGACTACGTGGCGTACCACGACGAGGAGTGGGGCCGCCCGGTCCACGGCGACGACGCGCTCTTCGAGCGGCTCTGTCTGGAGGCCTTCCAGTCGGGCCTGTCGTGGATCACGATCCTGCGCCGCCGCGAGGGGTTCCGCACCGCCTTCGAGGGCTTCCGGATCGCCTCGGTCGCCGAGTTCGGGGACGCGGACCGCGAACGGCTCCTCGTGGACGAGGGCATCATCCGCAACCGCGCCAAGATCGACGCGACCCTGGCCAACGCGAAGCTGCTCGCCGGCTGGTCCCCGGGCGAACTCGACACGCTGATCTGGTCGTACGCCCCCGATCCGGAGGCCCGCCCCGCCCCGCGTACGGTCTCCGACGTGCCGGCGGTCACCGACGAGTCCACGGCCCTCTCGAAGGCCCTCAAGAAGCGCGGGCTCCGCTTCATCGGCCCGACGACGGCCTACGCCCTGATGCAGGCCTGCGGGCTGGTGGACGACCACGTGGCGGACTGCGTGGCCCGGGGCGGACGGTAGCCCGCCCCGGGCCCGTGGTCCCGTCGGATCAGAAGACGTGGACGCGTTCGGCGGAGTCCCAGCCCATGTCGGCCTGCGGGCCGGCGAGGCCGCCGCGGCCGTTGCCGGCGTAGATGTAGAGCTGGTTCCAGTCGATCGGCCGCATCAGGTCCGACGCGCCGTCGCCCGTCACGTCGCCGACGGAGAACACCGGGGCGTCCGAAGGCCAGGCGTACGGCAGTCTGACCCGGGCGCCGAACGTGCCACGGCCGGTGCCCGGGTAGAGCCAGAGGGCGCGCGAGCCGTCCCGGGCGACCAGGTCGGACCTGCCGTCGCCGGTCATGTCGCCGGGTGCCACGAGCCGGTTCATGGCGTTCCAGCCGCCGCCGACCTTCTTGCGGGCGCCGAACCAGCCCCGGCCGTTGCCCGGGTACGTCCACAGGACGCCGGCGGTGTCCCGGGCGACCAGGTCACGGCGGCCGTCACCGGTGATGTCCCCGACCGCGTCGAACTCCCTCATCGTGTTCCAGCCGCCGCCGATCTTGACGCGGGGCTTGAACCAGCCCTTGCCGTTGCCCGGGTAGAGCCACAGCACGCCGGCCCGGTCGCGGGCGTAGACGTCCTCGCAGCCGTCGCCGTCGTAGTCGCCGTGCCGGACGAGCTGGGTCATGCCGTTCCAGCCGCCGCCGACCAGGAGGCCCTTGGCGTTCCAGTCGGCGTCGCGGAAACCGCCGAGGAACCAGAGACGACCGTCCGCGGTGCGTTCGAGGAGGTCGGCGACGCCGTCGTTGTTGAGGTCGCCGAACCTGGACTCGGCCGGGAGAGCGGCCGGGCGCGGGGTGTCGCTGGAGACCCAGTCCATCCACGCGCGCCCGTTCTCGACCTCCCACTGGGTGTTCGCCACGCACGGAACCCCCCAGGTACGTGCGTACGAATGGTGAGCGGATCTTATAGACACGCCCACCACCCGTACGAACGGGTTCCCGCCGGGCTCAGCGGCCCAGGTACGTGGGCTTCTCCTTGGCGACGAAGGCGCGGACCGCGATCGTGTGGTCCTCGGAGGCGCCCGCCCGGGTCTGGAGCTCCTCCTCCTTCTCCAGCGCCTCGGTGAGCGAGTGGCCGGCGCCGAAGGCGAGGGACTCCTTCAGGGCCGCGTACGCCACCGTCGGGCCCGCCGCCAGCTTCCGGGCCACCTTCTCGGCCTCGGCGGCGAGGTCGGCGGCCGGGACCAGGCGGTTCGCGATGCCCAGTTCGTACGCCTCCTGCGCGCTGATCGTGCGCGGGAAGAGCAGCAGGTCGGACGCCCGGCTCGCGCCGATCAGCCGGGGCAGCGTCCAGGACACGCCCGAGTCGGCGGTGAGCGCCACGCCCGCGAACGCGGTGTTGAACGAGGCGGTCTCCGCGACCACCCGGAAGTCCGCCGCGAGCGCGAAGCCGAAGCCGGCCCCCGCCGCGACGCCGTTCACGCCCGCCACCACCGGCTTCGCCATGCCCGCGAGGGCCGTGGTGATCGGGTTGTAGTGGTCGCGGACCGTGTTCATGGTCTCGCTGGTGCCGGACTCCTGGTCCGCCATGAGCAGCCCCACGTGCTCCTTGAGGTCCTGGCCGACGCAGAACGCCCGGTCGCCGGCCGCGGTGAGCAGCACCGCCCGTACGGCGGGGTCCGTCGCGGCGGTCTCCACCGCGTCCCGGAGGGCCACCTTGGTCGCCACGTTCATGGCGTTCATGGCCTCGGGGCGGTTGAGCGTGATGGTGGCGAGTCCGTCGCTCACCTCGTACAGAACCGTGTCGGCCATCGTGATCCCTTCGCCTCTTCGCGTGGTTGACCAGCCCAGCATGGCGGACATCACCCGCACCGCCCATGTGAGGTGCGTCAAAGATTTGGAGGCTCCCGGCGGACGCCGAGCGGCGAAGTATCGCAGGCGGACCGCCGAAATGTGGGGTTTTGCGGGAGCGCGTTGCGGAAGCGATGCCAATCGATGTTGGTCATCGGGTCCTGCCATGCGGGATAATGACCTGGAAGCAATGTGTTCGAAGCCGGTGACGCGTGCTCCACATCATGGAGCTGCCCGGCTGACAAAGAGCTGGTTTCAGGAAGGGGAACAAGCATGGCGGCCATGAAGCCGCGGACGGGTGACGGCCCGCTCGAGGTGACCAAGGAGGGGCGGGGCATCGTCATGCGCGTTCCGCTCGAAGGCGGCGGTCGGCTTGTCGTCGAGCTGACCCCGGACGAGGCCGAGGCGCTGGGCGACGCCCTGAAGAAGGTCGTCGGCTGACCCGAATCTCCTCGACATCCTGACCACTGCCCCGGTACGGCCTGCCCGTACCGGGGCAGTGGTGTGCCCGGGGGCGGGGGGCTCGGGTGAGGGCGCGCGGGGAACTTCGGTGGGGTCCACGGGGCCACGGGGGCCGGGAAGTCCGGTGCTACGGGGCCACGGGGGCCGGAAGGTCCGGTGCTACGGGGGTTCCGCGGGCGTCTCAGCCCCGGCGGACCGCGCAGAGCAGGCCGTCGCCGACCGGCAGCAGGGAGGGGACGAGCTCGTGGCTCTCGCGCACCGCGCGGAGCAGTTCGCGGATCCGCTGGACCTCGGGCGGCTGGGCCGCCGAGTCGACCGTGCGGCCGTCCGCGAAGACGCCCTCGAAGCAGACCAGACCTCCCGGTCGCAGCAGGCGCAACGATTCAGCGAGGTAGTCCAGGTACTCCAGCCGGTCGCCGTCGCAGAACACGAGGTCGTAGCCGCCGTCCGCGAGCCGGGGCAGTACGTCCAGGGCGCGGCCGGGGATGAAGCGGGCCCGGTTGCCGGCGAAGCCCGCCGCCCGGAACGCCGTCTTGGCGAGCTGCTGCCGCTCCGGCTGGAGGTCCACCGTGGTCAGGACGCCGTCCGGCCGCATCCCGAGCAGCAGATAGATGCCCGACACGCCCGTGCCGGTTCCGATCTCGGCCACCGCCTTGGCGTCCGCCGTCGCGGCGAGCAGGCGCAGCGCGCCGCCGGTACCGGGGGACACCGAGGGCAGCCCTGCCTCCCTGGCCCGCTCCCGGGCCCAGCGCAGAGCGTCGTCCTCGGCGACAAAGGCGTCGGCGAACGACCAGCTCGTCTGCCGGTTGGCGGTAATGGCCCTCTCCTGTCCCCGTAGTTGACGCAACGGTGACTGTATCCGCTGTGAGCGGGAACCCGCAGATGGGACCGGGCGTTCACCAGGGGAAGAACGCGACAGGAGGCAGCCGGGCGAGCCGGTTCCAAATTCGCGTAAAGATTCTTATCCGGAGCTAACGGGCGAGGTGGCTATGGTAGGGGCTCCACTGGACACCACCAGAGCCGACAGGGGAGGTGCGGCTGCGCCTGTGGATCGGGGAGGAGTGCTTCGGCGTCTTCTCAGGTCGGCGGGTGAGCCGAAATCCGTGACCGACACAGCTGACCGTTTCCGCTCCACCGACTCCGCTCCCACCACCGCGACCTTCGCATCGGATGCGGAATCGCAGGCGTGGACCCCTCCCAGCTGGGAGGAGATCGTCAGCACGCACAGTGGCCGGGTCTACCGGCTCGCGTACCGCCTCACCGGCAACCAGCACGACGCCGAGGATCTGACGCAAGAGGTCTTCGTCCGCGTCTTCCGCTCGCTGTCGACCTACACGCCGGGCACCTTCGAGGGCTGGCTGCACCGCATCACCACCAACCTCTTCCTCGACATGGTCCGCCGCAAGCAGCGCATCCGCTTCGACGCGCTCGCCGACGACGCCGCCGAGCGGCTGCCCAGCCGCGAGCCGTCGCCGCAGCAGGTGTTCAACGACACCCACTTCGACGCCGACGTGCAGCAGGCGCTCGACACCCTCGCGCCCGAGTTCCGCGCCGCGGTCGTCCTCTGCGACATCGAAGGACTGTCGTACGAGGAGATCGCCGCGACCCTCGGTGTGAAGCTCGGCACCGTCCGCAGCCGGATCCACCGCGGTCGCTCCCACCTGCGCAAGGCGCTCAAGCACCGCTCGCCCGAGGCACGGGCGGAGCGTGCCCTCGCCTCCGTCGGATGGGAGGCAGGGACAGCGTGAGCGGATCGCGTTCCTCGTCGCCGACCCCCGCGGAACACCACCTCGGGGACCGGCTGGCCGCGCTCGTCGACGGCGAACTCGGCCATGACGCCCGCGAGCGGGTCCTCGCCCACCTGGCGACCTGCGCCCGCTGCAAGGCGGAGGCCGACGCACAGCGCAGCCTCAAGAGCGTCTTCGCCTCCGCGGCGCCCCCGCCGCCCTCCGAAGGGTTCCTCGCGCGCCTCCAGGGGTTGCCCGGGGGTCCTGGCGAACCGGGCGGACCCGGTGGCCCCGGACGCTCCGGAGGACCGAGAGGGCCCCTCGAAGAACTCCTCGGCGCCGGCGGACTGAAGTCCGACGGCTTCGCCACCGCCGCGGTCGTCACCCCGCACGCCCCGCACACCGGCTTCCGTATCCACGAGGTCGGCGACCGGGTGTCCGGCGGCTCCGGCCGCGGGCGCCGGTTCGCCTTCGCGGCGGCCAGCGCGGTCTCCTTCGCGGCCATCGCCCTCGGCGGCACCCTGCCGCTGGAGGCCTCGGTGAGCGCGAGCGCGCGCGGCGGCCAGGGCACGGGCAGCGCGGTCACGCCGCTGCGCGCCACCGCCGCGGGTCCCGGCTCGGGCACGGCCGTCTCCCGGGGCACCCGCTCCGGCGACCGGTCCGGCGCTCAGCCGGCCGAGGCCGGACAGCCGGTCGCGGGGGACCCGCCGTTCTCGGCGGTGCCCGCCGGGCTGCCGCACGGCCCGGTGTCCAAGGCCGGTCAGGGCACGGTCCCGGCGGGCGCGGTGCCGCGGGACGCGGTGCGTTCCCCCACGACACCGATGACGGCCGTACGCCTCCAGGACCCGGTCCCGCAGTCGTTCTTCGCCCTGTCGCCGTTCATACGGCCGACGGGTCCGGGGCTCCAGCTGGCCTTCGCCCCCGGGCCGAGTCCGGCGGCGAGTCCGACGACCGGGCCGCTCGGCTCCCACCGCTGACCCGCGACCTGGTTGAATCCAGGGACACCGGCGCCCGACCCAGGGGCGCGGACGGGCCAGCGGTTGCGGGGAGAGCATGAACAACGGGAAGCCGAACTGGTGGAGCCGGCCTTCGAGCACACCGGAGGCGGCGCGGATACCCTCGCCGCCTCCGGCCGACGACGTCACCGGCCCGGGGGTCGGCACCGCTGACGGCGACGGCGACTTTCCGCTGCCCGCGCCCCAGCCGCCGGCCGGGGACACGGGCGGCACGGACGTGACGGACTCGCCGGCCCCGGCCGACGGGCCGGAAGCGCCGGCCGTCGCGGCGGCGCCCGAGCCGACCGTGCTGCTCACCAAGGGCGAGCCGGCCGCGTTCACCGACACCGCCGCCGCGGCGGACGGGACTTCCGTGGCCCCCGCCGCCCCGGACACGGCCCCCGCTCCCACGGACACCGCCCCGGCACCGGGACCCGAGGCCCCGTCAGCAGAGGCCCCCGCCCCCGCGCAGGGCGCCCCGCAGCCGCTGCACGCGCCCGACGAGTACCGGACGCCGCCCTACGGCGAGCCGGGGCCGTGGGCGCCCGCACCGCCCGTACAGCGCCCGCCGGCGCCCGTACCGCCGCAGCAGGCCCACGTGCCCCCCGTACAGCCGCAGCCCCTCCCGGGGGCGCACACCCACCCGCAGGGCCACCCGCAGGCCCACGCGCCCGCCGGTGGCGCGCCCTGGGTGCAGTACGACCCCTGGGGGGCGGGCGGGCCCGCGCTCCCGCCCGCGCCCGCCAAGAAGTCCCGCAAGGGGCTCGCCGTCGCCGGAGCGCTCGTGTTCGCGCTCGTCACCGGAGTCATCGGCGGCGGCATCGGCGCCTACGTCGAGCGGAACGGCGGGATCACCACCGTCGAACTGCCGCAGGCCGACGCCGAGGACATCGGCCGGGCCCCCGACAGCGTGGCCGGGATCGCCGCCAGCGCGCTGCCCGGCGTGGTCACCCTGCACGTCAAGGGCAACGGCTCCTCCGGCACCGGCACCGGCTTCGTGCTGGACACCAAGGGCCACATCCTCACCAACAACCACGTCGTCGACGGCGCCGCGTCCTCCGAGGACATCACGGTGACCTTCTCCAGCGGCGAGAGCGCCCGCGCCAAGCTCATCGGCAAGGACACCGGCTACGACCTGGCCGTCGTCCAGGTCACCGGGGTCTCCGGCCTCAAGCCGCTGCCGCTCGGCAACTCCGACAACGTCCGCGTCGGCGACCCCGTCGTCGCCATCGGCGCCCCCTTCGACCTCTCCAACACGGTCACCTCCGGCATCATCAGCGCCAAGGAGCGGCCGATCACGGCGGGCGGCGAGAAGGGCGACGGCACCGACATCAGCTATGTCGACGCGCTCCAGACCGACGCCCCCATCAACCCCGGCAACTCCGGCGGTCCGCTGCTCGACTCCAAGGCCCGGGTCGTCGGCATCAACAGCGCGATCCGCGCCGCCGGCGGTTCCGGCGAGGGCGAGGGCGCCGGCGCCGGCCAGCCCGGCTCCATCGGCCTCGGCTTCGCCATACCGATCAACCAGGGCAAGCGCGTCGCCGAGGAGCTCATCAACACCGGCAAGGCCCGCCACCCCGTCATCGGTGTGAGCCTCGACATGCAGTTCAACGGCGACGGCGCCCGCGTCGGCGAGAAGGGCAAGGACGGCTCCGCCTCCGTCACGCCCGGCGGCCCGGCCGCCCAGGCCGGACTCCGGCCCGGGGACGTCATCACCAAGGTCGACGGCCAGCGCGTGCACAACGGCGAGGAGCTGATCGTGAAGATCCGCGCCCACCGCCCCGGCGACAAGCTGGAGCTCACGCTGACCCGCAACGGCAAAGAGCTGACAAAGACGTTGACCCTCGGCTCCTCGCAGGGCACCTGAGTGCCATGTGGCGGCCACCGGAAGGTACCCGCGCGGCAGTTTCGGCGGGTACCGTGGACCGGGCCCTGGACCGGCGTGAAGGAGCTACAAGGTGTTCAGCGACATAGGCGCACTCGAGCTGGTGACGCTCGTGGTCCTCGCCGTGCTCGTCTTCGGGCCGGACAAGCTCCCGAAGGTGATCCAGGACGTCTCGCGCTTCATCCGGAAGGTCCGTGACTTCTCGGACAGCGCGAAGGAGGACATCCGCAGCGAGCTGGGACCGGACTTCAAGGACTTCGAGTTCGAGGACCTCAACCCCAAGACGTTCCTGCGCAAGCAGCTGGATCAGAACGAGGACCTCAAGGAACTCAAGGAGCTGCGCGGCAGCTTCGACCTCAAGAAGGAGATGAACGAGGTCGCCGACGCGGTCCACGGCCGCGAACCGCAGCCGTCCGCCGTCACCGGCACCCCGGTCAACGGCACTCCGGTCAACGGTTCCGCGGGCGCCGTCACGGCCGCCGGCGGCACCCCGGACCTCCTCAAGAAGCAGGACAAGCCGGACACCACCGAGCGTCCGCCGTACGACTCCGACGCGACCTGACGACGGGCTGTCACCGCCCCGACGCGTCCTGGTGGCTATCCTCCCTCTGTTGACGGAACGAGGAGGCGGCCTTGATGGAGACCACGAGTCGGGTGGAGGGCGTACCGACGGCCCGGCGGACCGCCGAGGGCTATCTGCGCGCGCCCTTCGCCTGGTACGGCCTCGACGAGGCGTTCACCGGGCCCCGCTGGCTGATGCAGGTCGGCACGGCGGCGGACGGCAGTGTCCAGCACGGATCGACCGGGCACGGTGACGCGCCGTCGATAAAGTCGGACGCGAGCGCCGCGGAGAAGGAGCGGTTCGCGGTCGTGGTCACGGTCGCGGCGAGCCCGGTCCGGCGGACCGGCGACGGCACCGGCGTCCTCGACGCCACCACCGTCTCCTCGGCCGCCTGGCTGGCCGGCGGCGGGCTGCTCGTCCACACCTGGCCCGCCTCGCTCGACCACGCGACGCGCGACAACTGGCTGGACCAGCAGACCGAGACGGCCTTCGAGCTCGCCGACGACCTCGAAGGGGCGGAGTGGTCGACGCTGTCGCTGCCGGTGGACGGCGTCCCGGTGCCGTTCCACTACCGGGAGTCCGAGTTCGGCTGGGTCCTCGCCGGGTCCGCGGACGGCGTCCACATCGGGGCGTACGGGCGGGGGATGAGCGCCTACGGGCTCGGGTTCTCACAGATCAAGGACCTCGACGCGTACGCCTGACGGCATGACGAAGGGCGCCCCCGAAGGGGCGCCCTCTGCCGGAACGGGCCGGTCTCAGAACTTGTTGCGCGGCGTGATGCCCAGGCTCATGCCGGAGAGGCCGCGCTGACGGCCGCCGAGCTTGCCGGCGATGGCGCGCAGGGCCGCACCCGCCGGGGAGTCCGGGTCGGACAGGACGACGGGCTTGCCCTCGTCGCCGCCCTCGCGGAGCCGTACGTCGATCGGGATCGAGCCGAGGACCGGGACCGTCGCGCCCGTGGTCCGCGTCAGACCGTCCGCGACCCGCTGGCCGCCGCCGGTGCCGAACACGTCGACCATCTCGTCGCAGTGCGGACACGGCAGGCCCGCCATGTTCTCGACGACGCCGACGATCTTCTGGTGGGTCTGGACGGCGATCGAGCCGGCCCGCTCGGCGACCTCGGCCGCCGCCTGCTGCGGGGTCGTGACGACCAGGATCTCCGCGTTCGGGACGAGCTGCGCGACCGAGATCGCGATGTCGCCGGTGCCCGGGGGCAGGTCGAGCAGGAGGACGTCCAGGTCACCCCAGTACACGTCCGCCAGGAACTGCTGGAGCGCGCGGTGCAGCATCGGGCCGCGCCACACGACCGGGGCGTTGCCCGGGGTGAACATGCCGATCGAGATGACCTTCACGCCGTGTGCCGAGGGCGGCATGATCATGTTCTCGACCTGGGTCGGACGCCCGTCGGCGCCCAGCATCCGCGGCACGCTGTGGCCGTAGATGTCGGCGTCGACGACACCGACCTTGAGACCGTCGGCGGCCATCGCCGCGGCCAGGTTCACGGTGACGGACGACTTGCCGACACCGCCCTTGCCGGAGGCCACCGCGTACACCCGTGTCAGCGATCCGGGCTTCGCGAACGGCACCTCGCGTTCCGCTCCCGTGCCGCGCAGCGCCGCGGCCAGCTCCTTCCGCTGTTCGTCGCTCATCACGTCCAGCGAGACATCGACGGCGGTGACACCCTCGACCCGAGAGACGGCCTCGGTCACGCGCTGTGTGATGGTCTCGCGCATCGGGCAGCCGGAGACCGTCAGGTAGACCGTGACGGCGACCTTGCCGTCCGGTTCGATCTCCACCGACTTGACCATGCCGAGCTCAGTGATCGGCTTGTTGATCTCAGGGTCGTTCACCGTCGCCAGCGCTTCGAGCACCGCGTCTTCCGTAGCCATACCGATGATGGTACGGCGCATACCACCGGCCCATGAAAGGCCTGTCAACGGTCGGGTACGTCACTTCCCCGGGAGTCGCCGGACGGGAATAGACCGGGGCGCTCCTCCAGCTCCCTGACCAGGTCCTGGAGCTCCGACCGGATCCAGTCGCGGGTGGCGACCTCGCCGAGGCCCATCCGCAGCGCCGCGATCTCCCGGGTCAGGTACTCGGTGTCCGCGATCGACCGCTCGTTCTGCTTCCGGTCCTGTTCGAGATTGACCCGGTCCCGGTCGTCCTGCCGGTTCTGCGCGAGCAGGATCAGCGGCGCCGCGTACGAGGCCTGGAGGGACAGCGCCAGCGTCAGGAAGATGAACGGGTACTCGTCGAACTTCAGCGGCCCCGGGGCGAAGATGTTCCACAGGACCCAGACGATGATCGTCAGCGTCATCCAGACCAGGAACCGCCCGGTCCCCAGGAACCGGGCGATCCGCTCCGAGAGCCGGCCGAAGGCCTCGGGGTCGTACTCCGGGAGGAACCGGGCCCGCCGCTCGCGCGGCAGGTCGAGCCGGATGCGGGGACCCGTCCGCTCGCGCTCCCGGTCCCGCTCCTGTGTGCGCTCAGCCGCCATGCCCCGCCCCCTCCTCGTGGAACTCGGTCTCCCGCCAGTCCTCCGGCAGCAGGTGGTCGAGGACGTCGTCGACGGTCACCGCGCCGAGCAGCGAACCGCTCTCGTCGACCACGGGCGCCGCGACCATGTTGTACGCGGCGAGGTAGCTGGTGACGGCCGGCAGCGGGGTGTCCGGGCCGAGCGGCGGGAGATCGCTGTCCACCAGCGAACTGACCAGCGTGAACGGCGGATCCCGCAGCAGCCGCTGGAAGTGCACCGTGCCCAGGTACTTGCCGGTCGGCGTCTCGTCCGGCGGCCGGCACACGTACACCTGCGCGGCGAGCGCCGGCGACAGGTCCTGCTGTCGGACCCGGGCGAGCGCGTCCGCGACCGTGGCGTCCGGCCGCAGCACGATCGGCTCGGTCGTCATCAGACCGCCCGCCGTGCGCTCCTCGTACGCCAGGAGGCGGCGCACATCGGCCGCGTCGTCCGGCTGCATCAGGGTCAGCAGCCGCTCCTGGTCCTCCTCGGGCAGCTCGGACAGCAGGTCGGCCGCGTCGTCCGGGTCCATCGCCTCCAGGACGTCGGCCGCCCGCTCCTCCTTCAGCTTGCCGATGATCTCGATCTGGTCGTCCTCCGGCAGCTCTTCGAGGACGTCGGCGAGCCGGTCGTCGTCGAGCGCCGCGGCGACCTCGGCGCGCCGCTTGGGGGAGAGGTGGTGCAGCGCGTTGGCGAGGTCGGCGGGGCGCAGCTTCTCGAAGGTGGCGACCAGGCTCTCGGCGCCCTGTCCGTGCTCCTCCAGGGAGAAGCCGGTGACCGCCGACCACTCGACGGTCAGCGTCTCGCCCTTGCGGCTCAGCACCCCGCCCTTGCCCTTGCGGACGAAGACCTTGTCGATCTCCCAGTCGCGGCGGGCGGGCAGCTGCTGGATGGCGACGTCGAGGACGGTGACCTCCTCGCCCTCCTCCCCGCCGGGCCCCACCAGCCGGACGCGCCGGTCGAGGAGTTCGCCGAGGACCAGCCGCTCGGTGGGGCGCCGTTCGAAGCGGCGCATGTTGACGACGCCGGTGGTGATGACCTGGCCGGACTGGACGCCCGTGATCCGGGTCATCGGGACGAAGACCCGGCGGCGGCTCAGCACCTCCACGACCATGCCGAGCAGCCGGGGCGGTCTGCGGCCGACCCGCAGCATGGCCACCAGGTCGCTGACCCGGCCGACCTGGTCGCCGACGGGGTCGAAGACGGGGACTCCCGCGAGATGGGAGACGAAGATCCGGGGGGCGCCTGCCGCCATGCCACGCGCCTCCTCGGTGCCGCACGATTCGAGTCATTGCCGAGCTTTGCCGCGTTCAGGCTAGCCCGTGGCGTTCCGGCCCGCCCCGGCAGCGCCTCCGTACGGCTGCCGCCGGGGCCGTCACCCGGCCCGGGTACGCTGCGGTCTGCCGTCCCCACCGGCACGCCGGCGGTCCGCCGCCCGGCGGACCAGGCAGTTCAGACGGCCGCCGCCCCGGTATCCCGTAGTCCGGTACGGCCGCGGCCCGTGTCCCCCACGACATGAGAGGTAGCGCTGATGGCCGTTCGTGCCCCGTCGTCGCGTATCCGCAGGGCCGTCGTGCCCCTGGCGCTCTGCGCCGGTCTGAGCGTGGGGGTCACCGCCTGCGCCGCCGACCCGGACGAGGGGACCAACGGCGTGGGGAGGCTCTCCGCGCCCGAGATCGAGGGCAAGGCGCGCTCCGTGGCGGACGCGGCGAAGGCGGTACGGCTCTCCGGCACCCTGGTCAGCAAGGGCGACACGTTCAAGCTGAACATGCGCCTCAAGCAGGACGGCGCCACCGGCTCCGTGGTGACGAAGAACAGCACCTTCGAGCTGCTGCGGGTCGGCGACGCGCTCTATCTCAAGGCCGACGCGGACTTCTGGGCGCACGACGACAAGGGCGGCGACACGCCGACGAAGGCGGACGCCGAGGCCGCCGACAAACTCGACGACAAGTACGTGAAGGTGCCGCAGGGCGACCCCTCGTACAAGCAGCTGCGCGGCTTCACCGACATGGGGCTGCTGCTCGACGGGCTGATCGGTCTGCACGGCGACATGGTCAAGGGCGACCGGGACCAGATCGGCGGGGTCCGCACGGTCAAGGTGAAGGGCGGCGCGGACGGCGAGGGCGGCACTCTCGACGTGGCCCTTGAGGGCTCCCCGTACCCGCTGAGGTTCGCGCGGGGCGGGGGCGCGGGCGTCGTGATGCTCTCCGAGTGGAACAAGGACTTCCCGCTCGCCGCGCCTTCGACGGGGGAGACCCTCGACTACGGCAAGCAGCTGCCCCGGACCTGAGCGGTCCGGCAGGCTGAGGTGATCAGCGCCTGCGGCGCTTGAACAGGAGTTTCGGGAGGCCCGCCGGTACCGGTTCGCGGGTCGTGGCCTCCGTCGGCAGCGGTACGGCGGCCAGCGAGCCGTCCGGCAGCTCCGTGGTCGAGGCGCGGGGTTCGAGGCGCAGCACCCGGCACTCGCGCGCCCAGCGGCCGGTCATGGCCTCGCCGTCGGGTGCGTTGAGCCGCTTGCCCTTGAGCTCGGCGACCGCCGCGTCCCACTCGTCCGTACCGTGGGCGAGTTCGCGTACGGCGGCGGTCCAGGCGACGAGCCGGCCGCCCTTGTCCTTGCTGCGGACCGTGACCTCGGCCGTCCCGCCGTCCGCGAGGCCCGGCAGCGGCTGCTCGCCGGGGCCGTCGCCGACGACGAAGGCGGCCCCGTCGTGCCAGACGTGCCAGAGCGCGCGGGCGGGTCCGGTGCCGCGCACCCAGACGAGGCCGGACTTCTTGGTGGCCTCCTCGACGAGGGCGCCGGTGAGCAGCGTGTCGGTCATGGCCGAAGAGTACCCAGGGCCTGTCCTTTGGATCAGGCCGGATCATGCCAGGCCCCGCGAGCCCGGCATGATCCGGAAGACAGTCCTAGAGCCAGCCGTTGCGCTTGAGGGTGCGGTGGATGGTGAAGCAGACCGCGATGATGCCGGTCAGCACCATCGGGTAGCCGTACTTCCAGTGCAGCTCCGGCATGTGGTCGAAGTTCATGCCGTACACGCCGCAGACCGCCGTGGGGACGGCGACGATCGCCGCCCACGAGGTGATCTTGCGCATGTCCTCGTTCTGCGCGACGGTCGCCTGCGCCAGGTTGGCCTGGAGGATCGAGTTGAGCAGTTCGTCGAAGCCGACGACCTGCTCCTGGACCCGGGCGAGGTGGTCGGCGACGTCCCGGAAGTACTTCTGGATGTCGGGGTCGACCAGCCGCATGGGCCGCTCGCTGAGCAGCTGCATCGGGCGCATGAGCGGTGTGACGGCCCGCTTGAACTCCAGCACCTCGCGCTTCAGCTGGTAGATCCGGCCGGTGTCCGTACCGCGCGTGGAGCCCTTCGCGGCCGGCGAGAAGACGTCGATCTCCAGCTGGTCGATGTCGAGTTCGACCGCGTCGGCGACCGCGATGTAGCCGTCGACGACATGGTCGGAGAGGGCGTGCAGCACGGCCGAGGGGCCTTTGGCGAGCAGCTCCGGCTCGCCCTGGAGGCGGTGCCGGAGGTTGCGCAGGGAGCCCTGGCCGCCGTGCCGGACGGTGATGACGAAGTCGGGGCCGGTGAAGCACATGACCTCGCCGGTCTCCACGACCTCGCTGGTCGCGGTGAGTTCGGCGTGCTCGACGTAGTGGATGGTCTTGAAGACGGTGAAGAGGGTGTCGTCGTACCGCTCCAGCTTGGGCCGCTGGTGGGCGTGGACGGCGTCCTCGACGGCGAGCGGGTGCAGCCCGAACTCGGCGGCGATACCGGCGAATTCGGCCTCGGTCGGCTCATGCAGACCGATCCAGGCGAAGCCGCCGCTCTCCCGCACCTGGCTCATCGCGCCGCGCGGCGTCAGGCACTCGCGGTCGTCGATGCGACGCCCGTCGCGGTAGACGGCGCAGTCGACCACGGCGCTGGAGGCCGAGTGGTCGCGGGTGGGGTCGTACGAGGTGTACGCGGTCGGGGTCTTGCGCAGCGGGTGCAGCAGGCTCGGGCGGACGGCGGCGCGCAGGTCACGGATCATCGACATGGGCATGCTCCTTCACGGAGAGGCCGTCGGCGAGCACGGCACAGCCCGGAATGGGGACGTGGAGCTACGTCGTCCACAAAGCGGGCGGCACCGAATGGTCGCGGTGACGGCGTTCGCTACTGACAGGCAAAGGCGAAATGCTCTTCCGTCGTGCGAGATGCCGGAGAAGAAGATCCGTGCGGACCTGGAATCACCGGAGAGACGTACGCACCGGGCTCGGGTGCGGGTCGGAAGAGCGACTGGTACTGCCCGATCGACTTCGGTCCATCGCAGCCCCACCTCCTCCGGCCGGTCCCTCGTGAGGGATGACGTGTGACGAGTAGTCGGGAGTTCGGGACTCCCGACCAGCGGCCAAGACTATCAGCCGACTGAGGGTCAATCCCTTCCTTTGCCCGTTCCATACGCGCTTTATGCTCAACCCATGGGAGAAGTTCTTGCTCTGGTCGAGGCCCGGTTGCGGACGGCCCTCGGAGAACCGGACGCGCGGGCCGCGGTGACGTTCCTCGGCACGGACCGGATCGAGGTGCTGCGCTTCGTCGACGGCGATCTCGTGCGGTACGCGACCCTCGGCATGTCCGCACAGCCGATGGCCGATCCGACCGCGGCGCTCGCCGACCCGGTCAAGGGTCCGCGCGCCGAGCTGGTCCTGACCGTACGGGCCGGGCTCGCCGACACCGACAAGGTGCTGCGCCCGCTCGCGGTCCTCGCCGCCACCCCACAGGTCGAGGGGGTGATCGTCGCTCCGGGCGCCTCGCTCGACGTGGGCGATCCCCTCTGGCCGGGCGCCGCCTTCAGCTCGGTGCTGGTCGCCGAGTCCGGCGGTCTGGTCGAGGACCTCGACCTGGACGAGCCGATGGACCCGGTGCGCTTTCTGCCGCTCCTGCCGATGACCTCGAACGAGGCCGCGTGGAAGCGGGTGCACGGGGCCCAGGCCCTGGAGGAGCGCTGGCTGGCACGGGGGACGGACCTGCGCGATCCGCTGCGCAGGTCCGTGGATCTGGACTGACCGGCTCCCGCACCGGCCGGCGGGCCGGTCCGGGAGCTCCGGTCCGGGGATGTCAGTTGGCGAAGACGCCGACGCCGTCCTCCGTGGCGTGCTTCGGGGCCAGTTCCCCGACTTCGCGGGTGAGGGCCGTGCGCCGGACCCGGACGATCACGGCGCCGAGCACCGCCGCCACGCCCGCCACCACGAACGGCATGTGGACGTCGCTCCACTCCTCGATCTTCGGGGCGAGGTACGGGGCCGCCGCCGCGGCGAACCACCGGACGAAGTTGTAGCCCGCGCTCGCGACCGGGCGCGGGGCGTCCGAGACGCCGAGGGCCAGCTCGGTGAAGACGGTGTTGTTGACGCCGATGAACGCGCCCGACAGGACCGTGCAGACGATCGCGGTGGTGTGGCTGCCGTAGCCGAGCACCACGACGTCGGCCGCGAGCAGCACCAGCGAGCCGCCGAGCACCGCAGGCGAGCCGAAGCGCCGTTGGAGCGGGGGTGCCACCAGGACCGAGAAGACGGCGAGCAGCACGCCCCAGGCGAAGAACACCGCGCCCGACTTGTACGGCGTCATGTTCAGTACGAACGGGGTGAAGGCGAGCACGGTGAAGAACGCGTAGTTGTAGCAGAACGCCGCCGCCGCGGCCGAGGCGAGCCCGCCGTGGCCGAGCGCCCGGATCGGGTCGAGCAGGGAGACCTTGCGGGCCGGCTTCGGCTGTTCCTTGAGGAACACCGTGATGCAGAGGAAGCCGACCGCCATCAGGGCGGCCGTGCCGAAGAAGGGGTAGCGCCAGCTCGCGTTGCCGAGGACGGCGCCGAGCAGCGGCCCGCAGGCCATGCCGAGGCCGAGTGCCGACTCGTAGAGCAGGATCGCCGCCGCGCTGCCGCCGGCCGCGGCGCCGACGATCACGGCGAGCGAGGTCGAGACGAAGAGGGCGTTGCCGAGGCCCCAGCCGGCCCGGAAGCCGACGAGCTGGCCGACGGAGTCGGAGGTGCCGGCGAGCGCGGCGAAGACGACGACCAGCGCGAGTCCGGCGAGCAGGGTCCTGCGCCCGCCGATGCGGCTGGAGACGAAGCCGGTCACCAGCATCGCGACGGCGGTGATGAGGAAGTACGAGGTGAAGAGCAGCGACACCTGGCTGGGGGTCGCGTGCAGCCCCTGGGCGATCGACGGGAGGATCGGGTCGACGAGTCCGATGCCCATGAAGGCGACGACGGAGGCGCCGGCGGTGGCCCAGACGGCGGGCGGCTGGCGCAGGATGCCGACCCCGGCCGCGCCCTCGTCTTCTTCTCTCTGCATGCTGCGGCTCCTCCGCGTCGAGATGGTTGGAATATGCACACGATAAGTTAGGGAGCCTAATGAGTGCAAGCTACACGTATATCCGCAGGTGGCGCGGGTGAACGGCACGGGCCGGACGGGTGATCGTCCGTGATCGTCCTTGACGCGGGGCTCCGGGGGTAGGACCGTTGAGCCCTATGAGGGGCGAACCCAGTTGTCCGAAGTGCGGTGGCCGGGTCAGGGCGCCCGGACTCTTCGCCGACTCCTGGCAGTGTGATGTGCACGGCTCGGTGCACCCGCTCCAGCCCGTGATCCCGCCCAGCGTCGAGGCTCTCGGTGTCGTCGTGCACCGGGCCCAGGTGCCGGTCTGGATGCCCTGGCCCCTGCCCGTCGGCTGGCTCTTCACGGGCGTCGCGTACGCCGGTGACGACCGCAGCGGCGGACGCGCGACCGCCGTCGCCTGCTCGGGGCCCGGGCCGCTCGGCGGCATCGGTGAGCTGCTCCTGATCGCCGAGGAACTCGGCGTCGGCCTCGGCGCCCGGTACGCCGGGATCGACGGCCCCGACCCCGGCGCGGGCATGGCCATCGAGAAACCCCCGCAGACGAAGGTCCTCGCCGCCGGCCGCCCGACCCCGCTCTGGCACGTGAACGGCGCCCCGCAGGACCGCGCGGTCTTCGCGGGGGAGGCCTGCGGGCTGTGGCTGTGGGCGATCGTCTGGCCCGAGCAGTCCGGTCTCCTCATGTACGACGAGCTGGTCCTGACGGACCTGCGCGACGCGGGCGCCGAGGTCGAACTGCTCCCGTGCGGCGCGCTGACACCGAGGTTGCTGAGCTAAGACCGACCGGCAAAGGACGGTCCTTCGGATCCTGCCGGGCCTACGGGCTCGTGGGCCCATGGGGAGCGGTCGCCGGGCGGGGTGGCCGGTGGTGACGTTCCGTACCGGCGTGTTCGATTCGCCCGTTATGCTGGAGCGTCCCTCGTCCGTGCCGAGTCCCCGGAGTTCCGCGTCGTGCGCATCGATCTGCACACCCACTCCACGGCCTCCGACGGTACGGACTCCCCGGCCGAACTCGTACGGAACGCGGCCGCCGCCGGGCTCGACGTCGTCGCCCTCACCGACCACGACACCACTCGCGGCCACGCCGAGGCGATCGCCGCGCTCCCCGAGGGCCTCACCCTCGTCACCGGCGCCGAGCTGTCCTGCCGGGTCGACGGGATCGGCCTCCACATGCTCGCGTACCTCTTCGACCCCGAGGAGCCGGAGCTGCTCGCCGAGCGCGAGCTCGTCCGCGACGACCGCGTCCCGCGCGCGCGTGCCATGGTCGGCAAGCTCCAGGAGCTGGGGGTGCCCGTCACCTGGGAGCAGGTCGCCCGGATCGCCGGCGACGGCTCCGTGGGCCGACCGCACGTGGCCGAGGCACTTGTCGAGCTGGGGGTCGTACCGGATGTGTCGGGAGCGTTCACGCCCGACTGGCTCGCCGACGGCGGCCGGGCGTACGTCGGGAAGCACGAGCTGGACCCGGTCGAGGCGATCCGCCTCGTCAAGGCGGCCGGCGGCGTCACCGTCTTCGCGCACCCGCTCGCCGTCAAGCGCGGCCAGGTGCTGCCCGAGGCCTCGATAGCCCGGCTCGCCGAGGCCGGGCTCGACGGTATCGAGGTCGACCACATGGACCACGACGAGGCGACGCGGGCGCGGCTGCGTGGGCTCGCGAAGGAGCTCGGGCTGCTGGCCACGGGCTCCAGCGACTACCACGGCAGCCGCAAGACCTGCCGCCTCGGCGACTACACGACCGACCCAGAGATCTACGGCGAGATCACCCGCCGCGCCGCAGGGGCCTTCCCGGTCCCCGGCGCGGGGGGACCCGCACCCACACAGCCCTGACGACGGTCGGCCCCCAGGGGCCGGCTCGCGCACGGGACGGCACGCTGCGGCGGGCCGAACGGTTCGGTTCCGGCTCGACTCAGGTTTGATAGGGCCCGGCTGGGCTGGGCCGGATCAGGCCGCCGGACGGTCAGTTCGGGTCTGGCCCAGCCGGGTCGATCGGCCAGGCCGATTCCGGCCGGGTCCACTCCAGGCAGGTCCGCGCCGTGCTCCGGCATGCTCTCCGGTCAGGCCGGTCAGGCCGGTCAGGCCGGTCAGGCCGTTGTCGTGTCCGGCCCGGCCGTGCCCGGCCCGTCCAGCCCCGCCGGCCAGGCTCCGCCCCCCGTCGTCCCAGGGCTCCTCTTCCTTCCGGTCCGCCCCCCGTGACCCCGTGTCGCGCGTGGCGGCGTTCTTCCTGCCCCGCCTCCGGAATCCTGGATTCCGCCCGGTCGGGCCGGCACCCCACCGTTCGCATCTCCCGCAAGGCACCCCACCGTGTTCGACGTCGCCGTCTTCGGCTCGCTCTTCCTGACCCTCTTCGTGATCATGGATCCCCCCGGGATCACGCCGATCTTCCTCGCCCTCACCTCCGGCCGCCCGGCCAAGGTGCAGCGCCGGATGGCCTGGCAGGCCGTCGCCGTGGCGTTCGGCGTCATCACCGTCTTCGGTCTGCTCGGGCAGCAGATCCTCGACTACCTGCACGTCTCCGTCCCCGCGCTGATGATCGCGGGCGGTCTCCTGCTGCTGCTCATCGCGCTCGACCTGCTCACCGGCAAGACCGACGAGCCCAAGCAGACCAAGGACGTGAACGTCGCCCTCGTCCCGCTCGGCATGCCGCTGCTCGCCGGACCCGGCGCCATCGTCTCGGTCATCCTCGCCGTGCAGAACGCCGACAGCGTGGCCTCGCAGGTCTCCGTCTGGACCGCCATCGCGGCCATGCACGTCGTGCTCTGGCTGACCATGCGGTACTCGCTGCTGATCATCCGCGTCATCAAGGACGGCGGCGTGGTCCTGGTGACCCGGCTCGCCGGCATGATGCTCTCCGCCATCGCGGTGCAGCAGATCATCAACGGCGTCACCCAGGTCATCCAGAACGCCTGACTCGGGCCCCCGGGGGAGCCCCCGGACGCCACTGCGCCCCCGTACGGATTCCGCTCTTGCGAAGTCCGTGCGGGGGCGCGGTGCGTGGTGTGGACCCGGCCTGTTACGAGGCCGAGGTCTCGGCGGGGCGGATCCAGATGCGCTGGCCGATCGAGGCGGCCTGCTGCACGATCCGATTGACGGAGGCGGCGTCCACGACGGTCCGGTCGACGGGCGTACCGTCGATGTCGTCGAGTCGCAGGATTTCGAAGCGCACAGGCTTCTCCCTTCGTCTGAGTTGATCCTCCTGATGGAGAACTGCGTTACATAGGGGTCCAACGAGTTGCACCCTGCAAACATTCCTTACGCTAAGGAAAATTTTCGGAAGGCTAACTACTAACGGGTAGAAGGGTGTGGCGGCCGGGCCCGGAGCGGCGGACAATGAGCCCCGTATGAACGACGCAGACACCACTCAGGTGACCGAGACCGACACCCGCCTCCACGCGCTGGACGCCCGCCTGGAGCGCACCAATGAGCTCCTTCAGCGGATGCTGGCCGAGGTCGCCAAGACTCCCTCCACGCACGCCATCTTCGTCGACGCGGGTTACGTCCATGCTGCGGCCGGGTTGCTTGTGGCGGGTACCGAGGACCGGCGCTCCTTCGACCTCGACGCCGAGGGCCTCATCGAGGCGCTCATCGACACGGCCCGGACGATCTTCGCCGACAGCAGACTGCTCCGCGTCTACTGGTACGACGGGGCCAGACGCCGTATCCACACGCCCGAGCAGCAGGCCATCGCCGAACTCCCCGACGTCAAGGTCCGCCTCGGCAACCTCAACGCCAACAACCAGCAGAAGGGCGTCGACTCCCTGATCCGCACGGACCTGGAGTCCCTCGCCCGCCACCGCGCCATCAGCGACGCCGCGCTCGTCGGCGGCGACGAGGACCTCGTCTCGGCCGTCGAGGCCGCGCAGGGCTACGGCGCCCGTGTCCACCTCTGGGGCATCGAGGCCGCCGAGGGACGCAACCAGGCCGAGGCGCTGCTCTGGGAGGTCGACAGCCAGCGCACCTTCGAGCTGGACTTCTGCCGCCCGTACGTCACCCGCCGCCCGGTCACCACGTACGAGAACGAGGGCGAGCCGCCGCCCTCCCGCGAGGAGGTGCGCTTCATCGGCGCGCAGATCGCGGCGACCTGGCTCGGCGAGCGCGGCAGGGACCGGCTCGCCGAACTCCTGCCCAGCGCGCCCTACCTGCCGGGACCCGTCGACCAGGACCTGCTCGTCGAGGCGGAACGCCTGCTCAGCCGCTCCCTGCGCGGCCACGCCTCACTCCGGCGTGCCCTGCGGGACGGTTTCTGGCAGCACCTCAAGGCGCAGTTCTGACGCGGGCCGTTCCCAGAACTCGGTGAGCCGGTCGGCCAGCTCGCGCGGGTGCGACACGTTGGGGGAGTGACCGGCGCCCGCCACCACCGTGTGGTGCGCGCCGGTGCGGGCCGCCGTCGCCGCCAGGTCCGCCGTCGACCAGACCATCTCGTCCGCCCCGTACGCCATGTGCAGTGGCATCCGCAGCGCGGTCAACTGGGCCGTACCGTCCTGTCGGCTGAGCAACAGCCGCCCCGCGCCCGAGAGTTGGGCGATACGGGTGCGCATCCAGCGCCGCCGCAGAAAGCCCGCGAGCTGGGGGGCGTCGTCCGTGTCCGGCTCCTCGCCCCGGCTGTCCAGCCAGCACATCGCCTGCCAGACGCGCTCCTTGGGCAGCAGCGCGAGCGCGGCGCGCAGCACCCGTACCCGGATGCGCTGCGGCCTGGCCACCCGGCGGGGGCCCGAGGACAGCAGCGTCAGCGAACGGAAGGCGCGCGGGGCGAGCGAGGCCGCCGCGCGGGCCACCAGGCCGCCGAAGGAGTGGCCGAGCAGATGGACGGGACCGTCCCCGAGGGCGGCGGCCTGCGCCACCGCGTCGAGCGCGAGCGCCCGGCGCCGGTAGCCGGCCCGGCCGCGCGGGCCCGGGGTCTCGTGCTGACCGCGCCCGTCGACGGCGACGGCCCGGTACCCGGCCTCGCTCAGCGGCCCGAGCAGGCCGAGGAAGTCCTCCTTGCTGCCGGTGTACCCGGGCAGCAGCAGTACCGTGCCGCGCCGGTCGCCCGCCGGTGCCGTGTCGAGCACGGCGAAGGCGCCGCGCGCGGTCACCAGCCGGTGGGCACGGGTGCGGGGCGGCAGGACGAGGGACCGGGGCTTGCTCATGTCTGGACTGTAACCGGAGCGGCGAGTACCGGGGCGGTCCGCGTACGACGCCGCGGCCCGGCCCCTGGGGAGGGGCCGGGCCGCGGCGGTGGGACGGACGGGATCAGCTCTCCGGCTGGGCCGCGGCCTTCTTCGTGGTGCGACGGCGCGGGGCCTTCGGCGCCTCGGCCTCGGCGGCCGGTTCGGCGGCAGCCGCGGCCTTCTTCGTCGTACGGCGACGGGCCGGGGCCTTCGGCTCGGAGGCGTCGGGCGCCTCGGCGGCCACCGCGGTCTTCTTGGCGGCCCGGCGACGGGGAGCCTTCGGGGCCTCCTCGGCGGCCGGGGCCTCGACGGCCTCGGCGACCGGCTCGGCGGCCGGTTCGACGACGGCGGCCTTCTTGGCCGTACGGCGACGGGGGGCCTTCTTCGGCTCCTCCACCGGGGCCTCGACGGCGGCGGCCGGAGCGGCCTCCACCACCGGGGCCGCCGGGGCCGTCACGATGACGGTCTCGGCCGGGGCGGAGACGGCCGGCGAACCGGCGGCCTTGCGGACCACACGGCGCCGCGCGGGCTTCTTCGGCTCCTCCTCGACGACCGGGGCGGGCGCGGGCTCCACGATCGCCTCGACGACCGGGGTGGAGGTGACCGGCGAACCGGCCGCCTTGCGCACCACACGGCGACGACGCGGCGCGGGAACCTCGGCCGTGACCGGGGCCTCGACGACGGGCGCGACGGGCTCGGCGACCACCGGGGCGGCGACGACGGCCTCGACGACCGGCTCGGCGACGACGGTGGCGGCCGGGGCGGAGGCCGTGGTGGCCTTCTTGGCCGTACGGCGACGGGGAGCCTTCTTCGGCTCCTCCTCGACGGCGGCCGGGGCGGGCGCGGCCTCGACGACCGGGGCGGCCGGCGCGGCGCGCAGGGCGGCCGCGGCGGTCTCGACGGTCTGGAAGGAGACGGTGTCCTCGACCGGGCGGATGCGGGGACGACGACGGCGCGGCGCCGGGGCCGGCTCCTGGGCCGCGGGGGCCTGGAAGACGGGGGCGGAGCGCACGGCCTCCGGACGCGCGGCCGTACGGCCACGGCGGCGGGGGGTCTTCGGCTCGGCGGCCGGGGCCTCGGCGGCGGGCGCCGGAGCGGCCTCCACCACGGCCCGGGTGACCGGGGCGGCGACCGGAGCGGCGGCCTGGGCCACCGGAGCGGCGGCCTGGGCCACCGGAGCCGACTGCGGCTGCGTCACCGGAGCGGCGCCCGGGGCGCCGACGCGGGTGCGGCGGCGGCGGCGCGGGGTGCGCGGGCCGGACTCGGCCTGCGCCTCGTCCGTCGCCGGCACCGTCGCGGGCACGGTCACCGGCGCCGACTCGGCGGCCGGGGCCGCCGACACCGGGGCGTCGGACTCGCCGCCACGGGTGCGACGGCGCTGACGCGGGGTCCGGGTGCGCTCGGGGCGCTCCTCGGTCCGCTCGGGCCTGTCGGTCTTCGGGCCGCGCGCACGGCGGCCGCCGGGCTCGCCCAGGTCCTCCAGCTCCTCCGCGCCCAGACCCGCGCGGGTCCGCTCGGCGCGGGGCAGGATGCCCTTGGTGCCCGCCGGGATGTCCAGCTCCTCGAAGAGGTGCGCGGAGCTGGAGTACGTCTCGACCGGGTCGTGGAAGTCCAGGCCGAGCGCCTTGTTGATGAGCTGCCAGCGCGGGATGTCGTCCCAGTCGACCAGCGTCACCGCGGTGCCCTTCGCACCGGCGCGGCCGGTGCGGCCGACGCGGTGGAGGAAGGTCTTCTCGTCCTCGGGCGACTGGTAGTTGATGACGTGGGTGACACCCTCGACGTCGATGCCGCGGGCGGCGACGTCGGTGCAGACGAGCACGTCGACCTTGCCGTTGCGGAAGGCGCGCAGCGCCTGCTCGCGGGCGCCCTGGCCGAGGTCGCCGTGGACCGCGCCGGAGGCGAAGCCGCGGCGCTCCAGCTGCTCGGCGATGTCGGCCGCCGTGCGCTTGGTGCGGCAGAAGATCATCGCGAGCCCGCGGCCGTTGGCCTGCAGGATGCGGGAGACCATCTCCGGCTTGTCCATGTTGTGCGCGCGGTAGACGTGCTGCTTGATGTTGGCGACGGTGACGCCCTCGCCGTCGGGCGAGGTGGCGCGGATGTGCGTCGGCTGCGACATGTAGCGGCGGGCCAGGCCGATGACGGCGCCCGGCATGGTGGCCGAGAACAGCATGGTCTGACGCTTCGCCGGAAGCATGTTCATGATCTTCTCGACGTCGGGCAGGAAGCCGAGGTCGAGCATCTCGTCGGCCTCGTCCAGGACGAGGACCTTGACGTGCGACAGGTCGAGCTTGCGCTGGCCGGCCAGGTCGAGCAGTCGGCCGGGGGTGCCGACGACGACGTCGACGCCCTTCTTGAGGGCCTCGACCTGGGGCTCGTACGCCCGGCCGCCGTAGATGGCGAGCACACGGACGTTACGCACCTTGCCGGCGGTGAGCAGGTCGTTGGTGACCTGCTGGCACAGCTCGCGGGTGGGGACGACGACGAGCGCCTGCGGGGCGTCGGTGAGCTGCTCGGGCTTGGCCCGGCCCATCTCGACGTCCATGGGGACGGTGACGCGCTCCAGGATGGGCAGACCGAAACCGAGGGTCTTGCCCGTGCCGGTCTTGGCCTGGCCGATGACGTCGGTGCCGGTGAGGGCGACCGGAAGGGTCATCTCCTGGATGGGGAAGGGGGTGACGATGCCGACGGCCTCAAGGGCCTCGGCCGTCTCGGGAAGGATTCCGAGTTCTCGGAAAGTCGTAGTCAGGGTGCTGCCTCTTCTGTGAGACGCGGCGCGAGGCGAACGAAGGGGGTCGTACCGTGCCAGGAACTGCCGGCCGGATCCTGGGGGATCTCTGCCGGGCGGCGCGGGACCACTGCCGTCGCTCGAGCGTCGTACCGCTGAGGGTGACCCTTCCGCGGGTCCGCCGGAAGGGCTGTCGGGCCGGAGCCGATCGGGCCACCGACCGGGCATCCTCATTCATGAGTCGGCCCACCGAATACGTCCGAACGTGCCAAAGCATGTCCGCATAATCAGCAGGCGCCTTATCACTGTACCCCGGAATCGCGCATGTGTGTTGGGAGAAATGGTGATGAGGGCACGGTCACACTGACTGACCAGCGCCTTCCCAGGGTGCGCGAGCGGGCTATTGTGCGCTCCATGGAGACGCCTGACAACGCCACACCCACCGGGATCGCCGCCAAGGACTGGGCGACGGCCGCCGAGGAGCCGCAGTACCGCGCCGCCGTGATCGACCTCCTCGGCGCCCTCGCCTACGGAGAGCTCGCGGCCTTCGAGCGGCTCGCCGAGGACGCCAAGCTGGCGCCGACCCTCGGCGACAAGGCGGAGCTGGCGAAGATGGCCTCGGCCGAGTTCCACCACTTCGAGCGGCTCCGCGACCGCCTCGCCGAGGTGGACGCCGAGCCGACCGCGGCCATGGAGCCCTTCGCCAAGGCGCTCGACGACTTCCACCGCATGACCGCGCCGTCGGACTGGCTTGAGGGCCTGGTCAAGGCCTATGTGGGCGACTCGATCGCCAGCGACTTCTACCGGGAGGTCGCGGCCCGCCTCGACTCCGACACGCGCGGGCTCGTGCTGTCCGTGCTCGACGACACCGGCCACGGCAACTTCGCCGTGGAGAAGGTCCGTGCGGCGATCGACGCCGATCCGCGCGTCGGCGGCCGGCTCGCGCTGTGGGCCCGCCGGCTGATGGGTGAGGCGCTCTCGCAGGCCCAGCGCGTGGTCGCCGAGCGCGACGCGCTCTCGACGATGCTGGTCGGCGGCGTGGCGGACGGCTTCGACCTCGCGGAGGTCGGCCGGATGTTCTCCCGGATCACCGAGGCGCACACCAAGCGGATGGCCGCGCTGGGCCTGGCCGCCTAGGCCTCCGCCCGGGTCTTCCCCGCCGCAGCTGCTGTACCTGCTGTAGCTGTCGTAGCTGTCGTACGGAGGCCCGCGTGCGGTCTCCGTACGCGGGTCTCTTCGACCGGCCGCTCGTGCCGGCTCATCTCTCGTGTCGGTTCACATCGCGGCTGATCGGCGCAGACGGCGTGAGGCCGGCCTGACCAGCAGCGAGAGCAGCACCGCCGCCACCGCCACCGCGCCGACCAGGGTGGCGAGGAAGTGACCGGGGCCCAGGGCTCCGTGGGTGACGAGCGCGCCGAACACACCGCCCAGCGTGCCGGTGACGAGGACGATCACCCGGACGGGGAGGCGGTCGGGCAGCCGGTGCACGGCGGCCCAGGCCAGGGCGAAACCGAGCAGGGCGGAACCGAGGACTTCCAGGAACACTGCTGATCACCTCGCGAGGGGTGCGGGGCGGGTGGTGCGGTCGAGATCCCTCCTACCCCGGGCGTCCGGCACGCAATCCTTCCGTACGCGCTGACGTGGCCATACAGGCATACGAACGACCCGTAGGGACGAGCCGCGCCGGTACGCGAAAGGCCCGGTGGACCGTGACGGTCCACCGGGCCTTCCCCGTAGATCCCGGGCTCAGAGCGCGCCGAAGCCCACGCGGCGCACGGCGGGCTCGCCGAGCTCCACATACGCGATCTTCTCGGCCGGGATGAGGACCTTGCGGCCCTTCTCGTCCGAGAGGCTGAGCAGCTGCGCCTTGCCGGCCAGCGCGTCGGCGACGGCGCGCTCCACCTCCTCGGCGGACTGCCCGCTCTCCAGAACGATCTCCCGGGGTGCGTGCTGCACGCCGATCTTGACCTCCACGGCTATGTCCCTCCGAACGGTCAGCGTTGCGCGAATACCCGCGCCGTACGCTGCACACATTAGCCCGGTGAGGGGACGCACACGGTTCACTCGGACACGCCAGGAGCGAACACACGCGGGACGGCAGGTGCGTCCGGCGGTCAGTGCCCCTCGGCGCTCAGCTGGCCTTCCACCGCGTGCAGCGGGAAGCCGGCGATGCCGCGCCAGGCGAGCGAGGTCAGCAGGCCGACCGCCTTGTCGCGCGGGATGGCGGACCCGCTCGACAGCCAGTAGCGGGCGACGACCTGGGAGACACCGCCGAGGGCCACGGCGAGCAGCATCGACTCGTCCTTGGACAGGCCGGTGTCCTCGGCGATCACGTCGGAGATCGCCTCGGCGCACTGGAGGCTCACCCGGTCCACGCGCTCGCGTACGGCCGGTTCGTTGGTGAGGTCGGACTCGAAGACGAGCCGGAAGGCGCCGCCCTCGTCCTCGACGTAGGCGAAGTACGCGTCCATCGTGGCCGCGACCCGCAGCTTGTTGTCGCTGGTGGAGGCCAGCGCCGTCCGCACCGAGAGGAGGAGGGACTCGCAGTGCTGGTCGAGCAGGGCGAGGTAGAGCTCCAGCTTTCCGGGGAAGTGCTGGTAGAGCACCGGCTTGCTGACGCCGGCCCGCTCCGCGATGTCGTCCATCGCGGCCGAGTGGTAACCCTGGGCGACGAACACCTCCTGGGCGGCACCGAGGAGCTGGTTCCGTCGGGCACGTCGCGGCAGGCGCGTGCCCCGAGGGCGTGCTGCCTCTGTCTGCTCGATGGCGCTCACGCGGCCTCCCAAGAATCGATCCATGCGCGCTGTCGCACGCGCCGCCATCGTACTTTTGGGTAACCCGGCTGTGCGCGGTGCGAACGCAGAATTTCACGGACCGGACGCCCCGGTCGACAGTCGATTCAATATTAAACCGAACAAATCGGCGGGAGTCGCCCCGCCGGCGGCCGTCTCACCGGTGCCGGTGCCGTCTCAGCGGTAGTCGTCCTCGTCCAGGGTGACCACACGCGCCTGCTCGGAGGAGTCGGCCTCGTTCGCCGAGTCGCGCTCGACATGGGTGACCTGCTCGTCCTCGCGCTGCCGCAGATCCGTGTGCTGCTCGGCGGCGTCGGCCTCCGGGATCTCCTGGTCCAGCACGGCGTCCTCTTCCTCGGCGAATGTGTCCGGATCGGTCGGATCGGCAGTCATGCGGTTCCTTCCGGCATGCGGGTCGCGGTCCTCTCCGAAGGCCCTCTCTTCGAGCCTAGGAGCACCCGCGCCCCGCCGCACACGCACCTGTGACGGCACCCACACGCCTCGCCGCGTGATCGTCTCGTAATATTGCGGCCATGTCGTCGACCGAGCTGCCGGAAACCCGGACCGCCGCCGCGCCACCCACCCCGCGCACCACCCGCGCCGTGCGGGTCGCCGACGGCGAGGAGCTCCGCTCCGTGTCGCTGCCCGGACTCACCCTCACGGTGCGCGCCCGGCCCGGCACCGGGCCCGGCCTGGCGCCCGCGCTGTACGTCCACGGCCTCGGCGGTTCCTCGCAGAACTGGTCCGCCCTGATGCCGCTGCTCGCGGACCTCGTCGACGGCGAGGCCGTCGACCTCCCCGGCTTCGGCGACTCCCCGCCGCCCGACGACGGCAACTACTCGATCACCGGGCACGCCCGCGCCGTCATCCGCCTCCTGGACTCCGCCGGCCGCGGGCCCGTGCACATCCTCGGCAACTCGCTGGGCGGCGCCGTCGCCACCCGGGTCGCCGCCGCCCGGCCCGACCTGGTCCGCACCCTCACCCTGGTCTCCCCGGCCCTGCCCGAGCTGCGCGCCCAGCGCACCGCCTGGCCCACGGTGCTGCTCGCGGTGCCCGGCGTCGCCTCGGCCTTCGCGAAGCTCAGCAAGGACTGGACGGCCGAGCAGCGCGTCCGGGGCGTCCTCTCCCTCTGTTACGGAGACCCCGGCCGGGTCTCCGACGAGGGCCTCCGGCACGCCGTCGAGGAGATGGAACGGCGCCTGGAGCTTCCCTACTTCTGGGACGCCATGGCACGCTCCTCGCGCGGCATCGTCGACGCGTACACGCTCGGCGGGCAGCACGGACTGTGGCGGCAGGCGGAACGCGTCCTCGCCCCCACGCTGCTCGTCTACGGCGGGCGCGACCAGCTCGTCTCGTACCGGATGGCCCGCAAGGCCGCCGCCGCCTTCCGCGGCTCGCGCCTGCTGTCCCTCCCCGAGGCGGGGCACGTGGCGATGATGGAGTACCCCGAAACGGTCGCCCAGGCCGTCCGGGACCTGATCGCCGACAACGGCGGGAGCTGATCCGGGGCGTGGGACGACATAGTCGCAAGGGCTCCGCGCCGCCGGTGGCCGACACCGGTCAGCAGCCGGCCCCCGGACGGACGACGGGGGCGGCGCAGCCGCAGGGAGCACCCGCCGAGCGCGCCCCGGGGCCGGGCCGCCGGCGCAGGACGCCCGACGGGGGCCAGACCGCACCGGGCACCCAGGGGCGACCGGGACCGCCGCCGGGACAGGGGGCACCGGGGTACAGGGGTCCCGCGCACGGCGCACCCGGGTACGGCACTCCGGCGCACGGCATCCCCGCGTACGGCACCCCCGCGCGCGGCGTTCCGGCGCACGGCGCCCCCGCCCACGGGGCCCCGGGGCAGGGGACCCCCGCCCACGGCACCCCCTCCTACGGTGCCTCCGGATACGTCGGATCCGCCTTCGACACTCCCGCGCACGGGACGCCCGGGACCCCCGCGCACGGTGTTCCCGCGTACCGGACTCCCGTACGTGGCGGGCACCCGCAGCACGACGAGGGCTCCGCGCCGCGACCCCAGCAGTACGCGTCCCGGCACGGCTCCCCCCGTACCGACGGGCCCGAACAGGGTGACTCCCGGGCGGCGTTCGTCCCCGGGCCCCGCCGTGAGAGCGCGCCCGAACCGGTACCCGAGGCGGTCGAGGCCCCGGTCGTCCGGGGCGGTCTCGGCCGTACCCTCACAGGTGTCGCGGCTGCCGCCGTCGCCACCGTCCTCGCCTTCGTCGTCGCCGGGCAGGTCGCCGACCGGAAGGACGCCCCGGCCACCGCCCGCGCCGCCGAGCGGCCCGCCGAGCGGGCCGCGGACGACTCCGCCTCCCGCTCCGACGGACGGGCCACCCCGAAGACCCCGGCAGCCCCGGCCCCGGCCGCCACCCCGGCGCCCACGTACGAGCAGCTGATGACCCGGCAGTTCCCGATCGACCCGAAACTGGAAGGCTCCGGCGAGTTCACGACCGTGCCGGGCTTCCAGAAGGCACCCGGGAAGGGGCGCCTGATCCGCTACCGGATCGACATCGAGAAGGGGCTCGGGCTCGACCCGGGCCTCTTCGCCGACGCCGTGCACAAGACCCTGAACGACCCGCGCAGCTGGGCCGGGCAGGGAGCGATGACCTTCGAGCGGGTCTCCAGCGGGGAGTCCCAGTTCGTGCTCACGCTCGCCAGCCCCGGCACCACGGGCGACTGGTGCGCGAAGTCCCGTCTCGACACCACCGTCGACAACGTGTCCTGCGACTCGGCCTCCACCGAGCGCGTGATGATCAACGCCTTCCGCTGGGCGCAGGGATCGGCGACCTTCGGCCCCAAGGCGATGTACGCCTACCGGCAGATGCTCATCAACCACGAGGTCGGGCACCGGCTCGGGCACGGCCATGTGAGATGCGGTACCCCCGGCGCGCTCGCCCCGGTGATGCAGCAGCAGACGAAGTCGCTGAACATCGGCGGAATCAAGTGCCGCGCCAACCCCTGGGTGTACCCGACGGGCTGAGCGCCGGGAGAGGCGCCAGGGGCTGGCCCTTGCCTGACCTTCCGTGACGGATCTGACGCTTAGCGCGACAGAACGCGACGGGGGCGGGAAAGTTACGTGCATTCACCCCTTCCGGTGGTGCGACGGACAACCGTCCGTCGCACCACCGGTTTCTCCGCTTACGTTCTTCCCGCTGCGAGTCACCGGACCAACGGTGGCCGCCGCCAAGGGAGATCGGGGGTGCACTCGTGCGGATCGGACTGCTCACGGAGGGTGGCTACCCGTATGCCACCGGTGAATCCGGACGCTGGTGCGAGCGGCTCGTACGCGGGCTCGGGCAGCACCAGTTCGACCTGTACTCCCTCGGCGGCTCCGGCACCCCGACGCCGCTCCCCCCGAACACCCGCGTCGTCCGCACCGTCGGCCGGGGGGCCTCCGACGCGGCCCCGGCCCACGGGAACCTCCTCGAACGGACCGCCTTCGGCCCCCGCGCCGCCCGCCGCGCCTACGGCCGCCGCGACCGCCACCGCTTCACCGAGGCCTTCCACCGGCTGACGGCCGGGCTCTGCGCGGAGGACCACGACGCCTTCGCCACGGGCCTCTACGCGCTCGCCGAACTCGCCCGCGAGCGCGGCGGACTCCCCGGTGCGCTCCGCTCCGACGACGCCGTCCGCGCCCTCGAAGCCGCCTGCCGCGCGGCCGGCGCGAGCCGGGGCGCCGCCGCCGCTGGCCTCCCCGACCACCTCGCCTTCGTCGAGCACGTCGAGCGCGCCCTGCGCCCGCTCTCCCTCGACTGGTACGAGGAGGAGGCCCTCGGCGCGGCCGACCTCTGCCACGCCACCGCCGGCGGCACCACCGCTCTCCCCGGCCTCCTGGCCAAACGCTTCTTCGGGACCCCGCTGCTCGTCACCGAGTACGGCGCACCGCTCCGCTCCCACTACCTCTCCACCGCCGGAGCCGACCGCTCCGCCCCGCTGCGGGCGCTGCTCGCCGCACTCCACGGCCGGCTCGCCGCCGAGGTCTACGGACAGGCCGCGCTCCTCACCCCGGGCAACGCGCACACCCGCCGCTGGCAGGAGAAGTGCGGCGCCGACCGGGCCCGGATCCGTACCGTCCACCCCGGCATGGCGGCCGACCGCTTCGCCGAGGTCGGCGAGGACGAGGAGAGCGGCGACCCGGCCACCCTCGTCTGGGTCGGCCGCGTCGAACCCGCCAAGGACCTCATCGCGCTGCTGCACGCCTTCGCGGAGATCCGGTCACGGCAGCCCGACGCCCGGCTGCGGATCGTCGCCGTGCCCGTACGGGAACCCGGCGCCGGCGCGTACCTCACGCACTGCAGGGGGCTCGCCGCCCAGCTCTTCCCCGACGAGGCCGCCGGGGCGCACGCCGTCGGCGAGAACCCGGTCACCTTCGAGGAACTCGGCGGCCCCGAGGCGCCCACCCTGGAGGACACCTACGCCTCCGGCGCGGTCGTCGTCCTGTCCAGCGTCGTGGAGGGCTTCCCCGCCACCCTCGTCGAGGCGATGTTCTGCGCGCGCGCCACCGTCTCCACCGATGTCGGCGCGGTCGTCGAGATCATCGGCGGCACCGGCCTCGTCGTCCCCCCGCGCAACCCCCGGGCGCTCGCCGACGCCTGCCTCGCGCTGCTCCGCGACCCCGAGCGCCGCTACCGGCTCGGCGCCGCCGCCCGCGCCCGCGCGCTCGAACTCTTCACCGTCGAACAGAACCTCGCCGCGTTCCGCGGTATCTACCTGGAGCTCCTCTCCCACGCGCCCGTGCGCCACCGCCCCGGGGACGGCGTGCCCTTCGCCCACCCCGCCGAGGCACATGTACGGGGCAGCTGGGCCAACCAGACCGTGAACGCCGGGACAGGAGCCCCCGATGCCTGAAGGAGGCACCCCCATGCGCGGCTCCGCCGCCCCGACGAGCCCCGGAGCCTGGGACGCCCGCTCCGAGGCCCTCCTCGGCGCCCCCGCCCTCACCCCGCCCACCGGCGGGACGCTCGACCTCCGCGGCCCGGAGGACCCGGCCGCTCCGGTGGCCGGCGCCGACCGGTCGGACCCGGCCGAACCGATGGACGGACCGCCCTCCGGGATAGGCCGGGCCCAGGGGGAGGCCGCCGAGATCCCCCCCGAGCCGGGGGACACCGCGCGGGCGGACAGCGCCCAGGCGGACACCGCGCCGGAGAGCACCGCGCCGGACTCCCGTACGCCCGGCCTCCCGGTCCCGGCCGACGGCCCCTCCGCCCGTGCCCCCGCCGCCGCCCGCCCCCGGCGCGGGCACGCCGACCCCGTCAAGGTGCTCATGCACCGCCACCGGGAGCTCTGCGCGCGGGCCGTCGACCCGCTGGAGATCGCCGCCGGACTCGAAGCGCAGGGGTTCACCGACCGCACCGCCGCGCGCTTCCGGCACCGGGACGTGTTCTCGCTCGCCGAGGAGCTCTACGCGCGCGTGCCCCGGGGAAGCGAACCGGCCCCGCCCCCCGCGCCGGTCCGACAGGACACCGACGCGTGGGTGCTCGCCGTCCTCACCCCCGGCGCCGCCGCCGCGCTCACCGGCATCGGACTCGCCCTCACCCACGGCCCCGTACGGTTCGCCGTCGGCGCCACCGGCGCCCTCCTCCTCGCCGGGGCCCTGCTGCTCGCCGTCCGGCGCGGCCCGCTCCGCGTCCCCGAGGGCCGGAGCGTGCCCGCCGCCCGCCTCTGGACCCTCTGGCTCCTCGCCTACGCGGTCGGCGGCGACGGACTCCTCGGCCAGGTGCTCAGCGGCGGCCCCGACGGCCCCTGGGACCTGACCACCGGACCGCTCCTGGGCCTCGCGCTCGCCGTCGCCCCCACCGCCTGGTGCGCCCGCCTCTTCGCGAACCGGGCCCGCCGCCGGATCGTCGTCAGCCGGGGCCTCGCCGACTTCGCCGCCGGCGTCCGCCCGTTGCTCCTCGCCACCGTGACCCTCCAACTCCTCGCCCTCACCGGCCTCCTCGAACTCACCGGGTTCAGCTCCGGGGCCCTGGCCCTCGGCGCCCTCCTGCTGTTCGCCCGGCTCCTCACCGTCCACGGCTTCCCCGAGACGGCCACCGCCGCCCTCGCCGCCGCCTGCGCCGCCGAGGCGCTCGCCCTCGCGAGCGTCCTCGCCTCCCGCGTCCCCGTCCCCGGCTTCGACGCGCTCGCCGCCCCGGTGCGCGCCCTCGTCGACACCTGGGGTCCCGGGGCCGTACCCACCCTCGTCTGCGGCGCCGCCGCGTTCGGCCTGCTGGCCCACGCGACCGGCGCCCTCGTCCGGGCCTCCGCCCACGCCACCCCGTGAAGAGCCCATGAACACCCCGCACACCCGCGGAGCCGACGCCGCGGGCGTGCCCCGTCACCTCTCTCATCACCCCGCAAGGAGACCGAAGACCATGACCCCTCAATCCCAAGGACCGGCCGGTCGGCACGAAGGGGCCGCGCGATGAGGGTGCTACTGCTCGGAGCCAACGGCTTCATCGGCCGCTTCGTCGCCGACCGCCTGCTCGCCGACCCGGCCGTGCACCTCACCGCGCTCGGCCGGGGGGACGACGCCGATGTGCGTTTCGACCTCGCCTCCGGGAGTCCGGGCGCGCTGACCCGCTTCCTCGACGCCGTCCACCCCGGGGTCGTCGTCAACTGCGCGGGCGCCACCCGCGGCGGCGCCCGCGACCTGACCCGGCACAACACCGTCGCCGTCGCCACCGTCTGCGAGGCCCTGCGCCGCAGCGGCTGCGGCGCCCGGCTCGTCCAGGTCGGCTGCGCCTCGGAGTACGGGCCGAGCCAGCCCGGTTCCTCGACCGCCGAGGACGCCGTACCCCGCCCCGGCGGGCCGTACGGGGTGTCCAAGCTGGCGGCGACCGAACTCGTCCTCGGCTCGGGGCTCGACGCCGTGGTGCTCCGGGTGTTCTCGCCCGTGGGGCCGGGCACGCCCGCCGGTTCGCCGCTCGGGCGTCTGGCCGAGGCCATGCGCCGGGCCATGCAGGCCGGGGACGGCGAGCTGAAGCTCAGCGGACTCGGGGTGCAGCGGGACTTCGTCGACGTCCGGGACGTGGCGCGGGCCGTGCACGCCGCCTCGCTCTCCGCCGCGCAGGGCGTCGTCAACATCGGCACCGGCCGGGCGGTCCGCCTCCGTGACGCCGCCGCCGTCCTCGCCCGGGTCGCCGGCTACTCCGGCAACCTCCACGAGCTGGACGCCCCGCACGGCATGCCGCAGCGCCCGATGATCGGCGCACCCCGCACCGAGGGGACCATCGCCGACCAGCTGGCCTCGGCGCCGTACCCGTACCCCGACGGCTGCGGCCCCTGGCAGCAGGCCGACGTGCGCACCGCCCGCGACCGGCTGGGCTGGCGGCCCCGGATCAACCTGGAGGAGTCGCTCGCCGACATCTGGATGGAGGCGGCGTGTCGCATCTGACGGCGACCGGAGCCGTCCAGGCATTGGGGGTGGGCGTGCCCGGCTACGCCCACCCGCTGCTCGCCCCCGTCGAGTGGGGCGAGCTGACCCGGCCGGGGACACCGCTGCACTGGGCGGTGCTCAATGTGGCGGAGGGTCCCGGCAGCCGTCCGGACCCGCACTGTCTTGAGGCGGCGGGCAGGCTCCGCAACGCCGGGGTCCGGGTCCTCGGGCACCTGGACGCCTCCTACGGCTCCCGGCCGTTCGGGGAGCTGGTCTCGGACGCCCACCGCTTCCTCGACTGGTACCGGGTGGACGGCTTCTACCTGGACCGCTGCCCCGCGGACCGGGCCGACCTGGCCGGGGTGCGGCGGGTCACCGCGACCCTGGAGGCGATCCTCGGCGGCGAGGCCCACCTCGTCCTCGGCCACGGCACCCACCCCCACCCGGGATACGCGGAGACCGCCGACCAGCTGGTGACCTTCTCCGGTCCGTGGGCGGACTACCGCTGGTCACAGGCGGCCGAGTGGACGGCCGAGTACACGGAGGCCAAGTTCGTCCATCTCGTGCACGGCGTCCCGCGCACCCACCTGGAGGAGGCGCTGCGGATCGCCCGCTGGCAGGGGGCCGGGACGATCTTCTTCACCGACCGGACGGGGACCCCGGGGCAAACCGCGGCATTTCACTCGCTGCCCGGCTACTGGGACGAAATCGTCTCGCGGATCGGACCGGGTGTCTCGGAATGAGAAGAGGCGTGGCAGTGTTACGGGGAGAACAACCGTACTGACATACCGACAACCGGAGTCCCCGTGTCGCTGCCACCCCTGGTCGAGCCGGCTGCCGAGCTCACCGTAGACGAGGTCCGCAGGTACTCCCGCCACCTGATCATCCCGGACGTCGGGATGGACGGGCAGAAGCGGCTGAAGAACGCGAAGGTGCTGTGTGTCGGTGCCGGCGGCCTCGGCTCGCCGGCGCTGATGTACCTGGCCGCCGCCGGCGTGGGCACGCTCGGCATCGTGGAGTTCGACGAGGTCGACGAGTCGAACCTCCAGCGGCAGATCATCCACAGCCAGGCCGACATCGGCCGCTCCAAGGCCGCTTCGGCACGCGACAGCGTGCTCGGCATCAACCCGTACGTGAACGTGATCCTCCACGAAGAGCGGCTCGAAGCCGAGAACGTGATGGACATCTTCAGCCAGTACGACCTGATCGTCGACGGCACGGACAACTTCGCCACGCGCTACCTGGTGAACGACGCCTGCGTGCTGCTGAACAAGCCGTACGTGTGGGGTTCGATCTACCGCTTCGACGGCCAGGCGTCCGTGTTCTGGTCCGAGTACGGCCCCTGCTACCGCTGTCTCTACCCGGAGCCCCCGCCGCCGGGCATGGTCCCGTCCTGCTCCGAGGGCGGCGTCCTCGGCGTGCTGTGCGCGTCCATCGGCTCCATCCAGGTCACCGAGGCCATCAAGGTCCTGGCCGGCGTGGGCGACCCGCTGGTCGGCCGCCTGATGATCTACGACGCTCTGGAGATGCAGTACCGCCAGGTCAAGGTCCGCAAGGACCCGAACTGCGCGGTCTGCGGCGAGAACCCGACCGTCACCGAGCTCATCGACTACGAGGCCTTCTGCGGCGTCGTGTCCGAGGAGGCCCAGGAGGCGGCGCTCGGCTCCACGATCACTCCGAAGCAGCTCAAGGAGTGGATCGACGAGGGCGAGAACATCGACATCATCGACGTCCGCGAGCCGAACGAGTACGAGATCGTCTCGATCCCGGGCGCGCGTCTGATCCCGAAGAACGAGTTCCTGATGGGCACCGCCCTCCAGGACCTCCCGCAGGACAAGCGGATCGTCCTGCACTGCAAGACGGGTGTCCGCAGTGCGGAAGTCCTCGCCGTGCTCAAGTCCGCGGGCTTCGCGGACGCGGTGCACGTCGGCGGCGGCGTGATCGGCTGGGTCCACCAGATCGAGCCCGAGAAGCCGGTCTACTAGGCGACTCGTCGAAGGGCCCGGACCTCCTCAGGAGGTCCGGGCCCTTCGTCATGCGCTCGCGCTCAGCAGGTCGTGCCGTACTCCGGGACCGTGCCCTTGAGGAAGTACGCGTCGACCTTCTCCGTCACGCACCGCGAGGTGCCGTAGGCGCCGTGCCCCTCGCCCCTGTTGGTCACCAGGACGCCGACGCCGTCCCCGAGTTCCCTCGCCATCCGCTCCGCGCCCTCGTAGGGGGTCGCCGGGTCGCCCGTCGTCCCCACCACCAGGACCGGGGCCGCGCCCGGGGCGCTCGCCTCCGGGGTCGCCCGCTCGCCCTTCACCGGCCACCCGGCGCACCAGCCGGCCGTGTCCCAGGCGAGGAACGCGCCGAACACGGGGGAGAGGCGGCGGAATTCGGGCAGCAGCGCCTTCGCCTGCGCGGCGGTCGGCCGCGTGCTGGAGTCGGCGCAGGAGATCGCCCGCTGGGAGTGGGACTGGGTGGAGTAATGGCCGCTCGCGTCACGGTCGTTGTAGGCGTCGGCGAGCGCGAGCAGGGCGCCGCCGCGACCGGCCCCGGCCTCCTGGAGGCCCTGGGTCAGCAGGGGCCAGTTGGCCTTCCCGTACAGGGTCACCGCGATGCCCGTGAGCGCCAGGCTCTCGGTGAGCCGGCGCTCGCCGACCGTCAGCGGGGCCCGGTCCAGCTTCCGCAGCAGGCGCGCGATCCGCTCGGTCCCGGCCTTCGGGTCCTGGCCGGTGCTCTTCAGGTAGTTGTCCAGGGCCCGCTGGAAGCCGGTCGTCTGGTGGCGGGCGTGCCCGAAGGTGTCGGCGGTCGGATCGACGACGGCGTCGAGGACGAGCCGGCCCACCTTCCCCGGGAAGAGATGGGCGTACGTGCCGCCGAGCTGGGTGCCGTACGAGATACCGAAGTAGTGGAGCTTCTCGTCACCGAGGACCTGCCGGATCAGGTCCAGGTCCCGGGCGGTGGCGCTGGTCGTGGTGTGCGCGAGGAGCGGGGCGGAGCGCTCGGCGCAGCCGGCGGCGAAGTCGGTGCTGTCCTTGAGGTACGCGGCCTCCTCGGCGGCCGTGTCCGGGGTGAGGTCGACGGTGGCCTCGGCGGCGGCCTGTTCGGCGTCCGTGCGGCAGACCACGCCCGCGCTGCGGCCCACGCCCCGCGGGTCGAAGCCGACCAGGTCGTAGCGCTCGTTCAGGCCCCGGTACTCCTCGGCCGCCCGGGGCAGGATGTCGACCCCGGAGGCGCCGGGGCCGCCGAAGTCGAACAGCAGCGAGCCGATGCGGCCGCGCTCGTCGGTGGCCTGCTTGCGGATCAGCGCGACCGGGAGGGTGGCGCCCGCCGGCTTCATGTAGTCCCGCGGCACCGTCACCGTGGCGCAGCGCCACTCCGCGCCGGGCCGCTGCCCGCCCTCCGGGGCGGGGCAGCGCTTCCAGTCGAGGCGCTGGCCGGTGAGGGGGCCGGGGAGCGCCGGGGTGGCGTCCGGCGGACCGGCCTCGGTGGCCGTCGGGCCTGTTCCGGTGGTCGTCGGTGAGGTGGAGGCGGGGCCGGGGGCCCCGCCGCCCGCACTCGTACAGCCCGCGAGCAGTACCCCCGTCACGGCCAGAACCGTCATACGTATCCGTACGGACATGTGTTCCCCCAGGATCCCGGCAAGGCGGTCATCCTAGGGGGTGTCTTGTCCACCGGGCCGGGCTCCCGGGGCCGGGCTACTTGCAGACGGTTCCCGAGGCGGGGACCCGGCCGTCCAGGAGGTACGCGTCGACGGCCTTCTTCACGCACGCGTTGCCGCTGTTGTAGGCACCGTGGCCCTCGCCCTCGTACGTCAGCTCCACGCCGACGCCCTGGCCGAGCGCCTCCACCATCGAGCGGGCGCCCTCGTACGGGGTGGCCGGGTCGCCGGTGTTGCCGACGACAAGGATCGGCGCCGAACCGGGCGCGGAGACGTCCGGGTGCTCCCAGAGCCCCGGCACCGGCCACTGCGCGCAGCCCGCCAGCGCCCAGCCCATGAAGTCGCCGAAGACGGGGGACGCCTCACGGAACCGGCCGAGCCGCTCCTTCGCCTGGCCGAGGGTGTAGCGCTCCTTGAAGTCCACGCAGTTGATGGCGGCGTTGGCGGCCTGGATGTTGCTGTACGAGCCGTTCTCGCCGCGCCCGTTCATCGCGTCCGAGAGCGAGAGCAGCAGCGCCCCGTCGCCGCCGTCCGCCGCGTCGAGCCCCTGCTCCAGATAGGTCCAGTACTCCTTGGAGTACAGGGCCTGCGCGATGCCGTTGGTGGCCTGCGTCTGGGTCAGCTTCCGGTCCCCGATGCCCGGGATCGGCTCCTTGTCGAGGGCCGCGAGGAGGTCCGTCACGAAGGACTCGACCTCGGCGACGGTCGTACCGGGCAGGGTGCACTCCGCGCCCCGGTCGACGCAGTCCCGGGCGAAGTTGTCCAGGGCGAGCTGGAAGCCCTTCGCCTGGCCGAGCGCGCCGTCCTCGACACCCGCCTCCGGGTCGACGACGGCGTCGAAGACGGCCCGGCCGACGTTCTTCGGGAACAGGTGCGCGTAGACGCCGCCGAGTTCGGTGCCGTACGAGATGCCGAAGTAGTGGAGCTTCTCGTCGCCGAGGACCTGGCGCATCAGGTCCATGTCCCGGGCGGCGTTCTCGGTGCCGACGTGCGGCAGGGCCGGGCCGGCGTCCCGCTCGCAGCCGGTCGCGTACTTCTTCTGCGCCTCCGACAGCGTCCGCTCCTCCGCCTCGTCGTCGGGCGTGAAGTCCAGGGCGTAGTAGGCGTCGAGTTCCTTGTCGCCGGCGCACTCGACCGGGTCGCTGCGGCCCACTCCGCGCGGGTCGAAGGACACCAGGTCGTAGCGGCCGCGCAGGGTCTCGTAGTCGGTGGCGAAGCCGGGCAGGCCGGTGATGCCGGAGCCGCCGGGACCGCCGAAGTTGAAGACGAGCGAACCGATCCGCCGGTTCTTGTCGCGGGCCCGGGCCCGGATGAGGGCCAGCTCGATCGTCTCGCCCTCCGGCACCGACCAGTCGAGCGGCGCCTGCAGGAAGGAGCACTCCCAGGTCGCGCCGCCGGGCAGCGGGGAGGGCGCGGGCCCGCCGCCCTCGGCGGCCGAAGGGGCCGGGCAGGGGGCCCAGGACAGCTTCTGCGCCGTCAGCGCGGAGAGGCCGCCGGAGCCGCTCGGCCGCGCCTGCTCCGCCGTCCCCTCTCCGCCGTCCGAGCACCCGGCGGCGAGCAGCACGGTGGTGGCGGTGAACAGAGCGGCGCGCTGGGCGGCGGAGATCGGCATAGGCCCATGGTGTGCCGCCGCCCGCGCACCCGCGCGGGACGGAGGTCCATGCGGGTGGCGGGCGGCGGGCGGTGATCGTGGGGGCGCGGGGCGACGGGCGGTGGTCCGCTACAGCGCTCCGCGCCTCGTCAGCCAGTTGAAGCAGATCCAGCCCGGCAGCACCGGGACCCACAGCGTGAGCAGGCGGTACAGCAGCACCGCCGGGGTCGCGACCTCGATGGGCAGGCCCACCGCCACCAGACCGAGGGTGAGCGCGCCCTCGACCGCGCCGACGCCGCCGGGCGTCGGCGCCGCCGAGCCGAGCGCGTTGCCCGCGAGGAAGACGACGGCCACGCTCGCGTAGCTGACCGTCACGGTCCCGTGCCCGAACGCCCGGATCGAGGCGTCGAGGCAGAACACGAACGCGGCGGTCAGGAGCAGCATCCCGCCGATGCCGGTCACCAGCTTCATCGGCCGCTGGAGGACGTCCAGCATGCGCGGCACGACACCGGCGAACAGCGACCGCAGCCGGGTCGAGACGAACTTCCGCATGAAGGGGATCGCCGTCGCGACCAGAACGAGGACCGCGACCGTGAGCAGACCCGCGATGACCGTCCTCGACGGGGTGAAGGACTGCGACTTCTCCGTACCCGTCAGATAGCCGAAGGAGAGCAGCAGCATGATGTGCACCCCGAGCTGGAACAGCTGCGAGGCACCGACGCTCGCCACCGCGAGCCCGGGGCGCACGCCCGCGCGCTGGAGGAAGCGGGTGTTGAGGGCCACACCGCCGACCGCCGCCGGGGCGACGATCTTCACGAACGAGCCGGCGACCTGCGCCACCACCGTCCGCCAGAACCCCACCCGCTCCGGTACGAAGCCCACCAGGGCCATCGCCGCCGCCACATAGCTGAGCGCCGAGAACACCACGGCGGCCGCCACCCACCGCCAGTCCGCCTGGCTGACCGTCGACAGCGGTGTACGGGCGATCTGCGACAGCAGGAAGTACGCGGCGACCGCGCCCGCGATCAGACTGACCAGCGTCCGCGGCTTGATCCGCTCCAGACGGACCGGCTCCACCGGCGCCTGCGGGCGGATCAGCAGCACCTGCTGACGGATCTGGGAGAGCAGGTCCTCCTCGCGGGCCTCGTCGAGAGCCTCGTCGAGCGCCCGCTTCTCGGCCTTCTTGTCCGCCTTCTTCTCGGCCTTCGTCTCCGTCTGCACGGTCTCGGGCCCGCCGTGCGCCGCCGCCTTCGCGAGCTCCCGCTCGTGCTTGGCCGCCTCCGAGGCGGCGAGCACGGCCTCACGCTCGCGTGCCGACCGCTCCCGGGCCTGTTTCCGCAGCGTCGCGCGCGTGGAGCGGCTCAGGGCGATCGGCTGGAGCAGGGGCAGACAGTCGGCGACGGTGTCGGGGCCGAGGACCTCGACGGCGGCGGCGACCGCCCGCTCGGCCCCGACCCGCAGACCGAGGGTGGTGAGCAGCTGGGCGACGTCCATCCGCAGGATGATGTCGCCGGCCGCGATCTCGCCGCCCCGCAGTTCGGTGAGGATCACCCTGCCGGAACGATCCACCAGGATCGCGTCGCCGGTGAGCCTGCGGTGCGCGATGCGGCGCGACTGGAGCGCCCGCACCTGGCGGAAGGCGCTGCGGACCAGTTCGTCGGTGATCTCGGCGTCGTCCAGCGAGTCCACACTGCGTCCGCCGATGTGCTCGTACACGAGCATCACGGCGTCCGGGCCGAGCTCCGAGGTGGCGATCAGCTTCGGCGCGTTCGCCCCGGCGGCGATGGCCGCGTACGCGAGGAGCGCCTCCTGCTCAAGGGCCTGCCGCAGCGAGACGATCGAGCGGCGGGTGGTGATCGTCCGGAGGGTGATCCGCCGCCACACCCGGTAGAAGAAGCCGTGGGCCTGCTGCTCCCGGTCGACGACGGTGACGTCCAGCGGTGGCCCGTCCTCCAGGGTCACGATGTACCGGCGGCCCCGGTCGCCGCTGTCCGCGGAGTCCGGGACGCCCTCGGCGCGCAGCGCGGTCACCGGTTTGAATCCGACCCGGCGCAGGCCGGCGAGGAGGGTCTGGCCGGTGGGCCGGACGTTGGGGGAGCCGACCGCGTACAGCGTGCCGTACGCCACCGTCCAGCCGATCAGGACGGTCAGGATGATCGACAGCGCGGTGGTGTAGCCGGCCACCAGCATCGTGAACGCGTCGAGCAGCAGCACCGCCCACAGCGACACCCGCCAGCGGGGTCTGCGGGCCATGCCGACGGCCGTCATGTACGCGATCACCGGGGCCAGGTAGTTGTGCACCGGGTCGGTGAGCCCGCCGCCGGACTGCGGCTGGGTCAGCGCGTCCTGGATCGTGCCGGGCGCGGCCTGGGCGACCCAGAGGTCGGTGGCGAGGGTGACGCCGTGTGCGAGGACGGCGGCGAGGACGCCGTCCGCGATGCGCAGCCCGTCACGTTTGATCAGACGTTCGATGGCGAAGGCGACCGGGACCAGCAGGACGGCGATGGAGGAGACGAGACCGGCGATCTTGACGAAGACGTCGGGTGCGCCGACCGCGCCCTTGTTGATGTCCTCCTCAAGGCCCGAGGTCGTCGCGTGGGCGAACGCGGCGATGGCGATGACGAGCCCGATCGCGAGCAGGCCGGCGAGCAGCCTCATCAGGTCGGAGGGCCGGTGGACACGGGCGGCGAGCAGCGGCTCGTCGCCGGAGACCCGCTCGGGCACGTCGGCCTTGCCCTCCTCGGGGGGCTGGGTGTCCGGGGCCATCACCATGTCCGTCTCTGCATGCGCGTCGTGTCGTTCTCGTTCTTGCTCGTGTTCTCGTTCTTGTACTTGTCGCTCTTGATCTCGTATCACCAGTCACCGCCCGGACGATGGTGGCACGAAGAACAGCCGCGCGGAGGCATCAGGGCCATGTCGGTGGGGTGAGGCAGGATGGGGCGGATGAGCATGGAGGAGCCCGTGGGGGAGACCGGAGAACTGCCCGAGTACGCGGAACGAGTGCTCGACGTGGCCGACGGCATCCCTCCCGGCCGGGTGATGACCTACGGGGACGTCGCCGAGTGGCTGGGCGAGGGCGGACCCCGCCAAGTGGGCCGCGTCATGGCCCTGTACGGCGGGACGGCGCCCTGGTGGCGGGTGGTCCGCGCGGACGGAACCCTGCTCCCCGGGCACGAGCTGCGGGCCCTCGGCCACTACCGCGAGGAGGGCACCCCGCTGCGCGAGGCGGGTCCGGCCGCCGAGGGGCACGTACCGAGGATCGACATGCGGCGGGCCCGCTGGGACGGATCTCACACCTGAGCCCGTCCGCCGGGGGAGCACACGGAGGGCGGGGCGCGCCCGCCGCCGGGACGGTCCCGCACGCGAGGGGGCGGGGCGCGGAGTACGGCTCGGCGGCGGGCCGTTTCGCGTAACGTCGACGTTCGCGTCTCCCGGAGCGGCGGAGGGCCCCCGGGCCCGACGGACGGCCGAGGCGGACGCCCGCCTCACCCGCACCACCACTCCCACCAGGACCGGCGACCCACGTGAGTACCTCCTCGACCACCCGGCGTACGCCGCCGCACCAGGGACAGCCGTACCCGGGTCCGGGACGGCAGCGGACCCCGGGCGCGTACCGACTGGTGCGTACCACGCCGGCCCCCATGGATCCCCCTCAGCTGGACGCAGCGCAACGGGAAGTGGTTGACCACGCGGGCGGACCACTTCTCGTCCTCGCCGGACCCGGCACCGGCAAGACGACGACCCTGGTCGAGGCCGTCGCCGCCCGCATGGAGCGCGGCGCCGACCCCGAGCGCCTCCTCGTCCTCACCTTCAGCCGCAAGGCCGCCGTCGAACTCCGCGACCGCATGGCCGCCCGGCTCGGCGGCCGCCGCCCGCCCCAGGCCACCACCTTCCACTCGTACTGCTACGCCCTCATCCGCGCCCACCAGGACGCCGAACTCTTCGCGGAACCCCTCCGGCTGCTCTCCGGCCCCGAACAGGACCTCGCCGTCCGCGAGCTGCTCGCCGGCCACGTCGACCTGGAGAAGGACGGCCTCGGCAGCATCCGCTGGCCCGACGAACTGCGCGCCTGCCTCACCACCCGCGGCTTCGCCGACGAGGTCCGGGCGGTCCTCGCCCGCTCCCGCGAGCTGGGCCTCGAACCGGACGCCCTCGCCCGCTTCGCGGACCGGGTCGGCCGCCCCGACTGGAAGGCGGCGGCCGGCTTCCTCGCCGAGTACCTCGACGTCCTCGACCTCCAGGGCGTCCTCGACTACTCGGAGCTGGTCCACCGGGCCGTACTGCTCGCCGGGGACACCACCCTGCCCGGGTACGACGCGGTGTACGTCGACGAGTACCAGGACACCGACCCGGCGCAGGTCCGGCTGCTGCACGCGCTCGCGGGCCGCGGCCGGAGCACGGTCGTCGCCCTCGGCGACCCCGACCAGTCCATCTACGCCTTCCGGGGCGCCGACGTGAACGGCATCCTCGACTTCCCCGACGCCTTCGGCGGCGCGGACGTACGCGTGCTGCGCACCGCCCGCCGCTCGGGCGCCGAACTGCTCGGGGCGACCCGGCAGCTCGCCCGGCGGATGCCGATGCCCCGGCTCCCCGCCGACCGGGTCCGCGCCCACCGGGACCTCACGGCGGCGCGGGACGGCGGCCGGGCGGAGGCGTACACCTACCCCACGGCCTCGGCGGAGGCCGAGAACATCGCCGACCTGCTGCGCCGCGCGCACCTGGAGGACGGCGTCCCCTGGCAGGACATGGCCGTCCTCACCCGCGCCGCCGCCACCCTCCCGTCCCTCCGCCGCGCCCTCACCTCGGCGGGCGTCCCGGTGGAAACGGACGCGGCGGACACCCCACTGCGCCACGAACCGGCGGTGGCGCCGTTGCTGCTGGCGCTGCGGGCGGTCTCGTCGGGGCCCGAGGCCGTGGGCCGGCCCGCGACCGACGCACCTTGGCTCTCCGTCGAAACCGCGCTGGAACTCCTCGCCTCCCCCCTCGCCGGCGTGGACCCCGCCGACCTCCGCCGACTCGGCCGCGCCCTGCGCGACGAGGAGCGCGACGCGGGCAACAAGGTCCCGCCGCCCTCCGACGCACTCCTCGCCCGCGCCCTCGCCGAGCCCGAGCGGCTCGTCGCGCACGACCCCGCGTACGCCCGCGGCGCCAAGCGGCTCGGCGACCTCCTCCGGGACACCCGCACCCTGCTCGCCGACGGCGGCACCGCCGAGGAGGCCCTCTGGGTGCTCTGGAACGGCACCCCCTGGCCCGGCCGCCTGGAGCGCGCCGCCCTGCGCGGCGGCCCCGCCGGGCGCAACGCCGACCGCGACCTCGACGCCGTCTGCGCCCTCTTCGAGACCGCCGCCCGCGCCGAGGAACGCGTCGGCGGCCGAGGCGTCCTCAACTTCCTCGAAGAACTCGACGCCCAGGACATCGCCGCCGACACCCTCACCCGCCGGCACACCCGCCCCGACGCCGTGCGCCTCATGACCGCCCACCGCTCCAAGGGCCTGGAGTGGAGCTTCGTCGTCGTCGCCGGCGTCCAGGAGGGCCTCTGGCCCGACCTGCGCCGCCGCGGCTCCCTCCTGGAGGCCGACCGCATCGGCCGCGACGGCCTCGCCGAACCCCTCACCCCCGGCGCCCTCCTCGCCGAGGAACGACGCCTCTTCTACGTGGCCGCCACGCGCGCGCGTGACCGGCTGGTCGTCACCGCGGTGAAGGCCGCCGCCGAGGACGGCGACCAGCCGTCCCGCTTCCTCACCGAGCTGGGCGCCGAGCCCAAGGACGTCCCCGGCCGCCCCCGCCGCCCCCTCGCCGTCTCCGCCCTGGTCGCCGAGCTGCGCGCCACCACCGTCGACCCGGCGGCCACGCCCGCGCTCCGCGACGCCGCCGCCCACCGGCTCGCGCGGCTGGCCGCGCTCACCGACGAGGACGGCCAGCCGCTCGTCCCCGCCGCCCACCCGGACCGCTGGTGGGGCCTCTTCGAGCCGACCCGGGGCGCGGCCCCGCTGCGCGACCGCGACCGGCCCGTCGCCCTGTCGCCCAGCTCCCTGGAGAACCTGGTCACGACCTGCTCCCTCCAGTGGTTCCTGGGCCGCGAGGTCAAGGCCGCGGCGCCCGCCACCGCCGCCCAGGGCTTCGGCAACGTCGTCCACGTCCTCGCCGACGAGGTGGCCTCCGGCCGCACCCCGGCCGATCTCGACGTCCTCATGACCCGCCTGGACTCCGTCTGGGACGCCCTCGCCTTCGACGCCCCCTGGAAGTCGGCCCAGGAGAAGGCCCACGCGCGCGTGGCCCTGGAACGCTTCCTGAGCTGGCACGTCATGGACCGGGGCGGGCGCACCCCGGCCGCCTCGGAGCAGGACTTCGACGTGACGCTGGCGGCGGGGGAGTACGAGGTCCGCATCCGCGGCTCCATGGACCGCGTCGAGACCGACGCGGAGGGCCGCGCGTACGTCGTCGACTTCAAGACCGGCAAGTCCGCGCCGACCCGCGACGAGGTCGACCACCACCCCCAGCTCGCCGTCTACCAGCTCGCCGTCCGCGAGGGCGCGCTCGACGAGCTCTTCGACGGCCGGCGGCCGGAACCCGGCGGCGCCGAACTCGTCCAGCTGCGCCAGGGCGCCCCGAAGAAGGAGGGCGGCGACGCCCTGCCGAAGGTCCAGGCGCAGGAGGCCCTCACCGGGGAGTGGGTCGGCGAACTGCTCGCCACCGCCGCCGGCCGGGTCCTCGACGAGCGGTTCACCCCCACCACCGGCCAGCACTGCACGACCTGCTCGTTCCGCGCCTCGTGCAGCGCCCGCCCCGAGGGCCGCCACGTCGTCGACTGACACCCCTCGGTCCCCGCTGTGGGGAGCGTCACGTACCCCTTCCGTACATCCTTCGCACTTCCTCGCAGGTCACTCTTCTCGCGACGTCCGGTAAGGGCGGCGTGAAGACAAGCTGTGAAGGACCGCTGTGAGGAGTACGGGCATGAGGGCCAACAGGAAGCTCTGGGCGACGGCGACGATCTGCGTGGCCCTGGTCGCCGGCGTCACCGGCTGTTCCCAGGACAAGGACAAGGCCGCCGCCGACCCCTTCGCCGGGCTCACCGCCGACGCCATCGCCGAGAAGGCCGTCACGACCACCAAGACGGCGACCTCCCTGCGCATGAACGGGACCGGCAAGACCGACGGCCAGGACATGACCACCGACTTCACCCTCGACAGCAAGGGCTCCTGCAAGGGCAGCATGTCCGCGGGTACGGGTGGCGAGGGCAAGGCCGAGATCCTGCGGACCGGCGGCTTCACGTACATGAAGGGCGACGACGCCTTCTGGCGCTCCACCGGCGGCGAGGAGGGCGCCTCGGCCGACGAGGCCGGCGCCATGTCCGCGCTCCTCAAGGGCCGCTGGATGAAGATGCCGTCCCAGGGCGACGACAACGACCTCGGCTCGCTCTGCGACCTCAAGACCATGATCAAGGAGATGGACGAGGAGGACAAGAGCGACCGCACGGGCCTGACCCGCGGCAAGGACGCCGACGTCGACGGCGCCGCCGCCGCCACCCTCACCAAGAAGAAGGGCGCCGAGACCACCACCTTCTACGTCGCCAAGGAGGGCAAGCCGTACGTCCTGCGCGTCGTCAGCACCGGCGGCAAGGAGCCCGGCACCGTCACGTTCAGCGAGTACGACAAGCCCCTCGCGGTCGCCGCGCCCCCGGCCGACCAGATCGTCGACATGGCGGAGCTGGCCAAGCTCGGCGGTTCCTGACCCACCCGGGTGGAGTAGCGGCCACGCGCGCGTGGAGCGACCCTGGTGGACAGGGCTCGGGTGAACCGCGAGGAGGCTCGCATGGCGTCCCACCGAAAGCTCCGTGCCGCGGCCGTCGTCTGCGCCGTCGCCGTCGTGACAGGCCCCGCACCCGCGGTGGCCTGGGCGGCGGCCGGCGCCCAGGCCGCCGCACCGGCGGTGACGGCCCCGTCACCCGATCCGTTCGCCGGCCTCACCGCCGAGCAGATCGGGAACAAGGCGGTCACCGCCACGCGGTCCGCGACCTCCCTCCGCATGACCGGCCGGCTGTCCACGGGCGGCCAGCCGCTCGACATCGACTTCGCCGTCAACGACCACGACGAGTGCACCGGCGTGATGAAGATCAAGGGCGGCACCGCCGAACTCCGCAAGGCCGACGCGATCACCTACCTCAAGGGCGACGAGGCCTTCTGGCGCGCCTCCATGACCTCCCAGGGGATGTCCCCCGCGCAGATCGCCGCCACGATCGAGCTGGTCAAGGGCCGCTGGCTGAAGATTTCCCCGGGGCAGGCGGGCAGCGCCGACCTCGGCGGCGTCTGCGACCTGAAGTCGCTCCTCGCGGACCTCGGCAAGGACAAGGCCGAGCGCCGCGGCCTCGTCAGGGGCCCGGACGCGAAGGTCGGCGGCACCCCGGTCGCGACCCTGGTGAAGAAGAGGGCCGACGGGGAGACGACCAGCGTGTCCGTCGCCCAGGAGGGCAAGCCGTACATCCTCAAGATGGCGAAGAAGGGCGGCGGCGAACCCGGCACCCTGGTGCTCTCCGACTACGACAAGCCCGTCAAGGTGGTGATCCCGCCCGCCTCGGAGACCGTGGACCTGTCGAAGCTGGACCAGGGCACGCCCGCGTGACGAGCCCCTGATGACCTTCCGGGCCGGAGCCGTACCGGACCGGAATGTCGGTCGGCCCCGTTAGCCTCTTTGGGGTGACCTCACGCATCACCGACCCCGAGCAGCTCAAGCAGCTGCTCGGCATCCCCTTCACCCCGGAGCAGACGGCCTGCATCACCGCGCCGCTCGCCCCGCACGTCGTCGTGGCCGGAGCCGGCTCCGGCAAGACGACGGTGATGGCCGCCCGCGTGGTGTGGCTGGTCGGTACCGGCCAGGTCGCCCCCGAGCAGGTGCTCGGCCTCACGTTCACCAACAAGGCCGCCGGTGAACTCGCCGAGCGCGTCCGCACCGCCCTCGTCCGCGCGGGGGTCACCGACCCCGACGTCATCGACCCCGACGAGCCCCCCGGCGAGCCCCGCATCTCGACGTACCACGCCTTCGCCGGTCAGCTCCTCACCGACCACGGCCTCCGCATCGGCCTGGAACCCACCTCACGGCTCCTCGCCGACGCCACCCGCTACCAGCTCGCCGCGCGCGTGCTGCGCGAGGCCCCCGGCCCGTACCCGGCCCTCACCCGGTCGTTCCCGACCCTCGTCACCGACCTCCTCGCCCTCGATGCCGAGCTGGCCGAACACCTCGTACCGCCGGAGACGCTCCGGGCGTACGACTCCGAGCTGCTCACCGCCCTCGACGGCGCCCGGCTCAGCAACGCCGAACTGCGCAAGATCCCCGAGGCCGCCGCCGCCCGCCGAGAACTCCTCGACCTCGTCGTCCGCTACCGCGCCGCCAAGAGCTCCCGCGACCTGCTCGACTTCGGCGACCAGATCGCCCGCTCCGCCGAGCTGGCCACCACCCGGCCCGAAGTCGGCGAGATCCTCCGCCAGGAGTTCCGGGTCGTCCTCCTCGACGAGTACCAGGACACCTCCGTCGCCCAGCGGCTGCTGCTCTCCGGACTCTTCGGCCGGAGCGCCGCGGGTCCGCCCACCGGCCACGCCGTGACCGCCGTCGGCGACCCCTGCCAGGCCATCTACGGCTGGCGCGGCGCCTCCGTCGCCAACCTCGACGACTTCCCCGAGCACTTCCCGCACGCGGACGGCAGCCCCGCCGACCGCTACTCGCTCTCCGAGAACCGGCGCAGCGGCGGCCGTCTCCTCGACCTCGCCAACCGGCTCGCGACCCCCCTGCGCGCGATGCACGCGGGCGTGGAGGCGCTGCGGCCCGCGCCCGGCGCGGAGCAGGACGGCAGCGTCCGCATCGCCCTCCTCCCCACCCACGCCGAGGAGATCGACTGGCTCGCCGACTCCCTCGCCCACCTCGTCCGCACCGGCCGCGAGCCCGGCGAGATCGCCGTCCTGTGCCGTACCGCCACCGACTTCCCCGCCATCCACGCGGCCCTCGTCGCCCGTGACGTGCCCGTCGAGGTCGTCGGCCTCTCCGGCCTCCTCCACCTGCCCGAGATCGCCGACCTCGTCGCCGTCTGCGAGGTCCTCCAGGACCCCGGGGCCAACGCCGCCCTGGTCCGCCTCCTCACCGGCCCCCGCTGGCGCATCGGCCCCCGCGACCTCGCCCTCCTCGGCCGCCGGGCCCGCCTCCTGGTCCACCGGGGCGGCGACGCGCCGGACCCCGAACAGCGGCTCGCCGCCGCCGTCGAGGGCGTCGACCCGGCCGAGGTCGTCTCCCTCGCCGACGCGCTCGACACCTTCCTCGACTCCGGCGGCGCCGCCGACGACGGCCTGGCGTTCTCCGCCGACGCCCGGGTCCGCTTCGCACGCCTCGCCGCCGAGTTGCGCGCCCTGCGCGGCTCGCTCGCCGACCCCCTCATGGACGTCCTGCACCGGGTGCTCTCCGCGACCGGCCTGGAGGTCGAGCTGTCCGCGTCCCCGCACGCGCTCGCCGCCCGCCGCCGCGAGACCCTCGGCCACTTCCTCGACATCGCCGCCGGCTTCGCCTCCCTCGACGGCGAGGCGAGCCTGCTCGCCTTCCTCGGCTTCCTGCGGACGGCCGTCCAGTACGAGAAGGGCCTCGACAACGCCCTCCCCGGCGGCGAGAACACCGTCAAGGTCCTCACCGCCCACAAGTCCAAGGGCCTGGAGTGGGACGTCGTCGCCGTCCCCGGCCTGGTCGCCGGCCAGTTCCCCAGCGCCCGCGCCCGCGAGTCCTGGACCTCCCAGCCGCAGGTCCTCCCGCACGCCCTGCGCGGCGACGCGCCCACCCTGCCCCGCATCGACACCTGGGACGCCAAGTCCCTCTCGGCCTTCAAGAACGACATGAAGGACCACCAGCACACCGAGGAACTGCGCCTCGGCTACGTCACCTTCACCCGCCCCCGCTCCCTGCTGCTCGGCTCCGCCCACTGGTGGGGCCCCTCGCAGAAGAAGCCCCGGGGCCCCTCGGACTTCCTCCAGGACCTGTACGAGCACTGCGCGGCGGGCCACGGCGACATCGAGGCCTGGGCGCAGGAGCCGGGACCGGAGGAGAAGAACCCGACCCTTGCGGACGACGGGACGGACCAGACCTGGCCGCTGCCCCTGGACGCGGACGCGCTGGCCCTCCGGAGGAGGGCGGCGGAACAGGTGAAGACGGCGCTGTGGTCCATCGACACGGCACCGGACACCGAGGACGCGCACGGGGAGCCCTCGTACGGGGAGCCCTCGCACGGGAAGCCCCCGCATGGGGAGCCCTCGCACGGGAAGCCCCCGCAAGGGGTCCCCCCGCATGGGGAGCCCCTGCACGGGGACCCCTTGCACGGGGACCCCCTGCCCAGGGAGACCCCGTACCGGGAGGCCGGGCCCACCCAGGCCCCGTCCCCGGCGGACCCGCACCCCGAGGACCCCTGGCCCGAGGAGGAGGAACCCCTCTGGGACGAGGAGACCCTCCCCGAGGACACCCACGCGGACAGCGTCCCCGCGCCGAGGGACCCGGAACCCGGGCTGACCCCCGAGGACGCCCGGACCATCGCCTCCTGGGACCGCGACCTGACCGCCCTCACCACCGAGCTGCGCCGCGCCCGCGCCACCACCCGGGACGTCCTGCTCCCCGCGTACCTCTCCGCCTCCCAGGTGCTGCGGCTCGCCGCCGACCCCGACGGCTTCGCCCAGGAGCTGGCCCGGCCCATGCCCCAGGCGCCGCAGCCGGCCGCCCGCCGGGGCACCCGCTTCCACGCGTGGGTGGAGTCCCGGTTCGAGGAGCTGCCGCTGCCGTTCCTCGGCCCGGAGGAGCTGCCCGGCGGCGAGGACTTCGCGGGGGAGCCGGAGATCCTGGACGAGCGGGACCTCGACGAACTCAAGGAGGCCTTCGCCCGTACCCCGTACGCCCACCGCACCCCGTACCGCGTCGAGGTCCCCGTGCACCTCTCGCTCGGCGGCCGGGTCGTCCGGGGCCGGATCGACGCCGTCTACCGGGACCCGGACTCCGGGGCGTACGAGATCGTCGACTGGAAGACCAGCAGGCACCGCACCGCCGACCCCCTCCAGCTCGCGATCTACCGGCTCGCCTGGGCCGAGCAGCACGGCCTCCCGCCCGAGGAGGTCGCCGCCGCCTTCGTGTACGTCCGAACGGGTGAGGTCGCGCGGCCCGCCCGGCTGCCCGGCCGGGCCGAGCTGGAGACCCTCCTGCTGGGAGGGGCACCCCAGGACGCCGGATAGGCTCGGGGGCATGAGCGAGACCCCGGACAGCGCCGTCCACGCCGTACGTACGTACATCGAGCAGCACCGTGCCGCCTTCCTCGGCGACCTCGCCGAGTGGCTGCGCATCCCCTCCGTCTCCGCGCAGCCGGACCGGGCCGACGACGTACGGCGCAGTGCCGAGTGGCTCGCCGCCAAGCTGACGGAGACCGGCTTCACCACGGTCGAGGTCTGGGAGACCGACGGCGCCCCCGCCGTCTTCGCCGAGTGGCCCTCCGACGACCCGGACGCCCCGACCGTCCTCGTCTACGGCCACCACGACGTGCAGCCCGCGGCCCGCGAGGACGGCTGGCACACGGACCCCTTCGAGCCGACGGTCGTCGACGGCCGGATGTACGCGCGCGGGGCGGCCGACGACAAGGGCCAGGTGTTCTTCCACACCCTCGGCGTCCGCGCCCACCTCGCCGCCACCGGCCGCACGGCGCCCGCCGTGCACCTCAAGCTGATCGTCGAGGGCGAGGAGGAGTCCGGCTCCCCGCACTTCCGCGAGCTCGTCGAGACCCGTGCGGGGCGGCTCGCCGCCGACGCCGTGATCGTCTCCGACACCGGCATGTGGTCCGAGACCACCCCCACCGTGTGCACCGGCATGCGCGGGGTCGCCGACTGCGAGATCGAGCTGTACGGCCCCGACCAGGACATCCACTCCGGTTCCTTCGGCGGCGCCGTCCCGAACCCGGCCACCGTCGCGGGCCGGATCGTCGCCGCCCTCCACGACGAGCACGAGCACGTGGCGATCCCCGGCTTCTACGAGGGCGTGACCGAACTCACCGACGCCGAGCGCGCCCTCGTCGCCGAGCTGCCCTTCGACGAGGAGGCCTGGCTGCGCACCGCGAAGTCGCACGGCACCCTCGGCGAGGCCGGCTTCTCCACCCTGGAGCGCGTCTGGGCCCGACCCACCGCCGAGGTCAACGGCATCGGCGGCGGCTACCAGGGCCCCGGCGGCAAGACGATCGTCCCCGCCTCCGCCCAGCTCAAGCTGTCGTTCCGGCTGGTCGCCGGCCAGGACCCGGCCAAGATCGAACTGGCGGTACGGGACTGGCTCGCCGCCCTCGTCCCCGCCGGCATCCGGTACGAGATCGTCTTCGGCGCCCCGACCCGCCCCTGCCTCACGCCCCTCGGCCACCCCGCCCTCAAGGCGGTCGCCGGGGCCATGAGCCGGGCCTTCGACGGCGCCAAGGTCCGCTACACCCGCGAGGGCGGCTCGGGACCGGCCGCCGACCTCCAGGACGTCCTGGAAGCGCCTGTCCTCTTCCTCGGCATCTCCGTCCCGTCCGACGGCTGGCACGCCCCCAACGAGAAGATCGAACTCGATCTCCTCATGAAGGGCGTCGAGACGACCGCGCACCTGTGGGGCGACCTGCCCGCCGCCCTCCTCGTCGCCCAGCGCTGAACCCACACACCGATCCGGGGGAGTTGGAAGCACCTGTGAGCACCTTGAAGAACGCGCAGAGCGGTCCGAAGCACGCGCCGGCGGACCGCCCGATCTCGCTCACCGCCCCGAGCGGCATCGACCGCGCCGCGCACCACCGCCTCGACGAGGCGTGGCTGGCCGCCGCCTGGAGCCACCCCACCACCCGGGTCTTCGTGGTCTCCGCGGGGCAGGTGCTCATCGACGACCTGCCGGACGGCAGCACCGAACTCGTCATGACCCCGGCGTTCGAGGCGCCGGTCACCGAGACCCACCGCTACTTCCTCGGCACGGACGCCGAAGGCGTCTCCTACTTCGCGCTCCAGAAGGACTCGCTGCCCGGCCGCATGGACCAGTCCGCGCGGCCCGCCGGGCTCCGCGAGGCCGGTCTGCTGCTCTCGGACCGGGACGCCGGCCTGATGGTGCACGCGGTGGCCCTGGAGAACTGGCAGCGCCTCCACCGCTTCTGCTCGCGCTGCGGCGAGCGCACGGTCATCGCCGCGGCCGGCCACATCCGCCGCTGCCAGGCCTGCGGCGCCGAGCACTACCCGCGGACCGACCCCGCGGTGATCATGCTGGTCACGGACGACCGGGACCGGGCGCTCCTGGGCCGTCAGGTGCACTGGCCGGAGGGCCGCTTCTCGACCCTCGCCGGTTTCGTGGAGCCGGGCGAGTCCATCGAGCAGTCGGTCGCCCGCGAGGTCTTCGAGGAGGCGGGCGTCACGGTCGGCGAGGTCGAGTACATCGCCAGCCAGCCCTGGCCGTTCCCGTCCAGCCTGATGCTGGGCTTCTTCGCCCGGGCCACGTCCTCGGAGATAAACGTGGACGGCGAGGAGATCCACGAGGCCCGCTGGTTCTCCCGCGAGGACCTGGCCGCCGCCTTCGAGTCCGGCGAGATCGTGCCCCCGTACGGCATCTCGATCGCCTCCCGGCTGATCGAGCGCTGGTACGGCAAGCCGCTGCCGAAGCCGGGCGACGTGGTCTGACCGACGGATACGACCGAGCCGGGCGAGGTGGTCCGGCCGACCGGTACGACGAAGCCCCCGGCCGTGTGTCGCCGGGGGCTTCGTCGTACCGCTCGCGGGGCTCAGGCGGTCAGCGCCTGCTTGACCTGGGCCAGCGACGGGTTCGTCATGACCGACTCGGTACCCGTGGGGGCCACCACCAGAAGCGTGGGCACGGTCTGGTTGCCGCCGTTGGCCTTCTCGACGAAGGCCGCCGACTCGGGGTCCTGCTCGATGTTGATCTCGGTGTACGCGATGCCCTCGCGGTCCATCTGGCTCTTCAGCCGACGGCAGTAGCCGCACCACGTGGTGCTGTACATCGTCACAGTGCCCTGCATGACCAGGCGCTCCTCTTCTTCGCTGACGGGTGCCGAGAAGGAGAACGTACGGGCCTTCCGTCCCATTCCCGGAGTTCGTATGACCGGCGAGGCCCCCTGTGGACAAGCCTCCGCGACGAGTCCGCCCGACCTGGCAGCATTGGGGGGTGACAGCAGCAACGCACTCCACTCTTTTCCCGCAGGTCCCGGAGACGGCCGACGCGGTGCTCGACGGGCTCGACCCGGAGCAGCGCGAGGTCGCCCTGGCCCTGACCGGCCCGGTGTGCGTGCTGGCGGGAGCCGGCACGGGCAAGACGCGGGCGATCACCCACCGCATCGCCTACGGGGTCCGGTCGGGCAGACTCCAGCCCGCCAGCGTGCTGGCCGTCACGTTCACCAACCGCGCCGCGGGCGAGATGCGCGGCCGGCTCCGGCAGCTCGGCGCGGGCGGTGTCCAGGCCCGTACGTTCCACTCGGCGGCCCTCCGCCAGCTCCAGTTCTTCTGGCCGAAAGCCGTCGGCGGCGATCTGCCCCGGCTCCTGGAGCGGAAGATCCAGCTGGTCGCCGACGCGGCGGCCCGCTGCCGGGTCCGGCTCGACCGGAACGAGCTCAGGGACGTCACCGGCGAGATCGAGTGGGCCAAGGTCACCCAGACCGTCCCCGCCGACTACCCGGCCGTCGTCGCCAAGTCCCTCAGGGACGCCCCCCGCGACCCGGCCGAGATCAGCCAGATCTACGCCATGTACGAGCAGCTGAAGCGCGACCGCTCGGTGATCGACTTCGAGGACGTGCTGCTGCTCACCGTGGGCATCCTCCAGGACCGGCACGACATCGCCGACCAGATCCGCAGCCAGTACCAGCACTTCGTGGTGGACGAGTACCAGGACGTCTCCCCGCTCCAGCAGCGGCTGCTCGACCTGTGGCTCGGTGACCGCGACAACCTCTGCGTCGTCGGCGACGCCAGCCAGACCATCTACTCGTTCACCGGCGCCACCCCCGACCACCTGCTGAACTTCCGCACCCGCCACCCCGGCGCCACCGTGGTCAAGCTCGTCCGCGACTACCGCTCCACCCCGCAGGTCGTCCACCTCGCCAACGGGCTGCTGAGCCAGGCCCGCGGCCGGGCCGCCGACCACCGTCTGGAGCTGATCTCCCAGCGCGACCCGGGCCCCGAGCCGGTCTACACGGAGTACGCCGACGAGCCCACCGAGGCCGAGGGCACCGCCCGCCGCATCCGCGACCTCATCGCCGCCGGCGTCCCGGCCGGCGAGATCGCCGTCCTCTACCGGATCAACGCCCAGTCCGAGGTCTACGAGCAGGCCCTCGCCGACGCCGGGGTGCCCTACCAGCTGCGCGGCGCCGAGCGCTTCTTCGAGCGCCAGGAGGTACGGGAGGCGGGCATCGCCCTGCGCGGCGCCGCCCGCGCCGGGGGCAACGACTCCCTCCTCGACGACGCCGACGACCTCCCCGCGCAGGTCAGGGCCGTGCTCTCCACCAAGGGCTGGTCGACGAGGCCGCCCGCGGGCTCGGGCGCCGTCCGCGACCGCTGGGAGTCCCTCGCCGCCCTCGTCCGGCTCGCCGAGGACTTCGCCCGCGCCAAGCAGGGCGCCACCCTCTCCGACCTGGTCGCCGAGCTGGACGAGCGGGCCGCCGCCCAGCACGCCCCGACCGTCCAGGGCGTCACCCTCGCCTCGCTGCACGCGGCCAAGGGCCTCGAATGGGACGCCGTCTTCCTGGTCGGCCTCACCGAGGGCATGCTGCCCATCACCTACGCCAAGACCGACGAGCAGGTCGAGGAGGAACGACGCCTGCTGTACGTCGGTGTCACCCGCGCCCGGCTCCACCTCACGCTCTCCTGGGCGCTCGCGCGCTCCCCGGGCGGCCGGGCCTCCCGGCGGCCCAGCCGCTTTCTCAAGGGGCTGCGGCCCGGCTCCGGGTCCCTCGGCACGGTCCCGTCCGGCGGGTCCGGCTCCTTCGAGCGGGGCTCCGGTGCGGCAGGCCGGCGCAAGCCGCGCGGCCCCGCCCTGTGCCGGGTCTGCGGGACGACCCTCACCGAGGCGGGCGCCATGAAGCTGATGCGCTGCGAGGACTGCCCCTCGGACATGGACGAGGGCCTCTACGAGCGGCTCCGCGAGTGGCGCTCGGAACAGGCCAGGGAACTCGGCCAGCCGGGCTATTGCGTGTTCACCGACAAGACGCTGATGGCCATCGCCGAGCGGGTCCCCGCCACCGGCGGGGAGCTCTCCACGATCTCCGGCGTCGGAGCCCGCAAGCTGGACCGCTTCGGCGCCGATGTCCTGGCCATCTGCGCAGGTGAGGACAGTGGGGCAGGAGTGGACGAGGACTGAGGAAAACTCGTCGGAAAAATAGTTTGCGCCTGCCCCGTCAAGCCCCATAGGTTCTTAACCACGACAACAGCGGCTTCTTCGAAGCCCTGTCTTCGTGCTGTACTTGTCCAAATAAACATGAGGGTCCGGCTCACACCCGAACCCTCCGAGACGCCGAGAGGAGGCGAATCCAGTGATCAGCTACACCATCCAGACCAGCTCCGCCAGCACCGTCAGCTTCGTCAGCACCGCCAAAATGACCGATCGCTCGGCCGCCTCCGCCTGCACGCTCGGCTTCTCCGCCGCTGCGCTCCTTGGCACCGGTCTGCCCGCCACCGGTCTGCCCGTCGCCGGTATTTCCGGTCTCGGTGAGGCTGCCCGGAAGCTGCGCAATGAGCGACCGACCAAGGCACTGGAAGCAGTAGAAGCAGGCAAGGCCACGGTCTATGGCTTTGCGGCGACCGGTGCCGGCAAGCAGCAGACGACGACGCACCACCACAAGATGTGGGCCTTCCGTGGGCTCGAACCCTGGAGTGATCCAGTCTGATCCTTGATCAGACCGGCGCCTTCAGGGCCGCGGAACCCCACCCGGGATCCGCGGCCCTTCTGTTTGTCCCCGAACGGGGAGGACACGAAGGCGCCTCGGGACAGCACCACCCGGTACCAGCCGAAAACCCGGTCAACCGGCCGGAAACGACCAGACGAGGAAATACCGCCGTGCAACTCGAAGCGCACGCCCCGTCCGTACCGCCTTCCGACTCGATCCCCCTGCCCGGCCTCACGGAGGACCCCGCTTTGATCCCCCTCACCGCGCTCACCGCGCTCGACGACGCCATCGAGAACCTCGGCGTGCCCGTCCCCTGTCGCGCCTACGACCCGGAGGTCTTCTTCGCGGAGTCCCCGGCCGACGTCGAGTACGCGAAGTCCCTCTGCCGGACCTGCCCGCTCGTGGCCGCCTGCCTCGCCGGCGCCAAGGAGCGCCGCGAGCCCTGGGGTGTCTGGGGTGGCGAGCTCTTCGTCCAGGGCGTCGTCGTCGCCCGCAAGCGGCCCCGTGGCCGTCCGCGCAAGAACCCGGTCGTCGCGGCATGAGCGCCACCGGAACCATCGACCGCCCCCTCACGCACGATCCCCAGAAGCAGGCCCCGATGACCTCTTCCACCAGCGAGCCCGCCGGCTTCGCGACCTCAGTCTTCTCCCCCTCCGCCGCGCCCGTCGCGCGTCAGAACAGGACCCGTGAAATGCAACTCGCCCCAGAAGCCCTGGCTCGTGCTCATATGCACGAGCGACAGCGTGAGGCCGACGCGGAACGCCAGGCCGTGCGCCTGGTCGCCGCCCGGCGCATGCAGCGCCGCGCCGAGCGCGTCTCGCTGCGCGCCCGCCGCGCGCTCGCCATGGCCGTCATGCACTGAGTCCGTACCCGGACCGACAGATCCCGCGCCCCCCAGGGGCGCCCCCGCGGGGGCCCGTCCGAACGGACCGGCCCCCGCGGTGCGTTGTCGGGTCGGCGGGGCTTCGTCGGGTTATCGTCACAAGGGTGAACGACGCCCGTACCCCCGAGGGCCCCCTCGCCTGCGCGCGCTGCGGCAAGACCTCCGAGACCCTGCCGCTGACCTGGACCTGTTCCGTGGAGAACGGCCGGCGCAGCTACTTCTGCGAGGAGTGCGCCCGCGCCAACATCCGCTCGATCGAGGGCCGCCTCGACTCCTCCTGGTGGTGAAGGCCGCCCCGGCCCGGCCCCCCGCCCCCGCCCCCGGCCCTGCCCCCGCCCCGGCCGGGACTAATCGGCGGCGGGGGCAGGCACGAAGCCCGGCAGCCACTCCGCCAGCTCGTCCCGCAGCCGTACCGTCGCGTTGAGCTGGCACAGCACCCCGATCGTGCTCAGCGTCACCCGGTGTATCAGCAGGTACGAGGGCGGCAGGTTGAGCTGCTTGCCCAGCTGGTGGGCGGGGGAGCGGGGGTCGGCGATCCGGGCCGCCTGGGTGCGCATCCAGCCCCGGGTGAAGAGGAAGGACTCCGCCTCCGCCGGTTCGATGATCGGCAGCAGGTACTCCAGGACCGCGTCCGGGTCGAGCGCGACCGACTCCTTGACGAAGCCCTCCGTCCGCAGCGCCCCGTAGACACCGTCGGCGTCACCGGCGAGCGTCATCCGCAGGCAGGTCCCGATCGTCTCCGGCAGCCCGCCCGGCAGCCGGTCCACCGTGCCGAAGTCGAGGACCCCGAGCCGCCAGCCCTCCGGCCCCTCGTCCTCGTCGGCGCCGGGCAGCAGCCGGAAGTTCCCCGGGTGCGGATCGGCGTGCAGCAGCCCCGTGCGCGCGGGGCCGGAGAAGAGGAAGCGGGCCAGCAGCTGACCCGCCCGGTCCCGCTGCTCCTGCGTGCCGTCCGCGATCACCTCCGCCAGCGGGATGCCGTCCATCCACTCGGTCACCAGGACCTGGTCCGCCCGGTGCACCACCGCCGGCACCCGCACATCGGGATCGTCCGCGAACTCCTCCGCGTGCCTCTGCTGCGCCGCCGCCTCCAGGCCGTAGTCCAGCTCCTCGGAGACCCGGTCCCGCATCTCCGAGATCAGCGGCTTGATGTCCATGCCCGGGATCAGCGGACCGAGCAGCCGCGCGAATCGGCTCAGCTGCGTCAGGTCCGAGAGCAGCGCCTCCCCGGCACCCGGGTACTGCACCTTGACCGCGACCTCGCGCCCGTCGTGCCACACGGCCCGGTGCACCTGGCCGATCGAGGCGGCGGCGGCCGGCTTGTCCTCGAACTCGAGGAACAGCTCCCGCCACTCCGCGCCCAGCCGCTCCTCCAGGACCGCGTGGACCGTCCGCGTCGGCATCGGCGGCGCAGCGTCCTGAAGCTTCGTCAGCGCCGCCCGATACGGCCCGGCCACCTCCTCGGGGAGGGCCGACTCGAAGACGGACAGCGCCTGTCCGAACTTCATCGCCCCTCCCTTCAGCTCACCGAGGACCTTGAACAACTGCTCGGCGGTGCGCTGCTGGAGCTCGCGGGCGACCAGCTCGGCCGATCTCCCGCCGATCCGCTTGCCCAGGCCCCAGGTGGCCCGGCCCGCGAAGCCCAGCGGCAACGCGGCCAACTTGGCGGTCCGGGTGACCGCCTTCCGGGGAAGATCAGACATACGCCCCTCCAAAACCCAGACTGCCGTGCCGCGCAGGGCCGTTACCCCGCCATTGTGTCCTGCGCGCCTCCGACCGCCGAGGCGCGCTCCCCCTCTCCCGCGCGCGCCGCGCCGCAGGGGCAGGCCGGATGGGGTCTCAGCCGCTCCGCCCGCCACTCCAACAGCGGCAGCGACGCCTCCCAACGGGTGCCCGTGCTCGCCGGGAGGTCCCCGTCCAGGAACACCAGCGCGTGCGCGGCGGCCAGCCCCGCCACCGCCGTCGCAAGCCCCAGGTCGCAGGCGGGCAGGGGGTGCGGGGCGCCCGAGCGCCACTGGGCGAGCAGCCGGGGCCAGTCCGGCTCCCCGTCCGTCCGCGCCTCCTGGAGACATCGCGCGCAGGCCGTGCCGCCGGGCAGCACGAGCGGACCGACCGTGCCCGTCGCCTCCAGGACCCCCGCGTACAGATGGGGGGTGCCGGTGGCGACCCACCCTCCGGCCGGGAGGGGATCGGGGACGTACGCCCCGAGTCCGTCCCTCGGTGTCACCACGACGAGTGAGAGTCCGGTCCCGCCGCTCCCTTCACCCGGTCCGCGGCCGGGCGCCGCCCTGCCCGGCCGGACCGCGGCGGCCCGGCCCCTCCGCCAGCCGCCGACCAGGCGTCGCGCCGCCGTCGCCCGCCGCTCACCCACGGCCTCGGGCGGAAGCCCGCCGGGGGACGTCTCCCAGGGCTCGACCCGGCCGGAGTCCAGCACCTCGACCGTGCCCACTCCGGCTGCCGACAGCAGGGCCGCCACCGTCGTCCCCACCCGTCCGGCGCCCCGGACCTGGACGCGCAGGGCCCGCCGGGCCGCCAGCGTCCGCGCCGCCCGGTCCGGTTCGGGATGGACCACCGAGAGCGAGGCCAGATCGGCGCGGAGCGGATCGAGGGCGGTGTCCCGCGCCCCGGCCGCCGGACCCGTCCTCCCCGGTCGCCCGGCCGCCGCGTCGGAGAGCAGCCCGGCCGACTCCAGCCGCCCGAGGAGGGCGTCGAGGTGTCCCTCCGGCAGGCCGCGTGCCCGCGCCTCGGCCCGCAGCAGTTCGACACCCCGGGTGCCGTCCAGGAGTCCCAGCACCGCTCCCGTCCCGGGGTCGACGGGGTCGAGCACCACCGCGTGCGCGGGGGTGACCCCGAACTGGAGGCGGCGCAGCCCCCGCCAGGCCCGCCGCAGTGCCGGTTTCACCATCGGATGCATTCGTCCCGCCCCCGCCCTCGTCCCGTACCGCGCATTCATGATCGAAAGCCTCATGATCGACAACGGCTCTTTCGCCGTCCGTGGTGAGAATGCCCCGCCGTCGTGACGGGCGCCGAAAGTTGTCCACAGGCGAGGGGAATAGTCATTCAAATGGTGCGCGGTGGGGTCGGATCGTTCCCGAAACCACTCCGGAGGCGGGACTTCCCCCGTCGGCAGCGGGTAACGTCGGGGCCGTGCCCGCCGACCCACAGCGCAGCGTGACCGACAAGCCGCACCGCGGTGCCGGGACGAGTGCGGTCGAGGTCCGCAGAAGCCCGCGGCGGAGCAGGACCGTCTCGGCCTACCGCGAGGGCGACCGGACCGTGGTGCTCATCCCGGCCCGGATGTCCGAGGCGGAGGAGCGCCGCTGGGTAGGCGTCATGCTGGACAAGCTGGCCGCCCAGGAGAGCCGGAGCGTCCTCGGGGACCGTGAGCTGACCGAGCGCTCACTGCGGCTCTCGGAGCAGTACTTCGGCGGCCGGGCCCGGCCTTCCTCCGTGCGCTGGGTCACCAACCAGAACTCCCGCTGGGGCTCCTGCACCCCCTCCGAAGGCAGCATCCGCCTCTCCCACCGGCTCCAGGGCATGCCCGAGTACGTCGTCGACTACGTCCTCCTGCACGAGCTGGCCCATCTGCTCGTACCGGGCCACGGCCCGAGGTTCTGGCGGCTCCTGGAGGCGTACCCCCGCACCGAGCGGGCCCGAGGCTATCTGGAGGGTGTGGTGGCCGCCGAGCGGCTGCCGCATTTGCCCGCCGCTCGCGAGGAGTGACGCCCCGGGTACGCGCGGGAGTGGATTTCCCGATTCCGTACCGAAAACGACCTGGCCTGTCTCAATGTCGCATACAGCGGTTAGCCTGGCGCGAGCATTCGCCATTCGGGATGGGGGACGGTCGTTACGCATGGCCAGGGAATTCCAACGCGGCCACAAGGCCAAGATCAGTGATCTGACCGCAGGGACCGATCTGTACGTGGGTGTGCAGATCGCGGCGCCCGGACTGACCTTCGACATCAGTTGCTTCGGTCTCGACGCCGAGGAGCGGCTCTCCGACGACCGCTACTTCGTCTTCTTCAACCAGCCGAAGACGCCCGAGGAGTCCGTGCAGCTGCTGGGCGCCCAGTCCGGCGACACCGAGTCCTTCCGCGTCACCCTCGACCGCATCCCCGCGAACATCCACAAGCTGTCGTTCACCGCGACCATCGACGGCGCCGGCCAGATGTCCCAGGTCGGCCCCGGCCACCTGCGGATCGTCGCGGGCGGCGAGGAGGTCGCCCGGTACGCCTTCACCGGCGCGGAGTTCACCACCGAGCGCGCGGTGATGCTCGGCGACTTCTACCTCAAGGACGTCTGGCGCTTCGCCGCCGTCGGCCAGGGCTTCGACGGCGGACTGGACGCGCTCCTGCGCAACTTCGGCGGCGAGGTCGCCGAGGAGGAGCCCGCCGTCCCGCAGCAGCAGGCCCAGGCCCCCGGCTTCGCCCCGCCGCCGCAGTCGGCGGCCCCGCCGGCCTTCGGCGCGCCCCCGGCTCCGGCGCCCGCGCCCGCCTTCGGCGCCCCGCCCGCACCCGCGCCGCCCGCACCCGTGCAGCCGGTCCACACCGCGCCCACGATGGTGGCGCCGCTGGCCCCCGGCCCGGTCCCGCCGCCCGCTCCGGCCCCCGCCCCCTACGGGCAGCAGCCGCCGCAGCAGTACGGCCAGGTCCCGGGTCAGCCCCCGGGCCAGTTCCCCGGGCAGGCCCCCGGCCCGTACCCGCCGCAGGGCCAGCCCCCGTACGGGCAGGCCGCGCCCGCCCCGTACGGGCAGCAGCCGCCGCAGCAGTACGGGCAGCAGTCCCCGGCGTACGGGCAGCAGCCCGGTGTCCCGCAGGGTGTCCCGGCGGGAGGAGCGGGGCTCGCCGCCGCGCTCGCCCCGTACAAGGAGACCGCCACCGGCGCCCGCTGGACCCCGCAGAACCAGCAGCTCATGCGGGTCGACCTCGCCATGGGCGGCGTTCCCGTCCTCGCCCGGCAGGGCTCCATGGTCATGTACCAGGGCAAGGTCGACTTCGGGTACAAGGGCGCGGGCTTCGCCGGCCGGATCGTCGGCAACGCCACCGGGCAGGAGATGCAGCTGATGCGCTGCACCGGCCGCGGACAGGTCTTCCTCGCGGAGGAGGGTGCCCATCTGCACCCGATCGAACTCCAGGGCGACGGGATCTGCGTCTCCGCCGAGAACGTCCTCGCGTTCGACGAGACCCTCCAGTACGAGGTGCGCCGCATCGAGGGCCACGGCATCCCCGGCGGCGCCCTGTTCACCATGCAGTTCCAGGGCACCGGCACCGTCGTGGTCAAGACCCGCGGCATCCCCGTGGTGCTGCCCGTCACGCCGACCACCTTCGCCGACTGCAACGCCGTCGTCGCCTGGTCGTCCGCTTCTCAGGTCATCCTCTCCAGCCAGGTGCGGCTCCGCCGCAACGCCTACCCCGGCCACAGCGGAGAGACCGTGAACCTCCAGTTCCGCGCCGCCCCCGGCAACTTCATCGTCGTCCAGCCCTACGAGGTCTGAGGGAGCCCGAAGTCATGAACCAGCAACTCGCGGGCTACGCCCCGACCCCCGTCGCGGCCCGGATGGAGAACCACGGCCGCACCATGCTCAAGGTGGCCATGGCATCCGGCCAGGACCTCTACGCCCGGACCGGCTCGATGGTCGCCTACGAGGGCTTCATCACCTACGAGCCCAACCCGCCCGCCGTCCGCCAGGTGGCCCAGCAGTGGGCCACCGGCGAGGGCGCGCCGATCATGAAGTGCACCGGCGACGGACTGCTCTACCTCGCCGACTACGGCGCCGACGTCGTCGTGATCAACCTCCAGGACGACTCCCTCTCGGTCAACGGCACCAACCTCCTCGCCTTCGACGCCCACCTCCAGTGGGGCGTCGAGCGCGTCAAGGGCCTCGCCAAGTTCGCCGGCCAGGGCCTGTTCAACGTGCAGATCGCCGGTACCGGCTGGGTCGCGCTGACCTCGCGCGGCACACCGATCGTCGTCGACTGCGGACGCGGCGAGGACGAGACGTACGTCGACCCCGACGCGCTCGTCGCCTGGTCGCCGACGCTCAAGGTCAAGGGCAAGCGCAGCTTCAAGGCCTCCTCGCTCATCGGGCGGGGCAGCGGCGAGGCGTACCAGATGGCCTTCTCCGGCCAGGGCATCGTCGTCGTCCAGCCGAGCGAGGACAGCACCGACCGCCTGCCGGCCCGGGGCTGAGGGAGAGCGAGAACACATCATGCAGAGCCCGCTTTTCAACCACGCCGAGCAGCAGAGCCAGGAGCGGTACGTCGTCCAGAACCCGCAGCTCCTGCGGATCACCCTCACCGGGCAGGACGACATCCTCGCCCGCAAGGGCGCCATGGTCGCCTACCAGGGACTCGTCGACTTCGACGGCGAGTACCAGACCCCGAACCAGCGGCGGGCCCACGCCCGCACCGGTGAGGGCCTGGACCTGATGCGCTGCTCCGGCCAGGGCACGGTCTACTTCGCCAACCTCGCCCAGTACGTCCACATCGTGGAGGTCGAGCAGGAGGGCCTGACCGTCGACAGCGGCTACGTCCTGGCGCTCGACTCGACCCTCCACACCGAGGTCATCGCCGTCGACAGCCAGTACGGCATCTCCGGCTCCGGCAAGTACCAGCTCAACATCTCCGGCCGCGGCAAGGTCGCCCTGATGACCTCCGGGCAGCCGCTGATGATGCACGTCACGCCCGACAAGTACGTCAACGTCGACGCGGACGCCATCGTCGCCTGGTCCACCGGGCTGCGCGTCCAGATGCAGGCCCAGACGACCAACTCCAGCGTCCGCCGCCGCCGCGGCAACACCGGCGAGGGCTGGGAGCTGAGCTTCCTCGGCCAGGGCTTCGCGCTCGTCCAGCCCAGCGAGGTCATGCCCCCGCAGCACGCGGCCATCGGCCAGGGCGTCGCCGCCCAGTTCGGCGCGGGACAGCACGGCGCGCACGGCCAGAACCAGAACAACGCCTGGAACTGAGCGCGCGTGAGGGGGCGGCCGCCACGGCGACCGCCCCCTCAGCCGTGTCCGAGGCGCCCGCCCGCGTCCACGGCAGCCGCCCGTGGCTACGACAGCCGGGCCAGTGTGCCCTCCACCAGCCGGACCACCGAGGTGTCCGCCACCCCCGCCACCTCGTCGTACGCGAACCAGCGCAGGTCCAGCGACTCGTCGCTGATCTGCTCCACCGCGTCCGCCGGGGCGAGCGCCGCGTACTGCACGTCCAGGTGCCAGTGGCAGGGCGCCGGGATCGGATGCCGGTCCAGCCGCACCGGACCGCCCGGCAGCAGGGTCAGACCCGCGATCCCGGACTCCTCCGTCGCCTCGCGCAGCGCCGCCGCCTCGACCGTCGGATCGCCCTCCTCGCAGTGACCGCCCATCTGCAGCCACATGCCCAGCTTCTTGTGCAGGGTCAGCAGCACCCGCCCGCGCGCCGGATCGACCACCAGCGCACTGGACGTCAGATGCCCGGCCGTGCAGGGCTTGTACATGCCGTCCGGGTGGGCGGCGAGATGCTCCAGATAGGCATCGCGCAGCTCGGGTTGGCCCTCGTACCCCTTCAGGACCAGGACCGCGTCGTCGAACAGACTCACTCCTTGCCGTCCCCGTCCTCGGGGGCGTCGCCCTTCGCCGCCTCGCCGAGCATCTTGTCCAGCTCGGAGAAGTCCAGGTGCTCCCGGTGCACGAAGCCGTCCGGGTCGTCCAGGTCGGTCGCCGTCGGCAGCATGTCCGGGTGCTCCCACAGCCCGTCCCGGCCGTCGACCCCGCGCGCGTCGGTCAGCGAGGCCCACAGCCGCGCCGCGTCCCGCAGCCGCCTCGGACGCAGCTCCAGACCGATCAGCGTCGCGAAGGTCTGCTCGGCGGGACCGCCCGAGGCCCGGCGCCTGCGCAGCGTCTCGCGCAGCGCGTCCGCCGAGGTCAGCCGCGACTTGGCGGCCTCGTGGACCACCGCGTCCACCCAGCCCTCGACGAGCGCGAGCGCCGTCTCCAGACGGGCCAGGGCCGCCTTCTGCGCCGGGGTGTCCTCCGGCTGAAACATGCCCTGCTGGAGGGCCTCCTGAAGCTGCTCGGGGTGCGTCGGGTCGAGCTGGCCCACCGCCTCCTCCAGCTTCGAGGTGTCGACCTTGATCCCCCGCGCGTACCCCTCGACCGCGCCGAACAGGTGCGCCCGCAGCCACGGCACGTGCGCGAAGAGCCGCTGGTGCGCGGCCTCGCGCAGCGCCAGGTACAGCCGCACCTCGTCGGAGGGCACGCCCAGGTCCTTGCCGAAGGCCTCGATGTTCAGCGGAAGCAGCGCGGCACGCCCGGCCGGGCCGAGCGGCAGACCGACATCGGTCGAGCCGACGACCTCACCGGCGAGCGCGCCGACGGCCTGCCCGATCTGCTGGCCGAACATGGCGCCGCCCATGGAGCGCATCATGCCGATCAGCGGACCCGCCATGGCCTGCATCTCCTCCGGCAGGACATCGCCCATCGCCGCGCCGACCCGCTCCGCGACCGGGTCCACGAGCTGCTGCCAGGCCGGCAGGGTCGCCTCGACCCACTCGGCGCGGCTCCACGCCACCGCCGTGTTCGACCCGGAGGGCAGCGAGGTGACCTCGTCCAGCCACAGGTCGGCGAGGCGCACGGCCTCCTCGACCGCCGACTTCTCGGCCGGGCCCACGCTGGCGTCCTTGGTGCCGTCGGCGGTGCCCTGGGCCACCACCTGGCGGGCGATCTGCTTGGCCATGTCCCAGTTCACGGGACCGCCCTCGTAGCTCAGCATCTGCCCGAGCTGCTGGAAGGCCGCACCCAGGTCGTTGGGGTTCAGCGAGCCGAACATCGCGGCGAACGGGTTGTCCGCGCCGCCCGGACCGCCCATGCCCGGCAGCCCGCCGAAACCGAACGGGTTCGCCCCGAACGGGTTGCCGCCCTGGCCACCGGACCCCTGGCCACCTCCGGCGGGGTCCTTCTTCTTGCCCTCGTCGCCGTTCTCCGGCTCCTCCGGCGGAAGGCCGAATCCGAATGGGGTGTCACTCACAGGTTTCCTCGGCTCGTAGGGCCGCCGGCCTCCTGCCGACGGCGACTGCCCGACCAGGCCTGTGTCAGACAGACCCGCACACCACCAGCGTAGACATCCGAGCCGGAAATGGGCTCGGTGCTCCGCCGGGCCGTGCCCTGCGGCAGGATGGACGCCACCTGGTCCGTACGCGTCATCCGCGTACGTACTGAAGACAACCGCTGGAGACGCCCGGTGAGTTCCCCAGATCCTCAGGTTCGCGGAGCGCGAAACCACTCAACCCGGTCCGCCGCGCGCGGCCCCGTCGTCGCGGTCACCGGCGCCGCGTCCGGGGTCGGTGACCTGCTGACCAGGCGCCTGGCCGCCTCCGACGAGATCAAGAAGGTCGTCGCCATCGACGAGCGCCGGGGCGAGGTCGCCGAGGCGCACTGGCACGTCCTCGACGTGCGCGACCCGGCCATCGCCGAGAAGCTGCGCGGCGCCGACGTCGTCGTCCACCTCGCGGTCGATCTCGACCTGGAGACCGACCCCGCCGCCCGTACGGCCTACAACGTGCGCGGCACCCAGACCGTGCTGACCGCCGCCGCGGCCGCCGGCGTCCACCGGGTGGTGCTGTGCACCTCCGCGATGGTCTACGGCGCCCTGCCCGAGAACGACATCCCGCTCTCCGAGGACGCCGAGCTGCGGGCGACCGCCGAGGCCACCGGCGTCGGCGACATGCTGGAGATCGAGCGCCTCGGCCGCCGGGCGCCCCGCGCGCACCCCGGCCTCAACGTCACCGTCGTCCGCCCGGCCGTCCTCGTCGGCGGTACGGACACGGCGCTGACCCGCTACTTCGAGTCGCCCCGGCTGCTCGTCGTCGCGGGCTCCCGGCCCACCTGGCAGTTCTGCCACGTCGAGGACCTGGTGAGCGCCCTGGAGTACGCGGCCCTGGAGAAGGTCGACGGCGAGTTCGCGGTCGGCTGCGAGGGCTGGCTCGAACAGGAGGAGGTCGAGGAACTCTCCGGCATCCGCCGCATGGAGCTGCCCTCCGCCGTCGCCCTCGGCGCCGCCGCCCGGCTGCACCGGATCGGGCTCACCCCGTCCCCGGCGGGCGACCTCGCCTACACGATGCACCCGTGGGTGGTGAGCGTCGGACGGCTGCACGACGCCGGCTGGCGGCCGAAGTGGACGAACGAGGAGGTCCTCGCCGCGCTCCTGGAGGAGGCCGAGGGCCGCCACACGGTCGCCGGCCGCCGCTTGGGCCGCAAGGACGCCACGGCGGCCGGCGCGGCCGGCGCGACGGTGGCGCTGCTCGGCACGGCGGCGCTGGTCCGCCAGATGCGGAAGCGGCGCGGGATCTGACCGCCGGTCGAAACCGCTATTCCGGCTTCACGCGCGCGTACGGCACGATGGGTCCATGGCACACACGCACGACCACCCCGGCGAGCAGGCCGCCGCCGACCCGATCAAGCTCCTCGCGATCCGGGAGACCCCGCTCTCCCTCGACGAGGTCTTCCGGGCGGTCGGCGACGACGCCTCCGGCGGCACGACGCTCTTCGTCGGCACCGTGCGCAACCACGACGGCGGCGCGGACGTCGACGGGCTCGGCTACTCCAGCCACCCGACCGCCGAGGCGGAGTTGCGCCGGGTCGCGGAGAAGGTCGTCGCGAACTACCCGGTGCGCGCGCTCGCCGCCGTCCACCGGGTGGGTGATCTGGTCGTCGGGGACATCGCGGTGATCGTCGCCGTGTCCTGCCCGCACCGCGGCGAGGCCTTCGAGGCCAGCCGCATGCTCATCGACGACCTCAAGCACGAGGTCCCCATCTGGAAGCACCAGACGTTCTCGGACGGCACGGAGGAGTGGGTCGGGGCTTGCTGAGCTTCCGCCCGTAGCCTGGGGCCCCGGCCGAAGGCTGGGGGAGGGGCGGCGCTTGCTGAGCGCCGCAAGTCGACGCGCCGACGGCGTGTAGCCGAACGCCCGATTTGCGTAACCGGCCCCCAAGCGCCAGCGTTGACATCACAGATGAAACAGTCTGCTGATCAACTCACTGGGGATGGGAGGTCGGGATGGCAGCGCTCGCCTGGTTGCTGATTCCGCTTTTCGCAGTCGTCGGCGCGGCGATATGGGGAAGCTGGGCTTCGAGGAACAAGACCATAGGTGACGTGGCCGAACTCGCCGGCTACGCCCGCTTCCGGGACGCGATGGAACGCGCCCACACCACGACACCGGATTCCGCTCGGCCGGAGCGCGAACCGGCCACGACGGCCGCCACGGTCACCACCTCGCCGTAGGGCCGACGCGGGCCGCCTCGTACGGACCCGCCCCAGGGGTGCACCCACAGGCGAGTCCCGTACTGTCGTTCCATGCCACGCCGCACCGCGACGATGCTCGCCTCCACCCTGGTCCTGATCTGTCTGCTCATCGCGGGCGTTCTGATCCCGGTGCCGTACGCGGAGATGAGCCCGGGCCCCACGGTCAACACCCTCGGTGAGGCCAGGGGAGAGCCCGTCCTGCACATCTCGGGACACAAGACCTACCCGACCGACGGCCACCTCAACATGACGACGGTACGCGTCACCGGCGCGGACTACCGGATGAACGCCGTCGAGGCCGTCTACGGCTGGCTCGCCCACGACAACGTGGTGGTGCCGCACGACACCCTCTACCCGGGCGGGAAGACCGAGGAGCAGTCGAGCCAGGAGAACGCCGAGGAGTTCAGCCAGTCCCAGGAGAGCGCCAAGGTGGCCGCCCTGGACGAGCTGGGGATCCCGGTGGTCTCCCGGGTCGTGGTCGGCGCCGTGGTCAAGGGCTCGCCCGCCGAGGGCAAGCTGCACGCGGGCGACGTGATCAAGGCCGTCGACGGTGTGCCGATCACCGCGCAGGCGGATGTCGCCAAGCAGGTCGTCAAGCGGAAGCCGGGTCAGGACGTCGAGTTCACGATCGTCCCCGCCAAGGAGGCCGCCGCGGCCGAGAAGGCGCGCAAGGAGCCGACCGTCACCCGGAAGGTGGTCATCACGACCACCACCTCGGAGGAGGGCGACCGGGCCGTCGTCGGCATCCAGGCCGGGACCGACCACGTCTTCCCGTTCACGATCGACATCAACCTGGCCGACGTCGGCGGACCCAGCGCCGGTCTGATGTTCGCGCTCGGCATCGTCGACAAGCTCACCCCGGAGAGCCTCACCGGCGGCCGGTTCATCGCCGGCACCGGCACCATCGACGACGCGGGCGAGGTCGGCCCGATCGGCGGCATCGAGATGAAGCTGGTGGGCGCGCGCGACGCCGGCGCCCAGTACTTCCTCACCCCGGCCGACAACTGCGAGGCCGCCGCCGCCGACACGCCCGACGGCCTCACCCTGGTGAAGGTGAACACCATCGACGACGCCACGAAGTCCCTGGAGAAGCTCCGCACGGGCGACACGAAGTCCCTGCCGAGCTGCTCGAAGAGCTGACCACGGTTACGCCGAAGGGGCGCCCGCCGGACCGGCGGGCGCCCCTTCGGCGTATCGCAGGGACTCAGGACTCGAAGGTCGCCGCCAGTGCCTCCGCGAGGCCCGGTACCAGGTCGGGGCCGGTCAGCACCTCCGTCGCGGTGTCCTTCTCGCGCAGCCGGATCGCCGCCTCGCGGGCGCCGCCGCGCAGCACCGCCACGGTCATCCGCACCTCCTGCCGGTCGGGGTGCGCGGCCACCCACTTGGCGAGCTGCTTCTCGTTCAGCCCCTGCGGGACCTGGGCCTCCGCCGACGGGGGCAGCATGAGCCGCTCCACCGTCATGGCGCAGCCGGCCACGCCCTTGGGCCAGGCGATCGTGCCGAGGAACTCGTCGAGGGGCTTCCCGCGCGGCAGCTTGTCCTGCTCGATCGGGGTGTAGGCGGTGGCATCGTCACCCAGGCCCAGCTGGGAGGCGAGCGCGGGTTCCTTGGCGCGCAGCCGTGCGGTGTCGACGAGGGCGAAGAGACGGGCCGGCTGGTCCCAGCCGAGGCCCGCCGCGTACTCGTCGATCTCGAGCACCGCGCGGGTGAGGGGGCTCGCGGCCATGGCCGGGCCGGAGGGGGAAACGTTGGACATGACCAACATCCTGCCTCCTCTGACCCGGAACACGGGAACTAGGTAAAGCCTCAGTAAGTTGCACCAGTGGGCTCTACGATCGCGGGGCCTGCTTTCAGACGCATCAACATCGAGGGGCGCACGTTGGCTTTCCAGATGCCGGACCGGGGCGGTAGCCCGTCCGGGCCGAGGATGAGAGTCGGCCGGCCGTCCCGGCGGGCCCGCACCCTGCTCATGACTCTCGGGGTGCTGGCCGTCCTGGCCATGGCGTTCGTGATGTTCGCCGGGTTCTGGACGGACTGGCTCTGGTACCGCTCGGTCAAGTACTCGTCCGTGTTCACCACCACGCTGTGGACCAAGATCGGTCTCTTCGCGGTCTTCGGCCTGCTGATGGGCCTCGCCGTCGGCTTCAACATCTGGCTGGCGTACCGGCTGCGGCCGCCGCTCAGCGCGATGTCGCTGGAGCAGCAGAGCCTCGACCGGTACCGGATGGGCCTGGCCCCGTTCAAGAAGTGGGTGCTGCTCGCCGTCACCGCCCTGGTGGCGCTGATCGCCGGCGCCTCCGCCTCGGGCCAGTGGCGCACCTGGCTCATGTGGGTCAACGGCGTGAAGTTCGGGCAGAAGGACCCGCAGTTCGGGCTCGACGTGTCGTTCTACGCCTTCGACCTGCCCTGGTACCGCTTCCTGCTCGCCTTCGGCTTCGCCGCCGCCGTGCTCTCGCTGATCGCCGCGGCGCTCACGCACTACCTCTACGGCGGGCTGCGGATCACCAGCCCCGGCGCCCGGGCCACCGCCGCCGCCACCGGTCACCTCTCGGTGCTGCTCGGCCTCTTCGTCGCGCTCAAGGCGGTCGCGTACTGGCTCGACCGGTACGGCCTGGCCGTGAAGTCCAGCGACTTCAAGGCCACCGGCAACTGGACCGGCCTGCGGTACGTCGACGCCAACGCGTACCTGCCGGCGAAGACCATCCTGTTCTGCATCGCCGTCATCTGCGCGCTGCTGTTCTTCGCGACGCTCTGGCGCCGCACCTGGCAGCTGCCGGTGATCGGCTTCGGTCTGATGGTGCTCTCCGCGATCCTGATCGGCGGTCTGTACCCGGCGATCGTGCAGAAGTTCCAGGTCCAGCCGAACGAGCAGGCCAAGGAAGCGCCGTACATCCAGAAGAACATCGACGCGACCCGCAAGGCGTACGCGATCGACGGGACGAAGCCCGAGAACTACTCGGGCAAGTCGACGGTGAAGGCCAAGGACCAGCTGCGCACGGACGCCGACACGGCGGCCAGCTACCGCGTCCTCGACCCGAACATCGTGTCGCCGACGTTCCAGCAGCTGGAGCAGAAGCGGAAGTACTACCAGTTCCCGACGACCCTGGACGTGGACCGCTACCAGGGCAAGGACACCGTCGTCGGTCTCCGTGAGCTCAACATCAAGGGCATCCCGAAGCGGAACTGGATCAACGACCACTTCACGTACACCCACGGCTTCGGCGCGATCCTGGCCTCGGGCACCCAGACCGACGCCAACGGCTCCCCGGTCTTCACCGAGTCCGGACTGCCGACGACCGGTCAGCTCGGCACGTACCAGCAGCGGATCTACTACGGCGAGAAGACCGACCAGTACTCGATCGTGGGCGGCCCGCAGAAGGAGCTGGACTACGAGGAGAACGGCGAGAAGACCACCAGCTACAAGGAGAAGAGCGGCGTCAGCCTCTCCAGCACCTTCAACCGCGCCGCGTACGCGGTGGCCTTCAGCGAGCCGCAGATCCTCTACTCGGGGGCCATCGGCGAGGGCTCGCGGATCCTCTACAACCGCACGCCCAAGGAGCGCGTCGAGGCCGTCGCGCCGTGGCTGACCATCGACGGAGACGCCTACCCGGCGGTCGTCGACGGGCGGATCCAGTGGATCATCGACGCCTACACGACGACCAACGGCTACCCGTACGCCTCGCGCACCACGCTCGGCGACACCACGGCCGACTCGCTGACCGTCGGCAACCAGCAGCGCGCGGTCGTCGCCCAGCAGAACCAGGTCAACTACATCCGCAACTCGGTGAAGGCCACCGTCGACGCGTACGACGGCACGGTGACCCTCTACCAGTGGGACACCGAGGACCCGGTCCTCAAGACCTGGATGAAGGCCTTCCCCGGCACGGTCAAGGCGAAGTCCGACATCGACGCCGACCTGATGCAGCACCTGCGCTACCCGCAGGACATGTTCAAGGTCCAGCGCGAGCTGCTGACCCGCTACCACGTCACCGACCCGGCGCAGTTCTACAGCGGCTCGGACGCCTGGCAGGTGCCGGACGACCCGACCAACAAGGACGGCAACGCGGTCCCGCCGTACTACCTGAGCATGAAGATGCCCGGGGACACGGCACAGCGCTTCTCGCTGACGACGACGTTCACGCCGAACGGGCGGCCCAACCTGGGCGGCTTCATGGCGGTCGACGCCGACGCCACCAGCAAGGAGTACGGCCGGCTGAGACTGCTGCGGGTCACCGAGGACGTGCCCGGCCCGGCCCAGGTGCAGAGCAAGCTCAACGGTCTGCCGTCGGTGGCCACCTTCGTCCGGGACATGAAGGGCGCCGACTCCGACATCCAGTACGGCAACCTGCTGACCGTCCCGCTCGACGGCGGGTTCCTGTACGTCGAACCGGTCTACGCCCAGGGCAGGAACGCGCTCTACCCGCTCCTGAAGAAGGTCGCCGTGTCGTACGTGGACGCGGACCAGCCCGACGGTGACACGACCAAGGACACCACGGTGTTCGAGGACAACCTCACCAAGGCGCTCAACGCGGTCTTCGGGGTGGAGTCGCCCACCACGCCGCCCACCACGCCCACGACCCCGCCGGGCACCACCAACCCGCCGCCGGCGTCCAACGACGCCGTGCTCAAGCAGGCCATCGCCGACGCCCAGAAGGCGTACGACGACGGTGAGGCGGCGCTCGCGAAGCAGGACTGGAACGCGTACGGCAAGGCCCAGGAGGACCTCCAGGCCGCGCTCCAGCGGGCCGCGAACGCCGGGGCCAAGCTCAAGACGACCGGAGCGAGCGCCCCTCCGGCGGCGCCGAAGAGCGACGCCTCCAGCGCCCCCTCCACGGGATCAGGCGGCTGACCTGAGGTTTTCCACCCCGCGTCCGTGGTACTGTTGGTTCACCGACGCGGGGTGGAGCAGCTCGGTAGCTCGCTGGGCTCATAACCCAGAGGTCGCAGGTTCAAATCCTGTCCCCGCTACTCAGAGGACGAGGGCCCGGATCCATAAGGATCCGGGCCCTCGTCGTGTGTCGGCGTGCGCGGGGGGCCCGAAGCGCGGTAGGGAAGGGGCGAGTTGGCGTGAGTCGTGTTTGACTTGTCTCTCTGTGGGCATGTCGACAAAACGCTGAGTGACCTCACTGGCTGCGGTATACCAGGTGTGCTCGGGTTGCGGGTGGTGCGACGATGGTATTTATGGGGGACAGGGCAACTCTGTTGGAGACAGGGCGGTTTGTGCAGCGGCACGCCAGAAACGCCGCAGACGAGATCATCGAGGCAGTAGGGGCCGTCGATGCGGCCGTCGACACCACCGCCGAGACCGATGCCGACACCGAGAACGAGACCGAGACCGAGGCCCGCCACCGGCGTGCCGCCGAGCGCGGCGACCTCGCCTCGATGAGCGCCCTCGGCGCGCTGCTGCTGCGCCGCGGTGACCTCGACGGCGCCGAGCCCTATCTGCGCGGCGCCACCGCCGAGGGCGACCGGGCCGCCGCGAACAACCTCGGCGTCCTGCTGCACCAGCGCGGCTACGCCGAGGAGGCCGCCGGCTGGTGGCGGGTCGCCGCCGTCGCCGGCTCCGCGCCCGCCGCCCACGCCCTCGGCCGCCACCACCGCGAGCGCGGCGACGAGCCCGCCGCCGAGTACTGGCTGCGCCAGGCCGCCGAGCAGGGCCACGCCCTCGGCGCGTACGCCCTCGCCGACCTGCTCGAGCACCGCAGCGACGTCGGCGCCGAGCGCTGGCTGCGCGCCGCCGCCGAACAGGGCCACCGCGAGGCCGCCTACCGGCTCGCCCTCGCCCTGGAGCGCCGCGCCACCGAGAGCACCCGCGGCCCGCACGAGACCGGCACCCGGCTCAGGACGCCCGGCACCGGCGCGATCGTGCCCGGCGGCGCCGTCACGGGCACCGGGCTCGCCGCTCCCGCCCGCGCCCCCGGCGAGCCCGGGGGCGAGCCCACCGAGGCCGAGCAGTGGTTCCGGCAGGCCGCCGCGCGCGGCCACCGGCGGGCCGCGCTCCACCTGGGCGCGATCCTGGAGCACCGGGGCGAGCTCAAGGAGGCCGGCCGCTGGTACCTCAGCTCCGCCAAGGAGGGCGAGGCCAAGGCTGCCTGCGCACTCGGCTTCCTGCTCCGCGACGCGGGCGACGAGGAGAGCGCCGCCGTGTGGTGGCTGCGCGCAGCCCAGGACGGCGACGGCAACGCCGCCAACGCGCTGGGCGCGCTGCACGCCGCCCGGGGCGAGCAGCAGACCGCCGAGCGCTGGTACCGCGCCGCCATGGACGCGGGCGACGTCAACGGCGCCTACAACCTCGGGCTGCTCTGCGCCGCCCAGGACCGCATCCCGCAGGCCGAGCAGTGGTACCGCCGCGCCGCCTACGCGGGCCACCGCGAGGCCGCCAACGCGCTCGCCGTGCTGCTCCTCCAGGCCGGCGACGCCAACGGCGCCGAGCCCTGGTTCTCCAAGGCCGCCGAGGCCGGCAGCGTGGACGCGGCCTTCAACCTCGGCATCCTCCACGCGGGCCGCGACGACGACCGTACGGCCCTCGTCTGGTACGAGCGGGCCGCGGCCGCCGGGCACACCGAAGCGGCGCTCCAGGTGGGCATCGCGGCCCTCAGGGACGGCGACGAGCGGACCGCCGAGCGGCACCTGCGCTGTGCGGCCGGCGGCGGCAGCGCCGAGGCCGCCTTCCGGCTCGCCTCGGTGCTCGACGCGCGCCGGCCCGAGCCGGGCCCCGCGGTGCTCGGCGCGCCCCGCGAGGAGAAGTCCGAGTGCGAGGAGTGGTACGAGCGGGCCGCCCAGCAGGGCCACCGGCGCGCCCAGGTGCGGGTCGGGATGCTCGCCGCCGGCCGCGGCGACCTGGCCGAGGCCGACCGCTGGTACCGCGAGGCGGCGGAGGCGGGCAGCCGCAACGGCGCCTTCAACCTCGGGCTGCTGCTCGCCCGCGAGGGCAGCGAGCGCGAGGCCGCCCTCTGGTGGACCAGGGCGGCCCGGGCCGGGCACGGCCGCGCCGCGCTCCGGCTCGCGCTGCTCGCGGCCCGGCGCGGGGAACTGACCGAGGGGCGCCACTGGTGCGCCCGCGCGGTGGAGCTCGGCCCGGCGGAGGTCGCCGAGCGGGCGGCCCGGCTGAGCGAGGCACTGCACCAGGAACTGACCGCGTAGTCCCCCGGGGGCCGTGCGGGGGCCGTGCGCCAACGGATTTGCGCTGGTCGGGGGGCGTCCCGTAGAGTCAGGTTTACCGACGCGGGGTGGAGCAGCTCGGTAGCTCGCTGGGCTCATAACCCAGAGGTCGCAGGTTCAAATCCTGTCCCCGCTACTCAGTAGCAACGAAGGCCCGGATCCAGTCAATGGATCCGGGCCTTCGTCGTCTGCGCGCGGACGTGCGGGCGGCACGAAGAAGGCCCCCGCCGGAGCGGGGGCCTTCTCGGGGTTCTCGGTCAGGCGGTGGTCGCGCAGTTCGGGCAGAGGCCCCGGTACGTGACCTCGACGTTCGAGATCGTGAAGCCGAAGCGCTCGGTGTCCGGCAGGTCCGCCAGCGGGTCGCCGCCCGGGTGGACGTCGCGGATCGCGCCGCAGCGGCCGCAGACCAGGTGCTGGTGGGGCCGGTGGGCGTTCGGGTCGTACCGCTTGGCGCGTCCGTCGGTCGCGACCTCGATGACCTCGCCGAGGGTGACCATCTCGCCCAGCGTGTTGTAGACGGTCGCGCGCGAGATCTCGGGAAGGCGCGTCACCGCGCGCGCGTGGACCTCGTCGGCGGTCAGGTGCACATGATCCCCGTCGAGCACCTCGGCCACGACGCGTCGCTGCGCGGTCATCCGCCAGCCGCGTCCGCGCAGTCGTTCCAACAGGTCACTCATGAGGGCCAGGGTAGCAGTCGCGGCCCCGAGTCCCGAACTGGTGTGACTTTGGAAGTTCACTTGACTTAGACAATGTCTATCGTAGGATCAAGTACGGAACGGCAGGGACAGGACGCAGGAGGCGCACGTGACGCAGGGACCGCTCACCACGGAGGCCGGCGCGCCGGTCGCGGACAACCAGAACAGCGAGACGGCGGGCGTCGGCGGGCCGGTGCTCGTACAGGACCAGCTCCTCCTGGAGAAGCTCGCCCACTTCAACCGGGAGCGCATCCCGGAGCGTGTGGTCCACGCGCGCGGTGCGGGCGCCTACGGCACCTTCACGCTCACCCGTGACGTCTCGCGGTGGACGCGCGCCGCGTTCCTCTCCGAGGTCGGCAAGGAGACCGAGACCTTCCTGCGCTTCTCCACCGTCGCGGGCAACCTCGGCGCGGCCGACGCCGTGCGCGACCCGCGCGGCTGGGCGCTGAAGTTCTACACCGAAGAGGGCAACTACGACCTCGTCGGCAACAACACCCCGGTGTTCTTCATCAAGGACGCCATCAAGTTCCCCGACTTCATCCACACCCAGAAGCGCGACCCGTACTCGGGCTCGCAGGAGGCCGACAACGTCTGGGACTTCTGGGGCCTCTCCCCGGAGTCGACCCACCAGGTGACCTGGCTCTTCGGCGACCGCGGCATCCCCGCCTCGTACCGCCACATGAACGGCTACGGCTCGCACACCTTCCAGTGGAACAACGAGGCCGGCGAGGTCTTCTGGGTCAAGTACCACTTCAAGACCGACCAGGGCATCGAGAACCTCACCCAGGCCGAGGCCAACCGGCTCGCCGGCGAGGACCCCGACTCGCACCAGCGCGACCTGCGCGAGGCCATCGAGCGCGGTGACTTCCCGAGCTGGACCGTGCAGGTCCAGATCATGCCCGCGGCCGACGCGGCGGACTACCGCTTCAACCCCTTCGACCTCACCAAGGTGTGGCCGCACGAGGACTACCCGCCGATCGAGATCGGCCGGCTGGAGCTCAACCGCAACCCGGAGAACATCTTCGCCGAGGTCGAGCAGTCGATCTTCAGCCCCGCGCACTTCGTGCCGGGCATCGGCCCCTCCCCGGACAAGATGCTCCAGGGCCGGCTCTTCGCCTACGGCGACGCCCACCGCTACCGCGTCGGCATCAACGCCGACCACCTGCCGGTGAACCGCCCGCACGCCACCGAGGCGCGCACCCACTCCCGTGACGGCCACCTCTACGACGGACGCCACAAGGGCGCGAAGAACTACGAGCCGAACAGCTTCGGCGGCCCGTTCCAGACGGACCGCCCGCTGTGGCAGTCCGCCCCGGTCACCGGCGTCACCGGCGACCACGCCGCCCCCGCCCACGCCGAGGACGACGACTTCGTGCAGGCGGGCAACCTCTACCGGCTGATGTCGGAGGACGAGAAGAGCCGTCTGATCGAGAACCTGTCGGGCTTCATCGCCAAGGTCTCGCGCGAGGACATCGCCGAGCGGGCGATCGGCAACTTCCGCCGGGCGGACGGAGACTTCGGCAAGCGGCTTGAGGCCGCGGTCCAGGCCCTGCGCGGCTGAGGGCGCTTGCCGTGGAAGAGGGCGGGCCGGACTTCCGTACGGAGTCCGGCCCGCCTTCGCGTGTCCGGGAGCCCGAGGGCGCGCGCGCCCGCGAGCCCCGGGGTCCGCTCAGCCCGCCACGCTGTGCACCGGGATCCAGCAGCGGATGATGTCGCGCACGGAGACGATGCCGACCGGCCCGTGGCCGTCGAGGACGACGAGATGGCGGAAGCCGCCGCGGGTCATCGCCTCGGCCGCCTCCGCCAGGGTCCAGGCGGGCGCGGCGAAGACGACGTCACGGGTGGTGTGGGAACCCGCGGTCTCCAGGTCGGGGTCCTGCTCCCTGGCGAGTGAGTTGAGGACGTCGCGCTCGGTGAGGATCCCGAGCCCGCCGGCGTCGGTGTCGAGGACGACGGCCGCGCCGACGCGGCGCGCCGCCATCAGCCGGGCGGCCTGTCGGAGGGTATGGGCGGGGCCGATGGTGAGGACCACCGTGCTCATGGCGTCGCGGACGAGCATGGACGGAGCCACCTCCTCGGTGAAACGTTCCCGCGTTCCACGAGAAGCGATTCACAAGTTCACAAGTGGGGGGACTCTCAGAGTGGCACCGGGGGAGGGGTCCGACAAGGGGGCGCGCGAAGCGCCCCCGGGGGCGCTTCGGCGCGTTCGGCGCGGGCGTCGGCGTGTGCCCGGGGGTGGCCCGTCGGCGCGCTCAGTCGCGCACGTCCTCCTGGTTGAGGTAGCTCAGCAGCTCGCCGTGGAGCAGGCCGTTCGAGGCCGCCGCGTTGCCGCTGTGCGGGCCGTGCCGGCCGTCGAGCCCGGTGTACGTGCCGCCGGCCTCCTGGACCACGATCGACACCGCCGCCATGTCCCACAGCGAGAGCTCCGGCTCCGCGCAGATGTCCACGGAACCCTCCGCGACCATCATGTACGGCCAGAAGTCGCCGTACGCGCGGGTCCGCCAGCACGCGCGCGTGAGATCGAGGAAGCCCTCCAGGCGCCCCCGCTCCTCCCAGCCGCTCAGCGAGGAGTACCCGAAGGAGGCGTCCTCCAGGGTGGCGACCTTCGAGACGCCGAGCCGGGTCGCCGAGGCCAGACTGCGGCCGGTGTACGCGCCGAGGCCCTTCGCCGCCCACCAGCGGCGGCCGAGCGCCGGGGCCGACACCACGCCGACCACCGGCTGGAAGCCGGTGTCCCCGGCCTCCATCAGCGCGATCAGGGTCGCCCAGACCGGTACCCCGCGCACATAGTTCTTCGTGCCGTCGATCGGGTCGATCACCCAGCGGCGCGGGCCCGAGCCCTCCACACCGAACTCCTCGCCGAGGATCGCGTCACGCGGTCGCGCGCGATGCAGCTGCCCCCGGATCAGCTCCTCGGCCGCCTTGTCGGCCTCGCTCACCGGGGTCATGTCCGGCTTGGTCTCGACCTTGAGGTCGAGCGCCTGGAACCGGTCCATGGTGGCCGCGTCGGCGGCATCGGCGAGGACGTGGGCGAGACGCAGATCATCGTGGTAGTCGGCCATGGTCGGCACTCTATCGCCGTGCGATCCCCGCACGGAGAAGCGTCCACCGCGACCCTCTTGACAGTGCCCGGACCGCTGCCGAGGCTGGGCCCCTGAGCCGCGTACGGACACGTTCGTTCCGGGAGGCGACCTTGCCGACTGCCCGTGAGGCCCTGCTCGACGCCGCGCTCGCCGCGCTCGCGCACCGGTCCTGGTCCGCCGTGCGGATGGCCGACCTGGCCGCCGCCGCCCGGGTCTCCCGGCAGACCCTCTACAACGAGTTCGGCAGCAAGGAGGGCCTCGCCCGCGCTCTCGTGCGCAGAGAGGCCGACACCTACGTCCAGGGCGTCCGGCGGCTGCTCGCCGCCCCCGCCCCGCCCGAGCGGAACCTCGTCGCCGTCGCCGAGTGGATCGTCGCCCGCGCCGCCGTCCGCCCGGTACTGCGGGCCCTGCTCACCGGCGCCTGGAACGAGTGGTTGCCCCAGCCCCGGCCGGCCAGGCCGGGCGCCCGGCTCGCCCCGGTCCCCGCCCAGCGGCGCGCCGACGAGGGCCCGCCCGCGCCGGGCGAACTCGTGGCGGAGGCGGCGGCCTGCGCGGGGGAGCGGTGGGCGGCCGGCTGCGAACTCGCCGTACGGATCGCCCTCAGTCATGTCGTCGCACCGGCCCTGCCGGTGACCCCTCAGTGCGCCGAGCCGGAGAGCTGGAGCCCGATGACCCCCGCGATCACCAGGCTGATGGACACGATCTTGAGCGTGGACACCACGTCGCCGAGGAAGACCATCCCGTAGATCGCCGTCCCGGCCGCCCCGATCCCGGTCCACACCGCGTACGCCGGACCCACGTCCAGCTTCCGCAGCGCGAGCGTCAGGAGACCGAAGCTGCCCAGGGCGAAGGCCGCGAAGGCGACCGTCGGCCACAGCCGGGTGAAACCGTGCGAGAGCTTCAGGCAGACCGCGAACCCCGTCTCCAGGATCCCCGCGACCACCACCAGCAGCCACGCCATCGTCAGTGCCTCCCACGCCCGTCGGTGACTGCTTCGTCGCACTTGGTGCGATTATGCACTTGCCGGTCGTGGGAGCCCGTAAACGTGGACGGCTCAGTCGCCCTCGCGTCGTTCCCTGGTCGCCAGGAGCCGGCGGAGCGAGACGAGCCGCGCCGGATCGGCGTGCCCCTCCGCCACCCACGCGTCGAGCGCGCAGTCCGGCTCGTCGTGGCTGCACGCGCGCGGGCAGTTCTCCGTACCGGGTACGAGGTCGGGGAAGGCGAGGATCACCCGGGACGGATCCACGTGGTGCAGACCGAAGGAGCGGACGCCCGGGGTGTCGATGACCCAGCCGCCCTCCTTGTCGTCGAGCGGCAGCGCCAGCGCGGAGGTGGTGGTGTGCCGGCCGCGGCCCGTGACCGCGTTGACGACACCCGTGGTCCGCCGTCGTTCCGGCGGGACCAGGGCGTTGACCAGGGTCGTCTTGCCGACACCGGAGTGCCCGACGAACGCGGTCGTCCGGCCCTTGAGGTGTTCGTGGACCCGCTCGGCCGCGACCCCGTCGACGAACTCGTCACGGGTGGTCACCACGTACGGCACACCCAGCGCCCCATACATGTCCAGGAGGGTGTCCGGCGACGCGAGGTCCGACTTGGTGAGGACGAGCAGCGGGGTGAGGCCGCCGTCGTACGCGGCGACCAGACAGCGGTCGATCAGCCGGGGGCGCGGCTCGGGGTCGGCGAGCGCGGTGACGATCGCCAGCTGGTCGGCGTTGGCGACGACCACCCGCTCGTACGGGTCGTCGTCGTCGGCCGTGCGGCGCAGCACCGAGCTGCGCTCACCGATCCGCACGATCCGGGCGAGGGTGTCCTTCTCGCCGGACAGGTCGCCGACGAGCGAGACCCGGTCGCCGACCACGGCGGCCTTGCGGCCCAGTTCGCGCGCCTTCATCGCCGTGACGGCCCGGTCGTCGACCAGGACGGTCAGCCGGCCGCGGTCGACGGTGAGGACCATGCCCTCGACGGCGTCCTCGTGCTTCGGGCGGATGGTCGTACGGGGACGGGTGCCCTTGCGGTTGGGCCGCTGGCGGATGTCGTCCTCGTCGGTGTTCTTGCCGTAACGCCGCATGGTTCAGGCCCCGAGCATTTCGGTCCACATCCCCGGGAAGTCCGGCAAGGTCTTCGCCGTGGTGGCCACGTCCTCGATCTCCACGCCCTCGACGGCGAGGCCGATGACCGCGCCCGCCGTCGCCATGCGGTGGTCGTGGTACGTGTGGAAGACGCCGCCGTGCAGCGGGCGCGGGCGGATGTGGAGACCGTCCTCGGTCTCGGTCACATCGCCGCCCAGCCCGTTGATCTCCTTGGTGAGCGCCGCCAGCCGGTCCGTCTCGTGCAGCCGCAGATGGGCGACGCCGCGCAGGGTCGACGGGGAGTCCGCGAGGGCCGCGACCGCCGCGATGCCGGGGGTCAGCTCGCCGACCTCGCCGAGGTCCACGTCGATGCCGTGGATCCGGCCCGTACCGGTGAAGGTGAGACCCGCGTCGGTCAGCTCGCAGGAGCCACCCATCTCGGTGAAGATCCGGCGCAGCTCGTCGCCCGGCTGGGTGGTCCGCTCCGGCCAGTCGGGGACGGTGACCCGGCCGCCGGTCACCAGGGCCGCCGCCAGGAACGGCTGCGCGTTCGACAGATCGGGCTCGACGACCAGGTCCCGGCCGCGCAGCGCGGAGGGCGCGACCCGCCACACATCGGGCTCGCCGCCGTGTTCGGGCTCGTCGACCCGGGCGCCGACCGCGCGCAGCATGTCGACGGTCATCCGGATGTGGGGGAGCGAGGGGAGCCGCGAACCGACGTGCCGTACCTCGACGCCCTGGTTGAAGCGGGGCGCGGACAGCAGCAGGGCGCTGACGAACTGGGAGGACGAGGAGGCGTCGATCTCGACCTTTCCGCCGTCCAGACCGCCGGCGCCGTGCACGGTCATCGGCAGCGCGCCCCGGCCCTCGTCGTCGACCCGGGCGCCGAGCGCGCGCAGCGCGTCGATCACGCCGTGCAGCGGGCGCTCGTGGGAGCGGGGGTCGCCGTCGAAGCGGACCGGGCCGTCGGCGAGGGCCGCGACGGGGGGCAGGAAGCGCATGACCGTGCCGGCGTTGCCGACGTCGACGGTCGCGGGGCCGCGCAGCGGCGAGGGGATGATCCGCCAGGCCTCGCCGGAGCCGCCGGGGGCGCCCGCGCCGGAGGAGCTGGACGACACCGTCTCCTCGATCCTCACGCCGAGGGTGCGGAGCGCCTCGGCCATCAGGAGGGTGTCGCGGGAGCGCAGCGGGCGGCGCAGCCAGCCGGGCTCGGAGGCCAGCGCGGCGAGGACGAGGGCGCGGTTGGTGACCGACTTCGATCCGGGCACGGTGACGGTCGCGTCGACGGCGCCGCGCGCGTACGGGGCGGGCCAGAGGTCGGTGGGCGGGTCGGTGTGCACGGGGGTCACTGCGGTCATGGACTCACTGTACGGGGGAGTCAGATGCCCAGGAGCCAGCGACCGCCGCCGATCAGGGCACTGATCGCGACCGCGTGGAAGAAGAACAGCCACACTCCGGCGGGCACGTGCGTGAGCCGCGCCAACTGGTCGGCGTCGGAGTCTGGGGCGCCGCCGTGGCGTCGTTTCACCTGGAGCTCGAAGGCCGGGCGGACGCCGCCGAGCAGCAGGAACCACACCACCGCGCAGGCGAACGCCGACTGGACCTCGGGACCGGTCAGCCAGGAGACGAGGAGGAACGCGGCGCCGGTGAGGAGGACGGTGAGGATGCCGTACGCGTTGCGGACCATCACCAGCATGGCGAGCAGCAGGGCGGTCGCGATCCACAGCAGCAGGGTCACCCGGTGGGTGCCGATCAGGGCCGCGCCGCCGAGGCCGAGCAGCGGGGCGGCGGGGTACCCGGCGGCCAGCGTGAGCACGACGCCGAGCCCGGTGGGCCTGCCCCGGCTGACGGTCAGCCCGCTGGTGTCGGAGTGCAGCCGGATCGCTTCGAGGCGGCGGCCGGTGCCGAGGGCGACGAGCCCGTGGCCGCCCTCGTGGGCGATGGTGATCGCGTTCCTGGCGAGCAGCCAGAGGCGGCGGGGCACGGTGACGGCGAGGGCGGCGACGCCGGTGGCGATCACCAGCCACTCGGCGGGGGCGGCCTGCGGGCTGAGGAGGTCGATCGAGAGGTCCATCTTTCGGGCCGCTCCTCGGGAGGTCGGGGATCGTGGCAGTGTGGCACGTATGTGCGGAAGGTATGCGGCCAGTCGGCGGCCCGAGGATCTCGTCGGCGTCTTCGGGATCGAGAAGTGGGAGCCGGAGGAGACTCTGGCCCCGGACTGGAACGTGGCCCCCACCAAAGAGGTCTGGGCCGTTCTGGAGCGTCCACTGAAAGACGCGGAGATCCGGCGTCCGGTTCGCCAGCTCCGTGCGCTGAAGTGGGGCCTCGTGCCGTCCTGGGCGAAGTCGCCGGAGGGCGCCGCCCGGATGATCAACGCGCGGGCGGAGACCCTGGCCGAGAAGCCCTCCTTCAAGAAGGCGTTCGCCGCCCGCCGCTGCATCCTGCCCGCCGACGGCTACTACGAGTGGGTGACCGGGGCCGGGGAACGGGACCTGGAGGTCGAGGGGAAGAAGAAGCGGCCCCGTAAGCAGCCGTACTTCGTGACTCCGGCGGACGGCTCGGTCTTCGCGATGGCCGGCCTCTACGAGTTCTGGCGCGACCGGACCCTCCCCGACGCCCACCCCTCCGCGTGGTGGGTGACCTGCTCGGTGATCACCACGGAGGCCGAGACCGGTCCGCTGGGCGTGGCCCCCGCCGAGGGCCCGCACTCGCTCGCGGACATCCACCCCCGGATGCCGCTGATGCTGACGGAGGACCGCTGGGACGCCTGGCTCGACCCGGCGCGCACGGACCCGGAGGAGCTGCGCGGGCTGCTCGCCGCGCCGCCGGAGGGCCTGATGCGGGCCTACCCGGTGGGGACCGCCGTCAGCAACGTCCGCAACAACGGGCCGGAGCTGCTGACCGAGCTGGAGGGCCCGGAGGTCGGCACGCTGTTCTGAACCGCTCCCGCGGCGGTCGCGGGGGGCAGGATGGGGGTGTGAGCGACGTGACACAGTACGAGCCCTCCTCCGAGACCGTTCCCACCGAGGCCGGTGAGGCGCGCGTCACCTGGTACGAGGGGACCGCGCCGTGGGCGGTCCTCGCCCTCGGCCACGGGGCCGGCGGCGGCATCGAGGCCCGCGACCTGCGGGCCCTGGCCGGGACGCTGCCCGCGCAGGGAGTGACCGTCGCCCTGGTCGAGCAGCCCTGGCGGGTCGCGGGCAGGAAGGTCGCCCCCGCGCCGAAAACCCTGGACACCGGCTGGCGCGGCCTCTGGCCCGCCCTCGCCCGGCCCGGCCTCCCGGTGATCGCGGGCGGCCGCAGCGCCGGCGCCCGCGTCGCCTGCCGGACCGGGGACGAGCTGGGCGCCCTCGCCGTCCTCGCGCTCAGCTTCCCGCTGCACCCTCCGGGCAGGCCGGAGAAGTCGCGCGCCGACGAACTGCTCGGCACCGGGCTGCCGACGCTCGTCGTCCAGGGCGGCAACGACACCTTCGGACGGCCCCCGGAGTTTCCGGAAGGCCCGTACCGCCTCCTGGCGATCCCCTACGGGGACCACGGCTTCGCGCTGCCCAAGCGCGCGCCCCTCGGTCAGGAGGAGGCCCTGGCCGTGCTCGTCGAAGGGGTCGCCGAGTGGATCACTTCGCTCCGCTGACGAACCGGGAATGTTGAGTGGGGGACCACTGTTGTTCGGTTCGTCGGTGTGAGAGCAAAGGAAGAGGGAGTCCGTCGCATGGCTTCGATCATCTGCCCGGAGCGTGCGAAGGCCGCTGACCTCGACTGGACAGTGCTGCCCGCGCCCAAGGGGGGCCCGATTCGGGCGGCGGGCGGAGCGGTTCCTCGTCTATCCTCCGAATCGAGTGGGTCCGCCCTCGGGCTCGCCGCGGCGCTGGAGGAGGTGGGTCCGGTCACTGGGACCGACACAGGGACCGACGAAGGCCCCGAGGAGACGACCGAGGAGCGCAACGCGCGCTTCGAGCGGGACGCCCTCGGCTACCTCGACCAGATGTACTCGGCCGCGCTGCGCATGACGCGCAACCCCGCGGACGCGGAGGACCTGGTGCAGGAGACCTACGCCAAGGCGTACGGATCCTTCCACCAGTTCCGTGAGGGCACGAACCTCAAGGCGTGGCTGTACCGCATCCTCACGAACACCTTCATCAACTCGTACCGCAAGAAGCAGCGCGAGCCCCAGCGCAGCGCCGCCGAGGAGATCGAGGACTGGCAGCTCGCCCGCGCCGAGTCGCACATGTCGACCGGTCTGCGCTCGGCCGAGTCCCAGGCGCTCGACCACCTCCCGGACTCCGACGTCAAGGAAGCGCTCCAGGCGATTCCCGAGGAGTTCCGCATCGCCGTCTACCTCGCGGATGTCGAGGGCTTTGCGTACAAGGAGATCGCGGACATCATGGGGACACCCATCGGTACGGTGATGTCCCGACTGCACCGGGGCCGCCGCCAGCTGCGCGGCATGCTCGAGGACTACGCTCGCGACCGCGGGCTCGTTCCCGCGGGCGCCGGAGAGTCGTCGAACGATCTGAAAGGCTCGGGCTCATGAGCTGCGGAGAGCCGCACGAGACGGATTGCTCGGAAGTCCTGGATCATCTCTACGAGTTCCTCGACCACGAGATGCCCGACAGTGACTGCACCAAGTTCGAGGTGCACTTCGAGGAGTGCTCCCCGTGCCTGGAGAAGTACGGCCTGGAGCAGGCGGTGAAGAAGCTCGTCAAGCGCTGCTGCGGCAGTGACGACGTCCCCACCGACCTGCGTGCCAAGGTGATGGGCCGGATCGACCTCATCCGCTCCGGTCACCTGGTGCCCGAGCAGGACATCACGGAGATCGTCCCGACGACACCGGCTCCGCAGGAGTGACGTCCCGGTAGCGGGAGAGGAGGCCGTCGCGTCAGGGACGCGGCGGCCTCCTTCGTATATCAGCTTGTATCACCCGATGGTGCGAATCATCGCCACCGGGCCGCCGACGGCCTCCCAACTCGCTAGCGTGATACGCGTGATGGGCGTGAAGGTCATTCCGCGAGCGGCCCGCGTGTACCTCGGCTGCGCCCTGCTCGGCGCCGGGGCCTGCACCCTGCCCGCGCTGCGCCCCGGCGCGGCCACCCCCTGGGGCACGGTCGCCCTCCTCGCCGCGCTGTACGCGCTCTGCGAACTGCCCGCGCGCTGCCGCCTCCTGGGCCGCGGCCGCGCCGGCTCCGTCCCCATGGGCACCGGCTCCCTCTTCCCCGTCCTCCTCGCCGCCGCCCTCCTCCTGCCGCCCGCCGCCGCCGCGCTCACCGCCCTGCCAGGGAGCCTCCTCGCCCGCGTCGACGAACAGCCGGCCGCGCCCCGGCGCGCCTGGCGGGCCGCCGCCGCAGCCCTCGCCGTCTGGGCCGCAGCCCATGTCGCCAGGGCGCTGAGCTGCGGAAACGCCCTCGGGCACGGACCGGACGCCCCCGACTTCCCGTATGCCCTGCTGCCCGCGCTCGCCGCCGCACTCGCCTTCTGTCTGGTCCTGACCGTCCTCGACGGCGGCATCCGCGCCACCGCCGACGGACTGCCCCTCAGGACCGCCTGGCGCGGCCTCCTCGGCAGGGCCCTCGCCCCGCACACCCTGCACGGACTCGCCGGGCTGATGACGGCCGTGCTCTGGCGCAGCTCGTACGGACCCGTCGCGGCGCTCTTCGTCCTCCTGCCCATGTACATCTCCTGCTGGGTCTTCGCCCAGTACCACCGCGAACGCGCCGCCCACCAGGCCACCATCCGCGCCCTCGTCCAGGCCGTCGACATCAAGGACCGCTACACCCGCGGCCACAGCGAACGCGTCGGCCACGCCTCCGTCCTGATCGCCCGTGAACTCGGCATGGCCGAGGACCGGCTCGACGTGGTGCGGTTCGCCGGCATCCTCCACGACGTCGGCAAACTGGGCGTCCCCACCCGGGTGCTCCGCAAGGACGGACCGCTCACCCCGGAGGAACGCCGGATCATCGAACTGCACCCCGAGTACGGCCACGAGATGGTCCGGGGCATCGGCTTCCTCGGCGAGGCGCGGGCCGCGATCCTCCACCACCACGAGCGCATCGACGGCAGCGGCTACCCCTACGGGCTGCGCGGCGAGGAGATCCCCGAGTTCGCCCGGGTGGTGGCCGTCGCCGACTCCTTCGACGCCATGACCTCCACCCGCTCCTACAGCCGGGCCCGCCCCGTCCCGACGGCCGTCGCCGAACTGGAGCGGTGCGCCGGTAGCCAGTTCGACCCCCGGATGGTCGCCGCCCTCGTCCGCGCCCTGGAACGGCACGGCTGGCAGCCCGCCGTCACCGCCGACGAGACCGCCGGACCCGGCGGAACCGTGCCTCCGCCCCGCGAGCCGGGCGCCGCCCCCGCCCCCGCACGGCCGAAGGAGCGCGCATGAGACCCGGGGCCGTCACCGTCGGCGCCGTGTACGCGGCGGCCCTGCTGCTGGGCCTCGCCGGCTTCGGCTCCACCCTCTGGTACGGCGTCGACGAACCCGCCCACGCCCTCGCCTTCGGCACCCTGATCCTCCTCGGCGAGCTGGCCCGCCGGGGCGCGCCGCGGCACACGGCGGCGGCGCCCGTACCCGAGGAGGCCCGGGGGAGGGAACCCGCGCCGCTCGCCGTCGCCGGCTCCCTCGCCTACGCCCTGCTCGGGGCGAGCGCCGGGACCGCCACCACCCACGGCGTGCTCCAGATCGTCGCGGTCGTCGTCGCCGCCTGCCTCGCCGGGATCGTCCCCCACATCGCCCGGGGCCGCGGCCCCCGCCTCGACCACCTGGCCCGCCGCGTCCTCACCGTCGGCTTCGCCGCCCTCTGCTTCCAGCCCCTCTACAACTCGGGGGCCGTCGTCCGGCACCTCGGGCAGGGCCCGCCGTACGCCCTCTTCCTCCTCCTGCTGCTCGTCCTCACGGCCCTCTGCGACGCCGTGCTCGCCGCGCTCGTGCTCCGCGCCCGTACGGGATTCCCGTACGGGCCCCTCCTCCGCGACGAGCTGCGCGCCCTCCTCGGCATCGGCTCCGCCGTCTGCGCCACCGGGGCCGTCATCGCGCTCGGCGTGGCCGCCGCAGGCCTCTGGGCGCTGCCCGTGTTCGCCGTACCGCTGCTGCTGACCCAGCTCTCCTTCCAGCGGTACGCGGCCGTCCGCACCGTCAACCGGCAGACCATCGCCTCCCTGGCCCGCGCCACCGAGATCGCCGGCTGCACCCCGCCCGGCCACGCGCACCGGGTCGCCGCGCTCAGCACCGCCGTGGGGCGCGAGCTGGGGCTCTCCGGGACCGAGCTGACCGTCCTCGAGCAGGCGGCGCTCATGCACGACATCGGACAGCTCTCCCTCGTCGACCCGGTCGCGGGCGGCGCCACCGCCCTGCTGCCCACCGAGGAGCAGCGCCGGATCGCCCTCCTGGGCGGCGAGGTCGTCCGCAGGACCGGTGTCCCCGCGGCCGTCGCCGTCGTCGTGGAGCGGCAGGCCGACCCGTACCGCGAGCAGCCGCTGCCCGCCCGGATCGTCCGGGCCGTGAACGCCTACGACGACCTCGCGGGCGGCCTCGCGGGCGGCCTCGCGGGCGGCGAGCACGCGGGCGCCGCCCTGGACGCCCTGGAACGGCTCCGGCTCGGCACCGCCCGCGACTACCACCCGGACGTCGTCGAATGCCTGGCCAGGGTCCTGGCACGGGGCGGGACGCCTGGGGTGACCTCGGTCGTCCTTGGGTAACCCATGGGTAATGAGCGCGCGTCCGACCGGGCATGGTTGGATGCGAACAAGAGGGTGAAGCGACCGGCAGGCGGGAATCGTGAAGATCTTCGGGAAGGTACGGCATCGGCCCTCCGCCTCGTGGCGGCAGGCCACCGACCGCGCGTTCACGCTGATCGGCGACGGCCGGTACGAGGACGCGGGGGCGCTGCTCACGCGCGCGGCGGATCTGGAGCCCTGGCTCTCCGAGTCCTGGTTCAACCTCGCGCTGCTGCACAAGTTCCGGCACGACTGGGAGCAGGCGCGGGCCGCCGGGCTCCGCGCGGTCGCCCTGCTCGACAAGGAGACCGGCGCTCCCGACTGGTGGAACGTGGGCATCGCCGCCACCGCGCTCCAGGACTGGCCGCTGGCCCGCCGCGCCTGGCAGGCCTACGGCCTGAAGGTGCCCGGCGCCGCCGCCGGCACCGGCGAGCCCGCCGGCATGGAGCTGGGCAGCGCCGCCGTGCGCCTCTCGCCCGAGGGCGAGGCCGAGGTCGTGTGGGGCCGCCGGCTCGACCCGGCCCGGATCGAGGTCCTCTCCATCCCGCTGCCCTCCTCCGGGCGCCGCTGGGGCGAGGTCGTCCTGCACGACGGCGTGCCCAACGGCGAGCGGACCACCACCGCAGGACCCTCCTACCCGGTCTTCGACGAGATCGAGCTGTGGGCGCCCTCACCCGTGCCCACCTGGGTCGTCCTCCTGGAGGCCGCCACCGAGGCCGACCGGGACGCCCTGGAGCAGCTCGCCGCCGAGGCGGGCTTCGCCGCCGAGGACTGGTCGTCCTCCGTGCGGCTGCTCTGCCGCGCCTGCTCGGAGTCGACCATGCCGAGCGCCGAGGGCGAGGGCGAGCACACCGACCCCCACGACCACAGCGAGCCGGGGCACCCCGGGCCGCTCGGCCACCGCTCGCCGGGCGAGCTGTGGGTGCCGGAGCGCGAGTGCGGCATCGCGGCCCCGCCGGGCCTGGTGCGGGGCCTCCTCGACGGCTGGGTGGCGGACAGTCCCGACAGCCGGGAGTGGCGCGATCTCGAAGAGGTCTGCTGATCGTCTCCCGGCGGGCCCGTAGGCTGTCCCTCGACGGAATCGGGATTTCAGAAGGGCGCGGCCGGACATGGCGCAGCAGGAGACGGACGAGCAGACGCAGATCAACGACGGCTTCGTCGTGGACACGGAGGACTGCGAGGCGCGCGAGCTCGCCCACAGCGAGCGCGGCACGGTCCGCCCGATCACGGTCGTCGGCAACCCGGTGCTTCACCGGGAGTGCAAGGACGTCACCGAGTTCGACGACGAGCTGGCGAAGCTGATCGACGACATGTTCGCCAGCCAGAAGGCCGCCGAGGGCGTGGGCCTGGCCGCGAACCAGATCGGCGTGGACCTCAAGGTCTTCGTCTACGACTGCCCCGACGACGAGGGCGTCCGGCACACCGGTGTCGTGGTCAACCCGGTCCTCCAGGAGCTCCCGGCCGAGCTGCGCGCCCTCGACGAGTCCAACGAGGGCTGTCTTTCGGTGCCGACCGCCTACGCGGAGCTGGCCCGCCCCGACTACGCGGAGGTCCACGGCCAGGACGCCCAGGGCAACCCGGTCAAGGTCCGCGGCACCGGCTACTTCGCCCGCTGCCTCCAGCACGAGACGGACCACCTGTACGGCTTCCTCTACATCGACAAGCTGTCGAAGCGCGACCGCAAGGACGCCCTGCGCCAGATGGAAGAGGGCACCCCGCGCTACGAGACGGTGCCGAACGCCTGATCCGGCCCCGCGACACGAAGAAGGGCCCCGCTCCTCACCAGGAGCGGGGCCCTTTCTCGTACCGGCTAGAAGTCCTCGTCGAGGTCCACCGAGCCCTCGACCGCCACCTGGTAGGCGGACGGGCGGCGCTCGAAGAAGTTGGTGAGTTCCTGGACGCCCTGGAGCTCCATGAAGGAGAAGGGGTTCTCGGAGCCGTACACCGGGGGGAAGCCGAGGCGCTGGAGGCGCTGGTCGGCGACGCACTGGAGGTACTCGCGCATCGACTCGGTGTTCATGCCGGGCAGGCCGTCGCCGCACAGGTCGCGGCCGAACTGCAGCTCCGCCTCGACGGCCTCCTTCAGCATGTCCGTGACCTGCTGCTGGAGGGCGTCGTCGAAGAGCTCCGGCTCCTCCTTGCGGACGGTGTCCACGACCTCGAAGGCGAAGTTCATGTGCATCGTCTCGTCACGGAACACCCAGTTGGTGCCGGTGGCCAGGCCGTGCAGCAGGCCGCGGGACCGGAACCAGTACACGTACGCGAAGGCGCCGTAGAAGAACAGGCCCTCGATGCACGCGGCGAAGCAGATCAGGTTCAGCAGGAAGCGGCGGCGGTCGGCGGCCGTCTCCAGACGGTCGATCTTCTCGACCGAGTCCATCCAGCGGAAGCAGAACTGCGCCTTCTCGCGGATGGAGGGGATCTCCTCGACCGCGTCGAAGGCGGCGGCGCGGTCGTCCGGGTCGGGCAGGTAGGTGTCCAGCAGCGTCAGATAGAACTGGACGTGCACCGCCTCCTCGAAGAGCTGACGGCTCAGGTACAGCCGCGCCTCCGGGGAGTTGATGTGCTTGTAGAGCGTCAGCACCAGGTTGTTGGAGACGATCGAGTCGCCCGTCGCGAAGAACGCGACCAGACGGCCGATCATGTGCTGCTCGGCCGGCGTCAGCTTGGCGAGGTCGGCGACGTCCGAGTGGAGGTCGACCTCCTCCACGGTCCAGGTGTTCTTGATGGCGTCGCGGTAGCGCTCGTAGAAGTCCGGGTAGCGCATCGGACGGAGGGTCAGCTCGAAGCCCGGGTCGAGGAGGTTCTTCTTCTCGTTGGTCATTACTGGCAGGCCTCGCAGGACTCGGGGTTTTCGAGGGAGCAGGCGAGGGCGTCCGCGTCGGGCGTCGCCTGCTGGACGGGGATGGCGGCGGCGGCCGTCGACGCCTGGGCGGCGCGGGCGATCCGGGTCGCCGGGCGGGAGCGCAGGTAGTACGTCGTCTTCAGGCCCTGCTTCCAGGCGTACGCGTACATCGACGACAGCTTGCCGATCGTCGGCGTCTCCAGGAACAGGTTCAGCGACTGCGACTGGTCCAGGAACGGCGTACGGGCGGCGGCCATGTCGATCAGACCGCGCTGCGGGATCTCCCAGGCCGTCCGGTACAGCTCGCGGACCTCGGCCGGGATCCAGGTGAAGCCGGCCACCGAACCGCTGGCGTCGCGGAGCGCGTCACGGGTCTGCGCGTCCCACACGCCGAGCCTCTTCAGCTCGTCGACCAGGTAGGAGTTGACCTGGAGGAACTCGCCGGACAGCGTCTCGCGCTTGAACAGGTTGGAGACCTGCGGCTCGATGCACTCGTAGACGCCCGCGATCGAGGCGATGGTCGCCGTCGGCGCGATGGCGAGCAGGAGGCTGTTGCGCATGCCGACCGCCGCGATCCGCTCGCGCAGCGCCGCCCAGCGCTCCGGCCAGTTGAGCTCCACGTCGTAGTGGTCGGGGTGCAGGACGCCGCGGGCGGTGCGGGTCTCGTCCCAGGCGGGGAGCGGGCCGCTGCGCTCGGCGAGGTCGGCGGAGGCCTCGTACGCCGCCAGCATGATCCGCTCGGAGATCTTCGTCGACAGCGCGCGCGCCTCGGCGGAGTCGAACGGCAGCTTCAGCTGGAAGAAGACGTCCTGGAGGCCCATCGCGCCCAGGCCCACCGGCCGCCAGCGGGCGTTGGAGCGGCCCGCCTGCTCGGTCGGGTAGAAGTTGATGTCGACGACGCGGTCGAGGAAGGTGACGGCCGTGCGGACGGTCTCGTCCAGGCGGTCCCAGTCGATGTCCGAACCGACGACGAACGAACCCAGGTTGACCGAGCCCAGGTTGCAGACGGCCGTCTCGCCGTCGTTCGTGACCTCGATGATCTCGGTGCAGAGGTTCGAGGAGTGGACGACGGTGCCGGGCTCGGCGGTCTGGTTGGCGGTCCGGTTCGAGGCGTCCTTGAAGGTCATCCAGCCGTTGCCGGTCTGGGCCAGGGTCCGCATCATCCGGCCGTACAGGTCACGGGCCGGCATGGTCTTGCGGGCCAGGCCCGCCGCCTCGGCCTTGTGGTAGGCGGCGTCGAACTCCTCGCCGTACAGGTCGACCAGCTCGGGCACGTCCGCCGGGGAGAACAGCGACCAGTCGGCGTCGGCGTTGACCCGGCGCATGAACTCGTCAGGGATCCAGTGCGCCAGGTTCAGGTTGTGCGTGCGGCGCTGGTCCTCGCCGGTGTTGTCGCGGAGCTCGAGGAACTCCTCGATGTCCGCGTGCCAGGTCTCCAGGTAGACCGCGGCGGCGCCCTTGCGGCGACCGCCCTGGTTCACGGCGGCGACGGAGGCGTCGAGGGTCTTCAGGAACGGCACGATGCCGTTGGAGTGCCCGTTGGTGCCCCGGATCAGCGAACCGCGGGCCCGGATGCGGGAGTACGAGAGGCCGATGCCGCCCGCGTGCTTCGAGAGCCGCGCGACCTGGTGGTAGCGGTCGTAGATGGAGTCCAGCTCGTCCTGCGGGGAGTCCAGCAGGTAGCAGGAGGACATCTGCGGGTGGCGGGTGCCGGAGTTGAAGAGCGTGGGGGAGGACGGCAGGTAGTCCAGGCGGCTCATCAGGCCGTACAACGCGGCGACCTCGTCGAGCGCGCGGACCGAGTCGTCCTCGGCGAGACCGCAGGCGACGCGCAGCATGAAGTGCTGCGGGGTCTCGATCACCTCGCGGGTGATCGGGTGGCGCAGCAGGTAGCGCGAGTAGAGGGTGCGCAGACCGAAGTAGCCGAAGCGGTCGTCGCCGGCCCGGTCGATCGTCGCGTCGAGCCGGTCCGCGTGCAGCGCGACGAAGGCGGCGGTGCGGTCGGCGATCAGACCCTCGCGGTGACCGACGGCCACGGAGGCGGAGAAGGCGACGGCGCCCTGGCCGGCCGCCTCGTCGGCGATCGTGATCGTCAGGAGCCGGGCGGCGAGCCGGGAGTACGCCGGGTCCTCGGCGATCAGGCCCGCGGCAGCCTCGGTGGCCAGTTCGCGCAGCTCCGCCTCGTCCGCGACGGCGCTGCGACCGCGGAGCGCGGCGGCGGCGACCTTGCCGGGGTCGGTGTCGGGGAGATCGGCGGTGAGGTCGGTCAGGGTCCGCAGCAGCACGGTCCCGGGGCCGTCGCTCTCGACCGCGGAAGCCTCGGCGGACGCCGGATCGGCGGGCGCGATGGTCACGTGGGGGCTCTCCCTCGCTCGGCTCGGGGCCGCGGCGGGGGAAGGCGGGCAGGCGGGCACCCGTACGCGCGGGTGCGCCGCGTCCACCGGCCCACTCCGCGAGGCCCGGACGTCTGTGGCACCCGGAACGGACGGACCGGGCGCGCTGTCGTCAGGTCCTCGGACTCACGTCGTACGGATCCGTCGAATCCGTATGAAGCACACCGTTGCGGGACAGTTCCGGATTCGCGCCGGATTCCCCTGCGTCGACAGCGAGGACGAGCATACATGTGGGGGGCGCCGCTCGTGGCACCCCCCACATGTTGTGTCGGTCCCGGGCTCAGAACGCCAAGGCGTAGGTACGCAGGCGGTGGTCGGGGATCGGCTCCCAGTCCCGCTCGGGGGTGCGGACGAAGCCCAACCGCTCGTAGATCCGGTGCGCCGAGACCATCTTCGCGTCCGTGGAGAGCACGATCCGCGCGCACTCCGGCAGGTTCCGCGCCCGGTCCACGCAGGTGCGTACGAGGGCTTCCCCGACGCCCCTGCCGCGGGCCGCCGGAGCGACCACGAGCATCCGGAACTCGGCCTCGCCGGGGACCGCGATGTCCGCCCAGGTGGTGCCGCCGGGGGCGAAGGTCACCCCGCCGATGATCCCGTCCTCGGCGTCGACGGCGACGAGCACCTCGCTCTCGCGCGCCCGCCGGGCGGTGTCGCGCAGCACGTCCAGATAGAAGTCGTCCTCTCCGTGCAGCAGCAGTCCGTCGTTCAGATAGGTCAGCCCGGTGAGGTCACCGAGCTCCTCGTACTCCTCGGGCCGTACCGCCCTGATCGTGAAGTCCATGACGGTCAGTGTGCCCCGGCGCGTACGGAAAGGGGCCCGGGATTTTCCCGGGCCCCTTCACCGCGCGTCCGTGGGTCAGTGCGACCCGGCGCCGACCTTCGGGAGGTCCTTGACCCCGGAGTCGCCGCGGTCGGCCGTGTAGTCCGCCGGGGAGGTCTCGTCGACGCCCTCGGGGGCCTTGACGGCCTTGAGGACGAAGGTCAGGACGACCGTGACCACGACGTTGAGGACGAAGGCGGTGAGGCCGATGTAGCCGATCTCGCCGATGCCCGGGATCTCCGCGGAGGAGCCGCCGAAGTGCTTCTGGGTCGGGCTGGCGACGCCGTACGCGGCGACCGTGCCGTAGACCATGCCGACGGCCCAGCCGGCGAGCAGCGCCCAGCGGTGGAACCAGCGGGTGAACAGACCGCCGACCAGGGCCGGGAAGGTCTGGAGGATCCAGATGCCGCCGAGCAGCTGGAAGTTGATCGCGACCGTCTTGTCCATGGTGAGGACGAAGACCAGCGCGCCGACCTTCACCAGGAGCGAGACCAGCTTGGAGACCTTGGTCTCCTGGGCCGGGGTGGCGTCCGGTTTGATGAAGTCCTTGTAGATGTTGCGGGTGAAGAGGTTGGCCGCGGCGATCGACATGATCGCGGCCGGGACGAGCGCGCCGATGCCGATCGCGGCGAACGCGACGCCCGCGAACCAGTCCGGGAACATCGTCTCGAACAGCTGCGGGATCGCGAGCTGGCCGTTCTTCACCTTGATCCCGGCGGCGATCGCCATGAAGCCGAGCAGCGCGAGCAGGCCCAGCATCAGCGAGTACAGCGGCAGGATCGTGGTGTTGCGGCGGATGACGTCACGGCTCTTCGACGACAGCGTCGCCGTGATGGAGTGCGGGTACATGAACAGCGCGAGCGCCGAGCCGAGCGCGAGGGTCGCGTACGTCCACTGGCCGGCCTCACCGGGGACGAGCGCGCCGCGCGGCTTGCCGGTCGCCGGGTTGGTCTGCGCGTACGCCTCGCCCGCCTTGGCGAAGATCTCGTCGAAGCCGCCCAGCTTGATCGGGATGTAGATGATCGCCACCGCGATGACGATGTAGATCAGGGTGTCCTTGACGAAGGCGATGAGCGCCGGGGCGCGCAGGCCCGAGGAGTACGTGTACGCCGCGAGGACACCGAACGCGAGCAGCAGCGGCAGGTCCTTGACGAACCAGTGGGTGTTCTCGCCGCCGCCGACGCCCATCACGTCCAGGACGGCCTGGATGCCGACCAGCTGGAGCGCGATGTACGGCATGGTGGCGAGGATGCCGGTGACCGCGACCGCGAGCGACAGGCCCTTGGAGCCGAAACGGCCGCGCACGAAGTCCGAGGTGGTGATGTACCCGTGCTTGTGCGAGACCGACCACAGGCGCGGCAGGAAGGTGAAGATCAGCGGGTAGACCAGGATCGTGTACGGCACGGCGAAGAAGCCGGCCGCGCCCGCCGCGTAGATGGCCGCCGGGACGGCGACGAAGGTGTACGCGGTGTAGAGGTCGCCGCCGAGCAGGAACCAGGTCACCCAGGTGCCGAACGACCGGCCGCCCAGGCCCCATTCGTCGAGGCTCTGTTCGTTGTCGGCCTTGCGCCAGCGCGCGGCCAGGAAGCCCATGACCGTGACGGCCACGAAGAAGAAGACGAAGACGCCGAGCGCCACGCCGTTCACGCCGTCCTTCATCGCGCGTCACCTCCCTTGCGGGCACGCTGGTCCAGCTGCCACAGCTTGTACGCGATCATGGTGAGCGCGGTCGAGATGAGCACCCAGAGCATCTGGTACCAGTAGAAGAACGGGATGCCGATGAAGAGCGGCTCGGTCTTGGCGTAGGAGCCCACCCAGAGCATCGCCACGATCGGTGCGATCAGGCAGAGCGCGATCACCACCCTCATGGGGGTGATGGTGGGTTGTCTCCCTTGTGCGGCTTCTGGCGTGTCTGGTGTGTCCGGCATGGCGATTCCGTCCCCTCGCTGATCACCTCGGTAATGCTGGGGAAATCTAGGGGACGGTTCCCGCTCCACGGAACCCCCGTCCGTATAACGGAAGTGATTCTTCGGAACCGGGCCCGGAGTCCGCCTCAGAGCCAGCCCTCCTTGGCGGCCCGCACCCCCGCCTCGAAACGGCTGCGCGCGCCGAGCCGGTTCATCAGTTCCGAACTCATCCGGCGCACGGTCCGCAGGGAGACCCCGAGGCGCCGGGCGGCGATGTCGTCGGTGCAGCCGATGCCGAGGAGCATCAGCAACTCCCGCTCCTGCGGGGAGAGGTCGTGCTCGTCGCGGCGCGGGGCCTCGCCGAACGGTGTGCCGGCGTCCCACAGCCGGTCGAAGAGCACCACGAGCGCGTGCACCAGTCCTGGGCTGCGGACTTCGAGGGCGCCCGCGCGGCCGTCCTCCGGGTCGACCGGGACGAGCGCGGCCTCCCGGTCCACGACCACCATCAGCATCGGGACCACGGGCACGGTCCGCGCCGCGCCGCCGAGGTCGCAGTACCAGCGCACGTACTCGACGGTCGCGGGGTCGTTGCGGAAGCTCTCCTGGTAGATCGACCGGATCTTCACCCCGCGTTCCAGGGCGAGTTGGTCGAGCGGCTGGCTCGCGTCCATGGTGTCGGGCAGCTGGGCGCCGCCGGGGAGCAGCGAGAGGCACTCGGTGCGGGCGTTCGCGGCGAGGTCCTCCAGGCGTTCGCGGACGGTGTCGAGGCCGGTGATGCGGTCCACCAGGTCGTGCCGGACGCCCGGTTCGGGGCAGTCCGCGTACGAGGCGAGGATGCCGGCCACGGCCCGGCCCGCCTGCTCGACCTGGCGCTTGCGCTTGCTCAGCTCCGCCTCGGCGCGGGAGAGCAGGAAGGAGAACCCGACGTCCGGGTTGAAGGGCTCGACCTCGCCGGAGGAGTCGTCCATGAGGACGAGCTTGAGGTCCGCGAGACAGGCGAGCGCCTCGCGGACCTCGGGTTCGGGACGGCCGAGATGGGCCGCCATCTCCGTCACGTCGTACTCGGGCCGCTCCAGGAGCAGGCGGTAGACGGTCTCCGTCGACTCCTTTATGCCGAGCGCCTCCAGCATCCGGTATCTCCCCCTCGTCACGTTCCGTCGCGCGACCGGTCGCATTCGTGATCGCGGTCGTCGATGCTAAGCGGGAGAACCTGCCTAGGTCTAGACCAATCGAAGTGAACTCCGGTGTACGGGACTTCGCCGGGACGCCGGTACGGGGGTCCGCCGGCCCGCCCATGCGTCGAGCAGCGCCGCCAGCGCGAACCCCGACACCAGCAGTGCCAGTTCGACCTGGGGGCCGATCCCGACCGCCAGCACCGCGAGCGCGCCCGCACCCGCCGCCACCGGACCTGCCCGGCCGGGACCGCCCGCCGCCGAGGCCACCGCGCGGTCCAGCGACACACAGAAGGCGAAGACGCCCACCACCAGCGGGACCCAGCCCGTCACCGCGCCCGTGTCCGCCGGACCCCACTGCCACAGCAGGGTGAGCGCGCCGGCCGGGGCGAGGGCGGCGAGCAGCGCGCCGAGCACGGCACGGACGGCCGCGCCCGCCGCCATGAACGCCAGGAGCGCGCCGAACGCGGCCAGGGCCGCCGCCGGGACGGCGTAGGGGAGCAGCCCGTACACCCCGTCGACGAGATCACGGTCGACGACGCCGGAACCCCCTACGAGTACGGGAGGCCGGGAGGTGTCCCCGAGCGCCGTCCTCAGGGCCGTCACCGTCGCCGCGCCCGCCGCCGTCATCGGCTCCGCCTCCGGTACGACCACGACCAGGGCCGAACCGGCGCGGCGCCACTCGTCGGCGGGCGGCGCCGCCGCGAGCAGCACCCCCGGCACCCGGGCCGCCCGCGCCGCGACCGCCGCCGCGTCCCCGCCCTCGGGCACCAGGACCTCCAGCGGGTTCAGCGCCCCCGACGGCACCCCGGCCGCCACGAGCCGGTCGAGACCGTCGCGGGCCGGACCGCTCGCCACCAGGGCGTGGGCCTCCGGATTGCCCACCCTCAGCTGGGTGGCCGTACCGGCGAGCAGGACGAGCAGCGCCAGACCGGCCGCCGCGAACGGCCTCCGCGCCGCACGTCCGGCGAAAGCGCCGCCCGGGAGGCGGCCGGGTGCCACCGACCGGAGCACCGGCACCAGCGTCAGCGCCGCCGCCGTGCCCACCGCCCACACCGCGAGCCCCGCGACCCCCACCGACCGCAGGAACGCCGCCGGGAAGAGCGCCAGGACCGCGCAGGCCGCCGCGCCCGCCGCACCGGCCGCGACCACGGACCGGGAGGCCGGCCCCGGCGGCTGGGCCCAGCGGTGCACCGCGAACACCAGCGCCGTCACCGGCACCAGGTACACCACGGTGAAACCGATCTCGGTGAACGCCGCCACCGCCTCCACCAGAAGCAGCGCCCCCACCGACGTCACCCCCGCGAGCAGCAGCGGGGCGAGGACCCCCAGCGGCGAGCGGAACGCCAGGAACAGCAGCAGGAGCAGCCCGAGCGCACAGGCGGCCTTCGCCCCGAGGGCCACCGCCCCCGGCCCCGCCACCGCGCTGTCGTGCTGGAGCGGCAGCACGCCCGTCACCTCGACCCGGGCCTCCGGCAGCGCCGACCGCAGCCCCGCGCGCAGCGCCACCGCCGCCTCCTCGACGGCCGTGAGCCCCGCCAGATCGGGCTTCCCCGCCCCCGGGTAGACCAGTGCGTACACGGTCCGGCCGTCGGCGCCGAGGAAACCCTCGTCGCCCGTGTCCGCGTACGAGACCGTCCGCGCGCCCGGACCCGCCGCCCGGTCCACGGCAGCCGCGAACCGCACGGCCGCGCCGGGGGCCCGTACGCCCGGGTCCCGTACGTCCGCCGCCTCCGGCCAGGTCGCCACGGCGACCAGCGGGGCGACGGCGGCCCCGTTCCCGTACCGCTCCTGGACCGCCTGGTTCGCGTGGTGCCCCGGCCCGCCCGAGGCCGTGAACGACTGGTCGAGCCGGCCCAGGCCCAAGGCCACCGCCGCCCCGCCCAGGACCAGCACGAGCAGCCACCCCGTCCCGACCGCCACCCGGCGCCGCAGCACCGCGGCCCGTACCCGCTCAGTCCACATCGTCGAGCCGCTTCCTCAGCTCCGCGTCGAGCCGCAGCCCCACCGCGCCGAGTGTCTCGTCGAGCTGCGCCGTCGAACTCGCGCCGATCACCGGCAGGACGGGCAGCTCCCCGCCCGCCGCCCAGGCGAGCACCACCTGGTTGGCGGTCACGCCCAGCTCCGCCGCGACCTCCGCGAGCACCTTGAGCCGCCGCTCCGAACCCGCGTGCCGGTACTGCTCCGGCACCTCCTTGCCCGGATCGGTGTACGCCCCCGTCAGCTGGGTCGTGTACGCCGTGAACGTCAGCTCCGGCCGCGTCCCCAGATAGTCGAGCAGCTCCTCCGACGCGTGCGGGTTCACCCCGAACTCCGCGCCGGGGCGCGGTCGCAGATATGTGTACCGCTGCTGGACCGCCGCGTAGTCCGGCACCCCGGCGGCGAGCGCCGCGCCCCGCGACTCCTCGATCCGCCAGGCCGCGAAGTTGGAGCAGCCGGCCCGGCCGATCTTCCCGGCGTCCTCCAGCTCCCCGAAGGCGCCCATGGTCTCCGCGACCGGCGTCGCCCGGTCGTCGATGTGCGCGTAGTAGAGGTCGATCCGGTCCGTGCCCAGGTTCCGCAGGCTCTCCTCCACCTGGCGGCGCAGCACCGGGGCCGAAAGCCCCTCGGCGCACTCGGGCCAGGCCGAGCCCGGCGGGTCCGGCAGCGCGCCGACCTTGGTGGCGAGCACCATCTCGTCCCGTACGCCCCGGCTGCGCAGCCAGCGGCCGATCAGCAGCTCGCTCTCGGCGCCGGTCGCGCCCGGCTCCCAGAAGGCGTAGGTGTTGGCGGTGTCGATGAAGGTGCCGCCGGCCTCGCGGAAGCGGTCGAGGACGGCGAAGGCCGCGGCCTCGTCGATCCGGGTGCCGAAGGGCAGCGTGCCCAGGCACAGCGTCGACACACGGGGGCCCTCCGGGCCGCCCAGGTTGGTGTACTCCATGGTGGGTTCCCTCTCTCTCAGACGGTGACGGTCAGTTCCTGCACCAGGTGGTCCGACAGGCCTTCGGCGGTGCGGAAGCGGTACGAGCCGACCAGGGCGCCGCCGCCCGTGAACGCCCAGTCGATCCGCCAGAGCCGCAGCCGGGCGCGGGCGTTCCAGCTGGCCGGGCAGAGCGAGCGGCAGGCGCCGATCGCGTCGCGCAGCGACGGGGGCATCCGGCGGATGTCCCCGATGGCCGCGCTGGTGTTGAAGTCGCCGGTGACCAGCACCGGATGGGGGTTGTCCCGCAGGTCCTCGACGAGCGCCGCGTACTCCCGGTCGCGGGCGGCGGCCCGGCGCCGCATGTCCCGGAGGAAGGCCGGCCGCAGCGGGTTCATCACGGTCAGCTGCACCGGGATGTGCACGTTGTACGTGGACAGGACGCCGTCGCCGGTCCGCAGGTCGACCCGGAGCGAGCAGGCGCCGACCGGCACCGGCGGGCCGACGGGCGGGAACCGGGACAGGGTCACGGAGTTGTTGCCGACGGCCAGGTGGTGGTCCGGGAAGGAGGCGCGCAGCCGCTCCTCGTCGTCGATGTCCCAGACCTCGCCGCCCTCGAAGCCGTTCAGGTACTCCTGGAGGACGTACACCTCGGCGTCGAGCGAGCGCAGGAAGGCGTGGAAGCGGTCGGGGTCGCCGCCCTGGTTCCAGTGCTGGGTGTTCCAGGACACCAGCCGCAGGCCGCCCGGGGTCTCCGGCCGCCTCACGAGGGCCCGCAGGTTGATCCCGTTCTGCGGCCAGGCCACCAGCAGACAGCCCGCGGCGAGCGCCGCCGCGAGCCGGCCGCCGGTGACGAGCGCGGCGGCGAGCAGCACCAGCGGGACGAGGGCGAAGGCCACCGGCGGCAGCAGCGAGACCGCGAGCCACGGCCACCAGCGCCCGTTCAGCGCGAGGTGCAGGGCGAGGAACACCGCCCAGCCGGCGGCGCAGGACAGGACCATCTCCGTCATCCACTCCCCGGCAGCGACACCCACAGGTCCTGCACCGCGTGGTCGGACAGCTTCTCCGGCTCGCCGAACTCGTACCGCTCGGCCTTCGCCCCGTTCCCGGTGAACGCCCAGTCGGTCCGCCAGAAGGGCTTCCAGCCGCCCTCCTCCCAGCTCGTGGGGTACGGGTCGGTGCTCACCTCCGCCGCGTCGTCGAGGCGCTCCCGGATCGGGTCGAGGTCCGACATCGCGGCCGTCGCGTTGAAGTCCCCGGCCACCACCACCGGGTTGCGGTTGGCCGCGAGATCGGCCTCCAGACCCGCGTACTGGGCCTTGCGCGGGGCGAACCGCTCCCGCATGTGCCGGTAGAAGGCGGCCGACAGGAGACCGTCCGGCATGCTGTTCCACACCGGCATGTGCACGTTGTAGAAGGACACCGTCCGGCCCCCGACCAGCACGTCCGTCCGCAGCACCTTGTTGTCCCGGTACTCCGCCTGCCAGTCCGTGCCGACCGGCCGCCCGGCGGCCGGGCCCACGGCCGGCTGCCGCAGGATCGGGAAGCGGGAGAGCGTCACCAGCTCGCCCCGGACCGCGACCTGGTAGCCGGGGAACTCCCGGCGCAGCCGCGCCAGATCGTCGATCCGCAGCTTGCCCTTACGGTCGGCGGTCACGTGCTGGTACTCGTGCAGCAGGTAGACGTCCGCGTCCTTCCCCTTCAGGAAGGCGTAGAAGTGGTCCTGGGTGCCGAGGAGCTGGTTCCACGAGTTGGTGTTCCAGGCGAAGACCCGTACCGCGTCCGGGCCGGGCCTCGTCTCCGCCCGCCACAGCGCCGCCGGGTCGAAGCCCGACTGCCCGAAGCCCACGAGCAGGGCGAGCGCGGCGGCGGCCAGGGTCCGCCACCGGGCCGCGCCCCGGGCGAGCGGGGCGAGGGCCGCGAGCAGCGGCGGGACCAGCGCGAACACGGCCGGCGGGACGATTCCCGTCAGATGCCCGAGCCAGATCCGGCCGTCCGCCGCCCACTCCACGAGCAGCAGCACCAGCCAGGCCAGGGCCGCCCCGAGGACGAGCCGGTTCCGGCGGCGGGCCGGCGCGGGGGCCGGGGCCCCGGGGACGGCGACCGGCGCGAGCGTGTCAGCCACGGGAGGCCACCGGGGCGCCGGCGCCCGCCCGCGCGAGGTCGGGGCGCGGCTGCGGGTCGTACAGGTGCCGGAACCGCTTCGAGCACAGCCACTGCACGCCCGCGACCCCGATCGCGACGAACACCGTCAGGTTCACCAGGAAGTTGACGGCCACGAAGTACCCGAGGAACAGTCGCCCCCGGTGCTGCCGTACCACCCGGTACATGTCCAGGTCGCCCCAGACGCCCAGCAGGAACAGGGCGACCGGCAGCAGCGCCCACACCGCCCCCCACAGCAGCGGCGCGGCGAGCGCGGCGACCGTCAGGGGCGCGGCGAGGCTGGCCCCGGCGCGCGGCCCGGTGACGAAGCCGCCCTGGAGCGCGCGCCGGCTCAGGATGAGCGGCACGGCGAGCCTGGCGCGGGCGAAGACCTTGTCGAGGACGATCCGCACGGTGTCGTCGTGGTCGTGCCGGCCGAGCACCTCCAGGGAGCTGAGCACCTTGTACCGCTCCGAGATGCGCCGCCCGTAGTCCTGGTCCTCGGTGTGCCGCAGGACCGGGTTGAACGGCCCCACCTCGTCGAAGACCTGCCGGGGGATCGCCAGGATCGCGGTGTGGACGGTGTCGATGACCCCCTCGGACTTCAGCAGCAGGTAGTACTGCTGGAGCGAGCGGTACTCCTCGATGAGGCTGTCCCGGATCAGCGGTTCCGGTTCGTAGGTGCCGCAGATCGCCCCGTACCCCTGGCCGGAGCCCAGGAGTTCGACCGATCTGGCGACGGCGTCGGGGTGCATGGCCACGTCGGAGTCGAGGAAGACCAGGATCTCGCCCGAGGACAGTTCCGCGCCGAGGTTGCGGGCGACGGCGACCCCGCTGTTGACGCCGGTGGAGACCACCCGGGCGCCGGCCGCCGCGGCGACGGCGGCGGAGTCGTCGGTGGAGCAGTCGTCGACGACGACGACCTCGATGTTCGGGTACGTCTGGTTGAGGGCGGCCTCGACGCACAGGCCGATCGACCGGCCGTAGTTGTAGTTGGGGACGATGACGGAGACCAGGGGGAAGGTCATGATCGGGTTCTCCTAGAAGAGGACCTTGGCGAGGGAGAGGGCTCCCTGCCGCCACGGTTCGACACTGGTGACGCCCTCGCTCCTCTTCGCGGGGCGGGCGCCCGCCGGGGGCGCGGTGCGCCGCTGCTCGCGCCACCAGGCGTAGGTGCGCAGGATCGCGTCCCGGTTGGAGTGCTCCGGCCGGAAGCCGAGGACGTCGGCGGCCTTGTCGGTGGAGACGAAGCTGTCGTCGAGGAGCTTGTGCAGCAGCCGCCCGTAGACCGGGGAGAGCCCGGAGCGCTGGAGCAGGCTCAGCGCGGCCAGGGCCGGCTTCGCGGGCAGCGAGCGGACCTTCTTGCCGTGGCCGGCCGCGTCCAGGACGGCCTGGAAGTCCTCGCGTATCGTGCCGAACTCGGTGGCGCCGAGGTTGAAGGTGTCGTCGGCCCGCTCGGCCGGCGCGTGCATCGCGGTCACCACCGCGTCGACCAGGTCGGCCACGTCGAACATCTGGATGCGGACGTCGCCCCGGCCGAGGACCGGGAAGTTCCGGCCCTCCTCGGCCCACTCGAAGAGCATCGCGAACAGCCCCATCCGGCCCGGCCCGAGGAAGGTCTTGGGCCGCAGGATCGGTACGCACATCTCCCGGCCCCGGAAGCGCTCGGCGACCTCCTCGGCCTCCGCCTTCGCGGCGCTGTACGTGTCGACCGGCTCGCGCGGGTACTCCTCGGGCGTCGGCACCACCTTCGGCAGTCCGTACACGGCGGTCGAGGAGATGTGCACGACCCTGGGCACGGCGTTCGCCTCGGCGGCCGTCAGGACCGCCTCCGTACCGCCGACGATCACCGAGCGGATCATGTCGGCCGGGTAGCTCGGCAGGGCGGCGGCGCAGTGCACCACCACGTCCGCCTCGGCCGTGACCCGCTTCATCACGACCGCGTCCCGGACGTCCGAGACCGTGTGCGTCAGGTTCGCGTGCCCGGTGCGCGGGGCCCGCAGGTCCACGCAGTGCACCTGGCGGCCCTCGTCGAGCAGCCGGTCGATCAGCGTCGAACCGAGCATTCCGGCACCGCCGGTCACCACGATGCGCTCTACCACAGCGACGACACCTTCTCCTTGACGAAACGGGTGAGCAGACGGGGCAGACCCTGGGCGAGGGTCTTGTCGAGGGCGTCGAGGAAGAACTCGACCTCGTGCGGCTCGGCGACCAGCGAGGGGGCGACCATCAGCGGGTTGTCGCCGTTGAGCGTGTAGTACGTGTAGACGCCGTGGTCCCGGTACAGGGCGTTGACCACCGACGAGGTGATGAGCTTGGTGCGGAAGCGCGGGTCCTTCGTCATCGCGCCCGGCACCAGCTTCGTGACCAGCTCCAGGATCTTCGGGCCCTTGTGCAGGAAGACCCCGTGCAGGGCGCCGTGGCCGCGTACCTCCGCCACCACGTCCGGGTACTCCTTCGCGATCCGCTCCAGACCGGGGGCGAGGATCCGCTCGATGTCCCGGGCACGGGCCGGATAGTCGTCCTCCACGGCCACGTTGACCGCCTCGATCGCGGTGACCGCCTCCTCGCCGAAGCCGTAGTAGGTGGTCGACGTCGACTGGAGCAGGGCGTCCGTGAGGTTGTCGTAGGCCTTGCGGAAGACCGGCTCGCGGGCGACGAACGCGGAGATGGAGGACTTGCCGCCGCCGAAGGACTTCGAGGTGGTGAGGATGTCGGGGACGAGACCCTCGTACCGCATGAAGTGGAACAGGGTGCCGGTCTTGCCCCAGCCGGTGTAGATCTCGTCGAAGAGCAGCACGATGCCCTCGGCCGTGCACAGTTCCCGCAGTCCGCGCAGGAACTCCTCCGAGCACTCGTTCATCGTGGACGCCGACAGCGGCTCGATGAGGATCGCGTACACGTCCGACTCGCCCTTGTCGGCGCGGAGTTCGGCGACCAGTTTCCGGACCGATCCCAGGTCGCCGTACCGGAAGATCCCCACGCCCGGGATGCCCGGGAACTGGAACCCGGACTGGTTCTGGCCGGTCAGACTGCCCGAGCCGAGCAGCTTGCCGTGGAAGGAGATGTCGGCCCGCAGCACCCGGGAGCGCCGGCCGCCGTGGAACTTGTACGCCAGCTTGACCGCGCCCTCGACCGCCTCCGCCCCGGAGTTGGGGAAGAACGACATGTTCAGGTCGCCGGGCAGCAGCTCCGCCAGGTTGTGGCCGAGTGCGGCGACGTACGGCGAGAAGTAGGTCTTGTGGACCTCCATGCTCCGGCGCTCCTGGAAGCGCTGCCGGGCGGCGAGGATCCGGGGGTGGTTGTGGCCGTGGTTGAGGACCCCGACACCACCGGTGAAGTCGAGCACCCGGCGGCCGTCGCGCTGGGTGATCCAGACGCCCTCGGCACTCTCGACGAGCTCCTGGCCGAAGCCGAAGGAGGTCATCAGGGAGACCTGGCTCTTGTTGACGTGGTCCTTGTAGAGGCCGTGGACCTGCTTGGCCGTCAGCGACTCGCAGTCGTCGACGGTGTAGAGGGCGGTCATGTCCGTTCCTTCGGGTCGGTGGGGGAGCGGCGGGGAAGGGTGAGGAGGAGGGCGGCGCCGCCGACGAGGACCTCGCTGAGCGTGCACACCACCCGGCTGGCGACGGCGACGGCGGTCGCCTCCTGCCAGGGCAGTACGGCGGTCAGGGCGAGCAGCAGCAGGGCCTCGCGGGCGCCCCAGCCGTCCGGCAGCACCACCACGAGGCTGGCGGCGGCGGTGGCCAGGGCGAAGCCGCCCACGCAGACCGGCAGCGCGGTCAGCGGCGGGGCGCCGAGCATCACGGCCAGCGCCCACAGATGGAGTCCGCCCACCGCCCAGGAGGCGGTGGCGGAGGCCATGGCCCGCCGCATGCCCCGGTCGCTCGCCCGGGTCCCCGGGGCGGGCCGCCGGGCCAGCCGGGCGGCGGACGAGGCAAGCCGGTGGAGCAGCCCGGGGCGTACGGCGAAGGCGAGGGTGACCGCGCCCGGCAGCACCAGCCACCAGGCCTCGGCGCCGATCGTCCACGGCGCGGCGAGCGGGCCGACGGCGAGACCGGTCAGGACGGCCACGATCAGGTTCAGCAGGAACACGGCGAGCACGACCGGCGCGGGCACCCCGGCCGCTCCGCCCATCCGAAGCTGGGCGAGGACGCCCCAGACGGCGCCCGGCACGTACTTGCCGAGGTAGGAGGTGAAGTAGATGCGGGTGGCGGTCCGGCCCGGCACGCGTGGCCCGAGGTCGGACAGGAGGGTCCGCCAGGTGGCCATGGAGAAGAGGACGGCGACGGCGTTCGCGGCGAGCGCCACGAGGAGGTACGGGACGGAGTCGGGCCGCAGGACGAGGCCGGCGAGTTCACCGGCCCGGCCGTAGAGGACGAAGCCGATGCCGGTGACGACGGCGACGGGGAAGAGGACGGGCAGGGCGCGGCGCAGGAGACCGGGCTTGGTGCGGGCGGCGGCGGCCCCTCCGCCGGCCGGCCCCGCCGCTTCCGTGGACCCCGCCTCCGTGGACCCCGCCTCCGTGGACGCCGTCGGTACGGCGGTGGTGAGCGTCATGACCCGAGGTGGCTGAGCGGCCACGCGCCGGCGAGCAGCGCCGACCAGAGGAGGGCGTTGGAGACGGTCATCCGGTCGCTGAACAGGGCGCGCGAGGGGTTGCCGCCGCCCGAGTCGACCACCAGCAGCTGGAGGTAGCGGGCGAGTCCGAACAGCGCGAACGGCGCGGTGAGCACCGCGACCAGCGGACCGTGCGGGCCGAACGCGGGGCTGCTCTGCACATGCAGGACGTAGCTGACCGCCGTGAGCACCGCGGTGAAGGCGAGCAACTGGTCGAGGAAGCCGAGGGTGTAGCCGCGCAGCGCGGGCCGGTGCAGCACCCCGCCGACCGCCATCTCGTGGCGCCGCTTGCCGAGGATCAGCAGCAGACAGAGCGAGAAGACGCAGAGGGTGAGCCAGCTCGGCACCGGGTTCCCCGAGGCCAGGCAGCCCTGCGCGAGCCGCAGGACGAAGCCGAGGGCGACGATGAACACATCGAGCAGGGGCACGTGCTTGAGCCCCTTGCTGTACGCGGCGTTGAGCGCGACGTACGCGGCGACCGGCCACCAGTCGACGAGCGAGGCCGTGCCGGTGAGGACCGTCAGGCCGACCGTCACCGCGAGGAGGACGGCGAGGGCGGCGGCGAAGGAGACGGCGCTCGCCACCCCGATCCGGCCGGCGGCGATCGGCCGGTGCCGCTTCTCCGGGTGCCGCCGGTCGCGGTCCCGGTCACCGAGGTCGTTGACCAGGTAGATCAGCGCGGAGGCCAGGGTGAAGACACCGATCGCGGCCAGGGCGCCGCCGAGCGCGGCACCGTCGAGCCGGGGCGCGCCGAGCAGTCCGAGGGGGACGACGACCAGGTTCTTCGTCCACTGGTGGGGCCGGACGAGAGCGGTGAGGTCGGCGAGACGACTGGGGGGACGGGAGGCAGGCGGCGGGACCGCCGGTGCCTCTCGGCCGGTGAGCGTGGGCGTGGCCATGGACGTACTCCTGTGGGGAGGGTCGTGGTCGTACGGAAGGTCATGCGGAGGTGGAGGGGGAGGCGGCGGGGGCCGGGCGGCGCCGCACACCGGGCCCGAAGTCCGGCTCCGTCAGCCAGCGCACGGCACCCCGGGCCGCGCCGAGCACGATCGCCTGGTGCAGCACGAAGTGGACGGCGGTGAAGTACAGGAGGAAGCCGGGGCCCCGGGTCCGCAGCGCGAACCGGCTGAGGCCGGGATCGGCGCAGGCGAAGAGCAGCGCGCACAGGGCCGGGACCAGCAGCAGCCAGGGGGTGAGCAGACCGAGCGCCAGGGTGGGCAGGGTGAGCGCGGCGGCGAGGACGCCGAGCGGGCGGTTGGCGGTGAGACCGCCCTCCCGCAGCTGCCCGAGCGCGGCGATCAGGAGCTGGGAGCGCCGGTACTGCTCCGAGAGCATCGCCCCGAGCCGGTCGACGTCGTCGTGCCGGCCGCGGATCGACTCGGTCATCAGGATGCGGTGGGTCCGGACGAGCCGCCCGCTGTACTCGACGTCCTCCGAGTCGCGGAGGTTCTCGTCGAAGGGGCCGGTGGCCTCGAAGACGTCCTTGCGGATGGCGCCGAGGGCGAAGAAGGCGGTACGGACCTCGCCGGCGGCCCGGCGGCGCCAGAAGTGGGCGTGCAGGGCGTGGTAGCGCTCCACCGGCCCGTCGTCGAAGAGCGGCTCGGGGTCGAGCACCCCGTGGACGCAGCCGAGACCGGGGTCGTCCCGGAGCAGGTCGGCGGCGTGGGCGAGGGCCTCGGGGTGGAGGGCGGTGTCGGAGTCGAGGAAGAAGAGGACCTCGCCGCGGGCGGCGGCGGCCCCCGTGTTCCGGGCGGCGGACACCCCTCGGTTGTGGGGACCGGCGATCAGGACGACGCCGAACTCGCGGGCGATGTCCCGGGACCGGTCCGTGCTGGCGTCGTCGACGACGATGACGTCGAGCGGGGCGTGGGTCTGGGCGAAGACCGAGGTCAGACAGGCGTGGAGGGTCTTCTCGTAGTTGTAGTTGGGGATGATGACGGACACGCTGGGCCGGGCCCTGGGCATGGGGGTTCCTTGGGTTCCTTGGGGCGGGGGCTTTCCGCGGGGCTCTTCGGGCGGTGGGGGCTCGTGGGGTAGGGGACTCCGCGCGAGGTGGGGCGTCAGAGGAGCCGGAAGTCCGCGATGCGGTGGCGGGAGAGTGCGGGGGAGTGGCCGAGGAGGAGCCGGCAGAGCAGCAGCGCGTGGCCCACGGCCTCGATCTCGTCGGGGCCGCCGACGTACAGGGCGAGGCGGACCGACCGGTCGAGAACCAGCGCCCGTGCGGACTCGAAGCGGTCCTGCGGACGGGCGAGGCACTGCAGCGTCTCGACGAGTGCGGCGGCGGACGGGGCCGGTGGGGGGTCGGTGTCCGGTGCGGGTTCGTCGTCCGGTGCCCTCATCGAGACGCCGATGAGGTAGATGACGATCAGCCCCAGGAGAACCCGTTGTCGCTGTCGGTGGTCTGCGCCGCCGCCACCGTCAGGTCCTGCGCGGTGACGCTCGGGGCGGCGGGCGCCGGCTGGGCGGCGAGGACGACGGCGAGCGCGGCGGTGGCGGGGACGAGCAGGGCGAGGACGGGACGGACCTGAATGCGGGCGAAAGTGGCGAAACGGGCGGCGCTGAGCATGGCGGAACTGCCTTCCTGGCGATGCGGATCGGGGCTGTCGGGGGAGGTCTCCCGCCGCCGCTCCCGGGCTCTGCCGGGCGGCTTCGACAGGTCCAAGACTGGCCCGGCCGAGGGGCCCTGTCACCGGAATCCGGCTGGCGCCAACCGCGTGGCCGTTTGGAGCCAGTCGGTACGCCCGGCCGCCGCGCGCCGCTGACCTGGGCGTACCGGGGAGGCGTCATGTTGCTGCCAGGCGGAAGGTGCCGGGCGCCCGTCATCTCCCGTACGGCCCCGGAATGACCTGGTCCGGCCGCCGGGCCGGTACGGCCCTGGTGTCCCGGGCACGTGCGGCCCCGGTGTCCCGGTGCGTACGGCCCCCGGAAACGCCGAACGGCCGCACCCGGTGGGGTGCGGCCGTTCGGCGTGTACGGGAGGGGCGGCTCAGTCGTTGGGGCGCTTCAGGCGCGCCACGAACTTGTACCGGTCGCCCCGGTAGACGGACCGCACCCACTCCACCGGCTCGCCCTGGGCGTCCACGGAGTGGCGGGAGAGCATCAGCATCGGCAGGCCGACGTCCGTGCCGAGCAGCCCGGCCTCGCGCGGGGTGGCGAGGGAGGTCTCGATGGTCTCCTCGGCCTCGGCGAGGCGCACGTCGTACACCTCGGCGAGCGCCGTGTACAGCGAGGTGTACTTCACGAGCGAGCGGCGCAGCGCGGGGAAGCGCTTCGCCGACAGATGGGTCGTCTCGATCGCCATCGGCTCACCGCTCGCGAGGCGCAGCCGCTCGATGCGGAGCACCCGGCCGCCGGCCGAGATGTCGAGCAGCCCGGCGAGGGTGTCGTCGGCCGTGACGTAACCGATGTCGAGGAGCTGCGAGGTGGGCTCCAGGCCCTGGGCGCGCATGTCCTCCGTGTAGGAGGTGAGTTGCAGGGCCTGGGACACCTTGGGCTTGGCCACGAACGTGCCCTTGCCCTGGATGCGCTCCAGGCGGCCCTCGACGACCAGCTCCTGCAGGGCCTGGCGCACGGTGGTGCGCGAGGTGTCGAACTCGGCGGCGAGAGTGCGCTCGGGCGGGACCGGCGTGCCGGGCGGCAGGGTCTCCGTCATGTCGAGCAAATGCCGCTTCAGTCGGTAGTACTTGGGCACGCGCGCGGTACGGGTGGGTGCCCCACCCTCCGTCTCCGTGCTGCCCGCGTCCGTGGCCATGGCCTGCCTTCCCGACTCCTGTGCTGCTGCCGTCACCGGCTCCTCCGTCTGTCGCGGCTCACATGGTGGCACGGACCGGTCACGGGTCGTCGCCCTCCCTCAGGTGTCGGTCCGATAACGGACGCGACTGCCCTTCTTATACACCCTTGACACCCCTAAAGGTCTAGGCCAAGCTCCGGGTACTGGTCTAAACCATTAAAGACCAGGTCCCAGCCCCACGAGCACTACCTGACGTATGTCTTCGCGCGGTGGGCAGGGGTTGCAGGCATCCCTGAGGAGGGTGGCGTGAAGCGCAAGCTCATCGCGGCGATCGGCGTCGCGGGCATGATGGTCTCTATCGCTGCGTGTGGTTCCGACAGCGACACGGGCAAGGACGGCGCCAAGGCGACGGCCGGGGGCGACAAGACCCTGACGGTCTGGGTCATGGACGGTTCCGCTCCGGACACCTGGATGGCCGAGGTGAACAAGGCCTTCGAGGCCAAGCACCCGGGCGTCAAGGTCAAGGTCGAGAAGCAGATCTGGAACGGCATCCAGGAGAAGGTCACCACCGCCCTCTCCGAGGACACCCCGCCGGACGTTCTGGAGCTCGGCAACACGCAGACGGCCGGTTACGCCGTCACGGGCGGCCTCGCCGACCTGAGCGGTGACAAGGCCACGCTGGGCTACGACGCCTGGAACAAGGGCATGGTCGCCTCCAACGAACTGGACGGCAAGCTCTACTCCGCGCCGTGGTACGCCGCCAACCGCGTCGTCGTCTACGACAAGGCCGCCTTCAAGAAGGCCGGTGTCACCCCGCCGAAGACCCGCGCCGAGTGGATCGACGGTCTGAAGAAGCTCAAGTCCTCCGACCCGAAGTCGCAGGCGATCTACCTGCCGGGCCAGAGCTGGTACGTCCTCGCCGGTCTCGTCTGGGACGAGGGCAGCGACCTCGCGGTCAAGGACGGCGACAAGTGGAAGGGCAACCTGTCCTCCCCCGAGGCCGTCAACGCCATGAACTTCTACAAGGAGCTGGCGTCCTACTCCACCGCTCCGAAGGACAAGGACGAGGCGACCCCGCAGCAGTCGACCGACGTCGTCCCGAAGGGTGGCGTCTCCTCCTGGATCGGTCTCGGCTGGGAGGCCGCCGGCGCGGTCGACGCCATGAAGAAGGCCGGCAAGACGGCTGACTTCGGCTACTTCCCGATCCCGGGCAAGACCGCCGACAAGCCGGGCTCCGTCTTCCTCGGCGGCTCGAACCTCGCCATCGCCGAGCGCTCCAAGAACAAGGACCTCGCGAAGGAGTGGCTGGCCCTCGCCGCCGGCAAGGACTTCATGACGAAGTACGCCGCCGCCACCGAGGGTGCGCTGCTTCCGAACACGGACGCCGCGCAGTTCAAGCCCGCCGCCGGCTCCTTCGCCGAGGCCATGGCCCTGTCCTCCGCCTCCGGCAAGGTCACCCCGGTCACCCCGGGCTGGGCGAACGTCGAGACCGCCCCGAACCCGATCAAGGACTACATGACCAAGGTCCTGAAGGGTGAGGACGCCAAGAAGGCCGCGGAGGCGGCCGACAAGGTCATCAACGAGCGCATCAACCAGCAGTAATCCGTAGCCCGGTGGTGCGGCCGGTATCGCACCGGCCGCACCACCGGCGCTTTGCTGAAAAGCAGTGAACAGCGGCCCGCTCCCCCGGGCCGTGCCCCGGTGGGCGCGGGAGCCCCAGAACCGCGAGGAAAAAGACCATGACCGTGGACTCCCAGGGGACGGCGACCGCCGGTCCCCAGGACGCGCCCGGGAGGGCGGCAGGGAAGTCTCAGACTCCGCCACCCCCTTCGGGCCCGAAGGAAGTCCTTCAGCCTTCGCGCGGCAGACGCTCCCTGCCCGGCGGGCTGCTGCCGTACCTGCTCGTCGCGCCTGCCCTGCTGTCCATGGCGGTGCTGCTGCTCTACCCGCTGATCCGCAATGTGATCCTCTCCTTCCAGCAGATCAACCGGAAGGAATTCATCACCCGCGAGTCGGTCTGGATCGGCTTCGACAACTACAAGGACCTGCTCGGCGACCCGGACTTCTGGACCGTCGTCGTCCGGAGCCTCGTCTTCACCGCCGTCAACGTCGTCCTCATCATGGCGATCGGCACCGGCATAGGCCTGCTGCTCAACCGCCTCGGCAAGAAGATGCGACTGGTCCTCTCGCTGGCCCTGATGTTCGCCTGGGCCATGCCGATCGTCGCCTCCGTCACGGTCTTCCGCTGGCTCTTCGACGAGCAGTTCGGCGTCGTGAACTGGCTGATGCGCACGCTCGGCTTCGCCGGCTACGAGCAGCACAACTGGTTCGAGACCGGCTTCTCCACCCTGGTCATCATCCTGATCCTGCTCGTCTGGGGCTCCGTCCCGTTCGTCGCCCTCAACATGTACGCCGCCCTGACGACCGTCGGGACCGAGCTGTACGAGGCCGCCAAGATGGACGGCGCCAGCGGCTGGCGGACCTTCTGGGCCGTGGTCTTCCCGAACCTGAAGTCCTTCTTCATGATCACCACGTTCCTGGAGATCATCTGGATCTTCAAGGCGTTCGCGCAGGTCTACGCGATGAACCTGGGCGGTCCCGACCGAGGCTCCGAGACGCTCCCCGTCTTCGCCTACATCGAGGGCGTCGGCCAGTTCCACTACGGTGTCGCCGCCGCCATCTCCATCCTGACGATCGTGATGCTCATCGCGGTCATGTCCTTCTACTTCCGCCTGATCCTGAAGCAGGAGGAGGAGCTGTGAGCACCACCAACCCGACTCCGCAGAAGCTGCGCACCAGGAAGCCGCTCACGGTCGGCACGGTCGCCAAGAACGTCAGCGCCCTCGTGATCGCGGTGGTGTTCGTCTTCCCCGTCTACTGGATGTTCTCGTCCTCGCTGAAGCCGCAGCACGAGATCATGACGAAGGACCCCGTCTTCGTCTTCACGCCGACGCTGGAGAACTACACGACGGCGACCGGTGTCGACCTGTTCTGGACGTACGTCACCAACAGCCTCACCGTCACCATCGGCGCCGTCCTCCTGGCCCTCCTCGTCGCCCTGGCCGCGAGCTTCGCCATCGCCCGCATGCGGTTCAGGGGACGCAAGGGCATCGTCCTCATCGTGATGCTGGCGCAGATGGCCCCCTGGGAGGTCATGGTCATCGCGATGTACATGATCTCCCGTGAGAACGACATGCTGAACAGCATTCCGATGCTCACGCTCATCTACTTCGTGATGGTCCTCCCCTTCACCATCTGGACCCTGCGCGGCTTCATCGCCGCCGTCCCAGTCGAGCTGGAGGAGGCCGCCCAGATCGACGGCTGCACCCGGGCACAGGCCTTCCGCAAGGTGATCTTCCCGCTGCTCGCCCCCGGACTGATGTCGACCTCGCTCTTCGGCTTCATCACCGCCTGGAACGAGTTCGCCATGATCCTCATGCTGAACAAGGACAAGGAGTCGCAGACCCTGACGCTCTGGCTGACCCAGTTCCAGACCGCGTTCGGCAGCGACTGGGGCGCCACCATGGCCGCCTCCACGCTCTTCGCACTGCCCGTCCTCATCGTCTTCCTCTTCCTCCAGCGCAAGGCCGTCGGCGGCATGACCGCCGGCGCGGTGAAGGGATAACGGCTCCCCATGACCACACTCGTACACGGCGCGGACACCCTGACCCGTGACGCGCTCACGGTGCTCCAGCCCGGCTTCGTCGGGACCACCGCGCCCGACTGGCTGCTCCGCCGCATCGGCGAGGGCCTCTCCTCGGTCGGTCTCTTCGGCCGGAACATCGTCAGCCCCGAGCAGCTCGCCGCGCTCACCGCGCAGCTGCGGGCCGAGCGGGACGACGTCCTCGTCGCCATCGACGAGGAGGGCGGCGACGTCACCCGCCTGGAGGTCAAGCAGGGGTCGTCGTTCCCCGGCAACTACGCGCTCGGCAGCGTGGACGACGTCGAGCTCACCCGGGCCGTGGCCCGCGAGCTCGGCCGCCGGCTCGCCCGGTGCGGCGTCGACCTCAACTGGGCGCCGTCCGCCGACGTCAACTCCAACGCCGAGAACCCGGTCATCGGCGTCCGGTCCTTCGGGCCGGACCCGGACCTGGTCGCCCGGCACACCGTGGCGTACGTCGACGGCCTCCAGGGCGTCGGGGTCGCGGCCTGCACCAAGCACTTCCCCGGGCACGGCGACACGAACGTGGACTCCCACGACGCGCTGCCCCGGATCGATGTGGACCTCGCCACACTGCACGCCCGTGAGCTGGTGCCTTTCCGCGCGGCCATCGCCGCGGGTACCAAAGCGGTCATGAGCGCGCATATCCTGCTCTCCGCGCTCGACCCGCACCGTCCGGCCACCCTGAGCCCGCAGATCCTCACCGGTCTGCTGCGCCAGGAGCTGGGCTTCGAGGGCCTGATCGTCACCGACGGCATGGAGATGCAGGCCGTCGCCGCGACGTACGGCATCGAGCGCGGATCCGTCCTCGCCATCGCCGCGGGCGCCGACGCCATCTGCGTCGGCGGCGGGCTGTGCGACGAGGACACCGTGCTGCAGCTGCGCGACGCGCTGGTGAACGCGGTACGGACCGGTGAACTGCCCGAGGAGCGGCTGGCCGACGCCGCGGCGCGCGTGCGCGCCCTGGCGTCCTGGACCCAGGCGCACCGGGCCAGGGGGGCTGAATCGGTGCCGGGCGCGGCAGCGCAGGAGGGGACCGCGCCCGGCGCCGGCATCGGACTCGTCGCCGCCCGCCGGGCCCTCAAGGTGACCCGGGGGGACCGGCCGTACACGCCGATGAGCAGCGCTCCCTACGTGGCCTCCTTCACGCCCGTCGCGAACTTCGCGGTGGGCGACGAGACGCCCTGGGGCGTCGCGGCCGAGCTGGACCGGCTGCTGCCCGGCACGGAGACCGGCTCCTACGCCGACTCCTCCGTGGACGCCGTCCTCGCCGCAGCGGGGGAGCGGCGGATCGTGGCGGTCGTACGTGACGTCCACCGCCACCCCTGGATGGGCGAGGCCCTGGACGGCCTCGTCGCGGCCCGCCCCGACACGGTCGTGGTCGAGATGGGCCTGAACGAGGCGGAGCCCCGCGGGGCCCTGCACATCGCCACCCACGGCGCGGCCCGGGTCTGCGGCCGGGCCGCCGCCGAGGCCGTCGTCGGCACCTGCGCCTGACGGCCGCTCCGGCAGGCGTACGCGAAGGGGCCCGGCACCTGAACAGGTGCCGGGCCCCTTCGTCGTGACCGCGGCGCGGTCACAGGGGGTTCCGGGCGGTTCAGATGCCCTGCCAGGCGGGCTTGGCGGCGAAGGTGTGACGGAAGTAGTCCGCGAGCTTCAGCTTGGAGGCGGCGGCCTCGTCCACCACGACCGTGGCGTGCGGGTGCAGCTGGAGCGCGGAGGCCGGCACGAGCGCCGCCACCGGGCCCTCGACGGTCTGCGCCACGGCCTCGGCCTTGCCCTCACCGGTGGCGAGCAGCACCAGGTGACGGGCCTCCAGGATGGTGCCGATGCCCTGGGTGATGACGTGGTGCGGCACCTGCTCGATGTCGTTGCCGAAGAAACGGGCGTTGTCCACGCGGGTCTGCTCGGTGAGCGTCTTGATCCGGGTGCGGGAGGCGAGCGAGGAGCACGGCTCGTTGAAGCCGATGTGACCGTCGGTGCCGATGCCGAGGATCTGCAGGTCGACACCACCGGCCGCGGTCAGCGCCCGGTCGTAGGCCTCGCAGGCCGCCAGGACGTCGTCGGCGGAGCCGTCGGGGCCCATGAAGGCCTCCTGGGAGAGCCCGAGCGGCTCGACGACCTGACGGAGCACCGTGGAGCGGTACGACTCCGGGTGGCCCGAGGGGAGGCCGACGTACTCGTCCAGCTGGGCGATCCGGGCCCGCGAGGCGTCGACGGAGCCGGCCTCGACCTGGGCGATCAGGGCGTCGTAGATGGGCAGCGGAGTCGAGCCCGTGGCCACGCCGAGCAGCGCGTCGGGCTTGCGGCGCAGGAGGTCGGCGATGCCGTCCGCGATGAGCTCGCCGCCCGCCTTGGCGTCCTTGACGATGACAACTTCCACGCTGTGCCTGCCGATCTGGTGAGGGGCTGGTGAGGAACCGTGTGGTATAGACCAATCAAAGGCAAATCTAGCAGAGGAGGGGCCTTCCCCTCATGCTGTTCCGCCTCCCGGACGCCCCGCCGCCTCCATCGTCGGCCGCCCCGCTCACCCGAGCCACTCGAACCCCGGGGCATGCCGCGGCGGGCCCGCGACGGGGCCATGGCGGAGGAGCTTGCGGTGGTGGCCGGGACCGCGATGAGCGCCGTGTCGGCGGAGGCGCCCGGCGAAGCCCCCGGAAACGCCCGCGGGCCGCGGCGCCTGACGGGACCCTCAGCCCGTCCGGCACCGCAGCCCGGAGTTGCGCCGGCCGGGGGTGTGCGGTCCCTCGGCCGTTGTGGGAGGTCTCGACGCAGTCAGGGCAGAGAGCGTCGGGTACCTCGTTCCATCCTCCTGTGCGGGGAGGATGGAGGCTCTGTTGCGTTCATTGTGGACTAGACCATTCTTGTCTGTCCATCCACAGGAGCGCGGTCGTTCCTGGCCCATACTCCAACACGTAGCCCAGGAGATCCAGGTTCACCGGCCCTTTATTCCGCGGGTACGCTCGCACCGTGCCCTCCATGAACGACCTCGTGCGCCAGCACACCGCCCTGAGCGACTCCGACCTCGAGTGGCTCCACCTGCTGGTGTCGGAGTGGCAGCTGCTCTCCGACCTCTCCTTCGCGGACCTCGTCCTCTGGGTCCCGACCCTCGACGGCACGCGGTACGTGTCCGTCGCGCAGATGCGGCCCAACACCGGCCCCACCTCCTACCAGGACGACATGGTCGGCCATCTGGTGCCGCGAGGCCGCCGCCCGCTGCTCGACGCCGCTCTCGACGAGGGCCGGATCGTCCGCGAGGGCGACCCCGAGTGGCGCGAGGAGGTCCCGGTACGGGTCGAGTCCATCCCCGTGCGCCGGGAGGGCCGGGTCCTCGGCGTCATCGCGCGCAACACCAACCTGCTGACCGTCCGCACCCCCTCCCGGCTTGAGCTGACCTACCTCCAGTCGGCCTCCGACCTCGCCCAGATGATCGCCGCCGGAACGTTTCCCTTCCCCGGCGAGCAGGTCGACATGGACTCCTCGCCGCGCGCCGGCGACGGTCTGGTCCGGCTCGACGCCGAGGGCATCGTCCAGTACGCCTCGCCCAACGCCCTTTCCGCGTACCACCGGCTCGGTCTCGCCGCCGACCTGGTCGGCCAGCACCTCGGCCAGATCACCGCCGAACTCGCCCCGTCCCGGGGCCCGGTGGACGAGGCCCTGGTCACCCTCGCCTCCGGCTACGCGCCCCGCGAGTTCGAGGTCGAGGGCAACGGCGGGGTGATCCAGCTCCGGGCGATCCCGCTCAAGCCCAAGGGCACCCGGATCGGTTCGCTCGTCCTGCTCAGGGACGTCACCGAACTGCGCCGTCGCGAGCGCGAGTTGATCACCAAGGACGCCACCATCCGGGAGATCCACCACCGGGTGAAGAACAACCTCCAGACGGTGGCCGCCTTGTTGCGCCTGCAGGCTCGCCGGATGGACGCGGCCGCCCCAGGCGGAAGAAGTGCCCGCGAGGCCCTCAACGAGGCCGTGCGGCGCGTCGGTTCGATCGCCATCGTCCATGAGACGCTGTCTCAGAACCTGGACGAGCGCGTCGAGTTCGACGAGATCGCCGACCGGGTGATCGCGATGGTCGCCGAGATCTCCCCGGGCAGGATCACCTGCCGGCGCAACGGCCGCTTCGGCATTCTGGACGCCGAGGTCGCGACCCCGCTCGCCATGGTCCTCACCGAGATCCTGCAGAACGCCTTGGAGCACGCCTTCGCCCCGGGCGACGAGGGCACCGTCGAAGTCACCGCGGTGCGCGGCGAACCCAGGGCCGATGCCCGGCTCCTGATCACCGTCCGGGACGACGGCCGCGGGCTGCCCGAGGGATTCGATCCGCAGCGCGCGGGAAATCTCGGCCTCCAGATCGTACGGACCCTGGTGGAAGGGGAGTTGGGCGGTTCCTTCGACATGCTGCCGGGCTCCGAACGCGGCACGAAGGTGGTCCTCGACATTCCCGTACAGCCGTTGAAGTAGCCGTACGGCAGGAATGGCGGAAACCGGAGAAGGCCGGAATCCGGGGAAAGCCCGAAGGCGGAACAGCAGCGAGCCCCGGACCGAGGAAATCGGTCCGGGGCTCGAATGCTGTGGGTTACTGCTGCGTGCTGCGGCTCGGGAGCGGTGATTGCGTACGCTGTGTACGCGCCGCGTGCCTCAGGCTGTGCAGGTGGCTCAGGCGCTGGCGTTACGCGCCCGGTTGCGAGCGGCACGGCGCTTCATCGCGCGGCGCTCGTCCTCGCTGAGGCCACCCCAGACGCCGGAGTCCTGGCCGGACTCGAGCGCCCACTGCAGGCACTGCTCCATGACGGGGCAGCGGCGGCAGACGGCCTTGGCTTCCTCGATCTGCAGCAGCGCAGGACCGGTGTTGCCGATGGGGAAGAACAGCTCGGGGTCTTCCTCACGACAAACGGCGTTGTGACGCCAGTCCATGGCTGCTACCTCTCTCAGTGTTACGTGCGAGTTGCTTGTGAATGTGAACGCTTTCACGAATCCCCCCGCAAGGGAAGGGCCGACTGCCAGGTGAACTGGTGTGGTCCTTGTTGCTGAGGAGGGGTTCTGGCTCTCAGTGGAGGCCGGTGTTGCGGGCCGTCCCGATCGCCAAGAAGAGACTCCCAAACCCCAGCAACGGATACAACCCCTTCCGGAAAGTTTTTTTTGATTCCTCGGTGTCGGCTAGGTCACAGCCGTACTTCTAAGGGGTGGATGCGCGCCTAAACGTTCGAGTGAAAGGACTTTGGGCCCTTCCACTCACACAATCACACGCAGTGCACGGCGTACGCCTGTGAACGTCACGCTCGTACGCAGTCCCAGGTGGTCTCCGTCCATCTGGAGGGGGAGAGGGACCTTCGAATGCAAGGTGAAGTCGGTCAGGTCGTGCAGGGACACGGCGTGCTTGCCGCGCGGCCCTCGCTCGGGGGTCGAGGTGAGCAGCTGGGTGGCATAGCGGGCCACCGCCGGAGTGGACAGACGGCGCAGTCCGAGGACGTCGAGCGCGGTCTCGAAGGAGGCCTCCGGGGACGCGTACACCGGACGATTGCCCAGGTAGGTCCAGGGGGAGGTGTTGCAGATTATGGAGAGGACGAGGTCCTCGACCGGCTCGGCGCCGGGGCGCTCCAGGGTGATCGTGCCGTGCCGGCGGTTCGGTTCCTCCAGGAACTGACGCGCCACCTGGCGCAGATAGAGGGCGTGCGTGGACCGCTTCCCTCTCTCCCTCTGCTGTTCGACCCGGCCGATGACGCTCGCGTCGAAACCGAGGCCGGCGCAGAAGGTGAACCAGCGGGAGGGGACGGACTCGTCGTCCGTGCCCGGCGTTCCCGAGGCGAGCCCGAGGCTCACCGTGCGTGCCCGCCGCTCACGCAGGGCGTCGAGCAGGGCGCCGGTCGCCTCCACGGCGTCGTTTGGCAGTCCGAGGGCGCGGGCGAACACGTTCGTCGAGCCGCCGGGGACCACCGCCAGTCCCGGGAGCCGCTCGGGATCCGGCCCGTCGTGGAGCAGTCCGTTGACGACCTCGTTCACCGTGCCGTCGCCGCCGAGGGCCACCACGAGGTCGATGTTGCCCGAGTCGGCGGCCCGTCTGCCCAGGTCACGCGCGTGTCCGCGGTACTCGGTACTGACCGCCTCCAGCTTCATCTCGCTGGCGAGCGCGTGGATCAGGACGTCACGGGTGCGGGCACTGGTGGTGGTGGCTGCCGGATTGACCACGAGAAGTGCGCGCATGAGCGTCAGGGTACCTACCCCTCGGTACCGGGCCCAGTCCAGCCCGCTCCCTGGACGGCTCGCCCGGCTCCGTAAGCCCCGGCCCGCCCCCGCTACCCTGCCCTCTATGAGCAGTACGGAGCCCACGAACAGCACGGACCAGACCCCCGCCGCCCGACCCGCCGCCCGACCCGTCCGCCTCGCCGCGGCGGCGGTCGTGGCCGGTGTGGAGGCCCTCGGGCTCGTCGCCGGTGGCGTGTACATGTTGGTGCACGCCCTGACCGGGACGTCCGACGACCTCACCGGGGCCACGACCGGAGCTGTGACCCTTGTCGCACTCGGTCTGATCCCGCTGGCCGCCGCCCGCGGTCTGTGGCTGTGCCGCTCCTGGAGCCGAGGCCCGGCCGTGATCACCCAGATCCTGGCCCTGCCGGTCGCCTGGCAGATGATCCAGGCGAACAGCGCGATGATCCCGGCCGGCGTCGTCCTCGGCGTCCTGGCCGTCGCCGGGCTCGTCCTCCTCGTGAACCCGGCCACGACCGAGGCGCTCGGCATCCGGCGCCCCGGTCAGCAGGCCTGACGGGTCACTCCTCGACGAGGAGCTTCTCCCGCAGCTGCGCCAGGGTCCGTGCCAGCAGCCGGGAGACGTGCATCTGCGAGATGCCGACCTCCTGCGCGATCTGCGACTGGGTCATGTTCCCGAAGAAGCGCAGCAGCAGGATCCGCTTCTCCCGGGGAGGCAGGTCCTCGAGCAGCGGCTTGAGCGACTCGCGGTACTCGACCCCCTCCAGGGCCTCGTCCTCCGCGCCGAGCGTGTCCGCGACCGCCGGCGACTCGTCGTCCGTGTCGGGGACGTCCAGGGACAGCGTCGAGTAGGCGTTCGCCGACTCCAGCCCCTCCAGGACCTCTTCCTCCGAGATCCCGAGCCGCTCCGCCAGCTCGTGCACGGTCGGCGAGCGGCCGTGCTGCTGGGAGAGCTCCGCCGTGGCCGTGGTCAGCGAGAGCCGTAGCTCCTGGAGCCGGCGCGGCACCCGGACCGCCCACCCCTTGTCACGGAAGTGGCGCTTGATCTCACCGACGACCGTGGGGGTGGCGTACGTCGAGAACTCGACGCCGCGCTCCGGGTCGAACCGGTCCACCGACTTGATCAGGCCGATGGTCGCGACCTGGGTCAGGTCGTCCAGCGGCTCGCCGCGGTTGCGGAATCGCCGGGCCAGGTGCTCCACCAGCGGCAGGTGCATCCGTACCAGCCGGTTGCGCAGTTCCGCCTTCTCCGGGGAGCCCTCGGGCAGCTCGCGCAGTGTGACGAAGAGGGCGCGGGCGCCGCTCCGGTCGTGCGGGTCCGGGGCGGCGGGGACGTCCGGTTCCTCGTCGTCCTCCTCGGCCTCGTCCCCGGGCTTCCCCGCGCCGGCGTCCGCCTCCGCGTCCCCGCGCGCGTCCGCGGCGGCATCGGCCTCCGCCGGCCGCGGCTCCTCGGGAGCCGCGGCGGAGCCCTCCGCACTCGCGGGGCCCCGGGGGGCCTCGGAGACACCGGGTGTCTCGGGAACCTCGTGGTGCTGCTCGTGCTCGCTCATCTGGTCCGCCTGCTCCGTAGCGACCTCATACGGCCGTGCCTGCTGCTCAGGGATGCCGGCCGTCGCGTCCCCGCGCCTCACGCCGGGCCTGGCCCCGCGCCGCGCTGTTTGTACAGGCTGATCGAGACCGTACGGTCTTCGGCCACCGACGACTCCACCTTCCCGGCCAGTGCCGAGAGCACCGTCCAGGCGAAGGTGTCCCGCTCGGGCGCCCGGCCGTCCGTCGTCGGGGCGGAGACGGTCACGTCGAGGGAGTCGTCGACCAGCCGGAAGACACAGCTGAGGACGGACCCCGGCACGGCCTGCTGGAGCAGGATGGCGCAGGCCTCGTCGACCGCGATCCGCAAGTCCTCGATCTCGTCGAGGGTGAAGTCCAAGCGCGCCGCGAGACCGGCCGTGGCCGTACGCAGCACGGACAGATAGGCACCCGCAGCGGGCAGCCGGACTTCCACGAAGTCCTGGGTCCCGGGCTCGCCTGTGATCTGGGACACCCTCACCTCCAAGGTGGCACAAGCTCATTCGGGGCTCGGGGGAAAGGGCCCCCCGAACCGGGCGGTACGCAGGGACTGCGCAGTCCGCCGTGACGCTATCGCGATCGGTCCCGCCATGTCGCCGTCGGCTCCCGCCGCCCCCGTCACCGACCGTCACCCATGGTAGGCCCATGGGCGCGGACGGTGGGCAGGGGTCTGCGGGGGCCGGGACGAGCGACCGGCGGAGGGGTGACGTACCCAACCGGGGGGCGGCCGAACCGTCGGACGGCCGAATCGCCGGACGGTCCTACGACCGGACCGGCGGACGGCCGGACGATCCGGCCCGGACCGCGGGTCCCGGTCAGACGATCGAGCCGTCCACGAAGCACCAGCGCCAGGCCTCGCCCGGCTCGAACGTCCGCATCACCGGATGCCCGGTCGTGGAGAAGTGCCCCGTCGCGTGCTGCCCCGCCGAGGAGTCGCAGCAGCCGACGTGCCCGCAGGCCAGACAGAGCCGCAGCTGGACCGGATGCGTACCGTCCGCAAGGCACTCGGGACAGGTGTCGGCCAGCGGCGCCGGTTCGGGGCGCGGCATTTCGGCTACGTGCGGGCACTCGCTCATGATGGCCAGGTTACGTTGCGGCACGGACAGGGACGGGGCAGACGGGCATGGACGCACTGCAACTGGTGGCGCTGGTGGCGGCGAGCGCCGCGATCGCGGGGATCGCGCGCCGGACACCGGTGCCCGCCCCCCTGCTGCTCGTCGCGTTCGGTCTCGTCGCCTCGTACGTCCCCGGGGTGCCGGACTACACCCTCGACCCGCACATCGTGCTGCCGCTGATCCTGCCCCCGCTCCTCTACACGGCGGCCGTCGACTCCTCCTATCTCGACCTGCGGGCCAACATCCGGCCCGTCGCGCTGCTCTCCGTCGGGTACGTCCTCTTCGCCACCGTGGCCGTGGGCTGGCTCGCGTACGTCCTCGTCCCCGACCTGCCGCTGACCGCCGCGCTCGTGCTGGGCGCGGTGGTCGCCCCGCCGGACGCCGTCGCCGCCACCGCCATCGCGCGCAAGCTCGGCCTGCCGAACAGGATCACCACGATCCTCCAGGGCGAGTCCCTGGTGAACGACGCCACCGCCATCACCGCCTACAAGGTCGCCCTCGCGGCGGCCGTCGGCGAGGGCATCGGCTGGGCGGGCGGCCTGGGGGAGTTCGCGCTCGCGGCCCTCGGCGGCATCGGCGTCGGCCTGGTCCTCATGGTCCCCATCCACTGGCTGCGCCGCACCCTCGGCGACTCCCTCCTCCAGAACACGCTCTCCCTCCTCATCCCCTTCGTCGCCTACGCGGCGGCCGAGGAGGTCGGCGCCTCCGGAGTCCTCGCCGTCGTCGTGGTCGGCCTCTTCCTCGGCCACCGCGCCTGGCAGGTCGACTTCGCGACCCGGCTCCAGGAGGAGGCGGTCTGGAAGATGGTCGCCTTCGTCCTGGAGTCCGCCGTCTTCGCCCTGATCGGCCTCCAGCTGCCGTACGTCGTCCAGGGACTCGGCCCGTACGGGATCGGCGAGGCGGTCCGGTACGCGGTCGGCGTCTTCGTCGCCGTGGTCGTCGTCCGCTTCGTCTGGGTCTACCCGGCGACCTTCCTGCCCCGCTGGACGTCCCCGCGCATCCGGGAACGGGAGCCCGAGGTGGACTGGCGGGCGCCGCTCGTCGTCGGCTGGGCCGGCATGCGCGGCGTGGTCTCCCTGGCCATCGCCTTCTCCATCCCCGTCGTCACCGACGGCGTGGAATTCCCGGCCCGCAACCTCGTCCTCTTCCTCACCTTCACCACCGTGATCGGCACCCTGGTGGTCCAGGGACTGACCCTGCCGCCCCTGATCCGGCTCCTGAAGCTCCCCGGCCGGGACGGGTACGCCGAGACGCTGGCCGAGGCGCAGGCGCAGAGCGAGGCCTCGCGGGCCGCCGAGGAACGCCTCGACGAGCTCCTCGCCGACGAGCGCAACGCCCTGCCGAAGCCCCTCGCCGACCGGCTGCGCACGGTCCTCGAACGGCGCCGCAACGCGGTCTGGGAGCGGCTGGGCTCCGTCAACGAGGTCACCGGCGAGACGGCGGACGACACCTACCGGCGGCTGTCGCGCGAGATGATCGACGCCGAGCGGGAGGTCTTCGTACAGCTGCGGGACGCGCGCCGGATCGACGACGAGATGATGCGGACGCTGCTGCGCAGGCTCGACCTGGAAGAGGCGGCGGCCTACCGCGAGGAGTCGGACGGCTGAGTGCCGCCGGGGTCGTCCGCCCGCGCCCCGTCCGGCGCGCCCGTCACGACGGCCACGAGCCGGGTGCCCGCCGGGTACGCGCCCTCCTCCGCGAGGGTCGTCAGGCCGTGCAGCATTTTGGCCACATACAGTCGCTCGATGGCGAGTCCGTGCCGCGCCTCGAAGTCGCGTGCGAAGGCCTCCAGAACGGGGGACGTGCGCGCGTACCCCCCGCAGTGGAAACGTTCGTCCAGCGTCCAGCCACCGCGCGGCCCGCCGAACGCCGCCTCCTGGAGGGCGCGGACCTCCCCGCCCAGGAAGCCGCCCTTGAGGACCGGGACGCCGAGCGCCCGCTGCCCGGGGGAGAGCCCGGCCGCGAGGCCCGCGAGGGTGCCGCCGGTCCCGCAGGCGACGGCGACCGTGTCCGCCACTCCGGCGAGCTCCCGGCCCAGCTCGACGCAGCCCCGCACCGCGAGCGCGTTGCTGCCGCCCTCGGGGACCACGTACGCGCCCGCGGGGGCACGGCCGAGGAGCCGTGCGAGGGTCGCCGGATCGTTCTTCGCGCGGTACGTGGCCCGGTCCACGAACTCCAGCCGCATCCCGTCCGCCGCGCACCGTGCGAGGGAGGGGTTGAGCGGGCGCCCGGCCAGCTCGTCGCCCCGGACGATCCCGACCGTGGGGAAGCCGAGCAGCCGCCCGGCGGCGGCGGTCGCCCGCAGGTGGTTGGAGTACGCGCCGCCGAAGGTCAGCACGGGACGCCCGGCGGCGGCACCCAGGTTGAGGGCGAGCTTGCGCCACTTGTTGCCCGGCAGGTCGGGGTGGATCAGGTCCTCGCGCTTGAGGAGCAGTGTGAGGCCGCGCCGGGCGAAGCGCGCGTCCTCCACCGGCTCCAGGGGCGAGGGGAGCCGGGGCCGGAGACGGGAGAGGTCGAACGCGTTCACCCGGCCATTGTCCGTGGCCGGCGGAGCCGTGGAACCGCCCCACGCGCGCTCAGCTCAGGACGTCGGCGATCCGCTCCCGCATCGAGGCCATCGTGAAGCCGCGCGGGTCGACCTTCCCGGGCTGCCACTCCCGGTGCCCGATCACCGAGCGCTGCGTCCAGCCGTGCACCCGGCACAACGCGGCCGCCGCCTTCGCGATGGCCTCCAGCTGGACCTTCGGCCACGGGTCCTCGCCGTCCCCGAGGTTCTCGCACTCGAAGCCGTAGAAGTACCGGTTGCCGTCCGTCGTGGCCTCGTCGTCCGGCGGCAGCCCCTGCTCGGCGATGACCGCCCGGAGCACCTCGTCGTCGCCGAGCCCCGCGTGGTTGGCGCGGCCGTAGCCGACGAGGTGGACCGTGCCGTCCTTGGCGATCACGCCGTGGCAGAGCGGTCCCGGCAGGGCCGCGTAGCCGTCCCGGCAGATCCGGACGGTGTTCGCGGTGCCCCGGGTCACGGTGTGGTGGATCATCACGCCGTACACGGGCCCCCAGGGGCCCTTGTGGTTGCGGTTGTGGGTGGACCATTCGCCGACCTGGACGACCGTGAGGCCTTCGTCGCGCAGCGCGTCGAGGAACCTGCTGGCCGACATGGGTGAGGACATGACCGACTCCCTCCGGAGGACGGGGTGAGCTTCCGGAATACCGGAGTCCGCCACTCCGCTGCCATCCGTTCGGACGGTGTGCGAGCCGATCCGGACATCGGCCGATGGGGCGGGTGGGGCTCCGCTGTTCGGATGGAAATCACGTGACATGCCCCGAAGATCGTCGAACAGTCCCACCCGAATGTGTAATGGCGCCGACACACTCCGTGCTGAAAGGCTTCCTCTCGCAACTCAGTCTTTTTCGAGGTCATACGAGAGGGAGTTCCATGTCCGTTGGTTCGGTTGGCGACGAGGTCCGCGCGGAGCAGCAGTCCCCGCAGCAGAGTCTCGGTACCGCCGCCGCGCGGAACCTCGCCACGACCACCAAGTCGGCACCGCAGATGCAGGAGATCACCTCGCGGTGGCTGCTGCGGGCGCTGCCGTGGGTCCAGGTGCAGGGCGGTACGTACCGGGTGAACCGGAGGCTCAGCTACTCCGTGGGTGACGGCCGGGTCACCTTCGTCCAGACCGGAGAGCGCGTCGCGGTCATCCCCGCCGAACTCGGCGAGCTCCCCGCCCTGCGCGGCTACGAGGACGAGGAGGCGCTGACCGAGCTGGCGTCCCGCTGCCGCCAGCGGGAGTACGCGGCGGGTGAGGTGATCGCCGTCGCGGGCGAGCCGACCGACCGGGTCCACCTCCTCGCGCACGGCAGGGTCGAGCAGATCGGCGAGGGGCCGTACGGGGACGAGGCCGTGATCGGCGTCCTGGCCGACGGCGCCTACTTCGGCGACGACGCCCTCGTCGACGCGGAGGCCTCCTGGGAGTGGACCGCCCGCGCGGCCACCGCCTGTACGGTCCTTGAGCTCACCCGGGACGACGTGCGGAACCTCGCGGACCGCGCCGGCTCGCTCGCCGCCCACCTCGCGACGGTGGCCGCCCTGCCGGACCAGCGCACCAACACCTACGGCGAGGCCGCCATCGACCTCTCCGCCGGCCACGTCGGCGAGGCCGTCGTCCCGCACACGTACGTCGACTACGACGCCTCGCCCCGCGAGTACGAGCTGAGCGTCGCCCAGACCGTGCTGAAGGTCCACAGCCGCGTCGCCGACCTCTACAACCAGCCGATGAACCAGACCGAGCAGCAGTTGCGGCTCACGGTCGAGGCGCTCCGCGAGCGCCAGGAGCACGAGCTGGTCAACCACAAGGAGTTCGGCCTCCTCGCCAACTGCGACTACGGGCAGCGGATCCAGCCCCACGACGGCGCCCCCACCCCTGACGACATGGACGAGCTGCTCTCCCGCCGCCGGGGCTCCAAGCTCTTCCTGGCGCACCCGCGCGCCATCGCCGCCTTCGGCCGTGAGCTCAACAAGCGCGGTCTGGTGCCCGAGACGATCGACATCAACGGCAACCGCATCCCGACCTGGCGCGGTGTGCCGATCTACCCGTGCAACAAGATCCCGGTGTCGGACGCCCGCACCACCTCGATCATCTGCATGCGTACCGGCGAGGCCGACCAGGGCGTGATCGGTCTGCACCAGACCGGCCTGCCCGACGAGATCGAGCCCAGCCTCTCCGTCCGCTTCATGGGGATCGACGAGCAGGCGATCATCTCCTACCTGGTCACGGCCTACTACTCGGCGGCGGTCCTCGTCCCGGACGCGCTCGGCGTCCTGGAGAACGTCGAGGTCGGCCGCTGGCGCTGAGCCCGACGACGCCCGGTGGCGGGGACCGAACCCTCCCGCCCCCGGGTGTTCCCGGCTCGTCGCCGCGCAGTACCGCCACGGAGGATACGAAGGAAGTGACCGTGACCATGGCCAGCGCGGATGCCGTCACCGACGGTCAGGGGGCCGTGCGGCTCCTGGACCGGACGCGGACCGCTGTCAATCCCCAATTGCGCTCGACCGTCGAGACCCTGCCCGGCTCCATGCGGCGGGTCGCGATGTACCACTTCGGCTGGGAGCACGCCGACGGCACACCCGCCGCGGAGCAGCCGGGCAAGGCGATCAGGCCCGCCCTGGTCCTCGCGGCGGCGCGGGCGCTCGGCGCCGAAGAGGCCCAGGCGGTGAAGGCCGCCGCCGCCGTCGAACTCGCGCACAACTTCACCCTGCTCCACGACGACATCGTCGACGAGGACGTGACCCGGAGGCACCGGCCCACCGCCTGGACCGTCTTCGGCATCCCGGACGCGCTGATCGCCGGTGACGCGATGAGCGCGCTCGCGCTGCGGCTGCTCGCCGAGGACCCGCACCCGGCCTCGCCCGCCGCCTCCGCGCGCCTGGCGGCCTGCGTCATCGAGCTGTGTGCCGGGCAGCAGGCGGACTGCGCACTCGAACAGCGCGACTCCCGCGAGGTCACGCTCGACGAGTGCCTGGCCATGGCCACCGCGAAGACCGGGGCGCTGCTCGGCGCCTCCTGCGCCATCGGCGCGCTCTACGCGGGCGCGGGCGAGGAGGAGGTCGCGGCGCTGGACGCGTTCGGCCGGGAGGCGGGCCTCGCCTTCCAGCTGATCGACGACCTGATCGGGATCTGGGGCGACCCGGACCGGACGGGCAAGCCGGCCGGGGCCGATCTGGCCGCCCACAAGAAGTCGCTCCCCGTGGTGGCGGCGCTGACCTCGGGGACCCCGGCGGGCGAGGAGCTGGCCGAGATCTACGCCCGTCCGGTGCTGGACGCGGCGGCGGTACGAGCGGCGGCGGACGCGGTCGAGCGGGCCGGCGGGCGCGACTGGGCGCAGGCGCAGGCGGCCGAGCGGATGGGCCGCGCGGTCGAGTACCTGGCGCGGGCGGTCCCGGACCCGGCGGCGGCGGGGGACCTGCTGGCCCTGGCGGAGTTCGTCACGCGCCGCACGCGCTGATCCAGGCCGCGGTGGGTCACGCCTCGGGGACGATCCGGGTGACCACGGTCTCGATCATGTCGTCCAGGTCGCGGTCGCCGAGGAGGCCGGGGACGGTGAAGTGGTCGAGCAGCAGTCCGGTGAGGGCGAAGTAGAGCAGCCGGACCGTGTCGGCGTCCCCGGGCATCCCGGCGGCGAGGTGCCCCCGGACGTTCTCGTCCAGGTCGGAGCGGAGCACCTTGGTGAGCTGGGTGCGCAGCTCGGGGCGGCGTACGGCTTCCAGGCGGAGTTCGAACAGCCCGAGGTAGCAGGTGCGCTCGGCCGCCAGACGCCGGGCGATCCAGCGCATCAGCTCCACCACCAGCTCCCGGCTGGGCGCGGGGGCGAAGGCGGTCTCCACGGATTCCGGCGCCGGGGTCAGCCGTACGAAGATCCGGTCACCGACCTGGGAGAGCAACTGGTCCCGGTCGCGGAAGTAGTTGGACGAGGTGCCCGTCGGGACCCCGGCGCGGGTGTCGACCGCGCGGAAGGTCAGCCCGCGGGCGCCTTCGTCCGCCAGGACCTCGATCGCGGCGTCGAGCAGTGCCGTACGGCGTTCCGGGTTCTTGGCCATCTCGGGCTCCCTCCGGGTAGAGCGGATCTTCTCGAAATAGGGTCTTGCGCAACCACTACAGGTGAAGCACTATAGCCGTCGTGGTTGCGATCGCAGCCGCGTTCCGAAGGAGAAGAGGACCGGCTTGCGCAAGCTCACGTACTACATCGCCTGCACCATCGACGGCTTCATCGGTGACCCCGAGGGCGATGCCTCGTCCATGTTCAAGTACTCGACCGGCGCGTACATGGAGGCCATGAACGCCGAGTACCCCGACACCGTCCCGACGCACGTACGGGAGATCTTCGGGATCGACGCCGAGAACAAGCACTTCGACACCCTGATCCAGGGGATGCGGTCCTACCAGCTCGCCCTGGACATCGGCGTCACCAGCCCGTACAACCACCTGCGCGAGTTCGTCGCCACCCGCTCGCTGGCCGAGTCGCCCCACACCAACGTGGAGCTGATCGCCGACGACCTCGTCGGCCGCGTCCGCGCACTCAAGGCCGAGGACAGCCCCCTGGGCATCTACCTCTGCGGCGGCTCCACCATCGCCGGTGAGCTCATCGAGGAGATCGACGAGCTGATCATCAAGACCTACCCGCAGGTCTACGGCAGCGGCATGCCGATGTTCGGCGCCGGCTTCGAGCCCCGCGACTTCGAACTCGGGGCGGTGCGCGCCTTCGACAACGGCGTGCTCGTCCGTACGTACACCAGGCAGCGGTAGCGGCGACGAGCGCCGCCGCGCGGGGCGTCCTACCCTGGAACCATGGGTGACGAGGCGCCCCGCACGACGCGGGATCCCCGGGCCGAGTTCGACTGCCCGGCCTGCGGCCGTCAACGGGCCACGGTGGCCACCCGGCACAAGGTCCTCGGGGCCTGGGTGCCGGAGTGGGAGATCCAGCCCTGCCGCAACCCCGACTGCCCGCTCCACGAGCCCGCGGACGCCGACGCCGAGCCGGGGACCGGGACGGGCGCGGAAGCCGCGAGCACGTAGGTGACCGGCACAAACGGCAAGATCGGGAGAAGTCCGGCCGCAGGGTGACCGGGCGCGCGCCGGAGCCGGTCATACCGCTACAGTCCGCGCATGTCATCGGAGTCGACGGAAGTCTGGACCGGCTGGTACCGGGACCGCAACGGCGCGGAAGCGCTGGTCATCACAGCCGATGGGCGGCACGTCACCGCCCGCATCAGGGGTATCGAGTACAAGGGTGAGGGCTTCGCGGCCCTCAGCGCGGACGGCGAGGGCGGGCAGCCCCTCACCGGCTGCGTCCTGGAGTGGGACCTGCCGCTCCCCGTCGTCGTGGACGGCGCCTCCCAACAGGCCACACTGGCCTGTCTGCTGACGCTCGGCGAGCGGGGGGACCTCAGCCTGACGCTGCACTACGGCGGCGCGGCCTTCGAAGCGTGCGTCGCCGGGGGTGACTTCGACGGGGCGCTCGACCGGGTCCGGCGCCAGCTCCCGCCCGGCGCGGACTTCGGCCGCCGCCTGCTCCAGCCGGCCTGAGAAGCACGGGACGGCGGCGCCCCCTCGAACGCGGAGAGGGAGGGGGCGCCGCCGTCGTCGTACGTGGGGGGCTCGGAACGGGCCGGGAATCAGCCCGTGTACGGGAAGGGCCGAGGCTCGGCCCGTGTGCGGGAAGGGGCCGGGATCAGCCCTTGAAGGCGGAGGTGAGGCCGTAGCGCCACAGCTGGTCGACGCGGGAGCGCTCCTGTGCGTTCGGCTGGGCGTTCTGGCAGGACGTACCGGGTCCGCCACCCGACATCAGCTCGCTGCACGGACCGCTGTAGTGGTCCGGCAGCCCGAGGACGTGCCCGGTCTCGTGGGCGGTCACACGGGTCGAGTTGTACTGCTGGTTCTGCTGGTAGTCGAGGAAGATGTAGCCGCCGCCGTGACCGTCGGTGCTCGCGTACGAGCCGCGGGAGTCGTTGCCCTCGTAGTACGCGAAGTCCGGGTTGCCGCCCTCGACGAGGCGGACGTTCGCCACCGAGCTGTTCCATATCTGCGCCGAGCGGGAGATCTGGGTGCGGAAGCTCGGCGCGTTGGCGGTGCTGTAGACGACGGTGACGGCGGTCGCGCCGGGCGTGGCGGCACGCTTCTTCGCCACCGACTTCATGACGGCCTCGAAGAAGGCCTGGTTGGCCTTGGCCTCCTCGGCCGAACCGGCGTACGCCACGGTGGCGTTGCCCGCGTGGACGGTGCTCACGGCCGCCGCCGGGGCCGTACCGACGGAGGCGGCGAGACCGAGGCCGAGGGCGGCGGTCAGTACGGAGGTGAGGACCTTGGGGTGACGCATGGGGGGCTCCTCCTGTTGGGGTCGGAGCGAGTCTCGGGGCAGCCGGGCCGTGCGCGGATGATGTCAACCGCCGATAGCCCCACCGCATCACCCCCACGCGACCCGACCGCGAAGGCCCCCGATACAACTCCCGATCACCTTCAACTGCCTTGGAATGAAAGGTGATTGAACGGTTCCGGGTGTCTGGTGCGACTCAGGGAGCCGCCCTACCCTCGGGGCATGGAGCTGGAGGTGAGACACCTGCGCGCGCTCTGCGCCATCGCGGACACGGGCAGCCTGCACAAGGCGGCCCGCCAACTGGGCATGACACAGCCCTCGTTGACCACCCAACTGCGGCGCATCGAGAACTCCCTGGGCGCCGAACTCTTCTCCCGGGGCCGCACCGGCTGTCGCCCCACCCCGCTCGGACACTCCCTGCTCAGCCGGGCCCGCCCCCTCGTCGCCGACATGGCCGCGCTCGTCACCGAGGCCCGCGCCGCCGCCGCCCGCGCCGACGGCCCCGGGCTCCGCGTCGGCTCCACCGCGAGCCGGGCGCTCCCCGGCTGGCTGCGCGGAATCCGCCGGCGCCTGCCCGGCACCGACGTCGGCCTCCGAATGGACGTCTCCGCCAACGCGCTGCTGCGCACGGTCGCCGCCGGCCAGCTCGACGTGGCCTTCGTCCACGAGGTCGAGGGCAGCCCGTTACGGGTCCCGGACGGCCTCCGGGGGCGCGTCCTGGTCGCCCGCGAACCGCAGTTCATCTCCATGGCCCGCGACCACCCGGCCGCCGCCGGGCCCGTGGTGGACCTCGCCGACCTGGCGGACGACCACTGGATGGTCGACCCGACCGTGGACGGCGAATGGGACGGCCTGCGCCGGGTCCTGGGCGCCGCGGGCATCGACCCGCCCCTGCTGCACGCCGACTACCACACGGCCGCCGCGCTCGTCGTCCTCGGCGAGGCCGTCGCCCCGTGCCAGCCCACGTCGGGCCCGCGCGAGGACATGGCCATCCGCCCCCTGCGCGGCGACCCGCTGGCCGTCCGGCTGCTGCTGTTCGCGCGGCCGGGAGCGCCGCTGGACATCCTGTACGCGGAACTCGCGGCGGCGTACCGGGAGGTGGCGCTGCGGGCGGCCCCGTACCGCGAGTGGCTCCGCGGCCAGGGGGCGGCGCCGGGGGCGTTCGTGGGACCGGGCCTGATGACGGCGTGAGGGCGACGGGGGCGGGTGTTGCTCCCGGGGGCGTACGGGGACCGCGACGGGCTCTGACGAGGGCATGATGACGGCATGAGCGAACACGAACACGAGGACGGACCGGCCCTGGGCCGCGCGCGGGCTGGGGTCCGGCACGCCCGCCCGGAGGACCTGACGCGGGTCGTGGAACTCATCGCCGAGCACGCGGCGTACGAGAAGTCGGCCCCTCCGGCGCCCGGCCTCGCGAACCGCCTGACCGGCCTTCTCTTCGGCCCGGGACCCGGCCCCGCGCGACTCCGCTGCCTGGTCGCCACCCTCCCCGACGGGACCCTCGTGGGGTACGCGACCTGCGCCCCGGAGGTCTCCACCTGGGACGGTACGGAATACCTCCACATGGACTGCCTCTACCTCACGGAGACCTCCCGGGGCCACGGCCTGGGCCCGCTGCTGATGAACGCGGTCCGGGAGGAGGCGGCGCGCCTGGGCCTCGCGGAGATCCAGTGGCAGACCCCGTCCTGGAACGAGAACGCGATCCGCTTCTACGACCGGCTGGGGGCGACGTCCAGGGAGAAGCGCCGGTACAGCCTCCCGGCGGAGGGGTAGGAGGCGCGCCCGTGGTCCCCGGTCCCGGCCCTGGTGCGCGGCCGGCGGCCCATCGCCGAGTGCGCGCGCCGGGGTGGTCTCGGAGGGTGATGTCGGGCCGGGTCTTCAGCTCTGACCACAGGGACCCGCGGGGAGCATTGGCCCGGTTCCAGACAGCGTCGCTCTTATCGTGGAGCATCAGCAAACTGACGGTCGGCGCCGAGGTGGGCAGCACATGAGGAAACCGCAGATCGACTATGCGGCGGTCTTCCACGCCTTGCCGGGCATGGTGGCTCTGCTCACCCCCGACCTGGTGTACGCCGACGCCAACGAGGACTTCCTCCGGTTGGCCGGGCGCAGCCTTGACCAGCTGCTGGGCCGCTACATCTTCGACGTCTTCCCCGAGAACCCCAACGACCCGGCCGCGGCCGGCCGGCGGGAGACCCAGGCGTCGATGCTGCGCGTCGTGGCCACCGGCGACCGCGACACGATGGCGCTGCTGCGCTATGACATCGAGGATCCCGAGCGGCCCGGCCACTGGGTGGAGCACTTCTGGAGCCCGGTCAACGCACCCGTGCCGGGCCCGGACGGGCGAGTCGTGCTGATCGTCCACCGGGTGGAAGAGGTCACCGAGCTCATCCGTGCCCGCGAGCGCAGGGGCAGCGACAGCAACCGGGACCGCGTGCTGGAGGCCGAGCTCTTCACGCGCTCCCGTGAACTGCAGGAAATCAACGAACGCCTGCGCCGGGCTCAAGTGCGCGACCGCGAGATCGCCCTGGCCCTGCAGGCGGCGATGCTGCCTGCCCCCACGCCGGTCGGGCACCACCGGGCAGCCGTCCGCTACCGGCCCGCTGTGGGCACCCTGAACGTGTGCGGTGACTGGTTCGACCTGGTCGACCTGCCGGGTGACCGGATCGCGGTCGCTGTCGGCGACGTCGTCGGCCACGGCCTGGAAGCGGCCTGCGTCATGGGGCAGCTGCGCAGCGCGCTGAGCGCGGCTGCCCGTGTCGCCGAAGGCCCGGCCCGGGCGCTGGAGGCCCTCGGACTGTATGCCCGCCATGTCGAGGGTGCCGAGTCGACCACTGTGGTGAAGACCTTCATCGACTGGGGCACGCACACCCTCACGTACAGCTGCGCGGGCCATCCACCACCCGCGCTGCTCCACCCCGACGGCGCCGTGACCTTCCTCGACCAGGCGACCGACCCGCCTCTCGGCGCGCGCCCCGAACACGTCGCGCGGCCGGAGGCCTCCACAGCCTTCGCCGAGGGCGCCACCCTGGTCCTCTACACCGACGGCCTGATCGAACGCCGCACCGAGGACATCGACACCGGCCTGGCCCGCCTTGCCGACTGCCTCGTCCGCCACGGGCAGGCCGACCCCGAGGTCCTGGCCGACGCACTCCTGGCCGACCTCCTCGGACCCGCCGGCAACACCGACGACACGGCACTGGTCGTCATCCGCCTGTGAGACCCGTGCCGGCCCGGTCTCGGAGCCGCGGCGACATCTTCCGGGACGACGAGCTCAGCGGGGGAAACGGCGCCGCGCCGGACTGCTCGCAGCGGTCGGCGTGGCGCCGCACGGAGCGCCGAACGTCCGCATGTCTCGCGGCACCATGTCCTCGGCCACGGCGACGCCCTTCCAGTCCCGCAACTGCCGTACGCAGAAGTCCCGCCGTCGGCCGTCGATCCCCTCGACCCGCTCCCAGCCCAGGAATTCGTCCTCACAGCCTCGCCCAAGCGAATCTCGGCCAGTCTCGTGCCCCGGCTCACCCTTCTCGGGCGGGAGTTGGAAGGGCCGCAGTACGGTGGAGCCGCGCAGGCGGTGCACCTGCATGAACAACTCCAGCACACGGCCGCCCGTGCGTCCCCCACTGCCTCAAGGGCGTGGGAGGTACCCCCAGCCCACCCTCCGGAGTTGCCGACGTGACCGACCTGTCCGCCGCCCACGACGCCGCAGTCACCGACCGAGCCCGCCTGGCGGGCAGCGCCTACAACGGGGACCGGGACCTGGCCGCCCGGCAATCGCTCTACCGGTGGCAGACGCCCCGGCACGACCTGCCCGCCCTCGTCGCCGAGCGGCTGGTGGACGTACGCGGGCGAGTCGTCGACATCGGCTGCGGCAACGGCAAGTTCATCCAGCGGCTCCGTCAGGACCGCCCGGACCTGTCCCTGCTCGGTCTCGACATCGCGCCCGGAATCCTTGCCGGCGTCCCGGGCCCGGTCGCCGTGGCGGACGCGACGAGGCTTCCGCTGGCGGCGGGCAGCGTCGACGCGGCTCTCGCGCTCCACATGCTGTACCACGTGCCCGACATTCCTCAGGCGGTCAGGGAGCTGGCCCGGGTCGTGTCCCGTGACGGGCTGGTGGTCGCCTCCACCAACAGCGACGGCGACAAGGCCGAACTCGACGACCTCTGGCAGCGCGCCGCCGGTGACGTCCTCGGCGTCGAGTGCGGGCCGGCCAGGATCTCGCTCGGCGGTCGCTTCTCCCTTGAGAAGGCTCCAGGCTTCCTCGATGAGGAGTTCACCCGCGTGGAGGTCGTCGAACTGCCGGGGACCGTCACGGTCCGCGACCCCGACCCGGTCATCGCCCACATGGCCTCGTACCGAGCCTGGTCCGACCAGCTCGATGTCCCGTTCGACGCGACCATCGACAGGGCCCGCACGCTGGTGGCCGAGCACATCGACCGCCACGGGGCGTACGAGGTCACTACCTTTGCCGGGATCCTCGTCTGCCGCCGGTGAGATCAGCCCAGTGGCGGCCAGATCCCATCGGATCCCGGAAACGCGAACGGCCCGCTCCGGGATGTCCGGGCGGGCCGTCTCGTTTGCCCTCTGACCTGGGGTCGAGCAGGGGGCGGGGAGGGCCTGGATCAGGCCTTCTTCGTCTCCTAGTAATGGGCCGGGTCGGTGACCTGCGGGGATCTTCCTTGTGGGGCGCTGACCTGGCCTTTTGCTGATGGTTGGCGATGGGTACGACGGTCTTGATCGGGTGTCCTGCGGACTGTGTGCGGACTGGCGGGCTTTGCGCGCGTCACGTAGGGCCTTGACGCGCGCGCCCTGGGTTCGCAGGGAGCTGTTAGGGCGGGCTCCGTGGAGTTTTGCGAAACTGATAGGGCCCAAGTGCTCTGAGCGCCCTCCAAGCGGCGGCTATTCCACGGTGGCGTTTCGCCCGCAGCAGTGCTTGAACTTGCGTCCCTTGCGCATCATGCATGGGCATGGGCGGTTTCTGCTGGGCCGCGGCACGGCCAGGGGGACGGTGAGGCCCACCGTCTTTCCAAGAGCCATCGCACGCACCAGGTAGGAGGGGTCGTCGGCAGTCATCCCTTGCAGATTCCGGCCCACTACGACGATCAACGATCCTTCGGTCGCCTTCCTGTACCAGCGCGGGAGGAAATTCAGAGGCATTCGGGAGAAGAGTTTGCCGTCTGGGGTCGTGATGGAGAGGAAGTTGTCGTCGAGTTGAGCCTGTGCACCACTGCCTTCGACAGTAGGAATTTCACGGAAGTCCAGCGGCTTGTCGCTCTCTGCCTCGAGCAGCTTCTGCAGATCGATGAATCCGGCCTCGCGGCAACTTGCAAGGACAAGGTCCTCGACTTGTCCGTGGCCATAGGATCCCACCCCGCCGTAGCAGTCCACAATGACCCCAGCTCGATCTCCGCCGAACAGGATGCATTCCGCTTCGAAGACGACCTGCGGTTCTTTCGGTGCCTTGCCCTTCAGTTGGAGCACCTGGGAGGTCGCACAGTGAGGGTGGGCTAGCCGCACCATGAGGCGATCCATCTGATGGTGGCTCATCAGGATTAGTTCGGCCTCCCCGGCCTCGTCGATCAACAGATTGCAAGCCGCGCATTTCTGTCGCGAGTTCCCGAAGTGGGCAGTTAGCTGGTCGCCGTCAACTTCGGCCAGCGCTTGCCGTACGGCATCCGAGATGTTGATCCTTCTCCTGCTGGTGATGGCGGTGGAGGGGTGACCGGCCTCGTGATCGGTTTTGGGGACCGCCCCCTCACTGGTCGCGCGAAGGCGAGTGCGGATGGCCTCCAAGGTTCGATTGTCGACTCTTCGATTGGTGCCCAGCAACTCGTCGATCGTGGGCTCTCTGGGATCATCCCGTGTTGAGTCCAGGTATAGCCCTCTGAGTAGCACGAGCGCCTCGCCCGCATCTGGCCAACTGCTCAATTCTTGGTGGAGGTCGAAGGCTTCGAGTGCGTGAGTGCGGGCTCGCTCGATGTCGCTCAGTGCCCAGTACGAGCGCGCCAGGTTGAGCAGGCAGGGGGCGCGCAAGGTGGCATCCTTGAGTTGGTCGATGAGATCCAGGGCTTTGCAGAAGTCAGTGACTGCCTTCTCGTGATCACCGGAGTGTCCATGATGTGCTCCGAGATTGAGATGTAGAGCGGCCTCAAGTGACTGCATCCCCAGCTGCTTGGCCAGGGGCACGAGTTTGATGATCTCGGCGACGGCCTTTTCCCTGTCCTGGCCATGAAGTCGACACACTGCGGCCATGCTGCGGGCAGTAAGGAGCACATGAAGATCCTTCTGTGTCGCAGCAAGTTCGGCGACCTTGTCGTACTGATCGAGTGCCTCGCTCCACTTCTCGTTCCGGGCCTGTACATTGGCCAGGGCCATCCTGCATTGCATGACTGCTGACTTATCGCCAGCCTGCTCACACTGGTCAAGCGCTTTGGTGATCGCCGACATGGCCTCCTTGTGGAGGCCCCGGCGTGAGTAGAGAACGGCCAGGGCGCGGGATGCCTGCGCCTTCGTGGCGGGGGATGCCTCATCCGACATCACGGAGACCACTGATTCCAAAGCCTGGGCACCCTCCTGCCATCGGCCCGCGACGAGAAGCGCTTCTCCAAGCGCAGCCCTGGCTTGGGCCAAGCCGCGTTTCTCTTCGGTCCCTTCCAATAGCTGAACTGCTTCCGTCAGATAGGTGACGGCCTCGCCGATCCGGCCCCGGTGCCAAAGGTATTCGGCGTTCTTCTGATGGGTTTGGGCGATGACGAGTGGGTTCCCCAAATGGTTGGCCATGTCTCGGGCATCAGCGAAGTAGGTTTCCGCCTCATCGAGATGGCCGATTCCACCGTGGTAGGAGCCCAAGTAAGCCAGTGACCGAGCCGCGTGTTCGTAGTCGCCGATCCCGACAGCGAGATTGGTGCACTCGCCGAGGTACTCGGCAGCCTGATGGATATCTGCTCGCTCTGCGGCCTGGGTGCCGAGCCGAAAAAGAGCCCGAACCTGTCCCTGGACATCGCCGGTGTCCTGGTAGATGGCCAGCGCGGACTCCAAGGGGTTAACGGGGGCTGAGGCTGGCCGCTCTTCCAGGGGAATTTCGGCGAGTTCCATCAAGGCTCTTGCCTCCCATTCTCGGCTTCCGACGGCTCGTGCCCGTTCGATGTCGAGGGATGCATCGTGGGCGGCCTCAGCCAAGCGGCCTGTCCTGCGCATCAGCGCAGCGAGCGCCCCGCGGTTCCACAGTTCTGTACGACTGTCGATACTGGACAAGTTCCTGCTGTTGCGGAGGTACTGGTCAGCTCGGCGCAACTTTCCAATCGCTAGGTGGGCCTGGCCGAGATTCCCCAGGGCATGGGCGAGCACGCGGTTGTCCTCAATGACTCGCCAGAACGACAACCCGTTGCGCAGAAACGGAATGGCATCCCGAGCACGCCCGAGATTGATGAGCAAGGAGCCCAAAGCGAGTTCCGCCATGTGCATCTGGTACACGTTGCCGGCCTCGTGTGCGGTCTCGGCGCTGTGCTGATAGAGGTCGGCGGCGCGCTGTGTGTCACCGACGTGGCCAGCCACCATGCCCAGGTTGTACAGAGCCAACGCTACCCATTCTCGGTTTCCGGACTGGGTGCCGGCTTCGAGCACGCCCTGATAGACCCGGCCCAGATCCTTCCAGTGGCTGCCATGCCACAGCGAGGCAGTGAGATCCGAGGCGAGAACGACGAGCGGGTCCCACATCTGGTGTTGCATGGCCAGCTCGGTCATGGCGACGGCCCCTGGGCGATCTGCGTTCAGCGTCTTCAGGGATCTTGCGTTGTCCTGCGCGGGTACCCTCGCTTCCCTGTCAGCGAAGCCGATCGACGCCGTAGCCGTCTCCACTCGAACAGCAAGCACGAGGCAGGTCTGTTTGATGACTGTTTCCCGGCGCTCTGCTGTGGTCAAGGCCGCTTTCAGACGGGCGAAGCGGTGCAGAATGTCGTGGAATACGAACCGGTCCTCGTCGATCTGCTCGATGAGACTGAGCTCGAACAGTGAGTCCAGTAGCTCCGTCGCAGCATCGACGTGGGCGTCAGTGAGTTCGCCCTGAGGTGTGATGGCGGCAGCAACCACGTCCGGGGTGATGGACATGTGCGGCAGGATCCCGAGGGTAGTGAAGAGATCTGCCTGTTCTGGGCTGAGTGCGGCGAAGCTTCGCTCGAGAACAGGCTCCAGCGCGGTCTGGCCCGCCCGCAGGGCTCGCAGGCCCCGGTCGGGACTTGTGATGTCCTGGAGAAATCGGTCGACGCTCACTCTGGGGCGGCGTGCCAGATGGGCGGCCGCGACATGCAGGGCGAGGGGATGCCCGGCGCACGCCTCTGCCAGTGCAGACACCTGCTCGCCAGTTAGCCGAGCGGGCCCGGCAACCGCCCTGACCAGCTCTTCACCATGTAGGTCGGGCAAGGGGCCGAGCTCGATAAGGTCAACAAGCCCACTCAGCCCACTCAGCTTTGCCCGGCTCGTGCACACCAATGCGAACGGTCCGTCCATCTGGAGGACCTCGAGAAGTGCCTCCTCCGAGACGATGTCGTCGATAAGCAGCAGGACCTTGCTGTCGAACAGCGCCATACGAAGCGCAGCGAGTTGCTGCATACGGCCTTCGGGGAGGGTCTCGCCGGGTCGCATTGTGCGCAGGAGCGCCAGCACCAGATCTGCGGGGTCCCCGCCCCCCGTGGTCAAGGCGAGGTCGATGTGATGCTGCCCATCTGGATAGAAACCTGCGGCGATTCGGGAAATCCGCAGTGCGACAGCGCTCTTGCCGATCCCGGGTGGTCCGGTCACCACAACGGTCGACCGGGTGTCGCCATCCTGCCTCTCGAGCAGCCTTCGTCCCTTGTCGACCTCCTCCTCGCGTCCGAACAGAGGGCGCAGTTCTCTTGGGAGGGAGGGGGGTACCTGAAGGCCGGGCGCTGGGTGGTGGCTGACGTCCATCTGCTGCACATGGTTGTACAGTCTCGCCAGCACGTCACCGGACAACACGGCATCGGCATTGGCGTGACGAACACCCTCACTGGCATCCAACAGCCGGCAGATCTTGTCGTAGTGCCAGATCTCCATGGCCTTGAGCGGGAGTTGGAGTGCCTGCGCGCACTCCTGAAGTGTCTTTCGGACACGGTCGATGCCCCCGTTGCCTGGAACCGAGGAGAGCACGACATTGCTAGCGATGAGTAGGTACTCCGGCATGCGTCCATTCCGGACGCGGTTCGAGTGCGGATCTGCCCAAGCGCGTAGCTCGGAGCTGATCTGGTTGATCAGCCACTCAGCATCCTTCGCGGTACCTTCTGGACGTTTGCGGAATTTTGCCTGCAAAACGCCATAGCCGCTCCAAGGGGCATCGGGCGCAGGGAAGTGACTCAGGCCCTGAAACGAGGCTTCGCGACCACCATCGGGGCCATCTCCGAAGATCTCTACGGACGGTCCGAGCACCTCGAGGGCTAGCGCCTGGGACAGCTCCTCGAACCGGTGCGGCCCGAGGTTGGTGAGGGCGTAATCTGCCATGCCGAGCATGATGAGGCACGGCACTGACAACGGGACCGTTCGTCTGCGCCCGAGCCGTCTCGCTCAGGGCTGGGCTCGCGACAACTGAATCTCGATGGCGAGGGCGCCGAGGGCCTCCTTCTCGGGGCCGTAGATGGTGCGGATGTTGGCGAGTTGTTGGTCGCGGGTGGCGGTCGGGTTGACGTGGGACGGGCCCTCGCCGTCGAGGAGGGCCTCGAAGTTGGGGTACTCGGTGACCCGGAGGACCTCGACGTCGCAGGTCTTGTCCGTGCCCTTGATGCGGAAGCGGATGGTGTCGCCGGCGGTGAGGTCCGCGAGGTGCGGGTACTTGACCCGCACCTCGATGGTCTTGGTGCCCGCGGCGACTAGCTCGAAGTACTGGCGGTAGAGGTTGAGCTCGCGGACGCGGGCGGTGCGGTCGGTCATCGGGAGGGAACGCTCCTGGGGGACGGTGCGGTGATCATGCGGCCGATTTCGGCGGCCGAGTACGAGCGGAAGAAGTGGCGGGGGTCGGAGAGCAGGGTCTCGGTCATGGCGAGCAGCTGGTCGGCGTGCTCGCTGACGGTGCCGGGCCACTGCCGGGTGTCGAGCATCCAGGGGGCGGCTCCCTCGGGCAAGGGGGCACGGCCTTCTCGTATGAGGGATTTCGACAGCTTGGCGCCGGTGTCGGTGACGACCTGGGGGCAGAACAGCCGCGCCGGGAGCTGGGCTCGGATGAGGCCCACGGCCCGGAGGGCCTCGTCGACGAGGTGGGAGCCGAAGACCCAGTCGCCGCCCTTGACCATGACGTGCAGAGTGCCCTGGGGGCTGGTCAGGGCGAGTTCCTTGACCAGGTTGCGGTAGAGGGTGGCCAGGTCGAGGTAGCCGCCGGCGGTGGGCGTGATGGTGACCTCGTACGGGCCGTGGTGGAGGCAGACGGCGGAGACCACCGCTGACTCGGGCCCGGTGAGGCGGACCCGGGTGCGTTCGGCGTGCTTCTCCGCCCAGCCGCAGCCGGGGCGCGGGCAGGGGACGCGGAGGTGCGGGGTGCCGGTGGAGGGGGCGAGCCACCAGCGGGCGGCGTCGATGCGGGGGAGGAGCCGGAGCCAGGTGCGGCGGTAGTGCTCGCCGGCCTGCTGCTGGGTGTACGTCTCGATACGGTGTGGGATGCCCAGACGCCTGGACAGAGCGGTGAAGAGGGGCTGGTAGAGGGCGGTGACGAGGTCGTGCAGGGCCTGCTCGCCGAGGGCCTGGGCGTAGGCGCGCTGGTAGCGGTGGCCACTGGCGGGGTCGGCGGTCAGCTCGTACGGGGCGTTGTCGAGGGCGCTGAAGAGGACCTCAGTGGGGAGGCCGAAGCGGTCGCGCAGGCGGGCCGCCATGGCGAAGGCCAGGGACTGCACGAGCGAGGTGCCGATGTGCGGGGCGCCGTTGATCTGAGTGCCGACGACCAGCACGATCCGCTCGGGCGGGGCAGCCAGGATGCGCGGGGTCAGGACGTCCTCGGCGTGGTGGAGGGTGTTGGCCAGGACGGTATTCGGCGAGACCGGGTGTGTGGTCACGTGGTGTCTCCCTGGCGGCCGGTGGTGTGGGGCGGCAGCGGCGCGGCCCCGCTGTTGGCACGGTCGAATGCGGCCCAGACGCACTTTCCCGGGCCCGTCCGCTCCTTCACGCCCCAGCTGTCGGCGGTCGCGGCGACGATCAGCAGACCGCGGCCGTCGACGGCGGACTCCTCGGGGACGCGCTGCGTCGGCCTGTTCTCGCCGCTGTCGTGGACCTCGATCCGCAGCTCCTCGTCGAGGGACTCGACGCGTACCAGGACCAGCCGGCCCACGGGCACCCCGTGAAGCACGGCGTTGGTGACGAGCTCCGAGGTGCACAGCCGCATGTCGTCGAGGCGGCTCGTCTCACCCCATTCGGTCAGCGTGGTGGCGACGAAGTCGCGAGCGGTACGCGGCGTGGTACGGCGGCGGGAGAACAGCATGGTGCGGTGCCGACCCGTGCCCGGAAGGAGATCCGGGGCGGCGTCGGTCGCCTTGTTGGTGAGTCTGCTTGCCATGGTCAACAGCAAAGCGACTTAACTCATTTGGGTCGGGAGCCAGCACGGGGACCAAGGCGGGGGCCACTATGGGGGCCAGAGGTCACGTGTTCCTGGGGGACGGCATGGGCGACACCGGGATCGGCGCCTTGCTCGTCCGGCTGCGCACCGCGCGCGGCTGGAGCCAGCAGAGGGTTGCCGACGAGTACAACGCCCTGGAGGGGCGTTCCGCGAAGACCGGCAAAGAGATTGGGCGGTACGAGCGCGAAGCGCGGGTTCCCGTTCCCTACGCCCGGAAGTACCTGGCGCAGGTCTTCGGTGTCGATGTCGCCGTGCTCGACCAAGCTGTTGCCGTCAGCAAGGGGCAGCGGGACGGGGCCGACGCCGCCGGGGTCGAGGTCGTGCCGCCGGTGCTGCCGCCCGAAGGCACTCACGTCCCTGGAGACCCGCTCTCTGAGGACGCGGTGCGGTCGGCCGAGTTTGCCCGGTTCATCGCGCAGCGCAACGCCGACGAGTTCGTCGTCGAGCAGCTGGAGGCCGACGTTGGCCGGCTCGCCCGTATTTACGTCAGCCACCCGCTGATGGAGCAGTACGTCGAGATCAAGCGGTTACGAAACGGGGTGTTCGAGCTGCTGCGTGGGCGGCAGCATCCAAGGCAGACCACCGATCTCTACCTCTCTGCTTCTCGCCTCTGCGGCCTGTCCGCGCACGTGTGCCTCGACCTCGGCGCCTACGACTCCGCCGCCACCCACGCCCGCACCGCACGGGCCTGTGCCGAAGCGGCGGGGCACGAGGGGATGCTGGCCTGGGTACGGGCCGTGGAGTCGTTGATCGCGTACTGGACCGGGCGGTACGAGCAGGCGGCCCGGCTGGCGCAGGCCGGCCGTCGGCACCGGGCGAGCGGCAGCATCGGTGCACGGTTGGCGAGTCTGGAGGCGCGGGCGTTGGCGATAGTCGGCGATTCGGGAGGTGCGCTCGCTGCCCTGTCGGATGCCGAACGATCGCGCGAGGCGATCTCGGGTGGGGACGAGGTACTGGGAGTCTTCGACTTCCCCGCGGCCAAGCAGTTCGCGTACGCCGGAACGACCCTCTTGGCCGTAGGCGGGCAGGAGCACGTCCACCGGGCCATCGTCAGCGCGGAGACGGCGATCCGCCTCTACCGCAGCGCGGACGGAGATGACCAGTCGGTCGGTGACCTGTTCGCCGCGCACCTCGACCTCGCCAGCGGGCACCTGCTCCTGGGCGACCTGGACGGCACGGAGAAGATGCTTGGCTTCGTTCTCCAGTCCGCACCGGAGCGCATGTCGGCCAGTATCGTGCGCCGGCTCACCGTTCTCGGGCGGGAGCTGGGAGGGCCGCAGTACGGTGGAGCCGCGCAGGCGGTGCAACTGCGTGACCGGCTCCAGCACACGGTCGTCCGTGCGTCCCTGCCTGCCGCCCATCCTTCGGAGTTGCCGACGTGACCGACTTGTCCGCCGCCCACGACGCCGCTGTCACCGACCGGGCCCGCCTGGCGGGCAGCGCCTACAACGGAGACCGGGACCTGGCCGCCCGGCAGTCGCTCTACCGGTGGCAGACGCCCCGGTACGACCTGCCGGGTCTCGTCGCCGAGCGGCTGGGCGGCGTACGCGGGCGAGTCGTCGACATCGGCTGCGGCAACGGCAAGTTCATCCAGCGGCTCCGTCAGGACCGCCCGGACCTGTCCCTGCTCGGCCTCGACATCGCGCCCGGAATCCTTGTCGGCGTCCCGGGCCCGGTCGCCGTGGCGGACGCGACGAGGCTTCCGCTGGCGGCGGGCAGCGTCGACGCGGCTCTCGCGCTCCACATGCTGTACCACGTGCCCGACATTCCTCAGGCGGTCAGGGAGCTGGCCCGTGTCGTCGCCCGCAGCGGGGTGGTGGTCGCCTCCACCAACAGTGACCGAGACAAGGCCGAACTCGACGAGCTGTGGCAGCGGGCTGCTGGCGACGTTCTTGGCATCGATCGTGGTCCGGCCCGGATCTCGCTCAGTGCCCGCTTCTCCCTGGAGAAGGCCCCGGCCTTCCTCGGCGAGGAGTTCAGCCGCGTGGAGGTCGTCGAACTGCCGGGGACCATCACCGTCCGCGACCCCGAGCCCGTCATTGCCCACATGGCCTCGTACCGCGCCTGGGCAGACCAGCACGACGTGCCCTTCGACGCGACCATCGACCGTGCCCACACCCTCGTCGCCGATCACATCGTCCGCCATGGCGCGTACGAGATCACATGCGTGGGAGGCATCCTCGTCTGCAGCCGGTGACGGGGCGAGTCGCTACAGCTCGTCGGTCACACTGCCATCGGGATGGTGGCGGTAGAAGTACATGCGGCGCTCGTCCGAGGGCTTCTGCTGTTCGGCTTCGTACCAGGGAACCAGGCGGGCCCACGCTTCCCTTTGCTGACGGACGTTCGCTTCCAACCAGTCCGTGAAGCGGATGTAGACCCGAGAAGGTTCGGCGTCACCCTCGGAGTAGGTCCACACCTCTGGATCGGGCCCTTCGCCGCGCAGGAACTCGAATTGGTAGCCCTGGTGCATGAAGATCACGCGATCGGAGCTGCGCAGGTGAAAGGGCTCTTGGTTCTCTCTCAGCAGTTCGTCCGCTGCTTCCCGAAGGCCGATGACGTGGGGGTAGAAGACGTCACTGCCTTGAAAGAAGTGGCCGGCACCGCCACCGACGAGGCGGAGGAAGCAGGCATAGGCCGCAGCCAGCGGAGCGGGCTGGTCCCGTTCGATCTCGTCGAGCTGGTCGGCTGACAGCCCGCGCAGTCCGTCTGCGGTAGCGGTCGTGCCGTCGGCGAGCGATGTCACCAGAGCGCGAACCAGCGCCTCGGAGAAGGTGTCTGCTGCCCCGTGCGGGGGAGTAGCAGACGCGGCTATCGCAATCTCGGACTCCCGCTGGCTCCCGCCTGCTTGGCCTTCTTCCAAAACTGCACGCGATCCCACCCCAGTACTCTGGCCGATCCTGCCCCGGCACGTCGGCCTGAGGCTAACGGACACCTGCCTCCTCGGTTCGAGTCCTCGCTAGTGCGTGGGTCGGGCCCTGACCAGGGGCAGTAGGCTCCGTCGATCATGAGCATGCAGGCCACCCCCGAGGATTTGCGGGATGAGGTACCCGGGACCGACCTTCGCGAGGCTTGGCGGATCGGTCGAGTATTCGGCCCGCCGATCCGGCGGACTTTTCGCGACGTCATCGCCGACCGTCTCTCAGGTCCGCTGCCGCCGCAGGCAGCGATGTTGCTTGAGCCCCTGGCGGATCCGCACTGGGACAGCGACAGTTTCTTCCTGGGCGACTTCTACAACGCGATCCTTCATCAGGACACCTGCCATCCGGACACCGCAGAGGGTGTCGCATTGCTCGCAGCCTTGTCCGTCGACGACCGAGTACCTCCCCAGCTCCGCTTCCAGACCGTGGTTCTGCTGTTCGAGATCGCCACGGTCACAGACCGCCACCTCGCCCAGTGCTGGCCGGACGTCCCGCCACATGCCGATCCTGAAAACGAGGGCAGGGCCCGTGACGCCGTCCGATCCTGCATCCCGGACCTGCTTGCCCGGTGGGCGATTGAATGCCCCGCAGTCCGTCTGGCGCTGGCAGGCATCGCCGTCGTCTTTCCAACGGTCCGCACACTGCCCGCACTGACCCCACGGCTTGAGGGCTTCACTGTGCAGCACCCTCAAGGCACCGACATCGGTGACTACGTGCGATTCGCCCTCGTGGTGGCCGCCGGCGACGACCAACACACCCTTACTGCAGTCGAGACGCTTACGGACGTCTATTGGACGGGCACCGCACGCAGAGCACCCACGCGCGCACGAGCACTGCACCTGCTCGGTCAGATGCTGACCGTCGTCGGAGGCACGCTCAGGCTCCCTATCGCGATGGAGTAGCGGTCGGGCGGCCATGGAGAATGGCGTGCCATGGCGCTGGTCTTGTGCCAGTCACCCGTCGAAGCGAATCCAGTCGACAGGGAGATCTGCCAGTTGGTCCAGAGCGCTGCGATGGGTCGCCCCAGCCCAGACATCGAATTCATGGCCGTCCTCGCTGCTGACATGTACGACGAGGCCAGGAGCTACGTAGAAGTGGGTGGGGGCCCACGGCCAGAAGGGGCGCAGGGGCACAGGGCGCAGTGCTTGAGTGAATTGCTCGACCTGCCCTGCCGTGAGCTTGCGGGGCAGGGCCAAGTAGTCGGCCCCCATGGAAGCCTCGAAGAGGGAGAACTGAATCAGGAACCCGCTGAGAGGTTCCTGCTCGGCGATCGGTTCCTCGTCGAATACGCGAAACCAGACGGTCGGATCAGGCTCGGCTTCCTCCATCGTCCACAGCAGTGACCAGAAGAACCCACCCTGGTTCTCGACGCCGAAGACAAGCGTCTCTCCAAGTGGGTCGCTGTGCAGGTGCGACTCCGGCAGGATCCTGTTCTGGACGTCCAGCACACTCGGCCGCCGCGTAGAGATGCGGTACAGCTGCTTCAGTCCATCCGGCAGGCGTGATGCCGAGGAGGAGAAAGCCAATTCAGTGTCGCCTGTGCTTGGATACCAGCCGGTCAGGAACTGATCGAGCGCTGTCGCCCGATCACCGTTCACAGACCCGAGCCACCCCAGACCTGGTAGGGCGGTCGGCGACGATCGTGGCCGCACCCGGTCGAGGAGGTCCCTGCTCAAGGGTGTGTCGAGGAGTAGCTCGCAGTCGCTGAGCACGCCGTCGGATGTGCCGACCTGGCTCACTTGGGCGGTGTCAAGGTGCAAGACCTCTCCTCCTGTGCGGACCGCGATGTGGATCGGCAACAAGCGGCCATCCCCGTCCCAGGGTGAACCCATCAGTCGCTCTGTGATCGCCTCAGGGGCAGGCCCGATCAGACGGATCTCCTCAGCGTTCCACACACCACTCCTGTCGCGAGCGTCGTGGGCGTCCAAGATGATCACCATGCCGCCCGGGCCCATGGCTACTTCAGCGAGCCCCACCGTGTGGCGTCCTGCTGTCACCGAGCCGCCGACGAGCGCGGGCACTCGCTCCACATCGAACGCCCGTGCTGAGGTCGCCGAAACCGCAGGGGAAGGCTGGTCAGTCATCCCTGCATCATCCTCGGTGGCCACCAGGCAAGCTGCAGGCCCCTACCTCAGCCGTTGCGAGATCAGCGATGGACTCGACGTGCGTGAGTGGCCATGGTCGTGGAGGTCGTCGCAGCCTGGACCCCGAGTGAGTTTCGCCGAGGTGAGGTTGCTGCCTGTCGGACGGGCTCGGCGCTGATGGGCCAGATCAGGACCTGGGCCGGGTGCTCTGCGGTGTCCAGTTCGCGTTCGGAGGCGGCCTGGGCCAGGAGTCGGCGAGGGTGATGGCGCGCTCGCGGTCCCCAGTCCCTGGTCCGGGTTCGTGGACCGTCCCCGCAGCACCGTGGGCAACCCGGACCGACGGTTCGGGTTCGCCGGCCGACCGACCGGAACTCTCCGCCCGGTCCTCGGCTTCCGGACCGGGTGCATGGTCCGGGTTCTCGGTCCGGTCCGTCAGGCCGCTGAGCTGCGCGTTTTCCGTCGGTCCGGATTCCTGGTCCGGGTTGACCGGAACCTCGGTCCGGGTTCCGGTTGCGGCCGCCTGCATCACGCCGTGGTCGCCATCTCCGACCACATCAAGGCCCATCCCGACAGCTCGCGGGCCATCCACGAGCAGTGCCTCCGCCTCATGGGCGACGAGCGGGACGCTCGCACGCTCAGCAGTGACATCGAGGACGGTGGTCACTACTGACAACCGACATGAAGGAGAGGCCACTTGGCCAACATCCAGAAGCGCCCCAACGGTAAATGGCGGGCCCGCTACCGGACCTCGACGGCAAGGAGCACGCCCGCCACTTCGAGCGGAAGCTTGACGCCCAGCGCTGGCTCGACGAGGTCACAGCGAGCATGGTCACCGGCCAGTACGTCGACCCGCGCGCTGGCCGGATCACGTTCGAGAAGTACGCCGAGAAGTGGGAAGGCTCGCTCATCGCCAGCGAGGCGGGCGAGCGCATCACCGACAACGCGCTGCGGCTCCACCTCGTACCGGCACTGGGCGCCCGATCCATGGCGGCGATACGCCGCAACGACATCCAGGTGCTCTTCAAGCACCTCTCCGACCAGCTCGGCCCCGGCAGCGTGCGGAACGTCTACGACGTCCTTGTGCGCGTCATGACGGCGGCCGTGGACGACAAGGTCATCGCCTCCAGCCCGTGCCGCCGGATCACCCTCCCGGCCATGCCGGACGAGGAGGTCACTCCGCCCACGGTCGCCCAGGTCGAGGCGATGGCGGGGGCGATGCCGCCGTACATCCGCGCGGCGATCGTCACCCTCGCCGGATCAGGGCTGCGCATCGGTGAACTGCTCGGCCTCAAGGTGTCGGACGTCGACTTCAAGGCCGGCACCATCCGGGTCGACCGGCAGCGGCTTCAGTCCGGCAAGATCGGCCCGCCGAAGACCGCCAAGTCCCGGCGTACGGTCCCGGTCGGCGAGGTCGTCACCGACGCGCTCCTCGCGCATCTCGCCGCACGGCCCTCCAAGGAGTGGCTGTTCACCATGGAGGAGGGTGAGCCGCTCAATTACCGGCGGTGGAAGACCGAGTGGAACGGGGCTCGCAAGGCGCTCCAGGCGGCTGAGAGTGGGGCCGCCGAGCGGGAAGGCCGTAAGGCCGTCGAGCTGCCCCACATCGTCACCCACGACCTGCGGCACTTCTACGCCTCCGCGCTCATCGCCGGCGGCGCGAGCGTCAAGCAGGTGCAGCTCGTCCTCGGGCACGCGTCCGCCGTCATCACGCTGCGGATCTACGCGCACCTGTGGCCCGGGGAAGAAGACCGCACCCGGGCCGTCATGGACGCCGTGCTCGGCGGCCTGCGGACCGGGTGCGGACAGGTAGGCGACATGGCCCGCGAAACCGCAGGTCAGAACGCCTAACCAGAGATCAGGCCTTCTTCGTCTCCCAGAAGATGCGGTCGATCTCGGCGATGAGTTCCAGCGCCTTCTCGCCCGTCTTCGGGTCCGTCGACGCCTTCGCGGCCGAGAGGGCCTTCAGGGTGTCGTTGACCAGCTGGTTGAGCTCGGGGTACTTCTCGAAGTGCGGGGCCTTGAAGTAGTCGCTCCAGAGCACCGACACGTGGTGCTTCGCGAGCTCCGCGCGCTGCTCCTTGATGACCGTGGCGCGGGCGCGGAAGTGCGCGTCCTCGTTCGCCTGGTACTTCTCCTGGACAGCCTTGACCGACTCGGCCTCGATGCGGGCCTGGGCCGGGTCGTACACGCCGCACGGGAGGTCGCAGTGGGCGCTGACCTTCACCTTGGGGGCAAACAGGCGGGAGAGCATTGAGCCGTCCTTCCTCGTGATCGTCTTCTCAGGTGGGACATTACTCGGTGAGAAGGGCGTTTTCGCGGGCGCCCCCTGGGGCTTAGGTCAAAAGTCCAGGGTCACCATGGGACTCGTGTACGAGTGGACGAGCGCGCGCACGGGCGGAGCGGGAGGTGCCGGATGAGGGAATCGGGGCGGGAGCAGGTGGCGGAGGCCGGGGCTCCGTTCGGGATCGCCGAGGTGACGGGGGTGTCGATGGTGCCGACGCTGCTCCACGGCGACCAGCTGCTCGTGCGGTACGGCAGCCGGCTGCGGCCGGGGTGCGTGGCCGTGCTGCGGCATCCGCTCCAGCAGGATCTCCTCATCGTGAAGCGGCTGATCGAGCGACGCGACGGCGGCTGGTGGGTACTGGGGGACAACCCGGACGCCGAGGGGGACAGCCGCGTCTTCGGGGCCGTACCGCCCGAGCTGGTTCTCGGGCGGGTGCGGGCGCGCTACCGGCCGCTGACGCCGGGGCGTCAGCGGTCCTGGGGGGTGACGCTCTCCTGGCTGTTCTCCGCGGTCAGGCCGGTGGGGTCCGGCCGCTCGGCCTCCTGGCGCTTGCGGGCGCGGTAGGCGGCCACGTTCGCGCGGGTCGCGCAGCGGTCCGAGCAGTAGCGGCGGGAGCGGTTGGTGGAGGTGTCGAGGTAGGCGTTGCGGCAGGGCGGGGCCTGGCAGAGGCCGAGCCGGTCGGCGCCGAACTCCGTCAGGTGGAAGGCGAGCCCCATCGCCGCGATGGCCGCGTAGCCCGCGGTCGCGTTCGAGGGGTGGTCGGCGAGGTGCATGTGCCACCGGGGGCGGCCGTCCTCGTCGAGGGTGTCGTGGCCGGAGATCTGGGGGCTGACGGGGAACTCCAGGAGGAGTGAGTTCAGCAGGTCCACGGCGCCCGTGTGGTCGCCCTCGTCGGCCGCGGTGAAGATCGCCCGCAGCCGGGTGCGTACCGCGCGGAAACGGGTCACGTCGGAGTCGGTGGCCCGGCGCGCCATCTGGGTGGCGGGGCCGAAGAGTTCGCGGATCACCTCGACGGAGGTCAGGGCGTCCTTGTTGCGGGCCGGCTCCTCGGTGTTGACCAGACGCACGGCGTAATCCGAGTAATAGGCCAGTTCCACTTGTAGTCCTTACTCCGGCGGGCTAGTGTCTCGGTCGAAAGGGGTAACGGCTGTTTCCCCTTAGAGGGTATTACGAAGGCGGGGAGGAACGGCGATGACCGGAACCGACTGGGCGGGCTGGCAGCAGAGCTGGGACCGTCAGCAGGAGTGGTACATGCCGGACCGTGAAGAGCGGTTCCGCGTGATGCTCGACATGGTCGAGGCCCTCGTGGGGCCGAAGCCCCGCGTCCTCGACCTCGCGTGCGGTACGGGAAGTATCACGGATCGGCTCCTCAAGAGGTTCCCGGATGCGACCAGTACCGGTGTCGACCTCGACCCCGCCCTCCTCGCCATCGCCGAGGGGTACTTCGCCGGCGACGAGCGCGTCACCTTCGTGACCGCCGACCTCAAGGACCCGTCGTGGGCCGCCCGGCTGCCCCACGACTCGTACGACGCCGTCCTCACCGCCACCGCGCTCCACTGGCTCCACAGCGAACCCCTGACCGCGCTCTACGGGCAGGTCGCCGGCCTCGTCCGCGACGGCGGCGTCTTCATGAACGCCGACCACATGATCGACGGCACCACCCCCCGCATCAACGCCGCCGAGCGCGCCCAGCGCCACGCCGTCATGGACCGCGCGAAGGCCGGCGGCGCCCTCGACTGGGCCGAGTGGTGGGCCGTCGCCGCCCAGGACCCCGTCCTCGCCGAGCCCACCGCCCGCCGCTTCGAGATCTACGGCGAGCACGCCGACGGCGACATGCCCTCGCCGCGCTGGCACGCCGACACCCTCCTCGCCGCCGGCTTCGGCGAGGCCCGGCCGGTCTGGGCCTCGCCCTCCGACACGCTGCTCCTCGCCGTGAAGTAGCGCCGGGGACGCGGGAAGGGGCGGTACGGGAATCCCGTACCGCCCCTTCCTCTTTCGTACGCCCTACGGCGCCTTCGTCCGGCGCCCTACAGCACCTTCGACAGGAACGCCTTCGTCCGGTCGTGCTGCGGGTTGCCCAGGACGTCCCGCGGGTTGCCCGACTCGACGACCACGCCGCCGTCCATGAAGACCAGCGAGTCGCCGACCTCACGGGCGAAGCCCATCTCGTGCGTGACGACGATCATCGTCATGCCCGACTCGGCGAGGTCCCGCATGACGTCGAGGACGTCACCCACCAGCTCCGGGTCGAGCGCCGAGGTCGGCTCGTCGAAGAGCATCAGCTTCGGCTCCATCGCCAGCGCGCGGGCGATGGCGACGCGCTGCTGCTGGCCGCCGGAGAGCTGCGACGGGTAGTTCCCCATCTTGTCCCGCAGGCCGACCCGGTCGAGCAGGCGCTCGGCACGCTCGCGTGCCACCGCCCTGGACTCGCCCTTCACCTGGATGGGGGCCTCCATGACATTGCCCAGGGCCGTCATGTGCGGGAAGAGGTTGAAGCGCTGGAAGACCATGCCGATGTCCCGGCGCTGGACCGCGACCTCGCTGTCCTTCAGCTCGTAGAGCTTGCCGGCCTTCTCCCGGTAGCCGACCAGCCGGCCGTCGACCGAGAGCCGGCCGCCGTCCACCCGCTCCAGGTGGTTGATGCAGCGCAGGAAGGTCGACTTGCCGGAGCCGGACGGGCCGACGAGGCAGAAGACCTCGCCGTTCTGCACTTCGAGGTCGATGCCACGGAGGATGTGGGCCGCGCCGTACGACTTGTGGACGCCCTCCGCCTTGACCATGGGCTGGCCGGTCATGCCGCTGCCTCCGGGGAACGCTTGAACGTGGTCAGGTTCGCCTTGATGCGCTGCAGCGGGGTGGGCGGCAGGTTACGGGTCGAACCGCGGGCGAAACGGCGCTCCAGGTAGTACTGGCCGACGCTGAACACGCTGGTCAGCGCGAGGTACCAGATGGAGGCGACGAAGAGCATCTCCATCACGGCACCCGCCGTGTTGCCGATGTTCGAGGAGGCCCGCAGCAACTCGGTGTACTGCACGGCCGAGACCAGGGACGAGGTCTTCAGCATGTTGATGAACTCGTTGCCCGTCGGCGGCACGATCACCCGCATGGCCTGCGGAAGGACGATGCGGCCCATGGTCTTCGTCTGGGACATGCCGAGCGCGTGCGCCGCCTCGGTCTGGCCCTCGTCGACCGACTGGATGCCGGCGCGGACGATCTCCGCCATGTAGGCGCCCTCGTTGAGGCCGAGGCCGAGCAGCGCCACCATGAACGGCGTCATGACGTCCACGGTCTCGTTCTTGTAGATCGGCCCCAGGTTGATGTAGTGGAAGATCAGCGACAGGTTGAACCACACCAGCAGCTGGACGTACACCGGGGTACCGCGGAAGAACCAGATGTAGAGCCATGCGACCGCACCCGTCACCGGGTTCTTGGAGAGTCGCATCACCGCGAAGAGGATGCCGAGGGCCAGGCCCAGGGCCATGGACGCGACGCTGATGATGATCGTGTTCCACAGGCCGCTGATGACCGACGGGTCGAACACCTTGTCCCACACCGTGGCCCAGATGACATCGCCCTGGGAGAAGGCGTAGATGAGCCATCCGAGGAGTACGACGACCACCACGGCACTGACCCAGCGGCCGTAGTGGCGCACGGGGATCGCCTTGATGGCCTCGTACGGGGTGCCCGAGGCGCCGGGCCCGGCCGGAGCGGCGGCCGGGTCCTTGCTGATCTTGTCAGTCATGACGACTGCCCTTCAGTGGAGCGGGGAGGTCACTTGCCGGCGTTGACGGTGGCCGACTTGACGGCGCTGTCCTCGACGTTCCACTTCTTCAGGGCCTCGGCGTAGGTGCCGTCCTTGATGATCGCGTCGAGCGCTTCCTTGACCGCGTCGCGCAGCTGGGTGTTGTCCTTCGAGACGCCGATGCCGAAGAGGCCGACGTCGCTCTGGCTGCCGACGACCTCGAAGTCGTTGCCGCCGCCCGAGGTCTTCGCGATGTACGCGGCCACCGGGTAGTCGTTCAGGTCGGCCACGGCGCCGCCGGCCTTGACGCGGGTCTGGGCCTCGGCGTCGGTGTCGAAGGCCTGGATCGTCAGCTTCTTGTCGCCGCACTTCGTGGCCTGGGCCTTGAAGGTGTCCTCGTAGATCGTGCCGCGCTGGACGGCGACGGTCTTGCCGCACAGGTCGTCGAGGGAGTTGATGCCCTGCGGGTTGCCCTTCTTGACCAGCAGGGAGACACCGGAGCTGAAGTAGTCGACGAAGTCGATGCCCTTGCCGATCTTCTTGCCGTTGTCGTCCAGCCCCTCCTGCCGCTTCTTGTTGTCCGTCATCGAGGACATGATCAGCTGCTGGCGGCCGGTGTAGATCGAGGTGATCAGGCCGTCGAAGGTGCCCGAGGTGAACTGGAACTCGACACCGAGCTGCTTGCTCAGGGCCTGTGCGATGTCGGGGTCGACACCGACGATCTTGCCGCCCTCGGTGAACTCCATCGGCGCGTACGAGGCGTCGGTGCCGACCTTGATGACACCGGCCTTCTGGATGTCGGCGGGGAGCTTCGAGAAGAGCGGGGCCGCGTTCGTGGAGGCGGAGCCGCCCCCCTTCGTCGGGCTCGTCGATCCGCTGTCGGTCTGGTCGCCGCAGGCGGTCAGCAGGACGGAGCCGGCGACCGCGATGGCGGCGACCGCGGCAAGACGGGACGTGCGGGTCTTGGCGGTCGTACAGCGCGTGGTGCGTGCGGTCATGATCGGGTTCCTCCGGCGTGTGAGGGAGATGCCAGGTGGGTCACGTACGCGTCTTCGAGTGTCGTGACCTCGTGTGATTACGGCATCTTGCCATTCGGACCGCCTCAAACCGACGGCCAAGGATGTCAAAATCGGGTAACGGGTGATGGCCGAATACCGACAGGCCGGTACATCAAGGCCGGACCTTCTACGGAATACCTTCCACGCCGCCGAAGGATTTCCTGCTTGTCTCGCCATTCGGACGAGCCGAAGGCCGCCAATCGGGTGCGGAAACCATCTATCGGGACATCGGGTGACGTGTCGTTCTCCGTCCGTGTCCGGATGCGCTCGGTATGAGTCGTGTCACCGAGTGGATACGGACTCGTCTGCGGTGCCGTCCGTCCGGTAAGAAGGATCCTTACACCCCTCATCCGGGGCTCAGGGCGCGTTGTGCGGCGCGCCCGCGCGGCTGCCAGACACGGCGGCTGCGGGACCCGCCCACCGCTCCACACCAGGAGCGGCCAACCCTCAGACGAAGCAGACTTAAGGGGTCAACCCAATGGCAGCGGAGATCGTCAATCCTCGCAATGACAGTACGGAAGGGGCTCCCGAGGAGCCCTTCGATCCTGTCTTCGCCCTCCACCGGGGCGGCAAGATGGCCATCCAGGCCACCGTCCCCCTCCGGGACAAGGACGACCTGTCCCTCGCGTACACGCCCGGCGTCGCCAAGGTGTGCACCGCGATCGCCGAGCAGCCCGACCTGGTCAACGACTACACCTGGAAGTCCCAGGTCGTCGCCGTCGTGACCGACGGAACGGCCGTGCTCGGCCTCGGCGACATCGGCCCGGAGGCCTCCCTCCCGGTCATGGAGGGGAAGGCCATCCTCTTCAAGCAGTTCGGCGGTGTGGACGCGGTCCCGATCGCCCTCGCCACCACTGACACCGACGAGATCGTCGACACCGTCGTCCGGCTCGCCCCGTCCTTCGGCGGCGTGAACCTGGAGGACATCTCGGCCCCGCGGTGCTTCGAGATCGAGCGCAAGCTCCAGGAGCGCCTGGACATCCCCGTCTTCCACGACGACCAGCACGGCACCGCCATCGTCACCCTCGCCGCCCTCCGTAACGCGGCGAAGCTGACCGGGCGGACCCTCGGCGACCTGCGCGCGGTCATCTCCGGCGCCGGTGCGGCCGGTGTCGCCATCGCCAAGTTCCTGCTGGAGGCCGGCCTCGGTGACGTGGCCGTCGCCGACCGCAAGGGAATCGTCAGCAGCGACCGGGACGACCTCACGGACGTCAAGCGCGAGATCGCCGGGCTCACCAACAAGGCGGGCCTCAGCGGCTCCCTGGAGACCGCCCTCGCCGGCGCCGACGTCTTCATCGGCGTCTCCGGCGGCACGGTCCCCGAGGCGGCCGTCGCGTCCATGGCTCCGAACGCCTTCGTGTTCGCCATGGCCAACCCGAACCCCGAGGTCCACCCCGACATCGCGCACAAGTACGCGGCCGTCGTGGCGACCGGGCGTTCGGACTACCCGAACCAGATCAACAACGTCCTCGCGTTCCCCGGCATCTTCGCCGGCGCGCTCCAGGTCCGGGCCTCCCGGATCACCGAGGGCATGAAGATCGCCGCGGCCAACGCCATCGCGGACGTCGTCGGCGACCAGCTCGCCGCCGACTGCGTCATCCCGTCGCCGTTCGACGAGCGGGTCGCCCCGGCCGTCGCGGCCGCGGTCGCCGCCGCCGCCCGCGCCGAGGGTGTCGCCCGCCGCTGACGCGCCGGACGTGACTCGAAGGGCCCTGTTCCGTACGCCGGGACGGGGCCTTTCGCGTACGGGCGGGCCTTTCGCGTACGGGCGGCGGTCCGCGCGTACGGCCGGGTCCCCGGTGTTCGGGCGGGGCTCTTCGCGTACGGGGAGGGCCCGGTGCTGTCCAGGCGACACGGGTCACAGCGGGGCGTGGTTCCCCGTCCGGCCGCCGCGCCCTAGGGTCGGGGCCATGTTCGCTGCCTACGCCGCCCGAATTGACCGCGACCAGCCCCTGAACGGCCTTGAACTGGGCGAACGCCCCGAACCCGAGGTACGTCCCGGCTGGACCACCGTCACCGTCAAGGCCGCCTCGCTCAACCACCACGACCTCTGGTCGCTGCGCGGGGTCGGCCTCCCCGAGGAGAAGCTGCCGATGATCCTCGGCTGCGACGCGGCCGGTATCGACGAGGACGGCAACGAGGTCGTCCTGCACTCCGTGATCGGCCAGACGGGCCACGGCGTCGGACCCGACGAGCCCCGCTCCATCCTCACCGAGCGCTACCAGGGCACCTTCGCCGAGCGGGTGACCGTGCCCCGCTGGAACGTGCTGCCCAAGCCGAAGGAGCTCTCCTTCGAGGAGGCCGCCTGTCTGCCCACCGCCTGGCTGACCGCGTACCGCATGCTCTTCACCAACGCCGGTGTGCGCCCGGGCGACTCGGTGCTCGTGCAGGGCGCGGGCGGTGGCGTCGCCACCGCGGCCATCGCCCTCGGCAAGGCCGCCGGCCTGCGGGTCTTCGCCACCAGCCGGGACGAGGCCAAGCGCAAGCGGGCGGTCGAACTCGGCGCCGTCGAGGCGTACGAGCCCGGCGCCCGGCTCCCGCAGCGGGTCGACGCGGTCATCGAGACCGTCGGCGCCGCCACCTGGTCGCACTCGGTCAAGTCGCTGCGGCCGGGCGGCACGCTCGTCATCTCGGGCGCCACGAGCGGCGACCGGCCCGCCCACGCCGAGCTGACCCGGATCTTCTTCCTGGAGCTGAAGGTCGTCGGCTCGACCATGGGCTCCAAGGACGAGCTGGAGGACCTGCTCTCCTTCTGCGCGACGACGGGCGTACGGCCGGTCGTCGACGAGGTGCTGCCGCTGGACCGGGCCCGCGAGGGCTTCCAGAAGATGGCCTCCGGTGAACTCTTCGGAAAGATCGTGCTGACGACGTCTTGATGACTCGTCAGTAGAACTGATGGGATCTCCCCCACCGCGAAAACGTGAACAACGCTCACTTCATCGTGCTGGAGGCCCTCCCTTGTTGCGAACCACCCTCGTGGCCGGCGCCCTCGCCGCCTCGCTGCTCGCCCCGACCGCCGCCGCCCGTGCGGAGGCCGGCGGCGACACGATCCCCGTCATCACCGACGAGTACGGCCGCACCCTCACCCTGCGCGGCTGGAACCTCACCGACAAGACGAACAGCGGCGACGCCGCCCTCTCCGGGATCACCGAGAAGCACATCCGCGACATGCGGGCGAAGGGCTTCAACCTCGCCCGCCTCGTCGTCCTCTGGGACGACCTGGAGCCCCGGCCGGGCCAGTACAGCCAGGGCTATCTGCGGAAGATCGGGCGCGTCCTGGACTGGGCCGAGAAGTACGACGTCAAGGTCCTCATCGACGCCCACCAGGACGTCTTCGGGCCCGCGTTCGGCAGCCGGGGCATACCCGCGTGGGCGACCAGGACCGACGGGCTGCCCTTCACCCCCAACCCGGACGACTGGTTCTCCCAGTACTTCGAGCCCGCCGTCCAGCGGGCCTTCACCCATCTCTACGAGGACGAGGACCTGCAGCGCGCCCAGGCCCGGATGTGGCGGGTGCTCGCCGACCGCTTCAAGGACCACCCGGCCGTCATCGGCTACGACCTGATCAACGAGCCGATGGGCGAGCTGCGGGAGGGCGAGGACCTCGCGACGGCCGCCCGGCGCATCGAACGCGACCAGCTCACCCCGATGTACAACCGGATCGCGGACGCGGTCCGTTCGGTCGACCGGTCCCACTGGATCTTCGTCGAACCGACCCCGATCGTCGGCGAGGGCGTGCCCACCGGACTCGGCCGGATCGACGACCCGAAGATCGTCTACGCCCCCCACTTCTACAACTCCGGCATGGAGGCGGGCACCGACTACGACCCCGCCGCCCGCTGGCTCGAGAACTACGAGGAGGCCGTCACTCTGTACCCCAAGGAGTACAAGGTCCCCGTGGTGGTGGGGGAGTGGGGTCCGCTCAACAACTCCCTGCCGAACATGAACCGCTTCTACCGTGAGGCCATGGCCTCCCTCGGCCGCTACAGCTCCGGCTGGGCGGGGTGGGCGTGGTGCTACGGCGGCGGCTACTGCGCGGTGGACGCCGCCGGCGCCTTCCGTGTCAACAAGGAGCTGACCGCCGAGCCGTACGCGGAGGCGGTCGCGGGCACGGTCCGCTCCACCACGTACGACCCGGGGGCCGGGGTCTACCGCCTCTCGTACGACTCCGCCGGGCGCCGCGGCCCCCGGGTCACCGAACTCTCCCTGCCGCCCGGCGACTGGCGGGTGACGGCGCGGGGCGGCGCGCTCGTCCTCCGCAAGTCCCCGGGCAGGGCGTGGGTCCTCGCGGCCCCGGGAGCGAGGGTGACGGTCACGGTCACCCGGGGCTGAGCGCACGGGCCCGGCCGGTCGGCCTATCCCGTCGGCCGGGTCCGCCGGCGGTAGCCGGGGGTGCGGGCGGGGGTGGAGGCGGTAGCCGGGGGGTGCGGGCGGGGGCGGAGGCTCGGGCGCCTCCGCCCCCGCCACCCTCTACGTTCTCGGCCGGGACCTCAGCAGTCCCGTGATGTGGAGTGCCGCCGCCGACAACTGCTCTCGGGTCTCGGTCAGTTGGTCCTGGCTCACTCCGTGGTCGCGGGCCGCGTCCCTGATCTCGTCGCGGAAGCGGTCGAGCAGGCGGTCCAGATCGCGGGCCGGGTCACCGGAGCCCTCCGTGTCCCGGGCCCACTCCGGCGCCTTGGCGAACGGCGACTCCTGGGCGGCGGCGGCCTTCGGGTGGGTGGTGCCCGCCACGAGACCGCCGAGCTGCGCCGTGATGTCGGAGAGGCCCTCCCAGACGCCCTTCGGCCAGTCGCCCCGCGAGAAGCGGTCCTGCACCTCGTCCTGCACCTGCTGGGCGACCCGCTGGAACTCGTTCGCCCGGTGGCGGGCCGACTTCGCCTCGGCGCGGGCCTGCCGGGCCTGCTCCTTCCACTCCTGGCCGACCCGGCGCAGCTCCTCCTTGGCGTCGGCGAACGAGGAGGACTCCGAGGCGCGGGTCCGCCCCGCCTCCGCGCGCATCTCGCTGCGCACCCGGCCGGCCGCCCCGCGCACGTCGTCGCGGATCTCCGCGGCGAGCTCCGAGACCGACTCGCGGATCTCGCGCTCCAGGTCGTCCAGTTCGTCCGCGCGCCCGGCCAGTTCGGCGCGGCCCGCGTCGGTGATCGAGTAGACCTTCCGGCCACCCTCGCTGGCGTGGGTGACGAGGCCCTCGGCCTCCAGTTTGGCCAGTCGCGGGTAGACCGTGCCGGCCGAGGGTGCGTACAGCCCCTGGAAGCGCTCCTCCAGGAGGCGGATCACCTCGTAGCCGTGGCGCGGGGCCTCGTCAAGCAGCTTGAGCAGATACAGGCGGAGGCGGCCGTGCGCGAAGACGGGCGGCATGTCAGAGCACCTTTCCGGACGCGGTGGGGGTGGCGGAGGGGGTCGAGCCGGTGTCCTCGTCCGGCTCGGGGCGGCGGAGCAGGGCGATGGAGCCGGAGACGGTGGTCGCCTTGAGGGTGCCCCGGCCGGAACCGAGGGTGCCGGTCACGGACTTGGCGCCCCACTGGCCGCTCACCCGCAGATCCTCGAAGGCGTTCGACACGGAGCCGCTGGTGGTGCTCGCCTCCACCTGCGCGTCGGCGGGGTGGGGGAGCCGGATGGCGACCTCGCCGGAGACGCTGGAGAGCCGGATGTCGGCGGGCGGCCCGTCGAGCTCGGCAGGGTCGAGGTCGATGACCATGTCACCGCTGACCGTCTCGGCCTTCACGGAGGCGCCCGCGCCCTCGATCACCGTCACGTCACCGGTCACGGAGCTGAACCGCAGGGCGCCGGTCACCGACTGGGCCTCCAGGCTGCCCGAGACCGTCTCGGCGCGGACCGGGCCGGAGAGCCGGAGGAGGGTGGTGCCGCCGGTGACGCCGCGCACCTCCGTACGCCCCTTGATCCCGGTCACCACGGCCTCGGCTCCGACCACTCCCACCTCGACGTCGACGCCCGCGGGGACGGCGACGGAGACGACGGCCCGGCGGCGGTACTCCTTGCGGTCGAGCCACTTGAGGACGCTCTTCCACTGCAGGTCCTCGTAGCTCACGGTCAGGGTGGAGCCGTCCTGCGACACGATCAGCGGCGGGCCCTCGATCTCGGAGATCTCCACCCGGGCGGAACTCTCGTCGGTCCCCACCACGTTCACCGTGCCGTTGACGATGCGGACCCGCAGCCGGGTCACGGGCTCAGCCGGTGTCAGCTTCGTCGGCTCGCTGACGGACCACTCTGTCATGGTGCTGACCTCCCGTTCGGCAACGCAACATATCGCGTATCTCGCTAGACACGATATATCGCGGCGAAGTGAAGTCAACCCTGACTCTCCCCTGACAGGGTGGGGGCAATCACCGCCGTACACGGACAAATTGGCCTAGCGTAGGGCGCATGAACGCGACATCCGGACCGAACCCCGCCGGGGCGCTGCTGCTCTGCCGCGCCGATCCCACGGCGGTCCGTCCGCCGGCCCGGCTGCTACGGGAACAGCTCCTCCTCGCCCCGGCGGGAGAGGGCTGGAGCGTGCTCGTGCCGGAGGGGAAGCCCTGGCTGCACGGCGGGGAGCCCGTCGAGCAGGTCGTCACCGGCTGGGCCACCGCCCTCGCCGTCTCGGCCGCCACCTGGCCGGTCGTCGCGCTCTGGTGGGACCGCGACCGGGCCGGACTGACGCTCGCCGCCGGATTCCGCCGTACCGTCGGCTACACCTGGCTCGCGGACGGCACCCCCGTCGGCGAGGACGAGGCCATGCGCACCTTCGCCGCGCGGCTCGACCTCGACCCCGTCCTGGACGTGCAGGAACTGGAGCCGCTCACCGGACCGGATCCGGACGCCGACGCCCACACCCGGCTCCTCGGGGTCGTCGCGGTGCTCCGCCGTACCGGGCTCGCCCTGCCCACCGGGCTCCTCCCCGGCGAGAGCGCGGACCGGCTCCGCTCCGTGGCCCTGGCCCAGGGCGCCGAGCAGCTCGAACAGCACGACGAGGGGGTCTTCCCGGCCGCCCGTACGAAGCTGATGGCCTGGGGCGGCGACGCCGTGCGCGCCGAGCTCGACGTGGTGGAGAGCAGTCCCCTCGGCCCGTATCTGCGCGGCGGCCCCAAGGCGCGCGTACTGAGCGGTGCCCAGCTCGCGGCGGGGGTGCCGCTGCTGCTCTGGGGCATCGGCCGGCGCAGCGGCGGCTGGACGGCGGCCGGGGCGCTGCTCGTCGCGCACGGTGCGTTCGGGCTCTTCTACGACCGCCCGCGAGAGGCGTGAGCACGCGCGCGCGTGCTCACGCGGCGGGGCGAGGCGGTGACCGTACTCCCGGACCACGTGAGCACGCGCGGCGACGCGGAGGCCCAGCGGTTCCCGAGCCGGGCGTGAGCATGCGCGCGTGGGCCGTTTCCGGCCGATGACGGGTGTCCGGCCGGTGACACCGGTACCGGTGTCACCCGCGCGTCGTCACCCTTGCGGGTGACCGGGACCGACGCCGCCCGCCCGTCGTCCCGGCCTGTGACCGGTGGCCGCCGACGCCGCTACTCGTCGTCGTCCTCGTCGTCGTCCAGACGGGCCAGCCAGGTCGCGAGGCGCTCGACAGGCACCTCGAAGTCGGGGTTCAGGTCGACGAACGTCCGCAGCTGCTCGGCGAGCCACTCGAAGGTGACCTCCTCCTCGCCTCGCCGCTTCTCCAGTTCCTCGATGCCACGGTCGGTGAAGTACATGCGATCAGGATAGGCCGTACCTCTCACGTCCCCTGTCGCCCGTCAGTCCCACCGACTAGCCTTCCTCATCATCGTTTCGGGGAGCGGGGGCCGCTGTGACGCACGGGATCGCTCGGGTTCGGCTGGACGACGGCACGCACGTGTGGGCCCGGGTCAGTGACGTGCAGGAGCTGGGCAGGGGAGGCGGGTTCACGGACACCGGCGTCAGAGACCGGGTGGTCTCGATGGCCGGCGGGCTCACGGACGTGGTGCGCGGGGTGGTCGGCTCGCTGCGCGCCGGACTCGACCCGCAGGGCCCGGTGGAGGTGGCCGTCAGCTTCGGTATCGAACTGTCGGCGCAGTCCGGCAAGGTCATCGGGGTCCTCGCGGACGGCTCGGGCAAGGCCTCCGTGAACGTCTCGCTGACCTGGACCGAGGAGGGCCGGGACCGGGCGCCCGCGCAGGCACCCGCACCCTCCGATGCACCCCCGCAGGCACCCGCACCCTCCGATGCACCCGCGCCCGCGCACGTGCGCGTGCCTCCCGCGCCGACCGTCCCACCGGCCCGCTCCGAGGCCGTTCCCCCGGCACCGGCCACCCCTCCGGCCACCCCTCCGGCCACCCCTCCGGCCACCCCTCCGGCCACCCCTCCGGCCACCCCTCCGGCCACCCCTCCGGCCCCGTCCGAGCCGCCGTCCGCGCCCCCGGCCCCCGCCGCCGAAGCCCCGGAAAGCGCCTCCGACGGGCGTCCGGCGGCCGATGGCGCCGTATGAGCGCCTTCGACGCTCTCGTGCGCCCCGCACTCGTACGCATCGCGGCTCCCGACGGCGGGTATGACCACGACGGCGACCGGTACTGGGGCACCGGCTTCTTCATCGCCCCCGGCTGGGTGCTGACCTGCGCCCATGTCGTGGCCGAGGGGGGAAGCGCGGTGTGGAGGAGCGAGCCTGCCGTCGGCGTCATCTGGGAGGACGGCCCGACCACCCGGCGGACCACGGGCACCGTCGTGCTCGCCCTGCCGCTCCCCGACAAGCCCGACGCGCCCCCCGACCGCTGGCCCTTCCCCGACCTCGCGCTCATCCGGGTGCCCGGCACGCAGAAGGCGTCGTGCGTGCGCCTCAGTGAGCGCCCGCCCGTCCTGCCCGCCTCCGTCGGGCTGCACGGCTGGTCGCGGGAGACCGGCGAGCTGGGCGTCCGGCACGTCCACGGAACCCTGAACGGCAGCGACGGCAAGGCCCTCGTCACCGACGGGGTCATGCCCGTCGAGGGCTGCTCGGGCGGGCCCGTCGTCGACGACGGGCAGGGCGTCGTCGTCGGGCTCAACAAGGGGCGCGGGCCCGACGGCGGCGCCGTCGTCCCCGTCACCGCCCTGCGCCGGCTGCACGACCTCCCCGGCGGAGAGGCGATGGCCGAGGCGCTGCGCGCCCACGACCGGTACCACCTCCTCAGCTACCACTCCTTCGACGAGCGGCCCGACTGGACCCGCGCCCAGGGGAAACTTCCCGCCTCCCCGGGGCCGAGCCCCGGAGTGCGCACCCAGCTGTACGGGCACTTCGCGGAACTGCCCGCGCCCACCGCGCCCGGCGAGATCCTCGACCTGATCGACCAGGTCAAGGCCTGGATAAGGGACGACGACCTGCCCGACGCCCTGGAGCAGGACCCGCGGACCTGGAGCGAGGGCGCCGGGCTCCTGCGGGGGCTCCGCGCGCCGCGCCGGGACGGCGTCCGCGACCTGGAGCTGGACGCGGTGCTCCTGTACGCGGCCCATGTCGTCCGGCACGTCGGCGGACGGTACGGGCCGAGGGCCGACATCGCGGGCCTCACCCACTGGATCGTCGACAAGGCGGGCGACGCCGACCGCTTCCTGAGGCGCGAGATCGACCAGCTGGTGAGCCCCGGCCGCCCCGCGCCCCTGTCCGTACGCGAACCCCGCGCGCGTGCCGACGTCCTCCTGAAGATCGACAAGCCCGTCTACGGCCGCCGGTACCCCTGGCAGGTCAAGCTCCTCCTCGATGGGCACACCGTCAGCCCGCTCCACTGCGACGACCGGGGCGTCGAGCGGTCCCGGCTCCGGGAGACCCTGCGCGAACCGCTCGCGGACGCCCTGCGGCGCGGCGACAGCGGGCCGCACCTGGCCGCCGTGGAGGCGGTGCTTCCACTGGAGCTCTTCGACGAACCCCTCGACACCTGGCGGCTCGAACCTCCGCAGGGCCCCGACGAGGCCTGGGGGACGAATCTCGGCCAGCGCAGGATCGTCGTCATCCGCGACGTCCGCCGCCACGACCTGGAACCGGCCCCCGAGTGGCGCGAGCGCTGGGAGGCGGGGGAGTGCGGCCCGCTGCACGCGGCGGCGCTGCGCGCCGAGGTGCCCGGCGCGGGCCCGGACGCCCACACCGCGCGCGTACGCCGGGAGACCTGGGCGGAGACGTACGACCGGCTCAGGGACGCGGAGGGCGGCACCGTCCCCGTCTACTGCGGCCCGGTGGGCAGCGGCGACGGGCTCATGGCGATGAACGCGGCGCTGGCCGCCGGGCATCCGATCGCGCTCTGGCGGACCGGAGCCCACGACCACACCGACTGCGCGGAGTTCCACGAGCGCGCCGACCGGCTCCTCGCGGACGCCGTCGGCGCCTGGGGCGTACGCGGGCGCGTGCGCTCCCTGCGCACCCGGGCGACGGACCCGGCGGCCGGCCCCGAGGCACGCGCCGCGTACGCGTGGGCGGAGAGCATCGCCATCCTGCTGGACCCGCCCGACCGGCCCCCGTACGGCGGCCCTCTAGAGGTCCCGCCCCTGCTCGGGGAGGGGGAGCAGTGACCCGAGCGGCCACCGGGACGACACGACCGGGATCCGTCCGGTTACGGCATCAACAGGCCCCGCCCCCGGGCGGTACGTTCGACGGGCCCGGCATCGACACCACAGCCAGGAGGAGTCCATCGTGAGCGATTGGCGGATCTACCGTGGTGCCGGTCTTCCGCACGACGAGATTCAGCGACTGCCCGCCCCGCCGCCCTGGCGGGACTTCTCGGCGGGCAGCGCCGACGACACCCTGGCCGGTTCCGACCGGCGGCTCGGCGTCCGGCGCAGACTCGTCCAGAACCACCATCCCCGGCCCGCCGAGACGGACGCCGTCAACGCCGCCCTGTACCTGCGGCGCCCCCTCCTCGTCACCGGCAACCCCGGTACCGGCAAGTCCACCCTCGCCCACGCCGTCGCGCACGAGCTGCGCCTCGGGCGCGTGCTGCGCTGGCCGATCGTCAGCCGTACCACGCTGCAGGACGGCCTCTACCGGTACGACGCCATCGGCCGGCTCCAGGACGTCCAGCTGGAGCGCGCCCAGGCAGGATCGCCCGGCTCCGCCGCCGCGGCCCCGGCCGGCATCGGCTCGTACATCAGGCTCGGTCCGCTGGGCACGGCGCTGCTGCCCTCCGACGAGCCCCGGGTGCTGCTCATCGACGAGCTCGACAAGAGCGACCTCGACCTGCCCAACGATCTTCTGAACGCCCTGGAGGAGGGCGAGTTCGCCGTCCCGGAGCTGGAGCGGATCGCCGACCGGGAGCCCGTCGTCGAGGTGCTCAGCGACGACGGCCGCAAGGTGCCGGTGTTCGGCGGCCGGGTCCGCTGCACCACCTTCCCCTTCATCGTGCTCACCTCCAACGGCGAACGGGACTTCCCCGCCGCCCTGTTGCGCCGTTGCATCCGCCTGGAGCTCGAAGCCCCCGGCGAGGAGCAGGTCGGCGCCATGATCGAGGCCCACCTCGGCTCCGACGCCGCCGCGGGCGAGGCCGAGCAGGGGCTCGTGCAGCGCTTCCTCAACCGCGAGCCCGGCGAGGTGATCGCCACCGACCAGCTCCTCAACGCGCTCTACCTGACCCAGCACGCCTCCCGCGCCGAACGGGTCACCAGGGAACGCATCGCCGACATGCTCATGCAACCGCTCGATCAGCCGAGGTGACGGTCGGATGCTCCGGACGCATCTGGAGGAGCTGACCCGCAGGCTGCGGGCCGCCGGGCAGGACCCCACCGCCGAGGACATCGCCGACGCCGTGTGGCTGGCCCGGTGGCTGCCCGGCCCTTCCCCGGCGGAACCGGAGGGGCCGGAGGGACCCGAGGGAGCGGTGGGGCCGGAAGGGCACGACGTACGGCGGGGGACGGCCGGGGACGCCGCCGACGGTCCGGACCGTCCCGACGGGGACCCCGACCCCCTCCGCGGCGAGGACGGCGCGTTACGCGAGGAGGGGACCGGCGAGGAAGCGGACGCCGGGGCCGAGGACGCACGCGACTCCGTCTCCCTCCACATGGCCGCCCGGACCACCACCGCCACCCAGGTCACGGGAATCACCGGGAACAGCGGGCCAGGAGGCCGCCCCCGGCGCGCGGAGCGGGGCGCGGCCCTGCCCGTCCGCGCCCCCGGCGCCAACGCCCTGCCCGGACTCCTCGGCCTGCAGAAGGCCCTCCGCCCGCTGCGCGACTACGCCCTCGCGCCACAGCGCCCCGGCGAGGGCACCCTCGACGAGGAGGCCACCGCCGAGCGCAGCGCCGCCGCCGGCATCCTCACCCTCGTGGTGCGCCCCGCGACCGGCCGCCGCCCCGACATCCAGCTCCTCATGGACACCGGACCCGCCATGGTCGTCTGGAGCCGGATGGTCGAGGAACTCCGCCAGGCCTGCCAGCAGTCCGGCGCCTTCCGGGACGTCCATGTGCACCGGCTGTACGACACCGGCGACGGCCCCCCGCTCGTCACCACCACCTCCGGCGCCGACGGCCGGCCACGGCTGCGCCCCGTCGACCAGCTCCACGACCCCACGGGCCGCCGCCTCACCCTGATCGTCAGCGACTGCGTCGGACCCCTCTGGCAGCGCGGCGCCGCCCAGCGCTTCCTGCACCAGTGGCCCCGCAACTCCCCGCTCGCCCTCGTCCAGCCGCTGCCGCCCCGCCTGTGGCCCCGTACCGCGCTCCCCGCCGAACCCGGCACCTTCCAGCGCTCCACCACCCCCGGCGGCCACACCACCTTCCGCTCCGACGACGAGCCCTGGGGCCCCCGCGTCCCGGGCCGCCGGGCCGTCCCCGTGCTCACCCCGACGCCCGAGGCCTTCGCCTCCTGGACCCGGCTCCACACCGGGCACGGCGGCAACGCCGTACGCGGCTGGGCCGCCTGGCTCGGCCCCGAGCAGACCCTGCCCCGCACCCCCGGGACCCCCCGCGTCCCGCGCCGCGAGGACGAACTCCTGCGCGCCTTCCGGGCCGGCGCCTCACCCGGGGCGCTCCGGCTGGCCGTCCACCTCGCGGCAGCCCCGCTGACCCTGCCCGTCATGCAACTCGTCCAGCGCGCCATGCTGCCCGACACCGGACCCATGGAACTGGCCGAGGTCCTGCTCAGCGGCCTCCTGCGACGGCTCCCCGGCCCCACCCCGTACCCCTGCTTCAGCTATCCGCCCGGCATCCAGCAGCACTTCCTCGGCTCGCTCGACCCCAGCGCCGCCGCTCTCGTCCTCAAACACTGCTCCGCGTACGTGGAGCGCAATTTCGGCCAGGGCATGCGCAACTTCCCGGCGCTCGCCGCCGCCCGCCTCTCGGGGGCCGACACCGGAGCCGCGGCCGAGCGGGACGCCGCCCGGGGGACCGGGCTCCCCGAGGAGACCGACGAACCGCTCGGTCCCGAAGGCGCCGAGACCGAACTCTTCGCCCGCATCCCCGCGCGCGTGCTCCGCTTCTACCACCCCGACCTGATCACGCCCGACCCCCTCACCGAGGCCCGCCGCCTCCTCGACCAGGGGCGCGGCCAGTCCGACCCGACCCTCCTCGCCGGCGCCCGCGAGCGCGCCGAGGCGGCCCTCCCCGACGAACCCGTCGAGGCCAGGATCGTCCTCGCCCGCGCCCTGTACGCCGAGGCCGGCACCGCCGCAGCCCGCCGCACCGGCCGCCGCCCCGAACTCCTCGACCAGGCCGCCGAGACGCTGGTACGGGCCGGGGAACTCGCCAGGGCGGGCGGCGAGGCCTGGGCCGAGGCCCGGCTCGAACTCGCCGTCGTCCACCACGCGCTGTGGCGCGACACCGACGAGCCCGGCCACCTCGACGCGGCCCTCACCGCCCTCGAAGGGGACGCCGAGAGCTGGCCCGAAACCGCCCGCCACACCCTCCATCTGCGGCGCGGCCGACTCCTCCTCGCCCGGGGCGAGGGCGAGGCGGCGGCCGGCGAACTCGGCGCCGCCCTCACCCTCCACGAGAGCGCCGCCGCCTTCCTCGACCTCGCCGACGCCCTGCACCTCGCCGAGGCCGAACCGGGCCGCGTCCGCCGCGTGCTCGACCGCGCCGAACCCCTCCTCGGCGACGCCCGCGCGCTCCGGCTGCGCTTCACCACCGCGCGCGCCCGCCTGTACGACACCGAGGGCGACGGGGCCGCGGCCGACGCGGCGTACGAGGAGGCCACCCTGCTCGCCCCCGCCGACAGCGAGCAGCGCGGCCCGCTCCTGCTCACCTGGGGCGGATCGCTGCTGCGGCGCGCCGAGGCCGGCACCGGCACCGCCCCCGTCGACCGGGCCGAGGGCGTCCTGCGCGAGGCCCTCACCCGGCTGCCCGCCGGGGCGCCCGAGCGGGCCAGGGCGAGGAGCCTGATCGGCAGCGTCCTCGCGCTCCGCTTCCACCGCGCAGGGTTCCTCCCCGACCTCTTCGAGAGCCGCCACCTCCTCGAACAGGCGCTGCGCGGCACCCAGGACCCGGGCGACCGGGCCGAGGTGTGGCTGCAACTGGGCCGGGTGCGGCTGGAACTGGCCGAGGTGGCGCGCGACGGAGTGATCGGCGACGCCCTCACCGCCTACCGCAACGCCGCGGAGGACTCCCGTACCGCCCACGGCGACGACCCGGGCACGGTCACCGGCGCCCGCGCGTTGCACGCTCAGGGAGCGGTCCTGTGGCTGATGGGCCGTCCGGTACGGGCCAGGGCCACGCTGCGGGCGGCGAGCGAGCAGTGGCGGCGGCTCACGGGGCGGCTCGTGGAGGTGGACTGGGAGGACGTGGAGCGGACCAGGGCCCTGCTGAGGGAGGTGGAGGGAGTGACGGGAGCGCCCCCCGGGACGGTCTCCGCCGAGGCCCGGCGCGGGATCTCACCACCCTGGTGGGCCTGGAGCGGCATCGGCGAATGAGCTTCTGACGAGCGGCCGGATAACGGGGGCGTGAATGGGCGCAGTTGAATCGAATGGGTTTCCGGTCTCCCGGCGTCGGGAAGAACCGCTGCGCCGCTACGACCGTGGGGGACAGCGTCGGTGAGGAGGAGCCGAGAGTGTTCGAGCGTACGGAGTGGGCGACCGGTATCGGCCGGGGTGCCCGCCGGTCTCCGCGTCTGCCCGATCTCGCGGCCGTTGACCTGCGGACCTTGCGCGTCAGCAACGACGCCGTCCTCGGCGAGGCGGTCGAGAGAGTACTGCGCGATCCCTCGGACCTGGTCGTCTCCTGGCCCGAGGACGCCTTCGTCGACTGACGCCCGCCCGGCCCGCACCCTCCGGCCGGTGGCGCCCCGCGACCGTGCCGACCGCTCGGTTCCGGCCGAATCCGTCCGGCCTGCCGGCACGACACCGCCGAGGCCGGTGGCTCGTTCCGGGAGCCGGGAGTGATCGCCGCGCCGCCGCGCCCCGAGGCCTTCGCCGCCCTGGCCACCACCCGGCCCGCGCCGGCCGGCGCGTCCTATCTGCGCCACGGGGCGCACGCCCGCCGCATGCTCCTGCTCAAGGCCCTGCTCGTACGGGTGCGACGCCACCGCGAGGAGGTGGCGCCCGACGTCCTGCGCGGCTTCCGGACGGCCTGGCGCCTCCTGGAGACGGCCGAGCGCGCCGCCCCCGCGACCGTCCGCGCGGTCCTCGACTACCCGACCACCGGCGCCTGGCTCGCCGCCGCGCTGACCGAGCCCCCTGGCCCCGCCTTCGACCGGCACCTGACCCGGCTGGAACTCGTCGCCGTCACCGCCGCCCTGCGTGCGGGACGGCCGCTGGACCTGGTGGTCGGGGCCCCGGGCGGCGTGCTCTCGCTCCCCGGCGTCGGGAACGTCGTGGTGAACCCGGAGCGGGCGCCGGACCCCGGACCGGACGGGGCCCCGGACTCGCCCCCGCACGGCACCCCGCCCCCCACGACCACCAGCACCCCCAAGACCACTCCCAAGAGCACCCCCACCCCCGTCCGGCTCACCTCCCGCTCCCAAGTCGTCCGTGTCCACTCCGGCTCCGCCCCCGGGGCCACCGCCGCGCTCCTCCGGCTCCAAGACGCCCGCACCGGGGCCGTGGCCGGCACCGGCCCGGGCTGGCGCGGGCTGCGGGCCCTGCCCGGCGGAGCCGCCCGGCTGGAGGACCTGGACCCGTACCGGGTGCCGCCCGGCGGCGTGGGCACCCCCGCTCGGGTCGCCGCCGAGCGGCCGGACATCGACCACGCCGCCTGGTCCGGGCACTGGCGGGCGGCCGGGGAGCTGCTGCGGCGGACCGACCGCGAGCGGGCGGAGGAGGTCGGGGGGACGGTCGGCGCGCTCGTGCCGCTGCGCCCGCAGGGGCCGCGCTCCGTCGGCGCCACCCTGAGCGTCGCGCCCGGCGCCGTCCTCATGACGCCTTCGGCCGGCCCGTACGACATGGCGGAGACGCTCGTCCACGAGCTGCACCACAGCAAGCTCTCCACCCTCCATGAACTCGTCCCGCTCTACCGGCCCGGCCGGGCCGCGCTGTACCGGGTCGGCTGGCGCACCGACGCGCGCCCGGTCGCCGGGGTCTTCCAAGGGGCGTACGCCCACCTGGCGTTGGCCGATCTTTGGCGGAGGGCGAGGGACGCCCCCGGGGTCCCGGGGACGTGGAGCGCGCGGGCCGTGCAGCAGTTCGACCATGTCCACGATCAGGTGGGCGAAGCGCTCACGATGCTGCTTGAATCCGATGAACTGACCAATGAGGGCCGGGAGTTCGCCCGGCAAATGAGGCAGCGCCATGCGAGCCTCGGCGCGAGCCCCAGGGCCCGTGGGTAACACTGTGCCCACGGCACATGACACTGCGTTGCGCGTGAGCGGGACGGGAGACGTACAGATGGCGGAACAGCGGTCGGGCGGGGGCACGGAGAGCCACGGGGGCAGAGCCGCTCCCGAACACGTCCTGGTGGTCTTCCCCGGATACCACCGCCCCTGGGCGGCCTGGATCAACCAGCGCCTGGAGGCCCACGGCGTACGCGCCACGCTCCAGCGGTGGGACCCGCCCCGCGAAGTCCCCCTGGAGGACTCCCTCGGCGACCTGCTGCTCGCCCGGGGCCAGGTCCTCCTCGTCCTCAACGACTGGTTCTTCGAGCTGGGCCCCCGGCCGGCCGGCGAATGGAACGACGTCCTGCGCGGCTTCGTCGCCGCGCACGCCGACCGCTTCGCCGCCGTCAACCTCACCAACCGGCCCCTGCTCCCCTCCACCGCCGTCCTCGAACCCGTCAGCCTCTGGGGCGTCGGCGAGGAGGAGGCCGAGGCGCGCGTCCTCAGCCGGCTCGCCATCGAACCCCGCAGGCCGGGCGGCCGCCGCATCCCGGCCGCCGCGCTCGCCCGCTACCCGGACAACCCGCCGGAGATCTGGGGCGACATCCCCCGCCGCAACCTCCGGTTCACCGGCCGCGACGACCTTCTCAGCGAGCTCCAGGAACGGCTGATGGACGCCGACCGCGGCAGCGCCGCCTGCACCCTGCTCGGCATGTCCGGCATCGGCAAGACGCAGATCGCCGCCGAGTACGCCCACCGCTTCAGCCCCGACTACGACGTCGTCTGGTGGGTCAGCTCCGACGACCGCAACGTCCAGCGCGACCGCCTCGGCGAACTCGCCGTGAAACTCGCCCTGCCCACCGGCAGCGAACCCGGCGAACGCATCCGGGCCGTCCGCGAAGCCCTCCGCCGCGGCGACCCGCACTCCCGCTGGCTCGTCGTCTTCGACGGCTGGGACGACACCGACGGCATCGACGTCATGCTCCCCCAGGGCCCCGGCCACGTCCTCATCACCTCCCGCAACCGCGGCTGGCGCGAGCACACCGACGTCCTGGAGATCCCCGGCTTCGACCGGCGCGAGTCCACCGGCTATCTGATGCGCCGCGCCCCGCAGATCAACGCGGCCGAGGCGGACGAGGTCGCCGCCGAGTTCGGGGACGTACCGCTGCCGCTCGTCCAGGCCGCCGCCTGGCTCGGAGAGTCCGGCATGGAGGCCCCCGAGTACCTCCGGATGGTCCGCGACGGAAGGCTCTCCACCGTCGACGAGCCCTCGCCCGGCGACGGCATGCCCAACGCCTCCCTCACCTCCTGGTCGATACTGATCAACCGGCTCCGTCGCGCCCAGCCGCAGGCCATCGACATCCTCAGCCTGTGCGCCTCCTTCGCCCCCGGCCGCATCCCGCTCGGCATCGTCCGCGCCTACCCCCAGGCGCAGCTGCCCGAGGACCTCCGCTGGATGGCCACCGACCTGCCCGCCTGGACCCGCGCCCTCGACACCCTCGTCAACTACTCGGTGCTCACCCGCGAGACCCGGGGCCCCGTGACCACCGACGAGATCGGCCCCCACCAGGAGTCGGTCCACATGCACCGGCTGGTGCACGACATCGTCGCCCGGCTCACCGACGGCGAGCACCGCGACGCCCACCGCAAGGCCGTCCGCACCCTGCTCGCCGAGGCCGACCCCGGCAACCCCACGGACAGCAGGCACTGGCCCCGCTACTCCGAACTCCTGCCGCACCTCGAACCCTCCGGCGCGCTCCGCAGCACCGACCCCCGCATCCAGGTCGCCGTCCTCAACTGCCTGCGCTTCTGCGACCGCAGCGGCGAGTACCGGGCGGGCATCCGGCTCGCCCAGCGCATCCGCCACGAGTGGACGTCCTTCATGGAGCCGCTCGCCCCGCACATGCAGGAACTCACCACCCTCGAAGGCGACATCCTGCGCCGCTACGGCCGCTTCCGCGAGGCGTACGACCTCGACCTGGCCCAGCGCGAGCGGCTGACCGCCGCCGGGAACACCGATCAGCTCGGCGCACTCCAGTCGAAGATCTCCATCGCGCGCGACCTGCGCTTCCTCGGCCAGTACCAGGAGTCGGAGCTCCTCCAGCGCGAAGCCCTCGCGGAGGCCAGGGGCCTGCTCGGCGAGACCCAGTTCCTCACCCTCGTCGCCCGCCACAACCTCGGCGTGGTCCTGCGCATGCTGGGCCGCTACCAGGAGGCGTACGAGCAGGACGCCGACACCCTCTCCCGCTGCGAGAGCATCCTGCGTCCCCACCACGCCTCCACGCTCAACTCCAACAACGCCGTCGCCCAGGACCTGCGCCTGCTCGGCCGCTACCGCGAGGCGCTCGGCCGCCAGGAGGCCAACGTCCGGCTGCATGTGCGCATCCTGGGCCCCCAGCACCTCCACACCCTGTACGCGCACAGCCAGCTGGCGCTGTGCCGCCGCCGCGAGGGCGGCTTCCAGCAGGACATCGGCGCGATGATGGCCACCGTCCTGGAACACCTGGAGCAGGCCTACGGCCGCGACCACTACGTGACGCTCTCGGCCGTCACCAACTACGCCAACTTCCTCCGCGAGCACGGCGACCTCGACCTGGCGAGGGAACTCATCACCGAGGCGGAGGCCGGCTACCGCGCCCTCCTCGGCCCCGCCCACCCGGTCTCCACCGGCGTCCTCGCCAACACCGCCCTCGTCATGCAGGCCTCGGGCGAGCGGTCCGCGGCCCTCACCATGCTGGAGTCCGCGCTCGCCGGACTCACCGCCACCCTCGGCTCCGACCACCCCTGGGTGTTCGGCTGCGCCCTCAACACCACCGCCGCCCGCAACTTCAACGGCCGGGTGTACGAGGCGGCCGAGCTGAGCCGCGACACCCTCCGCAGGGCCCGGCACATCCTCGGGAACGAGCACCCGCTGACCCTCTCCTGCCAGGTCGCCCTGGCCACCGACCTCCGCGGTCTGCGCGAGACCGAGGAGGCGGCGAAGCTGGAGGAGGACGCCCTGCTCACCCTCACCAGGACGCTCGGCGCCCAGCACCCGCACACCCTCTCCGCCCGCCAGCGCAACCGCCCGTACTGGGACTTCGAGGCCAACCTCTGACGTACCCCGGACACGCCGGAGGCCCGGCACCCCACTCGGGGTGCCGGGCCTCCTCACTCGGTACGACGATCAGGCGTCGAAGACCTCGTTGACCAGCTGCTGCTGCTCCGCCTGGTGGCGCTTGGCCGAGCCGACCGCCGGGGAGGAGGAGTGCGGACGCGAGATCCGGCGCAGGCGCTCGCCCGCCGGGATGTCCGCGCCGACCGCCAGGTCCAGGTGGTCGATCAGGTTGAGCGCGATGAACGGCCAGGCACCCTGGTTCGCCGGCTCCTCCTGCGCCCAGATGTACTTCGCGGCGTTCGGGTACTTGGCGATCTCGGCCTGGAGCTCGGCACCCGGCAGCGGGTACAGGCGCTCCAGACGGATGATCGCGGTCTCCGTGTCACCGCGCTTCTGACGCTCGGCCTCCAGGTCGTAGTAGACCTTGCCGGCGCAGAAGACGACCTTGCGGACGTCGGCCGGGTTCGCCGTCGAGTCACCGATCACCGGGCGGAAGCCGCCGGTGGTGAACTCCTCCACCTTGGACGCCGCGGCCTTGAGACGCAGCATCGACTTCGGGGTGAAGACGATGAGCGGCTTGTGGTGCGGGTTGTGGACCTGCCAGCGCAGCAGGTGGAAGTAGTTCGACGGCAGCGTCGGCATCGCGATCGTCATGTTGTCCTGCGCGCACATCTGGAGGAAGCGCTCCGGGCGGGCGGACGAGTGGTCCGGGCCCTGGCCCTCGTAGCCGTGCGGCAGGAGCAGCGTGACGCCGGAGGTCTGGCCCCACTTCTGCTCGGCCGAGGAGATGAACTCGTCGACGACGGTCTGCGCGCCGTTGACGAAGTCACCGAACTGGGCCTCCCAGACGACCAGGGCCTCGGGGCGGGCCAGCGAGTAGCCGTACTCGAAGCCCATCGCCGCGTACTCGCTGAGCAGCGAGTCGTAGACGTTGTAGTGGGCCTGCTCGTCGGTCAGGTAGAGCAGCGGGGTGAAGTCCTCGCCGGTCTCCTGGTCCACCAGCACCGCGTGGCGCTGGCCGAAGGTGCCGCGGCGGGTGTCCTGGCCGGAGAGCCGGACCGGGGTGCCCTCCATCAGCAGGGAGCCGATGGCGAGGGTCTCACCGAAGCCCCAGTCGATGGTGCCGTCGTCGATGGAGGCGGCACGGCGCTGCATCTGAGGCATCAGACGCGGGTGGACCGTGATCCGCTCCGGGATGGTGACCTGCGTCTCGGCGATCCGCTTCACGACCTCCTGGGAGACCGCGGTGGTGACGCTGACCGGGAAGGCGGCCTTGGCGTCCGGCACGGTCGTCGCCGCCGGGGCGGTGGTGGCCTCGCGGACCTCCGCGAACACCTTCTCCAGCTGGCCCTGGAAGTCCTGGAGCGACTGCTCCGCCTCTTCGAGGGTGATGTCGCCGCGACCGATGAGCGACTCGGTGTACAGCTTGCGCACCGAACGCTTCTTGTCGATCAGGTTGTACATCTGCGGGTTGGTGAACGAGGGGTTGTCGCCCTCGTTGTGACCGCGGCGGCGGTAGCAGATGAGGTCGATCACGACGTCCTTGTTGAACGTCTGGCGGAACTCGAAGGCGAGCCGCGCGACGCGGACCACGGCCTCCGGGTCGTCGCCGTTCACGTGGAAGATCGGCGCCTCGATCATGCGGGCCACGTCGGTCGCGTACATCGAGGAACGCGAGGACTCCGGGGCGGCGGTGAAGCCGACCTGGTTGTTGATGACGATGTGGACCGTGCCGCCGGTGCGGTAACCGCGCAGCTGCGACATGTTCAGCGTCTCGGCGACGACACCCTGGCCGGCGAAGGCCGCGTCACCGTGCAGGGCGACGGGCAGGACGGTGAAGTCCGTGCCGCCCTTGTTGATGACGTCCTGCTTGGCGCGGACGATGCCTTCCAGGACCGGGTCGACCGCCTCCAGGTGGGAGGGGTTGGCGGCCAGGGAGACCTTGATCTCCTCGCCGTCGAGGCCCGTGAAGGTGCCCTCGGCGCCCAGGTGGTACTTGACGTCGCCGGAGCCGTGCATCGACTTCGGGTCGAGGTTGCCCTCGAACTCGCGGAAGATCTGCGCGTACGACTTGCCCACGATGTTCGCCAGGACGTTCAGCCGGCCGCGGTGGGCCATGCCGATGACGACCTCGTCGAGGCGCGACTCGGCGGCCGAGTCGATGACCGCGTCGAGCAGCGGGATGACGGACTCGCCGCCCTCCAGGGAGAAGCGCTTCTGGCCGACGTACTTCGTCTGCAGGAAGGTCTCGAAGGCCTCCGCCGCGTTCAGCCTGCGCAGGATCCGCAGCTGCTCCTCGCGCTCCACGCGGGAGTGCGGGCGCTCGACGCGGTCCTGGATCCACTTGCGCTGCTTCGGGTCCTGGATGTGCATGAACTCGACGCCGGTGGTGCGGCAGTACGAGTCGCGCAGCACGCCGAGGATGTCGCGGAGCTTCATCATCGACTTGCCGGCGAAGCCGCCGACCGCGAACTCACGCTCCAGGTCCCACAGGGTGAGGCCGTGCTCGGTGATGTCCAGGTCGGGGTGCTTGCGCTGCTTGTACTCCAGCGGGTCGGTGTCGGCCATGACGTGGCCGCGGACCCGGTAGGAGTGGATCAGCTCGAACACGCGCGCGGCCTTGGTGACGTCGTCGTCGTGCGAGGCGTCGATGTCCTTGAACCAGCGGACCGGCTCGTAGGGGATGCGCAGGGCCTTGAAGATGTCGTCGTAGAAGCCCTGCTCGCCGAGCAGGAAGTTGGCGACGACGCGCAGGAACTCGCCGGAGGCGGCGCCCTGGATGACCCGGTGGTCGTACGTCGAGGTCAGCGTCATGACCTTCGAGATGCCCAGCTTGTTCAGGGTGTCCTGGGAGGTGCCCTGGAACTCGGCCGGGTAGTCCATCGAGCCGACGCCCATGATGACCGACTGCCCGGGCATCAGCCGCGGCACGGAGTGCACGGTGCCGAGGCCGCCGGGGTTGGTCAGGGAGACGGTGACGCCGGAGAAGTCGTCCATCGTCAGCTTGCCCACGCGGGCCCGCTTCACGATGTCCTCGTACGCCTGCCAGAACTCGAAGAAGTTGAGCGTCTCGGCCTTCTTGATGCCCGCGACGACGAGCTGGCGGTCGCCGTTGGGCTTCACCAGGTCGATCGCGAGACCGAAGTTCACGTGCTCCGGCTTGACCAGGGTCGGCTTGCCGTCCTTCTCCGCGAAGGAGTAGTTCATCGACGGCATGGCCTTGATCGCCTGCACCATCGCGTAGCCGATGAGGTGCGTGAAGGAGATCTTCCCGCCCCGGGCGCGCTTCAGGTGGTTGTTGATCACGATCCGGTTGTCGAAGAGCAGCTTCACCGGCACGGCGCGGACGGACGTGGCCGTCGGCACCTCCAGGGAGGCGTTCATGTTCTTCGCGACCGCGGCGGCGGGGCCGCGCAGCGTGATCAGCTCGGGGCCGGCGGGGGCCTCGGCCGCCGGGGCGGCGGCGGGCTTGGCCGGAGCCGCCTTCACGGCGGCCGGAGCGGCGGCGGCGGGCTTCGCGGCGACCGGAGCCGCGGGAGCCGCTGCGGGCTTCACGGGAGCCGGGGCGGCGACCGGGGCGGGCGCCGGGGCCGGAACGGCCGCGGGAGCGGCAGGCGCGGCCTGTGCGGGGCCCGTCTGCGGCGCGGCGGACGCGCTCTGAGTGGTGGTGGCGGCCGGGGCGGCCGGGGTCTCCGACACTCCCGGCTTGTAGTCGGCGAAGAAGTCCCACCAGGCACGATCGACCGAATTCGGGTCCTGGAGGTACTGCTGGTAGATCTCGTCGACGAGCCACTCATTGGCACCGAAGGCGGTCGCAGGGTTCTGGCCCTGCCCGTCTTGGTCGGTCGGGGAGCTCGGGGTACTGGGGGACTGAGACGACACGGCGGCAACCGCCCTCTTCCGCTTCACAAGGTGATGGACAGCGGAAATAAAGGCTACGCCTGTCCGGCCGGGAGGTGCAGGCCGGGCGCTCCAACGTCGCGCAAGTCACACTTGACGCGGTGTTTCGGAGCCGTGAATGGCGGGAAACAAGCGTGGTTCGACAGGTGTGAGGGTACGGAAAACAGCGAGCACGGCCCCCTTCGACCGCACCCCTGAACAGGTCCCGCATATCTACACGCAGAACGAGCGCTTCCGGTTCGAACCCTACGTCAATCTCTCGGCGGAAAGCTGCCCGGAAGAGTGACTCTGATCCGGCAGCCACGTGACGATTCGGCCACTCCGATCCCGCCGCCGTGCAGATCCACCGCCCAGCGCGCGATCGCCAGCCCCAGACCCGTGCCGCCGTCGCTCCCCGGCCCGTGCCGGCGCGGCGCGGAACCCCGGTCGAACCGCTCGAAGACCTTGTGCCGCTCCGACTCCGGAATGCCGGGACCCTCGTCCTCGACCTCCAGCTCCAGCGAGTCCGGACAGGGGCCGCGCCGGGCCCTGACCGTGACCCGGCCGTGCGGCGGCGAGTGCTTCACCGCGTTGTCGATCAGGTTCGCCATCACCTGGTGCAGCCGCTCCACGTCCGCGTGCGCCACCAGCTCGGGCGGCGACACGTCCAGATGCAGATGGACGTCCGTGCGGTTGTGCAGGCCCGAGGTGGAGGAGAGGCCGCGCTGCGACGCGGCGAGGTTCGCCTCCCGCAGCACCCCCGAGAGGTACGGCCAGACCTCGAAACGGCGCACCTTCAGCGCCACGACACCGTTGTCAAGACGGGACAGGTCGAGCAGCGTCTCCACCAGCCGCCCCAGCCGCTCGGTCTGCTTCAGCGCCGACCGCATCGTCTCCGGGTCCGCCTCGGACACCCCGTCCACGACGTTCTCCAGTACGGCCCTGAGCGCGGCGATCGGGGTCCGCAGCTCGTGCGACACATTGGCCACCAGCTCCTTGCGGTGCCGGTCCACGGCCTCCAGGTCGTCCGCCATGCGGTTGATCGTCGACGCGAGGTCGCCCAGCTCGTCCCGCCGGTCCGCACCCCGCACCCGGCGGGAGAAGTCGCCGCGCGAGATCGTCCCGGCCACGGTGGTCATCTCGTCGAGCGGCGCCGTCAGGGACTGCGCCACGAACTGGGTGATCAGCAGGGTCGCGATCATCGCGAAGATCGTGATGTACCGGAACTCGGTGGACGTCCGGATCGCCACCAGGGCCAGACCGGAGGTCAGCAGGACCGCCCCGACGACCAGCGCGCCGAGCTTGGTCTTGACCGAGATCACGATCCGGCGCGGCCGGCGCGCACCGCCGTCCGGGCCCCGCTGCTCCCGCGGCCCGCCGGGCCCCCGCAGGTTCACGGCGCCGGGGTCTCCAGCGCGTAGCCGACGCCGTGGACCGTACGGATCCGCTCGGCCCCGATCTTCCGGCGCAGCGCCTTGATGTGGCTGTCCACGGTCCGGGTCCCGGAGGCGTCCGCCCAGTCCCACACCTCGGCGAGCAGCTGCTCGCGGGAGAGGACCGCGCGGGGGGTGCTCGCCAGGCAGACCAGCAGGTCGAACTCGGTCGGCGTCAGGTGCACGTCCTCGGCCCGCACCCGGACCCGGCGCTGCGCGTGGTCGATCTCCAGCTCGCCCAGCCGCAGGATGCCGCTGCGCGGGGTCACCGCGGCCAGCGCGGCCCGCTCCACCCGGCGCAGCAGGACGTGCACCCGGGCGGCCAGCTCGCGCATCGAGAACGGCTTGGTCATGTAGTCGTCCGCGCCGACCCCGAGACCGACCAGCATGTCGGTCTCGTCGTCGCGGGCGGTCAGCATGAGGACCGGGACGGGCCGCTGCGCCTGGACCCGCCGGCACACCTCCAGACCGTCGAAACCGGGCAGCATCACGTCCAGGACCATCAGGTCCGGCTGCCAGGCCTCGGCCGCGTCCACGGCCGCCGGGCCGTCCGTCGCGATCTGCACGAGGAAGCCCTCGGCGCGCAGTCTCGCGGAGATCGCCTCCACGATCGTCACGTCGTCCTCGACCACCAGGACGCGCCGCTGGGCCCCCGGAGTGGCCGCCGCACCGTGGTGAGTGGTGTGTGTCTGCTCCATTGCCCCGCCTCGCGTCGCCGATGTCGGCTCAGCAGCCTAGAGGTACCGGTGGCGTCCCGGCTATCCAGGAGTTATCCGGGACGGACCGCGAGATGGACCACGTCGGGGACGCCCCGGGCAACGGGGATCTCTTCCGTCCGTACCCCGCTGAATCCGGCATTCCGCAAGGACCCTTCGAAATCGCCGGAGGGTCGTGCCGACCACACGGCGAGCACGCCCCCCGGCTTCAGCCGGGCCGCGCAGGCCGCCAACCCCTCGGCCGTGTACAGGGATTCGTTGTCCTCGGTGACCGTCCAGTCGGGCCCGTTGTCGATGTCCAGGCAGAGGGCGTCGTAGCGGTCGGAGGAGGTCCGGAGGTGGGCCACCAGGTCCGTGTGCAGGATCACGGTCCGGGAATCGGCGAGAGCGGCCCCGGAGATCGCGGCGAGCGGCCCCCGCCGGTGCCAGTCGATGATCGCCTCCTCCCGCTCGACGACCGCGATCCGGCCCCAGCGGGGGTCGGCGGCGGCATGGGCGAGCGAGAACCCGACGCCGAGCCCGCCGACCAGGACCGAGGCGCCGGCGCGCTCCCCTTCCGGCAGCGCGGCCTGCGCCGCGTCGATCAGCAGCCGCTCCGAACGCCCGTCGGAGGTGTCAATCAGGAAGGTCCCGTTGGCGATGATCTCGAAGTGCTCGTCGCGCCGGCGCAGCACGACCTCTCCGTACGGTCCTTCACGGCGGTCGAGGGTCACGGGTCCTGACATCGGCGGTCGCTCCGCTCTCGTCTCGGCAGTCGGTCCCGGCCCATCCTTACGGGGTGGGGACGAGCGGGACAAACCCTTTGCGGGGGAGGCGAGACGGGGTCCGGACACCCGTTCGGGTCCGCGGGGTCACGGGGTACGGGCCACGGACCGCGGGTCATGGCCTACGGGCTACGGATCGCCGGCGGCCACGGGGCTACGCCTCCGTCGTCGTCCGCCGCGCGCCCCGCCACGCGTACAGGCCCGTTCCGGCCACGAACGCCCCGGCCGCCACCGTCCAGGCCCCGGCCTGCGGGCCCGGCTGCATCACCCAGGCCCACCACTGCGCCGCACCGCCCGGCCGGGCCGGGGCCGCCAGATAGACCGCGCCCACGAAGAAGGCGGGAGGCAGCCAGCTCAGCCGGGCGCCGACCACGGCGGCGGAGGCCGCCGCCATCCCCACGAGCCCCAGCGTGTCCCGTACGGCGGCGGGCGCGCCGAACGCCTCCGGGTGGCCCGGCAGCGCCAGGGCGAACAGCGCGGCGGCGAGGGCCGTCGGGACGAGGACGTGGGCCAGCCGGCGCGGCCACCACGCGCGTACCGCCGTGCGGTCCAGCTCGTCGCTGGGCGCGTAGAGGCTGGTGCCGACCGCCGCCGCCGCGACCAGCGGGCCGAAGACCACGACCGGCAGCCGGGCCGTGTGGTCGAGACCGGGGAGCGATTCAAGCCACCTGGCCACCCAGGCGGCGGCCACGGCGACACCGACGAGAGCGGCGAGCGCACCGGGCAGGGCCCGGGAGCGGAGGTAGAGCGCCGGCGGGCCGAGCCTCGGCGGATACGCCTTCTCGGGCCGGGGGAGCCCCGCGGGGCCGGTTCGGGGGTGGCTCACGGGATCGGCACCTCGTCCGGGTGGCAGGTGTTCGCCGCGAGGTAGCGGGCCAGGTAGTCGCGCTGGGCGGCGGGGGACTTGGCGCGGAGCCGCTCCATGTACGGCCGGGCGGCGGTGGTGTCGGGGCCGTAGTCGTCCGGTGTCGGGGCCAGCCACTCGGTGACGGCGAGGTGCACCTCGCTCGCCCGTTCCGCGTCCGCCCCCGTGAAGTCGCCCGGCGCGCACGTGTCCGAGAACAGCCAGGTCACGGCCGAGTTCAGAAACAGATCGGGGTGCGGAAGCCGGCCGCGCACCGCGTCCTGCGCCGCGTTGGGCAGCTCCATGTCGCCGGGGCGGCCGGGCCCGAATGGGCCGCCGATCCAGCGGACCGGGGCGCCGGGCAGACCCTTGAGCCGGGCGTTCAGCGGGGCGAGCGCCGCCGACACCTCGGGCAGCAGCCCCTCGTCCACGGCCGTCAGACACACCTGCGGGGTGCCGTCGTCGCAGACCTGCCGGGCCAGGGCAGGGTCGTGGCGCCAGGGGCCCTCGTCCTGCGGCAGCCGCAGGATCAGAGCGGCGGCGGCGACCGCCACGGCCGGCGGGACCAGGGCGAGCGCCCGGCCCCGGCCCCGGCGCAGCCCGTACGCGAGGAGCGCGGTGAGCGCGAGCCCCGCCGTCCACGCCGCCGACACCGGGCCGAACCACCACACCGGACGGTCCCAGAAGAACTGGTGCTCGGCCCCCGGCGAGAGCCAGCGCGCGGGGCCCACGGCGTACGCGCCGACGGCGAGCCCGACGTACCCGACGATCCCGAGGAGCGGGGCCGTGAGCCGCCAGGGGGCCACCCGCCCCACGACATGGCCGAGCGCGCCGAGGGCGGCGACGGCGACCGCGTCGGCGGCGAGCAGCTCGACGTACGGGCGGCCCCCGGAGACGTACGGCCAGGTGGCGAGGAGACAGACGGCGTCGGCGAGGAGCACGGCGGCGGCCGGCCAGAGCGACGCCGGGGCGACCGCGACCAGCAGCCGGCGCAGCGGCGGGCGGGGGACGGACTCCCACAGCTCCGCCGTCCCGCGCCGCCGCTCCCGGCCGCCCTGCCAGCAGCCCGCCGCGAGGGCGAGCGGCCCGGCGAGCAGCCCGGCGGTGACGTGCAGCATGTTCGTGGCGTCGGCCCAGCGGCCCTGCCAGCCGGGCGCCTTGCCGTACATCGTCACCAGCACGGTGAGGACGACGGCGGCCCCGGTCCAGGGACCGAGCCCGCGCCGCAGTTCGGCCCGGAGCGGGGAGACCGCCCGTACGCGCGCGCGTGGCTCCGTACGGGAGGGGGTGAGGGCGGCGGTCATCGCAGTGCCTCCCGCTCCGGGCCCGTAGGGCTGCGGTGGGCGCGCAGCGCGGCGGTGTAGCCGCGCTCCACGGCGTGCGTGGTGGAGTCGTCCGCCCCGGCCGGCTCGCCGCCGAGCGCCGTGAGCTCGGCCGTCGTGCCCTGGAAGGCGAGCCGGCCCGCCTCGATCAGGGCGACCCCGGTGCAGGCCGCGGCCACGTCCTCGACCAGGTGTGTCGAGACCACCACCGTCGCCGTGCCGCCCAGCTCCCGCAGCAGCGCCCGGAAGTCGACCCGCTGTTCCGGGTCGAGACCGGCCGTCGGCTCGTCGAGCAGCAGCAGCTCCGGTTCGTTCACGATGGCCTGGGCGATGCCGGCCCGCCGGACCATGCCGCCGGACAGCGTCTTCATCCGCGCGTCGATCCGGTCCCCGAGCCCGACCCGCTCCACCGCGCGTTCCACCGCCGCCGGGACCCGGTCCGCGGGCACCTCTTTCAGCCAGGCGACGTAGGCGACGAACTCCCGCACCGTGAAGGCCGGGTAGTACCCGAACTCCTGCGGCAGATACCCGAGACGGCGCCGTATGCCGGTCCGTTCGCGGTGGCTCGTGGCGTCCCCGCCGAGCAGTTCGACCCCGCCTGAGGCGGGTGCGGCGACGGTCGCGAGGACCCGGATGAGGGAGGTCTTCCCGGCCCCGTTCGGGCCGAGCAGGCCGTGCACGCCGGGGCCGAGGGACAGATCGAGCCGGTCGAGCGCGACGGTACGGCGGTGGCGGACGGTCAGTCCGCGCACCGCGACGGTGGGCAGGATGTTCACCGGGGCTCCAGGTGGTCGAAGGAACGGCGCCGCAGCGCGAGCAGGGCGGCGCAGACGAGTGCGGCGGCGGCCCAGGCGCCCTGCGCGGCGGGGCCGGAGAAGTAGGGGGCGAGCGCGGCGGCTCCCGCGCCCGGGGTGTCCGGCGGGCCGAGGAGCGGGCCCGTGACGGCGAGCAGCCAGCCGCCGCCGAGCGTCGCGGCGGCGGCCCGGCAGCCGACGAACGAGCCGAGGGCGAGCGTGGCCAGGGTCAGCGCGAGCCCCGGCAGCAGCCAGGCGGCGGCCCCGGGGACCCCGGCAGCCGACGGCAGCAGCGCCCCGCCGGCGGTCAGCAGCGGTACGCACACGGCGAGGACGGCGGCCGCACGGGTGAGCAGCAGCCGCAGCCCGCCGGAGGGGGTGGCGGCGGTGATCTCGTACAGGGGGTCGGCGTGCCGCCCGTACGAGACGGCGACACCGGCGAGCGGCAGGACGGGGGAGACGGCGAGCAGCAGGCCCCGCGCGCCCTGGACCCCGGCGCCGTGGGCGAGCCCGAAGGCGCCGCCGACGACGAGGAGCACGGCCACCACCCAGGACCCGCGGAGCGCGGGCCCGACGGCGTACCAGAGCCGGGCCCGGCGTCCGAGGGGGCTGTGGGTGGCGATCGCGGCGGTCGCAGGGGCGGGCCGGTGGCCGAGGGAGGCCAGGAGCTCGTCGCGTACGGCCGCGAGGGCGGGGCCCGCCGCGCCGGCCCGGACGGTCTCCGAGACGCGGCCCGCACAGGACGTGCAGGACTCGACGTGCTTCTCCAGGGACCAGGCGTCGGTCTCGGCGGCCGAGCCCTCGGCGTACCGGAGGGCGAGGGCGTCGCTGACGTGCCAGGCCGACGGCGGGTGGCCGGACGGCCTGGCGGGCGGGGAGGACGATCCGGAGAGGCGCGATCCGGAGAGGGATGATCCTGAGAAGCGCGATCCGGCGAACCGGGATCCCGAGAGACGCGATCCGGCGAACCGGGGGAACCGTCGGCGGGGTGGCCGTGGTGTCGTCATGCGGTGCCTCCCAGGGCGTTCGGGCCGCCGGGCCGGGCCGCCCCGAGCGCGGCGCGCAGTTCGCGGCGGGCACGGAGGGCGCGGGTCTTGACGGTGCCCTCGGGTATGCCGAGGAGCCGGGCGGTCTCGCGGGTCGTCAGGCCGTCGACGACGGTCGCCCGCAGGACCTCGGCGAGTTCGGGCGAGATGCGGTCGAGCGCGGCGCCGACCTCCCCGTACTCCAGACCCGCGAGCACCCGGTCCTCGGCCGCGAGCGCGTCGGCTGGCGGCTCCGTGGGCGCGGCGGCGTGCGCGGCGGCCCGTTCCACGGCCCGTTCCGCGCGGGCCCCGGCCCGCTGGGCGTCGACGAGCCGCCGGGCGGCGATGACCCACAGCCAGCCACCGGCCTCGCCCCGGCCCCGGTGTCCGCCGGCCGAGCGCCAGACCGTGACGAAGGTGTCCTGGAGGACCTCCCGCACGGTCTCCTCGTCGGGGCAGCGCCGGGCGAGGCGCGCGTGCAGCCAGCCGGCGTGCCGGTCGTACAGCACGGCGAGCGCCTCGGTGTCCCCCCGGGCGACCGCGCGCAGCAGCGCCGCGTCGTCCTTCCCGTCGCCCCCGGAGGGGCCTCCCCCTGCGGGGCGCAACAGTCTCACGCCCTCTCTATCGCGCGCGTGCCCCGGTTCGGTTCACCGCGCGGGCCGCGAAGTCAGGGACTCGTGGGCGGGCCGCCGTCGGGGAGGGCGGCGAAGACCCGCTGGAGGGCGGGCGGGCGTTCGCCGTCGCCCGCGACGACGACCCGGCCGCGGTACGTCACGGAGTACTGGAAGCCGTCGGCGATCGGGCGGCCGGCCGGGCGCTCGGGGACCTGCGCGTAGGCGGGGTCCTCCAGGGCGGCCCGGAGCTCGGCGGCCTCGGCGGGGGTCTGGTGCCCGGTGCGGGGCGGCTCGGCGCCGGAGCGGCTGGTCCAGGTGCCGTCGTAGCGGACGACGAGACGGTTGGCGACGCCCGCGAAGCCGCCGCTGACGGCCACCTCGACGAGGACCTCACCCGGCTGGGGGTCGGCCGCCGGGGTGCCGGGGCCGGTCGTGACGCTCGGCACGGCCGGTCCGCTCACCGCGGACGGCGGCCCGCCGGGCGCGGGGGTGATCCCGGGCCCGCAGCCGCTCGCACCGCCGACCAGGGCCCCGATCAGCAGCAGGCTCCCGCACCAGGTCTTCCGTACGCCTCGCACCATGGTCCGAGCATGCCCGCAAGGGGGCACCGCGCGCAGCCGGACGGCCGGGATTCCGCCCGGACGGTGGAGGTCGCCTGCCCGCGGCGGCTCGGGACCGTCAGCCCTCCGTCCGCACGATCCCCGTCACCGGCCCCCGGTAGCGCCAGTCGAGGGAGTCGTACAGCGCGAGGCCGTCCGTGGTCGCGGCGAGTACCCCGGTCCGCGCGCCCGCCTGGGCGGCGGCGGCCTCCAGGGTGCGCATGACGTTGGCGCCGAGGCCGCGCCGCCGGTGGCCGGGGTCGGTCTCGATCTGGTCGGCGACGGCGGTGGAGCCGGTCGGTGCGATCCGGCCGCGCGCGGCGAGCGTGCCGTCGGGGGCGAAGATCCGGACCCGGATGACGCCTTCGCGCAGCTCGGTGGTCCGCGCGTACCCCTCGGGCGGTGCGGGCCTGGCGGCGGGGTCCAGCGGCTTGACCATCATGAAGCCCGGGTCGTCGGGGACGGCCCAGCCCTCGGTGATCCACGCGCCCGCGTCCTCGGGTCCCGCCATGATCTTGAGCCAGCTGTACGGGGCGGTGAGCCGGGCGCAGAGCGCGCCGACGGAGGCCGCGTCGGGGGCGGGCAGGACATGGCGTACGACGTGCCGGGGCAGGCCCACGTCGATCCGGTGGCCCCAGGGCTCGGCGACGGGGGCCGGGGTCCCCCGGGAGACGGCCCAGCCCGCCACCCAGGCCGATGTAATAGACGAGATATCCATGCAGGCATTACATCGGCGGGAGGCTCTGTGTAGGGGTCTGATCGCTCAGGGCGAACAGGCGTCCGGGAACATTCCTCGGCTCACATGCATTGAGTCCACATAGCTCAACTTGACTGCCGAAGGGGAGATCATGGCTTCTGACTCCAAGCCGTCCGTGCCGCTCACTCTGCCTGTGCTGCCGCTCGACGACGAGGTCGTGCTGCCCGGAATGGTGGTGCCGCTCGACCTGTCCGACAACGACGTGCGCGCCGCCGTCGAGGCGGCCCAGGCCGCCGCGCGGCCCGGCGCCGGCAAGCCCAGGGTGCTGCTGGTGCCCCGTGTCGACGGGACCTACGCCGGGACCGGCGTCCTGGGGACCGTCGAACAGGTCGGACGGCTGTCCGACGGCGATCCCGGCGCCCTGATCCGCGGCGTCGGCCGCGTCCGCATCGGTGCCGGCACGACCGGACCCGGCGCCGCCCTGTGGGTGGAGGGCAGCACCGTCGAGGAGACCCTGCCCGACCCGCTGCCCGGCCAGGTCACCGATCTGGTCAAGGAGTACAAGGCGCTGGCCACCAGCTGGCTCAAGAAGCGCGGTGCCTGGCAGGTCGTCGACCGCGTCCAGCAGATCGAAGGCGTCGGCGCCCTCGCCGACAACTCCGGGTACTCGCCCTTCCTCACCGTCGAGCAGAAGGTCGCCATCCTGGAGACCGCCGATCCGGTCGCCCGTCTCAGGCTCGCCACCGCCCAGCTCCGCGAGCACCTCGCCGAGCAGGACGTCGCCGAGACCATCGCCAAGGACGTCCAGGAGGGCGTCGACAAGCAGCAGCGAGAGTTCCTGCTCCGCCGTCAGCTCGAAGCCGTCCGCAAGGAGCTCCGCGACCTCAACGGCGAGGCCGAGGGAGACGAGTCCGACGACTACCGCGCCCGCGTGGAGGCCGCCGACCTGCCCGAGAAGGTCCGCGAGGCCGCCCTCAAGGAGGTCGAGAAGCTGGAGCGGTCCAGCGACCAGTCCCCCGAGGGCTCCTGGATCCGCACCTGGCTGGACACCGTTCTCGAACTGCCCTGGAACGAGCGGACCGAGGACCGGTACGACATCCGGGGCGCCCGCGCCGTGCTCGACGCCGAGCACGCGGGCCTGGACGACGTGAAGGAGCGCATCACCGAGTACCTGGCGGTGCGCAAGCGGCGCTCCGAGCGCGGCCTCGGCGTCGTCGGCGGGCGTCGCGGCGGCGCCGTGCTGGCCCTCGTCGGCCCGCCCGGCGTCGGCAAGACCTCCCTCGGTGAGTCCGTCGCGCACGCGATGGGACGCGAGTTCGTCCGGGTCGCCCTCGGTGGCGTACGGGACGAGGCCGAGATCCGCGGCCACCGGCGTACGTACGTGGGCGCCCTGCCCGGCCGGATCGTCCGGGCGATCAAGGAGGCCGGGTCCATGAACCCGGTGGTGCTGCTCGACGAGATCGACAAGGTCGGCTCCGACTTCCGCGGCGACCCCGCCGCAGCCCTCCTCGAAGTCCTCGACCCGGCGCAGAACCACACCTTCCGCGACCACTACCTGGAGGTCGAACTCGACCTCTCCGACGTCGTCTTCCTGGCCACGGCCAACGTCCTGGAAGCCATCCCCGAGGCCCTGCTCGACCGCATGGAGCTGGTCAGGCTCGACGGCTACACCGAGGACGAGAAGGTCGTCATCGCCCGCGACCACCTGCTGCCCCGGCAGCTGGAGCGCGCGGGCCTCGAGCCCGGCGAGGTCGTCCTCGAGGACGCGAGCCTGCGCAGGCTCGCCGGCGAGTACACCCGCGAGGCGGGCGTCCGCACCCTGGAGCGGGCCGTCTCCCGGCTGCTCCGCAAGATCGCCGCACAGCACGAACTGGGCGACCGCGAACTGCCGTTCACGGTCGGACCGGACGACCTGCGGGACCTCATCGGCCGGCCGCACCACGTCCCCGAGTCCGCGCAGGACCCGGCGGAGCGCCGTACGGCCGTGCCGGGTGTCGCCACCGGGCTCGCGGTGACCGGGGCGGGCGGTGACGTGCTCTTCGTCGAGGCGTCCCTCGCCGACCCGGAGACCGGCGCGGCCGGGCTGACCCTCACGGGCCAGCTGGGCGACGTGATGAAGGAGTCGGCGCAGATCGCGCTCTCCTTCCTCCGCTCGCACGGCGCGGAACTGGAGCTGCCCGTCACCGGTCTGAAGGACCGTGGCGTGCACATCCACTTCCCGGCGGGCGCCGTCCCCAAGGACGGTCCGAGCGCGGGCGTCACCATGACGACGGCGCTGGCCTCCCTGCTGAGCGGCCGGCTGGTCCGTACGGACGTGGCCATGACCGGCGAGGTCTCCCTCACCGGCCGGGTCCTCCCGATCGGCGGCGTGAAGCAGAAGCTCCTGGCCGCGCACCGGGCGGGCATCACGACGGTCGTGATCCCCAAGCGGAACGAGGCCGATCTGGACGACGTCCCGGCCGAGATCCTGGAGAAGCTGGAGGTCCACCCGGTGACCGACGTCCGCCAGGTCCTGGAGATCGCGCTGGCGCCGGCGGCGGTGCCGGTGGGCGTGGCGGCCTGACGTTCGCGCGGCGGAGCGGGGTGTCCTCGACGGGCGCCCCGCTCCGTCGTGCCCCGGGGTGTCCTCGAAGGCGTCCCGCTCCGCCGTACCCGGGGGTAAATCGTGACCCGGATGTCAGTTGGGGCTGTCATGCTCGTACGCATGAACGAAGACGCCTTCTGGGCTCTCATCGACGAGTTGAGCCGCCGCCCCGGTGACCGGGACGAGCGGCTGGAGTGGCTGGGCGGAGAGCTGCTCCGGCGTCCCGCCGCCGAGAGCGTGGAGTTCCAGGTACGGCTGGAGCGGGCGTGCGAGACCGCCGACCGGAAGGACCTGTGGAGGGCTGCGAACCGGATCGAGGGCGGCGACTGCACGGACGACGGCTTCCACTACTTCACGCTCTGGCTGGTGGGCCAGGGACGCAAGGTGTACGAGTCGGTCGTCACCGACCCAGACGCACTGGCGGACGTGCCGGGGATACGGCTCCTGGTGGGGCGGCCCCAAGACGACTGGGACGACGACGAGTGGCCCGAGTGGGAGGAGCTCGACTATGTCGCGCAGGACGCCTACGACGAGCTGACCGGCCAGGAGGGCGACGACGGCGAGGAGTTCCTCGACGCCGTGGAGGAGGCCGAGGAGGCCGCCGAGGCGGCGGGGGAGTGGGAAGAGGACGACGATTCCCGGGGCTCTCGCCCGGAAGGGGTGGCGCTGCCCCGGCTCACCGCCCTCTTCCCGCTCGGGACGTCCGGCTCCTGACGGGTTCCGCGCGGGTACCGGCACGGACCGTGCGGTCCGCGCCGGTACCCGGCGGATTCCGCCGGGACTAGGAGGCGGACGGGTTCCGGCGGCGGCCCAGGAGCAGGGTGCCCGCCGCGAAGACGGCGAGCCCGCCCGCGCCCGCGAGGGCCAGGGGGAGCGGCGAGGCGGGGGTCTCGGCGGTCTCGGCGGAGAGGGCCGGGGGCTGCTCGTCGCCGCCGTGGCCCGCGTGGCTCACGGTGGACAGTTCGGCGCCCGCCGCGATCTTCGCCTCGGTGGGGGCCTGCGCCCGGGCCGTGCCGGCCTGCGCCGCCGCCCCGCCGAAGGTGACGTCCGAGCAGCTGTAGAAGGCCTCGGGGCTGTCGTTGCGCTGCCACACCTTGTAGACGATGTGACGGCCGGTGCGGGCGGGGAGGTTGCCCGTGAAGTTGTAGTAGCCGTCGGTGGCGGTGCGGGTGGTGTTGTAGACGGCGACGGGGGTCGCGTCCAGGTCCGACCACTTCAGGGGCTGCGTCGGGTCGAAGCCGGGCTTGGTGATGTAGACGGTCATGGTGCCCGAGTGGGCGGCCGTCACCCGGACCTTGAAGTCGAAGGAGCCCGCGGCGACCGCGGTCGCCGGCCAGTCGGTGCGGGCCCAGTCCAGCGCCCGGTACTTCTCGCGGTTCGCCGAGCAGAGCTTGCCGTCGGGGATGAGGGCCTGGTGCTGCCCCGCGGCGTTGGCGATGTTGACCTCGTTCCAGTCGTAGAGCGGCTGGGTGCCGGAGTCGGCGACGAGGTCCTTGCACACCTGGGACCTGGGGGTCTCGGGGCCCTCGGCGTAACAGGCGGCGATGCGGCTGACCGGGTTGAAGACGGCCCCGTGGGCGGCGGCGGTGGTGGGGGTCAGGCCGACGAGTGCGGTGGCGGCGGACAGGGCGGCGACGCCGGTGGCGGTGCGGCGGTAGGACGGCATGCGGGGGCTCTCTCTCGTGCGTGGGGGAGGACGGAACGAGCAACGCGCGCTGAGCGGAAGGAAGTTGAATCCCGGGCGACCGCGATAGAGCGTCGCATTGGTCCATACCAATGAGCAAGAGGGTGGGCGGAAAAAGCCGAAGCGGCCCCCGGGGTGCCGCGCACCCGGGGACCGCTGGGAAGAAGGAGGCGTCAGCCGTTCGCGAGCGCCTGCACCCGCGAGTAGTCGCCGTTGAAGTGGTTGTGGTCGCCGACCGTGGGGCCGGAGGAGGTGTACTGCCAGATCGTGTAGTACTGCCAGCCGGCCGGGAGTTCGCCCACGTTCGAGGAGTACCGCGCGATCCACAGCGGGTTGGTCGTGGCGAAGGCGGCGGAGTTGCCGGTGCACTGGGTCCACCAGCTGGTCGCCGTGTAGATGACGGCGTCCCGCCCGGTCCGGTACTTGTACCGGTCGACGAAGTCGCGGATCCAGGACACCATCCCGGCCTGGGTCTTGCTGTAGCAGGTGGCGCCGTACGGGTTCCACTCGATGTCCAGCACGCCCGGCAGGGTCTTGCCGTCCTTCGACCAGCCGCCGCCGTTGTTGACGAAGTAGTCCGCCTGGGCCGCGCCGGTCGTCGTGTCCGGGGTGGCGAAGTGGTACGTGCCCCGGATCATGCCGACGTTGTACGAGCCGGTGTACTGCTGGTTGAACGAGGTGTTCTTGTAGTAGGTGCCCTCCGTCGCCTTGACGTAGGCCCACTTGACCCCGCTGTTCCACAGGGTGGACCAGGCCACGTTGCCGTTGTGGCTGGAGACGTCCACGCCTTCGGTCTGGACGGCCTGGGCGGAGGCGCCGCCGGGCGCGGAGCCCTGTCCGTCGTGGGCGATGACGCCCATGCCCATGCTGGCGGAACCGCGCGGGGGCACCACGCGGGTGCCCGGGTCCTGGGCGGCACCGGCGGACCCGGCGAGGGGGAGGAGGAGGGCCAGGGCCGCGAGGGCGGCGCCGGCGAGGGACGTTCCGGATCTGTGCACACGCATTGCGTGCCTCCGAAAGGCTCGGTGGGGGAGCGGTGTCGGCGGGCCCTGGTGTGGACATGTCATTAGGGCTGCCGGGGAAGACGCTACGCACGTAGACCCGCCCGGCGGAAGGGGGCCTGATGGCTGCCGTTGGTCTACTCCTGCGAAATACTGAAGGAGCTGCGGCGATGAGCGCCGCCGGAAGAAACTTTCAGCGGCCGGAAAGCACATGGGAGGTGCTGACGTGCACGGAAGCGGTACGGGAAGTGAAGGCCGGGCCACCCCCGGAGGTGGTGTGGACCAGGAATTCCTGGCCCTCGAACGGGAGCTGGCGGTCTTTCTGCGCCGCGCCCGCGCCCAGTCCGGCGAGATGGCCCGCGAGGTCCACCCCGAACTGGAGCCCGCCGCCTACGGCCTCTTCGTACGCCTCGACGACGCCGGGCCCCAGCGGGCCACCGAACTCGCCGGGTACTTCGGCGTCGGCAAGGCCACGATGAGCCGCCAGCTCCGCGCCCTCGAAGACCTGGGACTGGTCGCCCGCGACCCCGACCCCGCCGACGGCCGCGCCTCGCTCGTCCGCCTCACCGAGGAGGGCCGCGACCGCTTCCGCAGCGTCCGCGACGCCCGGCGCGAGCGCTACGTCCGCAAGCTCGCCGACTGGGACCGCGCCGAGGTCGCCGAACTCGCCCGCCTCCTGAACCACTTCAACGTCCGCTCGGAGGGCTGAACGCGGGCCGCGGGGCCGCGGGTCGCGTCCGCCGACGGCTGTTCCGGCTGTCCGGCCGCCCGGGCCGCGTCCGCCCGGGACGCCCGCCGACGGCCGTTCCCGCTGTCCGGCCGCCCCGGACTCCCCGACGGCCCTCCCTCAGTCGCCCGACAGCTCCGTGTAGACCGCCGTCGCGTCGTCGTGCCGCTTCCAGCGGCGCGCCCCGCCCGCCCGCTCGTCCGCCGTCTCCAGGGCCCGCACCCGGTGGAGCAGGCCGAGCGACCCCTCCTTGCGCAGGACGCCGAGGCAGTCCGTCCAGTCGCCCGCGCCGAACAGGTCCACCCAGCGGCTCGCCCCGTCCGTCAGCGCGGCCAGCGACCGCACCTCCGCGCGCGGGGTCGTCCCCGTCACCGCCCGCGCCGCGACCGCCGGGTCGGCCGCCGCCGTGAAGAAGCCGCCCTCCCGGTTCCGCAGCCGGTCCGTCGCCTCCAGGGAGCGCAGGATCTCGTCCGGCACCCGGTCGAGCCGGTCGTCGAGCACCGCCCGTACCGCCCCGTCCGGCGCCTCGACCAGGAGGACCGAGTCGGAGAGCACGAGGTGCTCGACACGGGTGTCGTCCCAGCGGACGAGGACCACGGTCGCCTGGGGCGTACGCACGTGAGAAAGGTCACAGGTGTCCCGGTGGGCGTCCGCGGTGCGCCGGATCGCCCGGGACAGGATCTCGGACAGGGGCACGTCCGGCCGGGAAGCGGACAGTTCGGCCAAAGCCCCACCCAGGCGGGCGGTGAACCACGGCACGGAGTGCACACAACCGTCATCGGTCGCGGGTGGTGTGACGCCATCGAGGAGGACGACGGTTCCACCCCGGCCCGAGGCGGGCAGGGCGGCGGCCGCCCAGTCCTCGTTGGGGCGTTCGGGGCTGCCGGGAAGAGAGGCGACATCGCTGCGCATGACGTCCAGTGTGCCCGCCCGGCCGTACTCCTTCACAGGACCTGCAAATGACCGGAAATGGCCTGTACCAAGCTGCCGGTGACGGACCGGGAGGCGGAACGGCCACCTCCGTCGGGCTGCGGGCGGGCATCCTGCCAAAGGCCGCGCGGAAGATCCAACCGGCACCCCGTCGGGCCCCGTCCCGCCCGCCTTGGCAAGTTGTTCGCCAACTCATGAGTGCTGTTCACTCGTTCGGGTGGCGGAGCGGCCGATGCGCGCCTCCTACCCAGAAGCGCTGGAATGGTCGGAAGCCGTACCAGGGGTGGGGGCGCTCCACGTGACCGGTCGTCACCTCTGCTTTGTGGGTGGACGAGTCAAGAATGCGAGCACCGGTGCAGATGAAGCGGCCTCGGAGCAAGAACGGCACGCGGAGCCGGACCCCCGGCGCAGCACCGACCCCGGACGGCACCGCGACGGCGCCCCTCGCGCAGGCCCAGCCGCCCGCCGGCCGCCCCAAGCGCGTCCGCAACCGGCTGGTCGCCGGCGTCGCCCTCGTCGGCATCACCGTCCTCGCCGCCGGAGCCCCCGCGATCCTCGCCGCCTCCGCCGAGCTGACCGACACCCAGAACCTGGTGACGCTCGCCGAATTCGACCGGCAGGCCGTCACCCTCTCCCACTCCCTCGCCGACGAACGCGACGAGGTCGTCGCGTACATCGCCGCGGGCCGCGACAACCAGACCGGCGACGCCAAGCACAAGCGCCAGATCACCAGCGCCCGGTCCACCCGCGTCGACCGTCAGATCGACGAGATCCGGCCCGCCGCCACCACCGAACTCCGCCGCGACCTCGCCGGGGTCCCCTCCGTCCGCCGCGCCGCCCTCACCGGCAAGGGCACCGCCCTGGAGGCCCACCGGGCGTACTCGGAGATCATCGGCAAGCTCCAGGCCCTCGCCGACGAACTGGCCGACAAGACCCCGGCCCGCGCCGCCGACACCGCGCTCACCGAGGCCACCCGCGCCCCCGCCGCCCTCGGCCGCGCCGTCGAACAGGCCTCCGCCACCCGGGGTCTGCTGCTGGCCGCCCTCTCCGTGACGCAGCCGGAGCCCACCGGAGACGTCCACTACGACCCCGAGACCGACAGGTACGTCTCCGACGTGCCCGAGGGCGCGGCCGAGGCCGAGCGGGCCCGTGACACCCTCACCGCCGCCGCCCAGCAGGCCCGGGTCCGTGAGCTCGCCGCACTCGGCGACTTCGACCAGGCCGCCGGTTCCGCCGCCCGCGACTCCCTCGCCGCCACCGTCTCCGGCCCCGACGTCAAGAGCGCGGAGCGCTCCCTCGCCTCGCTCACGGACCAGCCGAAGCTGACCGAGGGCGAGCGCGAGACCGACCCGGCCGGCCTGGAGGCCGCCCTCTCCTCCCGCGTCGAGCAGATGCGCGGCGTCGAGTCCGCCCTCGCCACCCAGCGCGTCGAGCGGCTCGCCGCGCTCCGCGACGACGATGTCACCGCGCTCGAACTGCGCATCGCCTTCCTCGGCGGCTGCCTGCTCGTCGCGATCGGCATCTCCACCTATGTGGCCCGCACCCTCACCCGGCCGCTCGCCGTCCTCCGTATCGGCGCCGCCCGGCTCGCCGCCGCCCCCGTCGCGCAGTCCGGCGAGGAGGCCGAGCCGGTCCGCTTCACCGGCCGCAACGACGAGTTCGCCCAGGTCGTACGCTCCCTCAACACCCTGCACGGCAAGCTCACCGGCCTCTCCGCGCACAACGAGTCGCTCACCGGCCGGCTCAGCGACGGACAGGACGACCTGGCCGCCGCCAAGGACGCCCTCGGCGCCGAACTCGCCACCCAGCGCGCCGAACTCCAGGGTCAGGTCGCCCTCCTCACCGCCGACCTCGAACGGCTCCGCGGCACCGTCCACCACACCTTCGTCAACCTCTCGCTCCGCAGCCTCGGGCTCGTCGAGCGGCAGCTCGGCGTCATCGAGAAGCTGGAGGAGCGCGAGCAGGACCCGGACCGCCTCGCGACCCTCTTCAAGCTCGACCACATGGCGACCGTCATGCGCCGCCACAGCGAGAACCTCCTCGTCCTCGCCGGGCACGAGCACGTCCACGGCCACGCCGGACCCGTTCCGCTGGTCGACGTGCTGCGGGCCGCCGTCAGCGAGATCGAGCGGTACGAGCGGGTCACCATCCAGTCCCTGCCGCCGCACGCCCAGCTCGCCGGCTTCGCCGCCGACGACCTGAGCCATCTGATCGCCGAACTCCTGGAGAACGCCACCTCCTTCTCGCCGCCCGACGCCGAGGTCCAGCTCTCCGGCTGGCTCCTGGAGACCGGCGAGGTCATGCTCTCCGTCCAGGACGCGGGCATCGGCATGACGCCCGGCCGCCGCTCCGAGCTCAACACGAGCCTGGCGAAGGCCGACCCGTCCGCCTTCGAGGGCGAGGGCCTGGGCATGCGCGTCATCGCCGTGCTCGCCGCCCGCCACGGCGTCCGCGTCGAGCTGCGCGAGCAGCAGCCGGGCGGCACGGCCGCCGTCGTGGTCCTGCCGCCGCCGCTGCTCCCCACCGCCCCGCCGGCCACCGTGACGGAGCCCGTACGGGTGGCGGGCGCGGCCCCCGTGCTCCAACTGCCGGGCTCGGCGGCGGAGGCCAACTCCAACGCGCTGCCGTCCCGGAGCCGGGACCCGCTGGTGGAGGCGGCGGAGCGGGCGTTCATGGAGGCGGAGGCGAACGCGGCGAGGGAGCGGGGCGAGGAGCCCCCGGAGCCCGCCGCCGAGCCGACACCGGAGCCGGAGCCGGAGCCGGAGCGGACGTACGAGCCGGAGCAGGCACCGGAGCAGGCGTACGCCCCCGAGCCCGAGCAGGCGTACGTGCCCGAGCCCGAGCAGGTGTACGCCCCCGAGCCCGAGCAGGCGTACGCCCCCGAGCCGGTCAGCGCGTACGACCCCGCCCCCGAAGCCCCCGTCCACGACGAGCCCGCCCCCGAGGCGTCGCCCGCCCTCGGTGAGTCCCTCTCCGAGACCACGCTCCAGGTCCGGCTGCCCGACCCGCCGCCGGAGCCGGACACCCATGAGCGCGCCGCCGACGCGGGCAGCGCCGTCACCCCCGAACCGGTCCCCGAACCGGCCCCCGAGCCCGAAGCGGACCAGTCGGTTCCAGGGCCGCGGGCCGCGCAGTGGGAGCGGGTCACCGACAAGGGCCTGCCCAAGCGCACCCCGCAGGTGGTGCGTCAGGCCGGCGCCACCGCCACCCCCCGAACGGGTGGTGTGGACGCGGAGGCACTGCGCCGCCGCCTGGGCGGATTCCACCAGGGGGCCAAAGCGGGGCGCCGTGACGTGGAAGCGGAGTTGGACACGGCGGGGACGGAAGACGTAAGGACTGCACGTACAGAGGAGATGTCGGGGGACACAGTCGAGGAGGCACGCAGTTGACTGCGACGGGAACGTTCGGACTGAGCACGGAAGCCCGCAACCTGCAATGGCTGCTCGGGAACCTGGTGGAGGAGGTGCCCGGCGTCCGCTCGGTCGCCGTCGTGTCCTCCGACGGCCTGATGCTGCTCTCGTCCGACCCGGCCACCCAGCAGCATCCGCCGGCCGCCGCCGAGGCCGGCCGTTTCGAAGGGCCGCGCGGTTCCAGCGCCGACCTGGCCACCATCGTCTCCGGCATCGGCAGCCTGACCATCGGCGCCGCACGGCTGATGGACGGCGGCGGGGTCAAGCAGACCATGGTCGCGATGGAGGAGGGCAGCGTCTTCGTGATGTCGATCAGCGACGGCTCGCTGCTCGGCGTGCACGCCACGCCCGACTGCGACATGAGCGTCGTGGCGTACCACATGGCGCTCTTCGTGGGCCGCGCCGGTCACGTACTCACCCCCGAAGTCCGCAGCGAGCTGCGCAAATCGATGGAGAGCACCCAGTGACGTCAGCTTCCGCCCACCGGCTGCCGGTACGCGGAGACGCGCGCCGCCCCGCGCGCGTACGCCCGTACTCGCTGACCGGCGGCCGTACCCGCTTCGGCCACGTCCTGCTCGTCGAGACCTTCGTGGCGGCGCTCGAAGCGCCCGCCGTGCGCAAGGTCCTGACGGACGGCGGGCCCGGCGCCCGCGGCCTGATGCCGGAGATGCGGGCCATCGTCGAGATCTGCCGCCGGATGCGCACGGTGGCGGAGATCTCGGCACTGCTGAAGATGCCGTTGGGTGTCGTCCGGGTGCTGCTCAGCGACCTGGCCGACCAGGGAAAGATCCGCGTGTACGGGACCGGTCACGGCACCGGCCAGCCCGACCGCGCGCTCCTCGAAAGGGTGCTGAGTGGACTCCGTCGTCTCTGACGCCTCCGCCGTCTCCGACTCACCGGTGGTCGCGGGCATTCCCGCGCAGCCCGGGGCCGACCTGTTCACGCGGGACACCGCGGGGGCGGAGGACGCCGCCCCGGACCCCGAGGACGGGGCGCGGGACTGGCAGCTCGACCACACGCGCGCCCCGATCGCGACGAAGATCGTCGTCGCGGGCGGGTTCGGCGTCGGCAAGACCACCTTCGTCCGCGCGGTCTCGGAGATCACCCCGCTCCAGACCGAGGCGCTGATGACCCGGGCGAGCGAGGACACCGACGACCTCAGCGCGACCCCGGACAAGCTGACGACGACCGTGGCGATGGACTTCGGGCGGATCACGCTCGACAACGACCTCGTCCTGTACGTCTTCGGCACGCCGGGGCAGCAGCGCTTCTGGTTCATGTGGGACGACCTGGTGCGCGGGGCGATAGGCGCGATCGTGCTGGCCGACACGCGGCGGCTCACGGACTGCTTCCCGGCGCTCGACTACTTCGAGAGCTGTGGGCTGCCGTACATCGTGGCGGTCAACCACTTCGAGGGCACGGAGCTGTTCGATGCGGACGACGTGCGGGAGGCGCTGACCGTGTCCCCGGACGTACCCGTGGTGATCATGGACGCGCGCAAGCGGTACAGCGTCGTCGAGAGCCTGCTCGCGATGGTCGCGCACGCCCTCGAAGCCACCCCCGAATAGTTCTCCCCGTCACGCCAGGAGCTCCACCCATGCGGAAGATACTCATAGTCGGCGCCGGTCAGTCCGGCCTCCAGCTCGCCCTCGGACTCCAGACGCGGGGGTACGAGGTCACCCTCATGTCGAACCGGACGGCGGACGAGATCCGGTCCGGCCGGGTCATGTCCACCCAGTGCATGTTCGACACCGCGCTCCAGCACGAGCGGGACCTCGGCCTCAACTTCTGGGAGTCGCAGGCGCCGAGGACGGAGGGCGTCGGCATCTCGGTCGCCGCGCCCGACTCCACGCGCGCGATCGACTGGGTCGGCCGGCTCGACGGGTACGCGCAGTCCGTCGACCAGCGGGTGAAGATGGCCGGCTGGATGGAGACCTTCGCCCAGCGCGGCGGCCAGCTGGTGATCCACGGTGTGGCCGTCGGCGATCTGGACTTCTTCGCCCGCGGCTACGACCTGGTGCTGGTCGCGGCGGGCAAGGGCGAGCTGGTGTCGATGTTCGGCCGGGACGCCTCCCGTTCGCCGTACGACGCGCCGCAGCGGGCGCTGGCCGTGGCGTACGTCCACGGCCTCGGGCCGCGCCCCGAGCACCCCGACTTCGACGCGGTCCGCTGCAACGTGGTCCCGGGCGTGGGCGAGCTCTTCGTCATGCCGACCCTGACGACGGGCGGCCGCGCCGACATCCTCTTCTGGGAGGGCGTCCCGGACGGCCCGCTCGATGTGTTCCGCGGCGTCAAGGACCCCTCCGAGCACCTGGCGCTGACCCTGGAGCTGATGGAGAAGTTCGTCCCCTGGGAGTACGCGCGGGCCACCCGGGTCGAACTGACCGACGCGGGCGGCACGTTGGCCGGCCGCTACGCCCCGACCGTCCGCAACCCGATCGGCCGGCTGCCCGGCGGCGGCCTGGTCCTCGGCGTCGCGGACGTCGTCGTGGCCAACGACCCGATCACCGGCCAGGGGTCGAACTCGGCGTCCAAGTGCGCCGCCGCGTACCTCGCGGCGATCGTCGAGCAGGGTGACAAGCCCTTCGACGCGGAGTGGATGCAGAGCGCCTTCGACCGCTACTGGCAGACGGCCCAGCACGTCACCAAGTGGACGAACGCGATGCTGGCACCCCCGCCGGAGCACGTCCTGAACCTCCTGGGCGCGGCAGGCGGACTCCAGCCGGTCGCCAACCGCTTCGCCAACGGCTTCAACGACCCGTCGGACTTCGAGAACTTCTTCTTCGACCCGGAGAAGACGTCGGCGTACCTGGCAGAGGTCGCCGGGGCCTGACCCGGGCCCGGTGAACCGCGGCCCGGGCTTCGGGCACCGGCCGTCGCGTCGGGACGGGGGCCGTAAAACCGGTCGAGCCGCCACGCCCCGAGGCTCGATCATGTGTTCATGTCTCAGTCGAACACCCTGGCCCGCGTGGACGCCGACCTCGTCGCCGGTCGGGTCCCCATGGCGCGGCAGCGGCTGCGCGGGCTCGTCGCCTCGTTCCCGTACGACCTGACGCTGCGGCGCCGGCTCGCCGAGGTGTACCGGCTGTACGGGGACGCGGCGGAGGCCGGGCGCTGGACGTACCTCGAGGAGGACCGGAGCGCCGAGGAGACCGCCGCCTTCGAGGCGCGGTACGGATCTCCCGGGCGGCGGATGAAGGCCCTCGCATGGCGCGGGCCCGAGGAGCTCGCCGCCACCGCCTTCGCACACGGACAGCTGGTGGCGGTGCGGACCGCGTGCGCCGAGCGGCTGGGACGTCCGGTCGACTGGGACGACCCGTCGTCCTACGGCGAGGACACGTACGAGGAGCGCGCGTCGGACGTCGGCGGGTGGTCGGTCGGCGGGTTCGTCGCGGGTGCCGGCTGCCTCGTGGGGGTCGTCGCCTTCGTATGGGTCTGGGTGCTCGGCGTCATCGCCCTCTTCAGCGACTGACGGCTCTCCTCCGCCCACCGGACCGCCGCCGGCGCCAGCAGGCCCGTCGTCGCGAACAGGGCGCCGACCACGTACCAGCCGGGGCGGCCCCAGCCCACGCACAGGGCTATGAGGAGGGCGGGGCCCACCTGGTCACGGCCCGCAGATAGGCCCGGAACTCCTGGGGCCGTTCCCCTCCGTGGTGGCGGACGAGCGGCGCACGGGCCGCCAGCCCCGCCGCCTTCGCCCCGGTGGCCGTCGAGACCGCGAGGACGAACGGCCAGAAGCTGTCGGCGAGGACGAACGCGCCCGTCGCCACCGCCTGCACCAGCAGCGTGGCCACGTACACCCCCCACGCTCCGTGCCGGTCCGCGAGATGGCCGACCCCGATCCCCACCGCGAGCGGCTTGCAGGAGCAAGGGGTGTGTGGGGAAGGGGGGTTCAGGGGGAGTTCAGGAGCGGTCGGGCCCCTCGGCCCCGCCGCTCCGGTCCCCGGCCCCGCCGCTCCGGTCCCCGGCCCCTTCGCCCCGGTCGTACCCCTCGTCCCCGCCGTCCCTCGCCCCCGCCGGAAGCTCCGGCAGGGTGTACGCGGCCAGTGCCTTCCCCTCCTCGTCCGGGCGCACCGCCCCGAGCAGCGGGTTCGCCGCGATCGGGGACACCTTCACCTTCCCGCCCGGCCTCGGCGCCTGTACCACCAGGCCCTCGCCCAGATAGAGCGCCACATGCGTCGCGCCCGGGAAGTACACCACCAGGTCACCCGGCCGCAGTTCCGTCAGCGGCACCCTGGGCAGCTCCGCCCACTGCTCCTGGCTGGTGCGCGGCAGCTCTCTGCCCGCCGCCGCCCACGCCTGCTGCGTCAGCCCCGAGCAGTCGTACGCCTCCGGGCCCTCCGCCCCCCACTCGTACGGCTTGCCGATCTGCCCCACCGCGAACCGCAGCGCCTCCGCGCCCGCCCGTGACGGGGTGCGCCGGACGTCCAGGACCCCCGAGTCGAGCAGTTCGCGCTGCGCGCCCGCCGTCTGGGTGCGTTCCAGCTCCGTCAGCCGCGCCAGCTGCTCCGGCGAGAGGCCGGCGAGCAGCTTCTCGACCTCCGCGAGCCGTGCCCGCACCTCGTCCCGCCGGGTGCGCTGCGCGGCTGCGAGGGTCTGCTGCCGGTCCAGCGCCTTCCGCGAGGCCGCCGCCAGCGTGTCCGCCTGCCGCTCGGCCCCCTCCAGCCGCGACACGGTCGTGGCCCGGTCGCGGGCCGCACGGGCCATCAGATGCCCCTGGTCCAGCGCCGACTGCGGGTCCGACGCGAACAGCAGCCGCAGGTACGACGAGAACTCGGACCTGCCCTGGTACTGGTCCCGGGCGATCCGGCCGGCCGCCGCCCGTCCCTGGGCCAGTGCGGTCCGGGCGGCGGTGAGCCGCGCGGTGACCTTCTTGGTGTCGGCGGTCCGCACCTTGAGGGCCTCCTCGGCGGCGTTGAACCGCTCGGTGGCCTCCTCGGCCTGCTGGTAGAGCGTCCGCATCCGGGTGAGGAGGGCGGTGACGGAGTCACCGCCGGAGGGGGGGAGGGCTGCGGCGTCGTCGGTTGTGGCGGGGGGACTCGCACCCGCTGGGGACTCGGGAGTGTCAGGGGGGATGGGGGTGCCGGGGGATACGGGAGCTGCCGGGGCGTCGGAGGAGGCAACGGCGTCGTCGGGGACGGCAGGGGACGCGGGGGCGTCGGGGGCAGCGGGGACAGCGGGGGAGGCGGGAGCCGTCGGGGCGTCCGGCCTCATCCCGTCGGTCTGGGTCGTCCCGTCGGTCTGGGTCGTCCCCTCGACCGTGTCCGTCCCCGACCCCGTCCCCGACCCCGCCCCCGGATCCACCGGCCCCACCGGCTCCGCCGCCGGGTCCGCCCACGCGATCGGCGCCTCCGCCGGCGGGTCGTCCTGCGGCCCGGGCGCCTTCGCACCCACCGGAGCGACTCCCGTGAGCGCCGTCATCGCGGCCAGCGCCCCCGTGCAGACCGTACGCAGCAGCTTGCGTGACACGTCATCACCTCCACGGGGATGATGACGCCTCACTTCATCTGATTACCGTACGAATAGGGGCGCGCCCGGCGGCCTCACCCGTCCGGCTCAGCGTCCCCGGAGCGGGCCCCGCCGCCCGGCTTCGACCACGGCCACCTCAGCTCGCGCCGCTCGCGGCCCTCGGGGGCGTACTCGTAGACCCAGCCCCGCTGGAGCCCGAGCCGCTTCGTGTAGCCCGCCGGTTCGCGCCGGTACGCGTACAGCATCGGCGGGCGCCCGTCGTGGGCCGGGACCGGGATCTCGTACCACTTCGGCGGGTGGCCGGTCGGGCCGAGCAGGATCGGCAGGACCCGGCCGTCGAGGGGGCCGCCGCGGAAGGGGGTGTTCTCGCTCTTCACCCCACCAGTCTCCCCTCCGGTCCGCCGTCCCGCCGGACCTCCCCACCGGTCACAGCAGGTGGGCCGCCCCGCCCACCACCGGCAGCACCCGCCGGGCCAGCCGCGCGACCGGTCCCTCGGGGGTCTCCTGGGCGAGGAGCAGCCCGATCACCCGCGCCGTCTCCTCGTCGCCCGCCGCGGTCGCCGCGAGCAGGGCGACGAGATGGTCCACCAGCCAGTCCCGCAGCTCCCCGGCCGGTGGCCGGGGGTCCTCGTCGAGCCAGATCAGCGAGGCCGCCTCCACGGCCGCGATCCACGTCCTGACCAGCATGCCGAGCCGGGGGCCCGGCTTCTCCGCCCCCAGATGGACGAGGATCTGCTCCGCGGCGGCCCGCCGCACCTCGTCGACGATGGCGCTGGTCCGGGAGGTCTCGGCGACGCTGCCGCCGCGCAGCAGGGCGCTGAACCCGGCGTCGTGGCCGTCGACGAAGGCCAGGTAGCGGTCGAGCACCCGGCCGAGCCGCTCGGTGGGCGGTCCGGCCGGCGGTTCGGCGAAGCAGCGGTTCAGGGCGTCGGCGGAGGAACGCAGGGCGGCTTCGTACAGCTGCTGCTTGCCGCCGGGGAAGTAGCGGTAGACGAGCGGCCGTGAGACGCCCGCCGCCTCGGCCACGTCGTCGAGCGAGACGTCCTCGGGCGACCGGTGCGCGAAGAGCTCCTGGGCGGCGTCGAGGAGCTGCCCGCGCCGCTCCTCGACGCTGAGCCGGCGGTACGCGGGGGTGGCGGGGCTCGTCATGCCCCGCAGGGTATCCGCAGCGGAACGCGCGGGGGTGTCCCGGAGCGGCCGTCCTCGTGACGCCACCGATCGGTCGTGTACGACTTGTTGACGATCCGTCTACCAACGTGTGAGCCTGGCTGGCAGGACCCGCTCCCGAAGGAGGCGTCAGTGTCGACGCGCGACCTCTACACCTCGGCTCCGTCCGCACCTGTCTGGCAGGTGCCCGCCACCGGCTCCGCCCGCTTCTCCTGGGACTACGACGACGGCCGCGAGCGTCTCCTCGCCCTCTACCAGAAGGGCAAGGACAAGCAGTGGGACGGCGCGACCCGCATCGACTGGGGCATCGAGGTCGACCCGTACGACCCGCTCGGCACCCCCGACGAGGTCCTGACCCTCCACGGCACCCGCCACTGGGCGAAGATGACCGAGAAGGACAAGGGCGACCTGCGCCGGCACTACTCCTCCTGGCAGTTCAGCCAGTTCCTCCACGGCGAGCAGGGCGCCATGATCTGCGCCGCCCGGATCGTCGAGTCCGTGCCCGACCTCGACGCCAAGTTCTACTCGGCCACCCAGACCATGGACGAGGCCCGGCACGCCGAGATCTACGGGCGCTTCCTGCACGACAAGATCGGCATGCTCTACCCGATCAACGACAACCTCCAGGGCCTGCTGGACGACACCCTGCGCGACTCCCGCTGGGACATGCCCTACCTCGGCATGCAGGTCCTCATCGAGGGGCTCGCGCTCGCCGCGTTCGGTATGATCCGCGACACCACCGACAAGCCGCTGCCGAAGCAGATCCTCGCGTACGTGATGCAGGACGAGGCCCGGCACGTGGCCTTCGGGCGGATGGCCCTGCGCGACTACTACAAGCAGCTCACCGACGCCGAACTCCGCGAGCGCGAGGAGTTCGTCATCGAGGGCTGCTATCTGATGCGCGACCGGCTGCGCGGCGTCGAGGTCCTGGAGAACTTCGGCATCCCGAAGAGGGAGGCGGAGGAACTCAGCGAGCAGAGCGAGTTCCTCCAGCTCTTCCGCAAGCTCCTCTTCAGCCGGATCGTCCCCTGCGTCAAGGACATCGGCCTGTGGGGCGAACGCCTCCAGAAGGCCTACCTCGACATGGGCGTCTTCGATCTCGGCGACTCCAACCTCGACCTGCTGATGACCCAGGACGAGGAGATCGCGGAGGCGCTCGACGCGGAGCGCTTCGCGCGGGAGGAACGGGCCCGGGTCACGGAGGTCGCGGACGCGATCGAGGCGGGGGCGGTGGAGGCGTAGGGGGAAGTCCGGGAGACCGCACCCGGCGGACCGCACCCCGCCACCGCACCCGGCGGACCCCGTTGTCATACGTCTGACGTAGCGTGCTCGTCATGACCATGCCGCCCTCGCCGAGCCAGCCGCCCCACCAGCCGTACGGCGGACCCGTACCGCCCCCGCAGCACCCCGGGCCGTACGGCTCCCCCCAGGGCTTCCCGCAGCAGGGTCACCCCCAGCCGGGCCACCCGCCGCACGGCGTCCCCCCGCAGTACCCGGGGCCCGGCGCCGGGGCCTGGGGGCAGCCGCCCATGGGGCCGCCGCCGAAGAAGAAGATGTCGGCCGGGGCGATCGTCGCCATCGTCCTCGGATCGCTGGTCGTGGTCGGCGGTCTCGGCTACGCGGCCAAGGCCGGGCTCGCGGGCGTCACCGGGTCCTTCCCCGAGGCGACGCACAAGCTCGTCGTCCCCAAGACCCTCCTCGGCGGGAAGTACACCCTCGTCTCCGACCTGTCCGACACCCAGGGCAAGGAGATCGAGGACACCCCCGACCTCACGGTGAAGGACGCGACGGCGGCGGTCGGGCAGTACAGCGGCAAGGACGGGGCCGTCCTCGTCCTCTCCGGAATGTACGGACGCATCAAGAGCGGCGAGGCCAGCCGCGCGTCCATCCTGGAGGGCGCCGCCAAGGACAAGGGCTCCACGCTCGTCGTCGGGCCCGAGGAGTTCACCCCCGCCGGGTACGGCGTGACCGTGAGCTGCCAGGTCACCACGTCGAAGACCGCGCTCGGCACGACCACGCTCCCCATGTGCGCCTGGGGCGACGACAACACCGCGGCGGCCGTCGCCCTCGTCGACCCCGCGTCGGCCACCGCCGACCCCAAGGGAATCGACCTGGCCGCACTCGCCGAGACCACGGCCAAGGTCCGGGCGGAGACCCGCAAGCCGCTCGACTGACACCGCCGCCCGGCCGGCGCGCCCCGCGTGCTGGTCACCTCCGCGCCTCCGCCTCCAGCCGCAGCGCCTCCTCCATCACCGCCTTGGCGACGGGGGCCGCGCTGCCGCCCCCGCTGATGTCCGTACGGGAGGCCTCCGCGTCCTCCACGACCACCGCGACCGCGACCGCCGGCTGGGCGGAGTCCTCGGCCTGCGCCCAGGCGATGAACCAGGCGTACGGGGTCCCCGTGTTGCCGAAGCCGTGCTGCGCGGTGCCCGTCTTGCCGCCGACCCGGGCGCCGGGGATCGCCGCGTTCGTGCCCGTGCCCTCCTCGACCGCCTTCACCATCAGCCGCTGGAGCTGGATCGCGGTCGAGGGGTTCATCGCCTGCCGGTAGCTGCGGCGGCCCGTCCGGTCCACGGTCGTGCCGCCGGAGGTGGTGGTGCGGTCGACGAGGTACGGACGGGCGATCTCGCCGTTGTTGGCGACGGCCGACGCCACCATGGCCATCTGGAGTGGCGTCGCGGTCGTGTCGAACTGCCCGATCGACGAGAGGGCCAGCTGGTCCGGGCTCATCTTCCGGTCGAAGTTGGACTTCGCCACCCAGGACGGCACCCGGAGCCCGGTGTCGTTGAAGCCGAACCGCTCCACCGCGTCGACCATCCCGGCGAGGCCCACCTTCACCCCGAGGCCGGCCATCACCGTGTTGCACGACCACTGGATCGCGGCGGCGAGCGACGCGTCGGCGCAGCCCGTCGCCTCGTTGGGCAGCACCTGCCGGGTGCCGGGCAGCACGAAGGGGTCCGGGGTGTCGGTGGGCGCGTCCACGTCGCGGACCACCCCCGCGTCCAGGGCCGCCGCCGCCGTCACGATCTTGAACGTGGAGCCCGGCGGGTACGTCTGCCGCAGCGCCCGGTTCAGCATCGGCTGGTTGGGCGAGGTGTTGAGCCGTCGCCAGGCGTCCTCGACCTCCCGGCCGGTGCCGGACAGGACGCCGGGGTCGTACGAGGGGGAGCTGACGAGCGCCAGGACGCGCCCGCTGGACGGTTCGACGGCGGCGACCGCGCCCCGCTTCCCGTCGAGACCCCGGTAGGCGGCCTCCTGCATCGAGGACCGGATCGTCGTCACCACGTCGCCGCCGGGCTGCCGGCCCCGGGTGAGGTCGTTCCAGAGCGGCAGCGGCGCCAGCATCGGGTCCGTACCGGCCAGGACCGCGTCCTCGGCGTGCTCGACGAGGGTCGTGCCGTACGTCTGCGAGGAGTAGCCGGTCACCGGTGCGTACAACGGGCCCTGGGGGTAGGTCCGTTCCCAGCGCAGCTGCTGCCCGCTGTCCCGGGAGGACGTCACCGGCTTCCCGTCGACGACGATCTCGCCGCGCGGCTCGGTGTACCGGTCGATGGCGATCCGCCGGTTGGCCGGGTTGTCGTCGAGCGAGTCGGCCTCGAAGACCATCACACGGGCGGCGTTGACGAGCAGTGCCACCAGGAGGACCAGACAGAGCGCGGCGGCCCGCCGGGCGTACCGGATCACGTGGTTCTCCCCGGGGCGTACGGCCTGGTCACGAGGCACCCTCCTTCACGGGCGCGAGCGTCCCGGTGTCGGCGTCGTCGGGCTGGGGCGCGCGGGCCGAGTCGCTGACGCGGATGAGGAGCGCCACGATCACCCAGTTGGTCACCACCGACGAGCCGCCCTGGGCCAGGAACGGCATCGCCATGCCGGTCAGCGGGATCAGCCCCATCACCCCGCCCGCGATCACGAAGACCTGGAGCGCCACGATCGAGGCGAGCCCGATCGCGAGGAGCCGCCCGAAGGGGTCGCGCAGCGAGAGGCCGGCGCGGTAGCCGCGGGCGACGAGCAGCGCGTACAGCAGGAAGAGCGCGGTCAGTCCGGAGAGGCCCAGTTCCTCGCCGGCCGTGGCGAGGATGAAGTCGGACTTGGCGGCGAAGCCGATGAGGACGGAACGGCCGAGACCGAGCCCCGTGCCGAGCATCCCCCCGGCCGCGAAGGCGAACAGCGACTGGGCGAGCTGTCCGGGGCCGTCGCCCGCCCGGATGGAGGCGAAGGGGTCGAGCCAGTCCTGCACCCGGCTGTGCACATGGGGTTCGAGGGAGCCGACGAGGAAGGCCCCGGCGGAGGCGAGGACGAGCCCGACCGCGATCCAGCCGATGCGGCCGGTGGCCACGTACAGCATGATCACGAAGATCCCGAAGAAGAGCAGCGAGGTGCCCAGGTCCCGTTCGAGGACGAGGACCCCGACGCTCAGCAGCCAGATCGCCACGATCGGCCCGAGCACCCGCCCGGTCGGGAACTGGAACTTCCAGATCCGGCGGCCGGTGTACGCGAGCGCGTTGCGGTTGGCGGCGAGGTAGGCGGCGAAGAAGACCGCGAGCAGGATCTTGGCGAACTCGCCCGGCTGGAAGGAGAGACCGCCGATCCGGATCCAGATCTTGGCGCCGTTCACCGCCGGGAAGAAGATCGGCAGGATCATCAGGGCGAGCGCGGCGGCCACCGACACGTACGCGTACCCCTGGAGCGCCCGATGGTCGCGGAGCAGCAGCACGACCACGATGAACAGGCCCACCCCCAGCGTCGACCAGACCAGCTGGGTCGCCGCCGCCTGGTCGTTCGGTGTCTCCAGGTCGAGGCGGTAGATCAGCACCAGACCGAGGCCGTTGAGCAGGACCGCGATCGGCAGCAGCAGCGGATCGGCGTACGGGGCACGGAACCTGACCGCGAGATGGGCGAGGAGCGCGAGCAGCCCGAGCCCGGCCCCGTAGCGGGCCGCGTCCGGCGGTACGGCTCCGCTGCGGGCGAGGCCGACCTCGGCGTAGCCGTAGACGGAGATGAGGACGGCGCAGACGAGGAGGGAGAGTTCCACGCCGCGGCGCTTCGGGATGCGTACCCCGGGCGGGGGAGCGTCCGGGCGCGGTGCGGTCATGGCCGCAACGTAGCAAGCGGTATGCCCTATGTCCCTTTTGTGTGACGGTGTGCCGTGGAGTGCGCGCCGTCAGTCCGCCGGCTCGGCCGGGGCGGGAGGCACGTACTCCGGCAGCCGCAGCCGGGCCTCGGCGCCCCCGTCCGGGGCGACGGCGAAGACCAGCTCGGCGCCGATGACCTCCGTCTGCCCGACCGCGATCGTCAGACCGAGGCCGTGCCCCTTGCCGCCGCTCTCGGTGCGGAAGCGCTGCGGCCCCGAGTCCAGCAGATAGCGGGGGTAGCCGGGCCCGTGGTCCCGGACCGAGACCAGCGGCCCGTCCACCGTCACCACCACCGGCGGCGCCCCGTGCCGGTGCGCGTTGGCCACCAGGTTGCCGAGCACGCGCTCGACGCGCCGCCGGTCCGTCACCACCGCCGCGTCCCGGACGATCCGCACCTCCGTGTCGGTGCCCGAGACGCGGACCACCCGCTCGGTGAGCGGGCCCAGTTCGTGCACCGCGAGGTCCACGGTCTCGTTGCGGGCGTCGAGCCGGGAGATCTCCAGCAGGTCCTCGGTGAGAGCGCGCATCGCCCGCACCCGGTCCCGTACGAGCTCCGAGGGCCGCCCCTCGGGCAGCAGTTCGGCGGCGGCCGAGAGCCCGGTCAGCGGGGTGCGCAGCTCGTGCGCCACATCGGCGGTGAACCGCTGCTCGCTCTGCAGCTGGCGCTGGAGCGAGGAGGCCATCGTGTCGAGTGCCCCGGACACGGTGGCCACCTCGTCCTGCGGACGCGAGGGGTCCTTCGTACGGGGGTCGTCGACGCGCGCGTCCAGGTCGCCGGCGCTGATCCGGCGGGCCACCTGGGAGGTCAGATGCAGCCGCCGGGTGACCCGGGTGACGGCGAAGGCGCCCACGAGCAGCGTCGCGCCGATCGCGAGGACGGAGGAGCCGACGATCGAACGGTCGAGGGCGTCGATCGTCTCGGCGCTCTGCGTGTAGTCGACGCGCACGGCGAGGGCGCGACCCCCGACGCGGCCGTCGGTGGGGCCGTTCGCCGGGCCGTCGGCGGGACGGTCCGCCGGGCCCGCCGCCCACATCGTCGGGCGGCCCCGGTCGTCGGCGACCATCGTGCCGCGCTCCCCGCGCACGGCGAGCGCGCGCAGCGGCGCGGGGAGCCCGGCGGGGTCGATGCCGGCGAACCGGGGGAGCGGCTCGCCCGCCTCGTACAGCCTGCTGACGTCGGTGAGCCGCGCGAGCGCCTTCTCGCGCGAGTCGTGCACGGTCTGGCCGGTCACCGACACATGGACGAGGGTGCCGAGCAGCGCGGCGAGGGCGCAGCACATCACCGCGATGAAGACGGCGGCCTTCCAGGTGAGGGTCGCGGTCCAGGCGGGCAGCCGGGGAGCCCTCACGGGCGGGACCCGGCGGGGGCGGGTGCTGCGGACGCGGGTGGGGACGCGGATGCCGCTCGGGAGTCGGGGGCCACGCCCGGGGGCGGTGCCGGGGTGGGGGTCGGAGTCGGGGCCGGGCTCACGAGCCGGGGTGCGGGCACGGTCGAAGGGCCGGTCCCCGGGGGCTTCACGCGGATGATCTCGTCCCGGGTGGGCAGCATGCTCCGCTGCTGCTCGTCCCAGGTCCAGGCGGTGCGGTACTCGTACCCCGGGATGCCCGCCGAACTGGACCGCATGATCAGGTCCCGGCCGGCGATCTCCACGCTCACGACCTGGTCGACGGTGGACATGATCCGGGTGAGCCCGCCGTTCTCCGCGAGGTACACCCGTACCCCGAACTGCTGGTCCGGCATCCGGATGCCGACGATCAGCTCGTCCCGGCCGTTGCCGCTGAGGTCGTGGTAGTACGGCCGCAGGACGGGACACCCGGCCGACGCGGAGCCGCAGGCGTCCAGGGCGCGCAGGGTCCGCTCGTCCAGCGCGTCGGGGGCGGCGGTCCTGGCGTGCTCCTCGGCGCGGACGACCGCCACGGGGTCGACGGCGTGGACGTCGTCGCCGGGCGCCTTGATGCCGGGGACGCGCCCGGTGTTCGACTCGCCGTAGTCGATCGGCGGATTGGTCGCGGGCGGCAGATCGGGCCACAGCCGCGCGGGCCCGACGGCCGTGGGCGTCGTCCCGGCACTCTTCAGCCCGCCCTGGCCGCCGCTCCCGTCGCCGCAGCCGGTGAGGGCGAGGGCGAGGCCGAGGGCGCACAGGACTCCGGTGGCGGCGATCGGCACTCCGCGCGGTCCCACGCTGCTCCTCGTTCGGTCGGGTGGCCGAGGGGACCCGTTCGGGCCTCCTCCCCGTAGACCTTATTCGGAAGGAAGTCCTTTTTGTCTATTCGTATGGTTGTCGGGGTCGTCGGTACGCCCCGGCGGCGACCGGCACCGTGGTCAGAACCTGCCCCGCTCCATCCGCGCCAGGGCGGCCCGGCACAGGGTCAGCAGCTTCTCGTCGAGGTGGATGTCATGGCTGCCCGATGCCCCCTCGCGGGCGTTGTGACGCCGTCGGCGGGTCAGCTCGGTGAGGATCACCAGCTGGGCTTCCGAGGCCGCCGGACCCATCTCCGCCAGACACTCGGCGACGTCCACGCGCGCGTGCCGGTTCTCCTCCCAGGCCGCGAGCAGCACGGGCAGGGCCGCCGACGCGTCCCCGGAGACCCGCCACAGGGCCGCCGCGCAGCGGACCCGGACCCACAGGTCCCGCGAGGCCAGACCGGGCCTGAGGGCCTCGGCCGAACCGGCGGCGGCCGGGCCGATCTCGCCGAGGGCCTGGGCGGCGGCGCACCGGTCCGCGCCGGAGGCGTCGGGGCCGAGCCACCGTTCCAGGGCGGGCAGGACATCGCCCCGGTCGCCCTCGGCCGCCCAGAGGGCGCGCGCCGCCGTCGTGGCGACGGTGGCGGACTCGGCGTCCAGGAGCCTCCGCATGTCCGGTACGGCCTCCTGCGCGGCCGGCCCGAAGGCGGCCAGCGCCCGCAGGGCGGCCTCCCGCACCCAGTCGCGCCGGTTCGAGGGCGCACCGCGCAGGACCCGCAGGACCTCGGGGACGGCCTGGGCGCCGCGTACCGCCGCGAGGGCGTACAACAGTGGGGCGGCCCGGTCGTAGAGCCGCTCGTCGAGGTCGACCTCCGCGAGGCGGCGCCGTAGCAGCGGGGCGAGCATCGCGGCCGAGGGGCCGAGGCCGTCCATCGCGTACAGCAGCTCCCGCCGCACCTCGCGCTCCTCAAGCGCGCGGGCGAGCAGCGGGACGGCCCGGGTGTCGCCGGCGCGGGCCAGCGCGAGGAGCGCCCCGTCCCGCCCGGACCGGCCGGCGAAACCGCTCGAAGTGTCGGCGCCGGTGCTGTCGCTGCCGGCGCCGGTGCTGTCGTCGGTGGTGCCGGTGCCGGTGCCGGTGCTCGCGCTGTCGCTCAGCCCGGTCCCGGGCTGCTCCGGTCCGGGCTGCTCCGGTCCGAGCTGCCCCGGTCCCGGCTGCCCCGGTCCCGGCTTTCCCGGGTCGAGCTGTCCGGAGCCGAGCTGTCCGGAGCCGGGCTTCTCCGGTCCGAACCGTCCTGGTCCGAACTGTCCGGAGCCGGGCTGCTGGGCTCCGAACTGTCCGGAGCCGAGCTGCCCCGGTCCGAACTGCCCGGAGCCGGTCAACCCGGAGCCGGTCCACCCGGTGTCGATCCGCCCAGGGCCGATCTGCCCGGCGCCGGACCTCCCCGGTCCCAGCTGCCCGAGGTCGGGCTTCCCCGGTCCGGTACGCCCCCGCCGGGTCCGCCCCTGCGCCCCCGATGGGCCCCCGGACAGGCGGGTCGCCAGGGCGTCGGCGGCGGGCGCCCCCAGCTCGAAGAGCCGCTCCAGGAAGGTGGTGGCCGCCTCCCGGAGCCGTGGCTCCGGATCGTCGAGCTGCGCGCCGACGAGCCGGACGACCTCCTCGTACCGCCCGCGCCAGATCCGTATCAACCCGCCGCACAGCCAGATCGCGTCCGAGCGCTGCCCCCAGTCCGGGCTGCGCAGCTGCGCGAGGATCAGCGCGATGCGGTCGTCGACCCGGTCGTCGAGCGCCGCGTGCAGGGTCCGCAGCAACTCCTCCGTCCAGGGCGCGGGCCGCCCGGCTGCGTGCTCCTCCAGCAGCTCGCGGACCTGCCCGATCAGGGTCGGCGTCGCGGCCCGCTCGGTGCCGGGCGAGGCCGGTCCCCGCGCGGTCGTCCGGATCTCCTCCAGGAGGCCCGTCACCCACGGGACCACGTCGTCGGGGATGTCGCCGGGCGCGCAGCGCGCCCGCTGGGCGAGGGCCGCGAGCCGCAGCCCGGGGTCGTGGGCCGCGCGGGCCAGCCAGTCGAGCCAGTCGACGGTCTCGGCGCGCAGCGACGCGTGCCGCAGGGCGATCCGCCCGACGGCGGCCACCAGGGCGAGCCGTACCTCGTTGTCCCGCTCGACGGTGAGCCGCTCCCGCAGCAGGGTCAGGACCCGGGCGGGCTCGGGGTGCAGCGAGGCGAGGGCGCAGGGCGCGGCCAGCCGTACCTCGGGGTCCGGGTCCGAGACCAGCCCGAGGAAGACGTCGGCACCGGCGGCGATGGCGGCGGCGGCCATCGCGTAGTTCGCGGCGGGGATGAACTCCTCGTCGTCGGGGTCCAGTTCGTCCAGCTCCTCCTCGTCGTCGAGCTCGATGCCGCCGATGCTGGTGAGTAGTTCGACGATGCAGCCGCGGTCCTGGACGCCGGGGTCGGCGACCAGTTCGAGGAGGAAGGGGATGCAGGCGAGCGTGGAGTCGTAGACGTCGCCCTGGTGGTGCACGGCCCCGTACATGCCGTCGAGGGAGGTCTCGCGCTCCGCGGGATCGGCGGAGGCGAGTCCGCGGAGCAGCTCCGGCACGTCGTCCGCGGGGCCGTAGGCGTGCCCCAGCGAGGCCCAGTCGACCTCCTCGATCCCCGTCAGCATTGCCAGGCCGCCTTCCCCGTGAGCGCTGTACCAAGGCAGCAAGTGTGCACCACGTGACGGACAGCAAGGCCTTACAAGCGACACCCACTGCGCAGGGGGCCCCAGTTGCGACTTCTTTGCGCCATGTACGGTGCGGAGCGCGGCAGTTGCACTGGGTTGCGGGCGTGGGGGCGGGGACGCCGACGGTACGGAGGCAGGGCCCTGCGGCGGTCGTACGAAGGGGAGGTGCCGTCGGCGCCTCAGCCCTCCGACCGGACCCTGACGAAGGTCGCGTTCTCCTGCGGCTGCCGGCCCGCGAGCCGGCGCAGCTCCACGGGGACCGGCGGGTCCACCGGGCGCACCGGCCCGTGCTCGGGGTCCTGGGCGAGCGGGCCCGCGCGGTCGCCGACCAGCGCGCCGACCTCGCGGGACTGGGCCGGGGTGAGCCGGGGCGAGGTGGTCACCGTACGGCCGTCGGCCAGCCGTACGACCAGGGCCCGGGGCCGCCCAGGCGGGCCGATCAGTCCGAGGAGCACCCCGTCGTCGGTGTCGACGTGCCGGATCTTCCGCCAGGCCCAGGTGGGCCCGGCCCGGTAGGCCGAGCCCATCCGCTTCGCTACGATCCCCTCCACCCCGGCGGCCCGCAGGTCCCGGAACCAGCCGTGCGCGGTCTCCTCGTCGAGCGTCGCCAGGACCCGCTGGAGCGGCGGCCCGGCGTCCCGCAGGGCGGTGCCGAGCAGCTCCCACCGGTCGCGGAGCGGCAGGCCGCGCACATCCCGCCCCGGCACGGCCAGCAGGTCGAAGGCGATGTACGAGACCGGCACCCCCTCCCGGGCCCGGTCGGCGGGCGAACGCAGCAGGTCGGTGAAGCTCAGCCGCCCCTCCCGGTACGCGCACAGCTCGCCGTCGAGCACGATCCCGGGCGGCAGCCGGTCCCGCAGGTGCGCGGCGATCCCGGGGAACTCGGGGGCGAGGTCCCGGCGGGAGCGGGACTGGAGGACGACCTTCCCGTCGCCGAGGACGAAGGCGAGCGCGCGGAAGCCGTCCAGCTTGAGGGAGTACTGCAGCTCCCGGGGCGGCTCGGCCTGTACGGGAATCCCGTCGGCGGCCCGGGGCCGCATGACGTCGACGGGCGGAGGCAGCACGACCGCCTCGCTCCCGTACGCGCCCGCGCCCGCGCCCGTACCCGCACGTGCTCCCGTCCCCGTACCCGCACGTGCTCCCGTCCCTGCGCCCGCACGCGCTCCCGTCCCCGTACCCGCACGCGCTCCCGTCCCTGCGCCCGCTCCCGTCCCTGCGCCCGCGCGCGCTCCCGTCCCCGCGCCCTCACCCGTCCCCGCGCCCTCACTCGGACCCGCGCCCGCGCCCGCGCCCGCACCCGCGCCCGCACCCGCACCCGCGCCCGCGTCCGAACCCCGGCCCGCGCCCCCTCCCACCGCCCCGCTCACGGCACCTCCCCCGCCCGCTCCGGCGCGAAAAGGGGCGCCAGGAGGTCCCCGTACCGCTCCAGACGTGGCGCGATGTCGTCCATGAGGAAGGCGAGGGCCGCCGGATCCGTGCCGGGGCGGGCGCAGGCCTCCACCTCCTCCCAGGTGACCGGGGCCGAGACGGTGGGCAGGGTCCGGGCCCGCAGGGTGTAGGGGGTGGCGGTGGTCTTGGCGGCGGCGTTCTGGCTGTGGTCGACGAACACCTTCCCCGGCCGCAGCGCGCGGGCCATCCGGTGCACGACGAGCCCGGGAAGCTCCGCCTCCGTCTCGACGGCGAGCTGTCGCGCGTACGCGGAGACCCGCGCCGAGGGCGTCGGCACCACCGGTACGAGCAGGTGCAGCCCCTTGGCGCCGGAGGTCTTGGCGTACGCGTCGAGGCCGTCCCGCGCGAGCCGCTCGCGCAGCCGGACGGCGACCCGGCAGCACTCGACGACCGTCGCGGGCGGCCCGGGGTCCAGATCGAGCACGAGCCGGTCGGCGACGGCGGGGGAGGAGGCCCGCCACTGGGGGGTGTGGAACTCCACGACCAGGTTCGCCGCCCACATCAGCGAGGCCAGGTCCTCGATCACGACTTGCCGGGCCCGGGGGTCCTCGGAGCGGGGCACGGGGGTGGTCCTCACCCAGGAGGGTGTGCCGGGCGGCGGATTCTTGGTGAAGAAGAGCTGCCCGTCCGGACCGTCCGGATAGCGCAGGAACGACACCGGACGATCGCGCAGATGCGGCAGGATCACGGGCCCCACGGTCGCGTAGTGGTGGAGCAGCTCGCCCTTGGTGGTGCCGGTGACCGGGTGGAGCACCTTGTCGAGGTTGCTGAGCGTCAGGCGTCGCCCCTCCACCTCTGTGATCGGCGTCATACGATGAGAATCCCACGATTCGTCCCGATCAACGATGATTCGGCCCGAAAGGAAGAACCGTGCGATCCATCTGGAACGGCGCCATATCCTTCGGCCTGGTCAGCATCCCGATCAAGCTGGTGAACGCCACCGAGAGCCGCTCCGTGTCCTTCCGGCAGATCCACACCGAGGACGGCGGACGCATCCGCTACCGCAAGGTGTGCGAGCTCGACGGCGAGGAGGTCGCCCCGGCGGAGATCGGCAAGGCGTACGAGGAAGCCGACGGGGCCATGATCCCGATCACCGACGAGGACCTGGCCGCGCTGCCGCTCCCCACGGCGCGGACGATCGAGATCGTCGCCTTCGTGCCGGCCGGCGAGATCGACCCGCTCCAGATGGACGCCGCGTACTACCTCTCGGCGAACGGGGTGCCGGCGGCCAAGCCGTACACCCTGCTGCGCGAGGCCCTGAAGCGCAGCGACAAGGTGGCCGTGGCCAAGTACGCGCTCCGGGGCCGGGAGCGGCTCGGGATGCTCCGGGTGGTCGACGACGTCATCGCCATGCACGGTCTGCTCTGGCCGGACGAGATCCGCGCCCCGGAGGGGGTGGCCCCGGAGACCCCGGTGAGCGTGCGGGAGGCCGAACTCGACCTGGCGGACGCGCTGATGGCCACGCTGGGGGAGGTCGACATCGGCAGCCTGCACGACGACTACCGGACGGCGGTCGAGGAGATGATCGCGGCCAAGGCGGAGGGCGGCGAGGGCGTGCCGGCCGCGGAGCCCGGGGAGGAGCCGGGCGGCCAGGTCATCGATCTGATGGCGGCGCTGGAGAGCAGCGTGCGGGCGGCGAGGGAGGCGCGAGGCGAGGACGCGGTGGTGACGGAGCTCAAGCCGCGCGGGACGCCGAAGGAGACGGGGGGCAAGAAGTCGACGTCGAGGGCGCCGGCGAAGAAGGCGGCGGCGGCGAGGAAGAGTACGGCGAAGACGACGTCCGAGGCGGCGGGGAAGGCCCGGACCGGGACCCCGGCCAAGACGGCGTCGAAGACGGCGTCGAAGGCGACACCGTCCAAGGCCACGTCCAGGACCGCGTCCAAGGCCACCTCCAAGAGCGCGTCCAAGGCCACGCCCCCGGCCGCCTCCAAGACCGCCTCCAAGACCGCCTCCAAGTCGACGGCGAAGAAGGCGGCCCCGCGCAAGCGAACCGCCTGACACGGCCCCGCGCACCCAAGCCCCCGGAGATCACTCCGGGGGCTTCTCGCTGCCCGTTTGCGGGCAGCGGAACGCTCGTTAACCGCCAACACCCCGAATAGCGAACACAGTTCACTTTCCTTCGGACAACAGCTGGTCAAATTCTTGTTGCAGACCTGTCAAACGGGATCCTTCGCTGGCACGCTCTCAGCCGCACCACCCCCCACAACCCCCCCCACGCTTCGCAGCGAAGGAGCCCGCGTGACCCGCCAGCAGTCCTCGCACCGCCGTATCACCCCCGCCCGCACCGCCGCCCTGATCGCATCGGCCGCCATGGTCGTCGTCGGAGTCCAGACCGGATCCGCCAGCGCCGATGTCCAGCGCGAAGCCGGCGCCACCGCGCTGGTCCTCACCGGCTCCCAGCGTGCCGCCGCCGTCCACGAGGCCCAGGCCGGTGCCGCCGCCACCGCCCAGGCCATCGGCCTCTCCGGCAAGGAGAAGCTGGTCGTCCGGGACGTCGTCAAGGACGCCGACGGCACCGTCCACACCCGCTACGAGCGCACCTACGAGGGCCTCCCCGTCCTCGGCGGCGACCTCGTCGTGCACGAGAAGAAGAACGGCGCCCGCGCCACCACCAAGGCGACCGAGGCCCGGATATCCGTGGCGAGCACGGCCCCCGCCGTCGCCGCGACGACCGCCGGGAAGGCCGCCGCCGCCTCCTCCGACGCGCGCTCCGCCGCCCCCGCCTCCTCCCGCAAGGTCATCTGGGCCGCCACGGGCAAGCCGGCCCTCGCCTGGGAGACGACCGTCACGGGCGTCCAGACCGACGGCACCCCGAGCGAGCGCCACGTCATCACCGACGCCACCACCGGCAAGGAGCTCTACTCCTACGAGGCGATCGAGACGGGCACCGGCAACACCCAGTACAGCGGCAGCGTCACGCTCGGCACCTCGCCCTCGTTCACCCTGAACGACACCGCGCGCGGCGGCCACAAGACGTACGACCTGGCCGGCGGCACGGGCAACGGCACCGGCACCCTCTTCACCAACAGCACCGACACCTGGGGCAACGGTCTCGCCACCAACCGCGAGACCGCCGCCGCCGACGCCCACTACGGCGCGGCCGTCACCTGGGACTTCTACAAGAACGAGCTCGGCCGCAACGGCATCCGGGGCGACGGCGCCGCCGCGTACTCGCGCGTCCACTACGGCAACGCGTACGTCAACGCCTTCTGGTCCGACTCCTGCTTCTGCATGACGTACGGCGACGGCACGGGCAACCTCAAGCCGCTCACCTCGCTCGACGTGGCCGGCCACGAGATGTCCCACGGCCTGACCGCCTCCACCGCGGGCCTGCGCTACAGCGGCGAGTCCGGCGGCCTCAACGAGGCCACCTCCGACATCTTCGGCACCTCGGTCGAGTTCTACGCCGCCAACGCCTCGGACCAGGGCGACTACCTCATCGGCGAGGAGATCGACATCCGGGGCAACGGCACCCCGCTCCGCTACATGGACAAGCCCAGCAAGGACGGCAGCTCCGCCGACTACTGGTCGAAGTCCGTCGGCCGCCTGGACGTCCACTACTCCTCGGGCCCGGCGAACCACTTCTTCTACCTGCTCTCCGAGGGCAGCGGCGCCAAGACCGTCAACGGCGTCGCCTACGACTCCCCGACGTCCGACGGCTCCACCGTCACGGGCATCGGCCGCACCAAGGCCTACAAGATCTGGTACAAGGCCCTGTCCACCTACATGACCTCGTCCACCAGCTACGCCGGCGCGCGTACGGCTACGCTGAGCGCGGCCACCGACCTGTACGGCGCCGGCAGTGCCGAGTACAACGCGGTCGCGAAGGCCTGGACGGCGATCAACGTCAAGTAACAGCACAGCGGTCAGCACCGCGTAGCCGCACGACACCCGCACCACGTCGTCGGCACGCGACCGCACCACACCCGTGGGGCCGTCCGGCGAGCACATCGCGCCGGGCGGCCCCACCGGCAGTCCCCGGGAGAATCGTGAGCACGGTCGACACCACCACCACCGCACCGACTCCGCCGGCGCTCCCGGACGGTCGTCCGGCCGCCGCCGCGTGGTCGCTCGATCCGGCGGTCAGGCACCTCAACCACGGGTCGTTCGGCGCGGTTCCCCTCCTCGCCCAGGAGGAGCAGAACCGGCTGCGCCGGCGGATGGACGCCTCACCCGTCGAGTGGTTCCCCGAGTTGCCCGGGCGGGTGGCGGCGGCGCGCACCGAGATCGCCCGCTTCCTCCGGGTGGCCCCCGGCGACCTGGCCCTCGTGCCCAACGCCAGCGCCGGCGCGAGCGTCGTCTACGCCGGAGCCGCCGCGCGTCCCGGTGGCGAGATCGTGGTCACCGACCACGGCTACGGCGCCGTGACCATGGGGGCCGAGCGGCTGGCCAGGCGCTGGGGCGGCCGGGTGCGCACGGCGCGCGTCCCGCTCGACGCCGACGCGGACACCGCGTACGAGCACGTCGTCGGGGAGCTGGGCGAGGCCACCGGTCTCCTCGTCATCGACCACATCACCTCCCCCACGGCACGCTGGATGCCGGTGGAGCGGATCGCCGCCGAGGCCGCCCGGCGCGGCATCCCGGTCCTCGTCGACGGGGCGCACGTGCCCGGCCTCGCCGAGAGCCCCCTCGACGGCCTCTCCTGCGACTTCTGGGTCGGCAACCTCCACAAGTTCGGCTGCGCCCCACGGGGCACCGCCGCGCTCGTGGCGCGCACCGGGCTGCGCGACGACCTCCACCCGCTGATCGACTCCTGGGGCGCTCCCGAACCGTTCCCCGCCCGCTTCGACACCCAGGGGACCGTCGACGCCACGAGCTACCTCGCCGCGCCCACCGCCCTCGGCTTCATCGAGGACACCTGGGGATGGGACACGGCCCGCACCTATCTGCGCGAACTGGCCGACTACGCCGAGCGGATCGTCGCCGAGGCGTTCTCGGAGCTCACGGGCCGGGACTGCCGGGTGGACGTCGGCATGCCGGTCGCCGCCCTGCGGCTGGTACGGCTGCCGGAACCGCTGGCCACCACGCACGCCGAGGCCGACGCGCTGCGCGACCGGGTGCTGCGGGAGCTGGGGGTCGCCACGGCCGTCACCAGCTTCGGCGGCGTCGGCTATCTGCGCCTCTCGACGCACCTGTACAACACCCCGGCCGACTTCGAGGACTTCGCCGAGCGCTGCGTCCCGGCGCTCGGCGCGTGGAGCCGGGACCGATGAGGCCCTGAGGGGGACCGGGACCGATGAGGCGCCCTGAGGGGGACCGGGACCGGTGAGGCCGTGAGGCGTCCCGGTCCCGGCGTACCCCGGCCGGCGGATGTCTCTCAGCGGGCCTGGACGGTCACCGTCGTCCCCGGCCGTACGGAGACCTCGGCGTAGGTGTACGTCGTCCCGTCGACCACCTTCGTCCTCGCCTCCCGGGCCGCGCCGTCGACCTCGACCGATGTGTGGACGCCGGGGAAGCGGGCCTCCCAGGTGTACGTGGCCGAGCCGTCGTTGGTCAGCGTCGACCGCGTGGCGCCGTCGTGGCGCAGCGCGAAGGGTTCGCCGCCGATCTCCAGCCCGTCGATCCCCAGCCAGTCCATGCCCGACGGCAGCCGCGACTGCGTGGTGAGCCGGCGGGCGGGCGCGTCGGGCTCGACACCCATCAGACCCTTCACCGTCTGGCCGACCAGGGTGTACGAGACCTCCGGGTAGTCGCCGTTGGGGCCCTGCCGCGACACCGGGTGCTGGACGTCGCGCTGGTCGTAGACGTACTTCATCCACTTCCACGCGGTGTCGTTGCGGTTGTGCGCGAAGAAGGTGTCGGGCAGGTACGAGATCGCCTCGATGTTGCCCGGCCGGCCGCTCCCGCTCGCCTGCTGGTCGACGTACGCGAGGTAGGCGTCGTTCCTCGCTCCGGGGGCGATGATCCGCTTCATGGGCATGAACCAGCTGTTCTCCTTGCCCCAGCCGGTGAGCGCCTGCCCGTCGACGGTGTAGCCCCGGACCATGGAGCCGCCGGACCCGGTGCCGCTCCAGGTGGTGTTGAAGTACTCCTTGAGGGCGGCGGCCTTCGTCGTGAAGCCGGCGGCCAGCGCGCTGTCGCCCTTGCTGGTGGCCAGGGCCGCCATCGCCAGGTACGCCTGGTACTGGGAGCCGATGGCGTCGCCGGACTCGGCGAGCCGTTCCGTGCCGACCTCGTTGTAGCTCGCGGCTCCGGCGAAGATGCCGTTGCCGGTGCCCTCGGCGATGCCGTTGGGCTTCCTGGCGTCGTGAAGCTCGACGAACTCCTTGGTGGTGTGCCGGTAGAAGTCCCACAGGACGGGGTCGTCCAGATAGGCGGGGTCGCCGCTCCAGCGGTAGGCCTCGTTGGCCTTCTCCACCAGCTCGAAGGGCGCCGGGACCTCGCGTACGTAGTTGGTGGAGCTGCGGTAGTCGATCGACAGATAGGTCCGGTTGTCGAAGTTGACCGCCCACACGGGGAAGTAGGTGTGCGTGGCCGTGGACGAGGCGGCGAACGCGCGCAGCATGTTCTTGTTCTCGTCGTGCAGTCCGAGCACGGCCGCGCCGCCCAGCTGGTGGGCCATGTCGCGTGAGTAGTAGGCGCTCCGGTGGGCGTACCCCGCCCAGTAGGAGGGGCCGTACGTGCCGGTGCCGGAGCCCGAGGGGTAGCGCTCGTCGACGTTCAACGGGCCGACGGTGCCGGGCAGTTGGACCCAGCTGTTGGCCTTGCGCTTGGCCCAGCCGAACATCTCGACGATCTTCGGGTCGGACGAGGTCACGACCGGGTCGGCGGGGGCGGCGGGGGAGACCATGACGTCGTCGGCGTTGACCCAGCCCGTACCGGATTCGAAGGCGATCTCCAGCCGGTCGCCGGCCTTCAGGCCCACCCGGCTGACGGTGTAGCGCGCGTAGGTGGAGCGGTTCGGCAGGTCGACCGCCCCGGCGGCGGCGCCGTTGACCCGGACGGCGAACCTCGCTCCGGTGCCGTTGGTGGCGATCCAGGCGGAGAAGTCGTACGTGCCGGGTCCGCCGGCGGTGACCGTCTGCGAGACCTTCCGGCCCGCGCCCGCGTCGAGGTAGATCAGCCGGGAGCCGCCGTGCGGGATGTTGGTGGCGACGCCGGTGCCCTGGGTGAAGGTCCAGCCGGTGGAGCCCTGCTCGAAACCGGGGTTCGTGATCGTCAGCGGAGGCTGGGCGGCCGCCGCGGCGGGGCCGCCGCCGAGTGCCGGGGCCAGTGTGGTCAGCAGGGTCGTGGCCGCGACGAGGGCCAGACGTGCGGGGCGCGTGTGTCTCATGGGGGCTCTCCGGGGTCAGCGGGCCGTACGGGTGGCGCCCGGACGCTAACAGCGCACTTCACCGCCGTACAAGACTCCTGCAACATCCAATTGCAGGATCAGTCAGCAAGTTTTCATCTGAGTATTGCAAGTCTCCCTGGCTGATTGTTAACGTCGCGGCTCGTCAGCCTGGCGCCCGCCGGCCTGGCCCTTCGATCTGCGAGGCAAGGGGATGTGCCGTGGTCATGAACCGTCGCGATGTACTGAGGGCGGGCGGCGTGCTCAGCGCCGGCGCCGGACTGGGCGGCCTCACCGCCTGCTCCGGCACGGGGAGCACCGGGCAGGGGGGCGGCGCGGCCGGCGACGCCGCGAAGGGTGACATCACGGTCTGGAGCTGGGCGGGCCCGGCCGCCGAGCTGAAGGCGCTCGTACCGGCCTTCAACAAGCAGTTCCCGGACATCAAGGTGACCGTCCAGGACATCGGCAACCCCGCCATCTGGGACAAGATCACCACAGGCCTCGCGGCCGGCGGCGGCGGCCTCGCGGACGTGCTCCACATCGGCGTCGACTACCTGCCGGGCTACGTCGAGAAGTTCCCGAACGGCCTCGCCGACCTGAGCAAGCTCGGCGCGGACACCTACAAGGACGCCTTCGCCGCCGGCCTGTGGCGGACCGTCTCCTCCAAGGACGGCCGCGTCAGCGCCCTCCCCTGGGAAGCCAACTCCGCCGGCTTCTACTACCGGTCCGACGTCTTCGAGGCCGCCGGCGTCGACGTCGACGCGATCGACACCTGGGACGCCGCCATCGAGGCCGGCAAGCAGATCAAGGCCAGGACCGGGAAGTACCTCCTGGGCATCGACAAGCCCGCCTCGCAGGCCGACTCCGCGAACTTCTTCCAGATGCTGCTGCAACTCCAGGGCGCCTTCTACTTCGACCTGGACGGGCGGATCACGCTCGACTCGCCCGAGGCCGTCAGGGCGATGACGATCATCAAGCGGATGAACGACGCCGGACTCGTCAACGACATCTCCGGCGGCTGGAACGCGCTCATCAGCTCCATCAAGAAGGGCACCGCCGCCGTGGTGCCCTGGCCCACCTGGTTCGGCGGGATCATCGAGGAGACCGTCCCCGGCGAGGCCGGCAAGTGGGGCGTCCGGCTGCCCCCGCCCGTCCGCCGCGGCGGACTGACCAGCGCCACCGTCAACTCGACCCACCTCGCCCTCGCCGGCGCCGGCAAGCACCAGGCAGCCGCCTGGAAGTTCGTCGAGTTCGTCCTCACCCGCCCCGAGAACCAGGTCAAGATCTACAAGGGCAAGGGCATAGCCCCCGCCCTGATGAAGGCCTACGACGACCCGGTCTTCCACACCCCTTCGGCGTTCTTCGGCGGCCGGAAGCCCGGCGAGATCTTCCTCGGCGCGCTGAAGGCCGACTCGCCGGCGTTCAACTACACCGCCGACTACGCCCGCGCCCTCAAGGCCACCACCGACGCCCAGACCAAGGTGCTCCTCAAGGGCGCCGACCCGGCCAAGGTGCTGCGCGAGGCCGCCGACCAGCTCGCCCAGCAGACCGGCCGTAAGAAGGCGTGATGACCGCGCTCGCCACACCGGCCCGCACGAAGCCCGCGGCGGGCGGCCCCCAGGGGACCCGCCCGCCGCGGCTCACCGCCCGGCGACTCGCCCCCTACGCCTTCGTCCTGCCGGCCCTGCTGCTCTTCGCCGCCTTCAAGCTCTACCCGATCGCCTGGTCCTTCGTCCTCAGCCTCCACAAGACGGTGGGAGGCGTCGAGACCTTCGTCGGCGCCGACAACTACACCCGGCTGCTCCACGACCCCCTGTTCCGGACCGCCCTGGGGAACACCGCGGTGATCCTCGTGGTCCAGGTGCCGGTGATGCTGATCCTCGCCACCGGACTGGCCGTCGCCTTCGACTCGGCGGCGCTGCGCGCCCGCTCCGTCTTCCGGCTCGGCTTCTTCCTGCCGATGGTCACCGGCCTGGTGGCGTACGGCATCGTCTTCTCGGTCCTGCTCAACGAGGAGTACGGACTGGTCAACTGGCTCCTCGGGCTGGTCGGCATCGACTCGGTGCCCTGGCTCGTCGACCCGCTCTGGGCGAAGATCTCCCTCGGCCTCGCCCTCACCTGGCACTACACCGGCTACAACGCGATGATCCTGCTCGCCAGGCTGCAGTCGATCCCCGGGGAGCTGTACGACGCGGCCTCGGTCGACGGCGCCGGCCCCTGGAAGTCCTTCCGGCACGTGACGCTCCCCGGACTGCGGCCCGCGCTCCTGCTCACCACCGTGCTGTCCACCATCGGCACCCTGCAGATCTTCGACGAGCCCTACGTCCTCACCCGCGGCGGCCCGGACAACGCCACGCTCACCATCGGCGTGTACCTCTACCAGAACGCCTTCACGTACTTCGACTTCGGCTACGCCTCCGCGATCGCCTACGCCCTCGCCGTACTGATCGGCATCCTCGGGCTGATCCAGTTCCGCGTCCTGGGAGACAGGAAATGACCACCACCACGACCGGAACCCGCACCGGCCGCGGCCCACGCCGGAGCCGTACCCGAGGCAAGGGCCGGGGCAACGGCATCATGCTGACCTCCGGACTGGCCATCGCCCTCGCCGCCGTCCTCGTCCCCTTCTACTGGCTCGTCATCGCCGGCACCCACAGCTCCCAGGAGGTCTTCGACTCCCCGCCCCCACTGCTCCCCGGCGGCCACCTCGCGGAGAACCTCACCAGCCTCCAGGACACGGTGTCCTTCGGCCGCGTGGTGCTCAACTCGGCCGGCATCGCCGCCGTCTACACCCTGTGCGCGGGAGCGGTCTGCACCCTCGCCGGCTACGCCTTCGCCAAGTACCGCTTCAGGGGCCGCGACCCGCTGTTCGGCGTGATCATGCTGGGCCTGGTCATCCCGGCCCAGGTCACCCTGGTGCCCCTCTTCAAGCTCATGGCCGAACTGGAATGGCTCAACACCTACCAGGCCGTGATCATGCCCAACCTCGCCCTGCCCTTCGGGATCTTCCTGATGCGGCAGTCCATGGCCGCGCTCCCCGACGAACTCCTCGACTCCGGCCGCATGGACGGCTGCGGAGAGTTCCGGCTCTTCGTCGCGGTCGTGCTGCCACCGATGAGGCCGGCCCTGGCCGCCCTCGGCATCTTCCTCTTCCTCTACCAGTGGAACGACTTCATCTGGCCACTGATCGTGCTGCGCGACGGAGCCTCGTACACCATCCCCGTCGCCCTCGCCTCCCTCCAGGGAGTCGACGACACCGACTACGGCGCCATCCTCGCCGGCACGGCCGTCGCCGCGATCCCCATGGCCGTCGTCTTCCTCGCCCTGCAACGCCACTTCGTCTCCGGCCTGCTCGCCGGCGCCGTCAAGGAGTAACGTGACCGCCCTGACCCACGACGCCGTCACCACCGCCGAGCTGACGCCGGCGACGTACGAGCCGCTGCTCGACACGGTCGAGATCGCCGTCCTCGCCCCCGGCACCGAACCGGCCTGGACCCTGTCCGAACTCCCCGACGGCCTGCGGATGCTGCGCGTCGACGCCGCAGGCGCACCCGTCGAGATCCGCCTCTCCCTGCCCCTGGGCGACGCCGCCGGCTACTGGCACCCCCAGGCCGGCTGGTCGCGCACCATCGTCGCCGACTGGGAGGGGCGGTCCACCGTCAGCCTCGTCGACGGCTTCGCCGCGGGCTGCCTGTACGACCACTCCGGCGCGACCCTGCTCACCTTCGCGGCCACCGACCCCGTGCCCGAGGTCCGGATCCGCTTCGGGGTGTCCGAGGAACACGACACCTACGTCGTCCACCTCCGGCTGCCCGCGTCCGAGGAACCGCACCGCGTCCTGTTCGCCCCGCGGAGCCCCTCGGCCGCCACGGCGCTCGGGGCCCTGCGCGACCGGTTCGCCGCCGGCACGCGCGCGATGCCCGTCCCCGAAGCGGCCCGGCTGCCCGTGTACTCCACCTGGTACGCCTTCAACCAGCAGGTGGACGCGGCCTCCGTCGAGCAGCAGGCCGCACTCGCCGCCGACGCCGGCTGCGGGGTGCTCATCCTCGACGACGGCTGGCAGCACCTGGGCAGCGGCCGAGGTTACGCCGGGTGCGGCGACTGGACCCCCGACACCGCGAAGTTCCCCGACTTCACGGCCCACGTCGCCCGCGTCCGCGACACCGGCCTGCGCTACCTCGCCTGGATCGCCCCGCTCCTGCTCGGCCCCAGGGCGGAGTGCTACGAGCGGTGGGCGACCCGCGCCCCGCTCGCCGCGACGGTACCGGGGGCGTACGTCCTCGACCCCCGCCTGCCCGAGGTGCGCGCCCATGTCGTCGACACCTGCGTCACCCTCGTCCGCGACCACGGACTCGACGGGCTCAAGCTCGACTTCCTCGACCAGGCCATGGTGTACGCGGGCGACGGCGGCGGCGACATCGGACAGGCCCTCACCCTGCTGCTCACCGAGCTGCGGACCGCGCTGGAAGCGGTACGCCCCGAGCTGCTGCTCGAACTCCGGCAGCCCTACGTCGGCCCCGGCATGGTGGCCTTCGGCAACATGCTGCGGTCCGTCGACTGCCCCGGCGACGCCGTCGCGAACCGGGTGCGCACGATCGACACCGCCCTGCTCGCCGTCGGCGGAGCCGTGCACTCCGACCCGCTGCTGTGGAACGCGACAGCACCGGTGGAGGCCGCCGCCCGGCAACTCGTCGGGGCCCTGCACTCCGTCCCGCAGATCTCCGTACGCCTCGACCGGCTCCCCCCGGACCACCTGGCGGCGCTGCGCTTCTGGCTCGCGCAGTGGCGGCGGCTGCGTCCGCAGCTGCTCGACGGGACCGTCCGGCCCGGCCGTCCCGACGACCTCTACACCCTGGTCCGTTCGGAGGCCGACGGGGTGAGCGTGGTCGACGTCCACAGCGAGCGCGCGGTGCCGGTCCGGCCGGCCGAGTTCACGGAGACCGTCCTGGTCAACGCCTCGGACGCGGACCGGATCGTGCTCGACATCGAGGGCGCCGAGGGCGCCGGGACGGCTGTGGAGATCGTGATCCACGCCTGTGACGGCCGTATGATCGAGCGGAGCCCGCACACCCTCCGGCCCGGCCTGCGGAGCCTCCCCGTTCCGCGGATGGGGCTGGCAGTGGTCAGGAGCATCGGATGAACGTCATGACGAAGGGGGACCGGTGAAGGTCGGCATCGTCGAGATCGCGGCCCGCGCGGGAGTGAGCGAGGCGACCGTCAGCCGGGTGATCAACCGGCGGCAGGGAGTCGCGAAGAAGACGCGGGACGCGGTCGAGGGCGCCATGACCGAGCTGGGGTACGAGCGGCCGGTGCAGGGCCAGCTCGTCGCCGTCGTCACCGAGCGCATCTCGAACCCGTTCTTCGCCGACGTCGCCGAGCGCATCGAGTCCGCGCTCGCCCCGCACGGGCTGAAGACCGTGCTCTGCCCGGCCTTCCCCGGCGGCGTGCAGGAACGCGAGTTCATCACGTCCATCGTCGACAAGGGCATCGCGGCCGTCGTCTTCCTCTCCGCGTCCAACACGCTGGAGGGCGCCGACACCGACACGTACGAACTGCTCCGCGCGCGCCGCATCCCGTACCTCGGCGTCAACGGCGAGTTCGCCGACGGGGTGCCCGCCCCCGTCTTCAGCACGGACGACATGCTCGCCGCCGACCTGGCCGTCGACCATCTCTTCCAGCTCGGCCACCGCCGGATCGGCATGGCCTCGGGCCCCACGGGCAACCACCCCGCCGACCGGCGGGTGCGCGGCTTCGTGGCGGCGATGGCCAGGCGCGGCGTCGAGGACGCCGAGCAGTGGGTGATCCGGCAGTCGTACACCGTCGAGGGCGGCCAGGCCGCCGCCGCCTCCCTGCTGGGCCTCGGCGCCACCGCCGTCGTCGCCGCGAGCGACTACATGGCGCTCGGCGCGATCCGGGGCATCCGCCGCCAGGGGTACTCCGTGCCCGGTGACATCTCCGTCGTCGGCTACGACGGGTCGATGATCACCGAGTTCGTCGACCCGCCCCTGACGACGGTGCGCCAGCCAGCGGACCGGCTCGCCCTGGAGGTCGGGCGGAGCGTCCTGGCGCTCGTCACCAACCGGGACGTACCGACGGGGGAACTCCTCTTCGACCCCGAACTGGTCATCCGCGCCTCCACGGGGCCGGTGCCGAAGGGGTAGTGCCCTTCCGGGACTGCCGATGAGCCGGCGGGTGCCCTTCCGGGCGGCCCGCCGGCTCCGGCGTCGCTCCTATCCCAGGAGCTTCGCCCCGGCCCAGTCGGCATGGTCGCTGTTGATGCCGTCGCCCGCGTCCCGCACCCTGAGTTCCAGGGTGCGTACGCCGGTGACGTCGACGTCCACGGACGCGGTCGCGCTCGACGGCGTCATCACCGAGGGGCTCTCGTACAGCTTGACGCCGTCGCCCCAGACCTCGAACCGGACCGTCGAGTTCGCGCCGACCTCGTCGTCCACCCCGACATCCGAACGGAACCGTGTGTAGGCGCCGTTCAGGAGGTACGTGACGGTGCCGTTGGCGTGGGTGCCGAGGCCCTTGGCGTAGGCGACGCCGTTCAGCCTGAGCGGGTGCGAGTCGACGCTCCGGTCCTTCTGGACGGTGCCGAAGTCGCTCCGCGCGTCGGTCCAGCCGAGATCGCTCAGATCCACCGTCTCGCCGGTCCCGCCGCTCGAAGCGGTCGCGGTCACGGACGCGCCGGCCGCCACCGGAACGGTCACGTAGGACACCGTCCTGCCGTACAGCGACTTGGTCTGCGGCGTGTACGCGGTGCCGTTCACGGTGATCGAGGCGGGGGACCCGTAGAACTGGGCCTCCCAGTCGACGGACCCTCCGGAGTTGTTGGTCAGCGTGGAGGCCGTTGTCCCGGTGTGCTTGAGCTTCAGGTCGCTGTCACCGACCTTGAGGTGGTCGATCTCCACCCACGGGGTGTCGGAGGTCAGCCGGGAGACGGTCGCCACCTTGTGGTGGGGGGCGTCCGGCTGCACTCCCATCATGCCGTCGACGACGCTGCTGACCGCCAGGAAGGAGACCTCGGGGTAGCTGTTCTTGCCGGTCATGAGCTTCTTGAGCCATGCCCAGCCCTCGGCCGACCGGTTGTACTGGTAGTACATCTCCGGCAGGTACGAGGTCGCCTCGACGTTCAGGTCGTCGTCGTTGGCGGCGATGAAGTCCAGGTAGGCGCTGGTCCGGGGGCCGTGGTCGCCGAGGCCGGTCAGCATCATCAGGAAGCTGGCCTCGTGGCCCCAGCTGCTGTAGCCCGTGCCGGCGGCGTCCTTGCCGCGCACGTACCGGTTGTTCGCCGCGTCCCACCAGTTCGCCTCGAAGTGGTCGCGCACCCGCTTCGCCCGCGCGGCCCACTTGGCACCGCCGGCGGTGTCGCCCTTCGCCTTCAGGATCTCCGCGTAGGCCTGCATCGACTGGTACTGGTACCCGAGCGCGTCGGCCGCGGAGACGAGGTTCTCGTTCGGGAACTCGAAGAACGTCGCCGTGTACTCCCCGGGCTGCTTCCTCGCCACCGGCTGCTCGGCGGCCGGGTTCGCGTCGTTCCAGGTCACCTCGTGGCCGTCCAGGAACGCACCCATCGTCGAGTCGTAGTACGCGGAGAGGGCCGGATCGTTGATCCAGGCCGCGTCGCCCGTCCACTGGTACTGCTTGAACGCCTTGGCCATCACGTTGAACGGCGAGGGCAGTTCACGGAAGCCGGTGCCGTCGATGTAGTACATGGCGCCGTACGAGCTGTGCGCCCACAGCGGCCAGCCGTTCTGGCCCGGATCGTCGGCGTCGCCGGCGAACGTCCGCATCATGTTGAAGGTCTCGGCGTCCAGACCGAGCGCGTGCGCGCCGTCGGACTGGTGGGAGATGTCCCGGTTGTAGAAGGACTCCCGGCTGGTGTACGAGCCCCAGTAGCCCGGCGTCACCGTGGAGTGCGTGGCGTCCTTGAGGCGCCACCACTCGGGCTCGTGGCCCATCATCGGGTTGCCGGGATAGAACGTCATGCCGAGGGCGCGGCCCTTGCCCCAGTCGAAGCCGTCGTTCAGCGTCGCGTTCGGCGAGGAGATGGTCAGCGCGCTGGTCGGCGGCCCCACGTGCTGCTGCACCGTGATCCTGTCGACGCGCGGCGCCTCGCCGGCGGACACGGCCGTCAGCTCGATCGTGTCACCGGCCTTGAGCGCGATCCGGCTGGTCGTACGGGTGTCGATGTTCATCGGATCGGTGTGGTCGCGGCCGTAGCGCTGGGACGTCGCCCACGAGTCCACGGTGGTGGAGTTGACGGCGAGGGTGTACGTCACGCCGCTCGCGGCCTTGCCGTTGTAGCGGGTGACGAGGTCATAGCTCCCCGCGGCTCCGGAGAAGGCGGTGCGGGCGGTACTCGTCTGACCGGCGGCGCCCAGGGCGTAGGTGACGTGGTCGACGGGGTTGCCGTTCCAGGTGTGGTCGACCGTGTCGGTGGCGAAGTTGGTCAGCGACATGTTCTCGGCTTCGATCACGTACGGCCCCGCGGTCGCCGTGGCCGCGGCGGGTGGACCGGGCAGGACGACGACGGCACCGACGGAAGCGAGGACGGCGGAGAGAGCACAGGCAAGACGACGACGCATGTGCGATCGGATCCTTTCGTGCGCGACAACGTTGTCTACGTTCTGGGGGAGGGCGAGGTGCTGTGGGAAGAAGTTGAACTGTGTCGCCTATTGAGGACTTCGACGGGTGCGGTGTCAACGCTTGTGCACGATTGGATTGCAAAGTTGCAGGACAAACCTGCTGGGCAAAAAGAAAACTTTCACTGCCTCACTGCAGGCCGTGGGGGCTGTGAGGGAGGGGCTCGGGCGTGCGGAAGCCGGGGAGCCGTGGGCGGGACGACTCCCCGGGGGCTACGCGGGTCTATGCGGCGACGACGGCGCGGGGTCTATACGGGTCGATACGGGGTCTATGCGACGGCGGCGCGACCGGCAGCCATGTCCATCAGGCGGGCCAGGACGCGGCCCGAGGAGGCGGAGAGGCCGTCGTGTTCCCACTCGTTGGTGACCCAGGCCTGCAGAGCGCCGACTTCGCGTGCGGTACGCAGGGAGAGGCCGGCGTCGACGTACATGTCGTCGTGGTAGACGGCGGCGGCGACGGGGACGCGGTTGGCGGCGAGCCGGGCGGGGTCGTAGAGCGGGGCCCAGTCGGTACGGGCGGCGAGCAGGTCGGCGGCGTCGGCGAAGGGGCGGAGCCCCCTGATCTCCCGGAGCATCCAGGGGTACATCATCTCCCCGGTGAGCAGCAGGGGATCGGCGTCCTCGGCGAACTCGGGGAAGCGGGAGAGGGCGCGGTCGGCGGCCCAGGCGGTGGGCCCGGCGCCCTGCCCGTAGAGCGACTCCTGCAGAACGACGAAGAGCGGGTTGTCGACGAAGCCGGTGAGGCCGGCGACCTGCTGGAGGAAGGTGTCGGTCAACTCGCCGTCCGCGTCGAAGGCTTCGTCGAGGAGCCAGTGGATCCGCTCGAAGCCGTCACCCATGCCGAGCGCGAGGCCGAGGGTGCGGAGCCGCCGGACGGTGAGCCGGTCGCCGTCGGGCAGGCGGACGTCGGTGGAGTGGAGCAGGTCGGCGATCCGGCGTAGGAGGGGGGCGTCGTCGGGGTAGCGGGAGTAGAAGTCGAGGACGCGGTCGCGGACGCGCGGATAGGTGCGGGCGTAGACGTCGTCGGCGGTGGTGGCGAGCCCGGGCAGCCCGCCGGTCACGTAGCAGGCGCGGAGCCCTTCGGGGGCGCGGGAGAGATAGGACAGGGTGATGAAGCCGCCGTAACTCTGCCCGAGCGTCTCCCAGGGCTCGTCGCCACAGAGCTGACGTCGAATCAGCTCGGCGTCGGCGACGATGGAGTCGGCGCGGAAGTGCCCCAGGTACTCGGCGAGCCGCTGAGGCGAACCGAACCGGCCGGCGAGGCGCGCGGTGACGGGGGTGGAACGCCCGGTGCCGCGCTGGTCCATCAGCAGCACCCGATGGGTCTTGAGCGCGTGAGCGAGCCACCCGGGCGAACCGACGGAAGGCCGAGGCGACTTACCACCGGGCCCACCCTGCAGATAGAGCAGCCAGGGCAACCGCTCCCCGACGAGCGAGGGATCGACCACCTCGCGCGCGAACACCTCGATGACACCCCCCTGGGGCGAGGAGTGGTCGAGCGGAACGGTGAAGACGTGATCGGTGACCGCGTAAGCGGGGTGCATGGCCTGCCTCTCGATAGAAATCACGCACGACCACCACGGGCCGCACCCCAGCAAACTATCGATGCAGTGTGACATTGCATAGATGGGGGAAGGTGCCCCAGGACTCGGCCCCGGCACACGCCTGCACATACAACAAGACCCCGCGCTCAGCGTTTCCGCTGATCACGGGGTCTGTGTGGCACTTCCTGCGAAGTGCCCCCGGCAGGATTCGAACCTGCGCACACGGCTCCGGAGGCCGGATCGCACCCAGGTGTTTGCCCAGGTCAGGCGCCTAGCTGATGAGTTGTCAGGCTTGCTGTCCCACACATGTCCCACGATTGAGAAATGCGCCGAATGTCACAGAATCTGAGGGGTGTGGGCCTCGGTGACTGATGCGCCGGCGCGCCGATCCCTTCCCCTCCGCCTCGGTGGGGTTGCCAGGAGAGCGCCAAAAGCGAGCTAGGATCTAAGTAAGATTCAATCTACGTAATATCGAAACTACGTTTGATGAATGCTAGGGATGGGCGCTGATGGAGTTCAAGGGCAGGTCTGCCGACCTGGATCAGTTGACTCGGCAGCTGGGGCTGGTGGTCAGCGGTACGGGGGCCACGCGTGGTCAGGCTGTAACCGTGACGGGCCGGCGCCGGGTGGGCAAGTCTCGTCTGGTCCAGGAGTTCTGCGACCGTTCCGGGCTTCCGTACGTGGTCTTCCAGGCGACCCGGGGACGCAACGCGGTGGCCGAGCGGGCGGACTTCGCCTCGACGCTGGCGCATTCCCCTCTTCCCGGGGCTGAGCTGGTGGCCGGGCTGCAGGCCTCCGACTGGAACCAGGCACTGCGTTCCCTGGCGGTCGCGATTCCGGACGATGTCCCGAGCATTGCGGTACTCGACGAGGTGCCGTGGCTGGTGGAGCAGGACGGGGAGTTCGAGGGGGCGCTGCAGACGGTCTGGGACCGGCACCTGTCCGCCAAGCCGGTCCTGGTGATCCTGGTCGGCAGTGACATGTCGGTGATGGAGGCGCTGCAGTCCTATGGCCGCCCGTTCTTCGGCCGGGCGGCCAAGATGACCGTACAGCCGCTGCACCTGGCCGATGTGCAGGCGATGACCGGTCTTGACGCGGCGGAAGCGGTGGACGCGCTGCTGATCACCGGAGGGTTCCCGGAGATCGTTCAGTCCTGGCGGCCGGGGATGGGCCGCAGAGACTTCCTGCGCGAGGCTGTGTCCAACCCGCTTGCGCCGCTGTTGGTGGCGGGCGAACTGTCGCTGCTGGGGGAGTTTCCCGAGGCGTCCCACTCGCGCGCGATCCTGGAAGCGGTCGGCAGTGGCGAGCGGACCTTCTCCACCATTGCCGCACAGGCCGGTGGTGCGGGCGCGCTGCCCTCGGGCACGCTGTCTCCGCTGTTGAACACGCTGCTGGCCAAGCGGGTCCTGGCCGCTGACCTGCCGCTGTCGGTCAAGGCGGACAGCAAGAACAAGCGCTATCGCATCGCCGATCCGTATCTCCGGTTCTGGCTGGCTTTCCTGCAGCGCGGGATCCCGCTCATCGAGCGCGGTCGCGGCGATCTGGCGCTGGAGCGCATTGAGCGGTCGTGGACGACCTGGCGGGGCCGGGCCGTCGAGCCGGTCGTCCGCGAGTCGCTGCTGCGCCTGCTGCCCGATGAGAGGTGGCCGCAGACAGAGGCGGTCGGGGGTTGGTGGAACCGGCAGAACAACCCGGAGATCGACCTGATCGGAGCCGACCGCGAACCCGTGGCAGGGCAGGTTCACTTCATCGGCTCGGTGAAGTGGCTGGAGTCGCAGCCGTTCGGCCGACGCGAGTACGACGCCCTGGTACGAGACATGCTCGCCGTGCCCGGTGCCGAGCCGGACACGGCGCTGGTGGCAGTGTCCCGCTGTGGTGTTGAGGACGATCTGCCTGTTGCGGCGCATTGGGGTCCGGAGGACCTTGTTCGCGCCTGGCAGTAGTCAGGGAAACCGCGAGGGTGGTGACGCGGCCGGGTTCACCCCCGCGGGGTGACCGGACGGCGCTAGCCTGGCCGGGTGAATGCGCGTACCGCCCTTGTGAAATGGCTGGGAACCCTGGATCCTCAGCGGCTGGCCGCGTTGCTGGAGGAGCGGGATCTGCCGCTCGCCGCCGGGTACCGACGGATCACCACCCTCCGCGAGCTCGCCGAACACTTGCTTACCGACGAGTCGGTGGGGCAGGGCCTGATGGCGGGCACCGCCGGAGAGCTGGAATTGCTCGCTTCCATCGCCGCCCTTGCCCTGGAGCGGCACGGCCCCGCAGCCGGTGGCGAGGCCGAGGACGGGCCCGGATATCCCTGGCAACAGCGGAAGCCCGTTCCCCCGGTGGAACCCGCGGACCGATTGGTGCCTGAGCGGGACGTACTGTCCTGGTTCGAGCCGGGGGAGAAGCGGCAGCGGGCGGAACACACACTCACCCGACTGCGGGAGCGCGCGCTGTTGCTCCCCGCGCCCAAGGGCCGACTGGCGCTCCCACCACTGCTGCACGTCCGCGCCGCCGGGTTCGACGGTTACGGGCGTACGGCCGACCGGCTGCTGACCACCGCCTACAACGCCCCCGAGGTCAAGCGGATCGCCGCAACCCTCTTCGGTGAGGGCGCGGCCCGTACCCGCGACCAGGCCCAGGATCTGATCACCGCTCTGCTCGCCGATCCCGCCCGGGTGCGGGCACTGGTGGCGGACGCCCCGGTCCGGGCGCTGGAGCTGCTGGACCACCTGGTACCCGGCCCGCCGCTGCTGCGGACCCACTGCTTCGTCAGCCGGTACGGGTCGCAGTACGCGGGCCCGGACGCCAAGTACGTCTTCCGGGAGGGCGGCAGCGGAGACGAGGGCACCGACTGGCTGGCCGGGCGCGGACTGCTTATCCCCTCCGGCCTCGACCTGGTGGAACTTCCGTACGAGGTCGCCCGTGCGCTCCGCGATGCGGGCGCGGCGCCCAGCCCCCGGCTGGAACCGGAGCCGTTCACCGCCACCGCGCCGCTGCCGTCCGGCTGGGAGGGCGAGGGTGGCAGGGCCGCCGCGGCGGCCGCCTGGCGGGCCGAACTCGTACTGCGGGCGCTGGCCGCCCAGCCGGTCGCGATCCGCAAGGCGGGCGGGATCGCCGTGCGGGACACCCGGCGGCTGGCCAAGGCGGCCGGGGCCGATGAGGCCGGCACCCGGCTGTGGCTGGATCTCGCGGTGAACGCCGGCCTGGCCGCGCCTCAGGACGACGAACCGGCCCCCGCTTCCCGCGGCCGCCGGAACTCCAAGAGCCCCAAGCCCTCCGCCCGGCTTCGCCGAGCGACCGCTACGACGCCTGGGCCGCCGCTCCGCCCGCGGGCAAACTGCTGCCGCTCCTGGTCGCCTGGGCCGTGGTCCCCGCAGTACTCAGCCACTGGCCGGACCCCGACGAGACCCCGGTCGCGCTCATCAGTCCGCAGGACGAGGACGCCGTGACCCTCCGCACCGGAGTCCTGCGAGCGCTCGCCGTCCTCCCCGACGGACACGGGCTGACCGCGAACGCGCGCGGATACACCGAACTGCTCTCACTGGCCGCATGGTTCCAGCCCGCCCTGCGCGCTCACCTGGCCACAGACGCCACGGGGGAGCTGACCGGCCTGGACGAAGTTCTCGACCGCATGGCGGCCACCCTGACGGAGGCGGCCCTGCTCGGTGTGGTGGCCCACGGCGCGCTCACCCCTGCCGGGCGGGCCCTGTGCCGGCTGCTGGAGGCGGGAGCCGCCCACCACTATCCGGCAGTGCCCGGCGCGGGCGCCGACCCGTCCGCCCGCGGCTCGGAGGGCCTGGGCGAAGATCTCGCTCTCCGCCCCACCCTGGCGAAGGCGGTGACCACCCTCCGCGAGGAGCTGCACGCAGCGCTGCCCGAGCCCAGCGACAAGGCCCGGTTCCAGAGCGACCTGACCGCCACGGTCACCGGCGCGCCCGCGCCCGCCCTCGCCGACCTGCTCTCCGCTGTCGGCGACATCGAGTCCGAGGGGCATGCGGTGGTCTGGCGCATCTCGGCAACCTCCATCCGCTGGGCCCTGGACGCCGGCTGGACCGCGGACGAACTCCTCGACCGCCTCACGGAGGCAAGCGAGCGCGACACCCCCCTCCCCCAACCACTGGCCTACACGATCAAGGACACCGCCCGCACCCACGGACAACTCAAGGTCGTCCGCTCCGCCTGCTGCATCCGCTCGGACGACACCGCCCTGATCGCCGAGGTCGCCCAGGCCCGCGGCCTGGCCAAACTCCGCCTGCGCCGGATCGCCCCCACGGTCCTGATCTCCACAGCCCCGCCGGAGGAGACCCTGTCAGCCCTCCGCACGGCCGGCTACGCCCCCACCCAGGAAGCCGAGACAGGCACCACGCTCCTCGACCGCGCCCCCACCGACCGCGCCCCGACCCTCATGCCGACCCTGGACCACGCTCACGCTGCCTACGGTGAACCGGGTCGCGGCGCCCCTGCGAGCGCCCGCCTACTGGCCGCCACCCTCACCGCGGCCGGCTAGGAGGCGCGCGTCAGACATCGCCTTCGGCGCCCACGTCTGGCGCACAAGGCACCGGGGCGACAGGGACGGGGACGGGAGCTTCGTGCTCGGAACCGTTGCCGTTCCGGACGTCACGGGGTGCCGTCCGGGCACGTGAGCTGCGATCGGCAGGCTGGGCGTGTCGGGCGATGCCCACGGCGGTCCGGATCTCATGCGGCGGCCGAACCGGACGGTGGACCGTCGCCGGACAGGAGTGCCACAGCGTTCCCGGCGTCCTGATCAGCGCGTTCGGGCAGGAATCGGCTGGCCTTGCCGTTCCAGGTGACGACGAGTTCGTCCCTGGCCCGGGTGGCCGCGACGAAGAGCAGGGAGCGCGCCCTCTGCTGTTCCTGGCGGTAGCGGTCGGGACTGGCCATCCGGTACGCCTCGATCCGCTGGTCCTGCACCGAGTCGTTGAAGATCAGCGTCCGACGCCGGTCCCTGCCCTCCTCGTCCTTCTTGGGCAGCTCCCCGCCGGTGAACAGCTGGGTGACCGCGACCGAGGCGAGTGGGGCCACACCGGCACCCAGGAAGCGGATGCCCTGGGCTTGCCCGCAGGCGGGACAGCGGTCCTGCCGCGCGTACTCGTCCTGGTCGGGGGTGTCGTACCAGACCTTGACGAAGACACCGTTCTCCGGTGCCTCGGCGATCGAGCCGTCGGCGCGGAACACCTCGTCGGGGTCGATGCGCCGCAGTGCCTCGCCGCTGTCTTCCAGCACGAGCACGCTCGCCTCGCGGGTCGCGGACCGGCGTCCGCGCCGGGTGCTGCGAGCCAGTGCCCGGCGCGCCTGCTCCGCGGCCTCGGCGGGGGTGGCCGCGATGAGGGCCCGGACCCGGGCCTTGCCGCTGCCCACGCTCTGCCGGTAGATGTGGTCCGGCGCGCTCTCCAGTGACATGGGGTTGCGCTCGGGGCAGATGGCGCTCCAGCCGGAGCGTCCGCAGTGCCGACAGTACGCGGACGGCAGCCGCCCGGAGCGTGCCACCGAGTGGCGCCGTTCCTCCTGCGCGGCGGACGCGACGGCAGCGGCGGCGGCCTGATCGGTGTCCGACCAGGAGAAGACCGGCCGGGGCGCGACGAACCGCAGTACTCGGGACAGGGACCGAACCCACAGGTGCGTCTCGACGAGCAGCAGCGGCCGCTCCCGGTCCGCGGAGGCATCCGGATCGCGGGCCACCGAGATCAGGGCGACGAACCGGGCCAGCGCCTCGGCGGCGATCTCGGGATCCTGGATCGCGGCCACGCGCCACGCGGAGCTCGTGGGGAAGGCGCCGAGTATTTCCACGGCGGTCAGCGGCTGGTCCACGTCCCGCGCGAGCAGCTCGTGCATCAGAGGATGGGCCAGCAGCCGGCGCCCGAGCTCGCGGGGGTCCGAGGCATCGCAGCCGAGGACGGCCTTGGCGATCGCGTCCAGACCGTCCGGGCTCGCGGCGGGATCGGGCAGGGCCGCCAGCTCGGCGGGGGAGGGCAGCGGCAGGGTCAGGTCCGCAGGACGGAGGAAGGCGTTCAGATCCCGCCGGTCCTCCCCGATGACCGCATCGTCGGGGAACCGCACGCCGAACACCTGCGAGGCCACGTCGAGCATCGCCCGCGGCCCGGCCCCGCCCACCACCTGCTTGTCCTTGACCGCGGCCTCGCCGAGGGTCGCCGAGGTCGCCACCGGGCAGATCGACCCGAGCGGCCGTCCCTCCTCGGCCGCCCCGAGGACCGCACCGAGCCGGCGCAGCAGCATGGCCACGTCGGTGCCCTGGGCGCCGTCGTAGGTATGGAACTCGTCGATCACGATGTACGCCACGTCGGCGTCCGCCCACAGCGGGGCGTCCTGCTGCCGCTGGAGGAGGAGGTCGAGCATCTTGTAGTTGGTGATCAGGATGTCCGGCGGATTGCGCCGGATCTCGGCCCGCTCGACCATGACCCGGCCGTAGGGGGAGCCGTTCTTCGTCGAACTGGCCTCACCGATGTAGAGCCCGGCGGTGACGTCGGCGAGCCGCTCGTCCTTGTCCAGGAGATCACCGAGTCGGCCGGCCTGTCGCCCGCCAGGGCGTTCATCGGATACAGCAGGACGGCCTTGACCCCCGGCTTCCCGGCCGCCTTCGCCCGCCGGCAGTGGTCGATCACGGGGAGGAGGAAGGACTCGGTCTTGCCGGAACCGGTACCCGTGGTGATCAAGGTCGGCAGCGGAACGTGCCCGCCCTTGGTCGTGAGCCGGGCGAAGGCCTCGGCCTGATGCGCGTACGGCCGGAAATCACCGCCCTGCCACCAGTCCAGGTGCTGCTGCCAGTCGCCCTCGGCGGTCCGGAAAGGCTGCCGGATCCGGAGGTAGGGCCCGCGGAAGAGGCCGTCGGCGGGATCGGTCAGGAAGTCGGTGAGCGCACGCTGGGTCTCGGGCTCGGCGAGGCGAAGGTCGTGGTCAGATACTCGACCGTCGTATCGCGCAGTGCCTTCGGCAGGTGGGGTACGAGGTACTCCCAGGAAGGGGCGTGGGCCGAGGGCGGTGGTTGCCGCACCGTCCCGCCGGGGGCGCGCGGCGGGGGACGGGGCGGATGTCAGAGCGCTTGCCGACGAGATCGGGTCCTCGTTGGTTCGGGCGATCAAGGAAGCCGCCGCTGATGACTTCGGCCGGGTGAGGAATGAGCGCGCTCTGGCCCTCAGCTGGTACGCCTTCTCGCTCGAATATATGGAGGCGCGTTGGGTGCAGGTCGCGGCGAAGACCCGGAGCGAGACCAACGATGCTCTGTGCTCGATCACCGAGGCCATGCTCCGAAGGACGCGAGGCCGGCCGGATGACGAGTTGTTGCGGCGGGCGTTGCGAAACTGGGCGTTCGTGGTGCCCCGTCCCGATGTGCGCAAGGCGCCCACAGAGGTGCGGCTTGCCCTGGGCTGGGTCGCCCGGGCCTCACGCCCCCTGGATGACCTGCTGGACCCAGCCGTGATGCGCGGTGTGCTGCAGGCCCTCCGGCTGAAGAGGGACGGCACGGTCGCGGCTGCCGAGACGCAGCGGCGCAAGCGGATGACGTTCGTGAACGCGGTGCGGTACGCGATCGAGCTAGGTCAGCTCCGCGCCGATCCACTGGCCAACATCAGCTGGCGCATCACCGAAACCGTTCCGCAGGTCGATCCCCGGGTGGTCGTCAATCCCGTGCAGGCCCGGAGCCTGCTCTGTGCGGTCTCCTACGTCGGTGGTTACGGGCGGGCGCGGGGGCGGAGGCTGGTCGGCCTCTTCGCCGGGATGTACTACGGGGGCTGCGGCCGGCCGAAGCCGTTGCGGTTACGTTGCCGGACTGCGAACTGCCGACAGAGGGGTGGGGCAGCGTGGTCCTTCATGCCAACGCCCCTCCGTCGGCAAGAAGTGGACCGACAGCGGCCGGAATCACGACCTGCGCGGTCTGAAGAGTCGCCCGCCGGGAGGCACGCGTACGGTGCCACTCCCGCACGAACTCGTCAGCCTGTGGCGGGAGAGCGTTGACACCTTCGGCACCGCGGACGACGGTCGGCTGTTCTTCAACGAGAAGGGCGGCATCGTGGGATCCACCACCTACGACCGTGCCTGGCACGAGGCCCGCGAGCTCGCGCTTTCGCCGGGCCTGGTGGGATCCCCCCTCGCCGCCCACCCCTACGACCTGCGGCACTCGGCGTAGAGGTCCTCATGACCCGGTATGCGAAGTGCCTTTATGGGCGCCAGGCCCTCGCGAACAAACGCATCGACGCGCTTCTGGACGAGTACAACTGAGGGGCCATCATGACTCCCGTGGAGGATCAGGCGGTCCGCGTAGACCTTTTGCGTCCCACGCATCTCCCGCGCGAGCGGTTTCACGCGGTCGGGGACGCCCGATCCCGTCGACGTGGCGAGGCAAAACCACCGGTCAGGGACGTGTGAGGGGCGAGCTGATAGAAAGCGCAACGGTCATACAGGCCGTGTGTCTTTTGGCATGAACAAGAAGCCTCTGACTTGCATTTCTGCAGGTCAGAGGCTTCTTTAGCACTTCTCGCGAAGTGCCCCCGGCAGGATTCGAACCTGCGCACACGGCTCCGGAGGCCGTTGCTCTATCCCCTGAGCTACGGGGGCGTGCGCCGCGTTCGGCGGCGACGGGTTGAACACTACCAGCTCCTGGGGAGTGGCTGTGAACAGGTATTTCCGGGGTGTCACCAGGGGCTGGGTCCTCCGCACGGGTCAGAAGTGGGCAAAACCCGGACGCGGTTGTTCTGGGCGGCCTACTCTCGTTCGTGTGTCAGGCGTGTCCGGTCGGGTGCTCGTTGTCGATGACAACAAGGTGATCCGGCAGTTGATCAGGGTCAATCTCGAACTCGAGGGGTTCGAGGTCGTGACCGCGGCCGATGGTGCCGAGTGTCTGGATGTCGTGCACCGGGTCCGTCCCGATGTCGTCACCCTCGACGTCGTCATGCCCCGCTTGGACGGGATCAAGACCGCCGAGCGATTGCGGGCCGACCCGAGGACCAGTCATCTGCCGGTCGCGATCATCAGTGCCTGCGGGGAGCACGAGGTCGCCGGCGGGGTCGCCTCCGGCGTCGACGCCTTTCTCGCCAAGCCCTTCGAGCCCACCGAACTCGTCCGCGTCGTGCGCCAGCTGCTCCACCGTGAGCGTCGCGAGCGGCCCGAGGCCGGCGGGTCCGCCGGATCCGACGGGCCCGACGGGGGAGAGGACCCGGCCGCAGCCGACGACCGCCCGATAGACGACCGCCCCACGAACGACCGGCCGTTCGACGGCCGTACCTCCCAGAACGCGTCCGGTCACTGCTGAGGGTGAGCGCCACGGTGACGTGACGTGGCGTGACGGGTGATCGAGGGTGTGGCGGCAGGTCCGCCGGAGGGTGGCCCATCGCGCCCCCCCCGCCGACACCTCCACCCTGCCCGCATGCCGAAACCGGTTCGCGTTCCCACCCCCCTCCTCCCCTAGGCTTGACCCGTGACCCCCGCGGACCTCTCCCTCACCGTGCTGCACGCCGTGCGCCGTGCGGTCGACGACGGTGCGCTGCGGGTCGACGTGCCTCCCCGGGTCAAGGTCGAGCGGGCCCGGCCCGGTGGTGCGGGGGAGTACGCCAGCAACATCGCCCTCACCCTCGCCGGGCCCTCCGGACGCAGCGCCCTCGATGTCGCCGGGATCCTGCGGGAACGCCTCCGTGACGTCCCCGGGCTCCGATGCGTCGAGATCACCGGGCCCGGATTCCTCAACTTCATCCTGCGGCGCGACGCCGCCGGCGAGCTCGTCCGGGCCGTCCGGGACGCCGGAGCCGCGTACGGCAGCGGTACCGCCCTCGCCGGGACCACCGTCCGCTTCGCCGACCCGAAGGACACGGCCGGGCCGCGCGCCGCCCTCGTCACCCGGACCGTCGTCCGGCTGCTGCGGAGCCAGGGCGCCGACGCCGGGTTCGGCGGCACCGAGCGGATCCACGTACGGGAAGGGGCGTACGACTCCGGCGCCCTCGACGGCCTCGGTAGCGACGCCGCCCACTGGGCCCTGCTCCGCGCCGCGCCCCAGGACCGGCCCCTCGACGGACCGCCCCTCCTCGTCCAGCACGAGCGCAACGCCCTCTTCCGGGTCCGGTACGCCCACTCCCGCGTGCGGCGGCTGCTCGTCAACGGCGCACAGCTCGGCGTCGTCCCCTCGTACGGCGACGGCGACGCACCCGCACTCCTCGGCACCGCCCTCCCGGCAGCCGAAGACCCCGTTCTCCTCGGCGCCCTCCGCGACCACCCCCCCGTCCTCCTGGCCGCCGCCCGCCACCGCGCCCCCGATCGGGTCGCCCGGCATCTGGAGACCATCGCCGACGCGCTGCTCGCGTTCCAGCACGGTGTTCTGCCGCTCGGCGACGAGAAACCCTCGGCCGCCCATCGTTCCCGGCTCGCGCTCGCCGAAGCCGCCGGGACGGTGCTCGCCGGTGGCCTCTCCGTGCTCGGCATCAGCGCACCCGATCGGATCTGAAAGAGCCAGACATGAGTCGTTCCGCCCACCCCGCAGGGCCCCGTCACGCCGATGTCCTCCCCGAGGGCCACTACTCCGCGCCGCCCGCCGACCTCAACGTCCTCGACCCCAAGGTCTGGGCCCGGACGGTGGAGCGGGACGCGCGCGGTGTCGTCACCCTCGGGGGCATCGGCGTCGACGCCCTCGCCGAGGAGTTCGGCACCCCCGCCTACTTCCTCGACGAGACCGACTTCCGCGCCCGCTGCCGCGCCTGGGCCGAGGCCTTCGGCAAGGACGCCGACGTGTTCTACGCCGGGAAGGCGTTCCTCTCGCGGGCCGTCGTGCGGTGGCTCCAGGAGGAGGGGCTGAACCTCGACGTGTGCTCCGGCGGGGAACTCGCCACCGCCCTCTCCGCCGGGATGCCCGCCGAGCGCATCGCCTTCCACGGCAACAACAAGAGCGAGGACGAGATCCGCATCGCCGTCGAGGCCGGCGTGGGGCGGATCGTGCTCGACTCCTTCCAGGAGATCGTGCGGGTCGCGCACATCGCCCAGTCCCTCGGGAAGCGGCAGCGGGTGCAGATCCGCGTCACCGTCGGCGTCGAGGCCCACACGCACGAGTTCATCGCCACCGCGCACGAGGACCAGAAGTTCGGTCTCGCGCTCGCCGGCGGGCAGGCCGCCGAGGCCGTACGCCGGGCGCTGAGGCTCGACGGCCTCGAACTCATCGGCATCCACTCGCACATCGGCTCGCAGATCTTCGACATGGCCGGCTTCGAGGTCTCCGCCCGCCGGGTCGTGCAGCTGCTCGCCGAGGTCCGTGACGAGCACGGGGTGGAGCTGCCCGAGATCGACCTGGGCGGCGGCCTCGGCATCGCGTACACCTCCGAGGACGACCCGCGCGAGCCGCACGAGATCGCCAAGGCGCTCGGCGAGATCGTGACGCGCGAGTGCGAGGCCGCCGGGCTCGCCACGCCCCGCATCTCGGTCGAGCCGGGGCGCGCGATCGTCGGGCCCACCGCCTTCACCCTCTACCGGGTGGGCACGATCAAGCCCCTCGAAGGGCTGCGGACGTACGTGAGTGTCGACGGCGGCATGTCGGACAACATCCGCACCGCCCTGTACGACGCCGAGTACAGCGTCAGTCTCGTCTCGCGGACCAGTGACGCCGAGCCGATGCTGTCGCGGGTCGTCGGCAAGCACTGCGAGAGCGGCGACATCGTCGTACGGGACGCCTTCCTGCCCTCGGACCTGGCGCCCGGCGACCTCATCGCCGTGCCGGCCACCGGCGCGTACTGCCGCTCCATGGCCAGCAACTACAACCACGCGCTCCGGCCGCCCGTCGTCGCCGTCCGTGACGGCGAGGCACGGGTCATCGTGCGGCGCGAGACGGAGGAAGATCTCCTGCGTCTCGACGTCGGATGATGAAATAGTCGAGTGATGAAATAGATGTCTCAGGATCCGGACGAGGGGCTGAAACCCCCGTCCGGTGAGTGAGACTGGTTCCACCGTTGAGAACCGCAGAGACTCGAACGTAGAGATACGAAGTAGTACGAGAAAGAGGTCGGATGATGCGTACGCGTCCGCTGAAGGTGGCGCTGCTGGGCTGTGGAGTGGTCGGCTCAGAGGTGGCGCGCATCATGACGACGCACGCCGACGACCTCGCCGCGCGCATCGGCGCCCCGGTCGAGCTCGCCGGCGTGGCGGTCCGCCGCCCGGACAAGGTCCGTGAGGGGATCGCGCCCGAGCTGATCACCACCGACGCCACCGCCCTGGTCAAACGGGGCGACATCGACGTCGTCATCGAGGTCATCGGCGGGGTCGAGCCGGCCCGCACCCTCATCACCACCGCCTTCGAGCACGGCGCCTCCGTCGTCTCGGCGAACAAGGCGCTGCTCGCCCAGGACGGCGCGACGCTCCACGCCGCCGCCGAGCAGCACGGCCAGGACCTCTACTACGAGGCCGCCGTCGCCGGCGCCATCCCGCTGGTCCGCCCGCTGCGCGAGTCCCTCGCCGGCGACAAGATCAACCGGGTCATGGGCATCGTCAACGGCACGACCAACTTCATCCTCGACAAGATGGACACCTCCGGCGCCGGCTACTCCGAGGCGCTCGACGAGGCCACCGCCCTCGGTTACGCGGAGGCCGACCCGACCGCCGACGTCGAGGGCTTCGACGCCGCCGCCAAGGCCGCCATCCTCGCCGGGATCGCCTTCCACACGCGCGTGCGCCTCGACGACGTCTACCGCGAGGGCATGACCGAGGTCACCGCCGCCGACTTCGCCTCCGCCAAGCAGATGGGCTGCACCGTCAAGCTGCTCGCCATCTGCGAGCGGGCCGCCGACGGCGGGTCCGTCACCGCGCGCGTGCACCCCGCGATGATCCCGCTGAGCCACCCGCTCGCCTCCGTCCGCGAGGCGTACAACGCGGTCTTCGTCGAGGCGGAGGCCGCCGGGCAGCTCATGTTCTACGGCCCCGGCGCCGGCGGCTCTCCGACCGCCTCGGCCGTCCTCGGCGACCTCGTCGCCGTGTGCCGCAACAAGCTCAACGAGGCCAAGGGCCCCGGCGAGTCCGCGTACACCCAGCTGCCCGTGAGCTCCATGGGCGAGGTCGTGACGCGGTACCACATCAGTCTCGACGTGGCCGACAAGCCGGGCGTCCTCGCCCAGGTGGCGACGGTCTTCGCCGAGCACGGTGTCTCCATCGACACCGTGCGCCAGCACGTTCGCCAGGACGGAGACGGCGAGGCCTCCCTCGTCGTCGTCACCCACCGCGCGCCCGACGCCGCCCTCTCCGGGACCGTCGAGGCGCTGCGCAAGCTCGACACCGTGCGCGGTGTCGCCAGCATCATGCGTGTTGAAGGGGAGTAAGGACCCATGACCCACAAGGGCACCCACCAGTGGCGCGGCATCATCGAGGAGTACCGGGACCGCCTTCCGGTCACGGACGCGACGCCGGTCGTCACGCTCCGTGAGGGCGGCACGCCGCTCGTCCCCGCTCAGGTCCTCTCCGAGCGCACGGGCTGCGAGGTGCACCTCAAGGTCGAGGGCGCCAACCCCACCGGCTCCTTCAAGGACCGGGGCATGACCATGGCCATCTCCAAGGCCAAGGAGGAGGGCGCGCAGGCCGTCATCTGCGCCTCCACCGGCAACACCTCCGCCTCGGCCGCGGCCTACGCGGTACGGGCCGGGATGGTGTCGGCCGTCCTCGTGCCGCAGGGCAAGATCGCGCTCGGCAAGATGGGCCAGGCCCTGGTGCACGGCGCGAAGATCCTCCAGGTCGACGGCAACTTCGACGACTGCCTGACGCTGGCCCGCAGCCTCTCCGAGAACTACCCGGTGGCGCTGGTCAATTCGGTCAACCCGGTCCGTATCGAGGGCCAGAAGACCGCCGCCTTCGAGATCGTGGACATGCTGGGCGACGCGCCCGACATCCACGTCCTGCCCGTGGGCAACGCCGGCAACATCACGGCGTACTGGAAGGGGTACCGCGAGTACGCCGCCGACGGTCTCGCCACCCACCGCCCGCGCATGTGGGGCTTCCAGGCCTCCGGCTCCGCGCCGCTGGTGCGCGGCGAGGTCGTCAAGGACCCGTCGACGATCGCCACCGCGATCCGCATCGGCAACCCGGCCTCGTGGGACTACGCGATCGCCGCGCGCGACGAGTCGGGCGGCTTCATCGACGAGGTGACGGACCGTGAGATCCTGCGCGCCTACCGCCTGTTGGCGGCGCAGGAGGGCGTTTTCGTCGAGCCCGCCTCGGCCGCGTCGGTCGCCGGTCTGCTGAAGGCCGCCGAGCAGGGCAAGGTGGATCCCGGCCAGACGATCGTCTGCACCGTCACGGGCAACGGGCTCAAGGACCCCGACTGGGCCGTCGCCGGCGCGCCGCAGCCGGTCACCGTCCCGGTGGACGCGGCCGCCGCCGCCGAACGCCTCGGTCTGGCCTGATCCCACCCCCCTTCGGGGCGAAAGCGCTGATCGAAACCCGATCAGGAATGTACATAGGCGCACAGGTTGGCTCGCGACACGCATCGTGCGCCTCCTGTGCGCCCTATGTCGCGGCGGAACCTTCCTTCGATAGGCTGTACCGAACCCGCCCCGACGCATATGCGCGGTGTCGCTGCCGTTGTCGCCCCCGTGGCCGAAACGGCCCCCGGGTTCCCCGAGCACTTCCTCCGCAACACCCGCTGTACAGAAACACCGTTGTCGCAATCAAGGAGAGTCATCGAGCGATGGCCGGTCCAGCGTTCCGCGCCGCCGCCGTACGGGTGCGCGTCCCCGCCACCAGCGCCAATCTCGGTCCGGGCTTCGACGCCTTCGGCCTGTCGCTGGGCCTCTACGACGACGTCGTCGTCCGTGTCGCCGACTCCGGGCTGCACGTCGACATCGCCGGCGAGGGTGCCGAGACGCTCCCGCGCGACGAGAGCCACCTGCTCGTACGCTCCCTGCGCACGGCCTTCGACCTGCTCGGCGGGCAGCCGCGCGGCCTCGAGGTCGTCTGCGCCAACCGCATCCCGCACGGCCGCGGCCTCGGTTCCTCCTCCGCCGCCATCTGCGCGGGCATCGTCGCCGCCCGCGCCGTGACCATAGGCGGGGACGCCCGGCTCGACGAGGCCGCCCTGCTGGAGCTGGCCACCGAGATCGAGGGCCACCCCGACAACGTCGCCGCCTGTCTGCTCGGCGGATTCACGCTCGCCTGGACCGAGTCCGGCGCCGCGCGGGCGATCAGGATGGACCCCTCGGACTCCATCGTTCCGGTGGTCTTCGTCCCCGGCAAGCCGGTACTGACCGAGACCGCCCGCGGACTCCTGCCGCGCACCGTCCCGCACGTGGACGCCGCCGCCAACGCCGGCCGCGCCGCCCTCCTCGTCGAGGCCCTGACCCGTCGCCCCGAACTGCTGCTCGCGGCCACCGAGGACCGGCTGCACCAGGAGTACCGGGCCCCCGCGATGCCCGAGAGCCTCGCCCTGGTCAACCGGCTGCGCGCGGACGGCGTCCCCGCGGTCATCTCCGGCGCGGGCCCCACGGTCCTCGCGCTGGCCGAACACGGGACGGCCGACAAGGTCGCCCGCCTGGCGGGCGAGGGCTGGGCGGCGAACCGGCTCGACCTCGACGCGTCCGGAGCGAGCGTCCTGCCGCTGGCGCCCTAGGCGCACGGCGGACCGGACGCCGGGCAGCGTCCGGGACAGGAGATTGCCGGTGAGGGAGAGGGGGAATGTTTGTCGGAGCCGGTAGTGTTAACCTCAAGTCAGCACCCGGCGCCTTTGTGGCGCGGTGCTGAGTGTCCCCATCAGGGACCACCGATTCTTCCGGGAGCCTCCCCAACTGCCTGAGCAGCCTGCCTGAGCAGTTTCGAGCACGCTCCGGAACCGGCACGACACCCCTCGCTCTTCTTCCGCGTGAGGGCCGAGCAGGGGGCGCTCGGGCCGGACCCACAGCACGTTCTCTCTTCCGCCGCACCCGGCGGGACCACCGCCCCGGACACGGTCCACCGAACACGGGACCGCTGCCGGACAGCACAACCGGTCGCCGAGCCAGATGGCCGACGTCCGCTCCAGGGAAGGACCCTTCGTGAGCGACACCACCGATCTGATGGGCGTGACTGCCGACAGCAGTGTCGACACCCCCGCGCCCGCCGCAGGTGCTGCCACCGGCGGCACCGCACGGCGCCGCCGCTCCGGCACCGGCCTCGACGGCATGGTCCTGGCCGAGCTGCAGCAGGTCGCGTCCGGCCTCGGCATCAGGGGCACCGCGCGGATGCGCAAGAGCCAGCTGATCGAGGTCATCAAGGAGGCGCAGGCCGGAGGCTCCGCCGCGCCCGCCAAGACCGCCGACGCCGCTGCCGACACCAAGCCGAAGCGCCGTGCCACCGCCAAGGCGCGTACGGGCGAGACCGCGGCCGAGGCCGCCGCGCCCAAGGCGGAGAAGGCGGCCGAGAAGGCCGTCGCCCCGCAGCAGATCGACATCCCGGGCCAGCCGGCCTCGGAGGACCAGCCGGCCGGCGAGCGCCGTCGTCGCCGTGCCACCGCCCCCGCCGGTTCGCCGGAGGGCGAGGCCAAGGCCGAGGCCGCGCAGGTCGTGAAGACCGAGGCCCGCACCGACACGCAGGCCGACGCCAAGGCCGAGGCCGCCGTCGACGGCGCCGAGGGCCGTGGCCGCCGTGACCGCGGCGAGCGGGGCGAGCGCGGGGAGCGCGGCGAGCGCCGTGACCGCCGTGACCGTCAGCGCGACCGCGGCAAGGGCGACGAGCAGCAGGGCGGTGGCCAGGGCGGCCAGCGCCAGCGCCAGGGCGGCCAGGGCCAGGGTCAGGGCCAGCAGAGCCAGGGCCAGGGCCAGGGCCAGCAGGGCGGCCAGCAGGCCGGTCCGCAGGACGACTACGACGACGGCGAGGGCGGTCGTCGCGGCCGTCGGGGCCGTTACCGCGACCGTCGCGGGCGTCGTGGCCGTGACGACTTCCAGGCCGGCGAGCCGCAGGTCGCCGACGACGACGTCCTGATCCCCGTCGCGGGCATCCTCGACATCCTCGACAACTACGCGTTCATCCGGACCTCCGGCTACCTGCCCGGTCCGAACGACGTGTACGTCTCCCTCGCCCAGGTCCGCAAGAACGGCCTGCGCAAGGGTGACCACGTCACCGGCGCCGTGCGTCAGCCGAAGGAGGGCGAGCGCCGCGAGAAGTTCAACGCGCTGGTCCGCCTGGACTCGGCGAACGGCATGGCGGCCGACTCCGGCCGCGGCCGTCCGGAGTTCAACAAGCTGACCCCGCTCTACCCGCAGGACCGGCTCCGTCTGGAGACCGACCCGGGCGTGCTGACCACGCGGATCATCGACCTCGTGTCGCCGATCGGCAAGGGCCAGCGCGGTCTGATCGTGGCCCCGCCGAAGACCGGCAAGACCATGATCATGCAGGCCATCGCCAACGCGATCACCACCAACAACCCCGAGTGCCACCTGATGGTCGTCCTGGTCGACGAGCGTCCGGAAGAGGTCACCGACATGCAGCGGTCGGTCAAGGGCGAGGTCATCTCCTCGACCTTCGACCGTCCGGCCGAGGACCACACCACCGTCGCCGAGCTGGCCATCGAGCGCGCCAAGCGTCTCGTGGAGCTGGGTCACGACGTGGTCGTCCTGCTCGACTCGATCACCCGCCTGGGCCGCGCGTACAACCTCGCGGCGCCGGCCTCCGGCCGCATCCTGTCCGGTGGTGTCGACTCGACCGCCCTCTACCCGCCGAAGCGCTTCTTCGGTGCCGCGCGCAACATCGAGGACGGCGGCTCGCTGACCATCCTCGCCACCGCGCTGGTGGACACCGGTTCGCGCATGGACGAGGTGATCTTCGAGGAGTTCAAGGGCACCGGCAACATGGAGCTCAAGCTCGACCGGAAGCTCGCCGACAAGCGCATCTTCCCCGCGGTGGACGTCGACGCGTCCGGCACCCGCAAGGAGGAGATCCTGCTCGGCGCCGACGAGCTGGCCGTCACCTGGAAGCTGCGTCGTGTGCTCCACGCGCTCGACCAGCAGCAGGCGATCGAGCTGCTGCTCGACAAGATGAAGAAGACGAAGTCGAACGGCGAGTTCCTGCTCCAGATCCAGAAGACGACGCCGGGCGCCGCCAACAACGACTGACATCCCGGCCGACGCGAGAGCTGCGTCACACGACGAGACCCGGGCTCCGTGTCCGTAACCCCGTCGTGACCTGCGTAAACCACTGCGCCCACCGTGCCCGCACGGTGGGCGCAGTGCTGTTTCCGCCCGAGCTCACCGAAACCTCACAGGTCCATATGCAACCCTTTCGGGTGCTTCGCCGTCACACATGGTGAACCGAGGGCCGAGGGAAGACGATGACCGAGCAGAACAAGAGCGGCCGAATAGGCGGCGCGGGAACCGGCCGCCGCCGCAAACCGCCCGCAGCGCGACGCCGCAGGACGACGATCCTGCTGTCGGCCGCCGCCGCCGTGCTCGTCCTCGGCGGCGCCGGAGCGGGGTTCGCGTACCTCAAGCTCGACGGCAACATCCAGGGCGTCGACATCAACGCCCAGCTGGGCACCGACCGCCCCGACGACACCGACAACGACTCCGTGGACATCCTCGTCCTCGGCTCCGACTCCCGCTCCGGCGACAACGGCGCCTACGGCAAGGACGAGGGCGGCGCCCGCTCCGACACCGCGATGGTCGTCCACGTCTACGAGGGCCACAAGAAGGCCAGCGTGGTCTCCATACCCCGCGACACCCTCATCGACCGGCCCACCTGCATGGACGGCAAGGGCGCCACCGTCGCCGGCGAGCAGCGGGCCATGTTCAACACCGCGTACGAGGTCGGCGGCCCCGCCTGCGCCGTCAAGACCGTCGAATCGATGTCCGGCATCCGCATGGACCACTACATCGAGGTCGACTTCACCGGCTTCAAGAAGCTCATCGACGAACTCGGCGGCGTGGAGATCACCACCACCACCGCCATCAAGGACAGCAAGAGCCACCTCGACCTCGAACCGGGTACCCACACCCTCGACGGCGAGCAGTCCCTCGGCCTCGTCCGCACCCGCAAGAGCGTCGGCGACGGCAGCGACCTCGGCCGCATCCAGCTCCAGCAGGCCTTCATGAAGGCCTTCATCGACCAGGTCAAGAGCGTCGGCGTCTTCACCAGCCCGACGAAGCTGTACGGCCTCGCCGACGCCGCCACCAAGGCCATCACGCCCGACTCCGAACTCGACTCCGTCCAGGAGCTGATGGGCTTCGCCGAGGGCCTCTCCGGCATCGGCGCCCAGAACGTCCACATGGTCACCATGCCCGTCGCGTACGACCCCCGGGACCCCAACCGCGTCGTCCCCCTCGAAGCCCAGGCCAAGCAGGTCTGGACGGCCCTGAAGAAGGACCTCCCGATCCCCGCGGCGGCCACGAAGGACACCGCCACCGGCAAGGCCGACGGCCTCGTGAAGTAGCGCCGGAAGCGCCGCCCCGAGCGGCTCAGGAATAGTTCCGGCCCGACCCCGGTTTTGGGAGATGCGGCCGGTCCTGGCAGACTGGTACGTCGGCCCCGGTTCACGTTTGCCGCAACCCGCGGAAGCGACCCGGAGCCCTCCCGAAACTAGGAGACACCTTGAAGCGCGAGATCCACCCCGAGTACGTCGAGACCCAGGTCAGCTGCACCTGTGGCGCGTCGTTCACCACCCGGAGCACGCTGACCGAGGGCACCATCCGTGCCGAGGTCTGCTCCGAGTGCCACCCGTTCTACACGGGCAAGCAGAAGATCCTCGACACCGGCGGCCGCGTCGCCCGCTTCGAGGCCCGCTTCGGCAAGGCCGCCGGCTCCGCCAAGTAGCGAGCCCCTGCGCCGGTCCTCGGTCGCCCCGCGCGGGTGGCCGGGACCGGCGCTTTGCCGTCCCCGTAGCAACTGACGAAAAACCCAGGAGCCCCCGATGTTCGAGGCGGTCGAGGAACTGGTCGGCGAGCACGCCGACCTGGAGACGAAGCTCGCGGACCCTTCGGTCCACGCCGATCAGGCGAACGCGCGCAAGCTCAACAAGCGCTACGCCGAGCTGACCCCGATCGTCGCCACCTACCGGGCCTGGAAGCAGACCGGTGACGACATCGAGACCGCCCGCGAGTTCGCGCACGACGACCCCGACTTCGCCGCCGAGGTCAAGCTGCTGGAGAAGGACCGGGAGGGGCTCACCGAGAAGCTCCGCCTGCTCCTCGTCCCGCGCGACCCGAGCGACGACAAGGACGTCATCCTGGAGATCAAGGCGGGCGCGGGCGGCGACGAGTCTGCCCTCTTCGCCGGCGACCTCCTCCGCATGTACCTCCGGTACGCCGAGCGCGTCGGCTGGAAGACCGAGATCATCGACGCCACCGAGTCCGAGCTGGGCGGCTACAAGGACGTCCAGGTCGCCGTGAAGACCAAGGGCGGCAACGGCGCCACCGAGCCCGGCCAGGGCGTCTGGGCCCGCCTCAAGTACGAGGGCGGCGTGCACCGCGTGCAGCGCGTGCCCGCGACCGAGTCCGCCGGCCGCATCCACACCTCCGCCGCCGGCGTGCTCGTCACGCCCGAGGCCGAGGAGGTCGAGGTCGAGGTCCACGCCAACGACCTGCGCATCGACGTCTACCGCTCGTCCGGACCCGGCGGCCAGTCGGTCAACACCACCGACTCCGCGGTCCGCATCACCCACCTGCCGACCGGCATCGTCGCCTCCTGCCAGAACGAGAAGAGCCAGCTCCAGAACAAGGAGCAGGCCATGCGCATCCTGCGCTCCCGGCTGCTCGCCGCCGCGCAGGAGGAGGCCGAGTCCAAGGCCGCCGACGCCCGCCGCAGCCAGGTCCGCACGGTCGACCGCTCCGAGAAGATCCGCACGTACAACTTCCCGGAGAACCGCATCTCCGACCACCGCGTCGGCTTCAAGGCGTACAACCTGGACCAGGTGCTCGACGGCGAGCTCGACCCCATGATCCAGGCCTGCGTCGACGCCGACTCGGCCGCCAAGCTCGCCGCGGCGTAAGTGGCGTAAGTTCCGTAAGCCCCACCCCGCACCACGGAGGACCAGCGTGAACCTGCTGCTTGCCGAGGTGGCCCAGGCCACCCAGCGGCTGGCCGACGCCGGCGTTCCCTCACCGCGTTTCGACGCGGAGGAGCTCGCCGCGTTCGTGCACGGCGTCAAGCGGGGGGAGCTGCACAACGTCAAGGACGCCGACTTCGACGCCCGCTACTGGGAGACCGTCGCCCGCCGCGAGGCCCGCGAACCGCTCCAGCACATCACCGGGCGGGCGTTCTTCCGCTACCTGGAGCTCCAGGTCGGACCCGGCGTCTTCGTGCCCCGGCCGGAGACCGAGTCGGTCGTCGGCTGGGCGATAGACGCCGTACGCGCCATGGACGTCGTCGAACCCCTCATCGTCGACCTCTGCACCGGCTCCGGGGCCATCGCCCTCGCCATGGCCCAGGAGGTTCCGCGCTCGCGCGTGCACGCCGTCGAACTCTCCGACGACGCCCTCGTGTGGACCCGGAAGAACGCCGAGGGCTCCCGGGTCACCGTCCACCAGGGCGACGCGCTCAGCGCGCTCCCCGAGCTGGACGGCCAGGTCGACCTGGTCATCTCCAACCCGCCGTACATCCCGCTCACCGAATGGGAGTACGTCGCACCCGAGGCCCGCGACCACGACCCGGAGATGGCCCTCTTCTCCGGCGAGGACGGCCTCGACACCATCCGCGGCATCGAGCGCACCGCCCACCGGCTGCTCCGCCCCGGCGGCCTCGTCGTCATCGAGCACGCCGACACCCAGGGCGGGCAGGTGCCGTGGATCTTCAACGAAGAGGCCGGCTGGGCCGACGCCGCCGACCACCCGGACCTGAACAACCGGCCGCGCTTCGCGACCGCCCGCAAGGCAATGCCATGACCGCCATGACCGACATGGCGAACCACGCGAACGAGGAGGCCGGGAACTGATGGCACGGCGATACGACTGCAACGAGGCGACCGACCGTGTGACCGGCCTGCGCGAAGCCGCGTCCGCCGTCCGCCGGGGCGAGCTCGTCGTGCTGCCCACCGACACCGTGTACGGGATCGGCGCGGACGCCTTCAGCAGCGAGGCCGTCGCGGACCTGCTTGCCGCCAAGGGCCGGGGCCGCAACATGCCCACGCCCGTGCTCATCGGCTCCCCGAACACCCTCCACGGCCTCGTCACGGACTTCTCCGAGCAGGCCTGGGAACTCGTCGACGCCTTCTGGCCCGGGGCGCTCACCCTCGTCGCCAGGCACCAGCCGTCCCTCCAGTGGGACCTCGGCGACACCCGGGGCACCGTCGCCATCCGCATGCCGCTGCACCCCGTCGCGATCGAGCTGCTCACCGAGGTCGGCCCGATGGCCGTCTCCTCGGCGAACCTCACCGGACACCCGGCGCCGGAGGACTGCGACGCGGCGCAGGGCATGCTCGGCGACTCCGTCTCCGTCTACCTCGACGGCGGACCCACGCCCGGGATCGTCCCCTCGTCCATCGTCGACGTCACGGGCAAGGTCCCGGTGCTGCTGCGCGAGGGAGCACTGTCGCCGGAGGAGCTCCGGAAGGTCGTACCCGACCTCGAGGTGGCACATTGACCGCCCCTGAGGGGCGTGGCATAGCGGGGTTCGAAGACAGCACCACCTTCCGCATCCTCCACGTCAGCACCGGCAACGTCTGCCGCTCGCCGATCACCGAGCGGCTGACCCGCCATGCCCTGAGCGACCGCCTCGGCGATCCCCTCGGCGGCGGCCTGATCGTGGAGAGCGCGGGCACCTGGGGCCACGAGGGCGCCCCGATGGAGGCCAACGCGGAACTGGTCCTCGCCGACTTCGGCGCGGACTACAGCGGCTTCGTGGGGCGTGAGCTCCTCGACGAGCACGTCATCCGCGCGGACCTCGTCCTGACGGCGACCCGCGACCACCGGGCGCAGGTCATCTCCATGGGCCACTCGGCGGGCCTGCGCACCTTCACCCTGAAGGAGTTCACCCGCCTGGTCCGCGCGATCGACCCGGCCACCCTCCCGGACGCCCACGACGAGGGCATGGTGGAACGCGCCCGCTCCCTGGTCCGCGCGGCAGCGGCTCTACGCGGGTGGCTCCTCGCCCCCTCGGTGGACGCGGACGAGGTCAACGACCCGTACGGCGCCCCGATCACGTTCTTCCGCTCGATCGGCGACGAGATCAACCAGGCGCTGGATCCCGTGGTGACGGCGCTGACGGGCGTTTCGGCGCGGGACTGACGCTCAGCGGGCGGGTGGGGGCGGCGCTGCCTACATTGGTGCTGACATCCCTCCACGCCCGGAGTCAGCCATGCCGGTCACCGCTCCCCCCGAAGTGGGTCTCGACGTCCTGCGCCGGCAGGATCCCGAGATCGCCGACGTGCTGCTCGGTGAGGTGCGCCGGCAGGCCGACAGTCTGCAGCTGATCGCCGCCGAGAACTTCACCTCGCCCGCCGTCCTCGCCGCGCTCGGTTCCCCCCTCGCCAACAAGTACGCCGAGGGCTATCCCGGTGCCCGGCACCACGGCGGCTGCGAGTACGTCGACGCCGCCGAGCGGATCGCCGTGGAACGGGCCACCGCGCTCTTCGGAGCCGACCACGCGAACGTCCAGGCCCACTCGGGCTCCTCGGCCGTCCTGGCGGCGTACGCGGCCCTTCTCAGGCCCGGTGACACGGTTCTCGCCATGGGGCTCGAACACGGCGGGCATCTCACCCACGGTTCGCCCGCCAACTTCTCCGGCCGCTGGTTCGACTTCGTCCCGTACGGCGTCGACGCCGAGAGCGGGCTCGTCGACTACGAGCAGGTCGCCGCCCTCGCCCGGCACCACCGTCCGAAGGCGATCGTCTGCGGCTCCATCTCGTACCCCCGCCACCTCGACTACGCCGTCTTCCGGGAGATCGCCGACGAGGTCGGCGCCTATCTGATCGCGGACGCGGCCCACCCCATCGGCCTGGTCGCCGGGGGAGCGGCCCCGAACCCCGTCCCGTACGCCGACGTGGTCTGCGCGACCACGCACAAGGTGCTGCGCGGTCCGCGCGGCGGACTGATCCTCTGCGGCGACGACCTCGCGGGGCGGATCGACCGCGCGGTGTTCCCGTTCACCCAGGGCGGCGCCCAGATGCACACGATCGCGGCGAAGGCGGTGGCGTTCGGCGAGGCCTCCACCCCGGCGTTCACCGCGTACGCCCATCAGGTGGTCGAGCACGCCCGGGCCCTCGCCGCCGCCCTCGCCGCCGAGGGCTTCGCGCTGACGACCGGCGGCACCGACACCCACCTCATCACCGCCGACCCAGGACCCCTCGGCATCGACGGCCGCACCGCCCGCGCCCGGCTGGCCGCCGCCGGTGTGGTGCTCGACACCTGCGCCCTGCCGTACGGGGTGGGGCGCGGGATCCGGCTGGGCACGGCCGCCGTGACGACGCAGGGCATGGGCTCCCCGGAGATGGCCGGGATCGCCGGGCTGTTCACCGCCGCGCTGCGCGACGACGCCGCGGAGACCGCCAGGGTGCGGGCGGAGGTAAGGGCACTGACCGGGCGATTTCCCCCGTATGGACCCTGAGGGAAGACCCGGGAAAGTCGCTGTGCAACCGTTCGGACGGCCCGCGTGTCTCCAAGCACATGGACGGCACGGCTAGGGTGTGGGGCTGAGATGGCCAGCGATTCCTGTGGGGCAGCCCGTGCGTGATTACCTGCTGACGCTCTGTGTCACGGCCGCGGTGACGTACCTGCTCACCGGTCCGGTGAGGAAGTTCGCCATCGCGACCGGGGCGATGCCGGAGATCCGCGCCCGCGACGTACACCGAGAACCGACTCCGCGGCTCGGTGGCATCGCCATGTTCTTCGGGCTGTGCGCGGGTCTGCTCGTCGCCGACCACCTGCAGAACCTGAACAGCGTCTTCGAGCTCTCCAACGAGCCGCGGGCCCTGCTCTCCGGTGCCGCCCTGATCTGGCTGATCGGCGTCCTGGACGACAAGTTCGAGCTGGACGCGCTGATCAAGCTGGGCGCCCAGATGATCTCGGCGGGCGTGATGGTCGCGCAGGGTCTGACGATCCTGTGGCTGCCGATCCCCGGCGTCGGCGTCGTCTCGCTGACCCCCGGGCAGGGCACGCTCCTGACCGTGGCGCTGGTGGTCGTGACCATCAACGCGGTCAACTTCGTCGACGGTCTCGACGGTCTCGCCGCCGGCATGGTCTGCATCGCCGCCGCCGCCTTCTTCCTGTACGCGTACCGCCTCTGGTACGGCTACACGATCGAGGCCGCCGCCCCCGCGACGCTCTTCACCGTGATCCTGATGGGCATGTGCCTGGGCTTCCTGCCGCACAACATGCACCCGGCGCGGATCTTCATGGGCGACTCGGGCTCGATGCTGATCGGTCTGATCCTGGCGGCCTCCGCGATCTCGATCACCGGCCAGGTCGACCCGGACGCGCTGAAGATCTTCGAGGGTTCGACCCGGCAGGCCACCCACGCCGCCCTGCCGGTCTTCATCCCGCTGGTGCTGCCGCTGACGATCATCGCGATCCCGATGGCGGACCTGGTCCTGGCGATCGTGCGCCGTACGTGGAAGGGCCAGTCGCCGTTCGCGGCCGACCGCGGGCACCTGCACCACCGGCTCCTGGAGATCGGGCACTCGCACAGCCGCGCGGTCCTGATCATGTACTTCTGGTCGGCGCTGATCGCCTTCGGGACGCTGGCGTACTCGGTGCACTCGGCGTCGATGTGGATCGTGCTGTGCGTGGTCGCGCTGAGCGCGATCGGTCTGGTGCTGCTCCTGCTGCCGCGCTTCACGCCGCGGGCGCCCCGCTGGGCGCAGTCGGTCGTGCCGCCCCGCTACCGCCGCCGTACCCCGGTCCCCGTCGTGGCGGAGCCCGCTCCGGAGCCCGCGGAGGGCGCGGAGGAACGCGTTCCGGTGCCGGCCGGCCTCCACGGGTCCACGGCCATCGGCAACCGCGCGCGCTTCACCGACCGGAGGAAGGCCGGAACGCCAAGTTGACGAATGGCCGCATTGGCGGCCATTACCAGACAAGGCGCCGCCCTGTCGTGCACACACGCGCGGGGTAACTCTCATGTGTGATGGTTGGCACACCTTATGGGTAAAGACCTATTCAAATAGTTTGTGATACGGTTCACGAGACCCGGCGACAGTGCCGAAAGACCGTAGTGCGACGGTCCGTTGGCCCCGAGACCCACCTCGGACCGGGCTTACGCTCGTCCATGACGACACCATCGCCCCCTCCATCACTGCGGAGACACCGCCATGCCGTCCAACGACGCACGCATCCTCTTGCACACCGCTGTTCCCACCGCTGTCGTCGGCGTTCTCGCCACGGTCATCAGCGGCGTGATCGCGGGTGGCAAGGGAGCTGTCGGTGCCGTTGTCGGCACCCTGGTCGTGATCCTCTTCATGGGGATCGGGCAGGTGGTCCTGCAGCGGACGGCGAAGTCGCTTCCGCACCTCTTCCAGGCCATGGGGCTCATGCTCTACACGGCCCAGTTGCTGGTGCTCTTCATCTTCCTGGCCTTGCTCAAGAACACGACGCTGTTCGACTTCAAGGCCTTCGCCTTCACGCTGCTCGCGACGACCGTGGTGTGGGTTGCCGCACAGGCTCGGGCCTACATGAAGGCCAAGATCACGTACATCGACCCCGGAAACACGGGGTCGAAGTCGTGAAGGGTAGGGCCGGGATAAAGCCGCGTTCGGCTTCCTGCTATCGTCCGGTGCCAACTGCGGCACTGCGGGCGCGGGCATCCGAGACGCCTGTCCCAGCGCGAGGCTCGATGCCGAACCGCCGCCCCCTTATCCGTAAGACCAGTCCAGTGCCGACCCGCGGCTGCGTGCCGCGCCGACACAACGAGGTTGCCGTACCTATGCGCCACGCTGAAGGAGCCCGCGGTGAGTGCTGACCAGACGCTTGCCTTCGACCCGGATTGCCACATCTTCAGTGGATGCGGCTTCCCGGCGCCGGGCCTGCACACGTTCATGTACGAGCCCATGTTCACCGTGGGCGGTATCGACTTCACCAAGCCGATGCTGCTGGCGATCCTGGGTTCGATCGTGGTCGTCGGGTTCTTCTGGGCCGCCTTCAACAAGCCCAAGCTGATCCCCGGCAAGATGCAGATGGTCGGCGAGGCCGGTTACGACTTCGTGCGCCGCGGCATCGTCTACGAGATCATCGGCAAGAAGGACGGCGAGAAGTACGTCCCGCTGATGGTGTCGCTGTTCTTCTTCGTGTGGATGCTCAACCTCTGGTCGATCATCCCGCTCGCCCAGTTCCCGGTCACCTCCCTGATCGCCTTCCCGGCCGGTCTCGCGCTGATCGTGTACGTCCTCTGGGTCTCGCTGACCTTCAAGAAGCACGGCTTCGTCGGCGGCTGGAAGAACATCGTCGGCTACGACAAGTCGCTCGGCGCGATCCTTCCGATGGTCATGGTCCTCGAGTTCTTCTCGAACCTGCTCATCCGGCCCTTCACGCACGCGGTGCGACTGTTCGCGAACATGTTCGCCGGTCACCTGCTGATCGTGATGTTCTCGCTGGCCACCTGGTACCTCATGAACGGCCTGGGCTTCGTCTACGCCGGCGCCTCGTTCGTGATGGTCCTCGTGATGACGGCCTTCGAGCTCTTCATCCAGGCTGTCCAGGCGTACGTCTTCGTCCTCCTGGCCTGCAGCTACGTCCAGGGCGCGCTCGCCGAGCACCACTGAGCCGTACCGGCCCCGTAGCTCCACCCCCGAATCCATCAGTCGTCCGGTGGCCAACCCCCATCGGGTCATTGAAAGAGAAGGAAGTAACGGCATGTCCGCTGCTCTCGACATGATCAACCTCGCCGCCGACGGTGGCAGCGCCAAGACCAACGTCGTCGGCAACGTCGCCTCGATCGGTTACGGCCTCGCCGCGATCGGCCCCGGCGTCGGCGTCGGCATCATCTTCGGTAACGGTACGCAGGCCCTCGCCCGCCAGCCCGAGGCCGCCGGTCTGATCCGCACCAACCAGATCATGGGCTTCGCCTTCTGTGAGGCGCTCGCCCTCATCGGCATCGTCATGGGCTTCGTCTACCAGTAAGCCGGACCGACTGCCCGATTCTTTTTACGGAAGGCACTGATGTGAACGCTCTGCTTCTTGCGGCAGCGGAGGAGCCCCAGCCTCCTCTGATTCCGCATCTCGACGAGCTCGTCATCGGCCTGATCGCCTTCGTCATCGTCTTCGGCTTCCTCGCCAAGAAGCTCCTCCCGAACATCAACAAGGTTCTGGAGCAGCGTCGCGAGGCCATCGAGGGTGGCATCGAGAAGGCCGAGTCGGCCCAGATCGAGGCTCAGAGTGTGCTGGAGCAGTACAAGGCCCAGCTCGCCGAGGCCCGCCACGAGGCCGCGCGTCTTCGCCAGGAGGCGACGGAGCAGGGCACCGCGATCATCCAGGAGATGAAGGCGGAAGGCCAGCGCCAGCGCGAGGAGATCATCGCGGCCGGCCACACGCAGATCGAGGCCGACCGCAAGGCCGCGTCCGCTTCGCTGCGTCAGGACGTGGGCAAGCTCGCCACCGACCTGGCCGGCAAGCTGGTCGGCGAGTCCCTCGAGGACTCCGCCCGCCAGAGCCGGACGATCGACCGCTTCCTCGACGAGCTCGAGGAGAAGGCCGAGGCCGTCCGATGAACGGAGCGAGCCGCGAGGCACTGGCCGCAGGACGTGAGTCCCTCGACGCGCTGACCGACAACACGTCGGTCGACGCGGCGAAGCTCGCGGTCGAGCTGGCCGCAGTCACCACGCTGCTCGACCGCGAGGTGTCGCTGCGCCGGGTCCTGACCGACCCCGCGCAGTCGGGTGAGGCAAAGGCCGAGCTCGCGCAGCGACTCCTGAGCGGTCAGGTGGGTGGCGAAGCCGTCGACCTGGTGTCCGGCATGGTGCGTTCCCGCTGGTCGCGTTCGCGTGACCTGGTCGACGCGGCCGAGGAACTGGCGAACACCGCCGACCTCACCGCGGCGCAGAAGGCGGGCGCCCTCGACGACGTCGAGGACGAACTGTTCCGCTTCGGCCGGATCGTGTCCTCCAGCCCCGAGCTCCGCTCGGCGCTGACGGACAAGGCCGCCACGGCCACCGCCAAGGGCGCGCTGCTCCGCAGCCTGCTCGGCGGCAAGGCCGACCCGGCCACCGAGCGCCTGGTCGTCCGTCTGGTGACCCAGCCCCGGGGACGTAGCCTGGAAGCGGGACTCGAGTCCCTCTCCAAGCTCGCCGCGGCGCGCCGGAACCGGATGGTCGCCGTCGTCACCACGGCGGTGCCGCTGTCGGACCAGCAGAAGCAGCGCCTCGGTGCCGTACTGGCCAAGCTGTACGGCCGCGAGATGCACCTGAACCTGGACGTGGACCCCTCGGTCCTCGGCGGGATCACGGTGCAGGTCGGCGACGAGGTCATCAACGGCTCGATCGCGGAGCGCCTCGACGAGGCGACCCGCCGACTGGCCGGCTGACGACCGTCACCAGCAGCACAAGGCATCACAGCAACACAGCATCACCAGCGGCCCGGTTGGGCCGTGCAGAGATTGCAGAAGATTCCTGGGGGTCGGCCCCCAGACCCCTTAAGAAACTTCGGGCCCAACAAGGAGAGCAGGGAACCCAGATGGCGGAGCTCACGATCCGGCCGGAGGAGATCCGGGACGCACTGGAGAACTTCGTCCAGTCGTACCAGCCGGACGCGGCCTCGCGCGAGGAGGTCGGCACGGTCAGCCTGGCCGGTGACGGTATCGCGAAGATCGAGGGACTTCCCTCGGCCATGGCGAACGAGCTGCTGAAGTTCGAGGACGGGACCCTGGGTCTCGCGCTGAACCTCGAAGAGCGCGAGATCGGTGCGATCGTCCTCGGCGAGTTCAGCGGCATCGAGGAGGGTCAGCCGGTGCAGCGCACCGGTGAGGTCCTCTCCGTCGGTGTCGGTGAGGGTTACCTGGGTCGCGTCGTCGACCCGCTCGGCAACCCGATCGACGGTCTCGGCGAGATCGCGACCGAGGGCCGCCGCGCCCTCGAGCTGCAGGCCCCGGGCGTTATGGCCCGTAAGTCGGTGCACGAGCCGATGGAGACCGGCTACAAGGCCGTCGACGCCATGACGCCGGTCGGCCGTGGTCAGCGTCAGCTGATCATCGGTGACCGTCAGACCGGCAAGACCGCTCTGTGTGTCGACACGATCATCAACCAGCGCGACAACTGGCGCTCGGGCGACGTGAACAAGCAGGTCCGCTGCATCTACGTCGCCGTCGGCCAGAAGGGCTCGACCATCGCGTCCGTTCGCGGCGCCCTGGAAGAGGCCGGTGCGCTCGAGTACACGACGATCGTCGCCGCCCCGGCGTCCGACCCGGCCGGCTTCAAGTACCTGGCGCCGTACACCGGTTCCGCCATCGGTCAGCACTGGATGTACCAGGGCAAGCACGTCCTGATCGTCTTCGACGACCTGTCGAAGCAGGCCGACGCCTACCGCGCCGTGTCCCTGCTGCTGCGCCGCCCGCCGGGCCGTGAGGCCTACCCGGGTGACGTCTTCTACCTGCACTCGCGTCTCCTCGAGCGCTGCGCGAAGCTCTCGGACGAGCTGGGTGCCGGTTCGATGACCGGTCTTCCGATCGTCGAGACCAAGGCGAACGACGTGTCGGCGTTCATCCCGACCAACGTCATCTCCATCACCGACGGCCAGTGCTTCCTGGAGTCCGACCTGTTCAACGCCGGCCAGCGTCCGGCTCTGAACGTCGGTATCTCGGTCTCGCGTGTCGGTGGCTCCGCCCAGCACAAGGCGATGAAGCAGATCTCCGGCCGCCTCCGCGTGGACCTGGCCCAGTTCCGTGAGCTGGAGGCGTTCGCCGCCTTCGGTTCCGACCTGGACGCCGCCTCCAAGGCGCAGCTGGAGCGTGGACAGCGCATGGTCGAGCTGCTCAAGCAGGCTCAGTACCAGCCGATGCCCACCGAGAACCAGGTCGTCTCCGTCTGGGCCGGTACCACCGGCAAGATGGACGACGTTCCGGTCGCCGACATCCGCCGCTTCGAGGCCGAGCTCCTGGCGTACCTGCGCCAGAGCCACTCCGGCCTCATGACCTCCATCCGTGAGGGCGGCAAGATGTCCGACGACACCCTGCAGGCCGTGGGCGACGCCATCGCGGAGTTCAAGAAGCAGTTCGAGACCTCTGACGGCAAGCTGCTGGGCGAGGACGCTCCTGCCGCCGTCAACGTCTCGAAGTGACGACGGAAGGGACCTGACTCATGGGAGCGCAGCTCCGGGTCTACAAGCGTCGCATCAAATCCGTCACCGCGACGAAGAAGATCACCAAGGCGATGGAGATGATCGCCGCCTCGCGTGTCGTCAAGGCGCAGCGCAAGGTGCAGGCGTCCACGCCGTACGCGACCGAGCTGACGCGTGCGGTCACGGCGGTGGCCACGGGTGCGAACGACAAGCACCCGCTGACCACCGAGGCGGAGAACCCGATCCGTGCCGCGGTTCTGCTTCTTTCGAGCGACCGCGGTCTGGCCGGCGCCTTCAACTCCAACGCCATCAAGGCCGCGGAGAAGCTGACGGCGAAGCTTGAGCGCGAGGGTCGTGAGGTCGCGATCTACGTCGTCGGCCGTCGTGGCATCGCGCACTACAACTTCCGCGAGCGGAAGCTGGCCGGCACGTGGACCGGGTTCACGGACCAGCCGTCGTACGGCGACGCCAAGACGATCGCGGCTCCGCTGATCGAGGCGATCGAGAAGGACACGGCGGAGGGTGGTGTGGACGAGCTCCACATCGTCTACACCGAGTTCGTCTCGATGATGACGCAGACGGCGGTCGAGGCCCGGCTGCTGCCCCTCAGCCTCGACGAGGTGGCGAAGGAGGCGGGCGACTCGGACACGCTTCGTCCGCTGTACGACTTCGAGCCGTCGGCGGAGGACGTCCTCGACGCCCTGCTGCCGCGGTACGTCGAGAGCCGGATCTACAACGCGCTGCTCCAGTCGGCTGCTTCCAAGCACGCCGCCACGCGACGCGCGATGAAGTCGGCGACCGACAACGCGGGAGACTTGATCAACAACCTCTCCCGACTTGCCAACGCGGCCCGCCAGGCCGAAATCACCCAGGAAATCAGCGAGATCGTCGGTGGCACCGCAGCCCTGGCCGACGCGACCGCGGGGAGTGACAAGTAATGACGACCACTGTTGAGACGGCCGCCGCCACGGGCCGCGTCGCCCGGGTCATCGGCCCGGTCGTCGACGTGGAGTTCCCCGTCGACGCGATGCCGGCGATCTACAACGCCCTGCACGTCGAGGTCATGGACCCGACCGAGGAGGGCGCGACCAAGACGCTGACCCTCGAGGTCGCCCAGCACCTCGGTGACGGCGTTGTCCGCGCCATCTCCATGCAGCCCACCGACGGCCTGGTCCGCCAGGCCGCGGTGACCGACACCGGCACGGGCATCACCGTTCCCGTCGGTGACGTCACCAAGGGCCGTGTGTTCAACACGCTGGGCCAGGTGCTGAACGCCGACGAGTCCACCGTGGCCGACGCGCCGCGCTGGACGATCCACCGCAAGGCCCCGGCCTTCGACCAGCTCGAGTCCAAGACCGAGATGTTCGAGACCGGCCTGAAGGTCGTCGACCTTCTCACCCCGTACGTCAAGGGTGGAAAGATCGGTCTGTTCGGTGGTGCCGGTGTCGGCAAGACCGTTCTGATCCAGGAAATGATCGTCCGTGTGGCCAAGCTGCACGACGGTGTGTCGGTCTTCGCGGGCGTCGGCGAGCGCACCCGTGAGGGCAACGACCTCATGGTGGAGATGGAGGAGGCCGGCGTTCTGGACAAGACCGCGCTGGTCTTCGGCCAGATGGACGAGCCCCCGGGCACCCGTCTCCGCGTGGCCCTCGCCGGTCTGACCATGGCGGAGTACTTCCGCGATGTGCAGAAGCAGGACGTGCTGTTCTTCATCGACAACATCTTCCGCTTCACCCAGGCCGGTTCCGAGGTGTCGACCCTGCTCGGCCGTATGCCCTCCGCCGTGGGTTACCAGCCGAACCTGGCCGACGAGATGGGTCTCCTCCAGGAGCGCATCACCTCGACCCGTGGTCACTCGATCACCTCGATGCAGGCGATCTACGTCCCCGCGGACGACCTGACCGACCCGGCTCCGGCCACCACCTTCGCCCACCTCGACGCGACGACGGTTCTCTCCCGTCCGATCTCCGAGAAGGGCATCTACCCGGCCGTGGACCCGCTGGACTCCACGTCCCGGATCCTGGACCCGCGCTACATCGCGCAGGACCACTACGACGCCGCCACGCGCGTCAAGGGAATCCTGCAGAAGTACAAGGACCTCCAGGACATCATCGCGATCCTCGGTATCGACGAGCTGAGCGAGGAGGACAAGCTCGTTGTCCACCGCGCCCGCCGTGTCGAGCGCTTCCTGTCCCAGAACACCCACGCGGCGAAGCAGTTCACCGGTGTGGACGGTTCGGACGTTCCGCTCGACGAGTCGATCTCCGCGTTCAACGCGATCTGCGACGGTGAGTACGACCACTTCCCCGAGCAGGCGTTCTTCATGTGCGGTGGCATCGAGGACCTCAAGAACAACGCCAAGGAACTCGGCGTCTCCTGAGCCCCGTGCTCCCGAGGGGGGCGGGATCCTGTCCCGCTCCCCTCACCACGCCCCTTAGAATTGACCCCAACACCCGGCACGACCGCCGGGTGGTGACCCGAGGAGCCACCCTTGGCTGCTGAGCTGCACGTCGAGCTGGTCGCCGCGGACCGGAGTGTCTGGTCCGGCGAGGCCACCCTGGTCATCGCGCGTACCACCTCCGGCGACATCGGCGTCATGCCCGGCCACCAGCCGCTGCTCGGTGTGCTGGAGTCGGGCCCGGTGACCATCCGTACCAGTGAGGGCGCGACCGTCGTCGCCGCCGTCCACGGTGGATTCATCTCGTTCGCCGACGACAAGCTGTCTCTGCTCGCGGAGGTCTGCGAGCTGGCGGACGAGATCGACGCCCAGCGCGCCGAGCGCGCGCTGGAGCGTGCGAAGTCGGATTCGGACGCCGCCGCCGAGCGGCGCGCCGATGTACGGCTGCGCGCGGTATCGGTCCGCTGACGGTCCGCGCAGAGTAGTGCCCTCAGCCGCGGCACGGTCCGGAATTTTCCGGACCGTGCCGCGGCTGAGGCGATGCAGATGCAGGTTGTATTCGGTTCTGCCGGCGGTGCCGGCTACGGGACGCAGCGAGGAGGTCGGTGAAGATGTTCCTCGCTCTGCTCGTGTGCGGCCTGGTCGTCGCACTGGTGGTGATCGGGCTCTTCGTCTTCGGTATGCGCCGGCGGCTGATCCAGCGTGCCGGCGGCACCTTCGACTGTTCGCTGCACTGGAACGTCCCGGACGAGCCGGATCCGAGCGGCAAGGGCTGGGTGTACGGCGTCGCCCGCTACAGCGGTGACGAGATCGCCTGGTTCCGTGTCTTCTCGTACTCGCCCCGCCCCCGCCGTACCCTGGAGCGCTCGTCCATCGTGGCTCTGGAGCGCCGGATGCCGGAGGGCGAGGAGGAGCTGGCTCTCCTGTCCGAGATGGTGATCCAGCCCTGTATGTACGAGGGCGTCCGTCTGGAGCTCGCGATGAGCGAGGACGCCCGGACCGGCTTCATGGCCTGGCTGGAGGCAGCGCCTCCCGGGCAACGGGTGAATGTCGCTTAGTACGTGAGGAAGCGGGGGACGGCGTGCTGCGCCGTCCCCCGCTTCTTCGGTCGTACGGGCTAGCTCAGGCCGGTGTTGATGGCGCCGACCAGTTCGCCGTTGCCGGTGTCACCGCTGAACTCCCAGAAGAACGCGCCGCCCAGGCCCTGGTTCTTCGCCCAGCTCATCTTGGACGTGACCGTGGCCGGGGTGTCGTAGCTCCACCAGTTGCTGCCGCACTTGGCGTACGCCGTGCCCGCGACGGTTCCGGTGGCCGGGCAGGAGTTCTTCAGGACCTTGTAGTCCTCGATGCCCTGCTCGTAGGTGCCCGGCGCGGGGCCGGTCGCCGTGCCGCCGGGGGCGTCCTGGGTGACGCCGGTCCAGCCGCGCCCGTAGAAGCCGATGCCGAGCAGCAGCTTGTTGGCGGGGACGCCCTTCGCCTTGAACTTGGCGATCGCCTCGGCGGAGTTGAAGCCGGACTGCGGGATGCCGGGGTACGCGGTGAGCGGGGAGTGCGGGGCCGTCGGGCCCTGCGCCGCCCAGGCGCCGAAGAAGTCGTACGTCATGACGTTGAACCAGTTCATGTACTGCGCCCCGCCCGCGTAGTCGGCGGCGTCGATCTTGCCGCCGGCGGAGGCGTCGGCCGTGACGGCCGCGGTGATGAGGTAGTTGGCGCCGAACTTGGCGCGCATGGCCTGCATCATGTTCTTGAAGGAGGCGGCGCCGCTGGTGTCACAGGACAGGCCGCAGGCGTTCGGGTACTCCCAGTCCAGGTCGATGCCGTCGAAGACGTCGGCCCAGCGCGGGTCCTCGATCAGGTCGTAGCAGGACTGCGCGAAGGCGGCCGGGTTCTGCACGGCCTGGCCGAAGCCGCCGGACCAGGTCCAGCCGCCGAAGGACCAGAGGATCTTGATGTTCGGGTACTTCGCCTTCAGCTTGCGCAGCTGGTTGAAGTTGCCGCGCAGCGGCTGGTCCCAGGTGTCGGCGACGCCGTCGACGGACTGGTCGGCGGTGTAGGCCTTGTCGTAGTCGGCGTAGGCGTCACCGATGGTGCACTTGCCGCCCGTGACGTTGCCGAAGGCGTAGTTGATGTGGGTGATCTTGGACGCGGAGCCCGAGCTCACGATGTTCTTCACGTGGTAGTTGCGCCCGTAGACGCCCCAGTTGGTGAAGTAGCCCATCTTCACGACGTTGGGGGGCGGGGTGCCGCCGCCGCCACCGGTGGTGCGGACGGGGACCGGGCCGGCGGCGGGGCCGGTCTGGTCGATGGTGTCGCGGGCGACGACCGTGTAGCTGTAGTCGGTGCCTGCGGTGAGACCGCTGTCCGTGTAGGTGAGGCCGGTGGTGGTGGTGACCTTGGTGCCGTCGCGCAGGACGTCGTAGTTCTTGACGCCCTTGTCGTCGGTGGCCGCGGTCCAGGTGAGCTTCACCGAGGTGTCGGTGACGCCGGAGGCGACGGGGGTGCCGGGGGCCGAGGGCGGGTTGTCGCCGGGCTGGGTGCTGCCGTCGCAGGCGGCGCCGTTGATCTTGCAGCCGCTGGGGGCGCCGGAGCCGGCGCCGTTGTAGCCGAAGGAGACGGAGGCGCCGGGGGCGAGGCTGCCGTTCCAGCCGACGTTCTTGGCGGTCCAGTGGGTGCCGGAGCCGGTGACGGTGGCGTCCCAGGCGGAGGTCACGGACGTGCCGGCGGGGTAGTCCCACTCGACGGTCCAGGAGCTGATGGTGGTCGTACCGGTATTCTTTACGGTCCAGCTGGCACCGAATCCGGTGCCCCAGTCCTGGGTCTTGGTGTACGTGGCGGTGGCCGAGGTGGCGGCCTCGGCGGGGGTGGCGAGGCCGACCATGGCGGCCAGGGGCAGGATCAGGGCGGTCAGACCGGCGGCGGCCCGGTGTCTGAACCCTGTTCTGCGCGTCGGTGCTTGAGTGCTCAACGGTGCTCCTCAAGTTGCGGACGGACATGGGTGGGGGTGGTCCGTGGAGATGCGCGCGCCCCGAGAGTAGGAAGGTCTGGACCAATCGTCAAGAGGTCCAGACCAACGTTGCCGTGCGCCGTTAAACCCCCAACTCCTGTGCCAGGACCGCCGCTTGCACCCTGCTCCGTAGCGCCAGCTTGCCCAGCACCTTGCTGACGTGTGTCTTCACCGTCGCCTCCGCCATGTCGAGCCGTACCGCGATCTCCGCGTTCGACAGCCCCTGGCCCAGCGTCGAGAGCACCTCCCGCTCCCGGGGCGTCAGCGCGTCGAGCACGGCGGGATCCGTCCCCCCCGAGACCCGCACCGGACGGCCCGCCGCCGCGAACTCCGCGATCAGCCGCCGGGTCACCGCGGGCGCGATCAGCCCCTCGCCGCGCGCCACCGTCCGTACCGCCTCGATCAGCTCCCGGGCGTCCGCGTTCTTGAGCAGGAAGCCCGAGGCGCCCGCCCGCAGCGCCCCGAAGACGTACTCGTCCAGATCGAAGGTGGTCAGTACGAGGACGTCCGCGAGTCCCTCCGCGACCACGATCCCGGTCGCCGTCACCCCGTCCATCCGGGGCATCTGCACATCCATCAGGACCAGGTCCGGGCGCAGTTCGCGCGCCAGCTCCACCGCCCGCTCGCCGTCCGCCGCCTCTCCGACCACCTCGATGTCCGGCGCGCTCCCCAGGATGAGCACCAGCCCCGCCCGTACCGCGGACTGGTCCTCCGCCACCACCACCCGCACCGTCATGCCCGCTCCTCGTCGCTCGCGGCCACGGGCAGCTCCGCCCGGACCCGCCATCGTCTGTGTCCCTCGTGGTCCGTGACCGGCCCCGCCTCGAAGACGCCGTCGAGCAGCGCCACCCGCTCCCGCATCCCCACCAGACCGGCCCCCGAACCGGGAGCCGTCGGACCGGGGCGCTCCCCGTACGGACTCGTCACCTCGACCGTCAGGGCGTCGGGAGCCCGGCCGAGCAGCACCCGGACCTCGCCGGGAGCGGCGTGCTTGAGCGCGTTCGTCAGGGACTCCTGCACGATCCGGTACGCGGCCAGCTCGACCGGCGCCGGGAGGCCCGCGTCGCTCCCCCGGCCGTCGTCGAGGACCAGTACGAGACCGCTCGGCCGGGCGTTCGCCCGCGCCTGGCCGACCAGCGCGTCCAGACCGGCGAGGGTGGGCGCGGCGGCCGGCTCCTTGTCCCCGCTGCTGTCCCTGAGGAGGCCGATCAGCCGTCGCATCTCCGCCAGGCCCGCCACGCTGTTCTCCCGGATCACGGTCAGCGCCTGCCGGGTGGTGGCCGGTTCGTCGAGCGAGAGCGCGGCCGTGGAGTGGATGGCGATCGCGGAGAGGTGGTTGGCGACCATGTCGTGCAGCTCGCGCGCCATCCGGGCCCGCTCGGCCGCCACCGCCTGCACCCGGTCCATCTCGGCCAGCAGCGCCGTCTGTTCGGCCCGCAGCCGGGCGGCCTCCGCGGCCTCCCGGTGGTTGCGGACGATGGCGCCGGTCATGGCGGGCAGGAAGGAGACCATGCCCGTGATCACCCCGACGAGCAGGGCCAGCGCGTTCTGCCACCAGACGAGGAAGCCGATCGTCACCGCGACCGTGATCAGCCCGGTCGTATAGGGGACGCGGCGGGCCTGGGCGGGCGGTCCGTACACCACGGCGGCGTAGACGATGTCCGTGAACATCAGGACGGTGACCAGGTTCCCGTTGGTGAACTGGTCCGCGATGATCGCGAGCGTGCCCACGGTCAGCGCCGCCCGCGGCATCGTCCGGCGCCCGGCCTCGCAGGCGCTCATCACCGCGAGCGGCACCAGCGCCGCCCACCGCTGGTCGAAGACGCGGTCGTCGGTCGTGTACAGCCCGAAGGACCACAGGAGCAGCCCGACCGCGAGCCCCGAGAGGGCGATGAGCAGGTCGACGCGGTGCGGGCGGGGGATCGGGGTCGGGCGGGGGGTCGTCACCGGGCGGGGGAGTGTCACGCTCTCATCCAACACGGCCCGACCTGCCGGGACCTCCTCGTCCGGGCCGATCCCCGCCTCCGTCGAAGGATGTAGGCGTACGTCGTCACCGGCGACGACGAAACCCGGCCGGTCCCACGGGACGCTGGAGGGGAACCGAGAGGGGAACCGCCGTGATCGTCACGCTGATCGTCGTCTGCGAGGTCGGCTTCTGGGTCCTGCTGGCCGCCGGCCTCGCCACCCGCTATCTGCTGAAGATGCCCCGGGCGGGTATGGCCCTGCTGCTGTGCGAACCGCTCCTGGAGATCGTTCTCCTCGTCGCCACCGCGATCGACCTCAAGAACGGCGCCGACCCCAGCTGGGAGCACGGCCTCGCCGCCCTCTACATCGGCTACACCGTCGGCCACGGCCACCGCACCGTGAAGTGGCTCGACGGGCACGCGGCCCACCGTCTCGGCGGGGCGCCGCCGCCCGCGAAGCCGCCGCGCCACGGGATGGCCCGTGCCCGCCACGAGGGCGCGGTCTGGGTGGGCAGCGTGGTCGCCGCGGCCGTCGCCTCGGCACTGCTGCTCCTGGCAGCCTGGTACGTCGGCGGCGACGGGGACACCGACGGTCTCTACGGCTGGATCTTCGTCGCCTGGCGGGCGGCGGGCATCCACGGCCTGATCGCGCTCAGCTACGCGATCTGGCCGAAGAAGGCCCCGGTCGGCGAACGGGTCGGCGAGCCGCCCGTCGAGCCGCCCGCCGCGCCCGCCGGGCGTCGGACGTCAGCGGTCCCCGCCGGGGACCCAGAGCACGTCCCCGACCTCCTTGTTCGCCGTCCGGGCAAGGATGAAGAGCAGGTCTGACAGACGGTTGAGGTACGTGGCCGTCAGGGCGTTCATCGTCTCGCCGTGCACTTCGAGGGCCGCCCAGGTGGAGCGCTCCGCCCGCCGGACCACCGTGCACGCCTGGTGCAGCAGGGCCGCCCCGGGCGTGCCGCCCGGCAGGATGAAGGAGCGCAGCTTGTCGAGCTCCTCGAGGAAGAGGTCGCAGTCCGCCTCCAGCTTGTCGACGTAACCCTGCTCGACCCGGAGCGGCGGGTACTTGGGGTCCTCCACCACCGGAGTGCAGAGGTCCGCGCCCACGTCGAACAGGTCGTTCTGGACGCGGACGAGGACCTTCACGACCTCCTCGCCGAGCTGCCCGAGGGCGATCGCCGTGCCGATGGCGGCGTTCGCCTCGTTGGCGTCGGCGTAGGCCGAGATCCGCAGATCCGTCTTGGCGGTCCGGCTCATGTCGCCGAGGGCCGTGGTGCCCTGGTCGCCGGTACGGGTGTAGATGCGCGTCAGATTGACCATGGGTCCAGCCTAGTTAGGCACCGGCGCTCCGGAACGTGCGTGTGCCGACCGTCACGGCGACCGCCGTCAGTCCGAGGGCGACGAGCACCCCGTACAGCATGGCCGGGGTCGTGTAGTGGCCGATGTACGCCTCCCGGACCGCGTCCACCAGATAGCGGAACGGCATGAGGTGCGAGACCACGTCGAGCCAGCCGGGGGCGAGGGCCATCGGCAGCATCAGCCCCGAGAGCAGCATCGACGGCATCGCGAGCGTGTTGATCGCGGGGCCGAACTCCTGCGGGGTGCGCAGTTTGAGGGCCAGCGCGTACGAGAGCGAGGCGAGCGCGGCGGAGAGCAGGGCCACGAAGCCGAAGCCCATGAGGATCCCGGCGACCGGTGCCCGCAGGCCCATCGGGATCGCGACCAGGACGAGCAGGACCGCCTGGAAGACGAAGAGCGTGGCGTCCCGCAGGACCCGGCCGAGCAGCAGGGCGAGCCGGCTCACCGGGGTGACCCGCATCCGGTCCAGCACGCCCCAGTTCTTCTCCATGATGATCGAGAAGCCGGCGAACGAGGCGCCGAAGAGGCCGAGCTGCAGCAGCAGGCCGGGGACGAGGATCTGCCAGGAGTCGCCCTCGCGGCCCAGCGGGAGGCCGGTGAGCAGCGGTCCGAAGAAGAACAGGTAGAGCAGCGGCATCAGGGCGCCGAAGAAGATCTGGAACGGGGAGCGCATGGTCTGGCGGATGTAGCGCCCGAAGAGCAGCGCGGTGTCGTGGAGCAGCATCACGGGTCTCCTAGACCGCTACGGGAGTGGTGTCGACGGGGGCCGGGCCGCGGCCGGTGACGGCGAGGAAGGCCTCCTGGAGGGTGCTCACGCCGTGCGCGGCCTTGAGTCCCGCGGGGCTGTTCTCGGCGACGACCGTGCCCTTGTCCACGATCACGAGCCGGTCGGCGAGGGCGTCGGCCTCGTCGAGGTAGTGGGTGGTGAGGACGACGGTGGTGCCGTGCTCGTCGCGCAGCCGCCGCACCAGGGCCCAGAGGTCGGCGCGGCTGCCGGGGTCGAGACCGGTCGTCGGCTCGTCGAGGAAGAGGACCTCGGGGCGGTGGGTGAGCCCCATCGCGAGGTCGAGGCGGCGGCGCTGGCCGCCGGAGAGCGCCGGGGTCTTCCGTTCGAGGAGTTCGGTGAGGCCGAGGTCGGCCGCGAGCTCCTCGGTGCGTTCGTTCGCGCGCGCCCGGTCGAGGCCGTAGAGCCTGCCCTGCATGACGAGTTCGGAGCGGACGGTCTCCTGGGGGTCGAGGCCGCCGGACTGGGCGACGTACCCGATGCGCCGGCGTACGGCGGCGGGGTCCCGTACGAGGTCGTGGCCGGCGATGGTGGCGGCGCCGCCGGTGGGCGGCAGGAGCGTGGTGAGCATGCGGAGGGTGGTCGTCTTGCCGGCGCCGTTGGGGCCGAGGAGGCCGAGGATCTCGCCGGGCCGGACGGTGAGGTCGATTCCGCGGACGGCCTCCACGGGGCCGTTCTTCGTGGTGAAGGTCCGGGCGAGCCCGGCCGTACTGATGATGGGCATGGCGACTACAAAAACAGAGTCACTGTAATTTTGCAACGCATCCAAAATTTCAGGGCCACCGAAATTTCAGGGAGCCTAGGATGAGGGCATGGCCGAGGGACTCAGGGAACGCAAGAAGCGCGAGACGAAGCAGCGGATCTCCGACATCGCGACCGGGCTCTTCCTGGAGCACGGCTTCGTGACCGTGACCGTCGCGGACGTCGCCGAGGCGGCGGACGTCTCCGTCAACACCGTCTACAACTACTTCCCGGCCAAGGAGGACCTCTTCCTCGACCGGATGGACGGCGTCACCCAGCGCCTCGCCCGGATGATCCGGGGCCGCGACCGGGGCGAGTCCGCCGCCCGGGCCGTCCTGCGCGAACTCCGCCAGGACATCGGGGCGGTGTCACCCGCGTACGGGCTCATGGACGGCTTCGACGCCTTCATGAACGTCATCGAGCACGCCCCCACCCTCAAGGCCCGGCTCTTCCACGTCCAGCAGCAGGTCCACGACGCCGTCGTCGCCACGCTCCGCGAGGAGACCGGCGCGCCCGCCGAGGACCCGCTGCCGCTGCTCGTCGGCGGGCAGCTCGCCTGGATCGAGAGCACCGTCGTCGGCTACATCACCCGCGCGATGACCGACGGGGCCAGGGCGAGCACCGTCTCCCGCGAGGCCCTCGTACTCCTCGACGAGATCGAGGAGCTGCTGAGCGACAGGGTGCTCGGCTACGCGGTGCGGGAGAGCTGACGCCCGGCCACCGCCGCCGGCGCGCGGGCCGCGTCCGCCTCCGTGGGGAAGTGGCCGAACGAGATCCGGACGCTGCCCCGGACGCGCTCGGGCGGCGGACCGATCGCCCCCAGGGCGTGCGAGGGCTCCCGGGCCGAGCTGTTGCGGGCCGAGCCCGTCGGGACGGCCACGCCGGCGACCTCTGGGAGCAGCGGAGCGGGAGCGGTCCCCGGGGTGTACGGGCGCACGGCGGCAACTCCTCTCGGGCGGCGGGCGCCGGACACGTGCGCTCGACCATTTACCCCCCGAGGGTATGTGGGGACCGTGTGGGCGCCCGAACGGGGTGCCGCGGGTGTGACGTCCGTCAAAGAAGGCGTGACGCGCGTTACTTCACGGTCACATGGCGCCCGGAGACCGCTAATCTCCGCCGGAGAGCCAGAAGTGAACAGGCGTTGAGGGGTGGAACATCGTGGCCAGGAAGCTCGCCGTCATCGGGGCCGGACTCATGGGATCCGGCATCGCGCAGGTCTCGGCACAGGCGGGCTGGGACGTCGTCCTGCGGGACGTCACCGACGCCGCCCTCACCCGCGGTACGGACGGCATCAAGGCCTCGTACGACCGGTTCGTCGCCAAGGGCAGGCTTGACGCCGCCGACGCCGAGGCCGCCCTCGGCCGCATCACCGCCACCACCGACCTCGAAGCCGTCGCCGACGCGGACGTGATCGTCGAGGCCGTCTTCGAGAACCTCGACGTCAAGCACGAGATCTTCCGCTCGCTCGACAAGATCGCCAAGGACGGTGCCGTCCTCGCCTCCAACACCTCCGCGATCCCGATCACCAAGATCGCCGCGGTCACCGAGCGCCCCGAGGCCGTCGTCGGCGTCCACTTCTTCTCGCCGGTGCCGATGATGCAGCTCGTCGAGCTGGTCCGCGGCTACAAGACCAGCGACGAGACCCTCGCCACCGCCCGCGCGTTCGCCGAGTCCGTCGGCAAGACCTGCATCGTCGTCAACCGCGACGTCGCCGGCTTCGTCACCACCCGGCTCATCTCGGCCCTCGTCGTCGAGGCCGCCAAGCTCCACGAGTCGGGCGTCGCCACCGCCGAGGACATCGACATCGCCTGCAAGCTCGGCTTCGGCCACGCCATGGGCCCGCTCGCCACCGCCGACCTCACCGGCATCGACATCCTGGTGAACGCCGCCAACAACATCTACACCGAGTCCCAGGACGAGAAGTTCGCGCCGCCGGAGCTGATGCGCCGGATGGTGGACGCGGGTGACATCGGCCGCAAGAGCGGGCAGGGCTTCTACAAGTACTGAGCCGTACCCGCCACCCCGCCTCACCCCGTGGGGTGAATTTCGGTACCGGTTCGCTGACAAGGCGCAACGCTTCTGCTGTCGAGGCAGTCAGTCGTTGTGAAGACGGAGCACTCTCGGGGAGCGCATATGCACATCAGGGGCGACCATGTCGAGCTGGTCGTCGGGGGCCGCCTCGACGTCCGCAGCGCGGCGGACGCCCGTACGGTCCTGCACTCGGCCGTCGACGACGGAGTCGGCGACCTGGTGCTCGACCTGACCGGACTGGACTCCTGGGACGCCACCGGACTCGGCGTCATCATGGGCGCCCACCGGCGGGCCGGCCGCTGCGGCCGGCGCCTCGTCCTGCGCGGAGTGCCGCCCCAGATGCAGCGCCTGCTCGTCGCCACCAAGCTGCACCGCATCCTCGCCATCGAGGGCGGCCTCGCGCTGGAGTCCCTGCCCCGCGTGTGACGTGCCCTCAGCCAGGTGAAGCAGTGGTGTGAAACAGGCGTCACGCTCAATCCTCACAAGACCGTGACGTCTTGGTCTCGGGAGCACCCCGGCTGTTCCCGGGCGTCCGAGCACGGTCTAGGGTTCGGTCGCCTGCACATTGACGGAACCACCCGGCGGGCACCGGACACCGCTTCTTGGGGGCTTGCACCATGGACCCGATCAACCCTGGGTCGCAGGAGTACGGTCACGACGCCGAGGGGGAGGCCCGCCAGGACCGCGGCGTGCCCGGACCCGCGCCCGCCGCCGCACCCGTACCCGCGAGGGCCCGCGTCGTCCGGCTCGTCTCCGGAGACCTGCTCGTCACCGTCAACCCCGTCGACGGCAGCGAGATCGAGGCCTGCCCGCCCGGCCGCGAACCGGCCGCCCCCCGCCCCCGTACTCCCGAGGAACGCGCCGAGGCCGCCCGCGCCGCGGCCCCGCCCGTCCCGCCGGGCCCCGCCGCGCCCCAACTGCCCCTCCTCGAACGCCAGGAGCAGCGCGACCGGCTCGCCGGCGTCCTCGGCCGAGGACGCTCCGCCCGGCTGACCGGCCCCGCCGGATCCGGCCGAACCGCCCTCCTCGACGCCGTCGCCGCCGACTGCGAGGGCCTCGCACCCGACGGGGTCATCCGCCTCTCCGGACACCACCGCACCCCCCTCGAACTTCTCCGCGAGCTGTTCACCGCCGTCCGCCACGCCCCGGACCACCGCCCCGACCGCGCCGAACTCCTCGCCCGGCTCGACGACATCGGCGCCGTCGTCGTCGTCGACGACCTGGAGTTCGGCGGCGCCGCCCTCGACGAACTCCTCGCCGCCGCCCCCGAATGCGCCTTCCTCCTCGCCGCGGGACCCGACACCCCCGCCCCCTCCGCCGGCGCACACATCGAGGAGATCCAGCTCGCCGGCCTCGGCCGCGGCGCCGCCCTCAAGCTCCTGGAGAGCGCCGTCGGCCGCACCCTCACCGACGAGGAGGCGAACTGGGCGGGCGACCTGTGGTTCGAGTCCGAGGGACTGCCGCTGCGCTTCGTCCAGGCCGGGGCGCTGCTCCGCCAGCGCGACCGACTGCGCGTCACCCCGGCCGAGTTCGACGCCTTCGGCGCCCTCGAAGAGGCCTTCGGGCCCACCGACCCCGACGCTGCCGCCGCCGTCGCCGCCGCGGCCTTCGACGGTCTCGACGACCCCGACATCGAACTGCGCGAGATACCTCTGCCCAGCCTCGGCGAGGGCGCCGCCCCCGCCGCCCTGCTCGCCTCCCGCCTCAGCCGCTCCGCGCAGACCGCCCTGCGCTTCGCCGTCGCCCTCGGCGGCGAGGTGCCGCACCAGGCCCACCTTCCGGCGCTCGTCGGCGACACCCACGCCGACGCCGCCCTCGGCGAACTCATGGCCTGCGGCCTGCTCTCCCCGGTCGGCCCCCGCTACCGGCTCGCCGCCGGGGTCCTCACCCAGCTCCTCGCCCAGGGGTACGAGCCCGAGGCCGCCGCCCGCGCCCACACCGTGGCCCAGCACTACGCCTGGTGGGCCGCCCACCCCTCCGTCACCCCCGAGCGGGCCGCCGCCGAGTCCGACGCCCTCCTCGCCGCCCTGTCCGTCCTCGTCGCCGGCCCCGGGACGGGCGGGTCCGTCGCCGACGTGGACGCCGACGTCACCGCCGAGCACCGCGCCACCGCCGTCCTCCTCGCCCGCGCCGCCGCGCCCGCCTTCGCCGCCGGACTCCACTGGGGCGCCTGGGAGCGGGCCCTGCGCGCCGGACAGGAGGCCGCCCGGCTCACCGGCGAGGTCGCCGAGGAGGCCTACTTCCACCACGAACTGGGCGTCCTCGCCCTCTGCGCGGGCAACCTGGAGCGGGCCCGCGCCGAACTCGAGGCCTCCATCGGGATGCGCGGGGTGCTCGCCGACAAGCGCGGCACCGTCGCCGGCCGGCGGGCGCTCGCCCTCGTCGCCGACCTCTCCGGCGCGCACACGGGCCCGGTCCGCGCCGAGGAGCCCGTCTCCCCGCCGCGCGGCACCCCCGCCCTGCGCGGCCCGGCCACCGGGAGCGCCGCCGCCGTCACCGCCCCGCTGCCCGGCGGGCCCGTACGGCCGGCGCTGCCTCCCTCGGGTGCCGTGCAGGCCCCGGCGACCGCCCCGTTCCCGGCCTTCCCCGACTTCGCGGACGAGGGCCCGACGCTCATCACCCGCCCCGACTCCGGCCGCAAGGGGCCCGAGGGGGCGGGCAGGGGAGCGGCCGGGGGCGGCATCCTCAAGGGCGGCCTCCTCGGCGCCCGCCGCAACCTCGCCGCCGTCGGCGCGGGCGCGCTCCTCGTCGCCGTCCTCGGCACCGTCGTGACCCTCGGCGCCACCTCCGGCAACGGCGACGACCCGGCCACCAACCGCGTCACCACCGACAGCACGGCGAGCGAGGGCTCCCCCGAGGACGGCACCGACGAGATTCCGGCCGAGGGCGAGGAGGGGGAGCCGGGCGAGACGGGGAAGCCCACCGGCTCCGGCTCCCCGAGCCCGTCCGGCTCCGGCAGCGCCTCCCCGACGGACCCGACGAGCTCGGGCAGCCCCTCCTCCGGCACCCCGTCCACCTCCGACAGCCCGACGGACACCACGGCCCCCACGACGACGGCGCCGCCCACGAGCCCGAACACGACGACCGGGCCGCCGCGCCCGTCGACCACCCCGCCGAAGCCCAGCACCACCCCGCCGAAGCCGAGCAGCCCGACGCCGTCGACGACGCCGCCGGAGCCGAGCACGACCCCGCCGACGACGACGAGCGCTCCTCCGGCGACGGGGGAGAACAGCCCCAGCAACTCCGCCTCCTCGTCCCTCGGCGGTCCGCCCGCCTCGGGCACCCCGGCCGGCTCGGAGACGCCCGCCTGACGGACGCACGGGGGGCGTACCGCCGTACGGAGAACGGGGACGGCCCCGGGCGCGTTCACCGCACCCGGGGCCGTCCCCGTACCTCCGCCGCCGCCGTCAGAACAGCCGCAGCTTGTCGTCCTCGATGCCGCGCATCGCGTCGTAGTCCAGGACCACGCAGCCGATGCCCCGGTCCGTGGCCAGCACCCGCGCCTGCGGCTTGATCTCCTGCGCCGCGAAGACGCCCTTCACCGGCGCGAGGTGCGGATCGCGGTTGAGCAGCTCCAGATAGCGGGTCAGCTGCTCGACGCCGTCGATGTCGCCGCGCCGCTTGAGCTCGACCGCGACCGTCCCGCCGTCGGCGTCGCGGCAGAGGATGTCGACCGGGCCGATCGCCGTCATGTACTCGCGGCGGATCAGGGTGTACCCCTCGCCCAGGATCTCGATGCGGTCCGCCAGCAGCTCCTGGAGGTGCGCCTCGACGCCGTCCTTGATGAGGCCCGGGTCCACACCCAGCTCGTGCGAGGAGTCGTGGAGGATCTCCTCCATCGTGATGATCAGTTTCTCGCCCGCTTTGTTGATCACGGTCCAGACGCCGGCCTCGGCCTCGGCCCCCTCCTTGAGGGTGCACGGCGGCGACATCCAGTTGAGCGGTTTGTACGCCCGGTCGTCCGCGTGGATGGAGACGCTGCCGTCTGCCTTGATCAGGATCAGACGGGGCGCGGAGGGCAGGTGGGCCGTGAGCCGGCCCGCGTAGTCCACGGAGCAACGGGCAATGACGAGACGCATGGTCCGCAACGCTACAAGACGGGCGCTCTTCCGCGCGATTCGGGCACCGGCCCGAGGCCGCCCGGCAGTGATCCTGAGCCGAACACCCGTCGGTTATCAGCCGGTTGTGTTCCCAATCTCCTGGTGCGGGCAGGACTGCGCGCTTACCGTGGAAGCTGGAGGTCGTCGTCCGTGCACGCTGCGTGGCGTACGGCCGGCCTTCGTCCCTGCCCGCAAGACCCCGTCCGCGGGGTCGCGAGAGGAGAACCCATGTCGCTCGACGTCTCACCGGCTCTGTTGGAACAGGCCGAGCGAGGCGAGGTCGACGAAGCCGACTTCGTCGACTGCGTCCGGACCTCCCTGCCCTTCGCATGGGAGATGATCAGTTCTCTGGTGGCCCAGCTGAAGGTCGACGGCGGAGAGTTCGCCGACAACCAGACGCCGCCGCCGAATGAGCAGGCACGTGGTCAGCTGCTGCGCGCGCTCGCGAGCGACGCCATTCGTGGTGCGCTGCAGCGGCACTTCGGAGTGCGTCTCGCATTCCAGAACTGCCACCGGGTGGCGGTGTTCCCGCTGGACCCGTCGGTGGACGAGCGGCTCGCCCGCTTCACGTCCGTACGGGGGCAGCTGCTGAACCAGTCGCCGGAACTGCGCGACTGCTGAGACATGGTGCTGCCGCTCCGTATCGCGGTTGAACGCGATCGATGTGAGCCGACGCGCATCGGCACCGACAGGTGCGGAGCGGCAGCACAGTCCCGGACCGGAGCACTCTCACAGGTCAGGACCGGAGCGGCAGCACAGTCCCGGACCCGAGCGCCCTCACACCAGCAGCGGCAGGACCTCCGCGCCCAGCCGCCGGACGTTCTCCTCGGTCGCCGCGAGGTCGCCCGAGCCCTCCGCGAGCAGCGCGAACCGTGTGATGCCCGTGCGCTCGGCGGTCGCCGCGAGCCGGTCCGCCGCCCGCCGTGGCGTGCCCACCGGGTGCAGACCGCACAGCAGCTCCGTGTACGCCACGGGGTCCCGCATCGCCCGGTGCCGGCCGTCGACCGTCACATGCGCGTCGAGGCCCTGCCTGAGCCAGCCCGGCATCGCCTTCACGAGTGCCTCGGCCGCGTCCGCGCCCCGGTCGGCGAGCTGCGCGACCCCCGCCGAGACGTGCAGGCCGCCGATCCGCGCGATCTCGTCCGGGTCCCGCCCGGCCTCCCGCGCGCAGCGCGCCCAGGCCCCGACCATCTCGGTCTTGTCCTCGTCGCCGCAGTGCATGCCCAGCAGCATCGGCAGCCCGCGCTCCGCGGCGAGCCGCACACTCCTCGGCGAGGTGCAGGCCACCACGACCTCCGGCGCCGGATCGCCGCCGATCAGCTCGTCGGGGCGGGGCACGACCGGGACCTCCCGGAAGGCGAAGCGTTCTCCCTCGGCGCCCACGCGCGGCTCGGCGAGCCAGCGCAGCAGCAGGTCGAGGGATTCGGGGAACCCCTTCTCGTACGCGCCGAGACCCGCGCCGAAGACCTCCAGGTCCACCCAGGGCCCGCCCCGGCCCACCCCGAGGGTGAACCGGCCGCCCGAGGTGAGGTGCAGCAGCGCCGCCTGCTCGCCGAGGGCGACCGGGTGGACGGTCGGCAGCACGCTCACCGCCGTGGCCACCCGCAGCCGACGGGTGCGGCCGAGGAGCAGCGCGGCCAGGGTCACTGCCGACGGACAGACCCCGTACGGCACGAAGTGGTGCTCGGCCAGCCAGACCGAGTCGAGGCCCGCCTCCTCGGCGACCTCGGCGGTCCGCACCGCCCGGTGCAGGGCCTCTCCCTGCCCCTGACCCGGGAACTGGGCGGCCAGAACGAACGTACCCACGCGCATCGCCTTCTGCCTCCTTGCGGCCGACGCGTATCTCCCCTCGCACTGGCACCAACGTCTGACACGTGCCAAAGGCAACGGCCGTTCATGAAGTTCTTGCGATTTTCGGCTAAGCCGTCCTTCGGCGGGCCCGGGGCACCGCGTCGCGGCCCGTAGGCTTGAACGAACGGTCCGTGTTCCCAGACCCCGTGAGGTGTGCCCGTGTCCCCGCGCCACAACCGTTCCCGAGGCGGCGAGAAGCCCGAACAGCAGGGCGACAACGGCGACCGGTACGGCGGCGCGCAACGCAGTGAGACCTGGCAGGGCGAGGAGTGGTACGTCCGCCTCGTCGCCGGAGCCAGCTCGCCCGGCAAGCGCTACCGCTGCCCCGGTTGCGACCAGGAGATCCCCGGCGGCGCCCCGCACGTGGTCGCCTGGCCGGAGTACGGCGGAGTGGACGACCGGCGCCACTGGCACAAGGCCTGCTGGAACGCGAAGGACCGCCGCACCAGCAGGGTGCAGCGGTCCCGTAACGCGCCGAGGTACTGAGCCGGGGTGCCGGGGGCACCGGGGCCGTACCCGCCGCGGCCTACACGTCCCGGCTGTTCAGCACGGCGTACGCACCGGCCAGGGCGGCCCCCGCGACCGCCGTCATGATCAGCAGCGGCTCCCAGCCCGCCGGGCCGCTGTCCCCGAACGGGGGAGTGTCGCCGTACAGCGCGATCATCTGCGAGGGGATCGCGTAGGTGAACAGGAACTCCTGCACCGAGCGCAGCGTCTCGCTGAACATGAACAGCGCCGCCACCAGCGGCAGCAGCAGCAGGCCGATCATCACCGTGATCGCGCCGGCCGAGTGCCGGATGAGCGTGCCGAGCGCCAGCGAGAGCAGCCCCAGCACGGCCAGGTAGGCGCCCGCGCCGACCGTCGCCCGCAGCCACTCGGACCCCGTCGGCTCGGCCGCCCCGTCCACGAGGGCGACCTGCACGACCGCCACCAGGGTGGCGACCACGGTGGTGACCGTGAAGACCAGCAGGAAGAAGACGATCGCCTTCGCCGTGAGCACCCGCGCCCGGCTCGGGCAGGCCGTCAGGGTCGTACGGATCATGCCGGTGCCGTACTCGGAGGCGATCGTCAGCACCCCGAGGGTGATCACACAGATCGAGGCCGGCAGCATCCCGAAGAAGCCGAAGGTGAGCGCCGACTCCTCACCCATCGACTCCCCGGAGTTCGTCGCGACGGCCGCGACGCCCAGGCCGATGGTCAGCATCAGCAGGACCATCACCCCGAGCGTCCACAGCGTCGAGCGCACCGAGCGGATCTTCGTCCACTCGGAGGTGAGGGCGTCACCGAGGTGCGCCCTGCGGACCGGGATGGGGGAGACGTAGTTCTTGTACGGCGGCGCCGGGGCGTGGTGCGGTGCGGGGGCGGTCATCGGGCGTCCTTGGTGGTGTCGCTCGGCTGGGCGGGGCTCGACTGCTGGGGGCCCGGCGGCACGGCGGCCGGAGCGGCGTACGGACCGGGGGCGGGCGGCTGGCCGGGCGCTCCCGCGTACGGGTTCTGTCCGGGCGGCGGCGGGGCGTACCAGCCCTGCTGCGGCACCTCCTGCACCACCGGCTGCTGCTGCGGCGTCCCGTATCCCGGGTGGCCGGGCTGCAGCGGCGGCTGGAGGTGCGCGAGCCGGTCGTCGGTCGAGCGGTAGTCCACCGCGCCCTGGGTCAGGCGCATGTACGCCTCTTCCAGGGAGGCCTGGTGCGGGGACAGCTCCCACAGCCGTACGTCCGCGCCGTGCGCCAGGTCGCTGATCCTCGGCAGCGGCAGCCCCGTCACGCGGAGCGCGCCGTCCGGCTCGGAGAGGACCTGCCCGCCGGCCTCCATCAGCGCCGCCGTCAGCTTCTCCCGCTGCGCCGGAGAGGTCTCGGGGGTCCGCACCCGGGCGAAGTCCGCGGAGTTCGCCGAGATGAAGTCCGTGACGCTCATGTCCGCGAGGAGCTGGCCGCGGCCGATCACGATCAGGTGCTCGGCGGTCAGTGCCATCTCGCTCATGAGGTGGCTGGAGACGAAGACGGTCCGCCCCTCGGCGGCCAGCTTCTTCATCAGGTTGCGGACCCAGAGGATGCCCTCGGGGTCCAGACCGTTCACGGGCTCGTCGAAGAGCAGCACCTGCGGGTCGCCCAGGAGCGCCGCCGCGATGCCCAGCCGCTGGCCCATGCCGAGCGAGAAGCCCTTGGAGCGCCGCCTGGCCACGTCCTGGAGGCCGACGACACCGAGGACCTCGTCGACGCGCTGCGCCGGGATGCCGGCGAGCTGCGCGAGCGACAGCAGATGGCTGCGCGCGCTCCGCCCGCCGTGCACGGCCTTGGCGTCCAGCAGCGCGCCGACCTGCCGGGGCGCGTTCGGCAGCTGCCGGAAGGGGTGGCCGCCGATCGTCACATGCCCCGCGGTGGGCCGGTCGAGCCCCAGGATCATCCGCATGGTGGTCGACTTGCCGGACCCGTTGGGCCCCAGGAACCCGGTGACGACACCGGGCCTCACCTGGAAGGAAAGGTTGTACACGGCCGTTTTGGCGCCGTAGCGCTTCGTCAGGCCGACTGCCTCGATCATTCTCCAGCCCCATCGACAGGTCGGTCACATCCATGTCGGGGCGTGGCGGCCGAAGGCCGGAGCCCCCCGTATGAGCTAGGAGCTTATCCAGCCATTGACGGTTCCGGCGAAGCGGAGACGACCTCCGGGCAGTCCCTGGGGGAACCTCAGGGTTCTCCCCCAGGGGATCGGGGGAGAACCCGCGGGGGATCCGGGGGGAGGACCGACCGGATCAGGCGTCCCGCCTCTTCAGCACCACATAGCCGCCCAGCAGCGCCGCCACCACCCAGATCACCATGATCCCGAGCCCGCCCCACGGGCCGTACGGAGCCTCCTGCGTGTTCATGGCGTCCGGGACGACCTGCATGATCTTCGCGCCCGCCTGGTCCGGGAAGTAGCGGGCGACCTCCTTGGCCTTCGGGACCGCCGACAGGATCTGCGAGACCAGGAAGAAGAACGGCACCAGGATGCCCAGCGACAGCATCGACGAGCGCAGCATCGCCGCCACACCCATCGAGAACAGCGCGATCAGGCCCATGTACAGCCCGGCGCCCACCACCGCCCGCAGGACGTTGTCGTCGCTGATCGAGGCCCGGTGCTCGCCGAGCAGGGCCTGCCCCAGGAAGAAGGAGAGGAAGCTCGTCACCAGGCCCACCAGGAGCGCGAGCCCGCCCGCGACCGCGATCTTCGAGAAGAGGAAAGTCGCGCGCTGCGGCACGGCCGCCAGCGAGGTGCGGATCATGCCGGAGGAGTACTCGGTCCCCACCACCAGGACGCCGAAGACCACCATCGCCAGCTGACCCAGGATCATCCCGGAGAAGCTGATCAGGGTCGGGTCGAAGGTCGCCTGCTCGGCGCCCTTGAGGTCGTTGAAGGTGGAGTTCATCAGGGCGCACAGCGCCGCGCCCATCGCCACCGTGACGAGCAGGGCGCTCGCCAGCGTCCAGACGGTCGACGACACCGTCCGGATCTTGGTCCACTCGGACTGCAGGACCGCTGTTGCCGCTGCCATCGTTCAGGCTCCCTGGGAGGTCTTGCCCCACTGGGGGCCGGGCGCCGGGGCGCCGCCGTGTACATCGGTGCCGTGCGAGTGGTACTCCACCGCACCGGCCGTCATCTGCATGAAGGCCTCTTCGAGCGAGGCCCGCTGGGAGCTCAGCTCGTGCAGCACGAGACCGCTGCCGGCCGCCAGTTCGCCCAGCTTCTCGGTGGTCGCCCCGTCCACCTCCAGGGTCCCGTTGCCCGCCTCGACCGCGACGAACCCGTTGGCGTGCAGCACGTCCCTGAGCCGCTCCTGCTGCGGGGACCGCAGCCGTACGAAACTCCGGGAATTCTGCTGGATGAAATCCGCCATCGACGTGTCCGCCAGCAGCTTTCCCTGGCCGATCACGATCAGATGATCGGCTGTCAGGGCCATTTCACTCATCAGATGACTGGAAACGAAGATCGTCCGGCCCTCCGCCGCCAACGCCTTCATCAGATTGCGGATCCAGTGAATTCCCTCGGGGTCCAGACCATTGACCGGTTCGTCGAACATCAGGATCTCGGGATCACCGAGCAGCGCGGACGCGATGCCCAGCCGCTGCCCCATCCCGAGGGAGAACCCCTTCGACTTCTTCCGCGCCACCGGCGTCAGACCCACCAGGTCCAGCACCTCGGCCACCCGGCGCTCCGGGATGCGGTTCGACTGCGCCAGACACAGCAGGTTGTTGTACGCCGAACGGCCGCCGTTCATCGCCTTGGCGTCGAGCAGCGCCCCGATGTACTTCAGTGGCTCCGCGAGGTCCCGGTAGTGCTTGCCGTCGATCCGGACCGTCCCGCTCGTCGGGTTGTCCAGGTCGAGCATCATCCGCATCGTCGTCGACTTGCCCGCCCCGTTCGGCCCGAGGAAGCCGGTGACCACACCAGGACGCACCTGGAAGGAGAGATGGTCGACCGCGGTCTTCGCCCCGTAGCGCTTGGTCAGGCCCTCAAGCTCGATCATGCGTACCAACCTACGGGCGCGCAAAACCCCCCGCCACCGGAATGACGAGGGGTTCGGGCAACGCTACGCAGTCGTTACCGGCGCGGCGTCAGAGCGACGCCTCAGCGGGACTGCTGGGCCGGGACACCGGCCGCGCGCTCGTCGTCGATCGGCGAGCCGGCCGCCGCCACCGCGGCACCGGTCAGCGTCGCCAGCATCTCGCGGACGTTGGTCAGCTGCGCGTTGATCGAGTCGCGGCGGTTCGTCAGCGCCGCGAGCTCGCGCTCCGACTCCGAGCGGATCCGGTCGGCCTTGGCGTTCGCGTCGGCCACGATGTCCTCGGCCTGGCGCTGCGCCGTCTCCACCGTCTGACGGGCGCGGCGCTCCGCGTCCGTGCGCAGCTTCTCGGCCTCCAGGCGGAGCTGCTCCGCGCGGTGCTCGATCTCCGCGAGACGCTTCTCGGCCTTCGCCTGACGGGAGGCCAGGTCCCGCTCCGACTGCTCGCGGCGCTTCGCCAGGTTGGTCTCGAAGTCCGCGGCGGCCTGGGCGGCCTTGGCGCGGGTCTCCTCGAAGAGGGCGTCCGCCTCCTCGCGCTTCGACTGCGCGTCCTTCTGCGCCTCGGCGCGCAGCGTGTTGGCCTCGCCCTGCGCCTTCTCGACGATCCGGACGCCCTCGTCCTCGGACTTCGCCTTGCGCTCGGCCGCGAACGACTCCGCGTCGTTGCGCACCTGCTGGGCGGCCGACTCGGCCAGCTCACGGTGCTGCTCGGCGGCGCGACGGGCCTCCTCACGCAGGTCCTTCGCCTCCTCCTCGGCGAGCCGGAGGATCTTCTCGACCCGGGCGCCGAGCCCCGCGTACGACGGCTCGGCGTCGGTGACCTGGGCCTGGGCGTTCTGCGTCTCGAGGTGGAGCTCCTCGATCCGCTTCTCCAGGGAGGTGATGCGGGACAGGGCGCTGTCGCGGTCGGACACGAGCTTGGTAATGCGGTCGTCCACCTGACCGCGGTCGTAACCGCGCCGCACGAGCTCGAAGCCGAAGGGGGAGGATGTGTCGCTCATGGGTTTCCTGTCGAATGAGACCGGTGAGGTGTTAGAGGGAATCCTAGGGGCCGAAGCGGCGTGTCATCGAGCGTATGCCCGTTTGATCTGGAGAATGTCCAGCCTTTTGAGTGGCTAGCCGTCCTGGGGCTTGCCACCCGAACGGGTGGAACCCGCTGACGCGCCCGCCTTGGCACCCACCGCTCCCGGGGACTTCGCACCGGCCGACGGAGTCTCGAAAGACTCCAACGCCTCCAGCACGTCCTGGACACGGGAGATCTCGGCATTGATGTCCTTGCGGCGCCGCACGAGCACCTCCAGCTCGCGCTGCCCCTCGGCGACGGTCGTCTCCGCCTCGGCCAGCGCCTCCGCCCGGATGCGCTCGGCCTCGGCCTTGATGCCCTCCGCCTCCGCGACGAGCGAGGCCTTCTTCTGCTCGGCCTCCTTGAGGAGTGCCTCGGCCTTCCGCACGGCGGCGATCCGTACCTTGCTCGCCTCCGAACTCGCCTCGGACACCAGCTTCTTGGCCTTCTCCTCCGCCTCGGCGCGCTGCTCCGTCGCGGCCTTCACGAGGTTGTCGACCCGCTCGCCGGCCGTCCTCATCTGCTCGGCGCTCTCACGGCGGGCCCGCTCGTGCAGGTCCTCGATCTCGCCCTCGATGCGGCCCCGCAGCTCCTCGGCCCGGTCCCTTATGGCCGTCGCGTCGCTGCGCGCCCCGACCAGCAGCTCGTCCGCGTCCGTACGGGCCTTCTCCACCAGCGAGTTGCCCTCGACGGTCGCCTCGGCCACGATCCGCTCGGCCTCCTTGCGGGCCGCGCCGACCATCGTGTCGGCCTGCGTCTCGGCCTCGGTGGTGGCGCGCAGCGCCTCCTCCTGGGCCTTGGCGACGAGCTGGTCCGCCTGCTCCGCCGCGTCCGAACGCTTCCGCGCGCCGGCCTCACGGGCCTCGTCGAGCGTCCGGTCCGCCTCCTCGCGGGCCTCCGAGCGCATCTGCTCGGCCGCCGCCTCGGCCGCCGCCCCGAGCCGCTCCGACTCGGTACGGATCCGCTCCGCCTCCTGCCGCGCGGAGCCCACGGTGGCCTCCGCCTCGGCACGGGCGTCCGCCGTGACGGCGTCCGCGAGCTCGCCCGCCTCACGGGTGACCCGCTCGGCCTCGGCCGTCGACTCACGGGCGATCCGCTCGGCCTCGGTGGTGGCCTCCGCGATGAGTGCGTCGGCCTGCTCGGCGGCGTCGCTGCGTCGCTTGTCGGCGGCCTTGCGTGCCTCGTCGAGGACCTGCTCGCCGTCCGCGAGGGCCGCGTTCCGCAGGGCCTGCGCGTGCGCTTCCCCGTCGGTCTTGACCTGTTCGGCCTCGGTGCGGAGCCGCAGGGCGTCCTGCTCGGCGGTCTCCATCAGCTCGACCGCCTCGGCGGTCAGCCGCTCGGCCTCGGCGGTCGACTCGCGGGCGATCCGCTCGGCCTCGCCGGTGGCCTCCGCGATCAGCGCGTCGGCCTGCTCGGCGGCGTCGCTGCGTCGCTTGACGGCGGCCTTGCGCGCCTCGTCGAGGACCTGCTCGCCGTCCGCGACCGCCGCCGCCCGCAGCGCCTCCGCGTGCGCCTCCCCGTCGGCCTTGACCTGTTCGGCCTCGGTGCGGAGCCGCAGGGCGTCCTGCTCGGCGGTCTCCATCAGCTCGACCGCCTCGGCGGTCAGCCGCTCGGCCTCGGCGGTCGACTCGCGGGCGATCCGCTCGGCCTCGCCGGCGGCCTCCGCGATGAGCGCGTCGGCCTGCTCGGCGGCGTCGCTGCGTCGCTTGTCGGCGGCCTTGCGTGCCTCGTCGAGGACCTGCTCCGCCTCGGCGGCGATCCGCTCCGCCTCCGTACGGGCCTCACCGACCGCCGACTCGGCGCGCTCGGCCGCCTCCGAACGGATCCGGTTCGCGTCCTCCCGCGCGTCCGCCCGCGTCCGGGCCGCGTCCTGCTCGGCCGAGGCGAGCGAGTCCGTCGCCTCGGTCCGTACCCGCTGCGCGTACTCGGCGGTGTCCGCCCGCAGCTTCTCCGCCTCGGCGATGGCGTCCGTGACGGTCCGCTCGGCCAGCGCCTTCGCGGCCTCCGTCTCCTCCTGCACCCGCGCCCGGATGCGGCCGGCGTCCTCCGACGCCCGCTCCCGCTCCTCGTGCGCGTCGGAGCGGACCCGGTCCGCCTCCTCCTGCGCCTCGGACCGCGTCCGCTCCGCCGCGTGCTCGGCGGCGCTGCGCAGCCCGGCGATCTCCTCCTCGGCCTGCTCGCGCAGACCCGCCACCGAGTCCCGTACCTCCTGGGCGGTCTGCTCGGCCGCGGTGACCATCTCGGTCGCGCGGGTGTCCGCCTCCTCGACCAGGCGCTGCGCCTCGGCCTGCGCGTCCTCGACGCGCTTGCGGGCGGCGGCGAGGAGTTCCTCGGACTGCTCGCGGGCGTGCTCGCGCTCCCGGCCGGCCTCGGAACGGGCCGACTCCAGGGTCTCGTCCGCCTCCCGGCGGCGCCGGACGGCCTCCTCCTGCGCGGCGGCCAGCGCCTCGGCCGCCTCGGCGGCGACCCGCTCGGCGGCGGCGGCGGCCTCGGCCCGCACCCGGTCGGCGGTCTCCTGGGCCTCCGACCGCAGCCGCTCGGACTCGGCGGCGGCCTCGGTGCGCAGCCGTACCGCCGCGGCCTCGGCCTCCGTACGCGTGGTCGACGCGTCCGACGCGGCCTCGGCGCGCAGCCGCTCGGCCTCCTGCTCCGCCTGCTCCTGGAGGTTGCGGACCCGCTCGGCGGCCTCGGTCCGCAGCCGCTCCGTCTCCTCGGCGGCCTCGCGCCGGATCAGCTCGCCCTCGGCACGCGCGTCGGTGAGCTCCTCCCCGGCGGCGGCGACCTTCGCCTCGGCGTCGGTGTGCAGCCGGGTCAGCTCCTCGGCGGCCTCCGCGCGACGGGCCTCGGCGGCCCGCTCGGCGTCCGCGCGCAGCCCGGCGGCGGCCTCCTCGGCCGCCCCCTTCACCGACTCGGCCTGCTCCTCGGCCTCGGTCCGCAGCCGCTCGGCCTCGGCGCGGGTGCGCTCAAGGGTCTCCTCGGCCTGGGTTCGGAGCGTCTGGGCGCGCTCCATCGCCTCCGACTTGACCCGCTCGCTCTCGGCGCCGGCCTTGGTCCGCAGCTCCTCGGCGTCCGTACGGGCCTTGGTGAGCAGCTCCTCGGCGGTCCCGGCGGCCTCCTCGATCTGCTGGAGGGCCTCGCGCCGGGCCTCACCGCGGATCCGCTCGCCCTCGTCGATGGCCTCGGCGCGCAGCTGCTCGGCCTCGCCGCGCAGCCGCCGGGCCTCCTCCTGGAGCTCGACCGTCTTGGCCCGGTACTCCTTGGTGTCGTCCTTCGCCGAACCGAGCAGCTCGTCGGCCTTGTCCCCGGCCTCGGCGCGCAGCCGGTCGGCCTCGGTCTCGGCCTCGCGGCGGACCCGCTCGGCCTCCTCGGAGGCCTTGCGGGTGGTCTCCCGGGCGTCCTCGGCCGCCTTGGTGAGGATCTCCTCGGCGCTGCGGGCGGCCTTGGCGAGCGCGGCGGCGGAGTCCTCGGCGGCGGCCGTGGCGGCCTTCTCGGAGGCCTCGGTGACGAGCTTCTCCGCCTCGGCGGTCGCCTCGCGCAGCTTCTCCTCGGCCTCGGCCTTGAGGGCCTCGGTGTCCTTGGTGGCCTCGCCGACGAGCCGGGCGATCTCGGCCTTCGCGGTACGGGTGCGCTGCTCGTTGACCGACTCGGCGTTCGCGAGCTGCCTGGCGGCGGAGTCCTTGGCCTCGGTGAGGGCCTTCTCGGCCTCGGCGCGGGCGACCCGCAGCTTCTCCTCGGCCTCCTGCATGCGCTGCTCGGCGGCGCGGGAGAGTTCGGTGGCCTGGCGGCGGGCCTGGTCGGTCTCGGCGGTGGTGGTCGAGCGCAGCTGCTCGGCGTGGCTGGTGGCCTCCTGCGCCTGGCTGGACGCGGCGCCGATGAGCCGCTCGGCGTCCTTGCGGGCGCGCAGCAGAATCGCTTCCGCCTCGGCGCGGGCCGCTTCGGCCTCGGCGCCGGCCCGGCGGCTGGTCTCCTCGGCGAGCCGGGTGGCCTCGGCGCGGGCGGCGGCCAGCGACTGCTCGGCCTCCGCCCGGGACTCCTCCATCAGCCGGCGGGCCTGGGACTCCGTACGGGCGCGGAGCTGCTCGGCCCAGGCGACGTTCTCGTTGACGTGCGCCTCGACGGTCTGCCGGCGCTCGTTGAGCTCCTGGTCCAGCTGCTGGCGGCGCTGCACGGCCTCGTTGTGCAGCTCGGCCTGGAGGCGGGCCTGGTGCTCGGCGTGCTCCTGGAGGATGCGCTGTGTCTGGGCGCGGGCGTCGCGCAGCTCGCGCTCGGCGTCCTGGCGGAGCTGCTCGGCCTGCGCCTGCGCGTTCCGCAGCAGCTGCTCGGACTGGTAGCCGATGTCGGCGCTGTCGTACGCGGGCCGGGACGCGATGGTGCGGCGCGCCTCGTGGAGCTTGGCGCGCAAGACCTCGACCTGGTAACCGAGATCCTCGGCGTGCTGGACGGCCTTCTCGCGTTCGGTCTTCAGCCGGTCCATCTCGGCTTCGAACCTGGCGAGATGGTCGTCTTCAGCTCGGTGGCTCTCCTGGCGTTCGTAGCCCCGCACTGCGCGGTCCCATCCTTCCCCGAGCTCTTCGAGCAGGGGATACCCCAACCCTGGTCGCAACTCCTGCGAGAACGCCCTCACGGCCGAGGACGGACCCCCGGGGAATCGTGGCAGATCGGACGACCCCGACATCCCGACTGCGATGCCGCACGGGCGGCCCCGACCGGCCCCGGCCCGGAGCCGCCCACTCTACCGGGCCAGGAATCCGGAGGTCAGTGCTCCGCTGAGGAGTGGTCAGCGGACGGCTCGGCGGAGGTGACCAGTTCGGTGAGCACCCCGTGGCAGTCCTTGGGGTGGAGGAAGGTGATCCGGGAGCCCATCGAGCCGATCCGCGGCTCGTCGTAGAGGACCCGGACGCCCTTGCCGCGGATGGCCTCGGCGTCGCCGTCGACATCGGCCGTGCCGAACGCGATGTGGTGCACGCCCTCGCCGTTCTTGGCGAGCCACTTGCCCACCGCCGAGTCCTCCCGGGTCGGCTCCAGGAGCTGGAGGTACGAGGCCCCGCCGTCCGAGGTCCCGTTGATCTTGAGCATGGCCTCGCGGACGCCCTGTTCCTCGTTGACCTCGGAGTGGAAGACCTCGAAACCGTACGTGGCACGGTAGAACTCGACGGTCTTGTCCAGGTCGAAACAGGCGATCCCGATGTGGTCGATTCGCGTCAGCATTCCTCCAGTGCAGCGCCAGGAAGGTGGTTACGCAACGTGCGCGCCGTCACACCGGCTGCCCGGTGACCGCGCGCGGCGCCCCTCAGTACATTGGCGGTAAACCCTCGTTCACCTCTCATCCCAAGGGGCCGTGCCTCATGTCTGGAACGACCGGTACCACCTCAGTGATCGTCGCGGGCGCCCGCACGCCCATGGGCCGCCTGCTCGGCTCGCTCAAGTCCTTCTCGGGCGCGGAGCTGGGCGGTTTCGCGATCAAGGCCGCCCTCGACCGGGCCGGCATCGGCGGCGACCAGGTGCAGTACGTGATCATGGGCCAGGTGCTCCAGGCGGGCGCCGGGCAGATCCCCGCCCGCCAGGCCGCGGTCAAGGCCGGCATCCCCATGAACGTCCCCGCGCTCACCATCAACAAGGTGTGTCTCTCGGGTCTCGACGCCATCGCGCTCGCCGACCAGCTGATCCGCGCCGGCGAGTTCGACATCGTGGTCGCCGGCGGCCAGGAGTCGATGACCAACGCCCCGCACCTGCTGCCGAAGTCCCGCGAGGGCTTCAAGTACGGTGCCATCGAGATGCTCGACGCCATGGCGTACGACGGCCTCACCGACGCCTTCGAGAACATCGCGATGGGCGAGTCCACCGAGAAGCACAACACCCGCCTCGGCATCAAGCGCCCCGAGCAGGACGAGATCGCCGCGCTGTCGCACCAGCGCGCCGCCGCCGCCCAGAAGAACGGCATCTTCGAGGCCGAGATCACCCCGGTCGAGATCCCGCAGCGCAAGGGCGACCCGGTGATCTTCGCCAAGGACGAGGGCATCCGCGCGGAGACCACCGCCGAGTCCCTCGGCAAGCTCCGTCCGGCCTTCGCCAAGGACGGCACGATCACCGCCGGCACCTCCTCGCAGATCTCCGACGGCGCCGCCGCCGTCGTCGTGATGAGCAAGGCCAAGGCCGAGGAACTGGGCCTGGAGTGGATCGCCGAGATCGGCGCCCACGGCAACGTCGCGGGCCCGGACAACTCGCTCCAGTCGCAGCCGTCCAACGCGATCCTGCACGCCCTCAAGAAGGACGGCCTGGGCGTCGAGGACCTCGACCTGATCGAGATCAACGAGGCCTTCGCCGCGGTCGCCGTCCAGTCAATGAAGGACCTCGGCGTTACCCCCGAGAAGGTGAACGTCAACGGCGGCGCCATCGCCCTCGGCCACCCGATCGGCATGTCCGGCGCCCGTGTCGTGCTGCACCTCGCCCTCGAGCTCAAGCGGCGCGGCGGCGGCATCGGCGCGGCGGCCCTGTGCGGCGGCGGCGGTCAGGGCGACGCGCTGATCGTCCGCGTGCCCGGCAACGGCAAGTAGTTCCGGACCCTGAGGAGCAACGCACATGGTGGACGTCCCCGCACTGGTCACCCAGGCACGGGAGGGCAGGCCGCGGGCCGTGGCCCGGCTGATCTCGCTCGTGGAGGGGGCGTCCCCGCAGCTGCGCGAGGTCATGGCGGCGCTGGCGCCGCTCACCGGCGGCGCGTACGTGGTGGGCCTGACCGGCTCGCCCGGCGTCGGCAAGTCCACGTCGACCTCGGCGCTGGTCTCCGCCTACCGGCGGGCCGGCAAGCGCGTCGGCGTGCTCGCCGTCGACCCGTCCTCGCCGTTCAGCGGGGGCGCGCTGCTCGGTGACCGGGTCCGGATGTCGGAGCACGCCTCCGACCCGGGTGTCTACATCCGCTCGATGGCGACCCGAGGCCACCTCGGCGGGCTCGCCTGGTCCGCCCCGCAGGCCATCCGCGTCCTGGACGCGGCCGGCTGCGAGGTGATCCTCGTGGAGACGGTCGGCGTCGGGCAGTCGGAGGTCGAGATCGCCTCCCAGGCCGACACCTCGGTCGTGCTGCTCGCGCCGGGCATGGGCGACGGCATCCAGGCCGCGAAGGCGGGCATCCTGGAGATCGGCGACGTGTACGTGGTGAACAAGGCCGACCGGGACGGCGCGGACGCCACCGCGCGCGAGCTCAACCACATGCTGGGCCTCGGTGAGGCGCGGGCCGCGGGCGACTGGCGGCCGCCGATCGTCAAGACGGTCGCGGCGCGCGGCGAGGGCATCGACGAGGTCGTGGAGGCGCTGGAGAAGCACCGCGCCTGGATGGAGGAGCACGGGGTCCTGGCGGAGCGCCGCCGGGCCCGTGCCGCGCGCGAGGTGGAGACCATCGCGGTCACCGCCCTGCGCGAGCGGATCGGGGATCTGCACGGCGACCGGCGGCTGGACGCGCTGGCCGAGCGGATCGTGGCGGGTGGCCTGGACCCGTACGCGGCCTCCGACGAACTGGTCGCGAGCCTGACCGGAAACTGATCCCCCGTACGTACGAGAAGGGCCTCTCCGGTCGTCCCGGAGAGGCCCTTCTCGCGTACCCGTGTATGTCAGGTCGCGGGTCGGGTCACGGCTTGCCGCGCCGTCCGCGCAGCTGCTCGGCGACGGGCTTGAGCGACTCGTGGAGGTCGCCGAGCGCCTCCCCGCCGATCTGGTCGATGAAGTGCTTGCGCACGGACTCGACGTGGTGCGGGGCGACCTTGTGCATGGTCTCCATGCCCGCGTCGGTGAGGACGGCGTAGAGCCCGCGCCGGTCGGACTCGCAGTTCTCGCGCCGTACGAGCCCCGCGTTCTCCATGCGGGTGATCTGGTGCGAGAGCCGGCTCTTCGACTGGAGGGTGGCCGCGGCGAGATCGCTCATGCGCAGCCGCCGCTCCGCCGACTCCGAGAGGTTCACGAGGATCTCGTAGTCGTTCATCGTCAGTCCGAAGGGCTGGAGGTCCCGCTCCAGCTGGTACGTCAGCATTCTCTGGACGTCCAGGAACGTGCGCCACGCACACTGCTCGGCGTCGGTGAGCCACGGGGTGGCGGTCTCGGTCTCCATATGTGGATTCTACCTAAGAAGTTGAATACTTGACGAAGCCTGGGAGCGGGCGTTCGGGGACGTCACACTCCGCAGACTACCGCTCACAGACCGAAGCGCCGCTGGAGGTCACCGAGCTGGCCGGGAAGGCGCGGTACCGAGCCCGGCATGCCCTGGCCGGAACCGTGCGCCCCCTGTCCGCCGGGGACACCCGCCTGGGCCGGGGGCGCGCCGATCGCCCGGTCCGCCATCAGCAGTTCCGTCGACTGGAGCAGGACCGTGCCCGCGCCCACGAACTCGAACTGGTGCTCCTCGCCCGAGGTGCCCCCGATGCCCGTCAGCGCCCGGACGCCGCCCATCACGCCCGTCATGTAGCCGTGGTCGTAGTGGTGGCAGGGGGAGGGGCAGTCCGCCCAGCCCACCAGCGCCTGCGGGTCCACCCGCATCGGCGGCTCCATGAAGACCACCGGGCCGTTCGACGCCGCCACGAACTTTCCGGTGCCGATCAGCGTCACGAAACCCGGCACGATCGACTGCTTGAGCGCCAGCGTGGGCTGGTAGGCGAGGAGGTTGCCCGAACGGATCGTCAGGTTGCCCTCGTCCAGGTCGAAGGAGTTCACGTCGAAGGACCGGTCCGCGAGCAGCATCTTCCCGCTGCCCTCCGCGACCACCCAGTCGCTCGCGTGCAGCGGCGAGTGGAAGGAGGTGCGCACCAGCCGGTCGAGCCGCCCGTGCCCGATGCCGTTGAACTCGATCCGCCCGTAGTAGGCGATCATCTTGCCCTTCTGCAGGAACCACTGGGAGCCCTTGAGCTCCACGCAGAAGGTGTACGGGTTCACGTTGTCGTCCGACGGCAGCGTCGTCGGATCGTGGACCCCCTGGGGCCCAGGGGACCCGGGGATGCCCCATGTCGGCGTGCTCACAGCTTCTCCTCCGAGGCCTGGACGTACACCGCGCCGCTGCCGCTCAGCTCCAGCTGGAAGGCCTCGCCCGAGCCGCGGCCCACCATGTCGCGCCAGCCGAGCGCGGTGGACAGCTTGTTCCGTACGTCGCCGTGGTGGGCCACGTACGCCTGCGGGTCCACATGGACCGGGCGGCCCGGGGAGATCGGCAGTTCGATCACGCCGCCGTGCGCCATCACGGCCACCGAGCCGTGGCCCTTGAGGGTCGTCGTGAAGAGGCCCTGGCCGGTCACCTGGCCGCGGACCATGCCCATGACCCCGCCCTGCGAGCCCATGAACATCGTGCCCTGCTCCAGGGTGCCGTCGAAGGCCAGCAGCCGGTCGGCCTCCACGTACAGGGTGTCGCCGGTCATCGCGATCACCTGGATGTGGTGGCCGCCGTGCCCGAACATCACCGTGCCGCTGCCCTCGACCGTCATCAGCGGGGTCGCCTCGCCGGCCACCCGGCGGCCGATCATCGACATCAGGCCGCCCTGGCCGCCCGCGATGTTCGGCGTGAAACTGACGTCGCCGCGGTACGCGAGCATCGCGCCGCGCTGGCTGAACATCCGCCGGCCGGGGACGAGGGTCGCCTCGACCATCTTCGAGTTGATCTCACGGAACGGCATCAGACGTCGCCCCCGATCGTGTTCCGCTCGCTCGGCTGGACGTACACCAGGCCGTCCCCCTCGAAGCGGATCTGGAAGGCCTCGCCGCCGCCCTCGCCCATCAGTGTGCGGAAGTTCACCCCGGTCTGGAGGTGCTGCTGGAGGTTGCCCTGGTGTGCGATGTACGCGCCCGGGTCGACCTGGAGCGGGTACTGCGGGGTCACCCGCAGCACCACCGCCGGGCCGTCGGACATGATCGCCGCCTGGCCCGTGCCCTCCACCGTCGTGGTGAAGAGGCCGTTGCCGGTCGCGCCGCCGCGCAGGCCCGTGAAGGTCGTGCCGGTCCGCAGACCCGCGTCCGTGCACAGGAGGTTGCTCGCCTCCACCCACAGCTTCTCGCCGTGCAGCGAGACGAGGTTGATCTCGGCGGCCCGGTCGGCGAACCAGCAGGTCCCCTGGCCGCGCACCTCCATCACCTCCATCTGCTCACCCGTGAGCCGGCGGGTCACCATGCCGCGCAGGCCCTCACCGCCGCCGCTCATCTTCTTGAACGCCATCTGGCCGTCGTAGGCGACCATCGAGCCGTTCTTCGCCTTGACGGCGTCGCCGGTCATGGAGACGGCGAGCACCCTGCTGCCCTGGAGTCGGAACGTTGCCACCCGAGGAAGGTACTGGGGACCCGGTCAAAGGAACAGCAAAGTCTCCGTGCACAATGGTCGGGCCCTTGTGCATCCGTTCACAAGATCGAACGAAGGTGACCCCCTCCGTGGACCTCAAGACCGCTTCCTCCCTCCACCGGCTCCGTCTCGTCTCCGCGCCGGAGGCCGTCTCGTTCCTGCTCCTGCTGCTCTGCTCGGTGCTCAAGCGGACGACGGACTTCAACGCGGTGCCGGTCATGGGCGCGATCCACGGCGTGCTGTTCATCCTCTACGTCCTCTTCTGGCTCGACGCCTGGAACCGCACCAAGTGGAGCTTCGGGACCGCCGCGCTGTACTTCGTCCTCTCGGTGCTGCCCCTGGGCGGCTTCTACGCCGAGCGGAAGCTGAAGCGCGAGGCCGAGAACGCGGTCATCGCCTCCCGCGCCCGCGCCGCGGCGGCCGAGGGCGCGGTGAAGGCGTGATCGTCGCGTTCTCCGTGACCCCGCTGGGTGTGGGGGAGGAGGTCGGCGAGTACGTCGCCGACGCCGTCCGGGTCGTCCGCGAGTCCGGGCTGCCGAACCGTACGGATGCCATGTTCACGTCCATCGAGGGCGAGTGGGACGAGGTCATGGACGTCGTGAAGCGCGCCGTGGCCGCCGTGGAGGCGCGGGCGCCGCGCGTCTCGGTGGTACTCAAGGCCGACATCCGGCCCGGTGTCACCGACGGTCTGACCGCGAAGGTCGAGACGGTGGAGCGGCACCTCGGCGCCTGACGCCGACCCGTTCCGCATCACCGAAGCCCCCGGTCCCGAACCCGCCGTTCGGGACCGGGGGCTTCTGCCGTGGCCGAGCTCCCGTACCCGCTGATGCCGCCCACTCGGACGACTCCAGTCGACACGCCGAAGGTTTGCCCCTTTTGTTGGTGTATCGACCCGTTCGACGAGAGCTGGAGGCGCCGTGCGGCCGGGAGGCTACGACTACGACACCTACAGCCGACTCGCCGGTCGGCTCACGGAACCGGACCCGGTGGCCTACGAGGTGCAGTACCGAAGTCTGCTCGCGAAGGAGCCGCACCGCATACGGGCCGTCCTCCTCATGTGCCTCGCACCGGTCCTCTCGGCCGTCCTCCTGGCCTATCTCGTCTGGCCGAGCCACTGGACCGTCCGCGAGGGCGGCGAGGAATGGCTCGTCCACCTCGACACCGTGATGCTGGTGTCGATCGGCCTCATCTGCTTCTTCATGCTGGTGAACGTCACGTCGATCGCCCACGCCACCATGGTCGCCCGCGACCCGATACCCGTGTACGCCGAACAGGACACCCGCGTCGCCTTCCTCACCACGTACGTCCCGGGCAAGGAACCGCTCTCCATGGTCCGCGGCACCCTCGAAGGCGCCACCCGGCTGCGGCACGACGGCCCGCTCGACATCTGGCTCCTCGACGAGGGCGACTCCGACGACGCCAAGGCGCTCTGCGCCGAACTCGGCGTCCGCCACTTCACCCGCGCTCGCGTCCCCGAGTGGAACCGGAAGAAGGGCCCGCACAGGGCGAGGACCAAGCACGGCAACTACAACGCCTGGCTCGCCCTGCACGGCGACGACTACGACTACTTCGCCTCCGTGGACACCGACCACGTCCCGCTCCCCAACTTCCTGGAGCGGATGCTCGGCTACTTCCGCGACCCCGACATCGCCTTCGTCGTCGGCCCGCAGGTGTACGGCAACTACACCAACATCGTCACCAAGGCCGCCGAGTCGCAGCAGTTCCTCTTCCACGCCCTCATCCAGCGCGCCGGGAACCGCTACCACGCACCCATGTTCGTCGGCACGAACAACGTCGTCCGGATCTCCGCCCTCAAGCAGATCGGCGGCCTGTACGACTCCGTCACCGAGGACATGGCCACCGGCTTCGAACTGCACCGCAGGAAGAACCCGCGCACCGGCCGCTTCTGGCGCTCCGTCTACACCCCCGACGTGCTCGCCGTGGGCGAGGGGCCGGCCTCCTGGACCGACTTCTTCACCCAGCAGCTCCGCTGGTCCCGGGGCACGTACGAGACGATCGTCAAGCAGTTCTGGAAGGCGCCCTTCCGCACCCCGCCGGGCCGCTTCCTCAACTACACCCTGATGCTCGTCTACTACCCGATGACGGCCGTCAACTGGTTCGTCGGCATCCTCAGCTGCGTCCTCCACCTCTGGCTCGGCGCCTCCGGCACCCAGGTCTCCACCCATGTGTGGCTGATGATCTACAGCGACGCCGTCGCCCTCCAGATCGGCCTTTACCTCTGGAACCGCCGGCACAACGTCTCGCCCCACGAACCCGAGGGCTCCGGCGGCCTCGCCGGCATGGCGATGTCCGCGCTCTCCGCGCCCATCTACCTCAAGTCCCTCGGCTCGGCGGTGCTGCGCACCCGGGGCCGCTTCGTCGTCACCCCCAAGGGCGGCGAGGCCAGCCCCGACCGGCTTTTTACCTTCCGCGTCCACCTCTACTGGGCGGTGGTCCTCATCGCCTCACTGGCCGCCTCCGTCCACTACGGCCACACCCACGCGGCCATGCACACCTGGGCGTCCCTCGCCCTGGTCGTCTCGCTGGCCCCGGTGACCCTGTGGGCCTGGACGACGGTACGGGCCCGCCGTGTGCGGCGGGTCCGCGACCGCGCCAGGGCCCGCGCCCGCCTGCGCGGTCTCGCGGACGCCCGCGAAGGGGTCGGGGTCCTCCCCGCCACCGTCCCGCCCGCCGCCCCCGCACCCGCCCCCACGACGACCGGAGGGAACTGAGCCATGGCCTACCGGCCGTCGAAGAAGTTCAAGAAGACCCTGTTCGGCAGCGCCGCGGTGCTGGTCCTCGCGGCGCTCAACGCCCCCGCCGCCGTCTCCTTCGCCGAGGAGAAGTACCACGCCTACAAGATCGCCCAGCCCGGGTACCAGCGGGAGTTCGGCTCCTGGGCCGAGGTCGCCGTCCCCGACGGCTACCGCATCAACGCCATCCACGCCGCCCTCCTGCACACCGGCAAGGTGCTGCTGATCGCCGGCTCCGGCAACAACCAGAAGAACTTCGACGCCGGGACCTTCGAGACCATCCTCTGGGACCCGGCCAAGAACACCTTCACGAAGATCCCCACCCCCGTGGACTTCTTCTGCTCCGGCCACACCCAGCTCGCCGACGGCCGGCTGCTCGTCGCCGGCGGCACCGCCCGCTACGAGATCCTCGGCGGCGAGGTCAAGAAGGCCGGCGGCGGCATGCGCGTCAAGAACGAGAACCCCGACGAGGCCGTCACCCTGAAGAAGGGCACCGTCTTCCGCTCCCCGTCCGGGGTCGAGTACGTCTCCAAGACCGACGTCACCGTCCCCAAGGCCAAGCGCGAGTTCGAGATCTCGTACTTCGAGAGCGGTCAGATGAAGCCCTGGAAGGCCAAGGTCACCGCCGCCGAGACCCGGGTCTTCGTCGAGGCCCGCAAGGAGGGCCCGCAGGCCCTCACCACCCAGGCCGCCCAGTACGAGGTCGTCGGCCTCAAGGGCGATGCCGCCGACAACGTCTACGGCCTCGCGCAGAAGATCACCACCGAGAAGCAGGACTTCCAGGGCATCAGGAGCGCCTACGAGTTCGACCCGAAGGCCGAGAAGTACATCCCGGTCGCGCCCATGAAGGACGCCCGCTGGTACCCCACCCTCGTCGGACTCGAGGACGGCAAGGTCCTCGCCGTCTCCGGACTCAACGACGTCGGCGACGTCGTCCCCGGCGACAACGAGATCTACGACCCCGAGACCAAGACGTGGTCCAAGGGCCCCTTCCACTACTTCCCCACCTACCCCTCCCTCTTCCTCACCAAGGGCGGAAAGCTCCTCTACACCGGCTCCAACGCCGGCTACGGCCCCGCCGAGAAGGGCCGCGCGCCGGGCCTGTGGGACCTGAGCAAGAACTCCTTCACCGAGCTCGGCGGGCTCACCGACACCGACCAGCTGGAGACCTCCGCCTCCCTGCTGCTCCCGCCCGCCCAGAACCAGAAGGTCATGGTCCTCGGCGGCGGCGGGGTCGGCGAGTCCTCCAAGTCCACCGCCCGCACCTCCATCGTCGATGTCTCCGCAGACAGCCCCGTCTTCACCGACGGACCGTCCCTCCCGCAGGGCACCCGCTACCTCAGCAGCGTCCTGATGCCCGACGACACCGTCTTCACCAGCGGCGGATCCGAGGACTACCGGGGCCGCAGCGGCAGCGACATCCTCAAGGCCCAGTTCTACGACCCCAGGGCCAACGCCTTCACCGAGGCCGCCGAACCCACCGTCGGCCGCAACTACCACTCCGAGGCGCTGCTGCTCCCCGACGGCCGGGTCGCCACCTTCGGCTCCGACCCGCTCTTCGACGACAAGGACAACACCAAGCTCGGCACCTTCGAACAGCGCATCGAGGTCTTCACCCCGCCCTACCTCCACAAGGCCGGCGCCGACCGGCCGGTCCTGGGGGAGGGGCCGCGGGAACTCGACCAGAACGGCCGCGCCACCTTCAGGACCAAGGACGCCGGCCGGATCGCGAAGGCCCGGCTGATGCGGCCCAGCGCCGTCACCCACACGACCGACGTCGAACAGCGCTCGATCGAACTGGGCCTGCGCAAGGGCCGGGACGGGCTGACGGTCACCGTCGACGTACCGCAGGACCGGACCCTGGTCCCGCCCGGCTGGTACATGCTCTTCGTCACCGACGCGAACGGCATCCCGTCCGAGGCGCAGTGGATCCAGGTGATCTGAGCCGAGCCGAGCTGAGCCGAGCCGAGCTGGGCTGAGCTGCCGGGCGGGCGGCTAGTTCTTCGCCCGGCGCGCCAGACCCAGCGCGTAGTCCGGCCACCAGGTCCCGGCCGCCGGGCCGCCCCGGCACTGGCCGTCCGAGTCGCCGGGGCGCTTGATCCACAGGTACGCGTCGACCAGGCCGTCCCCGGTCCGGTCCGTCGGCGGCACGCCGAGCGCCCGGCCCGGCGGATTGCACCAGGCCTCCTCCCGGTCGCCCGGGAGGGGGCCGTCGCCGTTGCGGCTGGTGTCCACCGTGAAGTGGGTGCCGCCGAGCAGCCCGGAGAGGGTCGCGCCGAAGCCCCGCACGATGTCGTTCGTCTGGAAGTTGGAGACGTTCAGCGAGAAGCCGTCCGCGCGGGCGACCCCGGCCCGCCGCAGCGGCTCCACCAGCTTCCCCGGGTCGTCGATCCAGGCCGGATTGCCCGCGTCCAGATAGACCCGGGTGCGCGGCTGCCGCTTCAGCCGCTCGATCGCCTCCGCGAGCAGCCGGTAGCGCTCGTCGTGGTACTGCGCCGGGGTGCAGCCGTCCGCCATGTGCGGCACCGCGTCCGGCTCCAGGACGACGATCGCGGAGGAGTCCCCGAGCGCCGTCGCGAAGGAGTCGATCCAGTTCCGGTAGGCCTGCGCGTCGTGCGAGCCGCCCGCCGAGTACATCCCGCAGTCGCGGTGCGGGATGTTGTACGCCACGAAGACGGCCGTACGGTTCTGGGCCGCCGCGCCCCGCACCGCCCGGGTGATCTCCGGCACCGGGTCGTCACCCGCCGGCCAGTCCGCGACCGGCCGGTCCGCGATCCGCTTCAGGACGCGGGCGTCCTCGGTCCTGCCCTGCGCCTCGTACCGGCGGACCTGCTTCGCCGCGTCGCTCTCCGGGTCGACCCAGAACGGCGACCCGCTCGCGGGCGCCGCGGCCTCGCCGCGCGTGGACGGCGGGCCGACCGGGCCCTTCGGGGACTCGTCCTCACCGCACCCGGCCAGGAGCAGCGCGGAGACGAGCGTCAGGGCGACGGCGGTGACGGTGCGGCGGGACATCCGGCCCCCAGAGTCGGGTACGAGACGGTGCGAAACCGTGCGTGAGGCGACAATACGGGTCATCGTGACACGAGGGTCAGCCGGCGTCGGGCTGCGACACCGCGATGCCCAGCGGGGTCCGCTCGTACAGCACCTGGTGGCCGTACCGCCGGGAGGTCAGCAGACCGGCGTCCCGTAGCACCGCGAGGTGCGCGGAGACGGAGGAGGGGGCCCGCCCGAGGAGATGGGCGAGCGCCGTCGTCCCCATCGGCTCGGCCAGGGCGCACAGGACGTCCGCCCGGACCGGCCCCAGAAGCCGCCCGAGGGCCTCCGGCGTACGCTTCCGGGGCGCGGTCCACAGCCCGCCGATCCCGCGCGCCGGATACGCCACGGTCGGCTGCCACGGCGGGTCGAAACCGCTCACCACGTCCGGCCAGGTGAACACCGACGGCATGAGGACGAGCCCCTGCCCGTCCAGCGGGCGGTCGTGCTCCCCGGCGTAGGCGACCCGCAGGGTGGCGGTCTCCGCGGCCCAGTCGAAGGCCGGGTGCAGCTCGCTCAGGAGCCGTTCGAGCCCGCCCTCGGCGAGCCGGCGCGAGTGGTACGCCACGTCCGCCTCAAGGAGCGCCCGCAGCCGGGGCCACTCGGGGGCGATCAGCGCCTCCCAGGCCGCCTCCAGAAGCACCGTCAGCCGCCGTACGCCGTCGGCCGGATCGGCCAGCAGCCGCCGCCCCTCCTCCGTCTCGGCGGCCCCCGGCGTCTCGGCGAGCGCCCGCTCGAAGTCCACGAGAGCGAGGGCCGGACCGGTCTCCCGTACGGCGGCGATCTCCTCGTCGAAGGTGGCGACGGGCCCGAGCGGCGGCGGATAGAGGAAGTCCGGGCTGTGCCCGCGCAGCGGCATCAGGAGCTGGAGCGGCCCGAGGTCGAGCCCCCGCGTGGCGCCCGCGATCCGCCGCAGCCACGGCAGGTGGTAGCCCTGCTTCCCCGGCCGGGCGAGGACCCGCACGGCGGAGTGGGTCTCCCAGAGCGGCGAGATCGCGAACCGGATGCGCAGCGGGTCGGCCTCGCCGAAGCGCAGGTGGTACGGCACGGGCGGCCCTCCCCGGGCGGAAGATTCGGCTGGACACGAAAGTCTAGGGCGAGCCCGTTCCCGGCGGCACGCTGCGTCCATGCCCGAGAACGACACCCGGGCGCCGGCACCGGCGCCCGCGCACGACCCTGCCCACGGAAGCGCCACAGCCGGGGCGCCCGCACCCGCACCCGCACGCGGGGACGCACCCGCGCCCTTGCCCGGGGATGCACCTGCACCCGCACCCGGGGACGCGCCCTCGCCCGGCTACCGGGCCGTCTTCCGCGTCCGCGAGTTCCGGTTCGTCTTCGTGGCGCATCTCTTCTCGCTGCTCGGCGTCGTCGTCAGCGAGCTGGCGCTCACCGTGCTCGTCTACGACCTCACCCGCTCCCCCCTGCTCTCCTCCCTCACCTTCGCCCTCGGCTTCCTCCCCTACCTCGTCGGCGGCACCCTCCTCGCCGGCCTCACCGACCGCCTCCCGCCCCGCCGCCTCCTCGTCGTCTGCGACCTCGTCTGCGCCGCCTGCGTCGCCGTGATGATCGCCCCCGCCACCCCCGTCGCCCTGCTGCTCGCGCTGCGCTGCGCCATCGCCGTCGTCTCGCCCGTCTTCAACGGCACCCGGATGGCGACCCTCGCCGACATCCTCGGCGAGGGCGACCTCTTCGTCCTCGGCCGCTCCCTCCTGCGGATCGTCTCCCAGAGCGCCCTGCTCACCGGCTTCGCCGTCGGCGGCGTCCTGCTGACCGTCGTCCCGCCGCGCGGCGCGCTCGCCGTCACCGCCGTCACCTTCCTCGTCTCCGCGCTGCTGCTGCGCCTCGGCACCGCCCGCCGGCCCGCCAGGGGCGCCGGGCGGACGACCGCGAGCGGGCTCGCCGGCACCTGGGCGGTGCTGCGGAACCGGCGGGTGCGCGCCCTGATGCTGATGTTCTGGGTGCCGCCGCTGTTCGCCGTCGTACCGGAGGCGCTGGCCGCCCCGTACGCCGACGAGATCGGTGTCTCCACGGCCGCGCTCGGCCTGCTCATGTGCGCGCTGCCGGTCGGCACGATCGCGGGCGAGCTGTTCGCCGGGTCGTTCCTGAGCGCCGCGACCCGCTCCCGGATCGTGCTGCCGCTCGCCGTGACCGGGGTGCTGCCCTATCTGCTGTACGGACCGAAGCCCGGCGTCGCCCTCGCGGCCGTCGCGCTCTTCCTGGCGGGCGCCACCGGCGCGTACACCCTCGGTCTCGACGCCTGGTTCGTCGCCGCCGTCCCCGAGGAGACCCGGGGGAGGGCGATGACCCTGATGACGGCGGGCATGATGACCGTCCAGGGCGTCGGGATGGCCGGGGCCGGGGTCGCGGCCGAGTTCGCCCCCGTGCACACGGTCGTCGCGGCCACGGGTGTGCTCGGCACGCTCTGCCTGCTGGCCGCCGCGGCCGAGCTGAGGGCGGCCGGGGCGACCGAGGAACGAGACGGGGCTGTCCGGCATGTTGCCCATGGGTAAGGTCGACGCGTGCCGAAGCCGCTCAGTCTCCCCTTCGACCCCATCGCCCGCGCCGACGAACTCTGGCAGAAGCGCTGGGGCCCGGTCCCCTCGATGGCCGCGATCACCTCGATCATGCGGGCCCATCAGATCCTCCTCGCGGAGGTGGACGCCGTCGTCAAGCCGTACGGGCTGACCTTCGCGCGGTACGAGGCCCTGGTGCTGCTGACCTTCTCGAAGGCCGGCGAGCTGCCGATGTCCAAGATCGGCGAGCGGCTGATGGTCCACCCCACCTCGGTGACGAACACGGTGGACCGGCTGGTGAGGTCCGGTCTGGTCGACAAGCGCCCCAACCCGAACGACGGCCGCGGCACCCTCGCGACCATCACGGAGAAGGGCCGCGAGGTGGTCGAGGCGGCGACCCGCGACCTGATGGAGATGGAGTTCGGGCTCGGCGCCTACGACGCGGAGGAGTGCGCGGAGATCTTCGCGATGCTGAGGCCGCTGCGGGTGGCGGCGGAGGACTTCGAGGAGGGCTGACCCGCGCGAAGATCGCCCGGAACGTGCGGTTACGCTCGACGGCATGAAATCCAGCGTGCTGACCCGCTACCGCGTCATGGCCTATGTGACCGCCGTCATGCTGCTCATCCTGTGCGCGTGCATGGTCGCCAAGTACGGCTTCGGCGTCGGCGAGGACCTGACCTTCGCGGTCTCCCAGCTCCACGGCGTCCTCTACATCATCTACCTCGTCTTCGCCTTCGACCTGGGCTCCAAGGCGAAGTGGCCGTTCGGCAAGCTCCTGTGGGTGCTGGTCTCCGGCACCATCCCGACCGCCGCGTTCTTCGTCGAGCGCAAGGTCGTCGCCGAGACGCTTCCGCTGGTCAGCGGCGCGCAGCCGGAGCCGGTCAAGGCCTGACCCCCACCTCCGCACACATGTGCGGAGGTTTGCCGTCGACATTTACTAGGACGTCCTAGTAAATTCGAAGCATGGACGCTGACGCCATCGAGGAAGGCCGCCGTCGCTGGCAGGCCCGTTACGACAAGGCCCGCAAGCGGGACGCCGACTTCACCACGCTCTCCGGCGACGCCGTCGAGCCGGTCTACGGGCCCCGGCCCGGCGACACCTACGAAGGGTTCGAGCGCATCGGCTGGCCCGGCGAGTACCCCTTCACCCGGGGACTCCACCCGACCGGCTACCGGGGCCGGACCTGGACCATCCGCCAGTTCGCCGGCTTCGGCAACGCCGAGCAGACCAACGAGCGCTACAAGATGATCCTGGCCGCCGGCGGCGGCGGCCTCTCCGTCGCCTTCGACATGCCCACGCTCATGGGCCGCGACTCCGACGACCCGCGCGCCCTCGGCGAGGTCGGCCACTGCGGCGTCGCCATCGACTCCGCCGCCGACATGGAGGTCCTCTTCAAGGACATCCCGCTCGGCGACGTGACGACCTCCATGACGATCTCCGGGCCCGCCGTCCCGGTCTTCTGCATGTACCTGGTCGCCGCCGAACGCCAGGGCATCGACCCGGCCGTGCTCAACGGCACGCTCCAGACCGACATCTTCAAGGAGTACATCGCGCAGAAGGAGTGGCTCTTCGAGCCCGAGCCCCATCTGCGTCTCATCGGCGACCTCATGGAGCACTGCGCGCAGGGCATCCCCGCGTACAAGCCGCTCTCCGTCTCCGGCTACCACATCCGCGAGGCCGGGGCGACGGCCGCACAGGAGCTCGCGTACACCCTCGCCGACGGCTTCGGCTACGTCGAGCTGGGCCTGAGCCGCGGCATGGACGTGGACGTCTTCGCCCCCGGCCTCTCCTTCTTCTTCGACGCGCACCTCGACTTCTTCGAGGAGATCGCCAAGTTCCGCGCCGCCCGCCGCATCTGGGCCCGCTGGATGAAGGAGGTCTACGGCGCCAAGACCGACAAGGCCCAGTGGCTGCGCTTCCACACCCAGACCGCCGGTGTCTCCCTCACCGCCCAGCAGCCCTACAACAACGTCGTCCGCACCGCTGTGGAGGCCCTCTCCGCCGTCCTCGGCGGCACCAACTCCCTCCACACCAACGCCCTCGACGAGACCCTCGCGCTCCCCAGCGAGCAGGCCGCCGAGATCGCGCTCCGCACCCAGCAGGTGCTGATGGAGGAGACCGGCGTCGCCAACGTCGCCGACCCGCTCGGCGGCTCCTGGTACGTCGAGCAGCTCACCGACCGCATCGAGGCCGACGCCGAGAAGATCTTCGACCAGATCAGGGAGCGCGGGCGCCGCGCCCACCCGGACGGGCAGCACCCGATCGGCCCGATCACCTCCGGCATCCTGCGCGGCATCGAGGACGGCTGGTTCACCGGCGAGATCGCCGAGTCCGCCTTCCAGTACCAGCGGTCCCTGGAGAAGGGCGACAAGCGGGTCGTCGGCGTCAACGTCCACCACGGCTCCGTCACCGGTGACCTGGAGATCCTCCGGGTCAGCCACGAGGTCGAGTGGGAGCAGGTCCGGGTCCTCGGCGAGCGCAAGGAGCGCCGCGACGACGCCAAGGTCCGCGCCTCCATCGACGCGATGCTGGCCGCCGCCCGGGACGGCTCCAACATGATCGTCCCGATGCTGGAGGCCGTACGCGCCGAGGCGACGCTCGGTGAGATCTGCGACGCGCTGCGCGACGAGTGGGGCGTCTACACGGAGCCGCCGGGCTTCTGATCCCCCGGGCTTCCGGGCCCCCGCACGTGAAAGGGGCGGTACGGGGACTCCCGTACCGCCCCCTCGTCGTGCGTGGCGGTACGGGAACTCCCGCACCGCCCCTCGCCCCGCCCCGCTACCTCGCCGCCGAGCCCAGCACCTTCGTCGGGGTGATCCGGACCGCCACCCGGAGCCGGTCCGGCGGCAGGTCCAGGTACTCCTGGCCGCCGCCCTCGCCCTCGTAGCCCTCCGCGAGCGCCACCGCCAGCGCGCGGCCGGTGTCCTCGGTGACCGTCGCCGTCCCCCGTATCTCCGCGTACAGGTCCGGCTCGCGGCGGTCGTGGACGGTGAGGCTGACCCGGGCGTCGGCCCGGATGTTCTTGATCTTGCGGCGGCCTTCCTGGCTGGAGATCAGCAGGTCGTCGCCGTCGCGGCCGACCCACACGACCGAGGTCTGCGGGGAGCCGTCGGGCTGGATCGTGGCCAGCACGGCCGGGTTGATGTCGTCGAGCAGCGCGCGGACGGTGTCGTTCAGCCGGACGCCGTCCCGCTCGGGGTTCCGCTGTTCAGTGATCACGGCCGTCACGCTAGGCGTCTCCCGCCGATCGGGCCAGACCGGCAGGGGCACCTCCTAGCCGTGCGCGGCCACCGCACCCAGACCGCCCACGAGCAGGGCCGACAGACGCGCCACCCACGGCTCGTCGACCGGCTCCGCGCTCACCAGGGCGCGGTGCACGACCGCGCCCGCGACGACGTCGAAGATCAGGTCGTCGATGGCGTCGACGGCGACCGGGTCGCGGTCCGCCGGGAGTTCGCCGCGCTGCTGCGCCCGCTCCCGGCCCGCCAGGACGAGCCGCTTCTGCCGGTCGACGATCGAGCCGCGGATGCGCTCCCGCAGCGGTTCGTCACGGGTCGACTCCGCCACCACCGCCATCAGCGCCGTCTTGGTCTCGGGGCGTTCCAGCAGCGCCGCGAACTGGAGGACGACATGCTCGATGTCGGCCTGGAGGGAACCCAGGTCGGGCAGTTCGAGTTCGTCGAAGAGGACGGCGACGGCGTCCACCACGAGTTCGTTCTTGTTGGCCCAGCGGCGGTACAGCGTCGTCTTCGCAACCCCGGCCCGGCCGGCGACGTCCCCCATCGTGAGCTTGGACCAGCCCAGCTCGACCAGCGCCGCGCGGGTCGCCTCCAGGATGGCCGCGTCGGCCGCGGTGGAGCGGGGGCGCCCGGTGCGGGGGCTGCGAGAAGGGTTGGTGCGGCTACACATGGAGGTCGACCATACCCGCCGGTAGGTACGGCGCCAGGGGCCCGGCGTGTGAGCCAGTTCACGGTGCGGATCGGGTCCGCGCCCTCCCGTCGGATCCCCCCTGACAGTTACGCTACGACCCGTAGCGAAAGGCATTGAGCGGCCTGAGCGACAACCATGGCGCCGGGTGGGGACCCGGTGCGAAACGAAGACGAAGAACCGTGTCGCCCCACGTCTCGCACACCGGCGGGAGGCGTGCGGACGGCACGGTTCAGCCATGACTTACCGCTTACGCGCGCGGAAGGGGGAGGATGTACGCATGCAGCCCCGAAACATGTCCATGAGCGGCGTCGTCGACCTCGCCGCGGTGAAGGCGGCCGGAGAGGCCAAGGCCAAGGCGGAGCAGACGCGCGCCGAAGCCGCCCGGCAGGGTGGTACCGCCGCCGTGCCCCCGTCCGCCCTGGTGATCGACGTCGACGAGGCGGGCTTCGAGCGCGATGTGCTCCAGCGCTCCGCCGAGGTCCCGGTCGTCCTCGACTTCTGGGCCGAGTGGTGCGAGCCCTGCAAGCAGCTCGGCCCCCTCCTGGAGCGGCTCGCCGTCGAGTACGACGGCCGTTTCCTGCTCGCGAAGATCGACGTCGACGCCAACCAGATGCTGATGCAGCAGTTCGGCATCCAGGGAATTCCGGCCGTTTTCGCGGTGGTCGCCGGTCAGGCGCTGCCGCTCTTCCAGGGCGCGGTGCCCGAGGCCCAGATCCGCGAGACCCTCGACCAGCTGATCCAGATCGGCGAGGAGCGCTTCGGTCTGACCGGCATCGTCGTGGACGCGGGCGCCGAGGGTGCCGAGGACGGTGCCGCCGCGCAGCCCGTGGGCCCGTACGACGCCCTGCTCGAAGCGGCCATGTCCGCGCTCGACGCGGGCGACCTGGCCGGCGCCGTGCAGGCGTACAAGAACGTGCTCGCCGACGACCCGGCCCACCCCGAGGCCAAGCTCGGTCTCGCCCAGGCCGAACTGCTCACCCGGGTGCAGGGTCTGGACCCGGCCGCCGTACGCAAGACCGCCGCGGACGCCCCCGCCGATGTGGCGGCGCAGATCGCCGCCGCCGACCTGGATCTGGTGGGCGGTCATGTGCAGGACGCCTTCGGGCGGCTCGTGGAGACCGTGCGGCGCACGGTGGGCGAGGACCGGGACGCGGCGCGGCTGAGGCTCCTGGAACTGTTCGAGGTGATCGGCTCCGACGACCCCCGTGTGACGGCGGCCCGGCAGGCTCTGGCCCGCGTGCTCTTCTGAGGCGTCCGGTGCCCGGTTCCGGGCGTCCGATCGTCTGACGATTTGGCAGCAGGGTGACAAAAGGCGGCCGCGCTTTACCAAAACTTGGTAATCGCGGCCGCTGTTACTTGCAGTAAATCGAACCCGGTGTTCTGTCCGTTTTTCTGCGGCGATTCCATGACATTCCCCTCCACTCGAACGCACCCTGTGTGCCCGTTCGGTCCCGTCCCGCCATGGCGTGGTTATCCACCCGTTACTAGCCAGTAACGAACCCCTTGTGCGAGGGCGCGGAATGGACCACGATCGGCGACGCTCGGTCCGAACCGCACCACCCCGGCAACCAACCGGGACGCGGCGAAGGTCCCCACCGGGCGGACCGGTGTTCCGGCACCGGTCATGGACAGGGGGGTTCCCGCTCTTTCCGAACGGGGCCTGTCCGATCAGGCCGTGCTCCGTGGCGCGGCCCATGGTTGTCGCTCGGGGGTGATCGCCGGTGATGAGGACGCGCAACGCGCCGCCTGCCGTCTCGGCGCTCTCCTTCCCGAGGACGTAGCTCTTCTCCCATCCCTGGACGGGCCCCGGCCCTTCCGGAGATGTACGTCCGAGAAGGAGGAATTCTCATGCAGTCCCAGGTTCGTGGCGGGACCAGATGGAAGCGCTTCGCCTTCGTCATGGTCCCGAGTGTGGCCGCGACGGCCGCGATCGGTGTCGGTCTGGCCCAGGGTGCGCTCGCCGCGTCGTTCGCGATCTCCGGCCAGGAGTTCAAGGTCTCGACCGACAAGCTCGAGGGCACGGAGTTCGTGCAGTACGGCAGCGTCGCCAAGGGCAAGAAGCTGGACGGCACGCCGTTCGGTGCCCCGGTGGCGGTCTCCGGCTTCGACACGGCCAAGATCACCAACATGTGCCAGTCGGTCGTGACGCCGGTTCCGGTCCTGGGTGATGTCACCCTTCGCCTGGAAGCGGGCGGCGCCGCCGCCAAGTCCGGCGAGGACGCGGACAAGGTCATCGGCAAGGACCTGTACCTCGACGTCTCGTACCTCGAGGCCGACGCCGAGTTCACGGCCATCGACATCGGTGTCGCGGCGGGCTCCCTACCGAAGCACAAGGACGGCCAGGGCATCCAGCCCAACACCGAGGCCAACGAGAACGGCTTCGCGCAGCGCGCGGACAGCGTCACGCTGACCAACGTGAGGCAGAAGGCGTGGGCCACCACGGCCGCCACCTTCAAGCTCCCCGACCTGAAGCTGTCCCTGAGCCGGGGCACGGGCCAGGAGTGCTTCAAGGGCTGATCAAGCCCCTGGGTGTGGGCCGCCGCGGCGGCCCACACCCGCTCCGGGGCCTCGTCCCCGCTTCTCCACCTCTTCTCAGCAACACCGCTTCCAGGGAGCTGTTTCCATGAGCGCCGAGACCCCCGCCTCCCACGGAGTCCCCAAGCAGGACAACCGGTTCAAGGTCTGGCGGCAGACCCGGCCGTTCTGGGCAGGGCTGTTCACCATCCTCGGTGGTCTGCCGATCGCCTACCTCCCCTACGGGGACATGCGGCTCGGCAACATCACCATGGCGATGAAGACGACCGCCGGATCCGGCGCGCTGATCATCGGCGTCCTGCTGATCACGCTCGGTCTGACGATGTGGTTCCAGCCCATCGTCCGGGTCTTCGCGGGCGTCGCGACGATCGTGCTGGGGCTGGTCTCCATCCCCGTGTCGAACTTCGGCGGTCTCCTGATCGGGTTCCTGTTCTCGCTCGTCGGCGGTGGCATGTCCGCCTCGTGGGCGCCCGCGCCACCGGTCGAGGAGGCCGTGGACGCGGAGAACGACGGCGAGCGCGACCGTGCGTACGAGGACGAGCACGACGGCGAACCGGCGGAGACCGAGGCCCTGTACGCCGCCGGCGTCCCGGAGCAGCGCGAGGCGGAGCACCACGCGACCGAAACGACGATCGACGCCAACGGCGGGAGGAACAGTGCGGGGTGACGAGAATCAGTCTGCGCTCGCGAAGGAGGGCCCGCGGCACGCGGCCCCGCGCAAGACGCTGCTGAACAGGATCCAGGGCCCTGCGGGCAAGGCGATGGCGCTGGCCGCCATGCCGACCGCGGTGTTCGTGGGAATGGGCCTCACGCCCAAGGTCGCCCTCGCCGACGACAAGGACTTCCCCTTCGCGCCCGGCCCCTGTGTGACCCGCTCCGACGAGCCGGTGACCGAGGAGCCGACCAAGCCGGCCGAGACCGCGAAGCCGAGCCCGACGTCGACGGCCTCGGCGTCCCCGACGGCCACGCCGACCACCGGACCGACCGGCAGCGCGGCGCCGACGCCTACGCCGACTTCGACGGAGAGCGGTCAGGCGACGACGCAGCAGACGCGGGAGCGGTCGGGCACCGCGCCGGCCGCGACGCCGACGGCCACGGCGACACCCACGCCGACCCCGACGCCGACCCCGACGAAGTCGAAGAACCCGCTCGACCCGCTGGGCTGGGGCGACGCTCTGAAGGACCTCTTCGACGGCCCGGACCCGACGGCGACGCCCACGACGACGCCCACGACGACGGCGCCGGCAGCGGCCCCGACGACCCAGGCGCCCGCGCCTGCCACGACGAAGGCACCCGCCCAGAAGGCGGCGACCCCCGACGAGCCGAAGGCGACCGCCGATCCGGCCGCCGAGAAGACCAAGGCGGCGATCGAGAAGGCGGCCGAGAAGGCCGGCGTGAAGGTCGAGCAGCTGCCGGACAGCGCCAAGGGCCTCGACGCCAAGAAGGACGAGGACATACCCGAGGGCGCCAAGCCCCGCTTCCCGTGCCCCGAACTCGACGCGAAGGCCCTCGCGGCGGCCGAACTGGAGCCGGGCATCCCGCTGCTCCCGGACGAGTCGTGGCGCCTGGAGAGCTCGCTGCTCACCCTGAGCGGTCTGAGGTACCACGGCATCGTCGAGGTCAGGACGTACGGCGGCAAGACGAAGAAGGTCCTCAAGTTCACCGCGACCTCGGTGGACATCAAGGACCTGCACCAGATGACGGACCACTCCGACGGCCGCACGGCCCATGTGCGCTCCAAGGCGGGCTCGACGTCGACGATCACCGAGGGCACGGTGACGATGTACACGGAGGAGCTGAAGGGCAACCTCATCGGCCTCGTCCCGATCACCTTCAGCGCCCAGTCCCCGCCCCCGGTGGACCTCCCGTGGGTCTTCTTCACCAACGTGAAGCTCAAGCAGGCCGGCCAGTTCGGCGGCACCCTCAGGGTCAAGGAACTCCGCAACACGATCGAACCGAGCTGACCCGGGCACCACTCCAGGAGGACGGCCTCAGCATGTACGGGGCGTTCTTCCGGTGAGAAGCGCTTCGACGGTCTCGACCGTCTCGAAGTCCCGAGCCGCCCGTGACGCACGACGAAGCCCCCGTCCGTACCGGACGGGGGCTTCGTCGTGGACCGGGGCTCGTCAGGCGCGTTCGCTGCCGCCCAGGTGGTGGACGCGGACCATGTTCGTCGTGCCCGGGACGCCGGGGGGCGAGCCGGCGGTGATGATCATCGTGTCGCCCTGGTTGTGGCGCTGGAGCTTCAGGAGTTCGGCGTCCACGAGGTCGACCATCGCGTCCGTGTTGTCCACGAACGGGACGAGGAAGGACTCCACGCCCCAGCTCAGGGTGAGCTGGTTGCGGGTGCCCTCGTCCGTCGTGAAGGCGAGGATCGGCTGCTGCGTGCGGTAGCGCGAGAGGCGGCGGGCCGTGTCGCCGGACTGGGTGAAGGCGATCAGGGCCTTGCCGTCGAGGAAGTCCGCGATCTCGCAGGCCGCGCGGGCGACGGAGCCGCCCTGGGTGCGCGGCTTCTTGCCCGGGACCAGGGGCTGGAGGCCCTTGGAGAGCAGCTCCTCCTCGGCCGCGGCGACGATCTTCGACATCGTCTTCACGGTCTCGATCGGGTACGCGCCGACCGAGGACTCGGCCGACAGCATGACCGCGTCCGCGCCGTCCAGGATCGCGTTGGCGACATCGCTCGCCTCGGCGCGGGTCGGACGGGAGTTGGTGATCATCGACTCCATCATCTGGGTGGCGACGATGACCGGCTTGGCGTTGCGGCGGCACATCTCGACGAGGCGCTTCTGCACCATCGGGACCTTTTCGAGCGGGTACTCGACGGCGAGGTCGCCCCGGGCCACCATGACCGCGTCGAAGGCCGCGACGACGGCCTCCATGTTCTCGACGGCCTGCGGCTTCTCCACCTTGGCGATGACGGGGACCCGGCGGCCCTCCTCGTCCATCACCTTGTGGACGTCCTTGACGTCGTCGGCGTCGCGGACGAAGGACAGCGCGACCATGTCGCAGCCCATCCGGAGCGCGAAGCGGAGGTCGTCGACGTCCTTCTCCGACAGCGCGGGGACGTTGACCGCCGCGCCGGGCAGGTTGATGCCCTTGTGGTCGGAGATGACGCCGCCCTCGACGACGATCGTCTTGACCCGGGGGCCGTCGACCTCGACGACGCGCAGCTCGACGTTGCCGTCGTTGATGAGGACCTGGTCGCCCTTGGAGACGTCCCCGGGCAGACCCTTGTACGTGGTGCCGCAGATGGACTTGTCGCCCGGGACGTCCTCGGTCGTGATGGTGAACTCGTCACCGCGGACCAGCTCGACCGGGCCCTCGGCGAAGGTCTCGAGGCGGATCTTGGGACCCTGGAGGTCGGCGAGCACGCCGACGGCGCGGCCGGTGTCCGCGGAGACCTGCCGGACGCGGTCGTACCGCTCCTGGTGCTCCGCCTGGGATCCGTGGCTGAAGTTGAATCGGGCCACGTTCATGCCGGCCTCGATGAGAGCCTTCAGCTGCTCATACGAGTCGACGGCGGGGCCCAGCGTGCAGACGATTTTGGAACGGCGCATGAGGCGGATCCTATCGGTTTGTTTCACTGCGGAATATTCCGACTGGCGGAAAGTACAAATGGGCGCGGGGGCGCTCAGGCGTTCACTCGTTCGAGCCCGCTCTGCTCTGAACGAGCGCGAAGGTCTGGCGGGCGATCTCCAGTTCCTCGTCCGTCGGCACCACCGCGACGGCCACCCGCGCGTAGTCCGGCGAGATCAGCCGCGCCTCGTCGGAACGTACGGAGTTGAGGTCCGCGTCCACCGCCAGACCCAGTTCCTCCAGGCCCGCGATCGCAGCCTCCCGCACCGGCGCCGCGTTCTCGCCGACCCCCGCCGTGAACACCACCGCGTCCACCCGGCCGAGCACCGCGTAGTACGCGCCGATGTACTTCTTCAGCCGGTGGACGTAGATGTCGAAGGCCAGCGCCGCCGCCGGATCGCCCTCGTCCACACGGCGGCGGATCTCCCGCATGTCGTTGTCGCCGCAGAGCCCGACCAGACCCGACCTCTTGTTCAGGAGTACGTCGATCTCGTCCGCCGACATCCCCGCCACCCGCTTCAGATGGAAGGTGACCGCCGGGTCGATGTCGCCCGAGCGGGTGCCCATGACCAGGCCCTCAAGCGGTGTCAGACCCATCGAGGTGTCCACGCACCGGCCGCCCCGCACCGCCGAGGCGGAGGCGCCGTTCCCCAGGTGCAGCACGATCACGTTCACCTCCTCCGGCGTCTTCCCCAGCAGCTTCGCCGTCTCGCGCGACACGTACGCGTGCGAGGTGCCGTGGAAGCCGTACCGCCGGATCCGGTGCGCGTCGGCCGTCGCCACGTCGATCGCGTACCGCGCCGCCGACTCCGGCATCGTCGTGTGGAAGGCGGTGTCGAAGACCGCGACCTGCGGCAGGTCGGGGCGGAGCGCCTTCGCCGTACGGATGCCCGTGAGGTTCGCCGGGTTGTGCAGCGGCGCCACCGGCACGAGCCGCTCGATCTCCGCGAGCACCTCGTCGTCGATCACCGTCGGCTCGGTGAACCGCAGCCCGCCGTGCACCACCCGGTGGCCGATCGCCGCCAGCTCGGGGGAGTCGAGGCCGAGGCCGTCCGCCGCCAGCTCCTCGGCGACCGCCTTGAGCGCCGCCGCGTGATCGGCGATCGGGCCGGTCTTCTCGCGCTTCTCTCCGCCGCCGCCCTGGAGCGGGGTGTGCACGAGCCGCGAGGTCTCCTCGCCGATGCGCTCCACGAGCCCCTGCGCCAGCCGGCCGCCCTCGCGCATGTCGAGCAGCTGGTACTTCACCGAGGAGGAACCGGAGTTGAGGACCAGTACGCGGGCCGGAACGGAGGCGGGCACGGTGGTGGGGGCGGTCATGCGGGGAGCTCCTGACCCTGGGAGGGGACCTGGGACTGGATCGCCGTGATGGCGACCGTGTTGACGATGTCGCTGACGAGCGCGCCCCGCGAGAGGTCGTTCACGGGCTTGCGCAGACCCTGGAGCACCGGGCCGACGGCCACGGCGCCGGCCGAACGCTGCACGGCCTTGTAGGTGTTGTTGCCGGTGTTGAGGTCGGGGAAGATCAGCACGGTCGCCTGCCCCGCCACCTCCGAGTCCGGCAGCTTCGTCGCCGCGACCGAGGGCTCGACGGCGGCGTCGTACTGGATGGGCCCCTCGATCCGCAGCTCCGGCCGCGCCGCGCGGACCAGCTTGGTCGCCTCCCGCACCTTGTCGACGTCGGCGCCGGAGCCCGAGGTGCCGGTGGAGTACGAGAGCATCGCGATCCGCGGCTCGACGCCGAAGCGGGCGGCGGTGGCCGCCGACTGGACGGCGATGTCGGCGAGCTGCTCGGCGTTCGGGTCCGGATTGACCGCGCAGTCGCCGTACACGAGGACCTTGTCGGCGAGGCACATGAAGAACACCGAGGAGACGATCGAGGCCTCCGGCTTCGTCTTGATGATCTCGAAGGCCGGCCGGATCGTCGCCGCCGTGGAGTGCACGGAGCCGGAGACCATCCCGTCGGCCAGCCCCTCCTGGACCATCAGGGTCCCGAAGTAGTTGACGTCCGAGACCACGTCGTACGCCAGCTCCACCGTCACGCCCTTGTGGGCCCGCAGCACCGCGTACTTCTCGGCGAACGAGTCGCGCAGCTCCGAGGTCTGCGGGTCGATCAGCTGCGTGTCCCCGAGCGTGATGCCGAGGTCGGCGGCCTTCTTGCGGATGGTCTCCACGTCGCCGAGCAGGGTCAGGTCGCAGACGTCACGGCGCAGCAGCACGTCGGCGGCGCGCAGCACCCGCTCCTCGGTGCCCTCGGGGAGCACCACCCGGCGCCGGTCGGTGCGCGCCTGCTCGATCAGCTCGTGCTCGAACATCATCGGGGTGACCCGGCCGCTGCGGGCCACCGAGACCCGCTTGAGCAGGTCGGCCGTGTCGACGTGCCGTTCGAACAGACCGAGGGCGGTCTCCGCCTTGCGGGGGGTGGCCGCGTTCAGCTTGCCTTCGAGCGCGAAGAGTTCGGCGGCGGTCGGGAAGCTGTTGCCCGGTACGGAGATGACCGGGGTGCCCGGGGCCAGCCGGGCCGCCAGGGTCAGGATCTCCGCGCCGGGCCGCTCGTTCAGGGTGAGCAGCACACCGGCGATCGGCGGGGTGCCGGCCGAGTGCGCGGCGAGCGCGCCGACGACCAGGTCGGCCCGGTCCCCGGGGGTGACGACCAGACAGCCGGGGGTCAGCGCCTTGAGGAAGTTCGGCAGCATCGCGCCGCCGAAGACGAAGTCGAGCGCGTCCCGCGAGAGCCCCGCGTCGTCACCGAGGACGACGGAGGCGCCCAGCGCGTGGGTGATCTGGGAGACGGTGGGCGCGGCGAGCACCGGCTCGTCCGGCAGGACGTAGCAGGGCACGGGCAGCCGGGCGGCCAGCCGCTCGGCGATGGCCTCCCGGTCCTCGGCGGCCACCCGGTTGACGACCATCGCGAGGACGTCGCAGCCGAGTCCGTCGTACGCCCGGAAGGCGTTGCGCGCCTCGGCCCGTACGGACTCCGCCGGCTGGCCCTTGCCGCCGACGACCGGGATGACGGAGGCGCCGAACTCGTTGGCCAGGCGGGCGTTGAGCGCGAGTTCGTCGGGGAGCTGGGTGGCGGCGAAGTCGGTGCCGAGGACGAGGACGACCTCGTAGGCGCGGGCCACCGCGTGGAAGCGGTCCACGAGCTGCGAGACCAGCTCGTCGGTGCCCTGCTCGGCCTGGAGCGCGGAGGCCTCGTGGTAGTCCATGCCGTAGACCGTGGAGGCGTCCTGCGAGAGCCGGTAGCGGGAGCGCAGCAGGTCGAAGAGGCGGTCGGGGCCGTCGTGCACCAGTGGCCGGAACACCCCCACCCGGTCCACCTGTCGGGTGAGGAGCTCCATGACTCCCAGCTCGACGACCTGGCGGCCGTCACCGCGGTCGATCCCGGTCACGTACACGCTGCGCGTCACGCCGTGGTCTCCTGTCCAGTCCTGCGGAACTCGGGGCCGGCCCCAGCCGTCAACCGGCCGTACTCAGAAGGCCCCGATAGGGCGGCATTACCCCCTTGACAATACCCCCGCCGATAGTTAAGTCGCCCGCCGGACGAAGGGCCCCGAACCCGGGACGAAAGGCCTCCTCGGAAGCCTCGGGAGGGACGCGCGGAGCGGCCGCGAGCGGCCCGGTCAGGTCCGGCGTGTGAGAATTGCGGTGGCTCACCACGGAACGCGACCGAGCAGGAGACACAGCACGATGCGCATCGGAGTTCTCACCGCAGGCGGCGACTGCCCCGGCCTGAACGCAGTGATCCGGTCGGTCGTGCACCGGGCGCTCACCGGCCACGACGACGAAGTCATCGGTTTCGAGGACGGGTTCAAGGGGCTGCTCGACGGGCACTACCGCCCCCTCGACCTCAACGCCGTCAGCGGCATCCTGGCCCGCGGCGGCACCATCCTCGGCTCGGCCCGGCTGGAGCGCAACCGGCTCCGCGAGGCCGCCGAGTCCGCCCCCGACCTCGCCCGCACATACGGCATCGACGTCCTCATCCCCATCGGCGGCGAAGGCACCCTGACCGCCGCCCGGATGCTCTCCGACGCGGGCATGCCCGTCGTCGGCGTCCCGAAGACGATCGACAACGACATCTCGTCCACGGACCGCACCTTCGGCTTCGACACCGCCGTCGGCGTCGCCACCGAGGCGATGGACCGCCTCAAGACCACCGCCGAGTCCCACCAGCGGGTGATGGTCGTCGAGGTGATGGGCCGCCACGCCGGCTGGATCGCCCTGGAGTCCGGCATGGCCGGCGGCGCCCACGGCATCTGCCTCCCCGAGCGCCCCTTCCAGATCGACGACCTGGTCAAGATGGTCGAGGAGCGCTTCGCCCGCGGCAAGAAGTTCGCCGTCATCTGCGTCGCCGAGGGCGCCCATCCGGCCGAGGGCTCGATGGAGTACAAGAAGGGCGAGATCGACCAGTTCGGCCACGAGCGCTTCCAGGGCATCGGCAACCGGCTCGCCGTCGAGCTGGAGCGGCGCCTCGGCAAGGAGGCCCGCCCGGTCATCCTCGGTCACGTCCAGCGCGGCGGCACGCCGACGGCGTACGACCGGGTGCTCGCCACCCGCTTCGGCTGGCACGCGGTGGAGGCCGCGCACCGCGGCGACTTCGGCCGGATGACGGCGCTGCGCGGCACGAACATCGAGATGGTGCCGCTGGCGGAGGCCGTGACCCAGCTCAAGACGGTCCCGGGGGACCGCATGCTCGAGGCGGAGTCGGTGTTCTAGGGCCTGTCGGCCCCTTCGGCCGACCGGTTGTCCGGTCCGCCGTTCGGCCCTTCGGCCGGGACCTTCGGCCCGACCTGTCCCGGATCCCGACCGGGACCCCGGCGGACCCGAGCGGCCCCGACCGTCCCCCCGTGGACGGTCGGGGCCATATCTGTGTGCCCGGCATCACCCCCGGAAATACCGGATTCCACTCTTGAGCCGGAGCGCGCGATCAACAAGGCTTGGGGCCTGTCCCGGACATGTCCCAGACCCGTCCGGCGGAAGGGAGACGCGCGGATGAGCCCGGGGGAGCACGCCCCTGACCCGCGGGAGGCACGGACGCCCGCCGAGTTCCTCGCGCGGCTCCAGGCCCTCAAGGACTGGTCGGGCCTGACCTACCGCGACCTGTCGGCGCGGGCGGAGGCGCGGGGGGACGTCCTGCCCCGGTCCACCGTGGCCAACATGCTGGCCCGCGCGACCCTGCCCCGTGAGGGACTGCTGACCGTCTTCGTCCGCGCGTGCGGGGCGCCGCCGACGGAGCTGGCGCACTGGCAGACGACACGGAGACGGCTGGCGGGGGCACGGGGGGAGGGGGAGGCGGGCGCGGGTCCCGACGAGGGCGTGGGCCCCGATGCGGGTACGGGTACGGGTACGGGTGCGGGCCGTGGCGGTACGGACACGGGGGCGCCCGGCCCCTCGGGCTCACCGGAAGCCTCCGGGGCGTCCGGTGCCTCGGAGGGCCCCCGGCCCTCCGATACGCCCTGGCTCTCGGACGGGCTTCGGCCCTCAAATACGCCCCGGCCCTCGGACGGGCCCGGTCCCGCCCACCGCCCGCCGTCACCCGTCTGGCCCGTGGGGCCCGACGCCCAGGGCGTCCCCGACCCCGCCCCGTCGCGGATACGGCGCGCCCTCGTCGCCCTCGTCGCGGTGGCCGGGCTCGTGCTCGCCGGTGTCAGCGTGGTCGCCTTCCTGCGCGACGGGCACACCGGGCCCGCCGGGCAGCCGCCCCGTACTCCCGTCGCCTCCGCCGCCGCGCCCGTCGCCGGGGACGTACGCATCCGGGTGACCGGTACCGGCCTCTGCCTCGGGGAGCGGCGCGGCACCCGGACCGGGCAGGTCCACCAGGTGCCCTGCGCCGAGGCGGGCGTGCCGCTCTACTCGTTGGTGGCGGTGGGCGCCGGCCGGTGGAGGATCGCCTCGGACCACCCGGACTTCGGCCCCGGCTGCTCGGGCATACCGTCCGGCGGGCGCATCCCCGGTGCCGCGTACGAGGACTCCGAGTGCGGCGACCCGAGCCGGGTGGAGACCTTCGCCCTCGAACCGTACGGCCGTCCCGTCCGGGGCCACCGGATCGTCCCGGTCGGTTCCGCGACGCCCGGCGGCTGCGTCACGGTCACCGGTGACCGTGACGCGGCCTGGGCGCCGCTCGCCCAGGCGCCCTGCGCGCCGGACGCCGCAGGCCAGCTCTTCACCTTCGAGCGCCGGGACTGACCGGGCCGAGCGGCGCGGCGGCTACGGGACCTCCACGAGCCGGGCCCTGAGTGCCGTCACCACCGCCAGGTCGAGCCCGACATGGCCGGTGACGTACGCGTCCACGGAGCCGTACCGCGCGCGCAGGTCGGCGAGGAACAGCCGGATGATCTCGGCGGGCGCCCGGCCGTACCCCGGCCAGCGCGGCTCCCGGCCGGGGTGCGTCGACCGCCAGTCGGCGATCAGCCGCTCCGTGGCGAGTTCGGTGAGCGCGAAGTCCGCGAGGATCTCCTCGTCAGGGACGCCGAGGAGGGCGAGGAGGACGGCCGCGAGCAGACCCGTACGGTCCTTCCCCGAGGCGCAGTGGAAGACGAGCGGCCCGTCGGCCGAGGCGATGACCTCCAGGGCCGTACGGAGTTCGGCCGCGCCGTCCTCGGCGACCTCGGCGAAGCGGTCCGCGAGGTAGCGCCAGGGGTCGAGCGCGGGGTCGATCTCCGCCTGGTCGTAGGGGCGGTGCTCGATGGAGAGGTTGTGCCAGGCGATGCCCGGGGTCTCCGGCAGACGGCCCTTGGCGACGATCTCCCACGGGTAGCGCAGGTCGATCACGGTGGCCACGGCCAGCGCGCGGAAGCGTTCCAGGTCGTCCGGTCCGGCGTCCGCGAGCTTGGCGAGGGAGTCGGAGCGGTAGAGGGTCTCCCACCGCACGGTCCCGCCGTCGGCGGTCCGATAGCCGCCCAGGTCACGGAAGTTGTGGAGTCGTTCGAAAGGTATGTGTCGTCTCACGACGCCAATGTACGGAGCCGCGCCGGCTCAGACGCCCGTGGCCGTCCAGAAGTGGCCGGTGATCCCGTCCAGGTACGCGCGGCCCTCGTCGCCGGTCGCGGCCGAGGCGCCCCAGCTGCTGGTCGCCGCCATCCGGGCGTGGTATTCGGCGTGCAGCCGCCGGAGCGCGGACTCCACGGTCCGTTTGGGCAGCGGCAGCATCTTCACCGCCGGTTTCACGTACGCCTGCCAGCGCGTGGTCGCGGCGTCGCGCAGCAGCGCGGCGAGACGCTCGTCGCCGCCGGTCGCGGTGATCAGGGCGCGCGGGCCGAGGCCGAGGACCTCGGCGAGGGCGGCCGTCTGGCGTTCGGTGCCGCGCCAGCGCCCCTCGTCCTCCATCCGCTGGTACGCCTGGGCCGAGAGCCCCACGTGCCGGGCCAGCTCGTCCGCCGTGAGCCCGCGCGCCATGCGGTGCTCGCGCAGGCTGGAGGCGGCGGCGATCAGCTCGGCGGGGGAGCACCACAGCACACCGGCGAGGGCGGTGAGTTCCTGCTCGCCGGGGACGGCGCGGCCACGTTCCCAGGCGAGGACGGTGTCGGGGTGGACGAGGAGGCCGTACTGCGCGCGGAGGCCGTACGCGACATGGCCCGGGGTCATGCCGAGGCCCTCGCGGAGCCGACGGGCGGCCAGGGCGTCGAAGGGCGGGGAGGGTTGGTGCACCCGGCCACGGTAGTGCGGAGGGTGACGGCCGGCTACGGTGCGTTCCGCCAACGTCCGAGGTCGTAGGAACGTGGGAACCGATCAGTAACCGCGGTTCCCGCCGTCCAGCCAGCGGTACTGGAGCTCGGGCCGGCCGATCTGGCCGTACTGCGGGGCGCGTACGGCCCGGCCCCCCGTGACCAGGTGCTCCAGGTAGCGGCGGGCGGTGATCCGGGAGATCCCGACGGCCGCGCCGGCCTCGGCGGCGGTGAGCCCGGCGGGGGCGGCCCTGAGGCCGCGGGTGACGGCCTCCAGGGTGGGCGCGCTCAGGCCCTTCGGGAGGGTCGCGGGGTGCGGGGCCCGCAGGGTCGCGAGGGCCCGGTCCACCTCGTCCTGCCCGGAGGCCTCACCGGCGGAGGCCCGGAACTCGGCGTACCGGGCGAGCCGGTCCCGGAGGGTCGCGAAGGCGAAGGGCTTCAGGACGTACTGGACGACGCCGAGGGAGACGCCCTCCCGTACGACGGCGAGGTCGCGGGCGGAGGTCACGGCGATGACGTCGGCGGAGTGCCCGGCGGCGCGCAGCGCGCGGAGCAGCTGGAGGCCGTGCCCGTCGGGCAGGTACAGGTCGAGCAGGATCAGGTCGACCGGCGTCCGGTCGAGCACGCGCACGGCGGCGGCGCGGGAGTGGGCGACACCGACGACGGTGAAGCCCTCGACGCGTCCGGCGTAGAGCGCGTGGGCGTCGGCGGCGACGGGATCGTCCTCGACGACGAGAACGCGAAGGGGCGCGACACCACTCATGCGGACACCTCGGTGGTGGGGTTGTCGGTGCTGGGGGTACGGGTGGGGCGGGCGCCCGGGCGGGGGCCGACGACTGCGTGTGCGTGTGCGTGTGCGTGTGCCTGGGCGGGTGCGGGCGCGGGTGCCGGTGCGGTGCCCGCCAGCGGCAGCCGGACCGTGAACTCCGCCCCGCCCTCCGCCGCGTCCGTCACGTCCAGCGTGCCCGACGCGCGGGAGACCGCCTGGCCGACCAGGGCCAGGCCGAGGCCCCGGCCGGGGCCCCGGGTGGTCCAGCCGCGGCCCAGGACCGCGTCGCGGTCGGCCGGGCGGACGCCGGGGCCGCTGTCGCCGACCCGGAGCAGCAGCTCGCCGTCGCCCGTCCGGGCCGCCACGGTGACCGTCACCCGCGCGTGCGGGGTGCCGCCCGCCGCCTCCACGGCGTTGTCGATCAGATTGCCCAGGATCGTCACCAGGTCACGGGACGGCAGCGTCGCGGGGACCAGGCCGTCGTCGATCCGGCTGTCCTCGGTGAGGACCAGCTCCACACCCCGCTCGTTGGCCTGCGCCGCCTTCCCGAGCAGCAGCGCCGCGAGCACCGGTTCGCCCACGGCGTCGACGACCCGGTCGGTCAGCGCCTGGGCGAGCTCCAGTTCCGCCGTCGCGAACTCCACCGCCTCCGCCACCCGGCCCAGCTCGATGAGCGACACCACGGTGTGCAGCCGGTTCGCCGCCTCGTGGGCCTGCGAGCGGAGCGCCTCCGTGAACCCCCGCTCCGAGTCCAGCTCGCCGGACAGCGTCTGCAGCTCGGTGCGGTCCCGGAGCGTGACGACGGTGCCGCGCCGCTCCCCGCCCACCACCGGGCGGGTGTTGACGACGAGGACCCGGTCGGCGGTCAGATGCGTCTCGTCGACGCGCGGCTCCGAGGACAGCAGCGCGCCCGTCAGCGGCGCGGGCAGGCCGAGTCCGGTCGCCGGCCGGCCGACGGCCCCCTCGTCCAGGCCGAGCAGCTCCCGCGCGCCGTCGTTGATGAGGGCGATCCGCCGCTGCCCGTCGAGCATCACGAGCCCCTCGCGCACCGCGTGCAGCGCGGCCTCGTGGTAGTCGTGCATCCGGCTCAGCTCCGTCGCGTTCATCCCGTGCGTATGGCGGCGCAGCCGCGCGTTGACCACGTACGTGCCCGCGCCGCCGAGCGCCAGCGCCACGCCCGCCATGCCGAGCAGGGCGGTGACCTGCTCGCGTACCTGCTCGCTGATCTTGTCGATGGTGATGCCCGCGCTGACCAGCGCGACCACCCGGCCGTCGCCGTCGAGGACCGGCGCCACCGTCCGTACGGAGGGACCGAGGATCCCCAGGTGGGTCTCGGAGTACAGCCGGCCGGCCCGCGCCTGCTCGATGTGCCCGAGGTACGTCCGGCCGATCTGCTCCGGCTCGGGGTGCGTCCAGCGGGTGCCGTCCGGGGCCATGATCACCACGAACGCCACGCCCGCGTGGCGGCGCAGCGACTCGGCGTACGGCTGGAGGGCCGCCGTCGGGTCGGCGGAGCGGGCCGCGGCGACCACCGAAGGGGAGTCGGCGACGGCGGCGGCGGTCGCCGTCGCCTGCCGCCGCGCGGTCTCCTCGGCCTGCGCCCGGTCCGTGACGTACGCGAAGACCGCGCACCCCGCCACGACGACGGCCACCAGCACGACCTGCATCGCGAAGAGCTGGCCGGCCAGGCTGCGGGGGCGGGGGAGGGGGAAACGCATGCGGGTAAGTGTGCACGCCGGAATTTGCTCCGGAGCATTGCGTTCCCGAATCGTTCCCTTCCCGCGCGGGCCGCCCGACGTTTCGGCCGTGAACGAAACGTACGCAACGGTGACCCCGGTCACAGGCTGATGGATAGTCGCGGAGTCCACCGGGACGTGGACACCCATCAGCACGAGGAGGACCCCGTGGCCGCACGCCGGGACCGTACCCACTATCTGTATCTGGCCGTCATCGGCGCCGTACTGCTCGGCATCACGGTCGGGTTCCTGGCCCCGGGCGTCGCCGTCGAGCTCAAGCCGCTGGGCACCGGCTTCGTCAACCTGATCAAGATGATGATCTCGCCGATCATCTTCTGCACGATCGTCCTCGGCGTCGGCTCGGTGCGGAAGGCCGCCAAGGTCGGCGCCGTCGGCGGGCTCGCCCTCGGCTACTTCCTGGTCATGTCGACCGTCGCACTCGCGATCGGCCTGGTCGTCGGCAACCTCCTGGAGCCCGGATCCGGCCTCCACCTCACCAAGGAGGTGGCCGAGGCCGGGGCCAAGCAGGCGGAGGGCGCGAGCGAGTCCACGCCGGACTTCCTGCTCGGGATCATCCCCAAGACCATCGTCTCCGCGTTCACCGAGGGCGAGGTCCTCCAGACCCTCCTGGTCGCGCTGCTCGCGGGCTTCGCCCTGCAGGCCATGGGGTCGGCCGGCGAGCCGGTCCTGCGCGGGATCGGGCACATCCAGCGGCTGGTCTTCCGCATCCTCGGCATGATCATGTGGGCCGCCCCCGTCGGCGCGTTCGGCGCGATCGCCGCCGTCGTCGGCGCGACCGGCGTCGACGCGCTCAAGTCACTGGCCGTCATCATGATCGGCTTCTATCTGACCTGCGCGATCTTCGTCTTCGTCGTGCTCGGCGCGATCCTCAGGCTGGTCGCCGGGATCAACATCTGGTCCCTGCTGAAGTACCTGGGCCGCGAGTTCCTGCTGATCCTCTCCACCTCGTCCTCCGAGTCGGCCCTTCCCCGGCTCATCGCGAAGATGGAGCACCTGGGCGTCAGCAAGCCGGTCGTCGGCATCACCGTGCCGACCGGCTACTCCTTCAACCTCGACGGCACCGCGATCTACCTGACGATGTCCTCGCTCTTCGTCGCCGAGGCGATGGGCGACCCGCTCTCGCTCGGCGAGCAGATCTCGCTGCTCCTCTTCATGATCATCGCGTCGAAGGGCGCGGCGGGCGTCACCGGCGCCGGACTCGCGACCCTCGCGGGCGGTCTCCAGTCGCACCGGCCCGACCTGGTCGACGGGGTGGGCCTGATCGTCGGCATCGACCGCTTCATGAGCGAGGCGCGCGCCCTCACCAACTTCGCGGGGAACGCGGTGGCGACGGTGCTCGTCGGTACGTGGACCAAGGAGATCGACAAGGCGCGGGTGACGGAGGTGCTGGCGGGGCGGGTGCCGTTCGACGAGAAGACGCTCGTCGACGAGCACGCTGCCGCGGTGCCGGTGCCGGATCAGCGGGCCGAGGGGGGCGAGGAGAAGGCGCGGGCCGGGGTGTGACGGCGGAGGCCGGAGCCTGACGGCGGGGCGGGGCGGGGGTTCTTTCCCCACCCCGCCCCTTCCCGAACCGGGGCTCCGCCCCGGACCCCGGTCCTCAAACGCCGGACGGGCTGAGATGAGCCCCGGACCGGAGTGAACCCCCGGCGGCGGGCCGAGATGAGCCCCGCACGGGCCGAGAAGCGTCAGCCGTTCAGTTCTCTCAGTTCTTCCTCCGTCAGTTCCAGCCCGGTCGCCCCCGCCGAGTCCCTGAGAGCTGCGCGCGATGCCGCCGAGCACCTCGATCGTGCTCACCTCCCCGGCGGAGCGGAAACCGCTGCCGCCGCCGGCATCACACCGACTCCTTGCCTTGACGTCGGCGTCAAGCCGTACGGTCGGGGACATGCGCATCGGAGAGCTGGCCGAGCAGGCGGGGACCACCACACGGACCCTGCGGTACTACGAGTCCCGCGGTCTGCTGACCGCCCGGCGTACGGAGCAGGGGTACCGCACGTACGACGAGGACGACCTGCGGCTGCTCCAGCAGATCAGGACCCTTCAGGACTTCGGGTTCGAGCTGGAGGAGACGCGGCCGTTCGTCGACTGCCTGCGCGCGGGCCATCCGGCGGGGGACTCCTGTCCCGCGTCGATCGCCGTCTACCGGCGGAAGGTCGCCGAGCTGGACGGGCTCATCGAACAGCTCCAGGCGGTACGCGCCCAGGTGGGCGCCCAGCTGCTGCGGGCCGAGGCGGAACTGCCGCACGGCCCGGAGCCCCGGTGCGAACTCGAAACGGTGACGGATGCGGAGGGGTGACGGAGTTGACGACGTACACGGAGAGCGTGGCCGAGGTCACGGACGCGGACTTCGGGACGGAGGTGCTGGGGGCCGAGCTGCCGGTCCTGGTGAAGTTCACCGCGGAATGGTGCGGGCCGTGCCGGCAGCTGAAGCCGGTGCTCGCCGCCATCGCCACGGAGGAGGCGGCCCGGCTGCGCGTCGTGGAGATCGACGTGGACCGCAACCCGGAGACCGCGCTGCGGTACGGGGTCCTCGCGACCCCGACGATGATGGTCTTCCGGGCGGGGGAGCCGGTGAAGTCCCTCGTGGGCGCCCGGCCGAAGCGCCGTCTGCTGGCGGACCTGGAGGACGTCCTCGGGTAGCCCCGGCGCCCGGAGCTTCCGCAGGGCATACAGAAATACCCCGACTAGAATTGACAGTCGGGGTATTTGCTCGCGTATATTAATGGATTCCGTGTCTGTCGCGCCATTTAGGCACACCAGAAACACGGAGAAGTTCAATAAACGCACTGTATCGCGCCGGGAGTCGAATTGTCAACCGAGGAATTTCGGAACGAACAGCAATTCATCACCGATCTCTACGCACGGCTCGACGTCCTGCGGGACGAGGCCGAGGCCGCCGTCGAGCGCGCCCTGCGCACCCCCGGGGTCGGCGGCAACCAGGGCCGTCTCGAACGGGACGTGATGGTCGCCGAGCAGTCCGGGCTCCTCGCCGCGTTCAACGCGGGCGAGAGCGGGCTCTGCTTCGGGCGCCTGGTCTTCAAGGACGGCCCCGACCACCACATCGGCCGGCTCGGCATCCGAGAGGACGACCCGAACCGCACCCCGCTCGTCGTGGACTGGCGCGCCGAGATCGCCCGCCCCTTCTACCTCGCCACCGGTTACGAGCCCATGGGGCTCTCCCGCCGCCGGCACATCACCACCAGGGGGCGCGAGGTCGTCTCCCTCCACGACGAGGTGCTCGACCTCGCCGACGCCACCCGCACCGGCCACGAGAGCCGCGACGCCGACGAGGTGCTCCTCTCCGCGCTCGACGCCGCCCGCACCGGCCGGATGCACGACATCGTGCAGACCATCCAGGCCGAGCAGGACGCCATCATCCGCTCCCCGCACCGCGGGGTCCTCGTCGTCGAGGGCGGCCCCGGCACCGGCAAGACCGCCGTGGCGCTGCACCGGGCCGCGTACCTCCTCTACGCGCACCGCGAGCAGCTCGCCAAGCGGGCCGTCCTCATCGTCGGCCCCAACCCGGCCTTCCTCGGCTACATCGGCAACGTCCTGCCCTCGCTCGGCGAGACCGGCGTCCTCCTCGCCACCCCCGCCGAGCTGTTCCCCGGCGTCCGCGCCACCGGCACCGACACCCCCCGCGCCGCCGCCGTGAAGGGCGACCTCGCGATGGCCGGGGCGCTCGCCGCCGCCGTACGGGACCGCCAGCAGGTCCCCGAGCGCGGCGAACCGCTGATCGTCCCGCACGAGGACGGCGACCTCGTCATCGACTGGGACATGGCCCTGGAGGCCCGGCACAAGGCACGCGAGACGGCCCTCCCCCACAACCTGGCCCGCCCGTACTTCGTCTTCCGGATCCTCGACGCGCTCGCCGAGCAGCTCGCGGACCGGATCGGCGCCGACCCGTACGGCGGCCCCAACTTCCTCGGCCCCGACGACATCGCCCTGCTCGCCAAGGGCATCGCGGGCAACCCCGAGGTCCACGCGGCGATCGACACCCTCTGGCCCGCGCTCACCCCGGGGGAGTTCCTCGCCGGCTACCTGGCCGAGCCCACCCACCTGGCGGACGCGGACGCCGACGAGATCCGCCGCGACGGCGGCCCCTGGACCCCCGCCGACGTGCCGCTGCTCGACGAGGCCGCCGAACTCCTCGGCGAGGACGACTCGGCCGCCCGCGCCGCCGAGGAGGCCGAACGGCAGAAGCAGGTCCAGTACGCGCAGGGCGTCCTCGACGTCTCCTACGCCTCCCGCACCTACGAGTTCGAGGACAAGGAGGAGTACGACAAGGACGCCTCCGAGGTCCTCTCGGCGCACGACATCATCGACGCCGAGCGCTTCGCCGAGCGCCACGAGGAGGCCGACCACCGCACCGCCGCCGAGCGGGCCGCCGCCGACCGCACCTGGGCCTTCGGCCACATCATCGTCGACGAGGCGCAGGAACTCTCCGCGATGACCTGGCGGCTCCTGATGCGCCGCAGCCCCAACCGCTCGATGACCCTGGTCGGCGACCCCGCCCAGACCGGCGACCCGGCCGGCGTCGGCGCCTGGGAACGCATCCTCGCCCCCTACGTCGAGGACCGCTGGGAGCTGGTGCGCCTCGGGGTCAACTACCGCACGCCCGCCGAGATCATGGCGGTCGCCGCCGAGGTGCGAAGGGCCGACGACCCCGGGTTCCAGCCCCCGAGTTCGGTGCGGTCCACCGGGGTCGAGCCCTGGGACCGTACCGTCGAGGACCCGGTGAAGGAGGCCGCCGACGCGGTGGCGGCCGAGCTGCGCGCCGAGGGCCGGATCGCCGTGATCGCCCCGCCGGAGCTGCACCCCGGCCTGGTCGCCGCCCTGCCGGAGGCCGCTTACGGACCGGCCCCCGACCTCACCCGGCCGGTGGTCCTGCTCGACCCCCGGCAGGCGAAGGGCCTGGAGTTCGACACCGTCCTCGTCGTCGATCCGGAGGGCATCGTCGCCGGCGCCGTCCACGGCACCAACGACCTGTACGTGGCGCTGACCCGGGCGACCCAGCGCCTCGGGATCATCCGCTCCGCAGCGCGCAGCTGAACAGCGGCTCGCCTTCCTGGTGGCCGGTGACCCGGACCGACCCCGCCGTGCTCCCGGGCTCCGCCCGGAGCAGGCAGGGGCCGCCGTCGAACTCGGCGTACCGGTGGAAGGCGATCCGCAGCTCGGCCGGCACGAAGGGGCGGGGCCAGGCGGCGGCGGTGGCCGCCTGGCGGGCGGCTTCGAGGAAGAGCATCCCCGGTATGTGGTCGTTGGGGCGCTGGAAGAGGGTGGGGTGGCCGGTGTCGACGACCAGTTCCCAGGCGTCCGCCCGGTCGCCCGGGGCGAGCAGCACGTCCTCGGGCCTGGTCCGGCCGGTCCGGTCCGCCGGGATCCGGCGGGCGTCCGGTCCCGGCCGTACGACCCCGGGCTCGACGTGTCCGCCGCGCAGTCTGCGGTAGGCCCCGGGGCCGGCGAACCGGGCGTCGGCCCCGCCGGTCGCGACGACGCCCGCCGCCCGCCGCACGGTCCACTCGACCCGCATCCGGCTCAACTCTCCGCCCCGGGAGACGAGTTCGGTGAACCGGACCTCGATGTCGACGTCCTCGCCGGCCACCGCGAGCCCCGCCGGGTCGCAGGAGAGGGATATCTCGCCGAGCAGGATGTGCCGGGTCAGCGGCATGCCGTGGGCCGCGTGCAGGAGGGCCATGGTGGACTGCCGCAGCGTCTCCACGACGAGCAGCGGGTCGTGGCACCGCTCGTCGCCCCGGCCGAGCGGGGCGAAGAACGGGTGGTCGGCGGGCCAGGTGGCCCGTACCGCGAAGCGCTCCCGCCCGTCGAGCGGCCGCCACTCGACGGGGAAGGTGTCCTCGCCGCGCGCCCGGTGGCAGAGCTGCGGCGACAGGGGCCGCTCCACGGTCTTCTGCATGGTTGTCCCCGCTCGTCCGGATCCGTCGGCACGATCCGAGAGCGAAGATAGCCGAACAGAGGGCGGTGTGTCCGAACGAATGAACGATCAAGGAGTGGTCGTCGGTCACCGGAAGGCCGCAGACCTTTGCGTCCACGGCCCTCCGCACCGCAGGGCCTCGCCCGGCACCGGGCTCAGGCCGGACGCAGCCAGACCGTCGCCAGCGGCGGCAGCGTCATCCGCAGGCTCGCCGCCCGCCCGTGGTGCGGCACCGACTCGGTCTTCACCGGGTCCCGCCCCGCCACGTCACCACCGCCGTACCGGCCGGCGTCCGTGTTCAGGACCTCCGCCCAGGCCACCACGTCCTCCGGCACACCGAGCCGGTAGTCGTGCCGCACCACCGGCGAGAAGTTCGACACCGAGAGCAGCGGCGCCCCGGACGCGTCGAAGCGCAGGAACGCGAACACGTTGTCCTCCGCCGCGTCCCCGACCACCCACTGGAAGCCCTCGGGGGCCGTGTCCCGCTCCCAGAGCGAGGGCGTCGCCGCGTACACCGTGTTCAGGTCGCGGACCAGATCCCGCACACCCCGGTGGTCGGCCTCCGCCCCGTACGCCGGATCCAGCAGCCACCAGTCCGGACCGTGGTCCGCCGACCACTCCGAGCCCTGCGCGAACTCCTGCCCCATGTACAGGAGTTGCTTGCCCGGATGGGCCCACATGAAGCCCAGGTACGCACGGTGGTTCGCCCGCTGCTGCCACCAGTCGCCCGGCATCTTCGACACCAGCGACCGCTTGCCGTGCACCACCTCGTCGTGGGAGATCGGCAGGATGTAGTTCTCGCTGTACGCGTACACCATCGAGAAGGTCATCTCGTTGTGGTGGTACTTCCGGTGCACCGGCTCCTTCCGCACGTACTCCAGCGAGTCGTGCATCCAGCCCATGTTCCACTTCATGCCGAAGCCGAGACCGCCGTGGCCGCCGGGCCCCACCTGGTCCGTCGCCCGCGTCACCCCGTCCCAGGCCGTGGACTCCTCCGCGAAGGTCACGATCCCCGGGCAGCGCCGGTACACCGTCGCGTTCATCTCCTGGAGGAACGCCACCGCGTCCAGGTTCTCCCGGCCCCCGAACTCGTTCGGCAGCCACTCGCCGTGCTCCCGCGAGTAGTCCAGGTAGAGCATCGACGCCACCGCGTCCACCCGCAGCCCGTCGATGTGGAACTCCTGGCACCAGTACACGGCGTTCGCCACCAGGAAGTTCCGCACCTCCTTGCGGCCGTAGTCGAACTCCAGGGTCCCCCAGTCGGGATGGTGCGACCTGCGCGGGTCCTCGTGCTCGTACAGCGGACGCCCGTCGAACTCCGCGAGCGCCCAGTCGTCCTTCGGGAAGTGCGCGGGCACCCAGTCCATCAGGACCCCGATCCCCGCCGCGTGCAGCGCGTCCACCAGGAACCTGAAGTCGTCCGGGGTGCCCATCCGGGCCGTCGGCGCGTAGAAACCGGTGACCTGGTAGCCCCACGAACCGCCGAAGGGATGCTCGGTGACCGGCATCAGCTCCACATGGGTGAAGCCCAGGTCCCGGACGTACGCGGGCAGCTGCTCGGCCAGCTGGCGGTACGTCAGTCCCGGCCGCCAGGACGGCAGATGGACCTCGTAGACGCTCAGCGGCGCCTCGTGGTGCGGACGCGCCCCGCGCCGCGCCATCCACTCCGCGTCGTCCCAGCTGTAGTGCGACTCGGTGACGATCGACGCGGTGTTCGGCGGGCACTCCGTGCGCCGGGCCATCGGGTCCGCGCGCACCGTGTGCGTACCGTCCGGCCGGGTGATGTCGTACTTGTACAGCGCGCCCTCGCCGATCCCCGGCACGAACAGCTCCCACACGCCCGTCGAGCCCAGCGAGCGCATCGGCAGCCCGGTGCCGTCCCAGTGCGTGAAGTCACCGGTGACCCGCACCCCCCGCGCGTTCGGCGCCCACACCGCGAACCGCGTGCCGGTCACCCCCTCGTGGGTCATGACGCGGGAGCCGAGGGCCGTCCACAGCTCCTCGTGCCGGCCCTCCCCGATCAGATGCAGGTCCAGCTCCCCGAGGGACGGCAGGAAGCGGTACGGGTCGTGCGCGGCGAGCTCGTCCGGCCCGTCGTAGCGGACCCGCAGCTCGTACGCGGGGACCTTGCGCAGCAGCGGGAGCAGCGTGGAGAAGAACCCGTCGCCGTCGTCCGTGAGCGGGACGCGCCGGCCCTTGGTGAGGAGGGCCACCTCCTTCGCCCACGGGCGCAGTACCCGGACCGCCACCCCGCCCCGCACCGGATGCGCGCCGAGCGCACCGTGCGGATCGTGGTGCTCCCCGGCGAGCAGCCGGGCCCGGTCGCCCGGGTCGAGCGGTGGCGCCGTCCGGGGCGCGGGGGACTTGGTGCTGCGGGCCGACTTGCCTGCGGGGCGGGCGGTCACCGGGATGCCTCCTGAGGGTTACGGGGGGTACGGATGCGCAACGGTGGGGTGCCGGGGCGGGACACTCGGCCGAACGGGGGCGCGTGCGGTTCCCGCAGGCGGGGGCCGCCGGGGGGCGCCCCGCGCTGGTCCGAACGGGGGTGCGGCCGGGCCCCGGCGGCCCGCCCGTGGCGGGTCATCGGGGGGCCGACAGGCGCTCGATCGCGGACATCGGGACCGGCAGCCAGTCCGGCCGGTGCCGGGCCTCGTAGACGACCTCGTACACCGCCTTGTCGGTCTCGTAGGCGCGCAGGAGAGCGGGATCGGTACGGGGGTCGGCCCCGGCCGCCTCCGCGTAGCCCGTGCAGTACGCGGCCCGGCAGCGCGCCGCCCAGTCCGCGTTCCAGGGGCGGTGGGTGCGGGCCGCGTAGTCGAAGGAGCGGAGCATCCCCGCGACGTCGCGGACCGTGGGCTGCGGGCTCCGCCGCTCGTCCAGCGGCTTCGCCGGCTCGCCCTCGAAGTCGATGACGGCCCAGCCGCCGTCGGAACCCCGCAGGGTCTGCCCCAGGTGCAGATCGCCGTGGATGCGCTGCACCACACCCCCGCTGTCCGCGCCGCTCGCCGCCTCGAAGACGGCCCGGAGGCCGGGGACGTACGGCATGAGCGCCGGGACGGCCTGCGCGGCGGCGTGCAGCCGCCGGTCCATCGCCGCCGCGAGCTGCTCGGTCTCGGCGCGGGCGAGCCGCCGGGTCGGCAGCGCCTCGGCCAGGGCGAGATGGACCTCGGCCGTGGCCCGGCCCAGGGCCCGTGCCTCGGCGGCGAACTCCCTTCCGTCGGCGAGCGCGTCGAGCGCGAGCCGCCAGCCGTCGCGGGAGCCGCGCAGGAAGGGCTGGAGGACGCCTAGCGTGGCCGCCCCCGTCTCGAACCAGGCGACCGGGGCCGGGACCCTGGCGCAGCCCGCCCCGGCGAGGGCGAGCGGCAGTTCCAGGTCGGGGTTGGCCCCCGGGCTGACCCGGCGGAAGATCTTCAGGATGAACGAATCCCCATAGACCAGGGACGAGTTCGACTGCTCGGCGTCGAGCATCCGGGGGGCGAGGGCGGGCGGCAGTGAGGCCGTGGCGTGGAAGCGCAGCGGGCCGGTCCTGCCCGGGGTGCGCAGCCGCTCGTAGAGGAGGCCGGCGAGCCGCGGATCGCGCAGCCCCTCGTACACGGCGCGTCCGGCCAGCGGGCCCTGCCGGATCCGCCCGAGCAGGGCGGGGGCGAGGCGGGGCGGCAGCTGGGTCCGTACGCCCAGGAGCAGTTGGTAGCAGTCGGCGGGCGTCCCGGCCGGGCGGCCCGGCTGTTCGACCCGTACGAGCAGATGGAGGAGGCCGGGTCCCGTGCCGTCCAGGGGGAGCAGCTCGGTGGCCGCGTCCAGGGTGAATCCGGTGACCCGGCGGCCCTTGCCCGCGAACCAGCGCTGCCGTGGCAGCCATTCGTGGAGCAGGGGGGCGAGGGACGGAAGGAGGGCGTCCGGGGCCCGGGTGGTGGATGCGGTCTCCGGCATGGCATCGCGTCCTTTCCCCGGGGCGCGCAGTTGGCTGTCGTTTGCGTTCAAATGCGCAGAGTGTCCCGGATGGCGGCTGGGGCTGTCCGGATGTGCGGGACGTGTCGGAAGGGGAAGATCCGTACGGGTCCGGCAAGAAGGCCCGTACGGACCTGGACCGACACGTGGAAGGTGTGGGGGGCGTGGTGCCCGGGGCGGGGCGGAGGAAACCGTCCCGCCTCGGACGCGTCCGAACCGACCGTCGGTCAGCCCTTCTTGAGACGGAACCAGTAGAAGCCGTGACCCGCAAGGGTCAGGAGGTAGGGGAGCTGGCCGATGGCCGGGAACGTCACCCCGCCGATCAGCTCCACCGGGTGGGTGCCGTCGAAGCGCCGCAGATCGAGTTCGGTCGGCTGCGCGAACCGCGAGAAGTTGTTCACACAGAGGACGAGGTCGTCGCCGTCCTCGCGGAGGAAGGCCAGCACCGCCGGGTTGGAGGCCGGGAGTTCCGTGTAGATCCCCGTCCCGAAGGCCCGGTTCTGCTTACGGATCTCGATCATCCGCTTCGTCCAGTGCAGCAGCGAGGACGGCGAGGCCATGCCCGCCTCGACGTTGGTCACCTGGTAGCCGTGGACCGGGTCCATGATGGTCGGCAGGGTGAGCCGGCCCGGGTCGCAGGAGGAGAAGCCCGCGTTCCGGTCGGGGGTCCACTGCATCGGGGTCCGCACCCCGTCGCGGTCGCCCAGCCAGATGTTGTCGCCCATGCCGATCTCGTCGCCGTAGTACAGCACCGGCGAGCCGGGCAGCGAGAAGAGCAGTGCGGTGAACAGCTCCATCTGCTTGCGGTCGTTGTCGAGGAGCGGGGCGAGCCGGCGCCGGATGCCGATGTTGGCCCGCATCCGCGGGTCCTTGGCGTACTCGGCGTACATGTAGTCGCGCTCTTCGTCCGTGACCATTTCGAGGGTCAGCTCGTCGTGGTTGCGCAGGAAGATGCCCCACTGACAGCCGGACGGGATCTCCGGGGTCTTCGCCAGGATTTCCGAGACCGGGTGGCGCGACTCCCGCCGTACGGCCATGAAGATGCGCGGCATGACCGGGAAGTGGAAGGCCATGTGGCACTCGTCGCCGCCCGAGCGGAAGTCGCCGAAGTAGTCGACGACGTCCTCCGGCCACTGGTTGGCCTCGGCAAGCAGCACCGTGTCCGGGTAGTGGTCGTCGATCTCCTTGCGGACCCGCTTGAGAAAGGCGTGGGTCGCGGGCAGGTTCTCGCAGTTGGTGCCCTCGCGCTGGTACAGGTACGGCACCGCGTCGAGCCGGAAGCCGTCGATCCCCAGGTCCAGCCAGAACTTCAGCGCGGACAGGATCTCCTCCTGCACCGCCGGGTTCTCGTAGTTGAGGTCGGGCTGGTGCGAGAAGAACCGGTGCCAGTAGTACTGCTTGCGGACCGGGTCGAAGGTCCAGTTCGAGGACTCGGTGTCGACGAAGATGATCCGGGCGTCCGCGTACTGCTTGTCGTCGTCCGCCCAGACGTAGTAGTCGCCGTACGGGCCCTCCGGGTCGCGCCGCGACTCCTGGAACCAGTCGTGCTGGTCGCTCGTGTGGTTCATGACGAAGTCGATGACCACGCGCATGCCGCGCTGGTGGGCCGCGTCGACGAACTCCACGAAGTCGGCCAGGTCGCCGAACTCGGGGAGCACCGACGTGTAGTCGGCGACGTCGTAACCACCGTCCCGCAGCGGGGACTTGAAGAACGGCGGCAGCCAGAGGCAGTCCACGCCCAGCCACTGGAGGTAGTCCAGTTTGGATGTGATGCCCTTCAGGTCGCCGACGCCGTCCCCGTTGCTGTCCTGGAAGGAGCGGACGAGGACCTCGTAGAAGACGGCCCGCTTGAACCAGTCGGGGTCGCGGTCCTTGGCGGGGGTGTCCTCGAAGGTGTCGGGGACGGGCTCGTTGACAGTCATGATGTGGGTGACCCTCCGGTCTGCGGGGACGGTCGCAGGACGAGGACGTGCGCGGGTGTGACACCCGGTTCCAGGCGCACGTAGCTGGCCCTGCCCCAGTGATAGGTCTCGCCGGTGAGCTCGTCGCGCACCGGCACGGTCTCGTGCCAGTCGAGGCCGAGTTCCGGCATGTTCAACGAGAGTGAAGCCTCCTGGGTGTGGTGCGGGTCGAGGTTGACGACCACCAGAACGATGTTCGAACCCGAGCGCTTCGAGTACGCGATCACCTGCGCGTTGCCGGTGTCATGGAAGGTCAGGTTCCGCAGTCGGCGGAGCGCCGGATGGCGGCGCCTGATCCGGTTCAGGGCGGTGATCAGCGGAGTGATCGTGGCGCCCGAGCGCTCCAGCGACTCCCAGTCGCGCGGCCTCAGTTGGTACTTCTCCGAGTCGAGGTACTCCTCGCAGCCGTCCCGCAGCGGGGTGTTCTCGCACAGCTCGTACCCGGCGTACATGCCCCAGGAAGGCGACAGCGTCGCCGCCAGCACCGCCCGCGCCTCGAACGCCGGCCGGCCGCCCTCCTGGAGGTAGGCGTGCAGGATGTCCGGGGTGTTCACGAAGAAGTTCGGCCGCATCTGCGCCGCCGTCTCCCCGGACAGCTCCGTCAGGTACTCCGTCAGCTCCTCCTTGGTGTTCCGCCAGGTGAAGTACGTGTACGACTGCTGGAAGCCGACCGCGCCGAGCGTCCGCATCATCGCCGGCCGGGTGAACGCCTCCGCCAGGAAGATCACGTCCGGGTCCGCCCGGTTGATCTCGCCGATCACCCGCTCCCAGAACACCACCGGCTTGGTGTGCGGGTTGTCGACCCGGAAGATCCGCACCCCGTGGCCCATCCAGAACCGCAGCACCCGCACGGTCTCCGCGACGATCCCGTCCATGTCGACGTCGAACGCGATCGGGTAGATGTCCTGGTACTTCTTCGGCGGGTTCTCCGCGTACGCGATCGAACCGTCCGGACGGTGGTGGAACCACTCCGGATGCTTCTCCACCCACGGATGGTCCGGGGAGCACTGGAGCGCGAAGTCGAGCGCGATCTCGAGGCGCAGCTCCCGGGCCCGCGCCACGAAGGCGTCGAAGTCCTCGAAGGTGCCCAGGTCCGGGTGGAGCGCGTCGTGCCCGCCCTCGGGCGAGCCGATCGCCCACGGCACGCCCACGTCGTTCGGCGCCGCCGACAGGGAGTTGTTCGGGCCCTTGCGGTGGGTCTCGCCGATCGGGTGCACCGGCGGCAGATAGACCACGTCGAAGCCCATCGCCGCCACCGCCGGAAGGCGCTCGGCGGCGGTGCGGAAGTTCCCCGGCACCGTACGCCCCTTGACCTTCCGCACGCCCTCCGAGCGCGGGAAGAACTCGTACCAGGAGCCGAAGAGGGCCCGCTCCCGCTCCACCTGGAGCGGCAACGCGGGTGAGGAGGAGAGGAGTTCGCGCAGGGGGTGCCGGTCGAGGGCCTCGGCCACCCGGGGGCTGAGCGCCGCCGCGAGCCGGACCGCCGCCGGGCGTGCGGTGTCGCGCATGGCGTCCGCCGCCGCGAGCACGGCCTCCCGCCCGCCGCCCTTCTTCGGGACGCCCTTCGCGGCCCGCTCGTGCAGCTCGGCCCCCTCGGCGAGGACCAGTTCGGAGTCGATCCCGGCCGGGATCTTGATCTTCGCCGTGTGGCGCCAGGTGGCCACCGGGTCGCTCCACGCCTCGACGGTGTACGTCCAGAGGCCCTCGACGTCCGGAGTGACCTCGGCGCCCCATCGGTCGGTGCCCTCGGCCAGTTCGCGCATCGGCGTCCAGGGGCCGGGGCGGCCCGAGGGGCCGCGCAGTACGACATTGGCGGCGACCGCGTCGTGGCCCTCGCGGAACACGGTCGCCGTCACCTCGAAGGACTCTCCGGCCACCGCTTTGGCGGGGCGCCGGCCGCAGTCGACCAGCGGGCGTACGTCCAGTACGGGAATGCGTCCCATGAGCGGATTCACAGCATCACCTGACGGGTTACGGGGGTGCGGGTGGTGGTGCGCTCTTTCTAGCTCCGTCGACGGCCGGCGGGTCGCGGGCATGGCCGCTCCTGTCCGCGTTCACCCGGATGGCGGGCACAGAGGGATGAAACGGGACGATCATGGATGAACGGAGGTCGAGGGGAGACGGGTTCGGGGGTTTCCGGGGAGGAGCCTTCCCACGCTCCTCGGGTGGGCAATCCCGGAGGTTTGTTAACTACCAGGGCTACTGGGGCGTAAGGACGCGGGCAAGCACCGGACCCGGACAAAGAAACGGCCCCGCCCTTGTCGGGCGGAGCCGTCTCCGGTGGTCGGCGGTGCTTCGGACCGGCCGCTCAGCGGTGCGGGGTCCCGTCCGCCTCGTCCGCCTCGTCCGCCCCCGAGGCCCACACCTGCCACGGCTGGCGGGCCACCCACTCCTCCACCGGGGCCGGTTCGAGCGCGAGGACCTCCGTCGACACCCCGTCGTCGTCCGCCATCAGCAGCGGATCGGCGCCGCTCGCCATGTAGTGGTAGATCCCCGCGACCCCGGCCGCCGTATCCGGGCCGAGCAGCCGGCCGAGCCCCCGCTCGAACACGGCCGGATCCAGCTCCTCGTACCGCACCGACCGCCCCAGACCCCGGCCGAACGCCGCCGCCAGCTGCCCGCCCGTCAGCGCACGCTCCCCGCCGATGTCGAAGGTCCGCCCCTCCAGGCCCTCCCGGGTCAGCGCCGAGAGCGCCGCCAGCGCCAGACCCCGGTGCGAGAGCCACGCCGTCCGCGTGGACTCCGGCAGCGGATACGCGAGGACCCCCTCGTCGACCAGCGACGGGCCGTTCCACGGCGAGAACAGGTTGTCCAGGTACACCGGCGGCCGGATCACCACCAGCGGCACCCCGCTCTCCCGCAGCACCCGCTCCGCCAGCCGCCGCGTCTCGAACGCGGCGACATCCGTCGGACCCAGCGGAATCCGGGTGTTGGTGTTGAGCACCAGCCGGACCGTCCCCGCCTCACGGGCCGCCTCCCCGATGTGCCGGGCGTACGCCTCCACCCGCTCGGCCTCGTACACCAGCGGCATCGTGACGAACGCGTGCGTCGTCCCCTCGAAGAGCCGCCGCACGTCGTCCGGCCGCCCCAGATCGCCGCCGAGGAAGAAGGCCCCCGGCAGGGGCGGCCGGTCGGCCTCGGGACGCCGGGTCAGGGTCCGCACCCGGTGGTGCCGTTCGGCGAGGAGACGGGCCACCGCACCGCCCTGGAACCCGGTCGCCCCCACGACCGCCACCCTCATCGGAATCTCACTGGACATGTGTCTCTGAGGCCCTTCGATAGACTTCCGCCGTTGCCGTGCCGGCGTCATCCAGGCTCGCCGCGGCGGCTTCGGCCGTTCAATTAACAAACCGGGGCGGAAGTTGAAGGATCGTCCATGGAATCCGTGGGAACCGACCGGCACGACCGACTCGACCAGGGCGGGCACGACGACCTGCTGAGCGAACTCCTCAAACCTCTCAGGCTCACCGGCGTCTTCGACAGCCGCTGGCACGTCCGAGCCCCCTGGGCCATCGAAGGGGACGACGAACGCAGCTGCGCCGTCCTCCACTACGTCGTCGAGGGCGACTGCTGGATCACCACCGCCGACGAACCCCCCGTCGCCCTGCACGCCGGCGACCTCGTCGTCTTCCCCACCGGCACCGCGCACCGCCTCTCCGACCGCCCCGAACGCCAGGGCCTCCCGCTCAAGGCCGTCCTGCCCGAGCGCAGGCCCGGCACCTCGGGCGAGATCGTCATCGACGGCACCGGCCCCGAGAGCCGGCTGCTCTGCGCCGGACTCCACTACGACGCCAGCGCCGCCACCGGCCTCTACACCTCGCTGCCCTGGGCACTCGTCCTCGACCGCGCCCAGGTCGACCGCGAACCCCTGCTCCGCGACACCCTCCGGCTGCTCGCCGCCCCCGACCGGCCCGTCGGGCCCGGCGACCGGCTCATCACCCTGCGCGCCTTCGAGATGGCCCTCGTCCTCGCCCTGCGTCCGCTGCTCCGCGAACTCGCCGACAGCCCGGCCTCCCTGCCGCTGCTCGGACACCCCGGGATCAGCCGGGCCGTCGTCATGATGGCGACCCGGTTCGCCGAACCGTGGACCATCGACTCCCTCGCCCGGGAGGTCGGCATGTCCCGCTCCGCGTTCACCGCCGCCTTCCGCGAACTGGTCGGCGAGTCACCGGCCCGCCACCTCTCCGCCCGCCGGATGCAGGAGGCCGGCCGGCTCCTCGGGGAGACCTCGCTGCCGCAGTCCGCCGTGCCCGCCCGCGTCGGCTACCAGAGCGCCGTCGGCTTCCACCTCGCCTTCCGCAAATGGTTCGGGGTGACCCCGGGGGAGTACCGCGCGGGAGTCGTCCGGGCGGCCTGAACGGCCCCCGCCGCGGCCCGACCTGACATCTTCGCGGGGCGGCTGGACGGTTCTTAAGGAGCCCTGGACGGACGTTCATTGCCGGGGCGGACCGTGCCGGAAAGGCTCGGGTCCGGCAGAGCCGTGACATCCGAGGAGAGGCGACACACCGGTGACGAGGTCCGGGCAGGAGTATCTGGAGGGGCTGCGCGACGGGCGCGAGATCTGGCTCGACGGGCAGCGGGTCGAGGACGTCACCACCCACCCCGCCTTCCGCGCCACCGCGGCCTCCTTCGCCGGGCTCTACGACCTCGCCGACGACCCCGTGCACCGCCCCGTCCTCGTCCGGGGCGGGGTGCGCCGCCCCTACGCCGTGCCCCGCTCGTACGAGGACCTCGTCGCCCGCCGCCGCGCCTTCCGGACCACCGCCCGCGCCGGATACGGCTTCCTCGGCCGCACCCCCGACTACATGGCCGCGGGCGTGGCCGGGTTCGCCGCCGCCCCCGACGTCTTCACCGGGGAGTCCTTCGACGGAGCCGAGCACGCCCTCGCCCTCCACCGCCAGCTGGCCGAAGGCGACCTGCACACCGCCTTCACCCTCACCAACCCGGCCCCGGGGCACGGCGAGGACGACCTCACCCTGCGGGTCGTCGCCGAGCGGGACGGCGGGATCGTCGTCCGCGGCGCCAAGACCGTCGGCACCGGAGCCGTCTTCGCCGACGAGATCCTCGTCGGCACCATCGAACCGCTCGCCGACGGGGACACCGAGCACGCCGTCACCTTCTCCGTACGGCCGGACGCCCCCGGCCTCAAGCTGGTCTCCCGCACCTCCTACGAGGAACGCTCCCGGTCCGTCTTCGACCAGCCGCTGTCCTCCCGGTACGACGAGAACGACGCGATGCTGGTCTGCGAGGACGTCTTCGTGCCCTGGGAACGGGTCCTCACCTACCGGGACCCGGCCACCACCGGCGCCATCTGGTGGCGCACCCCCGCCTACCCGAACCTCGTCCACCAGTCCGCCACCCGCTTCTGGACCAAGCTGGAGTTCCTCACCGGGCTCGCGATCCTCCTCACCCGCTCCAACGGCACCGCGGAACTGCCGCCCGTCACCCAGGCCGTCGGCCGGCTCCTCGGGATGGTCGCCCAGGCCAAGGCGTTCGTGCTCGCCGCGGAGGCCTCCTACGAGCAGGTCGACGGGGGCCGCGGCGGCGTCCGCCCCGGGCAGGAGATCTCCTTCGCCCAGCGGATCATGGCCGGCGAGCTCTACCCGCGCGCCCTCCAGGACATCAGGCTCCTCGCCGGGGGCGCCCTGGTCCAGCTGCCGGCGAGCGGCCGGGACCTGCTGCATCCCGAACTCGGACCGCTGGTCCGCCGCTACTTCGGCGCCCCCGGCCACCCCGCCGAGGACCGGATCAAACTCCTCAAGCTCGCCTGGGACGCGCTCGGTTCCGAGTTCGCCGGCCGCCACGAGCAGTACGAGCGCTTCTACCACGGCGCCCCGCACGTCTATCTGACGATGCAGACCTGGGCCGGTTCCGCCGAGGAGTGCGAGCGCCTCGCACAGGACTGCCTCGACGGGTACGGCCTGGGGACGACCCGGTGACCGCACCACCAGGGCCCCGGCGCGGGGCCCTCGCCCTGCTCGCCGCCACCCAGCTGCTGCTGATCACCGACACCGCGATCGTCAACGTCGCCCTGCCCTCGATCGGCGCGGACCTCGGCTCCGGCCCCACCGGACTCTCCTGGGTCGCCAACGCCTACCTCATCACCTTCGGCGGACTCCTCCTCCTCGGCGGCCGGGTCGCCGACCTCCTCGGCCACCGGCGGGTCCTGCTCGCCGGACTCGTCCTCCTCGCCGTCGCCTCCGCCACGGGCGGGCTCGCCCCCGGCGCCGCCGCGCTCGTCGCCGCCCGCGCCGCCCAGGGCGCCGGCGCCGCCCTCGCCGCCGCCTCGGCCTTCGCCCTGCTCCTCCTGCTCTTCCCCGACGGCCCCGCCCGGCACCGGGCGCTCGGCGCGTTCGCCGCGATGGGCGGCCTCGGCGGAGTCCTCGGCACGGTCTGCGGGGGCGTCCTCACCGACCTCCTCGGCTGGCGCGCCACCTTCTGGCTGAACGTCCTCCTCGCGGCCGCCCTCGGCGCGCTCGCGCTCCGGGTCCTGGACGGCCGTACGGGCAGCGCCGACCGCTCCGGACGGCACCACCGGGGCGGCTTCGACCTCGCCGGGGCCTTCACCGGCACCGCCGGACTCGGGCTCGTCGCCTACGCGCTCGTCGGCGCCGCCGGGGCCGGATGGCTCTCCGCCCGGACCCTCACCACCGGGGGCGCGGGCCTCGCGCTGCTCCTCGCCTTCGCCGCCGTCGAGACCCGGGCCGCCGCCCCGCTGGTCCCCCCGGCGGTCCTCGGCCGCCCCGCGCTCGGGCTCGCCAACCTCCTCGCGGCGCTCGCCCAGATGACGCTGTTCCCGATGTTCTTCCTGGTCAGCCTGCACCTGCAGAGCGTCATCGGGTACGCGCCGCTGGGCGGCGGCCTCGGCCTGCTGCCGCTCTCGCTGGTCGTCGTCGCGGTCGCCCCGCAGACCGGCCGGATCATCTTCCGGCTCGGACTGCCCCGGACCACGACGCTGGGCTTCGTCCTCCTCTGCGCCGGAACCCTGTGGCTGGCCCTCGCCCTCCGGGCGGACGGCACCTTCGCGCACACGGTCCTCGCCCCCAGCCTCCTCCTCGGCGCCGCCCTGCCGCTGGTCGTGGTCACCACCAACGTGGCCGCCACCGCCGAGGCCGCGCCCGGGGAGACCGGACTCGCCTCCGGACTCGTCAACACCAGCCAGCAGTTCGGCTCCGTCCTCGGCCTCGCCGTCCTGGTGGCCGTCGCCGCCGGCCGCACCGGGGCCGTGGACGCCTCGCGGTGGCCGGCGGTCGCCGAGACCGCCGGCCACCGCGCCGCCCTGCTCACGGGCGCCGCGCTCGCCGCCGTCGCCGCCCTCCTCTCCGTACGGCTCCACCGGGGAGAACCGGCGGCCGGGGCCGACCCGGCACCCGCCCCGGACTCCCGGACACCGGACCCGCGCACACCCGGCCCGCGCTGACCCGCCCCGCCGACCCCGCCCGCCCCACCAGAACACCGCCCACCACCGGCGGGTGAGCCGCGCACCCCCGGCGAACCGAGCCCCCGAAGGAGAGGAGCCCCGCAGTGCCGCTCGGCGATTCGCCCCGCACGACCGAGGACATACGCGCCGCCGACCCGCTCGGCGCCGACGCCCTGCTCGCCGCGGTCCCCGCCATGAACGCGGACGCCGACACGGCCGCCCTGGCCGCCGCCCTGCGCACCCTCCTGCCGGACCCCGGCCGGGCCGCGCGGTGGAGCGTCACCGACGCGCTCGCCGCGATGCGCGACCTCGGCATCCTGCTCGGCTCGCTGAAACGTCACGGCGTACAGCCCCTCGCCGCCGTGCCGCAGGCGCTGCCCGTCCTCGAACTCCTCGGCCACCGCACCGACATGATCCCCCGGGACACCGTCCACCACTACACGACGTGGAACCCGCCGGGCCCGCGCCGCCGCTCGTACACCGGCCACCCCACCGAGGCCCGCCTCCAGGAGGCCGTACGGATGGTGTTCCCCGGCCTGGTCGCCGCCCTCGACGACTGCGGCCGGATCGCCCGCCTCGATCCGTACGACCCCGCGTTCGCCACCACCCTCGACCGGGTGGGCCGGCATGTGCGGACGATGGTCGACTCCATCGACCTCACCGTCGCCCACGTACCGCCCGAGTACTTCGCGCTCACCCTGCGCCCGTACTTCGAGGAGGTCGACGTGGCCGGCCGCCCCTACCTCGGCCCGGCCGCCGCCCAGGTCCCGCTCTGGCTGGTCGACCTGACGCTCTGGCAGTGCGACCGCCCCGACCCCGCCTACGACGCCTTCCTCGCCGAGTCCCTGCCGTACGCGCTGCCCGCCTGGCGCGCCTTCCACGCCCGCCACCGCGGCGGCGTGTCGGCGGTGAGCAGACTGTCCGCCGCCGTCGGCCGGGAGGGCGCGGACCCGCTGCCACCCGCGCTCACCGCCTCGGCGCAGGCCCTCGGCCGGGTGCTGCGCCTCCTGAAGACCTTCCGCGCCCGGCACCTCGGCATCGCCCGCAAGGCGTACCGCGAGGACGTGCGCCTGTACGAGGAGGGCAGCGGCGGGGCTCCGGTCGCGCTGCTGCGCTCGATCCTGGATCTGACCAGGGAGAACGAGACCATGGTGCGCCGCGCGACCGTGCGGCGCCGTCCCGCCGGTGCCCCTGTCGGGCCGTCCGCCGCCTAGCGGCGCGAAGGAGCAGTCGAGATGTTCCCGCACACGCCCTCCCCGTCCCCGTACCGCTCCGCCCACGGATACGGCCGGCAGGGACCGCACATCGTGATCGCCGGCGGCGGCATCGCCGGCCTCACCACCGCCCTCGCCCTGCACGCCGCCGGGTTCGAACGGGTCACCGTCGTCGAGGCCGCGCCCGCGATCCGCCCGGTCGGCGCCGGACTCAACCTGATGCCGAACGCGGTCCGCGAACTCGACGCCCTCGGCCTGCTCGACGCCCTCGAAGCGGGCGCCCTGCGCACCCGCGAGCTGCGCTACTACCACCGCTCGGGCGGGCTGATATCCCGCGAGCCGCGCGGGCTCGGCGCCGGCTACCGCTGGCCGCAGCTGTCGGTCCACCGCGGCCACCTCCAGCAGGTCCTCGCCGGTGCGGTACGGGCCAGGCTCGGGCAGGCCGCCCTGGTCACCGGGGTCCGGGTGTGCGGTGTGGACCCGCTGCCGGGCGGGCGGCCCCGGCTGCGCCTGGAGCACCGGGCGGGGTCCGTGCACGGCCGGGCCTCCCTCGAAGCGGACGTCCTCGTCGGCGCGGACGGCATCCGCTCGGCGGTACGGGCCGCGCTACACCCGGCGGAGGGCGCCCCGCCGTGGAACGGGACGCTGATCTGGCGGGGGGTGTCCCGGGTGCCGGCGCGGACGGTCGGCCCGGCCATGTTCATCGCGGGCGACGACCGGCAGAAGGCCGTCGTGTACCCGATGAGCCGGCCGACGGGACCCGGCGGGGAGGTCCTGGTGAACTGGGCGCTCGCCCGCCCCGCGGCCGGCACCGGCACGGCGGCGGACCCGCGCGGAGCCGGAGACCCGGACGCGGCCGGGGCGGCCGAGGGCGACGAACGGCTGCTCGGCGACTGGAACCGGCCCGTCCCCGTCGAGGCCTTCCTGCCGTTCTACGAGGGCTGGGAGTTCGACGGCGTCAGCGTCCCCGCCCTGCTGCGCGCCGCCGACTCCGCCCATGTGTACCCGATGGTCGACCGCGAACCCCTGGACCGCTGGACCCACGGCCGCACCACCCTCGTCGGCGACGCCGCCCACGCCATGTACCCCATCGGCTCCAACGGCGCGACCCAGTCCATCGTCGACGCCCGCGCCCTCGCCCACGCGCTCGCCCTGCACCCCGCCGACCCCGCCGAGGGCCTCGCCGCGTACGAACGCGCCCGCCGCCCCGTCACCACCGCCCTCCAGCGGGCCAACCGCGAGTTCGGCCCCGAGGTCGTCATCAACCTCGCCCACGCCCGCGCCCCGCACGGCTTCACCGACATCCACGAGGTCATCCCCGCCGAGGAACTCGCCGCCATCGCCTGCCGGTACGCCGCCACCGGCGCCTTCGACCCGACCACCGTCAACCAGGGCTCCCCGTACGAGGTGCCCCTCCCCGCCATCGGCTGAGGCGCCCCGGCCCGCCGGCGCGCCACCCCGGCAGTCGGAGCGGCACGCCGGACGCACAGCGTGGTGCGCCCGCTCCGCTCCGTACTCGCCTGCGAAGGTGGACGACGTGAAGGCAATCCGTCGATTCACCGTGCGTCCCGTCCTCCCCGACACCCTCCGACCCCTCGCCGACCTCGCGCACAACCTGCGCTGGTCCTGGCACCAGCCCACCCGGGCGCTCTTCGACTCCCTCGCCCCCGAGGGGCCGGCCGGAGCCGACCCCGTCCGGGTCCTCGGCGCCCTCGAAGCCCCCCGGCTCGCCGCGCTCGCCGCCGACCAGGAGTTCCTGACCCGGCTGCGGGCCGCAGCCGAGGACCTCGACACCTATCTGCACGCCCCCCGCTGGTACCAGGACCGGTCCGGCGACGCGCCCGCCGCCGTCGCCTACTTCTCGCCCGAGTTCGGTGTCGCCGCCGCCCTGCCCCAGTACTCCGGCGGCCTCGGCATCCTCGCCGGCGACCACCTCAAGGCCGCCAGCGACCTCGGCGTCCCGCTGATCGGCGTCGGCCTGCTCTACCGGCACGGCTACTTCCGCCAGTCCCTCGGCCGCGACGGCTGGCAGCAGGAGCAGTACCCCGTCCTCGATCCCGGCGAGCTGCCCGTCGCCCTGCTCCGCGAGGCCGACGGCGCCCCCGCCCGGATCACCCTGGCGCTGCCCGGCGGGCGGAGCCTCCACGCCCATCTGTGGATCGCCCGGGTCGGCCGGGTGCCCCTCCTGATGCTCGACTCCGACGTCGAGGAGAACGCCCCCGGCGAACGCGGCGTCACCGACCGGCTGTACGGCGGCGGCAGCGAGCACCGGCTGCTCCAGGAGATGCTGCTCGGCATCGGCGGCGTCCGCGCCGTCCGCACGTACTGCCGTCTCACAGGCACTCCCGCCCCCGAGGTCTTCCACACCAACGAGGGCCACGCCGGCTTCCTCGGCCTCGAACGCATCCGCGAACTCCAGGGCGAGGGCCTCGACTTCGACGGAGCCCTGGAGACCGTCCGGGCCGGCACCGTCTTCACCACCCACACCCCCGTCGCGGCCGGCATCGACCGCTTCGACCGGAGCCTCGTCGCCCGCCACCTCGGCGAGGACGGCGCCCTCCCCGGCGTCGACACCGGACGGGTCCTCGCCCTCGGCGAAGAGACCCCCCTCGGCGGCGAGCCCGGCGTCTTCAACATGGCCGCCATGGGCCTGCGCCTCGCCCAGCGCGCCAACGGCGTCTCCACCCTCCACGGCGCCGTCAGCCGGTCCATGTTCGCCGGGCTCTGGCCGGGCTTCGACGCCGACGAGGTGCCGATCACCTCCATCACCAACGGCGTCCACGCCCCCACCTGGGCCGCCCCCGAGGTCGGCGAACTCGGACCCGACCCCGCCGACCGGGAGCTGTGGGCCCTGCGCCGCACCCTCCGCGAACGGCTCGTGACCGATGTACGGGAGAGGCTGCGGGCCTCCTGGCGGCAGCGCGGGGCCGCAGCCGCCGAACTCGGCTGGACCGACTCCGTCCTCGACCCCGACGTGCTCACCATCGGCTTCGCCCGCCGGGTCCCCTCGTACAAGCGGCTCACCCTGATGCTCCGCGACAAGGACCGGCTGCGGACCCTCCTCCTCCACCCCGAGCGGCCCGTGCAGCTCGTCGTCGCGGGCAAGGCCCACCCCGCCGACGACGGCGGGAAGCGGCTCGTGCAGGAACTCGTCCGGTTCGCCGACGACCCCCGGGTCCGGCACCGGATCGTCTTCCTGCCCGACTACGGCATGGAGATGGCCCGCGGCCTCTACCCCGGCTGCGACGTCTGGCTCAACAACCCGCTGCGCCCCCTGGAGGCCTGCGGCACCAGCGGCATGAAGGCCGCCCTCAACGGCTGCCTCAACCTCTCCGTCCTCGACGGCTGGTGGGACGAGTGGTTCGAGCCCGACTTCGGCTGGGCGATCCCCACCGCCGACGGGGCCGCCGCCGCCGACGAGGACCGGCGCGACGACCTGGAGGCCGCCGCGCTGTACGAGCTGATCGAGCGCCGGGTCGCCCCCCGCTTCTACGACCGGGGCGCCGACGGCGTCCCGGCCGGCTGGACGGCCATGGTCCGGCGCACCCTCACCGACCTCGGCCCGAAGGTGCTCGCCGACCGGATGGTCCGCGAGTACGTCGAGCGGCTGTACGTGCCCGCCGCCGGCGCCCGGCGGGCCCTCACCCCGGAGCGGGCGCGCGACCTCGCCGCCTGGAAGGCCCGGGTCAGGGACGCCTGGCCCAAGGTGACCGTCGACCACGTCGAGGTCGGCGACGGGCTCGCCGACGACCTGGCCGACGCGGATCTCGGGGCGACCCCGATCGTCCGGGTCCGGGTGGCCCTCGGCGGGCTCGGCCCCGAGGACGTCGAGGTGCAGGCCGTCACCGGCCGGGTCGACGCCGACGACACCCTCGCCGACAGCCGTGCCGTCCCGCTGAAGCCGGCGGGCGGCCCGGACCTGGAGGGCCGTCAGCCGTACGCGGGAACCCTGGAACTCGACCGCACCGGCACCTTCGGCTGCACGGTCCGGGTCCGCCCCGCCCATCCGCTCCTCGCCCACCCGGCGGAACTGGGCCTGATGGCACTGCCGGAGGAGACGACGGGGGCGGGGGCGGGGGTGCTGCTGCGGTAGCCGCCGGCGGCGGTCACGGCACCTCGGCCTTGTCGGCGAGGTGCCCGTCGACGAAGCACAGCCGGTACACCGGGATCGCCGCGAGCATCGAGGCCCGGTAGTACCGGCACTCGTGCATGCCGGCCGGTTCGGGCGGCACCCCGTGCGGGGGATGTCCGAGCGGGTGGTCGGGCAGGTCGTCGGAGGCCTCGGAGATCTGCGCCAGGCTCATCCCGACCCGCAGCTTCGCGTAGTCCTCCGGCTCCAGATACGACTGGTACTGCGTCCACAGCGCCACCCCGGCCATCAGCAGGCCCAGCGCGGCGAGCAGCGCGAGCGGGATCCAGATCGCCCGCGCGAGGCCCTTGCGCACCTCGCGGCGGGCCCGGTCCAGCTCCCGGGCCGAGGTGGGCGCGGTGGGCAGCGGGGCGGGGGGCTTCCTGGGCAGCTCCGCCTCCAGGGCGAAGCCGCCGTCCGGGGTGGCCCGGTGGGTGAGCGTGCCGCCGGCAAGCCGGACCCGCTCGCCGAGACCGACGAGCCCGGTGCCGCCGGAATCGGAGTCGGGGCCGGGTCCGGAACCGGGTTCGGGGCGGTGGCCGGAGATCCGCTCCTGCCCGTCGGGCCCGGCGCCCGTACCCGTACCGGCAGCCGCGCCCGTGTCCGTACCCCCGCCGCCCTGTTCCCTGCCGGGCCCGCTGACCACCCTGACCCGGACGTACGTCGGATTCGGGGTGACGGTGACCGTGACGGCCGCGCCCGGCGCGTGCTTGGCCGCGTTGGTCAGGCCCTCCTGCACGATCCGGTGCAGCGCGAGCCCCGACATCCCCGGCAGGGTGGGGACCGGGGTCGTGGCGAGGGTGACCGCCAGGCCCGAGGCGCGGGCGCGGGCGGCCAGCTCCTCCACCGTCTCGCCGGGCGGGGTGGTGGGCGCCCCCGCGTCCTCCTCGCGGAGCACGCCGATGATGTCCCGCAGCCGGGCCGTGGCGTCCGCCGCCGCCCCGCGCAGCTCGCCCGCCGCCCGCTGCTGGGCGGGTCCGAGCTCCGGCGAGACCTCCAGGGCACCCGCCCGGATCGCGATCAGGGCCAGGTCGTGGCCGAGGGAGTCGTGCATGTCGCCCGCGATCCGGGACCGCTCGCGCAGCCGCTCCCGGTCGGCGACGGCGGCCTGCTCCCGTTCCATCCGGTCCGCCAGCTCCCAGCCGCTCCGGACGAGGCGGTCGTACTGCCGCACGTACCGGCCGATCAGCCAGGGCGCCACGACGGCCAGCGCGAGGGCGAGCAGCAGGGTGAACCACTGCCCCAGCGAGGTGTGGGTGAGGCGGGTCAGGAGGAGACCGACGGCCGCGACCGCGCCGAACAGCCACAGCGCCGCCCGGGTGTGCTCCTGCCGCCGTCCCGCGAGGTAGCCGAAGGCGATCAGGGCCAGGCTGTACGAGGGGGTGAACAGCTCAAGGGAGGCCGGCAGGCTCGCCGCGACCGTGACGCCGAGTGCGAGCAGTGGCCATCTGCGGCTCACCGCGACACAGCCGGCGAGGACCACGACGCCGATGGCGACCAGGGGCCAGCTGCCGCCGTCGTTCGGGTCGGACTTCAGCAGCACCGGCACGCACAGCAGCAGCCACAGGACCAGGTCGAAGAGGCGTTCCCGGGCGGCCCCGCGGCGCGGCTCAGGCATCGGGGACCAGCCCCGCCTCGTACGCGAGGACCGCGAGCTGCACCCGGTTGCGCAGGCCGAGCCGGCCGAGGACGGCGCTCACGTGCGCCTTGACGGTGCCCTCGACGACGTACAGCCGTTCGGCGATCTCCTGGTTGGAGAGGCCCGCGCCGAGGAGGGCCACGACCTCCCGCTCCCGGCCGGTGAGCGGCTCCAGGCGGGTCCGTGCCTCGGCCGCGCGGGTGAACCGCTCGCCGCCGAGGGTGTCGATGACCCGGCGGGCGACGGTGGGGGAGAGGGCGGCGCCGCCCCCGGCGACGGCCCGGACCCCGGCGATCAGCTCGCGCGGGTCCCCGGACTTGAGCAGGAAGCCGCTGACGCCGCAGCCGAGGGCGCGGGCGATGAAGGCGTCCTCGGAGAAGGTGGTGAGCATGACGACGGCCGCGTCCGGCAGGACCCCGCGCAGTTCCTCGGCGGCGCCGAGTCCGTCGAGCCGGGGCATCCGGATGTCGAGGAGGACGACGTCGGGCCGGTGCTCGCGGGCGAGCTCGACGGCCTCGTGGCCGTCGCCGGCCTCGGCGACCACCTCGATCCCCGGGTCGGAGGCGAGGATGGCCCGCACCCCGGCTCTGATCATCGTCTCGTCGTCGGCCAGCAGCACCCTGATCATGCGGTCCAGGGTATGCAGACGCGCGGGCGCCCGGAGGGAAGCTTCCCTCCGGGCGCCCGCTCCCGTGCCGTGAGGCTTACGGGAAGGTCAGCTTGAAGCTGTTGATGTAGCCGGTGTCCGACCCGGCCTTGTCCTGGACGCGGAGCTTCCAGGCACCGTTGGCGACCTCGGAGGAGGCGTTCACGGTGTAGGTCTGCTGGATGTTGTCCGCGCTGCTGCCGGTCCGGTTGTGCAGGTTGTAGACCGAGCCGTCGGGGGCGATCAGGTCGACGACGAGGTCACCGATCCAGGTGTGGACGATGTCCACGCCGACGGAGAGGTTGCTCGGCGCGTTGCCGGTGATGCCGGTGACGTTGACCGTCGAGGTGACCGCGGCGCCGGCGTCCGGGATGGCGACGTCGGCCGTGTTCTCGAAGGAGGTGCCGGTGGGCGGGGTGCCGCCACCGGAGCGCGGACCCACGTTGATGGCGGCGAAGGAGTCCTCCACGGCCTTGACCTCGGGGCTGCCGGCGCCGTACAGCTCGGTGGCCGCCGCGACGGCACCCGTGCGGGCGCCGGCGTAGTTGGTCGAGGAGCCGAACTTGGTGGTGAGCGCCTTGAACCAGATCAGCCGGGCCTTGTCGATGCCGATGCCGGTGACCGGCAGGCCGTCGGAGGTCGGCGAGTCGTAGTTCACGCCGTTGACGGTCTTGGCGCCGCTGCCCTCGGAGAGCAGGTAGAAGAAGTGGTTCGCCGGGCCCGAGGAGTAGTGGACGTCGATCGAACCGATGCCCGAGTACCAGGCGTCCTTGGACGAGCCGTCCTTGCTCGGCTTGTCCATGTAGCGCAGCGGGGTGCCGTTGCCGCGGATGTCGATCTTCTCGCCGACGAGGTAGTCGCCCGGGTCGCTGGCGTTGTTGGCGTAGAACTCGACCGCCGCCGCGAAGATGTCCGAGGTGGCCTCGTTGAGGCCGCCGGACTCGCCGCTGTAGACCAGGCCGGCCGTGTTGGAGGTGACGCCGTGCGTCATCTCGTGCGCGGCCACGTCGATGGACGTGAGCGGCTTGGCGTTGTTCGTGCCGTCGCCGTAGGTCATGCAGAAGCAGGAGTCGGACCAGAACGCGTTCACGTAGGCGTTGCCGTAGTGGACGCGGGAGTACGCGCCGACGCCGTCACCCTTGATGCCGGTGCGGCCGTGCACGTTCTTGTAGTAGTCCCACGTGAGCGCGGCGCCGTAGTGCGCGTCGGCGCCCGCGGTGGCCCGGTTGGACGTGGTGCCGTTGCCCCACGTGTCCGTGGTGTTGGTGAACAGCGTCCCGGTGCCCGACGTACCGCCGTTGAGGTCGTACGTCTTGTGGTTGCCGCGGGTGGTGTCGGTCAGCGAGTAGGAGGGCGCGGTGCCGAGGGTCACCTGGCCGCTGTACTGCGTGTTGCCGACGCCGGTCTCGATGGCCTGCCACTCGTAGAGCTTCGCGCCGGACTTCGCGTCCGTCACGACGTGCAGCTCGTTCGGGGTGCCGTCGTGCTGGAGGCCGCCGACGACGGTCTCGTACGCGAGGACGGGCGCGCCCTGGGCCATCCACACGACCTTGCGCGGGGCGCGGTCGGCGGCGGCCTTCTTCGAGCCCTCCGCGGCGGCGAGGCCGACGGCCTGCTTCTCGGCGGCGGCCGGGGCGAGGGTGGCGGCGAGGTCGACGCCCGCGAGCGTGGCGCGGTTGGACTTGATGACCCCGGCGGGGGCACCGGCCTTGGTCTCGGCGACGATCAGGTCACCGCCGAGGACGGGGAGTCCGGCGTAGGTGCGCTCGTAGCGCGTGTGGGTGGTGCCGTCGCGGTCCTGGACGACGTCGCGGACGACCAGCTTCTCCTGGGCGCCGAGGCCGAGGGACTTGGCCGTGGCGGCCTTGTCCGCGTCCGCCGCCTTGATGAGCGCGGCGCGCTCGTTGGGGGAGAGGTCGGCCGGCAGCTTGCCGGGGTTGGGCTTGCCCGCGGACAGCGCCGACGGGGCCGCCGCGAAGGGGTCGGCCGAGGCGGTACCGGCCTGCACACCGATGGTGAGCATGGCGGCGGCAGCGATCAGGGCGCCGGTCGCGGTGGCACGACGGCTGGGCGTGGATCTCACGCAGACTCCTTATGCGAGGGGGGTACCGGCGGACTTGGGTGAGCCCGTCCGGGCGGAGCAAGGAGAGCTGTGGAGCAAGTACTTGTGACGCGTTACTCGTTCGGGTGAAGCGGTGAACGGTGGTGCGAAGGACCGGGGAGAGACTGACAGGAATGACGGGGACCTGTCAGGACCGCGTCAACAAGTTGGCCGGAAATCGTCCGGTGCCCGACGGGCCGTGTTCGTTAACCGGACGTTTCGTCGATCATGGCCGCGATGCCGTCCAGCGTTCGCCCGAGCCCGAATTCGAAGAGAGTCCGCAGATCGAGACCGAACCCGCCGTCACGGGTGACGGAGGCCAACTCGGGGTACGAGCGCGCCGATTGGATCGCGTCGAACCGTGGCTCGTTCTGTTCCATCCACTCGCCGTCGGAGATGCCCGAATCCTGACGCGCCTGCTCCTCCAGGTCGTCCGCCATCGACAGCCCCTGCACATAGGCGAAGATCACCAGATGGGTGTGCAGCTTCTGCGTCGCCGTCAGCGGAGTGCCCCGCAGCGCCCGCAGCACCCACTCCGTGTACGCCATCGCATTCGGCGTCGCCACCGGCCGCGTGAACGAGGCCATCGCGTGCGCCAGCCACGGATGCCGCGCGTACACCCCGCGCAGCCAGCGCGCCCCCTGCTCCAGACCGGTCCGCCAGTCCGCCGGCACCGGACCCAACGGCACCTCGCCGCACGCCGCGTCCGTCATCAGCCGCACCAGCTCCGGCTTGCCCGGCACATGGCGGTACAGACTCATCGTGGACACCCCGAGCACGGTCGCCACCCGGCGCATCGTCAGCGCGTGCAGGCCCTCCGTGTCCGCCAGCAGGAGCGCCGCCGCGACCACCCGCTCCCGCGACAGCGGAGCCGCCTCCGGCGCCGCCCCCGCCTTCGCCCCCGAGGCCGTCACCACCGTGCCCACCCCCGGCTCCGGGCGGACAAGACCCTCCTGGCGCAGCACCGCGAGCGCCTTCGTCGCCGTGGCCATCGCCACCCCCCACTCACGGGTGATCGCCCGCGTGGACGGCACCCGGTCCCCGGGCGACAGCTCCCCCGTGTGGACGCGACGGCGGAGTTCGGCGGCGATCTCCAGATAGGGCGGCTCGGTCGTCATGGCGGGGAGTGTACTAGTGCACCAAGGCTGCTGTACGCGGCTCTGAGCTGCGGCTTCCCGGCGGGCGAGCACGGTGCACTAGGGCAGGAGTGGCGTCGTACACACCGCGCTGCTTCTCTCCTCGCATGACACTCCTCGCACCCCCCGATTCCGAGCCCCGCCCCGCCCTCGCGGGCCGCCGCGAATGGACCGCCCTCGGCGTCCTCATGCTGCCGCTGCTGCTCGTCTCCATGGACGTCTCCATCCTCTACTTCGCCATCCCCTCCATCAGCGCCGACCTACGGCCCGGAGCCACCCAGCAGCTCTGGATCCTCGACACCTACGGCTTCGTCCTCGCCGGCCTCCTCGTCACCATGGGCGCCCTCGGCGACCGCGTCGGACGCCGCAGGATGCTGCTCGGCGGGGCCGCGCTGTTCGGCGTCGCCTCCGTCGCCGCCGCCTACGCCCACACCCCCGGCGCGCTCATCGGCGCCCGCGCCCTGCTCGGCGTCGCCGGAGCCTGCCTCATGCCCGCCACCCTCGCCCTCATCCGGGTGCTGTTCCCGGACCCCGCGCAGCGCGCCAAGGCCGTCACCCTGTGGACCTCCGTCATGGCGAGCGGCATCTCCCTCGGCCCCGTCGTCAGCGGCGCGCTCGTCGAGCACTTCTGGTGGGGGTCCGTCTTCCTGATCAACCTGCCCGCCATGGCCCTGCTCCTGGTCCTCGGACCCCTGCTGCTCCCCGAGTCCAAGGGCGCCGCCGCCACCGGCCGGTTCGACCTGCTCAGCGCGGCCCTCTCGCTCGCGAGCCTGCTGACGCTCGTCGGCGGCATCAAGGAACTCGCCAAGAACGGCTGGGCCCCCCTGCCCGCGCTCGCCGTGCTCCTCGGCCTCCTCCTCGCCGGCGTCTTCCTGCGCCGGCAGACCCGGCTCGCCCACCCCATGATCGACCTCGGCCTCCTGCGGAACCGGGCCTACGGCGGCTCCGTGCTCGTCAACCTGCTCGCCATGGCGGCGACGGTCGGCTTCGCCGTCTTCCTCACCCAGTACCTGCAGTCCGTCCTCGGCCAGAGCCCGTTCGAGGCGGCGCTGTGGAGCCTCGTGCCCACCGGAGGCGTCCTCGTCGCCGCGCCGGCCGCCGCCGGGCTCGCCGGCAAGATCGACCGCGCGTACGTCATGGCCGGCGGGTTCCTCCTCTCGGCCGCCGGCTTCGCCTGGCTCGGCGCCGTCGACCGGGCCACCCCGCTCTGGGTGGTGCTCGTCGGCAGCGCCGTCTACGCGGGCGGCCTGGTCTCCGCGATGACCCTCGCCAACGAACTCGCCCTCGGCGCCGCCCCGCCCGAGCGCGCCGGAGCGGCCGCCGCCGTCCTCGAATCGGGCCAGGAACTCGGCGGGGCGCTCGGCATGGCCGTCCTCGGCGCGGTCGGCGCGGCCGTCTACACCTCCGCGATGCCGGCCTCGGCCCCGGCGGCGGCCAGGGAGACGCTGGGCGGTGCGCTGGACTCCTCGGGAGCGGTGCTCGACGCGGCGCGGGAGGCGTTCGTGTCGGCGATGAGCGGGGCGGCGGTGGGGGCGGCGGCCCTGATGGCGACGGCGGCGGTGCTTTCGCTGGTTCTGTTGCGGACCCGGCCCGGCCACGAGGCCCGGTGACCCCGCTCCACGGGCCACGGAACCGACGGCGGCAGTGGGGGTCGTGTTCGGGACGTGAAGCGTGATTTGTGGCGCATGAGAAACGCCCACGACGGCAGGACGTCCCATGCGCCGCAAATCATGCAGTCCCGAACACGACCCCCGGAACAGCCCCCACGGCACCCCCACGGGTCTGAGCGCCCCTGGGACGCTCAGCCGGCCAGGCTCTCCCGCCAAGCCCGGTGCAGCCCCGCGTAGTGCCCCTCCCCGGTGACCAGTTCCGAAGGCGGGCCGTCCTCGATGATGCGGCCCGACTCCATCACCAGGACCCGGTCCGCCACCTCGACCGTGGACAGCCGGTGGGCGATCACCACGGCCGTACGGCCCGCCAGGACCGTGTCCATCGCCCGCTGCACCGCCCGCTCGCCCGGCACGTCCAGGGAGCTGGTCGCCTCGTCCAGGATCAGCACCGCCGGGTCCGCGAGCAGGGCCCGCGCGAAGGCGACCAACTGGCGCTGGCCCGCCGAGATCCGGCCGCCCCGCTTGCGTACGTCCGTGTCGTAGCCGTCCGGTAGGCCCGCGATGAACTCGTGCGCCCCGATCGCCCGCGCCGCCTCCTCGATCTGCGCCCGGCTCGCGTCCGGCCGGCCGATCGCGATGTTCTCGGCGACCGTCCCCGAGAAGAGGAACGCCTCCTGCGTCACCATGACGACACCCCGGCGCAGTTCCGGGGTGGCGAGGTCGCGCAGGTCCACCCCGTCCAGCCGCACCGCGCCCTCCGTGGGGTCGTAGAAGCGGGCCAGGAGCTTCGCGAGCGTCGACTTGCCCGCGCCCGTCGCCCCCACCACGGCGACCGTCTGGCCCGCCGGGACCGTCAGGTCGAAGCGGGGCAGGACCTCGCCGCCCGTGCGGTAGGCGAACCGCACGCCGTCGAAGACGACCTCGCGGCCCGGGGAGCCCGGGCGGGCGGGGAGCTCCCGGGGCGCCGCCGTCTCCGGCACCCCCGGCTCCTGCGCCAGCAGCCCCGCGATCTTCGCGAGGGACGCGGCGGCCGACTCGTAGGAGTTGAGGAACATGCCGAGCCGGTCGATCGGGTCGTACAGCCGCCGCATGTACAGGACCGCCGCCGCGAGGACGCCCAGCTCCAGGGAGCCCGAGGCGACCCGGTAGGCGCCCCACAGACACATCCCGGCGACCGCCGTGTTCGCGACGAGCCGCGAGCCGGTGACGTAACGGGCCATCTCCAGGCTCGAGTCGCCGTTGCTGCGCTCGTGCCGGTGGTTGAGCACCGCGAACTCGGCGTCGTTGACCGGCTCGCGGCGGAACGCGCGGACCGGGCGGATGCCGTTCATGGTCTCCGCGAACTTCACGATCACGCCCGCGATGGCCGTGGAACGCTCGGCGAACACCCGGCTCGCGCGCCGCCGGTACAGGCTCACCAGGAAGTACAGCGGCAGGAAGGACGCCACGGCCACCGCCCCGATCCCCAGGTCCAGCCAGAGCAGCACCAGGGAGATCGACACGAAGGACAGGACGACACCGATCAGCTCCTGGAGGCCCTCCGAGAGCAGTTCGCGCAGCGACTCGACGTCCGTGGTCGAGCGGGAGATCAGCCGCCCCGAGGTGTAGCGCTCGTGGAAGTCGACGCTCAGGATCTGGGCGTGGCGGAAGATCCGGCCGCGCAGGTCGAGCAGGACGTCCTGGTTGACGCGGGCGGCCCCGCGGACGAAGACGTACTGGAGGAGGCCGGACAGGACCGCGCAGAGCAGATAGCCGAGCGCCACCGCGACGACCGGCCCGTGGTCGCCCGCCCGGAACGCCGGGACGCCCCTGTCGATGGCGTACGCCACGAGGAGCGGACCCGCCTGTACGGCCGCCTCCTTGACGAGCAGGACGAGGGCGGCGAGCGCGACCCGGACGCGGTGCGTGGCCAGGAGGGAGCGGAGCAGCGCGCCCGTCGCCCCGGGCGGGGACGGCAGGTCGTCGCGGTCGAAGGGGTCGCCGGCCGCCGGAGGCGCGGCCGGGGCGGCCTGCGGCTCGGCGGACGCGGTGTCCGTGATCTCGGTGAGTGTGCCGTCGGTCATCGGTTCCCGTTCTCCCCGGCCTTGCCCTCGCCGGACATCAGCCAGGCGTACTCCTCGCTGGTCCGCAGCAGTTCCTGATGGGTGCCCACGGCCGCGATCCGGCCCCGGGACAGCAGCGCGACCCGGTCCGCCAGCATCACGGTGGACGGGCGGTGCGCCACGACCAGCGCGGTCGTCTCCCGCAGGACGTCGCGCAGGGCCGCCTCGACCCGCGCCTCGGTGTGGACGTCGAGCGCGGAGAGCGGGTCGTCCAGGACGAGGAAGCGGGGGCGGCCGACGACCGCCCGCGCCAGCGCGAGCCGCTGCCGCTGGCCGCCGGACAGGCTCAGCCCCTGCTCGCCGACCTGGGTCGCGGTGCCCTCGGGCAGCCGGTCGACGAAGCCGTCCGCCTGCGCGACCCCGAGGGCGCGCCGCAGTTCCGGCTCGCCCGCCGAACCGCCGGCGCCCATCAGGACGTTCTCCCCGACGCTCGCGGAGAACAGGGTGGGTTCCTCGAAGGCCATCGACACCAGGGACCGCAGCCGCTCCCGGCCCATCAGGGCGATGTCCTCGCCGTCCAGCAGGATGCGGCCGTCGGAGGCCTCGTGCAGCCTCGTGACGAGGGCGGTGAGCGTGGTCTTGCCGGAGCCGGTGCCGCCGACCAGGGCGAGGGTCTCGCCGGGGCGGATGTGGAGGTCGACGCCGTCCAGGACGGGCGGGGAGCCCTCCGGGGCGTCCGGGTAGCGGAACGACACGCCTTCGAACCGCACGCCACCGGGTACGAGGTCGGGCGCCGGGTCCGTGGCCGCCTTCGGGTCCGCCGGGTCCGTGGCCGCCTTCGGGTCCGGGCCCGGAACCGCGTCCGGTTCCTCCTCGGCGTCCATCACCTCGAAGTAGCGTTCCGTCGCGGTCGCCGCCTCCTGGCTCATCGCCAGCAGGAAGCCGATCGACTCCACCGGCCAGCGCAGCGCCAGCGCCGTCGACAGGAACGCGACGAGCGTGCCCGCCGACAGGTCCCCGTCCGCGACCTGCACCGTGCCGAGGACGAGCGCCGCCCCGATGGCCAGTTCCGGTACGAAGGTGATGACCGCCCAGATCATCGCGAGCAGCCGGGCCTTGGCCAGTTCCGTACCGCGCAGCCGGCCGGACAGCTCGCGGAAGGCGGTGGCCTGGCTGCGGTGCCGGCCGAAGCCCTTGACGATCCGGATGCCGAGGACGCTCTCCTCGACGACCGTCGTCAGGTCGCCCACCTGGTCCTGGGCGCGCCGCGCGACCACCCCGTACCGCCCCTCGAAGACCGAGCAGACGATCACGAGCGGGACGACCGGAGTCAGCAGCACCAGGCCGAGCGACCAGTCCTGGGCGAGCAGCAGGACACAACCCGCGAGGATCGTCACGCCATTGACCAGGAGGAACGTCAGCGGGAAGGCCAGGAACATCCGGACCAGCATCAGATCGGTCGTGCCGCGCGACAGCAGCTGCCCCGAGGCCCAGCGGTCGTGGAAGGCGATCGGCAGCCGCTGGAGCCTGCCGTACAGCTCGGACCGCATCCGCGCCTCGACCCAGGACAGCGGACGGGCCACCAGCCAGCGCCGGAAGCCGAAGAGCACCGCCTCGGTGATGCCGAGCAGCAGCAGGTACAGCGCCCCCAGCCACACCCCGCCCGGGTCGCGTTCCGCGACCGGCCCGTCGACCAGCCACTTCAGGACCAGCGGGATGACGAGCGACAGACAGGAGGCGACGATCGCGACGAACGCGGCGGCCAACAGCCGCGCCCGTACGGGCCGTACGTACGGCCAGAGACGGAGCAGGACACGGACCGTGGACCGGCCGGCGCCGTCGTCGGTATCAGCGGCGGTACCGGTGGCGGCGGGTCCGGCCTCGGGACCGGGGGACTCTGGGGCGACAGGTTTCTCGGGCATCAGGTCCGACCATACGGTTCACCACTGACACGCCTCATCCGGTTTTCCGGCCGCCCTTCCCCGACCGGCTCCCGGATTGGTCTTGACCAGGCAAACCCGCACGTCGCAGACTTGCCCAGCCCCGCACGGGGGAGGCACAGGGGAGAAACACATGACCACGCTCGACACCTACGAGACCCGCTGCGAGCAGCTGTTCCTCGCCGGCGGCAACGCCGCCGCGCGCCGGGCCGCGCAGGAGGGACTCGACTCCCTCGGCCCGCAGGCCGATCTCTACTGCTGGCTCGCTCTGGGGCACGCCGCCGAGGACGAGGACGACCACGACGACCTCGCCGAGGAGGCCTTCCGTGCCGGGCTGGCCCTCGACGGCGACCACCTCGGGCTGCTCGCCGGCTACGCCGAGCTGTGCCTGCGCGCCGACGCGTTCGACCACCCGGGCCGCGCCTCCCGCGCCCGCGTCCTCTCCCGCCGCCTGAAGGAGCTCGCCCCCGAGTCCGCCGAGGCCGACCGCCTGGCCTCCGCCGAACGCTGGGCCCGCCGAAGCTACTGGGACGAACTGCGGACGGCCGCCGCCCAGGGGGCCGTCGCCTCCCGGCAGACGCAGGACCAGGCCCGCGCGCTCACCGACGCCCTCGCCGCGGGCGGCGGCGACGCGGCCCGCGCCGCCGAGTCCGCCGCCCCCACCGACCGCGACGCCGCCGTCCTCGCCGCGACCGTCGAGGCGCTCGCGGGCCCGTGGAACGCGCCGGTGCGCCTGCTGGGGCGCCACCGCCCGGCGGCCTGGGCCGTCTCCATGGGCCTGGCCCTCCTCACCAACACACTGCTCCGGCAGACCGGCGCCGTCGACTCCTTCAGCTTCTGGGGCTACCTCTGGCTGCTCCCGGTCCTCCTCGTCGACCGCCGTTTCTCCTCCGTGCGCAAGGAGGCCGAGGCCCGCCACCTGACCCGCCTCGAAGCGGAGCTCGCGGCCCGCCACTGAACCGCCGGCCCCAACCCCCGCCCCGCCCCGAAGTCGTACCCGCCATCAGCCGATCGGCTGATGCCACGTCGAGCGCGATGGCCGATGTCCCGGCGCCGGCCGCGCCGACAGTCTGGGGACATGACAGCGATCGAGGTACGGGGACTGCACAAGGCGTACGGCGGCCGGAAGGTCGTGGAGGGGGTTTCCTTCGAGGTCGGTGAGGGCGAGGTCTTCGGGATCCTCGGTCCCAACGGCGCCGGCAAGACCACCATCGTGGAGTGCGTGGAGGGGCTGCGGACCCCCGACGAGGGCCTGGTCCGGGTCTGCGGGTACGACCCGGCCACCCAGCGGGCAGAGATCACCCGGCTCCTCGGCGTCCAGCTCCAGGAGAGCGAACTCCAGGCGAAGCTGACCGTCCGCGAGGCGCTCGACCTCTACGCCTCCTTCTACGAGCGGCCCGCCGACCGGCACGCGCTCGCCGAGCGGCTCGGCCTCCAGCCGCATCTGGGGACCCGCTTCGGGGAGCTGTCCGGCGGCCAGAAGCAGCGGCTCTTCATCGCCCTCGCCCTGATCGGGGACCCCCGGGTCGTCGTCCTCGACGAACTCACCACCGGCCTCGACCCGCGCGCCCGCCGGGAGGTCTGGGAACTCGTCGAGTCCATCAGGGACGGCGGCGTGACCGTGCTGCTCGTCACCCACTTCATGGAGGAGGCCCAGCGCCTCTGCGACCGGATCGCCGTCCTCGACCAGGGCAGGATCGCCGCGCTCGACACCCCCGACGGGCTGATCGGGCGGGCCACCGCCGCCAAGACGATCTCCTTCGCGGCCGACACCGCGATCGGCCCGGCCGAGCTGCGGTCCCTGCCCGGAGCCGTCTCCGTGGAGACGGCGGACGGCCGGACGGTCCTCAGCGGCACGGACGAGACCGTCACCGCCTTCGTCTCCCTCCTCGCCCGCCGGGGCGTCACCGCCGGACAGCTCCGGGTCACCGACGCCACCCTCGACGACGCCTACCTCGACCTGACAGGGACCGATCACCGATGAGCACGACCACCGCCGTACCCCGCGCCCCGCGTTCCGCCACCGCCGCCGTCCTGCGCACCGAGGCCCGGCTCTTCACCCGTGAGCCCGGCGCCCTGTTCTGGGTGATGATCGCGCCGACCGTGCTGCTCACGATCCTCGGCCTGATCCCCTCTTTCCGGGAGGCCGTCCCGGAGCTCGGCGGGCGCCGGACCATCGACGTCTACGTCCCCGTCGCCGTGCTCTTCGCCCTCATCATGTCCGGGCTCAACGCCATGCCCCCGGTCCTCGCCGGCTACCGGGAGCGCGGCATCCTGCGCAGGATGTCCACCACACCCGTACGCCCCGGAGCGCTGCTCACCGCCCAGCTCGTCCTGCACGCCGTCGCCGCGCTGGTCTCCTCGTGCCTGGTGATCGGGGTGGGCAGGGTCGCCTTCGGCGTCGCCCTGCCGGAGAACCTCGTGGGCTACGGACTCGCCCTGGTCCTCGCCGTGGCGGGAGGCCTGGCCCTCGGCGGAGCGGTGTGCGCGGTCTCCCGTACGCAGAAGATCGCCACGGCGCTCGGCTCGGTCGTCTTCTTCCCCACCATGTTCACGGCCGGTGTGTGGGTGCCGGTCCAGGCCATGCCGGATACGCTGCAGCGGATTGTCCAGTTCACCCCGTACGGCGCTGCTTCCCGGGCCCTGGACGCCGCCGCCTCCGGGGGCTGGCCCGCCGGGGCCGCGCTCGCCGTGATGGCGGTGTGGACGGTGCTGCTGACCGGTGCGTCGGTGCGCTGGTTCCGCTGGCAGTGAGCGCGGCCGACCGCGGCCGGGAGAGGACGGCAGGGACACCGTGCCGATCACCGTCGAGGAACCCTGGCGCCTCTTCTACCGCTGGGGGCCGTACGCCCTGCTCGCCGTCGCCACCTGCATCGCCGTCGCGGCGGACCCGCTGACGGAGGGTACGCGGTTCACCGCGGCGGGCACCCTGGTGGCCGCCGGGCTGCTGCTCCAGCTGGGGTGGGACCGCTACAACCGCCGGACGGAGGCGGAGACCACCGGGACCGCGGAGGACGGCGTCCCGCACGTCGCCGGGCCCGGGTTCCGGCTGGTGCCCGGGGCCGCCGGGCCCGTCTCCGTCGCCTACTTCCTCCTCCGTACCGGCCTCGCCTTCACGCTCACCCTGTTCAACCCCTTCTTCTCGATCTACGCCTCCGTCGGCTTCTTCGACGCCGTCCACCTGCTGCCCCGGCGCCTCTTCCGGGCCGGACTCCTCGCCGTCGCCGTCATCATGGCCGGTGCCCAGTCCGGCGGACTGCCGCCCTCCTCGCTCGTCCAGTGGGTGGCCTTCGCCGGACTGTTCGGCCTGAACGCCGGTCTCGCCGTGCTCTTCTCGCACCTCGGCGCCATGGAGGCCGAGAAGGCCGTCGAGCGGGCCGCGACCATCGCCGAACTCGCCCGCGCCAACCAGCGCCTCGAACAGGCCCTCGCCGAGAACGCGGCCCTCCAGGCGCAGCTGCTCCTCCAGGCCCGCGAGGCCGGGATCGCCGACGAGCGGCGCCGGCTCGCCGCCGAGATCCACGACACCATCGCCCAGGGCCTCACCGGGGTCGTCACCCAGCTCCAGGCCGCCCACGCCGTCCCGGACCGGGAGGCCGCCGAGGTCCACCTCCGGCGGGCCGCCGACCTCGCCCGGCACAGCCTCGGCGAGGCCCGCCGCTCGGTGCGGAACCTGAGCCCGGTCGCCCTGGAGCACGACCCGCTCCCCGAGGCCCTGCGCAAGACCGTCGCCGACTGGGCCGAACGCACCGGCGTCGACACCCGCTTCACCGTCACCGGAGCCGAACGGCCGCTCCACGACGAGGTGGCCGCCACCCTGCTGCGGATCGCCCAGGAGGCCCTGTCCAACGCCGCCCGGCACTCGGGGGCCGGCCGGGCCGGCGTCACCCTCTCCTACATGGGCGACGAGATCACCCTCGACGTACGGGACGACGGGCGCGGTTTCGACCCGCTGTCCCGCCCCGAACGGAGCCGCGCCGAGGGCGGGTTCGGGCTCGACGGCATGCGGGCCCGCGCCGAGCGCCTCACCGGGTCCGTCACCGTCGAGACCGCGCCGGGCGAGGGTACGGCGATCTCCGCTCGCGTACCGTTGGGCGCGCCATGACTGACATCACCCTGCTGATCGTCGACGACCACCCCGTCGTACGGGACGGCCTGCGCGGCATGTTCGCCGCGGCCGGTTCCGGCTTCCGGGTCCTCGGCGAGGCCTCCGACGGCGTCGAGGCCGTCGCCCTCGCCCACCGTCTGGACCCGGACGTCGTCCTGATGGACCTGCGGATGCCCGGCGGGAACGGCGTCGACGCCATCGCCGAGCTGGCCCGCCGCGGCGCCCGCTCCCGGGTCCTGGTCCTCACCACCTACGACACGGACACCGACACGCTCCCGGCGATCGAGGCGGGCGCCACCGGCTACCTGCTCAAGGACGCGCCGCGCGAGGAGCTGTTCGGGGCCGTGCGGGCCGCGGCCGAGGGCCGGACCGTGCTCTCCCCGGCGGTCGCCTCCCGTCTTGTCACCGCCGTCCGCGCCCCCGCCGCCGGAGCCGACGGCGGGGCCCTCTCCGCGCGCGAGAGCGAGATCCTCGCCCTGGTCGCGAAGGGCACGGCCAACCGGGCCATCGCCGCCGAGCTGTTCATCAGCGAGGCCACCGTCAAGACCCATCTCACCCACATCTACGGCAAGTTGGGCGTGAAGGACCGGGCGGCAGCCGTCGCCACCGGGTACGACCGGGGCATTCTGGGCCGTTCCTGAGCCGGGAGTGCGCACAGAGTCAACGATCCGTGCGCCGGGGATCAACGACACCGCAGGGCCTCCGGCCGAGACTGGTCCCACACGCGGGTGGCCGGACGGGGGCACGTTCCGGCGGCCCGCGGCGCGGGTGTCCGTGCGGGCCGTCCCCCGGCCCGCCGGGGGAGCACCCGCCCGCCCGGCCACCGCCGTCGCGCCGCGGTGGCCGGGCGGCCCTCACTCCCTGACCCGCAGCAGCACCGTCGAGCGCGCTCCGACGGTGAGCGTCCCGCCGCCCCGGTGGACCGTCCCGGGGGCCGCCGACTGGTCCTCGCGCGCCGTGTCGACGACCAGTTCGTACGTCTGGGCCCAGGGCGGGCCGGGGAGGCGGAAGTCCAGCGGGCGGGCGCCCGCGTGCAGGACCGCGAGGAAGCTGTCGTCGGTGATCCGCCTACCGCGCTCGTCCCGGCCCGGTATGTCGCGGCCCGACAGATAGAGGCCGAGCGTGGCCGTCGGCGCGTACCAGTCGGGCTCCGTCATTTCGGCGCCCTCCGCCGTGAACCAGGCCAGGTCCCGCAGCCCGTCCGCGCCCTGCGGGCGGCCGGAGAAGAAGGCGCGGCGGCGCAGCACCGGGTGGCGGTGGCGCAGGGCGAGGAGGCGGCGGGTGAGGGCGAGGAGCTGGTCCCGGCCGGGGGAGTCCGGGAGGGTCCAGTCGACCCAGCCGGTCTCGTTGTCCTGGCAGTAGGCGTTGTTGTTGCCGCCCTGGGTGCGGCCCATCTCGTCGCCGGCGACGAGCATCGGGACGCCGGTGGAGAGCAGCAGGGTGGTGAGGAGATTGCGCTGCTGCCGCAGCCGCAGGGCGTTGATCCCGGGGTCCTCGGTCTCGCCCTCCACCCCGCAGTTCCAGGACCGGTTGTCGTGGGTGCCGTCGCGGTTGCCCTCGCCGTTGGCCTCGTTGTGCTTGCGCTCGTAGGTGACGAGGTCCCGCAGGGTGAAGCCGTCGTGGGCGGTGACGAAGTTGACGGAGGCGTACGGGCGGCGCCCGCCCCAGGCGTACAGGTCGCTGGAGCCGGACAGCCGGTAGCCGAGGTCGCGCACGTCGGGCAGGGCGCCGCGCCAGAAGTCCCGTACGGCGTCCCGGTAGCGGTCGTTCCACTCGGTCCACAGCGGGGGGAAGGCGCCGACCTGGTAGCCGCCGTTGCCCACGTCCCAGGGTTCGGCGATCAGTTTGACCCGGCGGAGCACCGGGTCCTGGGCGATGACCGCGAGGAAGGGGGAGAGCATGTCGACGTCGTGCATCGAGCGGGCGAGCGCCGCCGCCAGGTCGAAGCGGAAGCCGTCGACGCCCATCTCCGTCACCCAGTACCGCAGCGAGTCGGTGATGAGCCGCAGCACCTGCGGCTGCACGACGTGCAGGGTGTTGCCGCAGCCCGTGTAGTCGGCGTACCGGCGGGCGTCGGACTGGAGCCGGTAGTAGCCCCGGTTGTCGATGCCCTTCAGGGACAGGGTGGGGCCCAGTTCCCCGGCCTCCGCCGTGTGGTTGTAGACGACGTCGAGGATGACCTCGATCCCGGCCGCGTGCAGCGCCCGCACCATCCGCTTGAACTCGCCGACCTGCTGGCCGGCCGTCCCCGAGGAGGAGTAGCCGGCGTGCGGGGCGAAGTAGCCGATCGAGTTGTAGCCCCAGTGGTTGCGCAGGCCCCGCCGCAGCAGATGGTCCTCGTGGGCGAACTGGTGCACCGGCAGCAGCTCCACCGCCGTCACCCCGAGCCGTACGAGGTGCTCGACCGCCGCGGGGTGCGCCAGGCCCGCGTAGGTGCCCCGCAGCCGCTCGGGGACGCCCGGGTGGAGCCGGGTGAAGCCCTTGACGTGCAGCTCGTAGATGACCGAGTCCTGCCAGGGTGTCTTGGGCCTGTGGTCGTCGGACCAGTCGTCTTCGTCCTGGACGACGACCCCCTTCGGGACGTACGGCGCCGAGTCCCGCTCGTCGCGCACGGTGTCGGCCACGTGCTGCTGCGGCCAGTCCCGGACGTGCCCGTACACCTCCGGCGGCAGCCCGTGCCGGCCGTAGTCGCCGTCGACGGCCCGCGCGTACGGGTCGAGGAGCAGCTTCGCCGGGTTCCAGCGGGCGCCCGTCCACGGGTCCCAGCGGCCGTGCACCCGGAAGCCGTACCGCTGCCCCGCCCCGATCCCGGGCACGAAGCCGTGCCAGATCTCATGGGTCAGCTCGGTCAGCGGCAGCCGCCGCTCCGTGCCGTCCGCGGTGAACAGGCACAGCTCCACCGCCTCCGCCCCGCCCGCCCACAGGGCGAAGTTGGTGCCCGCGACCCCCGCCGGGCCGACCCGGCAGCGGGCGCCCAGGGGTGTGGGCGCGCCCGGCCACACCGGTGGCCCCGCCCGCTCCCGGGCATGCTCGGACACCGCCTCCTGCTCGGCTGCGCTCGCCACCGTCCCGGCCTCCCGCGGCTCGTCGGGCCCGCACCCGGGGGAGCGGCGGCGTCCCGGCCGCCGCCCCCTCGGGTGGTCCTCCTCCTGTTCTGCCCGCGCGGCCGTCCTCCCAACATGACCCGCACGCACGTTTCCCCTGGAGGGTGGCCGTCGTTGGGCCGAGCGTGACAGTTGTATGGAAGCGGGCGAGGTACGCCCTCGCGGTGGCGGGACTGATGGCGGGCCTCGTGGGCTGCACGGCGGCGGACGGCGGAGGCGGGATCGACATCGGCCTGCCGGGGAAGGCGCGGGCCCCCGGTGATGTCATCCGGGTGAGCCCGGAGGACGGCGGGCGCGGGGTGCAGGCCGAGGGTCCGGTGGAGGTGAGGGTGGACGCCGGGCGGCTCGAACGGGTGACGGTCGCCCAGGTCGACGACGGCCGCCGGACGGCGGTCGCCGGGGAGATCTCGGCGGACGGGCTGCGCTGGCGACCCCGGCCGGACACCCGGCTCGCGCTGGCCGCGAAGTACAGCGTGGACGCGGTCGCGCTCGACGCGCACGGGCGCCGCTCCGCCCGGCACACCACCTTCACGACGGTGGTGCCGGAGAGCCGCTTCATCGGCTACTTCAAACCGGAGAACCGTTCCACGGTCGGCACCGGCATGATCGTCTCCTTCGGCTTCAACATGCCGATCGAGAACCGGGCCGAGGTCGAGCGGGCCGTCCGGGTCACCTCCGACCCGCCGGTGGAGGTGGTCGGCCACTGGTTCGGCAAGGAGCGGCTCGACTTCCGGCCCGCCGCGTACTGGGCGCCCGGCACGAGGGTCACCGTCGAGCTGGGCCTGCGGGACGTCGAGGGCGCCCCCGGGGTGTACGGCATCCAGCGCAAGACGGTCGGCTTCACCGTCGGCCGCTCCCAGGTCTCCCTGGTCGACGCCGCCGCGCACACCATGGAGGTACGGCGGGACGGCGAGGTCCTCGCCACCCTGCCGATCACGGCGGGGGCGCCGAAGACCACCACGTACAACGGGAAGATGGTCGTCACCGAGCTGTACGACGTGACGCGGATGGACGGGCGCACGGTCGGCTTCGGCGGCGAGTACGACATCAAGGACGTGCCGCACGCGATCCGGCTGACCGACTCGGGGACCTTCCTGCACGGCAACTACTGGGCCTCGTCCGACACCTTCGGCTCCGCGAACGTCAGCCACGGCTGTGTGGGGCTGCGGGACGAGAAGGGCGGCAGCGCGGACGCGCCGGCGGGCTGGTTCTTCGAGCGGACGATCATCGGCGACGTGGTGGAGGTGGTCAACTCCCGTGACCGGAAGGTCGCTCCCGACAACGGCCTCGGCGGCTGGAACATGGAGTGGAACCTCTGGAAGGCGGGCTCGGCTCTGCACTGATCCCACGTCCCCCTCGTACCACCCGGCACGCCTGCTCCCGTAGCAGGTCGATCGGGACGGAACGGTGACATTCACGAGGATCTTTCGTGTCCTGCGGTGTGATTGTCTATCGCCGTGTGCGCGAGTGGATGCGCACGGGGGTGGGGCCGTGGCAGTGCCAGGCCGTGCGAGGGGAGACGACCACAGTGAACGGGCAGCCGATATCGGGGGCATCGGTAGGGGCCGAGGGGCGGCGGGGCCGACGCGGGGGCGTCGGACTGCGGGCCCTGGCGGCGGGGGCGATGCTCCTGGTGCTCACCGCCTGCGGCGGGGGAGCGACCGCCGGCGGCGGTACGGGGGGACAGGGGCCGGCGGCCCAGGGCGGCGGCGGTACGCAGGACAACAACGCGGCCTCCCAGGCGGTCGTGACGATCCTTCCGAAGGACGGCGCCGACTCGGTCGCCACCAGCGGGGTCCTCAAGGTCACCGCGGAGCAGGGCAAGCTGACCACGGTCACGGTCGCCGACTCCAAGGGCACCGCGATCGACGGGAAGATCGCGGCGGACGGCGCCAGCTGGTCGCCGACCTCGCACCTGTCGGGCGGCACCCAGTACAAGGTGCACGCCATCGCGAAGGACTCGGCGGGCCGTGAGTCGGCGAAGGACACCTCCTTCACCACGCTGGTCCCGAAGAACACCTTCATCGGCCACTACACGCCGGAGGACGGTTCGACCGTCGGCGTCGGCATGCCGGTGTCCATCAACTTCACCCGGGGCATCACGGACCCGGAGGCCGTCGAGAAGGCCATCAAGGTGACGGCCGTGCCGTCGGTGCCGATCGAGGGCCACTGGTTCGGCAACGACCGCCTGGACTTCCGCCCGGAGGACTACTGGGCCGCCGGCACCAAGGTGACCGTGCACCTCAACCTGGACGGCGTCGAGGGCCGCCCCGGCGTCTACGGCAAGCAGAAGAAGACGATCACCTTCACCATCGGCCGCCGTCAGGTCACCACCGTCGACGCGAGCGCCAAGACGATGAAGGTCGAGCGCGACGGCAAGGTCATCAAGACGATCCCGATCACCGCGGGCGCCCCGTCGACGACCACGTACAACGGTCAGATGGTCATCAGCGAGAAGTTCAAGGTGACCCGGATGAACGGGGCCACCGTCGGCTTCGGCGGCGAGTACGACATCAAGGACGTGCCGCACGCGATGCGCCTGTCCACCTCCGGCACCTTCGTGCACGGCAACTACTGGGCCTCGGCGGGGACGTTCGGCTCCTCCAACGTCAGCCACGGCTGCGTCGGCCTCCAGGACGCGCGGGGCGCGGGCGACAGCTCCATGCCGGCCGCCTGGTTCTACGACCGCTCGATCATCGGTGACGTGGTCGTCGTGAAGAACTCGAACGACAAGCAGATCAAGCCCGACAACGGCCTCAACGGCTGGAACATGAAGTGGTCGGAGTGGATCGCGTAGCCGTACGCGACTGAGAGCGGGCCCGGTGCTGTGAGCAACAGCACCGGGCCCCTCCGCGTTAACGGACACTAACCTCTCCGTATGACTGTGAACCTCGAAGTCGCCGAAGGCGTCGGCACCATCCGCCTCGACCGCCCCCCGATGAACGCCCTGGACATCGCGACCCAGGACCGGCTGCGCGAGCTGGCCCAGGAGGCGACCGACCGCGACGACGTGCGCGCCGTGGTGATCTACGGCGGCGAGAAGGTGTTCGCGGCCGGCGCGGACATCAAGGAGATGCAGGTCATGGACCACGTGGCCATGGTCAAGCGCTCCCGCGCCCTCCAGGACGCCTTCACCGCCGTCGCCCGCATCCCCAAGCCGGTCGTCGCCGCGATCACCGGCTACGCCCTGGGCGGCGGCTGCGAGCTGGCGCTCTGCGCGGACTACCGGATCGCCGCCGACAACGCGAAGCTGGGCCAGCCGGAGATCCTGCTCGGCCTGATCCCGGGCGCGGGCGGCACCCAGCGCCTCTCCCGCCTGGTCGGCCCGTCCAGGGCCAAGGACCTCATCTTCACCGGCCGGATGGTCAAGGCGGACGAGGCCCTGACGCTGGGCCTGGTCGACCGGGTCGTGCCGGCCGCCGAGGTGTACGAGCAGGCGCACGCCTGGGCGGCCCGGCTCGCGCAGGGCCCGGCGGTCGCGCTGCGGGCCGCGAAGGAGGCGGTCGACCAGGGTCTGGAGACGGACATCGACACCGGTCTCGCCATCGAGCGCACCTGGTTCGCCGCCCTGTTCGCGACCGAGGACCGCGAGACCGGGATGCGCAGCTTCGTCGAGGAGGGCCCGGGCAAGGCGAAGTTCGCCTGACGGGCGGTTCGGGGGGGTCGATTCCGTCGGAACGGCCCCCGCGAACCCTCCGGTGCGGCCATGATGGGGGCATGGCGGGCCTGGAGGGTAGGGAACAACCGTGGCAGCGCGCGAGCGCGGCCGCAGCGCGGTGGTCACCGGCCGCGGATGACGAACAGGCCGCCGAAGCAGTGGAGTTGTACGGCAACCCGGCCGATGAGGACGTGCGGCTGCCGTCCCTGCCGGAGTCCGCGTGGCTGGCCCGCAGGCTCACCCAGCACGTCGTGCTGCGGCAGTGGGCGCTCGGCCCGCAGATCGCGGAGTACGCGGTGCTGCTGGTCTCGGAGCTGGTCGGGAACGCGGTGCGGCACACGGGTGCCCGCTCCTTCGCGTTACGTCTCCAGCGGCGGCGCGGCTGGATCCGGGTGGAGGTGCGCGATCCCTCGCGCGGACTGCCCTGTCTGATGCCGGTGCACGAGCTGGACACCAGCGGCCGGGGGCTCTTCCTGGTGGACAAGCTCTCCGACCGCTGGGGCGTGGACCTGGCTCCGCGCGGCAAGACGACCTGGTTCGAGATGCGGGTCGCGGACCGCCCCTGAGGGCGTGGCCCCGGCCGGCCCCGCACGCACGGAAGCCCCCGTGCGCCGTGGTGGGGTGCGTGGGGGCTTCCGTGTGGAGCGCCGTGGACGGGGGGGTGTGTATCCACGGCCGCTATGTCGACCTGGCCCGGGTCAATGGGGGTCGTGTCTCCGACTATGGCAGACAGGTGGCCTTGCCGCCAAAAGTCCCTACTGGGGCAATCCAGGTCAAACCCGGACAGTTTCATAGTGAATCATTGGTGACGTGCGGCACTCGCCTTGCAAACAATGAATGACTATGCGGTTCATGGGTTGTTTCCCCGGCTCGTCCGCATGCTGGACGCCCCTTCGAAGCCAATAAACGTCCTGAATTGGCCTAATCGTAATAAATCAGGCATCTCTGTCCTTGAATGGTCGCGTGAAGCCGACCGACCGCCGAGGAATCCTCCGGGCGGGCGCGGCCGCCGCCCTCGCGGGAGCCCTCGCCACCGCCTGCGGCACGGAGCCCCGCCCCGCCGCCGCCCCCGTGCCCCGGGGCCCCGCCCCCGCACCCCACGCCGCGCCCGCGCCCCGGCGCCTGCCCGGACAGCCCGCCGAGATCGCCCACGGCCCCCGCGACCGGCCCCGCGTCGCCCTCACCTTCCACGGCCAGGGCGACCCCGCCCTCGCCCGGACCCTCCTCGGCCAGGCCGAGAAGGCCGGTGCCCGCGTCACCGTCCTCGCCGTCGGCAGCTGGCTCGACGCCCACCCCGACCTGGCCCGCCGTGTCCTCGACGGCGGCCACGACCTGGGCAACCACACCCAGCGCCACATCGACATCAACGCCATGACCGAGGACCGGGCACACGCCGAGATCGCCGCCTGCGCCGACCGGCTGCGCCGGCTCACCGGCTCCATCGGCACCTGGTTCCGGCCCTCCCGCACCCAGCACGCCGCCCCCGCCGTCCTGCGCGCCGCCCGGCGGGCCGGATACCCGCACGTCCTCTCGTACGACGTCGACTCCCTCGACTTCACCTCGCCCGGCGCCCCCGCCGTCGTCCGCAACGTCACCGGCACGGTCCGCGCCGGCTCCGTCGTCAGCCTGCACTTCGGCTACCCGGACACCGCCGCCGCGCTGCCCCTCCTCCTCGCCGACCTCGACCGCCGCGGACTGAGCGCGGTCACCACCACGGAGCTGCTGACCTGATGGCACACCCCACGCAGAGCCACCGCGCACGGAACCACCGCACCACCGGGCGCCTCGCGCCGCGGGCCCTCCTCGCCGCCGCCCTCCTCGTCGGCCTCGCCGGCTGCGGCGGCGGCGACCCGGGAGAGGGCGCCACCACCGTGAAGAAGGCCGCCGCCCCCGCCGTACCCAAACCGGCGACGGCCCCCGCCGGGCTCCCCGGGATGCCGCCGCTGCTCGACCCGAAGGACGTCTACGCCGCGGACCGGCCCGACCGGCTCTCACCGGTCGTCAAGAACTTCCCCTCCCGGGTCTACGTCCCCAACACCGCCTCCAACACGGTCTCCGTCATCGACCCCGCCACCTACCAGGTCGTCGAGACCATCCCCGTCGGCAACCAGCCCCAGCACGTCGTGCCCTCCTGGGACATGAAGACCCTCTGGGTCAACAACAACCGGGGCCACACGCTCACCCCGATCGACCCCGCCACCGGCGTCGCCGGGAAACCGGTCGAGGTCCACGACCCGTACAACCTCTACTTCACGCCCAACGGCAAGTACGCCGTCGTGATGGCCTCGCTCGACCGCGAGCTCGTCTTCCGCGACCCCCACACGATGGAACGGAAGAAGACCGTCCCGGTCAGCTGCTACGGCGTCAACCACGCCGACTTCTCCGCCGACGGGCGCTACTTCGTCGTCTCCTGCGAGTTCTCCGGCGAACTGCTCAAGGTCGACACCGAGAAGATGGAGGTGATCGGCCAGCAGAAGCTGCCCTTCGAGGGCGCCATGCCGCAGGACGTGAAGATCTCCCCGGACGGCAAGACCTTCTACGTCGCCGACATGATGGCCCACGGCATGTGGGTCCTGGACGGCGAGAAGTTCACCACCCCGACCCTGCTCCCCACCGGCAAGGGCTGCCACGGCCTCTACGTCGGCCGGGACTCGCGCGAGATGTACGTCTCCAACCGCGGCGAGGGCACGGTCTCCGTCTTCGACTTCGAGAAGAACAAGCTGACCAAGAAGTGGCACCTGCCCGACGGCGGCTCCCCCGACATGGGAGGCGTCTCCGCCGACGGCAAGGTCCTGTGGCTCTCCGGCCGCTACGACGCCGAGGTCTACGCGATCGACACCACGACCGGCCGCCAGCTGGCCCGCATCCCGGTCGGCAGCGGCCCCCACGGCCTCGCCGTCTACCCGCAGCCGGGCCGCTACTCCCTCGGGCACACCGGGATCTTCCGGTAGCGGGTCAGCCGGCGACGAGGAGCGCCTCCGAGGCCACCGGGCGGTAGCCCGCCGCCTGGAAGACCCGGACGCTGCGGGCGTTGCCCGGGGACTGCTGGGCCCAGACCACCTCGCCCGGAGCGAGGTGGCGGGCCGCCGTCGCCAGGGTCCGGCCCAGACCCCGGTGGCGCACCTCCTCGTCCACCTCGATCGCCGCCTCCCAGCGGCCCGCGACGCCCCGGCCCAGGACCAGCACCCCGCCGTCCGCCGCCCACACCCGGACCTCGTCGCGGAACCTCAGCGCCCGCGCCACCCGGGGGTGCCGATCCTGGACCGGGGCGTCGAGCTCCCGCAGCTCCAGCGGGGGAGGGCCGGGCAGCGTGTCCGCGACGGTGAGCAGGTCGATCGTGTTCATACGGCGGCCGGTACGGGCCATGAGCGCGAGCAGGAAGCCCGGGTTCATGCTCGCCGCCAGCGGGTCGCTCGACGTGGCCGCCAGCTCGGCCCGTACCCACGCCGGGTCGGCGTCCGTGAAGACGACCGAGTGGGCGGTGAAGGCCAGCACCCCGGCGTCCCTGGGGCCCGGCTGCGGCACCACCGTCGTCGACCCGTCCGGAGCGGGAAACTCCCCGCGTGCCGCCGCCGCCATGATCACTGCCAGCTCCTCGCTCATACCCCCATCATCCGGGAACGCCGGGCCAGCTAATCTGACCCCCGTCAGAGAAGCACCGAGAAGGGGTGAAAGCAGTGGCGGACATCGAGTCGGCACGCACGGCATTCAACAAGTTCGACGCCGACGGGGACGGTTTCATCACCGCCGCGGAGTACAAGAGCCTCATGGCGAAGCACGGCGACTTCAACGTCACCGAGTCGGTCGCCGAGGTGCTCATCAAGCAGCGCGACGACAACGGCGACGGCGTGCTCTCCTGGGACGAGTTCTGGGCGCACTACAGCAAGGCCTGAGCCGCCGGCCCGGACGGGCGGGGCAACGCTGAGTTGCCGCCCGTCCGGGGCTCGGTGACGATCGTCCGGTGACCCTTCCCGGATCCTTCGGTACCCCGAGCCGTCTGACAGCGGTGGTCCTCGCCGCAGCGGCCGTCCTCGGCGTCGCCCTGCTGGGCGCCGGTCTCGCCCAGACGGGTACGGGCGAACTGCGGATACCCGCCGCGGGCACCACCACGGTGCTGCGGCTCCTCGTGCTCACCGGTCTGGCCGTGCACGTCGGCGAACTCGCCGGACGCCGGCTCGCCGGCGAAGGACCACGGCCCCGCGCCTGGTCCGCCCCCGCCGCCCTCCTCGCCGCGACCGCCTCGGCCGGACTCCTGCTGCTCTTCACCGTCGTCAGCGGACTGAGCACGCGCGTGGTGTACGGACTCCGCGAGGGCCGCCTCCTGCTCGTCGCCGCCAACGCCTTCGTGCTGGCCGCCCTCTGCGCCGCCTCCCGGCGCCCCGGGCTCGCCGTGCTCCCGCTCGCCCTCGCCGTCGGGGCCGAGGCGCTGCGCGCCCACCCCGAGACGAACCAGCCGCTCCTGGGGAGCGGCCTCACCGTCGTCCACCTCACCGCCGCCTCGCTGTGGACCGGCACGCTCCTGTACGTGCTCCGCACCATGCGGCTCAGGGGCGGCGGGCGGGACGTGCTGCTCCGGTACGCCCGGATGGCCGCCTGGGCGTACGCGGCCCTCGCCGTCACCGGCACCCTGTCGACCCTGCGCAAGCTGCCGCTGGACGCCGTCCTGAGCACCGCCTACGGACGGCTGCTGCTGGTGAAGCTGGTGCTGTTCGGCGGGGTGAGTCTGCTGGCGCTGGCCGCCCGGGGACGGCTGATGTCCGGCGGGAACGCCCAGGCACCCGCGCGCGTGGAGGTGTCCGTCCTCGCGGGGATCGTCCTCGTCTCGGCGCTGCTCACGGTCGTCCCCGCCCCGCACGGCTTCGCGCCCTGACCGTCGTGTGACACGGCTCCGCCGCGGGCGGCGCCGTGGGGGCCGGGCGACCCGCACGCGCACCGGGCGGTTCGCCGTTCCCTTGACAGCGGATGAGGTGCGCTTCATGATTCAAACGAAATCAAGTGAGTTGACGCACAGAAGCAACGGATTTCGTTGCTACGTACGCCAGTTGCAGCCGAATCCGTGAGTCGTCGATGGCTGGAGTTATCTCGCATGCTGATTCGTCCGATGGCCGACGCCGACCTCGTCGAGGCGTACGGCATCCGCTACCAGCAGCTCTATCCCGGTGGCGGCGAGGACCTCGCGCCCTGGGGATTCGGCCGCGCGGTCGTCGAGCCCGGCGGTGTGACCGACCCGCACGCACATGACGAGAACGAGGTCTTCCTGATCCTGGAGGGCGCGGGCGAGATGACGATCGGCGAGGAACGCCGGCCCATAGGCCCGGACACGGCCGTGTTCATTCCGGCCGGGAACCCCCACTTCATCAGGAACACCGGCGACAGCGAGCGACTGACCTTCCTGTCGATCTACTGGCCCACGGCGCACGGGCGCATCGACCTCTGAGGAGAGCGGCACACCATGGCCAAGTTCAGCATCGTCACCGCGGCTCCACCCACGCCCAACGGAGATCTCCACCTCGGGCATCTCGCGGGCCCCTACTCGGGGGCCGACATCTTCGCCCGCGCCTGCCGGCTGCGGGGCGAGCGGAGCGTGTACGCCACCGGCTCGGACGTGCACCAGAGCTATGTGCCGGCCAAGGCCCGCACCCTGGACCTCGAACCGCTCGACATGGCTCAGGGGTTCGCGGACGAGATCGCCGCGATCTTCTCCTCGGCCGACTTAGCCACCGACTCCTACGTACGCCCCCAGCACTCGCCGCTTCACCGTGAGACCGTCCGCGACTTCATCCGCGCGCTCCACGACGGAGGCCGCCTGGAGCGGCGCACCGAGGACTGCCTGTACTGCGAGCGCTGCCGGCGCTACCTCTTCGAAGCGCATGTCACCGGAGCGTGCCCCCGGTGTGCGGCGGCCAGCGACGGGAACTCCTGCGAGAACTGCGCCTGGCCCAATGTGTGCACCGACCTGGTGGACCCGCGGTGCAACGCCTGCGGCGACACCCCGACGCTCCGTTCCTACGAACGGCTCGTCTTCCCGCTGAGCCGGTATGCCGAACGGCTCGCCGCGTTCCACGACAGGACCGTACTGAGCCCCCAGGTCGAAACCCTGTGCGCGACGCTGACGGAGCACGGCCTGCCGGACATCCCGATCAGCCACCCCACCGACTGGGGCATACCCGTGCCGGTGGAGGGCTTCGAGGACCAGCGCGTCTACGTCTGGGCCGAGATGGTGCCCGGCTACCTCGCCTCGTTCGCCGAAGCGCTGGGCAGTGCCGACGGCAGTGGCGCGGCCGCGGACTGGCGGCAGGTCTGGGACGACCCCGGGACCGAAGTGGTGCAGTTCTTCGGCTTCGACAACGGCTACTTCCACGCGGTGCTGTTCCCGGCCCTCCTCATGGCGTACGACGAGACGCTGCGGCTGCCGGCCGCGCTGCTGTCGAACGAGTTCTACGAGCTCGAAGCGGCCAAGTTCTCCACCAGCAGGCGCCACGCGATCTGGGCGTCCGACCTGCTGGCCCATGTTCCCTCGGACACCGTCCGGTTCGTCCTCGCGTACGACCGTCCCGAGGACCGGCGCACGAACTTCACCTGGGACCGCTTCCGCGCACTGGCGGACGGCGAACTCGTCGGCACCTGGCAGCCCTGGCTCGACGCCCTCTTCACCCGCATGGAGGCGACGGGCTCCGGACGCGTCCCGGACGCCGCGGGCGCCACCCGCTCCCACCTTCGCTACCTCGCCGACCTGGACCGGCTCGCCGAGCGCGGCCACCGCGCGTACCGGGCCGAGGGCTTCTCGCCCCGGCTCGCGACCCGCGTCCTGTGCGAACTCGTGCGCGGCGCCGAGGGGTTCGCGGCGGCCCAGAGCCGTCTGTACGCCTCCCGGCCCGGGTCCGCCGAAGCCGCGGCGGCGCTCGCGGCCGAGGCCGCGACCGCCCATGTCCTCGCCCAGCTCGCCCAGCCCGTCATGCCGCAGTTCGCCGAGCGGCTGTGGCAGGCGCTCGGCTGCGCGGGAGAGCCGGTCCGCACGGAAGCGGCACTCCTTCCCGCCGGGCAGGCGGTCAAGGGCGGCGGCACCTTCTTCACCCCGCTGGACGCGGACCTCGAGGTCAAGGTGATGGGCGCGTGACCCGTCGGCACCCGCGGGCCTCGGCACCCGCCGCGCGCGGATGACCCGTTCACAGAGCGCCCTCGTCGTCGGGGGCGGGGTCTTCGGGCTGTCGATCGCACGGGAACTCGCCCGCCGCGGCCGACGGGTGACCCTCGTCGATCGCCAGTCGCCCGGACACGCCGTCCCCGCCGGCCCGTCGACCGCGGAATCCCGCATCCTGCGCTGTTCGTACGGAACGCGGCAGTGGTACTCCGCGATGGCCCACGCCTCCGCACAGCAATGGCGTGACCTCGAGAAGGAGGCCGGCCGGGAACTCCTGGTCCCCTGCGGTGTCATCGGCTTCGCGTCCCGCGCGCCCTCGGAACCGGCGGACGCCGACGGGGAGCTGGCCTCGCTCGCCGCCCTGAGCGAACTCGGCATCCCTGTCGAGAAGTTGACGCCGCAGTCCGTGGCGCGCCGCTTTCCGGGCGTGGCGGACGTGGACCTGGACTTCGCGGTGTACGAACCCGAGTCGGGCGTGCTCCGGGCCAGGGAGGCCGTGGGGGCCCTGGCCGAGTCGGCGCAGCGGTACGGGTGCCGGATGCTGCGGGGCGCCGCCCGTCCCGACGGTGCCGGGGTGCGGATCGACGACGCCGAGACGTACACCGCGGATGTGGTCGTCTGGACGGTCGGGGCCGCGCTGCCCGACCTCTTCCCCGGGCTGACCTCGGCCCGTGCGGCGCACCAGGTCAGCTACTACCTGGACTCCACGGCGATGCCGTGCGCCCCGGGAGGTCCGGCGTGGATCGATCGCCGCCGCGGCCTCTACGGGGTGGGGGCGCTGAGTCCCCGGGGGGTCAAGGTCGTCCCGGACGTGGAAACGCCCGTCGGCGCGCCCGCACCGGCCGCCCGCCCCGAACTGCCCGCCACGGCCCGGTCGTACCTGCGCGGGCGGTTCCCCGCCCTCGCCGCCGCGCCGGTGGCGACGGCCGAGACCTGTGCCTACGCGGCGATGGAGGACGAGGAATTCCTCGTGGGACGGCATCCGGCCCACGAGCACGTGTGGCTGGTCGGCGGGGACTCGGGCCATGGGTTCAAAAACGCTCCGACGTGGGGGAAGTACGTATGCGACGTGATGGACGGGACGACAACGGTGCACTCCAGATGGCGGCTGCGTTAGGCGCGGCCCCGCCCGGCGGCGACGACCCGCTGCAGGCCGCGCTGGGGCGGCTCGTGCCCGGCGACCGGCGCCGGAGCTTCGGCGCGGACATCGACGCGGCGCACGAGGTGCTCCTGTCCACGGCCTCGCGGGAGCGGAAGGAAGCGGAGCTGCTGCGCTGGTTCGGGCGCTCGCAGCCCTGTGTCTTCGCCAAGGTCACGGCACGCGCGGCGGCGCATCCGGCACTCGACGTGTGCTGGATCGACGAAGCCGACCTGGAGCGCGGTGCCCACCACGTCCGGGAGCGGCTCCAGCGGGCCAGGACCGCATGGAAGCGGCGGGCGGCCGCCGGTCTCACCAGCAGTCTGCAGGTCATGTTCAACAGCGAGGTCCTCGCGTACGCCGAGCCGGGACCCGAACTGGTCGAGGTCCTCCTGATGCTGACCGGTCTCTACCTGCCGGAGTGGGCGCCCGTGGAAGCCGACACGATATGCCTCGACGGCATCCCCCTGCGGCGGCCCGGCGGCCGACTCGAGCTCTACGCCGCCAGCATGACCACGTTCTTCACCGGAGCCCATCTGACTCGGGCGCACGACCACCGGGTCCCGGGAGGCGTGCTCCTGAACGTCAACGCGGTGGGCCACCACACCCAAGCGGCGTACGACGCGGGGCAGTTCGACTGCCCGGCCGCGGCCGTCGAGCGTTCACACCAGACGGCACTCCGTTCCGTCGGCAACGGCGGCATCGGCCATCCGGACGGCCGCAGCAGCACCTGGCACCTCAGGAAGGGGCAGCCCGGCGGCCAGGGGCAGAGCGGTCCGCGGCGGCCCGGCTACGTACCGCCCGACGCGGACCCCGAACGCTACGGGTCGCAGTACCACATCGACGTGACCGTCAGCTCCCAGTACGCCGACCCCGGCCCCTGCCCCCCACCCGTACCGCCCGCCGAACCCGAGGAATGGACGATGATGCTCGACTACTTCACGGCCGAAGAGACGCCCGGGTATCACAACCCCGCACTGATGAGGGGGCTGCCGATAACGCCCGGACAGGCCGGCGACGCGCCGTGGAAGCCGGATTCCCGGCCCGGCGACCGCCGCGAGTTCTGATGTCCGGCGCGCCACGGTCCGCGAAGGCGACCGCGACCGCGAACACGACCGGTCGGGAGCACGAACTGCTGCGCCTGGTACCGGGATCCACCGTGTCCGTCGACGGAGCACCCCGCACTGTGAGGGGCGCGATCCAGATCCGCGGCGCCACCCAGCGCTGGGCCGAGTACCTGCTCGAAGCAGGCACCCCGTCGTTGTGGCTGGCGGTCGAGGAGCTGGCCGACGGCGGCGTACGGCTCTCCCGATGGACGCGCACCACGGCGGACGCGGCGGGATTCGATCCTCTCCGGCCCGTGCTGCACGGCGTTCCCCTCGTCGAGACGGAGCGTGGCGAGGGCGACTTCGAAGCCGCAGGGGAATTCGGGGCGGACGGAGAGGGCCGAGGCGACGGTCTCGGCGGCCTCACCCCCGGCCGCGGACGGCTCGACTACATCGACTTCGCCGGCCCCGGCGTACGCGCCTCCCTGGAGCGGTTCGTCCCCGGCGCCCCCGGACTGCTCGGCATCGGAACGGATCTGCCCGCACCGGGCGACAGAACGGACGAGCACCATGCCTGATGACAGCCCGGCCAGTTGGCTGGACACCTTCTTCACCAGCGTCTACACGGACTCCGACCTCGAACTGCGCGACGCCGCGACCACTGAGGCCATGGTCCGCTGTGTCTCAGCCGCGCTCGGCCCGGCTCCCGGCGCGGCCCTCATGGATCTGGCCTGCGGCACCGGGCGGCACAGCGTCCCGCTCGCCGCGGCGGGGTACCGCGTCACCGGCGTCGACCTGATGCCGGACTACCTCGACGAGGCCCGCGCCCGCGCCCGCCGCGCGGGGCAGCAGGTCGACTTCGTACAGGCCGACATGAGGAACCTCGAAGCCCTCCCGTCGGGCTCCTTCGACGCGGTCGTCAGCCTGCACACCAGTTTCGGCTTCTTCGACACCGACGAGGAGAACCTCGCCGTCCTCGCCCAGATCCGCCAGGTCCTCGCCCCGGGCGGAAAGCTGCTCATCGACGTGATGAACCGTGACTGGTTCCTGAGCCAGAGCGGGGAGTCGTTCGGAGTGGAGCCGCACGATTTCGTCGTCCGCAACTTCGACTCCAGCTCCGGTACCACCTACCTCTACGAGGAGCGGTTCGCCCCGCTGACCAGCAGAGTCCGGTGGCACATCCGCTCCGTCGAGAACGCCCCGGCGAACAACGGCCGGGAACGGACCGTGACCGCCGACTACCGCGTCTACAGCGCGCATGAGCTCGCCGCCCTGCTGACCCGCGCGGGCTTCGAGATCCTCGGTCTCCACGGCGACTACGACCTCGCCCCGTTCCATGTGCACTCACCGCACCTCATCCTCACCGCCACCACCACTCCTCGGGAGAACTGACCGCACATGTCCGACATCGCAGCACAGCCCGCACTGCACCGCATGATCCACGCCCAGGCCGACGCGGTGGAGCGGATGGCCGAGATCGACCTGACCGCCCCCGCCGAGAAGCTGGCGGGAGCCCGCCGCGTCTTTCTCGTCGGTACCGGCACCAGCCGGCACGCGGCCGAGCTGGGCGTGATGATGCTGGCCGACGCGGGCGTGGACGCTCGCTGGGCCTCCGCGGCCCAGTTCGCCCGCTGGGGCACGCGGCTGAGCCCGGATGACGCCGTGGTCGTCATCACCCACACCGCCGAGACGGCGTTCGCGCTGCGCTGCCGCGAGCAGGTGCTGGCCGCCGGAGCGCGCCTGGTCTCCCTGACCGGCATCGGCAGCGGCTGGCCCGACGCGATCGAGACCGTGGAACGTGAGCAGTCCGAGACGTACACCGTCAGCTACACGGCCGCCCTCGCGGTCCTCGCCGGCCTTGCCCACCGGCTGGGCGCCGCGCAGTACGGACCCCAGGAGCTCCGGCGCACCGCGGCGGCCGTCCGCGCGGCGTACGAGGAGACGGCCGTCCACCGGATCGCGCTGCCCGCCCGTGTGCTGGCCGTCATCGGCGCCGGTCCCTGGGCCGTCACCGCTCGCGAGGGCGCGTTGAAGATCCGGGAGGCGTCCCGCACCCTCGCCGAGGGCTTCGAGGCGGAGCACTACCTCCACGGCTCGGCCGTCCCCTTCGGCACGGCGGACGGGCTCCTGCTGCTGGAACCCGCCGCGGACCCCGACGGACTGGTCGCCGCGCTCGGTGCGGCCGCCGAGCAGGAGGGCATCGCCGTGAGCACACTGCGGGCCCCCGAGGGCGGTCTCCCGCCCGTCCTGGCCCAGCTGCCCATGACCGTACGCCTGCAACTGCTGGCCGCCCGCTTCGCCGACGTACGGCAGCAGAACCCCGACGTGGCCATCGTCGGGGCCTGGGCCGAGCAGGAGCTGTGGACGCTGGGCGCACCCACCGGCTGAGCACGGCGGAGCCGGACACCGCAACGGGCCCCGACCAGCGCCGAAAGGCACATACGCGCTGGTCAGGGCCTAGAACCTCAGCACTCGATGATGTTCACCGCGAGCCCGCCGCGCGCGGTCTCCTTGTGCGTGACATGCAGGTCGGCACCATTTGATCATGGCGCTGACATGCAGCTGAGCGCCGGTGCCCTGTTCTGTGATGATGTCAGGGGGCCTTGCGCATCAATGAGTCTGCGCGGCTACGACTGGATCATAGGCACGCCGCCCTTACGTCCGATAGAGAACGCGATGCGGTAGACGTCGGGCAAATCGATCCTGCCATCCTTGCGGCGGCGCATAACGCCGAGTGCCATGAGCTCCTCGATCAGCTGTCGATAGTCGTCCGCGTAGCGTGGCCCGGTGCGGACCTCGTCGCTACTCCTCGTCGATGTGGCCACGCGCTCGGCCTCGCGTTGCAGCCGCTCGGTAAGGCCGGCCTGCGTCCACAGGCTGATCACAAGCTCCGGATCGATGGGCACCTGCTGACCCACGAGTGGCGTGATGGCGGTGTGCACCCAAGGCATGTCCTCCTGCACCTCGGTGACCCTGGTCTGCGAGGCAGACTGGACGCCGCGCCGGATGCCCTCGTGGTGCAACGGAAACTCGTGACCGGCGTAGCTGTCCCGCGTTTCTTCGACGGCCTTGACTAGTGCGTTCAGAAAGCTGCGTGGGCTGACCTGCTCAACTCCGTCCATCAGGTGATTGGGCAGCCAGGTATATGTGATGCCCTTGCGGAAGTTCGCTCCCATGTAGGGTCCCGCGATCACACTGAACGCATCCGCCTGGACCTTCTCGTCGCCACGGAGGGCCGAGGGCAGCTGGTGCCGACCCGCTGTGTGCTCAGTCCAGCCACCGGTAATGGCGCGAAAGCGGATGGACTCCTCGCCGTCGTGGTTGCCGAGGTAGTGGAAGAAGAGGCCGTAGAGATTGGCTCGGGACCATTGGAGGCTGGCGGCGTTTGAGGTCAACTTGGATGCATCGGGGAAGTTGAGTAGCGCCCCGTCGAACATGTCCGGACGGATGAAAACCTTGAACCGGATATTCCTTGTGCCAAGCCTCATCTCCAAGGCCAGTTGGAGGATGCCGGCAACCAAGCGGTCCGCCTGTGCACGATCCCAGTGCAGGTGCTCCAGGGCATCGAAGAGAATCAGCTGCGTGGTTCCCTCGGCATGGGCTAGCTGGTCAGCCTGTGCGATGGTCTGGTCCCGCTCGCTGGGGTGGGCGCGCACCCACTCGACCCGTTCGCGCCAACCTTGCAGCCCCAAGAGCGTCGGGTGGCGAAGGGCCACAAGGAGCACAGTGTTCCAGAGGTCATACGGGCGTACGGCCTCCTCCACGAGGCTGCGTAGCTCTCCGGGGCCTGGGTACAGCTCGGGCTGGATCTGGGCGCCATAGCCTGTCGCCACTGTTAGGTGGCGCAGCCTGTCATTGCGGTACTCCTCAGCGGCGACGGCGCGCAGCTTCTCGTCGAGCAGCGAGCGGTACCAGAATGTCTTTCCCACGCCACGACCGCCACGTACCACCGTGGTGTCTACATGCAGCGCTGCTCGGTGGCCGTCGGGTGTGAACAAGGTCGAGAGAGAGGGCGTAACCGTGTCCGCGTCCTGTGCAGGCGGCAGCGCCGAACTCAGCAGGTCGCGGTACTCGTCGACTCCGAGCGCGGTCGTCATCAGGGCCTTTCGGGAAAGATCAGGTGAGTGGCAGTGTCCAGGAAGGAATCGTACGCGGCTCTCACAAAGGAACGATCGGACCAGCCGGGGGTGCTGATCGCATCAAGTCCGACGAGTTCTAGGGTGAAGAGGATTGGGAGGGGCGAGTGCGGAGCTGAATCGTCCTCGGGGCTTGGGTTGTAGGCCGAAGGGTAGTCGTCAAGGTTCTCCCCGGACGGGACATCGTCGTAGAGAACGGAGAAGCAGGACCATGCGTGTTCCCGAAACGAATCCAGGTAAGCGTCCATCGGTCGTTCGGCGGAGTCTGGCACCATGGATGCGACCATGCGTAGCCTGTCCCTCACGGCTCGCGCCTGCCCGGCGTCGCGCCAGGCTGTGAAAAGATCGCGATATCCGTTCCAGGTGTGAGTATTGTCCGTTCCGAAGAGCAGGGCGATGTCACAGAGTCGAGAGATCGCGACTGCGGCGATGTCATGGATGCCTGCTCGACTGTCGAGCAAGATGACGTCAGGCGGACCGCTCATACGTGTAACCTCCTCCTCGCACGCCGCAATGGCCTCTTCCAAACGATCTGCGAATCCAGCTCCGTTTTTGGTGGGAACGTCGGCGTAGATCCTGTTCAGCTTCTCGACGTATGAGTAGGAAACTCCTGGCGCTCCTTTTCCCCGAGCTGGGGAAACCCAGATCTCGCCGACCTTGGCGTCGTAGCTGGATGCTTGGGCAACAAGATCCAGATCTGCCGTGTTGCTGACCGCTGACTCCACGAGCTGGTCGATAAGGCCGAACCGGGGAGTTGCCTCCTCAGAGAGAAGTAGCGGGCCGGAGCCAGGCGACTCCAGGTCGAGATCGACTACGAGGACACGATTGCCGCGGTCGGCTAGGTGCTTCGCGAGCATGGCGGTCGCAGTGGAGCGGCCGACACCCCCCTTGAATCCGTAGAGCGTGACTCGCGGAGTACGTGCCCCAGTTGCCTCGGGAGTCTGGCGTACCCGGGACCAGTCCTCACCGACGACTGTGCTCTCGAGCCACCTGATGCACCCTTGCCCAGGAGCGGCAAGGTAGCTGGACTCATCTACGACGCGGGGAGAGTCGAAGAGAGCGGCCGGCTGGAAGAGCGCGGAGCCGAGCACCACTGGCCGATTTGAGGCGTACCGCTCGAGGGAGGTGGTAAGGCGACTCCGCCACTCACTGAGCTTCGCTTCGTCGGGCCGCTGGTCCCTATCATCTAGAAGCAGGGAGACTTGGCCGAGGAGATCCCGCACTACCAGGACATCTACGCCGGTCGCGGCGACGTCACGGGCGACCTCCAGGGCGAGCGGTCGGGCTGTGTCAAAGCGGACCGGGTCCGGAAAGAGGCTCACGTGAGGGCTCCGTCGGTGAGGGCCTGGTCGTGCAGGCGGAGGAGAAGCTCGGCAGCGGTACGACGGTTGTGTACGTCGGCTTCGATGATGTCGGCTCCATCGCGATAGCGGTGGTCCACCGACCAGTTGTCGAACGGCGCCGAACTCTGAAGTACTGCGGCCAGTCTGCCGCCAGAACGGCCGGCGAGAAGCAGTGCCACGTCGGACCACAGCTCTGGTAGATGGCTGAAGAACTGAGGCTTGCCGTCGTCGTCCTGCACCCAGGGCTTCTTCGTTGGAAGTTTGCCTGGTTTCGTCGGGTCCATCGTTGCCCCCACGTACCGCAGCAGCAGGCTTTTCAACGCACACTCCACGGTGAACCCGAAGTGGTAGTCCGCGTTTGGCATCCGGCCGTCGTCGAGTAGGTACACCGCATCGTCGTAGTGGCGCAGCGCAGCACACGCGTAGTGCTCTGGCATGGGGGTATTGGACACGTGACGATCATAGAGACCCCCTGCGGCAAGCGGCTCTCCCCTTCCTCGAACTGTGCCGAGCATGAGGTGTCTGCCCGAGAGTAGTCGCCTGCGCTTGTCGACTCGGTGCCAGTCTGCGAGCACAACTGTGCAGCCATTCCTGCCAGGAGTGCGGTCGGTAAGGGCTACGCCGCTGCGGTCGTCTTACGGACTGATAGCCGCGATTCCGGGCATTCGTGGGCGGATATTGATCAGATGAGTCATCTGCCTCTGCCTACGGCCAGGATGGCCGAAGGAGACTGCGGAGGGAGCATCCTGTGGAGACCACAGGCACACCGATCGAGCGATTGAAGGCACTTGACCATCTCAGTCCCCGTGAAGCGGCGAAGGCATGGGGGGTTTCCGAGGGAAGGCCTGACCAACGCCGCCGAGCAGATCAAGCAGATCCGAGCCGGTACTGACCGCTCGCTCGCCCGGGACCGGCCGCGCTGCCCGGAACCGGTGGCCCTGTTCTACGGCTTCCCTGCAAGGTCCCTGTCGAGGTAGACTTGCAGGTCTGCTACCTGCACCAGCGAGTCAATGCGAACCGCGGCTCCGATGTCGCGACTCATGCGCTCGCGGCAATCCAGGGACACGCCAGTTGGGAGCAGTTACGCGAGCGTTTCTGGAACCTGGACAAGCGAGCACTGCAGAGCGAGGGCTTCGACTGTCCCGTGAGCTAGAGGCCGGCGCCTCGCTCACCGAGGAGGATTACCGTCTCGTCGTACTGATCTTGCCCTCGCCGGACCCTGCGACGCAGGGCCGCCGTGCCCTGGGTCTTCCTGGGCCGAACGACGGCATCGGCCATGCCGCCCGTCTCCGTGGACTGGGCGTCTTGCCTGCTGCGGCCGACGCCGCCACTCTCGGCCCGCCTTCGAATAGTTCTGTGCCCAAGCAGGCCAACACGCCGCCGGCGAAGAAAGGCCCGCTGCTCTACTCCATCGCCAAGGCGGCGGAGCGTCTTGGAGTGGTTGCGTCGTGGTTGCGTTCCGAGTCCTCCGCTGGTCGAGCCCCGTACCGGCTGATCGGCAGGCGCCGGATGTTCAGCGAGGAGGACCTTGAGCAGATCGCGAAGGACGCTCATCGGCCGAGCAGCGGAAGAAGAAGTCCACATGGCAACGCTGACATACGTGTCCGCCGCCGAGGCCGTCACCCACGTATCGGCTGTGCCCCAGCGCCGTTACTAGGCCTGAATTCCCTGGTCAAGGCTGCGCGGACCAGGGATTCGCAGGGACTTTTCAGCGACTTTTCGCCGTGCAAGCAGGGAAGCCCGTGACAGCTCTGAAAGGAACAAAACCGCAGGTCAATACCATCTTACCTAGCACTCGATGATGTTCACCGCGAGCCCGCCGCGCGCGGTCTCCTTGTACTTGACGCTCATGTCCGCGCCCGTCTCCTTCATGGTCTTGATGACCTTGTCGAGGGAGACCAGGTGGCTGCCGTCGCCGCGCATCGACATCTTCGCCGCCGTGACGGCCTTGACCGCCGCCATGCCGTTGCGCTCGATGCAGGGGATCTGGACCAGACCGCCGACCGGGTCGCAGGTCAGGCCCAGGTTGTGCTCCATGCCGATCTCGGCCGCGTTCTCCACCTGCTCCGGGGTGCCGCCGAGGACCTCGGCGAGCGCGCCCGCCGCCATCGAGCAGGCCGAGCCGACCTCGCCCTGGCAGCCGACCTCGGCGCCCGAGATGGAGGCGTTCTCCTTGAAGAGCATGCCGACCGCTCCGGCCGCCAGCATGAAGCGGACGATGCCCTCCTCGTCCGCGCCGGGCACGAAGTTCATGTAGTAGTGCAGGACGGCGGGGATGATGCCGGCCGCGCCGTTCGTCGGGGCGGTGACCACCCGGCCGCCCGCCGCGTTCTCCTCGTTCACGGCCATCGCGTAGAGGGTGATCCACTCCATGGAGTGCGCCGCCGGGTCGCCCTCGGAGCGCAGCTTGCGGGCGGAGTTCGCGGCGCGCCTGCGGACCTTGAGGCCGCCCGGCAGGATGCCCTCGCGGGACATGCCGCGCGAGACGCAGGCCTGCATGACCCGCCAGATCTCCAGCAGGCCGGCCCGGATCTCGTCCTCGGTGCGCCAGGCCTTCTCGTTCTCCAGCATCAGCGCGGAGATCGACAGGCCGGTCTCCTTGGCGAGCCGGAGCAGTTCGTCGCCGGTGCGGAAGGGGTACTTGAGGACGGTGTCCTCGGGGACGATCGGGTTCTCGCCCGCGACGGCGTCCTCGTCGACGACGAAGCCGCCGCCGACCGAGTAGTACGTCTTCTCCAGGACGAGGCCGCCCTCGGCGTCGTACGCGAAGATCGTCATCCCGTTGGCGTGGTACGGGAGGGCCTTGCGCCGGTGCAGGATCAGATCGGCGTCGAAGTCGAAGGGGATCTCGTGCGCGCCGAGCAGGTTGATCAGGCCGCTCGACTTGATGCGCTCGACCTCGTCGTCGGCGGTCTCGACGTTCACCGTGCGGGGCGAGCTGCCCTCCAGGCCGAGCAGGACGGCCTTGGGGGTGCCGTGGCCGTGGCCGGTCGCGCCGAGGGAGCCGTACAGCTCCGCCCGTACCTTCGCGGTGTGCGCGAGCAGGCCCTCGTTCTTGAGGCGGCGGGCGAACATCCGGGCCGCGCGCATCGGTCCCACCGTGTGGGAGCTCGAAGGGCCGATGCCGATCGAGAACAGGTCGAAGACCGAGATGGCCACGGAGGACTCCTTGTGGGGGCTAGACGCCGTTGTCTGCCGGGGTGGAGCAGAAAAGCGTGGAGAAGAGCGTGAAGACATGGGGTGGGGCACCGCGCTCACCGTCCAGTGTGCGTGGTGCCCCGATGTTCCGTGCGAACGAACCCCGGAACAAAAGCGTACGAAATTACTACAGGCCGGGGTACAGCGGGTGCTTGTCCGCCAGCGCGGTCACCCGGGCCTTGAGGGACTCGGCCTTCTCGGCGTCGAAGCCGGGCTTCAGGGTCTCCGCGATGATGTCGGCGACCTCGGTGAAGTCCTCGGTGCCGAAGCCGCGGGTCGCGAGCGCCGGCGTGCCGATGCGCAGACCCGAGGTGACCATCGGCGGGCGCGGGTCGTTCGGAACGGCGTTCCGGTTGACCGTGATGCCGACCTCGTGGAGACGGTCCTCGGCCTGCTGGCCGTCCAGCTCGGAGTTCCGCAGGTCCACCAGGACCAGGTGCACGTCCGTGCCGCCGGACAGGACGGAGACACCGTGCTCGGTGACGTCGTCCTGGACCAGGCGCTCGGCCAGCAGACGGGCGCCGTCCAGGGTGCGCTGCTGGCGCTCCTTGAACTCCTCCGAGGCCGCGACCTTGAAGGAGACGGCCTTGGCCGCGATCACGTGCTCCAGCGGGCCGCCCTGGAAACCGGGGAAGACCGAGGAGTTCAGCTTCTTCGCGAATTCCTTCTTCGCGAGGATGATGCCGCCGCGGGGGCCGCCGAGCGTCTTGTGGGTGGTGGAGGTCACCACGTCCGCGTACGGGACCGGGTTCGGGTGCAGACCGGCGGCGACCAGGCCCGCGAAGTGGGCCATGTCGACCCACAGGTAGGCCTCGACCTCGTCGGCGATCCGGCGGAACTCGGCGAAGTCCAGCTGGCGCGGGTAGGCGGACCAGCCCGCGATGATCACCTTCGGGCGGTGCTCCTTGGCGAGGCGCTCGACCTCGGCCATGTCGACCAGACCGGCCTCGTCGACGTGGTACGCGACCACGTTGAACTGCTTGCCCGAGAAGTTCAGGCGCATGCCGTGGGTGAGGTGACCGCCGTGCGCCAGGTCCAGACCCAGGATCGTGTCGCCCGGCTGGGCGATCGCGAACAGGGCGGCCTGGTTCGCGGAGGCGCCCGAGTGCGGCTGGACGTTGGCGTACTCGGCGCCGAACAGGTCCTTGATCCGGTCGATCGCGATCTGCTCGGCCACGTCGACGTGCTCGCAGCCGCCGTAGTAGCGGCGGCCCGGGTAGCCCTCGGCGTACTTGTTGGTGAGGACGGAGCCCTGCGCCTCCATGACCGCGACCGGAGCGAAGTTCTCCGAGGCGATCATCTCGAGGGTGGACTGCTGACGGCGGAGCTCGGCGTCGACCGCGGCGGCGACGTCGGGGTCCAGCTCGTGGAGGGGAGTGTTCAGAAGCGACATGAATCGATCCCTAGGGGGTCTCGGGCCTGGTCTCAGCCGGCGGAGAACGCGGTGTACTCGTCGGCGGAGAGCAGCTCGTCCGGCTCGCCCGCGACACGTACCTTGAACAGCCAGCCACCCTCGAACGGAGCCGTGTTCACCAGCGACGGGTCGTCCACCACGTCCTGGTTGGCGGCGACGACCTCACCCGAGACGGGGGAGTACAGGTCGCTCACGGACTTCGTCGACTCCAGCTCGCCGCAGGTCTCGCCCGCGGTGACGGTGTCACCGACCTCGGGGAGCTGGGCGTAGACGACGTCACCGAGCGCGTTGGCGGCGAACTCCGTGATGCCGACGGTCGAGACGCCGTCCTCGGCGTCCGACAGCCACTCGTGCTCCTTGGTGTAGCGCAGCTGCTGGGGGTTGCTCATGGCCTGATTCTCCTGGATCGGGGGAGTACTGATGAACGTGGGTCTTACGGGGTGAGACGCGAAGTGAGACGGATACGTCACTTCCGGCGCGGACGCGTCACTTCTGGCGCTTGTAGAACGGCAGCGCCACGACCTCGTAGGGCTCGTGGGTGCCACGGATGTCCACACCTACACCCTCGGTGCCGGGCGTGGCGTGCGCCGCGTCCACGTACGCGATGGCGATCGGCTTGCCGAGCGTCGGGGACGGGGCGCCGGAGGTCACCTCGCCGATCACCACGCCGTCCTTGACGACGGAGAAGCCGGCGCGCGGGACGCGGCGGCCCTCGGCGATCAGGCCGACGAGCTTGCGGGGCGGGGCGGTCTCGGCGCGCTCGGCGGCCTTCTCCAGCGCCTCGCGGCCGACGAAGCGGCCCTCGTTCGTCGTCTTCTCGAACTTCACGACCCGGCCGAGGCCCGCGTCGAAGGGGGTGAGGCCGGTGGTCAGCTCGTGGCCGTACAGCGGCATGCCCGCCTCCAGGCGGAGCGTGTCACGGCAGGACAGACCACAGGGGATCAGACCGACCGGGGCGCCCGCCTCGGTCAGCGCCTTCCAGACGCCCTCGGCGTGCTCGGGCTTGAGGAACAGCTCGAAGCCGTCCTCGCCGGTGTAGCCGGTACGGGCGATCAGCGCGGGCACGCCCGCGACGGTGCCCGGCAGGCCGGCGTAGTACTTGAGACCGTCCAGGTCGGCGTCGGTGAGCGACTTGAGGATGCCGGGGGACTCCGGGCCCTGGACGGCGATCAGGGCGTACGCGTCGCGGTCGTCGCGGACCTCGGCGTCGAAGCCGCCGGAGCGGGCGACGAGCGCGTCCAGGACGATCTGGGCGTTGGAGGCGTTGGCGACGACCATGTACTCGGTCTCGCCGAGGCGGTAGACGATCAGGTCGTCGAGGATGCCGCCGTCCTCCCGGCAGATCATCGTGTAGCGGGCGCGGCCGACGCCCACCGTCGAGATGTTGCCGACCAGGGCGTGGTCGAGGAGCGCGACGGCCTGCGGCCCGGCGACGGTGATCTCGCCCATGTGCGAGAGGTCGAAGAGACCGGCCTTGGTGCGGACGGCGACGTGCTCGTCGCGCTCGCTGCCGTACCGGAGCGGCATGTCCCAGCCCGCGAAGTCGGTCATGGTCGCGCCCAGGGAACGATGCAGGGCATCGAGGGCGGTCAGACGGGGGGCAGTGCTCATGGGTGGCTCCCGGATCCCAAGGGCGTGATCGGTGACGAACACATGACGGCGAGGACGTCCTCCCCATCTGTCATGGAACCTGAGAGGTTCACCGAGAGCATCTCGTCACCGAGAGATCGGCTTGCACCTTGGGTGGGGACACGGCAGGGTGTCCCGCTTTTCAGATCTGCCTCATCCGCGCGGTACGGGGCCTGAGAGATTCAAGGGAGGGTCTTGCTCCTTCGGCGCCCGGACGCGCTCTGCGGTCCGGAACTCTCCCGCGCGGATTCGAGCGGCCGGTATGCGATTGTGTGGCGACTGTGCGCGCCTGGCGCGCACATCATTGCACGAGGGCCCGGCGGGGCAAATCGCTTGTGTCTCATTACTGTTTCTTTACACTTCTTGGGCAAGGGTCTCCTGAGGCCCGGCAGGGGGGAGAAGCGATGAGGTTCCAGCACACCGGCGCATACGCTCCGAGTACGGGCATACCGTCCCAGCGGGCCCGTGCCAGAACCCGCCGCCGGGGCCGGCTCCTGCGGGACCTGCGCGAGCGCGGCGGCCGCGGTCCCCGTGCCCTCACCTTCGCCGCCGGCGACCTCGTCGTCGTCTCGGGCCTGCCCGGCAGCGGCAAGTCCACCCTCATGAAGCGCGTCGCCGAGGGCACCGGCATCGACTCCCAGGACGCCCGTGAGCGCTGGCAGGCCCGCATGCCCCGCCTCCTGCCGTACGCCCTCTACCGCCCTCTCGTCCGGCTCGCCCACTACGCCGGACTCCGCCGCGCCCTGCGCTCCGGCGCCGGGGTGATCGTCCACGACTGCGGCACCCAGTCCTGGGTGCGGGGCTGGCTCGCCCGCGAGGCCCGCCGCCGCGGCCGGGCCCTGCACCTCCTGCTCCTCGACGTCACTCCGGACGCCGCCCGCGCCGGCCAGCGCGCCCGCGGCCGGGGCGTCTCGGCCTACGCCATGGCCCGGCACCGGCGGGCCGTCGCGCGGCTCGTCCGGGCCGCCGAGTCCGGCAGCCTGCCGCACGGCTGCGCCTCCGCCACCCTGCTCGACCGGGACGCGGCGGACGCCCTGCGGAGGATCGGCTTCCGGGAGGCCGCCTGACGGCCGCCCCCGGGCCCCGGGCCGCCGCGTTCCGTACCCTTTGGGCCACGCCGCCACCGGGGCGGCGTTAGGGTGCTGCCGGGCGGCCGGTGCGGCAGGCCGTGCGAGAAGGGGAAACGGGACCGTGGACGTGACGTGGCCGGGCAATGAGCTCGAAGAGGTCCTTGCCGCCTCACTCGGCAACCCGGAGGCCGGCGGCCGGCTGGTCGAAGTACTGGGCCGCAGCTCCGTCTGGGTGCCCCTGCCCAACGGCGGCAGCGCCGAGAGTGCCGACCTCGACCTCCCCACCATGGAGATCGACGGCGCGGCGTACGTCCCCGTGTTCAGCTCCGAACAACAGTTCCTCGCCTGCGTCGGCGGCCACATGTCCTTCACCGTCGCCCCCGCCCGCGACTTCGCCCGCGGCCTGCCCCCGCAGCTCGGCATCGCGGTGAACCCCGGCGGCACCGTCGGGGTTCCGCTGCCCCCGCCCGCCGTCGTCGAACTCTGCCGCGCCGGACGCACCCCGCTCGACGGCCCCGCGAGCGGCGGCCGGGTCCGCCTCTTCGAGCCCGACTGGCAGGACGACCCCGTCGACTTCCTCTCCGCCGCCGCCGCCGAGTTCGAGGCCACCGGCGTCGTCGTCACCGCCCGCCGCGCCCTCGCCAGCGTCGAGGGCACCGAACCCGCCCTCTTCGTCGGCGTCCAGCTCTCCGCCTGGGACGGCATCGACCGCAACGCCCCCCTGGACGCCCTCGGCCGCGCCCTCGGCCGGGTCGAGGTGGCCTGGCCGGTCAACCTCATCCTGCTCGACATGGCGCAGGACCCGGTCGGCGACTGGATGCTGGAGCGGGTACGCCCCTTCTACCAGCGCGCCGCCGGGTGAGCGGCCCCCTGCTTAAGCTGAACTGAACCGGTAGCTGGACAGACGTGGTGGACGAAAGAGGGGCGGGACCCAGGGTGAGCGCGTCAGGCACCGCTGCGACCGATCAGGTCGAGCACACGCTGCGCCAGGTGGCACCCGGACGCTACGACGCGTACGAGCAGTTGCTGCACGCCCTCGCGGACGGCGAACTCCGGATGCTGCTCTGGCACGGCTCGCCCGGCACGGCCGACGCCCAGTACGGGAACATGGAGGTCGACGGCTTCGGCTACGCGCCCTGCGTCACCTCCGACCGGGAACTCGCCGCCTCCGGCTGGAACCGCGCCCACGAGTTGGTCACCGGCCGCGAGATCGCCCGCGCCCTCTACCCCGACCGCTGGGGCGTCTGGCTCAACCCGCACGCCCCCGGCGGCGGCCTCGGCATCCCCTGGGCCGACCTGCGGCGGATCGCCACCGGTCTCGACCGGATGCCCGCGGGCCCCCTGCGGGTCACCGATCCCACCCTGGAGATGCCGCAGTTCTACGCCCTGCTCACACAGAACGCGCACCGCACCCCGGCCGTCCGGGCCCTGCGCCGAGGCTGGGTGCAGCCCGCGCTCGGCTCCCCGTACCTCGTCATCGGTCTCGACCTGTACGACACCTCCACGGCCGCCGTCGACACGGTCCGCGCGATGATGCGCCAGTCGATCGGTGCCGTACCCGAGGGCCTGCCCGTCTCCACGGTCGCCCTCTCCGACGCCTACGACCCGGTGGCCCTCTGGCTGCGGGCGAACGGACGCCCCTTCTACGACCGCGAGGCACACGCCGGACGCGGCTCCGCGCCCGTCCCCGGATACGGCTACCCGCCACCGGCGCCGTCCGGATACTGAGACGCACCTCGTCCGGCGTTCCGCCCCACCGGCCTCCGGAGTTCGCTCCGGAGGCTTTCCTTCGCCCCAATTACGACCTCGGAACGCCCAGTTGAGCGACATGTCCGATTGAGGGGAAGAGCGACCGAGATGGTCCGCTCACGTGATCACGACGTCCGGATAACGGAAGTCGCAGCACCGCATCACGTTTGAGCAAACATTCCTCGTCAGGGCTGGCGGGTGATCGCAAGCGCATTGAAGACTCCCCGGAACACCGGGCGTTCAGCTCCTTCTCGAGCACATGCCCAGCAGGTTGTTCCACCGAGCCGCTACCCGCGGCGGGCAAGGGCCGGCTACCGGCGGCCGAGAGGGGTCCTCACCACGATGACGGCACCACTGCACGAGACGAGTGCGGGCGAGCCGACCTCCGTCGACGCCGCGCCCGACGCACCCGGCACGCCGGACGGATCCGGCGCCGCCGGCACCACCGTCAAGGCGATCGAGGGCCGCTCGCCCTGGATGATCGCCTGGACCCGGCTCAAGCGCGACAAACTCGCCCTCGCGGGCGCCTTCGTCGTCCTCTTCCTCGTCCTGGTCGCGCTCTTCGCCCCGCTCATCGTCGGACTCCTCGGCCACCCGCCGGACGAGTTCCACGAGGACCAGATCGACCCGCTCTTCGGCACCCCGATCGGCTCCTGGGGCGGCGTCAGCTCCGACTTCCTCTTCGGAGTCGAGCCCGTCAACGGCCGCGACGTCTTCAGCCGCATCGTCTACGGCGCCCGGATCTCGCTGCTCGTCGCCTTCCTCGCGGCGGTCTTCGCCGTCGTCCTCGGCACGGTCCTCGGCATCATCGCGGGCTACTTCGGCGGCTGGATCGACGCGGCCCTCAGCCGCGTCATGGACGTGATGCTCGCCTTCCCGCAGCTGCTCTTCACGATCGCCCTCGTCTCCGTCCTGCCGAACGAACTCCTCGGCCTCGACGGCTCGGGCGTCCGCATCGCCGCCCTGGTCCTGGTCATCGGCTTCTTCGGCTGGCCCTACGTGGGCCGCATCGTCCGCGGCCAGACCCTCTCGCTGCGCAACCGCGAGTACGTGGAGGCCGCCCAGAGCCTCGGCGCCGGCCGCCTCTACATCCTCCGCCGCGAGCTGCTGCCCAACCTGATCGCCCCGATCACCGTCTACGCGACGCTCATGATCCCCACCAACATCCTCACCGAAGCGGCGCTCAGCTTCCTCGGCGCGGGTGTGAAGCCCCCGACGGCCTCCTGGGGGCAGATGCTGTCGACCGCCATCACCACCTACGAGTCGGACCCCCTGTTCATGGTGATCCCCGGCCTCGCGATCTTCATCACCGTCCTGGCGTTCAACCTCTTCGGCGACGGCGTGCGTGACGCGCTCGACCCGAAGGGCTCCCGCTGACCGCTCGCCGACGACCCGCTAGACCCGCCCCTGCCGCTGGCGACAGGAGGCCCTTCCCCCAATCGGCGCGCCGCACCGGCCGCCACTACCCGGAGGTTGCGAGACCCATGACTCATGTGAGCTCTCAGAGGCGCAGAATCGCCGCAGGCGTGCTGCTCGTGGCGGCCACGATGGTCGTCACCACCGCCTGCGGCGGCGGAGACACCGGCGGCGGCGACAAGGGCAAGGGCGGTGCGCCCGGCTTCGACGCCGGTGTGAACAAGGTCGCCAACGCCTCTGACAAGAAGGGCGGCGAGCTGAAGTTCATCGGCTCGCAGGAGGCCGACTCCTGGGACCCGCAGCGCGGCTACTACGGCTTCGTCTGGGACTTCCAGCGCTACTACACGCGCCAGCTGGTCACCTTCAAGTCCGAGCCGGGCGCCGCCTCCACCGAGCTCGTCCCGGACCTCGCCACCGACGCCGGCAAGGTCTCGCCCGACGGCCTCACCTACACCTTCACGCTGAAGGACGGGGTGACCTGGGAGGACGGCAAGCCGATCACCTCCAAGGACATCAAGTACGGCATCGAGCGCATCTGGGCCCAGGACGTCATCTCCGGCGGCCCGATCTACCTGCAGCAGGTCCTCGACCCCAAGGGCGACTACAAGGGTCCGTACAAGGACACCTCCGCGGACAAGCTCGGCCTCAAGGCGATCGAGACCCCGGACGACAAGACCATCGTCTTCAAGCTGCCGGTCGCCAACGGTGACTTCCTGCAGATGCTGGCCATGCCGGCCGCCTCCCCGGTCCGCCAGGACAAGGACACCAAGGCCAAGTACGGCCTGAACGTGTTCTCCTCCGGCCCGTACAAGTGGGAGTCGTACACCCCCAACAAGTCCATGAAGCTCGTCCGCAACGACAAGTGGGACGCCAAGACGGACACCGTCCGCAAGGCCCTGCCGGACAAGATCAGCGTCACGTTCACCACGAACGCCGACGACATGGACAACCGTCTGGTCGAGGGCGAGTACGACCTCGACATCAACGCGACGGGCGTCGGCGCCTCCGCCCGCCAGAAGGTGCTCCAGCAGCACAAGGGCAACGTCGACAACCCGCAGACGGGCTTCATCCGTTACGCGGTCTTCCCGCAGACGGTCATCCCCAACATCGAGTGCCGCAAGGCCATCATCTACGCGGCCGACTCGAAGTCCCTGCAGACCGCCCGCGGCGGCCCGCAGGCCGGTGGCGACATCGCCTCCAACATGCTCCCGCCGGCGATCAAGGGTGCCGACCCGAAGGCCGACCCGTACGGCAAGCTCACGGGCGCCCCGGACCTCGTCAAGGCGAAGGAAGCGCTCGCGAAGTGCGGCAAGCCGAAGGGCTTCAAGACCACCATCGCGGTCCGTAACAACAAGAAGATCGAGATCGCGACCGCCGAGTCCCTCCAGCAGTCGCTGAAGGCCGTCGGCATCGACGCCCAGATCGACCAGTTCGACGGCGCCCAGACCTCCGGCATCATCGGTTCGCCGAAGGTCGTCAAGGAGAAGGGCTACGGCATCATCATCATGGGCTGGGGCGCCGACTTCCCGACCGGTCAGGGCTTCCTCCAGCCGCTGGTCGACGGTCGCTTCATCCTGCAGAGCGGCAACAACAACTTCTCGGAGCTGAACGACAAGGCCGTCAACGGCCTGTTCGACCAGGCGCTGAAGGAGACCGACCCGGCCAAGGCCGGCGAGCTCTACAAGCAGATCAACACGAAGGTCTCGGAGGCCGCGGTCTACCTGCCCTTCACCCACGAGAAGAACATCATCTGGCGCAGCTCCCGGCTGACCAACGTCTACACGGCCGACGCCTACAACGGCCGCTACGACTACGCGTCGCTCGGCGTCGTCAAGTAATCCGACCCGCTTCACCGGCGCACCACCCGCCGCCAGGTCCGAAGGGCAGGTGATGGCCGTTGGCGGCGGCCGGGGGATCCGATCGGGTCCCCCGGCCGCCGGCCGGCCGACCGCATGCTTGCATACATAGTCCGACGGCTCTTCGCAGTCGTCGTGATGCTGCTCGTCGTCACCCTGGTGACGCTCAGCATCTTCTTCCTCATCCCCAAGATGACCGGCAGCGACCCTGCCGCGATGTTCGTCGGCAAGCAGGCGGATCCGGCTTCCATCGAGGCCATCCGGCAGAAGCTGGGTCTGGACGAGCCGATCCTGGTGCAGTTCTGGCACTTCGTCTCCGGCATCTTCGTCGGTCGTGACTACACCGGCGGCGGTGACACGATCCACTGCGCGGCGCCCTGCTTCGGCTACTCGTTCCGCACCGAGCAGGACGTGTCGTCGATGCTGGTCGACGCCTTCCCGGTCACCCTCTCGATGGTCATCGGCGCCGCGGCGCTGTGGCTCGTCCTGGGCGTCTCCACGGGTGTCGTCTCCGCGCTCAAGCGGGGCACGATCATCGACCGCGCGGCCATGATCACCGCACTCGCCGGTGTCTCGCTGCCCATCTTCTTCACCGCCATGCTGGCGATGCTGGTCTTCCGTACCCAGCTGGGCTGGCTCAACGCCTCGTACGTACCGATCACCGAGTCCTTCGGCGGCTGGTTCGGCGGGCTGCTGCTTCCCTGGGTGACCCTCGCCTTCCTGTACGCGGCGATGTACGCGCGACTCACCCGCGCCACCATGCTGGAAGTCCTCGGCGAGGACTACATCCGCACCGCACGGGCCAAGGGCCTCCCGGAGTCGGTCGTGCTCGGCAAGCACGCCATGCGCTCCACCATGACCCCCATCCTGACCATCTTCGGCATGGACCTCGGCGCCCTCATCGGCGGCGCGATCCTGACCGAGACCGCGTTCAGCCTCCACGGCCTCGGCGGCCTCGCCATCAAGGGCGTGAGCGAGCGCGACCTGCCGCTGATCCTGGCCGTCACCCTCATCACCGCGGCCTGCGTCGTCGTCGCCAACCTCGTCGTGGACCTTCTGTACGCGGTGATCGACCCCCGAGTGAGGCTCGCATGACGGACAAGCTGACGAAGACCGGTGCGGCGGTCGGAGAACCCGTCGCCACCGGGTCCGCGCCCTCCGAAGCCTTCCTCGACGTACGCGACCTCAAGATCCACTTCCCGACCGACGACGGTCTGGTCAAGTCGGTCGACGGCCTCAGCTTCCAGCTGGAGAAGGGCAAGACCCTCGGCATCGTGGGCGAGTCCGGCTCCGGCAAGTCGGTCACCTCGCTCGGCATCATGGGCCTGCACACCGTCGGCCAGTACGGCCGGCAGAAGGCGAGGATCTCCGGCGAGATCTGGCTGAACGGGCGCGAGCTGCTCACGGCGGACCCCGAAGAGGTCCGCAGGATGCGCGGCCGCGACATGGCCATGATCTTCCAGGACCCGCTGTCCGCGATGCACCCGTACTACACGGTCGGCCACCAGATCGTGGAGGCGTACCGCGTCCACCACACCGTGGACAAGAAGACGGCGCGCAGGCGGGCCGTCGAACTCCTCGACCGGGTCGGCATCCCCGAGCCCGCCAAGCGGTTCGACAACTACCCGCACGAGTTCTCCGGCGGCATGCGCCAGCGCGCGATGATCGCCATGGCGCTCGTCAACAACCCCGCGCTGCTCATCGCCGACGAGCCGACCACCGCGCTCGACGTGACGGTGCAGGCCCAGATCCTCGACCTGATGCGGGACCTCCAGAAGGAGTTCGGCTCCGCGGTCGTCATCATCACCCACGACCTCGGCGTCGTCGCCGAGCTCGCCGACGACATCCTCGTGATGTACGGCGGGCGCTGCGTCGAGCGCGGACCGGCCGAATCCGTCTTCTACGAGCCCCAGCACCCCTACACCTGGGGCCTGCTCGGCTCGATGCCGAGGATCGACCGCGACCAGACCGAGCGGCTCATCCCGGTCAAGGGCAACCCGCCCAGCCTCATCAACATCCCGAGCGGCTGCGCCTTCAACCCCCGCTGTCCGTACGCGGACGTCCCCAAGGGCGGCGTCACGCGCACCGTGCGGCCGGAGCTGGAGCCGGCCGGGGACCGCCACTTCTCGGCGTGCCACATGCCGCAGGAGGAGCGGACCCGCATCTGGACCGAAGAGATTGCGCCGAAACTGTGAGCGACAACATGGAACCTCTGCTCAAGGTCACCGGCCTGAAGAAGCACTTCCCCATCAAGAAGGGGCTTCTCCAGCGCCAGACCGGCGCGGTCAAGGCGGTCGACGGGATCGACTTCGAGGTCTTCCCCGGTGAGACCCTCGGCGTCGTCGGCGAGTCCGGCTGCGGCAAGTCCACGATGGGCCGGCTCATCACCCGGCTGCTCGAACCGACCGACGGCACGGTCGAGTTCCAGGGCAAGGACATCTCCCACCTCGGCATCTCGGGCATGCGCCCGTTCCGCCGGGACATCCAGATGATCTTCCAGGACCCGTACGGCTCGCTGAACCCGCGCCACACGGTCGGCACGATCGTCTCGGCGCCCTTCAAGCTCCAGGGCGTCGAGCCCGAGGGCGGCGTGAAGAAGGAGGTCCAGCGCCTGCTGGGCCTGGTCGGCCTGAACCCGGAGCACTACAACCGCTACCCGCACGAGTTCTCCGGCGGCCAGCGCCAGCGCATCGGCATCGCCCGCGCGCTGGCCCTGAAGCCGAAGCTGGTCGTGGCGGACGAGCCGGTGTCGGCCCTGGACGTCTCCATCCAGGCGCAGGTGGTGAACCTCCTGGACGACCTCCAGCAGGAGCTGGGCCTGACGTACGTGATCATCGCGCACGACCTGTCGGTCATCCGGCACGTCTCAGACCGCATCGCGGTGATGTACCTCGGCAAGGTCGTGGAACTCGCGGACCGCAAGTCGCTCTACGAGAACCCGATGCACCCGTACACCCGGGCCCTGATGTCCGCGGTCCCGATCCCGGACCCGCGCCGCCGGGGAGCGAAGAGCGACCGCATCCTCCTCACCGGCGACGTCCCGTCCCCGATCGCCCCGCCGCCGGGCTGCCGCTTCCACACCCGCTGCTGGAAGGCGACGGAGGTCTGCCGGACCCAGGAACCCCCGCTGGTGGAACTCCGCCCGGGCCAGCGAGTGGCATGCCACCACCCGGAGAACGCGGAGTCCCTGACGATCCCGGGGGCGAGGCAGTCGGTGGAGATCACGAAGTCCCCGGAACCGAAGCCGGAACCGGAGCCCGAGGCGGAGACGCCGGAGGCCGAGGAGTCGGTGGCCGAGGCGGAGACGCGGGAGCCGGAGGAGTCGGAGGCCGAGGCGGAGACGCCGGAGCCCGAGGAACCGGAGCCCGAGGCGGAGACGCCGGAGCCCGAGGCCGACGCGCCGAAGGCGTGACGCAGGGAAGGCCCCTGGTGCCGCGAGGCACCAGGGGCCTTCGCGCGCCCGGGGGTTCGGGGGCGGCGCCCCCGGTCCCGTCAGGGTCTCGGGAAGGGGCGGGGTGGGGGACTCCACCCGGCCCCGCCACCCGCCACCCGGCCCCGTCCGCCGGCCCCGCGCACGCCACCCACCCGGGGGCCACGGGGGCGGAGCCCCCGACCCGGGGGAGCCCCCGCGGGAACAACCGGCACAATTGGGCGGTGCTCCACGACCTGTTCACCCCCTCCGTCCAACACGCCCTCGATCTCGTCGGCATCTTCGTCTTCGCCATCTCCGGCGCCCTCCTCGCCGTCCGGAAGAACTTCGACGTCTTCGGCATCGCCGTCCTCGCCGAGGTCACGGCCCTCGGCGGCGGTCTCTTCCGCGACCTGGTCATCGGCGCCGTACCCCCCGCCGCCTTCACGGACCTGGGCTACTTCCTCATGCCCCTGATCGCGGCGGTGCTCGTCTTCTTCCTGCACCCGGAGGTCGAGCGCACCCAGACCGCCGTCAACGTCTTCGACGCGGCCGGTCTGGGCCTGTTCTGCGTCACCGGTACGACGAAGGCGTACGACTACGGGCTCGGCCTGACGTCCTCCGCCGCACTCGGCCTCGCGACGGCCGTCGGGGGCGGTGTCCTGCGGGACGTGCTCGCCAACGAGGTGCCGTCGCTGCTGCGCTGGGACCGCGACCTGTACGCCGTCCCGGCCATCGTCGGAGCCTCGATGGTCGTCCTCTGCATCCGGTTCGACGCCCTGAACGCGTTCACCAGCGGCGCCGCCGTCGTCACCGCCTTCGTGCTGCGGCTGCTCGCGCTGCGCTACCACTGGCGGGCGCCCCGCGCCTGGAACCGGCGCTCCACCGCGCGCGAGCAGCCAGAAAAAGCTACCGCTCAGTAGCCCTCTGGGGTACCGTCGAAACCATGAGCACGAGCACCGAGACGAGCCCCACGGGGACGAACGCGGCGACGGACGCGCCGGCCGCCGCGACGAGCGAGTTCGACCGCGACACCGCCGTCACCCGCCGCGAACCCGGCCTCTACGACGCGGACCTCTCCGCCGGCTGGACGATCATCGCCGCGGTCAACGGCGGCTACCTCCTCGCTCTCCTCGGCCGCGCGCTCGGCGACCACCTCCCGCACCCGGACCCGTTCACGATCTCGGCGCACTACCTGACGCCGTCCGTGCCCGGCCCGGCCGTGATCAGGACGGAGACCGTCCGCACCGGCCGGACCCTGTCCACGGGACAGGCCTCCCTCTTCCAGTACGCCGAGGACGGCACCGAGGTCGAGCGGATCCGGGTGCTCGCCTCGTACGGCGACCTGGACGCGCTCCCCGACGACGTCCGCACCACCGCGACCCCGCCGGCGATGGCCGCCATCGAGAACTGCTTCGGCGCCTCGGACGGCCCGACGCCGCAGATCCCCGGCTCCTCGGCGATCACGGAGCGGCTCGACATCCGGCTGGACCCCTCCTGCGTCGGCTGGGCGGTCGGCGCGCCGTCGGGCAAGGGCGAGATGCGGGCGTGGTTCGGCCTCGCGGACGGCCGGGAGCCGGACGCGCTCTCGCTGCTCCTGACCGTCGACGCACTGCCCCCGACCTCGTTCGAACTGGGCCTCAAGGGCTGGACGCCGACGGTCGAGCTCACGACCCACGTCCGCTGCCGCCCGGCCCCCGGCCCGCTGCGGGTCTCGATCACGACCCGCAACCTGGCCGGCGGCTTCCTGGAGGAGGACGCGGAGGTCTGGGACAGCGCGAACCGCCTGGTGGCCCAGTCCCGCCAGCTGGCGCGCGCACCGCGCGGCTGACGGACCGAGGGTCCGCCCCGCCCCTTCGCACCGGGCGGGGCACGGTCCGATCCGGCCACCCTCCGGGGCCGGCGGCGCGGACTCGTAGAATCGATCCACCATGGCTTACCTCGACCACGCCGCGACCACGCCGATGCTGCCCGAGGCGATCGAGGCGATGACCGCCCACCTCGCCGTCACGGGCAACGCCTCCTCCCTGCACGCCGCCGGACGGCGGGCCCGGCGGACCGTCGAGGAGGGGCGCGAGACCCTCGCCGCCGCCCTCGGCGCGCGGCCGAGCGAGGTCGTCTTCACCTCCGGCGGCACCGAGGCCGACAACCTCGCCGTGAAGGGCCTCTACTGGGCCCGCCGCGACGCCGACCCCCGCCGCACCCGCGTCCTGGCCAGCCCGGTCGAGCACCACGCCGTGCTCGACGCCGTCGACTGGCTCGCCACCCACGAGGGCGCCGAGGTCGAGTACCTGCCGGTGGACCGGCACGGCCGGGTCCACCCCGAGGCCCTGCGCGAGGCCATCGCCCGGGACCCGGAGTCCGTCGCGCTCGCCACCGTCATGTGGGCGAACAACGAGATCGGCACGATCATGCCGGTCCGCGGGCTCGCCGACGTCGCCGCGGAGTTCGGCGTCCCGCTGCACGCCGACGCCGTCCAGGCCGTCGGTCAGGTGGAGGTCGACTTCGCGGCCTCCGGCCTCGCCGCGATGACCGTGTCCGGCCACAAGATCGGCGGCCCCTACGGCATCGGCGCCCTGATCCTGGGCCGCGAGCACACCCCCGTACCCGTGCTGCACGGCGGCGGCCAGGAGCGGCATGTGCGCTCCGGCACCCTGGACGTACCGGCCGTCGCCGCCTTCGCCGTCGCAGCCCGGCTCGCCGCCGAACGGCGCGAGGAGTTCGCCCGCGAGGTCGGCGCACTGCGCGACGAGCTGGTGACCGCCGTCCGTACGCTCGTCCCCGACGCGATCCTCGGCGGCGACCCGGCCGGCCGGCTCCCGGCCAACGCCCACTTCACCTTCCCCGGCTGCGAGGGCGACTCCCTGCTCCTGCTGCTCGACGCGGCCGGCATCGCCTGCTCCACCGGCTCCGCCTGCACCGCCGGCATCGCCCAGCCCAGCCATGTCCTGCTGGCGACGGGCACGGATCCGGACCTGGCCCGGGGCACCCTGCGCTTCTCGCTCGGCCACACCTCGACGAAGGAGGACGTGGCGGCGGTGGCCGAGGCGATCGGCCCGGCCGTGGAACGGGCGAGGACCGCGGGCCTGAGCTGACGCGAGGGACGAGGCCTGCGGACCTGCGCGAGGGACGAGGCCCGCGGGACCTGAGTTCGAGCGGGCCCGGCAGACCCTCACGTGCGGACCCGGACCCGGACCCCCGACCGGACCCGGACCCCCGACCGGACCCGGACCCCCGACCGGACCCGGACCCCGGCCCTGAACCAGAGCCCGGCCCCGGTCCCGCCCCTCACGCCCGCGTCTTCGACGCCCCCCGCACCAGCCCCAGATAGCGGTCCCAGTCCCAGTGCGGCCCCGGGTCGGTGTGGTCCGTCCCCTCGACCTCCACATGGCCGATGATGTGCTCCCGGTCGACGGGTATCCCGTGCCGCGCGCATATGTCGGCCGTCAGCCGCGCCGACCCCGCGTACATCGCCGCCGTGAAGTCCTGCGGCCGGTCGACGAAGCCCTCGTGCTCGATGCCGACGCTCCGCTCGTTCATGTCGCGGTTCCCGGCGTGGAAGGCGACGTCGAGCTCCCTGATCATCTGCGCCACGTGCCCGTCCTTCCGGACGACGTAGTGCGCCGCGGCCCCGTGCCCGGGGTCCTTGAAGACCCTCAGCGCGCTCGCGTAGCTGCCCTGGACGACATGGATCACGACCCGGTCGATCCGGTAGTCGTCCGGCCGGTCGGCCCGCCGCCAGTTCGCCCGCGCCGCCGAGGTCCACTCGGCGCCCTTGTGGTCGAGCTCGCCCTCGGCCCGCTTCTTCTCCATGCCGGGCAGCCGCCACCACGCGCGCGCCAGCTCCTCCCTGGCCAGCGCGGCCGTGCCCAGCACGGCGACCCCGCCGCCGAGCAGCACCGCACGCCGCCCCACCCGCCTGTCCCCACCGTTCCCCTTGCTCCCCATGCCACCGAGAACGCTTACTACCGCGACCGCGGTTCCCGCGGCCCCGTACCCTGGTAGGGCTATGACTCAGACTCCGCCCCCGCGCCCCCTCACCCGCCCCCTCCGGGTACTTGCCGCCATGTCAGGCGGAGTGGACTCGGCCGTCGCCGCCGCCCGTGCCGCCGAAGCCGGCCACGACGTCACCGGTGTGCACCTCGCCCTCTCCGCGAACCCGCAGTCCTTCCGTACGGGCGCGCGTGGCTGCTGCACGATCGAGGACTCGCGCGACGCGCGCCGGGCGGCCGATGTGATCGGCATCCCGTTCTACGTGTGGGACCTCGCCGAGCGGTTCCGCGAGGACGTCGTCGACGACTTCGTCGCGGAGTACGAGGCCGGCCGTACGCCCAACCCGTGCCTGCGCTGCAACGAGAAGATCAAGTTCGCGGCGCTGCTCGACAAGGCGCTCGCCCTCGGCTTCGACGCGGTCTGCACCGGCCACTACGCCACGGTCGTCCTGAACGAGGACGGCACCCGCGAGCTGCACCGGGCCTCCGACATGGCCAAGGACCAGTCGTACGTGCTCGGCGTGCTCGACGAGAAGCAGCTCGCGCACGCGATGTTCCCGCTGGGCGACACGCTCACCACCAAGGACGAGATCCGGGCGGAGGCCGAGCGGCGCGGGCTCGCGGTCGCGAAGAAGCCCGACAGCCACGACATCTGCTTCATCGCCGACGGCGACACCCAGGGCTTCCTCGCCTCGCGCCTGGGCAGGGCGGAGGGCGACATCGTCGACGAGGCGGGCGCGAAGGTCGGCACCCACGAGGGTGCGTACGGCTTCACGATCGGCCAGCGCAAGGGTCTGCGGATCGGCCACCCGGCGGCGGACGGCAAGCCGCGCTACGTCCTCGACATCTCGCCGGTGAACAACACGGTGACGGTCGGCCCCGTCGAGGCCCTGGACGTCACGGGCCTGACCGCGATCAAGCCCCGCTGGTGCGGCACCGCCCCGGCGGGCGAGGGCCGCTACACGGCCCAGCTCCGCGCCCACGGCGGCGAGACCGAGGTGACGGCCCTCCTGGCGGACGGCGCGCTCACGGTCACCTTCGACGAGCCGGTCCGCGGTGTGGCCCCCGGCCAGGCGATCGTGCTGTACGACGGCACGCGCGTGGTGGGCTCGGCCACGATCGCGACGACGGTACGGCGTACGGCGTCGGCGGAGACGGAAGAGACGCCGGCTGCGGCGCCGGCGTAACCCCCCCGGGTGCTCGCGGCAGCGGGGGAGGACTACCCCACCCCCACTCCCACCGGCTCCCGGTCCTCCGTCAGGAACTCCTCCAGGACCGGGGCCAGCACATGCGGGGCCACCTCGTGCGTCTGGCCCGTCAGGGTGCGGTGCCGGGCCCGGGGGAGGGCCGCCGTCAGCGCGCGGGCCGCGGCGCGGGTCCCCGCCGGGCTCGCGCCCCCGTCGATCACCAGCACGCGCGCGTGAACCCGGTCGAGGTGCCGCTCCGCCGCCGTCCCTTCGCCGAGGACCGCGAAGTCGTACGCGAGGGTGTGCGCCAGGTCCGCGACCCCCGGCCGCAGTTCCGCCGGTACCGCCGAATCCGCCAGGAAGAGATCGAGCGCCGCCGCCCGCCGCCCCCGGGCGAGCAGCGCGGCCACCCGCCGCCACCGCGCCGCGGCCTCCGCCGGACAGGACGGTTCGTAGACCGAGACGGGTCCCGCCGAAAGGCCGGCGGCGACAGCGGCCAACGCGAGCGTGCCGCCCGTGCCCGTCCCGTGCAGGGCCGTACCGGAACCGCTCTCCCCGACCACCGCGGCCAGGTCCTCGATCTCCCGCTCCACCGCGTACGGCCCGGTGTCGCCGCTCCCGCCGCGCCCCCTCCGGTCGTAGGCCACCACCGAGAACCGCCGGGCCAGCAGCCCGGCGAGCGCCCGCTCGCCCGCGGCCGTGCCCAGGGCGCCGCTCACCAGGACGACCGGCGGCCCCTCCCCGTACCTCTCGTACGCGATCGACGTCCCGTCGCGTGACGTGACCCGTCCCCGGAACCCGCTCGGCGTGCCGCTCACCTCATCCATGGCAGGTGAGACCGGAGCCGTCACCGGAACTCATCGCCCCGGGCCGGGATTTCCCGAGAAAACTTCGGATCGGGCGGAAGCCGCTGGTCAGGGCCTACGGTGGGGTCATGAACATCTGCGTCTTCCTCTCCGCGGCCGACCTCGACGAGCGCTACACGGCCCCCGCCCGCGAGTTCGCCCGCCTCCTCGGAAAGGCCGGTCACACCCTGGTCTGGGGCGGCTCCGACACCGGCCTGATGAAGGTCGTCGCGGACGGCGTCGAAGAGGCCGGCGGCCGGCTCGTCGGCGTCTCCGTCGACTTCCTCGCCCACAAGGCCCGCCCGCACGCCGACCAGATGGTCGTCGCCAAGGACCTGGCCGAGCGCAAGGCCCTCCTCCTCGCCAAGTCCGACGCGATCGTGGTCATGGTCGGCGGAACCGGCACCCTCGACGAGGCCACCGAGATCCTGGAGCTGAAGAAGCACGGCAAGCACACCAAGCCGGTGGTCCTGCTCAACACCGCGGGCTTCTACGACGGCCTGATGACCCAGTTCCACCGCATGGAGGAGGAGGGCTTCCTCCCGCTCCCCCTCGCCGACCTGGCGACCTTCGTCGACGACGCCCCGACGGCCCTCGCGTACCTGGAGGCGAGCATCGCCTCCCGCTGATGCGAGCATGGTGACCATGGCTACACATGTGATCACCGGAGCCGGTTCCGGCATCGGCGCGGCCGTCGCTCGCCGCCTCCACGCGCGCGGGGACGAGCTCGTGCTGCACGCGCGCGACGCGGGCCGCGCCAAGGAGCTCGCCGGACGGTTCCCCGGGTCCCGGACGCTCGTCGGGGACCTCGCCGACCCCGACCGGCTCTCCTGGGCGTTCTCGCACCAGGGCATGCCCGAGCGGGTGGACAGCCTGCTGCACATCGCGGGCGTCGTCGACCTCGGCCCGATCGGCGACCTCACCCCCAAGACCTGGCACCACCAGCTCAACGTCAACCTGATCGCCCCCGCCGAACTCACCCGGCACCTGCTGCCCCAGCTGCGGGTCTCCCAGGGGCACGTCCTCTTCGTGAACTCCGGCGCCGGGCTCAGCGCGCACGCCGAGTGGGGCGCGTACGCCGCCTCCAAGCACGGCCTCAAGGCCCTCGCGGACGCCCTGCGCCACGAGGAGCACGCGAACGGCGTACGGGTGACCTCGGTCTACCCGGGCCGCACCGCGAGCCCCATGCAGGCGAAGGTGCACCAGCAGGAGGGCAAGGAGTACGACGCGTCGAAGTGGATCGACCCCGAGTCGGTCGCCACCGCGATCCTCACCGCGATCGACCTCCCGCGCGACGCGGAGATCAACGACCTCACCGTCCGTCCGGGGCGGTAGACATGAGCGAGACGAAGGCTGAAGACGACCGCGTGGCGTTCGGCCCCGCCACCGGCGTCGGGTCCCTGCCCGGCGGAGACGCCCGCGAGGCCGCGAGGACCGTCACCGGGTCCTTCGAGGACTTCCCGTTCCTGGCCGAACTGCCCGCCCGCGGCCCCGGCGCCGACATGATCGGCCGCACCATCGGCATGCTCGTCGACTTCTACGCGCACGTGGAGCCGAGCGGCTGGCGGATCAGCGACCGGCCCGGCCGCGACACCAGGCGGGCCCGTTCCTGGATGGGCGAGGACCTGGACGCCCTGGAGGAGTTCACCCAGGGCTACCAGGGCCCGCTCAAGGTGCAGGCGGTGGGCCCCTGGACGCTCGCCGCCGCCCTGGAGCTGCGCGGCGGCGAGGCGGCCCTCGGGGACGCCGGCGCCTGCCGCGACCTGGTCGGCTCGCTGGCCGAGGGGCTGCACACCCACCTCGCCGAGCTGCGCAAGCGCATCCCGGGCGCGAGCCCCGTGCTCCAGCTCGACGAGCCCTCGCTCACCGCCGTGCTGCGCGGCCACGTCCGTACCGCCAGCGGCTACCGCACCTACCGGGCCGTGGACCGGCAGGTCGTGGAGAGCGCCCTGCGCGAGGTGATCGCGGTCCACGACGGACCCGTGGTCGTCCACTCCTGCGCCCCCGACGTGCCCTTCGCGCTGCTCCGGCGGGCCGGAGTCGCCGGGGTCTCGTTCGACTTCGGGCTGCTCACCGAACGTGACGAGGAGTCGATCGGCGAGGCGGTGGAGGCCGGCACCAGGCTGTTCGCCGGTGTGGTGCCCTCCACCGACACGGCATTGTCCGACCCGGGCGGTAGCGTCATGGGTGTCAGGACGCTGTGGCGCAGGCTGGGGCTGAATCCGGGGACTCTCGCGGAGTCCGTGGTCGTCACGCCCACGTGCGGACTGGCGGGCGCTTCGCCCGCCTACGCCCGCGCGGCGCTCGCCCACTGTGTCCGGGCGGCGAGATCGCTCGCGGACAACCCAGAGTGACCGGGTTTCGAGGCACGGGAGGACGGACGAAGGTGGCAGTCGAACAGGGGGCTCTGCCCGCCGAGGCACGGGAGAAGCACGCCGACCTGGCCGAGCGGGTCGAGGAGCACCGCTTCCGGTACTACGTGAAGGACCAGCCGGTCATCAGCGACGGCGACTTCGACAAGCTCCTGCGCGCGCTGGAAGCGCTGGAGGAGGAGTACCCGGAGCTGCGCACACCGGACTCGCCGACGCAGAAGGTCGCGGGGCAGTACGAGACCGAGTTCACCTCCGTCGAGCACCGCGAGCGGATGCTCTCCCTCGACAACGCCTTCGACGACGAGGAACTGGCCGTCTGGGCCGAGCGGGTCGCGCGGGACGTCGGCACGCCCGACTTCCACTACCTGTGCGAGCTCAAGGTCGACGGCCTCGCCGTCAACCTCACGTACGAGCACGGGCGGCTGACCCGGGCCGCCACCCGGGGCGACGGCCGCACCGGCGAGGACATCACGCCCAACGTCCGGACGATCACCGACATCCCGGAGCGGCTCCACGGGGACCGGATCCCGGACCTGGTGGAGATCCGGGGCGAGGTCTACTTCCCGATGGAGGCCTTCGAGGGGCTCAACGCCCGCCTGGTGGAGGCCGGTGACAAGCCCTTCGCCAATCCGCGGAACGCGGCGGCGGGTTCGCTCCGCCAGAAGGACCCCAAGGTCACCGCCTCCCGCCCGCTCCACATGGTCGTCCACGGCATCGGCGCCCGCGAGGGCTTCGACATCGACTGTCTCTCCCACGCCTACGAGCTGCTGCACGAGTGGGGCCTCCCCACCGCCCGGCACAACCGGGTGGTCGACTCGCTCGACGGCGTACGGGAGTTCATCGCGTACTTCGGGGAGAACCGCCACTCCGTCGAGCACGAGATCGACGGAGTCGTCGTCAAGCTCGACGAGATCCCCCTCCAGGGCCGGCTGGGCTCCACCGCGCGCGCCCCGCGCTGGGCCATCGCCTGGAAGTACGCGCCGGAGGAGGTCAACACCAGGCTGATCGACATCAAGGTCGGCGTCGGCCGCACCGGGCGCGTCACCCCGTACGCGCAGGTGGAGCCGGTCACGGTCGCCGGCTCCGAGGTCGAGTTCGCCACCCTCCACAACCAGGAGGTGGTCAAGGCCAAGGGCGTGCTGATCGGCGACACGGTCGTGCTGCGCAAGGCCGGCGATGTGATCCCCGAGATCCTAGGGCCGGTCGCGGACCTGCGGGACGGCACCGAGCGGGAGTTCGTGATGCCCGCCGAGTGCCCGGAGTGCGGGACGCCGCTGAAGGCGATGAAGGAGGGCGACATCGACCTCCGCTGCCCGAACGCCCGGACCTGCCCGGCGCAGCTGCGGGAGCGGCTCTTCTTCCTGGCCGGCCGCCAGTGCCTGGACATCGAGAACTTCGGCGCGGTCGCCGCCGCGGCGCTGACCCGCCCGCTGGAGCCGGCCGTGCCGCCGCTCGTGGACGAGGGCGACCTCTTCGACCTGACCATCGAGCAGCTGCTGCCGATCAAGGCGTACGTCCTCGACCCGGACAGCGGGCTGCCCAAGCGGGACGCGAAGACCGGCGAGGAGAAGATCGTCACGGTCTTCGCCAACCAGAAGGGCGAGCCGAAGAAGAACGCGCTGTCCATGCTGGAGAACATCGCGGCGGCGAGGACCCGCCCGCTGGCCCGCTTCATCAACGGGCTCTCCATCCGGCACGTGGGGCCGGTCGCGGCCGAGGCGCTGGCCCGTGAGTTCCGCTCCCTGGAGCGGATCGAGCAGGCGAGCGAGGAGGAGCTGGCGGCCGTCGACGGCGTCGGCGGGATCATCGCGGCGGCGGTGAAGCAGTGGTTCGCCGAGGAGTGGCACCGAGAGATCGTGCGCAAGTGGCGCGCGGCCGGGGTCACCCTGGAGGACGAGGGCGCCGGGGAGGACGTGGGACCCCGTCCGCTGGAGGGGCTCACGGTCGTGGTGACCGGCACTCTGGAGAAGTTCACCAGGGATGGCGCAAAAGAGTCCCTCCAGAGCCTCGGAGCGAAGGTGACCGGTTCCGTTTCGAAGAAGACCGCCTTCGTGGTCGTCGGTGAAAACCCCGGTTCGAAGTACGACAAGGCGATGCAGTTGAAGGTTCCGGTTCTGAACGAGGACGGCTTCACGATCCTGCTCGAACAAGGGCCCGAGGCCGCTCGGGAGGCCGCGGTACCCGTCGCCGAGTAGCGCGCGGCACCCCCGCCCGGACCCCCACGAGGGTCACCCGTTCGGCGCATACCAGATCGTTACGGGTGGCCAGGTCTCATTCGGGCAAGAGAGGGGGAGCGCTGCCCGTCGGAGCCCTCGGCGGCCTAGTGTGGTGACTGTGCGTCTGGTCCTGCACGACCGCGCGAGGGCTCTGCTCCGCCGACGGACGGCCGGACGACGGACGGCCGCCTCGCCGCGGCCCATCGCACACCGACGGCACCGCCGCCTGTGAGAGGGACGGGAATGGAACCGACCGAGAGCGCCGCCCGAGTGCCACGGCCGCAGGGCCTCGTGGCACCCCTGGGCTTCACCTCCCGGCTGTCCGCAGCCGTGGTGGGCATCGCCGCCGTCGTGCTCGTCGCCGGGCTTCAGCGAGCCCTGAGCACCGGCCACGGACTCTTCCCCGGCGGGGTCACCGGCTGGTCCTTCGCCGTCCTCACCGGACTCATCGTCGGACACCTGGTCGCGCTCGGCCGCGACCGCTGGTGGGGCGGCACCGGCTCCGGCGCCGCCCTCACCCTCGCCGTCCTCCTGCTGTACGGCTGGGTGCCCGCCGGGCTGGTCTCGCTGACCGTCGTCAGCCTCGTCGGCGCCGCCCGCCGGCACCGCTGGCGCCAGGGCCTGCTGCACGCCGCCGCCGACGTCCTCGGGGTCGCCGCCGCCGCCCTCCTGCTCGCCCTCTTCGGCGACGTACCCAGCGTCGAACAGCCCTGGCACCCCCTCGACTGGACGATCGGGGACCTCCCGGAAATCGTCCTCGCCGCCGGCGCCTACCTCGTGGTCACCCGGCTCCTCCTGTGGTACACGCTGGCCCCCCAGGGCCGCGGGCTGCCCACCGTCGCCCGCACCGCCCTCCTCCGGCAGGGCCTCGTCGCCGTCGCCCTGCTCGGCATCGCCCCGCTGCTCTGCGTGGTCGCCGCCACCCGGCCGGTCCTGCTGCCGCTCTTCGCCGTCCCCCTCATCGCCCTCGACTCCACCCTCTGGATCGCCCGCGCCCGCGCCGAGGAACAGCTGCGCGACCCGCTGACCGGGCTCCCCAACCGCCAGTGGCTCCTGGAGCGGGCCTGGACCGCCCTGGAGGAGGCCGAGGGCGAGGGCGCCCGCGCCGCCCTCGTCCTGATCGACCTCGACCGCTTCCGGTCCGTCAACGACACCCTCGGCCACCTCGCGGGCGACCGGCTGCTCCTCCAGATCGCCGACCGGCTCCGCCTCGCGCTGCCCCGCGGCGCCGAGGCCGCCCGGCTCGGCGGCGACGAGTTCGCCGTCCTGCTGCCCACCGCCGACTCCACCACCAGCGCCCAGCGGGTCGCCCGCCACCTCGTCGCCGAACTGTCCTCCCCGCTCGACCTGGACGGACTCACCCTCGTCCTGGAGGCCAGCGCCGGCGTCGCCGTCTTCCCCGACCACGCCCTCGACGCCGAAGGCCTGCTGCGCCGCGCCGACGTCGCCATGTACCAGGCCAAGCGGGACCGCACCGGCGTCGAGGTCTACGAGTCCAAGCGCGACTCCAACACCCCCGACCGGCTCGGCCTCCTCGGCGACCTCCGCCGCGCCCTCGACGCCGGCGATGTCGAACTCCACTACCAGCCCAAGGTCCGCTTCGACGGCCAGGTCGCCGGCCTCGAAGCACTGGTGCGCTGGGTCCACCCCGAGCGCGGCAAGGTCCCGCCGGACGAGTTCATCGCCATCGCCGAGTCCTCCGGCCTGATGCCCCACCTCACCGAATACGTCCTGGAGACCGCCCTCGCCCAGGTCGCCCGCTGGCGCGCCCAGGGCCTCGACGTCCCGGTCGCCGTCAACGTCTCACCGCGCGACGTCCACACCCCCGGCTTCGCCGGCGCCGTCGCCGCGAGGCTCGCCCGCCACGGCGTCCCGGCCGGCGCGCTCCAGCTGGAGATAACGGAACACGTGCTCCTGGAGGACCCCCAGCGGGCCGCCGACACGCTCAACGGCCTCACCGGCCACGGCGTCAAGATGTCCCTCGACGACTTCGGCACCGGCTACTCCTCCCTCGTCCATCTGCGCCGGCTGCCCGTCAGCGAACTCAAGATCGACCGCTCCTTCGTCGCCCGGCTCGCCGTCGACACCGAGGACGCCGAGATCGTCCGCTGCACCGTCGACCTCGCCCACTCCCTCGGGCTGCTCGTCGTCGCCGAGGGCGTCGAGGACGACGAGACCTGGGAGCGCCTGCGCGACCTGGGCTGCGACGCCGTCCAGGGCTGGCTGGTCGCCGCCGCGATGCCGCCCGGCGAGGCCACCGCGTGGCTCCTCGCCCGGGGCGAGCACGGCTGGCGCCGACCCGCCGACATCGCCGCCCAGATGGAGCTGGACCACCCCTCCGGCCAGGTCGTTCAGTAGGGCGTTCCGGTCCGGGACGCCGACCCCGGGCAAACCGTTTCACGGGCAGCGTCACCGGCCCCATAGGATGGGCCCACACCATCAAGCTCACCCCGTGAGGATCCGCATGCCTGGCATCACGCGCGAGGAGGTCGCCCACCTCGCACGGCTGGCGCGTCTGGAGCTGAAGGGCGAAGAACTCGAACACTTCGCCGGCCAGCTCGACGACATCATCGGCGCGGTCGCCCGCGTCTCCGAGGTCGCCGACCAAGACGTACCGCCGACCTCCCACCCGCTGCCGCTGACCAATGTCATGCGCGCGGACGAGGTCCGTCCGTCGCTCACCCCCGAGCAGGCGCTCTCCGGCGCCCCGGCCCAGGAGCAGCAGCGTTTCAAGGTGCCGCAGATCCTGGGGGAGGACTAACAGCCATGACGGACAACATCATCAAGCTCACCGCGGCCGAGATCGCCGGGAAGATCGCCGCCGGCGAACTGACCGCCGTCGAGGTCACCGAGGCCCACCTCGCCCGCATCGAGGCCGTCGACGAGAAGGTGCACGCCTTCCTGCACGTCGACCGTGAGGGCGCGCTCGCCCAGGCCCGTGCCGTCGACGAGAAGCGCGCCCGGGGCGAGAAGCTCGGCCCGCTCGCCGGTGTGCCGCTCGCGCTCAAGGACATCTTCACCACCGCCGGCATGCCGACGACCGTGGGCTCGAAGATCCTCGAGGGCTGGATCCCGCCGTACGACGCGACGCTGGTCAAGAACCTCAAGGCCGCCGACGTCGTCATCCTCGGCAAGACCAACATGGACGAGTTCGCGATGGGCTCCTCCACGGAGAACAGCGCGTACGGCCCGACCGGCAACCCCTGGGACCTGACCCGGATCCCCGGCGGCTCCGGCGGTGGCTCGTCCGCCGCCCTCGCCGCGTACGAGGCGCCCCTCGCCATCGGCACGGACACCGGCGGCTCGATCCGCCAGCCCGCCGCCGTCACCGGCACCGTCGGCGTCAAGCCGACCTACGGCGGCGTCTCCCGCTACGGCATGGTGGCCTTCTCGTCCTCGCTCGACCAGGGCGGCCCCTGCGCCCGTACGGTCCTGGACGCGGCCCTCCTGCACGAGGCGATCGCCGGGCACGACCCGCTCGACTCGACCTCCATCGACGCCCCGGTCCCGCCGGTCGTCGAGGCCGCCCGCAACGGCTCGGTGGCCGGTATGCGCGTCGGCGTCGTCAAGCAGTTCCGCGGCGAGGGCTACCAGGCCGGTGTCGTGCAGCGCTTCGACGAGTCCGTCGAGCTGCTCAAGTCGCTGGGCGCCGAGATCGTCGAGCTGGACTGCCCGACCTTCGACCTGGCCCTCTCGGCGTACTACCTGATCGCGCCGTCCGAGTGCTCCTCGAACCTGGCCCGCTTCGACGCCATGCGCTACGGCCTGCGGGTCGGCGACGACGGCACCCGTTCGGCCGAGGACGTCACCGCCCTCACCCGTGAGGCCGGCTTCGGCGACGAGGTCAAGCGCCGTGTCATCCTCGGTACGTACGCGCTCAGCTCCGGCTACTACGACGCGTACTACGGCTCGGCGCAGAAGGTCCGCACCCTCATCACCCGCGAGTTCGAGAAGGCCTTCGAGGAGGTGGACGTGATCGTCTCCCCGACGACGCCCACCACCGCCTTCCCGATCGGCGAGCGCGCCGACGACCCGATGGCGATGTACCTCGCGGACCTGTGCACCATCCCGACCAACCTGGCCGGCAACGCCGCCATGTCGCTGCCCTGCGGCCTGGCGCCCGAGGACGGTCTGCCGGTCGGTCTGCAGATCATCGCTCCCGCCATGAAGGACGACCGGCTGTACAAGGTCGGCGCCGCCGTCGAGGCCGCGTTCGTGGAAAGGTGGGGGCACCCGCTGCTCGAGGAGGCTCCGTCGCTGTGAGTACCAGTGCACTGCAGAAGGCCAAGGGCTTCAAGAAGTCCAAGACCGGCACGTACCTGTCCATCGGCACCACCGCGTTCGGCCTGCTGGGCGTCGTCAAGCGAGCCCGTTCGGCCCGCAGCGAGCACGACACGCTCAAGCTGCTCGACGCCGTAGTCTCCGCCGCCGCCATCGCCACCGGCGTCGCTCTCCTCGTGCGCGAGCTGAAGCGCATCGGTGACGACGACGTCCTGTTCGGCTGAGGCCGAAGGCATCAGAGGGAATTCTCGTGACTGTCACTGAACTGCTGTCGTACGAAGCGGCGCTCGCCGAGTACGACCCCGTCATGGGCCTTGAGGTCCATGTCGAGCTCGGCACCAAGACGAAGATGTTCTGCGGCTGCTCGACCGAGCTGGGCGCGGAGCCGAACTCGCAGACGTGCCCGACCTGCCTCGGCCTGCCCGGCTCGCTGCCCGTGGTCAACGCGATCGGCGTCGAGTCCGCCATCAAGATCGGCCTCGCGCTGCACTGCGAGATCGCCGAGTGGTGCCGCTTCGCCCGGAAGAACTACTTCTATCCGGACATGCCGAAGAACTTCCAGACCTCCCAGTACGACGAGCCGATCGCCTTCAACGGCTACCTGGACGTCCAGCTGGAGGACGGCGAGATCTTCCGCGTGGAGATCGAGCGCGCCCACATGGAGGAGGACACCGGCAAGTCGCTGCACGTCGGCGGCGCCACCGGCCGTATCCACGGCGCGTCCCACTCGCTGCTGGACTACAACCGGGCCGGCATTCCGCTCATCGAGATCGTCACCAAGCCGATCGAGGGCGCGGGCGAGCGGGCCCCCGAGGTCGCCAAGGCGTACGTCGCCGAGCTGCGCGAGCTGATCCGCGCGCTCGACGTCTCCGACGCGCGCATGGACAAGGGCCAGATGCGCTGCGACGTGAACCTGTCGCTGCGCCCGCACGGCACCGAGAAGTTCGGCACCCGCTCGGAGACGAAGAACGTCAACTCGCTCCGTTCGGTGGAGCGGGCGGCGCGTTTCGAGATCCAGCGGCACGCCGCGGTGCTGTCCTCCGGCGGCACGATCGTGCAGGAGACCCGTCACTTCCACGAGGACGACGGCTCCACCACCTCCGGCCGCATCAAGGACAACGCCGAGGACTACCGGTACTTCCCGGAGCCCGACCTGGTCCCCGTCGCCCCGGCCCGTGCCTGGGTCGAGGAGCTGCGCGGCACGCTGCCCGAGCTGCCGCGGGTGCGGCGCAACCGGCTGCGCGAGGAGTGGGGTGTGTCCGAGCTGGACATGCAGTCCATCCTCAACGCGGGCGCGGTCGACGCGATCGTCGCCACGATCGGGGCGGGCGCGGACGCGACCTCGGCCCGCAAGTGGTGGATGGGCGAGCTGGCCCGCAACGCCAACGAGCAGGGCGTCTCCCTCGAGGAGCTGGCGATCACGCCGGCGGACGTGGCCCGGGTCTCCGCCCTGGTCGCCGCCGGCGACCTGAACGACAAGCTGGCCCGTCAGGTCATCGAGGGCGTCCTCGCCGGCGAGGGCACCCCGGACGAGGTCGTCGAGAAGCGCGGTCTGAAGGTCGTCTCCGACGACGGCGCGCTCGGCACGGCCGTCGACGAGGCCATCGCGGGCAACGCGGCGATCGCCGACAAGATCCGCGGCGGCAAGGTCGCGGCGGTCGGCGCCCTGGTCGGCGCGGTCATGAAGGCCACCCGCGGTCAGGCCGACGCGGCGAAGGTCAAGGACCTGATCCTGGAGAAGCTGGGCGTCAGCGAGGGCTGATCCCGATCTCGTACGGCTCGGAAGAGCGGCCCCGCACCGGAGTTCCGGTGCGGGGCCGCTCTTCTGCGGCCGGGCGGTCAGCGGCGCAGGACCGGGGCCGCGATGACCCCGCTGCCCTCGTCGGTGCAGGTCTCCTCGACCTTGAGGCGCAGCCGCAGCGCCCCTTCGATCTTCAGCGTCTTCTTGATCGGCTTGCCCAGGTCGACGGTCTCGTTGAAGAGGGCGGGCTGGTCGTCCACGGAGACGATGACGCGGGCGGACTCGATGTTCGATCCGTCGTCGATGCCGGCGGTGAAGTCGAACCACGACCACTCGCGGTTGAGGTCGTACTCGACGTAGGCGCCGTTGTAGCAGTCGCCGATGAGGGCGGCTCCGTACTCCTTGGTGTCGATCTTCGCGGTGCCGACGCTGAACCTGTCGGGTTCGCTGACGGAGGCGAGCGTGGTCAGGTCGGCGGTGGGCGCGTCCGGCACGGTCCCGGGGTCGTCGGTCGGGCTCGCCGACTCCTCAGGGTCGGCGGTCGCCGTGTCGGAAGGCGCGTCGGTCGTCGGCTCCTCGGTGGTGGGCTCGGCCGAGGGCTCCGTGGTGACGGTGGCGGAGGGCGTGCCGCCCTTGCCCTCGTCGCCCTTGCCGCCCTTGTCGTCCTTGTCGCCGAGCAGCTGGACGCCGATCACCGCGAGGACGGCGACCACCAGGACCCCTGCCACGGCCCCGATGAGCGGGGCCTTGCCGCGGCGGCGCGGCTCGGGTGCCGGGGGAGCCGTGGTCGCGGCCCCGGAGGACGCCGAGGGAGGCGCCGGCGGTCCGAAGCCGGGTGTGGCGACGGTGGGCGGCTCGGCGGTCGGCCGCGCTTCTGCGGGCCGCGCGCTCGCGATGTGCTGCGGGGCCACGGGAGAGGGCGCCGGCGGGGTCACCGGCTGGGCCACCGGCGGGGTCGCGGCGGCCGGCGGTGGTGTCGCGGGCGGTGGCGGCGTCGCGGGCTTCTCCGGCGCGGCCGACGGCGGGACGGGCGGGGCGGCCGACGGTGCGACCACTGGCGCGACCGGCGGCGCGGCCGGTACCGCGTCCGCGACCGTCGCCGGCCGGGAGGTCGTCGTGGACACCACCCCGTGCCGTACGTCCTTCACCCAGGCCGACAGGGAGAGCGGGCGCCGGTCCGCGTCGGCCGCGGCGATGCTCAGCACCCGTTCCCGCTGCTCCTCCGGCAGCCCCGCGATCTGCGGCAGCGCGCCGAGCGCGCCCACCAGCTGTTCGGGGGCGGGGGGCGGGGACTGGCCGCTGAGCAGGAAGTACGCGATGGCGCCGAAGGCGTAGCGGTCGGTGCCCGGGGTGCGCTTGCCCTCGAAGATCTCCGGGGCCGCGTAGCCGGGGGTGAACCACACCTCGGCGGTCTCGTGGTCCGCCGTCAGCTTGCTCAGGCCGAAGTCGACGAGCGTGGCCTGGCCGTGTTCGTCGACCATGACGTTGCCCGGCGACAGGTCGCCGTGGACGACCATGCGCCCGGACGGGGTGGCCTTTCCGGAGTGCAGCCAGTCGAGGACGTCGGCGAGCTGTGCCAGGGTCCGCATGACCTCGCGCCGCTCGCCGGGCGTGGTCAGGGTGCGTTCGGCCCGCCAGTCGCGCAGGTCGAGTCCGTCGACGTGGTTCATGACGAGCACCAGGGCCCGGCCGGTGATCGTCCCGGACTCGCCGGGCCGGTGGATCGGCGGCCCCTGGAAGTGCTCGCGCACGCCGACGACACCGGGCCGGTGGACGAAGCGCAGCAGCTCGGCCTGCTCGTTCCACTTCTGGCTGATCCGCTCGAAGACCTCGGGCGTGATCGTCGTCTTGGAGTCGAGGACCTTGACGACGACCGGCTCGGTGCCGCCGGCCAGCTCGATCTCCGCGAGATAGAGCACGGCCTCGCCACCCCGCCCGATGGACCGCAGGAGCCGGTACCGGTCGGGCGTGGAGTCGGGGCCGATGTGATGTTCCGTGTTGCTCAAGTTCCCCCCAGGCGCCAAAGAGTGACGGTCATTCAGCTTGCCCGTCCGGAGCGGCCCGGGTCAACGCGCCGCCGGACGGTCCAGCATGCGCAGACAGCCGTCCCTGGTGCGGCGCAGGTGCCCGAGGAGCGTCCCGTACGCGGGCGGGTTGTCGGCGGCGGACCGTTCCGCCAGGGCGATCCCCTCGACGACCCGCGCGAGTGCCTCCTCCCAGCGCCCGTCGAGCGCGAGGAAGCGGCCGAGGTTGTTGAGGACCCGGGCCAGGTCCAAGGTGTACGCGGCGGGGTTCGCTTCGCACGCGGCGCGGTACAGCTCCACGGCGCGCCGGGTCGCGGCGCGGCCCTCGGAGCGTCGGCCGGCCGCTTCCAGGCATATGCCCAGGTTCGAGAGCGTCTGGGCCAGATCCTCGCGGTGCGGGTCCGGGTGTTCGGCGTACAGCCGCTCGCGGAGCGAGACGGCTTCCTCGGCTGCGGCCAGGGCCTCGGCCGAGCGGCCCTCGTCCTGGGTCGAGTCGGCGAACCGGGCGGCGAGGCGCGTCTTGCCCTGCCCGCCGGGCGCGTGCATCCAGCGGACGGCGAGCCGGGGCCCCTCGTCCCGCCAGGCGCGCAGCCCGGCCAGCTCGGCGTCCCGGCCCGTGAACGGCACGACCTCGAAACGGGAGTTGAGCATCCGGCTCGGTAACTCCCGCAGCCACTCCGGATCGGTGGCGGGCGCCCGGCGCCAGTTCTGCAGCAGATAGACGGGCGAGTCGTCGCCGTAGACGTGGATGTCGGCGCCGATGACGCCGTACGCGTACCCGGAGTGCGCCGTGACGTGCTGCTCGACGCTCACGGGTCACGCGTCCGGACGGGGCTCGGAACCCTGGTGGAAGAAGACGTTCCCGTGCTGGACGCCGATGACGCGGCCGTTGTCGTGGGCGGTGTTGTGCTGCACGGAGTGCTGCCCGCGCGGGGCGTCCCGTATCAGGGCGCGCAGCTCGTCGGCGTACTCCGGGTGCTCGGCGAGAAGGGCGCTCAGCCGCAGCGCCCAGGCGGGCACGAGCGCCTGCCGCGCCCCGTCGGCGTCCTCGGCCCCGGCGACGAGCGCGGCGTCCTCCTCAAGCCGCCCCTCGACCTCCGCCCGCCCCCGGAACAGCCGGACGACCCCGTCCCGGGTGGCCTGCCAGGCATCGGTGGCCATGGCGGCGACGACGGCCCCGCCACCGGCGGCGGCCAGTGCGGTCAGCGACTCTTCCAGCATGTGAACTCGCTCCAGGCGGCGGGGGAGACGGTGAACACGGGGCTTCCGTCGGCGAGCTTGGAGTCCCGGACGTGGACGGCGGCGGGGTGGGCGGCCACCTCGACGCAGTCGCCGCCCTCGCTGCCGCTGTAGCTCGACTTGCGCCAGTCGTAGGCGACTTCGAGGCAGTCGCCGCCCTCGTCGCTGCTGTAGCTGGACTTGAACCACGAAAGTGCTGCTGCGCTCATGTCACTCCTGCCAGACGTTCCAGCAGGCCCATGGTGTCCTCGGGCGTCAGGGCCTGTGACCGCAGCATTCCATACTTGGCCTGGAGGATGCCGACCTCGTCGGGGTCGTCGATGAGGAAGCTCACCCGCTGCCCCTCGATGTAGGCGACGTGCTCGTGGTCGGGTGTTTCCACGAGCACCATGGGCCCGGCGAGTCCCGCGTGCTTCGTTCGCGACTTCGGGATGATCTGGAGGGCGAGGAAGGGGAGTTCTGCCATCTCGCGCAGATGGAGGATCTGCCCCCGAAGCACTTCACGTCCGCCGATGGGCTGCTCCAGGATCGATTCGTTCAGGAGGAAGGACATCATCGGCGGCCACGGCGTCTGCTCGAAGATCCCCTGACGGTCGAGCCGGTCGAGCATCCGGTCCTCCGCTTCCTGCGCGGTGATCGGCGGATACAGGCAGTCGAAGACCGCGCGGGCGTATTCCGCGGTCTGGAGCAGACCCGGGACCACCCCGTTCTGGTACGAGCAGAGACTGAGCGCCTGTGCCTCCAGCTCGATGAACTCCTGGACGAACGCCGGGTACCGCTCCTTCTTCGGCGCCTTCCCGACCGCCACCCCCAGCGCGCCGCCGGTGTTCAGGATGCCGTCCAGCTCACCCGCGAGCCCCAGCCGAAGCGCCCGGCGCCCCTGCTCGATCGAACCCAGCGTCTCCAGCGCCACGCACGCCTGCGTGGCCAACTGCGGCTGGGTCAGCCCCGCGTGCTTCCGGTAGAGCGCCACCAGGGCGCCGACCACTTCCCATGACGGGACCTTCTTCCTGGAGTTCGTACCGCGTTGCATGAGCGGTGCCTTCCCCGCTCCGTACGTACTCGACGCGTTCCGGACCCGTACAAAGAATTTGTACGGCTCGATGCCCTGGGGCGCGTGGGGCGCGAGACGCCACCGTGATCACCATGAGCGACCAACTCCCCCTGTACCGCGAGGCCTTCTACCGCCGCGAACGCCGGTCCGTCCCCCTCGCCCGCGACTTCGCCCGCAAGGCGCTCGCCGACTGGGGACTGGACGCGCGTACGGACGACGTGCTGGTGTGCGTGAGCGAACTCGCGACCAACGCCCTCCTGCACGGCGTCCCGCCCGGCCGGGGGTACCGCCTCCACCTCTACCTGGAGCGCCCCGGCCCCCTCCGTGTCGAGGTCCACGACAGCGGCGACGGCACCCCGGCCGTGCGGCGCGGACCGGCCGACGAGTCCGGCCGTGGGCTGCTCCTCGTCGAGGCGCTGGCCGACCGCTGGGGGGTGGGGGAGCGGAACCCGGGCAAGATCGTATGGTGCGAGTTCGCCCGCACCGCCTTGTGAGAGGCTCCACTCCGCTCCGTCGGCCTTGTCGGAGCGGGGGAGGGAACAGGGCATGTCGGTGGAACCCACGGATTACGTCGCAGGGCTGCGCGCGCAGGCGAGCGATCAGGGACTGGAGGAGGCGCTGCGGCGCGACCGGACGGCACGGCGCCGGAAGATCGCGCTCGCGGCCGGTGCCGGGGTGCTGCTGCTCGGCGGGTTCGGGTTCTGGCTGAGCGATGTGACGGGGGAGCGGCCGGCGTACGAGCCGTACAGCGCGGAGACCCTCCGCGAGGAGATCTGGCCTCTGGAATGGCCGTACACGGAAGACATGCCGTTCCGGAACTCGCCCGCTTCCGGCTGGGCGGAGGGGGCCGACGCGATCTACGTCCCCGTGCCCATGGCGTCCGGCGGGCTGCCCGCGAAGGACATCGCCGCCGTGCTGGAGGACGTGAAGACCCTGCTCGTCGAGACGAACCTCTCGGCGGACACCCTGGCCGGCGCCGAGCCCACGGCGGCGCTCGCCCTGCTCGATCCGCGCGGAGCCGACGACCCCGTACGGAAGGACCTGGTCACCCGCTTCGACCCCGAGGAGGCGTACCCGGCCGGGAGCGGCATCCGGGTACGGGGCACGATGACCTACCAGGTCTCGGCGGCGGGGGAGCCGGCGGTGCATGTCGACTACGCCTTCGTCTACCCGCTGGTGCGGGCCGAGGAAGGCCATGACGTGGTCCCCGGCGTCCCCGAGGTGGCGCGGATCGCCGTACGGCGGCAGTTCACGGTCACGTCGAAGGGCGGGAAGCTCGTCCTGGGCGGCTACGCGAGCGAGGTCGCCAACCACGACTGCTCGGCGCCGAAGGACGGCTACCTCCACCCCCTCTTCGCCGAGGGCCGGTGGAAGGCGGGCCAGGCGGCCGAGGGGGCCCGCGTCGCCCAGGCCGACCTGTACGACGAGAAGCGGATCCTCCCGAGCGGCCCCGGCCACTGCGTGATCCCCAGCGGGACCTGACGCTCCACCGCGGGTGCGGTGACGCGGTGGCGTGCGTGGCCGGAAAGCGGTTGGATTTCCGGCGCGTTCTCTTGGACGTTCACCACCGCGCCTCCGCCGGGTCTTCTCCGTGTCATCCCGTCTCACTACCGTCCCCGGCGTACCAACCAATGGCTCGAAGGCGAACCATTGGCCGTCGACTGGAGGTCGGTCTTGTCTTCCGAGATGTCCCGCAGAAGGCTCTTCGCTCTGGGCGGAGGCGCCCTCGGCGTCGCCGCCGCCGGCTCGTTGCTGCCGCCGTCGTTGCAGGCCGCGATGGCCGCGGAGCCCCCGGCCGGAGGGATGTCGGCGGTCCGGCACGTGGTGATCCTGATGCAGGAGAACCGTTCCTTCGACCACTACTTCGGCACCCTCCGCGGCGTCCGCGGATTCGGCGACCGCAATGCCATCGAGCTGCCCTCCGGCAAGCCGGTGTTCGAGCAGCCCGCCGCGCTCGGCCGGACCGTGCTGCCCTTCCCGATCCGCGGCGCCGCCGAGACCCAGCAGAAGGACCTCCAGTACATCGGGGCCCTCGACCACTCCTGGAGCGGCGGCGGGAAGGCCTGGCACGGCGGCTGGATGGACGGCTGGGTCTCGGCCAAGACCGCCGCGACCATGGCGTACTACGACCGCCGGGACATCCCCCTGCACTACGAGCTCGCCGACACCTTCACCGTCTGCGACGCCTACCACTCGTCCGTCCACACCTCGACGAGCCCCAACCGCAACCACCTCTGGTCCGGCTGGACCGGCTTCGAGGCCGACGGCAGCCGCGCCGTCACCAACGCCGCCTACGACGAGGACACCCACCCCGGCTACGGCTGGTCCACCTACGCCGAGCGGCTCGAAGCCGCCGGGCGCAGCTGGAAGACGTACACCGAGTGGGAGAACTTCACCGACAACAACATCGAGTTCTTCACCAGCTTCAAGAAGATCGCCCGCAAGGCCCTCGCCGCCACCGGCGGGCACACCTTCATGGAGTCCTTCTACGCCGCCGTCCGCGACACCGAGGACCTCACGGAGCGCGCACGCCTCCTCGGTCTCCTGGAGGAGGGCGTCGCCGGACTCACCGCCGCCGAGCGCTCCCTCTTCGAGCGCGGTCTGCGCCGCGTCGAGAGCGGCACCCTCGCCGACGCCTTCCGCGCCGACGTCGCCGCCGGCACCCTCCCCGAGGTCTCCTACCTGGTGCCCTCCGCGATCGACTCCGAGCACCCCGGCTCCTCCTCGCCGATCGCCTCCGCGAGCCTCGTCTACAAGGTGCTCGACGCCCTCGGCGCGCACCCGGACGTCTGGCGCCACACCGTCGTCCTGATCAACTACGACGAGAACGACGGCTTCTTCGACCACGTGCCGCCGCCGGTGCCGCCGGCCGACAACACGGACGAGCGCTGGAAGGGCCAGCCCACCGGCCTCGGCATCCGGGTCCCGCTGCTCGTCGTCTCCCCCTGGTCGGTCGGCGGCTACGTCTGCTCCGAGACCTTCGACCACACCTCCGTGATCCGCTTCCTGGAGAAGCTGACCGGCATCGACGAGCCCAACATCACCCCCTGGCGCCGGGCCGTCACCGGAGACCTCACCTCCGCCTTCGACTTCCACCGGACCCGCCGCCAGCCGCCCGTCGAGCGGCCCGGCCCGATCCCGCCCTTCACCGGCCGCTGGCGACCGCAGCCCCCGGCCGTGCAGCGGATGCCGGAGCAGGAGCCCGGGGTCCGCCCCGCGCGCCCGCTGCCGTACCAGCCGGACGCCTCCGCGACGACCGGAGCGGGTGCCGTGACCGTCGCGCTCGGCAACAAGGGGAAGGCGAGCGCGCACTTCGCCCTCTACCCGTACGCGGGCGAGTTCGCCGTTCCGCAGCACCAGGACGTCAGGGGTACGGGGGAGTGGACCGTCCCCGTCCCGGGTGATCATTACCGCTTCACGATCACCGGCCCCAACGGCTTCCGCCGCGAGTTCGAGGGCCCCGCGACGGGCGGCGCCGAGCTGGCCTCCCGTATCGACCATCATGACCGTGACCTGCACCTCACCGTGCGGAACACCGGCCGGGCCCCGGTGACCTTCACCGTCGCGCCGCTCGGATACGTCGACGAGGACGACCTGGCCGACTGGACCCGGACCGTCACCGTGAAGCCCGGCAGGACCCGTACCGTCGTGCACTCGGCCGCCGACGCGCACGGCTGGTACGACATCGAGGTGACCGCGCCCGGCGGCTTCCGCCGCCGCCTCATGGGCCACATCGAGAACGGTCGCCCCAGCGTCTCCGGATGACTCCCACGGCGGGTGCGGGGGTGAGCGGACCCCCGGTTCCTCAACCCCCGCCCACGCCTGTGAGCATCGACACGAAAGGGACAAACGATCACGTTCGGCTGCCACAGTGGCCCCACGTAGGTCTTGCGTTCTTTTCGGGCGTTCTCCCGTGAAAGATCCACGAACCACCCAGGGAGCACGTCCTTTGGCCGCCATCGCACGGTGGTGCATCAGGCACCGCCTCGTCGCCGTACTGCTCTGGCTCGTCGCCCTCGGCGGGGTCGGCACCGCCGCCGTCGTCGCGGGCAGCGCGTACTCCAACGACTACGAGGTCCCCGGCACCGAGTCCGGCCGTGCCACCGCCCTCCTCGACCAGGGCTTCCACGGCCTCGGCGGCGACAGCGACACCATCGTCTGGCACACCGACCGGGGCAGCGTCCGCGCCGACGCCGTCGAGCGGCGGATGACCACGATGCTCGACAAGGTCGCCGGCCTGCCCGGCATCGCCGCCGTCACCTCGCCCTACGGGGACACCCGGGGCCAGGTCAGCGAGGACGGGCACACCGCCTACGCCACCGTCACCTTCGACGAGCAGTCCGACGACATCCCGCACGAGCAGGCCCGCGCACTGGTGGACACGGCGAAGGCGGCGGCCGACGAGGCCGGCGGCCTCTCCGTCGAGCTGGGCGGCAGCGCCGTCGCCCTCACCGAGGCCCCCGGCGGGCACATCGCGGAAGTCGTCGGCGTCGCCGTCGCCGCCGCCGTCCTCTTCCTCGCCTTCGGCTCCCTCGCCGCCTCCGTGCTCCCCATCGCGACCGCGCTCGTCAGCGTCGGCATCGCCTACTCGGGGATCGTGCTCCTCGGGCACCTGATGACCGTCGCCGACTTCGCCCCCATGCTCGGCATGCTGGTGGGCCTGGGCGTCGGCATCGACTACGCCCTCTTCATCGTCACCCGGCACCGCAGAGGCCTGAAACGCGGGCTCTCCGTCGCCGAGGCCGCCGAGACCGCCGTCGCCACCACCGGCCGCGCGGTGGTCTTCGCCGGGGCCACCGTCTGCATCGCCCTCCTCGGCATGCTGATCCTGCGGCTCAGCTTCCTCAACGGCGTCGCCATCGCCGCCTCCCTCACCGTGGTCCTCACGGTCGCCGCCTCCGTCACCCTCCTGCCGTCGCTGCTCTCCCTCATCGGGATGCGGGCACTGTCCCGGCGCGAACGCCGGGCGCTCGCCGAGCACGGGCCGCAGCCCGAGCTGCCCACCGGCTTCGCCGCCCGCTGGTCGGCCTTCGTCGAGCGGCACCCCAAGCTTCTCGGCGTCGTCGCCGCCGTCGTCATGGGCGTCCTCGCGCTGCCGACGCTCTCGCTCCACCTCGGCACCTCCGACCAGGGCAACAACCCGGCCACCGCGACCACGCGGAAGGCGTACGACCTGCTCGCCGAGGGCTTCGGCCCCGGCGTCAACGGCCCCCTCACCCTGGTCGCCGGGCTCGACGGCGCCGACGACCGGCTCGCCCTCGACCGGCTGCCGGCCGCGCTCTCCGCCACCCACGGGGTCGCGTCCGTCTCCCCGGTCACCTACAACAGCTCCGGCGACACCGCCGTACTCACCGTCGTCCCCGAGTCCGCGCCGCAGTCCAAGGCCACCAGCGAGCTCGTCGACCGGCTCCGCCAGGACGTCCTGCCGAAGGCCGAGGACGGCACCTCCCTGGAGGTCCACGTCGGCGGGGTCACCGCCTCGTACGACGACTTCGCCGAGATCATCATCGGCAAGCTGCCGCTCTTCGTCGGCGTCGTCATCGCCCTGGGCTGTCTGCTGCTCCTGCTGGCCTTCCGCTCGATCGGCATCCCGCTGAAGGCCGCCGCCATGAACGTCGCGGCCGTCGCCGCCGCCTTCGGCGTCGTCGTGGCGATCTTCCAGTGGGGCTGGGGGAGCGAACTCCTCGGGCTCGGCAGCGCGGGACCGATCGAACCCTTCCTCCCGGTGATCATGGTCTCCGTCCTCTTCGGACTCTCCATGGACTACCAGGTCTTCCTGGTCAGCCGGATGTACGAGGAGTGGCTGGAGACCGGTGACAACCGGCGGGCGGTACGGGTCGGCCTGGCGGAGACCAGCCGGGTGATCAACTCCGCGGCCGTGATCATGATCTCGGTCTTCCTCGCCTTCGTGCTCTCCGGCGACCGGGTGATCGCCATGTTCGGCATCGCGCTCGCCGCGGCCGTCGCCCTCGACGCCTTCGTCCTGCGGACCCTGCTCGTCCCCGCCCTGATGCATCTGCTCGGCGGGGCGAACTGGTGGCTGCCCCGGTGGCTCGACCGTCTGCTGCCCCGGATCAGCATCGAACCGCCCGAGTGCCGCGAGGCGGCCGACGCGCGTGGGAAAATACCGGCACAGCGTGTGACGGTTCAGGCTGTGGAGGAGAGGGACGAGAATGTTCGCGATATCGCTGGGTGACGACGGTGCCGAGCTGAGGCCCCTGGAGCCCTTCCACGCGGAGGAGTTCCTCGCCCACATGGACCGGGGCCGGGAGTTCATCGGGCAGCACGTCGCCCTGCCGGACTTCGTCGCGGACCTGGACTCCGTCGGCTCCTACCTCCGCTCGTACGCCGAGAAGGCCGCGAGCGACACCGGGCGCCTCTACGGCATCTGGACCGACGGCACCCTCGTCGGCGGCGTCCTCTTCCGTACCTTCGACACGACGGACGGGACCGCCGAGGCGGGCTGCTGGCTGGAGCCCTCCGCCGCCGGGAAGGGTCTGATCACCCGGGCCTGCCGGGTCATCATCGACTGGGCCATCGAGGAGCGCGGCATCCACCGCGTCGAGTGGCACGCCTCCACGAAGAACGAGCCCAGCGTCGCCGTCGCCCGCCGCCTCGGGATGACCAAGGAGGGCGTCCTGCGGGAGAACTACCCGTACCGGGGCGTCCGTACCGACACGGAGGTCTGGGCGGTCCTCGCCCCCGAGTGGCGCGCGGCGAAGGCCGAGGGGTCTTAAGGCGGTTCTCATGTGGGCCGCCTAGCGTGCGCCGCATGGACACCAGGACGACGACAGAGAAGAAGACCGGCGAGAGCGCGGAGAGCGCGACGTCCGCCGAGGCCGTCGAGGCCGCCGCGACAGGGCCCGTCGAGGACACCACCCCGGACCTGCTCGACAAGGGCGACAAGGACGGCAAGGCCGACAAGGCCGACAAGGACGGCGAGGTCGGCGGGACCGCCGGGGACGACGTGTTCGACGAGGACGGCGAGGAGCTGTCCTCGGAGACGGCCCCCGCCTCCGCCGGCATCGGTGGCGCCGCCGCCGCCGTGGTCTCCGCCGCCCTCGGTGTCGTCGCCCTCACCGGCACCTGGACCGGCAAGGTCGTCTCCGAGCGCGAGACGCTCGTCGGACAGATCAAGACCTCGGGCTCCGGCACCCCGGCCCAGCAGATCTCCGAGATCTACGGCGACGCCTGGCACAGCACCGCCCTGGTGAACGGCGTCTTCGCCTTCGTCGCCCTCTTCGTCGCCGTCCTCGTGCTCATCCTCCCCGGGCGCCCCGCCTGGGTCCGCGCGGTCGCCGTCGCGGGCGCCGTCCTCGGCGGCCTCGGACTGCTCCTCTCGGCCGGTACCTACTTCGACCTGTTCCTGAGCCTCCCGACCGCCGGGTCCTAAGGCCCCCCGGGACCCGTCTAAGGCCCCCCGTACCCCGAACATGCGGCACACGCCCGATGTGGCGGCACCCCCTGGGCGACGAAAGTAGAGGCATCGCAAGGAGCGATACCGAAACCGAGAAACCCAGGGGAGCACCCGATGTTCGAGTACGAGATCCAGCGTATGAACCACGCCGAGCTCATCCGCCGCGCCGCCGCCGAGCGCCTCGGCCACGAGGCCGCCGCGGCCGTCGGCGCCAGCCGGGGGCTGCGCCGCTTCGGCCGCCGCAACGGAGGCCATGACACGGAGGGGCGGGTGAGCGAGAGCGGCCGAGGCCGCTTCGTACGGGCCGCGTGACCCCCGTATGAGCGACGGAACGGATGTCTGTGCGATGCTCGGCGCCGTGGAGACCAGGTCAGTCAGCCCCGTCTTCGTCGGCCGCGCCGGCGAACTCACCGCCCTCACCGAGGCGCTCTCCCGCGCGACCGCGGGAGAGCCCCAGGCCCTGCTCATCGGCGGCGAGGCGGGCGTCGGCAAGACCCGGCTGATCGAGGAGTTCCTCGACACGGCCTGCGACCGGGGCGCCGTCATCGGCCTCGGCGGCTGCGTCGAACTCGGCGCCGACGGCCTGCCGTTCGCCCCCTTCTCCACCGCGCTGCGCTCGCTGCACCGCAGGCTGCCCGGCGAACTCACCGCCGCCGCCGACGGCCAGCAGGGCGAACTCGCCCGGCTGCTGCCCGAACTGGGCGACCCCGGCAGCCACGAGACCTCCGACGAGGACTCCACCGCCCGGCTCTTCGAGCTGACCGTACGGCTCCTGGAACGGCTCGCCGCCGACCGTACGATCGTGCTCGTCCTCGAGGACCTGCACTGGGCCGACGCCTCCACCCGGCACCTCCTCACCTACCTCCTGCGCACCCTCCGCCGCGGCCGGATCGTGGTCGTCGCCAGCTACCGCGCCGACGACATCCACCGCCGCCACCCGCTGCGCCCCCTCCTCGCCGAACTCGACCGGCTCCGCACCATCCGCCGCGTCGAACTCTCCCGCTTCACCCGCACCGAGGTGCACCGCCAGCTCACCGGCATCCTCGCCGCCGAACCCGACCCCGGACTCGTCGAAGAGGTCTTCGAACGCTCCGACGGCAACGCCTTCTTCGTCGAGGAACTCGTCGTCTCCCACGAGGCCGGCTGCGCCCCCGGCCAGCTCAGCGACTCCCTGCGCGACCTCCTGCTCGTCCGGGTCGAGACGCTCCCCGAGGACGCCCAGCGGGTCGCCAGGATCGTCGCCGAGGGCGGCTCGACCGTCGAGTACGGACTGCTCGCCGCCGTCTCGCGGCTCACCGAGGACGAACTCATCGAGGCGCTCCGGGCCGCCGTCGGCGCCAACCTCCTGCTCCCCGTCCCCGACGGCGACGGCTACCGCTTCCGCCACTCCCTGGTCCGCGAGGCCGTCAGCGACGACCTGCTGCCCGGCGAGCGCTCCCGCCTCAACCGGCGCTACGCCGAAGCCCTGGAGGCCGACCCCGGGCTGGTCCGCGCCGAGGAACGGGCCACCCGGCTCGCCACGTACTGGTACCACGCGCACGACTCCTCCAAGGCCCTGCCCGCCGTCCTCGGCGCCTCCGTCGCCACCCGCAAGCGCCACGCCTACGCCGAGCAGCTCCGGCTCCTCGAACGCGCCATGGAACTCTGGGACGAGGCCCCCGAGGAGATCCGCCGCGCGCTCCGGCCCATGGACTACGCCGAGGCCTACCCGCCCTGCGGCTGCGACCCCGAGACCACCGCCCTCAGCTACCTCGACCTGCTCGCCGAGGCCGCCGTCGCCGCCCGGCTCAGCGGCGACCGCGAACGGGCCCTGAAGATCGGCAGGACGGCCCTGCGCCTCCTGGAGGGCGCCGAGGAGAACGACCCCCTGCGCGCCGCCTGGTTCTGGACCGAGAAGGCCCGCCTCCAGTCCAACCTCGGCCGGGGCGACGGCTGGGAGGAGATCGCCCGCGCCCAGGAACTCGTCAAGGGCCTCCCGCCGTCCGCCGTCCACGCCGTCGTCCTCGTCGACGCCGCCGGCTGGGGCATGCTCCGCAACCCCGGCCCCGAGGCCCTCAGCGCCGCCGAACGCGCCGTCGAGTACGCCCGGCACGTCAAGGCCGAGTCCATCGAACTCAACGCCCGCCTCACCCTCGGCACCCTCATGGCCGCCGCCGGGGACGTCGAGGCCGGGCTCGCCGAGCTGCGCGAGGTACGCGAACGGACCATCGCCCTCGGCCAGTTCAACGAGGCCTCCCGCGCCCACATCAACCTCGCCTCCTCCCTGGAGGCGCTCGGCCGCTCCCGCGAGGCCGTCGAGGTGTCCGACGAAGGCATCCGCCTCGCCCGCTCCTACGGACTCGTCGACAGCGTCGGCTGGGTCGAGGCCAACCGGGCCGAGTCCCTGGTCTCCCTGGGCCGCTGGGAAGAGGCCCAGGAGGCCTCCGAACGGCTGCTCCGCTCGGCGACCAGCACCAAGCCGCGTGGCTCTGCCTTCCTCCGGCTCGCCCAGCTCACCGCCGCCCGGGGCGAACTCGACACGGCCCGCGGCCATCTCGCCGACGCCCGCGCCGTCTACGGCACCCGCGACCCCATCCCGCAGTACACCCTGCCCATGGCGCAGATCGAGATCGCCGTCGCCGCCGCCGAGGGGCGCGTCACGGAGGTCCGGGCCCTGCTCGCCGCCGCCGAACAGGCCGGCTTCCCGCCCGGCACCCACCGCTACGGCTGGCCGCTCGTCCTCTCCGCCGCCACCGCCGAGGCCGACAGCCGGGGGCTGCCCGCCGCCGACGAGGGCCGCGCCGAGGCGCTCGACGCGATCCGCCGCTGCGTCCGGAGCCTCGCCGCCCCGGCCCCCGTCTGGGCCGCCCACGCCCGGCAGGTCTCCGAGGAACTCGCCCGCGCCGAGGGCCGTGAGTCCGCCCTCCGCCGGGCCGAGACCGTCGCCGCCTACGAATCCCTCGAACGCCCCGCCGAGCTGGCCCGGGCCCGCCACCGCCTCGCCGACGCCCTGCTCGTCGAGGGGGGCCGCCGCGAGGAGGCCGCCGCGCTGCTCCGCGAGGCCCACGCCACCGCCTCCCGGCTCGGCGCCCGTCCGCTCCGCGAGGACGTGGAACTCCTCGCCGCCCGCGCCCGGCTCTCGCTCACCCCCGAGAAGCGGTCCGCCGTCGCCGCCGACCCCGGCGAGGACGGCTTCGGTCTGACCCCCCGCGAGCAGGGCGTGCTGCGCCTGGTCGCGGCCGGCCGCACCAACCGGCAGATCGCCGAGGAGCTGTTCATCTCACCGAAGACGGCCAGCGTCCACGTCTCCAACATCCTCGCCAAGCTCGGCGTCGCCGGCCGGGGCGAGGCCGCCGCCCTGGCCCACCGCCTCCACCTCCTCGACACCGCCCTCTGACCCACCGGTCCCGTCCTGCCCGCCGGGGTCGTCCTCTTCCTCCGCCCCGGCGGTGCCGTCGCGCCCGCCGTCCGCTGCCCCGTCCGCGACCCCGTCCTCCGGGGCCGGGCGGGCGGCCCGTATCGTCACCCGGCCCGAGCGCAGGTCTATCGGACCGCGGGAGGGATCGGCGTCCCCCGGGTCCTCCCTGGTCAGCGCCTGCCTGCGCAGCTCCTCCTCGGTGTGCCTGCGCCCCGGTGCGAAGAACTCGTCCAGTCCACCGAACACGGTCACCGCCTCCTTCAGCTCACCTCCAGCCGGAGGATCCGATCGTCGCCCGGCCCGGGGGTCCCCCGGGTGTCGGTCTCGCTCGTCACCAGCCAGAGCCGCCCGCCGCCCCCCGCGAGGACCGTCCGCAGGCGCCCGTACTCCTGTGTGAGGAACGCTCGGGGGTCCCCCGAGCGTTCCGTGCCGCGGATCGGGATCCGCCACAGCCGCTCGCCCCTGAGCGCGGCCATCCAGATCGCGCCCCGCGCGTACGCGATCCCGCTGGGCGAGGCCTCCGAGGTCGGCCACTCGGCCACCGGGTCCACGAACCCCTTCCGCCCGGCCCGCCCCTCGACCACCGGCCAGCCGTAGTTCCTCCCCGGCAGCACCAGATTCAGCTCGTCCCAGGTGTTCTGGCCGAACTCGGACGCCCACAGGTGCCCCGCCGGATCCCAGGCGAGCCCCTGCACATTGCGGTGACCGTACGAGTAGACCGTCGACCCGGGGAAGGGATTGCCCGGCGCCGGCCGGCCCTCCGGTGTCATCCGCAGGATCTTTCCGCCGAGAGAGTTGCGGTCCTGGGCCAGACCGGTCCGGCCGGTCTCGCCGGTCCCCGCGTACAGCATGCCGTCCGGCCCGAAGGCGATCCGCCCGCCGTTGTGCACGATCCCCTTGGGGATGCCGGTCAGCACCGGTTCGGGAGCGCCCGGCCGGTCGCCTTCCCCGCCCCCGTACCGCATGCGGACGATGCGGTTGTCGGACGCGGCCGTGAGATACGCGTACACCCAGCCGTCCCGTACGGCGATTCCCAGAAGTCCGCCCTCACCGCCCGGTACGACCCCGGGCACCTCGCCGAGCGGGGTCTTCGCCCCGGTCCGGCCGTCGACCCGGGTGATCGTCCGCTCGTCGCGCGAGGAGACCAGCAGGTCACCGTCCGGCAGCTCGGCCAGCCCCCAGGGCGACTTCAGCCCCTCGGTGAGCGTCCCCGCCACCGTCACCCGGCCGCCCGGGGCCGTGGAGCCCTTGGACGGGGGAGCGGAGGGCCGCGCGGAGGCCGACGCCGGCGGGGCCGTACCCGGCCGGTCCCCGGTGTCCCCCGAGGAGCAGCCCGCGACCAGCACGAGCACGGCGGCGCCCCACAGGGCCTTCACAACAGCAGGACGGCCCATGGCACGGTCCCCTTCGACGAGTCGAGCGGCATCCCTTCACTCCTGAATACACCGCCCGACCCGATGGGGTTCCCGTCCGCGCACGCGCGGTGCGAAGTCCGTCAGTCCCAGGACCCCCGGGGCGGCGGAAGCGCAGCGATCTCCGCCAGGTCCCCCGCCGTCAGCCGCAGCTCCGCCGACCGGGCGTTCTCCACCGCCCACCGCTCCCGCTTCGCCCCCGGCACCGGCACCACGTGCCGCCCCCGGGCCAGCACCCACGCGAGCGCCACCTGAGCCGGGGTGACCTGCTCGCCGTGGCGTGCGGCCACCCGCCGCAGCCCCGCCACGAGCGGCTGGTTCGCCGCCATCATCTCGGCGGTGAAGCGGGGGTGCCGGGCCCGTGGATCGTCGGGTTCGAAGCCGCCGCCCGGCGTCAGCGTCCCGGTGAGGAAACCGTTCCCCAGCGGCATCGCGGCCAGGAAGCCCACGCCCCGCGCCACGCACCAGGGCAGCAGCCGGACCAGCGCCTCCTGGGACCACACCGACAGCTCGGCCTCCACCGCCGCCACCGGGAACACCTGCTGGATCCGCTCCAGTTGGCGGATCGTTCCCTCGTACCCGTCCCGGCTGACGCCCGTGGCACCCCGGCGGGCCGACCGGCTGCCGACGGCGCACAGCCCGAGCGCCCGCACCTTGCCCGCCGAGACCAGCTCGGCCATCGCGCCCCAGGTCTCCTCGACCGGCACCTCGGGGTCGGCGCGGTGCAGTTGGTAGAGGTCGATCACATCGGTCCGGAGCCGGCGGAGGGAGGCGTCGCAGGCCCGACGCACGTACCCCGGCCTGCCGTCGGCGACCACATGCCGCCGATCCCCGCCGTCGCCGACGAGCAGCCCGCACTTCGTCGAGACGAAGATCTCCGCCCGCCGCTCCTTCAACACCCGCCCCAACAGAAGCTCGTTGGTGAACGGTCCGTACATGTCGGCGGTGTCGAGCAGGCTCACCCCGGCGTCGAGCGCCGCGTGCACGGTCCGCAGCGAGCGGTCCCCCCGCTGTTCCGAACGGCTGTACGCCCAGCTCATCGGCATGCACCCCAGGCCGATCGCACCCACGTCGAGCGCCGTCGCCCCGATAGTCCTGCGCTCCACCTGCCGGTACCCCTCCCTGTGCCGTCCCCCAAAGTAACCAATGGCGGCCGGGATTCTTCGCATAGCCTCCCGGTCATGAGATGCGAAGACAGGACCGCTGACGTGTGGCTTCCGATTCGGGCGGAGGAGATCGAGGGACTCCCCGCACCGGGCGAATCGGGCCTGAACTACCGCTTCTGGGACGGCGGGCCGGAGTTCCCGGCCGATCCGGCGCGCTGCGCGTTCTATGTCGTCCCGTACATGAAGGGCTCCGAGATCGCCGTACGGCCGCTGGCCGCGATGACCTCCGTACGGGCCGTGCAGACCCTGTCCGCGGGCATCGACCACGTCACCCCCGGCATTCCCTCGCTGCCGCCGGGCGTCGCCCTCTGCAACGCGAAGGGCGTCCACGAGGCCAGCACCGCCGAACTCACCCTCGCGCTGATCCTGGCCTCGCTGCGCGGCATCCCCGGCTTCGTCCGGGGCCAGGACGCCGAGGAGTGGCGGGCCGGCTTCTACCCGGCTCTCGCCGACAAGTCCGTCCTGATCGTCGGGTACGGGTCGATCGGCGCCGCCATCGAGGACCGGCTCGCACCCTTCGAGTGCGCGCGGGTGGCGCGCGTCGCACGCTCCGCGCGCACCACAGCGCGCGGCGAGGTCCACCCCCTGGGCGAGCTGCCCGCGCTGCTCCCGGAGGCGGACGTGGTCGTCCTCTCCACCCCGCTCACACCCGCGACCAGGCATCTCGTCGACGCCGGGTTCCTGGCGCGGATGAAGGACGGCGCGCTCCTGGTGAACGTCGCCCGGGGGCCGGTCGTGGACACCGCCGCGCTGCTCAAGGAGGTGGAGAGTGGCCGGATCACGGCGGCGCTCGATGTCACCGACCCGGAACCGCTGCCGTCCGGGCACCCGTTGTGGCACGCTCCGGGTGTCCTGATCAGTCCCCATGTGGGAGGTTCCACCTCGGCCTTCATGCCGAGGGCGAAGCGGCTGATCGCGGGACAGCTGCGACGGTTCGCGGCGGGCGAGGATCTGGCCAACGTCCTCCTCACCACCGGCTGAACCGCGCCCGCGGACGCGGGCGGAGCGGCCGGGGGAGTGGCGGCGGGCGCCGGTGGGGCGGCGCCGACCCGGCCGCGTACGGCCGGTCGGGTGGTTCGCGCCCCCGACACGCGCCGCGTACGAGCCCCCGACCGTCACGGAGAGTACTGCACCCCTGTCCCTGAGTGACGGTCCTGGTGTATCGTCCCGGATCGGGGGACTGCGTCGAGTACGGGCTGACGCCGGGGAGCGAAGTGACTGGTCATCAGATTCCGAGGGGGGCGACAGGTGAAGCACGGCCGGAGGACCGACGATCCGACGCGGCGACGCCGCCGTCGCCGAGCCTTCCGCGCGTCGCCGCGGACCTCGCACGTTCCGTGCCGGACCAGGCCGCGCCCCACCGCGCGCCCCGCCCCGCCGGGCCACAGGCCACCACGACCGGGAGCGCCGCGCCGCACACCGGACCCGGCACGGACGACGGAGGCCGCGGCGCCGAACCGCCGGGCCGCCCGGACGGCAGCACGCCGCCCGTCCAGCGTCGCGCCGTGCCCCATGACGCCCACGAGGCGGGCGGGGCCGCCGCCCCGGCGACGGAGCCCCCGGCCGTACGGGACCTCGACGGCCCCCACGACTGCGACGGCCACGCCCCCGGGGGCCCCGGCGAGCCCCCGGCGCGCCCGCACGACCCGGCCGGGTGCGGCGGTGCGACACCGGAGGGACCGGTGAGCGCCCCCGGCGCGGTCCTCACGCGTCCCCCCGTCGGCACCGCCGCGGGCGACGCGCGGGGCGGCACCGGCCACCCGGACCCCGGCGGCCCCGGCCCCGGCGCGGTCCTCGCCCAGATCGCCCTGGGGCTGATCTGCGCCGGCTACACCACCGGGGCCTCGCTCGGCTGGGGCTCCCCGCGACTCGCCCTGTTCATGGGTGATTTCGGGCTGAGCGCCGCCGCGCTCACCGCCGCGGTCTCCTGCTTCCTCTACGCCCGCGCCCACCGCGGCGGCGACCGCCCGGCCTGGCTGCTCTTCGCCTTCTCCTCGTTCATGGCCTCCGCGGGCAACGGCGTCTGGGGGTGGTACGAGGTCGTGCTCCGCACGGAGGTGCCGGACTCCTCCGTCGCCGACCTCTTCTTCTTACTCTTCGCGCCGCCCGCCATCGTCGGCCTCCTCGTCCTGGCCAAGAAGCCCGTCACCCGGGCCGGCTGGGTCTGCCTGGCGCTCGACGCCTGGCTCATCGGGGGCTCGCTCCTGACGCTCTCCTGGAGCCTGGCCCTCGCGCGCACGGCCCGGTTCGAGAACGAACCGGTCGCGCAGGCCGCGCTGTCACTCGCGTACCCCCTGCTCGACATCGTCCTCGTCAGCATGGTCCTGGTCCTGCACTTCCGGCGCTCGCAGGTGAACCGCTCGGCGACCAACACCGCCATCGCCGCACTCGCCCTGACCGTGCTGTGCGACGCCCTGTTCACCTCGCCGCTGCTCCGCGAGCACTACGCCTCCGGGCAGCTGCTCGACGCCGGCTGGTTCGCGGGCTCCCTGCTGCTCGCGTACGCGCCCTGGGGCGTACGCAGGCTCCCGGACGCCGCGACCACCGGGCGCGGCCCCTTGCTGCACAGCCGCCCGGTCGCCGGATCGCTCGCCGCGCTCACCCCGTACCTCGCCGCCGCCGTCTGCACCCTCGGCATCCTCTACAACGTGGTCGAGGGACGCAGTATCGACCGCTTCGTCGTCCTCACCGGCTGCGCGGTCGTCCTCGCCCTCGTCGTACGGCAGGGCATCATGCTCCTCGACAACATCGCCCTCACCCACGAACTGGCCCAGAAGGAGAACCACTTCCGGTCGCTCGTACAGGGCTCCAGCGACGTCATCATGATCGCCGCGCCCACCGGGACACTCCGCTACGTCAGCCCGGCCGCCGCCGGGGTGTACGGGCGCGAGGCCGACGAGCTGATCGGCACCGAGCTGTCCTCGCTCATCCACCCCGAGGACCTCGGCGCCGTCGTCCACGAGGTGCGCCGCTTCCTGGCCCTCTCGCCCGCCGAGGAGCCCACCACCCGCATCGAGTGCCGGTTCAGCTCGGGGCGCGGCGACTGGCTCAACGTCGAGTCCACGGTCAACCGGCACCAGGGCGGCCTGATCTTCAACAGCCGGGACGTCACCGAACGCGTCCGGCTCCAGGCCCAGTTGCAGCACAACGCCGAGCACGACCCGCTCACCGACCTGCCCAACCGCGCGCTGTTCACCCGGCGGGTCCGGCAGGCGCTCGGCGGCCGACGGGCCTCCGACCAGGGCACCGCCGTGCTCTTCATCGACCTCGACGGCTTCAAGGGCGTCAACGACCGCCTGGGCCACCAGGCGGGCGACGACCTGCTCGTCCAGGCCGCCCGCCGCCTCCACGAGTCCGTCCGCTCCGGGGACACCGCCGCGCGGCTCGGCGGCGACGAGTTCGCCGCCCTCATCCTCGGCGACGGCGGCCGTGAGCGGGCCGCCCGCGAGAGCCAGGTCCAGGAGATCGCCGACCGGCTCCGGCTCACGCTCTCCCGGCCCTACCGCGTCGACGGCGGCACCGAGGTGCGGGTCGCCGCCTCCATCGGCGTCGCCTTCGCCGAGCCCGGCATGGAGGCCGGTGAACTCCTGCGCAACGCCGACCTCGCCATGTACCGGGCCAAGGCGGCCGGCAAGGACCGCGTCGAGCTCTACGCGCCCCAGATGCAGGCCGAGGTGGTCCGCCGGACGGAACTGGCCGCCCGGCTGCGCACCGCGCTCCACGACGGCGAGTTCGCCCTGCTCCACCAGCCCGTCGTCGACCTCGCCACCGGCCGGATCTCCGCCGTCAGCGCCCAGGCGCGCTGGCGCTCGGCCCAGGGCATCCTCTTCACCCCCGCCGAGTTCCTCCGGGTCGCCGACGACGGCGAGCGCACCGCCGAACTGGGCCGCTGGCTCCTCGAAGAGGCCGTGGAGCAGGCCGCCGAGCGGGCGGGAATCGGCCACCGGACGCCCGTGTGCATCCGCCTCTCGGCCCGGCGCCTCCTGGACCGCTCGCTGCCGCTCGGCTCCGTCGAGTCCCTGCTCACCCGGCACGGGCTGCCGTCCGGCTCGCTGATCGTCGAGCTGGCCGACAGCGACCCCCGGGTCTCCCTGGACGAGCTGGAACAGCGGCTGGTGGCCCTGCGCCGCCTCGGGGTGCGGATCTCGCTGGACGGATTCGGCAGCGGACACATGGCGATCAACGCACTCAGGCGGCTTCCCGTCGACATACTGAAACTGGACCGGGGGCTCGTCGAGGGCGTGGTCGAGTCGGCCCGGCTCCGCAAGATCACCCGCGGGGTGCTCCGTATCGCCGGTGAACTCGGCGTGCAGACCGTCGCCGAGGGCGTCGACGTACCGGAGCAGGTCGTCGCCCTGCGGGCGATGGGATGCGGCCACGCGCAGGGCATGGCCTTCTCGGGGCCGCTCGACGAGTACCGGCTGCGCAGGGCCCTGGTGCGGGACGAGTACCCACTGCCCGGAGCGGTCCCGGTGCGGGCCGGGAACCGTCCCCCGTTCCGCTCAAATACTGAGACGCCCGTCCCACCCACTTGACAGTGGCGAGGGCTGGGAGGGAGGGTCAGTGCCATGCGCACCCGAATTCTCGTACTTGGAAAGCGCGTCGGCTGAAGCAGGGTCACCGTAGGCCCGGCTTAGAACGCACCGACGCGCTCCCCTCGCTTGCCTCCCGGCACGAGGGGTTTTTTGTTGCACCGGCTCACCCCGAAGTCGCAGCAAAACCCCGCAAAACACCTCGCAAAAACCCTCTGCTTCGAGAAGAGATGCTGATGACCGACCAGGCCACCGGGCACCATCCGCAGCCGCGGCCCCGTAGCGCCGCGCAGCAGCCCGCCACCACCGTCGAGCACGTCACGGGTGCGCAGTCCCTCATCCGTTCTCTCGAGGAGGTGGGTGCCGACACGGTCTTCGGCATCCCCGGCGGCGCGATCCTTCCCGCGTACGACCCGATGATGGACTCGAAGCGGGTGCGCCACATCCTGGTCCGCCACGAGCAGGGCGCGGGGCACGCGGCCACCGGCTACGCCCAGGCGACCGGCAAGGTCGGCGTCTGCATGGCGACCTCGGGACCGGGCGCCACCAACCTCGTCACCCCGATCGCCGACGCGCACATGGACTCCGTCCCGCTGGTCGCGATCACCGGCCAGGTCGCCTCGAAGGCGATCGGCACGGACGCCTTCCAGGAGGCGGACATCTGCGGCATCACGATGCCGATCACCAAGCACAACTTCCTCGTCACCAAGGCCGAGGACATCCCGCGGACGATCGCCGAGGCCTTCCACATCGCCTCGACCGGCCGCCCGGGTCCGGTCCTGGTCGACATCGCCAAGGACGCCCTCCAGGCGAAGACCACCTTCAGCTGGCCGCCGCAGACCGACCTGCCCGGCTACCGCCCGGTCACCAAGCCGCACGCCAAGCAGATCCGCGAGGCCGCCAAGCTGATCAGCGCGGCCAAGCGCCCGGTGCTGTACGTCGGCGGCGGTGTCATCAAGGCCGGCGCGACCGCCGAGCTGAAGATCCTCGCCGAGCTGACCGGAGCCCCGGTCACCACCACCCTGATGGCCCTCGGCGCCTTCCCCGACAGCCACCCGCTGCACGTGGGCATGCCCGGCATGCACGGTGCGGTCACCGCCGTCACCGCGCTCCAGAAGGCCGACCTGATCGTCGCCCTGGGCGCCCGCTTCGACGACCGCGTCACCGGCAAGCTCGACAGCTTCGCCCCGTACGCCAAGATCGTCCACGCGGACATCGACCCGGCCGAGATCGGCAAGAACCGCGCCGCCGACGTCCCGATCGTCGGTGACGCCCGCGAGGTCATCGCCGACCTGGTCCAGGCCGTCCAGGCCGAGCACAGCGAGGGCAACAAGGGCGACTACACCGCCTGGTGGAGCGACCTGAACCGCTGGCGCGAGACCTACCCGCTCGGCTACGACCTGCCGGAGGACGGCAGCCTCTCCCCGCAGCAGGTCATCCAGCGCATCGGACAGCTCGCCCCCGCGGACACGATCTTCGCGGCGGGCGTCGGCCAGCACCAGATGTGGGCCGCCCACTTCATCGACTACGAGCGCCCGGCCACCTGGCTGAACTCCGGCGGCGCCGGGACGATGGGTTACGCGGTCCCCGCCGCGATGGGCGCCAAGGCCGGCATGCCCGACCGCCCGGTCTGGGCGATCGACGGCGACGGCTGCTTCCAGATGACCAATCAGGAGCTCACCACCTGCGCCCTGAACAACATCCCGATCAAGGTCGCCATCATCAACAACGGCGCCCTGGGAATGGTCCGCCAGTGGCAGACCCTCTTCTACAACCAGCGCTACTCCAACACCGTCCTGCACTCCGGCCCGGACGACGTCCAGGCGAACAAGGGCACCCGCGTCCCCGACTTCGTCAAGCTCTCCGAGGCCATGGGCTGTGTCGCCCTGCGCTGTGAGGACCCGGCCGACCTGGACAAGGTCATCGCCGAGGCCAACGCCATCAACGACCGTCCGGTCGTGGTCGACTTCATCGTCCACGAGGACGCCCAGGTCTGGCCGATGGTCGCCGCCGGCACCTCGAACGACGAGGTGATGGCCGCCCGGGGCGTCCGCCCCGACTTCGGTGACGGCGAAGACGACTGAAGCGCGGAACGAAGCAGAGCGAAAAGGAAGAGACCCAGACCATGTCCACCAAGCACACGCTCTCCGTTCTCGTCGAGAACACGCCCGGCATCCTCGCCCGGATCGCCGCCCTGTTCTCCCGCCGCGGCTTCAACATCGACTCCCTCGCCGTCGGCGTCACCGAGCACCCCGACATCTCCCGCATCACCATCGTGGTCAGTGTCGAGGACCTGCCCCTGGAGCAGGTGACCAAGCAGCTCAACAAGCTGGTCAACGTCCTGAAGATCGTCGAACTCGAGCCCAGTGCCGCGATCCAGCGCGAGCTCGTCCTGGTGAAGGTCCGCGCCGACAACGAGACCCGCTCCCAGATCGTCGAGATCGTGCAGCTGTTCCGCGCCAAGACCGTGGACGTCTCGCCCGAGGCGGTCACCATCGAGGCCACCGGTTCGAGTGACAAGCTCGAAGCGATGCTCAAGATGCTGGAGCAGTTCGGCGTCAAGGAGCTCGTGCAGTCCGGCACGATCGCCATAGGGCGTGGCTCCCGGTCCATCACGGACCGGTCCCTGCGGGCCCTCGACCGCAGCGCCTGAGAATCATCGCCCCGGAGTCGTCGGAGGCCGACCGGCGGTCCATCCGCCGGTCCGACTGACGAGACCCGAAAACCTTCCTCCCGCTCCCCGCCGTACGGTGGGACGCAACACCAGCACCTCAAGGAGATACCCAGTGGCCGAGCTGTTCTACGACGACGACGCCGACCTGTCCATCATCCAGGGCCGCAAGGTCGCGGTGATCGGATACGGCAGCCAGGGCCACGCCCACGCCCTGTCCCTCCGTGACTCCGGCGTCGACGTCCGCGTCGGCCTGCAGGAGGGCTCGAAGTCCAAGGCCAAGGCCGAGGAGCAGGGCCTGCGCGTCGTCTCCGTGGCGGAGGCCGCGGCCGAGGCCGACCTCATCATGATCCTGACCCCGGACCCGATCCAGGCCCAGGTCTACGAGGAGTCCATCAAGGACAACCTGAAGGAGGGCGACGCGCTCTTCTTCGGTCACGGCCTGAACGTCCGCTACGGCTTCATCAAGGTGCCCGAGGGCATCGACGTCGCCCTGGTCGCCCCGAAGGGCCCGGGCCACCTGGTCCGCCGTCAGTACGAGGAGGGCCGCGGCGTTCCGTGCATCGCGGCCGTCGAGCAGGACGCGACGGGCAAGGCCTTCGCGCTGGCGCTCTCGTACGCCAAGGGCATCGGCGGCACCCGCGCCGGCGTCATCAAGACGACCTTCACCGAGGAGACCGAGACCGACCTGTTCGGTGAGCAGGCCGTCCTCTGCGGTGGCACCGCGGCTCTGGTCAAGGCGGGCTTCGAGACCCTGACCGAGGCCGGCTACCAGCCGGAGATCGCGTACTTCGAGTGCCTGCACGAGCTGAAGCTCATCGTCGACCTCATGTACGAGGGCGGCCTGGAGAAGATGCGCTGGTCGGTCTCCGAGACCGCCGAGTGGGGCGACTACGTGACGGGCCCGCGGATCATCACCGACGCCACCAAGGCCGAGATGAAGAAGGTCCTCGCGGAGATCCAGGACGGCACCTTCGCCAAGGAGTGGATGGCCGAGTACCACGGCGGTCTGAAGAAGTACAACGAGTACAAGTCCCAGGACGAGAACCACCTCCTGGAGACCACCGGCAAGGAGCTGCGGAAGCTCATGAGCTGGGTGAACGACGAGGAGGCGTAAGCCTTCCGGGCGGGGGCCGGACACTGTGTCCGGCCCCTCCCCACTTCGTTGGACACCCCGTCCAACCACGGACGGGTGATCCTTCCAACGAGGCGCATGAACTGCGCCTGGGCACCACTACACTTCTCAACAACATTCGCGTTCAGGCCCACAGCGTCGTGCGCTTTCACGCGGCAAGCCCCCTCCACCGCCTGCGGCCGTCGGGACGGCCGTCCGCACTGGATCTGTGAGGACTCACGTGAGCTCGAAACCTGTCGTACTCATCGCTGAAGAGCTGTCGCCCGCCACCGTCGACGCGCTGGGCCCGGACTTCGAGATCCGGCACTGCAACGGCGCCGACCGCGCCGAGCTGATCCCCGCGATCGCCGACGTGGACGCGATCCTGGTCCGTTCCGCGACCAAGGTCGACGCCGAGGCTCTCGCCGCCGCCCGCAAGCTGCGGGTCGTCGCCCGCGCCGGTGTCGGCCTGGACAACGTGGACGTCTCCGCCGCCACCAAGGCCGGCGTGATGGTCGTCAACGCCCCGACGTCGAACATCGTCACCGCCGCCGAGCTGGCGTGCGGTCTGCTGGTCGCCACCGCGCGCAACATCCCGCAGGCCAACACCGCCCTGAAGAACGGCGAGTGGAAGCGCAACAAGTACACGGGCGTCGAGCTCAGCGAGAAGACCCTCGGTGTCGTCGGCCTCGGCCGCATCGGCGTCCTGGTCGCCCAGCGCATGTCGGCCTTCGGCATGAAGATCGTCGCGTACGACCCCTACGTGCAGCCCGCCCGCGCCGCCCAGATGGGGGTGAAGCTGCTGGCCCTGGACGAGCTCCTGGAGGTCGCGGACTTCATCACCGTCCACCTGCCGAAGACCCCCGAGACCATCGGTCTCATCGGCGACGAGGCGCTGCACAAGGTCAAGCCCTCCGTCCGCATCGTCAACGCCGCGCGCGGCGGGATCGTGGACGAGGAGGCGCTGTACTCGGCGCTCAAGGAGGGCCGGGTCGCCGGCGCCGGCCTCGACGTGTACGCGAAGGAGCCCTGCACGGACTCCCCGCTCTTCGAGCTCGACCAGGTCGTCTGCACCCCGCACCTCGGCGCGTCCACGGACGAGGCCCAGGAGAAGGCCGGCATCGCCGTCGCCCGCTCGGTGCGCCTGGCGCTCGCCGGTGAGCTGGTCCCGGACGCGGTCAACGTCCAGGGCGGTGTCATCGCGGAGGACGTGAAGCCGGGCCTGCCGCTCGCCGAGAAGCTCGGCCGGATCTTCACCGCGCTCGCGGGCGAGGTCGCGGCCCGTCTCGACGTCGAGGTGTACGGCGAGATCACCCAGCACGATGTGAAGGTGCTCGAACTCTCCGCGCTCAAGGGCGTGTTCGAGGACGTGGTCGACGAGACCGTGTCGTACGTCAACGCCCCGCTGTTCGCGCAGGAGCGCGGTGTCGAGGTGCGCCTGACGACCAGCTCCGAGTCGCCCGACCACCGCAACGTCGTCACCGTGCGCGGCACCCTCGCGAACGGCGAGGAGGTCGCGGTCTCCGGCACGCTGGCCGGCCCCAAGCACCTCCAGAAGATCGTCGCGGTCGGCGACTACGACGTGGACCTGGCGCTCGCCGACCACATGGTGGTGCTGCGCTACGAGGACCGCCCGGGTGTCGTCGGCACCGTCGGCCGGATCCTCGGCGAGGCCGGTCTGAACATCGCCGGCATGCAGGTCTCCCGCGCGGAGGAGGGTGGCGAGGCGCTCGTCGTGCTCACCGTGGACGACACGCTGCCGGCGCCGGTGCTCGCGGAGATCGCGGCCGAGATCGGTGCCGCCTCGGCCCGCTCGGTCAACCTGATCTGACGCACGGCCCCGCGGGGCGGTTACGGCCCGCAGGACCCGCACGCTTCCGTACCCGGCAGCTAGACGTTCGTATTACACAAGCGTCTAGTGGCCGGGTACAGTGCTGTCATGGGACACAAGGAAGACCTGCTCGAAGGCGCCAAGCGCTGCCTCCTGGAGAAGGGGTACGGGCGGACCACGGCCCGCGACATCGTCGCCGCGTCGGGCACCAACCTCGCCTCCATCGGCTACCACTACGGCTCCAAGGACGCCCTGCTCCAGCAGGCCTTCCTGGCCCTCACCGAGGAGTGGGGCGACCGGGTCACCCCGCCCGAGGGCGACGGCGGGGCGCCGGAGCTGCCGGCCGACCCGTACGAGCGCTTCCACGCCGTCTGGGCCCGGCTGATCGCCGCCGCCGAGGCCAGCCGCCCGGTCTGGAAGCTCCAGACCGAGGTCGTCACCCGGCTCGACGACGACGAGAAGCTCCGCGACGCCATCAAGGAGCCGCAGCGGGAGGGCCGGCTGGGCATCGCCGAGGGCATGCTCGGCATCGACCCGGCGGCCGAGCCGGAGAAGGCGCGGGTGGCCGGCCTCCTCTGTCAGGCGCTCGCCACCGGCGTCATGATCCAGTGGATGGTCGACCCGGAGACCGCGCCGAGCGCCGACGACCTCACCGAGGGCCTCAAGGTCCTGATGGAGGGTCAGTAGGGGCCGATTCGGCCGGAGTTGTCGCTTCCGGCGGCACCGGGCTGCTGTGATGGCCGGGACCGCACGAGCCCACGCCGGGAGGCACCCATGCGCAAGCGCCGCCGTACCACCACGATCCTCGCCGGCCTCTTCGCCGGCGCACTGCTCATCGGGGCCGCCGCCCAGCTGGCCAAGGTGTCCGCGGACGCGCCCGCGGCGCGGACCGTCGCCATGAACAAGGCGGAACTCGTCGGCGCCTGACGCCACCGGTCCGGGCCGCGCGCGCTTCCGGAGTCGCTCAGAGCCGGGCCGATTTCAGCGACATGTGGAGCAGCAGGCGGTCCTCGCCGTCGTCCAGGTCCAGGCCCGTGAGCTGTTCGACCCGGGACAGCCGGTAGTAGAGGGTCTGGCGGTGGATGCCCAGGGCCGCCGCCGTACGGCCCGCCTGGCCCGCGTTGTCGAGGAACACCTCGGCGGTGCGGGCCAGTTCGGCGTGGGCGGGGGCGATCAGCGGCGCCACGGCCGGGTCGATCTCGGGGTGGTAGAGCGCCGCGAGCAGACGGTACGGGCCGATCCCGGCCCACTCCGCGACCGGGCCGAGCTTCGGCTGCGCCGTGGCGGCGCGGGCCGCCGTGTTCGCCTCGCGCCAGGCGGCCGGAAGCTCCGTGAGGCCCCGGCGGGGGTTCGCGATGCCGGCCGGGGCGGCGGCGCGCAGCCGGTCGGCGGCCGTGTGGGCGGGGGAGAGGTCCTCGGCCGTGCGCAGCCGTACGAGGACGGCGAGGCACTCGCCCTCGGGGAGCGTGGTGACCGCCGCCGCCCCGGGGACCGCCCGGATCGATGGGGCCTCGCCCTGCCAGGGGGTCACGCAGACGAGGGTGTGCAGACCGTCCGCGCTGGGGCCCAGGGCCACCCTGAGTGCGGCGACGGCCATGTCGCTCTGCCAGCCGCGCCCGGCGGTCAGGACCGCGGCGAACTCGCGCGAGAGGTCGGCGTCCGCGCGCTCCTCGTCGGCGAGGAGGCCGCCGATCCGGGTGGCGACCTCCATCGCGGCCGTCAGCTGGGCGGGCGTGGGGCCGGGCTCGGCGTCCAGGAGCCACACGTACCCGAGGACGACACCCCGATGGCGTACGGGCAGGCAGAGGCGGTCCCGGAACACCCCGGCGTCCGGAGCGGCCGGGATGCGGACCGGGCCGGTCGCCCGGGTGATGCCGAAGCCCTCGAACCAGGCGCGGACCGCCGGGGTCGACTTCCGGGTCAGGATCGACCGGGTCCGGACCGGGTCCATCGCCGTGTCGTCGTCGCTGTCGTGGGCGCCGAAGGCGATCAGACCGAAATCGCGGTTCTCCAGCGTCGCCGGTGCGCCCAGCAGCGCGGAGATCTCGTCCACCAGTTCTTGGTAATCGCCCTTCACAGCGCCATTCTCGCACCCCCTCAGACATATGTATGAGATGCCGCGCACGGATGCGTGACAGCTGTAGATGGCGGACGATCGGAGCGATCCATAGGTTTCACGGTGGTTCTTCGTGCTGTTCCCGGTTTCTTGTGAAAGACCGGGTACGGCACCCTTCGTCACCATGCCCTTTCTGGAGGTGCCCCGTGCTGGGTCCCGTGATCCTCGCCGCGTCGCGCAGCGACAAGATGCGCCGTTTCGTGTCGGCCGCCCCCGGGACCAAGCAGGTCGTCGCCCGCTTCATCGCCGGTCAGTCGGTCGACGACGTCGTCCCGATCGTCCAGGAGCTGAGCGACCGCGGCCTGGAGGTCACCCTCGACGTCGTCGGTGAGGACATCACCACCGTCGAGCAGTCGTACGCCGCCCGGGACGCCTACCTGGAGCTGATCGGCCGCCTCAAGGAGCTGGGTCTCGGCGAGCGCGCCGAGATGTCCGTGAAGCTGTCGATGTTCGGCCAGTCCCTGGAGGACGGCCACGAGCTGGCGCTCGCGAACGTCCGCCCGGTCGTCGCCGCCGCCGCCGAGATCGGCACCACGGTCACCCTCGACGCCGAGGACCACACCACCCTCGACTCGATGTTCGCCATCCACGAGGAGCTGCGGAAGGACCACCCGCAGACCGGCTGTGTCATCCAGGCCTACCTGTTCCGCACCGAGGACGACGCCCGCCGCCTCGCCGCGAACGGCTCCCGCGTCCGGATCGTGAAGGGCGCCTACAAGGAGCCCGCCTCCGTCGCGATCCAGGAGAAGCCCGAGATCGACAAGGCGTACGTCCGGATCATGAAGATCCTGATGGACGGCGAGGGCTACCCGATGATCGGCTCCCACGACCCGCGCCTGATCTCCATCGGCCAGGAGCTGGCCCGCCGCGCCGGCCGCAAGCTGGACGAGTACGAGTTCCAGATGCTGTACGGCATCCGCAGCGAGGAGCAGAACCGCCTCGCCGCCGAGGGACACCGCATGCGCGTGTACACCGCCTACGGCACCGACTGGTACGGCTACTTCATGCGCCGCCTCGCGGAGAAGCCGGCCAACCTGCTCTTCTTCGTCCGCTCCATCCTCACCAAGGGCTGAGCCCACCTCTCACAAGGAGTTACGCGACTCATGGACGCTGTCACCCAGGTCCCCGCTCCGGTCAACGAGCCGGTGCACAGCTACGCCCCCGGCTCCCCGGAGCGCGCCCGCCTCGAGGTCAAGCTCAAGGAGCTGGCGGAGAACCCGCGCGAGCTGCCGATGACCATCGGCGGCGTGAAGCGCCTCGGCGGCGGCGAGGAGTTCAAGGTCGTCCAGCCGCACAACCACAAGGCCGTCATCGGCACCCTCCGCGGCGCCACCGAGCAGGACGCCCAGGACGCCATCGACGCGGCCCTGGCCGCGGCCCCGGCCTGGCGCGCGATGGCCTTCGACGACCGCGCCGCGATCATCCTGCGCGCCGCCGAGCTGCTGGCCGGCCCGTGGCGCGAGACGCTGGCCGCGTCCACCATGCTCGGCCAGTCGAAGACCGCCCAGCAGGCCGAGATCGACACCCCGTGCGAGCTCGTCGACTTCTGGCGCTTCAACGTGGCGTACGCCCGTCAGATCCTCGCCGAGCAGCCGCCGGCGAACTCCCCGGGTGTGTGGAACCGTCTGGACCACCGCCCGCTCGAGGGCTTCGTCTACGCGATCACGCCGTTCAACTTCACGGCCATCGCGGGCAACCTGCCCACCGCCCCCGCCCTCATGGGCAACGTGGTGGTCTGGAAGCCGTCCCCGACGCAGACCCACTCCGCCGTGCTCCTCATGGAGCTCCTGGAGGAGGCCGGCCTGCCGAAGGGCGTCATCAACCTGGTGACCGGCGACGGCATCGCCGTCTCCGAGGTGGCCCTGAACCACCGCGACCTGGCCGGCATCCACTTCACCGGCTCGACCAAGACCTTCCAGCACCTGTGGAAGACGGTCGGCAACAACATCGAGAAGTACCGTTCGTACCCGCGGATCGTCGGTGAGACCGGCGGCAAGGACTTCGTCGTCGCCCACCCGAGCGCCGACCGCGCGATCCTGAAGACCGCGCTGAACCGCGGCTCCTTCGAGTTCCAGGGCCAGAAGTGCTCCGCGTCCTCGCGTGCGTACGTCCCGGCGTCCATCTGGAACGACGGGTTCAAGGAGGAGTTCGCGGCCGAGATCGACGGCATCACCATGGGTGACGTCACCGATCTGTCGAACTTCATCGGCGCCGTCATCGACGAGCGCTCGTTCGCCAAGAACAAGGCGGCGATCGACCGTGCGGCGGCCGACCCGACCTGCGAGATCATCGCCGGTGGCACGTACGACGACTCGGTGGGCTACTTCGTCCGCCCGACCGTCATCGCCTGCACCGACCCGGAGAACGAGGTCTTCAAGGCGGAGTACTTCGGCCCGATCCTCGCGATCCACGTGTACGAGGACGACCAGTACGACGCGATGCTGACCCAGATGGAGTCGGTCTCGGACTACGCCCTCACCGGCTCGGTCATCTCCGGCGACCGCGCCGCGGCGGCGTACACGATGGAGAAGCTCCGCTTCGCGGCGGGCAACTTCTACATCAACGACAAGTCGACCGGCGCCGTCGTCGGCCAGCAGCCCTTCGGCGGCGGCCGTGCCTCGGGTACGAACGACAAGGCCGGCGCCCCGCAGAACCTGATGCGCTGGACGCTGACCCGCGCCATCAAGGAGACGCTGGTCCCGCCGACCGAGTACGGCTACCCCCACATGGGCTGACGCCCTCCCGCCGCGTGAGCGGCCCCTGATCACCGCCCCCCTTCTCGGCCCCCACCGAGGACGGGGGCGGTTCTCATGTCCCGGCTCATGCGGGCACCCGGCGCTTCAGGAAGTCGCCGATCAGCTCCGCGACCGCCGGCGCGTGGGTCTCCAGGGCGAAGTGGCCCGTGGGGAGCAGATGGATCTCGGCGTCCGGGAGGTCGCGGCGGAAGGCCTCGGCGCCCGCCGGGACGAAGACCTGGTCGCCCTCGCCCCAGACGGCGAGGAGGGGGACCCGGGAGGTGCGGAAGTACTCCTGGAAGGCCGGGTAGAGGGCGAGGTTGGAGCCGTAGTCGGCGATCAGGTCCAACTGGATGTCGTCCTGGCCCTCACGGGCCATCAGGGCGGCGTCGTGGTGCCAGGCGTCGGGGCTGAGCAGGTCCCGGTACTCGGCGGGGACGCCCGTCTCGTACTGCCACCTGATGCCGTCCGGGGAGCGGATGCCGCGCACCGGTTCCTCGGTCTCCGGTGTGCGGTCGGCGATCATCGCGAGGACCGGGGCCCAGGCCTCGGCGCCGAGGCCCTCCTCGTAGGCGTTGCCGTTCTGGCTGATGATCGCGGTGATCCGCTCGGGGTGGGCGAGGGCGAGGCGCAGGCCGATGGGGGCGCCGTAGTCCTGGATGTAGAGCGCGAACCGGTCCAGGCCCAGGGCCTCGGTGAACTCGGCGGTGAGCGCGGCCAGTCCGGCGAAGGTGTAGTCGAAGTCGGCGGCGGAGGGGGCGGCGCTGTGTCCGAAGCCGAGGTGGTCGGGGGCGATCAGCCGGTACGCGTGCGCGAGCGGGGGGATCAGGTCGCGGAACATGTGCGAGCTGGTGGGGAAGCCGTGCAGCAGGAGCAGCACGGGGGCGTCGGCCGGACCGGCCTCGCGGTAGGCGATCTCGTGGCCCCGGACGGTGACGGTGCGGTGGCGGGTCGGCAGCACGGACATCGGTCTAACCCCTTATGTATTGCTCACTGGTTATGAAGTGATTCAACCGAGGGTCTGTATAACCTGTCAAGGTTGCTTTAAGGGTTAGAATTTCGGGATGGCCGTGGGCTGCGGGCCGCCGGGCGGTGGCCCCGGGTGGTTCGCCGTCTCAGATAGTAGGAAGTCCGAGTAATTGTGGAGACAGATGAAGGGGCGTGTCCTAGCTTTGTAGGAGCCGAACGTCTCGCTTCATCAGCGAATGGCGGCCGAGAGCGCGACGCCCCTGTGCAGGCAACCCCTGCGGCGGCGCTCCCCGCCCCTTCCGGCGCCTTCGATCATCACTGATCTCCGCACATCCGGATCACCACTGATCTCAAGGAGTCGATCCCTCATGGCCACTCAGACCGCCCGCCGCGTCCGCCACTCCGCCAACCGTCCCAGCGACGAGGCCCGCCAGAACGCCGCCGCCGCCCTCCAGCGCGCCCTCGACCGCCGTGACAACGGCGGCTCCACCGGGCACTGAGGCACACCCGTCCCGACTCGGCTGTTCGTCCACATGATGGACGTTACGTGTCAGTCGATGGGACGAAGAGTAGGGTGCCGACATGTCTCACAGCATCAATCTCGCAGTCATTCCCGGCGACGGCATCGGCCAGGAGGTCGTGGCCGAGGGCCTCAAGGTCCTCGCGGCCGCCCTTCCCCAGGACGTGAAGCTGGAGACCGAGGAGTACGACTTCGGCGCCAAGCGCTACCACGCCACCGGTGAGACCCTCACCGACGCCGACCTCGCATCCCTCAAGAAGCACGACGCCATCCTGCTGGGCGCCATCGGCGACCCCTCGGTGCCCTCCGGCGTCCTGGAGCGCGGCTTCCTGCTGAAGCTCCGCTTCGCCTTCGACCACCATGTGAACCTCCGTCCCTCGAAGCTGCTCCCCGGCGTCGCGACCCCGCTCGCCGGGCAGCCCGAGATCGACTTCGTCGTGGTCCGCGAGGGCACCGAGGGCCCGTACACCGGGAACGGCGGCACCATCCGCAAGGGCACCCCGCACGAGGTCGCCACCGAGGTCTCGGTCAACACCGCCTTCGGTGTCGAGCGCGTCGTCCGGGACGCCTTCGCCCGCGCCCAGGCCCGCCCGCGCAAGAAGCTCACGCTGGTCCACAAGAACAACGTGCTGACCTTCGCCGGCCACCTGTGGACGGACATCTTCCACAAGGTCGCGGCCGAGTTCCCCGAGGTCACCACCGACTACCTGCACGTCGACGCCGCGACGATCTTCCTCGTCACCGACCCGGCCCGCTTCGACGTGATCGTCACCGACAACCTCTTCGGCGACATCATCACCGACCTCGCCGCGGCCGTCTCCGGCGGCATCGGCGTCGCCGCCTCGGGCAACATCAACCCGAGCGGCGAGTTCCCGTCCATGTTCGAGCCGGTCCACGGCTCCGCGCCGGACATCGCGGGCCAGGGCAAGGCCGACCCCACGGCCACCGTCCTCTCCGTCGCCCTCCTGCTGCGCCACCTCGGCCACGAGGCCGAGGCCGCCCGCGTCGAGGAGGCGGTCGCCGCCGACCTCACCGAGCGCGGCACCGCCGTCCGTACGACGGCCGAGATCGGCGACGCGCTCGCCGCGCGAGTAGCGAGCTGACCCGCGTCAGCTGACATTCCACAGCAGCCGCCGGGTCGCACCTGCGCCCGGCGGCTGTACCTGTGCGGCCGGGGGGTGCCACCATCGAACCCTGGACCGCGTTCACCCGTTTCGTGCACCGGCCCCCGCGAGCGATAATCGGACGTGGGGCCGCGGCATACGGGCATGCTCGGACGTCCACGCAGCCATCGGCAGGGGCCGGTGAGCCACCCGTGAGCGCGGTCCTACACACACAACCGGTGAAGGACACGCACTCATGACGACGCCCACGATCGAGCTCAAGCCCTCCTCCAGCCCGCTGTCCGACGCGGAGCGCGAGGCGATCCTGGCCAACCCCGGATTCGGCCGCCACTTCACCGACCACATGGTCACCATCCGGTGGACCGAGGGCCGCGGCTGGCACGACGGCCAGCTGGTGCCGTACGGCCCGCTGCACCTGGACCCGGCGACGAACGTCCTGCACTACGCGCAGGAGATCTTCGAGGGCCTCAAGGCCTACCGCCGCCCCGACGGCTCGGTCGCCAGCTTCCGCCCCGACGCCAACGCGCGCCGCTTCCAGGCCTCCGCCCACCGGCTGGCCATGCCGGAGCTGCCCGTCGAGACCTTCGTCGAGGCCTGTGACCGGCTCGTCCAGCAGGACAAGGCATGGGTTCCGGCGCACGGCGGCGAGGCCTCGCTCTACCTGCGTCCGTTCATGATCGCGACCGAGGTCGGTCTTGGCGTCCGCCCGGCCAACGAGTACCTCTTCGTCGTCATCGCCTCCCCGGCCGGCCCGTACTTCGCCGGCGGCGTGAAGCCCGTCTCCATCTGGCTCTCGGAGAACCGCGTCCGCGCCGTCCCCGGCGGCATGGGCGACGCCAAGACCGGCGGCAACTACGCGGCCTCCCTGCTCGCACAGGCCGAGGCGACCGCGCAGGGCTGCGACCAGGTCGCCTACCTCGACGCCGTGGAGCACAAGTGGGTCGAGGAACTCGGCGGCATGAACCTGTACTTCGTGTACGGGAACAAGCTGGTCACCCCCACCCTCACCGGTTCGCTGCTCGCCGGCATCACCCGTGACTCGCTGCTCAAGCTGGCGGCGGACCTCGGCCTGGAGCCGGAGGAGGGCCGCGTCTCCATCGACCAGTGGCAGGCCGACTCCGCGAACGGCACCCTGACCGAGGTCTTCGCCTGCGGCACCGCCGCCGTGATCACCCCGGTCGGCACGGTCAAGTCCGAGCGGGGCGAGTGGCAGCAGTCGGGCGGCGAGCCCGGCCCGGTCACGATGAAGCTGCGCGAGGCGCTGCTCGCCGTCCAGACCGGCAAGGCCGAGGACGTCCACGGCTGGATGCACGAGCTGGGCAAGTAGTCACTCGGTAGTCGCCAGGGCTTCCGGGGCCGTCACGGTCCCGGGAGCCCTGTTCGGCGTCAGGACGGCGTACAGCGCGCCGCCCACGATCCCGGAGAACACGAAGCCGCAGTCGATCCCGCCCGTGAGGGCGAGCAGCGGCCCCTCGTAGAGCGGCGTCGACACCCGATGAGGACTCCCCGCAGGGGCGGACGGGGCAGTTTTAGAGCGGCGCTCAATGTGACCTATGTCTGTCAGTGACGTCAATGCTTGGAAGCTGACCTCTCAAGATTTAGAGTGTCGCTCAAACATGTCGTCCTTGCAGGAGGTGTTCGGGGCGTGCGACTGACCCCCACGGAACGCGACCGGCTGCTGCTCTTCGGCGCCGCCGAGCTCGCCCGTGCCCGCCGGGCCCGGGGCCTGCGGCTCAACGTCCCCGAGGCGACCGCGCTCATCGCGGACACCGTCTGCGAGGCGGCCCGCGACGGGAGGCGACTCGCCGAGGCGATCGACGCCGCCCGCTCCGTCCTCGGCCCCGACGACGTCCTCCCCGGCGTCGCCGACGTGGTCACCGAGGTCCATGTCGAGGCCGTCTTCGACGACGGCTCCCGGCTCGCGGTCGTCTCCGACCCCATCGGCGGGGGCGGTCTGGGCGCCGGGGCGCCCGGCGCGCTGCTGCCCGGCCCCGGACACCCCGAGGCCGAGCCGACGCTCACCCTCCCGGTACGGAACACGGCGAGCGTCCCCGTGAGCGTGACCTCGCACTTCCACTTCTTCGAGGCCAACCCCCGCCTCGACTTCGACCGCGCCGCCGCCTACGGCATGCGCCTGGCCATCCCGGCCGGCGCCTCCTTCCGCTTCGACCCGGGCGGCGCCGCCGAGGTCGGACTCGTGCCGATCGGCGGCGCCCGCGTCGCCATCGGCTTCGCGGGCCTGGTCGACGGGCCGCTCGACGCGCCCGGCGCGCGGGAGGAGGCCCTGCGGCGCGCGGCGGCCTGCGGCTATCTGGGCGTCACGGGCGGAGACAACCGGTCCGACGGCCTCCCGTCCGACGAGGAAGGCACGTGATGGACCCGTACGAGTACGCATCCGTGCACGGCCCCCGGGCCGGCGACCGTGTCGTCCTGGGCGACTCCGGGCTCGTCGTCCGGGTCGAGTCGGACTCCCAGAAGCCGGGCGACGAGTTCCTGGCCGGATTCGGCAAGACCGCACGCGACGGACTGCATCTGAAGGCCGCCGCCGTCCGGGAGACCTGCGACGTCGTCATCAGCAACGTCCTGGTCATCGACGCGGTCCTCGGCATCCGGAAGGTGTCCGTCGGCATCCGCGAGGGCCGGATCCACGCGATCGGCCGGGCCGGGAACCCCGACACCCTCGACGGTGTCGACGTCGTCGTCGGCACCGGCACCACGATCGTCTCCGGCGAGGGCCTCATCGCCACCGCCGGCGCCGTCGACACCCATGTCCATCTGCTCTCGCCCCGGATCATGGAGGCCTCGCTCGCCAGCGGTGTCACCACGGTCATCGGCCAGGAGTTCGGCCCCGTCTGGGGCGTCGGCGTCAACTCGCCCTGGGCGCTGCGGCACGCCTTCAACGCCTTCGACGCCTGGCCGGTCAACATCGGCTTCCTGGCCCGGGGTTCGTCCTCGGACCCGGCGCCGCTGGTGGAGGCCCTCGCCGAGGGCGGTGCCTCCGGCTTCAAGGTGCACGAGGACATGGGCGCCCACACCCGCGCCCTGGACACGGCGCTCAGGGTCGCCGAGGAGCACGACGTGCAGGTCGCCCTGCACAGCGACGGTCTCAACGAGTGCCTGTCGGTCGAGGACACCCTCGGAGTCCTGGACGGCCGTACGATCCACGCCTTCCACATCGAGGGCTGCGGCGGCGGGCACGTACCCAACGTCCTCAAGATGGCGGGCGTGCCGAACGTCATCGGCTCCTCCACCAACCCCACCCTGCCCTTCGGCCGCGACGCGGTCGCCGAGCACTACGGGATGATCGTCTCCGTCCACGACCTCAAGACCGACCTCCCGGGCGACGCCGCCATGGCGCGCGACCGGATCCGGGCCGGGACCATGGGCGCGGAGGACGTCCTGCACGACCTCGGCGCGATCGGGATCACCTCCTCCGACGCGCAGGGGATGGGAAGGGCCGGCGAGACCGTGCGCCGGACCTTCGCCATGGCCGGGAAGATGAAGGCCGAGCTGGGCCCCATGGAGGGCGACGGACCGCACGACGACAACGCGCGCGTGCTCCGCTATCTGGCCAAGCTCACCGTCAACCCGGCGATCGCCCACGGCCTCGCCCACGAGATCGGCTCCATCGAGGTCGGCAAGCTGGCCGACATCGTGCTGTGGAAGCCGCAGTTCTTCGGCGCCAAGCCGCAGCTGGTGCTCAAGTCCGGCTTCCCCGCCTGGGGGGTCACGGGCGATCCCAACGCCGCCACCGACACCTGCGAACCCCTCGTCCTCGGCCCGCTGTTCGGCGCGCACGGCGCCACGGCCGCCGACCTCTCGGTCGCGTTCGTCGCCCGGGCCGCCGTCGACCTCGGCTCCGACGCGATGCCGACCCGCCGCCGCCGGGTCGCCGTGCGCGGCACGCGCGGCATCGGCCCCGCCGACCTGCGGCTCAACTCCCGTGTCGGTGACGTCCAGGTCGACGGCCACAGCGGTCTGGTCTCCCTCGACGGCGCCCCGATCCGCTCCGAGGCGGCCGAGTCCGTCTCCCTCAACCGCCTCTACTTCCTCTGAACCCTCCTAGGACTCCCCGATGACCTACCGCATGCCCGCCGAGTGGATGCCGCACGAGCGCACCTGGATGGCCTGGCCGAGCCCCAACCCCACCTTCACCGACGCGGAAGAACTCGCCGAGGCCCGCGCGGCCTGGGCGTCGGTGGCCCGCGCCGTGCGCCGCTTCGAGCCGGTGACCCTGGTCGTCGGCCCCGGCGACGCCGAGTCCGCGCGCGCCCTCGTCGGCGAGGACGTCGAGCTGGCCGAGCGGGACCTCGACGACGCCTGGATGCGGGACATCGGCCCGACCTTCGTCACCGATGGCACCGAACTGGCCGCCGTGGAGTGGGTGTTCAACGGCTGGGGCGGCCAGGACTGGGCCCGCTGGGAGCACGACTCCAAGATCGCCCGCCATGTCGCGGACCTCGCCGGCGTCCCCACGCACTCCTCCCCGCTCGTCAACGAGGGCGGCGCGATCCACGTCGACGGCGAGGGCACGGTCCTGCTGACCGACACCGTCCAGCTCGGCTCCGGCCGCAACCCCGGGTGGACCCGCGAGCAGGTCGAGGCCGAGATCCACGCGAAGCTCGGCACGACGAAGGCGATCTGGCTGCCGAACGGCCTCGCCGGCGACTACGGCCTCTACGGCACCCAGGGCCATGTCGACATCGTCGCCGCCTTCGCCCGCCCCGGCACCGTCCTCGTCCACAGCCAGCAGGACCCGGCCCACCCGGACTACGAGCGCTCCCGGACGTACGTGGACATCCTGCGCGGCGAGACCGACGCCCAGGGCCGCCCCCTGGAGGTCATCGAGGTCCCGGCCCCCACCGTCCTCAAGGACGAGGAGGGCGACTGGGTCGACTACTCGTACATCAACCACTACCTGTGCAACGGCGGCGTGGTCCTCTGCGCCTTCGACGACCCCCACGACGAGCTCGCCGCCGAGATCTTCCGCCGCCTCTTCCCGGAGCGCGAGGTCGTCCTCGTCGACGCGCGGACGATCTTCGCGAGCGGGGGCGGGATCCACTGCGTCACCCAGCAGCAGCCGAAGGTCCGAGGCGGCGGGGCATGAGGTAGAACGGAGGAGTGACCCGTATGGACCCCTCCCACCCCGCTCCGGCGCACCGCCGGCGCAACCAGGCCGCCCCGCCCCGCGAGGACGTGCTGGCGGCCGCGATGGACACCATCGCGGAGCGCGGGCTCGACGGGCTCACCATGGCCGGGCTCGGGCGGCAGGTCGGGATGAGCAGCGGGCATCTCCTCTACTACTTCCGCACCAAGGACGAACTGCTGCTGCAGACCCTGGAGTGGAGCGAGGGGCGGCTCGGGGCCCGGCGGAGCGCGCTGCTGTCCCGGCCCGGGACGGCGCGCGACCGGCTCGACGGGTACGTCGACGTGTACGTGCCCGACGGGCCGCGCGACCCGCACTGGACCCTCTGGCTGGAGGTCTGGAACCGGTCGCAGAACGCCGACGACGACGCCCGCGCCCGGCAGGCCGCCATCGAGGGGGCCTGGCACCGGGACCTGGTCGCGATCCTGGCCGAGGGCGTCTCGCGCGGCGAGTTCCGGGCGGTCGACCCGGACCGCTTCGCCACCCGCACGCGTGCCCTGCTCGACGGGTTCAGCGTGCACGTCGCCGTCGGCATCCCGGGCACCGGACGGGAACAAGTCCTCGCCCACGTACGGGAGTTCCTCGCCGAAACGCTGATCTCGCGACCGTAACGCACGTAAGTACTCCCGATCGTTGCGCGTTGCACCCTTGTTGGGCCCGCGCTCCCTCCGGCACGGTTCCTGCCCATGGGACGAGAGCACTGGAAGAAGATCTGGGTCGGCTCCGCGGGCAACATGGTCGAGTGGTTCGACTGGTTCGTGTACGCGAGCTTCGCCACCTACTTCGCGGGGGCGTTCTTCCCCGAGGGCAACGACACCGCGAAGCTCATGAACACCGCGGGCATCTTCGCCGTCGGCTTCTTCATGCGGCCCGTCGGCGGCTGGCTCCTCGGCCGGGTCGGCGACCGCAAGGGCCGCAAGGCCGCCCTCACCCTCACCGTCACCCTGATGTCGGCCTCCGCGCTCCTGATCGCGGTCGCCCCCACCTACTCCGTCGCCGGATACGGCGGCGCCGCCGTCCTCCTGGTCGCCCGCCTCCTCCAGGGGCTCTCGGTCGGCGGCGAGTACGCCGCCAGCGCCACCTACCTCACCGAGGCCTCCGCCCCGGAGCGCCGCGGCTTCGCCTCCAGCTTCCAGTACGTGTCGATGACCGCCGGCCAGATCCTCGGACTCGGCCTGCTCCTCGTCCTCCAGCACACCCTGTCCACCGAGGCCCTGCACAGCTGGGGCTGGCGCGTCCCCTTCATCGTGGGAGCCCTCGGCGCGGCGGTCGTCTTCTATCTGCGCCGCACGATGCTGGAGACGGAGGTGTACGCGGAGACCGCCGACGACGGGGTGGCGAGCGACCAGAAGGGCACCCTCAAGGCCCTCTGGGCGCACAGGCGCGAGGCCTTCCTCGTCATCGCGCTCACCATGGGCGGCACCGTGGCGTACTACACGTACACCACCTACCTCACCAAGTACCTCTCCAACTCCGCCGGGCTGCCCAAGCAGACCGCCACCCTGGTCTCCTTCTGCGCCCTCATCGTCTTCGCCTGCCTCCAGCCGCTGGCCGGCCGCCTCTCCGACCGGATCGGCCGCCGCCCGCTGCTCATCACCTTCGCGGTCGGCTCCACGCTCCTCACCGTGCCGATCATGACGATGCTCAAGCACGCGGGCTCCTTCTGGCCGGCCCTCGGGCTCTCCCTCCTCGCGCTCGTCGTGGTCACCGGCTACACCTCCATCAACGCCTGTGTGAAGGCCGAGCTGTTCCCCACCGGAATCCGCGCCCTCGGCGTCGCCCTGCCGTACGCCATCGCCAACGCCCTCTTCGGCGGCACCGCCGAGTACGTGGCCCTGTGGTTCAAGGACGCCGGGATCGAGTCGGGCTTCTTCTGGTACGTGGCGGGCTGTGCGGCCGTCTCGCTGGTCGTCTACCTCACGATGCGGGAGACCAGGGACATCGATCTGGGCCGGGTGGGCACGGACGGCACCGCGCTGCCGGGGCGGAAACGAGATCATCTGCCCGTATCGTGAGACCCGCGGCCCGTCGATCTTCCACCTGTGTCAGACTTCCGGCGTGCTTGCTACCACGATGATTATCGGCAGCAGCGCGCCGGTCCGCAGTGACCGCTGAGGCGTGGAACGATCCCCACGCAGGCGGACACCGTGCCCCAGACCCGCGCGCAGACCTCTCGCACCCGCGAGGGGTTTTTTCGTTTTCCGGCCCCACCCACGCCGAAAACGGACGACGCGTGAGAATGGGGGCAAGTGGATCCAGACCTTCCGGAGCCACATCCGACAGGAGCCATCACAGTCATGACCACGGAGAACGCCGAGAGCTCGCGCCTCGACGACAGCTTCCATGTCTTCGACACGACGCTGCGCGACGGGGCGCAGCGTGAAGGCATCAACCTCACCGTCGCGGACAAGCTGACCATCGCGCGACACCTCGACGAGTTCGGCGTGGGCTTCATCGAGGGCGGCTGGCCGGGGGCCAACCCGCGCGACACGGAGTTCTTCGCCCGCGCCACGCAGGAGATCGCGTTCAAGAACGCGCAGCTCGTCGCCTTCGGGGCCACCCGCAGGGCCGGCGGCAACGCCGCCGAGGACCCGCAGGTCAAGGCCCTCCTCGACTCCGGCGCCCCGGTCGTCACCCTCGTCGCCAAGTCGCACGACCGGCACGTCGAGCTGGCCCTGCGCACCACGCTCGACGAGAACCTGGAGATGGTCCGCGACACCGTCGCCTTCCTGACCTCCCAGGGCCGCCGGGTCTTCGTCGACTGCGAACACTTCTTCGACGGCTACAAGGCCAACCCCGACTACGCCAAGGCCGTCGTCCGCGCCGCGCACGAGGCCGGCGCCGACGTCGTCATCCTCTGTGACACCAACGGCGGCATGCTCCCCGCCCAGATCCAGGCCGTCGTCGCCACCGTCCTCGCCGACACCGGCGCCCGCCTCGGCATCCACGCCCAGGACGACACCGGCTGCGCCGTCGCCAACACCCTCGCCGCCGTCGACGCCGGCGCCACCCACGTCCAGTGCACCGCCAACGGCTACGGCGAGCGGGTCGGCAACGCCAACCTCTTCCCCGTCGTCGCGGCCCTGGAACTCAAGTACGGCAAGAAGGTGCTGCCCGACGGCGCCCTCGCCGAGATGACCCGGATCTCGCACGCCATCGCCGAGGTCGTCAACCTGACCCCCTCCACCCACCAGCCGTACGTCGGCGTCTCCGCCTTCGCGCACAAGGCCGGCCTGCACGCCTCCGCGATCAAGGTCGACCCCGACCTCTACCAGCACATCGACCCCGAGCTGGTCGGCAACACCATGCGGATGCTGGTCTCCGACATGGCCGGCCGGGCCTCCATCGAGCTCAAGGGCAAGGAGCTGGGCGTCGACCTCGGCGACGACCGCGCGCTCGTCGGCCGGGTCGTCGAGCGGGTCAAGGAGCGGGAGCTCCAGGGCTACACGTACGAGGCCGCCGACGCCTCCTTCGAGCTGCTGCTCCGCGAGGAGGCCGAGGGCCGGGCCCGCCGCTACTTCCGTACGGAGTCCTGGCGGGCGATCGTCGAGGACCGCCCCGACGGCACCCACGCCAACGAGGCCACCGTGAAGCTCTGGGCGAAGGGCGAGCGGATCGTCGCCACCGCCGAGGGCAACGGCCCGGTCAACGCCCTGGACCGGGCGATCCGGGTCGGCCTGGAGCGGATCTACCCGCAGCTGGCCAAGTTCGAGCTGACCGACTACAAGGTCCGCATCCTGGAGGGCCGCCACGGCACCGAGTCCACGACCCGGGTCCTGGTCACCACCAGCGACGGCAACGGCGAGTGGTCGACGGTCGGCGTCGGCGAGAACGTCATCGCCGCCTCCTGGCAGGCCCTGGAGGACGCCTTCACCTACGGACTGCTGCGGGCGGGCATCGACCCCGCCGAATAGTCCCGCAAGGTCCTTCCATGTTCTGTTTGGCCCGGTTCGGGTAGCGTCGAACCATGAGGACCAGGGCGATGTCCGTGTGGTCGGCCCTCGGCGGGCTGATCCTCCTTCTGCTGCTGGCTCTGGCGCCCACCGCGGGCGCCAGGGCCACGGGCGTGTCCGACGCGGCCACCGCCCTGAAACAGGGCCCGGTCTACGTCGACCCCGGCGCCGCCGCCCAGCTCTCGAAGGCCGACGCGGACGCCCTCGCCCAGAAGATCAAGAACGCGGACAAACCGCTGTTCGTGGCGGTCCTGCCCGCGAACGCCCAGTTCCCGCCGAAGGACCTGGTGCTGAAGCTGCGGACCCAGACCGGCATCACCGGCCTGTACGCCGTCCGGCTCGGCAACGGGTTCAACGCCCAGGCCGACGCCTCGGTGATGTCCCCGGACGCGGTGCGCAACATCATCACCTCCGTACGCGAGCCGGGCGTCGACGCGGTCACCGAGCTGAACAACTTCGTCGACCTCGCCCTGCCCTCGATGCACGGCTCCGCCCCCGCCACCTGGGGCTCCGTCGGAACCGGCTCCGGGGCCCCGGTCGCCGGACTCGTCACCCTCGGCGCCGTGGTCGTCGCCGGCGGCGCGGGCGCCTACGCGGTCGTCCGCCGCAACCGGCTCCGCAAGGAGGCCGAGGAGCGCGCCGCTCTCGACAAGCTGCGGGTCGTCGTCGACGAGGACATCACCGCCTTCGGCGAGGAACTCGAACGGCTCGACTTCCGCCCCGCCGAGGCCGGCGCCGACGACGCCATGCGCGGCGACTACGAGCGCGCCCTCGACTCCTACGACTCGGCCAAGTCCCTGATGGCCGCCGCCGGCCGCCCCCATGACGTCCGCGCGGTCACCCAGGCCCTGGACGACGGCCGCTACTCCCTCGCCGTCCTCGCCGCCCGCCGCGAGTCCCGGCCGCTGCCCGAGCGCCGCGCCCCCTGCTTCTTCGACCCGCGCCACGGCCCCTCCACCGAGGACCGCACCTGGACCCCGGCCGGCGGCGCCGCCCGCGAGGTCCCGGTCTGCGCCGCCGACGCGGCCCGCCTGGACGACGGCCTCGACCCGGTGGCCCGCACGGTCGACGCGGACGGCGTCCGCCGCCCCTACTGGGAGGCGGGACCCGCGTACGGCCCCTGGGCCGGCGGCTACTTCGGCGGCGGCATGCTCCCCGGCCTGCTCATGGGCACCATGCTCGGCTCGATGCTCTCCACCCCCGCCTACGCCGCCGAGTACGGCGGCGGCGACTTCCAGGGCGGCGACTTCTCGGGCGCCGACTTCAACTCCGGCGACTTCGGATCGAGCGACTTCGGCGGCGGCGACGGAGGCGGCTTCGGGGGCGGCGACTTCGGCGGCGGCGGCGGATTCGACGGCGGCGGCGGGTTCTAGCCTCAGACCAGGGGCTTCACCGACATCAGGAGGTGGCGGTGGGTCGCCGTCGGGCCGTCGGTGAGGAGGGCCCGCTGGCCGGGGCCCAGCAGGTGGAAGTGGATCTCCGGGGCGTCCAGGGTGGTGAGGGCGTCCAGGAGGTAGTTCGGGTTGAAGGCGACCGTCAGGGTGTCCGGGCCGGCGAGGGTGGCCGGCAGGTGCTGGGAGGCCACGTCGTCCTCGTAACCCGCCTGGAGGTGGATCGACGTGGGGGTGAAGGTCAGCTGGACCGGGCTGTCGCCCTCGGCGACGACCGCGACCCGCTTCACGGCCTCGGTCAGCGGCGCCCGTTCGGTGGTCGCGAGGGCGTGCTCGCCCAGGGCGAAGAGCTTGTCGTGGCGGGGGAGCCGTCCGTCGAGCAGCCGGGTGGTGGTGCGCAGGCCGGCGCTCTCGAAGCCGATCGAGCCGACGTCCAGGGCGAGCCGGGCCGGGCCGGTGCCCGCGAGGGAGCGGGCGATCTCGGTGAGGCGGCGGGCCGGGACGACCACGTCGGCGGCGGGTGAGGCGGCGCCGGTCCCGGAGTCCGTCCCCGGCTGCCACTCCAGGGTGCGGACGGCGTAGCGGTAGCGGTCGGTGGCGGCCAGGGTCATGACCGCTCCGTCGAGGGCGAGGCGTATCCCGGTGAGGACCGGCAGCGAGTCGTCCCGGCCCGCCGCCACCGCCACCTGGCCGACCGCCGTGGCGAAGGCGTCCCCGTTCACCAGGCCCCGGATCTCGGGCAGTTCGGGCGGGGCGGGGTAGTCGTCGAGCGGCAGCAGGGAGAGCCCGAAGCGGGCGTCGCCGGAGGTCACCGTGAGGCGGGAGCCCTCCACGGCGAGCTGTGTGCGACCGCGCGGGAGCACCTTGCAGATGTCGAGCAGCCGCCGGCCGAGGACCAGCGCCCGGCCCTCGACGTCCGTGTCCGCCTCGACCTCGATCCGGGCCGAGGCCTCGTGGTCGAGGCCGGAGACGCGCAGCCGTCCGTCCGCCGCGTCCAGGAGCAGCCCGCCGAGGACGGGCATGGGGGAGCGGGCCGGCAGGACGCGCGCGGCCCAGGCCACGGCGTCGGCCAACACGGAGCTGTCGATACGGAATTCCATGCCGCCGACGCTAACGACCACCACTGACAACGGCGTCGGCACCGACCTGCCTGCTAGCGCCGCTAGACAAGAGAGCGATGAAAGGTCTAGCGTAACTATCAGTCCTAGCAACGCTAGATCAATGTTCCGGGGGAACCGTGAAGACACACCGCCTCGCCACCGTCCTGTCCGTCCTGCTCGGCCTGGCCTGCCTCTGGTTCGCCTTCAACTTCTTCTTCATTCCCGAGACGGCGGCCGTCGGCTACGGCATCCCCGCCTGGCCCCAGGGTGACGCCGCCGGATACTTCACGGTCAAGGCCGGCCGCGACCTCGCCAACGGCACGATCATCTTCACCCTCCTCGCGCTCGGCATGCGCCGCCCGCTCGCCTGGGTGATGCTGCTCCTCGCGATCGTCCCCTTCGTCGACGCGTTCGCCGTCCTCGGCCACGGCGGCTCGTACGCCGCCGCGCTCGGCATCCACGCCGCCACCGGCGCCGTGGTCCTGCTCACCGCCGGACTCCTCTTCGCGACCTCGTCCAGGGCCGGAACCGAAGCGAACCCGGCCGCGCGGGAAGGGAATCGCACCCTTGATCGTTCTTCCGTACGAGTGTGAAAGCGGCAGTCGAGCACGACATCGACGACCGTTCGTGACGGCGACAGCCGCGCGCGACAGCGACAAGCAGGGGGAGAGCAGTCATGACCGACGTCCACGGCACGGTGGAGCCCGGATTCGAGTCCGTACGGGAGGAGTTCGCCACCGTCGTGGCGAACGAGGCGCGTGACGGCGGCGCCCAGCTCGCCGTCCATCACCGCGGCCGGCTCGTCGTCGACCTCTGGGGCGGTGACGGGGTCGACGGGGACTCGCTCCTCGGCCTCTACTCCTCCTCCAAGGGCGCCATGGCCCTCGTCGTCGCCCTCCTCGTCCAGGACGGGGCGCTCGACCTGGACCGCGAAGTGGCCTCCTGGTGGCCCGAGTTCGCCGCCGAGGGCAAGGGGCGGCTGACCCTGCGCCAGCTGCTCGCCCACCGGTCCGGCGTGATCGGCGCCGACGCCGGCCTCACCCTCGACGAGCTGGCCGACGACCGGGTGACCGCCGCCCGTCTCGCCGGCCAGCGGCCCTTCTGGGAGCCCGGTACCGCCCACGGCTACCACGCCCTCGTCATCGGCGCCCTCGTCGGAGAGGTCGTCCTGCGGGCCACCGGTCGGACGGTCCAGGAACTGTACGAGGAGCGGGTCCGCGCCCCGTACGCCCTCGACTACTACCTGGGCCTGCCCGAGGAACTCGAACCCCGCTTCCGTACGGCCCTGCCGATGCTGCCCACGCCCGCCGAGCAGGCCCTCCTCGCGGAGAACCCGATCGCGCCGGACAGCCTCATGGGCATCGCGTTCAACTTCCACGCGGACCCGCCGTTCGACATCGTCGGCTACGCCAACTCCCGTACGGTGCGGGAGCGGTCCCCGCTCTCCGGCGGCGGCGTCGGCTCCGCGCGCGGCCTCTCCCGGATGTACGCGACGATCGCCGGCGAGCTCGACGGGCGCGCCCCGCTCCTGAAGCCGGACACCCTGGCCGAGGTCGCCCGGATCCACTCCTCCGGCAAGGACATGGTGACCGGCGAGGAGAACACCTTCGGCCTCGGCTTCGTCGCGATGGCCGCCCGCTACCCGGCCCTCGGCCCGGGCGCCGTCGGGCACAGCGGCGCCCCCGGCTCGCAGGCCTTCGCCGACCCGGCGACCGGCCTCGCGTACAGCTACACCCGCCGCCGCTTCGCCTTCGGCGGGGGCCCCGGCGCCGCCGAGAACGCCCGGCTGATCCCGACGGTGGTCGCGGCTGCCGCGAACCGGAGCTAGGGCCGGAGGACGTCGTGGGGCCGCGCCGTAATTCAATGGTGCGGCCCCCGGCGGTTTTGTAGGGTGGCGTCGCGACCGCGCCTCCGATGCGCTCGGCTGCGGCTACTTCTTCCGAAACCAAGTGACGCCGCCGCCACTTCCGATCTCGGCGGCGCGGGCGTCTTCGCCCCGCCACCCGCCACCGGGCGACCTCCGCCCCCTCGGGCCGTCGCCCCGCCGGGCCGTGTGGCCGGGCCTTCCCGTCCTTCGAATCCGGGGGGATTCCCTGCCTCGTCACACCCCGCGCGTCTCCAAGATGTGGTCCGAGATGCTCGTGGCCCCGCACGTCGCCGCAGCCGCGGCAGCCGCGGAGGCCGTCGCCCGCTCCGCACCGCTCCGGCGGGTCCTCCCCGGGCCGGCCGGGCGGTACTTCCCCACCTACGAGGGCGCTCCGGCCTTCGTCCGGGAGCCCCGCGACGAGCTCTACCTCCTCGCCGTCGGCGCCTTCGCCTCCCAGCGGACCTTCTACGAGAGCGGCGAGGACCGCGACGCCCGGTACGCCCGGCTCGTCGGTGAACTCGCCGTGGAGGACCCCGAGTGGACGGCTGGCCTGCTGCGCTGGCTCCGGAGCGAGGGCAACATGCGCACGGCGTCCCTGGTGGGCGCCGCCGCGTACGTACGGGCCCGGCTGGCGGCCGGGGCGTCCGGCGGCCCGTCCAACCGGTCCGTGATCGACTCGGTCCTCCAGCGCGCCGACGAGCCCGGCGAACTGCTCGCCCACTGGATCTCGGCGTACGGACGCAAGGTGCCGCAGCCCGTGAAGCGGGGCGTCGCCGACGGGGTGCGCCGGCTGTACACCTCCCGCTCCCTGCTCAAGTACGACACCGCGTCCAAGGCCTTCCGCTTCGGTGACGTGCTCAACCTGGTGCACGCCTCGCCCGACCCCGGCAAGCCCTGGCAGGGCGACCTCTTCCGGTACGCCCTGGACCGCCGCCACCACCCGGAGCAGGCGGTTCCGCCGGCCTCCGACCGGCTGCTCACCGCCCACCGGGAGCTGATGGAGACGGCTCCGGAGGAGCGGCGGGCGCTGGTGACCGGTCCGGGCGGCTCCGAGCGGCTGGCCGAGGCGGGCCTGACGTGGGAGGCCCTGGCCGGCTGGCTCCACGGGCCGATGGACGCCGCCGTCTGGGAGGCCGTGATCCCCGCGATGGCGCCGATGGCACTCCTGCGGAACCTGCGGAACTTCGACCGGGCGGGGGTCTCCGACGAGGTCGCGGCCCGGGTCGCCGCACGGCTCTCGGACGCCACCGAGGTCGCCAGGGCCCGGCAGTTCCCCTTCCGCTACCTGGCCGCCCACCGGCACGCGCCGTCGCCCCGCTGGGGGCCGCGCTGGAGGAGGCGCTCGGGCACTCCCTGGCCAATGTCCCCGCCCTCCCCGGCCGGACCCTGATCCTGGTCGACCGCTCCGACTCCATGTTCTGGGACACCGTCTCCGAGCGGTCCGAGCTGACCCGGGCGGACGCGGCGGCCGTGTTCGGCACGGCGCTGGCCCAGCGCGCCGAGCGGGCGGACCTGGTGGAGTTCGGCTGGGGCAGCGCTGAGGTGCCGTTCGCGCCGGGCGAGCCGGTGCTCGCGGTGCTCGACCGGTTCCGCAGCCTCGGCGGCACCTACACGGCGAAGGCGATACGGAAGCACTACCGGGAGCACGACAGGGTCCTGATCGTCACCGATGAGCAGACCGCCGCGTACGGGCCCGAGGACCCGGTCGCGGCGGTCCCGGCCGACATCCCGGTCTACACGTGGAACCTGGCGGGGTACCTGCCCGCCCACGGCCCCACGGGCCCCCACCGGCACACCTTCGGGGGGCTCACGGACGCCGCCTTCCGGATGGTCGGCCTCGTCGAGGCCGGCCGCGCGGCGGCGTGGCCGTGGACGACCGATTCCTGAGCGCCGGTCCGTGGGCCCCCGGTCCGTCGTCGTCCGGTCCGCCGACGCGTGATCCGTGGGCCCCGGTCCGCAGGCGCCCGGTCCGTGGACCCCTGGTGCCGAGCCGCCGCCCCCGCCGGGCAACGCCGAGCGCCCGCCTTCCGCAGCTGCGGAGGGCGGGCGCGCTCGTGTGCCGGTCCGGAGGGGAGTCCGGGGTCAGGCGGCGTTCTTGATCGCGGAGATGTCGAAGTTCAGCTTGACCTTGTCGGAGACCATCACGCCGCCGGTCTCCAGGGCCGCGTTCCAGGTCAGGCCCCACTGGGAGCGCAGGATCTCGGCGGAGCCCTCGAATCCGACGCGCTCGTTGCCGTAGACGTCGGTCGCGGTGCCGTTGAACTCCAGGTCGATGGCGAGCGGCTTGGTGACGTCCTTGATGGTCAGGTCGCCGGTGACCCGGTACTTGTCGCCGCCCAGCTGCTCGGCCGTCGTCGAGCGGAAGCTCATCAGGGGGAACTGCTCGGCGTCGAAGAAGTCACCGCTGCGGAGGTGGCCGTCGCGGTCGCCCATGCCGGTGTCGACGGAGGCGATCTTGACGTCGATCGAGGCGGAGGAGGCGCCCGGGTTCGAACCGTCGAGCTTCAGCGCGCCCTCGTGCTCGGCGAAGGTGCCGCGGACGTTGGTGACCATCGCGTGGCGGACGGTGAAGCCGATGCTGCTGTGCGCCGGGTCGATGGTGTAGTCGCCGGTGAGGGCGGCCAGGGCCGGGTCGACCGGCAGAGTGGCGGTGGCGACGGCGGACTCGGTGTTCTTGCGGCCGAAGAGACCCATGACATGCTCCTTGTCGGTGTTTGTTGAAGCTTCAACGAGAACGACTGTAGCCCTATTCCGTTCAACTTTCAACATCTAGGGAAGCTGTTCATCCGGACGGCGTCACGGAGACACCGACGCCCTCTGGCGGACGCGCGTAGAACTACGGCACCATCTCCCTGGCGCCACCGGATTCACCGGCTCCACCCGAGCCGCCGCGCCACCGGCCCCACCCGTGTCACGCGCCACCGCACCTCCGGCACCACCTGCACCGCCGTCCCCATTCGTCACGGTCATCAGCAGGAGGCACTCCCGATGAAGCTCCGCTCCGTCCTCACGGCCCTCGGCCTCGTCCTCGGCGCGCTCTTCGCCCCCGGCATCGGCGTCCTCACCGCCGCCGGCGAGGCCCACGCCGTCACCAAGATCAGCCACGCCACCGCGACCTCGATGTTCCGGAACTCGGGGATCACCTGGTCCTCCTCCGGCGGCTGCTCGGACCGGAACAACTCCACCTGTACGTCCTTCGAGCAGCTCAACCTCGCCACCGCCCAGGGCGCCCAGACCCTCAAGAGCGCCAGCGGCTGCGCCCTCAACATCACGGGCGGCACCGAGACGGGCCACGCGAGCGGCACGTACTCGCACTGGAACGGCTACAAGCTCGACTTCGCCAAGGGCACCTGCGTCACCAACTACGTCAAGAACACCTTCACGTACATCGGACTCCGCGGTGACGGGGCCCCGCAGTGGAAGTCCGGAGCCGGCAACGTCTACGCCGACGAGGGCAACCACTGGGACGTGACGTTCTACAACTGCGGCGGCTGCTGACCCCCGTACCGTCCGAAAGGGCCCTCTTCGGTGGTCACTTGGACTAACCGAAGGGGGTTCTTGGACTGGAGGCCTCCGCATGGCGTGATCTCGTTGACGGTGCCGCCGGGGGCGGGCCAACTAGTGCGCATGCCCCTCCCGAACCCGCGAAGAATCCGTGCGGCCTGCGCACTCGCCACCGCCTCGTCCGCCGTGTTCGCCCTGGCCGGGCCCGCCCTGGCGGAGGGCCCGGCGACCCCGGTCCCGCTCGCCGGGACCGTCACGGCCGCCACCCCCGTCATCGCCTCGCCCCGGCTCTCCGTCGCCGTCGCCGAGGACTTCCCGCGTGTCCTGTCGTACACCGACCGCGCGACCGGCGCCCGCCTCCTCGGCAGTACGGCCCCGGTCATCCAGGTGGTGCTGAACGGCACCGCCCGTACGGTCAGGGCCAAGGCCGCCCCCGTCCTGACGGCCGCCTCCGCCGCGTACACCCTCACCTTCCCCGAGCTGCCCGGCGTCGAGATCGACGCCCGGCTGAGCGTCGAGGGGCGGACCACCACCTTCCGGGTGACCGCCGTCCGTGACACCGAGGCCTTCCGGGTCGGCACCCTCGACATACCCGGCCACGACCTGGTCTCCGTCGGCTCCTCGGACGCCGGCGCCGCCACCGCCTTCACCCGGCTCGACCCGGACTCCACCCGCACCGCCGACGTCTTCGCGCGGGTCACCGACGCGACCGCCGCCGACCCGAACCCGGTCGGCGCCAGCTACGCCCTGGTCAACACCGGGCAGCTGGCCGCCGCCGTCGAGTCCAACTCCAGCTACGACAAGCCCTCCGGCGCCTCCGCCCGCGACGGCGCCCGCTTCTGGCACCAGGCCCGCAGGAGCGGCGCCGAGACCCGCGTCGGCGTCTGGTCCGGCCAGTGGACCTACCGCGGCGAGGGCGCCCCGAAGCCCGCGAGCGGCGACGCCCTGCCCTGGGCGAAGGTCGTCGTCACCCCCGACGCCAACGCCGACGGCGCCACCGACTGGCAGGACGGCGCCGTCGCCTTCCGTACGATCGGGATCAAGGCGCCCGGCAGCGAGGAGACGCCCGGCCGGGTCGTCGCCCACATCCCGTTCAACTTCGCCTCCCAGGCCACCCACCCCTTCCTGCGCACCCTCGACGACGTCAAGCGGATCTCGCTCTCCACCGACGGACTCGGCCAGTTCGCCCTGCTCAAGGGGTACGGCTCCGAGGGCCACGACTCCGCCCACCCCGACTACGGCGGCAACTACAACAAGCGGGCCGGCGGCCTCGCCGACCTCAACACCCTCCTCCGCGAGGGCAAGCGGTGGGGCGCGGACTTCGGCGTCCACGTCAACGCCACCGAGTCGTACCCGGAGGCGAAGAACTTCAGCGAGACCCTGGTCGACAAGACGAAGCCCGGCTGGAACTGGCTCAACCAGAGCTACTACATCGACCAGCGCCGCGACATCAACAGCGGCGACCTCGCCCGGCGCTTCCAGCAGCTGCGCGACGAGACCGACCCCAGCCTCTCCACCCTCTACATCGACGTCTACTACACCCACGGGTGGATCGCCGACGAGACCGTGCGGGCCGTCCAGGCGCAGGGCTGGAACGTCGCCACCGAGTGGTCCGAGAAGTTCGAGCGGGCCTCCCTCTGGTCCCACTGGGCCAACGACCTCGACTACGGCGGCGCCACCAACAAGGGCCTCAACTCCCAGATCGTCCGCTTCATCCGCAACGGCGAGAAGGACGTCTGGAACAACCACCCGGTCCTCGGCCAGACCGCCCTCGTCGACTTCGAGGGCTGGACCGGCGAGACCGACTGGACCGCCTTCACCGCCAACATCTGGCAGCGGAACCTGCCCGCCAAGTACCTCCAGCAGCAGAAGATCACCCGCTGGAACGGCAACGACATCACCTTCACCGGCGAGGTCCGCGGCGCCGTCGAGGACGGCCGCCGCACCTTCTACGACCACGGCCGCAAGGTCCTCGACGGCGAGGCCTATCTGCTCCCCTGGGACGACGGGAAGAAGCTCTACCACTACAACAAGTCCGGCGGCACGACCAGTTGGGCCGTCCCGCCCGGCGCCGGCTCGTACTCCGTGTACAGGCTCACCGACAACGGGCGCGTGAAGACCGTGACCGTACGGCCCGTCGACGGGAAGATCACCCTCGACGCCGCCGCCGGACAGCCCTACGTCCTCCACCCCGACCGCGCACCCGACCAGGCCGCCCCCAAGTGGGGCCAGGGCACCCCGGTGAAGGACCCCGGCTTCAACGACGCGCGGCTCGACGCCTGGGCCACCGCCGGCGCCGTCGTCCGCGACACCGACGACCGGGGCCGCAACAGCGCGAAGCTCAGCGGCGCCGCCACCGCCTCGGTCCGCCAGCAGATCACCCGCCTCACCCCCGGCAAGCGCTACACCGCCTCCGCACTCATCGAGGTCGAGCCCGGCGCGACCCGGACCGTCACCCTCTCCATCGGCGGCCGGTCCGTCACCGTCGAACGCTCCGCGCTCCAGGACCGGGTCGCCGCCTCCGACTGGAACGGCACCCGCTTCCAGCGCGCCAAGGTCACCTTCACCGCACCGGCCGGCGGCACCACCCCGCTGAGGATCGAGGCCGCGGCCGGCAGCGCCGCCACCGTCCGCGTCGACGACGTCCGCATCGTCGCCAACGACCCCGCCACCAGGGCCGGAACCCTCGTGTACGAGGACTTCGAGGCCGTCGACCAGGGCTGGGGCCCCTTCCTCAAGGGTGACGCGGGCGGTACGACCGACCCCCGCACCCACATCGCCCAGCTGCACGCGCCGTACACCCGGGCCGGCTGGAACGGAAAGCTGATCGACGACGTCATCGGCGGCGCCGAGAGCCTCAAGTCCCACGACGAGAACAGCGGCCTCGTCTACCGGACCGCGCCCTGGACCGTCCCGATGAAGGACGGCCGCAGCTACCGGATCGAGTACGACTACCGCTCCAGCCGCGCGGGCGCGTACGAGTGGGTCACCGGCTACGACCGGACGAACGGCACCTCCGTGGAGACCCGCCGCACCCCGCTCGGGCAGCAGCGGGCGGACGGCCGCTTCTCCGAGACCGTCACCGCCGGCTGCGGCGACACCTGGACCGGTCTGCGCAAGCGCGGCGACGCCCCGGACGGCGCCGACTTCGTCCTCGACGCCTTCACCGTCACCGACCTCGGACCCGCCGCCGAACGCGCCGCCTGCGGCACGCTCTCCCTCACCGCGCCCGAGACCCTGGAGCCCGGCCGCCCCAACCGGGTCACCGCGACCTTCGGCAACGACGAGGCCGGCGAGGTCACCGGCGTCCGGGCCGTCCTGACGCTCCCCGCGGGCTGGACCGTCGAACCCGCCGCCCCCGTCGCCCTCGGCACCGTCGCCGCGGGCGGAAAGGCCACCGCCACCTGGCAGGTGACCCCGCCGGTGGACGCGGCCTACCAGCCGTACCCGCTGACCGCCTCCCTGGCGTACGCCCTCGGGGGAGAGGAACGGAAGCTCACCGCCGCCACCACCGTCCGCACCCTGCCCCCGCCGCCCACCGCCGACAGCTGGGCCAGCGACCTGGACTGGACCTCGGCCACCAACGGCTGGGGACCCGTCGAGCGCGACCTCTCCAACGGCGAGACCGGCACCGGCGACGGCTCCCCGCTGCGGATCGGGGGAGTGACCTACGCCAAGGGCCTGGGCAGCCACGCCCCCGCCACGGTCCGCTACTACCTGGGCGGCCGCTGCACCTCCCTCACCGCCGAGGTCGGCGTGGACGACGTGCAGACCGTCCGGGGCACCGTCCGGTTCAGCGTGCTCGCGGACGGCACCGAGAAGGTGAAGTCCCCGGTCCTCAGGGCCACGGACCCGGCCTGGTCGCTCACCGCCGACGTCACCGGCGCCTCCTACGTCGACCTGGTGGCCGACGACGGCGGCGACGGCAACGGCAACGACCACGCGGACTGGGGCAACGCCCGCTTCCACTGCGGAAGCTGACACGTAGCAAGCGCTTGCCCCGTGTGCTGCCGTGCTCATTGATTGCGTCGGGAACAGAGTGTTACACCGGGCGCCGACCGGTCTCCACCACTTCCCCCGGGAGGCTCCCGTGTCCCTGCCCCTCTGGTCCCGCCGCACCTTCCTGAGCACGACAGCCGCCGCCGCGGCCGCCCTCGCGCTGTCCCCCTCCGCCCACGCGGCGGACGAGTTCGAGGCGCTCCGGCTCCGCTGGCTCGACCTCCAGCTCGGCTCCGGCTTCGACGCCGGGGCCGAGCCCTACGCCGCCCGCCTCGCCGAGACGGGCACCCTCGCCCGTACCTTCCGCGCCGCGATGGCCCCCACCGCGGCCTCCCTCTGGCCCGACGCCCCCTTCGACCCGCCGGCCGGCATCTCCCAGAGCTACAGCCGCCTCTGGACGATGACCCAGGCGTACGCCCAGCCCGGCACCGGCCTCACCGGCGACGCGAGCCTGCTCGCCGACGTCCTCGGCGGACTCGACCACCTCTCCGCCACCGTCTACCGGGCTGGCGCGCCCCGCTACGGCAACTGGTGGGAATGGCAGATCGGCGCCCCCCGCCTCCTCATGGACATCGTGGCCGCCCTCCGCCCCCACCTCGGCGCCGAGCGGATCGCCGCCGCCTGTGCCGCCGTCGACCACTTCGTCCCCGACTCGGTGCTCACGAACTACACCGGCACCTCGACCGGCGCCAACCGCGTCGACCTTTGCCGCTCGGTCGCCCTGCGCGGAGTCCTCGGCGAGAACCCCGCCAAGCTCGCCCTGGCCCGCGACGCCCTCTCGCCCGTCTTCCCGTACGTCACCCAGGGAGACGGCCTGTACGCCGACGGCTCCTTCGTCCAGCACACCTGGGTCGCCTACTCCGGCACCTACGGACAGGTCATGCTGGACGGCCTCGGCCGGCTGTTCTCGCTGCTCGCCGGCTCCAGCTGGGCCGTCACCGACCCGAACCGGCAGATCGTCCTCGACAGCGTCGAGAAGGCCTACGCGCCCCTCATCTACGACGGACTGATGATGGACAGCGTCAACGGACGCGCCATCAGCCGCGGCCTCCTCAGGAACGACGACCGCCAGGTCATGCGCTCCGACCACTTCCACGGCCAGGGCGTCATCGCGGCCATGGCCCTCCTCGCGGGCGGGGCCTCCGCCGCCGAGCGCGACCGGTGGCACGCGCGCGTGAAGGGGTGGATCGAGCGCGACACCGTCTCCCCGATCCTCGCCGCCCGCCAGTTCGGCGTCGCGGACCTCGCCCGGCTGCACGCCGTCGCCGCCTCGCCCGTCCCGGCCGCCCCCGAACCCACCGGCCACCGGCTCTTCACCGCCATGGACCGGGCCGTCCACCGCCGCCCCGGCTGGGCCGCCGGCATCGCCATGGCCTCGAACCGCATCACGTACTACGAGTGCGGCAACGGCGAGAACCCGCGCGGCTGGCACACCGGCGCCGGAATGCTCTCCTGGTGGACCCCGTCCCTCGGCGACCAGTACACCGACTGGTTCTGGCCCACCGTCGACCCCTACCGCCTGCCCGGCACCACCGTCTCCACCAGGCGGCTCGCCGACCGGGCGGGCGGCGAGTGGGGCGCGCCCAGGCCCGCCGTCCGCTGGGTCGGCGGCGCCACCGACGGCGAGTACGCGGCCGTCGGCCAGCACCTCAAGGGCCTCGGCTCCACCCTGGAGGCCCGCAAGTCCTGGTTCTGCGCGGCGGACGCCGTCATCTGCCTGGGCGCCGGGATCACCGCCACCGACGGCGTGCCCGTCGAGACGGTCGTCGACAACCGCCTGCTGGGGGAGGGCGGCGACCAGGCCCTCACCACCGGCGACGGCTGGGCGCATCTGGAAGGCCACGGCGGCTGGGTCCTCCCGGCGGGCACCGGAGACCTCCGCACCCTCCGCGAGGACCGCACCGGGGCCTGGAGCGACATCAACACCACCAGCTCCACCGAGCGCGCGACCCGCCGCTACCAGACCCTCTGGCTCGACCACGGAACGGACCCGGTCGCCGCCTCGTACGCCTATCTGCTGATGCCGGGGGCCTCCCCGCGGACCCTCGCCGCCCGCGCCGCCGACCCCGGCTGGCTGAGCGTTCTCGACAACACCGCCGAGCGGCAGGCGATAGCCGTCCCGTCCCTCGGGCTGACCGCCGCCAACTTCTGGGGGGCCGGTACGGTGGGACCCCTCACGGTCTCCGCGCCCGCGAGCGTCCTCGTCAGGCGCCGCCGCTCGGTCCTCGACCTGAGGGTCTCCGAACCGCTCCGCACGGGGCAGCCCCTCGAAGTCGTCTGGGCGGGCCCGGTCCGCCGGGTGCTCTCGCACGACCCCTCGGTGGAGGTGCTCGCCACCGGGCGCTCGCTGCGGCTGCGGATCACCCCGGGCACCGGGGGCGCCACCCATCGTTGCGAGGTGCTCGTCTAGGCCCGCCGAGGTCTATGTAGAAAACATACAAACACGAGGGGTGCCTGACTGTTGACTCGGGCTGGGCGGGCCATGGTTCTGTCCAGCCCCACCAGGAATCGACACGGGAGACTGTACGGAGTCGACGGCGGGATTTTCTTGTCCGGCTTCGTAGGGTCGACACATGACCGTTGTGGACCAGATCCCGAGCGAGCCCGCTGACGCCCGTGGCCGAGTGGCCGAGCTGCACGTCCTGCGCGAGCAGGCCCTCCGCGGCCCGAGCGAGCGGGCGACCGAGGCCCAGCACGCGAAGGGCAAGCTGACGGCGCGCGAGCGCATCGAGCTGCTGCTCGACCCTGGTTCCTTCAACGAGGTCGAGCAGCTGCGCCGGCACCGCGCCCAGGGCTTCGGCCTGGAGGCGAAGAAGCCCTACACCGACGGTGTCATCACCGGCTGGGGCACGGTCGAGGGCCGCACGGTCTTCGTCTACGCCCATGACTTCCGGATCTTCGGCGGCGCCCTCGGCGAGGCCCACGCCACCAAGATCCACAAGATCATGGACATGGCCATCGCGGCCGGCGCCCCGCTGGTCTCCCTGAACGACGGCGCCGGCGCCCGTATCCAGGAGGGCGTCTCGGCGCTCGCCGGCTACGGCGGCATCTTCCAGCGCAACACCCGAGCCTCGGGCGTCATCCCGCAGATCTCGGTGATGCTCGGCCCCTGCGCGGGCGGCGCGGCCTACAGCCCGGCCCTCACCGACTTCGTCTTCATGGTCCGCGAGACCTCGCAGATGTTCATCACGGGACCGGACGTCGTCAAGGCGGTCACCGGCGAGGAGATCACCCAGAACGGGCTCGGCGGCGCCGACGTCCACGCGGGCGTCTCCGGCGTCTCCCACTTCGCCTACGACGACGAGGAGACCTGCATCGCGGAGGTCCGCTACCTCCTGTCGATGCTCCCGCAGAACAACCGCGAGAACCCGCCGACCGTCGCCTCCGAGGACCCGGCGGACCGCCGCTCCGAGGTCCTGCTCGACCTGGTGCCCGCCGACGGCAACCGCCCGTACGACATGCACAAGGTCATCGAGGAGCTCGTCGACGACGGCGACTACCTGGAGATCCACGAGCGCTGGGCCCGCAACATCATCTGCGCCCTCGCCCGCCTCGACGGCCAGGTCGTCGGCATCGTCGCCAACCAGCCCCAGACGCTGGCCGGAGTCCTCGACATCGAGGCCTCCGAGAAGGCCGCCCGCTTCGTCCAGATGTGCGACGCCTTCAACATCCCGATCATCACCCTTCTGGACGTCCCCGGCTTCCTGCCGGGCGTCGACCAGGAGCATGGTGGAATCATCAGGCACGGCGCCAAGCTGCTCTACGCGTACTGCAACGCGACCGTGCCCCGGATCAGCCTGATCCTGCGCAAGGCCTACGGCGGCGCCTACATCGTCATGGACTCCCAGTCCATCGGCGCCGACCTGACGTACGCCTGGCCCACCAACGAAATCGCGGTCATGGGCGCCGAGGGCGCCGCCAACGTGATCTTCCGCAAGCAGATCGCCGAGGCCGAGGACCCCGAGGCCATGCGAGCCCGCATGGTCAAGGAGTACAAGGCCGAGCTGATGCACCCGTACTACGCGGCGGAGCGCGGCCTGGTCGACGACGTCATCGACCCCGCCGACACCCGCCAGGTGCTCATCAGGTCCCTCGCGATGCTCCGCACCAAGCACGCCGACCTGCCGTCCCGCAAGCACGGCAACCCGCCTCAGTAAGAGGAGTCATCCACGTGAGCACCCCTGCCAACCTTCTCCGCGTCGAGAAGGGCCACGCCGACCCCGAGGAGCTCGCCGCCATCACCGCGGTGCTGCTCGCCCGCGCGGCCTCCCAGCCCGCCGCCGACACCGCGGCCGACCACCGCGGCCGCACCACGGCCGGCTGGCGCCGCCTGGAGCGCGAGCACGGCTTCCGCGCCCCGCACAGCTGGCGCTGACCCCGCGGCGATCCGCACGAGGGAGGGCCGGAACCCGGTGAACACCGGGCTCCGGCCCTCCCTCACGTCCGGACCCGGGCCGTCGTCCGGACCCGGCCTACGGCCAGATCGCCTGGACCAGTGCGTAGACGCCCCAGATCAGGGCGGCCACGATGCCGCCCAGGATCAGCACGGCCGCGCAGCCCAACGCGATCTCCCCCTTGGTGAGCGGCTTCGTCGCGGCGGCGGGCTCGCCGCCGCCCGAGGGCGTGGCGCCGGACGGGTTCGGCGCCGTCGGGGGAGTACCGGACCGAGGGGGCGGGACCGACGCCCCGGCGGAACCGCCGGAGGGGGCCGGACCCGCCGTGGGCACCGAGGCGGAAGGACCGCTCGACGCCCCGGAGGCACGGGAGGCACCGGACGCCCCGGGCCGGGCGGAGGTCCCGGGCCGGGCCGAGGCCCCCGAAGCGGCCGGCGCACCCGATCCGGCCGGTCCGCCCGGTCGCGGCACCGAGCCGAGCGGGACGAACACCGACTCCTTCGCCCCCGCCGCGCCCCCCGCACCCGAGTTCCGCCTCGGACCCGCGACGAACGGGTCCGGCTGACCGGCCGCCCGGCGCCCGCACCACGGGCACGCCGTCAGATGACCGCCGTAGTGGTGGTCCGGCACGTCCGCGCACTGCACGACCGTCTCCCGCGCCTCGTCCAGCGCGTCCAGCCAGACCGCCGAGGACGGCCGCCGCCGGGGATCGCGCATCCCCGGCCCGAAGGTCCGCCGCGCCAGCTCCACCAGCCGGGGCGGCAGCACCTCGGGAGCGAGCAGCTGCGCGGGCACCCGCACCCGGTCCGGGTCGACCAGGAACGACGTGCCGCTCACGATGTTGTCCTTGCGGGTCGCCTCCGGGGCGCCGTACAGCGGAGCCCCGTCGAAGGGGTGGTTCCCGCCGGTGACCAGCTGGTAGACGAGGACGGCGAGCGCGAAGTCGTCCGCCTGCCGGGTCGGCGGCTCCCCGCGCTGCCGCTCGGGGCTCGCGTAGTCGTCGGTGAACACCTCGCAGCCGAAGGACTCACCGGTCAGCTTGTCCGTGAAGGCGAACGAGTCGCAGTCCAGGAACGTGACGTAGCCGTTCCCGTCGACGACCGCGTTGGCGCTCGACAGGTCGCCCACCACGAAGCCCTGCTGATGCAGCTCGGCCGTCATGTACGCCAGGTTCGACGCCACCGCCAGCAGGAACTTCCAGTGCGCCCGGCCCTCGAAGCGGCGCAGCCGCACCGGCTTCTGCAGCAGCCCGCTCAGCTGGGTGTGCGCCGCCGGGTCCAGATACGGCATGCCGTAGCCGATCGCACTCCCGGCCGCCTCGATCGTGTCCACCGGCCACACCAGCATCGGCGGCTGACCGGGTGCCAGCCGTTCCCCGGCGAGCGGATCGGCCCGGAGCATCGCGGTGAGCCGGCGCAGCTGGGCGCCGTCGGGGATGCGGTCGTAGATCTTGGCGGCAAGGTCGGCGCGCTCGTTCAGCCGCCACACACTGCCCTGTCCACCCATCCCCAGCGGCTTGGGCACCCGGGTGACGCGGGTGCCGTCCCCGAGCGCCAGGGAGAGGCCGTCGAGGGAGATGTGTTCGCGGTTCTCGTCAGCGGTAGTCATGTCCGTATCGCCCACAGGAGAGTCTTGTCGTCCCCGGTCACCCGGGTGATCTGGTCCGATCCGAGGAACTCGGAGAGCCGCCGCTCCTCCTCGTCGTGGTCGTAGTCGGGCCGGCCGAGCCGGTCGAAGAGATGCCCGAGAAACGCGTCGTGCGGCATCGGGGGCCGCCCGGCCGGCGCCCGCCGCAGCAGGGCCTGGGTCAGCCCGTCGGTGGACAGCAGCACCCCGTCTATGCCGTCGTCGCGGACGCAGTCCACCCGGATCTGCCGGAGCGCGGTCGGCGAGCCCACGAACACGGTCTCGTTCGCGTACTCGCTGCCGGTGTGCGCGCGTGGCAGCAGATCGTACGAGGAGGGGTGCGCGGGATCGCCCACATCGGACCGGACGACCACGAGACCGTCACCGACCGACAGCTGCCCCAGCCAGCCCGGGGCGAGGACCACCACCGTCAGGGTGGTCGCGTACGGGGCGGGCGAATCGCCGCACCACCGCAGGAACGCGGCCCGCACCTCACGGAACGCGTCGGTCAGCGACGCCTTGCGCGCGTGCGCGTCCGGCAGCTGCTCCCAGGGCGTCACCAGCGGCTCGAACGCCCTGGTCGCCAGGCGTACGGCCTGCTTGGCGCCCTCCTCGGAGCGCGGCGCGCTCCCCGCGCCGTCCGCCACCGCGAGGACGAGCCCCGACGGGGTCTTGCGGCACCGCCACGCGTCCTGGCAGGGCATCCGCTCCCGCAGGTGCCGGTAGCCGATCGCGCTGGTGCCGTGCACCCGCCATCCCCTGTGCGGCCCGTCCGCCGGCCTCACGCCGGGACCTGCCCGCCGCCGCGCCGGCGCTTCAGCCGGGCGAAGATCTCCTGGAACTCGGCCTCCGCCGCGCCGCCCTGGGTGGCCTTGGCGCTGTGCGACATCGCCGTGAGCAGCTCCGCGAACGGGAAGCCGTCCAGCCAGGCGTGGTAGTGCGGCGCCAGCTCCTGGAGCACCTCCTCGGCGCCCGCGTGCCGCTCGCCCACCCCCACCGCGAACAGCCGGAAGCGGCGCTCCTCCTCCGCCCTGCGCAGATCGGGCAGGAGTTCGCGGTAGGCGTGCGAGAACCGGCCCTCCTCGTCGCTCGGGAAGCCGTCCGTGACGACACAGATCTGCGGGCGGTAGTACGTCAGACCCTCGGCCCGCAGCCCCGCCTTGTAGTCGGCGACCACCTCCATCGCCAGGCGCAGCGCCCGGTCGAGGAGCGTCACGCCGTGCGCCCTGAGCACCGGAGGCCGGAACTCGTGGGCCGGTACGAATGGACTGTGCGGCCACACCGGGGCGGTGGCGCCGAGCGGGGTGGACCCCTGCCAGACCGTGATGCCGTCGCCGCCGCCGAAGGTGATCACGGCGACGTCGACGGCGGCGCTCAGCGCCATGTCCTCGGCGAGGCTCTCCGCCCAGGAACCGAGGGCGGTGTTGAGCGAGGAGATGGCGTCGTTCCGGGTCAGGGAGGTCGAGGTGTCCAGGCAGAGCAGCAGCGGCAGCCGCTGGGCGCTGTCGAACTCGAAGCCCATGTACGGAACGGGGAGCGGGGCTTCGTCGGGCTGAGGCGTGGGAGTCACGGCTACTCCGTGGAGCGATGGGTGGTCAGGGCGGGACGAGCGGGTACGGGGCGGTGCGGCGGTGCGGCGGACGTACGGACGTGTCGGCGAGCGGACGTGCGGAGGTTCAGCGGAGCGGACCGGCCTGGAACACCGGCGGTTCCGACTCCGGTACGAGGACCACGCGGACCCGGTCACCGGGGCACGGGTACGCCGAGGCGGCACCCTGCCAGTGGGCCCGGCACAGCGCGCCCTCCCACTCGACGTAGCCGTGCGGGCGCAGCCAGGTCGCGACGGTCGCGACGTCCCGCCGCCCGCCGGCCAGCGCCAGGGTGTCGAGGTCACGGCCGTCACCGCCCGGGAGCGCGGGGCCGTCGGCGGGGCCCTCGGGGAGCGGGGCGTGGCGGGGACCGGAGGGAGGTTCGGTACGGGAGGAGACGGGCGGGGCGGCCAGCGAACGCGCGGGCGGAAGGGCCCGCTGAGAGCCGGGCGCGGGGGCCTGGCGGTAGGCGGACGGGGCGGACCGCGAGGGTGCGGCGGTCTGCGGGTGAACCGGCCCCGTGGTCTGCTGCGGGTAGCCGGGCGCGGCGGTCTGCGCAGGTGGGGCGCCCTGCGGGTAGCCGGCCGGGGCGGTCCCCGGCGACGCGGCGGGCGGCTGCGGCTGCGGCTGCGGGCGCGGTTCGCCGGTCGCGGCCGGGGGTACGCGGTCGTCGCCGCCGTCCCGCTCGTGGACGAAGCCCGCACCGTCCAGCAGGGCGCGCCCGGCCTCCAGCAGCCGGTCGACATGGCCCCACAGCCCGATGGTGCCCGGCGTCGGCGGGCGCTCGGCGTCGGGCACCTCGCCCACCCGCCCCGGAGCCTCCTGCCGTCCCTCGGGCTCGTGCCGCGCACCGGGCACGGGCGTCCCGTCGGGCTCCTGGCGACCGTCGGGCCCCCGGCCCTCCTCCGGTGTCCGCGCGCTCTCCGGATCTCCTGGCGTCTCCGGCTTCCTGGCGGCCTCCGGTTTCCGTGGCGTCCCGGCGTTCCGCGGGTCCTCCGGGGGCCGGGCGGACCCGGGCGGGCGGGGGACCTCCCGCCTCCGGCCGTCCTCCCGGCGTGGTCCCGAGCGCCACGAACCCGTACTGGCCCACATGATGGCGAGTGCCGCCGCCAGCGGTACCACCGTGATCGTCAGCAGGACGGCGGCCCATTCCATCCGGTCACTCCCGGGTCGCGAGGTCATCGGTGCTCCGCAGGACGAATCCGAGGTCGTGGCACTCACGCAGCAGTCGCACCGCCGCTTCGAGCAGCGTGTCGAGCGTCGACGCGAACCCGGTGGCGGTCAGGTGCGAGACGAGCGGCAGGGCGAGGACGGCGGAGAGCAGCGGCGCCTCGCTGCGGACGTCGCCGAGGATCGCCGTCGGCGTCACCTCGCGGGAGTTCCACGCGATCGCCGCCGCCGCGGTGGGCGCGAGCCGGTCGGGGGAGATCAGCGTCCCGTCGGTGACGGCCACCACGAGGGACCCGGCGGCGCGGCTGACGTCCACGGTGAGCCGGGGCCCGGACGGGCCGCCGGCCCTGGCCTCCAGATAGAGGGCGCCGTCCTCGCTCGCCACGGGTTCGCCGACGCGGCGGGCCCATTCCCGCACCAGTGACTCCCAGCCGTCGCGCAGTTCGACGGCGTGTTCAGCGGGCATGATGCAGAACCGCCTTCCGGACGAGGTCCTGGGAGAGCCCCGAGGCGAGGAGCCGGGAGGCGATCGGGCGCAGCCCGCAGGGGTCGCTCGCGCCGCCCCGCGCGGGCACATGGCAGCGGTGCGGGGGATCGGGGACGGGCTCGGTGCGCTCCCGGCCGCCCTCGGCGCCGCCGGGTTCGGTGCCGGGGCCGGTCCCGAGGAGGCCGGAGAGAGCGGTCATGAGGACGCCGGGCAGCGGGCGGTCGACCGCGGCGGTGGCCAGACAGGCGGTGATCAGTCCGGCGAGCGGCGTGGACACCCCGGTCAGCTCGGGGCTCGCGCCTTCGAGGACCTTGATGCTCGCGGGCAGTCCGGTGCCGAAGGCCGGGCGGCCGGTGGCCGCGTACGCGAGGACGGCGCCGAGGGCGAAGACATCGACGGCGGGGGTCGGTTCGCGCCCCAGGACCTGCTCGGGCGCCATGTAGCCGTGGGTGCCGAGGACGGTGCCCGGGAGGGTCAGGCCCTTCGCCGCCGCCGTCGTACGGGCGATCCCGAAGTCGATGAGACGGGGTTCACCGCTCTCCAGGATGATGTTGCTGGGTTTGACGTCGCGGTGGATCACCCCGCGCGCGTGCACCTCGGAGAGCGCCTCCGCGAGCATGCAGCCGAGCGCCGCCACCTGCTGCTCGGGCAGCGGCCCGTCGCCGGTGACCCTGGCCTCCAGGGTGGGCCCCGCCACGTAACGGGTGGCGAGCCAGAGCGGCGGCCGGACGGTCTCGGCGGCGTAGACGGGCACGGTGTAGGGGCTGTGGACGTCGAGGAGGGCGTCCACCTCGCGGGCGAAGCGCTGTCTGATCTCGTGGAGGTCGGCCAGCTCCCGGCGGATCACCTTGACCGCGAGCCGCTGCCCGGCGGGGGTCCGGCAGAGGTAGACCTTGCCCATGCCGCCGTTGCCGAGTGTGCGGACGACCGTGAAGTTGCCGATCCGGTCCGTACCGTCGTACGTGCTCATCCCGCCTCCCCCGAGGTCCCTCCGACAACGTAGTGGACGCGGCGTGGCGGGGTGACGGTTTCACGCGGAAGGCCGCGTTCCCGGGAGGGGAACGCGGCCTTCCGCGGACAACGCCGGGGACAGCTACCGGAGCCGGGCCATGAGGGCGTGCTCGACGAGCGTGATGAGAGCGCTCTTGGCGTCGGCGCGGTGGCGGGCGTCGGTGGTGATGATGGGGGTGTCGGGGCCGATCTGCAGGGCCTCGCGGACCTCCTCCGGCTGGTACGGCTGGGCGCCGTCGAAGCCGTTGAGGGCGATCACGAAGGGCAGACCGCTGTTCTCGAAGTAGTCGACCGCCGGGAAGCAGTCGGCGAGACGGCGGGTGTCGACGAGGACGACGGCGCCGATGGCGCCGCGGACCAGGTCGTCCCACATGAACCAGAAACGGTCCTGTCCGGGGGTGCCGAACAGGTACAGGATCAGGTCCTGGTCCAGGGTGATGCGGCCGAAGTCCATGGCGACGGTCGTCGTCGTTTTGTCGCCGGTGTGCGTGAGGTCGTCGATGCCCGCGGAGGCGGAGGTCATGACGGCTTCGGTACGCAGCGGGTTGATCTCAGAGACGGCGCCCACGAACGTGGTCTTGCCCACGCCGAAGCCACCCGCCACCACGATCTTCGCGCTGGTGGTTGAACGGGCCGCGCCGCCGCTAGAGCTTGCGAAGTCCACTGAGCACCCTTTCGAGCAGTGTCACGTCTGGCTGACCGCCGGCGGTCTCGTCGCCGCCCGGCTGGTGGATGGCGACGAGTCCGGCCTCTGCCAGGTCGGCGACGAGGATTCGGGCGACGCCGAGGGGGATGGAGAGAAGAGCCGAGATCTCGGCGACCGACTTGATCTCGAAGCACAGCTGGCAGATCCGCTGGTGCTCGGGCAACTGGCCCTGCAGCCTGGACGGATCGGCGGTGGTGCTGACCAGCGCCTCGATGGCGAGCTGGTAGCGCGGCCGGGTCCGGCCGCCGGTCATCGCGTACGGACGCACCAGCGGGTTGTGCCCGCCGGAACCGCCCGAACTGCTGGAACCGGCGGCGGACGGAGCGCGCGAGGCGCGGTGCCCGCCGGTGGACGGGGCCTGAGGCTGCTGGTAGGGCTGCGGTACGCCCTGTCTGCTCGGGGTGGAGGGAAAGTTGAACCGGTTGTTCTGCGCGGAGCCGCCTTGCGGCGCCTGGTACGCGTCATAACCGTTGTAGGGGTTTGAGCCCGGTGGTGTTACCACGTCTCCTCCTCCGACTGCCTCGCGGTCCATGTCCCTTGGAACCGCGCCACCGCACCCTACGGGGCGGTGGCGCGAAACGCACTGTCTGTCTGTTAGTTGAGAAGACTTCCCTGAAGCTCCGCCCGGAGGTCGGGAGTCAGGACCGTACCCGCGCGGTCCACGAGCAGCGCCATCTCGTAACCCACGAGACCGATGTCGGCCTCCGGGTGCGCGAGCGCGGCCAGCGAGGAGCCGTCCGAGATCGACATCAGGAAGAGGAAGCCGCGCTCCATCTCCACCACGGTCTGGTTGACCGCACCGCCCTCGAAGATCCTGGACGCGCCCGCGGTCAGCGAGGTCAGTCCGGAGGCGACGGCCGCCAGCTGGTCGGCGCGGTCCCGCGGGAAGCCCTCGGACATCGCCAGCAGGAGTCCGTCGGCGGAGACCACCACCGTGTGCGACACCCCGGGGGTGTTGTCCACGAAGTTGGTGATCAACCAGTTCAGATTCTGCGCCGCCTGGCTCATGCTCACACTAACGCTCCTGGTTGTAGGTACTGCCCGGGCCGAGGCCCGATCCGTTCGTGTCCGTTCCCGCGTTGCGTCCCTGCTGGACACCCCGGCGCAGGTTGCTCAACCTGCCCCGGACGTCCTCGGGTGCCCGGGAGACCTGGGGGCCGCCCTGCGGGGTCTGCTCGGCCGTGCCCTCGACCAGGTTGGCCTTCGGGACCCGGCGGGGGAGACCGGACGAGGTGACCCCGCCCGCCTTCGGCTCCTTGAGCTTGCCGGCCCGCTGCCAGCGCTCGTCGTTGGTCGAGCGCCATTCGTCGGTACCGTCGGCTTCGTCCTGCTGCTCCTGCACCGGCTGCGCGGGCTCGGCCGGCTGCGGTGCCTGCTGCTGCGGCGCCTGCTGGGTCGGCGAGGCGACGCTGCCGCGGCGCGGCAGTCCGGCGTCGGTCAGCGCGTGACCGGCGTCCGGGACGGCACGCGGGGCCGGACCCGGACGGTCGAAGCCTACGCGGTCGGGAGCCTGTTCGGGAGCGCCGGGAGCAGATTCCGATTCCGTCCCGTACTCCTGCGGCCAGCCGCCCTGATACGCGCTCTGATCCTGCCACTCCCCCTGCTGGGGCTGGGGATCGAATGTGTTGCCGTACTGCTGGTGTTCGGATTCCGGAGTCGCGTACGAAGATTCCGCATAGCCCTGCGGGGGGTACGCCTCGTAGCCCTGCTGCGGTGCCGCGTAGCCCGCGCCGTAGCCGTCCTGCTGCGGGTAGCCCGCCGCGTACTCCTGGCCGTAGCCCTGAGCCTGCTGGGGCTGCTGCGGCTGCCCGTACTCCTGCGCAGGGGCGTACTGCTCCGCCGGGTACTCCTGGGCCTGCTGCTGCGGGAGGCCGTACTCCTGCGCCGGGGCCTGCTGCGGGTACTCACCGCCCTGCTCCGCCTCGTCGCGGAAGAGCGGACGGTCGCCGCCCTGCCCGGTCTGGGCCTCCAGTGCGGCACGCCGCCCCTCGCGCTTCAGCGAGCGGTCGACCGGATCGGCCGGGAGCTCCTCCTCGGCCGGCTGCTCGTAACGCGAGTCGTCGAAGCCGAGGTCGGCGGCGGTCAGCATCGGCTGCTGCGGCTGCTGCGGCGCGCTCTCGAAGGCGCTCTGCTGCTGCGGCATGATCTGGGAGACCGTGAAGTCGCCCTGCAGCGGCTGCTCGCCGCCACCGCCGTGGGTGATCGCGTCCGGCAGCATGACCAGGGAGGTCGTGCCGGCCTGCTCGCCCGAGGGGCGGAGCTGGACCCGGATGCCGTGGCGGTCGGCGAGCCGGCCGACCACGAAGAGGCCCATGCGCTGCGACACCGCGGCGTCCACGGTCGGCGGGTTGGCCAGCTTGTGGTTGATGTCCGCGAAGTCCTCGGCGGTGAGGCCGATGCCCTTGTCGTGGATCTCGACCATCACCCGGCCGTCGGGGAGACGGGTCGCGGTGACGCGGACCTTGGTCTGCGGGGAGGAGAACGTGGTGGCGTTCTCCAGCAGCTCGGCGAGCAGGTGCACGAGGTCGGTCACGGCCTGGCCGTGGATCTCGGCCTCCGGCACGCCGGCCAGCTCGATGCGCTCGTACTGCTCCACCTCGGAGGAGGCGGCGCGCATGACGTCGACCAGCGGGACCGGCTGGTCCCAGCGGCGGCCGGGCTCCTCGCCGGCGAGGACCAGGAGGTTCTCGCCGTTGCGGCGCATACGGGTCGCCAGGTGGTCCAGCTTGAAGAGGTTCTCCAGCTGGTCCGGGTCGGCCTCGTTGTTCTCCAGGTCGGTGATGAGGGTCAGCTGGCCCTCGATCAGCGACTGGTTGCGGCGCGAGAGGTTGGTGAAGATCGCGTTGACGTTGCCCCGGAGCATGGCCTGCTCGGCGGCGAGCCGGACGGCCTCGCGGTGGACCTGGTCGAAGGCGCGGGCCACCTCGCCGATCTCGTCCCGCGAGTCGATCGGGATGGGCTGGACGCGGGTGTCGACGCGGCCGGGCTCGGTACGGGAGAGCTGGTCGACCAGCATCGGCAGGCGCTGCTCGGCGATCCCGAAGGCGGCGGTGCGCAGCTCGCGCATCGAGCGGCTCATCTGGCGGGCCATCATCCCGGCGAGGACGAAGGCGGCGAGCAGGGCGATGACGACGATGCCGCCGTTGACCCAGGCGTCCGTCTTGGCCTCGTCGGAGACCCGGGCGGCCTCGGCCACGGCCTTGTCGACGAGGGCCTTCTCCATCTCGGAGTAGCCCTCGAACTTCGCGGTGGCGACGGCCGACCAGGTCTCGGCGGTGATGCCCCTGGACTTCAGCGCCGCGAGGGCCTCGGGGTCCTTGGCGGAGCCGATCGCGGCGGCGACGCCGGAGTAGACGGAGCCGTCCTTGCCCTTGGGCAGCTCGACGTCGGCGGCCCGCATCTGCTTGGCGCCCTCGGCCGCCTTGCCGGCCATGATCTTCTTCAGCAGGTCCACGTCCTCGGGCAGACCACCGGAGGAGAACTCGCCGAGGGCGATCTGCTCCAGGTAGTTGTACGAGTTGAACGCCACGGACTGCTGGGCGAAGACGGCCTCGTCCTGGCTGGGCCGGACCAGGAGCTGGGTGCCGATGGAGCGCTGGAGGGACTCCGCGCCCTTCGAGAGCTGGATCGCGTAGACACTGCGGCCGTAGGTGGTGACGTTGCCGGTGCCCAGGCCGAGCTCGTTGGAGAACTCGGCCAGGTAGTGCTGGACGCCGGTGTACCCGAGCTGGGTGTTCACCGGGTCGAGGGCGCGGGTGTACGCGGCCTTGCGGAGCGCGTCGAGCTTCGGCTCCTCGTCCTTGAAGAGACGCAGACGCCGCTCCAGGCCCTGGCCCGAGGGCAGGTTCTTCGCGGCCTCGTCGAACTTGACCCGGGCGGCGTCGGTCGCGGCGTACGCCTGCTGGACCTTGTCGCTCTTGCGGTCGCCGGGGGTCTTCGCGGTCAGCAGCGGACCGGCGGTGAGGTCGCGCTCGTTGAGGAGGGCGGTGCTGTACTCCGAGGCGGCCCGCACGATGAGCGCGGTCTTCTCGGCGTCCTGCGCCTCCTGCCAGGTGTCGATGGCTCCCTTGACCTGGAAGCCGCCCATGACGAGGCCGACGAGCACGGGTATGCAGAGGATCGCGTTCAGCCGGGTGGGCACCCGCCAGTTGCGGGGCGACAGCTTGCTGGAGCTTCCCGTGCTCGCCGGGGCGGGCGGCGGCGTCACGGGCACGTCCGCGGGCGACACGGCCGTGCGCGACGGCGGTGTGAAGTTGCCCCGCGTCTCCTGCTCCGCGGAGCTTTCCTTGCTTCGCCTCACTCGACCAACAACCTCTCGGCGTCGGCACCTACGTTGTGCCGGTGTTTCGTTCAGGGCCGTACTACTCGGGAGTTCATGAATTGCAGCACGTGAAGGGGTTCCGTTCCAAACAGTGGGCAGCGGCGGCTTTCAGTGGTCCAGGCCTGACATAAAACGGGCATAAAGAGCGAGCCCCGCCAAATGGCGGGGCTCAGGTGAGCGCAGCGGCACCGACCGGATGCGTCGGGTGTCCGAGGCGCCCCAATTCTCTGTCGAAACGTTATGAACAGGTCGGGCGGTCGTGTCGAAGGACACAGACCGCCCCTGGCGGAGGCATATGACAACCGCCCCTGACCGCCCGGCTACTTCAGCCGGGCCATGAGGGCGTGCTCGACGAGCGTGATGAGAGCGCTCTTGGCGTCGGCGCGGTGGCGGGCGTCGGTGGTGATGATGGGGGTGTCGGGGCCGATCTGCAGGGCCTCGCGGACCTCCTCCGGCTGGTACGGCTGGGCGCCGTCGAAGCCGTTGAGGGCGATCACGAACGGCAGACCGCTGTTCTCGAAGTAGTCGACCGCCGGGAAACAGTCGGCGAGACGGCGGGTGTCGACCAGCACGACGGCGCCGATGGCGCCGCGGACCAGGTCGTCCCACATGAACCAGAAACGGTCCTGCCCGGGGGTGCCGAACAGGTACAGGATCAGGTCCTGGTCCAGGGTGATGCGGCCGAAGTCCATCGCCACCGTGGTGGTCGTCTTGCCACCCGTGTGCGTGAGGTCGTCGATACCGGCCGACGCGGAGGTCATGACGGCTTCGGTACGCAGCGGGTTGATCTCAGAGACGGCGCCCACGAACGTGGTCTTGCCCACGCCGAAGCCACCCGCCACCACGATCTTCGCGCTGGTGGTAGACCGGGCCGCGCCGCCGCTAGAGCTTGCGAAGTCCACTGAGCACCCTTTCGAGCAGAGTCACGTCCGGCGTGCCGCCGGTCTCTCCGTTGCCCGGCTGGTGGATGGCCACCATGCCGGCTTCCGCCAGGTCGGCGACGAGGATTCGGGCGACGCCGAGCGGCATCGACAGGAGCGCGGACACCTCGGCCACCGACTTGACCTCACGGCACAGGTGGCAGATCCGCTGGTGCTCCGGAAGCAGCGTGGCGAGGTGCGCCGGGTCGGCCGTGGTGCTGACCAGCGCCTCGATGGCGAGCTGGTAGCGCGGCCGGGTCCGGCCGCCGGTCATCGCATAAGGACGCACCAGCGGCTGGTCGCCCTCGTGTCCGTACTCGTCGACTGAGGCGCCGTACGGATCGTGAGAGGCGGGGGGCGGGGTCATGAATCCTCCGGGCGTGACAGCAAGCTCTCTGCCGTCTGATGGGGCCGGTGGGGGGCCGGATGGGGCGGCCGGACGGTGAACGGTGCCCAGGGCGGTACGGAGGGGCGTACCGCCCTGTCGGTCGGTGGTGCGGTGGGTTTGTCCGGAATGCGGGACCCGCTAGTGGAGCAGGCTGCCCTGGAGCTCCGCACGCAGGTCCGGGGTGAGCACGCTGCCGGCCCGGTCGACCAGCAGCGCCATCTCGTAGCCCACGAGGCCGATGTCGCACTCGGGGTGCGCGAGCACGGCCAGCGAGGAACCGTCGGAGACCGACATGAGGAAGAGGAAGCCGCGTTCCATCTCCACCACGGTCTGCGCGACGGGGCCCCCCTCGAAGATCCTGGACGCGCCCGCGGTCAGCGAGGTCAGTCCGGACGCGACCGCCGCCAGCTGGTCGGCGCGGTCGCGGGGGAATCCTTCGGACATGGCCAGCAGGAGTCCGTCGGCGGAGACCACCACCGTGTGCGACACCCCGGGGGTGTTGTCCACGAAGTTGGTGATCAACCAGTTCAGATTCTGCGCCGCCTGGCTCATCGCGTTCACTAACGCTCCTGCTGGTGGTTCGGACCGAGGTGGTGGTTACCCGTGGTCGAGTTACCGGCCTGCCGGCCCTGCTGGATGCCGCGGCGCAGATTGGTCAGCCGGCCGCGGACGTCGTCGGGTGCACGCGAGACCTGGGGGCCGGCGCTGTGCGCCTGCTCCTGGGCGGTCCCGGGTACGAGGTTGGCCTTCGGCACGCGCCGGGGGAGGCCGGAGGTGGTGACGCCGCCGGCCGCGGGCTTGCGGACCCGCTCGGCCTGGCGCACCAGCTCGTCGTTGGGCGAGGTCCGCCAGGCGGCCCCGCCGTTCTGCCGACCGCCGTCGGCGGGCACCGGAGCGGACGGCTGCGCGACGACCGGGGTCTGCGTCGTCTGCGCCGGGTCCTGCTGCTGGGCCTGCTGCTGAGCCTGCTCCTGGTGGAACCAGTTGGTCTCGAGCGTGTCGTACAGCGGGGTACGGCCGTCGCCCGCACCGCTCGCCGGCGGCAGGGCCTCCGGACGGCGCGGCTGCTGGAGCTGCGGCTGCTGGGGCTGCTGCCGGACCGGCTCGGCCGGACGCGGGGCACCGAAGTCCTCGCCGGTCCGCTGACGCGGCGCCGGGGGCCGGCCCTGCGGGGCCTGCTGCTGCGCCTGCGGTACGAAGGGCTGCCGGCCGAACTGCTGCTGCTGGCCGCCCTGGTACGCCTGCGGGGCCTGCGGCTGCTGAGGCTGGGGCTGCTGCGGGGCGCCGAAGTCCGGCCGGGCGAACTGGCCGGTGGAGCCGGGACCCTGCGGGGCGCCGAGGTCGGGCTGCGGGAACTGCCCGGTGGAGCCGGGACCCTGCGGGGCGCCGAAGTCCGGCTGCGGGAACTGGCCCGTGGAACCGGGGCCCTGCGGGGCGCCGAAGTCCGGGCGCGGGAACTGCGCCGTCGACGCCGGGTCCTGCACACCGCCCTGGTAGACCTGCGGGGCCTGCTGCGGGCGGCCCTGCTGGGGCTGCTGCTGCGGGGCGCCGAAGTCGGGACGCGGGAACTGGCCGGTGGAACCGGGACCCTGGGGGGCCGCCGGAGCACCGAACAGGCCCGGGGTCTCCGGCTCCTCGTGACCGCGCGGGGCGTCCAGCGGGGACATCTCCTGCTGCGGGCGCCGGACCGGCTGCTGGGCCGGGTCGTTGCCCCAGCTCGCGGCCTGCGGGCGCTGCGGCTGGGGGTTGCCCCCCGGCAGCTCGGCGCGCGGGAAGTCGTACCCGGCGGGCTGGTTGCCCTGCGGGGCCTGGCCGTGCGGCTGCTGCTGCTGCGGCGCGCCGGGTCCCGCCTGCGGGGCACCCTGACCGGCCTGGTTGCCGGGACGGCCGCCCTGGTTGGCCTGGTTGCCCTGGTTGCCCCACACGTCCGTACGGGAGGGGATGGCGCTCGCGGCGCCGCCGATGAGACCGCCACCGGGGCCCGGCCGCATCGCGTCCTGGCCCGGCGCCTGCGGGGCCGGGGGGATCTGCGGCAGCTGACCGGTCTGGTCGAACTGGGCGTTCTGCGGCTGCGGCTGCTGCTGCGGATTGCGGGACTGCGGTCCGCCGGTGAGCGGAGCGCCCTCCCGGGCGGGCAGCGCGGCCCGCGGACCGCTCGTACCGACCTGACCGCGTGCCGGGCCGGCACCGGCGCCGAGCAGTCCGGCCGTCGGAGCGCCGCCCTGGCCCGGACGCGTCCCGCCGGGGCCGCCGGCCGCGCCGGGACCCGCGGGGAGCCGTCCGCCCGGGGCGGAGGCGCCGGGCGGCATCGCGCCCTGGCCACCGGCACCCTGCTTGGGCATCGGCTTCTTGTTGCCCTGGGCGACGTCGACCGGAAGCATGACGAGCGCGGTGGTGCCGCCCGAGTCGGACGGGCGCAGCTGGATGCGGATGCCGTGTCGCAGGGACAGGCGGCCGACCACGAACAGACCCATGCGGCGGGAGACCGAGACGTCCACGGTGGGCGGCGAGGCGAGCCGCTCGTTGATCGCGGCGAGGTCCTCGGGGGAGAGGCCGATGCCGGTGTCGTGGATCTCGACGAGCACCCGTCCGTCCGGCAGCGCGTGGCCGGTGACCCGGACCTTGGTCTGCGGGGAGGAGAACGAGGTCGCGTTCTCGAGCAGCTCGGCGAGGAGGTGCACGAGGTCGTTGACGACCCGGCCGGCGACCTCGGTCGCGGGGACCGAGGACAGTTCGATGCGCTCGTACTGCTCCACCTCGGAGGCGGCGGCGCGGAGCACGTCGACCAGCGGGACCGGGCGGGTCCAGCGGCGGCCCGGCTCCTCACCGGCGAGGACGAGGAGGTTCTCACCGTTACGGCGCATACGCGTCGCGAGGTGGTCGAGCTTGAAGAGCGAGGAGAGCTGGTCCGGGTCGGCCTCGCGGGACTCCAGCTCGGAGATGAGCGACAGCTGACGCTGGATGAGGCCCTGGGAACGGCGCGAGAGGTTGGTGAACATCGCGTTGACGTTGCCCCGGAGGAGGGCCTGCTCGGCGGCGAGGCGGACGGCCTCGCGGTGCACGTCGTCGAAGGCCGCGGCCACCTGGCCGATCTCGTCCCTGGAGTGCACACCGACGGACTCGACGGAGGTGTCGACGTCCTGGGGGTCGGACTCGGAGAGCTGCTTGACGAGCTCGGGCAGTCGGTCCTGGGCGACCTTGGTCGCGGTGTCCTGGAGCCGGCGCAGCGAGCGGATCATCGACCGGGCCACGACGAAGGCGCCGATGAGCGAGACGCCGAGGACGAGGAGGATCAGCGCACCGTTGATGATGGCCTCGCGCTGCGAGTCCTGCCGCAGCTCACGGGCCATGCTCTCCATGTCGCCGAGCAGACCGCGCTCGATGCGGTTCATGGCGGCGATCTTGGTGCCGTACTCGTCGGTGAAGTTCAGATGGCCGCGCTTGGCGCCGCCGGGCATGGCGTCGTCGGACTTCAGCACGCGCTCGGCGTACTTCTCGGCGGCCAGGATCGAGGGGTTGCCGCTGTTCAGCGAGGCGGTCAGCTCGTTGGCGTCGCCACCGGTCGACTCGTAGATCGCCTGGAACGACTTGAGCTCGACGCTCTCGGAGTTCAGCGCGGCCTCGCCGTAGAGGCGGTCGCCCTGCTGGAGCCGTCCGGCGGTCTTGTCGCCCTGGGGGAGGGCGCCGGCGATGATCGCCTGCTGGATGGAGGCGTACTCCTTGGCGGACGAGAACGCGGCGAGCGCGCGGGTCCGCTTGATCATGTCGGGGTTGCTGGTCGCCTGCGCCATGTCCTGGGACAGGCTCAGCAGCGAGCGGACGAGGCGGCTGTAGGCCTCGACCGTCACCGAGTGGGAGACGCCCTTCTCGTAGGCGTTGCCGCGGATCGTGTTGAGCTGGATGACCTGCGAGGCGATCTGGCTGACGTTCTGCCGGATGCTGCGCAGCGCCTCGTCGCCGTCGGTGGACGGGATGTCCTCCGTGGCCTCGAGGAAGGCCTTGTACTCGCGGTCCGTCTTCCGGCGGTTGTTGGCGACCTGGTAGTCGCTGACCGGGCGGCCGTTGGCCAGCGGACCGGCGGACAGGTCGCGCTCGGCCTGCAGGGCCTGCGCGAGGTCGGTCGCCTCACGGGTCAGCTTGGTCAGCAGCTGCATGTGGTCGAGCTGCTCCATGTCCTGGAGCGACTCACTGATGCGGATGCCGCCCAGGGCGGTCGCGGCGACCACGGGGAGGGTCAGCAGTGCGACCAGGCGCGTGGAGATGCGCCAGTTGCGCAGGGCTATTCGCGGGCCGACCTCGTTCTCGGCGCGGGGCTTGACGGAGGCCTCGGCCGGCTCGGAGGGGGCGGCCGCCGCGTTCGCACGCCTGCCGCCGTCACCGCCGTCGGACGGGCCCTGACCCTGGTTCGGGGTGCGCGAGGCCGAGGGACCGCGGTCGGTACGCGGTTCCTGCTCCGCCGGAGCATCCGCTCGGCCCTGGCGGGCCTGGGGAGACCCCGAGCCATCCCTCTTGAAACGTCCCTGCACTAGCGTCGCAACCTCTGGACCAGGCGCCCTTCCGGATGAACGGAGAGGACGGTGTCGGCGTCAATCGGGGCGCGGAGCGCCCCAGGTGGTCGTCGGTGACCGGCGCAGTTCCCCCTTTCCCGCCACATGGCCGGCGCTGCGTTGCGCCCCCTGCGCGCCGGCTTGAAACCCGCGGCGGTGCGTGGAATTCCAGCACAGTGCCGGATCTCCAACAAGGGCCTCGTGGCGCGCCGCGAGGGGAATGACAACCCGTGCCCGAGGGGTCACCCCATGTAGAAGATGATCACGGAGGATTCGGACTTTTCCCCTCCAATGGCCGCGCGTACCCGTGTGTCCCAGTCGACATGATCAGGAGCGGAATAGATCGTTCAGTGGCGTAATGTCCCTTTCCGTGACCAGGAGTGGCGGTCCGTAATGCCCGGAATGTATCGCCAGTGGTGAGCAAACTCACACGCTGATCGATGTCTTAGCCATGCATTCGAAGGGAATCGCATGTTTAGCCTGACGCTTTACACCCCTTCGCGCCCGCACGGGGCGCCCGTACCGGAACAAGGTCAGATCACCGCGATGAAGACGACGACGCCCGGCACCACGGCCAACCCCCGCCGTTCCACCCTCGTCCACCTCACGGACGCCGCAGAGCTCGGCCGGGGCGCCCGGCCGGAGTACGCGGTCGAGCTGCCCACGAACACGGCCAACCCCCGCCGCACGATCCTCATGCAGGCCCCCGCGCCGTACGAGCCCCAGCCGTACGCCACCGCGTCCCGCTGACCCCGGCGGGGGACTCCACGGGTCATCCGGCGTCACATCCCGCGTCACCCGTGTCATCCACCCCGGTGATATCGCCGTTCGGCCACCCTCGCGCCGCGTTAGCCTGGAGCGTCAGACTCCAGCCAGCACCAAGTGAGGGGCGAAAGCACTCGTGCGCATCGCCAGATTCTCCATCGACGGCAATGTGGCCTTCGGCGCCGTCGAAGGCGAGGGAACCGTCGAGTCCGGCGGCCTCGTCCTCGACATCATCAAGGGCATCCCGTACACCGACTTCGAGCTCAGCGGCACCAAGGTCCCGCTGAGCAAGGTACGGCTCCTGCCGCCCGTGCTCCCCAACAAGGTCGTGGCCATCGGCCGCAACTACGCGGAACACGCCGCCGAACTCGGCAACGAGGTCCCCGACGTCCCCGTCGCCTTCTTCAAGCCCACCACCTCGGTGATCGGCTCCGGCGACGCGATCGAGTACCCCTCCTTCTCCAACGAGCTGCACCACGAGGCCGAACTGGCCGTGGTCATCGGCCGCATGTGCCGCGAGGTGCCCCGCGAGCGCGTCAAGGACGTCATCTTCGGCTACACCTGCGCCAACGACGTCACCGCCCGCGACGCCCAGCAGCGCGAGAAGCAGTGGGCCCGCGCCAAGGGCTTCGACACCTCCTGCCCCCTGGGGCCCTGGGTGGAGACCGACCTCGACCCCCGTGACCTGACGATCCAGGCCACGGTCAACGGCGAACAACGCCAACTGGGTCGTACGAGCGACATGATCCGCTCCATCGAGGACCTGGTCGTCCACATCACCGAGGCCATGACGCTGCTCCCCGGCGACGTCATCCTCACCGGCACCCCCGCCGGGGTCGGCCCCCTCAACGTCGGCGACGAGGTCGCCGTCACCATCGAAGGCATCGGCACTCTCACCAATAAGGTGATCAAGCGTGGCTAACGCGATCCGCGTCCGTTTCTGTCCCTCGCCGACCGGCAACCCCCACGTGGGTCTGGTCCGCACCGCTCTCTTCAACTGGGCCTTCGCCCGGCACAACGAGGGCACCATGGTCTTCCGCATCGAGGACACCGACGCCGCACGCGACTCCGAGGAGTCGTACGACCAGCTCCTCGACTCGCTGAAGTGGCTCGGCCTCGACTGGGACGAGGGCCCGGAGGTGGGCGGCCCGCACGCCCCCTACCGCCAGTCGCAGCGGATGGACATCTACAAGGACGTCGCCGACAAGCTGCTCGCCGGCGGGTACGCGTACCCCTGCTACTGCACCACCGAGGAGCTCGACGAGCGCCGCGCCGCCGCCCGCGCCGCCGGCCGCCCGTCCGGCTACGACGGCCACTGCCGCGACCTCACCGCCGAGCAGAAGGCGGCGTACGAGGCCGAGGGCCGCGCGTCGATCGTCCGCTTCCGGATGCCCGACGAGCCGATCACCTTCACCGACCTGGTCCGCGGCGAGCTGACCTTCACCCCGGAGAACGTGCCGGACTACGGCATCCTCCGGGCCAACGGCGCCCCGCTCTACACGCTGGTCAACCCGGTCGACGACGCCCTGATGGAGATCACCCACGTCCTGCGCGGCGAGGACCTGCTCTCCTCCACCCCCCGCCAGGTCGCGCTCTACAAGGCGCTGATCGAGCTGGGCATCGCCAAGGAGATCCCCTCCTTCGGCCACCTGCCGTACGTGATGGGCGAGGGCAACAAGAAGCTCTCCAAGCGCGACCCCGAGGCCTCCCTCAACCTCTACCGGGAGCGCGGCTTCCTCCCCGAGGGCCTGCTGAACTACCTCTCGCTGCTCGGCTGGTCGTTCTCGGCCGACCAGGACCTCTTCACCATCCCCGAGATGGTGGCGAAGTTCGACATCGCCGACGTCAACGCCAACCCGGCGCGCTTCGACCTCAAGAAGGCCGAGTCGATCAACGCCGACCACATCCGCATGCTGGACGTGAAGGCCTTCGCCGAGGCCTGCGAGCCCTGGCTGAAGGCCCCGCACGCCAACTGGGCGCCCGAGGACTTCGACCGCGCCGCCTGGGAGGCCATCGCGCCGCACGCCCAGACCCGGATGACCGTCCTCTCCGAGATCACGGCCAACGTCGACTTCCTCTTCCTGTCCGAGCCGGTCTTCGACCAGCCCTCGTGGGACAAGGCGATGAAGGGCGAGCCGGCGGCCCTGCTCACCACCGCCCGCGAGAAGCTCGTGGACGCCGACTGGAGCGACCCCGAGTCCCTCAAGAACGCCGTCCTGGTCGCCGGCGAGGCCCACGGCCTCAAGCTCGGCAAGGCCCAGGCCCCGGTCCGCGTCGCGGTCACCGGACGCACGGTCGGCCTGCCGCTCTTCGAGTCCCTGGAGATCCTGGGCAAGGAGAAGACCCTGGCCCGCATCGACGCGGCCCTGGCGAAGCTCTCCGCCTGACCCCGGCCGCGCGGTACGGTCGAGCCATGACCATCCGCGCGGTGCTGTGGGACGTCGACGACACGATCTTCGACTACGCACGCGCCGACCACGCCGGCATGAGCGCGCACCTGACGGCCGAGGGCCTGGTGGACGGATTCGACTCCGTCGACCGGGCCCTTCGTCGTTGGCGGGAGCTGACCGCGCTGCACTGGCGCCGCTTCGAGGCCGGCGGCGTCGACTTCCGGGAGCAGCGCAGGGACCGCGTCCGGGACTTCCTGGCACGGCCGCTGAGCGCTGCCGAGGCCGACGACTGGTTCGACCGGTACGTCTCCCACTACGAGGCGGCCTGGGAGCTCTTCCCCGACGCCGTCCCCGTCCTGGACCTGCTGGCCGATGACTATCGTCACGGGATCCTGTCCAACTCCAGCATCCACAACCAGGACCGCAAGCTGCGGGTCCTCGGCGTACGGGACCGCTTCGAGGCCGTCCTCTGCGCCGCCGAACTCGGGGTGGCCAAACCGGCCCCGGAGGCCTTCCACGCCGCCTGCACCGCCCTTGAGCTGCACCCGAACGAGGTGGCGTACGTCGGGGACCAGCCCGACATCGACGCCAGGGGAGCGGTGGAGGCGGGCCTCAGGGGCATCTGGCTGGACCGCGCGGACATCGGCGGGCGCCCCGAACTGAACCGGATCACGGACCTCCGGCAGCTTCCGGACCTGCTCAGCGGGGATACCCGTTTTGGAGCACCGTCCACCTTCGGGTAATGTTCTTCCTGCGCCGAGGGGAACAAGCCGAAAGGCAAGAACCCGGAAAGCGCAAGCCGAGCAAGATCCTCCCTGGTGGGGAAGTTGTTCCGGTGGCCTATGGTGTAATTGGCAGCACGACGGTTTCTGGTTCCGTTAGTCTTGGTTCGAGTCCAGGTAGGCCAGCTCGCAGAGCTTTATCTGCAACCCGTGGATGGCATCCACAAAGCCCCCGTTGTGTAGCGGCCTAGCACGCCGCCCTCTCAAGGCGGTAGCGCCGGTTCGAATCCGGTCGGGGGTACAGATCCATCCTGCGGATCACTTGGGTAGCTCCCGGTGGATCCGCGGTGACATCACCCGGCTCGTGCCGGGTGGGATCGCTAGGGCCCCCGTTGTGTAGCGGCCTAGCACGCCGCCCTCTCAAGGCGGTAGCGCCGGTTCGAATCCGGTCGGGGGTACGGTGTAACCACCATGGCCTATGGTGTAATTGGCAACACTACGGTTTCTGGTACCGTCATTCTTGGTTCGAGTCCAGGTAGGCCAGCTCGCAGAGCTCATCTGCACCGCGGATCTGATCCGCAGGGCCCCCGTTGTGTAGCGGCCTAGCACGCCGCCCTCTCAAGGCGGTAGCGCCGGTTCGAATCCGGTCGGGGGTACAGAGAGAAGAAGCCCTTCCCTTCGGGGGAGGGCTTCTTCGCTGTCCGGGGACCGTTGGACGGATCCGTACACAACTCCGGCCCACCGCTGCGGCGTTGAAGCGGTGGGCCGGGGCCGTACGGAAGGAAGGGACGTCAGCCGGTGCGGCGCAGAGCCTCGGAGAGGCGGGCGGCGGCGTCGATGACCGCCTGGGCGTGCATCCGGCCCGGGTGGCGCGTCAGACGCTCGATCGGCCCGGAGACCGACACGGCGGCCACCACGCGGTTCGACGGGCCGCGCACGGGCGCGGAGACGGACGCGACGCCCGGCTCCCGCTCACCGATCGACTGGGCCCAGCCGCGGCGCCGTACGCCCGAGAGGGCCGTCGCCGTGAAGCGGGCGCCCTGCAGGCCGCGGTGCAGCCGCTCGGGCTCCTCCCAGGCCATCAGGATCTGCGCCGAGGAGCCGGCCTTCATCGTCAGCGTCGAGCCGACCGGGACGGTGTCCCGGAGACCCGAGAGACGCTCGGCCGCCGCCACACAGATGCGCATGTCGCCCTGCCGGCGGTAGAGCTGGGCGCTCTCGCCGGTGACGTCGCGCAGATGCGTCAGCACCGGGCCCGCGGTCGCGAGCAGACGGTCCTCACCGGCCGCCGCCGCCAGCTCCGACAGGCGCGGTCCGAGAATGAACCGGCCCTGCATGTCACGCGCCACCATCCGGTGGTGTTCCAGTGCCACGGCGAGACGATGTGCCGTGGGCCGTGCGAGTCCCGTCGCCGCGACCAGTCCTGCGAGGGTGGCCGGACCGGACTCCAGGGCGCCCAGGACAAGGGCTGCCTTGTCGAGAACGCCTACGCCGCTAGAGTTGTCCATGCAACGATATTCGCGTCTCACTCTGTGAAACGCAAGTTCAATTTCCCGAGGAACTTGTCACTCTGGTGAGGCGGCCGCACAACGGCCCGCGAAACGGGTCTCTAGTTGTGCCGGCGTAGACGTCGGCCGGAGGGAAAGCGATGGGTAGGACACTCGCGGAGAAGGTCTGGGACGACCATGTCGTCCGGCGCGCAGAGGGCGAGCCCGACCTCCTCTTCATCGATCTGCACCTGCTGCACGAGGTGACCAGCCCCCAGGCCTTCGACGGCCTGCGCCAGAACGGCCGGCAGGTGCGGCGCCTCGATCTCACCATCGCCACCGAGGACCACAACACCCCGACCCTCGACATCGACAAGCCGATCGCCGACCCGGTCTCCCGCGCACAGCTGGAGACCCTCCGGAAGAACTGTGCCGAGTTCGGTGTCCGGCTGCACCCGCTGGGCGACGTCGAGCAGGGCGTCGTCCACGTGGTGGGACCGCAGCTGGGCCTCACCCAGCCCGGCACCACCGTGGTCTGCGGCGACTCGCACACCTCCACGCACGGCGCCTTCGGCGCGCTGGCGTTCGGCATCGGCACCAGCCAGGTCGAGCACGTGCTCGCCACCCAGACGCTGCCGCTGGCCCGCCCCATGACCATGGCGATCACGGTCGACGGCGAGCTGCCCGAGGACGTCACCGCCAAGGACCTGATCCTGGCGATCATCGCGAAGATCGGCACCGGCGGCGGCCAGGGCTACATCCTGGAGTACCGGGGCTCCGCCATCGAGAAACTCTCGATGGAGGCCCGGATGACCATCTGCAACATGTCGATCGAGGCCGGTGCCCGCGCGGGCATGATCGCCCCCGACGAGACCACCTTCGCCTATCTGAAGGGCCGCGCCCACGCCCCCGAGGGCGAGGACTGGGACGCCGCCGTCGCGTACTGGAAGACCCTGGAGTCCGACGAGGACGCCGTCTTCGACGCCGAGGTCGTCATCGACGCCGCCTCCCTGGCGCCGTTCGTCACCTGGGGCACCAACCCGGGCCAGGGCGCGCCGCTTTCGGGACACGTCCCCGACCCGGCTTCGTACGAAGACGCTTCGGAGCGCCTCGCCGCCGAAAAGGCCCTGGAGTACATGGGGTTGGCCGCCGGACAGCCGCTGCGCGACATCAGGGTCGACACCGTCTTCGTAGGCTCCTGCACCAACGGCCGCATCGAGGACCTGCGCAACGCCGCCGGTCTGCTCGAAGGCCGCAAGGTCGCCGACGGCGTCCGCATGCTCGTCGTCCCCGGCTCGGTCCGGGTGGCGCTGCAGGCCGTCGAGGAGGGTCTGGACAAGGTCTTCAAGGAGGCCGGGGCCGAATGGCGGCACGCGGGCTGCTCCATGTGCCTGGGCATGAACCCCGACCAACTGGCTCCCGGTGAGCGCTCCGCGTCCACCTCCAACCGCAACTTCGAGGGCCGGCAGGGCAAGGGCGGCCGGACCCACCTGGTCTCGCCCCAGGTCGCCGCCGCCACCGCCGTCCTGGGCCATCTGGCCTCCCCGGCCGATCTGTCCGACGTCGCCACCACCGCGGGGGTCTGAGGAACCATGGAAGCTTTCACCACGCACACCGGCCGGGCCGTCCCGCTGCGCCGCAGCAACGTCGACACCGACCAGATCATCCCCGCGCACTGGCTGAAGAAGGTCACCCGCGACGGCTTCGAGGACGGCCTCTTCGAGGCCTGGCGCAAGGACCCGGAGTTCGTTCTCAACCGCCCCGAGCGGCAGGGCGCCTCGGTCCTGGTGGCCGGCCCCGACTTCGGCACCGGCTCCTCCCGTGAGCACGCCGTCTGGGCGCTCCAGAACTACGGCTTCCAGACGGTGATCTCCTCCCGCTTCGCCGACATCTTCCGCGGCAACTCGCTGAAGAACGGCCTGCTGACCGTGGTCCTCCCGCAGGAGACCGTGGAGGCGCTCCAGGAGCTGACCGAGGCCGACCCGACCGCCGAGATCACCGTCGACCTGGAGCGGCGCAAGGTCCTGGCCGCCGGGATCGACGCAGACTTCGAGCTCGACGAGAACGCCCGCTGGCGGCTCCTGAACGGACTCGACGACATCAGCCTCACCCTTCAGAACGAAGCCGACATCGCGGCATATGAGGGGTCACGACCGGCCTTCAAGCCCCGTACAATTACGGCCTGAGCAGCGCTTTTCCAAGACTGCGCCCCCCACCGCCCGGTGGGGGGCGCAGTCGCTTGTTGAGACCCTGTCGGGCGACAACTCGCCCTAGATGGCACAATCGGTGCATGGAACGCGACAGCCAACTCGAGCTATACGAGTCGGTCGCCGCCCGATTGAAGGAAGCGCACACAAGAGTGCGCTCACTGCAAGTCCCGGAGGGCGTAAGGATGGCGCTGTCCCGGAAGCTGCTGGTCGTGACGGCCGCGGCGAAGCACGATCTCAAGGACGCGGCAACGCGTCTGGAGCGGTTGATGAAGGACCTCGACGAGGGCCGATTCCCAGAGGACGACTGACACCAGGAACTCCGCAGCGGGTCTTCCGCGTTGCGGCACTAGGGTGATTAGCCCGTTTCGTGTTTGATTTGCGGTATATACATGCCTAACGTGCGAAAAAGCTTGAACACTTTCGTTCTGGCAATGTCTCCGAAGGGGAAGACGTGAACAAGGCGCAGCTCGTAGAAGCGATTGCCGACAAGATGGGCGGTCGCCAGCAGGCCGCCGAAGCCGTCGACCACGTGCTCGACGCCATCGTGCGTGCCGTGGTCGCGGGCGACCGGGTCTCGGTCACGGGTTTCGGCTCGTTCGAGAAGGTCGACCGTCCGGCCCGCTACGCCCGCAACCCGCAGACGGGTGAGCGGGTCCGGGTCAAGAAGACCTCCGTCCCGCGCTTCCGTGCCGGTCAGGGCTTCAAGGACCTGGTCAGCGGCTCGAAGAAGCTCCCCAAGGGCGGCGAGGTCTCCGTCAAGAAGGCCCCCAAGGGCAGCCTCACCGGTGGCGCCGCCTCGGCGACCGTGAAGAAGGCCGCGGCGAAGAAGGCCACCACCGCCAAGAAGGCCGCCGCGAAGAAGGCGGCCCCGGCGAAGAAGGTCACGGCGGCCGCGAAGAAGGCGGCCCCGGCGAAGAAGGCCACCACGGCGGCCGCCAAGAAGGCGACCCCCGCGAAGAAGGCCACCACGGCCGCGGCCAAGAAGACCTCCGCCGCCGCCAAGAAGACCACCACGGCCGCCGCGAAGAAGGCGACCAAGGCCACGGCCAAGAAGACCGCGCCGGCCGCGAAGAAGGCCACGGCGACGAAGGCGCCCGCCAAGAAGACGACGGCGCGCAAGACGACCGCCAAGAAGACCGCCGCCAAGAAGTAGGACGAGCGGTAGACACCCGCCGGGCCGGGCTCCCCTCGGGGAGCCCGGCCCGCGGCGCGCACACCGTCTAGAACGTCTGCAGCGTCACCAGTGTGATCCGGAGCCCGGCGCCCGACGTGCCGGGCTCGGTCTCGATCCGGACCCGCTGCCCCGGCCGCAGCAGCCGCAGCCCGCCCGTGTCGAAGGCCTCCGCCCCGAACTCCACGGGGGTGCCGTCGTCGAGCAGCACACTGCCGCTGCGGGTCTCGGGGTCGTACGTGAACGCGGTCGCCTGCATGGACCGCAGCCTATCCGGCCGCCGGCAGCCACCGGGCGGCCGTCCGGGGGCCGAGCCCCAGCGCCCCCGCCGCCGCCAGATCCTCCCCGGTGTCCACGTCCCGGCGTACGGAATCCACCCCGGCCAGCGTGATTTCCACCGCCCCCGAAGACAAATGCCGGAGCCGTGACGCACCCCCGAATGCGGGTTCCAATTCCACTCCCGGACCCGCCGAGAGGAATGTGGTGCCGATTTCGGCGGCATCCGCGAGAAATGCCCGCGGAAATTTCCCCGCCGCGTCCAGGACCCTGGTCAGCTCCGCCGGCCGCAGCGCGGGCAGATCCGCGTTGAGCGCCGCCACCCGCGCGCACGGCCGCCGGGACCGTACGGCACGGACCCCGTGCGCCAGCGCCGCGTTGAGACCGGCCGCCGGGGCGTCCGGCACGATCCGCGCGCCCAGGGCCCCGAGCGCCTCCGCCGCCGCCGGATCGTCCGTGACGACCGCCACATCCCGCACCCTCGGACAGTCCAGCACCGCACCCACGGTGTCCTCGGCGAACGCGAGGGCCAGCCGGGGCCGCAGCAGGGCCCCGGCCGAGGCCGCCAGCCTGCTCTTCGCCAGCGCGAGGGGCTTCAGCGGGACGACCAGGGACCAGCCGTCGCCGGGGTCCGTGTGCGTCGGGTGCGTCGCGTTCATCGGGGCCCATTCTGTCCCGCCCACGCGGTCCACCCCAGGGCCCGGGGCGTACGGTGTCACTCGACACGGCAGGAGCATGGGGCGACACTTGACCCCCTGCCAGCCAGCCCCGGAGAAAGGTGTCCGCGTGCCCCGCCGCAGAATCGGCTTCTGGTACCGCCTCGCGGCGGTCATCGCCAAACCCCCCCTGGTGGTTCTGTTCAAGCGGGACTGGCGCGGCATGGAGCACATTCCGGCCGACGGCGGTTTCATCACCGCGGTCAACCACAACTCCTACCTGGACCCGCTGTCCTACTCGCACTTCCAGTACAACACCGGCCGCGTCCCGCGCCTCCTGGCCAAGGCGGGCCTCTTCAAGACCCCCTTCGTCGGCATGATGCTGCGCGGCACCGGCCAGATCCCCGTCTACCGCGAGACCACCGACGCGCTGGACGCCTTCCGGGCCGCCGTCGGCGCCATCGAGCGCGGCGAGTGCGTCGCCTTCTACCCCGAGGGCACCCTGACCCGGGACCCCGACATGTGGCCCATGGCCGGCAAGACCGGGGCCGCGCGCGTCGCCCTGCTCACCCGAGCCCCCGTGATCCCGGTGGCCCAGTGGGGCGCGAACCTGGCGATGCCGCCGTACGCCAAGGAGAACAAGTTCCGGCTGTTCCCCCGCAAGACGCTGACCGTGCAGGCCGGTCCGCCCGTCGACCTCTCCCGTTTCCACGGCCTGGAGCCGACGCCCGAGGTCCTCCGCGAGGCCACCGAGGTCATCATGGCGGCCATCACCGCCCTCCTGGAGCAGATCCGCGGCGAGCAGGCCCCCGCGGAGCCGTACGACCACCGCAGGGCCCGCATGGAACAGCGCCGCAAGGCCGCCGAGGGAGGCACCAAGTGACCAAGGCAGCCGTCTTCGGCAGCGGATCCTGGGGCACCGCCTTCGCCATGGTGCTCGCCGACGCGGGCTGCGAGGTGAGCCTCTGGGGCCGCCGCGCCGAACTCGCCAAGGAGATCAACACCACCCGGGTCAACCCCGACTACCTGCCGGGCGTCGAACTCCCGGAGCGGATCACGGCCACCGCCGACGCGGCCGAGGCCGCCGCCGGCGCCGACTTCACCGTCCTCGTCATCCCCTCCCAGACCCTCCGCGGCAACCTCGCCGCCTGGGCGCCGCACCTCGCCACCGACACCGTCCTCGTCTCCCTCATGAAGGGCGTCGAACTCGGCACCGCCAAGCGGATGAGCGAGGTCATCACCGAGGTCGCCGACGTGCCCGCCGAGCGCGTCGCCGTCCTCACCGGCCCCAACCTGGCCAAGGAGGTCGCCGCCCGGCAGCCCGCCGCCGCCGTGGTCGCCTGCTCCGACGAGTCGGTCGCCCAACGGCTCCAGACCGCCTGCATGACCCCGTACTTCCGCCCGTACACCAACACCGACGTGGTGGGCTGCGAGCTCGGCGGCGCCGTGAAGAACGTCATCGGCCTCGCCGTCGGCATCGCCAACGGCATGGGCCTCGGCGACAACTCGAAGGCCACGCTCATCACCCGCGGCCTCGCCGAGACCACCCGCCTCGGCCTCGCCATGGGCGCCGACCCGCTCACCTTCTCCGGCCTCGCGGGCCTCGGCGACCTCGTCGCCACCTGCTCCTCGCCGCTCTCCCGGAACAACACCTTCGGCACCAACCTCGGCCGCGGGATGACCCTCCAGGAGACCATCGCGGCCACCAAGCAGACCGCCGAGGGCGTCAAGTCCTGCGAATCGGTGCTCGATCTGGGCCGCCGCCACGGCGTCGACATGCCCATCACCGAGACCGTCGTCTCCATCGTCCACGACGGCAAGCCGCCGGTCGTCGCGCTCAGGGAACTGATGTCCCGCAGCGCCAAGCCCGAGCGCCGCTGAGTCCTCCCCCGCAGGTCCGGCGGCCACTGCGCCGGACGCGCGGTACGGCAGCGGGGCGCTCAGGAGTTCGGGAGCCGCAAGGTACGCTCATCGCGATATGAGCGAGAACACCCAGAGCCCCCGCAAGCCGCGCGTGGCCGTCGTCTTCGGCGGACGCAGCTCCGAGCACGCCATCTCCGTCGTCACGGCCGGCGCCGTCCTGAGCGCCATCGACCGGGACAAGTACGACGTGCTGCCCATCGGCATCACGACGGACGGGCGCTGGGCGCTCACCGCCGACGCCCCCGAGCGCATGGCCATCGCCGACCGCGCCCTGCCGAACGTCGCCGCGCTCGCCGAGTCCACGGAGGGCGGCGTCGTCCTCTCCGTCGACCCCGCCAACCGCGAGGTCGTCCTCACCGAGCCCGGCGCCGTGCCCAGGGCCCTCGGCGAGGTCGACGTGGTCTTCCCGATGCTCCACGGCCCGTACGGCGAGGACGGCACCCTCCAGGGCCTCCTGGAGCTCTCCGGCGTCCCCTACGTCGGCGCGGGCGTCCTCGCCTCCGCCGTCGGCCAGGACAAGGAGTACATGAAGCGGGTCTTCGTCTCCTTCGGACTCCCGGTCGGCCCGTACGAGGTCGTCCGGCCCCGCGAGTGGGAGCAGAACCCGGCAGCCGCCCGCAAGAAGATCGTCGAGTTCGCCGCCGAGCACGGCTGGCCGCTCTTCGTGAAGCCGGCCCGCGGCGGCTCCTCCATGGGCATCACCAAGGTCGACGACCTCTCCGGCCTCGACGAGGCCATCGAGGAGGCCCGCCGCCACGACCCCAAGATCCTCGTCGAGTCGCTGCTGCGCGGCCGCGAGATCGAGTGCGGCGTCCTGGAGTTCGAGGACGGCCCGCGCGCCAGCGTGCCCGCCGAGATCCCGCCGGTCACCGACCACGACTTCTACGACTTCGAGGCCAAGTACATCGACTCGGCCTCCGGCATCGTGCCCGCCCCCATCGGGGACGAGGCCACCGCCGAGATCCAGCGCCTGGCCGTCGCCGCCTACGAGGCGGTGTCCTGCGAGGGCCTGGTCCGCGCCGACTTCTTCCTCACCGAGGAAGGCGACTTCGTCATCAACGAGATCAATACCATGCCGGGCTTCACGCCCATCTCCATGTACCCGCGCATGTGGCAGGAGAGCGGCGTGAGCTACCCCGAGCTGGTCGACCGGCTCATCCAGGCCGCGCTGACCCGCTCCACCGGCCTGCGCTGACCCCCACCCGCGACCGAGGACCGTGCCCGCCGCCTCTCAGAGGCTCGGCGGCACGGTCTTCAGCACGGGCGCGGCGAGATCGGCGAGCGGCGTCATGTCGTGCGCGTACCGCTCGCCGAGCGTCACCTCGACGTACGTCTTCCGGTACGTCGTGGTGAAACGGGGCCCGGTGCCCTCCGGACGCTCCAGCATCCAGTTCACGCCATTGGCCTCGATGCCCTGCGCCTTGGGATCGCTCATCTTTTCGGGCCGGGGGACCCCGCAGCGCAGTACGATCGCACCGTCACCCCAGCCGGCGGTCAGCTCGGAGCCGGGCTCCGGGTCACTCCGCTCCAGCCCCACCACGGTGTCCGGAAGCTCCTTCGCCAGTGCCTGGCAGAAGGCGGCCTCCGCCGCCGGGGGGCTGGGAACCGCGACGGACGCCGAGGCGCCCGGCGAGGAGCAGCCGGCGGCGGCCAGCAGCAGGAACACTGCCGAGACCGCGGCGGGCAGGCCGAAGGGCCGGTGGGAAGACGTCACCGGCCAAGCGTAGACGGGGGCTACAGATGAACGACCGGGCAGGTGAGGGTGCGCGTGATGCCGTCCACTTGCTGGACCTTGGCGACCACCATGCGGCCCAGCTCGTCGACCGTGTCCGCCTGTGCGCGCACGATGACGTCGTACGGACCGGTCACGTCTTCGGCCTGGATCACCCCCGGGATCTTGGAGATGGTGTCGGCGACGGTCGACGCCTTGCCCACCTCGGTCTGGATGAGGATGTACGCCTGAACCACGGAACCTCCAGGGCGACCACGAGGATCTTGTGGGAGAAAGGGACGCCACGGTACCGCGTCACCGCGGGCCACGGGGAGACCCGCGTGTCCCGGGGCGCCCGCCCGGTGGCGTTCGCAGGACAGAAGTTGACGGTCTACTTGACGGTACCCAGCACGGTGACGGCCCGCGACCCGCGGCGCGCGACAGCGTGCCGCCGCCCGCAGGACGGCACGAAGACACGAGGTGAGGCGCGGTGAAGGGCACAGTCGGAGAGCTGGGCGAGTTCGGGCTCATCAGGGAGCTCACGTCCCGGCTCACCTCCACCCCGGCGGTACGGATCGGGCCCGGCGACGACGCCGCGGTCGTCTCCGCCCCCGACCGGCGCGTGGTGGCCAGCACGGACATCCTCCTCGAAGGACGTCACTTCCGCCGCGACTGGTCGACGGCGTACGACGTCGGCCGCAAGGCCGCCGCGCAGAACCTCGCCGACATCGCCGCCATGGGCGCGGTCCCCACCGCACTCCTCCTCGGCCTCGTCGTCCCCGCCGAACTCCCCGTGACCTGGCCCACCGAACTCATGGACGGCCTGCGCGACGAATGTCAGGTCGCGGGCGCGGCGGTGGTCGGCGGCGACGTCGTACGCGGCGACACGATCATGGTCTCCATCACCGCCCTCGGCGACCTCCGCAACCACGACCCGGTCACCCGGGGCGGCGCCCAGCCCGGCGACGTCGTCGCCTACACGGGCTGGCTCGGCTGGTCCGCCGCCGGATACGCCGTCCTCTCCCGGGGCTTCCGCTCGCCGCGCGCCTTCGTCGAGGCCCACCGCAGGCCCGAACCGCCGTACCACGCGGGTCCTGCCGCCGCCGGTCTCGGCGCCACCGCCATGTGCGACGTGAGCGACGGCCTCATCGCCGACCTCGGCCACATCGCCGAGGCCAGCAAGGTCCGCATCGACCTGCGCTCCGGCCTCATAGACATCCCCACCCAGATGAACGACATCGGCCAGGCCGTCGGCGTCGACCCCATGCAGTGGGTGCTCACCGGGGGAGAGGACCACGCCATCGTGGCCACCTTCCCGCCCGACGTGAAGCTCCCCGCCCGCTGGAAGGTCATCGGGGAGGTCCTCAACCCCTCCGCGCTCCCGCAGGTCACCGTGGACGGCGCGCCCTGGCACAGCGTGGGCGGCTGGGACCACTTCGGGGAGACCGAGTGACCGCTCGGCCCCCGCTGGTGCTGACCGTCGCCGGATCGGACTCCGGCGGCGGCGCCGGCGTCCAGGCCGACCTGAAGACGATGCTCGCGCTCGGCGTCCACGGCATGAGCGTGCTCACCGCCGTCACCGCCCAGAACTCGCGGGGCGTCCAGGGCGTCTGGGAACTGCCCGTGGAGGCCGTCCGCGCCCAGTACCGGGCCGTCGTCGACGACATCGGCGTCCAGGCCGTCAAGACCGGCATGCTGGCCTCCGCCGCCCTCGTCGAGACCGTCGCCGCACTCCTCGCGGACACCACCGCACCCGTCGTCGTCGACCCGGTGGGCGTCTCCAAACACGGCGACCCGCTGCTCGCCGGGAGCGCGCTCGACTCCGTACGCACGGGCCTGCTGCCCCGGGCGACCGTCGCCACGCCCAACCTGGACGAGGTGACACAGCTCACGGGCGTGCGGGTCGTGACGGAGGCCGACATGAGGACCGCCGCCGAGGCGGTCCTGTCGTACGGACCGGAGTGGGTCCTGATCAAGGGCGGACACCTGCCCACCGGCCGGGAGGCCGTCGACCTGCTCACGGACGGCGCCGAGGAGCACTGGCTGCGCGCCCCCCGCCACGACAACCGGCACACCCACGGGACGGGCTGCACGCTCGCGTCGGCGGTCGCGTCCGGGCTCGCCAAGGGCCTGACGGTGCCCGCGGCGGTACGGGAGGCCAAGGAGTACGTGACCGGGGCCATCGCCGCCGGATTCGCCCTGGGCACGGGCATCGGCCCGGTCGACCACGGCTGGCGGACGCGCTGAGGGCGCCTACCGGTTTCCGGGTACGTTTCCGGGCATGGCAAAAGGCCGGTTCACCGAGGTGAACCGGCCTTTCAAGGCAACCGCAGGGGCTGCGCTACGACAGAACGTCGCGATTAGCGCGAGACCTTGCCGGCCTTGATGCACGAGGTGCAGACGTTGAGCCGCTTCGGCGTCCGACCGACCACGGCACGCACGCGCTGGATGTTCGGGTTCCAGCGACGGGACGTACGGCGGTGCGAGTGCGAAATGTTGTTGCCGAAGCCCGGCCCCTTGCCGCAGACGTCGCAGTTGGCAGCCACGGGTCACTCCAAAGACTTCAGAATTACAGTGAAATCCGGCGCACCGGAATCAGGAGTCTGAAGTGGCTTGCCGGGGGATGGCCCGGTTTGAACCGGGCAACCGAAGCAGCATACAACGCCTGCCTCGGTGGAACGAAACTACCATGGTCTGCGCGGACCTCGCCCCGGGCCCCGGTCACCGGCGGGACACCCCGGGTCTACCCTGCGGTGAGCTCACCGCCGAAGGAGGACCCCCGTTGTCGCGAGCCCTTCAGCCCTCCGAGGAGCTCGTCGAGCTCGACGCGGAAGCGGTCAGGACCTGGTGCGCACGGGCTCTGGACGCCCTCGGCCGGGAGCGCGAAGCGATCGACGCGATCAACGTCTACCCCGTCGCCGACGGGGACACCGGCACCAATCTGTACCTGACCGCCGAAGCCGCCCACCGGGCCGTGGAAGCCGTCTTCGCGGCCTCCGCGCCCGACACCGCCGAGACCGTACGCGCCATGGCCCACGGCGCCCTCCTCGGCGCCCGCGGCAACTCCGGGACCATCCTCTCCCAGCTCCTGCGCGGCATGGCCGGCGTCCTCGCCGGCGGAGGTGACGGGGATCACCTCGCCCGAGCCCTCGCCGAGGCCGCCCGCGCCGCCCGCGAGGCCGTCGCCCACCCCGTGGAGGGCACCATCCTCACCGTCGCCGCAGCCGCGGCCGGAGCCTGCGCGGGCGGCGGCGGACTCGTCGACGTCGCCAGGAACGCCCACGAGGGCGCCACGACCGCCCTCGCCGCCACCTCGGGGCAGCTCGACGTCCTCGCCCGCGCCGGAGTCGTCGACGCGGGCGGCCGGGGCCTGGTCACCGTCCTCGGCGCCCTCCTCGGGACCGTCACCGGGCAGGCCCCGCCCCCCGCGCGCACCGCCCCCGTCACCCCCGCCCCCGCCGAGGTGTGCCCCACCGAGGACGGCCCCGCCTACGAGGTGATCTACCTCCTGGAGGCCGGGGACGCCGCCGTGGAACTGCTGCGCGGCCGGCTCGACGCCCTGGGCGACTCCCTCGTCGTCGTCGGCGGCGACGGCCTGTGGAACGTCCATGTGCACGCCGACGACCCCGGCGCCGCCGTCGAGGCCGGCATCGAGGCCGGACGCCCCCACCGCATCCGGATCACCCACTTCGCCGCCGAAGCCGCCACCGGCCCCGCCGAGCGCGCCCAGCGCGCCGTCGTCGCCGTCGTCCCCGGCGAAGGCCTCGCCGGACTCTGCGCCGAGGCCGGCGCCACCACCGTGCGGACCCGGCCCGGCGAACCCCCCGCGGGCGACGAACTCCTCGACGCCATCCGCCGGGCCCACGCCCGCGAGGTCGTCCTCCTGCCCAACGACACCGACCTGCGCCAGACCGCCGCGGCCGCCGCCGAACGCGCCAGGGCCGAAGGCATCCGCGTCGCCCTGATCCCCACCCGGGCCGCCGTCCAGGGCATCGCCGCCCTCGCCGTCCACGAACCCGACCGCCGCTTCGACGAGGACGTCGTCGCCATGACGGCCGCCGCCGGAGCCACCCGCTACGCCGAACTCGCCGTCGCCGAACACCGGTCCTTCACCTCGGCCGGCGTCTGCCAGGCCGGCGACGTCCTCGGCCTCATCGAGGGCGATGTCGCCGTCATCGGCAAGGACCTCACCGAGACCGCCCGCACCGTCCTGGACCGGATGCTCTCCGCCGGCGGCGAACTCGTCACCCTCGTCGTCGCCGACGACACCCCGCCCGGACTCGCCCCCGACCTCGAACGCCACGTCCGGCGCGGCTACCTCGCCGTCGACACCACCACCTACCACGCGGGCACGGGGGCCCCGCCGCTGCTCATCGGCGTGGAGTGACGACGCCCCTCCCGGACACCCCCGACACCCGCGGACGCCGTGCCGTACCCGACTGTCGGTCCCGTGGTGTGCAATGGAACGCGTGCCCGCGCTCGACGAACCACTCAAGAAGTCCCTCGGCCCCGCCACCGCCAAGGTCATGGCCGAGGCACTCGACCTGCACACGGTCGGTGACCTCCTCCACCACTACCCCCGCCGGTACGCCGAGCGCGGGGAGCTGACCACGCTGTCCGACCTGCCGCTCGACGAGCACGTCACCGTGGTCGCCCAGGTCGCCGACGCCCGCGTGCTCACCTTCAACGGCTCCAAGGGACGCGGCCAGCGCCTCGAAGTGACCATCACCGACGGCAGCGGCCGCCTCCAGCTGGTCTTCTTCGGCAAGGGCGTGCACAAACCGCACAAGGACCTGCTGCCCGGCACCCGCGCGATGTTCGCCGGCAAGGTGTCGCTCTTCAACCGGCGCCTCCAGCTCGCCCACCCCTCGTACGAACTCCTCCGCGGCGACGGCGAGGAGGCCGTCGACGTCTGGGCCGGGGCCCTCATCCCGATCTACCCGGCCAGCACCAAAATGGAGTCCTGGAAGATCGCCAAGTCCGTCGACGCCGTCCTGCCCAGCGCCGTCGACGCCGTCGACCCGCTGCCCGACTCCCTCCGCGAGGGCCGCGGCCTCGCCGAACTGCCCGAGGCCCTCCGGCTGATCCACCGGCCCCGCACCAAGGCCGACATCGCCGACGCCCGCGAGCGCCTCAAGTGGGACGAGGCCTTCGTCCTCCAGGTCGCCCTGGCCCGCCGCCGGCACGCCGACACCCAACTCCCCGCCGTCGCCCGCCGCCCCGCCCCCGACGGCATCCTCGACGCCTTCGACGCCAAGCTGCCCTTCACCCTCACCGACGGCCAGAACAAGGTCTCCAAGGAGATCTTCGACGACCTCGCCACCGAGCACCCCATGCACCGGCTCCTCCAGGGCGAGGTCGGCTCCGGGAAGACGATGGTGGCCCTGCGCGCCATGCTCGCCGTCGTCGACTCCGGGGGACAGGCCGCGATGCTCGCCCCCACCGAGGTCCTCGCCCAGCAGCACCACCGCTCCGTCACCGAGATGATGGGCGAGCTGGCCGAGGGAGGCATGCTCGGCGGCGCCGAGCGGGCCACCAAGGTCGTCCTGCTCACCGGCTCCATGGGGGTCCCCGCCCGCCGGCAGGCCCTGCTCGACCTGGTCACCGGCGAGGCCGGCCTCGTCATCGGCACCCACGCGCTGATCGAGGACAAGGTCCAGTTCCACGACCTCGGCCTGGTCGTCGTCGACGAGCAGCACCGCTTCGGCGTCGAGCAGCGCGACGCCCTGCGCGGCAAGGGCAAGCAGCCCCCGCACCTCCTGGTGATGACCGCCACTCCCATCCCGCGCACCGTCGCCATGACCGTCTTCGGCGACCTGGAGACCTCCGTCCTCGACCAGCTGCCCGCCGGCCGCTCCCCGATCGCCAGCCATGTCGTGCCCGCCGCCGACAAACCGCACTTCCTCACGCGCGCGTGGGAGCGGGTCCGCGAGGAGGTCGCCAAGGGCCACCAGGCGTACGTGGTCTGCCCCCGCATCGGCGACGAGGAGGACAAGAAGAAGAAGTCCGGGCCCTCCGCCGCCGACGAGGCCGAGAAGCGCCCGCCGCTCGCCGTCCTCGACATCGCGGAACAGCTCCGCACCGGCCCTCTGACGGGACTGCGGATCGCCGTCCTGCACGGCCGTATGCACCCGGACGACAAGGACGACGTGATGCGCCGCTTCGCCGCCGGCGAGCTCGACGTCCTCGTCGCCACCACCGTCATCGAGGTCGGCGTCAACGTCCCCAACGCCACCGCCATGGTGATCATGGACGCGGACCGCTTCGGCGTCTCCCAGCTCCACCAGCTCCGCGGCCGGGTCGGCCGCGGCTCCGCCCCCGGCCTCTGCCTCCTCGTCAGCGAGATGCCCGAGGCCACCCCCGCCCGCCAGCGGCTCAACGCCGTCGCCTCCACCCTCGACGGCTTCGAGCTCTCCCGCATCGACCTGGAGCAGCGGCGCGAGGGCGACGTCCTCGGCCAGGCCCAGTCCGGCGTCCGCTCCTCCCTGCGGGTGCTCACCGTCATCGACGACGAGGAGGTCATCGCCGCCGCCCGCGAGGAGGCCACCGCCCTCGTCCTCGCCGACCCGGACCTCACCGGCCACCCCGGCCTCGCGACCGCGCTCGACGCCCTGCTGGACAAGGACCGGGAGGAGTACCTGGAGAAGGGCTGATACGTACGGGCGACCTATCCTGGTACCTGTTGCGTGCGCAACGGATACGACGACGCAGGACGAGGACACCGATGACCCGCGTGATCGCCGGTACGGCCGGCGGACGCCGCCTGGCCGTGCCGCCCGGCAACGGCACCCGCCCCACCTCCGACCGGGCGCGCGAAGGCCTCTTCTCCACCTGGGAGGCCTTCCACGGCCTCACCGGGGCCCGGGTCGCCGACCTGTACGCGGGCTCCGGAGCCGTCGGTCTGGAGGCTCTTTCCCGGGGTGCCGCCCACGCCCTCCTGGTGGAGGCGGAACCCCGCGCCGCGAAGACGATCCGGGAGAACATCCACGCCCTCGGCCTCCCCGGCGCCGAACTCCGCAGCGGCCGGGCCGAGCAGATCGTCACGGGACCGGCCCCGGCCGAGCCGTACGGCCTGGTCTTCCTCGACCCGCCGTACGCCGTCTCCGACGAGGAACTCCGCGAGATTCTCCTCACACTGCGCTCAGGGGGCTGGCTGAGCGAGGATGCCCTCGTCACCGTGGAGCGAAGCACCCGAGGCGGGGAGTTCGGCTGGCCGGCCGGATTCGAGGGCCTGCGGTCCCGTCGTTACGGCGAGGGAACGTTTTGGTACGGTCGCGCCGCCTCTACGTGCGAAGACGCACGATGACCGGACCGGAGAGCGAGGGACCCACGTTGCGCCGCGCCGTCTGTCCGGGGTCATTCGACCCCATCACCAACGGACATCTCGACATCATCGCCCGTGCCTCCAAGCTGTACGACGTCGTACACGTCGCGGTGATGATCAACCAGTCGAAGAAGGGCCTGTTCACGGTCGAGGAGCGGATCGAGCTGATCCGCGAGGTGACCGCCGACCTCGGCAACGTCGAGGTGGAGTCCTTCCACGGACTGCTCGTCGACTTCTGCAAGCAGCGCGACATCCCCGCCATCGTCAAGGGGCTGCGCGCGGTCAGCGACTTCGACTACGAGCTGCAGATGGCCCAGATGAACAACGGCCTCACGGGCGTGGAGACCCTCTTCGTCCCCACCAACCCCACCTACAGCTTCCTCTCCTCCTCCCTGGTGAAGGAGGTCGCCGCCTGGGGCGGCGACGTCTCCCACCTGGTCCCGCCGACGGTCCTCCCGAAGCTCACCGAGCGCCTCGCGCGGAAGTGACGCGCGGCCACCGCCACTGACGCTCCGTCACCTGGTGTCGGACGGGCGCCGACTGCCCTTACAGTCGTCCCGTCCGTCTCCATCCAGCTGTAGAGAGTGGCGAGCACCCGGTGGACGTACAGAAGAAGCTCGACGAGATCGTCGCGACCGTGCAGGGCGCCCGCTCCATGCCCATGTCGGCATCCTGCGTGGTCAATCGCGCCGAGCTGCTCGCCCTGCTCGAAGAGGTACGGGAGGCCCTGCCGGGCTCCCTCGCGCAGGCGCAGGAGCTGATCGGCGGCCGGGAGCAGATGGTCGAGCAGGCCCACCGGGAGGCCGAGCGGATCATCGAGGCCGCCCACGCCGAGCGGGGTTCGATCGTCTCCGACACCCAGGTCGCCCGGCAGTCGCAGGAGGAGGCCGACCGGATCCTCTCCGAGGCCCGCCGCGAGGCCGAGGAGGTCCGGGCCGAGGCCGACGACTACGTCGACTCCAAGCTCGCCAACTTCGAGGTCGTCCTCAACAAGACGATCGGCTCGGTCGACCGGGGCCGCGAGAAGCTCCTCGGCCGGGGTCCCGGCCTCGACGCGAACGGTTACCCGGACGAGGACGCCCCCGAGTACAGCGCGGACCCGCAGACCCTGATCCACCGGGCGGACGAGTACGTCGACGCCAAGCTCGGCGCCTTCGAGGCGGTGCTCAGCAAGACCCTGGAGGCCGTCGGCCACGGCCGGCGGAAGCTGCACGGCCGGATCGCCAGCGACGACCTGGGCGAGCACATGGCCGCGCAGGACGGCCTCGGCGGCGCCGTGCACACCAGTGACGCCGACTACCTGGCCGGCCTGGCGGAGCTCTCGGACCCCGAGCCGGCCCGGATCCCCGCCCCGCAGCAGCCCCAGGCCCAGCCCGACCCCTACGGGTACCAGCAGCCCGACCCCTACGCGGCCTACCCGCAGCAGGTCCAGCAGCAGCCGGACCCGTACGCCTACCAGCAGCCGCAGCAGGCCGACCCCTACGGCTACCAGCAGCAGGACCCGTACGCGTACCAGCAGCCCGTCCAGCACCAGGGTCACCAGCCGCAGCAGCAGTCCGCCGCACTCGACGAGACCAGCTTCTTCGACACCAGCATGATCGACCTGGAGCAGCTCCGCCGGTACGAACAAGGACATCAGGGAGCGTAGGACCCCGATTGGGTCCTGGGCGAAGCGTCCAGTATCCTGGCTCTTCGGTCGCGCGTATTCCGCGATCCTTGCTGCCCACGTTCGGCAGCCTCCCCACGACGCAGCACGATCCGAAAGCAGGAAGTCCCCTGAGCACGCGCCTCGACCACCGCAATCCCCTCGTGTTCGACACACACGAGCTGGGGCGGCGTCCTGGTGCCCTCCAGCGGCTCTCGCGTTCGATCGAGGCCCCCCGGGACCTGGGCGTCGAAGGAGTCATCGGAGTGCCCGAGGGCGCACCGGTGGACATTGATCTCCGTCTTGAGTCGGTCATGGAAGGGGTGCTTGTCACAGGCACCGCCCGTGCATCGGCCGAGGGGGAGTGCGTAAGGTGTCTGGAGCCCGTCGAGCTGGAGCTCGACGTGGACTTCCAGGAGATGTTCTCGTACCCCGACTCCGACGACCGGGGCCGCTCCAGGGCGGCCGCGGACGACGAAGCCGAGGCAGACGAGGACATGATCCCCCTCGAGGACGGCATGTTCGACCTCGAACCCATGCTGCGTGATGCGGTGGTGCTCGCACTGCCGATGCAGCCGGTGTGCCGGGAGGACTGTGCGGGACTGTGTTCCACCTGTGGAACCAACCTGAACGAGAACCCGGACCACCACCACGACGCCGTCGACATTCGTTGGGCGGCATTGCAGGGACTCGCCGGTTCGCTGGGAACCGATGAGAAGGACAACATGAGCGGCAATGCCTCTGACGGGGACGTCCGAAGCGCCGCCGAGAAGCAGGAGAAGTAGCCGTGGCTGTTCCGAAGCGGAAGATGTCGCGCAGCAACACGCGCCACCGCCGGTCGCAGTGGAAGGCTGCGGTCCCCACCCTGGTTTCGTGTGAGCGTTGCCAGGAGCCGAAGCTGCAGCACATCGCGTGCCCGAGCTGCGGCACCTACAACAAGCGCCAGGTCCTCTCGGTCTGATTGGGCTGGTGAGAGGCGTAATGTCTGAGTCCCGCAAGACGGACGACAAGACGGACCATGCCTCGTCCCACACGCTTCTGGAAGGGCGGCTCGGCTACAAGCTCGAGTCCGCCCTTCTGGTGCGTGCGCTGACCCACCGTTCGTTCGCTTACGAGAACGGCGGTCTGCCCACCAACGAGCGGCTGGAGTTCCTCGGGGACTCCGTGCTGGGCCTGGTGGTCACGGACACGCTGTACCGCACCCACCCCGACCTGCCGGAAGGCCAGCTGGCCAAACTGCGGGCCGCGGTGGTCAACTCGCGAGCGCTGGCGGACGTGGGGCGCGGCCTCGAACTCGGCTCCTTCGTCCGGCTCGGCCGGGGCGAAGAGGGTACGGGCGGCCGGGACAAGGCGTCCATCCTCGCCGACACCCTTGAAGCGGTGATCGGCGCGGTCTATCTCGACCAGGGCCTCGACGCGGCGTCCGAGCTGGTGCACCGGCTCTTCGACCCGCTGATCGAGAAGTCCTCGAACCTCGGTGCGGGCCTGGACTGGAAGACCAGTCTCCAGGAACTCACCGCGGCCGAGGGTCTGGGTGTGCCGGAGTACCTCGTCTCCGAAGAGGGTCCGGACCACGAGAAGACCTTTACTGCTGCCGCCCGCGTCGGTGGTGTCTCGTACGGCACCGGCACCGGCCGCAGCAAGAAGGAAGCGGAACAGCAGGCGGCGGAGTCCGCGTGGCGCGAGATTCGCGCGGCGGCGGACGAACGCGCGGCGGCGGCCAGGACCGCGGCCGAGGCGGGAACGGGAGAGGTCGCCGACCCCTCTCCTTCCGCCCACCGGGCGTCGGCCTGACGGCCGGACCCCTCGCTTCCGGAGAACCCCGCCCCAGGGCGGGGTTCTCGTCTTTCCGCAGGTGTACGGCCGGTAGGCTTGATCCGCTGGCTGCCGAAGACGTCCGGAGGAGTCCCGTGCCCGAGCTGCCCGAGGTCGAGGTCGTACGGCGCGGACTGGAACGCTGGGTCGCCGGGCGGACCGTGTCCGAGGTCGAGGTGCTGCACCCCAGGGCCGTACGGCGCCATCCGGCGGGCGGCGCCGACTTCGCGGCCCGGCTCGAAGGGCAGCGCTTCGAGGTCGCGCGCCGGCGCGGCAAGTACCTCTGGGTGCCGCTCGCCGAGACCGGTACGTCCGTCCTCGGCCACCTCGGGATGAGCGGGCAGCTGCTCGTCCAGCCGGAGGACGCCGCCGACGAGAAGCATCTGCGCATCCGCGTCCGCTTCGACGACGCGACCGGCACCGAGCTGCGCTTCGTCGACCAGCGCACCTTCGGCGGGCTCTCGCTGCACGACCAGACCCCCGACGGGCTCCCGGACGTCATCGGGCACATCGCCCGCGATCCGCTGGACCCCGAGTTCGACGACGCCGCCTTCCAGAGCGCGCTGCGGCTGCGCCGTACGACCGTGAAGCGGGCGCTGCTCGACCAGTCGCTGATCAGCGGCGTCGGCAACATCTACGCCGACGAGGCGCTCTGGCGGTCCCGGCTGCACTACGACCGGCCGACGGCCACACTGACACGACCGCGCTCGGCGGAGCTGCTCGGGCACGTCCGGGACGTGATGAACGCGGCCCTGGACGCGGGCGGCACCAGCTTCGACAGCCTGTATGTGAACGTCAACGGCGAGTCCGGCTACTTCGACCGCTCGCTCGACGCGTACGGCCGCGAGGACGAGCCCTGCCACCGCTGCGGTACGCCGATGCGCCGGCGCGCCTGGATGAACCGCTCCAGCTACTTCTGCCCGCGCTGCCAGCGCCCGCCGCGCGCGAGCGCGTGACTCCGCGAGGGCTCAGGCGGTGACGGGGGCGGTGACGCGCTCCGCGTCGTAGCTCTCCCGCGCCGCCTCGACCTGCGGCATACGGCCCTCCACCAACTCGATCAGGCCGATCAGCCGCTCCGCGATCTCGCGGCCGAGCGGGGTGAGCCGGTAGTCGACGCGCGGCGGGTTCGTGGGCTGCGCCTCGCGGTGGACGAGGCCGTCGCGCTCCAGGGCGTGCAGGGTCTGCGACAGCATCTTCTCGCTCACGCCGTCGACCCGGCGGCGCAACTCGTTGAAACGGAACGTCCCGTCGTGCAGCGCGCCCAGGGTGAGGCTGCCCCAGCGGCCCGTCACGTGCTCAAGGGCGCCGCGTGAGGGGCAGGCCCGTGCGAACACGTCGTAGGCGAGGTCGTCAGTCATGGGCTCCACCGTACTCTCGCGCAGCGCTTACCGCCATGGGTGCGCTAACCAGTGGCTTGCGCTGTCGAAAAGTTAGTGCTCTACTTCTGGTCATCGCCTCACCGACTCTTCCGAGGAGCCCCCTGTGACCAGCCCCGTCGTCTCCGTCGCCTACCACTCCGGCTACGGCCACACCGCAGTCCTGGCCGAGGCCGTCCGTGCCGGTGCCGCCGACACGGGCGCCACCGTCCACCTGATCAAGGTCGACGGGATCACCGACGCCGAGTGGGAGCTGCTCGACTCCTCCGACGCGATCGTCTTCGGTTCCCCGACCTACATGGGCACCGCCTCCGGCGCCTTCCACCGCTTCGCCGAGGACTCCTCGAAGCGCTGGTTCACCGGCGCCTGGCAGGACAAGCTCGCCGCCGGATTCACCAACTCCGGCTCCAAGAGCGGCGACAAGCTGCACACCCTCCAGTTCTTCCAGATCCTCGCCGGCCAGCACGGCATGACCTGGGTCAACCTCGGCCTGAAGCCGGGCTGGAACACCACCGACGCCTCCGAGAACGACCTCAACCGTCTCGGCTTCTTCACCGGCGCAGCCGCCCAGACCGCCAACGACCTCGGCCCGGACGGCGTCCACAAGGCGGACATCGCCACCGCCGAACACCTCGGCCGCCGCGTCGCCCTGACCGCCGGCACCTTCGCGGCGGGCAAGGCCGCCGCCTGACCTCCGGGTACGCGAAAGGGCCCCGTCACCGGGAAGGTGACGGGGCCCTTTCGCGCGTGCGGTCCGGAGCTGAGCGGGGGCGCCACGCGGCTCCGGCGTACCGGCTCAGTAGCCGAAGTCCTGGGTCCACCAGGGGCCGCCGTCACCGAAGTGGACGCCGACGCCGAGGGTCGTGAAGTCGCAGTTCAGGATGTTGGCGCGGTGGCCGTCGCTGTTCATCCAGGACTCCATCACGGCAGCCGCGTCCGCCTGGCCGCGGGCGATGTTCTCGCCGCCCATGCCCGAGACGCCCGCCTTCTCCGCGCGCGCCCACGGCGTGGCCCCGTCCGGGTCCGTGTGGTCGAAGAAGCCGCGCGCCGCCATGTCCGTGCTGAACGCCCCGGCCAGCGACGCCAGCTGGGCGTTCGCGTTCACCGGGGAGCAGCCCACCTTGGAGCGCTCGACGTTGACGAGCCGGAGGACCTCCGCCTCGGCGGCCACACTCCGGTCCGCGGTCGAGGGGGCCGGGGCCTTCTCGACCGGCGCCTCGGTGGTCGGGTCCGGCTTCGGCGCGGGGGCCTTCGTGGAAGGCGCGACCGTGGTCCTCGGCACCGCGGGCTTCGTGGCCGGCTTCTTCGAAGGGATGGTCGCCTTCGGGGTGGGCTTGACGGACGGGGTCGCCGACGGCGAGGCCGTCTTCGCGCCGCTCGTGCCCGTGCCCGTGCTCGATCCCGTACGCGTGCCCGTGCCGGCGCCCGTGGAACCCGTGCCGCCCGCCGGGGTCTCGGTGGACCCGCCCTGCGTCGTCAGCTCGGGGGCCTGCCGCGACTGGCTCGGGCGCTCGCCGGCGCCCACGCTGCCGAGGGTGAAGGTGTCCCCGCCGGGCAGCAGACCGGAGGCGACGGCGACGGCGCCCACCGCGACCGCCGCGGAGGCGCCGAGCAGGCCGGTGCGCACGGGGGCGCGCCGCTTGCGGCGGGCACCCCGGTGCGGGCGGTCCGTACCGGCCGCGTAATCTTCTGCGGCGGGTGCGGCTCCGGCGCGACGGTGGCGTCCCATCTGCTCTGCCTTCCTGCTGGCCCCGTGGGGCTTTGCTGATCTTTGCTGCCGGGACCGTTCGCGGCCCGTCAGTCGAACAGCGCGCGCCCGTACGGGTGAGGCGTGTTCGGTCGGGACTGTAGTCCATGCGCGGCGGGGGCGATGTGCTCATCTGGCAATCCGCCCGTTAGCGTGCAGTCATGAGTGACGACGTACGGATGACCGCCTGGGTGCGCGGCCGGGTACAGGGAGTGGGCTTCCGCTGGTTCACCAGGGCAAACGCACTGGAGATCGGGAGCCTCGTGGGCTTCGCCCTGAACCTCGACGACGGCCGGGTGCAGGTGGTGGCCGAGGGGCCGCGTGAGAATTGCCACCGCCTGCTCGCCTGGCTCCACTCCGCCGACACACCCGGGCGCGTGGACGGCGTCACTGAGATCTGGGCCACCCCGCGCGGCGGATACGACGGCTTCGCCATCCGCTGACCCGCCCCCCGCCGGCACCCCGTCCGGTGACCGAGAGGGGCGTCGGACGGACGCGCGGTAACAGTCGCGTGAGGGGGAAAGCCCCTGGTGGTTGCCAAGGAGCGGCCGTCGTGGAAGGCTGCCCGGTAAGGATGATCGCGACGCCCTGAGGCACCGAGTTCGCGAGGCCCCGCCGCCCTTCGAGCGGCCGTGGACTCCTCGGTGGCCCCTTCGGACGGGGCGTGATCGTGTTGACCGTCAAACTTTTTGGTGAGACTCTGGAAGCCCCGCGCACCTTAGCTGTTTGGCAGTGGAACCGGCACGACAAGCAGTACTGCCGAGCACCGCGGGTGCGAATCCCTCACGACCCACACCGCTTCGGTCGGTCACTCATTGTGGAGGACCATCCATCATGGCAAAGGCGCTTCTCGGTTACGTCGGCGGCTCCGACCCGCGACTCCTCGCCGAGATGCGACGGCTTCAGCAGCGCGTCCAGGATCTCGAATCCGAGCTGGTACGGATTCAGTCCGAGAACGACTCGCTCGCCGCTGCCGCCGCTCAGCACCAGGGAGAGTCGCTGCTGAACAGCATCGATCTCGACGTACCCCAGGCGGAGCCTGCGCTCACCTGACAACCCCAGCCCCCCAGGGGCCAGGTGGGAAACACTCACACCGGTACAGCCGACGGAGTCGTCCACGGACACCTGCGCCGGTGAAGCCGGGCACGCAAGGGGCGCTTCGGCGTCCCTTCCTTCTTTCCCTCCCCGCTTCACCCACTGTTTCCCCCTCGTCCCACCCCTTCTCACCCGGGGATCTGCCCTGCCCGTTAGCGGGTGAAACGCGCGGGCCCCGGTAGAGTCCGCGGGGTGCACCTCAAGGCCCTGACCCTCCGCGGATTCAAGTCGTTCGCCTCGGCCACCACCCTGCGGTTCGAGCCAGGAATCACCTGTGTCGTGGGCCCCAACGGATCGGGCAAGTCCAACGTCGTGGACGCCCTGTCCTGGGTGATGGGCGAGCAGGGCGCCAAGTCGCTGCGCGGCGGCAAGATGGAGGACGTCATCTTCGCCGGCACGACCGGGCGCCCGCCGCTCGGCCGCGCCGAGGTCTCGCTCACCATCGACAACTCCGACGGCGCGCTGCCCATCGACTACGCCGAGGTCACCCTCACCCGCATCATGTTCCGCGGCGGCAGCAGCGAGTACCAGATCAACGGCGACACCTGCCGCCTGCTCGACTTCCAGGACCTGCTCTCCGACTCCGGCATCGGACGCGAGATGCACGTCATCGTCGGACAGGGACAGCTCGACTCCGTCCTGCACGCCGACCCGATGGGCCGCCGCGCCTTCATCGAGGAGGCCGCCGGCGTCCTCAAGCACCGCAAGCGCAAAGAGAAGGCGCTGCGGAAACTGGACGCGATGCAGGCCAACCTCGCACGGGTGCAGGACCTCGCCGACGAACTCCGCCGCCAGCTCAAGCCCCTGGGCCGGCAGGCCGCCGTCGCCCGCCGGGCCGTCGTCATCCAGGCCGACCTGCGCGACGCCCGCCTCCGCCTCCTCGCCGACGACCTCGTCCACCTCCAGCGGGCCCTGACCGCCGAGGTCGCCGACGAAGCCGCCCTGCTCGCCCGCAAGGAGGCCACCGAGCACGAACTGCGCACCGCGCTCACCCGTGAGGCCGAACTCGAAGCCGAGGCCCGCACCCTCGTGCCCCGCCTGGAGCGCGCCCAGCAGAACTGGTACGCCCTCTCCCAGCTCGCCGAACGCGTACGCGGCACGGTCTCGCTCGCCGACGCGCGCGTGAAGAGCGCCACCACCGCCCCCGCCGAGGAACGACGCGGACGCGACCCCGAGGACCTGGAGCGCGAGGCCGCCCGCGTCCGCGAGCAGGAGGCCGAGCTCGAAGCCGCCCTGGAAGCGGCCGAACGGGCCCTGGACGACACCGTCGCCCACCGCTCCGAGCTGGAACGCTCGCTCGCCGACGAGGAACGACGCCTCAAGGACCTGGCCCGTGCCCTCGCCGACCGGCGCGAGGGCCTCGCCCGCCTCCACGGCCAGGTCAACGCCGCACGCTCGCGCGCCGCCTCCGCCCAGGCCGAGATCGACCGCCTCGCCACCGCCCGCGACGAGGCGGGGGAGCGGGCCGCCAGCGCCCAGGAGGAGTACGAACAGCTCCGGGCGGAGGTCGAAGGGCTCGACGCGGCCGACACCGCGCGGGGCGAGCGCCACGAAGCCGCCCGCCGCGAACTCGCCGAAGCGGAAGCCGCGCTGAGCGCCGCCCGCGAGGCCGCGGGCGACGCCGAACGCCGACGCGCCGCCACCCGGGCCCGGCACGACACCCTCGCCCTCGGGCTGCGCCGCAAGGACGGCACCGGCGCACTCCTCGCCGCCGGACTCAGCGGTGTCCTCGGCCCCGCCGCCGAACTCCTCACCGTCACCCCGGGCTACGAGATCCCCGTCGCCACCGCCCTCGGCGCCGCCGCCGACGCGGTCGCCGCCACCGGCCCCGCCACCGCCGCCGAAGCCCTCCGCCTGCTGCGCAAGCAGGACGCCGGCCGCGCCTCCCTGCTCCTCGCCGGCGGCCCGGAACCGGACGCCTCCCCGGCCGTACCCGAGGCGCACCCGTACGCCGCCGACCTCGTCCGGGGCCCCGACGAACTCATGGCCGCCGTACGCCGACTGCTCGCCGGGGTCGTGGTCGTCGGCGACCTGGACGAGGCCGCCGAACTGGTCAGGTCCAGGCCCACGCTGACCGCCGTCACCGCCGAGGGCGACCTGCTCGGACCGCACTTCGCACAGGGCGGCTCCGCCGGCGCGCCCAGCCTCCTCGAAGTCCAGGCCTCGGTGGCCGAGGCCGCCGTCGAACTCGACGAACTGGCCGTACGCTGCGAGGAGTCGGCCGCCGCCCGGCGGGATGCCGACGAGCGGCGCCGTACCGCCGCCGCGCTCGTCGAGGAACTCGACGCCCTCCGCCGTACCGCCGAACGCGAGAAGTCCGCCGTGGCCCAGCGGCTCGGGCGGCTCGCGGGCCAGGCCAGGGGAGCGGCGGGGGAGGCCGAGCGGACCGCGGCGGCGGCCGCCCGCGCCCAGGAGGCCCTGGAGAAGGCGACCGCCGAGGCCGAGGAACTGGCCGAACGGCTTCTCGTGGCCCAGGAGGCCGCCGCGTTCGGGGACGGCGACGAGGAACCGGACACCGCCACCCGCGACCGGCTCGCGATCGACGGCTCCAACGCGCGCCAGACCGAGATGGAGGCGCGGCTCCAGGTCCGTACCCACGAGGAGCGCGTCAAGGGCCTCGCGGGCCGGGCCGACTCGCTCGACCGGGCCGCCCGCGCCGAACGGGAGGCACGCGCGCGTGCCGAGCAGCGCCGGGCCCGGCTGCGCCACGAGGAGCGGGTCGCGGGCGCGGTCGCGGCGGGCGCCCGGGGACTCCTCGCCCACATCGAGGTCTCGCTCGTCCGCGCCGAGCGGGAGCGGGTGGTGGCCCAGGCGGCGCGCGCCGACCGGGAGGAGGGGCTGACGGCGGCCCGGAACCGGGGCCGCGGCCTCAAGGCCGAGCTGGACAAGCTGACCGACTCCGTCCACCGGGGCGAGGTGCTGGGCGCCGAGAAGCGGCTGCGGATCGAGCAGCTGGAGGCCAAGGCCCTGGAGGAGTTCGGGGTCGAGGCGAAGGTCCTGACCGACGAGTACGGCCCGGACCAGCCGGTGCCCCCCTCGCCCACGGCCGAAAGCGCGGAAGGCACGGAGGGCCGGGCGGGCAGGGAGGGCGCGGCGTCCGCCGGGGCCGACGAGCCGCCGCGCCCCTTCATCCGTTCGGAGCAGGAGAAGCGGCTCAAGGCCGCCGAACGGGCGTACCACCAGCTCGGCAAGGTCAACCCGCTGGCCCTGGAGGAGTTCGCGGCGCTGGAGGAGCGGCACCGCTTCCTCTCCGAGCAGCTGGAGGACCTGAAGAAGACCCGTACCGACCTGCTTCAGGTCGTGAAGGAGGTCGACCTGAGGGTCGAGCAGGTCTTCACCGAGGCGTACCGGGACACGGCCCGCGAGTTCGAGGGCGTGTTCTCCCGGCTCTTCCCGGGCGGCGAGGGACGGCTGATCCTCACGGACCCGGACAACATGCTGACCACCGGCGTCGAGGTGGAGGCCCGACCGCCGGGCAAGAAGGTCAAGCGGCTCTCGCTGCTCTCCGGCGGCGAGCGCTCGCTGACCGCCGTGGCGCTGCTCGTCTCGATCTTCAAGGCGCGGCCCAGCCCGTTCTATGTGATGGACGAGGTCGAGGCGGCGCTCGACGACACCAACCTCCAGCGGCTGATCCGGATCATGCGGGAGCTCCAGGAGTCCTCGCAGCTGATCGTGATCACCCACCAGAAGCGGACGATGGAGGTCGCGGACGCGCTGTACGGGGTGTCCATGCAGGGCGACGGCGTCTCGAAGGTGATCAGCCAGCGGCTGCGCTGACCAAGTGTTCAAGTTCTGAACTCAAGAAGCAGCTGCGTGCTTATAAAGTCATACGACATTGCGTCTTGACTTCGAAACATGAACGCATAGTCTCTGCAACGTTGCTTTTACCTTCACGTGGTGGGCGGCGTGAAGTTGTGCGCCACTGGAAGGGCTCTCCCCCCACCGATGGAGTCCATGTGACCAGCACCGCGCAGGCGCCCACGCCGCCGCCTTCCGAAGGCCGAGCCGCTCACCCGGACCACCTCGGCCACGTCATCTTCATCACGGCCTCCGCCGCGATGGGCGGCTTCCTCTTCGGATACGACAGCTCCGTCATCAACGGCGCCGTCGAGGCGATCCGGGACCGCTACGACATCGGCTCCGGCACCCTCGCGCAGGTCATCGCCATCGCCCTGATCGGCTGCGCCATCGGTGCCGCCACCGCCGGCCGGATCGCCGACCGCATCGGCCGCATCCGCTGCATGCAGATCTCCGCCGTGCTCTTCGCCATCAGCGCGGTGGGCTCCGCGCTGCCCTTCGCCCTCTGGGACCTGGCCTTCTGGCGGATCGTCGGCGGCTTCGCCATCGGCATGGCCTCCGTCATCGGCCCCGCGTACATCGCCGAAGTCGCCCCCGCCGCCTACCGGGGCCGCCTCGGCTCCTTCCAGCAGGCCGCGATCGTCATCGGCATCGCCATCTCCCAGCTCGTCAACTACGGCATCCTCCAGCTCGCCGACGGCGACCAGCGCGGCAAGATCGGCGGCCTGGAGGCCTGGCAGTGGATGCTCGGGGTGATGGTCGTCCCCGCGTTCCTCTACGGCATGCTCTCCCTCGCCATCCCCGAGTCCCCCCGCTTCCTCATCTCCGTCGGCAGGACCGCGCGGGCCAAGGAGGTCCTCGCCGAGGTCGAGGGCGAGGGCATCGACCTCGACCGGCGCGTCGCCGAGATCGACCGGGCCATGCGCAGCGAGCACAAGTCCACCTTCAAGGACCTGCTCGTGACCGGCAGCCGCTTCCGGCTGCTGCCCATCGTCTGGGTCGGCATCGGACTCTCCGTCTTCCAGCAGCTCGTCGGCATCAACGTCGCCTTCTACTACTCCGCGACGCTCTGGCAGTCCGTCGGCATCGACCCGTCCAGCTCGTTCTTCTACTCGTTCACCACGTCGATCATCAACATCATCGGCACCGTGATCGCGATGGTCCTGGTCGACCGGGTCGGCCGCAAACCGCTCGCCCTCGTCGGCTCCTTCGGCATGGCGATCGCCCTCGCCTTCGAGGCCTGGGCCTTCTCCGCCGACCTCGTCGACGGCAAGCTCCCCGAGACCCAGGGCGTCGTGGCGCTCGTCGCCGCCCATGTCTTCGTGCTCTTCTTCGCCCTCTCGTGGGGCGTGGTGGTCTGGGTCTTCCTCGGCGAGATGTTCCCCAACAAGATCCGCGCCGCCGCCCTCGGCGTCGCCGCCTCCGCCCAGTGGATCGCCAACTGGGCCATCACCGCCAGCTTCCCGTCCCTCGCGGAGTGGAACCTCTCCGGCACCTACATCATCTACGCGGTCTTCGCCGTGCTCTCGATCCCCTTCGTGCTCAGGTACGTCAAGGAGACCAAGGGCAAGGCGTTGGAGGAGATGGGCTGATCCCCGCTGCCCCTCTCCTCACCCACGGAACCGCCCCGGCCCGAGACCCCCGTGCCTCGCGCCGGGGCAGTCCACCGTCGTACGGGTCCCACGCCCCGCGCCGCGCCGCTCAGGCCCCCAGCCGAGGCAGCACCTCGTCGCAGAACAGCCGCAGGCTCCGCCACCCCTCCTCCACCGGCATCCCGCCGCACAGCGGATGCAGCACGAGGCTCTCCAGACCGAGCGCCGCGCACTCCTGCGGGGTGACGACCCGGTAGACGCCCTCCGCGCGCAGCTCGGCCACCGTCGTCGCCGTCGACCGGACCGCCGAACGGATGTCCTTCGACTGCCAGGAGGCGTACGTCCGCGCCTCGTGCAGGAAGTGCTCCCCGTACTCCGCCCAGGTCCGGTCCGGGTCCTCCGACAGATGCAGCAGCGGGGTCTCCTCGGCGGGCATCATCGTCCAGCCCTCCGTGCCGTACTCCGCGCACCGCTCCCGGTAGTACGTCTCCAGCTCCGGCAGATGCGCGCTGGGGAAGAACGGCAGCCCCAGCCGCGCCGCCCGCCGCGCCGCCGCCCGCGACGACCCCCCGACCAGCAGCATCGGATGAGGCTGGGTGAAGGGCCGCGGGGTGACCCGTACCGTACGGCCCTGATAGGTGAACGGCTCCCCGGTCCACGCCGTGAGCAGGGTCTCCAGCAGCAGGTCCTGGAGCTTGCCGCGCCGCCCCCAGTCGACCCCGCGCTCCTCGTACTCCTCCGGCCGGTACCCGATGCCCGCCACCGTCACCAGGCGGCCCCCGCTCAGCAGGTCCAGGACCGCGATGTCCTCGGCCAGCCGCAGCGGATCGTGCAGCGGGCCGATGATCGCCGAGACGGTGACCGCGATCCGTTCCGTGGCCCCGAAGACCGCGCCCGCGAAGGCGAAGGGGGAGGGCAGCCAGTTGTTCTCGACCCCGTGGTGCTCCTCGGTCTGCACGGTGTCGACCCCGTGCCCGTCGGCGTACGCGGCCATCTCGACGGCGGCCCGGTAGCGGGCGGAGAGGGATTCGGGGGTCGCGCGGGGATCGACGAGGTTGAACCGTACGACGCTGAACGGCATGGGAAGTCCCCCTCCGCGGGTGGGATAGCGGCGAAGGGGGACGTTATCTGACGCAGCGTCAGATGGAAACGGTCTCGCGCACCCCGGCGGGCTCCACCGCCGCCTTCACGGGCGTCCGCGGCAGCACGGCGTACAGCCCGCCCGCCACCACGATCGTCGCCGCCCAGCCCAGCCCGTTCTCACCGATCCAGGACGAGGCCAGCGGCCCCGCGAACCAGTCGACCTTCGTGAACAGCAGACCCATGAGCAGCGCCACCGCCCACGCCGTCATCGCCTGCCAGGCGAAACCGCCCCGGTACCAGTACGCGCTGGTCCGCGTGGTGTCCATCAGCGCCACCGCGTCGTACGACCGCCGGCGCAGCATGTCCACGCCGAAGACCCCGATCCACGCCGAGAACGCCACCGCGAGCAGCGTCAGGAAGGAGATGAACGAACCGATGAAGCTGGTCGCCACCACCATCAGCAGGAAGCCGAAGACCAGGCTGATCACCGCGTTCACACTGACCGCCGCCGCACGCGGCACCTTGATCCCGAGGGTCTGCGCGGTGAACCCGGCCGAGTACATCGACATCGAGTTGATCAGCAGCATCCCGAGCAGGGCGATCACCAGGTACGGCACCGAGATCCACATCGGCAGCAGCTCACCGATGAACGAGACCGGGTCCTGCGCCGAGGCCAGGTCCGGCGTCGACACCGCCATCACCGCGCCCATCAGCACCATCGGCAGGACCACGATCCCGGCGCCGCCGACCGTCGTGCCGACCATCGCCCGCGACGAGGCCGTACGAGGCAGATAGCGGGTGAAGTCCGGGCCCGAGGGCACCCAGCTGATGCCGCCCGCGGCGATCGTGCCGATCCCCGCGACCATCATCGCCGTCGAACCGGCCGGCCTGCCGAAGACCGCCGACCAGTCCGTGTTCGCCACCAGATACACCAGCACGAGCACCGAGAAGGCACCGAAGACGTACGTGGACCACTTGCTGCACACCCGCAGCGCGTTGATCCCGAGCCCCGACACCAGGAAGGTGCAGGTGACGAAGAGCAGCAGGGTCACCACGATGAGCAGCGTGTTCGACTTCACGCCGAAGAGCAGGTCCAGCACGGTCAGCACCGCGTACGCGCCGGTCACCGCGTTGATGGTCTCCCAGCCCCACCGGGCCACCCAGATCAGCGCACCCGGGAAGAGGTTTCCCCGCTGACCGAACACGGCCCGCGACAGCGCCATCCCGGGCGCCCCGCCGCGCTTCCCCGCGATCGAGATCAGCCCGACGATCCCGTACGAGAGGACGGGCGCGGCGACCGCCACGGCCAGCACCTGCCAGAAGTTCAGACCGTTGAAGACGATGAGACCGGCGCCCATCGTGAGCAGCAGCACGCTGATGTTCGCGGCGACCCAGGTCGGGAAGAGCTCGCGGACCCGGCCGGTCCGCTCGGCGTCGGGGACGGGCTCGAGACCGCGGGTCTCCACGGCGCCGTCGAGCGTCGCGCCTTCGGCTTCGGAGGCGTGGGGCATGGGGGTACTCCGTGCAGATGTGGGGGGACCCATCCAGCGTACGTGCTCCGTCTCCGGTCGCTTCTTGGCCGATACTGGTCAGGTTATGGAACTCATCCTTGCTGTAGTCATCGCTCTGGTCGTCGCGGTCGCCGTGACGAGCGGGCTCGTGATCAGCGGCCGCAAGAAGAAGCAGCTGCCGCCCGCCGAGCCGCCGTCCACCACGCCGACCATCACCGCTCCGCCCGCCGAACCGCACGTCGGCGAGGAGGCGGAGACGCCGCGGGAGGAACCACGCCGCACGGTCGAGGAGGTCCAGCTCCCCGCCGAGGAGGCCGCCGAGACGCCGGCCGCCGTCGAGGACCCCGTCGTCGCCGAGCCGGCGGCACCCGAGATCGAGGTGCCCGAGCCCACCGCCGGCCGTCTCGTACGGCTCCGGGCCCGGCTCGCCCGCTCCCAGAACTCGCTCGGCAAGGGGCTCCTGACGCTCCTGTCCCGCGAGCACCTCGACGAGGACACCTGGGAGGAGATCGAGGAGACCCTCCTCACCGCCGACGTCGGCGTCGCCCCCACCCAGGAGCTCGTCGAGCGGCTGCGCGAGCGGGTCCGCGTGCTCGGCACCCGCACCCCGGAGGAGCTGCGCGCGCTGCTCCGCGAGGAGCTGGTCGCCCTGCTCGGCCCCGACCTCGACCGCACGGTGCACACCGAGAGCCCCGCGGACGTGCCCGGCGTGGTCATGGTCGTCGGCGTCAACGGCACCGGCAAGACCACCACCACGGGCAAGCTCGCCCGCGTCCTCGTCGCCGACGGCAAGTCCGTCGTCCTCGGCGCGGCCGACACCTTCCGTGCCGCCGCCGCCGACCAGCTCCAGACCTGGGGCGAGCGCGTCGGCGCCCGCACCGTCCGCGGCCCGGAGGGCGGCGACCCGGCGTCGATCGCCTACGACGCCGTCAAGGAGGGCATCGCGGAGGGCGCCGACGTCGTCCTCATCGACACCGCCGGCCGGCTCCACACCAAGACCGGCCTCATGGACGAGCTCGGCAAGGTCAAGCGCGTCGTCGAGAAGCACGGCCCGCTCGACGAGATCCTCCTCGTCCTCGACGCCACCACCGGCCAGAACGGTCTGATCCAGGCCCGGGTCTTCGCCGAGGTCGTCGACATCACCGGCATCGTCCTGACCAAGCTCGACGGCACCGCCAAGGGCGGCATCGTCGTCGCCGTCCAGCGCGAGCTGGGCGTACCGGTCAAGCTGGTCGGCCTGGGCGAGGGCCCGGACGACCTGGCCCCCTTCGAGCCCGGCGCCTTCGTCGACGCCCTGATCGGCGACTGACCGCCGTCCCCGCTCAGCCGCGTGAGGGCCCCCGCCGACCTCCGGCGGGGGCCCTCACGCATGCCGTGCGCGGCGGGGGCTTCACGGATGCCGTGCGGGCCGGGGTCCCTCACGCATGCCGTGCGCTCAGTAGCGCGTCCGATGGCAGATGTACGCCAGGGTGCCGAGCAGCAGTCGTGCCTGCGGCGGCGACCCCGCCGTGTCCAGGGTCGGCGGGCGCAGCCAGCGCACCGGCCCGAGACCGCCGAGATCCGACGGGGGAGCGGTGATGTGACCGCCGGGCCCCAGACCGTGCAGATCCAGATCCGCGTCGTCCCAGCCCATCCGGTACAGCAGCCGCGGCAGTTCGGCCGCCGCCCCCGGCGCCACGAAGAACCGCGCGCGGCCCGTCGGTGTCGCGCACACCGGACCGAGCGGCAGCCCCATGCGCTCCAGGCGCACGAGCGCCCGCCGGCCCGCCGCCTCGGCGACCTCGATCACGTCGAAGGACCTGCCCACCGGCAGCATCAGCGCCGCGCCCGGATACTCCGACCAGGCCTTGGCCGCGTCGTCCAGACCGGCGCCGGCCGGAACCGGTTCCGCGAAGGAGAGCGGGTGCGCCCCCGGAGCCGTACACGCCGGATCGCCGCAGGAGCACCGGCCGGCGACGGCCCGCGTCCCCGGCACCACGTCCCAGCCCCACAGCCCTGTGTACTCGGCCACCGCGGTGCACTCCGTGGTGCGTACGCGGCGGCGTGCGCCGGACCGCATCTCACGAATGCCGATCGTGAAACCCATGTCCCCTCCAACGGGTCGAGCGCGCCGGTGGTTACGACCCGGAGCACCGTCGTCAGCTTTCGTCACGGTCCGTCGCCGTCGGTTGGCGCACGGTCGCGCACGGGGTGGTGCGGGCCGCCGCGCACGCCTCTTCGCGCATCCGTGCGCCGACTCCGGTTCGTCGCATGTCAAGTGAATCGCGTTCCACCGCAGGCGAGTTCATTCGAAGGGGTGGCGAATGGTGGCGTTTCTCGAAAGGCCCTCGTGGAGGGGTGATCGTAGGATTACTTTCGGTACTTCAACCCCCGGGGCCACTTGCGCACGCGGGTATGCCGGAGGCAACCCGGTTTCCAGTTCGAAGGAGAGCGAACGCCGGACGGGTGCCGCGAGACACGGCATTCTGATAGGGGTTCGCACGACAGGCAATCAGGTGGATGGGGGCGTTCCAGTGGGCGACAACGGCGCAGACGGTACGACTGCCGGCAAGCGCCCGAACGAGCAGCTGGGCTCGTGGTTCGTGCGCAGCGGGTGGTCCAAGGGCGAACTCGCGCGCCAAGTGAACCGCCGGGCACGCCAGATGGGCGCGCACCACATCTCCACGGACACCTCCCGCGTACGCCGCTGGCTCGACGGCGAACAGCCCCGCGAGCCCATCCCGCGCATCCTCTCCGAGCTGTTCTCCGAACGCTTCGGCTCCGTCGTCGCCATCGAGGACCTCGGCCTGCGCATCGCCCACCAGTCGCCGTCCGTCTCCGGCGTCGACCTGCCCTGGGCCGGCCCCCAGACGGTCACCCTGCTCAGCGAGTTCTCCCGCAGCGACCTCATGCTCGCCCGCCGGGGCTTCCTCGGCTCCTCGCTCGCGCTCGCCGCCGGACCCTCCCTCATCGAACCTATGCAGCGCTGGCTCGTCCCCACCCCCGCCGGCGACATCGAGCGCCCCGACACCCTCGCCGACGCCCGCCGCCCCAACCGGCTCTCCGAGATCGAACTCGACCTCCTGGAGTCCACCACCGCCATGTTCCGCAAATGGGACGCCCAGTGCGGCGGCGGACTCCGGCGCAAGGCCGTCGTCGGCCAGCTCCACGAGGTCACCGACCTCCTCCAGGAACCCCAGCCCGCCGCCACCGCCAAACGCCTCTTCACCTGCGCCGCCGAACTCGCCGAACTCGCCGGCTGGATGAGCTACGACGTGGGCCTCCAGCCCACCGCCCAGAAGTACTTCGTGCTCGCCCTGCACGCCGCCAAGGAAGCCGGCGACAAGCCCCTCGGCTCGTACATCCTGTCCTCGATGAGCCGCCAGATGATCCACCTCGGCCGGCCCGACGACGCCCTCGAACTCATCCACCTCGCCCAGTACGGCAGTCGGGACTGCGCCACCGCCCGCACCCAGGCCATGCTGTATGCGATGGAGGCCCGCGCCTACGCCAACATGGGCCAGCCCTCCAAGTGCAAGCGGGCCGTCCGGATGGCCGAGGACACCTTCGCCGACGTCGGCATCGACGGCGAACCCGAGCCCGACTGGATCGGCTTCTTCTCCGAAGCCGAACTCAACGGCGAGAACTCCCACTCCTACCGCGACCTCGCCTACGTCGCCGGACGCTCCCCGACCTACGCCTCACTCGCCGAACCCGTCATGGAACGGGCCGTCGAGCTCTTCGAGAAGGACACCGACCACCAGCGGTCGTACGCCCTCAACCTCATCGGCATGGCCACCGTCCACCTCCTCAAGCGCGAACCGGAACAGTCCGTCGTCCTCGCCGAGAAGGCCCTCGGAGTCGCCCGCAGCATCCGCTCCGAGCGGGTCAACACCCGCCTCCGCAAGACCGTCGACCACGCCGCCCGCAACTTCGGCGACGTCGCCGACGTCCTCCAGCTCACCGACCGCCTCACCCAGCTGCTGCCCGAGGCCGCCGAAGCGGTCTGACCCGCCCCGGCATCCGCGCGCCCCGCACTCCGGCCGCGCCGAACGTCCCGTACTGCCCGACTCGGCTCCCCCGCCGCAAGGTCACACGGACGCCCGGCGCGGCCGGTCCTCATTCCCGCGCGCGGGGAACGGGCCGCGCCCCGGAACGACACGGCCGTTCACGGTCGCGTAACACGCCCCACCCCTTCGTCACCGCTCCGAAACATCGAGCGGCATCGGCGGAAACCGCGCTGCGCGAATCTCTGGCCCATAACCGGCCACCCCTCATGGCCGAGCCGCTCCCCGGCCACGCCCCGCACAGGCCGCATCCGACGACGAGGAGACGCCGATGGCACCAGCCATCACGACCCTGGCAGCAGACGCCCCCGAGCTGTCCGCCGCCAACACCGGGTTCATGCTCATCTGCTCCGCCCTGGTCATGCTGATGACCCCGGCACTCGCCTTCTTCTACGGAGGCATGGTCCGCGTCAAGTCCACCCTGAACATGCTGATGATGAGCTTCATCAGCCTCGGGATCGTCACGATCCTCTGGGTCCTCTTCGGCTTCAGCGTCGCCTTCGGCACCGACATCGGCTCGATCGTCGGCTGGTCCTCCGACTACGTCGGACTCAGCGGCATCGGCATCACCGAACTCTGGGACGGCTACACCATCCCGGTGTACGTCTTCGCCGTCTTCCAGCTGATGTTCGCGATCATCACCCCCGCCCTCATCAGCGGCGCCCTCGCCGACCGCGTCAAGTTCACCGCCTGGGCCCTCTTCATCACCCTCTGGGTCACGATCGTCTACTTCCCCGTCGCCCACTGGGTCTGGGGCTCCGGCGGCTGGCTCTTCGACATGGGCGTCATCGACTTCGCCGGCGGCACCGCCGTCCACATCAACGCCGGCGCCGCCGCCCTCGGCGTCATCCTCGTCATCGGCAAGCGCGTCGGCTTCAAGAAGGACCCGATGCGCCCCCACAGCCTCCCGCTCGTCATGCTCGGCGCCGGCCTCCTCTGGTTCGGCTGGTTCGGCTTCAACGCCGGCTCCTGGCTCGGCAACGACGACGGCGTCGGCGCCGTGATGTTCGTCAACACCCAGGTCGCCACCGCCGCCGCCATGCTCGCCTGGCTCGCCTACGAGAAGATCCGCCACGGCGCCTTCACCACCCTCGGCGCAGCCTCCGGCGCCGTCGCCGGCCTCGTCGCCATCACCCCGTCCGGCGGCGCCGTCAGCCCCCTCGGCGCGATCGCCGTCGGCGCCGTCGCCGGCCTCCTCTGCGCCATGGCCGTCGGCCTCAAGTACAGGTTCGGCTACGACGACTCCCTCGACGTCGTCGGCGTCCACCTCGTCGGCGGCGTCATCGGCTCCCTCCTCGTCGGCCTCTTCGCCACCGGCGGCGTCCAGTCCGACGCCAAGGGCCTCTTCTACGGCGGCGGCCTCGACCAGCTCGGCAAGCAGGCCGTCGGCGTCCTCGCCGTCCTCGCCTACTCTCTGATCGCCTCCGCGATCCTCGCCCTGATCATCGACAGGACCATGGGCATGAGGGTCACCGAGGACGACGAGGTCTCCGGCATCGACCAGGTCGAGCACGCCGAGACCGCGTACGACTTCAGCGGAGCCGGCGGCGGCATCACAGGACGCGGTACCTCCGCGGCCACGCCCGCCCCGAGCGAGAACAAGAAGGTGGACGCATGAAGCTCATCACCGCGGTCGTGAAGCCGCACCGGCTCGACGAGATCAAGGAGGCCCTCCAGGCGTTCGGCGTCCACGGCCTCACCGTCACCGAAGCCAGCGGCTACGGCCGCCAGCGCGGCCACACCGAGGTCTACCGGGGCGCCGAGTACACCGTCGACCTGGTCCCCAAGATCCGCATCGAGGTCCTCGTCGAGGACGAGGACGCCGAACAGCTCATCGACGTCGTCGTCAAGGCCGCCCGAACCGGCAAGATCGGAGACGGCAAGGTGTGGAGCGTGCCGGTCGAGACCGCCGTACGGGTCCGCACCGGCGAACGCGGTCCGGACGCACTGTAAGCGCACACGAAGGAGCCGCCGGGTGACGAGCCTCGAAGTCAGCGAAGAGACCGAAGAGCCGGGACCCGGCGGATACGCGGCGGCCCGACTGCTCCTCCTCCACGAGAAGGAGCGGTCCGGGCCGCCGCGCCGCGCCGCCCTCGCCCGCCTCACCGACACCTGGCTGGCCGGCCTCTTCGCCGCCGCCGCACCACCCCGAGGCACCGCCCTCGTCGCCGTCGGCGGCTACGGCCGCGCCGAACTCTCCCCCCGCAGCGACCTCGACCTCCTCCTGCTCCACGACGGCAGCGCCGACAAGACCGCCGTCGCAGCCCTCGCCGACCGGCTCTGGTACCCCGTCTGGGACCTCGGACTCGCCCTCGACCACTCCGTCCGCACCCCCGCCGAAGCCCGCGCCACCGCCTCCGACGACCTCAAGGTCCACCTCGGACTCCTCGACGCCCGCCCCGTCGCCGGAGACCACGGACTCGTCACCGCGCTGCGCACCACCGTCCTCGCCGACTGGCGCAACCAGGCCCCCGGACGCCTCCCCGAACTCGACGCCCTCTGCCGCGAACGCGCCGAACGCACCGGCGAGCTCCAGTACCTTCTCGAACCCGACCTCAAAGAGGCCCGCGGCGGCCTCCGCGACGCCCAGGCCCTCCGCGCCGTCGCCGCCTCCTGGCTCGCCGACGCCCCCCGCGAAGGCCTCGACGCCGCCCGCCGCCGCCTCCTCGACGTCCGCGACGCCCTCCACCTCACCACCGGCCGCGCCACCGACCGGCTCGCCCTCCAGGAACAGGACGCCGTCGCCGCCGAACTCGGCCTCCTCGACGCCGACACCCTCCTCCGCGAGGTCTACGAAGCCGCCCGGACCATCGCGTACGCCACCGACGTCACCTGGCGCGAGGTCAACCGCGTCCTCAAGGCCCGCTCCGCCCGGCCCCGGCTGCGCGCCCTCCTCAGCGGCCGGTCCGGCGCCGGGAAACCACCCGTCGAACGCACCCCGCTCGCCGAAGGAGTCGTCGAGATGGACGGCGAGGTCGTCCTCGCCCGCGCCGCCCGCCCCGAACGCGACCCCGTCCTCCCGCTCAGGGCCGCCGCCGCGGCCGCCCAGTCCGCCCTGCCCCTCTCCCTCCACGCCGTACGCCGCCTCGCCGCCACCGCCAGACCCCTCCCCGTGCCCTGGCCCGCCGAGGCCCGCGAGGAACTCGTCACCCTCCTCGGCGCGGGCGAGGCCACCGTCCCCGTCTGGGAGGCCCTCGAAGCCGAAGGCCTCGTCACCCGCCTCCTCCCCGACTGGGAACGCGTCCGCTGCCGCCCCCAGCGCAACCCCGTCCACACCTGGACCGTCGACCGCCACCTCGTCGAGACAGCCGTACGCGCCGCCGCCCTCACCCGCCGCGTCGGCCGCCCCGACCTCCTCCTCGTCGCCGCCCTCCTCCACGACATCGGCAAGGGCTGGCCCGGCGACCACTCCGTCGCCGGCGAGACCATCGCCCGCGACCTCGCGGCACGCATCGGCTTCGACCGCACCGACGCCGCCACCCTCGCCACCGTCGTCCGCCACCACCTCCTCCTCGTCGAGACCGCCACCCGGCGCGACCTCGACGACCCCGCCACCGTCCACTCCGTCGCCACCGCCGTCGGCACCGTCGGCACCCTGGAACTCCTGCACGCCCTCACCGAGGCCGACGCGCTCGCCACCGGACCCGCCGCCTGGTCCGGCTGGCGCGCCCTGCTCGTCGACGACCTCGTCAAACGCGTCGCGGGCGTCCTCACGGGGGAGGAGCCGCCCGACCCCGAGGCCGCCGCCCCCAGCGCCGAACAGGAACGCCTCGCCGTCGAGGCCCTCCGCACCGGCGAACCCGTCCTCGCCCTCCACGCCCGCACCGAACCGCCCGCCGAACCCGGCCCCGCCGACCCGGACGGCGCCGAACCCGTCGGCGTCGAACTCGTCATCGCCCTCCCCGAACGGCCCGGCGTCCTGCCCGCCGTCGCCGGCGTCCTCGCCCTCCACCGGCTCACCGTCCGCGCCGCCGACCTCCGCGCCGTCGACCTCCCCAGCGAACTCGGCACCCGCCCCGTCCTCGTCCTCGACTGGCGGGTCGCCGCCGAATACGGCTCCCTGCCCGAGGCCGCCCGGCTCCGCACCGACCTCGTCCGCGCCCTCGACGGCACCCTCGACATCCCCGCCCGCCTCGCCGAACGCGAAGCCGCCTACCCGCGCCGCCGGGGCCTCACGGCCCCACCGCCCCGCGTCACCGTCGCCCCCGCCGCCTCCCACCGCGCCTCGGTCATCGAGGTCCGCGCCCAGGACGCCCCCGGCCTCCTCCACCGCATCGGCCGAGCCCTGGAGGGCGCCGAGGTACGCGTCCGCAGCGCCCACGTCTCCACACTGGGCGCGAACGCCGTCGACACCCTGTACGTGACCCGCCCGGACGGCTCCCCCCTCCCGGACGAGGAGGCGATCGACCTGGCGAGGGCCCTGGAGGAGGCGCTGCGGTGAGCCCTGAAGCCCCGAACCTCTGACCCCCGAACCCCTGATCCGACCGTTCCCGCGCGCCCGGATTCGGCGGGCGGGGGCACACACTTCGAGCGGCCCGATACCCTGGAGGGCAGTCCGACCGCCCCCGACACCGAGGATCCGCGACCGCCGTGTTCGATACCCTCTCCGACCGCCTTGCAGCGACCTTCAAGAACCTCCGCGGCAAGGGCCGTCTGTCCGAGGCGGACATCGACGCCACCGCGCGCGAAATCCGTATCGCGCTGCTCGAAGCGGATGTCGCCCTGCCGGTCGTCCGGTCCTTCATCAAGCAGGTCAAGGAACGCGCCCTCGGCATCGAGGTCTCGCAGGCCCTGAACCCGGCCCAACAGGTCATCAAGATCGTCAACGAGGAGCTCGTCGGCATCCTCGGCGGCGAGACCCGCCGCCTGCGCTTCGCCAAGTCCGGCCCCACCGTGATCATGCTCGCCGGCCTCCAGGGTGCCGGTAAGACCACCCTCGCCGGAAAGCTCGGCCTCTGGCTCAAGGGCCAGGGCCACTCCCCGCTGCTCGTCGCCTGCGACCTCCAGCGCCCCAACGCCGTCACCCAGCTCGGCGTCGTCGCCGAGCGCGCGGGCGTGGCCTTCTACGGCCCCCAGCCCGGCAACGGCGTCGGCGACCCGGTCCAGGTCGCCAAGGACTCCATCGAGTACGCGCGGACCAAGATGTACGACGTGGTCATCGTCGACACCGCCGGCCGCCTCGGCATCGACCAGGAGCTGATGCAGCAGGCCGCGGACATCCGCGACGCCACCTCGCCCGACGAGGTCCTCTTCGTCGTCGACGCCATGATCGGCCAGGACGCGGTCAACACCGCCGAGGCCTTCCGCGACGGCGTCGGCTTCGACGGCGTCGTCCTCTCCAAGCTCGACGGCGACGCCCGCGGTGGTGCCGCGCTCTCCATCGCGCACGTCACCGGCAAGCAGATCATGTTCGCCTCCAACGGCGAGAAGCTGGACGAGTTCGACGCGTTCCACCCGGACCGCATGGCGTCCCGCATCCTCGGCATGGGCGACATGCTCTCCCTCATCGAGAAGGCGCAGCAGACCTTCAACGAGGAAGAGGCCGCCAAGATGGCCTCGAAGCTCGCCTCGAAGAAGGGCGAGGACTTCACCCTCGACGACTTCCTGGCGCAGATGGAGCAGGTCCGCAAGATGGGCTCCATCAGCAAGCTGCTCGGCATGCTCCCCGGCATGGGGCAGATGAAGGAGCAGATCGCCAACATCGACGAGCGGGACGTCGACCGCACGGCCGCCGTCATCAAGTCGATGACCCCGGCCGAGCGCCAGGACCCGACCATCATCAACGGCTCCCGCCGTGCCCGTATCGCCAAGGGTTCGGGCGTCGAGGTCAGCGCCGTGAAGAGCCTGGTCGAGCGGTTCTTCGAGGCCCGCAAGATGATGTCGCGCATGGCGCAGGGCGGCGGCCTCCCCGGCATGCCGGGCATGCCCGGCATGGGCGGCGGCCCCGGCCGGCAGAAGAAGCAGGTCAAGCAGGCCAAGGGCAAGCGCAAGAGCGGCAACCCGATGAAGCGGAAGGCCGAGGAGCAGGCCGCCGCCGAGCGCCGCGACCAGGCGCAGCAGGGCGGCGCCTTCGGCCTGCCCGCGCCGGGACAGACGCCGAAGGACTTCGAGCTCCCGGAGGAGTTCAAGAAGTTCATGGGCTGACGGCTCGTACGAGAAGGGGCCCGGGGCGGTACGAAACCGCCCCGGGCCCCTTTTCACCCCTGCGGACCGCCCGCGATGCCGGGTTCGTCCCGCTCTCCGATACTGGGGCCACAGCCGCCCCGAGGAGAGCCACGTGGCCAACCCCGTACCCCCGCGCGACCGGACCGACCAGCCCTGGCGCTCGGAAGGGGCCCCGCCGCCCCCCTCGCCGAAGAAGCGGATGCCGGGAGGCTGGGGCAGCCTCATCCTCACCGCGCTCGTCGTCTACCTGATCGCCAACATCGTCCTGTCGTTCTTCAACAAGGGCGACGAGCCGACGATCTCGTACACCGAGTTCGACAAGCAGGTCGCGGCCGGGAACGTCACCAAGATCTACTCCAAGGGCGACGCGATCCAGGGGCAGCTGAAGAACAAGCAGCCCGTCCCCGACGGCGACGGCGACTACACCAAGTTCAAGACCCAGCGGCCGGCCTTCGCCGACGACGGACTGTGGGCGCAGCTCACCAAGCAGAACGTCATCGTCACCGCCGAACCCGTCGTCCAGGAACGCAGCTTCCTCGCCAACCTCCTCATCTCGCTCGCCCCGATGCTGCTGCTCGTCGTCCTGTGGGTGTTCATCGCCCGCCGGATGAGCGCGGGCATGGGCGGCGCGGGCGGCATGCTCGGCCGCAAGACTCCGCCCAAACCCGTGGAACTGGAGGGCGGACAGCGCACCACCTTCGCCGACGTCGCCGGCATCGACGAGGTCGCGGGCGAACTCAACGACGTCGTGGACTTCCTCAAGAACCCGCAGGCCTACCGCGAGATGGGCGCCAAGATGCCCCGCGGCGTCCTGCTGGCCGGCCCGCCCGGCACCGGGAAGACCCTGCTCGCCCGCGCCGTCGCGGGCGAGGCCGGGGTGCCGTTCTTCTCCGCCTCCGCGTCCGAGTTCATCGAGATGATCGTGGGCGTCGGCGCCTCCCGGGTCCGCGAGCTGTTCGCCGAGGCCCGCAAGGTCGCCCCGGCGATCATCTTCATCGACGAGATCGACACCATCGGCCGGGCCCGCGGCGGCGGCTCCGGCATGGGCGGCCACGACGAGCGCGAACAGACCCTCAACCAGATCCTCACCGAGATGGACGGCTTCACCGGCTCCGAGGGCGTCATCGTCCTCGCCGCCACCAACCGCGCCGACGTCCTGGACCCCGCCCTCACCCGGCCCGGCCGCTTCGACCGGATCGTCCACGTCAACCCGCCCGACCGGGGCGGCCGCGAGGCCATCCTCAGGATCCACACCCGGGAGATCCCGCTGGCCAAGAACGTCGACCTGGAGCAGGTGGCGCGGACGACCCCCGGCATGACCGGCGCCGAACTCGCCAACCTCGCCAACGAGGCCGCCCTGCTCGCCGTCAAGCGCGAACAGAAGGCCGTCACCCAGTCCGACCTGTCCGACGCCCTGGAGAAGGTCCAGCTCGGCGCGGAACGCCCGCTGGTGATGCCCGCGGAGGAACGCCGCCGCACCGCGTACCACGAGAGCGGCCACGCCCTGCTCGGCATGCTCCAGCCCGGCGCCGACCCGGTCCGCAAGATCACCATCGTGCCGCGCGGCCGGGCCCTCGGCGTCACCCTCTCCACCCCCGACTCCGACAAGTACGCCTACACCGAGGACTACCTGCGCGGCCGGATCATCGGCGCCCTCGGCGGCATGGCCGCCGAACAGGTGGTGTTCGGGGTCGTCACCACCGGCTCCGAGAGCGACCTGGAGCAGGTCACCAACATCGCCCGGGGCATGACGGGACGCTGGGGCATGAGCGAGCGCGTGGGCCGGCTCACCGCCATCCCGGGCGACACACAGGGGGCGTACGGCCTCTCGGCGGCCCCCTCGACCCTCGACACCGTCGACGCGGAGATGCGCCGGATCGTCGACGAGTGCTACGAGAAGGCCGTACGGCTGCTCCAGGAGCACCGCGACCAGCTGGACGCGCTGGCCGCGGCGCTCCTGGAGAACGAGACCCTGGAGGAGGCCGACGCCTATCGCGCGGCGAGCATCACGCGCATCCGCAAGGAGGGCTGAGGGCGCCGGGGGAGCGGGGGCGCCGCCGAGGGCCGAGGCTCCCTCCCGGAAGCGGGCCGGGGGCCGGCGGACGGCGGCGGGACCGGAAGCGGGCCGGGGGCCGGCGGACGGCGGCGGGACCGGAAGCGGGCCGGGGGCCGGCCGACGGCGGCGAGACCGGAGGCGGGCCGGGGCGCCGCCGGACAGCGGCGGAACGGTCTACGGCACCCGGGCGACCACGTACCGGAAGACGTTCGGCATCCACACCGTGCCGTCCGCGCGCAGATGCGGGGCGAGGGCCTCCCCGATCTCCTTCTCCACCCGGGAGAGGTCCGTCGCCCCGACCGCCTCGTCGTACGCCCCCGTCGACAGCAGCCCCCGTACCGCGCTCGCCTCGCTCGCGTACCCGAAGGGGCAGGCCACCCGCCCCGATCCCGCCGGCCGCAGCCCCGAGGCCGCCACCAGGCCGTCCAGGTCGGCCCGGAACCCCCGCCGTGCGTCCTGGTCCGCGAGCCGTTCCGCGACCCGCAGCACCGGCTCCGTGGCACAGCTCTCCGGCGGCCCCCAGCCGGCCAGTACGACCGCCGCACCCGACTGCGCCGAACGGGTGAGTGCCAGCAGCTCCGGGAGCACCTCGTCCGTCGCGTGGAAGGCCGTGATCACGTCGTACGGACCGGCCTCCGGCGCATCCCCGGTGACCGTGACGCCCTCCGGCAGCCGCTCCCTGGCCAGCTCCACGCGCGCGTGGTCCCGGTCCGCGCCGGCGACCCCGGCACCCCGCGCGGACGCCATCAGCAGAGCGAGGCCCGAGCCGCAGCCGAGGCCCAGGACCCGGGAGCCGGCGCCCACGCCGAGGCGCTCGTACACCGCCTCGTAGAGCGGGACCAGCATCCGTTCCTGGATCTCGGCCCAGTCACGCGCGGGGTGGTGCGGGACGAGCGTAGGTGCCATGGAAACGTGCCCCAATCCGTGCTCGGACGACAGCCCCCCGTAGTCAGGGAACTGCGCATCCCGGGCCGCGTCCAGTGCTCGCACCGCACCGATTCGCCCGGGGGAGCGGCCGGGGCGGGGGTGGTGGGCACACCCCCGCGCGGGACCGGGTAATGTCCGTGCAAAGCTTCCCGGCCCGGCCCGGGAACCGTTCCCCCGGGGGCGCGCGCACCACGGCCACGCGCCGGGGCGTATGCGCTACTACGCACCAGCTTGACGCCCCCTGCGCGGCTTCTCCGCAGATCGACGCACTGGCCCTCGTCACGACACATCAAGGGCAACTGACGGGTACGTGCAAAATATTTGGGATGCCCCGGAATGGAACCCGAGGGCGCATCGGCTCGTTGTACGCGACGTGAGCACGACACCACCTGTTCTCGCCGCAGAGCTGGCACAGGCGTGGGCCGACATTCAGCGGCACCACCCCGAGCTGCCCGATCTTGCCGCGCCCGAGTCCCTGATCGGAGAGTCCTCGTCCGCCTGCGGCGCCGAGCTCTCCTTCGAACGACTGCTCCACGAGGCAGTCCACGGCATCGCCGCCGCCCGGGGTGTCCGCGACACCTCCCGCGCCGGCCGCTACCACAACCGCAGATTCCTCGCGATCGCCGAGGAGATGGGCCTCGACCACCCCGAGGAGCCACACGCCAGCAGTGGCTTCTCCCTGGTCACGCTCAACCCCGAGGCGAGGCGCCGCTACCGGCCCACCATCGAGCGGCTCCAGCGCGCCCTCAAGGCGCACACGGTCGCCACGGCGGCCGACACCAAGCGTTCCTTCCGGGGCCCGGCGGCCCGGCACGGCTCCTCCGGCGGCGGCGTGCGCGTCAAGGCCGTCTGCGACTGCGGGCGGAACGTGCGCGTGGTCCCGTCGGTGCTCGCCCAGGCCCCGATCGTCTGCGGCGGCTGCGGCAAGCCCTTCCGTATCCCGGAGACCGTGGGCGCCGCGAGCTGACCTCGCGGTGTGTGGCACAATGGCTAGCTGTACTCGACAGTCGCACAGGACCCCTCTCTCCTCCGGCTGACGCGTCCATCGGGCATCCGAGTACCGCAACCCCACGTGGCATCTCAAAGTGCCCAACCACGTCAAGACCAGGAGACACCACTCCAGTGGCAGTCAAGATCAAGCTCAAGCGCCTCGGCAAGATCCGCCAGCCGCACTACCGCATCGTCGTCGCCGACTCGCGCACCCGTCGTGACGGTCGCGCGATCGAGGAGATCGGCCTCTACCACCCGACGTACAACCCGTCGCGTATCGAGGTCGACTCCGAGCGTGCGCAGTACTGGCTGTCCGTCGGCGCCCAGCCGACCGAGCCGGTTCTCGCCATCCTGAAGCTCACCGGCGACTGGCAGAAGGCCAAGGGCCTCCCGGCCCCCGAGAAGGCCCTGCTCGTCCCGGCGACGAAGGAAGCCAAGCGCGCTTCGTTCGACGAGTTCGCCAAGGCCCTCGAGGGCGGCGACGACAAGGGTGAGGCCATCACCCCGAAGGCCAAGAAGGCCGACAAGAAGGCGGACGAGGCCGAGGCCGCGTCCACCGAGTCGACCGAGGCCTGATCATGCTCGAGGAGGCTCTCGAGCACCTCGTGAAGGGCATTGTCGACAACCCCGACGACGTGCAGGTCGCCTCGCGCAACCTGCGCCGTGGCCGCGTGCTGGAGGTCCGGGTCCACCCCGACGACCTCGGCAAGGTGATCGGCCGCAACGGCCGCACCGCGCGTGCGCTGCGTACCGTCGTGGGCGCCATCGGCGGCCGTGGCATCCGGGTCGACCTCGTCGACGTGGACCAGGTCCGCTGAACAGGCCGGCAGCATCACCTTAGTTGTGCCGGCACGGGCCGGGGAGGGCTTACGAGCCCACCCCGGCCCGTTGTCGTTCGCGTCGTACGAGCTGTGTGACAGGAGAGTGTGGAGCAGTGCAGTTGGTAGTCGCGCGGATCGGCCGCGCCCACGGCATCAAGGGCGAGGTCACCGTCGAGGTACGGACGGACGAGCCCGAACTCAGGCTCGGCCCGGGTGCCGTACTGCGCACCGACCCGGCCACCGCCGGGCCGCTGACCATCGAGACCGGCCGGGTCCACAGCGGAAGGCTGTTGCTGCGCTTCGAGGGCGTCCGCGACCGCACCGCCGCCGAGGCCCTGCGCAACATCCTCCTCATCGCCGAGGTCGACCCCACGGAGATGCCCGAGGAGGAGGACGAGTACTACGACCACCAGCTCATGGACCTCGACGTGGTCCTCGCCGACGGCACCGAGATCGGCCGGATCACCGAGATCTCCCACCTGCCGTCCCAGGACCTCTTCATCGTCGAGTGCCCCGACGGCAGCGAGCTGATGATCCCGTTCGTCGAGTCGATCGTCATCGAGATCGACCTGGAGGAGCAGCGGGCCGTCATCGACCCGCCGCCCGGCCTGATCGACGACCGCGCCGAGATCGTCTCCAGCCGCGACGCCGAGCAGGGTGACGAGGCATGAGGCTCGACGTCGTCACGATCTTCCCCGAGTACCTCGAACCGCTTAACGTCTCCCTCGTCGGCAAGGCACGCGCGCGCGGACAGCTCGACGTCCACGTCCACGACCTGCGCGACTGGACGTACGACCGGCACAACACCGTCGACGACACCCCGTACGGCGGCGGCCCCGGCATGGTCATGAAGACCGACCCCTGGGGCGACGCGCTCGACCAGACCCTCGCCGACGGCTACGAGAGCGGCGCCCACGGCCCGGTCGTCGTCGTCCCCACCCCCAGCGGGCGCCCCTTCACCCAGGAGCTGGCCGTCGAACTGTCCGAGCGGCCCTGGCTGATCTTCACCCCGGCCCGCTACGAGGGCATCGACCGCCGCGTGATGGACGAGTACGCGACCCGGATGCCGGTCTACGAGGTCTCCATCGGCGACTACGTGCTGGCCGGCGGCGAGGCCGCCGTCCTCGTCGTCACCGAGGCCGTCGCCCGCCTCCTGCCCGGTGTCCTCGGCAACGCCGAGTCCCACCGCGACGACTCCTTCGCCCCCGGGGCCATGGCCAACCTCCTGGAGGGCCCCGTCTACACCAAGCCCCCCGAGTGGCGCGGCCGGGGCATCCCCGACGTCCTCCTCAGCGGGCACCACGGCAAGATCGCCCGCTGGCGGCGCGACGAGGCCTTCCGCCGCACCGCCGCCAACCGGCCCGACCTCATCGAGCGCTGCGACCCGGCGGCCTTCGACAAGAAGGACCGCGAGATCCTCTCGATGATGGGGTGGGCGCCCGAGCCCGGCGGCCGATTTTGGCGCAGGCTCGAAGACGTGGAAGAATAGGCCGCTGTCGTCCGTCCGGCGCGCGCCCCTGCCACAGGGGGAACGACGCCGCCAGGAACGGACGATCTTCCGAATACCTTCGAACGTACCGCTGATGACCTGTGGCATCAGCGAGGAAAGAGACCTCCATGGCCTCCCTGCTCGACCAGGTCAACGCGGCCGCGCTCCGCTCCGACCTCCCCGCCTTCCGCCCCGGCGACACCGTGAACGTCCACGTGCGCGTCATCGAAGGCAACCGCTCCCGCATCCAGCAGTTCAAGGGTGTCGTCATCCGCCGCCAGGGCTCGGGCGTCAGCGAGACCTTCACGGTCCGCAAGGTCTCGTTCTCCGTCGGCGTCGAGCGCACCTTCCCGGTGAACAGCCCGATCTTCGAGAAGATCGAGCTCGTCACCCGCGGTGACGTCCGTCGCGCCAAGCTCTACTACCTGCGCGAGCTGCGCGGCAAGGCTGCCAAGATCAAGGAGAAGCGCGACCGCTGAGCTTCGGCTCCCGGCACGCTCGACGCTTACGAGCCCTCGGACAGGCAGGCCGGATAGGCTCTGCCACCGATGGACACCGAAGCACAGCACACGGAGCGCGACCCCTCTTCCGGCACGGATTCGTCCGGCACGGAGGAAGGGTCGCGCTCCGCGCGCGTTCCCGAGGATTCCAGGACCCCGGTGTCCTGGCGGCGCACGGCCTTCGGCGGCGGCGCCTGCGTGGCCTTCCTGCTCCTCCTGAGCCACTTCGTACTGCAGCCCTTCCTGATCCCCAGCGGATCCATGGAACCGACCCTCCAGGTCGGCGACCGCATCCTGGTCAACAAGGTGGCGTACCGTTTCGGCAGTGAGCCCCGGCGAGGCGACGTCGTCGTCTTCGACGGCACCGGCTCCTTCGTACAGGAAGAGCCCCCGGGCAACCCCGTCACCGGCCTCCTCCACGACGGCGCCGCCGCCCTCGGCCTCGCCGAACCCGACGAGACCGACTTCGTGAAGCGGGTCGTCGGCATCGGCGGCGACCGGGTGGTCTGCTGCGACAAGGACAGCCGGCTCACCGTCAACGGCGTCCCCGTCCAGGAGCGTTACGTGATGCCCGGCGACCAGCCGTCCAGCGTGCCCTTCGACATCGTCGTCCCGCAGGACAGGCTCTGGGTCATGGGCGACCACCGCAGCCAGTCCAGCGACTCCCGCGACCACCTCGGCAACCCCGGCGGCGGCATGGTCCCCGTCGACAAGGTCATCGGGCGCGCCGACTGGATCGCCTGGCCCTTCGCCCGCTGGTCCACAGTGGCCGAGACCGGCGCCTTCGACGCCGTACCGGCCGCCCCGGCCGGCGGACACGGGGCGGGGGCCCATGGGTAGCCGGGGACGCCCGCCCGGCGGAACCGGCCGGAGCCCCGCACAGGAATCCGGCCAGGCCCTGCCGGGACGGGCCGAACGGCGCAGGCTCGCCCGCAAGGTGAAGCGGCGACGGCAGCGCTCCGCGCTCCGCGAGATCCCCGTCCTCGTGACGGTGGCCGTGCTCATCGCGCTCGTCCTCAAGACCTTCCTGGTCCAGGCCTTCGTCATCCCCTCCGGCTCCATGGAACAGACGATCCGCATCTCCGACCGGGTCCTCGTCGACAAGCTCACCCCCTGGTTCGGCTCCCGGCCGCAGCGCGGCGACGTCGTCGTCTTCAAGGACCCCGGCAACTGGCTCCAGCAGGAGGCCACCCCGCCCGCCGACGACCCGGTGGGCATCAAACAGGCCAAACAGGCGCTCACCTTCATCGGGCTGCTGCCCTCGGCCGACGACCGGGACCTGATCAAGCGGGTCGTCGCCGTCGGGGGAGACACCGTCCGCTGCTGCGGCGAGGACGGGCGGCTCACCGTCAACGGCGTACCGCTGGACGAGCCGTACCTGCATCCGGGGAACCCGCCGTCCACCATCCCGTTCGAGGTGAAGGTCCCCGAGGGGCGGATCTTCGTGCTCGGCGACCACCGCTCCAACTCGGCCGACTCCCGCTTCCATCTCGACGAGAAGGGCCACGGCACGGTGTCCGAGGAGCAGGTCGTGGGGCGCGCGGTGGTGATCGCCTGGCCCTTCGGCCACTGGCGGCGCCTGGAGGAGAGATCGACCTTCGACGCCGTTCCGGACGCCAGTGCGAGTTCCGAGTCCGCGCGCGGTCTGTCGCATAGTGTGTCCCAGCGGAATCTCAACGGATTCACCGGGCTCCCGACCCCTGCGGAACTTCTGCTCGTTATGGGAGTGGTGGGCCTGTCCCTGACCCGGGACGGGCGTTCGCACGGACTGAGGAGTGGATGTGGGGGATTTGGCCGTCGGCGCACGATCCGGACACGATGGGCCCGACAAGGGGGCCGACGGGGCCTTCGACGACACGACGGGTGACGACGTGACGGGTGACGAGCAGACGCAGCCGCCGGGCGGCGACGCGCCGGACGACGCGGCGGGCGGGTCCGGCCGGGCCCCGAAGAAGCAGCGTTCCTTCTGGAAGGAACTGCCCCTCCTCGTCGGCATCGCGCTCGTACTCGCCCTGCTGATCAAGACCTTCCTGGTACAGGCGTTCTCGATCCCGTCGGAATCGATGATGAACACGCTCGTCAAGGGCGACCGGGTCCTCGTCGACAAGCTGACGCCCTGGTTCGGCTCCGAGCCCGAGCGCGGCGAAGTCGTCGTCTTCCACGACCCGGGCGGCTGGCTCGAAGGCCAGCAGACACCCACGCCGAACGTCGTCCAGAAGTTCCTCAGCTTCATCGGCCTCATGCCGTCCGCCGAGGAGAAGGACCTCATCAAGCGCGTCATCGCCGTCGGCGGCGACACCGTCTCCTGCAAGGAGGGCGGCAAGGTCGTCCTCAACGGCGTGGCACTGGACGAGACCTCGTACCTCTACCCCGGCTCCGTCCCCTGCCAGGACTCCTTCGGTCCCATCAAGGTCCCCGAGGGCCGCATCTGGGTCATGGGCGACAACCGCCAGAACTCCCTGGACTCCCGCTTCCACCAGCAGCTCCCCGGTGGCGGCACGGTCTCCAACGACGAGGTCGTCGGCCGCGCCGTGGTGATCGCCTGGCCCGTCACCCGCTGGGCCACCCTGCCGGTGCCCGACATCTTCGACCAGCCCGGCCTCAACAAGGCCATGACCGCCGCCCCCCTCGGCGCGGCCGGCCTCGCCGGAGCGCTCCCGCTGGTGCTGTGGCGCCGCAAGAAGCTCGCCGCCCGGCATACCGCCGAGTAGCGACCCGCGGGTAGGGTGCCGTCCCGGACGGTCGACGGACCACCGTCCGTCACCGACCCACGGGGTGCGCACATGAGCGGAACCATACGGACGAAGGGCGGCCACGGCCGCCTCGGCAGCGTGCTGTCGGGGCTGGCCGTGGCCGTCGGCTGTGTGCTCTTCCTCGGCGGATTCGGCTGGGGAGCCATGCTCTACCAGCCGTACACCATCCCCTCGCAGTCCATGACCCCCACACTCGACGTGGGCTCCCGGGTCCTCGCCCAGCGCGTCGACGGCGCCGAGGTGCGGCGCGGAGACGTCGTGGTCTTCCGCGACCCCCTCTGGGGCGACGCGCCCATGGTCAAACGGGTCGCGGGCATCGGCGGCGACACCGTCGCCTGCTGCGACCGGGACGGACGCCTCACCGTCAACGGCACCCCCGTCGACGAGCCCTACGTCGAGCCCGGCCCCGAAGGCCGCGTCACCGCCTCCGACAAGGCGTTCTCCGTCACCGTCCCGGCGGACAGCCTCTTCCTCCTCGGCGACGACCGGCACCTCTCCCTCGACTCCCGCTCCCACCTGGAAGACGCCGGACAGGGCTCCGTGCCCCGCTCCACGGTCACCGGCAGGGTCGACGCCGTCGTCTGGCCCGCCAAGGGCCTCCTGGACCGCCCCACGGGCTTCGCGGCACTCCCGGGCGGCACCTCCGAACCCGGGCCCCTGCACCTCCTCCTCACCGCGATCGGCGCCGGCGCCCTCCTGATCGTGCTCGGCGCCGCGTACGGCCCGGTGGCACGCCTCTTCACGAAGCGCCGCCCGACGGGACCGCGCACCGGGCAACGGGAGAGGGTGGGGGCATGACGGAACCGGAACCGGGGACGGAGCCGAGACCGACCGGGACCGATGCCCAGCCGTCCACCCGGTCCGGTGCCGAACCCGGGCCCGTCCTGCGGCGGCGGGTCGCCCGGGTCGTACTCCTCGACCCCGACGACCGCGTCCTGCTGATGCACGGTCACGAGCCCGACGACCCGGCCGACACCTGGTGGTTCACCCCCGGCGGCGGCCTGGAGGGCGACGAGACCCACGAACAGGCCGCGCTGCGGGAACTCGCCGAGGAGACCGGCATCACCGAGGTCGACCTCGGACCCGTCCTCTGGAAGCGGTACTGCTCCTTCCCCTTCGACGGGCGGCGCTGGCACCAGGACGAGTGGTACTACCTGGCCCGCACCCGGGGAACGGAGACCGCGCCCCGGCCGCAGGCCCTCACCGAACTGGAGACCCGCAGCCTCGCGGGCCTCAGATGGTGGACCTCCGCCGAACTGTCGGCGACCCATGAGACGGTGTACCCGACCAGACTCGCCGAGCTGCTGCGCACGCTGCTCGACGAGGGACCTCCGAGTGCCCCGGTGGTTCTCGCCCCGGAAATCGTTTAGGGGCGCGTCCGCCTGGCGCACAATAGGGGGACGCACGGCTGAAGGGGAACATGCCATGAGCGCCGAGGACCTCGAGAAGTACGAGACCGAGATGGAGCTGAAGCTCTACCGGGAGTACCGCGATGTCGTCGGGCTGTTCAAATACGTGATCGAGACCGAGCGGCGCTTCTACCTCACCAACGACTACGAGATGCAGGTGCACTCGGTCCAGGGCGAGGTCTTCTTCGAGGTCAGCATGGCCGACGCCTGGGTCTGGGACATGTACCGTCCGGCCAGGTTCGTCAAGCAGGTCCGCGTCCTCACCTTCAAGGACGTGAACATCGAGGAGCTCAACAAGAGCGACCTCGAACTGCCCGGCAGCTGACCCCGGCTCACCCCCACGAGTGAGCGGGTTGTCCACAGCCCACGGACCGTCCACAGCGCCGCACACGATCCACCCACCTCCGTCACAGTCGGTGACGGAGGTGGTGCCGTATGAACAAGACCCAGGCACTCGGACGGTACGGAGAAGAGCTGGCGACCCGCCGGCTCACCGCGACCGGCATGCACATCCTCGCCCGCAACTGGCGCTGCGGCCGGACCGGCGAGATCGACATCGTCGCCCGCGACGGCGACACCCTCGTCATCTGCGAGGTCAAGACCCGCCGCCACGGCGGCTACGAAGACCCGATGGCCGCCGTCACACCCCGCAAGGCCGACCGGCTCCGCCGCCTCGCCGCCTGCTGGCTCGACCGCCACGACACCCCCGCCCCGCACGGCGGCATCCGCATCGACCTCATCGGTATCGTCCTGCCCCACCGCGGCGCCCCCGTCCTCACCCACGCCCAGGGGGTGGCCTGAGATGGGATTCGCCCGCACCTGCTCCGTCGCACTCCTCGGCGTCGAAGGCGTCGTCGTCGAGGTACAGGCCGACCTCGAACCGGGAGTCGCCGCCTTCACCCTCGTCGGACTCCCCGACAAAAGCCTCACCGAAAGCCGCGACCGCGTCCGCGCCGCCGTCGTCAACTCCGGTGCCGAATGGCCCCAGAAGAAACTCACCGTAGGACTCAGCCCCGCATCCGTCCCCAAGAGCGGATCCGGATTCGACCTCGCCATCGCGGCAAGCGTCCTCGGCGCCGCCGAACGCATCGACCCACGCGCCATCGCCGACCTCGTCCTCATCGGCGAACTCGGACTCGACGGCCGCGTCCGCCCCGTCCGCGGCATCCTGCCCGCCGTCCTCGCCGCCGCCGACGCCGGCTACCGCCAGGTCGTCGTACCCGAACAGACCGCCGGCGAGGCCTCCCTCGTCCCCGGAGTCTCCGTCCTCGGCGTCCGCAGCCTCCGCCAGCTCATCGCCATCCTCACCGACGAACCCGTCCCCGAGGAGGAACCCACCGAAGCGGGCCGCCCCGACGCCATGCTCGCCGGACTCCTCCTCCCCGGCGCCGGCCTCGGCACCGGACTCACCACCGCCCCCGGCGACCCCACCGAAGGCCCCGACCTCGCCGACGTCGCCGGCCAGCACCGCGCCCGCCGCGCCCTCGAAGTCGCCGCCGCCGGCAGCCACCACCTCCTGCTCTCCGGACCACCCGGAGCCGGAAAGACCATGCTGGCCGAACGACTCCCCGGCATCCTCCCGCCCCTCACCCGACAGGAATCCCTCGAAGTCACCGCCGTCCACTCCGTCGCCGGCATCCTCCCGCCCGGCGAACCCCTCGTCCGCCGCGCCCCCTACTGCGCACCCCACCACTCCGCCACCATGCAGTCCCTCGTCGGCGGCGGGAACGGCCTCCCCAGGCCCGGCGCCGTCTCCCTCGCCCACCGCGGCATCCTCTTCCTCGACGAAGCCCCCGAGTTCTCCGGAAAGGCACTCGACGCCCTCCGCCAGCCCCTGGAATCCGGACACGTCGTCATCGCCCGCGCCGCCGGAGTCGTACGCCTCCCCGCCCGCTTCCTCCTCGCCCTCGCCGCCAACCCCTGCCCCTGCGGACGCCACACCCTGCACGGCGCCGGCTGCGAATGCCCCGCCGCCCTCGTCCGCCGCTACCAGGCCCGCCTCTCAGGCCCCCTCCTCGACCGCGTCGACCTACGCCTCGAAGTCGAACCCGTCACCCGCGCCGACCTCCTCGGCCAGGGCGGCCGGGGCGAGAGCACCGCCGCCGTCGCCGAACGCGTCCGCGAAGCCCGCGCCCGCGCCGCCACCCGCCTCGCCGACACCCCCTGGACCGTCAACAGCGAGATCCCCGGACACGAACTCCGCACCCGCTACCTCACGGCCCCCGGAGCCCTCGCCGAGGCCGAACGCGACATCGAACGCGGACTCCTCACCGCCCGCGGCCTCGACCGCGTACTCCGCGTCGCCTGGACCCTCGCCGACCTCGCCGGACACGACCGCCCCGACCACCAGGACATCGCCCTCGCCCTCGAACTGCGCACCGGCATCGCCCGCGGAGTGCCCGTCGGAGCGGGGGAGCGCGCATGACCACCGGCGCCACCACGGACGAGCGACGGGCCCGCGCCGTCCTCAGCCGAGCCATCGAACCCGGCGACGAACACGCCGGCCGCTGGCTCCGCCACTACGGGCCCACCGACTTCGTCACCCACCTGCTCCGGACGCCGGACGGCATGGACGCCCGGGCCTCCCACAGTTCCGGGACCCCCGGTGGGGAGCCCCTTCCCGGGAGCGGAGACCTCGGCGGAGACCCCTTTCCCGGGACCGGCGGCAAACGCGTCGCGTCCTGGCGGCTCCGCGCCACCGCCGCCGACCCCGACCGGGACCTCGACACCGTCCACCGGCTCGGCGGACGCTTCGTCGTCCCCGGCGACACCGAATGGCCCCGTCAACTCGACGACCTGGGAGACACCCGCCCCATCGGCCTCTGGGTCAGAGGCCCCGCCGACCTGCGCACCTGGGCCCTCCGCTCCGTCGCCCTGGTCGGCGCCCGCGCCTGCACCCCGTACGGCGCGCACACCGCCGCCGACCTCGCCACCGGCCTCGCCCGCCACGGCTGGGTCGTCGTCTCCGGCGCGGCCTACGGCATCGACGGCGCCGCGCACCGGGGCGCGCTCGCCGCGGGCGGCGCCACCGTCGCCGTACTCGCCTGCGGGGTCGACACCCCCTACCCCCGCGGCCACGACCAGCTCATCCGCCGCATCGCCGAACAAGGCCTCGTCGTCGGGGAGTTGCCGCCCGACAGCCACCCCACCCCCAGCCGCTTCATCCTCCGCAACAGGGTCATCGCCGCCCTCACCCGCGGCACCGTCGTCATCGAGGCACAGCACCGCAGCGGCTCCCTCGTCACCGCCCGCGCCGCCGCCCGCCTCGGCCGCCACACCATGGGCGTCCCCGGCCCGGTGACCAGCACGCTCTCCGCCGGAGTCCACGAACTCCTGCGCGGTGAGGCCACCCTCGTCACCGACGCCGACGAGATCGTCGAACTCATCGGTGACATGGGGCAGCTCGCGCCGACGCGCCGAGGGCCCGTCCTGCCTCGCGACCTCCTCGCCCCCGCCGCGAAACAGGTCCTCGAAGCGGTCCCCGCGCCCGGCCCCACCCCCACGACCGTCATCGCCCGCCGGGCCGGGACCACCCCGGACGACACCCTCGCCAGGCTGTACGAACTCCACTCCCTCGGCTTTGTCGAACGCCGCGGTGAGGGCTGGCAGTTGACGAACACCGCGACACCCGGGTCGAACGCGCGGCGAGGCGGTACTTGACCTGGAGCATTCGGGTGAAAGGGTGATGCGGATGAACAACCGAGTTCTCTCGGCCGCACCCGAGGGGCCGACGCGCGCCACGGCCCGGGTTCGAAGATGTGGCCGACGGCGTCCACCCGGAGCGGCGCGATCCGCCGATGTTCGCTCACCGCTACGGCGCACTCACGCTACGCTCACCAGAATTCCCACCAGGACACCCGCATCCACATCTCCACACCCGACAGCAGAACGGCTCAAGGCAACGCATGCCCCAGCACACCTCCGGGTCTGACCGCGCTGTGGTGCCCCCAGCAGCCCGGGGCACCGTGCGACCACCCGCACCGACCTCCCTCGACGAACTGTGGCGGTCGTACAAGGACACGGGAGACGAGCGACTGCGGGAGCAGCTGATCCTGCACTACTCACCGCTCGTCAAATACGTCGCCGGACGCGTCAGCGTCGGCCTCCCCTCCAACGTGGAACAGGCCGACTTCGTCTCCTCCGGGGTCTTCGGCCTCATCGACGCCATCGAGAAGTTCGACGTCGAGCGCGCGATCAAGTTCGAGACGTACGCCATCACCCGTATCCGCGGCGCCATGATCGACGAACTCCGCGCCCTGGACTGGATCCCGCGCTCCGTCCGCCAGAAGGCCCGCAACGTCGAGCGCGCCTACGCCACCCTCGAAGCCCAGCTCCGGCGCACCCCCTCCGAGACCGAGGTCGCCGCCGAGATGGACATCACGCTGGAGGAACTGCACGCGGTTTTCAGCCAGTTGTCCCTGGCGAACGTGGTGGCCCTGGAAGAGCTCCTGCACGTCGGCGGCGAGGGCGGCGACCGGCTCTCCCTGATGGACACCCTGGAGGACACGGCCGCCGACAACCCCGTCGAGGTCGCCGAGGGCCGCGAGCTGCGCCGGCTGCTCGCCCGCGCCATCAACACCCTCCCCGAACGGGAGAAGACCGTCGTCACCCTCTACTACTACGAGGGCCTCACCCTGGCGGAGATCGGCCACGTCCTCGGTGTCACCGAGAGCCGTGTCAGCCAGATCCACACCAAGTCCGTCCTCCAGCTCCGCGCCAAGCTGGCCGACGTCGGACGCTGACCGGCGCCGGCCGGTCGTACAGTGGAGCCGTGCCCAGGATTCGAGCGGCCTCCGTGGCCGAGCACCGGACGATGCAGCGCGGCGCCCTCCTGGACGCCGCGCGTTCCCTGCTGTCGGAGGGCGGTACGGAGGCGCTGACCTTCCCCGCACTCGCCGAGCGCACGGGCCTCGCCCGTTCCTCGGTGTACGAGTACTTCCGATCGCGCGCGGCCGTCGTCGAAGAGCTGTGCGCCGTCGACTTCCCCGTCTGGGCCGCCGAGGTCGAGACCGCGATGGACGCGGCGGCCACCCCGAAGGGCAAGGTCGAGGCCTACGTCCGCACCCAGCTGGAGCTGGTCGGGGACCGGCGTCACCGCGCGGTCGTCGCCATCTCGGCGAGCGAGCTCGACGACGGCGCCCGCGAGAAGATCCGCGCGGCCCACGGCGGCCTCGTCGCGATGATCGTCGAAGCCCTCGCCGCCCTGGGCCAGCCCCAGCCCCGGCTGGGCGCCATGCTCCTCCAGGGCGTCGTCGACGCCGCCGTCCGCCGCATCGAACTCGGCGCGGCCGAGAACCCCACGGAGATCGCCGAGGCGGCGGTCGCGATGGCCCTCCATGGAGTCGGCGGCCCTCAAGCCTGATCAACCTGCTGGGGGGCCTCCCCCCCCCACCCCCTCCCTCCCCCCTCCCCCTCCCCCTCCCCCTTCCCCTCTCCCTCCCCCCTTCCCCTCTCCCTCTTCGTGGTCAGTTTCTGAGCGGGAGCAGGCGTGAGGGGGCTCGTTTCGTCAGGAGGAGGGGGTTCAGGTATTGGGTGCCTCGTAGGAGGCCCCAGTGGAGGCAGGACGTCGGGCAGTGGGGGCTCTCGGTGACGTGGGCGATCGGGGTGCCGGGTGTGACAGTGGTGCCGGCGGGGACCAGGGGGGTCACCGGGGTGAAGGTCGTGCGGAGTGGGGGAGTGCCCGTGCCCGGCAGGGTGAGGGTGACGGCGCCGTGGCCGCCGACCGGGCCCGCGAAGGTGACCGTGCCGGCGGCCGGGGCGAGGACCGGGGTGCCGGGGGGTGCGGCGAGGTCGACGCCGCGGTGCCCGGCGGCGTACGGGCCGGGTGGGGGCTGCCAGCCGCGGAGGATCTCGGGCGGTGGCGGGCCCACGGGCCACAGGAGCCCGACGGTGAGGATCAGGGTCATCAGGTGCATGGGGAAAGACTCCCCGGGTGGTTCGGTTCGTGGGGGTCGCGGGCGGTTTCTGTGGACTACCGGCCGGTTGTGGACAGCGCCGTCACCCGCTGCTCCCGGGGTCCCGTACACTTCTCTTGGCGACCCGGGTCACCGGGTCGACTTCGCACGCCCCGCCACTGCCCTCACCGGACGTGGCAGCGCCTTTCGGTCCCTCGTGGGCATGGCGCGCCGGGGCGTCAGGAAAACAACCGAGAAACCAAGGAGATGGCCATGGCCGTCGTCACGATGCGGGAGCTGCTGGAGAGCGGCGTCCACTTCGGTCACCAGACCCGTCGCTGGAACCCGAAGATGAAGCGCTTCATCTTCACCGAGCGCAACGGCATCTACATCATCGACCTGCTCCAGTCGCTGTCGTACATCGACCGCGCCTTCGAGTTCGTCAAGGAGACCGTCGCCCACGGCGGCTCCATCATGTTCGTCGGTACGAAGAAGCAGGCCCAGGAGGCCATCGCCGAGCAGGCGACGCGTGTCGGCATGCCGTACGTCAACCAGCGTTGGCTCGGTGGCATGCTCACCAACTTCTCCACCGTCTACAAGCGTCTGCAGCGCCTCAAGGAGCTCGAGCAGATCGACTTCGAGGACGTCGCCGCTTCTGGTCTCACCAAGAAGGAGCTTCTCGTGCTCTCGCGCGAGAAGGCCAAGCTGGAGAAGACCCTCGGTGGTATCCGCGAGATGTCCAAGGTTCCCAGCGCCGTCTGGATCGTGGACACCAAGAAGGAGCACATCGCCGTCGGCGAGGCTCGCAAGCTGAAGATCCCGGTCGTCGCGATCCTCGACACCAACTGTGACCCCGACGAGGTCGACTACAAGATCCCGGGCAACGACGACGCGATCCGCTCCGTCACCCTGCTCACCCGCGTGATCGCCGACGCCGTCGCCGAGGGCCTCATCGCCCGCTCCGGCGCCGCGACCGGCGACTCGAAGCCGGGCGAGAAGGCCGCCGGCGAGCCCCTCGCCGAGTGGGAGCGCGACCTGCTCGAGGGTGAGAAGAAGGCCGACGACGCCGAGGTCCAGACCTCCGCCGAGACCGAGAAGGTCGCGGACGCCGAGGCTGCCGAGGCCACCGAGGCCGTCGCCGAGGTCGCCGAGGTCGCCGAGGTCGTCGAGGCCGAGGCTCCGGCCGCGGACGCCGAGCAGGCCTGACCCTTCAGGACCTTCGGGTAGTGACGGCGGGGGAGCGCGTTGGCCCCCGCCGTCCACCCGTGGACCCGCCCGATCTTTCAGACTTCGAGAGAGAAACAGACTCATGGCGAACTACACCGCCGCTGACGTCAAGAAGCTCCGCGAGCTCACCGGCGCCGGCATGATGGACTGCAAGAAGGCCCTCGACGAGGCCGACGGCAACGTCGACAAGGCCGTCGAGGCCCTGCGCATCAAGGGCCAGAAGGGCGTCGCCAAGCGCGAGGGCCGCTCCGCCGAGAACGGCGCCGTGGTCTCCCTCATCGCCGACGACAACACCTCCGGCGTCCTCGTCGAGCTGAAGTGCGAGACGGACTTCGTCGCCAAGGGTGACAAGTTCCAGGCCGTCGCCGCCCAGCTGGCCGAGCACGTCGCCGCCTCCGCCCCGGCCGACCTCGAGGCGCTGCTCGCCTCCGAGATCGAGGCCGGCAAGACCGTGCAGGCGTTCGTCGACGAGGCCAACGCCAACCTCGGCGAGAAGATCGTCCTGGACCGCTTCGCGCAGTACGCCGACGGCTTCGTCTACGCGTACATGCACCGCACGATGCCGGACCTCCCGCCGCAGATCGGTGTCCTCGTCGAGTTCGACAAGGCCGACGCCGCCGTCGCCAAGGGTGTCGCCCAGCACATCGCCGCCTTCGCGCCGAAGTACCTCACCCGTGAGGACGTCCCGGCCGAGGTCGTCGAGACCGAGCGTCGCGTCGCCGAGGAGACCACCCGCGCCGAGGGCAAGCCCGAGGCCGCGCTCCCGAAGATTGTCGAGGGTCGCGTGAACGGCTTCTTCAAGGACGCGACGCTGCTCGGTCAGCCGTACGCCCTTGACAACAAGAAGTCCGTCCAGCAGATCCTGGACGAGGCCGGTGTCACCCTGAAGCGCTTCACCCGCATCAAGGTCGGCATCTGAGTCCGTACGCGAACGCGACGGACGCCGGACCCCGGTAGGGTCTGAGGCAGTCGTCACGCGCACGCGCAGGACGACCGCAGATCTGACGAGGAGGCCATTGCCGCACGGGATACCGCGAGGACCCAAAGGCAATGGCCTCCTTCGTATGTGCACGAGGAGATCTCCATGAACCAGGGCGCCGTACAGGGCGACGACAACAACGACAAGCAGGCCGGCCGCTACATGCTGAAGCTGTCCGGAGAAGCCTTCTCCGGCGGTACCGGCCTGGGCGTCGACCCCAACGTCGTGCACGCCATCGCGCGGGAGATCGCGGCCGTCGTCCGCGATGGCGCGGAGATCGCGATCGTGATCGGCGGCGGCAACTTCTTCCGGGGCGCCGAGCTCCAGCAGCGCGGCATGGACCGGGCACGCTCCGACTACATGGGCATGCTCGGCACCGTGATGAACTGCCTCGCCCTCCAGGACTTCCTGGAGAAGGAAGGCATCGACTCCCGCGTCCAGACCGCCATCACCATGGGCCAGGTCGCCGAGCCGTACATCCCGCTGCGCGCCGTGCGCCACCTGGAGAAGGGCCGCGTGGTCATCTTCGGTGCGGGCATGGGCATGCCGTACTTCTCCACGGACACCACCGCTGCCCAGCGCGCCCTGGAGATCGACGCGGAGGCCCTGCTGATGGGCAAGAACGGCGTGGACGGCGTCTACGACTCCGACCCGAAGGCCAACCCCGACGCGGTCAAGTTCGACGCGCTCGAGTACGGCGAGGTGCTCTCCCGCGACCTCAAGGTCGCCGACGCGACGGCCATCACCCTGTGCCGGGACAACAACCTCCCGATCCTCGTCTTCGAACTGCTCACCGAGGGCAATATCGCTCGCGCGGTGAAGGGTGAGAAGATCGGCACGCTCGTGAGCGACCAGGGCACCCGGGCCTGACCCGAACCGGGGAACCGCCCCGCAAGGGGATGGACAGAGCCCTGCCGGTCGTACACCGTGCAGGACACAACGCGACGACACGCAGGAGCAAGTGGTGATCGAAGAGACCCTCCTCGAGGCCGAGGAGAAGATGGAGAAGGCCGTCGTGGTCGCCAAGGAGGACTTCGCCGCGATCCGCACCGGCCGTGCGCACCCGGCGATGTTCAACAAGATCGTGGCGGACTACTACGGTGCCATCACCCCCATCAACCAGCTGGCGTCGTTCTCCGTTCCGGAGCCGCGCATGGCCGTGGTGACCCCGTTCGACAAGAGCGCGCTGCGCAACATCGAGCAGGCCATCCGCGACTCGGACCTCGGCGTCAACCCGAGCAACGACGGCAACATCATCCGGGTGGTGTTCCCCGAGCTGACGGAGGAGCGCCGCCGCGAGTACATCAAGGTCGCCAAGAGCAAGGCCGAGGACTCGAAGATCTCGATCCGCTCGGTCCGCCGCAAGGCCAAGGAGACCATCGACAAGCTCGTGAAGGACGGCGAGGTCGGCGAGGACGAGGGCCGCCGCGCCGAGAAGGAGCTCGACGACACCACCGCGAAGTACGTCGCGCAGGTGGACGAGCTGCTCAAGCACAAGGAAGCCGAGCTGCTCGAGGTCTGATGAACGACTCTTCCTGGGGGGCCCCGGCCGCTTCCGGCCGTGGGGGACCCGACCAGGGGCCCGTCCCGGCGGGTCCCGCACACGATCGGCAGCAGGCGGCGCAGACTCGGCCCATGCCCATCGTGCCCGACGTTCCCTCCGGCGGATTCCAGGACGGTCACGGCCGGGGGGCCGCTCACCCGAGCGGTCCCCTGTTCCGTGACGAGACGCCGCACGAGCACCCGCAGGAGCCCATGCCCAGCCCCACCCCGCCTCCGCCGCCCGCGCCGCCCGCGCCACGGCAGAAGAAGAGCGCGGGGCGTGACCTGGGCGCGGCCATAGGGGTCGGAGTCGGACTCGGCGCGGTCATCGTCGCGTCGCTGTTCATCTGGAAGCCGGCGTTCATCGGGGTCATAGCGGTCGCCGTGGTCGTCGGACTCTGGGAGCTCACCTCACGCCTCCAGGAGCGCAAGGCCATCAAGGCGCCGCTGGTGCCGCTCGCGGTCGGCGGCGCGGCGATGGTCGTCGCCGGCTACGTCCGGGGGGCCGAGGGTGCCTGGGTGGCGATGGCGCTCACGGCGCTCGCGGTGCTCGTCTGGCGGATGACGGAGCCCCCCGAGGGCTACCTGAAGGACGTCACGGCGGGTGTGTTCGCCGCGTTCTACGTGCCGTTCCTCGCGACCTTCGTGGCGCTGCTGCTGACCGCCGACGACGGTCCGCAGCGGGTGCTGACGTTCCTGATCCTGACCGTGGTCAGCGACACCGGGGCGTACGCGGTCGGCTGGCGCTTCGGCAAGCACAAGCTGGCCCCGCGGATCAGCCCCGGCAAGACACGCGAGGGGCTGGTCGGCGCGGTGACGTTCGCGATGGCGGCGGGCGCGCTGTGCATGGAGTTCATGATCGACGAGGGCGCCTGGTGGCAGGGCCTGATCCTCGGTCTGGCGGTGGCGGCGAGCGCGACGCTCGGCGACCTCGGCGAGTCGATGATCAAGCGCGACCTGGGCATCAAGGACATGGGCACGCTGCTGCCGGGCCACGGCGGCATCATGGACCGGCTGGACTCGTTGCTGCCGACGGCGCCGGTGGTGTGGTTGCTGATGGCGTTGTTCGTCGGCACGGTCTGACCTGCGGTTCTTTCGGTGAAGGGCTCGTCGCCTCAGGGGCGGCGGGCCCTTCGTCGCATCTCTGCGACACTGGTAGCACCATGCCCAAGCCCGGAGAACTCACTTTCGTCGCCCCCCGCGGAGCCAAGAAGCCGCCGCGGCACCTGGCCGACCTCACGCCCGCCGAGCGGAAGGAAGCCGTCGCCGCGATCGGCGAGAAGCCCTTCCGCGCCAAGCAGCTGTCCACGCACTACTTCGCGCGGTACGCGCACGATCCCGCCGAGTGGACGGACATTCCGGCCGCCTCGCGGGAGAAGCTGGCCGGGGAGCTGCTGCCCGATCTGATGTCCGTGGTGCGGCACATCTCGTGCGACGACGACACCACCCGCAAGACGCTGTGGCGGCTGCACGACGGCACGCTCGTCGAGTCGGTGCTCATGCGCTACCCGGACCGGGTGACCATGTGCATCTCCTCGCAGGCGGGCTGCGGGATGAACTGCCCCTTCTGCGCGACCGGGCAGGCGGGGCTCGACCGGAACCTGTCGACCGCCGAGATCGTGCACCAGATCGTGGACGGCATGCGGTCGCTGCGGGACGGGGAGGTGCCCGGGGGACCGGCGCGGCTCTCCAACATCGTGTTCATGGGCATGGGGGAGCCGCTCGCGAACTACAAGCGGGTCGTCGGATCGATCCGTCGGCTCACCGACCCCGAGCCGGACGGTCTGGGTCTGTCGCAGCGCGGCATCACCGTGTCCACGGTGGGTCTCGTGCCCGCGATGCTGCGGTTCGCCGACGAGGGCTTCAAGTGCCGCCTCGCGGTCTCGCTGCACGCCCCGGACGACGAGCTGCGCGACACCCTGGTGCCGGTCAACACGCGCTGGAAGGTGCGTGAGGTCCTCGACGCCGCCTGGGAGTACGCGGAGAAGTCCGGGCGCCGGATCTCCATCGAGTACGCGCTCATCCGGGACATCAACGACCAGGCGTGGCGCGGTGACCTGCTCGGCCGGCTCCTCAAGGGCAAGCGGGTGCACGTCAACCTGATCCCGCTGAACCCGACGCCCGGTTCGAAGTGGACCGCGTCCCGTCCCGAGGACGAGAAGGCCTTCGTCGAGGCCATCGCGCGCCACGGTGTGCCGGTGACCGTGCGGGACACCCGAGGTCAGGAGATCGACGGTGCCTGTGGACAGCTGGCCGCCGCCGAACGCTGAGCTTGTACTCTGAGTTCGAACACATCTCCATATTCCGACAGGGGAGCGCCACAGCGCTGAGAGTGCGGCACCGTCAGGCCGCAGACCCTCTGAACCTCGCCCAGGTCATTCTGGGTAGGAAGTTCGGTCGTAACTCATGCTGTTGCGCCCTGCCCGCGTCCGGTCCGCCGGACGCGGGCAGGGCCGCGTCTCTTCCTGGACACACCCAGGAGGAATCTCAGTGAGCACCACCTCAGTGAGCACCAAGAAGATGGCCGCCGCCGCGCTCGTCGCGGCGCTGGGCGTCACCACCCTCGCCGCCTGCGGCACGGACGACGTCCGCGGCGCCGAGGGGAAGACCGGTGCACCGGCGCCGAAGACCGTGACGCTGGTGAGCCACGACTCGTTCAACGCCTCCAAGGAGGTGCTGGCGGCGTTCACGAAGCAGACCGGTTTCACCGTCAAGGTCCTCAAGAGCGGGGACGCGGGCGAGGCCGTCAACAAGGAGATCCTGACCAAGGGCTCCCCGCAGGGCGATGTCTTCTTCGGTGTCGACAACACGCTGCTGTCCCGCGCCCTCGACAACGGGATCTTCGTCCCGTACGAGGCGAAGGGCCTGGACCGGGTCCCGGCGGCGTACCAGCTGGACAAGGAGCACCGGGTCACTCCGGTCGACTCCGGTGACATCTGCGTCAACTACGACAAGAAGTACTTCGCGGACAAGAAGCTGGCGCCGCCGGTGAGCTTCGACGATCTGGCGAAGCCGGCGTACAAGGACCTGCTCGTGGTCGAGAACCCGGAGCGGTCCTCTCCGGGGCTCGGGTTCCTGCTCGGTACGGCCGCGAAGTACGGCGACGAGGGCTGGCAGGACTACTGGAAGAAGCTCCGGGACAACGGTGTGAAGACCGTCGACAGCTGGGAGCTGGCGTACAACCAGGAGTTCTCCGGTTCGGCCGGAGGCAAGCAGGCCAAGGGCGACCGGCCGCTCGTCGTGTCGTACGCCTCCAGCCCGCCGGTCGAGGTGCTGTACGGCGAGCCGCAGCCGAAGGTGGCGCCCACCGGGGTGTCCACGGGGACCTGCTTCCGGCAGACCGAGTTCGCGGGGCTACTGAACGGGGCGAAGAACCCCGAGGGCGGCAAGGCGCTGATCGACTTCCTGATCTCGAAGAAGTTCCAGGAGGACATGCCGCTCCAGATGTTCGTCAACCCGGTGGCGAAGGACGCGGCCCTGCCGGAGCTGTTCACGAAGCACGGTGTGGTCGTCGAGAAGCCGGAGACCATGGCGCCGGAGAAGATCGCCGAGAAGCGTGACGCGTGGATCCAGCAGTGGTCGTCGCTCGTTCTGAAGTAGGGCGGGACCTGCGGGGGGACGTGACGCGGCTGGGGCTGATGGCCCTGCCCGTCGCGTTCTTCGCCGTGTTCTTCGCCTGGCCCGTCGTGTCGATCGTCGACCGGGGGCTGCGGCCCGACGGGGCCTGGCGGTTCGGCCGGATCGGCGAGACGCTGAGCCGGCCGGACATCCTGGACGTGCTCGGCTTCACGGCCTGGCAGGCGCTGGCGTCGACGGCGCTGACTCTGCTGGTCGCGCTGCCGGGGGCGTATGTCTTCGCGCGGTTCGACTTCCCGGGCAAGGGTGTTCTGCGGGCCGTGGTCACGGTGCCGTTCGTGCTGCCGACGGTGCTGGTCGGTACGGCGTTCCTCGCGCTGGTCGGCCGGAACGGTCTGACGGACGAGCTGTGGGGCCTGCGGCTCGACACCGGTGTGTGGGCGATCCTGCTGGCGCATGTGTTCTTCAACTACGCGGTCGTCGTCCGGACCGTCGGCGGGCTGTGGTCCCAGCTCGACCCCCGGCAGGAAGAGGCCGCCCGGGTCCTCGGCGCCTCGCGCTGGACGGCCTGGCGGACGGTGACGCTGCCCGCGCTGGTGCCGGCGGTGTCGGCGGCCGCCCTGATGGTCTTCCTCTTCACGTTCACCTCCTTCGGCGTCGTACAGATCCTCGGCGGGGACGCGTACTCCACCCTGGAGGCGGAGATCTACCGGCAGACCGCGCGGCTGCTCGACCTGCCGACGGCCGCCGTGCTCACCCTGGTCCAGTTCGCGGCGGTCGGCGCGATCCTGGCCGTGCACGCGTGGACGGTACGGCGACGGGAGAGCGCCCTGCGGCTGGTGTCCCCGGAGCGGACCGCGCGCCGGCCGCGCGGCTTCGGGCAGTGGGCGCTGCTCGGCGGGGTCCTGGTGTCGGTGGCGCTGCTGATCCTGCTGCCGTTGGGGGTGCTCGTGGAGCGCTCCTTCGCGGGACCCGACGGGTACGGGCTGCGGTACTACCGGGCGCTCGGTTCGCTGGACGAGTCCGGCACCTTCCTCGTACCGCCGCTGGAGGCGATCGGGAACTCGCTGCGGTACGCGGTGGTCGCCACGGCCATCGCGGTGCTGATCGGCGGACTCGCGGCGGCGGCGCTGACCAGGCGGGCGGGGCGGCTGGTGCGGGGCTTCGACGCGCTGCTGATGCTGCCGCTCGGGGTCTCGGCCGTCACCGTCGGCTTCGGGTTCCTCATCACGCTGGACGAGCCGCCGTTCGATCTGCGGTCCAGCTGGATCCTCGTGCCGCTCGCGCAGGCCCTGGTCGGTGTTCCCTTCGTGGTGCGGACGATGCTGCCGGTGCTGCGGGCGGTGGACGAGCGGCTGCGGGAGGCGGCGGCCGTGCTCGGTGCCTCGCCGTGGCGGGCCTGGCGGGAGGTGGACCTGCCGCTGGTGCGGCGGGCGCTGCTGATCGCCGCCGGGTTCGCCTTCGCCGTCTCGCTGGGCGAGTTCGGTGCGACCGTCTTCATCGCCCGCCCGGACAGCCCGACGCTGCCGGTGGCGGTGGCCCGGCTCCTCGGCCGGCCCGGCGAACTCAACTACGGCCAGGCGATGGCCCTCTCGACGATCCTGATGGTGGTGTGCGCGGTGTCCCTGCTGCTGCTGGAACGGCTCCGGACCGACCGGACCTCCGGGGAGTTCTGATGCTTTCGATCGAGGACGCGACCGTACGGTTCGGGGAGCGGGCCGTGCTGGACGCCGTGGACCTGGAGGTGGCCGAGCACGAGATCGTGTGCGTGCTCGGTCCCAGCGGCAGCGGCAAGTCGACGCTGCTGCGGGCCGTGGCAGGGCTCCAGGCGCTGGACGGCGGGCGGGTGCGGCTCGGCGGCGCCGACCAGCGCGGGGTGCCGACGCACCGGCGCGGTGTCGGCCTGATGTTCCAGGACCACCAGCTGTTCCCGCAGCGGGACGTCGGCGGCAACGTCGCCTTCGGGCTGCGGATGCGGGGGGCGGGGAAGGCCGAGCGGACGGAGCGGGTGCGGGAGCTTCTCGACCTCGTCGGGCTGCCGGGCGCCGAACGGCGGTCCGTCGGCGCGCTCTCCGGCGGTGAGCAGCAGCGGGTGGCGCTGGCCCGCGCGCTGGCACCCCGGCCGCGGCTGCTGATGCTGGACGAGCCTCTCGGACAGCTGGACCGGGGGCTGCGGGAGCGGCTCGTGGTGGAGCTGCGGCAGCTTTTCGGGACTCTGGGGACGACGGTGCTCGCGGTGACCCATGACCAGGGTGAGGCGTTCGTGCTCGCCGACCGGGTGGTGGTCATGCGGGACGGGCGGATCGCTCAGACGGGTGCGCCGGCCGAGGTGTGGCGGCGGCCCGCTTCGGAGTTCGTGGCGCGGTTCCTGGGTTTCGACAACGTGGTGGCGGCGCGGGTCACGGGCGGGGTCGCGCGGACCGTGTGGGGGAAGGTGCCGGTGCCGGACGGCTCGCCGGAGGGGGAGCGGCGGCTGCTGGTCCGGCCGGGTGGTGTGCGGCTGGTGGCGGAGGGTCCGCTCTGGACGGTGGAGTCCCGGACGTTCCGGGGGAGTCAGGTCGTGGTACGGCTCCGTCCGGCCGAGGGGCCCGCCCTTGAGGCGGAGATCCCGCTGCGGGAGGCGCCGGAGGAGGGCGCCGGGGTGGGTGTGGAGTTCCGGGTGGAGGACGTGGTGGTGCTCGGGGACGACACCCCGTAGCGGGTGCGATGAGTTTTGGCCGCCGTGGGAGTCTCCTGGTTGTTCGGTCTTGTCCGTCGTCTTGTTTGTCGACCACGCGGGAGGAACCACCATGGGCCAATTGCTCAGAGTCCAGAACTTCAATGTCTCGTCCGATGGATTCGGTGCCGGTGAGGGCCAGAGTCTGGAGCGGCCGTTCGGTCATGCGGAGCCCGGGGAGATGTTCTCCTGGGCCGGGGCCACGGCGAGCTGGCCGATGCGGACCGACCCGGGCGGCAGCCGTGGCCTCGACGACTATCTGACGCGGGACTACGCGCGGAACATCGGCGCCGAGATCATGGGCCGCAACAAGTTCGGTCCCCAGCGCGGGCCCTGGCGCGACGAGGAGTGGCAGGGCTGGTGGGGCGACAAGCCGCCGTTCCGTACGCCGGTGTTCGTGCTGACCCACCACCCGCGGCCGTCGTTCACGCTCTCCGACACCACGTTCCACTTCGTGGACGCCGACCCCGCCACGGTCCTCGGGATGGCGCGGGAGGCGGCGGGGGGCAAGGACGTCCGGCTCGGGGGCGGGGCCACCACCATCCGGGAGTTCCTCGACGCCGGTCTCGTCGACACCCTGCATGTCGCGGTGTCGCCGGTGAAGCTCGGTTCCGGGGCGCGGCTGTGGGAGTCCCCGGACGAGCTGCTCGACCGCTTCCACCGCGATGTGGTGCCCAGCCCGGGCGGCAAGGTGACGCACCACCTGTTCTGGCGGAAGTGACCGGCCAGGGCCTGTCGTCACACTCCCGCCGGGGGGCCGCCCTTCGGGCGACGACGGGAGTTCGACGACAGGCCCTGGCAGTGCTCGCAGTTCGTCCGGGTCGCCCGCTGGTACAGGAGGGTGGCCCGGGCGAGCGCGAGACCGTAGCCGCAGAAGCCTCCGTAGGCGACGGCGACCACCCAGGGGGCGTGGTCCGCCATGCCGAGGCCGATCACGCCCGCCCAGGCCAGCGCGCCGAGCGCGGCCAGGAAGGCGCCGAACGGGGCGAGCGCGCCCGCCCCCGCCCAGCCGAGCGCGAGGAGCGGCAGCCGGGGCAGCCGCCGGCCCCAGGGGCGGGTCAGTGCGAGTGCGAGGGCCATGCCGAGGAGAGCGAGGACGGCGGTGACGTCGATCCCGTGGTCGTACAGCCGGAGGCCCAGGTCGCTGGTGTACTCCGGGTCGGCGCCGGGGCGGCCGGTGCCCGTGTAGCCGGGGGTGACGCCCAGCGCCCAGGCCGTCTTGAGGACGGTGTACGGGACGAGGGCGGCGACGGCGACGAGACCGGCGCGGGTGGTGCGGGGAGCGGGCCCGGTGTCCTGGGGTCCGGTGTGGTGGCCGCGTCCGCCGCAGTACGGGCAGGTGCCGAGGGCCCGGCGGCGGTGGGCGAGGGCCGCGCGGCCCCAGAGCACCGCGCCCAGGACGGCGAGGGCCTGGTTGAGCAGGGCCGCCCAGTCGACCGGGTCCTGGTTGCGGGACAGGAAGAACAGCAGGTGGGTGGGGCTGAGGAGGGCAGGGAAGCCGGAGGTCAGACAGAGCGCGGCGACCGCCCAGGCGGCCGTCGGCAGCCATCGGACGCCGGGGCGGCGGAGCAGTGCGTACGCGAGGGCCGCGGCGGCCCCGTACAGCACCGCCGCCCCCGTCTCGGCCGCCGTGCCGGTGCCCTTGGCAAGCAGGGTGTAGCCGAAGGCGGGGCCGGTGAGGGCGGCGAGGGCCGCGCCGGCGGCGTACAGCAGTGACCAGACGAACGCGGCCCGGCCCGCCCAGGAGGGCCAGGCGGCCAGGAGTGTCTTCGGTGTCATGGCCCGAGCCTCCCGCCGGGGGCCCCGGCGGTCGTCGGTCCGTGGGCGCCTTCGTCTCCGCCGCGCGGCGGAGTCCCGGTCCGCCCCGGGTCGCGCCGGCGCCCCTCGGCGGTCGGGGGCGGTGGGTCCGCCCCGTGCTGTCAGCCCGTCAGGGGCAGTGCCGCCAGTTCCGCGATCGCCCAGGTCAGTGGGAGGAAGACGGCGAGGAGGACGCCCGCGCGCATCAGGGCGGCCGTGCGCAGGACCGTGGGCGGGGCGCCGATGCGGAGGAGGGCCTCGGCGGTGTGGGCGCGGCCCTGCTTGGACTCCAGGGCGGCGGTCAGGAGGGTGGCGGTGGTGCAGGCGAGGATCAGCCCGGCGCCCAGGCCGGTCAGCGGTCCGAAGGTGCCGGAGCCGGAGCTGTACAGCGAGGCTCCCGCGAGCGTTCCGGAGACGACCGCGCTGACCACGCCGAGGGGCCGGCCGATACGGCGGGACTCGTCCATCAGGACGCGTCCCGCGAGCAGCCGGGTGGCGCTGGGCCGGACGGCCTGGAGGAGCCGGCCGCAGCCGTGGACGAGGCCGGGGCCGGCCAGCGCGAGGCCGATCGCGGTCAGGACCCAGCCGGTGAGGACGCCCGCCGGGTTGCCGTCGAAGCGGCCGGGCAGCGGGAGCCCGTCGCCGCCTCCGCGTCCCGCGTAGGTCTCGACGGCCAGGCCGACGGCGACCAGGGCGATGCCCCAGGGCAGTCCGCTCGACATCGGCTTCTCGGCACCCTCCGGAGCGGCGGGCGCGGTGCGCGGGCGCAGCGCGAGGCCGGCGGCGGTGGCGGCGGTGACCGGCAGGACGGCCAGCAGGGTGAGGGCTGCGGCGAGCGGCAGCGGCTGGTCGGCGGCGAGGAGGTCGGCGGCGGCCCCGTCGAAGGGCAGGCCCGTGATGTCGCCGCGCAGGTGCAGATAGAACAGCAGCGCGACGGCCGAGCCGAGCGTGCAGGCCACGGCGGTCGACGCGGCGGCGATGGCGGTGAGGCGGGCGGGGCCGAGTCCGACGGCCGAGAGCCCCGGGCGGGGCCGGGTGGCGGGGTCGGTACGGGCCACCGCGACGGCGAACTGGACGGTGGCGGCGAGCGGCAGGGCGCACCACAGCAGGCGCAGCACGGACGTGGAGGAGCGGTCCGGGTGCCCGACGGCGTATCCGAGGGTGCAGAGCAGGAGGAATCCCACCCCCGCGGCCGCGGCGGCGACGAGGAGCCGGCGCGTCAGGACGAGGGGGTGGGACCCGCGGGCTAGACGGAGAGCGAGCACGCGGCGACGCCCTCCGCCCCTGACGCCGGGGGTACGGCGGCGACCCGGCGGCCGTCGAGGAGTGCGACCGTGCGGTCGGCGAGCGCCGCGACCTCGCCTTCGTGGGTGGCGAGGATCACGGTGATGCCGTGGGAGCGGGCGGCGGCCGTCAGGGTGCGCAGGACCTGGGCGCCTTCGGCGCGGTGCAGGGTGGCGGTGGGTTCGTCGGCGAACAGCACCGTGGGGGTGGTGATGAGGGCGCGGGCGATGGCGATCCGCTGGCGCTGGGGGTGGCTGAGGGCGTGCGGGCGTTTGCGGGCGCAGGCGCCGATGTCGAGGCGCTCCAGCCATTCCAGGGCGGTGGTCTTCGCGGCCCGGTGGGAGATCCCGCGGAGGAGCAGCGGCAGGGCGGTGTTCTCCCAGCCGGTGAGTTCGGGGACGAGGCCCGGTTCGGGGGCGATCCAGCCGAAGCGGTCGCGGCGGAGCCGTTCGCGCTGGGCGGGGCCCAGGGTGTGGACGGGGCCGCTGTTGAACCAGACCTCGCCCTGCTGGGCGACGAGCTGGCCGGACAGGCAGCGCAGGAGTGTGGTCTTGCCGCTTCCCCGTGGTCCGACGACGGCGAGGATCTCGCCTTCGCGGACGCCGAGGGAGACGCCGCTGAGCGCGTCCGAACCGCCCAGGGCGCAGTGCAGGGAACGCGCCCAGAGCACGTCGTTGTCCGGTGGTGCCATCGCGTACACCTCGATGTCGGATCCGATCTGTGTCCCCCGTCCGGGGGAACGAAGGACGGGCCTGTCGGTCACTGGGCACCGTAAGGATTCGGATCCGTCCGTATGGACAGCACGCGGCCCGGGTGGCCGCCATCCACTCGGATGGCGGCACGCCCGGGCCGGGGTCACGCCGTGAGGGCGGCGTGATGCTGGGGGGAGACCGTCAGGGGGCCGGTCCCGCAGCGGGGTCTCGCAGGGGGTCCTACAGCTTGGTCCACGCCTCGGTGAGCACCGAGCGCAGGATGCCTTCGATCTCGTCGAAGGTGCCCTGGTCGGCGATCAGCGGCGGGGCCAGCTGGATGACCGGGTCGCCGCGGTCGTCGGCACGGCAGTACAGGCCGTTGTCGAAGAGCGCCTTGGAGAGGAAGCCGTAGAGCACGCGCTCCGTCTCCTCGTCCGTGAAGGACTCCTTGGTGACCTTGTCCTTGACGAGCTCGATGCCGTAGAAGAAGCCGTTGCCGCGGACGTCGCCGACGATCGGCAGGTCGTGCAGCTTCTGCAGCGTCGAGAAGAAGGCGCCCTCGTTGTCCAGCACGTGCTGGTTGAGGCCTTCCTTGTCGAAGATGTCGAGGTTGGCGATGGCCACCGCCGACGACACCGGGTGGCCACCGAAGGTGTAGCCGTGGAGGAAGGTGTTGTCGCCCTTGTAGAACGGCTCCGCGATGCGGTCGGAGACGATGCAGGCACCGATCGGGGAGTAGCCCGAGGTCATGCCCTTGGCGCAGGTGATCATGTCGGGCACGTAGCCGAACTTGTCACAGGCGAACATCGTGCCGAGGCGGCCGAAGGCGCAGATCGTCTCGTCGGAGACGAGCAGCACGTCGTACTGGTCGCAGATCTCGCGGACGCGCTGGAAGTACCCGGGCGGCGGCGGGAAGCAGCCGCCGGCGTTCTGCACCGGCTCCAGGAAGACGGCGGCGACGGTGTCGGCGCCCTCGAAGAGGATCTCCTGCTCGATCTGGTCGGCGGCCCAGCGGCCGAAGGCCTCGGGGTCGTCGCCGTGGATCGGGGCGCGGTAGATGTTGGTGTTCGGCACCTTGTGCGCGCCGGGGACCAGCGGCTCGAAGGGGGCCTTCAGGGCCGGCAGACCCGTGATGGACAGGGCGCCCTGCGGGGTGCCGTGGTAGGCGACCGCACGCGAGATGACCTTGTACTTGGTGTGCTTGCCCTGGAGCTTGAAGTACTGCTTGGCGAGCTTCCAGGCGGTCTCGACGGCCTCGCCGCCGCCGGTGGTGAAGAAGACCTTGTTGAGGTCGCCCGGGGCGTAGTCGGCGAGGCGCTCGGCGAGCTCGACGGCCTTCGGGTGGGCGTACGACCACACGGGGAAGAACGCGAGTTCCTTGGCCTGCTTGTACGCGACCTCGGCCAGCTCCTCGCGGCCGTGTCCGGCGTTGACCACGAAGAGACCCGCGAGACCGTCGAGGTAGCGCTTGCCCTTGTCGTCGAAGATGTAGGTGCCCTCACCACGCACGATGGTGGGAACGGGCGAGTTCTCGTACGACGACATGCGGGTGAAGTGCATCCACAGGTGGTCGTAGGCGGACTTGGAGAGGTCCTGGGTCACGGTTATCGGGTTCCCCACATGTAGGTCTGCTTCTTGAGCTTGAGGTAGACGAAGCTCTCGGTTGAGCGCACGCCGGGCAGGGTCCGGATGCGCTTGTTGATCACATCCAGCAGGTGGTCGTCGTCCTCGCAGACGACCTCCACCATCAGGTCGAAGGAGCCCGCGGTCATCACCACGTACTCGCACTCGGCCATGCCTGTCAGGGCTTCCGCCACCGGATCCAGGTCACCCTCGACGTTGATGCCGACCATCGCCTGCCGTCGGAAACCCACGGTGAGCGGGTCGGTGACGGCGACGATCTGCATGACGCCCTGATCGAGCAGCTTCTGGACGCGCTGCCGTACGGCGGCTTCGGAGAGGCCGACGGCCTTGCCGATCGCCGCGTAGGGGCGGCGACCGTCCTCCTGGAGCTGTTCGATGATCGCCAGGGAGACGGCGTCGATCGTCGGGGACGAACCGGTTCCGGTTCTGGAGTCTGTGCTTCGACTGGCCACACCTCACTGTGCACCGAGACTCGTCGGTCTTGCAACCCCGAAGCGATGTAATTCGTTGCGAGAGGCCTTCAAATGCACTGAATCCGAAGTTGCCGGGGGTCGGGCCTGTTGAAAGCGTCAGCCGAACGACTAGGCTGAGGTGTCTGCCCATCAGGGCACCGCACAGGGACGTGCGACGACAGAACGTGACAGGAGGGGTGGCCACGTGACCACCGAGCTGCGCCGGCTGCGTAACTACATCAACGGGGAGTTCCGCGACGCGGCCGACGGCCGCACCATCGAGGTGATCAACCCGGCCACCGGCGAGGTGTACGCCACCTCCCCGCTCTCCGGGCCGGCCGACGTCGACGCCGCCATGGAGGCCGCCGCGGCCGCCTTCCCCGCCTGGCGCGACAGCACGCCGTCCGAGCGCCAGAAGGTCCTCCTCAAGATCGCGGACGCCTTCGAGGAGCGTGCCGAGGACCTGATCGCCGCAGAGGTCCAGAACACCGGCAAGCCCGTCGGCCTCACCGCGAGTGAGGAGATCCCGCCGATGGTGGACCAGATCCGCTTCTTCGCGGGTGCCGCCCGACTGCTGGAGGGCCGCTCCGCCGGCGAGTACATGGAGGGCATGACCTCCATCGTCCGCCGCGAGCCCGTCGGCGTCTGCGCCCAGGTCGCGCCCTGGAACTACCCGATGATGATGGCCGTGTGGAAGTTCGCCCCGGCCCTCGCCGCGGGCAACACCGTCGTCCTCAAGCCCTCGGACACGACCCCCGCGTCGACCGTCCTGATGGCCGAGATCATCGGTCAGATCGTCCCCAAGGGCGTCTTCAACGTCGTCTGCGGCGACCGTGAGACGGGCAAGGCGATGGTCGAGCACCCGACCCCGGCCATGGCCTCCATCACCGGCTCCGTCCGCGCCGGCATGCAGGTCGCCGAGTCGGCGGCCAAGGACGTCAAGCGCGTCCACCTGGAGCTGGGCGGCAAGGCGCCGGTCGTCGTCTTCGAGGACACCGACATCGAGAGCGCCGTCGAGGGCATCTCCGTGGCCGGCTTCTTCAACGCCGGCCAGGACTGCACGGCCGCCACCCGCGTCCTCGTCCAGGAGTCCATCCACGACGAGTTCGTCGCCGCGCTCGCCAAGGCCGCCTCCGAGATCAAGACCGGCCAGCCGGACGACGAGGATGTGCTGTACGGCCCGCTCAACAACGCCAACCAGCTGAAGCAGGTCACCGGCTTCATCGACCGCCTCCCGGCGCACGCCAAGGTCGAGTCCGGCGGCCGTCGCGTCGGCGACAAGGGCTACTTCTACGCCCCGACCGTCGTCTCGGGCCTCAAGCAGGACGACGAGATCGTCCAGAACGAGGTCTTCGGCCCGGTCATCACCGTCCAGTCCTTCACGGACGAGGCGCAGGCCCTGGAGTTCGCGAACGGCGTCGAGTACGCCCTCGCCTCCTCCGTCTGGACCAAGGACCACGCGCGCGCGATGCGCATGTCCAAGTCGCTCGACTTCGGCTGCGTGTGGATCAACACCCACATCCCGCTGGTCGCCGAGATGCCCCACGGCGGCTACAAGAAGTCCGGCTACGGCAAGGACCTCTCCGCGTACGGTTTCGAGGACTACACGCGCATCAAGCACGTCATGACCTCCCTGGGCTGATCCGCCCCGGCTCCGGCAGCGAGGCCCCGGCACCCTTGATCGACAGGGTGTCGGGGCCTCGCTCCGTCGCTCGACGTACCGTCCATTGCCGCAGGTGGTGGCGGGGGGCGATGCTGCGGGGGTGAGAGCGACAGCCAGGAAGAACATGTCCCGCCGGTCCCTGCTGCGCGGCATCGGCGGCGCCGGGGCCGCCACCCTGCTCGCGGCCGGATGCGGAGTGCCCGCCGCGTACGTCGACGAGAAGGACCGGGCGGGGCGCGACCTCTCCGCCCGCGACCGGACCCTCGACTTCGCCAACTGGCCGCTCTACATCGACACCGATGACGAGGACCCCAGGAAGCGGCCCACCCTCGACGGCTTCCGCGAGCGCAGCGGCATCGCCGTGCGCTACACGGAGGAGATCAACGACAACGACGAGTTCTTCGGCAAGATCAGCCCCTCCCTGATGAACCACCAGGAGACCGGGCGCGATCTCATCGTCGTCAGCGACTGGATGGCCGCCCGCTTCGTCCGCCTCGGCTGGGTCCAGGAGATGGACCGCGCCGCGCAGCCGAACGTCGCCCGGAACCTCAACCCGCAGCTGCGCACGCCCGCGTTCGACCCCGGGCGGCTGCACAGCGTCCCCTGGCAGTCCGGCATCACCGGCATCGCGTACAACCGGAAGAAGCTCGGCCGTGAGCTGCGCTCCACCAAGGAGCTGTGGGCCGACGACCTGCGCGGCAAGGTCACGCTGCTCTCCGGGCTCGACGAGTCCATGTCCCTGCTCCTCCAGGGCAACGGCGTCGACGTGACCCGCTGGACCGCCGACGACTTCCACGCCCTCTGCGAGCAGATCGAGGGCCTCGTCAAGAAGAAGCACATCCGCCGCTTCACCGGCAACGACTACATCAAGGACCTCTCCACCGGCGACGTCCTGGCCTGCCAGGCGTACTCCGGCGACGTCATCCAGCTCCAGGCCGACAACCCGGACATCGAGTTCGTCGTTCCCGAGGAGGGCGCGGAACTCTGGGCCGAGTCGCTCATGATCCCCAACCTCGCCCACCACAAGTCCAACGCCGAGAAGCTCGTCGACTACTACTACGAGCCCGAGGTCGCCGCCGGACTCGCCGCCTGGGTCAACTACGTGTGCCCGGTGCCGGCCGCGCAGACCGTCCTCGCGAACTCCGGCGACGAGGAACTGGTGGCCCTCGCCGAGGACCCGCTGATCTTCCCGGACGCGGACATGCGGAGCCGGCTGTCCATCGCCCGCGACATCAAGTCCGAGGAGCGCCAGGAGTTCGCGAAGAGGTGGAACGCGATCGTCGGCCTGTGAGCAAAGGGCTCCCGACCCGTTTCTGAACGCGTTCAAGAAGGGCGTACGATGCCCCCATGAGCGACTCGAACGGGCCGAGAGCCCTTCTCACGCGCATCCGTGTCTGGCTGATCGTCTTCGTCGTCTGCCTGGTCCTCAGCGGCGCGACCGCCTTCCCGCTCGTCACCGAACTCCGCCTGCTCGACTCCTCGCTGGACGGCTGGGCCGCGCCCGTCGCCGAGCTCTTCCCGGCGCTCGCCGAGTGGATCGACCTGGTGCGCGCCGGGGTCGAGACCGCCGACGCGCAGGCGCCGTACCTGCTCTACGGCACCGACTGGCTGGCCTTCGCCCATCTGGTCATCGCGGTCGCCTTCTACGGCGCCTACCGCGACCCCGTCCGCAACGTCTGGGTCGTCGAGTTCGGCATGATCGCCTGCGCCGGCATCCTGCCGCTCGCCTTGATCTGCGGGCCGATCCGCGACATCCCCTTCTGGTGGTCGGTGATCGACATGTCCTTCGGGGTCGTCGGCGTCCTGCCGCTGCTCCACGTCCGCCGGATGATCAAGCGGCTGGAGGCCGGGCAGCCGCTGGAGGCCGGTCCGGGGCTCGCGGCGGCTCAGTCGGGCAGGCCGTAGGCCGCCACCATCAGGCCGAGGGCGGTCCGGTTCATGTCCTGGCCCTTCGCGTCCGTGGCGTTGACGCTGTAGACCAGGGTGCGCGAGCCGTCGCGGGTCGAGGCGACGGCCGTGTTGTAGCCCCAGCGGCCACCCGTCTTGCCCCACACCTCGCGCCCGCCGAGCCGCTTCATCGACAGACCCACGGAGTACGCGGCCGGGTCGCCCGACGTGAGGTCGGAGACCTTCGGGAGGGTGAACATCTCCTCCAGGAGCGGCCCGCGCACCACCCGGCCCGCGAACAGCTCCCGGACGAAGCGCTCCAGGTCGGCGGTGGTCGACACCAGGTCCCCGGCCGCCCAGGCGTCCGACGTCCCCCAGACGGAGACATCGCGCGGGCCGGTCGTCCCGTCGTCGAGCCGCATCGTCTGGTAGCCGTGGTTGTACGGGCCGACGAGCTCCGCCGCGCCGCCCGGGAGGTACGTGTCCCGGAGGCCGAGCGGACGCAGGATCCGCCGCTCCACCTGGTGCTCGTACGAGTCGCCCGTGACCTGCTCCACGATCAGGGCCGCGATCGTGTACCCGATGTTCAGGTAGTGCTGGCGGGTGCCCGGCCGGAACTCGCGCGGCTTCGCCGTCGCCGCGCGGACCATGGCCTCCGGGCTGTGCGCGTCGAAGCGGTGCGCGTACCACTCCTCCACCGTGTCCCCGACGGCCAGTTCCGCGGCCGGGATGCCATGGGTGTGGTTGAGGAGCTGGCGGACCGTGACCGTGGCGTACCGGCCGGGGATCAGCTCCGGCAGGTACGAACGGGCCGTGCGGTCCAGGTCGATCCGGCCCTCGGTGGCCAGTTGGAGCACCGTCGCCGCCGTGAAGATCTTCGTCACCGAACCGGCCCGGAAGCGGGCCGCCGGGTCCGCCGGGGCGTTCGTCTCCAGGTCGTGGACGCCCGAACCGCCCTGCCAGGAACCGTCGGTGCCGCCGACCCGGACCAGCGCGGCGGTGGCGTCGGCGCGGGGGAGGCCCGCGATCACCGCCGACAGATCGGGCGTCGAGGCCCGCGCGGCAGCCGCCGGCCGCGGTGCGGCGAAGGCGGGGGTGAGCGCCGGTCCGGCCGCCACGCCCAGGACCAGGGCGGCGGCGAGCAGGGTGCGGGTGGACGTTCGCATGGTCAACTCCGTTGGTGTGAGCCCTCGTTCTCGATGACTCCATCCTGCTGACCGGCGACGATCCGCGGATCGCCCGCACCGGCGGTCCTCAGCGGGTCAGTTCCTCCCCGGCACGGGGGAGCGGCCGGGTCCCGCGCCTCCCCCGGGCGGGGGAGAGCCCGCCGCGACAAGCCCCGTCTCGTACGCGCAGATCACCGCCTGGATGCGGTCGCGCAGGCCCAGCTTGGCCAGCACGTTCCCCACGTGCGTCTTCACCGTGTGGTCGCTGACCACCAGTTCCGCCGCGATCTCGGCGTTCGACAGACCCCGCGCCAGCAGCAGCAGCGTCTCCCGCTCCCGGCCCGTCAGCACGTCGAGGCGCGGGTCCGGGGCCGTCCTGCGCGGGCCGCCCGCCGTGTACTCCTCCACCAGGCGGCGGGCCACGGACGGCGCGAGCAGCGACTCGCCCGCCGCCACCACCCGTACCGCGTGCACCAGGTCGTCCCGCCGCACGTCCTTCAGGAGGAAACCGCTCGCGCCCGCGTGCAGTGCCTCGTACACATACGCGTCGGTGTCGAAGGTCGTCAGGATCACCGTCCGGCAGCCGGACTCGGCGCTGATCACCCGGCAGGCCTCGATGCCGTCGGTCCCCGGCATGCGGATGTCGAGCAGCGCCACGTCGGGCGCGTGCCGGCGCACCGCCGCGACGGCCTCCGCCCCGTCCCCGGCCTCCGCCACCACCTCGATGTCCGGCTGTGCGTCCAGGATCATCGCGAAGCCGCTGCGGACCAGTTCCTGGTCGTCCGCGACCACCACCCGGATCGTCGTCATGTCCCCGCCTCCGCCGTGGAGGGTACGGGGAGCAGGACCCGCACCTCGAAGCCCCGGCCGCCGGGACCCGGTCCCGCCGTCACCGTCCCGCCGTGCGCGGCGGCCCGCTCCCGGATGCCCGTGAGTCCGTGCCCGCCGGAGCCGCCCTGCGGGCCGCGCCCGTCGTCGGTGACGGTCACGCGCAGGACGCCGTCCGTGTGGGCGAGCCGGACGTCGACCGTACGGGCCCGCGCGTGCTTCACCACGTTCGTCAGGGCCTCCTGGACGATCCGGTAGACGCTCGCGCCGGTCGTCGCGGGCAGCGCCCGTACCCCGCCCTCCGTCGTGTACCCGACGGTCAGGCCGCCGGCCCGTACCCGCTCCACCAGGCCGGGGATCCCTCCGAGGTCCGGCTGCGGCGCGCGCGGGGCGCCGTCCTCGCCGCCCTCGCGCAGCACCCCCAGCATCTGCCGCAGCTGTGTCATCGCCTCGCGGCCCGTCTCCGAGATCGCCTCGAACGCCGCCTCGGCGCGCTCCGGCGCGGCCCGTACGGCCACCGGACCCGCCTCCGCCTGGACGATCATCAGGCTCACCGCGTGCGACAGGATGTCGTGCATCTCCCGTGCGATGCGGGCGCGTTCGCGCGCGGCGGCCCGCTCGGCCTCCACGAGGTGGGCGCGCTGCCGGGCGTCCTGGAGCCGCCCGAAGACATAGGCGGCGCCGAACACGAAGAGGGAGAAGGTCAGTTCACGCGCCGACTGGGTGTTGAGCCACACCGAGACCGGCACCGCGACCAGCAGGAGCCCCGCCGTCGCGAGCCGCTTCCAGGTGGGGGAGAGCAGCGCGATCGTGTAGACGCAGACGAGCCCGGTGTACGGCAGCGGCTGCCCCGGCCCCTCCAGGGCCAGCTTGTACAGCGCGCTCGCCGCCAGGACCGCCAGGAGTACGGCGAGCGGCGCGCGCCGCCGCCAGGCCAGCGGCAGCACGGTGAGCGTCGTCAGCCCGTACGCGGCCCAGGTCGCCGGTTCAAGTTCGGGCCCGCGCGGCACCACGAACGGCATCGTCATCGCCGCCTGGACGAGGAGCGCGATCCCCGCGTCCACCGCCCAGGGGTTCGCCGCGCCCCAGGTCCGCGCCCGCTCCCACCGGCCGCGCACCTCCCCCCGTATCCCCATTACGGCTTGCGGCCCACCGCGCCGAACTGCGCGACCACGTACGCCTCCTCCGAGGCGGGGCGCCAGCGCGAGCAGGAGACGATGCCGGGCTCGAGGAGTTCGAGGCCGTCGAAGAAGGAGGTGAACTCGGCCCGGCTGCGGGCGGTGATCGGCGGGGTGGCGTTCTCGTTCCAGAAGGCCATCGCGTCCTTGTTGCCCTCGCCGCCGAGCTCCGGTTCCAGGGTGGGGTGGGTGAGCACCAGGTAGCTGCCGGACGGGACGGCGTCCATCAGGGTCCGGACGATCCGCCGGGCCTCGTCGGTGTCCAGGACGAAGTTGAGGATGCCGAGCATCATCACCGCGACCGGGCGGGTGAGATCGAGCGTGGCCCCCGCCGCCGCGAGGATCCGCTCCGGTTCGCGCGCGTCGGCGTCCACGTACTCGGTGACGCCCTCCGGCGCGCTGGTCAGCAGCGCCCGTGCGTGGGTGAGGACGATCGGGTCGTTGTCGACGTACACGATCCGGGCGTCGGGGGCGGCCCGCTGGGCGACCTCGTGGGTGTTGTCGGCGGTCGGCAGCCCCGTACCGATGTCGAGGAACTGGCGCACGCCCGCGTCGGCGGCCAGCCCGGTCACCACCCGGCCGAGGAACGCCCGGTCGGCGCGGGCCACTTCGCCGATGCTCGGGTAGAAGCGGGTGACCTGGTCGCCGACCGCGCGGTCGACCGGGTAGTTGTCCTTGCCGCCCAGCCAGTAGTTCCACACCCGGGCGTTGTGGGCGATGTCGGTCCGGATGCGGTCGTTCACGCGTGCGCCTTTCGCAGGACGGCTGCCAGTGCGTCGACGCGGTTCGTGGTGACCGAGTCGACCCCGTTCGTGATCAGCTTACGCATCGTGCGCCGGGTGTCCGCCGTCCAGGCCGAGACGAGCAGCCCGTCCCGGTGCACCCGGTCGACCAGCCCCCGACTCACCAGGCCGAAGCGGTAGTTGAGCCAGCGCGGCCGTACCGCGTCGAGCAGCACCGGCCGGGGCGGGGCGAGAGAGGTCCAGGTCAGGGCGATCTCGGCGGCCGGGTCGGCGGCCCGCACGTCCAGCATGGCGACGGCGCCCGCGCAGTAGTGGACGCGCTCCCCGGCGCCGCACTCGCGGACGGTACCGACGATCGTGCGGACCGAGTCCGCGTCGCCGCCCGGCAGGTCCAGCATCAGCCGGTGGTCCCCGGCGGTGAGCAGGGCCTCGCGCAGGGTCGGGATCCCGCCCCGCGACAGCTCGCGGACCCGCGCGTACGGGAGCTCGGCGAGGGGGAGGTCGTGGCCCCAGAGGCGCTTGAGGGTGTCGTCGTGGAGGAGGACGGGCACGCCGTCCTCCGTCAGCCGGACGTCGACCTCGACGGCGTCCGCCCCCCGCTCGATCGCCGAGGAGACCGAGCGGAGGGTGTTCTCGCGGACGCGGTACGGGTCGCCGCGGTGACCTACGACAGTGACGGAGTCCATGCCCCCATTCTCGTCGCCGTCAGCGGGCCAGCCAGTCGTTCGTGTACGTGTCGATCTCGGCGACGATCCCGGCCTTGCCGGCCGGGTCGAGGAACGAGGCCTCCACCGCGTTCTTGGCGAGGGCGGCGACACCGCGCTCGTCGAGGCCGAGGAGGCGGGCGGCGACCGCGTACTCGTTGTTGAGGTCGGTGCCGAACATCGGCGGGTCGTCGCTGTTGACCGTGACGAGGACCCCGGCGTCCACCATCCGCCGGATCGGGTGCTCGTCGAGGGTGGCGACGGCCCGAGTGGCGATGTTCGAGGTCGGGCAGACCTCCAGGGCGATCCGGTGCTCGGCCAGGTGCGCGAGGAGCGCGGGGTCCTGGACGGAGCTGGTGCCGTGGCCGATGCGCTCGGCGCCCAGGTCGTTGATCGCGTCCCAGACGGTCCGGGGGCCGGTCGTCTCGCCCGCGTGCGGGACCGAGTGCAGGCCGGCCGCCCGCGCCAGGTCGAAGTACGGCTTGAACTGGGGGCGCGGCACCCCGATCTCAGGGCCGCCGAGCCCGAAGGAAACCAGGCCCTCGGGGCGCAGTCCGTCGGTGGTGGCGAGCCGCGCGGTCTCCTCGGCGGAGACCAGACCGGCCTCGCCGGGGATGTCGAAGCACCAGCGCAGGACGGTGCCGAACTCGGCCTCGGCCGCCTTGCGGGCGTCCTCGATCGCCGCCATGAAGGCGCGCTCGTCGATGCCGCGGCGGGTGGAGGAGTAGGGCGTGATGGTCAGCTCGGCGTACCGGATGTTCTGCCGGGCCATGTCACGGGCGACCTCGAAGGTCAGCAGCCGGACGTCCTCGGGGGTGCGGACCAGGTCGACGACGGACAGGTACACGTCGATGAAGTGCGCGAAGTCGGTGAAGGTGAAGTAGTCGGCCAGCGCCTCGGGGTCCGTGGGGACCTTGGAGTCGGGGTGCCGGGCGGCCAGTTCGGCGACGATCCGGGGGGAGGCGGAGCCGACGTGGTGGACGTGCAGCTCTGCCTTGGGGAGGCCCGCGATGAAGGGGTGGAGGTCGGTCATCGGGTCATCGTAGGCCGGGCGGGTCCCCCTCAAGGGTGAGGCCGTAGCATGGCCGGACCATGATGGGGGAGGCCCATGTCTGACAACCAAGACCAGTCGCGGGGCGGATTCGACCCGGCGGACCCGTGGGCTCCGCCGAACCGTGACGGGGTGGAACTGAGCAAGCCGGCGCCGTCCGCGCCGGTGCACGACCAGCAGACCGTCACGTCCGTGCCGCTGGCACCCGAGCCCGAGGACGCGGTCCCGCCGCCGCCGGTGGCCCCGGGCGGCCCGGCGGCCGGTGCCGGGTACGGCTATCCGTCCGCCGGCGCCGGCGGGTACGGCTATCCGGCGGCGAACGCGTCCGGCGCGTACGGCTACCCGGCGGTACCGACGCCCCCGCCGGTCTCCGGGTACGGATACCCCGGGTACGGCCAGCCCGGCTGGCAGCAGCCGATGAACAACGGGATGGGCGTCGCCGCGATGGTCGTGGGCATCTGTGCCGTCGTGCTCGCCTTCTGCTCGTACGGCATCCTGGGCCTGATCCTGGGCGCGGTCGCGCTGCCCCTGGGCATCGTGGGCCGCAAGCGGCACCTGCGGGGCGAGGCGAACAACAAGGGGCAGGCCGTCGCCGGCATCACGCTCGGGTCGATCGGCATCGCCCTCGGCCTGGCGGGCATCGCCCTGATCATCGTCCTGGCGATGAACGCCGACGAGTGGAGCAGCAGCGACGAGGACCCCTGGTCGTCGACCGGGACCTCCCTCAGCGCTCCCCGCTGAGCGACCCGCGACCGTACGCCCGCGGGACTCCGTGAGCGGCAGTCGGCGGCTCGGGCCCCGCACCTCCCCCCGGGGGGGTGCGGGGCCCTTCCGCGCTCAGCCGGTCCGCAGCCGCTCCCGGGCCTCCATCAGGGCGAAGCCCAGGAGATTGAGCCCGGCCCAGCGGGCGGGGTCGTGGGCGCGCGGGTCGTCGGCCGCGAGCCCGATGCCCCAGACGCGGTCCACCGGGCTGGCCTCCACCAGGACACGGGTGCCCGTGCCGAGGAGGTACGCGCGCAGGGCCTCGTCCGAGGAGAATTTGTGGACGCTGCCCTCGACGACGATCCCGAAGCGCTCCCGCTGCCACACGGCGTCGTCGAAGTCCCGCACCAGCCGGCCGGCCTTCTTGGCCTCGGCGGGGGTACGGGCGGCCAGCGCGGCCCGCTCGGCCCCGGCGTCCCCGAAGAGGCGGGCCTTGGACGCCATCATCCAGTGCTCGGCGGTCGCGTACGGCAGGTCGTCGACCACGAAGGGTGACGGCCACCATTGGCTCAGACAGCTCGCCGAAAGGCGTCCATCCGGGTGCGGACGGTGACCCCAGAAGTGCAGCCACTCGACCCTGGCACCCCTGCTGACCTGCTGCGTCAGCTCGTCGATCATGTTCATGCATGCGAGTCTGGCAGCCGCCACGGACATTCCGTACGGAGATATTCCGGCTGCCTCGACACATGGTCGACCGAATTCGTCGCGTAATCAAAAGGAAACAACGGAATCCCTTGTTGGAGGGGCATCCCTCTGTCAGGATCGGCACTCAATTCGAGCTGGGACAACGGAGAACGTCATGGACAACCGCTACCAGGTGACCGACCGCTTCGCGGACGGCGCACAGTACATCGGCGGACGGCTCCGTGCCGGAACCTCCGGACAGGAACACAGCGTGATCGACCCGGCGACCGGGGAGAGCGTGTACACGTACGCGCTGGCCTCCGTCGCCGACGTGGACGAGGCCGTGGCCGCCGCCAAGGCCGCCTTCCCCGGCTGGTCCGGCGCCACCCCCGGTGAGCGCTCCGACGCCCTCCACCGCTTCGCCGGCGTCCTCGCCGACTGGGCCGAGGACATCGCCCGCGTGGAGTCCCTCCAGTGCGGCAAGCCCCTCCGGCTCACCACCGAGTTCGACGTACCGGGCACCATCGACAACACCGCCTTCTTCGCGGGGGCCGCCCGTCACCTCCAGGGCCAGTCGGCCGCCGAGTACGACGGTGACCACACCTCGTACATCCGGCGCGAGGCGATCGGCGTCATCGGCTCCATCGCCCCCTGGAACTACCCGCTCCAGATGGCCGCCTGGAAGGTCCTCCCGGCGATCGCCGCCGGCAACACGATCGTCCTCAAGCCCGCCGAGATCACCCCGCTGACCTCGCTGATGTTCGCGCAGGCCGCGAAGGAGGCCGGCATCCCGGACGGTGTCATCAACGTCGTCAGCGGCTCCGGCCGGATCGTCGGCGAGCACCTCGTCGGCCACCCCGACGTCGTCATGACCTCCTTCACCGGCTCCACTCCGGTCGGCAAGCGCGTCGCCGAGGTCGCCACCGCCACCGTGAAGCGCCTCCACCTCGAACTCGGCGGCAAGGCCCCCTTCGTCGTCTTCGACGACGCCGACCTGGAGGCCGCCGCCAACGGCGCCGTCGCCGCCTCCCTCATCAACAGCGGCCAGGACTGCACCGCCGCCACCCGCGCGTACGTCCAGCGCCCGCTGTTCGACGCCTTCGTGGCCCGCGTCGCCGAACTGATGGAGACCGTCCGCCTGGGCGACCCCTTCGACCCGTCGACCGACCTCGGCCCGCTGGTCAGCCACCGCCACCGCGACAGCGTCGCCGGCTTCGTCGAGCGCGCCCGCGGCTACGCCACCGTCGTCACCGGCGGCGAAGCCCCTGGTGGAGAGCTCGAGAACGGCGCATACTACCGACCCACCCTGATCACCGGCGCCGAGCAGGACAGCGAGGTCGTGCAGTCGGAGATCTTCGGCCCGGTGCTGGTGGCCCTGCCCTTCGACAGCGATGACGAGGGCATCCGGCTCGCCAACGACACCCCGTACGGCCTGGCCGCCTCGGCCTGGAGCCGGGACGTCTACCGGGCCAACCGCGCCACGCGGGAGATCAAGGCCGGCTGTGTCTGGGTCAACGACCACATCCCGATCATCAGCGAGATGCCGCACGGCGGCACCAAGGCCTCGGGGTACGGGAAGGACATGTCGGTGTACTCCTTCGAGGAGTACACGCAGGTCAAGCACGTGATGTTCGACAACACCGCGGTGGCGGCCAAGGACTGGCACCGCACGATCTTCGGGGACCGATAACCACCTGCCGCCCGACCAGCGGCGCAAGCATCCCGAAAGGGCACAGCGCATGGAGCAGTTCGAGCCCGAGAGCCTGTCCGCCGCGCAACGGGCGGCGATACAGCGCAGTCTGACGAGCGGCCGGGGCGCCCTCAGCCGCCGTTCGATGCTGCGGGCGGGCGGCGTCGGGGCGCTCACGATCGGTGGCCTCGCCGGTCTGAGCGCCTGCGGCATCCCGCCGGCCAAGCGGGAGGGCCAGGGGCCCGCCTCCACGGACTTCTCGGCCAAGGAGAAGAGCGTCGCCTTCTCCAACTGGACCGAGTACATGGACGTCAGCGAGGACGAGAAGTCCCGTCCGACCCTGGAGGCGTTCGCGAAGCGCACCGGGATCAAGGTCAAGTACACCGAGGACATCAACGACAACGTCGAGTTCTTCGGCAAGATCAAACCGCAGCTCGCGGCCGGCCAGGACACCGGCCGCGACCTGATCTGCGTCACCGACTGGCTCGCCGCCCGGATGATCCGGCTCGGCTGGGTGCAGAAGCTCGACCCGGCCAACCTGCCGAACGCGTACGCCAACCTGTCCGCGCAGTTCCGCCGCCCCGACTGGGATCCGGGCCGCGCCTACTCGTACCCGTGGACCGGCCTCCCCACGGTCATCGCGTACAACATCAAGGCGACCGGCGGCAAGAAGGTCGACTCGGTCACCCAGCTCCTGGACGACCCCTCGCTCAAGGGCCGGGTGGGCTTCCTCACCGAGATGCGCGACTCCGTCGGCATGACGCTGCTCGACCTCGGCAAGGACCCCGGGAAGTTCACCGACGCCGACTACGACGCGGCGATCGGACGCCTGCAGAAGGGCGTCGACACCAAGCAGATACGCCGCTTCACCGGCAACGACTACACCTCCGACCTGGACAAGGGCGACATCGCGGCCTGCCTCGCCTGGGCCGGCGACATCATCCAGCTCCAGGCCGACAACCCGGACATCAGGTACGCCATCCCCTCCGCCGGATACATCATCTCCAGCGACAACCTGCTCATCCCCGCGCACGCCCGGCACAAGGCCAACGCCGAGAAGCTCATCGACTACTACTTCGAGCTTCCCGTCGCCGCCCAGCTCGCCGCGTACATCAACTACGTGTGCCCCGTCGACGGGGTGAAGGGCGAGCTCGCCAAGATCGACCCCGAGCTGGCGAACAACACGCTGATCCTCCCGGACAAGGCCATGGCGGCGAAGTCGCGCGCCTTCCGCTCGCTCACCAACGCGGAGGAGACGGCGTACGAGGAGAAGTTCGCCAAGCTCATCGGCGCCTGAGTCCGGCCTCGTCCACCTCTCTCACTCCCTGGGACCACAACCCATGACTGACAAGAACACCGGCGGCGACGTCCGTCTCACCGGGATCAGCAAGTCGTACGGCTCCTTCACCGCCGTCCAGCCGCTCGACCTGACCGTCCCGCAGGGCTCCTTCTTCGCCCTCCTCGGCGCCTCCGGCTGCGGCAAGACCACCACGCTGCGCATGATCGCCGGCCTGGAGGACCCGAGCACCGGCACCGTCTTCCTCGGCGACAAGGACGTCACCGACCTCCCGCCGTACAAGCGGCCGGTCAACACCGTCTTCCAGTCCTACGCGCTCTTCCCGCACATGGACATCACCGAGAACATCGCCTTCGGCCTGCGCCGGCGCGGCATCAAGTCGGTGAAGAAGCAGGTCGACGACATGCTGGAGCTCGTCCAGCTCGGCGACAAGGCCCACCACAAGCCGCACCAGCTCTCCGGCGGCCAGCAGCAGCGCGTCGCCGTGGCCCGCGCGCTCATCAACCACCCGCAGGTGCTGCTCCTCGACGAGCCGCTCGGCGCCCTCGACCTCAAGCTGCGCCGCCAGATGCAGCTGGAGCTCAAGCGGATCCAGACCGAGGTCGGCATCACCTTCGTGCACGTCACCCACGACCAGGAGGAGGCCATGACCATGGCCGACCAGGTCGCGGTGATGAACGGCGGCCGGGTCGAGCAGCTCGGCAACCCCGCCGACCTGTACGAGAACCCGCAGACCACCTTCGTCGCCAACTTCCTCGGCACCTCGAACCTGATCGAGGCCGAGGTCCAGGAGACCGGCGCCGACGTGCTCGTCACGGCCGGCGGCGGCAAGCTCAGGGTGCCCGGCGACCGCTGTACCTCCGCCGTCCGCCAAGGCGGCAAGGTGCTCGTGGGCGTGCGCCCCGAGAAGATCTCGCTCGCGCACGCCGACGACGCGGGCTCGATCGCCGAGGGCCGCAACCGGGTCACCGGCCGGATCGTCGACTCCTCCTTCATCGGCGTCTCCACCCAGTACGTGGTGAACTCGCCGGCGGGCGCGGAGCTCCAGGTCTACGAGCAGAACATCGAGCGCGACACGCGCCTGGTCCCCGGTGCCGAGGTCGTCCTGCACTGGAACCCGGCGCACACCTTCGGCCTCGACGCCGCCCAGAAGATCGACGCGGGCGTGGAGACGGTGGAGGACGCCGGATGAGCACCTCCACCCTGACGAAGGAGGACGCGCCGCAGCCGGTCGAGGAACCGGTTCTGCGCAAGCCCTCCACCCGTAAGCGGCTCGTCCCGTACTGGCTGCTGCTGCCCGGCATCATCTGGCTCGTCGTCTTCTTCGCGCTGCCGCTGGTCTACCAGGCCTCCACCTCGGTCCAGACCGGCTCCCTGGAGCAGGGCTTCGAGGTCACCTGGCACTTCCAGACCTACTGGGACGCCTTCCAGGAGTACTGGCCGCAGCTCATCCGCTCCCTGCTGTACGCCGGGACCGCGACCCTGCTCTGCCTGCTGCTCGGCTACCCGCTGGCGTACCTGATCGCGTTCAAGGCCGGTCGCTGGCGCAATCTGCTCCTGGTCCTGGTCATCGCGCCCTTCTTCACCAGCTTCCTCATCCGCACGCTCGCGTGGAAGACGATCCTGGCGGACGACAGCGTCGTGGTCGAGGCGCTCAACGCCCTCCACTTCCTGGACGTGACCGGCTGGCTCGGCTGGACCGAGGGCGACCGCGTCCTCGCCACGCCGATGGCGGTGGTCTGCGGTCTCACGTACAACTTCCTGCCCTTCATGATCCTGCCCCTCTACACCTCCCTGGAGCGGATCGACGGCCGGCTGCACGAGGCCGCGCAGGACCTGTACGCCTCCCCGGCCACCACCTTCCGCAAGGTGACCTTCCCGCTGTCGATGCCCGGCGTCGTCTCCGGCACCCTGCTCACCTTCATCCCGGCGAGCGGCGACTACGTCAACGCCGAACTGCTCGGCTCGACCGACACCAAGATGATCGGCAACGTCATCCAGTCGCAGTTCCTGCGGGTGCTCGACTACCCGACGGCCTCGGCTCTCTCCTTCATCCTCATGGCGATCGTGCTGATCATGGTCACCGTCTACATCCGCCGAGCGGGAACGGAGGACCTGGTCTGATGCGTTGGATCCGTCGGAACCTCGTCGTCATCGCGGGCCTGCTGACGCTCGCGTACATGATCCTGCCGAACCTGGTGGTGATGGCGTTCTCCTTCAACAAGCCGAAGGGGCGCTTCAACTACTCCTGGCAGGAGTTCTCGCTCGACGCCTGGAAGGACCCCTGCGGCGTCGCCGACATGTGCGAGTCGCTCTCACTCTCCCTCCAGCTCGCCGCCTGGGCCACCGTCGGCGCCGTCGTCCTCGGCACGATGATCGCCTTCGCGCTCGTCCGCTACCGCTTCCGGGCGCGCGGTGCGATCAACTCGCTGATCTTCCTGCCGATGGCGATGCCCGAGGTCGTCATGGCCGCCTCGCTGCTCACCCTCTTCCTCAACATGGGGATCGAGCTGGGCTTCTGGACGGTCCTGATCGCCCACATCATGTTCTGTCTGTCGTTCGTCGTGACGGCGGTCAAGGCCCGGGTCATGTCCATGGACCCGCGCCTGGAGGAAGCGGCCCGCGACCTCTACGCGGGACCCACGCAGACCTTCCTGCGCGTGACCCTGCCGATCGCCGCGCCGGGCATCGCCGCCGGCGCCCTGCTCGCCTTCGCGCTCTCGTTCGACGACTTCATCATCACCAACTTCAACGCGGGCTCCACGGTGACCTTCCCCATGTTCGTCTGGGGCTCGGCACAGCGAGGAACCCCCGTTCAGATCAACGTCATCGGCACCGCGATGTTCGTCCTTGCGGTACTGGTGGTCGTGGCCGGGCAAATCATTACGAACCGGCGCAAGAAAACAGCAACGGCCTGAGCAGAACGCAGCTCAGGCACCGAAGGAGTTGGAAACCATGGCCCCAGTCGCCATGCGTCTCGCTGCACAATCTCTCTCCGACGCCCAGCCCGTCCCCTTCTGGCTGGAAGATCCCGGCAAGCCCGGCGCCCTGCCCGCCCTCACCGGCACCGAGAAGTGCGATCTCCTCGTCGTCGGCGGCGGCTACAGCGGACTGTGGACCGCGCTCCTCGCCAAGGAGCGCGACCCCGCCCGGGATGTCGTACTGATCGAAGGGCGCGAGGTGGGCTGGGCCGCCTCGGGCCGCAACGGAGGCTTCTGCGCCGCCTCCCTCACCCACGGCTTCGGCAACGGGCTCGCCCGCTGGCCGGGCGAGCTGCCGAAGCTGGAGGAGCTGGGCGAGCGCAACCTCGACGGCATCGAGGAGACGGTCGCCCGCTACTCCCTCGACTGCGACTTCGAGCGGACCGGCGAGATCGACGTCGCCACCGAGCCGTACCAGGTCGAGGAACTCCACGAGATGTACGAGGAGATCGACCGGCTCGGTCTCGCGGACGGCCTCGAACTCCTCGACCAGGACGCGGTCCGCGCGGAGGTGGACTCGCCGACCTTCCTCGGCGGCATGTGGGACAAGCGCGGCGTCGCCATGGTGAACCCGGCCAAGCTGGCCTGGGAACTCAAGCGGGCCTGCCTCGGCCTGGGCGTCCGGATCTTCGAGAACACCCCGGGCCTGGAGCTCGTCTCCGTCGGCGCCGGCATGGGCGTCCGCACCCCGTACGGCAAGGTCGTCGCCCGCCGGGTCGCGCTCGGCACCAACGTCTTCCCGTCGCTGGTCAAGCGCGTCCGCTCGTACACCGTCCCGGTCTACGACTACGCCCTGATGACCGAGCCGCTCAGCCCCGAGCAGCTCGCCTCGATCGGCTGGAAGAACCGGCAGGGCCTCGGCGACTCCGCCAACCAGTTCCACTACTTCCGGATCACGTCCGACCACCGCATCCTCTGGGGCGGCTACGACGCGATCTACCCCTTCGGCGGCAAGGTCAGCGCCGAGATGGACCACCGGCCCGAGACGTACCTCAAGCTGGCCGAGCACTTCTTCCGCTGCTTCCCGCAGCTGGAGGGGCTGCGCTTCAGCCACGCCTGGGGCGGCGCCATCGACACCTGCTCCCGCTTCTCCGCCTTCTTCGGTACGGCGTACCAGGGCAAGGTGGCGTACGCGGCCGGGTTCACCGGCCTCGGTGTCGGCGCCACCCGCTTCGGCGGGGACGTGATGCTCGACCTGCTCGCGGGTGAGCGCACCGAGCGCACCGAGCTGGAGATGGTCCGCCGCAAGCCGCTGCCGTTCCCGCCCGAGCCGATCGCCTGGGCCGGCATCGGCATCACCAAGTGGTCGATGGCCCGCGCCGACGAGAACGCCGGCCGGCGCAACCTGTGGCTGAAGGTCATGGACCGGGTGGGCCTCGGTTTCGACAGCTGAGCGCCATTCATGTGATGCACGTCACAACTGATGGGTAGCTGAAACCGCGTAAGAGTTGCCGCCCGAATCGCTCTCTCCGTACGGACACCGTGTCCACACGGAAGGAGACCGTTGCGATGACTGGTACGGGGGCCTCGGGCGCCAAGAGCGCGGTGGAGTGGCTGGCTTCGGTCGCACCCGATCCCGACGCCTGCCGGTGGGAGTGGGAGCGCAACCCGCACGGGGTCGCGCTGCTGCCCGCCGGCAGGCGTTGGGACGTTCTGATCCTGCCGTCCGAGCTCGGCTACCCCACGCTCGACGTCCTGGCCCGGCTGGTGGACCGCCCCGGGCCGGTCCTCGTCGACTTCGGCGACGCCCGGATGGGCTTCTTCGTCCCGCCGGGCACCGCCGCCCGCTGGCTCGGCACCGGGGTGCGCGGCGCGGGCGACGGCACCTGGATCGTGGTCCCGTACCCGGGGCGGGTGACCGGCGGGGTCCGCTGGCTGGTGGTGCCGGACGGCACCGGCACCCTCACCGACGCGGCACTCCTGGAGCTGGCGATGCACGAGGCTGCGGGGCGGATCGGGCGGACGGGAGGGACGCCGTAGGGGGTGTGGTCCGTACGGTGGTCGGACCGGGTCGTCCGCCGTGCGGACGCCGGATACAGAGGTCTTGACCACTTGATTGGTCTGGACCATGCTGTGGCGCGCTCCCCACCTCGATTCCCCCACACCCGGAGGCAGTTGTGGACCGCGCCAGACCTCTCACCCTGCTCCTCGCGGGCGTCCTCGCCGCCGGCGGACTCGCCGCGCTCACCCCCGCGGCCCAGGCCGCCGACTCCGAGCTCGCCCGCAACGGCGGCTTCGAGGCCGGCCTCGACGGCTGGACCTGCACCGCGGGCAGCGGCGCCGCCGTCTCCACCCCCACCCACAGCGGTACGAAGGCGCTCCAGGCGACCCCCGCGGGCAGCGACAACGCCCGCTGCTCCCAGACGGTCACCGTCAAGCCCAACTCCACCTACGCGCTCAGCGGCTGGGTGCGCGGCAGCTATGTCTACCTCGGCGCGAGCGGCACCGGCACCACCGATGTCTCCACCTGGACCGGCTCCGCCCCCGACTGGCAGCGGCTCTCGACCTCCTTCACCACGGGCGCCTCCACCACCTCGGTCACGATCTACACCCACGGCTGGTACGGCACCCCCGCCTACCAGGCCGACGACCTCTCCCTGTACGGCCCCGGCGGCGACCCGGTCCAGCTCCCGGCAGCCCCCACCGGCCTCGCGGCGGGCTCCCCGACCTCCACCACCGTGCCGCTGACCTGGACCGCGGTCTCCGGCGCCACCTCGTACCACGTCTACCAGGGCGCCACCAGGGTCCAGACGGTCACCGGCACCTCGGCCACCGCCACCGGGCTCACCCCCTCCACCGCGTACACCTTCCAGGTCAGCGCCGTGAACACCGCGGGCGAGTCCGCCAAGTCGGCCGCCGTGAGCGCGACGACCACCTCCGGCGGCGGGGGCGGAAGCGGCGGCCTGCCCGCGCACGCCCTCGTCGGCTACCTCCACGCCGGCTTCGCCAACGGCTCCGGCTACACCCGGATGGCCGACGTCCCCGCCTCCTGGGACGTCATCGACCTCGCCTTCGGCGAACCGACCTCGGTGACCTCCGGCGACATCCGATTCAGCCTGTGCCCGGCGACGGAGTGCCCGAACGTCGAGTCGCCCGCCGAGTTCAAGGCCGCGATCAAGGCCAAGCAGGCCGCGGGCAAGAAGGTCCTCATCTCCATCGGCGGCCAGAACGGCCAGGTGCAGCTCGCCACCACCGCCGCCCGCGACACCTTCGTCACCTCCGTCTCGAAGATCATCGACGAGTACGGCCTCGACGGCCTCGACATCGACTTCGAGGGCCACTCCCTCTCGCTCCAGACCGGCGACAACGACTTCCGGAACCCGACGAGCCCCGTCATCGTCAACCTGATCCAGGCGGTGAAGACCCTCAAGGCCAAGTACGGCGCCGGCTTCGTCCTCACCATGGCCCCGGAGACCTTCTTCGTCCAGCTCGGCCACCAGTACTACGGCTCCGGCCCCTGGGGCGGCCAGGACCCGCGCGCCGGCGCCTACCTGCCGGTCATCCACGCCCTGCGCGACGACCTGACCCTGCTGCACGTCCAGGACTACAACTCGGGCTCGATCATGGGCCTGGACAACCAGTACCACTCGATGGGCGGCGCCGACTTCCACATCGCCATGACCGACATGCTGCTCACCGGCTTCCCCGTCGCGGGCAACACCGACCGCGTCTTCCCGGCCCTCCGCCCCGACCAGGTCGCCATCGGCCTCCCGGCCTCCACCCAGGCGGGCAACGGCCACACGCCCCCGGCCGAGGTGAACAAGGCCCTGGACTGCCTCACGAAGAAGACCAACTGCGGCACCTACCGGACCCACGGCACCTGGCCGACCCTGCGCGGCCTGATGACCTGGTCGATCAACTGGGACCGCTACAACCAGTGGCAGTTCTCGCAGAACTTCGACACGTACTTCGGGAACGCCGCCGACGGGAGCTGACGGCCCACGCGCCTAGGGCAGCACCTCACTGAACAGCCGGGCCGGAACCCCTTGGGGATCCGACCCGGCCAAGCCCGCGAGCACCGCCGGGAGATCCACCGGCACCGAGCGCACCCGCGCCGCCACCGGCCCGTCGATCACACGCACGGCGACCCGGTCGTGGCGCGTCGAGGCGTCGCCGGGGTAGAGCAGCGCGCAGACGGGAGGTTCCCCTTCGGCCGGCCGGCCGAGCGTGTGCGCGTAGACGAAGGCCTGGTAGAGATCCGCGGGACAGAGCTTCGTCCCTCCGTAGAGCTTGTACTTCATGTCCACCGGCAGCCGGTACGATCCGCCCGCCCGCAGGCCGGAGATCAGCACGTCCGGCCGCACCGCGCCGTAACTCAGTCCGGTGCGCTCGTCGTGCAGCACCCTCCGCTCGTCGACCTGCTTGTCCACCCGCAGCCCCGTCCCTGCCGCGCCCTGCTCCAGAAGGCGGGTGACGAAGGCCTCGAACAGCCTGTTCATGTCAACCAGGAAGGCCCGCGAAGCGAGCGGCCCGGACGTGAACAGGCCGTCCAGGCCGCCACCGGTCAGCAGCAGACCGGACCACAGGTGCGCGGGCCGGTAGTGCTCGTTGTGCCGGTGGTAGGTCAGGCCCGCCATCACGGCCCGGACGTCCCCCGGCGGCGTCGGGGCGTGCTGCGCGAACAGGCCGGCGGCGCGCCGGGCGCGGGCGCGGACCGGGGGGACGCGCGCGGTCCGCGCGGCCAGGGCCAGAGCGGCGGCGCAGAGCCGGTTGTCGTCGATGTCGGCGTCGTGCTCCTCGAAGCGGCAGGCCAGCCGGTCCAGCCGACCGTGGTGGCGCAACAGCTGGCGGTCGGGCAGGAGCCTGCCGCGTACGACCCGCAGATCGTCTTCCACCGTCAGATAGTCGTGCCGCACTCCGCGCCGCAGCAGCCGCTCACCGTGCTCGACGACCATCAGACAGACCAGGTCGCGCAGGTTCGGCGCACCGGCCAGGAAGTCCTGGCGGATGGGGAGCGGGTCATGGGCCCCGCTCCAGGCGTGGTCGAGCATGCGCAGGACGTCGAGGTCGGTCCCCAGGTACTTGGGGCGCACCCGGATCTCGCAGGACTCCAGCCGGAGCGTGCCCACGTACTGGTACGCGGTCACCTCCAGGCGGTCGCCGGAGAGCTGGCGCACCCGTAGCCGGGAGTCGAAGGCGCCACCGTCCAGCAGGCGCCGGTCCGGTGCCGTGAGGCGGACGCCCTCGAAGACCGCGGTCCCGTACTCGACGAGTTCGATTGGGCGTACGGGTTCGCGTACGAGGTCACTCCGCACCGGCGCCGACCTGAAGCTCCTCGTAGAGCCGGATGACCAGCGTCTCGTCCGTGACATCCCTCAGGGTGTGGGCGACGGGGTCGACCAGGTCCTCGCCCAGGAAGGCGGCGAGGAGGCCGTAGTCGTCGTACGCGTACTCCTGGAGCAGCGGAAGGATCTCGCCCCGGATGATCGCGGCGAACTCGGCGGTGGTGGAGGCGGCCTCGCCCTCCGGCAGGAAGAAGGCGTGGCCTATCTGCTTCTCCCGGTCGAGGTGGGTCCTGATGCGCCGGTTGAGTTCGTCGAGGAAGTTCCCGAGATGCAGCTGGTCCACCCGGTTGTTCCCCAACGGCTTCGAGTCGGGGAGGAGTTCGATGAAGGCGAACCTGCGGCGGACGGCCGAGTCGAGCATCCTGACGGACCGGTCGGCGGTGTTCATCGTGCCGAGGAGACGGACGTTCGGGGGAACCCGGAAGGTCTCGCCGGTCAGCGGGAGCGTGACGGGGAGTCCCCGCTTGTCCTTCTCCAGAATGGTGATCAACTCGCCCAGGATGCGCGGGAGGTTGCCCCGGTTCAGCTCGTCCACGATCACCAGGTACAGCTGCCCGGGGTCGCCGGCCGCCTTCTCGCAGACCCGCTTGAAGACGCCCGCGGTGGGCTCCAGGCTGAGCCCGGCGCCGCCCTTGGCCGGTCGCAGGCCCTCCACGAAGTCCTCGTAGCCGTAACTCGGATGGAAGGTGACCAGGGTCAGCCTGCCCGAGTCCGTCAGTGCCTCGACGGTCGCGGCGAACTCCTTGCTTCCGGGTTCGGCGAGCGGATCGACGTCCGACAGGTCCTCGGACAGCTCGCCGAGGCGTCGCACGGCGTAGCGGAGGGCGTGGAAGGTCTTTCCGGTGCCCGGAGGGCCGAACAGTACGGCCTGGCCGCGCCGCTCCAGGGCGTCGTCGATGCGCTGGAGGCCCGCGTCGAGCGGCGGGATCTCCACCTCGTCGGCGGCCTCGTCGGCGGCTTCTTGCGGTGTCCCGGAGCCCTGGGCGGCGGCCAGTCCCCGAATCTTCCGCCAGAGCGGCGCGGGGACGTCCGTGACCAGGCCCCCGCCCCAGTCGTCCACCGGCTCGTCCAGTCTGCCCGCGTACCTCTCGTCCCAGTCCACCTCGACCGCGTGCCACGGAGGGCGCTCGGTGGCGAGGTGGGGAAGCCACGCGTATCCGTTGCCCACGACCCGGCCCAGGCCGAGCACCTCGTTCTTGCCCTGGGTCGCGATCACGCGGTCTCCGACCCGCAGGTCGAGGAGGGACCAGAGTTCGGCGGCCCGCGCGGTGAGCTTGTTACCGGACAGGCCGGTGTCCGCGTACGCGGCGGTGTAGGCGGAGGTGAACTCGTCCTGATCGGCGTACCCGCGCAGATCGCCGACGCGGTCCATGCCGACGGCGGCGACGCGTTCGGCCGTGAAGTAGAGCCAGTCGCCCAGGGCTTCGGACGCGCCGATCCTGACCGTCCGGGCAGCGGTCCGGCGTGCGGGTGCCCACCAGTCGAGGAAGTGCCGGACGAGCTGCGGCGGCCAGCCCTCGAACCGCGGATCGTCGTCGACGAGGGCCTTGAGCAGTTCCTTGCGCGCGAACGGCTGGAGCTTCGCCGCCGAGCCGGGTGAGAGCCGGTCGAGGTAGTGGCGGGTGTAGCTGTCCGAGTAGACCGGCAGGGTCGCGTCCGGCGCGTAGACGCGCAGGGTCTTCGCCACGACCGTGATCCCGGAACGCACCGAGGGGATGTCGTCGATGTCTCCGACGTGGCCCGCCCGGGCCGCCGTCACGGCGGCGACGAGTCCGGCCCGCACCTGTTCCCACGCCTCGGTGACGTCCCCGTACTTCTTGTCGTGCCACCAGGCGCCGTGGTTCTGCCGGTAGACGAAGTGCTTCTTGGCGGTGCCGCCGGGGATGCTGCCGAGCGCCTTGCTGCCGAATTCGAGCGCATGGCTGTACACCTGGCCGGGGCTGTCCGGCTGCCCCAGGGCGTACCGCTCAAGGGCCAGCGTCGGCCACTCCTCCCAGGGGAAGGCCGCCCGGATCGCCTCGGCCTCACGGTCCGCGGCCTCGACGTCCGCCGCGTGGCGCGCGTGGTCGAAGACGCGAAGCGCGTCGTCGACCGGCCAGTACGGAAGGGCCTCGGCGTGTGTCTCCGCGACCGGTCGCAGAGCGCAGGAGCAGACGCCGGTGAGCGGTCGGCCCCGTTGGTTGCGCAGCCCGATGGAGAGCGCGTAGCCGGCGGCGTCCTCCGCGTCGAGCAGCCGCCGCCACAGCAGCCCGTCGGGGTCGGGGTGCCGGGGAAGGCGGTGGGAGTCCGTCAGATGCGTACAGCCCGCGTCGTGGTGGATCTTGCCGCCGTGGACGGGGAGGACGACCTCGCCGGGCGAGGGGATCAGTTCGTACGCCCGTCCTCCGACCGTGACGGCGTAGCGCCGCTCCTCGTCCCCCATGAGTCCTCCCCGTGGCCGTCGACCGGTGAGCGTCGACCGTACCGCGCGGCCAGGACGGGCCACCGCAGAAGAGGAACGCACAGCGCGAGCGATGCCAGCACGTCCAGCGGCCAGTGGAAGCCCCGCAGGATCAGGCCGGTTGCCGTCACCGCCGTCAGTGCGGCGGCGACGGGGATCAGGCGGTTGGAGACCAGGAAGGCCGCGCCGAAGTAGGCGACCGCCGCCGTGGCCGTGTGGCCCGAGGGGTAGTAGCCGGCCGCCCAGGGCTCCAGCGGGCCGGGGCGGGCCGTCCACTCCTTCAGGGGGATCACCAGGAGGGGGACCGCGGCCATCGCCAGGCCCGCGTGGAGGGCGGCGAGCCGTCGGCCGCGCCACACCGCGTACGCCATCGCGCAGGCGAGGACCGGGAGGGCGACCGTCATGTTGCCGAGGTCGGAGGCCAGTTCGGAGAGGGGCCGGGGGACCGAGTCCACCACGGCCCGGGACACCCGCTCGTCGAGCCTGGCCAAGGGGCCGTGGACGAGCACCTGCCAGGTCACGACGGCGAGGGCGACGAGCGCCGAGAAGAGAGCCGGCCGCCCTGGAACAGGGGGGGTGGTTCCAGGGCGGCCGAGGGGATCGGGCCGCCGCACGCCCCGGGGGGTGTGGGGCGGGCGGCCATCCGATCGGTGAGGAGGCCCGGGGCACGAGGCCCCGGAGGTGTGCGCGACGGCACGGTGTGGGCGGTGCTGGGGTGGCTCCGCCCGGGGTGTTTCTCTCATCTGCGGAAACCGTACGTCAGACAAGGGGGGACCGACAGCGGGAAACGCATCCCGCCATCGGCCCCCCACAGAGTCTTCACACCGTGTGCCGGATCGGTCCTCAGACCGTCGCGAGCGCGGCCTCGATGACGTCCAGACCCTCGTTCAGCAGGTCCTCGCCGATGACCAGCGGCGGCAGGAAGCGCAGCACGTTGCCGTAGGTGCCACAGGTCAGGACGAGCACGCCCTCGTTGTGGCAGTACTTGGCGAGCGCGGCGGCGGCCTCCGGGAACGGCTCCTTGGTCGCCGGGTCCTTCACCAGCTCGATGGCGATCATGGCGCCGCGGCCACGGATGTCACCGATGGCCGGGAACTTCTCCTGCATCGCGGTGAGGCGGGCCTTCATGACCTCCTCGATGCGCTGCGCCTTGCCGTTGAGGTCGAGCTCCTTCATCGTCTCGATGGAGCCCATCGCGGCGGCGCAGGCCACCGGGTTGCCGCCGTACGTGCCGCCCAGACCGCCGCCGTGGACGGAGTCCATGATCTCGGCGCGGCCGGTGACGGCGGCGAGCGGCAGACCGCCCGCGATGCCCTTGGCGGTGGTGATGAGGTCCGGGACGATGCCCTCGTCCTCGCACGCGAACCACTGGCCGGTACGGCAGAAGCCGGACTGGATCTCGTCGGCGACGAAGACGATGCCGTTGTCGTTGGCGAACTTCACGATCGCCGGCAGGAAGCCCTTGGCCGGCTCGATGAAGCCGCCCTCGCCGAGGACCGGCTCGATGATGATCGCGGCGACGTTGTCGGCGCCGATCTGCTTGCTGATCTGGTCGATCGCCTGCGCGGCGGCCTCGGGGCCGCAGTTCTCGGCACCGGTGGGCCAGCGGTAGCCGTAGGCCACCGGCACGCGGTAGACCTCGGGCGCGAACGGACCGAAGCCCTGCTTGTACGGCATGTTCTTCGCCGTCAGCGCCATCGTGAGGTTCGTACGGCCGTGGTAGCCGTGGTCGAAGACGACGACGGCCTGGCGCTTGGTGTACGAACGGGCGATCTTCACCGCGTTCTCGACGGCCTCGGCGCCCGAGTTGAACAGCGCGGACTTCTTGGCGTGGTCGCCCGGGGTCAGCTCGGCCAGCGCCTCGCAGACGTCCACGTAACCCTCGTACGGCGTCACCATGAAACAGGTGTGGGTGAAGTCCTGGAGCTGCGCGGACGCGCGGCGCACGACGGCCTCGGCGGAGGCGCCGACCGAGGTCACGGCGATGCCGGAACCGAAGTCGATCAGACGGTTGCCGTCGACGTCCTCGATGATGCCGCCGCCGGCCCGCTTGGTGAAGACGGGGAGCGTGGAGCCCACGCCACCGGCGACCGTGTCGAGGCGGCGGGCCTGAAGCTCCTGCGACTTCGGACCGGGGATGGCGGTGACGATGCGCCGCTCCTGCGGGACAGCGTTCATGCGGGGCTCCTGGGGGTGTTCTGGACGCACTTGCGGGTTTCCTCCGCAGGCTAGGCGCGGGGGAGGGGCGGAGGCATGCGCCGATCGGGAGTGGTGGCGGGTGTGTCGTTGTCCGGGATGGACATGGTGGCTCCGGTTCCGCTCCGGCCGTACGGCTGGTCGAAACCCCTCCGGGGCGCTCCGGGCCCACTAGATTGACGGTGGCACAGACGCGGCGACCTGGCTGGTCAGGGGGCAGGGGTTCATGGAGACCGACGGCACGTACGAGTCACGCGACACCAGGGGGAGCGGGGTTCCGCGGCCGGCGGGGCCGCCGGTGGGGCAGCCGTCGACAGGTCAGTCGTCGACCGGTCAGCCGTCGACAGGCCAGCCGTCGACCGGTCAGCCGTCGGCCCACGGCCGGGAGGCCGGTGGCACGTCGTCGTCGGCCGATGCGACACAGGCCGGTCCCGCCCCCGCCGTCGCCCCCTCCGCCGGACTCCCGCCCGTGCCGCCGCTCCCCGCCCAGGCCCCGCACCCCTCCGGACCCGCCCCGCAACCGCCCTCCCACGCCCCCCGCCCGCCCGGCCCCGTCCTCCCGTCGCGGTCCGACCCGGTGACCGGGGCGCGGCCCGCCGTCGTCGACTGGCTCGACGCCCCCCGGCCCGAGGCCGGTCCCGGGATCTGGCGGTTCCGGCACGTACCGCCGCCGCCCGCCGCGCCCAAGCGGCTCGCGCCCGTCACCGTCGTCGGGATGCTGATCCCGGTCGCCGTCGGCCTGCTCATCTGGTCGGCCTACCGGCGCGGCACGCTCCCCTACATGTGGGCCGTGCTCCAGACCCTCACCCCGGGCGACTGGTGGTACCACGGCACCACCGCGGCCCGGGACTGGCACGGACAGGCCGCCCACGACGTCTTCGGCGGCGCCGTCTTCGTCGGGCTCGTCTGCGCGATCGCCGCGCTCGGCTCCTGGGGCACGATCGTCCGCCACTACCTCGGCCGGTTCCGGCCGCCCGTCCGCGCCGCGCTCGCGGGCGGCGGGGCCCTGATCGCCCTGGCGTTCGTCTGGCCGGAGGCCTTCGGCCTCGGCTGGGACCCGCTGCCCGTCGTCTCCCCGGCGCTCTCCCTCGTCTCGCTCGTCGGCGGCGGCTACGACGTCCTGGAGTCCCCCTTCCTCGTCTATCCGCTGTACGCGCTCATCACCGCCCTCGTCGTCCGGCCCTTCGCCCGCGTCGGCGAATGGGCCGCCCTCCTCCGCGCCCGCCGCGGCTCCGCCGCCCCCGCTCCGGCCCCCGTCACCGCACCGGGCGCCGCCCGCTCCCAGTGGCCCGAGCTGCGCGAGGCCGGCGAGCACCGCGCCGCCGACCTGCTCGCGGGGGAACTGGTCACCGGGCGGATGAACGACGTCGACTGCGCCCGCGTCCACCGCGCCTGGCGGGACGCGAGCCGCGACCCCGGCCGCCGGGCCGCCGTCGTCGGAACCTTCCTCAAGGAGGGCGCCGCCGCCGGCGCCCACCCCTCCGGCGCCCGCGACCTGCCCGGCCGCCGGGCCACCCACGACCTGCTCCTCGGCCAGGTCCGCGTCGGCCGGTACGCGCCCGCCGAGCGCACCCCCGACGCCTACCGGGGCGCCGGTCTCGCGCTCGACCCCGGACTCCTCGGCAGCTCCCTCCTCGCCGTCGGCCCCTCCGGCGCGGGCAAGACCCGTCACCTCGTCGCCCCCGTCGTCGAATCCCTGACGCTCCAGGCGCTCACCGGCGCCTGCGCCGTCGTCGCCGTCGGCTCCGCCGGGGCGCCGCTCGGACCCGACGAGGCGTACGACGTCGTGGTCCGGCTCGGGGACCCGTCCTCCCGCTACGACCTGGACCTGTACGCCGGGGCCACCGACCCGGACGAGGCCGCCGCCTTCCTCGCCGAGGGGCTCGTCGGCGACATGGAGGGCGTGGAGACCCGGCGCGCCGCCACCGTGCTCGCCCAGCTCATCGGCCCGTACCGGAGCGCGTACGGCCGCTTCCCGACCGTCCCGGTCCTGCGCGAGCTGCTCGAAGCCCGGCCCGAGACCCTCCGGGCGCTGCTCGACCTGCTGCCCGAGGACGGCGCCCCGGCCATGCGGCGCGAGCTGGACTCCCGTATCCGCCAGGTCGGCACCGCGACCGACGTCGGTCCGCTGCTCGCCGACCGGCTCGCCGCCCTGGACCGGCCGGTCTTCGCGGAGTTCTTCGGCGGCGGCCACGAGGTGCGGCCCTTCTCCCTGCGGGCCGTCGCCCAGCACCCCATGCGGGTCCGGATCAGCCTTCCCGACGGCGGCCACGAGGAGGCCGGGCGGCTGCTCAACCGGCTGCTGCTCGCCCAGTTCCAGTCCGTCACCCGGGACCGGCCGGGCCGGGGTCACTTCGTCTGTCTGGTGCTCGACGACGCGGCGGGCGCGCTGACGGCCGGGACCGTACGGGGCCTCCAGCGGCTGCGCCCGCAGAACGCGGGTGTCGTGCTGGCCCTCCGTACCCTCGCGGAGGTGCCCGAGGCGCTGCACGGTCCGTTGCTCGCCGTCGTCGGCTGCCGGATGGCCTTCGCCGGGCTCCCCACCTGGGACGGCCGGGCCTTCGCGGAGGCCTGGGGCACCGAACGGGTGGAGACGACGGAGGTCGCCCATCACACCGTCTTCGCCGACCAGCCGATGACCCGGGCCCTGCACGCCCTGCGGAAGCTGGTGACCGGCAAGGCCGTGACCACCGAGGCCGTCACCGTACGAGAGGTGGAGCGGCAGCGCTGGTCGGCCTCCGACCTGGCGCACGGCGTTCCGCCGGGGCACGCCGTCCTCTCCCTGACCCATGTGCGCGGCGAGCACACACCACCGCTGCTCGTGGAGCTGAACGGCTGAGCGGGCGGGCCCGTCCGGACCGCGGCCGTACGCCCCGGACCGGTACGTACGGCCCTGGGTGCGCCGTACGCCCGCCCGGCCCGCGCGGCTGAGCGGCCCCCCGGCCGCCCTGGCACAATCGGGGGCGCCGCTCGGCTGAGCGGTGCTCCCGCCGCCGCGCACGGCTCGCCCGCGCGCGGTCCTCGCTCAAAGGTCCGACGGTCCCCAATGCCGCCCACCCTCGCCTCGCTCGTCCAGCACTCCTCGCTCAAGCTCATCGTCCGTGCCGGTGAGGACCGCCTCGACACCCCCGTCCGCTGGGCGCACGTCAGCGAGCTCACGGACCCCGTCCCGTACATGGAGGGCGGCGAACTCCTCCTCACCACCGCGCTCACCCTCGACGCGGAGGACCTGGAGGCGATGCGCCGCTATGTGCGGAGGCTGCTCGGCGCGGGGGTCGTCGGGCTCGGCTTCGCCGTGGGCGTCAACTACGAGGAGATCCCGCCGGCCCTGCTCGACGCGGCCCGCGAGGAGCACCTGCCGCTGCTCGAAGTGCCGCGCCGTACGCCGTTCCTCGCCATCAGCAAGGCCGTGTCGGCGGCCATCTCCGCCGACCAGTACCGGGCCGTCACGGCCGGTTTCGAGGCACAGCGCGAGCTGACCCGGGCCGCGCTCGCGGAGGGCCCGGAGGCCGTCGTCGCCCGGCTCGCCGCCCATGTCGACGGCTGGGCCGCCCTCTACGACACCTCCGGCACGGTCGTCGCCGCCTCGCCCGACTGGGCCGCGCGCAGGGCCGCCCGGCTCACCCCCGACGTGGAGCGGCTCCGCGACCGCCCGGCGCCCGCGAGCGCCGTGGTCGGCGGTACGGACGACCGCGTCGAACTCCAGTCGCTCGGGACCGGACGGCGGGTACGGGGCGCCCTCGCGGTCGGCACGGGCGCGCCCCTCGGCACGGCCGAGCGGTACGCCGTCCATTCGGCGATCGCCCTGCTCACCCTGACGACGGAACGCTCCCGTTCGCTCCAGGCCGCCGAGCAGCGGCTCGGCGCGGCCGTCCTGCGGATGCTGCTCGCGGGCCAGCCGGACCACGCCCGCGCGGTGGCCGGGGACGTGTACGGCGGGCTGCTCGACGCGCCCTTCCGGCTGCTCGTCGCGGAGACGGCCGGGGCCGAGACCACCGGGGAACCGCCCCTCGCGCTGCTCGCCGAGACCCTGGAGACCGCCGCCGCCCGCGCGGGCGAGGCCCTGCTCACCGTGCCGGAGAGCGAACGGCGGCTCGTGGTCCTCGCCGGGGACGCGGGCGCGGTCGTCGCCGCCTGCGAGGGGTACGCGGAGCGGGAGGCCGAGGAGGCCGGCATCGTCGTCGGCCTGTCGGCGCCGGCCGGTCCCGCCCTGGCGGCAGCCGCGTACAAGCAGGCCGAACAGGCCCTCTCGGTGGCCCGGCGGCGGGGCCGCGCGCTCGTCGAGCACGAGGACCTGGCGTCCGGCTCGGTCCTCCCGCTGCTCGCCGACGACGCCGTCCGCGCCTTCGCCGACGGGATGCTCCGCGCGCTCCGCGACCACGACGCGACCGGCCGGGGCGACCTGGTCGCCTCGCTGCGCGCCTGGCTCTCCCGGCACGGCCAGTGGGACGCGGCGGCGGCGGACCTGGGCGTCCACCGGCACACCCTGCGCTACCGGATGCGGCGGGTGGAGGAGATCCTCGGCCGCTCGCTGGACGACCCGGACGTACGGATGGAACTGTGGCTGGCGCTGAAGACGACGGGGGAGGGGACGCGGTAGCGGGACGCGCTACGGAGGGCGGGTCGGCGACCCGACCCCTCCGGTGCCGCCCGGCCTCCGGTCACCGCCCGCTCTCAGCCGTCCCCGCCGCCGCCGCCGTCATCCCCGCCGCCGCCCACGCTCCGCCGACGGTTGCCGCTGCGCACCAGCCGCCCCGCCGCCAGCGTCACCGCGGCCACCCCGCGGACCCAGCGCGGGCCGCCCCTGGCGGCCCACACCACGCACGCGCAGCCTCCGACGACGAGCACCAGGACGATGGCCAAGGCGATCGGGATCATGCGTCTCCCCCTCCGGTCGGTCTTCCTCCCCCGCACGGCCGGTCTTCCCCGTGACGGGTCCGATCATCCTGCCACCCCGGCGAAAGGGCCTCCCGAGGCCGTCCACTCACCCCGGCCTGCCCGGACGCGGGCAGATCCCTTGGTCATCCGGCCCCGGACTCCTTACTCTCCTGTCCATGACAAGCCCCGCCGTCGATCCGGCCCCCGGCGCGCCCGAAACGGCCCCCACCGCCCCCCGGCCCACCACCGAGAAGCCCGCCGCCGCCCCCGCCCGCCGGATCACCGGTGCCGTCTGGGCCGCGCTCGGCATCGTCTACGTCGTCTGGGGCTCGACGTACCTCGGCATCCGGATCGCCGTCGAGACGATGCCGCCGTTCCTCTCCGCCGGCACCCGCTTCGTCACCGCCGGCCTGCTGCTCGCCGGGATCATCGCCTGGCGCCAGGGCCCCGCCGCCCTCAAGGTCACCCGCCGGCAGCTCGCCTCGGCCGCCCTCGTCGGCCTGCTCCTCATCCTCGGCGGCAACGGGCTCGTCGTCCTCGCCGAGACCTCCATCCCCTCCGGCCTGGCCGCCCTGCTCATCTCCGTCGTCCCGGCCTGGGTCGTGGTCCTGAAGGCCACCACCGGGCAGCGGCCGAGCGCGGGCGGGCTCGCGGGCGTGCTCCTGGGACTCGCGGGGCTCGCGGTGCTGACGCTGCCGGGGCTCAGCGGCGAGGTGAAGGTGGGCGGTGTCCTGCTCGTCGTCGTGGCGACGTTCCTCTGGTCCTTCGGCTCCTTCTCCTCCGCGCGCCTGCCGATGCCCGCCAACCCGTTCACGGCCAGTGCGTACGAGATGGTCGCGGGCGGTCTCGGCGGTCTGGCCGTCGGTCTCGTCAGGGGCGAGCAGCACGGGCTGGACCTGACGGCGGTCTCGGGCCGCTCCTGGGTCGCCCTCGGCTATCTGATCGTCTTCGGCTCGCTGATCGCGTTCACCGCGTACGCCTGGCTGCTCCAGGCGGCTCCGCTCTCGCTCGTCGCCACCTACGCGTACGTGAACCCCGTCGTGGCGGTCGCGCTCGGCGCGCTCGTTCTGAACGAGGCCCTGACCTGGCCCATCGTCCTCGGCGGCGCGATCGTCGTCGGCGGGGTCGTCCTGATCGTCTCGACGGAACGACGCGGCTGACGGCGGGGCGCGGGACCGTGGGCGGCGGGCAGGGCCGGTGGCGCAGGGTGCGGCTCCGGGAGAACGCGTCCGCCGCTTCCCCGTACGGGGCCCGCCCCCGCTTCGGCCAATTCGGCCAGCGGTCCGGACCCATCACTCCACACCGGACAAGCCCACCCCCGCCGCCCCGGCCCTAACGTGTCACGAGAGCAATCGCTCGCTCCCCGAAACGGAAAGGGCCGGGACGCAATGACGACCACCCACGCCTTCTGGCTCGCCGGCCGCGAGGCCACCGGCGACGCCACCTTCGACGTCACCAACTCGTACGACGGACGTCTGGTCGGCAAGGTCAGCGTGCCCACCGAGGCCCAGGTCGAGGAGGCCGTCGCCGCCGCGCACGCCGTCGTCGACGAGTTCGCCGCGACCCCGGCGCACGTCCGCGCCGCCGCCCTCGACCATGTGTCGAAGCGGCTCGCCGAGCGCACCGAGGAGATCGCCCTGCTGATCTCCGCCGAGAACGGCAAGCCCATCAAGTGGGCCCGCGGCGAGGTCGGCCGCGCCGTCTCCGTCTTCCGTTTCGCCGCCGAGGAGGCCCGCCGCTGGAACGCCGGCGAGGCCCAGCGCCTGGACACCGAGGCCGGCGGCGCGGGCCGCCTCGCCCTCACCCGCCGTATCCCGACGGGCGTCGTGCTCGGCATCGCGCCGTTCAACTTCCCGCTGAACCTCAGCGCCCACAAGGTCGCCCCGGCCATCGCCGTCGGCGCCCCGATCATCCTCAAGCCGGCTCCGTCGACGCCGATCTCCTCCCTGATCCTGGGCGAGATCCTGGCCGAGACCGACCTGCCGGCCGGCTCCTGGTCGATCCTGACCGTGCCGAACGACCGGATGCCCGCCCTGGTCCAGGACGAGCGCCTCCCGGTCATCTCCTTCACCGGCTCCGACAAGGTCGGCTACGCCATCCAGCAGTCGGTGCCGCACAAGCACTGCACCCTGGAGCTGGGCGGCAACGCCGCCGCCGTCGTCCTCCCCGACTGGTCCTCCGAGGAGGACCTGGACTGGGCGGCGAGCCGTATCGCCACCTTCTCCAACTACCAGGGCGGCCAGTCCTGCATCTCCGTGCAGCGCGTGATCGCGGACGCCTCGGTCTACGACCGCCTGGTGCCGAAGATCGTCGCCGCCGTCGAGACGCAGGTCACCGGTGACCCGTCCGACGCCGCCACCGATGTCGGCCCGCTGGTCGACGAGGCCGCCGCGAAGCGCGTCGAGTCCTGGGTGGACGAGGCCGTCGCGGCCGGCGCCAAGCTCCTCTCCGGTGGCAAGCGCGAGGGCGCGACCTACGCCCCGACCGTCCTCACCGACCTCCCGGCGGACGTCACCCTGGCCCGCGCCGAGGTCTTCGGCCCGGTCCTGACCATCGCGAAGGTGGACGGCGAGGCCGAGGCCTTCGCCGCGGTCAACGACTCCGACTTCGGTCTCCAGGCCGGTGTCTTCACCCACGACCTGCAGGCGGCCTTCCGCGCCCACCGCGTCCTGGAGGTCGGCGGCGTGATCGTCGGCGACGTCCCCTCGTACCGCGCCGACCAGATGCCGTACGGCGGCGCCAAGCGCTCCGGCGTCGGCCGCGAGGGCGTCAAGTACGCGATGGACGACTACACCTACGAGCGCGTGCTCGTCCTGACGGGCCTCGCCCTGTAAGGCGTACGCCCCACCGGAGCAGGCGGTCCGAGCCCACTGTGCGGGGGCTCGGGCCGCCTTTTCGTCAGGCCGCGGGGGGACCCCCGCCCGGACGCCCGTCCACGTGACGGAACGCCCGTCCGCCCGCCGGGACGCGGCGACACAATGGGCCCGTGACCGTCATCGACATCCCCGGCTCCAAGTCCGTCACCGCCCGCGCGCTCTTCCTCGCCGCCGCGGCCGAGGGCACCACCACCCTTCTGCGGCCCCTCGTCTCCGACGACACCGAGGGCTTCGCCGAGGGCTTGACCGCCCTCGGCTACAGCGTCCGCCGCACGCCCGAGGCCTGGCACATCGAGGGCCGCCCCGCAGGGCCGGGGGCCCCCGACGCCGACGTGTACTGCCGTGACGGCGCCACCACCGCGCGGTTCCTGCCGGCCCTCGTCGCCGCCGGCCACGGCACCTACCGCTTCGACGCCTCGGCGCAGATGCGACGGCGGCCCCTGGGCCCGCTCACCACCGCCCTGCGCGCCCTCGGCGTCGACCTGCGCCACGGCGGCGAGGAGGGGCACCACCCCCTCGACGTCCATGCCCACGGCGTGAAGGGCGGCGCGCTCACCCTCGACGCCGGGCAGTCCTCCCAGTACCTGACGGCCCTTCTGATGCTGGGCCCGCTCACCGCCGAAGGCCTCGACATCACCGTCACGGACCTCGTCTCGGAGCCGTACGTCGAGATCACCCTCGCCATGATGCGGAGCTTCGGCGCGGACGTGCGCAGGGAGGGACGCACCTACCGGGTGGCCCCCACCGGTTACCGGGCCAGGACGTACGGGATCGAGCCCGACGCCTCCACCGCGAGCTACTTCTTCGCCGCCGCCGCCCTCGGACCGGCGGGCCGCTCGGTCACCGTCCCCGGCCTCGGCACCGGCGCCCTCCAGGGCGACCTGGCCTTCGTCGACGTGCTGCGCCGCATGGGCGCCGACGTGGAGGTCACCGAGACCGCGACGACCGTCCGCTCCACCGGCACCCTGCGCGGACTCACCGTCAACATGCGGGACATCTCCGACACGATGCCGACCCTCGCCGCGCTCGCGCCCTTCGCCGACGGTCCCGTCCGCATCGAGGACGTCGCCAACACCCGGGTCAAGGAGTGCGACCGGCTCGACGCCTGCGCGGAGAACCTCCGCCGCCTGGGAATCACCGTCCACACCGGCCCCGACTCGATCGAGATCCACCCCGGCACCCCGACGGGACCCGTCGGGATCGCCACCCACGGCGACCACCGGATCGTCATGTCCTTCGCGGTCACGGCGCTGCGCACCCCGGGCATCACCTTCGACGATCCCGGCTGTGTGAAGAAGACGTTCCCCGATTTCCACCGTGTCTTCGACACGTTCGTCCGGACCCAGTGAAGAGCGCACAGTGTTTGAGGCAAGAATGGGGGGCATGAGCGACCGCCCCTCTCCTCTCGCCGACCCCCACATCGCCTTCGATGTCTCCGAAGGACGCCGGGACATCGTCGTCCTCGGCTCGACGGGGTCCATCGGCACCCAGGCCATCGACCTGGTGCTGCGCAACCCCGACCGCTTCCGGGTCACCGCCCTGGCCGCCTCGGGCGGCCGGGTCGCGCTGCTCGCCGAGCAGGCGCACCGGCTGAAGGTCGCCACGGTCGCCGTGGCCCGCGAGGAGGTGCTGCCGGAGCTGCGGGACGCGCTGAAGGCGCTGTACGGCTCCGAGCCCCTGCCCGAGCTGCTCGCGGGGCCGGACGCGGCGACCCGGTTGGCCGCGTCCCCGTGCCACACCGTCCTCAACGGCATCACCGGCTCCATCGGCCTCGCGCCGACCCTCGCCGCCCTCGAAGCCGGCCGCACCCTCGCCCTCGCCAACAAGGAGTCGCTGATCGTCGGCGGCCCCCTGGTGAAGGCGCTCGCCAAGCCCGGCCAGATCATCCCGGTCGACTCCGAGCACGCGGCCCTCTTCCAGGCGCTCGCCGCCGGCACCCGCGCCGACGTCCGCAAGCTGGTCGTCACCGCCTCCGGCGGCCCCTTCCGCGGCCGTACGCGGGCGGAGCTGGCCCATGTCACCCGCGAGGACGCGCTCGCCCACCCGACCTGGGCGATGGGCCCGGTCATCACGGTGAACAGCGCGACCCTGGTGAACAAGGGCCTTGAGGTCATCGAGGCCCACCTGCTCTACGACATCCCCTTCGACCGCATCGAGGTCGTCGTCCACCCGCAGTCCTACGTCCACTCGATGGTCGAGTTCACGGACGGCTCCACGCTCGCCCAGGCCACCCCGCCGGACATGGGCGGCCCGATCGCCATCGGCATCGGCTGGCCCGAGCGGGTCCCGGACGCGGCCCCCGCCTTCGACTGGACCAAGGCCTCCACCTGGGAGTTCTTCCCCCTGGACACCGAGGCGTTCCCGTCGGTCGGGCTGGCCCGGCACGTCGGCGAGCTGGGCGGTACCGCCCCCGCCGTCTTCAACGCGGCGAACGAGGAGTGCGTCGAGGCCTTCCTCGCCGGACGGCTGCCGTTCAACGGGATCATGGACACGGTCACGGCGGTCGTCGCGGAGCACGGTGTCCCCGCGGCGGGAACCTCTCTCACCGTCCCGGACGTCCTCGAAGCGGAGACCTGGGCGCGCGCCCGGGCCCGAGAGCTCGCAGCGAAGGCAACAGCGGAGGCCCGCGCATGACCGAAATGCTCCTGTACGGCCTGGGCATCGTGCTGTTCGCGCTGGGCCTGCTGATCTCCATCGCCTGGCACGAGCTGGGCCACCTCTCCACGGCCAAGCTCTTCGGCATCCGTGTGCCGCAGTACATGGTCGGCTTCGGCCCCACCATCTGGTCGAAGAAGCGCGGCGACACCGAGTACGGCATCAAGGCCATCCCGGCCGGCGGCTACATCCGCATGATCGGCATGTTCCCGCCCGGCGAGGACGGCAAGATCGAGGCCCGCTCCACCTCGCCCTGGCGCTCGATGATCGAGGACGCCAGGGAGGCCTCGTACGAGGAGCTCCAGGAGGGCGACGAGAGCCGCCTCTTCTACACGCGCAAGCCGTGGAAGCGCGTGATCGTCATGTTCGCCGGACCGTTCATGAACCTGGTCCTGGCGGCGGCGCTGTTCTTCGGCTCGATGATGACGCTGGGCATCGAGGGCCAGACGACCCAGGTCGCCGGCGTCCAGAAGTGCGTCATCAAGCAGAGCGAGAAGCGCGAGAAGTGCCAGGCGGGCGACCCCGTCTCGCCGGCGTTCCGGGCCGGCCTGAAGGACGGCGACAAGATCGTCGCGTTCAACGGGACGCCGGTCGCGGACTGGGACACCCTCTCGGACCGCATCCGCGACACCGTCGGCCCCGCGACGGTCACCGTCGAGCGGGCCGGTCAGCGCGTCGACCTGCACCCCACCCTGGTGTCGAACAAGGTCCCGAAGAAGGACGCGGACGGCCGGGTCGTCCAGCCGGTGACGTACATCGACGCCGGATACCTCGGCTTCGCCTCCAAGACCGAGGTCGCGCCCCTCACCTTCGGTGAGACCACCGACCGCATGGGCGAGCTGATGCAGAACGGCGTCCACTCGGTCATCGCCCTCCCGGGCAAGATCCCCGGCCTGTGGGACGCCACCTTCGGCAACGGCGAGCGCGCCGACGACTCGCCCGTCGGCGTCGTCGGCGCCGCCCGGATCACCGGCGAACTCATGAACATCGAGGCCCCGCCGACGACGATCCTCGTGATGTTCATGAACCTGCTCGTGTACTTCAACGTGTCGCTGTTCCTGTTCAACATGCTCCCGCTGCTGCCGCTCGACGGCGGCCACATCGCGGGCGCCCTGTGGGAGTCCGTGCGCCGCCACACGGCCCGGCTCTTCAAGCGCCCCGACCCCGGTCCCTTCGACGTGGCGAAGCTGATGCCCGCCGCGTACGTGGTGGCCGGCGTGTTCGTCTGCTTCACGCTGCTCGTCCTCGCCGCGGACCTCGTCAACCCGGTGAGGATCACGTAGCCCGCAGGGGGGCCGCACCCGGTGGTGTCCGGCCCCCCGCCCCCGGGGCGGTAACCTCGGAGACCTGAGCCCGCCGACGCACAACCTTGAGGTTGCACAGAAGATGACCGCGATTTCGCTCGGTATCCCGACCGTCCCGACCCGGCTCGCCGAGCGGCGCAAGAGCCGCCAGATCCAGGTCGGCAGCGTGGCCGTCGGCGGTGACGCTCCCGTCTCCGTGCAGTCGATGACCACCACCCGCACCTCCGACATCGGCGCCACCCTCCAGCAGATCGCCGAGCTGACCGCCTCCGGCTGCCAGATCGTGCGCGTGGCCTGCCCGACCCAGGACGACGCCGACGCCCTGGCGACGATCGCCCGGAAGTCACAGATCCCGGTCATCGCCGACATCCACTTCCAGCCGAAGTACGTGTTCGCGGCGATCGACGCGGGCTGCGCGGCCGTCCGCGTCAACCCGGGCAACATCAAGCAGTTCGACGACAAGGTCAAGGAGATCGCCAAGGCGGCCTCCGACGCCGGCACCCCGATCCGCATCGGCGTCAACGCCGGTTCGCTCGACGCCCGTCTGCTGAAGAAGTACGGCAAGGCCACCCCCGAGGCGCTCGTCGAGTCCGCCCTCTGGGAGGCCTCCCTCTTCGAGGAGCACGGCTTCCGCGACATCAAGATCTCGGTCAAGCACAACGACCCGGTCGTCATGGTCGAGGCGTACCGCCAGCTCGCCGCCCAGAGCGACTACCCGCTGCACCTCGGCGTCACCGAGGCGGGCCCCGCCTTCCAGGGCACCATCAAGTCCGCCGTCGCCTTCGGCGCGCTGCTCTCCCAGGGCATCGGCGACACCATCCGCGTCTCGCTCTCCGCCCCTCCGGCCGAGGAGATCAAGGTCGGCATCCAGATCCTGGAGTCGCTGAACCTGCGCCAGCGCCGCCTGGAGATCGTCTCCTGCCCGTCCTGCGGCCGCGCCCAGGTCGACGTCTACAAGCTCGCGGAGGAGGTCACCGCCGGCCTCGACGGCATGACCGTCCCGCTGCGCGTGGCCGTCATGGGCTGCGTCGTGAACGGCCCCGGCGAGGCCCGCGAGGCCGACCTCGGCGTCGCCTCCGGCAACGGCAAGGGCCAGATCTTCGTCAAGGGCGAGGTCATCAAGACCGTTCCCGAGTCGAAGATCGTCGAGACCCTGATCGAAGAGGCGCTGAAGATCGCCGAGCAGATGGAGAAGGACGGCGTCGCCAGCGGCGAACCGTCCGTCGCCGTCGCCGGCTGACCGCCCGCCCCGCACGCCGAAGCCCCTCCCGCCCCACCGGGCGGAGGGGCTTCGTCCGCGTGGAGGGCCCCGCCACAGGCGGGAAGGGCCCCGCCACAGGCGGGAAGGGTAAAGTGCGGAGACCAGCAGAACCGCACGGTGAGGCCCCCTCGTGTTGACACAACCCGCCACCCGGGTCCTCGAACCCGCCGACCTCGGCGCCGCACTCGCCGTCCTGGAGAGCGCCCCCGTCGAGAACGCCTTCGTCACCGCCCGCGTCCAGATCGCCGGACTCGACCCCTGGCGCCTCGGCGGCGAGATGTGGGGCTGGTACAGCGAGGGCCGGCTGCGTTCCCTCTGCTACGCGGGCGCCAACCTCGTACCCCTCTGCGCCACCCCCGAGGCCGTCCGCGCCTTCGCCGACCGGGCCCGCAGGATCGGCCGCCGCTGCTCCTCGATCGTCGGCCCCGTCGAGCCCACCGCCGAGCTGTGGCGGCTCCTCGAACCCAGCTGGGGACCCGCCCGCGACGTCCGCGCCCGCCAGCCGCTGATGGTCGCGGAGGAGCCCTCCGTCACCGTCGCCCCCGACCCGCTGGTCCGCCGGGTCCGCAAGGACGAGATGGACGTGATCATGCCCGCCTGCGTGGCCATGTTCACCGAGGAGGTCGGCATCTCCCCGCTCGCCAACGACGGTGGCCTGCTCTACCAGGCCAGGGTCGCCGAACTCGTCGGCTCGGGCCGCTCCTTCGCCCGCGTCGAGGACGGCAGGGTCGTCTTCAAGGCCGAGATCGGCGCGGCGACCCGCCAGGCCTGCCAGATCCAGGGCGTCTGGGTGGCCCCCGAGCACCGCGGCAGGGGCCTGTCCGAGTCGGGCATGGCCGCCGTCCTCCAGTACGCCCTGGCCGACGTCGCCCCCGTGGTCAGCCTGTACGTGAACGACTACAACACCCCCGCGCGGGCCGCGTACCGCCGTGTCGGCTTCCGCGAGACCGGTGCCTTCATGAGCGTGCTGTTCTGAGGCCCCGGCCGCTTGTAGGGTGCGCCGCATGGATGCCGCAGAGGTCATGATCGGGCCGGTCAATCTCGCCGCCCGGGTGGACGAGGCCCTCGCCGTGCAGGCGCTCGCCTTCGGCCTGGACCAGGACGAGATCGCCGTACGCCGCCACATCGTGCTGCGTCACCTGCTGAGCCCCGGCGCCCGCGCCTACGGGGCCACCACCCCCGACGGGGCCCTCGTCGGCTTCGTCTACGGGATGCCCAACGACCGCACCCACTGGTGGTCCACCGTCGTCGAGGGGTACCTCCGCGTCACCGGCACCGCCGACTGGCTCGACGACTCCTTCGTCATCACCGAACTCCACGTCCACCCGGCCCACCAGGGGCGCGGGGTGGGCCGCGAGCTGATCACCACCATCACCGACGGTGCCGCCGAGCCGCGCTCGATCCTCTCCGCGATCGACACCGACAGCCCGGCCCGCGGCCTCTACCGATCCCTCGGCTACACCGACCTCGCCCGCCAGGTGCACTTCCCGAGCGCCGCCCGCCCGTACGCCGTGATGGGCGCTCCGCTGCCGCTCAGGCGCCGGAACTGATTTCTCCGAGGCGGGGCGGCCCGGCTAATCTCGGGGCATCATCCTTACCCGGCAGGAGTACGAGAACCATGGCCAACGCACCGGTCCAGCGCATGTCCCAGTTGATGGCGAAGACGCTGCGCGACGACCCGGCGGACGCCGAGGTCCTCAGTCACAAGCTCCTCGTCCGCGCCGGCTACGTCCGCCGCACCGCCGCCGGCATCTGGAGCTGGCTGCCCCTCGGCAAGAAGGTCCTCGCCAACGTCGAGCGCATCGTCCGTGAGGAGATGGACGCCATCGGCGCCCAGGAGGTCTCCCTGCCCGCGCTGCTGCCCCGCGAGCCCTACGAGGCCACGGGCCGCTGGGACGAGTACGGCGCCGAGCTGTTCCGCCTCCAGGACCGCAAGGGCGGCGACTACCTCCTCGGTCCCACGCACGAGGAGATCTTCACCCTCCTGGTCAAGGACCAGTGCTCGTCCTACAAGGACCTGCCGGTCATCCTGTACCAGATCCAGACCAAGTTCCGCGACGAGGCCCGCCCCCGCGCCGGCATCCTGCGCGGCCGTGAGTTCCTGATGAAGGACTCGTACTCCTTCGACACGGAGGACGAGGGCCTGGCCAAGTCGTACGCCCTGCACCGCCAGGCCTACCAGCGGGTCTTCGAGCGCCTCGGCCTCGACTACCGCATCGTCGCCGCCACCGCCGGCGCCATGGGCGGCTCCAAGTCCGAGGAGTTCCTCGCCCCGGCCGAGGCCGGCGAGGACACCTTCGCCGACTGCCCGAACTGCGACTTCGCGGCCAACACCGAGGCGATCTCCTACGAGCTGCAGCCGGTCGACGGCTCCGCCGTGCCCGCCGCCGAGGAGATCCCCACCCCCGACACCCCCACCATCGAGACCCTCGCGGCCTCGCTCGGTGTGGCCGCTTCGGACACCCTCAAGAACCTGCTGGTCAAGGTCGACGGCGAGATCGTCGCCGTGGGCGTGCCCGGCGACCGCGAGGTCGACCTGGGCAAGGTCGAGGAGCACTTCGCCCCGGCCACCGTCGAGATGGTCACCGAGGCCGACTTCGCCGGGCGCGCGGACCTGGTGCGCGGCTACGTCGGCCCGCAGGGCCTGGAGAAGGTGAAGTACATCGCCGACCCCCGCGTGGCCCCCGGCACCTCCTGGATCACGGGCGCCAACAAGGAGGGCACGCACGCGAAGAACGTCGTCGCGGGCCGTGACTTCGAGGTCGACGAGTACGTCGACGTCGTCGTGGTGCAGGAGGGCGACCCCTGCCCCAAGTGCGGCACCGGTCTGAAGCTGGACCGCGCGATCGAGATCGGCCACATCTTCCAGCTGGGCCGCAAGTACGCCGACGCCCTCAAGCTCGACGTCCTCGGCCAGAACGGCAAGCCGGTCCGCGTGACCATGGGCTCGTACGGCATCGGCGTCTCCCGCGCCGTCGCCGCCCTCGCCGAGCAGACGGCCGACGAGAAGGGCCTGTGCTGGTCCGCCGAGGTCGCCCCCGCCGACGTGCACGTCGTCGCCGCCGGCAAGGCCCTCCAGACCGAGCTGGCCCTCGAGGTCTCCGACAAGCTGTCCGCGGCCGGGCTCCGTGTCCTGGTCGACGACCGCGCGGGCGTCTCCCCGGGCGTCAAGTTCACCGACGCGGAGCTGATGGGCGTCCCGAAGATCCTGGTCGCGGGCCGCCGCTCCGGCGAGGGCGTCGTGGAGCTGAAGGACCGCCGCACGGGCGAGCGCGAGGAGCTGACGGTCGACGAGGCCATCGCGCGTCTGACCGCCTGACGGCCGGAGGCATGAGGAAGGGGCGGGGGCCCGAGGCCCCCGCCCCTTCTGTCGTGGGCCTCAGGCGCCCTCCTCCGGCGGTCCCGGCTCCACCGACGCCCCCGTCAGGTCCTCCACCGGTTCCACCCCCTCCGCCGCGTGCGCCGCACCCTTCAGGTACGCCTCGCCGACCGGCGGCGCCACCGGCACGGGCGGTGTCTGCGGTGTCTGCGGGGCCGGCGCCATGACCGCCGCAGGCCCCACCGTGGACCGCTCCAGGAACCTCAGCAGCTCCACCGGGAACGGCAGCACCAGCGTCGAGTTCTTCTCCGCCGCCACCGCCACCACCGTCTGCAGCAGCCGGAGCTGGAGCGCCGCCGGCTGGTCGGACATCACCGCCGCGGCCTCCGCGAGCTTCTTCGAGGCCTGGAGCTCGGCGTCCGCGTTGATGACCCGCGCCCGCCGCTCACGGTCCGCCTCCGCCTGCCGGGCCATCGAGCGCTTCATCGTCTCCGGCAGGGACACGTCCTTGATCTCGACCCGGTCGATCTGCACGCCCCAGCCGATGGCGGGGGAGTCCAGCATCAGTTCCAGGCCCTGGTTGAGCTTCTCCCGGTTGGACAGCAGGTCGTCGAGGTCGCTCTTGCCGATGATCGACCGCAGCGAGGTCTGCGACATCTGGGAGACCGCGAACTTGTAGTCCTCGACCCGGACGAGCGCCTCCGCCGCGTCGACGACCTTGAAGTAGACGACCGCGTCGACCCGGACCGTCACGTTGTCCCGGGTGATCCCCTCCTGGGCGGGGACGGGCATCGTGACGATCTGCATGTTCACCTTGTGGATCCGGTCCACCACGGGAAGGATCATGGTGAACCCGGGGGACCTGACGTCGTCGCGGAGCCGGCCGAAGCGGAAGACCACTCCGCGCTCGTACTGCTTCACCACCCGCGCTGCCGCGCCCGCGTACACCGCGATCGCCGCACACGCGCCGAGCGCCACCAACAGCAGCTCTTGGATCATCACGGCCCCCAATCGAGCCAAACGATATAAAAAGGGTATTCCCCTACAGCCAGCCCGCGAACTCCAGAAGCAGCTCGGCATCCTGCCGGCGGCCCGCCGTCAGCGCCCGCGTGCCCGACTCGACCGCGCGGAACAGCGTCCAGCCGCGCAGCCGCTCCCGGTCCACGTCCAGCGAGTCGGCCAGTCTGTTGACCCGCCGCCGGGCCGCCGAGGCGCCCGAGGAGGCCGCGACCAGGTCCTCGACCCGGTCCCGTACCAGCCGGGCGAGGTCGTACGCCCGCTCGCCGACCAGCGGCTCGGGGCCGACCGCCAGCCAGGGCGCCCGGTCCCCGGCGAGGACCTTGCCCTGCCGGAAGTTCCCGTGCAGCAGCAGCGTCTCCGCGTCGGCCGCCACCAGCTCCTCGCGGGCCGCGAGCGCGGCGGCCGCCAGCTCACCGGCCGTGGCGTCGGCCCGGTAGTGGTCCATGGCGGAGGCCTGCCGGGCGGTCCGCTCGGCCACCGTCTCGAAGCCGTGCTCCGCCAGGGGCTCGACCCACAGCTTGCGCACGGTCCCCGCCGCCTCCAGGAGGGCCTTCGCCTCCGGCAGGGAGCGCAGCGACACCTCGGGATGGAGCCGTTCGAGGACGAGCGCGCCCTCCCCGGCCCCGTCGAGGAGCTGGACCGCGCCCCAGCCGTTCCAGTGCGCCAGCGCGTCCCGCTCCCGGTCGGGCCGGGCGAACGGGGGCGCGATCTTGAGCGCGGCGGGGGAGCCGTCGGGCCGCCGGACGAGCACGACCAGGCTGCTCCGGCCGCCGGGGGCCATCACCCGTTCGGCGTCCAGCGAGGCCCGGTCGAGCACCTGGTCGGCCAGCTCGGGCAGCTTCCCGAGCCACTCGGCCGCGACGGCGTCCCCGTACGTCTCACCGAGCGTCCTCACCAGTCGCTGCGGCGGTTCGAAACCCATGCGTACGTTGTTCCTTCGGTCGGGGCGGGGCTCAGACCCGCTCGGCCAGCCCAGGAAAGGTTACGTCGCTGCCGCGCCAGCGGACGGCCCGTACCGCCGCCTCGGTGAGCGCGGCGGCGGCCTCACCCCGCTTCGGGCCCGGGGAGGCGCGGACGAGATCGGAGTACACCCCGGCCACCCGGTCCTCCAGGACGGCGGCGAGCCGTACGGCTCCGGCCGGGTCCGCCACCGGGAAGGGCAGCTCGTACGCGGCCTCCGCTGCCACCGGAGTGCCGCCCAGGTCCCGCACGGCCCGGTGCAGGGCGTCCCGGCGGGCCCGGTGCGCCTCGTACGCGGCGGTGGCCTCGGCGCGCCGCTCGGGGCCGATCCGGCCGCCGACGACCCCGTACCCGTACACCGCCGCGTGCTCGGCGGCCAGTGCGGCCTGGGTGGCGTCGAGGGCGCTCATGCCCGTGCTCCTTCGGTCAGCAGATAGCCCTGCGCGGCGCCCGCGGCGGCCACGGAGGCCAGCAGCCGGGCGTACTCGGGAGGTGCGGTGGGCAGCGCGGCGGTGTGGACGGCGGAGGCCTCGCGGGCGGCCCTCGCGAGGTCCCGGAGCGCGGCCCGGGGGTCGGTCGCCACGGGCGGGAGAGCGGTCGACGCCGTGGGCTTCGGGGAGGCCGGGCCGGTCGCGGGGGAGGCCGGGGCGGTCGCCGGAGCGACCGTCGTACCGCCCTCGCCGAGGGCCTTGGCGTGCGCGGCGGCCGAGCGGCGCAGCGAGGTCAGCCGTGGCGCGAGGGCGGGATGGGCGGCGAGCGCGGCGTCGTAACGATTCAGCAGGGTCCGGGAGGCGGTCACCGCGCGCAGCCGGAGCGCCGCCTCGGCGCGGGCCACCCGTTCGGCCTCGATCTCGGCGGCGGTCGGCTTCCGGGGGCCGGGATCGTCCGAGGCGCAGCCCGCCAGGGCCGCCGCCGCGGCGGCCGAGAGCCCGGCCGTCAGGAGTGCCCGCCTGTCCGTCGTCGTCACGCTCTCTCCCTCGGCCGTGGTACGTCGTCGAAGATCGTCGGGATCACCGCAGGCGAGCGTACCCGTGGGCCCCGAGGCGGTGGACGGCAACACCCTCCGGGACCGGATACCCTTTGGTCTGACACGCGACGAACACGCGACGAACCACAACAGCACACGCGGCCGAGGAGTCACCCGGATGAGCACCACCCAGAGCGACAGGCTGCGCGGACTCGTGGAGCCGCTCGTCCACGCGAAGGACCTGGATCTGGAAGAGATCGAGGTGTCCCGGGCCGGCCGTCGCGGACTGCTGAGGATCGTCGTCGACTCCGACGAGGGCGTGGAGCTGGACCTCTGTGCCGAGCTGAGCCGCGCGATCTCCGAGAAGCTCGACGAGACCGACGCGATGGGCGCGGGCGAGTACGTCCTCGAAGTCAGCTCGCCCGGCGCCGACCGCCCCCTGACCCAGCACCGCCACTACGTGCGGGCCACCGGCCGGCTGGTCAAGCTCCAGCTCACCGAGGGCGACGAACTGGTCGCGCGCATCCTGGCCGTGGACGAGGACGGCCTCGACCTCGAAGTGCCGGGCGTGAAGGGGCGCAAGCCGACCGCCCGCCGGGTCGAGTTCTCCGACGTCGTCAAGGCGCGTGTCGAGATCGAGTTCAACCGCAAGGACAAGAAGGAAGAGGAGGCGTAGCCGTGGACATCGACGTGAAGCTGCTCAAGGGCTTGGCGCATGAGAAGGAGATCTCCTTCGACCTGCTGGTCGAGGCGATCGAGTCGGCCCTCCTCATCGCCTACCACCGCACCCCCGACGCCCGCCGCCACGCGCGCGTGGAGCTGGACCGGCTGACCGGTCACGTGACGGTGTGGGCGAAGGAAGACCCCTCCGATCTGGAGGAGGGCCAGGAGCCCAAGGACTTCGACGACACCCCGTCGGACTTCGGCCGGATCGCGGCGAGCACCGCCCGCCAGGTGATCCAGCAGAGGCTGCGGGACGCCGAGAACGACGTGACGTTCGGCGAGTACGCGCGCCGCGAGGGCGATGTCGTCGCCGGTGTGGTGCAGCAGGGCAAGGACCCGAAGAACGTCCTCGTCCGGCTGGATGACAAGCTGGAGGCCATCCTCCCGGTGCAGGAGCAGGTGCCGGGCGAGGACTACACGCACGGTCTGCGGCTGCGGACGTACGTCGTCCGGGTGGCGAAGGGTGTGCGCGGTCCGTCCGTCACCCTTTCGCGGACCCACCCCAACCTGGTGAAGAAGCTCTTCGCGCTGGAGGTCCCGGAGATCGCGGACGGTTCGGTCGAGATCACGGCGATCGCCCGTGAGGCCGGTCACCGCACCAAGATCGCGGTCCGCTCCACCCGGTCCGGTCTGAACCCCAAGGGCGCCTGCATCGGCCCGATGGGCAGCCGCGTCCGCAACGTGATGGCGGAGCTGCTCGGCGAGAAGATCGACATCGTCGACTGGTCGGACGACCCGGCCGAGATGGTGGCGAACGCGCTCTCCCCGGCCCGTGTCTCCAGGGTCGAGGTCGTCGACATGGCGGCCCGCTCCGCGCGGGTGACGGTGCCGGACTACCAGCTGTCGCTGGCGATCGGCAAGGAGGGCCAGAACGCCCGCCTGGCCGCCCGCCTCACCGGCTGGCGGATCGACATCCGGCCGGACACGGAGCAGGACGGTCCGCAGGACTGAGCCGTTTTTTGGCCAACAACTGTTCGATTCTTGCCCCAAACAGGTGAGGTCGGTACGGGGAGGTAGACTTAATCGTGTCTGGCCGGACGCATGCCCGCGCGTGCCCTGAGCGAACCTGTGTGGGATGCCGGGAGCGAGCGGCCAAGAGCGATCTGCTGCGGATCGTGATGGACAAGGACGAGTGCGTTCCTGATCATCGCGGTACGCTGCCCGGCCGGGGTGCGTACCTGCACCCCGCCGAGGCTTGTCTCGACCTGGCGGTCCGCCGCCGAGCAATGCCGAGGGCCTTCAGGGTCCAGGGCCCGCTCGACACCGCGGAACTCCGTCACCACGTCGAACGGCCGGCACCGCAGTGAAGAAGTACGGCACGGAACACCGTGCGGTCAGGTACCTCGCGAGTTGGAAGTAGGTCGAGATTGCGATGAGCACTCGATGAGTACGCGATGAGTACGCCCATGAAGTAGCGACGGTCCGGCGGTAACCGGACCTCACAAAGGAGCAAAGTGGCTAAGGTCCGGGTATACGAACTCGCCAAGGAGTTCGGTGTGGAGAGCAAGGTCGTCATGGCCAAGCTCCAAGAACTCGGTGAATTCGTCCGTTCGGCGTCCTCGACGATCGAGGCGCCGGTCGTGCGCAAGTTGACTGACGCTTTGCAGGGTCCCGGCGGCAACGCCGGCAAGACCGCTGCCAAGCCCGGCGCGCCCCGCAAGGCGGCGCCCTCCCCCGCGGCGCCGTCTCCGGCCGCCGCGGCTCGTCCCGCTGCCCCGAAGCCCGGCGCCCCGGCCCCCAAGCCGGCCCCCGCCGCGCCTGCGGCGCCGGCTCCGGTCACTCCGGCCGCCGCGCCCGCGAGCAGCACCCCCTCCCAGGCTCCGGCCGCCTCGGGCCCCCGCCCGGGCCCGAAGCCCGCGCCCAAGCCGGTCACGCCGGCTCCGGCCGCCCCGGAGTTCACCGCGCCCCCGTCGGCTCCCGCCGCCGGTCAGCGTCCCGGTGGCTCCGCCCAGGGTGCCCGCCCCACCGGCGAGCGTCCCGCGCGTCCGGGCCAGCAGGCCCCCCGCCCGCAGGGTCAGGGCGCCCCGCGCCCCGGCGGCCAGCAGGCCCCCCGTCCGGGCGGTGCCCGTCCGGCCGGTCCCCGTCCGGGCAACAACCCCTTCACCTCGGGTGGCTCCACCGGCATGGCGCGTCCGCAGACGCCCCGTCCGGGTGGCGGCGCCCCCCGTCCCGGCGGCGCCCCCGGTGCCGTTCCCGGTGCCCCGCGTCCGCAGGGCGGCCCCGGCGGCGCCCCGCGCCCGCAGGGTCAGGGCGGCGCTCGTCCCACCCCCGGTGGGATGCCTCGCCCGCAGGCTCCCCGTCCGGGCGGCGCGCCCGGCGGTAACCGTCCGAACCCGGGCATGATGCCGCAGCGTCCCGCTGCCGGCCCGCGTCCCGGTCCTGGCGGCCGTGGTCCCGGTGGCCCCGGCGGCCGTCCGGGTGGTCCCGGCGGTGGCGGCGGCGGTCGTCCCGGCTTCGCCGGTCGTCCGGCCGGTCCCGGCGGTGGCGGCGGCGGCTTCGCCGGTCGTCCCGGTGGTCCCGGTGGCGGCGGCGGTCGTCCGGGTGGTCCCGGCGGCGGTGGCGGCGGCTTCGGCGGTCGTCCCGGTGGCTTCGGTGGCCGTCCCGGCGGTCCGGGTGGACGTGGTGGCACGCAGGGCGCCTTCGGCCGTCCCGGCGGTCCCGCGCGTCGTGGTCGCAAGTCGAAGCGTCAGAGGCGCCAGGAGTACGAGGCCATGCAGGCCCCGTCCGTGGGCGGCGTGATGCTTCCCCGCGGTGGCGGCGAGGTCATCCGACTGTCGCGCGGTGCCTCCCTCACCGACTTCGCCGAGAAGATCGGCGCCAACCCGGCGTCGCTCGTCGCGGTGATGATGAACCTCGGTGAGATGGTCACGGCGACGCAGTCCGTCTCCGACGACACGCTGACGATGCTCGGCGAGGAGATGAACTACACCGTTCAGATCGTCTCGCCGGAGGAAGAGGACCGCGAGCTCCTCGAGTCCTTCGACATCGAGTTCGGCGAGGACGAGGGCGGCGAAGAGGCTCTGGTCTCCCGTCCGCCGGTCGTCACCGTCATGGGTCACGTCGACCACGGTAAGACCCGACTGCTCGACGCGATCCGCAAGACGAACGTCGTCGCGGGCGAGGCCGGTGGCATCACCCAGCACATCGGTGCCTACCAGGTGGGTACCGAGGTCAACGGCGAAGAGCGTCGCATCACCTTCATCGACACCCCGGGTCACGAGGCGTTCACCGCCATGCGTGCCCGTGGTGCGAAGTCGACCGACATCGCGATCCTCGTGGTCGCGGCCAACGACGGCGTCATGCCGCAGACGATCGAGGCGCTCAACCACGCCAAGGCCGCCGGCGTCCCGATCGTCGTCGCGGTCAACAAGATCGACGTCGAGGGTGCGGACCCGACCAAGGTCCGCGGTCAGCTGACCGAGTTCGGTCTGGTGGCCGAGGAGTACGGCGGCGACACGATGTTCGTCGACATCTCCGCCAAGCAGGGTCTGCACATCGACTCCCTGCTGGAGGCCGTGGTCCTCACCGCGGACGCCTCGCTCGACCTCCGGGCCAACCCGGACCAGGACGCGCAGGGTATTGCGATCGAGTCCCACCTCGACCGCGGTCGCGGTGCCGTCTCGACCGTCCTGGTCCAGCGCGGAACGCTGCGCATCGGCGACACCGTGGTGGTCGGCGACGCGTACGGCCGCGTCCGGGCGATGCTCGACGACAAGGGCAACAACGTCGAGGAGGCGACCCCGTCGACTCCCGTCCTGGTGCTCGGTCTCACCAACGTCCCGGGTGCCGGCGACAACCTCCTGGTGGTCGACGAGGACCGTACGGCCCGCCAGATCGCCGAGAAGCGCGCTGCGCGTGAGCGCAACGCCGCCTTCGCCAAGCGCGTCCGCCGGGTGTCCCTCGAGGACCTCGACAAGGTGCTCAAGGCCGGTCTCGTCCAGGAACTCAACCTCATCATCAAGGGCGACGCGTCCGGTGCGGTCGAGGCCCTCGAGTCCTCGCTGCTCCAGCTCGACGTCGGCGAAGAGGTCGACATCCGCGTCCTGCACCGTGGTGTGGGTGCGGTCACCGAGTCGGACATCGACCTGGCCATGGGCTCCGACGCCATCGTCATCGGCTACAACGTCCGCGCTGCGGGCCGCGCGGCGCAGATGGCGGAGCGCGAAGGCGTCGACGTCCGGTACTACTCGGTGATCTACCAGGCCATCGAGGAGATCGAGGCGGCTCTCAAGGGCCTCCTCAAGCCGGAGTACGAAGAGGTCGAGCTCGGTACGGCGGAGATCCGCGAGGTCTTCCGCTCGTCCAAGCTGGGCAACATCGCCGGTGTCCTCATCCGCTCCGGCGAGGTCAAGCGCAACACCAAGGCGCGCCTCGTCCGCGACGGCAAGGTCATCGCCGAGGACCTCACGATCCACGGTCTGCGCCGCTTCAAGGACGACGTCACCGAGATCCGCGAAGGCTTCGAGGGCGGTATCAACCTCGGAAACTTCAACGACATCAAGATCGACGACGTCATCGCGACGTACGAGATGCGCGAGAAGCCGCGCGCCTGATCGCGTCCGATCGCAGCAGTGAGCCGGGGCCGGTCGGCGGAAAGTATTCCGTCGATCGGCCCCGGCCGTTGCGTGTACGGTTTCGGGTGTCCCCGCCGAGTGGTCGGCGGGAGCACCGAACCCGAACCGGCGGGACATCCGGGCATACATGTATGTGGGGACACTGTCCTTCGATCTGCTCCTCGGCGACGTCCATTCGCTGAAGGAGAAACGCTCCGTCGTCAAGCCGATCGTCGCCGAGCTCCAGCGGAAGTTCTCCGTGAGCGCGGCCGAGGTGGGCGACCAGGACCTCCACCGCAGGGCCCTGCTGGGCGTCGCGCTGGTGTCCGGGGACCCGGGGTTCGTATCGGACGTGCTCGACCGCTGTGAGCGGCTCGTCGCCGCCCGTCCCGAGGTGGAGCTGCTGTCGGTGCGCCGCAGGCTCCACACTGATGAAGACTGATTTGAGCAAGGCAAAGAAGGAGAAGGACCAGTGGCCGACAACGCGCGGGCGAAGAAGCTGGCAGACCTCATCCGGGAGGTGGTCGCAGAGAAGCTGCAGCGCGGCATCAAGGACCCCCGCCTGGGCACGCACGTGACCATCACGGACACCCGCGTCACCGGAGACCTGCGGGAGGCCACGGTCTTCTACACGGTCTACGGCGACGACGAGGAGCGGGCGAGCGCCGCCGCCGGCCTGGAGAGCGCCAAGGGCATCCTCCGTTCGGCCGTGGGCCGCGCGGCCGGGACCAAGTTCACCCCGACCCTGGCCTTCGTGGCCGACGCCCTCCCGGAGAACGCCAAGGCGATCGAGGACCTCCTCGACAGGGCGCGGGCCTCCGACGCCCAGGTGCGGGAGGCGTCCTCGGGCGCCGACTTCGCCGGCGAGGCCGACCCCTACAAGAAGCCGGGCGAGGACGAAGCCGCCGAATGAGCAACGCAGCAAAGACTCCCGACGGCCTGGTCATCGTCGACAAGCCGTCGGGATTCACCTCGCACGACGTCGTGGCCAAGATGCGCGGGATCGCGAAGACCCGCCGGGTCGGCCACGCGGGCACGCTCGACCCCATGGCCACCGGCGTCCTCGTCCTCGGCGTGGAGCGGGCGACCAAGCTGCTCGGTCACCTCGCGCTGACCGAGAAGGAGTACCTGGGCACCATCCGGCTGGGCCAGACGACGATCACCGACGACGCCGAGGGCGAGATCACGGCGTCGGTCGACGCTTCGAAGGTCACCCGCGAAGGCATCGACGCGGGCGTCGCCGAGCTGACCGGCGCCATCATGCAGGTGCCGTCGAAGGTCTCCGCGATCAAGATCGACGGCAAGCGGTCGTACGCGCGGGTGCGCGGCGGCGAGGAGTTCGAGATCCCGGCCCGCCCGGTCACCGTCTCCTCCTTCCAGGTGTACGACGTCCGCGAGGCCACCGCCGAGGACGGCACCCCCGTCGTCGACCTGGTCGTCTCCGTCGTCTGCTCCTCCGGTACGTACATCCGGGCGCTCGCCCGGGACCTCGGCGCGGGACTCGGCGTGGGCGGACACCTGACCGCGCTGCGCCGCACCCGGGTCGGCCCGTACAAGCTGGACTCGGCGAAGACGCTCGACCAGCTCCAGGAGGATCTGACGGTCATGCCGGTCGCCGACGCGGCCGCGGCGGCGTTCCCCCGGTGGGACGTCGACGAGAAGCGGGCCAAGCTGCTGCTCAACGGGGTCCGGCTGGAGATGCCGGAGTACCCGGCGGGCGCGGTCGCGGTCTACGGGCCGGAAGGCACGCTGCTGGCGCTCGTCGAAGCGCATCGGGGCAAGGCCAAGAGTCTCGCCGTCTTCGGCTGAGCTCGTACGTCCACGGTGGGGCGGGCACGCGCGCGTGCCCGCCCCACCGTGTTTTCCCCCCTCGGGCCTCCCCCGGGGAAGTCTGTCCGGTGGACGCCAAACAATCACCCGATCAGGGAGGCGCTCGGAGTGAACGGGGGAGTGGCAGGGGGCGCGTTCGCCTCCGTGGCGCTTCGTGTGATCACCGGCCGCCTACCGTCTCCACCATGGGACGCGGGGACCTGGCGACGCTGGTACGGATCTGCGATCAGGCGGGCCGGCCGCGCGGCACCGGATTCCTCGCCGACCACCACGGAACGGTCGTCACCAGTCACGAAGCCGTCGACGGGCTCAGCCGTGTCCTGGTGAGGGCGCCCGACGAGCGCACCTGGCTCGCCGAGCCGGAGGCCGTCACCCCGCTGCCCGAGAGCGGCCTCGCCCTCGTCCGCACCGAAGGACTCGGCGTACGGCCGCTGCCGGTGGCCACCCGGGGCGAGACGGAACCCGGCACGTACGTACGGATCGCCGCCCTCGGCTGGCGCGAGGCGCGCGTCCTCGGCCCCGCCGCCGTCACGTACGCCGCCGCCGACCGCTTCCACAGTCTCACCGACGCGCTCGAACTCGCCATCGGCACCGAGGGCGCGGAGGCCCTCCGGATCGGCGGGCAGGCGGCCGGCGGGCCCGTCCTCGACACCGCCACCGGTACCGTCCTCGCCGTCCTCGGCACCGCCCTGCACGGCGAACGGCCGGCCGCCGGATACGCGGTCCCGCTCCGGCCCCGAGGCCCCCTCGCCGCCCTCCTCCGGCGCAACGCCGCCACGGTCCCCGCCTACGGCCCCGACCTCAACCTCGCCGGAATCCTGGAACTCACCGCCACCTCCACGGGACCCGGGCCGGAGTCCGACCCGTGGCCCGAACCCGTCGAACGCCCCCAGTGCGTCCGCGAGTTCGCCCGCTTCACCGCCGGAGACACACCCGTACTCGCCCTCGTCGGCGCCCCCGGCACCGGACGTACCACCGCCCTCGCCGCGCTCTGCGCCCGCCGCGCCCGGGGTGTCGCGCCCGCCCCCACCGTCCGGCTGCGCGGCGCCGATCTGCGCGCGGAGGACCGGTCCCTGGCCGACGCCGTCGGACGCGCCCTGCACCAGGCCGGGCGCATCGTCGCGGCCTCCGGGGCGGCCGGCGACACCGGCACCGCCACCCCGGAGCGGGCCGCCGCCCTCGCCCGCGACGCGGGCCGCCCCCTCCTCGTCGTCCTCGACGGCCCCGAGGAGATGCCCCCACTCCTGGCCCACCGCCTCGCCGCGTGGACCACGGCCACGGAGGACTGGCTCGGCGCCCACGGGGTCCACCTGGTCACGGCGTGCCGCCCGGAGCACTGGGAGCAGGCCGGGGCCCTGTACACCCCGGGGGCGCTGCACCGGACGGTGACCGGACCGGGGGAAGGGCTGTCCGGCGGGCCGCACGGGACGGCGACCGGACCGGACGGCGGGCTGTCCGGCGGGCCGCAAGGGACGGTGGGAGGGCCGGGGGAAGGGCTGTCCGGCGGGCCGCACGGGACGGCGACCGGACCGGACGGCGGGCTGTCCGGTGTGATGCGCGGGATGGCGGTCGGGCTGGACCAGGGACTCTTCGGCGGGCTGCGTCGGGCGGTCTTCGGGTCCGGCGACGGGCTGCCCGGCGCGCTCGTTCTCGGCCCGTACACCGAGGCGGAGGCGCGGGCGGTACGCCAGGGGTACGGCCTCGGTGACACGGACCTCGCCGAGGCCGACGCCCGCCACCCGCTCGCCCTGCGCCTGCTCGCCGAGGTGCGCGCCGCGCTGCCCGGCGTGGTGCCGGGGCGGCCCGGCCGCGAGGAGATCTTCACCGCCCACCTGGACCTGATGTGCCTGCGGATCGCCGTCCGGATCGCGGCGGGGACCCGGCCCCTGGTCCGGGGGACCGCCGTCCGCCGTCTCGCCGCGCGCGTCACGGGCCAGGTCCACGAGGCGGCGCGGCGCTGCCTGGGCCCCGGGCACGGCGTCCTCGACCGGGCGTCGTTCGAGGAACTGTTCCCCTGGCGGGAGGGCTGGGCCCCGGCCGTCCTCACGGAAGGCCTCCTCACCCCGGCGGGCACGGGCTACCGCTTCGCCCACGAGGAACTGGGCGACTGGCTCCAGGCCGCCCACCTAGACGTGGACGGCGCCCTGAACGCGCTCCTCGGCGCAGGGCCGGGGCACGCTTCGGGCGCGGCGGCCGTGCCGGCTGGGGCCGGGCTGTCCGACCAGCCTGCCGGGCGCCCTGCCGGCGGGCCGGCCGGGCCGGTCGCCGGGCGCTCTGAGGCTGAGGCTGCGGCTGCCGGGCTGGTTGCGGGGCAGCATTCCGGCCCGCCTGCCGGGGCTGCTGCGGGGCACACCTCGGGCCCGTCCGCCGGGCCGGTTCCCGGGCGCCCTGCCGGCGCGTCCGCCGGGCTGGATACGGGGCTGCTTTCCGGGCCGTCTGCGGGGGCTGCCGCAGGGCCGTCCGCCGGGCGTCCTGCCGGTGCGTCCGGCGGGCTGGTCGCGGGGCGGCATTCCGGCCCGCCTGCCGGGGCTGCCGTAGGACCGTCCGCAGGGCGCCTCGACGGGCCGCCCGCCCGGCTGGCTGCGGGGGCGGGGCTGCTCTCCGGCCCGCCTGCCGGGCCTGTCGCCGCCGGCCGGCCGGCCGGGCGTCCCGACGGCCCGCCCGGTGGGGACAGCCGTGTCCCCCGGCCCCGTACCGCCGTCGACGACGCCCCGCCGCCCGTCCCTCGGCATCGCATCGGGCCCGTGCTCCAGGCCCTCCTGCTGCTCCACCGCGAGCACGGGCCCGACGCCCTCGGCCCCCGGCTGCGCCTCCTGGCCCTGGCCCTCTCCGGTTTCGCCGAGGCCGGCGGGGGTGGTCCGGGGGACGGCGCCTGGTGGGCCGCCCGGCTGTTCGGGGAGAGCGTGCGCCGTCTGCCGGACCTCCGGGCGTACCTGCCGGTTCTGCGGCTCCTCGCCGACCTGATCGGCGCACGGGCCGAGCGGCACAGCGTGTTCGCCGCGTTCGGCCCGGACTTCTGGCTCGGACTCCCGCTGGGCGAGGACGAACGGATCGACCTCCTCCGCCGCCTCGTACCGTCCGATCCGCCACCGGGCGGGCCCGGGGAACCACTCGACGGCGCCCGGTCCCCGAACCCCGGCGCCCGCGCGCTCGACCTCGTCGCCGCCATGCTCGTCGCCGATCCCCGGGGCGTCCAGCCCCTCCTCTGCCGGTGGTTCGGCGACGAGCGGGAGCTTCCCGCCGCGCCGTCCGCGACCGTCGCCACCGCCGCCCAGGCCCTGCTGCACACCCATCGGGCGCTCGCCGTCGACGATCTCTGCGAGGCGCTCGTCGCCACCGCCCACCCGCTCGCCGAAGGCCTCCTCGCCGCGCTCGCCGAGGACGAGCCCTCCGCCGTCTGCCGGGCCGTCGACCGCTGGGCCCACGACGACGGGCGCCCCGAGCGGCGCGCCGCCGCCGCCGCGTACGGGCACCGCGTCGCCGCTCACGCCACCGGCCCCGCCGACCGCGAACTCCTCCGTTACGCCGCTCTCGCCCTGCTCGCCCGCCCCGGCGACCGGAGCCTCCACGGCGCCGCCCTCGGCCTCCTCGTCCGCGACCCGCACAGCCGCGCCCGGCACCTGCCCCGCGCCCTCGCGGAGCCACGGGTGCCCGCACGGGCCCTCGTGGACGCCCTGGCGACCGACCCGGGACCGGTCCTCGCCGCCTTCCGCGCCAGGCTGTACGGCGGCGGCGAGGCCCCCGCCGCCGCCCTGCGGGCCCTCGCCGAGGTCGACACGCCCGCCCTCGCCCGCCGTATCGCCGCCCTCGTCCGTGACTACGTCGCCCGGCACCCCGAGGGCGCCGGGCACGTGGCCGCGTTCGTGGACCGCCGCTTCGAGGACGGACCGGCGGCCAGGGCCGTGCTCTTCCCGCTGGTCGTGGGCCTGCTCCGGGGCCGCCCCGCCGCCGTCCGCCGCGCCCTCGCCCCCGTCCTCGCCGCCCCCGGCACCGGCGCCTCACGCCATCTGCGGGCCGAACTGCTCGACGTACTCCTGGAACACGAGCGGTACGAGGCCGGGACCGGGGAGGACTCCGTCCTCGACGCCCTCCTGACGGCCGCCGCCGAGGGCGCCGAGCGGCGCAGCGAGCCCCGTACCCGGGAGCTGACCCACCGTGTCGGCGCCCTGTGGAGCCGTACGGCCGAAGGGGCGGGACGGCTCGACCGGGCGCTGGCCGGGCTGGTCCGCGCGCGGCCCGCCTTCGCCGTCCTGCTCGCCGCCTGGACGGCCGCCGCCCCCGGCGAGTGGGCGCCATTGCTCGGCCCGGAGACCGTCCGGGCCCTGCGGGGCCACGGCACTTCCATGCCGATGCGAACCGACGGCCGTGGGCATGGCAGTCTTAGACCTGCGTAAAGGCGAACAGGGCGAACAGGCGGACGAGGAGCGGTCACAGTGCAGCGCTGGCGTGGCTTGGAGGACATCCCCCAGGACTGGGGGCGCAGCGTCGTCACCATCGGCTCCTACGACGGGGTGCACCGCGGACACCAGCTGATCATCGGGCGGGCCGTCGAGCGCGCCCGTGAGCTGGGCGTCCCCTCCGTCGTGGTCACCTTCGACCCGCACCCGTCCGAGGTCGTGCGGCCCGGCAGCCACCCGCCGCTGCTCGCCCCGCACCACCGGCGCGCCGAGCTGATGGCCGGCCTCGGAGTGGACGCGGTGCTCGTGCTGCCGTTCACCGCCGAGTTCTCCCAGCTGTCCCCGGCCGAGTTCATCGTCAAGGTGCTCGTCGACAAGCTGCACGCGAAGGCCGTCATCGAGGGCCCCAACTTCCGCTTCGGACACCGGGCCGCGGGGAATGTCGCCTTCCTGTCCGAGCTGGGCGCCACCTACGACTACGAGGTCGAGGTCGTCGACCTGTACGTCAGCGGCGCGGCCGGCGGCGGTCAGCCCTTCTCCTCCACCCTCACCCGCCGGCTCGTCGCCGAGGGCGACATCGCCGGTGCCGCCGAGATCCTCGGCCGCCCGCACCGCGTCGAGGGCATCGTCGTCCGCGGCGCCCAGCGCGGCCGGGAGCTGGGCTTCCCGACGGCCAACGTCGAGACGCTGCCGCACACCGCGATCCCGGCGGACGGCGTGTACGCCGGGTGGCTGACGGCCGCGGGGGAGCGGATGCCGGCGGCCATCTCGGTCGGCACGAACCCGCAGTTCGACGGCACCGAGCGGACCGTCGAGGCGTACGCGATCGACCGCGAGGGCCTCGACCTGTACGGGCTCCACGTGGCCGTGGACTTCCTGGAGTACGTCCGCGGGATGCTGAAGTTCGACACCCTGGACGATCTGCTCCAGGCGATGGCCGCCGATGTGAAGCGGTGCCGCGAGCTGACGGACACGTACGACACGGAGAACCCCTCCGCCGGCTGAGCTCTCCGCCGCACGCGCTCTCGCCGCACCGGGCGAAAGCCCGAGTACGGTCCAGTACGAGGGCTTCCGCCCGGCACGCCGAGCGCACGCACCGGACGCCGTGGGGCCGCCCTTCGGGCGACGACGGGAGTGTGACGACAGGCCCCAGGGCAGACAGGGCCGGGCCTCCGCCCTCTCAGTCCGTCGCCCCCCGCGTCACCCAGTGGCACGCCACCGCCCGCCCCCCGCCGGTCGTCAGGATCGGCAGGTTCTCGTTGCGGCAGCGGTGCTCCACCTCGTTCGCCTCGCCCGAGGCCAGGATCTGGCAGCGGGCGTGGAAGCGGCAGCCGGAGGGGATGCGGGACGGGTCCGGGGGCTCGCCGGTCAGGACGACCGGGTCGCCGCCGGACTCCGGGAGCACCGACAACAGCGCCTGTGTGTAGGGGTGTCGCGGGTTGGTCAGGACGGATTCCACCGTGCCGGTCTCCACGACCCGGCCCAGGTACATCACCGCCACCCGGTCCGCGATGTTCCACGCGAGACCCAGGTCGTGGGTCACCACCAGTGCGGACAGACCGAGTTCGTCCCGCAGGCGCAGCAGCAGCGCCAGGATCTCGCCCCGTACGGACGCGTCCAGGGAGGCCACCGGCTCGTCGGCCACGATGAGTTCGGGCTCCAGGACCAGTGCTCCGGCGATGACGACCCGCTGCCGCTGGCCGCCGGACAGCTCGTGCGGGTAGCGCAGGAAGAAGCGCTCCGGTGGCCGCAGCCCGGCACGCGCGAGCGCTCCGGCGACCGCCTCCCGCTCGTCGCCGGCGTATCCGTGGATCCGCAGTCCCTCCGCCACCGCGTCGTACACGGTGTGCCGGGGGTTCAGCGAGCCGCTGGGGTCCTGGAGGACCAGCTGCGCCCGCTTCCGGTAGGCCTTGAGCGCCCCGGAGGAGTACCCGAGCGGCTTCCCGTCGAAGGCGACCGTGCCCGAGGTCGGCCGGACCAGGCCGAGGAGCGAGCGCGCGAGGGTCGTCTTGCCGCAGCCGGACTCCCCGACGAGGGCCACGATCTCGCCCGCGCCGATGTCCAGGTCGACCCCGTCGACCGCGCGCGCGGGCGCCGCGCCCCGCCGCCCGGGGAAGGTGACGTGCAGCCCGCGCGCCGACAGCAGCGGGCCCCCGGCCGACTCCGTACGCCCGGCCGTCCCCGTACCCCCCGCCGTCTCCGTACCTCCGGCCGTCTCCGTACTCATGACGTGCTCCCCACATGGACGCAGGCGGCCCGGTGCCCCGCACCCGCCTCCCGCAGCTCCTGGTCGTGTTCCGCGCACGCGTCCACCGCCACCGGGCAGCGCGGACGGAAGGTGCAGCCGCCGGGCAGGTCGGCCGGGTCCGGCGGGTCGCCCGGCAGTCCGCGCGGCGCCCGCCGGGAGGCGAGGTCCCCGACGCGCGGGAACGCCGAGGACAGCGCCCGCCCGTATGGGTGCCGGGCCGCCTCGTACACCGTCCGCGCCGGCCCCTCCTCGACGACCCGGCCCGCGTACATCACGGCGAGCCGGTCGCAGGTGTCGGAGAGGACGGCCAGGTCGTGGCTGATCATCAGCAGGCCGATGGACTGCTCGGCGACGAGCCCTTCGATCAGCCGCAGGATCTGCGCCTGGATCATCACGTCGAGCGCGGTCGTCGGCTCGTCCGCGACGATCAGCCGGGGGTCGCAGGCCAGGGCCATCGCGATCATCACGCGCTGCCGCTGGCCGCCGGACAGCTCGTGCGGGTACGCGGCGGCGCGGGCGGCCGGCAGTCCGACGTGCTCCAGCAGCTCACCCGCCCGCTTCCGGGCCGCCGCCGGGGTCGCCCGGCCGTGTACGAGCAGGGGTTCGGCGATCTGGTCCCCGATGCGGTGCACCGCGTTGAGCGAGTGCATCGCGCCCTGGAAGACGATCGACGCGCCCGCCCAGCGCACGGCCCGCAGCCGCCCCCACTTCATGGCGAGGACGTCGTCGCCGTCGAGCCGGATCTCGCCCTCCACCCGCGCCGACGGGGGAAGCAGCCGCAGCAGCGCGAGCGCCAGCGTGGACTTGCCGCAGCCGGACTCGCCGGCCACCCCGAGCTTGCTGCCCGCCTCCAGGGTCAGGTCGACCCCGCGCACGGCGGGCACGGCGTTCGCGCCCGTCCCGTACGTCACATGGAGGTCCCGTACGTCGAGGAGGCTCATCGCCCCACCCCCAGCTTCGGGTTGAGCACGGACTCGACCGCCCGGCCGCACAGGGTGAACGCGAGCGCGACCAGGGCGATGGCGATGCCGGGCGGGGCCAGGTACCACCAGTGCCCGGAGGAGACCGCGCCCGCCTCGCGGGCGTCCTGGAGCATCCCGCCCCAGGAGACCACCGTGGGGTCGCCGAGCCCGAGGAAGGCGAGGGTCGCCTCGGTCAGGATGGCGGTGGAGATGCCCAGCGTGGTCTGCGCGAGCACCAGCGGCATCACGTTGGGCAGGACGTGCCTGCTCATGACGTGCCCGTGGCCGCCGCCGAGCGCGGTCGCCCGCTCGATGTACGGGCGGGACTCGACCGCGATCGTCTGGGCCCGCACCAGGCGGGCGGTGGTCGGCCAGGAGGTCACCCCGATGGCCAGGACCACCGTCCACATCGACCGGGACATGACGGTGGCGAGCACGATCGCGAGGACGAGGGTCGGCATCACCAGGAACCAGTCGGTGATCCGCATGACGACCGTCGAGAACCAGCCGCCGTAGTGCCCGGCGATGATCCCCACGAGCGTCCCGATGGCGACCGAGAGGACCGCCGCGAGCAGCCCGACGAGCAGCGAGATCCGCGCGCCCCAGATCAGCAGACCGAGCAGCGAGCGCCCGAACTGGTCGGTTCCGAGCGGGAATTCGGCGCTCGGTGACTCCAGGGCCGTACCGGGCGCCTCCGTCACCGACTGGACGTCGGCGCCGACGAGCAGCGGCGCGGTGAGCGCGAGCAGCGCGATCACGGCGAGCCCGGCCAGGCCGTAGAGCCCGGCGCGGTGGCCGCGGTAGCCGCGCCAGAAGCGGGCGACGGTGCCCCGTCGGCGTTCCCATGTGAGAGAGGTCATCGGCCCACCCGGGGGTCGAGCAGCGGATAGAGCAGGTCGGCGACCAGGTTCATCAGGATCATCGCTCCGGCGAAGACGACGAACAGGCCCTGGACCAGAGGCAGGTCGGGCACGCTGAGCGCCTGGTAGAACAGCCCGCCGAGCCCCGGCCAGGAGAACACCGTCTCCACCAGGATCGATCCGGCCGCCACATGCCCGAGATTGATGAAGATCATGGTGACGGTCGGCAGGAGCGCGTTCGGCACGGCGTGCCGGCGGCGTACGTCGTCGTCCCGCAGCCCCTTCGCGCGCGCCGTCGTCAGATAGTCGCCGCCCATCTCGTCGAGCAGCGAGGAGCGCATCACGAGGAGGGTCTGCGCGTAGCCGACCGCCACGAGGGTGACGACCGGCAGGACGAGGTGGTGGGCGACGTCGAGGACGTACGCGAAGCCGGTCTCGCCGGTGCCCGACTCCATGCCGCCGGTGGGGAAGAGCCCGGGGATCGGGCCGACGCCCACCGAGAACACGATGATCAGCAGCAGGCCCAGCCAGAACGAGGGCACCGACCACAGGGTCAGCGCGATCCCGGTGTTCAGCCTGTCGCCCGGACCGCCGTGCCGCCAGGCCGAACGGGTGCCGAGCCAGAGCCCGAGCGCCGAGTAGATCACCACGGCGACGCCGGTGAGGAGCAGCGTCGCGGGCAGCTTCTCCGCGATCAGGTCCCCGACGGGGGCGCGGAACTGGAAGGAGGTGCCGAGGTCACCGCTGAGCGCCTTGGCGCAGTAGTCGGTGAACTGCTGCCACAGCGGCAAGTCGAGCCCGAACTGCCTCCGTAGCGTGGCGAGTTGTTCGGCGGAGGTGGGCGCGCCGTGCGTCATCGCCTTCACCGGGTCACCGGGGATGATCCGGAAGAGGAAGAAGCTGGTGACGAGAACGGCGAAGAGCGAGACGAGCGCGCCGCCCAGCTTCCCCGCCGCGTGACGGAGATAGCCGAGGGAGGAACCGGTGCGGGGTGCGCCGTCCGTGGCGCGGGCCTTGTCGGCCCGCGCCACGTCGGCGGGGGTGCTTGCCGTCGTCACGTACTACTCGCGGTCGTCGGCGGTGGAGCGGCGGCGCATTCCCAGGAAGACGCCGAGGCCGACGACGACCACCACGGCCGCGCCGATCCCGATGATCACACCGGTGTTCGAGCCGCCGTCGCCGGAGTCCCCGGACGCCGAGGCCGTCGGCACGGCCGACCACCAGCTCCAGTAGCCGTCCTGGCCCCACAGGTTTCCGGCTGCCTCGGGCATGGTCGTGATGGACTTGATCTGGTCCGTGCGGTACGCCTCGAGGGCGTTCGGGTAGGCCATGATGTTCATGTACCCCGTGTCGTACAGCCGGGACTGCATCCGCTTGACCAGATCCGCCCGCTTGGCGGCGTCGTACTCCACCGCCTGCTGCGCGTAGAGCCCGTCGAACTGCTTGTCGCAGATGAAGTTGTCGGTGGCCCCGGAGTCCTTCGGCGTCGCCGGGAGGGTGCCGCAGGTGTGGATGGACAGGACGTAGTCCGGGTCGGGGTTGACCGACCAGCCGTCGAAGGCGAGGTCGTAGTCACCCTTGACCCACGGGTCCGAGACGCTGTCCAGGCACTCCACCTTCAGACCGATGCCCAGCTTCCCCCACCACTCCTGGAGGTACTTTCCGACCGCCTTGTCGTTGGGGTCGGTCGCGTGGCACAGGATCCGGAAGTCCAGCGGCCTGCCGTCCTTGCCGACCCGCTTGCCCGCGGCGTTCTTCCGGTACCCGGCCGCGTCGAGGACCCGCTCCGCCGCCGCCGGGTCGTACGCCCGCTTCTGCGCGGCCTCCGGCTTCCAGAAGTACGAGCCGAAACGCGGCGGGATGTATCCGTCGCCCTCGACCGCGTGGCCCTGGAAGACCTTGTCGACGAGGGTGGCGCGGTCCACCGCGAGGAAGAGCGCCTTGCGCACCTCCGGGTCGAGCAGCGCCTTGTGGCCGTTGCCGAAGGTCTTGCCGTCCTGGGCCTTCGCGCCGGGATTGGTGGCGAGGGCGTAGAAGCGGCGGCCGGGGGCGTCGTTGACCTTGATGTCCTGCTGGGTCTTCAGCGCGGCGGCCTGGGCCGGCGTCAGGTTCGGTACGAAGGACACCTCGCCCTTCTGGAGGGCGGCGACGGCGGCGTCCCCGTCCTTGTAGTACTTGAAGACCAGCTCGTCGAACTTCGGCGCGCCCCGCCAGAACTTCTTGTTCGGCTTGAGCTTGATGTACTGGTCGACCTTGAAGTCCGTGATGACGAACGGGCCGTTGCCCACGATGGGGAACTGCTTGTCGTTGTTGAACTTCGAGAAGTCGCCGACCTTCTCCCAGACGTGCTTCGGCACGATCGGCACGTCGAGCGCCGTCATCGTCGCCTGCGGCTTCTTCAGCCGGATCACGAGCGTCTGCGGATCGGGGGCGGTGACCTGCGCGAAGTTGGCCGTGAAGCTGCCGTTGGCGGTGGCCGCGTTCGGGTCGGTCATCATCTTGTTGAAGGTCCAGGCCGCGTCCTCGGCGGTGGCCTGCTGCCCGTCGGACCACATCGAGTCCTTGCGGATCGTGTACGTCCACGTCAGCTTGTCCGGCGAGGAGGTCCACGCGGTCGCGAGGCCCGGGACCGCGTGGGCGTCCTTCGGGTCGTAGTTGGTGAGGTACTCGTACGCCAGCCGGTGGATGCTGGTCGAGGTGAGCTTCTGCGCCAGGAACGGGCTGAGCGAGTCGATGCTCTGCGAGACGGCGACGGTGAGCGTCGTCCCCCCGGCGGACTTGTCGTCCTCCGCGGCGGCGGTACCGGGGACGGCCACGAGCGAGACGGCGGTGACACCGCAGGCGAGCAGCAGACGGAGGGCTCGGTGGGCGGCAGGACGGGGTGGAGCCTTCGTGACCATGACCATGGGACGTGACCTCGCGTCGGGGTTCTGTCGTGGATCTTGGGCTGACGTTGGGTGAAGCGAAGGTTTATCAGCGGTGGTCTGCCGTCGTCAACGATCCCTCAAACCCCTTGTGGACTGGGGGAATACCAAGAGGCCCCGTACCGGGTGACCGGTACGGGGCCTCATTGGTCTAATCCTGTGACGCCTTACTGCTGAGGGGCTGGCGGAGCCTGTCCGGGGCCCTGCGGGGGCCAGTTGTGGGGCGTGACCTGCTCGTCGTTCCCCTGGCCCTGATCCTGTGGATCGGCCTGCGGCGGCAGCGGCTGACCGGCCCCCGGCTGCTGCCAGCCCTGGGGCATGCCGGGCTGCCCGGGAGGTGCGCCGTAGGGCTGACCGGGGGCGGGCTGTCCGCCGTACGGCTGACCGGGGACGGGCTGCTGACCGGGCATCGGCTGCTGGCCGGGCATGGGCTGGCCGGGCATCTGCTGTCCGGGGAGGGGCTGAGCGCCGTAGGGCTGACCGGGCGCGGGCTGTCCGCCGTAGGGCTGCCCCGGCGCCGGCGGCTGCCCGTACGGCTGCTGCGGCGGGTACGGCTGCCCGGAGGCCTGCTGTCCGGGTCCGGGCCGGCCCGGGAACGGCTGGCCGGGCGCCGGCTGTGCCCCGTACGGCTGACCCGGTACGGGCTGCCCGGGAGCGAACTGCCCCGGAACCGGCTGCCCGGGGGCGAACTGCCCCGGCATCGGCTGCCCGCCCGGCATCGGCTGACCCGGCATGGGCTGTCCGGGTACGGGCTGGCCCGGCGTCTGGTGGCCCGGCATCGGCGGGGCCATGTGCGGAGGCAGCGTCCCCTGGCCGTCGCCGGTCCACAGGCCCTGCGCCTGCTGCGCCCGTACGAAGTCCTCGGCCACCATCGCCGAGAGGTGGAAGTACGCCTCCCGGGTCTTCGGCCGCATCATGTCGAGGTCCACCTCGGCGCCGGCCGACAGGTGCTCGTCGAAGGGCACGACCACGACACCGCGGCAGCGGGTCTGGAAGTGCTGCACGATGTCCTCGACCTTGATCATCTTGCCGGTCTCGCGGACCCCGGAGATGACCGTGATCGAGCGCTGCACCAGGTCCGCGTAGCCGTGCGCGGAGAGCCAGTCCAGGGTCGTCGAGGCGCTGGAAGCGCCGTCCACGGAGGGCGTCGAGATGATGATCAGCTGATCGGCGAGGTCGAGCACCCCGCGCATCGCGCTGTACAGCAGACCCGTGCCCGAGTCCGTGAGGATGATCGGGTACTGCTTGCCCAGGACGTCGATCGCCCGCCGGTAGTCCTCGTCGTTGAAGGTCGTCGAGACGGCCGGGTCCACGTCGTTGGCGAGGATCTCCAGACCGGACGGCGCCTGCGAGGTGAACCGGCGGATGTCCATGTACGAGTGGAGGTACGGGATCGCCTGCACCAGGTCACGGATGGTCGCCCCGGTCTCGCGCCGCACCCGGCGGCCGAGCGTGCCGGCGTCCGGGTTGGCGTCGATCGCCAGGATCTTGTCCTGCCGCTCGGTCGCCAGGGTCGCGCCGAGCGCGGTCGTCGTCGTGGTCTTGCCGACACCGCCCTTGAGCGAGATGACCGCGATCCGATAGCAGGAGAGGACCGGCGTGCGGATCAGTTCCAGCTTGCGCTGCCGCTCCGCCTCCTCCTTCTTGCCGCCGAGCTTGAAGCGCGCGGCGCCGCCGGGCGTCCGGCTCGATTTGGGCTTCTGCTTGTTGTTCCGGAGCAGCCGGTCGGAGGAGAGCTCGACGGCCGCGTTGTACCCGAGCGGGGCGCCCGGCACGGACCGCTCCCGCTGGTCGTGCGTCACGGGCGAGGGCCAGGCGGCCCCGGTCCGGGGGTCGACCGGCGGCCCGCCGTCGTGCGGCGGCTGGGGGGCCGCGGCCTGCGGCGGTACGGCGGCGGGGTGCGGGTAGCCGTAACCGCCCTGCGCCTGCGGCGGCACGCCACTGGGGGCCCCGGGCTGCTGCGGGTAGCCGTAACCGGCCTGCTGCGGAGGGGTCCCGGGGTGCGGGAAGCCGTAGCCGCCCTGCGGGGCGGGGGGCTGGGGTGCCTGCGGATAGCCGTAGGAGCCGGGCGGCTGGGGCTGCGCGTGCGGCTGCGGCTGTGCCTGCTGTGCCTGCTCGGGCTGCGGCTGCGGGTAGCCGTAGGTGCCGGGTGCCTGGGGCTGGGCCTGCGGCGGTACGGGGCCGGGCGCGGCGGGAGTCGCGGGGGCCGGCCAGGCGGCGGTGGGCGGCAGAGGCGCGGCCGGGGGCACCGGCTGGGCGCCGGGCGCCGGCTGCGCGGGCCACTGCTGGGCGGGGCCGGGGGCGGCCGGCTGGAAGGACGGCGGAAGCGGCGGAAGACCGGCCCCGGGCTGCGCGCCGGCCGGGGCGAACGGGGGCTGCGGAGCGCCGGGGTACGGCCCGGGGGCCTGCGGCTGGGCGCCGTCGGCCGGCGGGTACGGCGCGGTGTCCTGCACCGGGGAGTCGGCGGGGGCCTCGGCGGGGACGGAGTCGGTGACCGGCGCGGAGTCCGTGACCGTGTCGGCGGGGTCTGCGGCATCCGCTTCGGCGGGGTCGGCGGTGGCGGCTTCGGGAGCGTCCGTCGGGGCGGCACTCTCGGCACCGGCCTCTACGGCCTCGACGGCGTCGGTGGTGTCACCCGCGTCGGCGGCGTCGACGGGCTCCGCCACGTCGGAGCCGGACGCGGCGACGCTCTCGGCAGCGGCCGAGTCGCTGTCCTGGCCCTGGTCCTGATCCTGGTTCCCGGCCGGATCGGAGTCCTCGTCGGCAGCCTGGACGGGCGCCGCGTCGGGCGTCGCCGTGGTCGCCGCAGCGGAGGCGGCGGCGGTCTCGGCCGCGCGGTCCGCGATCTCGCGCTGGAGCGCGGCGGGGGAGAAGCGCATGGTGGCGCCGCTCTCCACGTCCCCGCCCCCGAACGGCGCGGGGGGCGGCGACGCGGGCGCACCCGGCAGTGGGGAGGCGGGCGGGAAGTCGCCCGACAGCGAGGCATCGTGAGCGGCGACCGGAGCCGGTACGACCGGAGCCGGGACGCCTGGAGCCGGAGTGGCCGGAGTCGGGTTCGCCGGATCCGGGGTGGCCGGAGGAGCGGCGACCGGAGCCGGGGTGACCGGAGGAGTGACGACCGGAGGAGTGACGACCGGGGGAGCAACGACCGGCGGCGTGGCGGCAGGAGGCGCGACGACGGGCGGCGCGACGGCCGGAGGCACCGCGAAAGCCCCCCCGGCGGCCGGAGGCATCGCCGCGGGCTGCCCGCCCACCAGGGGCACCCCCGCCGGCGGCGTCCCCAGGGGCTGCCCGGCCACGGGCTCCGCACCCGGCGGCGGGGCCGAGGGCGTCATGGGCGGCAGGCCCGCCGGCGGCGCGGGCGGCACCGCCGGTCCCGCGTTCCAGCTCGGCTCGAAACCACTGCCCTGCGGAAGGCCCGGCACCGGGACGGGTGCTCCGTGCGGCGGCGGAGGAGTCGCGCCGCCGCCCCCCGTCGCGCCGCCCGCCCCCGTAGCGCCCGACGCGTTCTGCGTGTACCAGGCGGGCGGGGTGTAGTCGATCGTGAACTCACCCGTCATCTCGGCGGAATCCGCGTCGGACTGATCGTCGGCGGGCGGATTCCAACCCCCGTGGATCTCGTCGCGATCGCCGTTCACTTTGCCTCCTGGTGTGGTCGAGCACCCTTGTGCCGTGGTGGGCGGGGCCCTTCCACCCTAATCGGCGCGGGCAACCCCGGGGCAGGCCCGACCGCCCCTCCGCGCGGGTCCCCGTGACCCGGCCGGGCCGCCAAGTGACCCGCCCGCGCCGCAGAGTGAGAACCCCGACCGTTCAAATCGATGTAAAAGCGGACGTACTTGAACGACTTCGGGTCGTTCAGTCCATGCGGCGCGCGCCGCCCAACAATCCGGTCTCGGCGTCCGTCGCCTGCGTCATCACGAACTGGCGGTCGTTCGGGGTGCACCAGAGGGTCACGCCGTCCGCGAGCGTCGACAGGGCCTCGTACTCGTGGCGCGGCAGGCTCATGATCCGGCCGATCTGGGCGGCCTCGTCGGGTGACACCCGCTGCACGCCGACCAGGGAGGACTTCTCCAGGAGCCGGGGCGCGACCGGGCTCAGATAGGGGAGCAGCGTCACCACCGACTGCCAGGGCGCGGACACGACCCGGCCGCGCGGAGGCCGCATGCCGCAGTCGCGGACCACGACCACCGGACTGCCGGCGGACGCGCCCTGCGGCGGTACCCGCCCCACGTCGTGCAGCGAGATGCACGGCTGCCCGCCGCCCGCGGCCTGCGCGAGCCCGGTCCACGCCTGCGCGCGGCCGGTCTCGACGGCGATCCGGGCGCCCGTCGCCGCCGCCCGCAGCGCCATCACCTGCGCGGTCCACAGACCGCCGATGAGGGTGATGTCGTACGGGACGGGCCTGTTGATGCCGAGCACGGCGGGCCGGTTCTCGGCGTCGACGCCGATGACCATGCCGTCGTCGCCGACCGGCAGCGCCATCGCGTCGAGCTGTTCGAGGGGGACGGAGTGCCGGTCGCGGCGCGGCCCGACGAGCCCGAATCCGAACCGGGGCCGGGTGACCCGCCCGGTACGCCGGGGATCCGTCGCCCGGGAAGCGGCCCGGCCGGAACCGCCCGTGACACCGGGGATGCCGGAGACGCCGGTGGCACCCGAAGCGCCCGCGCGGTCCGGCGTACCGAAGGAAGGTGCGGACATCAGCGCGCACCCCCCAGCGGAAGCGTGGCGAGCATGCCCGGCACCTGTTCGCGGTCGAGTCGCACGAGTCCCGTCCTCACCCCGCGCGCCGCGCGCTCCAGTTCGTGCCGTGCGGCCACGAGTTCCTCGTCGCTGCGCCCGGTGATCCGTACGTGTCCGGTCACCGTCACCTCCTGCCGGTCCCCGCCGCTCAGCGTCAGGCTGAACGTCGTCGCGAGCGCGGGCAGCGAGGTCAGGAGCGCGACCAGCTGGGGCATCGAGGCCCCGCCGCCGCTCCGGCCGCCGAGCTGCGGCCAGCGCCCCACCCAGTACGTGGTGTGCCGGCGGTCGTCCACCCGCCAGGTCCGCGCGGTCTCCTGGGTCCTGCGCGCCTGCGCCTGCCCCCGGCCCGCCTGCGCGATGGCCATGGGGCTGGCGCAGGTCGAGGTGGCGAGCGCCGAGGTGAGTTCCTGCTCGGTCAGCACGCTCGCCGTGAACCCGGCTCCGGCGAGCCGGCTCGCCAACTGGTCCGCTGCCCGCACCACGCACTTCTGGGCGCCGGTCATGCCGCCGCCGCGGGCGTCCACCGCCTCCGGGCACAGTTCGGGGTCGAGCTTGAGCGCGATCCAGGTGATCCGGACCGCGGGGGACCCCGTCTGCGCCTGGAGCGGGCCGTAGTTGCGCGCGGCCATCGACTGCGCGGGCAGGTGCGGGGCGGGCGCCGGCTGGGTGTGCTGCACGATCTGCGCCGACTCCAGCCGGATGCCGTCCACGCTCAGGACGTCCCGGACGAGCGCGACGGGCAGCGGCTTCGCCGCGCGGTCCGGGCGCAGGGCCGTGCCGTCCGACTCGACGCGCAGGACGGCCGTCAGGAAGGTGCCGTCGCCGACCATGCCGACCGGCCGCCGGTCACGGTCGCTGTACGCGTAGGTCCGCAGCGCGGGGTCGCACTCCACGACCGGTGCGAAACCCGGCTCGGTGCCCTCCGGCACGGTGAAGGAGGAGGCCCGGCGGCCACGGGCCCGCAGCGCGAGGTAGGTTCCCAGCCACTCGGGCAGGGACCGACGGTGCCGTCGTACGACGGCCAGCAGGAGGAGCACGACGGCGACCACGCCCGCCGGCACCAGCAGCACCGGCTCGACGACCCAGGCGACGACCAGCAGAGCGGCCGCCACCTCGATCAGTACGAGTTGTTGCAATTGGAACGAACCGAAGTGTCCCGGCCGGGCCTGGAGCCTCGGTGACACCGAGGCGACGGGCCCCGGGGACGGGGGTGCGGTGGCGGTGGCCGCGGCGGGCCGCGTCCGCGTCGCGGAAGCCATGATGGAGAATCCCCCTCAATTCATCCCGATCACGCTGGCCCGCCAGGGCTTTGGCGGCCGGATCACCCTACCCGCCCCACGAACTCCACGGGACAGCAGGCATAGTAGGGGGCCGGTCCGACAGCCGGGGCCCGGGTGTCACCTCCCCGGCTCCCGCGCGAAGATCGCGCCTGACGAGAATGGGGACTCATGGCATCGCGGCGGGACGAGCTCAACGCGTACACCTTTGCGAAGAAGCGCACGGTGGCGGCATTCCTCCAACCCTCGCCCTCGGGCACGGAGGAGGGGGCGCCGAAGCCGCTGCGCGCACTCGTCCCCGGTCTGATCGTCGCCGCGCTCGTCGTCGCAGGCTTCGGCGCCTGGGGCATGTTCAGCCCCCAGGCCCCCAAGGGCTGGGACACTCCCGGCACCCGGGTCATCGTCGGCAAGCAGTCGACCACCCGGTACGTGGTCCTGCAGACCGGCAAGGGCGAGGACGCGAAGACCCTGCTCCACCCGGTCCTCAACCTCGCCTCCGCCCGACTCCTCCTCAACCCCGACCAGTTCCAGGTCGTCCAGGTCGCCGACAAGAAGCTCGACGAGGGCAAGCCGCCGCGCGGACCGATCCTCGGCATCCCGTACGCCCCCGACCGGCTGCCCACCGCCGAGGACGCGGGCAAGGCCAAGCGCTGGGCCGTGTGCGAGCAGCCCGGCGGCGGCGCGGGCGCCAGCGTCCAGAAGGCGGCCTTCCTCTTCGCCGAGCGGGACCTGAAGCGAACCGAGAACGAGAACCGCCTGTCGGACGGCGATATCCTCTACGTCAAGGGACAGAAGGGCGCCGCCCAGTTCCTCGTCGACCACACCGGCACCAAGTACCCGGTGAAGGCGGACTCCAAGGGCCTGCTCACCGCGCTCGTCGGCCTCCGCCGGGAGCCGCAGGCCGTCACCGACGACTGGCTCGCCACCCTGCGGACCGGCGACCCGGTGGACTTCCCGCGCGTCGAGGGCCGGGTCGGCGACCCCGCCGGCATCCCCGGAGACGGCCTGCGGTCGACGGACAACCGGATCGGCACGGTGCTGAGCGCCGAGACCGGCGCCGGGCTCCAGGACTACGTGGTCCTCGCGGGGAAGGTCCAGCCGGTCACCCCTTTCACCGCCTGGCTGCTCGTCAACTCCCCGCAGACCGGCGTCCTCGACATGGACGGCAAGATCACCACCGTCGACGCCTCCTCCTTCGAGCCGGACCCCACCCCGTTCAACGCGGGCGCCCGCTGGCCGCGGCTGAGGCCCAAGCAGGTCAACACCGGCACCGGCGACACCGCGCGCGACACCGTCTGCAGCGTGCTCACCGGCGTCAGCGACAAGGGCGTGGCGACCGTCACGACCTGGGCCGGCACCGAGTACCCCGCCGACATCACCGCGGGCGGCACCAGCACGTACGTCACCCCGGGCACCGGCCTGCTCTACACCCAGGTCCAGGGCGCCGGCCAGAAGACGCCCGGCGGCTCCCTGTTCCTCGTCACCGACACCGGCCTGCGGTACGCCGTCCAGGCCAACGGGGACAGCGACTCCGACCGTTCCGAGATCGGCGCCGGGGACAAGGAGAAACCGACCGACGGACGGCCGGAACCCAGCGAGGCCCAGAAGCGTCTCGGCTACGAGAACGTCCAGCCGGCCCTCGTCCCGATCGAATGGTCGGAGTTCCTGTCGAAGGGGCCGAGGCTCGACACCAACAGCGCGCGTCAGCCGCAGGGTTCCTAGGGGGTGGCACCGGTGACGACGTACCGCACGACGGCGTACCGCGCGGGCGCCCTGCTCGCCGCCGGCACGCTCACCGCCCTCCTCGCGGCCCCGGCCGCCGCCGCGGAGCCCGTACCGGGACCGTGGCGGCTCGACGGCAGCGGCGAGTGCACCTTCCCGATGAAGAAGCAGATCGAGGGCACCCCCTGGCCGCTCCAGCGGGTCCTGCTCGACGAGCTGTGGCAGGACACCAAGGGCAAGGGCGTCCGCGTCGCCGTCATCGACACGGGCGTCGACGACGTCAACCCGCAGCTGCGCGAAGCCGTCGACGCCAAGGCGGGGAAGGACTTCCTCAAGCCCGACAAGAAGAACCCGGGCTACGGCGACGAGCTGCGCGGCAAGACCGACGGCACCGTCGACGACGTCGGCCACGGCACCAAGGTCGCCGGCATCATCGCCGCCCACCCCCGCAAGGGCACCGGCTTCGTCGGTCTCGCGCCCGAGGCGACGATCATCCCGATCCGGCAGAACGACGAGAAGAACAGCGGCAAGTCCGACACGATGGCGCTGGCGATCGACTGGGCGGTCAAGCAGAAGGCCCACGTCATCAACATCTCGCAGGACACCACCCAGCCGCTCGCCGCGGACTCGCCCATGGGCCTGGCCATCGCCCGCGCGATCGAGGCGAACGTGGTGGTCGTCGCCTCCGCCGGGAACGACGGCATGGACGGCGCCTCCAGGAACACCTACCCGGCCGCCTTCCCCGGTGTGCTCGCCGTCGCCTCCTCCGACCGGAACAACGAACGCGCCGCGTTCTCCCAGTCCGGCGCCTTCGTCGGCGTCGCCGCACCCGGCGTCGACATCGTCTCCACCGTCCCCGGCGGCGGCCAGTGCGTCGACAACGGCACCAGCTTCTCCGCCCCGTACGTCGCCGGCGTCGCCGCCCTGCTCCGGGCCGAGCACCCGGACTGGACGGCCGCCCAGATCGTCGCCCGGATCGAGCAGACCGCCGTCCGCTCGATCAACGGCCGCGACAAGCACGTCGGCTGGGGCATCGTCGACCCGGTACGGGCGCTCGCCGACACCCCTCCCGGGGTGGCGCCCTCCGAGCCCACCGCCGACCCGGGCCCGCCCAAGGCGCCGGCCCCCGAGCCGGCCGCACTGGCGCTGTCGGAGACTCCCCGGGAGCGCTCCGAACGGCTCGCCACCTACGCGTTGGGGATCGGCGTCGTCCTGGTGGCCGTGGTCACCGGAACGGCCGTCGTGATCCGCGACAGCCGCAGGGGAAGGAGGGCCCGTTGACCCGCGTATCGGTCAAGTATCCGGACCCTCCTTTGCAGTTGGAACTGCCGCCGCCAATGGCTAAAGTGACCGCTGGGCGCACGGTAGTGCGAACCCAGCACGGGGGCGGCATCAGAAGATTCCCGTCCGCATCACGACCGGATGGCCCGACGGCCCGGCCGTCGACGCCACCGAAGGAAGAAGGGGCAAGATGTCGAAAGACCTGAACGTAACCAGTGCCGAACAAGTCAAGCTCGCCGGCCGGATCCAGGACTTCCACGACGAGCTCCAGGCCCGCATCACCTCCCTCAACGGCGTGGTGGACCGCATCCAGGCGGGCTGGCAGGGCGCTGCGAGCAAGGAGTACGACCGGGTCCAGAACGACCTGAACCAGCGTATGCGCAGCATGCGCGTCGAGCTCGTGAAGCTCGAGGAGATCATGCGCATGAGCGCGGACGGGTTCACGCAGGAGGAGGACGACCGTATTCGGTCCTTCCGCACCATGGACGACACCGCCGCCGGCCAGAGCGCCATCCTCGGCATGGCCTGAGCGGTCCTGCCCGACCAGTCCTCCGCGCCACTCTCACTTCAGGAGTCATCACCATGACCACTGCGGTCAATTACGACACCGTGACGCAGGCGGCGGCCGACGTCCGCCTCACCTCCAGCACCCTCACCCAGAAGCTCGAAGACCTCATGGCCGAGGTCAACCGCGTCGCCTCCAACTGGGAAGGCGAGGCGAAGATCGCGTACCGCGAGAGCCAGGACCGCCTGACCCGCGACATGGGCGGCATGAACACGGACCTGCGGCGCATCGCCCAGCTCCTCGACGAGTCGGTCGTCGGCTACCAGGACACCGACAAGGGCAACGCCGCCCGGTTCCGCATGATGTGAGCACCCACGCACACGCGTGAGGGGGTGGCCCGTCCGACGGGCCACCCCCTCACGCGTGCCACGGCGTCACCGCAGGTCGAACTCGCCGTCCTTGGCCCCCAGGACGAACGCGTCCCACTCGGCCTTCGTGTAGCGCAGCACCGTGTCCTTGTCGAGGGACGAACGCATCGCCACCCCGCCCTCGGGCAGCCGCGCGATCTCCACCCGCTCCTCGTCCGGGCTGGTGCCCGGCGCGCCCTCCCAGCTGACGCCCGAGATGTCGAGCGCGTACAGCTCGTCCTTCTGCCGCTGCTTCTCGGCGGCCAGAGCGGCGTCCGCGCTCTCGGTGGTGGTCTCGTCGACGTCGCTCATCGGCGCTTTCCCTTCGCGGTGGTGCGGCGGTCCCTCCCACACTAGTGGGAGGGACCGCCGCGCTCAGTGCTGTTCCGGCAGCCAGCCCAGCTGGACCAGCGGCGTGCCCCGCTTCCGCGACACGAACGTGCCCCGGCCCTGCGGCATCGGCCGCGCCCGGACGTTGCCGAGGATGTCGCCCTCGCCCGGATCACCGGACAACAGCACGCCCTGCGCGCCCAGTTCCTTCATCCGCTGCATGAACGGCTCGTACATCGCCCGGGAGGCACCGGCGGCGTTGCGCGCCACGATGAACCGGATGCCGACGTCCCGCGCGAACGGCAGGTTCTCCACCAGCACCGCGAGCGGGTTCCCCGAGTTGGTCGCCACCAGCTCGAAGTCGTCGACCAGGACGAACAGTTGCGGACCCGACCACCAGCTGCGGTCCCGCAGCTGCTGCGGGGTGATGTCGGGCTTCGGCGCCCGTTTCGTCATCACCGTGTTGATCGCGTCCATGTGCATCTGCATGGCCGACGCCATCGGCGCGTACTCCAGGAGGTGCGAGGGCGCCACCGCCTCCAGCATCGTCCGCCGGTAGTCGCCGACCACGATCCGCGCCTGCTCCGGCGTGTACCGCTCGCACAGCTGCTTGGCGATCAGCCGGAGCAGCGCCGTCTTGCCCGACTCGCTCTCGCCGAACACCAGGAAGAACGGGTCCGACTCGAAGTCGACGAACACCGGCTCCAGGTTCGTCTCGTCGATGCCGATCGCGATGCCGTGCTGCGGATACTCGAAGCCCTTCGGCAGCCGCTCCGCCGGCAGCTTGCGCGGCAGCAGCCGCACCGCCGGCGCCGGAGCGCCGGTCCAGCTCGACTGCACGGCCCGGACGAACGCCGCCGTGCCCTCCGACAGGTCGTCCGCCGAGCTCGCCCCGTCGATCCGCGGCAGCGCGCCCATGAAGTGCAGCTTCTCCGGCACCTGACCGCGACCCGGGACACCCGTCGGCACGTTCGCCGCGACCTTCCGGTCGAACTCGGAGTCCATGACGTCGCCGAGCCGCAGCTCCAGCCGGCCCAGCATCTGGTCCTTGAGCGCCGCGCGGACCTCCATGTACCGGGCGGCGGTGATCACCACGTGGATGCCGTAGCCCAGACCGCGCGCCGCGATGTCGGAGACGACCGGCTCCAGCATGTCGTAGTCGTTGCGGAAACCGCCCCAGCCGTCCACGACGAGGAAGACGTCGCCCCAGGCCTCGCCCGGCAGTTCACCGGCCGCCCGCTTGCGCCGGTAGGTCGCGATCGAGTCGATGGAGTTCGAGCGGAAGAACTCCTCCCGCCGGTTCAGTACGCCCAGGACCTCCGCGACCGTCCGCCGCACCCGCTCCGGGTCCAGCCGCGACGCCACCCCGCCGACGTGCGGCAGGTCGGCGAGCGAGATCATGCCGCCGCCACCGAAGTCCAGGCAGTAGAACTGCACCTCCGCCGGGGTGTGGGTGAGCGCGAACGACGAGATCAGCGTCCGCATGATCGTCGACTTGCCGGACTGCGGACCGCCCACCACCATCATGTGACCGGCCGCGCCCGAGAAGTCCCGGTACAGCACCTCGCGCCGCTGCTCGAACGGCTTGTCGATGAGGCCGAGCGGCACGGTGAGCCCGCCCTGACGCGTGTACTCCGTCGCCGTGAGCCCCCGGTCCGCCGTCTGCGCGAGACCCGGGAGCAACTGGTCGAGCGAGGGCGCCTGGTCGAGCGGCGGCAGCCACACCTGGTGCGCCGGCACCCCCTGACCCTCCAGACGCCGCACGATCACGTCGAGGACGGTGTCCGCGAGCGCGTCGTCCTCCTCGGCACGCTGCGCCGTGAGGTACGCCGGGTCCGGCGCCGCGTACACCACCGGCACCGGCGCCGCCGTGAACAGCGCGGGGCGCCGCTCCACCGGCAGCTGCCCGATCTCCAGGCGCGGCCCGCCCGTCCGGTAGGTGCCCGAGACGTACGCCGCCTTGAAACGCGTCATCTCGTCCGTACCGAACTTCAGATAGCCCGAACCCGGCACCGAGGGCAGGTGGTACGCGTCCGGCACACCGATCGCCGTCCGCGACTCCGCCGCCGAGAAGGTCCGCAGACCGATCCGGTACGAGAGGTACGTGTCCAGGCCGCGCAGCTTGCCCTCCTCCAGGCGCTGCGAGGCCAGCAGCAGATGCACGCCCAGCGAACGGCCGATGCGGCCGATCTGGATGAACATGTCGATGAAGTCCGGCTTGGCGGTGAGGAGTTCGGAGAACTCGTCGATCACGAGGACCAGCGAGGCCAGCGGCTCCAGCGGGGCACCCGCCGCCCGCGCCTTCTCGTAGTCGTGGATGTTCGCGTAGTTGCCCGCCGAGCGCAGCAGCTCCTGCCGCCGCTGGAGCTCGCCGCGGATCGCGTCGCCCATGCGGTCGACCAGCGTCAGGTCGTCCGACAGGTTGGTGATGACCGCCGCCACGTGCGGCATCTGCGACATGCCCGCGAAGGTCGCGCCGCCCTTGAAGTCCGCGAGGACGAAGTTCAGCGTCTCCGAGGAGTGCGTCACCGCCAGACCGAGCACCAGCGTCCGCAGCAGCTCCGACTTGCCGGAACCCGTCGCGCCCACGCACAGACCGTGCGGGCCCATGCCCTCCTGCGCGGCCTCCTTGAGGTCCAGCATGACCGGCTGGCCGTCCTCGCCGACACCGATCGGCACCCGCAGGCGCTCGGCCACCGACCGGGGCCGCCAGGTCCGCGCCACGTCCACCGAGGCCGCGTCACCCAGGTTCAGCAGATCCGTGAAGTCCAGATTGGCGAGCAGCGGCTCGTCGTCGTCCCCGCCGCCCATCCGCAGCGGCGCCAGCTGGCGGGCCAGCGCCTCCGCCGCGGGCAGCGAGATGCCGTCCGGCAGCCCCTCGTACGCGAAACCGCCGCCCGACTCCAGACGCAGCCGGCCCGGCCGCACCACCACGGAGAGGCCGCCGCGCGGCTCGTCCAGGTCACCGGGGACGACCTCCACGATCGTCACGCCCTGAAGACCCTCCGGCGCCGCCAGCAGCGAGTCCGGCGGCACCAGACCACCGTCCAGGACCACCACCACGTGCGGCTGGTCCAGGACCGGCTGGTTCTCCCGCGAGAACCGCGGCCGGCCGTCCAGCCGGGAGCGGACCAACTGCTCGAGATCGCCCAGGTCGTCGCCGAACAGCCGCTTCGTCCCCGCCCCGTCGACCTGGCCCGGAACCTGGGTGTGCGGAAGCCACTTCGTCCAGTCCCAGCGCTCCTGCGCGGGACGGGCCGCCACCACGGCCAGCATCAGGTCGTCGGGGGAGTGCAGCGTCACCAGCTGCGCCACCAGAGCGCGCGCCGTCGCCTGCGCCGACTCCGGCTCACCCGACACCGTCACGTGGTAGAACGCCCGCATCGAGACCGCCATCGGCAGCCCGTCCAGCGTGCCGTGCACCGCGAGGAACTGCTGCATCGCACCCGCGCACAGCGGCTCCAGCTCGTCCACGGGCGCCGTGTCCGGCGCCACCAGCGGCGTCGCCAGCTGCTGCGCGCCGAGCCCGATCCGGGCCTGCCCGAAGTCGTGGTCGCCGACCCGCCGTTCCCACACCCGGGAACCCTCGGCCACCACCGACCACAACTGCTCGGGGGAGGGGTGCAGATACAGCTGCGCGTCCCGCTGCCTGCGGGCCGTGCGCCGCACCGTACGCCGGGTCTGGGCGAGGTATTTGAGGTAGTCGCGGCGGACATCGGCCATTTGCCCCTGCGTACCGCGACGGAATCTGACGAACTGCGCGACGGCCATCGCGACCGTCGACGCCAGCATCAGCGTGCCCATGATCCGCATGATCGGCGACGGCGTCATGAAGAAGAAGACCACCGAGGAACCCATGCCGAGCATCGGCAGGAGCTGCATCAACGCCGACTCCTGCTGACCCCTGGGGAGTTCCGGCGGAGACTCCAGGACCAGTTCCTCACCGGGCACTTCCGGCGGAAGCGACCTCGGCGGGCGTTTGACGACGATCTGGCTCACCGGCGCATCAATCCCTCGTTGGAGGCGGGCTCGTGGCGGGAGCATCCGCTCGGCACCCCTGTCGGCAGCCGGGCGCACGGACTTCCCCCATGGGACGGCGATCCTACTTGCAGCCCCTACCGGCCGTCCCCGGTAGGGTGGCGCGCGCATCGTGCGCAACCGCGAATCAGGGGGTCCAGACACGTGAGTACGACCGCAGCGACCGGCTTCTGCCGCGTCACCGTCGTGGCGCCGGACAGCCGCATCGACGTCGCACTCCCCGAGGACATCGCCGTCGCCGACGTCTATCCGGAGATCCTGCGGCTCACCGGGCAGACCCAGGCCGCCGGCACCCCCACCGGGTACCACCTGGTGCGCCGCGACGGATCCGTCCTCGACGGCGCCCGCACCCTCGTCGCCCAGCAGGTCCTCGACGGCGAGGTGCTCTCCCTTCGCCCGTTCGCACAGTCGCTGCCGCCGGCCGTCTACGACGACGTGTCCGACGCCGTCGCCTCCGCCGTCACCCGCGACCGGCACCTGTGGAGCGACGAACTGCTGCGCGGCGCCGGACTCCTCGGCGGCGTGCTGCTCCTCGTCCTGATGGGCTTCGTCCTCTGGTTCGCCGACCCGGTCCGCCACGACATGCACAGCCTCCCCGGGATCATCGCCGGCGCCGGGGGCTTCCTGCTGACCGCCTTCGCCGGAGTACGCGCCCGCGTGTACGGCGACCGGGCGACCGCCGTCGCCCTCGGCCTCGGCGCCCTGCCCCTGCTGCTCATCGCGGGCTCCGGCATCATCGCCGCCGACCCGGGCCAGGGCCCCGGCCGCCTGCAGTTCCTGCTCGGCTCGGTGACCGTGCTCGTCGCCTCGGTGGCGCTCGTCGCGCTCACCCCCAGCGGTGACGCGCCCTTCGTCGCCGCCACCTTCCTCGCCGCCGTCGGCACCCTCGCCACCTTCCTGGCGATCCTCACCGACTCCTCCGCCACCGAGACGGCCGCCCTCTGCGCCCCCGTCGCGATCGGACTCGTCGCCTTCCTGCCCGGCCTCTCCGCCCGCTTCGCCCGGCTCCCCATCGGCTACGCGGCCCCGCGCAGCGCCGCCGACGACGAGTTCCTCGGCGACCCGCAGCAGCCGAACGGCCAGGAGGCGCAGCCCGTCGACGGCGAGCGCATCGCGCTCCAGGCCCGCCGCGGCCACGAGATGCTCCTCGGCCTGGTCGGCGGCTGCGCGGCCGTCGTCGTCGGCTCCGCCGCCGTCCTCGGCTTCGCCGGAAACGTCTGGGGCCAGCTCCTCGCCCTCGCCTCCGGCCTGGCGATGCTGCTGCGTGCCCGGCTCTTCCGCTACACCTCGCAGGTCGTCTGCGTCCTGGCCGCCGGCATCGCCGCCATCGCGCTGCTCGTCCTCGGCCTCTCCCTCAACCCGCCGGCGGACCTCGTCAAGGAGTTCCTGATGTACGGGGACCGGGGCGGCCTGGACATCCGTACGATCTGGCTCACCGCCTCCGTCGCCGCCGGCGCCGCCCTGATCACCGCGATCGGCCTGATCATCCCGAGGAAGGGCCTCTCGCCGTTCTGGGGCCGGCTGCTCGACCTGGCGGAGGGCTTCGTCCTGCTGTCCCTCGTCCCGCTCTGCCTCGCCGTCCTCGACGTCTTCACCAGCGTCCGCGCCCTCACCAGCAAGTAGCCGCCGGGCCCCGGGCCCGTACCAACCGGAGGCGGGCGGCCCCGGGCCCGCTCCGACGAGCTGGTACGCTGTGTGACGGCCGTTTGTGTACGCGCTCCCGGAACCTCGCCCGACCTGGTCGGGAACCTCTGGAAGCTGCGCTCATCGGACCTTCGCCCGTCGAGTCACGGAAGCTTCCCCTGAGACCTAGACCAGGGGCACTCGCGGGCGCACGAACACTCAAGAGGAGATCCGCGTGGCTCTCGACGCCGCTGTCAAGAAGCAGATCATGACCGAGTTCGGCACCAAGGAGGGCGACACCGGCTCTCCCGAGGTTCAGGTCGCGATGCTGTCGCGTCGCATCTCGGACCTGACCGAGCACCTCAAGCAGCACAAGCACGACCACCACTCCCGTCGCGGTCTGCTGATCCTGGTCGGCCAGCGCCGCCGCCTGCTGCAGTACCTGGCCAAGAAGGACATCCAGCGCTTCCGTGCCCTGGTCGACCGCCTCGGCATCCGCCGCGGTGCGGCCGGCGGCGCCAAGTAAGGACGCCGTGAAGGGAGCGGTTCCCACTTTCAGGGGGCCGCTCCCTTTGCTGTACGTGCACAAAGTGCGCATCGGCCCGTAGGCTGGTCGCACAACCCCCATAACGACGAGCGAGGAGCCGCCGGCTCGCCGCCGGTCCTCGGTAGTGGCCCCCGGAACGAATCCCCGGGTGCTTCGATCGAAGACCGGCCAGCACCCGAGGCGCGCTTCTCCGCCACCGTCGCACACCGTCCCCGGCCACACGGGCCCCGGACGCAAAGACGAACACGTAGGAGAAACCGCTAGTGGAGAACGAGACCCACTACGCCGAGGCCGTCATCGACAACGGCACCTTCGGCACCCGCACCATCCGCTTCGAGACCGGCCGCCTCGCCAAGCAGGCCGCCGGCTCCGCCGTCGCCTACCTGGACGACGACACGATGGTCCTTTCCGCGACCACCGCCTCGAAGCGCCCCAAGGACCAGCTCGACTTCTTCCCCCTCACGGTGGACGTCGAGGAGCGGCAGTACGCGGCCGGCAAGATCCCCGGCTCGTTCTTCCGCCGGGAGGGCCGCCCCTCCGAGGACGCGATCCTCACCTGCCGCCTGATCGACCGCCCGCTGCGCCCCTCCTTCAAGAAGGGCCTGCGCAACGAGATCCAGATCGTCGAGACGATCATGGCGCTCAACCCCGACCACCTGTACGACGTGGTCGCGATCAACGCCGCCTCGGCGTCCACGATCCTGGCGGGCCTGCCCTTCTCCGGCCCCATCGGCGCCACCCGCGTCGCCCTGATCAAGGGCCAGTGGGTCGCGTTCCCGACGCACACCGAGCTCGAGGACGCCGTCTTCGACATGGTCGTCGCCGGTCGTGTCCTTGAGGACGGCGACGTCGCGATCATGATGGTCGAGGCCGAGGCCACCGAGCGGACGATCGAGCTCGTCAAGGGCGGCGCCGAGGCGCCGACCGAGGAGATCGTCGCCGCCGGTCTCGAGGCCGCGAAGCCCTTCATCAAGGTCCTCTGCAAGGCCCAGTCGGACCTCGCCGCCAAGGCCGCCAAGCCCACCGGCGAGTTCCCGGTCTTCCTGGACTACCAGGACGACGTCCTGGAGGCGCTCACCGCCGCCGTCAAGGGTGAGCTCGCCAAGGCGCTCACCATCGCCGGCAAGCAGGACCGCGAGGCCGAGCTCGACCGCATCAAGGAGGTCGCCGCCGAGAAGCTTCTGCCGGCCTTCGAGGGCCGCGAGAAGGAGATCTCGGGCGCCTACCGCGCGCTGACCAAGAAGCTGGTCCGCGAGCGCGTCATCAAGGACAAGGTCCGCATCGACGGCCGTGGCCTGACGGACATCCGTACGCTCGCGGCCGAGGTCGAGGCCATCCCGCGCGTGCACGGCTCGGCGCTGTTCGAGCGTGGCGAGACCCAGATCCTGGGCGTTACCACCCTCAACATGCTCCGCATGGAGCAGCAGCTGGACACCCTCTCCCCGGTGACCCGCAAGCGCTACATGCACAACTACAACTTCCCGCCGTACTCCGTCGGCGAGACCGGCCGTGTGGGCTCGCCCAAGCGCCGTGAGATCGGCCACGGCGCGCTCGCCGAGCGCGCCATCGTGCCGGTGCTGCCGACGCGCGAGGAGTTCCCCTACGCGATCCGTCAGGTGTCCGAGGCCCTCGGCTCCAACGGCTCGACGTCGATGGGCTCGGTCTGCGCCTCCACCATGTCGCTGCTGAACGCCGGTGTGCCGCTCAAGGCCGCCGTCGCCGGTATCGCCATGGGCCTGATCTCCGAGGAGATCGACGGCCAGACGCACTACGTCGCCCTCACCGACATCCTCGGTGCGGAGGACGCCTTCGGCGACATGGACTTCAAGGTCGCCGGCACCAAGCAGTTCGTGACCGCGCTCCAGCTCGACACCAAGCTCGACGGCATCCCCGCCTCGGTCCTGGCCGCCGCGCTGAAGCAGGCCCGCGACGCGCGTCTGCACATCCTCGACGTGATGAACGAGGCGATCGACGTTCCGGACGAGATGTCCCCGAACGCGCCGCGCATCATCACCGTCAAGATCCCGGTGGACAAGATCGGTGAGGTCATCGGCCCCAAGGGCAAGATGATCAACCAGATCCAGGAGGACACCGGCGCCGAGATCACGATCGAGGACGACGGCACCATCTACATCGGTGCCCAGCAGGGCTCGCAGGCCGAGGCCGCCCGCGCCACGATCAACGGCATCGCCAACCCGACCATGCCGGAGGTCGGCGAGCGCTACCTGGGTACGGTCGTCAAGACCACCACCTTCGGTGCCTTCGTCTCCCTGCTCCCGGGCAAGGACGGCCTGCTGCACATCTCGCAGATCCGCAAGCTCGCCGGTGGCAAGCGCGTGGAGAACGTCGAGGACGTGCTCGCGATCGGCTCCAAGGTCCAGGTCGAGATCGCCGAGATCGACCAGCGCGGCAAGCTCTCCCTGATCCCCGTGATCGCGGACGAGGACGCCGCCGCTGCCGAGGGCGACAAGGACGACGCTGCCAAGTGACGTCCCGTAGTTCCGTGACGACGGCCCGCCCCTCTTCGGAGGGGCGGGCCGTCGCCCGTACCCAAACGCTTCTCCCGGGCAAGGACGGCATCGGCACGGTCCGCCGTACGACCCTCCCCGGCGGCCTCCGGATCGTCACCGAGACCCTCCCCTCGGTGCGCTCCGCCACTTTCGGCATCTGGGCGCACGTCGGATCCCGCGACGAGACCCCGGCGCTCAACGGCGCGACCCACTACCTGGAGCACCTCCTCTTCAAGGGCACCCAGCAGCGGTCCGCCCTCGACATCTCCGCCGCGATCGACGCGGTCGGCGGCGAGATGAACGCCTTCACGGCGAAGGAGTACACCTGCTACTACGCCCGGGTCCTCGACACCGACCTGCCGCTGGCGATCGACGTCGTCTGCGACATGCTCACGGGCTCGCTCATCCTCGATGCGGACGTGGACGCCGAGCGCGGCGTCATCCTCGAAGAGATCGCGATGACCGAGGACGACCCCGGTGACGTCGTGCACGAGCTGTTCGCGCAGACGATGTTCGGCGACACCCCGCTGGGCCGCCCGGTCCTCGGCACCGTCGACACGGTCAACGCGCTCAGCCGCGGCCAGATCGCCCGCTTCTACAAGAAGCACTACGACCCCACCCACCTGGTCGTCGCCGCCGCGGGCAACGTCGACCACGCCACGGTGGTACGCCAGGTCCGCCGCGCCTTCGAGAAGGCCGGCGCCCTCGGACGTACCGACGTCACCCCCATCGCCCCCCGCGACGGCCGGCGCACCCTGCGCGCTGCGGGTCGCGTCGAGCTGCTCAACCGCAAGACCGAGCAGGCCCACGTGGTCCTCGGCATGCCGGGCCTGGCCCGCACCGACGAGCGCCGCTGGGCTCTGGGCGTGCTGAACACGGCCCTCGGCGGCGGCATGTCCTCCCGTCTCTTCCAGGAGGTCCGCGAGAAGCGCGGCCTGGCCTACAGCGTGTACTCGTACACCTCGGGCTTCGCCGACTGCGGCCTCTTCGGGGTGTACGCGGGCTGCCGGCCCGGCCAGGTCCACGACGTCCTGAAGATCTGCCGCGACGAGCTCCACAAGGTCGCGTCCGACGGCCTCACGGACGACGAGATCGCCCGCGCCGTCGGCCAGCTCTCGGGTTCGACCGTGCTGGGCCTGGAGGACACCGGTGCGCTGATGAACCGCATCGGCAAGAGCGAGCTGTGCTGGGGCACCCAGATGTCGGTGGACGACATGCTGGACCGGATCGCGGCCGTCACCCCGGACGAGGTCCGGGAGGTCGCCCGCGATGTACTGGACCAGCGGCCCTCGCTCTCGGTGATCGGCCCGCTGAAGGACAAGCAGGCGGACCGCCTCCACCAAGCGGTCTCCTGACCCACGAGTCCCCTAAGGAATTCAGAGCAATGAGCAAGCTGCGCGTGGCGGTCCTCGGTGCACGGGGCCGTATCGGCTCCGAGGCCGTGAGGGCCGTCGAGGCCGCCGAGGACATGGAACTGGTCGCGGCCCTCGGCCGCGGGGACGAGCTGGAGGCGCTCACCGAGGCGGGCGCCCAGGTGGTCGTCGAGCTGACCACCCCGGACTCGGTCATGGCGAACCTCGACTTCTGCGTGCGCCACGGCATCCACGCGGTCGTCGGCACCACCGGCTGGACCGAGGACCGCCTCGCGCAGCTGAGGACCTGGCTCGCCGCCTCCCCGGAGACCGGCGTCCTCATCGCTCCGAACTTCTCGATCGGCGCGGTCCTCACCATGAGGTTCGCGCAGCTCGCGGCCCCGTACTTCGAGTCGGTCGAGGTCGTCGAGCTGCACCACCCGCACAAGGTGGACGCCCCCTCCGGCACCGCCACCCGGACGGCCCAGCTGATCGCCGCCGCCCGCGCCGGGGCCGGCCTCGGCGCCCAGCCGGACGCGACCACGACCGGCCTGGACGGGGCGCGCGGCGCCGACGTCGAGGGCGTCCCGGTCCACTCCGTACGCCTCCGGGGCCTGCTGGCCCACCAGGAGGTGCTGCTCGGCAGCGAGGGCGAGACGCTCACCGTCCGCCACGACTCGCTGCACCACTCCAGCTTCATGCCGGGCATCCTTCTGGGCGCCCGCCGCGTGACCAGCACTCCGGGCCTCACCTTCGGCCTGGAGAACTTCCTGGACCTGGGCTGACGGGCATGGGCGGAAAGATCACGTACGTCTTCCTCGCCACCGTCCTCGTGCTGGTCTTCGGGGTGGTGGGGATGGAGGGCGTCCTGCTGCTCCTCACGGGCGAGCCGGCCGCCATGGCCATGGGCGGGGTGGCGTTCCTGCTGCCCGTCGTCGGCGGCTGGTTCCTCTGGCAGAACACCCGCTTCGCCCGCCGGGCGAACCGCCTCGCCACCGAACTGGAGGCGGAGGGCGGTCTGCCCGTCGACGAACTCAAGCGCACCGAGGGCGGCCGGATCGACCGCGACTCGGCCGATGAGGTCTTCGCCCGGCGCAAGGCCGAGACGGAGGACTCACCGGACGACTGGCGCTGCTGGTTCCGGCTCGCGGTCGCCTATCACGACGCCCGGGACACCCCCAGGGCCCGCAAGGCGATGCAGCGGGCCATCGCGCTCCACGAGGGGCGCCCGGTCGGCGTCTGACGGCACGGCGGGGATTGCCCGCCGTGCCATGGTGTTCCCGAAGGTCCCGGTCAGCGCGTGGCGGCCGGGACCACGCCGTACTCGGCGTTCCAGGCCTCGACCGTGTCGGCGGCCCGGTCGAAGGCCTCGACGCGGGACAGGAAGTCGGCGTTGTGGTCGGTGAGCAGCAGCAGCTGCTCACCACCCTGCCGGCCGAGCACCAGGGCCTGGCCCTGGACGGTGCGGGGAAGTCCCAGCCAGCGCACGGGCTGCTGCACGGTCCGTACGGAAGTCACCTTGGCCCAGGGCGCGGTGACGGTCGAGAAGAAGGCGACGCGGCGCACCCCGGCGCGGCTCACCCAGGTGCCCATACGGAGCATCCGCAGGGCGGCCAGGATGGCGAGCACCGCGATGCCCAGGGTGGCGGACGCCCCGCCGAAGGCTCCGGCGGCCGCGATGATCACCGCGGCGAGGAGCACGAACGAGGCGAGCAGCAGCGTCAGCGCCGCCGCCCCGACCCGCCATGACCCCGGCCGGTAGGGACGGCGCCACTGATCGTGGTCGTCGAACGGCAGGGCGACGTGGTCGGTCGTGTCAAAAGCACGGTCGGCCGTCAGAAAGGGCAGGGGCACGACAGTTCCTCACTCACAAGCACGCTCGAAGGGGCAGTGCCCGGTGAGGCTACCTCAGCGGTTGTCGGAGGCCTCCGACTGCTGCTGGTGAGTGGCGGACCCGCCCGACTGCAGGGACGGCATCCCGAAGATCAGGGAACCGACGAGGCCGGCCACCACGGTCAGCCCGATCAGCGTACGGCCCACGATCTGCGAGGCGTTGGGGCGCTCCCGGGGCGGTGGAGTGACGTTACTGCGGAAGTGGTCGGCCTCCGCGACGAACGCGAACGGTACGGCCTCTCTCCGGCTGAACATCAGGGCCACTCTCCTCGGTAGTCGTCGTCCCTCACAGGTAGAGACGACAGAACCGGCACTTTGGTGCCCTTTTTCACCAAAGCGGCCGAATCTCATCCTCCGGTAGGACGTCGTTAGAGTGGGCGACTGCAACAACCGAACGGAAGGACCGCTGGTGACCGACAGCCCCACCGAGAACGTGAAGATCGACTTCCGGAGCGACGTCACCGTTGATCTGGTCAAGAGCGCGGCGGCCGACTCCGACGTCCTCTGGGCGGCCCGGGTGTCCACCGCGGGCGAGCAGTCCCTCGAAGAGCTCCAGAAGGACCCCGAGCGCTCGAAGGGCCTGATCAACTACCTGATGCGGGACCGCCACGGCAGCCCGTTCGAGCACAACTCGATGACCTTCTTCATCAGCGCCCCGATCTTCGTGTTCCGGGAGTTCATGCGGCACCGCGTGGGCTGGTCGTACAACGAGGAATCGGGCCGCTACAGGGAGCTCCAGCCGGTCTTCTACGTCCCGGACACCTCCCGCAAGCTCGTCCAGGAGGGCCGCCCCGGCAAGTACGTCTTCGTCGACGGCACCCAGGAGCAGCACGAGGTGGTCAGCCGGACGATGGAGGAGTCGTACCGGACGGCGTACGCCACCTACCAGGAGATGCTGGCGGCCGGCGTCGCCCGCGAGGTCGCCCGTTCGGTCCTCCCCGTCGGTCTGTTCTCCTCGATGTACGCCACCTGCAACGCCCGCTCGCTGATGCACTTCCTCGGCCTGCGTACCCAGCACGAGCTGGCGGCGGTCCCGTCCTTCCCGCAGCGGGAGATCGAGATGGTCGGCGAGAAGATGGAGGAGCACTGGGCCCGGCTGATGCCGCTGACCCACGCCGCCTTCAACAAGAACGGCCGTGTGGCCCCGTAACGCACACATGTCCGAAGGGCTCGCACGAAGTGTCCGTATTGCGACGTTTCACGAAGTTCATCTAGGCTGATCAAACGGACCCGGCGCTGCCTGAACCCCCGAGCAGGCAGCGCCGGGCTCCCTTTCTCCTGTCCCCCTCGGGGACACCCGGCGCTGAGCAGCGAGTAGCGTGTTACCCATGGCTCCGATCTCCACTCCGCAGACCCCCTTCGGGCGGGTCCTCACCGCCATGGTCACGCCCTTCACGGCGGACGGCGCACTCGACCTCGACGGTGCCCAGCGACTGGCCACCCATCTGGTGGACGCAGGCAACGACGGCCTCGTCGTCAACGGCACCACCGGCGAGTCCCCCACCACCAGCGACGCGGAGAAATCGGAGCTGGTACGAGCGGTACTGGAGGCGGTCGGCGACCGCGCCCACGTCGTCGCCGGCATCGGCACCAACGACACCCACCACTCGATCGAGCTCGCCCGCACCGCCGAGCGCGACGGCGCCCACGGCCTGCTCGCCGTCACGCCGTACTACAACAAGCCCCCGCAGGAGGGCCTGTACCGGCACTTCTCGGCCATCGCCGACGCCACCGAGCTCCCGGTGATGCTCTACGACATCCCCGGCCGCAGCGGCGTCCCGATCGACACCGAGACGATCGTCCGGCTCGCCGAGCACCCGCGCATCGTCGCCAACAAGGACGCCAAGGGCGACCTCGGCCGCGCCAGCTGGGCCATCGCCCGCTCCGGCCTCGCCTGGTACTCCGGCGACGACATGCTCAACCTGCCCCTGCTCTCCGTCGGCGCCTGCGGCTTCGTCTCCGTCGTGGGCCACGTCGTCACCCCGGAACTCCGCGCCCTCCTCGACGCCCACCTCGGCGGCGAGGTCCAGAAGGCCACCGAGATCCACCAGAAGCTGCTCCCCGTCTACACCGGCATGTTCCGCACCCAGGGCGTCATGACCACCAAGGCCGCGCTCGCCCTCCAGGGCCTCCCGGCCGGCCCGCTGCGACTGCCGCTCGTGGAGCTCTCCCCGCAGGAGACCGAGCAGCTCAAGGTCGACCTGGCCGCCGGCGGGGTAGAACTCTGACAACAGACTTCACAACTGAACACTGACAACAGCAAGTGCACGAATGTCATGCGCGCCACGTGCCAAGAGGTACGTGGCGTGCGTGGTGAGGAGAGTCTTTTGAGTCATCCGCATCCTGAACTCGGCGCTCCGCCGAAGCTCCCGAAGGGCGCCCTGCGCGTCATCCCGCTCGGCGGGCTCGGCGAGATCGGCCGGAACATGACGGTCTTCGAGTTCGACGGCCGTCTGCTCATCGTCGACTGTGGCGTCCTCTTCCCCGAGGAGGAGCAGCCCGGCGTCGACCTGATCCTGCCGGACTTCACCATCATCCGGGACCGCCTCGACGACATCGAGGGCATCGTGCTCACGCACGGGCACGAGGACCACATCGGTGCCGTCCCCTACCTGCTCCGGCTCAAGCCGGACATCCCGCTCATCGGCTCCAAGCTGACCCTCGCCCTGATCGAGGCCAAGCTCCAGGAGCACCGCATCCGCCCCTACACCCTTGAGGTGAAGGAGGGCGACCGGGAGGTCCTGGGCGCGTTCGACTGCGAGTTCATCGCGGTCAACCACTCCATCCCGGACGCGCTCGCGGTCGCCATCCGCACCCCCGCGGGCATGGCCGTCGCCACCGGCGACTTCAAGATGGACCAGCTGCCGCTGGACGGCCGCCTCACGGACCTGCACGCCTTCGCGCGGCTCAGCGAGGAGGGCATCGACCTCCTGCTGTCCGACTCGACGAACGCCGAGGTCCCGGGCTTCGTCCCGCCGGAGAAGGACATCTCCAACGTCCTGCGCACGGTCTTCGCGAACGCCCAGAAGCGCATCATCGTGGCCAGCTTCGCCAGCCATGTGCACCGCATCCAGCAGATCCTGGACGCCGCCCACGAGTACGGCCGCAGGGTCGCCTTCGTCGGCCGTTCCATGGTCCGCAACATGGGCATCGCCCGTGACCTGGGCTACCTCCGGGTCCCGGCCGGCCTCGTCGTGGACGTGAAGACCCTCGACGACCTGCCGGACGACGAGGTCGTGCTGGTCTGCACGGGCTCCCAGGGCGAGCCGATGGCCGCACTGTCCCGGATGGCGAACCGCGACCACCAGATCCGGATCGTCCCCGGCGACACGGTCATCCTGGCGTCGTCCCTCATCCCGGGCAACGAGAACGCGGTCTACCGCGTGATCAACGGCCTGACCCGCTGGGGCGCGCACGTCGTCCACAAGGGCAACGCCAAGGTCCACGTCTCGGGCCACGCCTCGGCCGGCGAGCTGCTGTACTTCTACAACATCTGCCGCCCGAAGAACCTCATGCCGGTCCACGGCGAATGGCGCCACCTGCGCGCCAACGCCGAGCTCGGCGCGATGACGGGGATCCCCAAGGACCACATCGTCATCGCCGAGGACGGCGTCGTCGTCGACCTGGTCGACGGCCGCGCCCGGATCACCGGCAAGGTCCAGGCGGGTTACGTGTACGTCGACGGCCTCTCGGTCGGCGACGTCACCGAGACCTCCCTCAAGGACCGCCGGATCCTCGGCGAGGAGGGCATCATCTCGGTCTTCGTCGTGGTCGACTCCTCCACGGGCAAGATCGTGGGCGGCCCGAACGTCCACGCCCGTGGCTCGGGCATCGACGACTCCGCGTTCGACGCGGTGCTCCCGAAGATCGACCAGGCGCTCAACAAGTCCTTCCAGGACGGCGTCGTGGAACCCCACCAGCTCCAGCAGCTGATCCGCCGCAGCGTCGGCAAGTGGGTCTCCGACACCTACCGCCGGCGCCCGATGATCCTCCCGGTCGTCGTCGAGGTCTGAGACGTCTGACCAGCGCGACACCGGAGCGGGGCCCCTCGATTTGCATCGGGGCGCCCCGCTCCAGTACGTTTACGGCTCCGCCAGAACGGGAACCCCGGCGCCGACGTGTGCAGGAACGGTTCCACGGGAGGCGGGAAATCCGACTCAGATCTTCTGATAAAGTCGGAAACGCCGAAAGGCCCCCGGAGTGAAAACAAAAGGGACCGGAAAGCACCGAGGAAATCGGATCGGAAAGATCTGATAGAGTCGGAAACGAAGGAAGCGCCGGAGGAAAGCCCGAGAGGGTGAGTACAAAGGAAGCGTCCGTTCCTTGAGAACTCAACAGCGTGCCAAAAATCAACGCCAGATTAGTTGATACCCCGTCCATCTTCGGATGGCAGGGTTCCTTTGAAAGTCCTGCCGGCCCTCGTGGTCAGCAGGCAACATACACAGCGAGGACGCTGTGGACAGTCGGCCTTATTCCGGCCTGACTGTCCCGCTCAACGCGAGTGTGACCCGATTACGGGTAAACATTCACGGAGAGTTTGATCCTGGCTCAGGACGAACGCTGGCGGCGTGCTTAACACATGCAAGTCGAACGATGAAGCCCTTCGGGGTGGATTAGTGGCGAACGGGTGAGTAACACGTGGGCAATCTGCCCTTCACTCTGGGACAAGCCCTGGAAACGGGGTCTAATACCGGATAACACCGGCTCCTGCATGGGAGCTGGTTAAAAGCTCCGGCGGTGAAGGATGAGCCCGCGGCCTATCAGCTTGTTGGTGGGGTAATGGCCTACCAAGGCGACGACGGGTAGCCGGCCTGAGAGGGCGACCGGCCACACTGGGACTGAGACACGGCCCAGACTCCTACGGGAGGCAGCAGTGGGGAATATTGCACAATGGGCGAAAGCCTGATGCAGCGACGCCGCGTGAGGGATGACGGCCTTCGGGTTGTAAACCTCTTTCAGCAGGGAAGAAGCGAAAGTGACGGTACCTGCAGAAGAAGCGCCGGCTAACTACGTGCCAGCAGCCGCGGTAATACGTAGGGCGCAAGCGTTGTCCGGAATTATTGGGCGTAAAGAGCTCGTAGGCGGCTTGTCACGTCGGGTGTGAAAGCCCGGGGCTTAACCCCGGGTCTGCATCCGATACGGGCAGGCTAGAGTGTGGTAGGGGAGATCGGAATTCCTGGTGTAGCGGTGAAATGCGCAGATATCAGGAGGAACACCGGTGGCGAAGGCGGATCTCTGGGCCATTACTGACGCTGAGGAGCGAAAGCGTGGGGAGCGAACAGGATTAGATACCCTGGTAGTCCACGCCGTAAACGTTGGGAACTAGGTGTTGGCGACATTCCACGTCGTCGGTGCCGCAGCTAACGCATTAAGTTCCCCGCCTGGGGAGTACGGCCGCAAGGCTAAAACTCAAAGGAATTGACGGGGGCCCGCACAAGCAGCGGAGCATGTGGCTTAATTCGACGCAACGCGAAGAACCTTACCAAGGCTTGACATATACCGGAAAGCATTAGAGATAGTGCCCCCCTTGTGGTCGGTATACAGGTGGTGCATGGCTGTCGTCAGCTCGTGTCGTGAGATGTTGGGTTAAGTCCCGCAACGAGCGCAACCCTTGTCCTGTGTTGCCAGCATGCCCTTCGGGGTGATGGGGACTCACAGGAGACCGCCGGGGTCAACTCGGAGGAAGGTGGGGACGACGTCAAGTCATCATGCCCCTTATGTCTTGGGCTGCACACGTGCTACAATGGCCGGTACAAAGAGCTGCGATGCCGCGAGGCGGAGCGAATCTCAAAAAGCCGGTCTCAGTTCGGATTGGGGTCTGCAACTCGACCCCATGAAGTCGGAGTTGCTAGTAATCGCAGATCAGCATTGCTGCGGTGAATACGTTCCCGGGCCTTGTACACACCGCCCGTCACGTCACGAAAGTCGGTAACACCCGAAGCCGGTGGCCCAACCCCTTGTGGGAGGGAGCTGTCGAAGGTGGGACTGGCGATTGGGACGAAGTCGTAACAAGGTAGCCGTACCGGAAGGTGCGGCTGGATCACCTCCTTTCTAAGGAGCACAGTACCGATTGCAGACAAACGTTCTGCACGGTCAGCTCATGGGTGGAACGTTGATTAGTTGGCGTGAGTGAACCTGATGGTTCTTCGAGTACTGCTTCGGCGTGGAAAGAAGAAGACGGACGGTGGCTCACGCTTGGCACGTTGTTGGGTATCTGAGGGTACGGCCGTAAGGTTTGTATCTTCGCGATGCCGGCCCCAGTGAACTCATCTGCTTGTCGGGTGGGGTGATGGGTGGCTGGTCGTTGCTTGAGAACTACACAGTGGACGCGAGCATCTGTGGCCAAGTTTTTAAGGGCGCACGGTGGATGCCTTGGCACCAGGAACCGATGAAGGACGTGGGAGGCCACGATAGTCCCCGGGGAGCCGTCAACCAGGCTTTGATCCGGGGGTTTCCGAATGGGGAAACCCGGCAGTCGTCATGGGCTGTCACCCATGCCTGAACACATAGGGCATGTGGAGGGAACGAGGGGAAGTGAAACATCTCAGTACCCTCAGGAAGAGAAAACAACCGTGATTCCGGGAGTAGTGGCGAGCGAAACCGGATGAGGCCAAACCGTATGCGTGTGATACCCGGCAGGGGTTGCGCATGCGGGGTTGTGGGATCTCTCTTTCACAGTCTGCCGGCTGTGAGACGAGTCAGAAACCGTTGATGTAGGCGAAGGACATGCGAAAGGTCCGGCGTAGAGGGTAAGACCCCCGTAGCTGAAACATTAACGGCTCGTTTGAGAGACACCCAAGTAGCACGGGGCCCGAGAAATCCCGTGTGAATCTGGCGGGACCACCCGCTAAGCCTAAATATTCCCTGGTGACCGATAGCGGATAGTACCGTGAGGGAATGGTGAAAAGTACCGCGGGAGCGGAGTGAAATAGTACCTGAAACCGTGTGCCTACAAGCCGTGGGAGCGTCGCTCATTGAGTTTACTCAATGGGTCGTGACTGCGTGCCTTTTGAAGAATGAGCCTGCGAGTTTGCGGTGCGTTGCGAGGTTAACCCGTGTGGGGAAGCCGTAGCGAAAGCGAGTCCGAACAGGGCGATTCAGTAGCGCGCTCAAGACCCGAAGCGGAGTGATCTAGCCATGGGCAGGTTGAAGCGGAGGTAAGACTTCGTGGAGGACCGAACCCACCAGGGTTGAAAACCTGGGGGATGACCTGTGGTTAGGGGTGAAAGGCCAATCAAACTCCGTGATAGCTGGTTCTCCCCGAAATGCATTTAGGTGCAGCGTCGTGTGTTTCTTGCCGGAGGTAGAGCACTGGATAGGCGATGGGCCCTACCGGGTTACTGACCTTAGCCAAACTCCGAATGCCGGTAAGTGAGAGCACGGCAGTGAGACTGTGGGGGATAAGCTCCATGGTCGAGAGGGAAACAGCCCAGAGCATCGACTAAGGCCCCTAAGCGTACGCTAAGTGGGAAAGGATGTGGAGTCGCAGAGACAACCAGGAGGTTGGCTTAGAAGCAGCCACCCTTGAAAGAGTGCGTAATAGCTCACTGGTCAAGTGATTCCGCGCCGACAATGTAGCGGGGCTCAAGCGTACCGCCGAAGTCGTGTCATTGCAGCATGAGCCCCAACGGGCGCTGTGATGGGTAGGGGAGCGTCGTGTGCCGGGTGAAGCAGCCGCGGAAGCGAGTTGTGGACGGTTCACGAGTGAGAATGCAGGCATGAGTAGCGATACACACGTGAGAAACGTGTGCGCCGATTGACTAAGGGTTCCTGGGTCAAGCTGATCTGCCCAGGGTAAGTCGGGACCTAAGGCGAGGCCGACAGGCGTAGTCGATGGACAACCGGTTGATATTCCGGTACCCGCTTTGAAACGCCCAGTATCGAATCCATTAATGCTAAGGCCGTGAAGCCGTTCCGGACCCTTCGGGGAAAGGAAAGTGGTGGAGCCGCTGATCCAAGGTGGTAGTAGGTAAGCGATGGGGTGACGCAGGAAGGTAGTCCAGCCCGGGCGGTGGTAGTCCCGGGGTAAGGGTGTAGGGCGTTGTCCAGGTAAATCCGGACAGCACATAGCCTGAGACCTGATGCCGAGCCGATTGTGGTGAAGTGGATGATCCTATGCTGTCGAGAAAAGCCTCTAGCGAGTTTCATGGCGGCCCGTACCCTAAACCGACTCAGGTGGTCAGGTAGAGAATACCGAGGCGTTCGGGTGAACTATGGTTAAGGAACTCGGCAAAATGCCCCCGTAACTTCGGGAGAAGGGGGGCCACGTCTGGTGATGAGTCTTGCACTCTGAGCTGGGGGTGGCCGCAGAGACCAGCGAGAAGCGACTGTTTACTAAAAACACAGGTCCGTGCGAAGCCGTAAGGCGATGTATACGGACTGACGCCTGCCCGGTGCTGGAACGTTAAGGGGACCGGTTAGTCACATTTCGGTGTGGCGAAGCTGAGAACTTAAGCGCCAGTAAACGGCGGTGGTAACTATAACCATCCTAAGGTAGCGAAATTCCTTGTCGGGTAAGTTCCGACCTGCACGAATGGCGTAACGACTTCTCGACTGTCTCAACCATAGGCCCGGTGAAATTGCACTACGAGTAAAGATGCTCGTTTCGCGCAGCAGGACGGAAAGACCCCGGGACCTTTACTACAGTTTGATATTGGTGTTCGGTTCGGCTTGTGTAGGATAGGTGGGAGACTTTGAAGCAGCCACGCCAGTGGTTGTGGAGTCGCCGTTGAAATACCACTCTGGTCGTGCTGGATGTCTAACCTCGGTCCGTGATCCGGATCAGGGACAGTGTCTGATGGGTAGTTTAACTGGGGCGGTTGCCTCCCAAAGAGTAACGGAGGCGCCCAAAGGTTCCCTCAGCCTGGTTGGCAATCAGGTGTTGAGTGTAAGTGCACAAGGGAGCTTGACTGTGAGACCGACGGGTCGAGCAGGGACGAAAGTCGGGACTAGTGATCCGGCGGTGGCTTGTGGAAGCGCCGTCGCTCAACGGATAAAAGGTACCCCGGGGATAACAGGCTGATCTTCCCCAAGAGTCCATATCGACGGGATGGTTTGGCACCTCGATGTCGGCTCGTCGCATCCTGGGGCTGGAGTCGGTCCCAAGGGTTGGGCTGTTCGCCCATTAAAGCGGTACGCGAGCTGGGTTTAGAACGTCGTGAGACAGTTCGGTCCCTATCCGCTGCGCGCGTAGGAATATTGAGAAGGGCTGTCCCTAGTACGAGAGGACCGGGACGGACGAACCTCTGGTGTGCCAGTTGTCCTGCCAAGGGCATGGCTGGTTGGCTACGTTCGGGAGGGATAACCGCTGAAAGCATCTAAGCGGGAAGCCTGCTTCGAGATGAGTATTCCCACCTCCTTGAGAGGGTAAGGCTCCCAGTAGACGACTGGGTTGATAGGCCGGATGTGGAAGCCCAGTAATGGGTGGAGCTGACCGGTACTAATAGGCCGAGGGCTTGTCCTCAGTTGCTCGCGTCCACTGTGTTAGTTCTGAAGTAACGAACTGTGCCGATATCCGGTTGGTTAACTTCATAGAGTTTCGGTGGTCATAGCGTTAGGGAAACGCCCGGTTACATTCCGAACCCGGAAGCTAAGCCTTTCAGCGCCGATGGTACTGCAGGGGGGACCCTGTGGGAGAGTAGGACGCCGCCGAACACCCGCCCTTTTAGCTCAGTCGGTAGAGCGTCTCCATGGTAAGGAGAAGGTCAACGGTTCGATTCCGTTAAAGGGCTCAATCAGAAAGGCCCCCGCCTTGTGGCGGGGGCCTTTCTGCGTTTCCGTACGGACAGGTGACGGAGGGGCGGCGATTCCCCGATGGGGAATCGCCGGAACCCGTACCGTCAGCGGTCGTGCGGTTCGTGGAGACGCATCGCCAGGATGGCCATGTCGTCCGAGGCCGGGGCCTGGGCGAAGCGCTCGACCGCCCGGAGGACCCGGGAGGCGACCGCGCCGGCCGTCAGGCCCGTACACGTCTTGAGGACATCGGCCAGGCCGTCGTCGCCCAGCATGCGGGTGCCCTCACGGCGCTCCGTCACGCCGTCCGTGACACAGAGGAGGACATCACCCGGATCGAGCGTGATGGTCTCCTCGTACAGCTCCAGGTCCTCCATCACGCCGAGGAGCGGCTGTGGCTCCGCCGCGGAGCTGACCGTGCCGTCCGGGCGGAGGCGCAGCGGCAGCGGGTGGCCGGCGCAGACGACCTTGAGGATCGCCGAGCCGTCCGACTGCGGGCGCATCTCGCCGTAGAGGAGGGTCAGGAAGCGGCTGCGGGCGCCCTCGTCGAGGATCGCCGCGTTCAGGCGCTCCAGGACGGCGGGGCCGCCGAAGCCCTCGCGGGCCAGGAGGCGCAGGGCGTGGCGGGCCAGACCGGTGACGGCGGCCGCCTCCGGTCCCGTACCGCAGACGTCGCCGATGGCGAAGCCGTACACGTCGTCCCTGATGGGGAAGATGTCGTAGAAGTCGCCGCCGACCTCGTTGCCCTCGCCGGCCGCCCGGTAGATCACGTCCACCTCGACGCCCGGGATGTCGGGGAGGCCGGGCGGGAGAAGGCTGCGCTGGAGGGACTGGCTGATCGCCACCCGCTCCGAGTACAGGCGGGCGTTGTCCAGGGCCAGGGCGGCCCGGCGCGAGAGGTCCTCGGCGAGCTCCAGGATCTCCTGGCGGAAGTGGTCCTCCGAGGGCCGGCCGAGGGTCAGCATGCCGATGACCCGGTTGCGGGCGACCAGCGGCAGGACGACCGTCTCGCCGGCGACCGCGCTCGCGGTGGCCAGGGTGGTGTCGATGCCGGAGGACAGCGGGCTCGTGGGGTGGTCGAGCGCGTGGACCGACGCCGTGAGGGCCGCGCGGTGGGCCGCGTCGCCCGGGGCGGTCCAGACACGGGCGCCGGGGGTCGGCACCGGGTCGGGCGGGGCGATCGAGGACAACAGGTCCTTGAGGCCGTCGATGCGGTCCTCGTCCTCGTGGAGCACGTACGAGAGGTACGGGTCGGAGGACTGGTCGGCGATCGTGTAGACCGCGCACCAGGTCGCGAGGGTCGGGACCGTCATCTGGGCCATCAGGGCCAGGGTCTGGTCGCGGTCGAGGGTGCCGGCCAGCAGGTCGGAGGCCTCGACCAGGAAGCTGAGGGAACCGCGGCGCAACCGCTCCAGCTCGCCGAGGCGGGCGGACTCCACGGCCAGGGCGATGCGGTCGGCGGCGAACTGGAGGCGCAGGGCCTCCTCGTTGGAATAGCGGTTCGCGAGCTCCGCGGCCACGCCCAGGGAGCCGGTGAGACGGCCCTCGACCTTGAGCGGGACGGTGACGACCGAGCGCATGCCGGTGCCTTCGAGGAGCGGGACGGCGCCGGGGACGGCGGCCAGGTCCTCGTGGACCGCGGGCATGCGGGCGGAGCCGTAACGGCTGGCGCCGGTCTCCACCGGGACGCGGGCGAAACGCTGGCGGGCGGCCGGGAGGCCGGTGGTCGCCCGTACCTCGAGTTCCGTCTCGTCGTCGGTGGCGAGGAGGAGGAAGGCGGAGTCGCCGTCGAGCATGTCGCGGGCGCGCTCGACCGTGCGCTGGAGGAGGCCGTCGAGGTCGTCGGGGGCGGGGGAGCCGATGAAGACCTCGAACGGGTCGGCGGCGGTCCGGTTCTCCGCGCCGGGCTCGGCGGCGGCGCGCTGCGGGGTCTGGAGGACGGCCCGCTCGTGCTCGCGTACCAGGAGACAGACGGTGGAGGGTTCGCCCTGGGCGTCCCGTACCCGCAGGTGGGAGGCGTAGACCGGGATGACGCGGCCGTCGGCGCAGCGGATGCCGTAGCTGCCCTCCCAGCGGGAGAGGCGCAGGGCCTCGGCGAGGCCGGTGCCGATGCCGGGGGTGTGGGGCCAGGCGGCGAGGTCGCCGAGGGGCTTGCCGACGACGTGCTCGGAGTCGTAGCCGAAGAGTTCCCCGGCGTGTTCGTTCCAGGCGGTGATGGCTCCGCCGCGGTCGATCTGGGCGACGGCGACGCGGACGCGGCTGTCGGTGACCGGGAGGAGCGCGTCCGGCAGGACCGGGCCCGCGGAACGGGTGCCGACCGGGCGCTGGGGGAGGTCCAGATGGAACCAGACGTGCTTGCGGGTGGGGGTGTAGTCGACGCCCCAGCGGTGGGCGAGGGCGGCGCAGAGCAGCAGGCCGCGGCCGTTCTCGCGGTCCGGGCTGCCCAGTGAGCGGCCGCTCTGGCCGGGGATCTCGCGCTCGGGGTAGCGGTCGGCGACCTCGACGCGGATGCTGTCGTCGGAGCGGAGGCAGAGGACCTCGGCGGAGGTGCCGGCGTGGATGACGGCGTTGGTGACGAGTTCGCTGGTGAGGACGACGGCGTCGTCGACGAGTTCGGGGTGTCCCCAGCCCTGGAGGGTGTCCCGGACGAAGGCGCGGGCGGCCGCGACGGACCGCCCGACGGGCTCGAAGCTGGCAGTCGCCCGCGCGGTGATCACAGCACTCCTCGTACGCGTCTCGACGCCCGGCTCCGCCATGCTCGGTCTGCCCCTCCCGGTGCCCGGTGGTCGATCGCGCACCACACCGCCCCCGCCGGGCGGACCGGGGTGGTTGGACAGCCGGGTGCCAGGTTACTTTCCTTCACTGTGCCGGCGGAGGCCGGTCGCGCTGATTCCGCCCCCCGGGGGTAGGGACGCTGTGCGAAGCTGCCGAACTGTTATCGCCTTGTTCGGTGGCGGTGAAACACTGGGCAGGCTACCGGCGGAAGCCGGAGCGGAACGGTCGACCCCTTTCGGGAGGGACACGGTGGAACCTGGCACGGCGGCGCGACGCGGCGGAGGCGGCGGTACGCGCGCGAGGGGCGGGCGTACCCGTGGGGGGACGGTACAGGTGGACGCGGCGGCGCTCGACCGGCTGCTCGCCGCACTGGTCTCGATGCGGGACGGGAATCTCCGCAGGCGGCTGACGGTCTCCGGCGACGGGGTCATGGCGGAGATCTCCGCCGTGTTCAACGAGGTCGCCGACCGGCAGATGCATGTGACGGGGGAGCTGTCGCGGGTCCGCCGGGTGGTGGGACGCGAGGGCAAGCTGTCCGAGCGTCTCGACGCGGGGGCCGGTGAGGGGGCGTGGGCCGCGGCGATCGAGGCCGCGAACGCGCTCGTCGACGACCTGGCCCGGCCGGTGTCCGAGGTGGGCCGGGTGCTGTCGGCGGTGGCCGAGGGCGATCTGGACCAGCGGATGGACCTGCGTTCGGAGGGTGCCGACGGGACGGTCCGGCCGCTGCGCGGGGAGTTCCTCAAGGTCGCGCGTACCGCCAACAACCTCGTCGACCAGCTGTCGGTGTTCGCGTCCGAGGTGACCAGGGTCGCCGTCGAGGTGGGGACCGACGGCAACCTGGGCGGCCAGGCGCAGGTGCGCGGGGTGTCGGGTTCGTGGAAGGACCTCACGGACTCGGTCAACACCATGGCGAACCGGCTGACGGCCCAGGTGCGGGACATCGCGCTGGTGACGACGGCGGTCGCCGACGGCGATCTGTCGCAGAAGGTCACGGCCAACGTGGCCGGCGAGATGCTGGAGCTCAAGAACACCGTCAACCGGATGGTGGACCAGCTGTCGTCGTTCTCCTCCGAGGTGACCCGGGTCGCCCGGGAGGTCGGTACGGAGGGCGAGCTCGGCGGCCAGGCCGAGGTGGCCGGGGTGTCCGGTGTGTGGAAGGACCTCACGGACTCCGTCAACACGATGGCAGGCAACCTGACCAACCAGGTGCGGGACATCGCGCTGGTGACGACGGCGGTCGCCAACGGAGATCTGACGCAGAAGGTACGGGTGTCGGCGCGCGGTGAGATCGCGCAACTGGCGGACACCATCAACCAGATGACGCAGACGCTGCGGATCTTCGCCGACGAGGTGACCCGGGTGTCGGGCGAGGTCGGCGCGGAGGGTCTCCTCGGCGGTCAGGCGCAGGTGCCGGGGGCGGCGGGGACCTGGAAGGACCTCACGGACTCCGTCAACACCGTCTTCCGGAACATCACCACGCAGGTGCGGGACATCGCGCAGGTGACGACGGCGGTCGCCAACGGCGATCTGTCGCAGAAGGTCACCGTCGACGTGGCCGGCGAGATGCTGGAGCTGAAGAACACCGTCAACACGATGGTGGACCAGCTGTCCGCCTTCGGTTCCGAGGTGACCCGGGTCGCCCGGGAGGTCGGCGTCGAGGGTCTGCTCGGCGGGCAGGCCGAGGTGCAGGGCGCGGCCGGGACGTGGAAGGACCTCACCGACTCGGTGAACACGGCCTTCCGTAACCTGACCGGCCAGGTGCGGGACATCGCGCAGGTGACGACGGCGGTCGCCAACGGTGACCTCTCGCAGAAGGTCACGGTGGACGTGGCCGGCGAGATGCTGGAGCTGAAGAACACCGTCAACACGATGGTGTCGCAGCTGTCGTCGTTCGCGGACCAGGTGACGCGGATGGCGCGGGACGTGGGCACCGAGGGCCGGCTCGGCGGTCAGGCGCGGGTGGACGGCGTCTCCGGGCGCTGGCGGGAGCTCACCGACTCGGTGAACTTCATGGCCGGCAACCTGACCTCGCAGGTGCGGCAGATCGCGCAGGTGACGACGGCCGTGGCCCGCGGTGACCTGTCGCAGAAGATCGACGTGGACGCGCGGGGCGAGATCCTGGAGCTCAAGAACACCATCAACACGATGGTCGACCAGCTCTCCGCCTTCGCCGACCAGGTGACCCGGGTGGCCCGCGAGGTGGGCACCGACGGGCGGCTCGGCGGTCAGGCGCAGGTGCCGGGCGTGGCCGGGGTGTGGCGGGACCTGACGGACTCGGTGAACGGCATGGCCGGGAACCTCACCACCCAGGTCCGCAACATCGCGCAGGTCGCCACCGCCGTCGCGCGCGGTGACCTGTCGCAGAAGATCGACGTGGACGCGCGGGGCGAGATCCTGGAGCTCAAGAACACCCTCAACACGATGGTGGACCAGCTCTCGAACTTCGCCGAGCAGGTGACCCGGGTGGCCCGCGAGGTGGGCACCGAGGGCATGCTCGGCGGGCAGGCCGAGGTGCAGGGGGTCTCCGGCACCTGGAAGGACCTCACCCAGTCGGTGAACTTCATGGCGAACAACCTCACCATCCAGGTGCGGAACATCGCCGAGGTCACGACGGCGGTCGCCAAGGGCGATCTGTCGAAGAAGATCACGGTCGACGCCCGGGGCGAGATCCTGGAGCTGGTGACGACCGTCAACACGATGGTCGACCAGCTGTCGAACTTCGCGGACGAGGTCACGCGCGTGGCCCGCGAGGTGGGTACGGAGGGCATCCTCGGCGGCCAGGCACGCGTGCGCGGTGTCACCGGTACGTGGAAGGACCTCAGCGACAACGTCAACCTGATGGCCAACAACCTGACCAGCCAGGTGCGGAACATCTCCCGGGTCTCGGCGGCCGTCGCCAACGGCGACCTGACGAAGAAGGTGACGGTCGAGGCGCGCGGCGAGGTCGCCGAACTCGCCGAGACCGTCAACACGATGGTGACGACCCTGTCGTCCTTCGCGGACGAGGTCACCCGGGTGGCCCGCGAGGTGGGCACGGAGGGCGAACTCGGCGGCCAGGCGCGGGTGCCGGGAGTCTCCGGCACCTGGAAGGACCTGACCGAGTCGGTGAACTCGATGGCCGACAACCTCACCGGTCAGGTGCGGCAGATCGCCGCCGTCACCACCGCCATCGCCAAGGGCGACCTCACCAAGAAGATCGACATCGACGCGCGCGGTGAGATCCAGGAGCTGAAGAACACCATCAACACGATGGTCGACCAGCTGTCGAACTTCGCCGAGGAGGTCACGCGCGTGGCCCGCGAGGTGGGCACCGACGGGCAGCTCGGCGGCCAGGCCCGGGTCCGGGACGTGGAGGGCACCTGGAGCGACCTCACCGAGTCCGTGAACGAGATGGCCGGGAACCTCACCCGGCAGGTGCGCGCCATCGCGGCCGTCGCCACGGCGGTGACCCGCGGCGACCTCAACGTCAAGATCGACGGTGTGGACGCGGCCGGCGAGATCCAGGCGCTCCAGGACAACATCAACACGATGATCGCCAACCTGCGCGACACCACCCTCGCCAACGACGAGCAGGACTGGCTCAAGAGCAACCTGGCCCGCATCTCCGGCCTCATGCAGGGCCGCCGCGACCTCGACGACGTGGCCTCGCTCATCATGAGCGAGCTGACGCCGGTGGTCTCGGCCCAGCACGGCGCCTTCTTCGTGGCCGTGCCGACGGGCTCCGCCCACAGCGACGCCGAACTCGTGGGTGAGGGCGACGGCTCGTACGAGCTGCGGATGCGGGGGAGTTACGGATACTCCACCGGGTCCATGCCGACCTCGTTCCGGCCCGGGGAGACGCTCATCGGGACGGCGGCCGACGAGAAGCGGACGATCCAGCTGCACGTACCGCCCGGCTATCTGAAGATCTCCTCCGGGCTCGGCGAGGCCTCGCCCGCGCATGTGATCGTCCTGCCGGTCCTCTTCGAGGGCAAGGTTCTCGGCGTGATCGAGCTGGCCTCCTTCCAGCCGTTCACGCAGATCCAGCGGGACTTCCTCAACCAGATCGCCGAGCTGATCGCGACCACCGTCAACACGATCAGCGTCAACACCAAGACCGAGGTGCTGCTCCAGCAGTCGCAGGAACTCACCGAACAGCTCAAGGAGCGGTCGGCCGAGCTGGAGCACCGGCAGAAGGAACTCCAGGGCTCCAACCTGGAGCTAGAGGAGAAGGCCGAGCTGCTGGCCCGGCAGAACCGCGACATCGAGGTGAAGAACACCGAGATCGAGGAGGCGCGGCAGGTCCTGGAGGAGCGGGCCGAACAGCTCGCGGTCTCCATGCGCTACAAGTCCGAGTTCCTCGCCAACATGTCGCACGAGCTGCGCACCCCGCTCAACTCGCTGCTGATCCTGGCCAAGTTGCTCGCCGACAACGTCGAGACGAACCTGACGCCGAAGCAGGTCGAGTTCGCGGAGACCATCCACGGCGCGGGTTCGGACCTGCTCCAGCTGATCAACGACATCCTCGACCTGTCCAAGGTCGAGGCGGGCAAGATGGATGTCTCGCCGACCCGGATCGCCCTCGTCCAGCTCGTCGACTACGTGGAGGCGACCTTCCGGCCGCTCACCGCGGAGAAGGGGCTCGACTTCTCGGTGCGGGTCTCGCCCGAGCTGCCGGCCACGCTGCACACCGACGAGCAGCGGCTGCTCCAGGTGCTGCGCAACCTCCTGTCCAACGCGGTGAAGTTCACCGACACGGGCGCGGTGGAGCTGGTCATCAGGCCGGCCGGGGCCGACGTACCGCAGTCGATCCGTGAACAGCTCCTTGAGGCGGGGTCGCTGAGCGACCCGGAGGCCGACCTGATCGCGTTCTCGGTCACCGACACGGGGATCGGGATCGCCGCGAGCAAGATGCGGGTCATCTTCGAGGCGTTCAAGCAGGCCGACGGCACGACCAGCCGGAAGTACGGCGGTACGGGCCTCGGGCTCTCGATCAGCCGGGAGATCGCGCGGCTGCTCGGCGGCGAGATCTTCGCCGCGAGCGAGCCGGGCCGGGGCTCGACCTTCACTCTCTATCTGCCGCTGAGCCCGACCGAGCTGCCCACGGGCGCGTACGGGCAGGGGGCGCAGGACACCGATCCGCAGCAGGGCGTGGAGGAGGGGGCGGCCTCGGCCGTGCACCCCTTCCCGCACTTTCCGCCGCCGCCCGTACGGACGGAGGCGCGGTCGGGCGCCGGGGCGCTGTTCCGGCACCGGCGGAAGGCCGCGGCGGAGGCGACCGGGGCGCGGACCTCTGTGCCGGGGCAGCCGGGCAAGGAGGCCGTGACGGACCGGGTGGAGCAGGAGCCGGACGTCGAGCCGCGCCGTACCTTCGGGTTCTCCGGCGAGCGGGTGCTCATCGTCGACGACGACATCCGCAACGTGTTCGCGCTCACCAGCGTCCTGGAGCAGCACGGGCTCGCGGTGCTCTACGCGGAGAACGGGCGGGAGGGCATCGAGGTCCTGGAGCAGCACGACGACGTGGCCGTCGTGCTGATGGACATCATGATGCCGGAGATGGACGGGTACGCGACGACGACGGCGATCCGTCGGATGCCGCAGTTCGCGGGGCTGCCGATCATCGCGCTGACGGCGAAGGCGATGAAGGGCGACCGGGAGAAGGCGATCGAGTCGGGCGCCTCGGACTATGTGACGAAGCCGGTCGACCCCGACCATCTGCTGTCCGTGATGGAGCAGTGGATGCGGGGGGTGTGACTCCGGGGCCTCGCGGCCCGGGGTCCGCGCGGTGTGACGCGCGGGCCCCGGGCCCCGGCTGACGGAGTGTCGTCACCGGGGTGTGAGAGGGCGGGATACGGGGAACCTTCTGGTCTCCCACCGCGTTTCAGGTACGTGGGCAGGTATGTGCACAGTGACATCGCGGTGACAGGGTGTGGCGATGGGCGGGGTGCGGCTACGATGACCGGCACAAGGACGGACGGCGTCAGGGAGTCGTCTTCTGGGGCGGCGCCCGGTGCTTCCCCCGGTTCGGGGAGCCGGGGAGAGACGTTGCCGGGGCGAGGAGGACGGGGCATGGTGCAGAAGGCCAAGATCCTCCTGGTCGATGACCGGCCGGAGAATCTGCTGGCGCTGGAGGCCATTCTCTCCGCGCTCGATCAGACGCTGGTGCGGGCATCGTCCGGGGAGGAAGCGCTCAAGGCGCTGTTGACGGACGACTTCGCGGTCATCCTGCTCGACGTCCAGATGCCGGGGATGGACGGCTTCGAGACCGCCGCGCACATCAAGCGGCGGGAGCGGACCCGGGACATCCCGATCATCTTCCTCACCGCCATCAACCACGGCCCCCACCACACCTTCCGGGGGTACGCGGCCGGGGCGGTCGACTACATCTCGAAGCCGTTCGACCCGTGGGTGCTGCGCGCCAAGGTCTCGGTCTTCGTCGAGCTCTACATGAAGAACTGCAAGCTGCGCGAGCAGGCCGCCCTGCTGCGGCTGCAGTTGGAGGGCAGCGGCGAGGGCGGTCACGGCAAGGAGTCCGCCGGACTGCTCGCCGAGCTCTCCGCCCGCCTCGCGGCGGTGGAGGAGCAGGCGGAGGCGCTGTCCAAGCAGCTCGACGACGACTCCGCCGACGCGGCGGCCGTCGCGACCGCGGCGCATCTGGAGCGCAAGCTCACCGGGTTGCGCCGGGCGCTGGACGCGCTCGAACCGGGCACCGGCGCCGCGCCGACCCTGCCCGCCCAGAGCTGACACACCGTCATCGGCCGTCCCTCGGGGCGGTCGTCGGTGTGAGGTGGCGTCAGCTTCGTGCCCCGGCAGGGGCGACACGATCGGGTGAGGCGGACAGCGGGTCCCCACACCGGTAACCTCGGCATCATGGCTTCACGTACGTCCGGCAAGGGTTCCCAGGGCACGGCGGGCACCGCAAAGCCGCGCGCCGGCCGTACGACGGGCGCCGCGAAGAAAGCGGCACCCGCGAAGTCCCCCGTCAAACCGCCCGCGAAGAAGGCGGCGGCGAAGAAGGCCGCGCCCGCCAAGCGCGCGCCCGCGCGGAAGACCGCGGCGAAGAAGGCCCCGCCCCGCCCCGCGCCGTCCCCGACCGGGGGCGTCTACCGGCTCGCGCGCGGCGCCTGGCTCGGTGTCGCCCACGGAGTGGGGGCGATGTTCCGGGGGATAGGGCGTGGTGCCAAGGGGCTCGACCCGGCCCACCGCAAGGACGGGCTGGCGCTGCTGCTGCTCGGTCTCGCGCTGATCGTGGCCGCCGGCACCTGGTCCAATCTGCGCGGACCGGTCGGCGACCTCGTCGAGATGCTGGTGACCGGCTCCTTCGGCCGCCTCGACCTGCTCGTACCGCTGCTGCTCGGCGCGATCGGCATCCGGCTGATCCTCTATCCGGAGAAGCCCGAGGCCAACGGCCGGATCAGCATCGGGCTCTCCGCGCTCGTCATCGGCGTCCTCGGCCAGGTCCACATCGCCTGCGGCTCGCCCGGGCGCGGCGACGGCAGCGAGGCCATGCAGGACGCCGGCGGCCTCATCGGCTGGGCCGCGTCCCAGCCGCTCGTGTTCATGATGGGCGAGGTCCTCGCCGTACCGATGCTGGTGCTGCTCACCCTCTTCGGGCTGCTCGTCGTCACCGCCACCCCGGTCAACGCGATCCCGCAGCGGCTGCGCGCCCTCGGCGCCAGGCTCGGCATCGTCGAACCCGCGTACGACCCGGCCGAGGCGGAGGGGTACGCGGGCGCCGAGGAGGACGGGCGGTACGAGGAGTACGACGAGGAGTGGCGCGACGCCCGGCCGCAGCCCCGTTCCGCCCGGCCGACGCGCCGCCGCGGCCCGGCGGAGCCGTACGACGTGGACCGGGCCGAGGCCGAGATGCTCGACCGGCGCAAGGGCGCGGCCCGGCGCCCCGCCGAACGGCCCTCCTACGAGCCCGCCTTCGACGCCGGCCTCGACCCGGTGGACATCGCCGCCGCCGCTGCCGCCGCGCTCGACGGCGCGGTGCTCAACGGGATGCCGCCGTCCCCGATCGTCGCCGACCTGACCAGGGACGTCACCGCCGACCGGAGGGCGGCGGCAGCCGCCGCGAAGGCCGCCGCCGCGGCCGAGGGGGCGACGGGCGCCGCGCCCGTGCCGCCGGCCCGCGGCGGGGACCAGCGGCCCGGCGGGGGCGTACCGGATCTGACCAAGCCCGCGCCCGAGCCGACCGATCTGCCGCCCCGGGCCGAGCAGCTCCAGCTGTCCGGCGACATCACGTACTCCCTGCCGTCGCTCGACCTGCTGGAGCGGGGCGGGCCGGGCAAGACGCGCAGCGCCGCCAACGACGCGGTGGTGGATTCGCTCTCGAACGTCTTCACCGAGTTCAAGGTCGATGCGGCCGTCACCGGCTTTACCCGGGGGCCGACGGTCACCCGTTACGAGGTCGAGCTGGGTCCGGCTGTGAAGGTCGAGAAGATCACGGCGCTGACCAAGAACATCGCGTACGCGGTGGCCTCGCCGGACGTGCGGATCATCTCGCCGATCCCCGGCAAGTCCGCGGTCGGCATCGAGATCCCGAACAGCGACCGGGAGATGGTCAACCTCGGCGACGTGCTGCGGCTCGCCGCCGCGGCCGAGGACGACCACCCGATGCTGGTGGCGCTCGGCAAGAACGTCGAGGGCGGCTACGAGATGGCCAACCTGGCGAAGATGCCGCACGTCCTGGTCGCCGGGGCCACCGGCTCCGGAAAGTCCTCGTGCATCAACTGCCTGATCACCTCGATCATGATAAGAGCGACCCCGGAGGACGTCCGGATGGTCCTCGTCGACCCCAAGCGGGTCGAGCTCACCGCCTACGAGGGCATCCCGCACCTGATCACCCCGATCATCACCAACCCCAAGCGGGCCGCCGAGGCCCTCCAGTGGGTGGTCAAGGAGATGGACCTCCGCTACGACGACCTGGCGGCCTTCGGCTACCGGCACATCGACGACTTCAACCAGGCGATCCGGGACGGGAAGATCAAGCTGCCCGAGGGCAGCGAGCGCGAGCTCAAGACCTACCCGTACCTCCTCGTCATCGTCGACGAGCTGGCCGACCTGATGATGGTCGCGCCCCGGGACGTCGAGGACTCGATCGTCCGCATCACCCAGTTGGCGCGCGCCGCCGGCATCCATCTGGTGCTGGCCACCCAGCGGCCGTCCGTGGACGTCGTCACCGGTCTCATCAAGGCGAACGTGCCCTCGCGGCTGGCCTTCGCGACCTCCTCGCTCGCCGACAGCCGGGTCATCCTCGACCAGCCCGGCGCCGAGAAGCTCATCGGAAAGGGTGACGGACTGTTCCTGCCGATGGGCGCCAACAAGCCCGTCCGCATGCAGGGCGCCTTCGTCACCGAGGCCGAGGTCGCGGCCGTCGTCCAGCACTGCAAGGACCAGATGACCCCGGTCTTCCGGGAGGACGTCACCGTCGGCACCCGCCAGAAGAAGGAGATCGACGAGGACATCGGCGACGACCTCGACCTGCTCTGCCAGGCCGCCGAGCTGGTCGTCTCCACACAGTTCGGCTCCACCTCGATGCTCCAGCGGAAGCTGCGCGTCGGCTTCGCGAAGGCCGGCCGGCTGATGGACCTGATGGAGTCACGCAACATCGTCGGACCGAGCGAGGGCTCCAAAGCACGCGACGTACTCGTCAAGCCGGACGAGCTGGACGGGGTGCTCGCGGTGATCCGCGGGGAGTCCGGGGCGTAGGTGTAGCCGACGGGAGGCGGGGTATGCGACCGGGCCCGGGGCGTGGCACCCGGGTGGCCGGGTGCGCGATCGGGGCACAGCGGCCGGGTGCCCGATCGAGACTCACTCGTAAGGGAACGGAGGGCAACCGTTTCCCCTGGCCGTACGTCAAGTTGGAGGGAGGGACAGAAGGATGTCCCAGCCTCATGGCGTACAAACGGCACCCGCCCGGTTGCCCCACCCTTTCGTACCACCCATAGACTGAACGTCCAGCAGGTGGCTACACGCTCGAAAGGCGCTCTCGTGTCCATCGGCAACTCCCCCGAAGACGACCGGATCTTCCCGGCAGACGACCGGGACTCGATCGGTCGCGCTCTCCAGCAGACCCGCATCGCCGCCGGTCTCACCGTCGAAGAGGTCAGTGCCTCGACCCGTGTCCGGATTCCGATCGTGCACGCGATCGAGGAGGACGACTTCTCGCGCTGCGGCGGCGATGTCTACGCCCGCGGGCACATCCGCACGCTCGCACGTGCCGTCGGCCTCGATCCGGCTCCGCTGATCGAGCAGTTCGACGCCGAGCACGGTGGCCGTCCCGCGCCCACCCCCGCCGCCCCGCTCTTCGAGGCGGAACGTATCCGCCCCGAGCCGAGGCGGCCCAACTGGACCGCCGCGATGGTCGCGGCCATCGTCGCCGTCGTCGGTTTCGTCGGTTTCACGATGTTCAACGGGAACGACGCGCCCAAGGGCACCACCGCCGCCGAGGGCGGCCCGGCGCCCGCGCCCGAGAAGGGCACCGCCGCCGCCAAGCCGAAGCCGGTCAAGCCCGCCGCTCCGAAGCCCACCGAGAGCGCCATCGCCGCCGTCCCGCAGGACAAGGTGACGGTCAAGCTCTCCGCGACCGACGACAAGAGCTGGATCTCGGCCAAGGGCCACGACGGCAAGGTGCTCTTCGACGGACTCCTCCTGGCGGGCGAGTCCAAGACCTTCCAGGACGACGAGCGCATCGATCTGGTCCTCGGCAACGCCGGCGCGATCGATCTCTACGTGAACGGCAAGAAGCTCGCCGACAAGTTCGCATCCGGCCAGGTCGAGCGACTGACCTACACCAAGGGCGACCCCGAGGCCGGCTGAGCCCCGCGAGACGGCCCCCGATGTGACCTCTGTCGCGCAGGTGAACCCTGCGCGACGGGGGAACGGCCGGGACGAAGTAGTCTTGAGTCCATGCCCGAACGCCGTACCGTCGCCCTTGTCACTCTTGGCTGCGCCCGTAACGAGGTGGACTCGGAGGAGCTCGCAGGCCGCTTGGCAGCGGACGGCTGGGAGCTCGTCGAGAACGCCGAGGACGCGGATGTCGCCGTCGTCAACACCTGTGGATTCGTCGAGGCCGCCAAGAAGGACTCCGTCGACGCCCTCCTCGAAGCCAATGATCTGAAGGACCACGGCAAGACCCAGGCCGTGGTCGCCGTCGGCTGTATGGCCGAGCGGTACGGCAAGGAACTCGCCGAAGCCCTCCCGGAAGCCGACGGCGTCCTCGGCTTCGACGACTACGCCGACATCTCCAACCGCCTCCAGACCATCCTCAACGGTGGCAGTGTCGAGGCCCACACCCCGCGTGACCGGCGCAAGCTGCTGCCGCTCTCCCCGGTGGAGCGCCAGGAGGCCGCCGCGGCCGTGGCCCTGCCCGGACACGGTGACGCCGCCGAGGCTCCCGCCGACCTTCCCGAGGGCCTCGCGCCCGCCTCGGGGCCGCGCGCGCCGCTCCGGCGCCGCCTCGACACCAGCCCCGTCGCCTCCGTGAAGCTGGCCTCCGGCTGCGACCGCCGCTGCTCCTTCTGCGCCATCCCCTCCTTCCGTGGCTCCTTCGTCTCGCGCCGTCCCTCGGACGTGCTGAACGAGACGCGCTGGCTCGCCGAGCAGGGTGTGAAGGAGGTCATGCTGGTCTCCGAGAACAACACCTCGTACGGCAAGGACCTGGGCGACATCCGTCTCCTGGAGAGCCTGCTGCCCGAGCTGGCCGCCGTCGACGGCATCGAGCGCGTCCGCGTCAGCTACCTCCAGCCGGCCGAGATGCGCCCCGGCCTGATCGACGTGCTCACGTCGACCGAGAAGGTCGCCCCGTACTTCGACCTGTCCTTCCAGCACAGCGCGCCCGACGTGCTGCGGGCCATGCGCCGCTTCGGTGACACCGACCGCTTCCTGGAGCTTCTGGAGACCATCCGCTCCAAGGCCCCCACGGCCGGTGCCCGCTCCAACTTCATCGTCGGCTTCCCCGGTGAGACCGAGGCCGACTTCGCCGAGCTGGAACGCTTCGTCACCCACGCCCGGCTCGACGCCGTGGGCGTCTTCGGCTACTCCGACGAGGACGGCACCGAGGCCGCCACGTACGAGCACAAGCTCGACCAGGACGTCGTCGACGCGCGGCTCGCCCATCTCTCCCGGCTCGCCGAGGAGCTCACCGCGCAGCGCGCGGAGGAGCGGCTCGGAGAGACCCTTGAGGTACTGGTCGAGTCGGTGGACGACGAGGACGGTGTGATCGGCCGCGCCGCCCACCAGGCGCCCGAGACCGACGGCCAGGTGTTGCTCACCACGGCCGACGGTGCGAGCCCCGACCTGGCTCCTGGCCGTATGGTCAGGGCGAAGGTCGTCGGCACGGAAGGCGTCGACCTGGTGGCCGAGTGTCTTTTCGAGGAGGCAGGCAGATGACCGGAGTCCCGGCATCCGCTACGGGCGGGACCGGTAGGCCGGCGCCCCGCGGCAAGCTGGGCACGGCGGCCGTCAACCAGGCCAGCCTGTGGAACATCGCCAACATCCTGACCATGATCCGGCTCGTGCTCGTGCCGGGCTTCGTGGTGCTGCTGCTCCAGGACGGCGGTCACGACCCCGTCTGGCGGGCCTGGGCGTGGGCGGCGTTCGCCGTCGCCATGATCACGGACGTCTTCGACGGGCACCTCGCCCGTACGTACAACCTGGTCACCGACTTCGGGAAGATCGCCGACCCGATCGCCGACAAGGCGATCATGGCGGCCGGACTGATCTCCCTCTCCCTGCTCGGGGACCTGCCCTGGTGGGTCACCGGGGTCATCCTGGCGCGGGAGCTGGGGATCACCCTGATGCGGTTCTGGGTGATCAGGCACGGGGTCATCCCGGCCAGCCGCGGCGGCAAGATGAAGACGCTCGCCCAGGGCACGGCGGTCGGCATGTACGTGCTGATGCTCACCGGACCCCTGGCCACCCTGCGCTTCTGGGTGATGGCGGTGGCCGTCGTGCTGACGGTCGTCACCGGTCTGGACTACGTACGACAGGCGGTCGTCCTGCGCCGCGAGGGGCTCGCCGCCGAGCGGGCGGACGCGCGGTCGGAGGCGGCGAGGCGATGACCGAGGCCGCCCGGGTGCTGGCGCTGCTCGCGGAGCGTGGTCACACGCTGGCCGCCGCGGAGTCGCTCACGGGTGGTCTGGTGGCCGCCGAGCTGACCGGGGTCCCCGGTGCCTCGGCCGTCTTCCGGGGGTCCGTCACGGCCTACGCCACGGCCCTCAAGCAGGAGCTGCTCGGCGTCGACGCCGCCCTCCTCGCGGAGCGCGGAGCGGTGGATCCCGAGGTCGCGCTGCAGATGGCGGCCGGTGTACGGGCCCGGCTCGGGGCCGACTGGGGCATCTCGACGACCGGGGTCGCGGGGCCCGACCCGCAGGACGGCCAGCCGGTCGGAACGGTCTATGTGGCGGTCGCCGGACCTGCCGCGACGGGCGCCCGCGCAGGGAAAGTGGTCTCGTTGAGGTTGAACGGCGACCGTGCGGAAATCCGTAGAGAGAGTGTGCGGAGCGTGCTGGAACTGCTGCACGAGGAACTCTCGGGAAATGCGCGGGCACAGGATACGGAACACAACGGGGGGAATTGATGTTTGCAGCCCTGAGTGAACACGACATCGCTCCCCGCACGGCCGCAGCGCGAGGCGGTACGGTGGGGCGTGAAGGATGCGGCTACGCGGTCCGAGGAGGGAGCCACCGATGATTCTGCTCCGTCGCCTGTTGGGTGACGTGCTGCGTCGGCAGCGCCAGCGCCAAGGCCGTACTCTGCGCGAAGTCTCCTCGTCCGCCCGAGTCTCGCTCGGCTATCTCTCCGAGGTGGAGCGGGGGCAGAAGGAGGCATCCTCCGAGCTGCTCTCCGCGATCTGCGACGCGCTGGACGTACGGATGTCCGAGCTCATGCGTGAAGTGAGCGACGAGCTGTCACTGGCCGAACTGGCCGAGTCGGCAGCGGTGAGCGAACCGGTGCCGGCGCCGGTCCGCCCGATGCTCAATTCGGTGTCGGTGACGTCGGTGGCAGGTGTGCCCACCGGGCGGGTGACCATCAAGGCGCCCGCGGAAGCGGTGGACGTCGTCGCTGCCTGACCGAAGTGGGGCGAAGCCCCGGTCGGTGCCCTTCATGGGGTGCTGACCGGGGCTTCTCTCGTTTTTGTTCGATATGTGCCCGACTGCCTGAGATGCCGGGTTCCGGTGTGCCGTGCCAAGGTGGAGGACGTACGGCTGGACCGCGTGCGCCGGGTTTGCCTCCCGTGCGCCCTCCCGCAGGGTGATCCTGCCGGTCTAGCGTCGACCGCAGGAGGCGGCCATGGTACGGCGACGGGTTCCGCCGGCGACGCTCGCGCTGTTCGCGATCGCGCTGGTGGCCGGGGGGCTCTGGTGGTGGGCCGTGCTGCGCCTGTTGCTCGTACCGGGGGAGAGCGGGCCGGTCGAGGGGGCGGTGGCCGCGGGCGGCTGGGGGCTGAGTCTGCTGCCGGTGCATGTGGCGGCTTCCACGGGGAGGGCGCGAGGGCGGGCCGGGGGGTGCGCGGGTGTGACGGGTGGCGGGTCCGTCGCCGGAGCGCCGGGGCGCGCGCTGGGCGGCGGTCAGGTCACCAGGGCATCGCGACGCCGCCGTTGGGGCGGAGGATCTGGCCGGTCGTGAACGCGGACGCGTCGGAGGCCAGGTGCAGGACCGCGTGCGCGATGTCCTCGGCCTCCCCGACCCGCCCCAGCGGTGAGTGACGGATCATGGCGGCCTCCGCCTGCTCCTGGGCGGCCGGCTCGTGCCGGTCGGTCATCGGGGTGCGGATCCAGCCCGGGGCGACGGCGTTGGCCCGGATTCCGTGCCGGCCGACCTCCACCGCGAGGGTCTTCGTCAGCTGTACGACCGCCGCCTTGGTGACGCTGTAGCAGAGCAGGCCGGGGCTCGCGGTGTCCATCGCGCCCGAGGCCATCGTGACGATCGAGCCGGGGACGCCCGCGTCGATCATCGAGCGGGCCGCCTCCTGGCACGCGTGGAGGACGCCCTTGAAGTTCACGGCGAGGACGCGGTCCAGGTCCTCTTCGCGGGTCTCCAGGACGGAGCTCGTGTGCATGATCCCGGCGATGGCGGCCATGACGTGGAGCGGGCCCGCGGCGCGGACGGCCGCCGCGAGCGCGGGGCGGTCGGTGACGTCCAGGAGGTGGGTGTGCGCGGTGCCGCCCTGCCCGGCGATGAGGGCCGCGGTCTCCTTGAGGCCGTCCTCGTCGCGGTCGGCGCAGTGGACGGTGGCACCGGCCCGGGAGAGGAGGGCCGCGGTGGCACGGCCGATGCCGCTCGCGGCGCCGGTGACGAACGCGGTGCGGCCGGTGAGGTCGTATGCCGGAAGAGTCGTCGTCATGTCCGGACCGTACGACCGGATCTGACGGATCGTCAATTGTTGTGGGGGTTTCCGTCGGGGCCCCGCTGGCAGCCGGGGCACCAGTACGTGACCCGGTCGCCGAGCTCCGCCTTGCGGATCGGGGCGCCGCAGCGCAGGCAGGGCCGGCCCTCGCGGCCGTAGACATGGAGCGGGGTGCCGGTGCGCCGGGTGGTCGTGGTGCGCCGGTCCGGCCGGTCCTTGTTCGCGTCCAGCAGGCGGTGGGCGGTCGCGACCAGCCGGGCGGGGACGCCGGGGCCCAGCTCCCCGAACGGGAGCCAGGGGGTGACGCCGGCGAGGAAGGCCAGCTCCGACTTGTACACGTTGCCGATGCCGGCCAGATTGCGCTGGTCGAGCAGGGCGTCGCCGAGGGGGCGGCCCGGGTCGGCGCCGAGCCGCCGTACGGCCTCCTCCGGATCCCAGTCGGGGCCGAGCAGGTCCGGGCCGAGATGACCGACGACCCGGGACTCCTCGGCGGTGCGGAGGAGCTCGAGGACCGGGAGCCGGTAGCCGTACGCGGTGGACTCGGCGTTTCCGAGGATCGCCCGGATCTGGTGCTCGGGGCCGCCGTGCGGACGCTCCCCGGTGGCGTACACCCGCCAGGCGCCGTCCATCCGCAGATGGGAGTGGAGGGTGAGTCCGCCTTCGACGCGGGCGAGCAGGTGCTTGCCGCGCGGGGTGACGTCCAGGAGGGTCCGGCCGGTCAGGTCGGCGGTGGCGAACCGGGGCACCCGGAGGTCCGAGCGGGTCAGGACCCGCCCGGCGAGCGCGGTGTGCAGGCCGCGGGCGGCCTGCCAGACGGTGTCTCCTTCGGGCACGGTTCCATGATGCCGGGTGGGGGGTGGTGTGGGGGATCCTCGCGGTCGGCGGTCCCGGTGGGGGTCAGTCGGACGGTGCGGCCGGGGTCCGTACGCCGAACCACTGCTCGGCGCCGTAGGCCTCGAACCGCTCCACCTCGGTGAAGCCCAGCTTCGCCGCGACGCGCATCGCGCGGTCGTTCGCCGACTGGGTGCAGAGCACCACCGGCTCGTCGGGCAGCGCGTCGGTGAACCAGGCGAGTGCCGCCGCGCAGGCCTCGGTGGCGTACCCGTGTCCCCACGCCGTCGGCAGGAACATGTAGCCGAGCTCCGTCTCCCCGCCGTCCGGGCGGACCCGACCCGGGCGCTCCGGGTCGCGCGGGTCGAGCGTGACCATGCCGATCATCGATCCGTCGAGTTCGATCACGAAGCAGCCCGGGCGCCGCCCGGGCACCTCCGGCACCGCCTTCTTCAGCTCGTCACGCGGTCGGGAACCCCCGACGTACGTGCCCACCTCCGGCGAGGCGAACAGCTCGATGAACGCCGCACGGTCACGGGCTTCGGATGCGCGGAGCACCAGCCGTGCGGTCTCCATCGGGGCCGGCGGCCAGGCAGTGCTTCCGGGACCAGTCATGGTGGGCAACCTATCGCAGGCTCCGGGCGGAACGACCGGGACGGCCGAACGCACGGTGCGGACGCGGTGGGTCAGGCGCGGAGGCGGAGGCCTCTGGGGGTGGCCACGAAGCCCGCGGTCTCCAGGGGGCGGGCCAGGGGGGAGGTCAGGGCCGTCGCGCCGTTGACACGCTCCACCGTGACCGTGCCCAGGGTGCCCGCCCGTGCCGCCGCCGCCAGGGCTTCGGCCGCCGCCCGCAGGCTCGGATCGTCCGGATCGGCGGGCCAGCACAGGAGCGTCTTGCCGCCGCGCTCCATGTACAGCGTCAGCTCGCCGTCGACCAGGACCACCAGCGCGCCCGCCTTGCGCCCCGGCTTGTGCCCGGCGCCGGTCGGCGGCTCGGGCCAGGACAGGGCCGCCCCGTACGCGTTCGCCGGATCCGCCGCCGCGAGGACCAGCGCGCGCGGGCCCGTCGCGGCCTCCACGCCCCGGTCGCGGGCGGTCGCCGCGGCCCGCAGCCGGTCCACCGCCCCGTCCATCGCGAACTGGGCCGCGCCGAGGCCCTCCACCACATAGCCGCGCCGGGCCTGCCCGCTGTCCTCGAAGGCCGCCAGGATGCGGTACGTGGCCGAGAAGCCGCCCTCCACGCCCTCGGCGGCCACCGCGCCCCTGGTGACCACGCCGTGCCGGTCCAGGAGGGTGCGGGCCAGGGCGTGGGCCCGGTGGGTGGGCTCCGGCTCGGCCGGCGGCAGCAGCGACCAGCGGCCGGAGACCGTGGGCGGTCCCGTACGGGAGGCGGGGCGGGCGGCAGCGGTCAGCGTGCCGTACCGGCCGCGCGGGACCGTGCGGCGCGCACGGTGGGCCGTGGACCCGGCCGTGCGCCCCGAGCCGAGGAGGGAGCGCAGCGGGGCCAGGGTGTCGTTGGTGAGCCTGCCGGACCAGGCCAGGTCCCAGACGGCGTCGGCGAGCTGCGGGTCGGTGGCGTCCGGGTGGGTGGTGGCCCGGATCTGGTCGGCGATCTGGCGGAAGAACAGGCCGTACCCGCCGGAGAGGGTCGTGAGGACCGACTCGTGGAGGGCGGACAGCTCCAGCGGATGCGGTGCCGGGAGGAGCAGCGGCGCCGTGTCCGTGAGGTACAGCGAGACCCAGCCGTCCTTGCCGGGCAGCGATCCGGCTCCCGCCCACAGCACCTCGCCGGTGGTGGTCAGCTCGTCGAGGAGGGCCGGGGTGTAGTCCCCGACCCGGGACGGCAGGATCAGCTTCTCCAGGGCCGAGGCGGGGACCGGCGCGCCCTGGAGCTGCTCGATCGCGCGCGCGAGGCCGTCGATCCCGCGCAGGCTGTTGCTCCCCAGGTGCTGCCACTGCGGCAGGAAGGTCGCGAGGGCCGCCGGGGGCACCGGCTCCAACTCGTGGCGCAGGGCCGCCAGGGAGCGGCGCCGCAGCCGGCGCAGGACGGTCGCGTCGCACCACTCCTGGCCGATGCCCGAGGGGTGGAACTCGCCCTGGACGACCCGGCCGGACGCGGCGAGCCGCTGGAGGGCGCCGTCGGTGACGGCCGCGCCGAGACCGAAGCGGGCGGCGGCCAGGGAGGACGTGAACGGGCCGTGGGTGCGGGCGAACCGCGCGAGGAGGTCGCCCAGCGGGTCCTTGACCGGCTCGGTGAAGGCCTCGGGCACCCCGACGGGCAGGGCGGTGCCCAGGGCGTCCCGGAGCCGGCCCGCGTCCTCGACGGCCGCCCAGTGCTCCCGGCCCCCGATCCGCACCCGGATCGCGCGCCGCGCGGCCCCCAGCTCGGTCGCCCAGGCCGCTTCCGCGCCGCGCTCGGCCAGCTCGTCCGCGGTGCGCGGTCCCAGCACCCGCAGCAGGTCGGCGACGCCCTCCATGTCCTTGATCCTGCGGTCGTCCGTCAGCCACTGGAGCTCCCGCTCCAGCTCGGCCAGGACCTCCGGGTCGAGCAGTTCGCGCAGCTCCGCCTGGCCGAGCAGCTCCGCGAGCAGCCGGGAGTCCAGGGAGAGCGCGGCCGCCCGCCGCTCGGCGAGCGGCGAGTCGCCCTCGTACAGGAACTGCGCCACGTACCCGAAGAGCAGCGAGCGGGCGAAGGGGGACGGCTCGGGGGTGGTGACCTCGACCAGGCGGACCCGGCGGGCCTCGATGTCCCCCATCAGCTCGGTCAGACCGGGGAGGTCGAACACGTCCTGGAGGCACTCGCGGACGGCTTCCAGGACGATCGGGAACGAGCCGAACTCGCTCGCCACCTGGAGCAGCTGCGCCGCGCGCTGCCGTTGCTGCCAGAGCGGGGTGCGCTTGCCGGGGTTGCGCTTGGGCAGCAGCAGGGCGCGCGCGGCGCACTCGCGGAAACGCGACGCGAACAGCGCGGAGCCGCCCACCTGGTCGGTGACGATCTGCCCGATCTCGGCCTTGTCGAACAGGGCGTCCGCCGCGCCGACGGGCGCCTTGTCCGCGTCGTACGTCGTGTCGAGGTGCCGGCCGGGGTCGACCGGTTCGTGGTCGAGGAGATCCAGGCCCATGTCCAGGCCCATCAGGTCGGCGTCCGGCAGGCGCAGCACGATGCCGTCGTCCGCGTGCATCACCTGCGCGTCCATGCCGTACCGCTCGGCGAGCCGCGCGCCGATGGCCAGCGCCCACGGGGCGTGTACCTGCGCGCCGAACGGGGAGTGGATGACGACCCGCCAGTCCCCGAGCTCGTCGCGGAAGCGCTCGACGAGGATCGTCCGGTCGTCCGGCACGTGACCGCAGGCCTCGCGCTGCTCCCTGAGGTACGCGAGGACGTTGTCGGCGGCCCAGCCGTCCAGGCCCGCGGCGAGCAGCCGCAGCCGTGCGTCCTCGTCCGCGAGGGCGCCCACCTCGCGGAGGAACGCGCCCACGGCCCTGCCCAGTTCGAGCGGGCGGCCCAGCTGGTCACCCTTCCAGAACGGCAGCCTGCCCGGCACGCCGGGCGCCGGTGTGACGAGCACCCGGTCGCGGGTGATGTCCTGGATCCGCCACGAGGTGGTGCCGAGGGTGAACACGTCGCCGACCCGCGACTCGTACACCATCTCCTCGTCCAGCTCACCGACCCGGCCGCCGCCCTTCTTGGGGTCCGAGCCGGCGAGGAACACCCCGAACAGACCCCGGTCGGGGATCGTGCCGCCCGAGGTGACGGCGAGCCGCTGCGCGCCCGGCCGCCCCGTCACGGTCCCGGCGACCCGGTCCCAGACCACGCGCGGGCGCAGCTCCGCGAAGGCGTCCGAGGGGTAGCGGCCGGCGAGCATGTCGAGCACGCCCGTGAACGCCGACTCGGGCAGCGAGGAGAACGGCGCCGCCCTGCGCACCAGGGCGAGCAGGTCGTCCACCTGCCAGGTGTCCAGGGCGACGAGGGCGACCAGCTGCTGGGCCAGGACGTCCAGCGGGTTGGCGGGGATCCGCATCGACTCGATCTCCCCCGAACGCATCCGCTCGGTGACCACCGCCGCCTGCACCAGATCGCCCCGGTACTTGGGGAACACCACGCCCGTCGACACCGCGCCGACCTGGTGGCCGGCGCGGCCCACGCGCTGGAGCCCGGAGGCCACCGAGGGCGGCGACTCCACCTGCACGACCAGGTCCACCGCGCCCATGTCGATGCCCAGCTCCAGGCTGGAGGTGGCGACCACGGCGGGCAGCCGGCCCGCCTTCAGGTCCTCCTCGACCTGGGCGCGCTGCTCCTTCGACACCGAGCCGTGGTGGGCGCGGGCGAGCAGCGCGGGGGCGCCCTGGGCCGCCCCCGACTGGGCCATGATCTCGGCCGGCGGAGCCCCGTCGGGAAGGGGTTCGCCGGTGGCCCGCTCGTACGCGATCTCGTTGAGCCGGTTGCAGAGGCGCTCGGCGAGGCGCCGGGAGTTGGCGAAGACGATCGTGGAGCGGTGCGCCTGGACGAGGTCCGCGATCCGCTCCTCGACGTGCGGCCAGATCGACGGCTTGTCGCCGCCGTCCTTGCCCTCCGACGCGGGGGAGCCGCCCAGCTCGCCCATGTCCTCGACGGGGACGACGACGGAGAGGTCGAACTCCTTCCCCGAGGGAGGCTGGACGATCTCCACGGCCCGCCCCGGCGACAGATAGCGCGCCACCTCGTCCACCGGCCGGACCGTGGCCGAAAGGCCGATCCGGCGCGCGGGGCGCGGCAGCAGCTCGTCGAGCCGCTCCAGGGAGAGGGCCAGGTGGGCGCCCCGCTTGGTGCCCGCGACCGCGTGGACCTCGTCCAGGATGACCGTCTCCACGCCCGCGAGCGCGTCCCGGGCGGCGGAGGTCAGCATCAGGAACAGCGACTCGGGGGTGGTGATCAGGATGTCCGGCGGCCGGGTCGCGAGCGACCGGCGCTCGGCGGGCGGGGTGTCGCCGGAACGGATGCCGACCCGGATGTCCGGCTCGGGCAGCCCGAGCCGCACCGACTCCTGCCGGATCCCGGTCAGCGGCGAACGGAGGTTCCGCTCGACGTCCACCGCGAGCGCCTTCAGGGGCGACACGTACAGCACGCGGCAGCGCTGCTTCGGCTCGGCCGGCGGCGGCGCCGAGGCCAGCCGGTCCAGGGAGGCGAGGAACGCGGCCAGCGTCTTGCCCGAGCCCGTCGGCGCGACGACGAGCACGTCGGAGCCCGCGCCGATGGCCTGCCAGGCGCCCTCCTGCGCCGCCGTGGGCGCGGTGAAGGCCCCGGTGAACCAACCACGGGTCGCGGGGGAGAACGAATCGAGCGCGGACCTGACCATGTCCTCCATCGTGCACCCGGCCACTGACAACCGCCCGGACCTGGGGAGATCCGTTCGCTCGGCGATGGCGGCGCGGCGCAGAATGGGGGCATGGCGAGCGGGGAGCGGGCACGGTACTGGCAGTACTCCGAGCTGCCCGGGGTCGACCTGCTGCACGCCCACTACATCCACAAGGCCTTCGCCCGGCACACCCACGAGACCTTCGTCTTCGCCGCGATCACCGAGGGCGTCGAGGCCTTCCACTACCGCGACGACCTGGTCCACGCAGGACCCGGGCAGATAGCCCTGGTCAACCCCGACACCCCGCACACCGGGCACGCGGGCGTGCCCGAGGGCTGGACGTACCGGACGATCTACCCCGACGCGGAGATCGTCCGGTCCATCGCCGCCGACACCCTCGCCCTGCGCGGCTCCGTCGGCTTCACCTCGCCCGTCGTCGACGACCCCTACGCCTCCCGGCTCGTCGTCGGCGTCCACCGGGCCGCCGAGGAGGGCAACGCGCTCGCCGCGGACAGCCTGCTCCGGCTGGTCACGGCGCGGATGCTGCGCAGCCACGGCGGTCTTGTCACCCCGCTCCCTCCGCACTCGGCGGGTGCCCGGAACGCGGCACGCGCGCGTACCGCCCTCGAGGACCGCATGGCCGAGCCGCCGACCCTGGAGCGGCTCGCGGCCGACCTCGGTACCAGCCCCTTCGCCCTGCTGCGGGCCTTCCGGGACGCGTACGGCATGCCGCCGCACACCTGGCTCACCGACGCGCGCGTACGGAGGGCCCGGCGGCTCCTCGACGAGGGGACGCCCCCGGCGGACGCGGCGGCGGCCGTCGGCTTCACCGACCAGTCGCACCTGAACCGGCACTTCACCCGCAGCGTGGGCGTGCCGCCGGGGGCGTACCAACGCGCGCGTGGAGCGGGACAGCGGTCCCAGCGGCCCGCCGCAAGAACGTACAAGACCGGGCCGCCGCCGGCCCCGTAACGTCTCTGACGTGGCAGAACAGACAGCACCTCCCGTGATACGCGACGGCACACCGTCCAAACCCGACGCTGCCGTCGTCCGCGACGCCCTCGGCGTCGGCGTCGCCGTCGGACTCTCCGGCTTCGCCTTCGGCGTGACCTCGGCGGGCTCCGGCCTCAGCGTCCTCCAGACCTGCCTCCTCAGCCTCCTGGTCTTCACCGGAGCCTCGCAGTTCGCCCTGGTCGGCGCGCTCGCCGCGGGCGGCAACCCCTTCACGGCCGCCGCCGGCGCCTTCTTCCTCGGCACCCGCAACGCCTTCTACGGGCTGCGGCTCTCCCAGCTGCTCGCCGTGCCGAAGGCCGTCCGGCCGTTCGCCGCGCACTGGGTGATCGACGAGACCACCGCCGTCGCGCTGGCGCAGCCGTCCCGCCGGGCCGCCCGGATCGGCTTCACCGTCACCGGGCTCACGCTGTACGTCCTGTGGAACGTGACCACGCTGCTCGGCGCGCTCGGCGCCGAGGCGCTCGGCGACACGGCGGCCTGGGGGCTCGACGCGGCCGGCCCCGCCGTCTTCCTCGCCCTGCTCGCCCCCATGCTGAAGTCCACGACCGAGCGGGCCACCGCCGGGCTCGCCGTCCTGCTCGGCCTCGGGCTGCTGCCCGTGCTGCCCGCCGGCGTCCCGGTCCTCGCGGCGGCCCTCGCCGCGCCCCTGGTGCTCTGGTTCCGGGGCCGCCGCACCGGCCCGCCCGCCCCTTCGGAGGACTCCCGATGAACGTCTGGATCGCCATCGCCCTGACCGCGGGCGGCTGCTACCTGGTCAAACTGATCGGTCTGCTGGTCCCCGCCGGGGCACTGGAACGCCCCCTCGTCCAGCGGCTCGCCGCGCTGCTCCCCGTCGCGCTGCTCGCCGCGCTCACCGCCCAGCAGACGTTCAGCGCGGGCGGCGACCTGGTCCTCGACGCCCGCGCCGCCGGGCTCGCCGCGGCTGCCGTCGCGCTGGTCCTGCGGGCTCCCTTCCTGGTCGTCGTGGGCGCCGCCGTACTCGTCACGGCGGGGGTACGGGCGCTGGGAGGGTGATGCGGCCCGTCGGCTCCGTCGGTGTCGGCGTCGGTGGGGGTGGAGGCGGCGGAGGCGGCGGAGGGGCGCCGCGGGGCGGAGGATGGCGGACTTCCGGGGTCGTGTGGGGCGGAGGCGGCGGGTTTCCCGGTCAGTCGACGGCGCGGCCGTGGGCGCGGAGCGTGCGCAGGGCCTCCACCGTGACGATCGGACGCCACTCCAGGGCCGAGCCCGGGGCCCACGAGCGCCAGTGGATCGGCCAGCCCCCGTCCTCCTGCTGGTCGGCCGCGAGCCGGTCCAGCGAGCGGGACATCTCCTCCGCGGTGAACCAGCGCGCGGCCAGCGAGTCCGGCACGCGCGCGTAGTCGTGCGGGAAGTGGAGCTCTCCCGGCGCGTACCCGTCCGCCACCGGGTAGTCGTCCTGCCGGTCCGGGTCCAGGACCGCGAGCCGCTGCTCACGTACGAGACGCCCGAGACGGTCGGCGGCCGCCTCCGCGCGCGCGTGGTCCGGCGCCCCGTCCAGGAAGGCGACCGCGGCCTCGATCTCGTACGGATGGGACTTCTCCATCGACTCCACGGCCGCCCAGCAGTACTCGGTGGCCCGGAACAGCCAGGCGTGCCACACCTGGTTGCGGTGCAGCAGCCCGACCACAGGGCCGGTGGTGAGCAGCGCGCTCGGCGGGGAGTCGACGACCGGGACGAACGGCGCCGACGGGTAGCCGCGCTGGGACGGGTGGATCGCCGGGAGCGCGCCGTCATGGGTGGAGACGGCGGTGAGGTAGCGGCAGATCCGCTCCACGCGCAGTCCGCCGCACCGGCCGATCGAGTCGAGGACGCGCAGGGCGTGCGCGGTGTGCAGCGGCTGGCTGACCGGTCCGCGGAGATCGGGTTCGAGCGCGTGGCCGTAGCCGCCGTCCTCGTTGAGATACGCCGTGAGGGCCGTCTCGACCTGATCCGCGCCACCCCGCAGGAAGTGGTAGGCGAACCGGCGCTGTTCGAGGACGCGGGCCGTCAGCCAGACGAAGCGTCCGGCGCGGGCCACGGGAGTCGAGGGCGAGGAGGGGAGGGGTTTTTCGGCCATGCTCCGACGGTAGGGCGGAAAGCCGCGGTGACAAGGCCTGCGGGGCGGGCTGCACTCTTCGGAGCGGGATACTGAGGTCATGCGGTTGACGATTTTCTGGGAACGGATGGCCGACCACTTCGGTGCGTCGTACGCCGAGTCCTTCGCGCGCGACCATGTGATGGCGGAACTGGGAGGCCGGACGGTACGCGATGCGCTGGACGCCGGCTGGGAGGCGAAGGACGTCTGGCGGGCCGTGTGCGTGGCCGTCGACGTACCCGCCGACAAGCGGTAGCGGCGAGCAGGGCGCGTACCCGTACCCGTCGCGTCCCCGTCCCCGTCCCCGTCCCCGTCCCCGTCCCCGTCCCCGTACCCGCGTACGTACCGTCGGCCGACGAGGGGTGGCCGGGCGGCGAATCACGGGGTGACTAACGGTGATGTGCGGGGTCCCGGGTGGAATGTCCGTGCGGTGCGCGAGACTGGCGGGGTGGCTCCGACTGACGAAACCGACGCGACACACCTGACCGCCTCAACCGAATCGGCCGAATCCGCCGAGGCGACCGCTCCCGTGGCGCCGCCCGGCAGAGGCGACGCCGGCGGCGTGACACCCGTGCCCGCCGGTCGGACGCCTGCGCCCGCCGGCCAGGCGTCCGTGCCCGGCCAGGCACCCGTGCCCGCCGATCAGCCGTCCCCGCCCGTCGGGCAGGCGGCCCGGATGCCGCGCTGGCTGCCCCGCGCGCTCGTCCTCGCCCTCGCGCTCTATGCCTGTTTCCTGCTCGGCAACTGGGCCTTCCACCAGCTCGTCGGCCTCCTCGTCAACATCCTGCTCGCCTTCTTCCTCGCCCTTGCCATCGAGCCGGCGGTCGGGCGCATGGCGGCGCGCGGAATGCGGCGCGGCCTCGCCACCTTCCTCGTCTTCTTCGCCGTCCTCGTCTTCGGCGTCGGCTTCGTCGTCCTCCTCGGGTCGATGCTGGCCGGCCAGATCGTGGACATGGTCGAGAACTTCCCCAAGTACCTCGACTCGGTGATCAACTGGATCAACCAGACCTTCCACACGGAGCTGTCGAGGGTCGAGGTCCAGGACAGCGTCCTGAGCTCCGACTGGCTGCAGAAGTACGTGCAGAACAGCGCGTCCGGCGTCCTCGACGTCTCCGCCACCGTCCTCGGCGGACTCTTCCGGCTGCTGACGATCTTCCTGTTCTCGTTCTACTTCGCGGCCGACGGGCCCAGGCTCCGGCGCGGGCTCTGCTCCGTCCTGCCGCCGGCCCGGCAGACCGAGGTGCTGCGCGCCTGGGAGATCGCGGTCGACAAGACCGGCGGCTATCTGTACTCGCGCGGTCTGATGGCCCTCATCTCGGGCGTCGCGCACTTCGTGCTCTTCGAGATCCTTGGTGTGCCGTACGCGCCGGCGCTCGCCGTGTGGGTCGGTCTGGTCTCGCAGTTCATCCCGACCATCGGCACCTACCTGGCCGGCGCCCTGCCCATGCTGATCGCGTTCACCGTCAACCCCTGGTACGCGCTGTGGGTGCTCGGCTTCGTGGTCATCTACCAGCAGTTCGAGAACTACGTGCTCCAGCCGAAGCTCACCTCGAAGACGGTGGACATCCATCCGGCGGTGGCGTTCGGCTCGGTCATCGCGGGGACGGCGCTGCTCGGCGCCGTCGGCGCCCTGATCGCCATCCCGGCCGTCGCCACCCTCCAGGCCTTCCTGGGTGCGTACGTGAAGCGGTACGACGTGACGGACGACCCGCGCGTCCACGGCCACCGGCGGTACGGCGAGGCGGTGGTGGCCCGGCTCCAGAAGGCGCTGCACCACAAGAAGGAGGCGGCGCAGGACGAGGGCGCCTGAACCTGGCCCGGGTCTCAGGAGAGCGACGGTTCCGCGACCGGGAGGTCAGAGGTACGACGGTCCGGTGACGGGGACGTCAGAGGTACGACGGTCCGGTGACCCGGTGCCGGAAGGCGTGCCAGATCCAGGCCTGGACGGCCACGAGCGACGAGCCGGACCTCGTTGCCGAGGAAGCGGCCTTCCTCACGTACGCGCGCGCGTGGCGCTGTCGACGGTCCTGTTCGCGAGAGGGTTGGGGACGGGAAGGTAGTGCGGGGCCGTTCCCTCCGCCCTGATCCAGCGGGAGAGCAGGTTGGCCTTGCCCGGGAGGGCGGGCGCGTCGAGCAGGCCGGCGATGTCGGGGAGCCCCGGCAGTCGTCCGCTCCGTTCGAACTCGTCGCGGGCCAGGGTCCAGAGGGCGGCGGCGGAACCGGGGAACCGGTCGTCGAGGGCGTCGGCGACCTCGGAGAGGTTGTTGACGACGAGGCAGTAGACGAGCCGCTGCCAGGCCGCCTCGCGGGGCATCGGGGGAACGGTCTTGGCGCCCTCCGCGTCGCGGAACACCGACTGGACGGGGGTGCCCCGGCCGTCCACGGCGATCAGGGTGTTCTGCAGATGGCACTCCACGACGACGCCGAAGCGGGCGAACGCCTCCAGGACCGGTGGTACCACGCACCGCAGATAAGCCGACCACCAGGCCCGCGGATCGGTCAGCCGGTCGAGCGGGTTGCCGGGGAAGCCCTCGCAGAGCGCGGCCGTGAGGACCGCCGTCGCGCCGGGCACCAGATGGCGGTCGAGGCCGTCCCGTACGAGGACGGCGCAGGTCTCGAAGAGACCGTCCACCGTGCGGTAGCCGCGGTCGCTGAGCCAGGACGCCGGGCCGTCCATGGCAGTGAACGCGGCGGTGACGAGCGGGTCGGTACGGCGTACGTGGAGCAGTTCGTGCCGGCGCATCCGGCGGATGTCGTTGGTGATCCGGACGTCGAGGCTGAACTTCAGGAACATGTCCTCGCGCGCGTGGGCGCCGTCCCCGGGGACGTACACGGTGCGCACCGACGAGGTCGGCCGGGCCGGTCCGCGCGTGCTGCCCAGCCGGACGAGGCGGCCCTCGGCGAAGGCGGAGCGCAGCCGGGGGGCCCGGTCCGAGAGTTCGAGCTGCCAGGGGTGGGCCGGGAGCAGCCGGTAGCCGGGCGGGGCCTCGCCGAGGGCGTCCAGGGCCCGGGTGTCACCGTCCTCGACCACCGCGTCCTCGCGTACGCCGAGCAGCACGAGCGGGAACCGGGCGTACGCCTCGGGGGCGTAGCGCAGCCAGGAGGTGGGGGAGCCCTCGGAGGTACGTGCCTTGGGGGCCGGGTGGTACGGGTGGCCCATGACGAGGGCCTGCTCGGAGCGGAGCCAGGGGTCCTCGGGTGGTGCCGTACGGGCGCGGGCGGCGAGGACGGCCCGTACGGCGGCGCGGCTGGCGGCCATCTCGGCGGCCAGGGCGGGATTGGACCGGCCGGTGGTGGCGCGCATCTCCTCGGAGGCGAGGTCGACGAGCCGGGCATGGTCCAGGGCCTGCCAGGCGCGGCCCGTCCACAGCTCGGGGCCGGAGGGCCGGTGACCCGGGCGGACGCGGAGGAGGCGGCCGGTGGCGCGGAGGCGGTGGACGGAGCGCCGGGGGGTGACTGCCGGAGTGGCCGCCGGGTGTGGGGCAGGGGGCAGGGCCGGGTCCGGGTCCTCCGCCGGGTCCGTGGTCTCGCGGAGCAGGCAGTTGAGCAGGGGCGTCACCGCCAGCGTGTCGGCGGTCCGCGAGAGTGTGTCCATCGACATCAGTATGTGTGGACCGGGTCGGGCCGCGATAGAACATCCCCATGTGCCGAACCGCTGCGGAACGGGTGCTCGCCGCCGAGCTGGCTGCCGTCCGCCCGGACCTCACGGCCGCGTACACCGCGGGGCTTCCGGGGGCGAGGAGCGCGGTGCTGACCCGGCTGTGGCGCGGTCTCGTCCATGAGCCGCTGCCCTGGGTCACGGCCCGTACCGCCGACCGCGAGGGCCTGACCCTGCGGCTGGCGGACGGGCGGCGGCTGCGCGGTCCGATCTCGGACCCCTGGGCGACGGCGGCGGCGCCGGCAGCCGTATCGACGGCGGCGGTTTCGGCGACAGGACTCGACCTCGACGGGCGCCGGTTCGACCATCCGGCTGAGCTGATGGCCGCCCTGGCCGTACCGGGAGGCGCGCGGCTGGCCGCCGAACTCGACCACAGCGTCGCGTCGATGGCGCTCTCGCGCACGGCGCCCCGGCGTCCCGTCGCCGCCCTGTCCGCAGCGGAGCCGTGGGAGTGGGAGCAGCGGGAGACCGATGGGCATCCGTACCATCCCTGCTGCCGTTCCCGGCCGGGCTTCTCCGCGGCCGAACAGCTGGCGTACGCGCCCGAGCACCGGCCCGTCGTCCCCCTGTGGCTGGCCCCGGTCGAGGGCGCGGCCGTGTCGGGGGCGTGGCCCGCCGAACTCCGCGACGGCGCCCGCGTACTGATCCCCGTCCATCCCTGGCAGGCCGCGCACATCCTGCACGGCCGAGCACGGGGGTCCGGCCGTGCGCTGCGGCCCGGTCCCGACGCGCATCCGCTGCTGTCGCTGCGCACGCTCGACCTGGGCGGGGGCACGCACGTCAAGACGGCGCTGAGTACGCGGCTCACCTCGACCGTACGGGACATCTCGGCGTACACCGTCGCGCACGCCGTCGCCACGTCGGAGTTCGCCGAGCGGCTCGCCGGGCGGTTCGAGGGCCGTCTCCACATCGCCCGCACCCCGGCGGCGGCGGGGGCGGGAACGGCCGACCTGGCGGCGCTCCTGCGCGAGTCGCCGCAGGTGTACGCGGACACGGCGGCCGGGGAGAGGGTCCTGCCGGTGGCCGCGCTTCCCGAACTCCTCGCCTCCCACACCCCGGACGAACGGCTGCGCAGGGTCGTCGGGTTCGCGCGGCTGGCCCTCGGCGTCTGCCTGGAGCTGCTCGACCTCGGGGTGGCCCTGGAGGCGCACGGGCAGAACCTGCTCGTGGTCGTCGACGCCGGATGCCGTCCCCGGCGACTCGTCTACCGCGACCTCGCCGACATCCGTATCAGCCCCGCCCGCCTTGCCCGGCACGGCATCGCGGCCCCGCACCTCAGCGGCCGGCTCCTGAACGACGACCCGGACACGCTCCGCCGCAAGGTCCTCGGCAGCGTGGTCACGGGCGCGCTCGGCCCGCTGGCCGGTGACGCGCCGACCCTCGGCGCGATCCTGGAAGCGGTCGCCCCGGACCTTCCCCCGACCCCGGACGCCCATGCCCTGCGTACGGAACCGCTCCCGGCGAAGGCGCTCACCCTGATGCGGCTGGAGGGGCGGGGCGGGGACCTGTGGACGGTGCTGCCGCGGCCCTCGTAGGGGGTTCTACAGCGCCGGGGCCGAGGCCCCGGAGCGACGGTGCCGGTCCGCCTCGGCGGCGGAGTGGGCGGAGGCGAAGGTGAACGCGCGCGGGGACGGTCCGTTCGCCCGCAGGTCCGCCAGCCGCTCCAGGGCCTCGCCGACGGTCGGGACGTGACCGGCGGGCACCCACCAGAGCACCAGGTGCGCCGAGACGTGCCGCTCGAACCAGTCGCGGCGCTGCCGCATCACCTCCAGGTGCCCGCTGCGGTACGTGAAGTCCCACAGGGAGTCCTGGGACTCCCACACCGACAGGTTGACGATGACGTCCTCGCCCGCCGGGCGCAGACCGGTGGCGTCGACCGCCCCGTCCTCGACGAGCCGCCACACGAAGCCGGGCGCGGCGTCGGCGGCGGCGTTGACCGTGTCGAGCATGTCGACGAACGGGGCGAGGCGCGGGTCGTCGAGGGGGTGAAGGAGCGTCGCGATGTTGAGCTGGGCGAGGTGGGCGGCGGGCGCGGGGTGCGCGGAGGCGGTCATGGCCTCATCCCAGCACGGCCCGCTTTTCTATGTCAATCTTCATTGTTTTTAGAAGCTTCGACCACGACGCAGCACTCTCCGGGGCGGGAGTCCATGCGGGCGCGGACGGGGCCGTCCGTGCCGAGCAGCCCTTCCAGCAGGGCGAGGTTCATGCCGCAGACGAGGGGAGGGAAGCGTTCGGCGACGGAGTGGAAGGGGCAGTTGCGCATGCGGACGACGGGTGCGGGGGCTTCGGCCGGGCCTTCGGCGGGCGGGTCGTCCGGGGTGTCCTGCCCGTCCCGGGTGCCCTGCTCGTGCGGGGCGCCCTGCTCGTACGGGGTGCTCGCGGCGCCTTCCAGGTGGGGTTCGTAGCCCCGGGCGGCCAGTATCGTCATGGCCTCCTCCAGGTCGCCGCAGGGTGCGGCGGAGCCGCGCAGGGCCTCGCCCCGGCGGCGCGCGGCGGCGCAGAGGCCGGCGTCGAGGCCGGCCTGCTCGGCGGCCTCGGCCAGCAGCTCGGCGGCGGTGCGGTAGTCGCGGGCGGGCAGTGACACGGAATGCTCGGCACGCGCCCGCGTGTACACCTTCGCGGGGCGGCCCGCCCCCGGCCCCGAGCGGCCCGTCAGGCGACGGCTGCCGCTCTCCAGCAGCCCGGCCTCGGCCAGCTTGTCCAGGTGGTGCGCGGCGAGCGTGCGGGCCACACCGGCCGCCTCGGCGGCCTCGTTGCGGCCGACCTCGCGCCCCTGGGCGGCCACGTACTCGTACAGGCGGCGGCGCACCGGGTCCTGCAGTACGGCGATCGCGTCGATGTCCTTCACCCGGCCATTCTAGGAACAACGAGGGTTGGATTTAGAAGGCCGGAGGCCGGGCCCGGCCGGGGCGCGGCGGGCCCGGCCGGACTCCCGCCCGCCCGCGTGGCATGCTTGACACTGAAATCGAACATCCATTCTCATGGAAGTCCGGCCCCTGGAATCGCGGGCTTGTCGGCGAGTTGTCCACAGGCCGGAGGGGACGTCGGGGCCCATTGTCAGTGGCAGGGGTTAGCGTCTTTCACATGAAGCGATCGACTCAAGCAAACCGGGTGGAACCCATGGCAGGAACCGACCGCGAGAAGGCGCTCGACGCCGCGCTCGCACAGATTGAACGCCAATTCGGCAAGGGCGCCGTGATGCGCATGGGTGACCGCGTCCAGGAGCCGATCGAGGTGATCTCCACCGGATCGACCGCCCTCGACATCGCCCTCGGCGTCGGCGGCCTGCCGCGCGGCCGTGTCGTGGAGGTCTACGGACCGGAGTCCTCCGGTAAGACGACCCTGACCCTGCACGCCGTGGCCAACGCCCAGAAGGCCGGCGGCCAGGTGGCCTTCGTGGACGCCGAGCACGCCCTCGACCCCGAGTACGCCAAGAAGCTCGGCGTCGACATCGACAACCTCATCCTGTCCCAGCCGGACAGTGGCGAGCAGGCTCTTGAGATCGTCGACATGCTGGTCCGCTCCGGCGCCCTCGACCTGATCGTCATCGACTCCGTCGCCGCGCTCGTCCCGCGCGCGGAGATCGAGGGCGAGATGGGTGACTCGCACGTCGGCCTCCAGGCCCGACTGATGAGCCAGGCGCTCCGGAAGATCACCGGCGCGCTCAACCAGTCCAAGACCACCGCGATCTTCATCAACCAGCTCCGCGAGAAGATCGGCGTGATGTTCGGCTCGCCGGAGACCACGACCGGTGGCCGCGCCCTCAAGTTCTACGCCTCCGTGCGCCTCGACATCCGGCGCATCGAGACCCTCAAGGACGGCACGGACGCGGTCGGCAACCGCACCCGCGTCAAGGTCGTCAAGAACAAGGTCGCGCCCCCCTTCAAGCAGGCCGAGTTCGACATCCTCTACGGCCAGGGCATCAGCCGCGAGGGCGGTCTGATCGACATGGGCGTGGAGCACGGCTTCGTGCGCAAGGCCGGTGCCTGGTACACGTACGAGGGCGACCAGCTCGGCCAGGGCAAGGAGAACGCCCGTAACTTCCTGAAGGACAACCCCGACCTCGCCGACGAGATCGAGAAGAAGATCAAGGACAAGCTGGGCGTCGGCGTCCGGCCCGAGGCCGCGAAGGCCGAGACGGCGACGGACGGGGCGGGCGCCGCCGACGCAGCCGGTGCGGACGACGCGGCCAAGAGCGTCCCGGCACCCGCGAGCAAGACCGCGAAGGCGACCAAGGCCACCGCGGTCAAGAGCTGAACCGGTGACCGGTCGCACCGAATGGCCGGGTGACGGCCCCGACTCGTCGAGGGCCGAGAAGGAGCCGTCACCCCAGGATCCGGCTGAGCGGGCGCGGGCGATCTGTCTGCGCCTGCTCACCGGGACCCCCCGCACGCGCAAGCAGCTCGCCGACGCGCTGCGCAAGCGGGAGATCCCCGACGAGGTGGCGGAGGAAGTCCTCTCCCGCTTCGAGGACGTCGGGCTCATCGACGACGCCGCGTTCGCCGGGGCCTGGGTGGAGTCCCGCCATCACGGCCGGGGCCTCGCCCGTCGGGCGCTCGCCCGCGAGCTGCGGACCAAGGGGGTCGAGCCGACCCTCATCCAGGAGGCGGTGGAGCAGCTCGACTCCGAGCAGGAGGAGGCCAGGGCGCGTGAGCTCGTGGCCCGCAAGCTGAGAGCCACCCGCGGTCTCGACCGCGACCGGCGGCTGCGCCGGCTCGCCGGGATGCTCGCCCGCAAGGGGTACCCCGAGGGCATGGCCCTCCGCGTCGTCCGCCAGGCGCTGGAGGCCGAGGGCGAGGACACGGACGGTCTCGACGAGTCCTTCTGATCCCCGGGGGAGATCAGAAGGACTCGGACGGGGCCGGGGGAGCGGGTGTGGGCTGGAGCAGGGACTTGGGCTCTGCCTCTGTCTCCGGCTGAATCCCGGGGCACGGGTGGGAGCCGGGCCATGGACGGCGGAACCGGCAGGCCGGTCCGTTCTGTCAGGTGTCGCTTCGGGGGAGGAGGACCGGGAGGCCCGCCCTCTTCCAGGCCTGGAAGCCGCCGATCAGGTCGGTCGCCCGGTGGAGGCCCAGGCGGCGCAGGGACTCCGTCGCCAAGGAGGAGGCGTAGCCCTCGTCGCAGAGGACGATCACCCTCAGGTCGTGGCTGTCCGCCTCCGCCGCGCGATGGCTGCCCTGGGGGTCGAGCCGCCATTCCAGTTCGTTGCGTTCCACGACCAGGGCGCCCGGGATCAGGCCGTCCCGTTCGCGCAGGGCCGCGTAGCGGGTGTCCACCAGGAGTGCGTCGCCCGCCTCGTACGCTTCGTGGGCGGCGCGGGGGTCGATCCGGTCGATGCCCGCCCTGACCCGTTCCAGGAGTTCGTCCATGCCCACGCGTTCGTCGCTCACTGCCAGTCCTCCGGGCGCTCGACCTGCTCCAGACGGAGTACCGCGCCCGTCCGGCTGAACCGCCGGATCAGCGGGAGCGGCGGGTAGTAGGCGTGCACCGAGACCGCGTGGGTGTCCGGGGACTCGTTGAGCACCTCGTGCACATGGTGGCGGCCGAAGGCGCGGCCTGCGCCCTCCGTCAGCCGGCGGGAGCGGTCGAGGTCCTCGGCCAGTTCCAGTGTCTTCCAGCCGCTCGCCGGCAGCCGGACCGCGAGCGCGTGCTCGGTCAGCGTGCCGCGTGCGGTGGCGAAGGCGCCCCGCGACTCGGCGTGGTCGTGCCAGCCGGTGCCGGTGCCCGGCGGCCAGCCGATGAGCCAGGCCTCACTGCCGCCGGGCCCTTCGAGCCGTACCCAGGTACGGCCCTCGGGATCGAGCGGGAGGGAGTCGACCAGTTCCCGGTCCGCCGCCGCGCGCCGGACGAAGTCGAGGAGATCCGCCTCCGTCGGCGGGCCGGAGGAGCGGGAAGTGGCCGCGGCCGAACTTGCGGCATCGATAGGGGGGTTCGGGGTGCTCGGGTTGTGGGCGCTGTCCGAGGTGCGTGTGGCGGGCGTCGAAGGCGACACGGGTGACCGTCCTGGGTTCGCTGAGGGCGCGCGGCGGCAGCACGGGCACACGGAACTGTGTCCGGTGGCGGGGCGCGCGCGGGAAAGGGCGAGATCAGCAGGACGGGCGACACACGCAGCCCGCGTAGCGGACGAGGTCCATATGGACCCTCCGCCACAGGCGCGCATAGGTGTCGGTCACGCTCCGGAGTACACCATGCGCGCCCTCGGGAATCAACGCATGTCCGCTGTGCGGTCACTCCCCGTGGACACTCCGGCGGCGGATCCGGCCGCCGAAGCCGCCTTCGAGCCGGGCTCCGCCTCCGCACCCGTGCCCGCGCCCGGACCCTCGTCCGAATCCGCCTCCGAATCCGCCTCCGCCGTCGGTGAGCCGCCGCGCGCCGCGTCCGCCGCCGCATACAGCTCCTCGGGGCGGACCCCGGAGAACGCGGCGACCAGGTGCCCGTCGGGCCGTACCAACAGGACGGCGTGGGCCGGTGCGCCCGGGTACGCCTCCGTGACCAGGACCTCGGCCTTCGCCGGGAGGGCGCGTACCGCCTCTTCGAGCCGGGGCATCACACCCGCGCCGCGCCAGTGGCGGCGGTCCCACACCCCGGTGCCCGGGGCGACCAGGAGGACCAGGAGACGGCCCTGACCGAGCCGGTCCCTGAGCCGTACGGTCGTGCCGTCGGGGGCGGTCACGCGGACGTCCTCGACCGGGGCGCCCGTCGGGGTGCCCACCGGGATCCGTCCCTCGGTGGGTGCCGGCGCGAGGGGGGAGTGCGGGTACGCGGGGGGCGCGCCGAGCGGGCCTCGCCCCACGTGGCCGTCGGTGAGGAGGGCGTCGTGCCCCCGTCCGGCGCCCGGCAGATAGGTCCGCAGGCCTCCGCCGCCGCGCAGGACCGGCAGCGACTGGTCCGCCGCCCGCAGCCGGTGGGCGACGGCCGACCGGCGCTCGCTCTGGTAGCTGTCGAGCAGACGGTCCGAGGCGCCGTGGTGCCAGGTGAGGGCGAGCTTCCAGGCCAGGTTGTCGACGTCCCTGAACCCCTCGTCGAGGCCCTGGGTGCCGACCGCGCCCAGCAGATGGGCGGCGTCCCCGGCGAGCAGGACCCGGTCGACCCGCCAGCGGCGGGCGAGTCGCTGGTGCAGGGTGTGCACGCCGGTGTCGATGAGTTCGTACGGGGGCGTCACCCCGTCGCACCAGCCGGCCAGGGTCTCGCGGATGCGGGCGACCAGCGCGTCGGGGGTGACCAGGTCGCCCCGGGGAGGCAGCAGCCAGTCGATCCGCCACACCCCGTCGGGCAGCGGGCGGGCGGTGATCTCCTCGGCCGCGCCGCGCCACGAGGGCTGACGGTGCAACAGGGCCTCGCCGGGCCAGGGGAGTTCGGTACGGAGGGCGGCGACGGCGTGGCGTTCCACCGCCGTACGGCCGGGGAAGCGGATGCCGAGCAGTTTGCGGACGGTCGAGCGGGCGCCGTCGCAGCCGACGAGGTGGCTGCCGCGCCACCAGGTGCCCTCCGGGCCACGGGTGTGGGCGACGACCCCGTCCCGGTCCTGCTCGATGGTGTCGAGCCGGGCCTCGGTGACGAGTTCGACGAGCTTCTGGCGGGAGATGGCGTCGCGCAGTCCGCGCGTCAGGGCGTGCTGCGGGATGTGCAGCGGAGCGGCCGGTGCGGAGGGCGAGGCCGGGTCCTCCGACCACTCCTCCGTACCGCCGAGTCCCAGGTCGAGGGCGAGATGGCGGACGACCTGACGGCGGCGCATGCCGCGCCAGCCGACCCAGCGGACGCCCTCGTCACGGAGGGTGGTGCAGCCCAGCCGCTCGACCATGGCGGCCGTGTCGGCGCGCAGGACGACGCTGCGGGCGGGGCGGGGTTCGTCCTTGCCGGTGCCCTCGTCGAGGACGACGCTGGGCACGCCCTGCGCGGCGAGCGCGAGGGAGAGCGCGAGGCCGACCGGCCCAGCGCCCACGATGATCACCGGGTCCACGGCGCGGCTCCTGAAGGCCGGACGGTCATGGGGGCAGCACAGCTGAGTGTGGCACGAGCCCGGTGCTTGATCACAGACCGTATGCAACCTATTGAGGGTGCTTGCGTCAAGTGACAGGGTGGGCGCGGTGCGGCCGACCTGAAGTCGGTACCGCTCCGGCCCACCCCGAACGCCCTACGGAACCCTTCGGGACCGGCCGCCGCTGTCGTCCCGTGGACCTCCGCGGCGTGTCAGCCGCTGACCGCGTCGGTCTTCGTCTGGGTGGCTCCGGCCTGGGCGTCGACTGCTCCGCCCTGGGCCGGGACGGTCACCGCGGCCGACTTCTTGCCCTGCCGCAGGCGCCGCTCCAGGCGGCCGGCGAGGTGGGTGAGGATGGCGTTGATGGCGATGTAGATCAGCGCGATGACCGTGAAGGTGGCGATCGTGTTGGCGCCGTAGTTGGCCGTGATCTGCCGGTTCTGGCTGAGAAGCTCCCCGAAGCCGAGCATGGCGCCGCCGAGCGCGGTGTCCTTGACGATCACGACGAGCTGGCTGACGAGGGCCGGGAGCATGACGGTCACGGCCTGGGGGAGCAGGACGTACAGCATGGTCTGGCCCTTGCGCATGCCGAGCGCCTCGGCCGCGTCGCCCTGGCCGCGGGGCAGCGAGAGCACTCCGGCCCGGACGACCTCGGCGATGACGGAGGCGTTGTAGAGCACCAGGCCGGTGACGACCGCGTACAGCGGGCGGAAGTCGGAGCTGATGGTCGTGAACTCCCGGTACAGGGCAGCCGCGAACATCATCAGGAGCAGTACCGGGATGGCGCGGAAGAACTCGACGACCGTACCGACGGGCACCCGTACCCAGCGGTGGTCGGAGAGCCGGCCGATGCCGAGGAGGGCGCCGAGCGGCAACGCGATCACGATGGAGAGCGCGGCGGCCTTGAGGGTCTCCGTCAGACCGGGCAGCAGATACGTCGTCCAGACCCGGGAGTCGGTGACGAACGGGCTCCACTTGTCGGCGTCGAGCTGGTTCTTGTCGGCCATGGCCGAGAGGACCCACCAGGCCACGAGGCCGAGCACGACCAGGAACACGATCGTGTAGAGGACGTTCCGCCGCTTGGCGCGGGGGCCGGGCGTGTCGTACAGGACGGAACTCATCGCTTCACCGCCAGACGCTTGGCCGCCCAGCCCAGGAGCAGGCCGGTGGGGAGGGTGAGGAGGATGAAGCCGAACGCGAAGACGGCGAAGACGGCGAAGAGCGCGTCCGCCTCGTTCTCGACCATCTCCTTCATCAGGAGGGCCGCTTCCGCGGCGCTGATGGCCGAGGCCACCGTGGTGTTCTTGGTGAGGGCGATGAGGACGTTCGCGAGCGGGGTCACCACCGCGCGGAAGGCCTGCGGGAACACCACCAGGGTCAGGACCTGGGTGAAGCTCAGGCCCAGTGCGCGGGCGGCCTCGGCCTGGCCCGGCGGAACGGTGTTGATGCCCGAGCGCAGCGCCTCGCAGACGAACGTGCCCGTGTACGCGGTGAGTCCGAGGACGGCGAGCCGGAAGCCGATCTCCTCGAACGTGCTGCCGCCGAGCTTGACGTCGAGGGTCTGGTTGAGGGCGAACGAGCACGCCACGAGGACCACGGTCAGCGGGGTGTTGCGGACGAGGTTGACGTATGTGGCGGCGAAGGCGCGCATCACGGGGACCGGGCTCACTCGCATGCCCACCAGGGCGGTGCCCCAGATCAGCGAGCCGATCGCCGAGTAGAGGGCGAGCTGCGCCGTCACCCAGAAGGCGCCGAGCAGGTCGTACTGCCCGGAATCAAGAAAGTCGAACACGATGCCCGCGCTCTCCCCTGGTGGTCGGTCGGTGGGACGGCCGACGCGTGGGCGGCGGCCGGTGCCGGTGCGACGGCCGCCCCGCGTGCGGGGTGGCCGTCACGGCCGGAGCGGGTCAGGTCAGTTCTGGACCTTCGGCGCGGGCTCGTACTTGTAGCCGGAGGGGCCGAAGTTCTGCTTGACGAGCTTCTCCCAGGTGCCGTCGGAGACCATCTTCTCCAGCGCCTTGTTGATCTTGCCGCGCAGCTCGTCGTCGCCCTTCTTGACGCCGATGCCGTAGTTCTCGTCGCTCATCCGGAGACCGGCGAGCTTGAACTTGCCCTGGTGCTCCTTCTGCGAGGCGTAGCCCGCGAGGATGGAGTCGTCGGTGGTCAGGGCGTCGACGGCCTTGTTCTCCAGACCGGTCAGGCACTCGGAGTAGCCGCCGAGCTGCTGGAGGTCGGCCTTCGGGGCCAGCTTCTCCTTGACGTTCTGCGCGGAGGTCGAGCCGGTGACCGAGCAGAGCTTCTTGGAGTTGAGGTCCTCGACCTTGGTGATCGAGCTGTCGTCGGCGCGCACGAGCAGGTCCTGGTGGGCCAGGAAGTACGGACCGGCGAAGTCGACCTCCTTCTTGCGCTTGTCGTTGATCGAGTAGCTGGCGACGACGAACTTGACGTCACCGTTCTTGATCAGGTTCTCGCGTTCGGCGCTCGGCGCCTGCTTGAAGGTGATCTTGTCCTCGGAGTAGCCGAGCTCCTTGGCGACGTAGCGGGCGACGTCGACGTCGAAGCCGGCGTATGTGCCGTCCGGGGTCTTCAGGCCCAGGCCGGGCTGGTCGAACTTGATGCCGATGGTGATCTTGTCGCCGTTGCTGCCGGAGTCCGAGCCGCTGCCACAGGCGGTGGCGGTCAGGGCGAGGACGACGGCGGCCGCGGCGGCGGCGGAGGTGCGACGAAGCATCATCGAGGAATGTCCCTTGGATAGAAGTGAGTTGGGAAGGATAGGCCCGAACTCGCTCAGTGGTGAAGGATCTTGGAGAGGAAGTCCTTGGCCCGGTCGCTCCGCGGGTTGCTGAAGAACTCCTCGGGCGTCGCCTCCTCGACGATGCGCCCGTCGGCCATGAAGACGACCCGGTTGGCGGCCGAGCGGGCGAAGCCCATCTCGTGGGTCACGACCACCATCGTCATGCCCTCCTGCGCCAGTTGCTGCATGACCTCGAGGACCTCGTTGATCATCTCGGGGTCGAGCGCGGAGGTCGGCTCGTCGAACAGCATCACCTTCGGGCCCATCGCGAGCGCGCGGGCGATGGCCACGCGCTGCTGCTGGCCACCGGAGAGCTGAGCCGGGTACTTGTCGGCCTGGGTGCCGACCCCGACCCTGTCGAGCAGGGTGCGGGCCTTCTCCTCGGCGGCCTTCTTCTCCGTCTTCCGGACCTTGATCTGGCCCAGCATCACGTTCTCGAGCACCGTCTTGTGCGCGAAGAGGTTGAACGACTGGAAGACCATGCCGACGTCGGAACGCAGCCGGGCGAGCTCCCGGCCCTCCGCGGGCAGCGGCTTGCCGTCGATGGTGATGGTGCCGGAGTCGACGCTCTCCAGCCGGTTGATCGTGCGGCACAGCGTCGACTTGCCGGACCCGGAAGGTCCGATGACGACCACGACCTCGCCGCGGGTGATCGTCAGATCGATGTCCTGGAGGACATGCAGTGCGCCGAAGTGCTTGTTCACGCCGGACAGTACGACCAGGTCGTCCGTGGCACGCGGGGTGTCCTCGGGCCCCCTGGGCACGGACTTGGACACTGACTCTCCGCTCATCGGCCTCTTGCTCCGTCCTCCTCGGTTGGGGAGGACACTAGAGACCCGATGTGACGACCGTCATCACATCTGAGCGGAAATTGAGGATAACGATCCGGCCGCGACCGGACACAGTGCGTGAACGGGACACCCCGGGCGGTACCGGCTGCATAACGGAAACGCCGCCGTCACAGGGGGACACTTGACTGTGGCACCGATGTTCGGTGTTCATGCCCTGGTACCACCTGGTACACAGAGAGCGGCTCATCAGCCCGTCACCACGGAGGAGGTACGTATGCGACTGCTGCTCGTCGAGGACGACGACCACGTCGCCGCCGCCCTCTCCGCGATCCTCGCCAAGCACGGGTTCACCGTCACCCACGCCCGCAGCGGCGAGGAGGCGCTCCAGGCCGTGCTGCCCACCGCGCAGGGCGAGCGCCCCTCGTACGGGGTGATCCTGCTCGACCTCGGTCTCCCCGACCAGGACGGCTACCAGGTCTGCGGCCGCATCCGGAAGCTCACCACCACTCCGGTGATCATGGTCACCGCGCGCGGCGACGTACGCTCCCGGATCCACGGGCTCAACCTCGGCGCCGACGACTACGTCGTCAAGCCCTACGACCCCGGCGAGCTCCTCGCCCGCATCCACGCCGTCAGCCGGCGCAACGCCGGCCCCGAGGAGGCGGCGGGCAGCGGCGCGCCCGCCGACGGCACGCAGCTGCGGCTCGGCTCCGTCACCATCGAGCTGCCCACCCGGCGGGTCAGCGTCGAGGGCGAGAGCATCGCGCTCACCCGCAAGGAGTTCGACCTGCTCGCCCTCCTCGCCCAGCGCCCCGGAGTCGTCTTCCGCCGCGAACAGATCATCAGCGAGGTCTGGCGCACCAGTTGGGAGGGGACCGGCCGCACCCTGGAGGTGCACGTCGCCTCCCTGCGCTCCAAGCTCCGGATGCCCGCCCTGATCGAGACCGTGCGGGGCGTCGGCTACCGCCTGGTCGCCCCCGCCGCGTAACCGCCGGACGGCTCCTTCGTGCGCACCCGCCTCCTTCCGCTGCTCATCGTCCTGATGGCGGGCGTCCTGCTCGCCCTCGGCTTTCCGCTCGCCGCCAGCCTCGCCGCCGCCGAACAGCAGCGGGTCGTCGTCGACCGGCTCGACGACGCCGCGCGCTTCGCCGCGCTCGCCCAGTTCGTCAGCGAGACCAGCCCCGGAACCGACGAGCGGCGGGCCACCCTCGGCGGCGAACTCGCCAGCTACCACGACGTGTACGGGATCCGGGCCGGCATCTTCTACCGCGACAACCGGTCCATGGCCGCCGCCCCCGAGGACTGGGTCGTCCCGTACGACGGAGAGGGCCGGCGCGCCTTCAACGAGGCGCTGCTCGGCCGCCGCAGCCACGACCCGCCCCAGGTGTGGCCCTGGCAGGGCGATGCCCGGCTCACCATCGCCTCCCCGGTCGTCCGCGACGGGGACGTCGTCGCCGTCGTCGTCACGGACTCGCCCACCGGGCCGCTGCGGAGCCGAATCCTGCGCGGCTGGCTGCTGATCTTCGCGGGCGAGGCGGCGGCCATGCTGCTCGCCGTCGGCGCGGCGTTCCGGCTCACCGGGTGGGTGCTGCGGCCGGTCCGCGTCCTCGACTCCGTCACCCACGACATCGCCACCGGACGCATGAACTCCCGGGTCGCCGCGACCGGAGGGCCGCCCGAACTGCGGCGCCTCGCGCTCTCGTTCAACGAGATGGCCGACAACGTCGAGGAGGCCCTCGAACAGCAGCGGGCCTTCGTCGCCGACGCCTCGCACCAACTGCGCAACCCGCTCGCCGCGCTGCTCCTGCGGATCGAGCTGCTCGCCATGGAGCTCCCCGAGGGCAACGAGGAGATCGCCTCCGTACGGACCGAGGGCAAGCGCCTCTCGCAGGTCCTCGACGACCTTCTCGACCTGGCGCTCGCCGAGCACGCGGCTGCCGAGCTGCGGCTGACCGATGTCGGGGCGCTCGCCGCCGAGCGGGTCGCGTCCTGGCGGCCGGTCGCCGACGACAAGGGCGTCGCGCTCACCGGGGAGTGCGGGGCGGTCACGGGGTGGGCGGACCCGGTCGCGCTCTCCAGCGCGCTCGACGCGGTGATCGACAACGCGCTGAAGTTCACACCCGCCGGCGAGGAGGTCTCGGTCGCCGTCTCCCTGGTCCCCGGCGGGAAGGACGTGTCCGTCGTCGTCGCCGACCACGGCCCCGGCCTCACCGACGAGGAGCTGAGCCGGGTCGGCGACCGCTTCTGGCGCTCGGGCCGGCACCAGAACATCAAGGGATCGGGCCTGGGCCTCTCCATCACCCGCGTCCTGCTCACGGCGGGCGGCGGCGGCATCGCCTTCGCACCGAACGAACCGCACGGGCTGCGGGTGACGGTGACGGTTCCCCGGCAGGCGCCGGACGGGGAGCGTGAGGGGTTCACCGGGCGGTAGGGCTTACGGATGGGCAGGGGCTACGGAGGGTAGGGCTTACCGGGCGGTATAGGTTACTGAACGGTAAGAGCTACTGAGCGGTAAGGGTTACTGGGCGGTACGGGCTACCGAAAGGTAGGGGCGACCCGACGCAGGGCCGGGGCACCGGCAGTGCCACCCCGTCAGGGCTTCACCGAGCGGTAGTAGCGGCGGGCGCCGTCGTGAAGGGGGAGGGGCTCCGTGTAGACGGCGGTCCTGAGGTCCACCAGTTGGGCCGGGTGGACCCGCCTGCCGATGCCGTCCCGGCTCCCGATCACCGTACGGGTGAAGCCCTCCACCAGGTCCGTATCGGCCTCCACCGTCGTGACCAGCAGGTTCGCCACCGCCAGGGTCTCGATCGGCCGGCCGTCCTGCGCCTTGGCGTACGCGTCGGCCGGGATCACCGCCGACCGGTAGTGGCGGGTCGAATCGCCCACGTCGTGGAGCCGGGCCACGAGACCCGCGTCCAGCGGGATCAGGCGGACCGGGGTGCGCTCGGACAGCTTCTGGACCGCCTCGGTGGGCAGGCCGCCCGACCAGAAGAAGGCGTCGAGCTCGCCCCGCTCCAGCCGCCCCGGCATGGTGTCGATGCCCGCGGAGACCGGTTCGATGTCGCGTACGGGGGCGAGGCCCGCCGCCGCGAGGACCCGGTCGGCGATCAGCCGCACGCCGGAGCCGTCCTGGCCGACGCCCACCTTCAGACCGCGCAGGTCCCGTACCGACTGCACCGAGGAGCCCTTGCGCACCACGAGCTGCACGTAGTCGTCGTAGAGGCGGGCGCAGCCGCGCAGCCGCTCGAAGCCCGGCCTGCGCTCCCGCTGGTACTGGGCCACCGCGTCGGCCGTCGCCACGGTGAAATCGGCCTCGCCGGAGGCCACCCGGGCCAGGTTCTGTTGGGAGCCCTCGCTGTCCTTGAGCCGTATCGAGACCTTGGGGAGGTCCTTGGCCAGGGCCTGCTGGAGCAGCTCGCCGTACCGCTGGTAGACGCCGGTGGGGACACCCGTACTGAAGGTGACCGTGCCGCTGGGCACGGGGGGACCGAAGGGCATCAGCCACCACACCAGTACCCCGCACACCGCGAGCAGCGCGGCCGAGACCGCCAGGACACGGCGGCGGACGGCGCGGGAGAGCGAGGCGGACATGCGGCGATAGTGCCAGCCGGGTGCGGTTTCTGGCCAGCGTCACAGAGGTCCGCCCGCGCGGGGCCGGCGAGGGTCCCGCGCGGGCGGACGGCATCAGAAGCTGTTTGGGCACCACCGGACGCGGGATGCCGCGGCCCAGGACGGCGCCGGACGGCGGTGTCAGTACGCGAAGCCCGACTTGCCCGTCATCGTCGTCGTGACGTGCGTGATGCCGCTGCCCGGCGGCAGCGCCGTGGTCGTGCCCGTGGGCACCGTCGTGGAGCCGTCACCGAGCTGGGCGGCCCCGTTGGCGCCCCAGCCGATCACCGAGCCGTCGTCGAGCGCGGCCAGGGTGAAGTCCGCGCCGCCCGCGATGCTCTGGACGCCCTTGAGGGTGTCCAGGACGACCGGGGTGGTGCGGTTGGCGTTCGTGCCGTCGCCGAGCTGCCTGTCGGTGTTCTTGCCCCAGCCGGCCACGCTGCCGTCGTCGAGGACGGCGAAGCCGGACGCGGAGGTGGCGAAGATCCGGGCCACCGCGTCGAGGTAGGCGACGTCGACGGGCTTGTTGCTGTCGGCGGTGGAGTCGTTGCCGAGCTGGCCCTCGGCGCCCTTGCCCCAGGCCTTCACGGTGCCGTCGGCGGTGAGTGCGATCACATGGTCGCAGCCGACCGCGACCGACTCCACGTCGATCAGGTCCGGGACCTTCTGCGGGGTCTCGCGCGTGGTGTTGTTGCCGGTGCCCAGGCGCCCGTTGTCACCCTTGCCCCAGGTCCACACCGTGCCGTCCTGCCGGAGCGCCACGCTGAAGTCGCAGCCCGCTCCGACGTCCTTCACCTTGTCGAGACTCTGCACCGGGATGGGGGTCCTGTACGGGTTGGTGGTGTCCTGGCCGGTGCCCAGCTGCTTGGAGGCGTTGCTGCCCCAGGCGAGGATCCGGCCGCCCTTGACGGCGAGGACGTGGTTGAGGCCCGCGGAGACCTCGGCGATCCCGGAGAGTCCGGTGACGGTCGCGGGGAAGCTCTGGGCGGTGGTGGTGCCGTTGCCGAGCTGGCCGGTGGTGTTGGAACCCCAGCTCTTGACGGTGCCGTCCTTGAGGAGCGCGACGGCGAAGGCGTTCGCGGCGGCGGCGGCTCCGCCACCGCCCCCGGACATCTCGCGCACGTCGTCGCGGGTGATGCCGGTGACGGCCGCGGGGGTCTGCTGGGCGAGGACGCTGCCGTTGCCGAGCTGGCCCTGGGCGTTCTCGCCCCAGGCGCGTACCCAGGGGTCGGTGCCGGCGGCGGCGTGGGCGGAGAGGGAGGGAGCGGCGAGGGCGGTGACCGCAGTGACGGCGGCGAGCAGGGTGATGCGCTTGCTGTGGTGCATGGGGACCTTCCGGGTCAGTAGGCGTAGCTCGACTTGCCGGTGGGGGCAGTCGAGACGCGGGTCGCGCCGCTGCCTGCGGGCAGTGCGGTGACCGGGGTGGGGGAGTCGGTGGTGGTGGCGTCGCCGAGCTGGCCGGCCGCGTTCTCGCCCCAGGCGAGGACGGAGCCGTCGGAACGGGCGGCGACGGTGTGTCCCCAGCCGCCGGCCATGTCGGTGACCTCGTCCAGACCGGGTACGGGGACCGGGGTGGTGCGGGAGGTGGTGGAACCGTCGCCGAGCTGGCCGCGGCCGTTCCAGCCCCAGGCGCGGACCGAGCCGTCGTCGAGCACGGCGAAGCTGTGGAAGCCGCAGCCGTAGACCCGGGCCACGCCGTCGAGATGCCGCACCTCGACCGGTGAGGGCGCGCCCTCCTGGCTGTCGTTGCCCAGTTGGCCGTTGATGTTGTAGCCCCAGGCCCGTACGGTGCCGTCGGCGAGCCGGGCGAGCACGTGGTTGCAGCCGGTCGCGATCTCGACGACGTCCGTGAGGCCGGGGACTCGTTTCGGGGTGTTCCGGTCGGTGGTGTCGCCGAGGCCGAGCTGGCCGTAGTGGGCACGGCCCCAGGTCCAGACGGTGCCGTCCTCCCGGAGGGCGACGACGTGTTGGCAGCCGGCGGCGACGTCCTTCACCTTGTTCAGGCTCTGGACCCGCACGGGTCGCACGGCCGCCGTCGTGCCGCCGTCGCCGAGCTGGCCGTAGGTGTTGTCGCCCCAGGCGAGGACCCGGCCGCCGCGGACGGCGTAGGCGGACTGGAAGCCGGCGGCGACCTCGGTGACTCCGGAGAGTCCGGCCACGGCGGCGGGGAACGGCCGGCTCACGGCGGTGCCGTCGCCGAGCTGGCCCGCGAGGTTCCCGCCCCAGGACTGGACCGTGCCGTCGGTGAGGAGCGCCACGGCGAAGGCGTTGGGGGTGTTGTTGCCACCGCCGGACAGCTCGCGTACCGAGGCGCGGGCGAGCCCCTGGACGGCCGCCGGGGTCTGCTGGTCGACCGTGGTGCCGTTGCCGAGCTGACCGCCCTGGTTCGCGCCCCAGGCCCGCACCAGCGGGTCCCGGGGCTCGGCGTGGGCGGGGGACACGGCGAGGACGAGGAGCGCGAGGGTGGCGGCGGTGACACCGCGTACGAACGCGTACGTCATCGGAGCACGCCCCGCTCAGTACGCGTACGTCGTGTTGCCGCCCAGGGAGACGGCCACGTTCTTGATCGCCGAGCCCTCGTTGAGGATCTTCACCGACTCGTAGCGCGAGACCGTCGTGCCGTTGCCGAGCTGGCCCTCGCTGTTGTTGCCCCAGGTGAAGACGTCGTCCGCCGTGACGGCGACGCCGTGCCGGGCGCCCGCCGCGAGGTGCTGGACGCCTTCGAGGCGCGGGATCTCGACCGGGGCCGTGCGGTTGGTGCGGGAGACGTTGGAGTCGAAGGCCTCGTCGGACTCCAGGAGTTGGCCGTACTGGTTGTTGCCCCAGCCCCAGACGTGGCTGTCGCTGGTCTTCACGTAGTTGTGGAAGGCGCCCGCCTCGATGTCCGAGACGCCCTCCACCCAGTCGACGTCCACGGGGACGGTGGAGGACTTGGTGGAGGAGTTGCCGAGCTGGCCGTAGAGGTTGTAGCCCCAGGACTTGACCGTGTCGTCGGAGGTCAGGGCGAGTGCGTGGTAGCAGCCCGCGTCGATCTCCACGATGTTCTCCAGACCCACGACCTGCCGGGGTACGGAGCTGGTGGCGCGGCTGCCGGTGCCGAGCTGACCGTGGATGCCGCGGCCCCAGGCGTACACCTTGCCGTTCTCCAGGAGGGCGAGGCTGAAGTCGCAGCCCGCCGAGATCTGCTTCACCTTGGGCATGCCCTGGACACGGTCGGGGACGGTGCGGCTGTCGCCGGTGCGGTTGTTGCCGAGCTGGCCGTAGGCGTTGTCGCCCCAGGAGTAGACCTGGCCGCTGGTGTCGAGGGCCAGGGCGTGCTTGCCGCCTGCCGCGATGTCCTTGATGTTCGTCAGGCGCGGGACGGTGGTCGGCACGGTCTGGTTGGTGTTGCCGCCGTTGCCGAGCTGGCCCGAGGAGTTGTGGCCCCAGGACTTGACGGTCTTGTCGGTACGGGCGAGGGCGAAGGAGTCGGCCGACGAGGTGCCGCCGGCCGACATCTGGTCCACATCACCGCGGAAGAGGCTGGTGACCGAGGTCGGGCTGAGGCTGTCGGCGAGGGTGCCGTTGCCCAGCTGGCCGGTGCGGCCCGCACCCCAGCTCAGCACGGTCGGGTTGCCCTCGTTGGCGGTCGCGGCGGGGGCGAGCGCGGGCAGGGTGGTGAGCGCGGCGGCCGTGAGGACGGCGGCGAGGAACGGCCGGGCGCGCCGCCCGGTGCGCGGAGGGACCGCGCGCGGGGGGAAGGGTCGTGAACGGGACATGGCTCTGCTCTCCTTCGACGGGGACATACGGGAGCGCGGCGGCCGGCCCGTGGCGTCCGCGGGGAGGGCGGAGGCGTACGGAGCCGGTCGCGGGTCATGCGAACACGGCGTGCCGGGACCCCAGGCACGGGTCGCCCAAGGCCTGGTGTGACGGCCGGGACGGGCCGCCGGGCACATGAGCAGACTGTCCGATAATGATCACCGGGGCGAGCCGGAATCGCTGAAACACCCGTTTGCCGGACCTCCGTTCGGGGTGGTGAGCGGGGGGCGCACTCGCCCCCGGAGCGGGCCGTGCCGGGACGGCTCCGCCGAGGGTCCGGCGGGCCGCCGAACGGCGGCGGCCGGGGGAGTGAGAGGCCCCGCCGCCTACGGTCGGCCGCCCTCTCGCCCGTACCCCCGAATCCCTACGAACGGGTGGACCGGCGGGTCCCGGGACCGGCCCCCGGGCCCGCCCGGACCCGGCCGTCGGGGCGGCCCCGAGTGCGCTCCGCCGAAGTGGTGAGCGGCCCCCGGGGTGCGCGCCGCGCCGTGTGTCGCGCCGGGGTGCCGGGGCCCCGGCGGCTAGCGTCGGGATGCGCTCGGTGATCTTGAGGACAGTCCCCTGTCCGCCCCTGGCGTCCCCACCCGAGCACTCCAACTCACCCCTGTCCCAAGGGAGTTCCCATGCCCGTACTGAAGGCGTCGGCACGCCGTGTGCTGACCGCGACCGTCCTCGCAGCCGCTCTCGCCCTGCCCCTGGCCACCGGCGCCCACGCCGAGGAGTGCAAGCCCGACGACCAGGCCTGCCAGGACAAGGAGAACAACGCCGAGCAGGCGAAGAAGATCGAGGAGGACCAGAAGAAGACGAAGGAGGCGGCCGGCAAGGCCGACAAGGACATCAAGGACGCGGGCAAGAAGCTGGAGGAGTGCCCGCCCGACTCCTCCTCCTGCATGGGCAAGCTGACCGGCGGCAAGGGCGCCGCCGAGGAGCAGGGCCTCAAGGACATGACCGACACCATCTCCTCGAACGAGCCCGAGCCGGCGAACAACGCGGCCCAGGCCGTGACCTCGACCTGCGAGTCCTTCCCCGGCTCGCTGCCGCAGGGATCCACCGACCCGGGCCGGTCCCCCTTCCCGGTCGACCAGCTCTGCGGCCTTCTCGGCGACTGACCGCACCCCGCGCACCGTCCCCGCTCCCGCCCGGAAGCCGGTCCCGGGGCCGCGCCCGCGCACGTCCCCCGCTCCCGCCCGTCCGAAGGGAGCCGGGCGACCGAGCCGCACCCCGCGTACGTCCCCGCGTACGTCCCCGCGTACGTCCCCGCGTACGTCCCCGCGTACGTCCCCGCGTACGTCCCCGCGTACGTCCCCGCGTACCTCTCCGCGCACGTCCGCTCCCGTCCGTCCCGAAGGGAACCCCGTCATGCCCGCGTGCCATCGCCGCGCCGCCCTGCTGCCCGCCCTCTCCGTCCTGCTCGGCCTCGCCGCCACCTCCCTCGCGCCGCCCGCCGGCGCCGCCGAGGAGGAGGGGCCGGGCGAGACCCCCGTCGCCCGCGCCCTCACCGCCGACGGGCGCCCGGCCAAGGTCGCCGACGTCCTTGAGCACTGCGGCAGCAAGCGCTCCGCCTGCACCTTCGTCATCGACCCCAAGCTGGGCCGCGAGTACGTCACCGCCGTGAAGTCGCTCGGCAACGCGGTGATCAACTGCACCCAGAGCGACATGGCCGTCGACCGGACCGTCACCCTGAAGTCCGGCACCACCGACAACATCGGCGGCGAGATCTCCGGGAAGATCGCCGCCGAGGGCACGGTCAGCGCCTCCGGCGAGGTCAGCACCAACCTCTCCAACGACATCACCAGCGAGAACAAGACGCCCAACCTCAAGGACGGCCCGACCTCGACCAACGGGACCAAGACCTCCGTCTCCGGCGGTGCCAAGGCGTCCGGCTCGATGAGCGCCAAACTCGCCTTCGAGGCCGCGTTCAAGGCCACGTACTCCAAGTCCTGGACCATCGAGAACACCGAGACGACCGCCTACAAGACCACCGTCAATCCGCACGACATGCTGGTCTTCGGTGCGAACGCCGCGATGCGGCGCGTGGTCGGCAGCCTCGTCGCCAAGTCCGGGCAGCGGATCATCGGCATCGCCGTGGACAGCCCCTCGATGGTCACCAGCAGCACGTTCATCGCCCAGACGTACGCCGCCCCGGCAGGCGTCTGCGGCGGTACCCGGCCCGCCGGAAACACCGCGCCCGCCCCGGCTCCCGGCCCCGGCCCGGCCCCCGCGCCCGGCCCCGCCGCCGAGGTCCCCGCCGCGCGGGCGGTGCCCCCGGGCGCCGAGCCCAAGCGCGTCGTCGTCCTGCCCGCCGACGCTTCCTGACCCGGGAGGAGAACCCCATGAACCGCACCACGCTCCCGGCCCTCGTCGTCCTCGGCGCCGCCGGAATGCTGCTGCCCGTCGCCCCCCTTTCGTACGGAGCGCAGGCCGCCCCCGCCGAGCAGGCCGTCCCCGTCCTCAACGGAGATTTCGCCGACCCGGTCATGAGGGGCGACGGCCCCACCACCGTCGGCCTGGACTTCTGGACCGGTCTCAACCAGCGCTATTCGCCCGCCGCTTCGGGCCGTACCGACGCCTCCCACGGCGTCGCCCTCCAGAAGGACGGCAACACGCTCAGGCAGCGGCTCAGAGGAGTACGCGCCGGAGCCCAGGTCACCGTGACCTACGAGGACAGCCCGGCCGTCTCCAAGGAGTGCACGGGCGAACAGGTCGTCGACGGCCAGCCGTACGAGGTCAGCGGCTCCGGCGGCCCGGTCCGCGCGGTCACCACGGCCGGCGACCCCGACCGGGTGAAGGGCACGCCGGGCAAGGGCCGTTGGACCGGCCGCGCCTATGTGTTCACCGCCGACGAGAACGAGCCCGTGCTCACGTTCACCTCGCGCGTCACCGACTCCCGCACCCATGTCACCTGTACGCCGATGATCGCCCGCATCCGCGCGGTGGAGGTCCCGGTGGCCGTCGACAAGACCGTGAGCAAGACGGCGCTCGGCACCTCGGAGGCGTACAAGGGCAACGAACGCGAGAGCACCCTCCACAACGCGGCCGCCGCCTGCAACGGCGAGAACGCCTGCACGTTCCGGCCCGACACCCGGACCTCCTTCCGCTACTACGACAAGGCGCGGGTCGTCGGCGAGGCCTTCGTCAACTGCACCCGCAACACCCTGGAGCACAGCCGCCTCCTCTCCTACTCCGAGCGCAGCCACGACAGCATCGCCCAGACGTACGCCGACGCCGCCCTCGCGCTCCCCGAGGTGGCCCGGCTCCCCACCAGCGGGGTACGGGAGGAGGACGAGAAGCGGGCCAGGGAGCGGCCGATGGCCGCGCAGTTCGCCCTCGCCTACGAGAAGGGCTGGCAGCGGCCCTGGCAGTGGTTCAGCAGCGACCAGCGGACGGCCGTGGAGCGGATCCAGCCCGGCGAGGTCAGCTGGGTCGAGATGCAGCCGAGCCGTGAGCGGGTCGAGGGCTGGTTCGTCAGCAAGAAGGACGACTACCGGCTGCACGCCGTCGTCGACGGCCCCTCCCGGGCCGTCCCCGACCGGCTGCTCCAGCGCACCGGACCCATGACGGAGGCCGAGAAGCAGCGCTGCACCGCCGCCCGGCCCTCGACGACCACCCCGGTGGACGCGGGCGCGCCCGCCTCCTCCAGCGACAAGGGCCTCCTGAGGATCCCGGCGCCGACGGCCCCGGGCGCCCGGTCCTCGGACGGGGCGCTGCCGCTGGACTGACCACCCGCGAGCTCCCCTCCCGGCGGAGTGGCGCGCCTGAGCCCCGGACGCCCCGGGGCTCGGGTCGTCCGGGGTTCGGGTCGTCCGGGGTTCGGGACTCCAGATAGCGCAGTACGGCCAGGATGCGGCGGCTGTAGCCGTCCGTCCGGTGCAGTTCCAGCTTGTCGAAGACGGCGTTGAGGGCCTTCTCGACCGCGCTCAGCGACAGATGGAGCTGCCGGGCGATGGCCGCGTTGGTGTACCCCTGCGCCAGCACCTCCAGGACCTCCCGCTCGCGCGGGGTGAGCCGCGCCAGCGGGTCCGTGTGCGCGCTGCGGACGACCAGCTGCCGTACGACCTCCGGGTCGATCGCCGCCCCGCCGTCGTGGACGCGTTCCAGCGCGTCGCGGCGGCGGCCGGGCGGCTCGCCCGGCACCTCCTCAACCTGGAAGTCCCAGGTCGGCGCCGGTACGCGGCTTCCCTCCCGGCCACCCTGCGGAAAACCGCAGGGACCGACCTCAGCCCGTCGGCGCCCCGCGATGCCGTTCGAGCGGGGTCGTGGTGGCGGAGTTCGTCACGCTGAAGGTGACGCTCCCCGGCCGGTAGCGGTCGTCCGTCCACTCGATCGGCCGCCCCGACTGGTCGCAGCTCACGTGCCGTTGCCGCAGCAGCGGGCTGCCCCGCCTGATGTGCAGCAGCTCCGCGTCCCGGGAGCCCGCCGCGACCGCGTCGATGAGGTGTTCCCCGTACTGGGCGACGATGCCCGCCTCCTGGGCGATGCTCTCCATGATCGAGACGCAGTCCTCCGGCAGTGCCTCGACGGCCGCCGCCGCCCAGTCGGCGTACGCGGTCCGCTCGATCATCGCCGGCTCCCCTTCGAGGCAGCGCAGCCGCAGCACGTGCAGGATCTCGCTCTCCGCCGGTACGGAGAGGCGCCGCGCCTCCTCGGGCGTGGCCGTCCGTCGCGACCGCAGCAGGATCCGGCTGGTCACCCGCAGGTCCATGCCGTGCGCCCACTGGGCGAAGCTGTTCAGCTCGGCGAAGCTGTGCCGGCGCTCCTGGCGCAGGACGATGCGGCGGGCCCCCTGGCGGGAGCCGACGAGGCCCTCCGACTCCAGGACGGCGACCGCCTGACGGACCGTCCCCCGGGAGGCCGCCCAGCGGGCCACCAGCTCGGCCTCGGAGGGCAGTTGTGCTCCCACGGCGTACTCGCCGTCGAGTATCGCCTGGCGGACGGCCTCGGCGATCTCCAGATAGCGTGCCGTCCCCACGTGCCCCTCTTCCGTCCGTTCCTGTGCGCAGCCGGTCACCCTGGGTTCCCGGCCGAAGGTTCACTGTAACCCTCAGGAGTGGCGATCGGTCCAGTTTCGGGCAGGGTCAACTCCCCGGCGTTCACCAGGGGTTCACGCGCTCCCGGTCTTCGCGCACTCCTCCCCGGGCGGTCATGTCCCGTTCATCCTCACGTCGTGGGACACGGGCGAACTGGAGCCCAACTTGTTCAGACAAGTGCCACCCCCTCTCGTCCCAGGAGTGACCGTGCCCAGACCTTCCGGCCGTCGTGCCGCCGCCCTGCTCGGCGCCGCCGTCCTCACCACCCTCACCGCCGCCTGCGGCGCGGCGCCCGACGGCCCGGCCGCCGGCGCCTCCGGGGCCGAGGCCGCCAAGGCCACCTCCGTGAGCGCCTTCGGAGGGATGAGGGAGCTGGTCGCCGCCGCCGAGAAGGAGGGCGCGCTGCATGTCATCGCCCTGCCGCCGGACTGGGCCAACTACGGCGAGATCATCAAGGCCTTCCAGGCCAAGTACCCCAAGATCAAGATCCAGAGCGAGAACCCGGACGCCGCCAGCGCCGACGAGATCGCCGCCGTGAAGTCCCGCAAGGGCCAGGACCGCGCCCCCGACGTGCTCGACCTGGGCATCGCCTTCGCCCGCAGCGGCGCCGAGGAAGGCCTCTTCGCCCCGTACAAGGTCGAGGCCTGGGACAAGATCCCCGCCGCGCAGAAGGACGCCGACGCCCGCTGGTACAACGACTACGGCGGCTACGTCTCCATCGGCTGCGACGCCAAGCGCATCCCGAACTGCCCGCAGACCTTCGCGGACCTCCTCAAGCCCGAGTACAAGGGCAAGGTCGCCCTCAACGGCAACCCCACCAAGTCCGGCTCCGCCTTCGGCGGCGTCTACGCGGCGGCCCTCGCCAACAAGGGCTCCTTCGGCGACATCCAGCCCGGCATCGACTTCTTCGGCAAGCTGAAGAAGAGCGGCAACTTCATCCCCGTCGAGTCCACCCCGGCCACGGTCGAGAAGGGCGAGACGCCCATCTCCATCGACTGGGACTACCTCAACGCCGGTTACGCCGACCAGTTCGCGTCCAAGGGCGTCGACTGGAAGGTCGCCGTCCCCACCGACGGCGTCTACGCCCAGTTCTACTCGCAGGCCGTCAACAAGGACGCCCCGCACCCGGCGGCCGCCCGCCTCTGGATGGAGTTCCTCTACAGCACCGAGGGCCAGAACCTCTGGCTCAAGGGGTACGCCCGCCCGGTCCTGCTGCCCGCGATGACCGCCGACGGCACCGCCGACAAGTCCTTCGTCGCCAAGCTCCCCAAGGTCGAGGGCACCCCCGCCTTCCCGGCCTCCACCGAGCTCGACAAGGCCAAGGCCACCCTCGCCGAGAAGTGGGACAAGGCCGTCTCCTGATGACCGCATCCCTCACCCCCCACGCGGGGACGGGAACCGCCGGCGGCACCCGCCGCCGGCGGCGCGGCCCGCGCACCTGGCCGGCCGCCCTCCCGCTCCTCCTCTTCACCGGCGTCTTCTTCGGCCTCCCGCTCGCCGCGCTCCTCCTCGGCGCGGTGACCCGGACGGCCCCCGCCACCGCCGGTGCCGCCGCCACCACGTCCTTCACCGGCGACCACCTGGCACTCTCGCTCCAGGGCCCGTACCTCGGCTCGCTGATCGGCAGCGTCCAGCTCTCCGCGCTCACCGCCCTGATCGGCGGCGTCCTCGGCGTCCTCGTCGCCCAGGCCGTGGTCACCTCCCGCTCCCAGGCCCTGCGCAACGCGACCCTCACCGCCTCCGGCGTCCTGGCCAACTTCGGCGGCGTGCCCCTCGCGTTCGCCTTCATCGCCACCCTCGGCATCTCCGGCGTCGTCACCCAGCTCGGCGACCTCGGGGCCCTCGGCTGGGACCTGTACTCCTTCACCGGTCTGACCGTGGTCTATCTGTACTTCCTGATCCCGCTCATGGTCCTGGTCACCGTCCCCGCCCTCGACGGCCTGCGTCCCCAGTGGCGCGAGGCCGCCCGCAACGCCGGAGCCACCCCCTGGCAGTTCTGGCGCCACGTCGGCCTGCCCGTGCTCGCCCCCTCCCTCCTCGGCGGCCTCGTCCTGCTCTTCGGCACCGCCTTCGCCGCGCACGCCACGGCGGCGGCCCTGGTCGGCGGCTCGGTCCCGCTGGTCACCCTGAAGATCGCGGACGCCCTCTCCGGCAACGTCATGACCGGCCAGGAGAACGTGGCGCTCGCCCTGGGCCTCGACATGATCCTGGTCGCCGCCCTGGTGATGGCCGTCTATCTGCCCCTGACGCGACGGAGCGCCCGATGGCTGCGATGACCCCGAGCACCGCGGACGCCGCCCCCGCGACGCCCGCCCCCGCGACCTCCGCCGGGGAGCCGTACGCCGAAGGACGGGCCCGGACCCGGCGACGCCCCAGGCCCCGGATCTGGCGCGGACTCGTCCTCGCCCTCGCGGGCGCGTACTTCCTGCTGCCGCTCCTCGCCTCGTTCGTCTTCACCGTGCACGTGCCCGGCCAGGGCGTGTCCTTCGACGCGTACACCCAGCTGATCGGCGCCGAGGGCTTCACCGAGAGCCTGCTGCTCTCGCTCGGCCTGGCCGCCGCCACCATCGTCCTGTCGCTGCTGCTCGCGGTGCCCGCCCTGATCGCCGTACGGATCGGCTCGCCGCGGCTGCGGCCGCTCGTCGAGGTGGTCTGCATGCTGCCCCTCGTCGTCCCGCCCATCGCGCTGGTCACCGGCATCACCACGGTGCTCCGCTGGGGACCCGAGCACCTCTCGCGCACCCCGCTGTACCGGACGTTCATCGCGGTGCAGGACGAGTCGTTCCCGGTCGTCCTGGTCCTCGCGTACACCGTGCTCGCGCTGCCGTTCGTCTACCGCTCGCTCGACGCCGGACTGCGCGCCATCGACGTACCGACCCTGGTGGAGGCCGCCCGCAGCTGCGGCGCCACCTGGCCGCACACCGTCCTGCGGGTCCTGCTGCCCAATCTGCGCGCCTCCCTCGCCGGAGCCGCCTTCCTCACCCTCGCCCTCGTCCTCGGCGAGTTCACCATCGCCTCGCTGCTCGGCTTCCGGCCCTTCGCCGTCTGGATCGTGTCGATCTCCGGCTCCCACGCCCGGATGTCCGTCGCGGTCTCCATCCTCAGCCTCGTCATCACCTGGGTGCTGCTCCTCGTGCTCTCCCGCGCGGGAACGGCCAACGGCGCCTCGGCACCCTCCCGTAAGGAGTCCTGACATGTCATCGGCAACCGCGGAGCGGGTCGCCCCCGCCGTCGGCACCGGAGCCAGGCTCGAGTTCCGCTCCCTGCGGCGCACCTTCGGCTCCACCGTCGCCCTCGACGGACTCGACCTCACGGTGGAACCCGGCGAGCTGATCGCCCTCCTCGGCCCCTCCGGCTGCGGCAAGACGACCGCGCTGCGCATGGTCGCCGGCTTCGAGCGCCCCGACTCCGGCGCCGTCCTCGTGGACGGCGAGGACATCACCGACGTCCCGGCCAACCGCCGCGACGCCGGCATGGTCTTCCAGTCGTACAGCCTCTTCCCCCACATGACCGTCCGCGACAACGTCGCCTTCGGCATGCGCATCCGCAAGGTCCCCGCCGCCCGCCGCAAGGAACGCGCCGCCGAACTCCTCGACCTCGTCGGCCTGCCCCAGCACGGCGACCGCTACCCCCACCAGCTCTCCGGCGGCCAGCAGCAGCGCGTCGCCCTCGCCCGCGCACTCGCCCTCGAACCCCGCGTCCTGCTCCTCGACGAACCCCTCTCGGCCCTCGACGCGAAGGTACGGCTCAGCCTGCGCGAGGAGATCCGCCGGCTCCAGCTCTCCCTGGGCATCACCACCGTCTTCGTCACGCACGACCAGGAGGAGGCCCTCTCGATGGCAGACCGGGTCGCCGTCCTCCACGCCGGCCGCCTGGAACAGTGCGCCGCGCCCGCCGAGCTGTACGCGCGCCCCGCCACCGCCTTCGTCGCCGAGTTCGTCGGCACCATGAACCGGCTCCCCGGCCGCCTCACCGGCTCCGGCACCGCCGAGGTCGCCGGGCAGACCCTGCCCGTCGACGGCGAGACCCCGAACGGCATCCCCGCCGGGGGCGAGGCCGACGTCCTCGTACGCCCCGAGAACGTCACCGCGACCGCCGACGCCACCGGGGACGCCACCGTCGTCGGCACCTCGTTCTTCGGCGCCGTCACCCGCGTCCGGCTGCTCCTGGAGACCGGGACCGAGATCAAGGCCGACCTGGCCTCGCGCGAGGCCACCGAACTCACCGTCGGCGCCCGCGCCCGCATCGGCCTCACCCCGCAGCCCGTCCTCGTCGTCCCGAGGACCACCGCGTGACGGCCCGGGCGCGCACCGGGCGGGCGGCCCTCGGCGCCGTCCTCTTCGACATGGACGGCACCCTCGTCGAGACCGAGGGCCTCTGGTGGCAGGTCACCGAGGAGATCGCCGCGGGGCTCGGCCATCGCCTCACCGAAGCCGACGCCCCCCATGTCGTCGGCCGCGCCGTCGAGGACACCGCCGGCCACCTCGTCCGCGTCACCGGTACGGGAGACCCGGGCCGCGTCGCCGCCGACCTCGGCCGGGAGTTCTTCCTGCGCGTCGAGGCCGGAGCGCCGATGCGCCCGGGAGCGCAGCGGCTGCTCGACGGCCTGGACGCCGCCGGAATCCCGTACGCCCTGGTCAGCGCCTCGCCCCGGACCGTCGTCGACAGCGTCACCCAGGGCTCGCTCGGGCACGTCCCGTTCGCCTTCACGCTCTCCGCCGACGACACCCCGCGCACCAAACCGCACCCCGAGCCCTACCGGGCGGCCGCCGCCCGCCTCGGTCTGCCGGTCACGGCCTGCGTCGCCGTCGAGGACTCCCCGGACGGCGCGGCCTCCGCCGACGCGGCCGGCTGCGCGGTCCTCGTCGTCCCCTCGCTGCTGCCGGTGCCCGCCTCCCCCCGCCGCGCCTTCGCCGACAGCCTCGAAGACGTCGACGTGGACCGGCTGCGCGACTGCCTGCACCTCACGGAGGATCTTCCGGGCGCGCCCTGAGGCGGCGGTCCCCCCCGGGGGGAGCTGCCGGGCGGAGGGCGTCCCGGGACCGCCTACCCTTGAGCCATGACCAGCAGCAGCGACCGGAGCAGCATCGTGGGCGAAGCCAAGACCTATGAGATCCGCACCTACGGGTGTCAGATGAACGTCCACGACTCCGAGCGGCTCTCCGGTCTGCTGGAAGAGGCGGGGTACGTCCGGGCCCCCAAGGGCTCCGACGGGGACGCCGACGTCGTCGTCTTCAACACCTGCGCGGTCCGCGAGAACGCCGACAACAAGCTGTACGGCAACCTCGGCCGGCTCGCCCCGATGAAGACCACGCGCCCCGGCATGCAGATCGCCGTCGGCGGCTGCCTCGCCCAGAAGGACCGCGAGACCATCGTCTCCAGGGCCCCCTGGGTCGACGTGGTCTTCGGCACGCACAACATCGGCAAGCTCCCCGTCCTCCTGGAGCGCGCCCGCGTCCAGGAGGAGGCGCAGATCGAGATCGCCGAGTCCCTGGAGGCCTTCCCCTCCACGCTGCCGACCCGACGCGAGTCGGCGTACGCGGCCTGGGTCTCGATCTCCGTCGGCTGCAACAACACCTGCACCTTCTGCATCGTCCCCGCCCTGCGCGGCAAGGAGGAGGACCGCCGCCCCGGCGACATCCTCGCCGAGATCGAGGCACTGGTCGCCGAGGGCGTCTCCGAGATCACCCTGCTCGGCCAGAACGTCAACGCCTACGGCTCCGACCTCGGCGACCGCGAGGCCTTCTCCAAGCTGCTGCGCGCCTGCGGGGCCATCGAGGGCCTGGAGCGGGTCCGCTTCACCTCCCCGCACCCCCGTGACTTCACCGACGACGTGATCGCGGCGATGGCCGAGACCCCGAACGTCATGCCGCAGCTGCACATGCCGATGCAGTCGGGATCGGACTCGATCCTGCGCGCGATGCGCCGCTCGTACCGGCAGGAGCGTTTCCTCGGGATCATCGAGAAGGTCCGCGCGGCCATCCCGCACGCCGCCATCTCCACCGACATCATCGTGGGCTTCCCCGGCGAGACCGAGGAGGACTTCGAGCAGACCATGCACGCCGTCCGCGAGGCCCGCTTCGCGAACGCCTTCACCTTCCAGTACTCCAAGCGCCCCGGCACCCCGGCCGCCGAGATGGACCACCAGATCCCCAAGGAGGTCGTGCAGGAACGCTACATGCGCCTCGTCGCCCTCCAGGAGGAGATCTCCTGGGAGGAGAACAAGAAGCAGGTCGGCCGCACCCTGGAGGTCATGGTCGCCGAGGGCGAGGGCCGCAAGGACGGCGCCACCGACCGCCTCTCGGGCCGCGCCCCCGACAACCGGCTCGTCCACTTCACCAAGCCGGCCGAGGACGTCCGCCCCGGCGACGTGGTGACCGTCGGGATCACCTACGCCGCCCCGCACCACCTGCTCGCCGAGGGCCAGGTCATGGCGGTACGCCGCACCCGCGCGGGCGACGCCTGGGAGAAGCGCACCGCCGAGAAGCCCAAGGGCGTCCTGCTGGGCCTCCCGAAGATCGGCGTCCCGGCCCCGCTCCCGGCGGCCGAGGCCCCGGCCTGCGGCAGCCACTGACGGTCACGGGGGAGGGCGGCGCATCGGGCCCATCGGGCCGCGCCTCCCGCGCCCTGACCCGCTCCGCTCGACGGTGGGTGCGTCGGTTGCCGCCGGACGGTGAGCGGGGCGCAGTAGGCTGCGGATCATGCTTGTCGCCGCAGCAGTCTGCCCCTGCCCCCCGCTCCTCGTGCCCGAGGTCGCGACCGGCGCCGCCCCCGAGCTCGACGCCGCGCGGGCGGCCTGCGCGGACACCCTCGGGCTGCTCGCCGCCGCCCGTCCCGACCGGCTGTACGTCGTCGGGCCCGCGGACGAGGGCGCCCACGGCGTCTTCCCGGCCGGCTCGACGGGCTCCTTCGCGGGCTTCGGCGTCGACCTCTCCGTACGCCTGGGGGACCCGACCGGACCGGGCCGGACCGGCGGCGAACCCGACACCGGCCGGCCGCTGCCCGTCTCCCTCGCGGTCGGGGCCTGGCTCCTGGAACGGGCCGGCTGGGCCGACGCGCCGATCGAGGGACTCGCGGTCGACGGCGAGGCCACGCCGGACGTCTGCGCCGGGCTCGGCCGCGGGCTCGCCGCCTCCGCCGGACGAGTCGCCCTGCTGGTGACGGGCGACGGCAGCGCCTGCCGGACCGTCAAGGCCCCCGGCTACCTCGACGAGCGGGCCGCCGCCTTCGACGCCGAGGCCGCCCGCGCGCTGGGCACCGCCGACGTGGCCGCGCTGCTCGCCCTCGACCCGGAGCCGGCGTACGAGCTGAAGGCGGCGGGCCGGGCCCCCTGGCAGGTCCTCGCGGGCGCCGCCGAGGGCGCGGGGCTCGACGGCCGGCTGCTCTTCGAGGACGCCCCGTACGGCGTGGGCTACTTCGTGGCCGCCTGGTCCTGACGGCCGTACGGCGGAACGGGGCGACGGACGACGAACGGCGGACGGCCGCGGAGCGAGGTGCTCCGTGGCCGTCCGCCGTTGCGGAGGGACTGTCGGGTGACGGCGGACGTCAGACGGTCGGCGGCGGTGTCGTACCGCCGCTGCCGGGCGTGCCGTTCCCGGGCGTGCCGCCGCCGGGCGTGCCGTCGCTCCCGGGCGTCCCGTGGTCCTTGTGACCGATCCTGTCCAGTGCGTCCTTGGCCTTGTCCGTACCGGAATGGATCTTGTCGCTGTACTTGCCCTTGGTCTTCTCGTCGACCAGCTTCGCGGCCTTCTCGATGCCGTGGTCGATCTTGTCCCCGTGCTGCTGCGCGAGGTCGGCGACCTTGTCCTTGGCCGGGGCGAGCTTTGCCTTCAGCGAATCCAGGAGACCCATGGGGCACCTTCCCTCCGCGGACCCCCGAGGGGTCCGTGTTCCGTGTGCTGCCTACGTGCTGGCGCCTTCGCCGGCCTCGCTGTCGGCGGCGGCCCCGGCCGACTGCTGCTTCGGGATGTCGACGGTCCCGGCGGCGACGGGGGCCGGCTCCGCCACCATCTCGTCCGTGACGTCCGCGTCCGCCGCTTCGGTCACAGCCTCCTCCGTCGCCGTGACGGCCTCGCCGCCCTCCGGCGAGGCATCTGCATTCTTACGGCGAAACATTGAAAAAACGCCCATATTCACTCCATAGCGTACTCGGACGGGTCGGGTTCCGTGGCGAACGGGCCGGAACCCCTCAGCTGCCAACGAAGCCCGGATGCGGCCCGTCACGTCGCTCATTCGGGGACAGCCCGGGAGGTTTGCGAGACTGGTGCGGTGAGAAGCGCAGCTCCCGCCCCGCGGGTCATCGCCGTCGTCGGCCCCACGGCGGCCGGAAAGTCCGATCTGGGTGTATTCCTGGCCCAGCAGCTCGGCGGCGAGGTCGTCAACGCCGACTCGATGCAGCTCTACCGGGGGATGGACATCGGCACCGCCAAACTGACGCCCGAGGAGCGCGGCGGCATCCCGCACCACCTCCTCGACATCTGGGACGTGACCGAGGCCGCCAGCGTCGCCGAGTACCAGCGGCTGGCCCGCGCCGAGATCGACCGGCTGCTCGCCGCCGGCCGCACCCCGGTCCTCGTCGGCGGCTCCGGCCTGTACGTACGGGGGGCCGTCGACGCCCTGGAGTTCCCCGGCACCGACCCGGCCGTCCGGGCCCGCCTTGAGGCCGAACTCGAAGAGCGCGGCTCCGGCGTCCTGCATGCCCGGCTCACCGAGGCCGACCCCGAGGCGGCCCGCGCCATCCTGCCCAGCAACGGCCGCCGCATCGTCCGGGCCCTGGAGGTGATCGAGATCACCGGCAAGCCCTTCACCGCCAACCTCCCCGGTCCCGACTCCGTCTACGACACCGTGCAGATCGGCGTCGACGTGGCCCGCCCCGAGCTGGACGAACGGATCGCCACCCGGGTGGACCGCATGTGGGAGGACGGTCTCGTCGACGAGGTGCGCGCCCTGGAGGCGCGCGGTCTGCGCGAGGGACGCACCGCCGCCCGCGCCCTCGGCTACCAGCAGGTCCTCGCCGCCCTCGCGGGGGAGTGCACCGAGGACGAGGCCCGCGCCGAGACCGTGCGCGCCACCAAGCGCTTCGCCCGCCGCCAGGACTCGTGGTTCCGCCGCGATCCGCGCGTGCACTGGCTCAGCGGAGCCGCCGATCACCGCGGGGAACTCCCGGCGGAGGCGCTCTCGTTGGTCGAACGAGCGGTTACAGCCTGATCACGTGATGGCATCGGGACGCACTGCCCGTCATTTCGGCGGTCGGGAGCGTGCCATCATCGAGCATCGATCGACAAAGTGGAGTCCGAGTGGGGAGGGCGCGTGGCGATGGAGGCCGGCCCTCGCGACAGAGAACAGCACGAAGCGGCCCTGGGTGACCCGACGAGCGGAATCCCGGGCGGTCCGACGGACGGCGACGTCCCCGTCGGCCCTTCGGGTCTGGCCACGGACGGCCCCGACGACGCGGTCGGCACCGCCATCGAGGTGGACGCCGACGAGGTCGAGGTCGAGCTGCGCCCCCAGCGCCGGCTGAGGATCTGGCAGCTGGCCCCGATCGTGGGCCTGGCCGCCCTCGGTTCGCTGATGTTCGCCTTCCCGCTCGCCTTCGGTTCCGGGGACGGCGGCGCCGTCGTCGCCATGCTCGGACTGCTCATCAGTTCCTGTGCGGCGGGCTGGGGCATGATGGCCGCCCGCAAGGTCGGCTACACCTGGCCGGGCCTCCCGCAGCGCGGCTCGGGGGAGCGCCCCGACTGGCGCGTCCTCATCCTGTACGTCTCGACGATCACGGCCCTGGTGGCCCTCGCGGTCTGGCGCGTCGCCCGCCTGCGCTGAGCTGCCGCGGCTGCGCCCCCGCCGCCCTGTGGACAACCCGGCCGCCGGTCGCGGACGGCCCGTACAGTTGATCTCGTGACCAACACGCAGACCTCATCGCTCCCGTTCCTCAAGGGCCACGGCACCGAGAACGACTTCGTGATCATTCCCGACGCGGAGAACGCCGTCGACCTGCCGCCCGCCGTCGTCGCGCGGCTCTGCGACCGCCGGGCCGGGATCGGCGGCGACGGACTGCTGCACGTCGTGCGCAGCGCCGCCCACCCCGAGGCGCGGCACCTGGCCGACGAGGCCGAGTGGTTCATGGACTACCGGAACGCCGACGGCTCGGTCGCCGAGATGTGCGGGAACGGGGTCCGGGTCTTCGCCCGCTACCTGGAGCACGCCGGGCACGTCACCGCGGGCGAGGTCGCCGTCGCCACCCGGGGCGGGGTCAAGCACGTCCACCTCGACAAGGACGGCTCCGTCACCGTCGCCATGGGCCGCGCTGTCCTCCCCGAGAACGGCGTCACCGTCACCGTCGACGGCCGCAGCTGGCCCGCGCGCAACGTGAACATGGGCAACCCGCACGCGGTCGCCTTCGTCGAGGACCTCGACCACGCGGGCAACCTCTTCACCGAGCCGCCGTACGCTCCGGCCGCGGTCTACCCGGACGGGGTGAACATCGAGTTCGTCGTCGACCGGGGCCCCCGCCACGTCGCCATGCGGGTCCACGAGCGCGGCGCCGCCGAGACGCGCTCCTGCGGCACGGGCGCGTGCGCCGTCGCCGTGGCCGCCGCCCGCAGGGACGGCGCCGACCCCGCCGAGACCGGCACCCCCGTCACGTACACCGTCGACGTGCTCGGCGGGACCCTGGTCATCACCGAGCACCCCGACGGGCGGATCGACATGGCGGGCCCGGCCGTGATCGTCGCCGAGGGCACTGTCGACCCGGACTGGCTCGGCTGACCGCCCCGACCGTGGGATCCCGCCCCGGCGGAGTCGGGGGAAGCGACGGAATCGAAACAGTCAACGACTGATTTGTCGCTCGAATGGGTGATCCGATTCACGCTGGGCGAGAGCGCGACTGCGCCACGTGGTGGGGTCGGTAGCATCAAGCACCGGCCCCCAGGGCACGCCTGGCCCGCCCACCGCCGGTCGACGTTGCCGGAGGGTGCCCCATGAGCGCAGAGGCCACCAGACCTGTGAGCGCGGCGGAGTCCGCCGACACCGAGGGGACTGTCCGCAGACGCGGACGCGCCCGGATCGACCTGCGCCGGCTCGGCCGGGCCGCCCTGCTGGGCGCCACCGCCGGACCGGCGCCCCGCGACCGGCTGCCGGACGCCATCAGCCATGTCGCGGAGGCGCACCGCGCCCACCATCCCGAGGCCGACCTGACGGTGCTGCGCCGGGCGTACGTCCTCGCCGAGTCCTCGCACCGCGGCCAGTTCCGCAAGAGCGGCGAACCGTACATCACCCATCCGCTCGCGGTGACCCTCATCCTCGCCGAACTCGGCGCGGAGACCACCACCTTGACCGCCTCCCTCCTCCACGACACCGTCGAGGACACCGAGGTGACCCTCGACCAGGTCCGCCGGGAGTTCGGCGACGAGGTCGCCTACCTCGTCGACGGCGTCACCAAGGTGGAGAAGATCGACTACGGCGCCGCCGCCGAGCCCGAGACCTTCCGCAAGATGCTCGTCGCCACCGGCGACGACGTCCGGGTGATGTCGATCAAGCTCGCCGACCGGCTCCACAACATGCGCACCCTCGGTGTGATGCGGCCCGAGAAACAGGCCAGGATCGCCAAGGTCACCCGGGACGTCCTCATCCCGCTCGCCGAACGGCTCGGGGTCCAGGCCCTCAAGACCGAGCTGGAGGACCTCGTCTTCGCCATCCTCCACCCCGAGGAGTACGAGACGACGCGCGCGCTCATCGCCGCCGAACCGGGGGCCGGTGACGCGCTCGGCGCCGTCGCCGAACAGGTGTCGGCGGTGCTCCGCGAGGCCGGCATCGGCGCCGAAGTCCTCGTCCGGCCCCGGCACTTCGTCTCCGTGCACCGGGTCCGCCTCAAGCGCGGCGAGCTGCGCGGCTGCGACTTCGGACGGCTCCTCGTCCTGGTCACCGAGGACGCCGACTGCTACGGGGTGCTCGGTGAGCTGCACACCTGCTTCACGCCGGTGATCTCCGAGTTCAAGGACTTCATCGCGGCCCCCAAGTTCAACCTCTACCAGTCCCTGCACACCGCGATCGCCGCCCCCGACGGCGCCGTGGCGGAAGTCCTCATCCGCACCCACCGGATGCACACGGTCGCGGAGGCCGGGGTCGTCGCCCTCGGCAATCCGCACGTGGGACAGGAGGCCACGGGAGCGCCGGGCACCGAGCCCGTGTCCGGGGCCGCCCTCCCGTCGGCCGCCGAGACCTCCCAGGACCCGGCGGGCCCCGCCGAGGACGGCGAGCGCGTCGACCCCACCCGCCCCGGCTGGCTCTCCCGGCTCCTCGACTGGCAGCAGTCGGCGCCCGACCCCGACACCTTCTGGACCTCGCTCCGCGCCGATCTCGCCGAGGACGACGAGATCACCGTCTTCCGCGCCGACGGCAGCGCCCCCGGCACGATCAGCCTGCCCGCCGGAGCCAGCTGCGTCGACGCCGCCTACGCGCAGCACGGCGAGGCCGCCCACGGCTGCCTCGGCGCCCGCGTCAACGGACGCCTCGCCCCGCTGAGCACCGTCCTCGGCGACGGCGACACCGTGCAGCTGCTCCTCGCCCAGGACGCCGTGTCGGGCCCCTCGCCCGAGTGGCTCGACCACGCCCGTACCCCCGCCGCCAGGATCGCGATCAGCGGCTGGCTCGCGGCCCACCCCGAGAGCGCCGCACCGGCCGCGGCCGCCACCGGCCCGCGCCCCGCGGCCAACGTCGTCGCGGACCGCCGTTCCGGCGCCGAACTCCACGCCGACCTGGAGGGGGAGCGGCCCTCGGCCGTCCGCCCGGCGGGCTGCTGCACCCCCGTACCCCCCGACAAGATCACCGGGTTCCGGGTGAGCGGCGGATCGGTCACCGTCCACCGCGCGGGCTGCGCCGCCGTCGACACCATGCGCGGTCTGGGCCGCGACCCCGTCACCGTCCGCTGGGGCGACACCGCCCACGGCAGGGTCACCCTGGTCGCCGAGTCCTTCGGACGGCCCGGCCTCCTCGCCGACCTCACCGAGGCCATCGCCGTCGCCGGGGCGGCCGTCGTCTCCGCGACCGTCGAGCCGCCGAGCGAGCAGCGGGTCCGCCACACGTACACCCTCCACCTGCCCGACGCGGCCGGCCTCTCCGCCCTCATGCGCGCCATGCGGGACGTGCCCGGCGTGTACGACGTGAGACGAGCCCGCCACCGCCCGAGCCAGGAGCCCCGGCGGGCGTGAGGGCGGAGAGGCCGGGCGCGTCGGCCGGGCCCCGGCATGACCCCCTTCGGGTGGCGGCCGAGCGCGCCGCCCGGGGGAGCGGGGGAAGCCCTGGTAGCCGTAGGGCCAGTCCTCCGGAAAGGCCTGGCCCATGCCGCTCGTCCGAACCCCCCTGCCCCGCGCGCGGTGGCTCCGCTCCGCCGTCCTGGTCGCCGCCTCGGCCGGACTCGTGGCCGCCGCACTGCCCGCCCCGGAGCCGCTCGGCATCGGGGACCCGCTCTTCCCGCACCTCGGAAACCCCGGGTACGACGTCCTCGCGTACGACCTCGACGTCACCTACCCCGGCGTGAACACCAAGCCGCTGGCCGCCGTGACCCGGATCGACGCGCTCGCCACCGCCGACCTGGAACGGATCAACCTCGACTTCACCCACGGCACGGTCTCCGCCGTCACCGTCGACGGCCTGCCCGCCAGATACACGAGCAGCGGCGAGGACCTGGTCGTCACCCCGGTCGTGCCGATCGACGCGGGGGAGCGGATCGAGGTCACCGTCACCCACACCAGCGACCCCTCCGGCCCCGCGGCCACCGGCGGCTGGGTGCGTACCACCGACGGTCTCGCCATGGCCAACCAGGCCGACGCCGCCCACCGGGTCTTCCCGTCCAACGACCACCCGGCGGACAAGGCGTACTTCACCTTCCGCATCACCGCCCCCAAGGGCCTCACCGCCGTCGCCAACGGCCTCTCCGCCGGCCGGGTCACCCACGGCTCCACCACGACCTGGACGTACCGCACCCGCCACCCCATGGCGACCGAACTCGCCCAGATCTCCATCGGCGACTCCACCGTCGTGCACCGGGAAGGACCCCACGGCCTGCCCGTCAGGGACGTGGTGCGCACCGCCGACCGGGAGGTCATGGAGCCCTGGCTCCGCAAGACCCCCGGACACCTGGAGTGGATGGAGCGGCAGGTCGGCCCGTACCCCTTCGAGACGTACGGGGTGCTCGTCGCGGACGCCGACACCGGCTTCGAGCTGGAGACCCAGACCCTCTCGCTCTTCGAACGCGGCATCTTCACCGAACCGGCGTACCCCGAGTGGTACGTCGACTCGGTGATGGTCCACGAGCTGGCCCACCAGTGGTTCGGCGACAGCGTCTCGCCCCGCTCCTGGTCCGACCTCTGGCTCAACGAGGGGCACGCCAGCTGGTACGAGGCGCTGTACGCCGAGGAGACCGCCGGCAAGTCCATGGAGCGCCGCATGAAGGCCGCCTACGCCGCCTCCGACGGCTGGCGGGCCGACGGCGGCCCCCCGGCCGCGCCCGAGCCCCCCTCGCCGACCCACAAGATCAGCCTCTTCCGGCCCGTCGTCTACGACGGCAGCGCCCTCGTCCTCTACGCGCTCCGCCAGGAGATCGGCACCGAGGCCTTCCGGCGCCTGGAGCGCCGCTGGGTCGCCGAGCACCGGGACGGCACCGCCACCACCGCCGACTTCACCGCCCTGGCCGGTGAGGTCGCGGGGCGTGACCTCGCCGCCTTCCTCCACGCCTGGCTGTACGAGGCGAAGACCCCGGCGATGCCGGGGCACCCGGACTGGCGCAGCCGCCCGGTCGAGACCGCGAGCACCGCCCCGAAACCCGGGTGACGGGCCCGCCCGGGCCGTGTCACCATCGTCGGGTCGGCGACGCGGCCGGCGGGAACCGGGGAATCTTCCGGTGCCCTCACGCGTTGTGACGACATCAGACTCATCGCTTCACCGAGGAATCGACGTGAAGCAATCGACGTAAGGATCAAATGACCTCCTCTTCTTCCCCTTCCCAGGACGAGCAGAGCTTCGCGGAGACGAGCCGTACCGAGAGCCTTCGGGCTGATGCCCTGATGGAAGAGGACGTCGCCTGGAGCCACGAGATCGACGGAGAGCGGGACGGCGACCAGTTCGACCGCTCCGAGCGCGCGGCCCTGCGCCGTGTCGTGGGCCTCTCCACCGAACTCGAGGACGTCACCGAGGTCGAGTACCGCCAGCTGCGCCTTGAGCGCGTCGTGCTGGTCGGTGTCTGGACCTCCGGGACCGTCCAGGACGCGGAGAACTCCCTCGCGGAACTCGCGGCCCTCGCCGAGACGGCGGGCGCCCTCGTGCTCGACGGCGTCATCCAGCGTCGTGACAAGCCGGACCCGGCGACCTTCATCGGCTCCGGCAAGGCGCGCGAACTGCGCGACATCGTCGTCGAGACCGGTGCCGACACCGTCGTCTGCGACGGTGAGCTGAGCCCCGGCCAGCTCATCGCCCTCGAAGACGTCGTCAAGGTCAAGGTGGTCGACCGGACCGCCCTGATCCTCGACATCTTCGCCCAGCACGCCAAGTCCCGAGAGGGCAAGGCGCAGGTCGCGCTCGCGCAGATGCAGTACATGCTGCCGCGACTGCGCGGCTGGGGTCAGTCGCTCTCCCGTCAGATGGGTGGCGGCGGTGGTGGCGGCATGGCCACCCGTGGTCCCGGTGAGACCAAGATCGAGACCGACCGGCGTCGTATCCGCGAGAAGATGGCGAAGATGCGCCGGGAGATCGCGGAGATGAAGACCGGCCGTGACATCAAGCGGCAGGAGCGGCGCCGCAACAAGGTGCCGTCGGTGGCCATCGCCGGCTACACCAACGCGGGCAAGTCCTCGCTGCTCAACCGGCTCACGGGCGCGGGCGTCCTGGTGGAGAACTCGCTGTTCGCCACCCTCGACCCGACCGTCCGCCGGGCCGAGACGCCCACCGGCCGGGTCTACACCCTGGCCGACACGGTCGGCTTCGTACGGCATCTGCCGCACCACCTGGTCGAGGCGTTCCGCTCCACCATGGAGGAGGTCGGCGACTCCGACCTCATCCTGCACGTGGTGGACGGCTCGCACCCCGCCCCGGAGGAGCAGCTGGCCGCCGTGCGCGAGGTCTTCCGGGACGTCGGCGCGGTGAACGTGCCGGAGATCGTCGTCATCAACAAGGCGGACGCGGCCGACCCGCTGGTGCTCCAGCGACTGCTGCGGATGGAGAAGCACTCCATCGTGGTCTCGGCCCGTTCGGGCCAGGGCATGGCGGAGCTGCTCGCCCTGATCGACTCCGAACTGCCCCGCCCGCGGGTCGAGCTCGAAGCGCTCGTGCCGTACACGCAGGGCGGGCTGGTCTCGCGGGTGCACGCCGAGGGCGAGGTCGAGTCCGAGGAGCACACCCCGGAGGGCACCCTGCTCAAGGCCCGGGTGCACGAGGAACTGGCGGCGATGCTCGCGCCGTACGTCCCCGCGGCGCACTGACCGGCGGCTGAACGAACAGAGGGCGCTGCCCCCCTCCCGTGACGGGAGGGGGGCAGCGCCCTCTGGCGTGGTGTGGTGCGGTCGGTACCGTCGGACGTGCCGGCGGTACCGGTTTCAGCGGTAAGGGTGTCAGCGTGCGAACTTCTTGCTGACCATCTCGTGGGCCGCCTTGGCGCCCCGGCCGAGCTGCGGTCCGGCGAGCCAGCCGTTGCTGCCGGCCGGGCCGATCGAGGTGTTCGACACCAGGGCCGTCGTACCGTTCGGCAGCACGCGGAACCAGCCGCCGCCCGAGGAACCACCGGTCATCGTGCAGCCGATCCGGTACATCGTCGGCGTGGCCGGAGCCGTGGTGAGCCGCGTCGCCCGGTCGAGGCACTTGTGCATGATCACGCCGTTGTACGGGGGAGCCTGCGGGTACCCCCAGGCGCCCACCGTCCCGGACTGCGCGGGCGCCGGCGCGGAGAAGTCGACCGGCAGCGCGACGCCGACGGTCTCCTCCAGCGACTTGCCGCCCCGCTGCGGCTGCACGTGCAGCACGGCGTAGTCGTACGGCCAGGCCTGGTTGGTGCCGCCGGACTTGATCCACTCACCCGAGGTCACGGCCCAGTCGGCCCAGTACTGGCCGTAGGGGTAGACCTCGTGCGGCTGCGCGTTGGTGAGCGCGGCCGGGGACTTGCCCAGGTCGTTGAAGGCCGGGACGAAGGTGATGTTGCGGTACCAGCCGCCCTTGCCGCCCGCGTGGACACAGTGGCCGGCCGTCCACACCAGGTTGGACTTCCCGGGCCGGCGCGGGTCCTTCACGATCGTGCCCGAGCAGACCATGTGGCCCTGCGGCGCGTCGAAGAAGATCTTGCCGACCGGGGCCGCGTTGCGGTGGTACGGCGTCTTCTCGCGCTGCGCCTTGACGGGGCGGGGCGTCGGGTCGGTGCCGCCGCCACCGGCCTGCGCGGTGATCGTCTGGTCCGGGCTCTTCGCCGACTGCATCCGCGCCGGGTCCCAGAGCCCGTCGATCACCGGGTTGACGAAGTCCTCGGCCTCACGGAGCCAGGTGTCCGTGTCCCAGTTCTTCCACTCGCCGTCCTTCCACTTGTCCAGGTCGACGCCGTGCTTCTTGAGCTTGTCGGCGAGGTCCTTGGAGAGGTCGGCGCCACCGTCGTCGGTGGCCGGCGCGGAGCTGCTCGCCCCGGCGGAGGGCTTGTCGGAGGCGGGTGTCTCGCTGGGGCCGCAGGCCGTCGCGGTCAGCGCGAGCGCGGTGGCCAGGCCGAGGGCGGCGGGTAGGAGCCGTATGGAGCGCATGAATGAATTCCCCGTTGGATTTGCCATGGACGTGTCACGAGCGGTGCACAGTATGACGGTCGCCCGAAAGGTATGCGGAGGCGGGACCCGAGGGGACCCCGGGCCCCGCCTCCTTGTCCTGACCGTGCCTAGCGGCCGGCGTACTTCTTGCTGACCTCGTCGAAGATGGCCTCGGCCTCGGGACCGAAGCGCGGGCCGGCGAGCCACCCCGCCGTCGACGGGCCGATCGAGGTGTTCGACACCAGCGCCGGCTTGCCGTCACTGCCCTTGGCGACCCAGCCGCCACCGGACGAACCGCCGGTCATCGTGCAGCCGATGCGGTACATCGTCGGCTGCTCCGCCTTCAGGGACAGCCGGCCCGGCTTGTCCGCGCACTGGAACATCTTCTGGCCGTCGAACGGCGGCGCCGCCGGGTAGCCGGTCGCCGTCAGGCTCGCGATCTTCGGCACCGCCGGAGCGTTGAACTCCACCGGGAGCGCCGAACCGACCGTCTCCTCGAGGGACTTGCCCGAGCCGCCCTTCTCCGGGGTCACCTGGATGACCGCGAAGTCGTACGGGGCGCCCGCGCCACCGGTGGACGCGCCCTCGGCGATCCACTGGTCGGAGGTCTTCACCCAGTCCGCCCACCACACGCCGTAGGGCGCGATCCGCTCCCGCGTCGCCTTCTCCAGGTCGGAGGTCGGCAGCGCCGCGTCGTTGTACGAGGGCACGAACGCGATGTTGCGGTACCAGCCGCCCTGCTTGCCCTTGTGCACGCAGTGGCCGGCCGTCCACACCATGTTCGACTTGCCGGGGTGCGCCGGGTCCTTCACGACCGTGGCCGAGCAGACCATCGAACCCTCGGGACCGTCGAAGAAGACCTTCCCGGACTCCGGAGCGTTGGAGTGGTACTTCGCCGCCACGGCCTTCGCCCGCACGGGGTCGGGCGTCGGGTCGGTCACGCCCTTGTCGCCCGAGATGTCCTCCTCCTCGACCGGCTTGTCGGGGCGCTCGGCCTCCCGCATCCGGTCCGGGTCCCAGAGGTCCTCGATGATCGGGTTGACGAAGTCCTTGGCCTCACGCAGCCACTTGTCCCGGTCCCAGTTCTTCCACTCGCCGTTGCGCCACTTGTCGACGTCGATCCCGTGTTCCTTCAGGCGCTGCTTCAGGTCCTCCGGAATCTTGATCTTGTCGACCGGGTTCTGGGCGGTCGCGGGCGCGCTGGGCTTGTCCCCCGCGTTCTCCTCGCTCGGGCCGCAGGCCGTAACGGTGAGCGTCAGCGCCGCGACGGCGGAAGCCGCCATCAGCAGCGGACGAATCGATCGCATCTCGTGATCCCCCTGGGACTACGTCTACTTGTGCTTGGGTCAACAGCGGCCGTGCCCGCTCGGGCAGCGGCCGACGGCCCCCACTATGCCGGTGCCGGAGGGGACGGTACGCGGCCGGTCGGCGGTTCCGGTCATCGTTCGGCCGTTGCCGTGCCGTGATCCGGGACACGCCAACTTCCTGCCCTCCGGCCGTGATCCCGGGCAGGCCGCGTCGTTGGTACGGACGGGGGACACAACGGTGGCGTCCGGAGCGGCTCTTGAGGCGGCTCCACGACGCCCCGATGTGCAACGCAACCGTTACAGCGGGAGGACACCGAGCCGTGGCCGTGACCGAATCAGCTCCGGCCGTTCCACCGGCCGCGCGGACCCAGACGCAGCCCCGGACGCCCGACGACACCGGCGCCGAGGCCCCCACTCCGACGGCCGCCGACACCCCGGACCGGGATCATCAGACGCCGCGGGAGCCCCGGGAGCCCCAGGCGCCTCGGGAGCCCCAGGCGCGCAAGGAGCTCCTGGCGCCGGGCGGTGGGTACGAAGGCATCCTGCGCCGCCAGTCCCTGCGGGAATCCGCCGCCCGCACCTACGCCCGGTCCCTGCCGATCGTCCCCGTACGGGCCCGGGGCCTGACCATCGAGGGCGCCGACGGCCGCCGCTATCTGGACTGCCTCTCCGGGGCCGGGACGCTGGCCCTCGGCCACAACCACCCCGTCGTCCTCGAAGCCATCAAGAAGGTCCTCGACTCGGGTGCGCCGCTCCACGTCCTCGATCTCGCCACCCCGGTGAAGGACGCCTTCACCACCGAGCTGTTCGCCACGCTGCCGAGCGGGCTCGCCGACGACGCCCGCATCCAGTTCTGCGGTCCCGCCGGTACGGACGCCGTCGAGGCGGCCCTCAAACTCGTCAGAACCGCCACCGGCCGCGACGGACTCCTCGCCTTCACCGGCGCCTACCACGGCATGACGGCCGGCGCCCTCGACGCCTCCGGGGGAGCCACCGGCGTCCGGGTCACCCGGCTGCCCTACCCGCAGCAGTACCGCTGCCCCTTCGGCGTCGGAGGCGCCCGCGGCGCCCAACTGGCCGCCCACTGGACCGAGAACCTCCTCGACGACCCCAAGAGTGGCGTCACCACCCCCGCCGGAATGATCGTCGAGGCCGTCCAGGGCGAAGGCGGAGTCATCCCCGCCCCCGACGACTGGATGCGTCGTATGCGCCGCATCACCGCCGACCGCTCCATCCCCCTCGTCGTCGACGAGGTCCAGACCGGCGTCGGCCGTACCGGCGCCTTCTGGGCCGTCGAGCACAGCGGCGTCGTGCCCGACGTGATGGTCCTCTCCAAGGCCATCGGCGGCTCCCTCCCCCTCGCCGTCATCGTCTACAGGTCCGAACTCGACGCCTGGGCACCCGGCGCCCACGCGGGCACCTTCCGCGGCAACCAGCTCGCCATGGCCGCGGGCACGGCCACCCTCGCGTACGTCCGCGAGAACAAGCTCGCCGAACGGGCCGGCATCCTCGGCGCCCACATCCTCGGCCGGCTCCAGGACCTCGCCGCCGACCACCCCTGCGTCGGCGAGGTCCGCGGCCGGGGCCTGATGATCGGCGTCGAACTCGTCGACCCCGAAGCGGCAGGCCCGGACGACCTCGTCCCACCCGCCGCCCCCGCCCTGGCCCTCGCCGTCCAGCAGGAGTGCCTCGCCCGCGGACTGATCGTCGAACTCGGCGGCCGTCACTCCGCCGTGGTCCGGCTCCTGCCCCCGCTCACCCTCACCGACGAGCAGGCCACCGCCGTCCTGGACCGCTTCGCCGACGCCCTCGCCGCAGCCGAACGGGCCCACACCCCCCACCCGCCCGCCTCCCGTCGGGCCATGGCCCCCCGGACCGACACCGGGCCGTCCCACTGAACCCGGACCGCCCCCGGCCCCACCCCAAGGAACCCCCCGTGAACGCCACCCCCACCTCCCCGGCACCCGAAACCGAGTCGCCTCTCGCCCGACTCGACACCCCGGAACCCCCCGCCGAAACACCCCTCACCAGCACGGCCACACCCACGCCCTCCCCAGCCACGTCGCCCGACACACCCACACCAGGCCCCACCCCTCCGGGCACCACCCCCCTGGGCAGCACCACCCCCGCCTTCGACGCCCCGGGCAGCACCACCCCCGTCACCCCCATCCCCGTCACCCCCACCCGGGGCGCAGCCACCCCCGAAGCCGTTGTTCCCATGGATCCCACCGTCCCGCGCCAGCACGTCGGCCCCTACGACTCCCGCCCGCACCGCCCCGTCGCGGCCGTCGATCCCCTGGACGACCCCGACCCGCAGCGCGCCGCCGACGCGGCAGCCGTCGAGAACCTGCTCCGTTGCTGGGTCCGGGAGAAGAACCTGCCCGCCCCCGGCTCCACCACCCTGCGCATCCCCCTCGACGCCAGTGGCACCGCCCTCCTCGTCCCCGTCCGCTACTGGTCACCCACCGGCTGGCACCGCTTCGGCGCCACCGCCCTCGAAGGGCTGCCCGCCACGGCTCCCGCCGTCGACGCCGTGACGGTGGCCGCCCTGCTCAGCCGGGAGACCGGCCGCTGCGAGGGCACCGAACTCGTCGGCAGGGTCGCCGACTCCGCCCGCCGCACCGCCGAGTTCCTGGAGGAACGTCGCCGGCGGCCCCAGCCGCACCCGGACGCCGACCTCTTCCTCGCCGCCGAACAGTCCCTCCTCCTCGGCCACCCCCTGCACCCCACCCCCAAGAGCCGCGAAGGCCTCTCCGAGGCCGAGTCCCGGCTCTACTCACCCGAAATGCACGGCTCCTTCCCACTCCACTGGATCGCCGTCGACTCCTCCCTCCTCGCCTCGGACTCCGCCTGGACCGAACAAGGCCGTCCGGTCAGCGCGGAGCAGATCGTCGCGGCCCTCGCCGAGGGGCTCACGCCCCCCGCGGGCACCGTGCTCCTGCCCGTACACCCCTGGCAGGCCCGCGAACTCCTGCACCGCCCCGCAGTCCGCGCCCTCCTGGACGCCGACCTACTCCACGACCTCGGTCGACACGGCAGCCCCTGGCACCCCACCTCCTCCGTCCGCACCGTGCACCGCCCCGGCGCCCGGGCCATGCTCAAGCTCTCCCTCGGCCTGCGCATCACCAACTCGCGCCGCGAGAACCTCCGCAAGGAACTCCACCGCGGTGTCGAGGTCCACCGGCTGCTCCGCACCGGCCTCGTCGACGAATGGCAGGCCGCCCACCCGGGCTTCGACATCGTCCGCGACCCCGCCTGGCTCGCCGTCGACACTCCGGACGGCGCCCCCGTCACCGGACTCGACGTCATGATCCGCCACAACCCCTTCGGGCCCGGCGACGACGCCGTCTGCATCGCCTCCCTCACCGCTCCCCGCCCCTGGCCCGGCGCCACCGTCATGCGTTCCCGGCTCGCCGATGTCATCGGCCGGCTCGCCGCCCGCACCGACCGCCCCACCACGGCCGTCGCCACCGAGTGGTTCCTCCGCTACCTCGACCAGGTCGTCCGCCCGATCCTCTGGCTCGACGGCCACGCCGGCATCGCCCTGGAGGCCCACCAGCAGAACACTCTGGTCCTTCTCGACCCCGACGGCTGGCCGGCCGGCGGCCGGTACCGGGACAACCAGGGCTACTACTTCCGCGAGTCCCACCGGAGCGAGCTGGAGAGCCGTCTCCCCGGTGTCGGCGACGACAGCGACACCTTCGTCTCCGACCAGGTCACCGACGAACGCTTCGCCTACTACCTGGGCATCAACAACGTCCTCGGTCTGATCGGTGCCTTCGGCTCCCAGCAACTCGCCGACGAGCGCGTGCTGCTGGCCGCCTTCCGCAGCTTCCTCACCTCCGCGACCGGCCTCGGCTCCCCGCTGCCCCACCGTCTCCTGGAGGCCGCGACCCTGCGCGGCAAGGCCAATCTCCTCACCCGCCTGCACGGTTTGGACGAACTCGTCGGCCCCGTCGACACCCAGTCCGTGTACGTCACGGTCACCAACCCCCTCCGTAACTGATCCTGATATCCCGGCCCGGCCGCACGGCCCGGCCCGCACCGCCCCACCAGACCCGCCCCACCTTCCCGGGGACCCACCCCGACCGCACCGCCGAGAGGAGAGCGACTCCGTGTCACCCGCCCGCCCAACGGTCGAACCGCCCGGGGACGACACCCTCGACCTGAGGCTCGACGACCTCGTCGCCCTCCTCGAAAGCGGTCATCTCGATGCCGAACTGCTCGACGGCGACCTCCTGGACTCCGTGGCCTCCTGGGGCCCCGCCGACACCCCTGTCGGCACCTTCCGGCTCGTCCCCGTACGGCTCGGAAGGGATCTGCCGATCCTCACCCGGTGGATGAACGACCCCGCCGTCTCGGCCTTCTGGGAACTCGCCGGCCCGGACACCGTGACCGCCGACCACATCCGTACCCAACTGGAGGGCGACGGCCGCAGCGTCCCCTGCCTCGGCGTCCTCGACGGCACGCCCATGAGCTACTTCGAGATCTACCGCGCCGACCTGGACCCGCTCGCCCGGCACTACCCGGCCCGCCCCCACGACACCGGTATCCATCTGCTGATCGGAGGCGTCACCGACCGGGGCCGAGGCGTCGGCACCACGCTCCTGCGCGCCGTCGCCGATCTCGTCCTCGACCACCGTCCCCGCTGTACCCGCGTCGTCGCGGAACCCGACATCCGTAACACCCCCTCCGTCTCGGCCTTCCTCAGCGGCGGCTTCCGCTACGCGGCGGAAGTCGACCTCCCCGACAAACAAGCGGCGCTCATGCTCCGCGACCGCGCCCTCCGTCACGTTCTGTGAACACCCTCTGTCATCTGAACGCCGCTGAACCCACAGTGGTTCCCACTCCGAGGAGTCCCCGTGTCGATGTCCCCTGCACCCCACGACTCCGCACATCCCGCCCAGGCCAACCCCGCCGCTTCCGCCCACACTCCCGTCAACTCCACTGGTCCCAGCCCTGATCAGCCCCAGACCCCCGTACTGCTCGCGCCCCCCGAGCTGACCTCAGCCGCCTGGACCCGGGTCTCCTCGCGCCTCCTCGCCAAAGCCCTCGCCGAGTTCGCCTACGAGGAGATCATCGAACCCGCACCCGTCACAGAGTGTGAAAGAGGCCAGTACGCGCTGCGGCTCGACGACGGCACCGCCCTCACCTTCCGGGCCCGCCGCGGCGCCTACGACGGCTGGTACATCGCCGCCGACTCGATCACCCACGAGGGCCGGCCCCTGACCGACCCCCTCGACTTCCTGGTCCGCGCCCGAAAGCTCCTCCAGCTCGACGGCGCCACCCTCGGCCACCTCATCCGCGAGCTCTCCGCGACCCTCGCCGCCGACGCCCGCCTCGACCACACGGCGCTCACCGCCGCCCGGCTCGCCGCACTCTCGTACGCGGAACTCGAAGGCCACCAGACCGGCCACCCCTGGCTCGTCCTCAACAAGGGCCGCGTCGGCTTCTCCGCCACCGACGCCGCCCGCTGGGCCCCCGAGGCCCGCCGCGCCACCCGGCTGCCATGGATCGCGGTCAGCAACCGCATCGCCGCCTACCGGGGAGTCAGCGGCCTCGACACCCCCGACCGCCTCTACGCCCGGGAGCTGGACCCCGAGGTCCACGCCGCCTTCCGGGCCGAACTGACCGCCCGAGGTCACCAGCCCGACGGCTACCTCCTGCTGCCCGTCCACCCCTGGCAGTGGGACGAGATCCTGCTTCCCCTCTACGCCCCGGCCGTCGCCACCGGGGCCGTCGTCCCGCTCTCCACCGACACCGACCTCCGGCTCCCGCAGCAGTCGGTCCGTACCTTCCTCAACACCAGCCGCCCCGACCGGCACACCGTCAAACTCCCGCTCTCGGTGCTCAACACCCTCGTCTGGCGGGGACTGCCCACCGAACGCACCCTCGCGGCGCCCGCCGTCACCGCCTGGGTCCACGGCCTGCGCGACGCGGACCCGTTCCTGCGCGACGAGTGCGGGGTGATCCTCCTGGGGGAGGTCGCCTCCGTCACGGTCGAGCACCCGCTGTACGACCGGCTCCCCGAAGTCCCTTACCAGTACAAGGAACTCCTCGGCGCGATCTGGCGCGAACCCCTGCGCCTCCCCCCGGGCGAGCGCGCCCGTACCCTCGCCTCCCTGCTGCACACGGACCCCGACGGCCGCGCGTTCGTCGCCGAACTCGTCGAGCGTTCCGGACTCGCTCCCACCGTCTGGCTCCAGCACCTCTTCGCCGCGCTGCTGCCCCCGCTGCTGCACTTCCTCTACCGGTACGGGACGGTCTTCTCCCCGCACGGCGAGAACGCCATCGTGGTCTTCGACGACCAGGACGTCCCCGTACGCATGGCGATAAAGGACTTCGTCGACGACGTGAACATCAGTTCCCACCCCCTCCCCGAACACGACACCCTTCCGGACGACGTCCGCGCCGTCCTCCTGACCGAGGAACCCGACTTCCTCGTCCAGTTCATCCATTCGGGGCTCTTCGTCGGTGTCTTCCGCTACCTCGCGCCGCTCTGCGAGGAACAACTCGACGTGCCCGAGGAGGACCTCTGGTCCCTCGTCCGTGCCGAGATCATGCGTCACCAGGCCCGCTTCCCGGAGCTGAAGGAGCGGTTCGAACTCTTCGGCCTCTTCACCCCCCGTATCGAGCGGCTCTGCCTCAACCGCAACCGTCTGCACCTGGACGGCTACCGGGACCGGCCCGACCGCCCGCATGCCGCCGTCCACGGAACCGTCCCCAACCCGCTCGCGTGACGCGCGCGCGTGCCCTGGCTGTCAGTGGCGCCCCGTAGGGTGGAAGGGCTATGACGAAGCCATCCCTCCCCGACCTCCTCCACGCCGCCGTCTCCGCCGTCGGCGGCACGGAGCGACCCGGCCAGGTCACCATGGCCGAGGCCGTGGCCGAGGCCATCGACGACAACTCCCACCTCCTCGTCCAGGCCGGCACCGGCACGGGCAAGTCGCTCGGCTATCTGGTGCCGGCGCTGGCCCAGGGCGAGCGGGTGGTGGTGGCCACGGCCACCCTGGCGCTGCAGCGCCAGCTCGTCGAGCGCGATCTGCCGCGGACGGTGGACGCCCTGCATCCGCAGCTGCGCCGCCGCCCCCAGTTCGCCATGCTCAAGGGCCGGTCGAACTACCTCTGTCTGCACCGGCTCCACGAAGGGGTCCCGCAGGACGAGGAAGAAGGGCTGTTCGACCCCTTCGAGGCGGCCGCGCCCTCCAGCAAGCTCGGCCAGGACCTCATCCGGCTCCGCGACTGGTCGGACGAGACGGAGACCGGCGACCGGGACGACCTGACGCCCGGCGTCTCCGACAAGGCCTGGGCCCAGGTCTCGGTCTCCTCGCGGGAGTGCCTCGGCGCCACCAAGTGCGCGTACGGGCCGGAGTGCTTCGCCGAGGCGGCCCGGGAGCGCGCCAAGCTGGCCGATGTCGTCGTCACCAACCACGCCCTGCTCGCCATCGACGCCATCGAGGGCGCCCCGGTGCTGCCGCAGCACGAGGTGCTGATCGTCGACGAGGCCCACGAGCTGGTGTCCCGGGTCACCGGCGTCGCCACCGGCGAGCTCACCCCCGGTCAGGTCAACCGCGCCGTGCGGCGCTGCGCCAAGCTGGTCGACGAGAAGGTCGCCGACCAGTTGCAGACCGCGGCCGAGGGTTTCGAGCGGGTGATGGAGCTGGCCCTTCCGGGGCGCCTTGAGGAGGTCCCGGAAGACCTCGCGTACGCGCTGATGGCGCTGCGTGACGCGGCCCGCGCGGTGATCACGGCCCTGGGTTCCACCCGGGACCGGTCCGTGCAGGACGAGGACGCCGTGCGCAAGCAGGCCATGGCCTCGGTGGAGACAGTCCACGGAGTGGCGGAGCGGATCACCCAGGGCTCCGAGTACGACGTCGTCTGGTACGAGCGCCACGACCGTTTCGGCGCCTCGCTGCGGGTCGCGCCGCTCAGCGTGTCGGGCCTGCTGCGGGAGAAGCTCTTCACGGAGCGCTCCGTGGTGCTGGCCTCGGCCACGCTCAAGCTGGGCGGCGACTTCAACGGCGTCGGTGCCTCGCTCGGGCTGGCCCCGGAGGGCACCACGGGCGACGACCTGCCCGTCTGGAAGGGCATCGACGTCGGCTCCCCGTTCGACTATCCCAAGCAGGGCATCCTGTACGTCGCCAAGCACCTGTCCCGCCCCGCGCGGGACGGGGACCGCGGCGACATGCTCGACGAGCTGACCGAGCTGATGCAGTCGGCCGGCGGACGGACGCTCGGTCTCTTCTCCTCCATGCGCGCGGCGCAGCTGGCGGCCGAGGAACTGCGGACCCGGGTTCCGGAGCTGCCGATCCTGCTCCAGGGCGAGGACACGCTGGGTGAGCTGATCAAGAACTTCGCCGCCGACCCGAAGACCTGTCTCTTCGGCACGCTGTCGCTCTGGCAGGGCGTGGACGTTCCCGGCCCCAGCTGTCAGCTGGTCGTCATGGACAAGATCCCGTTCCCGCGCCCGGACGACCCGCTGATGAGCGCCCGGCAGAAGGCCGTGGAGGAGGCCGGAGGCAACGGCTTCATGGCGGTCGCGGCGACGCACGCGGCGCTGCTGATGGCCCAGGGCGCCGGCCGGCTCGTACGGGCCACGGGGGACCGGGGTGTCGTGGCGGTGCTCGACCCGAGGCTGGCCACCGCACGGTACGGCAGCTACCTCAAGGCCTCGCTGCCCGACTTCTGGTACACGACGGACCGCAATCAGGTACGGAAGTCGCTGGCGGCGATCGACGCGGCGTCGAAGGCGTAGGGGACCTGAGCCGTAAGCGAACGAAGGAGCCCCGGGACACCCCGGGGCTCCTTCGTGTACGGCCGTGTTCGCGCGACCGCCTTCTCCGGACACGGCAGGGCCCCTGGACCGGCGCAGTGGGTCCAGGGGCCCGGTCAGAGCCGGCGAGGTGGGTCATACCCGCCGGAGGACTGCCACGACCTTGCCGAGGATGGTGGCCTCGTCGCCGGGGATCGGCTGGTACGCGGCGTTGTGCGGGAGCAGCCACACGTGACCGTCCTCGCGCTTGAAGCGCTTCACCGTGGCCTCGCCGTCGAGCATGGCGGCGACGATGTCGCCGTTCTCCGCGACGGGCTGACGGCGGACGGTGACCCAGTCGCCGTCACAGATGGCGGCTTCGATCATCGAGTCGCCGACGACCTTGAGGACGAACAGCTCGCCGTCGCCGACCAGCTGGCGGGGAAGGGGGAAGACATCCTCGACGGATTCCTCGGCGAGGATCGGACCGCCGGCGGCGATGCGGCCGACCAGCGGGACGTACGACGCGGCGGGCTTGCCCGTGGTGTCGGTCGGCTGGGTGCTCGGCTGGTCGGATCCACGGACCTCGTACGCGCGGGGCCGGTGCGGGTCACGGCGCAGGAAGCCCTTGCGCTCGAGCGCCATGAGCTGGTGTGCGACCGAGGAGGTGCTGGAGAGGCCCACCGCCTGCCCGATCTCGCGCATCGACGGCGGGTATCCCCGCCGCTGGACCGAGTCGCGGATGACTTCGATGACCCTGCGCTGGCGGTCGGTGAGGCCGGAGCTGTCCGCCCTGATGCCTGGAGGTCGTCCGGGAAGGGCGCGGGCGGGTCGCCCGGGGTCCTCGCCGTTCATGCTGATGTCATTCATGGCATGCACCGGCTCGAGTCGGCCCTGGGAGCGGTCCTGGGCGGTGATGGTGGCACTGTCTGCGGTGGTGGTCACGTCGTCGGCCCCTCTCGAATGGTCTCCCTCGCTGGCACAACGGTAGTAGCTTTCGAAAGGTTGCGCCAAACACACGTTCGAGTGAAAATTCGCAGATTGCCTTACGCCTGTACCTAGGGGGGTGTATGAGCACTCTCACCCCGCCGACCCAATTCGGTCATTACGGTAACCTCGCCGCTGGGTCGCGGGATCCGGTGCGCCCGCCCAGTGTCGCACCCGGAAGCCCTGAAACATGGGAGCCGCCGCGCCGCGACACGCGCAGGGTCCGGAATCGCCCACAACCCAAGATCTAGTGGTTGTATGTCTTCGGCCACCCAGGGGTAGTGGTCCCCGGTCTCTCGGGGGTCCTCGCATCACCTATGCTGGTGGTCGCTTCGCAGGGCCCTCGGGGGCCCGGTGAGGTTCACCAGTCGTGCCATGAAGGAGGGTCGGAACCAATGCACTGCCCCTTCTGCAGGCACCCCGACAGCCGCGTCGTCGACAGTCGCACCACCGACGACGGGACGTCGATCCGGCGTCGTCGCCAGTGCCCCGACTGCTCCCGTCGTTTCACGACGGTCGAGACGTGCTCGCTCATGGTGGTGAAGCGGTCCGGAGTCACCGAGCCCTTCAGTCGTACCAAGGTCATCTCCGGTGTGCGCAAGGCGTGCCAGGGGCGACCGGTCACCGAGGACGCCCTCGCCAAGCTCGGCCAGCGGGTCGAGGAGGCGGTGCGCGCCACCGGCAGCGCCGAGCTGACCACCCACGACGTGGGCCTGGCCATCCTCGGACCCCTGCAGGAGCTCGATCTCGTCGCGTACCTGCGCTTCGCGTCCGTGTACAAGGCTTTCGACAGCCTCGAAGATTTCGAGGCCGCCATCGTGGAACTCCGCGTGCGGCCTCCCGCTGAGAACCGTGGGACCGGAGCGACCCCCGAGGTCCCCGTTCCCGCCACCCCCGCCGACTGATCCGGCGGTCCGGGCCGACAGGTTCCGGCGACCGGCCGCCGAAGCGGCCCGGCAGACGTGCCCCGAGCGACCTCTGTGGCGCTTGTGGCAGCAGTACAGAACGACGTACAGAAGACGGTGCCCTGGGACTATCTGGGCGCCAAAGTGTGTTTTGCCCGTATATGGGAGGCGGCATGACAGAGACGGCGAGCGGTCCGGCACGTGGTTCTCGTTCCAAGGGGACGAAGGCTGCGGGCAAGGGCCTGCGCATCGAGCGCATCCACACCACCCCCGGCGTGCATCCGTACGACGAGGTGGCCTGGGAGCGCCGTGACGTCGTCATGACCAACTGGCGCGACGGCTCGATCAACTTCGAGCAGCGTGGCGTCGAGTTCCCCGACTTCTGGTCGGTGAACGCGGTCAACATCGTCACCAGCAAGTACTTCCGCGGGGCGGTCGGCACCCCGCAGCGCGAGACCGGTCTCAAGCAGCTCATCGACCGGATCGTGAAGACGTACACGAAGGCCGGCGAGGAGCACGGCTACTTCACCTCGCCCGCCGACGCCGAGATCTTCGAGCACGAGCTGGCCTACGCCCTCCTGCACCAGATCTTCAGCTTCAACTCGCCGGTCTGGTTCAACGTCGGCACGCCCCAGCCCCAGCAGGTCTCCGCCTGCTTCATCCTGTCCGTCGACGACTCCATGGAGTCCATCCTCGACTGGTACAAGGAAGAGGGCATGATCTTCAAGGGCGGCTCCGGCGCCGGCCTGAACCTCTCCCGTATCCGCTCCTCCAAGGAGCTGCTCTCCTCCGGCGGCAACGCCTCCGGACCGGTCTCCTTCATGCGTGGTGCCGACGCCTCCGCGGGAACGATCAAGTCGGGCGGTGCGACCCGTCGCGCGGCCAAGATGGTCATCCTCGACGTCGACCACCCCGACATCGAGAACTTCATCGAGACCAAGGTCAAGGAGGAGGAGAAGATCCGCGCCCTCCGTGACGCGGGCTTCGACATGGACCTGGGCGGCGACGACATCACGTCCGTCCAGTACCAGAACGCCAACAACTCGGTCCGCGTGAACGACACGTTCATGAAGGCCGTCGAGTCCGGCGGGAAGTTCGGCCTCACCTCCCGTATGACCGGCGAGGTCATCGAGGAGGTCGACGCCAAGTCGCTCTTCCGCAAGATGGCCGAGGCCGCGTGGGCCTGCGCCGACCCGGGCATCCAGTACGACGACACGATCAACCACTGGCACACCTGCCCCGAGTCCGGCCGCATCAACGGCTCGAACCCGTGCAGCGAGTACATGCACCTGGACAACACGTCCTGCAACCTCGCCTCGCTGAACCTGATGAAGTTCCTCAAGGACGACGGCAAGGGCACCCAGTCCTTCGACGTCGAGCGCTTCGCCAAGGTCGTCGAGCTCGTCATCACCGCGATGGACATCTCCATCTGCTTCGCCGACTTCCCCACCGAGAAGATCGGCGAGAACACCCGCGCCTTCCGCCAGCTCGGCATCGGCTACGCCAACCTCGGCGCCCTGCTGATGGCGACCGGCCACGCGTACGACTCCGACGGCGGCCGCGCCCTCGCCGGCGCCATCTCCTCCCTGATGACCGGCACCTCGTACAAGCGCTCCGCCGAGCTCGCCGCGGTCGTCGGCGCGTACGACGGCTACGCCCGCAACGCCGAGCCGCACCAGCGCGTCATGCAGCAGCACGCCGACGAGAACACCAAGGCCGTCCGCGTGGACGACCTCGACTCGCCGATCTGGGCCGCCGCCACGGAGGCCTGGCAGGACGTGATCCGCCTCGGCGCCAAGAACGGCTTCCGCAACGCCCAGGCCTCGGTCATCGCCCCGACCGGCACCATCGGTCTCGCGATGTCCTGCGACACCACCGGCCTCGAGCCCGACCTCGCCCTGGTCAAGTTCAAGAAGCTGGTCGGCGGCGGCTCGATGCAGATCGTCAACGGCACCGTCCCGCAGGCCCTGCGCCGCCTGGGTTACCAGGAGGAGCAGATCGAGGCGATCGTCGCCCACATCGCCGAGAACGGCAATGTGATCGACGCCCCCGGCCTGAAGACCGAGCACTACGAGGTCTTCGACTGCGCCATGGGCGAGCGCTCCATCTCCGCGATGGGCCACGTCCGCATGATGGCCGCCATCCAGCCGTGGATCTCGGGCGCCCTCTCCAAGACCGTGAACCTGCCGGAGACGGCCACGGTCGAGGACGTCGAGGAGGTCTACTTCGAGGCCTGGAAGATGGGCGTCAAGGCGCTCGCGATCTACCGCGATAACTGCAAGGTCGGCCAGCCGCTCTCCGCCAAGAAGAAGGAGAACGAGAAGGCCGAGGTCACCGCGAAGTCCGAGGCGACGATCCGCGAGGCCGTCGAGAAGGTCGTCGAGTACCGCCCGGTCCGCAAGCGTCTGCCCAAGGGCCGTCCGGGGATCACCACCTCCTTCACCGTCGGTGGCGCCGAGGGCTACATGACCGCCAACTCCTACCCGGACGACGGTCTCGGCGAGGTCTTCCTCAAGATGTCCAAGCAGGGTTCGACGCTCGCCGGCATGATGGACGCCTTCTCCATCGCCGTCTCCGTCGGTCTGCAGTACGGCGTCCCGCTGGAGACGTACGTCTCGAAGTTCACCAACATGCGCTTCGAGCCGGCCGGCATGACGGACGACCCGGACGTGCGGATGGCGCAGTCGATCGTCGACTACATCTTCCGTCGCCTGGCGCTCGACTTCCTGCCCTTCGAGACCCGCTCCGCCCTCGGCATCCACTCGGCCGAGGAGCGTCAGCGCCACCTGGACACCGGCTCGTACGAGCAGTCCGAGGAGGACGAGGTCGACATCGAGACCCTCGCCCAGTCGGCGCCCCGCGCCCAGGAGTTGAAGGCCGTCGCCACCCCGGCGCCGAAGACCGAGGTTCCGGCCCCGAAGCAGGCGCACACCTCGGCGGAGCTCGTCGAGATGCAGCTCGGCATCAGCGCCGACGCCCCGCTCTGCTTCTCCTGCGGCACCAAGATGCAGCGCGCCGGCTCCTGCTACATCTGCGAGGGCTGCGGCTCGACCAGCGGCTGCAGCTGACACCGGACGGGACGGCGCCGGGGGTGACCTCCGGCGCGGTCCCTTCGGGTGACTGAAACGGCACCTCACGTAGGGGACCGGCCTCGGGCCGGTCCCCTACGTCGTTTCCGGAGACGTCACGACGCGTCAGGACGTCTCCGGGAGCGTCAGGGGCGTACGGAGCCGAGCAGTGCGGCGAAGGCTTGAGGGTCCGCGTCGAAGCCGTGACTGAGAGGGTGGTACGTCCACCCGTCGGCGTCGTGGCGTACGAACTCGACGACCGTCGCCGACAGCGCGTCAGGGACGTCCGCGAAGTCGTGGACCAGCAGGTCGTCGTAGCCCTCGCGGATCCGTATGCCCGTGTTCGCAATGTCGCCGAAGGCCCGCCGCCCGCCGCCCTGTTGTATGGCGACGCCCACCACCACGCGCGCGTAGCGCGGTGCCAGCCGGTCCAGTTCGAGGGTCATAGCCTCGTCGTAGCCGAATCCCTGCCCCGTACGGCTGTCCCGGTGGAGCGTGATGGTGCCGTCGGGGGAGCGACTGCCGAAGTGCACCAGCTGGTCCGGTGCTCCGGTCGGGTCGTCCGCCGTGAAGACGCCGGCGACGAGGTCCAGGTCGTGGGCGGGTGCCCCGGCCGGCGCGGGGTCCCACTTGAGCGCCACCTCGACCCGTCCGACCCCTTTGCTGAGTCCGCTCATGGTGCTTCCCCTCTCCGCGTACGCCCCCGCGCACGCCTCGCGTCGTACCGTCGACCCGCTCGAAAGCCCGTGGTCCTGGGCTGATCACTCATGGTGTCATGGGGCTCCGACAGTGGACCCGGGGGTTGAGGGGGAGAATCGCGTGTGGAGCGGTGACGAGCTGGATCTCGACGCATATCTGGCTCGAATCGGATACGAGCCCGGACGTGACGGAGAACTCACCCCTGATCTCCGGACGTTGACGGACCTTCACCGGGCGCACGTCGGAGCCGTTCCGTTCGAGAACCTCGACGTGGCCCTCGGACGGCCGGTTCCCCTGGACCTGAAGAGTCTCCAGGCCAAACTCGTCGAGCGCCGACGGGGCGGCTACTGCTACGAGCAGAACTCCCTGTTCGCGGCCGCCCTCGAACGGATCGGGTTCACGGTGTCCGCGCGAGGGGCCCGCAACCGGTCGCGGGGCACGTCGCTGCCGCCCGTCACGCACGCGCTGCTCGTCGTCACGATCGAGGGCGAACAGTGGCTCGCCGACGTCGGGTTCGGCTGGCAGGGGCCGCTGGAACCGGTACCCCTGCGGGACGGCGTCCGTGTCGAGCAGAGCGGCTGGACCTTCGGGATCGGTGTCGAGGGCGAGGGCGTTCATGTACTGCGTTCCCTACGGGCGGAGGGGTGGATCGATCTGTACGCGTTCGCCCCACAGAGCCTCTACCCGGGCGACTTCACCGTCATGAACCACTACAGCTCCAGCCATCCGCGGTCGCGCTTCCTCGGCCAGGTCGTGGCCCAGAAGCCAGGGGCCGACGCCCGCAGGGCACTGGTGCGCGAGACCCTCTCGATCGTTCGGGACGACGGCACCACCGAGGAACGGGTCGTGAAAGCAGGTGAGTTGACCGCCGTCCTGGCGGCCGATTTCGGGATTGAACTGGACGAAGCGGAGCGCGCGGGGCTGGAGCGACTGTATCCGGCGGACGCCTGACGGGGGCTCACGGGGTCTGCCGGGGCGGTCGTCCGCCCCGTACGATGGCGCGGTGCTGGTCAAGTGGATTCGCTGCACCGTGACGGACCGTCGAGGGTTCGAGCGGGGGCAGCGGAAATGGGCGGGGCTGCTCGGTGAGCCGGGATTCCGGGGCCAGGGCGGCGGGTGGAGCCGGGCTCGTCCGGACGTCGCCCATATCTTCGCGTTCTGGGAGAGCCGGGCGTTCTACGACTCGTTCATGGCGCGCTCGCACGACCGGCTCGCGGCAACGCAGGCGGGCACGTTCAAGGACGCCCAGGTCAAGCTGTTCGACCACCGCTTCGACGTGAAGACGGGGTTCGAGCCGCGGTTCACCGACGCCGACGTGGCACGGGTGGCGCACTGTCGTGTCCACGAGGACCGTGCCGAGCACTTCGCGCTCATGCAGGAGAAGGTGTGGAACCCGGCGATGGCCGGGTCCCCGGGCATGCTGCGGGGCCTGTTCGGAGAGGCGCCCGGCAGCGAGTTCCTGGTGCTGTCGATGTGGAAGTCCGCGGCGGAACACGGAAAGTACCGGGTGGAGCGCATCGAGCGGCTCGGCCTGCGGGCCCGTACCGCGGCGGACGTCGCGGCGCTCGCCGGCGACGTGGTGCAGCTCGAATCGGGCTGGACCGTCTGAGCCCTCCTACGCGGGGATGTAGGCGCCCGCGTCGATCCCCGCGCACGCCGCCCGCGCCGACTGGTCCGCGAGCGCGCCGTCGATCGGCTCGCGGGTGACGAACAGCCGTAGGAACAAGGGTGCCGAGACGGCCCGGACGACCGCGCCCGGGTCGGTGCCCCGAGGCGCCTCGCCGCGGTCCACGGCGCGGCTGACGACGCTCTCGCAGCGACGGAAACGCTCGGTGTAGAAGGCGCGGAGGGCCTCGGCGGCCCGTGGCGACTGGAACGCGGCGCCGACGAACGCGGTCGGTGCGGCGGCCCGGGCGGGATCGCCGAACGCGTCGACGACCTCGCGCGCGAGGGCGCGCAGATCCCCCGCGAGGCTGCCGGTGTCCGGTGGCGTCCAGGTGTCCTCGCCGGCCAGGTCGAGCGCGTCGGCGAGAAGTCCTTCGACGCTGCCCCAGCGGCGGTAGAGCGTCGTCTTGTGGACCCCGGAATGTTCCGCCACGTATTCCACGGTGAGTGCGGGGTAGCCGTGCTCCGACAGGCCGGTCAGGACGGCGTCGCACACGGCGGCCCGGGTGCGAGCGGTCCGCCCGCCGGGGCGGGTGCTGCCGGGGGCCGGGGCGGGGAGATTCTCGGACGAGTCATTCAACTGCTACTCCTGTTGCGTTAGGTGATCGAGTGTGCCACACTCGCGTTAATGCGATCCAGGTTGCGTTTAACCCTTTCTCTCTTCATGGAGGCGCCCTTGCCGACTCAGATCTCCCTGCACGACGTCGTCGTGACCCGCGGCGACCGACTTCTCCTCGACCAGGTCTCGCTCTCCGTGCGCCCCGGAGAGCGGATCGGGATCGTGGGGGAGAACGGCGCGGGCAAGTCGACCCTGCTGCGCCTCCTCGCCGGGGCGGAGCAGCCCGACGAGGGCAGAGTCGTCGCACTCGCCGAAGGCGGAGTGCGGATGCTCGCGCAGACCCCGGAGCTGCCGCCCGAGGCCACCGTCGGCGACGCCGTCGACATCGCGCTCACCGACATCCGCTCCATGGAGCGGCGGCTGCGCGCACTCGAAGCGGGACTCGACCGGGCGAGCGAGGCTGAACTCGCCGCCTACGGCGAACTCCTCACCGCCTACGAGTCGCGGGGCGGGTACGAGGCGGATGCCCGAGTCGACAAAGCGCTGTACGGACTCGGCCTCGCCAGGGCGGGCCGGGAGCGCCGGCTCGGCAGCCTCTCGGGCGGCGAGCAGGCCCGACTCGGCATCGCCTGCGCGATAGCGGCGGGCCCCGAGGTGCTTCTCCTCGACGAACCGACCAACCACCTCGACGGGTCCGCGCTCGACTGGCTGGAGGGGGCGCTCCTGGCGCACCGAGGCACCGTGGTGGCCGTCTCGCACGACCGGACCTTCCTGGAGCGGATCGCCACCGCGATCGTCGAGGTGGACGGTGACCGCCGGGCCCTCGTCCGGTACGGCGACGGGTATACCGGCTACCGCGCGGCGCGGGAAGCCGCCCGGCGGCGATGGGACGAGGCGTACGAGGAGTGGTGCGCGGAGGCGGAGCGCCTGGAGACGTACGCGGCGACCATGGCCCGCGGTGTCGCACCCGGAAGGGAGATGAAGGACAACAACAAGATGGCCTTCGACCGGGCCGCCGGGCGCGTCCAGGCCTCTGTCTCCGGGCGCGTCCGCAATGCCGGGGAGCGGTTGAGGAGACTCCGGGAGAAGCCCGTTCCCCAGCCGCCGCCACCCCTCTCCTTCACCGCCAGGCCCCTCGCCGGCGCCGCCGAGGGGGCGCTCGTCACCCTCGCCGGGGTGCGGGTCGCCGACCGACTCGCCGTTGAGACGCTCACCGTCGGAGCGGGGGAGCGGCTGCTCGTCCACGGAGGCAACGGCGCAGGGAAGTCCACGCTGCTCAAGGTCATCGCCGGGGCCGTCCGCCCCGACGCGGGAGACGTCCGGCGGACCGGACGCATCGGGTACCTGGCCCAGGACACGACCGTACGACGCCCGGAGGAACGGCTGCTCGCCTCGTTCGGGCGGGGGCTCGGCATACCCGAGGACGAGCAGGCCGAACTGCTCCTCTCATACGGACTGTTCCGGCCGGCCGACCTGAGCGTGCCGGTCGGCGGGCTCTCCGCAGGCCAGTTCCGTCGGCTGGCACTCGCCCGGATCCTGGCCAGGCCCGCCGATCTCCTGCTGCTCGACGAGCCGGGCAACCACCTGGCGCCGGGGCTCGTTGAGGAACTGGAAGAGGCCCTGGAACAGTGGAAGGGGGCCCTCGTGGTCGTCTCGCACGACCGTGCCCTGCGCCGCCGCTTCACCGGGCGGATACGCCGGATGGACTCCGGACGCCTCCTCGGCTGAGCCTGCCCGGGACCGGCGATCTAGGGTCTGGGTATGGCACGACCGCGGCGCATCGTCCTCGTACGGCACGGAGAGTCCGAGGGCAATGTCGATGACACGGTGTACGAACGGGAGCCCGACCACGCGCTGCGGCTCACCGGGACCGGCTGGGAGCAGGCGGAGGAGACGGGGGAGCGGCTGCGCGAACTCTTCGGGGACGAGACGGTCAGCGTCTACGTCTCGCCGTACCGTCGCACCCACGAGACGCTCCGGGCCTTCCGGTTGCCCGCCGATCAGGTGCGCGTACGCGAGGAACCGCGACTGCGGGAGCAGGACTGGGGCAACTGGCAGGAGCGGGAGGACGTGCGCCTGCAGAAGGCCTATCGGGACGCCTACGGGCACTTCTTCTATCGCTTCGCCCAGGGCGAGTCCGGGGCGGACGTCTACGACCGGGTCGGGGCGTTCCTGGAGAGCCTGTACCGCAGTTTCGAGGCGCCCGACCATCCGCCCAACGTCCTGCTCGTCACCCATGGGCTGACCATGCGCCTGTTCTGCATGCGCTGGTTCCACTGGACGGTCGCGGACTTCGAGTCGCTCTCGAACCCCGGCAACGCCGAGACCCGCGTCCTCCTGCTCGGTGAGGACGGGCGATACCGCCTGGACAGGCCGTTCGAACGCTGGCGTACCCCGGAACCGTACGGCCCCACCGGATAGAGTGGCAGACCGATGACCGCTGACTCCGCATTCGACCGGCGCTTCGACCGCGCCCTGGCCAGCCTGCGCGGGCTGTCCGTGGGAGACGCCCTGGGCTCCCAGTTCTTCGTCCCCGCCCACTATCCCCTGCTGAAGCGGCGCGAGCTGCCCGACGGCCCCTGGCAGTGGACCGACGACACCGAGATGGCCTGCTCCGTCCTCGCGGTCCTCGCCGCCCACCACCGGATCGACCAGGACGCCCTGGCCATGTCCTTCGCCCGGCACCACGACTTCGACCGGGGCTACGGCCCCGCGGTCAACCGCATGCTCCGGCTCATCCGGGAAGGCGGCGACTGGCGGGAGCTGGCCGCCGCGCTCTTCCAGGGCCAGGGTTCCTGGGGCAACGGCGCCGCCATGCGGATCGCCCCGCTCGGAGCCTGGTACGCGGACGACCCGGAGCAGGCGACGCACCAGGCCGAGATCTCCGCGTACACGACCCACCAGCACCGCGAGGCCGTGGTCGGCGCGATGGCGGTGGCAGCCGCCGCGGCTCTGGCCGCCGACCTCGCAGGACCGCCCACGCCCGAGGCGCTGCTCGACGGGGTCATCGCCCTCGTGCCCCGCAGTGCGGTGGGGGCGGGGCTGCGCCGGGCGCGCGACATGCTCGACTACGGCGACGCGGGCACGGTCGCCGCGGTCCTCGGCAGTGGCCGCCGGACCAGCGCACACGACACGGTGCCCTTCGCGCTCTGGTCGGCGGCGCGTGGCCTCGGCGACTACGAGCGGGTGTTCTGGACGACCGCGCAGGTCGGCGGTGACGTCGACACGACCTGTGCCATTGCCGGGGGCGTCGTGGCCTCCGCGACGAACGGCGCGCCGCCGGCGGACTGGCTGCGGCAGACCGAGGACCTTCCCGAGTGGGTTCCGGTCGAGGTGGCCTGAGGCGGCGCGGCGGCCCCCGGACCCGGTGAGGGGTTCGGGGGCCGTCGACGCCCTCTCGGGCGACCCGCTCTCGGGCCACCGGGTCCGGGACGGACGGCCGGCCCTCGGACCCTTCGTCCTCAGGCCACCGGTCCGCCGGCCTCGGCGCGACCGCTGAGTGCTTCCAGGTCGCTCTTGCGGACCCGGATCACCAGGGCGGCAGTGAGCAGCGCGATCACTACCATCGCGACGCCGGCCGTGAAGGCCGAGGAGATGCCGGAGGTGAGAACCTCGTGGCTCCAGGGCGCGGGCAGTTCCTTGGTCTTCAGGGCCTCGGCCTGCTGCTCGGGCGTGGAGTTCGCCAGGAAGTCCGGCAGCTGCTTCTCACCCTCCTCGCGGCTGGCGGTACCGAAGACCGTGACCAGGATGGACAGGCCGAGCGAACCGCCCACCTGCTGCGTGGCGTTGAGCAGGCCCGACGCGGCGCCCGCCTCGTGCTGGGCCACACCGGAGACGGCCGTGAGCGTGAGCGTCACGAAATTGAGGCCCATGCCGAAGCCGAACAGGACCATCGGGCCGAGGACGCCGCCCGCATAGGAGCTGTCTGACGAGATGAACGACAGCCAGAACAGGCCGGTGCCGGTGATCGCCGCACCGCTCACCATGAACGGCTTGGGCCCCAGGACCGGCAGCATCTTTTGCGCGAGTGCCGCGCCGGAGCCGATCGCCAGCGTGACGGGCAGGAACGCGAGCCCGGAGCGGATCGGTGTGTACCCCAGGACGCCCTGAACCCAGAGCACGATGAAGAAGAACATGCCGAACATGGCGGCCGCCAGGCTGAGCATGATCACGTACGTGCCCGAGCGGTTGCGGTCGGCGAACATCCGGAGCGGCGTGATCGGTTCCTTGGCACGCGACTCCACGAGCGCGAACGCCACGAGAAGGAGGGCCGCCGCGACGAAGGAGCCGATGGTCAGCTCGTCCTTCCAGCCGCTCTCGGACGCCCGGATGAACCCGTAGACCAGGGCGGCCATGCCGAGCGTCGAGGTGGCGGCGCCCACGATGTCGAACCGGCCCGGGTGGCGCTGGGACTCCGTGATGTAGCGCGGGGTGAGGAACGCGATCAGCAGGCCGATCGGAACGTTGACGAAGAAGACCCAACGCCAGTCGAGCCACTCCGTGAGCATGCCGCCGGCGAGCAGACCGACCGCGCCGCCACCGGCGGATACGGCGGCGAACACACCGAATGCCCGGTTGCGCTCGGGTCCTTCGGGGAACGTCGTCGTGATCAGCGCGAGCGAGGTGGGCGAGGCGATGGCGCCGCCCACCCCCTGGAGGGCCCGCGCCGCGAGCAACTGCCAGGGCTCCTGGGCGAAGCCTCCGAGGAGCGAGGCGAAGGTGAAGAGCAGGATGCCGGTCATGAACACCCGGCGGCGGCCCAGGATGTCCCCCGCACGTCCGCCGAGGAGCAGCAGGCCACCGAAGGTGAGCGTGTAGGCGCTGAGCACCCACGACAGGTCGGTGGTGGAGAAGGAGAGCGCGTCCTGGATGTGCGGCAGCGCGATGTTCACGATGGTGGCGTCGAGAACGACCATCAGCTGGCAGGTGGCGATGACGGCCAGGGCGATACCCGGTCGGCCTCCGGCGCGCGCTGGCCCGTCCTTGGTCTGTGTGTCCACCGGAGAAGTTGTCACTATGGATCCCCCACGGAAGAATTAGTGAACGCACCCGTTCACTGTCCATCACGGTAGTGAGTCCCCCACAGTGAACGCAACCGTTCACTGTGCACCGCCGACGACACGATTCGCCTCAACGGAGAGATCCTGATGGTTACTTCGCACTCCGCGGCCGCCGCCCGGCCGGCGGGGGTGTCGCTGCGACGCCGCGGACCCGTACTCGAGCGGGCCATCCTGGAGGCCGCGCTGGAACAGCTGAGCAGCGTCGGATGGAACGGTCTGACCATGGAGGGTGTCGCGGTCGGCGCGCAGACGGGTAAAGCCGCGGTGTACCGTCGCTGGCCGTCCAAGGAAGACCTCGTCGCGGACGCCCTCCGGGCCGGACTGCCGGCGCTGGGGAAGGCGCCGGACCTCGGCAGCGTGCGCGAGGACCTGTACGAACTGTGCCGCCGGGTCCGTGACGTCATGTACTCCAAGCCCGGCTTCGCGCTTCGCGCCGTACTTCACGAATGCGATGCAGAATCCGCTGAGCGGTTCCATGAGCTGATCGTCACCGGGGTGACCGAGCCCTCCGCCCGCCTCTTCAGGGATGTTGTAAAGCAAGGGGTGGCAAGGGGTGAGGTGCGGGCCGACGCCAATGACGACCTGGTCCTCGATGTCATCCCCGCCATGATGATGTACCGATCGAAAGTGTGCGCAAGCGAATGGTCGGACGGTGAGATCGCCGATCTGATCGACCGGATCATGGTGCCGCTGCTGCGCGCCTGACCCCGGCGGGACCGCCCCGAGACGCGGTCGCCGTACCCTCGGCGACCGCGCCGCGAAGGCCCCACGGGCGCCCGAGGGGAAACCGGGTACCGCACCCCGTGCCGAGCGGCGTAACCTGTCAGGCGCCATGCCGTACGAAGCACCCACCCACACCGTCGAGCGATCGCTCCGAGCCACCACCGGCGCCAGGATCGTCGCCGGAGTCGACGAGGTCGGACGCGGGGCGTGGGCCGGCCCGGTCACCGTGTGCGCGGCCGTCACCGGTCTCCGCAGGCCCCCCGAAGGCCTCACCGACTCCAAGCTGATCACCCCCAAGCGCCGTACCGCGCTCGCCGTGGAGCTGGAGCGCTGGGTCACGGCCTACGCGCTCGGCGACGCCTCTCCCCAGGAGATCGACGAGCTCGGCATGACCGCGGCCCTGAGGCTCGCGGCCGTCCGGGCTCTCGAAGGCCTCCCCGTACGGCCCGACGCCGTGATCCTCGACGGCAAGCACGACTACCTCGGCAGCCCCTGGCAGGTCCGTACGGTGATCAAGGGCGACCAGTCCTGCATCGCCGTGGCCGCCGCCTCCGTCATCGCGAAGGTCCGCAGGGACGCGGTCATGGCGGAGCTCGGGGCCGAGTCCGGGGGGTACGCGGCGTACGCGTTCGGTGCCAACGCGGGCTACCCTTCGCCGGTCCACAAAGCGGCGCTGGAAGAGCTGGGGCCCACCCCTCACCACCGTCTCTCCTGGTCGTACCTGGACGCGATGCCCAGGTGGAGCCACCTCAAAAAGGTCCGCCTCTCCGCGGAGGCGGCCGCGCTGGAGAGCGGGGGCCAACTCGGCTTCGACTTTTGAACTTCCGGTCGCCGGGGCCTGACCGAATGGCCCGCCACGCGACCGGGGCGCACATGTGTGCCCACCCGCCGGTGCTCCGCGCAGCGGCGTTTGATAGACACCCACCCATGCCTCTCATCCCCGAGGAGCCTCAGATTCACGAGAGCGCCCAGGGTCCCCGCGCCACCGCGTCGACCCCCCGTCCCGTACCCGGCCCGCGTTCCGCGGCCTCTCCCCGTCCCGGACGCCCCGTTCCCGGTCCGGCCAGGCCCGCAGCGCCGGCTCAGAGCCCGCATCCCGGTGCCGGGCCCACTCCGGAGAGCACCCCAGAAAATCGTTCCGACCAGCGGTCCACGCCGCAGCTCCAGCTGATCCCGGCCCCGGTCGACGGTGCGCTCGATGCCGCCGAAGAGGCCCTGGACCTGCTCCTGGAGAGCGGCCGGGCACCCGGCGAGGTCCTGGTCCTCACCACCGGCGACCCGCACCCCTGGACCACGCACGAGCTGTCCTTCGGCGAGGCCGCCTACTGGGCCCAGCAGGAGACCGGCGACGACGTGTTCTTCGCGCACGCCACCGCGCTGGAGCGGGCCGCCGCCCGGCCCGTGGTGATCGTCGCCCTCAACGGCGGCGACGACGAGACGGCCGCCAAGGCCCTGCCGTCGGCGAGGGCCCTCGCGGGTGCACTCCTCGTCGTCTGCGGTGACCCGCAGCGCGTCACGACGCTCCTCGGAGCAGGCGCGGGCGTCTGACCGACCGCCCCTCCGCCGGACCGGACCGGGTCCGGCGGGGGCCGACGTCGCCCCACGCGATCAGCGTGCGGCGGCCCGGCGCAGCGGCTCGGCCGCGCCGCTCGCGGTTCGCGGTGTGAGCCGACCGAGCTCCGCGGGCCCGTCACCGAGGGGCAGGGGAAGTGAGTCGGAGCTCGGACGCCGGCCACCTCGGCCCTCTCCGAGCACCTGCCAGCCCCCTCGGGTCAGCGTGATGTACGCCCCGCAGCGGAGTCCGTGCAGAGTGCAGGCATCCCGGAGCCCCCACATCCAGGCTCCGTCCTCCTCGGTCCAACGCTCGTCCCCCTCACGGCAGTACAGCAGGACCGCAGTCCTGACCGGCGCCCGTCTGCGGAGGTCGTGCGGTATGACCCGCCGCAGATGCGCGAGCAGCGCGTTGCGGAACTCCCAGCCGTCCGCCGGCGCGGGGCGACGGACGAACGAGGCGCTGGCGGTCAGTCGTTCCTCGTGGTCGAGGACCGCGAGGACCGCCATGGAAGGCGTGGGCGTGTGACGTGAGTGGAGGCCGCTGACGACCTCACGCGGATTGCGCAGCAGGGGAACCCCCGCAGCGGCCCATTCGGCCGGTTCGAGCATCCGAGCGAGGCGGCTGGCGGACTCGGACGAAGATCTGAGCGAGGTGGCTGTGGGCGGAGCGAATCCGAGGGTCACGGTCCTCCCTTCGGATACGCGCCCGCGAAGCGGGCAAGGTCGGGTGAGCGCGCACCACGGCACAGTCCTTCCGGACCGCTGGCGGGCCGTACGGGGCGGTTTCCCAATTCTTGCTGGCCCGTGCGTGGGCGGCAACGAGCAATTGAGGTCGCTGACGGGAATGCGTGGGTATGCCTCTCATATCCCTGCCCAGTTGCCCATTGTTCACTCCCCGTTTCCCCTCCTGTTTCACCCTTGGACGGCGAGCACCAGCGGAAACACCCCTTCCGCTCCGGCCCGGCGCAGCAGCCGTGCGGCCACCGCCAGGGTCCAGCCGCTGTCGGACAGGTCGTCGACGAGAAGCACCGGCCCCCCGGCCTCGGTCAACCGCCCGGCCAGCTCGGCGGAGACCGTCAGTGAGCGCTGCAGCCCCATCACCCGCTGGGCGCTGTTGGTCCGGGACAGCCGCACCTCCTCCGCCTCGGGCGCGTACTCCACCGCGCCGAGCAGGGGCATCCGGCCGATCTCGGAGATCCGCTCCCCGAGCGAACCCACCAGCCGCGGCCTGCGACGCGAGGCGACCGTGACCACACCGGCGGGTCTGGCCGGCGCGTCCGGCGCCCCGGAGGCCCAGCCGCCGGGCCCCTTGGCCCAGTCGGCGAGCACTGCCACGACCGCCTGCACGACATCGTCCGGAACGCGCCCGTCCGCCGCGCCGTCGGAAAGCAGCGGACGCAGCCGGTTGCCCCAGCCGATGTCCGAGAGCCGCCCCAGCGCCCGTCCGCCGAACGCCTGCTCACCGACCGGGATACGGCCCTTCAGATCGACCCCGACCGCGGCCAGCCCCGTCGGCCACATCTTCCGGGGCTCGACCTCCACACCCGGCCGGCCCAGCTCGCCCTTCGCGGCGTCGAGCGCGGCGTCGGACACCTTCGGATCGAATCGGCTGCCCGCGCAGTTGTCACAGCGACCGCACGGAGCGGCCTCCTCGTCGTCCAGCTGGCGCCGCAGGAATTCCATCCGGCAGCCCGTCGCCGCCGCGTAGTCGCGCATCGCCTGCTGCTCGGCGGCCCGCTGCCGCGCCACCCAGGCGTACCGCTCGGTGTCGTACGCCCAGGGCCGGCCGGTGCTCTCCCAGCCTCCCTTCACCCGTCGCACAGCGCCGTCCACGTCCAGGACCTTGAGCATCGTCTCCAGCCGTGTCCTGCGCAGCTCCACCAAGGGCTCCAGGGCGGGCAGGGACAACGGTCGCCCGGCCTGCGCGAGCACGTCGATGGTGCGGCGCACCTGCTCCTCCGGCGGGAAGGCGACCGAGGCGAAGTACCGCCAGATCGCCTCGTCCTCCTGACCGGGCAGGAGCAGCACCTCGGCGTGCTCGACCCCGCGTCCGGCCCGGCCGACCTGCTGGTAGTAGGCGATCGGGGACGACGGCGATCCGAGATGCACCACGAAGCCCAGGTCCGGCTTGTCGAAGCCCATGCCGAGAGCGGAGGTCGCCACGAGGGCCTTGACCCGGTTGGCCTGCAGGTCGTCCTCCGCCTGCTGCCGATCGGCGTTCTCCGTCCGGCCCGTGTACGAGGACACCGTGTGCCCGCACTGGCGCAGATAGGCCGTGACCTCGTCCGCCGCGGCGACCGTGAGCGTGTAGATGATGCCGGAACCCGGCAGCTCGCCGAGGTGATCGGCCAGCCAGGCCAGACGGTGGGCGGCGTCCGGCAGCCTGACCACGCCCAGACTCAGGCTCTCCCGGTCCAGCGCTCCCCGCAGCACGAGCGCGTCCGTGCCCGCCCCCGTACCGAGCTGTTCGGCCACATCGGCCGTCACCCGCGCGTTCGCCGTCGCCGTCGTCGCCAGCACCGGAACTCCGGACGGCAGATCGGCCAACATCGTGCGCAACCTGCGGTAGTCGGGCCGGAAGTCGTGCCCCCAGTCCGAGATGCAGTGCGCCTCGTCGACCACCAGCAGACCGGTCGCGGCGGCGAGGCGCGGAAGCACCTGGTCGCGGAAGTCGGGATTGTTGAGCCGCTCCGGGCTCACCAGCAGCACGTCCACCTCGCCGGCGGACACCTCCTCCTGGACCGTGTCCCACTCCTCCGTGTTCGACGAGTTGATCGTCCGGGCGCGGATGCCCGCCCGGGCCGCCGCCTCCACCTGGTTGCGCATGAGGGCGAGCAGCGGGGAGACGATCACGGTCGGGCCGCTGCCACGCTCGCGGAGCAGCGAGGTCGCGACGAAGTAGACCGCCGACTTGCCCCAGCCGGTCCGCTGCACCACCAGGGCCCGGCGATGGTCGGCGACCAGAGCCTCGATGGCCCGCCACTGGTCCTCGCGCAGTCTCGCCCTGCCCGTCGGGTCGGAGACGAGACGGGCAAGCACGGCGTCGGCGGCGGTCCGGAGCGCGGCACGGTCTTCGAGCGGATCTGCGTGGGTCATGCCTCCATGCAACCCGATGCCTCGGACATCGCGCGAACGAGGCACCGAACCTGTGGACAACTCGACGGTCGGACGGATGCCTCGTTCCGGGAGTTATCCACAGGGGTTTCGGAATTCGGGAGATCACGAGACCGTCCTGACCATGAACGCGAATCACCACGAAACCAGCGGACCTTCCCGTACCCAGCAGATCACCCTGCGCGGCCCGGCGGAACTCGCCGACGCCCTTCCGTTCGTGCTCGGCTTCCACCCCACCGACTCCGTCGTCCTGGTCGCCCTCCACGGCGAGCGCGGTCGCTTCGGCGGCCGGGTCAGGCTCGGCATTCCCCGCTCGCCGGGCGAATGGGAGTCCACCGCCGACCACCTCGCCGAATGTCTCGTCGAGGGAGACACAAGGAACGGCACCCGACCGGACGGCATCGTCGTCTTCCTCTGCCAGGACCCCGCACCCGGCGAGACGGGCAGCAGGGTCATGGAGCGCCTCCGCCCCTTCGCCCAGCGACTCCGCACCGCCTGCGGCGCCCTCGACATCCCCGTCTACGAGGCCCTCTGCATCTCCGACGGCCTCTACTTCTCCTACTGCTGCCCCGACTCCCGCTGCTGCCCGCCCGACGGCACGCCACTCGCGCTCAGCGGCACGTCGGTGATGGCGGCGGCCGCGACCTACGCCGGGGTCCAGGTGAGGGGCTCCCTCCGGGACATGGAGAACCGGTTCAAGCCGTCGCCAGGGCCCGGGGAGGAGCCGCAGCGCACGGCACTCGACGAGACCGCGGCCGCGATCGTCCCCCGGATCCTGGAGGACGCAGAAGGCAAGGGCCGGGAGGAGATCCGCGAGACGACGATCCGCCTCGCCCGCGAGATCCTCCGTCGGTTCGCCAACCCGAAGAACCGGACGGGTCCGACCGGGGCGAAGGACGCGCCGAGCCCGGCCGGACCGGTGACCGCCGGGAAGGCCGCCGGCGGCACGGCCGAGAGGGACAGGGCTGACGACGCCCTGATCGGCACCGACGAGGCGGCCGCGCTGATCCTCGGCCTCCAGGACCGCGTCACCCGGGACCGCGCCGCCGAATGGATGGAGGGCTGGGAAGGCACCGCCGCGCTGCGCCTCTGGCGGGTACTCGCCCGGCGCTGCGTCACCCCCTACCAGGAGCACGCCGCCGCCCCGCTCACCCTGGCCGGCTGGACCGCCTGGTCCACCGGTGACGAACCCACCGCCCGGGTCGCCCTCGGACTCGCCCTCGACGCCGACCCCGAGTACGTGTTCGCCCAGCTGCTCCACCAGGCGTGCAACGAAGGACTCGACCCGGAATCCCTCCGCTCCTGCCTGCGGACCGAACGGGACTCCCGGGCCGTCCCGGAAGAGGTCGCTCCGTCACCCACCCGACGCGTCCGGATGCGTACCGACCGCCCGCAGGGCACCGGGCAGGCCCTCAGGAAGCCGGGCCGCCAGACCGGCGGGGAGCGCCGGCCCACGGCCGGAGTGCGGCCCGGCGGGCCCGCCGCGGGGCGGCCGGGAAGCGGGGCCCCGAGGCCCGGTGGGCCGGGCGGGAGCAGGAGCGGACGGTGACGACCGTGACCAGGTCGCCCGCGAACGCGTTCAGCTCTCTGGCGGAGTCGTCCGAACCCTCCCGCCGACACCCCGCCGGCCGCCCGGTTCGCACAGAGAGCACCCCGTACCCGCCATGGCCCTCAGCCCCGCCCCGGCCCCCGGCCGCCCCACCGGTCATCTCCTCGGTTTCCCGCCCGGTCGTCCTTCGGGCCCCGGCGCCGCGCCGCCCCGCGCGGCGCCCCCGGCGGAACTTCCCTCGGTGCACAGCGCGCTCCTCTGCGTTGCCCTGCCCGCCCTCGCCGTCTGCGCCGAGCACGGCCAGCTCACCGGCGAGGGACCCGAAGGCGTGTACGCGGCGGGCAGAAGGCTTCTGTCCAGATGCCTCCTGCGGGTGGCGGGGCGTGAGCCGGTCGCCCTTCAGGGGCGTATGGCGACGGCGGACCGGGCGGTCTTCCTCGGAGTCCTCCGTGTCCCAGGAGAAACGGGTCCCGACCCCGGAATCACCGTCGAGCGCACCCGGAGCGCCGACGGAACCGAGCGGATCACCCTGCGGAGCGCCGCCGTCCGTCCCTTCCGGGTCCCCGTGGAAATCGCTCTGGGGACGGATCTCGCGGACCTGGGGGCTGTGGCGTCGGGCCGCCCCGGACCAGAACTGCCCGCGACCGTCCACGGAACCGGTCTGCGCTGGACCGGAGCCGACGGGCGATCCGTCGCCGTCACAGCGGACCCGCCGCCCATGGACGCCCTGGCGGCAGCCGGAGTCCTGCGCTGGGAGGCGGAACTGGCCCCCGGAGCCACGTTCACGATCCAGCTGCGGATACGAGGTGACTCGCCCGGCCGACCCGCCACCGCGGGGGCCGGCCCCGGAAGGCCCGGCGGGCACCTGCTCGCGGAAGCCCGCGCCGAGTGTGATGACCCGCGCCCTGGGGAACTGCTGCGGACGTCCGTCGAGGATCTGCGGGCCCTGCTCCAGCGCGACCCCGGGCACCCCGCCGACGTCCATCTCGCGGCGGGAGTCCCCTGGCGCTGCGGATCGGTCACCGCGGAGGCGCTCTGGGCCGCGCGGATGGCGCTCCCTCTGGGCACCCGGCTCGCCGCCACCACTCTGCGCGCCCTCGGCCGCACCCAACTCTCCGGTGACGGACCCGAGTCCGGACGCATCGCCGGCCCGCTCAGGGACGCGGGCCCGCTCCTCCCGCCCCGCTGTACGGGCATCGAGTCCACCCTTGCCTTTCCCACGGTGCTCGCCGAGGCCCGCCGCTGGGGGCTGCCGTCCGCGGACCTGGAGGAACTCCTGCCGGTGGCGGAACGCTGCCTCGGCTGGTTGCGCCGAGTGGAGGGGGGAAGCGGGCTCGTGCCGGACCCGGGACCCACCGGACCCTGGCGGGCCGAGACCCAGGCGCACGGGCACCGTGCGGCCCTCCTTGGCGCAGACCTGCTCGACGCCTGCGGCAGACCCGGCGGAGACGCGCTGCGTGAATCGGCGGGGAGACTGCGCGAGTGCTTCCGCCGCGAGTTCTGGCGCGGCGATCCGGCCGGGGGCCGCCCCGCCGTCGCCCGCTCACCCGACGGCAGGACCTGGCCCCAGCTGGGCGGTTGGGCCGCACACCTGCTGGACACCGGACTGCTCGGCGGCGGCCGGCACGCCCAGGGCCTCCTGGACGGGGCGGAGACCGGTCAGGTGGCGAGACTGCTGGGCACCCCTGCCCTCGACTCCGGCTGGGGCCTGCGCGGTCTCGGCACGAAGGAGCCGGGCTACAACCCCTTCGGCCACCGGGCCGGGGCGGTGCGGGTGCACGAGACGGCGGTCGCCGTGGCCGGACTCGCCGCCTCCGGCCACGAGAAGGAGGCCGCGGCCCTCCTGTCCGGGTTGCTCGACGCGGCGCAGACCTTCGGCCATCGACTGCCCGAGATGTACGCGGGGGAGCAGCGGACGGCGGGTGGACGGCCCGTGCCGCACCCGGCCGCGTGCAGGCCGGCGGCCGTCGCGGCCGCCGGAGCGGTGCACGCCCTGCTCGCCCTCGCCGGAATCCGGCCCGACGCGCCGGGCCGGTCAGTATCGACGCACCCGATGCGGTCGGCCCCGCTGGGAGCGATCAGGTTCTCGGGTCTCGTGGTCGCGGGCGAGCCGTTCGCCGTGCGGGTCGGCAGACTCGGTCTCGGTATGGTCGAGGAGGCCGCAGCGGGCCTTCAACTGGGGGTGTGACGGGATGCCGGGCGCAGACACGAGAGAAGCCTCGCGGCGCGGTGAGGAAGTGGTTGCCGATGCTTCCGCGGGGCGTGTTTATCGTCAGGAAGACGACTATGATCGCGGCATGCCTCCCTACGACCCGTCGGCCTTTCCGCCCTTCGCCGTCACCGTCGATCTGGTCGTGCTCACCGTGCGGCGCCATGCGCTCTGCACCTTGGTCGTACGTAGAGGGGAAGCGCCGTACCAGGGGCGCTGGGCGCTGCCCGGGGGCTTCGTGCGCGAGGAGGAGGACCTCGGCGCGGCGGCGGCGCGCGAGCTGGTCGAGGAGACCGGTCTCCGCGCCCATGACCCGGCCGCTCCCACTCCTGTACCGAGCAACGGCGCGCATCTCGAACAGCTCGCGACGTACGGGGCGCCCGACCGCGACCCGCGCATGCGGGTGGTGAGCGTCGCGCACCTCGCCCTCGCACCAGATCTTCCGGCGCCGAGAGCCGGTGGGGACGCGAACAGCGCCCGCTGGGCTCCCGTGGAGGAACTGCTCGGCGCAGACGCGCTCGCGGGGGCGGCCGGAGGCGGCGCAGGCACCCACACCGGAGCCGGCATCGGATCAGAGGCCGGGGGTGAAGTCGGGGCCGGGGCCGGAGTCGGCGGGGAAGGTCCGGACGCGCTGGCCTTCGACCACTCCCGGATCCTCGCCGACGGGGTGGAGCGGGCGCGCTCCAAGATCGAGTACTCCTCGCTCGCCACTGCCTTCTGCCCGCCGGAGTTCACGGTCGGAGAACTGCGACGCGTCTACGAGGCCGTCTGGGGCGTGGCCCTGGACCCGCGCAACTTCCACCGGAAGGTGACCGGCACGCCCGGCTTCCTCGTTCCGGCCGGTGGCACCACGACCCGTCAGGGCGGGCGCCCCGCCCAGCTCTTCCGGGCAGGTGGGGCCACCCTTCTCAACCCGCCGATGCTGCGCCCCGAAGTCTGACGGGCGATCGCATCCGGCACCCCCGGGTGGCAACCCTGCACCGAAAGCCCGAAATGTAGCGTTATCTTGCTGCGGTAGCGCCGCCCTGCCGCGGAGCGGTGTCCCCTACCGCGAGAGAAGCGATGCTCCAGGCAATCGGACTGACCAGCACCCCCCGCCGCGATCGCCCGCCCGCCGTGGACGATCTGACCTTCGAGGCCCGGCCGGGTGCCGTGACGGCTCTCCTCGGCTCCGCGGGCTCCGGCAAGACCACCGCCCTCCGGCTCATGCTCGAACTCGAGCCGGGCCGTGGGATCACGTACTTCCGGGGGCGGCCACTGCACCGCATCGCCCACCCCCCGCGCGAGGTCGGCGTGCTCCTCGGTGACATCCCCGGACATCCCTCCCGCACGCTCCGGGGGCAGCTCCGGATGCTCTGCGCCGCCACGGGAGTTCCCGCCTCGCGGGCCGAGGAACTGGTGCGGACCGTGGGCCTCACCGGCCTGGAGCGCCGACGGATCGGCACCCTCCCGATCGGCGCGGACCGTCGACTCGGCTTCGCCTCCGCCCTGTTGGGCGACCCCCACACCCTGCTGCTCGACGAGCCGGGCGCCGGCCTCTCCGTATCCGAGAGCGCGTGGCTGTACGAGCGCCTGCGCGCCCACGCGGCCGGAGGAGGGACGGTGCTCTACAGCACGGCGGACCCCAAGGACGCGGCCCGCAACGCCGACCGGGTCGTCACGATCGACGGCGGCCGGCTCCTCGCCGACCAGGACGTCACTGAGTTCGCCCGCACCCGGCTGCGCCCCCGTGTGGCCGTCCGGACCCCCCAGGCCGCGAGGCTCGCCGCCGCCGTGACCCAGGAGGCCAGGGCGGCCCGGCGCCCCGTGGAGGTCGTCGCGGAGGAGGGCAACCGGCTCTCCGTCTACGGGACCGACTGCGCGGCGGTCGGCGACACGGCGTTCCGCCACGGTGTGCCGATCCACCGGCTCACCGCCGAGACGGGTGACACGGGCCCTGGCCGGCCCGGTCCCGCCACGGCCGGCTCCGGAGCGCTCGCCCTCGACCCGCCCCATCCGGGCGCCGCCGCCCCGGTCGCCGGGCCGCCGGTGACGGAAACGAGGCGGTCGCCCGGGGAGGCCCCTGCCGCCGTGGCCCGCGACGCCTCTGAGGGGACGCCCCGCGCCCGGCGTCCGGCCCGCTCACCCTTGCGCCCGCTCCGGTACGAGCTGCACCGGCTCCTGGGCGTGCCGTCCACGCCGCTCGTCGTCGGCGTCGTCGTGCTCGCGTCCGTGGCGATCGCCCTGCTGCTCGGGCGGGGCGGTCGCGTCGCGCTGCCCGCCGTTCTGGCGGGCTGGCCGGCGATCTCCCCGCTGCCGCCCGCGGCTCTCGGGGCGGGGCTGCTCGGCGCCTTCTCCTTCGGCGAGGAGTACCGCTATCCCGCGCTCACCACGGGACGGGGGGCCGTGCCCCGACGGCCCGGCCTGCTGTTGGCCAAACTCATGGTGGCCGCAACCGTCGCGCTGGTGCTGGGGACACTCGTCGTGGTCGTCGATCTGGAGGCGCTGCGGTTGGTCTACGGACCCGAGTCGATCTCCGTACCGAAGAACTGGCCGACTCTTTGCGCGAGTTGGCTGGGACTCCTCGTCGGCTGCGCCTGGGCAGGGGTGCTCGGTGCGGGGGTGTTCCGTGCCGCGGCGGCCGGAGTGGCGGCGGTGCTCGCGGTGCCGGTCGCCTTCGTGCCATTGCTGCAGAAGGTGCTGTCGGGGCCGTCGGTGCGGTCGGCCGCCGGACTCCCGGCGCGGTTGCGCGAGTTCGCCGGGCCTCAGTGGTCCCCGGCCGCGGACCGTTGGCTGGCGGGGGTGCTACGGGTGCTCGGGCAGCCCGCGGGTGTGGCGCTTTCGCTCACGTTGACGGGGTTGTTCTGTGCCTATGTGTTCACGGGCCTCCGGCGTAAGGCCCGTTGGTGATCGAGCGTGGACCGAAACGTTCCGCTTCAAGGCCAACTCCCTTGGAAGTTGCGCAATATGTCTGATTAATCGTCAATTGTGTAGGGGGCGCCGATCACCCTTTCGTGTGCTTTTCACCAAAGACCTCAAGGGTCACGGGGGCAACGCCGACAAAGGATGCGTGAGTACCCTTGCGCACACCATGATGACCGCCGCCCGCTCCGTCGACTCCGGCCTCGGCGCCCCGGGCGATCTCGACCGCTACCCTTACGCCGAGGCGCCCGCCGCCGGCCGCGTGGGCCCGCCCTCCTGGGAGGGGGTGGACACGGACCTGGGCCGCGTCGGCCGCCGGAGCAACGGCAACCGGGGGCGCGGGCTGCACGGCCAGCTCGTCCAGCAGCTCGGCCAGATGATCGTCTCCGGGGACCTCGGCGCCGACCGCCCGCTCGTCCCCGAGGAGATCGGTCAGCGGTTCGAGGTCTCCCGCACCGTCGTGCGCGAGTCCCTGCGCGTCCTGGAGGCCAAGGGTCTCGTCAGCGCCCGTCCGAACGTCGGCACCCGGGTCAGGCCCGTCAGCGACTGGAACCTGCTCGACCCGGACATCATCGAGTGGCGCGCCTTCGGCCCGCAGCGCGACGACCAGCGCCGCGAGCTCAACGAGCTGCGCTGGACGATCGAGCCCCTGGCCGCCCGCCTCGCCGCCGGACACGGCCGTGAGGACGTCCAGCAGCGCCTCTCCGACATGGTCGAGATCATGGGCCACGCCTTCGCGCAGGGGGACGGGATCACCTTCTCCAGGGCCGACGCGGAGTTCCACTCCCTGCTCATCCAGCTCGCCGGGAACCGGATGCTGGAGCACCTCTCCGGGATCGTCGCCGCCGCGCTCCAGGTCTCCGGCGGTCCCGTCACGGGCTGCGACCGGCCGAGCGAGGCCTCCCTCTCGCACCATGCGCGGATCGTGGACGCGCTCGCCGCGGGGGACGCCCACGGAGCGGAGTCGGCCATGCGTCAGCTGCTCACGGTCCACCCCGAGGTGGAGCGCGTCGTTCCCGCCCCCCGCGAACACTGACGCGCGGACCGTGGCCGGGAGTGCGCAGGCGGGGCATCGCGCGCCGCCGGGTCCGAGCGGCACCCGGGGAACCCTGAGGGTTTCCCCGGGTGGCGCCAGGATTCCGGCGGCGAGAATGTACGCTGATCTACTCCTCTGCATCGTTTTGTCGCACATGGGGTGTGACTCGGGCCACGAAGATTGGGCGTAACACTCCTCCGAGCCATGCGATGACGTAAGAGGTGATGGTCGAGGAAGGAATACAGCAGCCGATGGAGGCGCTGTGCAGTTCCCCGGTCCAGCCCGCGCCGTCGGCACATTCCCCGTCGACGGTCGTCGGCTCCAGCCCCATCCAGGGCGGGGCCGGAAGCCGTTTCCATCGTTCCGAGAGGTTGTTCGTGTCGGCCAGCACATCCCGTACGCTCCCGCCGGAGATCGCCGAGTCCGAGTCTGTGATGGCGCTCATCGAGCGGGGAAAGGCTGATGGGCAGATCGCCGGCGATGACGTGCGTCGGGCCTTCGAGGCTGACCAGATTCCGCCAACCCAGTGGAAGAATGTTCTGCGCAGCCTCAATCAGATCCTCGAGGAAGAGGGTGTGACGCTGATGGTCAGTGCAGCGGAGTCGCCGAAGCGCGCCCGCAAGAGCGTCGCAGCGAAGAGCCCGGTCAAGCGCACCGCCACCAAGACCGTTACTGCCAGGACGACCGTGACGAAGACCACCGTCTCGGCCGCAACGGCCGGCGCGGCCGAGGGCGAAGACCCGGCCGACGAGGCCGGTTCGCCCGCCAAGAAGGCGGCCGCGAAGAAGACCGTCGCCAAGAAGACGGCGGCCAAGAAGACCGTCGCCAAGAAGACGGCGGCCAAGAAGACCGCGTCCAAGAAGGACGCCGACGAACTTGCCGAGGGCGAAGAGCTCCTTGAGGACGTCGCGCCCGGCAAGGGCGAGGAGGAGGAGACCGAGGGCGAGAGCAAGGGCTTCGTCCTGTCCGACGAGGACGAGGACGACGCTCCGGCGCAGCAGGTCGCCGTCGCCGGTGCCACCGCCGACCCGGTCAAGGACTACCTGAAGCAGATCGGCAAGGTCCCGCTCCTCAACGCCGAGCAGGAGGTCGAGCTCGCCAAGCGCATCGAGGCCGGCCTGTTCGCCGAGGACAAGCTCGCGAACTCGGACAAGCTCGCTCCGAAGCTCAAGCGCGAGCTGGAGATCATCGCCGAGGACGGCCGCCGCGCCAAGAACCACCTCCTGGAGGCCAACCTCCGTCTGGTGGTCTCCCTGGCCAAGCGCTACACCGGCCGCGGCATGCTCTTCCTGGACCTGATCCAGGAGGGCAACCTCGGTCTGATCCGCGCCGTCGAGAAGTTCGACTACACCAAGGGCTACAAGTTCTCCACGTACGCCACCTGGTGGATCCGTCAGGCGATCACCCGCGCCATGGCCGACCAGGCCCGCACCATCCGTATCCCGGTGCACATGGTCGAGGTCATCAACAAGCTCGCGCGCGTGCAGCGTCAGATGCTCCAGGACCTGGGCCGTGAGCCCACCCCGGAGGAGCTGGCCAAGGAGCTCGACATGACCCCTGAGAAGGTCATCGAGGTCCAGAAGTACGGCCGTGAGCCGATCTCCCTCCACACCCCGCTGGGTGAGGACGGCGACAGCGAGTTCGGCGACCTGATCGAGGACTCCGAGGCGGTCGTCCCGGCCGACGCGGTGAGCTTCACGCTCCTCCAGGAGCAGCTGCACTCCGTCCTCGACACGCTCTCGGAGCGTGAGGCGGGCGTCGTCTCGATGCGCTTCGGCCTCACCGACGGCCAGCCGAAGACGCTGGACGAGATCGGCAAGGTCTACGGCGTGACGCGTGAGCGGATCCGTCAGATCGAGTCGAAGACGATGTCGAAGCTGCGTCACCCGTCGCGTTCGCAGGTGCTGCGCGACTACCTCGACTGATCCGCACGCCTCACTGACGCGAGGCGCGGGAGAGCTACGCGGAAGGGCCCGGTTCCCCGAGGGGGAGCCGGGCCCTCCGGCTGTGCGCGGGTGCACGGGGGCGGCGCGTGCTGGACTCTGGGTGAACCGACATCACCGGAGAGTCAGGAGGCTCCATGCGTGGTTCCCTCACCCGAGCATTGACGGGTGCCCTGGGTCTGATCGCAGCAGCGGCGGGGCAGCTGGCCACCGCCGCCCCCGTGGCCGCGGACAGCGTCGTGGTGGGCGGCCGCCAGGTCCAGATCTCGGACGCGCCGTGGGTCGTGGCGCTGTCCAGTCGTGACCGGTTCGGTGGTACGCGCGCGGGGCAGTTCTGCGGGGGCGTGGTCGTCGCCCCGACCAAGGTGCTCACGGCGGCCCACTGTCTGGGCCGTGAGGCGCTCGGAGGTGAGCCCTGGGAGGTGCGTGACTTCGTCGTCATCGCGGGCCGCACGGCACTGCGTGGGCAGGGCGGGCAGGAGGTGCGGATCTCGGACACCTGGGTGAACCCCGACTACGACCCGACGAGCAACTCGGGGGATCTCGCGGTGCTGACCCTGGTGAGCGCGCTGCCGCAGTCGTACGTGATCGGCGTCGCCCGTGCGGGAGACGCGGCGGAGACGCCGGGGACCGAGGCGGACGTCTACGGCTGGGGCGACACGACCGGCAACGGGGCCTATGCCTCCGCGCTCCGGACGGCACGGGTGCAGGTGCTGCCGGACACGGCGTGCCAGCGGGCGTACCCGGGTGGCCTCGGCGTCGCGTACCGGAACGACACGATGGTCTGCGCGGGCGACCCGCAGGGCGGCAAGGACGCGTGCCAGGGGGACAGCGGAGGCCCGCTGGTGGCCAAGGGGCTTCTCGTGGGCCTGGTGTCCTGGGGCAGCGGCTGCGGACAGGCGGAGAACCCGGGCGTCTACACGCGCGTATCGGCGGTGCTGCCGGCCCGCTTCTGACGGGTCCGGAGTCCCGGTCCTCGCGGAGGGTACGAGAACGGGCGGCCACCCCCCTGGGAATGCGGAGGTGGCCGCCCGCCGTCCGGTCTCAGTGGCCGGATCTGGGCTCGTCGTGGATGCGAGGCGTCAGTGCTCGTCGCCCACAGTGCGCGCCGGCACGTCCGTCAGCCGGTCCGTCTCATCCTGTATCTCAACGGCGATCTTCTTGAGTTCCGGCTCGAACTTGCGGCCGTGGTGGGCGCAGAAGAGCAAGTCACCTCCGCTGGTCAGGACGACACGCAGGTATGCCTGGGCGCCGCAGCGGTCGCAGCGGTCAGCGGCCGTCAGGGGGCTCGCGGGGGTCAGAACAGTAGTCACGTCGCCTCTTCTCTAGCTCGACGAGCTGTCGTACCAGGGTCAACATCCAACCAGGCCGAAAACGTTCCCGCTCGCGGCTTTTCCTTGAAACTTCTTCCTAGGTGGCTGTTTGCTGCCGGTTGGCGGCGAATGAGCCGTATTGCGTCGCTCTACGGATTTCGCGTTGCTTGTGTCGGTTAGCCCTCCCGGCGTGGTTGCCGGTTGTTGATGAGGACGTGCCCGGAGCCTAAATGGTTCATGCCTGGAAGGGAACGTGATGTTCGCGTCACCCCATCGAGGGATCGAACATCCATGCGACCCTGGACTAGCATGAGGAAACGGGGAGGGTGGCGTTACAACGGCTCTACCAGGCATCGGTACCCTCTGACCCGTGACCGACGCCGGGCCTTACCCCATCGGGCCCGATTTCAAATTCAGCGAGGAGCGAACCGCGTGACCGCCGAAACGTCCGTGCCGTCCAGTGCAGTGCTGACCGCAGACCGTGACGGTTCCAACTACACCGCGCGGCACCTGCTCGTACTCGAAGGGCTCGAAGCGGTCCGCAAGCGCCCCGGCATGTACATCGGGTCCACCGACAGCCGCGGTCTGATGCACTGCATCTGGGAGATCATCGACAACTCCGTCGACGAGGCCCTGGGTGGCTACTGCGACCACATCGATGTCATCCTCCACGACGACGGCTCCGTCGAGGTCCGGGACAACGGCCGGGGCATCCCGGTCGACGTCGAGCCGAAGACCGGACTCTCCGGCGTCGAGGTCGTCATGACCAAGCTGCACGCCGGCGGCAAGTTCGGCGGCGGGTCGTACGCGGCCTCCGGCGGTCTGCACGGCGTCGGCGCCTCGGTGGTCAACGCCCTGTCGGCCCGCCTCGACGTCGAGGTCGACCGGAACAGCGCCACGCACACGATCAGCTTCCGCCGTGGTGTCCCGGGCATCTTCACGGAGCAGGGCCCCGACAGCCCCTTCGACCCGGGCAACGGCCTCCTCAAGGGCAAGCGCGTCCCCAAGACGCGTACCGGCACGCGCGTCCGCTACTGGGCGGACCGGCAGATCTTCCTCAAGGACGCCAAGCTGTCGCTGGAGACGCTGCACCAGCGTGCCCGGCAGACCGCCTTCCTCGTGCCCGGCCTCACCATCGTCGTCCGCGACGAGCGGGACCTCGCGGAGATCGGCAAGAGCGAGGAGACCTTCCGCTTCGACGGCGGCATCAGCGAGTTCTGTGAGTACCTCGCACAGGACAAGGCCGTCTGCGACATCCAGCGGCTCACCGGGCAGGGCACCTTCAAGGAGACCGTCCCCGTCCTCGACGAGCGCGGTCACATGACCCCGACCGAGGTCACGCGTGAGCTCGCCGTCGACGTCGCCCTGCGATGGGGCACCGGTTACGACGCCACGGTCAAGTCCTTCGTCAACATCATCGCCACCCCCAAGGGCGGCACCCACGTCTCGGGTTTCGAGCAGGCCATCACCAAGACGGTGAACGAAGTGCTGCGCTCGGCCAAGATGCTGCGCGTCGCCGAGGACGACATCGTCAAGGACGACGCCCTGGAGGGGCTCACGGCGGTCGTGACCGTCCGCCTCGCCGAGCCCCAGTTCGAGGGCCAGACCAAGGAGGTCCTCGGCACGTCCGCCGCCCGGCGGATCGTGGCGAACGTGGTCGCCAAGGAACTCAAGGCCTTCCTCACCTCGACCAAGCGGGACGCCAAGGCGCAGGCCCGCGCCGTGCTGGACAAGGCCGTCGCCGCCGCCCGCACCCGGATCGCGGCGCGCCAGCACAAGGAGGCGCAGCGCCGGAAGACCGCACTCGAGTCCTCCTCGCTGCCGGCCAAGCTGGCCGACTGCCGCAGCGACGACGTGGAGCGCAGCGAGCTCTTCATCGTCGAGGGGGACTCCGCTCTCGGTACGGCCAAGCTGGCCAGGAACAGCGAGTTCCAGGCCCTGCTGCCGATCCGCGGCAAGATCCTCAACGTTCAGAAGTCGTCCGTCTCGGACATGCTCAAGAACGCCGAGTGCGGCGCGATCATCCAGGTCATAGGAGCGGGCTCGGGCCGCACCTTCGACATCGACGCGGCCCGCTACGGGAAGATCGTCCTCCTGGTCGACGCCGACGTCGACGGCGCGCACATCCGCTGCCTGCTGCTGACGCTCTTCCAGCGCTACATGCGGCCCATGGTCGAGGCCGGCCGGGTCTTCGCCGCCGTGCCCCCGCTGCACCGGATCGAGCTCGTCCAGCCCAAGAAGGGCCAGGACAAGTACATCTACACCTACTCGGACAACGAGCTGCGGCAGACCCTGCTGGAGTTCCAGCGCAAGGGCGTCCGCTACAAGGACTCCATCCAGCGGTACAAGGGTCTGGGCGAGATGGACGCCGACCAGCTGGCGGAGACGACGATGGACCCGCGCCACCGCACCCTGCGCCGGATCAACATCGGGGACCTGGACGCGGCGGAGCAGGTCTTCGACCTCCTCATGGGCAATGACGTGGCGCCCCGCAAGGAGTTCATCACCGGCTCGGCGGCGACCCTCGACCGCTCGCGCATCGACGCCTGAGGCTCTCCACCCGTGGGTGGAGCCGGACGCTCCACCCACGGGTCGATCACAGCGTCTCCGACTCTCCGTAGCATTGAGGTGACGGAGGGGGACGAACATGGAGGAGACGCGCGGCCTGGCGCGAGCGGGGAGTGGGGCAGCTCTAGGGGGTTCCCGGGGCGCCTGGCCCTCACGAGAGGCGCTGACCCGCCTGGGAGTGCCCCGGGGACGGATCGTCCTCGACTACTTCATGATCGCCGGCCTGAGTGTGCTGGTGCTGACCGGCTGTTACACCTCGGGGGCGTTCCATGGCTGGTACGCCCCCGTGCCTCCGGTCGGGTTCGGACTCTGTGTGGTGGCCGCCTTGCGCTATCACCACACGACCCTCGATCATCGGGCAGCAGCGTCGCTGGGACTCCTCTCGGTGATAGCCCTCTGCGGCCTGGGGGCCTACACGGCCGGTGCCCCGACGTCCGCCACCGTGCTGTGGATAGTCGTCTCGGTCATGGCCATGGAGCGGCTGCCGCTCCCGATGGGCCTGGCCACCGTGGCGGTGCTCGTCACCGGCTTCGTGGAGGCCGACGAGACCGGGGTGCTGGGAGCCGGCATCACCACCGTGGCCGTGCTCCTCGCGGGCTACTCGCTACGGCTGGACGCCCAGGCGCGGGGCGCGGGGTTCCAGCTGCTCGCCCAGGAGCGACTCGCCCGCGAGGCGGAGGCCGAGTCGGCGGCGCTCGCCGAGCGGGCCAGGATCGCCCGCGAGATACATGACGTGCTCGCCCACAGCCTCTCCGCGCAGATGGTGCACCTGGAGGTCGCACGGCTCCAGATCGAGTCGGGGGCGGAGCGCGCGGAGATCCTCAAGCTCGTGACCTCGGCCCGCGCCATGGCGCGGGAGGGCCTGGCCGAGACCCGGCACGCGCTGTCGGCGCTGCGCGGCGACATGGTGCCCGTCGAGGAGTACCTGCGGGAGCTGGCACGGGAGGGCCGGGCTCAGGTCGATGTCACCGGCCGGCGCCGCGACCTGCCCGCCGAGGCCTCCCAGGCGGTACGACGCGTCGCGCAGGAAGCCCTCACCAATGTCCTCAAGCACGCCCCGGGGGCCCGGACGAGGATCCGGCTCGCCTACGAGACGGACCAGGTCTCCCTGGAGATACGCGACTCCGGGCCGCCGCCGACGGCCGAGGACGGCCGGGACGGGCACGGGCTCGGTTCCTCGGGCTCCGGATACGGGCTGCGTGGCATGAGGGAACGGGCCGAGTTGCTCGGTGGCAGCCTGGACGCGGGACCCGAGGGCCCGGGGTTCGCGGTGCTACTGCGAGTGCCGGCATGAGCGCCCCGGGGAGGGGCGAGGGCCACCACCGGGAAGGCGGGCCGGCCGAGGTGAATCTGCCGGCCGAGAGGGGGCTGTCGGCCGAGGAGAGCCTGCGGGCTGAAGGGATGCGTGGGGCGGAGGGGGTGTCTGGTCCTGTTGTGCGGGTGGTGGTGGCCGACGATCAGGCCGTGGTGCGGGAGGGGATCGTGATGCTGCTGGGGCTGCTTCCCGGGGTCGAGGTCGTGGGGGCGGCCCGGGACGGGGAGGAGGCGGTCGCGCTGACCGCGGAACTCGGGCCCGATGTGGTGCTGATGGATCTGCGGATGCCCCGGTGCGACGGCGTCGAGGCCACGTGCCGGATCCGGGAGCAGTACCCCGGGACGGAGGTCGTCGTGCTCACCACGTATGCGGACGACGACTCGTTGTTCCCCGCGTTGCGGGCAGGGGCGCGGGGGTACCTGACGAAGGACGCGGGCGGGGAGGAGATCGTGCGGGCCCTGCGGGACGTGACCGACGGGCGGGCGGGGTTGTCGCCCGGCGTGCAGCGGCGGCTGCTGGAGCAGTTGTTGGAGCGAGGGGCGGGGCCCGCGGGGGAGTTGGCGGGCGGTGGCCCCGGGGCTGGTCACGGGCCGAGGCAGGGGGCACTGGGAGATTCAGGGACACCGGGAGCCTCAGGGGCGCCGAGGGGGCTCGGGGAGGGCGCAGGGGTGACGCGGGCGGGCGGCGGTGGGGTTGCCGCTTCGCAGGTCGACGGGCTCACGGAGCGGGAGACGGAGGTGATCGCGCTGGTCGCGGACGGGCTTTCCAATCAGGAGATCGCTGGCCGGCTGCGGATCTCCACGGCCACGGTCAAGACCCATATCAACAACCTCTTCGCGAAGACGGGGGTACGTGACCGGGCGCAGGCGGTGCGGTACGCATATCAGCACGGTCTGGTCAGGGCACCTGGGAAAAGAGTCACCTGATGGGGTGAAGAGAGGGAGGAGAAGAGTCCGGGATCTTCCCGCTCTGTCCATCCTTGGGCACGCGGCCGAAACGGTTCGCTGACAAGGAGAGTTGGTCGGTGGAGCAGGTGGACAAGCAGGAAGGGCTCGACGCCTCGGCGATGCGGGTCGACGACCCCTGGTACGACGCGACGGCCTCCGGCCGGGAGGACGGGCAGGAGGCCGGGGTGCCCGGCGAGGTCGGTCCGGGCCGTCCGGGGCGGCCGGGGCGGCCGGACGCGGTGCCGCGGCAGCGGGTCCACAGCGCGGCGGAGATCTATCTGGAGGTGCAGCGAAGCCCGGCCTTCCAGGAAGTGCGGGGCCGCTACCGCAGGTTCGTATTCCCGGCCACCCTCGCGTTCCTGCTCTGGTACCTCGCCTATGTGGTGGCGGCGACCGCCGCGCCTGGCCTCATGGCCCGGCCGGTGGCCGGGGCGGTAAACGTGGCGTTGATCGCCGGGCTGGGGCAGTTCCTCAGCACCTTCCTGCTGACCTGGGCCTATGCGCGGCACGCGCGGCTGCGCAGGGATCGGGCGGCGCTGGAACTGCGCTGGGACACGCAGGAGATGACCCGAGGGGTGGTGCGGTCGTGACCCGGGACCATCAGACGCTGTCGCTCCTTCTGTTCAGCGTCTTCATCGCCGTCACGCTGGGAATCACCACCTGGGTGAGCCGTAACCGGCACGGTTCGGCGGAGGAGTTCTATGCGGGGGGCAGGCTGTTCTCCCCCCTGGAGAACGGTTTCGCCATCGCCGGCGACTACATGTCCGCGGCCTCGTTCCTGGGGATCTCCGGGCTGATCGCGCTCTACGGCTACGACGGCATGCTGTACTCCGTCGGATTCCTGGTCGCGTGGCTGGTCGTGCTGTTGCTGGTGGCCGAACTGGTCCGCAACTGCGGGCGGTTCACCCTGGCGGACGTGGTGGCCGCGCGGATGGCCGAGCGCCCGGTGCGGATCGCCGCAGGGACGTCCTCGGTGGCCGTCTCCGTGCTGTACCTGGTGGCGCAGATGGTGGGCGCCGGAAGCCTGGTCGCACTGCTGCTCGGCGGCACCAGCGAGGCGGCCCGTTCCTGGATGGTGGTCGGAGTGGGAGCGCTGATGGTGATCTACGTGTCGCTCGGCGGCATGCGGGCCACCACCTGGATCCAGATCGTCAAGGCGGTCCTGCTCATGGCGGGCACGATCGCGCTGACCGTCCTCGTCCTGCTCCGCTTCCACGGTGACGTGAACAACCTGCTGTCCACCGCGGCCGAACGCAGCGGTCACGGAATGGGATTCCTCGCGCCGGGACTCCGGTACGGCGGGGACTGGACGGCCCGGCTCGACTTCATCAGCCTGGGGCTCGCCCTGGTCCTGGGAACGGCCGGCCTGCCGCACATCCTGTCGCGCTTCTACACCGTGCCGACCGCGCGGGCCGCGCGTCGGTCCGTCGTCTGGTCCATCGGGCTCATCGGGAGCTTCTACCTGATGACCATCGTGCTCGGCTTCGGCGCGGCGGCCCTGATCGGCCCCGAGGAGGTCCGCGCGTCCAACGCGTCCGGGAACACGGCCGTTCCGCTGCTCGCCCTCGACCTCGGTGGTGGTGCGGGTTCCACCGGCGGCACGGTGCTCTTCGCGATCGTGGCGGCCGTGGCGTTCGCCACGATCCTCGCCGTGGTCGCGGGGATCACGCTCGCCTCCTCGGCCTCCGTCGCCCATGACCTCTACGCCTCGCTGCGCCGCCGGCACGCGAAGCAGTACAGCGAGGTGACCGTGGCGCGGATCGCGGCGGCGGGGATCGGCGCGGCCGCCATCGGCCTCGGGCTGCTCGCCCGCGACCTCAACGTGGCCTTCCTCGTCGGTCTGGCCTTCGCCGTCGCGGCCTCCGCCAATCTGCCGGTGCTGCTCTACTCGCTGTTCTGGCGGAAGTTCACGACCCGGGGCGCGGTCTGGGCGGTGTACGGCGGTCTGATCCCCGCGGTGCTGCTGGTGCTGGTCTCGCCGGTCGTCTCCGGCAGTCCCGAAGCCCTGTTCCCGGGCGTCGACTTCCACCTCTTCCCGCTCCAGAACCCGGGAGTCGTCTCCATTCCGCTCGGGTTCCTCGCGGGCTGGATCGGGACGGTCATGTCGACGGAGCCGCCGGACGAGGCACGGCACGCCGAGACCGAGGTGAGGGCGCTGACCGGGGCGGGAGCCGTCTGACGGACCCGCCACCCGTCCGGGTCCCGGGCGGAGTGCCTCAGCCGGTGGCGGGTGGGGAGGCCGCCCAGGCGTAGCGGTGTTCGGGGCGGCCGGTCTCGCCGTAGCGGAGGGAGAGGCGTACCCGGCCGGTGCGTTCGAGGAGTTTCAGATAGCGCTGGGCCGTCTGGCGGCTGACGCCCGCGCGTTCGGCGATCTCCTGCGCGGACAGCGGGCCGTCGGCGGCGAGGAGTACCTGCCGGACCAGTTCGGCCGTGGTGGGGGAGTGCCCCTTGGGGAGGTCGGGGGCGACGGAGCCGGCCGACAGGACGCCGAAGATCCGGTCCACCTCGGCCTGTTCCGCCTCGCCGCCGCTCTCCAGGGCGTGGCGGAGCTTCGCGTACGCCTCCAGCTTGGAGCGCAGCCCGGCGAAGTTGAACGGCTTGACCAGGTACTGGAGGGCGCCGTGCCGCATCGCGGCCTGCACGGTGGCCACGTCGCGGGCGGCGGTCACCATGATCACGTCGCACTGGTGGCCGCGGGCGCGGAGTTCCCGTACGGCGGCGAGTCCGTTCTCGTCCGGCAGGTAGTGGTCGAGGAGGATCAGGTCCACCGGCCGCTCGGCGAGGACGGCGAGTGCCTCGGCGGTCGAGTGGGCCGTGGCGGCGACCCGGAAGCCGGGGACCTTGGCGACGTAGGCGGCGTTGATCCGGGCGACCAGCACGTCGTCGTCCACCACGAGCACGTCGATCATCGTGTCTCCTCGACGGGCCCGGGAGCCGCGACCGGCTCGTCGAGGGGGGCGGTGATCCGCCCCGTACTCGGGTCGGTGGTCGGCTCCGGTTCGGTCAGGGCGTCCGGGAGCACCACGGTGAACTCGGCGCCGCCCTCGGGTCCGTCCGCCACCCCCGCGCCGCCGCCCCGGCGCTCGGCGAGCCGGCGCACCAGGGGGAGTCCGAGCCCCCGCTTCCCGTGTGCCGGAAGGGCCTTCGTCGACCAGCCCTCGGTGAAGATCAGCTCGCGGCGGTCCTCGGGGACACCCGGGCCGCTGTCCGTGACCCGCAGCACGACCGTACGGCTCTCGGTGCGGAAGGCGATGTCGATACGGGCACCGGGGGTGCCGGCGGCGGCGTCCAGGGCGTTGTCGACCAGGTTTCCGACGACGGTGACCAGCTCGCGGGGGTCGACGAGCCGGTCCGGCAGGAGCGAGTCGGGGGTGAGCCGCAGCGAGACGCCGCGTTCGGCGGCGACGGTGGCCTTGCCGACCAGGAGCGCGGCGAGCAGCGGGTCGTGGACCTTCTCCGTCACCTGCTCGGCGGTGGCCCGGTGCACGCCGACCACCTCGGTGACGAACTCGACGGCCTCCTCGTGCATCTCCAGTTCGAGGAGACCGAGGAGGGTGTGCATCCGGTTGGCGTGTTCGTGGTCCTGGGCGCGGAGGGCGTCGATCAGGCCCCGGGTGGAGTCCAGCTCGCGCCCGAGGCGTTCCAGCTCGGTGCGGTCGCGGAGGGTCGCGACGGCACCGCCGTCGTCCGTCGGCATGCGGTTGGCGATCAGCACCCGCTGCCCCTGGACGGTGAGCAGGTCCTCGCCGGTCACCCGGCCTGCCAGCACATCCGCGGTGCGACCCTGCCCGAGGAGTTCGTCGAGCGGCCGGCCCGCGGCCTCGGGGCCGAGGCCGAGCAGCCGCTGCGCCTCGTCGTTCATGAGCCGCACGGAGCCGTTGCGGTCCAGGGCCACGACCCCTTCGCGGATGCCGTGCAGCATCGCCTCGCGCTCGGTGAGCAGCGCGGAGATGTCGGAGAAGGCCAGGTCATGGGTCTGGCGCTGGAGACGCCGGGAGATCAGGTACGCGGCCAGGGCACCTGCGGCGAGCGCGCCGCCCGCGTAGGCGAGGAGACCGGGGATCGCGGCGAGGAGCCGGTCCCGGACGCTGTCGTACTCAATGCCGACCGAGACCGCGCCGACGATCCGCCCGTCGGCGTCGCGCAGCGGCATCTTGCCGCGCGCCGAGCGGCCCAGGGTGCCGCTGTCGATCTCCATCACCTCGTGACCGGCGAGGACGTCGCTCGGGTCGGTGGAGACGATCCTGCCGATCTCGCGGGGATCGGTGTGCGACCAGCGGACTCCTCGGGTGTCCATGACCACGACGTACTCGGCGCCCGTGGAGGTACGGATTCGCTCGGCCTCCGTCTGCACCGGGCCGCGCGCGGAGGGCGGCGTGCCGGTGAGGTCCGCGGCGAGCCGGGGCGACGCTGTGGTGCCGGCGATGGCCAGGGCCCGTCGCATGGCCTGGTCGTCGAGCTGGGCGCTCAGCGGGGCCAGGAAGAGGCCGGTCGCGAGTACGGTCACGCCGGTGGCGATGGCCAGCTGCATCAGCAGGACCTGCGAGAACACCCGCCGCGGCCAGCCGAACCGCCGACGGCGCGCGAGGGGGCGCGAGGGGCTGGTCTGTGCGGGGCTCATGCCGGAAACGGTAAGGGGCCGCGCCCCGTGACCGGAAATGGTGCGGGGCGGCCCGCGGCGGAAGGGTGCGGCGGGGAGGGCCCGGCCGGGTGGGGCGGCGGCCAGGAGGAGGGGTGACAAGCTGCCGCAAGCCGCAAGCCGCAAGCCGCAAGCCGCAAGCCGCAAGCCGCAAGCCGCAAGCCGCAAGCCGCAAGCCGCAAGCCGCAAGCCGCAAGCCGCAAGCCGCAAGCCAAGGAACCGGAACCGCGAGCCGGCTGCCGTGTGCCCGGAGCCGCTCGCCCCCGTGCCTATTCTGGGGGTTTCCCACGGCCGTGGGTGCGAAGGAACCGGAGGCACGTCCCTTGACCACGCAGCAGATCCCCGTCGTCGTCCTGGCCGGGTTCCTCGGGGCCGGGAAGACCACGCTCCTCAACCATCTGCTGCGCAGCGCCCGGGGCACCCGTATCGGCGTCATGGTCAACGACTTCGGCGACATCGGCATCGACGCGATGACCGTCGCCGGGCAGGTCGGCTCCACCGTGTCCCTCGGCAACGGCTGCCTGTGCTGCGCCGTCGACGCGAGCGAGCTGGACGAGTACCTGGAGGTGCTCACCCGTCCCGAGTCCCGGCTCGACGTGATCGTGATCGAGGCGAGCGGGCTCGCGGAGCCGGAGGAGCTGGTCCGCATGGTGCTGGCCAGCGAGAACGAGCGGGTCGTGTACGGGGGGCTCGTCCAGGTCGTCGACGCGGCCGAGTTCTCCGCCACCCGGCAGCGACACCCCGGGACCGACCGGCACCTCGCCCTCGCCGACCTCGTCGTCGTCAACAAGGCCGACCGGGTGGAAGCGGACGAGCTGCGGAGCGTACGGGAGACGGTCGCCGGGCTCGCCGGGCGGGCCGCCGTGGTCGAGGCCTCCCATGGGCGGGTCGATCCGGAGCTGCTCTTCGACCGGGTCGCACCAGAAGGGGAGATCGAGGGCCAGATGTCGATCGAGGACATCCTGTACGGCTCCGAGGACGACGGCGAGGCCCATCCGCACGCGGGCTACGAGAGCCTGTCGGTGACGGCCTCGACGCCGCTGCACCCGCGCCGCCTGATGACCTTCCTCGACTCGCGCCCCGAGGGCCTCTACCGGATCAAGGGCTTCCTCGACTTCGGCGCCGCCGACCCGGACAACCGCTACACCGTGCACGCGGTCGGCCGCTTCCTGCGCTTCTACCCCGAGCCCTGGCCGGCCGGCGAGGAACGCCTCACCCAGCTTGTCCTGATCGGTTCCGGCGTCGACGCGGCCGGACTGCGCAAGGAACTCGCCTCCTGCGAGCTGAACGGCCCGCAGGACGCCCCCGACGAACACGGCATGTGGGGCGTCCTGCGGTATGTGCGGCGGACGGAGGAGGAGCCGGAGGCGTCCTGACGCCCCGGCTCGCCTCCGACTCCGATCCGGGCTAGCTGGCCGGGCCTGCCACCACGTCGACCGGCTGCGGCAGCGGCGTACCCGAACCGTCGCGGCGCGGGTCCACGTCCGGTAGGGACACCGGGGTGCCGGTCTTCTGGGCGGCGCGGGCCGGGGTGGTGCCCGCCCAGGCCATGATCAGCACGTCCTCGCCCTTCAGGAAGCGCTGGCAGCGGACACCGCCGGTCGCACGCCCCTTGCGCGGGTACTGGTCGAAGGGCGTCAGCTTCGCCGACGTGGCCGCCGACGAGTCCAGGGTTCCCGTGGAGCCCGCGACGGTGAAGACGACGGCGTCCGCCGCCGGGTCGACCGCCGAGAACGAGAGCACATCGGCGCCGGCCGTCAGCTTGACGCCCGCCATGCCGCCCGCCGGCCGGCCCTGGGGCCGTACCTGGGAGGCCGGATAGCGGAGCAGCTGGGCGTCGGAGGTGATGAAGACCAGGTCCTCCTCGCCCGTCCGCAGCTCGGTCGCGCCGACGATCCGGTCGCCCTCCTTGAGGGTGATGACCTCCAGCTCGTCCTTGTTCGCCGGGTAGTCCGGGACCACCCGCTTCACCACGCCCTGGAGCGTGCCGAGGGCGAGCCCCGGCGACGACTCGTCGAGCGTCGTGAGACAGATCACCGTCTCGTCCGTCTCCAGCGACAGGAACTCGGAGAGCGGTGCGCCGCCCGCCAGGTTCGGGGCGCTCGCCGTGTCCGGGAGCTGTGGCAGGTCGATCACCGCGATCCGCAGCAGCCGGCCGGCCGAGGTCACCGCGCCGATGTCGCCGCGCTGGGTGGCGGCCACCGCCGAGAGGATCAGGTCGTGCTTGACGCGGGGCGCCTCGGGGTCGACCGCGGGCAGCTCCGCCGTCGCCGTACGGGCCAGGAGTCCGGTGGAGGAGAGCAGCACCCGGCAGGGGTCGTCCGCGACCTCCAGGGAGACGGCCGCGACGGGCGCGCCCGCCGACTCCAGGAGGACCGTCCGGCGGTCCGTGGCGAACTTCTTGGCGACCCCGGCCAGTTCCGCCGAGACCAGCTTGCGCAGCTCCGCGTCGGAGTCGAGGATGCCGGTCAGCTCGTCGATCTCGCCGTTGAGCCGGTCGCGCTCGCTCTCCAGTTCAATACGGTCGAACTTGGTGAGGCGGCGCAGCGGGGTGTCCAGGATGTACTGGGTCTGGATCTCGCTCAGCGAGAAGCGCTCGATCAGGCGCTCCTTGGCCTGCGCCGAGTTCTCGCTCTCCCGGATCAGCCGGATGACCTCGTCGATGTCGAGCAGTGCGACGAGCAGGCCCTCGACCAGGTGGAGCCGGTCGCTCTTCTTGGTACGGCGGAACTCGGAGCGGCGCCTGACCACCTCGAAGCGGTGGTCGAGGTAGACCTCGAGGAGTTCCTTGAGACCGAGGGTGAGGGGCTGTCCGTCGACCAGCGCCACGTTGTTGATGCCGAAGGACTCCTCCATCGGCGTCAGCTTGTAGAGCTGCTCGAGGACCGCCTCGGGCACGAAGCCGTTCTTGATCTCGATGACCAGACGCAGGCCGTGGCTGCGGTCGGTCAGGTCCTTGACGTCCGCGATGCCCTGGAGCTTCTTGGAGCCGACCAGGTCCTTGATCTTGGAGATGACCTTCTCGGGGCCGACCGTGAAGGGCAGCTCGGTCACGACGATGCCCTTGCGGCGCGCCGTGACGGTCTCCACGCTCGTCGTGGCGCGGATCTTGAACGAGCCGCGGCCCGACTCGTACGCGTCCTTGATGCCGGACAGGCCGACGATCCGGCCGCCGGTCGGCAGGTCGGGGCCGGGCACGAAACGCATCAGCGTCTCGAGGTCGGCGGCCGGGTGCCGGATCAGATGGCGGGCGGCGGCGATGACCTCGCCGAGGTTGTGCGGGGGCATGTTGGTCGCCATGCCGACCGCGATCCCGGACGCGCCGTTGACCAGCAGGTTCGGGTACGCGGCGGGCAGCGCGACCGGCTCCTGCTCCTGGCCGTCGTAGTTCGGGGTGAAGTCGACCGTGTCCTCGTCGATGGACTCGGTCATGAGCAGCGCGGCCGGGGCCATCCGCGACTCGGTGTACCGCATGGCGGCCGGCGGGTCGTCGTTCCCGAGGGAACCGAAGTTCCCGTGGCCGTCGACCAGGGGCAGACGCATGGAGAAGGGCTGCGCCATGCGGACCATCGCGTCGTAGATGGACGCGTCGCCGTGCGGGTGGAGCTTGCCCATCACCTCGCCGACGACACGGGCGCACTTGACGAAGCCGCGGTCGGGGCGCAGCCCCATCTCGCCCATCTGGTAGACGATGCGGCGTTGGACGGGCTTCATGCCGTCCCGGGCGTCGGGCAGGGCACGCGAATAGATCACCGAGTACGCGTACTCGAGGAAGGAGCCCTGCATCTCGTCGACGACGTCGATGTCGAGGATTCGCTCCTCGAACGCGTCGTCCGGCGGCGGTGTCTTCGTGCTGCGGCGGGCCATCGCGGCTGCGGCTCCTTCACCAACAAGGGTTGATCTGACGCGGACCATTGTGGACCGTGCCACCGACAACGCCGACCGCGACCCGGAAGAGGGACATCTCGAAGGGGCGGGAACTTCGCCAGGTGTCGGCGCGCTTGCATACAGTGGCAGGACTTTTTCACATCGCGATCGAAGGGACGTACATGCCCATGGGTCACACGGCCACGGCCGAGGCCGGCTCCGGCGGCCTGACAGCGACCGAGCACCGGTTGGCGAACGGCCTGCGCGTGGTGCTCTCGGAGGACCACCTGACCCCGGTCGCCGCGGTCTGCCTCTGGTACGACGTCGGCTCGCGCCACGAGGTCGAGGGCCGCACCGGCCTCGCGCACCTCTTCGAGCACCTGATGTTCCAGGGCTCGAAGCAGGTCCACGGGAACGGGCACTTCGAGCTGGTGCAGGGCGCCGGCGGCTCGCTCAACGGCACGACGAGCTTCGAGCGCACCAACTACTTCGAGACCATGCCCACGCACCAGCTGGAGCTCGCGCTCTGGCTGGAGGCCGACCGCATGGGCTCGCTGCTCGCCGCCCTGGACGACGAGTCCATGGAGAACCAGCGGGACGTCGTCAAGAACGAGCGCCGCCAGCGCTACGACAACGTGCCGTACGGCACGGCCTTCGAGAAGCTGACCGCCCTCGCCTACCCGGAGGGCCACCCGTACCACCACACCCCGATCGGCTCCATGGCCGACCTGGACGCGGCCACCCTGGAGGACGCGCGGAACTTCTTCCGCACGTACTACGCCCCGAACAACGCGGTGCTGTCCGTCGTCGGCGACATCGACCCGGAGCAGACCCTCGCCTGGGTCGAGAAGTACTTCGGCTCCATCCCTGGCCACGACGGCAAGCCCGCACCGCGCTCCGGCGACCTCCCCGAGGTCATCGGCGAGCAGCTGCGCGAGGTCGTCGAGGAGGAGGTCCCGGCCCGCGCGCTGATGGCCGCCTACCGGCTGCCGCACGACGGCACGCGCGAGTGCGACGCCGCCGACCTGGCCCTGACGGTGCTCGGCGGCGGCGAGTCCTCCCGCCTTCACAACCGGCTGGTCCGCCGTGACCGCACGGCCGTCGCCGCCGGCTTCGGCCTGCTGCGGCTCGCCGGGGCGCCGTCGCTCGGCTGGCTGGACGTCAAGACGTCCGGTGGCGTCGAGGTCCCGCAGATCGAGGCGGCCGTCGACGAGGAGCTGGCCCGCTTCGCCGCCGAGGGCCCCACGCCCGAGGAGATGGAGCGCGCCCAGGCGCAGTTGGAGCGCGAGTGGCTCGACCGGCTCGGCACCGTCGCGGGCCGCGCCGACGAACTGTGCCGCTTCGCCGTGCTGTTCGGTGACCCGCAGCTCGCCCTGACGGCCGTGGACCGCGTCCTGGACATCACCGCCGAGGAGGTGCAGGCGGCCGCCGCGGCCAAGCTGCGCCCCGACAACCGCGCGGTGCTGGTCTACGAGCCCCTGGCGACCGAACAGAGCGAGAGCGACAGCGACGAGGAAGAGGGGGCGGACCAGTGACCGACACTGCCGCGTCTTTGACGAGCATGGACTTCCACCCGCAGCCGGCGCCCGGTGTCGCCCGCCCCTGGGCCTTCCCGGCCCCGGACCGCGGCGCCCTGGACAACGGTCTGACGCTGCTCACCAGCCACCGTCCCGGCCAGCAGGTCGTGGCCGTGGAGATCTTCCTGCCGGCCCCGCTGGACGCCGAGCCCGCCGGGCTCGACGGCGTCGCGACCATCATGGCCCGTGCGCTCTCCGAGGGCACCGACCAGCACAGCGCGGAGGAGTTCGCGGCGGAGCTGGAGCGCTGCGGCGCCACGCTCGACGCGCACGCGGACCACCCGGGCGTACGGGTCTCCCTGGAGGTCCCGGTCTCCCGGCTGCACAAGGCGCTCGGGCTGCTCTCCGAGGCCCTGATCGCCCCGGCGTTCCTGGACACCGAGGTCGAGCGTCTGGTGCGCAACCGGCTGGACGAGATCCCGCACGAGACGGCCAACCCGGCCCGTCGCGCCGCGAAGCAGCTCTCCAAGGAGCTGTTCCCGGCCGAGTCCCGGATGTCCCGGCCGCGCCAGGGCACGGAGGAGACCGTCGAGGCGATCGACGCCGCCGCCGTCCGCGCCTTCTTCGAGGCGCACGTCCGGCCCGCGACGGCCACCGCCGTGGTCGTCGGCGACCTGACCGGCGTCGACCTGGACAAGGTCCTCGCGGAGACCCTGGGCGCCTGGACCGGCGAGCCGGCCGAGCCGCTCCCGATGCCGCCGATCACCGCGGACGACACCGGACGGGTCGTCATCGTGGACCGTCCGGGCGCCGTCCAGACCCAGTTGCTGATCGGCCGCATCGGCGCCGACCGGCACGCCCGCGTCTGGCCGGCCCAGGTGCTGGGCTCGTACTGCCTCGGTGGCACCCTCACCTCGCGACTCGACCGGGTCCTGCGCGAGGAGAAGGGCTACACCTACGGCGTGCGGGCCTTCGGGCAGGTGCTCCGCTCCGACGCCGAGGGGAACGGCGCCGCGATGCTCGCCATCAGCGGTTCCATCGACACTCCCAACACCGGCCCGGCTCTCGACGACCTGTGGAAGGTGCTGCGCACCCTGGCCGCCGAGGGGCTCACGGACGCGGAGCGCGAGACGGCCGTGCAGAACCTGGTGGGCGTCGCGCCGCTCAAGTACGAGACGGCCGCCTCGGTCGCCGGGACGCTCGCCGACCAGGTCGAGCAGCACCTCCCGGACGACTACCAGGCGCAGTTGTACGCGCGCCTGGCCGAGACCGGCACGGTCGAGGCGACCGCGGCCGTGGTCAGCGCCTTCCCGGTGGACCGGCTCGTCACCGTCCTGGTGGGCGACGCGGCCCAGATCGCGGAGCCGGTGCGCGCGCTCGGCATCGGTGAAGTGACGGTCGTGACCGGCTGATTCCGGTCGCCGAACCGGCAACGGAGAACCCCGACGGGATGGTTCGTCGGGGTTCTCCGCTTTGTCCGTATTGACGGTAAGTCTCATCGTATGGCCTGTGGCATGTCTTACAAAAAGCGTGTCTGGTTGGTGATCGACAGGCGATCCGCATAGCGTCGGTGCGGCTGTTCGTCAGTTGCACGCGCCGCATCCGCGGCATCGGACAGTCATCGCCGAGTCCCCGTCAGGCGCGAGCCTGGGGAGCCGGGGACCCACACGTAGTCCCTGGGGTGAATCGGGCGCCTTCGTCTCGTACGGAGGGGCTCGTAGGAGACCTTCCTGCTCCGAACCCGTCAGCTAACCCGGTAGGCGAGAAGGAAGGAAAGGACCAGCCCCTCCATGGCGTTCACCCGTGCCACCGGGAAGCATCGTGCTCCGAGCCGGACGGCGCGCCGCACGGCGGGTATCGCCGGCGTCGCGACGCTCGCCACCACCGGCGTCATCGGAACCCTCGCCTCCCCGGCGCTCGCCGCCGACACGGACAACCGCTCCGTCGAGGACACCGGCCTCACCCGGGTCATCACCGAGGACTCCCTCGCGGACCGGCTCAACGCCCAGGCCGACGCCCAGGACCGGGAGGCCTTCGAGGCCGCCGCCAAGGCGAAGGCCCAGGCGGAGGCGAAGCGCAAGGCCGAGGCCCGCGCCAAGGAGATCCGCCAGGCCAAGGAGCGCGCCGCCCGCGAGGCCGAGCGCCGCCGTCTGGCCTCCTTCCAGCTCCCCGTCGACGGCTCGTACGTGTCCACCGGCTACAAGACCGGCGGCTCGCTCTGGTCCTCCGGCAGCCACTCCGGCATCGACTTCCACGCCGCTTACGGCAGCAACGTCGTCTCCGTCGGCTCCGGCACCGTCGTCGAGGCCGGCTGGGGCGGCGCGTACGGCAACAACATCGTCATCCGGATGCACGACGGCACGTACACCCAGTATGGCCACCTGTCCTCCATCGACGTCCACGTCGGCCAGAGCGTCGAGCCCGGCCAGCACATAGGCGTGTCCGGCTCGACCGGCAACTCGACCGGCCCGCACCTCCACTTCGAGGCGCGCACGAGCCCCGACTACGGCTCGGACATCAACCCGCTGTCCTACCTGCGCGCCCGCGGCGTCAACGTCTGACACCGACGGCGCGCATCGCAAAAGCCCCGGCTCGTGCTGAGCCGGGGCTTTTCGTCGGTCAAGAACCCTTCACATTCCGTGCGGCCATCGGAAATACCGGCGGGCTGCAATAGAGTCGGAGACCGGGCGCGGAAAGGCGCCGATCGAATTGTCTCGCGCGACCAAGGCGGAGGTCGGACATGCGCATTCCCGCGCACTCGGTATGCACGGCGATCCGGGACGACATCGTCTCCGGCGTCTTCGAGCGGGGGAGCCGGCTGACCGAGGACCTGCTCGCCCGTCGGTACGGGGTGTCCCGCGTCCCGGTCCGTGAGGCGCTGCGCACCCTGGAGTCGGAGGGCTTCGTCGTCACCCGCCGTCACGCGGGGGCCCAGGTCGCCGAGCCCACCGAGCAGGAGGCGGCCGATCTGCTCGACATGCGGGCGCTGCTCGAACCGCTGGGGGCGGCGCGGGCGGCCCAGCGACGTACGGAGGCGCATCTCAAGGTCCTCCGCGGCCTGGTCAGGCTAGGTCAGGAGCGGGCCAGGCGCGGCCAGGGCGAGGATCTGCGCTCACTCGGCGGCTGGTTCCACGAGACGCTCGCGCAGGCCTCCGGGAGCCCCGCCCTGACGGCGCTGCTGACCCAGCTACGGCACAAGATCGCCTGGATGTACGCGGTCGAGCAGCCCGAACGACTGGTGGAGGCCTGGGCCGAGCACGGCGCGATCGTGGACGCCGTGGCGCGCGGTGACGCCGAGCGGGCGAGGGCGCTGACGGCGCTGCACGCGGAACGCTCGCGGGCGCTGCACCGGCTCAAGAGGCCGGACCGGGGTCGTGTGAGGGTTTCGCAACATGTCGTCAACACGGCGAGCGCCCGGAATTAACGAGGGCGCCGTATACAAGGAATGGGAATTCGGCGGGGTATTTCGGGGTGCCCGTAATGCCTCTTGCTGTCGTCCGTCCTTTTGTGCTGCCGGGGAACCGGGCGGCACGGGAGGGCGAAAGAGGGCGAGTGAAAGCCAGGCGGAAAGCGAAGGGCCGTGCCCGCCGGGATTCCGGCGGGCACGGCCCTTCGTCGTACGGGTGGGTCGGGTGGACCCGGATCAGACGGTCTCGGGGAGCTCGTCCAGGCCCTCCGCGACCAGCTTCGCCAGGCGGTCCAGCGCGACCTCGGCGCCGTCGGCCTCCGAAGCGAGGACGATCTCCTCGCCGCCCTGCGCGCCCAGACCGAGCACCGCGAGCATGGAGGCGGCGTTCACGGGCGTGCCGTCGGACTTGGCGATCGTCACCGGAACGCCGGAAGCCGTGGCGGCACGGACGAAGATGGACGCGGGGCGGGCGTGCAGGCCCTCGGCCCAGCCGACGTTGACGCGGCGCTCAGCCATGGTGTTGCCCTTCAAGTCTTAAGCGGTTGTCTAGACCAGTCTCTCACGGGATGCTCCGTGCTCACGCCGACCTTTGGACCCGGATCGGACCGCCTTTTGGCCCTCCCGTGCCGCGCCCGGCGTGCTCCTACCTTGCACGGCGCACCCCTGCCGCGCGACCGATGTCGCCGCCGTGTCGCGACCGTGTCGTGACCGGTGCCTGGGCCGGTGCCGCGACCGGTGCGGTGGCCGGTGCCGTGGCCGTGTCCCGGCCTTAGGCTGACCCCATGCAGAGCACGTCGGAGCAGTCGGAAGCGGCGGACCAGCCGGACCACAGCTACCCCGACCACTGGGAAGCGGACGTGGTGCTGCGCGACGGAGGCACCGCGCGCATCAGGCCCATCACGGCCGACGACGCCGAGCGGCTCGTCAGCTTCTACGAGCAGGTCTCGGACGAGTCGAAGTACTACCGCTTCTTCGCCCCCTATCCGCGGCTCTCCGCCAAGGACGTCCACCGCTTCACCCACCATGACTTCGTGGACCGGGTGGGCCTCGCGGCGACCGTCGGCGGCGAGTTCATCGCCACCGTGCGCTACGACCGCATCAACGACCGGGGACTGCCCGCCTCCGCCCCGGCCGACGAGGCCGAGGTCGCCTTCCTCGTCCAGGACGCCCACCAGGGGCGCGGAGTCGCCTCCGCCCTGCTCGAACACATCGCGGCCGTCGCGCGCGAGCGGGACATCCGCCGCTTCGCCGCCGAGGTGCTCCCCGCCAACACCAAGATGATCAAGGTCTTCACGGACGCGGGCTACACCCAGAAGCGCAGCTTCGAGGACGGGTCCGTTCGGCTCCACCTCGACCTCGAACCCACCGACCGCTCCCTCGCCGTGCAGCGCGCCCGGGAACAGCGGGCCGAGGCGCGCTCCGTACAACGGCTCCTCACCCCCCGGTCCGTGGCCGTCGTCGGCGCCGGGCGCGCCCCGGGCGGCGTCGGCCGGACCGTACTCCGCAACCTCCTCGGCGCGGGATTCACCGGACGCGTGTACGCGGTCAACGCGGCGCTGGGGGAGGGCGGCGGGAGCGCAGCCGGTGCCGCGGAGTTCGACGGCGTCCCCGCGTACCCCTCCGTCGGCGCCATCGGGGAACCCGTCGACCTCGCGATCGTCGCCGTCCCGGCCGAACGGGTGCCGGAGGCCGTCGCGGACTGCGGCGAGCACGGGGTGCGCGGTCTCGTCGTCCTCTCCGCCGGATACGCCGAGAGCGGGGCGGCCGGACGCGAGCGTCAGCGTGAGCTCGTACGCCAGGCACGCTCGTACGGCATGCGGATCATCGGACCCAACGCCTTCGGGATCATCAACACCGCCACCGACATCCGCCTCAACGCCTCCCTCGCCCCGCAGATGCCGGCCACCGGGCGGATCGGGCTCTTCACCCAGTCCGGCGCGATCGGCATCGCCCTCCTCGCCGGGCTCCACCGGCGGGGTGCGGGCCTCTCCTCCTTCATCTCGGCCGGCAACCGCGCGGACGTCTCCGGCAACGACTTCCTCCAGCACTGGTACGACGATCCAGGGACCGATGTCGTCCTCCTCTACCTGGAGTCCATCGGCAACCCGCGGAAGTTCACCCGCCTCGCCCGCCGTACCGCCGCCGTCAAGCCGGTCGTCGTCGTCAAGGGCGCCCGGCACAGCGGCAGCGCCCCGCCCGGCCACCGCGTCCCGGTCACCCGTATCCCGCACGCCACGGTCTCCGCGCTGCTCCGTCAGGCGGGGGTCATCCGCGTCGACACCGTCACGGAGCTGGTCGACGCCGGGCTGCTCCTCGCCGCCCAGCCGCTGCCCGCCGGGCCCCGGGTCGCGATCCTCGGCAACTCCGAGTCCCTCGGCCTCCTCACGTACGACGCCTGCCTCACCGAAGGGCTGCGCCCGCTGCGGCCGCTCGACCTGACGACGGCGGCGGAGCCCGCGGACTTCCGGGACGCGCTCGCGGCGGCGCTGGCTGACGAGACCTCGGACGCGGTCGTCGTGAACGCGATCCCGTGGGTCGGGGAGAACGGCGCCACCGAGTTCGGCGACGGGGAGGTCCTCGCCGCCGCGCTCAGGGAGGCGGTCGCCTCCGCCCCGGCTCCGACGAAGCCGGTCGTCGTCGTCCACGTCGAGATGGGCGGCCTCGCGGAGGCCCTGGCGGTCGCGACGAGCACGCGGCCGGTGCAGCCGGGACGGGCTGTGGGAGCGGTGACGGGGCTGCGCTCCGCGTCGCCGTCGCCGTCGCCGACGCCGACGACGCCGGTGCGGGCGGGGTCGGGGTCGGGCCCGGACAGGGCCTCCACCGGCCCGGACCAGGCGGGGTCGGGCCCCGGCCAGGCGCGCTCCGGCCCGGACCATGCACCTTCCGGCCCCGGCCGTACCCCCACCGGCCCCGGCCCGGCCGCGGCCGAGCCACCGAGCGATGCCGTCCCGCACCCCGCCCCGCCCGCCACCATCCCCGCCTACCCCGCCGCCGAGCGGGCCGTGCGGGCGTTGGCCGAGGCCGTGCGATACGGGCAGTGGCGGCGGCAGGCGGCCGAGCCGGGGCGGGTGCCCGAGTACGAGGACATCGACGAGGCCGGGGCCGCCGCCCTCATCGAGCGGGTGCTCGGCGGCGCGGAGGCCGACGTCCGGGGGGTGACCCTCGGCACCGAACAGGCCGGGGAACTGCTCGCGCGGTACGGGATCGCCGTCCTGCCGACGCTGCCCGCGCCGACCCCCGACGCGGCGGTCGCCGCGGCCGGCCGGCTCGGCTACCCGGTGGCCCTCAAGACGACCGCCCCGCACCTCCGCCACCGCCCCGACCTCGGCGGCGTACGGCTGGACCTGGCGACGGAGCAACAGCTCCGCACGGCGTACGCGGAGCTGACCGAGGTCCTCGGCAAGCCGGAGGAGCTCCAGCCGGTCGTCCAGGCGATGGTGCCCCGGGGCGTCGACACGGTCGTGCGCTCGGCGATCGACCCGGCCGTCGGCGCGGTCCTCTCCTTCGGTCTCTCGGGCGCGGCGTCGGAACTGCTCGGTGACGTCGCCCACCGACTGGTTCCGGCCACGGACCGGGACGCCGCCGAACTGGTCCGTTCCCTGCGCACCGCACCGCTGCTCTTCGGCTGGCGCGGCTCCGCCCCGGTCGACACCCCGGCTCTGGAGGAGATCCTCCTCAGGGTCTCCCGGCTCGTCGACGACCACCCCGAGGTGATCGCCGTCTCCCTCGAACCGGTGGTCGTGGCTCCCCGCGGACTCTCCGTCCTCGGCGCCACCGTCCGCCTGGCCCCACCGTCACCCCGCACCGACCTCGGGCCCCGCAGCCTGCCGAACTACTGACGGGCCGCGGACGGGTGATGTCCGTGGGGCACGGCGACGAGGCGCACCGGCGTCGGCCATGGCTGCCGAACAGGCCGACCGGGGCGCCCGCCCACCGGTTCGAGTGGTGTGACGAGCCCTGCGGGCGGTGCCGTTCCGCCCCGATGGAGTCAGATGTCACAGCCCCCGCGCTCCCGAACCGCCCGGTGCCCTTCGCAATCGGCCAAGCCGTCCTTGCATACGGATTAGGATGGAGTCCATGGCAAAGAGCGGTACGACGACCCAGGGGCTGCGCGCGGCGATCGAGCGCAGCGGCTACTACCCGGCCCTCGTGGCCGAGGCGGTGGAGGCCGCTGTCGGCGGTGAGGCCGTCGCGTCGTACGTGGTGCACCAGGAGACCACCTTCGACGCGAACGAGGTCCGGCGGCACGTCACCGTCCTCGTCCTGACGCCGCACCGCTTCATCGTCAGTCACACCGACGAGCAGTCCGCCGACACCAGCTCCCCGACGCCGTACGCGACGACCTCCACCGAGTCCGTGAAGCTCGACCGGATCTCGTCGGTCGTCGTCAGCCGGGTGGTCGCCAATCCGGAGTCGTACACGCCGGGCACCCTGCCCCGCGAGGTCGTCCTCACCATCGGCTGGGGCGCCGTCTCCCGGATCGACCTGGAGCCCGCCGCCTGCGGCGACCCCAACTGCGACGCCGACCACGGCTACACCGGCAATGCCACCGCCGACGACCTCAGCCTGCGCGTGAGCGACGCCGGGGACGGTCCCGACACCGTCCGGCAGACCCTCGCCTTCGCCCAGGCCCTCTCCGAAGCCATCGCGGCCACCGCCGCCCCGACCCGCTGATGGTGCAGCCGACCGCCGTGACCCACGGCTGGCCCGACGACCCGGTTCCGCTCGCCCCGGAGACCGCGCCGGTCCCCGAGTACACCTTCGGCTCCCTCGGCGACGTGCTGCCGACGCTGGTCGCCGCGCAGGGCGTGCCCGGTTTCTCGCCGCGGATAGCCGAGCTGTCGCCCGCCGACCGCAACTGCGTCTTCCTGATCGACGGCCTCGGCTGGGAGCAGATCCGCGCCCACCCGGACGAGGCCCCGTATCTGACCTCGCTCCTCGGTTCCTCGCGCGGCGGTACGGGCCGTCCGGTCACCGCCGGGTTCCCCGCCACCACCGCGACCTCGCTGGCGTCCGTCGGCACCGGCCGTTACCCCGGCACCCACGGGCTGCCCGGCTACACCGTGCGCAACCCGGCCACCGGCGAGTTGATGAACCAGCTGCGCTGGAAGCCCTGGACCTCGCCGCACGTCTGGCAGCCGTACCCCACCGTCTTCCGGCTCGCGCACGAGGCCGGGATCCACACCGCCCAGGTGTCGTCCCCGATCTTCGAGCAGACACCGCTCACCAAGGTCGCGCTTAGTGGCGGAAAGTTTCACGGGCGGCTCTCCGGCGAGGAGCGCATGGACTTCGCCGCCGAGCAGCTCGCCGCCGGAGACCGTTCGCTGGTCTACACGTACTACAGCGAACTCGACGGCGCCGGACACCGCTTCGGCATCGACTCCGACGCCTGGCGCGGCCAGCTGATGTTCGTCGACCGGCTCGTGCAGCGGCTCGCGGAGCAGCTGCCGCCCCGCGCCGCGCTGTACGTCACGGCGGACCACGGCATGGTCGACATCCCCTTCGACGAGCAGCACCGCATCGACTTCGACGAGGACTGGGAGCTGCGCGCCGGCGTCGCCCTCCTCGGCGGCGAGGGACGCGCCCGGCACGTCTACGCCGTGCCTGGCGCCGAGGCGGACGTCCTCACCTGCTGGCGCGAGGTGATCGGCGAGCAGTTCTGGGTGGCGAGCCGCGACGAGGCCATCTCGCTCGGCTGGTTCGGCGACGAGATCGACGAGCGGGTGTACGGGCGGATCGGCGACGTCGTCGCCGCGGCCCACGACGACGTGGCGATCACCGCCTCCGTCAACGAGCCCCACGAGTCCGCGATGGTCGGCATGCACGGGTCCATGACCCCCGCCGAGCAGCTCGTCCCGCTGCTCGAAGTCCGTTCCTGACCCGCCCGCGCCGGACACCCTCCCCTCCCACGACCCTGAAAGGTCCCCGACCCGTCATGCCCGAGCTGGTCTTCTTCTCCGGAACCATGGACTGCGGGAAGAGCACCCTGGCGCTCCAGATCGCCCACAACCGCGACGCGCGGGGGCTCCAGGGCGTGATCTTCACCCGTGACGACCGGGCGGGCGAGGGCAAGCTGTCCTCCCGGCTCGGCCTGGTGACGGAGGCGATCGAGGCCCCGCGGGACATGGACGTGTACGCGTACCTCGTCGCGCAGCTCTCCCAGGGCGGCAAGGCCGACTATGTGATCGTGGACGAGGCGCAGTTCCTCGCCCCCGAGCAGATCGACCAGCTCGCGCGGATCGTCGACGACCTCGGCCTCGACGTCTTCGCCTTCGGCATCACGACGGACTTCCGGACCAAGCTCTTCCCCGGCTCGCAGCGGCTGATCGAGCTGGCGGACCGCATCGAGCAGCTCCAGGTCGAGGCCCTGTGCTGGTGCGGCGCCCGCGCCACCCACAACGCCCGTACGGTCGGCGGCGTGATGGTCGTCGAGGGCGAGCAGGTCGTCGTCGGCGACGTGAACCGCCCGGCGGAGGAGATCGGCTACGAGGTGCTCTGCCGGCGGCACCACCGCCGCCACATGACCTCGGCCTCCGCGCACGCGGGCGCCCTCTCCCCGGACGTCCTGCCGGTCAACGGCTGACGCCTGCCGGCGGGGACGCCCGCGCGCCGGGACGCCTGCGTACTGGGCCGCCCGCGCAATGGGGACACCCGCGCAATGGGGACGCCCGCGCACCGGCATGCCCGCGCAATGGGGACGCCCGTCACGAGAGCGCCTGCCCAGCCGGGCACCCCGATAAGGCACCGAAGAAATCGGCTGTGCTGCGAACCGCGCCTATTGGTCGCCGGGTCGCCCTCAGCCCGCCAGATGATCCCGTATAACCGCCTGCAGCCCCGTCAGATTCGGATTGGCCGAATTCCGGTCCAGCCACGTCATCGTGACCGAGGTGTGCAGATCCGCGTCGTCGACCTCGACGATCGCGATCTCGCCCCGGTCGGCCTGGGCGCGCACCGCGAGGTGCGGCAGCAGCGCGCAGCCCATCCCGGCGGCCACGCACGCGCTCAGCGCGCCGATGCTCGCCACCTCCGCGACGGGTTCCTTGGCGACCCGGCCCGTGAAGGCCTTGTCGTACATCTCCCGGAACCCGCAGCCGTGTCCGGTGGCCAGGAAGGGCTCCGCAGCGAGCTCCGCGAGGTGGGAGCGACCGTGCGCGGCCAGCGGATGGTCGGGTGGTGCGATGACCACCAGCGGCTCCCGGGCCAGTGTCTCGGCGCGCAGCCCCGCGTCCACCGGCGGATCACCGAAGGTCAGACAGACGTCCAGGTCGCCCCGGCGCACCGCCTTGTACAGCTCGCCCCGGTTGTCCTGGGCGATCCGGACCCGGGCCTCCGGATACAGCGCGCGGTGGCGCGAGAGCACCTCGGGCAGTACGTGCAGACAGACCGTCTCCAGCGCCCCGACCGACACGTCGGAACCGGGCCGGGCCACCGCCCAGCGCGCCTCCTCCAGCAGCCCGAGGATGCGATCGGTGTACTCCGACAGGGCCACGCCCTGCGGCGTCAGACGCACCCGCCGGCGTGAGCGGTCGAGCAGTGCGACTCCCAGTTCACGCTCCAGCGCCTGAATCTGGTCGCTGACGCTGGACTGGGCGTAATGAAGTTCCTTGGCCGCCTGGGTGACGCTGAGCGTCCTGGCAACCGCTTCGAACGTCCGGAGATGGCGTAACTCCATGATTTCGAGCCCCCCTCGATGACTGATCGGCTGCGCCGATGCTACCCATAGCTCATTCCCGTCGTCACCAGCACCAATTCGCCTTTCTGGTCCGGTTGAATGCTCGTGGCACCCTCCGGACTCCGCCCGGAACGAAGTCCGACAAAGCGCCAAGCGATTCCCGGAGCAATTCCCGAAGAGATTTCCGAAACAAATCCTGAAACAAATCCTGAAAAAGGAGAAGGCATGTCGACGCAGGCAGAATCCCAGCGGGCTCCCCTCGCCCCGGAGCGAACCGGAAGGCCCTCGCGGACCCTGCTGATCGGCCTCTCGCTCGGCTACTTCATGGTTCTGCTGGACATGACGATCGTCTCGGTGGCGCTTCCCGCCATCTCCGCTGACCTCCGCATCGGATCGACCGGTCTGCAGTGGGTCGTCAACGGCTACACGATCACGTTCGCCGCGTTACTGCTCACCGCGGGCCGGCTGTCCGACCGGTACGGCGGTCGCCGGGTCTTCCTGTGGGGCCTCGTCGCCTTCGGGCTGCTCTCCGGTGTCACCGCCGCCGCGAGCAGCCTGGGCGTCATGGTCGCCCTGCGGCTCGCCCTCGGCGGCGCCGGAGCGCTGCTACTGCCGTCCTCCCTCGCCGTCATCACCAACGCCCATACGGAGGCCGCCGACCGCGCCCGTGCCGTCGGCAACTGGGCGGCGATCACCGGCGCGGCCCTCGCCGCCGGTCCGCTCGTCGGCGGTCTGCTCACCGACACCGTCGGCTGGCGCGCCGTCTTCCTCATCAACGTGCCGCTGGCCGCGGTGAGTTACGTCATCACCGTGCGCCTCGCCCCCGAGACGGCCCGCAAGCAGCGCGGCGGTCTCGACGTCACCGGTCAGCTCAGCGCCGTGATCGCCCTCGGCGCCCTGTCGTACGCGCTGATCGAGGGGCCGGGCAAGGGCTGGGGGACCGGTCCGGTGCTGCTCGCCCTGGTGCTGGCGGTGGTCGCGGCGGTCGTGTTCGTCACCGCGGAGAAGCGGGCCGGGGACGCGGCGATGCTGCCGCCGCGGATGTTCCGCGGCCGTGGCTTCTCCGCCGCCCTCGGCTCGGGTCTGCTCGCCAACTTCGGTCTGTCCGGGCTGCTGTTCACGCTGTCGCTGTACTTCCAGGAGAGCCGCGGCTACTCCTCCCTCGCGGCCGGCCTGGCCTTCCTGCCGCTCACCCTGCCCACCGCCTTCAACCCCCTCTTCGCCGGGCGCCTCGTCGGCCGGATCGGCCCGCGCGGCCCCGCCATCACCGGGTTCCTGCTGATGGGCTTCGGCGCGCTGCTCCAGGCGCCGTTCACCGAGGACTCGGCGCTCGCGCCGGGGGCCACCGTGGTGGGCCTGCTCGCCTTCGGTTTCGGTGTCTCCTTCGCGCTGCCCGCGCTGGTCGCGGGCATGGCGGGTTCCGTACCGGCCGATCTGGCAGGCATCGGCGCGGGTGCGCTCAACTCCGCCCGCCAGGTGGGAGCTTCCCTCGGTGTCGCCGTCCTCGGCGTGCTCCTCGACCTGTCCTCGACCAACGCCGACGGCACCCGGCGGGCGCTCGTCGTCACCGGTCTGACGCTGCTGCTCGGCGCGCTGATCGCGGGTGCGGGACTCAAAGGGCGTACCGCGAGCTGACCCGACGTCGCGCCCGCCGACGTCGCCCCGCCGCGCGTCGACCCCGTCGTGCGGCGACCCGGACACGAGGCGGCCGTCAGGGGGGAGTGCCCACCCGCTTCGCGTCGACGGGTGCGGTCGTTGTCACGTCTGCCAGGCGACTCCTCTACGGAAGGCAGAAGATGACGACACGCAGAAGACTGCTCGGCGGTGCCGCAGCGACCGGCGCCATGGCCGCCCTCGGTGGCGCCCCGGCAGCGGCGGCGGCAGCGGCGGAGGCCGTGGGTGGCGGTGCCCCGGCGGCGGCGGCGGTGGGGCGGAGCGGGGCCCGCGAAGCGATCGTCGCGGTCAACGACGGCACGCGCGCGCACTACGCCGCGCTCAAGTCCGACCTGATCGGCCGTTTGAGCCCCGTCCTCGTCGTGCAGAACGACGCCAAGGGGGGACGGTTCACCCTCATCCACGACGGCTCGCGGGAGTCGCTGCATCCCGTCGCGGAGGTGTTCGAGCTGGCGAAGTCCGTCAGCCATGTGCCGCTCGGTGTCTTCGCGATCGTCGCGCCCCATCTGGGCGACCGGGTCCCCCACCTGCCCAACGGCTGCCGCATCGATCCGCACGACCTCGCCATGGTCGCGTCCGGGGGAACCGCGGCCGATGGCTGGATCGCCTCGCTCCAGGAGTACGCGGGCACGCTGACCGCCGCCCGTCGGCGGCTCGACGAGGCGGGCCTCCCGCCGGAGATGGCCGGCGCGTCCGCACGCGTGCTGGACGGGGCGCTCCGGTTCATCGCGGAGTCCCTGGCATCCGGCTCCGTCGACATCGCGGCCTTCGAGGACTTCTCCGGCAGCGTGTACGAGGGCATCCGCACCAACATGGCGTACGCGGCCGAGGCGCAGATCGCGGGCGTGGAGGGCGTCATGCGGAGATGGCGGGCCGAGATCGGCGAGGAGGCGTGGCGGAACCTGTACACCGTCGTGCTGTCCCAGTGGGCCACGTCCGTACTGAACCAGAACTCGATCATCATCAGGCGATGTATGAATCCGGCCGAGGTGGCCACCCATCTGATCGACCTGCCGGCCGCCGAACCGCCCGCTGACCCGGTCTTCGTGGCCCTGGACAACCTCGCCCGGATCGTGCAGGACAACATCGCCGCCGAGCTGGTCTTCCCCTCGGACCCGGCGGCGGCTGACGCGCTCAAGGGCCCGCAGGACCTGCTCGCCGACGAGATCCTGCGCCGGCTCGGCGCGTCGACCGCCGACGGGACGGCGTACTCCGCCCCTGCGGGAGCCGGTGACGCCTGCCCCGTCGCCCGGCGGGACGGGACGCGGGGCTGACCGTCGATGTCGCTTCCGCCCCGGGGCCGTTACGCCTCCGGGCCGGCCGTTACGCCTCCGGGGCCGCGTCCTGCCGACTCGGCCCGCGCGTCAGCAGGTCGAGGTCCGGGGTGCTCAGGGGCGCCGCCCCCGTGAGGGTGCCGACCAGCGCCTGGGCGAGGACGGTCGCCGTGCCGATCCGGGCGTCCTCCCGCTCGTCGCCGGTGACCTTGTCGATCAGCGCGTCGCGTACGGCGGGGGAGATGCCGGAGCCGCCGAACAGGTCGGGGTACGACAGCGCCATCATGCACACGCCCACGTTGGCGGAGAGGATCGCCTGTCCGGCGAGTTCCGGGGCCATCCGCAGCCGCCCGGCGTCGCGGCAGCGCTCCAGGGCCTTGAGCAGGAGCGCCTGGGCCTCCTTGACGGCCTCCGGCTTGGCGTCGCTCGTCGGCGTGAACATCAGCCGGTAGAGGTGCGGGTTGCGGAGCGCGAACGCGACATGGCTGTTCCACGCCGTCCGCAGGTCCGCCACCGGGTCGTCGGTGAGGGGGTTCCGTCGCTTGTCGGCGAGGAAGCGCTCGAAGCCGATGTCGGCGACGGCGGTCAACAGCCCCTGCTTGTCCCCGAACTGGCGGTAGATCTCGGGCATGCCGACCTTCGCCCGGTCGCAGATGGCGCGGGTCGAGATCGCCGGCGCGTCCTTGGTGGCGAGAAGTTCCTCGGTGGCTTCCAGGATGCGCTCTCGTGCCGTCGACATGCCTTCACGATATCAGCGCTAACAGTCCGGACCTGGGCGAATCCACCCCGAGGGCCGGCGGACCGAGGTGCCGCCCCTCGCCGTTGTTATCGACGATAACGAGCTGTGTTAGCGTTGAAAACAGCTGCCCGCCACGAAAGGAACAGCCATGACCGCCTCCGCCACCCTCCGCGATGTGATCGGCCTGCCCCAGGAGCTGCCGCGCCTCGCCGACGCGACCCTGATCCTGATCGACTTCCAGAACACCTACCGCTCCGGCGTCATGCGGCTCGACGACGCCGAGCGGGCCCTCGCCGCCGGCGCGCGACTGCTCGCCGCCGCCCGCGCCGCCGGCGCACCGGTCGTCCATGTCGTCAACGACGGCGGTGAGGGCACCCCGTACGACATCCGGGCCGAGACCGGCGCGATCAGCGACGAGGTCGCCCCGATCGAGGGCGAGAAGGTCGTCGTCAAGCAGTTCCCCAACGCCTTCCACGCCACCGGCCTCGAAGAGACCCTCAAGGACCTCGGCGCGAGCGGCGACCTCGTCATCGCCGGGTTCATGACGCACATGTGCGTCCTCTTCACCGCGCAGGGCGCCTTCAACCTCGGCTACCGCCCGACCGTGGTCGCCGAGGCCACCGCGACCCGCACCCTGGAGGCCCCGGACGGCACCGTCGTCACCTCGGACGCGCTCCAGGCGGCCGGACTGACGACCGTCGCCGACCTGTTCGGCATGGTGGCCCGTACGGTCGACGAACTGGTGGCCGTCACACCGGCCGGCTGATCACCGACCACGGGCCGGTACACCCCGGGAGTTCACCCGAGGTGTACCGGAAGACCGCCTGGTGATCGGTTGCGGGTCGCCCGACTCGGCGGTAATGGCGGTCGGCCCGTGTCGGTTCCACCCCCGGGCGTTCCCGTTCCGTGCGCCCCCTGGAGGACGTGTGCCCCCCGCCGCCGAGACCCTGCTCGACGAGGTCGACGGCGAGGAGGGCACCGGCGGCCCACCGGCCCGCGCCGGAGGCCCCCGGCGCGGGCCGCGCTCCCCGGCCGTCGCCGGGCCGCTCGCCGCCGCCCTGCTGACCGCCGTCCTGCTCTGCCTCGCCACCCGGCTCTCCCGTACGTACCCCTTCGGGCCGGTGACCAGGAACATCGTCGACCTCGGCCAGCAGTACCTGCCGTTCCACGCGTACTGGCGCTCCTTCCTCCTCGGCGAGACCCACGGCGACGCCTTCCTCAACTGGAACTCCGGCTTCGGCTCCAACTTCCTCGGGGACATCGGCACCTACCTGAGCAGCCCGTTCGACCTGCTCGTCGTGCTCTTCCCGGCGGACCGGATCGAACTCGCCCTGTACGTCGTCACCGCCGCCAAGATCACCGCCGCCGGGGCCGCGATGGCGCTGCTGCTCCTGCGGTTGCGCCCCGGTCCCTGGCCGGTCGCCGCCGTGCTCGGCACCGCGTACGCGCTCTCCGGCTGGACCTTCAACTACGGCGCCACCGTCCCGATGTGGCTCGACGGACTCGTCGCCTTCCCGCTGCTCTGCCTGGTCGGGGAGTGGGCCCGCACCGGGCGCCGCCCCGTCCTCGGTCCGCTGGTCGTCGCCCTCGCCTGGATCGCCAACTTCTACACGGCGTACATGGCGACGCTCGGCGCCGCCGTCTTCCTCGTCGTCCGGCTCCTCACGGCCGAGGAGACCGCCACCGCCCGGCAGCGCCTCGCCGGCGCGCTGCGCGCCGCGCGCGGAGTCCTCATCGGCATCGGGCTCGCCGCGCCGCTCGTCGTGGTGATCTTCCTCGCGACGAAGGTCGCCGACCCCACCCCCGAGACCACCTTCGCGCCGGCCGCCTGGACGGACGTCCTCGCCCGGTTCCTGCCGGCCACCGCGAGCGTGGCCAGCCCCGCCCTCTTCATCGGCACCCCCGCGTTGGCGCTCGCCCTCACCCTGCCCTTCAACCGGTCCGTCGCCCCGCGCGTCCGGGCCGGCTGGACGGCGGCGGTCGTCCTGGTGACGCTCTCCCTCCAGTGGGAGCCGACGCACTTCGTCTGGCACGCCGGAGCCTCGCCCAACGGCATTCCGTACCGTCAGACCTTCGTGCTGTGCGGGCTGCTGCTCATCGCCGCCTGGTTCTCGGGCGCCGGGGGCGTGCCGCGACCGGTCGCGCTCCTCGGGGGCGGCGCGCTGCTCGGGATCCTGGCGTGGGCGGCCCGGGGGAGCATCGACATCGACCGGTGGACCTTCCCCGCCTTCGGTGCGTCCGCCGCCCTGGCCCTCGCCGCCGTGCTGCTTGCCCTGCTGGGCGTCCGCCGGAACACGACCCGCCCGACGGACCCCGACCGCCCGAGCGATCCCGGGCATACGCCGGACCCCGCGCGCGTACCGCCCGCCGGGAGCACCCCCGTACGGTGGCGCGCCGCGCGCGTACTGCCCGTTCTCGCCGTCGCGTTGCTCGTCGCCGCCCAGGCCGGCGAGGCCGTCGTCACCGGCAAGCGGATCGAGGAGCAGCAGCGCGACAAGGTCTCCTGGTCGCCCAGGATCGGCCCCTGGCACACGGCCGTCGCCGACGAGGTGGCCCGAGCGGACGGCTGGCCCCGCTACCGGACCGACCCCGGTGAGGTCCCCGGCGGCAACGACGTCCTGCTCGTCGGCGGACAGGGCCCCGACTACTACAGCAGCCTCACCGCCGACGTGACCTCCCGCACCCTGGCCTCCCTGGGCTTCGGCTACTACGCCAAGGGCCGGCACCCCGTCACCCTCGACAACCCGGTGACGGACGCGCTCTTCTCCATCGGCACCCGGGTCCGCTCGACACCGAAGGGCCCGCTCCGCCAGGACCGGGCGCCGCGCGCCACGGTGTCCGCCGCCACCACCCCCGGACCGCCGCTCGTCACCGTACGTCCCTCGGCGCACCCGCCCGCCGCCTCCGGCGACTCGGCCTTCGCCGTCCAGGAACGCCTGCTCGGTGCTTCCGTGTACGAGCTGCCGCCCGTCGCCCGCACCGGACGGACCCTCACCGCCCGGTGCCCGGCGGGCTCCCAGGCCTGGTTCTGGGCACCCGAGTACAAGGGCTCGGCGGCCCTCGCGGGGGAGCCGCCCGTGGACTTCGAGGGCAAGCCGCCCTCCGTCCGCGCCCCGATGCGGGCCCTCGGCGCCGTCCCGGCGTCCGGAGAAGTGCGGATCGCCCTGGGGCCCGAGGGCAGGCCGCGGCTGCCGCGCCAGTCGGTCGGCTGTCTGGTGCCGGACCGGCTCGACACCGCCGTACGACGGCTGACCGACACCGGTGCCACCCGGGTGCGGGCCACCGGACACACCGTCACCGCCGAACTGCCCCCGGGCAGCACCGGCACCGCCGTGCTCGCCGTGCCCCGCATCTCCGGCTGGAGCTGCGCCGCCGGTGACGCGGAACCCCGTCCCGCGCGCGCGTACGGCGGTCTCGTCGCCGTCCCGCTCGACGGGCGCGAGACCACGGTCACCTGCTCCTTCCGGCCCCCGGGCCTCCGCCTCGGCGGCGCCGTCGGCGCGGCAGCCCTGCTTGCCCTGCTGGCGACCGGGATCCTGCACCGGCGGCGGGCCCGCCGATGAGGCGACTTCCGGACGGGCTTCCGCGCGGGCTTCCGCACAGGCTTCCGCACGGACTTTCCGCAGGGGACGACAAGAGTTCACCCGGAGTGCACGCACGGATCGTTCGCCCGGAAAAGTGGAGCGTTACTCTGCCCGCCGTAGCGGCGTTTAATTGTTCGATTCAGTTGGGGATTTCGAGTGCCGAAACTGTCCGTCGTCGTACCGTTCCACAATGTCGGGGCATACGCTCCCGACACCCTGCGCAGTCTCGCGAACAACGCGGATCCGGAATTCGAGTTCCTGCTGATCGACGACTGCTCGACGGACGACACCCCGGAAATCCTCGACCGCTGGCGCGACCGTCTGCCGAATTCCACCGTCATCCGGCACGAGACGAACAGCGGCGTCGCCCAGGCGCGTAACACCGGAATCGATGCCGCACGCGGGGACTACGTCACCTTCCTCGACGGCGACGACTGGTACGCACCCGGCCACCTGAGCGCCACCGTCGCCGGAATCGACCGTCTGGGCTGCGATTTCGCCCGGACCGACCACGTCCTCTCGGAGGGCCGGAAGCGGCAGATCCGCTACGCCCCCGCCAAGCGCCGCGACACCGTCATGGACCCCAGAGACGGAATCTCACCCGCCAGCATGGTGACGATGGTGGACTATCCGTTCGTCCCCTTCGGTATTTACAGTGCCCGGCTCTTCGAGAACGGCGCCTCGCGTTTCGAGACCTCCCTCAGAACGGCCGAGGACCGCCTCTGGATCTGGCGGCTCCACCTCAAGGCCCGTACCTTCGCGGCGCTCTCCCTGCACGGTGTCTTCTACCGGCGCGGGGTCACGACCTCGCTCACCCAGATCACCGACAACCGGCAGCTCGACTTCATTCCGTCGTACGACCTCCTGCTCGACGAGGTCTCCCGGGACGCGGAGGCGGACCGGTTCCTCCCGAAGGCGGTCCGCACGTACTGCGCGATGATCGCCTTCCACCTGGGCAAGGTCGAGAAGTACGAGCCCGCCGTCGCCAAGCGGCTCCGCGCCGATGTCGGCGACGCGCTGCACCGGATGCCGCAGCAGGTCCTCGACGAGACCCTGGCCACCATGGACACCCCCCGCAGCACCCTCCTCCGGAGCCTGCGCGACACCGGAAGGACCGCCTGACCCATGGCCTCCGCCCCCGCCGCCTCCGCCGGCCCCGCGTCCTCCTCCGCCTCCGACGAGGCCCCGGCGCCCGCCCCCGTCCCCGACCAGCGGCCGGTCCAGATCTTCCAGGTCTCCACCCTGTACGGCGCGGCCACCCTCGCGGCAGCCCTCGACGCCGGACAGTTCGGCCCCCGCGAGGACGCCCGCCGGCTCCTGCTGATCTCGCACAACGCCGAGATCCCGGAGACCGCGCTGCGCCTGGAGACCATGACCGGCTACGAGCGGATCGCCGCCCGCTTCGACGGCACCCTCGACTGGAACGAGACGATCCACCCGTACCACCCCGGCGCCTGGGCCCCCCGCCCCGAGGAGGCACCGCTCTGGCAGCGCGTCCTGCGCACCGCCTGGGACCTGGGCGGCGCCCCGGTGGAGCTGGTCGTCGAATCCATCCAGGTGAACCCGGCCAAGGCCCTGGCCGGCACCTTCCCCGAGAGCGCCCTCCACGTCTACGCGGACGGCCTCATGAGCTACGGCCCGACCCGCAACGACCTGGCGCAGTCGATCGCCTGCCGCGTCCGGCGCGTCCTCCACCTCGACCTGGTGCCGGGGCTCCGGCCCCTCCTCCTGAGCGAGTACGGGGTGGAGCCCGAGCTCGTCCCCGACGACGCCTTCCGCGCGGTCCTCACCGAGATCGCCGAGGCGGCGGCCGACGACCCGGACATCGCGCGCGTGGCCGCCGCCGGACCCACCGCCCTCCTGCTCGGCCAGTACCTCGCCGCCCTCGGCCTCCTCACCGCCGAGGAGGAGGAGGACCTGCACGTGCGGATGCTGCGCGGGGCAGCCGCCGACGGACACCGCTCGGTGGTCTTCAAGCCCCACCCGACCGCGCCCCCCAGCTACTCCCAGGCCCTCCAGGAGGAGGCGGAGCGGTCCGGCGTACGGCTCACCGTCCTCGACGGGCCGCTGCTCGCCGAGACCTTCTACGAGCGGTGCGCGCCCCGGCTCGTAGTCGGCTGCTTCTCCACGGCGATGCTCACCGCCGCCGTCTACTACGGCATCCCCGTCGCGCGCGTGGGCACGGCCGAGGTCCTCGAACGGCTCACCCCCTTCGAGAACAGCAACCGCATCCCGCTCACCGTCGTCGACCACCTCCTCCCCGACCTGGAGCGGGGCGAGGCGCCGAGGCTCCCCGGACCCGCGCCGGACTCGCTCACGCCCCTGGTCCGCGCCGTCGGCTACTGCATGCGGCACAAGATCCACCCGGGCCTGCGCGAGGAGGCCGCCCGCTTCCTCGCCGCGCACCACGCGGAGCCGGGCACGGCGCACCACTTCACCGCCGAACGGCTCGCCGAGCTGGGTCTGCCGGGCGGATCGCCGGCCCCGGCCCGGGGCGGCACGGCAGCCCGCCTCCGCAGGACGCTCGTACGGTCACGGCGGGGCTGAGCGGACCGGGACGGAGTACGGGCCGCCGCGGTCGGCGCAACCGGCCGCGTCAGCCCGTACTACGCATCACGGCCCTACGCATCACGGCCCTACGCATCAGGCCTACCCATCACGGCCTGTGCATCACGGCCCGGCCGACCGGACCAGGCTGAAGACCGCGCCCTCCGGGTCGGCCACCAGGGCCAGCCGTCCCGCCCTGGCGTCGTGCGGCGGGCGCAGCACCTGGCCGCCGAGTTCCGCGGCGAGCCCCGCCGCCGCGTCCACGTCCGCGACCTCGAAGTACGTCATCCAGTGCGGGCCCCGGTCGCGCGGCAGCTCGTTGCCGAGGCCGTGCAGCGAGGCCACCGGGTCCCCGCCCACCCGCAGCGTCGCGTAGTCGTCGTCGGCGGAGTCGACCGGCTCCACCTCGTAGCCGAAGACCGTCCGGTAGAACTTGCCGACCGAGGACGCCTCGTACGTCAGCAGCTCGTTCCACACCGGGGTTCCCGGCGGTCCGGCCGCCGCCGTGCCGTGGTGCGCGTCCGCCTCCCAGATGCCGAAGACCGCGCCGACGGGGTCGGAGCAGATCGCCATCCGGCCGGCCTCGCCCGCGTCGAGCGGGCCCACCGCCACGGTGCCGCCGCAGCAGCGGATGCTCTCGGCGGTCTCGTCGGCGTCGGCGGTGGCCAGGTACGGCGTCCAGGCGATCCGCAGGTGCCTGTCGGGCGGCAGCTGGCCGATGCCCGCCACCTCCCGGCCGTCGAGCAGCGCGCGCACATACGGCCCCAGGTGCTGTGGACCGGGAACGAACTCCCAGTCGAAGAGCGCGTTGTAGAACTCCTGGGTGGCGTCAAGCCCGTGCACCATCAGGCTCACCCAACAGGGTGTGCCGGGTGTGCGCCGAGTCGCCTCGGTCATCGTGACTCTCTCCTCGGACCATCGTCGTGGCCGTGTCCCGTCCGCATGGTGTCACCGACGGGGCCGCGGCGCGCCCCGGTCGCACCAAAGAGTGGCGCGATCGCGTCGTGCTGACGCGGGGCGGACGCCGGGTTCCTCGTCCGCGGCCGTGCGGCTGCGCGAGGATGGCACCCATGAAGCCCATCATCTCCGCAAGCGAACTGCTGAGCGAGTCGGCCGGGGCCCGGCCGCCGGTCCTCCTGGACGTCCGCTGGACGCTGGGCGGCCCGCCCGGACGACCGGCGTACGAGGCCGGGCACCTGCCCGGAGCGGTCTACGTCGACCTGGACACGGACCTCGCGGGGCCGCCCGGCGGCGGTGGGCGCCACCCGCTGCCCGACCCGACGGCCTTCGGTGCCGTGATGCGCCGTGCCGGGGTGTCGGCGGACACCCCGGTCGTCGTCTACGACGGTGGCCTCGGCTGGGCCGCGGCCCGTGCCTGGTGGCTGCTGCGCTGGGCGGGCCACCGGGACGTCCGGGTGCTCGACGGGGGCCTCGCGGCCTGGACCGGGGAGCTCACGGAGAAGGTCCCGACGCCGGAGCCCGGCGACTTCCGGCCGGAGCCTGGCGCCCTGGGCCTGCTGGACGCGGACGGCGCGGCGGCGTTCGCCCGTTCGGGGCTGCTGCTCGACGCGCGGGCGGCCGAGCGCTACCGGGGGGACGTGGAGCCCATCGACCGGGTCGGCGGGCACATCCCGGGCGCGGTCTCGGCGCCGACGACCGAGAACGTCGACGCGGAGGGACGTCTCCTGGGCGCCGGCACCCTGCGGGACCGTTTCAGGGCCCTCGGCGCGGCCGAGGGGACCCCGGTCGCGGTCTACTGCGGCTCGGGAGTCTCCGGCGCCCATGAGGTCCTGGCCCTGGAGGTCGCCGGCATCCCGGCCGCCCTCTACGCCGGATCCTGGTCGGAGTGGTCGGCCGACCCCGCCCGCCCGGTGGCCACGGGCCCGGACCCGCAGTAGCGGACTTACGTACGGGAACGGGGCCCGCACCGGTTCGGCGCGGGCCCCGTTCCCGTACGGCCACGGCCGTAGCCGTGCTCCGTTCCGTCAGTCCTGCTTCTTCCTGCGCGTGCCGAAGACGATCTCGTCCCAGCTGGGGACCGCCGCCCGGCGGCCCGGACGGACGCCGTCCGCCTCGGCCTGGCGGTCCGTGGTGCCGGTGAGCCGGTCCCGGTGCCCCGAGACGGCGCGCGGCATCAGGACATCGGCGTACGCGGATCCGGCACCCGCCGAAGCGGCCGTCGCCGGCGGTTCCTCCGCCTCGGCCTCCTCGCCCGGCTCCGTATCCGTGGGTTCGGGCACGATCATGTCGCCGCGGAAGCTCGGTACGGCCTCCAGCAGGCTGGTGAGCGAGTCCCGCTCCTCCTCGGGCTCGACCGAGGCGGAAGCGGAGGCCCGCTCCAGCTGCCGGTGGTCGAGCTGGCGGTCCAGGGCGCGGTCGAGCGGCCTGTCCCGGGGCAGCCGGGCGATGCGCGGCACGAACGGAAAGCTCGGCTCCGGCGGGGCGGCGATCGTGTCGTCGGTCTCGCCGATCAGCGCACGGGCCTCGTCGTCCACGGCCTGGACGAGCCGCCGGGGCGGGTCGTACGTCCAGCTGGCGGTGTGGACCTCGCCCGCGACGCGGTAGACGAGCAGCACCTCCCAGGTGCCGTCGTCCCGCCGCCAGGAGTCCCACTGGACGGTGTCCTTCTCGGCGCCGCGCAGCAGCAGGCGCTCCTGCACCGCCTCGCCGAGCTGGGGGCCGCTGTTCTCGCCGGGCCTGCGGACCGGGGTCTTGCGGGCCCGCTCGGCCATGAAGGCGCGCTCCGCGAGCACGGGGCCCTCGAAGCGGCGTACGCGGTCGACGGGGATGCCGGCGAGCTGGGCGACCTCCTCGGCGGAGGCACCGGCTCGTATCCGCGCCTGGATGTCACGGGGGCGGAGGTGGCTCTCCACCTCGATCTCGATCTGGCCGAGGCGCGCGCGGTCGTTGCGCACGGCGGCGCGCAGCCGCTCGTCGATCGGAAGTGTGTACTCCGTGCTGTCAGCAGCCTTCAGCACCAGTCGTGTGCCGTCGTTGGAGACGGCCACGACACGCAGTTCGGGCATGGGGACCTCCCGGGTGGTGCCTGCCGACGTCACGTGCGTCGCTGCTTCCGCTAGTCGAGTGTGGCCTGCCCGGGTGCAGCCTGCCACTACCTTGCCGAGTTGCCCGGCGTGTCGGGCGTGGACCCTGGAACGCCGTTATGGCACGGTTACCGGACGGCTACGCGGAGTGACAGGCGGTCACTCTGTGCGTCCGACTTCCGTGCGGTGCCTCGGCGCCGCCGGTTCGAGTGCCGTCTCCGGCTCCCGCCCCTCGATCCGGGGCACCCGTGAAGGCGTCCGGACCCAGGGTTCGTCAATGTACTCCATTCGGGCCACCGGGGTGGACCGGCGCGCCGCCCAACTTCTCGGGCGGTACGGGAGTTGAGTGTCCGCGATCTCCCCCCGTACGTGTCGCTCTTCACAGAAACAGCAGAAACGGAACTATTCTCTTCGCCCATTTGTCCCTTCTGGGTGCAAGGCGAACGGATGAACCGTCAGGGGCTGGAGATGCGTCACAGGCCGAATACCGACACGGACGAGCCGGAGAGGCAAGGTGCATGGCAGCCACGAGACGCGCCTGAGGCGCGCGAGGAGAAGGAGGGCGGCAGGCGGCGGATCGACCTGAGCATCGCCCAGGTCTCCGGCAGCGCCCTGGCCGCCGTCATCGCCGCCAAGCTGGCCTCCACCCTCGGTGTGTACGGCACGATCCTGGGCGCCGGTGTGATCAGTGTCATCGCCACCTGCGGCGGCCCGCTCTTCCAGCACCTCTTCCGCCGCACCGGCGAGCAGATGCGCGACGCGACCGCAGCCGCCAAGCCGAAGGCCCGCCAGGTGCCGCTCGCACCGGGGCCGCCGGCCGACCGCACCCTGATGCTCGGTACGGTCCCGGCGCCGGTCCCGGCGGACGAGGAGTTCGGCACGGCGACCACCCACGGCACCCGGGTCCGGGGCTGGAAGCGCCCGGCGATCGCCGCCGCGCTCGTCTTCGGCGTGACCATGGGCGGCATCACCGCGTACGAACTGGTCTCCGGCCAGGACTTCAGCGGGACCCAGGGGACGACCACCTTCGGGTCCGTCGTCCGGGGCGGCGGGAGCACCGGACAGAACGCCCCCGGCGGGGACGAGGACCCCACGCCCGCGCCGACCGGATCGGCCGACGGCTCCGGCACCGACGCGCCGCGGACCGGGAGCACCCGGACCCCGGGCGACCCGGGTGCCGGCCGGGACGGCACCGCCACGCCCCCGCCGGAGCCGACCCCCTCCGGCTCGGCCGACGGCGGGTCGACGACCGCGCCGGCACCGACGCCGACCGGCCCGACGACCGGCCCCACGACGGAGCCGACCGCCCCGACCGGGGGACCGGCCACCGGTGCGCCGGAGGCCCCGGCGGACCCGGCGAACCCGGCCCCGGCGGGAGCCGGAGCCGGAGCCGACCCGGTGGCCGAGTGACCGCGCGCGGCCGTCAGTCGCCGAGGACGCGCCGCAGGTAGTCGTTGGCGAAGAGCCGGTCCGGGTCGAGCCGGTCGCGCAGCGCCGTGAACTCGGCGAAGCGCGGGTAGACCTCGGAGAAGTAGGCGGCGTCGCGGGTGTGCACCTTGCCCCAGTGGGGGCGGCCCCCGTGCGCCGTCATGATGCGCTCCACCGCGGTGAAGTACGCGTGGTGGGGCGTTCCCTTGTAGAGGTGGACGGCGATGTACGCGGTCTCCCGGCCCGAGGCCGTGGACAGCGCGATGTCGTCCGCCGGGGCGGTCCGTACCTCCACCGGGAAGCTCACCTTGAGCGGCGAGCCGTCGACCATCGCCTTGAGCTCGCGCAGCGCGGCGACCGCCGCCTCACGCGGAAGCGCGTACTCCATCTCCAGGAAGCGGACGCGGCGCGGCGAGGTGAAGACCTTGTACGGGATGTCGGTGTACGTACGGGCCGACAGGGCCCGGCTGGAGACCTTGGCGATCGAGGGGATGACGGGCGGCACGGCCCGGCCGAGCGAGCAGGCCACCTGGAAGAGGCCGTTGGAGAGGAGTTCGTCGTCGATCCAGCCGCCGATCCGGCCGGGGGGCGCGGCGGGGCCCGCGCTGCGGTTGTTGCGCTTGGTGTTGCAGTTGTCCGTGTGGGGGAACCAGTAGAACTCGAAGTGCTCGTTCTCCGCGTGCAGCGCGTCGAACTCCGAGGTGACCCGGTCGAAGGTCATCGGCTCCTCGCGCGCGGTGAGCAGGAAGACCGGCTCCACCGCGAAGGTGATGGCGGTGACCACGCCGAGGGCGCCGAGCCCGATCCGGGCGGCCGCGAAGACCTCCGGATTCTCCTTCTCCGAACAGGTCATCAGCTCGCCCGAGGCCGTCACCAGCTCCAGTTCGCGGATCTGCGCGGCTATGGAGGCCGACTCCCGGCCCGTGCCGTGGGTGCCCGTGGAGGTGGCCCCGGCGACGGTCTGCTCCATGATGTCGCCCATGTTCGTGAGCGACAGGCCCTCGCGGGCCAGTGCCACGTTGAGCCGCTTGAGCGGGGTGCCCGACTCGACCGTGACGGTCATCGCCTCGCGGTCGATCCGCCGGATGCCGGTCAGCAGGCCCGGCCGGATCAGGACGCCGTCGGTGGCCGCGATCGAGGTGAAGGAGTGGCCGGTGCCGACCGTCTTCACCCGCAGACCGTCCCGGGCCGCCCGGCGTACCGCCTCGGCGAGCTCCTCGGCCGAGGCCGGACTCACCTCCCGCACGGGGCGGGAGGTGACGTTCCCCGCCCAGTTACGCCACGTGCTGTCCGCCGTCCTGGTGCTGCCCGACCCCGCTGTTGTCGTCCCGCTCACGCTGCCCCTCCCGGTTCGGTGCCGGCCTGCGCAGCCGGCGGTGTCCGAGAAGCCCCACCGCGACCGCGAGCGCACCCGAGACGACGGGCACCACGTACCCCGCCTCGGCCCCCGACGCGTCGACCACCATGCCGGCGGCCGAGGAGCCGAGCGCCACGCCGACCGCGAGCCCGGTACCCGTCCAGGTCATGCCCTCGGTCAGCTTGGTGCGCGGTACATGCGCTTCGACGAGGGCCATGGTGGTCACCATCGTCGGTGCGATGGACAGGCCCGCGACAAAGAGCGCCACGGCCAGCAACGGCAAGTTCCCGGCCAGTAGGAGGGGGATCATACTCACGGCCATCGCGCAGATGCCCAGGAGCCACCTGCGCGACGGCTCGCCCTTGAGGTGGAGGAGCCCGAACACGGCGCCGGCCAGGCCGGAACCCAGCGCGTAGACGGCCAGAACGAGACTGGCGGCGGCCTTCGTTCCCTGCTCCTCGGCGAACGCCACGGTCACCACGTCGATCGAGCCGAAGATGGCTCCGGTGGCGACGAAGGCCAGGGCCAGCACCTGGAGTCCGGGGGAGCGGAGCGCGGAAGTGCGCGGCCCGCCGTCCCGGGGATGGGGGGCCGGTTCGGTGGCGCGCTGCGAGGTCAGCCAGAAGACGCCGACGGCCAGGAACATCCCGGCGAACAGCGGGCCGGCCTCGGGGAACCAGGTCGTGGACAGGCCGATCGAGAGGATCGGGCCGAAGACGAAGCAGACCTCGTCGACGATCGACTCCCAGGAGTACGCGGTGTGCAGCCGTCGCCCGTCGCCCCGGTAGATCGCGGCCCAGCGGGAGCGGGTCATCGCCCCGACGCTCGGGACACAGCCGATGAGGGCCGTGAAGACGAAGAACGTCCAGTCGGGGGCGTCCTGCTGTACGCAGAGCAGGAGTCCGGCCGCCGCCGCGAGCGAGACCAGGGTGAACGGCCGGAGGACCCTGCGCTGCCCGTACTGGTCGACCAGCCGGGAGACCATCGGGCCGAGCACCGCCGCGGACGCCGCGAGCGTCGCGGAGAGGGCGCCGGCCAGCCCGTACCGGCCGGTGACCTGGGAGATCATCGTCACGATGCCGATGCCCATCATGGACAGGGGCATCCGGCCGAGGAGTCCGGCGACGGAGAACAGGGTGGTGCCGGGCGCCTCGAAGATCGCGCGGTAGGGACTGGGCAAGGGGGTCTCCGGATCTCCGCGTGGGGGGCGCGGCTTCCGTGCGGGCGCCCGGAGCGGGCGTCCGCACGTGTAATTAACAGCTAAAGCCTACGGGTTTGAACTGGATGGGTCATCCCCATTTTCGGACGCGCGGCCGGACGGGCCGCGCCGTTCGCCGTCAGCGGCGGGTGGCAGGATCGGTGCCATGTCCGATCAGCACGATCCCGCCCCGTACGACGCCCTGCTGCTGCTCTCCTTCGGCGGCCCCGAGGGCCCGGACGACGTGGTCCCGTTCCTGGAGAACGTGACCCGCGGCCGCGGCATCCCGAAGGAACGGCTCAAGGAAGTGGGGCAGCACTACTTCCTCTTCGGCGGCGTCTCCCCGATCAACGACCAGAACCGCGCGCTCCTCGGAACGCTCCGCACGGACTTCGCGGAGTCCGGCCTCGGTCTGCCGGTCTACTGGGGGAACCGGAACTGGGCCCCGTACCTCACCGACACCCTCCGCGAGATGATCACCGACGGCCGGCGCCACATCGCCGTCCTCGCCACCAGCGCGTACGCCTCCTACTCCGGCTGCCGCCAGTACCGCGAGAACCTCGCCGACGCGCTCGCCACCCTGGAGGCGGAGGGCCTCCCGCTGCCCCGGGTCGACAAGCTCCGGCACTACTTCAACCACCCCGGCTTCGTCGAGCCCATGATCGAGGGCGTCCTCGCCGCCCTCGACGAGCTCGACCCGTCCGTCCGCGACGGGGCCCACCTCGCCTTCACCACCCACTCCATCCCCGAATCCGCCGCCGACACCTCCGGACCGGTCACCGAGCACGGCGAGGGCGGGGCCTACGTCCGCCAGCACCTCGACGTGGCACGGGTGATCGCCCAGGCGGTCACCGAGGCCACCGGGACCGACCACCCCTGGAAGCTCGTCTACCAGTCCCGCAGCGGCGCCCCCCACATCCCGTGGCTGGAGCCCGACATCTGCGAGCACCTGGAGGAGCTGCACGGCGCGGGCGTCCCCGCGGCCGTCATGGTCCCGATCGGCTTCGTCTCCGACCACATGGAGGTCCTCTACGACCTCGACACCGAGGCCACGGCCAAGGCCGCCGAACTGGGGCTGCCCGTCCGCCGTTCCGCGACCGTCGGCGCCGACCCGCGCTTCGCCGCCGCCGTCCGCGAACTCGTCCTGGAGCGGGCCTCGGCCGAGCGCGGGACCCGGGCCGAGCGGTGCGCGCTCGGCGCCCTCGGCCCCTCCCACGACCTGTGCCCGATCGGCTGCTGCCCGGCCAGGGCGGAGCGCCCCGCCGCGGCCGGCGCCGACAGCCCGTACGCCTGAGGAGACCTTGTGACCGACCCGCTCCCGACGGACCCGCGTCCCACCGACCCGAGCTCCACCGCCCCGAGTTCCGCCGATCCGCTGCTCGCCGAACTGCTCGGCCTCGCCCTGGAGGCCGCGCGCCGCGCCGGAGCGCTGCTGCGCGACGGCAGGCCCGAGGACCTCGCCGTGGCCAGGACCAAGTCGAGCGCCGTCGACGTGGTCACCGAGATGGACATCGCCGCCGAGGAGCTGATCACCGGCTTCCTCGCCGAGCACCGCCCGGCGGACGGCTTCCTCGGGGAGGAGGGCGCTTCGAGCCCCGGCACCAGCGGTGTCCGCTGGGTCATCGACCCGCTCGACGGCACCGTGAACTACCTGTACGGCCTGCCCACCTGGGCCGTCTCGATCGCCGCCGAACGCGACGGCGAGACCGTCGTCGGCGTCGTGGAGGCCCCGATGCGCGGCGAGACGTACCGGGCGGTCCTCGGCGGCGGCGCGTACGCGGGGGACCGGCGCCTCGCCGTCCGGCCCTCGCCCGTCCTCGACGAGGCCCTCCTCGGCACGGGCTTCGGATACCTCCGGGCCCGGCGTGCCCACCAGGCGGACATCGTCCAGCGGGTGATCCCGCGCGTCCGCGACATCCGCCGGGGCGGCTCGGCCGCCATCGACCTCTGCGACGTCGCGGCGGGGCGGCTCGACGCCTACTACGAGCGCGGCCTCAACCCCTGGGACCTCGCCGCAGGCGCCCTGATCGCCCGCGAGGCGGGCGCCCTGACCGGAGGCCGCCCGGGGGAGCCGGAGTCGGGAGAACTGACCCTGGCGGCCTCGCCGGGCCTCTTCGCACCCCTCCAGGGCCTCCTGGAGGAACTGGGCGCCTGGCACGACTAGAGCCTGTCGTCGAACTCCCGTCGTCGCCCTGCCCGAAGGGCGGCCCCGCGGCGTCCGGTGCGTGCTCTCGGCGCGCCGGGCAGGCGGGAGCCTGACGGCACCCCTAGCGGCCCGGTGACGGACGCGCGAGGGCCCCGGAGCCGGGAGACGGCGCCGGGGCCCTCGCACGCGTGCGGGATCGGGTTCGGGAAACGGGTTCGGGGTCAGAGACCCGGCGCGGCTACCTCCACGCCGTGCTCGGCGGCCAGCCGGTGCAGGTCCTCCAGCTCCGCCTGCTCGACCTCCGCCAAGTAGTCGTCGCCCGTCTCACGAGCCCGCGTGAGGTCCGTCTGCGTGGTCCTGATGCGGTGCAGCAGTCCTGCGGTGAAAGCGTCCATCGTGCGCCCCCTCGTCATGGGTCCGGTGGCACGGTGGTGTGCCGAGGGTGGGTGGATCACACGCTGCGGTCTCTGGGGGACAGAGAGCGGTATGTGGCGCGCCACATACAGGGCGTGATCACGGGGTGTGCAGTCGTCCTCCCCAAGCCCTTCCTCAGAGAAACCTCAACTGGCCCGGAAATCCGGTGAATTCTTCGGGACCGGCCACGCGCCCCCCGTGCGTGCCCTTGTCGTCCACCGCCCGCCGGCGGGCCCCGCACCGCCGCCTTACAGCCGGTTTACGCGCGTACGGGGCAGGATGGACACGCACAGTCAGTGCTCAGGTTTCAGCCGGTCCCCCTCGGGACCGCAGCTCAATGGGAAGGATGTACGACGTGCGCGTACTCGTCGTCGAGGACGAGCAGCTGCTCGCCGATGCGGTGGCCACCGGACTGCGCCGGGAGGCCATGGCCGTCGACGTCGTGTACGACGGCGCCGCGGCCCTGGAGCGGGTCGGGGTGAACGACTACGACGTGGTCGTCCTCGACCGCGACCTTCCCCTCGTCCACGGTGACGACGTCTGCCGCAAGATCGTGGAGCTGGGCATGCCCACCCGCGTCCTGATGCTCACCGCCTCCGGCGACGTCAGCGACCGCGTCGAGGGCCTGGAGCTCGGCGCGGACGACTACCTCCCCAAGCCCTTCGCCTTCACCGAGCTCACCGCGCGCGTGCGGGCCCTCGGCCGCCGTACGAGCGTGCCGCTGCCGCCCGTCCTGGAGCGCGCAGGCATCAAGCTCGACCCGAACCGCCGCGAGGTCTTCCGCGAGGGCAAGGAGGTCCAGCTCGCGCCGAAGGAGTTCGCCGTCCTTGAGGTCCTCATGCGCAGCGAGGGCGCCGTCGTCTCCGCCGAGCAGCTCCTGGAGAAGGCCTGGGACGAGAACACCGACCCGTTCACCAACGTCGTACGGGTCACCGTGATGACCCTGCGCCGCAAGCTGGGCGAGCCGCCGGTCATCGTCACGGTCCCCGGCTCCGGGTACCGGATCTGACCCGATGGCCACCACCCCCGCGCCTCATCCCCAGGCGCCCCCGAAACCGACCTGGGACCCCAGGGACCCGGTCCGCCCGCTGCTGCGCCCGACCATCCGGATACGGCTCACGCTGCTGTACGGCGGGATGTTCCTGATCGCGGGCATCCTGCTGCTCTCGATCATCTACCTGTTCACCGCGCAGGCCCTCACCGACAGCGTCTCCGAGCTGCCCTTCAAGGTCGTCCAGGGCAAGGTCCAGCCGACCACCTCCTGGTGCGAGCTGCCCGTCCAGGGCACCGGGGAGCAGCTCAACGACGCCGTGTCCGTCTGCCTCCGGCACCAGAGCGACCGTGCCCTGGACGACCTCCTGCGCCGCTCCCTCTTCGCCCTGCTCGGCATGAGCATCATCGCCTTCGCCTTCGGCTACGCCATGGCGGGACGGGTGCTCTCCCCGCTGGGCCGGATCACCCGGACCGCCCGCCAGGTGGCCGGCTCCGACCTGTCCCGGCGGATCGAGCTGGACGGCCCCGACGACGAGCTGAAGGAGCTCGCCGACACCTTCGACGAGATGCTGGAGCGCCTGGAGCGGGCCTTCACCGCCCAGCAGCGGTTCGTCGCGAACGCCTCGCACGAGCTGCGGACCCCGCTCGCGATCAACCGCACCCTCCTGGAGGTCCACCTCTCGGACCCCGGGGCGCCGATGGAGCTCCAGCAGCTCGGCAAGACCCTGCTCGCCACCAACGAGCGCAGCGAGCAGCTCGTCGAGGGCCTGCTGCTGCTCGCCCGGAGCGACAACCAGATCGTCGAGCGCAAGCCCGTCGACCTCGCCGAGGTCGCCTCGCGGGGCGTGGACCAGGTCCACGCCGAGGCGGAGGCCAAGGGGGTCGAGATCCGGGGCGAGCGCGAGCCCGCGGTCGTCCAGGGCAACGGCGTCCTGCTGGAGCGGATCGCGCTGAACCTGCTCCAGAACGCTGTCCGGTACAACGTGCCGGAGGGAGGCTGGGTGGAGGTCACCACCGGGACCGAGCAGGGCCAGGCGGTCCTGGTCGTCTCGAACACGGGGCCCGTGATCCCGGCGTACGAGATCGACAACCTCTTCGAGCCCTTCCGGCGGCTCCGGCAGGAGCGGACCGGCAGTGACAAGGGCGTCGGTCTCGGCCTGTCGATCGCCAGATCCGTGGCCCGCGCCCATGGCGGCCGTATCATCGCGGAGCCCCGCGAGGGGGGCGGCCTCGTGATGCGCGTCACTCTGCCGATCTGACAGACTGCATGAGCCGACCGGTTCCGTTCGCTTTGCGCGGAATTCCGGGGCCCCGATTCTGAGACGCTCATGTGTGATCGATCACAGGAGAGGGTGTCCGGATCTCCACTCTCCGTGACCGAGAAATCCCTCGGAAAACCAGGAAAAGTCCGGGTTTCCCGGGCCTGGATTGACGGGAAGTACACGGGGTGGCGCCTGCGAGCGGCGCCCGCAGGACCGTGTACGGTCCGGTTCGCCACCCGAAGCCGATCACTCGCGAGAGGACGGGACGGGTGTCGATTGAGTAACAGACCTTGATGTGAGGCAAAATCTCCGCCTCAGGTCGGGCACAAGTCCGACCTCTCACGCGTTACGTGCGCTGAGACACCCGCAACCACCCAGAGGGGGAGAGCGACATGGCAACGGATTACGACACCCCACGCAAGACCGACGACGACGTCGACTCGGACAGCCTTGAAGAACTGAAGGCCCGCCGGAACGACAAGTCGACCTCGACCGTCGACGTCGACGAGTTCGAGGCCGCCGAAGGCCTGGAGCTTCCCGGCGCCGACCTCTCGAACGAGGAGCTGGCCGTCCGGGTCCTGCCCAAGCAGGCCGACGAGTTCACCTGCATGAGCTGCTTCCTCGTGCACCACCGCAGCCAGCTGGCCAGGGAGAAGAACGGTCAGCCGATCTGCCGCGACTGCGACTGAGGTCGCACGGCCGTGGCAGGCGACACACCGTCCCGGAAGCGGCGTCCACGGCTCCCCGGGAGCCGGAAGACGTACAAGGGCGGCTCAGGCCCGGCAGAGGGTGCCCAGGAGGCCCCCGAAGCCGAGCACACCGCCGCCCCGCACTCCCTCGGCGTACGTGACGACGAGCGAGGCCTCCCGGCCTCGCTCGAGGCACCCGCCGGGCCGGACCCGGTCCGGCTGCCGGCGGAGCGCGGAGCGGGGCGGAGCGACGTGCCGGACGAGGCACGGCGCGACGAGGCGCGGCAGGGCGGACGCTTCGGCGCCGTCGGTCGCCTCGCCAATCCCGCGCGGGCCCAGCTCGACAAGATGAAGATCGACTCCGGCCGGATCGACGCCGTCCGGCGCGGCGTCGCGCAGGGCGTCCGACAGGGCGTGAAGCGCGGCGGCGACAGCGCCAAGGCCGGCCTCGGGCATCTCGCCGACCGGCTGATCGACCTCGCCCCGCGGATCCCGGTCCGCGATCTGGCGACCCTTCGCAAGCAGTTTCCCGGCCTCGGCCCGGAGGAACTCGCCGACAAACTCGTCACCGGCGCGGCGAACGCGAGTTCGACCGTGGGTGCGAGTGTCGGCGCCGCCGCCATGCTCCCCGTACCCCCGGCCATGCCGGCGGAGCTCGCGGCCGAGATCACCGGCGTCGCCGCCGTGGAACTCAAACTCATCGCCGAACTGCACGAGGTCTACGGACTGCGGCCGCCCGGCCGGCTCCCCCAGCGTTCGGCGGCCTATCTGACCTCCTGGGCCGAGGAGCGGGGCATCGACCCCACTCGGCCCACCACCGTCAACGCGGCGCTCGGCGGACAGCTCAAGCGCGAACTGCGCCAGCAGATCATGAAGCGCATGGTGCGCAACCTGCCGAACCTCATGCCGTTCATGGTGGGCGCGGCCGTCGGCGCGGTCATGAACCGCCGCGACACCAAGAAGCTCGCCGGGCACATCCGCAAGGACCTGCGCCGCCGCCAGGTCCCCTGGGACGCCCTCCGGGAGCTGCCCCCGCTGGAACAGCCCGAGAACCCGAAGGAAATCGGCTTCTAGGCGCTCGCGACGCGTGCGTCCGGGGCCGGTGGCCCCGGACGGATCCGCTGGGCCTCAGTCGCCGGAACCCGCGCGTACGGCGTCCAGCGCCGCCACCAGGGCCTCCGGCTCACGGCTGGACAGGTACACGTAAGGAGTCGGGTCCGCCGGGTCCGTCACCTCGACCCGCACCGCCCGCGGCACATAGCTGCGCATCAGCATGAACGCGCGCGGGTCGGCCTTGTGGGTGCGCCACGCGCGCGCCTCCTCCGGGTCCAGCACCTCGGCCGCCCCCAGCGCCGAGACCGGGATCCGCGCGTCGCCCGCCACGAGCGAACCGGCCACCACGCGCACGCGTGCGGAGCCGTACGAGGAGACCGCCGCCCCCGCGAGCACCGCCGCCACGATCAGACCGCCCAGCATCGGGACCGTGCCCAGCGGGAACATGATCAGGCCGCCGGACAGACCGAGCAGGCCGGCGATGAACCACCACGAGCGGGGCGCCGTCAGCCGCTCGTCGAACCGCGGCGCGGCGGACGGCACGGGGGAGGGGGCCGGGGACGGTGCGGAAGGCTGCATGCGTCCAAGCTTGGCACGGCGCGACCAGCGCCCATCCGCGCGGGTAAGGTCTGCGCCTGTGACTGCACAATCAGCCCCCCTCACCCCGCCGGCCGACGCCATACCGCCGGTACGCCACCCCGACGCGCCGGCCCCCGGCGAGCTGCTCGGTGCGCACTACGAGTACTGCTTCGGGTGCGGCGGCGGGCAATCGCACGGCCTCCACCTGGAAGCGCGCGCGGGCGAGGGCGTGACCGTCACCGCCGAGTTCACGGTGACCCCCGACCACCAGGGCGCCCCCGGCCTCGCGCACGGCGGCGTGCTCGCCACCGCGCTCGACGAGACCCTCGGCTCCCTGAACTGGCTGCTGCGGGTCATCGCCGTGACCGGCCGCCTGGAGACCGACTTCGTGCGGCCCGTCCCGGTGGGCACCGTGCTCCACCTGGCGGCCGAGGTCACCGCCGTGGACGGCCGCAAGATCTTCTCGACCGCCGTCGGCCGGATCGGCGGGCCCGAGGGGCCCGTCGCCGTCCGCGCGGACGCCCTCTTCATCGAGGTCAAGGTCGACCACTTCATCGACAACGGCCGCCCGGAGGAGATCCGGGCCGCCATGTCCGACCCCGACCAGGTCCGGCGCGCCCGCGCCTTCGAGGTGAACCCCTGATGCGCAACCCTGTCGACGTACTGATCCGGCGTGTGGACCCTGAGGTGCCGATCCCGGCCTACGGGCACCCCGGTGACGCCGGGGCGGACCTGGTGACCACCGAGGCCGTCGAGCTGGCCCCCGGGGAGCGCGCCGTGCTGCCCACCGGGGTCTCCATCGCGCTGCCCGACGGGTACGCGGCCTTCGTGCACCCCAGGTCGGGACTCGCGGCCCGCTGCGGAGTGGCGCTCGTGAATGCCCCGGGGACGGTGGATGCCGGGTACCGTGGAGAGATCAAGGTGATCGTGGTCAATCTCGACCCGCGCGAGAGCGTGCGGTTCGAAAGATTCGACCGGATTGCCCAGCTTGTCGTCCAACAGGTCGAGAAGGTGCGCTTCCACGAGGTGGCGGAGCTTCCCGGCTCGGCGCGGGCCGAGGGGGGCTTCGGGTCCACCGGCGGTCATGCCGCCGTGGACGGCACAACGGGTGGGAATCGATACGCTTCGGTCGTATCCGACCGGGAAGGACAGTGACGTGTTCGGACGTCGCAAGAAGAGCGGTGCCGCCGAGGACGCGGCGAGCGAGGCCGAGCAGGTCGTCGACGCGGTGGACGGCGAGGACGCGGACGCGACTCCGCGCCGGGTGAACCTTCCGCCGGCGCCCCGGCCCGACGGACCCTGGGACATCACCGAGGTCGCCAAGCCCGACGAGGGCCGTGTGGACCTCGGCGGGGTCTTCGTGCCCGGTGTCGAGGGTATGGAACTGCGGGTGGAGGTGGCGGGCGACGCGATCGTCGCGGCCACCGTCGTCCTGCGGGACAGCGCGGTGCAGCTGCAGGCCTTCGCCGCCCCCAAGAACGAGGGCATCTGGGGCGAGGTCCGCGACGAGATCGCCACCGGGATCGTCCAGCAGGGCGGTGTCATCGACGAGGTCGAGGGCCCCCTCGGCTGGGAGCTGCGGGCCCAGGTCCCCGTCCAGCTGCCGGACGGCAACCGCGGCGTCCAGCTGGTCCGCTTCGTGGGCGTCGACGGACCCCGCTGGTTCCTGCGCGGAGTGATCTCCGGGCAGGGCGCGGTCCAGCCCGAGGCGGCCGGTCTGCTGGAGCAGATCGTCCGGGACACCGTGGTCGTCCGCGGCGAGGGCCCGATGGCCCCGCGCGACCCGATCGTCCTCAAGCTGCCGGACGACGCGCAGATGGTGCCGGACGGTGTGCAGCAGGAGGAGCAGGAGAACTCCCGCTTCTCCGGCGGCATGGGCCAGCTCCAGCGCGGTCCGGAGATCTCCGAGATCCGCTGAGCGCACGCTTCGGCTGGTGGGCCGCTTCCCGTACGACACGTACGGGAAGCGGCCCACCGCCGTTTTCCACAGGTCGGAAAGCGGCCCACCGGCCCTTTTCCACAGGTTCCGCCCTCCGGCTCTGGCCCTCGGGCCGGGCCGCGGACCATACTGGCGGGCACATGTTCGAGGAGGGGGAGCACAGCGTGAGCGAGAGCAGCACGAGGTCCGCGACGGCCGTCATCGAGGACCCGGCGGGACCGCCGATGGTCCGAGTGGAGAACCTGCGCCGTTCGTACGGCACGGGCGAAGCCGCCGTCCACGCCCTGCGGGGGGTCTCCTTCGACATCCCGCGCGGTGAGCTCGTCGCCCTCAAGGGCCGCTCGGGTTCCGGCAAGACGACGCTGCTGAACCTCGTCGGCGGCCTCGACAGCGCCGACGGCGGTTCGATCGTCATCGACGGCATCGACCTCTCCACGCTCGGCGAGAGCGGACTCCTGGAGCTGCGCCGCGACCGGATCGGCTTCATCTTCCAGTCCTTCGGACTGCTCCCCATCCTCTCCGCCGCGGAGAACGTGGGCGTGCCCATGCGCCTGCGGAAGGCGGACCCGAAGGAGCGCGAGGAGCGGGTGTCCCTGCTGCTCGGTCTGGTCGGACTCGCCGACCACGCGGCCCAGCGGCCCGGCGAGCTCTCCGGTGGCCAGCAGCAGCGGGTGGCCATCGCCCGCGCCCTCGCCAACAAGCCGGCGCTGCTGATAGCCGACGAGCCGACGGGCCAGCTGGACCAGGAGACCGGCCTCGCCGTCATGCAGCTGCTGCGCGCGGTGGTGCGCAGCGAGGGCTGCACGGCCCTGGTCGCCACCCACGACCCCCAGCTGCTGGGCCTGGCCGACCGCGTCCTGGAACTCAGCGACGGCGAGATCATCGAGCACTGAACCGCACGCGGAGGGGCCGCGGGGTGACATCAGGATCACGTCAATACCGCCCCGGGCCCGCTCCCCGCGTACGGAATGTCCGATTGGCTGGACGTATGGTCATCCCATGGGACGCGGCAAGCTTCGGATCTACCTCGGCGCTGCGCCGGGCGTCGGCAAGACCTACGCGATGCTCTCCGAGGGGCACCGCCGGGTGGAGCGCGGCACGGACTGCGTGGTCGCCTTCGTGGAGCACCACGGGCGCCCGCGCACCGAGGTGATGCTGCACGGCCTGGAGCAGGTGTCGCGCCGCACCCTGGAGTACCGGGGCGCCGCCTTCACCGAGATGGACATCGACGCCGTCCTGGCCCGCCGCCCCGCCGTCGCCCTCGTCGACGAGCTCGCCCACACCAACGTGCCGGGTTCCCGCAACCCCAAGCGCTGGCAGGACGTCGCCGAACTGCTCGCGGCCGGCATCGACGTCATATCGACGGTCAACATCCAGCACCTGGAGTCCCTCGGTGACGTGGTCGAGGCGATCACGGGCGTACGGCAGCGGGAGACCGTCCCCGACGAGGTGGTGCGCCGGGCCGACCAGATCGAGCTGGTCGACATGTCCCCGGAGGCCCTGCGGCGCCGGATGGCCCACGGGAACATCTACCAGCCGGACCGGATCGACGCCTCCCTGTCGAACTACTTCCGCCCCGGCAACCTCACGGCCCTGCGCGAGCTGGCCCTGCTCTGGACCGCCGACCGGGTCGACGAGTACCTCCAGCAGTACCGGGGCGAGCACAACATCCGCTCCACCTGGCAGGCCAGGGAGCGCATCGTCGTCGGTCTGACCGGCGGTCCCGAGGGCCGCACCCTCATACGGCGCGCCACCCGCCTCGCCGAGAAGGGCGCGGGAGGTGAGGTCCTCGCCGTCTACATCGCCCGCAGCGACGGGCTCACCGCGGCCTCCCCGAAGGAGCTGGCCGTCCAGCGGACCCTGGTCGAGGACCTCGGCGGAACGTTCCACCACGTCATCGGCGACGACATCCCCTCCGCCCTGCTGGAATTCGCCCGCGGGGTCAACGCCACGCAGATCGTCCTCGGCTCCAGCCGCCGCCGCACCTGGCAGTACATCCTCGGCCCCGGCGTCGGCCAGACCGTGGCCCGCGATTCGGGGCCCGACCTCGACGTCCACATCGTCACGCACGGCGAGGTCGCCAAGGGACGCGGCCTGCCCGGCGCCCGCGGCGCCCGGCTCGGCCGCTCGCGCATCCTGGCGGGCTGGCTGGTCGGTGTGGCGGGACCGGTCGCCCTTTCCCTGCTCCTCACCCATGTCGACGCCGACCTCGGCCTCGCCAACGACATGCTGCTCTTCCTGGCCCTGACGGTCGCCTCGGCGCTGCTCGGCGGCTTCCTGCCGGCGCTCGGCTCGGCCGCCGTCGGATCCTTCCTCCTCAACTGGTTCTTCACCCCGCCCGTCCACCGGCTCACCATCGCCGACCCCGCGAACATCGTCGCCATCGCCGTGTTCTTCGGCGTCGCGATGTCCGTCGCCTCGGTGGTGGACCTGGCCGCCCGGCGCACCCAGCAGGCCGCCCGGCTGCGCGCCGAGTCCGAGGTGCTCTCCTACCTCGCGGGCAGCGTGCTGCGCGGCGAGACCAGCCTCGACGCCCTCCTCGAGCGGGTCAGGGAGACCTTCTCCATGGAGTCCGTCGCCCTGCTGGAACGGGTGGACGAGGTCGAACCGTGGACCCCGGCCGGGAGCGTCGGCCCGCACCCGGCGGCCCGGCCCGAGGAGGCGGACGTGGACATGCCGGTCGGTGACCATCTGGCGCTCGCCCTCTCCGGCCGGGTGCTGCCCGCCGAGGACCGGCGGGTGCTGGGCGCCTTCGCCGCCCAGGCGGCGGTCGTCCTCGACCGGCAGCGGCTCGTCGGAGAGGCGGAGGAGGCCCGCAAGCTGGCCGAGGGGAACAAGATCCGCACCTCGCTGCTCGCCGCCGTCAGCCACGACCTGCGGACCCCGCTGGCGAGCATCAAGGCCTCCGTCTCCTCTCTCCGTTCCGACGACATCGAGTGGTCCGAACAGGACCGTGCCGAATTCCTGGAGGGCATCGAGGCGGGCGCCGACCGCCTCGACCACCTCGTCGGCAACCTCCTCGACATGTCCCGCCTCCAGACCGGCACCGTCACCCCCTTGATCCGTACGGTGGACCTCGACGAGGTCGTCCCCATGGCGCTGGGGGGAGTACCGGACGGCAGCGCCGAGCTGGACGTCCCCGAGACGCTGCCGATGGTCGAGGTCGACAAGGGCCTCCTGGAACGGGCCGTCGCCAACATCGTGGAGAACGCCGTCAAGTACAGCCCCGAGGGCGTGCCCGTCGCCGTCGCCGCCAGCACCCTGGGGGACCGTGTCGAGCTCCGGGTGGTGGACCGCGGTCCCGGGGTGCCCGACGAGGCCAAGGACGGCATCTTCGAACCCTTCCAGCGCTTCGGCGACGCCCCCAGGGGGTCCGGGGTCGGCCTGGGCCTCGCGGTCGCCCGTGGTTTCGTGGAGGCCATGGGCGGGACGCTGGGCGCCGAGGACACCCCGGGCGGCGGTCTGACGATGGTGCTCACGCTCCGGGCCGCGCCGGGCGGCCCCCCGGCCCCGGCCGCCGACCTCCCGGCCCATGCGGTGACCTGACCGAGGGGCGCGGGCGCACGAACGCGAGCCACTGCCCGGCCGCACGAACCGAGCCCGCCGCCCCCGTGGACGTACCGCAATGGCCCGCCGTCCCCGTACGACCGGGCCCACCGCCCGGCCCTCACACCCTCCCGTACTCTCTTGCTCCCCGCCCGAACGGGCGACCGAAGAAGGAAGGCCCCCCTCCATGACCCGGGTTCTCGTGGTCGACGACGAGCCGCAGATCGTCCGCGCCCTGGTGATCAACCTCAAGGCGCGGAAGTACGAGGTCGACGCCGCGCCCGACGGTGCCACCGCCCTCCGGCTCGCCGCCGAACGCCACCCCGACGTCGTCGTGCTCGACCTCGGACTGCCCGACATGGACGGTGTCGAGGTCATCAGGGGCCTGCGCGGCTGGACCCGCGTGCCGATCCTGGTGCTCTCCGCCCGGCAGACCTCCGACGAGAAGGTCGAGGCGCTCGACGCCGGCGCCGACGACTACGTCACCAAGCCCTTCGGCATGGACGAGCTGCTCGCCCGGCTGCGCGCGGCCGTCCGCCGTGCCGAACCGGTCGGCGGCGCCGAGGACGGGGTGGTGGTCGTCGAGACGGCGGGCTTCACCGTCGACCTCGCGGCGAAGAAGGTCCACCGCGACGGCCGGGACGTCCGGCTCACCCCCACCGAGTGGCACCTCCTCGAAGTCCTGGTCCGCAACAGCGGTCGCCTGGTCAGCCAGAAGCAGCTGCTCCAGGAGGTCTGGGGACCCTCGTACGGCACGGAGACCAACTACCTCCGGGTGTACATGGCGCAGCTGCGGCGCAAGCTGGAGACCGACCCCTCGCACCCCCGCCACTTCGTCACCGAACCGGGCATGGGTTACCGCTTCGAACGCTGAACGGACGGACGCCCCGGGCCGCCCTCGGTGACGGTGGCGGCCGGTACGCTTTCTGTATGAGTGCTGCACCGCGTACAGAGAAGCCGGCCGGTAGGTTCCGCCGGATGCTCGACCGGCTCTCCTCCTCCCCGGAGGACCTGGAGTCGGAGGAGCTCCAGGAGGACGCCGAGGCGTCGGGGTGCACCCGTATCTGCGACTGCTCCGACCGCCAGATAGTCAAGGTGACTGGTACCTTGCGCACGGTCACGCTGCGTCCTCGGGCCGGTGTACCCGCGCTGGAGGCCGAACTGTTCGACGGCACGGCACCGCTCGACGTCGTGTGGCTCGGACGTCGCTCCATCGTGGGCATCGAGCCGGGCCGCAAGCTGATCGCCTCCGGCCGGATCTCCATGAGCCACGGCCGGCGGGTCCTCTTCAACCCCAAATACGAGCTCCGACCGCTCGGACAGGAGTAGCCGGTGACGTCCCTCGACAAGCCGACCACCGCCCCGCCGACCCCGGACCAGGACGCCCAGGCCGACAGGGCGGTGACCGAGGCGGCGCTCTTCGAGGCCTTCGGCGGCCTGCGCGGCATGATCGAGACCGTCCTGCCCGGCCTGCTGTTCGTCACGATCTTCACGATCAACAAGAACCTGCACGTCTCGGCGATCGCCGCGCTCGCGGTCTCGCTGGTGCTGGTCGCCGTCCGGCTGATCCGCCGGGACACCGTCAAGCACGCGTTCAGCGGGGTCTTCGGCGTCGCCTTCGGCGTGGTCTTCGCGATGATGACGGGCAACGCCAAGGACTTCTACCTGCCGGGCATGCTGTACACCCTGGGCCTCGCCCTCGCGTACATCATCACGGCGCTCGCCGGGGTCCCGCTGATCGGCCTGATCCTCGGCCCGGTCTTCAAGGAGAACCTCTCCTGGCGGACCCGCAACCCCGGCCGCAAGAAGGCGTACGCGAAGGCCAGCTGGGCCTGGGGCCTGATCCTGCTCGGCAAGTGCGCGGTCCTCTTCCCGCTGTACTGGTGGGCCGACCCGACCAAGTTCGGCTGGGTGTCGGTCGCCCTCAAGATCCCGCCGTTCCTGCTCGCGGTCTACCTCACCTGGGTCTTCCTCGCGAAGGCTCCGCCGCCGATCGACGTCTTCGCCGAGATGGAGGCCGAGGAGCTCGCCGAGAAGGAGCGCAAGGCGGCCGCCGCCGCGCAGACGCCCCCGGAGGCCTGAGCCGCGCCACGCGAAAGGGCCCGGACCTGACGAACAGGTCCGGGCCCTTCCCCGTACACCCGCTTGCGGAGCCTCAGGACTCCGTCGGCTCGCGGCGGACCTGGAGCAGGTCCTCCAGCTGCTCCTCGCGGGCCTGCGCGGCCACGAACAGCAGCTCGTCGCCGGCCTCCAGGGTCTCCTCGGTGCTCGGCGTCAGCACCCGCGAACCGCGGATGATCGTCACCAGCGAGGTGTCCTGCGGCCAGTCCACGTCCCCGACCGAGGTGCCGGCGAGCGCCGACTCCGGCGGCAGCGTCAGCTCGACCAGGTTCGCGTCGCCGTGGCTGAAGCGGAGCAGCCGGACGAGGTCGCCGACGCTCACCGCCTCCTCCACGAGCGCCGACATGAGGCGCGGCGTCGAGACGGCCACGTCCACGCCCCAGGCCTCGTTGAACAGCCACTCGTTCTTCGGGTTGTTCACCCGGGCGACGACCCGCGGCACGCCGTACTCGGTCTTGGCGAGCAGCGAGACGACCAGGTTGACCTTGTCGTCACCGGTCGCCGCGATCACCACGTTGCAGCGCTGGAGCGCCGCCTCGTCGAGCGAGGTGATCTCACAGGCGTCGGCCAGCAGCCACTCCGCCTGCGGCACCCGCTCCACCGAGATGGCGGTCGGCGCCTTGTCGATGAGCAGGACCTCGTGCCCGTTCTCCAGCAGCTCGCCCGCGATGGAACGGCCCACCGCGCCCGCGCCCGCAATAGCGACACGCATCAGTGACCACCCTCCTCGGGACCCTCGGCGAAGGCCTCCTCGACCTTCGCGATCTCGTCCGTACGCATCATCACGTGCACCAGATCGCCTTCCTGGAGCACCGTCTGCGAGGTCGGCAGAATCGCTTCGCCCAGCCGGGTGAGGAAGGCGACGCGGACGCCGGTCTCCTCCTGGAGCCGGCTCACCTTGTGGCCGATCCACGCGGGGGAGGTGTGCACCTCGGCGAGCTGCACGCCGCCGCTCGGGTCACGCCACAGCGGCTCGGCGCCGGAGGGCAGCAGCCGGCGCAGCATCTGGTCGGCGGTCCAGCGGACCGTCGCGACCGTCGGGATGCCGAGGCGCTGGTACACCTCGGCGCGCCGCGGGTCGTAGATCCGCGCCGCCACGTTCTCGATGCCGAACATCTCGCGCGCGACCCGCGCCGCGATGATGTTCGAGTTGTCGCCGCTGCTCACCGCGGCGAAGGCACCGGCGTCCTCGATGCCGGCCTCGCGCAGCGTGTCCTGGTCGAAGCCCACGCCCGTGACGCGCCGACCGCCGAAACCCGACCCCAGACGACGGAAGGCCGTCGGGTCCTGGTCGACGACCGCGACGGTGTGCCCCTGCTGCTCCAGGGTCTGCGCGAGAGCGGCTCCCACTCGCCCGCAGCCCATGATGACGATGTGCACGTCCCCTTACCCCGCACTCCTGATCGCCCTGCTGACCTGCGAAAACACCCTGCTCACAACTTTCCTCACCCGATCCGCCCGGGTCGCGGCGGGCAACACCCTGCCGGGTCACCCGGTCCGAGCTTAAGCGGCAACGCTGGCCGGGACAGCATCCGAGGTGGTACTCAGGGAGATTCCGTGCCGATCGGGGGTGCTGGTACACGTGGCTCTTTTCGAACGCTTACGATCCTCTCCGTGTCCAAACTGACCGACGTGCCCAAACGGATCCTGATCGGGCGGGCCCTGCGCAGCGACAAGCTCGGAGAGACCCTTCTCTCCAAGCGCATCGCCCTCCCCGTCTTCGCCTCCGACCCGCTGTCCTCGGTGGCGTACGCACCCGGCGAGGTGCTGCTCGTCCTCTCCGTCGCCGGTCTGTCGGCCTACCACTTCAGCCCGTGGATCGCCCTCGCGGTCGTCGTCCTGATGTTCACGGTGGTCGCGTCCTACCGGCAGAACGTCCACGCGTACCCGAGCGGCGGCGGCGACTACGAGGTCGCCACCACCAACCTCGGGCCGAAGGCCGGACTCACCGTCGCGAGCGCCCTGCTCGTCGACTACGTCCTGACCGTCGCGGTGTCGATCTCCTCGGGCATCGAGAACCTCGGCTCGGCGATCCCCTTCGTCGTCGAGCACAAGGTGGCCTGCGCGGTCGGTGTGATCGTGCTGCTCACCGTGATGAACCTGCGCGGAGTGAAGGAGTCGGGCTCGCTCTTCGCGATCCCGACGTATGTCTTCGTCGTCGGCGTCTTCATCATGATCATCTGGGGCGCGTACCGGGGGATCGTCCTCGACGAGACCATGAAGGCGCCCACCGCGGGCTTCGAGATCAAGGCCGAGCACGAGGGTCTGGCCGGCTTCGCGCTGGTCTTCCTGCTGCTGCGCGCCTTCTCCTCCGGCTGCGCCGCCCTCACCGGCGTCGAGGCCATCTCCAACGGCGTCCCCGCCTTCCGCAAGCCGAAGTCGAAGAACGCCGCCACCACGCTCGCCCTCATGGGCGGCCTGGCCGTCACCATGTTCTGCGGCATCATCTTCCTGGCCATGGCCACCGACGTCCGGATGGCCGAGAAGCCCGCCGAGGACCTGCTGCACAACGGCGTCCCGCTCGGCGAGAGCTACGTCCAGGACCCGGTCATCTCCCAGGTCGCGGCCGCCGTCTTCGGCGACGGAACGTTCTTCTTCGTCATCCTCGCCGCCGCCACCGCGCTCGTCCTCTTCCTGGCCGCCAACACCGCGTACAACGGCTTCCCGCTCCTCGGCTCGATCCTCGCCCAGGACCGCTACCTGCCGCGCCAGCTGCACACCCGCGGCGACCGCCTCACCTTCTCCAACGGCATCGTGCTCCTGGCCGGCGCCGCCGCCCTCCTCGTCTGGATCTACGGAGCCGACTCGACCCGGCTGATCCAGCTGTACATCGTCGGCGTCTTCGTCTCCTTCACGCTCAGCCAGATCGGCATGGTCCGGCACTGGAACCGGCACCTGAGGGCCGAGCGGGACCCGGCCAAGCGCCGCCACATGATCCGCTCCCGCGCGATCAACGCCTTCGGCGCCTTCTTCACCGGCCTGGTCCTCGTCGTCGTCCTCGCCACCAAGTTCACCCACGGCGCCTGGGTCGCCCTGCTCGGCATGGTGATCTTCTACGGCACGATGACCGCGATCCGCCGGCACTACGACTCGGTGGCCGCCGAGATCGCCGCCGCCGAGGAACGCCCCGACGAGTACGTACGCCCCTCCCGGGTCCGCTCCATAGTCCTCGTCTCCAAGCTCCACAAGCCCACCCTCCGCGCCCTGGCCTACGCCAAGCTCATGCACGCGAACGAGCTGGAGGCGCTCACCGTCAACGTCGACCCGGCCGAGACGAAGGCGCTCAAGGAGGAGTGGGAGCGGCGCGGCATCAACGTGCCCCTCAAGATCCTCGACTCGCCGTACCGCGAGATCACCCGCCCGGTGATCGAGTACGTGAAGAGCATCCGCCGCGAGAGCCCCCGCGACGCCGTCTCCGTCTACATCCCGGAGTACGTCGTCGGCCACTGGTACGAGCACCTGCTCCACAACCAGAGCGCCCTGCGGCTCAAGGGCCGCCTCCTCTTCACACCGGGCGTCATGGTGACCTCGGTGCCGTACCAGCTCCAGTCCTCCGAGGTCGCCAAGAAGCGGGCCAGGAAGCGCCAGGAGTGGAACGCGCCGGGCTCGGTCCGCCGCGGCCCGGTCGAGAAGGGTCAGAAGGAACCGGCCGGAAAGAGCAACTAGACTGGTGGGCTGCCGTGCAAACGGCAGCCCACTCTCTTCTTCCTCTGGAGTCCCCGGTCATGCAGAACACCCCTGTTACGTCGCTGGTCGGGGCGGAGTACGAGGTCGAGGTCGGTCCGGTCGCCCACGGCGGCCACTGCATCGCCCGTACGGAGGCGGGGCGGGTGCTCTTCGTCCGGCACGCGTTGCCCGGCGAGCGGGTCCGGGTGCGGGTCACCGAGGGCGAGGAGACCTCGCGCTTCCTGCGCGCCGACGCGATCGAGATCCTGGACGCCTCCAAGGACCGGGTCGAGGCCCCCTGCCCCTTCGCGGGCCCCGGCAAGTGCGGCGGCTGCGACTGGCAGCACGCCAAGCCCGGCGCCCAGCGCCGCCTCAAGGGCGAGGTCATCGCGGAACAGCTCCAGCGGCTGGCCGGGCTCACCCCGGAGGACGCCGGCTGGGACGGCACCGTCATGCCGGCCGAGGGCGACAAGCTCCCCTCGGGCGAGGTCCCGCAGTGGCGCACCCGCGTCCAGTACACGATCGACGCCGAGGGCCACGCGGGCCTGCGCAAGCACCGCTCGCACGAGGTCGAGGTCGTCGACCACTGCATGATCGCCGCCGCGGGCGTCTCGGAGCTGGGCATCGAGAAGCGCACCTGGGAGGGCATGGCCTCGGTCGAGGCCATCGCCGCCTCCGGCTCGAACGACCGCCAGGTCATCCTGACCCCGCGCCCCGGCGCCCGCCTCCCGCTGGTGGAGCTGGACAAGCCGGTCTCGGTCATGCGCGTCGACGAGAAGGACGGCGGGGTCCACCGCGTCCACGGCCGCGCCTTCGTCCGCGAGCGCGCCGACGAGCGCACCTACCGCGTCGGCAGCGGCGGCTTCTGGCAGGTCCACCCGAAGGCCGCGCAGACCCTGATGCTCGCCGTGATGCAGGGCCTGACCCCCCGCAAGGGCGAGACGGCCCTCGACCTCTACTGCGGCGTCGGCCTCTTCGCCGGCGCCCTCGCCGACCGCGTCGGCGAGCAGGGCGCGGTCCTCGGCATCGAGTCCGGCAAGCGCGCGGTGGAGGACGCCCGCCACAACCTGGCCGCCTTCCCGCGCGTCCGCATCGAACAGGGCAAGGTCGAATCGGTCCTCCCGCGCACGGGCATCACGGACGTCGACCTCATCGTCCTGGACCCCCCGCGCGCGGGCGCGGGCAAGCAGACGGTCGCCCACCTCGCAGGCCTGGGCGCCCGCCGAATCGCCTACGTGGCCTGCGACCCGGCAGCCCTGGCCCGAGACATCGCGTACTTCGCGGAGGGCGGCTACAAGGTCAGGACGCTGAGGGCGTTCGACCTTTTCCCGATGACGCATCATGTGGAGTGCGTGGCGATTCTGGAGCCGGTGAAGAAGGACGCTTGAGCTGGGGTTTCTCTGAGTGTGCGTTATGGGCGTTACATGCGTTAGACGCGATATCTCGACGCATATTCGACGCACGAACGGCGCATTGTCTGATGGGTCGTCATGTGCGGTTCGAGGCTGCTGGTCGGGGCACTCGCCCGTGTGGAGTGGTCCCCGCGGTGGGGTGGTGAGGCCAACTGCTGTGCGGTTGGCCGGTCCCGCCCTTTCGCTTCTCGGTCGTGACGTTCCGTGATGCTGAGTCGGGTGTCGGGCGGATGTCGTCTCACGGAGCGTAGCGGCTCCAGTGCCCGAGGAAGGGCTTCAGGTCGTCGGCTCGCGGTTCGGGGATGTCGGGCAGTCGGGGTGGCGTGCTCAGCGGATCGAGGCGCTCGACGGCGGCTGCCGCCCAGTCGATCCATGCCTCGGATCGGTTCGGGTTCGCCCCGGCGGCATGGTCTCGACCCGCGTGCGTACGGCGCTCACGTACTCCGCGAGTCGGGTGGCGTGGTGCCATGCGGCTTCCTGCGCCTCGAAGCGCCTGACGCGATACGCCTCGGCGTACTGGATACGGCTTCTTCCATGGCGGCTTCCCAGAGGATGCGCTTCTGGCGGGCCGCTTCGATCTCGCCGAGACGTCTGGGTTCGGCGGCTTCGCCCCGAAGCGTGACCTCCTGCGCGATCTCGGCGAGCTGGTCTTCGAGGGGATGGTTCGGGGTGTCGGCCCATTCGCTTGCCCGGTGCACCTGGCCGCCGCTGAGGACGAAGCGGAGCCGTTCGGGCGGGGTGCAGTCGAAACGGGGGATCCTGATCCAGGAGTTCTTTTTGGCTTCGTCGAGTTCCTTCTCGGTGGCGACGTGCTCAGTCCGGTCCTGTTCCTGGAGGACGAGGAACCCCAGGGTCTGGCCCTGCGCGGTGATGGTGAAGTGGGGAGACGCCCTGCGGCGGCGATGGGACGGGGGCGCGAAGCCGGTCTGCCCTGCCGCACTGGAGTGTCCTGCGTTCTCGGTGGCGATGATCAGCGCCTGGATAAGCCTGAGGGCGCGTCCTTGGACGGACTTGGTGAGGCCCAGCGGCTGGGGTTCGTTCTGCATGGCTCGGACCACGCTGTGCGGCCACGCGAACCGCGAGGGCACAGGGACGGGTTCGAGGGCGGCCAGACGCCAGGCGGCGATGTCGACGAGCTCGATCTCGTAGCCGCCACGGCACCAGCCCCCGTACAGCTCCTTCGTCTCCGGGACCCTTCCGGACCTGCGCACCGCGGCGACGCGGGAGGGCCACTTCTCCAACTCCGGACCGCTGCCACTCTTAACGATCCGGCCGCCCGCCTCCGTGAGCTCTTGCCGCAGCTGCTTCGAGAACGTCATGCGAGGCTGTGGGGAAGGACGTGGCCTTTCGCGCGGAGGCCGGGGCTTCTTGTGCTCGGGGGCCTGGGGTTACGGAGCTGCGGCTTGGGCGTTTCGCGGGCGCGACCCACGGGGAGGGTATGTGCCGTGCGCCAGATAGTGTCGGCCGGCGCTCGTCAGGACGACGCTCCACTGCCCACCCTTCCGGGAGACCGTGACCAAGCCCCGGTTCTGCAGTGCCTGGCACGTGGTCTTGTAGGAGGTGGTCTCCCAAACACCAGCATGGCACCCGGTTCCCACCCACTCCAGTACCGCAAGCTGACGCTCATTGAGCTGCCGCTCCAATGGCCCGCCTCCAACTCACCTTGGACGTTCGGCGCCTAGAAGCTGTCAGCTTCGGCCGTCGATGGCGGGTACTTCCACATGTATTTGCTCGAACGAGACGGCTGGGATGCCTCTCCGCAGAGCCGCTCGTCTCGCTTCCCGCCTTCGCGGCCCGGCTGGTCGGCGCTGCCTCCTACGCCATCTGCACGAGCGTGGGGCAGCACTGCTCTACCACGGAGACTTCGACTGGGGCGGGCTCCGCATCGCATCCGCACTGCTGCGCCGCGTTCCCTGGCGGCCCTGGCGCTACGCGGCAGCCCACTACCGCGCTGCGGCGCTCGCGAGGCCTGACGGCCCGCCACTCGCAGGGCAGCCGGCCGAGGCTCTCTGGGACCCGGATCTACAGCAGGCTCTCTTGGAACTCGCTGTCCGAGTCGAGGAAGAGACGGTTCTCGACGTGCTGCTGTCCGACCTTGCGTGACGACGGTACCGACCTGCGGCCACGACCGATCCCTGCTCGGTTGTCAGTGCAGTTTGATAAGCCTGTCGGCAGTGGTGATCGACGTTCAGGGGGATGGGGATGGAAGTGGCCGAACAACCGGTGTTTCTGCTGGGCGAGGGACTGAACGCTTTGGAGCCTGCCCCTTTCGATACCGAGGCCGAGTTCCAGGCGCTGCTCGCACGCCATCCGCGGATCCTGGACTTCGGTTCGCTCGCTGACGGCCGACCCCTTCGGCTCGTTCTCGTGGCGCGCGAGATGAGAGTCCCCACCAGTAACGAGAGCGGCTCTGCGTACTGGCTGGACCACCTGTTCGTGGACGCGGACGGTGTGCCGACCCTGGTGGAGGTCAAGCGGGCGGCCGACACCCGCATACGACGGGAAGTCGTGGGCCAGATGCTCGACTACGCCGCCAACGGGGCGCGTTACTGGCCTGCCGCGCTGCTCCGGCGGACCTTCGAGGAAACCTGTGCGGTGGACGGGCGGCCTCTCGAGGACGCCTACCAGGAGCTGTTGGGCGGCCAGTCGCCCGAGGAGTTCTGGGCGACGGTCGAGGAGCGGCTCGCGGCCGGACGGATGCGGCTGCTCTTCGTGGCGGACCGGATACCTCTGGAACTGAGGGCCATCGTCGAGTTTCTGAACCGTCAGCTGCGCCAGACGGATGTCTATGCCGTCGAGCTGACCCAGTACCGGGGCAGCGGTGATCACCGTGTGCTCGTCCCGAGGGTCCACGGCGAGGTGGCCACAGCCAACAAGACACAATCGAGGTCCGGCCAGGCGGGCCGGAAGTGGACGCTGGCCGACATGGACGTGGCACTGGAGAGCCGTAGCCCGGAGAAACGGCAGGTCGCCTTCGCGCTACTTGAGCACGCGGAGTCGGCAGGGCGTCTCGTCGGCAATAGAGCGGGGTACCCCAGTTTCTCCGTCTACTTTCCGGCCTCGGGCAGGGAGGTCCCCGTCTGGACGCTGTCACTGCGCGAGGATCCGGACAAGGACGATCTCGCCTTCAGCTTCGGGTCGATCACCCACCACCTGGGAAGCGACGCGACTTCGGCCTTCGCGGACGCCCTGCCCGCCGTGGACGGACTTGAGCAGAAGCTCGCGGCGCAACGGGCGAAGGGCTTCAAGGGCTGGCCGTCGGTTTCGATTGCGGCACTGTCCACTCAGCCGGAGGCGCTGGGCCAGGTGCTGGCGGCCATCGAGCAGCTGATGAGCGATGACAGCACCTGATCGCAGCGATCTGCGCATGACCATGCACACCGTCACTGGATCCGGCTGCGTGAGGATGTGACGCCGACGTCCTGGAAGAGTCACACCGCCGGTGCGGCCGACCGGCTTTGTCTTCCCGCAGTCGATGAGCGGGCCGTACGCGGTCTGAAGTTCGCAGAGGCGCTGCCGCCGAGACTGGCGGAAGCGACGCTTTCCGCGCGTCTGGCCGGCTTGGGGTCTGCGGTTGCCGTGTTGTCCGAACCTGTGCGATTCGTCTCGATCGCTGGGTACTGAGAGCGCCTGGGACGGGACGTCAATTTCCGTGTTGCCGGGCCTCAAGGGGTACCCAGTGACCCGCACCGCGTGATTCAGCCACGATCGCCACAGTTCCGGACGACAGCCATGGTGATGTCTTCGGCAGGCCAGGCCTTACCTAAGATCACCACAACCGAATTGCGGCCCGACGGGCTTCCTGGCCAGGACATGCCCCCACCCGCACGAGTCACTCGTGCCCTGGGGGAACCACCTCGTGTCCATGCTCCTTCTGAGACTGTCGGCTCAGGATCTGCTCACTCTCGACTCGCGCGACCGGATGGTGCCGCATCTTGCCGCCCGGTGGCGGTATTTCCGGGGAGCGGACGCCTCGGAGTCGGAGCGTTCCGCCTGGGCGGAGAGCCTCGTGAGCCTCGCGAGCGACCTGGTCGCGGCGGGACGGGGGAACGTGGAGATGATCGTCGAGTGTGCGGCCACCCTCGACGAGGCGGTCTGCCCCGGCGATCCCCGCCTTATCGACGTCGTTCTGGTGGGGCGCCATCCAGAGCGCCACGTGCCCTCCGTACAGCTGGTCGAGTTGAAACGTTGGTCGACGGTGAGCCGGGTAGAACGGGCGACCGCGGACCTGTTGCATGTGCCGGGAATCAAAGAGAAGAAGAAGCATCCGGCGCTGCAACTGGGCGCGAACTATGAGGCGTTCACGAGCCCTCGAGGTCCATTTCAGGGCGCCGACTTCGAATGCGGCGGTTTCGCCTACCTGCACAACGCCACCGACGAATCCGTAAGAACCCTGATCGACGTGGACGCGCCGACAGGGGCCTATGCCCGCGTCTACACGAGTGACCGACGCGAGCAGTTGTTGTCCGACCTCAGGATGAACTTCGCCGAGGACGGCGCGGCCTCCACGGCGGAGAGGATGCTGCAGAGCATGGGCCTGCGTAATACTCCGCTGCTCGATGCCATGATCTGGTCCCGCGGAGCCGACACTGTCTTCACTCTGCGAGGACGACAGAAGGAGGTCGCGGATCAAGTCTTCGAGACTGCTTCGAGGGTCCTACCGGATCCTCGGCGTCCCGCTTTGGTACCTGACGAGCGGCGTGTGGTCTTCCTCGTGACGGGTGGGGCGGGAACCGGGAAGAGCGCGATCGGCCTGCAGATCAAGGCAGAGCTGGAGGCTCAGGGCCGTACGGTCAAATACGCCAGCGGCAGCCGGGCTTTCAACGGGGCCCTTCAAGAACACGTCGGCTACGGGGATCGGCAGTTCAGGGAGACGTTCACCTACTTCAGCAGCTTCGTCACTCCACCCGACCCGCTCCTGGACGTAATGATCTGCGACGAGGCACACCGGCTCCGGGATCGGTCGACCAGCCGATTCTGGAAACCCGAAGAGCAGGGCACGGGTCCGCAGGTCGATGAGCTCCTGGCTGCGTCCCGCTTGACGGTGTTCTTTCTGGACGAGGGACAGTCCGTGAGACCGAACGAGGTCGGAACCGTCGGTCTGATCAAGGACGCAGCCGAACGGCACAACGCTCTCGTCATTCCTTACAAGTTGAGGGAACAGTTCCGATGCGGGGGCAGCGACGCCTACGTCCGTTGGGTGAAGGCGTTGCTCGGCGTTACGGGTGAGGAGCCCGGCAAGTGGCGCCCCGACGGACTGATGCACATCGAGGTGGCGGACACCCCGGAAGAACTTGAGCAGATCATTCGGGCAGAAGCACTGGCCGGTGCGTCCGGGCGCATGGTCGCCGGCTACTGCTGGCCGTGGACGAAGCCGCTCGGCAAGGAGCGACGACTGGAGGCTGACGTCCGTATCGGTGAGTGGCACCGGCCGTGGAACGCGGACAGCGAAAGCTTCTGCGAGGACGAGGCGCCGCCGTCGAGAATCTGGTCCGTGCACGAGAACGGCCTGGGCCAGATCGGCTGTGTCTACACCGCGCAGGGACTCGAATGGGACTGGTGCGGGGTGATCATGGGTGACGACATGGTGCGCCGCGGTGACCGGTGGGTCTTCCGGCGGGGCAAGGAACTCAAGACAGCGGAGCCGGGCATCAAGCGGGTCGCAGAACCCGGTTCGTTCGATCCCAAGGTGAAGGCCGGCAGTGTCGATGACGACGGGTTCGCGCGTCTCGTCCGGCACGCATACCACGTGTTGATGACCCGGGCCAGTCGTGCCACGGTGCTCTATTCCACGGACCAGGAGACCCGGGACTATCTCAAGAATCTCGTCGGTAAAGTCGAGATTCACGGGCTGCGTCCCACTTGGGAGAACCTGCCGGTGGAGGCGCGTACACCGCATCTGCCCAGGCCTGGCCGAGGGCGGGGGCGGGGCAAGAGCAAAGGGAAACGTCAGAAGAGTGGGGGGTCGCAGGCCTCTGAGATGAGGCTGTTCTGACAAGAGCTGTCGCATGAGTGAGGTGGCGGACTCACCGGGCCCGCCACCGGCCTGCACTAGAAGAGCAGACCTGCAATCGCCACCAGGGTCGTCACCACAAGATTGGAGACGACTGCGGCGGCAATCTCGATCAGGATCTCGCGGATCCGTTCACGACGCGCAGGCTTGCACTCGACTGAGGTCATGGCCACTCCAAAGCAGTGAGATCGGAATGGCAGGGGGACGCCCTACCGGGCATCCACGCTCGCGTCGCATGTCACCACACGACGGGCACAACCATTCCTCACCCGCAGCTCATTGGGGTGGGCTCTGGAACCGCAGCCTCGTACCCTCCGGGAAGGTGCGCAGCGCGATCATGCTATCTCGTGAGTCGATGTGGGGGTGTGGATTCGGCAGTCGCAGTCGCATGCGCGGACTAGGCACGACCCGGGTGCTTGCGACGGTCAGAGCGTCGGGGGGATCAGTGAGCGGAGCTTTTCACGGGTTTCCGGGTCCGTCGAGTAAATGATCGTGCCGATCATGCCCCGGGTCAGCAACACTTTGTACGTGTTGCGGACGAGACGGTCGACGTCCTCGTCTGCGGTGGCCTTGGTGAAGGACGGGTCCTTGGAGGTGCTTCGGTCCACCACCCATCGGTCCGTACGCCAGACGAGGTCCGGACCCATGATCACGCCGGACCAGTCGTACTCGAAGCCCTGCGCGGTGTAGACGCACCCGACCTGTCCGAACCCTGCCGGGTCGGTGGCCCAGAGGGGTGCTGGCGGGGCGCCGAGCAGGGCGCGGTCGCCAAAGAGGTTCCACGGCCTGGCCCAGTTGCCAATGACCACGTCGGTGGGCAGGGTGTGCATGCTGGAAGTGATCTTTGTCGTCCACTTCCAGCAGTAGCCCGCGGACATGCGCGCACCGTAGTCCCGGGCCCGTCGGGCAGCCAGGAAGTCCTCCAGCTCCTGGGGGGTGTCCGCGGTCAGGAGCTGTACCTTGTCGTCCGACTCCCACACGGTGGGCGCGTTTCCTTCGAGCCCCAGCAGGTCGACCACCCAGCGCAGGTAGGCGTCGCTGCCACCGCACCGGAACTGGCTGTCGAGTTTCACCACCGTGCAGTCCAGCCCCTGTTCGGCCGCGGCTTCCTGGATCTGTTCCACGGTTCCCATCTCGCCCGGACGCACCACTTGGTGCTGGTCCAGCAGGAACACCGGAACCCGCGCGGCGTCCATCAGCTCCGCCACCTGCGGTCGGCCGGTCCGCAGAGTCGCCTTTGTGTAGCGGTTGGCGGAGGTCTTGCGCAGCCGGTGCGCCTCGTCGCAGACCAGCACGTCGAGGTCGTTCGGCTCAGCCTCCATGAAGCTGTTGAAGTAGCGGAAGAGTCGTTGGACCTCAGGCTTGCGGGCACCGGCGACCTTGCGCATCGTCTTCGTGAAGGACTGCGAACCGGTGGCGTGCAGGGCCGGTACCCCGCGCCGGTAGAGGTCGCCCAACAGGGAGAGGGCGATCACGCTCTTGCCGGAGCCTGGCCCGCCGGCCACGACGACGACCTGCTTGCGGTTGGACCGCCGGGCCTGTCGGACTGCTGACATGACCGTTTCGTAGGCGAGCCGCTGTTCGTCCAGCAACACGAACTGCTCCCGGTTGCGCACCTCTTCGGCGGCAACGGCCATCAGCTGCCTCGACGGCCGCACCTTGCCCTGCAGCAGGGCGTCGGCGGCCTCGGCACCCGGCTTCGCCGCCAGCCTGGAGCGGAGGTAGCCGAGGAAGGCACCACGCTGGTCGCCGGTGAACATCCGGCCCCGATCGTCCTCGGTGACGGCGCGGAGCCCCGCCACCCCGAAGTCCGTCGCGTTGTGCAGGTAGGCGACCCCCGCGACCGAGTCGGGGGTCCGCTCCAACGCTCCGTTGAACGAGATGAGGTAGTCGCAGTAGCCGCGCACCTGCTCGATCGGGTTGAGGACCGGATCCGGGTAGGCGTCGATGCGGCACAGCAGCGGATCGTCCTCCTCCGGGTAGGCCTCGCTCCACTGCTTCAGCTCGACCACCACGTACGAGGGCTCTCCGGTACTCGGATGAACACCGGCAAGTATCACGTCCGCGCGCTTGCTGGTCAGGGGCAGCGCGTACTCCAACATCATCTCGACTTCACCGAGCCCGGCTTCGACGAGTGCGTTGGTGAGCGCCGGGATGCTTCGCTCCCAGGAGCGCACCTCCGACGGCTGGGGCCGATGGCGGTGTTTGTGCAGGAAGTTCTCGGTCAGGAGCTCGGCCAGCCGTCCTTCAAGGTGGGTGCGGTTGGCCAGCGACGCCGCGGACTCACGGAACAGCAAGGAAGTGCCCCCAGGCAGCACGAATTAGCTCGTGCGGGTGGGGGCATGTCCTTCGGTTCCACGGAAGTGGAGCGGAAGCCCGTCGGGCCGCTGAGATGGTCTTAGCCATCCTAGAACAGGCTGTGAATCAGGCGCCTGAGTTGGTCGACAACCTCGTATGTGGGGGAGCTGGTGACGCTCCTCTGACGCACACAGCTCCTTGCGTCGACGAAACGGAGACTCTGACCTGTGGCTCTGCCCCGCCGCTTGTTTCGCAATGTTTTCTCAGGGACGCACCACGTGGAGTGCGTGGCGATTCTGGAGCCGGTGAAGAAGGACGCCTGAGCTGGGGTTTCTTCGGGTGTGCGTGAAGGGTGTCGCGTGTGCCGGGTGCGGTATCCGACGCGCGTGACTCACGTTTGGCGCTTGTGGCTCGGGAAGGTCGGGCTGCCGGGGGCGGTGTACCCGGCGGGTCGAGGCGGGCTTCGGAGTGTCCCCACGGCGCTTCGCGCAGGAGACCGGCGTTGCCGGCGCGCTGATCGCCTGGTCGGTGGCGGGTCTGGGCATGCTGATGCTCGCCTTCGTCTTCCAGACCCTTGCCGTGCGCCGGCCGGACCTGGACGCGGGCGCCTACGCGTACGCCAAGGCCGGCTTCGGGGAGTGCGTGGGCTTCTTCTACGCCTCGGAGCGGCAGCAGTGGGACAGCGGCAACAAAGCCGTCGCCCTGGAGCCTGGCGTCGTCTTTACCTGCGACCGCGACACCCAGACGAACACACTGCTGCGTGCGGCGGGCGTCGAGGTCATCACGATCGTCGGTGCCGAGCTGGGGCGCGGCCGTGGCGGCGGCCACTGCATGACCTGCCCCCTGGTCCGCGACCCGGTCGCGTTCTGACGCGCACGAAGCGGCCGGGTCCCGTCGGCTGCCGGCTCCGAGTGGATCCGGCCGACGGGATCCGGCCGCTTCGTGCGCGTCAGGCAGTGGTTTCGGGGCCGGCCAGCTGCTCCGCGAGCTCCCGCTCGGCCTGCTCGGAGAGCGAGGTCTTGAGTACCTCTCCGCCGAAGGAGCCCATGGCGGCGGCGAACCGGTCCTCCGTGACCTTCGTGGCCATGATGACGACGGCGGCCGAGCCAGGGCCGAGCAACTCCTGGACGTTCTCACGGAACTTGTTGTCGACCCCCATCTGCTGGAGCTTGCCGATCAGGCCTCCGGCGGCCGCGCCCACGACGCCGATCGCCGGGGTGAGGATGAGGATGCCGAAGACCATGCCCCACAGAGCGCCTGCGGTCGCCGACTTGGCGATCTCCTCGGTTCTGGCCGGTGTGTCCACATGGGTCTTGCCGTCCTCGTCGACCGATACGACGGCGAGTCCGGACAGTTCGACCACGTGATCCTTGGCCAGCCGTTGTACCTCGGCGAACGCCTTGTCGGCGACGGCACGGTCCTCGTAGCCGAGGACGATGAGTTCGGACATGCGCAATCTCCTTGTGAGGGGGCTTGTCGGTATCGCTGGGCCTGGCCGGCCTCGCTGTGAGGACGGGATCGGGTAGCTGCCGGCTGGACGGCGTACGAGGGTCGGTCGTTCGCTGACGCCCGGTCCGCTCGTATCGCCGTCGCCGTCGCGGCGCGAACGCACCGGGTGGCTGAGCCGCTCGGGTGAGGGATTCACGGCCGTGCCTTCTCGGTGAGGGGTGTCACGGGCAGCCGCGCCCGGTCCGGTCGTCTCGGGACGGCTGCGCTGTTCTCCAGCGGTCGGTCAGTACCGCAGCACTCCGGCGATGTGCCCTTGGCCGGCCAGCGCGTCGTCGGGTACGAAGCGGATCTCGGCCCCCCTCTCCAAGGCCTGCTCGACGATCTCGTCGACCATGTCGTCCCGCGCTCCGGGCTGGTCGGCGTCCGCGGGTTCCAGATGGCCCCCCTCCTCCCGTACGACTGTCCGGTAGTGCTCCTCGACGGCCAGCAACCGCACTCGCCCCTCCTGCACGGCCCGCCACACCTCGTCGAGTCCGCCCGCGAACTCCCTTCGGCCGCGTGCGGCTTCCAGCTCAGCGGCGATCGTGGCCGTCGACGCCGCCTCCCGCGCGGTGCGAACCGGCTCCACAGCCTTGGCGACAGCACCGGCCGGCCCGTCGGCGAGCCCTCCGTGCTGGATCGCGACCGCGCCCGCGCCCAGCGGGCCGAGCTCCTCCAGGAGTGCGAGTGCGGCGGCCGAGCCGATCACGTACAGCGGGCGGGGCGTGCGGGCGAGGACGGCACGCAGCTTGTCGTGCGCCTCGCGCAGGAACTGGCGGGTGGCCTCGTCCTGGAACGTGCTGGGCAGGTCCCCGATGCGTTGCTTGCGCTCCGCGTCCGGGTCCTCAAGACTCCGCGCGAGCGGGAATCCGTCCCCGGAACGCTCGGTGGCCCGCTCGGGGCTGCCGTCCCACAGGGAGACCCGGTCGGCGGCCACCGCGAGCGCCCAGTACGGCTGCTCGGCTGCCTGCGCCGCTACGAGGTTGCGGGTGAGGAAGGTGTCGGCGAACACCAGGCGTTCGGGTACGGCGCGAGCGACCGACCACACGTGGTGCTCGCCCTGGGCCACGAAGATCACCAGACCGTCCTGCGCGTGGGCCGGATCGATCTCTGCGACGGCTCGCCTCAGCCGGTCGACGATCTCCCCGCGCCGCTCGCGCGGGACGTCGGGATCGTTCTCCAGTGCCTTCTCCGCCTGGGCCACGAGGTTGCGCAGACGCACGGGATCCTGCGCGTTCCCCGGCTCGCGTCGGTGGGTCGGCATCAGCAAGGAGAGGGCGGGATATGGCCGGGGCCGGCGCAGCTCGGCGAGCTGGTCCGAGGTGAGCAGGGGGTCCATCGGATGCCTTTCTGGTGGTGGGGGTGCGCGGGGCGAGTGCGAGACGGATTCGGGGGGCATCCGTGGAGCAGGCGGGGGCCCGTCGCGGTCGGGCCGCGCTATTGCGGCCCGGCGAGCTGTTCGGAGAGTTCCCTCTCGTCCTCGTCGCTGAGTGAGGTCTTGAGGAGGGTGCCGCCGTGCTGTCGCATCGCCGCCGTGAACTTGTCGTCGGTGACCTTGGAAGCCATGATCACGACCGCGGCGGATCCGGGTTTCAGCAGATTCCCCACCTGCTGACGGAACTGATCGTCGATGCCGGACCTGCTCAGCCTGCCCACGAGGCCACCGAGCGCGGCCCCGGTCAGGAGACCGAGCCCGGGGACGAGGAACAGCATGCCGAAGATCGCGCCCCACACGGCTCCGGTGGCCGTGGTGGAGCCCACGACGCGGCTGTCCGAGTCGACGTGGGTCTGTCCGTCCTCGTCGACCTCGACGACCGCCAGACCGTTGAGGTGTACGACGTAGTCCCGTTGGAGTTCCCGCACGGTGTCGAACGCCATGTCTGCCACGTCGGTGTCGTCGTAGCCGATGACGATGAGCTCGCCCACTTCCGCCTCCTCGGTCCGACGCCCCTCCTGGCGGTCCGCTACTGAGCGATTCCGCCTGAAAAGACACGCAAGGATGAGCTTGACCCGATATTCGGGAGGGCGCTACTCGATCCGGTGAGGACCTCGCGCACGCAGGACCCTCGCCTCCGGCCCCCGTGCTCCATTGGAGGGACAGGCCCGACCGGCAGGCACGCGAGGTCCTCCTCAGGAGGCCGTCGTGTCGTGCACGCGCTTGCCGGGGCGGTCGTCGGGGAGGGAGTGGGGGAGGCCGAAGGCCGGGTAGACGCTCGTGTCGCGGAACCAGGTGATCGCGGTGATCGCGTCCCGGTCCGTGGTGAGGACGACCAGTCCGTACGGGCGGGCGATGGCGGCGGGCGGAGTGGGCAGGTAACAGCCCAGCGCGTGCTGGCCGTTGGCCCGTACGGGAATGGCGCGCAGCGGTACTCCTCGGGCCTGCTCGCGGTCGGCCAGGAAGACGCGGACCGACTCGCGGCCGTGGTACTGCTGCGGCTCGGGCGGCATGGTCAGCCACGAGTCCTCCGCGAGCAGGGCGACCACGGCGTCGGTGTCGCCCGCCTCCAGGGCCCTGGCGAACAGGCCGGCCAGCTCCCGCTCGCGGGCCGAGCCCGCGGCCGCGGCGGGCCGGTGGCCGGGCTCCGCCCGGTGTTCGCGCAGCACTGCCCGGCCGCGCTGGAGCATGCCCTTGACCGCCGTCGCACCGCTGCCGAGGATTCCCGCGGCCTCCGCCACGGAGAAGCCGAGGGCGTCGCAGAGGGCGACGGCCGCGCGCTGCGGTGGTGTCAGGTGCTGGAGCGCCGTGACGAAGGCCAGGCTCACCGACTCGCGCAGCTCGTACCGGGCCTCGGGGCCCGGCTGCCGGTCCGGGAGGGCGTCGAGCAGGTCGTCCAGGAGATGGTCGGGGTAGGGCTGGAGCCAGACCGGCTCGCCGAACCGGGTCGGTTCCGGCAGAGTCGACGCGGTGCTGACAGCAGCGGCCGATCGCGGGCGGCGCGACGTGGCACGCAGCGCGTTGAGGCTGCGGTTGGTCGCGATCCGGTAGAGCCAGCCGCGCACCGACGAACGTCCCTCGAAGCCGGCCAGGCCGAGCCACGCCGCCAGCAGGGTCTCCTGCACCAGGTCCTCCGCGTCGGCCACCGAGCCGGTGATGCGGTAGCAGTGCAGCTGGAGCTCCCTGCGGTAGGGCTCGGTGAGGCGGCGGAACGCCTCGGCGTCCCCCGCCAGTGCCTGCTGCAGGTCGGGATCGGTCGTCATGCTCGGCTCCTTGGGACTGAGGTCTTCGGGGCTGTGCGTCTGCGGGCATCGGGGGGCTTTGCGTTCCGCCACCTTCCGTTACGACACCGCCCGGACCCGGATCGGAACGCGGTCCCCGAACAGGCCGATCCCGAGCCGCGTTCCGATCCGTGCGCCACCGGTGTCGTAACGGATGACAGCACATCCCCGACCTGAGGGTCCCCGCATGCCGCCCGACAGGGCGAGACCCGCCCGGGTGCTCCGGCTCACCGCCGGAGCCGCCCTGCTCGTGGGTCTGACCTGCCGTGCCCGACACCAGGAATGGACGAACCGATGGACACCGCACAACTGCGAGACGCCTACCGCACCCTGCTCGACGCCGCCGTGACCGTGGCCGAGTCGCCCGTCCCCGTCGAACCGCCGCCCGGCGAATGGGACGCGGACCAGATCCTGGGGCACGTCTCCCTCGTCACCGCCACCACGCTTGCCGCCGTGTCGGCGATCACCGCCGGCGCGAACACCACCTACGACAACCGCGTCGCGCTGGACACCTGGACCATCGATCGTGTCATCCGGCTCGCCGGCGGAGGCGCGGGCCTCCGGGAACGTGTCCACGTCCAGGCGGACGCCCTGTGCGCCCTCGCCGGGGCGACGCTGAGCAAGACCGAACTCGACACACGGGTTCCCACCCTGCTCCTCTCCCACGACACGGCCCTCGTCGATCAGCTCGTACCGCTCGGGGACCTGATCTCCGGCCTCGCCGAGGGGGAGCTGCCCGGCCACACCCGGCAGCTGCTGGCCCTGATGCCGGCCGGCACCCGGGACGAGACCGCTCGCTGATCCCGCCGGTACCGCGACCGGGCTTCGCCGCCCCTCAGCCGACGTGGACGCGGGGGCGGCGGGCGCGGTCGGGTTCCGCCTCGCGCAGCACCTCCCGGGTGACCGGCGCGACCTCGCCCTGGCCCAGGAGGAAGAAGCGGAGGAAGTTGGCGAAGGGGTTGCCCTCGGTCCACTCGAAGTAGATGTGCGGGCGGGTGCCGGTGAGGTCGCGGGCGTGGAGGAGCAGGGCCGCGAGGGCGTTGGGGACGGAGGAGCCCTCGACGGTGAGGACGCGGTAGCGGTCGTGGAGGACCTCGCCCTTCACCGTGAGTCCGGCTTCGAACTCGGAGGGGTCGGTGATCGTCACCTCGACGAAGACGAAGTCCTCGGTGCCGGGGATGTCGTTGTCGGAGCGGATCTGCTCGATCTTCTCGCGGTACTCGGCGATGTCACGGCTGCCGGGTTCGTTGGCGATGAACCGGGCCGTCCGGCGCGAGATGTCCTGGATGAAGCGTTCCGCCATCTCATCGAGCTCGACATGGGTGACGCGTAGTTCGAAGGCGCGGCCCAGGCGGGAGAGAAGGGAGATCAGGATGATGCCGGCGATGAAGCAGGCACCGATCTTCACGCCGTCCGGACGCTCGATGACGTTGACGACCGTCGTGTAGAGGAAGACGGCCGAGATGATGCCGAAGCCGATCGTCCAGCCGCGCTGGCCGGCCTTGCGCGCCGCGATCGTCACCGCGATGGCCGCCGAGGAGATCAGGACGAGGACACCGGTGGCGTACGCGCCGCCCTGGGCGTCGACGTCGGCGTCGAAGATCCACGTCACCAGGAAGGCGACCAGGGTGAAGACGATGACCATCGGGCGCACGGCGCGCGCCCAGTGCGGGGCCATGCCGTACTTGGGCAGGTAGCGCGGCATCAGGTTGAGCAGGCCGGCCATCGCCGACGCGCCCGCGAACCACAGGATGGCGATGGTCGAGACGTCGTAGACCGTGCCGAAGGTGTTGCCCAGGTACTCGTGGGCCAGGTAGGCGAGCGCGCGGCCGTTGGCCTTGCCGCCGGACTCGAACTCCTTCGCCGGGATGAGCACGGTGGTGATGAAGCTGGTGCAGATCAGGAAGACGCTCATGATCACAGCGGCCGTGGTGAGGAGCTTCTTCGTGTCCCGGATACGGCCGGTGGGCCGTTCCTCGGTGTCGTCGGGGTCGCCCTTGACGTGCGGCATGACGGCGACGCCGGTCTCGAAGCCGGACAGACCGAGCGCGAGCTTGGGGAAGACGAGCAGGGCGACGCCGACCATCGCGAAGACGTTGCCGTGCTCGGCGGTCAGGGCCGAGGCCCAGTCCGTGACGACATGGCCCTCGGTGAGGACGTGCCAGAGGCCGGTGATCACGACGACCACGTTGAGCGTCAGATACAGGCCGACGAGTGCGACGGCGACACCGATGGCTTCCAGGAAGCCCTTGAGGAACACCGCGCCGAGCAGGGCGATCAGCACCAGAGTGATGATCATCTGCTTGTTGTGGAGAGCTTCCGCGAGGTGGGGGTTCTCGACGAGGTGGGTGGAGGCGTCGGCGGCCGACAGGGTGATGGTGATGAGGAAGTCGGTCGCCGCGAAGCCCAGCAGGGTGAGGACGAAGAGCTTGCCCTTCCAGAAGGACAGCAGCCGCGACAGCATCGAGATCGAGCCCTCGCCGTGAGGGCTCTCCTCGGCCACCCGACGGTAGACCGGCAGGGCGCCGGCCAGGGTGACGATCACCAGCACGATCGTGGCCACGGGGGAGAGCAGCCCGGCGGCAAGGGCCGCGATGCCCGGCTGGTAGCCGAGGGTGGAGAAGTAGTCGACACCCGTCAGACACATCACCCGCCACCAGCGCTGACCCCTGTGCCCGGCGTCCGGGGCCGGTTCCTTGGGGCGGGAGGGCTTGCCCTTGCCCATGTCGGACAGCCCTTCCAGCATCCACGCCCGCAGCCTGCTGGTGCGCGTCTCGTTCGTGCCGGCCATCGGGCTGCTCCTGGGCGTGGGGAGAGGGATTCGGCCATCGGAGGGACAGCCGAGTCAGCCTAAGCAGCCAGGGACGCCCGGATCCGGCCATGGGCGTATGGGAAGCGTCAAGATCCCTCGCTTGGGCGTTGTGTGCCTCACATGCGTACACGCCTGTGTTCAGGCACCGAGCCGTGCGGCCCGCGTCAAGGACGAGTGAAGACGGCGGCGTCCGGCGACAAGAACCCGCCAGAGACCGCCGACGGCCGGCCCGGTCGGGCCCACTCTGGGCGGACCTGACCGCGAGGGAGTTCACCAGCATGTCCGCTCCGACCACTGAGAACAGCACCACCGCGACCGCAGAGGAGCCTCCGGATACCGGCGCGCGCCACAAACTGACCGCCGTCACCGGGCTCGCCGCGCTCTCGCTCGACGCCATGGCCTCTGTGGCGTACGGCCCCGAGGCCATCGTCCTGGTCCTCACGGCGGCCGGCGCCCACGGGCTCGGCTTCACCCTGCCGGTCACGCTCGCCATCGCCGGGCTGCTCGCGGTCCTCGTCGCCTCGTACCGCCAGGTCATCGCGGCCTTCCCGGACGGCGGCGGTTCGTACGCCGTCGCCAAGGCGTACCTCGGGCGCCGGACCAGCCTGGTGGCCGCCGGCTCCCTGGTCCTGGACTACCTCCTGAACGTGGCCGTCGCCGTCACCGCCGGAGTCGCCGCCCTCACCTCCGCCTTCCCCGGCCTCTACGGGGACCGGCTCTGGATCTGCCTCGCCGTCCTCGTCCTGATCACCGGGGTGAACCTGCGGGGCATCGTCGAATCGGCCCGCGTCTTCATCGTCCCGACCGCCGTGTTCGTCGGAGCGATCCTCGCCATGGTGGCCGTCGGCCTCTTCCGCGACGCGCCCGTCTCCACCGAGACCTCCGCCGGGCACGCCTCCGTACTCGCCGACAACGCCACCACCGTCGGCGCGCTCCTCCTCCTCAAGGCCTTCGCCTCAGGCTGCTCCGCCCTCACCGGCGTGGAGGCCATCGCCAACGCCGTCCCGTCCTTCCGCGCCCCGGCCGCCCGCCGGGCGATGCGGGCGGAGGTCGCGCTCGGCGCGCTGCTCGGCGTGATGCTGATCGGACTCTCCGTCCTGATCTCCCGCTTCGGGCTCCAGCCGGTCGAGGGCGTCACCGTCCTCGCCCAGCTCGCCGACGCCTCCTTCGGGCACAACGCGATCTTCTACGTCGTCCAGTTCGCCACCATGGTGCTGCTCGCGCTCTCCGCGAACACCTCCTTCGGCGGTCTGCCCGTGCTGCTGAAGCTGCTGGCCCGCGACAACTACGTGCCGCACGTCTTCGGCCTCAAGGCCGACCGCCAGGTGCACCGGCACGGCGTCATGTGGCTGGCCGTCGTCTCGGCAGGACTGCTCGTCCTCTCCGGCGGCGACACCAACACCCTCGTCCCGCTCTTCGCGATCGGCGTCTTCGTCGGCTTCACTCTCGCCCAGACCGGCATGGTCCTCCACTGGCGGGCCACCCGGCAGTGGGGCAAGGCCGTCCTCAACGGCCTCGGCGCGCTGCTCACCGGCGTCTCCGCGGTCGTCGTCACCGCGACCAAGTTCCACGACGGGGCCTGGCTGATCGTCGTCGCCCTGCCGCTTCTCGTCGTCCTCTTCGAGACCGTGCACCGGGCGTACGGGAGGATCGGAGAGCGCCTCGGCGTCGGCAGGATTCCGGAGCCCCCGCACCGCGAGCACTCCCTCGTCCTCGTTCCCGTCTCCTCCCTGACCCGGGTCACCAGCGAGGCCCTGACCGCCGCCGTCTCCCTCGGCGACGAGGTCCGCGCGGTCACCGTCTGCCACCACGACCCGGAGGACCGCGACCGGACCGAGGCCCTGGAACGCGACTGGGCCCTGTGGAACCCGGGCGTCCCCCTCGTCCGGCTCACCTCCGAGCGCCGCTCCCTCGGCCGGCCGATCAGCGCGTACGTACGGGAGCTGGCCGCCGCCCGTCCGGATCTCCGGGTCACGGTCCTCGTCCCGGAGGCCGAACCGGAGCGCCTGTGGCAGCGTGCGCTGCAGAACCAGCGGGGCGCGGTGGTCGCCCATGCGGTCCGGCGCGACACGAACGCGGTGGTGTGCAGGCTTCGCTTTCGGTGCTGATGGTCGGGGTGGTGGGGTCCGCTGGTGCTGGTGCTGGTGCTGGTGCTGGTGCTGGTGCTGGTGCTGGTGCTGGTGCTGGTACGGGTACGGCTGCTGCTGACTGGCCGGGCTCGTCGGATCCCTCTTCCCGGTGGGGCTCATCAGGGATTCGTCAAAGAGGCCTCCGTCCGGTGCCTCCCGTGTCGTACCGGACGGAGGCTGGAGTCAAGGAGGGTTGCCGCCCGGTCCTGTGAGGTGGGTCATGAGGTTCTCCGTCCGCGACACGGTTGCGATCGTCGCCGGTGCCCTCGTCCCGTTCGCGACGGCCGCGGCCCTGTTGCCCCTGCGCGCGAGCGTCACGCACACGAACCTCGCGCTGCTGCTCGTGGTCGTCGTCGTGGCCGTGTCGGCGCTCGGCAACCGGCTTGCCGGAGCCCTCGCCGCCGTCTCGGCGGCCGTGTGGTTCGACTTCTTCCACACCGAGCCCTACCAGAGCTTCCACATCCAGGACCGGGCCGATGCCGAGACCGCCGTCCTGCTCCTGGTCGTCGGCCTGATCGTGTCCCAGCTGGCCGCTCGCGGCCGGACCCTGAAGCGGGTCGCGGTCATGGACGCCTCCCACCTGGAGCGCCTGCACGGCACGACCCGCGTGGCCCGGGCCAGTACGTCCTCCGACGACGTGGTCCAGCAGGTCCGGCAGGAGCTGACCGAGGCGCTGGAACTGCGGGCGTGTCGTTTCGAGTACGGCGTGCTCACCGGGCGTCCGCCGCGGCTGGAGGCGGACGGGAGCGTGACGGTGCCCGGCTGGATCTGGGACCTGGAGCGGCAGGGCTGGCCGGACGGCGAGATCGAGCTGCGCGCCGTCGTCCACGGGCGGTATCAGGGCCGCTTCATGCTGACGCCCGCGGCGGGCGCCGTACCGCCGCCGCTGGAGTCGCGCCTCGTCGCCGTCGATCTGGCGGCGCAGGCCGCCGCCGCGCTGGACGACGACGTGGTCAGCGCAGACCGGAGACCGTGAACACCGAGCGGGCCGTGTCCCCTTCGATCCGACGGGCGAGCCGGTCGAGGTCGTCGGACCCGGTCGGCAGGGTGCTGTTGGCGGCGGAGAACCGCGCGTCGGCTTCCAGAAGGAGCCAGAGGGACGGGTTCGCGAGGAGGACCCGGAGTTCGACCCGGGCCCGGCCGCCGGCCATGTCGACCAGGTCGACGCACTGTTCGATCCCGGTGGGCCAGCGGAGGGCGGCGAGCCGGTCGGTACGTACGGTCCGCCGGGCCCACAAGGTCCGGACGGTGATCAGGCCCGGTGCGGCGGAGACCCTGGCGGGCAGCAGGACCACGAAGAGCGTGACGGACAGGGCGATCCAGCGCAGTGTGCTCGGCAGCGTCAGGCCGTCGCCCCCGGCGTCCACGGTCAGCGACAGGACGAGCAGCAGCCCGGCGCAACCGGCGGCGGTCCGCGCCTCGCCGGCCCACCGGGCGTCGTGGACGGCGCGGTGCGCGGGGTCGGACGGCGGGACGGAGCGCGGCTCCGAGGCTCGTGGGTCCATGGCACGGACGCTAGAACCGCGGGCGGCCGGTGCCGGTCCGCCTTGACGGGGTCCCTATGCGGCCTCGGCCAACTTTGACGCCTGGCTGACGGGTCCGGCCACATGATGGACGTACTCGTGGGCAAGCCGGAAGCCCGCCGTCCAGGCGAGGAGCCGGCTGGGGCGGTCGTCGCGGGAACAGGTCCAGCTGGCGCGGTGTCCGCGTGTCGCGATGTCCGAGGTCAGTCCGGTGAGGCAGGCCAGGGCGAGGTGGTCGCGGCGCTCGTCGGGGGCGGTGACGCAGGCGACGTCCTCGTAGCGGTTGCCGAGGAAGCGGGTGCAGGCCACGGCGAGCACACGGTTCCGGCGGAAGGCGGCCCAGGCCAGTCCGGACGCCGAGAGGGCGGCGGGGCCGCCCCAGGTGTCGTGGATCCGGGCCGTGGACGGGTCGAGCGCGGCGAGCGCGGGGGCGTCCGCGAGGGAGAGACGGCGCACGGTCACCCCACGGGGTACGCGGGGAGTGACCGCGGCGGCGCTGTGGACGTAGAGCATCCGCTCCCACGGGTGGAGGTGGTCGAAGGCCGCGCCGAGCACGGGCACGAAGCGGCCCGGGGATTCGACGTGGTGCCCGGCGAGCGGGGCGAGCTGGTCCGGTGACACGGCGCTGGGGTCGCCGGCCAGGAGGGCGTGTCCGCCGCACGTCACGGCCACCACGCGCGGCTCCTTGACGCGGTCGGTCCACCACCGGCCGTGGCCGGTGGTGAGGACGTGCTCGGCGAGGGCCCCGGTGCCGGGCGCGCCGGAGAGGAACACGCGGGCGGGGGCGGGGGGTTGGTGGGACGCGTGGGGGATCACGGGGGCCTCCTGGCGCGGAAGGACGGCGGTGGATCGAGGCGGACGGGGGAGGTGGTTGGGGGGCATGGGACGGGCGGGGCCGGGCGGGGAAGACGGGCCGGGCGGGAAGGTGGGGACGGGCGGGAAGGTGGGGACGGGCGGGAAGGTGGGGACGGGCGGAGGGGGACGGGGCGGCCCGCCGTGGAGCGGGCCGCCCCGTGGGTCAGTGCTGGCCGGCCCTGCGGCCGTGGTTCGCCGCCTTCTTGCGGCGGGCCCTTTTCTTGCGTGCGCGCTTGGACATGTCGGGTGCCTCCTGCGGGCGTTCCGGTTCTTCAGGCGGTCCGGTGCCTCAGGAGCTCTGTCCGACGAGGAGGTCGGCGAGCTTGCTGAGGCGCTTGACCGTGCGCGTCTCGGAGGCGACGGCCGCAGGGGCGACGCGCCGATCGCGGTCGTAGTAGGCGCCGTTGACGATCTCGACGGCCGGGTCGCAGAGCCGTACGACGTGGGCGGCGCCCTCGGCCGGGGCGACCCCCTCGTGTGCGTAGAGGGGGAGGAGGCTGGTGGTGCAGATGCCGGGGTGGACGGAGACGGCCGTCACGCGCGGATCGGCGGCGAAGACGGTCAGGGCCAGCTGCGACTGGGCGTAGGCGGCGAGACGGGAGTAACGGCGGACCCGGTTCGGGTCGTTCCACTGGATGGAGCCGGTGCGGTGGAGCGCCGAGGAGACGTTGACGACCCGGCCGCCGGGGTCGCTGGTCAGCGCGGGTTCGAGCAGGTGCGTGAGCAGGTAGTGGGCGAGGAAGTTGACCTGGAAGGCGATCTCGTTGCCGTCGGTCGTGACCGTGTGACGCTCCGGGGCGGCCATGCCGGCGTTGTTGACGAGCACGTCGAGCAGCGGGTGCTCGGCCAGGACCCGGGCGGCGAGGTGTTCGACCTCCTCCAGGCGGGTGAAGTCCGCGCCGAACGCGCACAGCCGGGCGGCGTCGACCCCGGCGAGGGTGACGAGCCGGTCGGTGGCGGCGAGCGCCTCCTCGGCGGTCCGGCCGTGGACGAGGACGGTGGCGCCGCGCTCGGCGAGCAGCCGGGCGGTCTGGTGACCGATGCCGGAGGTGGCGCCGGTCACCAGGACGGTGCGGGAGGAGAGGTCGGATACGGACACGGGCATGACTGGTCAATCCCTCAAGGGTGATGGGTGATTTCGGGTACCCGAGTACTCCGGTGCTCGGTACCCGGGTACGAGGACGGGGCGTCGGACAGTGATGTCACGACGCCCCGTGGCAGCGCCGGAGACGGTCAGCGGCGGGCTGCGGTCTCCGGACAGCGGGGCTCACGACGGGACGCCCGATGAGGCGGCCGGTCGAGCAGGAGCCATGCGCTGTTCATGTGCTCCATCGAACCCGAGCGGCGGGGGAGGAACAAGGCCGACGGGCTTTCCCTGACGCCTCCCTGATGGGATGTCACCCCGGACCGGGGGCGGCCGGGACGATCAGGTCGATCAGCTTGACGCCGAGGAAGGGCAGGACGAGGCCGCCGAGTCCGTACACCGTGAGATCGCGGCGCAGCAGGTCGTGCGCGGACGCCGGCCGGTAACGGACGCCCCGCGGGGCGAGCGGGATCTTCGTGATGCTGTCGACCGCTTGGGCACCTCCATCCGGGACGTTGAACAGAGCTTGCCGCCAGGCTGCGGCGTTGTCAGTTCCCGCCGCTGTCGTTCGCGCGTTCACGCGACTGAGCCTTGCTGTGATCGTTCGTACGGACATGGAGCGGGGTGATCTGACGGATGCCGAGTGGGAACGACTACGGCCGTTCCTGCCGGCCAGCAACGGCCGGTGCGGCAGGTGGCGTGATCACCGACAGGTGATCGACGGGATGCTGCACCGGATACGGACCGGCATTCACTGGCGTGACCTGCCTGAACGGTTCGGCCCGTGGAAAACCGTCTACGAGCGCCACCGGCTGTGGTCCGCCGACGGGACGTGGGAGCGTCTGCTCCAGCAGGTCCAGGCCGTAGCCGTCGCGGCGGGTGAGATTGACTGGGACATCTCGGTGGACTCCACCGTCGTCCGCGCGCATCAGCACGCGGCGGGGCGGGATCCTCCGCGACGAGCTGTTGCAAGATCGCACGAGCGTCGGCGACGCGCTGCAGGTTCGCCTCCACCGCGTCCTGGCGCCGACTGATCTCGGCGGACTCCTTGTCCAGGACCTCCGCCTCGGCGCGCAGAGCGCGCTCCTTCCGGTCGAGCGGCTCGAACTCGGACACTCCGACCGCCTCCCGCTCTCTTCAGTCCAGCCGTGCTCCACCGGAGAGCGGTACTGATTCCCGCGATGAGCACAGCAGGGTTTCGACGAGCCCGTGCCAGCGCAGGGGCGGGGGTGTGTACAACCGAGTTCCTTCACGTCGTTCTCGGATGGGCGGGCCAGGGGAGCAGACGGGGAGCAGAAGCGGGTACGCCCCCGGGGAGCGGACTCCCAGGGGCGTACGCCGTGCCGAAGACTCAGCTTTCGCCGTTCCACGACCGCCACAGATCTGAGTACGGTCCGCCCGCGCCGACCAACTCGTCGTGGGTGCCCAGCTCGACGATGCGGCCGGACTCCATGACGGCGATGCGATCGGCGTCGTGTGCGGTCTGCAGCCGGTGGGCGATGGCGATGACAGTGCGGTCCGACCGGACGGCGGCCACTGCCCGCTCCGCCTGCCGGGCCGTCGTCGGGTCGAGCAGTGACGTGGCCTCGTCCAGGATCAGGGTGTGCGGGTCCGCCAGAAGCACCCTGGCCAGGGTGAGCTGCTGTGCCTGGGCGGCCTCCAGTTCGACTCCGCCTGAGCCCAGCGGGGTGTCCAGGCCCTCCGGCAGTTCGGCCACCCAGTCCGCCTCCACCGACCTCAGGGCCGCGAGGACCGCCTCGTCGTCGGCTTCGGGCGCGGCCATGGTCATGTTGTCGCGAAGGGTGCCCATGAACACGTGGTGCTGTTGCGTGATGAGGACGATGCGGTTGCCCAGTTCGCCCGCCGCGGCCTGGTCGGCGACGGGCACGCCGCCGACCAGGACGTGGCCGGTGTCAGGGACGTCCACACCGGACAGCAACTTGCCGAGGGTGGACTTGCCGGCTCCTGAACGGCCGACCACCGCCAGCCGTTCACCGGGACGGACCAGCAGCTCTACGTCCTTGAGGATCTCGTGCCCGGGGACGTAGGAATACCCCACGCCCTTGACCTCGATGAGGTCGTCCACAGGGGCCGGCACAGGAGCGTCAGCTGTGTGCGACACCAGTCCGACACCCTTGATGCGGGCGAACGAGGCGCCGCTGCGCTGCAGTTGTTCGACCCAGATGAGCATCTGGTTGAGCGGGTCGACCAGCTGCCACATGTACAGGCTGCCCGCCACCACGACTCCCAGGGAGATCGCGCCGTTGAGGTAGCCGAACCCGCCCACGAGCAGGATGAGCGCCATGGGCAGCGTGTGCGCGAACTCGGTGACCGGGAACAGCACCGTCCGTAGGGAGAGGGTGCGCATGCCGGCGCGGTAGGTGGTGTCGATGGCCTTGTCGAGGGTGCTGTTCTGCAGTTCGCGCAGCCCGTAGGCCTCGACGGTACGGGCGCCGTGCGCGGTGGAGTTGAGGATCTCGGAGACATCGCCGGCGGCCGCTCCCTCGGCGAGGTAGGCGTCGCGGGCGCGCGCGAGGTACCAGCGGCTCACGCCCCACACGAGTGGCAGTCCCACGACCGAGCAGAGACCGAGCAGCGGATCGAGGAGGAAGACCGCGGCGAAGATGAACACGACCTGGATTCCGGCGATGAACATGTCCGGAGCCGCATTGCGCAGCGTGGCCGCGACCGTCGAGACGTCCAGGGTGGTACGGGTGACCAGATCACCGGTGCTCACCTCGTCCGCGACACGCCCCGGCAGCGAGAGGGTGCGGTCGACGACCTCCTCGCGGAGCCTGGCGAGCGCGCGCTCGCCGAAGCGATGGGAGAGACCTCGCGCATAGCGCGACAACACCAATCGGGCCGCCGAGAAGCCCAGAACCGCCGCGGCCAGTCCGTCGACTGCGGAGACGGACAGGTCACCGGACTCGACCCTGGTCACGATGCGGCCGAGGAGCCAGGGACCGGCCGCGCCGGCGAGCGCGGCAAGGCACGTCAGCAGCAGCATCGCGCAGACGGCGCCCGAGTCGTCCCTCAACAGCTGCCAGCCGGCCTGGCGAACCGTCCTGGCATCGGCGATCGGCAGGCGGGGCGTCTTGTTGGACCTGCTCATCGGGACTGTCCTTCCACGGGCTGTGCCACGGCGGCTTCGCCAGGGATCTCGGTGCTGCCGCGGAACACCAGTGCCGCGTATCCCGGCTGTTCGGCGAGGAGCTCTCCGTGCGTACCGGTCGCCTGCACCCGGCCGTTCACGAGGTAGGCGACTTCGTCGGCCCGGCCGAGCACGAGCGGCGATGTGCTGACGACGAGGGTGGTCCGCCCGTGCCGGTGAGCTGCCACCCGGGCGGCAACGGTTGCCTCCGTGTGCGCGTCCAGTGCCGACGTCGGTTCTACGAGCAGGAGCACCGCCGGATCCGCGAGCAGGGCCCGCGTCAGCTGCAGCCGTTGGCGCTGTCCTCCCGAGACGTTGCGGGCCTGATTCTCCAGGCGGGTGTCGAGCCCGTCGGGGAGCGCGTCGATGAGGTCCTCCGCCGCGGCGGCGTGCAGCGCCCGCCGGATGTCCTCGTCGCAGGGGCCGGTGCTGCCGGAGACGACGGAACGCAGGGGGCCCGGGAACACATAGGCATCGTTGTCCGTGAGCAGAATGTGCCGCCTGAGAGCCGCGCGGTCCCAGTCGGACAGCTTGAGGTCCCCCCAGGAGGCCTCGGAGTCCGTGTAGCCGGCCAGCCGGTCCACCACGGCGCGCGGCTCGTCGGGACGGGCACCGACCAGAGCCGTCACTTTCCCCGGGGCCACCACCAGGCCCGATACAGGGTCGTGCAGCAGGCCGGGAGCGGCTGGGGGGTCGAGCCGGGTCCGGTGCTCCTCGGGAGCCGGCGCGAGCGCCAGGATGTCGACCACCCGCCGTGCGGAGACGAGCCCGCGCGGCAGGTCATCCGCCCCTTCGATCAAGGATGAGACGGGTACCAGCAGAGCGGCGACATATCCGTAGACCGCCACCAGCTCACCTACGGTGATGGCCCCACCGGCCGCCATCCGCGCGCTGATCCACGTCACCACGGCGAGGAAGACCATGGGCAGGCACGCGGTGAGTGCCTGGACCCAGCTGGTGATGGCAGCGACGCGGTATCCGAGGGGGACCAGAGCCTGGGAGCGTTCCCGGTACCGCCCGGCGAACAGGGGCTTGCCGCCGATCCCGTTGAGGACGCTCAGGCCGGCCACCATGTCGCCGGCGAGAGAGGTCAGAGCACCCTGGTCCTCCCGGTAGCGGCTTTCGGCGCCGTGCAGCTTTCCCAGCAAAGGGCCGACGGTCAGGGCCAGGGCCGGGACGCCGAGAAGGACCACCACGGCGATGACGGCCGAGATCCGGACCAGCAGGACGGCCGTTGCGGCATACGCGATGACCGCACCTACGCCGGGTCCGGTGATGGTCAGTGTCTGGGCGATCCTGCTGATGTCGCCGGCTTGGAGGTGTGTGAGCTCACCCGCAGACACCTGTCGGGGCAGCGCCGACCCCAGCCGGGTGACGTGGCGCGTGACGACCTGGACCGTCCGGTAGGCCGCGTCCACACGGATGCGCGTCATGGTGCGGTGCCGCAGGATGCCGAGGATCGCTGTCCCGGCCCCGGTGACGACCACGGCTCCGATCCAGAGGAGCAGCATCCCGGTGTCCCGCGCCTTGAGCCCCTCGTCGATCGTCTTCGACAACAGGTACGGCGGAAGCATGAGCGCACACATCCACGTACTGCCCCATAGAGTGCCGAGCAGTACCCGCCTGTACTGACTTGTCGTCAGCCACCACAGGAACCGCAGCGGACTCCGATGATCCGGCAGGCCCGGGGACTCGTAAGGAACCCTGCGCGCGCCTTCGGGCAGGTCTGGTCCATGTGTCATCTCGGCCGTCCTTGCGTGGGATCGAGGGGCGTCAGCGACTGATCCGGCTGCGGTACCGCATGCGCCGTACGCAAGAAAATGCCATACGGCCGAAGGGCCGTACGGCGTGAGGTCGCAATGCGCCAACGAAGGTGACAACGTCGAACCGTTCGCCTCGGCGTATCGCCATCCGCTCGGCCTCATCGGGTAAGCCGGAGCGAGGTTCCTGGCCGATGCGAGGCTCACCGGCTTCGACGAGTTCCTCGAAGCTGCCGCCGGCCAGAAGGCATTCCCATTCGAATCTAGGCGCTGGGGGAGCTGCCGGCGGCACCGGAAGGCCGAATTGACGGCCTTCTGAAGGGCGTTGGGTGACGGCTGTCAACGGCCCGTCAAATCCGGGCGGGGGAGCATCACGGTCACATCAACGGATCGTCGCCGTCTGCCTCGTCGGCTGTCTGGTAGCCGCGCTGATCTGCCCCCCGGAGAAGTTCTGAACCCTCCCGCACCGTCGGAGCCCGACGTCCTGAGGGGTCTCGACGAGGGCCGGCCCGGCGGGCAACGCGACCGTGACGCCCACCGGCGTCGGGCATTGCCTTCGTCGTCATTCATTGCAACGAAGCGTTGCGTTCGGTTGCAGCATCATTGCATCAATTCCTCGCTCCTGACCTGGAGTTACGTGAATCCATGATTGACGGAGCTTCCGGGAGCGCCGTAGCTTTCAAGTTGTGTAAACGTGTACTGACGCGAAGTGAGGAATGGCCATGAGTGAGTCCCCGTACACCGTCACGGCGCTGCCGACGGAGCGTCGGCCCGGCTGCCCCTTCGACCCGCCGGCGGAGCTGGTCGACGCCCGCAGCCACGGCCCCATCAGCCGCTACACCCACCCCGGCGGGAAGCCCGGCTGGCTGATCACCGGATACGACCTGGTCAGGTCGGTCCTGGCCGACCCGCGGTTCAGCTCGCGCAAGGAGCTGATGAACGTGGTCGACTTCGAGCTTCCGCCGGCGCCGCCCGGCGAGTTCCTGCTCATGGACGAGCCGCAGCACAGCCGCTACCGGAAGCCCCTGGTGGGCAAGTTCACCGCACGCCGGATGCGCCTGCTCACCGAGCGCGTCGAGCAGATCACCGCCGAGTGCCTGGACGCCATGGAGCAGGCGGGGCCGTCGGCGGACCTCGTGACCGCGTTCGCCAAGCCCATCCCCACGATCATCATCTGTGAGCTGCTGGGCGTCCCGTACGAGGACCGGGACTTGTTCCAGGAACAGATCGACAAGTTCATGGGCGGCGCGACGAGCGACGAGGAGCTGATCGCGGCCTACACCGCGACCCAGGAGTACCTCGCCCAGCTGGTGGCCGCCAAGCGCGCGAACCCCACCGACGACGTGCTCAGCGAGCTCACCGACAGCGATCTGACCGACGAGGAACTGAAGGGGATCAGCCTCATCCTGCTGGCGGCCGGGTTCGACACCACCGCGAACATGCTGTCCCTCGGCACCTTCGCGCTCCTGCGGAACCCGGAGCAGCTGGCCGCGCTGCGCGCCGATCCCCAGCTCATCGACCCGGCCGTGGAGGAGCTGCTGCGGTACCTCAGCGTCGCCAAGTCGTTCATGAGGACGGCGCTGGAGGACGTCGAGGTGGGCGGGCAGACCATCGAGGCCGGTACGACGGTCGTCCTCTCCTACCACATGGCCGACCACGACCCCGAGCGCTTCACCGACCCCCACGTACTCGACCTCCAGCGGCAGGACGGCGGACACCTGGCCTTCGGCCACGGCATCCACCTGTGTCTGGGCCACCAGCTGGCCCGCGTCGAGATGCGGGTCGCCTTCGCCGCGCTGCTCGACCGCTTCCCCACGCTGCGCCTGGCCGTACCGGCCGAGGAGGTCGCCCTGCGCCCGGAGACCGCGGACATCTACGGGGTGAAGAGCCTCCCGGTCACCTGGGACGCGTGACCACGAACCGGTGACGGGCGAGGTCGCCCAGGGACGCCGCCCCTCTCCGCGGGGCGGGGCGGCCCGCAGACCCATCAGCGGTGGGACGACCTCGCGGCGATGATCTCCTCGAACGGCCCGGGCTCGCTGGGCCGGTCACCCCTGGAGGCGGGTGCCGATCTGGAGGAACGCCTGTACCAGGGGCGCCTGGGGGACGGCCGGGGAGACGACCTGGGAGGCGTAGTGGACGATCACCAGGTCGAGTGCGGGGGAGATGAACAGGCGCTGGCCGTGGATGCCGCTGGCCATGAAGGAACCGTAGGGGTCGTTCGGGATCCACCACAGGTCGTGGTACGAGAGCGTGGCCGGCGCGTCGGCGGGAGCGGCGGGGAAGCGGACGCGACGGGCGTAGCCGTCGGGCACGCCCGAGACGATCGTGGTGGCGACGGCCTCGGGGACGATCTGGCGGTCGCCGATCGCGCCGCCGCAGCGGATCATCTCGCCGAGACGGGCCAGGTCGCGGGCGGTGGCGCTGAACCCGCCGGCGGCGGCCTCGGTCCCGTCCGCGTCGAGGAGGTAGTACGCGTCCTCCTCGGCGCCGATGCGGGACCAGATCGTCTCGGACAGCAGCGCCGAGGTGGTGGTGCCGGTGACGCGGCGCAGGACTTCCGCGAGGGCTTCGGCGTTGCCGTTCTCGTAGCGGAACTCGGTGCCGGGCTCGCCGGTCGCCCGTGCGGTGGCGAGGTGTTCGCGGATCGTGGCGGGCCCGGCGTACCCGTAGGGGCGCAGTTGGGGGGCGAGGACGGCGAAGTACCGCTGCGCTTCGAGCGCCTTGTCGTACGCGCGGCCCGCGTAGCTCATCAGGGTGCCCATGTGGAGCAGGTCGTCGACCCGGGCCTCCCCGAAGGCGGTGCCGGCGAGTTCGGGGACGTACTTCGTGACCCGCGCGTCGCGGGCGAGCTGTCCGTCATGGGCGAGGACCGCGGCGAGCAGGCCCAGGTAGGACTTCGCGGCGGAGGCGTTGAAGTGCGGGACATGGGACTCGTAGCCGTGCAGGTACTCCTCGTGGACGAGGGCGCCGCGGTGCATGACGAGCAGTGCGTCGGTCTCCGCCAGGGCGAGGAGCTCCGCGAGGGTGAAGGACCGGCCGTGCGGCCCGGTGAAGGTGAGGCCGTCGAGGGCGCCGGCCGGTGCGGCGGGCAGCGGGGAGGCGCCGCCGGAGCCCCGCCAGACACGGCGGCTCGGAATGAGTTCCCGGCCCGAGGTCGTGTGCCGTCGGGCCCAGGTGGGATCGGTGTATCCCCGCGCCCAGACGAGGTCGGCCAACGAGGGAATGCCTGTCATGCGTCCGCTCCGCTCTTCAGTCCTGCGCCTGCCGGACATGCGGCTGCCGGTCACGTGCCCGGTCCTGTGCCTGCCGGGCACGCATCTGCCGGTCGCGTGCCTGCCGGTCACGTGCCTGCCAGGCATGCGCCTTCCGGTCGAGTTACCGTACACAGTGTTCGGTAACTCGACCAGAGGTGTGGCGGCGGGGGCGAAGGCCCTCGCGTGCGGGCCGGGTCGGCTCAGGGGGTGAGGTCGAGGGCCCCCGGTGCGTCGGACGGGGTGAGTCCGGTGGCCCAGACGCGGCCGTAGACCGAAAGGTCCCGCAGGTGGGCGGTGATCTCGGCGGCGCCGTAGCCGGTGTCGTTCTCCACCCACCAGGTGAGCAGGGCGATGAGTTCTCCGGTCCAGGCCCGTGCGACGACGTCCAGCGGGATCCTCGGTGTCACCCCGAGCTGCTCGACCCGCGCGCGGAAGACGGCTTCGGCGTGGGTGCGGAGCAGGTCCGCGAACTCGCGCAGGGCCCGGCCGTCGCCCTCGCCCCGCAGAATGACCTGGTAGACGGGCTTCTCCTGCTCGGCGTGTTCGAAGATGTACTTCACCGGCAGTCCGGTGAACCCCTCCGCGTGCGCCTGCCGGATCGCCGGCAAGAGGCGTTCGCGGTCCTCGCCGAGGTCGCGGACGATGCCGACCAGCAGGTCCTCCTTGTCGCGGTAGTGCGCGTAGAAGGTGGCGCGGCCGATGTCGGCGCGCTCGGTGATCTCCTCGACCGTGACCGCGTGGAACCCCTTCTGCAGGACCAGTTCGACCAGGGCCTGGCGCAGTGCGGCCCGCGTCCTGCGGACGCGGCGGTCTCCCGCGGGCTTCATGTCCACTTCGTTCTCATCTCCTCCGAACCGTTGACCTGACCCTAACGCTGCCTTTACGTTGCCGGACACCAAGCTTGTTATCAGACACAGCGTTCGGAAACTCTGGAGATGTGATGAACCTCGGGCGGTACGTACGCCGGACTGCCGGCCACCAACCCGATGCCGAGGCCGTGGTCTGCGGACCCGCCCGGCTGACGTACGCGGAGCTCGACGACCACAGCGACCGGCTCGCGACCGCTCTGCGCGCACTCGGCCTGAACCGGGGCGACCGCGTGGCGACCCTCGCGGCCAACCGCGCGGAACTGGTCGTCACGGAAGTCGCCCTCTACAAGGCCGGCCTGGCCCGAGCACCGATCAACGCCAGGCTCGGCGCCGCCGAAGTGGCCCATCTGCTCGCCGAGTCCGACGCGGCCGTCCTCCTGACGGACGCCGCGCACCTGGACATCGCCCGCGCCGCGGTGCCCGGCACGGGGGTCAGGGCCGTCCTCGGCTACGACGGCCCGAGCGATCTCGGTCCTGGCTACGCCGAGACCCTCTCGGACACCGAGCCGGAACCCGTCGACACGGAGTCCGCCGAGGACGACATCGCCGTACTGCACTTCACCTCGGGCTCCACCGGCAAGCTGAAGGCGGCGGTCCAGACGTACGGCAACCGCCTCGCGCTGATGCGCAAGTCGGTGATGAGCGCCGACACGCGGGTGGGTCCCGGTGCGGCGCAGGTCCTTGCCGGACCCGTCACCCACGCCTCCGGCATGCCGCTGATGGGGATCTTCTTCGCCGGCGGCCGGGCGATCGTGATGCCGGGCTGGGACGCCGAGACGTTCCTCGCCACCGTCCAGCGCGAGCGCGCCACCCACGCCTTCGTCGTGCCGACGATGGTCAACACCGTCCTCGCGCTGCCGAACGCCCGCGACTACGACCTCTCCAGCCTCCGGCAGCTGATCTACGGCGCCGCGCCGATGTCGGCTGCCCGCATCAGGGCCGCCTGGGAGCTCTTCGGACCCGTCCTCTCCCAGGGGTACGGGTGCGGCGAGACCACCTCCGGCGTTCTGTTCCTCTCCACCGAGGACCACCGGCGGGCGATCGACGGCGAGGACGAGGAGCTGCTGCTGTCCTGCGGACGGCCGCTCGCCGAGGCCGAGGTCGCCGTCGTCGACGACGCCGGAACTCCCGTACCCGACGGGGAGATCGGAGAGATCGCCGTACGCGGGCCCGATGTCGTGCCGGGCTACCACAACGAGCCGGACCTCACCGCGGAGAGCTTCCGCGACGGCTGGTTCCTCACCGGCGACCTCGCCCGCCGCCGCGCCGACGGATACGTCTTCATCGTCGACCGCAAGAAGGACATGATCGTCTCCGGCGGGTTCAACATCTACGCCGTCGAGGTCGAGTCCGTCCTGCACCAGCACCCCGACGTCTACGAGGCGGCCGTCGTCGGCGTCCCGGACGAGCAGTGGGGCGAGGCCGTCAAGGCGGTCGTCGTGGCCCGCGACGGCGCCACCCTCACCGAGACCGGGCTCGTCGACTTCTGCGCCGAGCGCCTGGCCCGCATGAAGAAGCCCCGCTCGGTCGACTTCGTCCCCGCACTGCCCCACAACCCCAACGGCAAGATCGACCGCCGTGCGATCCGCGACCCCTACTGGGCGGGCGCCGAGCGCCGCGTCAACTGAACAGGACCCCCGGCATGCCTTTCACCCTCGAACCCTCCTACGACGACAACCCGCGCCTCCAGGACCTCGTCGTCCGGCTGCGCTCCTACCTGCGTGACGAGCTCATCCCGTACGAACGCGAGCACGGCATCACCGCGGAGACCAAGCTCGACCGCACCACCCTCGAACATGTCTGGAAGCGCAGCGCGGAGCTCGGCTTCTACGGCATCAGCCTGCCGCCGGAACTGGGCGGCCAGGGCCTGAGCTTCTACGAACTCTGCGCACTCAAAGAGGAGTTGACCGCTTCCGGCGCCGCGCTCTCGCACTCGGTGCTCGGCGACATGGGCGGCCCGCTGCGCGTCGGCGCGATCGTGAAGTACGCCACCGAGGACCAGCGCGAGCGCTATCTGATGCCCGTCGTCCGGGGCGAGCGGGCGTGCTGCTTCTCCATCACCGAGGAGGACGCGGGCTCCGACGTACGCCGGATGACGACCACCGCCACCCCGGACGGGGACGGCTACGTCCTCAACGGCAAGAAGGTGTTCAGTTCCGCCGCACCCTTCGCGGACTTCGCGATCGTCGTCGCCCGCATGGCCGGCGAGGAGGAGTCGTACAGCGCCTTCCTCGTCGACCTGGACACCCCCGGCTGCACCGTCCTGGAGGGCGAAGTCCCCATGTCCGGGCAGCAGATGGAGGGCGACCTCGTCTTCGAGGACTGCCGGATCCCGGCGGCGAACCTCCTCGGCGAGATCGGCCAGGGCCTGCGCATCGGCATCGGCCGGATCACCCTCAACCGCCTGCTGCACTGCCCGTCGCTGATCGGCGCCGCCCGCCGCGCCTGGGACCTGTCGCTGGAGTACGCCATGAACCGGGTCGTCTTCGGGCAGCCGCTCCTGGCCCACCAGGCGATCCACCACAAGATCGCCGAGATGGCGACGGAGATCTACGCCGCCCGTGCGATGGTCATGACCACCGCCGCCGAGGCCGACCGGGGCGCCAACGTCTCCGTCGAGGCCAACATGTGCAAGCTGTTCACCTCCGAGGCGGCCTTCCGCGTCGCCGACCAGGCCGTACAGATCCACGGCAAGGCCGGGCTGACCCGCGGCAACGAGGTCGAGCAGATCTTCCGCAGCCTGCGCATGTTCCGGATCGTCACCGGCACCACCGAGATCCACAAGAACGCCATCGCCAAGGGCCTGTTCTGACCGACCCCTTGGTGCCCGGGCGGCACCGCGGGCCCTCGCAGTCGGGGGCCGGCACCGCGGGCCCCGCAGCCAGGGGCCCGCGGTCACGGGGAAACCGCCCACCCGCACGACCCCCCTGCCCCACCCGCATCCGCAGGAGTCGCCCCATGGCACCGCACACCGCCGCGCAGTCGCGGCACACCGACGCCCCCGCCCCGGCCCTCGTCCCCGCTCCCGACCGCCGCCGCGCCTGGCTGGTCACCGCCATGATCGTGACGTTCATGGTGATCAACTTCGCCGACAAATCGGTCCTCGGCCTCGCCGCCGTCCCGATCATGGAGGAGCTGGGCCTCAGCAACAGCACCTACGGCCTGATCTCCAGCTCCTTCTACTTCCTCTTCAGCCTCTCCGGACTGCTCGTAGGCTTGTTCTCCACCCGCCTCTCCAGCCGCGTCCTGCTCTTCGGTATGACGCTGCTGTGGTCCGTCGCCCAGCTACCCGTCCTGGCCATGGCCTCGGTGACCACCCTGCTCGCCGGCCGCATCCTGCTCGGCGCGGCCGAGGGGCCGGCGGCCTCCATGTCCATGCACGCGCTGTACAAGTGGTTCCCGCCCGAGCGCCGCGCCCTGCCCTCGGCCCTCCAGATCGGCGGGGCGGCGCTGGGCACGCTCCTGGCGGCCCCGCTGGTGAGCTGGCTCATCGAGGACTTCGGCTGGCGCTCGGCGTACGGCGTCCTCGCCGCCGTCAGCGCGGTGTGGGCGCTGGTGTGGTGGCGGATCGGGCACGACGGCCCGTACGACCAGGCGCGGGCGGGGGGCGGGGGCCGTGCCGGTGCTGTTGTCGTAGAGGGTGCCGGTGCCGTGGACGGTGCGAGTCCCCGACTGCCGTACCGCAGGCTGCTGTCGACCGGCACCGTCCTCGGCAGCATCTCCAGCGCGTTCGGCGCGGCATGGGCGCTGTCCCTCAGCCATGCGTGGCTGCCCGCCTATCTCAGGACCGAGCTGGACATGTCGGCGGAGTCCGTCGCGACCACCATCAGCGTCGTCTCCGGTTTCGGGCTGGTCCTGCTGCTCACCGTCTCCCCGGTCGTGGACGCGCTCAAGGCGCGCGGCATCAGCAGCCGCTGGTCGAGCGGGGCGGCCCAGAGCCTCGCGGTGTGCGTCGCGGGCGGAGCGATGGCCGCCTTCCCGTTCGTCGAGGCCACCGCGGCCCGGCTGGTCCTGATCGGACTGGCCTTCGGTACGGTCGCCATCGCCATTCCCCTGCACTACATGACCGTGGCGGAGGTCGTGCCCACCGCGCGGCGCGGCGCCGTCTTCGGCATCGTCGCCGGACTGGGCACCCTGCCCGGCCTCGTCGCCCCCCTGCTGACAGGCCACCTCATCGACGCGGCCGACTCTCCCGCCGACGGCTACACCAGGGCGTTCCTCATCGCCGCCGCGGTGATGCTCGTGGCAGGTGCGCTGGCTCTGATGTCGATCAGGCCGGAGCGCGACGCCCGCCGCCTGGGACTGGACGGCGCGCCGACGGACGCGACGCACTGAGCCGCGGGTGACGTGATCTCGCGGTTGTCCCGGGCGGAGCCCTCCGGGAGGGCGGGGTTCCACGGGGGCCCGGCAGAGGGAACCTCGGCGGCAGGCGGCGAAGCGTCCCCTTTGCTCGTACCCGGGCCTCCCGGCCAAGCGAATCCCCCCCGCCTCGCCCTACATCATCACGCGCCAAGAATTCCAATCCCCCGACATACCGGCCCACTCGTGCGGTCTCTCCGCGATTCCCTCAGTGAAATGCACTATTTGGCCGAGCGCTTGACGGGGTGTCATGCCCGTGAATAAGAATCTCCCCCGCCGTCAGCGGTGCATCTCTCGCCAGGCCGTCTCCATGTTTCGGAGGTGGCCCGGTTTGGCGTGTCCTGGGGTGTTTTCGCTGGTGGTTCGGTGCGTTCGTGTCGGTGAGGGGGGTCCCTTGCCGGTGCGTCGGCGCGCTTCCGTTCGCGTGTGTGCGCGAGGGGTTCCTGGAAGGGATTCGAGTGAGATTCAGATACGGGCGGGCGATAGCCTGCCTCGTGGTTTCGGCTATCGCCGGGACCATGTTGCCACAAGTCGCTTATGCAGCACCGGTTTCCGCCGATGACGGCGAGGGTATTGTCGACGCCCTCTCCGGGTGGTTCTCGGACGGCGACGACAAGGCCGGCGCGCCCGTCGCGCCGGCGCAGCCCGGCACCGGTGGGACTCCGGTGCTGCCCAGCCGGGAGCGGCTGCCGAAGGGCAAGGCGGCGGCCAAGCCGAAGCGGGTCGCGGAGCTGACGGGACGGCGCACGCCGACCGCCCGCTACTGGCAGCTGTCCGACGGCCGGGTGCAGGCCGAGGTGTCGGCCGTGCCGACCGCGTACCGGACGGGGAAGTCCTGGAAGGGCATCGACCCGACGGTCGTACGGACCGGCGGCGGTGACTTCGCGTACACCAACGCGACCAACACCGCCCGCAGTTGGTTCGGCACCGACCCCGGCAGGCTGCTGCGGTTCGAGGCCTCCGACGGGCACGCGGTGACGCTGGGCCTCCAGGGTGCCGCCGGGCTCGCCCCGGTGGCCGAGGGCGACACCGTCACCTACAAGGACGCCGTCCACGGCGCCGACCTGTCGTACCAGGTGGGCCCCGGGCGGGTGAAGGAGAACATCGTTCTCGACCGCCGGCCCGCGGGGCCGGTGTCGTTCACCTTCACCCTCGACTCGGGCGGGCTGACGCCGAGGGCGGGCAAGGACGGCTCGATCGGGTTCTACGGCGAGGGCGCCGACCCGGTCCTGGTGATCCCGGCCGCGTTCATGACGGACACGGCCGCCGACGCCCGTTCGCCGTACGGCACCGGCTACAGCTCCGCCGTCGAGCAGCGGCTCACCCGGGCGGGCAAGGGCTGGAAGCTCACCGTCGTACCGGACGCGGCCTGGCTGGCCGCGCCCGAGCGGAAGTACCCGGTCACGATCGATCCGACGATCTCGATCGCTCCGACGCCGTCCACGGCGCAGGACGTGATGATCTCCTCGGACGGTCCGACGACGAACTACGACGACAACTGGCGGTTGTCGGTCGGCAACACCAGCACCGGCGCCTCGCGCGCCCTGCTGCGGTTCCCGCTGACCGGTGTCCCGGCCGGTACGAAGCTCGACTCGGCCGATCTGAAGCTGTACTACGACCAGACCCACACCACCGGCGACACCGAGGTCCAGCTGGAGGCGCACCGCGCCACCCAGGCCTGGACCGAGGCGCAGGCCACCTGGAGCAACGCCAACGCGATCACCGGTGAGCTGTCGGGCACCTCGGTCGTCGTGGACGACGGCGACGCCGGACGGACGGCCGCCGTCGGCGCCTGGCCGGCGTCGGGGAACACCGCGTACACGCAGTACGCCGTCAACCAGGACTACCTGTACAACAAGGACACGGTCGCGGGCGACACGTACACCTGGCAGCCGAGTCTGCCCGAGGACGGTACGTACCAGGTCGAGGCGCACAGCATCCCGGCCTCCGACCGCGCGACGAACGCCCCGTACACCGTCACCTACGACGGCGGCAGCAAGGTGTACAGCGTCGACCAGCAGGCCGGTACGGCCGGAGTCTGGAAGACGCTCGGCTCGCACCCGTTCAAGGCCGGCACCCTCGGCAAGATCGTCCTCGGTGACGGTCCCGCGTCGACCACGACCTCGGTGATCGCGGACGCCGTCCGCTTCACCAAGGGCGGCGTGGTCACCAAGCAGCCCGGCGAGCTGAATACCTGGCACACCTTCCCGGTGACCAGGACCGTCCAGTCCTGGATCGACGGCGCCAACGTCAACAACGGCTTCGTGATCAAGGCCGGCGACGAGAGCGCGACCGGTCCCAAGGGCGGACCGCGCTACGAGGGCAGCGAGTTCGGGTACGGCGGCGAGACCGCCAACTACCCGCGGCTCGTCCTGACTTTCGGCCGGCAGGGCGTCGACCTCGCCGCGCCGACCACCATCCACGACACCGGCGCGGAGCTCAACTGGTCCGCCTACCGGGACGCGGACCCGATCGCGACCGGCGACGACATCGTCGAGTACCAGGTCCACCGGTCGATCAACCAGACCTTCACGCCCTCGGCCGCGACCCTCGTCGCGCCCGTGGCGTCCACGGTGACCAGCTTCACGGACACCTCGGGCACCCCGACGAAGGCCGACGACCCCGACCCGTTCGGCCGCGCCTACTACTACATGGTCGCGGTCAGGACGAAGGACGGCCAGGTCGTCGCCGCGCCCACGCAGCTCGTACGGCTGCCGAAGGCCGGGCGGACGACGAAGGTCCTCGACGCGACGCAGGACACCACCCTGTCCTCGACGCGGACCACGTCCACCCACGACACCATCGACGACGCCGGCCCGAAGAACTGGCTGTCCGTCGGCAACAACTCCGCCACCTACGGCGACACCCGCGCCCTGCTGAAGTTCCCGGCGCTCGGCATCCCCGCCACCGCCCGGGTCCTGGACGCCAAGGTCCGCCTCTGGAGCACCCAGACCGCGCAGGACACCACCGGCGCCGTCTACGAGCTCCGCCCCCTCACGCGTGACTTCGACGAAGCCACCGCCACCTGGGTCAAGGCGAACGCCACCACCAACTGGACCGCTCCGGGCGGCGACTTCGGCGCCTCGGTCGCGGACACCGGGGCCAAGACCAACGACCCGGCGCGCCACGACTGGAACGTCACCTCGCTCGCCCAGTCGTGGGTGACCACCCCGTCCTCGCAGAACGGCGTGGTCATCAGGACGGCCGACGAGGCCGCCTCGCAGGAGCGGACGCTGTTCCTCTCCTCGGAGGGCGCCGAGACCCGTCTGCGCCCCCGCATGGTGGTCACGTACATCGACTCCACCACGGAATCGACGTACTACGCGCCGCAGACCCCGGCGCGGATGACGCCGAACACCGACTACACGGTCGACTTCACCCTCACCAACACCACCGCGTCGACGTGGAAGGCCACCGACCGGGTCCTCAGCTACACCTGGGCCCTGCCGGACGGCACCGACGTCACCAACGGCGGCAACCAGATCCAGACCGCGCTGCCGGTCGACGTCGTCCCCGGGGACAGCGTGTCCCTGCAGGCGAAGGTCAGGACCCCGATCAACTCGGCCTCGGGGAACAAGCGCACGGACTACGTCCTCAACTGGGACGTGTACGACAAGACCACGGGGACCTGGGCTTCCGGCACGGCCGGCATCCCCGGTCTGAAGCAGAACGTGGCGGTGGAGGACCCGACCTCCAACCAGCTCGGCATGGAGAAGTTCTACGTCTACACGGGCAAGAACACCGGTGCCGGCTCGACCGTCATGAGCAACCTGGCCTCCGGCAACACCGTCTGGCAGTACAACGCGTTCACCAACCCCGGCCGCGGTGTCACCACCTTCGCCCGGTTCGCGTACAACAGCCTCGACACCTCCGACACCGTCTCGGGCTCCGGCTGGTCCTTCCAGGCCTCCGGCCCGATCCGGCTCGGCGCGCCGCTGGAGTTCCACCCGAAGCCCCACCCGACCGAGATCCGGCTCCCGGACGGCGACGGCACCACGCACGTCTTCCGTGAGCAGGCGGACGGCTCCTGGAAGGCCCCCGCGGGCGTCCACTACAGGCTGACGGCCAAGCCCGGTCTGGACTGCACCCCGCTGAAGGACCCGGTTCCGGACGCCTGGACGATGACCCGTCCCGACGGCACCCGGTTCGTCTTCGGATGCGACGGCTACATGACGTCGGCGGTCGAGAAGAACGGCAACACGCAGACGTACACCTACGAGGAACGGAAGTCGAACAACAAGCCGACCAAGTTCCTCAAGTACGTCACCGACCCCGTCGGCCGTCAGTCGCTGACGATCGAGTACTACTCCAAGGCCGACGGCAACAACCCGAAGATCATCGACCACATCAAGTCGATGACCGACATCTCGGACCGCAAGGTCACCTTCGAGTACTCCGACAAGGGCCTGCTCACCAAGATCACCGACGGTGCCGGCTCCAGCCAGCCGAAGGTCTACGGCTTCGAATACGACGCCACGCAGGGCAACAAGAACGTCAAGCTGGTCAAGGCCACCGACCCGCGCGGCAACGCCACCTCCCTGGCGTACAACTCCCCGCAGACCGGTGACGACCCGAAGTACCACTGGTGGACCAAGACGATCACCGACCGTCTCCAGGGCACCACGGGCTTCACGTACGCCGTCGATCCCGGCAACGCCAAGTTCACCGACACCCGGGTCACCGACGCCGAGTCGCGTTCCTCCGACTACGTGACCGACGACTTCGGCCGCGCCGTCCTGTCGACGAACGCCAAGTCGCAGGCCATGAAGATGTCGTGGGACGCGGACAACAACGTCGTCTACACGGAGGAGAGCAACGGCGCCAAGACCGCGTACTGCTACGACCAGAAGACGGGCTACCCGCTCTGGAAGCGCGACGCGGAGAACAACAAGGCGGGCGTGCCCGCCCAGAGCGAGTGCGCCCCGGGCGTCTACCCGGCGAACTCCTCCCGGTACACGTACCAGACCCGTTCCGACGGCTACTCGGCCGACATCTTCACCAAGGCCTCCCCGGAGGGCCGGACCTGGCAGTTCGGCTATGACACCTTCGGCAACCTGAAGACGGTCACCGACCCGAAGGGCGTCGCCACCGCGACGGCGGGGGACTACACCACCTCGTACGAGTACGACGCCTACGGCCAGCTGACCCGGGCGGTCGACGCCAACGGCAACGCGGACACCAACAGCGGCTTCGGGCCCGCGGGCTTCCCGACCACGATGACGGACGCGCTCGGCAAGTCGTCGACCTTCGTCTACGACGAGCGCGGCCAGGTCCGCGAGGTCATCGACGCGCTGGGCAAGAAGACCACCCAGACGTACGACGTCTACGGCCGTCCGATGGTCAAGACCGAGCCCAAGAACCAGGCCACGGGCGACCTGATCACCGCTCCGGCACCCGTCTACGACGCCAACGACAACGTCACGACGTCGACGGCGCCCAACGGCGCGGTGTCCGAGGCGGTCTACGACGCGGCCGACCAGATCACCTCGGCGACCGAGCCGAAGTACACGCCGACGTCGAGCGAGCGGAAGACGACCTACACCTACGACAAGGTCGGCAACCTCAGGACGACGACCGAGCCGAAGGGTTCGCTGACCACGGCGGACGCGACGGACTTCGTCACGACCAACTACTACAACGAGATCTACCAGCTCAGCTCCGTCACCAACGCGAACGGTGACAGGGTCAGCTACGAGTACGACAACGTCGGCAACACGACCAAGGTCGTCGACCCGAAGAAGAACGCCACCGCCGACACGGCCGACTACAGCTCCCTGTCCGTCTACGACCTGAACCACCGGGTCACCTCGGTCACGGACGCCGCCGGCAAGACCACCAGGAAGGCCTACGACAAGGACAACCTGGTCGTCTCCACGACCGACGCGGAGAACAACACCACGCTCGTCAGCTACGACGAGCGCGGCAAGCAGACCGAGGTCAAGGTCCCGCGCAGCGGCACCTCGCCGATCGTCCACCGCACGACCCGGTACGAGTACGACCAGGTCGGCAACGCCACCAAGGTGATCAGCCCGCGCGCCGTCGAGGCGGGCACGACCACGGCGTTCACCTCGCGCACCGAGTACGACGCGCTGAACCGGCCCAAGCGCCAGTACCAGCCGTACGACCCGGCGGACACCCGGCACAACGACCCGAACGTCTACACCGAGACCGAGTACGACGCCGTGGGCCGGGTCTCCACGACCTCGATGCCGCCCTCCGAGGGGCAGACGGTCCGCAACGTCACCAAGGTCGACTACTTCGACAACGGCTGGACCAAGAGCACCACGGACCCGTGGGACATCTCCACCACCTACGACTACAACGCCGTGGGCCAGCAGACGGCCAGGACGCTGACCTCGGCGGGTGGCTCGTCCAACCGCACGATGACGTGGTCGTTCTACCCGGACGGCAAGGTCAGGTCGCGGTCCGACGACGGTGTTCCGGTGGGCAAGTCGGTGGTCCTGGTGGACAACTCCGACACCCAGCACATCGCCGCCACGGGCACCTGGGCCACGGGGAACATCACCGGTCAGCAGGGCTACGACCACCGCACCCACGCGGCGGGCGCGGGCACGGACGCCTTCACGTGGACGCTCGACATCCCCAAGGACGGCACGTACACCGCGTACGTGAAGTACCCGAAGGTGACCGGGGCCGCCACCACCGCGAAGTACACGCTCACCCACGGCACCACCACCGAACCGGCGGTCACCAAGGACCAGAACGCCGCCACCGGCACCTGGGTCGCCCTCGGCCGCTACGCCCTCAAGCAGAGCGAGGGCGCCAAGCTCAAGCTGGACCAGAACAGCGCGGGCATCGTGGTCGCGGACGGCGTCAAGCTGGTCCGTGACAACGCCACCGAGACCGACAACGAGAAGCGGACCTTCGACTACTCCTACGACGTCAACGGCAACCTGACGTCGATCGGCGACACCTCGCCCGGGACGAAGGTCGACGCCTACTCCATCGCCTACACCGGCCTCAACCAGGTCCAGAAGGTGACGGAGTCGCTCTCCGGCGTCGAGAAGAAGGCCACGTCGTACACGTACGACGCCAACGGCCAGTCCGACACGGTCACCCACCCGAGCCAGTTCTCCAAGTACACCTACGACCTCCGGGAGAAGGTCAGGACGGTGTCCGTCGGCAAGTCCGCGACGGACAGCGACCCCAAGGTGACCTCGTACACCTACACCGACCGCGGCCAGAAGCTGAAGGAGACCAAGGACAACGGCAACACGGTCGACTACACCTACTTCCTCGACGCGGCGCTGAAGTCGACGACGGAGAAGAAGGCGGACGGCACCACGCTGGTCGCCTCGCACACGTACGCCTACGACGCCAACGGCAACAAGTCGCAGGACGTCGCGAAGAAGATGAACGCCGACAACCGCACGGCGTACCTCGACTCCACGACCGACCTCACCTACGACCCGGCCGACCGGCTCACCAAGTCGGTCAAGTCGGGCAACGGCGCGGGCACGGAGACGTACCTCCACGACGACAACGCCAACGTCATCAGCCAGACCGTCAAGGGCGCGACCACCACGTTCCAGTACGACCGGAACAGGCTGCTGACCGCGACGACCTCGGGTGCCACGGCGGCCGACTACAGCTACGACCCGTTCGGCCGCCAGCAGTCGGTCAGCTCCGGCGGCAAGGTCATCGAGCGGAGCGTGTACGACGGCTTCGACCACGTCGTGGAGTCCCAGAAGCTGGACGCCGGCGGCGCGATGAAGTCGACGACGTACACCTTCGACCCGCTGGACCGCACCGCCACGAAGACGGCGGGCGGCAAGACCACCGACTTCGAGTACCTCGGCCTGTCCAGCGAGGTCCTCGACGAGAAGGTCGCCGGCGCGCTGACCAAGTCGTTCCAGTACAGCCCCTGGGGCGAACGCCTGTCGCAGACCAAGCACAACACCGACGGGACGACCGAGGACGGCTACTACGGCTACAACAGCCACACCGACGTCGAGACCCTGACGGACAAGAACGGCGACACCAAGGCCACCTACGGCTACACCGCCTACGGCAACAACGACGCCACCGAGTTCACCGGCATCGACAAGCCCGAGACCGGCCAGCCGGACAAGGAGGAGTACAACCCCTACCGCTACAACGCCAAGCGCTGGGACGCCCAGTCGGGCACGTACGACATGGGCTTCCGCGACTACAACCCGGGGCTCAACCGCTTCACCACCCGGGACATGTACAACGGCGCCCTCGCCGACATGAAGCTCGGCTCGGACCCCTTCACCGGGAACCGGTACGCCTTCACCGGCGGCAACCCCACCAGCCTCGTCGAGCTGGACGGCCACTTCGCCATCCCGCTGATCTGGTGGGCGGGCGCCGCGCTCGTCACGGCGCTGTACGCGGCGACGCCGCAGGGCCAGCAGAACCTCGCGGACGCGAGCACGGCCCTCGGCAGCATGCTGATGCCGTCGGCGAGCGACGTCGACTCCGACTCCTCGTCCGACAACGAACCGCGTCCGGGTCCCACCCCGCAGCCGTCGCCGGGCCCCCAGCCCCGGCCCGCGCCGCGGACCACCGACACCAACAACCCGACGTGCGACCCGATGCCTCTGGTCGACGGCGGGCGGGTCTACGGCGGCCTGGAGGAGTACACGGACCACCAGGGGAACAAGGGCTGCCGGGCGACCGGTGCCTGGGCGTTCCTGACCAAGTCCGACCGCAGGTCGCGCACCGGGGCCGGCGGCCTTCCCAAGTGCTCCGAATGCGAGCCCTCCGTGCAGCCCGACGGCATGGGTGAGATCGCCGCCGGAGGCGGAAGTCCGCAGGCAGGGCACCTGATAGGTTACTGGGGCAAGGGCACCGGACAGGATGTGCGCAACCTCGTCGCTCTGCACGGCAGGGCGAACGCGAGGATGGCCAGCAAGGTTGAATCCTTCGGGTGGAAGCATTTGACTGGCGACAACAAACTGTTCATGTCGGTCGTGCCCATCTACGGTGACCCGCATTCGGCCGTCCCCACGCTCGTGCAGGTGGGAATGACCGCGTACGGCCCCCAGGGGGACATCGTGGAAAGCTATTCGTGCACCGCGATCAACTCCCCGACCGGCATCGGCTCGACGTGCTAGAAGGGGCCTAGAGGTGGCAACGCTTTCCGAGATACGAGCCCTGTTGGGCGAATCCCGGTTCAACTGGTCGGATCCGGCACCGTGGACCGAACTGGAGCAGGAATTCGGCATCGCGTTCCCCGCGGACTTCCGCGAGGTCGTGGACGCCTACGGTTCGGTCTCGATCAACGGGCAGTTGTATCTGAAGCACCCCGCGAGCCATCTGCTGCACAACCTGGGCAAGGAGCTCAGGATGGACCTCGAGTTCTGGCGCGAGGAGGACATGGCCGAGTTCCTGCCCAGCCGGGCGGGAACGGCCCCCGGGGAGATGCTCCCGGTGGCGACGGCCACGACGGGCGAGGCGATCTTCCTTCGCGTCCCCGACGGACCCTCGTCGCCCTGGCGGGTCGTGGTCCAGGAGATGGACAGTCCCTCGTGGACGCTCTACGAGATGACGTTCGGCGAATGGCTGCTGGCGTATCTCAAGGGGCGGGACGTGATGTTGTGCTCGCGCAACCACGCGCCTGACGGGCCGTTCTACGAGCCCCTTCCCTGAGGACGAACGCGACGGTACCCCCCGGCCCTTCCGGCCGGGGGGTACCGGTGTGTCCGGGGCCGGTCGGGGCCGGTCGGGGGGGCTTGGGGGGACCTCCGCCTCAGGGCTCGATCAGGCCCACTCTGATCGCGTACCGGGTCAGCTCCAGGCGGTCCCGCAGGCCGAGCTTCTGGAGCAGGTTCGCCCGGTGGCGTTCCACCGTCTTCGGGCTGATGACCAGCAGATCACCGATCTCCTTCGAACTGTGGCCCTCCGCCACCAGTTTGAGGATCTCCTCCTCGCGCTCCGTGACCGCCTTGGCCGGCAGCGGCCTGCCCCGCTCCGCGCGGTCCAGATACGTGCGGATCAGGGCCGTCTCGGCGCCCGGGTAGATGAACGGTTCGTCGCGGACGGCCGCCCGGCAGGCCTCGACCAGGTCGCGGTCCGCCACCGACTTCGGGACGTAGCCGCTCGCGCCCGCCTTCAGGGCCTCGAAGAAGTACTGCTCGTTCTCGTACATCGTGAGGATCAGGATCCGCAGCTCCGGCCGGAGGCGGCTGAGTTCGCGGGCCGCCTGGAGACCCGTCATCCGGGGCATCGAGATGTCCAGGACGACCAGGTCGATCCGTTCGGACCGGGCCAGGGCCACCGCCTCCGCCCCGTCCGCCGCCTCGGCCACGACCGTGAGGTCCGGTTCCGCGTCGAGGATGAGACGGACCCCGCCGCGCACCAGCGCGTGGTCGTCGGCGAGGAGGATGCGGGTGGGGGGTGTCGGCTCGGCGCCGTCGATCGATTCTGCCGATCCCGCCGATCCCGCCGATCCCGTCGGCTCGGCCGGCTCCGTCGGATCCGTCATGGCGTCGGCCTGTACGTCGTGGTGTCGAGCCTGTCCGTCGTGGTGTCGAGGCGGACTTCCGTTCCGCCGTCCGGGCCGTCGTGGACCGCCAGCTCGGCACCGATCAGCAGGGCCCGCTCCCGCATGCCCATGAGGCCCGCGCCGTCGGGCGTCCGGCCGATCCCACGGCCGTCGTCCCTGACCAGGAGGCCGACCCCGCCGTGGGGGAGGCGGCGCAGATACAGGTCCACCTGGGTCGCCGCAGCGTGGCGCGCCGCGTTCGTCAGGCCCTCCTGGGCCACCCGGTAGATCACCAGCTCCGTCCCTTCGTCGAGTTCCGGCAGACCCGGCTCGATGCGCGCCCGCACCGTCACCGCGCGGGTCGAGAACTCCGAGGCCAGCGACCTGAGCGCGCTGTGCAGCCCCAGCTCCTCCAGCACCCCCGGGCGCAGCCGGCGCGCGATGCGGCGGATCTCCTCAAGCCCGGCCCGTGTCGTCTCCTGCGCCTGGTGGAGCTCGGACCGCAGCTCCACGGGCGCGTGGTCCGCCGTGTGCCTCAGCTGGAGCAGTACGGCCGTCAGGGTCTGGCCGACCTCGTCGTGCAGCTCCCGCGCGATGCGCCGGCGCTCCTCCTCCTGCGCCGAGAGCGCCCGCGCGGTGCTGGCGGCCCGCTCGGCTTCGAGCCGGTCGAGCATCGTGTTGAACGTACGGGTCAGGGCGGCGATCTCGCCGTGCCCGGACACCTCCGGGCGTCGGCCGGGCCGCCGGAGGTCCGCCGTCCGCATCGCCCGGGTGAGGCGCTGGAGCGGGGCGAGCGCGACCCGGAGGAGGAAGCCGTTGGCGAGGAGCATCGCGACCAGGCCCGCCACGAGCACGAGCGCCTCACCGAGGAGGACGGGCGTGGAGACCGTCACCGGGCCGAACAGCAGCAGGACTGCCACGACCAGGACCGAGGCGTTGAGCAGGAAGATGCGCCAGTACAGCGACACCGCGCCTCCTCTCCCGTCGCGCCCGCACCTGTCGACGCCTGCTCCCATGGGCCCTGCCGGGCCTCTGACCTGCGGAGGGATCCAGGTCCCCCGTCCATCCTGACCAGCTTCACGGGGTCCTGTCCATCCGTGCCGACACCCATGTTCCGGCGCTCCCGGCGGATGACACCATGGCCCGCGCACCTCGACCATCCATGGCCGTCCAGGATCACTCACGACCGGCCATGGCCGCTCTCGATCACCCCTGATCACCTGAGACCCATTGGAGGCGACGGGCCTGTGCCTGCTCCGCGGATGAGAACGACACCCCTGCCCGGCATCGGAGTGCAGTACGACTTCACCACCCGGGAGCACCGCCATCTGTCGGTGATCGCCCACCGCGACGGCACCCGGACCGTGAACGTGTACCGGGGCGACGACCCCGACGCCTGTGCGCAGTCCCTGCACCTCACGGAGGCCGAGACGGCCTCGCTGATCGACGCGCTGCTGCCCACGCACCACAGCGCGAACGTCCTGCACACCACCGACCTGGGGCTCGTCGCCGAACGCATCGAGCTCTCCGCGCACTCGTACTGGAACGGGCGCCTGCTCGGCGACACCCGGATGCGGACCGAGGCGGGTGCCTCCGTCGTCGCCGTACTGCGCCGCTCCGGGGCGATACCGTCCCCGACGCCCGCCTTCCGGTTCGCCGGCGGCGACACGCTCATCGTCATCGGCACCCGCGAGGGCGTCGACGCGGCCGCCGCGATCCTCGGTCAGGAGTGAGGGCCCTGTGCATTCCGCGGTCTTCCTGATCGAATTCGGCGCCATCATCCTCGGACTCGGCCTGCTCGGGCGTCTCGCCGGCCGGTTCCGCTTCTCCCCGATCCCGCTCTACCTCCTCGCGGGACTCGCCTTCGGCAAGGGCGGCCTGCTGCCGCTCGGCGCCAGCGAGGAGTTCGTCGCCATCGGCGCCGAGATCGGCGTCATACTCCTGCTCCTCATGCTCGGCCTCGAATACACGGCGAGCGACCTCGTCTCCAACCTCAAGACCCAGTACCCCGCGGGACTCGTCGACTTCAGCCTCAACGCCCTGCCCGGCGCTGCCGCCGCGCTGCTTCTCGGCTGGGGACCCGTCGGAGCCGTCGTCCTCGCCGGCGTCACCTGGATCTCCTCCTCAGGAGTCATCGCCAAGGTCCTCGGCGACCTCGGGCGGCTGGGCAACCGCGAGACCCCGGTGATCCTCAGCATCCTGGTCCTCGAAGACCTCGCCATGGCCGTCTACCTGCCCATCATCACCGCCCTGCTCGCCGGGGTGGGCCTCGCGGCCGGCAGCGCGACCCTCGCCATCGCCCTGGGCGTGGCGGGCGCGGTGCTCTTCGTCGCCGTCCGCTACGGCAGGCTGATCTCCCGCTTCGTCTCCAGCGACGACCCGGAGAAGCTGCTGCTCGTCGTCCTCGGGCTGACCCTGCTGGTCGCCGGTGTGGCCCAGCAGCTCCAGGTCTCCGCCGCCGTCGGCGCCTTCCTCGTCGGCATCGCGCTCTCCGGGGAGGTCGCCGAGGGCGCCCACGCCCTGCTGAGCCCCCTGCGGGATCTGTTCGCCGCGGTGTTCTTCGTCTTCTTCGGTCTGCACACCGACCCGGCCAGCATTCCCCCGGTGATCCTCCCGGCGTTCGCGCTGGCCGTCGTCACCGCGCTGACGAAGATCGCCACCGGCTACTGGGCCGCCCGCCGGGCCGGTATCGGCGTCAAGGGACGCTGGAGGGCGGGCGGCACCCTGGTGGCGCGCGGCGAGTTCTCGATCGTCATCGCCGGGCTCGCCGTCTCCGCCGGGGTGCAGCCCCAGCTGGGGCCGTTCGCCACCGCCTACGTCCTGGTCCTCGTGGTGATCGGGCCGCTCACCGCCCGCTTCACCGAACCGGTCGCCGCGTACGTCAGCCGGCTCCGGACCCCCGCCTCCCCGGTGGACGCACCGGCGTCCGAGGCGGCTCGCGGGGCCGACGTACCGGCTGCCGGGCCCGAGGCACGCGACACGGAGTCAGCCCCCGACCGGGTGTGAGGGCGTCGCCCCACGGCGCCGGTTCCGCCGTTCAGTACGATGGGCTGCTGTTCTGACGCGGAGGAGGGCGAGATGACCGAACGGGACGACATCGGGGCGGAGTCCTCCCCGCCCAGGCGCGGTCAGGGGCAACTGGAGGCACAGGTGCTCGCCGCGCTCCGTGCGGCGTCCGAGCCGGTGCCGGTGGCATGGGTACGGGAACGCCTCGGCGGCGGCCTCGCCTACACCACCGTCATCACCATCCTCACCCGTCTCCGGGCGAAGGGCGCCGTCGAACGCGAGCGCGCCGGCCGGTCCTTCCGCTGGACGGCGGTCGGCGACGAGGCCGGGCTCGCCGCCCTGCGGATGCGGAAGGTGCTGGACGCGGAGGCGGACCGACAGGCGGTCCTGGCCCGGTTCGTCACCGGCCTTTCGCCGAACGAAGAGCGACTGCTTCGTGAACTGCTCGCCAGGAACGCCGAGGACGAGGAAGGCTAGCCTCCATGGGAGTCTTCGTCTTCCTTCCCCTGGTCCTTCCGCTCACCGCGTGGCCGGTCGCCCGCCTCGCCGAACAGCGGCTCCATCCCCGTACCGCGACCCGGCTGCTCGCCGTCGTCGCCGGTGTCTCCGCCGTGTGCAGCACGCTCTGCCTCGGCCTGCTGATGATCGTGGGCACCGCCCAACTCCCCGGAAATCCGCTCCCCGACAGCTGGTCGGACCCGGACGTGCGGGCGGCCCTGCCGTACGACGAGATCGCCGGCCGCGCCGCCATCCCCGTCCTGCTCGCCGTCCTCGTCTCCGGCGGCGCGGCGGCCTGGCGCCAGCTGCGGGTACGCCGCCGGGCCGCGGGCGCGCTCGCCGGGCTGCCGCCGACCTCCGTCGCCGTGCTGCCGGACCGCACCCCGTACGCGTACGCGCTGCCCGGCCGGCGGGGCCGGGTCGTCGTCAGCACCGGCATGCTCACCGGGCTCGGCTCGGACGAGCGCCGGGCCCTCTTCGCCCATGAGCGGGCCCATCTGGCCGCGCGTCACCACCGGCACCTGCTGACGGTCCATCTCGCGGCACGCGCGAACCCGTTCCTGCGGCCGCTGCGCACCGCCGTCTCCTACACCGTCGAACGCTGGGCCGACGAGGACGCCGCCGCCGAGGTCGGCAGCCGTCGCGCCGTCGCCCGCGCCATCGGCAAGGCGGCCCTGCTGGCCCCGCGCGCACCGGCCGCCACGCTCCCGGCCCTGGCCGGGGCGGGGCCGGTGCCCCGAAGGGTGGCGGCCCTGATGCGCCCGGCCCCGGTCGGCCGCGCCTGGCCCCCGGCGTGCACGGCCGTCGGCCTGGCCACCTGGGGGGCGGCCGTCGGCGCGACCGTGTCGGCACTGTCCTCGGCGAACTCGGCGGTCATGCTTTTCCTGGTGCTCCGCGGAGTCGCGGCGCCGGTGCAGTAGGGGGTACGGGCCCGCACCCGCGGGCCCGTACCCCCTGCGGACTCCGACCGTCAGAGGTCGAACTCGTGCGGCGGCAGGTCCAGCGTGAAGCACGCCTCGCGGACCACGGCCTGCTCCGTCTTGTCGAAGTCGCCGTCGGCGCCGCCGATGACGATGCCGATCTGGATGACCGCGCGGGCCTCCGCCGGCTTCTTCTTCGCCTTCGCGATCTCCTGGAGCACGCTGACCTTGCCGAAGTCGAAGTCGGCGGTCAGCTTGTTCAGGTTGTCGTCGAAGCGGCGCTGAAGGTCGATCGCGTCGAAGTTCTGCAGCACTTCGTTGCTCGCGATGAGCTGGGCGACCCGACGGCGCTCGGCGGGGTCGATGGTGCCGTCGGCGGCGGCGACCAGCGCGCACATGGCCATGCTCGCGTCCCGGAACGCGCCGCTCTTCAGGTCGTTCTTCTTCGCCACCAGCTGGGTCTGCATCGTCGATGCGGATTCCCTGATGCGGTCCCACAGGGCCATGAACAACTCCAGACGTCGATTAACTTCTACGATCCTGTAGAACGTAGCAGCGCGCCGTGGGGTTCCCGGGAAACGTGAGCCGTCCGCGTCGTGGAGTTCCCGGTTCCTGTGCCCGATGGAGAAACGTGACATTGTACGATGCTCCTCCGTGACATCTCGGAGGACGCACGATGGGTGACCTGAAACAGTACGGCCTCGTCAGAGCCCAGGAGCGGCTCCGCGACCAGGTCGGGCACGCCCTGCGTGCCGCGCTCATCGCCGGCGAACTGCGCCCCGGCCAGGTCTACTCGGCCCCCGGACTCGCGAGCGACCTCGGTGTCTCCGCCACCCCGGTCCGCGAGGCCATGCTCGACCTGGCGCGGGAGGGCCTGGTCGAGCCCGTCCGCAACAAGGGCTTCCGCATCACCGAGGTCAGCGAGCGGGACCTCGACCAGTTCACCGAGCTGCGCACCCTCATCGAGGTCCCCACCATCGGCCGCGTCACCGAGAAGGCCGACCGCGAGCAGCTGGAGGCGCTGCGGCCGGTCGCCGAGGAGATCGTGTCCCACGCCCGGGACCACGACCTCATCGGCTATCTGGAGGCGGACCGCCGCTTCCACCTGGCGCTGCTCGCCCTCTCCGGGAACGACCGCCTGGTGGAGACGGTGGGTGACCTGCGCAAGCGGTCCCGTCTCTACGGTCTGACCGGTCTCGACGAGGCCGGCAAGCTCGTCTCCTCCGCCGAGGAGCACGTCGAGCTGCTCGACCTGATGATCGCCGGCGACGCACGGGGCGCCGAGGCGTGCATGCGACGCCACCTGGGCCACGTACGGTCGCTGTGGGCCGACGCCCGCGACGAACCGGTCGGCCGCAAGGACTGAAGGGGCCGACCCGAGAAGCGACGGACGGGCGGCGGAAGGCCGACGGAAGGCCGACGGAAGGCCGACGGAAGGCCGACGGAAGGGTCGGTTCCGCGAGGGTCAACTCGCCCTGTCGCGGCGGGAGCCGGTCCTCCTGGACAGGCTCCCGCGGCTCTATATGCTGACAGCATGCTTTCAGCCGACTCCGTGCGCGCGGACGCCACCGCCCCCGTCTCCTCCGTGCCCGCGCCGGCCACCGCGGCCCGGCTGGGCAACGTCGGTTCGTCGCCGGTACGGGAGATCCTGGCGCTGACCGCCAGGCCCGAGGTCATCTCCTTCGCGGGCGGTCTGCCGGCGCCCGAGCTGTTCGACGTCGAGGGCATCCGTGCCGCGTACGACCGGGTCCTGACGGAGAGCCCGCGGTCCGCGCTCCAGTACTCGACGACCGAGGGCGACCCGGAGCTGCGAACGGCCGTCGCCGCCCGGCTCACCGCGCGAGGCCTGCCCACCGAGGCCGACGACCTGCTCGTCACCACCGGTTCGCAGCAGGCGCTCACCCTCCTCACCACCGCTCTCGTCGAGCCGGGTGCCGTCGTCCTCGTCGAGGACCCCTGCTACCTCGCGGCCCTTCAGACCTTCGGCTTCGCCGGGGCCCGCGTCGTCCCCGTGCCCACCGACGACGACGGCATCGTCCCCGAGGCACTGGAGGAGATCGCGGCCCGCGAGAAGGCCACCCTCCTCTACATCGTCCCCACCTTCCAGAACCCCACGGGCCGCACCCTTCCCGCCGAGCGACGCCACGCCGTCGCCGAGGCCGCCGCGCGGCACGGGTTCTGGATCGTCGAGGACGACCCGTACGGCGAGCTGCGGTACGAAGGCGAGCGCGCGCCCTGCATCGCCGCCGACCCGGTGGCCGCCGACCGCACCGTCCTGCTCGGCTCCTTCTCCAAGGTGATGGCCCCCGGCCTCCGGCTCGGCTACCTGCGCGCCCCCGCCGGACTGCGCCGCGCCTGTGTGATCGCCAAGCAGGCCGCCGACCTGCACACCTCGACCATCGACCAGGCCGCGGCGGCGCGTTATCTGCGCGACAGCGACCTCGACGCGCATGTCGCGGTGATCCGGGCCGCGTACCGGGAGCGCCGGGACGCGATGCTCGGCGGTCTGCCGGGCGCGCTGCCCGAGGGCAGCCGGTGGAACAGGCCGGAGGGCGGCATGTTCATCTGGGCGACCCTGCCCACGGGCCACGACGCGACCGCGCTCCTGCGGACCGCGATCGGCCACGAGGTGGCGTACGTCCCGGGGGCGCCGTTCTTCTGCGGCGAGCCGGACCGGGGGGCGATGCGGCTCTCGTTCACCACGCACTCGGCCGACGAGATCAGAGAAGGCCTCCGGCGGCTGGCCAAGAGCTTCGCGTAGCGTGATGGTCATGAACGCGACGGCCGACGCGCGCGCCGTCGTGCACCGGGGCGTCGGTCACGAGGATCATGTGGCGACGCCGAAGGTGCCGCACAGGACGAACGCCGACGTGGCGGCGCTGCCGGCCGACGGCATCCGGAACCGGGGGACGACACCGTGACACAGAACGAACTGGACATCCGCGCCTCGGACCAGGAACGGTTCGCGGCGGAGGAGCGCCTGCGGGCCGCCGTGGAGAACGGCCGGCTCACGCTGGAGGAGCTCGCGCCCCGGCTCGACGAGGTGCACGCCTCGCGCACCCGGGGCGAACTGGAGACCGCCTGCCGCGGTCTGCCCCGGCCGGGTCCCCGTGACACGCTCGTGGTGGACCGCGCCCCGACCTCCCGCGGCTTCGTGGCGGGGATCTTCGGCGGCTTCGAGCGCAAGGGCCACTGGGTCGTACCGCCCCGGATGACGCTCTGGTCGATGTGGGGCGGCGGCAAACTCGACCTGACCGAGGCGCGCTTCAGTAGCCAGGACACCGAGATCCGCGCCGTCGCCCTCTGGGGCGGCACCCGGATCGTGGTCCCGGAGGACGTCGACGTCGAGGTCCGGGGCCTCGGGCTCTTCGGCGTCTTCGACAAGCGCGCGGCGAACAAGGTCGGCACGGCGGGCACACCGCGGGTCGTCATCAAGGGCCTGGCCCTCTTCGGCGCGGTGGTGACCCGCACGAAGAAGAAGTGAACCACCGGCTCCGGCCGGTCCGGCAGCTCCCGGAGACCGCCCCGTCATCACCTCGTGTCGTTGTTGGGCCGAACGGGTGAGGAGCGGGAGGATGGGGGCATGAGTAGGTACGAGAGGTACGACGTCACCGACGAGCAGTGGGAGGGCCTCGCGCAGGTCGTGCCCCTGCGCGGTCGTGACGAATGGCCGTCCAGGGTCGACCACCGCACGATCCCCGAGCAGTACGAGTCCGCCGAGCAGCGCCGTATGGTCGTGCTCCGTGTGCAGGTGTTCGCCGACGCCCGCGAGGTCGCCGAGTACCTCATCGCCCAGATCCCGGTGCTCCTCGATCTGACGAGCGCCGACACCGAGGTCGCCAAGCGGATCCTCGACTTCAGCAGCGGTGTGGTCTTCGGTCTCGGCAGCGGGATGCACCGCGTCGACCGGAACGTTTTTCTCCTCGCCCCCGCCGGTACGGAGGTCGAGGGCGCGGAGGGTGAGGACGAGGACGGTGTGGTGGGCGGCGGGACCGCCGGCGTCCCCCGATCGTAGGAAGGTCATCTCGACGTAACGGTTCGTCAGGTCGGGGAGTGCGTACGGTCCGGGCATGGACCTCACCGGCGGCACCGCGCTCGCCCGCACGTCAGACACCCCCTTCTCCGCTGTCGCCGCACCCGCCGTCGCCAGGCCTTCCGCCGCCGGGCCCTCGGGTGGCGTACCTCCCGTCGCCGAGCCTTCCGCTGCCGTGCCCTCCGTCGCCCGGTCCGCCGGGGGCGGGCGCGGGGGCGGGCGGCTCCGTGCCCGGCCGGCCGTGACCGAGCTGCGCCTGTCCGCGTTCGCCGGTCACCGCGCGGCCGTCCACGAGCTGGGGCCGGTCACCCTCTTCACCGGACCCAGCGGCAGCGGCAAGTCCACCACCCTGCGGGCGTACGAGGCACTCGCCCGGCTCGGCGCGGGCGACCCGCTCGACGAGGTGTTCCCCGATGCCGCCGACTGCGTCCCCGAACGGGCCAGGCCCGACGCCCAGGGCAGGCGCGGGTTCCGCATCGGGTGCACCGTCGACGGCCCCGAGGGGCCCGTGCACCTCGATCTCGCCGTCCAGGCCGAACCCCGGCTGCGTATCGTCGGCGAACGGCTCTCCGGCCGTGGCCGCACCCTGCTGGCCACGGCGCTGCGCGACCCCGGACGCCCCACCGTCCAGGCCGAGTGGCACACGGCCGGCGCCACCCCGGTCACCCGGGCCCCGTTCCCCGACGACCTCCTCGGTACGGCCCTGCTGCCGCTGCGGGTCGCGGGCAAGACCCCCGGGCAGCTGGAGGTCCTCGCCGCCGCCGAGCAGGTCGTCATCGGACTCCGCTCGGCCTTCGCCTGCGACCCCCGGCCCGAGCGGATGCGGGCACCCGTACCTTCGGGCGAGGGGCGCCTGCGGCGCGGCTGCGGCAACCTCGCCGAGGTTCTGCACCGCACCCACACCGACTGCCCGCGTCGGCACCACCGCCTCGCCGCCGTGGCGGGAGCGGGCTGCGTCGGCCCCGTCACCGGACTCGGGGTGCAGGAACTGCCGGAGGGCACCGTCCGGGCGGTCCTCGAACGCGGCGAACGGCCCCCGACCCCGCTCGGCCGCCTCGGCGACGGGGAACTGCGCTACCTGGCACTCGCGCTCACCCTGCTGACCGGCCCCGGGGTCCTCGCGATGGACCGGATCGCCGAGGTCCCCGAGGCCGTGCAGTCCCTGACGCTGCTCGCCGACGGCCTCGACCGGGGGCTCGACGGACGGCAGGTGGGCGAACTGCTCGCCCTCGCCACGGGCATCGCGGCCGACGGGCACATCCGGGTCGCGGGCACGGTCGGGGAGCGGGCGGCGGGGGAGGCGCGCCGGACCCCCGGGGTGACGGTGGTAGACCTGAGCGCGTGACCGACAACGATGTAGCGGGACTGCAGCGCAGGCTGGCGGAGTTCGCCGCCGCGCGCGACTGGCAGCCCTTTCACACGCCCAAGAACCTGGCGGCGGCGCTCAGCGTCGAGGCCTCGGAACTCCTGGAGATCTTCCAGTGGTTGACGCCCGAGCAGGCGGACCGGGTGATGGAGGCCCCCGAATCGGCGCACCGGGTGGCCGACGAGGTGGCCGACGTCCTCGCCTATCTGCTCCAGTTCTGCACGGTGCTCGGCGTCGATCCGCTGGCCGCGCTGGCCGCCAAGATCGACCGCAACGAGGTCCGGTTTCCCGCGCGGAGGCGCGGCGGGGCGAGTGACGGAGAGGGGCGCGTAGAGGGTGATGACGGGGGCGCGTAGACGGTGAGGAAGGGGGTGACGGAGGGGTGAAGTAGGGGGTGGTGAGGGGGTGCAGGAGAGGGCGCTGCTCAAGATCGTCACTCTTCGGAGTGATCGACTTATCCCCATCGAGCTTCCTGTCCACAGATTTCCGAATTCCTCTGGTGTTGGGGCTCAGGTCGCCTCACTCTGGGTAATGGAATGAATGGGCGGATAAGTCGTACGAACGGGGGCGGTGTTGATGGAGGCAGAGCGGCTCATCGCGCTCGGCCGGCACGCGCTGGCGGAGAGCGGGACGGCGCAGGACATCGTGGCGGAGGCCTGGCAGGCCCAGGCGCTCGCCCAGGCGATAGGGAATCAGCTGGCGCTCTGCGGACCGCAGGAGTTGCGCGGCGAGGCGCGGGGGCTGAGCGAGATCGGGGAGTACCCGGCATGGGGTGCCGGTGGACCGAGGGCGGCCCAGCTGACCGAAGTGGCGGACCCGGGCGGGGCGTTGACCGCGCTCGGCGCGCTGCTGGGAGAGGTGGGGATCGCGCTCGTCGGGGTGGCCTGCGCCACCGACGAGGAGGGGCTCTACTGGGCGTGCATCGAGGCCATCGACGCGGCGGACGAGTCCAGCGACCGGGTGCGCGGGATGCTGCGGCGCCTGGCGGTACGGGACGGGGAGCGGGCCCGCCCTCCCGACCCGGCCCACGGCGGCGCGGGCCCGGGGCGGGGCACGTGGTGAGGCGAGGGGAGCCGTGGCGGGAGCCGGGCGGGGGTCGCGCCCGGGCCCGTGTCCCCTGGGCCCGGTCCGGCGTGGGGTCGAAGGTCTCGCCCATGGCATGTCGTATCAGTGAGCTCGTGCTCGGTTGCCGTGACCGGAGGTCCTGGCGCGGTTCCGGTGCGAGGTGCTCGACTTGGTGGTGCTCGACCGCGAGGAGGACGGCACCCTCGAGATCGGGCCGCGCGAGGGGTTCGGCGGCCCGCAGCCGACGATCATCCTCAGCCGCAGGGACGAGCCGGAGCAGGGCAAGCCCCGGCTGCACATCGACGTCAACGCCACCGACCGCGATCAGGACGCCGAGCTCGAACGTCTTCTGGAGCTGCGGGCGCGCCCGGCCGACATCGGCCAGACCGGCGAGGAGCAGTGGCACGTCCTCGCCGACCCCGAGGGCAATGAGTTCTGCCTGCTCAAGGCCCGCCTCAACCCGCTCTGACGGGTCCGTGCGCGGGCCGGCCCCAGGGGGTGACCCTAGGGGCGGCGGGGCTCGTGGTGCTCGGCCGTGTCGTGGTCCAGGGCCTGGCGGTCGGAGACGGACTGGAGGTCGGCGTCCAGCTGCGTGAGGTCGGCGGAGAGGACCGCCATCAGTTCCTCCATCTGCTGGAGCAGGCCCTTGGGGGCACCGGGGCCCTTCTGCTCGGGCACGGACTGCGACAGCGGCTGCTCGGGTACGGCCCGCTCCGGCGCGGCTTCCTGGGACATGGCGGCCTCCTCGGCCCGGACCCCGCCGCCGAGGGCGGGGGCAACGGGAGAGAGCGACGCACCGGCAGCGGCCGCCGGCACGCGGGCCGGGCGGTCCGGCTCCGCCCGAGCCAACGACGGGTGCGGGCGGCGGTCACTGGCCTGGGCGGTCGCCGGCCGCCCAGGGGCGGGATATTCACCCGACCGAGCCGGGGCGGACGAAGAGCTGACGGAGAGGTTGACACGCACCCGAAGGTGCAGGATGGAGGCATGGATCTTCGCATCTTCACGGAGCCCCAGCAGGGGGCCGACTACGACACGCTCCTCACCGTGGCCCGCGCCACCGAGGAACTCGGCTTCGACGCCTTCTTCCGGTCCGACCACTATCTGAGCATGGGGTCCGGCGACGGGCTGCCCGGACCGACGGACGCCTGGATCACCCTGGCCGGGCTCGCCCGGGAGACCAAGCGGATCCGGCTCGGCACGCTGATGACCGCCGGTACCTTCCGGCTCCCCGGCGTCCTCGCCATCCAGGTCGCCCAGGTCGACCGGATGTCCGGCGGCAGGGTCGAACTGGGGCTCGGCGCGGGCTGGTTCGAGGAGGAGCACAAGGCCTACGGCATTCCGTTCCCGAAGGAGAAGTTCGGCCGGCTGGAGGAGCAGCTGGCGATCGTCACCGGTCTGTGGGAGACCGAGGTGGGCAAGACGTTCAGCCACGAGGGGGAGTTCTACCGGCTGACCGACTCGCCCGCGCTGCCCAAGCCCGTGCAGGACCGGATTCCGGTGCTCGTCGGCGGGCACGGCGCGAGCCGCACGCCGCGCCTGGCCGCGCGGTACGCGGACGAGTTCAACATCCCGTTCGCCTCCCTGGAGGACAGCGAGCGGCAGTTCGGCCGGGTCCGGGCCGCCGCCGAGGCCGCCGGGCGGGCGCCCGGCGACCTGGTGTACTCCAACGCGCTGGTCGTCTGCGTCGGCAAGGACGACGCCGAGGTGGCGCGACGGGCCGCGGCGATCGGGCGGGACGTGGACGAACTGAAGGCGAACGGACTGGCGGGCTCGCCCGCCGAGGTCGTCGACAAGCTCGGGCGGTACGCGGCGATCGGCTCCTCCCGGGCCTACCTCCAGGTCCTCGACCTGGACGACCTGGACCACCTGGAGCTGATCTCCGCGCGGGTCCAGTCGCAGCTGGGCTGAGGGGGCGGGCGATCCGATGAAGCCGGTCCGTTCGCTTGCCGAGGCCCTCGGGGCGGGAGTGGTCGTGCTCGACGGCGGGCTCTCCCAGCAGTTGGAGGCGCAGGGCTGCGACCTCTCGGACGCGCTCTGGTCCGCGCGGCTCCTCGTCGACGGCCCCGAGCAGATCGAGGCCGCGCACGCGGCCTATGTACGGGCCGGTGCCCGGGTGCTCATCACCTCCAGCTACCAGGCCACCTTCGAGGGCTTCGCCGAGCGGGGCGTGGGTCGGGAGGAGGCGGCGCGACTGCTCGGCAGGAGTGTGGAGCTGGCACGGGAGGCCGGGGAGCGGGTCGAGGACGAGGTGTGGGTCGCCGCGTCCGTGGGGCCCTACGGCGCGATGCTCGCGGACGGCAGCGAGTACCGGGGACGGTACGGGCTGTCCGTGCGGGAGCTGGAGGCGTTCCACCGGCCCCGGATCGAGGTGCTCGCGGCGGCGGGGCCGGACGTCCTGGCGCTGGAGACCGTCCCGGACGCGGAGGAGGCGGAGGCGTTGCTGCGGGCGGCCGAGGGGTGCGGGGTGCCGCTGTGGCTGTCGTACACGGTCGAGGGCGGGCGGACCCGGGCCGGGCAGGACCTCGCGGAGGCCTTCGCGGTCGCCGCCGGGAACGAGCAGGTGGTCGTGGTCGGGGTCAACTGCTGCGACCCGGCCGACGCCGGGCCCGCCGTGGAGCTCGCCGTGGCCGTGACCGGCCGGCCCGGCGTGGTCTACCCCAACAGCGGGGAGCGGTGGGACGCCCGCGCCCGGGGCTGGCGCGGCGGCACCGCCTTCGACCCGGCCCTGGCCACCGCCTGGGCCGCGTCCGGCGCCCGCCTCATCGGCGGCTGCTGCCGGGTGGGCCCGGGAGCGATCGGCACGCTGGCCGCCGCCCTGACCCCCGACGACGGGGGCTGAGCCCCACGGCCTGAACCCGCGCGTGCGCCCCACGACGGACGCACCCGTCCCGACCGCCCCCACGGGAAAATGCCTGGTCGGGTGGGGCGGCGCGACTCATACTCGGGAGGGTGTTCCTGACGATCAGTACGACCGGCAACCCGGAGCGTCCCGCGACCGATCTCGGTTTTCTGCTGCACAAGCATCCCGAGCGGGCGCAGACGTTCTCAACTTCGCACGGCACGGCGCACGTCCTCTACCCCGAGGCGCGTGCCGAGCGGTGCACGGCGGCACTTCTCCTGGAGGTGGACCCCGTGGCGCTGGTGCGCCGCGGCAAGGGCAAGGGCCGGGGCGGCGCCCCGGACTCCGCGCTCGCGCAGTACGTGAACGACCGGCCCTACGCGGCGTCCTCGCTGCTGGCCGTGGCGCTCGCGAAGGTCTTCAAGACCGCGCTGCACGGTGTCTGCCAGGCGATGCCCGAGCGGGCCGCCGCTCCGCTGCCACTGCGCGTCGAGGTGCCCGCGCTGCCCGCGAGGGGCGGCGCCCGGCTGGTCCGCGCGCTGTTCGAGCCGCTGGGCTGGGACACGGTGGAGGCCGAGCCGGTGGCCCTGGACGGGCAGTTCCCCGAGTGGGGCGACTCCCGATACGTACGGCTGGTCCTGGAGGGTGAGCTGCGGCTCGCGGACGCCCTCAACCACCTGTACGTCCTGCTGCCCGTCCTCGACGACGCCAAGCACTACTGGGTCGCGCCCGACGAGGTCGACAAGCTGCTGCGCGCCGGTGACGGCTGGCTCGCCGGGCACCCCGAGCGGAAGCTGATCACCGCCCGTTACCTCTCCCGCCGCTGGGGTCTGACCCGCGCGGCGGACGAGCGGCTGGAACTGGTGCGGCTCGCCGAGGCCGAGGGCCTGGACGTCGACGACGTCGACAACGCCGTGGACGAGTCGACCGACACCGAGGAGCGCCCGGTGCCGCTGGCCGAGCAGCGCCGGGAGGCGATCCTCGCCGCCCTGGCCCGGGCCGAGGCGAGCCGGGTCCTCGACCTGGGCTGCGGCCAGGGCCAGCTGGTGCAGGCCCTGCTCAAGGACGTCCGCTTCACGGAGATCGTCGGCGTCGACGTGTCCGTCCGCGCCCTGACCGTGGCCGCGCGCCGGCTGCGGCTGGACCGGATGGGGGAGCGGCAGGCGGCCCGGGTGAAGCTGATGCAGGGCTCGCTCGCGTACACGGACAAGCGGCTCGCCGGCTACGACGCGGCGGTGCTCAGCGAGGTCATCGAGCATCTGGACCTGCCGAGGCTGCCCGCCCTGGAGTACGCGGTGTTCGGTGCGGCCCGGCCGCGCACGGTCCTCGTGACCACGCCGAACGTCGAGTACAACGTGCGCTGGGAGTCGCTGCCCGCCGGACACGTACGGCACGGCGACCACCGCTTCGAATGGACCCGGGAGGAGTTCCGGAGCTGGGCGGAGTCGGTCGCGGGGCGGTACGGGTACGGCGTCGGCTTCACCCCCGTCGGCCCGGACGACCCCGAGGTCGGACCGCCCACCCAGATGGCCGTCTTCACCCGAGCCACCGACCCGACCACCGAGAAGGAGGGACAGGCATGACCACCCCCACCGAGCGCCGAACGCTCCCCGTCACCGATCTGTCCCTCGTGGTGCTGATCGGGGCCACCGGCTCCGGCAAGTCCACCTTCGCCCGGCGCCACTTCAAGCCGACCGAGATCGTGTCCTCCGACTTCTGCCGGGGGCTCGTCGCCGACGACGAGAACGACCAGTCGGCCAGCAAGGACGCCTTCGACGTCCTCCACTACATCGCGGGCAAGCGCCTCGCGGCGGGGCGGCTGACCGTCGTCGACGCCACCAACGTGCAGCAGGAGGCCCGGCGCCAGCTCGTCCAGCTGGCCCGCTCGTACGACGTGCTGCCCATCGCGATCGTCCTCGACCTGCCCGAGGACGTCTGCCGCGCCCGGAACGCCGGGCGCCCCGACCGGGCGGACATGCCCGCGCACGTCATCCAGCGCCACCGCCGCGAACTGCGCCGTTCGCTGCGGGGCCTGGAGCGCGAGGGCTTCCGCAAGGTGCACGTCCTGCGGTCCGTCGAGGAGGTCGACACGGCCGAAGTCGTCCTGGAGCGGCGTTTCAACGACCTGCGGCACCTCACCGGCCCCTTCGACATCATCGGTGACATCCACGGCTGCCGCTCCGAGCTGGACACCCTGCTCGCGAAGCTCGGCTATGTCGACGGACACCACCCCGAGGGGCGTACGGCCGTCTTCGTCGGCGACCTCGTCGACCGGGGGCCCGACTCGCCGGGTGTGCTGCGCCGGGTGATGGCGATGGCCGCCTCGGGCGACGCCCTGTGCGTGCCCGGAAACCACGAGAACAAGCTCGGCCGCTGGCTCAAGGGCCGAAAGGTGCAGAAGACGCACGGACTCGCCGAGACCATCGAGCAGTTGGGGCACGAGAGCGAGGAGTTCCGGGCGGAGGTCGGGACGTTCATCGAGGGGCTCGTCAGCCACTACGTCCTCGACGGGGGCAACCTCGTCGTCTGTCACGCCGGACTGCCGGAGAAGTACCACGGCCGTACGTCGGGTCGGGTGCGTTCGCACGCGCTGTACGGGGACACCACGGGGGAGACCGACGAGTTCGGGCTGCCGGTGCGCTACCCGTGGGCGGAGGACTACCGGGGACGGGCCGCCGTCGTCTACGGCCACACCCCCGTGCCCGACACCTCCTGGATCAACAACACGATCTGCCTCGACACCGGAGCGGTGTTCGGCGGGAAGATGACCGCGCTGCGCTGGCCGGAGCGCGAGCTCGTCGACGTACCGGCCGAGCGGGTCTGGTACGAGCCGGCCCGGCCGCTCGCGACCGAGGCACCCGGCGGGCACCAGGGGCGCCCCCTGGACCTGGCGGACGTCCACGGCCGCCGGATCGTGGAGACCCGGCACCTCGGCAACGTCGCCGTGCGCGAGGAGAACGCGGCGGCGGCCCTCGAGGTGATGAGCCGGTTCGCGGTCGACCCGCGCCTGCTGGCCTATCTGCCGCCGACGATGGCGCCCACCGCCACCTCGAAGGCGGAGGGCTATCTGGAGCACCCCGCCGAGGCCTTCGCCCAGTACCGGGCGGACGGCGTCGGGCGGGTCGTGTGCGAGGAGAAGCACATGGGCTCCCGGGCGGTGGCCCTGGTCTGCCGGAACGAGGAGGCGGCCCGCGAGGCCTTCGGCGTCACCGGGGTGACCGGCGCGCTGCACACCCGTACCGGACGGCCCTTCTTCGACGACCAGGAGGTCACCGAGCAGGTCCTCGGGCGGCTGCGGACCGCGATCGACGCCGCCGGGCTCTGGGACGAACTCGCCGCGTCGGGCGGCGCCCCCGGCACGGGGGACTGGCTGCTGCTCGACGGCGAGTTGATGCCCTGGTCGCTCAAGTCGGCCGGGCTGCTCCGCGCGCAGTACGCGGCGGTCGGCGCGGCCTCGGGCGCCGTCCTGCCCGGCGCGATCGGCGCGCTCGAACAGGCCGTGGCGCGCGGCGTCGAGGGGATCGACGGGCTGCTCGCCCGGCAGCGGGAGCGGGCGGTGGACGCGGAGGCGTTCACCGAGGCCTACCGCAGGTACTGCTGGCCGACGGAGGGCCTGGAGGGGGTGCGGTTCGCCCCCTTCCAGCTCCTCGCGACGCGCGGACGCTCGCTGGCGGCCGTGCCGCACGACGAGCAGCTGGCCTGGCTCGACCGGCTCGTGGAGCACGACCCGACCGGACTGCTCCAGGTCACCCGCCGGCTCGTCGTCGACACCGGCGACGAGGCCTCCGTCCGCGCGGGCGTCGACTGGTGGCTGGAACTGACCGGTGCCGGTGGGGAGGGCATGGTCGTCAAGCCGCTGGCCGCGCTCGTCCGCGACGCCAGGGGCAGGCTCGGCCAGCCGGGCGTGAAGGTACGCGGCCGGGAGTACCTGCGGATCATCTACGGCCCCGAGTACACACGGCCGGAGAACCTGGAGCGACTGCGGCAGCGCTTCCTCGGCCACAAGCGGTCACTGGCCCTCCGCGAGTACGCGCTCGGCCTGGAGGCGCTCGACCGGCTCGCGGACGGCGAGCCGCTGTGGCGGGTCCACGAGGCGGTCTTCGCCGTCCTCGCCCTGGAGTCGGAACCGGTGGACCCGAGGCTCTGAGAACGCCCGTCCGTCCCCGGCCCTCCGCCGCCGGACCTTCGCTCGCGCCGCCCGCAGGCCGTCGGCCGTGCCCTTCGGGGCCTCGGCCGGCGGCCTGCGCGTTCGTCTCGCTCCCGGGCGGGATTTCGCGAGGTCTTCCCGGGGATTCCGCACGGTCTTCGCACCGGCTCGGCGGGGGCGCAGGGGTGGCGGAACCGGCGCTCCACTGCGCCCCCTGTGCCCGTTGACGCGTTTCTTCCGCACCCTCTAGCGTTCTTCACCCCATCGCGTGACACAGTGTCAACTGTGTGACGGGACACGTCATATGAGGTGGGAACACGCACACGAATACGCCGGGCGGTCACCGGCAGGCGGTCTTCCCCGGAGGGCCCGAGGACGGTACGGGGGTGAGGGCGCGATGAGTCTCTTCGGCCAGGAGCGCTCCTTCCTCCACGCCCTCCCGGCAGCCGACCGGCGCTCCCTGCTCGCCGAGGGCGCCCGGCGCCGCTACGAGCCCGGCGAGGTGATGATCCGCGAACGCGACACCACCGCCTACGTCCTCGCGCTGCTCTCCGGCTGGTCCGTCGTCTCGGTGGGGACCGAGCGCGGCTCGCGGCTCATCCTCGCCCTCAGGGGCGCCGGGGAGGTCGTCGGCGACCTCGCCGCGGTGGACCGGGGCCCGCGCAGCGCCAGCGTCACGGCGCTCGGCGAGGTCGAGGCGGTGGCGATCTCCGGCGACCGGTTCCGGCGCTTCCTCGCCGCCCGCCCGCACGCCACCTCGCTGATCATGCGCCAGCTCGCCACCCGGCTGCGCAGCGCCGACGTCGAACGCCGGTCGCTGGCCTCCGAGACCGTGCTCCAGCGCCTCGCGGCCCGGCTCGTCGAACTGGCCGAGCGGGCGGGCCGCCGGGCCGACACCGGGACCGTACTCGAACTCCCGCTGCCCCAGCACGATCTGGCGGCGGCCATCGGAGCCACCAGGGAGGCGGTCGCCAAGGCGCTGCGCCTGCTGCGTGAGCAGGACGTGGTCCGCACCGCGAACCGCACGGTCGTCGTCATCGACATGCGGGTCCTGGTGCTGCTCGCGGAGGGGCGCGCGCGCCCCGGCGGAAACCCGGCGGGCCCATCTCCGCCGGGTGTGTAAACGGCTACATCGCCGGTCGCGGAACGCGGCCAGTCTGGACGACGCACCACCACGGCACGAACGGCACCGGGGCATCACACAGGGAGTCCGAGAGTGAGCAGTGCGGGACTGAGCGGGGAAGTGGGCGGGATCCACCGGTTCGTCGTCTTCGGCGACATCTGCGGCTCCGGGACCCTGGGCATGGCCGAGAAGAAGCTCCAGCGCGCGGCGATGTACGCCGCGTTCGACGAGGCGCACGGCTCCGTCGGCGTCGAGCCCGGCACCTTCCATCAGGAGGACCGGGGCGACGGCATCCTCGTGGCCCTCCGCCCCGACGTGCCGCCGACCCTGATGGTCGGACGGTGGATCGACACCCTGTACGAGAGCCTGCGCGCCCACAACCAGGGGCGGAGCCGGCCGTTGCGGCTGCGGATCGGCATGAACGCCGGGCTCGTGGTCCAGGACCGGCACGGGCTCGTCGGACGGGCGGTGGACCTCGCGGCCCGGCTCTGCGACAGCCCCCCGGCCAAGCGGATCATGAACGAGGTCCCGGAGGTCGACCTGCTGGTCGTGGTCTCGGACTGGCTGTACGTGAGCGTGGTCGCCGAGGGCGGCCGATACGTGGAGCCCGGCCACTACAGGTCGGCCCGCATCCGCTCCAAGGAGACCGACGAGACCGCCTGGTTCCATGCGCCGCGCAGGCCCGCGCCGCCGCTGATCGGGCCGGACGGGGAGCTGCCGCCCGAGGGTGAGGGGGCGCCGGCGGTCGTGGGGGAGCGGCCGCCGGCGGAGGGGTCACGGACCGGCGTTGGGCCGTCGCGGGGGGACGGCCCAACGCCCCGGACCGGGGGCGGGAACCGTACGTACCACGTCGGGGGCGACCTGCTGGACGTGCGCGGCAACACCATCCACGGCGGGTTCACGGGGATCAGCAAGGGCGCGGAGCAGCGGTATCCGGAGCCGCGGTATCCGGAGCCGCAGCGTACGGAGCCGGGCGCGGGTGAGTCGGAGTGAGCGACGAGGACGAGGGCGCGCCGCACCACGAGGGCGCGGACGTGGGCCACGGCGACCGGGCGGACGCGCAGGACAGGGGAGGCGACCGGGGCGCGGACCGGGGTGACCGCGGGGACCGGGGCGATCGAGGTGACCGGGGGGCCCGCGACGGCGACCGCGCGGGTGGTGCCGAGCGTACCGACGGCACCACCGAACCACCGCCCCGCGAACCCAGTGTCTTCGACGCCGCCGACCGGGGACCCCTCGGCGGCGAGAGCGACACCGGCGGCGCCGCCACGGCGCGTCGGGCCGTCCGCACCTGGGCGGGCGGCGCCGCCGACCGGCTCACCACCATCCACGGCGACGGCACCGTCTTCGAGGGCAACCAGATCTTCGCCCTGTACGGCTCCGACCGCGCCTCGCACTTCGTCCAGGGCCCCGTCCCGCCGGAGACGCTCGACCACCTCGGGCGGGTGTACTGCGCGACCGCCGGCTACCCGAGGATGCGGGAACGGCTCCGCGACCACCGGGTCCTCGTCCTGTGCGGCGAACCCGGCAGCGGACGCAAGGCCACGGCGCTCGCCCTCCTCGACGAGCTGACCGGCGGCAAGGTCTTCCGGCTCGACCCGCGCCACGCCGTCGACGAGATCACCGAGGAGGCCCTCCAGGAGAGCGGCGGCCACCTCCTGGAGCTGCTGACCGAGGACGTGCGCGCCGAGCCGGAGCCGGGCGGTTCCCGCTCGGGCCGGGGCGAGCGTGGCACGGTCGCCCGCCGCTCCGTGCCCCGCCTCAGCGAACTGCACCTGGACCGTTTCGGCGAGCTGCTGCGCGGCCGGGACGCGTACGGGATCGTCCTCGTCGAGAACGGGGAGCTCGCCGACCGGCTGCTGCGCGGCCGGTACGGCATGTATTGCGCACCGCCGCCGGCCGACGAGGTGCTGCACCGGCACCTCTGGCACCGGCTGCGCGCCGAGTCCGACGAGGCCCTCGGCGACGCACGGGCGCGCGCCCGGCGGCGGGACGTCGTCGCCGCCCTCGGCCTGGAGGAACTCCGGCCGCGCGAGGCCGCCCGCCTGGCCGACCACCTCGCCCGGCACTGGCGCGGCGAGGTGACCGACGACGAACTCCTCGCCGAATGCTCGTCGTTCGTGCGGTCCCAGGCCCGGGAGTGGTTCGCCGGGGCCGACCGGCCCGGCGCGCTCCCCGAGGCCCTCCCGGCGCTGAACGCCGGGGCGTTCCGTATCGCCGTCGCCGTCTTCAACGGCTCCGCCTACAGTCTCGCCGCCGAGGCCGCCGAACTCCTCGCCTGGGAACTCGCCGTCACCCTCGACCCCGAACAGGCCCCAGGAAGGCGGCTGTTCGGGACCCACGCCGAGCACCGGCCGGTGCAGGCCCGCGCCGTCCTGGAGGACGGCGAGCTGGACCTCGGGCCGGCCAAGGTGCCGGTGCGGGCCGTACGGTTCCAGGGCGAGGCCCTCGCCGGAGCCGTACTCGGCGAGATCTGGCACGGCTACCACAACGTGCGTGGCCCGGTGGCCCGTTGGCTGCGGACGCTCTGCGACGATTCCCGCCCCGAGGTGTGGGTGCGGGCCTCCATCGCGGCCGGGGTGCTCTGCTCCTGGGACTGGATCCACGGCTTCCGCGAGCTGGTCGTGCCGCTCGCCGTGACGGACGAACCGGTCGCCCGGATGGCCGCCGCGACCGCGCTCGCCGAGTCCGCCCGCGACCCGCGCGTCCGGCCGGCCGTCGCCGCCGTCCTCAAGGACTGGGCCGGATCCGGCGAGGACACGCTCGTCAGGACCGCCCTGCTCACCCACGGCTACGTGCTGGCCGCCGGAAGCGTCTCCGGCTCCCTCGATGCCCTGGCCAGGGTCGTCAGGACCCGCGAGGCGACCGACATCGAGGTCCTGGTGCCCGCCTCCTTCAGCGTGGCGCGGCTGCTCGCCTCCGGCGAACCCGCGCCCGTGCTGCACAGGCTCCGGCAGTGGCTGGAGGACGGGCGGCTCAACCTCGCCAACCTGGTCCACCTCGCCGTCATCCGCGCGCTGAGCACCCGCACCACCCATCTGTGGGGGCTGCGGGAGGTCCCCGAACTCGACGGACACGCGAGCCGTCCGCTGCTCGTCGCCCTGCTCGCGGCCCGCCCCGAACTCGCCGATGAACTGGCCTGGCTGCTCCGGCACACCCTGACCACGGCCCGTTCAGGGGAGGCGGCCGTCGAGGCGTTCGGGGGGCTGCTCCGGCGGGCCGCGAAGGACCCGGAGGCGCTGCGGTGCGTCTGCGCCTTCCTGCCGCGCCTCGCGGTGGACCGCCGCGACCGCGACCGGCTCAGGGGCCTGCTGAACGAACTGGTCCGGGACCGTGACCGGCCGCTGGACAGAGGCGCGGCGCGCCGCATGTGGGACGCCGTGACGGAAGGAGCGAACCGATGACCCCTCCCGAGCAGAACAGGAACCCGCGGCCGGACGAGCGGGCCCGCGCGTACGACCGGGACCGCGACGGGCGGGGCCGCGACGAGCGCGGACCGGACGGCCGGGAACGAGCCGCCGGGCGGGAGCGGATCGAGCGGGCGCGGGACGACCGGGAACGGCAGCGGTACGGCGGACAGAACGGCGGCCGGCACGGTGGCCGCGACGAGGACGAGGACCTGGACATGGACGCGGACCCGGAGACGGATGCGGACACGGACGCCGAGCGGGAGCGGGAGCGGGGCGGTCAGGGGCAGGAGCGGGTACGGGGGCAGGGGCGGCGGAGCGGGGAGCCCTCCGGCGGTTCCGGCGGTTCCGGTGGGGGGTTCGGGGAGGGTTCCGGGTCCGGCGGTCGCGCGCGCGGGCCGCTGATCGGTGAGTACGCGCCCCCGTACCGCCGCAGGAGCGGCCGGGTCGCCGCCGTCCTGCTCTACCGCAACGGCGGTCACCGGGTGATCTGGCCGGACCGCACCGAGGACGTCAACAAGCCGATGTTCGGCTCCGCGTACACCGTCTTCGAAGTGCAACTCGGGCGCAACGTGACCGAGTTCCGCCTGCGTCTGCCGGCCGCCGGGGACGGCGTCTTCTTCGAGGCCGTCGCCAAGGTCCAGTGGGTGGTGACCGATCCGCACCTCGTCGTCCAGGAACAGGTCGAGGACGTCGCCGAGTTCCTCCACGACGAACTCCTCGACGGGCTGCGCAGGCTCTCCCGGAGGTTCCGGATCACCGAGGCGCAGCGCGCCGACGAGGCCGTACGGGAGGAACTGAGCGCCGGACGCCTGGGCTTCGGCCGGGACATCGGTCTGCGGACCCGGGTCCTCGTCTTCATCGACCTCGACGACTCCGTCAAAGCGGAGGTCTCGCGGCGGGACAGGGTCGGCGTCACCATGGAGGCCGACGAGCGCGTGGCCGAGGCGGAACGGCGCAGGGAGGCCGCCGACCGGGCCCTGGTCGCCGACCGCGCCCGCGAGATGGAGGCACTCTTCCGGCGCGGCGACCTCGCGCAGATCGCCCACCACATGGCGATGCACCCGGACAAGCAGTGGGAGATCCGCACCCAGCTCCAGCGCGAGCGGCGGGAGGGCCAGGCGGACTACCTGGCCGTCTTCAACCGGCTCCTGGATACCGGGGTGCTCGAACGGCACGACATCGGCGAGCAGATGTACCAGGTGCTGATGTACCTGCGGACCCAGACGGGCACCGTCCTCGGCGGCATCACCGACCGGGTGCTCAACCCCCCGGGCGACTCCACGCGCCGCCGTCTGGACCCGGGGACCGCGCTGCCGGAACCGAGCCTCCCGGACTGGGACGAGGAGCACGGGGACGCGCCGCGCGACCCCCGGGTCTACGAACCGACCCGGGTGGAGTCGGGCTCCGAGCGGGACCGTGACCGTGACCGTGACCACGGCCGCGACCGGTACGAGCCCGACGACCCGTTCGAGCGCACGGACTACGAGGGGAACGAGCGGAGCGAGCGGTACGACCGGTACGACCGCGACGACCCGTACGACAGGGACGGGCGGGGCGACAGCGACCGGGGAGGCGACAGCGACCGGCGGGGCGACCGGTCCCGTGGGCCCGCCCGCCCCCGCCGGCACAGCTCCGGGTTCGACGACTGGGACGACTCATGACCACCCCGGGTCCCACCCCGGGTCCCACCCCGGGTCCCACCCCGGGTCCCGCGCCGGACCCCGCACCGATCCCCGATCCGATCCCCGTACGGGACCACCTGGGGGACCCCGTACGGGCTCCCCTGACCGCCCCCGTCCCACCGGAAGAGCTGAGGTTCATGGCCGAGCGGCTGCTCTCCACCGTCCGTGAGGACATCGGGCGCGCCGACACCAAGGCCGCGATCCTGCTCTCCGGCGCGCTGGCCTTCCTCGCCGTCGTGTTCTCGGGGGAGCGCTCGCCGCTGCCCACCGCCGGTGTGGGGCTCGCCTTCCTCCTGGTGGCGGGCGTGCTGTGGACGGCCGGTGTCCTGATGCTCGTCTCGGTGGTCCTGCCCCGCACCCGGGTCGGGGCCGACCGCACGCTGCTGCGCGAGCTGACGACCGGGCCGTCCGGGACGGAGCTGCGCGTGCGGCTCTCCGCCTCAGGCACGGACGCCACCGACTGGCTCCTCGAACAGGCCGGTGTGCACGGCCTCGTACTGGCGGCGAAGTACCGGTGGCTGCGCCTGGGCGTGTCCGCGCTCGCGCTCGGCGCCCTCCTGGCCCTCTTCAGCGAACTGTGGTGAGAGTGAACATGCACTGGACCGAAAAGGGGGGCCTCCTGCTCCTCGCCGGGGCGCTCGTCGCGCTCTCGGGCCCGTTCGCGGCGACCACCGCATCGGGCGCCCCCCGTACGGCTGCGGCCCAGGCCGCCTATGCCCAGCCCGCGTACGCCCTCCCGCAGGCACCCACCGCCCCCGCCGACCCCGCCGACGGCCCCGACCCCATCGACTTCGCCGTCGTCGTCGACCAGTCGGCGAGCCTCGCCGACAAGGACCTCGCGCGCGAGACCGAGGCGGCGGCGCTGCTCAGCCAGGGCGAGATATCGGAGCGCTCGCGGGCCGCCGTCATCGGCTTCGGCAGCTCCGAGAAGCCCGGTCAGTCGCCCGTACGCGAGGTCTGCCCGCTCACCGTCGCCGACGCGGCCGGCCGGGAGCGGCTCAGCGACTGCGTCCAGCAGCTGAACCACCGCGACAGGGACCGGACCGGCCCCGGCACCGACTTCCCGGCGGCCGTCCGCCAGGCCGTCACCCGTCTCACCGAGGGCGGACCGGCGGCCGGCCGGCGGGCCGGGGCGCCCGCCGTCCCCAAGGTCGTCTTCCTCCTCACCGACGGGAAGCTCGACGTCGCCGACAGCCCGGAGTACGGCACCGACCGCGACAGCCGCCAGTCCAACGGCGCCCGCAGGCTGACCGAGGAACTCGCCCGCGCCCGCGCCGCCGGCGTACAGATCTGGCCCCTCGGTTTCGGCGGCGAGATCGACCGGGCCGCCCTCACCGCCATGGCCGAGGGCGGCTACCGGGGCGCCTGCTCGGAGATCCCCGGCTCCGTCCCGCGCATGCGGGTCGTCGGCACCTCCGCCGAGATCGACAAGGCCCTCCAGGAGACCTTCGCCGCCGCCCGCTGCGCCCGGATCGCGCACGGCACTGTCGGCAAGCCGCCCGCCGACCTGACCGTCAGCATCCCGCCCATCGCCACCGACGGTTCCCTCACGGTCGCCAAGCACGACCCGAAGGTGCAGGTCACCTACTACGACCCGGCGGGCCGCAAGGTGCCCGTACGGGGCGAGTTCGACGGCTCCTCCTTCGAGGTGAGCGGACAGAACGGCCCCGTCGAGGCGCTGCGCGTGAAGAACCCGCTGCCCGGCCGCTGGCGGGTGCACATCGAGGCGCCGGAGGGCCACCGCGACCGGGAAGTCGCCGTCCGCGCCATCTGGCAGGGCCGGCTGCGCTCCACCGTGGTCCTCGACCCGGCGTCCCCGCGCGCCGGGGAGCAGGTGAAGGTGGAGGTACGGATGCAGACCCGGCGCGGAGTCGTCATCACCGACCCGCGCCAGCTCGCCGGCATCGCGGTCGCCGCCGACCTCAAGGGCGAGGGCTTCCGGCCCGTCGCCTTCCGGCTCGCCGACGACGGGAAGGCCCCCGACGCCACGGCCGGCGACGCACGCTTCACCGGCACCCTCACCGTGCCCGACGGCGCCACGGGCGACCTGGAACTCGTCACCCGCATGGAGGCCCCCGGGATCACCTCCGACCACCGCCCGCTGCACGCCCGCGTCGGCGAGGGCGTCCCGCTCGTGGCCGCCGGGCTCGCCGTCGAGGGGGTGACCGTGCACCCCGGCGGCACCGTCCGCGGCACCCTCGACGTCACCAACAACGACACGGCTCCCCACACCCTGCGGCTGGCCCTCGCGGACCAGACGCCCGGTGCGGAGCTCACCGTCACCCCGGCGACCGTCACGGCACAGCCGAACCGGGCCACAAGGGTCCCCTTCACCATCAGCGTCGGAAAGGGCACGCCGCCGGGCGAACTCGGCGGCCAGGTCTCCGTCGTGGACACCGGCGACGGCGACCGCGTCCTGCGGGGCGCCTTCCTGGCCGTACGGGTGGTGGCACCGCCCACCTGGTGGGAGCGGTGGTGGAAGGCCGTGCTCGCCGGGGCCGCCGTCCTCGTCCTCGCGGCAGCCGTCCTCGGCATCCGTCTGGCGGCGCGCCGCCGCCGCCGGGACATGACAGGCGTCACGCTCGAACTGTGCCAGGAAGGACGGCCGTTGGACTCGCTGACCGTCCGCCGAGGGCAGAGCCGCGGGGGTGCGTTCGTCTTCGCCGTCGACGAGCCCTACGGCGCTCCGCCCACCCTCCGCCGGCTCCCCGGCGGCGGCTCGGCCACCGCCCATGTGCTGCGCCGCACCGGCGCGGGCGAGCTGCTGCTGCGGCCCCGGGGCGGCGGACAGGTCCCGGTGCGGCCCGGTGAACCGACCGGGCTCGGCGACCACGAGCTGGTCGTACGGGGCGGTCGCCCGGCGCCGCCCGGCGGACGAGGCTCGCGCGGCTCCGGTGGCGGCCTGTGGTCCGGGAAGACCGGCGGCTCCCGGCGTACCGGCTCCACCGCCGCCCCCGGCGGGCGTACGGACAGCGGCGGGCGCACCGGCGACGCGGCTCCGGACGCCTTCCCGGACGCCGCCCCCGACGCCGGCGGCGACTACGACGGCAACTTCTGAACGGGTCAGCGAGGAGAACGACATGAAGATCTACCAGCCCATGCTCTTCGTCGGACTCGGCGGCACCGGCGGGCGGATCGGCAGCGAACTCGAGCGCAGCCTGCGCCGGGAGCTGTGCGGACCCGACGGCACCGACCTGGTCGACGGCGGTCGCCGGCTGCCCTTCCAGCTGCCCGACTGCCTCCAGTTCGTCTACGCCGACTTCAGCGAGGGCGAGATCGTCAGCCAGCCGCAGTTCAAGGCGAAGGGAGCCGAGGCCGCCGCCTTCGCCAGGACCTCCCGGATCGTCCGCGACCTGCTGCCCACCGACTTCGACTCCTCGCCCGAGGTGACCCGCATGCTGCGGGTCTCCGTCCCCGAGGAGACCCGGCTCTGGCTGCCGCCGCAGGCCCGCCAGCCGCGCGTCGCCCCCCTCAACAACGGCGCCGGACAGCTGCCGACCGTCGGGCGCGCCGCGCTCTTCGCGACCGTGCGCTCCGGGCTCGAACCCGTCCTGCGGCAGCTCCGCGAGGCGATCGGGGCCATCGGCCAGGCGGCGGGCGACCTCCGGCGGGTCGGCGGCGGCCGGATCAGGGGCTGCGACGTGTTCGTCGCCTTCTCCGTCGCGGGCGGCACCGGCGCCGGCATCTTCTACGACTTCATCCACCTCATCGGCCACGAGTTCCGCAACGCCCGCGTCCCCGGCGTGAAGATCTACCCGCTCGTCGTCATGCCCTCCGCCTTCCCGCCCGAGGCCGGCGGCGGACGCGAGGCCGAACTCAACTCCGCCCGCGCCCTCGTGGACCTCTCCCGGCTCGTCGACGACCAGAACGTCCCCGACGCCCTCGACCAGGTCGGCGACGTCGAGGACCGGGGCCGGCTCAGCGTCACGTACCCCGGTGACGGGGTCGTCGCGCTGCGCCCCGCCACCATGCAGACCGCCTTCCTCTTCTCCAAGCCGGCCGTCATCGGCAGCGACGACCTGCGCCGCTCCATCGCCGCCATGGTGATGTCGCTGATCGGCACCGACCTCGGCGACGACAACGGTTCGGCGACCCGTGTCGAGGAGGACTACCAGTCCTTCGCCGCGAGCTTCATCAACAAGAGCGTCGAACGCTCGACCCCGGCCCGTACCGGCATCGGCTACCGGGGCATGTCCACCAGCCTCGCCGCCTCCCTCACCGTGCCCGTCGACGACCTCGCCGAGATCGTCGCGGCCCGGCTGCTCGCCCAGGCGGTGCGCGGCATGTCCGAGCGCGCCCGGCGGCCCGACCGGGAGGGGCAGAACCACGTACGCGACCTGTTCACCCGCTCCGGCGTCGGACGGCTCTGGAGCCGGGAGGCGCCGGACGTCCCCGCCCCCGAGCAACTTCCCCGGGGCAAGGGGAAGATCACCCAGGAGCTGCGCAACCGGCTCGGGGACATGGAGGAGGCCCTGCGCCGCCTCGACGGCAGCCTCGCCCGCGAAGTCCCGCGCCTCGCCGAGGACTTCAGGCCGAGCGCCGGGGTACGCGAACTCCTGGGTCAGATGGACCCGTTCCAGGTCGAGGTCGTCCTCGCCGGACTTGCGGGACACCCCGACCGGGTGGCCAGGGAGGGCTTCAGCGGCATGCTCGACAACCGGCGCAACGAACCCGAACGGCCCCCGAACGTCCAGACCTCCGCGCCCGCCATCCCCGCCGTCCGGGGCAGCGTCGGCGGAGTCGTACCGGCCCGGTGGAGCGACCCCGACGTGCAGGACGCGCTCGCCGCCCAGGAGGCCTGGTACCAGTGGCGGGCCCGGACCCTCTGGCACCGCGGCTGGCAGGCCGGCGAGGCCCAGTGGCGGCCCTCCCTCAACCGGGTCTCCGCCGAGGTCTCCGAACTCGCCAAGGCGCTCCGCGTCCACGAGCACGACGAGGCGAAGGCCTTCGCCGAACGCCGCCGCGACCTCTACCGCGACGACCGCGCCGGCATCGCCTATCTGCTGCCCCCGCAGAACACCCTGCGCGCCTTCTACGACGACGTCGTCGACCGGCTCGCCCAGTCCCTGGGCCTGCCCGAGTCCGCCGACGCCGCCGCCCTCCTCGGCCGGCTCGTCGGACCCGAGGACTGGCGGCGGGCCCTCGACGCGGTCCGCCGCTCGTCGGGGGCGGCCGTGAAGGAGATCAAGCAGGTCGTCGAGCGACGGGTCAAGCGGCTCTTCGGCGAGGCCAACGACGATGTCTTCGCCCGCCCCCTGCTGCCTTCCATGGAACTGCTCCTGCGCGCCGCCTCGGGCGACGAGACCGCCGAGGCGAAGGTCGACCCGCGCTGGCTCGACCAGTTCCGGGCCCGTCTCGCCGGACTGATCCCGGTGGGCTTCGTCCCCGACGGCAGCGGCCCGCTCAAGATCCTCATCGTGCACCCGGCGAGCGAATCCGACGGCAGGGCGCGTGACTTCCTCGAACAGGAACTCAATCTGCCCGCCCGCGTCACCCCGGAGAGCCGGGCCGGCGACACCGACTCCATCACCGTCGTCTTCTTCCGCAGCGGTATGAACCTCACCGACATCTCCGAGGTCCGCAGCGTCCTCAGTCTCTGGTCCGAGGCCCGCGACGCGGGTGGCGAGGACGACTTCCTGCACTGGCGCCAGCGCCTCGGCTACCAGGACGACTGGCTGGTCTCCACCGAACACGACCGCCAGCGCATCCTGCACCGGCTGCTCTGCGCCCTCTGGAACGGCCACATCGACGCCGAGGGCCCCGCCGAGTCGCCCCATGTCGTCCGCATCCGGCTCCAGGACGGCGAGTCCGCGACCATGTCGCTGCGCCTGGAGGGCTTCGACGGCTCGCTCTCCAGCTGGGCCGGGCTGCTCCGCGCGTACGAGCGCTGGGCGCTGCTCGACGAGGGGCAGATCATCGAGCAGTTCTGCGAACGACTCATGCAGGCCCTGCCGAAGGGGCTCGCCCAGATCCCGGCACCCCCGTCGGCGCTCTTCACCCACTTCGTGGAGCGGGTCGCCCCGCGCCAGCTCGCCCTGATCGACGAACTCGTCGCCGAATACGGCGAGTACGGGGACGCCGACAGCGAATGGCTCGCCCCGCTGCGCCACTTCTGGGAGGTCACCTACCCGGGCGCCCTCGACATGCGCTTCCCGAGGGCCGCCCGCCCGACCAGGTCCACGCTGCGGGCCCTGTACGAACGGCACGGGTCGCGCGGGAAGGGGAGTGAGGCCGGGGGCGGGGCAGACAGCGGCGGCGGTACGGTGCCCGATCCGCGTACGGCCTACGGGAACGGCGACGGTCCCGGACCCGCTCACGGGCCCGCACCCGCACCCGCAGCCGCAGCCGCACCCGTACCCGCGCCCCGGCCGCCCTCCGCCTACGAGGGCGACTGGGAGCTGGAGCCCGAACCGGACTTCGGGCCGGAGTTCGGGCCGGGCTACGCAGGGGAGGCGGAATGAGCCCGCGCGTCCTGCCGGAGCGACCACTGCCCGGGCACGCCGTCTGCCTGGACCTGCGGACGGCGGGGGCCCACGACCCCGACGCGGTGCTCCGGGCGGCCCTGGACACCCCGCAGCCCGGCGGCGAGCGCCGCTTCCTCGTCCTCGACGAGGCCGAGCGGCTCGTCGCCCACCAGCGGCTCTACGAACGCCTCTCCTCGTACGGGCCCGCCCACATCGTCTGTCTGGCCGTCGGCGCGCGAGGGGCGCGTACCGTGAGCCGCTCCCTCACCCTGCGCCCGCCCGCCGCCGGCGTCCTGTGGCTGTTCGACACCGTGGAGAACGGCGTCCCCGGCGAGGCCGTACTGCGCCCGCTCGTCGCCGTCCTCTCGACGCCCGAGGTCTTCGACGCCGTCCTCCGCGCGCTCGGCCAGGTCGGGCACGGCGTGGCCGTGCCCGCCGCGCGCGTCCTGGAGCACGACCTGACCGACGAGGCGCGGGCGCGCGCCTGGCGGCAGGCGGTGGAAGGGCTGGCCGGCCAGGACGTACCGGCGGGCACTCCCTCCGCCGAACAGGTGCCGGGCACCCTGGCCCTGCTGCTCGACGAGGGGGTGCCGCGTTCGCTGGCCGGCCACCGGTGGCTGCCGCCCCAGGGCAGGGCGGGGGCCGCGATCGGCGCGTGCGAGGAGGCCGTCGGGGACGCCGTCGACGACTACCAGCGGGTACGGGGAGCCGCCGGGCTCCTCACCCGGGCGGGCGGTTCGGTCGATCTGCCGATGGACATCGAGCGGGTGACACGGGAGCTGGGCCGGTTCCGCGCCGTCGTCGCGGACGCCTTCGGCGCGGCGGGCGGCAGCCGGCTCACCGCCGAGCACCGGGGTCTGCTCCGCGACCGGGGCATCGAACTGCCCGAGATGCCACGGGAGATCACCCGGGCCGGGATCGTCCCGGCCCTGCGCGACCACACCCACGAACTGATCGGCAAGGGCCTTTCGCTGCGGTCGGTGGCGGCCCGGCTGTCCGCGCTCGCCGCGCGCACCGCACCCGTCGGCAGCGCCGCCCGGCTGGCCCGGCTCGACGCGATCTGCGGTCCCGAACGGCTGCGGCGGCTCGACGAACGGCATCTCTTCACGGCCGGCGGATCGCGTCCGATGGCCTTCGCGGTGACCGGCCTCCTCGCCCTGCTCGCCGGGGTGTGGCCGGTCCTCGGCTGGGTCCTCGGCCCGGCGGTGGGCGCGGTCGCCGCCGGGCTCGCCCGGCTGATGCTGCGGCGCAGGCCGAACCGATCGCCGGACGGGCGGATCGACGGCGGAGGTTCGACGGGAGCGGCACCCCGCCTCCTCGGGGGGCTGCTCGGCGGCCTCCTCGGGGCGGGCATCGGCCTGTTCCTCGACCTTCCGGCGTGGGCGGGGGCGCTCGCGGTCGCCGTGTCCCTCACGGCCGTCGTCCTCCTCGCGCTGCGCGACTGGAGCCGGGCCGTCGACGACTGGTGGGCGCGGGCGGACCCCGAGGAGGCGTGGCGCGTCCTGCGGGAGATCCAGACGCTGGTTGTCACGACCGCCGTGCACGACTGGCTCTTCGCCGAGGTGCGGCACCACTGCTCGGCGGGCGCGGGGGCGGTGTCCCGGCTGCTCCGCGACCTCGCGGCGACGGCGGACACACACGGAAGGGCGTACGAGCGGGACCGGTCGCCGGGTGAGGTCCCGCGGGCTTCCGACTCCGCCCCGCCGGGCGAGGAAACCCGTACCGCCGCCTGGAGTTGGGAGGACTGGGGCGGCGGCGACGAGGACGACGACGTCTGGTCCGACATGGACGAGGAACCCCGGGCGCCGTCGCCGCGTGGCCGGGCCTCCGGTCCGTCCCTGGCCGAGTTCGCGGACCCGTCGCCGTCCCCGTACGCGTACGCGGGCGATGAGGCCCGTGGGCCCGAGCCCGCGGATCCCGGCGGGCGGCCGTCGTCCGTCCCCGCGCCCGCGTGGCTGGAGCGGCGGTACGGGGACGGCGGCCCCCTTCTCGTCGACACGCTCGTGGGCGACCTGGTCGCCGGCACCCTGCTGATCCTCGACCGGTGCTGGGCGGGCATCGAGCGCGACCCCGGCGCCCGCGCCTCCGCCTCGCACGAACGGCGGATCGCGGAACTCCTGGACGAGACCCGCCTCCGCCTGGAGCGCGATGTGGCGGCCTCGCCGCCGCCCCGGTACGAGGGCCTGCGCGACCCCGACGCGCTCACCGCCCTCACCCCCCTCGCCGACCGCTCCGACCGGCCCGACGCCGCCCGGCTCACCGGGGTCGCCCCCGACGCCGTCGCCCGGCTGCTCCTGGCCGAGGACGACCCCGGCCACACGATCCCGCTCTGCGGCCCCGAGCACCTCAGGCTGCTCTCCCATGACCCGCTCGCCGCCCGGCAGGTCCGGTTCGTGCCGGAGGCGATGCGGCGCGGGGCCGCCGGGGACGACGTCTGGCGGGGCACCGCCGAGGACGTCGTGTGGACCGGCGCGGGACGCCACGCCGGAATCCTCCGTCTCGTACCCCTGCGCGCGGACGTCGTGCACACCGTCCGCGCCGAGGAGGCGGGAGAAGCGTGACAGACCAGAACCACCCGGACGACGCGTACCACCCGGACGACGCGGGCCCGCCGAACGACGCCTACCACGACGACGACGCGGGCCGGCCGAACGACGCGGGCCGGCCGAACGACGCGGGCCGACGGGACGGCCCAGGGCGCCGGGACGACGAGGGCCTGCCGGTCGCCGCCGGGCCGCCCCCGCACACCGGCCGTCCCCTCGGCCCCGACCACCCGGACCACCTCACCGCCCCGAACCCGCCGCCCCACCCGTACTACCAGGAGCTGGAGTTCCTCACCCCCCAGGAGGCCCCGGTCCGCTTCGTCGTGCGGTACGGGGAGGACCGCAGGCCCCCTGACCGGCCCGGGTTCCTGGCGCGCCGGGCGTTCCTGGGGACGGGGGCGGTGCCGGTCCACCAGTACCGACTGGCCTCGTCCGCGCAGGGCGACCCCGGGACGTACGGGCTGCTTGAGCGCGAGGTGTCGGCCTCCGTCGCCCTCGAACGCCGTTACGGCGGAGCCAGGTTCGGCGCCGTCCTCACCCGGATCGTCGGCTTCGACCTGACCGCCGCCGAGCCCTTCGTGCTGTACCGGCCGCCGGGCGGACGTCCGCTCACCGACTGGGCGGGCCGCCTGTCCGCCGAGGGCCAGGAGGCGATCATCGGCCAACTCGCCATGGCCGTACGGCTGCTGGGCGATCTCGATCTCGTCCACCGGGCGATCGCGCCCGACACCGTCCGGTGGGACGGCACCCGGGTGCGGCTCCGCGAACCGTACGCGGCGCTGCGCGCCGGAGAGCCGCGCGACCCCTTCGGCGCCGCCCCCTGGGCGTCGCCGGAACAGCGTGCGGGGCGCGGTGCCGCCGACCCGCGCGACGACCTTTGGTCCGTCGCGGAGATCGCGTACTACCTGCTCGCGGGCCGTCCCGACCGGGGCGAGGGGCCGCCCCGCGACCTCGCCGACTTCCGCCGCCTCGCCGCCCTCGAACACAGCGGCCTCTTCTCGCCGCACGCGGCTCAACGGCCGCATCCGGAGGAGCTGTTGAGGCTGCTCCACGTACCCGATCCGCTCGCCGGCGGGCTCGGTCCCGCCGATCCGCTCGACCGCTGGCGCACCGAGTACGACCACCAGATCGCCAGGAAACGCGCGCTGTCCGGAGCGGACCGGCATGGTGTGCGGACGCCCCAGGGAGCCTCCGCGCCCCTACCCGACCCGCGCCCGCCGCGTACCACCTTCATCGGCCGGATCTTCGGCGGCGGTGGCTCCGGCGGTGGCTCCGGCGGTGGCGCCGGTGGTGGCGCCGGTGGTGGCTCCGGCGGTGGCGAACCCGACCGGTCCTCCCGCCCCGCCGCTTCCCCGCCGCCGCCCGCCCCCGTACCGGATTCGCCCGCGCGGAGCCGGATGTGCCCGCACTGCCTGTTGCCCGTCACCTACGACGAACGGCTCCTCGTCACCATCGACGCCAAGGGCACCCGCATCCCGCTGGACCTCAGCGCCGAACACCGGCCGGGCCACCGCACCGACGCCCTCCGCAAGGCGTACCACCTCTGCCCCCACACGGTGGAGGGCGACGAGGAACACGAACTCCCCGTGCCCTACCTCACCAACGGCGAGCCCCTCACCGTCGCCCTCGTCGGCAGTTCCTCCGTCGGCAAGACGCACCTCCTCGCCGCGATGCTGGGCGAGGTCGAACTCGGCGGCCTCGAACCGTACGGACTGAAGTGCCGGCCGCTCAACCCCGAGGCCCACCGCACCTACCTGCGCGAACGGGTGCAGAGCCTCCAGCAGGGGCGGCAGCTCGGCCGAACCGGACAGCAGACCTTCGCCCGGTTCGCGGACGGTCTGCTCGTCTCGGCGGGCGGCGCCACGCCCCGGCCCGTCGTCTTCTTCGACCTCGCGGGCGAGGACCTCGCCCAGGACAGCGAGGTCGGCCGCTTCCTCATGGGCGTCGACGCCTTCGTCTTCGTCCTCGACCCCCTGCGCGCGCTGCGGATGCGCTCCCTCGACCCCGTACGGGAACAGAGCGGGCTGCGGCGGCGCGAACTCGGCGACGAGGCCTTCGCGACCGTGCTCAACCGCATCCCCCGGCAGCGGGGCGGCCTCGTCGCCGCACCGGCCGCGCTCGCCCTCAACAAGAGCGACCTCGTCCGCTTCGAGCCCGTCGTCGACCGCTGGCTCGGCCGGGCCCTGCCCGGCCGCCACGACCCCGCCGCGCTCCACGCCGAGAGCCGGGACGCGTACGCCTTCCTGGCCCAGAACGCCAGCGCCGCCTGGCTCAAGCCCTTCGACGACTGCGCCGACTGCACCCTGCACTTCGTCGCCGCGACCGGCGGACAGGCGCGCGGCGACCGATTTCCGCACGGGGCCCGGCCGCGCCGGGTCCTCGCGCCGCTGCTGTCGCTCTTCGCCGCGTGCGGCCTGCTGCCCGGGGCGGAACCCGCGGGAACGAGAGAGGGGATCGACCGATGACACGGTCGGAGAACGAGGTCGACCAGATCGTCTTCCGCTGGGACAGCGAGAACCTCACCGGCAGCACCGGCTTCGGGCCGGTCGCCTGGTCCGGGCCCCGCGACGAGGCGGAGACCCTGTTCAGGCTCTCCGCCCCCGTCCTGCGCGCGAGCGGTGAGGAGACCCGGCCCGCCCTCGTACGACTCCAGCGGCGCGCCGACGTCATGCTCATCCGGCGCACCCCGTTCACCGAGGCCGACGGCGGGACCTCCGTGCTCTGCCACGCCCTCGTCGGCGCGCCCGCGCTGCTCCCGCCCGCCACCTGCCTCGGGCTGCACGCCTGGGACTGGGAGGGTGCGGACCTGAACGCCGCCGAGGTGCGCGGCCCGCTCCCGGTCGTCCCCGAGGCCGCCCTCGTCCGGGCGTCCAGCCGAGGACAGGGCGAACTCGACCGGGCCCTGGCGCACGTCACCGACGAACTCACGGGTACGGTCGCCGAGTTGCTCCGCCACCCCGAGGAACGCTTCACCGTCCTCGACGAACGGGGCGACAGCGCCGGCCTCGTCCTCTGGGGACTCCACGGCATGTTCGGCGAGGTCGCCGACCGCCGGTGGACCTTCGCCACCCACGACACCGCCGAACTCCCCGCCCTCCGCTTCGTGTTCGTGGGCCGCTGGTCGGGCGCCGCGAGCCGCAACACCGAACGCCGCCGCGTCGACCCGCGCGAGCGTTTCGGCGACCGGGCGGAGGAGATCGCGGCGCGCCTGGTCGCCCACCACGTGCGGGGGGCGGTGGCGGGGGAGGGCGACGAGTACGCGGTCGGCAGCGCGCTCCACACCGCCGGGTCCGCCCGCCGCGGCCCCCTCCTGGAGACGGCCGCGCGGGCACTCGACGCGCTGGACGCCCGGGGTGGCGGCGGCGGTCCGGGGACGCTGCCCGCGCCGGACCTCCGGGGTGGCGGCGGCCCGGGGACGCGGCCCGCGCCGGGGGCCGTAGCCCCGCGTGCACCGGGCTCAGGGACCTGGGAGGAGGAGTTTCCCATCCAGGATCCGCCGCCCGTACGGGGCAGGAAGGGCACGGTACGGGGGTGGCTGACCTCGGGGTCCCGTACGGGGGAGCCGGGGGCGCGCGGGGGGCGGCGGGGCGGCGACGACCGGGACCGTGACCGGGGCTGGGACCGGGACGGCGACGGGGGCGTCGAGGCGAGGGTCCCCGGAGCCGTCACCGGAACGGGCCCGTGGGAGTGCCCGGACCTGTGGTTCCGCCCGGAGAGCCTGGAGACGGCGGACCGGGACGGGGCAGCGGGCCGGGGCGGGGTGACCGATCGGGACCGAACCCCCGACCCGTACGGGGAGCCCGGCGCGGCAGACGGGACCGCGCCGGTCGGCTCGGGCCGCGAGGTCGGCTCGGATCGGGACGACGGCCCGGGATGGCAGGACGGCCCGGGGTGGACGGACGGCCTCGGTCGGCCGGGCGGCGGGGTGGGGCCCGGCGGCCCGTCGCCGTCGCCGCCCCATGGGCAGCAGCTCGCGAACGGGCAGGACCGACCGGGCAGCGCTCGGCGGCCTGAGGCTCCGGCCAGGCCTGAGGCTCCGGCCAGGCCTGAGGCACCGGCCGGGCCTGAGGCTCCGGCCAGGTCTGAGGCACCGGCCGGGCCGGAGCGGCCCGTTGCCCCCGAGCCTGTGATCCCCGAGCCCGTTGTCCCCGAGCCCGAGGGCTCCCACCACACCCCCTCCGAGCCCCCCGCCCCCGACGGCGACCCCTACGCCCGCCCCTTCCTCCCCCCGAACGTTCCCCAGTGGACCGGGCCCGCTGCCTCGGGCCGGCGTGCGGTCCGGAGTCGGGTGCGGGGTCGTGAGCGGGAGGTCGAGAGCGGGCTCGTGCACAAGCTGCCGACCGCCCGAGGCGCGCTGGAGGCCCGTGTTCTCGTCGAGCGGGCCGGCAGCCGCGAGCTGCTGGACGCGCTGCGCCGCGCGCAGGCGTACGAGATCCTCACCGTCCTCCTCGGAGAGGTCGCACGCCGACTGCCGTCCTGGGGTCACCCGTTGCGCAGGGAGCTGTGCGAGGTGGTCCTCGGGCGGGACCTCTGGGCGGTCAGGCCGCCGGGCGCGGACGCCGATCCGTCGGACCCGCCGCCGTCGCTCCGCGCGGCCAACGCGGCCGAGCTGCACCGTTGGGCCGTCCGCCCCCTCCTGGGCGCCGGCGACGCACCGGTCGGCACGGTCGCCGCGCTGCTCTCCCGGCTCCGTACGAGCCCGGTGCCGTCCGCCCGCGAGACCTTCTGGCTGATCGTGGACCGTGAGCGGCCGGGCCTCCCGGACACGGTCTGGCTCGCGCTCCTCAAGGAGGCGTACGGGGTGCCCCGTACGGGAGCCCCGGGCCCGAGGTCCGGGTCCGGGGCGTCGAACCGGGCCGGCTCGGACGGTTCGTTCGGCCGGAACGACTCCGACGACCCCGACAACGGCTACACCCGGCGGTTCCTGAACTGCGTCGGGCTTCTCCTCGGCGGCCTGGTGATCACGATCCTCCTGGTGGCCGTACTGACCTGACCCCCCGTACCGAACCGACCCCCGACCCGACCCGACCCCCGACCCGACCCGAAACGCGGGCCCCGGCCGCCCCGCTCCGTCAGGATGGACGTATGGGATTCCATGTCGACTCCGAGACCGGGCGGCTGCGCCGCGTCATCCTGCACCGGCCCGATCTGGAGCTGAAGCGGCTCACCCCGACCAACAAGGACGCCCTGCTCTTCGACGACGTGCTGTGGGTGCGCAGGGCCCGGCAGGAGCACGACGGTTTCGCGGACGTGCTGCGCGACCGGGGCGTGGAGGTCCACCTCTTCGGCGACCTGCTCAGCGAGTCGCTCGACGTGCCGGCGGCCCGCTCGCTCGTCCTCGACCGGGTCTTCGACGAGAAGGAGTACGGTCCGCTCGCCGCCGACCACCTCCGGGCCGCGTTCGACTCGCTGGACGCGGGCGCGCTGGCGGAGGCGCTGGTCGGCGGGATGACGAAGCGGGAGTTCCTGGCGGCGCACCGGGAGCCGACCTCGGTGCGGTTCCACGCGCTGGACCTGGACGACTTCGTGCTCGGGCCGCTGCCGAACCACCTGTTCACCCGGGACACCTCGGCCTGGATCTACGACGGCGTCTCGATCAACGCGATGCGCTGGCCCGCCCGGCAGCGCGAGACCGTGCACTTCGAGGCGATCTACAAGCACCATCCCCTCTTCACGGGCGCCGAGGCGGGCACGTTCCACACCTGGTCGGAGGGGCAGGCCGACTACCCGTCGACCATCGAGGGCGGGGACGTCCTGGTCATCGGGAACGGTGCCGTGCTGATCGGGATGAGCGAGCGGACGACCCCGCAGGCGGTGGAGATGCTGGCCCGGGGCATGTTCGCGGCCGGTTCGGCGCGCACGATCATCGCGCTGGACATGCCGAAGCGGCGGGCGTTCATGCACCTGGACACGGTGATGACGATGGTCGCCAAGGACACGTTCACGCAGTACGCGGGGCTCGGGATGCTCCGCTCGTACACGATCGAACCGGGGGACGCGGGTCAGTCCCTGCGGGTGACCGACCACCCGCCGGAGCAGATGCACAGCGCCATCGCGGCGGCGCTGGGACTCCAGGACATCCGGGTGCTGACGGCGACGCAGGACGTGCACGCGGCGGAGCGCGAGCAGTGGGACGACGGGTGCAACGTGCTCGCGGTGGAGCCCGGGGTGGTCGTCGCGTACGAGCGGAACGTCACCACGAACACGCACCTGCGCAAGCAGGGCATCGAGGTGATCGAGATCCCGGGCAGCGAGCTGGGCCGGGGGAGGGGCGGCCCGCGCTGCATGAGCTGCCCGGTGGAGCGGGACGCGGCCTGACGGGGTCCCCTGTGGAGCGGGACGCGGCCTGAACATCGGACAGGCGGGGGCTGTATATAAATGTTGAAGTGTGTATACACTTCCAACGTCCCCGATCGCCGTCCCTCGACCCGTACCCCCAGGAGCGCGTCCCATGGCCACAGACCTCATCGGCCGCCACTTCCTCAAGGAGCTGGACTTCACCGCCGAGGAGTTCCGCGCCCTGGTCGCGCTCTCCGCCGAGCTCAAGGCCGCCAAGAAGGCGGGCGCCGAGGTCCAGCGGCTGCGCGGCAGGAACATCGCCCTGATCTTCGAGAAGACCTCGACCCGCACCCGCTGCGCCTTCGAGGTCGCCGCCGCCGACCAGGGCGCCTCCACCACCTATCTGGACCCCGCCGGTTCCCAGATGGGCCACAAGGAGTCGGTCAAGGACACCGCCCGCGTCCTCGGCCGGATGTTCGACGGCATCGAGTACCGGGGCGACGGCCAGGCCGTGGTCGAGGAGCTCGCCGCCTTCGCCGGCGTCCCCGTCTTCAACGGGCTGACCGACGACTGGCACCCCACGCAGATGCTCGCCGACGTGCTCACCATGACCGAGCACACCGACAAGCCGCTGGAGACCATCGCCTTCGCCTACCTCGGCGACGCCCGCTTCAACATGGGCAACTCCTACCTGGTCACCGGCGCCCTGCTCGGCATGGACGTGCGGATCGTGGCCCCGGAGGCGTACTGGCCGGCCGCGGAGATCGTCGACCGGGCCCGCAAGCTGGCCGAGACCAGCGGGGCCACGGTCACCCTCACCGAGGACGTGGCGGACGGGGTCCGGGGCGCCGACTTCGTCGCCACCGACGTGTGGGTCTCCATGGGTGAGCCCAAGGAGGTGTGGGACGAGCGGATCGCCGCCCTCGGCCCGTACTCCGTGACCATGGACGTGCTGCGCGCCACCGGGAACCCGGACGTCAAGTTCCTGCACTGCCTGCCGGCCTTCCACGACCTGGGCACGGCCGTCGGCCGGGACATCCACGCCCGGCACGGCCTGACCGAGCTGGAGGTCTCCGACGAGGTCTTCGAGTCGGCGCACTCGGTCGTCTTCGACGAGGCGGAGAACCGGATGCACACGATCAAGGCCGTCATGGTCGCGACGCTCGCCGGTCCGGCGACCGAATAGTATTACGCCCGATTGGGTGAATATGCGTAGTGCGGTTTACGATCGCACGATTCAGGGGGGTCCGGGCGCACATGCTCGGACCCCCCTCACACATGCACGACCAGAGACGAGAACCACCGCATGACCTCGCGGATCAAGACCCCGCAGCAACTCCTCGCCGAATCCGGCGCCGACCTCGAAGGCCACGGCCTCAAGCGCACCATGGGCCTCTTCCAGCTCGTGTGCTTCGGCGTCGGCGCGATCGTCGGCACCGGCATCTTCGTCGGCCTCTCCGACAGCGTCGCCGAGGCGGGCCCCGCGGTCGTCGTCTCCTTCGTGCTCGCCGCCATCACCTGCATCTTCACCGCCTTCTCCTTCGCGGAGCTGGGCGGCGCGATCCCGGTCTCCGGCTCCTCCTACTCCTTCGCCTACGCGAGCCTCGGCGAGCGCACCGCCTTCCTCGTCGGCTGGTGCCTCCTCCTCGAATACGGCGTCTCCGTCTCCGCGGTCGCCGTCGGCTGGAGCCAGTACCTCAACGAGCTGCTCGACAGCCTGACCGGCTGGCAGCTGCCCACCGCGCTCTCCGCCGGACCGGCCGACGGCGGGGTGGTCAACCTGCCGGCCGTGGTCGTCATCCTGCTCGCCGCGACCCTGCTGGTGCGCGGGGTCAGGGAGAGCGCGCGGGCGACCGCCGCCATGGCGATCCTCAAGATCGGCATCCTGATCGTCTTCTGCGCCATCGGCTTCTCGGCCTTCCAGGCCGGTCACCTGTCGCCGTTCGCCACGGACGGCCTCGGCGGGATCACCGCGGGCGCCTCGGTGGCCTTCTTCTCGTACATCGGCTTCGACGCGATCACCACGGCCGGTGAAGAGGTGAAGAACCCGCGCCGGAACATCCCGATCGCCATCCTCGTCTGCATCGGGATCGTCACCCTGCTGTACTGCGCCGTCGCGCTCTCCGCGATCGGGGCCCTCGGCGCCGACGCCGTCGCCGACCAGCCGGCCGCGCTCTCGCTCGTCGTCGACCAGGTCACCGGGTCGTCCGTCGGCGGCGGGATCATCGCCTTCGGCGCGGTCGTCGCCATCGCGTCCGTCGTCCTCGCGGTGATGTACGGGCAGACCCGCATCCTGATGTCGATGTCCCGCGACGGCCTGGTGCCCCGGGTCTTCGAGCGGGTCTCGCCGAAGTCCGCGACCCCGGTCGCCAACACCTGGATCGTGGCCGCCGTCTTCGCCGTCCCCGCGGCCTTCGCCTCGCTCGACGTGGTCGTCAGCCTGACCACGATCGGCACGCTCGCCATCATGGCGGTCGTCAACCTCGCGGTGATGGTGCTGCGCCGCCGCGATCCCGAGCTGCCGCGCTCCTTCCGGGTGCCGCTCTTCCCGCTCAGCCCGATCCTCGGGATCGGCTTCTGCCTCTATCTGATCTGGGGCACCGGCTGGACGACCTGGGTGCAGTTCGCGGGATTCCTGGTCGTCGGCACGCTGGTGTACGCGCTGTACGGTCGGCGCCACTCGCGCCTGGTCACGGCTCCGAGCGAGGGCGCTGCGACGGGATCCCCGGGAGCGTGAACCAGACCGCCTTGCCGTGCGCGGTGGGGCGGTGTCCGCAGTCGCTGCTGAGCGCCCGGATGAGGAGGAGGCCCCGGCCGTGCTCCTGCCAGGGGTCGACCTCGGTCTCCGGGTCGGGGCAGACGAGCTGACCGGGGCGGGCGGGCTCGGAGTCGTGGACCTCGATCTGGCAGCCGCCGGGCGGCGAGAACAGCTCGACGACCAGCTCGATGGGGCCCCGGCCCGCGGTGTGCTCGACGGCGTTGGCGACCAGCTCGGCGGTGAGCAGCTCCGCCGTGTCGCCGTCGGGGCGGCCGGCGGACTCGGGGTCGATGTCGATGTCGGTGAGGGCGGTACGGATCAGGGCGCGGGCGATCGGCACGGCGGCGGTCGTGTGGGGCAGCTCGATACGCCAGGAGGCGGCCGGTCCGCCGACGGTGGGGCGGGTGGCTTCGTGCATGGGGCGGGCTCCCTTCGCCGTGTGGGGGCGGATGGGCGAGTGGGGTGGAGGCATCCCGAGACGTCCTGGTTTCAACCATACGAGGTGCAATTTGTTTCTCCAGGGGCGGCCCTCCCCGGTGGACAGGGACCTCGGTCACCAGTCGCCGAGGACCTTGGGCGGCGCGCCCTCATCCCTCTCCTGCCGCGACCCCACTCCTCTCTCATCGCGTCCCCGCCCCTCCCTTATCGCGTACTCGTGACGACAGTCACAGTACGGTGATACCCTCCGAACGGAGGAAGGAGGCCGTTCCGGATGAGCCCCTTTACCGGTTCCACGCCCCGCACGGCCCACTGGGAACACCTGCGCCTCGACATCGACCGGGGCGTCGCCACCGTCACCCTGGCCCGCCCCGCCAGACTCAACGCCCTCACCTTCGGCGCCTACGCCGACCTGCGCGACCTCCTCGCCGAGCTCTCCCGCGAGCGCGCCGTCCGCGCCCTCGTCCTCGGCGGCGAGGGCCGCGGCTTCTGCTCCGGCGGCGACGTCGACGAGATCATCGGCGCCACCCTCTCCCTCGACACCGCACAGCTCCTCGACTTCAACCGGATGACCGGCCAGGTCGTCCGCGCACTGCGCGAGTGCCCCTTCCCGGTCGTCGCCGCCCTGCACGGCGTCGCCGCCGGAGCCGGGGCCGTCCTCGCCCTCGCCGCGGACTTCCGGATCGCGGACCCCACCACCCGCTTCTCCTTCCTCTTCACCCGCGTCGGCCTCTCCGGCGGCGACATGGGCGCGGCCTATCTGCTGCCCCGGGTCGTCGGCCTCGGCCACGCCACCCGCCTCCTCATGCTGGGCGAGCCGGTCCACGCCGCCGAGGCCGAGCGCATCGGCCTCCTCAGCGAGCTGACCGAGGAAGGCGCGGCGGGGGAGCGGGCCGCCGCCCTCGCCCGCCGTCTCGCCGACGGCCCCGCCCTCGCCCTCGCCCAGACCAAGGCCCTGCTGACCGCAGAACTCGACATGCCCCTCGCCGCCTCGGTCGAGATGGACGCGGCCACCCAGGCCCTGTTGATGAACGGCGCGGACTACGCCGAGTTCCACGCCGCCTTCACCGAGAAGCGCCCCCCGAAATGGCAGGGGTGCTGACGGTGCCCGGCCCCCACGGGGACCCGGGCCGGGCGGCCGTGAACCGGATCGCCGTCATCGGCGGCGGCCCCGGCGGCCTCTACGCCGCCGCCCTGCTCAAGCGGCTCGACCCCGCCCGCGAGGTCACCGTCTGGGAGCGGAACGCCCCTTCCGACACCTTCGGCTTCGGCGTCGTCCTCTCCGACGAGACCCTCGGCGGAGTCAGGGACGCCGACCCCGCCGTGTACGAGGCGCTCCGCCGCGACCTCGTCCGCTGGGAGGACGTCGACGTCGTCCACCGCGGCCACCGCACCACCTCCACCGGCCACGGCTTCGCCGCCCTCGGCCGCCGCCGGCTCCTGGAGATCCTGCACACCCGCTGCACCGACCTGGGCGTACAGCTCCGCTTCCGCACCGAGGCCCCGCCCGCCGCCGCCCTCGCCGCCTCCCACGACCTGGTCATCGCCGCCGACGGCGTCCACAGCCGCACCCGCGAGGCACACGCCGACCACTTCCGCCCCCGGGTCACCCCGCACCGCTGCCGCTACATCTGGCTCGCCGCGGACTTCCCCTTCGAGGCGTTCCGGTTCGAGATCGCCGAGACCGAGCACGGCGTGATGCAGCTGCACGCCTACCCGTACGAGGCCGCCGCCTCCACCGTCATCGTCGAGATGCGCGAGGAGGTGTGGCGGGCGGCGGGCTTCGCCGAACTGGACGAGGCCGAGTCGACCGCCCGCTGCGCCAAGATCTTCGCCGAGGCGCTCGGCGGCCGGGAGCTCCGCTCGAACAACTCCGCCTGGACCGCCTTCCGTACCGTCGTCAACGCGCGCTGGTCGTACGGCAACACCGTGCTCATCGGCGACGCCGCCCACACCGCGCACTTCTCCATCGGCTCCGGCACCAAACTCGCCGTCGAGGACGCCGTCGCCCTCGCCGCCGCCGTCGGCGCCCACCCGGCCCTCCCCGAGGCCCTCACCGCGTACGAGACGGAACGACGGCCCGTCGTCGAGTCCACCCAGCGCGCTGCGGCCGCCAGCCTGCACTGGTTCGAGGAACTCGCCGGCCACGTCGACCGGCCGCCCCGCCGCTTCGCCTTCGACCTCCTCACCCGCAGCCGCCGCGTCACCCACGCCAACCTGCGGCTCCGCGACCCGGCCTTCACGGCCGCCGTCGAACGCGACTTCGGCTGCCCGCCCGGCACCCCGCCCATGTTCACCCCCTTCCGGCTCCGCGGCCTCACCCTGCGCAACCGGATCGTCGTCTCGCCCATGGACCTGTACGTCGCCGAGGACGGCGTCCCCGGCGACTTCCACCTCGTCCACCTCGGCTCCAGGGCGCTCGGCGGCGCCGGACTCGTCATGACCGAGATGGTCTGCGTCAGCCCGGAGGGCCGTATCACCCCCGGCTGCTCCGGCCTCTGGACCGACGGACAGGCCGCCGCCTGGGCCCGGATCGCCGACTTCGTCCACACCTCGGCGCCCGGCGCCGCGCTCGGCGTCCAGCTCGGCCACTCCGGCCGCAAGGGCTCCACCCGGCGTATGTGGGAGGGCATCGACCAGCCCCTCCCCGCCGGGAACTGGCCCCTGGTCGCCGCCTCACCCCTCCCGTACCGCCCCGGCGTCAACCAGGTCCCGGCCGCCCTCGACCGCGCCGGACTCACCGCCGTGCGCGAGCAGTTCACCGGCGCGGCCCGGCGCGCCGCCCGCAGCGGCTTCGACCTCCTCGAACTGCACGCCGCCCACGGCTACCTCCTCTCCGGCTTCCTCTCCCCGCTCACCAACCACCGCACCGACGCCTACGGCGGCGACCTCGAAGGCCGGCTGCGGTTCCCGCTCGAAGTCTTCGACGCGATACGGGAGGTGTGGCCGCGGGCGCGCCCGATGACCGTCCGCGTCTCGGCCACCGACTGGGCCGAGGGCGGGACCACCGACGAGCAGGCCGTCGCGGTCGCCCGCGCCTTCGCGGACCACGGGGCCGACGCGATCGACGTCTCCACCGGCCAGGTCGTCCCCGACGAGACCCCCGCCTACGGCCGCTCGTACCAGACCCCGTACGCCGACCGCATCCGCAACGAGGCCGGGGTGCCCGTCGTCGCCGTCGGCGCGATCTCCTCCTGGGACGACGTCAACTCCCTTCTCCTGGCGGGCCGCGCCGACCTCTGCGCCCTGGCCCGCCCGCACCTCTACGACCCGCACTGGACGCTGCACGCGGCGGCCGAGCAGTCCTACGAGGGCCCGGCGGCCCCCTGGCCGGCCCCGTACCGGGCGGGCAGCCGCCCGCCCCCCACGGGCCGCCGGGAGTAGACGCCGTCCGGGCGCCCTGGACGCTCGCGTATGCGGGTGCGACGCGGAACCATGTCGTGCGCGCCCCCGGCACCCTTGGATGGGGACATGACACAGAACAGGAGTGGGAACGGCGCCGGGGCGGTCCTCGGCGCGGCGACGGCGGCGACCGGACTGCTGGCGGGGGTGTGGTTCGCGTACGTCTGCTCGGTGATGCCGGCGCTGGCGCGCAGCGACGACCGGGTCTACGTCGAGGTGATGCGGAACATCAACGACGTGATCCAGAACCCGGTCTTCTTCACCCCGTTCCTCGGGGCGCCGCTCCTCGTGGCGGTGGCCGCCTGGCAGCACCGCGCCGGCCGGGCGCGGCTCTGGACGCTCGCCGCGGCGGTGCTGTGCGCGGCGGTCTTCGTGGTCACGGCCGCGGTGAACGTACCCCTCAACGACGCCCTCGCCGCGGCGAAGGACCCGACCGCGGCCCGCGCCGCCTTCGAGGCCCCCTGGGTGGCGTGGAACCTGGTCCGCGCGGCCCTGTCGACGCTGGCCCTCGGCTGCCTGCTGCGGGCCCTGGCCGTACGGAGGGACCCGGGCCTGCCGGGCACCCCCTAGGGGGTGTCTCCCGAGAGGAACGGCCGCACGTACTGGGCGCCCCGGTCCCGCAGCAGCTCGTGCAGGGACGCGAAGACCTCCGCCGAGCGCCGGCCGGGCCAGTCGTCCGGGAGGAGTTCCGCGGGCAGGACCGGGTCGGCGTACGGCAGACGGCGCCAGGAGTCCAGGGCGAGCAGATAGTCCCGGTAGGCGTCCTCGGCGCCCGCCGGGGCCGTCCGCCAGGCCCGCAGCACCGGCTCGTGCGCCGCGAGGAACTCCTCGTGGAGCCCGGCGACGGCGGGCAGGTCCCACCAGCGGGCCACCGCGCCGGCCGTCGGCGCGTACCCCAGGTGGTCGCCCCGGAAGAAGTCCACGTACGGGGAGAGCTCCAGGCGCTCCAGGGCGTTCCTGGTCTCCTCGTACAGCCGCGCGGGCGCGATCCAGACACCCGGCGCCGCCGTGCCGAAGCCGAGCCGGGCGAGCCGGGAGCGCAGCAGGTGCCGCTTGTGCCGCTCGGCCTCGGGGACCGAGAAGACGGCGAGGACCCAGCCCTCGGACAGTTTCGGCTCGGCGCGGGCGTAGATGCGGCGGTCGCCGTCGTCGAGGAGGCGGCGGGCGTCCTCCGAGAGGGCGTACCCGGCGGCCCCGTCCGCCGTACGGCCCGGCAGCAGCAGCCCGCGCCGCTTCAGCCGCGACACCGAGGAACGCACGGAGGGCGCGTCCACCCCGAGCACCCCGAGCAGCCGGATGAGCGCGGCCACGGGCAGCGGGGACCCGTCGGGCGCACGGCCGTACGCGCCGTACAGGGAGACGATGAGGGATCGGGGGGTGTGCTGCTCGGCCACGTGATCACTCTAGGGCCTGTCGTCGAACTCCCGTCGTCGCCCGAAGGGCGGCCCAGGCGTCGTGGGGCAGGCGGGAGTGTGACGACAGGCCCTGGGGGGTGGCGCGGGCGTCGTGCCCGGTCAGGCCGGGTCGCGGAGTCGGAAGCGCTGGAGCTTGCCCGTGGCCGTGCGCGGCAGCTCGTCCAGGAAGACGATCTCGCGGGGCGACTTGTACGGGGCGAGGCGGGCGCGGACGAAGGCCCGCAGCGCGGCGGCGGTGCCCGCGTCGCGCGGCACTCCCTCCCGTACCACCGTGTAGGCCACGACGACCTGGCCGCGCAGCTCGTCCGGGCGGCCCACGACGGCCGTCTCCACCACGTCGGGATGGTCCAGGAGCACTTCCTCGACCTGCGGTCCGGCGATGTTGTAGCCCGCCGAGATGATCATGTCGTCGGACCGTGACACATAGCGGAAGTAGCCGTCGGGCTCGCGGACGTACGTGTCGCCGGTGACGTTCCAGCCCTCCCGTACGTACTCCTCCTGGCGCGGATCGGCCAGATAGCGGCAGCCGACCGGGCCGCGCACCGCGAGCAGCCCCTCCTCGCCGTCCGGGACGGCCCGGCCCTCCCGGTCCACGATCCTGGCCTGCCAGCCGGGCACCGGGCGGCCGGTGGTGCCGGGGCGGATGTCGCCGTCGGCGGCGGAGATGAAGATGTGGAGGAGTTCGGTCGCGCCGATGCCGTTGATGAGCCGCAGACCCGTCCGCGCGTACCAGGCCTTCCAGGTGGCCTCCGGCAGGTTCTCGCCCGCGGAGACGCAGCGCCGCAGCGAGCCCAGCTCGGGGGCGGTGCCCTGGGTCAGCTCGTCGAGCATCACCCGGTAGGCGGTGGGGGCGGTGAAGAGCACGGACACCCGGTGCCGCTCGATCGCCGCGAGCAGCTGTTTGGGCCCGGCCTGCTCGAGGAGGACCGCGCTCGCCCCGGCCCGCAGGGGGAAGACGACGAGCCCGCCGAGGCCGAAGGTGAAGGCGAGCGGCGGCGAACCGGCGAAGACGTCGTCGGGCAGCGGGCGCAGGACGTGCGCGGAGAAGGTGTCGGCGACGGCGAGGACGTCCCGGTGGAAGTGGACGCAGCCCTTGGGGCGCCCGGTGGTGCCGGAGGTGAAGGCGATGAGGGCCACGTCGTCGGCGGCGGTCGCCACAGCGGGGTAGGGGCCGGGCCGGCGGGCGGCGAGGGCGAGCAGGTCGTCGGGGCCGTCCCCGCCGAAGGGGGTGACGCGGAGCCCGGCGACGCGGGCCCCGAGGAGTTCGTCGACGGCGTGGGCGTCGCAGAGGGCGTGGCTGCAGCGGGCCGCTCTGGCCATCACGGCGAGTTCGGGGGCGCGCTGCTGGGCCAGGACGGTGACGGCGACGGCCCCGGCCTTCATCACGGCGAGCCAGCAGGCGGCGAGCCAGGGGGTGGTGGGGCCGCGCAGCAGGACCCGGTTGCCGGGCTTGACCCGCAGGTCGGAGGTGAGGACGTGGGCGATGCGGTCGACGTGGTCCTGGAGCTGTCCGTAGCTCCAGACGCCGCCCTCGCCGTCGTGGAAGGCGGGCCGGTCGGCGCCGAGGCGTTCCACCGTGCGGTCGAGGAGTTCCTCCCCGCAGTTGAGCCGGTCGGGGTACACCAGCTCAGGGAGGTCGAAGAGGAGGCGGGGCCACCGCTCCGGCGGTGGCAGCCGGTCGCGGGCGAAGGTGTCGAGGTGGGCCGAGGGTGTCAGCTCCATGAGTCCGTCCCCCTGTCGAGGTGGGGTCGCCCGTCGCCTCACGAGCGTATCGTGTTGGTGACGGCAGTCAACTGTTCGCGACAAGCGGCAAGGGCACCCGAGGGCGCGGGGAAGGAAACGCGCCGGACGGCGCTCCCGCCGGGGCGCCCGAGGGAGCCGGAGAGGGACCGCATGCCCGCATTCTCGCTCGAACCGGAACAGATCACCTGGTGTGCGGAGCTCCGCGGCCTCGCCGCCGACCGCCTGAAGCCCCTCGCCGACAAGGGCGAACCCGGCCGGGTCAACCGCCCTCTCGTCGCCGCCCTCGGCGAGCTCGGGCTGATCGCCCGGCTCTTCGACGCCGGTGCCCTCGAACTCTGCCTCCTGCGCGAATCCCTCGCCCGCACCTGCACCGAGGCCGAGACCGCCCTCGCCCTCCAGGGCCTCGGCGGCCACCCCGTCGCCGCCTTCGGCACCCCGGCCCAGCGGGCCCGCTGGCTCCCCGAGGTCACCTCCGGACGGGCCGTCGCCGCCTTCGCGCTCTCCGAACCCGGCGCCGGCTCCGACGCCGCCGCACTCGCCCTCGAAGCCGTCCCCGACGGACACGGCGGCTGGCACCTGCACGGCGAGAAACAGTGGATCTCCAACGCCCCCGAGGCCGACTTCGCCACCGTCTTCGCCCGCACCACCCCGGGCGCCGGCTCCCGGGGCGTCACCGCCTTCCTCGTCCCCGCCGGCCGGCCGGGCCTCGACGGCGAGCCGCTCGACATGCTCGCCCCGCACGCCCTGGGCACCCTCACCTTCGACGGCGTCCCCGTCGGCCCGGAGGACCTCCTCGGCGAACCCGACCGGGGATTCCGCGTCGCCATGAACACCCTCAACCTCTTCCGCCCCAGCGTCGGCGCCTTCGCCGTCGGCATGGCCCAGGCCGCCCTCGACGCCGCCCTCGCCCACACCGCCGGCCGCCCCGCCTTCGGCGGCCACCTCGCCGACCTCCAGGCCGTCGCCCACCGGATCGCCGAGATGGCCACCCGTACCGAGGCCGCCCGCCTGCTCGTCTACGCGGCGGCCACCGCCTACGACGACGGCGACCCCGACGTGCCCCGGCGCTCCGCCATGGCCAAACTGCTCGCCACCGAGACCGCCCAGTACGTCGTCGACGCCGCCGTCCAGCTCCACGGCGCCCGCGCCCTGCAACGCGGCCACCTCCTCGAACACCTCTACCGGGAGGTCCGCGCACCCCGGATCTACGAGGGCGCCACCGAGGTCCAGCGCACGATCATCGCCAAGGAGCTGTACGCACGTCATCGCGAGGAGCCGTCCCCATGAGCCTGCACCGGCACAACCCCGCCGAACTCGCCCCGCCCACCGGCTTCTCCCACGCCGTCACCGCGACCGGCGGCAGGCTGGTCTTCCTCGCCGGACAGACCGCCCTCGACAGCGGGGGCGCGGTGGTGGGGGACACCCTGACCGAGCAGTTCACCACCGCCCTCGGCAACCTCCTCACCGCCCTCCGCCACGCCGGCGGCACCCCCGCCGACCTCGCCCGCGTCACCGTCTACACCACCGACGTCGACGACTACCGCGCCCACGCCAACGAACTCGGCCGGATCTGGCGACGGTTGGCGGGCCGCGACTATCCGGCGATGGCCGTGATCGGAGTCGTACGCCTCTGGGACGAACAGGCCCGGGTGGAACTCGACGGCTTCGCGGTCCTGGACGAGCCCGCCCACGGCTGAACGGGGGCCGGCCCACGCCTGACCTGCGGGGCCCCGATGATCAACTGGTCACCCGTACGGGTGAGGCTTAATGTCGAAAGGTGGACTGACCGGCCCACGGCTCACTCACCAGGCGGACCAGAGGCGCCACATGAGTACACCCAAGCCGACGACACCGGCACCGGCCGCCACCCCGAGGAAGGGCGGCGACGGCAAGGGCATCGCCCTGTTCGTGATCGCGTCCTGTCAGCTGATGGTGGTCCTCGACATCACCATCGTGAACATCGCGCTCCCGCACATCCAGACCGCGCTGGACTTCTCCACCACCAGCCTGTCCTGGGTCGTCAACGCCTACACCCTCACCTTCGGCGGTCTGCTGCTCCTCGGCGGGCGCGCGGGCGACATCCTCGGCCGCCGCCGGGTCTTCATCTTCGGTGTCCTGCTCTTCGGACTCGCCTCGCTCTTCTGCGGACTCGCGCAGAGCGAATGGCAACTTCTCGCCGCCCGCTCGCTGCAGGGCGTCGGCGGCGCGATAGCCTCGCCGACCTCGCTGTCCCTCATCACCACCACCTTCGACGAAGGCCCGGAACGCAACCGGGCCTTCGGTGTGTTCGCGGGCGTCTCGGCCGGCGGCGGCGCGATCGGCCTGGTCGCGGGCGGCATGCTGGTGCAGTGGCTCGACTGGCGCTGGATCTTCTTCGTCAACGTCCCCATCGCGCTGGTCATCGCCTTCCTCACCCCGCGCCACGTCAAGGAGTCCGAGCGGCACCCCGGCCACTTCGACCTCGCCGGTGCGCTCACCTCCACCCTCGGCATGGTGGCGCTGGTGTACGGCTTCATCCGGGCCGCGCAGGAAGGCTGGCGCGACCCCTACACGATCGGCTCGTTCGCCGCGGCGGTCGTGCTGCTCGCCGCGTTCATCCTGATCGAGCGGCGCTCCCGGCAGCCGATCACACCCCTGCACATGTTCGCCGACCGCAACCGCTCGGGCACCTACGTCATCATGCTCTGCCTGGCGGCGGCCATCTTCGGCATGTTCTTCTTCCTCACCCTGTTCGTGCAGGAGGTGCTGGGATTCAGCCCACTGACGACCGGTCTGGCCTTCCTGCCGGTCAGCGCGATCATCGCGGTCGGCGCCGGCTTCACGTCCAACCTGCTGCCGAGGTTCGGCCCGAAACCCTTCATGGTGACGGGCTCGCTGCTCACCGCGGTGGGCCTCTCCTGGCTGACCCGGACCAAGGTGGACTCCACCTATCTGGGCAGCATCCTCGGCCCGCTCCTCGTCTTCGGCCTGGGCATGGGGCTGATGTTCGTGTCGCTGACCATCATGGCCCTGTCCAACGTCGAACCACGGGAGTCGGGCGCCGCGTCCGGCCTGCTCAACGCCATGCAGCAGGTGGGCGGTTCGCTCGGCCTGTCGATCCTGGTGACGGTCTTCGGCACGGCCAGCCGCAACGAGGCGGAGACCCAGGTCCCCGCCTTCCTGGCCCAGGCGGGCCCCCTGGAGAAGTCCCAGTTCGCCCAGACGGGCCAGCTCCCACCCCCCTGGAGCGACCAGGTCCTCACCTCGGGCGTCTCCGCCGGCTTCGTCACGGCGGCCGTCTTCGCCGTACTGGGCGCCCTGGTCGCCCTCTTCGTCATCAAGGTCCGCCCCTCGGACATCGAACGGCTGAAGGGCGGCGCGGGAGTGATGCCGGGGGGCTGAACGCCGTCGCCGGAATCGGTTCGCCCCCCGTCCCGTACAACCATGGCTCGTTCCCGACGGTCTTGATCACGCATGTCCTATGACATGTGCAGGATCACGACCGAAGGAACGCATGAGAACTGCCCGACAGACCGCGGTGGCCACCACCCTGGTCCTCGCCGCGGCCGGCGAACTCCTCGCCACCGCACCCACCGCCTCCGCCGCGGTGACGTGTGCCTCCCCGCTGTTCAAGCGGGAGTATTTCGCCAACACCACCTTCACCGGCACCCCGAAGCGCGTCGACTGCGACAGCGCCGTCGCCGAGAGCTGGACCGGCGCCCCCGCCTACGGCCTGCCCCGGGACCGGTTCGGCGTCCGCTGGACGGTCACCCGCGACTTCGGCTCCGGCGGCCCCTTCGCGCTGTCGGTGGCCGCCCGGGACGGCGTCCGTGTCTACCTCGACGGCGTCCGCAAGTACAGCGTGTGGACGGACCTGGCCACCGTCCGCGCCGGGACGGTCAACCTGACGATCCCGCAGGGCCGCCACACCCTCCGCGTCGACTTCGCGAACTGGACCGGGACGGCGGACGTCAAGTTCTCCTACCTGCCTCGCACCGCCGCCACCGTCGACAAGGTCCGGCCCCTCACCCCGGCCGGCTTCGCCGTCGCGTACGACCGGACCACCGGCCGCACCCGGCTCGCCTGGGCGAAGAACAAGGAGATGGACCTCGCCGGCTACCGCGTCTACCGACGCCTCGCCGGACAGACCTTCCCCGCCCGTCCGGTGGTCATCACCGGCAACGCCACCACCACCGCCACCGACACGCCCCCGGCCACCGGAGAGACCTTCGTCTACGAGCTCCGCGCCGTCGACCGCGCGGCGCACGAGTCCGTGGGCACCGCCGACCTGTCCGTCGTCACCGTCGACCGGACCCCGCCCGCCGTGCCGTCCGGCGTCGCCGCCGCGGTCTCGGCGAGCGCGGTGACCGTACGCTGGACGGCGCCCTCGGGCGCCGCGACCTACCGCGTCCAGCGCGCCGCCGCCCCGGCCGGACCCTGGACCACCGTCGTCGAGTCCCTCGCCGGCGCGGCTTCCTACCGGGACCTCACCGCCGACTTCCATCAGCAGCAGTACTACCGGATCGCCGCCCGCGACACGGCCGGCAACCTCTCCGCGTACTCCGCGACCGCCACCACCGGCGCCCCCGACACCACCGCCCCCGCCCCGGTCACCGGCCTCACCGCCCAGGGCACCACCGCGGGCAACCGGATCACCTGGACGGCCCCGGCCACCACCGACACCGCCGGTTACGAGGTGTTCGCGGCGCCGGCCGGCCAGGAGGACCCGGACGGCCCCGAGCACGTCACCGGCACCTCGTACCACGACGTCCTCGCAGAGACCGGCGCCGAGACGGTCTACCAGGTCCGCGCCGTCGACCACTACGGCAACCTTTCGGCCGCGACGGAGGTGAGCACCAGCCGGCCCACGCCGGCCGCCGTCCCCGCGCCTCTGATGGAGCGCGCCGCGCCGAGCGACCTCCACAACGAGATAACGTTCCGCCCCGGCGGCCCGGACGCCGTCACCGGCTACCGCGTCTACCGGCGCTCGAACACCTCGTCCGCCTGGACACCGGTCGACACCACGGCCCCGTACACCTTCACCGGCACCGACCGCGGCGCACCGCTGGGCCGCGCGTACTACTACGTGGTGGCCCTGGACGCCGACGGCAACGAAGGCCCCCCGTCCGCCACGGCCGAGACCGTCCGCGACCGCCCGGTCCTGACGGCGCCGCTGTCCGCGCCCAGTCTGACCGTCGTCCAGGACGTCCGGATCGCCGTCGTCGTCGACGTGAAGCCGGCGGACGCGGACCGGGGCAAGGGCATCACGGGCTACGAGTGGAGCTTCTCCTGCACGGACGGCGGCCGGCACAGGACGACGGGCGAGACCGCCCGCATACAGGCGTCCGTCCCTTACGCCGGCCCCTGCGACCTGTGGGTCCGAGCGATCGGCCACTACGGAAGCACGGGAACCGCCGCGTACCAGGACTTCTTCTGGACCAGGTGAGACAACGGACGGCTGTGTGACGCGAACGGCCCCCACCCCGAGGAGGGGGTGGGGGCCGTTCGTGCGCCGAAGGCTCAGATATCCCTGAAGATCTCGATCTGCGCGCCGATCGAGTTCAGGCGTTCCGCCAGGTCCTCGTAGCCGCGGTTGATGACGTAGACGTTGCGGAGGACCGAGGTGCCCTCCGCCGCCATCATCGCGAGGAGGACGACCACCGCCGGGCGGAGGGCCGGGGGGCACATCATCTCGGCGGCGCGCCAGCGGGTGGGGCCCTCGACCAGGACGCGGTGGGGGTCCAGGAGCTGGAGGCGGCCGCCCAGGCGGTTGAGATCGGTGAGGTAGATCGCGCGGTTGTCGTAGACCCAGTCGTGGATGAGGGTCTTGCCCTGGGCCGTGGCCGCGATGGCCGCGAAGAACGGGACGTTGTCGATGTTCAGGCCGGGGAACGGCATCGGGTGGATCTTGTCGATCGGCGCCTCCAGCTTGGAGGGGCGGACCGTCAGGTCGACCAGGCGGGTGCGGCCGTTGTCCGCCGCGTACTCGGCCGAGCGGTCGTGGTCGAGGCCCATCTCCTCCAGGACCGCGAGCTCGATCTCCATGAACTCGATCGGGACCCGGCGGATGGTCAGTTCGGATTCCGTGACGACCGCCGCGGCCAGCAGGCTCATCGCCTCGACCGGATCCTCCGAGGGGGAGTAGTCGACGTCCACGTCGATCTGGGGCACGCCGTGCACGGTCAGCGTGGTGGTGCCGATCCCGTCGACCCGTACGCCGAGCGCCTCCAGGAAGAAGCACAGGTCCTGGACCATGTAGTTGGAGGAGGCGTTGCGGATGACGGTCACGCCGTCGTGGCGGGCGGCCGCCAGGAGGGCGTTCTCGGTGACCGTGTCCCCGCGCTCGGTCAGCACGATCGGGCGGTCGGGGGAGGCCGAGCGCTCGACCTCGGCGTGGTAGATGCCCTCGGTGGCGGTGACCTCGAGGCCGAAGCGGCGCAGCGCGATCATGTGCGGCTCGATGGTGCGCGTACCGAGGTCACAGCCTCCGGCGTACGGCAGCTTGAAGCGGTCCATGCGGTGCAGCAGCGGGCCGAGGAACATGATGATCGAGCGGGTGCGGATCGCGGCCTCGGCGTCGATGGACTCCATGTCCAGCTCGGCGGGCGGCACGATCTCCAGGTCGACGCCGTCGTTGATCCAGCGGGTGCGGACGCCGATGGAGCCCAGGACCTCCAGGAGCCGGAAGACCTCCTCGATGCGGGCGACGCGGCGCAGGACGGTGCGGCCCTTGTTGAGGAGGGAGGCGCAGAGCAGCGCGACGCAGGCGTTCTTGCTGGTCTTGACGTCGATCGCGCCGGAGAGCCGGCGGCGGCCGACGACCCGGAGGTGCATGGGTCCCGCGTAGCCCAGGGACACGATCTCGCTGTCGAGGGCCTCGCCGATCCGGGCGATCATCTCAAGGCTGATGTTCTGGTTGCCGCGCTCGATCCGGTTGACGGCGCTCTGGCTCGTGGCCAGTGCCTCGGCGAGCTGCGTCTGTGTCCAGCCCCGGTGCTGACGGGCGTCACGGATGAGCTTGCCGATGCGTACGAGGTAGTCGTCTGCCATGGCGTCACGTTATCTCAGATATGAGATGACACTCGCCGTTGGGGTGGGCCGTCAGGGTGAGAGGCCGAGCGCGGTGGGGTGACGCGGTTCGTACAGGGGGAGTTCGGTGCCGCTCGGCAGCCGTACGGCCGCGAGCAGGCCCCAGCGCTGCTCGGTGATGGCGCGTGAGATCTCGGCGCCCCGGTCCTCCAGCTCCGTCAGGGTCCGGGTGAGGTCCTCGCACATGAGGTAGACCTCGTGCCGGGGTTCGTGCGTCGTGGGGTGCACGGCGACCTCGGCGGGCGGCAGCCGGAAGACGAGCCAGCCCCCTCCGGCGTCCACGTGCTCGAAGCCGAAGACGTCCCTGAGGAACGCGCGGTCGGCCTCCGCGTCCTGGGTGTAGAGGATCACATGCGCGCCACTGAACATGCTCCGATCGTCGACGGCCCCCGGGGGCCCGGCAACGCGTCGGCGGCCGTACGGGTGCCGAGCGGATTCCCCGGCGGCGCGGGGGATCCGGGCATGACCACGCGGCGGGGATGCACTAGAGTTATCTCGACATCGAGATAACTGCTTACGGCGCACCGTGGCCGCCCTCCTGGTAAGGGTTACCTAACTAAGCCTTACCTTAGCGGATCGGCGAGGAGTCGTGGCGGCAGCATGGCGGTAATACGCGCACATTGATGAAGGAGACTGTCGTGTCGGCGAACAGCTTCGACGCCCGCAGCACGCTGCGCGTGGGCGACGAGTCGTACGAGATCTTCAAGCTGGACAAGGTCGAGGGCTCCGCGCGCCTCCCTTACAGCCTGAAGGTCCTCCTGGAGAACCTGCTCCGCACCGAGGACGGCGCGAACATCACCGCCGACCACATCCGGGCCCTCGGCAACTGGGACTCGCAGGCCCAGCCGAGCCAGGAGATCCAGTTCACGCCGGCCCGCGTGATCATGCAGGACTTCACCGGCGTCCCCTGTGTCGTCGACCTCGCCACCATGCGTGAGGCCGTCGCCGCGCTCGGCGGCGACCCGGCGAAGATCAACCCGCTCTCCCCGGCCGAGATGGTCATCGACCACTCCGTCATCGCCGACAAGTTCGGCACGAACTCCGCCTTCGCGGAGAACGTCGAGCTGGAGTACGGCCGCAACAAGGAGCGCTACCAGTTCCTGCGCTGGGGCCAGACCGCCTTCGACGACTTCAAGGTCGTCCCCCCGGGCACCGGCATCGTCCACCAGGTGAACATCGAGCACCTGGCCCGTACGGTCATGGTCCGCAACGGCCAGGCGTACCCCGACACCCTCGTCGGCACCGACTCGCACACCACCATGGTCAACGGCCTGGGCGTGCTGGGCTGGGGCGTCGGCGGCATCGAGGCCGAGGCCGCGATGCTCGGCCAGCCGGTCTCCATGCTGATCCCGCGCGTCGTCGGCTTCAAGCTGACCGGCGAGCTGCCGGCCGGCACCACCGCCACCGACCTGGTCCTCACGATCACCGAGATGCTGCGCAAGCACGGCGTCGTCGGCAAGTTCGTCGAGTTCTACGGTGAGGGCGTCGCCGCCACCTCGCTCGCGAACCGCGCCACCATCGGCAACATGTCGCCGGAGTTCGGCTCCACCGCCGCGGTCTTCCCGATCGACGGCGAGACCCTGAGCTACCTCAAGCTCACCGGCCGCTCCGCGCAGCAGGTCGCGCTCGTCGAGGCGTACGCCAAGGAGCAGGGCCTCTGGCTCGACCCGGCCGCCGAGCCCGACTTCTCCGAGAAGCTGGAGCTCGACCTCTCCACGGTCGTCCCCTCCATCGCCGGCCCGAAGCGCCCGCAGGACCGCATCGTCCTCGCGAACGCCGCCCAGCAGTTCGCGGTCGACGTACGCAACTACGTCGCGGACGACGACGAGGTGGGCAAGGAGTCCTTCCCGGCCTCCGACGCCCCGGCGAACCACCCGAACGGTGCCCCGTCGAAGCCGGTCCTGGTGACCGCCCCCGACGGCTCGACCTACGAGATCGACCACGGTGCCGTCACCGTCGCCGCGATCACCTCCTGCACCAACACCTCGAACCCCTACGTGATGGTCGCCGCCGCGCTCGTCGCGAAGAAGGCCGTGGAGAAGGGCCTGACCCGCAAGCCGTGGGTCAAGACCACCCTCGCCCCGGGCTCGAAGGTCGTCACCGACTACTTCGACAAGGCGGGTCTCACCCCGTACCTCGACAAGGTCGGCTTCAACCTCGTCGGTTACGGCTGCACCACCTGCATCGGCAACTCCGGCCCGCTGCCGGAGGAGGTCTCCAAGGCCGTCAACGAGCACGACCTCGCCGTGACCTCGGTGCTCTCGGGCAACCGTAACTTCGAGGGTCGTATCAACCCCGACGTCAAGATGAACTACCTGGCCTCCCCGCCGCTGGTCGTCGCGTACGCCCTCGCCGGCTCCATGAAGGTGGACATCACCAAGGACGCCCTCGGCGTCGACCAGGACGGCAAGCCCGTCTACCTGGCCGACATCTGGCCGTCGGAGGCCGAGGTCAACGACGTCGTCGCCAACGCCATCGGCGAGGACATGTTCAACAAGTCCTACCAGGACGTCTTCGCGGGCGACGCCCAGTGGCAGGCGCTGTCGATCCCGACCGGCAACACCTTCGAGTGGGACACCGAGTCCACCTACGTGCGCAAGCCCCCGTACTTCGAGGGCATGACGATGGAGACCACCCCGGTCACCGACATCGCCGGCGCCCGCGTGCTGGCGAAGCTGGGCGACTCGGTCACCACCGACCACATCTCCCCGGCCGGTGCCATCAAGGCCGACACCCCGGCCGGCAAGTACCTCACCGAGCACGGTGTGGAGCGTCGTGACTTCAACTCCTACGGCTCGCGCCGTGGCAACCACGAGGTCATGATCCGCGGCACCTTCGCCAACATCCGCCTGCGCAACCAGATCGCGCCGGGCACCGAGGGCGGCTTCACCCGCGACTTCACCGTCGAGGGCGCGCCGGTGTCGTTCATCTACGACGCCTCGCAGAACTACCAGGCCGCCGGCACCCCGCTGGTCATCCTGGGCGGCAAGGAGTACGGCTCCGGCTCGTCCCGCGACTGGGCCGCCAAGGGCACCGCGCTCCTCGGCGTCAAGGCCGTCATCACCGAGTCGTACGAGCGCATCCACCGCTCGAACCTCATCGGCATGGGCGTCCTGCCGCTCCAGTTCCCGGCCGGCCAGACGGCCGACTCGCTCGGCCTGACCGGCGAGGAGACCTTCTCCATCGCGGGCGTCACGGAGCTGAACGAGGGCACCACGCCGAGCACGGTCAAGGTCACCACCGACACCGGTGTCGAGTTCGACGCGGTCGTCCGCATCGACACCCCCGGTGAGGCGGACTACTACCGCAACGGCGGCATCATGCAGTACGTGCTCCGCAACCTGATCCGCGGCTGACGCCTCCGGATCCGGTAGCACGAAAAGGGCCCCGCTCCTCGGAAGAGGAGCGGGGCCTTCGTGTTGCCGTGGGGACGGTCAGAACATCAGCTTGAAGCCGTTCCAGCCGGACGTGCCGATCTTGACCTTGGTGTGGAAGGGCGCGGCGGCGTTGCCCGTGCCCTTGTACAGCCACAGGGCACCCGCGGCGTCGCGGGCCACCAGGTCCGCGATGCCGTCGAAGTTCATGTCGCCGACGGACAGCAGGTTGTTGAAGGTGTTCCAGCCGCCACCGATGCGGATGGGGGCGGAGAAGGGCGCCTTGTAGTTGCCGGTGCCCTTGTAGAGGTACAGCACGCCCGAGCCGTTGCGCGCGACGATGTCGGCCTTGCCGTCACCCGACAGGTCACCCTTGCCGGTGATCTGGGTGTAGGCGTTCCAGCCGCCGCCGACCTTGATGCGCGGTGCGATGGTGCCGTTGTTGTAGCCGAGGTACAGCCACAGCACGCCGGCGCTGTCGCGGGCGAGCAGGTCGTCCGCGGTCCCGCCGCCGATGTTGGAGGGGGAGAAGAGGCGGTTGTAGACGCCGTAGCCGCCACCGAGGTCACGCCGGTCCTGGCTCCAGGGGCCGTAGTACAGGCGGTTGTTCTCGACGAACCAGACACCGTCCGACTCGCCGTTGTTGTTGACGTCCGCCTGGGTGACGAACTTCTTGTACTGGAAGCCGTAGCCGGTCTTCTCGGAGGCCGTGAGGCCACCGGAGCCGGTGAGGCCGTACCCGTAGATGTCGCCGGCGTTGTTGACGCCGTACAGGGCGTTGGTCGGGGTGACCGAGGCCGTGGTCGCGGCGAAGGTGGTGGCGCGGGGCGCCGCCTGGGTGGCGCCGACGGCCTTGGCGGACGCCCCGGGCGTCTCGGCCGCCACCGCGGCCGTGGTGGTGCCCACGAGGGCGGCGGTGATCGCAGCGACGGTGACGCGGGACAGGAAGCCCGTGCGCTTCAGGCCAGAAGACTTGGCCACGTAGTACTCCAGATCCGAGTGGAATGAGGCAGGTCCCACCGCGCGTCCGTCGCGAAGGAGGGAAGCGGTGGGACCTCTATGATCCCGGATCGCCCTTACAGAACCTTCACCGGGCAGGGGGTCTGTGACACAACTGTTTCGATCCCGGCTGTATGTCTGCTTTGCCTCGTTCGTGTTCACGTGCGGGGGAGAGCGTCGTGTCGTGCCTCCAGTACGGGTAGTTCTGAGGTGCTGTCAAGAGTGTTGCGAAGCCAATGCTTGGACGAAACGCCGCAGATCGCGCCTGCTTATCCCGGAGGTCTCAACTCGGGAAAGATGGCCGTCGAAACCTGCTTACGATCTTGCTCAGGTGAAGGGAAGTGGACTATACCTGTCGGCGTCCAGTCAGTCGTTTCCATCACACGACGGCCCGACGCCTGCACGACCCGGCTGCAAATGACCGCGGTGGCGGGGCCCTTCGCCTGTGGCGAGCGAGTACGGGCGACCGGTACACCGCCTGAGTCCTGAATGAAGGCGAGGACTTGAGCATGGGATCCACCTCCGCACACACCAATGAGGGCCTTGGCCGTCGCGATCTGATCAAGCGTTCTGCCGCTATCGGTCTGATCTCCGTACCGACGATGGGCTTCCTCTCCGCATGTGCGAGCAGTGACAGCGGTGGCAACGGAAAGGTCGAGAAGGGCACGAAGTCCGAAAAGAACCCGCTCGGGGTGAACGAGTCGGCACCGCTCGATTTCGTCCTCTTCGACGGCGGATTCGGACAGCAGTACGCCAAGGACGCGGTCAAGGTCTACGAGACCAATTACCCCAAGGCGACCGTCAAGTTCACCCCCACCCAGAAGATCACCACCACGCTCCAGCCCCGCTTCAACGGCGGCAACCCGCCGGACCTCATCGACAACTCGGGCGCCGAGCAGATGGACATGGGTGTCCTCGTCGGCCAGAAGCAGCTCGCTGACCTCACCCCGCTCCTCGACGCGCCGTCCGTCGACGACCCGTCCAAGAAGGTCCGCGACACCCTGCGGCCCGGCATCGTCGAGATGGGCCAGTTCGACGGCGAGCAGTGCTGGATTCTCAACTACGCCTACACCGTCTACGGCGTCTGGTACTCGCAGAAGCTCCTCGACTCGCTCGACGCGAAGTACCCCGAGACCTGGGACGAGATGCTGGCCGTCTGCGAGAAGGCCAAGCGGAAGGGCATCGCGGGCTGGACGTACGCGGGCAAGCACCCGTACTACGTCCCGTTCTCGCTCTACCCGATGATCGGCAAGGTCGGTGGCCGCGAGGTCCTGGACGCCATCGACAACCTGGAGCCGAAGGCCTGGGAGCACCCCGCGGTCAAGGCCTGCTTCGAGGCGTACTACGAGCTCGTCCAGAAGGGCTACATCCTCAAGGGCACGCCCGGCCTGGACCACATCCAGTCGCAGACCGCCTGGACCGAGGGCAAGGCGCTGTTCATCCCGAACGGCTCCTGGGTCGAGAACGAGGCCGCGAAGACCATGCCGGCCGACTTCGGCCTGTCCGTCTCCGCCCCGACCGGCATCGACGCCTCGGACAAGTTGCCGTTCGGCACCATCTGGGCGGCCGGCGGTGAGCCCTTCATCGTCCCGGCGAAGGCGGCCAACGCCGAGGGCGGCATGGAGCAGCTGCGCATCATGCTCAGCGAGTCGTCCTCCAAGAACTTCACGCAGTCCGTGAAGTCCCTGACGGCCCTCAACGGCGGCACCGACGGCATCGAGCTGTCCCCGGGTCTCAAGTCCGGTGTGGCGGCCCTGGAGAAGGCCGGCCAGAACGTCGTCAACCCGCGCCTGCAGGACTGGTACGTCGCCCTCCAGAAGGAGAAGATCGGCGTCGCCGGCATCGGCGAGATGATGGCCGGCCGCGCGACCCCGGCCGAGACGATCAAGAAGATCCAGAAGTACGCCGACGAGGCGGCCAAGGACTCCTCGATCAAGCACTACAAGCACTAGTGGGACAGTGCCGGGGCCCCTTCCCGCCGACCGGGAGCGGGCCCCGGCCACTTCGCGCGCGGCAGCAGCGGCGCGCCTGGCGCGGGAAAGATCGGGGTCGGTAGGAAATGCAACACGGCAAGTACCGTTTCATCGTGGGGTTCCTGGCGGCCCCCCTCGCGCTCTACGCGCTCTTCGTCATCTGGCCGTTCATCCAGTCGATCTACTACTCGTTCACGGACTGGACCGGGCTGAGTCCCGAATTCGGGATGGTCGGATTCGACAACTACAGTCGGATGCTGGACGACGAGATCTTCTGGAAGTCGTTCCAGCACAGTCTGATCCTCGCGCTGGTGCTGCCGCTGGTGACCGTCGGCCTCGCACTTTTCTTCGCCTTCATGCTGAATGTCGGCGGTCGGCGCCGCAGGGGTGCCGCCATCGCGGGTGTGCGCGGATCATCTTTCTACAAGATCGTCTATTTCTTCCCGCAGGTGCTGTCGATCGCGATCGTGGCGCTGCTCTTCCAGTTCGCGTACAACCCCAATAGCGGAGCCATTAACTCCGTTTTGAAGGGTGTCGGCCTCGGCAGCATCCAGCCCGACTGGCTCGGCGATCCGGACCTCGCACTCATCTGCGTGATGGTGGTTCTCGTCTGGTCCACCGTCGGATTCTTCGTCGTCCTCTTCTCGGCCGGCATGGCGTCCATTCCGCGGGACTTCTACGAAGCCGCCCTGCTCGACGGCGCCAGCCGGTTCACCACGTTCTTCAAGATCACGCTGCCGCTGCTCTGGGACACCGTGCAGTCGGGCTGGATCTACATGGGCATCCTCGCGCTCGGCGCGGAATCCTTCGCCGTCGTCCAGATCATGACCGTCGGTCCCTCCGGCGGCGGGCCCGACTACTCCACCATCGTCCTTCCGCTGTACGTGTACCAGAAGGCGTTCCGGGACGGTCAGGCCGCCTACGCAACGACCATCGGTGTCGCGCTCCTCGTCCTCACGCTGGCCTTCGCGGCCGTCGTGACGAAGCTGGGCCGGCGCGAGCGGCTGGAGTTCTGATGAAGACGACCGACACTGCCACCACCGGCGTCGAGACCCCCGGCGGGCCCGGCGGCCCGGGACCCGCGGTCACCAGGACGACGGCGCCCGCGCCCCGCAAGGAGTCCAAGAGTGAGGGCGCGACCCTCAACGTCTTCTCGCACGGCGTCCTGATCATCTGGGCGATCATGGTCGTCACGCCGCTGCTCTGGGCGGTCATGACCTCCTTCAAGACCGACAAGGCGATCTTCACCTCGCCGTGGTCGCTGCCCGACAAGCTGCACTTCGAGAACTGGTCGCGCGCCTGGACCGAAGCGCACATGAGCGACTACTTCCTGAACACGATCCTGGTGGTCGGCGGCTCGCTCATCGGCACCCTGCTCCTCGGCTCGATGGCGGCCTACGTGCTGGCCCGCTTCGACTTCCCGGGCAGCCGCTTCATCTACTTCCTCTTCATCGGCGGGATGAGCTTCCCGATCATCCTGGCGCTGGTGCCGCTGTTCTACGTGATGCAGAACATGGCCCTGCTCAACACGCTGCACGGCCTGATCGTGGTCTACATCGCGTACTCGCTGCCGTTCACCGTCTTCTTCCTCACGGCCTTCTTCCGCACCCTGCCGACCTCGGTCGCGGAAGCGGCCTTCGTGGACGGCGCCTCGCACACCCGGACCTTCTTCCAGGTGATGCTGCCGATGGCCAAGCCGGGCCTCATCAGCGTCGGCATCTTCAACTTCCTCGGCCAGTGGAACCAGTACCTGCTGCCGACCGTGCTCAACACCGAGCCGGAGAAGAAGGTGCTCTCGCAGGGCCTGGTCCAGCTCGCCGTCAGCCAGGGCTACAAGGGTGACTGGTCGGGGCTCTTCGCCGGCCTGGTGATGGCGATGCTCCCGGTGCTCGCCGCGTACATCATCTTCCAGCGGCAGGTGGTCGCCGGTCTGACGGCCGGCGCCGTGAAGTGACCTCCGGGGCCCCGCAGGCCCCTCCCGCAGAGCCCGAAGGGCCCCCGGCGCACCGCGCGCGGGGGCCCTTCGGCGCTCCGTCACACCGTGTGACGGAGTACCGTCCGCCACTCAAGGTCTTGACGGGGAGCGAGCCGAAAGCGTCCCCTTAGGGTTCACATGTTGGAGATAACGGTGGGAGTGAGTGAGTCGATGGAGACTCCGGGGTCGCAGACGTCGCTGCACAGGGCCAATCTCGAACGGGTCGTCCGGGCGGTGCGCATGGCCGGATCGCTCACCCAGGCGGAGATCGCCCGGACGACGGGCCTGTCCGCCGCCACGGTCTCCAACATCGTCCGGGAGCTGAAGGACGGCGGCACCGTCGATGTCACGCCCACCTCGGCGGGCGGCCGGCGGGCCCGCAGCGTCTCGCTCTCGGGCGACGCGGGCATCGTGATCGGCGTCGACTTCGGCCATACGCACCTCCGGGTCGCGGTCGGCAACCTCGCCCACCAGGTGCTCGCCGAGGAGGCCGAGCCGCTGGACGTGGACGCCTCCGCCGCCGAGGGCTTCGACCGGGCGGAACAGCTGGTCAACCGGCTGATCCTGGCCACCGGCATCGGCCGGGACAAGGTGATCGGCGTCGGACTCGGCGTACCGGGACCGATCGACGTCTCCTCCGGCACGCTCGGGTCGACCTCGATCCTGCCGGGCTGGAGCGGCATCAACCCCGCCGAGGAGCTGTCCGGCCGGCTCGGCGTCCCGGTGCACGTCGACAACGACGCCAACCTCGGCGCGCTCGGCGAGCTGGTCTGGGGCAGCGGGCGGGGCGTCAAGGACCTGGCGTACATCAAGGTGGCCAGCGGCGTCGGAGCCGGGCTCGTCATCGACGGGCGGGTCTACCGGGGGCCCGGCGGCACCGCGGGCGAGATCGGGCACATCACGCTCGACGAGTCGGGCCCGGTCTGCCGCTGCGGCAACCGGGGCTGCCTGGAGACCTTCACCGCCGCCCGGTACGTGCTGCCGCTGCTCCAGCCGGGCCACGGCCCCGATCTGACCATGGAGAAGGTCGTCCGGCTGGCCCGGGAGGGCGACCCCGGCTGCCGTCGGGTGATCGCCGACGTGGGGCGGCACATCGGCAGTGGCATCGCCAACCTCTGCAACCTGCTGAACCCGAGCCGGGTGGTGCTCGGCGGCGACCTCGCGGAGGCCGGGGAGCTGGTCCTGACGCCCATCAGGGACTCCGTCTCGCGGTACGCGATCCCCAGTGCCGCCCGGCAGCTCTCGCTGGTCCAGGGGGCCTTGGGCGGCCGCGCCGAGGTACTGGGCGCCCTCGCCCTCGTACTGAGCGAGATGGGCGATTCGACCCTTTTGGAGAGCGCCCTGCCGACGGCGGGTCCGGCCTCGCGTCTTGCCTTCACTTAGATAACGAACACCACCGTTGTCATCTCGTTAAGAATTTACTTCTTGACGGCAACGTTGCAGCCGAGTTGACTTCGTGCCACCTCGGCCGCAATGTCGCGGCCACGTCAGGGAGGCAAACCCACATGAACGCAGTGACGCGTCGTGCCGTCATAGCAACGGCCGCGGTCTCGATGGCCCTCTCGCTCGCAGCCTGCGGCAAGGCCGGCGGCGACGACAGCGCGGACAAGGGCAGCTCGACCAAGATCGGCCTGCTCCTTCCGGAGAACAAGACCTCGCGCTACGAGGCCCTGGACAAGCCCCAGTTCGAGAAGGCCGTCAAGGCCGCGTGCGGCGACTGCGAGGTCGTGTACAACAACGCGGTCTCCGACGTCGTCAAGCAGAAGCAGCAGTTCGACCAGCTGATCGCCGACGGCATCAAGGTCATCGCGCTCGACCCGGTCGACGCGACCAAGGCCGAGGGCTGGGTCAAGGACGCCAAGGCCAAGGGCGTCAAGATCGTCGCGTACGACCGTGCCGTCAAGGGCGCCGACGCCTACGTCAGCCACGACAACAACAAGGTCGGCGAGATCCAGGGCAAGGCGCTCCTCGCCGCCCTCGGCACCAAGGCCGCCACCGCCAACGTCGTGATGATCAACGGCGACGAGAAGGACCCGAACGCCGGTCTGTTCAAGAAGGGCGCCCACACCGCCCTCGACGGCAAGGTCGGCAAGATCGCCTACGAGGCCTCCGGCGAGTGGGACCCGAAGATCGCCGGCGAGAAGATGTCCGCCGCGATCTCCTCGGTCGGCAAGGACAAGATCAACGCCGTCTACTCCGCCAACGACGGCATGGCCGGCGGTGTCATCACCTCCCTCGAGAACGCCGGCATCAAGGGCATCCCGGTGGGTGGCCAGGACGCCGAGGTCGCGGGCATCCAGCGGATCATCGCGGGCACGCAGACCTTCACCATCTACAAGTCGCCGCTCCAGCTGGCTCCCGAGGCCGCCAAGTTCGCGGTGAACCTGCTCCAGGGCAAGGACCTGGGCGCCCAGGGCACGACCGACGGCGTCCCGTCGACGCTCTTCGACCCGGTCGTGGTGGACAAGACCAACATCCAGTCCACGGTCGTCCAGGACGGCATCTACAAGGCCGCCGACCTCTGCACCTCGGACCTCGCCGCCAAGTGCGCCGCGCTGGGCGTGAAGTAGTCCAGGCCGACCCCCGTCGGGCCCCGCGAGGGCCCGGCGGCACGGATCCGCGCAGGAGCGCCCCCGAAGCGGGCGCCGCGGCCCCGAGTACAGAGGGTGAAGACCCTCGGTAACAAGGCCGGCGCACGACGCCCGGATCCGTCCCCCAAGCCCGTCCGGCCCCCGGCCGACCCAGACCCCGCTGTCGGTCCGGGGGCCGGACGAGCCCAGCCCCCCTCGAAACTTCGGCGCCGCACAGGCGGCGCGCCATTGCCGCCGCCCGCGGGCGGCGAAGGAGTTGGTTCACGTGTCCCAGACGCCCGTGCTGGCGTTGCGTGGGATCTTCAAGCGGTTCGGAGCGGTCCAGGTCCTCTCCGGTGTCGATCTCGAAGTCCACGCAGGAGAGGTCGTCGCACTCGTCGGCGACAACGGAGCGGGAAAGTCCACGCTGGTCAAGACGATCGCCGGCGTGCACCCGATCGACGAGGGCGTCATCGAGTGGGAGGGCGAGCGCGTCGAGATCCAGCGCCCGCACGACTCCCAGAACCTCGGTGTCGCGACCGTCTACCAGGACCTCGCCCTCTGCGACAACCTCGACGTCGTCGCCAACCTGTTTCTCGGCCGCGAGATCAAGAAGGGCGGCGTCCTCGACGAGGTCGCCATGGAGAAGCGGGCCAAGGACCTCCTCTCCACCCTCTCCATCCGCATCCCCAGCGTCCGCATCCCCGTCGCCGCCCTCTCCGGCGGCCAGCGGCAGGTCGTCGCCATCGCGCGCGCCCTGGTCGGCGACCCCAAGATCGTGATCCTCGACGAGCCGACCGCCGCCCTCGGCGTCGAGCAGACCGCCCAGGTCCTCGACCTGGTCGAGCGGCTGCGCGAGCAGGGCCTCGGCGTCATCCTCATCAGCCACAACATGGCCGATGTGAAGGCCGTCGCCGACACCGTGGCCGTGCTGCGCCTGGGCCGTAACAACGGCACCTTCCCGGTGGCCACCACCACGCACGAAGAGATCATCGCCGCGATCACCGGTGCCACGGACAACGCCGTGACCCGCCGCCAGGCCCGCAACGCGGAGGTAGCGAAGTGAGCAAGACCCCTCCCACCGCGAGCGACCAGGCCGCCGTGCCCGATCCCCGGACGGGCGAGGAGGCCCCGGCCGCCGCCGCGATCCCCGCCGTCGACCCCCGCCTCCTCGTGCGCGAGCAGGGCTTCAAGGGTTACGTCGAGGAGTTCAAGCGCAAGATCCGCTCCGGTGAGATCGGCTCGCTGCCCGTCGTCGTCGGCCTGATCGTCATCGGCATCGTCTTCCAGGCCCTCACCGGCAACTTCATCACCTCGTACAACCTCGACCAGATCACGCTGTACGCGGTCGGCCCCGGCATCATGGCGGTAGGCATCGTCTTCGTGCTGCTGCTCGGCGAGATCGACCTCGCCGTCGGCTCCGTCGCGGGTCTGGCGGGCGCGGTCTGGGGCGTCCTCGGCACGGACATGCCGGACGGTCTCGCGATCCTCCTCGGCATCCTGTCCGGCACCCTGCTCGGCGCCTTCCACGGTCTGGTCTTCGCCAAGATCGGCGTGCCCGCCTTCGTCGTCACCCTGGCGGGCTTCCTCGGCTGGGCCGGACTCCAGACCTGGGTGATGGGCGACCGCTCCACCATCCCCACCCCGATCGGCAGCTTCGTCGGCGACCTCACGAAGTACTACTTCTCCGACGTCGCCGCCGCCTACGGCCTCGCCGTGGTCGTCGTCGCCGCCTTCTACCTCGCCCAGCTGCGCGACTCCCGCCGCCGCAGGGCCGCCGAGCTGCCGCACCGCCCGCAGAGCGAGATCATCCTGCGCACCGCCGTCCTCGCGGTCCTGGTCCTCGTCGCCGCGTACGGCTTCAACCAGGAACAGGGCCTGCCGCTCTCCCTGGTGATCTTCCTGGTGATCCTCCTCGTCACCGACTTCGTGCTGCGCCGCACCACGTACGGCCGCCAGGTCTTCGCGGTCGGCGGTGGCATCGAGGCCGCCCGCCGCGCCGGCATCAACGTCTCGTGGATCCGGGTCTCGGTCTTCATGATCTCCGGCACCATGGGCGCCATCGGCGGCCTGTTCCTCGCCTCCGCGACCGGCGGAGCCGACCGCTCCCTCGGCGGCGGCAACCAGCTGATGATGTGCATCGCGGCGGCCGTCATCGGCGGTACGTCCCTGTTCGGCGGACGCGGCAAGGTCTGGTCGGCCCTCCTCGGCATCCTGGTCATCCAGTCGATCGTCCAGGGCCTCAACCAGATGAACCTGTCCTCGAACGCGATCCAGTACATGATCACCGGAGCGGTCCTGCTCATCGCCGTGATCATCGACTCGGTCTCCCGCCGCACACAGAAGACGGCGGGACGCGCGTAACGCCCGTCACACCGGCCCGGCACCGTGAAACCGGTGCCGGGCTCCGGCGCGTCCGGGGCAGTGCACCGGCGCGTCCGGACCAGTGCACGCGCGCGTACAGAGCCGTACAGATCAGCGACATGTAGGCCGTGAGGGTGACGCCTCACTCCCCGGCCCGATGCCCGCGATCCAGGACGGAACATTAGACTCGACAAATCGGCAAGCTCGACCAGCTCAAACGCAAGGAGGCACGGGTGGCTCTGCTGACCCGTATCAGGGGACCGCGAGATCTGGACCGGCTCTCCCCGGAACAGCTGGACCAGCTGGCCGACGAGATCAGGACGTTCCTCGTGGACGCCGTCTCCAAGACCGGCGGGCACCTCGGGCCCAACCTCGGCGTGGTCGAGCTGACCATCGCCCTGCACCGCGTGTTCGACTCCCCGAAGGACAAGGTCCTCTGGGACACCGGCCACCAGAGCTACGTCCACAAGCTCCTCACCGGGCGCCAGGACTTCTCGAAGCTCAAGATGAAGGGCGGCCTCTCCGGCTACCCCTCGCAGGCCGAGTCCGAGCACGACGTCATCGAGAACTCGCACGCCTCGACGGTCCTCGGCTGGGCCGACGGCCTCGCCAAGGCCAACGAGGTCCTGAAGAAGGACGACCACGTCGTCGCGGTGATCGGCGACGGCGCCCTCACCGGCGGCATGGCCTGGGAGGCGCTGAACAACATCGCCGCCGCCAAGGACCGCCCGCTCGTGATCGTCGTCAACGACAACGAGCGCTCCTACGCGCCCACCATCGGCGGCCTCGCCAACCACCTGGCCACCCTGCGCACCACCGACGGCTACGAGCGCTTCCTCGCCCGCGGCAAGGACATCCTGGAGCGCACCCCGGTCGTCGGGAAGCCGCTCTACGAGACCCTGCACGGCGCCAAGAAGGGCCTCAAGGACTTCATCGCCCCGCAGGGCATGTTCGAGGACCTCGGCCTCAAGTACGTCGGCCCCATCGACGGCCACGACATCGAGGCCCTGGAGTCCGCCCTCACGCGCGCCAAGCGCTTCGGCGGCCCCGTGATCGTCCACTGCCTCACCGAGAAGGGCCGCGGCTACCAGCCGGCCCTCCAGGACGAGGCAGACCGCTTCCACGCCGTCGGCAAGATCCACCCCGACACCGGCCTGCCCATCGCCTCCTCCGGCGCCGACTGGACCTCGGTCTTCGGCGAGGAGATGGTGAAGCTCGGCAAGGAGCGCGGGGACATCGTCGCCATCACGGCGGCCATGCTCCAGCCCGTCGGCCTCGACAAGTTCGCCAAGGCCTTCCCCGAGCGGGTCTTCGACGTCGGCATCGCCGAGCAGCACGCCGCTGTCTCCGCCGCCGGCCTCGCCACCGGCGGACTGCACCCGGTCTTCGCGGTGTACGCGACCTTCCTCAATCGCGCCTTCGACCAGGTCCTGATGGACGTGGCCCTGCACAAGTGCGGTGTCACCTTCGTCCTGGACCGGGCCGGTGTCACCGGCACCGACGGCGCCTCCCACAACGGCATGTGGGACATGTCGATCCTCCAGGTCGTCCCCGGCCTGCGGCTCGCCGCCCCGCGCGACGCCGACCAGGTCCGCGCCCAGCTGCGCGAGGCCGTCGAGGTCACCGACGCCCCCACCGTGGTCCGCTTCTCCAAGGGCGCGGTCGGCCCCGCCGTCCCCGCCCTGCGCCGCGTCGGCGGCATGGACGTGCTCCGCGAGCCCGGCTCGGACCGGCCCGACGTCCTCCTGGTCTCCGTGGGCGCCCTGGCGCCCATGTGCCTGGAGATCGCCGACCTGCTCGACCGTCAGGGCATCTCCACCACCGTCGTCGACCCGCGCTGGGTCAAGCCCGTCGACGAGGCCCTCGCCCCGCTCGCCGAGCGCCACCGGGTCGTCGTCACCGTCGAGGACAACAGCCGCGTCGGCGGTGTCGGCTCCGCCGTCGCCCAGGCGCTCCGCGACGCGGGCGTCGACGTGCCGCTGCGCGACTTCGGCATCCCGCCCCGCTTCCTCGACCACGCCTCGCGCGGCGAGGTGCTCGCAGAGATCGGCCTGACCGCCCCCGATGTCGCCCGCCAGGTCACCGGTCTGGTCTCGCGGCTCGACGGTCGGTTCGAGAACAGCGCGCAGGCGGTGGAGCCCGCCCGCGACTGACGGACACCCCGTCACCCCGCGTCACCCTTGGGCCGGTCGGCTCACTCTTCGGAGTGCCGACCGGCCCTTTCGCGTGCATTCTGACCACAGGACGGGCAGTCCCCTGGCAGGGAGGTACGACGTGAGCACGGACCAGCGGCCACGCGCCAACACGGGATTGTTCCGGACCAAGTCCGTCGAGCAGTCGATCCGCGACACGGAGGAGCCGGAGCACGCGCTCCGGAAGTCCCTGTCGGCCTGGGACCTGACGGTCTTCGGCGTCGGCGTCATCATCGGCACCGGCATTTTCGTCCTGACCGGCAAGGTGGCCAAGGAGAACGCCGGGCCGGCCACCGCCCTCGCCTTCGTCGTGGCCGGCATCGTCTGCGCCCTGGCCGCCCTCTGCTACGCCGAGTTCGCCTCGACGGTGCCGGTGGCCGGATCGGCGTACACCTTCGCGTACGCCTCCATCGGCGAGCTGCCCGCCTGGATCATCGGCTGGGACCTGGTCCTGGAGTTCGCCCTCGGCACGGCGGTGGTCGCCGTCGGCTGGTCCGGCTACGTCAGATCCCTGATGGACAACATCGGCTGGCATCTGCCGGCCGCGCTCGAAGGGCCCGACATCCCGGGCGGCACCTTCGACATCCTGGCCTTCCTGCTGGTCCTGGTGCTCACCGTGGTCCTCGTCCTGGGCATGAAGCTCTCCGCCCGGATCACCACCGTCGTCGTCGCGATCAAGGTCACCGTGGTGATGATCGTGATCGTCGCCGGTCTGTTCTTCATCGTCGGCGACAACTACAAGCCCTTCATCCCGCCGGCCGTCACCCCGCCCGGTGGCGGCTCCGGCTGGAGCGAACCGCTGGTCCAGCTGATGTTCGGCTACGAGCCGACCAACTTCGGCGTCATGGGCATCTTCACCGCCGCCTCCGTCGTCTTCTTCGCCTTCATCGGCTTCGACGTCGTCGCCACCGCCGCCGAGGAGACCAAGCTGCCGCAGCGGGACATGCCCCGGGGCATCCTCGGCTCGCTCCTCATCTGCACCGTGCTGTACGTGGCCGTCGCGCTGGTCGTCACCGGTATGCAGCACTACACCGAGCTGTCCGTGAGCGCCCCCCTCGCCGACGCCTTCAAGGCCGCCGGACACCCCTTCTACGCGGGAGTGATCAGCTTCGGCGCCGCCATCGGCCTCACCACGGTCTGTCTGATCCTGCTCCTCGGCCAGACCCGGGTGTTCTTCGCGATGAGCCGCGACGGCCTGCTGCCGCGCTTCTTCTCCAAGACGCACCCGCGCTTCAGGACCCCCTACCGGCCCACCATCCTGCTCGGCACGATCATCGCCGTCGTCGCCGGCTTCACCAGCATCAACGAACTCGCCACCCTGGTGAACATCGGCACGCTCTTCGCCTTCGTCGTGGTCGCCGTCGGCGTCATGGTGCTCCGCCGCTCCCGCCCCGACCTGCCGCGCGCCTTCCGCACCCCCTGGGTGCCCTTCCTGCCCATCCTCTCCATCGCCGCCTCGGTCTGGCTGATGCTCAACCTGCCCGGCGAGACCTGGTTCCGCTTCGCCGTGTGGATGCTGATCGGCTTCGTCGTGTACTTCCTGTACGGGCGCGGTCACAGTCGGCTCGGGCGGGCGGGCGGGGAGTCCCGGTACTGAGCGGCCGTTGCCGCAGGCGCGGAAGGCGGGGTTCGGGAGGGCGACTACAGTCGGCTCGTACCCGAACTCCTTCCGACCACCGGAGTGCTGGATCCCCCCCATGGCGAATCGATCCCAGGTCCCCGCTGCCCGCACCCACGGCGCCACCGCCCCCCTGCTCCAAGGCGCCTGGCTGACCAGAGGAGAGGAGGGGAGGTTCAGCGCCTACCTGCCACGGGACGGGGAGGTGCTGCGCTGGACCGAGCGGCCGGACGGCGGCTGGAGCGGCCCCGACTCGCTCGGCGGCGACGGACTCAACCCCTTCCTCGCGGTCGGCCAGGGCGCCGACCGCTACGTCCACCTCGTCGGCGTGCGCCCCACCACCGGGGGCGAAGGACACGTCGAGCTGGTCCACAGCGTCCAGTTCCAGACCGGCCGCCCGGCCGCCCCCTGGCGCTCGATCGGCCACTCCAACGGCAAGTGGCGGTGGACGGGCAACCCCACCGTCGCGGTGGACGCCCAGGGCCGCGCGCATGTCTTCATGCGCAACGGCGGCGGCGGACTCAGCGTCCGCGCCCAGAAGGACGCCGGCGGCTGGCACCCCTGGTGGGACCTGCACGGCTCGGGCACGGACCCCTCCCCGGTCGCCGCCGTCAACGGAGAGGGGCGCGTCGAGCTCCTCACCACGACCGACAAGGGCCTGCTCCGCTACGTCCAGGAGGAGCCGGGCGCCCGCCCGGTCCGCCAGGACGTGCTGCCCGCCGAGGTCACCTTCGGCACCCTCGCGACCGTGACCGGCCCCTCCGGGCACGTGACGCTCTTCTACGTCGACAAGGCGGGCAAGGTCCGCGCCTGGTCGCCGGACCGCTCCCTGGAGCCCACGACCGTCGGCGACGCGGTCGGCACCGGCCGGCTCGCCGCCACCCGCTGCCTCATCGACGGCTTCGACTGCACGGTCCTCGCCCAGCAGTCCGACGACGGCCGGCTCGCCCTCGCGGCCTACCCGAGCGAGCAGGAGGCCGACGGCATCACGTGGTCGGAGACCGGGGACCCGCAGGGCGACCTCGCGACCGTCCTCACCCGGGGCCTCGACGGCCGGCTCGTCGCGATGGCCCTGGTCGGCGGCGCCCAGCTGATCACCACCCGTCAGAAGGCGGCGGAGGGACTCCTCCTGGAGGGCTGGCGCTCCATAGGGTGACCCGCACCCACCCTGTCGGGGGCGTACCCCTGACAGGGTGACACGCGCCCCCGACGCCCCCGTGGACGACGGGAACGGCCCCGGCACCTGGAGAAGGTGCCGGGGCCGTCCGCGTACGCCCTGAGGGGTGGTTACGCCGGGACGCTCGCCACGCCCTGCGCGAGGAAGGGCTTGCCGTTGACGCGCTCGGAGACGCCCTCACGGTCCAGGTACGGCGTGATGCCGCCCAGGTGGAAGGGCCAGCCCGCGCCCGTGATCAGGCAGAGGTCGATGTCCTGCGCCTCGGCGACGACACCTTCCTCCAGCATCAGGCCGATCTCCTGCGCCACCGCGTCCAGGACGCGGTCGCGGACCTGCTCCTCCGTCAGGACGGAGTCGCCCTGGACGAGAAGGGCGGCGACCTCCGGGTCGAGCTCCGGCTTGAAGCCGTTCTCGGCGTTGTAGACGTAGAAGCCGCGCTTGCCGGCCTCGACGACCCGCTTGAGGTTCGGCGAGACGGTGAAGCGCTCCGGGAAGGAGCGGTTCAGGGTCTCGGAGACGTGCAGACCGATCGCCGGGCCGACGAGCTCCAGGAGGACCAGCGGCGACATCGGCAGACCGAGGGGCTCGATGGCCTTCTCGGCCGTCTCGACCGAGGTGCCCTCGTCGATGACGTTCTGGATCTCGCCCATGAAGCGGGTCAGGATGCGGTTCACGACGAACGCCGGGGCGTCCTTCGTCAGGACCGCGGTCTTCTTGAGCTTCTTCGCGACACCGAAGGCGGTGGCGAGCGAGGCGTCGTCCGTCTTCTCGCCGCGGACGATCTCCAGGAGCGGGAGGATCGCGACCGGGTTGAAGAAGTGGAAGCCGACCACGCGCTCCGGGTGCTGGAGCTTGGAGGCCATCTCCGAGACGGACAGCGAGGAGGTGTTGGTGGCGAGGATCGCGTGCGCCGGGGCGACCGCCTCGACCTCCGCGAACACCTTCTGCTTGACGCCCATCTCCTCGAACACGGCCTCGATGATGAAGTCCGCGTCCCCGAAGCCCTCGGCCTTGTCCAGGACACCGGAGACCAGGCCCTTGAGACGGTTGGCCTTGTCCTGGTTGATCCGGCCCTTGCCGAGCAGCTTCTCGATCTCGCCGTGGACGTAGCCCACGCCCTTGTCGATCCGCTCCTGGTCGATGTCGGTCAGGACGACCGGCACCTCCAGACGGCGCAGGAAGAGCAGGGCCAGCTGGGAGGCCATCAGACCGGCGCCGACGACGCCGACCTTGGTGACCGGACGGGCCAGCGACTTGTCCGGGGCGCCGGCGGGGCGCTTGCCGCGCTTCTGCACCAGGTTGAAGGCGTAGATGCCGGAGCGCAGCTCGCCGCCCATGATCAGGTCCGCGAGGGCCTGGTCCTCGGCGTCGAAGCCCTTCTGCAGGTCGCCGTCCTTGGCGGCCTCGATGATGTCGAGGGCGCGGTAGGCGGCCGGGGCGGCGCCGTGCACCTTGGAGTCGGCGACGAGGCGGCCCTTGGCGACGGCCTGGTCCCAGCCCTCGCCGCGGTCGATCTCGGGGCGCTCGACGGTCACGGAGCCGTTCAGGACGGAGGCCGTCCAGATCAGCGACTGCTCCAGGAAGTCGGCGCCCTCGAACAGCGCGTCGGCGATGCCGAGCTCGAAGACCTGCTTGCCCTTGAGCTGGCGGTTCTGGTTCAGCGAGTTCTCGATGATGACCGAGACGGCCTTCTCCGCGCCGATCAGGTTCGGCAGGAGGGCGCAGCCGCCCCAGCCGGGGACCAGACCGAGGAAGACCTCGGGCAGCGAGAAGGCCGGGAGGGCCTTGGAGACGGTGCGGTAGGTGCAGTGCAGACCGACCTCGACACCGCCGCCCATGGCCGCGCCGTTGTAGTACGCGAAGGTCGGCACGGCGAGCGCGGACAGACGCTTGAAGACGTCGTGGCCGCCCTTGCCGATGGCCAGCGCCTCGTCGTGCTTGCGCAGCAGCTCGACGCCCTTGAGGTCGGCGCCGACGGCGAAGATGAACGGCTTGCCGGTGATGCCGACGCCGGTGATCTCACCGTTCGCGGCCTCGGCCTCGACCTGGTCGATCGCCGTGTTCAGGTTGGCGAGCGACTGCGGGCCGAAGGTGGTCGGCTTGGTGTGGTCGAAGCCGTTGTCCAGCGTGATCAGCGCGAACCGGCCCGCACCCGCGGGCAGTTCGAAGTGCCGTACGTGGGCGGAGGTGACGACCTCGTCCGGGAAGAGCTCCGCGGCGCCCTTCAGAAGCTCGGCGGTGGTGCTCACTTGCCCTCCCAGTGGGGGTTTTCCCAGATGACCGTGGCGCCCATGCCGAAGCCGACGCACATCGTGTTGAGGCCGTAGCGGACCTGCGGGTTCTCCTCGAACTGGCGGGCCAGCTGCGTCATCAGACGGACGCCGGAGGAGGCGAGCGGGTGACCGTAGGCGATGGCGCCGCCGTACTGGTTGACGCGGGCGTCGTCGTCGGCGATGCCGTAGTGCTCCAGGAAGGCGAGGACCTGGACCGCGAAGGCCTCGTTGATCTCGAAGAGGTCGATGTCCTCGATGGACAGACCGGCCTTCGCGAGGGCCTTCTCGGTCGCCGGGATCGGGCCGTAGCCCATGACCTCGGGCTCGACACCGGCGAAGGCGTACGAAACGAGGCGCATCTTCACCGGGAGGTCGTGCTCGCGGGCGAAGTCCTCGGAGGCGATGATCGAGGCGGTGGCGCCGTCGTTGAGACCGGCGGCGTTGCCCGCGGTGACGTTGCCGTGGACGCGGAACGGCGTCTTCAGACCGGCCAGCGACTCCAGGGTGGTGCCCGGACGCATCGGCTCGTCGGCGGTGACCAGGCCCCAGCCGGTCTCACCGGTGGAGGCGTCGGTACGGCGGACCGAGATCGGCACCAGGTCCTGCTGGATCTTGCCGTCGGCGTACGCCTTGGCGGCCTTCTCCTGCGAGCGCACGGCGTACTCGTCGGCGCGCTGCTTGGTGATGCTCGGGTAGCGGTCGTGCAGGTTCTCGGCGGTCATGCCCATGAAGAGGGCGGACTCGTCGACCAGCTTCTCGCTGACGAAGCGCGGGTTCGGGTCGACGCCCTCGCCCATGGGGTGGCGGCCCATGTGCTCGACGCCACCGGCGATGACGGCGTCGTACGCGCCGAAGGCGATCGAACCGGCGACCGAGGTGACGGCGGTGAGCGCGCCGGCGCACATGCGGTCGATGGAGTAGCCCGGCACCGACTGCGGCAGCCCGGCGAGGATGCCCGCCGTACGGCCGAGGGTCAGACCCTGGTCGCCGATCTGCGTGGTCGCGGCGATGGCGACCTCGTCGATCTTCGCGGGGTCGAGGCCCGGGTTGCGGCGCAGCAGCTCCCTGATGGCCTTGACGACGAGGTCGTCGGCGCGGGTCTCGTGGTAGATGCCCTTCGGGCCCGCCTTGCCGAACGGGGTGCGGACGCCGTCGACGAAGACGACGTCCCTGACGGTACGAGGCACGATGGCTCTCCTCCAGGGTGCGGGATGGCACTGCTGCGGCGCGCACCTAAGCGCGCGCTTGCTCCCCCCATGCTACTTGCGGGTAACCAAGCTGCCCAGCCCCTGGGGGCCAAGCGGCGAAGGTCACATCCGCGGCGGGGTGCGCGAAGGCCCCCGGCGGGAGTGCCGGGGGCCCTTTCGTCGAGGCGCCGGAGGCGGTGTCACGCCGTCGCCGTCAGCGCCTTCACCAGGAGCGGGGTCACCAGCTCCACCTGCCAGGGGCGCGCGCCGTGGCCCGCGAGGGCCGCCGCCACGCTCTCCGGGCCGGCCTGGGCCGGCGGCTCCCAGCAGACCCGGCGCACGGTGTCCGGGGTGATCAGGTTCTCCTGCGGCAGGTTCAGCTCCTCCGCGAGCGCCGACACCGCCGCGCGCGCCGCCGAGAGGCGGGCCGCCGCGACCGGGTCCTTGTCCGCCCAGGCGCGCGGCGGCGGCGGGCCCGCCACCTGCGTGCCCGGCTGCGGCAGTTCGCTCTCGGGCAGGGCCCTGGCGCGGTCCACCGCCGCCTGCCACTGCTCCAGCTGGCGCCGGCCCATCCGGTGCCCGAAACCGGGCAGGGCGGTGAGCGCGGCCAGGTTCACGGGCACGGCCAGCGCCGCTTCCACGATCGCCGCGTCGCTCAGCACCTTGCCGGGGGAGACGTCACGCCGCTGGGCGACCTTGTCGCGGGCCGTCCACAGCTCCCGTACGACCGCCATCTGGCGACGGCGCCGCACCTTGTGCATCCCGGAGGTGCGCCGCCACGGGTCCTTGCGCGGCGGGGCCGGCGGGGCGGAGGCGATGGCGTCGAACTCCTGGTGGGCCCAGTCCAGCTTGCCCTGGCGGTCGAGTTCCTTCTCCAGCGCGTCGCGCAGGTCGACGAGGAGTTCGACGTCGAGGGCCGCGTACCGCAGCCAGGGCTCGGGCAGTGGGCGGGTGGACCAGTCCACCGCGGAGTGGCCCTTCTCCAGGGCGTAGCCGAGGACGGACTCGACCATCGCGCCGAGGCCGACGCGCGGGAAGCCCGCGAGCCGTCCGGCCAGCTCGGTGTCGAACAGCGAGGTCGGGCGCATGCCTATGTCGCGCAGGCACGGGAGGTCCTGGGTCGCGGCGTGCAGGATCCACTCGGTCCCGGCGAGCGCGTCGCCGAGGCCGGAGAGGTCGGGGCAGCCGACCGGGTCGATGAGCGCGCTGCCCGCGCCTTCCCGGCGGAGCTGTACGAGGTAGGCGCGCTGCCCGTAGCGGTAGCCGGAGGCGCGCTCGGCGTCCACGGCGACGGGGCCGCGGCCCGCGGCGAAGGCGGCGATCACCTCGGCGAGGGCTTCCTCGGTCTCGACGACGGGCGGAATCCCCTCGCGGGGCTCCAGCAACGGGATCGGAAGCCCATTCGCAGGGACATCGTCGTCCGGGGGGCCGCCCCCGGTGGTGCGCAGTGCTGTGTCTGCTGCGGTCTCTTGGGCGTCGGTCACCTGTCAAGGGTATCGGTGAACGGCAAGCGCCTGTCGACGGAACGTTCCGTCGACAGGCGCGGGCTTCCTTTCGGCTGCCGTCAGTGGATGATCCCGGTCCGCAGGGCCACCGCGACCATGCCGGCGCGGTCGCCGGTGCCCAGCTTGCGGGCGATGCGGGCGAGGTGGCTCTTCACGGTGAGGGCCGAGAGGCCCATGGAGACGCCGATCGCCTTGTTCGACTGGCCCTCCGCGACGAGCCGGAGCACCTCGACCTCACGGCCGGAGAGCTCGCGGTAGCCGCCCGGGTGGCTCGGGGCACCCGGGGGGCGGCGGTGGCCGAGCCGTGCGGCCGCGGCGCCGATGGGGGCGGCGCCGGGCCGGGTGGGGTGACCGATGTTGGTGCGCGTACCGGTGACGACATAGCCCTTCACGCCGCCCGCGAGGGCGTTGCGCACGGCGCCGATGTCGTCGGCGGCCGAGAGGGCGAGGCCGTTGGGCCAGCCCGCGGCACGGGTCTCGGACAGCAGCGTGAGGCCGCTGCCGTCGGGCAGGTGGACGTCGGCAACGCAGATGTCGCGCGGGTTGCCGACGCGGGGACGTGCCTCCGCGATGGAAGAAGCCTCGATCACGTCGCGTACTCCGAGGGCCCACAGGTGGCGGGTCACGGTGGAGCGGACGCGCGGGTCGGCCACGACGACCATGGCCGTCGGCTTGTTCGGGCGGTAGGCGACCAGGCTTGCGGGCTGCTCGAGGAGAACGGACACCAGGCCTCCTGGGGGGAAGGGTGCGGGACGGAGCCGGCTCGGGGAAGAAGCCGGGGGCGAACCCGTGCTGTGAAGGGGTCATTGACTCCTTCGGCAGGTGAGCCGCCCGCCTTTAGGGAAAGATCACGATTTAGTGAGTAACAATTAGGGCAATTCGGACGCGCGATCGATCATCCTACGAGCGGCCCCCGCACCGTCACCCCTGAGGGGAGCGTCGGGGCCGCCGTTCGGACACTCCGAAGAGTGGCTTGATCTGGTCCCTCAGGTCTGCTGCGGGCCCCGTCGCTGGGGCAACGAGACGACCCCCGCGCCCGATACCGTCCCCGCCGTCCCCGGTTCGGCCGGTGCCGGCGGCAGCCCCGCGATCTGGCAGAGCAGATCGCACCAGGCCGCCAGGTGCGCCCCCGTGTCCGGCACCCCGCCCAGACCCTCGCGCGGCGTCCAGGACGCCCGGATCTCGATCTGCGTGGCCGGCCGGCGGTCCGCGAGACCGCCGAAATAGTGCGAGCCCGCCATCGTCACGGTCCCGCTCGCCTCCCCGTACGCCAGTCCCCGGGCCTCCAGCGCCCCGGTCAGCCAGGACCAGCACACCTCGGGCAGCAGCGGGTCCGCCGCCATCTCCGGCTCCAGCTCCGCCCGGACCAGGGTCACCAGCCGGAACGTTCCCTTCCAGGCCTCATGGCCGTCCGGATCGTGCAGCAGCACCAGCCGGCCGTCCGCCAGATCCTCCTCGCCGTCCACGACGGCCGCCTCCACCGCGTACGCGTACGGGGCGAGGCGCTGCGGCGGCCTCGTCGGATCGATCTCCATCTCGGGCCGCAGCCTTGCCGAACGCAAGGCCTCCACCGCGCGCCGGAACGCGGGTGGCACCGAGTTCGTCTCCGTACTGTCCGCCGTTTCGTCCGTCCCTCGATCGCCGTCGGAATGATCGGAAAAATGTCCCTGAGCCGCAGCCATGCGGGGAAGAGTAGGCGGAACGGGGCCTTCGCGCAGGGAGGGACACCCGGCCCGGACGAGCGGCTTCCCGCCACATGCGAAGATTCTGGGCGTGAGTGCCATGGACAGCCCGCAGGGCCAGCAGACGAAGCAGCAGTCGCGGACGTACGACTCCGCGTTCCTCAAGGCGTGCCGGCGAGAGCCCGTGCCGCACACCCCTGTCTGGTTCATGCGACAGGCCGGGCGTTCCCTCCCCGAGTACCTCAAGGTGCGCGAGGGCATCCCCATGCTCGAATCGTGCATGCGGCCCGAGCTGGTCACCGAGATCACTCTCCAGCCCGTCCGCCGCCACAAGGTCGACGCCGCCATCTACTTCAGCGACATCGTCGTCCCGCTCAAGGCCATCGGCCTCGACCTCGACATCAAGCCCGGCGTCGGCCCGGTCGTCGCCGACCCGATCCGCACCCGCGCCGACCTCGACCGGCTGCGCGACCTGACCCCCGAGGACGTCCACTACGTCACCGAGGCCATCGGGATGCTCACCGAGGAGCTGGGCGACACCCCGCTCATCGGCTTCGCCGGCGCGCCCTTCACCCTCGCGAGCTACCTCGTCGAGGGCGGCCCGTCGCGCAGCCACGAGCGCACCAAGGCGATGATGTACGGCGACCCGCAGCTCTGGGCCGACCTGCTCGACCGCCTCGCCGGGATCACCTCGGCCTTCCTCAAGGTGCAGATCGAGGCCGGTGCCTCCGCCGTCCAGCTCTTCGACTCCTGGGTCGGCGCCCTCGCCCCCGCCGACTACCGCCGCTCCGTGATGCCGGCCTCCGTGAAGGTCTTCGACGCGGTCGCCGGCTACGGCGTCCCGCGCATCCACTTCGGTGTCGGTACGGGCGAGCTGCTCGGCCTCATGGGCGAGGCCGGCGCGGACGTCGTCGGCGTCGACTGGCGCGTCCCGCTCGACGAGGCCGCCCGCCGCGTCGGCCCCGGCAAGGCCCTCCAGGGCAACCTGGACCCGGCCGTGCTGTTCGCCCCGACCGAGGTCGTCGAGGCCAAGACCGACGAGGTGCTGGCCGCCGCGAAGGACCTGGAGGGTCACGTCTTCAACCTGGGCCACGGCGTCATGCCCTCGATGGACCCGGACGCCCTGTCCCGTCTCGTCGAGTACGTGCACACCCGCACGGCCGTCTGACGGGTCACCCGCTCCGGCCGACGCCTCCGCCCCACCGGGCGGAGGCGTCGCCGTGTCAGCCCGCCGCCCGGACCGCCGCCGTCGCCTTGCGCGCCGCGATCAGCACCGGGTCCCACACCGGTGAGAACGGCGGCGCGTACCCCAGGTCCAGGGCCGTCATCGCCTCCACCGTCATCCCGGCGGTCAGCGCCACGGCCGCGATGTCCACCCGCTTCGCGGCGCCCTCCCGGCCCACGATCTGCACCCCGAGCAGCCGTCCCGTACGCCGCTCCGCCAGCATCTTCACCGTCATCGGCGCGGCCCCCGGGTAGTAGCCCGCCCGGCTGGTCGACTCCACCGTCACCGTCACGTACCGCAGCCCCACCTCGCGGGCGTCCTTCTCCCGCAGGCCGGTCCGGGCGATCTCCAGGTAGCAGACCTTCGACACCGCCGTCCCCACCACGCCCGGGAAGGTCGCGTAGCCGCCGCCGACGTTGGCCCCGATGACCTGGCCGTGCTTGTTCGCGTGGGTCCCCAGCGGCACGTGCCGATCCCGGTTCGAGACCAGGTCGAGCACCTCCACGCAGTCACCGCCCGCCCAGATGTCCTCGTGGCCCCGCACCCGCATCGCGAGATCCGTGAGCAGCCCGCCGGACGTGCCGACGGGCAGGCCCGCCGCCCGCGCGAGCGAGGTCTCCGGTACCACGCCCATGCCGAGGACGACCACGTCCGCCGGGTACTCGGCCGCGTCCGTCGCCACCGCCCGGACCCTCCCGTCCGCGCCGGCCAGGATCTTCGTCACCTCCGCCGACGCGACCGTCGTGATCCCGAGCCCGTCCATCGCCCGGTGCACCAGCCGGCCCATGTCCGGGTCCAGGGTCGCCATCGGCTGCTCGCCCCGCGTCAGCACCGTCACCTCGTAACCCCGGTTGAGCAGCGCCTCCGCCATCTCCACCCCGATGTACCCCGCGCCGACCACGACCGCCCGCCGCCCCGGCGTACCCGCCAGGGAGTCGAGCAGCGCCTGCCCGTCGTCCAGGGTCTGCACCCCGTGCACCCCGGGCGCGTCGATGCCCGGCAGCGCGGGACGGCGGGGCCGGGCCCCGGTGGCGATCACGAGCTTGTCGAAGCCGGTCCAGGACTCCGTCCCCGCCTCCAGGTCCCGCGCGAGGACCCGCCGGCCGGGCACGTCGATCGCCGTGACCTCCGTCCGCATCCGCAGGTCGATGTCGCGGGCCCGGTGCTCCTCGGGGGAGCGGGCGATCAGCTCGCCGCGCGTGGCGACGTCGCCGCCGACCCAGTAGGGGATGCCGCAGGCCGAGTACGAGGAGAAGTGGCCGCGCTCGAAGGCGACGATCTCCAGCTCCCCGGGCCCCTTGAGCCTGCGCGCCTGCGACGCGGCGGACATCCCCGCCGCGTCGCCACCGATGACCACCAGTCGTTCGCTCATCCCCCTATTTTGGGCGCGTTCGCCTCCGGGGCGCCAAAGCCGGTGGAACAGCCCCGACCGTGCTCGCCTCCCTCGTTCCTCAGGAGGCTCCGCGCGCTCGGGGCCGTTCCACCGGCGCGCCCCTTCGGCTCACTTGCCGGTGCTGGGGGTCCTGGGCGTCTCCGGGGCACCGAAGCCGGTGGAACGGCCCTTCGGCTCACTCGCCGGTGCCGGGCGCCTCCGGCGGCGCCGGGGACATGACCGCTCCGGCGGCGTTCCGCGCCGGTCCGGCCTGTCCGGGGCGCGGCACCGGCAGCGGCGCGGGAGCGGCACCGGCCCTGCGGGGGAGGCGGGGGCGGATCACCCGACGCCACAGGACGAAGGCGATCAGGGCGACCGCGAGCCACGGGGCCAGCGCCGCAAGGACGATCACGACCCAGGCCACCGCGCCCACCAGCGAGTCCCAGCCGCCGCCGAGGGCGTCGAGGAAGCCGGGGCGGTCGTCCTCGGGTGCGGCGGCCTTCGGCTCCTTCCGCTTCTCCGTGAGATCCAGGGTGATCGTCGCCAGCGAGGTCTGGTCCTTCAGCGAGGCCTGCTGGGCGAGCAGCGCCTCCAGGTCCGCCTGGCGGCGGCTCAGCTCGCCCTCCAGGGTCACCACGTCGGACAGCCGCTCCGCCCGGTCCATCAGCTCCCGCACCCGCGCGACGCTCGCCCGCTGGGTCGCGATCCGGCTCGTGACGTCCACGACCTGCCCGGTGACGTCCTTCGCGTCCGCCTTGCGGGCCAGCAGCTTCCCCGAACCCGCGAGTTCGGTGAGGACGGAGTCGTACCGCTCCTGCGGCACGCGCAGCACGACGCGGGAGGTGACGTACCCCTCGTCGCCCCGCTCCGTCGTCTCGTTCTCGACGTGCCCGCCCGCGCCCGCCGTCACCGTACGGGCCGTGGCCAGCGCCTCCGTCACGTCGCCGACCTCCACGGACAGCGAGGCGGTACGGATGACGTGGCTCTGCGCGGCGGCCTTCGGCGCGGCCTTCGCCGCCGCCGCTCCCGGAGCGCCGTCGGTCGTGCCCTCCGCCGCCCCGGCCCCGGAGCCGTCGGCTGGCCGCGCCGCGCCCAGGTCCCGCTTGCCGGCCTCGTCCGCCTGGGTGCCGCTCGCACCGCAGCCGGTGAGGGCCAGCGTGGCGGTGAGCAGGGCCGCGCCCGCCGCCACCCGTGTTCTTGCCGTCGTACGTGAGTTCCGCATCGAGTCCCCCCAGGGGTGGTAGGTGTCGCCGGTTCGACGTACGACCCACCCGACGGGTTGCCCTCCGGCGGTAGCGATGCGGTCACGGTCCGGCCTCGGAACGGGCGCGGGCGGTCGCGGTGACCTCCGGGCGGGGGCCCGTGGGTGATTTGAGAGAGTGGTCCCATGAACGCGGACACCACGGGATCCCATGTCGTCGTCGCCGGAGGCGGAATCGCCGGCCTCGCCGCCGCCCACCGGCTGGCCGTCGCCGGCCACAAGGTGACCCTCCTCGAAGCGGGGGACCGGCTCGGCGGCAAGCTGCTCGCCGGGGAGATCGCGGGCGCGCCCGTCGACCTCGGCGCGGAGTCGCTGCTCGCCCGCCGCCCCGAGGCCGTGGAGCTCGCCAGGACCGTCGGCCTCGGCGACCGCCTCCAGCCCCCCGCCACCACCACCGCGTCCGTCTGGTCCCGGGGTGCGCTCGTCCCCATGCCCAAGGGCCACGTCATGGGCGTCCCCGGCGACGCCCGCGCCGTCGAGGGCCTGCTCTCCGAGGAGGGCCTGCGCCGCATCGGGGAGGACCGCGAGCTGCCGCCGACCGAGATCGGCGAGGACATCGCCATCGGCGCGTACGTCGCCGCCCGCATGGGCCACGAGGTCGTCGACCGGCTCGTGGAACCCCTCCTCGGCGGGGTGTACGCCGGTGACGCCTACCGCATCTCGATGCGCGCCGCCGTCCCCGCCCTCTTCGAGGCCGCCCGCTCCCACCCCACGCTCACCGCCGCCGTCCGCGCCGTGCAGCAGGCCGGCGCGACCGTCCCGACCGACGCGGCGGGCGCCGCCACCGGCCTCGGCGGCTCCGTCTTCCTCGGCATCGACGGCGGCGTCGGCACCCTGCCCGGCGCCGTCGCGGACGCGATCCGGGCGGCCGGCGGCGAGATCCTCACCAACGCCCCCGTGACCGCGCTGCGCCGCACCCCGGACGGTGGCTGGCAGGTCGTCAGCGGCGACCGCGTCCTCACCGCCGACGGCGTCGTCCTCGCCACCCCCGCCGGGCCCGCCGCCGCGCTGCTCGCCGAGCACGCGCCCGCCGCCTCCGCCGAACTCGACGCCGTCGCGTACGCCTCCATGGCCCTGGTCACCCTGGCCTTCCGCCGCTCCGACATGCCGGACCTGCCGGGCTCGGGGTTCCTCGTTCCACCCGTCGACGGCCACACGATCAAGGCCTCCACCTTCTCCTCGCGGAAGTGGCGGTGGGTCACCGACGGCGCCCCCGACCTGTTCGTGCTCCGCACCTCCGTGGGCCGCCACGGCGAGGAGGCGCAGGTCCACCGCGAGGACGCCGACCTGGTCGCCGCCTCCCTCAAGGACCTGGCCGCCGCCACCGGGCTCGCCGCCCGGCCCGTCGCCACCACGGTCACCCGCTGGCTCGACGGCCTGCCGCAGTACCCGGTCGGCCACCTCGCCCGGGTCGCCCGGGTCCGCGAGGCGGTCGCCGCGCTGCCCGGACTGCGGGTCGCGGGAGCCGCGTACGACGGCGTCGGGATCCCCGCCTGCGTCGCCTCGGCCCACCGCGCCGCCGACGAGATCCTCCGGGAGTTCGGGGCGAAGGCCGGGGACGAGATCATCGCCACGTCGAAAAGGACCGACCCCGGTGCGGGGCACTCCCTGTGACGGGCGAGAATAGGCGTATGAGTGCGCCCGAAAAGATCCCGAACGCCGGTAAGAAGGCGAAGGACCTCAACGAGGTCATCCGCTACACCCTGTGGTCCGTCTTCAAGCTGCGCGACGTTCTCCCCGAGGACCGCGGCGGTTACGCCGACGAGGTCCAGGAGCTGTTCGACCAGCTCGCGGCCAAGGACATCACCATCCGTGGCACGTACGACCTCTCCGGTCTGCGCGCCGACGCCGATGTCATGATCTGGTGGCACGCCGAGACGAGCGACGAGCTCCAGGAGGCGTACAACCTCTTCCGCCGTACCAAGCTGGGCCGCGCCCTGGAGCCGGTCTGGTCGAACATGGCGCTGCACCGCCCCGCCGAGTTCAACAAGTCGCACATCCCGGCCTTCCTGGCCGACGAGAACGCGCGCGACTACGTCTCGGTCTACCCCTTCGTGCGCTCCTACGACTGGTACCTGCTGCCGGACGAGGACCGCCGCCGGATGCTCGCCGACCACGGCAAGATGGCCCGTGGCTACCCGGACGTCCGCGCCAACACGGTCGCCTCCTTCTCGCTCGGCGACTACGAGTGGATCCTCGCCTTCGAGGCCGACGAGCTGCACCGCATCGTCGACCTCATGCGCCACCTGCGCGCCTCCGAGGCCCGGATGCACGTCCGCGAAGAGGTCCCGTTCTACACCGGCCGCCGCAAGAGCGTCGCCGAACTGGTGGCGGCCCTGGCCTGACGGCCGTACGAAACCTGGTGGCGGCCCGGCTCCCGGCCGGGTGCGCCACCCCTCGACCCGGAAGATCAGACGGCAGGCGGGAACACCGCCCGCCGCTCCAGCGACACCGGGTCCGGCACCGGGTGCGGCGCGCGGTCTCGCGCGCCGCACCGGCGTCATTTCCGGGACCTTCTCCCTGACTCCCCGCCCAGCAGGGCGGCCCGCAGCTCCGGTTCGAGGACGGCGGGTCCGCGCGTCGCGAGGGCCGTCAGCGGATCGGCGGGCGAGAGGCCCGCGAGCAGCCGCTGACCGGCGGGGGAGGCCCAGCGGGTGTGCGGGTACACCTCGGTCAGGCCGATCAGCAGACAGAGCCCCGAACCGGCCAGCGGCAGTGCGAACCCGGCGAGCACCGGGCCCCGTTCGCCGGCCGGTACGAGCAGCGCCGACGCCGTCCCCAGCGCCAGGCTCAGCAGGAAACCGGCCCGCACCGCCCGCAGCGCGGCGGCGACCTCCCGGCGGCCCGCCTCGGACACGGCGAGCCCCCGGTCGACGAGCCCGTCCGCGAGGGAGCGTACGGCGTCGGCGGCGGCCACCACCGGACGCACGGCGGGGATCGATGACTGCCCGGCGGGCCCGATGGCCCCGAACACGGCCCGCTCCAGCGCGTCCCCCTCGCCCCCGTGGCCGGTGGCGTCCACGACCGTCGCCCAGCCGGTGTGGGCGAGCAGCAGCCGCCGCTTCCGGTGCAGTGACACCAGGGTCAGATCGGTGACCCGCAGTGGCCCGCCCGCGAGGTAGGCCGCCTCACCGACGGTGAGTTCACCGGAACCGCCGGAAGCCTCGTGGGGACGGGCGACGGCGAGCGAGGCACGGCAGATCCGTGTACAGCCGACACCGGCCACCACGAACGCCACCAGGAGGAGCGGAACCCAGATCATCACCCGGTTCTATCGGGAGGACGGGCCGCCCCGCCACTCGAACAGCCGCTCCGCAGGCACCGCTCAGCTGCTGCTGGAGCTGGAACACGAACTGGAGCTGGAACACGAACTGGAGCTGGAACTCGAACACGAGCTGGAACTCCCGCAGCTCGAACCGCCCCCGGAACCGCCGCAGCTCGAACCGCCGCCCGAGCAGGAGCCGGAGGAACAGGACCCGGCCGAGCAGGACGAGCCGCCGCCCGAGCAGGAGCTTCCGCCGCCGCCTCCGCAGGAGCTGTTGGTCGCGCACCACTCCGTCGCCACCCCGAGGAGGGCCGCGTCGGAGGAGGAGAATTGGCTCGGCGAACGCCGCCCGCCGCGCCGGTTCCTGCGCGGCGGCGCGTAGAACCGGGCGGCGGCGACGAGCTGCTCCCGGAGCACCGGGTCCGGCAGGGCCCGCAGCCCGTACAGGGCCACGAGATGGCCGATGTCCCCGAGATGACCGTGCGCCCGCCCGTAGGCGCGGACCGCGCGGCGGCCGGCCGGGGTGACCTGCTTCCCGGCGATCGACCCGCAGACGGCGCCGGTGATCACGGCGGCGAACAGCACCGGCGCCACCTTGAAGACGAACGGCAGCCGGAACTCCGGGTCGGCGGCGAAGTCGACCACCGTGAGGAAGACCGAGAGCGGCAGGAGCGCGAAGGCCGCCAGGGCGAGGATGCCGCACCAGCGGGCGGTGGTCCGCCGCGTCGCCGGGTCCACCACCAGCCCGCGCGCCGCGAGACCGCTGCCGATCTCCTGGACCGCCGGGTGCCGCATCACCCCCAGCCGCAGGTGGTGCAGGGCCCCGTGCGGGGCGGCGGCGTGCTCCTGGAGGACGGCCCGCTCCACCGGGTCGTGCGCGGTGGGACGGACGATCGCGACGATGCCGGGGCCGCCGACCGCGAGTCTGCCGTCCGCCTGGAGGGCGGCGAGGGCGGTGTCGACGACCCTGGCCGGGCCGCCGTTGAGGAAGGCGACCTCGTACCGGTCGTGGACCGGCCCGCCGGGACCGCCGCGGGTGCGGACGACCCGGGTGATGACGAGGGCGATGCCGGCGGCCGCCGCGAGGTGGATGAGCACGATCAGAAGGTTCATGGTCATCTCCGTACGAGGGCGTGACGGGCGGCCCGTACGAGCCGGGTCGCGCGGCCGGGCGGGCGGCTGCCGGAACGGTCCTGCCACCACTCCGTGAGCTGCCGCCGCGCCGCCGGGTCCTCCGGGCGGTCGGCGAGCAGCAGGTGCTCGGCGAAGTCGAGCGCGTCACGGCGGTAGCCGCCGGACATGGGGCGGCTCCTGGCGTACGCGAGGAACGCGGGCCGGAAGCCCTTGCCGAGGATCTCCGGCAGCTCCGGCGCGACCTTCGCGACGACCCCGGCCCGCTTGGCGGCGAGGGCCCGGCTCTGGACCCCGAGCCGCCGGGTGTCGAAGCCCTCGGGCGCGGGGGTGCCGGCGACGAGCGCGGAGAGGAGGGCGGCCTGGGCCACGGCTGCGCGCTGACGTGCGGCGGTTCGCTGCGCGGGCTGCGGTACGTCCTCCGCGGCGGGGGTGGCGTTCGGCATCGGGCCGCCTGAGGCGCGGGCGCCCGCGCCGATGAGAAGCGGGGCGTCGACGGTTCCCAGGGGTGCGGGCAGCGGGGAACGTGTCCCGTGTGCGTGGGCTGTGCCCACCTTCTCCCGGACTTCGTCCGGGGGGACCCCCATCGCCCCGGCGGAACGCATGCCCACGCCAGTTGTGGTCCTGATCGCCTCCAGCTCTCCCGCCAGCTCCTCCGCCGGAGGGAAGTCGTCGTCCCGTTCCAGAAGGATCCCCGGCGGCGTGATGCGGCCGGCCAGGTCCGCCAGTACGTCGAGTACCGCCTCCGGTACCGGGTGTGCGTGGGTGTCGTGCCAGACGCCGTCCCGTTCCACGCCGCCCGCCACGTGCACGTACGCGATGGCCTCCACCGGAAGTTCGGCGAGCGCCCGTGCCGGGTCCTCGCCCCGGTTGACGTGGTTGGTGTGCAGATTGGCGACGTCGATGAGGAGCCGTACCCCCGTACGCTCCACCAGCTCCGCCAGGAACTGCCCCTCCGTCATCTCCTCGCCCGGCCAGGCGATGAGGGCCGCGATGTTCTCCAGAGCGAGCGGCACGGGCAGCGCGTCCTGCGCGATGCGCACGTTCTCGCAGAGCACGTCGAGCGCGTCCCGGGTCCGGGGCACCGGCAGCAGGTGGCCGGCTTCGAGCTGCGGGGTCGCGGTGAGCGGGCCCCCGGCCCGTACGAACGCGATGTGCTCCGTGACCAGCGGCGCCCCCAGCGCCACCGCCTTCTCGCCGAGCGCCGCCAGGCGCGCCGGGTCGGGGCGGTCGGCGCCGCCGAGCCCGAGCGAGACCCCGTGCGGGACGACCGTGACGCCGCGCTGCCGCAGCCGGGTCAGTGAGTCGGGCAGATGGCCGGCGCAGATGTTCTCCGCGACGACCTCCACCCAGTCGACGCCGGACAGCCCCTCCACCGCTTCCGCGATCTCGGGACGCCAGCCGATGCCGATGCCGAGTGCCGTCATGTCCCCCTCCTTCGGTCCTCAGTCACCCACCTGATGGCCCCGTGGGGGACGTTCGAACCCCGGGAGGGGGACGTTCAGAGCTTGATTTGAGGTTCCGTTCCGGTCAGGGAGAGAGGTCCCGATCCGGTCACGGAGAGAGGTCCCGATCCGGTCACGCCCGTGAATCCCTTCCGGTCACGCCCCGGGGTTCTCTCCCGTCACACCCTGCCCGGGAAAGCCGACACCACCGTGCAGGAGCCCGGCGCGATCTCGGTGAAGCCCGCGTCCCGCACCACCGGAAGCCCGCTCGCCGTCAGCGCGGGCCACTCCCCGGCGGGGGCGGTGCGCACGGCGAGCGGGAAGCCCGCGTCCCGCCAGGACGCGCGGTCCGCGTCCGGCATCGCCCACCACAGCAGCTGCGCCCCGTGCCCGGCCTGGGCCATCGCCTTGCCCGCCGACATGTCGAGCTCCGGATTGAGCCACAGGACCGCCGCCCCGTCCGGTACGGGGCCGGGCGCGGCCGGGTCGTCGAGGTCGGTGCCGGACACCTGGAGCTTGGCCAGGTCCTTGGGCCAGCCGTCGAGCGGGACCGGCGGGAAGACGCGTACCTCCGCTTCCTTCCCCGTGACCGTGATGCCGGGGAGGGTGCCCGCGCGCCGCCATTCGGCGCCGCGCGCCCGGCGCACCACCTTGCGGATGCGGGCGTCCTGCCAGTCGGTCATGACCTGGGCCCACTCGCCCTCGCCGAGGGAACGGTCGTCGGTCAGAATCTCCAGGACGGCGCGCGCCGCGGTCTCCAGGGCGTCGGTGCGGGACGGCGGCGCGTCCCGTTCGATCCGCACCACCAGGGGAAGGACGAACTGGGGCTTCTCATCGCGGAGATCGGTGTCGTTGCTGCTCACCCGGCAAGTCTGCCACTGCCGTGACGAGCGATCCTTGTGGGAGCCGGGGCTTCCGGGCCAGGATGCCCCCATGAAGAGTGATCTTTTCGCCGGCGAGAACCTCGCCGAGGTCTCCGACTTCCCGGGGATGACCCTCCAGAACGCCAAGTCGGTCAAGTACACCGTCAACGGCGAGATGCACGCGCGCCAGGGATCGATGATCGCCTTCCGCGGCGATCTCCAGTTCGAGCGCAAGGGCCAGGGCATCGGCGGCCTGCTCAAGCGCGCCGTCACGGGTGAGGGCCTGGCGCTGATGGCCGTGCGCGGCCAGGGCGAGGCATGGTTCGCGCACGAGGCGCAGAACTGCTTCATCGTCGAGATCGAGCAGGGCGACGCGTTCTCCGTCAACGGCCGGAACGTGCTCTGCTTCGACCCCACCCTCCACTACGAGATCAGGACGGTGAAGGGCGCCGGCATGACCGGCGGCGGCCTCTTCAACTCCGTCTTCTCCGGCTACGGGAAGGTCGCCCTGATCTGCGAGGGCAACCCGATCGTCATCCCCGTCACCCCGCAGGCCCCGGTCTACGTCGACACCGACGCCGTCGTCGGCTGGAGCGAGAACCTGCACACCTCGCTGAACCGCTCCCAGTCGCTCGGCTCGATGATGCGCGGCGGCTCCGGCGAGGCGGTGCAGCTGAAGCTGGAGGGGCAGGGCTTCGTGGTGGTCCGGCCCAGCGAGGCGACCCCGCAGAAGAACTCGGCCGGTTGAGGCTGGAGCGGGTCGGGCGCCGCCACGGCCTCCGGGGGCCGTGGGTGCTCCGCGAGGTGGGCCTCGACCTGCCCGCCGGGGCCCTCGTCCGGGTCGTCGGCGGCAACGGCGGCGGCAAGTCCACGCTGCTGCGGCTGGTCGCCGGGGCCGACGCGCCCACCGAGGGCCGGATCACCGGCCGGCCGGACCGTACCGCGTACGTCCCCGAACGCTTCCCGGTCGCCCTGCTGTTCACGGCCGTCGACTACCTGGTGCACCTCGGCCGGGTCCAGGGCCTCGGCCGGGGGGCGGCGCGGGCCGGGGCGGGGGAGTGGCTGGAACGCTTCGGGGCGGCCGGCCACGCCCGTACGGCCATGGCGGAACTCTCCAAGGGCACCAGCCAGAAGGTCGCCGTCGCCCAGGCCCTGCTGGCCGCCCCGGCGCTCCTGGTCCTCGACGAGGCCTGGACCGGCCTGGACACGGGTGCCCGCGCCGAACTGGACACGGCCGTCCGCGAACGCCTGGCGGCCGGGGCGACGGTCGTCTTCGTCGACCACGACCCCCGACGGCTGACGGGCGAGGCGGACGCGGTGTACGCGGTGGGGGAAGGGCGGGTACGGGTACGGGAAGCCGGGGACGTACAAGCCATCGGCGCGGGCGCGACCGGAGGCGTACGGGCGGCGAGGCGCGGCTCCGACGCACCGGAGGCGAGGCGCGATTGGGCCTCACCGGAGTCGAGGCGCGATTGGGCCTCACCGGAGTCGAGGCGCGATTCCGCCTCACCGGAGGCCGCGTCCCTCCGCCCGCCCGTCCTGATCACCGTCTCCGGTGGCCGCGCGCTCCCCGGGCGTCTGCCCGGCGGCCCTTCGACCGCCCCCGGCCCCGACGGCACCACCGTCCTGACCGTGGACGCGGCCCACTCCGACGCCCTCCTGGGCGTGCTGCTCGCCGCGTCCTGGCACGTCCACCACCTGGGCACCGAAGGCGTACGGGTATGACGGCGCTCCTGCGCTACCAGTCGGGTCTGCTGTTCCGCTCCCAGCGCTGGCTGGCGCCGCTGCTCCTCTACGCGGTGTTCATCGGCGTCGGCGTCCAGGCCGGCGAACCGGTGCTCGGCGCGCTCGGCTTCACCGCCGCCGCGCTGCTCCCGGTGTCCGCCTGGTCCGTGCGGATCTGCCTGACCCAGGAGCCGCCCGCCGCCCGGACCGTGGTCGCGGCGGCGGCCGGCCGGGGCCGGGCGCATCTCGCGGCGCTGCTCACCGGGGCCGCCTGGCCGGTTCTGGTCGGTACGGTCGCCGTGCTCGTGGTGACGGCGACCGGGAACAGGCGCGGGGTCACCGCGACCGCCGCGGCCCTTGCCGGGCTGCTCGCGGCAGGGGCCTGCGCCCTGACGGGCGCCGCCGTCGGCGCGCTGGCCTCGCGTCCCTTCCTCCGGGCCACCGGCTGGTCGCTGGCCGCCCTCGTGCTCGGTTCGCTGCTCGCGCTGGTGACCACCGGCTCCCCGGCGAAGCACGCGATGACCGCCCTGGTCGAGGGGGCCCGCACGACGACCGCCGACCCGCCCTGGGCGGCCTGCGGCGGCGCGCTGCTGCTGGCGGGGGCGGTCGCGGCCCTGGCGTGCCGGGCCACGGCGCGCCTGGAGTGAGGGCGCCGGGTCAGCGGCTCATCAGCTCGGAGACCTTCACGAAGCGGTAGCCGCGGGCCCGGAGTTCCGGGACGATCCGGCGGATCGCCCGCTCGGTGACGGGGGCGGCGCTGCGGGTGCAGTGCATGACGACGAGGGAGCCGGGCCTGACGCCGTCGAGGACCTGCTCGGCGACCGCGTCGGCGTCCTTCGCGAAGGCGTCCCCGCTGACCACGTCCCACTGGACGGCGGTCACCCCGGTGGGCGCGAGGGCGCGCAGGGCGGCGTCGTCGTAGCAGCCGCCGGGGAAGCGGAAGTACGGGACGACGTTGACGGCCCCGGCGTCGCGGAAGGCGTCGAAGGCCCGCTGCACGTCGGAGGCCATGTCGGGCCCGGAGACCGTCGGGAGGCCGTAGCAGGGGTTCGCGAAGGCGTAGTGGCTGTAGGAGTGGTTGGCGATCTCGAAGCGCGGGTCGCCGCCGATGGACTTCGCCTGGTCGGGGTACTCCTCCGCCCAGCGGCCCGTCATGAACACGGTCGCGTCCACCTTGAGGCGGCGCAGGGTCGCGATCAGTTCGGGGTTGTCGAAGTGCTCGCCCGCGGCGGCCCGGGGCCCCTGATCGGCCGTCATGTCGGCGTCGAAGGTGAGCGCGACGACCTTCTCCGCGCCCTTCGCGCGGCGCGTGTAGACGGGGGTGAGCCCACCGGGCCCGAGGGCCATGGTGGGCGGGGCGGCGGGAACGCGCGCGGGCTTCGGGCCGGGGGCGGCGGCGCTGGCCCGGGGCGAGGGGGTTCCGGCGACGGTCGCTTTCGCCGTCGCCTTCGCCGCCGGGGTTTCGGCCGCGCCACTGCCACAGCCGACGAGGACGGCGCCCAGAAGGCCGAGAGCCGCCAACTTTCGTACAGAAGTGTTCACGACCGGAAGTTAACCGATCAATGTGATGATCTGCTGACGGCTCGGCGGTCATGACACCCGTGTGCGCCCACGGGACCCGGCGGTTCACCCGCCGGGCCGCTCATGTGGCCAGGAGCCGGGCCCGGCACTCCTCCATGTCGAAGTCCCCCGGCGGGTACGCCGGGTCCAGCGCCTCCAGGTGTTCCAGGAGGAGCTTGCTGATCGCCCAGTTGCGGTACCACTTGCGGTCCGCCGGGACCAGGTACCAGGGGGCCTCGTCCGTCGCGCAGCGTTCGAGGGCGATCTCGTACGCCTCCCGGTACGCCGGCCACAGCGCGCGTTCCTCGATGTCGCCGGGGTTGAACTTCCAGTGCTTCTCGGGATTGTCCAGGCGCTCCAGGAGGCGGTCGCGCTGCTCCTCGTACGAGAGGTGGAGGAAGACCTTGACCACCGTCACGCCGTCCTCGGCGAGGGACTTCTCGAAGCGGTTGATCTGGCCGTAGCGGCGGCCGAGCATACGGCGCGGGACCAGCTCCCGTACGCGGGCGATGAGCACGTCCTCGTAGTGCGAGCGGTCGAAGATGCCGATCTCGCCCGGCCCGGGGAGCGCCCTTGTGATCCGCCAGAGGAAGGGGTGGTTCCGCTCCTCCGGTGTCGGGGCCTTGAAGGCGTGGATACGGCAGCCCGACGGGTTGAACAGGCCGATCACATGCTTGACCGTGCCGCCCTTCCCGCTGGTGTCCATGCCCTGGAGCACCAGCAGGACACGACGGCGGTCGCCCGCCGTGCTCGACGCGTACAGACGTTCCTGGAGTCCGGCGAGGCGGGGCGCGAGGGCGGCGGTGGCGGCCCGGCCGGCCGCCTTGCCGGCCGGGCCGCCCGGGGTCGCGGCGGCGTCGTACGCGGTGAGGTCGATCCGCTCGCCCACCGGGACCCGCAGCAGGTCCCGCAGCGGCGCGGGCTCGCTCAGCACCACGGGCCCGTCACCGCGAACGTCGTGCCCGGCGTGTAGCAGTTCACGTACATCGTGCTCCGGTCCGGAGAGAAGGTGACGCCCGCGAACTCGCCCCACTCCGGGGCGTCCGGGGTCCCGATGTTCTGCGCGCCCCTCGCGACCGCGTACACCTCGCCCCGCTCGCTCACCCCGAAGACGTGCTGCGCCCCTTCGCCGTCCTCGCAGACCATCAGGCCCCCGCCCGGCGCCAGACAGATGTTGTCCGGGGACTCGCCGGGGAGCCGGACGTCGGTGCTCGGGCCGAAGACGACGACGAGGGTGAGGCGGCGGCGGTGCGGCTCGTACTTCCAGACCTGCCCGAAGTGGGTGGCGCCGGAGCCGTCCTTCTCGCGCGCGAAGGAGGACACGAAGTAGACGGCCCGCCCGCCCCAGTAGCAGCCCTCCAGCTTCTGGGCGTGCGTGATGCCCCGGGGGCCGAAGTCCTGGTGCCTGACCGGCGTCCCGGCCGCCAGGGGATCGGGTACGGGGACCCACTCGATGCCCTCGAAGCGGGTGCCGGTCTCCTGGACCACCGAGAGGTCGGGGACGCCGGGCACCCGCATGGCTTCCAGGGCGCCGCCCGCGCGGAGCGAGCCCGTGCCGCCGAGCGGCTTCTCCGGGAGGAAGCGGTAGAAGAGGCCGAAGGGGTGCTCGAAGGCGTCCTCCGTCTCGTAGACGACTCCGCTCGCCGGGTCGATCGCGATGGCCTCGTGCTGGAAGCGGCCCATCGCGGTGAGCGGGACGGCTCCGGTGCGGTGCGGGTCGGCGCCGTCGACCTCGAAGATGAAGCCGTGGTCCTTGGTGTACCCGTTGGTCCCGGCCCTGTCCTCGGTCTCCTCGCAGGTCAGCCAGGTGCGCCAGGGGGTGGGACCGCCCGCGCAGTTGACGGCGGTGCCGGCGATGGCGACCCGCTCGCCGAGGACGTTGTTCCGGCCGTCGAGCTCCAGGGCCGTACAGCCGCCCTTGCCCGCCGGGTCGTAGGTGAGGCCGGGGACGGTGGGTACGGCGATCTTCCCGGTGACCCGGTTCTCGTGGTTGCGGACCAGGTGGACGCGGCCCCGGCGGCCGGCGAAGGCGCCCATGCCGTCGGGATTGCTGGGGACCCGGCCCTCGCCGGAGCGGAGCTGGTCGCCCTGCCGGGAGAGCACCTGGTAGCGGAACCCGGCCGGGAGGTCGAGCAGGCCGTCGGGGTCGGGGACGAGGGGGCCGTAGCCTCCCCGGCCGGTGTGACCGACGCCCGGGGCGGCACCGGCGCTGCCTGCGAAGAGTTCGGAGAGTGCGCCGGTGAAGGCGATCCCGGCGACGGAGGCGCCGGTGCGGGAGAGGATCTGACGTCGTGTTGCGGACATGAGGCAACCCACTTTTCCTGCTGGCGGACAGGTGTGTGACGTGTGACCCGCATGTATGTATCACGCACGGCGGTGAACCGTGAACCATGCGGGCCACAACGGCCTCATGTGGCGCGTGGAGTGATCCGGCGTCAGGCCAGTTCGGCCGTGAGCGTGATCGTCGTGCCCGTGAGCGCCTGGCTGACCGGGCAGTTCTTCTTGGCGTCCTCGGCGAGCGACGCGAACTCCTCGGGGCTCAGCCCCGGGACCTCACCGCGCACGGTGAGGTGGATGCCGGTGATGCCCTCGCCCGGCTGGAAGGTGACGTCGGCCTTCGTCTCCAGCCGCGTCGGAGTGTTGCCGGCCTTGGCCAGGCCGTTGGAGAAGGCCATCGAGAAGCAGGCGGAGTGCGCGGCGGCGATGAGCTCCTCGGGGCTCGTCTTGCCGTTCGGCTCCTCCGACCGGGCGGGCCAGGAGACGTCGTACGAGCCGAGGCCGGACGAGTCGAGGGTGACGACGCCGGAGCCCTTGAGGAGGTCGCCCTGCCAGACGGTGTGTGCGTGACGCACGGTGGCCATGGTGGATCCCTTTCGCTGGGGTACGGCCACCAAGCTACTGCGCGACGAGTCCCTTGGCGTCGCGGGCGAGCGCGGTGAGCCGGGAGATGGCGCGGAAGTACTTCTTGCGGTAGCCGCCGTTCAGCATCTCGTCGCTGAACAGCCGGTCGAAGGGGAGTCCGGAGGCGAGCACGGGTATCTCGCGGTCGTACAGCCGGTCGGCGAGGACGACGAGCCGGAGGGCCGTCGACTGGTCCGGGACGGGCTGGACGTCGGTGAGGCAGACGGCGGTGAGGTCGTCGGTGAGCGCGCCGTACCGGCTCGGGTGAACCTTGGCCAGGTGTTCGAGCAGGTGCGGGAAGTCGTCGAGGGAGGCGCCCGGCGTCGCGTACGCCGTCTCCGTGACGACCTGGTCGGTGTACGGGGCGGGGGCCTCGGGCAGCCCGCGGTGGCGGTAGTCCTCGCCGTCGATCCGCAGCGGCAGGAAGTGCGCGGAGAGGCCCTGGATCTCGCGGAGGAAGTCGGCGGCGGCGAAGCGGCCCTCGCCGAGCTTGCCGGGGAGCGTGTTGGAGGTGGCGGCGAGCGCCACACCCGATTCGACGAGCTTGCCGAGCAGGCTGGAGACGAGGACGGTGTCGCCCGGGTCGTCGAGCTCGAATTCGTCGATGCAGAGGAGACGGTGCTCGCCGAGGGTCCTGACCGTCTGCTGGAAGCCCAGCGCGCCGACCAGGTTGGTCAGCTCGACGAAGGTGCCGAAGGCCTTCAGGGCGGGCTCGGCGGGGGTCGCGTGCCAGAGCGAGGCCAGCAGGTGGGTCTTGCCGACGCCGTATCCGCCGTCCAGGTAGATCCCGCGCGGGCCGGTGGGGGCGGCGGGCTTCCGGGCGAACCAGCGGCGCTTCCCGGCGCCGGTGGCGTGCGCCCCGCCCAGGCCCTCGGCGAAGGTGCTCAGGGCCTTGACGGCGTCCGTCTGGCTGGGCTGGTTCGGGTCAGGGAGGTACGTGTCGAACCGTACGGAATCGAAGCGCGGCGGCGGCACCATCTCCGCGACGAGGCGGTCGGCGGGGACGTGGGGCTCTCGGGAGCAGAGCGAGAGCGGGGCCGCTGAGGCGGAAACGGCTTCGGTGATGGCACGGGTCGACACAGTTCCCCACTGTAAGCGCCATGTCAGACTGCGAGGATGCGACGACTGCTCCCTGTGACGGACATGACAGCCCACGAAACCGCGTCCGGGGACCGGGAGTGGTCCCTCGACGAGCTGGCCGACGCCTACGCCTACCCGGAGCTTCCGGCCGGGAAGAACGCCTGGCTGCGGGCCAACATGGTCTCCTCGCTCGACGGGGCCGGCCAGCACGAGGGGCGCTCCCAGCCGCTCTCCTCCGACGCGGACATGCGGATCTTCGGCACCCTGCGGGGCCTCGCCGATGTGGTCGTGGTGGGTGCGGAAACGGTACGCCTGGAGGGTTACCGCCCCGCACGCGCGCGTGAGGCCTTCGCCGCCCGCCGCGCCGCCGCCGGACAGGGCCCCGCCCCCGCCATCGCCGTGGTCAGCGCCTCGCTCGGCCTGGACTTCTCGCTGCCCCTGTTCACCGAGCCGCTGGTGCCGACCCTGCTGCTCACCGGAGCCGCCGCGCCCGTCGAGCGGGTGCGGGCCGCCCGGGACGCGGGGGTCGCGGTGCTGGTGGCGGGCGACGGCGCCGGGGTGGACCCGGCCCGCGCGGTGGCGGCGCTCGCGGAGCGCGGGCTGCGGCGGCAGCTGATCGAGGGCGGTCCGCGGCTGCTCGGTCAGTTCGTCGCGGCGGAGGCCCTGGACGAGCTGTGTCTGACGGTCTCGCCGACCATGACGGCGGGCGGCGCGCAGCGGATCGCCGGGGGCCCCTCGGTGGCCGTCCCGACACGCTTCCAGGTGGCTTCCGTGCTGGAGCAGGACGGCTTCCTCTTCACCCGCTACCGTCGGATCTGACAATCAGCGGAATTTGTTGTTCCGCTTACCGTCCGCTGGGCACACTTACTGCGCAGACCCCGTGCGGGCACGGGGAAGGATGGTTTCCGCAGAAGGGCTCCCGAGGTGTTCACAAGCGTTCTGATGATCGAGAAGCCCCTCACGTCCGTCGACGTGGAATTCGTCACCACCCTGCACGGCGACGAGGGCGTGTCCTTCATCGTCCTGATGCAGCCGCGTGGTGACCAGGCCGATGTACTGCTGCGTGCCATCGACGACGTCGCCATGGGCGAGCTGAAGGAGGCGACCCGGGAGGGGGAGGAACCGGAGGGGAAGGCGGCCAGGGTCCCCGCCGAGCTGGCCCTGGAGCACTCGCTCCAGGCCCTGAGGGACGCCGGCTGCGAAGCGGTCGGCCAGGTCGTCGAGGACCACCCGCTCACCAAGATGAAGGCGGTCGTCGACGAGTCGGAGGCGGACGAGGTGATCGTGCTCACCGCCCCGCACTACGTGGAGGAGTTCTTCCACCGCGACTGGGCGTCCCGGGCCCGCCACAAGGTGGGGGTGCCGGTGCTCAAGCTCTTCGCCCACAGCGAGTAGGGGGGAGAGAGCGGCCCGGCCCGTCCCGCGGGCCGGGCCGCCGGTCCGGGTCCGCGCCCCGTGCAGGGGGCGCGGACCCGGACCGGCGCACGCCGGGGTCACCCGCGCACAGCCACTAGGCTGGGACTTCCACGTACCACGCACCCCGGGGAGAGATCCGCATGGCACCCGCCATTCCCGCCGCCATGGAACGGCCGCACTTCATCGGCATCGGCGGTGCCGGAATGTCGGGCATCGCGAAGATCCTCGCCCAGCGCGGCGCGAAGGTCGCGGGCAGCGACGCCAAGGAGTCGGCGACCGCCGAGTCCCTGCGCGCCCTGGGCGCCACCGTGCACATCGGGCACGCCGCCGAGCACCTGGCCGACGACGCCTCCGCCGTCGTCGTCTCCAGCGCCATCCGCGCCGACAACCCGGAGCTGGCCCGCGCCGCCGAACTCGGCATTCCCGTGGTCCACCGCTCCGACGCCCTCGCCTCCCTCATGGACGGCCTGAGCGCGATCGCCGTCGCCGGTACGCACGGCAAGACGACGACCACCTCGATGCTGGCGGTCGCCCTCACCGAGCTGGGCCTCGACCCCTCGTACGCGATCGGCGGCGACCTCGCGGGCCCCGGCACCAACGCGCTGCACGGCACCGGGGACGTCTTCGTCGCCGAGGCAGACGAGAGCGACCGCAGCTTCCAGAAGTACGACCCCGAGGTCGCGATCGTCCTCAACGTCGAGCTGGACCACCACGCGAACTACGCCTCCCTGGAAGAGATCTACGAGTCCTTCGAGGCCTTCACCGCCAAGATCCGCCCCGGCGGCACCCTGGTCGTCGGCGAGCACTCCGGCGCCCGCGAGCTGGCCCGCCGCGTCGCGGACCGCGAGGGGCTGAACGTCGTCACGGTCGGCGAGACCGAGGACTCCGACGCCCGCATCCTGAAGATCGTCCCGAACGGGATGAAGAGCGAGGTGACGGTCTCCCTCGACGGCGTCGAGCACACCTTCACCGTCTCCGTCCCCGGCCGCCACTACGCCCACAACGCCGCCGCGGCCCTCGTCGCCGGCGCCCGCGTCGGCATCGACCCGGCGGAGCTGGCCCAGGCCCTCACGGCGTACACCGGCGTCGGCCGCCGCCTTCAGCTCAAGGGCGAGGCCAAGGGCGTCCAGGTCATCGACTCGTACGCGCACCACCCCACCGAGATGACCGCCGACCTGGAGGCGATGCGCGGCGCCGCCGGGGCCTCCCGTCTGCTCGTCGTCTTCCAGCCCCACCTGTTCTCCCGCACCCAGGAGCTGGGCAAGGAGATGGGCGACGCGCTGGCCCTCGCGGACGCGTCCGTCGTCCTCGACATCTACCCGGCCCGCGAGGACCCGATCCCCGGCATCACCAGCGAGCTGATCATCGCCGCCGCCCGCGCGGCCGGCGCCGACGTGACGGCCGTCCACGACATGGCCTCGGTGCCGGAGGCCGTGGCGGGAATGGCGGGCCCCGGCGATCTCGTTCTCACCATGGGCGCCGGAGACGTCACGGACCTGGGTCCGCGGATCCTCGCCCGCCTGTCGAACTGAGGGAGTGGACGAACGATGGCCTACGACGTCGAGAAGCCGGACGAGCAGTGGCGCGCGGAGCTGAGCCCGGCGGAGTACCAGGTGCTGCGCCAGGCGGGCACCGAGCCCGCCTTCCGCGGTGAGTACACGGACACCAAGACCAAGGGTGTCTACTCCTGCCGCGCTTGCGGCGCGGAGCTCTTCACCTCGAACGAGAAGTTCGAGTCGCACTGCGGCTGGCCGTCGTTCTTCGACCCGAAGGACAGCACGGCGGTCGAGCTGATCGACGACACCTCCCACGGCATGGTCCGCACGGAGGTCCGCTGCTCCCGCTGCGGCTCCCACCTGGGCCACGTCTTCGAGGGCGAGGGCTACCCGACGCCGACGGACCAGCGGTACTGCATCAACTCGATCTCGCTGCGCCTGGAGCCCGAGGAGGGCTGAGCGCCCCACTGGAGGACGGCGGCCGGCTCGCGAACAACCACTTCGAGCGGCTGCCGTCCTCGGGCCGGGCAGCCGTTCACCGGACCGGAGCAGCTGCCGGGCAGCCGTTCACCGGACCGGAGAAGTCGCCGGGGGTGCCGCTCAGTGGACCGAGAAGCCGCCGTCCACGAAGAGGGACTGGCCCGTGACGTACGCCGACGCGCCGCTCGCCAGGAAGACCGCCGCGCCCGCGAAGTCCTCCGCCAGGCCGTTCCGGCCGACCATCGTGCGCGCGGCCAGGGCCGCCACCTTCTCCGGGTCGGTCGACAGGCGCTCGTTGAGCGGTGTCATCACGAAGCCCGGTACCAGGGTGTTGGCCGTCACCCCGTACGGCGACCACGCCTCCGCCTGTGAACGCGCCAGCGACTCCAGGGCGCCCTTGGACACCCCGTACGCCCCGCTCTGCACGAACGCGCGGTGCGCCTGCTGCGAGGTGATGTGGATGATCCGCCCGAAGCCGCGCTCCGCCATCCCGGGGCCGAAGCGCTGCCCCAGCAGGAACGGCGCCTCCAGGTTCACCGTCATCGTGGTGTCCCAGACCTCCTCGCCCAGCTCACCGAACGGCGGACGCAGGTTGATCCCCGCCGAGTTGACCAGGATGTCGGGTTCCCCGAAGACCGCCGCCGCCGCCTCCGCGCCGGCCTTGATCCCCGTACGGTCGCTCAGGTCGGCGCTCACCCAGGCCGCCCGGCAGCCGTCGGCCGTCAGCTCGTCGACGGTCGCGGTCAGCTCCGCCTCCTTGCGCGCCATCACGACCACGCCCGCCCCGGCACGGGCGAGCGCCCCGGCGATGGCACGGCCGATGCCGGAACTGCCGCCCGTGACGAGCGCGGTGCGCCCTTCGAGGGAGAAGAGGCCGGAGAGGTAGTCGCCGGGGGTCGTGCTCATGAGTGTCGCTCCTCGCGTCGTGCGTGTACCGGCCCGTCCGCGTGCGGTGGAGGGCGGGTGCACGCATCCTGTCAGACGCGGTTCAGACCAGCTGGGCGAGGAACCCCGTCCAGGCGGCGGGCGCCACGGCGAACCGGGGGCCGTCCGGGTTCTTGGAGTCACGGACGTGGATGGTGGAGGGGCAGGCGGCGACCTCGACGCAGTTGTCGCCGTCGCCGCCGCTGTAGCTGGACTTGTGCCAGGAGAGGGCGACTTCCACGCAGTTGTCGCCACTGCCGCCGCTGTAGCTGCTCTTGAACCAGGCCAGTTCAGTGGTGCTCATAGTGCTCCTCGGATCTCCCGCAACAGGCCCACGGATGCTTCTACGGACAGAGCCTGTGCCCGCATCCTGGCATATCGCTGCTGGAGGATGCTGACCACTTTGGGGTCGGAGATGAGCTGGCCGGTCTCCTGGCCCTCGCAGTACGCGTACCAGGTGTTCTCCTCGGTCTCCAGGAGGCACAAGGGGCCGTCGAGACCCGCGTGGTGTCCGCGTGACTGCGGCATGATCTGGATGTCGATGTTGCGCCGCTTGCAGAGGCCGAGTACGTGGTCGATCTGCTCGCGCATGACCTCCGTGCCGCCCATCTGGCGGCGCAGTACGTGCTCCTCGATGATGAAGCTGAAGATCGTCTCCGGGCGCTCCGTGAGGATGCTCGCCCGTTCCATTCGGGCGACCAGGTTCGACTCGATCTTGTCGTCACCCATCGCCGGGATCTGCTCCTCGAAGAGCGTCCGGGCGTATGCGGGCGTCTGGAACAGGCCCGGTACGAGTCGGTTCTCGTAGGTGTACAACGTCACCGCCAGGGGCTCCAAGTCGGCCCACCCCTCGAACCACTTCGCCAGCCCCGCCTTACGCGTCAGGTGCTTGGCCGCTGCCTTGATGACCCCGAACGCGTCCAGCACCTCCTCCGCGCGGTCCACGAACTCCTTCGACGGCAGGCGCCGACCCTGTTCGATCGAGGCGACCATGGGGGCCGAGTACCCGGCCAGCGGCGCGAACTGTTCCTGCGTCAGCCCCGCCCGTCTGCGGAAGGCCTTGACCACTTCCCCGAAAGCCCTCAGGCTCTCCGACGTCTCCGGTTCGCTTCCCTTCGGGACCTCGTCCGTCACCCCGCCACCTCCCGTACCCGTGTGCTCGCGCTGAACGCATCCAGGTTCACTGATAGTCACCAGTACAGTCCAGAGCGTGAACCCGTACGCTGTGCAGCGTACGGGTTTCTGAGCTGGCAACTCCCTCCGGTGGGCGCCACATTGGCCCCATGACCTCCCCCGTGACCCGCGAAGCGCCCGTCACCGTACGTGTGTTCGCGCAGCGCTTCAGCTCGACCCCGCGCGGTGCCCGGCTCGCCCGCCGGCTCGCCCAGCACCAACTGCACCGCTGGGGCCTCCCGTACGGCTCCGAGGCCTCCGAGACCGTTGGACTCCTCGTCGCCGAACTCGCCGCGAACGCCGTCACCCACGGCCGGGTGCCCGGCCGCGACTGCGAGCTGCGGCTGACCTACTCGCCGGGCGCGCTGCTCCGCGTCGAGGTCTCCGACACCCGGGGCGAGCGCCGGCCGCCCGCCGGGGCCCCGGCCGCGCCGCGCCCCCTGGACGAGGGCGGGCGCGGTCTGCTCCTCGTCGAGGCGCTGGCGTCCCGGTGGGAGGTGCTCGACCGGGTGCCGGTCGGGAAGACCGTACGGGCGGAACTCGACTTCGCGCCCTGCGCCGATTCCGCTGACGCGGTCGTCCGACTGCCGCCAGACTGAGGGGAATGGGGAGGAACGGGGGAACGGCACCATGGCGACGGAGACGGACGAGGACAGGGCGCGGGCCTTTCTGTGGGAGCTACAGGCGCAGATCGCCCAGGCGGGCGGCAGGCGCCAGCCCAGGCAGGGGGCGCGCTGGAACGAGTTCGTCCTTGAGACCGGGAGGGGAATGCCGGGCCTGTCGGAGGAGCAACTGCAGCAGGTCGTCCAGTTCGGGGCGACAGGTCAGGAGCACTGGCCGCCCTGCGGTCCCGACGAGCATCCCGGTGGATACATGGTGATCCACATGCTGGCGGACCGCCTTGAGGCCTCCCTCCCCGACACCGTCCCCCGTCCCGTGCTGGGCATGATGGCCACGGGCGAGATCAACGCCGTGACGCTGCTCGCCCCCGACTCACGGACGCACCTGGTCGTCTTCGAGGACGAACTGCTCAACTTCGCGAACCTGTTCAGCAAGGCCGTGGCCCTGGCCATGCCCCACGAGAGGGCCGAGGACGGCCGGATCGCCTTCTCCGTGGACATCGACAAGGTGCGTCGTCACGTGCGGGAGTCACCGGAGGCCGTTCGCCGCTTCCGTGAGGTCGTGCTCGCCTATCTTCTTGAGGGCCGACCCGGCCGAGCGCCCCAGTACTTCGCCCCGGAGGGCATCAGCAATATGGGCGCCATCCTCCGGGAGGGGATGGAGCTCTTCGTCCTCGGCCATGAGTACGGCCATGTCATGGCCGAACACGTGGCCGACCGGAAGTCTCGACGTCGCATGCTGGGGACGGCCGAGGGCGAGGTCACCGAGGTCGGCTGGAAATGGGAGCAGGAGGTCGTGGCCGACCTCCTCGGCTGGAACCTGTCCCTGGGGGCGATGAGCGGGGAGTACGGCGCGGCGCTGCCCCACGCGGGCGTCGAGCTGTTCTTCTCCGCCTGCGAGGTTCTCGAACGAGCGGTGCCCCTGCTGGTGACGGGCGCGAACGCGCCGCGCCGCGAGTCCCCGACCCATCCGCCGGCCGCGCTCCGGCGCGACCTCGTGCGCACGCACGCGCAGGCACGCCTCGAAGACGACGCGGCACCCCTTCTTGAACTGGGCACGGCCATCAAGGAGATCGTGGACGTCCTCTGGGAGCAGACCGCCCCCGTGATCGTCGACCTCCACCGGCAAGGCGCCGTCCCCGACGCCCGCTGGACGGCCAACCTCTAGACGAGTAAGTCCGATGTGTTCAGTGATCGAATGCGATCAGCGACCGCACGGTCGGGGCGCCGGTCTTGTGGTTGCGCCAGATCGCGGCCGCCATCGCGAGGTTGCGCTGGGCGACGCGGACGGCGACGCCCTCAAAGGTCCGTCCGCCGTGCCGGAGCCAGGGTCAGCATGGACCTGATCGAGGAGGAGGCGTGGCGGGCGGTGGAAGCCCGCCACGCCAACACCCCCCGTACTGTCCGCTGGTTGACCGTCGGCGGGCGCCTCACACCTTGCGGTATTGCTGGGCCTTGCCCCGGTCTCGCACGCTGATGCCGAGCGTGCGCAGCTCGTCGCGCGCTTCGTCGGCGGCACCGGTCCGGTCGTCGGCGAGCGCCCGCTGCCGCATCCGCAGCAACGTGTGGGCACGCTCGTCGAGGCCCGGCCTGTTGTCGACCCAGGCGGTGTAATCCGCCTCGTGCGGGTCGATGGCGCCATGCCAGGGATACCTCTGCTGCTCGAACGCGGACTGCAGACGCCCCGCGAGGCCGCTATCCACCCGGGTACGGATGTGCTCCCGGCCGTCGGCATCGCGCAGCACCAGCTCGCGGCCGTCGGTGAACACCTCGGCGATCCGGTCCCGTTCGACGTGGCAGCCGCCGGTGGCGTCGTGGACGACGACGCTGTCGGCGCCTACCTCGATCACGGGATTCTCCTTGCGCCAGGTGCCCGCCACCCACGCCCCGGCCACGCCGCCGCAGAGCGTCAGCACCGGCACGGCCCACACGCGTGGCAGCGCGGCCGCCAGCCGGAGCGGGCCCGGCGCGCTGTCGAAGAGGCTGATCATCCAGTCGGCGAGCGGGCCCACGGCGAACGCGGCGCCGAGGCCGAGCGCGGCCCCGCCCAGGATGATGGCCCGCAGCCACGCCTCGGGCAGCCGCACAGTGATGGGGGGCTCACGCTTGACCATCGGTGTTCTCACTCTCTCGCTCCGTCCTCTCGGGCTCTCGGTCCGTCCCTGCGGGCGCCAGGTAGCGCGCGACGGTGCGGCGCAGCGCGGGGAGCGGGGAGTGGTCGGGGCGGGCGCCCAGGTACGTGGCGTCCACCAGGTTCTCCAGCCAGGCGGCGGCCTCGGCAGGGTCGAGCTCCGGGTCGACGGCACCTGCCTCGATTCCGCGCGCGAGGAGCCCCGCCAGCCCGTCGCAAACCACCCGGGACGTGCGGCCGACGACGTCGAGGAGCTCGGCGTCGTGCCCGACGCGCCGCAGCAGCTCGACGACCATGCCCGAAGCGCCCGGGTCCTCGGCCTCCGCGGCCAGCGCGGTCACGACGGCGAGGATGGCGGCGAGGGGATCGTCGGTCCCCTCGTGACGGGCGATGAGCGCCTCCGCGCGCGGAAGGTCCTGCTCGAAGACCGCGCGGAAGAGGGCCTGTTTGTCGGCGAAGTAGTAGAAGACGCTGCCTGAGCTGAGCCCGGCGGCCGACGCGATCTGCGCGACCGTCGTCCCTTCGAATCCCTGCACCCCGAAGAGGCGGCCCGCCTCGGCGACAATCGCCTCCCGCCGCCGCGCGTGCCGCACTGGGTCGGCCGTTCGCGGCATCCCGCACCTCCTATTCATTAACTGACCAGACAATCAAAGAATAGTGCACACCTCAGCCACCATGTCCGCGGCGGGAGGCCCGGAAGGTCTCCGGTCCACCTCAGGAGGCGTTCATTTAGATAGTTCGCCCCCTGTGCCCTAAACGAGTCAGTTCGATGCCTGACGGCGTGCCTGGAAACGCGAAGAGGGCATCCAAGATCGTTCTGTGAACAACGAAGACTTGGACGCCCTGCTGACGGCACTGTACGTGAAGATCGACGACGAGCTGGAGGTGGAGCGATGGATGGGCTGTCCGCCGCAGTTGAGCGATGCCGAGCTGGTCACGCTCGCTGTGGCCCAGTCCCTGCTCGGCTTCCACTCCGAAGCTCGGTGGCTGCGGCATGCGCGCAAGCACCTCGCGGCGATGTTTCCGTACCTGCCGCAGCAGTCTGGATACAACAAGCGCCTCAAGGCCGCGTTGCCGCTGGTCAAGAAGGCGATACGACTGCTCGCCGCGGACAGCGACTTCTGGTTCGACAACCACTGGATCGTGGACTCGACGCCGGTGGAGTGCGGGCGTTCGCGGCCGACGGTCAAACGCTCGAGCATGGCTGGTTGGGCCGGCTACGGCTACTGCGCCTCCCACTCCCGACTCTTCTGGGGCCTGCGCCTGTACCTGGTCTGCACCCCGACGGGGATGCCAATCCTGTGGGCGCTCGCGAACCCGAAGATGGACGAACGCGAGGTGCTCCAGGCATTGCTTGACGTCGACGAGGACCTGGTCGCCGACCGGCCCGGCCTACTGCTGATCTCCGACAAGGGCTTCGCTTCCCAGGAGTTCGAGAGAGACCTCGCGATGCGGGGCATCGACCTGCTGCGGCCCGCCTTCAAGCGGGAGAAGAAGCGCAAGGGCGAGTCCCTCCTCAAGTCCGTGCGCCAGCTGATCGAGTCGGTCAATGACACGTTGAAGGGGCAGTTGGACCTCGAACAGCACGGCGGACGGACCTTTGAGGGCGTCGCCGTCCGCGTCGCCCAGCGCATCCTCGCGATGGCAGCCGCGATCTGGCGCAACCACAAGACCGGCGCCCCGACCATGCGGTCGCTGATCGCATTCGATCACTGAACACATCGTACTTACTCGTCTAGGGGCGGCTTCGGGGGCTCTCAGGGGCAGCTCTCCACCGATTTCGCCGAGCCGATCCGCGCCGACGGCAGCCGTCGTTCCACGTCCTTGACCCGCAACCGCACCCCCTTGGCGTCGATCCCGGTGAGCGTGCCGCACAGCACGCTCCCGTCGGTCTGCACGATCAGCACCCCCGGATTCCCGGGCCGGGGGCCGTACCAGGTCAGACCGATCCCCGCGGTGACCATGGCCAGCGCCAGGAACCCCGCGACGATGGCCCGCCGCAGGTCCCGTACCGCCCGGCGCACGGTCAGGCGCTCCCTGGTGAGCAGTTCCTCCAGGGAGGCGCCGGCCACGCGACGGCGCGGCAGCCCGAACGCCGCGCGCATCGCGAAGAAGGCCCCGGCCGCGGAGAGCAGCAGTCCTCCCAGCAGGAGCACTCCCACCGCGCCGCGCGCGCCGCCGGACAACCCCTGCAGGGTGTCCGGCCCCTTGACGATCCCGACCGCCGTCAGCAGGCCGAGCAGGGCGGCGAGGCCGTTGCGCCAGTTCTCGGCCTGGGCGCGGACCCGGACGAGCTCGCCCTCCAGCAGGCCCCGGGACTCGTCGGCGCGTGCGCGGCTGGCCGGCGTACTGGGCGTGCCGGCCGTGACGCGGACCGCCATCAGACGCCCCACTCGACGTGCAGCACCCAGGAGGCCCCGCAACCCTTGTGCTCACCGGCCTCGGGATGGACGGCGGAGCAGGCGCAGATGACCTCGACCTCGCGCGAGCCCGCTTCGGTGGCCCGGCGGAGCAGCAGACGGGCCAGCAGGCCGGTTCGGGTGAGGGCGTCGGCGTACGCGACGAGCGGCTCGGCGTGCACGGTCTCGTGGCGGCAGCGCGGGCAGGGACCGCTCACCACGATGACCTCGGGCGCCGTCTCGTCCGGATGCAGGCCGACGCGCGCGGTGCCGGCCGCGACCGGGTTCCAGGCCGGGTCCGACTCCTCGCGGTACAGCAGATCCTGTTGGTCCGTCACTCGTACCCCTCGTGTCCGATGCGATCAACCTAACGCCCTGCTGCGGGCGTTGGCCTCGGTGACGTGTGCCACGGCCTGATCGCGCCGGCCCGGTGTCCGGGCCGCGGGGTCACCGCGGCCCGGACACCTCCGTTCACTCCGTCCGGCCCTGCGGGGCGGGGACGTAACCCGCCGGGCGGGTGGTGAACGTGCCCCGGCCCTGCGTACGGCCGCGCAGCCGGGACGCGTAGCCGAAGAGTTCGGCCAGCGGCACCGTCGCCTCCACCACCGCCGTACCTGAGCGGTTCGTCTGGTCCGTGACCCGGCCCCGGCGGGCCGCGAGGTCCCCGAGGACCGCGCCGACGGACTCCGCGGGGACGGTGACCGTGACGTCGGCCACCGGCTCCAGGAGCGTCATCACGCTCGCGCGGAGCGCCTCGCGCAGGGCGAAGCGACCCGCCGTGCGGAACGCCATCTCCGAGGAGTCCTTCGGATGCGTGGCGCCGTCCGTGAGCGTGACCCGGACACCCGTCACCGGGTGCCCGCCGAGCGGGCCCTCGACGAGCGCGTCACGGCAGCCGGCCTCGACCGCGCGGACGTACTCCTGCGGGACCCGGCCGCCCGTGACGGTGGAGCGGAACGCGAACTCCTCTTCCTCGCCGAGGGGTTCGACGTCGATGACGACATGGGCGAACTGGCCAGCGCCGCCGTCCTGTTTCACATGACGGTGGAGCAGCCCGGTGACGCCCTTCGCCACCGTCTCCCGGTACGCGACCCGGGGACGCCCGACCGTCACCTCAAGGCCCCGGTCGCGGCGCAGCTTCTCCACCGCGACCTCCAGGTGCAGTTCCCCGAGCCCCGAAAGGACGGTCTGGCCCGTCTCCGGGTCGGACCGCACGACGAGCGAGGGGTCCTCCTCGGACAGCCGGGCGAGCGCCGTCGCGAGCCGGCCGGTGTCCGCACTCCTGCGGGCCTCCACGGAGACCGAGACCACCGGGTCGGCGGTCGTCGGCGGTTCGAGGACGACCGGCGCGTCCGGGGCGCACAGGGTCGCCCCGGCGCGGGCGGACTTCGGCCCGACGACGGCGACGATGTCCCCGGCGCGCGCCACGTCCACCTCGGTCGCCCGGTCGGCCTGGACCCGCAGGATGCGGGCGATCCGCTCGGTGCGCCCGGCGGTCGTGTCGAGCACGGTGTCCCCCTTTCCGATCGTGCCCGCGTAGACGCGGACGTAGGTCATACGGCCGGTGGCGGTCGCGCTCACCTTGAACGCGAGCGCGGTGAACGGCGCCGCCGGGTCCGCCGGGACCTCCCCGCGTACCGGAGGCATGTCCGACGGGGCCGGGAGGTAGGCGACGACGGCGTCGAGCAGCGGCTCGACACCCCGGTTGCGGTACGCCGAACCGCACAGCACGACCACCGCGTCACCGCTCAGGGTGAGGTCGCGGAGCGCGCCCGCCAGCGTCCCCCCGGAGAGCTCCGCGAGCGCGCAGAACTCGTCGAGGGCGCCGGGATGCAGCTCCGCCACCGACTCCTCCAGACGCCGCCTGCGGCGCCGGGCCTCGTCCAGGAGTACGTCCGGGACCGGCTCGTCGGTGTACGTGTCGGCGCCTTCGGCCCACACGTACGCCCGCATCCTGACCAGGTCCACGACGCCCGTGAAGCCGTCCTCGCGGCCGATGGGCAGCTGGACGGGGAGCGGGACCGTGCCCAGGCGGGTACGGATCGACTCCACGGCGGCGTCGAGATCGGCGCCCGCGCGGTCCAGCTTGTTGACGAACGCGATGCGCGGGACGCCGTGCCGGTCGGCCTGCCGCCACACCGTCTCGCTCTGCGGCTCGACGCCCGCGACGGCGTCGAAGACGGCGACGGCGCCGTCCAGGACGCGCAGCGAACGCTCGACCTCGTCGGAGAAGTCGACGTGACCGGGCGTGTCGATCAGGTTGATCCGGTGCCCCGCCCAGTCGCAGCTGACCGCCGCGGCGAAGATCGTGATGCCCCGGTCGCGCTCCTGCGGGTCGAAGTCCGTGACGGTGGTGCCGTCGTGGACCTCGCCGCGCTTGTGGGTGGCGCCGGTGAGGTACAGGAACCGCTCGGTGACGGTGGTCTTGCCCGCGTCGACGTGGGCGAGGATGCCGAGGTTGCGGACGCGGGCGGTGAGGGTCTGGGGCTGGGTACGCACGGTGTCGTGCCTTTCGCTGCTGCGTGGAGAACATGGCAGCGCGATGCCCGGACGGCGCTCGGAGGCGTTACGTCACGGGTCGGCGATGGCGGGCGCGCAGCCGCCACCGGCCGGGGCGAGAGGCGAGGATCACGTCGAAGCGGCGCGTACGCACGGTCGGCTCTCCTCGGTAGTCACTCGCGGCACGGCACACCGGTCGGTGCGCCGTGCCGCGAGTGTAGGGAGCGCAGCCGCGCGGACGACAGCGAATTAACCGGTGGCCGTACGGCCGGTTGACCGGTGGCTCGGTCGGCCGGCTGGGCGGTGACTACGCGGCCGGCTGGAGCAGGTCCCAGCGGTTGCCGTACAGGTCCTCGAAGACGGCGACGGAGCCGTACGGCTCGTGGCGCGGCTCCTCCAGGAACTTCACGCCCGCCGCCGCCATCCGGGCGTGGTCGCGGGCGAAGTCGTCGGTGTGCAGGAAGAAGCCGACCCGGCCGCCGGTCTGGTTGCCGACGGCGGCCTGCTCGGACTCGTTCTTGGCGCGGGCCAGGAGGAGGCCCGCGTTCCCGAGGCCGCCGACCCCGGCGGCGCCGGGCGGACGGACCACGACCCAGCGGTTGCCGCTGCCCCGGTCGGTGTCCTCGACCAGGTCGAAGCCGAGGGCGTCGGTGTAGAAGGCGACGGCCTCGTCGTAGTCACGGACGACGAGGGTGACGAGTGCGATGGACGGCATGGGAGCCAACGTAATACGGGGGAATCTACCCGCGTCAACCGGCACGCCCGGTGCGAGAATGCCCGACATGGACCCGAAACAATTCGAGCGTCTGGCGGCCCGGGCGCGAGCCCTCGTGGAGCCGGACGGGGTACGGGCGGCTCGCGCCGGGCGGGCGCCCGTGAGGCGTCGGGTCCTGGGGCTCGCGGGCGCTCCCGGCGCCGGGAAGTCCACGCTCGCCGAGCGGCTCGTCGACCGCCTCGACGGGCTGGCGGTCCTCGTCCCCATGGACGGCTTCCACCTCGCGCAAGCCGAACTCGAACGCCTCGGCCGGGCCGGCAGGAAGGGCGCCCCCGACACCTTCGACGCCGCCGGATACGCGGCCCTCCTCGCCCGCCTGCGCGCCCCCGAACCCGGCACCACCGTCTACGCGCCGGCCTTCGACCGCACCCTGGAGGAACCGATCGCCGGGGCGATACCGGTCGGGCCCGAGGTCCCGCTGATCGTCACCGAGGGCAACTACCTGCTGCACGACGAGGGCGCCTGGGCCGCCGTACTGCCCCTCCTGGACGAGGCCTGGTACCTGGACCTGGACGCCCGCCACCGCGTCCCCCGGCTCGTCGAACGCCACATCCGCTTCGGCAAGGACCGCGCCCACGCGGAACGCTGGGTCCACGACTCCGACGAGGCGAACGCCCGCCTGATCGCCCACGGCAGGGACCGCGCCCAGCTGGTCGTGACGATGTCCCCGTACTCCGGCTGACGTTCGAGATCTGTCGCGAACTCCAGGCCGCCCGGCAGGCCGGCCGCGGCGCACCGGATGGACCACCAGAGGCCGGTGAGCCTGTCACCAGGGCACCGGTCCACCGTCGTCGAAGAATCCGCCGGTCGGTCCGTCGTCGGGCAGGGTCGCGAGGTGAATCGCGATCGCCGCGCCCTGGTGGGGAGTGCGGACGCCCTGGAAGCCGTTGAGGTCGGTGGCGGTGAAGCCGGGACAGCCGGAGTTGATCAGGATGTCGGTGCCGCTCAGTTCCTTGGCATATTGGACGGTGACGGCGTTGAGGAAGGTCTCGGACGCCAAGTACGCGGCGGGAACCGGGCCCATGTCGATGCCGGGGGTGGTCTGCAGGATGAGCGAGCCGACGCTGCTGGACATGTTCACGATCCGCGGCGATGCCGAGCCGCGCAGCATGGGCAGCATCGCGTTGGTGACGCGGATGACCCCGATCACGTTGGTTTCCACGACGACTCGTACGGTCGCGGGATCGACCGTGGTGGGCGTCTGCGGCATACCGCCGGTGATCGCGGCGTTGTTGACCAGGACGTCGAGCCCTCCGGCGCGGTCGGCGATCAGCTCGGCCGCGGCGGCCACACTCGCGTCGTCCGCCACGTCGAGCGGAACGCCGAACGCGTCGGTCCCGGCCGCCCGCAGCTTCTCCACCGCGGTGTCGCGGCGCTGTCGATCCCGCGCGCCCACGCCGATTCGCCAGCCGAGGGCGCCCAGGCCCGCCGCGATCTCGTATCCGATTCCTTTGTTCGCACCGGTCACCAGCGCGATCGTCTGTTCACTCATGTCATCAAGCGTGGTGCGGACTCGGGTGGGACGTCCAAGACCGACTGGGTGGGCGGCGATACCGCACGGATATCGGTCGTGGTGAGCGCCGGATACGATGCCGCGGTGGAGACACGGGAGTTGCGATACTTCGTCGCCGTCGCGGAGGAGTTGCACTTCGGGCGGGCGGCGCAGCGGCTCGCCATGGCGCAACCACCGCTGTCGCGGGCGATCCAGCAGCTTGAGCGGCGGCTCGGAGTGGTTCTGCTGCACCGTACTGCTCGCGCGGTCGCCCTGACCGAGGCCGGGTCGGTGCTTCTGCGGGAGGCCCGGGCCGCACTCGACGCGGTCGAAGCCGCCGGGCGCCGCACTCGCCGCGCGGCTGCCGAACCGCACGGTGTGGTGCTGGCCACGAAAGCCGGAGCGTCCAGCGAACTGTTGTCGAAGCTGCTGGACGCCTACGCCGCCGAGCCCGGCGCGGTCGCCGTCGAGGTGACGCTGTGCGGGCCCGGCGAGCAGGAGAGGCTGCTGCGCGACGGGCGTGCCGACGTCGCTCTGCTCCAGCGGCCCTTCGACACGACGGCCGGACTCGACACCGAGGACCTGCACACCGAACAGCAGGTCGTGGTCCTGCCCGCGGGGCACCCCTTGGCCGACCGGCCCCATATGTCGATGGCCGAGGTCACCACCCTGACGGACCTGCCCCTGCCACGCTGGCCCCGACGGGGCGGGGGCTATCAGGACGGACCTGGCCCGCGGGTGCGCGACCACACCCAGCTGTTCCAGCTGATCGCGCTCGGACGGGCCTGCGCGGTCGTGCCCGAGTCCCTCCGAGCCCACCTGCGCGACGATCACGCGACGGTGCCAGTGCCGGACGCACCGGCTGTCACGACCGTCATCGCCTGGCCACCCCACAGCAGATCCACAGCCGTCGCCGACCTCATCCGCACCGCGACACGCCTCTAGGGCCTGTCGTCGAACTCCCTTATGCCCCGCGACGCCTGGCCCTATGGGCTGTCCCGTAAAGGATCTACGAGTCGCCTCGGGCGAGGTCGGCCGCAGTGGCCTGTGGGCCCATCCGGTGAGGGCGAGGTCGGGGTGTGACCGAGGTACGCGCCCAAGGGGCAACGAGATGATCTCGAAGCCCTGAGCGCTCGGCCCCCTTATGTCAGAGGGACACGCGCACGGTTCTGCCGGCGGCAGAACACCGGCCGGACCGGGCTGGACGATCACTACAGTCCAGTCCCATGACGACGATCACGACGCGTACGGTCGAGTACCCGGCCGACGGTCTGACGATGGCCGGGCACCTCGCGCTCCCGGCCGGTATCGACCGCCGACCCGCGGTGCTGCTCGGACCGGAGGGCACGGGGCTCAGCGACGTCGAGCGCCGCCGGGCCGATGCTCTCGCCGAGCTGGGATACGTAGCGCTGGCCTTCGACCTTCACGGCGGGCGCTATTTGGGCGACCCCGAGGAGATGCTGGCCCGTTGCATGCCCCTGCTCTCTGATCCCGACCGGATGCGGGCCATCGGCCATGCGGCACTCGACGTGTTGCGCACCGAACCTCGGACCGACCCCGACCGGATCGCCGCCATCGGCTACGGCACCGGAGGCGCCGTCGGGCTGGAACTCGGGCGCGACGGCGTCAACCTGCGCGCGATCGGGACAGTCAACGCAACCACCACGGGCCGACCTGGCGAGGCAGCGCGCATTCGCTGCCCGGTGTGGGCCGGCGTCGGCTCGGAAGACCCGATCATGTCGTCGGTACAACGGAACGCGTTCACCGCCGAGATGCAGGCCGCAGGCGTCGACTGGCGCCTCACGGTCTACGGCGGCGCCTTGCACGCCTTCCACCACCCGCCGGTCGACCACCCCACGGTCCCCGGCGTCGGCTACCACCCACAGCACGCGCAGCGAGCCTGGCGCGACGTCGTCGACCTGCTCGCCGAGTGCCTGCCCGTGACGGAGGATCTGCGGGCATGACCGAGGCAAACAGCCTGGGGTCAGGCGTGGTCCGCGTCGGGCACTCACAGTCCCCTCCCTTCAAGTCCCCGTAGCAGAACCACATTCGGGCGGATGCTCGATCGCGGAGGCGCGAAAAGGGGGGCGACCTCACCGGCCCGAGCCCCGTGGGCCGAGGCAAGGCGGGTTCCAAGATGCACGTCCTGTCGGACGCGAACGGACTGCCCCTCGTTGTTGGCCTCTCGGCCGCCAACACCCACGACAGCCAGGCCCCGAAGCCCATGATCACGGGTCTCCAAACGAGACACGACCCCCACCGAGGCCGCCACTTCAAGCCCCAACGCCTGCACGCCGACAAGGCCTACGACATCCCCCACCTGCGGAAATGGCTCCGCGGCAAACGCATCGGAGTATGTATCGCCCGCAAAGGCATCGAGTCATCAGAACGGCTCGGACGCCGCAGACGGGTCATCGAGCGGACCATGTCCTGGCTGACCGGATACCACCGGCTCAACCACCGCTACGAGCGCCATCCACGCAACTACCTGGCCTTCCTCGGCCTCGCCGCAGGCCTGTGCTGCTACAAACGACTCGTCCGCCTCACCTCATAGGGCACGGTCTAAGCGAACGCGCCGCGAGGACAACGCCACTAGGCTGCCGACGAGTTGTCCAAAAGAGGAGATCACTGTGCGAGTGACGCACCGGCACGTCATGCATCTGGCTCTCGTGGCTGTGCTGACCGGTTTGGCGGGCTGTTCCGACGACGCGTCCGGGACGGACGCGGACGCCAGGGCCCCAGGTGCGGCCTCCGGCGCCAAGCCTCCCGCCGCGGCGAAGCCGAAGGCGTTCGATCCTCCGGCGAAGTTCGGCAAGGAGATCGCACTGCCCGTGGACGAGGACGTCAAGGACTGGGGGTTCGCCCTGCACGGGCCCAGGCTGTACCACCGGACCTCCGAGGCCCTCGACGCCTACGACACCCACTCCGGGCAGAAGGTCTGGTCGTCCCCCCTCGGCCGCAAGGACTGGTACACCGGCAAGGAGCGCGTGCCGAGCGACGACCAGACCATCCCCCCGGTCCTCGCCCAGCAGGACGGGCACACGGGCGTCCTCTTCGCGTACGCCGACTACACGAAGGGCTCCGGCACCGAGCGCGACCGGACCGACGTCTACCTGCGTTCCGTCGACGCGGACAGCGGCAAGGTGTCCTGGACGGTCCGGCTGCCCGCGCCGAAGGGGGCGACCGTCAGTGACCTGGAGCCGGCGGTGATCGGCGCCGAGGGCGGAACCGCGGCCGTCAGAGTCCTCACCAGCCCGGACGATGCCGGCAGTGACGGCGGCCAGAGCGCCACCACCTACGCGGTCGACCTGAAGAGCCACCAGGTGACCTGGCAGAAGGACGGCTTCGCGGGCGCCGCGCTGGACGGCGGCGTCGTCATCGGCGCCCAGCTCAGCAAGGAGGCGACCTTCCAGTCGATCGACGGCTGGCACTCCCCGCAGGAGGACCTCGCCCTCGCGGGCCTGGCGCTCACGGACGGCTCCCCGCGCTGGAAGCAGGAGGGCCGCGCCGGCGTGGAGGTCGAGCAGGTGGGAGGCGGCTTCTTCGTCGCGGGAACGCTGCGCGACAGCCGTACGGGCGAGCGCGTCCCCAGCGCACCGAACGGCAGCTTCATCCACTGCTTCCACGACCAGCGGTCCGTGGTCGTCTGCGACACCAAGGAGACCGCACGGGGCATCGACGCCCAGAGCCGCAAGGTGCTCTGGACCATCTCCGAGGACGACCCCTCACGGAAGAAGCCCGAGGTGCTGAGTGCCTTCCACGGTGCCGTCTACGCCACCGCCGACGCCGAAGGCGTCATCCTCGACGCCCTCACGGGCAAGGACCGCGGCCTCTACGACAGCGCGAGCCCGTACATGATCAACGAGTACGCCGCGGTGGGCATCGACATGAACGTGTACCCCGCGACCGGGTGAGCTGGGGCTACGGTCGATCTGCGGCCGGTGCGCCGATGCGGCCGGCCGCACCCCGGGACCGCCACAACTACCTGGCCTTTCTCGGCCTCGCCGCAGCCCTGTGCTGCTACAAGCGACTCGTCCGCCTCACCACGTAGGACATGGTCCTAGCCGACGGCAAGAGCGGGTAGCCAGACGCGGTCCAATTGACATCTGGAATTGGACAAGTTGCGCACTCGTCGTCTCGATCTGACATCGGGTCTCTTGTGACCTGAAGCCGCCCACCCCACTATGGGGGCCAAAATCCTCACGGAGGGCAACGCATGAGATCTTTACGGCAGCTGGCCGGAGCATTATGCGCCTCGGTCATTATGGTCGTCGGCTTGGCGGGCACCGGTCACGCCGACCCCGGCGACTTCATCATGAAGAACATGAACTCAGACAAATGCCTGTCCGTACCGGCTGCGTCGACGGAGTTCGCGTACCTCAACCAGTTCACGTGCGGTGGCTACGCCGACCAGTACTGGTACCGGCAGTACGTGGAAACCGACGCGAGCGGACGCGCCTGGTACAAGATCGTCAACCGGCACAGCGGGCTTTGCCTGTCGGTCGATGGTGCTTCCATGGACGACTACGCCTGGATCACGCAGTACCCGTGCGGGCAACCCAAGCCGTACCCGGACCAGTATTGGCGTCAAATGGATTACGACGCCAATACGGGTGGCGACCACATCAGGAACCGCAACAGCAACAAGTGCCTTGCGATCCTGGACGGGAGCAAGGCCGAGGCGGCCTGGGCGATCCAGTACTCGTGCGGAAGTTGGCGGGACCACTACTGGAAAACTACCTGACCCGGTCGGTGGCGAGCAGCGACTGTTCCGGTTTCCTCGGCGCGAACAGGATGCCCGGGATCACCAGCCGGTCCGGATTTCGCTTTCGAGCTGGATGTCGGGCCCGGTGCAGTCGTTGACGCTTCCGCCGGTCAGAGTGAAGGCGAGTGGCCGGCCCGGCCGTCTCAGGCCAGGCCCCCTCCGGTGACCGGCTGCCGCCTCACTTCAGGAGTTTCCCCTCCGGGGAGAGGACGCGGAATCCGAGGTAGGGGAGAAGCGCCTCGGGCAGGACCACGGAGCCGTCCCGCTGCTGGCCCTGTTCGAGGACGGCCGCGAGTGTTCTGCCGATGGGCAGGCCGGAGCCGTTGAGGGTGGCCACGGGCGCGCGCCTGCCCTCGACGTCCCTGGTCCGGATATTGGCCCTGTGGCTCTGGAACGTGCCGCAGTCGGAGACGGAGGAGATCTCGCGATAGCGGTTCTGGCCGGGCATCCAGACCTCGATGTCGTAGGTGAAGCGAGCCGAGAAGCCGAGGTCGCCGGCGGCGAGGGCGACGACCCGATAGGCCAGCCCCAGTTCCCTGAGGCAGGCTTCCGCATGGGCGAGCAGGGATTCCAGTTCGCGCTGCGAGTCGTCCGCTTCGCAGATGCGGACCAACTCGACCTTGCTGAACTGATGGAGCCGGATGAGCCCGCGCGTGTCCCGCCCGTAGGAGCCGGCCTCGGAGCGGAAGCACGGTGTGTGGGCCGTCATGGCCAGCGGCAGGTCCTCCCGGGGGATGACCTCGTTCGCGTACAGATTGGTGAGCGGCACCTCGGCCGTGGGGACCAGGAACAGTTCGCGGTCCCCGACGGCTGTGGCGAAGAGGTCGTCGGCGAACTTGGGCAGCTGTCCGGTTCCGGTCATGGTCGCGCGATCGACCAGGAAGGGCACCGAGTACTCGACGTAGCCGTGCCGGGTGGTGTGCAGGTCGAGGAAGAGCGCCGCGAGCGCGCGCTCCAGTGCCGCACCCGCATCGCGGGCGACGACGAAGCGCGGCCCCGAGAGCCTGGTGCCCTTCGCGAAGTCCAGGATCCCCATGCGCTCGCCGAGGGCGACGTGGTCCGTGGGCTCGAAGGAGAAGACGGGAGGAGTCCCGACCCTGCGCAGCTCCTCGGCGAACGCGTCCGAGTCGCCGTCGGGGGCGGAGTCGAGCGGAAGGTTCGGAAGGGCGAGGAGCAGCTCGTCCAGCTCTCCGCGCAGCTCGTCGCGCTCGGACTCGATCCGGTGGATCTCGTGCTTCAGCAGCCGCCCGCGCTCCTTGGCCGCGGAGACCTCCTCACCCGCCCCGGCGCTCGCGCGCACCTCCCTTGCCAGGCCCTTGGCCTCCGACCGCAGCGACTCGGCCGCGCGGGTCCGGTCCAGCAGCCGGGAGTGCAGCGATTCCAGTCCGGGCAGGTCCAGTGAGTGGTTGCGGCGGGCGAGTCGCCGTACCGCCTGGTTGCCCGGGTCGAGCAGGGCACGCACATCGTGCATGAGGGATCACTGTCTCCTAGGACCGCGAATATGAACGCTCAAAGAACTACCACCGCCATGGGGGTCGTGTCAGGGAATCGGTGATGGGTGGCCGACCGGTTATGTGGCGGGAAATGACGCTCGACGACGTCTTGACGGTGCGTTCCGGTGAGTGTTTGCCTAGAACTTGAACGATCAAATCGATCTTGGTGGGGGTTGCGATGCATCACGCGATACCGATCGACGACACGAGCATGATGTTCATTCAGACGAACGTGCCCACGGCCGGCGCCGTCTCCATCGTGGAGCGCAAGGGACTCGGCCATCCCGACACCCTCGCGGATCAACTCGCGGAGCACCTGTCCCAGGGCTACAGCCGGTACACCCTGGAGCAGTTCGGCGTGGTGCTGCACCACAACTTCGACAAGCTCGCCCTGCTGGGCGGATCCTCCGAGGTCAGATACGGTGCCGGGCGCATGCTCGACCCGGTCCGGGTCCTCGTCAACGGGCGTGCGGCCCACCGCTGCGGAGAGCAGACCATCCCCGTCGAGGACATCGTCGGGACGGCGGTCGTGGAGTTCTTCGAGCACCGGCTCCCGGAGCTGGGCGGCCACCTCGCCATCGAGTTCAACATCACCGGCAACGCCAGCCCGGGATCGGTGATCACCGATGCCGGTACGACCGAGCGGAGCAGGTGGTTCGCCCCGAAGTCGGCCGCGGACCTCCGTGAGCGGAAGGTCCGGCTCTCCAACGACACGTCGCTGGGCACCGGCTGGGCTCCGCTGAACCCCTTCGAGAGCTTCGTCCGCGTACTGGCGGACACCTTCTCCGGCGCCGGCGACTTCACCTCCGCCCACCCGTGGTGCGGATCCGACGTCAAGGTCATGGGCTACGCCGACGAGCACCGGGCCGACGTGGTGCTCTGCGTGCCGCAGAAGTCGGCGCACGTGGCCACGCGTGCGGAGTACCTCGCCAACAAGGACGTCGTCCTGGCCGAATGCGACCGACTGGCCCGGGTCCACCTCCCCCAGCTGGAGGTGGCCTTCCGGCTCAACGCGCGGGACATCCCGGAGAAGGACGAGCTGTACCTGACCTACACCGGCAGTTCGATCGAATCGGGCGACGAGGGCGTGGTCGGTAGGGGCAACAGGGTCAACGGCCTGATCACGCCCTTACGCCCGATGAACATGGAAGGCGCGAACGGCAAGAACCCCGTCTACCACATCGGCAAGCTCTACAACGTCGCGGCGACCCGCCTGGCACAACGGATCCACGAGGAGACCGGCGAGTACGCCGAGGTCCACCTGATCAGCGCCACCGGACAGCCGCTCGACCGGCCATGGCGCGTCCTGGTGCGGCTCGCCGCGGAGGACCCCCAGCTCGACAAGATCCAGCGGCTGACCGAGGAGATCCTCGCGGGATTCCCCGCCCTCACCGACGAGTTCATCGGCGCGGGCGTCCTGATGAGCTGAGCGCCGGACGGTCAGGACGACATTCCCCCTGCGGCACGGGCGCGGCCGCGGACGGACCACGATCGAGACCTTGGAGGTCGCCCGTGTTGATCGGCGTGTGTGATTTTCCCAGCCGGTACTCCTTCCCTCCCCGGGGATACGGCGGGATCGAACGGTGGCTGTGGGCGCTGGCCGTGGGAGCCAAGGCCGCGGGGGAGGATGTGCACCTCCTCGGCCCCGGGTGGCGTACCGGACTCGGCGACGCCTGGGACCTCCGGCCGACCCGCCTGGAGGACATCGAGCCGGGCTCCGTGGCGTTCAAGGAGCTGCGCGCCACGCGCTACGACCTCCTGCTCGTGGGACACGCCTACCCCTCCCAGCCGAACTGGCGGCGGGTGTGGTCCGAACTGGACTGCGACGTGGCCACGTTCCAGCACTCGTCGGTCGACCGGCACGCCCCGGGCACCTTCGACGGCGAGCGGGCCCGGCTGTACTGCTACTCCCAGGAGATGCGGGACCGGTACGCCGAGCACGGACCGCTGGCCGACCTCAGCGTGAACCTCGGCACGGACGAGGAGGAGCCCGCCGCCGTCTCCGGGCGCGACCTCGTCTGGCTCGGCAGGATCGACGAGGAGAAGTCGCCGCACCTCGCCGTCGAGGCCGCGCGCCTGGCCGGACGCCGTATCAGGATCGTCGGCCCGGTCTTCGACCAGGACTACGTCGACCGGCACCGGGCCCTGTTCGGATCGGATCACGTCGACTGGCTGGGCGAGCTGACCGGCCCCGCCAAGATCGCGGCGCTGTCCGACGCCGCCGCCTTCGTCTACACCTGCTCGCGCACCTACGTCGAGGCCGGCGCGGCCGTCTTCGGCGAATCCCTGCGAGCCGGCACCCCCGTCGCCGCCCTGACCTGGCGCCCGGGCGGCTGCGCCGAAGCCGCGCTCTGCGAGAACACCGGCGCTCTCGCGGGCGCCGACCCCGAGAGGGACGACGCCCAGGCCGCGCTCGCACTGGCCGCCGCCATCGAACGCGCGGTGCTTCTGCGACCCCAGGAGGTACAGGAGACCGGCATGCGGAGGTTCGACCCGGTCCGCCACTTCCGGGCGATGGCCACCCGCCCGTCCTGAACCCGGCACGAGCCCACCCAAGGAGCCAGTCTTGCGCGCCCTTCTCCTGTCCGGCCTCGGCCCGAGTCACAAGAACAGCTCCTACCTCCGTGGATCGCTCTTCGACAAGGCACTCCACCCGCACGCCGAAGCCGTCCTCGCGCGGAGCGGCCATCCGGATCTGACGCTCGCGCGGCTGACGGTGGAACACGACGGCCACCGCTATCCGCTGCTGCGGCCACGGCGGGACGCGATCCCGCATCTGACCACGCTGACCCTGGAGTCCGTACTCCAGGCCGGCGGACACGACTACGTCCACCAGGACCTCGCCGACGTGTGGTCGGGGGAGGCGGTCGCTCCGGCGGTGGACGTCGACGTCGTGCTGCTGTCGACGACGTACATCTGGAACCGGCAGATGCTGGCCACGGCCATGGCATGGATACGGGGGAGGCTGCCCGGTGTCCCGGTGATCTGCGGCGGGCAGTACACCAACCTCAAGTTCGCCGCCGCCATGAACGACCATCCGGCGATCCTGGCGACGGTCCGGGGCGACGGCGAGCTCGCCCTGCCCGCGCTGTTGACCACGCTGGAGCGCCGCGGCGACCTCGCGCAGGTCCCCAACGCGGTCTGGCGGGACGGAGAGCGGATCAGGATCAACGCCCTCGCCTACATCGACCTGGACGGGCATTCCTCCCCGCGTTTCCCCGGCCGGCGCCGGATCGTGCCGTACGAGTCCATGCGGGGATGCCCCTTCGACTGCAAGTTCTGCTCGTTTCCCGCCGCTTCGCCGAAATGGCGGTACAAGTCGGCGGCGAAGATCAGGAACGACTGGGCCGGATACGCGGAGGAGAACGGCAGCTCGCTGGTCAAGGCGATGGATTCGACCTTCACGGTCCCGCCCACCCGGCTGCGCGAGCTGTTGGAGATCCTGCCCCCACTCGGCCTGCCGTGGGAGTGCTACAGCCGGGCCAACGTCGTCAGCACCCCTGAATTCGTCGACGCCCTCCAGCGCGCCCACTGCGCGAGACTCGAAATCGGATTCGAGTCCATGAACGAGCAGACGCTGCGCCGTATGAGCAAGCGCGTCACCGCCCGGCAGAACAGACGGGCGTTCGAACTGCTCGGAGCGAGCGACATGGATTACACGATGTTCTTCATGGCCGGATATCCGGGGGAGACCCCGGAGCAGTTCGAGGACACCCGCCGTTTCCTCGTGGAGGAGTTCTCCGGCCATTTCATGCTGCATCTCTTCTCCATCACCGACGAGAGCATGCCGCTGTGGGCGGACAAGGACGAGCTGCGGATCAGGACCGACGATCCGGAGGACCCGGAGGCGCCCTGGTCGCACACGGGCATGAGTAGCGAGGAGGCGCGCTCCCTCCAGGCCGGGACGCTCGACCTGGTACGCCGCCGCAACGACCGCGCGGTGCTCAAGCTGTGGCAGGGCGAGTTCGAACCGCCGCTGGTGCCGACGGCAGATCTACGCACCAACCTGATCGTGGAGAAGGCCGTGGAGCGGCTGGCGATGGCGCCGCTCGACGAGACCGACGTGACGCGCGGTGCGGCCAGGATCAGGGAGCAGCTCGAACTCCTGCGTGCCAACGGTGTGCGGCCGGTCTCCTCCCTGTCCGAGAAGGCCGCCTGAGCCGTGACCAGCACTTCGACGGACGCCATCCGGGACCGGCTCCACGCCTCGCTGCGCGACCGGTTCGGCACCCGCTGGACGGTCGACACCAGCGGTACGGACCTCTTGATGAACCCCCGGCGGAGGGTCGGCCCCGCCTCCCCTCGCCGTACCGCCTCACCCCACGCGATCGCCGACGGGCTGCGAGGGGCCCTTCGGCAGGCCGGGCTGCTGACCGACGGAGCCGTCCTGCCGGTGCTGTGGGACCGCGACACACAACTGATCGCCTCGGCGGTCCAGGCCCTGGACCCCTGGCTCAAGTCGCGGCTTCCCTACAGCTGGAGCGAGGGATTCCTGCCGCAGCCCGCCGTCAGGTTCACCGGCGAACGCGACGCGGAGGGCCGGCTGCTCGACGGCTTCCTCACCTCCTTCGTGAACGTCTCCTACGTACAGCGGATCACCTCCCCCCATGAGCACGCCGCACTCATGGACCACTGGATAGGCGCGCTGTCACGCATCGGCATCCACGCCGGGCGGCTCTCGGTCACGGGCGCGCTGGAGGTGTGGCACCGGCCACCGGTCGCGGGCATCACCCTGTTCCTCTCCTGCGACGGCGAGGTGATCGGGGACGCCGTCCTCCTCTGGCACGCCGACACGCCCGCCTTCATGGCGACGGACCTCGGCAGCGGGGTGGAGAACCTGAGGTGGCGACTGGGCGGACAGTCCTGGCCGCGAGCGGCCTTCGGCGAACTCGCGGAGTGGTACGACCCGGGAATCCTCGACGCCTCCCGCACGGCGACCCTGCTGCTGATGAGCGGCATCAGACCGGCCGCCCGGGGCGCCGGTCACTCCCTGCGCCTGCTGGCGCGTGCGATCCCTCCCGGACTCGCCGCCAGCGGGCTGGGCCGGCTGGTGCGTCACCACCATGACTACTGGACCGGATTCGGTGTGACCGGAGCGCCCTGGCCGCACCTGGCCACCTGTCTGGAGGAGGAGGTCCTTCGCACCCCATGACGACCGTACTGCGGCGCTTCTGGCTGCTGAGTGCCCTGGTGGGCCTCGTCGAGTTCCTCTTCGGCGCCACCTTCATGGCCGTCCTCACCCAGCGGGGATTCAGCGGGCAGGACATCGGCTACCTCCTGGCCCTCAGCAACATCGCCATCACCGTCCTCGAACTTCCCAGCGGCGCATGGGGGGACCGCTACGGCCAGCGCAAGATGCTCGTACTCGGCCTCACCTTGTGGGGGGCCGCGCTCGTGGTGTACGGCCTCGCCCCCGGCATCCCCCTCACGGCACTGAGCCTCTGCCTGTGGGGCGCCGGCATGGCCGTCTACTCCGGCGCGCCGACCAGCCTCGTCGTCAACCGGCTCCACGAGAGCGGCCACGGGGAGAGCGTCCCCGCCGCCGTACGGGGAGCGCAGGTGGCCCGATGGACCGCGTCCGCGTCCGGCGCGATCGCCACGGTCCTGCTGCTGAGGTCGACGACCCCCGAACTGATCATCGGCGTGAGCGGGGTGGTGATGCTGCTCCTCGCCCTGTGGACCCGGAAGACCTGGGAGGAGTCCGCGAAGGCCGCCGGCAGCTCGGTCCAGCGGAAGATCGTCGACGGGGTACGCAGGGCGTTCGGCGCGCGGCTGATCGGTCTGCTCGCACTGAACGCGCTGATGGCGGTGGTGTTCGAGGTCCTGATCATGAGCTGGCAGCCGGCGGCCGTCGAACTGGCCGGCGTTCCGCTGGGCTTCCTCGGAGTCCTGCTCTTCGGCTACTCCCTGGCGGCGGCTCTCGGCTCCTGGCTGGTGAAGTACCTGAAGACATGGGTCACCGGGAGGGCCGCCGCCGTCCTCATGGCTCTGATGGCGGCCTCGATGGGTGTCGCCTCGCTCACCGACGGCGTTCTGTTCTACCTGGGATTCGGGATCGCGGAACTCACCTGTGGCGTCCTCTTCACCGTCCTTGACACGCTGAAGCAGCAACGGTTCCCGGACGAGCTGCGGAACACGCTCACCTCCAGCTTCGGCGCCATCGGCGGTCTGGCGGGCGCGGGGACGGCCCTGCTGTTCGGCCTGGCCTGGGATCGGCTCGGCCTCGGCCCGGCCCTCGGCTACTGCTCCCTGGGGCTGGGCCTCCTCGCGCTCGCCCTCCTGATCCCCGCATCGATGAACCGCGCCGCCGCACGCGCGCGCTGAGACGCCCGGCCGTACGCGCGCGCGTACGGCCGTGCACGGTCCGGAAGACAGGCCCTAGACCGGGTCCCCGGCCGCGTGCCGCGTCGCCGCCACCGCCAGTGCCCGGACCAGTGGGTGCGGGTGGGTGCCGTCGCCCGACAGTTCCGGCTGGAAGAGGGTCGCCAGGAAGAAGGGGTGCCCGGGGAGTTCCGCGATCCGTACCCCGCCCTCCTCGTCCGCGCCCGTGAACCGCAGCCCGTGGCCCCGCAGGGTGTCGAGGTGGCGGCTGTCGGGGCCGTAGTCGCAGTGGTAGCGCTCGGTGGTGCGCTCCGCGCCGAGGGCCCGCTCGGCGAGGGAGCCCGGGGTGATTCGTACGACACCCTCGTGGCCCACCAGCGAGCAGGCCAGCGGCGCGATCAGCAGGTCGCCCGGGTCCGCGGCCGGATCGTTCTCGGCGTGCGCGGCCCGCTCCAGACCGCAGACGTTCCGCGCGAACTCCAGCAGGGCGTGCTGGAAACCGCCGCAGGTGCCGAGGAAGGGAATGCCGTCCTCCCGGGCCGTGCGGATCGCGGCCAGCGCCCCCGTCTCGCTCTCGTACGGGCTCCCCGGCAGCACCCACACCGCGTCGAAGCCCTTCACCGCGCCGGGCGCCGCCGCGTCCCCGGTCGGGATCCAGTACGCGTCGAGCGCGAGGCCGTCCCGCTCCGCCAGGCCGTCGAGGAGGACGGGGACGCGGACATGGGAGCGGACGTGCGGGGAACGGTCGCCGACCAGGGCGATCCGGGCAGTACGGGGGATCCGCGGGGTACGGGGGAGGGGGTGCGTGTCGTTCATGGGGACCATCCTTCGCGGCGGCCCCACTTCACGTCCAACGATGATCCCTGCACTGTCCATCAAGAACACTTATGACCCGCTGGATAGGGTGGCCGCATGACGAACGATCACGACTGGGAGACCCGCGTCGCCGCCCTCTGGGAGCGGCTCGACGACCACCGGCCCGCCGACTTCCGCGCCCGCGTCGCCGACCTCGCCGCCGAGCGGCCCGACGACGACCCCGCCGCCCTCTTCGAACTGGGCGCCGCCCACGACTCCACCGGCGAACCCGTGGAAGCCGTCCGGCTCTACCAGCGCGCCCTCGACCTCGGCGTCACCGGACTCCGCCGCCGTCGGGCCGTCATCCAGCTCGCCAGCAGCCTCCGCAACCTCGGCCGCCCCGACCGCAGCGTCGAACTCCTCACCGCCGAACGCGCCCTCCCCGCCGACCGGCTGGACGCCGACGAGACCGCCCTCGCCGGAGCCGTCGACGCCTTCCTCGCCCTCGCCCTCGCCGACACCGGCCGCGACCGCGAAGCGGCCTCCCTCGCCCTCGGCGCCCTCGCCCCCCTCCTGCCCCGCTACAACCGCTCCCTCGCCCACTACGCCCGCGCCCTCCTCACCTCCCCCGACGGCTCCTGACCAGGAGCCCGGCCCCCCATGGACCCGCACCTGCTGCGCACCTTCGTCACCGTCGCCCGGCTCGCCTCCTTCTCCGAGGCCGCACGTGAGCTGGGCTACACCCAGTCCGCCGTCTCCCAGCACATCGCCGCCCTGGAGACCGACCTCGCCCAGCCCCTGCTCACCCGCAGACCCGTCGCCCCGACCCCGGCCGGCGCCCGCCTCCTCGAACACGCGGGGGCACTCCTGCTCCGCCTCGACGCGGCCCGCGCCGACCTCGACCGGTTCGCCGCCGCGCCCCGCGCCACCCTGGCCGTCGCCGCCTCCCCGCTCGCCCTCCACCCCCGTACCCTCGCCGCCCTCCCCGCCACCGGCGTCACCCTGCGCGCGCTGCCCCGCGAGCGGGTCCCCGCCGCCGTCGCCACCGGCGAGGCCGACGCCGGACTCGTCGACGGCATCGCCGCCCCCAGCGACCCGCTGCGGCTACCCGACATCGCCCCGCTCGCCGCGACCGCCGTCGCCGAGCAACCACTCGCCGTCGTCCTGCCCGAGGACCACCCGCTCGCCGGACGCGCCGGACTCCGCCTCGACGACCTCGTCGACGCCCGCTGGCTCGACGCGCCCGCCGCAGGCATCCCCCTCGACCGGCTGCGGGCCGTGCACGGCGGACCCGCCGGGCGGGGCTTCCGTACCGCCCTGCGCTACGAGGGCACCGACACCCGCACCCTCACCGCCCTGGCCGCCGCCGGGCACGGCCTCGCGCTGCTCCCCTCGGCCCTCGCGGACGGCACCCCCGGAGCGTCCGCCGTCCCCCTGGTCGCACCCCGCCTCGTCCACCGCACCGAACTCCTCCTGCCGACCGGCCCGCCGCCCGAACGCGCCACCCCGGTGGCCGAGTTCACCCGACGGCTCAAGGCCCGACACCCGTAGTCGCTACCCTGTGCGCAACGGCGACGGAAGGCGGGCGGGCGTGGGGTGGCTGCGACGAGGACCCAGGCGGGACGGCGGCGACGCGCCGAGGGACCCCGAGTTCGCGTACTTCTCGCAGCGCGAGGCCGCGCTCTTCCGCGGCCGGGTCCGGGAGACCTTCGCCGAACTCGGCCTTGAGGTCACCGTCTACGCCGACCACGTCATCGACGACAAGGGCCGCCGTTTCGGCCTCGGCAACCTCGCCGCCGTCTGCCACCAGGACCCGCGCGGCCCCCGCGTCTGGCCCGGCATGATCCACCGGCACATCGGCCTGGTCGTCCGCGCCATGGACGGGCCGTCCGCGCTCGACACCCTGCCGCCCGAGCAGATCCGCGCCCAGCTCTACCCCCGGGTCGTCAGCGGCGACGGCATCGACGCCGCCGCCTTCGGGTACGCGCGAACCGTCGCCCCCGGCCTGTACGAGATCCTCGCGCTGGACCTCCCCGAGAGCGTCATGATGCTCACCGACGAGGCCCTCGAACGGCTCGGCGACCACGCCCAGCTCCGCGACCGGGCCCTGCGCAACCTGCGCGGACTGCCCGTCGAGGAGCACGAGACCGTCCGCGACGCCGACGGCATGTGCTTCGAGATCATCCTCGGCGACTCCTTCTACACCGCGAGCCGCGTCCTCGACCTCGACGGCGTCGTCCGCCGGGTCACCGGCCTGCCGCTCGGCGAGCACGGCGCCCTCGTCGCCCTGCCCTTCCGGCACCAGCTCGCCTTCCACCCCATCCGCGACACCTCGATCATCCCGGCCCTCGGCGCGATGGCCTCCTTCGCCGCCTCCGGCTACGAGGAGGTGCCGGGCGCCATCAGCCCGTACGTCTTCTGGTGGCGCGACGGCACCCTCACCCAGCTCAGCGAGCACGACGAGGCGCACGGGGACCTGCGGATCGTCGTCGGCGACGACTTCCAGGAACTCCTGGAACGGCTCATCGCACAGGGCCCGGACCGCCGCTGACCGGTCGCGGGCCGCTCCGGCGCCCGGCAGGATGCTGTACGACGCACCGGACGAGGACGCCGAGGAGAAGCCCCCCATGCCCAGCAGCCACGCCACCGACGAGGTCGTGCCCTTCACCGCGGACGACTACCGGGCCCGGATGGCCCGCGCCGCCGAGTCCGCCGCCGACGCCGGGCTCGCCGGCGTCCTCGTCGCCCCAGGCCCCGACCTCGTCTACCTCACCGGCTACCAGCCCACGGCGATCACCGAGCGGCTCACCGTCCTCGTCCTCGCCGCCGGCCGGGAACCGGTCCTCGTCGTCCCCACCCTGGAGGCCCCCGACGCCGAGAAGGCCACCGGGGCCCCCGCGCTCACCCTGCGCGACTGGACCGACGGCAAGGACCCCTACGCCGTCGCCGCGCCGCTGCTCGCCGCCGACGGACGCTTCGGCGTCAGCGACAACGCCTGGGCCATGCACCTCCTCGGCCTCCAGCAGGCCCTGCCCGGCACCTCGTACGTCTCGCTCACCGAGGCCCTGCCGATGCTCAGGGGCGTCAAGGACGCCCACGAACTGGCCAGGATCGCAGCCGCCGGGGCCGCCGCCGACCAGGCGTACGGCGAGATCCTCAAGGTGCGGTTCGCCGGCCGCGAGGAGACCGACGTGGCCGCCGACCTCGCCCGGCTGCTCATGGAGTTCGGGCACTCCCAGGTCGACTTCACCGTCGTCGGCTCCGGCCCCAACGGCGCCAACCCGCACCACGAGGCCGGTGACCGGGTCATCGAGCACGGCGACATGGTCGTCCTCGACTTCGGCGGCCTCAAGCACGGCTACGGCTCCGACACCACCCGTACCGTCCACGTCGGCGAACCCACCGACGAGGAGCGGCGCGTCCACGACCTCGTCCGCGAGGCCCAGCAGGCCGGGTTCGAGGCGGTACGCCCCGGGGTCGCCTGCCAGGACGTCGACCGGGCGGCCCGCAAGGTCATCAAGGACGCCGGATACGGCGAGTACTTCATCCACCGCACCGGCCACGGCATCGGCGTCACCACGCACGAACCGCCCTACATGATCGAGGGCGAGGAGCTCCCGATCGTCCCCGGCATGTGCTTCTCCATCGAGCCCGGCGTCTACCTCCCGGGCCGGTTCGGCGTCCGCATCGAGGACATCGTGACGGCGACGGAGGAGGGGGCGGGGCGCCGGTTCAACAACACCCCGCACGAGATGGCGATCGTGGAGTAGCCCGTACCGGGTTCAGCCGTCCGTGAGGAGGACCGCCGACTCGCCGGGGAGCCGCAGCACCCCGTCCTCCGCCGGGGTCCCGATCGGCTCCCAGGCCGCCAGGACCCGGTCGCGGCCGTTGGAGCCGAGCGGGATCACCGCCGGCTCCGTGCCCAGGTTCACGCCCACCCGCAGCACCCCGCGCCGGAAGACCAGCCAGCGGGCCTCCTCGTCGAAGGCCACCTTCACGCTCGCCAGGTCCGGGTCCGTCAGGTCCGGCAGGGTGCGGCGCAGGGCGATGAGCCGGCGGTACCAGGCGAGCAGCCGCTTGTGCGGGTCCTGCTCGCGCTCGGACCGGTCGAGGACGGAACGGTCCCTGGTGGCGGGCTCCTGCGGGTCCGGGACCTCGTTCTCGTCCCAGCCGTGCGCCGCGAACTCCCGCCGCCTGCCCCGCCGTACGGCCTCCGCCAGCTCCGGATCGGTGTGGTCGGTGAAGTACTGCCAGGGCGTCGTCGCCCCCCACTCCTCGCCCATGAACAGCATCGGCACCGAGGGACCCGTCAGGACGAGGGCCGCCGCGCAGGCCAGCAGCCCGGGGGAGAGGGAGGCCGAAAGGCGGTCACCCAGCGCCCGGTTGCCGATCTGGTCGTGGGTCTGCGCATAGCCGAGGAAGCGGTGCGCGGGCGTCCGCTCCCGGTCCACCGGGCGCCCGTGGTGGCGGCCCCGGAAGGCCGAGTACGTGCCGTCGTGGAAGAACACCCGCGTGAGCGTCTTCGCGAGCGCCGCCATCGGGGCGGCGGCGAAGTCCGCGTAGTAGCCCTGCGTCTCACCCGTCAGGGCGGTGTGCAGGGAGTGGTGGAAGTCGTCGTTCCACTGGGCGTGGACGCCGATCCCGCCGAGCGCCCTGGGCGTGGTCGTCCGCGGGTCCGCGAGGTCGGACTCGGCGATCAGGAAGTGCTGGCGGCCCTGCTCCCTCGCCAGCTCGTCGACGGCCGCCGACAGCTCCTCCAGGAAGGTGTACGCGCGGGTGTCCGCGAGCGCGTGCACCGCGTCCAGCCGCAGCCCGTCGATCCGGTAGTCCCGCAGCCAGGCCAGCGCGCTGCCCAGGAAGTACGCCCGGACCTCGTCCGAGCCGGGCGCGTCCAGGTTCACCGCCGCGCCCCACGGGGTGTGATGGGTGTCGGTGAAGTACGGCCCGAAGGACGGCAGGTGGTTGCCCGAGGGGCCCAGGTGGTTGTGGACCACGTCCAGGACCACCCCCATGCCGAGCCCGTGCGCCGAGTCGACGAACCGCTTCAGCGCCTCGGGACCGCCGTACGGCTCGTGCACCGCCCACGGCGCCACCCCGTCGTACCCCCAGCCCCGCACACCGGGGAACGGGCACAGCGGCATCAGCTCCACATGGGTGACGCCGAGGCCCGCCAGCTCCCCGAGACGCGCGGTCGCCGCGTCGAGGGTGCCCTCCGGGGTGAAGGTGCCGACGTGCAGCTCGTACAGGACCGAGCTGCGCAGCCGCAGCCGGGGGGACTCGTGCAGCCAGGCGTACGCGGAGTGGTCGACGACCGCGGCGAGCCCGTCGGGCCCGGCCGGCAGCCGGCGGGCGCGCGGGTCCGGCAGGACGGGCCCGCCGTCCAGGGCGAAGCCGTACCGGTCGCCGTCCTGCGCGGGAACGACCCCCGACCACCAGCCGGCCCGCTCGGCGTCCCGGTCCAGGGCGTGACCGGAACCGTTCAGCTCCAGCGTCACCCGGTCACGGGCGTGCGGCGCCCACACCTCGAAGAGCACGGATATCCCCTCGTCGACCTGACCAACCACTCGGTGGAACCCGCCACCGCGGCCACCGCGGCCGTCACGACCGCGGTGCCCTCCGGTCCTCCGGGACCACCGGGTCCATCCTGGCAGTCAGGACCCCGCCGCGCCCGGCGCGTCCCACACGTAGTTGACCGCGCGTTCGAAGTTCACGTAGCCCGCACGGGCGAACGCCGCCGCCATCGGCACGTTCCCCAGGTCCGTCGCCGCCCGGACGCGGGGCACGTCGGCGGCGGCCAGGACCCGCGTCCCCTCCGCCAGGATGTCGTCGATGTAGCCCTGCCCCCGGTGCGCCGGGAGGACGCCGATGTAGGCGATCGTGTGGTGGTAGTTGTTGCGCGCGGGGACGACGAAACCGACCGGCTCGCCGCTCTCCGGCAGCTGGGCGACCCGCCACCACTCGCGCGGCGAGGAGTAGTGCGCGAACTCCTCGTCGAAGTGCAGCTCCGCCGCCTCCCGCGCCGACATGCCCGAGGCCAGATCGGCCCGGCCGTGCGCGTCGAGCGTGCCCTCCATCACCGGAGTCATCAGCGCGACCAGGTCCTCGCGGTCCCGCACCGGCCGGAACTCCAGCCGGCCCTTCGGCTCCGGTACGGGGGTGCCGGGACGCCACTCCAGACGCAGCCGCTCGACCAGCGGACGGGCGCCGGTCGCCGTCAGGGCGCCGAAGACGGACTCCAGGAGGGACCGGGTCTCCGGCACCTCGCGCCAGTCGGCCGGCATGTACCGCTCGAACTCGGGGCGCTGCTCGCCCGCCGGGATCACGGCGGCCGTCGCGGTCTCCAGGAGCCGCAGACCGACCTCGGCGCGCGCCTCGGGGGACAGCTCGGGGGCGAGGTCGAAGAAGTCGAGCACCTGCGGCTTGCCGCCGGCAGCCTTCACCCACCAGGACAGCCGGCCGAGGAGCCGGTCGCCGTCGAGCGCGACCCACATCCACTCGGGCAGGCGGCGGCCGGTGGCGAGGTCGTCGGCGACCTCGTGGTCGAGCGAATAGGTGAGGCGGAGGAACAGATCGAGTTCCTCGGGGCCGGCGAGCGGGCGTATGACGAGGTCGTGCGGGCTGTGGTCGTGGTGGGCGGTCGAAGAGGACGCGGTCACGTCTGGTTTCCCCCTGGGGATTCTCGGTCCGGAGCCCGCAGACCGTAACAGCGAACCCGCCAGGGCCGGTACGGGGTTTTCCCGGCTCAGGGGCCCTTCTGGACACTTCGGGCCCGACAGGCCGACAATCACGGATGTGACGACCCCTTTCGAGCTCCCGGCGAACTCCCCTCGGCTCACCGACGCCGAGCGGGACCGCGCGCTGGTGCTGCTCCGTGAGGGCGCCGCGCAGGGCCGCCTCTCGCACGACACGTTCGTCTTCCGGATGGAGCGCGCGCTCCAGGCCCGGCGGTCCGACGAACTCGCCCTGCTCACCGCCGACCTGAGGACCGAGGGCACCTGGACCCGGCGGGTCGTGGGCGCGGTCGAGCGGATGTCGGCGTTCACGGCCAGGCTGGGCCGCGCCTGGCACGCGGAGCGCCTGCCGAAACTGCTGCTGCCCCTGCCGGGCCCGCACCCGCTCAGGATCGGCCGCGACCCGGTCAACGGCCTCCGCCTCAACCATGAGACGGCCTCGCGGCTGCACGCGGAACTCTCCATGCAGAGCGGGATGTGGGTCCTGCGCGACCTCGGCTCGACGAACGGCACGACGGTCAACGGCCGCCGCGTCGTGGGCGCGGTGGCGGTCCGCGCGGGAGACGTCGTGGGCTTCGGCCAGATGTCGTTCCGGCTGTCGCTGGACTGAGCGGGGAACAGCGCCCGGCGGTCGTACAGGTGCCGGGCGGTGTCACTCGTTCGGGCGTACGCGGCGGGCGGCGGGGCCCCTGTGGTGGTGGGCTGGGGGGACGCGCGCCACCTCTCCCGGCCGCGGTACCCACCGCCGATCGACAGGGGGCGCGATGAGCGACGAGCCGCACCGCGAGCCGGGCCGGGACATACCCGGGGAGCGGATGGAGATGCCGTCCGGGGACCCCTGGACACGGCTGCCGTCCATGGCTCCCGCCGTGCCCGCGAAGCCGGAGGTCACTGGCGGCCCCCTGCGCGGTGGCCCTGCCGCGCCCCCGCCGGGGCTCGTCCGGGCCGTGCCCGATCCGGCCGCCGCCGGAGTCGCGGGGCCCCCCGGGTCCGTCGCGCGGACCGTCGCGCCCAGTCCCCTCGATCCCGGCGCCTCGCGCGACCCGCACCGGATCCACCGGACCCTCCGCGAGGAGTTCCCGCTCACCTACGACCCGCTGCTGCGGGCCTGGGTGCTCAGCCGGTACGCGGACGTGGCCGCCGCCCTCACCGACGGGCGCTTCACCCACGGGCACCGGCCCGGCGATCCGGCCTGCGCGCGGGCCCACGTCGACATCGACGTCGACACCGAGGCCCTGCGGTCCGTCACCGAACGCACCGCGTACGTCCTGGCCCGCCGGATCGCCGATCGGCCGCAGGCCGACCTGGTCGCCGACTTCTGCCACTGGCTGCCCGCCGGCACGGTCGCCGCCGCCGTCGGGGTGCCGTACCGCGACATGATGCGGCTGGTGCGCGGCCGGGCGGCCGGGGCGCTGGCGGGCGAGTGCGGCGGGCAGACAGCCGTACGGGAGAAGGCGCTCGCGTCCTTCCTCGGCAACGTCCTGTCCGACCCCGACCAGGTCGCCGCCCTCCGTGACGCCCCCGCCGGGCTCGTCGGCCGCGCCTGGACGGAGTCGCTGCGCCGGGACCCGCCCGTGCAGATCGCGGTGCGCCGGACGAACGCCGAGGTCCCGGTGAGCGGTGGCGTCGTCCCGGCGGGCGCGTCCGTCGCCCTGCTGATCGGCTCGGCGGGCCGCGACCCGGAACGCTTCCGTGAGCCCGACCGGTTCGATCCGCAGCGCGACGATTCTGGCCAGCTCACCTACGGCGGCGGCTTCTGCCCGGCCGTGTCCCTCGCCGGGCTCGAAGCCGAGTACGCCCTGAGGGCCCTGTTCACGGCCATGCCCCGGCTCCGTCTCGCCGACGGATTCCGGCCCACGGCCGCCGGGCTCATCACCCGGGCGCCCCGGAGCCTGATCGTCCGTCCCGGCGGCTGACCTCGCGGCCGGTCGGTCTTATCCGGCGAGCGTGTCAGCGACCGCTGCTAGGGTGACGTGCGCTCGTCAAAGAGCCGTTCTGTATACCACTTTTAACGGGGATTTAAACATGAAGATGCGTCATGTCCGCGCCATCGCTGTCTTCGGCATCGCGGTCGTCGCCCTGACCGGCGCCCGCGGCTCGCACGGCGGCAGCTGCGGCGGAAGCAGCTCCGGCAGCTCCAGCAGCTCCGGCGGCAGCAACCACGGCAGCGACAACGACGGCGGCAGCACCTCCGGCGGTTCCGTGTCCGGCGGCTCCAGCAGCGCCGCCAAGGCGGCCCGCGACGTGACCATCGACGAGTGCAAGTACGACCCCGCCACGAAGAACCTCGTCGCCCGGATCACCATCAAGAACGACGGTCTGATCGACTACGACTACAGCGTCACGATGAAGTTCACCGGTGGCGCGAGCGGCACCGCGACCCCCGCGTCCGCGACGAAGACCGCCATCGCGGTCACCGCGGGTGCCTCCGCGAGCGCCGAACTCACCACCCCGTACACCGGTTCCGGCGACGGCTCGGAGTACACCAAGTGCGAGGTCTCGCGAGCCTCCCGCTCCTGACCGTCCGAAGAGCCCGACCGCCGGCGACTGATCGTCCGAGGGCGTCCCGGGGCCACGCCCCGGGGCGCCCTCAGCCGTCCATGCGGGCCAGTAGCGCCACCGGCCGCTCCGCGAACAGCTCCGCCAGCTTCAGTTCCGTCGCCGGGCCGCCCGTGAACTCCCGTACCTCGTCCAGGACATCGGCCCAGCGGCCCTCCGGAAGCACCAGTTTCGTGTCCTGCCAGCCGCCCGCCTCCCCCAGGCGCAGGGGCAGCCGGGTGACGGCCGTGACCACCTCGCCGGAGCGGGCGAAGGCCAGGCAGTGCGCGGCGGCCGGGCCCTCGGCCGTCAGGGGCGTGTACGAGCCGGCGGCGGCGAAGACCGCCGGGCGCTCCCGGCGCAGCCGCAGGGCCGCCCGGACCAGTTCCGTGTGGCCGTCGTCCGCGCCGACCGCGAACGGGGCCCGGTTGTCCGGGTCGACCAGCGCCCGGTACTCCCGCTCCGTGTTCTGGTACAGCTCCGGCACCCCCGGCATCGTCAGCTGCGTCAGGAGTGCGCCGAGCGCGTGCGCCCGGATGTGCGGCTCCAGGGCGAAGGCCGCCTCCGAGGCCGCCCGGAGCGGGATGCGGCCGGGCCCGGCCGCCGCGAACTCGGCCACCGCCCGCTCGTACCCCGCGTCGGGCTCCGTCCAGCTGGTCCGCAGCCCCGCCTCCCGTACCGACTTGAGGATCGCGGGGCCGAGCCGGTCCGGGTCCGGGGTGCCGAAGCCGAAGGCGGTCTGCCAGGCCGTCCAGGCCACGTGCGGGTCGGGCGCGGGCACCCCCGCGACCTCGGCGAGCAGCTCCGCCCACACCCGGGGGCACTGGGAGAGGACCGCGATCCCGGCCCGGACGTCGGCGCTGCGCTTGGTGTCGTGGGTGGAGAGGACGGTGCCGGTGCCCGGCCAGTCCCGCGAGATCCGCCCGCAGTACGCGTGGAACTCCTCCACCGACACCGCCGGGCACCCCGCGTCCCCGCCGACCTCGTTCGCCGAGAGGAGCGGCACGTATCGGTAGAAGGCGGTGTCCTCCACCGACTTGGCCCGCAGTGCGGACGAGGTCTGGGCGAACCGGGCCCGGAACGCACGGTGTTCGGGCCCGTCACCGCGTGCACCGAGCGCCAGTTCCCGCACCACGTCGACCGCCGCCGCCTCCTCAGGCACCGCGAACGCGGCCTTCGCGCCGCGCGCCGCCGCGGCGGTCAGCACCTCCTCGCCGCCCGTCCGGTACGAGCGGTAGACCGGTACGCGCACGAGGAGTTCCCTGATCGCGGTGCGCAGCGCCCAGGGGGCGTGGTCCCGCAGCGCGGCGTCGGCGGCGCAGATCCGCTCCGCGATCCGGGTCAGCACGGCGGTCTCGGCGGCCAGGTCGTGCCCCACCACCTCGTACGCGGCCCGTCGCTCGGTCGCGTCCCAGCGCCCGCCCCTGTCTCCCGCCTTCGCCACGAACTCCCGGTACACATCGGTCAGTTCGTCGGCGCCCGCCGGGTCGGTGAAGACCCCGTCGATCCGGTGCAGGGAGTCGTACCCGGTGGTCCCGGCGACGGGCCAGGCGGCCGGCAGCGTCTCCGGGCCGGTGAGGATCTTCTCGACCACCGTCCAGCAGCGCCCGCCGGTCGCCGCCGCCAGATCCTCCAGATAGCCCTGCGGGTCGGCGAGCCCGTCCGGGTGGTCGATGCGCAGCCCCTCGACCACCCCGTCCCGCACCAGCTCGACGATCTTCGCGTGGGTGGCCCCGAACACCTCCGGGTCCTCCACCCGGACCCCGATCAGCTCCGAAATGGTGAAGAAGCGGCGGTAGTTCAGCTCCGTGCGGGCCAGCCGCCACCAGCCGAGCCGGTACCACTGGGCGTCCAGCAGCTCGTCGAGCGGCAGCCCCTCCGTGCCGGGCCGCAGCGGGAACTCCTGCCCGTCCAGGTGGAGCGCCCCGTCCGAGACCCGCAGCCGGTCCCGTACCTCGGGGAGCCGGGCGGGCAGCACCGGGAGCAGCAGCCGGCCGTCCCCGGCCCGCCAGTCGATGTCGAACCAGCGGGCGTACGGCGAGTCCGGGCCCTCGCGGAGCACCGCGCGCAGCGCGTGGTTGTGCGTCGGGGAGGCCGCCATGTGGTTGGGCACCAGGTCCACCACGAGCCCGAGGCCGTGCGCCCGCGCGGTCGCCGCCAGGGCCCGCAGCCCCTCCTCGCCGCCCAGCTCGGCCCGTACGGACCGGTGGTCGGTGACGTCGTACCCATGGGTCGAGCCGGGCACGGCCTCCAGGACGGGGGAGAGGTGGAGGTGGGAGATCCCGAGTCCCGCCAGGTGCGGCACGGCCCGCCCGGCCGCCGCGAAGGGGAACTCCGGCTGGAGCTGGAGCCGGTAGGTGGCGGTGGGCGGGGCCGTACGGGCGGCCGCGGAACCGGCCGGGAGGGAGGTCATGCGAACGTACGTACCCCGTCGGAGGGCTTCTGTGTCATCGCCCCATGCACTCGTTCGGGTGCATCGCGTTACGGTCGCCCGATGCTCCGGATGTATCGCGACACGCTCTCGCTGCTCGGCCCCGCCCTCCCGGTCGTCTCCTTCCTGGGCCGGCTGCCCACCGCCATGTGCCAGCTCGGCAGCCTCCTCCTGGTCGCCGAGACGAGCGGCTCCCTCGCCACGGCCGGCCTCGTGGGCGGTGCGCTCGCCGCCGGTCAGACCGTCGCCGGACCCGTCCTCGGGCGTCTCACCGACCGGCACGGCCAGCGCGGGGTCGTCCTCGCGGCCTCCCTCGCGAACGCGCTCGCCGTCACCGGACTCGTCCTCGCCGCGCTCGCCCACGCCCCCACCGCCTGGCTGATGGCCGTCGCCGCGCTCTCCGGGGCCACCGTCCCCCAGGTCGGACCGCTCGCCCGGACCCGCTCGGTGGCCCTCGCCCGGCGCTCCGGCGCGGACGACCGGCTCGTCGGCGCGGTGCTCTCCTTCGAGGGCACCCTCGACGAGGTGTCCTTCGTCCTCGGCCCGGCCTTCGTCGGCCTCGCCGCCGCCCTCGCCCACCCGGCCGCCGCCCTCCTCCTGGCGGCGCTGCTCCTCACCGTCTCCGGCACGGCCTTCGCCCTCCATCCGTCCGCCCGCGCCACCCTTCCGGAGCCGGACGCGTCCACCCGTACGGGTGCCGCCGAACGGACGCGGCTGCCGGGATCCGCGTACGCCCTGCGCGGTGCGATGGTCCTCCAGGGCGCCATGTTCGGCGCCTCCCAGGCGGGGATCACCGCGCTCACCGAGGAGCTGGGGGCGCCCGCCCAGGCCGGCCTGGTCTACGCGGCGATGGGGGTGATGAGCGCCGCCGTCGGGCTCTCCATGGCGGCCGTGCCCGCCCGGATCGGGCTGATGACCCGCTGGCGGGCGGCGACCGTCGCGCTGGTCGTCCTCTCCGTACCGCTGCTGTCCGTCGGCTCGCTCGGCGCGCTCTACGCGGTGGTGGCCGTCCTCGGCGCCGCCTACGCCCCGCACCTGATCACCGTCTTCGGGCTCACCGAGCGGACCGTGCCGGCCGCCCGGCTCGCCGAGTCCATGGCCTTCCTGACCAGCGGGGTCGTCGCCGGTCAGGCGCTCGCCCTCGCGGTCTCCGGGCGGCTCGCCGAAGGCCACGGCGCCCCCGCCGCCTTCGCGGTGGCGGTGGGGGCGGCCGTGGCCTGCGCGGTGCTGTCGTGGACGGTGCGGGTGGCGGCTCCCGTACGGGACCTCAGGCCGGCCGTCGCAGCACGGTGAGGCTGAGCGGCGCCAGCGTCACCCGCTCGCCGCCCGCCAGCTCCGGCCCCTGCTGCGGCGGCATGCCCTCCGGGTCCGAGGTGTCCACCACCGTGCGCCAGCAGGCCCCGTGACTGTCCGGGACGGCGAACTCCAGCTCCTTCGCCGAGGCGTTGAACATCATCAGGAAGGAGTCGTCGGCGATCCGCTCGCCCTGGGTGCCCGGCTCCGAGATCGCGTTGCCGTTGAGGAAGACGGTCAGCGCCTGGGCGTGCGCCGCCTGCCAGTCGCGGGAGGTCATCTCGTCGCCCTCGGGCGTGAACCACGCGATGTCCGTCAGCTCGTCGTGGGTGCCCTCGACCGGACGCCCGTGGAAGAAGCGGCGGCGGCGGAACACCGGATGCTCCCGGCGCAGCCGTACCATCGCGCGGGTGAAGCGCAGCAGCGTCGCCTCCGCCTCACTGTTCTGCTTGGGCCAGCGCACCCAGGACACCTCGTTGTCCTGGCAGTACGCGTTGTTGTTGCCGCCCTGGGTGCGCCCGAACTCGTCGCCGTGGCTGAGCATCGGCACGCCCTGCGAGAGCATCAGGGTGGCGAGGAAGTTACGGGTCTGGCGGGCGCGCAGCTCCGCGATCCCGACGTCCTCGGTGTCGCCCTCGGCGCCGCAGTTCCACGAGCGGTTGTGGCTCTCGCCGTCCCGGTTGCCCTCACCGTTGGCCTCGTTGTGCTTCTCGTTGTACGAGACGAGGTCGCGCAGGGTGAAACCGTCGTGGCAGGTCACGAAGTTGACCGAGGCGAGCGGGCGCCGGCCGTCGTCCTGGTAGAGGTCGGACGACCCGGTCAGCCGGGAGGCGAACTCCGCGAGGGTGCGCGGCTCGCCCCGCCACAGGTCCCGCACGCAGTCGCGGTACTTGCCGTTCCACTCGGTCCACAGCGGCGGGAAGTTGCCCACCTGGTAGCCGCCCTCGCCCACGTCCCAGGGCTCGGCGATCAGCTTCACCTGGCTGACCACCGGGTCCTGCTGCACCAGGTCGAAGAACGAGGACAGCCGGTCCACCTCGTGGAACTGGCGGGCCAGGGTGGCCGCGAGGTCGAAGCGGAAGCCGTCCACGTGCATCTCGGTCACCCAGTACCGCAGGCTGTCCATGATCAGCTGGAGCACGTGCGGGGAGCGCATGAGCAGCGAGTTCCCGGTGCCCGTGGTGTCCGTGTAGTACCGGGGGTCGTCCGCGAGCCGGTAGTACGAGGGGTTGTCCAGGCCCCGCATGGAGAGCGTCGGGCCCAGGTGGTTGCCCTCGGCGGTGTGGTTGTAGACCACGTCGAGGATGACCTCGATGCCCGCCTGGTGCAGCGCCCGTACCGCCGACTTGAACTCCAGGACCTGCTGGCCCCGGTCGCCCCAGGAGGCGTAGGCGTTGTGCGGGGCGAAGAAGCCGATGGTGTTGTAGCCCCAGTAGTTGGAGAGCCCCGCGTCCACCAGCCGGTGGTCGTTCACGAACTGGTGAACGGGCATCAGTTCGAGTGCGGTGACGCCCAGTTCCTTCAGATGACCGATCACCGAAGGGTGCGCGAGCCCCGCGTACGTCCCGCGCAGCTCCTCCGGAAGGTCCGGGTGGAGCATCGTCAGGCCCTTCACATGGGCCTCGTAGATCACCGTGTGGTGGTACTCGGTGCGCGGCCGGCGGTCGTCGCCCCAGTCGAAGTACGGGTTGACCACGACCGAGGTCATCGTGTGCGGGCCCGAGTCGAGGTCGTTGCGCGCGTCGGGCCGCCCGAAGGGGTAGCCGTACACCGCCTCGCCCCACTCGACCTGCCCCGACACCGCCCGCGCGTAGGGGTCGACGAGCAGCTTCGTCGCGTTGCAGCGCAGCCCGCGCTCCGGGGCGTACGGGCCGTGCACCCGGAACCCGTACCGCTGACCGGGCATCACACCCGGCAGATAGGCGTGCCGCACGAACGCGTCGGTCTCGCGCAGCTCCACCGCCGTCTCCGAGCCGTCGTCATGGAGCAGACACAGCTCGATCCTGTGGGCGGCCTCCGAGAAGACCGCGAAGTTGGTTCCCGCTCCGTCATAGGTGGCGCCCAGGGGGTACGCCTGTCCCGGCCAGACCTGCATGGATACGAATCTTCCTCTTCTGTCCGGGTTATGGAGATGTTCTTCGGCCGAATCCTGCCCGAAAGAGGCGCAACCTCCTAGGACTTCGCCCCGTCCTACCGGGTGACCGCAGACCAAGAGGGGGAATGAGGGGGAAGTGTGTACGAAATAGCACGCCGCCACCTGGGGAAGGTGGTGGCCGGAGCGGCCATGGCGCTGACGGGGACCGCCGTCGCGGTCGCCATCAGCCTCCCGGGTTCGGCAGGGGCGGACGACACACCGGGCGCCCGGGGAGCCGTGGGGGCACGCGGCGCGGCCGACACTGTCGGCGGCTACGGACAGCAGGGCGGCGAAGGGGCGGCGACCGGGGGCACCGCACCCGCGCCCGCCACCGTCGTCCCGGCCGCCGCCGAGGGCGAGAAGGGCGTCGGCGGCGACCCGCTCACCGACGACGAGCTGGCACGGGCCGAGAGCCTGGCGCTGGCCCCGGCCGGCGCCGCCGCCCAGCAGGACGTCACGGGCGGACGCGGCCCCCAGCACCTCGGCACCGACCTCGCCGACCCGCGGCCCGGGGACGCCACCCGCCGCGCCGACGTCCGCTTCTACGACTACAAGCGGGACGAGCTGATCACCAGCACCGTCAACCTCGACACGGGGAAGGTCGAGCGTTCCGGGGCCCAGCGGGGCGTCCAGCCCTCCGCCCACCCCGAGGAACTCCGCGCGGCACTCGAACTGATCCTCGCGAGCCCGCTCGGCAAGGGCGTCAAGGAGGACTACGCGGACGCCACGGGCAAGGCGCTCACCTCCACCACCCAGTTGTGGTTCAACGGCGACGTCTACCGCACCTACCGCGAGGCGAACGTGCCTGCGCAGCTGGCCCGTTGCGGGGAGCACCGCTGCGTCCGGCTCGTCACCAAGGTCCTCAACGGGGCCTGGATCGACACCCGCAACCTGATCGTCGACCTCTCGGCGAGGACCGTCACCCGCGTCGGCTGACCACCGCCGCACCGGTCCTCTCCTGCCGCAACTCGTACGAGGGAGTACGTTCCCATGTCCCACCAGCGCAACCCGGCCCGCCGACGGGACCGGGCCCACGAGCCGCACCGGGCCCGCCGGCGCGGCGCCGTCCTGGCCGCGGCCGTCCTGCTCGGCACCGCCACGGCCGCCACCGCACCCGCGACCGGGGCCACCGCCGCACCCCGGCCGCCGTCCCCGACGCGCGCGCCCGTCCCGCCGTCGGCCGACTGCTCCACCGCCTACCGCATCACCCAGAAGCTCGACGGCGGCACCGTCTGGAACATGTGCTGGCGCTACGACACCGACGCCGGCCTCACGCTCGGCCAGGTCACCTTCCAGCCGCCCGGCGCCACCGCGCCCGTCAAGGTCCTCGCCAGCGCCCGGCTCGCCCAGATCCACGTGCCGTACGACGACGGCGTCGCCGAGTACGACGACCTCACCGGCGCGGGCTTCGGCTGGGGCCTGCAGAACCTCAAGCCGGCCGAGTGCCCCGGCGGCACCCTCACCACCATCAAGGTGCCCGAGATCGGCCAGGTCAAGGGCCTGTGCACCACGACCAGGGCGCGCGGGCACGCCTACCGCATGGCCAGCGACAACGGCTCCAAGGTCTACCAGGCCCAGGCCAAGGACCTGCTCGTCTACACCGTGAACAAGGTCGGCTGGTACGAGTACATCTCCGAGTGGCGCTTCTCCGCCGACGGCACCATCGGCGCCAACGTCGGAGCCACCGGCAGCCTCTCGCCCGTCGACTACGACGCCACCGACGGCCGCGGCTGGCCCCTCGGCAAGGGCGCCCGCGCCTACGCCACCAGCCACGCCCACAACGTCTTCTGGAAGCTCGACTTCGGCCTCGACGGCTCCACCAAGGACCGGATCGAGCAGTTCGACTCCACCGTCACCGCGCCCCCCGCGGGCGGCGGCGGACCGACCGTGAAGACCAAGCGGACCGTCGTCACCAAGGAGCTGGCAGGGGACGCCAGGAACATGCGCTGGTGGCGGGTGGTCAGCGGCACCGGCAAGAACGCCGACGGCCACGCCCGCTCGTACGAGATCGTGCCCGGCCACACCGACACCCACGCCGGGCGCGGCTTCACCAAGCACGACGTGTACTTCACGCAGGCCCGCGCCTGTGAGAAGTTCGCCAGCAACAACATCGGCGGCTGCCCTTCCAACGCCGGTGACAGCGTGGACAAATGGGTCAACGGTGAGACTCTGACCAAACCGTCCGTCTGGGTCAACATCGGGTTCCATCACATCGCCCGGGACGAGGACCAGCAGCCCATGCCGGTCCACTGGCAGGGCTTCCAGCTCGCGCCCAGGGACGTAACCGCTATGAATCCGCTCACTCCGCCCGATCTCGCCTCCCAGAACGGCCAGCCCGATCTGGGGAGTTGAGGAAGGAGCCTGACGATCCTGCTGCACCGCCTCCCGCTCGCGGAGTACCCTTCCTTGATCGTTGTCGGACCGGTCGACACGGGCGTCCAGGAGCAGAAGGCGGTGCGCGGGTGAGCTCGGGAGGTCTGGAGCTGCCCCCAGGTGATTCGGGTCACGAGGGGGGCCCGGCCGAGCCCGCGGAGGCCTCGGCGTCGCCCGGCACGGCCACCCCGCCGGGCGCCGTGCCGCCCGGCACGGTCACCGTCGCCCGGCCCGTGGAGATAGGGGCCGAGATCGACTGGGACGCCGAGGCCTGGAGCGAGGTCCGCACCCGCGCCCAGCGCGCCGGGCGGGCCTACATCTGGCTGAACCTCGTCGAGCAGCGGCTCCGCGCCGTGGTCGCCGCCGTCCTGCGGCCCGTGTACGAGCCCGTGCACGGCGAGGAGTGGGTGGTGGCCGCGGCCGGCCCGGCCGGCCAGGAATGGGTCCAGCGGGCCGTCGCCGTCCGCGAGGTCTCCCGCCGCAAGGGCTACCTCCTCGACCCCGCCGACGACAACGTCCTCAGCTTCCTCACCCTGCCGCAGCTGCGCGAGCTGATGGTGCAGCACTGGCCCTGCTTCGAGCCCTACTTCGACGACCGGCGCGAGGTCGAGCTCGCCCTCGACGAGCTGGAGGTCACGCGCAACGTCGTCTCCCGCAACCGGGCCCTCTCGCTGACCGTGCTCGCCCAGTCCGAACGGGCCTCCGCCCGCATCCTGGAGATCCTCGGCAGCGGAGCCGGGGTGCCGTCGGCCGACCGGCTGCCCGTGGACGCGGTCGAGGACCTCGTGGGCGACCGGTACGCGGACGTCGTCTCCGTCCACCCCGACCGGGTCCGGCTCCAGCGGCAGCTGCCCGCCGAGGACCTCTTCGGCGGCGCCCGCCGCCTCGACGCCACCGGCATAGGTCTCAATCTGCTCGTGCAGAACTTCTCCGGCCGCCGCATGGTCCGGCTCGCCGAGTCCGGCTGCCGGACCCGCCTCCTCTTCCTCAACCCCGCCAGCAGCGCGGTCAAGCGCCGCGAACGGGAACTGGGCCTGAAGAAGGGCGAGCTGAGCCGCTCGGTCGAGATGAACATCCTGCACATGCGCCGGGTCCGCTCCAAGCTGCGCGACCCGGGCGCCTTCCAGATCCACGTCTTCGACGAGACCCCCCGCTTCACCGCCTATCTGGTGGACGGCGACGGGCCGGACGGCGTCGGCGTCGTGCAGTCCTATCTGCGCCGGGCCAGGGGCATGGAGGCCCCGGTCCTGGTGCTGCGCGGCGGAGGCCGGAACGTGGTCCGCCACGGCCAGGGCGCACGTGACGGCGATCACGGACTCTTCGAGACGTACCGGGAGGAATTCGAGTCCGTCTGGCTCGACTCCCGGCCCGTCTCCTGACCCCCGGACGGGGGCAGCCGGGGGCGTTGTCAGTGGTGCGTGCGAGGGTGGTCAACACCACGGGGGAGATCACGTAAGGAGGACCCGATGGCTTGGCACGGCGAGACGCTGGTCGGCTTCGACCTGGAGACGACCGGCACCGAACCGCTTGAGGCCCGTATCGTGACGGCCTCGATCATCGAGGTCGACGGCGGGGGACACATCGCACACCGGCGGGACTGGCTCGCCGACCCGGGCATCCGCATCCCGGAACAGGCCTCCGCGATCCACGGCATCAGCACCGAGCGCGCGGCAGCCGAGGGCCGGCCGGTGCGGGAGGTCGCCGACGAGATCGCGCGGACCCTCGCCGCGTACTGGGAGGACGGCGTCCCGGTCGTCGCGTACAACGCCTCCTTCGACCTGACACTGCTCTCCGCCGAGCTGCGCCGCCACGGGCTGCCCTCGCTGAGCGAGCGGCTCGGCGGCGTCCCCGTCGGGCCCGTCCTCGACCCGTACACCATCGACCGGGCCGTCGACCGCTACCGGCGCGGCAAGCGGACCCTGGAAGCGGTCTGCGGGGAGTACGGCGTGGTGCTCGAAGCCGCCCACCAGGCCGCCGCCGACGCGCTGGCCGCCGTCCGGGTCGCCGTCGCGATAGCCGAGCGGCACCGCGAGGTCGCCGATCTCGACCCGGCCGAGCTCCACGAGCGGCAGATCGTCTGGTACCGCGCCTGGGCCGAGAACTTCCAGGACTTCCTGCGCCGCAAGGGCGACACGGAAGCGGTCGTCGACCCCGTCTGGCCGCTGCGCGGCCCGGTGGTCGCGCCCGTCGGCGGGGCGGTCGGTTAGGAGTTCTCCTTGAGGAAGGAGAGCAGCAGTTCGTTCACCTTCTCCGGCTGGTCCAACTGGAGCCAGTGGCCCGCGTCCTCGACCCGCTCGTAACGCCAGTCGCCCGCCACGTACTCCTCCGTCCCGGACATCGAGCGCTCGGTGAGGAAACGGTCGCCCGTCGACCACACACCCATCACCGGCACCGACTCGGGCAACGGCACCGCCGGGGCCTCCGGGCCGAACTGGACCTCCGCCGGGATGCCCGCCCGGTAGATGTTCAGCGCGGCCGTCAGCGCGCCGGGCGCCCGCAGCCCCTCGATCACGGACTCCGCGTGCGGGTGCTCGCCCAGCATGTCCCGCAGGCCCGCGAAGTCGTCCCGCGCGAGCCAGTCCTCGGCCAGCCCGGCCAGCTGGAACAGCAGCATGTACCAGGACCGCTGCCGCTGCTCCCAGCCCCCGGACCGGATCGCCCCCAGATGCCCCACGGACAGGATGCTCAGGCTCCGCACCCGGTCCGGGAAGAACTGGGTCAGGCCCTGCGCGATGCCCGAACCCCAGTCGTGGCCCACCACATGGACCCGGTCCAGGTCGAGCCGCGCCAGAAGTTCGACCAGGTCGCCGACGTGCTTCCCCGGGTGGTACGCCTCCGGGCCGCCCTCGGGACGGTCCGAGGCACCGAAGCCCCGCAGCGTGGGGGCCACGCACCGGAAGCCCGCCGTCGTGAGCGCGGCGACCTGGTGGTGCCACAGGTGGTGCGAGTCAGGAAAACCGTGCACCAGCAGAACCGCCGGCCCCTCACCGCTCACCTCGACGTCGAGCGTCACCTCGGAAAGTTCCACGCGCATCTCAACACCCCGTTCGCGTCGGGCCGGTTAGGCCGGTCAGGTCGCCGGGGATCATGATGTCAGAACGGGTACCAGCGCACCTCGGCATCGCCGTCCCGCAGCGAGGCCACCCGCCGCTCGAACTCGGCCAGCGCCTTCGGGTTCGACGGCGCGTGCTGCGCCACCCACGCGCAGCTCGCGGTCTCCCGCGCCCCGCGCAGCACCGCGCACCCCTCCCACTCGCGCACGTCCCAGCCGTACGCCTCCGTGAACGCGTCGTAAGCCGCCGGGTCCAAGCCGTACCGGTCCCGGGAGAGCGCGAGGACCACGAGGTCGTGCTCGCGCAGATCGGACGAGAAGGTCTCCAGGTCCACCAGGACCGGGCCGTCCGGGCCGACGTGGACGTTCCGGGGGAGGGCGTCGCCGTGGATCGGGCCCGGCGCCAGGTGCGGGGTCAGCGCCGCCGCCGCCGGGGCGAAGGAATCGCGCCGCTCCCGCAGGAAGGCCGCGTCCGCCGGGTCGATCGCGTCGCCCGCGAGCCGCAGCCACCGCTCGACCCCGCCGAGCAGTTCACGCCGGGGCAGGGTGAAGCCGGCCGGCTCGGGCAGCGCGTGCACCGCGCGGAGCAGCGGGGCCAGATCACGGGGCTCCGTCGGTCGCACCGCCTCGGGCAGCCGGTGCCAGAGAGTGACCGGATGGCCGTCGACCGAACGGGGCTTCTCCTCGGCGGCCCGGACGGCCGGCACACCCGCCTCGGCGAGCCAGCCGGCGAGAGCCAGTTCCCGCTCGGCCCGCTCGAACAGCTCGGCGTCCCGGCCCACCTTCACGGCGAGATCCCCCACGGCGAAGACCGCGTTCTCACCGAGGGCCAGCAGCCGCGCCTCCGCCACCGGCAGCCCCGCCGCCGCCAGGATCTCCCGCGCCCGCGCCTCGTCCATCGACCTCTCCCTCACCTGTGCGTTTGAGCCAAAGTCTCCCATCCGCGCGGCTCACCACGGAGGCCGCCTTGACGGCCCCACGGTCCGTCAGGACCATGGCGGGATTCCCACGGCGGTCACGGGTCCTCCCTGACGGGGGCCGGGGGAGGGCGGACGGGGGTCGGATCGGTGAGTTCGATGACCGCGACGAAGCGGCCGGACAGGACGAGGGCACCGCGCGCCGCCGACCGAGGACGCCCACGCGGCCCCGACCTCGGCGCCTGGTTCCTGGTGCTCCCCGCGCTGCTCCCCATCCTGGTGCTCAGCGTCGGCCCGCTGCTCTACGGCATCGCGCTCGCCTTCACCGACGCCCAGTCCGGCCGCACCCGGACGACCCGCTGGGTCGGCACCCTCAACTTCCAGGACCTGCTGCACGACGCGCTCTTCTGGGACTCGTTCCGCATCGGGGTGGTCTGGGCCGTCGGCGTCACCGTCCCCCAGTTCCTCCTTGGGCTCGGCCTCGCCCTCCTGCTCAACCAGAACCTCCGCTTCCGCTGGCTGGCACGGGCCCTCGCCATCGTCCCCTGGGCGATGCCCGAGGTCGTCGTCGGCATCATGTGGCGGCTCGTCTACAACCCCGACGCGGGCATCCTCAACGAGACCCTCCGCGACCTGGGCCTCGGCGAGGGCCACGACTGGCTCTCCGGGCTCGCCACCGCCCTCCCCGCCGTCATCCTCGTCGGCGTCTGGGCCGGGATGCCGCAGACCACCGTCGCCCTGCTCGCCGGGCTCCAGAACACCCCGCGCGAGCTCCACGAGGCCGCCGCCCTCGACGGCGCCGGATCCTGGCGCCGCTTCCGCGCCGTCACCTGGCCCGCGCTCAGACCCGTGGCCCTCGCCATCACCGCCCTCAACCTCATCTGGAACTTCAACTCCTTCGCCCTGGTCTACGTCCTGACCAACGGCGGACCCGGCGGCCGGACCCGGCTCCCCATGCTCTTCGCCTACGAAGAGGCCTTCCGCTACGGGCAGTTCGGTTACGCCGCCGCGATGGGCTGTGTGATGGTCGCCGCCGTCTCGGTGCTCATCGCCCTCTCCCTCGTACGACGGCTGAAAGGGGACCAGGACCGGTGAGCGTTCTCCGGACGAGCGGACCCGCGCGGGCCGGCCAGTACCTGGCCCTCCTCGCGTACCTGGTCTTCCTCGCCTTCCCGTTCCTGTGGCTGATCTCCACCGCCTTCAAACCGGCGCCCGAGCTGGCCTCGCTCCACCCCACCTGGATCCCGAAGGACCCCACGCTCGACAACTTCCGGCAGGCCTTCGGCGAACAGCCGCTGCTCAGGGCCGCCGCGAACAGCCTGGTCGCCGCGGTCGCCGCCGCCCTGATCGCGGTGGCCGTCGCGACCCCGCTCGCCTATGTGACGGCCCGCCACCGGGGAAGGCTCGCCTCGGCCGCCACCGGCTGGGTCGTGATCAGCCAGGCCTTCCCCTTCGTCCTGGTGATCATCCCGCTCTTCCTGATCCTCAAGAACCTGCACCTGATCAACAGCGGGCCCGGACTCGTCCTGGTGTACGTGGTCTGGTCGCTGCCCTTCGCCCTCTGGATGCTCATGGGATACGTCCGGGCCGTCCCCGCCGAGCTGGAGGAGGCCGCCGCCGTCGACGGCGCCGGCCGGCTCCGTACCCTCGTCTCGGTCACCGCGCCGCTGCTCGTCCCCGGCATCGTCGCCACCGCGCTGTTCGCCTTCGTCACCGCCTGGAACGAGTTCTTCTTCGCGCTCGTGCTCCTCAAGACCCCCGAGAAGCAGACGCTGCCGGTCGTCCTCACCCACTTCCTCGGCGCCGAGGGCGTCGCGGACCTCGGTCCGCTCGCCGCCGCGGCCTTCCTCGCCACCCTGCCCTCCCTCCTCGTCTTCGCCGTACTCCAGCGCCGGATCACCGGCGGCATGCTGGCCGGGGCGGTGAAGTCATGAGACGACCGCTCCTGACCTGCGTCGCCGCGCTCGCCCTGCTCCTCACCGGCTGCACCACGGGGAGCGAGGGACCCGATGACGGCGTCGTACGGCTCCGCTTCCAGTCCCTCGCCTGGCAGCAGGAGTCCGTCGACGCCAACCGCGAACTGGTGAAGGAGTGGAACGCCACCCACCCCGACGTCCAGGTCGACTACGTCCAGGGCAGCTGGGACTCCGTCCACGACCAGCTCCTCACCTCCTTCGAGGGCGGCGAGGCGCCCGACATCATCCACGACGCCTCCGACGACCTCGCCGACTTCGCGTACGGCGGCGACCTCGCCGACCTCCGCCCGCTGCTTTCGGCCCGCCTCCGCGCCGACATCCCCGCCCGCAGCTGGGAGACCACCACCTTCGGCGAGGGCGTCTACGGCGTGCCGTTCCTCCAGGAACCCCGCGTGATCATCGCCAACCGGAGGATCCTGGAATCCTCCGGCGTCCGCGTCCCCACCCCGGAGAAGCCCTGGAGCTGGACCGAGTTCCGGCAGATCACCCAGGACCTCACCCGGAGCATGGGACCCGGCCGGTACGCCGTCGCCTGGCCCCTCAAGGAACCCGTCTCCGTCAGCCTCAACCTCGGGCTCTCCGCCGGCGGACAGCTCTTCCACCGGGAGTCCGACGGCCGCGTGACCGTCCGCTTCACCGAGGCCGACGCCGTCGTCCCCGGCACCGTCCACGACCAGGTCGTCACCGACCGCACCGCCCCGCGCACCACCCTCGGCAGCGGCGGCTCCGACACCCTGCCCGGCCTCTTCGCCGGCAAGTACGCCATGGTCCCGCTCGGCTTCGCCTACCGGCAGCAGATCGCCCAGCAGGCGCCCAAGGGCTTCGAGTGGACGGTGCTGCCCGCCCCCGCCGGGAGCGCCGGACTCACCCAGGGCGTCTCCCCGCAGACCCTGTCGATCGCCGAGAGCAGCCCGCACAAGAAGGAGGCCGCCGCCTTCCTCGACTTCTTCCTGCGCCCCGGGAACATGGTGCGGCTCGCGCGCGGCGACTGGATGCTGCCCACCGGCACGGCCGCGCTCGCGGATCCCGCCCTGCACACCGCCCGGGACGGCTGGGCGACCGGCGCGGCGGTGGCCGAAAAGCTCAGCCCGGCGCCCGCGCAGTCGGTGCGCGGCTACCCGGAGTGGAAGGACAAGGTCGCGACCCCCGCCTTCCAGGAGTTCTACAGCGGCGCCATCGACACCGCCGAGCTGCGCAGGCGCCTGGTCGAGGACGGCAACCGGGTCCTCGCCCGCTATCAGCGCAGATGACGGATTCGTCATTACGAAACCTTGTTGAATAAGTCACAGATGGGTGAAGGGTCTTCTCCGCGCCCCCTCCATCGGACAGTGTTCGAACCGGCCACCGCGCCGCCCCCCACGAGGCGCGGTGGCCCTTAGATTTGCCCCATGACGAAGACGAAGCCGAAGACCTACGCGGCCCTGCTCCGCGGCATCAACGTGAGCGGGCACCGGAAGGTCCCCATGGCGGAGCTCCGGGTCCTCATCGAAGGCCTCGGGCACACGGGCGTCCGCACCCACCTCCAGAGCGGGAACGCCGTCTTCACCACCGAATCCGGCGAAGGCGAGGACGCTCTCGCGGCGGCGCTGGAGGACGCGATCGAGGACCACTTCGGCTTCCGCGTCGACTGTCTCGTCCGCGACGGCGACTACCTCACCGCCGTCGCCGAGGCCTGCCCCTTCCCGGCCGCCGAGGTGAAGGGCAAGGAACTCCACGCCTTCTACTGCTCCGGGCCCGTCACCCTCGAGCGCTTCGCCGCGATCGACCGCGAGGCCTACCTCCCCGAGGACTTCGCCCTCGGCGACCGCGTCCTCTACCTCTACGTCCCCGACGGCCTCGGGACGTCCAGGCTGGCCCCGGTGATCTCCCGCCCGTCCGTCATGAAGGGGCTCGTCACCACCGCCAGGAACTGGAACACCGTGCTCAAGCTCATCGAGATGACACGGGAGGACTGACCCCGAAGTGGCCCGGTCGAATCATTGGTGATTGGCCCGGATACCCGGGCCATCCACTGGCTAGATTCAATGCCATGACGAGCACCGAGATCCAGCCGCAGACCCAGATCCAGCCGCAGACCCAGTCCCAGACCCGCCCCGTCGTCGACTTCTACTTCGACCCCGCCTGCCCCTTCGCCTGGATCACCTCCCGGTGGATGCTGGAGGTCGAACGCCACCGGGACATCGACCTCCGCTTCAAGGTCATGAGCCTGTACTTCCACAACGAGGGCAACACCCTGCCCGACTGGTACCGCGAACTCGTCGACGCGTCCATCGGCCCCGTCCGGGTGGCGGTGGCCGCCGCCGAACAGCACGGCGAGGAGATCCTGCGCCCGCTCTACACCGCGTACGGCACCCGCATCCACGAGGGGAAGCAGCAGGACTTCGCCGCCGTCGTCGCCGATTCGCTCGCCGAACTCGGCCTGCCCGCCGAACTCGCCGCGGCCGCCCACGACCCGTCGTACGACGAGGCCGTCCGCCGCAGTCACGACGCCGGCAAGGAGCCCGAGGCCGAGGGCTACGTGGGCACCCCGACCCTCCACGTCGACGGCACCGTCTGGTTCGGCCCCGTCCTGCGGGCCGTCCCGCGCGGCGAACGGGCCGCCGAACTCTTCGACAGCTTCCGCGTCCTCGCCGGTCACCCGGACCTCTTCGAACTCAAGCGCACCCGCACCGGCGGCCTCGACTTCGGCTGAGGAAACGGAAGTGCGGCGGCCCTGCCACCGATCCGCAACAGTCCGACCGGAACGCGTCACCTTCTGGAACACCGACCGCAGCGCCATCGAGGGCTTCCTCTTCCGGGGCGCCTCCTCCTGACGGCCGTCCGCCCGGCCGCTGTCGCGAAAGTTCAAGACCCGCGGCCGGCCGCTCGGTAGCGTCGAGGGCATGAACGAGATCCACAGCCACCTCACCGTCTGCGCCACCGAAGCGAGCCGTGTCGCCCGCGCGGTCACCGCCGAACAGCTCGCCGCACCGTCCGTCTGCTCCGGCTGGACGGTCGGCGAGCTCGCCGACCACCTCGTCCTCTACACCGCGCACGGCCTCGAACACCGGGCCCTGCGCACCGAACTGCCCGAGGAGACCGTCAAGCGCTCCTTCGTCACCGAGAACGACTGGGCCGGCGCGTACGACGCCCAGCTCGGCCGGGCCCTCGCCGCCTGGGAACGGCCCGAGGCCTGGGAGGGCGAGATCGACCTCGGCTCCGCCGGGATGCCGGCCACCGCCATCGCCTCGATGCTCGTCCTCGAACTCGCCCTGCACGGCTGGGATCTGGCCCGCTCCACGGGACAGGTCTTCGACGTCCCCGAGGACACGGCGGTCTTCGTCCTCGGTGTCACCGAGGAGAACGCCGGGATCTACCGCCAGTACGAGGGCTTCGCCGACGCCGTCGACGTACCCGACGACGCCCCGGCCTTCGCCCGCGCCCTCGCGGTCAGCGGCCGGAACCCGAAGGGCTGACCGGCGCGGAACCCGAAGAATCAGGCCGTCCTCGCGACCGGCTTGCGCGCCGCGAGCGCCCCGTCGTAGCGGGTCACCAGGAGCCGGGCCAGTTCCGGGGAGGCGCCGAGGACGTTCGCCAGGACGTCCGCCCCGGCCGCGCCCGCCGCGATGCGGTCCGGGAGGCGGCCGGGGGCGATCACGTAGGGGGCGACGGCCACCCGCCGGACGCCCGGTTCCGTACGCAGGGCCCTTACGGCCTCCTCCGTACGGGGAAGGGATGCGGAGGCGAACGCGGGCCGCACGGAGCACCAACCGGTGCGCCGCAGCTCCCGCGCCGTTTCTGCGATCACCGCGATCGCCTCCGGGTCGGTGGAGCCCGCCGAGGCCAGGACGACCCCGGTGGTGCTCTTGTCGCCGGGCGTGAGCCCGGCCTCGTGCAGCCGTCGTTCCACCGCCGCGATCAGCAGCGGCGAGGGGCCGAGGACCTCCGCCTGGCGGAGGTCCAGGGACGGGGGCGCCTGGCGCAGGACGGCGGGGATGTCGGCCTTCGCGTGGAAGGCACGGGTGAGGAGGAGCGGCAGGGCCACGACCTCCCGTACCCCGTCGGCGGCGAGCCGGTCGAGGACCCCCGGCACCGACGGCAGGTTGAAGTCCAGGAACGCCGTCTCCACCCGCAGCCCCGGCCGCAGCGCACCGGCCCGGCGCACGAGCGCCCGGACGGTCGCCGCGTGCCGCGGGTCGCGGCTGCCGTGGGCGATGACGAGGAGGGCCGGTCGGTTCACGGTCGGGCTCAGCTCTGCGCCAGCAGACCGCGGCGGCGCAGCACGGCGCGCTCCAGCGGGCTGAAGATCAGCAGGTCGATGGCGATGCCGACGACCAGGATCAGGATGATCGCCAGGAAGATGCCGGCCATGTCGATGTTGTTGCGGCCGTTCTCCAGGAGCTGGCCGAGGCCGAGCCCCAGGTCGGGGGAGGACGCGATGATCTCCGCCGCCATCAGCGAACGCCACGAGAACGCCCAGCCCTGCTTGAGCCCGGCCAGATAGCCCGGCAGCGCGGCCGGCATCACGATGTACCAGGCGCCCTTGAGGCCGGTCGCGCCGAGCGTCTGCCCGGCCCGCAGGAAGAGCGGCGGGACCTGGTCGACACCGGCGACGAGACCGTTGGCGATCGACGGGACGGCGCCCAGCAGGATCACCGCGAACATCATGCTGTCGTTGAGGCCGAGCCAGAGCACGGCCGGCGCCACCCAGGCCACCGAGGGCAGCGACTGGAGACCCGAGAGGATCGGGCCGAGCGCCGCACGGACGAACTTGACCCGGGAGACCAGGAGTCCGAGCGGGGTGCCGATCGCGAGGGCCATCAGGAAGCCGAGGAGGGCCCGCGACACGCTGGTCCACAGCACGTCGAGGAGGGTACCCTCCAGCCACATCGTGGTCAGGCTGTCCCACACCGCGGACGGCGCGGGCAGCTTGTACTCGTCGGTGACCTTCGCCGTGACGAGCAGCTGCCACACCACGAGGACGAGCACGACGGCGAAGACCGGCGGGAACACCTTCTTCAGCAGGACCTCACGGACCGGGGTCCGCCGGATCTGCACGGTGTCGAGCGCGTCCAGGCCGGCTTCGAGCCCGGCGAGGTCGTCCGCCTTCCGCGGCTTCGGGGTGGTTTCAGTGCTGGCCATGACGGCGGATCTCCCCACGCAGGTGCTCGGTGATCTCGAGGGACAGCTCCGCGACGTCGGAGTCCTCGATGCGGCGCGGCTGAGGAATGTCGATGCTCCACTCGTGGGCGATCCGGCCCGGCCGGGACGAGAGGAGGACGACGCGCTCGGCCAGCCGCACGGCCTCGCGCACGTTGTGGGTGACGAAGAGCACCGACAGCTTCGTCTCCCGCCAGATCCGGGTCAGCTCGTCGTGCAGCACGTCCCGGGTGATGGCGTCGAGCGCGGCGAACGGCTCGTCCATCAGGAGCAGGTCACTGTCCTGGGCGAGCGCGCGGGCCAGCGCGACCCGCTGGCGCATGCCGCCGGACAGTTCGTGGACGCGCTTGCCGTACGAGCCGTTCAGCCGGACGAGTTCGAGCAGCCGTTCGGCCTCGGAACGCCGCTCGGTCTTGGGCACCCCGCGCAGCCGCAGGGCCAGTTCGATGTTCTTGCCCGCGGTGAGCCACGGGAAGAGGGCGTGCTCCTGGAACATCAGGGCCGGCCGGCCGCCGGGGGTCTCGATGGACCCCGCGGACGGCCGGTCGAGCCCGGCGACCAGGTTGAGCAGCGTGGACTTGCCGCAGCCCGAGGCGCCCAGGAGGGTGACGAACTCGCCCGGTGCGACATCGAGCGAGATGTCGTCGAGGACGAGCTGCCCGCCGGCGGGCCCGCCGAAGGACTTGGAGACGTGCTCGATGCGGGCGGCATGGGATACCGCCGCACGGTCCTCGGCCTTGGCGAGCGTCGCGGTCGTGGCCATGGTCGTCACCTCCTGGTGAAGCTGAACTCGGGCTGCTGCACGGGTGTCTGACGCCGGTTACTCGGGAACTACTTCACGCCGAGACCGGCGTCGGAGACCTCGGGCCGCCCCGCGGCCTTCAGAACCTTGTTGAGCGGCTCGAGGTCGTAGATGCCGCCCAGTTCGGGCTTCTCCAGAAGACCGGCCTTCACCGCGTGGTCGGCCTGCGCCTGGAGCGTGGCGGCCAGCGGGTCGTCGGTGAACTGGATGGACGGCCACGCGGCGTCGATGACCTTCGTGCCCAGCGCCTTGCCCGAGAGGTCCTTGAGCTTGGCGTTGGCCGAGGCCTTCGCCTTGTCCGGGTTGGCGTTGATCCACTCGTTGGTCTTCACCGCGCCGCGCAGGAAGGCCTCGACGACGTCCGGGTGGGCGCTGAGGAACTTCTGCGACACGATGATGTTCGTGATCACGAACTTCTTGCCGGGCCACAGGTCGGACTCGTCGAGGAGCACCTTCGCCCCGTCGGCGACCAGCTTCGACGCGGTCGGCTCCGGCACCCAGGCGCCGTCGATGGCGCCGGAGGCGTAGGCGTTCGGGGTGACCTTGTTGTCCGTGCGGACCACCGAGACGTCGCCCTTGCCGCTCTGGGCGTCGACCTTCCAGCCCTTCTCGGAGATCCAGTTGAGGAAGGCCACGTCCTGCGTGTTGCCGAGCTGCGGGGTGGCGATCCGCTTGCCCTTGAGGTCGTCCGGAGTCTTGATCTTCGCCGGGTTCACCACGAGCTTCACACCGCCGGAGGCGGAGCCGCCGACGATCCGCAGGTTGGTGCCCTTGGTCTTCACGTAGCCGTTGATGGACGGCGAGGGGCCGATGAAGCCGATGTCGATCGAGCCGGCGTTGAGCGCCTCGATCTCGGAGGGGCCGGCGTTGAAGGTGGTGGGCACCAGCTTGGTGCCGCCCAGCTCCTTCTGGAGGAGGCCCTCCTGGTCGCCCACCAGCGCGGTGGCGTGCGTGAGGTTGGGGAAGTACCCGAGCCGTACGGTGTCGGCGGAGAGCTTCTCGCCCTCGGCGGCCACCTTCTTCTCGTCGTTCTTGGCCTCGGAGCCGTAGCCGCATGAGGCGAGCGCGCCGATCAGCAGTGGCAGAGCGGCGGCGGCGGCGAGGCCGCGGCGCAGGGTGGTACGGGTGGTGGCAGGCACGGGAGGTGTTCCCCTCGATTCAGCGTTTTCGAAGTCTGCGTCTATGTCGTTCGGGGTGGAGCGGGGTCGCGCCGCACAGGCGGCGCGTCGAGGTCAGCACGCACATCGCGCGACGCCTCCCATGCCCGCACCGAGGGCACCGGAGCCCACCCGGCCGCCCTCCTTCGCGAAGGTGGCGTAGACGTTCTCGCTCATGTCAGAAGTCCCACCCTTCTTCCTCGTCCACCGCGGCCACGGCCTTGCCCGTGGCGAAGGACTCGCCCGCCATGCCCGCCGCCAGCGTGGTGCCGTCCGCCGGGTCGATCAGCAGGAACGAACCGGTGCGGCGCGAGTCCGCGTACGCGTCGAGCGCGAGCGGCTCGGCCGTGCGCACCACGACCCGGCCGATGTCGTTGGTGACCAGCTGACCCGGGTTCGGGTGCTGGGAGAGGTCGTCCAGGGTCAGCCGCGAGGGGATCTCCTTGACGATCGCCTTGACCGTGCGGGTGGTGTGCTTGAGCAGCACCCGCTGGCCGACGGAGAGCGCCCGGTCCGCCACGTGGCAGACGGTCGCCTCGATGTCCTGGGTGGTCGCCGGGGCGTCGCCGACCGGGGCGAGCAGGTCGCCGCGCGAGATGTCGATGTCGTCGGCGAGCCGGATGGTGACCGACTGCGGGGCCCAGGCGATGTCCACGGACTCGCCGAGCGCGTCGATCCCGGTGACGGTGGAGGTCTTCCCCGAGGGCAGCACGGTGATCCGCTCGCCGACCCGGAAGGCACCGGCCGCGATCTGGCCGGCGTAGCCCCGGTAGTCGGGGTGCTCGGCGGTCTGCGGGCGGATCACGTACTGCACCGGGAAGCGCGCGTGGCAGGCCGTCAGGTCGTGGCTGACCGGGACGGTCTCCAGGTGCTCGAGGACCGTCGGGCCGCCGTACCAGTCCATGTTGGCGGACGGCTCCACGACGTTGTCGCCGGCCAGCGCCGAGATCGGGATCGCGGTGCACCAGTTCTCCTGGGGGTTCCCCCCAGACCCCCAGCCCGGGACGCCGAGCTCGGAGGCGTACGCCGTGAACTCCTCCGCGATGGCGGCGAAGACGGGCTCCCGGTAGTCGACCAGGTCCATCTTGTTCACGGCCAGGACCACGTGCGGGACGCGGAGCAGCGCGGCGACGGCGGCGTGCCGGCGGGTCTGCTCGACGACGCCGTTGCGGGCGTCGACCAGGACCACGGCCAGCTCGGCGGTGGACGCGCCCGTCACCATGTTCCGGGTGTACTGCACGTGCCCGGGGGTGTCGGCGAGGATGAACCGGCGGCGGGGCGTCGCGAAGTAGCGGTACGCCACGTCGATGGTGATGCCCTGCTCGCGCTCGGCCCGCAGTCCGTCGGTGAGGAGCGCCAGGTCGGGCGCCTCCTGGCCGCGCGAGCGCGAGGCGTGCTCCACGGCCTCCAGCTGGTCCGCGAGGACCGACTTGGAGTCGTGCAGCAGCCGGCCCACCAGGGTGGACTTGCCGTCGTCGACGGAACCGGCGGTGGCGAAACGCAGCAGGGTGGTGGCCGCCAGCTGGTCGGACAGCTGCTCGGTGGACGTGCTCATTAGAAGTACCCTTCGCGCTTGCGGTCTTCCATCGCGGCCTCGGACATCTTGTCGTCGGCGCGGGTCGCGCCCCGCTCGGTGAGCCGGGAGGCGGCGATCTCGGCGATGACGGCGTCGAGCGTGGCGGCGTCGGAGTCGACGGCGCCGGTGCAGGACATGTCGCCGACGGTGCGGTAGCGGACCAGCCGCTTCTGCGTCGTCTCGGACTCCTTGGGGCCGCCCCACTCGCCGGCCGTCAGCCACATGCCGCTGCGGGCGAACACCTCGCGCTCGTGGGCGAAGTAGATCTGCGGGAGCTCGATCCTCTCGCGCTGGATGTACTGCCAGACGTCCAGCTCGGTCCAGTTGGAGAGCGGGAAGACGCGGACGTGCTCGCCGGGGGCGTGGCGGCCGTTGTAGAGCTGCCACAGCTCGGGGCGCTGGCGGCGGGGGTCCCACTGCGAGAACTCGTCGCGCAGGGAGAACACCCGCTCCTTGGCGCGGGCCTTCTCCTCGTCGCGGCGACCGCCGCCGAAGACGGCGTCGAATCGGTGCTGCTGGATCGCCTCGGTGAGCGGGACGGTCTGCAGCGGGTTGCGGGTGCCGTCGGGGCGCTCGCGGAGCTTGCCGGCGTCGATGTACTCCTGCACGGAGGCGACGTGCAGCCGCAGCCCGTGCTTGGCGACGACGCGGTCGCGGTACTCCAGGACCTCGGGGAAGTTGTGCCCGGTGTCGACGTGCAGCAGCGTGAAGGGGACCGGCGCGGGGGCGAAGGCCTTCAGCGCCAGGTGCAGCATGACGATGGAGTCCTTGCCGCCGGAGAAGAGGATCACCGGCCGCTCGAACTCGCCCGCCACCTCACGGAAGATGTGGACGGCCTCGGACTCCAGGGAGTCGAGGTGCGACAGCGCGAACGGGCTGTCCGTGCTGTCGTGAACATGAGCGACGGTCGTCATGCGAGACCCCTCTCGGTGAGCAGCGCGTGGAGCGTCGCTGCCGACTCCTGCACGGTCTGGGTGTGGGACTCGATCCGGAGATCGGGGTTGCGCGGCTCGTCGTACGGGTCGTCGACGCCGGTCAGCCCGCTGATCTCGCCCGCGGCCTGCTTGGCGTACAGCCCCTTCACATCGCGGACGGAGCACACGTCCACCGGGGTGGCGACGTGCACCTCGACGTACGGGGTGCCCTCCGCGGCGTGGCGCTTGCGGACCGCCTCGCGGCTGTCCTCGTACGGCGCGATGACGGGGACGAGGACCTTCACGCCGTTGGAGGCGAGCAGCTCCGCGACAAAGCCGATGCGCTGCACGTTGGTGTGCCGGTCCTCGCGGGTGAAGCCGAGGCCCGCGGAGAGGAACTCGCGGATCTCGTCGCCGTCGAGCACCTCGACCCGGTGGCCCTCCTCGCGGAGGCGTCCTGCCAGCTCGTACGCGATGGTGGTCTTGCCGGCGCTCGGCAGGCCGGTGAGCCAGATGGTGGCACCCGTCACGCGCTTCTCCTGAACTTCCTGAGTGTCCGTCATCCGTGCAGTCCGCACTCGGTCTTGGCCCGTCCCGCCCAGCGTCCGGCGCGGGCGTCCTCGCCCTCCAGGACGCGGCGGGTGCAGGGGGCGCAGCCGACGGAGGCGTACCCGTCCATGAGGAGCGGGTTGGTGAGGACACCGTGCTCGGTGACGTAGGCGTCGACGTCGTCCTGCGTCCAGCGGGCGATGGGGGAGACCTTGACCTTCCGCCGCTTCTCGTCCCAGCCGACGACCGGGGTGTTCGCCCGGGTCGGGGACTCGTCGCGGCGCAGGCCGGTCGCCCAGGCGCGGTACCGGGTCAGGCCCTCTTCGAGCGGCTTGACCTTGCGCAGCGCGCAGCACAGGTCGGGGTCGCGGTCGTGCAGCTTCGGACCGTGCTCGGCGTCCTGCTCGGCCACCGTCCGGCGCGGGGTCAGGGTGATGACGTTGACGTCCATCACGGCGTCCACCGCGTCGCGGGTGCCGATGGTCTCCTCGAAGTGGTAGCCCGTGTCGAGGAAGACGACGTCCACACCGGGCCGGACCCGGGAGGCGAGGTGGGCGACGACCGCGTCCTCCATGGAGGAGGTGACGCAGAAGTCCTCGCCGAAGGTGTCCACGGCCCAGCGGAGGATCTCCAGCGCGGAGGCGTCCTCCAGGTCGCGGCCGGCCTGCTCGGCGAGTGCCTTGAGGTCGGCCGCGGTGGTGTCCTGAGCGATCGTCATATCTCTGCCCTCCCAGGGGTGTTGCCCGAAGTCGCCGGGGCGAGGAGCCCCAGGAACTTCAGCTGGAAGGCTCGGCTGCACGCGGCGCATTCCCAGGCGCCGTGGCCCTGCTCGTTGGGTCGCAGGTCCTCGTCGCCGCAGTAGGGGCAGTGGAACGGTGCGGCGCGCTCGCTCATGAGAGGGACTCCTCCGAGGCGCGGGCCGTCCAGGTCGCGAAGCGCTCGCCGTCCTCGCGCTCCGCCTGGAAGCGCTTGAGGACCCGCTCCACGTAGTCGGGCAGCTCGGCCGCGGTGACCTTGAGGCCGCGGACCTTGCGGCCGAAGCCGGCCTCCAGGCCGAGGGCGCCGCCCAGGTGGACCTGGTAGCCCTCGACGCGGTTGCCCTCGTCGTCCAGGACCAGCTGGCCCTTGAGGCCGATGTCCGCGACCTGGATGCGGGCGCAGGCGTTCGGGCAGCCGTTGATGTTGATCGTCAGCGGCTCGTCGAACTCCGGGATGCGGCGCTCCAGTTCGTCGATGAGCGAGGAGCCGCGGCCCTTCGTCTCGACGATCGCGAGCTTGCAGAACTCGATGCCGGTGCAGGCCATCGTGCCGCGCCGGAACGGGGTCGGGTCCACCCGAAGGTCGAGGGCTTCCAGGGCGGCGACCGCCGATTCGATCCGGGCCTCCTCGACGTCGAGGAGGATCATCTTCTGGTCCGCGGTGGTGCGCAGCCGGCCGGAGCCGTGCTGCTCGGCCAGGCCGGCGATCTTGGTGAGGGTGGCGCCGTCGACCCGGCCCACGCGCGGGGCGAAGCCGATGTAGAACCGGCCGTCGTTCTGCCGGTGCACGCCCATGTGGTCGCGCCACTGGCCCGCGGGCTGCTCGGGAGCGGGGCCGTCCGTCAGCTTGCGCTGGAGGTACTCGTCCTCCAGGACCCGGCGGAACTTCTCCGGGCCCCAGTCGGCGACGAGGAACTTCAGGCGGGCGCGGTTGCGCAGCCGGCGGTAGCCGTAGTCGCGGAAGATCGAGATGACGCCCTCGTAGACGTCCGGGACCTCATCGAGCGAGACCCAAGTGCCCAGGCGGACACCGAGCTTGGGGTTGGTGGAGAGACCGCCGCCGACCCAGACGTCGAAGCCGGGGCCGTGCTCCGGGTGGTGCACGCCGACGAAGGCGATGTCGTTGATCTCGTGCGCCACGTCGAGCTGCGGCGAGCCGGAGACCGCGGACTTGAACTTGCGGGGCAGGTTGGAGAATTCCTTGTTGCCCACGATCCGACGCTGGATCTCGTCGATGGCGGGGGTGCCGTCGATGATCTCGTCGGCGGCGATGCCGGCCACCGGGGAGCCGAGGATGACACGCGGGGTGTCACCGCAGGCCTCGGTGGTGGACAGGCCGACCGCCTCCAGGCGGTTCCAGATCTCGGGGACGTCCTCGATGCGGATCCAGTGGTACTGGACGTTCTGCCGGTCCGTGATGTCGGCGGTGCCCCGGGCGAACTCCTCGGAGATCTCGCCGATCACGCGGAGCTGGTCGGTGGTCAGCCGGCCGCCGTCGATGCGGACACGGAGCATGAAGTACTCGTCGTCCAGCTCCTCCGGCTCCAGGACACCCGTCTTGGTGCCGTCCAGACCCTGCTTGCGCTGGGTGTAGAGGCCCCACCAGCGCATGCGTCCGCGCAGGTCGTTGGGGTCGATGGAGTCGAATCCCTGCTTCGAGTAGACCGTCTCAATACGTGTCCGTACATTGAGACCGTCGTCGTCCTTCTTGAACTGCTCATTGCCGTTCAGGGGGGTGAAGTGCCCCACGGCCCACTGACCCTCGCCACGGTGGCGCCCGGTCTTGCGGCGTGCGGCGGCTGGGGTGGGGTTTTCCGGGGTGGCGGCCATGGCGTCTTGTCCTTCGGGACTGCGAGAGGGCGGCTCTGACCTGCACACTCGCGCTCAGGTCAGAGGGTGGCGCGTCAGTGCGCAGCAGGGCGGGGCAGAGTCGTGCTGAAAAGGAATCGCGGCGGTGCTGGTTCTCTCAGCGCGCCGGACAGATGGCGCTGGACATGCGGCCGAGGTCGACGTGCCGCCGACTCACCAAGGCAATTCCAGTTCCAGACATGACGGAAGCGTGTCACGGGACTTTGGACCCAGTCCAGCATCGTCCAGGATGCGGACTTATTCGTCTCGCTTGGCGAGATGGTGTGTTATGGGTCACGCGAAAGGGGCCCTGATGAGGGCCCCTTCGGGTGTGCGTGGTGGTGCCGGCCGGTGCTGTCGGGCGTGGTGGCGGCCGGTGCTGTCAGGCGTGGGCGCCGGGCCAGGGGCCAGGGGTCTCCGACTCCTCGGCCTCCTCGACCTTGGTGTCGAAGAGCCGGAAGCCGCGCCGCTCGTAGTTGGCCATCGCGTGCGGGCCGTCGAGGGAGCAGGTGTGCACCCAGACGCGCTTCGTCTCCTCGCGCCCCGGCCAGCGGCCGGCCAGGTCCCAGGCCCGCGCGACGCCGTACGAGAGCAGATGGCCGCCGATCCGGCGCCCCCGGAAGGCCGGGATCAGGCCGAAGTAGGCGATCTCCACCACGCCGTCGGCCTGGGCCGCCAGCTCCACGTAACCGGCCGGCGTCCCCCTCTCGTACGCCACCCAGGTCTCCGTGCCCGGCTTCTCCACGATCTCCTGCCACTGCTTGTACGTCAGGGGCAGCCGGTCGTTCCAGCGGATGTCGCCGCCGACCGCCGTATAGAGGTAGCGGCTGTACTCCGGCGACGGGACCTCGGCCCGCGTCACGGTGATGTCGCCGCCCTCCGGGACGGGGGAGGGGCGCAGGTCGGACGGTGAGGTCTGTTCGAGGGACCACGTGGTGAGAGTGATGCTCATGGGGTCATCGCATCATGAGCCCGCGCGGCGCGGCGAGCTGGGTTCGGTGACCGGGCCCGAGTGTCCGGAATGTGGACGTGCCGGCTCGTCCCTCGGCGGGTGGGGAGGCCGCTCTCCAGGAAGGGGCTCCGCCCCCGCACCCGCCGGACCTACACCCCCGCCCGCACCGCCGGTGCCAGCGAGTGGGGCAGCAGGTCCGCCGCGAGTTCCGGGCGCAGCACCTCCACCGCCACCTCTTCCCGGAAGCGGTACGGGCGGTGCGCCAGGACCCCGGCCAGGTTCCGGCGTACCCGCGACATCTCCGCCCGTACGGTCACCGTCCGCGTGCGGTCCCCGAACACGTCGTCCGCCAGCTCCGCCGCCGTCCGCCCGTCCCGGTGCAGCGCGAGGACGTACAGCAGCTCCGCGTGCCGGGGGCTCAGCTCCTGCTGCCAGCTGCCCGCCGCCCCCGAGACGGCCACCGTCCAGCGGCGCGGCCGGCTCAGGTCCAGCACCACCCGGCTCGCCGCCTCCGTGTCCGGGGTCTCCGGCCGGGTCTCCTCCTCCACCCGCAGCAGCCAGCCGCCGGGCAGCGGCTCCACCGCGCACACGCCGAGCGAGGGCAGCCACACCCGGCCGGCCCGGAAGGACTTCGGCAGCGGGATCCGGTCCACCGGCGCGAGCCCGGTCACCGCCGCCGTCCACCCGTGGCCGTCCACGGCGACCGCCCGGCCGCCCACCCGGCACAGGATCGGCGCGGCCACCGCCCGCAGCCGCTCGACCGAACCGCGGTGCCGCTCGCGCATCTCGGCCTCCGCGAGCTGGGCCACCGAACCGACCAGCGCCAGCATCGCCGGATGGAAGGTCGACGCGGGACCGCTCACGTCCAGGATGCCGAGCAGCCGCCGGTCGCGCGGGTCGTACACGGGGGCGGCGGCGCAGGTCCAGTTGTGCAGGGCCTGCACGTAGTGCTCGGCCGAGTGCACCTGGACGGCCCGGCCCATGGCGAGCGCCGTACCGACCGCGTTGGTGCCGGTGGTGTGTTCGGTCCAGGCGGCGCCCTCCTCCAGGCAGATGCCGTTGGCCTTCCGCAGCACCGAGAGGTTCCCCTGCCGCCACAGCACCCGGCCGTGCTCGTCGGTCACCACCATGATCTGGAGCGAGGTGTCGGCGATCCCGGCGAGCCCGTTGGTGAGCGTCCGCATGACCTCGGACAGGAGGGTGCCCCTGCGCCGCTGCTCCAGCTCGTCCCGCTGGAGCAGCACGCTGCTCGTGCCCTGGTCGGGGTCGAGGCCGAGCCGGGCCATCCGCTGCCAGGACGCGTCGATGACGGGGCGGGGAGCGATCGGCGGCCGTCGGCCCGCGAGGGTCTCCTCGCGCACCCGGCGGAGCAGCCGGGTGGCCTGCGCTGCGTCCATGGCGGCGAGGCGCCTCATGTCGAGCTGCGTGTTGTTCATCGGTCTCTCCCAGCCACCCGGGGTGCTGTATCGGTTCTGCACGGGGCAGATGTCCGGAGTGTCGGTGCCCATCGTGCCGTTCGGAAGCGTCCCGCGAGGCCCGGTTCGGGTAATCCTGCAACCCTTTGCAACCCTGGTCCTCCACCGCCCCCCTGAGCGATGGTTGTCCGAGCGGTGGGTGGTGCCGTGTCGGCGCAGCACCACCCCCGCTTTTCCGCGCGTGCCGACCCCCTGCGGTCCACCCCTGGGACGCGCGGCAAGCTTTCCCGTAGGAACGGCCGGCCCCTTCACTCGTACGCGCAGGCGGCTCCCCTCCCCGTACGGACGGTCCCTCAGACCTCGATCCGCGCCCGCTCCATCAACGCCCGCAGGTCCAGCGTGTGCGGCACCGCACTGAATGCCGCGCCCCGCCTGCCGCGCACGCACACGCCATGACGGGAAGCGAGGACCGCTGCCGTGTCCGATCCCCTGCCCGACCGCTTCGGGCCCGTCCCCGACGTCGGAGGAGGACAGGACCCACGACCGAGCGGAACCACTGCTGGGCAGGCTCGGCGTTCAGCGCGCCCGCGCGCGAGGATGGAAGCGTGAACACGTCCGGGAAGTCCGGTCCGGGCCTGCGGGAGCGGGCCGGCAGCAGCCTGTTCAGCCACGTCGCCGGACCCTCGGGAGCGCGGAACCGGGCCCGGATCCACGGCACCCCGGGCCCGCGCTGGTTCGGACCCGAGCGGCCCATCCGCACCGTCCACGGGGACGCGTCCATGTTCATCGGCGGTCTGAGCGCGCTCCTCCTGCAGTCCCTGCACCCGCGCGCCATGGCCGCCGTCGCCGGGCACTCCGGCTTCCGCGGCGACCCCTGGGGACGCCTCCAGCGGACCAGCACCTTCCTCGCCTTCACGACCTACGGCACCGCCGAGGACGCCCAGCGCGCCGTGGACCACGTCCGGGAGGTGCACGAGCGGATCAGGGGGACCACTCCGGACGGCGAGCCCTACCACGCCGCCGACCCGCACCTGCTGTGCTGGGTGCACGTGGCGGAGGTGGACAGCTTCCTGCGCGCACACCAGCGTTTCGGGGCCACCCCGCTGGACGGCGCCGGCTGTGACGCCTACATCGCCGACGCGGCTCGGGTCGCCCGCGCCCTCGGAGTCCCCGATCCGCCGTGCGACCGCACCGCCCTCGCGGCCCGGCTGGCGCGCTACCGCCCCGAACTCCGCGCCACGGCGCAGGCGCGGGACGCGGCGCACTTCGTACTCCGCGAACCTCCGCTGCCGTGGGTCGCCCGCGGCCCCTACGCCGTACTCGCCTCGAACGCGGTCCGGCTGCTGCCGCCGCAGGCCCGCACCATGCTGGACCTCCACACGGCGCCGTACCTTTCAGAAGGCCTCGTACGGCTGTCCGGACGGGCACTGACGGGGACGATCCGATGGGCGATGGCGGCTCTCCCGCCCCCTGAGGAGCCCACCGGGCCACGCTGACGGCTCCACCGCTCCACGTCCGCCCACCCCCGTACCCGCGCGGAACCGCTCGCCGGACCGAGCGGGCTCAGCTCCTCGCGGACCTCCGTGAGGAGTCGCGGCGGGAGGCGCCGTTCGACCGTCTCCGCCGACGCCCGGCCGCTCACGAAGACGTCATGTCCCACCGGGGTGGAGCCTGGTCGGTCACCGTGCGGGTGCTCGGTGCCATGCCGATACGGTAAGCGGGTGCAGGCAGCAAGCGAAACACCCGAACGGCCCGATCGGCGGCCCTGGAGCAGGCTCCACCGCGCGCGCGTCCTCTACCGCAACGTATCGAAGCGGAAGATGGCCTGGCTGCTCCTCAAGGACACCGTCAACTCGTGCATCGAGTACCGGATCCTCGGCCTCGCCGCCGAGGCCGCGTTCTTCACCCTGCTGTCCCTGCCACCGCTGCTGCTCGGCCTGATCGCGGTCCTCGGCTACGCCGACGACCTGACCAACACCGACACCGTGGCCAGCATCAGGGAGAACATCCTCCACGCGGCCGGCACGGTCCTGTCCGACCGGGGCGTCCACGAGATCGCCGAACCCCTCCTGAACGACATCACCCAGGGCAAACGGCCCGAGCTGATCTCCCTCGGCTTCGCCATCGCCCTCTGGTCCGGATCGCGCGCGGTGAACGTCTTCATCGACACCATCACCGTCATGTACGGCCTCGACGGGCACCGGGGCATCGTCAAGACCCGGCTCCTCGCCCTGCTGCTCTACATCGTGGCGCTGCTCATCGGCGCCGTCGTCCTGCCGCTGGCGGTGGTCGGGCCCGACCGGGTCGTCGAACTCGTGCCCTGGGGTACGGAGGTGGTCGCCGTCCTCTACTGGCCGGCCGTCATCCTGCTGTCCATCGCCTTCCTCACCACGCTCTACCACGTGTCCGTACCCGTCAGATCGCCGTGGATCGAGGACATCCCCGGCGCCCTCGTCGCGCTCGGCATGTGGGTCCTCGGCAGCTTCGTGCTGCGGATCTACCTCACCAGCCAGGTCGAGGGCCCGACGATCTACGGCTCGCTCGCCGCCCCCATCGCCGTCCTCCTCTGGATCGGCATCTCGGCCTTCGCGGTCCTGGTCGGCGCCGCCGTGAACGCCGCCATCGACCGGGTCTGGCCCTCCGTCGCCACCGCCGCCGCCCGCGAGGCCAACGAACGGGCCCGCGCCGTCCAGGCCGCCGAGCTCGTCGCCCGCGTGCGGGCCGAGGCGGACGACGTCGACGAGGACGACCCCGACATGCCCTCCGAGTTCCCCGAGCGCTGGTCGAGGTTCCTGCCCCCGGACGACGTGAAGTCCCGCCTCCACTCCGGCTGGGAGAAGGACTGACCCACCGGGCGGGGCCTATCGTCGAGGTGTGTACGAGGAACGCCCCGCCCTGCTCGACGGAGCCGTCCTGTGGACCCGGACCGCCGCCGGCCCCACGGCCGGCGCCACCGGCACCGCCACGGCGGAACGGCCGGTCCTGCCCGACGGCTGCATGGACCTGATCTGGGCCGACGGACACCTCCTCGTCGCCGGACCCGACACACGCGCGTACGTGCCGGGCGAATTCGCCACGCGGTACGCGGGCATCCGCTTCGCCCCCGGTGACGCGCCCGCCTTCCTCGGCGTACCCGCCCACGAACTCCGCGACCGGCGGGTTCCCCTCGCCGCGCTGTGGGGCGAGACGGAGGCGCGGAGGCTCGGCGAGCGGATCGAGGCGGCCTCGGATCCGGCCGCAGCACTGGACGCGTTCGTACGGGGCCGGGCCGCCCACGCGCCCGACCCCGACCCGCTGCTCCGGGCCGTGGTGGCCCGGCTCGCCGCCGGGCGGGCGGTCGAGGAGACGGCCGGGGCCGTCGGGCTCGGCGCCCGGCAACTGCACCGGCGTTCCCTGGACGCCTTCGGCTACGGCCCCAAGACCCTCGCCCGCGTCCTCCGCCTCCAGCGCGCGCTCGCGCTCGTCCGGGACGGCGTGCCGTACGCGGAGGCGGCGCTGCGCGCGGGCTGCGCCGACCAGGCCCACCTCGCGCGCGAGACACGGGCACTCGCGGGGACCACCCTGAGCGCCTACACGGCGTCGGTGGCCGTACCGGGAGCGGCGCCGGCGTCGGCGAACAGCGAGACGCCGCTGCCGTCCGGGTCGAGGACCACCGCGTAACGCTGGCCCCAGACGGCGTCCCAGGGCTTCAGGTGCCCCCGGTACCCGGCGGCCGTCAGTTCCTCGTACACCGCGTCCACGTCCCCCGGCGTACCGCACTGGAAGGCGAGCTCGATCCGGTGGCCGCCCTCGGGCCGCGTCCAGTCGGGATCGAAGGAACGGACGACGTCCTCTGTGTCCCAGGCGATCCGCAGCCCGCCGGGAAGCGTCGCCTCCACGTGCGGGGCGGACCCGGCGGAGTCGGGGACGTCCAGACCGAGACGACGGTAGAACGCGAGCGAGGCGGCCATGTCGGAGACGACGAGACCGATGAGGTCCAGCTGCGGGGTGATGCGGGATGTCCTGTCCATGGAGGCACCGTAGGCGCGCCGCCACCATCCGGTCTTGAAAGAATCGGACGTGCCCCCGCCCTGCCGCACCACCGGTCCCCCCGGCTACGGTCGGCCCATGAGCACGCGCGTGTACCGACGGACCTCATGGCCCTGGGCGGCGGCGGCCGTCCTGCTGTTCTGGCAGACCTGGTACCTCTGCCATGTCTTCGCCACCGAGTACTCGGGCGTGCGGTGGGAGTGCGACTCCGACGGCTGCGGCACGAACCAGCTCGCGGGCGGCGCGCTCTTCCTCGCCGTGCCGTCGCTGGTGGGCGCCGCCGTGGTCGCGGCCCCGTTCCTCGGGGCCGCAGGCGCCGGTATCGCCCTCCTCCTCGCCTCCTACGGGTTGCTCGTGGGCCGGGAGGACGACGACGCGGTCCTCTGGGCGTACGGCCTGGCGGCGCTCGGCGCCGTCCTGGTCGTAGCGGGAGCCGTACGGGCGATACGCCCCAGGGGCGCTGGCGACACCACCACGCCCCAGGACCCCGCTCCCGGCACCGCCCCGGCAGAGGCGGGCCGTCTTCCCCTGCGAGCCCTGCTGCGCCAGGCCGCCGCTCCCGCCACCCTCGGCACGGCCGTGCTCGCCGCCGTCGCCGCCACCGCACTCGCGCACGGGGTGTTCGAAGGCCCCCGGTGGGTGATGATGCTCGGGCTGAACGGCACCGTCGCCCTCCTGGTGGCGCTCGGCCTGGCGCGGCTGCGCCACCGGCCGGGCGTCGCACGCGGCCCCGTATCCGGGCCGGGCGCCGCTTTCGCGCCCGCGCGGCTGCACTCGCTCACCACCCGGGGCACCGCCTTCGTCTTCGACCTGACCGTCCTGCCGGACGGGGGAGAGCCGTACCGGATCGCGGTCGAGCATCCCCTCGACCTCCAGCACGTCCACGTCCACCGCGCGGGCGTCGTCCGCCACGACCCGCGCCGCCCCTGGCGGGTCGACCTCCCGCAGCACCCGCCGACCGCCGCCCTGAGCCGCGCCCGCGCCGCCGCCGCCCGCGCGGATGACGTCCCCCCGGCGGCACGCCTGCGCGTACCCGCCCCCGGGGCCACGGCCCTCGCCGTCACCGCACTGCTCACGGCGGTCCTGATGACCGTGCTCGCATTGGCCTGAATTACGCGCGAAAGACACAAACACGAAGTGTGACCGATGGCTGTCGTCACGACGGGCCTTGCCCTCACGCAGAAGCTCATCCACTCCACCTCCGTGGCCACCGGCTGACCTCACCGTTCTCACACGCAGCGCCGGGGCCACCCCTGTGAAGGGTCCCCCTTGTCTTTCCCGCTTTCCCCGAACACCTCTCTCTCCTCCTCCACCACTTCCGGCTCGACGCTCGACGCCCACGGCTGGGACTCGGGCTGGGCCGCCGCTTTTGCTCCGTACGCCGCCCAGGGCCTCGTCCCCGGCCGGGTCGTCCGGGTCGACCGCGGGCAGTGCGACGTCGCCACCGCCGACGGGATCATGCGCGCCGACACGGCGTTCGTGACCCCGCACGACCCGCTCCGGGTCATCTGCACCGGCGACTGGGCCGCCGTCGACCCCGAGGGCGTCAACGACCCCCGGTACGTACGGGCGTGCCTGCCGCGTCGTACGGCCTTCGCGCGGTCCACCTCCTCCAAGCGGTCCGAGGGCCAGATCCTCGCGGCCAACGTCGACCACGCCGTCATCACCGTCTCGCTCGCCGTCGAACTCGACCTCGGCCGCATCGAGCGCTTCCTCGCCCTGGCCTGGGAGAGCGCGAGTAATACGCAACAGTCCTCACCTGCACAGATGTGCTTCGGAGCGGCCAGATCCGTGGGGTATGAGGGTGCCACGATAAGGAAGACACAGACGATTTTCGACCGCCCGCAGCGGCGCCGCCCACGTCAAGGAAGCCCTGAACGCGCGGCTGTGCCCGAAGCCAGACCTGACCCTGCTCGCTTGTGCGCCGATGGCGAAGTCGGTCGCTCATGATGGGACCAGCCGGCCGGCAGGCTTTCCGGCTTCGAGGGGTCCCTCGACCTCACCAACTGCAGCCCGTTCACGCTGCTGACTGAATATCAGACGCCAGCTGTTCTGCGCCGACTTGGCCCTAAACACCTTTCCACCTGGGTCCACAACCGTAGCGTCCGCAACGTCGATCACCCACACAGCAATGCAGATAGCTGAACGCCACCCTGGCCCGGGAGAAGTTGACCGCACAGACGGTCCGCACGCTGGTCAAGGCGGTGATGGTGCGCAACCAACAGGTGGCTGAGCTGGACAACCTCATCGAGACCCGGTCGCGGCCAACGGTACTTCGACGTGCTCACCAGAATGCCTGGCCTCGGAGTCACCTCGGCGCCGAATTCCTCGCGGCCCACCGGCTGAGGTATGACTGCCTCTGGAATAGTGTTTAGGATCATGGCGCCGCACCCTCTTCCGTGACGGGAGATACTCAGAAACTTCCTCCGTGGTGTAATCACCCGTCGCGATATCGCTGAAAAATCCCTCCCAGAATCCAGATGGGCGGATGTGGGCGGCTCAGGCGGCCGAGTTCGATAGCGAGGTAAGGCTCACCGTCCTGGTCGATATTTTGGAAACCACCCATCATCGAGAAACTCGGATGGTGTTCATAGTGAGAGCCGTACTGGACGCTAGGGGGGCGTCGATCGCGAAAGCCCCGTCAGGGCAACCTGACGGGGCTTCGACTCTTACGCTGGGAATCCGATTCTTACCGGAGGTCCTCCGCTTGGGTGACGCAGGGACTATCGCCTAAGTGCCACGCCAGCGGCGTCAATTAGTCTATGAATGGCGCTCGCCATTCAATTCTCCGTGGACCCACGCTACGCACTCGGGGCGATTGCCTGATTCATTCCGGCAGAATTCCTCAAGCGCTGCTCGGATCTGGTTGACAGGGAGGGTGCTTCTTGGGTCGAAGAAGTACGGGACGCCAGGATCTGATACCACGCGCGGATCGAAATCTGGAGGATTCGGATTATCGGAGACCCAGATGTGTTCGGAGATCTCGTCCCTCGTGATCCGGTCCTGATTTGCAGACCAAACCAGACCGCCGTATCCAGACTCCGAATTTACCGCAACCTGAAGGCAGTTGTCGGGCCACCAGTCGCGCACCGTCTCCGAGTGGCGCCGTTCGGCGAACATGAACGACGCGGTCTCTCCGGCGCTGATCCATGGCCCACTACGGTCCTCATGCTGAAGATTCTCCAGGACCTCCGTGATTAGTGCAGATTTCCCGTTCCAATCATCGGCGTACTGGTATCGCCCGTGGATTATTGCGTTAAGGATCATGGCGCCGATCCCTCTCCATGTATTATCTTCGCAGCCTCCGCGCCAGGATACCAGACCTCCATTGTGTAACCGACGGGAAGGATCTTGGCAACTGCCCCTTGACAGCCGTACATGTCGCCACACACGCCCGCTTTATTGTTCATGACCACAGTGGCTGATTTCGTTCTCCCTTCGCGCATTACCATGGCGTATTGCGCTTCGACGTGCTGCGCTGCCGGGTAATACTTCACCCTTGGGTTGATGGGTGCTCCGTGCTGCCTCAAGTACGCGTCGGTCGCTTGAACCAGAGGACTGTTTCCTCCGGCCTCAATCTCAGCGTGCATTTCCTTTGAGTTGCTAAACAGGCGCCCCGTCGTGACGCGCTTGTTCGCGAGTTCGCTCAATATCTGAGCAACATTGAGGCAGGTGTTGTGGACGAGGACTGGGGTCTGGCCGGCCAGCACGTAGTACGTGTGTAGATCGTCAACGGTGAAGTTGTACGTCTTCACGTACTTCGTGAATGGAGCGTTTCTGTTGACGGCAACGGTCTTGCCCTTGTCGGTGAGCAGGGTCGTGCCTGGCTTCAGGTCCTTCGCGGCGATCCAAGCGTGCTGCGAGGCTGACCAGAAGGGGTGTTCGGAGGTTGCTGTGAGGGTCTCGGTGCCGTCGGGGGTGGCGATGGAGAGTGTGTTGAGGTGCTTGGTTTCCTCGGTGCGGATCAGCTGAGTGACGGGGCGGGCACCCGTTTCTCCGGTTTCGGGATCCGTTGCCAGGACCTCGTCGCCGATCTCGACGTCCTGGATCTCCTTTGTGCTGCCGTCGCCCATGAGGACGAGCGTGCCGGCGAGGAAGCAGTTGCCGCCGGGCAGCGGCGTTGTCTTGCGGGGCGTCGTTCCTGCCCCGCCGCCGGCGCGGCCGTGCGCGATCATTTCTCCGACGAAGCCCGGTACTTGGTACCAGTCGGATGTCGAGTCAACGCCTTGCTCGAGGACCCACTGGTCGAAGCTGGCGCCGTAGTCGCAGCCTGGGGCACCTGCTCCGCCGTTCCAGCAGTCGGAGTCGCCAAGCACTCCAAATAGTGATGATGTGTGGGCAGCGATGCTGATCGTGCCCCAGAAAGCCTCGCTGAATGGATTTGACCAGGAGAGGTCGTAGCTTTCCGCAGGGGCAGCACGATTGGAACCGCCGCCGCCACCGCCACCACCTCCGCCACCGGAGCTGGCTGTTCCAGATGCTTCTCCTGCCCCGGCTGTCACAGTCCCAACGTCAGTGCTGCCGCCCTGTGAGGGCTTCTGCACATCCCCCGGGACTGTGCCTGTGAGTTCCACTCCGCTCGGGGTGCAGGAGTTTCCGGATGCCCCGCAGATCTCTCTGAGGCCGGTGGGGTCCGAGGAGGTGGTGGGGTGCTGGTTGGCGTAGCTATAGCCGTTGAGGGATTGGTGTTGGTCGGTTGAGAGGATGGGGTCGACGCTGATGAACTGGCCGATTTTCGGGTCGTACTGGCGAGCCCCGACGTGCGTAAGGCCGGTGGTCTTGTCGGCGGTCTTGTTGAGGAAGGCCTTGTCTGTGGGCCAGGTGCCGACCGCGCCGCTGCGTTCTGCCCCAAAGGGAGTCATGTAGCGCTTGGTGGGCTTCTGCGTGGCATCCGAGCTGATGGCCAGGCTCTGAGTGCCGTGGTGGTCGCCTGCGAGGAACTGAAGCTGCGTTGTGCCGGTTTCGTTGGTGCGGACGGCGATTGGGGTGCCGTCGGCGGTGTAGCTGCGTTGGGCCCAGGTGGTGCCGTTGTCGCGGCGGTGGAGTTCCGTCGCGCCGGAGTACAGGACGCGTTCGCCGGCCTTGGTGTTGCGGATCAGCAGAGTGCCGTCAGCGTCGTACACGTAGTCGGTCGACTTGGTGCTTTCGGTAAGTGTGGTGAGCTGGCCTTCGGGCGACCAGGTCAGGTTCTGCTGTGCGGTGTCACTGGGACGCTTGGTGGTGTTGCCTGCTGTGTCGTAGTCGTAGACCTTGTCCTTGGCGGGGTCGGCGGCGGTGCCGCATGTGGTGCGCGGGGTGGTGTAGCGCAGTGCGTGCGGCTGCTTGGCCGGGTCGTAGCAGTACGTCGTGGCCGTGTTGCCTGTGGAGAGGTGCTGCGTCTCCGTCTTGCGCTGACCGGCTGTGTTGTAGGTGTACGACGTCCAGTACGGGGCGGGGCCGCCTAGGGCGCTGGCGTTGCGCGTATCGCCGCAGTTCTGGGAGGTCGGGGTCCAGGCTTCGGTCAGGCGGCTGTGGCCGTCGTAGGCGAAGCACTGGGTCTCGGCCTTGGTGGTGCCGCCGAGGATCGTGGGGTCGGCGATCGAGGTGACGTTGCCGGCCTGGTCGTAGGCATAGGTGAGGTGCTGCAGCATGTATGGGTGTGTCTGGTCCGTGACATGGCTGAGCGTCAGGCGGTCGGTTCCCTCCTCGTACCTGTTGGTGACGTAGACGTTGCGGTCACCTGCGCCGCCCTTGCCCAGGGTGAGCTGTAGAACCTGGCCGGTCTCGGAGTAGTCGGCCTGCTGCAGGTAGCCGTTGAGGCCCTTCACGGACGAGAGCTGGCCGAGGGAGCCGTAGCCGTACCCGATGACCTCGCTCGCCAGACCGCCCAGAGCGGGCTCGCTGGTGCTGTCCACGCTTCCGTCGATGCGGTATGTGGACTGATAGGTGAGTTTCCCGCCCGGCACGGACGGGGTGATCGGGTCCGTGGCGGGGAGGGTCAGCTCGGTCGTCGCGGGGCGGTCGAGGACGTCGTACGCCGTGACCGACTTGGTGTACGCCTTGCCGGTCTTGCCTCCGACGTAGCGGGTTGACGTGGCGGGAAGACCCTTGAGAGGGGTGTCGTAGGTGCGGCTCGTCAGGAGCGTGGCGTCCGATGCCATGCCCGACCAGGTGTTGGTCGGACGGCCGAGAACGTCGTACCCGGTGACGACCGTGGAACTTCCGGTCGTCACCTTCACCGGCCGGTCAAGGCCGTCGTACTCGGTACGAGTCGTACCCTTATCAGGGTCCTCCGTGGTCTTCTGCCGACCGTACTGGTCGTAGAAGTACTTCCACACGGCGCCGTCCGGCCCCGTGATCTTCGACTGCTTGCCGTCACGGGTGTACTCGAACTCCGTCGAGGTGTACGAACTTCCGAGCGTTGCCCCGTACTCGGCGTCCGCCGGGCTAGGACCCGCGTACGCACGGGTCTCGATCGTCCGGCCGAGGGCGTCGGTGATCGCACGCGTTGCGGAACCGCCGTCGAGCGCGGTGGTGGCGGTGGAGTCGCCGGTGTAGGTGGTACTGGTAGTCCACTTCAGCGTGCCCTTGACGTACAGGGCATTGGACGTGGGCCGCCCTGCACCGTCGAAGACCGTCTCGGTCTGCTTCGGTGCTCCTCCGTACATCGCCCGCGCGTACTTCGAACCCGGTACGTTCGTGTCGAAGACGTCGGAGTAGGTGGCGTAGACGCTTCCCAGGGTGTTGTAGCGGGCGTCCGTCAAGAGACGTCCGCCCTGAGGGGTCGGGGTCTGTGTCTGAAGCGGTCGCAGTAGCGAGTCGTAGATCGCGTAGCTCGTGTTGTACGTTTCCCCGTCGGCCTTGAGGCTCGCGGTCGAGACCCAGGACTCTGTGGTGTTGCTGAGCGAATACCTGTACTGGGTGTTGGGCAACTGTGTGCTGCGGTTGCGGTTCGGCAACCACACGTCGGTCAGACGACCCATCGCGTCGTACGCGAGCTCGGTCTTCTTCAGGTTCGCGTCGTAGGTGCGCTGGGCCAGGCCACGCCGCGGGTCGAGATAGCTCGTGACCTTGTGCGTCAGGGGATTGGTGACGGTCGTTCTCGTCAGCGGACCTGAGTCCACGGGCGAGTACGCCGTGGTCATGGTGCTTCCCTGCGCGTCGGTGACCGTGGTGGGCCGGCCGAGGGTGTCGTAGGCGGTGACGCTGGTCTTCTGCCACGTCACAGCTCCGCCGGTGCCGTATGCGGAGGCGCGTCCGGTCCATGTGGGAAGACCCTTGACCGGCTTCATCGTCGTGGACCAGGCGATGTCGTCGTAGGAGATCGCCGTATCGGCCATGACGTTGGACCGAGTGCCGTCGGCCGCGGCGAGCTGAAGATCGGCTTCCTTGTACCCGCAGTTGAGGCCCACAGTGCGCACACGCGAGACGAGATTGGTCAACCCTGCTTCGGCATTGCGGGCGTACCAGGTCTCGGTGCAGACCTCGTCGCCCGACTTGTCCTCGTCACCCAGGTCGACAGCCTCGGTGGGCATGCCGTAGTCGTCGAACGAGACGGTCGACGTGGCGCGTGAGCGCCAGGAGCTGGATGCGGTGAGGTAGGTGTAGGACGTCGTGCGCTGGGTGCGGACGAAGCGGGAGACATGATCGCCGGCGTCGGGGACAGCGGATTGGCGCGCGGTTTCGCGCGACCAGGGCAGGTTAGCCGTCGCGGAGATCGGAGCTGCACCGTCGTAGGTCACCTGCTCGCGCAGCGTTCCCGCGTAGTAGTCAGTGTCCGGCACCGAGGCGAGTCCGATTGCTGGCTGCGTGAGCGGGGCGATCGACACGGACTTGGTCGTGCCGTTCTTGTTCCTGTCGTCGTGCATGCCCTGCATGTAGAGCGACACGGTCTTGGTTCGGTTGACTCCGGTTCTGACCGCACCCTTGTAGACCGTGACCTCACGGAATCCGCGCCAGTCCGACCAGGTCCGCTCGTCCTCCGGCGTGAACGGGTCATCGTTGTAGTGCCAGGCAGCGCCGCTGTAGACGTACTGGTTCTCGACGGGCTCGTTCCAGCCCGCCAGGTCGGACGTGAGGACGCCGATCACACGGTACTTGTGGAACCAGTCGACCGATGCCGTGGAACTGCCATTGATGTTCCAGTACTGCGGATAGCAGTTCCGGGTGTTGGTGTCCTCGGCAGCAGTGAGAACCTGGCTGCGTACGCACTCCGCAGGGGACATCTCCACGGTGGTGATGCCGCCGGTCTCGGAGACGATCGTGCGGATGCGAGGGCGGGTCAGAGCCAGGATGTGGTCGGCGTTGTCATCCACGCGGTTCGGACGCATGTCGTAGGTGAAGACCAGCGGGTTCGACTTGATGGCGGTCGTCCCGGCTTTTGCGGTCTGTGTGATCGACTTCAGTGTGAGGACGTGGTCGGAGGTGTCACCGATGTCGCCTCCGTCCTGGTACTCCTGAACGAGGTCCCAACTGTCGACCGCGTCGTAGGTGCCTGTGGTCGCGTTCCACGAGTGAGTGTCGATGCCGGTCAGCCGCTTGCGGGTGAAGAACGAGGGCGACTGGGACAGACACTCGGCGGAACCACTGGCGCAGATGGCATCGAAGGGCACGTCCGGCCAGGTCTCGGCCGTCTCCTTCGTCAGCGACGAGCATGCTCCCTCCGTGCAGCGCTCGGCGTATCCGAAGGTCACCTTGGCGTCCGCGTCGTCCGTGAACAGGGCACCCTTACGAAGGCCGTACTTGATCTCCTTCAGGTACCCGCCGCGTACGTATTCGGCATCGGCCTTGGTGGCCTTGTTCTTCTTGTAGTAGTTCTTCTCTGCCGTGTACCAGTAAGTAGTGGCGTTCCCGTGGGTGTCCTCGACGTAGTCGAGGTTCCAGCGCCAAGCCTGAGTCGCCGACTGCTCGGCGAACGTGGTACCCGCGTCGTGTCCGGGCTCACCGGCGTCGTCGCCGAATACGGGCGTGGTCCAGGTGGAATTGGTGCGCTCGGTGGTGGCGCCGTCGAGTTTGTCACGGCCGAATACGTACTTCGTGCCGTTGCCGGTGATGACGGTCCAGTACTCGCCGTTGTCATCCTTGTTGTCGGCGCCGATGGAACGGGTCACCTTCGACGCGTCGTCGTTTTCCAGCTTCCACTCGCTGGTGGCGGCAGTCGGGTTCGTCGCGTCAGCCTTCACCAGGCGCGAGGATTTGCCGTTCAGCACGATCCGTGCGTTGTCGTACTTCCAGCAGCGGTCGAACACACCCGTGTGTCCGTCTTTGTCGCAGCTGCCATACGAGCGTTCGATGTAGGACTCGGTGAGGGAGAAGCCTTCACCGATGGAGGTTCCCTGGTTGTTCGTGGTCGCGGTGCGCCCATCGATGCTGCCTGAGTCGTAGCCGAGACTCAGGGAAGGGGTCGGACCCGCGGCTGCAGGCGGGAGAGTGAAACCGTACGACCAGGTGAACGAGCCGGAGCTGCCTCCGGCGGACCACGAGGACGAGGCTGAAAGCGGTGTCGCGCTGTAGTCACCGGTGCCGTTCGGCGCTGCGCCATCGGCGCCGGCTGCGGTCAGGGCCATGACTGTCGCGCCAGAGGCCGAGGACCCGAGCTGGGGTTTGACGCCCCCTCCGTCGGTACTCTGGGCGAGAGCGACACGGGAGGTGACCGTCTGGTTCCTCGGGTCGTTGCGCGAAGGAAGGGGGGTTTGGGTCCGGCACTCGGCCTTCTGCGGCGTGGTCAGGGAGCACGCCGGGAGTTGCACTAGCCGGAGTCGGCCGGCCCAGCCGCCTCCGATGGCGGACGCGAAACCGCCGTAGCCGACGCTCACCTCGGCCCCGCCGGCTCGTTGTGCCTCGGCGGTCAGCACAACTCCGGATATCCCGAGTTGGTCCGCGACCTTCTGGTCCAGCACCGTGACCGTTGCGTTGCCGTTCGCCCGGAGAGCGTTCCTGGCGCCGGAGGGAGCGAGGGTGATGGGCAGGCCGCCGGGTGCGACCTTGGTGCGCCCGGCCGATAGTGTGACATCGGCATTGCCGGCCGCGGGCCAGGCCGGTCGCAGCTGCTCGGCCCGGGCGCGCATCACCTGGATCGTGCTCTCCTGCAGTTCCTTCGCAACCTGTTCCCGGGCCTTTTTGGCGCCCGGGCCCGAGCCCTCATGGATCTTGCCGACCCGAGGCTTGGGCACGTCCGGTCGGCCCAGGCCGCGTGTGCCTTCGGCAGCTACAGGGGTAAGCCCGATCGGGATCGACAGCGCCAAGGCCAGAGGCACGATGACGAGCGCTCTGCGGCGTCTACGCCGCGGCCTTCCCTCTCGCGCACTTGTCCTGCCTATTACGGGTTTCACAGATACTCTCCCCGCCCCTTCGAACTGCGGATTGATAGAAGCCATGGGCTCCTTGCCCTGGCTTTGAAAAGCAGGAGTGGGCGGCACCAGGCACCCGGTGCCGCCCACTCCTTGCCTAGCTGCGCCGTCAGGAACCGATCAGCGCGGTGATCTGGGTCTCGTTGTGTACAGCTCCCGACCACACCCGTATGTCGGATACGCGGGCTGCGAGGAAGTGCTTCCAGGTTCCGGCGGACAGCCCCTTGGCGATTGTGAGCTCTCCGGTGCCGAGTTTGGCCGTGAACGTCTTCGGAACAGCGTCGAGCTCCGTGCCGACGCGGAGTGAGATCGTGCCGTCCTGGGCGTCGTACACCCCGGTCAGGCGGACAGGGGTATCCAGTTCGGACTCCTTGTCGGACCGGACCGAAGAGAAGGTGCCATCCGTGTTGAGCCGCCCGAAGTGCCAATAACCCACTGGCACTTCTTTCTCGACCATGTCCTTCGTTCCATCCGGGAGCGTGATCTCGACAAGGTCCAGCTTGGTCTCAGCGGCTTGGTACCACAAACCCCAGGCCGAGCCGTCCGCTGTGCGCTGCCCGAGAACCTGGCCGACATAGCCAACGCTCTTCGCGTTGATCTTGGTCTTGTCCAGAGCCACCTGAGTCGTCACCGTGAACGACCCCGTGTCATCGACCAACGGGCCCTTGTACGTAGCAGAGTCGTCGACGCCGTCGAAAACGAGGTCCTCGCCGTCCCCCGTGGCGCCGCCCGCCAGCGTCAGAGCCTTGCCGTATCCGGATGACGTGTCGGCGACTGTCGTTCCGGAGGCTCCGCCAGGGGACCAGTCGGCCACGAGTTCGGCCGCGTTGAAGCCGCCCGGCAGGAGGGCGCTCGCCTCATCAAGGATGTCCGAGGCATCCACCTTGCTCTGCCAGACGTTGACCTCGTCGATCGAACCTTTCCAATGGTCGTAGTACGCACCACGCCACCAAGCTCGACCAATCTGGAACTTGCCCGTGGACGTCCACGACGGGGCCACCTGGTCCGTTCCCTGGAGCTTGCCGTTGACGTAGAGGGTGATCTCTGTGTTGGTAGCGTCGTAGACGGCTGCGAGATGAGTCCACACGCCGAGGGTGGCCAGCTCCTTGGACTGCACGAACTGGGTGGTCAGGTTGCCGTCCGTGGCATCCTTCGGCGAGGTGCGGATCTCCCACTTCCCCGACTCAGAGCGATACCCAAGGTAGAAGGCGCTGTACCAACCGCCGGTCATCGTGCCGTCCTGGCTCAGCGCCGTTTGATTCTGGCTACCGTCCTCCAACCTGACCCAGGCGGAAATCGTGTAGGAAGAGCCGGTCGTCACTACGGGCCCGGCGGTGGAGGCATAGCCGGTGGTGCCGCCGAGTGAAAGGCCCGTGTCCACCACCTGCGGATCCAGAAGCGCCCCGTCCTTGTCATGGGTGATCACTCCTTGGCGGCCGCGATTGTCGCGAGTCACGGCCCCGTACAAGGTCGCGTGGGACAAACCCCCGTCCGGTGCGTTGTCGAGTGCCGCGCCGGATGTCTCCGTGAACTGCCATCGGCCGACAGGATCAGCTCCCTTGGCGACTCTGAAGTCATGTGCCGCCTGGGTGCCCCATCGCCCTTGCGGGTCCTCGGCTCGGACGAGGAGCGTGTACGTACCGGCCGCGGGTGGCTTGATCGTCACCGTTGCAGTTGAACCAGCCACTTCAGCCCAGTAGCCGTTGGAGAGGCGGTAGTGGTACGACACGACGGTGTCGCCGGCGGCAGGCTTGAAGGAAACCGTGCCAGGTACGCCAGGGGCGCCGTAGAAGGGACAGCTGTTTGGATCGGAACACGGCTTGTAAGGGCTTCCGAAGGTGACGATGGGTGCCTTCGGCGCCGTCGGGTCGACCATGAAGTAGCACCAGGGCGCATACCCCGAGGCAGATGCCTGGACGTTGGCGTCGGTGAATACTTGGGTGGCGGCCGAGTAGCGGTAGAGGCGCCCCTCGGTCAGCTTCGTGGGCCACAGTGCCGTGGTCTTCCAGTTGTCCGGGACAGTGCTGGTACTCGGACTCGCCATACCACTGCCGGACCAGACGCCGTCAGAAACCCAATACTCAAGGCGCATCCACGTCCTCAGTTTGGCCTGAGCCTCGCCGCCAGGAGCAGTCTGCGGGGTTGCGGTAAAAGTGGGCTGCGGAGAGTCCAATATTGCCGGGTCCGCACCGTCGGTGTCGCATATCCGGCTGCTACCGCTCACGATGCCGACGTTGGTCGGCAATGCCGGTTTGGCGACGTACAGCACCCTCAGGACCGCGTCATTCCTGAAGCGCTTCCACGCCGAGGTGTCAGTCTCACTCCCCGCCCGGAGCTCCAACGTCAGCCGCGAGAACTTGCCGGCTGCGAAGGCCTGCACCGTTGGCGTGAGGTTCTCGTTCGGTTCCTGCGGGTTGTCGTTGAACTCGATCGGAGCGTCAGGAGAGTCCGGATCACACAGCGATCCGCGTCCGGCGGACACCCACAGATCGGCCATCCAGTCGAGCTCGGCGGGCCGGGACGCCCAGGTGGTGGCCGAGGAGATGTTGTTCGTTCGAACCAGGTCAACCTGCCGGGGATCGCACTGGAAGGACCACGGCTCGGTCACCGCGAACGTAGCGTCCAGCACCTGCTTGCCCTTGAGGTTGTCAGGAGCGAACTCGAAGTACAGACGCTGAACGTAGCCGGGGCCGCAGTAGTAGCCGTTCCAGCTGCCGCATTCGCCGACGCCCTGACCGCGCTCGTCGTCGCCGTTTCCCCACAAATAGGACTCGTAACCGTCGTTGCGAAGCAATGTCCGCTCCGACTCACCCCACGTCACTGTCGGGTCGATGAACAACGGGTAGTCCTCGGACGCGGTACTGCTGAGCATCCCGGCGTCCGGAACGACAGTGAGCGCATCTGCCTTGACATCGACATCCATGCGGGCGACGTTGTCACCCTGCCCCGGCTGCAGGCCGGTACCGGAAGGAGCCAGTTCAGACGGGTCGGCAGGACCCGACGGCGCGTCATTCGCCGCTACGACAGTCTGCCGCACCAGCTGTGGCGCCAAGCCAGGCGCGTCATCAACCTTTCCGGCCGAGTCCCACATTCGAGCCGGCGGAGCACGGAAGACAGTGGCCCCGCTGCCGTCGACTGCAGCAAGACTCCCGGCAGCACCTTCCCGAACAGTCAGGGCATGTGCCTTCAGACCGAAAGTGAGCTTCTTGAGTGCCGGGTTCGCCGCTGCTGCCGGCGTCTTGACCACCAGTACTTGCTGGAAGCTCTCAACTGTCGCGGTCAGCTTCAGGTCGACGTCAGGCAGCACATCGTGGTAGACCGCGTTCGCTCCGTCGACTTCAGGAACTGGCAGATCGCCCGGCCAATCGAGCTGAAGCGAGCGACCGCGATCGGCGATCTCGACCAGCGGGGCAGCGCTGCCACCCCCAGAGAACGACATCGCCGCAGACGCGGCTTTGGGGCCAATCGACCCGTCCTCACGCCGCTCCAGCGTCGGGTCCGGCACCTGCCAGCCGCCGCCGGGTTTCGCTACGCGCACCGGCACCGTGTGCTGCTCCAACGTGAAAGTGAACCCGTCGGGGTTCGCGAACACGCTTGCTCGCTCGGAGCGCTTGCTCTCGACCTCGACACGCTGGCCGGACTCCCTCGCCGTCTCCAGTGCGAGGTCCGCCTCGCCAAGAACGGGCGAATCAACGGTTGGCGCGGCTGCCCGTGCAGCAGGAGATGGAACCACCAACCCCATGGCCAAAGCTGACAGGGCGACTCTCGTGCTCCAGGCACGTCGAAACGCCCGACGTCTCTTCACAATCTCCACCCCTGCTTAACGCAACGCTCACAGTAGGTGGGTCACCCAACGGTGTGATCAACGGCAGGTCAAGGCGCGTTCAGTGAATATGGCAAGTTGAGCGAGGAGCGTAGGAGTCCGGCGCCCTGCATCAGGTCGAACGCGTACATCGCCTCTCTGGATGCAACCCGACATGCGCGGAGGTGCGCATCGGGTTCCGGCTGTCGGACTTCCCGAGCTGGGTGCGATCTTCCTTCTGTCGGCTTCACCGGAACTCGCTGCTGAGCTGACCGCATTGGCTGCTGTCCTGGACACGGCGGCTGTTCCGGCCGTGGGTGCCGCGGTACGAACCGGTGGAGTTCACCACGCGCTCCGGGATCGCCGTGGGCTCCCGGCGGCCGGTCATTGAGGCGGCGGGCCGTAAGTCCTCGCTCAGGATGCTCTACGGCTCGCGCGTGATGTTGGTCCGCCGGCTGTCGGCGTTGTCCAGGTGAGGCCCGAATTTAATCAGTGGTGCCGTGTCCTGGGGTGGGGCTATGGTTCTGCTCGTTCCAAGGCGCGGCTGTGCCGCTGCCCAGGGCATGGTGTTGGTTCGTTGAGGAGAAGCAGGAGGTGAGGACATTGATGACTGTCACGGTGACGGGCTCTGCCCGCATTCAGGAGTTCATCGTTCCCACCCCTGTGGTCTCCGGCTGACACCCACTCCACTTCCGCGCGCTCGGAGCGCGCTGCCGGGGCCACCCTTCGAAGGGTCCCCCTTGTTCAACGCTTCGCTCCACCCGTCTTCTCTTTCCGCTGTCCAGCACCCGCTCGCCGTCTACGGCTGGGACGAGGGCTGGGAGGCCGAGTTCGCCCCGTACGCCGCTCAGGGTCTGGTTCCGGGCCGGGTCGTCCGGGTCGATCGCGGTCAGTGTGATGTGGCCACCCCTGACGGCGTCGTCCGTGCCGATACCGCGTTCGTCGTTCCTCATGACCCGATGAAGGTCGTGTGCACGGGGGACTGGGTCGCCATCGATCCCGAGGGCCGTGACCCGCGGTACGCGCGGACGATCCTGCCTCGGCGGACCGCCTTCGTCCGGTCGACGTCGTCCAAGCGTTCCGAGGGCCAGGTGCTGGCCACCAACATCGATCACATCGTCATCTGTGTGTCGCTCGCGGTCGAACTCGACCTCGGGCGGATCGAACGGTTCCTCGCGCTCGCGATGTCCAGTTCGAGCGGTGAGGCACTGCTGCGTAAGTCGGCGAACTCCTGGGAGTCCGGTGCCCAGCCGACCGTGGTCCTCAGCAAGGCGGACCTCGTCCCCGACCCGACCGGCCTCTCGTACCTCGTCGAGGACGTCGAGACGGTCGCCCCCGGCGTCCAGGTGCTGCCCCTCAGCTCGGCCACGGGCGAAGGACTCGACGTGCTCTCCGCCGTCGTCGCGGGCGGCACGACCGTGCTGCTCGGCGTCTCCGGCGCCGGGAAGTCCACCCTCGCCAACGCCCTCGTCGGCGAGGACGTGATGGACGTCCGAGCCGCCCGTGACATCGACGGCAAGGGCCGCCACACCACCACCACCCGTAACCTCTTCGCCCTGCCGGGCGGGGGAGTCCTCATCGACACCCCCGGACTGCGCGGCGTCGGGCTCTGGGACGCCGAGGCCGGCGTCGGGCAGGTCTTCGCCGAGATCGAGGAACTGTCCCGGGACTGCCGCTTCCACGACTGCGCCCACGAGGCGGAGCCGGGCTGCGCCGTCGCGGCGGCGATCGAGGACGGCTCCCTGCCGGTCCGCCGGCTGGAGAGCTACCGCAAGCTGATCCGCGAGAACCGGCGGCTCGTGGCCAAGACCGACGCCCGGATGCGCACCGAGATGCTCAAGGACTGGAAGCGCAAGGGCGCCGAGGGGCGCCAGGCGATGGAGCTGAAGCGGGGGCGCGTCCGCTGACGGGACAACGGTACGGAGGGGAGCGCGGCGCTCCCCTCCGTACCGCCCCCGCACGCCACCCGCGCCTGCCCCCTCCGTTTCGCGCCCCCGTACCGTCGTGTCCGAAAACCGCGAGCCCGGTGTCCTCCGGGGCCGCACACTGGGAGGCGTGAAGGACGACGACACCCGCTACGAGGCGGTCAGCAGCAGGGACGCCCGGTTCGACGGCGAGTTCTTCTTCGCCGTACGGACCACCGGAATCTACTGCCGTCCCAGCTGCCCCGCCGTCACCCCCAAACGGCAGAACGTCGCGTTCTTCCCGACGGCCGCCGCCGCCCAGGGCCACGGCTTCCGGGCCTGCCGCCGCTGCCGCCCGGACGCCGTGCCCGGCTCGGCGGCCTGGGACGTACGGGCCGATGTCGTCGGGCGCGCCATGCGGATGATCGGCGACGGCGTCGTCGACCGCGAAGGCGTGCCCGGGCTCGCCGGACGCCTCGGCTACAGCACCCGGCAGGTACAGCGCCAGCTCACCGCCGAGCTGGGCGCGGGGCCCGTCGCGCTCGCCCGCGCCCAGCGGGCGCACACCGCCCGGCTGCTGCTCCAGACCACCGGACTGCCGGTCACCGAGATCGCCTTCGCGGCCGGATTCGCCAGCGTCCGCCAGTTCAACGAGACCATCCGGCGTGTCTACGCCCGCACCCCCAGCGCCCTGCGAGCCGAGGCGGGCAGCGGCGCCGGAGCCCGTACCGCCCTCGCCGCCGGGGTGCCGCTGCGGCTCGCCCACCGGGGGCCGTACGCGGCCGACGAGGTCTTCGACCTGCTCGCCGCCGAGGCCGTGCCCCGGGTGGAGGAGGTCGTCGGCGCCCCCGGCGCCCGCACCTACCGGCGCACGCTCCGGCTCCCGTACGGCACCGGGGTCGTCTCCGTCGACGAGCGGTCCGCCGGGCGCTGGCTGGAGGCCCGTATCCACCTCACCGAGCTGCGCGACCTGACCACCGCCGTGCACCGGCTGCGCCGCCTCTTCGACCTGGACGCCGACCCGTACGCGGTCGCCGAGCGCCTCGGCGCCGCCCCCGGGCTCGCCGCCGAGGTGGCCGCCCGGCCCGGCGTCCGCTCCCCGGGCACGGCCGACCCCGAGGAATTCGCCCTGCGGACCCTCCTCGGGGCCCGGGAGGCCGCCCGGATCGTCGAGACGCACGGCACGGCGCTGGCCACCGCCTGCGGCACCCTCACCCATGTGTTCCCCGAGCCCCGGGCCCTCACCGGCCACCCCGTCGCGGGCCCGCTGGCCCGCGCGCTCGCCGTCGGAACCGTACGCCTCGACCCCGGCGCCGACCGCGACGAGGCCGAGCGGGCGCTGCTCGCCGTCCCCGGTGTCACCGCCGGCTCCGCCGCCCTGATCCGGATGCGGGCGCTCGGCGACCCGGACGTGCCCCCGGCGGGCGGTCCGGACGCGGAGGAATGGCGTCCCTGGCGCTCGTACGCGACGCGCTACCTCAGGACGCCGCTCCGGGGGACGCCGTCGCAGGGGCCTCCGCAAGACCCCAGCTGTGGATCCGGCGCGGATGGATCCGGATCACCTCCTCGCTGAAATGCGGGCCCAGGGCGTGCGAGCCCACGAGGAGTTCCGCCTCGCCCCGGATCTCGACGCCCCGCACCCGCCAGGGGTGCACGGACGCGAGGTCGTCGACGACCAGTGCCACCTTCGGGTTCTGCCGCAGGTTGCGCCACTTCTTCGTACGGCCCATGGCGAGACCGCCCACCAGGACGGTGCCGTCCTCCTGCGGGAAGAAGCCCACCGGGTTCGCCTGCGGCTGTCCGGACGGGTCGACCGTGGCCATCCGGGCGAGCCGCCGCCCCTCGGTGAGATAGGCGAGTTCCGCTTCGCTGAAGCCCTCGAAATCCCTCATACGTCCAGGATCGCGCCGTTCTCGGCGGGGCGGATCGGCCACCGGACCGATTCCGGCTCCCTCCTGCGGACCAGGACCAGGCGCGTCCGCAGCCTGCCCCCGTCCTCAGCCCCAGATCACCGCGCCCGCCCACGCCCCCACGATCAGCAGGCAGGCGAACAGCTCGACCAGCACGCTCGTCCCCGCCGCCCGCATCACCGCCCGGGTCGCCGCCCCGGCCTGCCCGTGGCCGCCCAGCCGCAGCCGCTCCGAGAGGTAGATCCCGCCGATGAAACCGGGGATCGCGCCGAGCACCGGAATCAGTACGAAGCCCAGGATCGCGCCCGCCCCGGCGTACGCCACCATCCGCCGGGTGATGCCCACGCCCCGGAAACGGCGGGGTGGCAGCTGCCATACGACCACCTGGGTGAGCAGCAGCAGACCCGTCGCGGAGGCCAGCAGGATCCAGGCCAGGTCCGTCCGCTCGTGCAGCGACCACCACAGCATCGCCGCCCACACCAGCCACGTCCCCGGCACGCCGGGGGTGAGCACCCCGAACAGACCGAGCAGCATCACCGTCGCGATCAGCAGGAGCTGCCACACACCCATCTGTCAAGGGTGCAGGATTCCGGGTGTCCCCGCAGGTCAAGGGCGACGGACGGAGTACGCGGCAGTCAGCCGCGCGCCACCCACCCCTTCTCGTACGCGTGCCAGCCCAGCTGCAGTCTCGTCGTGACCCCGGTCAGCTCCATCAGGCCCTTCACCCGCCGCTGCACCGTCCGCAGCCCCAGGTCCAGCTGCTTCGCCACGCTCGCGTCCGTCATCCCGGCCAGCAGCAGCGACAGGATCTCCAGGTCCATGACATCCGGGCCCGGAGCCTCGTCCTCGGTGATCTGCGCGCCCGCCCCGAGCCGCAGCGGCAGCGCCTCCCGCCACACCGACTCGAACAGGCCCGTCAGCGATTCGAGCAGTCCGCTCGCGTGCACCACGATCGCCGCCGGTTCCACGCCCCGCCCGGTCAACGGCACCATCGCCAGGTTCCCGTCGGCGACCACCAGCTTCGTCGGCACCCGGTCCGCGACCCGGATCCTCTCCTCGCGGCCGAGCGCCGCCGAGAGCTCCAGCAGCCCGGAGGGGAGCGTCAGCACCTCGCGCTCGATGACCACCCGGTAGCGCACCCCGCGCCCCGCCGCCTGTTCCTCCGCGTCGTTCTCCAGACCGGAGACCGCGATCGGCTTGCCCGTCACCAGGGCGCAGACCTCGTCCTGCGCGCCCAGCTGGAGCTGGAGGAAGCGGTGGGTGACGGCGCTCGCGCCGGTCACCACCTCCACCAGGTCGTGCACGGCCGCCTCCGCCGCCTCCGCCCGGTACTCCTCCGCGAGCAGCGCCGCCGCCAGCTCCGCCTGCTCCAGCTCGTGCCGCTGCTGGGTCAGCAGGGCGCCGAGCGCCACCCCCGGGGGCGCCGCCACCCAGCGCCCGGTCCGGGCCGAGGACTGCGCGGCGAGGCCCTGCGACTCCAGACGGCGCAGCGCCCGCTCGGTGTCGTGCTCGGGCAGCGCGAGCCGGTGCGCGAGGTCGGTCACCTCGGCCGCGCCCAGCGCGACCAGCGCCCGGTACGCGGACTCCTGGCGCTCGTCGAGTCCTATCGCTCCCAGCATGGATTGCCCCACCCCTCGCCCCACCTCCGGCGGGCGTACCGGATCTTCCCGGGACATTCACCGGAGGCATTCGTTCCGTTGGTGACCTGGCGGGAAACGGCCACGGCGTATTCCCGCCTTGCCCATCATCCCTGCACCGCCCTCACCTCTGCCAATGTGGCGCCACCGCAGCACCAACAACCTCTGGAGACGGGCGTCTTGCGCCCTTTTTCCGGAATCAGATGGGGAGAGCGATGCGCCCGATTTCGCGTACGGCCCTGGGAGCGGCGACCGCCGTCGTCCTGGCCGTCACCGCAGTCGCGCCGTCCATGGCGAATGAGCCGCAGGACGGCACGACCGGCAAGAGACCACCGGCAGGCAGCGAGGCCTCGGCCCGCGCCGGCGACCGCGCCGCCACGGTGACCCTGGTCACCGGCGACCGCGTCGTGGTCACCCGCGACGCCGAGGGCAACCCGGCCGCCACGGCCCTGCCCCGCGAGGACGGCACCTTCCCCCTGGTCCAGACCCGCCGCTCCGGCCAGGACCTGTACGTCTACCCCGAGGGCGCCACCGCCGCGCTCGCCGCGGGACGCGTCGACGAGGAACTCTTCAACGTCACCGGACTCGTCCGCCAGGGCTACGACGACGCCGCCACCGGCACGCTCCCCCTCATCGCGGTCTACGGCTCCGACCTCGCCCGCTCCGTCCCCGCCGCCCCGCGCGGCGCCAAGCGCGGGCAGGTCCTCAGGACCGTCGACGGCGTCGCGCTCAAGACGGACAAGAAGCAGGCCGCCACCTTCTGGGCCGACGTCAACACCCCCACGGCCCGCTCCGCCGCCGGGATCACCAAGCTCTGGCTCGACCGCAAGGTCCAGGCCACATTGGAGCGCTCCACCAAGCAGGTCCACGCCCCCGAGGCCTGGGCCGCCGGCTACGACGGCACGGGCACCAAGGTCGCCGTCCTCGACACCGGCGCCGACGCCGAGCACCCCGACCTCAAGGGCCGGATCGCCGCCTCGGAGAACTTCACCGACTCCGAGACCACCGGCGACCGCCAGGGCCACGGCACCCACACCATCTCCACCGTCGGCGGCTCCGGCGCCGCGAGCGGCGGCAAGAAGAAGGGCGTCGCGCCCGGCGCGGCCCTCCTCAACGGCAAGGTCCTCAACGACTCCGGCTCCGGCGCCGCCTCCTGGATCATCGCCGGCATGGAGTGGGCCGTCGCCCAGGGCGCCGACGTGGTCTCGATGAGCCTCGGCAGCCCCGTGCCCACCGACTGCACCGACCCGATGAGCGTCGCGGCCGAGGAACTCGCCCAGAACAAGGGCACGTTGTTCGTCATCGCCGCCGGCAACTCCGGGCCGACCCTCAACACCGTGTCCTCGCCCGGCTGTGCGCCCAGCGTGCTCACCGTCGGCGCCACCGACCGCGACGACTCCACCGCGTACTTCTCCAGCCGCGGCCCGACGATCGTCAACCACACCCTCAAGCCCGAGATAGCGGCGCCCGGCGTCGGCATCTCCGCCGCCGCGGCCGGCGGCCGGGGCGTATACGCCTACCGGTCCATGTCCGGCACGTCGATGGCCACCCCGCACGTCGCGGGCGCAGCCGCCATCGTCAAGCAGCGCCACCCCGACTGGACCGCCCAGCAGGTCAAGGCCGCACTGGTCGCCTCCGCCGAGAGCTCCGTGCCCGGCGACGTCCGCGAGGTCGGCGGTGGCCGCCTCGACGTCAAGGCCGCGATCGACCAGACGGTCCTCGGCGCCCCCGCCGTCCAGGGCGGCACCTTCAACTGGCCGCAGGACAAGAGTGACCGCACCACGGTCTCCGTCCCGTACACCAACACCTCCGACGCCGCCGTCACCCTGAACCTGGCGGTCGAGCGGGTCACCGGCAACGACGGCTCCAGTGTGCGGAGTTCGGTCGCCCGCCTCGGCAGGCGTACCGTCACCGTCCCGGCCGGCGCCACCGTCCAGGTCCCGCTGGACCTCGACCCCTCGGCCCGCCTCGAAGCCGCCCAGTACGGCGACGTCACCGGCCGCGTGCTCGCCACCGGCCCCGGCGGCGTCCATGTCTCCACCCCGTTCTCGCTGTACGTCGAGCCCGAGACGGTCACCCTCCGCGTCAAGATGATCGACCGTCAGGGCAAGCCCGCCGACGGAGCCTCCTCCCTCGACATCATCGGCACCGACGACGCCAGCGGAGAGCGCCGCTTCAACGAGGGCGCCGCCGACCAGGTCTACCGCCTGCGCCCCGGCAGCTACTTCCTCTCCTCCTTCGTCACCACCCCCGACGCGGGCGAGGGCGCCAGGCTGTACGACTCGATCAGCTACCTCGGCCGCCCCCAGGTGGAGCTGAAGAAGGACACCACCGTCGTCCTCGACGCCCGCAAGGCCCACAAGCTGTCGGTGAAGGCCGACCGGGCCACCGAACTCCGGGGCGCCACCCTCGCGTTCGCCCGCTCCTGGGACGACTCCTGGCTGCACGCCGGAACCGCCACGGGCCCGCGCACCATCCGCGGCTACTACGCCTCGGTCGAAGGCCGGGCCGACGAGGGCGACTTCGAGTTCGGCAGCTACTGGCGCGCCGCAGCCCCGCAGATCACCTCGCTGCGCACCACCGACGGCCTGGCGCTGCACCCGCTGACCGCCTCCATCGCCTCCGACAACCTCGACGGCACCGGCTCCGCCCGGCTCGTCGACGCCGGTACGGGCACCCCGGAGGAGCTGAAGGCCGCCGGCGTCCAGGGCCGTATCGCCCTGGTCCGGCTGCCCGACGACTCCACCGCGGCGGGCGCCATCGCCCGCAACGCCAAGACCGCCGGCGCCGTCGCCGTCGTCGCGTACCACTCGGCCCCGGGCCGCTGGTACCCGGGCGGTGGCTTCACCGGACTGGGCCTGCCGACCCTCTCCGTCCCCGCCGACGAGGCGACCGCACTCCTCGGCAGGCTGGCGGCCGGCGAGGTCACCCTCGCCTGGAAGGCCACCGCGAAGAGCCCGTACGTCTACAACCTCGCCTTCCCCGAGACCGCCGCGATCCGCGACGACAAGAACTACCGGGTCCGCGACGGGCAGTTGGGCCGCACGGACGCGAGCTACGGCTCGTCCGGCGTCGCCACCGACTTCACGGACTTCCCGGCCGCCCACCGCCCGAACGGCGTCGCCGTCTCCTTCGGCTCCCTGGAGACCGTCCCGGCGCCCGGCACCCGCACCGAGTACTACTCCACCGGTGACACCGCCTGGTCGCAGATGGTCAACAGCAGCTTCCCGTTCGGTGAGCTGATGATGGGCGCACACCGCACGTACACGCCCGGCGAGAAGCGCACCGAGAAGTGGTACGACGGCGTCATCGCCCCCACCGCCCCGCGCGACACCACCGGCAAGCCGGTTCTCGCGGCCGAGCGACAGGGCAACATCATCGGCTTCGCCGCCGCCATGTGGGGCGACAGCACCCACTACGCCGAGGCCGGCTCCTTCGGTGACATCGGCAATGTGCGCCTCAGCCGCGACGGCGAGGTCCTGGGCGAGAACGGCTGGCCCTTCGGTGCCTTCGAGGTACCGGCCGAAGCCGGGACGTACACCCTCGAACAGAACATCATGAAGTTCGGCAGCAAGGTGTGGGCCCGCTCCACCTCCGTCAACTCGGTGTGGAAATTCACCTCCAAGCTCGACGAGAGCGTCTATTCTCAGGGCATCCCGATTCTCTTCCCCCGGTACGACCTGCCGGAGGACGGACTCAAGACCCTCGCCGCGACCGACGGCCAGCAGATCGGCCTCACCGCGACGGGTCACGCGGGCTACACCCCCGCTGCGCTCACCTCGGCGAAGCTCTCGTACTCCTATGACGGGGGTACGACCTGGACCGAAGCGCGGGTCTCCCAGCAGGGCGGACAGTGGACCGCGACCGTGAACCACGCGGGCGCGGCCGGCAAGCCGGTCACCCTGAAGACCGAACTGACGGACGCCAACGGCAACTCCGTCACCCAGACCGTGGTCCGCGCCTACGACGTGCGCTGATCACGCCGGTCCGCCGGGCGTCCTTCCCGTGGGGGGTGGGGCCGCCCGGCGGACCACCCATTTGCAGCAACGGTTTTCCTGATGTCCCGTTTTCGGATCCCCCGCGCCGTGGAAAATAGGGGCATGACTCAGCAGGGGGACAACTGGTGGGACAAGCTCTACGACGAGTCGGCGCCGGACACGGCCCCGACGGTCTCGGGTGACACGCTCGACGACCACTTCGCCACGGCACCCCGAGGCCCGGACCCGAAGGCGGTCCCGGCCCCGGAAGGGGCCGCGCCCCCGGGCGCGACGGCCGGGCCCACGCCCTGGGGGGCGCCCTGGGAGGCGCCCCGGGTCGGGCCGCGGACCTTCCCCGGGCCGCCGCCCCCGCCCCCGCCCGTCGAGGCGCCCACCGTCCAGGTCCGGGTCCCGACGACGGAACCGGTGCCTCCGGAGGCGGAGGGGGCGGAAGGACAGGATCCGGAGCCCGGCGCCGGAGCGCACGGAGACGGCGGCGGAAGCGGAGACGGGGACCTCACCGTCCAGGTCTCCGTGCCCCGCCCCCGTACCGGATTCATCGGGAGCAGACCGCCGACCTACGAGCCCGAGCCGACCGCGCTGCCCGTCGCCCGCCCCGGCGAGCTCGGCGAACTGGTCGCCGACACCGTGCTCGACGGCGCCCGCTACGGCACCTGCACCCTGCGCGCCGCCTCCGTACGCGGCGACTCCGCGCGCTACCGGGGCGAACCCCGGCGCGACGCCCTGCTCACCGCCCGCTTCGGCCACGACGAGACCGCGCTCGTCCTCGTCGCCGTCGCCGCGGGCTCCCGCGCCTCGGAGGACGCCCACCTCGCCGCCGCCGACGCCTGCCGGTGGATCGCCGAGGCCGTCTGCCGCAGCCACGCCCGGCTCTCCGAGGACATCGGCTCGGGCCGCCGAGGCGACCTGAAATCGGGACTCCACCGGCTCACCGACCGTACGTACGGCAAGCTCCGCGCCCGCGCCGCCGAGCGCGGCCTCGCCCCCGACGAGTACACCGCGTCCCTCCGCTGTCTGCTCGTCCCCGCCGACCCCGCGTGCCGCACCCGGGTCTTCTTCGGCATCGGCGGCGGTGGTCTGTTCCGGCTCCGCGACGGCTCGTGGCAGGACCTCGAACCGCTCCTTCCGGGGCCTGCCGCCGTCACCGGCGCCGCCGTCGTCGGCTTCGGCTCACCGCCCGCCGCCTCCGACCCCGTCTCCTCACTCGACGAGGCGCTCGACGAGGAGACCGAGGAGGGCGACCGGCTCACCATGGACCTGGGCATCACCACCGCCCCCGGGCCGCTCGTCGAGGAGCCGGTGCCGCCGCCCGCCGAGCCGTTCCGCTTCCGGGCCTCCGTCGCCCGCCCGGGCGACACCCTGCTGCTCGCCTCCGCCGGCCTCGCGGAGCCGATGCGCGGCGAACCGGCCCTCGCCGGCGAACTCGCGGCCCGCTGGGCGGACGCCGAAGCGCCCGGCCTCGCCGCCTTCCTCGCCGACACCCAGCTGAGAGTGACCGGGTACGCCGACGACCGTACGGGGGTGGGCGTCTGGGAGGCGTAACCGGCCGGTCCGTGTGTTGATGGAGCCATGGCCAAGCAGAACGTGGCGGAACAGTTCGTCGACATCCTCGTGCGCGCGGGCGTCCGGCGCCTGTACGGCGTGGTCGGTGACAGCCTCAACCCGGTCGTCGACGCGATCCGCCGTACCCGCGACCTCGACTGGATCCAGGTGCGGCACGAGGAGGCCGCGGCCTTCGCCGCCGGCGCCGAGGCCCAGATCACCGGGGGCCTCGCCGCCTGCGCGGGCTCCTGCGGGCCGGGCAACCTGCACCTCATCAACGGCCTGTACGACGCCCACCGCTCGATGGCCCCGGTGCTGGCCCTCGCCTCGCACATCCCGTCCAGCGAGATCGGCCTCGGGTACTTCCAGGAGACCCACCCCGACCAGCTGTTCCGCGAGTGCAGCCACTACAGCGAACTCATCTCCAACCCGAAGCAGATGCCCCGGCTGCTCCACACCGCGATCCAGCACGCCGTAGGCCGGGGCGGCGTCAGCGTGGTCTCGCTGCCCGGTGACATCGCCTCCCAGCCGGCCCCGGAGACGGCGGCGGGAACCGCCCTCGTCACCACCCGGCCCACCGTCCGCCCGGGGGACGCCGAGATCGACGCGCTGGTGCGGATGATCGACGAGGCCGAGCGGGTGACCCTCTTCTGCGGCAGCGGCACGGCCGGGGCGCACGCCGAGGTCATGCAGTTCGCCGAGCGGGTCAAGGCCCCGGTCGGGCACGCGCTGCGCGGCAAGGAGTGGATCCAGTACGACAACCCGTACGACGTCGGCATGAGCGGACTCCTCGGCTACGGCGCCGCCTACGAGGCCACCCACGAGTGCGATCTGCTGATCCTGCTCGGCACCGACTTCCCGTACAACGCCTTCCTGCCCGACGACGTGAAGATCGTGCAGGTGGACGTCCGGCCCGAGCGCCTCGGCCGCCGCTCCCGGCTCGACCTCGCCGTCTGGGGCGACGTCCGCGAGACCCTGCGCTGTGTCGCCCCGCGCGTCCGCGCCAAGACCGACCGCAAGTTCCTCGACAAGATGCTCAAGAAGCACGCCGACGCGCTCGAAGGCGTGGTCAAGGCGTACACCCGCAAGGTCGAGAAGCACGTCCCGATCCACCCCGAGTACGTCGCCTCGGTGATCGACGAACTCGCGGACGACGACGCCGTCTTCACCGTGGACACCGGAATGTGCAACGTCTGGGCGGCCCGCTACCTCAGCCCCAACGGGCGGCGCAGGATCATCGGCTCGTTCAGCCACGGCTCGATGGCCAACGCCCTGCCGCAGGCCATCGGCGCGCAGTTCACCGACCGGAACCGGCAGGTCGTCTCGCTCTCCGGCGACGGCGGCTTCTCCATGCTGATGGGCGACTTCCTCACCCTCGTGCAGTACGACCTGCCGGTGAAGGTCGTGGTGTTCGACAACTCCTCGCTCGGCATGGTCGAGCTGGAGATGCTGGTCTCCGGACTCCCCTCGTACGGGACGACCAACAAGAACCCGGACTTCGCGGCCATCGCCCGCGCCGCCGGGGCCTACGGCGTCCGCGTGGAGAAGCCCAGACAGCTCGCCGGCGCCCTCAGGGACGCCTTCAAGCACAAGGGCCCGGCCCTGGTCGACGTGGTCACCGACCCCAACGCGCTGTCCATCCCGCCGAAGATCAGTGCCGACATGGTGACCGGCTTCGCCCTCTCCGCCAGCAAGATGGTCCTGGACGGGGGAGTGGGCCGGATGCTCCAGATGGCGCGCTCCAACCTGCGCAACGTGCCCCGACTCTGAGGGAATGCGGACGATTTGGCGGGGCATGCATCCCCGTGAGCCTGTTCGACGCGATCTGTGGGTGGGGGTTATGGCCGGGGAGGCACGACAGCCGACTCAACTTCTCAGAAAGGTGGGATGCGCGGATCTCACCGCGGTGCCGGAGGTGCGACATGCCGTGCGTGAACTGCTGCGGAGATGGGGCGGACCGGGCGCCTCCGACGTCGCGGAACTGCTCACCAGCGAACTGGTGACCAACGCCCTGATCCACACCGAGCACGGGGCCGTCGTGACCGCGACGGTCGTGCCCGAGCAACTGAGGGTCGAGGTCAGGGACTTCGTCCCCGGACTCGCGCCGCCGCACGTACCGCCCGCCGACGACGGTACGCACGGCAGGGGACTCGTCCTCGTCGAGGCCCTGGCCGACTCCTGGGGCGTCGAGGACCACGGAGTGGGCAAGGTGGTGTGGTTCGAACTGAACGGCGGGGCCGCCTGAGGGGCGGCCCCGCCGGTTCGGCGCGGACAGGAGCGGTGCTCAGCCGAACTGCTGCTCCAGATCCTTGAGCTTGCGCTCCAGGGAGTCGAGACGGGGCAGCGTCTGGGTGTCGTCCTCCGCCGTGAGGTCCACCGTCCGGGGGTCACCCGTCTGGACGTCACGGCTTCCGACGGCTTGGAGGGAGGGCCGGGGTCGAAGCGGCAGTTGCCCGGGATCCGCTATGGCGGGTTCCGCGACGGCGGCCTGGACGGCCGCCGTCGCGGAACCCGAACCGGCGCCCGAACCCGAGCCGCCGCCGGACCCCGCACCCGGGCCGGGACCGGCCGGGGCGTTGAGCGCCGCCACCTCGACCTGACGACCGTCCCCCCTGCCGAGCCCGAAGGACCGGTGCTGGCGGTTGATCGCCTTGAGCCGTGCCCGGTCCAGCTTGACCTGGTCACGCCGCCGGATGCGGTTCTGCTCCTTCTCCCGCCGGTCCTCGCGCACCTCGTCGACGGCCTCGTCCAGGGTCCGTACGCCTTCGAGCAGCATCAGCGACCAGGCGGCGAAGGTCTCCCTGGGTGCTCTCATCCACCGCACGATCCGGATCTGCGGCAGCGGGCGGGGCACAAGGCCCTGCTCGCGCAGCGCGGCCCTGCGGGTCTGCTTGAGCGCCCGGTCGAAGAGGACCGCGGCCGAGAGCGACATGCCCGCGAAGAACTGCGGGGCCCCGTCGTGGCCGAGCCCGCGCGGTGCGTGCACCCAGTTGAACCAGGCCGCCGCGCCCGCGAACAGCCAGACCAGCAGGCGCGAGCCGAGAGCCGCGTCGCCGTGGCTCGCCTCGCGGACCGCGAGCACCGAGCAGAACATCGCCGCGCCGTCGAGGCCGAACGGGACGAGATACTCCCAGCCGCCGGTGAGGTTGAGGTTCTGCCGGCCGAAGCCGACGAGTCCGTGGAAGGAGAGCGCCGCGGCGACCGCGGCACAGCAGAAGAGGAGGACGTAGGAAGCCGTGCCGTACACGGCCTCCTTGCGTCTGCGGCGCTCCTCGTTGCGTTCCCAGGAGTCCTCGGCCGCGGCCTGGTCACCGGCGCGCTTCCCGCGCGCGAGCACCGCCACCGCCGTCAGGACTCCGGCCACCATCACGCCGCCCGGAAGCAGCCAGTCCAGCGATATGTCGGTCAGTCTCATGCGGTGTCCCTTGCATCGCAGTAGGGCGTTTGGCGGCCCATACTGGCCGACCCCGTGGGGCGCACACGGTGTTTCCGGGCAAGAGCACGCCATTGGGGTCCCAGGGCATACGAATAGGTGCGATCTGGTCGAACGTTCATACAGGGGACGGGTTTTGGGTTCGATTTACGCCACCCGTCCGGGTGGCGTAATCGTCCGGGAGCCTCAGGCCGTCGCGGACAGCCGGCGGACCCGCTCGGCGTCGCAGGTGCGCGGACAGGTGAGACAGGTGTCCTCGGGGCGCAGCGTGTAGAAGAAGCAGCAGGTCGCCCGGTCGCGCGTGGCGCGCGGGGCGCCGTCGGGACCTTCGGAGCCCGTCAGCTCGCGGAAGCCGGCGGAACCCGCGTACGGCTTGTACGGCTTGGCCGTGCCCGGCATGAGGAGGTCGAGCTCGGCCATCGCCCGCCCCTCCTCGGCGAGCAGGGCGCCGATGTACCAGAGGCCCTCGACGATCTCGTCCGTGGCCATGCCCCACAGGGCCCGGCGCCCGCGCCGCATCCGGGGGCCGAAGCCGTCGAGGACCGCCTCGAAGTGCTCGGCCAGCGAGGCGCGGACCTCGGCCCGCAGGGCGTCCTCGTCGGCGACCACCCGGGCGCCGGGCAGCGCCGCCGCGGGGTCGTCCGGGAGGCAGGCGAACTCCTCGACCCGGACCGCCAGCATGCCCAGGGCGCGCTGGAAGGACACGTTCCGCGCGGGCAGCCTGGGCACCCTGCGGTCCAGGAACCAGGGGGCGGTGACGAGCAGACAGGCGGGCCAGGCGTACCGGTGGAGTCCGAAGCTCGCGACCACGTCGGGACGGGCCCGGGCGCCGTGGTCGCGCAGCACCTGCGCGTCGTCCCAGGCGAGGAAGGCGTCGAGAGCGGGGCCGCCGGCCGCCAGCTCGTCCGCGCCGACCCAGCCCGCGCCGCCCGGGAGCGGCTCGCCCCCCGCGATTTCCTGTATGCGCAGGCCGGGGAAGACCTCGGCGAGCCGGGTGTAGGAGGCCGCGACGGGCGAGGGCGAGGGGGTGGGCAACAGGGCGGGGACGGTCATGGGGGACCACCGAATCGCGAGCGTTGGCAGGTTAGCCTTACCTTATCCGATTCGGGGTGGCCTCTCACCACCGGAGACCCCCTCCCACCAGCGGGGCAGCCCTCGCGCCCGGGATGTCGGTCCGTTCGCCTATGGTGCACAGAGGGCCCCGGCGACGCGAGCCGGGCCCGGCACGAGGCCGCAGGAGGACCCGGGTGGAGCAGGGCGCAGCGCGCGAGCGGGCGACGGAGAGGCCGTCCCCGCCCTTCGGTGACGCCGTGCGCGTACCGGAACAGGGCCGCGCGGCCGAAGCGGCGGAGCGCGCGGGCGCCCACGCGGAGCACGTACGGGGGGAGCACCTCCAGGGCGAGCCGATCGAGTCCGCCCGTGGCCGCATACCGACCGTCGCCCTCGCCCCCGCGCCCCGCGTCGTACGTCACTCCGTGCGCGGCCAGATCCTCGACGCCCTCCGTACCGCCCTCGTCGACGGCGAGCTCGTCCCCGGCGAGGTGTACTCCGCCCCCGCCCTCGGCGAGCGCTTCGGCGTCTCGGCCACCCCCGTCCGCGAGGCCATGCAGCGCCTCGCCGTCGAAGGCGCCGTCGAGGTCGTGCCGAACCGCGGCTTCCGCGTCACCGAGCGCACCCCCCGGGAACTGGCCGAGCTCGCCGAGGTCCGCGCGCTCATCGAGGTCCCCGTCATGCTGCGGCTCGCCCGTACCGTCCCCGCCGCCCGCTGGGCCGCGCTCCGCCCGCTCGCCGAGGCGACCTCGACCGCCGCCGCCCGCGGCGACCGCGCCCACTACGCCGAGGCCGACCGCGCCTTCCACCGGGCCGTCCTCTCCCTCGCGGGGAACGAGCAGCTGCTCGCCGTCGCCGACGACCTCCACCGCCGCTCCCAGTGGCCCCTGATCAGCGCCCCCGCCCTCCGGCACGGGGTGCTCGTCGCCGACGCCGCCGAGCACACGGCCCTCCTGGACGCCCTGATCGCCCAGGACCTGACCGTGGTCCAGGAGCTGGTGCGGGAGCACTTCACCGGATCGGAGTGCTGAGCGCCCCGGACGACTAAGGTCATGGACGTCAGCCGCCCGTCATCGCGTCGCCCGTGAGGTGTCCCATGCCGTCCGCGACCCCGTCCCCGGCATGGGACGGACGCCGACCCGTCACCGGTACGGAAGCCGAGGCCACGGCCCTGCTCGGCTGGCTCACCGATCCCGAGGCGCCCCGGCTGTGCCTCGTCACCGGCGCCCCCGGCAGCGGCAAGACGGCCCTGCTCGGCTGGCTCGCCCGGCACGGTCCGCGCGCCGGCCGGCCCCGCAGGCGTACGGCCCGGGTGCTCGTCCCCCTCGCCGGGCAGAGCGCGCTCGGCGCGACCTGGACGATCGCGGACCGGCTCGGCGTGGTGGCCAGATCCCCGGGCGACCTCGTGCACGCCCTCGCGACCAGCGAGGCCCGGCCCGCCGGCCGCGCCGTCCTGCTCCTCACGGACCTCCACGCCGCCGCCGAACCCGAGGCGCTCACCCGGCTGATCGCCGAACTCGCGGGGGTGGGACGGGTCCGGCTCGTGGTCGAGGCCCGCAGCGGCACCCCGGCCCCCACCGTCCTGCGCGCCGAGCGCCGGGCCGTCGTCGTGGACCTCGACGGCGCACCGGACCCCGACGGCGGTCCCGACGGCGTCGCGGACGCCCCCGCCGAGCCGGCCCGGCCGCTGCCCGACCTCTCCGACCCGGTCGCGGTCTGCGTGGCCGATCCGCTGCTCGTGACCACCGCCTACCTCGCCGGAGCCGCCGCCGCGGGCCTGCCGGGCACGCTCGACGGTCCCGAAGCGCCCGCCCGGCCCGGCGAGAACGCGGCAGAGGACCACGGCGGCCTCCGCGCCGCCTGGATGCGGGCCGGACAGTCGCTCTGCCGCGAACAGCCCCCGGCCGAGCGGGCGTCGGTGCTCCTCGCCGCACTCGGCGACGGCGCGGACCCCCGACTGCGTCCCGCCCTCGCCGAGTTGGCGGAAGGTTCCCCCTGGCGGCTGCGATGGGCCCGCCACCGCGGTGACCTGACCCCGCCCTGGCCGGGCCCCGTCACCGTGCTCGGTGCGGCGGGCGGCCCCCTGGAGGGGACCCTGCTCGTCGGTGACCGCACCGGCGCCGTACGGCTGCTCCACGAGGCCGACGCGAGCCCCGCCGGGCGCCTCGCGCACACCGTCTCCGGCCGGGTCACGGCGCTCGCGCCCGCGCCCGACGGCACGGTGCTGCTCCTGGACGACCGGGGCAGGCTGCACACCGTACGGGGGACGGCGCCGCGCGCCCCCTATCTGGAGCGCCTCACGGAGGCCGTCTCGGCGACCCTGGCCCGCCACCCCGGCACGGCCCTCGCGGCCATCGGGGGCTCGGTGGTGGTGGGGGACCGGCTCGGCTCCGTACACGCCTTCGGGCTGCGGGGCCTGCACCAGGCGGCCTCGCACAGCGGCCGGGTGACGGCGGTGGCGGCGGTCGACTCCGAGACCCCGTTCGTCTGTTCCGGCGGCGCCGACGGGACGGTACGGCTCTGGACGCCGGGCCGTGACCCCCGCCCTGAGCCCCTCGCGGAGCGGCCCTCGCCGGTGGTCTCGGTCCACGCGACGCAGACCCCGCACGGCCCGCTCGTCGCCGCCGCCTGGGCCGACGGCCTCGTCGAACTGCGCCGCCCCGAGGGTGGCCGCACGCTCGCCTTCCGCCCGGGCCCCCCGGTCCGCGCGGTCGCCGTCACGGGCGCCGGCTCACTGCTGATCGGCACCGACGAGAGCCTGGTGTGTCTGGTGCCCAGGAACTGAGCCGCTCCGGGGGTTCGTCAACGACCCCCGGAGTGGGGAATTCGTCAACGTCCCTCCGGAGCGGCCGAGTTCAGGCCGTCCTGGGTGTGAGCTGGCTCGCGAGCCAGGTCGGCACCCCGCCCAGCAGGCGGAAGAGGCGGCGGGCCTCGGCGCGCAGGCGGCCCGCCTCCGGTTCCGTCTCCGTGGTGGCGAGCGCGGTCAGGGCCGGGGCCGTACCGACGAGGAAGCCCAGCTCCTCCCGGATGCGCAGCGACTCCGCGAAACCGTGCCGGGCCTCCGCCAACTCCCCCTCCCGCAGGGCGAGTCCGGCGAGGTGCCGCCAGGTGGAGGAGAGCAGCAGCGAGTCCCCCTGCGCGACCGCCCCGGCATGCGCCCTGCGGTACGCGGCGCGGGCCGCCTGCGGGGAGTCGCCGAGGTTCTGCGCGATGAGCCCGCGCCGCAGGTCGAGCAGCGGCCGGCCCTCGGCGGCGGGCGCGATCAGCGCCGCCGCACGGCCGAGCGCCATCCGCGCCTCGTCGGCCCGGTCGCGCACCCCGAGCAGCGTCGACGCGTAGGCGAGATAGCCGCGTTCGCAGGCCGCCGCCCCGCGTTCCTCGTCGGTGCGGGCCACCGCCTCGGCCGCCCGGAGCGCCTCCTCGGCGTCGGCCCAGCCCTTCTCGGTGTAGAGGCAGCGCTCGATGAGCAGCGCCGCCCGTTCGAGCGCGGCGGCCGGTTCGGAGGCGTGCGGGGCGAGCAGCGCCGCCGCGTCCGTCCAGCAGCCCCGGGAGCGGAGCCGCCATATGGCGGTCTCCACGGGAGTCTCCTTGCCGTAGGCGAGGGACGGATCTTCGCCGCCCCTTGATTCGGAACCAGACATGGCGGTATCCGCCACATTGCCCTCCCCGAGCGCGCCATTGAGCTGTTGAGTGAGACCCGCATCTCAGCACGAAGGGGAGTACCTGGCCAAGGGGTCAGGTGAAAGAATTCACAAGAGTCCGATGGATCGGGGCGCCGCCCGGCCCGGGCTGCCCGACAGGGCGTCAGATCGCCGCCGGGCCCGTGATCAGGCCCCGGCGAGGCCCCCCGGCCGGTGCGGCCGAGGGGCCCCCACCGGCCCGGACGTCACTCCACCGGACTCGCCCGAACGGGTGAAACGCGTACGGCCCGCTCAGCTCATCCTCAGGGCGAGGAAGAAGTCGAGCTTGTCCTCCAGACGGGAGAGATCGCGTCCGGTGAGCTGCTCGATCCGGCCCACCCGGTAGCGCAACGTGTTCACGTGCAGGTGGAGGCGGGTCGCACAGCGCGTCCAGGAGCCGTCGCAGTCGAGGAAGGCCTCCAGGGTCGGGATCAGCTCCGCCCGGTGCCGCCGGTCGTAGTCGCGCAGCGGGTCGAGCAGCCGGGCCGTGAACGCGCGCCGGACGTCGTCCGGCACGAACGGCAGCAGCAGCACGTGCGAGGCCAGCTCGTGGTGGCCCGCCGCGCAGACCCGGCCCGGCCGGGCGGCGGCGACCCGGCGGGCGTGCCGGGCCTCCTCCAGCGCCCCGCGCAGGCCCTCCGCCGAGTGCACGGCCGCGCTGACGCCGAGGGTGAGACGCCCGTCGTCGGCGAGACCGGCGGAGAGCGGGGCCCGCACGGCGCCGAGCAGCACGTCCGCGTGCAGGCCGAGCGCGGGGGCCGGGCCGTCGTCCTCGCTGTCCGGCAGCGGGCCCGCGGCCAGCGGCACCAGGGCGATGGCCTCGTCGCCGCTGTGCGCCACCGCGATCCGGTCGGCGGACTCGGCGCCCACGGTCGCCGGGTCGACGAGGATCTCCTCCAGGAGCGCCTGGGCGACCGGGCCGCCGTCCACCGCCGAGCCCTGGGCGGCGTCCTGCTCCCAGTCGACCCGGGCCACGACCACCTGCCAGTGCGGGGCCGTACCGAGCCCGGGCAGCAGCACCGGGGCGGCGACCCGCAGCCTGGCGGCGATCTCGGCGGGCGCCGCGCCCGTCTGCACCAGCTCCAGGACCTCCTGGGCCAGCCTGCGGCGCACCGTACGGGCCGCGTCGCGCCGGTCCCGCTCGACGGCGATCAGCTGTGTGACGCCCTGGAGCAGGTCGAGCCGCGCCGCGGGCCACTCCCCGGCGTCCGCCTCGACGGCGAGCAGCCAGTCCGAGAGGACCGTCTCGCGCACGTCCCTGGAGGCCGGGACCGCGCCCCGGCCGGTGTTGCGGATCGGGAAGAGGGAGTACGTGGTTCCGCCCGTGACGATCCGGTGCGGGCCGCGCCGGCCGGTCCGGGTGGCCGCCAGGTGCTCACCGGCCAGGGTGGCGGCGAGGGCAGCCGGAAGGGGTTCGCCGGCACCCGCGATCTGGCGGCCGGTGGGGGAGAGGACCCAGGCCCGCAGGTCCAGGTCGGAGCCGAGCAGGTCGAGGACGACCTCCGGGCCGCCGCCCGCGGGGCCCGAGGTCATGAGCCGGCGGTGCCGGTCGACGACGGCGGCCAGGTCCCCGGCCCGCTCGCCCGAGACCTGTCGAACAACGTGCTCGGTGATCGTCGCGAACGCAACGGACTCGTTCACGGCGAACAGCGGAAGCCGATGGCGCGAACACGCCTCCACGAGATCGGCGGGGATGTCCCCGAGCTCCGCCTCACCGGCCGCGAGCGCCGCGACCCCGGCCGAGGCCAGGATGCGGGCGAAGGGCTCGGCGTCGGCCGGCTCCCGCAGCCACGCGAGGCCCGTGAGGACCAGCTCGCCGCCGGAAAGGTACCGGCTGGGGTCCTTGAGGTCCGTCGTCATCACGCCGCGGACGGTCCGGTCCAGCTCGTCCTCGCCGCCGAGCAGGCGCAGCCCGAGCGCGTCGTTCTCCAGCAGTGCGCGCAGCCGCATCGTGTCGCCGCCGTTCCTGGTCAGTGGGTCGTGGGGTGTCCCGTTGTCGACGGTGGAGTGGTGCCACCGTTTCCAGGGGAAAACAGCGAGGTGACTGTTCCTCGCCTTTCGTTCGAATCTACAAGACGACGACGGGACCCAGCCAACTCCTTCATGTTTTCGGTGACTGCACCCGGGCGAGCGTGGGCTTGTGTACTAGGCCACACACCGCGTTAACAGCACATGAACATGAAGTCGAGGGCCGGCCGTCCCCCCGGAACCCTGCTGAACGACCCCCGATCACCAGAATCACTGGAAGAGAGCCACCATGGACTTCCTTCGCCCCGCCAGCTGGGAGGAGGCGCTCGCCGCCAAGGCAGAGCACCCCACGGCCGTGCCCCTCGCGGGTGGCACGGACGTCATGGTCGAGATCAACTTCGACCACCGGCGGCCCGAGTACCTCCTGGACCTGAACCGCGTCGAGCTGCTGCGCGAGTGGGAGGTCGGCGAGGAGAACGTCCGCCTCGGCGCTTCCGTTCCGTACACCCAGATCATGGAGAACCTCCGCGCCGAGCTGCCCGGTCTGGCGCTCGCCTCGCACACGGTCGCCTCCCCGCAGATCCGTAACCGCGGCGGCGTCGGGGGCAACCTCGGCACCGCCTCGCCCGCCGGAGACGCCCACCCGGCGCTGCTCGCCGCGGGCGCAGAGGTCGAGGTCGAGTCGGTGCGCGGCACCCGGTTCATCCCGATCGACGAGTTCTACACGGGTGTGAAGCGCAACGCGCTCCAGCCCGACGAGCTCATCAAGACCGTCCACATCAAGAAGGCGGACGGCCCCCAGCAGTACTCCAAGGTCGGCACCCGCAACGCGATGGTCATCGCGGTCTGCGCCTTCGGCCTGGCCCTGCACCCGGAGACCCGGACCGTGCGCACCGGCATCGGCTCCGCCGCGCCGACCCCGATCCGCGCCAAGGAGGCCGAGGCCTTCCTGAACGCGGCTCTGGAGGAGGGCGGCTTCTGGGACAACGGCAAGATCATCACCCCGTCGGTCGCCAAGCAGTTCGCCGACCTCTGCTCGGCCGCCGCCAACCCGATCGACGACGTCCGAGGCACCGCCAAGTACCGCCGCCACGCCGTCGGCATCATGGCCCGCCGCCAGCTCGGCTGGACCTGGGAGCAGTACCGCGGCGCCGGCCGCACGCTTGAGGGAGCTGCATAACCATGCGCGTCAATTTCACGGTCAACGGTCGTCCGCAGGAAGCCGACGACGTCTGGGAGGGCGAGTCCCTCCTCTACGTTCTGCGTGAGCGTCTGGGTCTGCCCGGCTCCAAGAACGCCTGCGAGCAGGGCGAGTGCGGTTCCTGCACCGTCCGTCTCGACGGAGTGCCGGTCTGCTCCTGTCTCGTCGCGGCCGGTCAGGTCGAGGGCCGCGAGGTCGTCACCGTCGAAGGCCTCGCCGAGTTCGCCAAGGACCGCGCGGAGCACGCCGGTTGCGCCTCCGGAACCTGCGGCACCTCGCTGGACGCCGCCAGGAAGTGGGAGGCCAAGCCCGGCCAGGACTCGCAGACCGGCGAGGGTGTCGAACTCTCCCCGATCCAGCAGGCGTTCATCGACGCCGGCGCCGTGCAGTGCGGCTTCTGCACCCCCGGCCTGCTGGTCGCGGCCGACGAGATGCTGGAGCGCAACCCGTCCCCGACGGACGCGGACATCCGCGAGGCGCTCTCCGGCAACCTCTGCCGCTGCACCGGTTACGAGACGATCCTCGACGCGGTCCGCCTCGCGGCCGCTCGCCAGGAGCGTCAGGGAGAGGCGGTCTGACGATGACTCAGAAAACACGCACGACCCCGGTGGGCACGCCCACCGACGTCACCCAGAACCACGTCAAGGGCGGCATCGGCGAGTCCACGCTCCGCCCGGACGGCACCCTCAAGGTCACCGGCGAGTTCGCGTACTCCTCCGACATGTGGCACGAGGACATGCTCTGGGGCCAGATCCTGCGCTCCACGGTCGCGCACGCCGAGATCCTGTCCATCGACACCTCCGAGGCCCTCACGATGGACGGCGTCTACGCCGTCCTGACGCACGAGGACCTGCCGGCCGCGAAGAACTACGGCATGGAGTTCCAGGACACCCCGGTCCTCGCGTACGGCAAGGTCCGTCACCACGGTGAGCCGGTCGCCCTCGTGGCCGCCGACCACCCGGAGACCGCCCGCCGCGCCGCCGCGAAGATCAAGATCGAGTACCGGGAGCTCCCGGTCATCACGGACGAGGCCTCGGCCACCGCTCCGGACGCGATCCTGGTCCACGAGGGCCGCGACGACCACCACTCCGGTCACGTCCCGCACCCGAACATCGTGCACCGCCAGCCGATCATCCGCGGCAACGCCGCCGAGGCCGCCGAGCGCGCCGATGTCATCGTCACCGGCGAGTACACCTTCGGCATGCAGGACCAGGCCTTCCTCGGCCCGGAGTCCGGCCTCGCCGTACCGGCCGAGGACGGCGGCGTCGACCTGTACGTCGCCACCCAGTGGCTGCACTCGGACCTCAAGCAGATCGCGCCCTGCCTCGGCCTGCCCGAGGAGAAGGTCCGGATGACGATGGCCGGCGTCGGCGGCGCGTTCGGCGGTCGCGAGGACATCTCCATGCAGATCCTCGCGTCCATCCTCGCGCTGCGCACCGGCAAGCCGGTGAAGATGGTCTACAACCGGTACGAGTCCTTCTTCGGCCATGTCCACCGGCACCCGGCGAAGCTCTGGTACGAGCACGGCGCCACCAAGGACGGCAAGCTCACGCACATGAAGTGCAGGATCGTGCTCGACGGCGGCGCGTACGCCTCGTCCACGGCCTCCGTCGTCGGCAACGCCTCGTCCCTCTCGGTCGGCCCGTACGTCATCGAGGACGTCGAGATCGAGGCGATCGGCCTCTACACCAACAACCCGCCCTGCGGCGCGATGCGCGGCTTCGGTGCGGTCCAGGCCTGCTTCGCCTACGAGGCACAGATGGACAAGCTCGCGGCGAAGCTGGGCATGGACCCGGTGGAACTGCGCCAGCTCAACGCCATGGAGCAGGGCACGATCATGCCGACCGGCCAGGTCGTGGACTCGCCCGCCCCCGTCGCCGAGCTGCTGCGCCGGGTCAAGGCCCGGCCGATGCCGCCGGAGCGCCAGTGGGAGACCGCCGGCGAGGGCGCGGACGTCCGCGCGCTGCCGGGCGGCCTGTCCAACACCACGCACGGCGAGGGTGTCGTGCGTGGTGTCGGCTACGCCGTCGGCATCAAGAACGTCGGCTTCTCCGAAGGCTTCGACGACTACTCCACCGCGAAGATCCGGATGGAGGTCATCAACGGCGAGGCCGTCGCCACCGTCCACACCGCGATGGCGGAGGTCGGCCAGGGCGGCGTCACCATCCACGCGCAGATCGCCCGCACCGAGCTCGGAGTCCAGCAGGTCACCATCCACCCCGCCGACACCCAGGTGGGCTCGGCCGGTTCGACCTCCGCGGGCCGTCAGACGTACATGACCGGCGGCGCCATCAAGAACTCCTGCGAGATCGTCCGCGAGAAGGTCCTGGAGATCGGCCGACGCAAGTTCGGCTCGTACCACCCCGCCTGGGCCAACGCCGAACTCCTCCTGGAGGACGGCAAGGTCGTCACCGACGGTGGCGAGGCCCTCGCCACCATCGCCGACGTCCTCGAGGACCGGGCCGTGGAGGTCGAGGAGGAGTGGCGGCACCGCCCCACCCAGGCCTTCGACCTCGTCACCGGACAGGGCGACGGGCACGTCCAGTACGCCTTCGCCGCGCACCGCGCGGTGGTGGAGGTCGACACCGAGCTCGGCCTCGTCAAGGTGATCGAGCTGGCCTGCGCCCAGGACGTCGGCAAGGCGGTCAACCCGCTCTCCGTCGTCGGCCAGATCCAGGGCGGCACCACCCAGGGCCTGGGCGTCGCGGTGATGGAGGAGATCATCGTCGACCCGAAGACCGCGAAGGTGCGCAACCCCTCCTTCACGGACTACCTCATCCCGACCATCCTCGACACGCCGACCATCCCGGTCGACTACCTCGAGCTTGCCGACCCCAACGCGCCGTACGGCCTCCGGGGCATCGGAGAGGCGCCGACCCTGTCGTCCACCCCGGCCGTCCTCGCGGCGATCCGGGCCGCGACGGGCCTGGAGCTCAACAAGACGCCGGTACGCCCCGAGGCGCTCACCGGCACCCTGTAGGACTCTCCGGGCGGTCCGTGCCTCCCGAGGAACGTCACACTTCCCGCCCGCACCGCCCGGAGCCCCCACGGCAGTACTCGCGTCACCGGGGTACTCCGTAACAACCGAAGTACCGCATCACGGCAGTACCCCGTAACACCGCAGTACCCGCACCACCCCCGTAACACCGCAGTGCCCCGCAGTACCGATCCATCCCGTTCGTCTCGGGCCGTCCCCCGGGTCGTGCAGCCCACGCACCATCCCAAATCCCGCAGCTTCACCAGACCAGATCCCTTCGAAGTCTGACGCGGGTGCCCCTTTGAACCTTGGGAGCAGGCCCCATGACCCAGTCGTCAGTGGAGCCCAGGACCAGCGCCGATGACGCGGGCTCCGGCTCGCGCAATCCCGCCGGCAGGTCTTGGCTCGACCGGTACTTTCACATCTCGGAGAGAGGATCCACCGTCGCGACGGAGATCCGCGGCGGCGTCACCACCTTCATGGCGATGGCGTACATTCTCCTGCTCAACCCCCTGATCCTCAGTGGCAAGGACGTCAACGGCCAGCTCCTGAGCCAGCCGGCGCTCATCACCGCCACCGCCCTCGCGGCAGCCGCGACGACCCTGCTCATGGGTTTCTGGGGCAAGGTCCCCCTCGCGCTCGCCGCCGGCCTCAGCGTCTCCGGCGTCATGGCCTCGCAGGTCGTGCCGGTCATGACCTGGCCGCAGGCCATGGGCATGTCCGTGGCGTACGGCGCCGTGATCTGTCTCCTGGTGGTCACCGGACTCCGCGAGATGATCATGAACGCGATACCGCTCGCGCTCAAGCACGCCATCACCATCGGCATCGGCCTCTTCATCGCGATCATCGGCTTCGTGAAGGCCGGCTTCGTGCACGAGAACCCCGCACCGGGCGGCGGCCCCGTGTCCCTCGGCCCGGCCGGTGAGCTCATGGGCTGGCCCGTCCTGATCTTCGCCTTCACCCTGCTGCTGATCTTCGCCCTCCAGTCCCGCAACATCCCCGGCGCGATCCTGATCGGCATCGTCGCGGGCACCGTCGTCGCGGTCGTCCTGAACGCGGTCGCGGACATCCCGGCCAAGGCCTGGTTCTCCGGCCCGCCGGAGCTCGGCGGCAGCGCGGTCTCCGCCCCGGACTTCTCCCTCTTCGGGGACGTGTCCTTCAGCGGCTGGGGCGACGTCGGCTACATCACCATCAGCATGATCGTCTTCACCCTGGTGCTCGCCGGCTTCTTCGACGCCATGGCGACCATCCTGGGCGTCGGCACCGAGGCCAAGCTCGCCGACGACAAGGGCCGGATGCCCGGCCTCTCGAAGGCCCTCTTCATCGACGGCGCCGGCGGTATCGTCGGTGGTGTGGGCGGAGCCTCCGGGCAGACGGTCTTCGTCGAGTCCGCGACCGGCGTCGGCGAGGGTGCCCGCACGGGTCTGGCCTCCGTGGTCACCGGCGGATTCTTCGCCCTCTGCCTCTTCTTCACGCCGCTGACCGCGATCGTGCCGCAGGAGGTCGCCGCCGCGGCCCTGGTCGTCATCGGCTCGATGATGATGCAGAACGCCAAGCACGTGGACTGGAGCGACCGCTCCGTCGCGATCCCGGTGTTCCTCACCGTGGTCCTCATGCCCTTCACGTACACGATCACCACGGGTGTCGCGGCCGGTGTGATCTCCTACGTCGTGATCAAGGCGGCGCAGGGCAAGGCACGCGAGGTCGGCGCCTTCATGTGGGGCCTGACCGCGATCTTCATCGTGTACTTCGCGATCCATCCCATCGAGAGCTGGCTCGGCGTCGGCTGACGCCCCCGCCGCCCTCCCCGCACCTTCCAGAGGAGAACCGAGATGCTGGACATCGCCGAAGAGCTGCACCGGTGGGTCGGGCAGGGACGTGCCTTCGCCGTCGCCACCGTGGTGGCCGTCGGCGGGAGCGCGCCCCGGCAGCCGGGCGCCGCCCTCGCCGTCGACAGCGAGGGCACGGCGATCGGATCGGTCTCCGGCGGGTGTGTGGAGGGGGCGGTGTACGAGCTGTGCGTGCAGGCCCTCGAAGACGGCAGGACCGTCGTCGAGCGCTTCGGGTACAGCGACGAGGACGCCTTCGCGGTCGGGCTGACCTGCGGCGGCGTCATCGACATCCTCGTCACACCGGTGCGCGGCGGGGTCTTCCCCGCCGCGCTCGGCGCCGCCACCACGGGGGAGGCGGCAGCCCTCGCCCGGATCGTCTCCGGACCCGAGGACCTGATGGGCCGCGCCCTGCTGGTCCGCCCGGACGGCTCGTACGAGGGGAAGCTCGGCGGCCACCCCGAGCTGGACCGCACGGCGGCGGCCGAGGCCCGCGCGATGCTCGACGCGGGCCGCACCGGCACCGTGGAGATCGGCGAGGACGGCAGCCGCTGCGGACAGCCGCTGACCCTGCTCGTCGAGTCCTCCGTGCCCGCCCCGCGCATGATCGTCTTCGGCGCGATCGACTTCGCCGCCGCGCTGGTACGGGTGGGCAAGTTCCTCGGCTACCACGTCACCGTGTGCGACGCGCGGCCCGTCTTCGCGACGCCGGCCCGCTTCCCCGAGGCGGACGAGATCGTCGTCGCATGGCCGCACCGCTATCTGGAGTCGACGGAGGTCGACGGCCGTACGGTGCTCTGCGTCCTCACCCACGACGCCAAGTTCGACGTGCCCCTCCTGCACGCCGCCCTGAAGCTTCCCGTCGCCTACATCGGCGCGATGGGCTCCCGCCGCACCCACGAGGACCGCAACAAGCGCCTCCGCGAGGTCGGCGTCACCGAACTCGAACTCGCCCGCCTGCGCTCCCCGGTAGGCCTCGACCTGGGCGCCCGCACGCCCGAGGAGACGGCCCTCTCGATCGGCGCGGAGATCGTGGCCAACCGCCGCGGCGGCACGGGCCGCTCCCTCACCGGCGCCCACACCCCGATCCACCACGACGGGCCGCGCGAGCCGGCGGGGCGCATCGGGTCGGTCGCCTAGCCAGGACTTGTCCGGCCGGTCATGCGACTACTCCGTAGCCGTGTCGCCGATGCGGGCATGGGGCGGGGCCCTGTGCTGATCGGGTGAATTCCGGCCGGGTGGAGCCGCCCGGTTCGACACTTGTTGTCGATAATGCGAAGCATGTGTACACGGATTCTATGGTCATCGCAGGGTCATTCCCGTATGGCACAGGGTGGCCCCGCCCAGGGCAACGTACTGGTCGCCCGGAGTATGGACTGGTACCAGGACGCGGACACGATCCTGGCGGTGCGCCCGCGTGGCGTGGAGCGCCAGAGCATGCCCGGCACGCCCACACTCCCGGGCAACTTCACCTGGACCTCGCGGTTCGGCAGCGTCGTCGCGCTCATGTACCGCGAGGCCGCCGTCGACGGCCTCAACGAGGCGGGGTTCCAGGTCAGCGGGCTGTACCTCTCCGAATCGGAGTACGGCGACCGTGACCCCTCGCGCCCCGGGCTCGAGCTGTACTGGGCGATCCAGTGCCTGCTCGACTGCTTCGACAACGTCGACGACGCGGTGGCGAAGATCCAGGACGAGGACGTACAGCTCATCGCGAAGGACCTCGGCGGCCGGCCGGGAACCGGTCACCTCGCGCTCGCGGACAAGAACGGCAACTCGGCCATCATCGAGTTCCGCGACGGCAAGGCCGTCGTGCACAAGGGCAAGCAGTACACCGTGATGGCGAACTCGCCCTGGTACGAGGAGCAGTTGGAACTGAAGGAGCGTTACGAAGGACTCGGCGGCGATCAGCCGCTGCCGGGCGGCGTGCAATCGCCGGACCGCTTCGCCCGCGCCGCCTACTACTCCGCGCAGCTTCCGAGCACCTCGGACACGCGCGAAGCCGCGGCGTACATGTTCGGCGTGATCCGGAACGCCTCCGCTCCGTTCGGTACGGCGGACGAGGTGCGGCCGAACATCTCGACCACGCGCTGGCGCACCGTCGCCGACCTCACCGAGGGCCGGTACTTCTACGAGTCCACCACGAGCCCCAATGTGGTGTGGGTCGAGCTGTCGCAGCTGGACTTCTCCGAGGGCACCCCGGAGCTGCACCTCGATGTGGTGAAGGAGCCCGACCACGTCGGCAACGTGACCGGCGAGTTCGCCCCGGCGGACTAGGGCCTGTCGTCCGGATCACGCCGGGCTCGCCGCGCCGTCCATCCGGGAGCACTCCGGGACGCGGAGGGCTTCCCGATGGGCGCGCGCCCGCGTCGGCCCCCGTCGCCCGTTCCCGGTTCGTCGACGAGAAGGCCCCGCCCCCGTGATTGCTCGATACTTAATGCAAGCCAAAAGGAAAGTCGGTCAGATGCCTTGACCCCCCGCGGGGCAGCCGCGAGCATCTGCTGCGGAGAGCGCGCTCCCTTCCCCAACTCCCCCTCATCCATGAGGAGATCGAGCCATGCCCGCAGCAGGCATCCGTCTCGCGCCGCCCCCGCCATCCTCCGCACCACGTCGTCGCCTCACCGCCGTCGCCCTCGTCGCCGCGCTCCTCGCCGGACTGCTCGCGCTCGTCGCCGCACCCCCCGCCGAGGCCGCCCCCGTACTGCTCTCCCAGGGCAGGCCCGCCACCGCCTCCAGCCAGGAGAACGCCGGCACCCCCGCCGGCGCCGCCGTCGACGGTGACCCGGGAACCCGCTGGTCCAGCGCCTTCGCCGACCCCCAGTGGATCCAGGTCGACCTGGGCGCCCCCGCCGCCCTCAGCAGGGTCGACCTGCGCTGGGAAGCCGCCTACGGCACCGCGTACCGCATCGAGACCTCCGGCAACGGCACCGACTGGACGACCGCCTACAGCACCGCCAACGGCCCCGGCGGCAACGAGTCCCTGGCCGTCACCGGCACCGCCCGCTACGTCCGCGTCCACGGCACCACCCGCGCCACCGGATACGGCTACTCCCTCTGGGAGTTCCAGGTCTACGGCACCACCGGCGACGGCGGCCCCACCCTCCCCGGCGGCGGCGACCTCGGCCCGAACGTGCACGTCCTCGACCCCTCCACGCCCGGCATCCAGACCAAGCTGGACGAGGTCTTCACCCAGCAGGAGTCGGCCCAGTTCGGCAGCGGCCGGCACGCCTTCCTCCTCAAGCCCGGCACCTACAACGGCCTCAACGCCCAGATCGGCTTCTACACCCAGATCGCCGGCCTCGGACTGCGCCCCGACGACACCACGATCAACGGCGACGTGACCGTCGACGCGGGCTGGTTCGGCGGCAACGCCACCCAGAACTTCTGGCGCTCCGCCGAGAACCTGGCCCTCGACCCGGTCAACGGCACCGACCGCTGGGCCGTCTCGCAGGCCGCGTCCTTCCGCCGGATGCACGTCAAGGGCAACCTCAACCTCGCCCCCAGCGGCTACGGCTGGGCCAGCGGCGGCTACATCGCCGACTCGAAGATCGACGGCACCGTCCAGCCCTACTCCCAGCAGCAGTGGTACACCCGGGACAGCGCGATCGGCGGCTGGCTCAACGGCGTCTGGAACATGGCCTTCTCCGGTGTCGAGGGCGCTCCCGCCACCGGCTTCCCCGACCCGCCGTACACCACGCTCGACACCACCCCCGTCTCCCGCGAGAAGCCCTTCCTGTTCTGGGAGGGGGGCGAGTTCAAGGTCTTCGCTCCCGCCAGGCGCGTCAACGCCCGTGGTACCAGCTGGGGTTCGGGAACCCCGCAGGGCCAGTCGATCCCGCTCGGCCGGTTCTACGTGGTCAAGCCCGGCACCACCGCCGCCACCATGAACGCGGCCCTGCGCCAAGGGCTTCATCTCCTCCTCACGCCGGGCGTGTACCACGTGGACCAGCCGGTCCAGGTCGACCGGCCCGGCACGATCGTCCTCGGTCTCGGCCTCGCCACGATCGTCCCCGACAACGGCGTCACCGCCGTGAAGGTCGCCGACGTCGACGGCGTCCGGCTCGCCGGCTTCCTCGTCGACGCCGGACCCGTCAACTCCCCGGTCCTCCTGGAGATCGGCCCGCAGGGCGCGGGCGCCGACCACGGCGCCGACCCGACCACCGTTCAGGACGTGTACGTCCGTGTCGGCGGCGCGGGCCCCGGAAGGGCCACCACGGCCATGGCGGTCCACAGCGACGACGTGATCGTCGACCACACCTGGGTCTGGCGCGCCGACCACGGCGAGGGCGTCGGCTGGGAGACCAACCGCTCCGACTACGGCGTCCGCGTGTACGGCGACGACGTCCTCGCCACCGGCCTGTTCGTCGAGCACTTCAACAAGTACGACGTCGAGTGGTTCGGCGAGCGGGGCCGCACGATCTTCTTCCAGAACGAGAAGGCGTACGACGCGCCGAACCAGGCCGCCGTCCAGGACGGCCCGTACAAGGGGTACGCCGCCTACCGCGTCGACGACTCCGTGAACACCCATGAGGGCTGGGCGCTCGGCAGCTACTGCTACTTCAACGTCGACCCGACGATCCGTCAGGACCACGGATTCCGGGCCCCGGTGAAGCCGGGCGTACGGTTCCACGACCTGCTGGTGGTCTCGCTCGGCGGCAAGGGCCAGTACGAGCACGTCATCAACGGCGTGGGGGCCCCGACCTCGGGCACCGCCACCGTGCCGTCCACCGTGGTCTCGTACCCCTGACGTCCGGCCGGTGAGGCGAAGGGCGGCGCGCGTTCAATGCGCCGCCCGTTCCCGTACGGTCGACGCCCAGGCCGGCTGCTCCTCGGCGGTCTCCGTCTCGGCCCGCCTGCCGCCCCGGGCGAAGAAGTCCGCGAGCGGCAGGATCGCCGCGCCGACCGTCACCGCGTCGGGACCGAGCGTGCCCATGCCGATGTCGACCCGGGCCGCCGGGTACTTCAGGGCGTACTCGGCCGCGTACCCCTTCACCGTCTCCAGGAAGCGGGCGCCGAGCTGGAGCCCCGCCCAGCCGCCGACGAGGATGCGCTCGGGCTGGAAGAGGTTGATCAGATCGGCGAAGCCCGCGCCCAGGTACTCGGCGGTCTCCTCCAGTACCTCGCGGGCCGTCGCGTCGGGCTCCGCCCCCGCGCCCGCCGGATACGCCCCCGCCAGCATCGCCGTCAGCGCCGTCTCCTCGTCCGCCCCCGCCGGAGGCCTCCCGCCCGCCTCCCGCCACCGTTCGAGCAGCGCCTCCGCGCCCGCGTACGCCTCCAGGCAGCCCCGGGCCCCGCAGCGGCACCTGCGCCCCCTGACCCGTACCGTCAGATGCCCCCACTCGATCGCCCGGCCGGGTCCCATCGGGTCCGTGACCACGCAGGCGCCGACGCCCGAGCCGAAGAGGACGACCACCGCGCTGCGCGCGCCCCGCCCGGCGCCGAACCACATCTCGGCCTGGCCGAGGGTCTTGGCGCCGTTGTCGATCCAGTACGGAACGGCCGTCGGCAGGTCCACGCTCGCGCGCAGCAGCCGCTCCAGGGGGACGGCGTCCCAGCCGATGGTCTGGCCGTGCACGACCGCGCCGTCCTCGGCGGTGCGGGCCACGATGCCGGGCACACCGACGCCGACACCGAGCAGCCGGCCGGCGGGCACGCCCGCCGACCGCAGCACCTCGGCGATGCCCTCCCGGACGTGGCCGACGACGACACCGACCTCGTACCGGTCATGGGGGTGGGGGCTGTCGACCGCCAACGGGCGTTCGGTACGCGCGAGTTCGGTCAGGGTGAGGTCGAACAGCTCGATCCTGACCCGGGTCTCGCCGACGTCGACGCCGATCATGCAGCCGCTGCCGGGAGTGATCCGGAGCAGGGTACGGGGGCGCCCGCCGGCCGAGTCGACGCTGCCCGCCTCCTCGACGAGACCCTCCGCGACGAGCTCCGCGACCACGTTGCTGATGGAGCCGGAGCTGAGGCCGGTCGCGGGGCCGAGCGAGAAGCGGCTCATCGGCCCGTCGAAATAGAGGCGTTGGAGGACGGCGGTGCGGTTCTCGCGTCGCAGGTCACGCACGGTGCGGCCGTTCCGCATGGTCACTTGGGCCCCCAGGTGAAGTAGTCCTGAGCGCAACATACCGCTGTCAGGACCCTTGACGCGACCTTCTCTTGAGGTTTAACTCACATCCTAAATTAAGCCGGGGAGGGCTTCAGGGCCTGAACACGGGACGCTTCGCCGCCCCCTCCTCCCCAGCTCCCCACCACTCCCCGAAAGGGTCCTGAGGAGCCATGCGCAGAATCAGAGCCGCGGCCACCGGTGCCGTCACCCTCTCCCTCGTCCTCACCGCCGCGGCCTGCGGAGGCGGCTCCCCGGCCGACGGCTCCGGCTCCGGCGGCGGCGTCAGGACCCTCACCTACTGGGCCTCCAACCAGGGCGCGAACCTGGAGGTCGACAAGAAGGTCCTGCGGCCCGAACTCGACAGGTTCGAGAAGCGGACCGGCATCAAGGTCAAGCTGGAGGTCATTCCCTGGTCCGACCTCCTCAACCGCATCCTCACCGCCACCACCTCCGGCCAGGGCCCCGACGTCCTCAACATCGGCAACACCTGGAGCGCCTCGCTCCAGGCGAGCGGCGCCCTGCTGCCCTGGGACGCCAAGAACTTCGAGGCCATCGGCGGCAGGGACCGCTTCGTCGACTCCGCGCTCGGCTCCACCGGCACCACCGGCCAGGACCCCGCCGCCGTACCGCTGTACTCCATGGCCTACGCCCTCTACTACAACAAGAAGATGTTCAAGGACGCCGGCATAGCCAAGCCGCCGGCCACCTGGGACGAACTGATCGCCGACGGAAAGAAGCTCAGCAAGGGCGGAAGGTCCGCCATCGGCGTCGAGGGCGGCAACCTCGCCAACAACATCCACCAGGTCTTCGTCCTCGGCAAACAGCACGGCGCCGACTTCTTCACCCCCGACGGCAAGGCCGACTTCACCTCGGACGGGGCCGTCGCCGCCGTCAAGCAGTACGTCGACCTGATGGCCGCCCACCGGATCGTCGCCCCCGGCAACGCCGAGTACGCCCAGAACCAGTCCCTCAGCGACTTCGCCAAGGACCGTACCGCCATGGTCCTCTGGCAGACCCCCGGCACCACCTTCGCCGCCCAGGGCATGAACGCCGACGAGTGGGGCGTCGCCCCCGCCCCCGTCGCCTCCGGCGCCCCCGGCCGGGGCACCGGCATCAACTCCATGGTCGCCGGCATCAACCTCGCCGTCTTCAAGAACACCCGGAACAGCCAAGGCGCCCTCGACTTCGTGAAGTTCATGACCAGCGACGAGGAGCAGAAGACCCTCAACAAGGCCTACGGCTCCATCCCCCCGGTCAAGAGCGCCCAGCAGGACCCCGCCTTCGACACCCCCACCGTCGCCGTCCTCAAGCAGACCCTCGCCACCAGCGCCGCGGCCCTCCCGCAGGTCCCCGAGGAGTCCCAGTTCGAGACCGTCGTCGGCACCGCGGTCAAGAAGCTGTTCGCCGACGCCGCCGCCGGCCGCCCCGTCACCACCGAGTCCGTACGGGCCGAGCTCGACAAGGCCCAGCAGCAGATGCCCAAGAAGTGAACCCGGACGCCACCATGACCACCACCGTCGAGAAACCCGGCGGGCGGACCGGACAGCGGCACACCCCCGGGGCGGCCCCGCGCACCCGCCGCCCCGGACGGCTCCGGTCCGCCGGACTGCCCTACCTCCTGCTCCTCCCGGCCCTGGCCCTCGAACTCCTCGTCCACCTCGTGCCGATGCTCATCGGCATCGTCATGAGCTTCAAGGAACTCACCCAGTTCTTCATCCGTGACTGGGTGGCCGCCCCCTGGGCCGCACTCGACAACTACGCGGTCTCCGTCGACTTCGACGCCCCCGTCGGCGAGTCCCTCCTGAAGTCGTTCGTCACCACCTGCGTCTTCACCCTCTGCTCGGTCGCCCTCTGCTGGCTCCTCGGCACCGCCGCCGCCGTCTTCCTGCAGGAGACCTTCCGCGGCCGGGGCTTCCTGCGGGCGCTCTTCCTCGTCCCGTACGCCCTGCCGGTCTACGCGGCCGTCATCACCTGGGCGTTCATGTTCCAGCGGGACAACGGCCTGGTGAACCACGTCCTGCACGACCAGCTCGGCATCGGCGGCACCCCCGCCTTCTGGCTGATCGGCGACAACGCCTTCTGGACGCTGCTCGTCGTCTCCGTCTGGAAGGGCTGGCCCTTCGCCCTCCTCATCATGATGGCCGGACTCCAGAACATCCCCCGGGACATGTACGAGGCCGCCGCCCTGGACGGCGCGGGACTCTGGCAGCAGCTCCGCCGGATCACCCTGCCGTCCCTGAGGCCCGTCACCCAGGTGCTCGTCCTGGTGCTGTTCCTCTGGACGTTCAACGACTTCAACACGCCCTTCGTCCTCTTCGGCAAGGCCGCCCCCGAATCCGCCGACCTGATCTCCCTGCACATCTACCAGTCCTCGTTCCAGACCTGGAACTTCGGTACGGGCTCGGCGATGTCGGTGCTCCTCCTGCTGTTCCTGCTCGTCGTCACGGGCGCCTACCTGCTGCTCACCACCCGGGGAACCCTGCGAAGGAAGGCCACCGATGCCTCGTAGCGACCGGCCCCGCCCGGCGGCCACGGCCGCGCCCCGCTCGCCCATGGCCCCGCCCCGCTCCTTCCTCTGGAGCCGGCGGATCTTCCTCACCCTGCTCACCGGCTTCGTCCTGCTGCCGGTGTACGTGATGGTCTCCAGCTCCCTCAAACCCCTGGAGGACGTGTCGGGGAAGTTCCGCTGGATCCCCTCCGGCATCACCTTCCGCCCCTACCTCGACATCTGGGAGACCGTCCCGCTCGCCGACTACTTCGTGAACTCCCTGATCGTCGCGGGCGCGGCGACCGTCTGCTCGCTCGTCGTCGCGGTCTTCGCCGCCTACGCCGTCAGCCGCTACGCCTTCCGCGGCAAGCGGGTGTTCACCGTGACGGTCCTGTCCACCCAGATGTTCCCCGGCATCCTCTTCCTGCTGCCGCTCTTCCTCCTCTACGTCAACATCGGCAACGCCACCGGCATCGCACTCTTCGGCTCGCGCGGCGGTCTGATCCTCACCTATCTGACCTTCTCGCTGCCGTTCTCCATCTGGATGCTGATCGGCTACTTCGACGGCGTCCCGCGCGAGCTCGACGAGGCCGCCGAGGTCGACGGCTGCGGTCCGCTCGGCGCGCTCCTGCGGGTCGTCGTCCCCGCCGCGGCCCCCGGCATCGTCGCCGTCGGCGTCTACGCCTTCATGACCGCCTGGGGCGAGGTCCTCTTCGCCTCCGTCATGACGAACGACGCCACCCGCACCCTCGCCGTCGGCCTCCAGGGCTACGCCACCCAGAACGACGTGTACTGGAACCAGGTCATGGCGGCCTCCCTCGTGGTGAGCGTCCCCGTCGTCGCCGGGTTCCTGCTCCTCCAGCGCTACCTCGTCACCGGCCTCACCGCCGGCGCGGTCAAGTGACGCCCTCCACCGCCCCCGAAAGGACTCCCGTGTCCGAACCGCTCGACCTCGCCGCCTTCCCGCCCGCCTTCACCTGGGGCACGGCCACCTCCGCGTACCAGATCGAGGGCGCCGCCGCCGAGGACGGCCGCACCCCCTCCATCTGGGACACCTTCACCCGCGTCCCCGGCGCGATCGACAACGGCGACCACGGCGACACCGCCTGCGACCACTACCACCGCTGGCCCGAGGACATCGCCCTGATGAAGACCCTCGGCACCGACGCCTACCGGCTCTCCGTCGCCTGGCCGCGTGTGATCCCCGGCGGCGACGGCCCCGTCAACACCGCCGGGCTCGACTTCTACGACCGGCTCGTCGACGGCCTCCTCGACGCCGGGATCACCCCCTCCGTCACCCTCTACCACTGGGACCTGCCGCAGACCCTCCAGGACCGGGGCGGCTGGACCGTCCGCGAGACCGCCGAACACCTCGCCGGGTACGCCTCCGCCGTCGCCGAACGCCTCGGCGACCGCGTCACGCGATGGGCCACCCTCAACGAACCGCTCTGCTCCGCCTGGATCGGCCACCTGGAGGGCCGGATGGCACCGGGCCTCACCGACCTCACGGCGGCCGTCCGCGCCTCGTACCACCTGCTCCTCGGTCACGGCCTCGCCGCCGCCGCCGTCCGGGCCGCCGCCCCCGGCGCCCGGGTCGGCCTGGTCACCAACCACTCGACGGTCGCCGCCGCCTCCACCCGCCCCGAGGACCTCGCCGCCGCCGCCCGCGCGGACGGCCACACCAACCGCTGGTGGCTGGACCCGGTGTACGGCCGCGGCTTCCCCGCCGACATGCGGGAGCTGTACGGGGTCGACCTGCCGGAAAGGCCCGGGGACGCGCAGACCATCGCCGCACCGCTCGACTGGCACGGCCTCAACTACTACTTCCCCGTCACCGTCGCCGACGACCCCACGGGACCCGTCCCGCACGCCCGCGAGGTGCGGCTGCCCGAGGTGCCCCGTACCGGAATGGACTGGCAGATCGACGCCGGCGGCCTGGAGGCCTTCCTGCTGCGGCTCACCGAGGAGTACGGCGTACGGAAGCTCTACGTCACCGAGAACGGCTCGGCCTTCCCCGACACCGTCGGCCCCGACGGCGCGGTCCACGACCCGGAGCGCACCCGCTACCTCGAACAGCACCTGGCGGCCTGCGCCCGCGCCCTGCGCAAGGGTGTCCCGCTCGCCGGGTACTACGCCTGGTCCCTGCTCGACAACTTCGAATGGGCCTACGGCTACGACAAGCGTTTCGGTCTCGTCCACGTCGACTTCGCCACCCAGAGGAGGACCGTGAAGACGAGCGGCCGGCGCTACGCGGACATCGTCCGCGCCCACCGGGCCCTAGACGCCCGCTAGCGCGCGGAGGTGGGCGCAGGCCTCCGCCTCCGTGGCGTGGGTGGCGACCGGCTCGTACGCGCCGCGCTCGTACACCCCGGTCTCCCATGTGCCGGGACCGCCCGGCCCCGTCCGCAGATAGACGAAGTCGGGCGGGGTGGGCGCCGGTTCGTGGACGCCCTCGATCCAGTAGTACGCCCCGGGCACCCCGGCCTCCCGGAGCGCCCGGTCCAGCGCGCGGCGGTCCGTCACGCGGGGACGCGCACCAGATAGCCGTTGTCGAGCAGCCACTTCACGTTGAGGCGCTGGCCCTCGCCCGGGTCGAGGAACGTGGCGTCCAGCTTGATCTGACGGCCACCGCCCGGCTGCTCGAACCAGGGCGCGATGGAGCCCTCCCAGACCACGAACTCCCGCGTCACCTCGTACAGGTGGTAGTCGCAGGGGAAGGCCGCGTCACGGGTGTTGAGGTTCTGCGGGGGCAGCGCGCGCTTGGCGTAGGCGTCACCGGCCGGGGCCAGGTAGCCGCCGTACTCCGAGCCGAAGCGGTCCAGCCTCTCGCCCTCGACGAGCAGCTCGGGCGCCTTGTCGACGGTGCCGTTGACCTCGCCGAAGCCGTCGTTCGGCGGGTACTTCCAGCTGCCGGTGTCGGCCGGACCCTCCCAGTACTTCTTGAGGAAGTCGGCCGAGGACAGACCACCGGTCCGGTGGTACCGGTTGAGCAGCGGGCCCACCGGCTCCTGCCACTTCTTCGGCAGGAACTTCGGGCCGAGCCGCTTGTCGCCCTGGAACTCCCCGGTGCAGGGGGCCGGCGGCGCGGCGGCGGGCTTCTCGGCGGGCACGGCCTGCGCCGCGGGGGCGGCGGCGAGGGCGGCGGTGACGCCCATGGCGGCGAGGACTGCACGGATCCTGAAGGCGGTACGGCTGCGCTCCACGCGGAGGCTCCCTGGGGTGGGTGGTCAGTGGCCGCGGCACACAGTAGTGGATCATCTGCGCAGAGTGACCGCACGCGGGCGGAATCCGGCCAGGCGCGCCGTCCGGGCCGGTCAGGCCCTGCGGAGTCCGCTGAGGAGCAGTTCGGCCAGCTGTTCGTACGCCTCCGCGTCGGCGAGGCCGGTCGCCGCGGCGACCTGGCGCCGCTGGATGCGGACCATCACCGAGGAGATGACGTCGGCCGCGAAGGTCACGTGCACCTCGCGGAAGACCCCCGCCCGCACGCCCTCCTCGATGAGCTGCTGGACCCGGCCGGCCGCCGCGCGCGTGTTGCGCTCGTAGACCTCCGCCGCCGGTTCGAATCCGGCCACGTCGTCGAAGAACTGCGGCGAGACCGGCGCCAGCTCGGCCGAAACCGCCCGCAGATAGGCGGCGAGCCGCTCCGCCGGATCGGTCGCGGCGGCGAGCCCCGCCTCGACCCGAGCCGTGGCGCGCCGGAAGAAGTGCACGACGGCGGCGCGGACCAGCTGCTCCTTGCTGCCGGCCAGGCCGTACAGGGTCCGCTTCGAGCAGCGCAGCCGGGCGGCGAGATCGTCGAGCGTCAGCTGGGCGAAGCCCTCGCCGACGAGGAGGGCGACGAGCTCCTCGAAGAGGGCGGAGCGGCGCGCCGCACCGCGGCCCGTCAGCTTCGGGGCGTCGGCGGCTGAGGTCTCGATCACCCGGCCAGTATTCCAGGCCGGTGTTCCCGGGGGTGTCGGGGACACCCTTCTGCGCTACGCTCAGCGGTACTGCAGTACCTGCCCCAGTACCACTTTGCGCGCCGCTGGAGTCGCCATGGATGTCGACCGCCTGCTTCCCACCCCCGAAGCGGCGGACCTCATCGCCCTCACCCGGGAGATCGCCGACAAGGAGCTCTCTCCCAAGGTGGACGAGTACGAGGCCGCCGAGACCTATCCCGAAGGGCTCTTCGCCACCCTCGGAGAGGCGGGCCTGCTCGGTCTGCCGTACCCCGAGGAGTACGGCGGCGGAGGCCAGCCCTACGAGGTCTACCTCCAGGTCCTGGAGGAACTCGCCGCCCGCTGGGCGGCCGTCGCGGTCGCCACCAGCGTCCACACCCTGGCCTGCCACCCGCTGCACACCTTCGGCACCACCGAGCAGAAGGAGCGCTGGCTGCCCGAGATGCTGGAGGGCCGGAACGTCGGCGGCTACAGCCTCTCCGAGCCGCAGGCCGGCTCCGACGCCGCCGCCCTCAGCTGCAAGGCCGAGCGCCAGGACGACGGCAGCGGCTACCGGATCAACGGCACCAAGGCGTGGATCACCCACGGCGGCAAGGCCGGCTTCTACGCGCTCTTCGCGCGGACCGCGCCCGGCAGCCACGGCATCTCCTGCTTCCTCGCCCCCGGTGCCACCGAGGGCCTGAGCTTCGGCGCCCCCGAACGCAAGATGGGCCTCCAGGCCGTCCCCACCACCTCCGCGTACTGGGACGGCGCCCTCCTGGAAGCCGACCGGCTCGTCGGGGACGAGGGCCAGGGCCTCCAGATCGCGTTCAGCGCCCTGGACAGCGGCCGTCTCGGCATCGCCGCCTGTGCCACGGGCCTGGCCCAGGCCGCACTGGACGCCGCCGTGGACTATGCCAACGAGCGCACGACCTTCGGCCGCCGCATCGTCGACCACCAGGGCCTCGGCTTCCTGCTGGCCGACATGGCCGCCTCGGTCGACGCGGCCCGCGCCACCTACCTGGACGCGGCCCGCCGCCGCGACCTCGGCCGCCCCTTCAGCCGCCAGGCCAGCGCGGCCAAGCTCATCGCCACGGACACGGCCATGAAGGTCACCACGGACGCCGTCCAGGTCCTCGGCGGCTACGGCTACACCCGCGACTTCCCGGTCGAGCGCTATATGCGCGAAGCGAAGATCACCCAGATCTTCGAGGGAACGAACCAGATCCAGCGACTGGTGATCAGCAGGGGGCTGGCGCGGCCGGCGTGATCGCGGGCGCCGGCGGCGTCGGCTCACAAGGAGCGGTGGGCCACCGGGAGCGGCAGACCGCCGGGGGCTCGGACGGCCCCGGCGCCCCCGTGGAGGAGCCGGTGTGAGCCGGCCCTTCCGAGGAGGGTGGCGATCTCGGTGAAGCCGTGGCGGTCGGCGTGTTCCAGGGCCGTGCGGCCGTGGGGGTCCGGGAGCGCGGGGTCCGCGCCCGCCGCCAGGAGGAGGGCGACTACGTCCCGGTGGTCGCGGCCACCGGAGCCGAGGATCACGGCCTCCAGGAGGGCCGTCCAGCCGAGCCTGTTCACGTGGTCGACATCGACGGCCGTCTCCCGCAGCAGGGCGCGGACATAGGCGACGTGGCCCCGCTCGGCCGCCGGGATCAGGGCCGTACCGCCGTAGCGGTTGGTGAGGCCCGGGTCAGGGCCCGCGGGGAGCAGCGTCCGCATCATCGCGACGCTGCCCGTGACGCCGGTGACCAGCCACGGGCTGTCGGACCGGTCGTCCTGGGCGTTCGGGTCCGCGCCCGCCGCGAGGAGCAGTCGCGCGGCGGGCACGTGGTCGTGCCGGGCGGCCCGCAGCAGCGGGGTGCGGCGGTGCCGGTCCCGGGCGTCGACCCGGGCTCCCGCTTCGAGCGCCGCGCGGACGGCGACGGTGTCACCGTGCGCGGCGGCCGTCAGGAGGGTGTCGTCGAGCGTCTTCATGACGGTGCTCCTCGGGCGCGGGCGGGTGGCGGTTACTTGCCGAGCGAGGCGACGCCGGCCTGGGCGAACTTCTCGTCGAGGTCGCCGGAGGGGGCGCCCGCGACACCGATGCCCGCGATGGGCGCGCCCTTGGCGGTGACCGGGGCGCCGCCGGCGAGGAAGAGGGTGCCGGGGATGTCCTTGAGGGTGGGGGCGTTGGTGAGGCGCTTGGCGAGTTCGGAGGTCGGGGCGTTCCAGGAGACGGCGGTGTAGGCCTTCTTCACGGCCGACTCGTAGGACTGCGGGCCGGCGCCGTCGCCGCGGAGGGTGACGACGGTGTTGCCGTTGCGGTCGACGACGGCGACGGAGACGCGCTGGTTCTCCTTCTCGGCGGCGTCCAGCGTGGCCTGCGCGGCCTTCGTCGCGGCCTCGATCGTCAGGTGCGTCGACTGCGTGGTGTTCTTGTTCTTGGCGTCCGCCTTGGCGACCGCGGCGGCGGGCGCCGCAGCCGTGTTCTCGCCGGTGGCGCTGGCCGAGTAGGCACCGAAGCCACCGAGAGCGAGCGCGGCGACGATCGCCCCACCGGTCACGACACGGGTGCGCGAGGTGGCCTTCTTCACGTGCTTCATGGGATCTGCTCCAGTGAACTCGGTGGGATGCGCGGGCCGTCGGTGCTCCATGGCCCGCTTCCCTTCCATCCTGGGGCCGGTGTCCCGGGTGACCGGTCGTCGTCCCGGCTGCACCCGGCGCCCGCAACGGTGGACCCCGGGGTCAGCCGATCGGTCGACCCCGCCCGGTTCCCGCCGGGCCCTGGTCCTCCGCCCACCGCGCGGCCAGCTCGGTGAAGGCGCGGGCCGCCGCGCTCCGGTAACCGGCGGCGCGGCGCAGCAGGGTGACCCCCCGGGACGGCAGGGCGGGGGAGAGGGGGACGGGGCTCAGATGCGGGTGGTCGCGGGTGACGGCGTCGGGCAGGACGGTGGCCAGCGCGGTGTGCCGGACGATCTCGGTGAGGGCGCCGACGGCGTTGGCCTCCACCGCGATCCGGGGCCGGAGGCCGTGCTCGGAGACGTATGCGTCGATGTGCCGCCGGGTGGCGAAGTCCCGGCTGAGCAGGGCCAGCTGATGGTGGTTCAGTTCCTCGGCGGGCACCGGCTCCGTACGGCCGGCGAAGGGGTGTCCGGGGCCGACGACGAGGCCGAGGGTCTCGTCGAACAGCGCGGTGGCCTCGACGCCCGGGAGGTGGCCGCCCTGGAACGCGATGCCGAGGTCGAGGCGGTCCGCGAGGAGTTCGGCCTCGATGTGGTCCTGGGTCAGCTCCCGCACCTCCACGGTGATGCCGGGGTGACGGCCGTGGAAGGCGGCCACCAGAGGGCCGGTGAGGTACGCGGTGAAGGTGGGCGTGGCGGCGAGCCGCAGCCGGCCCCGGGCGAGGTCGTGGACGTCCAGCACCGCCCGCTCGCCCGCCGCCAGGTCCTGGAGCGCCCGCCGGGCGTACCCCGCGTAGGCCTCCCCGGCGTCGGTGAGGCGCACGGTGCGGCCACCGCGGTCGAGGAGCAGCACCCCGAGGGCCTTCTCCAGCTGCTTGATCTGCTGGGAGAGCGTGGGCTGGGCGATCCGGAGCTCTTCGGCGGCGCGGGTGAAGCTGGCGTGTTCGGCGACGGCGAGCAGATAGCGGAGATGGCGGAGTTCCGGCTGCATACGATCGACTATAGATCGCATCTATAGCAGACATCGACAGCAGGTCTTGGACGCTATAGGTCCAGCTCGTGCATGGTGAGGACATGCCTCATCTCGCCGAGGGAATCGCCCGCTTCCAGCGGGAGGTCTTCCCTGCCAAGGCCGGCCTCTTCGCCCGCCTGGCCACCGCCCACCGTCCCGGGACGCTGTTCATCGGCTGCTCGGACGCCCGCGTCGTACCCGAACTGATCACCCAGACCGACCCCGGTGAACTCTTCGTCATCCGCACCGCCGGGAACCTCGTCCCCGCCCACACCCCGGGCACCGACGGGGTCGCCGCCGGAGTCGAGTACGCCGTCACCGTCCTCGGCGTGCGGGACGTCATCGTCTGCGGGCACTCCGCCTGCGGCGCGATGACCGCGCTCGCCGAGGGCAGCGACCTGACCGGCGCGCCCGCCGTGGCCAACTGGCTCCGGCACGCCGACGCCTCCCTGGCCCGCACCGCCGCGGCCGGGCGGGCGGGTGACGTGGCCGCCCTGGTGCGCGAGAACGTCGCCGCGCAGCTGGCGAACCTCGCCACCCACCCGTCGGTGGCCCGCGCCCTCGCCGAGGGAGACATCCGGCTGCACGGCTGGGTCTTCGACATCGCCGACGGCACCGTCGAGGAGCTGCCGGGCGCCCCCGCCCGGGCCGCCGCCTGACCCCCACCCGAAGAACCCTTCCTCCACCCTCCTGAAAGGACGTACCTCTCATGGTGCACGCCCAGTTCGACCCCACCGCCCGTCGTGAGCTCGCCCTCGCCGCCGTCGAGGCCAAGACCGTCAAGGACCTGAGCTGGCAGGAGATCGCCGACGCCACCGGCTTCTCCGTCGCCTTCGTCACCGCCGCCGTCCTCGGCCAGCACGCCCTGCCCGAGCCGGCCGCCCGGGCCGTCGCCGGACTCCTCGGCCTGGACGAGGACGCCGTACGGCTGCTCCAGACGATCCCCACCCGGGGCTCCCTGGACGGCGCCGTCCCGACCGACCCGACGATCTACCGCTTCTACGAGATGCTCCAGGTCTACGGGACCACGCTGAAGGCCCTGGTCCACGAGGAGTTCGGCGACGGCATCATCTCCGCGATCAACTTCCGGCTGGACGTGAAGAAGGTCGCCGACCCCGAGGGCGGCGAGCGCGCGGTGATCACCCTGGACGGCAAGTACCTGCCGACCAAGCCCTTCTGACCGCGCTCCCGCACCCGGCCCCTCCTTCGTGTCGACGCGCTCCCGGACGGCCGCCCCGGTTCCGCTTCCGGGAGCGCGGCCTGCGGTTCTATGGTGGGCGGCGCAGATCGCGCGGACCGCGCGGTCCCTCGCGGGCACGCGCCCGATCCGGCGGCCAACCCGGCGGCAGGGTCGCCCCCGCACGACACGAACGAGGAGTTCCATGGACATCGCCGGCTCCGCCGCTCTCGTCACCGGTGCCGCCTCCGGGCTCGGCGCCGCCACCGCGGCGGCGCTCGCCGCCCGGGGTGCCACCGTGTACGGACTCGACCTGGACAAGGCCGTGGCCGCCGCCGGGCCGCTGCCCGAGGGCGTCCGGCTGCTCGCCGCCGACGTCACCGACGAGGACCAGGTCCGCGAGGCCCTCGCCGCGATCGACGCCGACGGCGCCGAGCTGCGGCTCGCCGTGAACTGCGCCGGCATCGCCCCCTCCGCCCGCATCCTGGGCCGCGGGGGACCGCACGACCTCGACCTGTTCCGGGCCGTGCTCAACGTCAACCTGCTCGGCACGTTCAACGTGATGCGGCTCGCCGCCGAGGCCATCGCGCGCCACGAGCCCGACGAACACGGGCAGCGCGGCCTCGTCGTCAACACCGCCTCCATCGCCGCCTTCGAGGGCCAGGTCGGCCAGATCGCGTACGCCGCCTCCAAGGCGGGCGTCGCGGGCATGACGGTCACCGCCGCCCGTGACCTGGCGCAGTTCGGCATCCGGGTCGTCACCATCGCCCCCGGCATCGTGGACACCCCGATGATGGCCGGGTTCGGCGAGGACGTCAGGGCCGGTCTGGCCGCGAGCGTCACCTTCCCGCAGCGCCTCGCGCGCCCGGAGGAGTACGCCCGTCTCGTGACGATGGTCGCCGAGCACGACTACCTCAACGGCGAGACGATCCGGATGGACGGCGCGCTGCGGATGACCGCCCGCTGAGTCTCGCTCCGGAGGGGTTCCCCCGGACCTCCGTACCCTCATCGCAGCACTCGGTGCCGGATTCCCCCGGCACCTAGTGCCGCGCCGGGGCCCTTCGGGTGTTAGGTTCGGGCCATGGGTACAGCGTCGACGAACTCCACGAAGCCGGCGATGCGGGACTCCCTCGTCGCCGCCGCCTTCCAGCTCTTCCTGGAACGGGGCTACGAGCAGACCACGGTCGACGACATCGTCACGCTCGCGGGCGTCGGCCGCCGGTCCTTCTTCCGGTACTTCCCGTCGAAGGAGGACGTGGTCTTCCCCGACCACGAACAGTGCCTCGCCGACATGACGCGCTTCCTCGCCGCGAGCGCCGACTCCGACGACCCGATCGTCCGCGTCTGCGACGCCGCCCGGCTCGTCATGCGGATGTACGCCGAGAACCCCACCTTCTCCGTGCAGCGCTACCGGCTCACCCGAGAGGTGACCGGGCTGCGCACCTACGAGCTGTCGGTGGTCTGGCGGTACGAGAAGACCCTCGGCGACTATCTGCGCACCCGGTGGGCCGACCGCAGGGACGGCACCCTGCGTGCCAATGTCGTCGCGGCGGCCGTGGTGGCGGCCCACAACCACGCCCTGCGGCACTGGCTCCGCTCGGGCGGGAAGGGCGACCCGCTGGCCGAGGTCGACGGGGCCCTGGAGTTCGTACGCGGCACCTGGGCCACCGGCCAGGCCGCGGACGCCCCGGCCGAGGAGACCGAGGACGTCGTCGTGGTGATCACCAAGCGGTCCACCCCGATGTGGCGCGTGGTGCGCGAGGTGGAGTCGAGCCTCGGCGAGGACTGAGGGGGCCGAGAGGGCTGAGAGAGCCGAGACGTCCGCTGAGCGGACGGGGGAGTCCGCTCGAATGCCTTCAGGGTTCTCGGTATCTCCGATTGAGGGAACTCGGGTCTTTATTTGTTGGCACTCAGTGCCATATCTTGGCTCCATGCACGGTCGAGCCGCCGAGTGCGAGGAGAAGGCATCGTGTTCCACACGGGACTGAGGAGCGGGACCGCCGTCCGCGTCGAGGAGTCGGAGACCGACCCCGAGCTCTACTTCCAGCGCTGCCGTTGGTGCGACACCACGACGTTCCAGCGCCTGCTCTGTCCGACCTGCGGGTCGACCGACCTCGCACCCGAACTCAGTGGGGGCGAGGGCGTGATATCCGTACGGCGCGGGGTGGCCGCCGCCGACGCGGACCTCTGGCCGGTCCATATGGCAGAGGGCTTCGTGGTCCGCTGCCGGGTCGACGGACCGGTGCACGCGGTGCGCCCGGGGGTCAGGGTGAAGGTCTCCGGCGTCGCGGGCTCCGGGCGCAGGCCGGTCGTCCGGCTCTGCGAGGAGGTACCGCTCGACGGCTGGTACTGAGGCCGGACACGAGGAAGGGGGCGGGTGGCACAGAGTGCCACCCGCCCCTTCCTTTCGGTGTCGCGGAGGTCAGCGCGCGCCGATCTCGTCCGTCAGCTGCGGCAGCACCTCGAAGAGGTCGCCGACCACGCCGTAGTCGACCAGATCGAAGATCGGGGCCTCGGCGTCCTTGTTGACCGCGACGATCGTCTTCGAGGTCTGCATGCCGGCCCGGTGCTGGATCGCGCCGGAGATGCCCGCCGCCACGTACAGCTGCGGCGAGACCTGCTTGCCGGTCTGGCCGACCTGGTTGGAGTGCGGGTACCAGCCGGCGTCCACGGCGGCGCGGGAGGCGCCGACGGCCGCGCCGAGCGAGTCGGCCAGCTTCTCGACGACCGCGAAACCCTCGGCCGCGCCGACACCGCGACCGCCGGAGACCACGATCGCGGACTCGGTCAGCTCGGGGCGGCCGGTGGAGACACGCGGGGTGCGCGAGACGACCTTCGCGGCGTTGCCGGTGAAGGCGACCGTGACGTCCTCGACCGTACCGGCGGCCGGGGAGGCCTCCGGGGCGGCGGAGTTCGGCTTGACGGTGATGACCGGGACGCCGTGCGAGACCGTCGACCGCACCTGGTACGAGGCGGCGAAGACGGACTGGGTGGCGACCGGGCCGTTCTCGCCGGCCTCCAGCTCCACGGCGTCGGTGATCAGACCGGAGCCGAGGCGGAGCGCGACGCGGGCCGCGATCTCCTTGCCCTCGCCGGAGGAGGTCACCAGGACGGCGGCGGCCCCCTTCTCCCGGGCGAGCTGGGTGAGCGCGTCGACCTTCGGGACGACCAGCTGCTCGGTGAACTCGGCGCCGTCCGCGACGTACACCGTCGCCGCGCCGTACTCGCCGGCGGTGGCGGCGATCGAGGCGCCGGCCTCGCCGGCGCCGAGGACGACCGCCGAGGGCTCGCCGATACGGCGGGCCAGGGTCAGCAGTTCGAGGGCCGGCTTGCGGACCGCACCGTCGGCGTGGTCCACGAGAACCAGGATCTCAGCCATGATTCGTTGCTCCTGTGTGGGTGTCTGGCTGACGGGCGGGTCAGATGAACTTCTGGGTGGCGAGGAAGGCGGCGAGCTGCTTGCCGCCGTCGCCCTCGTCCGTGACGATCGTGCCCTGCGTACGCGCCGGGCGGGCGGCCGCCGCGTCGACCAGGGTCCAGGCCCCGGCGAGGCCCACCTCGTCGGCGTCGATGTCCAGGTCGTCCAGGTCCAGTTCCTGTACCGGCTTCTTCTTGGCGGCCATGATCCCCTTGAAGGAGGGGTAACGGGCCTCGCCGGACTGGTCGGTGACCGAGACGACGGCCGGCAGCGGGGCCTCCAGGTGCTCGGTGGCGGCGTCGCCGTCACGGCGGCCCTTCACGAGACCGTCCTCGACGGACAGCTCCGACAGCAGCGTGACCTGCGGCAGGCCCAGGCGCTCGGCGAGCAGTGCGGGCAGCACGCCCATGGTGCCGTCGGTCGAGGCCATGCCGCAGACGACCAGGTCGAAGCCGGTCTTCTCCAGCGCCTTGGCCAGGATCGCGGAGGTGGCGATGACGTCGGAGCCGTGGATGTCCTCGTCGTTGACGTGGACGGCCTTGTCGGCGCCCATCGACAGCGCCTTGCGCAGCGCGTCCTTGGCGTCGTCCGGGCCGACCGTCACGACGGTGACCTCGGCGTCGTCGGACTCCTCGGAGATGCGCAGCGCCTGCTCGACCGCGTACTCGTCCAGCTCCGAGAGCAGGCCGTCGACGGCCTCGCGGTCGGTCGTCAGGTCGTCGGCGAATCCGCGGTCGCCGGTCGCGTCGGGGACGTACTTCACACAGACAGCGATCTTCAGGGTCACGGCCTGTCTCCTTTCAACGGGCTGGTCGTTCGGGCTGGTCCTGCGGTCTTGCCGTACTCCGTTACGGGAGGTTGCGGGCCATGACGATGCGCTGGACCTGGTTGGTGCCTTCGTAGATCTGGGTGATCTTGGCGTCGCGCATCATGCGCTCGACGGGGTAGTCGCGGGTGTAGCCGTAGCCGCCGAGGAGCTGGACGGCGTCGATGGTGACCTCCATGGCGACGTCGGAGGCGAAGCACTTCGCGGCGGCGCCGAAGAAGGTGAGGTCTTCCTTGTCGCCTCCGGCGGACACGCGCTCGGACCTGGCGGCGGCGGCGTAGGTGAGCTGGCGGGCGGCTTCGAGCTTCATGGCCATGTCGGCGAGCATGAACTGGACGCCCTGGAAGTCGGCGATGGGCTTGCCGAACTGCTTGCGTTCTTTGACGTAGCCCTTGGCGTAGTCCAGGGCGCCCTGGGCGATGCCGATGGCCTGGGCGGCGATGGTGACGCGGGTGTGGTCGAGGGTCTTCATGGCGGTGGCGAAGCCGGTGCCCTCGGCGCCGATCATGCGGTCGGCGGGGATGCGGACGTTGTCGAGGTAGACCTCGCGGGTCGGGGAGCCCTTGATGCCGAGCTTCTTCTCCGGGGCGCCGAAGGAGACGCCCTCGTCGGACTTCTCCACGACGAAGGCGCTGATGCCCTTGGACCGCTTGTCGGGGTCGGTGACGGCCATCACGGTGTAGTACTGCGAGACGCCGGCGTTGGTGATCCACCGCTTGACGCCGTTGAGGACCCAGAAGTCCCCGTCGCGCACCGCGCGGGTCTTCATCCCGGCGGCGTCGGAGCCCGCGTCGGGCTCGGACAGGGCGTAGGAGAACATCGCGTCGCCCTTGGCCAGCGGGCCGAGGTACTTGCGCTTGAGCTCCTCCGAGCCGGACAGGATCACCGGCAGCGAGCCCAGCTTGTTCACGGCCGGGATCAGCGAGGACGAGCCGCACGCGCGCGCGACCTCCTCGATCACGATCACCGTCGCCAGCGCGTCCGCGCCCGCGCCGCCGTAGGCCTCGGGGACGTGCACGGCGTGCAGGTCGTTGGCGACCAGCGCGTCCAGGGCCTCCTGCGGGAACCGGCCCTCCTCGTCCACCGCCGCCGCGAACGGCGCGATCTTCGCCTCCGCCAGCGCACGCACCGACTCCCGGAGCATGTCGTGCTCCTCGGAGGGCCGATACAGGTCGAAGTCCTTGCCCATGATGTGGAGCTCCCCTAGACGCTTGTGGCACTGAGTACCCTCAGCAAAACACACTCAGTGCCATGACGCCAGAGCGCCCCGACGCTGTTCCGCGTCGGGGCGCTCCGGGCGTACGGTCCAGGAGAGATGAACTCCAGACAACCGGACGGTCGGTTTGTTTAACCCGGGGTGTCGGCGAGGCTTCCCTCTTCCCGTCGCAGCCGGCTCGCGTCGTACTCGGCGCCGAGCTGCCGGGCGCGGCTCTCGGTCATGTCGAGCCGGGTCAGCAGGGCCGGGGTGCAGATGCTCGGCAGGAAGTGCTGGAGCAGGACCGAGACCCGATGGGCCAGATCGTTGCGGTCGCACAGGATCTGGGACATGGCCTGGATCCCGGAGAAGGCCCCCGAGAACAGTTCGGCCGTGTCCGTCACGTTCACATGGACCAGCAGCTCGCCCCGCGCCTTGGCGACCATGAGGATCTCCGAGACCTGGTCGATCCACGCCTGGAAGGGCGCGGCCCGGTCGACGCCGGTGGCACCGCTGTCCAGCGCCAGGGCGACACTCGCCCGCACCAGCGCGTCGCCCTGCAGCCGGTGGGTCAGCAGGAAGGCCTGGTCCGCCAGCTCCTGGAGCTTGACCTCCTGCGGGGCGAGTGGCACGTCGAGCATCTGGGCGTCGAGCACGCCGAGGGCAAGGTCTTCCTTGGAAGCGAAGTGGAAATACAGAGCTCCCTTGGTCACCCCGGCGCGCACCAGGATCTCGCCGATGGTCGTGCGCTCGTAGCCGCGCTCCGCGAAGACCGTCGCGGCCGACTCGAGGATCACCCGGCGGGTACGGATTGCACGCGCTTGCTGCGCCAAGGCGCCTCCTGCTGTCTCGCTGTCTGTGCTCAACGTGTGACGTGAAGCGTTGAAAAGAAAACCGCGCTGTACGTATTCTAATTCGGGCGGACTCACCGCCCGGGGTGCGGGGGCACGAGGGGGATCCATGGATCAGAACGGTCGAGGAGTGACGTCGCACGTCCCCGGGGAGTTCGTACACCGGGCGGATCCCGCGGACATCATCCCCACGGGGTGGACGCAGCTGAAGGAGAACCGGTTCTCCGTCTCCGCGCGCTGGCCGGCCTCACATCCCTTCTTCTCTCCGGTGGCGGGCGACCGGCACGACCCCGTACTGGTGGCCGAGACGATACGCCAGACCACCATGCTGATCGCTCATGCCGAGTTCGGGGTACCCGTGGACGACCAGTTCGTCATGTGGGGCCTCTCCTACGACACCGATCCGGAGGCGCTCGCCGTCGACGGGCTCTCCTCGGACGTCACCGTCGACGTGATCTGCTCCGACCTCAGCAGCCGCGGCGGTCGCCTCCGCGACCTGCGCACCACCGTGGTCCTGACCCGTGACGGCCGCTTCCTCGGCACCGGCAGGGCCATGGCGCGCTGCACCTCCGCGCCGGCGTACCGGAGGATCAGGGGCGACCGGATGGCCGCGCTCGGCCGGCCCGTCCCGCTGATCACGGCGACGGAGCCGGAGCTGGTCGGCCGCGAACACACCAAGGACGTCGTCCTCGGCCCCGGCACCCGCCCCGGCCAGTGGCAGCTGCGGATCAACACCGAGCACAGCACTCTCTTCCGGCGTCCCAACGACCACGTGCCCGGCATGGTCCTCCTCGAAGCCGCCCGGCAGGCGGCGGCGAGCACGCTCGGCGGCGCCGGATACCTGCCCACCGCGATGGACGTCTCCTTCTCCCGTTACGCGGAACTCGACACCCCCTGCTGGATCGAGACCGAGATCGTGCCCGGCGCCGACCCCGGGAAGAGCACCGTCCGGGTCGTCGGCCACCAGGACGGCCACCCGGTCTTCCAATGCACGCTCACCTCCCCGTCCCGGGAACTGGCGGTGGCCGGCGCCGGCCTCGGCAGCCGGCTGGCGGGCTGAACCGGATCGGCACGATGGGCCCTCGCATTCTGATCACCGGCGCGACCGGATTCATCGGCGGCCGGGTGGCGGCCACGGCCGCGGCGCACACGGAGCCCGCGACCGTACGCCTGCTCGCCCGCCGCCCGCTCACCGGCCGGGACCGGCCGACGGGACCGGCCGACCCGGCTCGACCGACGCGAACGGTCGAACCGGTCGGCACGACGGGAACGCCCCGCCCTCGTACCGAGACCGTCCCGGGCGACCTCCGCGACCCCGAATCGCTCCGTCGTGCCTGCGAGGGGATCGACGTACTGATCCACTGCGCCTCGGCGATCGGCGCCGACGAGGAGCTGGCCCGTACGGTCAACGACGAGGGCACCCGGGCCCTCGTCGACGCCGCCGTACGCGCGGGGGTGACCAGGATCGTCGCCCTGAGCACCGCGTCGGTGCACGGCCGCGGCCCCTTCCGGGCCGCCGCCCCCGGCACGCTGCCGCTGGCCCCCGGCTCCGTGACCAGCCGCACCCGGGCGGCGGGGGAGCGGCACGTCATGGACGCCGGCGGCACCGTCCTGCGACCGCACCTCGTGTACGGCACCGGCGACCGGCAGCTGATGCCGGGCCTGGTCCGGCTGCTCGCGGCGCTGCCCGGACCGCTCGACGGGGGAGCATCGCTGCACTCGCTGACCGATGTGGACACGCTGGCCGGCGTCCTGCTGGGCGCGGCGCTCTCGTCCGCGACCGAGCCGGGTCCCTACTACGTCGACCACCCCGAGCCGGTGCCGGTCGGGGAACTCCTCGCGGCGGCCGAAGGCCTGCTCACCCACCGGACCGGTACGCCCAGGGGCCCGGCGGTCGACATCGCGGAGGCCCGCGCGCTGCTCGCCGACCTGCCCTTCGCGCAGCACCACCTGGCCATGCTGGCCACCGACCACTGGTTCGCCGACGGCCGCCCCTGGCGGGAGCTCGGCTGCGACCCGGGGCCGGGCTTCACCGAGGGGTTCGCCCGCTACCTGCCCTGGTACCACGGACTGCTGACGGACGCCTGAACGGAGCCGGGCCCGCGCTGCGGTCGCCGCATGCCGGGGCTCAGCCGACGGGTTGGCGGGCGGGGTCACGGGTGCGGTCGTGGGCGGGGGTGCCGCCCATGGTCTCCGTACCGCCCGTGCTGCCCGTACCGCCCACGCCGCCCGTGCTGCCCGACGGTTCCAGGCCGGTGAGCGCCTCGGGGCTCGCGAGCATCGGCAGGAGGGTCCGCCACAGGCCGGTGACGGTCTCGGCCGAGAGCCATTCGACGTTGTCCCCGCAGAGGGCCTCAAGGCCGATGGTGGCGGCCACGATCGTACGGGTGAGGTCCTGCTGACGCCCGGCGCCGGTGGCGAGGAGTCCCTCGTCGGCCGCCTCCGCGAGCCGCTGCAGGACGCAGCCCTGCCATTCCTGGCGCAGGTTCAGGTCGGTGTGGCAGCTGCGGGAGCAGCTGAGGCGGAACCCGGCGCGGACGACGACGTCCTCGCGGAGCAGCCGGGCCAGGGCGTGGGAGGTGTCGGCGAGGTTCTGCAGGGCGTTGGACCGCTGCCGGTACACGATCCTGGCGGTCCTGCGGAGTCTGCTGGAGGCCTCGTGCTCGACGGCGGCGGCGACCGCCGCCTTGTTCTCGAAGTGGAAGTGGAGCGCGCCGGGGCTCACACCCGCTGCCGCGCTGATCGTGGACAGTCTGGCCGAGGCGTAACCGTGCCGGTCGAACTCGCCGGCCGCCGACCTGATCAGCGCGTCGCGGGTGCGGGTGGCCCGCTCTTGTTTGGTCACCAACGGCTCCAGAAGTACCAGGCGTCGTCCGACGAGATCAAAACCGACTGCTTGGTATTGTAAGGGCTTTTCGTCGGGCCCCGGGGGGACTTCGGGAGTGACCGGGCGTCAGTGGCAGGGGTGTGCTCAGTGGCGCGGACGGGTCGTCACGACCACCGCGCCCGCGAGCAGCACCACGTTCTTGACGACGAACTCGCCCACCAGCGTCAGCAGCAGGGGGTTGGAGTCCGTGAACGCCGCCGACGGGGTGAGGACCAGGACGGCGAAGGTGCCGCAGAGGTGGCCGACGAGCGCGGGCAGGGCCAGGGCGCGGGCGCGGCCCGAGACCAGCCAGAGGCCGAGGACGACCTCGGCCCAGCCGAGCGCCGGGACGAGCCAGTCGCCCGCCGGGAACGGCAGCACGGCGACGACGAGCGCGGCCGCCGGGCTGAGTCCGATGATCTTGAGCACCCCGAACCAGACGAAGACACCGCCGATCCCGGCCCTGAGCATGCCCAGGCCGTACTGGTGGAGCCGTGGCGCGAAACGGTCGAAAAGGCCGAGCGGCGTCGGTGCGGCGGAGGGCTGCGGTGCGGCGGGGGGCTGCTGTTCGGTGGCGGGCTGCGTGGCGGTGGTGGTCGTGGCGGTGGGTATCACCTGGGAGGAAACGGTCATGCGCGGGCATCTCCATCACGAGTCGACGCGGGGGCCGGACGGGGCCGGGCGGGGCGGATCGAGGCCGGTGGGGCGTAGCCGGGCGGCGGACCGCTCGGATCACGCCGAAATCGCGGCAGGAGGGTCGGACGCCGTGGGGCCACGCTAGCCACCTCCCGAGGACCCCCGCGACGCCCATCGCTTCCTTGCATGCCTGCGATGGAAGAAGTCGATCGGGCGTTGCCGGACGCGATCATTTCTCGCCAGCCTGAGGTCTGTTCGAGTTTGTGTTTGATCCACGGACCCGGACCGCGTCCATCCGCTCCCGGCACCATGTGAAGGAATCCACGGATGTCCCACCGACCCGCCGCCCCTGCTCCGTCCACGACCGCCGCGGCCCGCACACCGCTCACCCGGCGCCGGGTGCTCACCACGACCGCCGCCGCGGCCGGGGTGCTCGCCCTGCCCGGCTCCGTCGCCTGGGGCGTCCCCACCAGCTTCGAGGCGGAGACCCGCACCGGGCGCCGTGCCCCCGGTGCCGTCGCCGACCCCAGCGTCGTGATCCGCTGGAACCAGGCTGCGATGGACGCGATCCTCGGCCGCTACCAGGCCGCGGGGAACCGCTTCGGCCCCGCCACCGTGAACGCCCGCGCCCTCGCGATCATCCACAACGCCATCTACGACGCCTGGGCGTGTTACGACCACTGTGCCGTCGGCACCCGCTTCGGCGGCGCCCTGCGCCGGCCCCGCTCCGAGCGCACCCTCGACAACAAGAACGAGGCCATCAGCTACGCGGCCCACCTCGCGATGCTCGACCTGTACCCCGAGTACAAGGTCGCCATCGACGGCATGCTGCGCGGCCTCGGCTACGACCCCGAGCTGACCGCCCCGCGACGCAACAGCCCCGCCTGGATCGGCCGCCGCACCGCGCAGGCCGTCCTCGACTACCGGCACGCCGACGGCGCCAACCAGCTCGGCACCCCCGCGTACTCCGACACCACCGGCTACCAGGCGCGCAACACCCCGCAGGTCGCCGGGGCCTTCGACCCGTCGACGGTCGCGGAGCCGGCCCACTGGACGCCGCTGATAGTGAACGGCAAGACGCAGCGCTACCTCACCCCGCAGTTCGCGGTGATGCAGCCCTTCGCGCTGAGCAGCCCCGACCAGTTCACGATCGCCGCCCCGCCCGCGTATCCCTCGGTCCGGATGACCGCCGCCATCGAGGAACTCCTCGACATCAGCGCCAATCTGACGGACGAGCAGAAGGCCATCGCCGAGTTCTGGCTCAACGACGACGTGACCCCGCCCGGCGCCCAGCAGATGTGGGGCCGTTACGTCTCCGCCCGCGACGGCTACGGTGTCGACGAGGACGCCCAGATCTTCTTCGGCCTCAACATGGCCGAGTGCGACGCCGCCATCGGCTCCTGGGCCGTCAAGGCCCAGTACGACTTCGCGCGCCCCTCCACCCTGATCCCGTACGACCAGCGCGGCCGTCAGATCCGGTCCTGGGGCGGCCCCGGCCAGGGCACCGTCACCATGGACGGCGTCGACTGGCAGGCGTACGTGGCCGTTCCGCCGTTCCCGGCCACGGTCTCCGGGCACAGCACCTTCTCCGGCGCCGCCGCCGAGTTCCTGCGCCGCTTCACCGGCTCGGACTCCTTCGGAGACTCGTACCGCTTCAAGGCGGGCGCCTCCACCGTCGAGCCCGGCCTCACCCCGCGCACCGACGTGGTCCTGCACTGGTCCACCTTCAGCGAGGCCGCCCAGGAGGCCGGCATCTCCCGGGTCTACGGCGGCATGCACTGGAGCTTCGACAACGAGCCCGGCATCGAGATGGGCCACCGGATCGGCACGGTCGTGTACCGGCGGGCCATGAGCTACTTCGGCGGCGCCCACCGCTGACGCGCCCGTCGGCCCGGCGACCCGGCCGGAGCCCGCGGGGTCAGCTCCCGCGGGCTCCGGCCGGGCACGGCCGCCCTCCGCACGGCCCCTCCCGTACGGCCCCCGCACCGCCCTCGCCGCCCCGCCCCTTCCGCCCGCCCCCCAAGGAGAGAACACCGTGAGCAATCAGACCCAGACCTCAGCGGGAGCGGCGGCCCCACCGGCCCGCAGCCGCTGGGCGGGCGGCGCCCCGCCCTTCCCCGGCGCCCGGCCCGCCGTACTCGGCACCCTCGCGACCGTCGTGTCGTTGGTCATCCTGGTGGCGCTCGGCGAGGCCACCGGCCATCTGCTGATGATCGCCCCGCTGGCCGCCACCGCCATGATCATCTGCAGCACCCCCGCACTGCCCCCGGCCCAGCCCCGGGGCGTGCTGCTCGGCCAGATCGGCTCCGGCGTCCTCGGTCTCGTGGCCGTCGCCCTGTTCGGCCACTCCCTCTGGGTGGCCGCCGTCGCCGCCGGCCTCAGCGTCGGCCTGATGCTGCTGCTCCGGGCCGTCCACGCGCCCGCCGCCGCCACGGCGGTGCTCGCCGTCCTCCAGGACCCCGCGCCCCTGCGCTTCCTTCTCCTGCTCGCCGTCGGCAGCGCCCTGCTGGTCCTCGTGGGCCTGGTCGCCTCCCGCCTCGGCGTGATCGGCAAGTACCCGACGTACTGGTGGTGACCCCGGCCCGCCGGTGGTGAACCCGCCCGCCCCGGCGTCCCGCCGCATCCCCCGTCCGTCCGCCCGTACCTCCGCGTACCTCCGCGTACCGACCCTCAACGGAGCTCCCGTGAACCGAGACAGACTGCTCGTCAGCTGCGAGCAGATCATGGAACAGCTGCGGAACCCCGCGGCCGGGGACGAGAACACGGTCCTCGTCGAGATCACCGAAGGCGGCAGCCTGCTGGGCCGGATTCCCGGCTCCGTCCGCCTGGACTGGACCGGGGACCTCCAGGACCCGGTGCGCCGGGACGTCATCGGCCCCGAGGCCTTCGCCGAACTCCTCGGCAGGCACGGCATATCCGCCGACCACACCGTCGTCTTCCTCAGCGGCAACAACAACTGGTGGGCCGCCGCCGCGTTCTGGCAGTTCCGTCTGTACGGCCACCGGGAACTGCGGCTGCTCGACGGCGGCCGGCTCCGCTGGGAGGCGCTCGGCGCCGCCCTCACCCAGGACGTCCCGGAACGCGAGCCCGTCGCGTACCCCGTACCGGCCGTCGACGAGACGGTCCGCGCTCGCCGCGAGGACATGCTCGACCACATCGGGCGCCACCAACTCCTCGACGTACGCTCCCTGGAGGAGTACCTCGGGCAGAGCAACACCCCGCCCGGCGTTCCCGAGGACCTCGGTGTGCGCTGCGGCCACGCCCTCTCCGCCGAGCACATCCCCTGGCACAGCGCCGTCCGCGCCGACGGCACCTTCCGTGACGACGAGGAACTGGCCGCCGTCTACGCCGACGTGCGCACCGACGCCCCCACGGTCGTCTACTGCCGGGTCGGCTGGCGCTCCGCCCACAGCTGGTTCGTGCTGAGCGAACTCCTCGGCCTCGCCGACATCCGCAACTACGACGGTGCCTGGCGCGAGTTCGGCTCCCTGATCGGCGCCCCCATCGTCAACGGGCCCAGGCCCTGGGGTCCCGACGGCATCCCGTCCATCGTCGCCCAGCGCGACGCCGCATCGGAGGTCTCCGCCCGTGCCTGACGTCACCGTCTTCCGCAACGTGCTCCGCGACGGCTTCGACCAGACCGACCTGCCGTGGGTGCCGTGGACCGAACCCGGCCGCGTCGGCGTCGAGTACGTCGTGCTCTGGGGCCCCGACCCGGCCGAGGACGAGGACTCCGCGTCCCTGCTCCTCCGCTTCCCGCCCGGCGCCCACGGTGACTTCCACGAGCACCTGGGGCACGAGCTGATGCTCGTCCTCGACGGCACCCTCGACCACAGCGACGGGCGCCGCTTCCACCGCGGTGACCTCGTCGTCGAGGAGCCCGGCACCCGGCACCAGATGTCCAGCGCCGAGGGCTGCACCGTCCTCGCCGTCCGCGCCCGGCCGGCCGCCTCCCGCACCCCCGAGGCCGGTGAGATCACCACCGGCGTCGGTGCCGGGACCGGCGGCGCCTGACCTCTCAGGAGGACCCGAGGCCACCGGACCCCTACGCGGGTCCGGCGGCCTCGGCGCACGCCCACCGCCGCGCTGTCCGGTGGGCCGGGCGGAGCCCCGTACGACACCCGCAGGCACCCCGTACGACATCCGGCCCGCGCTGCGTACGACATCCGCCCCGCACCCGTACGACCCTGCCCCGCCTCCGTACACCGACCGCCCTGCCCCACGCACGGCGACCGCCCGCACCACGTACGGCGACCGTCCGCACCACGCACGTCGCACCACGCACCACGCACGACCCGGCCCCGCACCCCATACGCCGACAGCTCGACCGACCGCCCGCCCTCGCCCCGTTCGGCGACGGTCCGGCGACGGTCCGGCGTACCCGCTCGGCGGCACCCCCGCACGACCCCTCCCCCCACCCCGACCCGTCCCGTACGGGCGCTCCCGCACACCCGTCCGTACCCGCCCCGCACCCCTTTCGGAGAGAGACGCCATGACCCCGTCCGCACGGCCTCAGCCCCTGCGCAGTCCCGAGCCCTCCCGTCGGGTCCTGCTCACCACCGGTTCCTCCGACGCCCACACCTGGAACCTCGTCCACCTCCAGCTCTTCCTGGAGGAGCACGGGCACTCCGTGCTCAACCTGGGCCCCTGCGTCCCCGAGCAGCTGCTCGTCGACACCGCCCGGATGACCAGCCCCGACCTCGTCGTCCTCTCCTCCGTCAACGGCCACGGGCACCAGGACGGGCTGCGCGCCGCCCGCGCCCTGCGCGCCGACCGCAAGACCCGCTCCGTGCCCATGGTCATCGGCGGACTCCTCGGCATCTCCCCGGAGGGCGCCGCCACCCGTACCGCCGAACTCCTCGAAGCCGGATACGACGAGGTGTACGCCGACGGGACCCCGCCCACGGCACTGCTGGGCCGGCTCGCCGGACTCGGCGGCGCGTGTACCGGGCGGGCCGCGGCTTGACGACCTCCGCCTCGCCCTCGCTCGCCCCCGGCGACCTCGGCGCCTTCGTCCGGGCGTCGGCAGAGGCCGGCGAACTCGTCGTCCAGCCCAGGATGGGCATGGTCGGGCCCGAGGACATGGCCGCCGGAGTCGCCGCCGTCGCCGCACTGCCGGAACGGACCGTCGCCACCCTCACCATCGACAGCTACACCCGCGTCGGCGACCACGCCGCCGCCACCTCGGCCCTGCGCACCGGGCAGCCCCTCAACGGGTTCCCGCTGGTCAGCCACGGCCCGAAGACCACCGCGCGGGTCGCCGCCGCGGCCGGACGCGCCACGCCCGTCCAGGTCCGGCACGGTTCCGCCGACCCCATGGCCATCTTCCGCACCATGGCCGCCGCCGGGCTCTCCGCCTCCGAGGGCGGCCCCGTCTCGTACTGCCTGCCCTACGGGCGCACCCCGCTCGCCGAATCCGTCGCCGCCTGGCGGGACTCCGTCCAGTTCCTCGCGGAGGAGAGCCGCGCGCACGGCCGCCGGGCCCATCTCGAATCCTTCGGCGGCTGCCTCCTCGGCCAGCTCTGCCCGCCGTCGCTGCTCGTCGCCGTCTCGGTCCTGGAGTGCCTGTTCTTCGCGGCCAACGGGGCCACCAGCGTCTCCCTGAGTTACGCCCAGCAGACCCATCCCGCCCAGGACACCGGCGCGCTCACCGCGCTGCGGCTGCTCGCCGACGAGTTCCTGCCGCCGTCCGTGGACCGGCACATCGTGCTCTACACGTACATGGGCGTCTACCCGAGGACCGTGCCGGGGGCCCGGCTGCTGCTGCGCCGCAGCGCCGAACTGGCCGTACGCGGCGGGGCGCAGCGTCTCATCGTGAAGACCGAGACCGAGGCGCACCGCATCCCGACCGTCGCCGAGAACCTGACCGCCCTGCGGATCGCCGCCGACGCCGCCCGCTCCGTGCCCCGGCGCGGCCCGAACCCGGGCAGGACCGCCGAGGCCGACACGGAGGAGACGCTCGCCGAGGCGCGGGCCATGATCACCGCCGTCCTCGCGCTCTCCGACGATCTGGGCGTCGCCCTCCTCAAGGCCTTCGACCGGGGTCTGCTCGACGTGCCGTTCTGCCTGCACCCCGACAACCGGGGCGCCGTCAGGTCCACCGTCGCACCGGACGGGCGCCTGCACTGGACGGACCTCGGCGCGCTGCCACTGCTCACCACCAGCAGGAGGACCATTCCGATGACCTCACGTCAGCTCTCCGGCATGCTCGGCAGGGTCGCCAGGGAACACGACCTGGCGGCCGGGACGAACCCGCCGCCCGAGCCGGCGCCCCGCGCGGCCCCGGCGCCGTCGGCGGACCCGCTGCGGATCGCGTTCGTCGGCATGGGCCCGCGCGGCCTCTCCGTACTGGAACGGCTCGCGGCCCGCTGCGCCGACGGGCCCCCCGGCCGGCCGGTGGAGGTCTTCGCGGTGGATCCGTACGAGGCGGGGGCCGGACGGATCTGGCGTACGGACCAGTCGCCCTGGTTCCTGATGAACACCCCGGCCCAGGAGGTCACCATGTTCTCCGGGCCCGCCGACGACGGGCCCCACCGGCCCGGCGCCGGACCCACGCTCGGTGCCTGGTGGGCGCAGGACGACCCGGCGGGCGCCGACCCCGAGGGGTACGCGCCCCGGGCCGTGTACGGCCGCTACCTGACGTACGTCATGGGGCGGATCGAGGAGACCCTGCCGCCCTCGCTCACCGTCCACCGCGTCCCCGCCCGGGTGATCTGCGCGGAGCGCGCGGGAGGTTCGGCGGGTACGGGGACTCCGGGAGGCCCGGACGGCTCCCCGCACCGCCTGAGACTCGACCGCGGTGACGTGCTCACGGTCGACCGGGTGGTCCTCGCCACCGGCCACCCGATCGTCGAGCCCGACGCCGACCAGCGCGCGTGGACGCGGTTCGCCCGGACGCACAGCACCCCCGCCCGGCCGGTCCGGCACATCGTCGGCGGCTCCGCGACCGAGATGCCGCTCGCCGCGATCCCGGCGGGCGCGAGCGTGGGCATCCTCGGGATGGGGCTCACCTTCTACGACGTCCTCACCGAGCTGACCCTCGGCCGCGGCGGCACCTTCACCGAGGGCTGCGACGGCCTGCTCTACCTGCCCAGCGGCAAGGAGCCCCGCATCCTGGCGGGATCGCGCGGGGGAGTGCCCCTGCTCACCCGGGGCGCCAACCAGAAGGGACCCGAACACCGTTACCAGGCACGGCTGTTCACCGCCGAAAGGATGGCGGAGCTGCGCGCGGAGGCGGCGCCGCTCGACTTCGAGTCGGCCGTGCTGCCCTGGCTGCTCGCCGAGGTCAACCTCGTCCTCCTCGCGACCCGCGTCCGCCAGGTCCACGGACCCGGCGCCGCCGAGGAGTTCACCGAGCGGGCCGCCCAGGCGCTCCGCGACCGGCCCGACCCCCGGATCCTCGAACGGCTCGCCTCCGGGTACCGGATCGACGCCCGCCCGCTGAGCGGACTCGACGCGCTCGCCCGCCCGTTCGCCGGCCGCCGCTTCGGCTCCCCGGCCGAGTACCACAAGGTGCTCACCGAATGGCTGCGGGCCGACCTCTTCGAGGCGCGCCAGGGCAACGCCGACGGCCCCCTGAAGGCCGCCGCCGACGTCCTGCGGGACGTGCGGCAGACGATCCGCACCGTCGTCGACTTCGGCGGGCTGAACCCCGACTCGCACCGCTGGTTCCTCGCCGAGTTCGGACCCGTCGCGGCGATGGTCTCGACCGGGCCGCCGCAGGAGCGCTCGGAGCAGTTCCTCGCGCTGCTCGCGGCCGGGGTCCTCGAACCGGTCGGCCCCGGCGCCCGGTTCACGACCGATCCCGTCGAGGGGCGGTTCGCCGTCGAGTCGACACAGGTGGAGAACTCCTGGGTGCCGCTGGACGTCGTCGTGGACGCCCGGGTGCCGACTACCGACCTGGTGGCGGACCGGGACCCGCTGATCCGCTGTCTGATGGTGGACGGGGAGATCCGTACGTTCACCAACGCGGCGGAAGGCGCGGGAGAGTTCGCCACCGGAGGGCTCGACTGCACCGACGCGCCGTTCCACCCGGTGCGGGCCGACGGCTCGGTGGACACCAGCACGCATGTGCTCGGCATTCCCAGCGAGCACACCCGGTGGTTCACCCAGGTGGGCAGCGGGCGGCCGGGCCCCTGGGGCTCCTTCACCCGCGACGCGGACGCCATCGCGGAGGCGCTGCTCGGTGGTGCGGGGGCGGGCGGTGCGGGATCCGGCGGTACGGCGTACGGTGCCGCGAGGACCGGGGGTGCGCGGGCCGATGCCGTGCCGGCCGGGGGTGCGCGGTGAGTGACGCTCGTACGCCGGGGCCGCGCGACGACGGCGCGCGCGGCACCCCACGCACCGCCGCACACGAGGAGTACCGGGCCGCCCGGGACCTCCTGCTGCGGCTGCGCGGCGACCGCGAGGCGGCCGACGCCGCCTTCCGGTGGCCGCGCGCCGAGCACTTCAACTGGGCCCTGGACTGGTTCGACGTCATCGCGGAGGGCAACGACCGGCCTGCGCTCGAACTCCTCGGGCACGCGGGGGAGGACGGTGCCGTCCCGGTCGTCGACCGGGTCTCCTTCGCCGAACTCGCAGCCCGCTCCGACGCGTTGGCGGTCGCCCTGCGCGATCACGGAGTCGTACGCGGCGACCGCGTCCTGATCCTCCTCGGCACCCGCACCGAGCTGTGGGAGACCCTGCTCGGCTGCATCAAGCTCGGGGCCGTCGTCGTCCCCGGCTACCAGGACCTCACCCGGTCCGAAGCCGCCGACCGGATCACCAGGGGAGCCGTCCGCCATCTGATCGCCGCACCCGAACTCAGCGGCCTGCTTGACGAGTTGCCGGTGCCGGGCATCCGGATGGCGGCGGCGCCCGGCACCGGCAGGGCCGGCTGGCTCCCGTACCCCGACACCCGCGCCACCGGCCGTCCCCGCTTCGTCCCGGACGGGCCCACCCGCTCCGCCGACCCGTCGTTCTGCTACTTCACCTCCGGGACGACCTCGCTGCCCAAGCTCGTCGAGCACAGCCACGCCGGCTACGGCGTCGGCCACCTCTCCAGCCTGTACTGGAGCGGCCTGGGCCCCGGCGACCGGCATCTCAACCTCTCCGCGCCCGGCTGGGCCAAGCACTCCTGGTCCAGCTTCTTCGTGCCATGGGCGGCGGAGGCCACCATCCTCGCGCCGCCGGACGGCGGGCTCCCGTCGTCCGCCCTGCCACGGGCCCTCGCCGAGCACGGCGTCACCAGCTTCTGCGCGCCCCCGAGCGCCTGGCGCTCCCTGCTCCCGTACGTGACCGGGGGCGCCGGAGCCCCCCGGCTGCGGGAGGCGACGGCCGCCGGGGAACCCCTGACGGCCGAGACGGTCGCACGGATCGAGACCGCGTGGGGCGTACGGGTCCGGGACGGCTACGGCCAGACGGAGGCGACCGCGCTCATCGGCCGCGCCCCCGGCCCCTCCGAGCCGATCGCCCCGCTCGGCCACCCGCTCCCCGGGTACCGGATCGTGCTGCGTGACCCGGAGACCGGGGAGACGGGCGACAGCGGCGAGGTCTGCGTGGACCTGAAGGAACGCCCGCCCGGCCTCATGCGCGGCTACGCCGGCCTCCCCGAACGCACGGCGGAGGCCTTCGCCGACGGCCTCTACCGCACGGGGGACCGGGGCGAGCGGTGCGCGGACGGCTCGATCCGGCTGCTCGGCCGGATGGACGAGGTGTTCAAGTCCCACGGCCACCGGGTCTCCCCCACGGAGATCGAGGCCGTGCTGCGCACCCACCCGGAGGTGGCCGACGCGGCGGTGGTGCCGCGCCCCGACCCGGACGGCGGCCTCGCCCCGTACGCGGTCGTGGAGCTGCGGCAGGGGGAGCCGTCCACGGCCGGGCACGGACGCATCGCGGCCGAACTCCTGACGCTCGCCGCCGAACGGCTCGCGCCGGTCTTCGTCCCGCGCGGGGTCGAGGTGATCGCCCGCCTCCCGCGTACCCGCTCGGGAAAGGTGCGCCGGGGGGAACTCGCCCCGAAGCCCTGACAGCCTGATCCCCCCTCGGTATCAACTCCCTTTCTTCACGGCCTACTTAGGTCGGAAGGCTCCCGTCCGGGCGCTCGGGCGCTCTACCGTGCCTGCCATGACCTCGCTCAGACACCGGCGGGCCGCCTCGCTCGCCCTCGCGGCCCTCCTCCTGCTCGTCCCCCGGGCCGCCGCCGCGCAGGACCCCTCGGGCCCCGCCCCGGTGCGGGCGGCGACGCCGGACCGGCCCTCGTACGAGGTGGCCCTGCGCGCCGACGGCGACGGCTCGCACTGGACCGGCCGTCAGACGGTGTCCTTCCGCAACGCCGCTCGTACGCCCCTGAGTTCGGTCGACCTACGGCTGTGGGGGAACGGCACCGACGGCTGCGGCACCCCCGGGAGCCCGTCCCCGGTCCGGGTCGGCGGGGTCGTCGGAGGCACCCCGCGACCGCTCACGGTCGGCTGCACCGCGCTGCGGATCGACCTGCCCGCGCCGCTGCCCTACGGGGCGCGCACCAGCGTCTCCTTCGACGTGTCGATCACCGTCCCCGACCGCGTGCACCGGTTCGGCAGGGACGGGGCGCACCGCTACCTCGGCAACGCGCTGCCCCTGCTGTCCGTCCGTGACGCGCAGGGCGCGCACCTCGACCCGGACGTCGGCTTCGGCGAGAGCTTCTTCACCCTGGCCGGTGACTTCCGGGTCGTCCTCGACCACCCCGCCGCGCTCAAGGTCCCCGCGACGGGCACCACCACCCGGCGGGCCGGTGCGCCCGGCCGTACGGTCACCACCAGCGTCGCGCGCGGGGTGCGGGACTTCGCGTGGGCGGCGGGCCCCTTCCGGACGCGGACGGTGACCACGCCCGGCGGCATCCGGCTGAACGCGTACTGGACGGCCGCCACGGCCCCGGAGGGCGTCGCGACCGACCTGCGGGCCGCCGTCGGCTCGGTCGACGCGTTCGGCGAGCGGTTCGGGCGCTACCCGTACGGCGAGCTGGACCTCGTCATGAGCGACAATCTCGACGAGTTCGGCAGCATGGAGTTCCCGGGCCTCGTCCTGCTGTGGACCGAGCCGGAGGGTTCCGCCGTCGTGCACGAGATCGCCCACCAGTGGTTCTACGGCATCGTCGGCAACGACCAGTTCGCTTCGCCGTGGCTGGACGAGTCCTTCGCCCAGTACGCCAACCAGGTGTACTACCGCGAACCCACCGCCACCTGCTGGGAGGACCAGGGCGAGTGGCCCAGCGAAGCGGCGGCCCTCACCCGGCCCATGGGCTACTACGCCGACGGCCACCGCTCGGAGTACGTCCGGGTCGTCTACGGGCGGGGCGCCTGCGCCCTCCACGACCTGGAACGCGTCCTGGGCGGCCCGGCGACGGCGGCGATGCTGCGCGGCTACGTACGGGACCACTGGCTGGGCGTCGCCACCACCGAGGACTTCAAGCGCGCGGCGCAGGCGGCGACAGGCAAGGACCTCGGGCCGTTCTGGACCGAGCACAGGATCCACTGAGACCGGAGCGCCGCGACCACTGAAGCCGGAGCCCCGCGACCCCACGACCACACGACCACCGAGACCGGAGCCCCACGGCCACCGAGACCGGAGCCCCACGGCCACCGAGACCGGAGCCCCGCGACCGCTCGGGCCGCGCCCCCACGTCCCGTGGAGGCGCGCCCCTCACCTCCCGGCCCGCTCCCGCTCCGCCGTGCGCAGCAGGACCTCCGCCACGCCCCGGGCACGTACCGCAGCCTCCGCCGTGCCCTCGCGCACCGCCGTCACGATGGCCCCGTCCCCCAGCAGTGCGAGCTGGCGGGCCAGGACCTCGTGGTCGCGGTAGCCGCCCTCGGTGAGGAGACGGTCGAGGACGGCGATGACCTTCTCCTTGTGCTCGGCGGCCACGTGGTGCGCCGGGCTGTCCGGATCGGCCGTCTCCACCATCGTGTTGATGAACGCGCAGCCCCGGAACGACGCCGCCGAGAAGCGCTCCGCGAGGCCGTCGAAGAGCGCGAGCGGAAGTTCCTCGGGTGAGCGCTCGCTGACCGCGATCCGGCCGTCGAGCCAGGCGCGCCACATGTCGTCGCGCCGCCGCAGCACCTCGACGACCACGTCGTCCTTGCTGGGGAAGTGGCGGTAGAAGGAGGCGCGGCCGACTCCGGATTCGGACAGGATCCGCTCGATGCCCACGGCCCGGATCCCCTCTTCGTAGAACAGACGCTCCGCCGCGCTGAGGAGCCGTTCTTTCGCGTTCGTGGCCATGCCAGACGGTACCACTCGGTGCCGTATAGGGGATTCCGATGCGAAAGGCGGAGTGGCCGCCTCCCGTTGCGCCAGACGGAACCGGTCAGTACCGTCTGGATGGTACCGATCAGTTCCATCTTGGTCCGGCTCAAGGAGAGCTCCATGCCCCGCCTGCCCCAACTGACCGTCGAGACCGCCAACGAGGAGCAGCGCGAGCTGCTCGAAGGCACCCTCAAGCAGCTCGGCAAGCTGCCCAACCTCTACGCCGCCCTCGCCAACGGCCCCTCCGCGCTCCGCGGCTACCTCGCCATGCGCGAGGCCCTGGTCGGCGGCAGCTTCAGCGCCCGGCAGCGTGAGCAGCTCGCGCTCTACATCGCGCAGCGCAACGACTGCACGTACTGCGTCTCCGCGCACACCCTGCGCGGCGGCAAGGTCGGCCTGAGCGAGCAGGAACTGCTCGACACCCGCCGCGGCACCGACGCGGGCGACCCGCACATGGACCAGGTGCTCCGCTTCGCCGGCGCCGTCATGGCCACCGGAGGCCGTGTCACCGACGAGTCCCTCACCGACGCCCGCGCCGCCGGCGTGACCGACGCCGAGATCGCGGAGATCGTCGGCCACGTCGCGCTGAACGTGCTGTCGAACTTCTTCAATCACGTTGCGCAGCCGGACTTGGACTTTCCGTTGGTCCCGGCCCACCTCGCCGAGTAGAGTTTTCGCGGCCGAGCAGGGGTGCCGGGCGCGAACGCGTCCGGCACCCCTGCGGCGGTTGTGAGACAGACCGACTGGGGCGATCGAAGCGGGTGGCCGACCAACCGCCTGGTGCGAGGAACTGCCGCCTGCGCGGCAGGGGGGAATTCACGTGGACATCGACGCAAGAACCCTTCGGACCTTCCGTGAGGTGACCCTGACCGGGTCGTTCACCCAGGCGGCGCGACGCCTCGGGTACTCGCAGTCCAGCGTCACGGCACAGATGCGTGCCCTGGAGAGGCAGGTGGGCGAACCCGTCTTCGAGCGGCTTCCCAACGGTGTCCGGCTCACCCACTCCGGAACCGTCCTGCGTGACTACGCACGCCAGATCCTCACCCTCGTCAGCGAGATGGAGACCGCCCTGCGCCGGCCCGCGGCCAACCCGCCCAGGCTGACCGTCGGGATCGTCCCCGCCCTGGCGTACGGGCAGCAGCTCGCCCGGGTCACCCAACTCGGGCGGCGGCTGCTCTCCGGCGTCCAGCTCGCCCTGCGCGTGATGGGGACCGCCGAGGTCCACGACGCCTTCCGGTCCGGAGCGATCGACGGGGCTCTTGTCCTCACCGTGGTCGACGCCGACGACCCGGCCGCCCTCTTAGCCGACCAGCTGCACACCGAACGCCCCGACGAACTCACCGAAGTACGCCTCCAGGAAGTCGAGTTCGTACCCGTCACGAGCGTCGGACAACGACGCGGCAACCTCGGCCGCCAGGTCGTCATCGCCGACCCCGACTGTCCCTCGCAGCGCTGGCTGCCCGAGTTCCTCCGCCTGCGCTGCGACAGCCCTCCCGAGATCCACGAGCTCGGCTCCATGGCCGGCGTGCGCGCCGCCACCCAGTCCGGCCTGGGCTGCGCCATGCTCCCCATGGCCCTCGCCGCCTCCCACCAGGAGGCGGGGGGACTGCGCCCGCTGCCGGGCGTGCCCCGGATGCGCTGGAACGCCTCCCTCGTCCACGGCCGCCCCGACACCCGGCCCGCGCTCGACTGGCAGAACCTGACGGAGACCCTCCGCCAGGCCACCGCCCTCTCCTGCGTGGTCCGCCCCGACGAGCCCGGCCCCGCGAGCGCCGCCGACGTCCTCGGAGGAGAGGCCGCCGCCCTCGGCCCGGACCCGAGCATCGCCTCGTAACCCGCACCCCCAAGACCGGTGCCACGGCGCACCGCCGTCTCCCCCCGGCCCCACCCCCGACCGGGTGCTTACGGGAGCGACGGCGCGCCGTGGCACCTCCTTGTGCCGAGCCGAGCCGAGCCGAGCCGGGCCGGGCCGGGCCGGGCCGGGCAGTGGTGCCGGTCTACAACCCCGGCCCGTTGTACGCGCCCCGGTGCGGCTTGGACGTCGACGAGACCGGGTTCCCCCAGTAGTCACGGCCGCCGTTGCCGCTGATCACCGAGCCGTTGCCGAGGGCGGGCGAGGTGGCGCGCAGCCTGTAGCCGTCCACCGACCGGATCGTGTCGCCGCCGCTGCCGGGGTTCACGAACCCCGGGTCGCCGACGATGCCGTTGGCGGTCGGCCTCGGCACCCCCTGGAAGACGTTCCAGAGCCAGGAGATCCCCGCTCCGGTGGGCAGCCGGGAGTCGGTGGTGCCCACCCAGATGTTGTTCTCGACGACGCTCTCGTCGGGCAGTGTGATGCTGAACTTCCTGTCCGTGCAGTAGAAGACGTTGTTGTACAGGTGCAGCGCAGACCGGCCCGCGCTGACGCTGCTCATCCGGCAGTCGTTCTCGGAGATGTTGTAGCGGATGACCTGCTGGGCGCCGCCGATGGTGCCGCACCCGTCGCAGTCGAGGAAGAAGCCGCCGATGTTGTCGCGGCTGTAGTTGTACTGGATGGTGCAGGTGCCGGTGTTGCCCCAGTCGCAGTCGAACGCCTGGCTGTCGGCCACGGACATCCGGGTGATCCCGTACACCGCGTTCTTCTGGATGGTCGGGTCGCGGTCGCCCAGCACCCAGATGCCGGCGAAGTTGCCCCCGGAGAACGGGTAGACGCCGTTGCCGACTCCGGAGGCGTTGTTGTACTGGATCATCGGCGCGTCGGCGTAGCTGGCGATGATGCCGTCGCCGCCGACGTCCTTGATCACGTTGTTCTCGATGAGGACCCCGGAGCCCTTGACGGCCATCGCGCCGACGCGGATCTTGAGGCCGCCCCCGCCGGTGTTGCTCACCTGGTTGTCATGGACGTGGACGTCGTGGAGCGTCGAGCCGGTGCCGCTCGCGCCCGTGACGACGCCCGCGGACTGGACGAAGTCCTCGGTGGTCGGGCTGTTCTTGCTGGTCTGCCCGGCGACCCGGTCGATGACGAGGGAGCCGATGTCGAAGCCCCGGTGCGCCGTCCCGTCGGTGGCGGAGATCCGCAGCCCGGCGCGCCGCGCGAGCGTCGCGGCGGGGTTGGTGAGCTTGAGGCCGGTGATCCGCCAGTGGTCCTGGTTGGTCAGCGAGACCACGTCCTGGGCGCCGCCGCCGTCGAGCACGGGCAGCGCCCCGGTGCCGTAGCCGGTGAGCGTGATGGGCGCGGTGGCGGTGCCGCTGCCCTTGGGGGCGAGGGAGCCGGTGCAGGTGGTGCCGGCCGCGAAGGCGAGCGTGTCACCGGCCGCGTACGTCCTGCCGTTGGCCTGGGCGACGCTGTTGAACGGCGCGGCCTGGCCGCCGTCGCCCGGGGCCGGGCGCGAGCAGTCCACGTACGTGGTGCTCCCGGCGGCCGAGGCGGGCGCGGCGGTGAGGGCGACGCCGCCGGAGAGGGCGAGCGCGACGGCGACGAGCCCGCCGACGGCCGCTCTGCGCCGCGGGGATGCCTCCATGGTCATGTAGCGACACCTTTCTCGTGGTCTGGTGCCGCCAGAAGCTAGGTGGGTCCGATGATCGAGTCAATGCACAAGTGTCGATTGATCGAATTTCGGTCAGGGAGCGGTTGATTGGTCGACTCATGAGGGATTTCGGGAGGGGTCTCGCGAGGCCCGATCATCCCGGCGTACCCCGTCGGCATCTCGGGGGCCTCATCGAAGGGGCGCAGCGCCTGGCGAGGAGCCGGCGCGGCGCATCGCGCGGATCGCGGCGAGGATCGCGTATCCGGGCGGCCGGGCGGTCTGAGGCCGCCGGGGGAGAAGTCGACGAGGCCTGGTGCCGGACACGGGGGATCTCCGGCACCAGGCCTCTGTTGAACATTGTACGAGACGGTGGGGAGTGTCCGGTACGTGACCCGGGGCGCCCCCACGACGGGCGAACCGCGGGCCGGCGGGGTACATCTCCTCTGAGACGCGGATGCGGCCGAGCATGGGCCCCCTTCCCCTCGGCCGCGTCGCCGGTGACGACGAGGAGGCCGCCGTGGAGGGCAGAAGCATAGGGTTCGTGCATTCCTTCAACCGCGCCGGCGGCTACGGATTCGTCGTCCCCGTGGGCTCCGAGGAGCAGGTCTATTTCAGGGCCGAGGACATCGAGGGCGGGGAGCGCGGTCTCTCCGAGGGGCAGCAGGTCTCCTTCGTGCTGGTCCTGGGTGACGGTCGCTTCGAGGCGAGGGAACTGCGCGTCTGACCCGGACGGCCTCCTCGGTCTCCTCGGGGGCCGCGTGGGCTGCGGGGGCCTCGGGGTGCCCCCTGAGAGGCCCCTCCTGAGAGGCCCCCGTCCCCTCACCCCCGCAGTCGCATCTCCAGCCCGTCCAGGACCACTTCCAGGCCGTAGGCGAACTTCTCGTCCCTGATGGCGACCGGGTCCACCGTCACCTGGGCGGCGGCCTCCGTGTAGGCCTCGGCGAGGTGGTCGTGGCCGGCCGCCGCCTGCTGTGCGGCGGGCATCAGCCGCGCGATGAAATCCGCCTCCGAGTCCCCGGAGCGGGCGACCGTGGTGAGCCAGGCGGCCTCCGTGGTGCTCATGCCGATGACGTACGACAGGACGGTGTCGATCGCGCGGCTCGGCTCGGGGAAGCCTGGCCGCCGCGTTCGGGGTGCTGACCACGGTCGACGCGGAGTCCGGCTTCACCGTCCCGGCCATCGCCCTCGGCCTCCTCGGCCTCGGCGCCGGCCTCGCGATGCCGGCCGCCGTCGGCGCCCTGATGAGCGCCATCCCCGAGGAGAAGGCGGGCGTCGGCTCGGCCCTGAACGACACCATCCAGCAGGCCGGTACGGCGCTCGGCATCGCCATCCTCGGCTCGCTCCTCACGAGCACCTTCTCCGCCGAGATGCCGGCCGGCGCCCCCGAGCAGGCCAAGCAGTCGATCGGCGGCGCGCTGGCCGCCGCCCAGGGCGACCCCGGTCTGATCGCCGCCGCCCGGGAGGCCTTCACCTCCTCGATGACGACCACCTTCACCATCAGCGCGATCGGCGTCCTCGCGGCGGCGGTCCTCGCCACCCTGGTGATGCGGGACGCCAAGCCGGCCGCCACCGCCGAGGCGGAGCACGAGGCGGAACTCGCCGCCTGACCCCGTACACGAAGGAGAGCCGGTGCCCCGCGGGGCACCGGCTCTCCTTCGTCTCACTCGCCCGGAGCGGGCGGCAGCGCGTCCATGAACGAGCTGACCGAGAACACCGCCCGGCCGGGACCCGCGGGCCCGTACCCGGGCGGGGCGGTCAGCCCGTACTCCTCCAGCGTCGCCGTGTACGCCTCAAGGAGACCCAGGTGGTATTCGAGCGGGGCGCCGTCCGGGTTCTCCCGGCCCAGCGGCGTCGTCGGCTCCGGACACCAGGTGGTGAACCGGGGCGTGATCCCGCGCGACATGAAGAACCGCAGGCCCTCCCGGGTGGAGGCGATGGCCTCGTCCACCGTCAGGAAGCCGGACGGGCGCGCCATCTCGACACCCGCGACGAAGTTCGGGATGACGTTGCGCGGCCCGAAGACCTCCGCCGAGTCCAGGATCCGGCGGTGCCACTCGTCCCGGCCGATGTAACGCTCCTTGCCGGGGCAGTACAGCTCGAACAGCCGCCGGTCCCACACCTCGTAGTTGGGGTGGTAGATCCGGATGCCGTAGTCGTGGAAGCGCTGCACGTCCTCCTTCGGCAGGGCCTGGGCGACGACCTTGCCGATCCAGCGGCCGGGGAAACGCTCCTCGATCGCGCGCGCGTACTGCCCGTAGAAGTCGGCCTCGTCCTTCCCGCCGACCTTGGAGGTGACCGCCCCACCGGTCAGGGTGTACGCGGTTGAGGTACGGGCGGTGTCGTGGCGGTCGATGATCTCCAGCGCCTCCAGGACCTCGTCCACCGGCTTCACCCCGGTGTACGGGCGGCCCGCCGCCTTGTGCTGGCGCCAGTTGTGGTTGATGTCGCAGTACTGGCACTCCTCCTTGGCACCGAAGTACTGGCAGACCCGGAAGACCGTGAGGTAGATGAGGTACCCCCACTGGATGGTCGGCGCGACCTCCATCACGGACTTGCCGTTCGCCAGCGGGTGCCGGTAGTACTCCGGCATCGGCGGCAGACCGACGTCCGCGATCCTCACCCCGTCGAGGAAGAGCGCGAGCGCGCCGTCGCCGTCCGGCGCCACCCGATACGGGGACGAGGGGTTGACCCGCACCGACACCACCGTGCGCCGCAGCCCGTACGGACCGCCGGTCAGCACGATCTCCTCCGGCGGACGGTTCAGCGCCGCCTCCCCGAGCTCCGGCAGCGTGCGGTGGTCGAAGGAGAAGATGAAGTACGACTTCGGCTTCACCTCGCCCCCCTCGTTGCCGCTCAGCGCGGACGGGTCGAAGGCGAGCCCGCCGCGCAGCAGGTCCTCCTTGAACACGGCCTCCGGAGGGATTCCGGGGAAGCGTTGCATGAGGGACTCGACGACGGCGGTACGGGTCGGGGCGGCGCTGGACACAGGCGGATCTCCAGTGATGAGAGACGACGGAGCCTACGACCTCACGCTACGCGCGGGTCCGCCCGGAGCGACGTCCGGGCCCCGCGCGCCCCAGCACGACGTACGCCCGCCCGAACCGGGACAGCTGGGCGAGGGTGCGGGTCGCCGCGATCTCCAGGGCCCCGCCGTCCCGGTGGGGGCGGGCCGGACGACTGGTTCGGAACCCGGAAGATCGCCGCCCGGCGGGCGGACGCGCTGGAGGATCGACCAGGGCGGGCGGGATGCGGGGAGGAGAGGCGGAAGGTTCCCGGGAGCGGGGTCGGCCGTCCGGCGACCGGTCTGGCGCCGACGGCCGGCCGTCCGCCGTCAGGCGCCCACGGGCACCTGGGTCTCGCCGCTCAGCCGCAGTCCGAGGTGCAGATAGGCGGCGAGGTCGGCACGGGGGGCCTTGCGGACGACATGGCGGATCGCCTGCATCGCCTCCCACGCGGAGGTCTGCGCCAGCGACCCGCCCCACGTCCCGCCGAGACCGTCCCAGAGGTACGCGCTGAACCCCAGCTGAGGTGCTCCGGCACGTCGACGTTCCTCCTCGTGCGCGGCGAGCGCCCGCATGAAGAACCGTTCCGCCTCGGCGGCCGGCAGCACGGAACGGATGATCCGCAGATACGGCATGACCAGCGACGCGACCTCGGGGCACTCCCCACCGGGAACGACCGTGTCACGAGCGTCACGAGCGTCACGTGCGTCCCGGAGGTCACGTGGGTCACGGGGAACGGAGGTGGGCACGGGCTCGCATGTAGGAGTCATGGAACCTATCGATACGTCATCTGATCGCAGGAACCGCCGTGGCGCGCCCACGCACGGGCCCGGTTCGCCCCACGGCGCCAGACCCCGGAGCCCTCACGCGCTCCTGAGGACGACGAGCTGCCGGGTCGCCCTGGTCATCGCGACATAGCGGTCGACCGCGCCCTCGATGCCCTCACCGAACCGCTCCGGGTCGACGAGCACGACCAGGTCGAACTCCAGGCCCTTCGACAACGAAGGCGTCAGCGAGCGGACCCGCGCCGACCCCCGGAAGCCGGGGTCACCGATGACACAGGCGATCCCGTCCGCGTGCGCGGCCAGCCAGTCGTCGAGGATGCCGTCGCGCTCCGCGACCGAACCGTGGACGACCGGGACGCCGCCGCTGCGCACGGACGTCGGCACGTTCGCGTCCGGGAGCGCCGCCCGGATGGCCGGCTCGGCCTCCGCCATGACCTCCTCCGGCGTCCGGTAGTTGATGCTCAGGGACGCCACGGTGATCCGGTCGAGCCCGACCCTTTCGAGCCGCTCCTGCCACGACTCGGTGAAACCGTGCCGCGTCTGGGCGCGGTCACCGACGATGGTGAAGCTGCGGGACGGGCAGCGCAGGAGCAGCATCTGCCACTCCGCGTCCGTCAGCTCCTGCGCCTCGTCGACGACCACGTGCGCGAACGGGCCCGCGAGCAGGTCCGGTTCGGCCCCGGCGACCGCCGACTCGTCGACCAGACTGTCCTTCAGGTCCTGCCCGCGCAGCATCGTCACCGCGCCCTCGCCGTCCTCGTCGGCCGCGAGGACGTTGTCGATGACATCGGCCATGCGGGCCCGCTCCGCCGCGAGGGCGGCCTGCTGCCGCCTCCGGCGTACGGCCGCCTCGGGATCGCCGAGCCGCTGCCGCGCCGCGTCGAGGAGGGGCAGGTCCGACACCGTCCACGCCCGCGCGTCCGTGCGCCGGAGCAGCGCCACCTCCTCGCGGTCGAGCCAGGGGGCGCACCTGCGGAGATACGCGGGCACCGACCACAGGTCCCCGACCAGGTCGGCGGCCTCCAGCAGCGGCCACGCCCCGTGCACCTCCCTGACCAGTTCCTCGTCCTGCCGCAGGGACCGCAGGAACAGGTGGAAGGGGATCTCGCCGTCGACCTTGGCCAGCAGGATCGTGGCCAGTTCCTCCCAGATCTGCTCGCGCGCCTCGTTGTGCGGCGTACCGGACTCCGGCGCGTCGAAGGCCTCGGCCCAGTCGTCCGCGCTCAGCCGGATGTCGGCCCAGTCGGTCGACACCGTCATCCCCCGGGCGGGCGGCTCCTCGTAGAAACGGACGGCCGTCTCGATCGCCCGGACCATGTCCGCGGACGACTTCAGCCGGGCCACCTCGGGGTCGGTCTCGGCCGCCGCGCGGGCCCCCTCGGCGACGAGGTCCCGCACGGTGCAGGTCTGCACGCCCTCCTCGCCGAGGCTGGGCAGCACGTCGGCGACGTACGCCAGATAGGGCTGGTGGGGTCCGACGAACAGCACGCCGCCCTTGCGGTGCCCGAGCCGGGGGTCCGAGTAGAGGAGGTGGGCCGAGCGGTGCAGGGCGACCACCGTCTTGCCCGTACCGGGACCGCCGTCGACGACGAGAGTGCCGCGCGAGCCGGCCCGGATGATGGCGTCCTGGTCGGCCTGGATGGTGCCGAGCACGTCCCGCATGCGGGGCGAACGGCTGGCGCCCAGGCCGGCGATGAACGCGGACTGGTCGTCGAGCGCCGCGTGCCCTTCGAGGCCGTCGGCGGTGAACACCTCGTCCCAGTAGTCGTTGACGCGGCCGTCGGCCCAGCGGTACCTGCGGCGGCTGGCGAGCCCCATCGGGCCGGCGTGGGTCGCGGCGAAGAAGGGCTCGGCGGCGGGCGAGCGCCAGTCGAGCAGCAGCCGGCGGCCGGTGCTGTCCGTGAGCCCGAGGCGTCCGATGTACACGGGCTCGGGGTCGTCCGCGGCGACGATGTGCCCGAGGCACAGATCGAGACCGAAGCGGCGCAGGGTGCGCAGGCGGCCGGTGAGGCGGTGGATCTCCGCGTCCCGGTCCATTGCCTCCCGGCCGGCGCCGCCGGGCGCCCTGCGCGTGGCGTCGAGCCGGTCGGACAGTTCGTCGATCGCCTGACGGAGGCTCTCCTCGACGGCCGCGAAGTGCTTCTCGTCGCGGGCGATCAGGGCCGGATCGGCCTTGGAGGACAACCGGTCGGGAAGGTCGAACGCACTGGTGCCGTACGACGTGTCCACCGACGAAATCAGATGCACTTCGTGAATCTCCCGTATCTGCAGGCAAGGCCGGCGGCCGGGCCGGGAGGGGCCCGGCCGGGCTGAGACCAGCGATTCTGCGGTACGAAGGGGGCCTTGCCGCAAGGCCCCCCATGCGCTATACGTTAGAAGTGGCGAGAGAAGGGTTTCCCCCTTGCCCCGATCCTCGTCGCGAGGTCGTGAGCCCGGCTCCGACCGCCTAGCGCGGGGTGATCCCGCCGGCATAGACGTTCTTCGGGGTGACGACCGAGGTGATCGCGCGGGCGAGCAGCGTCGACGGCTCCTGGCCCTCGCTGAGGCTGTCCGTGTTGATCATGACGACCAGGGTGGCCTTCTGCGAGGGCAGATAGACCGTCACGGTCTCGTACCCCGGGATCGAGCCGTTGTGCCCGATCCACCCGTTCGTCTCAAGGATCCCGAGGCCGTAGCTGGTGCCCGGGAAACCGGTCGGCAGCGTCTTGAGCCGCTGCGCCTGGACCGCGGGACTCAGCAGCTCCCCGGTGGCGAGGACCTTGGCCCAGCGGCGCAGGTCGCGCAGGTCCGAGATCATCCCGCCGGCCGCCCAGGCCCAACTGGGGTTCCAGTCCGTGGCGTCAGCGACCTCGCCGCTCAGCGTCTGGTCGGTGTACCCGTGCGCGTGCGGCTCGGGGAACTCGGCGCCCTTCGGGAGGAACGTGTGCCGCAGCCCGGCCGGGCGGACCACCCGCTCGTGGAGGAATGCGCCGAGCGGCCGGCCGCCGACCTTCTCGACGACCAGTCCGAGCAGCACCAGATTGCTGTTGGAGTACTGGAACTTCGCGCCCGGAGCGAAGGTGTTCGCGTGCCGGTACCCGTAGGAGACCGCCTCCCACGGGTTGAACGGGCGCTCCGGCCGGCTCAGCAGATCGTGGACGAAGTCGGGGTCGGCGGTGTAGGGGAACAACCCGCTGCGCATCTCCGCGAGATGGCGCAGTGTGATGTTGTCCCCGTTGGGGACGCCCCGGATGTAGTCCGAGATCGGGTCGTCCAGCCGGATCCTCCCTTCGTCCACGAGCTCGAGCAGCGCGGTCACCGTGAACGTCTTGGTCTCGCTGCCGATCCGGATACGGGTGTCGACGCGCATCGGCTGCCCGGTACGGGTGTCGGCGACGCCGGTGGCGCGCACGTACCTTCCCTTGCCGGGCATCCACAGCCCGACGACGACACCGGGGATGCCCGCCTTCCTGCGGACGTCCTCGATCGTCCGGTCCAGACGGGCGGTCAGCTCCGGGCCGAACCCGCCGGAGGAGAGGTCGTCCTCGCCGTAGCCCTCGCCGGTCACGGCATGGACGGGGTGGGCGGGCACGGCCTGCGCGGGTACGGCGGGGCCCGCCGTCATCGGGGCCAGCACCGACGCCACGAGCAGCGTCGCGGCGAACAATCTGCGAGAGGGGGTACGTCGGGTACGTCGGGTACGTCGCACGGCGGAGCGCCTCTTCCGGGTCACTGTCACGGTCACGGACCGCAACATCACCACCGGCACCCCGCGACGAAGACCCCCTGCCCGGGCCGCTCCCCGGCGAGTCCACTCATTCGGCGCCACCCTCCGCACCGGCGCCCGAGCGCCCCGGCCCTTCGCGCGGTCTCCGTACGACGCCGGGGTCGTTCACGCGGTCACAGCGGAACGATCGTCGCCTCGGTCGCCTTCACGCTGGTCCACACGGACACCCCGTCGGCGAGACCGAGTTCGGCCGCCGCCTGCGGGGTGATCTCGGCGACGAGATCGGGCGCCAGGTCCGAGGCGACCAGCACCCGCAGCCTGCTGCCGCTCGTCGTGATCTCCCGTACGGTGCCGGGCCAGACGTTACGGGGGCTGCCGCCGGGCCGCTCCCGGTGCAGCGACACCGCCTCGGGCGCGACGATCGCCAGGGCCGGGGTGCCCGCCGCCGGCGGTTCGGCGGCGACGAGCGTCCCGCCCCCGTCGAGGGAGAGGCCCTCCGGGGTCGCCGTTCCCGGCCAGGCGTTGCGCCCGAGCATCCGGGCGACCCAGGGCGACCGGGGGTGCCGGGTCACCTCGGTGGGCGAGTCGTCCTGGAGGGCGCGCCCCTCGTCGAGCACCAGGACGCGCTGCGCCAGGGACACGGCCTCGACCGGGTCGTGGGTGACGATGAGGCAGACCCCGCCGAAACCGGCGAGATGGGTGCGCAGGGTGTGCCGTACATGCGCCCGGGTCGTCTGGTCGAGCGCGGCGAGCGGCTCGTCGAGGACGAGCAGCCGGGGCCGCGCGGCCAGCGCCCGCGCGAGGGCGACGCGTTGGGCCTGGCCGCCGGAGAGCTGCGCGGGCCGGCGGTGCGCCAGATGGCCCACGCCGAGCCGGTCGAGCCAGGTGCCCGCCTCCCGTCGGGCCTCCGCACGCGGGACGCCCTGGGCGCGCAGCCCGTACGCGGTGTTCGCGAGGGCGCTCATGTGCGGGAAGAGCGCGCCGTCCTGGGGCACCCAGGCGACGTGCCGCCGGTGCGGGGGCAGGTCGGTGACGTCGGTGTCGCCGAGCCGGAGCCTGGCGTGGGCGCGGGGGGTGAGCCCGAGGAGGGCGCGCAGGAGGGTGGTCTTGCCCGCGCCGTTGGGGCCGACGACGGCGATGGTGGTGCCGGGTCCCGCGTCGAGGGTGAGCCGGGTGAAGCCGGTGACGTCGGCGTGGAGGGCCCAGCGCTGTTCCTCGTACGGCTGCTTCTCCTGCGGTTTGTCCGCTTCAGGAGAGAAGCCGGGCGAGGGCCGCGTCACCGGTACGGGCAGGGCGGCCGGGCCGAGTTCGTCACCCGTGTCCGGTGCGGGGCGGCGGGCACGGCGGTCGGCCGGGGTCCCCGTCCAGCGCCCGCGCAGGGCGATCAGGACGGCCATCGCGATGGCGAGCAGCAGCAGGGAGACGGAGGTCGCGGCCTCCGGCTCGTCCTGGAGCAGCAGATAGACCTGGAGGGGCAGGGTCTGCGTGGTCCCCGGCAGGTTGCCCGCGAAGGTGATGGTGGCCCCGAACTCGCCGAGCGCCCGCGCCCAGGTGAGGGCCGCGCCCGCGATCAGACCGGGCGCGACCATCGGCAGGGTGACGGTGAAGAAGACCCGTACCGGCGGGGCGCCGAGAGACGCGGCGGTCTCCTCGTACCGGGGCCGCAGCCCGCCGAGGGCGCCCTCCAGGCTGATGACGAGGAAGGGCATCGCGACGAAGGTGGCCGCGAGGACGGCCCCCGAGGTGTGGAACGGCAGGGTGATGCCGAAGGTGCCCTCAAGCCACGGCCCCAGCAGTCCGCGCCGGCCGAAGGCGAGCAGCAGGGCCACACCGCCGACCGTGGGCGGCAGCACCATCGGCAGCAGGACGAGGGAACGCACGACCGCCTTGCCGGGGAAGTGCACGCGGGCGAGCAGCCAGGCGAGCGGGACGCCGAGCAGCAGCGAGAGTCCCAGGGCCCAGAACGACACGATCAGCGAGAGACGGAGCGCCTCGACGGTCCCGGGCGAGGTGAGGTGGTCGGCGAGTTCGTCCCATTCGGTCCGTACGAGGACGCCGATCAGGGGGAGCGTCAGGAACGCCACGGCGAGGAGCGCGGGCACGACGAGGGTGACGGGCGTGCGGGCTCGGGGCGTACGGCGGACGCCTGATCGTTTCATCGCGTGTCCTGGAAGACGTAGGGGAACGGTGTCCTGTACGAGGTAGGAAACCAGGCCGTCCGGCGAGAACGGCGCCAGGGGGCTGCCCGTCCCCCCCACCCGGAACGGGCAGCCCCCTGGCCACGGGAGGTGGCGGCGTCTCAAGCGGCCTGCCGGTCGCCGGGTCGGCCGGTCATCCGTCGTTACGGCTTCTGGAAGCCCGCGTCCTGGAGGATCTTCTGCGCCTCGGGCGAGGACAGCCAGGCGACGAAGGCGGCGGCGGCCTCGGCGTGCTCGGAGCCCTTGACGGTGGCGGCGGGGTACTCGGCGATGGCGTTCTGCGCGTCGGGGATCTCGACGGCGTCGACCTTGTCCTTGGCGCTCTCGGCGTCCGTCTTGTAGACGAGGCCCGCGTCGGCCTCACCCAGCTCGACCTTGCTGAGGACGGCACGGACGTTGGGCTCCTGGGAGACCGCCTTCACCGTGATCTTCTGGGCGTCGAGGATCTTCTTGCTGTACTTGCCGGCCGGGACCTCGGGCGCGGCGAGGACGACCTTCAGCTTGGTGTCGGCCAGGTCCTTCAGCTCGTCGACCTTGAACGGGTTGCCCTCGCCGGTGGCGATGACGAGCCGGTTCTTCGCGATGACCGTCGGGGTGCCGGTGTCGCCCTTCACCTTGTCCATGCTCTTGGTGTCGGCGGTGACCAGGGCGTCGGCGGGCGACCCCTGGGCGACCTGGGCGACGAGCTCCTGGGAACCGGCGAAGGAGAAGGTGATCTTCGTGCCGGGGTGGGACTTCTCGTACGCGGCACCGGCGGTCTTGAAGACATCGGTGAGGGAGGCCGCGGCGAGGACCGTCAGGTCGGCGGCGGGTGCGGCGCTCGCGGAGCCGGAGGGCGGGGAGCCGGGGGCGGTGGAGCCCGCGGTGTCCTTCTCGGAGTCGTTGCCGCAGGCGGCGAGCGGGACGAGGAGGGCCGTGGTGAGGACGGCGGCGGCGGTGCGGCGTCTGGTGAAGGTGAGCGCGAGGGACATGAGGTGGGTGACTCCTTGGGGGACGTGAGGGAGATGTTGTCCGGTCACTGCTCGGGTACCGCCCCGGACGGCATATGCGACACGGTAGGGGGGTCTGGCTCTCATCTGCAACAAACCCGTGCGACTCTCCATGGCGAATGAGAGAGGGGTTGGAGGAAGTGACGAACGGCGGCGCGGGCGTCGCGGGTCGCCCGCGCACACCAAGGTGACACCCCGGTTGCACGGGCATCCACCATGTCCGGACTCGTACTCGCCTCGTGAATATGAGATGCGGGCCGCGCGGCCCGTGAGCGCACCAGGAGTTCCGACGGAGGCGGCGACGGAGTCGTGCGCGGAAGGTCGCACGGAAGCGCCGACGGAACGGACGGACGACGCCCGCCGCCCTCACCGAGGCCCTGAGCCAGACGAGCCGGTGCGGCCCCGACTGGACCTCGACCTGCGCGGCCACGGCGTCGACCCGTACCGCCGTCACGATCCCCACGAACGAGTTGCGCACGGAGGTGGTCACCTCGCCCTCGGGCACCGCGTGCGGACCGGCGCCTCGCTCCCCGGCGAAGCGCGCGTGGCTCGACCCGTCGATCACGCGGTTCCCCGTACCGTCCCGGTCCACGCGCAGCCGACCGCCGGCCGCCCAGCGACGAACGGTCTCCGAACTCACTCCGAGCAGCCGAGCGGCCTGCCCGATGCTGTACGACGGCACGACCGCACTCCAGGGCCTGTCGTCACACCGGGCGGGCGCTCAGCCGCGTTCGCGGAGGTACGCCTCCAGTGCCGCCGCCCCGGTCAGCATCGACCGGGCCCGGGCGGACAGCCGGTCGTGCCAGTCGCGCAGGGTGGCCTCCAGCGGCTCCAGCCCGCCCGCCGTTCGCACCTGGGTGATCAGCGGGGCGATCTGCTCCAGCAGGTGGCCGCCCCGTCTCAGCTGGTGGGTCAGCCGGGCGTCCCGTACAGCGGCCTCGTCGTAGACCCGGTACCCGGTCCGGGGGTCACGGCGCGGGCGCACGAGCCCGGCCCGCTCCCAGACGCGCAGCGTCGCGGGCCGGATCCCGAGCTTCGCCGCGAGCGGCCCGATGAACACACCGCCGGGCCCGGCCAGGGACGAGACGGCCGGGGCGGACACGGCCGCCGTGGGGTCCAGGTCGCGGAGTGCGCGTTCCACTGCCTGGAGGGTGCGTCGGTCGTCGAGAAGCTGGGCGTGGCTCTCGTCGATGAGACGGAAGGCCTCGTCGGCCGCGCCCTCGTTCACGGCCCGCAGGATCGCCGACGCCGTTCCGTGGCCGTGCCCGGGCACCAGGGCGAGGAAGGCGCGCAGGGCGCCCGCGTGCAGCGGCGTGTAGGTGCGGTAGCCGTGGGGGGTGCGGGCGGCGGCCGGGAGGATGCCGGCCTCCTCGTAGTTCCTGACCGCCTGTGTGGACAGGCCGTGCGCGCGAGCCAGATCCACCGGCCTGAGCCGCGTACCGCTGCGTGGGCTTCGAAGGCTTTGAGGGTTTTGAAGGCTTTGAGGGTTTTGAAGGCTCTGCCCCATGACACCGCCCGTTTCGCGGGAAAAGTTTCCATCGAGGCTTCAACGATACGGTTGAAGTCATGGCTTCCGACACCCCTCTCTCCGTTCCCTTCGACGGCCCCGCCGTCATGAGGCTGCTCCCCGCCCGGCCCCGGCTGCTCGCCCTCGGCGAGCCCACCCACGGCGAGGACGCCCTCCTCGACGTGCGCAACGAGCTGTTCCGCTACCTCGTCGAGCACGAGGGCCACCGGACGATCGCCCTGGAGACCGACTGCCTGCGGGGCCTGGTCGTGGACGACCACGTCACCTCGGGTGCCGGCACCCTCGACGAGGTCATGGAGAACGGGTTCAGCCACGGCTGGGGCGATTTCGCCGCCAACCGCGAACTCGTGCGCTGGATGCGCGCCCACAACGAAGGCCGGCCCGCCTCCGAGAGGCTTCGCTTCGCCGGCTTCGACGGCCCACTGGAGATCACCGCCGCCGCCGCTCCGCGGCAGGCCCTCACCGCACTCCACGGTTATCTCGCGGCCCGGGTGGACGCGTACCTGCTCCCCTGCACGGCGGAGACCCTCGACCGTCTGCTCGGGCCCGACGACCGGTGGACCGAACCCGCAGCGATGATGGACCCGGCCCGGTCCGTGGGACGGTCGGCCGAGGCCGGGGAGCTGCGGCTGCTCGCCGACGATCTGGTGGCGCTGCTCGACGAGCGGACACCGCACCTGATCGCGGAGAGCTCGCCGGGGGAGTGGGACCGGGCGTGCCTGTACGGGCGCACCGCCACCGGCCTGCTGCGCTACCACTCCTGGATGGCCGACGACTCCCCGGCCCGGCTGACCCGCCTGGTGGGCCTGCGCGACCGGATGATGGCCGACAACCTCCTCGCCCTCGCCGCCCGCGGCCCGGTGTTCGTCCACGGCCACAACACCCATCTCCAGCGGGAGAAGAGCGGCATGCGGTTCGGCGGGACGCCGCTGGAGTGGTGGGGCGCGGGCGCGCTGGTGAACGCCCGGCTCGGTGAGGAGTACGCCTTCGTGGCCACGGCCCTCGGCACGATCCGGCACCAGGGCGTCGGCGCACCGCCGCCGGACACCGTCGAAGGACTCCTGTACGCCCTCCCGGAGGACCGCGCGGCCGTCGACACGTCCCGGCTCGCCGCCACCCTGACCGACGCACGGCCCGAGCCCCGCGAATCACCCTGGTTCGGCTACGCCCCACTGGACCCGGCCCACCTGCCGACCATGGACGCCCTGGTGTTCGTCAGGGACGTCGTGCGATGAGGTGCTCGGCCATGAAGACGCGGCGGGCGCCCGGCGGATCGCAGGCGACCTCCGACCACCTGGGCCTGCCGCCGGCCGCACTCTGACTCCTGGGCGGCCGTCGGCAGCGTGGAGGCATCATGGGACCGTGGACATCGAACTGCTCTACTTCGCGGGCTGCCCGAACCGGCACACCATCAGGGAACGGCTCGACCGGGCACTCGTTCTCGCGGGGCACGCGGGCCAGGAGGTGACCCTGCTCCCCGTGGAGACCGAGGAGCAGGCGCGCGCCCAGCGGTTCCCCGGCTCGCCGACCATCCGTGTCGACGGCCGCGATCCCTTCCCCGTCGCGTCCGAGAGCTACGGCCTCACCTGCCGGGTCTACGCCACCCCGGAGGGCCTGGCGGGCTCGCCCACCGTGGACGCGCTCGTCCAGGCACTCGCGGACGCGTCGAAGCCGGGCCGCTGACGGACGCGTCGAAGCCGGGCAAGCTGACCGCGTCGCGGCTTCACGAAGGCTTCGGTGACGGCGTCGGGAACCACGGATCGTAGGTGTACGAGGAGGGGCTCCACGTCGGCTCGGGCGTGGGCTCGAAGGGGCCGGCGCGGTTCTCCATCAGGACGATCATGAGGATCGCGAAGACCGAACTGGCGATGATCAGGCCGAGGCCGACGGGGTTGCGGGGGTTGTAGTAGTAGCGGTTCGCACCCCACTTGCTCTTCTTGAAGACGGGTTCGTCGTCGTTCACCGCGTACTCCTCGGGCCAGGGCGCCGACCTGGCTTCCCGGCGCACCGCCAGCGAACCTACGGGTCTCGTACGGGTCGTTGACAGGTTCTTGACGCGCACCCGGGCGCCCCCGTTCTTGCCGACGACCGGCAAGAACGGCCGGCCGGCCGGCCGCGCTGTACCCGACCCCGCTCTTGACAATCGGTCATGCTCCTGACAGCTCTGGGGCACCACGCCGTTCTTACGGACGGCGCCACCGAGCCGAGGGGGAGATCAGCGCATGACCAAGCCTGGGACCGCGGGGGACGAGTACGACGTCGTCATCAGCGGAGCGGGCCTCGCCGGCAGCGCCGCGGCGATCCTGCTCGCCCGCCGAGGCGTCCGCGTCGCCCTGCTGGAACGCCGCTCGGACCCCGCCGCGTACAAGGTGCTGTGCACCCACTCCCTCACGGCCAACGCCCACCCGGTCCTGGACGAACTCGGCCTCCTGCCCGCCCTGGAGAAGGCCGGAGCCGTCCGCAACGAGGCCCGCTGGTACACCCGTTGGGGATGGATCGAACCGAGGGCCGCGCCGACCGGACCCGAGCTGCCCCACGCGTACAACATCCGGCGCAGCGTCCTCGATCCGCTCATCAGGTCCCGCGCGGCGGAGACCCCCGGCGTCGATCTGCTCCTCGGCCACCAGGTGACCGGGCTGCTCCGGGAGGACGGGCACCGGGGGCGTACGGCCGGGGTGCGCGCGTCGACGTCCGGGGGCGAGCGGGAGATCCGGGCCCGCCTCGTGGTCGGCGCCGACGGCAAGGACTCGCCCGTGGCGAAGTTCGCCGGACTGCCCACCCGGACGTACGAGAACGGACGGTTCGGCTATCTCGCCCACTTCCGCGACCTCCCGCTGCGCGGCGGGATCGGCCAGACGTGGTTCCTCGAACCCGACATGGCGTACGCCTTCCCGAACGACGACGGGGTGACCGTCCTCGCCGTCCTCCCGGACAAGGCGCGCCTGCCGGCCTTCCGGGAGGACCTGGAGGGCAGCTTCCTCGACTTCGTCCGCGCCCTGCCCGAAGCGCCGCCCGTCGACGCCGCCGAGCGCGTATCGAAGATCATCGGCACGATCGACTACCCGCTCCTCAGCCGCGAACCGACCGCGCCGGGCCTCGCGCTCGTCGGTGACGCCGCCCTGACCGGCGACCCCCTGTGGGGCGTGGGATGCGGATGGGCCCTGCAGTCCGCGCGCTGGCTGGCGGAGGAGGTCGCCCCGGCGGCGGCCGGTCGCGGCGACCTCGACCGGTCGCTCCTGCGGTACGCGCGCGTGCACCGGCGCCGGCTGCGCCCGCACCAGTACCTGGCCGCCGACTTCGCGAAGGGGCGCCCGTTCAACCCCGTGGAGCGGCTGGTGTTCTCGGCGGCGGCACGCGACGAGGCGGTGGCACGCCACATGTACCTGTTCGCCTCACGGCTGATCGGCCCCCTGCGCTTCCTGAGCCCGGCGGCGCTGGCCAGGGCGGCGGTCGTCGACATCAGGCACCGCGGGGCGGCGGCGCCGACCGTACCGACGACGCGCTGACGGGGACGGGTGGGGGGCCGGGAGCGGCGGTCCGAGGCGACGGCCCCCTGGGGCGGTGGGGCCCGAGGGGACGGTGGCCCGAGGCGGTGGGGGACCGGATGCCGGACCCCTCGGCGGCTCGGGCCGGGTCTCCGGCAAGATGCGCGTATCGCGCGACAGGAGCCAGGGAACCATCGGACACAGGGAAGGCGAGACTCCGCCATGAACGTCAGCTCACACATCGAGGCCGTCTACGAAGAGGTCCGCCGGCGCAACCCCGGGGAGGCGGAGTTCCACCAGGCGGCCGCCGAGGTGCTCGACTCCCTGGCCCCGGCCCTCGAACGGCACCCCGAGTACGCCGAGACCGGCATCCTCGAACGACTGGTCGAGCCCGAGCGGCAGCTGATCTTCCGGGTCCCATGGGTGGACGACCAGGGCAAGGTGCGGGTCAACCGGGGTTTCCGGGTGGAGTTCAGCAGCGCCCTCGGCCCGTACAAGGGCGGCCTCCGCTTCCACCCGAGCGTCAACCTCGGCATCGTGAAGTTCCTCGGCTTCGAGCAGATCTTCAAGAACGCGCTGACCGGGATGGCGATCGGCGGCGGCAAGGGCGGCTCCGACTTCGACCCCAAGGGCCGCTCGGACGGTGAGGTCATGCGGTTCTGCCAGTCCTTCATGACCGAGCTCTACCGACACCTGGGCGAGCACACCGACGTTCCGGCCGGTGACATCGGCGTGGGCGGGCGCGAGATCGGCTACCTCTTCGGCCAGTACAAGCGGATCACCAACCGTTACGAGTCCGGCGTCCTCACCGGCAAGGCGGTGGGCTGGGGCGGCTCGCACGTGCGCACCGAGGCCACCGGGTACGGCGCGGTGTACTTCGCGCAGGAGATGCTCGCCACACGCGGGGAGGGATTCGACGGGCGCCGGGTGGTCGTCTCCGGTTCCGGGAACGTGGCCGTGTACGCCGTGGAGAAGGTCCACGCCCTCGGCGGTCGCGTGGTGGCGTGCAGCGACTCCTCCGGCTACCTCGTCGACGAGGACGGCATCGACCTGGAGCTGCTCAAGGACCTCAAGGAGGTGCGCCGGGCCCGGATCTCCGACTACGCCGAGGCGAAGCCGGCCGCGCGCTTCTCGGACCGGGGCACGGTCTACGACGTGCCGTGCGACATCGCACTGCCCTGCGCGACCCAGAACGAGGTGCGCCGCGAGGACGCCGTGGCCCTGGTCAAGAACGGGGTCCGCGCCGTCGCCGAGGGCGCGAACATGCCCTGCACCCCCGAGGCGGTGGAGCTGTTCCGCGAGGCGGGCGTCCTCTTCGGCCCCGGAAAGGCCGCGAACGCGGGCGGCGTGGCCACCTCGGGCCTGGAGATGCAGCAGAACGCGGCGCGCGACAGCTGGACCTTCGAGCAGACCGAGGCCCGCCTCTCCGCCGTCATGCGCGATGTCCACACCGACTGCCGGGCGACGGCGGAGGCGTACGGCGGCAACGCGGACGACTACGTGCTCGGCGCGAACGTGGCCGGATTCCTGCGGGTCGCGGAGGCGATGGCGGCGCAGGGCGTCATCTGAGCGAGGGGCGAGGGGCGAGGGGCGAGGGGCGAGGGACGAGGGCTCCGGCGCGGCGCGCGCCCGGCCTGTCCGTCCTTCCCTCCCTCCGCCGTTCCGGCCATCCGTGTCATACCCACGGCCCCACCGGGATGCCGCCTCGCCCCGGAGTGTGCAGGCTGGTGTCCCGGGCGGGGTTCGCATTCGGGTGATGCCCGCGCTCGGGCGGGGCTCGTGTCCGGGCGCCGCCGGTGAGAGGGAGAGGACGCCATGGGCAGGGGCGGTACGCGCGTGGCGGATTCCGACGGCGGTGGGGTCGCGCGACTGCTCGCGCGTCTTGCCCTGCTCTCGGTGGTCGGTTCGCTGCTCGTGCTCGTACTGGCGGTGGGGGAGGGCGGGCTGCTGGTCGTAGGGGCCGGACTCCTCGGACTCGTCGCCTGCGCCGCGGGTGTGTGGTGGTTCGTGGCCCACCGAGGGGCCGTGCGGCTGTTCGGGGCACTCGTCGCGGCGGCGGCCCCCATCGCCGTCGTGGTGCTCTTCACCTACAAGGGTCTGTGGCTGACAGCGGTGTTCCTGTGCCTGTGCTGGGCCGTGGCGCTGCTCTGCGCACGGGCGGCGCTGCGCAGATCGAGGCCGGAGAGGTCGTCGCGGGCGACCCCCGCGTCCCCGCCGGGACGACCGGTCCTGATCATGAATCCGAAGTCCGGGGGCGGGAAGGTCGGCCGCTTCCACCTGGTGGAACGGGCGGAGGGGCTCGGCGCGCGGGTGATCCTGCTCGACCCGGACGCCCCCGCCGATGTGGCCGAGCTGGCCAGGGAGGCGGTGGCCGGGGGCGCGGACCTGCTGGGGGTCGCGGGCGGCGACGGTACGCAGGCGCTGGTCGCGGCGGTCGCCGCCGAGCACGACCTGCCGTTCCTGGTGGTCTCCGCCGGTACCCGTAACCACTTCGCCATGGACCTGGGCCTCGACCGCTCGGACCCGTCCCGCTGCCTGGACGCGCTGACCGACGGCGAGGAGCTGCGGATCGACCTCGGTGACGTGTCCGGCCGGGCGTTCGTGAACACGGTGTCCTTCGGGGTGTACGCCGATGTCGTCCAGCACCCGGAGTACCGCGACGACAAGACGGGCACGGCGCTGGCCATGATGCCGGACCTGCTGCTCGGCGACGGGGTGGGACGGCTCGACGCGCGGGTCGACGACACCGCGCTCTCCTCCCAGCAGGCGCTGCTGATCAGCAACAACCCGTATGTCTCACCCGACGAACTCAGCGGCTCGGGCCGCCGGTCCAGCCTCGACGACGGCGAGCTGGGCGTGGTCGGCATCCGGGTGGAGGACGCGGCTCAGGCCGCCGACCTGGCCGTACGGGGCTCGCAGTCCACGGGGCTGACCGTCATGAGCGCACAGCGGGTCGAGGTGACCGCCGAGACGGACGAGATCCCGGTGGCGGTCGACGGCGAGGCCCTGCGGATGCCCACTCCGGTGGTGTGCACACTGCGCCCGGGGGCGCTGCGGGTCCTGGTACCCCGCGACCGTCCGGGCGTCCCGGTACCCGTACCGCCGGTGAGATGGCGCCGGATCTTCGCCCTGGCCTTCGGCGGTGACGAGGAGACGGGGTGAGATGCCGCCCCGTGGCAGGGTCCGTCAGCCGGCTGCGGTGTCCTCGTCCGCCTGCTCGGCGCCCTCGGCCGCGTGCACCTTCTCGCGCATCTTGCGCACCAGCTCGGCCTTCTGGTCGGCGGCACCCTGGCGGTCGCGGTTGCGGTGCGGACCGTTGTTCTGCCGTTCGGCGCGGGAGAGCTTCTTGCGCGGGCCGCCGCCCTGGCCCACGGGGTTGTTGATGTTCTTGCTGTCGGTCACGGGTTCTCCCGGTGGTGATGTGAAGTGATTTACGGATTCACCGGTGGGACGTTACCCGCTTCCGCCGGCCCCGGGCGCCAAGCCCTTCACCACCCCGGCGCCGACCGGCCCGCGGCGAGTACTTCCGATACGGGCCGACGGCCTCCGCACGGGGTGTGCCGAGGCCGCCGAGACATGACGGGTGAGTCTCAGTTGAGCGGGCCGAACATGACCGCACCGGCAGCCTTGGGGTCGTTGCTGCTCCAGACGTCACGCGCCGCGTTGACGAACTCGTCGACGCTGACGAAGCCGTCGCCGTTGAGGTCGATGCGCGCGAAGGTCTCCGCGCTGAGGTGCCCGTCGACGCCGAGGGCCCGGTAGGTCCGCTCGGCACTTCTCGTAGAAGCTGCCCTTGCGGTAGCTCTCCACATCCCGCGGCGAACACCTGCCGTACGAGCTCGGGGGAGTTGAGCACGTACACCTGCACCGGCCCGACGCGGATGCGCGCGATGCCGCCGAGCGGGCTGGATCGACTGCAGCAGCCCGACCGGGTCCCGCAGCAGTGGCAGGGCGTGGCCGAGCAGCGGCAGTCCGCCCGGCGCCGTGAGCACCACGACTCGGGGGGTGATCAGCGAGGTGGTCATCGGGCCCCCTCGGCGTCGGCGTCGGCCGACGGGTGCGTGATTCCGGTGGCACCTTGGTGGTGCGGGCGCAGCGTCGAACCGCTCGGGGTCGGGGAACAGGTCCGGCCGGTGATGCAGGATGTACGGGCTGACGAGGATGTCGGAGCCGGCCGGGATCCGGTGTCCGCCCAACCCGGTGGCGGTCACGGTGGTGCGGCTGAAGATCCAGGCGGCGGGTGTGATCCGGAAGGACTCGGCGACGACGTCGGACAGCGTCCTCCCCTGGGACTCCGGAAAGGTCAGCGGCAACCTGCCCAGGCCCCGCCGATACCACCGCGGCCTCCAACGCGCCCTCTACCTCTCCGCCAAGGTCAGCGGGTTCTTCTGCCCCGTCTCGAAGGCGTACTACGACCGGGAGAGGAAGGAGGGCAAGAGACACAAGCAGGCTGTGATCGCCCTCGCCCGCCGACGCGTCAACGTCCTGTGGGCCATGATCCGCGACGGAGCGTTCTTCCAGGCCGTAGCGCCTGCCGAGGTGGCCACCTGACGTTCCGGCCGTGAGGGTGGTGTGAGGCGAGTTCCGGACCCGCCGCCCGTTGGGCGGGCCTGCTAGTTGGCGAGGCTGAAGTCGCCGCCGATCGGCGCGGCGATCTTGTCGACGCCGGTCAGTGCGGTGAGGGTGGTCACGGGGGTGAGACTGTCGGTGGTGGTGCCGTTGCCGAGCTGGCCGGAGCCGTTGGCGCCCCAGGAGCGGACCGTGTTGTCGCCGAGCAAGGCGATGGTGTGCTCGCGGCCTCCGGCGACCAGCTGGACGCCGGCCAGGCCCGGCACCGGGACCGGGGTGATCCGGTAGTCGGTGGTGCCGTCGCCGAGCTGGCCCGAGGTGTTCTGGCCCCAGGCGTGGAGGGTGTTGGTGGTGCCGGTGACGGCCAGGCTGTGGTTGCAGCCGGCGGCGATCCGCACGACCTCGCCGGACCAGGTGTCCTGGGTCTTGACCGGGGCATAGCGGTTGACGGTGCTGTTGTCACCGAGTTGGCCGGTGGCGTTGTAGCCCCAGGCCATCACCACGCCACCGCCGTTGGCCGGGCCGACCAGGGCGAGGTTGTGGTTGGCCCCGGCGGCGATCCCGGCGACTCCGGTCAGGTCGTTCACGGGGGCGGGGACGTTCCTGTTGGAGGAGGTGCCGTCGCCGAGCTGGCCGCTGATGTTGTAGCCCCAGGCCCAGACGGTGCCGTCCTCGCGCAGGGCCACGCTGTGGTTGAGCCCGGCGGCGATCGCGATCACCTTGTTCAGGCCCTCGACCCGGACCGGGACGCTGCTGTCCATGTTGGTGCCGTTACCCAGCTGGCCGTAGTTGTTCTGGCCCCAGGCGACGACGGTCTGGTCGGCGAGCAGGGCCAGGCTGTGCTTCCCGCCTCCGGCGATGTCGGTGGCGTTGGACAGGTTGACGACCTGGCCGGGCGCGTTGTGGCTGAACACGGAGCCGTCGCCGAGCTGCCCCGAACCGTTCGCGCCCCAGGACTGCACCGTGCGGTCGGTCAGCAGCGCCAGCCCGTGGCCGGTGGCCGAACCGCTGCCGCCTGCGGCGATCTTCACCACCTCGGCACTGGTCAGTCCGAGCACGGTGGTGGCGGTGGTACGGAAGTCGGTCCAGGTACCGTCGCCGAGCTGCCCGGCCCGGTTGTTGCCCCAGGACTTCAGCCGCTTCTCAGCCATGTGATGCCTTCCTGATCAGTAACACGTAGGGAGGGAGCACGGTCTTGAGACTGCCGCGACCGTGATCGGTCCTGGGCCCAGCCCGACACCCCCGCTCGGTCACTGTATGTCGCGGGCTCACTGCGCTATGTGATTGGCGTGATCTTGCTCGATCTTCTCCGCCTGAGGTGCTGACTGTGACCGCAAACGATCACCGAACACTCTGCGGCCAGCCGATCATCCGAATTGCCGCTGGCGAGCGGAGCCCGAAGCGCACAACCTCCGCGATCCTCCTTGACACCAGGATTGGGAAGTTGCCGGCGGGGGCGGTGCCCCAGACCTGAACGCCGCCGATGGTGGCGGTGACCTTGGTCCAGTTCCCGTACGTGGTCTGCGCGGGCCCGAAGGAGTAGTCGTCGGACCGGTCGAGAGGCTGCCAGTCGGAGCGGTGGAAGCGTAGCCGTACGTCCCCGGTGTCGGCGCCCGGTGCCAGGGAGCCGGCCCCCGCCGTGAACCCGGCCTCCAGGTACCGGTCCGCCGTGGCGGTGGAGTTGGCCGGCGTGCCGAACGTACCCGTCTGATGCGTGCAGCCCTTGACGGCCCGGTCGCAGGCGTAGCTGTACGAGGCACCGGGGTCGGCCTTGAAGTAGTAGCACAGCTTGACCTGGCTCAACGGGATGTTTGTCGTCCCGGTGTTGACCACGGTGAACCAGGGTGCGGCCTGGTCGGTGCCCGCGCCGCCGTGCCGGCACCGGACGGCGATGCTCTCGTCCGCGACGGCGGCCGGGAGGGCGGTCAGCGCGGTGGCGCCGAGACCGATTCGTGAACCTTCCCGGCGGAGAGTTCCTGATGGGCGACAGATTCGGTGAGGGCTACCCGTCGGACGGAGAGCAGCCGTCGCACCGGGTGGAACTCACCCCCTTCGCCATCGCCGCCACCACGGTCACCAACGCCCAGTTCGCCGCCTTCGCCGCCGCGACCGGCCACCGCACGGACGCCGAGCGCTACGGCTCGTCCGCCGTCTTCCACCTCGCACTGCGCGCCCGCGCCCGGGACGTCAGAGGGCAAGCTCCCCGTACCCCCTGGTGGCTCGACGTCGTCGGCGCCGACTGGGCACACCCCGCCGGCTCCCTCTCCCATGGGGAGGAGGTTCCGGACCACCCTGTCGTGCACGTGTCCTGGGACGACGCCGTCGCCTACTGCCACTGGGCCGGCGCCCGCCTGCCCACCGAGGCCGAATGGGAGCACGCGGCCAGGGGCGGGCACCCCGGTCGCCGCTACCCCTGGGGCGACACCCTCACCCCCGATGGCGAGGACCGGTGCAACGTCAGGCACGGCACCTTCCTCACCCACCACACCCTGAGCGACGGCCGCCTCACCACCGTGGCTGACGGTGAGCGTGGCGATGTCCCCCCCCACAGTGGACGGTTGGCTCGTGACACGTACCAGCTGAGCGTGGCTGCGGTGGGGTTGTGCCCGGCGCCCGCGAGGGCCGGACGCCCCGACCCGGCCTTGTGCCGATCTCACTGTCCGTGACGGGCGTCGGCTCTGTCTGTCTCTCGTGGACGGCCAGTCGCTTCTCCCCGCATCCTCCCCAACGCTCGTGCAGCAGATGCAGAAGCAAGGTGCGTGCGCGCTGTGGGCGGGGTTGTTCGTTCCCTAGAGCCAGTCCCGCCGCTTGAAAATCACGTACAAACTGGTACAGACAATCCCCATCAAGCCGATCGCGAACGGATATCCACCCGTCCAGTGCAGCTCCGGCATGGAGTCGAAGTTCATTCCGCAGATCGTCCCCACGAGTGTGGGCGCGAAGAGAATGGCGGCCCAGGCCGAGATCTTCTTGAAGTCGTCACCCTCAGGGCGCTGACCTGTGAGGATTGCCCTATGAGGTGCGTTGACCTGCGGCTTTGCTTGTTTCCGATGCTTTCACGGTGACGCCGTTTTACGCAGTCGATTCCCCCCCGCCGCTCCCCCAAGCGGCTTACCAGCCCGACGTGTACGCCCGCACCCTTCGCCTCGCCCTGCCGCCCCTGTCTCGTCCGCGCATCGAACACCTGGACCTGCACCGGAGCAGTCGGCACATCGACGTCCGGTACTCCTGGAACACCGGCCCCGGCCGCACCGCGGCCATCTCCCGCGCCCTGCACGGTCTCTGCGGAGAGAACGGCAGCAGCCTGGAGGAGATCCACGCCTTCCTCGCCCTGCGCATCCTCGGCGTCATCCCGCCCTCCCGGCTGTCCGGACACGACCTCCTGCTCGTCCTGATCAAACTCGCCGAGAGCCAGGCCCCGCGCACGACGCTCGACACCTTCTTCACCACCACGTCGGCCCCTCACCCCCACCTTGGTGAACGGAGCAGCAATGTCCCTGCATCTGCTTGAGACCCCTCTCCAGACCCGCCCGCTCCAGGGCCGCAACGCCCTCGTCACCGGCGGCGCCACCGGCATCGGGGCCGAGATCGGGCGGGCACTCGCCGCCGCCGGAGCGACCGTGGCGATCAACCACCTGGGCCAGGACCCCGACGCCCACGCCCTCCTCGCCGCCTTCGAACGCGCGGGCAGCCCCGGGATCGCGGTCAACGCCGACCTGACCGACCCTGGCTCCGTCCGGACCATGGCCGACCTCGTCCGTACCGAGATCGGGCCCGTCGACATCCTGGTCAACAACGCCGGCTCCTACCCCCGCGTCGCCTGGCAGGACACCGACGAAGCCGCCTGGAACTACTCCCTCGACGTGAACCTCACCGCCCACTACCGCACCTGCCACGCGTTCACGCCCGGCATGGTCGAGCGCCGCTGGGGGCGGATCGTGAACATCGGCAGCGTCAACGCCCGTGCCGGCCGGACGAACCTCGTCGCGTACAGCACCGCGAAAGCCGGGCTGCTGGGCCTGACCCGCTCTCTCGCCCGGGAACTGGGCCCGTACGGGATCTGCGTCAACACGGTCCTGCCCGGAGCCATCCAGGTCGAGGCAGAGAACGCCCTCCCCGCCCGGCACCGTGCGCGGCCAGAGGACGAGATCAAGCGCCAGTGCGTCCCGCGCCGTGGCCGGCCCGAGGACGTCGCAGCCCTGGTGGCGTTCCTCGTGGGCCCCTCTGCCTCGTTCATCACGGGGCAGTCCGTTCACGTCGACGGCGGCTGGCTGCTCCACTGAGACCGTCAACAAGCAAGGAGACGAACCGAAATGATCGAACGAGTCCGCGCCGTCCTCGTCACCGCCGACGACACGATGCTGGTCATCCGCCGAACCAAGCCTGGCATCCCCGAGTACTGGGTTCTGCCCGGCGGCGGCGTCGAGCCCAGTGACGCGTCCCGGGAGGCCGCCCTCCACCGGGAGATCCATGAGGAGATCGCGGGAAAGGCCGACATCATCCGCCTCCTCCACACGATGGAGACCGACGACGAGCGCCAGCTCTTCTACCTCGCCCGCATCGTGACCTGGTCCTTCGACGACCGCACCGGTCCCGAGTTCAGTGCCGAAGGCCGAGGCGAGTACGCGCTGGAGGAGGTCCCACTGACCCTGGAGGGGCTCGACGGCATCGACCTCAAGCCCGAGGAGATCGCCCACGTGCTGAGGGGAGCCGTCGGCGGCGGAAGCCTCGGAGCCGAGGCGTCGCTCTGAGCCAGCGTGTACGTCGTCCTGCCGCAGGGACCGGCTCTGAGATGAGCCGGTCCCTGCAGCCTTCCGAGGTCAGCGCGGGGAGCCCGGAGGCGGCTCCTCGTCCTGCCCCGGCAGCAGCCGCAGGGCGAGGACCGATCCGTCGGCATGGACGGAGACGGGGCCGCCCCAATCCTTGTCGAAGGTGAGGCGGGGGCGGACGTGGCGGCTCGCGTGGACGAGGGCGCGATACTCCTCGACGTCGCCCCGGGCGAGCAGACGGAAGACCTCCGCGTCCACGCCGGAGAACGCCTCGACGCGAGGGCCGCTCAGACGGAAGACGTGATCGGTGCCGACGTACTCGTTACCGAAGAGAGTGTGGGCGGCGTCCTGGATGCTCATGCTGGCCGCGCGCTCGAGGCCGGTGAACCGTTTGCGGCCCTGCCGATCGGTCAGGTGCCGGGCGGTGGCGTGGCCGGATCCCGTGAAGGCCATGAACCCGGCCGCCGTGGTGTGGGCCAGTGACTCCTGGAACCAGGCGTAGTCCTTCGCCTGCACGTGGCAGCACCGTACGGGTTCCGGTGCCACCAGGCCCTCGGTCGGCGGGTGGATGTCAGGCATCACGTTCGCCTGGAACGGTGGGGCGTTCAGGTTCGGCTCACGGCCTTTCCCCACCTCGGCGAGGTGGCGCTCAGGGACGTGTCCGCAACCGTCCTGCGCGGCTACATCGCCACCCTCGAAGGCGAATGCGCACCCCGGTATGCCCGGCAGATCCTCACCTCTCTCTCGAACATCCTCGAGACGGCGATCGACGACAAGCGGCTCGTCCGCAACCCCATGCGCGCCAAGTCGGTGCGTTGGCCCAAGGCGCCCGAGGATCAGCGGGAAGCATGGTCCCTGGAGACCGCGCAGTGCGTACGGGACGTCATCAACCCGCGCTACCGGATCGCGGTGGTTCTCGCCCTCGGGTGCGGCCTACGTCAAGGCGAGGTCTTCGGCCTCTCGCCGCAGGACGTCGACTTCGAGCGTGGTGTCATCCGCGTGCGACGGCAGGTTCAACTGCGCAACGGTCGCTTGTACTTCACACTGCCCAAGGGCGGGAAGACGCGTGTCGTCGACATGCCCCGCTCGGTCGCCGCAGAGCTGGCCGCCTACTTCCCGCAGTGTCCGGCCGTGGAGGTCGAGTTGCCTTGGGGCTGACCGGAGCCCGAGCGGGAGACGAGCCCTCCCGCTTGTCCTGACCACGACGTACGGGAACGCCATCCGGGCGAACATTTTCAACGTCGAGGTGTGGAAGCCCGCGCTCGCGACAGCCGGGGTCATCCCCATGCGGGAGAAGGGCGGGAGCTGGAAGGCGTCTCGCAAGGACGGCTTCCACGTCCTTCGGCACACGTACGCCTCGATCATCCTTGAAGCCGGAGAGTCAGTGGTCACCCTCGCCCGATGGCTCGGCCACTCCAGCCCGACCATCACCCTCGACCACTACGCCCACTTCATGCCCGAGGCCGGCGGCAAGGGCAGGGCAGCCGTCGACGCGCTGCTCGGCGTGGTCCCCGAGTACGTCCCGGAAAACCTCACCTTGCCGTGAGCGAGCGGGGGCACAGCACACGCTGTGCCCCCGTTGTCGTTGGGCTGCCTGCTGGATTCAGCCGGCGAGGCTTTTGCGGCGGACCCGCATTCCGTACTTCGTTCCCTCGGGTCCACCGCTGCTGCCCCAGCCGACGCTGGTGGCGACGTCCCATCCCCTCTGTGCCTTCATCTGGGCCGCGAAGGTTCGGATGTCGTGGATCGCGCAGCCGCAGTCCAGCGAGACGTCGATGCTCAGGCATGGGCTACGGGGATTGTCGTTTCCGTACGAGGTCTCCTCCCACCGCACCTCGTGGACGTGCTCCTTGAGGCCGGTCCGCTCCTCGTCGTGCTTGATGCCGTGGGCCTTGGCGTACTCGTCCAGGTCGTCGATCACGAACAGGTGGCTGGACCACTCGCCGGGCCAGACCGCGAAGAGCCGCGAGCTGCCGGCCGGAGCTCGTTCGTAGGCAGCACGGTCAGCCCCGTGTGTCACTCTGCCGTCTTCGTGGACCTCGATGTAGCACGTCGTATGTGCGGTGTACGGGAAGTCCCTTCCCGCAGCCGCTGCACTCCTCGGTTCCAACCGGCCCTCCCTATGTGCGATGCCCCGCGTGGAAGTCAACAGCATCCAGGGATCGGTCGGCAGGGCTTCGCCCGGCACTCTCGGTGACCACCGACTCTCACTTGCCTGTGGGACCGTTCCCGTGGTGGCCGCAGAACTGCAAGCAGGGGGCAGCAGGCGTCCACTCCCCAGCGCCGCGCATTCTCCCCAGATTCTCCCCAGCGGGAGTTGGATTGGGGGGCGGATCGTTGCTGGTCAGGAGCAGGCCACGAATGCTGCCCGTGTCGCGCGGCGTAGCCACCTCGCATGTCGGGAATCGATGGTGTCATCTAGAGGAGGTCGGCAGCTGCATCGGTCGTGGTGTGGTGCCCCGGGCCGGCGCCGGGGCAAGCCCAGCGTCAGGCCTGACACGGTCATCGCAGGCAAGGCGTACTCGCCCCGGGCTATCCGCCAGGTCCTGCGCAGGCGGGGCATCCGGGCTGTGAGCCCGGAGCAAGCGGGCCAGAAGGCCGACCGCCTGCGGCGCGGACAGGCCGGAGGCAGACCACCGGGCCGACGTCGGCGCGTACGTCGAGCGTGTTCTCGGCCCCGTCCTCGCCTACGACACCGAGCGCGGCACCGAACTGGTGCGCCCCCTGCACGCCTACTACGACCAGGGGGCCAACCTCCCGCGCGAAGGACGCCCTCCACGTCCACGTGAACACCGTCGTTCAGCGCCTCGACCGCGTCGGGCAGCTCCTGGGCCCCGACTGGAACACCCCGGCCGGCGCCCTGGACATCCACCTGGCGCTCCGCCTCCACCACTCTCGTCCGGCACGGGCGGCCACTGAACCCGGCGGGTCAGGGGGCAGGCTGCGGCGATAACGCCGAGACCGTCCTGCACACCGCCTACCAGGAGCTCTACACCCTCGCCGGGCGCGGCCCGCTGACGTTCACCGGGCCCGCGTTCGTCCGCTTCCACGGCCTGTGCGACGACGAGAACGCGACCCTCGTCGAGGCGTGCCTGCCGTTCTGGACGGACGGCGCGCAGCCGGCGGAGGAGCTGCCGGAGGGCACGTACGTGAAGGACCTCCCGGAGAACTCCGCCGCCTGCGTGGAGGTCGCCGGCGAGGCCGCCGCCTTCCCCGCCATCCTCACCGCGTACGACTCCGCCGCCTCCTGGATCACCGACCACGGCCTCGCCTTCGCGGGCCCGGTCCGGATGGTCCACCGGCGGTGGGCGGGAGCCGTCGGACACCCGGACAACCGGGTGGAGATCGTGTGGCCCTTCGAGGAGAGGAGCGTAGAGGCCTGATCAAATCGCGCCATCACGATCAGGTGTCCTGACGGCTTCTCAACTTCCTTTGTCATAATCCTACTTGTAGGTTCCGGGCGTGCGGCGGATCGTCGCGCGACCGACGGGGAGGCGGGGCTGCCATGGCAGCGGGGGATCCCGATCTGAGAGTGCCCGAGGACGACGGGCTGGCCAAGCTGGCCGGCGACCTGGACTCCATGCAGCGGCATCTCGACAACCAGGTCCGGCGGATGGACGGGATCGTCGACCGGATCCAGGCCCGCTGGCGCGGCGCCACCGGGGACGTCTACCGGACCCTCCACACCGAGGCCGCGCAGGACGCCGTACGCATCCGGGAGCACCTGCGGCTCCTGGAGGAGGCGGTCCGGTTCAGCCGGAACGGGTTCAGCGAACAGGAGCTGGAGGTGCTGTCCCGGCTGCGGAAGCTCCAGGGCCAGATCGACGTGGCCCGGGAGGCGAACGCCCTCCAGGCGCCGCCGCCGGGCGCTCCGGCCGCCGAGTCCGCGCCCGTCCCCCGCAGCCGTATCGAAGACGTGTAGGGGGAGGAGCGGACATGGCGGGCGACGACCGGATAGCCGTGGACATCACCGCGTTACAGGCGATGTCCGGGGAGCTGGAGGAGATCCTCCGGAAGCTGAACGAGCAACTGGCCGAGCTGTACGAGCGCACCGAACGGGTGGTCCTCGGCTGGCAGGGCGAGGCCCGCGAGGAGTTCGTGATCACCCTCGACCGGTGGGCCAAGGACATGGAGGACCTGAAGGCCACGCAGGCCTGGTTGCACACCTCGGTGACCACCTCCCACGCCAACTACTCGGCCGCCCACCAGGCGGTCCTGCGCGGCTGGGGGGCCGCCTGATGGCCACTCCGCCGCCGCCCACGGGGGGTAGTGGGAACGGGAGCGGGAACGGGCAGCCGAACGTGCCGGCGGTTCCGTCGCCCGTCCCGGGGAAGCTCTACGACCCCCAGGGCAAGGACATCTCCCAGGGCCAGACACCCAAGCCGCCCGACCCGGACAAAGAGGTCCAGGACCTCAAGCCGTCCGTGGACCCGGGGGGGTTCCCGAGCGGCTTCGACGTCGACCCGACGCACGTCTGGTACACCTCGTACCTCATCCGCAACCACCAGACGGCCTTCGACAAGGCTCCCCGGCACCTCCTGGACACCTTGGAGGGCCACAAGCACGTGTGCGGGGTCGGCTCGGGCCCGGAGGCGTTCGAGCGGGCGTACGACGACATCTCCGGCCGCTACCTGGACGTGTGGGCCGCCTCGGTGGTCGCCGTCGGCGGCGTCTCGACCGGCCTGACCATCACCGCGAACAACTACGTCGCGGCCGAGTACGCCTCCCACCCGTCCTGGGGCGCCCCCACCAGCCTGAAGCGGATACCGGACGTCATACGCACCGTGCCGGACTACGGGAAGGCGCCGTTCCTCGGCTGGCGGACCGGCGGCGGCGACAACTTCGCCGAGGGGATCATCAACGAAGTCCTCGGGGCCATCGGCACCGCCATCCAGTGGGTGATCCGAGAGGCGATGGAAAAGGCCCTCCACCATGGCAAGGTCGGTCAGATCACCCCGGGCGGCGACGACATCGAACTGCCGCTGGTGGCGGCGGCCTGGCGGAAGGTCGCGCAGGACGCCGAGAAGTCCGGCGCCGACCTGGACGCGGCGATCGACTACCTGAGGAACCCCGACGCCACCGCGGCGGAATGGCAGTCGGCGATGAAGCAGTTCACGTCCAGCCTGTGGGGGACCGCCTCTTGGGGCAAGGGCGCCGCGAGCCCCGTTGCCCAGGGCTACGACTGGAAGCACCCCCCGCTCCATATGACCCGGCAGCCGGTGCTCCGGATCCTGGTCGACAAGGCGCGGGCGATCGCCGACATCCTCGACGCGTTCGCCACGGCGGTGCGGGACGCCCGCAAGGTGATCGAGCACGAGTACATCGAGGCGGCCAAGGAACTGGCGAAGTCGGACAGTTTCAAGAACTTCCTGAAGGACGTCGGCTCCCTGCTCACGGGCCCGGCGGGACTCGCCAAGAACTTCCTGGACAACCTGAACGAGGGCGCGCTCAACGCGGGCGTGGACCGGTACAACAACAAGACGCACGACCTCGCCCGGCAACTGAACGACCTCAGGCCCGTCCTGGACGAGGCCCGGCGGAGCGTCCCCGGCTTCATGGCGGAGGAGGCCCGCGCGCAGACGGTGGGCGCCCGCTCCATCGAGGGGTACGGAAAGGACCACAACTGGACGGTGGCACCGGGTCAGGAGACCGTCCACCCGTACCCCATCGACCTCGCCAACCAGGAGGACATGAAGGTCGGCAACCAGTCGGCGCACACCATCGACCGCCACGTGGGACTCACCCCGGAGCAGCTGCAGAGGCGCATGCGGGACGCGAACCCGCCCGCCGCCTCCTCGTTCGCCGACCTCACCACCGCACAGCAATTCGTCCAGGAAGCGATCGACAAGCACTCCGCCGAAATCGCTCAGAAGATCAAGGACAACCCGAACGCCGCCATCCCGATGGATCCCTTCACGATCGACTTCACCCCGCAGGTCACCGGCATCTCCGTGACCAGCCCCAACGGCACACCCGTCCCCGTACACAATGTGAAGGTCCGTCTTCAGCTCGCCCCCGACCGCCAGCCCCCGTTCATCGTCGTCACCGCTTTCCCGGATTCGCCCTAGCCCGTCAGGAATCGCCCGTGCACGAGGTCCACTTCCGCTACGCGACCGCGCGTACCCTTCTCGCGCCCTTCTTCTCCCGCGCCACGCCCGGCATCCCCGCCGATCCGGCCGCGCGGGAGGCCGCGCTCCAGGCCCCGCTGCGGGTGCTCTGGGACCGGTCGGAGCGGGGCGGCGTGAACGTGTACGAGGCGGCGCAGGAGGTGCGGGGGCTGGCCGATGCCGTCGCGGCGGGAGCGGTCGGGGCCTCGCGGGTCCCCGACGACCTGTGGGAGCTGGCCGCCCGGTCCGGCCCCGGCGGTGAGCCGTCGGCACTCCAGGAGATCGCCGCGTACGTGGACACGTGGCAGGCCTCCATCGACCAGAAACTCGCCGCCGCCGAGCCGACCGTGTGGGAGCTGAGCCAGCGGTTCCCGAAACTGACCGGCATGCTCGACCTCTACTTCGGCCAGGACGGCATCGCCCTGGAGGACGAGGACCTGTCCGACGAGGACGGCATCGGCCTGTACGTCGCGACTTGGCACCCGCTCGGCGCGTGCTCGTGGCGGTTCTCCCCCGTCGTCGCCGAATGCGCCGAAGCCCTCGCCCTCTTCCAGGACGACACCACCCTCCGCCGCTTCTTCGCCGACGAGCTCGGTCTCGGCTCCGGCTCCCACACGTCCTGGTCCGCCTGGCTGACCCTGATCTCCGAGGTCCTGACCACCCACCTGCGCCAGGAGCACGGCCCGTGCTCCTGGACCTCCGGCCGAGAGGGGCACTCCCCGTGCTGACACGTTCCGCCGCCTACCCGGACCGGGAGACCGCGCACTGGGCCACCCAGGCCGTGGTCACGCAGAACGAGCAGGTGGTGCACCGGTGGCTGACCCGGCCGGACCGCGCGCGGCTCACCATCGAGGCGTACTGGCCGTCCCGCCCCGAGCCGGTCGGGCAGGTGCTGCTCCAGGGGGAGATGCTGGCCGGTCACGGGCCGGTGGACGTGCGGGCCGCCCGCGTGATCCTGAAGCGCGACCCGGAGCATCCGCTCGGGTTCACCGTGCACGCCACCTTCCCGATCCACCCGTGACAGGAGACCGCCTCCCATGCCGCTGACCCCGCTCCAGCACGACCCCCGGTACGGGGAGATGGACCAGGTCCTCCGCGCGTACGCCGGCCAGCGCGCCGACGACACCGAGGAGAAGCCGAGCGTGGCGCTGACCGCGTACCTGCGCCACACCTGGCACAGCAGGCCGTGGGCGGTCGGGATCGCCGAGAGCCAGCTGCGCGAGTACGCCCGCAACCCTCCGGGGCCGCTGCTGCTTCGGCTGGGCGAGGTGTACCCGCTGCCCGACCCGGGGCTCGACGGGGCCGAGATCCAGGCCTGGCTGCTCACCGTCGCCGGGCATCTGCGCCGCTGCCTCGCGGAGGGCGACATGCCGCCGCCCGGGGCGCCGCAGACCCGCTGGGAGTGGCAGGCCCGGTTCCCCGAGCTCGGGCAGCTGCTCGGCGGCTGGTTCTCCCAGGACCACGGCGTGGAGTTCCAGGACCACGAGGAGGCCCTGCGGGACTACCTGGAGGTCACGGACCCGTCGCTGGCGGCCCGGCTGTGCGGGGAGGCGTACGAGCTGCTGGCCCTGCGGCTGGACGAGTCGGACTACGCGTACGGGCTGTCCCTGCTTGGCCTGGAGGTGGACCCGCCCGTCCCGTACACCCACGGCGCCTGGCTGGGGATCATCGCCGAGGAGGTCCTGCGGGGCCGCTAGGGCCTGTCGTCACACTCCCGCCTGCCCCGCGGCGTCTGGCACGCGCTCTCGCCGCACCGGGCGAAAGCCCGAGTACGTCCAGTACGAGGGCTTCCGCCCGGCACGCCGAGAGCACGCACCAGACGCCGCGGGGCCGCCCTTCGGGCGACGACGGGAATTTGACGACAGGCCCTAGCCCCCGGCTCTCCTAGCTCTCCGCCGGCCCGATGTTCTGGTTGTGACGGAACACGTTGTCCGGGTCGTACGTCCGCTTCACGTCGGCCAGCCGGTCGTAGTGTCCGCGGTAGGTGGCCCGGACGCGGGCGTCGGGTTCGTCGGCGCCGAGGAAGTTCACGTACGCGCCGCCCATCGAGTGCGGGTGCAGGGCGTTCCAGTAGCCGACGGCCCAGTCGCGGATGCGGTCCGCGTCGGAGGGCTGCGGGCTGGTGCCGCCGATCACGCCGGACCAGACCGCGTCGCGGTAGGCCCAGGCCGTGTCCATGGGGCCGGGGCAATGGGCCGCGCCGTCGACCGGGTACAGGTGCATGGTGGAGAGCTCGGTGGGGAGGTTCTCCAGGAAGGCGCGGTGCACGTCGATCGCGCCGTCGGTGACGCGGTCGAAGAAGTCGCCGCGCCAGTACCACTGCAGGCCCTTCGGGATGAGGTCGTCGAACATCATCTGGAGGGCCGGGTACGGGATCGGTGTCGCGAAGTGGAAGGCGGGCGGCGCCGGTTCGGCGACCCCGGCGAAGGTCCGGTTCAGTTCCTCCTCGTCCGGCGAGCCCGTGGAGCACCACACCGTGCGGCGGTGTCGGGGTCCTCGCCGAAGCGGCGTTGCGTGGTCCGGCGCGCGAGTCGTTCGTGGCGCAGGACGGCCGACGTGGTCAGCAGAACGGTCAGCTCCGCGCGTGCGGTGGGCACCTGGAGGAGCTGCTGGACGCAGTCGGCCACGGGAAGGTCGGGCTTCCTGCGGAGCGGCTCGTCCTCGTTTTCCTTGCGCTTCTTGTTGTCCGGGTCAGCCGGGCGATCCGAGAGAGTCGATCTATCCGTTACCCCCGAGAACTGCCACGGTCTTTTCGGGCTTTTTGCACCTCCAGCATCTTGAGGCCACTTCACGACAAAGCAGGACGGAAATTGGTCATAGTCCCGCGATGCGAAGCCGTCATGTGAACAAACTGCGTAGGTTCTGGGCTCGGCTCGGGAAGTCCTGTGGCGCCCGGCCGCAAAGTTCGTCCACAGCAACCGGAGGGGAAATCGCATGGCTGACATCGACCTCGGCGTGGCGTCTGACTGGGACGAGGGGGACACCCACGGCCGCGTCAAGCTGCGGCAGAACCAGGTCTACCCGACCTCGCCGAAGAAGGACGTGCTCATCAGCTCGCCGGTGAGCATCGAGCTGTCCGTGAACACGAACCACTCCTCTTCGCAGGAGGCGGACAAGATCTACTTCACGACCCACCACGGCTCGACGAAGAAGATCATCGCCGTGCTCGACTCCGAGGGGAACCTGCACATCGCCGGCCGCCTGATCGCCGAGCAGAAGGACCTCGGCTACTAGGCAGCTTCTCTCGGATCATCTCGCCGACCAGATGAAGATGGCGGCGAGGTGGAGTCCGGCGAGGTAGATGGTGGCGGTCTTGTCGTAGCGGGTGGCAAGGCCGCGCCACTGCTTGAGCCTGTTGATGCACCGCTCAACGGTGTTGCGCTGCTTGTATGCCTCGCGGTCGAAGGCCGGCGGACGGCCGCCGAGCAGGCCGCGCCGTTTGCGGTTCGCGGTCTGCTCGGAAGGCTGCGGAATCACCGCCCGAATCCCGCGCTGGCGCAGACTGGTTCGGATTGCGCGCGACGAGTACGCCTTGTCGGCCAGGACCGCATCCGGGGTGGTCCTGGGCCGGCCGATCGGCCGCGGCACCCGTAAGCGGGCCATGACGTCAGGAAACGCGGGCGCGTCACCGGCCTGTCCTGGGGTGAGGACGAACGCCAGTGGCCGGCAGCGGCTGTCCGCGGCGAGGTGGACCTTGGTGGTCAGCCCGCCGCGAGACCGTCCGAGGGCATGGCCATCCGGCTCGCCGGCCAGGGCCCCTTTTTACGGGACCCGGCAGCGTGCTGATGAGCCCGGACGATCGTGGAGTCGACCGAGGCGATCCAGTCGAGGTCGCCTTCGGCGTCCGCCTGGGCGAGCAGAGCAGTGAAGACCTTCTCCCAGGTGCCGTCGGTGGCCCACTTCCGCAGCCGGTTGTGGGCCCTTCCATGAGCCGAAGTGCTCGGCAGGTCCGTCCAGGGGATCCCGGTGCGGTACTTGAACGCGATCGCGTCGATCTCCTGCCGGTGATCACGCCAGCGCCCACCCCGCTTCGGCGTCCGATCCGGCAGCAATGGCTCGATCCTTGTCCACTGGGCCTCGGTCAACGACACACATCAACCAACGATCAGATGATCCGAAGGAAACGGCCTAGGCCGAAGCGGGCGCACCGGATGATCGCGTCGGCCTCCGCAGTAGTGCCGTCGGACAACTCGACGCCCGCCGGCCGGGCTAGATCGCGAAGAGTCGCCTGCTGTCGGCCGGAGCCCGTTCGTAGCCGGCTCCATCACCCCCTTGTGTCACCCTGCCGTCTTCATGGACCTCGACCTAGCACTTCGTACGTGCTGTGCACGGGAAGTCCCTTCCCACAGCCGCCGCACTCCTCGGGTTCCAGCCGGCCCTCCCTGTGCGCAGAGCCTTGAGTCGACGTCGACAGCATTCACGGGACGCAGGGCTTCGCTCGACACCCTCAGTGACCATCGACTCGCAACGTCGTCTGTGCGGCCGTTCCCGTGGTGGCCACAGAACTGCAGGCGGCGGCAGCAAGCGTCCACTCCCCAGCGCTGCGCATTCTCCCCAGATTCTCCCCAGGGACACCGAATGCCCCCTCTCAAGTGTTCGTGTTTGCGAAGTGGATCAGGTGATCGCGGAGGTCGGCTATAGCCAGCGCCGCCGCTTGAAAACGAAGTACAGCCCCGTGCACACCCCTGCCATCAGCAGGATTGCGAACGGATACCCGCCCGCCCAGTGCAGCTCCGGCATGTGGTCGAAGTTCATCCCGTAGATCGTTCCCACCAACGTGGGTGCAAACAGAATGGCCGCCCAGGCCGAGATCTTCTTGATCTCCTCGTTCTGTTCGAAGCCCGCCTCCGCCAGCGCCCGCATCTCCGCGTTCTGCTGCTGGGTGACCAGGGTCGCGTTGACCGTGAGGATGTCCGCGAGGGCCTGGCGGAAGCCGTCGACGCGTTCGCTCGTGTGGGTCACGTGGTCGGCCACGTCTCGGAGGTAGCGCTGGAGTTCCTCGTCCGTGCCGTACTTGGCGAAGCCGGCCATCAGGCCGTGCAGCATGCCCACCAGCGGGCGGGTCGCCCGCTGGAACTCGACCATTTCCCGGGAGAGTTCGTAGATGCGGCGGGAGACCGCCGGGTCGCCGCCGAAGACCTCCGTCTCGATCTCGTCGATGTCGTTCTGGACGCCCGCCACCACCGGCGCGTAGCCGTCGACCACCGCGTCGAGGATCGCGTACAGCACCGCCTCCGGGCCCAGCGCGAGGAGGTCCGGATCCTGCTCCATGCGCTGCCGGGCCGTCGAGAGGTCCGGGGCCGCCCCGTGGCGGACCGTGATCAGGAAGTCCGGGCCCACGAAGACGTGCAGCTCGCCGAAGTCGACCTCCTCCTGGGCGTCCAGATAGCGGGCCGCCCGCAGGACCACGAACAGCGTCTCGCCGTACCGTTCCAGCTTCGGTCGCTGATGGGCCTCCATCGCGTCCTCCACCGCGAGTTCATGGAGGTCGAACTCGGCCGCCAGTGAGTGGAGTTCCTGCTCGGTCGGGCGCTGCAGGCCGATCCAGGCCATGCCGTCGGGGTGCTCCCGCAGCTGGCGGAAGGTCTCCGCGAGCGTGGTGGGGGAGGAGACCCGGTGCCCGTCGCGGTACAGCGTCGACTGCACCACGCTCGGCTCCCCCTCCGCGCGCGGCTCCGGGGGTGGAGGTGCGGACAAGTCCGCGGGCGGCGGTTCGGGCCGGCGGCGCCATGCCGGGCGGGGGCGGCGGTCGGACATCGTCGTACACCTCCTGGATCTTTGGGCCGAGAGCAGGATATATGGGGTGAATCCCCCTCGTAGGTTTCGCGAGGTTCCGTCGGTCGGGTTCCGTGAGGTCCGTGCGGGTCGCCTCGGGCCTCGCCCCCGCTCAGCCCGCCCCCGGCCTTCTCGTTGCGGACGGAACCTGTCCTCATCCCTCGATAGCGTGCTCGTCATGGCCCTCAAGACGACCCACCCCGCGCTCGGCTCCCGCGCCCTGAACCGTGCCACCCTCGACCGGCAGCTGCTCCTGCGCCCCGCCCCGCTCGGTGTCGAGGAGGCCGTCGGTCACCTCGTCGGGCTCCAGGCGCAGAACACGAAGCCCCCGTACTACGCGCTGGCCGCCCGGCTCGACGGGTTCCGGCCCGAGGACCTGTCCGCCGTGATGGAGTCCCGGCGGGTCGCCCGGATCGTCTCCCTGCGGTCCACCGTCCACACCCACACCCCCCGCGACGCCGTCGGGCTGCGCCGGCTCGTCCAGGCTGGGGCCATCGACCGGGAGCTGAAGATGTTCCGCAAGGGGCTCGACGGGGTGGACCTCGACCGGCTCACCGCCCTGGCGACCGCGTACGTCGAGGAGCAGCCCCGGACCTTGAAGGCGCTGCGGGAGCACCTGCTCCAGGAATGGCCGGACGCCGACCCGCAGTCGCTCGGCATCGCCGCACGCTGTCTGCTGCTGATGGTGCAGGTCACCCCGCGCGGGCTCTGGCGGCGCAGCGGGCAGGTCGCGCTCACCACCGCCGACGTGTGGTTCGGTGAGCCCGAGGGGGACGCCGCCGGCCTCGACGAGACCGTGCTGCGCTACCTCGGCGCCTTCGGTCCCGCCTCCGTCAAGGACATGCAGACCTGGTGCGGTCTCACCCGGCTCCGCCCCGCCTTCGAGCGGCTGCGGCCCGGACTGCTCGTCTTCCAGGACGAGCACGGCACCGAACTCTTCGACCTGCCCGACGCGCCCCGCCCCGACGAGGACACCCCGGCCCCGCCCCGGTTCCTGCCCGAGTTCGACAACCTCCTCCTCTCGCACGCGGACCGCACCCGGGTCGTCTCGGCCGAGTACCGCTCCCGCAGCTGGACCGGCAACCAGGCGCACCGGGTCTTCTTGCTCGACGGCTTCCTCGCCGGACTCTGGCACCTCGACGAGGGCAAGGACCGCACCACGCTCACCATCGAACCCTTCGCACGCGTGCCGCGCGCGGCACGCGCCGCCCTCGCCTCCGAGGCGGAGCGGACCCTCCGGCTCATGACCCCGGCGGGCACCCGGTACGACATCGTCCACGCGGACCGGTGACGAGACGCCGGGCATGCCGGCGGCGCACGTCGGCGCGGCACTGCCCGGCCCCGGCCCGCGACGACCGGGATTCGCCCCGGCTCCCCCCGCCCCGACCCTTACGGCAGCGCCCCCGCCCGCCGCGCCGCCACCACCGCCTCCATCCGCGTATGCGCGCCCAGCTTCCTCATCGCCGAGCGGAGGTAGCCCTTCACCGTTTCCGGGCGGAGGCCCAGGCGGTCGGCCGCCGTCGCGTTCGTCGCGCCGGAGGCCACCGCTGCCAGGACGTCCGTCTCGCGTGGGGTCAGGGAGACGCCGGGGGTCGTGGGAGCCGCGCCCGAGGCCGATTCGAGGCGGCCGCAGACGGCCAGGAGGCGGTCCCGTAGGCCGGGGTCGACCACCTGGGGGGCCAGTTCGCGCAGCTCCCCGTACGCCTGGCGGACCTCCTCCCAGGAAGGTCCGGGGGCCGGCGGCGCGGGCAGTTGCCGAGCCTGGTCCCGTACCGCGAGGGCCTGCTCGACATCGCGGGCCGCCGCCATCGCCGCGTCGAACACGCGCTCGCCGATCGGCAGGGACTCGCGCAGCGCCCCGTACAGCACGCCACGCACCTTGCGCCGTACGACGACGGGGACGGCGATCACCGAGCGCAGGCCCTCCGCCGAGACCGGGAGGTCGTACTCGTGGGTGATGTGCCGCGCCGACCGGTAGTCCGTGACCGCGCACGGCCGCGACAGCGCCAGGCACTTCCCGCCCAGGCCAGAGCCGGCCGAGATCGCGAGGCCGCACAGCGCGGGCGTCACCGCCCCGCTCAGCTCGGCGATCCGCATCGTGCGGCCCTCCTGGAGCAGTCCGCCGAAGACGACGGGCAGCCCGCTGGCGCGCCGCAGCCGCAGCAGCGCCGTACGCAGCTCCACCGTTTCCATCCGCTCGGACACGGAACCACTCCTTCACCCCCGAACGGGGGTAGTGAGACCTGGGTCACTGATTACACGATGTCCGGGACCGGTCCCGCAATGAGGAGGACGCATGACGGCTACCAGCGCGACCAGCGCGACGGAGAGGTTCCGGGCCGCCCGGGACTTCCTGCTCCAGTACCGCGAGGACTACGAGACGGCCTACGAGGGCTTCGCCTGGCCCCGGTCCGACCGGTTCAACTGGGCGCTCGACTGGTTCGACGTCATCGCCGAGGGCAACGACCGGACCGCCCTGCACCTCGTCGAGGAGGACGGCTCCGAGACGAAGGTCGGCTTCGCCGAGATGTCCGCCCGCTCCAACCGGGTCGCGAACTGGCTGCGGGCCCAGGGCGTCCGCGCGGGCGACCGGATCGTCGTCATGCTCGGCAACCAGGCCGAGCTGTGGGAGACCGCGCTCGCCGCGATGAAGCTGCGCGCCGTCCTCATCCCCGCCACCCCGCTCCTCGGCCCCGCCGACCTGCGGGACCGCGTCGAGCGGGGGCGGGCCCGGCATGTCATCGTGCGCGCCGAGGACACCGCGAAGTTCGACGACGTCCCCGGGGACTACACACGGATCGCGGTCGGCGGCGACGGGGTGAGCTGGCTGGGCTACGAGCACGCCGCCGACGAGTCGGACGTGTTCGAGCCCGACGGCGTCACCCTCGCCGACGACACCCTGATGCTGTACTTCACCTCCGGCACGACCGCCCGGCCCAAACTGGTCGAGCACACCCACACCTCGTACCCCGTCGGCCACCTCTCGACGATGTACTGGATCGGCCTCGAGCCCGGCGACGTGCACCTCAACATCTCCTCGCCCGGCTGGGCCAAGCACGCCTGGTCCAACCTCTTCGCGCCGTGGAACGCGGAGGCGACCGTCTTCATCCACAACTACACGCGCTTCGACCCGGCCCGGCTGATGGACGAGATGGACCGGAACGGCGTCACCAGCTTCTGCGCCCCGCCGACCGTGTGGCGGATGCTGATCCAGGCCGACCTGAGCCAGCTCAAGACCCCGCCGCGCGAGGTCGTCGCCGCCGGTGAACCCCTGAACCCCGAGGTCATCGAGTCGGTACGGCGTGCCTGGGGCGTCACCATCCGGGACGGCTTCGGCCAGACCGAGACCGCCGTCCAGGTCTCCAACAGCCCCGGCCAGCGCCTCAAGGAGGGCTCCATGGGGCGCCCGAGCCCCGGCTTCCGGGTCACCCTCGTCGACCCGGTGAGCGGCCGGCCGGACGTGGAGGAGGGCGAGATCTGTCTCGACCTGTCCGCCAACCCGGTGGGCCTGATGACCGGCTACCACGGCGACCCGGAGCGCACGGCGGAGGCGATGGCGGGCGGCTACTACCGCACCGGCGACATCGGCTCCCGGGACGCCGACGGCTACATCACGTACATCGGGCGCGCCGACGACGTGTTCAAGGCCTCCGACTACAAGATCAGCCCCTTCGAGCTGGAGAGCGCCCTCCTGGAGCACGAGGCCGTCGCCGAGGCGGCCGTCGTCCCCGCGCCCGACCCGCTGCGGCTCGCCGTCCCGAAGGCGTACGTCGTCCTCGCGGCGGGCTGGGAGCCGAACGCGGAGACCGCGAAGGTCCTCTTCGCCCACTCGCGCGAGGTCCTCGCCCCGTACAAGCGCGTCCGGCGCATCGAGTTCGCCGAGCTGCCCAAGACCGTCTCCGGAAAGATCCGGCGCGTGGAGCTGCGCAGGCTCACCGCCGAGGGCGGCGGCACGGAGTACGCGGAAGGGGACCTCGCATGAGCGCCGCCGGGGAACTCGCCTACGCCCACGGGGTGTCGGGGACACCGCTCCTGGGCGACACCATCGGCGCCAACCTGCACCGGGCGGTCACCGCCTGGCCGGAGCGCGAGGCGCTCGTCGACGTGCCGACGGGCCGGCGCTGGACGTACGCCCAACTCGGCGAGGATGTCGACCGGTTGGCGGGGTCGCTGCTCGGCAGCGGGGTCCGCAAGGGTGACCGGGTCGGCATCTGGGCGGTGAACTGCGCCGAGTGGGTGCTCGTCCAGTACGCCACCGCCCGCATCGGCGCGGTCATGGTCAACATCAACCCGGCCTACCGCTCCCACGAGTTGGCGTACGTCCTCCGGCAGGCGGGCATCAGCCTGCTGTTCGCCTCGCTCGCCCACAAGACCAGCGACTACCGGTCGATGGTCGAGGAAGTCGCAGGAGAATGCCCGGAGTTGAGGGAGGCGGTCTACTTCGGCGACCCCGGCTGGGACGCCTTCCTCGCGCGTACGCCGGGGGAGCTGAGACCGGAGCCGCTGTCCTGCGACGAGCCCGTCAACATCCAGTACACCTCGGGGACGACGGGCTTCCCCAAGGGGGCCACCCTCTCCCACCACAACATCCTCAACAACGGTTACTTCGTGGGCGAGATGATCGCCTACAGCGAGCAGGACCGGATCTGCATCCCGGTGCCCTTCTACCACTGCTTCGGCATGGTGATGGGGAACCTGGCGGCGACCTCGCACGGCGCCTGCATGGTGATCCCCGCGCCGTCGTTCGACCCGGCGGCCACCCTCCGGGCCGTCCAGGAGGAGCGCTGCACCTCGCTGTACGGGGTGCCGACGATGTTCATCGCGGAACTGAACCTCCCCGACTTCGCCGCGTACGACCTCTCCACCCTCCGCACCGGCATCATGGCGGGTTCGCCGTGCCCGGTGGAGGTGATGAAGCGGGTGGTCGCCGAGATGAACATGGCGGAGGTGTCGATCTGTTACGGCATGACCGAGACCTCGCCCGTCTCCACCCAGACCCGCCGCGACGACGACCTGGAACGCCGCACGGGCACCGTCGGCCGGGTCATGCCGCACGTCGAGGTCAAGGTCGTCGACCCGGCGACCGGCCTGACCGTGGAACGCGGCGCCGCGGGCGAGCTGTGCACCCGGGGCTACAGCGTGATGCTCGGCTACTGGGAGGAGCCGGAGAAGACCGCCGAGGCGATCGACTCCGGCCGCTGGATGCACACGGGCGACCTGGCGGTGATGCGGGACGACGGCTACGTCCAGATCGTCGGCCGCATCAAGGACATGATCATCCGGGGCGGGGAGAACGTGTACCCGCGCGAGATCGAGGAGTTCCTCTACGGGCACCCCGCGATCGCCGACGTCCAGGTGGTGGGCGTCCCCGACGAGCGCTACGGCGAGGAGATCCTGGCCTGCGTCATCCCGCGCGACCCGGCCGCCCCACCGACCCTCGACGACATCACCGCCTTCTGCCGCGACCGCCTCGCCCACTACAAGATCCCCCGCAGGGTGGAGATCCTCGCGGAGTTCCCGATGACGGTGAGCGGGAAGGTACGGAAGGTGGAACTGCGGCAGAGGTACGGGGAGGACAGGCCGTAGGAGGCTCCCGGGCTGGACCGCCGCGCGGCTGGACGAGGTGCGACCGGGGGGCCACCCGGCCGGACGACCGCCCGGCCAGGCGGCCCCCCGGTCGGACGACCGCCCGGCCAGCGGCCACCCGGTCGGAGGACAGGCCCTAGACGACCTCCCGGCGCATGCACACGCGGGGCCAGACCGAGAGGCCGTGGGCCGCTTCCGCCCGGCTGATCGCCCGCAGGCCCTCCGTAAGGGCAGGGTCGGAGTCGGTGAGCGGGCGGAAGCCGAGGCGCGAGTAGTACGGGGCGTTCCACGGCACCTCGGTGAACGTCGTCAGGGTCAGTGCCACCAGGCCCTGTTCCCCGGCGCTCGCCGCCAGGTGCTCGATCAACGCCCGGCCGACGCCCCGGCGCGCGGCGTCCGGATGCACCGACACCTGCTCGATGTGGGCGGCGCCGTCGACGGTGTCGGTCAGCAGATACGCGACCGGGCGGTCGGCGGCGTCCACCGCCACCCACGCCCGGCCGGCACGGCGGTAGGACTCCAGGACGTCCAGGGGCAGCGGGTCGTCGTCCGCGATCGCTGCCATCCCGAGGGTGCGGAACGGCTCGCCCGCCGCCCGTTCGATGTCCTGGAGCAGCGGGAGTTCGGCCGGTACGGCCGCTCTGATGCGCATACGACAGTATGGCGCGGCCTCACCGCCGGCCGTCGCCCGAATCCGGTCCACGGTTTCCCGGAGGCCGGTTCCGGTCCACCTCCCCGGGCCGGTCCAGCAGCCCGCCGTCCCGCGAGAAACGCGGCAGGAACAGCGCGAGCGCCGGATCGCCGTACAGCGCCACGTACAGCTGGACCAGCCACCCGTCCGTCACCTCGCGTCGGTGCGCGGGCAGCGGATACCGCTCCCGCAGCCCGGCGAGGAGGTGCCGCGCCGCCGGGGTCGCCGGTGGCAGCCGCAGCAGTACGACCGCCAGGAGCACCGGCACCGTCCCCGTCACGAGCGCCACCGACGGACCGGCTCCCGGCGCGCCCGTCGCGTACGCCCCCGCCGCCACCGTCAGCGGGACGCAGCCGAGCAGCGCCCTCGCCGTCCACAGCCGCACCGGCCGCAGCAACAGCCCCGCCCCGCGCAGCTCCCCGCGCAGCGCGTCCACCGCCCGCCGCGCCTCGGGACGCACCACGAGGTCCCGTAGCGGGAACGCCCGGTGGAGCGCCCCGTGCACGCCCAACTGCACGGGGTCCCGGGTCCGGCCGGGACCGCCGTTGGCCCGAATCGTATGTTTGCGGCCCGCCGCGACCGCTCCGCGCTGGTGCAGTGCCACCAGCGCCACGGTGACGGCCGCCCGCCGTCCGCCCCGCAGCAGCGCGAGGGCCTGCGGAGGAGGCGGATCGTCCGTTCCGCTTTCCCGGCTGCGCGTTCGCAACAGCACGGCGCCGAGCAGCAGTTGCCCGCAGGCCGCTCCGATGAACCACCACATCGCCGTCGGCATGACGCCCACCCCCGAGGGTGTTCTGCCCGGGAGAGCGTGATCGTCACGCGTGAATGGCCGGATCCGGATCAGGCGCCGCCCGCCGCCAGCTCGTCGGCGGCGTTGTTCACCGGCTGCGGGGTGCCGGTCAGGTCGAGCACGAAGAGCGGCAGCCCGATCTCGGCGGCGCGCGAACGTGCCTCCGGGGTGTAGCCCGCCAGCGAGAAGAAGACACTCACGGCGGATGCGCTGAGCCCGTTGAGCCACAGGCACTCGATCACCCGCAGCCCTGTGGGCCGGGTGCTCGGGTCGACCTGCGCGACGAGCCCCGGCGCCCGCAGATCCACCCCGGACGCAGGCCGGTCCTCGGGCTGCACCACGTCCCGGAAGCCGAGCCAGCGCAGATACCCGGCCGCCGCGGCGACCGCGTCCCGCGAGGTCCGGATGGTCACGGGCCGGAAGGCGCCGCGCACCGGAGCGGGCCGCGGGGCGGTGGGCGGCAGCGGGATGTGCGCGGGGTAGCGCTCGGCGAACGTCCGGGGCGGGGCGACTCGGGGCGGCCGGGCGGGGTCGGACCCGGACTCGGGGCCGGGCTGTGACCCGGACCCCGACCCGGAACCCGTACGGGCTGCGCCGGGAGCGGGTCCGGCAGCGGTCGGGCCCCCGGTCGTACCCCCGGATATGTCCCCGGATATGCCCCCGGTCGTACCCGCGGCGCCGGAGGAACCCGATGTGCCGGGCGTACCGGACGCTCCACCCGCGCGCGCGTCGCGCCTGTTCCCGGGGCCCGGCCCGAACCACTCCGAGCCGGTCGCTCTCGCCGCCCGGCCGGCGGTCCCGGCCCCGGGCGTACCGGTGGCAGCGCCCGTACCCGTACCCGTATCAGTAAGAGATCCCGTACCCGTACGGGATCCCGACCCCGAGTCCGAGTGGGGACTCGTCCCCGGCTCCGCTCCCTCCTCCATGGCCCGTACCGGCACCCGCAGTACCGTCCCGCACGGGCAGCCCACCTCCGGGTGCGGCCAGTCGTCCTCGCGCCCGCAGGCTCCGCAGCGGACCGCGACCCATGCGTCCGTCCAGTTGCGGTGCGTGATCGGTTCCGCCGTCGCGCCGGCCGTCACCGGCGGGGCCACCGGGCTTCCGCACGCGCAGGGAAAGACGGGTGCCGCGTACGCCTGCGTCCGCAGGCACTCCGGGCAGCGCACCGGTACCGACTCGCCCACAACCATCCCCCTGTCGCTCGGTCCCATCGTCCACCCATCGGACGCCTGGGGGAGGGTGTTCGGCCACTTCCGTGGGTCCGCGGCAGTCCGTTGCGCGGACCTCTCTTGACGGTTCTCCGGAGCCCGACCTACATTGCTTCCGTATAGCAGAACAGTATTTCCGCATTACGGAAACAAGCCGTCCGGGCTCCCCGAGCCGACCGGTGGGCTTGGATCCGCCCGGCCGAAGCAGGAGCACTCCCATGCCTCGTATGACCGCCGCCGCAGCGGCCGTTGAGATCCTCAAGCGCGAAGGCGTCACCACCGCGTTCGGCGTGCCCGGCGCGGCGATCAACCCCTTCTACCGCGAGCTCAAGAACGTCGGCGGCATCGGCCACACGCTGGCCCGCCACGTGGAGGGCGCGTCCCACATGGCCGAGGGCTACACCCGTGCCAAGGCCGGCAACATCGGTGTCTGCATCGGTACCTCCGGCCCCGCCGGAACCGACATGATCACCGGCCTGTACTCGGCCATCGCGGACTCGATCCCGATCCTCTGCATCACCGGCCAGGCCCCGGTCTCGAAGCTCCACAAGGAGGACTTCCAGGCCGTCGACATCGCCACGATCGCCAAGCCGGTCACCAAGGCCGCGACCACCGTCCTGGAGGCCGCGCAGGTCCCGGGCGTCTTCCAGCAGGCCTTCCACCTGATGCGCTCCGGCCGTCCGGGCCCGGTCCTCATCGACCTGCCGATCGACGTCCAGCTGACCGAGATCGAGTTCGACCCGGAGACCTACGAGCCGCTGCCGGTCTACAAGCCGCGGGCCAGCCGCGCCCAGGCCGCGAAGGCGCTGAGCTTCCTCCTGGAGTCCGAGCGCCCGCTGATCGTCGCGGGCGGCGGCATCATCAACGCCGACGCCACCGACCTGCTCGTCGAGTTCGCCGAACTGACCGGCATCCCCGTCATCTCCACCCTGATGGGCTGGGGCACCATCCCGGACGACCACGAGCTGGCCGCCGGAATGGTCGGCGTCCAGACCGCGCACCGCTACGGCAACGCGACCTTCCTGGAGTCGGACTTCGTCCTCGGCATCGGCAACCGCTGGGCCAACCGCCACACGGGCTACAACCTGGACGCGTACACCAAGGGCCGGAAGTTCGTCCACGTCGACATCGAGCCCACCCAGCTCGGCAAGATCTTCGCCCCCGACTACGGCATCGCCTCCGACGCCAAGGTCGCCCTGGAGCTCTTCATCGAGATCGCCAAGGAGCTGAAGGCGGCCGGCACGCTGCCGGACTTCTCCGCCTGGGCCGCCTCCGCGCAGGAGCGCAAGGCCACCCTCCAGCGCCGTACGCACTTCGACAACATCCCGATGAAGCCGCAGCGCGTCTACGAGGAGATGAACAAGGCCTTCGGCCCGGACACGCGCTACGTCACCACCATCGGTCTCTCGCAGATCGCCGCGGCCCAGTTCCTGCACGTCTACAAGCCGCGCCACTGGATCAACTGCGGCCAGGCCGGCCCGCTCGGCTGGACCATCCCGGCCGCGATCGGCGCCGCCACCGCCGACCCGGACACCCCGGTCGTCGCGCTCTCCGGCGACTACGACTTCCAGTTCATGATCGAGGAGCTGGCGGTCGCCGCCCAGCACAAGGTTCCCTACGTCCACGTCCTCGTGAACAACGCCTACCTGGGTCTGATCCGTCAGGCGCAGGGCGGTCTGGGGATCAACTTCGAGGTCAACCTCGAGTTCGAGAACATCAACACCCCGGAGATCGGCGTCTACGGCGTCGACCACGTCAAGGTCGCCGAGGGTCTGGGAGTCAAGGCCATCCGCGTCACCGACCCGGACAAGCTCGGCGAGGCGCTGGAGGAGGCCAAGAAGCTGGCCGTCGAGCACCAGGTCCCGGTCGTCGTCGAGGCCATCCTGGAGCGCATCACGAACATCGCGATGAGCAAGACGGTCGACATGAGCGACGTCACCGAGTTCGAGGACCTGGCCACCGAGCCCGGCCACGCGCCGACCGCGATCAAGGCCCTCCAGGTCTGATCACGGAGCCGTGACGCGGCCCCCGCCCCGACGAGCACCGGGGCGGGGGTCTCACCCCTTCCGTGCCCGTACGAGCACCGCGCCCGCCTCCGTCCACTCGTACAGGACCGAGCGGCCCGCCCGCCCCCGCCGTACGAGCCCGGCGTCGAGCAGCACCTTCAGATGGCGGCCCACCGAGCCGAGGCCCTGACCGGTGAGCGCCACCAACTGGCTGGTGGACTTGGGCGATTCGAGCCGTACGAGGACCCCGGCGCGCGCCGTTCCGAGCAGCGCGCCGAGCGCCTCGGGTACGACCGGTCCCGTCGCGTCCGTCAGGGCGCCGGAGCACGCGTACACGATCGCGGACCGTTCCGAGCCCTCCCAGGACACCCAGCCCTTGTTCGGTGTCACCGGGACGAAGAGCAGCCGGCCGCCGTCGAACCGTCTCGGCGGATACGCGCGGGGGTTGACCTGAAGCCGCCCGTCGCCCAGCCAGCGCATCTTCCCCGGGCACAGCTCGTCGAGCGCCGCCGCCCAGCCGTCCCGCGCCAGCTGCGCGGTCCGCGCCACCACGTCGGCCTCAAGGACCCGGCGCCGACGCGCCCAGTCAGGCAGCACCGTCTCCCGCCACACCCACTCCAGGACGCCGGCGAGCCGGTGCGGCAGGTCCCGCGCCGACCGCAGCGGCTCCGGTACGGGACCCCCGACGGCGACCTCCAACTGCGGTACGGCGTCGGCGGGTTCGACCACACGGACCGCCTCGACCTCCTCCTCGAACGACCGCTCGCGGTCACCCGTCGGGGTCGGCGTCAGGAAGTCGGCGTTCCAGGTGGGCCCGATGGCCGCCCGGACGAGCAGTGCGTCGAGCGGTTCGGCGGCCAGCCGGGCCCGGTAGGCGGGCAGACGGGCGGCCAGCCAGGCCCGCTCGCCCGGGTGGGCGCCGGTCGCCGCGTGCAGGGTCTGGAGCGCGGCGACCGTCTCGGCGAGCGGCGAGACGACGAATCTGCTCCCGGCGAGGGAGTCCGTGCCGATCTGCCACCAGCCCATACCGGCCCCCGTCGTTTCGCTTCTCCGCGAAACAATATCGGGACCCGGGTCCGCGCCCGAGACTCCCCGCATGCCCCGCTACCGCGATCTCTTCCGGATCCCCGAGTTCACCCCGCTCTTCCTCACCGGTTCCGCGCACATCGCCGCCCAGACCGTCGCCGGGCTCGGCCTCGCCACGCTCGTCTACCGCGCGACCGGCTCTCCGTTCCTCGCGGCGCTCGCGCTCTTCGGGCCCTCGCTCGCCCAGCTGCTCGGCGCGACCACCCTGCTCTCCGCCGCCGACCGGGTGCCGCCGCGCGCCGCGATGGCCGGGATCGGGCTCTTCTTCGCCCTGGGCACCGCCGCCCTGGCGATCCCCGGGCTGCCGACCTGGGCGTTCTTCGCGATCCTCTTCGCCGAGGGGCTCGCCGCCTCCCTCGGCGGCGGGGTGCGGTACGGGCTCCTCAACGAGATCCTGCCCCGCGAGGCGTTCCTGCTGGGCCGCTCGGTGACCAACATGGCCGTCGGCATCAGCCAGATCGGTGGCTTCGCCGCCGGCGGCGTCCTGATCGCGCTGCTCTCGCCGCGCGGCACGGTCCTCGTGGGCGCGGGGCTCTACCTCGCCGCCGCGCTCCTCGCCCGCTTCGGCCTCGGGGCGCGTCCGCCGCGCGCCGCGGGCCGGGCCTCGGTCGCCGAGACCTGGCGCACCAACGCGCGGCTGTGGTCCCTGCCCGCCCGCCGCCGGACCTATCTGGCCCTCTGGGTGCCCAACGGCCTGATCGTGGGCTGCGAGTCGCTCTTCGTGCCGTACGCCCCCGAGCGCGCCGGGCTGCTCTTCGCCTGTGCGGCGTTCGGGATGCTGGTGGGGGACACCGTCGTCGGCCGCTTTCTGCCGTCCCGGCTGCGGGGCCGCGTCCGCTTCCCTCTCCAGGCGCAACTGGCGGCGCCTTTCCTACTGTTCGCGCTCGACCCGCCACTGCCGCTGGCGCTGCTCGCGGTGACGGTCTCGGCGGTCGGGTACGGGGCGAGCCTCCTGCACCAGGAGCGGCTGATGACCCTCGTGCCGGAGGAACTGTCCGGCCACGCGCTCGGTCTGCACTCCTCCGGAATGATCGCCCTCCAGGGGGTGAGCGCGGCGCTCGCCGGAACCCTCGCGCAGTACACGTCCCCGCGCACGGCGATGGTGGTGCTCGCCGTCGTCTCGCTCGCGGTGACGCTCGGGCTGGCGTGGGCCGACCGGGGGGCGCGGCGGCCCGCCGCGGAGCCCGGAAGCGAAGAAGCGCCCGGAAGCGAAGAAGCGCCCGGAAGCGAAGAAGCGCCCGGAAGCGAAGAAGAGCCCGGAAATGAAGAAGAGCGCGGAACCAGGGACCGTAAACCTGGTTCCACGCTCTCCAGCCAGTGACCGCCCGACGGTACGAGGCCGGCGCGACAGGACGTTCGCACCGCCGGGCGGAGTCTTGGGGAAGTTCCCCCCCGTAGGAGGGGCGTTGGGACCGCGGCGGCACCGACGGGCGGCCGGCGCACCCCTTCTTTCAGGTCAAGAAGGGGGGCCTCATGCCCTTACCACCGCACTGGCTCGGCGCCGCCGCGGTCCTCACGCTTGTCCGGTCCACCGGCCACCCCTCATCCGGGCCGGCGATCCGGACCACGTACGGCACTGACCTCCCGTCAGGTGCCGTACGCAGTCTGGGTGTTCCTTGAGGTTCAGTCCTCGCGCAGGGCGCGGACCGCCTCGGCCACGCGCTTGCCGTAGTCCGCGTCGGCGGCGGCGAAGTGCGCGAGGTTCTTCTCGATGACGTCCTCGCGGGACACCTGGGACAGACCGCCGGCGATGTTGGCGATCAGACGGCCCTTCTCGTCCTCGGACATCAGGCGGTAGAGCTCACCGGCCTGGAAGAAGTCGTCGTCCTTGGTGTGCGCGGGCGCCGCGTGGGTGCCGGTCCAGCCGTGGACGGCGAGCGGGGCGGAGAGCGCCGCGTCGGTCTGGGCCGGGCCCTGGTACGAGTTGGGCTCGTAGTTCTTGTCGTGGCGCGAGCCCTGGCGGGTGGCCATGGCGCCGTCGCGGCCGTAGTTCTCGGCCACGGTCGCCTTGGGGGCGTTCACCGGCAGCTGGGTGTGGTTCACGCCGAGGCGGTAGCGGTGGGCGTCCGCGTAAGCGAACAGGCGGCCCTGGAGCATCTTGTCCGGCGAGGGGCCGATGCCCGGGACGAAGTTGTTCGGGGAGAACGCGGCCTGCTCGACCTCGGCGAAGACGTTGTCCGGGTTGCGGTCGAGGACCAGCCGGCCGACGCGCTGCAGCGGGTAGTCGCTGTGCGGCCAGACCTTGGTGAGGTCGAAGGGGTTGAAGCGGTAGTCCGCGGCCTCGGTGGCCGGCATCACCTGGACGTAGAGGGTCCAGGAGGGGCTGACACCGCGCTCGATCGCCTGGAGCAGGTCGGTCTGGTGCGAGTTGGCGTCCTTGCCGACGAGCTCGGCGGCCTGGTCGGCGGAGAGGCTGCGGACGCCCTGGTTCGTCTTGAAGTGGTACTTGACGAAGAAGGCCTCGCCCGCCTCGTTGCTCCACTGGTAGGTGTGGGAGCCGTAGCCGTTCATGTGACGGTACGAGGCCGGGATGCCGCGGTCACCCATGAGCCAGGTGATCTGGTGGGTGGCCTCGGGGGCGTGCGCCCAGAAGTCCCAGACGTTGTCCGCCTCCTGCTTGCCCGTGAAGGGGTCGCGCTTCTGGGAGTGGATGAAGTCGGGGAACTTGATCGGGTCCTTGATGAAGAACACCGGGGTGTTGTTGCCGACGAGGTCGTAGTTGCCCTCTTCGGTGTAGAACTTCAGGGCGAAACCGCGGGGGTCGCGCACCGCGTCCGCGCCGCCGAGCGAGTCGGCCACGGTGGAGAAGCGGATGAAGGTCTCGGTCTTCTTGCCGACCTCGCCGAGGAAGCCGGCCTTCGTGTAGGCGGTGACGTCGTCGGTCACCTCGAAGTAGCCGTACGCGCCGGAGCCGCGGGCGTGGACCACGCGCTCCGGGATCCGCTCACGGTTGAAGCGCGCGAGCTTCTCCAGCAGGTGCTGGTCCTGGAGGAGGATCGGGCCACCGACGCCGGCGGTGGCGGAGTTCTGGTTGTCGGCGACGGGGGCGCCGGACTCGGTCGTAAGCACGCGCTTCGACATCGTGACCTTCCGTACGGGAGCTCTGCTGACGGTCCGAGGAGCGTAAATTCGGCTCGAACGTGACGTCAACAGTTTGTTGAAAAGGAAGTGTGGTGTTCCGGTCGGCGGCGACGCCTGGGCGCGACAGGACAGGTTGTCAGCGCCGCCGCCGACCGGAAATCCGGGGGCCCCGCGAGGGGGTGGTGGGTCAGACCTGCTGGCCGGAGAGGCGCTCGACGGCGCGCAGCAGGGCCGAGTGGTCCAGGCCGCCGTCACCCTGGGCGCGCAGCGAGGCGACCAACTGGGCGACGACCGCGCCGACCGGGAGGGCCGCGCCGACGTTGCGGGCGGCGTCGGTGACGATGCCCATGTCCTTGTGGTGCAGGTCGATCCGGAAGCCGGGCTTGAAGTCCCGGTTCAGGAAGTTGTCCTTCTTGCGGGTCAGCACGGTCGAGCCGGCCAGACCGCCGTTGAGGACGTCCAGGGCGGCCTGGAGGTTCACGCCGGACTTCTCGAGGAAGACGACGGCCTCGGCGCAGGCCTGGATGTTGACCGCGACGATCAGCTGGTTGGCGGCCTTCACCGTCTGGCCGGAGCCGTGCGGGCCACAGAGCACGATGGTCTTGCCGAGGGCCTCCAGGATCGGGAGGGCCTCGTCGAAGTCGGCCTGCTCGCCACCGACCATGATCGAGAGCACCGCCTCGATGGCGCCGGCCTCGCCGCCGGACACCGGGGCGTCGATGACGCGGATGCCCTTCTCGGCGGCGTTCTTGGCCAGGTCGACCGAGGTCTGGGGGGTGATCGACGACATGTCGACGATCAGCGCGCCCTGCTTGGCGTTCTCCAGGATGCCGGCAGGGCCGTACGAGATGGCCTCGACCTGCGGGGAGGCGGGCACCATCGTGATGATGACGTCGGCGTCCTGGACGGCCTCGGCGATCGATCCGGCGGAGGTGCCGCCGGCCTCGGTCAGGCGGTCCAGCTTGTCCTGCTCAAGGGTGAAGCCGGTGACCGAGTAGCCGGCCTTGATGAGGTTCTCGGACATGGGGGAGCCCATGATGCCGAGGCCGATCCATGCGATCGCCGGGCGGGTGGGCTGGGAGGAGTCAGCGAGATTGCTCATGAGGGTGCCTCTCAAAACAAGGTGATACGGGGGAGGGGGCCTGCGTCAGCGGGCCGGGCGGGCTTCGGCGGGCAGCCACTCGAAGGAGGCGGCGGCGTCGGCGGCCTTGTACTCCAGGCCGATCCAGCCGTCGTAACCGGCCTTCCTCAGCTCGTCGAGGAGCTGCTCCAGGGGCAGGTCGCCGGTGCCCGGCGCGCCGCGGCCCGGGTTGTCCGCGATCTGGACGTGGCCGGTCTTGGCCGCGTACTCCGCGATGACCTGGCTGACGTCCTCGCCGTTCATCGACAGGTGGTAGATGTCGAGGAGGAACTTGGCGTTGCCGAGTCCGGTGGCCGCGTTGACCTTGTCGATGACCTCGATGGCCGAGGGGGCGCTCACCAGCGGGTAGAGCGGTGACTCCGGCTTGTTGAGGGTCTCGACGAGGAGGATCGCTCCCACCCGGTCGGCGGCGCGGGCGGCCAGGACCAGGTTCTCCAGGGCGAGGGTGTCCTGGATCCGGGGGGCGACGCCCTCCACACGGTTGCCGTAGAGCGCGTTGAGCGCCTTGCAGCCGACCGAGGCGGCGAAGTCGGCCGCCACCTCGATGTTGGCGCGGAAGCGGTCCGACTCCTCACCCGGTACGGAGAGGGCCCCGCGGTCCGGGCCGGGCAGCTGCCCGGCGTAGAAGTTCAGTCCCACCAGCTGGGTGCCGGCGTCCTCAAGAGCCTTCTTGAGGGCGTCGAGCTCGCTCTGCTCGGGGGTGGCGGTGTCGATCCAGGGCCACCACAGCTCGACCGCGGTGAAGCCCGCCGCGGCGGCGGCCGCGGGGCGCTCCAGGAGCGGGAGTTCCGTGAAGAGGATCGACAGGTTCACATCGAAGCGCTGGTCCGAGCCGGCGCCTACTGAGAAGCGGGCCATGAGGGGCGGCGCTCCTTCCGTATCGCGGAAGTAAGTTTCTGTCTGACGGAATGTTGCAAGGGGGTTGCCTCGCTTGTCAAGAGGTCCCCGCAGGTCCGGGGCTGCCGCAGGCCGGATCGGGGCCGTAGTTTGGGGCCATGGTGCGTTTGAGAGTGGAGTTCACGACCGAGCCGTTCGACCTCGACGAGGCCCCGGCGCACGCGGTCGTAGCTCGTGAGGTCATCCAGTCGGCCGAACTGGACGCGGTCGATGTCGGCCCCTTCGGCAATACGGCGGAAGGTGGCGCCGACGCGGTGCTCACCGCGGTCGACTCGCTGCTGCGCAGGTCGCTCGCGGCCGGCGCCACCCGCGTCTCGCTCCAGGTCAATGTGATCGGTGAGGGGGAGAAGTGAGCGAGCACCCGTTGGTGGCGGCGGTGAAGCCCCTGGTCGACGCCATGGGCGGCGAGCTGCTGGTCCCCGCGCAGGCGGAGGCCGACGACGTCGTCCTGTCCTGGGAGGGCGAGGACGTCCTCGCCGTACGGCTGCCCCAGCTGTCCGAATCCCTCGATCACATCCTCGCGGCGATGGAGCGGCGGCACGGGGTGCCGCTGGCCGAACTCGACCGCAAGGCCAAACAGGAGGCGGTACGGCTGCTGGAGGCGCGCGGCGCCTTCTCGGTGCGCCATGGAGTGGAGACGGTGGCCGGTGCACTCGGTGTCAGCCGCTTCACCGTGTACAACTACCTCAACAGGGAGACCGCCCTGAACAGGGAAAAGGCCGCCAAGGGCGACTAGTTGATCACCTGAGACCACAAGCCGTCGTCCAGATGTCGGGACGACGGCTTTTGCGTGGCCGAGTTTTCAACAAAGTGTTGACGTTGTGTTGTGGAGGGCGTTAGCTATCCGCAGCCCGTCCGACGCACAGCGAAAAACAGCCACGGAGGCTTCCCGTGACTTCAGGTACGACACCGGGTCTCACCCGGTTCAACACCTCGGCGGACAGCGAGGCCGTCGCCGCGCTCCACGAGGTGTGTTCCAGTTCGGCGTGGGGGAGCAAGGTCCTCGCCCAGCGCCCGTACTCCACCGCCGAAGCTCTCTTCCTCGCCAGTGACGCCGCCATGGCCGAGCTGACCGCCGAGGACCTCGCCGAGGCGATGGCGGGGCACCCGCCGATCGGTCGTCCGAAGGCAGGGGACCCGACCTCCTCCCGCGAACAGAGCGGAATGGCCGGCGCCTCCGATCAGCTCAAGACCGAGATGCTCGACCTCAACCTGGCCTACCAGGACAGGTTCGGTCACGTCTTCCTCATCTGCGCCACCGGCAGGACCGGCGAGCAGATGCGCGACGCGCTCCGGGAGCGGATCGAGAACTCGCCCGAGGCGGAGCGGGAGATCGTCCGCACCGAACTGGGCAAGATCAACCGAATCCGGCTGACCCGTCTCGTAGAGACCTCCGAGACCTCCGAGGAAGAGAGCTCCGCATGAGCACCGACACCACGGCCTCGGTGTCCACGCACATCCTGGACACCAGCGTCGGCCGCCCCGCCGAGGGCGTGGCCGTCACGCTCGCGGCCCGTGGCGGCTTCGACGCGGAGTGGGTCGCGCTCGGCGGTTCGGCCACCGACGCGGACGGACGCTGCAAGGACTTGCCGGCGCTGCCGGAAGGCACCACCCACGTACGACTCGACTTCCAGGTCGAGACGTACTTCTCCCATCAGCACAGTTTCAAGAAGCAAGCCGAGGCGCAGCAGGACGCCCCCCGCGTAAGGGACAGCGGTGCGTTCTTCCCCGAGGTGGCGATCACTTTCGCCGTCACCCCGGGCGAGCATTACCACGTACCGCTGCTGCTCAACCCGTTCGGCTACTCCGTATACCGAGGGAGCTAGCAGACATGCCCACGATTCTCGGCCAGAACCAGTACGGCAAAGCAGAGAACCGCGTCGTCAAGATCACGCGGGACGGCGACACCCACCACATCAAGGACCTGAACGTCTCCGTCGCCCTCTCCGGCGACCTCGACGACGTACACCTCACCGGCTCGAACGCCCACTGCCTCCCCACCGACACGACGAAGAACACCGTCTTCGCGTTCGCCAAGAAGTACGGGATCGAGTCCGCCGAGCAGTTCGGCATCCACCTCGCCCGCCACTTCGTGACGAGCCAGGAGCCGATCAAGAAGGCGCGCATCCGGATAGAGGAGTACTCCTGGGAGCGCATCGCGTCCTCCGAGGCCAACTCCAAGTTCATCGGCGCCGACGAGGTCAACCACTCCTTCGCCCGCAAGGGCCAGGAGACCCGGGTCACCCAGATCACCTACGACGGCCGGACCTGGGAGATCATCTCCGGTCTCAAGGACCTCGTCGTCATGAACTCCACCAACTCGGAGTTCTGGGGCTACATCAAGGACCAGTACACGACGCTCCAGGAGGCGTACGACCGCATCCTGGCCACGCAGGTGTCCGCCCGCTGGCGGTTCAACTGGACCGACGACGACCAGCGCATGCCGAACTGGGAGCGGTCCTACGAGCAGACCAGGAAGCACATGCTCGAGGCCTTCTCGGAGACGTACTCGTACTCCCTCCAGCAGACGCTGTACCAGATGGCCACGCGCATCATCAACCACCGCTCGGAGATCGACGAAGTCCGCTTCTCGCTCCCGAACAAGCACCACTTCCTGGTCGACCTCGAGCCCTTCGGCCTGAAGAACGACAACGAGGTCTACTACGCCGCCGACCGCATGTACGGCCTCATCGAGGCCACCGTCCTCCGCGACGGAGCCACGGCGCAGATCCCGGTCGACATGACCAACCTCTAAGCGGCATCTGAGTGACCGGCCCCCGCCCGCCCGCAGTCGGGCGGGGGCCGCACCAGACCGGAGGGAATCTCATGGCACAGCCTGCAAAGGGGCCGGCAACCGCCGAAGGCCCGTGTTCCACCCCTCCGTCCACCCCGGGTCCGGCCTCGGCCGCATGCCACCCGGTGGACGAGAAGCTCCCCGCCTCGCGGCTCGTCCCCGCGGCACTCCAGCACATCGCCGCCATGTACGCCGGCGTCGTCACCCCTCCGCTCATCATCGGCCAGGCCGTCGGCCTGGACGCGGCCGGGATGACCCGGCTCATCGCGGCCGGCCTGCTCATCGCCGGCTGCGCGACCATCCTGCAGACCCTCGGCATCGGACGCTTCGCCGGAAACCGGCTCCCGTTCGTCAACGCCGCCTCCTCCGCCGGAATCGCCCCGATGCTCGCCATCGCCGAGACCAGCGCCCCCGGTCACCAACTCCCCGCCATCTACGGCGCGGTGATGGTCGCCGGAGTCTTCTGCCTCGCCGTCGGCCCCTTCTTCGGCCGGCTCCTCCGCTTCTTCCCGCCGCTCGTCACCGGCGTCGTGATCACCCTCATCGGGGTCACCCTGATGCCCGTGCCCGTCGGCTGGGCCCAGGGCGGCGACCGGACCGCCGCCGACTTCGGTGCCATGAAGTACCTGGCGCTCGCCGGCTTCACCCTCGTCGTCATCCTGCTCTTCCAGCGCTTCGGCAAGGGCTTCGTCAAGCAGATCGCCCTGCTGCTCGGCCTGTTCATCGGTACCATCGCCGCGATCCCCTTCGGGATGGCCGACTTCAGCGCCCTGCGCGAGGCGCCCCTCGCGGCCCTGCCCGCCCCTTTCGCCTTCGGCGCCCCCGAGTTCCAGCCCGCCGCCATCCTCTCCCTGTGCATCGTCATGCTGGTGCTCATGACCGAGTCCAGCGCCGGCATGCTCGCCCTCGGCGAGATCTGCGAGCGGCGCAGCGACGGGAAGACCATCACCCGGGGCTTGCGCACCGACGGCATCGCCACCCTGCTCGGCCCCGTCTTCGGCGGCTTCCCGACCTCGGCCTTCGCCCAGAACGTCGGCGTCGTCTCGCTGACCCGGGTGCGCTCCCGGTACGTGGTCGCCGTCGCCGGCGGCGCCCTGATCGTCCTCGGTGCCTTCCCCGTCCTCGGCGCGGTCGTCTCCATGGTCCCGATGCCCGTCCTCGGCGGCGCCGGCATCGTCCTCTTCGGCTCGATCGCGGTCAGCGGCATCCGCACCCTGTCGGAAGCCGGACTCGACGACAGCTCCAACATCATCCTGGTGGCCGTCGCGCTCGGAGCGGGCATCATCCCGCTCGCCGCGCCCACCTTCTACGCCGAGTTCCCGGCCTGGGCGCAGACCGTGCTCGGCTCCGGCATCAGCGCGGGCGCGCTCGTCGCCGTCCTGCTGAATCTGTTCTTCCACCATCTCGGCACCCGGAGCCGTCACCCGGCTCCGGCACTCAAATCCTCCTAGGGTCCTGCCGTGCCCACACCATCCCCGAGGAATGAAGGAAGCACCGCCATGGCAGCACCTTCGGCAGTCCGGCGCATCGTCATCGAGAACGCGGCGATCGCGACCGTGGACGCGAACGACACCGAGTACGCCTCCGGCCACCTCGTCGTCGCGGACAACAGGATCGAGTCCATCGGCGCCGGGAAGGCTCCCGAGGGCCTGGAGAACGTGGTCCGGCGCATCGACGCCACCGGCCACCTCGTCACGCCCGGTCTCGTCAACACCCACCACCACTTCTACCAGTGGATCACCCGGGGGCTGGCGACCGACCACAACCTCTTCGACTGGCTCGTCGCCCTCTACCCGACCTGGGCGCGGATCGACGAGCAGATGGTGCGCGCCGCCGCCCGGGGCTCGCTGGCGATGATGGCCCGCGGTGGTGTCACCACCGCCATGGACCACCACTACGTGTACCCGGTGAACTCCGGTGACCTGTCCGGCGCCATCATCGGCGCCGCCTCCGAGATGGGTGTCCGCTTCACCCTCGCCCGCGGCTCCATGGACCGCAGCGAGAAGGACGGCGGCCTGCCGCCGGACTTCGCCGTCGAGACCACCGAGGGCGCGCTCGCCGCGACCGAGGAGACGGTCAAGAAGTTCCACGACGCCTCCTTCGACGCGATGACCCAGGTCGCCGTCGCCCCCTGTTCTCCCTTCTCCATCTCCACCGAACTCCTCCGGGAGGGCGCCGCGCTTGGCCGTCGCCTCGGTGTGCGCATGCACACCCACGGCTCGGAGACCGTGGAGGAGGAGAAGTTCTGCCACGAGCTCTTCGGGATGGGCCCGACGGACTACTTCGAGTCCACCGGCTTCCTCGGCGAGGACGTGTGGATGGCGCACTGCGTCCACATGAACGACTCCGACATCGCCGCGTTCGCCCGCACCAAGACTGGTGTCGCGCACTGCCCCTCCTCCAACGCACGCCTCGCCGCCGGCATCGCGCGCGTCCCCGACATGCTGAAGGCGGGCGTACCGGTCGGCCTCGGCGTCGACGGCACCGCCTCCAACGAGTCCGGCGAGCTGCACACCGAGCTGCGCAACGCGCTCCTGATCAACCGCCTCGGCGCCCGCCGCGAGTCCGCGCTCAACGCCCGCCAGGCCCTGCGCCTCGGCACCTACGGCGGCGCGCAGGTCCTCGGCCGCGCCGACAGCATCGGCTCCCTGGAGGCCGGCAAGCTCGCCGACTTCGTCCTCTGGAAGATCGACGGCCTCGGCCACTCCACGATCGCCGACCCGGTCACCGCCATCGTCTTCGGCGCGGCGGCCCCGGTCACGGCCTCCTTCGTCAACGGCAAGCAGATCGTCGAGAACGACCACCTGCTCACCGTCGACGAGGACACCATCGCGCGCGACGCTCGCGCGGAGGCGCAGCGCCTGGCCCGCATCGTGGCCCAGGCCTGACCTTCCCCATGAAGTCCGACCGAGGGGGACGGCCCTCGGTCGGTCGCCGCGGACCCGAGCGGGGTCCGCGGCAGCCGGCCCGGGAGGTGCCGTACGCAGAAGCCGTACAGCGCCTCCCGGGAAGGTGACGCACGCCCGCACCCCCACCGGGCCCACCGTCCCCGCGCCGCAGTACCTCCCCGCGCGCACCGCACCACCCCCGCAACGAGCCGCACCTCCTGCACCTCGCACCGCATCGCACCACCTCCCTGACACCCGTGTCACCGCCGACGCGTACCCGACCGGAGGAACCGCCGTGGCCGCCAAGCCCCAGGTTCGCAATGCACAAGAAGCAGGCTCCGCCCCCGACGACCGTGAGACGCATCCGGTCGACGAGACGCTGCCCCCACTGAAGATGCTCACCAGCGGCCTCCAGCATGTGGCCGCCATGTACGCGGGCGTCGTCGCCCCGCCCCTGATCGTCGGAGCGGCCGTCGGCCTCTCCGGCACCGAACTCACCTTCCTGACCGGCGCCAGCCTCTTCACGGCCGGCCTCGCGACCTTCCTCCAGACGCTCGGGGTCTGGAAGATCGGCGCCCGGCTGCCGTTCGTCAACGGCGTCACCTTCGCCGGTGTCGCGCCGATGCTCGCCATCGTCGACACCACCGGGAACAAGGCCGACGCGCTTCCCGTGATCTTCGGCGCGATCATCGTCGCCGGACTCCTCGGCTTCCTCGCCGCCCCCTGGTTCTCCCGGCTGGTGCGGTTCTTCCCGCCGGTCGTCACGGGCACCGTCATCACCCTCATAGGTGTCTCCCTCCTCCCGGTCGCGTTCGGCTGGGCCCAGGGGCCCAACCCCAAGGCGGCGGACTACGGTTCGACCACCTTCCTGTCCCTGGCCGGTATCACCCTGGTCGTCGTCCTGCTGCTGCGCCGCTTCACCCGCGGCTTCCTCAAGCAGATCGCCGTCCTCGTCGGCCTCGTCATCGGCACGGCCATCGCCATACCCTTCGGCGTCACCGACTTCTCCCCGGTGACCGAGGCGGACATCGTCGGCTTCCCGTCGCCGTTCCACTTCGGCGCCCCGCAGTTCGCGCTCGCCGCGATCATCTCCATGTGCGTGGTCATGCTGGTCTCGATGACCGAGTCGACCGCCGACATGCTGGCCCTCGGCGAGATCGTCGACCGGCCGGCCGACGAGAAGACCATCGCGGCCGGACTGCGCGCCGACACCCTCGGCTCCGCGATCAGCCCGCTCTTCAACGGCTTCATGTGCAGCGCCTTCGCACAGAACATCGGCCTGGTCGCCATGACCCGGATCCGCAGCCGCTTCGTCGTCGCCTGCGGTGGTGGCTTCCTGGTCCTGATGGGCCTCTCGCCGGTCGCCGCCTCGCTGATCTCGGTCGTCCCCCGGCCGGTCCTCGGCGGCGCGGGCGTCGTCCTCTTCGGCTCGGTCGCCGCCAGCGGCATCCAGACCCTGGTCAAGGCCGGCCTGGAGAAGGACAACAACGTCCTCATCGTGGCCGTCTCCCTGGCCGTCGGCATCATCCCGATCACCGCGCCGGAGTTCTACCACGCCTTCCCGGAGACGGCGAAGATCATCCTGGACTCGGGCATCTCGACCGGCTGCGTCACCGCGGTCCTGCTCAACGTGGTCTTCAACCACCTGGGCCGGGGCCGGGACGCCGACGAGGTCACCGCGCCGATGGAACCGGGCGAGGAGATCTCCGGCAGGAGTACGGCGAAGGCGGCGCACGTCCACTGAACCCGCCCGTCACCCCACCCGACGCCCCGGTCCCCGCGCACGCCGCGGGGCCCGGGGCCGTGGTGCTGATCAACCCCAACAGCTCCGCCGCCACGACCGCGATGATGACCGCCCTCGCCCGGCGGAGCCTGCACCCGGCCCTGCGCGTCCGGGGAGTGACCGTCGCCAGGGGCCCGCGCATGCTCACCGATCCCGCCGCCCTGCGCGCCGCCGCCCCCGAGGTCCTCGCCGCCGGCCTCCGCGCCCTCGGCGGCGGCGACTGCGCCGCGCTCCTCGTCGGCGCCTTCGGGGACCCGGGCCTCGCGGCGCTGCGCGCGGCCACCGACGTCCCCGTGGTGGGCCTGGGCGAGGCCGCGCTCAAGGAGGCCGCCGCCGACGGGACCCCCTTCGGCATCGCCACCACCACACCGCTCCTGGCCGACGCCATCACCGCACAGGTGACGGCCCTCGGCCTCGCCGACCGGTACACGGGACTGCGCCTCACCACCGGAACCCCCGAACACCTCTCCGCGGAACCGGATTTGCTCGTCGCCCGGCTGGAGGGTGCCGTGCGTGCCTGCGTCGAGCGGGACGGGGCGCGGGCCGTCGTCATCGGCGGCGGCCCGCTGGGCGAGGCCGCCGAGGAACTCCGCACCCGCTGCGCGGCCAGGATCGTCGCCCCGATCCCGGCGGCCTGCCGCGCGGTCGAAGGCCTCCTGACCGGCTGAGGCCGGAGGCGCCGTCCGCTCACCGCTCGACCGCGATCCGCCGTCGGCACTCGCCGGCCAGCGCCGGGTAGGCGGCGGCGATGGCCTCGTAGAGCCGCCACCGCAGCAGCCGCTCGGCCTCGCCGCGCCCGGTCTCGCCGTACAACCCGTCGAGCAGGGCCTCGTAGCGGGAGAGAGCCTGCCGCAGGTAGCTCACCTGCCAGCGCACGAGCGCCCCGGAGGGGACCCCGGGCGATGCGGGGGCGGAGGGAGGAGTGGAGGCGGTGGTGGCAGTGCCCTGCTTCGTCCCCGGGCTCCGCGCCCCGAGGAGTTGTCGGTGGCGCACCGCCCGCCGCTCCAGTTCGGGGCCGGGCAGGCGCGGGACCTCGATCGGTTCCGCGCGGATCGCGGTCAGCACGGCCGCCCGGCGCCGCTCGGCGTAGGCCCCGGCGGCGGCGGAGCGCCCGGGGGCGAGTGCCGAGGTCTCCGCGAACTCGGGTGTCCGCTCCACCGTCTGGACCCGGGCGAGGAGGTAGAGCCGGACGGGCGCGAGGGACCACCGGCGCGGGTCGCGGCCCTGGACGTCGGGCGTGCCGAGCAGGTCGCGGACCATCGTGTCGGTCCAGCCGCGCCGACGTACCCCGGAGAGCGTCACATAGGTCGTACGGTCCGTCATGATTCCCCCTGAATCGACTACGGAGAGTGATGTTCCCAGTGAAGCGCACGCCACTGACAACGCCCTCGCCGACGTCCTCTTGCCGGGATCGGCCCCCCTGTGCGATATAGGTCTGGACCTTTTCGACGGACGGAGGCCGGCCCGTGCAACGACCGCTCGCCGCAAGCCTGTTGACCACCCTCGCACTCACCCTCGCGGTCGCCCTCACCGCCTGTTCCGGGGCCGCCGTGCCCGCGGCGAAGGACGTCCGCGCCCCCACCGCCCCGACCGGAGTCACCGCCACGGCCGGCAGCGCGGCCACCGTCCACGTCATGTGGAGCGCGGCCACCGACGACCGGGCCGTCACCGGCTACGCGGTCTACAGCGAGGACCGCAAGCTCAAGGACCTCCCGGCCACCACGCTGATGACCGACGTGGCCGGACTCGCCCCCGCCACCCGCCACCGCTTCACCGTCCGAGCCCGGGACGCCGCCGGCAACACCTCGCCCCCGAGTGCCACCGTCACCGCCACCACCCTCCGCGCCGTCGCCGAGGACCGTACGCCGCCCACCACTCCGTCCGCCCTCCGCGTCACCGCCGACGGCAGCCGCGCCGCGACCCTCCGCTGGAACCCGGCCCGGGACGACACCAGGGTCACCGCGTACGACGTCTACCGGGCCGACACCCGCATCCACACCGTGCCCGGCACCGCCACCACCGCCCACCTCACCGGTCTGCGCCCCGGCACCGCCTACGCCTTCACCGTCCGCGCCCGCGACGCCGCCGAGAACTCCTCCCCGGACAGCGCCCCCGCCGACCTCACCACGGCCCCCTCACCGGGCGCCCCCGTGAACACCGCCCCCACGAACCTCGCCGTCACCGCGGCCGAGGGCGAGATCACGGTCACCTGGACCCCGCCCCCCACCGGCGCCCCGGTGACCCACCACGAACTCCACCTCAACGGCCGCTTCGCCACCACGATCGTCTGGGGCAACACCCCGCCCCCAGGCCGCGCCACCTACACCTTCCCGGTCCAGGACCCCCCGGGCACCCGCTACACCCTCACCCTCCGCGCCCAACTCCCGGACGGCACCTGGGGCGACTTCTCGGCGCCGAGAACGGTGGTGGTGCGCTGACTCCGACAGGCATTGGCCGGAAGTGCACCCTTTCGCCTCGCCCCGCCGCCCCTCACCCTGCGAACAGGGGATGCAGCGGGCCGCTGGGGGGCGCCGATGTCCGAGCCGATGTCCGAAGACCCGATGTCCGAAGACCCGATGTCCGAGGACCCGTCGTCCGAGCCGCTCTACGTACCCGCCCTGCCCGCGCGCCGGAGTGCGCTCGGCGCGTACGAGAAGTCGGCGCCGGTGGTACGCGCGCGCGTGGCGCCCCTGTGGACCGTCCCGCCCCGGTCCGGAAGGGACCGCACCATGGGGATGCGACCGCGCCGACCGCTCGACCCCGACCCCGTCGCGCTCGCCGACCACCTGCGGACCACCCTGAACGCGATCGAAAGGGTTCAGGGAGGCCTGCCCGCCTGGGTGGACACCTTCCATGTCGAGGACGAGCCGGGGGCCCTGGCCGCCGCGTTCGGGCCGGGCCCCGGGAGCACCCCGCTCCGGCCGGTGACGGGTGTCGGTCGGGCCCCCGGACAACAGACGGCCTGCGCCGAGGCCGCTCGGCTGAGCGGGCACGGCCTCGGCGTCCGCGTCTTCCTGACCGCTCTCCCCGACGAGCGGCTGAGGGACCGGGTCCGCCTCCTCCTGGACCGGATCGCCTTCGCGCGCTGCCCCGTGGACCTGCTGCTCGACCTGGGCGCCGTGGACGACGAGCACCACCCCGCGGAGAAGTGGGCGCTGCGCGCCCTCGGCCTCCTCGGCCCCCTCCATCGCTGGCGCACGGTCGTCGTGCTGGCCGGTTCCTTCCCCCGTACGTACCCCGAGGACTACGGAGCACCGCTCGCGGAGGCGCACCGATTCGACTGGGACATCTGGCACATGCTCGTCGACGGGACCCACCACCCGGCCCTGCGCGTCGTGTACGGCGACTACGGCGCCGACCACGCCGCGAGCGCCGACCGGCCCGTGGACGCGGGCGGGGGTTCCCCCTGGGGAGTCGTCCGGTACACGACCGAGCGCACCTTCCTCCTGGCGCGGGTGCCCACCCGGGGGCCCGACCACGCGGACGCGATCCGCGCGCTGGTCCGGGAGATCGTGCACGCGGAGGGCTTCCGGGGCGCGGAGTTCAGTGCCGGGGAACGCTGGCTCGACTCCTGCGCGGCCGGCGGGGCAGCAGGCGGGGTGCGTGCCGGAGTGCGCGGCTCCGGGGCGGGCGGTCCGGAGGTCTGGCTGCGCACCGGCCATGTCCAGCACCTGGCCCAGGTCGTCCGCGCCCTGCGAAGACGCCCGTGACCCCCTCGTCTCCACCGCTCCGCCGATTCCCGCTCCGCCCCGCCTGCGTCGCCCGCCCGATTCGTCCCCGTCGAACTACCCTGGGAAGCGTGGCCGAGACCGTTCTCACCAACACCGGGCTCGACAGTTTCCTCGACGGAAGCGCCGAGTGCCGTGATCCCGTCTTCGTGCGTGCCGCCGAGGTGGTGCTGGGGCTTCTGGCTCTGCGGGGGGCCGATCGGGGCAGTGGGGTGCCCGAGCCCACGCCGGGGCTGGTGCGGCAGCTGCTCGTCGAGGATCTGCCGATCTTCGTGTACGCGCCGCCCGGGACGCTGGACGCCTACCCGGCCGTGCTCGCGCGGCTCGCCGCGCGGTTCGACGGGGGGCGGGGCGAGCGGATCGGCGCCGTCGTCCGGGAGGCCGCCGCCGACTTCGAGCGGGCCATGACCGATCCGGGGAATCTGACCTGGCACCGCTGGTACGCCTCGCTGCTGCGGACCTGCGGGGCCGATCTCGCCGATCCCGATGACGTGCGCCGCAGGCTCGCCGCGCTCGACGGGGCGCCGCTGCCCGCCGGTGTGCACCGGGCCGACCTCATGGGACGCACGGCCCTCGCGGACGTCCTCCTCGCCGAGGCCCTCGCGCGCGCGTACGTACGGGACGCCGAGGAGCCGCCCGCCGTCGGGCCGCTGCTCACCGACCACGCCGTCGCGACCGGCATCGGGCAGGTGGCGGCGGCGCTCCGGGACCGGTGGACCGCCGCCGGGCTCGCCGAGCAGCTCTCCGGGCCGTACGCGCGCTTCGCTCCCGGACCCGAGGCCTTCCCGCACCTCGTCCTGGCCGACGCCCTTCTCGACGAACACCTCGACCACTACGGGGACGTCGCCGTCCCCGTACCCCCGCCGCCCGCGATCGAGGCCGGGCCCGTACCCGTCGAGGAGGACGCGGACACCCTCATCACCCTCGTGGAGGAACTCACCGAGGAGGAGTTCGAGCCCTACGGCGGGGAGGCGCCCCATCTGCTGTATGTGGTCTACCGGCGCGGCTGCTCCGCCGAGTCCGTCGTCCGCAAGGCCGCCGAGTACGAGGACCGGGCCGTCGACCCGGCGCTTGAGGACCTGCCCGTACCGGTACCGGCCGAGGCGGCCGGCCCGTACACCGTCCCGCCGCTGCCCGAGCTCGTCCGCCTCCTCGGCTCCGCCGGGCTGACCGAGGCCGACCGCGCCGCTCTGGAGGGGCCCGCCCGCGAACTGGCCGCCGTTCTCGACCGGCTCGCCGCCACCGGCCTGGTCTTCCGCACCGGCGACGCCTTCGGGCTCACCCCGCGCGGTGCGGGCGTCGTGCGCTATCTGCTCGGGGTGCGCGGGATCGCCGCGCCCGACGCCGAGGAGGTCAGGTCGTGGGCCGCGGCCGACGTGGTGGCCGCCGCCGCGGGCTGGCCCGGCTGTGTCGCCGGGCGCGTGCTCGCCGACCGGCTCCACGCGCGCGGTGACACCGTCGAAGCCTGGTCCGAACTGCTCGCGGCCCTCGGCACCGTCCACGCCGGCGGCTCCGACGCCGCCGCCACCCGGGGCCTCTTCGCCGTCCTCGACACCGCTTCCGCCCCGCCCGAGGCCCTGCGCGGCGCCCTTCGGGACCCCGTGATCGGCGCGTACGCCCACCAGGCCCTGCGGGCGCGGGGCGAGCCCTCCGACCTCGTCCAGGTAGGGACCTCGGCGCGGGCGCTGTTCGTGCTCGACGCGCTGCCCGCGAAGAAGGGGCCCCTGGAGTCGCGCCGTACCGCCTTCGACACGGCCGCCGCCGCCTGGCCGGGCGGTTCCGCCGCCCTGCTCCGGGCGATGGCCGCGGCGGACCGCCACGAGACGGAGCGGGTCCTCGGCCCGCTCGGTCTCATGCCGTAGCGGGTCCCCGGCCCGATCCGTCCCGTGCCGTGGCCAGGGTCCGTCAACCCGCTGTCAGATACATCGCCGACGGGCCCGCCCCCGCCGTGTTCCGGCAGCTCTGGTTGCCCGTCGGGCGGGCGTTGACCAGGGCCAGGCAGCGGCCGAGGGCCTGCTGTCCGTAGGCGTTGGGGTGCATGGACTCCTGGACGAGGCCCTGGGTGCTCTGGCTGTCGATCCAGCGCGCCCACTCGCTCGTCGTGCCCGAGGCGGGCGCCGTCGAGGTCACCTGGCGGCTCGCCTTCGCGCAGACCTCACGGCCCTGGAGCGCGTCCCGGAGGTCCAGGAACTGGACGCCCTTGGCGGTGGCGACGCCCTTCAGGCGGTCGGCGAGCTGGGGGACGAGGGAGTCGCGGGCCCAGTCGGAGTCGGCGTTCCAGAACGGGCAGCCGCCGGTGTTCGTACGGGACCAGCCGCTCTCCCCGTAGCGGTTGTCGGCGGCGCGGGGGATGGGGGAGGGGTACGACTGGAGGACGATCCGGTAGTCGGAGGAGCCGTAGCCGGCGCCCGCCATGACGGCCCTGATCTCGTCGACCGAGCGGCCGACGTCCGCCATGACGCCGTCGATCCTCGCGTCCACCTCGGCCTGCTGGTCGTCGTGGCAGTACGAGTACCAGACGATGTAGTCGGTGGCGCAGGTGGTGATGACGTCCGCGAACCCGAGGTCGTTGCCGCCGATCGAGAGGGCGATCAGCTTCACGTCGTTCGCGGCGGCGACCGCCGCCAGCTGGTCGGCCTGCGGTGCCTCGCCCTTGTAGGACTGGCCGCCCCGCGAGGCCCGGAAGACGTTCCGCGTGGTCGCGCCGGAGCAGGCCAGGTTGATCAGGGAGCCCGCGATCGGGCCCGCGCTCCTCACCTCGGCGGTGTCCGAGCGGTCGCAGCCGCCCGCGGTGGAGCCGTACACCCGGGACGGGTCGTATCCGCTGCCCGTCCAGGCGCGGTCGGTGCCGTTGCGGCTGCCGGAGTTGGCCAGGCTGTTGCCCTGCCAGCGGCCGGCCTCGCCGGAGATGTAGCTGTCGCCCATGGTGACGACGGCGGTGGGCCCGGTGCCGGGGGAGGCATGGGCGGCCGGGGCGGCGAGGGAGGCCAGCCCGGCGGCGGTACACAGTGCCAGGAGTGCGCGCAGCGCGCGGTGGGGGGTCGAAGGCATGGCTGTGCTCCTGCGGTACGCAGTGACGTGGGGGACAGCCGCCGGCCGGTGGCATGGCGGAATCTGTCACCCCCCGGCTTGTTACCGCTAGGTAGTTGCATATCTCGGTTCCGTCACGTCACCTGTGAGGCAACCGGGAACGCGGCAGGGCTCCGCCCCCGGCGATGTGCGTCACCGGAGGCGGAGCCCTGATCGGACGGTGTGCGGCCGCTGTGCGGACGGCCGACGCGGTGGGTCAGCCGACCAGCTGCTCGTAGGCGGGCAGCGTCAGGAAGTCCGCGTAGTCCGCGTCGAGGGAGACGTGCAGCAGCAGGTCGTGCGCCTGCTGCCACTTGCCGGCCGCGAAGGCCTCCTCGCCGATCTCGGCGCGGATGGCGGCCAGTTCCTCGGCGGCGACCGCGCGGGCCAGCTCCGGGGTGGCGGGCTCGCCGTTCTCGAAGACGACACCGGCGTTGATCCACTGCCAGATCTGCGAGCGGGAGATCTCGGCGGTGGCCGCGTCCTCCATCAGGTTGAAGATGGCGACGGCGCCCAGGCCGCGCAGCCATGCCTCGATGTAGCGGATGCCGACCTGCACGGCGCTCACCAGGCCGGCGTACGTGGGCTTCGCGTCCAGCGAGTCGATGGCGATGAGGTCGCCGGCCGCGACGGAGACGTCCTCGCGGAGGCGGTCCTTCTGGTTCGGCTTCTTGCCGAGGACCGCGTCGAAGGAGGCCATCGCGATCGGGACCAGGTCGGGGTGGGCGACCCAGGAACCGTCGAAGCCGTCGCCGGCCTCGCGGTCCTTGTCGGCCTTGACCTTCTCGAAGGCGACCTTGTTGACCTCGGCGTCGCGGCGGGACGGGATGAACGCCGCCATGCCGCCGATCGCGTGCGCGCCGCGCTTGTGGCAGGTGCGCACGAGGAGTTCGGTGTACGCGCGCATGAACGGGGCCGTCATCGTGACCGCGTTGCGGTCCGGCAGGACGAACTTGGCGCCGCCGTCACGGAAGTTCTTCACGATGGAGAACAGGTAGTCCCAGCGGCCCGCGTTCAACCCGGCGGCGTGGTCGCGGAGTTCGTAGAGGATCTCCTCCATCTCGTACGCGGCCGTGATCGTCTCGATGAGGACCGTGGCGCGGACGGTGCCCTGCGGGATACCGACGTAGTCCTGGGCGAAGACGAAGATGTCGTTCCAGAGGCGGGCCTCCAGGTGCGATTCCGTCTTCGGCAGGTAGAAGTACGGGCCCTTGCCGAGGTCGATCAGCCGCTGGGCGTTGTGGAAGAAGTACAGGCCGAAGTCGACCAGGGCTCCCGGCACCGGGCGGCCGTCGAAGGTGAGGTGGCGCTCCTCCAGGTGCCAGCCGCGCGGCCGCATGACGACCGTGGCCAGCTCGCCGGCCGGCTTGAGGGCGTACGACTTGCCCGAGCGCGGGTCCGTGAAGTCGATCTTCCGGGCGTACGCGTCGATCAGGTTGAGCTGGCCCAGGATCACGTTCTCCCAGGTCGGCGCCGAGGCGTCCTCGAAGTCGGCGAGCCAGACCCTGGCGCCGGAGTTGAGCGCGTTGATCGTCATCTTGCGGTCGGTCGGGCCGGTGATCTCGACGCGCCGGTCGTTCAGGGCCGCCGGGGCGGGGGCGACCTTCCAGGAGTCGTCGGCGCGGATCGCGGCGGTCTCCGGCAGGAAGTCCAGGGTGGACGTACGGGCGATCTCGGCGCGACGCTCCGCTCGGCGGTCGAGGAGCTCGTCCCGGCGCGGGGTGAACCGCCGGTGCAGTTCGGCGACGAAGGCCAGGGCGGCCTCGGTGAGCACCTCTTCCTGACGCGGCAGGGGCTCGGCATCGACGACGGCCAGGGGGGACGGCGCTGGTGCGGACATGAACTGTCACTTCCTTCAGCGGACTTCACGGGCGGTGCCAAGCGGCCGCCGGGCGTCACGGAACGGCACGGAGTGCCGCAGGCGCCGAGATACGGCCGCGAGCGCCTTCTGAAACAGCAGACGCTTCTGAACAGTGGATACTAGTTTCCTCATGGTGGAAGTTCAATGGTTTGTTGATGTCGAGATTCTCCGGATCGACAGACCATGGCGCTCGGTGCCAGAGCGTTCACTCCAGGTACGCCACCTCCGTGGTGCGTCGCCGGGGTGGGTGCCGCGGGTGTGTGCCTCGGGGCGCCGGGCACCTCGCGCCGGTCGTGTCACTCCAGACGGGCCAGGTCCGCCTCCGTGTCGATGTCGTAGGGCTCGGCCACATCCGAACAGTCCACCGGGGTGATCGCATCCCGGTGCGCCGCCAGATAGTCCCGCGCCCCCCGGTCTCCCACCGCGAGCTCCGCGATCCCCGCCCAGTGCGCGGCGCCGAACAGCACCGGATGGCCCCGCCGGCCGTCGTACGAGGCCGCCGCCAGCGTGTCCCCCGACGTGTACGCCGACCGGACCCGCGCCACCGCCTCCGCGCCGATCCCCGGCTGGTCCACCAGGGACACGAGCGCCGCGTCCACCCCGCGCGGGTCGGCGGCCAGCGACGCGAGGCCCGCCCGCAGCGACGAGCCCATCCCCTCGGCCCACTCCGGGTTGTCGACCAGCACGCACCCGGGCAGCTCCGCCCGCTCCCGTACGACATCGGCCGAGGCCCCCAGGACCACGTGCACCACCTCGCAGCCGGCCGCGCGCAGCACCCCCACGGCGTGCTCGACGAGCGGACGGCCGCGGTGGGGAAGGAGTGCCTTCGGGCGCCCCCCGAGCCGCCGCCCGCCTCCGGCGGCGAGCAGCAGGCCCGCGACCACGGGCGGTCGGACGGGTGTTCGGTCGTGCGTGGTTGTCATGAGGACTGCTTACCTCATCAGGCGGAATGACACGCTCGCCCGAATCACCCTTGCGGAGGGTGGCGCGCCGGGGCGGCGAAGGAGTTAACTGACCCGCGACTCGCGGCGCCCGACCACCACCAGACGGCCGGTTCGGAGTGTCCGGAGTGGAGTTCTGCGCACAGTGTCGTGCGAGGGGGAGAACCATGTTGCGAAGCGTGGGACAGAGGCGAGTGACCGGCGAGGGCGTGGACCCCAGAGTGGCCGAGCTGCGGTCGGCCGTGTCCCGGCTCAGGCGGGAACTGGCCGCCCACCGTGTCGAGTTCGCCGACCGGGGCATCGCCGAGGACGAACTCGCCGCGCTGGACGCCATGGCGCTCAGCGGCGCCCCCGAGATACGGCGGCTGCGCCGCTCCCTGCTGCTCGTCGCGGGCTCGGTCGGCTCCGTCAGCGCGCTCGCGGCGGGGCTGGCGGGGGTGCGCCGGGCGGTGGAACTCTTCGGACCGCCGCCGGAGCGGGGGAGCGGGGGCTGAGGAGGCTGCTGGGGCGGGGAGCGGGGACTGAGGCGCCTGCCGGGCCGGGGAGCGGGGACTGAGAGGACTGCTGCCGGGCTGCCCGGGCCGGGCGAGCGGGGACTGATGGGGACTGCTGCCGGGCTGCCGGGCCGGGCGAGCGCGCTTGGGCCGTCGCCCGCCGGAAGGCCGCAGGCCGTCAGCGCCTGATCAGCCGCCGCGCCGTCGCCGCTGCCACCGCCGCCGTCCGCGAGTCCACGCCCAGCTTCGCGAAGATGTGCACCAGGTGCGACTTCACCGTCGCCTGGCTCAGGAACAGCGCCTTGCTGATCTGCTGGTTCGACAGCCCCTCGCCCACCAGCTGGAGAACCTCCAGCTCCCGCTTGGTCAGCGCCTCCGCCGGGGTCCGCATCCGGTCCATCAGCCGGTGCGCCACCGCCGGGGCGAGCGCCGACTGCCCGGCCGCCGCCGTCCGGACCGCCGCCGCCAGCTCCTCCGGCGGCGCGTCCTTGAGGAGGTAGCCGGAGGCGCCCGCCTCCACCGCCGCCAGGATGTCCGCGTCCGTGTCGTACGTCGTCAGGACCAGCACCTTCGGCCCGCCGGGCACCGCCGTGATCGCCGCCGTGGCCTCCGAGCCGTGCATCCCCGAGCCGAACTGCAGGTCCATCAGGACCACGTCCACGCCCCCGGCGGCGGCCAGCTCCACCGCGCGCTCGGCGGTGGCCGCCTCCGCGACGACGGCGAAGTCCGGTTCCGTGTCGAGGACCGCGCGCAGGCCGGCCCGTACGACCGGGTGGTCGTCGGCGAGGAGGAGGCGGATGGTCATGGCTTCAGACTCCAGCGGGAAGAGGGAGGGCGACGGCGACGGCCGTGCCCTGGCCGGGCGCGGACTCCACGGTGAACGTGCCGCCCAGCGACTCCGCGCGCACGCGCATCGCCGGAAGCCCGAAACCGCCGTCGGAGGAGGGGCGTACGGCACCCGGATCGAAGCCCGCGCCGTCGTCGACGACGTCCAGGGTCACCGAGGCGTCCATGAACGAGAGGGTGATCTCGGCGCGCGAGGCCGCCGCGTGCCGCACCGTGTTCGCGAGCGCCGACTGCGCGATGCGCAGCAGCGCCACCTCGTACGGCGTCGGCAGCTCGGCCGGCGTACCGCTGACGGAGAACCGCACGCGCGGCCCCGCACCGTACGCCCCGGCGTCCCCGCCGGAGCCCGGTTCGCACAGGCGCTCCAGGGCCGCCGCGAGCGAGCCGTGCTCCAGGTCCGGGGGCGACAGCGCGCGGACGAAGCGCCTCGCCTCCGCGAGGTTGTCCTGCGCCGCCTGCCGCGCCCGGTCGATGTGCCCCGCCGCCGGGGATCCCGGCGGCAGCGCCCGCTCCGCGGCCCGCAGCAGCAGCTGGATCGAGGACAGCCCCTGTGCGAGCGTGTCGTGGATCTCGCGGGCCAGGCGCTCCCGCTCGGCCAGCGTCCCCGCGTGCCGCTCCGCCGACGCCAGCTCCGCCCGCGTCGTGATCAGCTCCTCGATGAGCTGCCGCCGCCGCTCGCTCTCCCGGTACAGGGCCTGGTAGCCGAGGACCGTCGCCACCGCGACCGCCGCGCCGAGCAGCGGACCGATGAAGACGCCCGGAGTGATCGGCGCGCCGTGCCGCACGTACGAGAGGATCGCCGCGACCGCCGTCAGCGTGACCACCGGCAGCGACCAGCGGGTGGGCAGCAGGTGCAGCTGGAGGAAGTACAGCGGGAACGCCAGCCAGAGCGCCTCCTGCGTCAGCCCCAGCAACACCAGCCACGACAGGCCCAGGACCCCCAGCCACACGGCGGCGGCCCGCTGCGAGCCCCGCACGGACGGGAGGTACGAGCCGGCCGCGTAGACGGCCCCCATGACCACCGCCGCCACCGTCCCGGCGGCCGAGTCCGCGCGGACCGCCGCCAGGACCAGCAGGCCCGCCATCAACAGGTGCAGACAGAGGCGCAGCGCGCGGAGGGCAGGGGTGAGGGAACGTGGATCCATGGTTCCACCAGCCTAGGCGGAGGGAGACAATCCGGACTCAACCGAAAGATTGATTGCGGAGCCATCCGCGGCGCGATGCCCGAGGGGCACCCCGGGGACCACTCTGGTCAGCATGTTCGTGGCATGGAGAGACCTCAGATTCGCCAAGGGGCGGTTCACCCTCATGGGCACCGTGATCGTGCTGATCACGCTGCTCGTCGGGTTGCTGTCAGGACTGACCGCCGGGCTCGCGCGGGAGAACATCTCCGCGATCACCGGCCTGTCCGCCGACCGGCTGGCCTTCGCCGCGCCGCCGTCGGGACAGTCGGTCTCCTTCACCAACTCGACGGTGACGGAGAAGCAGTGGCAGCAGTGGGCGGACCGGCCCGGAGTGACCGGCGCGGAACCGCTCGGCATCCGTACGATCAACGGCGCCGCCGGGGACCGTACCGCCGCCGTCTCCGCCTTCGGTTCGGAGCCGGACGCGGGCCTCGCCCCGGCCGCCGTCGCCCCCGGCAAGGCCGTCCTCTCGGAGTCGGCGGCCGAGGAACTGGGCGTCTCGCCCGGTGACGCCGTCCGCCTCGGCCCCGTCGACCTCACCGTCTCGGCCGTCTCCGGCGACGCCTCGTACAGCCACACCCCGGTCGTGTGGACCTCCCTCGACGACTGGCAGAAGCTCGGCCACAACGGCACGAGCCCGGAGGAGCAGGCCACCGTCATCGCCCTGACCGGCGGCGACGGCGTCGACTGGACCGCCGGCGACAAGGCGGCCGGCACCGAGGCGCGGAGCGTCGACGGCGCCCTCACCGCCATAGGGTCCTACCAGGCCGAGAACGGCTCGCTCCAGCTCATGCGCGGCTTCCTCTTCGCCATCTCCGCGCTCGTCATAGGGGCCTTCTTCACCGTCTGGACCATCCAGCGCAGTGGCGACGTCGCCGTCCTCAAGGCGCTCGGCGCCTCCACCCCGTACCTCCTCAAGGACGCGCTCGGACAGGCCGTGCTCATGCTCACCGCGGGCACCCTGCTCGGCACGGCGCTCGCCGTCGGCATCGGCGCCCTGGTCAGCGGCGGCAACGTGCCCTTCGTCCTCGAACCGCTCACCGTCCTCGGGCCCGCCGCCGTGATCGTCGTCCTCGGCGTCCTCGGCGCCGCCCTCTCCATCCGGCGGATCACCGCCGTCGACCCCCTGACCGCCCTCGGAAGTGCCCGATGAGCGTCGTCCTCCGTCCCCTCTCCACCCCCCGGAGCACCCGATGAGCCTCGTCCTCGACGCCGTCACCCTCACCTACCCCGACGGGGACGGCCGGCTGACCGCACTCGACGCCGTCTCCCTCGACGTGCCCGCGGGTACCCTCACCGCCGTCGTCGGCCCCTCCGGCTCCGGCAAGTCCAGCCTGCTCGCCGTGGCCGCCACCCTGGTGACCCCGGACGAGGGGCGGGTCGTCGTCGCCGGTACGGACACCGGGCCGCTCACCCCCGCCGCCAAGGCGGAGCTGCGCCGCGAGCACATCGGGATCGTCTTCCAGCAGCCCAATCTGCTGCCCTCGCTGAGCGCGGCGGAGCAGCTCCAGGTGATGGCCCATCTCTCGGGGCGTCAGCCGAAGGCGGTACGGGGCCGGGCCATGGACCTCCTCGACGCGGTGGGCCTCGCGGACCAGGCCCACCGGCGGCCGCACCAGCTGTCGGGCGGCCAGCGGCAGCGCGTGAACATCGCGCGGGCGCTGATGAACGAGCCCTCCCTGCTCCTGGTCGACGAGCCGACGAGCGCCCTGGACCACGAGCGGGGGGCGGCGGTCATGGACCTCCTGGCCACGCTCACCACCGAGCGGGGCACGGCGACGGTCCTGGTCACCCACGACCGCACCCACCTGGCCCGCACGGACCGCACGGTCACGGTCCAGGACGGACGCCTGACGGAGTCGGTGCGGGCCTGAGCTCGGGGGAGCCGGGCCCCGGGCGATGTCCCGTCCGGAACGGCGTGCGGCCAGGGCGGCCGTTCAGCCGTGCCGGTGGGCGCGGGCGCGGGCCCGCCACCCGAGGGTGACGGCGACCAGGCCCACCAGCACGGCGACGTAGGCGCCGCCCAGCCCGTTGCCGGTGCCGAGGCCGCCGTCGGCGGTCGCGGCGACCACCCCGCCGACGGCCACGGCGACCGGCCCGGCCACCAGGGCCGTGACGGCCCCGTGCAGGCGGGCCCAGGTGCGGACGCGGCCCCGGCCCGTGGTGCGGGCCAGGGCGAGGCCGCCGTTGACCGCGCCAAGGATGCCGACCAGCGCGGCTGCCGAGGAGGCGACGCGGCCGACGCTCAGGGTGTAGACGTTCGCGGCGACCGGCTGCACGGCGGGGTCGGCGGCAGCCGGAACGGCGAGTGCGAGACCTCCGGTCAGGACGGCTCCGGTCAGGACGGCTCCGGTCAGGACGGCTCCGGTCAGAACGGCTCCGGTCAGGGCGGGCACGGTGCGGACCGACATGGGTGCTCCTTCTCCTCGGGGGAACGGGACCACCCGAGCATCGCCACCGGACCGGCCGCGCGTCGTCCGGCAGGCGTGGTCACTTCCCGCTGCCGCCCACGCGGCAGGAACGTTCCGACTACCGCGACCGTGGTAGCCGCGGGCTCCTCCGCGAGCGGGATTCGCCCGCCTCCACGCGCGGCTAGGGTGCGCGCATGATCAGAGGACGGTTCGGTGTCCCGGAAGGTGTCGGGGACGGGGTGATCGCCGTCGGCGTGGCGGCGGCGCTGCTGTCGGCCGGGGCGTCCGGGCAGCACTCCACCACGGGTCTCGGCCTTCTCGGCTACGCGCTCCTCGCGGCCGGCGGTCTGGCGCTCGCCGCGCGCCGCCGCGCCCCGGTCCCCGTCCTGGTCGTGACCGGGCTCTGTGCGGCGGGTTACCAGGCGGCCGGTTTCGACGTGCCCGCCGTCGCGTATCTGTTCGCGGTGTACGCGGCCGTACGGGCGGGGCACCGCACCGTCGCCATCATGGTGAGCGTGGCCGTGCTCGCCGCGCTGCCGGTGGCGGCGCTGCTCTCGGGCCTGCACGACACGGGCGAGGCGTTCGCGCGGGCCCGTGGCGCCCTGGAGCTGGCCTGGCTGGTCGCGGCCGGTGCCGCGGGTGAGGCGCTGCGGCAGGCCGAGTGGCGGGCGGACGAGGCCGAGCGGACCCGGGAGGAGACCGCGCGGCGCCGCGCCGACGAGGAGCGGCTGCGCATCGCGCGTGAGCTGCACGATTCGCTCACCCATCAGATCTCGATCATCAAGGTGCAGTCCGAGGTCGCGGTCCACGTGGCCCGTCGGCGCGGCGAGCGGGTGCCGGAGGCCCTGCTCGCGATCCAGGAGGCCGGGCGGGAGGCGACCCGGGAACTGCGGGCGACCCTGGAGGCGCTGCGCGACGACGACACGGCCCCGCCGCGCGGTCTCGACGACGTGTCGGGCCTGGTCGCGCGGGCCCGGCTGACCGGTCTGGACGCCACGCTGACGATCGAGGGCGACCGGCACCACGTGCCGGTCGCGGTGGACAGGACCGTCTACCGGATCGTCCAGGAATCGCTCACCAACATCGCCCGTCACGCGGACGCGGCCACCGCCTCGGTGCGCATCGACTGCCGTCCGGACGCCCTGACCGTACGGGTCGACGACGACGGGAAGGCGGCGCCGGACTCGGCGCCGACGCCCGGAAGGGGGCTGCTCGGGATGCGCGAACGGGTCACCGCGCTCGGCGGGGGGCTGAGCGCTCGGCCGCGTACGGAGGGCGGTTTCACCGTCAGGGCCCGGCTCCCCCTGGAGCGGACCCCGTGATCCGCGTCCTGCTGGTCGACGACCAGCCGCTCATCCGCAGCGGGTTCCGCGCGCTCCTCGACCTGGAGGACGACATCCAGGTGGTGGGGGAGGCCGGTGACGGCCGGGAGGGCCTGGCCCTGGCGGCGGAGCACCTGCCCGACATCGCGCTCGTGGACATCCGGATGCCGGTCATGGACGGCGTCGAGGCGACCCGGCGCATCGCCGCCGATCCGGCGCTGGCCGGGGTGCACGTGGTCATCCTGACCAACTACGGCCTGGACGAGTACGTCTTCGAGGCGCTGCGGGCGGGCGCCGCCGGGTTCCTGGTCAAGGACATCGTGCCGGAGGACTTCCTGCACGCGGTACGGGTCGCGGCGCGGGGCGACGCGCTGCTCGCGCCGTCGATCACGCGCAGGCTCATCGACCGGTACGTCGCCGAGCCGTTCGGGCCCGGTCCGGGGGCCGGACTGGAGGAGCTGACCAACCGGGAGCGCGAGGCCGTGGTCCTGGTCGCGCGGGGCCTGTCCAACGACGAGATCGCCGGCCGCATGGTGATCACGCCGATGACCGCGAAGACCCATGTCAACCGGGCCATGACGAAGCTCCGGGCCCGCGACCGGGCCCAACTGGTCGTCCTCGCCTACGAATCGGGCCTGGCGACACCGCGCGTCCCAGGTCCCTGACGCCCGGTCCCTGACGCCCGAGTCCTGACGCCCGGGTCCTGCCGAACCGGACCGCCGCGCGGACCGAGCGCGACGGCCCGAAGGCCGTCGCGCTCGCGGACCTCGGTCACGCCGTCGAGGCCCACCCTGCGGCGGGGCTCAGCCCTGGCCGTTCCCCGAGGTGTTCGCCAGGGCCGCCGAGAGGTCCCGGGCCACTTCCTGGAGGATCGGGACGATCTTCTCCGTGGCCGCCTCGGTCACGCGGCCCGCCGGGCCCGAGATCGAGATCGCCGCCGCGGTGGGGGAGTCGGGGACCGGCACCGCGAGGCAGCGGACTCCTATCTCCTGCTCGTTGTCGTCGACCGCGTACCCCGTCTCGCGGACCGCGACGAGCGCGTCGAGGAAGCCGTCCGGCGTGGTGATGGTCTTCTCGGTCGCGGCGGGCATGCCGGTACGGGCGAGCAGCGCCCGCACCTCCTCCGCCGGGGTGTGCGCGAGCAGCGCCTTGCCGACGCCGGTGGAGTGCGGCAGCACCCGCCGGCCGACCTCGGTGAACATGCGCATCGAGTGCTTGGACGGCACCTGCGCCACGTACACGATCTCGTCGCCGTCGAGCAGTGCCATGTTCGCGGTCTCGCCGGTCTCCTCGACGAGCCGCGCCAGGTAGGGGCGGGCCCAGGTGCCGAGGAGGCGGGAGGCCGACTCGCCGAGGCGGATCAGACGGGGGCCGAGGGCGTAGCGGCGGTTGGGCTGCTGGCGGACGTATCCGCAGGCGACCAGGGTGCGCATCAGACGGTGGATGGTGGGGAGCGGGAGTCCGCTGCTGGCGGAGAGCTCGCTCAGCCCGACCTCGCCCCCGGCGTCGGCCATCCGCTCAAGGAGGTCGAAGGCACGCTCAAGGGACTGGACGCCCCCGCTCGCGGCGGGTTTGGCGGCGTCGGTGGTGCTGGCGCTGGACGTCGGCACGTCAACGGTCCTTTCGGGGCAGGCGGGCAAGGCAGCAGCCTACCGGGCGCCCCCGGCCGGGGCACACGGTCCCGGTGTCGGCGTCCGCGCCGGTCAGGGCGTGTTTGTCCGGTGTCGCCGACGGTCCGGGGCGGTCCGCGAACGCCCCGCATGTGCGGAGCTACGTTCTACTGTACGAAATTTACATTCCACTTCGTGGAAACGTCCAAGCGGGGTTCGCTCGGGCCCGATGCTGGAAGTGTGCCCTTGACGGCATGTCGTCCGGAAGTGAAGACTCCTTCAACAGTTCGTTGAATTCCCTGCCGGTGGATTCCCGCCGGAGCACTTGAAGAACTTGAAGAAGGGGTACGGGTGGACGTCAACCTGGTCCTGCGCTCGACGCGTGTCATCACCCCCGAGGGGACGCGCCCGGCGTCGATCGCCGTCTCCGGAGGGACGATCGCGGCCGTGCTGCCGTACGACGCCGCGGTACCCGCCGGCGCCCGGCTGGAGGACGTCGGCGACGACGTCGTCCTGCCCGGCCTCGTCGACACCCATGTCCACGTGAACGACCCCGGCCGCACCGAGTGGGAGGGCTTCTGGACCGCCACCCGCGCGGCGGCCGCCGGCGGCATCACCACGCTGCTCGACATGCCCCTCAACTCGCTGCCCCCCACGACCACCGTGGAGAACCTGCGCGTCAAGCAGGAGGTCGCCCGGACCAAGGCGCACATCGACGTCGGCTTCTGGGGCGGCGCCCTGCCCGACAACGTCAAGGACCTGCGCCCGCTGCACGACGCCGGCGTCTTCGGCTTCAAGTGCTTCCTGTCGCCCTCCGGTGTCGACGAGTTCCCCGAGCTCGACCAGGAGCGCCTCGCGACCTCGCTCGCCGAGATCTCCGGCTTCGACGGCCTGATGATCGTGCACGCCGAGGACCCCCACCACCTCGCCGCCGCGCCCCAGAAGTCCGGCCTCGCCTACGCCGACTTCCTGGCCTCGCGTCCCCGCGACGCCGAGAACACGGCCATCGAGAACCTGGTCAACCAGGCCCGCCGGCTCAACGCCCGCGTCCACGTCCTGCACCTCTCCTCCTCCGACGCGCTGCCGCTGATCGCCGCCGCCAAGGCCGAGGGCGTCAAGATCACCGTCGAGTCCTGCCCGCACTTCCTCACGCTCACCGCCGAGGAGATCCCGGACGGCGCCACCGAGTTCAAGTGCTGCCCGCCCATCCGCGAGGCCGCCAACCAGGACGCCCTGTGGCAGGGGCTCGCGGACGGCACGATCGACTGCATCGTCTCCGACCACTCCCCGTCGACCGCCGACCTCAAGACGCCCGACTTCGCGTCCGCGTGGGGCGGCATCTCCTCCCTCCAGCTCGGCCTGCCCGCCATCTGGACCGAGGCCCGCCGCCGCGGCTTCGACCTGACCGACGTCGTCCGCTGGATGTCCGAAGGCCCGGCCCGGCTCGCCGGACTCTCCCGCAAGGGCGCCATCGAGGCCGGCCGCGACGCCGACTTCGCGGTCCTCGACCCGGAGGCCACCTTCACCGTCGACCCGGCCGAGCTCCAGCACCGCAACCGGATCACCGCCTACGCGGGCAGGACCCTCAGCGGTGTCGTCACCTCCACCTGGCTGCGCGGACAGCGGATCGCCGACCACGGCACCCTCACCGAGCCCACCGGCCGCCTCCTCGAAAGGAACAACTGACGTGTCCGTCATCCCCTCCTTCACCGGCGACGCCAGCCCCTACGGCGGCGGTGACCCGTACGCCGACTACCGCACCGCCGACTTCCCCTTCACCCAGTACGCCGATCTCGCCGACCGGCGCCTCGGCGCGGGTGTCGTCGCCGCCAACGACGAGTTCTTCGCCGAGCGCGAGAACCTGCTCAAGCCCGGGGCCGCCGAGTTCGACCCCGAGCACTTCGGCCACAAGGGCAAGATCATGGACGGCTGGGAGACGCGCCGCCGCCGCGGCATCTCCGCCCAGCAGCCGCACCCCACCGAGGACGACCACGACTGGGCCCTCGTACGGCTCGGCGCGCCCGGCGTCGTCCGCGGCATCGTCCTCGACACCGCCCACTTCCGAGGCAACTACCCGCAGGCCGTCTCCGTCGAGGCCGCCTCCGTCGCCGGCTCGCCCTCGCCCGAGGAACTCCTCGTCGAGGACGTGAAGTGGACGACGCTCGTCCCGCGCACCGCCGTCGGCGGCCACGCCGCCAACGGCTTCGCCGTCGACGTCGAACAGCGCTTCACGCACCTGCGCGTCAACCAGCACCCCGACGGCGGCATCGCCCGCCTGCGCGTCCACGGCGAGGTCGCCCCCGACCCGGCCTGGCTCGGTGTCCTCGGTACGTTCGACCTCGCGGCCCTGGAGAACGGCGGCCAGGTCGAGGACGCCTCCGACCGCTTCTACTCCCCGGCCACCAACACCATCCAGCCCGGCCGCTCCCGCAAGATGGACGACGGCTGGGAGACCCGCCGCCGCCGCGACAAGGGCAACGACTGGATCCGCTACCAGCTGGTCGCCGAGGCCGAGATCCGCGCGGTCGAGATCGACACCGCGTACCTCAAGGGCAACAGCGCGGGCTGGGCGGCGCTCTCCGTCGCCGCCGAGGGCTCCGAGGACTGGACCGAGATCCTGCCCAGGACCCGCCTCCAGCCCGACACCAACCACCGCTTCGTGCTCGACACCCCGGCGGTCGGCTCCCGCGTCCGGATCGACATCTACCCGGACGGCGGCATCTCGCGCCTCCGCCTCTTCGGCTCCCTCACGGAGGCGGGCCGCGCCCGGCTGACCGCCCGGCACCAGGAACTGGGCGGGTAGATACGACCCCCCTTTTTTTTGGGGGCTCGGTTCGCCTCCGGGCGCCCAGAGCCGGGGAAGAACCCCGACCGTGCTCGCCTCCCTCCCCTTTTTTTTTGGGGCTCGGTTCGCCTCCGGGCGCCCAAAGCCGGGGGAAGAACCCCGACCGTGCTCGCCCCCTCGTTCCTCGGGAGGCTCCGCGCGCTCGGGGTTCTTCCACCGGCGGCGCCCTTCGGCTCACTCGCCGGGTTTCGCCTCCCGCGTCAGGCCGCGTGGCCGCCGTCCACCGCGAACTCCGCGCCCGTCACGTACCGCCCCTCCGGGCCCGCCAGGAAGGCGACCATCGCCGCCACCTCCTCCGCCGTGCCGAAGCGGCCGAGCGCCGTCAGGGCCGACTGGCCGTCCGCGTACGGGCCGTCCGCCGGGTTCATGTCCGTGTCGATCGGACCCGGGTGGACCACGTTCGCCGTGATGCCGCGCCCGCCGAGTTCCCGCGCGAGCGCCTTCGTCAGGCCGATCAGGGCCGACTTGCTCATCGCGTACAGCACTCCGCCGGGGCCCGGCACCCGCTGGGTCATGCAGCTGCCGATCGTGACGATCCGCCCGCCCTCGGGCAGTCGCGCGGCAGCCGCCTGCGAGGCCAGGAAGGCCGCCCGGACGTTCACCGCGAGGACCCGGTCCACGTCCGCGAGGGGCAGCGACTCCAGCGGGCCGAGGACACCCGCGCCGACGTTGTTCACCAGGACGTCGAGGCGCCCGAGGGCGTCCGCCGCCCACTCCACCGCGCCGGACGCGTCCCCGGCGTCCGCCGCGTCCGCCCGCAGGGGCAGTGCCTTGCGGCCGGTCGCCTCGATCCGCGCCGCGACCTCTTTGGCCCGCGCCTCGTCCTGGACGTAGGTGAAGGCGACATCGGCGCCCTCCTGGGCCAGCCGGACGGCCGTGGCCGCGCCGATGCCCCTGCTGCCGCCCGTGACCAGTACCGCCGTGCCGTTCATCGTGGACATCCCGAAACCTCCGTAGAACCCGCTGATTGGTTGTGGGTTCAAGCAAACTCCGGTGCGGGTCCCGGCGCTGGCGGGAATCGGACGCCGACCCGGTCACCGATGACTTTCGCCGGGCGGTGGGGTCGGAAGAGGTGGGACACGATGGTCCCGAGAACAGAAAGGGCACCCGACATGGCCACCCTCAGCCTCACCCAGTTCCTCACCCTCGACGGCGTCATCCAGGCACCCGGAGGCCCCGACGAGGACCGCAGCAGCGGCTTCGAGCACGGCGGCTGGTCCGCGCCGTACGACGACGAGGACTTCGGGCAGCGCATCACCGAGATCTTCGCCCGCCCGACCGCCTTCCTCCTGGGCCGCCGCACGTACGACATCTTCGCGGGCTACTGGCCCAAGCACACCGACCCGGCCGACCCCATCGCCTCCAAGCTCAACGGCCTCCCCAAGTACGTCGCCACCACCACCCTCACCTCGGCCGACTGGGAGGGCACCACCCTGCTCCGCGGGGACATCGTCGAGGAGGTCACCGCCCTCAAGGAACGCACCGACGGCGAGATCCAGATGCACGGCAGCGCGGGTCTCGCCCGCACGCTGCTCGACCACGACCTCATCGACACCCTCCACCTGCACGTCTTCCCCGTGGTCCTGGGCACCGGCCGCCGCCTCTTCACCGAAGGGGTCCGCCCCACCGCCTTCCGCCTCACCGACGCGCGCGTCACCAGCAAGGGCGTCGCCCTCCACACGTACGAGCTGGCCGGCCGCCCGACGTACGGGAGCTTCTGACCCGGCCGCACGACGAACCGGCCGCACGGCACCGGCCGAGCCACGGACCGGTCGTCCCGCATGCGGCCGGTCCCGCCGGAGGAGGAGACCAGCCGGAATACGCCGGAAACGTGCCTGAGACCGACCGGCGAATGGGGGCGGCGTCGCGGGGCTGGGCACGCACATCTGCCGCGTTGTCGTCAATCACCATGGCTCCGCCATGCCTCAATCCTCCGCCTCGCAGCTGCACGCACCCAGCCCCGCTCCTTCTCCCACCCCCATGTGCCGGTCGGTCTTAGCCGCTTCTGAGGCGGAGCCGGTGGAGTGTCCAGCCGTCCAGGTCCTCGATGCTGAATCTGTCCCGGGACCAATCAGCCGGCCGTCCATTGCGGCCACCTCTTGGCCGCGGCGGAGACGCGCTCCCCCAGGGGCAGCAGCGTCGCCTCGGCGTGTTTGACGGCCTCGTAGAGCTGCGTCAGCATCTTGGTGTTGCGGTCCACGTCGTTCTCCGAGCTGTTGAGTACCGCCTTGCACTCCGCAGCCGCGCTCTTGCTGCGGTTCAGCAGAGTGGACCACTTCTGATCCAGGTCGGGGTCGGGCACCCGCAGATGGCGCCGGGCAGTGGCCGTGTCGCGGGCGAGCCCGTCGCAGACAGGGCGAAGAGTGTCGGCGTCGAAGGTTCCGCTCTCGGTGTTCACGTTTTGCACCCACGTCCCGAATTCGACGTAGCGGCCGGACAGCGCCACGATGTCGTCCTGGCCGCCCGCCTTGAACCAGGCCAGGAGCTGGAAGTCGCGTACCTTGTCGTCGGTGTCGACCGGTTCGGCTCGGACCGGCACGGCCGAGAACGGGCTGCCACTTGCCCGCTGCGGGTCGATAACAGCGGCCGTGAGAACGAGCCCGGCCACTACCGTGACGGCTATGACGGCCCGGTCCGGCCAGGAGGTTCGTACGGTGTCGGCGGGCAACGACGTGCATTTTGTGCGGGGCCATTGGGACATGACGGTCGCGGCGAGGGCGGCGCCGAAGAAGACCGGTGTTACCGGATGGATGAGTATCTCGGTCAGCATCCAGGAGGTGCGGGGCAGCCAGTGGCAGGTGTTGGCCATGACCCGCAGCGGACCGATACAGCCGTCGGCGGCCTGGAGGATGAAGTAGCCGGCCACAATGACGATGTGCGCGATGGCCGCCGCTGTCAGGGCACGGGGCAGGCGGTGTGTACGGGTGGTCGCGGCGACCACGGCCGCCGTGCCCACTACCCCCGCCCACAGGGCAACCGTCTGCCACCACAGGTAGACCACGTGGAAGGCGAGGGTCCGCTCCTCCAGCGCAGGGCGCCAGGAATGGATGTATGCCATCGCCGCTGCTACGACGGCGACGCCCACGACCCCTCCGGCCAGCCCGGCCAGCACGGTGGAGCGCAGCCCTGCCGTCCTGGGCCGCCTCAACAACAGCAGCGCCGGGTATGCCCACAGAACGACCGCGCCGACGACGGTCGGCAAGTACGTGCCCGCAACGGCCAGGTTGATCAGGACCGAACCGATCCAGGGCAGCACGGACTCGTACTGGGGAAGGCTGTTCCAGGGGCCGGGGAAGCTTTGCCGGGCGAGCTCGGACAGACCGCTGGCCTTGAGGAAGTTTCCTGTCATCCATAGCTGTCCGTCGCGCAACCACCAGTTCAGTCCGCCCGCCGCCACCACGGAGCCCGCAGCGGCCGCGGCAAGGAAGGCCCGGCGTGGCACGGCACGCTCGCCCGGCATGGTCCGCAGGTGGAGTTGTGCGCACTGGGCGAGCCAGGTGATGTAGACGACGGAGCCGAGGAGCAGGACGAGGAGAGGTTCCCCGTGCTCGGGCGTCCAGTCGGGCGCCGCAGTCGGCCCGGACAGCAGCTCCCCGCAGACCAGACCGAACCCGAGGGCGAGCCCCGCCCGGATACCCCTGGGGCTGGCCGCCTGGCTGTGGGCGGCGTACAGGGCTGCCCGCCAGACCGCGACCGTCACGACGCACGCGGCCAGGGCTCCGACGACCCAGGCGGCGACGCCTCTGTCCCACACCGCGCTCAGGCTGTTTCCGGTGACCAGCGTGACGACACCGAGCAGGAACAGCGGCACGTCCGTCAGGGCGAACAGCCCCGCCGGGTTGTGCAGTGAACGCCATCGCTCGGACCAGGAGGGGTGGCTGCGCCACAGCGCGGCAACGGCCCTCAGCGCCGACCGGCCTTGTGTACGCCCGTCTGACTGCGCCTGCCAGACAGCCGGGTCGGCGCCCAGGGCGACCGCGCTCCGGTCGGCGTACAGCTCGCGGTGGCGCAGGGTGTCGGCGCGAGCCAGGACGACCAGCAGGAACAGAAACGCGGCGATGCCGATGGCCTTGACCGTGGCCGGTCGGCTGGCCGGCCAGAAGACCTCGTCGGCGCCCAAGAACACGCCGAAAAACTCTGCCGCGACGAGGCTTCCGCCTATCAGGAGCGTGTAGGGGACGACGACCAACGCCAGGAAGACGCGCCACAACGCTGTCACCGCGTAGGCGATGTCCACGTCCCGGTTGCGGATGTGGGCCAGTTCGTGCAGGACCACGGCCTCAAAGCGAGCGGTGTTCACACGACGGGTGTGCAGCAGGCCGTTGTTCAGGCACAGCGTGCGCCGGCCGGCCCGGCCGTAGACGACTGCGCCAGGATCGAGCGCGGACAGGTCGACCACGAGATCGGGCAGGGACCGCACCCCGGCACGCTCTGCCAATGCGACGACCTCGGCCCGCACCTCACCCTGCGGGTCCCCCGTGTGCAGCGGTTCCACGCCGGGCCGGCTCCGCTTCCGGCGCGGAATCAGCAGATACAGCCCACCGGCCGCCAGCAACACGGCACCGGTGCCGGCCAGCCCGTACCAGCGTGGAACCTCCTCTGCCTCCTCGACGCACGCCCGCACCGCGTCTTCCTGTGCCTGGTCCCGGAACAGCTCGTCGATCAGCTTGCCCCCAGGGTCGTACCCGGCGGCGAACTGGCACAGTGTCGCCACGTCCTGGTAGGGCAACGGCCGCAGGATGCCACTCAGCATCGCGACCGTGGCTACCACCATGGCGACGGCCAGCACGAGGAACCGCAGGGTGGTGCCCGCAGGTAAGGCGCCGGGGTCAGATTCTGCAGAAGCGGACGCAGAGGTCCCGGAATCCGGGCGAGGTGCCGTGGTCTCCGTGCCGTTGCTCATGTCCTTGACGTTCCGTCCTGTTCAGGTTCCTCCGCTCCGGCGAGCGCAGGTTCCTCCGCTCCGGCGAGCGCCAGCCTCGCGACCACACTGTCCGCCAGGACCTCTGCGTCCGGCTCGGGGAGCCCGCGTCGCACCGCTTCCGCACGCACCCGGCTTCGTACGGCCGCCAACTGGTCCCGGTCGAAGTCCGGGACCTCGGGCGGGGCAATCTGGCGGCGGCCCGGCGGGCGCAGGCGCCCCAGGGCGCTGGTGACACGGGACAGCAGGCGGCCCGTCGCGTCCGCCACCGCGGCCCGGCACGCCTCGTCAACCGCCAGCAGCACGACGGGCGTGATAAGCGCCGTGGCCTCGGAAAGGCCGAAGCCGAGAGGGTTGCCGCCCTTTCCGTCGCTCGCCCGTCGCACCCGATGTACGACGAGCCCGTAGTCCAGCCCCGCCAGATCGTCGACCAACGGGCTTTCCTCCGGGGCTCGTTGGTCTACGACGTCCCGCACCACGTCCATCACGGTCGCACGCATGCGTCCCCTCTCCCACAGTCCCACACGGTTCCGCCGACCACTCACCTGCCACCCGCGACAGCCTTCCACTTCATCAGCACCGTCAGCAGGTGCTCAGGAAACTGAACGCTCTACCGGTGTTCCCTGTCCGGATACTCCCCGAACCCCTGATTCAGACGGTTCGTGGTGGTCAGGCGGCCATCCGCAGCCGCCCGATTGCCTCGCTCTCGGGCGGCTCCATGTCCAGGTGCCGGGTCCCGAAGCGGCGGATCTTGCTGGTGATGTACGGCGTAACGGTCGCCAGGTCGACCGGGTCGACCTCCCAGCCCTCGTCGACGAGGTCGTTGACGACCTTCGTGATGTCCTGAGCGGTGTGGAAGATCAGGCAGTTCGCGAGCAGCTCGTTGAACTTGCCTTGCGTATCACCGTGCACGATGTCGACGGTCACCTCGGACTCGTTCTTCAGCAGCCCCTCGAACAGATGCGAGGCGCTCAGGGCGGTGGAGTTCTGCCAGGCCATGCGTCACCGCAGCAGCGAGTGGGTGCGTCGTAGACGACGCCCAGACGCTCACGCACGACCGTGCGGTGATGCCGCAGCGTACGGGCGGAGTCATGCGTGGGCGCCACCTCCTCGCCCAGCCCCAGCAAGCCGCGCACATGCCCGACCACCAGCTGCGGCCCCTCGGCCACGTCCGGGAAGGAGCCCAGCTTCTGGTAGCTCTTCAGCAACACCACCAGCGCCAGCACATGCTCCGCCGACCGCGCCTTTCCGCGCGCCCACGCCACCTCGGACGATCGGAAGGGCTGCCTGTACGGCGTTCACCCTGACGGAGCACCCCTCACCGGCCCATTGCCTGTTTCCGGCGCATTCCGGCTGGCCTCCGAGGAAAGGTGTAGCCGCCACGGGCCCGTCCGGGTACGGTGATCGCTCCGTGTGCGAGCCGTCGAAGTCTCCACCCCACCCCGAGAGTTGGAGACCCGGACCGCCATGGCCGCTTCGTCCTCCTTTGTCGCGCCCGCGGCGCTCGGCGCGCCGCGCCGCGCCTGGCTCACCGACCTGCCCGTCCTCCTCGTCGCGGTCGTCTGGGGGACCAGCTACCTCGCGGCCAAGGGCATCACCACCGCCCACACCGTCATCGCCGTCCTCGTGCTGCGGTTCGCGGTGGTGGTGCCCGTCCTCGTCGCCGCCGGATGGCACAGGCTCCGGGCGCTGAGCGCGGCCCAGTGGCGCGGGGCCGCGACCCTCGGGCTGATCCTCGGCGGGATCTTCCTCCTGGAGACCTACGGGGTCGTCCACACCTCCGCCACCAACGCGGGCCTGATCATCAGCCTCACCATGATCCTCACGCCGCTCGCCGAGGCCGCCGCCACCAGGCGCAGACCGCCCCGCGCCTTCCTGGCCGCCGCCGCGCTCTCCGTCACCGGCGTCGTCCTCCTCACCCAGGGCGCCGGCTTCACCGCCCCGTCCCCCGGCGACCTGCTCATGCTGCTCGCCGCCGTCGCCCGTACCGTGCACGTCCTCGCCATGGCACGGATCAAGTCGGTCCGTTCGGCCGACTCGCTCTCCCTGACCACCGTCCAACTCGGCGCAGCCGTCGCGGTCTTCGCCGTCATCGCCTGCGTCCCCGGTACGGGCGCCTCGCCCTGGGCGGTCGCCCTCGACTTCGGTCCGGGCGAATGGGCAGGCCTGCTCTTCCTCTCCGTCTTCTGCACGCTCTTCGCCTTCTTCGTGCAGATGTGGGCGGTCCGCCGCACCTCCCCGTCCCGGGTCAGCCTCCTCCTCGGCACCGAGCCGCTCTGGGCCGCCGCCGCGGGCATCGCCCTCGCCGGTGACCGCCCCGGACCCCTCGGCCTCGCGGGCGCGATCCTCGTGCTGGCGGGCACCAGTTGGGGCCGCCGGGCCGTCGACAAGGACGCCGGGTAGGTTCTTCGACCATGCGTTCACTTGCCTACGACAACGACTTCCGCGCCCGCGCCCGGCGCACCCAGGGCTGGGGCCTCGGACTGCTCGCCCTCGCGGCCCTGCTCTGGGTCTGGCTCGGCGTCCTGCTGTTGACCTCGTACCAGGACGGCGACGGCGGCGGCAGCCCCTGCCCCGCCCTGCTCACCAGCGAGTACGTCCACGACAAGGAGTGCGTCGAGAGCCGGGACTGGCCCGGACTCCTCACGATCCTCGGCGGATCCGTCCCCCTCGCCGTGGTCGGCGCCGTCCTCTACACCAGCGGCTCGGTCTCGCACCGCATGGCCGAGCACCTGGCCGAGGTGACCCGGCTCGACTCCGCGAGCGCCTGACCGCACCCCCTGCGCCCGCCCTCAGGACGACTTCGGCACCCGGTCCGACACGATCATCAGGACCACGCCGAGGACCGCGATCACGATGTTGGCGAACAGCTCCCGGCCCTCCAGGAACCCCACGTTCTCGGTGAGGTACCGCGTCATCCCGAGGAGCCGGAACGAGCCGTCCGTCAGCTCGCGCACCACCCCGGCGACACCGAAGAGCGCGAGCAGGAATCCGGCGACTTCCAGAAACTTCTTCATGAGGTGATCATGGGCGGGGCGGGGGAGGGAGCGCGTCCGCCTCCCGTCCACGGCGCCGCTACCGAAGTATCGACCGGTACGACTTAGGTAGCGCCCCCGCCGCCGATGCCCCGCGGCGGCGGCCCGGCTGCGTAGATTTGCCCCCATGACTCGTACGGACCGGCAGCGCTGGCTGTTCCCCTCCCACCTGGTCGAACCGGGTGGGAACGGGGCGGCCCGGCCCCGCCGTACCGCCCGCGACTGGGTCGTGGACATCTCGCTCTTCCTGCTCGCCGCGTTCGTCGGCCTGCTCGCCGCCGACGCCAGCGCGCAGTACACCAGCGACACCGTCACCCTCCTCGACCAGCTCGCCGGCGCCGCCGCCTGCTGCGCCCTCTGGCTGCGCCGGCGCCGGCCCGTCGGACTCGCCGTCGCCCTCGCCCTGGCGAACGCCGTGGCCCCCGTCGCCGCCGGAGCCCTCCTCGCGAGCCTGTTCAGCGTCGCCGTACGCCGCCCGTTCCGCGAGGTCGCCTGGATCGGGGCGCTCGCCGTCGCCACCTCCACCGTCCAGGTCTTCGTCCGCCCCGACCCCACCACCAACGCCGGACTCTCCGTCGCCATCGGCTTCATCCTCATCCTCCTCGTCACCGCCTGGGGCATGCTCGTCCGCTCCCGCCGCCAGCTCGTCGAGGCCCTCAGGGAACGGGCCCGCCGCGCCGAGGCCGAGGCCGAACTGCGCGCCGCGCAGGCCCAGCGGCTCGCCCGCGAGGCCATCGCCCGCGAGATGCACGACGTCCTCGCCCACCGGCTCACCCTGCTCAGCGTCCATGCCGGAGCCCTGGAGTTCCGGCCCGACGCCCCGCCCGAGCAGGTCGCCCGCGCCGCCGGGGTCATCCGCGACAGCGCCCACGAAGCCCTCCAGGACCTCCGCGAGATCATCGGCGTCCTGCGCGCCCCCGGCGAGAACGGCGAGGCGGGCGACCGGCCGCAGCCCACCCTCGCCACCCTCGACGCCCTGATCGCCGAATCCCGCGAGGCCGGCGCGGAGGTCGTCCTCGACACCACCGTCGACGACCCGGCCGCCGTGCCCGCCGCCACCGGCCGCACCGTCTACCGCATCGCCCAGGAAGCCCTGACCAACGCCCGCAAGCACGCCCCCGGCACCACCGTCACCGTCACCGTGCGCGGCCGTCCCGGCGGGGGCCTCACCGTCGAGGTCCGCAACCCGGCACCCGGCGGACCCGTCCCCCACGTCCCCGGCTCCGGCCAGGGACTCATCGGACTCACCGAGCGCGCCGCCCTCGCCGGCGGCCGATTGGAGCACGGCCCGGACCCCGACGGGGGATTCGCCCTGCGCGCCTGGCTACCGTGGCCCGCATGACCATCCGGCTGCTCATCGTCGACGACGACCCCCTGGTCCGCGCGGGCCTCACCCTGATGCTCGGCGGAGCCGAGGAACTGGAGATCGTCGGCGAGGGCGCCGACGGCCGCGAAGTCCCCGAACTCGTCGCCCGCCACGCCCCCGACGTCGTCCTCATGGACATCCGCATGCCGGACGTCGACGGCCTCACCGCCACCGAACGCCTCCGCGCCCGGCCCGGCGCCCCCGAGGTCGTCGTCCTCACCACCTTCCACGCGGACGAGCAGGTGCTGCGCGCACTGCGCGCCGGGGCCGCCGGGTTCGTCCTCAAGGACACCCCGCCCGCCGAGATCGTCGCCGCCGTCCGCCGGGTCGCCGCCGGGGACCCCGTACTCTCCCCGGCCGTCACCCGCCAGCTCATGACCCATGTCGCCGGGCAGCCGGAGCGCAGCCCGCGCGCGGCGGCCGGCGGCCGGCTCGCCGAACTCGCGGACCGGGAAAGGGAAGTGGCCGTCGCCGTCGGCCGCGGCCTGGCCAACGCCGAGATCGCCGCCGAGCTGTACATGAGCGTCCCGACCGTGAAGACCCATGTCTCCCGGGTGCTCGCCAAGCTCGGCCTCAACAACCGCGTCCAGATCGCCCTGCTCGTCCACGACGCGGGACTCCTCGACGAGAACCGGGGGGACAACCCGTAGGCTGGGCCGATGTCCGTCATCGAACTGGGTGAGTACGGCGCGGACTTCACCGCGAACCCGTACCCCTACTACGCCAAGCTCCGGGAGTCCGGTCCCGTCCACGAGGTACGACTGCCCGACGGCTTCCAGGTCTGGCTGGTCGTCGGCCACGAGGAGGGCCGGGCGGCACTCGCCGACGCCCGGTTCGCCAAGTCCCCTTCCGTGATCGGCGTACGGCCGCCGGAGGAGGACATCATCGGCGTCCACCTGCTCGGCGCGGACGCCCCCGACCACACCCGGCTGCGCCGCCTGGTCGCCGGAGAGTTCACCGGCCGCCGGGTGGAGAGCCTGCGCCCCCGCATCGAGCGGCTCACCCAGGAACTCGCCGACGCGATGGAACCGGCCGGCCGCGCCGACCTCGTCGACGCCTTCGCCTACCCGCTGCCCATCACCGTCATCTGCGAACTCCTCGGCGTCCCCGCCGAGGACCACGACACCTTCCGCCGCTGGTCCAACGAGCTGGTCACCCCGACCGGCGACCGGGGCCACCAGGAGGCCATGGAGGGCTTCGGTGCCTATCTCGACGAACTCATCGAGGACAAGCGGGCGTCGGGGCCCGCGGACGACCTGCTCTCCGGTCTGATCACCGCCCGGGCCGAGGACGGCGACCGGCTCTCCCTCACCGAACTCCGGGCCATGGCCTATCTGCTGCTCATCGCCGGCCACGAGACGACCGTCAACCTGATCTCCAACACCGTCCGCAACCTGCTCACCCATCCCGAACAGCTCGCGGCCCTGCGCGCCGATCCCGGACTCCTGGACGGGACGATCGAGGAGTCCCTGCGGTACGACGGCCCCGTGGAGACCAGCACCTTCCGCTTCACCCGGGAGGCCGTCACCATCGGCGGTACGGAGATCCCGGCGGGCCAGGGCGTGCTCGTCGGCATCGGCGCCCTCGACCGCGACCCCGCCCGCTTCCCCGACCCCGACCGCTTCGACATCCGCCGGGAAACCCGCGGCCATCTCGCCTTCGGCCACGGCATCCACTACTGCCTCGGCGCCCCACTGGCCCGCCTGGAGGGCCGTATCGCCCTCCGTGCGCTCCTCGACCGCTTCCCCGGCCTCGCGCTCGACCCCGAGGCCGAGCCCTGGGAATGGCTCCCTGGCCTCCTCATACGGGGCGTCCGCCACCTGCCGGTCCGCTGGTGATCACGACCGGAGAGGGGAAGGGCGCGGGCGAGGCCGTGGGTGCGGCCGGGGACGAGGTCTTCGGCCGGATGATCGAGCCGTTCCGCACGGAGCTGCTCGCGTACTGCTACCGGATGCTCGGCTCGGCCCACGACGCCGAGGACCTGGTCCAGGAGACGTACCTGCGGGCCTGGCGGGCGCGCGAGCGGTACGACGCCGCCCGGAACTCGCCGCGCACCTGGCTCTACCGGATCGCGACGAACGCCTGCATGACCGCCCTGGAGGCCCGTGGCCGCCGACCGCTGCCCTCGGGGTTCGTGGCCGCGTCGGACCCGCTCGGGCCACTCGTCCGGAGCGAGAGCGCCGCATGGCTCCAGCCCCTCCCGGACGCCCTGCTCGACGCGGGCGACCCGGCGGGAGCGGTGATCGACCGCAGCACCCTGCGGCTGGCGTTCGCCGCCGCCCTGCAGCATCTGTCGGCCCGGCAGCGGGGTGCGCTGATCCTGCGTGATGTGCTCCGCTTCTCCGCGTCCGAGGCGGCGGCGGTCCTCGGCACCACCACCGTGTCCGTGAACAGCTCCCTCCAGCGGGCGCGTACCCGGATGAAGGAGGCCGGGGCCCGGCAGGAAGGTCTCGGCGAGCCGTCCGCCGCCGAGCAGCGCGCCTGGGTCGACCGCTACATGAAGGCGTTCGAGCGCGCCGACGTCGAGGGGCTCAGGCGGCTGCTCACCGAGGACGTGCTCATGGAGATGCCGCCGGTGCTCAACTGGTTCGTCGGACGCGGCAATTACGGACTGTTCATGGAGTGGGTCTTCGGGCGCCTGGGAACGGACTGGCGGCTCCAGCCGGTCACGGCCAACGGCCAGCCCGGGTTCGCCGCGTACCGGCGCGTCGAGGGCGGGTACGAGCTGCACACCCTCCAGGTCTTCACGGTCACCACCGAGGGGATCAGCCGGAACTCGGTGTTCCAGGAGGCCGAGGTCTTCGCGACCTTCGGTCTGGCGCCCGGAATCGACGACTAGCCGGGCCGGATCCGAGGACTAGCGGGGGCCGGATCCGAGGACCGGAGCGGACCGGATTCGACGATCGGCGGCGGGCGCGATGAGTTTCGCCGTCGCCGCCGGTATGTACGGGCGGGCCCGCCGGAACGCCCCGGCGGACCGTTCGCGAGGGAGAGTCCGATGTCCGGGAGTCGTGGAGAGGCGGGACGGCCGGTGGCTGATCGCCGCCCACCACAACAGCCCGGTCCTTGCCCCGGGGAGCTGACCCCCGGCGTTCGGACCTGCGGGCCGGGCGGTGAAGCCGACGCCTGCTGCCCGACGGCGGCCGGTGCCGGCCAGGGCGCCTAGGAGGGCCTGCCACCCCCTGGAGGTTGACCGCGCGCGGTCAATCCGGCGGCCCGGCCGGACATCCGGAGCGGTGCCGCGCAGCAGTCCTCGACCGGAGCGGGGTGGGGGTGCTCGGACGCCGGCCGGGCAGCGGCGGCACGTGGCCTGGGCGTCAGACGGTGGTGGCCAGCCAGCCGACGGCCTCGGTGGTGTGCTTGCCGTCGCTCTTGGTGTTGGGGTTCACGTTGACCTCGTTGAGGCGGATCAGGAAGCCCCTCTCGGTCACACCGTGGATTCGGATGCCCGGAGTCTCGGGGCCGTTGAAGGTCTGCGTCAGCGGCAGCACGATGACGTCCGCCCCCGCCGGAAACGGGGTCGGGAAGGTGACTTGGGTAAAGGTCGAGGTGTTTCCGCCCGCGGTCTCGATCGCACTGTCCGAGCGGAGGTCGACCTTGCCGGTCTGGATCATCGCCATTGTTCACTCCCATTGCTCAGTCTTCCCAGGCCGCCGACCGGCGGCCCAGAGCGAACTGTCCAGGCCGGCCGCCCTCCATGCCGTCTTCCTCCTAACGAGCGATCGGTATCCGGCCACGAGAATCGCCTGACAGCGACGGTGTTCGCGCTGTCGCGGACTGCGGGAGTTCGCCCAGGAAGACACTCCCTAGCCGGACCCTGGAGCGTCGTCCACCCGTACCGGGCGCCGCTCCCTGCGCGAGGTCTCGCAGGCCTCCGCGACGCGGAGGGCCGCCAGGGCCTCCCGGCCGTCGCACGGGTTGGCCGCCTCCCCGCGCACCAGCCGGACGAAGGCGTCGAGCTCCGCCTCGTACGCGGGACCGAACCGCTCCAGGAACCCCGGCCAGGGCTTCCCCGGCGCGGTCGGCCCCTGCGGCTCCAGCGAGGTGAGCGGGGTCCGGTCGTCCAGGCCCACCACGACCTGGTCCCGGTCGCCCGCCAGCTCCATGCGGACGTCGTACCCGGCGCCGTTGCAGCGGGTCGCCGTCGCCGTGACCAGCGTGCCGTCGTCCAGGGTGAGGAGCGCCGCCGCCGTGGACACGTCGCCGGCCGCCCGGAACATCGCCGGGCCCGCGTCCGAGCCCGTCGCGTACACCTCCACGACCTCCCGGCCGGTCACCCAGCGGACGATGTCGAAGTCGTGCACCAGACAGTCCCGGAAGAGACCGCCGGAGAGCGGCAGGTACGCGGCCGGCGGCGGCTCCGCGTCGGAGGTGGCAGCCCGTACGGTGTGCAGCCGGCCGAGCCGCCCCGAGCGCACCGCCTCCCGCGCCGCCCGGTACCCCGCGTCGAAGCGCCGCATGAACCCGAGCTGGAGTTCCGTACCCGCCTCGGCCACCGCCGCGAGCGCCGCCCGCGTCCCCGGCACGTCCAGGGCGATCGGCTTCTCGCAGAAGGCCGGCAGGCCCGCGCCCGCCGCGCGGGCGATCAGCTCCGCGTGCGCGGCCGTCGCCGAGGCGATCACCACGGCGTCGAGGGCGTGCCCGAACAGGGCCGTCACATCCGGCGCCGCCTCCGCGCCCAGCGCGCCCGCGACCCCGGCCGCCCGGCCGGCGTCCGCGTCCGCCACGACCAGCGACTCGACCTCCGGGTGCCGGGCCAGCACCCCCGCGTGGAAGCTCCCGATCCGTCCCGTACCGATGAGTCCGATGCGCATGGCCCCACCGTGGAGCCGTCCCGTCCCCGCTGTCAAGGATTTGTCAGGACAACCGGACGTCACGACTTCCCGTCATCAGCGCACCCGGCTACGCTCCCCCCGTGTCCAAGCAGTCCGGCTCCTCCCTGCCCCCGCTCTCCGTGGACCGCAGCAGCCCGGTCCCGCTCTACCACCAGCTGGCCCAGCAGCTGGAGAGCGCCGTGGAGGACGGCACGCTGACCCCGGGCACCCTCCTCGGCAACGAGATCGACCTCGCCACCCGCCTCGGCCTCTCCCGGCCCACCGTCCGCCAGGCCATCCAGACCCTCGTCGACAAGGGCCTCCTGGTCCGCCGCCGGGGCATCGGCACCCAGGTCGTACAGAGCGGGGTGCGGCGCCCGCCGGAGCTCAGCAGCCTCTACGACGACCTGGACGCCGCCGGAGGGAACCCCACCACCCGGGTCCTGGTCAACCGCGTCGAACCCGCCACCGGACCGGTCGCCGAGGCCCTCGGCGTACCCGAGGGGAGCGAGGTCCACTATCTGGAGCGGCTCCGGACGGCGCACGGGGAGCCCGTCGCGTACCTCCGGAACCACCTCCCGCCCGGCCTGCTCGATCCGGACACCGCCCGTCTGGAGACCACCGGCCTCTACCGGATGCTCCGATCCGCCGCGCTCACCCTGCACAGCGCCCGGCAGATCGTGGGCGCGCGCGCCGCGACCGCCGCCGAGGCGGCGCTGCTCGACGAACGGGAAGGAGCCCCGCTGCTCACCATGGAACGCGTCACCTACGACGACACCGGCCGCGCCGTCGAGTACGGTTCCCACCTCTACCGGGCCGCCCGTTACTCCTTCGAGTTCCGGCTGATGGTCCGTCCGTAGGACCCGGGGCGGCCGACCGGACGGCCGGAGACAGGCCCCCGGGCGAGCGCCCCGACCCGCATGACCGATACTGCAATGCACGCAGAAGGACACAAAGGAGGGCACGGCCTCGTGACCAGGCTTCGGACAGGAGGGGTACGCGCCGTCATCGGTGCCGTGCTCGCGCTCGCGCTCACCGGGGCGCTCGCCGGGTGCAGCAGCACCGGCGGAAAGCGGGCGGAGGACGCCCGCAGGGCAGCCGAGGCCCAGGGCAGGGCGGCCGTCGACACCCCCCGCTGGACCGTCGCCATGGTGACGCACTCCGGCGACGGCGACACCTTCTGGGACATCGTCCAGAAGGGCGCCAAGCAGGCTGCCGTCAAGGACAACATCAACTTCCTCTACGCCCACAGCGACGAGGCCCAGCAGCAGGCGCAGCTGATCGACTCGTACGTCGCCAAGGGCGTCGACGGACTGATCGTCACCCTCGCCAAGCCCGACGCCATGAAGGCCGCCGTGGAGAAGGCCGTCAAGGCCGGCATCCCGGTGATCACCGTGAACTCGGGCGCCGAGCAGTCCAAGGCGTACGGGGCGCTCACCCACATCGGCCAGGACGAGACCGTCGCCGGTGAGGCCGTCGGCGAGGAACTCGACAAGCGCGGCAAGAAGAAGGCGCTCTGCGTCCTGCACGAGCAGGGCAACGTCGGCCACGAACAGCGCTGTGCCGGCGCGAAGAAGACCTTCGGCGGCGAGCTGGTCAACCTGTACGTCGACGGCACCAACATGCCCGACGTGAAGGCGTCCATCGAGGCCAAGCTCCAGTCCGACAAGGCCATCGACGCCGTGGTCACCCTCGGCGCGCCCTTCGCCGACACCGCCGTCCAGGCGGCCAGGAGCGCGGGCAGCAAGGCCGAGATCGACACCTTCGACCTCAACGCCAAGGTCGCGAGCTCCCTCCAGGCCGGCACCCTCGGCTTCGCCGTCGACCAGCAGCCCTACCTCCAGGGCTACGAGGCCGTCGACCTGCTCTGGCTCTACCGCTACAACGCCGATGTCCTCGGCGGCGGCAAGCCGGTCCTGACCGGCCCCCAGATCATCACCAAGGACGACGCCGCCGCGCTCGTCGGGTACGCGGAGCGGGGCACCCGATGAGCTCCACCGCCCCGGCGCCGGAACCGCCCGGCGTCGACCACGTCGACGAGCGGCTGCTGCGCACCACCCCGCTCAAGAAGCTGCTCGCCCGCCCCGAACTGGGCTCGGTCGTCGGCGCGGTCGCCGTCTTCGTCTTCTTCTCGGTGGTCGCCGACAGCTTCCTGCGCGCCTCCAGCCTCGGGACCGTGCTCTACGCGGCCTCGACCATCGGCATCATGGCCGTCCCGGTCGCGATGCTCATGATCGGCGGCGAGTTCGACCTCTCGGCCGGTGTCCTGGTGACCAGCTCCGCGCTGATCTCCTCGATGTTCAGCTACCAGATGACGGCGAACGTCTGGGTCGGCGTCGGGGTCTCGCTGCTCGTCACGCTGGCGATCGGCGTCTTCAACGGCTTCATGCTGACCCGTACGAAACTGCCCAGCTTCATCATCACGCTCGGCACCTTCCTCATGCTCACCGGTCTGAACCTGGGCCTCACCAAGCTCATCAGCGGCACCGTCTCCACCAAGACCATCGCCGACATGGAGGGCTTCGACTCCGCCCGCAAGCTCTTCGCCTCGCAGCTGACCATCGGCGGCGTCGAGTTCAAGGTGACCATCCTGTGGTGGTTCGGGCTCGTGGCGCTCGCCACCTGGATCCTGCTGCGCACCCGCTTCGGCAACTGGATCTTCGCGGTCGGCGGCGGCGCCGACGCGGCCCGCGCGGTCGGCGTCCCGGTCTACCGGACGAAGATCGGCCTCTACATGGGCGTGGCCTTCTGTGCCTGGATCTCGGGGCAGCACCTGCTGTTCTCCTTCGACGTCGTCCAGTCGGGCGAAGGCGTCGGCAACGAGCTGATCTACATCATCGCGGCCGTCATCGGTGGCTGTCTGATCACCGGCGGATACGGCTCCGCCATCGGCTCGGCGGTCGGCGCGCTCATCTTCGGCATGACCAGCAAGGGCATCGTGTACGCCGAGTGGAACCCGGACTGGTTCAAGTTCTTCCTGGGAGCGATGCTCCTCCTGGCGACCCTGCTGAACGCCTGGATCCGCAAGCGCGTGGAGGCCACCAAGTGACGACCGAAGCCACGGCGCAGGCCGCCCCGCTGGTCGAGCTCGACGACGTCAGCAAGTACTACGGCAACATCCGGGCCCTCGAAGGGGTCTCCCTGGAGGTCCGCTCCGGCGAGATCTCCTGTGTCCTCGGCGACAACGGCGCGGGGAAGTCCACCCTCATCAAGATCGTCGCCGGTCTGCACCGGCACGACGCGGGCACCTTCCGCATCGAGGGGGAGGAGGTCACCCTCGCCAACCCGCGCGACGCCCTCGACCGGGGCATCGCCACCGTCTACCAGGACCTGGCCGTGGTCCCGCTGATGCCGGTCTGGCGGAACTTCTTCCTCGGCTCCGAGCCCACCAGGGGCTCCGGCCCCTTCAAGCGGCTCGACGTCGCCCTGATGCGGTCCACGACCCGCGAGGCGCTGCTGCGCATGGGCATCGACCTGCGCGATGTCGACCAGCCGATCGGCACCCTCTCCGGCGGCGAGCGGCAGTGCGTGGCCATCGCCCGCGCCGTCCACTTCGGCGCCAAGGTCCTCGTCCTCGACGAGCCGACCGCCGCGCTCGGCGTCAAGCAGTCCGGGGTCGTCCTGAAGTACGTGGCCGCCGCCCGTGACCAGGGCCTCGGCGTGGTCCTCATCACCCACAACCCGCACCACGCCTATCTCGTCGGCGATCGTTTCGTGCTCCTCAAGCGGGGCGTGATGGCCGGCAGCCACACCAAGGACTCCGTGACGCTCGACGAGTTGACCCGGCAGATGGCCGGCGGCACCGAGCTGGAGGACCTCCGCCACGAGCTGGAGCGCCCCTCCACGCCGTAGCGCGACCCGCCTCGACCAGACGGCCGCTTCACACCGCACCTGGCAGAATCGGAGCCGATGAGTACCTACCGTGACCTCGCGCACCGGGGATCGGCCCGGGGCACCGTGCTGCGGACCGTCGGGACCCGGGAGCGGCGCTCCCACCTGACGGCGCCCCGGGTGCCGACCGTCGGCATCGACATCGGCGGTACGAAGGTGATGGCCGGTGTCGTCGACGCCGACGGCAACATCCTGGAGAAGCTCCGCACGGAGACCCCGGACAAGTCCAAGAGCCCCAAGGTCGTCGAGGACACCATCGTCGAACTGGTCCTCGACCTCTCCGACCGGCACGATGTGCACGCCGTCGGCATCGGCGCGGCCGGCTGGGTCGACGCCGAGCGCGCCACCGTGCTCTTCGCCCCGCACCTCGCCTGGCGGAACGAGCCGCTGCGCGACGCCCTGCAGGGCCGTCTCGCCGTGCCCGTCATGGTCGACAACGACGCCAACACCGCCGCCTGGGCCGAGTGGCGCTTCGGCGCCGGGCGCGGCGAGGACCACCTCGTCATGATCACCCTCGGCACCGGCATCGGCGGCGCCATCCTGGAGGGCGGCCAGGTCAAGCGCGGCCGGTACGGGGTCGCCGGCGAGTTCGGCCATATGCAGGTCGTGCCCGGCGGGCACCGCTGCCCGTGCGGCAACCGGGGCTGCTGGGAGCAGTACAGCTCGGGCAACGCGCTGGTCCGCGAGGCCCGCGAGCTGGCCGCCGCCGACTCCCCGGTGGCGTACGGGATCATCGAGCGGGTCAAGGGGAACATCCCGGACATCACCGGACCGCTCATCACCGAGCTGGCCCGCGAGGGCGACGCCATGTGCGTCGAGCTGCTCCAGGACATCGGTCAGTGGCTCGGCGTCGGCATCGCCAACCTCGCCGCCGCGCTCGACCCCTCCTGCTTCGTCATCGGCGGCGGTGTCTCGGCCGCCGACGACCTGCTCATCGGCCCCGCCCGGGACGCCTTCCGCCGCCATCTCACCGGCCGGGGCTACCGTCCCGAGGCCCGTATCACCCGCGCCCAGCTCGGCCCCGAGGCGGGCATGGTCGGCGCCGCCGACCTCGCCCGGCTCGTCGCCCGCCGCTTCCGCCGCGCCAACCGGCGCCGGGTGGAGCGGTACGAACGGTACGAGCGCTACGCCCAGGCCCTGCGCAACGGGACCTCGGCTCGGGCCCCCCGTACCCCCGAGGACCCGCCTTCATGACCGTGCCCCACCAGTCCACCCCGCCCCGCACCCCGCAGGAGAGGCTCCCCGAGGACCACCGGCACATGATCCGCCGCCGCTGGCTGACGGCCGTCATCATCGTGCTGCTCGTCGGCATCCCGGCCGGCTATCTCGTCATCTCCGCCGGGCAGAGCCGCGACAGCGGCCGGGACAAGGAGCGCGAGTCCTCGGCGGCCGGCCTCCAGGAGAACTGGCCCTCGCTGATGAAGCGCCGGGTGTTCGAGGTGCCGGTCCCGGCCGGGGCGTGGGGCGTCGCCTACTACGAGACCAGCAACTGGAAGACGAGCAGGCTGTACGTGCAGTTCTCGACGACCGCGACGGGTCTCGACGTCTTCCTCGCCGAGTCCGGCACGAGCCGGGCGGCCCTCACCCCCGGGCGGGTGACCGTCGGCGAGCGGGACGTCGAGATCGCCGGCTGGCGCTTCGTGGAGGGCATGCAGTGGTCGGGCACCACGGTGACCCGTGAGAAGCCGCGGCCGCACACCGACATCACGGTCGACCTCACGGACCCGGCGTTCCCCCGGGTGTACGCGGTCTCGGCGACGAGTCCCTGAGATCCGGTCCTGAGAGCGGCCGGACGTCGTCCGGCCCGCCCGTCCTTCAGGCGTTCTTCTCCATGCCCGGGCGCAGCCGGGCGAGCAGGGTGTAGAGGGTCGCGCTCTCGTCCGCGTCGAGGGTGTCGAGCGCGCCGCTGGTGGCCTGCATCTCCTCGCGGACACGGCGGATGACCTCGCGGCCCTCGTCGGTCGCGACGACGTTCTTCACACGGCGGTCGGCGGGGTCGGGCTCACGGCGGACCAGGTCGCGGGCCTCCAGGCGGTCGATGATCCCGGTGACGTTGGACGCGTCGCAGACCAGCAGGGTGGCGAGCGCGCGCATCGGCAGCGGGCCGTTCAGCTGGGCGAGGACCTTCGCCTGGGTGGAGGTCAGTCCGTGGTGCGCGGCGGCGGACGCGAAGTCGCGCCACTGGGCCGTGCCGATGGCGGCGAGCAGCTCCATGAGCTGCAGCTTCGTGGGGGTGGCGGGGGTGGTCGCGCTCATGGGACGAGCCTACTCAGAACACTTGACATTATCAATTGTTTACTTGACCACCTCAAGTATCCGGGCCTACCTTCGTCGAAGTACTTGATGAGATCAAACATCGACGGACTAAAGCACTGAAAAGGCCTCTCCTGTCATGAGCCACACCCCCGCGCCGCCCTCCGCCGATCCCCGGCGCGAGACGCTCATCGTCTTCGCCCTGAGCCTCGCCGCCATGGTCGTCTCGATGATGCAGACCCTGCCGGTCCCGATCCTCGGCCTCATCCGCGCCGACCTGGGCACCTCGGCCGCGAACGTGAGCTGGGTGACCACCGCGACCCTGCTCTCCGCCGCCGTCTTCACCCCGCTGCTCGGCCGCTTCGGCGACCAGCACGGAAAGAAGCCCACCCTCGTCGCCGTCCTCGGCGTCATGGTCGCCGGCTCCGTCGTCGCCGCCCTCGCGACCTCGCTGCCCCTGCTCGTCCTCGGCCGCGTCCTCCAGGGCGCCGCCACCGCGATCTTCCCGCTCGCCCTCTCCGTACTCCGCGAGGAGGTCCGCCCGCAGAAGCTGCCCGGCGCCATGTCGCTGGTCAGCGGCACCCTCGCCTTCGGCAGCGGACTCGCGCTCGTCGCGACCGGCCTGCTCACCTCGGGCTCCGGTGCCGACTACCGCAACGCCTTCTGGATGGCGACCGGCTTCGCCGCGCTCGCCCTGCTGGCCGTCGTCCTCCTCGTCCCCGCCACCCGCCACAAGACCGGCGGTCGCACCGACCTCCTCGGCGCGCTGACCCTCGGCCTCACCCTCCTGCTGCTCCTGCTGCCCGTCTCGCAGGGCCACGAGTGGGGCTGGACCTCGGCCCGCACCCTCGGCAGCTTCGCCGGGTCGGCCGTCATGGCGGCCGTCTGGGTCCTCACCGAGCTGAAGGTCCGCGAACCCCTCGTCGACATGAGGATGTTCGTCCACCGGCCCGTCCTCATGGCCAACCTGGCCGGTGTCCTCGTCGGCTTCGGCATGTTCGCGAACTTCCTGGGCGTCTCCTACCTGGTCCAGATGCCCGAGGCGCTCACCGGGTACGGCTTCGGGGCGTCCGTCCTGCGCGCCTCCGTCGAGTTCCTGCTGCCCGGCGCGATCGTCTCGCTGCTTGCCTCGCCCGTCGGCGGCCAACTGGTCCGCCACCGGGGCCCGCGCACGGCCCTGGCCGTGGCCGCCGCCCTCGGCGCGGTGGGCTTCGTCTGGCTCGCCCTGGGCCACGGGCAGACGGCTTCGGTGATCGGGGCCGGTGTGGTCGTCGGCGCCTCCGTCAGCTTCGGTTACGCGGCGATGCCGGCGGTCATCATGGCGAGCGTCCCGCACCACCAGAGCGGCATCGCCAACGGCATCAACTCCATCTCGCGCTCCACGGGCAGCGCGATCGGCAGCGCGGTGGTCACGACGATCCTGGCCTCGCGGACGGTCGAGCACCTCCCCGCGGGGATCCCGCCGCTGCCGGCGGAGTCCGGCTTCACCCTCACCTTCTGGATCGGGGCGACGGCCTTCGCCCTGGTCGGTCTGGTGGCCTGGCTCGGCCTCCGTGCCCGCCCCGAGCCCCGCACGGCCACGGAGGCCGCCCCGGCCGCCGACACCGAGAAGGTGGCCGCCGGATAGGGAGCCCCCGCGCCGTCGTCGAGCGGCCCCGACAGCGGGAAAGTCCCGCCGGAACGGTCCGGCGGGACTTTGTCGTACCCGGTCCGGCGGCCATACCCGCGAACGTGAGGCAACCGGTATCCCCACAGGGGTTGTCAGTACAATTTCACATTACTATGGTACAGGCGCGTCATCCCGACACCCCTTCCCGGAGGCTGTACTTCGTGAGCACCACCCCGCACACGGTCCGCACCACCGACTACCACGCCGCCGGCGAGCCCTTCCGGATCGTGGACGAGGACCTGCCCCCCATCCCCGGCGACACCGTCGCCGAACGCCGCGCCACCGCGCTCGGACCCGGCGGCTCCGGCACCGACCCGCGCCCCGGCCCCCTCGACGATCTGCGCCGCCTCCTCTCCCGGGAGCCGCGCGGGCACGCCGGAATGTACGGCGGCTTCATCGTGCCGCCCGACGACGACGGCGCCCACTTCGGCGTCCTCTTCTGGCACAAGGACGGCTACTCCACCGCCTGCGGCCACGGCACCATGGCCCTCGGCGCCTGGGCCGTCGACACCGGCCGCGTCCCCGTCCCCGACGACGGCGACGTCCCCGTCCGCATCGACGTGCCCTCCGGCCGCGTCACCGCGACCGTGCACCGCGCCGAAGGCCGCACCACCGGAGTCACCTTCCGCAACATCCCGGCCCGCACCCTCGCCCGCAAGGTCCCGGTCACCACCACCTTCGGCACCGTCGACGTCGACATCGCCGACTCCGGCGCCTGCTACGTCTCCGTCCCCGCCCGCGCGCTCGGCCTCCACGTCACCGTGCCCGACCTGCCCGAACTCGTCCGCGCCGGACGGGAGATCCGCGCCGCGCTCCCCACGTACGACGTGTACGGCGTCATCCTCCACGAAGAACTGCCCGACACCCCCGAAGGGCCCGCCCAGCGCAACGTCACCGTCTTCGCCGACGGCCAGATCGACCGCTCGCCCTGCGGCTCCGGCACCTCCGCGCGCCTCGTCCTGCTCGGCGAGGACGGTCGCCTCGCCCCCGGCGAGACCCTGCGCCACGAATCCGTCGTCGGCACCGTCTTCACGGGCCGCCTCCTCGACGGAGGGGTCACCGAGGTCACCGGCACCACCCACCGCACCGGCAGCCACGCCTTCCACCTCGACCCCCACGACGACCTGGGAGCGGGGTTCCTCCTGTGACCAGGCCGCTCTTCCTCGACGCCGCGACCATGGCCCGCCTGCTGGGCCCCGCCGCCGTCGCCGACGTCCTCGCCGACGCCCTGCGCGCCGGACTCGAACCCGACGCCCAGCCGCACCGCACCGCCGTCCCCGTCCCGGCCGGCGAACTCCTCCTGATGCCCGCCGCCTTCGGCTCCTTCGCCGGCGTCAAGATCGCCGGAGTCGCCCCCGGCAACGCCGCCCTCGGGCTGCCCCGCATCACCGGCTCCTACCTGCTGCTCGACGGCACCGACCTCCGGCCGCTCGCCCTCCTCGACGGGGCGGCCCTCACCGAGCTGCGCACCCCGGCCGTCTCCGCCCTCGCCGTCAGCCGTCTGACCCCGGCCGACCGGCCGCTGCGCCTCGTCGTCTTCGGCTCGGGCCCCCAGGCCTACGGCCACCTGGAGGCCGTCCTCGCCGTCCGCGAGGTCGCCGAGGCCGTCGTCGTCGCGCGCAACGAGGCCGGCGGACGCGCCCTCGCCGGATACGCCCGCACCCTCGGCGCCCTCGCCCGCACCGGCGCCCCCGACGAGGTCGCCAAGGCCGACCTCGTCGTCTGCTGCACCACGGCCCGCGAACCGCTCTTCGACGGCGCCCTGGTGCCGCCCGGCGCCACCGTCGTCGCCGTCGGCTCGCACGAGCCGGACGCCCGCGAGACCGACAGCACGCTCGTCGCGCGCTCCGAGGTCTACGTCGAGGGGCGGTCCGCCGCGCTGCGCGAGGCGGGCGACCTGCTCGTCCCCCTCTCCGAGGGGGCGATCGCGGCCGACCACATCGCGGGCGACCTCGCCGAGCTGGTGACCGGGCGCAGCCTGCCCTCGGAGGACCGCCCGCGCTTCTTCAAGAGCGTGGGAATGGCCTGGGAGGACCTCGCCGTCGCCACCGCCCTCTACCGGGCCGCCGGTTCGGCTTGATCACAGCCGAATGCCCCGGCCCCGCCCGAAGGCGGGACCGGGGCATTCGGCGTTCCTCAGGCGGCTTCGGGGAAGTGGCAGGCGACCTCCCGCGCCTCGCCCGGTGCGGCGATCCGCAGCAGCGGAGCCTCCGTACGGCAGATCGCCTGCGCCTTCGGGCAGCGCGGGTGGAAGGTGCAGCCCGGCGGGGGAGAGGCGGGGCTCGGCGGGTCACCGAGCAGCGTGATCCGCTCGCGCGCCCGCTCGGCCGCCGGGTCCGGCAGCGGTACGGCGGACAGCAGCGCCCGGGTGTAGGGGTGCGCGGGGGCCGCGTACACCCGTTCCTTGGCGCCGATCTCCACGATCCGGCCGAGGTACATCACGGCCACCCGGTCGCAGACCCGCTTCACCACGGACAGGTCGTGGGCGATGAAGAGGTAGGCGAGGCCCAGTTCGCGCTGGAGCCGCTCCATCAGATTGACGATCTGCGCCTGGACGGAGACATCGAGGGCGGAGACCGGTTCGTCGGCCACCACCAGACGGGGACCGGTGGCCAGGGCGCGGGCGATGCCGATGCGCTGGGCCTGGCCGCCGGAGAACTCGTGCGGGTAGCGGTCGATGTGCTCGGGGATGAGCCCGACCAGCTCCATCAGCTCCACGGCCCGCTCGCGCGCCGCAGCCGCCGAACTCCCCTGCACGAGCAGCGGGTCGGAGATGATCCGGGCCACCGTCTGCCGGGGGTTGAGGGAGGAGTGCGGGTCCTGGAAGACCATCTGGAGGTCGCGCCGGAGCGGTTTGAGCTCCCGCTGCGACAGATGGCTGATGTCGCGCCCGTCGTACGAGACGGAGCCGGCGGTCGGTTCCAGGAGCCGTACGATCGTGCGGCCCGTGGTCGACTTGCCGCAGCCGGACTCGCCGACGAGGCCCAGGGTCTCGCCCGCCGCCACGTCGAAGCCGATGCCGTCGACAGCCCGGACCGGGGCCGAGCTCCTGCGGCGCCCCGGGAACGTCATCGTGAGGTCCCGGACCCGGAGCAGGGGCGGTGGGGTCGTGGTCATGAGGCGACGCCTTCGTACGCGGGGAAGTGGCAGGCGGCCGGGTGGCCGTCCGGGCCGCCGAGGGCCGGGCGTTCGCCCGTGCAGCGGGCCCGCTCCTCGGTGGAGCCGGCGGCGGCCCGGGAGCAGCGGGGTGCGAACGCGCAGCCCGGTGCCGGTGCGAGCAGCGACGGCGGGCTGCCCGGGATCGCCCGCAGCGGGGCGTCGTCGGGGTCGTCGAGGCGGGGGAGCGAGTCGAGCAGCCCCCGGGTGTAGGGGTGGGCGGGGGACGCGAACAGGGCGTCCACCGGGGCGTGTTCGGCGGCCCGGCCGCCGTACATGACGAGCACGTCGTGGGCCACCCGGGCGACCACCCCGAGATCGTGGGTGATCATGACGACGGAGAGGCCCCGCTCCTGCTGGAGCCGGGCGATCAGGTCCAGGATCTGGGCCTGGACGGTGACGTCGAGCGCGGTGGTGGGTTCGTCCGCGATGAGGAGGTCGGGTTCGCAGACGAGCGCCATCGCGATCATCACGCGCTGGCGCATGCCGCCGGAGAACTGGTGGGGGTACTCGCCGGCCCGGCGCCGGGGTTCGGGGATGCCGACCTCGGCGAGCGCCTCCACGGCGCGCTCGCGGGCGGCGGCCCGCCGGGAGCCGAAGTGGACCCGGTGGTGCTCCGCGACCTGCTCGCCGACGGTGTAGTAGGGGTGGAGGCTGGACAGCGGGTCCTGGAAGATCATGGCCATCCGCCGGCCGCGCAGCCCGTTCAGCTCGCGGTCGGAGAGGCCGATCAGCTCCCGGCCGCCGAGGGTGACGGAGCCGGTGACCTCGGCGCCCGTGTGCAGGCCCATGACGGCGAGGGAGGTCACCGACTTCCCGGAGCCGGACTCGCCGACGATGCCGAGGGTCCGGCCGGGCAGCACGTCGAAGGCGAGGGAGTCGACGGCCCGGACGGGGCCGCGCTTCGTCGGGAAGGTGACCGTGAGGTCCCGTACCGACAGGAGGGAGGCGGAGTCGGCCATCAGTACCTCACTCGCGGGTCGACGACGGCGTACAGCAGGTCGACGGCCAGGTTGGCGACGACGATGAAGGTGGCGGCGAGCAGGGTCACGCCGAGGACGACGGGCTGGTCGCCGGTGGACAGGGCGCCGTAGAAGAGGCGTCCGACTCCGGGCAGTCCGAAGATGGACTCGGTGATGACCGCGCCCGCGAGCAGCCCGCCCAGGTCCATCCCGAAGATGGTCAGGATGGGTGTCATGCCGGCGCGCAGTCCGTGCTTGACGACCACGGTGCGGCGCGGGAGGCCCTTGGCGCGGGCGGTGCGGATGTACGGCTCCGCCATGCTCTCGATCATCGAACTCCGGCTCTGCCGCGCGTACATGGCGGCGTAGAGCAGGGCCAGCGCCAGCCAGGGGAGCAGCAGGTTGGAGGCCCAGGAGAGCGGGTCGGAGCCGAAGGGCACGTACTGCGGGTAGGGCAGCAGGCCGGCGACCCGGATCAGCCCGTAGATCAGCATCACCGAGGTGAAGTAGACGGGCAGCGAGGCGGCGGCGACCGCGCCGACCATCAGGACCCGGTCGGTGACGGTGTCCTTGCGGAGTGCGGCGGTGACGCCCGCGCCGAGACCGAGCACCAGCCAGATCACGGCGGCGCCCACGGCCAGCGAGGCGGAGACCGGCAGCCGGTCGACGAGGAGGTCCCAGACGCCCTGGCTGTTCTCGTACGAGTAGCCGAGGCAGGGGAAGTCGCACTCCAGGGCGTACTGGCCGGTGCCCAGGGTGCGGCCGGTGAAGATGCCGGTGACGAAGTCGGCGAACTGCCGCCAGAGCGGGGCGTCCAGGCCCATGTTGGCGCGGATGGCCTCCAGGCGGTCGGCGCTGCACGACTTGCCGCAGGCGGCGGCAGCGGGGTCGGAGGGGAGGACGTAGAAGATGGCGAAGGTGACGGCGGCGATGGCGAGCAGTACGCCGAGCACGCCGAGCAGCCGGCGGCCGAGGTAGAGGATCACGCGCCGCCTCCCCTCGGGTCGAGGACGTCGCGCAGCGTGTCGCCGAGGAGGGTGAACGCGAGCACGGTGAGGAACAGGCAGAGACTCGGGACGGCGAAGTACATGGGGTCCGTGTCGTAGTAGGCGACGCTCTCGGCGATCATCTGGCCCCAGGAGGGCGTCGGCGGACGGACGCCGACGCCGAGGTAGCTGAGGGCGGCCTCGGTGGCGATCATGCCGGGGACCATCAGCGTGGTGTAGGCGATGACGGGGCCCGCGACGCCCGGGAGGATGTCGCGGACGAGGATGCGCCAGGGGCCGGAGCCGCCGACGCGGGCGGCGTCGACGTACTCGCGGTGTTTGAGCGACAGGGTCTGGCCGCGGACGACGCGGGCGATGCCGGGCCAGCCGAAGAGGCCGATGACGGCGGTCATGAGGACGATCCGGTTGACGTCCCGGGCCACCGACATCATCGCGATCATGAAGATGAGGGAGGGGAAGGACATGGTGAGGTCCATCAGCCGGGACAGCACGGTGTCGGTGCGGCCGCCGAAGTAGCCGGCGGCGATGCCGGCCGCCGTCCCCGCGACGACGACGATGGCCGTCGCGGAGAAGGCGATGAGCAGCGACACCTGGGCGCCGTGCACGACCCGGGCGAACAGGTCGCGGCCGGTGATGGGCTCGACGCCGAGCCAGTGGTCGGCCGAGACGCCGCCGAGCGGACCGATGGGCAGGCCGCCCAGGTACGGGTCGACGGCGCTCTTGTCGAACTCGTCCGGGCCCCAGCCGCCCAGCGTGCTGAGCAGCGGGGCGGCCACGGTGAGGAGCGCGAAGAACGCGACCACGCCGAGGGAGATCCGGGCGGAGGGGCGGCGGCGCAGTTCGGCGCGGACGAGCTGCCAGGGCCCGCCGGCCGCGCGGTCGGCGGGCGGGGTGGCGCTCTTGCGGAACCTGCCGGACCTGCCCGGTTTTCCCGGCTCGGTGGGTCCGGTGGATGTGCGGGGCTCGTCGGGCTGGGTGGTGCCCGTGGTGTCGATGGTCATCGGGTGGTGCCCGTCGTGTCGGTGGTCATCGGGCCGGTTCTCAGTTCGAGCTCTTCGACGGGTCCTTGAGGCCGACGGTCGCGTAGTCGATCTGCCCGCTCCAGGAGATGTGGCCGTAGGCGCCGGCGATGTTGGTGCCGACGAGGAGTGAGCGGCGCTTCATGGCTCCGGGGGCGACCGGGGCCTTGGCGAGGATCTGTCCGTCGAGCTCCTGCCACGCCTTGTTGGCCTGGCCGCCGTCGGTCATGGCGGCGATCTCGTCCATCCGCTTCATGACGGCGTCGTCCTTGAAGAGGGAGTGGTTGCCGGAGTTGCCCTTCTCCTTGATGTAGCGGCCGTCGAAGACGAAGGGGAGGAAGGTGGTGCCGGAGGGGAAGTCGGGGCACCAGCCGGTGTAGACGAGGTCCGTGCGGTTCTTGGTGTCGCCGATGGTGTCGTAGAAGGCGGACGGGTCGACGGTCTCGATGGTCACCTTGATGCCGGCCCGGCCCAGGGACTGCTGGACGGCCTCACCGATCGCCTTGTCGTTGATGGAGACGGTGAGGCTGGTGGAGAAGCCGCCGCCCTTTCCGGCCTCCTTGAGCAGCTGCTTGGCCTTCTCGGGGTCGCCGGAGAGCGGGATCTTCAGGGTGTCGGGCTGCTTTCCGCCGGTGAAGAGGGAGCCGGGCATGGCGGCGCTGGAGGCGTCGGTGACGGCCGGGCCGCCGGTGGCGGTGACGATCGCCTCCCGGTCGAGGGCCCACTGCACGGCCTGGCGGACCTTCACATTGTCGAAGGGGGCGCGGCCGGTGTGCATCTGGACCATCTCGGTACAGCTGCTGGACTCGGCGAGCAGCCGGGCCTTGACGTCGGCCTTGGTGAGCACCTTGGAGATGGACTCGGGGCGGAGCTGGGCCCAGGGGACGGCGGAGGCGTCGGAGCCGGAGGAGGCGATGAGCCGGTCGTCGATCTGGTTGCCCTTGAGGCCCATCGTGACGACGATCCGGTCCGGGTACGCCTTGCGGACGGAGTCGCTCTTCGGGTCCCAGTGGGTGTTGCGGACCAGGACGATCTGCTTGTCACGGGCGTACGTGTCGATCTTGTACGGTCCCGAGGAGAACGGGCGGTTGTCGTACTGGGGCCCCTTGTCCTGCTTCGGCGGCACGGGGGCGAAGGTCGGCAGGGTGGCGGCGAAGGGGAACTCGGCGAAGGCCGTGTGGAGTTCGAAGACGATCGTGCGGGCGTCGGGTGTCTTCACCGAGTCGAGGTGCTTGCCCTGGGCCGGCCCCTGGTACCCCTTGGCACCGGCGAGGTAGCGGGCCGCGTAGTCGGGGCCGCCGGGCAGGTCGGGGGAGAAGGACCGCTCCACGTTGTACTTGATGTCCTGGGCGGTGATCGGGGTGCCGTCCTCGTACTTCAGGCCCGGCTTGAGGCGGAAGGTCCAGGTCTTGGCGCCGTTGGACGAGGTGCCGAGGTTCTCGGCGAGGTCGGGGACCAGTTCGCTGCCGCCGGCGCCGGGTGCCGCCTTGTAGGTGACGAGGGTGCGGTAGAGCAGCCGGGTGCCGAAGTCCATGTCGGGCATCACCCAGTTGCGGGCCGGGTCGAGGTGGGTGAAGTCCTGGTTGGAGAGGACGTTGAGCGTGCCGCCCTTCTGCGGGGTGCCGCCGAGGACCGTCCCCACGGTGGTGGTCGCGGGGTTCTTGCCGGTCCGGCCGCCGCCGGACTTCTCTCCGCCGGAGCATCCGGTCACGGCCAGGGTCAGGGTCGTCACCAAGGCGGTGGCCAGGACGTACGTGCGCTTGTTCATGGGTGGTCACTCCGTGGAACAGTCGGACAGCCGAAGGCAGCTGGAATGTGACCGGTAACATAGTAATGTGAAATTGCACTGACAAGCTATCGGGAGGGCTGTTACCCATCCGTGTCCGGGAGGTGTCGCGCCGATGTCGTCCCATCGGTCATGCTCCCGGTTCGGGGTCTTGGCAGGCTCAGTGCAATGTGAAATATTACTGAGGTGCCCACGAGACAAACCTCGGACGTCATCGTCATCGGCGCCGGCGTCGTCGGCGCAGCCTGCGCCCACTACGCGGCCCTCGCCGGCCTCTCCGTCACCGTCGTCGACCGCGGCTCCGTCGCGGGCGGCACGACCGGAGCGGGCGAGGGCAACCTCCTGGTCTCCGACAAGGAGCCCGGCCCCGAACTCGAACTCGCCCTCCTCTCCACCACGCTGTGGACCGAACTCGCCGACCGGCTCCCGCCGACCGTCGAGTACGAGGCCAAGGGCGGCCTCGTCGTCGCCTCCGGCGAGGCGGGACTGAACGCCCTGCGCGAGTTCGCGGCCCACCAGGGGAAGGCGGGTGTCGTCGCGCACGAGGTGCCGGGTGACCGGCTCCACGACCTGGAGCCCCACCTCGCACCGGGCCTCACCGGCGGATTCCACTACCCGCAGGACTCTCAGGTGATGCCCGCCCATGCTGCCGCGCGGCTGCTCGGCACCGCCGGCGACCGGGTTCGCCTCGCGCTGGGGGAGGAGGTCACCGGCCTCCTGACCGGCGCGGGCGGAGCGGTCCGCGGGGTGCGGACCGCGACCCGCGAACTCCACGCGCCTTATGTGGTGAACGCCGCCGGGACCTGGGGCGGCGCCGTCGCCGGGCTCGCCGGCGTCGACCTGCCCGTACTGCCCCGCAGGGGCTTCGTCCTGGTCACCGAACCGCTGCCGCGCGTCGTCCGCCACAAGGTGTACGCCGCCGACTACGTGGCCGACGTGGCCAGCGGCTCCGCGGCCCTCCAGACCTCCGCGGTCGTCGAGGGCACCCCGGCGGGCCCCGTCCTCATCGGCGCCAGCCGGGAGCGCGTCGGCTTCGACCGGAGCCTCTCCACCGAGGTGCTGCGCCGCCTCGCCGCCGGTGCCACCTCGTTGTTCCCCGTCCTCGGCACCGTACGGGCGATCCGCACCTACCTCGGCTTCCGCCCCTATCTGCCCGACCACCTGCCCGCCATCGGGCCCGACCCCCGGGTCCCGGGGCTGCTGCACGCCTGCGGACACGAGGGCGCGGGCATCGGGCTCGCACCGGTGACCGGGCAGATCGTCGCCGCCTGTCTGACCGGCGCCGAACCTCCCCTCGACATCCGCCCCTTCCGGCCCGAGCGCTTCGACACCACCGCCACCGCGACCGCCTGAGGCGCGCACCCACCGTCACGAGAGGAGGGCCCGTGGCCCGCACACCCACCGACCTGGTCGGTGCACAGCCCGACCCGCCGTTCGAGATCACCTTCGACGGCAGGCGGGTCACCGCCCTGCCCGGCCAGACCGTCGCAGCCGCCCTGTGGGGCGCCGGCATCCTGGCCTGGCGCACCACCCGGGACGGCGGCCGGCCACGCGGCGCCTTCTGCGGCATCGGCCAGTGCTACGACTGCCTCGCCACCGTCAACGGCGAGCCCAACCGGCGCGCCTGTCTGGTCCCGGCCCGCCCCGGCGACGCGATCACCACCCAGGAAGGACACGGCCATGACCGCCTCGGCGTCTGAGCCGAAGGACCCGTCGGCGTCCGGACCGTACGACCTCGTGGTCGTCGGCGCGGGCTCCGCCGGGCTCGCCGGAGCCGTCACCGCCGCCGGACTCGGCCTCTCCGTCGCCCTCCTGGACTCCTCGACCCAGCCCGGCGGGCAGTTCTACCGGCACCCGGCGCCCGCCCTCGGCGCCGTACGCCCCGAAGCCCTGCACCACGACTGGTCGGCCTTCTCCGACCTGCGCCGACGCCTGGCGGAGAGCAGCGTCGACCATCTGACCGGACACCATGTGTGGTCCGTCGTGCAGGAGGCCGACGGGAGCTGGGCCGCGCACGCGGTCACCGGCGCCGACGGTACGGCGGAGGCACCCGTCCGGGTCCGCGCCCGCGCGCTGCTGCTCGCCACCGGCGCGTACGAGCGCCAGCTGCCCTTCCCCGGCTGGACCCTGCCCGGCGTGGTGGGCGCCGGGGGAGCGCAGGCCATGCTCAAGTCCGGGCTCGTGCTGCCCGGCCGTCGGGTGGTCGTGGCCGGCAGCGGCCCGCTGCTGCTCGCCGTCGCCTCCTCGCTGGCCTCGGCCGGAGCGCGGGTGCCGGCGGTCGTCGAGGCGGCCGGATACCTGCGGTACGCCCGTACCCCCCGTGCCCTCGTCACCAACCCGCGCAAGGCCGTCGAGGCCCTCGTGCACGGCGCCGCACTGGCCCGGCACCGGGTGCCCGTACGGCTGCGCAGCGCGGTGACCGAGGTGCACGGCACCGACCGGGTGGAGGCCGTCACGGTCTCCCGCCTGGACCGCGACTGGCGGCCCGTACCGGGGGCGGGCCGCCGGATCGCGTGCGACGCGCTCGCCGTCGGACACGGCCTCGTGCCCCAGATCGAGCTGGCCACGGCCCTCGGCTGCGCCACCCGTGTGCTGCCGGACGGCACCCTGGGCCTGGACCTGGACGACCTCCAGGAGAGCTCGGTGCCGGGGCTGTGGGCCGCGGGTGAGACCGGCGGCGTGGGAGGCGCCGAACTCGCCCGTACCGAAGGCGAGCTGGCCGGGCGGGCGATAGCCGCCCGGCTGCTCGGCCGCCGCGCCGGTGCGCGGCCGGCGGCCGGTGCGGTCGCCGGTCTCCGGCGCCGCCGGGACCGGATGCGAGCCTTCGCCGACGTGATGTCCGCCGCGCACGCCCCCGGCCCCGGCTGGCCGGGCTGGCTGGCCGACGACACGGACGTGTGCCGCTGCGAGGAGGTCCCCGCGGGCCGCATCCGCGAGGCGGTCGACGAGCTCGGGGCGCGCGACGCCCGGACCGTCAAACTCCTCACCCGGGCCGGCATGGGGTGGTGTCAGGGCCGGATGTGCGGAACGGCCGTGGCGTGCCTCGCGGCCCGTGGCGGCACCCCCGAGCCGCCCGCCGAGCGGCGTCCGTTCGCCGTGCCCGTATCGCTGGCGACGCTCGCCGCGCTCGACGGGACGGCGGACGGGAATGCCGAACCCTCCCGGTAGCGGCTCGGGCCGCGCTGCCGGCGGCGGCCGGGACGCCGCTGCCGGCAGCGGCATGGAAAGCCCTTCCGAAGAACCCCGAAAGTCGGTGGAGACCCCTTGCGGGCTCCCCCTTCCCTGCTAGTAAAATGTCACACATTACAGAAAGGTCGTCGAGATGAACGCCACCACCTGGTCCACCGACCGTCCCTGGCGCGGAATCATGGTCGCCACCACCTTGCCCTTCAAGGAAGACCTCTCCGTCGACTACGACGCCTACGCCGAGCACGTGGCCTGGCTGATCGCCAACGGCTGCGACGGCGTCGTCCCCAACGGCTCCCTCGGCGAGTACCAGACGCTCACCGCCGAAGAGCGCGCCCAGGTCGTCCGTACCGCCGTCGCCGCCGCCGGTGACGGCGCGCGGGTCATGCCCGGTGTCGCCGCCTACGGCAGCGCCGAGTCCCGCCGCTGGGCCGAGCAGGCCGCCGAGGCCAGCTGCGGCTCGGTCCTGCTCCTGCCGCCCAACGCGTACCGCGCCGACGAGCGTTCCGTCGTCGCCCACTACGCCGAGGTCGCCGAGGTCGGCATCCCGATCGTCGCGTACAACAACCCGATCGACACCAAGGTCGACCTCGTCCCGAGCCTCCTCGCCAAGCTGCACGGCGACGGCAGCATCGTCGCCGTGAAGGAGTTCAGCGGCGACGTCCGCAGGGCGTACGAGATCGGCGAGCTCGCCCCCGAGCTCGACCTGCTGATCGGCGCCGACGACGTCCTCCTGGAACTGGCCCTCGCCGGCGCCGTCGGCTGGATCGCCGGCTACCCCAACGCCTTCCCCGCCAGCTGCGCCGAGCTGTACCGCGCCGCCGTCTCGGGCGACATGGCCACCGCCCGGTCGCTCTACTCCTCCCTGCACTCCCTGCTCCGCTGGGACTCCAAGGTCGAGTTCGTCCAGTCCATCAAGCTCTCCATGGACATCGCCGGCCGCAAGGGCGGGCCCACCCGTCCGCCGCGTCTCCCGCTCGTCGGCGCGATCGACGCCGCCGTGCGCACCGCCACCGAGAAGGCCGTCGCCGACGGCCACCGCTGACAGGACCCACCGCCGGTCGCCGGGACACCCCGGCCACCGGCCGCCCCGGCCGCACCGGGTGCCGCTCCGACCGTTCCGACCGCCCACCGAAAGGAACTCCGTGCGTACGCGTCATGTCTTCCACGCCGTCGACTCCCACACCGAGGGCATGCCCACCCGGGTGATCACCGGAGGCGTCGGTGTCATTCCCGGCGCCACCATGGCCGAGCGCAGGCTCCACTTCATCGAGCACCTGGACCACCTCAGGACGCTCCTGATGTTCGAGCCGCGCGGCCACGCGGCGATGAGCGGCGCGATCCTCCAGCCGCCCACCCGCCCCGACGCCGACTACGGAGTCCTCTACATCGAGGTGTCGGGCCTCCTGCCGATGTGCGGCCACGGCACCATCGGGGTCGCGACCGTCCTCGTCGAGACCGGCATGGTCCCGGTGTCCGAACCCGTCACCACCGTGCGGCTCGACACCCCGGCGGGCCTCGTCTCCGTGGACGTCCTGGTGGAGGACGGCGTCGCGAAGTCCGCCACCTTCACCAACGTCCCCGCCTTCAGCGTCGGCCTGGACCGCGCCGTGGACGTCCCCGGCTTCGGCAAGGTCGTCTACGACCTCGCCTTCGGCGGCAACTTCTACGCCTTCGTCTCCCTCGACGACCTCGGGCTGCCCTTCGAGCGCGACCGCAAGGACGACCTCCTCGCCGCCGGGCTGGCGATCATGGACGCCATCAACGCCTCCCCGGACCGGCCCGTGCACCCCACCCAGCCCGAGATCGCCGGGCTGAAGCACGTCTACCTCACCGCCCCAGGCTCCGACGCCACGCACTCGCGGCACGCGATGGCCATCCACCCCGGCTGGTTCGACCGCTCCCCGTGCGGCACCGGCACCAGCGCCCGGATGGCCCAGCTGCACGCCAGGGGCGAACTCCCGCTGGACCGCGACTTCGTCAACGAGTCCTTCATCGGCACCCGGTTCACCGGCCGGCTCACCGCCGGGACGGAGGTCGGCGGCTTCCCCGCCGTCATCCCGACCGTCACGGGCCGCGCCTGGATCACCGGCACCGCCCAGTACTTCCTCGACCCGGACGACCCCTTCCCCGGAGGCTTCCTCCTGTGATCACCGACATCACCACCCTCGTCTCCCGCAACCCAGCGGACCCGGACGACGTGCTCGTACGCCTCACCACCCCGGGCGCCTTCGCCGCCGCCGACGCCGTCGAGCGGGCCCGCACCGCCCAGCCCGGCTGGCTCCGCGGCGGGGCCGCCGCCCGCTCGGCCGCCCTCGGCGCGGTCGGCGCCGCCCTGGAGGCAGCGGCCGAGGAACTGGCCGACCTCGCCGTGCGCGAGGTCGGCAAGCCCCTCAGCGAGGCCAGGGCCGAGATCGCCCGCGCCGCCGCGATCTGGCGCTACTACGCCCAGGCGCCGTACGAGCCCACCGGCGCCGTCCACGAGACGGCGGCGGGGCCCGGACTGCTCCTGAACCGGCGCCGCCCGCACGGCGTGGCGGGACTCGTCACGCCCTGGAACTTCCCCTTCGCCATCCCCAGCTGGAAGGCCGCCCCCGCGCTCGCGGTCGGCAACACCGTCGTCCTCAAGCCGGCGCCCGAGGCCACCGCGTGCGCCCTGCGGCTCGCGGAGATCATCGAGCAGGCGCTGCCGGAGAAGGTGTTCACCGTCCTGCCGGGCGGTCCCACCGAGGGCAACGCCCTCGTCTCGGCCGCCGACGTCGTCTCCTTCACCGGCTCCACCCCCGTCGGCCGGGCCGTCGCCCGCGCGGCGACCGCGCGGGGCATCCCCGTCCAGGCCGAGATGGGCGGTCTGAACGCGGCGATCGTCCTGCCCGACGCGGACATCGGCCAGGCGGCGGCGCACATCGCCGGGGCCGTCGCGGGCTTCGCGGGCCAGAAGTGCACCGCCACCAGCCGGGTCGTCGCCGTCGGAGCCGCCCTCGACCCGCTGCGCGAGGCCCTCTCCGAGGCCTTCCGCGCGATCCGGGTCGGCGACCCCGCCGATCCGGCCACGGTCTGCGGGCCGCTCGTCCACGAGAGCGCACGCGACCGGGTCGCCGAAGCCTGGCAGGGGGTCTCCGCGCTCGCCGGAGCCACCGTGCCCGCCAGGGCCGGCTGGTTCGCCGACCCGACCCTGGTGGAGAGGGTCCCGCCGGGCCACCAGCTGCTCAACGAGGAGGTGTTCGGGCCCGTCGCGGCCCTCCTGCCCGCCGACGACCTCGCCCACGCGGTACGGATCACCAACTCCGTGCCGTACGGACTCGTCACCTCGGTCCACACGGCCGACCTCAACGCGGCCCTGTACGGACTCGACCTCGTCGACACCGGCATGATCCGGATCAACGCCCCGTCCACCGGCGTCGACTTCCACCTGCCCTTCGGCGGCTCCAAGCAGTCCGGCCACGGCCCGCGCGAGCAGGGCAGGGCGGCCCTGGAGTTCTACACGTCGTCCCGCACGTACACCCTGGCCCCCGCGGGCTCCGCGGCGTGACATCGTACGGTGGTGACGCCGGCCGAACCGAAGGGACCACCACCGTCATGGGGCACCTGACCCACCGCGACCTGAACGCCTCCCGCGAGCGGCTGCGCGACCAGGTCGCCCACGCCCTGCGGGCCGCCCTGATCTCGGGGGAGCTGCGGCCCGGCGTGGTGTACTCGGCGCCCACCCTGGCCGAGGACTTCGGGATCTCCGCGACCCCCGTCCGCGAGGCGATGCTCGACCTGGCCCGGGAGGGTCTGGTCGAGCCCGTCCGCAACAAGGGGTTCCGGGTCACCGAGGTCGACGGGCGCGACCTCGACCAGTTCACCGAGATCCGCGCGCTCGTCGAGATCCCGACGGTCGTCCACGTCACCCGGTCCGCCGCCCGCGAGGACCTGGAGGCGCTGCGCCCGGTCGCCGAAGAGATCGTGCGCGCCGCCCGCGAGCACGACCTCATCGGCTATCTGGAGGCCGACCGGCTCTTCCACCTCACCCTCCTCGGCCTCGCGGGCAGCGAACGCCTGGTCGAGACCGTCGGCGACCTGCGCAAGCGCTCGCGGCTCTACGGGCTCACCGCCCTGGACGAGAGCGGGAACCTGATCCCGTCGGCCGAGGAGCACATCGAGCTCCTGGACCTCATGCTGGCCGGCGACGCCGAGGGCGCGGAGGCCTGTATGACCCGCCACCTGGGCCATGTCCGCTCGCTGTGGGCCAAGGACGACGGACCGGCCGGAGTCTAGGGCCTGTCGTCACACTCCCGCCTGCCCCACGACGCCTGGCACGCGCTCTCGCCGCACCGGGCGAAAGCCCGAGTACGGTCCAGTACGAGGGCTTCCGCCCGGCACGCCGAGAGCACGCACCAGACGCCGCGGGGCCGCCCTTCGGGCGACGACGGGAGTGTGACGACAGGCCCTAGGCGGTGTCTTCAAATGATCGCTGCTGGTGGATCATGGTTGCGTGATACGTCGTCATGAGCTGTCTGATGCCGAGTGGGAGTTCGTCCGGCCGTTGCTTCCCGTGTCGTTGCGGGGGCGGAAGCGGCTGGACGATCGCAGGGTGTTGAACGGGATCGTGTGGAAGTTCCGGACCGGGACGGCCTGGCGGGATGTGCCCGAGTGTTATGGGCCGTGGGCCACGCTCCACACGCGTTTTCGCAGGTGGGCGGCGGACGGGACGTTCGACCGGATGCTGCGGGCCGCGCAGGCGAAGGCGGACGCGGCGGGCGACATCGAGTGGCTGGTGTCGGTGGACTCCACGGTCGTCCGCGCCCATCAGCACGCGGCCGGGGCCCGAAAAGGGGGCTCCGCGACCCGGCCCTCGGCCGGTCCAGGGGTGGCCTGACCAGCAAGATTCATCTGGCCTGCGACGGGCGGGGCCGTCCGCTCGGCTTCGTCGTCACGGGCGGCAACACCAACGACTGCACCCGGTTCACCACGGTCATGGAAGCGATCCGGGTGCCCCGGATCGGACCGGGACGGCCCCGGGTCCGGCCCGATCACGTGCTGGGAGACAAGGGCTACAGCTCGAAGGCGATCCGTGCCTGGCTCCGCCGTCGGGGCATCCCGCACACGATTCCCGAGCGGGCCGACCAGGTCCGCAACCGGGCCCGGCGAGGCAGCCGCGGAGGGCGCCCGCCGGCCTTCGACCGCGAGGCATACAAGCATCGCAACGTCGTGGAACGGTGCTTCAACCGCCTGAAGCAGTGGCGGGGCATCGCCACCCGATACGACAAGACCGCCCAGTCCTACGAAGCCGCCGTCGCCCTCGCCTCACTCCTGATGTGGGCGTGACATTTGACGACAGACCCTAGGGCCGAATACGTCCGCCGGACCCGGGCGAACGTCTCGACGGGGGACCCCCGATCCGCGAAACTGTCGCCAACAGGCCTTCAATCAGGCGTCGTTGGACAGATTTCGTGCATCTACGGGGGAGAACATGTCAGGACTTGCCCTTCGCTGGTCGGCGCGCGCGGCGGGTGCGGTGGCCGGAGCGTTACTGGTCACCGGCGGTACGGCCGGCGTCACCTTCGCGGCCGACACCGACCGCACGGCCGTCGCCGCGGCCTACCTTCCCACGGTCGACATGGGCAACACCTTCGCCGTGGTCGCGACCACCCACCCGGACACCGTGGGCTGCAACGGCTACAAGGTCGTCGGATCGGGGACGTCCACCGGCAAGCCGCTCACCAACGGCGGCACCTGGACGCAGAACGAGGAGGCGTGCACCGCGACCGTCCCCGGCAAGTGGGACATCAAGGGGACCGCGACGATCACCGAGCCCGACGGTGACAAGCTCAACCTCAGCTACCACCTCAGCGCCCCGCTGACCGCGGACACCCTGGTCTACCCGACCGGCACCTTCACGATCACCGGCGGCTCCGGCAACTACGCCTTCGTCCGGGGCAGCGGCAAGATGAACGCCCGGGTCAACCTGCTGGACCACGACCACGTCAGCAGCACCCTGCTCGGCGACATCGAGTACCTGGGCTGAACCGGCCCCTCGTACGTCGTCCTTCTCGCCGCGCACCTTCAGGGAGCCGCACCATGAAGAGCACGATGCAGGACCGGGAACTGCTCGTCCGCGACATCCTCACCCACGGTCAGCGCGTCTACGGGAACAGCCGGGTGGTGCGCTGCGCCGACGGGCCGGCCGCCCGGTCCACCCAGACCTTCGCCGACATCGCCGGACAGGCCGGACAACTGGCCTCCGCACTGGCCCGGTTGGGCGTGCGGACCGGAGAGCGGGTCGCCACCCTCGCCTGGAACACCCCCGAACACCTGGTGGCCTACCTCGCCGTACCCAGCATGGGCGCGGTACTTCACACCCTCAACCTCCGCCTCCACCACGACCAGTTGGGGTATGTCGTCGAGCACGCCGAGGACGCCGTCCTCCTCGTCGACGCCACCCTGCTCGACATGCTCGTCCCCCTGCGCGACCGGCTGGGGAGCGTACGCCACCTGGTCGTCATCGGTGACGCGCCGGAGCCGGACCTGCCCGCGCACATCGCCGTGCACGACTGGCACGCGCTGCTCGCCGCCGAGCGCCCCGGCTTCGACTGGCCCGACCTGGACGAGCGGGAGGCGGCGGCCCTCTGCTACACCACCGGCACCACCGGCAACCCCAAGGGCGTGGCCTACAGCCACCGGTCCATCATCCTCCACACCCTCGGCGTCTCGGGCGGCGCCGGCTTCGCCATGCACGACGGCGACCGGGTCCTGCCGATCGTGCCGATGTTCCACGCCAACGCCTGGGGCTGGCCCTACTCCGCCTGGCTGGCGGGCTCCGACCTCATCATGAACGGCCGGCAGCTCCACACCCCCGACCTCGCCCGCATCATCAACGAGGAGCGGCCCACCGCGGTCGCGGCGATCTGCACCATCTGGAACAGCCTGGTGCACCACGGCGAGCGCCACCCGCTCGACCTGAGCGCCGTACGCCTCGCGGGCTGCGGCGGCGCGACCCCGCCCCGCGCCCTGCTCACCCGGCTCAAGGAGCGCTACGGGGTCCGTCTCAAGCAGGGCTGGGGCCTGACCGAGACCAGCCCCCTGGCCACCTTCGCGGTCCCCCCGCACGACACCCCGGACGAGGACGAGGTCGGCTGGCTGGCCAAGAGCGGCCGCCTCATGCCCTTCGTCCAGGCGCGGCTGATCGCGGAGGACGGCACCGAACAGCCCTGGGACGGCACCTCCGTGGGCGAACTGGAGCTGCGCGGACCCTGGGTCACCGGGTCGTACTTCAACACCGAGGAGTCCCCGGAGAAGTTCCACGACGGCTGGCTGCGCACCGGCGACCTGGGAGTGATCGAGCCGGGCGGCTGGGTGGTGGTCAGCGACCGCCTCAAGGACGGCATCAAGAGCGGCGGCGAGTGGATCTCCACCATCGAGCTGGAGAACGCGATCATCGAGCACCCCGCTGTCCTGGAGGCGATCGTCGTCGGCGTGCCCGACCCCCGCTGGGAGGAACGCCCCCTGGCCTGCGTGTCGTTGGTGCCGGGCGCCGACGTCGACGGCGACGGACTACGGACGTTCCTCGCCGGGCGGGTGGCTCGCTGGTGGGTGCCCGAGCGCTGGTCGTTCGTGGACGCCGTGCCCAAGACCAGCGTCGGCAAGTACGACAAGCGGGCGGTACGGGCGCTGCACGCGGAAGGGGCACTGGACGTCTGGGTCCCGGGTGAGCCCGGCGGGCAGGCGTCGCCCACGGAGTGAGCGGCCGAGCGGCGCCCCGGACCACCCGGGGCGCCGCTCACCGTACGCCCAGCCGGTTCCCGTACGCCCCCGGATCGCCCGGGGCCTCGTACGCCCAGCCGTTTCCCGTACGCCTCAGGCAGCCGTGAGGCGCGCCGCCTCCGCCAGCAGCTCCCGCTGCCCGTCGGGGCCGAGGCCCAGCTCCCGTACCAGCCGGAGCGTCAGAACGAGATGGGCCTGCATCGTCCGCTCGGGATCCAGGTGCTCACCCGGCGCCGAGCCCGCGTTCAGACCGTCGGTGAACAGCCGCCCGAGGACACCCGCGTCGAAGTCCTCCGCGCCCGCCTCGAGGGAGCCGAGGAACTCCGCGACGTACCCGTCGATCTCCTGCCCCGTCGCGCCCTGCGGGAAGCGGTGCCGGACCGCGATCCCGAAGGCGGCCCCCACCGCCTGCCCGTAATGCGCCCCGCTGGGATCGAGGGCAGCGGACTTCTGCGCGAATCCGATGAAGTCGAACGCCAACAGGGCGCCCAGCACGTCGAGTTCGTTGACACCGGTGACGGTGTCGATGTCGGTGGTCATGACGGCTCGCCTTCTGCCGTGGGGGAGGTGGTCGTGGTGCTGCGGGCGGCGGAGACGACCGCCGCCGCGACGTGTTCGGCGTCCCGGCCGACGAAGCCGATCAGCGCCGAGCCACGGGTACGCATCCGGTACAGCCCCAGGTAGTGGCTGCCGGGCGATGCCCCCAGGCCCTCCGTCTGCCGGGGCTGCCCGGACTCGTCCAGCATCTCCGGATCGAGCCAGCTCCAGTCGGTGCGGAAGCCGGTCGCCCAGATCACCGTGGACGGCTTGACGCGCTCGCCGTCCGCGGCGACCAGCTCGGCGCCCTCGGCCGCCGTGATCCGGCCCACCGTCCGCAGCTCGCCCGCCGCGGCCAGTTCGGGCACCCGGTCGCCCACGATCGGGTCGGGCGCCTGCATGTTCACCGGGAGGCTCATCACACCGATGACGCTCATCCACCAGAACATGTCCCGCCCGAGGACGGTCTGCGGCAGCGGCGGCGAGACCTTGTCGCTGCAACTGAGCACCACACTGTGGGTCCCGGCCAGCTCCGCGGCTATCTGCCGCCCCGAGTTGCCGTCGCCGACGACCACCACGGTGCCGGGCGGCACCTGGGCGGGGCTCCGGTACTCGCTGGTGTGCAGGGTGGGCACGTCCGGGCTCAGCCCGGCGGCGAACTCCGGCAGCCGGGGCGTGCCGAACGGGCCGGTCGCGATCACCACCTGGCCGGCCCGGCACACGCCGTGCGCGGTGGTCAGCAGATAGCCGTCACCGTCGGCGCGCAGCGACAGCACCCGCTGGTCGGTGAGGACCGGAAGGCCGAACCGCTCGACGTAGTCCCGCAGATACGCCACCACCTCGTCCTTGCCGGGGTAGTGCGCGCCCTCGCCGGGGAAGGGCAGGCCCGGCAGCCCGGAGAACTGCGCCGACGTGAACAGCGTCAGCGAGTCCCAGCGCCGCCGCCAGGTCTCCCCGACCTCGCTCCCCGCGTCGAGGACCACACACCGCACGCCCGCCTGCCGCAGGTGGTACGCGGCGGCGAGGCCGGACTGGCCCGCTCCGATGACGGCGACCGGCACGCTGGCCGGCAGGGCGCTCATCGGCCCGCTCCGGCGCTGTTCCGGTCGGCCTGATCTATTCGCATTCCGTTCGTCCTCGTTTCTTGGACCTGGACCCGCGGGACCGGCATGACCGGCCCCGCGGGGTCCGGCCGGGCCGCTTGCGAGGCGGCCCGGCCGGTTCGGATCAGTGGGCGTCGACGGCCCGGTGGGACGCGGTGCCGGTCACGGACGTGTCCGGGCCGCCGTCCAGCGCCCGGCGCAGCTCACCGGCCAGGACGCGCAGCCGCGCGCCGCGCATCACCGTGTAGTGGTCGCCGGGCACGTCGACGAGCGTGGCGTCGCCGGGGAAGAGCTCCATCCAGCGGGCCGCCGTCTCGGGCGTCGCGCCGCCGTCCGCCGCCCGCAGCGACAGCACCCGCCCGGCGAAGCCGCTGGGCGTGTGGCTCAGCAGGGCCCGGTAGTTGCTCCGGAACCGGTCGGCGATACGGCTCAGTGTCCCGAGGTCGATGTCCTCGGACAGCGCCCCGGCGGCACGTGCCTCCGTGTGCAGCACCTCCACCGGCGGGCGGCCGTCGAAGGCCTCGGGCGGCAGCTCCCAGGTCACCCCGGCCAGCCCCGCCAGATCCCGGGCGAACCAGGACAGCAGCACCTCGTCGGAGACGGGCGTCCCCCCGGCCGGCCCCGGCTCCACCATCAGGTCGATCACGGCGAGCAGTTCCACCTCGGCGCCCGCCGCGGTGAGCTGGGCCGCCATCTCCAGGGCGATCACCCCGCCCATCGACCAGCCGCCGAGCCGGTACGGGCCCTCCGGCAGCGCCTCGCGGACCGCGGAGACGTAGTGGGCGGCCATGTCCGTGACGCCGGACAGCGGGGCGTCCGGCAGCTGGAGTGCGTAGAACGGCTGCTCCTCGCCCAGGAGTTCGGCGAGTTCCGCGTAGCAGAGCACATCACCGCCCACCGGGTGGACGAAGACCAGCGGAGTCCGCGAACCGGTGGTGCGCACCGGCACCAGTGCCGTCCGCCCCTCCTCGCCGCTGCCGGCCTCCCGGACCGCCCGGGCGAGCAGCTCGATGGTGGGCCGGGCGAAGAGGCTGGACAGCGGCAGGCTGCGGCCCAGACCGCGGGCGATCCTGGCCATCAGCCGTACCGCGAGCAGCGAGTCCCCGCCGAGGTCGAAGAAGCTCGCCGTCACCCCGATCTCGGTCAGGCCGAAGAACTCCGACCAGATCTCCGCCAGCCGGCGTTCCACCTCGTCGCGGGGGGCGACGAACCCGGCCCCCTCGACCGCGACCTCGTCGGGCGCGGGCAGCGCGGCCCGGTTGACCTTCCCGTTGTCGCTGAGCGGCAGCTCGTCCAGGACGAGGACGCGCTGCGGCACCAGATGCGGCGGGACGACCTGGCGCAGCGCCTCGATGACCTGCTGCTCGCTGTCGTCGCGCCCCTCGTCGAGGACGACGTACGCGATCAGCCGCTTGGGCCCGTGCTGCTCGCCCGCCGCGACGACCGCGGCGCACCGCACCCCCTCGCACTGGGTGAGCGCGGCCTCGACCTCGCCCAGCTCGATGCGGTAGCCCTGGATCTTCACCTGGGAGTCCTGCCGGCCGAGGAACTCGATGGAGCCGTCCGGCAGGAAGCGCCCCAGGTCACCGGTGCGGTAGAGGCGCTCACCGGTCACCGGGTGGTGCAGGAACGCGGCGCGGGTCTTGGCCTCGTCGTTGAGATAGCCACGGGCCAGCCCGACCCCGGCGATGTAGAGGTCGCCGGGCACCCACACGGGGCAGGGCCGCATGGCGCCGTCGAGCACATGGAAACGCTGGTTACGCATCGCCTTGCCGTACGGAATGCTCACGCAGTCGTCGTCCACCTCCCCGATGGGGTGCAGGATCGACCAGATCGACGCCTCCGTGGCGCCGCCGAGGCTCCACAGCCCGGCGTCCGGCAGCAGCAGCCGTATCCGGCCCGGCAGGGTCACCGGGATCCAGTCCCCGCTCATCATGACGAGCCGCACCGGCAGCCCGGTGAGCCCGTTCGCGAGGGCGTGCTCGGTGAACATCTCCATCAGCGCGGGCACGCTGTTCCAGACGGTCACCCCGTGCTCGGCGACCAGCTCCGCCCAGCGGGCGGGCTCGCGGTGCGCCGCCGGTTCCGGCAGCACCAGGGCGCCGCCCACCGACAGCAGACCGAACACGTCGTACACCGACAGGTCGAAGTGCATCGCGGAGAGGCCGAGGGCCCGGTCCGCCGCCGTGACGCCGTAGCGCTCGTTGACGTCGACGATCGTGTTCAGGGCCGCGCCGTGCTCGATCATCACGCCCTTGGGCAGCCCGGTGGAGCCCGAGGTGAAGATCACGTACGCGAGGTCGGACGGCTTGGCACCGGACTCCCCGAGCGGACGCTCCTCACCCTCGTCCTCGGTCCTCACCACGGTCCTGGCCACACCCTCCGGCCAGCCCGCCGTGTCCTCCACCCACGGCTGGGTGACGACCCGGCCGATCCCGGCAGTGTCGAGCAGGACGTGCAGCCGTTCGACCGGCACCCGGGCGTCGATCGGGACGTACGCCGCCCCGGCCCGCAGGATGCCGAGGGCCGCGACGACCTGCTCCCAGCCCTTGTCCATCACGATCGCCACCAGGTCGCCGGGGCCGGCTCCCTGGGCGCGCAGCGCGTGCGCCACCTGGTTGGACCTGCGGTCGAGGTCCGCGTACGACAGGGTCAGCGCCCGCGAGATGACGGCGGGCGCGTCGGGCGTGGCCGCGGCCCGCGCGAGCACCGCGTCGTGCAGCAGCCCGTCGGGCACGGGCCCGTCGGTGGCGTTGGCCTCGGCCCGTACGTCCAGGTCGGCGGCCGGCAGGAGCGCCGGCCTCGGGCGCTGCCAGGCCGAGGGGTCCCGGGACAGCTCGTGCAGCATCCCCACGTACGCGTCGAACATGGCGTCGACACAGCCCGCCGGGAACAGCTCCTCGATCACGTCCCAGTTGAGGACCAGCTCACCGGCCTCCTCGACCGCCTGGTGGTCCAGCCACACCTGCGGGGTGCGCACCGAACTGCTCACCTGGCGGCCGTTCTCACCGAGGCCGGCCAGGTACTGCACGACTCCGCGCCGCTCGGTGTCCTGCTGCCCCGCGAAGTTCACCAGGCTGGTGAAGACGACCGGCGCCGCGGCCCGCACCGAGCCGCCGCGGGCCCGGTTCAGCTCCCTCAGCACCTGCACGCCGCTGACCTGGCTGTGCTCCATGTCGCTCCACAGCCGGCTCTGGACGTCGGAGGCGCGGGCGGCGAACGCGTCGTCGGCCGAGTCGCGGATCTCCAGCATCAGCGTGGTGGAGAAGTTGCCGATGACGTCACCGACCTGCGGGTGCAGCGGCAGCCGGTTGAAGTAGAGCAGGTTCAGCGAGAAGTCGGGCGTGGCGCTCCACTCCGCGATCACCTGCGCGTACGCGGTGCACAGGGCGGCGGAGGGGCTGACCCCGGCCGTCGCCGCCTGCCTCTTGAACCGGGTCCAGTCCTCCTCCGCGAGCGTCGCGCCCCGGTGGGTGAACACCGGCCGTTCCAGACTCGACGGGCTGACCGCCAGCGGCAGTTGGGGTGCGAGCGGCAGGGTGTCGAGCCGGTCCCGCCAGTAGGCGAGCGCCCGGTCGTACTCGGGTCCGGACTCCTGGGCACGGGCCTCTCGTACGTAGTCCCGGTAACGCAACTCCAGTTCGGGCAGCTTCTCGCCCCGGTAGTGCGCGGCCCACTCCTTGAACAGGATCGACGTGCTGAACCCGTCGATGACCAGGGCGTCGAAGCCGGCGTGCAGCCGGATCGTCCGCTCGCCGGTCCGGGTCACCCGCACGTCGAACAGCGGCCAGCGGGCGGTGTCGAAGACCTGGTGCCGCATCTCCTCGTGGACGGCGGTCAGCGCGGCCTCGCGCCCGGCCGCGTCCAGCCCGGAGACGTCCGACTCACGGATCACGTACGCCGGGACCTCGCGCAGTACCCGCTGCTCGCCCTCGGCGGTGAAGACCGCCCGCAGCATGTCGTGCCGCTCGATCATCGCCCGGAGGGAGGCACCGAGCCGGTCGAGGTCCACGTTCTCCAGGTCGATCTCGATCTGGAAGTAGGTGGAGGTGTTGCCGAGTTCGAAGGCGTCGCCACGGCCCACCAGATAGGCCTGCTGGAGGTCGGTCAGGGCGAAGGGCTCGTAGCGCCCGGCGTCGTCGTCGGCGGCTTCGGCCGGGCCGTCGGCCCGCGGGCTCTCGGCCCCCGCACCCGTCTCCGCAGGCGTTTCGGCCCCGGTGCCGAGGGTGGCGAGCACGTCCTTGGCGATGTCCTCGGTGCTCCGGCCGTTGAGGAACGCCGTCATCGGCAGCAGGACGTCGAACTCCCGGTTCAGCGTCGTCCGGATCTTCATCGCGATCAACGAGTCCAGACCGAGCGCCTGCAGGGATTGCCCGGCGTCGAGCCGGGACGCCGTGGTGCCCAGCGCCTGGGCGACGGTACGGGTCACGAGGGCCCGCACCGCCTCGGGCGTGGGGGCCGTGTCAACGGCCGGTTCCGTGGTCGTCGCAGGGGCGGGAGCCGGGCTCTCCGCCTTCGGGACCGCGACCCGCCCGTGCGGTGCGGGCGGCACCGCCGTCGCGGGGGACGCTGCGGGTACGGGTCCGGCCACGGCCTCCCGTACGGCCATCGGCCCTGCGCCGGGGCCCGCCGCCGGGCGGGTCAGAGCGGGGGCGAACCGTACGCCGTCGGCCTCGGCGACCAGCCGGCCGTGTGCGCCGACGAGCCGGATGCGCGCCCGGGTGCCGTCGTCGAACAGTTCGGCGTGACATCGCAGCAGGTCCTGGGGGCCGCCGCGCTGGTAGTGGACGAAGCGCTCCAGGCCGACCGGCACGAGCGCCGGGCCGTCCGTGGGGAAGCAGGCCAGCGCGGTCTGGAACATCGCGTCGACGAGCCCGGGGTGGATCAGATACGGGTCGGCCTCGCCGGGCACGGCGGGCCGCAGTTCCGCGGTGGCCTCGCCCCGGCCCAGGCGCAGCCGCTCCACCCAGCGGGCGGCGGAGCCGAGGTAGAGGGCGCGCTGCCACAGCAGCCGGTACAGCTCGTCGCCGGTCAGCTCGCGGCCCGAACCGACCGGGGCGAGCGTCACTGTGGGCGCGGCGGACGCGCCCGACCGGACCCGTCCCTGCGCGTGCAGCTGCCAGCCGCCGGCCGAGTCCTGGGCGTAGTAGCGGAACGTACCCTCGTTCACGACGAGTTGGGCGTCGTGTTCGCCGTCCGGCGACCGGTCGGTTCCGACCGGGTCGAGCACCAGATCGACGGGCACGTCCAGGTCCTCGACGGTGACCGGGCCCGGGCCCGCGAGTTCGGTGACCGCCTCGATCAGCGACTCCACGAACACACCGGCACTGACCACCGGCCGGCCGCCGACCACATGGTCACCGAGGCAGGGGTGCGCCACCGGGTCGAACCGGGGGGCGAACTGGGCCTGAGCGAGCGGCGACGACGGGAGCCGCACACCCAACAGGTCCACGGGCGCGGCGAGTGCGGCCACAGGACGGTGCGCGCCGCGCGGGGCGGCGGGGGGTGTGGTGTCCAGCCAGAAGTGGCTGCGCTGGAAGGGGTACGAGGGCAGTTCGACGGTGTGGGCGCCGTACGGGGCGAGGACCGTCGGCCAGTCCACGGCGACACCGTGCGACCAGGCCTCGGCGGCGGACTCCACGAACCGCTCAGGACCGCCCTTGTCGCGGCGGAGCGTGCCGACCGCCGCGCCCCGGTCGCCCAGCGTCTCGGAGACGCCCTGGACGAGGACGGGATGCGCGCTGACCTCGACGAACACCGTCTGTGGCGTGGCCAGTCGCTCCACGACCTCGGCCAGCCGCACCTTGCTGCGGAGGTTGCGGAACCAGTAGGCCCCGTCCAGTTCGGCGGTGTCGAGCACTCCGCCGGTCACCGTGGAGTGGAACGCGATGCGGCCCGAGCGCGGGGCGACGCCCGCCAGCTCGTGCGCGAGGGTGTCCCGGATCTCCTCGACGTGCGCGGAGTGGGAGGCGTAGTCCACCGGGATCCGGCGGGCCCACACACCCGAGGCCTCGCACTGGCTGAGCAGCTCCTCCAGCGCCTCGGGCTGTCCGGCGACCACGGTCGAGTTCGGGCCGTTCACGGCCGCGACCGAGATCCGCCCGTTCCACGGGGCCAGCAGCTCCTCCGCCCGGGACTCCGGGACGGCCACCCAGGCCATGCCGCCGCCGCCGGAGAGCACGCGGAGTGCCTTGGAGCGGAGGGCGACGACGCGGGCGCCGTCTTCGAGGGTCAGTCCTCCGGCGACGACGGCGGCGGCGATCTCGCCCTGGGAGTGGCCGACGACGGCGACGGGGTTGACGCCGCTCGCGCGCCAGAGGGCGGCGAGTCCGAGCATCATGGCCCAGGAAGCGGGCTGGACGACGTCGACCCGGTCCAGGCCCGGTGCGCCGTCCTGGCCGCGGAGTACGGCGGTGAGCGACCAGTCCACGAAGGGAGAGAGGGCCGTCTCGCACTCGGTGATCACCCGGGCGAACTCGGGCGAGGAGTCGAGGAGGCCCAGGGCCATGCCCACCCACTGCGAACCCTGCCCGGGGAACACGAACACGACGGGAGCACCGGAAGCGCGGCCCGGCTTGGCACCGGAGACGGCCGCCGCCACGGCGTCCACCTCGCGGGAGGCCAGCGCGTCCAGTCCGGCGAGCAGGCCGTCTCGGCCGTCGGTGCCGGGGACGACGGCCCGCGACTCGAAGGCGGACCGTCCGGTGGCCAGGGAGAGCGCCACGTCGGCGGGGGTCAGCTCGGGCCTTGCCCGTACGTGGGCGGCAAGCTGTCCGGCGGCCTGCGCGAGCGCTTCCGCCGAGCGCGCGGAGACCAGCCACGGAAGGCCGGTGTCCTGCTGCGGGACCGGCGCCACCTCTTCGGTGGCGGGCTCGGCCGGTGCCTCCGCGAGGATGATGTGGGCGTTGGTACCGCTGATACCGAAGGACGACACACCCGCGCGCCGGACCCTGCCGTCCGTGGTGGGCCAGGAGCGCGGTGCGGTCAGCAGCTCGACGCCGCCGGTGTCCCAGTCGACCAGCTCGCTCGGCCTCGTCACATTGAGGGAGGCGGGCAGTTCGCCGTGGCGCAGGGCCATGACCATCTTGATGATGCCGCCGACTCCGGCCGCCGCCTGGGCGTGTCCCAGGTTGGACTTGAGGGAGCCGAGGAGGAGCGGCTGCCCGTCCCGCTCGGTGCCGTACGTGGCGAGCAGAGCCTGCGCCTCGATCGGGTCACCGAGAACCGTGCCGGTGCCGTGCGCCTCGACGGCGTCGACGCCGGAGAAGGTGATTCCGGCGTCCTGGACGGCGGCGCGGATCACCCGCTCCTGGGCCGGGCCGCTCGGGGCGGTGAGCCCGTTGGAGGCGCCGTCCTGGTTCACCGCCGAGCCGGCCACCACGGCCAGCACCGTGTGGCCGAGGCGCCGGGCGTCCGACAGCCGCTCGACCACCAGCATGCCGACGCCCTCCGCCCACGCCGTACCGTCGGCGTCGGCCGAGAACGACTTGCAGCGGCCGTCCTCCGCGAGGCCCCGCTGGCGCGAGAACTCGATGAAGGTGTTCGGGGTGGACATCACGGCAGCGCCGCCCGCGAGGGCGAGCGAGCACTCGCCGGACCGCAGGGCGCGTACCGCCAGGTGGAGGGCGACCAGGGACGACGAGCACGCCGTGTCCACGGTCAGCGCCGGGCCCTGCAGGCCGAGCGTGTAGGCCACCCGGCCGGTGGCGACGCTGCCGGCCGTACCGGTCAGGAAGTGGCCCTCGGCCTCCTCCGGAAGCCGGCCGCCACCGCCGTAGTCGTGGTACATCACCCCGGCGAACACACCGGTGTCGCTGCCGTGCAGCGACCCGGGGGCGATGCCGGACCGCTCCAGGGCCTCCCAGGACACTTCGAGGAGGAGCCGCTGCTGCGGGTCCATCGCCAGCGCCTCGCGCGGCGAGATCCCGAAGAAGGACGGGTCGAACTCGGCGGCCTCATGGAGGAACCCGCCCTGGCGCACATAGGACGTGCCCGAGTGGTCCGGGTCCGGGTGGTAGAGACCGTCGAGGTCCCACCCGCGGTCGACCGGGAAGCCGGAGATCACGTCGCGCTGCTCCGCGACGACCCGCCACAGGGCCTCGGGCGATTCCACGCCGCCCGGGAAACGGCACCCCATGCCGACGATCACGATCGGATCGTCGTCCGTACGCGGCGCGACCACGACGGGGGCGGCGGGCTGCGGGGAGGCGCTCTCGGCGCGTTCCCGTGCGAGCGCGAGCGTGAAGTCGACGACTGCCGCCGGTGTGGGGTGGTCGAAGACCAGGGTGGCCGGGAGACGCAGTCCGGTGGCGGAGTTGAGACGGTTACGGAGCTGCACCGCGAGCAGCGAGTCGACGCCGAAGCTCTTGAACGGCTGGTCCGGGTCTATCCCGTCCGCCGAGTCACGGCCGATGACGGCGGCGAGCTGGGCGTGCACGAGGTCGGCCAGCAGCCGGCGGCCCTCGTCCTCGGACAGCAGGCCGAGCTTGCGGCGCAGACCGGACTCACCGGCGCGCCGCTTGGGGACCCGGACCAGCGAGCGCAGCACCGGGGACAGGGTGCCGGAGAGCGCGTCGGAGCGCAGCGCGGCCGGGTCGAGGCGGGCCGGGACGAGCAGCGGGTTGTCGTCGGCCAGCGCCCGGTCCAGAAGCGCGAGGCCCTCCTCGTTGGAGAGCGGGGCGATGCCCCTGGTGGACAGGGTGTCGTCGTTCAAGTGCCCGGTCAGGCCCGTGCGTTCGGCCCAGAGGCCCCAGGCGAGCGAGGTCGCGGGGCGGCCGGTGGCGCGGCGGCGGGCGGCGAGCGCGTCCATGAAGACGTTGCCCGCGGCGTAGTTTGCCTGGCCGGGGTTGCCGAGCACGCCCGCCACCGAGGAGAACAGGACGAAGGCAGCGAGGTCCTGATCGGCGGTCAGTTCGTCGAGGTGTGCGGCGGCGTCCACCTTGGGCCGCAGGACGGCGGCGAGCCGGTCCGTGGTCAGCGACTCGACCACGCCGTCGTCGAGCAGACCCGCGGTGTGCACGACGGCGGTGAGCCGCTCATCGGCGAGCAGTCCCGCGAGCGCGTCGCGGTCGGCGATGTCGCAGGAGGCGAGGACCACCTCCGCACCCAACTCGGTCAGTTCGGCGGAGAGTTCCGCAGCGCCGGGGGCGTCGGGGCCGCGACGGCTGACGAGCAGCATGCGGCGGGCGCCGTGCTCGGTGACCAGGTGCCGTGCGACGAGTGCGCCGAGGACACCGGTTCCGCCGGTGACCAGCACCGTGCCGTCCGGGTCGAGCCCGGAGACGCCGACCGGTTCCGCGGGGGAGTTGTGCCGGACCAGCCGGGGGGTGAGGACCGTCCCCGCCCGCAGGGCGAGCTGCGGCTCGGTGAGCACGGCCCCGGGCGCGGTGCCGGCGGGAAGCGCCGTGTCCGAGTCCAACAGGGCGAAACGGTCGGGGTGTTCGGACTGGGCCGTACGGATCAGGCCCCACACGGTGGCCTGGGCGGGGTTCGTGACCTCGGGGCCCGCGGCGCCTTCGGTCAGTACGAGCAGACGGGAGCCGGCGAAGCGGGCGTCGGCCAGCCAGTCCTGGACCAGCCCGAGCGCCCAGCGTGCCGCCTCGTGGGCGTCACCGGCGAGACCGGTTCCGGTGCCCTCGGAGTCCTGCGTCGAGCCCGGACATCGTACGGCGACGAGCTGGGGCGCCGGATCCTGGACCTCGGCCAGGTCCGCGACCGGACGCACCTCGATGTCGGCCGCCCCGGCCGGGACCGGCTGCCACTCCAGGCGGAACAGCGAGTCGGCTCCGCGTCCGGCCGCCAGGTCGGCGGTGAACGGCCGCATCGTGACGGACTCCGCGGACAGCACCGCCTTCCCCGAGCCGTCGGTCACCCGCAACCGCACCCCGTCCCCGTCCCGGGCGCTCAGCCACACCCGGAGGGCGTTTGCGCCCTCGCTGTGGCCGGTGACACCGGACCAGGAGAAGGGCAGGACGGTACCGGCGTCCTCGCGGAGCAGACCGACCGCGTGCAGGGCCGCGTCCAGCACCGCCGGGTGCACCCCGAACGAAGCGGCGTCCAGCTCCGCGGGCAGGCTCACCTCGGCGAAGACGTCACGGCCGCCGCGCCAGGCGGCGCGCAGCCCCTGGAACGCGGGACCGTAGTCGTAACCCGCCTCCGCCAGGGTGTCGTAGCGGGACTCCACGTCGATCGGCTGCGCACCGGCCGGCGGCCACTCGACGAGGTCGAAGTCGGCACTGTCGTCGTCGATGTCGAGCAGGGCCACGGCGTGCCGGGTCCACGGGGCGCTCGCTTCGGCGTCCTGCGGCCGGGAGTGCACGGCCAGCTCACGCTGCCCGTTGGCGGCCGGCGGTTCGACGACCAGCCGGAGCTGGACGGCCTCGTCGGGCGGCAGTACCAGCGGCGCCTGGAGGGTGAGTTCGGTGAGGCGCCGCCACCCGAGCCGGGCGCCCACGGCCATCGCGAGTTCGAGGAACGCGGTGCCCGGCAGCAGTACGGTGCCGTGCACGGCGTGGTCGGCGAGCCAGGGCTGTGTGTCCAGGGCGAGCCGCCCCGTGTACACCAGCCGGTCCTCCTCGACGAGTTCGACCACGGCACCGAGCAGCGGGTGCCCGGGCGAGGTCAGCCCGAGACCGCGGGCGTCGGTCGACGCGGGCGCGGCGTCGAGCCAGTAGCGCTGCCGCTGGAAGGGGTACGAGGGAAGCTCGACCGTACGGGAGCGGTACGGGGCGAGGACCGTCGGCCAGTCCACGGCCACACCGTGGGACCAGGCTTCGGCGGCGGACTGGACGAAGCGCTCCAGGCCGCCCGTGTTGCGGTACAGCGTGCCGACGACCGCACCCGTGTCGCCCAGCGTCTCGGCGATGCCCGAGACGAGGACGGGGTGGGCGCTGATCTCCACGAACACCACGTCGGGGGAGGCGAGATGCTCGACGACCTCGGCGAGCCGCACCTTGCTGCGGAGGTTGCGGAACCAGTAGGCCCCGTCCAGTTCGGCGGTGTCGATGACACCGCCGGTCACCGTGGAGTGGAACGCGATGCGGCCCGAGCGCGGGGTCACGTCCGCGAGTTCCCCGGCGAGGGTCTCGCGGATCTCGTCGACGTGCGGGGAGTGGGAGGCGTAGTCCACCGGAACGCGTCGCGCCCGCACGCCCGTCGACTCGCACTGGGCGAGGAGTTCGTCGAGGGCTTCGGGCTGTCCGGCGACCACGGTCGAGAACGGACCGTTGACGGCGGCCACGGAGATCCGGCCGGTCCACGCGGTGAGGAGATCCTCCGCCTGCGCTTCCGGCATCCCGAGCCAGGCCATGCCGCCGCCGCCGGAGAGCACGCGGAGTGCCTTGGAGCGGAGGGCGACGACGCGGGCGCCGTCTTCGAGGGTCAGTCCTCCGGCGACGACGGCGGCGGCGATCTCGCCCTGGGAGTGGCCGACGACGGCGACGGGGTTGACGCCGCTCGCGCGCCAGAGGGCGGCGAGTCCGAGCATCATGGCCCAGGAAGCGGGCTGGACGACGTCGACCCGGTCCAGGCCCGGTGCGCCGTCCTGGCCGCGGAGTACGGCGGTGAGCGACCAGTCCACGAAGGGCGCCAAAGCCGTCTCGCACTCGGTGATCACCCGGGCGAACTCCGGCGAGGAGTCGAGCAGTCCCGCCGCCATGCCCACCCACTGCGAACCCTGCCCGGGGAACACGAACACGGCCCGGGAGGCCGACACGCCGTTCTCGCCGGTGAGCTCCCCGGAGGCCAGCGTGTCCAGTCCGGCGAGCAGCCCGTCTCGGCCGTCGGTGCCGGGGACGACGGCCCGCGACTCGAAGGCGGAGCGTCCGGAGGCCAGGGAGAACGCGACATCGGCGGGGGTCAGCTCGGGCCTTGCCCGTACGTGTGCGGCAAGCTGTCCGGCGGCCTGCGCGAGGGCTTCCGCCGAGCGCGCGGAGACCAGCCACGGAAGGCCGGTGTCCTGCTGCGGGACGGGTGAGGTCTCTTCGGTGGCAGGCTGGGCCGGTGCCTCCGCGAGGATGACGTGGGCGTTGGTGCCGCTGATGCCGAAGGAGGACACACCGGCCCTGCGGACCTTGTCCTCCTTGGCGGGCCACGGGCGCGGTGCGGTGAGCAGCTCGACGCCGGCGTCCCACTCCACCAGCTCGCTCGGCCTGCTCACGTTCAGGGAGGCGGGCAGTTCGCCGTGGCGCAGGGCCATGACCATCTTGATGACGCCGCCGACGCCTGCCGCCGCCTGGGAGTGTCCGAGGTTGGACTTGAGGGAGCCGAGCAGCAGGGGCTGTCCGTCGCGCTCGGTGCCGTAGGTGGCGAGGAGTGCCTGCGCCTCGATCGGGTCGCCGAGAACCGTGCCGGTGCCGTGCGCCTCGACGGCGTCGACGCCGGAGAAGGTGATTCCGGCGTCCTGGACGGCGGCGCGGATCACCCGCTCCTGGGCGGGGCCGCTGGGTGCGGTGAGTCCGTTGGAGGCGCCGTCCTGGTTGACGGCGGTTCCGGCGACGACGGCGAGTACGTCGTGTCCGAGGCGCCGGGCGTCCGAGAGCCGCTCCACGACGAGGACGCCGACGCCCTCGGCCCATGCCGTGCCGTCGGCGTCGGCGGAGAAGGACTTGGCCCGGCCGTCGGCCGCGAGGCCCCGCTGCTGGGAGAACTCGATGAAGATGCCGGGTGTGGACATGATGGTCACGCCGCCGGCGAGGGCGAGCGAGCACTCACCGGACCGTACGGCGTTCACCGCCAGGTGCAGGGCGACGAGCGATGACGAGCAGGCGGTGTCCACGGTCAGTGCCGGGCCCTGGAGGCCGAGCGTGTAGGCCACCCGGCCCGATGCCACGCTGGACGTGGTTCCCGTCAGGCCGAACCCGGTGGCCCCCGCCGCCGCCTCGCCGAGCCGAGGTCCGTACTCCTGGGCGATGGCGCCGAGGAACACGCCCGTCGACGAACCGTGCAGCGACCCGGGCGTGATGCCGGACCGCTCCAGGGCCTCCCAGGACACTTCGAGGAGGAGCCGCTGCTGCGGGTCCATCGCCAGCGCCTCGCGCGGCGAGATCCCGAAGAAGGACGGGTCGAACTCGGCCGCGCCGGTCAGGAACCCGCCGTCGCGCACGTACGAGGTACCGGAGTGCTCCGGGTCCGGGTGGTAGAGGCCTTCGAGGTCCCAGCCCCGGTCCGTCGGGAGGCCCGAGATCACGTCGCGCTGCTCGGCGACGACCCGCCACAGCGCCTCGGGCGAGTCCACGCCGCCCGGGAAACGGCACCCCATGCCGACGATGACGATCGGATCGTCGGCGTCCGTGCCCGTCTCCGTGCCCGATCCGGCGCCCGCCTCCAGCTCGCGGATCCGCTGACGGGACTGGTGGAGGTCGACGGTGAGTCGTTTGAGGTATTCGACGAGTTTGTCGTTGTCCGTCGTTGTCATGGTGAAGATGCCCCCGTAGGCGTCGTGAAGTGGTGCGTGCGCGCGGAATCCGGGCACGGCTGCCCGTGAGACGTACCCGGGTGTGCCGCGCGCAGCGAGCAGGGTGAGGAGGGTGCCGGTCCTCCGCGCGGGGCGGAGGCGGCGTCGGAGTGGGAGGTGCCGTCAGAGTGCGGAGGTGGCGTGCATCAGAGTTCGGAGTCGATGAACGCGAGGAGTTCGTCGACCGACGCGGACTGGACCCGTTCGGTCAGGTCGATGTCGTGGGCCGGGGCCCGCTGGGCCGGTACGCGGGCGACCAGTGCCTGGAGTCGCTGGACGATCTCGTCCCTGATGTCGTCCTGGGTGTCGTCCGGCAGTTCGGCGAGCGTCGCTTCCAGCCGGCCGAGTTCGATCAGCCCGGGTACGGCCTTGCCGCCGGTCGCGTCGGTGGAGTCGGTGGTGTCGTCGGAGTCCTCGTCGTCCGGGGCCAGTTCGGAGTGCAGCTGGGCCACGACCGCGAGCGGTGTCGGGTAGTTGAAGAGGAAGGTGGCGGGCAGGCGCAGACCGGAGCCGGTCTGGAGCCTGTTGCGCAGTTCGACGAGGGTGAGCGAGTCGCAGCCCAGGTCCTTGAAGGGCCGGTCGGCGGGGACGCCGGCCGCCGAGGACCGCCCGAGGACGGCGGCGGTCTGCACCCGGACGAGGTCGAGCAGCAGTTCCTCCCGCTCGGGTGGGCTGAGTACGGCGAGCCGGTCGCGCAGGGTCCCGGTCGTCGGGGCCGTCGCGGCCGTCGGCGCCTGGGCCGGCCGGACCGCCACCGGAGCCAGGTCCCGCAGCACGGTGGGCAGTTGGTCCCCGAGTGCGCCCAGCGCGGCACGGTCCAGGGGAGCGGGTACGAGCGCCGCGACGTCCGTGCGGAGAGCCGCGTCGAGCAGGGCCAGGCCCTCCGCCCGGTCGATGGGCGCGAGTCCGGTTCTGGCGATCCTTACCCGGTCGGCCTCGGACAGGGCGCCCGCCATACCGGCGGCACCCGGCCTCCCCGCCGTGTCCGACCACATGCCCCAGGCCAGGGACAGCGCCGGTAGACGACGCACCCTGCGGTACTGGGCCAGCGCGTCCAGGTAGGCGTTGGCGGCGGCGTAGTTGCCCTGGCCGGGGCCACCGATGACCCCCATGACGGAGGAGAAGAGGACGAACGCCGCCAGGTCCTGGTCCAGGGTCAGCTCGTGGAGGTTCCGGGCCGCCACCGCCTTCGCGGCGAGCACCGTGTTCAGGCGTTCGGGGGTGAGCGCGGTGACCACACCGTCGTCGAGCACGCCCGCGGCATGGACGACGGCGGTGAGCCGTACGCCGTTCAGCAGCTCCGCGAGCGCGTCACGGTCGGCGGTGTCACAGGCGGCGACAGTCGCCTCCGCACCCAACTCGGCGAGTTCAGAAGCCAGTTCACCGGCACCCGGGGCTTCGGGGCCACGACGGCTGACCAGGAGCAGACGGCGGGCGCCGTGCTCGGTGACCAGATGCCGCGCGACCAGCCCGCCGAGCGCACCGGTGGCCCCGGTGACCAGCACCGTGCCGTCCGGGTCGAGCGCCGCCGGCAGTGTCAGGACGACCTTGCCGATGTGCTTGGCCTGGCTGACGTGACGGAACGCCTCCGGCGCCCGGCGGACGTCCCACGTGCTGACCGGCAGCGGCGTCAGCGCCCCCGAGGACAGCAACGTCAGTACGTCCGACAGGAGTGCGGCGATCCGCTCCGTCGGCTCCTGGAGCAGGTCGAAGAATCCGTAGTCCACCCCGGGGTGGTCGGCCGCCACCCGCTCCGGGTCGCGCAGATCCGTCTTGCCCATCTCCACGAACCGACCGCCGTGCGGCAGCAGCCGCAGGGAAGCGTCCACGAACTCACCCGCGAGCGAGTTCAGTACGACGTCCATGCCACGGCCACCGGTGGCCGCGCCGAACGCGGTCTCGAAGTCCAGGGTGCGGGACGACGCCAGGTTCGCCCCCTCCAGGCCGAGGCCACGCAGGGCGTCCCACTTGCCAGGACCCGCCGTGCCGTAGACCTCGGCACCCAGGTGCCGGGCCAGCTGGACGGCGGCCATGCCGACGCCACCGGCGGCGGCGTGGATCAGGACGCGCTCGCCCTCCGCCAGACCCGCCAGGTCGACGAGGGCGTGGTACGCGGTCAGGAACACGATGGGCGCGGACGCCGCCTGGGCGTACGACCAGTCGGCCGGCATGGCGGCGACCCGCCGGTGGTCGGCGACGGCCACCGGGCCGAACGCCCCGGAGAGCAGACCCATCACCCGGTCCCCGACGCCCAGCCCGACGACGCCCGGCCCGACCTCGGTGACCACACCGGCCCCTTCGAGGCCCAGCAGGCCGGGGTCGCCGGGGTACAGGCCGAGGGTGTTCAGCACGTCGCGGAAGTTGACGCCCGCGGCGCGCACGGAGATACGGACCTCGCCCGCTGCCAGCGGGGCCAGGGCCTCCGGGCAGGGGTCGAGCGTCAGATGGTCGAGCGTCCCCCGGTCGCGTACCGCGAGGCGCCAGGCGGACACCCCGGCAGGGGGGACGAGGGCTCCGTCGGCCGTCGCCCGGACGAGCCGAGGGACCAGCAACGATCCCTCTCGTACGGCGAGTTGGGGTTCGGTGCCGATCAACGGCAGTGCGGTACGGCAGTCGGCGGCCGACTCCACGTCGAGCAGACCGATCCGCCCGGGGTTCTCCGTCCGGGCCGAGCGCGCCAGACCCCACACGGCGGCCACGTCGGGGTCGACGTCGGCGTCCGGTTCCGTGGCCACGGCGGCCCGGGTGACGAGCACGAGCCGGGAGTCCGCGAACCGGTCGTCGACCAGCCATGCCTGGAGCACGGCGAGCGCACGGTGCACGGCGGCGGGCGCACTGTCGGGCGCCACGCCGTCCATGGAGCCCGCGAGTTCTACGAGCGGGGCGAAGACGACCTCGGGCGCCGGGTGGCCCGCGTCGAGGGACCGCCCGAGCGCCGCCAGATCGGCGTAAGCCTGCCCGACACCGAGGTCGGCGGAGCCCAGGACGACGGCCGACGGGGACGATTCCCGCTCCGCCGTGACCGGCTTCCAGTCCAGGCGGTGGAGCGACCGGGGAACGGCCACTTCGTCGCTCACCGGGCGCAGTACCAGCTCCTCGATCTCGGCGACCACCGCGCGGGACTCGTCGAGCAGGGTCAGCGAGACGGTGTCCTGGCCGGTGTTCGCGATCAGGGCGAGAGCGCTTCGGGCGCCGGGCTGACGGATGGTCACACCCCGCCAGGAGAAGGGCAGGAGACGGCGCTCACCGTCGGACAGCGCGGTCATCACGATCGGGTGCAGGGCCGCGTCGAGCAGCGCCGGGTGCATCCCGTAGGAACCGGCGTCGGTGACGGACGACGGCAGGGCGACCTCGGCGAGCAGGTCCGCCTCTCCCTGTCGCCAGGCGGCGCGCAGGCCCTGGAACACCGGGCCGTAGGCATATCCGGCGGCGGCCAGATCCTCGTAGCAGCCCTCCACGGGCAGCGGCTCGGTCCCGCCGTCGGGCCGGCCCGCTGCCTTCGCGGGAGAGCCGTCGTGCGGGGCGAGCGCGCCGGTGGCGTGCAGGGTCCACGGCTCGGTGGCGCCGTCCGGAGTCTCGGAGCGGGCGTGCACGGTCAGCGCGCGCTGACCGTCGTCGCCGGGCGCGGCCACGACCACCTGCACCTCGGCGCGGCCCTCCGCCGGGATCACCAGGGGCGCGACCAGGGTGAGTTCGGCGACGTGCGGCACACCGGTCTGCGCGCCGGCGCGGGCGGCGAGTTCCAGGAACGCGGTGCCGGGCAGCAGGACGGATCCGAGGACGGCGTGGTCGGCCAGCCAGGGATGGGTACGCCTGCCGAGCCGGGCGGTCAGTACGGCCTGCCCGGATTCGGCGAGTTCGACGACGGGGCCGAGCATCGGGTGCCCGGCCGCTCCCTGGGCACCCTGCGCGGTCAGCCAGTAGCGCTCCCGCTGGAACGCGTACGTGGGCAGGCCGGGCGTCCGTCCGGGGCCGAACACGGCGTGCCAGTCGGGGCTTCGGCCCCGGACGTGCAGGGCGCCGAGTGCCTGGGACAGGGTGCGGCGCTCGGGCCGCCCGCGCCGCAGCACCGGGACGAACGCCAGCGCTTCGTCGTCGAGACAGTCCTGGCCGAGGGCCGACAGCACACCGTCCGGGCCGAGTTCGAGGAAGGTCCGCATCCCCAGCTCGTGGAGCGTGGCGAGGCCGTCGGACATCCGCACTTCCCGGCGCACCTGCCGGACCCAGTAGTCGGCGGTGATGTCGACGGGCCCACCGGTGACGGTGGACACCATGGTGACGCGCGGCTGCGCGTACCGCACTTCGGCCGTGACGGCCGCGAACGCGTCGAGCATCCCGTCCATGCGGTGGGAGTGGAAGGCGTGACTGACGACGAGCCTGCGCGTCTTGTGGCCGGCGGCGGCGAAGACCCCGGCGACCTCCTCGACGGCCTCGACGTCACCGGAGACGACGACGGCCGTGGGGCCGTTGACCGCGGCGATGCTCACCTCGTGGCCGCGGCCTTCGAGGAGGACGGAGACCTCGTCCTGCGACGCCCGGACGGCCACCATCGCGCCGCCGGCCGGCAGGGCCTGCATGAGACGGCCGCGTGCGGCGACCAGGGTGCAGGCGTCGGCCAGGGTGAGGATCCCGGCGACATGGGCGGCGGCGAACTCACCGATGGAGTGGCCGAGTACGGCGTCCGGAGCCAGGCCCCGGTGTTCGAGCAGCCGGAACAACGCCACCTGGAGGGCGAAGAGGGCGCTCTGCGTGTTCTCGGTCCGGTCGAGGGCCTCGGCGTCGTGGAACATCACCTCGCGGATCGGCGGCGTGCCGGGCACGGACGCGCGGCGGGCGTCCAGTTCGGCGCACACCTCGTCCAGGGCTGCGGCGAAGACCGGCTCGCTCTCGTACAACTCCTTGCCCATTCCCACACGTTGACTGCCCTGCCCGGTGAACAGGTAGGCGAGTCCGTCGTCGGGGCGTGCCGCCCCGACGGTGAGGGCGGAGTGCGGTTCGCCCCGGCCGAGCGCGGTGAGCGCCGCGACGGCCTCGGCCCGGTCCTCGGCGGTGACCGCCGCACGGTGGTCGAGGGCGGTACGGGTGGTGGCGAGGGCGCGGCCGAGGTCGCCGTCGGTCACGTCGCCGAGGGTGTCCAGGGCGCCGGCGAGGGCGGTGGCCTGGGCGCGCAGCGCCGGTTCGGTACGGCCGGACAGCACCCACAGCGGGGTGGCGGCGTCGGGGCCGGTGGCGAGCGGCTCGGCGGCGGCCTGCGGGGCGGGGGCTTCGGCGAGGATGACGTGGGCGTTGGTGCCGCTGATGCCGAAGGAGGACACACCGGCCCTGCGGACCCTGTCGTCGGTGGCGGGCCAGGGGCGGGGCTCGGTGAGGATCTCGACGCCGCCCGCTTCCCAGTCGACGAGCTTGCTGGGCTTGCCCACGTTCAGCGAGGCGGGCAGCTGCCCGTGGCGCAGGGCCATGACCATCTTGATGACGCCGCCGACGCCTGCCGCCGCCTGGGCGTGCCCGAGGTTGGACTTGAGGGAGCCGAGCAGCAGGGGCTGTCCGTCGCGCTCGGTGCCGTAGGTGGCGAGCAGGGCCTGGGCCTCGATCGGGTCGCCGAGGACGGTGCCGGTGCCGTGGGCCTCGACCGCGTCGACACCCGAGAAGGACACCCCGGCGTCCTGGACGGCGGCGCGGATCACCCGCTCCTGGGCCGGGCCGCTGGGCGCGGTGAGCCCGTTGGAGGCGCCGTCCTGGTTGACGGCGGTTCCGGCGACGACGGCGAGTACGTCGTGTCCGAGGCGCCGGGCGTCCGAGAGCCGCTCCACGACGAGGACACCGACACCCTCCGCCCACGCCGTGCCGTCGGCGTCGGCGGAGAAGGACTTGCAGCGGCCGTCCTCCGCGAGGCCCCGCTGACGCGAGAACTCCACGAAGATGCCGGGCGTCGACATGATCGTCACGCCGCCCGCGAGGGCGAGCGAGCACTCACCGGACCGCACCGCGCGGACCGCGAGGTGCAGGGCGACGAGCGATGACGAGCAGGCGGTGTCCACGGTCAGTGCCGGGCCCTGGAGGCCGAGCGTGTAGGCCACCCGGCCCGACGCCACACTGGACGTGGTTCCCGTCAGACCGAAGCCGGCGGCGCCCACACCCGCCTCTCCGAGCCGCGGACCGTACTCCTGGGCCATCACACCGGCGAACACCCCTGCCTGGGTGCCGCGCAAGGAGTCCGGGGCGATTCCGGCCCGCTCAAGGGCCTGCCAGCACACTTCGAGGAAGGCGCGCTGCTGCGGGTCCATCGCCAGCGCCTCGCGCGGCGAGATCCCGAACAGTTCGGCGTCGAACTCCGCGGCGCCTTCGAGGAAGCCACCGTTGCGCACGTAGGTGGTGCCCACATGCGCGGGGTCCGGGTGGTAGAGACCGTCGAGGTCCCAGCCGCGGTCGGCGGGGAAGCCGGAGATCACGTCGCGCTGCTCGGCGACGACCCGCCACAGGGCCTCGGGCGAGTCCACGCCGCCCGGGAAGCGGCAGCCGATGCCGACGATCACGACGGGGTCGTCCTGATCGGGACCCGCTTCGGGGGCCGCCGTGTCCTGCCGCTCGTCGGCGAGCAGCGCGGCCAGCGCGGCGGGGCTGGGGTGGTCGTACACCACCGTGGTGGAGAGCTTGCGGCCGGTGGCGGCGACGAGCCGGTCGCGCAGCTCGACGACCATCGCCGAGTCGATGCCCAACTCCTTGAAGGTCCGCCGGGGTTCGATCTCGGCGGGGGAGTCGTAGCCGAGGACGGCGGCGCTGTGCGCCCGTACCAGCTCCAGGGCGGCCGGGCCGGTCAGCGAGCGGATCGCCTCGGTCCCGTCCCCGTCGGCGGGGTCGTCCTGGTACGCCTCGGCCGGGGGCGTCGGCAAGGTGTCGGCCGACGGCGGGGCGACACGGGCGGCGCCGGGCCGCGCGGTGATCCAGTGGCGGCGCCGCTGGAAGGCGTACGTCGGAAGCTCGGTGCGGGCGGCCGGGGCGGCGGGCAGGACGGCGGACCAGTCCACCTCCGCGCCGTGGCAGAACGCCTCGCCGAACGCGAGCGTCAGCCGTCGCGGGCCGCCCTCGCCGCGCCGCAGCGTGCCCAGCGCGGTGACCGGCAGGTCCGCGGCCTCCGCGGTCTGCTGGACGGCGAGCGCGAGCACCGGGTGGGGGCTCATCTCGATGAACAGCTCGTGGCCCGCGTCGAGCAGGGCCCGGACGGCCGGAGCGAACCGTACGGGTTCCCGCAGGTTCCGGTACCAGTAGTCGACGTCCAGCTCGGAGCCTTCGACCTCCGTGGCGGTCACGGTCGAGTGCAGCGGCACGCTCCCGGGGCGCGGGGCGATCCCGGCGAGGTCCGCGAGGAGCGCGTCGCGCACGGCGTCGACGTGCGGGCTGTGCGAGGCGTAGGCGACCGGGACGCGCCGGGTGCGGACGTCCTCGCCGTACCGCGCGGCGAGTGCGTCCAGGGCGGCGCCGTCACCGGCGACCACGGTCATGCCGGGCGAGTTGACGGCGGCCACGCTCAACTGCGGGTGGGCGGCGAGGTCTTCGCGGACGCGGTCGGCGGGCAGCGACACGGTGAGCATGCCGCCGCCGAGTCCGGCGAGCGCGCCGAGGGCGGCGCTGCGCACGGCGATCAGCCGGGCCGCGTCGTCGAGGCTCAGGGCGCCGCTGACGGTGGCGGCGGCGATCTCGCCCTGGGAGTGACCGACGACCGCGGCCGGTTCGACACCCGCCTCCCGCCACAGCGCGGCGAGACCGACCATCACGGCCCACAGGGCGGGCTGCACGACGTCGTCGCGGTCGAGGGCGGGGGCGCCGGGGCGTCCGCGCAGCACATCGGTGAGCGACCAGTCGCGGTACGGGCGCAGCGCGCGCTCGCAGTCCTCGACGACCCGGGCGAAGACGGGGGCGCTGTCCAGGAGTTCGGCGGCCATGCCGGCCCACTGCGAACCCTGGCCGGGGAAGACGAAAACGGCCTCGCGGGCGGCCCGGTGGCTGCTGCCGGTGACCGCGGACGCGGTGACGCCGGAGTCGGCGACGGCGTCCAGGGCGGTCAGCAGTTCGCTCCGGTCGGCGCCGACCAGTACCGCCCGGTGGCTGAATACGGTGCGGTCGTGGGCGAGGGCCCGGGCGATCTCGACGGCGCCCGCGTCCGGGTGTGCGGCGAGGTGGTCGCGCAGCCGGGCGGCCTGGGCGCGCAGCGCCTTGTCACCGCGCCCGGAAAGCACCCAGGGGACGGATTCGCGTACGTCCGACACGCCGGCGCGCTCAGGGTTCTGCTCTGGCTTGTTCTCGATGTTCCCGGCGGCGGTTCCCGGCCACTCGCCGAGTACCAGGTGGCAGTTGGTTCCACCCATTCCGACCGAGGTCACACCCGCGAAGAGCGGCCCGTCGGGATTCGGCCACGCACCTGCCTCGGTGACGGCGGCGAGCCTCAGTTCATCGAATGCGATGCCCGGATTGGGCGTTTGGTAGTTGAGGGTTGGAACGACTTCCCGCTCTTTGAGGCAGAGGATGGTCTTGACCAGCCCCGCTATGCCCGAAGCGCCTTCCAGGTGTCCGATGTTCGTCTTGACGGAACCGAGCGCGAGGGGATTGCCGGGAGTACGGGACGAAGCGAATACGGCGCCCAGGGCGGAAGCTTCTATGGGATCACCGACGCGGGTTCCCGAGCCGTGTATTTCTATGTACTGCGCTTGTTCCAACGGTATACAAGCGTCGGCCCAGGCAGCGCGTATGACGCGCTCCTGGGCTTTTCCGTTCGGGGTGGGGAGGGTCTCGCTCGCTCCGTCGCTGCCGATGGCCCCACCGTGCAGCAGACAGTGGATGCGGTCGCCGTCCGCGATCGCCCGGCTGAGGAGTTTCAGCGCGACCACGCCGCCCCCCTCGCCCCGGACGTAGCCGTTCGCCCGGGCGTCGAGTGCGTAACATCGCCCGTCGGGCGAGAGGCTGCCGAAGGCCGCCAGGGCGTGGGTGCTCTCCGGCGCGAGGTTGAGGTTGACACCGCCGGCCAGTGCCACGACGGACTCGCCGCGACGCAGGCTCTCGCAGGCCAACTGCACCGCGACCAGCGAGGACGACTGCGCGGTGTCGACCACCATGCTGGGGCCCTGGAGGCCGAGGGCGTAGGAGATCCGGTTGGCGATGATGCCGCGGTGGAGGCCGGTGACGGTGTGCGCGGAGGTGGCGCCGGGGCCGGCCGCGTGGGTCAGGGCCGCGTAGTCGTCGGCGATCGCGCCGACGAAGACGCCGGTGGAGGTGCCGGCGAGCGTGGCCGGGACGACCCCGGCGTCCTCAAGGGCCTCCCAGGCGAGTTCGAGCGCGAGCCGCTGCTGCGGATCCATCGCGGCGGCCTCGCGCGGGGATATCCCGAAGAACTCGGCATCGAAGGTGTCGACCTGGGGCAGAAAGCCTCCGGGGCGCGGTGAACCGTCTTCTAATGCGGCGAGATGGGCGCGATCCGCGGGTGGTTCCGCAATGGCGTCGCGACCGGACCTGAGAAGGTCCCAGAATTCCTCGGGGCTCGCGCCACCGGGAAAACGGCAGGAAAGACCGACGACGGCAACCGCATCGGCCAAAGGTGATGGTGTCGCCTCAATCCGGGCATGGCGGATCATGGTGTTGTTGCTCCCCCCGTGAAGCATCATCAACGGCACTGCCGACTCGGCGGTCCGGCATTTGGACCCTAGCACCGAGTCGGCGCTCCGTAAACCAATGGCCACGGGCCGGAGTTGGCATACGAAAACAATGCACGGGGGGCATTTCGGGGACATGGCTTGCGCGTAACCGTCTGGTCGACCAGACGGAATCCGAGGGGGCTTGCGCGGGTGCCTCGCAGCCGCTATTGGCCGCCTTCCCGCAGGCGTCCGCGGGCCCGTCGGTCCTGGGGACCGAGGGGCGGCGGACTCATGGGTTCACGGGGTCACGAGGTCAGGCCTTCGGTCCCGGCTGCGCCTTGGTGAGGGTGCAGACGCCGTCCACGCACTGACGCTCCAGACGGCCGCGCGAGATGGTCTGCGCCAGGCCGACCATCCAGCAGGTGGGGCAGCCGCGGAAGGCGATCAGCGCCAGCGGCGCCGCCAGCAGGGTCGCCGGGCCGGCGACGGGCACCATGGCGATCGAGCCGATGATCAGCCCGAAGCCGATGGCGCCGCGCGCCAGGTGGCGCGGGACGGACTTGCTGGCGAAGTCGGGCCCCGCGGGCTTGGCGGCGGGGGTCTCGATCAGCACGCCGGGTGCGGTCTTTACGGTGTTCACGGTTGCGTTTCTCCTCCGACTGGTGGTCCGATGGCTGAATCTGATGCCTGATCGGGTGCTTGGTCGGTCACTTCCAGCGAGTGACGCAGTGCTGTTCGAGCCCTGTGCAGCCGCGACTTCATCGCGGCGGTGCTCAGACCGAGCGAACGGGCGACGGTCTTACCGGGCAGGCCCTGTACGTCCCGCATGATCAGGACCTGCCGCTGCTCACGGGGAAGGGCGCTGACCGCGGCCGCGATCCGCTCCACCTCCAGCCGGTGCAGCACCGCCTCCTCGGCGGACGGCTCGGCGCACCCCTCCGGTTCGGCCGACGCCGGGTCACTCCGCGACACGAGCAGCCGTACCTGTCTGAGGCACTCGTTGCGCACGATGCGGAACATCCATGAGGCGAGCGCGCCACTGGCCCGGAGGGTGCCGATCTTCCGGTAGAGGATGATCAGCGCCTCCTGCGCCGCGTCCTCGGCGTCCTGCGGCGAGGCGCACAGTGATATGGCGAACTTGCGCACATGAGGCTGCGATTCCATGACGACGGTGGTGAGCGAGCTGACGTCGCCGTCCTGAGCGGCCTTGATGAGCCGCTCGTCCGGCCAGGGGAAGCGTTGGTTCATGTGCTACTCATACCCGGAGGGCGCCCCGCACGCGGACCGCGGTCAGCTGCGGCTCTTGAAGCGGCGCATCAGGTGCCAGCTGCACGCGCCCACGAGCAGGACTCCGATGACGACGATGGCGGTGACCATGGGTGTTTCCTCCCGGTTCAGCCGGCCCGTTCGGCCGGTACACGGATAAGAGACGGGGGGGTCCCGAAAGGATTCGCCCCCGGCCGAAGTTTTTTTCCGCGACCCGTGCGCGACCCGTACCCGGCCCGTGGAGGAGCGGTGGGGGACCCGTGCGCGACCCCGCCCGTACGGCCCCGGCACCCGCCCCCGCGCGGCGGCCGGCCCGCACCCGCGTCCCGGCCGGCGGGCGGGATGTGCGAGCGTGAGTGGGTGAACGAGAAGAACACGGAAACCCTGCAGTACGGCTCTGACGGGCCGGAAGACGCCCCGGTCCTGGTCCTGGGACCCTCTCTCGGCACCACGCGCCACATGTGGGACCGGCAGATACCCGAACTCATCAAGGACTGGCGGGTCGTCCGGTTCGACCTCCCCGGGCACGGCGGCGCCCCCGCCGAGCCCTTCACCTCCGTCGCCGAGCTGGGCGACCGGCTCCTCGCCACCCTCGACACGCTCGGCATCCAGCGCTTCGGGTACGCGGGCTGCTCCCTCGGCGGCGCCGTCGGCCTCGACCTCGCCCTGCGCGCACCGCACCGGGTCGCCTCGCTCGCCCTGGTCGCGACCTCGCCCCGGTTCGGCAGCGCCGACGAGTTCCGCCAGCGCGGTGTCATCGTCCGGGCCAACGGCCTGGAGCCGATGGCCCGCACCGCCCCCGAGCAGTGGTTCACCCCCGTGTTCGCCGGTGCGCAACCCGCCATCGTGGACTGGGCGGTACAGATGGTCCGGACGACCGACCCCGCCTGCTACGTCGCCGCCTGCGAGGCCCTCGCCGTCTTCGACGTCCGCGAGGCCCTGGACCGGATCGGGGTCCCCGTGCTGGTGCTCGTCGGCTCGGAGGACCAGGTCACCGGGCCCGCCGAGGCCCGTACCCTCGTCGCCGGCATCGCCGACGCCCGGCTCGCCGTCGTGCCCGGCGCCTCGCACCTCGCCCCCGTCGAGCAGCCCGCCGCCGTGACCGACCTGCTCGTCGAGCACTTCGCGGGCACCGCGCCGGACACCAGCGGCGTCCTCACCGTGCCGCCGCTGCCGGCCGCCCCCGTGCCCGAGCCCGTCCCGGCCGTCGAGTCCGCGGAGGCGGGCCGGCCCGACCCCTACGACAAGGGGATCGCCCTGCGCCGCGAGGTCCTCGGCGACGCCCGTGTGGACCAGGCGCTGGCGGGGGACCCCGACGGCACCTTCCAGGACCTCGTCACCCGGTACGCCTGGGGCGAGGTCTGGAACCGGGACGGCCTCGACCGGCGCACCCGCAGCGTCGTCACCCTCACCGCGCTGATCGCCGGCGGTCACCGGGAGGCCCTCGCCGACCACACCCGCGCCGCCCTCCGCAACGGCCTGTCGGCCGCGGAGCTGCGCGAGATCGTGGTCCACGCGGGCGTGTACTGCGGCTTCCCCGCCGCCGAGACCGCGCTCGGCGTGGTCGCCCGCGTCGTCGAGGAGGAGACCAGGCCCCCGGCGTAACCTGGGCGTGTGAAGCTGACGAAGAAGTCCCACGCCTGCGTGCGGCTGGAGAAGGACGGGCGGACGCTCGTCCTCGACCCCGGCATGTTCACCGAGGAGGACGCGGTCCTCGGGGCCGACGCCCTGCTCGTCACGCACGAGCACCCCGACCACTTCGACGAGGGCCGGCTGCGCGCGGCCCTCGAGGCGAACGGGGCCGCCGAGGTCTGGACGCTCCACAGCGTCGCCGAACAGCTCTCGGCGGCCTTCCCCGGCCGGGTGCACACCGTCGGTCACGGCGACACGTTCACGGCGGCCGGGTTCGACGTCCAGGTGCACGGCGAACTGCACGCCGTGATCCACCCGGACATCCCGCGCGTCACCAACGTGGGCTTCCTCGTCGACGGCTCCGTATTCCACCCCGGAGACGCCCTCACCGTGCCCGACCAGCCCGTGGACACGCTGCTGCTCCCCGTCATGGCCCCGTGGAACAAGATCTCCGAGGTCATCGACTACGTCCGCGAGGTCGGGCCGCGCCGGGCCTACGACATCCACGACGCGCTGCTGACCGACCTGGCCCGCCCCATCTACGACCGCCAGATCGGCGCCCTCGGCGGTACCGACCACAACCGCCTCGCCCCGGGCACGTCCACGGAGGTCTGAGCACCTGCGGCGGTCCGCTCCCGGCGGCCCCGCCGGGGGCCGCGCGGCCGGCCCGGAGCCCGCGGCGACGCCGATTGTCAGTGCCCGCACGTAGGCTTGCGCTCATGCGCATCGCCACCTGGAACGTCAATTCGATCACCGCCCGGCTGCCCCGGCTGCTCGCCTGGCTGGAGAGCACCGGCACGGACGTGCTGTGCATCCAGGAGACCAAGTGCACCGCCGAGCAGTTCCCCACCGAGGAGCTGCGCGCCCTGGGGTACGAGTCCGTGGTCAACGCCACGGGGAGGTGGAACGGCGTGGCCCTGGTCTCCCGCGTCGGCCTCGCTGACGTGGTCACCGGTCTGCCCGGCGGACCCGAGTACGACGGTGCCGAGGAGCCCCGGGCGATCTCCGCGACCTGCGGCCCGGTCCGCGTCTGGTCGGTGTACGTGCCGAACGGCCGGGAGGTCGCCCACGAGCACTACGCCTACAAGCTCCGCTGGCTGGAGGCGCTCAAGGCCGCCGTCGGGGAGGACGCGGCGGGGGACCGCCCCTTCGCGGTCCTCGGTGACTACAACATCGCCCCGACCGACGACGACGTCTGGGACATCGGCGTCTTCGAGGGCGCCACGCACGTGACCGAGCCGGAGCGGGCCGCGCTCGCCGGACTCCGCGAGACCGGTCTGTCCGACGTGGTCCCGCGCCCCCTCAAGTACGACCACCCCTTCACGTACTGGGACTACCGCCAGCTCTGCTTCCCGAAGAACAAGGGCATGCGCATCGACCTGGTCTACGGCAACAAGCCCTTCGCCGAGGCGGTCACCGACAGTTACGTGGACCGCGAGGAGCGCAAGGGCAAGGGCGCGTCCGACCACGCCCCGGTCGTCGTCGACCTCGACGTGTAGCGCGGGCCGCTGCCCGGCGGCGGAGATGATCTCCGCGCGCCGGGTGGTCGACCGGCAGGTGGCGGTGCGAGGCTGTTCGGATGAACATCCCGTTTCTGGACAACTGGCGCAAGCGGCATGAGCCCGAGCCGGCCGAGTCCCCGCTGGCCGCGGCCTACGACCGCGACCCCGAGGGAGTGGGCGAGCTGCTCGCCGAGTGCGAGCTGCTGCGCACCCGCGTGGCGCAGTCCGGGGTGGCGCTCGACGACACCCCGCGCTCGCTCCAGGAGCTCGACCAGCTGCCGCCCCACTGGCGGGACGATCCGGAGGAGCTGCCCTGGGTCGGGAACGACGCGGGGCTCTACCTCGGCACCGTGATCGTCCGGAACGTGCCGGGGGCCCGCTGGCAGGTGTGGCCGGGCGGCGGACCGGTGGTCCGGCTCGCCTCGGGGCGTGAGATCCAGGTCGTGGAGGCCGGTCTCGACTGGGCGATGACGGGTTCGCCGGAGCTCTCGCAGGTCTACGCGGAGGCCGCCGAGTACTGATTCCGGGTACACCCCACCACCCTTTTGCAGTAAATACGGCTTATTCCTGTTTCATGCGTGTCGGGTCTGAAGTCCCTTTTCGGATGGATAGCTTGCGCTGACTCGACACCGCTGAGAAATGGGGCAGGGCAGCGTATGGCCGTCGTCGATCCGCTGATCGAACTGCGTGGCGTCAACAAGCACTACGGCACGTTGCACGTCCTCCAGTCCATCGATCTCACCGTCGGCCGGGGTGAGGTGGTCGTCGTCATCGGTCCGTCCGGATCCGGCAAGTCCACCCTCTGCCGGGCGATGAACCGCTTGGAGCGGGTCGAGTCCGGCGAGATCGTCATCGACGGACAGCCCCTCCCCGAGGAGGGCAAGGCGCTCGCCCGGCTGCGGGCCGAAGTCGGCATGGTCTTCCAGTCGTTCAACCTCTTCGCTCACAAGACCGTCCTCGCGAACGTCTCCCTCGCGCAGATCAAGGTCCGCAAGCGCAAGAAGGAGGAGGCCGACCGGCGTTCGCGCGAACTCCTCGAACGGGTCGGGCTCGCCGCCCACGCCGACAAGTACCCGGCCCAGCTCTCCGGCGGCCAGCAGCAGCGCGTGGCCATCGCCCGCGCCCTCGCCATGGACCCCAAGGCCCTCCTCTTCGACGAGCCGACCTCGGCCCTCGACCCCGAGATGATCAACGAGGTCCTCGAGGTCATGCGGCAACTCGCCCGCGAGGGAATGACGATGGTGGTCGTCACCCACGAGATGGGCTTCGCCCGTTCCGCCGCCAACCGGGTCGTCTTCATGGCCGACGGCAGGATCGTCGAGGACCGCACGCCGGAGGACTTCTTCACGGCCCCGCGCAGCGAGCGCGCCAAGGACTTCCTCTCCAAGATCCTCAAGCACTGAGCGGGTTGGGAACCATGCAGCGTACGCACCGCACCCTGGTCGCGCTCGCCCTGCTGCTCGCCGCGACGGCGGCGCTCGGCGGCTGCGGCAAGGAGGGCAGCCCGCCCGTCAAGGGCCCGCAGCCCGACCAACTCCCCGTCTACCAGGTCCAGTCGGACTTCACCCTGCCCGACTCCGCCACCTGGAACCGGGCGAAGAAGCGCGGCCGGCTGATCGTCGGCGCCAAGGAGGACCAGCCCTACATGGGCGAGAAGGACCCGGCCACCGGCCGGTACTCCGGCTTCGACATCGAGATCGCCAAGATGATGGCGGCCTCCCTCGGCTTCGACCCGGCCGGCATCGACTTCCGTACGATCGCCTCGGCCAACCGCGAGACCGCCCTGCAGAACGGTCAGATCGACTACTACGTCGGCACCTACACCATCAACGACAACCGCAAGAAGCTCGTCGGCTTCGCCGGGCCCTACTACCTGGCCGGCCAGTCACTCCTGGTCCGCACCGACGAGACCGACATCGCGGGACCCCAGGACCTGGCCGGCAAACGCGTCTGCTCGGCCGCCGGCTCGACCCCGTACCAGCGGATCCAGAAGGACTACCCGAAGGCCGAACTCGTCGCCTACGACACGTACTCGGCCTGCGTGGACAATCTGCTGACCTACCAGGTCGACGCGGTGACCACCGACGACACGATCCTGATGGGCTACGCCGCCAAGGTCCCCGACGAACTCAAGGTCGTCGGCAAGCCGTTCTCCGAGGAGCCGTACGGCATCGGCGTCCCGCACGGGGACAACGCGCTGCGCTTCGCGCTCGACGACGCCATCGCCGCCCACGAGAAGAACGGCGACTGGAAGAAGGCGTACGACGCCACCCTCGGCCTCTCCGGGGTCCCGGCCCCGAAGCCGCCCGCCATCGACCGATACCCGGCGAGCTGACCGGAGGAACCCCCGACATGGAGCCATCGCCATGGATGTCCTGACCCAGAACTTCTCGCTCTACGGCAAGGGATTCCTCGGTACCGTCGAGCTCACCGTCTACGCCTCGGCGCTGGCCCTCGTCCTGGGCTTCGTCATGGCCTCCTTCCGGGTCGCGCCCGTGGGCTCCTTCCGGGTCTTCGGCACCGTCTGGGTCACCATCCTGCGCAACACCCCGCTGACCCTGCTGTTCTTCGCGGTCATGCTCGGCCTGCCCCGGTTCGGACTCGTGCTGCCCTTCGAGGTGTTCGCCGTCCTCGCGCTCGGCTGCTACACCTCGGCCTTCATCTGCGAGGTCCTGCGCTCCGGCATCAACACCGTGCCGCTCGGCCAGGGCGAGGCGGCGCGCAGCCTCGGCATGAACTTCACCCAGACCCTCGGCACCGTCGTCCTGCCCCAGGCCTTCCGCACGGTCATCCCGCCGATCGGCTCCACCCTGATCGCCCTCGCCAAGAACTCGGCCATCGCGGGGGCGTTCAGCGTCACCGAACTCCTCGGCACCTACAAGACCCTGAGCGAACTCGGCTACAACATCGTCTGGACCTTCGTCTGGATCGCCGTCGGATACCTGATCATCACCCTCACCATCAGCGCCCTCTTCCACGTGATGGAGAAGCGCTGGGGAGTCGCCCGATGACCCAGTCCACCGCCCTCTACGACATCCCGGGCCCGCACGCCCGGCGGCGCCACCTGCTCTACGGCCTCGCGTCCACCGTGGTGATCCTCGCGCTGGCCGGCTGGATCCTCTATCTCCTCTTCGACAACGAGCAGTTCACCTCCACCAAGTGGTCCCCCTTCCTCTACAAGGGGATCCAGGAACTGCTGCTGCGCGGCCTCGCCAACACCCTCAAGGCCTTCGCCTACGCCTCGGTGCTCTCCCTCGCCCTCGGCGCGGTCCTCGCCACCGGGCGCCTCTCCGAACACCGGGCGCTGCGCTGGGTGTCGACCGTGCTCGTCGAGTTCTTCCGCGCCATGCCCGTCCTCGTGATGATCTTCTTCATCTTCGTGGCGCTCAAGGTGCAGCCGCTGCCCGCGCTCGTCGCCGGACTGGCCCTCTACAACGGCTCCGTGCTCGCGGAGGTCTTCCGCACCGGTATCCACGCCGTCGCACGCGGCCAGGGCGAGGCCGCGTACGCGCTCGGCATGCGCAAGACGCAGGTCATGACCTACGTCCTGGTGCCGCAGGCCGTCCGCGCGATGCTGCCCGCCATCATCAGCCAGCTGGTGGTGGCCCTCAAGGACACCTCGCTCGGCTACCTCATCACCTACGAGGAGTTCCTGCACGCGGGCAAGCTGATCGCCTCCAACCTGGACTACGACCTGCCCTTCATCCCGGTCGTGATGGTGATCTCGCCGATCTACATCGGGATGTGCATGCTGCTCTCCTGGTTCGCCACCTGGGTGGCCAGGAGAGAGCGCCACAGTCCGAAGACGAAGGCCGTCGAGGTCGCTCCGGCCGAACCGGGGACGCTGCTGCCGGGACCGCAGTAGCGAGCGAGAGCCGCACCCGCCCGGCAGCAGCCGGTGATCACTCCTTCCGCAGCGGTACCGACACGTACGACGGGTCGGCCGAGGGGGAGGAGAAGGTCAGCTGCGCGCCGGTCGGGTTGTGCTCGATGTAGAGCGGGTCGACGGTGTCGACGACCAGCGCGAGCCGGTGCCCGGCCGGTACGTCGTACGCCGTGGAGAACAGCTCCAGGTCGACGCCGAACGGCTCGCCCGGGGTCCGGTCGTGGAAGGTGTACGGGGCGTTGCTGACCAGCTTGCCGACGCCGAGCGGGCCCACGTCGTAGAGGTACGCGACGAGGGTGCCGCTCTCCTCGGTGGAGGTGACGGTGGTGTGCACGGTCACCGTGCCGCGCACCCGCTGCGGGGTGTCGTACCGCTCGGACTGCCAGACGCCGGCGAACGCGCGGGGGAGCAGGGGGACGGAGACGACGGGTGGGGTGCGGAGGAACTGGTCCAGGGCGTTGGTGAGCAGGGTGATGCCGCCGTTGGCGCCGGAGTCGACGTTCGCCCGCACCCGCTGCGTACCGCCGAGGCCGAACTTCCGCCGGTCGGCGTTGACGGACTTCCAGTCCGGGTAGCCCTCGTAGGCGCCGGTGGACCGGGACTTGAGCTGGACGGGCTGCTCGCGGTCGATGCCGTTGTCGGCGCCCTTGAGGTAGCGGTCGAACCAGCGGTGGGCGCTGGTCCAGGTGTCGTTGGGCAGCCCGAACAGGCCGGTGGCCTCGGCGGTGGCGTGGTCGCCGGGGCGGAACTCCAGCCGCTTGGGGCCGGTGAGCTTCTCGTAGAAGCTCGCGTACTGGTTGGGCGGGAAGATGGTGTCGCCCCAGGCGTTGCCGAGCATGATCGCGGCGCCGTTGGCGTTGATCCGGTTCAGATAGGTGGTGGCGGACCGCTCGCGGCCCCAGGCGATCATCTCGTCCTCCTTGTCGAGGTTCGACGAGAGGAAGTCGCCCAGGATCTGCTGGAGTTCGGGGCCTGGGCGTCCGGTGATGTACCCGAGTCCACCGAGCAGTCCGGTGGCCTGGAGGTGCTGGGTGCGGCCGCTGTAGATGGAGTCGATGAGGTCGGCCCAGCCGCTGAGGGCGGCGACGGCCTTGATCCGGGAGTCGTGGGCGGCAGCGAGGAGGCTGATCCCGGCGCCGTACGAGACACCCGCCATGCCGATGTGGGCGGGGTCGGCGGGGGTGTTCGCGAGGGCCCAGTCGATCACCTCGGAGGCGTCGGCGATGTCCTTGGGGCCGGCCGTCTCGATCTCGCCGCCGGACTGCCAGAAGCCGCGTGAGTTGTAACTCACCACGACGTAGCCGGAGTCGGCGAGCTGCTTGGCCTGGGCCAGGTACTCGATCTGGGGCATGGCCCAGCTGGTGGGGAGCACGATGAGCGGGTGCGGGCCGGCTCCGGAGGGGGTGATGACGTTCGCCTTGAGGACGGTGCCGCCGTCTCCGGGGATGTCGACGAAGCGGATGCCGTCGGCCGTGTTCGTGCCGGCCTGGGCGGCGGGGGCGAGCCCGAGGGCCGCCCCGGCCACGAGAGCGGCCGAGGCGGCGAGGGCCAGGGATGTGCGCACGGGTCACTCCTCACTGGGGGCACTGCCGGTGGGGGGGATGGAGCGGTGGTGGGGGCAGTGAAAGTGACCCGACGGTAACCGGGGCGCTCTACCCGCGGTAACCGGTCGGTAAGTTACGCGCGGGTAACGATTGGTGCGTCCCCCTGGAGGGCGTCGGCCTCCGCGAAGTCGGCGTGCGCCTCCTCGTACCGCTCGGCGGCGACGAGGAACATCGCACGGTCGGTCAGGGCGCGGGCGGCGGCGGTACGGTCGCCGGGAAGGCGCCGGGCCAGCGCGACGCCCTCGTCGAGGACCTGGCGCAGCGCCTCCGTGCTCCGGAGGCCGGTCGTCTCCCAGTGGAGCGCGCGGCGGAGGGCGAGGCGACGGTGGGCGACGATCAGCCCGGCCAGGTCGCCGGACTCGCCCAGGGTGACGGTCTCCTCCTCAAGGGCGGCGGCGGAGGCGAAGAACGCCTCCAGCGTGTCGGGGGACCACCCGTGGCGGAGACGGCTCCCGAACGGCGGCTGCGGGGTCTCGGGAGTGGCCGCCGGTTCGGCGCCTCGGCCCGAGAGGGCGAACAAGGTGGACCAGGTGCCCCGGATGTCGTTCCAGCTCACGGGCTCGCCCTCCCGCGCGAGGCGGGCGAGCAGGGCCAGCGTCTCGCGCCGCGCTTCGGCCTCCTCGGCCGGGCGTCCGGCGGCCCGGAGCATCCGGGCGAACTCGTTCAGCTTCCACACCAGCGAGGCCAGCGGCGCGCGGTCCGCCGCCGCCCCTCGCCGGGCATCCTCGACCAGGCGCTCGAACGCCCGCAGGGCCTCCTCATGCCGTCCGGCCGCGTCGAGCTCGGCCGCCCACTCGATCCGGGCCCACTCGGTCCCGGCCGTGCCGCCGGACCGGAGATGCCGGCCGTACAGATCGGCCGCCTCCGCATGACGCCCCTCCTCGGCCAGGACGACCGCGAGACGCCCGTACGGCTCGGTCTCCGCCAGCTCCTCGCACACCGCGCGCCCCTCGGCCCGCCGGCCGGCGGCGAACAGCGCGTGCTCGTAGCGGCCCAGGGCGTGCCTCAACAGCTCCTCCCCGTCCGGCACCTCAGCGCCGAGCCGCCGCGACACGTCCACCGATTCCGCGTACAGCGACAGCCGCTGCTCCGGATCCCCCAGCTCACGGGCCCACTCGCCCAGCGCTTGCGTCAGCTTCGGCAGATAGGCGCGCGGGCTCACCTCCGCGAGCACCCGGTACGCCCCGACCCGCTCCCGAAGTGCCGGCCACTCCGAGGCGAGCAGCAGGACCCGCGCCCGCAGCACCGCGTCCCGGCTGAACTTCCCTGCGTTCCCCATGTGCCCCCTGTTCTCCGTGTGATGCACGAGGGAGATTCTGGGAGTCGGGGGACAGCCCGGACAAGGCTCTCGAACTGTGCGTTCCGTCCTACGAAATACGGCTCTGACCTGTCATGATGGTGACGTCTTCACCCCGAGGGGAGAGCCGGTGGGGAACACGGTCGACGCACCCGACGTCTTCGATCCGCGGATCTACGCCGCAGGCATCCCGCACGACCGCTTCCGCGCGCTCCGCGACCGCGCCCCCGTCGCCCGCCAGGACGAGCCCGAGATCCTCGGCTGGCCCGCCGGTCCCGGGTTCTGGGCCGTCACCCGGCACGCCGACGTCGTCCGGGTGCTCAAGGACTCGGGGACGTACTCCTCGTGCCTCGGCGCCACCCAGATCCGCGACCCCGACCCCGCCGACCTGCCCTTCATCCGGCGCATGATGCTCAATCAGGACCCACCGGAACACGGCTCGTTGAGGCGGCTCGTCAGCCGCGCCTTCACCCCCGGGCGGATCGAGCGCTTCGGCGCGACCGCGCGGGAGCGGGCCCGGCAGCTGCTCGCTGCGGCGGTCGACGCCGGGGGAGAGGTGGACCTCGTCCGGGCCGTCACCGACGACTACGCCCTGCTCAACCTGACCGATCTGCTCGGCGTCCCCGCGAGCGACCGGGAGCTGCTCCACACCTGGACCGAGCGCGTCATCGCGTACCAGGACCCCGACGAGCCGCCGGTCCTCGACGCCGAGGGGAGACCGGTCAACCCCCGCTCACCCGCCATGCTGGCCGAGATGTTCGACTACGCCCAGCAGCTCGCCGCCCACAAGCGCGCCCACCCCGCCGACGACATCATGAGCGTCCTCGCCGCCTCCGAACTCGCCGACGCCGAACTGGAGATGTTCTTCTTCCTGCTCACCGTCGCCGGGAACGACACCGTCCGCAGCGCCGCCCCCGGCGGACTCCTCGCCCTCGCCGAACACTCCGACGAACAGCACCGGCTGTGGAACGGCGAGGTCTCCATGGACACGGCCGTGGACGAACTCCTTCGGGTCCACCCGCCCGTGCTCTCCTTCCGTCGCACCGCCGCCCACGACACGGAACTCGCCGGACAGCCGATCCGGCGCGGCGACAAGGTCGTCGTCTTCCACGCCTCCGCCAACCACGACGAGCGCGTCTTCCCCGACCCGCACCGCCTCGACCTCGGCCGCGACCCGAACCCGCACGTCTCCTTCGGCGACGGCCCGCACGTCTGCCTCGGCGCCCACTTCGCCCGGCTTCAGCTCCGGGTGCTCCACGAAGAGGTGCGCCGGGCCTGCGGCGGCCTGGAACCCGCCGGACCTCCCCGGCGCCTCGTCTCCAATTTCATCAACGGAATCAAGTCGCTGCCGGTTCGGCTGCGGGAGCCGTCAGCGCCTCGCGGGTGACATCGGCCACCAGCTCCACCACATCGGGGCCGTACGCCTGCGAGTTGACCACCTTCAGGAGGAGCACGAAGGAGCCGGAGCGGTGCCGCCGCGCCAACTCCTCGTGGTGCCGGGCCAGATAGCGGGTCGCGGCCTGGTTGGTGATGGCCCGCTGCCCGCAGAAGAGGAAGACCGGCCGCCCGCCCTCGCCCGCCGTGAGCCGGGCGAGGATCACGTACTCGGAGACGCCCACCTCCGACAGGTAGCGCTCCGAGCCGATCCGGAACATGCCGCGGACCGGGCTCGGCTCCACCTCGACGTTCACCGTCACCCCGGGCAGCAGTGTGGCCAGATGGGCGTCCATCCGCCGGTTCGAGTAGGGGCCGCCCACGCAGAACTCGGTGCGGTCCCCGAAACCCTGGTGCGCCTGGTCGTGGGAGAGGATCCGGGCCTGCGCGCCGCAGTCCTTGATGAGCGCCGAGAGTTCGAGCAGCGCGAAGACGTCGAAGCGGTGCACCGAGCGCTCACCACCCGACTCCCTGTTCACCACGAGCAGGCACTCGGAACTCCCGGGCAGCCCGAAGAACGCCTGCTTGCGGCGGAGCCCGCGCCGCCAGAGGTACGTGCGGCCCAGCCAGCCGAAGGACGCGCTGACGCCCGTCGCCAGCACCCCGAGCACGATGTTGCGCACGTCTTCGTTCATGGGCGCGCATGGTAGCGGGACACCGGCCTCTTGTTCGAGGCGGTCCTGACGGGAGGGGCCGAAGGAAGTTACGCTGCGCGGACGGTCATTGACTGGAGGTAGGGAATGCGTCGCTCCGCCGCTGGCAAGGTCTCTGTTCTCGCCGTCGCGGCGACGGTGCTCTCGATGGGTGCCGCCGCCCCGCCCACGGCCCCGCCGACCGCCGCGCCGCCACCGGTCAAGGCACCGGTCGCCGTCGGGTACGGCGGCGCCGTCGCCAGTGTCGACTCCGACGCCTCCGCCGCCGGCGTCGAGGTGCTCCGCAAGGGCGGCAACGCCGTGGACGCCGCCGTCGCCGTCGCGGCGGCCCTCGGCGTCACCGAGCCCTACTCGGCGGGCATCGGAGGTGGCGGCTACTTCGTGTACTACGACGCGAAGAGCCGCACCGTGCGGACCATCGACGGACGCGAGACCGCGCCCCGCTCCGCCGGCGCCGGCCTGTTCCAGGAGAATGGCGCGCCGATCCCCTTCGAGGAGGGCATGACGAGCGGCCTCGGCGTCGGCACCCCCGGCACCCCGGCGACCTGGCAGACCGCACTCGACGCCTGGGGCAGCAAGCGGCTCGGCGCGCTGCTCGAACCCGCCGAGCGGCTGGCCCGCGAGGGCTTCACCGTCGACGACACCTTCCGCGCGCAGACCGCCGGCAACGAAGCGCGCTTCCGTGACTTCCCCGCCACCTCCGAGCTGTTTTTGCCGGGCGGCCAACTGCCCGTCGTCGGCTCCGTGTTCAAGAACCCCGACCTGGCCCGTACGTACGAGAAGCTCGGCCGGGAAGGCGTCGGCGCGCTCTACCGGGGGCCGCTCGCCCGGGACATCGTCGACACCGTCCGCACGCCCCCGGTCCGTGAGGGCGCCACCCGGAAGGTCCGCCCCGGCGACCTGACGGAGCGTGACCTCGCCGCGTACCGGCCCGAGTTCCGCAAGCCCACGAAGGTCTCGTACCGCGGACTCGACGTCTACGGGATGGCCCCCTCCTCCTCCGGCGGCACCAGCGTCGGCGAGGCGCTCAACATCCTGGAGGGCACCGACCTCGCCGCCGCCTCACCGGCCGGCTATCTGCACCGGTACATCGAGGCCAGCCGGATCGCCTTCGCCGACCGGGGCCGCTGGGTCGGCGACCCGGCCTTCGAGCAGGTGCCCACGCGCGGTCTGCTCTCCCAGCGGTACGCCGACTCCCGGGCCTGCCTGATCCGGGACGACGCCGCCCTGACCAGCCCCCTCGCGCCCGGCGACCCGAGCAGCCCGGTGCCGTGCGCGAGCGGCGGGACGGCGGCCCCGACCACGTACGAGGGGGAGAACACCACTCACCTCACGGTGGCCGACAAGTGGGGCAACATCGTCGCCTACACCCTGACCATCGAGTCCACCGGCGGCAGCGGGATCACCGTGCCCGGCTGGGGCTTCCTGCTCAACAACGAGCTGACCGACTTCTCCTTCGCCCCGGCGAACCCGGCGGTCCACGACCCGAACCTGCCCGGCCCCGGCAAGCGGCCGCGCTCCTCGATCTCCCCGACGATCGTCCTCGACGGGCACGGCAGGCCCGTCCTCGCGCTCGGCTCGCCGGGCGGCGCCACCATCATCACGACGGTCCTCCAGACGCTCACCGGGGTCGTCGACCGGGGTCTGCCGCTCGTCGACGCCATCGCCGCCCCGCGCGCCAGCCAGCGCAACCAGGCGACCACCGAACTCGAACCGGCCCTGTGGAACAGCCCGGTCAGGGCCGAACTGGAGGCGATCGGGCACGGCTTCCGGCAGAACCCGGAGATCGGCGCGGCGACGGGCGTGCAGCGGCTGCCGGACGGCCGCTGGGTGGCCGCCGCGGAGACGGTCCGCAGGGGAGGCGGCTCGGCCATGGTCGTACGGCCGGCGCGGTGAGGAGGCGCGGGCAGGGTTCCTGACCGACCGCGGCGGGGTGAGGACGGGCGGACCCTCGACCGCCGCAGCGCGGCCGGGGCGCGCCCGTCGGCGTCCCGACCGGCTGCGTCGGCGTCCGGCCGGCTACAGCGCCGTGAGGATGCGCGGGCCGTCGTCCGTGATCGCCACCGTGTGCTCCGCGTGCGACGCGCGCGAGCCGTCGAGGGTGCGGATCGTCCAGCCGTCGCCCGCCGTGTAGTGGTCGTCCGTGCCGCCGCCGATGAGCATCGGCTCGATCGCGAGGACCATTCCGTGGCGCAGCTTCATGCCCCGGCCCGGCCGTCCCTCGTTGGGGACGCCCGGGTCCTCGTGCATCGTGCGGCCGATCCCGTGGCCGCCGAAGCCGTCCGGGACGCCGTACCCGGCGGCGCGGCAGACGCGGCCGACCGCGTGCGCGATGTCCCCGACGCGGTTGCCGACGACGGCCGCCGCGATGCCCGCCTCAAGGGCCTCCTCCGCAGCGGCGATCAGCCGGGTGTCCTCGGGCCGGGCCGGACCCACCGTGAAGCTGACGGCCGAGTCGCCCGCCCAGCCGCCCAGTAGTGCCCCGCAGTCCGCGGAGACCAGGTCGCCCGGGGCCAGCACGGTCCCGTCCGGGATGCCGTGCACGATCGCGTCGTTCACGGAGACGCACACGACCGCCGGGAACGGTACGGGCGCCCACTCCGGGTGGTAGTCGAGGAAGGGCGAGCCGGCGCCCGCCTCGGCCAGTACCTGCCGTGCCGCGAGGTCCAGCTCGGTCAGGGCCACCCCGGGCGCGGCCTTCTCCCGTACGGCCGCGAGGGCACGGGCCACGACCCGTCCCGCCTCGCGCATCGAGGCCAGGTTCTCGTTCGTCTTGATCTCCACCATGCCAATTACTATACCGGTATTAGAATGGCCGCATGGTGCGCACACCCCTGACCCCAGAAGAGCGCGAGCGCGGCGAGCGCCTCGGCCGACTCCTGCGCGAATCGCGCGGCGAGCGGTCCATGGTGGAGATCGCCGCGGCCGCCGGCCTCTCCGCCGAGACCCTCCGCAAGATCGAGACCGGCCGGGCCCCGACCCCGGCGTTCTTCACCGTCGCGGCCCTCGCCGGGGTCCTCGGTCTCTCCATGGACGAGCTGGTCACCCGGTGCGCGTTCGTGCCCGTCTGAGGGGTGGGGCGGCTGGTCGAGGTCCTCGGGGAGTCAGACCGACACCGCCAGCTGTACGCGGCTGTGGCGCGGGCGCTCGATCTCGTCGAGCAGTGCCAGCGCGAGGTCCCCGTGCGCGATCCGGCCGGGGCCCTCGATCACCGTGCCCACGGCTGTCCGGTAGCCCCCGGTGACCTCGGCCTCCGCGTTGAGGTCCTGCCCCGGCACGACCATCAGCCAGTCGAGCTCCGGCCCCGCCTCGGCGGACAGCAGCGCGAACTCGGCGACGTGCCCCTGCGAGAACAACCGCCACTGCTCCGGGAATTCGGGCGCGTCCATGATGCGCACGCCCGGCTCCGTCTCCAGCGTCGTGGCGATCCCCAGGACCAACAGGCGGCGCACGCCCGCCTCCCCGAGGCCCGCCATCAGGGCCTTCGCCGCCGCCGTGAAGTACTCCTCCGAGGAGACGTCCAGCCTCGCCGATGCGTTCACGGCCGCGTCGTGGCCCGCCGCGAGCGCGGCCACCGACGCCGGATCGGTGACGTCACCCCGTACCAGCGTGACCGAACTCCCGGCCAGATCGCCGTACTTCGACGGATCGCGCACCACGGCCGTCACGCGGTGGCCGCGGGCCACCGCCTCCGCGACGGCCGCCCGGCCGACCCGTCCACCCGCTCCGAAGACGATGATGTTCCTGCTGTCGCCGCCGCCGGCGGCGCCGCTGCTCATGTCGTTGGTCATGGCAGGACCGTAGAACCGGACCACCTGGTTACTTCAACGGTACTGGGCTAGCTTCGGACGCATGAGCCAGCAGCTGCCCGCCGACCTCTTCCGCGACCCGGACTGCTCCGACCGTGCCCAGCCGATCCGGGTCGGCGGCAAGTGGACCGCCGTGGTGCTCCGCTGTCTGGAGGACGGGCAGCCGCGCCGCTTCTCCGAGCTGCGCGTCCCGCTGCACTGGATCACCCCCAAGGTGCTCACCGAGACCCTGCGGACCATGGAGCGCGACGGCTTCCTCACCCGCACCGCGTACGAGGAGAACCCGCCGCGCGTCGAGTACGCGCTGACCGCCCTCGGCCACTCGCTGATCGAGCCGCTCGACACCGCCTGCGCGTGGGCCCGCGCCCACGTCCCGGAGATCACCGAGGCCCGGAGCGCGTACGCGAAGAGCGACTGAGCCCGACCGCGTACGCGAAGAGCGACGGCGCTCGGAGCGCGTACGTGAAGAACGACGGCGCCCGGGGCGCGTACCCGAACGGCGATCGAGTCCGGAGTGGGTCACCCGGTGGCCCAGTCCCGGATGCGTGCCCCGGTGGCCTCGGCGAGCGTGGAGCCGTGCACCGTCGACAGAAGCTCCTCCTCGCCGCACTCCTCGGCCCGGCGCTGCCTCTACCGCGAGGAGGCCCGACGGATCGGCGCGGCACTGGCGTTCCACGCCCGCTACCAGCTCGGCGCGACCCTCCGAAGTGGCTGTGCGGCGGCAAGGTCGTGCGGACGATGGGCCCGGACGTCGAGGTCGCCCTCAATCACCTCGGAGGGCGGATGGGTATGAAGCTCCCGCAGACCGAGAAGCTCGCCGCGAGCCGGCGGCCGGGCGGCGCCGACGGCCTGTTCGTCGCCTGGGAGGCCCTCACCCACGCCTCCAGCCCGACCCCGGCATAGGCTCCCCGGCATGATGCCCGAAGAGCTGCGGCGCGGCCGCTACGTCAGCCTGACCACCTACCGAAAGAACGGCACCGGTGTCGCGACACCCGTCTGGTACGCGGTGGAGGGCTCCGAGCTGTACGCCTGGACGCGCAGCGACTCCTGGAAGGTCAAGCGCCTGCGGAACGATCCGAGGGTCGTCGTCGCCGTCTGTGACGTGCGCGGGAACGTCGCGGAGGGCGCCGAGCGCGTCACCGGGACGGGCCGGCTGGTCGAGGGGGACGAACTGCGCCGCATCCGGGGGCTGCTGTCCCGCAAGTACACCTGGCAGTTCTGGCTGACCGACGTGCCGGCGATGATCGTCCGGCTCGGGAAGCGCCCGCACACCGGGATCGTCGTCTCCTTCGGGTGAACGGACCGGCGGGGCACGCGCACGAAAACGGTCCGTAGTCGTCCCGTAACACGCCTGCGGTCCAATACCTGCGGACCGGAAGGCTCCAGTCGACGGCGGGGCAGGTACGTAACACATGACGGTGTCTCAACTCCCAGTGGAAATCGCCGAGTTCAGAGAGTGGCTCATCGGGCTGGTGGAGCGCGTGCCGCCCGGTCGCGGCTGGTACGGAGTCTTCTCCGCGCGCGATCCCGAGGGGATGCGCGCCTGCTTCGACGGGGCGGAACTCCTGCCCTGGGACGTCGTCGGGTCCCTCCTCCAGGACGCCGGCGAGCCCGGCGACGGGTCGTGCGCCGTCCGGGGCGGGGTGCTGTACGCGGCGGCGGCCGGCGCCCATGACCGCGGGCCCGGCGGAGCGGCGGCGCTCGCCGAGCGCCGGGACCTCATGGAACGCGCACGCCGGGACGCCGAGGCCCGCGCCCGCGAGCTGGACGCCCGGCTCCACGCGACCCCCGCTCCGGGCCCGGCGGAGACGGCCCGCCTGGAACACGACCTCGCGTGGACGCGCGACGACCGCGCGAGGGCGGCGGCCAGGGTCGATGAGCTGACCTCGCGGCTGGCCCGGCTCGGTCCGCCGCCGTCGTCGTCCTCGTCCGTGGGGCCGGGGGAGGGGCGCCCGGTGGCGACGGCAGCCACGGCAGCGGTGGCGGCGGCCTCGGCATCGGTCGCGCGGCCCGGCGGGGCGGGCCGCCGCCCCCGGGGCGCCCGGTACGCCTGGCTGGAGGGCGTCGCCGAGGAGCCGGGGCCGGTGGGTGCGACGGCGGCGGGGCCCGTGCCGATGCCTGCACCCATGTCCGCACCCCTCCTCCCGGCCGGAGGGGCGCCCCCGCGTGGGGCCCGGTTCGGCGGAGCCACCGGGCGGGGCGCGGCCCGGCCCCCCGCCGGAACCCGGGCGGCCGTGCCTGCGGCGGATCCGGGGGCGGGCTCGGGGACGGGCCAGGGGGTGTACTCCGGGGCGGGCCCAGGGGTGGACCCCGGGGCGGCTTCCGCGCCCGACCCCGTCCAGGACGCCCGCGCCGCCGCCAACGCCGTCTACGCGCTCCGGCGCCTCCGCGCCCAGGGCCGTACGGGTGAGGCGCACGCCCTGCTCTGCGAGGCGCTCGGCGGGCCGGCCGCCCGGCTCCCCGCCCTCGCCGCGGAACTGCACCGGGCCGGGCTCGGGGCCGACTGGTCCACGCTGCTCTGGGAGGCCGCGTCGCTGCCGCCCGGACGGCTCGCGGCCGTCGCGGGCGCGCTCGCCGACGCCGGCCGGGCCGCGGACTGCGAGCGGCTGCTGCGCCAGGGGGTGGCGCGCCCCGTCGAGGAACTGGCCGGGGCCTGCGCCGCCTTGCGGGCCGAGGACCACCACCGGGAGGCCCGCGCGCTGCTCACCGCGTTCGTGCGGGTACGTGCCCCCGGGGACGCGGCCCGGCTCGCGGGCGCGGACCCGCGCGGGCTGGTGCCGCAGCTGCTCGAAGCGGCCCGCGCGGTGTCCGTGGCCCGGGAGCGCGACCTGCGGCACGCCTTCCGCGTCGCGGGGCTCGCCGGAGCCTGACCCGGCAGGTTCGGGTAGGTGTCCCCATGTGTCGGTACGTGTCCGACGTGGACCACTCGGGTATGAAACATGATCGACCCGGCCGCTACGCGGCGGCGGTCTTGCTCCGGGGTGTGACGGGGCTTACGTTCTCCTCCTACGCACCGCGTCTACGTGCGTAGAGGCTCTCTGACGCCGTGCCGAAGGAGCAGCTCATGACCGACGTCGTACGCGCCGCGCTCGTCCAGGCGACCTGGACGGGCGACACCGAATCCATGATCGCCAAACACGAGGAGCACGCCCGGGAGGCCGCCCGGCAGGGCGCCAAGGTGATCGGCTTCCAGGAGGTGTTCAACGCCCCATACTTCTGCCAGGTCCAGGATCCCGAGCACTACCGCTGGGCCGAGCCCGTCCCCGACGGCCCCACCGTCACCCGGATGCGGGAGCTCGCCCGCGAGACCGGCATGGTGATCGTGGTGCCCGTCTTCGAGGTCGAGAGCGAGGGCTTCTACTACAACACCGCCGCCGTGATCGACGCCGACGGCAGCTACCTCGGCAAGTACCGCAAGCACCACATCCCCCAGGTCGAGGGCTTCTGGGAGAAGTACTACTTCCGCCCGGGGAACGCCGGCTGGCCGGTCTTCGACACCGCCGTCGGCCGGGTCGGCGTCTACATCTGCTACGACCGGCACTTCCCCGAGGGCTGGCGTCAACTCGGCCTGAACGGCGCTCAGTTGGTCTACAACCCCTCGGCCACCCACCGCGGCCTCTCCTCCTACCTCTGGCAGCTGGAACAGCCCGCCGCAGCCGTCGCCAACGAGTACTTCGTCGCCGCCATCAACCGCGTCGGCATCGAGGAGTACGGCGACAACGACTTCTACGGCACCAGCTACTTCGTCGACCCGCGCGGGCAGTTCGTCGGCGAGGTCGCCTCCGACAATACCGAGGAACTCCTCGTCCGCGACCTCGACTTCGGGCTCATCGAGCAGGTGCGCCAGCAGTGGGCCTTCTACCGGGACCGCCGCCCCGACGCGTACGACGGGCTGGTGCAGCCGTGAGCAGCCTCTTCGACCGGCACAAGGCCGTCATCCCCGACTGGGTCGCCCTCTACTACAAGGACCCGATCGAGATCACCCACGGCGAGGGCCGCCACGTCTGGGACTCCGAGGGCCGCAAGTACCTCGACTTCTTCGGCGGCATCCTCACCACGATGACCGCCCACGCCCTGCCCGAGGTCACCAAGGCCGTCGCCGAGCAGGCCGGGCGGATCATCCACTCCTCCACGCTCTACCTCAACCGCCCGATGGTGGAGCTGGCCGAGCGGATCGCCGGACTCTCCGGCATCCCCGACGCCCGCGTCTTCTTCACCACCTCCGGCACCGAGGCCAACGACACGGCGCTCCTCCTCGCCACCGCGTACCGGCGCTCGAACCAGATCCTGGCCATGCGGAACAGCTACCACGGCCGTTCCTTCTCCACCGTCGGCATCACCGGCAACCGCACCTGGTCGCCCACCGGCCTCTCGCCGCTCCAGACCCTGTACGTGCACGGCGGCGTCCGCACCCGCGGCCCGTACGCCCAGTACACCGACGAGCGCTTCACCGAGGCCTGTGTCGCCGACCTCGAAGACCTCATCGGGCACACCCGTGACGTGGCCGCGCTCATCGCCGAACCCGTCCAGGGCGTCGGCGGCTTCACCTCGCCGCCCGACGGTCTCTTCGCCGCCTTCCGCCAGGTCCTCGACCGGCACGGCATCCTGTGGATCTCCGACGAGGTGCAGACCGGCTGGGGCCGTACCGGCGACAACTTCTGGGGCTGGCAGGCGCACGGCCAGGCCGGGCCGCCCGACATCCTCACCTTCGCCAAGGGCATCGGCAACGGCATGTCCGTCGGCGGCGTCGTCGCCCGCGCCGAGATCATGAACTGCCTGGACGCCAGCTCCATCTCCACCTTCGGCGGTTCGCCCGTCACGATGGCCGCCGGGCTCGCCAACCTCGGCTACCTCCTGGAGAACGACCTCCAGGGCAACGCGCGCCGGGTCGGCGGTCTGCTCATCGAGCGGATCAGGGCGGCCTGCGCCGGAGTCGAGGCGGTACGGGAGGTCCGCGGGCGCGGTCTCATGATCGGCATCGAGCTGACCGAACCGGGCACCGACCGGGCGAACCGGGAGGCGGCGGGCGCCGTGGCGGAGGCCGCACGCGAGAACGGCCTGCTCATCGGCAAGGGAGGCGGCCACAGCACCAGCACCCTGCGCATCGCCCCGCCGCTCTCCCTCACCGTCGCCGAGGCGGAGGAGGGCGCCGCCGTCCTCGAACAGGCCCTGGGCGCGCTGTAGTCGCCCGCCCCGAGCGCCGACCTCGCCGCGCACCCACCCCGTCCAGGTCCAGCAGTCACGTCGTCCCGCCGCCGCATCGAGCAGGGAGAGTCCCCGTGAGCACCCGTACCGCCATCCGCGGCGGCCTCGTCGTCACCGCCGCCGACGAACTCCACGCCGACGTGCTGATCGAGGACGGCCGTGTGGTCGCCCTCGCGGCCCACGGCTCCGACGCGGCGGCCGGCTGGACCGCCGACCGCACCATCGACGCCACCGACCGCTATGTGCTGCCCGGCGGCGTCGACGCCCACACCCACATGGAGCTGCCCTTCGGCGGCACCTCCGCCTCCGACACCTTCGAGACAGGCACCCGGGCCGCCGCCTGGGGCGGCACCACCACCATCGTCGACTTCGCCGTCCAGACCGTCGGCCGGTCCCTGCGCGAAGGCCTCGACGCCTGGTACGCGAAGGCCGACGGCAACTGCGCGATCGACTACGCCTTCCACATGATCCTCTCCGACGTCAACGAGCACACGCTCAAGGAGATGGACCGGCTCGTCCAGGAGGGCATCACCTCCTTCAAGCTCTTCATGGCCTACCCGGGCGTCTTCTACAGCGACGACGGCCGCATTCTGCGGGCGATGCAGCGCTCCGCCGAGAACGGCGGGCTGATCATGATGCACGCCGAGAACGGCATCGCCATCGACGTCCTCGTGGAACAGGCCCTGGCCCGGGGCGAGACCGACCCCCGCTACCACGGGGAGGTCCGCAAGGCCCTGCTGGAGGCCGAGGCCACCCACCGGGCGATCCAGCTGGCCCGGGTCGCCGGGGCGCCGCTGTACGTCGTGCACGTCTCGGCCGAGGAGGCGGTCGCCGAGATCGCCACCGCCCGCGACAAGGGGCTGCCGGTCTTCGGTGAGACCTGTCCCCAGTACCTCTTCCTCTCCACCGACAACCTCGCGGAGCCGGGCTTCGAGGGCGCGAAGTACGTGTGCAGCACCCCGCTCCGCCCGAAGGAGCACCAGGCGGCGCTGTGGCGGGGGCTGCGGACCAACGACCTCCAGGTGGTCTCCACCGACCACTGCCCCTTCTGCTTCACCGGCCAGAAGGACCTGGGCCGGGGTGACTTCTCCAAGATCCCCAACGGGCTTCCGGGCGTGGAGAACCGTATGGACCTGCTCCACCAGGCCGTCGTCGACGGGCACATCTCGCGGCGCCGCTGGATCGAGATCGCCTGCGCCTCCCCGGCCCGGATGTTCGGCCTCTACCCGCAGAAGGGCACGATCGCGCCCGGCGCGGACGCGGACATCGTCATCTACGACCCGCACGCGACCCAGATCCTGTCGGCCGAGACCCACCACATGAACGTGGACTACTCGGCGTACGAGGGAAGGACCGTCACCGGCCGGGTCGAGACCGTCCTCTCGCGCGGCGAGGTCGTCATCGACCAGCGCACGTACGCCGGCCGCGCCGGTCACGGCACCTTCGTGCCCCGTTCCACCTGCCAGTACCTGGGCTGACCCCCCTCAGGACCGCACCGCACCGAACCGAACTTGGAGGTCCCCGCGTGGACTTCGGACTTGTCCTGCAGACCGACCCGCCCGCCTCGCAGGTCGTCGGGCTGATGCGCCGGGCGGAGCGCAACGGCTTCCGCTACGGCTGGACCTTCGACTCCGCCGTCCTGTGGCAGGAACCGTTCGTCATCTACAGCCAGATCCTCGAACACACCACCAAGCTGCACGTCGGCCCGATGGTGACGAACCCGGGGACGCGTACGTGGGAGGTGACGGCCTCCACCTTCGCGACCCTCAACGACATGTTCGGCAACCGCACCGTCTGCGGCATCGGTCGCGGCGACTCCGCCATGCGTGTCGCCGGCCGCAAGCCGAACACGCTGGCCCGCCTGGGCGAGGCCATCGACGTCATCCGCGACCTCGCGGAAGGGCGGGAGGCGCAGGTCGACGGCAACGCGATCCGCATCCCCTGGATCAAGAACGGCAAGCTGCCGGTCTGGATGGCGGCGTACGGTCCCAAGGCTCTCGCGCTCGCCGGGCAGAAGGCCGACGGCTTCATCCTCCAGCTCGCGGACCCCTTCCTCACCGAGTGGATGGTCAAGGCGGTCCGGCAGGCCGCCACGGACGCGGGCCGCGACCCCGACGCCCTCACGATCTGCGTCGCCGCCCCCGCGTACGTCACCGCCGACGACTCCCCGCAGGCCCTGGCGCACGCCCGCGACCAGTGCCGCTGGTTCGGCGGCATGGTCGGCAACCACGTGGCCGACCTCGTGTCCAAGTACGGCGAGCACTCCTCGGTGGTCCCCGAGGAGCTGACCGCCTACATCAAGGACCGGCACGGCTACGACTACTCCCACCACGGCCGCGCCGACAACCCCGACACCACCTTCGTCCCCGACGAGATCGTCGACCGCTTCTGCCTCCTGGGCCCGGCCGAGACCCACATCGAGAAGCTCCGCCACCTGCGCGACCTCGGCGTGGACCAGTTCGCCGTCTACGACATGCACGACAACCGCGAGGGCACCATCGACGCCTACGGCAGCGCGGTCATTCCCGCCCTTCACTGACGAGGTCGCCCGGCCGAGCCACCGATGCGGCTGGGTGACGGCCATCCACCTGTTCCGGATGACCCATCCCCTCAGGTGTGTCGCGGTCCTCGCGCCCGCCGGGACAGCCGCCGGCGTGTCGTCAGCGGCGAGAGGCGCCCCTCCAGCCGACGTGACAGCCGGGTCGGAGGGCCGACCTTCTGTCGTGCGCGCCGGCGTCCCAGCTCCGTGAGGGGTGTCCCGTAACCGCCGGTTGTCACCTGGCGGCGGCGTGCAGGCTCCGGATGTGCCGGTCGAAGAACCACCGGTACTCCACCGACCGCCAGGTCGTCATCGACGTGGTCCCTCCTCGTAGCCGTCTTCGCCCTCCAGGTCCCCCTCCGAAACGGAACGCCTCAACGGCGACGGCATGATGCCGGGCGGCTGAGCCCCGCGAAAAGAATCTCCGCGGGGGGCGTCATACGCGGAAATTGACCGACCGCACTCGGCCGGCCATTCACCGCGCATGTACCACGCATCCGTTCGCGCATACGCACGCGCATGAATTCCGCGGAAGTGAAAGTGCACCAAGCTGCCATCGCCCTGGCAGGATTCGGCCACGTGGCATCGAAGTCGCAGTTCAAGCGCGTCGCCTGGGCTGGCCGCGGAATCGCTCGAACATCTTTCGGGGCGCTGTCGGTGACCAATGGGTTGTGGACCGGCTATCGGCGGCATAGCTTTTCCCCGTCGCTCGGCCGGGCGACGAGCAACGGGCCACGGTTTTCTCGTGGAAAGGCCCCTTGGACACATTCGGCCGGATGGGATGTGAATTCACATGAACAACTACGACGGTGACATCTCGCTGATCGAGGAGATCGCGGAGCAGGACTTCGACGGCGTCGCCTACGGCGCGTGCTCGACCAACACGTTCTCGCTCTCCGACTTCCTCGGGAACCACGGCGGTTGGTGCACGCTGACCAAGGAGTGCCAGCCCAACTGCAACTGAGCCCGCAGGGTTGGGCACGGACCAGGGGCGGGGAGCGGCTCATGCTCCCCGCCCCCGGCGCAACGCGCCAATCTATCACTTTCCGCGCAGGGAGCCGGAGCATTGATCTCGCCCGCGAATCTTTACCCAGAACTCGACAGCATCGAGATCCGCGAAACCATCGAGCCCCTCGGCGTCTTCGCGTCAGCCGTCCACGGCAAGCTCTCGGCTCCGTCCGACATCGATCCGGAGGCCCCCTCGGCCTCCGCGCTCGCCTGGTCGCGGGAGCCGGAGTCGTATCCGTTCCAGCGCGTGATCCGGCGACTGGCACTGCCGGCGGCCGACCGGCTCCTCCCCGAGGACCTCACGGGGGCCGTGGCCGACCTGGACGCCTTCACCCTCCAGGTGCTCGGCAGGGCCGAGGCCCGGCTCCGTGACGCGGCCACCCGCACCCTGGTCGCCGCGGTCAACAAGGCCGCCGGCGACGGGTCGTTGCGAGGGGCCACCCCGGAGGAGCGCTACCAGGACTTCGTCACCCGGGTGTGGAGCGACGCGGTGGAGCCGTTCCCGGTGCTCCGCTCCGCGGCCGGCCACGTCGTGCGCAACGCCCGTGCGGCGGCGCGGGAACTGGTCCGGCGGCTGCACACCGACCGGGAGGCGGTCTTCCGGTTCTCCGGCATCGCCCCCGTCGACCTGCTGCTGTCCATCGGCGGGGCCGACGGCGACTCGCACGCCCACGGCAGGGCGGTCAGCATCCTGACGTTCGCCTCGGGGGCCCGCCTGGTCTACAAGCCCCGGGACATCTCCTGCGAGGCGGCCTTCGAGACCGTCGTCGAGCGCGTCAACGCCGAGGTCGGCTGCACGCTGCCCGCCGCCCGCACCCTGGTGCGCGACGGGTACGGGTACGTCGAGTACGTCGAGCGACAGGACGTCGGCGCGAGCAGCGTGCCCTTCATGCGGGCCTGCGGCCAACTGGCCGCCGTGTTCTACCTGATGGACGCGCGGGACATGCACTTCGAGAACATCCTGCCCACCCGCCGCGGCCCGGTCGCCATCGACCTGGAGACGCTGCTGCACCCCGCCCGGGTGCACACCGGCCCCACCCCGGAGGCCGAGGGGAACGCCTACGACGAGATCGGCCGCAGCGTCTACGGCATCGGGATCCTCCCGCTGGTCCTGGCCGGCAAGGACCAGGACTCCGGCCACGTCGACCTCGGCTTCCTCGGCGGTGACAACCAGGGCGTCTCCCCCTTCAAGACGATGGTCTTCGAGCACCCCTTCACCGACCGGATCAGGGTGCACCTCCAGGCCCGCCCGGCCGAGCAGCGCTCCACCGTGGTCCGGGAGAGCACCGAGCAGGAGATCCACGGGCTCGCCGGGCAGATGGCCGAGGGGTTCCGGCAGGTCTGCGAGGCGGTGATGCGCCGGCCCTCCTGGTGGACCGCCCTCCTGGAGCGGATCGCGCCGGCCATGCGCATCCGCTACATCCACAACCCCACGTCGCAGTACGCGCAGATCCTGCGGATGACGGCCTCCGCCGCCGCGATGGCCGATCCCGCGCTCGCCCAGGCCCTGCTCCACCGGATCGCCATCCCCTCCCGGTTCTCCGACCGCCGGCTGGTCGGCTCGGAGCTGCGGCAGATGGCCGAACGCGACGTCCCCTACTTCACCGTGCCCGCCACCGGCGCCACCGTCCACGACTGCGACGGCGAGGACACCGGCGTCCGGATCGACCGCACCCCCCTCTCCCGGGCGCTCGCCAAGGCCGGGGCGCTCGACGAGCAGGTGGTGAGCCGGCAGCTGCGGCTGCTCCACTCGGCCTTCTGCTCCCGCTTCCCCGACAACCACCTCTCCGGCCGGACCTCCTGGAGCGGTCGGGCCGCCGTCGGCGAGCGCACCGGCCTGGAGCGGCTCGCCCGGTCGCTGGCCGACGCCCTGACCGCGGGCAGCCTCCCCGACCAGTTCGGTCATCTGCCCACCACCTGGATCGGCCCGCTGGCCTCCGCGCAGGCCGCCCGGCCCTGGCCCTCCGGCGTCCTGGGGTACGACCTGTACACCGGACGCACCGGCCCCGCGCTCGCCCTGGCCGCAGCCGCCGCCCACTTCGGCGACGCACGCTACGAGCGGGTGGCGCGCGAGGTCTTCGCGCGCAGCGCCGACATCCTCACCGACGGCGTCTACGAGCTCCGCAGCATCCGGCAGAGCGGTGCCGGCGCCTACACCGGAACCACCGGCCTGCTGTTCGCCCTGGCCGAGGCCGGGCGGATCCTGGAGGAGCCGGGCTGGGTGACGGCGGCGCAGGACGCCGTACCGCTGGTCGTGGAGCAGCTCGGCCCCGGGGACACCCCGGAGGTGATCTCCGGGATCTCCGGCATCGCCACGATGGTCGCCTCGATCGGCGGCGACCACGGCGCCGCGACCCTGGACGCGCTCACCGGCCGGCTGCTGCGCCATGTGGCCGAGCCGGCGGGCTCCTGGTGGGAGCAGTCGGGCTTCGCGCACGGCGTCGCCGGAGTCCTGCACGCCCTCGCCACCCTGCGCGACCACGTCGGGGACCGGGTCGATGTCGCCTGCGGCGTCCTGACTGACCGTCTGGAGTCCTTCTACGTACCCGAGGAACGGAACTGGTCCACCAACTCCGCCTTCCCGGGCCGCTTCTCGACCGGCTGGTGCCACGGCGCCGCCGGCATCGCCATGGCGCTGTCCGCGGTGACCGCCAGGACGGCGGACGAACGGGCCGCCGAGCGGCTGGAGACGGCCCTCGCCGACACCTTCCGGCAGGGCTTCGGACGCAACCTCACCTGGTGCCACGGCGACCTCGGCAACATCGACGTGGTCCGGCGGATCGCCGGCCCCGACCAGGAGCTCCTCGACCGGGCCGCCGCCGTCGAGGCGCGCCGGCTGGGACCGGACGTGATCGCGGAGAAACTCGCCGACACCGGCTCCCGCTACGCCCACACCGACAGCGTCATGGTGGGCTCCTCCGGTGTGCTGCTGCACCTCCTCGGCCGCCTCGACGCCACGCGGCCCCGGGTGTCGCCGATCTGGCACGGATCCCTCTGATGGGGCGCCGGGTTCCCTCGGTCACCCAGGTCACCCAGACCGAGTGCGGGCTGTGCTGCTGCATCGCGGTGCTCGGGTACCACGGCCGCACCGAGGACTTCCGGACCGTGCGGGAGGACCTGGAGGCCGGCCGGGACGGGCTCGGCGCCAAGCAGCTCGCGGACTTCCTGCGCTCGCGGGGCATGGACGTCAAGGCGTTCCGGGCCCGGAGCGTGGAGGCTCTGCGGGGTTTCACCGAACCGGTGATCCTCTTCTGGGAGGACTACCACTTCCTGGTCCTGGAGCGCTTCGACGGCACGACGGCCTGGGTGATGGACCCGGCCGTCGGCCGCAGGCGTCTCACCCGCGAGGCGCTGGAGGCCGGCTTCTCCAAGGTGGTGATCGCGGCCTCCCCGGGCCCGGCCTTCGTCCGGCAGTCCCTCCCCGCCTTCCGGCACTGGCGGTCGCTGCCGCTTGTCCCGGCCGAGGCCGGGCGCCGGATCGCCCTGGTCGCCCTGCTGTCGCTGGGCTCCTACGCGGCGGTGCTGGGCATACCGGCACTGACCAAATGGGCCGTCGACCGGGACGACGCCTGGAGCGACCTCTCCCATACGGGTCTGGTCGCGGGGGTGGTGGCGGCTGCCGGGTTCGGCTACCTGCTGCTGTGGCTGCTGCGTACCGCCGCGCTGGCGGGGCTGATCGCCGTGATGGGCCGGCATCTGATGAGCCACGTCTTCCGGAGACTGCTCTCCCTGCCCTTCAAGTTCTTCGCCACCCGGCAGCCCGGCGAACTGCTGTTCCGCCTGAATACCGTGAACAGCGTCCGGGACCTGCTCTCCTCGCGGATCGCCCAGGGCGTCCTGGACGTGGGGACCCTGGCCTGTATCGGCGTCTACCTGTTCGTCACCGAGTGGCGCATCGGACTCCTGGCGTTCCTGCTGTTCCTGCTGAACGGCGGCGTGCTGTGGCTGAGCCGGCACCGGGTGAAGGAGGTGACGGACACCGAGCTCGCGCTGCTCTCCCGCTCCCAGTCCACGCAGCTCGACGCCGTCGTGTCCGTGCCCACCATCAAGATGGGCGGCTACGCCGATCGGTTCGCCGACGAATGGGAGGAGACCTACCGCGCCTCGCTGGACGCGATGCGCGTCCGGATGCGGATGCAGCAGGGCTGGATCTCCGGAATCGCCGCCACCACACAGATGTTCGGCCCGCTGGCGCTGCTCCTCGCCGGCCTGCACTTCGTGGCGCGGGGGACGGTGACCGTCGGCTCGGCCATCGCCGTGCAGGCCGTGGCGGGCACCTTCTTCGCCCTGAGCGCCTCCGTCTTCCAGATGCTGACGGAAATCACCGAGACCTCCCGCTACGTGAGCCGGCTCAGCGACATCACGGCGCAGGAGAGCGAGCCGGAGGGCGGGTCCCTCTCGGAACTCCCCGACCCCCGGGTACGGCTGCGGGAGGTGTCGTTCCGGTACACCCGGCACAGCAGGCCGGTCCTCGAGGACGTGTCGCTGGAGATCCCGGCCGGCGCGAAGGTGGCGTTCGTCGGCGCGTCCGGTTCGGGCAAGTCCACCATCGGACGTATCGTCTGCGGCCTCCACCAGCCGACCGGCGGGACCGTGGAGTTCTGCGGCCGTCCCATGAGCGCCTACCGGACCGACTTCCTGCGCGGGCAGATCGGGTACGTCCCGCAGGAGGTGCACCTGCACAACCGGACCATCCTCGAGAACCTGACCCTGGGCCAGGACATCGACGAGGCAACGGTCCGGGAGTACTGCGCCGCCGTGGGGATCCTCGACTTCGTCGAGGAACTGCCCATGGGGCTGCGGACCCTGGTGTCCGAGCTGGGCGCGAACTTCTCCGGCGGGCAGCGGCAGCGACTGGCCATCGTGCGGACGCTGCTGCAACGGCCGCGGATCATCGTCATGGACGAGGCGACCGCCTCGCTGGACACGGCCAACGAGCGGCGGGTCTCCCGGATCATCGCGGAGACCGGCGCCACGCAGATCGTCATCGCGCACCGGCTGGCCACGATCCAGGACGCCGACCTCATCCACGTACTCGACCGCGGCCGGATCGTGGAGCGGGGGACGCACGAGGAGTTGCTGGCCCTGGGCGGGGTGTACGCGGGGCTGTACGCGGAGCCGGTGGCGCGGGCCGTGTGACGGCCGGTGGTGGGCACGGCCGTCCCGGCCGGCCCGTCCGTAGACGAAAGGTGCTGTGATGATCGAGGTCCAGAACCTCACCAAGCGGTACGGCGAGAGGGTCGCCGTGGACGGCCTGTCGTTCACCGTGACCCCGGGGAAGGTGACCGGATTCCTCGGCCCCAACGGCGCCGGCAAGTCCACCACCCTGCGCATGATCCTCGGTCTGGACGAGCCCACCGCCGGCCGGGCCACCGTCTGCGGCGTCCCCTACCGGAGCCTGGCACGCCCGCTGACCCGGGTGGGGGCACTGCTCGACACCCGGGCCGCGCATCCGGGCCGCAGCGCCCGGGACCACCTGCGGGTGCTGGCCGCGTCCCACGGCCTGCCCGCCACCCGGGCCGACGAGGTCCTGGACCGGGTCGGCCTGCTCGCGGTGGCCCGGCAGCGGGTGCGCGGCTTCTCCCTCGGCATGGGGCAGCGGCTCGGCGTGGCGGCGGCGCTGCTCGGCGACCCCGAGGTGCTGCTCCTCGACGAGCCGGTCAACGGGCTCGACCCCGAGGGCGTCCGGTGGATCCGGGAGCTGATGCGGGGGCTGGCCGCGGAGGGCCGGACGGTGCTGGTCTCCTCCCACCTGATGAACGAGATGGCGGTGACCGCCGACCATCTCGTGGTCGTCGCCCGGGGGCGGCTGCTCGCGGACACCCCGGTGGACGCGTTCGTCGCCGCGCACTCGGACATGACCGTACTGGCCCGGGTGTCCGATCCCGAGGGAATGCGGCGGGCGCTGGGGGAGCGGGGCATCGAGTCCGTGCGGCAGGACGACGCGACTCTCGCGGTGAGCGGCGCGTCCGCGGAGGAGGTCGGGGTCGTCGCGAGCACGGAGAACATCACCGTATTCGGGCTGACCGAATCCGGTGGTTCGCTGGAGGAGGCGTTCATGAAACTCACCCGGGAACACGCGGAATACCGCGCCTCGACCGGAGGGATCCGATGAAGCACGCGGTGGCCTCCGAATGGGTCAAACTGACGACGCTGCGGTCCCCGAAATGGTCGCTGGCTGTCTATCTCGGTCTGATGATCGTGCTGGCATTCGTCTACGGGACGGTTCCCGGCGAAAGTCAGTTCACGGCGCCGGGGTTCGACCCGGTGGGCCTCGGCCTCTCGGCCGTGCCGCTCGGGATGATCGTCCTGGTGGTCATGGGGATTCTCGCGGTGACGGGCGAGTACGCGTCGGGGTCGATCAGGACCAGCCTGCTGGCCGTCCCCGACCGGGCCCGCTTCTACTACGCCAAGGTGGGACTGGTCAGTCTGGTCAGCGGAGTGCTGGCGGTGCTGGGCGTCGTACCGGCCTTCCTGATCGTGCAGAACGGCATCGGGGAGTACGGGGCGCCGGCGGCACCGGCCACGGCGGGGCACGTGATGGGGGCGGTGCTCTACACGGCCCTCCTGGTGGCGTTCTCCATGGGTGTGGCGACGCTGCTGCGCTCGGGGGCGGCGACGCTGGCCCTGCTGCTTCCGCTGTTCTTCATGCTCTCCACGATCCTGAGCAACATCCCGGTGGTCGGCGAGGTGGCGCGGTTCCTGCCGGACGTGGCGGGGGGAATGGTGCTCCGCGGCTCGGCGGGCGAGGGGGAGCTCGGGGCATGGTCGGGCCTCGGCGTGCTCGTTCTGTGGACGGCGGGGGCGGTGGGGGCCGGCCATTGGGCGATCGTACGGCGGGATGCCTGAGGGGTCTGCCGCAGTCGCGAAGGAATACCCACATCGAATATCTCCGAGGTCCGGCCCCCGCGCGAATGCGTGGGGGCCGGACCGTTTTCCGGAGGAATTCAGTTGTGTGCGCTCGGGATCGTCCGGTCTATGCGTTCAGCGAATGGGGAGAGGACAGGCTGGGAGGCGTCCTCCGGAGACGGAGGAAAAGCGTTCGGTATCTCGGCACAAAAGAATCCGGACGCATGTCCGTTGACCATCACGAAGGAGAAGACCATGGAGAAGATGAAGGCCGACGTCCTCGGCGGCTACGACGAGTTCGAGCTCGTCGAGATGGGCGAGGCGGACGTGTACGGCGGCACGACCTGGAGCTGCGCCATCGTCACCGCCGTGGCGACCCTGGTGTCCGCCTCCGCCTGCCCGACCACCAAGTGCACCAGCCAGTGCTGAACCCGGCTGCTCTGATACGCGCGGCCGGCTGAGCCGGACCGCCGCGTCGGTGACGCCGGACGGGGCGGGGCGGACCGAGGTCTCACGACCCCGGCCGGGCTTCCCGGGCCTCCGCCCCGTCCGACGTCCCGTCCACCCGAACCCCCCCTTCCCGCCCGACATCCCACAACCCGGAGGTGCGGTAGCCATGGGCGCTCGCCCGGAATCACGTCGGACCGCACGACGCGTGCCGGCCGTCACCCAGGTCGCCCAGACCGAGTGCGGTCTCTGCTGCTGCGTGTCCCTGCTCCGCTACTACGGGCGGGACGAGGGCGTCTCCGAGGTCCGGGAGGACATGGACGCGGGACGGGACGGACTGAGCGCCCGGCAGCTGGCGCGGTTCCTGGAGTCCCGCGGCATGCGGAGCCGGCTGCTGAGCGCCCGGAACGTCGCCGCGCTCACCCGGTTCTCCTCACCCGTGATCCTCTTCTGGGACGACCACCACTTCGTGGTCCTGGAGAACTTCGACGGCGACCAGGCCGTCGTCATGGACCCGGCCGTGGGCCGGCGCCGGCTGACCGGGGACGAACTCGCCCGGCACTTCAGCGGCGTGGTCGTCACCGCCGAGCCCGGGCCCGCGTTCCGCCGGCTGCGCCGCCGGCCCTTCGCCGACTGGCGGACGATGCCCCTGCTGCCGGAAGGCGCGAGGGGCCGGATGGCCGGTGTCGGCGTCCTGTCGCTGGCCGCCTACGCCGCGGTGCTGGGGATCCCGCTGCTCACCGAGTGGTCCGTGGACCGGTTCTCCGGCTGGACGGAGCTCGGCGACCATCTGTGGGTCATCGGCATGGTGGTCGGCGCCGCGGTCGGCTACTACCTGCTGCACCTGCTGAGGATCCTGCTGCTGTCCTCGCTGGTCTCGGTCCTCGGCCGGCATTTGATGGACCACGCGTTCACCCGGCTGCTGTCGCTGCCGTACCGGTTCTTCACCACCCGTCAGCCCGGCGAACTGCTCTTCCGGCTCGGCAGCGTCAACGCCGTCCGCGACATGCTCTCCTCCCGGGTGGCCCAGGGCGTGCTCGACCTCGGCACCATGGTCTGCGTCAGCGGCTACCTGCTGCACGCGGAATGGCGGCTGGGGCTGATAGCGCTCGCCCTGGTGCTGGGCAACGCCGGCTATCTGGCCACCACCCGGCTGCGGGTGGTCGAGGCGGTCGACATGGAGATCACCCACCTGGGCAGGAGCCAGTCGCTGCAGCTGGACGCCATCGTCTCCATCCCGACCATCAAGATGGGCGGCTACGCCGACCAGTACCTGGACACCTGGCGCGAGACCTACGCCGACTCGCTGGGGGCGATGAGGACGCGGATGCGGCTGCAACAGGGCCGGGTGTCCGGAGTGGCCTCCACCATCCAGATGTTCGGGCCCCTGGTGCTGCTGCTCGCCAGCCTGTACTTCGTCGGCCGGGGAACCATCACCATCGGCGGGGCGATCGCGGTGCAGACCGTCTCCGCCACCTACTTCGCGATCTCCACCTCGGTGTTCCAGGCGTACGCGGAGTTCACCGAGACCAGCCGCTACATGGCCCGGCTGAGCGACATCACCCGCACCGAGCCCGAGGGCACGGGCGGCGACGTCAAGGAGCTGGCGTCCCCCTCGGTCGAGCTGGACCGGGTGTCCTTCCGCTACACCAGGCACAGCGAACCGGTGGTCCGCGACGTCACCATGGACATCCCGGCCGGCGCCCGCGTCGCCCTGGTGGGCGAGTCCGGCTCCGGCAAGAGCACCCTGGCCCGGATCGTCTGCGGGCTGCACGAACCCACCTCCGGCTCGGTGCGCTTCGGCGGACGGGACGCCGCCGCGTACGACCGGGACTCCCTGCGCCGGGTGATCGGCTACATCCCGCAGGAGGTCCACCTGCACAACCGGTCGATCCTGGAGAACCTCACCCTGGGCCAGGACATCCCCGAGAACACCGTCCGGGAGTTCTGCCGTGAGGTCGGCATCCTGGACTTCCTCGACGACCTGCCGATGGGCCTGCAGACCCTCGTCGCCGAGATGGGCTCCAACTTCTCCGGCGGGCAGCGGCAGCGGCTGGCCATCGTGCGCACCCTCCTGCAGCGGCCGTCGATCCTCGTCATGGACGAGGCCACGGCATCCCTGGACACCGTCAACGAACGCCGGGTGACCCGGCTGATCGAGAGCATCGGCGCCACCCAGATCGTCATCGCGCACCGTCTGTCGACCATCGAGTCCGCCGACCTCATCTACGTGTTCGACCAGGGCCGGATCGTCGAGCAAGGAACACATTCAGAACTGATGGACGGAGGCAGCGTGTACCGGGATCTGTACGCGGCGACGGCCGAGGAGACCGGCCTGACGGCCGAGGGGACCGGCCGGACGGCCGAACTGCTGGCGGGAGGTGCCGGGGCATGAGCGAGAGCGCGGTGGCCGTCGAGGCCTTCCTTCCCTTCTACTCCCATGTGGCCTCCCGTTCCGCGGTCGTCCGGGAGCTGGGCGAACCGCTGCTGCGGGCCGCCGCCCCGGACCGCCACGACAGCGTGGTGGACCAGGCCCACGACGCCCTGCTGCGGATGGTGGAGACCCAGTCCTACCGGATGCTCATCGGCGAGTTCCACACCTTCCGGGAGCGCCTCGGCCTGCCGATGGAGTCCGGCGCCGACACCGCTCTGCGCCGCTTCTCGGCCCGCCTGGAGGAGCCCGGCGTCCCGGACTCCCTGCTGGCGGAGTACCCGGTGCTCCGGGGGCGGCTGGCCACGATGCTGGCGCACTCCCTGGACGCCTACCGCGAGTTCCTCACCGCCTTCGCCGACGACCGGCCGCTCCTCGCCGAGGCCGGACTGCTCGGCGAGCCGGGCGATGCAGGCCGCCTGCTGTCCGGGATCTCGCCCAGCGGCTCCGACCTGCACAACGACAACCGTCAGGTGCACATCCTTCACCTGGCCAACGGAACCCGGCTGGTGTTCAAGCCGAGGCCGCTCACCGCGGACGACTTCGTCCGCGACCTGTACCGGGCGGTCGACCCGCATCTGGAGCACTCGCTGTCCCGCTGCGTCCCCCGGTCGCTCACCGTGGGCACGCACGGCTGGCAGGAGTTCACCGTGCCGACCCCCATGGAGGAAGCGGACCAGCCAGGCCGCTACTTCTACCGGATCGGAGCGCTGGCGGTGCTGTTCGGCGCCATCGGCGCCACGGACCTGCACGACGAGAACCTGCTGGCCCGCGGCGAGCACCCGTGCGTCATCGACACCGAGACCATGCTCCGGCCGGACGCCGGGGTGGGCGACGACTCGCTCCCCGACGTGCTGATGAACCACACCAAGCTGTCCGTCGCCTCCACCATGCTGGTGCCGATGGTGAACCCGACCTCGCCGGTCGACTTCATCATGGCCGGCGTCGGAGTGGCGGGCGACCAGCCGTCGTCCATGACCAGCGCCGTGATCCGCGACCCGGGAACGGACGCCATCGCGGTGTCACGGGAGCCGTTCAACTACCGGCAGGGTGACAACGTGCCCCGTCTCGGCGAGGAGCACCTGGTCGCCACCGAGTGGTTCGACGCCATCCTGGCCGGCTGCCGCGCGGCCCTGCGGGCCCTGCGGGACGGCGCGGTCACCCGCGTCCTCGACGCACACCCCGAGGTGCCGGTGCGGCTGCTGCTGCGCTCCACGATGATCTACGGGCGGTTCATCGACGCCTCCACGCACCCGAAGTACCTGACGGACCCCAAGGAGGCCGAGCGGCTGTTCGGACTCCTGAAGATGCACCAGGACTACCTGTCCCCGGAGGCCGAGCGCTTCGCGGCGGACCAGGAACACGCCTCGCTGCGCGGCGGCAACGTGCCCTACTTCGTCACCCGGGGCGACTCCGACGCACTCGGCACCGTCAACGGGTCGACGCCCGGGGTGTATTCGGCGACCGCGTCGGACTTCGCCCGGCGCGGCGCCGCCCACAACGCGGCCCGCACCGACGCGTACCACCACTTCCTCCTGGAGGAGTGCTTCGGCGAGCTGTGCGGCGAGGACACCCCCGGCGGCCTTTCGGCCTCCGGGGTCTTCGGAGGGCCCCTGCTCGCCGGGGCCCGTCCCGGCGGCTGGTGGCGGGGGATCGCCGCCCGGATCGCCGAGATACGGGTGCCGTCCACCGCTCCCGACGGTCGGGAGGAGTGCGGATGGGTCGGCGGCATCGGCCCGGACCGTGACGCCTCCACCATCACCCCGGGCAACTTCGTCTCCTTCCACGACTCGGCCGGCGTGGCCGCCTTCCTGGGGCGCGCCGCCGCCCGCGACGAGAGCCTCGCCGGACCGGCCGGCAGCGCCGACCGGGGGCTCACCACCCTGCTCGCCGAGTACGGAGAGGCACTGCTGCAGCGCCCCGAGTCGGTGTTCACGGGGGCCGCCTCGCTTCTGCTGGTGCGCCCCGAGGACCCGGGGACCGAGTCCGAGCGGCTGGCCGCCCTGCTCAAGGCCCTCCAGGAGCGCGCGGCGGAAGGAGTGCTGGAGACCGACCTCTCCAACGGCCCGGCCGGACTGCTGATGGTCCTGCTCGACCGTCTCCGCCGCGACGGCTCCGCCTTCCCCGCCGACGCCGCGACGGTCGAGCGGCTGACCGACCTGGCCCTGTCCCACCTGGCCCGGGAGCGAGAGGCCCACTGGTCGGACCTCGCCCACGGCGAACTGGGACTGCGCTGGACGGCCGCCCGGATCGGACGTGTCCTGGGACTGGAACGCCCCGCCAAGGAGGCGGCCGACTGGCTGATCGGCCGCTGGGAGCGGGACGGCGTCCCGGCCGAGCACGGCTGGTGCAAGGGCGCCGCCGGCCTCCTGCTGGCCGGCTCGGAGATCCTCGCCGCGGCGGACAGGACGGACTGGCTGACCGAGTCCCGGCTTGCCGAGCTGCTCGGCCGGGCGACCGCCCTGCCGCCCGGCCGCGCGGTGGACCTCTCCGCCTGCCACGGCAGCAGCGGCGTCGTCCAGTGCCTGATCGGCGCGGGCCGCACGCTGGGACGCCCGCACCTGTTCGAGCGGGCCGTCGCCCACCAGACCGAGGTCCTCGACCGGATCCGCGAGGACGGCTGGTTCACCGGCGCGGCCGGGCGGACCTCGCTGATCGGCTACATGCTCGGCTGGGCCGGCGTGGGCGACACCGACCTGATGGTCGACGCCCTGCTCGGCGGCGCCGACCCGGCCGGACTGCGCCTCCCCCTGGAACTGTCCGCGCCTCCCCGGGGCTGACCGCCCGCCTGTCAACCGCTCCACCACTCGTCGAAAGGGCTGCCGGGATGCGGCACTCGATCCTCCTCCCCGTCAACGCCACCCGTCCCGAGCAGGTGATCCCCTTCGCCAATCTCGTCAGATGGGGCGGCGCGGCCCGGCTGTGGCAGGGGCAGGGCCTCGTTCTGGAGAGCCATCACATCGTGAACTGGCTGGCCGGCGCCGGCATCAGGGTGCCCGCCGGGTTCGGGGTGTCCCTGATGCCCTACCGCTCGCCGTACAACGCGGCGATCGAGGCCCGGTCGGTGGCGCTGGCCACCGGGCACGAGGTGGTGGCCGGCTACGGTCCGGGCTCGCTCGCCGCGCAGACCTGTGCCATGGGACGGCCCTATCCCAGCCAGCTCACCGCCTGCCGGGAGTACATCACCATCGTCCGGGACCTGTTGGACGGCGGGATCAGCGAGCGCGAGGGGGAGATCTTCTCCGCCAAGGCGCAGCTCCTGCCGTTCCACAAGCCGGAGGTGTCGCTGGGCCTGGGCGTCCTGCGGGAGCGGATGGCCGAACTCGCCGGAGAGCTGGCCGATGTGGTCATCACCTGGATGGCCTCGGCGGCGTACCTGGAGGAGTTCCTGATCCCGGCGGTGCTGAGGGCGAAGGAGCGGCGCCCGGAGCAGCCGGCCAAGGTCACCGCGTACGTCCCGGTGGCGCTGGCCGGCCCCGACCGGGACATGGCGAAACTGCTGCGGGCGACCTGTGGAGGGCACATCCAGTTCCCCCACTATCAGGCCGTGCTGCGGCGGGCCGGGATCCCCGTCGTCGGCGACGGCGGGCCCGACGACGTCCGCGCCCTGGTGGACGGCGGGATCTTCCTCTACGGGACGGCAGAGGAGATCCACCAGCGGCTGGACGCCTACCGAGCGCTCGGCGTGGACGAGGTGGTCCTCAACGTCACCGGGGTCGGCGCGGTCCACGGGCCCCGGGCCGCCGCATCCGACCTCTACGAGATCCTGAAGTCCGCGCCCTGAACGGGCCGCTTCCGGGCCCGTTCCAGGTCACGGGCCAGATGTGCCCGGCGCCGGCCGTTCCTGCGGCGGCTGCGCCGGTCCTCGGGGGTGTCGTACATCAGCTGGGTGTGGAAGTAGTTGACGTGCTCCAGGACGGCGAAGAGAGCGAACAGCAGGCCCGGGACGGTTCCGGTCCCGGGTTCGTCGGCCACCATGAGGACGGTCAGCGGCACGCCGAGCCCGAGCAGCACCATGTTGACCACCCGGGCGGCGGCGAACACGGCCGCCGCGGGCAGCGGCGCACCGCTGCCCGCGGACAGGGCGCGGAGTTTCACCGTCCAGTACGCGGCGCCCTCCAGCAGCAGCAGGATGACCAGCGCGAACCCGAGGAGGTTGGCGGCGGTCGCCGGCACGCCGACCACGCCGAACCAGATGGCCGTCTGCAGGGGGACGTTGACCAGTTCCCCCAGCGCGAGCGACCGGAGCCGCCGCCGGACCCCGGCCGGCCGGACGCCCGCCCTCACCGGCGCGCCATCTCTGCCACCAGGCGGTGCGCTCCCTCGGTGTCCCAGGAGAGCGCGGCGGCCCGGATGGCCTCGACGCCGGGAGGGACGTCCAGGCCCAGTTCGTCGGCGAAGACGGCCTGACACCTCTCGATCACGCCCAGCGCGCTGGCCACGTCACCCTGCGCGCAGTAGGTGGCGGCGAGCAGTTGCCACAGCTTCTGCCGGTAGGGGGCCTCGGCGAGGACCGTCTCGATGCGGTACGCCAGCATCTCGGTCCGGTGGGTCAGCAGACAGGCGGTGAAGAAGTCCTGGCAGGCTTCGAAGCGGGTGTTGCTGAGGCCCACGGTGTGCGCGTGGAACCACCGGGTGGCCGGAAGCCGCTGACCGAAAGGGCCGCGCCAGAGGGCGAGGGCCTCGTCCAGGATGCCGACCGCCTTCCGGTCGTCGCCCGCGGCCAGCAGTTCCCGGCCCTGCCGGGCGAGCCCCAGGAAGCGCGACAGGTCGAGTTCGTCCGCGTCGACGGTGAGGGCGTACCCGGTCTCCGCGCCCCGGCTGGTGGTCAGCCGCTTGCTCAGTCCCGGCTGCTCGGAGTCCAGGCCACGGCGGAGTCCGGTGAGGTGGCTCCTGATGTTGGCCACGGCGGAGCTCGGCGGTTCGTCCCATAACAGCTCGGTCAGCTCGCCCATGCCGACGAACTGTCCCCGGCGCAGCAGCAGCGCGGTGAGCAGGGCGCGGCGGGCGGCCGACTGCATCTCGGCACCGCCCGCGATTCTCACAGGCCCCAGCAGTCGGAAAAGCATCTGGCTCCGTCACCTCTCGTGTGAAGTGCTCAGGCACGTACCGGACCCCGCCGCAGGGGTCGCCGCCGACGGCATCGTGTCCCCCGACGTCGTGTGGTCGGCACCACGCCTCCCTCCGGGCCGAATATGGCAGCGCCTCAGGCGGGGAGGAACAAGGCCTGCTGGCCGCATCCGGCCAACCCGATGCAGGATCCGGCCCGATCGTCCCTCTCCTGCGGATCTCACGATGTGGTCACCATCGACGCATGGGGAAACCTTTACCCTTCGTGCACGCACCTTCTACAATCCCGGCAGCAGACGTCGGCCACCCCTCCCAGCCTTCTCCCGCGGAGTGCCTCTTGATCGTGTACCACATGGCGGTCCTTGGCCTCACGGCGGCGGAAGAGGAGATCTACCGGCACCTGTTGCGCAACCCCGGAGTCGAACTCGACGACGTGCACGTCCTGGTACGGCAGGACCGGCTCGTCTCGGAGGCGGCGGTGCGTCGACTGCGGGAGCTGCAGGTCATCCGTGAGGGCGACGGCAAGGCGTGGCCGCACAAACCGGAGCTGGTGGTCAACCGGCTGGCCCAGCAACGCCTGGACGAGTTCTACAGCACCATCCGCACGCTCTCCGACCTGAACCCCCTCGTGGACGCCCTGCGGCGTGAGGCGCACGACCGTGGCTCGAACTCCGAACAGGCCCCGATGGAAAGGCTGATGGGGCTGTCGGCCATCCGCGAGCGCCTGGACGAACTGGCGTTCTTCGCCCGTACGGAGGTCCTGTCCTCCGAGCCCTACACCGCGCTCACCCCGGAGAACATCGAGCGCTCCCGCGAACTGGACCTGCGCTGCCTGCGCCGTGGCGTCGTCCTTCGCACCCTGGTCCGCGCCTCCGCGGTGGCGGACGCCGCCACGCGGGCCTACCTCCAGGAGCTGACCGACGCCGGGGCCCGGATCCGGGTGATCGAGGACCTGAGCGAGCTGATGATCGTGTACGACCGGCACACCGCGCTGGTCCCGGTGGACCCGAAGGTCACCTCCAAGGGCGCCCTCTGCTCCAGCGAGGAGGGCATCGTCACCGCCGTCGTCAACAACTTCGAGCGGCTGTGGGCGGGGGCCGTGGAGTTCGCCGACCTCGTAGGGCCGGGGGAGAGCCCGTCGGGCGAACCCGAACTGACCGATCTGCAGGTGCAGGTGCTGCGGGCGATGTGCACGGTCGCCAAGGACGAGACCGGCGCCCGCCAGGTGGGCGCCGCGCTGCGCACCTACCGCCGCCACATCTCGGAGCTGATGCGGATCCTCGGCGCGGAGAACCGCGCCCACGCGGCGCTGCTGGCCAGAGAACGGGGGTGGGTCTGACCGCCGGTCGTCCGCCCGGCCGTCAGCCGTCCTCGAACTCCCGGGCGTCCGCCCACAGTCGCTCGAAGTGGTTGACGACCATGCTCACCATGCCCGGTTCACCCGTCACGAACGCGCCCCTGCCGATGTCCGAGGGCACGACCGGAACCAGCACGGTCCGGCCGTCGTGCACCACCATCGGGCCGTCGGAGGTGGGCAGCACCCGCACCCGCGCGCCCGCGTCGGCCAGTCGGCGCAGGTGGGCGACGACCGCCGGGCCGGCGAGCGCGGACCGCCACACCAGGAGCCGCACGGTGACGCCGCGGTCCAGCATCCGCAGGCACAGGGACACCGTCACCCAGGGGGGCCGGTGTTCGGACTCCTCGCAGAGCCCACTAGCGAGGACCTCGTAGCGGGCGCCCAGGGCGAGCGCCTCCACCCTGGCGCGCAGCGCGGCGGGATCGGTGATCCGCTCCACCGACCGACCGTCCGGCGGTGGCGTGTCGACCTCCTCGGGCAGGCTGCCGACGGCGGCCTCGTCCTGGAGGGAGAGCACCATCGGGTAGATCTGGGCGAGGCCGCGGGTGATGGTGTGCAGCTCGGTCAGCAGCCGCTCCGCCAGCCGGCCCACCACCAGCTCCGGCTTCTCCGGCCACAGCGCTCCGTCGTCCTCGACGACGGCCCCCAGGGCCTTCAGCCGTGCCACGACCGCCGCGCCGGTCCCGCGGGGGTGCCATGGCGCGGCGACGATCTCGTCGACGCTGCTGCCGGGGTGCCTCAGCAGGTGGCGGTAGGTCTCCTCCTCCGCCGGGCTGATTCCCAGGAACTGCATGCGGTGCATCGGTGGTGCTCCACAGTCGGTCGGTGACGATGAGCGGAGAGGTGGTGGTCCGGGTGTGCTGCTCGGCACCCGGACCACTGGACCCGCCGCCGGGCGGGCTCGCCGCCCGGGATCAGGTGCCCGGCTTCTTCTGCCAGCCGTTGACCGGCCGGCACGGGTCAGCGGCGCCGAGACAGTGGTCGTCCGCCAGTACGACGGCCGTGTCCGTCGGCTTGCTGTCCCCCGCGAGGGCGCGGACCGTACCCGTCGTCGCCGACACGATCAGCCCCGCCGCCGCGATCCCCAGGATGGCCCTGCCGATGACGGTGCGCATCATGGTTCTTCCCCTCCGGGCGCCCGGGGCGCCGCAACTTCGGGAGTGCCCGGGGCGAGATCCCCGACGATGTCGGAAGCATCGCAGCGATCGTCCTTCCTCCACAGTCCCCGCGTTGGCACGCTCCTGCCTCTCCGCCGTGCACGATCCTGCCAACCGGGGGCACCGCGGACGGGCCGGTGGTACGGGGGGCAGGGCGGTGAAAGCGCCTCCCAGGCGCCCCAGGGCGGGGCCGACGACGGCGGCTGCGATGGATTCCGGGGCTGCGCCGGCTACTACCTGAATCGAGCACATCCGGCCCGCGATGCATCAGGTGGGCATCTCCATGAGGAGCAGCGGGGTGGTGGTGGGCCGGCGCGATCCTTCGTCGGGTTCGAGGGTGAGGCCGATCGCCGTGGCGGTGCCGGGGTCGCCGTGGAGGGGGACGGTGCCGTCCTCGTGGATGAATCCGGCCGACCGCATGACGCCGTCCTGTTGCAGCCACAGCTGGTAGGTGCGGCCGGGGGCGGGTGCCGGGAGTCCGGTCGCGGTGAAGACGGCCAGGTTCTGGCGCGCGGAGGTGACGACGGTGGTGAAGGCCCCGTTGGTGGCCCTGCCGTGTGCCGTGCGCGCGTCCGATGCGGCCAGGACACCGCTGATGGTGGCGAGGCTCTGTTCCGCCTGCTGGGTGCGGTGTTCGGCTTGCTGGGCCTCCCGGTACTGCCAGCCGGTGAGACCGGCGAAGGACACGGCCGTGGCCAGGGCGGCGGCCAGTCCCAGAGGCCAGGCTCCGCGGCGCAGCCGGCCGCCGATGGTCTTCGTGACCGGCGGGGTGCTGAGTCGTGGGGGCAGTTGGCGTACGCCGGTGACGGCCTCCATCGTGCGCTGCTTCATCGTGGCGGGCGGTTCCTTGGCCGCGGCACCGGCAAGGCGTGCGGTGGTGGCCCGGAACTCCGCCACCTCCCGCCGGCATGCCTCGCATCGGGCGAGGTGGCGGGTGAAGGAATCGGCCTCCTCGGCGTCGAGGGCGTCGAGGACGTAGGCGCCGGCGAGGATGTGGATGTCGGACGCGTTCACGCGGTCACCCCCATGCAGTCGCGGAGCCGGATGAGGCCGTCGCGCATGCGCGTCTTGACGGTGGGAAGGGGCGTGCGCAGGGTTTCGGCGACTTCACGGTAGGTCAGTCCCTGGTAGTAGGCCAATGTCACGGCTTGGCGCTGGAGTTCGGTGAGGCCGCGCAGGCAGCGGCGGACCTGCTCGCTCTCCAGGCGGGTCTCGACTCGTTCGGCGACGTCGTCGTAGGCGGTGTGGTGACCGTGGGCGGCCTGGGCGTTCTCGCGGTCCGTCGCGGCCTGGGCGGAGCGGACCCGGTCCACCGCCCGGCGGTGGGCGATGGTGGCCGCCCAGGAGATGACCGAGCCGGCCTCGCTGCGGTAGCGGGCGGCCCGCCGCCACAGGTCGATCATGACCTCCTGAGCGACCTCCTCGGACTGGGCACGGTCGCGCACGAGCCTCATGACGATGCCGAAGACCATCGGTGCGAGCGCGTCGTAAAGGGTGGAGAAGGCGTCCTTGTCGCCCCGGGCGACCCGGTGCATGACCGCGGCGAGATCGGGGTCGGTGCTGTCCGTGGCGCGGTCGAAGGGGAGTGGTCGGTTCACCTCGGGCTCTCCGTCGCCCGCGACGAGACGAAGCGGTCGGGCGGGGCCGGGTGGGGGAGGGCTGTCCATCGCATGCTGGTCCTTCGTCGGTAGAGCCTGGCCCGGCACGGGCCGGTCGCAGCGTCACGGGATGTCTCTGCGAGCCCTTCGTAGCGGAGACGCGTCCGGATGGGGCCGATGAGCGGGATGTCCGCCGTGACTTCACCGGCGTCCCGAGGCCCTGCCGCGCATCCTGGTCCGTCTGTCAGGGAGCAGCGGGCTCTCACTCTTTCGGCTGATGGACCCATCCGCAGGGCGGTGGCCGCCGAATTCCCGTCGTGAGCAACTTCCGCAACATCGTCGTCGGGGCGGGGCCCGGAGTTCTGGCCGGTCTGGTCGCCGGGTTCTCCGCCCTGGGGGTGGCAGAACTCGTCGCCGGCCTCGTGCGCCCGGCGGCCGCGCCGGTCGCGGTGGTGGGCGGGGCAGTGATCGACAGGACACCGTCCGCGGTGAAGGACTTCGCGATCCGCTCGTTCGGCGAGAACGACAAGTCGGTCCTGCAAATCGGCATCCTCGCTGTCGTCGTCCTCATCGCGACGGGGCTCGGTCTGCTCGCCCCGCGTCATCGGCGTACCGGCGCGGCCGGGGTCCTGCTGTTCGGCCTGGTCGGGGCGATCGCGGCGATGAGCCGGCCGGACGCGGGCCCCGCCGACGTGCTGCCGTCCGTGATCGGTTCGCTGACCGGAGCGGCGGTCCTCTGCCTGCTGGCGTCCCGGGCGGTTTCCCAGCCGGAGACCGGTCGGCCCGAAGACGGTGGAGGGACGGGCCGGTTCCGAGCGGTTCCCGGGCCGGGGACCGGAAGGCCCGAAGGCGGTGGAGGGGCGGGCCGCTGGAACCGGCGCGGTTTCCTCACCGCCGCCGCCGTCACGGCCGGGGCAGCTGCGGGAGCCGGCGCTCTGGGGCGCTTCCTCGGTGCGCGGCGCGGCCGGGACGCCGTGGCCTCACGCAACCGTCTCGTCCTGCCCGCACCTGCCTCACCCGCGCCTGCGGTACCGGCCGGTGCGCGGCTGGGGACCGCCGGGATCACTCCGTTCACCACCCCGAACCGGGCCTTCTACCGCGTGGACACCGCGCTCGTCGTCCCCGAGGTCGACGCCGGCACCTGGCGGCTGCGGATCCACGGCGAGGGCCTCGCCCGCGCCCGTACGTACACCCTCGCCGATCTCCTCGCGCGCCCCCTGATCGAACGCGACATCACGCTCACCTGTGTGTCGAACGAGGTCGGCGGCCCCTATGTGGGCAACGCCCGCTGGCTCGGCGTCCCGCTGGCGGACCTGTTGGACGACTGCGGGGTGAGACCACCGTCGAAGGGCGGCGGGGCCGATCAGCTCGTGGCCCGGTCCGTGGACGGCATGACCCTCGGCAGCCCGGTCGAGGACGTCATGGACGGACGGGACGCGATGCTCGCGGTCGGCATGAACGGCGAGCCCCTGCCGTTCGACCACGGTTTCCCGGTCCGCATGCTCGTCCCGGGGCTCTATGGATACGTGTCGGCCTGCAAGTGGATCGAGGACATCGAACTCACCACCTTCGACGCGTACGACCCCTACTGGGTGAAGCGGAACTGGGCCCGCAGGGCGCCGGTCAAGACCCAGTCCCGCATCGACACCCCACGCCCGTTCGCGCGGCCCGCCGCCGGCACCGTCGTGGTCGCCGGGGTCGCCTGGGCCCAGCGGAGAGGCGTCACCCGCGTGGAGGTCCGTGTCGACGACGGGCCCTGGCAGGACGCGGACCTGGCCGCGCAGGACACCGTCGACACCTGGCGCCAGTGGGTCTACCGCTGGCAGGCCACGCGCGGCGGCCACACCCTCGCCGTCCGCGCCACCGACGGGACGGGCGCCGTCCAGTCCGAGCGGCGCGCCCGGACCATCCCCGACGGGGCGAGCGGCCGGCACAGCGTGTTCGTCACCGTCACCTAGGCCACCGGACCGGCCCGACCGCCGGCCCGGCAAGCACCACTGCCCTTCCGAAGAACGACAACCGATCCTTCAAGGAGCACCCGACATGAACACCCTTCGCATCCGCCGCAGCGCGCTCGCCGTGGCCGCCGCGACCCTCCTCCCCTTCTCGCTCGCCGCGTGCTCCGACTCCGGCAGCGGCACCGAGGCGGGAGCCGCCACGAGTGCCGCGGGCGATCAGGCCCGGACCGGCCAGGCGCCCACCGAGGACGCGATGACGACGGACGAGCCCTTCGGCCCGGCCTGCGCGGGCGTACCGAAGGAGGGCGCGGGCTCGTTCGACGGCATGGCCAAGGACCCGGTGGCCACCGCCGCGTCCAACAACCCGGCCCTGTCCACCCTGGTCAGCGCCGTCAAGCAGGCCGGCCTGGTCGACACGCTCAACAACGCGAAGGACATCACCGTCTTCGCGCCCACGAACGACGCCTTCGCGAAGATCCCGAAGGCCGACCTGGACAAGGTCCTCGCCGACAAGGACACGCTCACCAAGATCCTCACGTACCACGTCGTGGGCCAGCGGCTCACCCCGAAGCAGCTGGAGAACGGCACCTTCGAAACCCTCCAGAAGGGCATGATCACCACCAAGGGCTCCGGCGAGTCCTACACCGTCAACGACACCTCCAAGGTCGTCTGCGGCAACGTCAGGACCGCCAACGCGAACGTCTACATCGTCGACACCGTCCTCATGCCCCAGTAGCACCGCTCGGGCGGCCCGGAGCACTCGACGGCCCCGTATCCCTCGTCCGAGGGATGCGGGGTGGCCGGTGTGCCCGGGTCGGGGAGGTCGGGCCGCACCGCGTGCATCCGCCGCAGGAGGCCCCGGGGAACGCCGGATACAGGAGTGCGACACCAGTACCCCGGCGCGTGCTCGCGGCCGGTGGCCGATCAGGGAAGGCGCCATGACCGTCTCCGTCGTTCTGTACACCTCCGACCTCAGGGTCCACGACCATCCGCCCCTCAGGGCCGCGCTCGAAGGGGCGCAGGAGGTGCTTCCGGTGTTCGTCCGGGACCCGGCCGTGGACCGGGCGGGGTTCGCGGCCCCCAACCGGCTGGCATTCCTCGCCGACTGCCTCACCGATCTGGACCGGGGACTGCGGGACCGCGGCGGCCGTCTCGTGGTGCGGGAGGGCGACACGGTGTCCGAGGTGCGGGCCCTGGTGCGGCAGACCGACGCCGACGAGGTGCACATGGCCGCGGGCGTGACGGCGTTCGCCACGGCACGGGAGTCACGACTGCGCCGCGCGCTGGAAGCCGACGGCTGCCGGCTGTACGTGCACGACGGCGTGGTCGACGTCGTACCGCCCGGTGAGGTCCTTCCGTACGGATCGGATCACTTCGCCGTGTTCACGCCCTACTTCAAGCGCTGGACCGCCGAGCCGCTCCGGGTACCGCTCGCCGCCCCCAGATCGGTGCGGGTCCCCTCGGGGGTGCGGTCCGAGCGCATTCCACGACGTACCGCGGTCACCGGTGTGTCTCCCGCCCTCGCCGTGGGCGGGGAGAGCGAGGGGCGCAGGCTGCTCGGTTCGTGGCTGGCGGACCACGTCGACAGCTACCAGGACCGTCACGACGACCTGGCGGGCGATGTCACGTCCCGGCTCTCGCCCCATCTCCACTTCGGTACCGTCTCCGCGACCGAGGCGGTGCACAGGGCGAGCGGGCGGGGCGGCCCGGGAGCGGACGCCTTCGTACGGCAGGTGTGCTGGCGCGACTTCCACCATCAGGTCCTGGCCGCGCGGCCCGAGGCCGCGGGCGCCGACTACCGTCCGCGCCAGGACCGCTGGAGGCGGGGCGCCGGCGCCGAAGCGGACCTCGCCGCCTGGCGGGAGGGCCGAACCGGCTATCCCGTCGTCGACGCCGCCATGCGGCAACTCGCCCACGAGGGATGGATGCACAACCGAGGCCGGTTGATCACCGCTTCCTTCCTGGTGAAGACGCTCTACATCGACTGGAGGGAGGGGGCGCGTCACTTCCTGTCCCTGCTGGTGGACGGTGACATCGCGAACAACCAGCTCAACTGGCAGTGGGTGGCGGGCACGGGTACGGACACCAGGCCGCAGCGCGTCCTCAACCCGGTGCGGCAGGCCAGACGGTACGACCCCGACGGCAGCTACGTCCGCCGCTGGGTCCCGGAGCTCGCGGGCCTCGAAGGGCCGGCCGTCCACGAACCCTGGCGGCTCACCGGACTGGACCGGGCGTCCTTCGACTATCCGGATCCGGTGGTCGAGCTCTCCGAAGGCCTGGCGCGCTTCCGGGAGGCCCGGAGCAGCTCCTGACCGGTCTCCCCGTCGCGGACCGGTGGGCGCGACGTCGATTTCGATGCGAAAACGATGCGAGTTGTGCGGAGAAGGGTGTCGGCCGGAACGTGAGGGCGTACGAGGCCGACGAGGTCCACCCGCAGGAGGACGCGCCATGACCGCACACCGGATCACCAGCCACCTCGTCGAAGCGGCGGAGCCGTACTCCGGTCACACGCCGGCCGAGGACGGCGACGACTGGATCGCCCGGGGCCTGGTCCGCGGCGACGAGCACTGTCTGGCCGCGGCGTACCACCGCTGGGGCCGTCTGGTCCACACGCTGGCGGCCCGGGCGCTGGGGGACCCGCGCGAGGCGGAGGACATCACCCAGCAGGTGTTCGTCGCCGCGTGGCGCGGACGGTCCACCTTCCGCCCCGAGCGCGGCACCCTGCCCGCGTGGCTCACCGGCATCACCCGCCGGAAGATCGCCGACACGCTGACCGCGCGTACCCGCCGCACCGAGCTCGCGGCGACCCTCGGCGCCGCCCTGGAGCACGAGGCCGGGACCGAGGACCAGCCCGAGCGGGTCCTCGACCGGATGGTCGTCACCGAAGAACTGGCCAGGCTGCCCCGCGTCCAGCGCGACGTCCTGGAACTCGCCTACTTCGCCGACCTGACCCAGACACAGATCGCGGACCGCACCGGCATGCCGCTGGGCACGGTCAAGAGCCACGCCCGGCGCGGCCTCCGGCGCATGCGCCACAGCCTGGCGCCCGTCGCTCCCGTCGCCTGACCGGCCCGTCCGGCCGCCCGAGGGCTCCGAACAACCGACAGCAGAACCCAGGCCGCCGCGCCGACCGGCCGACGGCCGCCACAGGAGAGTGGAGACGATGAACGGACGAACCGTCGCGGTGGTGGGGGCGGGGGTCGCGGGTCTCACCGCCGCCCACGTCCTGTCCCGCGCCCACAGCGTGGTGCTGTACGAGGCGGACGACCGGCTCGGCGGCCACGCGCACACCCACGAGCTGCCCACCGCCGAGGGCGGGACGCTCCATGTGGACACCGGCTTCATCGTCCACAACGAGCGGACCTACCCCCACCTCCTGCGCCTCTTCCGCGAACTCGGCGTCACCACGCAGGACTCCGAGATGAGCATGTCCGTCCGCTGCGACGGCTGCGGCCTCGAATACGCCGGCGCGCGCGGGGTCCGCGGACTTCTCGGCGGCGAAGGCGCCCGCCGCGGCCGCCATCTGAGGATGCTCGCCGACGTCCCCCGCTTCCACCGTGCCGCGCGCCGCCTCCTGTCGGGCGACGACACCACGAGCACACTCGGCGACTTCCTGCGGGCCCACCGCTTCTCCGCCCACTTCGCCGGCCACTTCGCGATCCCCCTCGTCTCCGCCGTCTGGTCGTGCGCCCCCGACACCGCGCTGCGCTACCCGGCCGCGTACCTGTTCCGGTTCCTCGACCACCACGGCCTCCTCGCCGTGACGGGATCCCCGCAGTGGAAGACCGTCACCGGAGGGTCGGCCGCCTACGTCGAACGGATCGCGAAGGGTCTCGTCTCCGTACGGACCGCGACCCCGGTGCGCGCCGTCGTGCGCGGCGCCGACCGCGCGACCGTCGTCACCGCGGACGGCGAGGCTGCCGAACACGCCGCCGTCGTGATCGCCGTCCACCCCGACCAGGCCCTGCGCCTCCTGGCCGACCCGACCGAACAGGAGCGGCGTGTCCTCGGCGCCTTCACCTACTCCCGCAACCCGACCGTCCTGCACCGCGACACCACCCTCCTGCCGCGCTCCCCGCACGCCAGGGCCTCCTGGAACTACTGGCTGCCCTCCTGCGCCGCCCGCCCGGAATCCGTCCAGGTCAGCTATGACATGAACCGGCTGCAGCGCCTCCCCGCCCATGAGCCCCACATCGTCACCCTCAACCCCGGCGACCGCGTCGACGAGTCCACCGTCCTGGCCCGCATGACGTACGAACACCCCGTCTACACCCCGGAGTCCGTGGCCGCCCAACGCCTCCTGCCCACCCTCCGTACCCCTGTCACCGCCTTCGCCGGCGCCTACCACGGATGGGGCTTCCACGAGGACGGCTGCCGGTCCGGTGTCGAGGCCGCCCGCCACCTGGGGGTGGAGTCGCCATGACCGGCACGGCCCCGCCGTCCGTCCCCGCCCTGTACGAGACCGAGGTCGCCCACACCCGCGTCACCCCCTTCCACTACGCGCTCCGCCACCGCACGTACATGTGGCTCATCGACCTCGACCACCCGCCCGTCCTGCCCCCGCCCCTGCGTCCCCTCGCCCGCTTCGACCCGTCCGACCACTTCGACGGCGACGCCCCCACCCTGCGGGCCGGCCTCGACGCCTGCCTCGCGGCCCACGGGGTGGCGGACGCGGGCGGACGCGTACTGATGCTCGCCCACGCCCGCGTCCTCGGGCACGTCTTCAACCCGCTCACCCTGTACTGGTGCCACGACCGCGCCGGCCGCCCCGTCCGCGTCGTCGCCGAGGTGCACAACACCTACGGCGGGCGCCACACCTACCTGCTGCACCCCGACGAACGGGGCCGCGCGGAGACGGCCAAGGAGTTCTACGTGTCGCCGTTCCTCGACGTCGAGGGCACCTACCGCATGCGGCTTCCGCTCCCCGACGACCGTCTCGACCTGACCGTCCAGCTCCGCCGCGCGGACGGCTCCCGCCCCCTGACGGCCACGGTCCGCGGCACCCACCGGCCCGCCCGCACGAGCACCCTGCTCGCCGCCGCGCTCCGCCACCCCTGGCCGACCGCCGCCGTCTCCCTCGGCATCAGACGCCACGGCATCCGCCTCTACCTCAAGGGGCTCCGCCCCCGTCCCCGTACCGCCCCGCAGGAAGGCACCCCGTGACCCTCTCGCTCCCTCCGGCCGAGCCGTCCGCCGGCCGGCTCCCGGTGGACCCGGACCGCTGGCCCGACGTCGCCGGGCCACCGCGCGCCTCCGCCGTGCGCACCGCCGTCGCCCGCCGTCTCGTGGAGCGCGCCTTCGCCGGGCTGCCGCTGCGGATACGGACCGGCCGGGGTACGCCCCTCGGGCACCAGCGGACGGGTGACGACCGCCCCCTGCCGACCCTCACGCTCCTCGATCCGGACGCGTTCCACCGACGGATCGGCGCCGACGGGCTGATCGGCTTCGGAGAGTCGTACATGGCCGGCGAATGGGAGGCCGACGACCTCGTCGACGTCCTCACCGTGCTCGCCCGCCACGTCGACGACCTCGTTCCCGCCCCGCTGCACCGGCTCCGCGGCGCCTGGGTCCGGAGCAGGCCCGCAGCCGACCGCAACACCCCCGACGGGGCACGTGAGAACATCCACCGCCACTACGACCTCTCCAACGAGCTCTTCGCCCTCTTCCTCGACCCCGGTCTCAGCTACTCCTCGGCGATCTTCGACCCCCTCCCGGCACGGCCGGTGCTCCTCCCCGACACGGACTTCACCGCCGCCCAGCACCGCAAGATCGACCGGCTCCTCGACCTGGCCGGGACAGGTCCCGGCACCGAACTCCTGGAGATCGGCACAGGCTGGGGCGAACTCGCGATCCGCGCCGCCGCCAGAGGCGCCCGCGTCCGCACCGTCACCCTCTCCGAGGAACAGCTCGCCCTCGCGCGCCGACGCGTCGCGCGCGCGGGCGTCGGCGACCGCGTCACCGTCGAACTGCTCGACTACCGTGACATCCGAGGCCGTTACGAAGCCGTCGTGAGCGTCGAGATGATCGAGGCCGTCGGCGCCGAGTACTGGTCCGACTACTTCGGCGCGCTCCGCCGTCTCCTCGCCCCGGGCGGTCGCGTCGCGCTCCAGGCCATCACCATGCCGCACGAACGGATGCTGGCCACCGCCCGTACCCACACCTGGATCAGCAAGTACGTCTTTCCCGGCGGCCTGATCCCCTCTCCCGAGGCCATCGCCCGCGAGAGCGCCGCGGCGGGCCTGCGCGTCACTCGGGACACGAGCTACGGCGACCACTACGCGGAGACCCTCCGCCAGTGGCGCGCCCGTTTCCTGCGGGAGGAGGCCGCCGTGGCGGCGCTCGGCTTCGACCCCGTCTTCCGGCGCATGTGGGAGTTCTACCTCGCCTACTCCGAGGCCGGATTCCGCTCTCAGTACCTCGACGTCCGCCAGCTCCGGCTCACCGCCGACGAACCGGGAGCCGCCCGATGAGCGCCGTCGACGCCGGGACCCTGGGCCTCGTCCTCGGCGCCTCGGCGGCCATCGCCCTGACGGTCATGCTGGTGACCTTCGTGATCGGCACCGCGAGGGGACTGCACCGGATCGTCGACGTCGCCTGGGGAGTCGCCTTCACGGCGGTCGCCGTCGGGGCGTGGTTCCTCGCGGCCGGTCAGGGCGACGACGTCCGCCGGACCGTCGTCGCGCTCGCCACCTCCGTCTGGGGACTGCGGCTCGCCATCCATATCGCCCGCCGGGGGCGCGGTCACGGGGAGGACCCCAGGTACGCCCGGATGCTCGCCCGGGCCCGTGGCAACCCCACCCTCTACGCGCTGTGGAAGGTGTACCTCCTCCAGGGCGCCCTGGTCTGGCTCGTGTCCCTGCCCGTCCAGGTGGCCGTCCTGATCCCCGCGCCCCTGGACGCGACCGCCTGCCTGGGCCTCGTGGTGTGGGCGGCCGGCCTCGCCTTCGAAGCGGTGGGGGACCGGCAGCTCGCCCTGTTCAAGGCCGATCCGGCGAACCGGGGCCGTGTCATGGACCGGGGTCTGTGGAGCTGGACCCGCCACCCGAACTACTTCGGCGACTTCCTCGTCTGGTGGGGCCTGTACCTGATGGCGTGCGCCACCTGGCCGACCGCCGTGCTCACCCTCGTCTCGCCCCTCGTCATGAGCGCCCTACTCATCTGGGGCAGCGGCAAACGGCTCCTGGAGGCCCACATGGCCGATCGCCCCGGGTACGCGGCCTACCGGGCGCGCACGAGCGGTTTCGTCCCCCGGCCTCCCCGCCGGCCGACGGAGGGGAAACGGGCCGGCGGCGACGGGACCCGGGGACGGGAGACGAGCCCTCCCCCCGTGTGAGGATCCGTGTGAGGGTCCGCGTGAGGGTCCGTGTCAGGCTTCGGCGCTCCCGGCCTGCGCGCCGTACAGCCGTGAGACCACGCCGATCGCCTCACGCAGTCCGGTCGGACGCACCATCCCGGGAGCGGGCGTCCGGCCGAGCCAGCCCGGGCCCGCGAGCAGGACGAGGGGCGCGGTGCGCGCTCCCCGCACCCCGAAGGCCGTGGCCGCGACGTGCTGGGCCAGGGCGTGGTTCGCGGTGGACCGCGCCTGCGACCAGAGGGCCACGGCGGCCGGCCCGGACCGCCGCACCGCGGCGTCGAGGGCCTCCGCGGGTACGGCCGCGCCGAACATCCTCGTCGGCAGCCCCTGCTCGGCGAGTCCCGCGGCGAACGCCTCCAGCGGCAGCGTGTGCTGCTCCCCGGGGACGCAGGCCAGCACGACCGGAGCGGCCGACGAGGCGACCGCCGGTCCGGTGACGGCGGCCCGCCGCAGCGCGGTGGAGACGTGCCAGGAGAGCAGGTGCTCCACCTCGACGTAGCGGTCGCCGGACGACTCCCACTTCCGGCCCACGGCGTGCAGCGTGGGGGCCATGATCTCCTCCCAGGCGGTGACCAGCCCGTGCTCCGCCAGCACCTCCTGGAGCATCCGCTCCATGGCCGGACCGTCGAGGCGTACGGCGGCGCGGGCGAGCCCGCGGCACTCCTGCCGTACGTCGCCCAGCGGCAGGCCGCTGCCGGGCCCGGCGCGCCCGGTGTTCCCCAGGGGAACGTCCTGCGGGGACGCGGCCGGGCCCGCCGCCCCGGGAACGGCCGCCCCGGGAACGGGCCGTGTCCGCTGGACCGCCCGTGCCGCCTCGGCGGGCGGGACACCCGACGCCGTGAGGCGGCACATCTCCTCGAGCATCGCGATGTCCTCGGGGCTCCACCGCCTGTGCCGTCCGTCCGCGCGCACGGCGGGGCCGATGCCGTACCGCTGGTCCCAGGACCGAACCGTGGTGGGGGAGACACCCAGACGCCGTGCCACGGCGCCCGTCGTGATCCCGTGAGCCGAATCGGACATGTCGTTCATCATACGACGCGGAAACGATGCGAAGGGGGGCCCGGTCCCCGTGCGGCGAAGCCGTCCGGCAGGGGGTCCGCTCCGGTTCTGCCGCCCGGCCCGCATCCGCGTGCCCCCACGACGATGAAGAAGCGGTGCAGGGCGTGTACGCCGCCGCAATCGGTGAAACGGATCAGCGCATGGACACTTCCACCCCGTCCGAGGGCGCCCGCTGCCTGGTCACCGGCGCGAGCGGCTACATCGGGGGCCGCCTCGTGCCGGAGCTGCTCGACGCCGGCCATCGTGTGCGGTGCCTCGCGCGGCACCCGGACAAGCTCCGTGACTTTCCCTGGGCGGACCGTGCGGAGACCGTACGCGGGGACGTCACCGACGGCGCGAGTCTCCGCGACGCGCTCGACGGCATCGACGTCGCCTACTACCTCGTCCACTCCATGAGCTCGACCTCGGACTTCGAGCGCACCGACCGGCTCGCCGCCCGTACCTTCGCCGCCGAGGCGCGATCCGCCGGGGTGCGGCGCATCGTCTACCTGGGCGGCCTCGTCCCGCCCGGAGTGGCGGAGGAAGAGCTCTCGCCCCACCTGCGTTCCCGTACCGAGGTGGGCCGCATCCTCCTCGATTCGGGCGTCCCCACCACCGTGCTGCGGGCCGCCGTCGTCATCGGCTCCGGATCGGCCTCGTTCGAGATGCTCCGGTACCTGACGGAACGCCTGCCCGTCATGGTCACGCCGAGCTGGGTCGACAGCCGGGTCCAGCCCATCGCGGTCCGCGACGTGCTGCGGTATCTGGTGGGGAGCGCCGGCATGGCTCCCGACGTCAGCAGGACCTTCGACATCGGCGGTCCCGACGTGCTCACGTACCGGGAGATGATGACGCGGTACGCGGAGGTCGCCGGTCTCCGTAGACGCCTGATCGTCCCCGTACCGGTCCTCACGCCCCGGCTGTCCAGCCATTGGATCGGCCTCGTCACACCGGTCCCGGCGTCGCTCGCCCGGCCCCTCACCGAATCGCTTCGGCACGAGGTGGTCTGCGCCGAGAACGACATCGCCCGGTACGTCCCGGACGGCCCCGGGGAACCCATCCCCTTCGGGGAGTCGCTACGGCTGGCGCTCCGCCGCGTGCGTGAGGCGCGGGTCACCACCCGCTGGTCCTCCGCCTCACCGCCCGGGGCGCCGAGCGACCCGCTGCCGACCGACCCGGACTGGGCGGGCGGCAGCCTCTACACCGACGAGAGGTCACGCACCGTCGACGCGAGTCCGGAGTCGCTGTGGCGCGTCATCGAGGGGGTGGGCGGGGAGAACGGCTGGTACTCCTTCCCGCTCGCCTGGGCCGTCCGGGGGTGGGCGGACCGGCTCGCCGGGGGAGTGGGGCTGCGCAGGGGACGCCGCGACGCGGTACGCCTCCGGGTCGGTGACGCGCTCGACTTCTGGCGTGTCGAGGAGATCGAGCGCGGACGCCTGCTGCGTCTCCGGGCCGAGATGCGCCTGCCGGGCCTCGGGTGGCTGGAGATGGCCGTCGACCGGGACGAGCGGGGCCGGACCTCGTACCGGCAGAGGGCGCTCTTCCACCCCAGGGGCCTCGCGGGGCAGGCGTACTGGTGGAGTGTGGCCCCCTTCCACGCCGTGGTCTTCGGCGGTATGGCCAGGAAGATCGCCCGGACCGCCGAGACGGAGACGGAGAACGAGATGGAGACGGAGAACGAGACGGAGACGGAGACGGGCGGCGGGAAACGCCGTGGACGGAGGTGACCTTCGGACCGAACGGCCCTTCCACAGCGGCTATCTGAGTTGACGTCAAGAGCCGGCTCGTCCGCCGGGCCGTCCTCGGCCTGGACGGCCTGCCTCATCCCCTTCCTCAAGCCCCTCGCCGACTACGGCTGGGCCCGTGGGACTCGCCGCCTCCCTGGTCCTCCGCACCGCGCTCATGAGGCGCGGGGGAGCCTCCCGGTCGTCCGCTCGATCCAGCTGACATAGGACCGGACACGGGTGTTCACGGCGGGAGTGGCGGTCGCGCACTCCTTGCCGTAGGACACCAGACCGACGACGTACGGCCGCCCCCCGACCACGCGGACCAGGGGGCCGCCGGAGTCGTACTGGCAGGTGTCGCGCCCGGGGGAGTACGTGCAGATCTGGGTGGGGGCCACCTGCCCCATGCCCCGGCTCGCGCAGTCCGCGTTGCTCATCGTCCCGAGCGCCACGGTCCGCAGGACGTCGGAGGTACGGCCGCCGAAGGAGGTGGTGCCCCAGCCGGGGACCTCGACCTGTGTGTGGTCGAAGGTGCCGGGGGCGTACGCGCCGGGCAGCGCGATCGGGCGCACATCGCGGTTGAGCCCGACCGGCGCGGACAGCCGGACGAGGGCGATGTCGTTCCGCTGGGTCTCCGGGTCGTACCCGGGGTGCTCGATGAACCGGTCCGGGGTCACCAGAACCGCGTGCGGGCTGTCGTCCCCGGTCGTCAGGTCGTGGTCGCCCAGGAGCACGCCCACCCGTGTGGTGCTGCCGTACGACCCCGTCAGACAGTGGGCGGCGGTCAGCACCCACCGGTCGCCGATCAGCGAGCCCCCGCACATCACCCGCCGCTCCAGGACGTCCACGAGCCCCGCCATGAAGGGGTACTGGTGGGGCCGCGCCTCCTGCCCGCCGACGACCGCGTGCGCGGGCGGCGCGACCCCCAGGGGGCACACCGCCAGCACGGCGCCCGCGACCGCCGCCATGAGCTTCCTCGCCCGTCCCACCTGATCTCCGTACCGTCGACGCCGTGTTCCGGGGCGGAGGGAGTGCGGAGACGTTTCAGCACGTCTGCCACACGCCGTTCCGGCCCGCGAGGGCTCAACGACGGGAGAAGGATCCGGTCACCCGATCACGGGGCCGCACCGGTGACGGGGCGCCCCGCCTCTCGTACGCGACCACCGGGCGCTCGACGCGGGACCGGCGGCAGCCGGACCGTGGCCACGGCCCCGGTCCGGCTGCCGCACCCGCCCCGGTCCGGCTGCCGCACCCGCCCCGGTCCGGCTGCCGCACCCGCCCCGCTACGGCACCCGCGCCGTCCACTCCGGCGTGCCGAACTTCGACTCCGCCAGTTCCTTCGCGCGCGTCAGCTCGTCCTCCGTGACATGGCCTTCCGACAGGCCGTACCGGCCGCGGAAGGAGGCGATCATCCGCTCGATGACCGCCTCGCGCGGCAGGCCCGTCTGGCGGCGCAGCGGGTCCACGCGCTTCTTCGCGCTCTTCGTGCCCTTGTCGGAGAGCTTCTCGCGGCCGATGTTGAGCACTTCCGTCATCTTGTCGGCGTCGATGTCGTACGCCATCGTCACGTGGTGCAGGACCGCGCCCTGCCCCGCCACCATCCGCTTCTGCGCCGCCCCCGCGATCTTGCCCGCGTCCGTCGCGATGTCGTTGAGCGGCTGGTACCAGGCCCGGACGCCCATGTCGCCGAGCGCGCCGAGCACCCAGTCGTCGAGGTAGGCGTAGCTGTCGGTGAAGGACAGGCCCTGCACGAGGGCGTCGGGCACGGAGAGCGAGTACGTGATCGTGTTGCCCGGTTCGATGAACATCGCCCCGCCGCCGCTGATCCGGCGGACCACCTGGATGCCGTGCCGCCCGGCCGCCGCCGGGTCGACCTCGTTGCGCAGGGACTGGAAGCTGCCGATGACCACGGCGGGGGCGCCCCACTCCCAGACCCGCAGGGTCGGCGGCCGGGTGCCGGCGGCCACCTCGGCCGTGATGACCTCGTCGAGCGCCATGTGCAGGGCGGGGGACTGCGGCGGCTCGTGGATCAGCTGCCAGTCGTAGTCGGTCCAGTCCGTGGCGTGGGCGAGGGCGCGGCGGACCGCGACCCCGATGCCCTCCGTGGTCAGCCCGAACATCTGCGTGCCCGGCGGCAGCGCCGCGTCGATCCGGGCCGCGAGCCCGGTGGCGTCCGTGTCGACCGGTGCGCCCTCAAGGGCGCGGTCGATCGACAGGATCGCCTCGTCGGGCTCCAGGAAGAAGTCCCCGGCCACCCGGACGTTCCGCAGGACGCCGTCCTCGGCGTCGAGGTCGACGACCACCAGCTTCCCGCCGGGGACCTTGTACTCGCCGTGGTACGCGCCGTGCACGGACCCTCCCTGCATGTAAGGGGTGAACTCGGCCAAAGCGTACTCCCCGGGGAAACGGAGGATGACAAGTGCGCCGGTCCGGCCGTCAGTCCCGCGTGCTTAGCTGGACATATGATCGATGACTTCCTTGAGCACGTCCTCGGCGGCCGTACGACCGAGGTGGAGGAGGCGGTCCGCAAGGCGGCCGCCGCCGAGATCATGCCGCGCTTCCGGCAGCTCGCCGCGGAGGAGATCGTCGAGAAGAACGGGCCGCACGACCTGGTCACCGTCGCCGACCGGGCCGCCGAGGCCCACCTCACCGCCTCCCTGACCGCGCTGCTGCCCGGCTCCGTGGTCGTCGGTGAGGAAGCCGTCCACGCCGACCCCGCCCTCTACGAGGCGCTGCGCGGCGACGCCCCCGTGTGGATAGTGGACCCCGTCGACGGCACCCGCCAGTTCGTCCACGGCGACCCCGGCTTCTGCACCCTCGTCGCGCTCGCCCTGCACGGCGAACTCCTCGCCTCCTGGACCTTCGCGCCCGCCCTCGAAGAGTTCGCCGTCGCCGTACGCGGCCGGGGCGCCACCCTCAACGGGCAGCCGCTGCACGCCGGTTCGCCCGCGCCCGGCGCCGTCCTCGAAGTCGCCACCTCGCACCCCGACTACACCACCCCGGACCAGAAGCGCGCCCTGCTCGGCCTGGTCACCGAGGGCGTCGCCCCCCGGCCCTGCGGCTCCGCGGGCCTCGAATACCTGGCCGTGGCCCGGGGCACGCTCGACGCCACCGCCTTCTCCTGGGAGTACGCCTGGGACCACGCGGCCGGGCTCCTCCTCGTCGCCGAGGCCGGCGGCGCGCAGACGACGATCGCCGGCGAGCCGTTCCGCGTCACCGGAGGGAACGCGCTGCCGTTCACGGTGGCCCGGGACACGGCGACCGCCGAGCGCATCCGGGCACTCCTCATGGGCGACGGACACCGGGGGAGGTGAGCGCCTGACGCGGCGACCCCCGAGGGCCCTGGGTCAGGCGCCACCACCGGCCTATCCTGGGAGCCTTGGCGATCGGCTGACGAAGGAGTCCGAAGGTGTCGAAGGTGACGTCGATGCTCGATGCCGTGGTCGTGGGAGCGGGGCCGAACGGACTGACCGCCGCCGTCGAACTGGCCCGCCGGGGCTTCTCCGTGGCCGTCTTCGAGGCAAGGTCCACCGTCGGCGGCGGCGCCAGGACCGAGGAACTCACCCTCCCCGGCTTCCGCCACGACCCCTGTTCCGCCGTGCACCCCCTCGGCATCGGATCGCCCGTCTTCCGGACGATGCCGCTGGAGCGGTACGGACTGGACTGGCTCCACCCCGAACTGCCCATGGCCCACCCCTGGGACGACGGGACCGCCGCCGTCCTCGCCCGTTCCGTCGCCGAGACCGCCGCCTCCTTCGGGCCGCGCGACGCGGGCGCGTACCGAAGACTCGTCGCCCCCTTCCTCGGCCGCTGGGACACCCTCGCCCGGGACTTCATGCAGCTGCCGCTCACCGCGCTGCCCCGCGACCCCGTCACTCTCGCCCGCTTCGGCCTTGTCGGACTGCCGCCGTCCACCTGGCTGATGCGCCGCTTCCGGGACGAGAAGGCCCGCGCCCTGTTCGCCGGACTCGTCGGCCATGTCATCGCCCCGCTCGACGGCTTCGCCACCGGCGCCGTCGGCCTGGTCTTCGCGCTCGCCGCCCACGCCAACGGCTGGCCCATGCCCCGCGGCGGCTCCCAGTCCATCTCCGACGCCCTCACCGCCTACCTCAAGGACCTCGGCGGCGCCGTCCACACGGACTTCGAGGTCAAGCGGCTCGACGACCTCCCCCCGGCCCGCGCCTACGTCTTCGACACCTCGCCGACCGCCCTCGCCCGGATCGCGCGCTTCGGCGGCCACTACGACCACTACAAGTACGGCGCGAGCGCCTTCAAGGTCGACTACGCCCTGGACGGCCCCGTGCCGTGGACCGCCGAGGAAGCCCGGCGCGCCGGCACCGTACAGATCGGCCCCACCGCCGGAGAGATCGGCACCGCCCTGCGCCAGGCCTCCTCCGGCACCGCCCCCGACGCCCCCTTCCTCATCACCGCGCAGCCCAGCCTCGTCGACCCGAGCCGCGCCCCCGAGGGCAAGCACGTGTTCTGGGCGTACGGCCATGTGCCGAACGGCTGGACCGGCGACCTCACCGAGGCGGTCGAGCGTCAGATCGAGCGCTTCGCCCCCGGCTTCCGCGACCGCGTCCTGGCCCGCGCCACCGCGGGACCCCCCGAGCTCGCCGCGCGCAACGCCAACTACGTCGGCGGCGACATCGCCTGCGGAGCCGCCCGCGGCCTCCAGCTCCTGCTGCGCCCCACCCTCTCGCTCCGCCCCTACGCCACCCCGCACCCGGCGGTCTTCCTCTGCTCCTCCGCGACCCCGCCGGGACCCGGTGTGCACGGCATGTCCGGCCACAACGCGGCGAAGGCGGTCTGGCGCCGGCTGCGAAAATAGACTGTCCCCATGGCGAAGTACTTCGACGTGCACCCCGACAACCCCCAGTCGCGCACCATCGCAGCGGTGGCCGACAGCATCCGGAACGGGGCGCTCGTCGCGTACCCCACGGATTCCTGTTACGCGCTCGGCAGCCGCCTCGGCAGCCGGGACGGCATCAGCCGCATCCGTGCGATCCGCGACCTCGACGAACGGCATCACTTCACGCTCATGTGCCAGAACTTCGCCCAGCTGGGCCAGCTCGTGCACATCGACAACGACGTCTTCCGCGCGGTCAAGGCGGCGACTCCCGGCCCGTACACCTTCATCCTGCCCGCGACGAAGGAGGTGCCGCGCCAGCTCCTCCACCCCAAGAAGAAGACGGTCGGCGTCCGTATCCCCGACCATGTCGTCACCCAGGCGCTGCTGGCCGAACTCGGCGAGCCGCTGCTCTCCAGCACCCTCCTGCTGCCCGACGAGTCCGAGCCGCTCACCCAGGGCTGGGAGATCAAGGAGCGGCTCGACCACCAGGTCGACGCGGTGGTGGATTCCGGCGACTGTGGAACCGAACCCACCACTGTCGTCGACTTCTCCAGTGGTGAGCCCGAGATCCTGCGCCGTGGGGCCGGGGACACCACGCGGTTCGAATAGTCCGGCGCGCCGGTGCGGCCGACCGTGTAGCGGCATGTGATCGTGTGCCGACAAGTGATCTTGTGCCGCTCGAACGCGGCACACCAACGGGGGAGTTCCAGCCTTGCGTGGTCTTCGTGTTCCGGTCCTTTCCACCGTCGCGCTCGTGTGCGGCCTCGCCCTGACGGGCTGCTCCGGCCCCTCGTCGAGCGGGTCGGCGAGCGGCAGTTCGGCGGGGCCCGGTGCGTCCTCGGCCCCGGCACCGTCCGCCTCGTCGTCCTCGTCCGCCGCGGCCACCGGCGGCACGTCGTCGGGCGGTTCCTCCTCGGGCGGTACGTCGTCGGGGGGTACGTCCTCCTCGGGCGGTTCCTCCGGCGGTACGACGTCCGGTTCGGCGTCCGGTTCGGCGTCCGGCGGGACGTCCGGCGGGTCGGGTTCCGGTTCCGGTTCCGGCGGCTCCGGGGCGGCGACGCGCTGCACCACCGCCGGCCTGGGCTTCGCGGTCGCGCCCGGCAGCGGCGCCCAGTCCGTCGGCGAGCAGGGCGCGGTCGTCGTCGCCCTGACCAACAAGGGCGGCGCCACCTGCCTGCTGAACGGCTACCCGGGCGTCGACCTCGTCGGCGACGACACCTGGTCGCTCACCCGGCAGACCTCCCAGAAGCCCCGGCAGGTCACGCTGGCGCCCGGGGCCTCGACCAGCTTCACCATCACGTACCTGTCGTACGACCCGGCGAGCGGCAGCGTCGAGTTCAAGCCGAGGAAGATTGTCGTCACCCCGCCCGGTGAGACCCACTCGACCACGCTGACCTGGGACTTCTCCTCGGTCCTGCGCCAGGACGCGGCCACTCGCCCCGGCACGTACGTCGGCCCGGTGGGCGGGCGGTAGGCCCCCGGCGGCAGCGGAGGGCCGCGTCGCACGATCGCCATCGCCCATGTCGGCGACATCCATGTCGACGGGGGACCGCGCAGCGCCGACCGGACCCGCGCGGTCCTCCGCCACCCGGAGGACCTGCCGTACGAGCCTGCTGCCGTCCTCGTCACCGGGGAGCTCGGCGAGGACGGCCGGCTGACCACCCACTACCGGACGGTCACCGGCTGAGCCCACCGGCCGGGGACGGAGGTCCATGTCGTTTTCTCGCCAGCCCATGGGCCGTCCGTCCCCGATCCTTGAACCATGCACACCGACACCGAGCGCTGCGTCGGGGCCGTCCAGTCGAAGGACGCCCGGTTCGACGGCGTGTTCTTCACCGCCGTCCGTACGACCCGGATCTACTGCCGGCCGAGCTGTCCGGTCGTCCCTCCCAAGCCCGAGAACATGGAGTTCCACCCCAGCGCCGCGTCCTGCCAGCGCGCCGGATTCCGGGCCTGCAAGCGGTGCCGCCCCGACACCAGCCCCGGCTCGCCCGAGTGGAACGTCCGCGCCGACGCCGTCGCCCGCGCCGTGCGCCTCATCCAGGACGGGGTCGTCGACCGGGAGGGCGTCCCCGGGCTGGCCCGGCGGCTCGGCTGGTCCACCCGTCAGATCGAACGCCAGCTCCTCGCGGAACTCGGCGCCGGGCCGCTCGCCCTGGCCCGCGCGCAGCGCGCCCAGACCGCCCGGGTCCTGATCGAGACGACCCTGCTGCCCCTCGGCGAGATCGCCTTCGCGGCCGGCTTCGCCTCCATCCGCACCTTCAACGACACCGTCCGTGAGGTCTTCGCGCTGACCCCCGGCGAACTCCGCGCCCGCGCCGCCCGCAGGGCCGGCGGCGCCGGAACCGCCGCCGCCACCCCCGGTGTGATCAGTCTGCGGCTGCCGTTCCGCACCCCCCTCGAACCCTCCAACCTCTTCGGCCACCTCGCCGCGACCGCCGTCCCCGGCGTGGAGGAGTGGCGGGACGGCGCCTACCGGCGGACCCTGAGCCTCCCCTACGGGCACGGCATCGTGGCCCTCGCGCCCCGCGCCGACCACATCGCCTGCCGTCTCTCCCTCACCGACCCCCGCGACCTCACCCAGGCGATCAGCCGCTGCCGTCGCCTCCTCGATCTCGACGCCGACCCCGTGGCCGTCGACGAGCGGCTGCGCGCCGACCCGCTGCTCGCGCCGATCGTGGACTCGGCGCCCGGCCGCCGGGTGCCCGGGACCGTCGACCCCGACGAGTTCGCCGTACGGGCGGTCCTCGGCCAGCAGGTCTCCACCGCCGCCGCCCGCACCCACGCCGCCCGGCTCGTCACCGCGTACGGCACCCCCGTCGACGACCCCGAGGGCGGTCTCACCCACCTCTTCCCGGGCCCCGAGGCGCTCGCCGCCCTCGATCCCGAGACCCTCGCCCTGCCCCGCAGCCGCCGCACCACCCTCCTCACCCTGGTCCGCGCCCTCGCGGACGGCTCCCTCTCCCTCGGCCCCGCCGAGGACCGCGAGAAGACCCGCGCCCGGCTGCTCGCCCTTCCCGGATTCGGCCCCTGGACCACCGAGATCATCGCCATGCGGGCCCTCGGCGACCCCGACGCCTTCCTCCCCGGCGACCTCGGCGTCCGCCGCGCCGCCGAAGGCCTCGGCCTGCCCGGAACCCCGGCCGCCCTCACCGCCGGCGCGGCGCACTGGCGCCCCTGGCGCGCCTACGCCGTTCAGTATCTGTGGGCGACCGACGACCACCCGATCAACCTCATGCCCAGCGAAGGACACTGAACCGCCATGGCCCCCACCGTCCGGCACACCGTCGTGGACAGTCCGTACGAGCCGCTGACCCTCGTCGCCGTCGACGGCGTCCTCAGCCGCGTCCACATGACCGGTCAGCGCCACCGCCCGCCCGAGGAGACCTTCGGCGAGCCCGACCCGCGCCCCTTCGGGGAGGCGGTCCGCCAGCTCGACGCGTACTTCGCCGGCGAACTCACCGAGTTCGACCTGCCGTTGCACCTGATCGGCACCGAGTTCCAGCTGCGGGTCTGGGCCGAGCTGTGCCGCATCCCGTACGGGGAGACCCGGACGTACGGCGAACTCGCCGAGGAACTGGGCAACCCCGGCGCCTCCCGGGCCGTGGGCCTCGCCAACGGAAAGAACCCCGTCGGCATCATCGTCCCCTGCCACCGGGTGGTCGGGGCGGGCGGCGGCCTCACCGGATACGGCGGCGGGCTCGACCGCAAGCAGCGGCTGCTCGCCTTCGAATCGGGTACGGCGGAACCGGACGCCCTCTTCTGAGCGGGGTGGCTGACGGCGTCACGCGGGTACGGAGCGAGCCGCCCCCTCACTCCGCCCCCTCACCCCGCCCGCTCGGCCAACCGCAGCGTCCGTTCCGCCAGTTCGCTGATCCGGATGCCGTCGAAGCCGAGGACCGCGCTGCTCACCCGGTCCCGCAGCGGCGCCGACCAGCGCGGCGGGACCGCCGCCGCGCCGCACATCACCCCCGCCACCGAACCGGCCGTCGCGCCGTTGGAGTCCGTGTCCAGACCGCCCCGCACGGTCAGCGCGATCGTGCGGGTGAAGTCCCCCTCCCCGTACAGGAGTCCGGCGGTCAGCACGGCGGCGTTGGGGACGACATGGATCCAGCCGAGCCCCGCCGTACGCTCCGCCTGGGTGGTGAGCGTGGTCGACCAGTCGAGCCCCGCCTCGTACAGCGCCGCCGTGTCCCGTACGGTCCTGGCGAGCCTGCTGCCCGCCGGAATCCCTTCGAGGGATGTCTCCAGGGCCGACCCGACGTCCGGTGCGGTGAAGGCCGCCGCGATCAGCGCCGCCGCCCACATCGCCCCGTACACCCCGTTCCCGGTGTGCGAGAGGACCGCGTCCCGCCGCGCCAGCGAGGACGCCCGGCGCGGATCGCCCGGACAGGTCCAGCCGTACGCGTCGGCGCGGATCAGCGCGCCGATCCACTCCTGGTACGGATTGTCGTACGTGGCCGTCAGCGGCGGCCGCAGCCCGTCGACGAGGTTCCGGTACGCGGCCCGCTCGGCCGTGAAGGTCTGGAGGTACGGCAGCCGCAGCAGCCACTCCCGGCCCACCTGCTCGGTCGTGAAGCCGGAGCCGTACGCCTCCAGGAGGTGCAGTCCGAGGATCGACCAGTCGATGTCGTCGTCCCGGCAGCTCCCGTCGATCCCGCCGCGCACACACCGCTCCCACTCGGGGCGCAGCTCGAAGCTCGCCGCGCCGGGGGGAGGGGGAGGGAGGTAGTCCGTCAGGGGGAGCGCGCCGGTCAGACGCAGATACGCGTCGATGCGCTCCCGGGTCCAGTGCTCGCCCTGCTCCACGGGCTTGCCCAGCATGTTCCCGGCGATCCGGCCCGTCCAGCCGCCCAGGATCCGGTCGGCGAGTTCCGCGCGCGTGAGGCCCATACCTCCGGTGTACCGAACGGGGCGGTGGCGCGCGCGGCGGGGCGCGATGGGTGGCACGGTCCGATGGGGCGGGGACCCGCCGCTCACCCGCCCACGGTCACCCGCTCCCGCCGATCACCTGCTCCCGCCGGTCTGCCGCCCGGGCCGCTCAGCCCTCGTGCTCCGGCGACTCGATGTCCGTGTTCGACTTCGCCGCCCGGCGCAGCCGCCGGTGGCGGTCGCCGCCCTGCTCCGTCATCGCCTCCCCGACCAGCGCCCGCACCGCGTCCCCGAGGCCGTGCAGCGCGTGGTGCCGGGCCGGGCCCGCGCCCGGGTCCTCCCGCAGCTCCTTCAGGAGGGCGAAGCACAGCACCAGCATCACCAGGACGAACGGCAGCGCCACCAGGATCGTCGCCGTCTGGAGCGAGCTCAGCCCGCCCACCACCAGCAGCACCGCCGCCACCGCGGCCATCAGGACGCCCCAGGTCACCACCAGCCAGGTCGGCGGGTGCAGCGAGCCGCGGCTCGTCAGCGAACCCATGACCAGCGAGGCCGAGTCCGCGCTCGTGACGAAGTACGTCATGACGAGCAGCATCGCGATGACCGAGGTGACCGTGCCGATCGGCAGCGCCTCCAGCATCGCGAACAGCGACGCCTCCGCCCCGTCCTTGACCGCCGTCGCCAGGTCCGCCGCGCCCGTGGACTCCAGCCGGATCGCCGTGCCGCCCATCACGCAGAACCAGATCACCGTCGCCCCGGACGGCACGAGCAGCACGCCCATCAGGAACTCCCGGATGGTCCGGCCGCGCGAGATCCGGGCGATGAAGGTGCCGACGAACGGCGCCCAGGACAGCCACCACGCCCAGTAGAAGATCGTCCACGTGCCCAGCCAGGCACGGTCGGTGAAGGCGCCGGTGCGGCTCGCCATCGGGAGCAGCTGGTCCAGATAGCCTCCGACGGAGGCGGGGATGGTGTCCAGGATGTAGACGGTCGGGCCGAGCAGGAACACGAACAGCATCAGACAGGCCGCGAGCACGATGTTGATCGTGGAGAGCCACTTCACGCCCTTGTGGAGCCCGGAGAACGCCGAGAGGACGAAGGCCGCCGACAGCGCCACGATGATGATCAGCTGGGTGGCGGTCGAGTTCTCCACGCTCATCGTCAGGTTCAGGCCCTCGGCGACCTGGAGCGTGCCGAGCCCCAGACTCGTCGCCGTGCCGAAGACCGTCGCGAACACCGCGAGCAGGTCGATCGCCTTGCCCGGCCAGGACTCCGCCCGCCGGACCCCCATCAACGGCACGAACGCCGCGCTCAGCCGGTTGCCGCGGCCCTTGCGGAAGCCCGCGTACGCGAGCGCGAGCCCGGCGATGCCGTAGATCGCCCACGGGGTCAGCGTCCAGTGGAAGAACGAGTACTCCATCGCCGTCAGGGCGGCCGCACCGGTACGCGCCGGGGCGCCGCTGGCCGGGGGAGGGCTCAGATAGTGCTGGAGCGGCTCCCCGACCCCGTAGAACATCAGACCGATGCCCATGCCGGCGCTGAACATCATCGCGATCCACGCCAGATTGGTGAACTCGGGCTCCGAGTCGTCCGGACCCAGCCTGATCCGGCCGAACCGGCTCAGCGCGATCGCCACGCACAGCACCAGGAAGGTGTCGGCGGCGACGACGAACAGCCACGCGAAGTTGGCCAGGACCCACCGCAGGGCCGTGGACGAGGCGCTGTCGAAGGAATCCTCGCCCAGGGCGGCCCAGGCGACGACGGCGACGACGGCAGCCACTCCGATCCCGATGACCTTGCCGTCGGGCGCGTGCTGGTCGGGCGGGTCCATCTGGCCCCGTTCCATCGGTTCCGTACTCATGTGACCCCACTATGGTGCGAAATATGGGCCGATCCGGGGGTGGCACGCCGTCCGGCGGTACGGATAGGGTCGGCCTCGGCGCGACTGCACGTTCGAAAGCAAGGGATGCAAGGTGACGGACGGAGCAGCAACTCAGGTCGCTCACGTGCTGGTGGCGGCCGACAAGTTCAAGGGCTCGCTCACGGCCGTGCAGGTCGCGGAGCGGGTCACAGCAGGACTGCGACGGGTCGTCCCGGAGCTGACGGTGGAGACCCTGCCCGTCGCCGACGGCGGCGACGGCACCGTCGCGGCGGCCGTCGCGGCCGGATTCGAACGGCACGAGGTGCGGGTGACGGGGCCGGTCGGCGAACCGGTCACCGCGGCGTTCGCGCTGCGCGGCACCACCGCCGTCGTCGAGATGGCGGAGGCCTCGGGCCTCCAGCTCCTCCCGGCCGGTCTGTTCGCCCCGCTCACAGCCACCACGTACGGCTCCGGTGAGCTGCTCCGCGCGGCCCTGGACGCCGGTGCGACCACCGTCGTCTTCGGCGTCGGCGGCAGCGCCACCACCGACGGCGGCGCCGGCATGCTCGCCGCGCTCGGCGCGCGTCTCCTCGACGCGGACGGTCAGCCCGTGGGCCCCGGCGGCGCGGCCCTCGCCGGTCTCGCCACCGCCGACCTCAGCGGTCTCGACCCCCGCTTCGAGACGGTCGACCTGATCCTCGCCAGCGACGTCGACAACCCGCTGACCGGCCCCAAGGGCGCCCCCGCCGTCTACGGACCGCAGAAGGGCGCCACCCCGGACGACGTCCGCACGCTGGACACGGCCCTCGCCCACTTCGCCACCGTCCTGGAGAAGGCGATCGGCCCCAAGGCGGCCGAGGCGGCCCTCGCCCCGGGCGCGGGCGGCGCGGGCGGCATCGGCTACGGCGCGCTCATCCTCGGCGCGAGCTTCCGACCCGGCATCGAACTGATGCTGGACGTCCTCGGCTTCGCCCCCGCCCTTGAGCGCGCGACGCTCGTCATCACCGGCGAGGGCTCGCTCGACGAGCAGACCCTGCACGGCAAGGCCCCGGCGGGCGTCGCCGCGGCGGCCCGCGCCGCCGGCAAGGAGGTCGTCGCGGTCTGCGGCCGTCTGGCCCTCCCGCCGGAGGCCCTGGGAACCGCCGGCATCCGCCGCGCGTACGCCCTCACGGACCTGGAACCGGACACGGCGAAGTGCATCGCGAACGCGGGCCCGCTCCTGGAGGACACGGCGGCCCGAATCGCCCGGGACTTCCTGGAGTAGAGCCCGCGGCGCGACAGGGCCGTCCGGGGGCGCGCCCTTTGATGCCGGGCCCTCACGGCACCCCCGCACCCTCGGCGCTCCGGCGCCGGGGACCCCGGGCCCGGGCCAGAAGATCTTCACGTCCCGGAAACATGCCGGTGTGAAGCTAGGGCCTCGTGAACCCACGCATCGACGAGAACCGCTCCCACCCCCGCCTTCCCGACCTGCTCGCCGCGTACCACCTGGTCAACCAGGCCGAGAAGGGGACGGCCGTGGCGACGGTCGCCGCACTCCCGGCCGTATACCGGGCCGAGGCCGAGGATCCGGCCGCCGCCTTCGCCGCCGACACCGTCCTGCTCGCCACCCCGCCCGGCGGGGACGAGCCCGTCGGCTGCGTGGTCCTCAAGGCCACCCGCGAGGGCCGCGCCCCCGAGATCAAGCGGCTCTGGGTGATGCCCGAGGCCCGCCGGAAGGGCCTCGCCAAGGCGCTCATGGCCGAGGCCCTGCGCCGGGCCGCCGCCTCCGGGGCGCCCGCCGTGCGCCTCACGGTCTGGTCCTGGCGGGACGAGCCGCTCGCCCTCTACCGCGGCCTCGGCTTCGCCACCGTGGATCCCTGGGACGACCGGCCGGACCTCCTCTGTCTGGAGAAGCCGCTCGACGCCGTCGAGCGGCTGTCCCCCGAGGCGGTACGGGCGCACGCGGCCGACGGTCTCGCCGCGCTCCTCGTGGACGCCGTGGACGGCGGCGCCTCCGTGGGCTTCCCTGCGCCCCTGGACCCGGCCGAGGCGGCCGCCTGGTGGGCGGGCGTCGCCGACGAGGCCCAGGCGGGTGTCCGGGAGGTCTGGGCGGCCCGCGGCCCGGACGGGCGCCTGACCGGTGTCGTCACCCTCGTCCGTGTGGGCGCGGCCAACGGCGGGCACCGGGGCGAGATCGCCCGCCTCCTGGTGCACCGCTCGGCCCGGGGCCGCGGCCTCGGGTACCGGCTGCTCGCCACCGCAGAGGCCCACGCCGCCGCCACCGGCCTCACCCTGCTCGTCCTGGACACCCAGACCGACAGCCCGGCCGAGCGCCTCTACCGGGGCGCGGGCTGGACGGCCGCCGGCACGATCCCGGACTTCGCCGCCGACCCGTCGGGCGTCCTGCGCCCGACCACGCTCTACTACAAGCGGCTCGGCTAGTTCCCGGCCCCGGGCACACGAAAGGGCCCCGGAGGCGATGCGCCTCCGGGGCCCTTCTCGTACGTTCACATCGTGCGCTACGGCAGCTGGGCCGCCCGCGCCTCCCGGTTCTCACGCCGGTTGCCGCGGAAGGTGTTCACCCGACGGGCCGTCGCGAAGAGGGGGATCACGGCGCCCATCACGACCTGGAGCGCGCAACCGGTCTGGAGCAGGAACTGCCCGCCCGGGGCGTCGAACGCCCAGGCCGCCAGCATGCCCATCGCGCCGACGATCCAGCTGAGCATCGCCACCGCGAGGACACCCCGCGGCTTGGGGTACTCGACCCGGCTCACCATCAGCCAGGCGACACCGATGATCGCGAGCAGCGTCGGGATGAACGGCAGCTCGAGGAGCACGATCGAGACCACCGTCAGCGCGCCGAAGGGGCTCGGCATGCCCTGGAACATGCCGTCCTTCATCGTCACGCAGGAGAATCTCGCGAGCCTCAGCACCACCGCGAGCAGCACCACGATCGCGGCGACCGCCGAGACCTTCTGCTGCGCGTCGTCCGCGACCATCCCGTACACCAGCACGAAGTAGGCCGGGGCCAGACCGAAGCTGATCAGGTCCGACAGGTTGTCGAGCTCGGCACCCATGGGCGAGGAGCGCAGCTTGCGGGCCACGATCCCGTCGAAGAGATCGAAGATCGCCGCGCACAGCATCAGGATGACGGCGGTGGCGGCGCTGTTGCGCGCCATGCCGGTCTCGGTGCTGCCCGTCAGGTGCGGGATGAGGATTCCGGTGGTGGTGAAGTACACCGCCATGAACCCACACGTGGCGTTACCGAGCGTGAGGGCGTCCGCTATGGACAGCCTCAACGACAGCGGCATCTCCTCGGCCTCTTCGGCCGCTTCCGCATCGGTGCCGGCGACCCAGTCGGCGGCCCGTGTGTCGGGATCAATCACGGTCAATGCGAGTCACCCCCGCTGTGGTGGCCTGGCCGACCTCGACGGCGACCTCGACACCCTCGGGGAGGTAGATGTCGACGCGCGAGCCGAAGCGGATCAGACCGATACGGTCACCCTGCTCGACCTTCGTCCCCTGCGGGATGTACGGCACGATCCGCCGGGCGACGGCGCCCGCGATCTGGACCATCTCGATGTCGCCGAGCTCGGTGTCGAAGTGCCAGACAACGCGCTCGTTGTTCTCGCTCTCCTTGTTGAACGCCGGGACGAACCCGCCGGGGATGTGCTCCACGGACGTCACGGTGCCGGCCAGCGGCGCGCGGTTGACGTGGACGTTCAGCGGGCTCATGAAGATGGCGACCCGGGTGCGTCCGTCCTTCCACGGCATGATGCTCTGCACCACACCGTCGGCGGGGGAGATGACCCGGCCCTGAGCGATCTCGCGCTCGGGGTCGCGGAAGAACCACAGCATGCCGGCCGCGAGTGCGGTGGCCGGCACGGCGATGGCCGCGGCGCGCCTGGACTTGCGGGCGCGCACGAGGCTGAGCGCCGCGGTGGCGACGGTCGGCAGAAGCCACGGCGATGCTCCGCGCGCGAGGCGTACGCCGGTGAGGCTGTCGCGGTGTGCAGAGGTTTGGCTGTGGGGCATGGATGACCTTCGTAGCGGATGATGCCGCACTGGCAACGGGGGACGGCGGCTTTCCCGCGATGTTATCGGTTGCGGGGCGCAACTGGGTAAGCCAGGAACCGAGTCGGCGGCCGGAAGGCGAACACAGGGTGTGATCTTCTTCGCGGCCAAACCGACCCGAAACCGACAATCAACCCTGGAATCGGTACTCCTCGAGCAGCCGACGACCAATGATCATTTTCTGGATCTCGGCGGTACCTTCACCGATGAGAAGCATCGGCGCCTCGCGGTAGAGGCGCTCGATCTCGTACTCCTTCGAGAACCCGTAACCACCGTGAATGCGGAAGGCATCCTCGACGACCTCCTTGCAGTACTCGGAGGCGAGGTACTTCGCCATCCCTGCTTCGAGGTCGTTTCGTTCCCCGGAGTCCTTTTTGCGTGCTGCGTTCACCATCATCGCATGGGCGGCCTCGACCTTGGTAGCCATCTCGGCGAGCTTGAACTGAATCGCCTGGTGCTGAGCGATGGCCTTACCGAAAGTGTGACGTTGCTGGGCATATGAGACACCGAGTTCGAAAGCACGCTGAGCGACACCACAGCCACGGGCCGCCACATTGACGCGACCGACCTCGACGCCGTCCATCATTTGGTAAAACCCTCGGCCGGTGACGCCGCCGAGGACCCGATTGGCCGGAATGCGTAGTCCGTCCATGATGAGTTCCGTCGTGTCGACGCCCTTGTAACCCATCTTGTCGATCTTCCCGGGGATGGTGAGTCCGGGACGGACCTCTCCGAAGCCGGGCTCCTTCTCGACGAGGAAGGTCGTCATCGACTTGTGGGGGGCGGTGCCCTCCGGGTGTCCTTCGTCACTTCGCACCAGGACGGCCACCAGCGACGAGGTGCCGCCGTTCGTCAGCCACATCTTCTGGCCGTTCAGGACGTACTCCTCGCCGTCCTTCACCGCCTTCGACGTGATGGCCGACACGTCCGAACCGAGACCCGGCTCCGACATCGAGAACGCGCCACGCGTCTCGCCGGCCGCCATCCGCGGAAGGAAGTGGTCCTTCTGCTCCTGGGTGCCGTGCTGCTTCAGCATGTACGCCACGATGAAGTGGGTGTTGATGATGCCGGAGACCGACATCCAGCCACGCGCGATCTCCTCCACGCACAGCGCGTAGGTGAGCAGCGACTCACCCAGACCCCCGTACTCCTCGGGAATCATCAGACCGAACAGACCGAGCTCCTTGAGCCCGTCGACGATCTGCTGGGGGTACTCGTCGCGGTGCTCCAGCTCGGTGGCGACCGGGATGATCTCCTTGTCGACGAACTCCCGGACGGTCTTGAGGATCTCCTGCTGGACGTCCGTGAGCCCGGCGGTCTGGGCGAGTCGGGCCATGGCTACTTCTCCGTCTTCTTGGCGGGCTCGATCAGCTCGGGGCGGCCGGGCTGCTCGCCGCCGCGCTCCTTGATGTACGTCTCCGTGGGGACCATCACCTTGCGGCGGAAGACGCACACCAGGGTGCCGTCCTGCTTGTAGCCCTTGGTCTCGACGTAGACGATGCCGCGGTCGTTCTTCGACTTGGACGGGGTCTTGTCGAGGACCGTGGTCTCGCCGTAGATCGTGTCGCCGTGGAAGGTCGGCGCCACGTGCCGCAGCGACTCGATCTCCAGGTTGGCGATGGCCTTGCCGGAGACGTCCGGCACCGACATGCCGAGCAGCAGCGAGTAGATGTAGTTGCCGACGACGACGTTCTTGCCGAAGTCCGTCGTGTTCTCGGCGTAGTTCACATCCATGTGCAGCGGATGGTGGTTCATCGTCAGCAGACAGAAGAGATGGTCGTCGTACTCGGTGACCGTCTTCCCGGGCCAGTGCTTGTACACAGCACCGATCTCGAACTCTTCGTAGGTGCGGCCGAACTGCATCGGGCTCAGGCCTCCGGGATCTCGAACTTGGAGGTGCGCTGCATGCCGGCGGCACGGCCCTTGCCGGAGATGACCAGGGCCATCTTGCGGGAGGCCTCGTCGATCATCTCGTCGCCGAGCATCGCGGAGCCCTTCTTCCCGCCGGCCTCGGAGGTGTAGTAGTCGTACGCGTCGAGGATCAGCTCCGCGTGGTCGTAGTCCTCCTGCGAGGGCGAGAAGATCTCGTTCGCGGCGGCGACCTGGTCCGGGTGCAGCACCCACTTGCCGTCGAAACCGAGGGCGGCGGCGCGCTGCGCGACGGCCTTGTAGCCCTCCTGGTTGCGGATCTGGAGGTAGGGGCCGTCGATCGCCTGGAGGTTGTTGGCGCGGGCCGCCATCAGGATGCTCATCAGGATGTGGTGGTACGCGTCCGCCGGGTAGCCGGGCGGCTGCTCGCCCACGACCAGCGACTTCATGTTGATGGAGGCCATGAAGTCGGCCGGGCCGAAGATGATCGTCTCGACGCGCTGGGAGGCCTGCGCGATGGCGTTGACGTTCGTGAGGCCCTGGGCGTTCTCGATCTGCGCCTCGATGCCGATCTTGCCGACCTCGAAGCCCATCGTCTTCTCGATCTGCGTCAGCAACAGGTCGAGCGCCACGATCTGCTGGGCGTCCTGGACCTTCGGCAGCATGATGCAGTCGAGGTTCTGGCCGGCGCCCTCGACGACGGTGACGACGTCACGGTACGTCCAGTGGGTCGTCCAGTCGTTGACGCGGACCACGCGGGTCTTGCCGGTCCAGTCGCCCTCGTTGAGGAACTTCACGATGGTGTGCCGGGCCTCGGGCTTGGCCAGCGGGGCGCACGCGTCCTCCAGGTCCAGGAAGACCTGGTCGGCCGCGAGGCCCTGGGCCTTCTCCAGGAAGCGCGGGTTGGAGCCGGGGACCGCCAGGCAGGAGCGGCGGGGGCGGAGCCGGTTCACAGGGCTGGTCATGCGAGGACCTCCGTACTTTCAAGGGGGCTGAGCTTGTGGGCTGTCCGGATCTCATCGACGATACGTCCGATGATCTCCGTGATACCGAAGTCCTTCGGTGTGAAGACGGCGGCCACGCCCGCGCGCTTCAGTTCGGTGGCGTCGGCGTTCGGGATGATCCCGCCGACGATGACCGGTACGTCGGTCGCGCCCGCCTCACGGAGGCGGTCGAGGACGTCCGGGACCAGCTCGGCGTGCGAGCCGGAGAGGATCGACAGACCCACGCAGTGCACGTCCTCGGCGAGGGCCGCGTCGACGATCTGCTCGGGGGTCAGCCGGATGCCCTGGTAGACCACCTCGAAACCGGCGTCACGCGCGCGTACGGCGATCTGCTCGGCCCCGTTGGAGTGCCCGTCCAGACCGGGCTTGCCGACCAGGAGGCGCAGCCGCCCGACACCGAGCTCGTCGGCGGTCCTGGTGACCTTCTCCCGGACGAGGGCCAGCGGGGTGCCGGCCTCGGCCGTCACCGCGACCGGGGCGGAGGAGACGCCCGTGGGGGCGCGGAACTCGCCGAACACCTCGCGCAGGGCCCCGGTCCACTCGCCGGTGGTGACACCGGCGCGGGCGCACTCCAGGGTGGCCTCCATCAGGTTGCCCGTGCCCCGCGCGGCCTCCTTGAGGCGCTCCAGGGCCTTGCAGGGGCGCGGGTGGTTGAACGGCGGCTGGTAGCGGTTGTCCCGCCAGGTGGTCAGCGAGCCGACCACCCGGGCCTCGACCGCCGGGTCCACGGTCATGATCGCGGTGTCCAGGTCGGCGGTGAGGGGGTTCTCCTCGGTCGCCTGGAAGATATTGACGCCGATGATCTTCTCGTCGCCGTTCTCGATCCGGGCGCGCCGCTCGGCGTGCGAGGAGACGAGCTGCGACTTGAGGTAGCCGGACTCGACGGCGGCCATCGCGCCGCCCATCTCCTGGATCCGCTCGATCTCGGCCAGGCACTCCTGGACGAGCGAGTCGACCTTGGCCTCGATCACATGCGAGCCGGCGAAGATGTCCTCGTACTCCAGCAGGTCGGACTCATGGGCCAGGACCTGCTGGATGCGGAGCGACCACTGCTGGTCCCAGGGCCGGGGCAGACCCAGCGCCTCGTTCCAGGCGGGCAGCTGCACGGCCCGCGCGCGGGCGTCCTTGGAGAGGGTGACGGCCAGCATCTCCAGGACGATCCGCTGGACGTTGTTCTCCGGCTGGGCCTCGGTGAGTCCGAGCGAGTTGACCTGCACGCCGTAGCGGAACCGGCGCTGCTTGGGGTTCTCGATCCCGTACCGCTCCAGTGTGATCTTGTCCCAGATGCGGCCGAAGGCGCGCATCTTGCACATCTCCTCGATGAAGCGGACGCCCGCGTTCACGAAGAAGGAGATGCGGGCGACGACCTCGCCGAAGCGCTCCTCGGGGACCTGGCCCGAGTCGCGGACCGCGTCGAGCACGGCGATCGCGGTGGACATCGCGTACGAGATCTCCTGGACCGGGGTGGCCCCGGCCTCCTGCAGGTGGTAGCTGCAGATGTTGATCGGGTTCCACTTCGGGAGGTGGTTGACCGTGTACGCGATCATGTCCGTCGTAAGGCGGAGCGAGGGGCCGGGCGGGAAGACGTGCGTCCCGCGCGACAGGTACTCCTTCACGATGTCGTTCTGGGTGGTGCCCTGGAGCCGGGTCACGTCCGCGCCCTGCTCCTCGGCGACCACCTGGTAGAGCGCCAGGAGCCACATCGCCGTGGCGTTGATGGTCATCGAGGTGTTCATCTGCTCCAGGGGGATGTCCTGGAACAGCCGCCGCATGTCACCGAGGTGCGAGACGGGGACGCCGACCCGGCCGACCTCGCCGCGGGCGAGGATGTGGTCGGGGTCGTAGCCGGTCTGCGTCGGCAGGTCGAACGCGACCGAGAGGCCGGTCTGACCCTTGGCGAGGTTGCGCCGGTACAGCTCGTTGGACGCCTCGGCGGTCGAGTGGCCGGCGTACGTCCGCATGAGCCACGGCCGGTCCTTCTGACGCTCAGTCATCTATGGTCCCGGGCTCAGATGTTGCGGAAGCGGTTGATGGCGTCGATGTGCTGGGCGCGCATCTCGGGGTCGCGGACGCCGAGGCCCTCCTGGGGTGCCAGCGCGAGGACGCCGACCTTGCCCTGGTGGAGGTTGCGGTGGACGTCGTAGGCGGCCTGGCCGGTGTCCTCCAGGGAGTAGACCTTCGACAGGGTCGGGTGGATCTTGCCCTTGGCGACCAGGCGGTTGGCCTCCCACGCCTCGCGGTAGTTGGCGAAGTGCGAGCCGACGATCTTCTTGAGGGACATCCACAGGTAGCGGTTGTCGTACTCGTGGTTGTAGCCCGAGGTGGAGGCGCAGGTGACGATGGTGCCGCCCTTGCGGGTGACGTACACGGAGGCGCCGAAGGTCTCGCGGCCCGGGTGCTCGAAGACGATGTCCACGTCCTCGCCGCCGGTCAGCTCACGGATCTTCGAGCCGAAGCGCTTCCACTCGCGCGGGTCCTGGTTGTGCTCGTCCTTCCAGAACCTGTAGCCCTCGGCGTTGCGGTCGATGACCGCCTCGGCGCCCATCGCCCGGCAGATCGCGGCCTTCTCGGGGGAGGAGACGACACAGATCGGGTTGGCGCCGCCGGCCAGGGCGAACTGTGTGGCGTACGAGCCGAGTCCGCCGCTCGCGCCCCAGATGAGGACGTTGTCGCCCTGCTTCATCCCGGCGCCGTTGCGGGAGACCAGCTGGCGGTACGCGGTGGAGTTGACGAGGCCGGGGGCCGCCGCCTCCTCCCAGCTGAGGTGGTCGGGCTTCGGCATCAGCTGGTTCGACTTGACGAGCGCGATCTCGGCGAGGCCGCCGAAGTTGGTCTCGAAGCCCCAGATGCGCTGCTCGGGGTCGAGCATCGTGTCGTTGTGGCCGTCCGAGGACTCCAGCTCTACGGAGAGGCAGTGCGCGACGACCTCGTCGCCGGGCCGCCAGGCGTTGACGCCGGGGCCGGTGCGCAGGACGACGCCCGCGAGGTCGGAGCCGATCACGTGGTACGGCAGGTCGTGGCGCTTGGTGAGCTCGGAGAGCCGGCCGTAGCGCTCCAGGAAGCCGAAGGTCGACACCGGCTCGAAGATCGAGGTCCAGACCGAGTTGTAGTTGACCGAGCTGGCCATGACCGCGACCAGGGCCTCGCCCGGGCCGAGCTCGGGGAGCGCGACGTCGTCGAGGTGGAGCGACTTGCGCGGGTCCTTGTCGCGGCTGGCGACCCCGGCGAACATCTCCGCCTCGTCCTTGTGGACGGTGACGGCACGGTACGACTCGGGGAGCGGGATGTTCGCGAAGTCGGCGGACGTGGAGTCCTGCGACTGGATCGCGGCCAGGATTTCCTTCACGGGTTGCCTCCGGCGATGAGCGTCCGAGGGGAGGACGCCTGAGGGTTACGGCGGGGAGTCTGCTGCTGTGGAGGTGTGCCGTCGGTTCGGCTGGGTGGTGCGGTGGCGCGGCGCCGGGTGAGGCGCGGGGGTGCCTGTGACGCAGGCGTCCGGGCGCACAATCACGATCGCTTGTGGGGACAGTCGGCGCACGAGGAGAACTCTGCGCGCCGGCCACCCGGACAACATCAACGTATGGCACGCCGTGTCACCTGACAAGGCACTGCGTGCCAACAATTTCACTCAGATGCAATCTGCCGGTCACAGATGAGCGATGATCGATCGAACCAGGGGTGAAAACGGACGAAGGCCGCCCCGGAGAGGGGCGGCCTTCGTCATGGAGAGGGGTCAGCTGGGCTTCAGCGCCTGCTGGATCGTCCGCATGACCTCGTCGAGAGATGCGTCCGTACGGGCGACCGCGACCATCACGTCACCGGTGGTGGAGGCCCGCACGGCCGGAGCCGGCTCGACGGCACGGGAGGGGGAGAGGGGCGACGGCGACGGCGAGGAGGAGGCCGGGGAAGGGGCCGGACGGCCCGCTCCTATGCCCGAGCCGAAGGTATCCCGGACGATCGCGAAGGCGTGGTCGAGCTGGGTCTCCACATCGCCCTCGCCGCCCGCCCGCAGCCAGCGCCGCAGCACGTGGTTGTGGGCCGTCACGACCGCCGACGCGGCCACCTCGGCGAGCAGCGGGTCGTCGTTGCCGTCGTGGTGGTCCCGCTCGTCGAAGTGCCCGAGGAGATAGCGGGTGAACAGCCGCTCGTAGCGGGCCACCGAGGCGATCTCCCGCTCCCGCAGGGTCGGTACCTCACGGGTGAGCCGGTAGCGCGCCACGGAGACCGAGGGCGAACCCGCGTACATCTTCATGACTTCCTTGATGCCCCGGCACACCGTGTCGAGCGGGTGCTCGTGCGGCGGCGCCGCGTTCAGCACCGCCTCCGCCCTGACCAGGGTGTCGTCGTGATCGGGGAAGATCGCCTCTTCCTTGGAACGGAAGTGGCGGAAGAAGGTCCGCCGGGCGACCCCGGCCGTGGCCGCGATCTCGTCGACCGTGGTGGCCTCGTACCCCTTGGTCGCGAAGAGCTCCATCGCGGCGGTGGCGAGCTCCCGGCGCATCTTGAGCCGCTGCGCGGCGGCACGAGTCCCCGCCGCGCTCTCCGGAGCGTCGGACGAGGAGGTGGCACGGGGTGTCTTCGCGGCCTTGGGCATGGTCCGAACGTACTGCATCGGAGGGGGAGTGTGCCCAGGTGGGGGCGGGCGCACCCCCGGGGCGCCGACGGCGCCCCGGGGGCTCAGCAGACCGCCCCAGCCGGCCGTTCCCGGCTCAGCGTCGGGCATATTCGCGGAAGCCGCGCCCCGTCTTGCGGCCGAGGCAGCCGGCCGCCACCAGGTGCTCCAGGAGCGGGGCCGGGGCGAGGCCCGGGTCGCGGAACTCGCGGTGCAGCACCTGCTCGATCGCGAGGGAGACGTCCAGACCGACCACGTCGAGCAGCTCGAACGGGCCCATCGGGTAGCCGCCGCCCAGCTTCATCGCCGCGTCGATGTCGTCCAGGGTCGCGTAGTGGTCCTGGACCATCTTGATCGCGTTGTTCAGGTACGGGAAGAGCAGCGCGTTCACGATGAACCCGGCCCGGTCGCCGCAGTCCACCGGGTGCTTGCGGATCTTCGCGGTGACCTCGCGGACGGTGGTGTGGACATCGTCGCCGGTGAGCACCGTACGGACGATCTCGACCAGCTTCATCGCCGGAGCGGGGTTGAAGAAGTGCATCCCTATGACGTCCTGCGGGCGCGTGGTGGCCCGGGCGCAGGCGATGACCGGCAGCGAGGAGGTCGTGGTGGCGAGCACCGCGCCCGGCTTGCAGATCTTGTCGAGCCGGGTGAACAGCTCCTGCTTGATCTCCAGGTCCTCGGCGACCGCCTCGACCGCCAGATCGACCTCGGCGAAGGCGTCGAGCGTGCCCGCCGGGGTGATCAGGGCCAGCGTCGCGTCACGCGCCTCGCCCGTCATCCTGCCCTTGTCCACGGAGCGGGCCAGCGACTTGGCGATCCGGGCCTTGGCCGTGTCCGCCTTCTCCTGGGAGCGGGCGGCGAGCACGACCTCGTACCCTGCCTTGGCGAAGACCTCGGCGATGCCGGAGGCCATCGTGCCCGAGCCGGCGACGCCGACCGAGCGGACCTCACGGCCCGCGGCTGCCTCGGCGGAGCCGAGCGGGGTCAGCGCGTCCCGCACCACCTCGCCGGAGCCGGGCGCTTCGTACGTGTAGAAGCCGCGGCCCGACTTGCGGCCGGTCAGACCGGCCTCGCTGAGCTGCTTGAGGATCGGGGCGGGGGCGTGCAGCCGGTCGTGCGAGTCCGCGTACATGGCCTCCAGGACCGTACGGGCGGTGTCCACGCCGATCAGGTCGAGCAGTTCGAGCGGGCCCATGGGCAGACCGCAGCCCATCTTCATCGCCGCGTCGATGTCCTCGCGGGACGCGTACTTGGCCTCGTACATGGCGGCGGCCTGGTTCAGGTATCCGAAGAGCAGCCCGTCCGCGATGAAACCGGCCCGGTCCCCGACCGCCACCGGCTCCTTGCCGAGCTCCTGGGCGAGCCGCGTCACGGCGTCCACGGCCCGCGGGTCGGTCAGCACGGAGGAGACCACCTCGACCAGCTTCATGGCCTGGACCGGGGTGAAGAAGTGCAGGCCGAGGACGCGCTCGGGGTGCGCCGAGTCGGCGGCGAGCCGGGTCACGGACAGCGCGTTGGTGCCGGTGGCCAGGATCGTCCCGGGCCGGACGATCCCGTCCAGGGCGCGGAAGACCTCCTGCTTGGCCTCGTACGACTCGGGCACGACCTCGATCACGAGATCGGCCTCGGCGGCGGCCTGGAGGTCGGAGAAGGTACGGAAGCGGGCCAGCACGTCCTGCCGCTCCTCCTCGGTGATCCGCTCGCGCGCCACGGCGCGGGCGGTGGAGGCCTCCAGGGCGGCGACGGCCTGGGCGGCGGCGGTGTCGCTGATGTCGATGCCGATGACCTCGCGGCCCGCCCGGACGAGGACATCGGAGATACCCGTGCCCATGGTGCCGAGACCGACGACGGCGATGGTGGAGAGAGGGGTGTCCATCAGGGGACTCCTGGGAGGAAGAGTGACGACTGAGGGCAGTGCGCGCACGAAAGGGTGCGGGAAAGAGCGAGGGCTCTGCCCGGAGAAAGGGCGATGCCCTGGGAAAAGGGGCGACGGACTCTGTCCCGGAGCCACGTCGAAACTGCCGAACCGACCAGCGAACACAACGGCTGCGTCACCAGGCCGTTGTGCGGAGTGCGGGGGGTGACCCGCTCACCTGAGACTAACCGGCCGGTAACGAGCGCGCCAGTCCCGGCAAGTTGGGAAAGTGTGATCTGGATCGCGGATAGGGTCGGATTCATGGAAATCTCCGAGGATCCGGAATTCTGCTCGATGATCGATCGATTGCGGGACGAGATCGAGAATGCCTCCGGAGAAGTCCCGGAGGCATTCACGGAACTCGCCGGAACCGAGGACCCCGAAGAACTGCACCGCGTCCTCACCGCACCCGGACAGCCCCTCTGGGCCCGCGAGATCGCCGCCTACGCACTCGGAGTCGCCCGCGACCCGCGCGCCTTCGAGGCGCTCGTCCTCCTCCTCAACCACCGCGACCCGGAGCGCTGCGTCACGGCCGCCCACGCCCTGACCCGGCTCGGGGACCCGCGCACCGCCCGCGCCGCCGCCGCCCTCGCCACCAACGAACTCCGCGTCGCCTACGCCCTGCTGCCGGTCCGGCTGCTCGCCGACCTCCGCGCCCCCGAGTCCGTCCCGGCCCTCATCGCCGTCCTCGAACGCCGCCTTCCGGCCGCCGACCCCCACTGGCGGGTCGGCCTCGCCTGCGTCGAGGGCCTCGGCACCCTCGGCGACCCCCGGGCCCGTCCCGCCCTGGAAGCGGCGCTCCCGCACCCCCGGCTCGGCGCGGCGGCCGAACGGTCACTGGCGAGACTGGGCGCCGCCGACTGATCCCTCAGCGCAGCAGACGGAGCCCCGCCCCGGCCTCGCCGGGCGCCGCCGAGGCCTGCTCCGGCACGAGGGCGAACGCCTCGATCTCCAGCAGCAGTTCGGGACGGACCAGCGCCGACACCTGCACCGCCGAGCTGGCGGGCAGCGGCGCCCCAGCGAAATACGCGTCCCGGGCGTCCCGCACCGCGGGCAGATGCGCCACGTCCGTGACGAAGTACGTCAGCTTCACCACATCCGCGAAACCGGCGCCCGCCGCGGCGAGGCAGCGCTCCAGATTCGCGAAGACCTGACGGGCCTGCGCCGCCGCGTCGCCCTCCCCGACCACCGCGCCCGAGGCGTCGAACGCGCACTGGCCGGATATCGCGACGAAGCGGCCCGTCCCCCACACGACATGGCTGTACTGGGGGCTGGCGGCGAGGCCCTCGGGAGCGGGCACATGGGTGAGGTGGCTGGTCATGCCCCACATCCTCGCGCACGGCACTGACAACGCCCGCGCCCCAAGGGGCGCGGGCGTCGCGGGCGGGCTGTCGGCAGGCTGTCAGTGGTCGGGCTGCGGTGTCAGCGCACCTGGCCGAGGAGCCCGTGCAGGACGGCGGCGGCGGGCTCGGCGGGGGTGGTGGCGGAGGCGGGAACCGTGACGGACCGGCTCGCGGGGGCGGTGGCGGAGGCGGGAACCGTGACGGACCGGCTCGCGGGGGTTCCGGCCCGCTCCCTGGTCTGCTTCCCGGCCTGCATCCCGCTCTGCTTCTCCTCCGGGGGTGCCGCCGGCGCCGGCTCCGGTTCCGGGCGGGACGCGCAGACCGCGTCGACCTCGCCGTCGTCCTTCGCGCGCGGGACCTTGCCCGTGGCGAGGTAGGTGGCCAGGTGCTCGTCGAGGCAGTCGTTCCCGCTGAGGGTCACCCCGTGGTTCTCGCCGCCCTCCTCGACGACCAGGCTGGAGCCGCGCAGCAGCCGGTGCAGGGCGACCCCGCCCTCGTACGGCGTCGCCGCGTCGTCCGTGGCCTGGAGGACGAGGACCGGCGGCACCTGGTCGTTGCTGACGTCCGGCGGGGTGAGCGAGTCCACCGGCCAGAACGCGCAGGGCGCGTTGTACCAGGCGTTGTTCCAGGTCGAGAAGGGCGCCTTGGCGTGCACGTCCCAGCTGTCCTTGCGCCAGACGTTCCAGTCCCGGGGCCAGCCCGCGTCCCGGCACTGCACGGCCGTGTAGACCGAATAGCCGTTGTCGGCGGCGGCGTCGGCCTCCCCGTACCGCTCGTACGCCTCCGTCAGCGGGACCGCGTTCCCGTCGTTGACGTACGCGGCGAACGCGCTCGCCAGTCGCGGCCAGTAGCCGTTGTAGTACCCGCCGGGCAGGAAGGTGTCCTCCAGCTCGCCCGGTCCGACCTTCCCGCCGGCCGGGGTCTCGCGCAGCCGGTCGCGCATCCGGTACCAGGCCGCCTCCACCGCCGCCGGGTCCGTGCCCAGCTTGTACACGGAGTCGTGCCGGGCCACCCAGGCCATGAAGTCCTTGTGGCGGGCGTCGAAGGCGTAGTCCTGCGCGATGTTGTCCTCGTACCAGACACCGTGCGGGTTGACGACGGAGTCCAGCGCCATCCGCCGCACCCTGTCGGGGTGGAGCCGGGCGTAGACGGCGCCCAGGTAGGTGCCGTACGAGTATCCGAGGTAGTTGATCTTCGGTGCGCCGAGCGCCCGGCGGATGACGTCCAGGTCCCGGGCGGTGCTCACGGTGTCGATGTACGGCAGCACGTCCGCGTACTTCTCGCCGCAGGCCCTGGCGAAGGCCTGCGCCCGCTCGACCCCGACCCGCTCGCCCTCGGCGCCGCGCGGCACGGAGTCCGGGCGGACCGGCTTGAACTGGCCGGGCTTGCAGTCGAGCGCGGGCTCGCTCCTGCCCACCCCGCGCGGGTCGAAGCCGATGACGTCGTACTCGGCGGCCACCTTCGGGGGCAGCGTGGCGGCCACGTACCCGGCCATGCCCCGCCCGCTGCCGCCGGGCCCGCCGGGGTTGACGAGCAGCGGCCCCTGGAAGGTCTTCGCGGTGTGCTGGACCCGGGTGAGGGCGAGGGTGACGGTCCGGCCCGCCGGGTCGTCGTGGTTGAGGGGCGTCCTGACGGTGGCGCACTGGAGCTTCGGGTACGCCTTGGTGGCGCAGTCGGTCCAGGTGAGCGGGGGGAGCGGGCGGGGGGTCGGTTCACCGGCGCTCGCGGGGGCGGCGGGCAGGACGGTGACCGTCCCGGCGACCAGCGCTCCTGCGGCGATCAGCATTCCTGCGCGTGGGGTCATAGGGCGTCCGTGCCCCGAACGGGCCGTGTCAGGACCTGTTCCGGCCAGAGTTGACCCGAACAGAGGACGGTCCGACGGTGTGTCAGGCGATCGGTCCGATGATCGGAAGTCAGAGGAGGGTCAGCTGCTCGGGGACGGTCGAGGCGGCGGGCGTCTCCGGCGTCCCCGCCCGTGCCGGTCCCGGTCGCGATGTCGGCGCGTCTCCCGGTCCCGGCCCCGATGTCGATATGCGGCGCGCCGCGCCCCGGTCGGCCGGGCCGATCCCGAACTCGGCGGCGAGTTCGTGCACCTGACGGGTGATCCGGCGCTGGTACCAGGTCGGCGCGTAGGCCCCGTCCGCGTACATCCGCTCGTACCGCCCCACCAGCTCCGGGTGGTGACGGCGCAGCCACTGCATGAACCACTCGCGGGCGCCGGGCCGCAGGTGCAGGACGAGCGGGGTGACCGAACTCGCCCCGGACTCGGCGATGGCCCGGACCGTGTCGCGCAGCTGCTCGGGCCGGTCGCCGAGGAAGGGGACCACGGGCGCCATCAGGACCCCGCAGTCGATGCCGTGCTCGCCGAGCGTGCGGACGACATCGAGCCGGCGCTGCGGGGAGGGCGTGCCGGGCTCGATCGTCCGCCACAGCTCCTGGTCGGTGAAGCCGACCGAGACGGAGATGCCGACCTCGGTGACCCCGGCCGCCTGGGTGAGGAGGTCCAGGTCGCGCAGGATCAGCGTGCCCTTGGTGAGGATCGAGAACGGGTTGGCGTGGTCGCGCAGCGCCGCGAGGATGCCCGGCATCAGGCGGTACCGGCCCTCGGCCCGCTGGTAGCAGTCGACATTGGTGCCCATCGCCACGTGCGCGCCCTGCCAGCGGGCGGAGGCGAGCTGGCGGGCCAGCACCTCGGGTGCGTTGATCTTGACGACGATCTGGGAGTCGAAGCCGAGCCCGGTGTCGAGGTCGAGATAGCTGTGGGTCTTGCGGGCGAAGCAGTACACGCACGCGTGCGTGCACCCCCGGTAGGGGTTGACCGTCCATTCGAACGGCATCCGGGAGGCGCCCGGCACCCGGTTGAGGATCGAGCGGGCCCGTACCTCGTGGAAGGTGATGCCCCGGAACTCTGGGGTGTCGAAGGTCCTGGTGGTGACCGCGTCCGTGCCGAACAGGGCGATGTCGGCGGGAGTGGCGGGGGTGTCGCCCAGATTGTCCCAGCGCATGGACGCCTCCTCGGTGGTTCTGCTGCGGGCCTGCTCCGGTCTGCTGCGGGTCGTCGCCGGGGTCCGCTCGGGCCCCGCTGTCGACCGTTCGGCCAGAATAGAACACTTGTTCCCTTGATCGCCGCAACCCCGATTTCGCGCCCCGGAGCCCACGTGGTTCGCTTGGCCCACACCCCTGAGGAACCACGAGCTGGAGGAAGTCATGGCGCAGGTCGAGGCCACCACGGAACGGATCGTCGCGGCGGACGCGGAGACGGTGTTCGACGCGCTGGCGGACTACAGCGGCACGCGCGCGAAGCTGCTCCCCGAGCACTTCAGCGAGTACGAGGTGCGCGAGGGCGGCGACGGCGAGGGGACCCTCGTCCACTGGAAGCTCCAGGCCACGAGCAAGCGTGTCCGTGACTGCCTCCTGGAGGTCACCGAGCCCACCGACGGGCAGCTCGTCGAGAAGGACCGCAACTCCTCCATGGTCACCACCTGGGTCGTGACCCCCGCCGGCGAGGGCAAGTCCCGTGCCGTCGTCACCACCGTCTGGGACGGCGCGAGCGGCGTCGGCGGCTTCTTCGAGCGGACCTTCGCGCCCAAGGGTCTCGGCAGGATCTACGACGCCGTTCTCGCCAAGCTGGCGGACGAGGTCGAGAAGTAACGCCCGGAGCGTTCACCGATTCGAGTGGATCGCCCGCACCCCCGTGACGGCGCCCCGGCGCATCGGGGGGCGCGGGCCCCCTCGTAAACGCGCTGATGAGCGACCCAAGTGCGCCGTAGCGTGGGGTCGTTCGGCCCCCCGGACGTCACCGGCCTCCCGTACCGCCCGACTTGCTCCCCCTTCGCGGCGAATGCGAAGAATGGCGCGGCGCAGACGCCGTCACGAGGGGAGCAGGTACGTGGGTGCGATCACGATGGTGAAGTCCGCCGAGGGTACGGCGGACACCGAGGGCGCGCAGCCGCCCGCCGCGGGCGGACCGCCCGCCGAGCTCGCACCACCGCCGCCCGATCCCGGACCCGCCGCCCTCGACCCCCGCCGCGTCCGCCTCGTCTTCTGCGGTCTGATGCTCGCGCTGCTCCTCGCCGCGCTGGAGCAGATGATCGTCGCCACCGCCCTGCCGAAGATCGTCGGCGAACTCCAGGGCCTCGACCGGATGTCCTGGGCGATCACCGCCTACCTGCTGACCTCCACCATCGGCCTCCCGGTCTACGGGAAGCTCGGCGACCTGCTCGGCCGCAAGGGCGTCTTCCTCTTCGCGATCGTCGTCTTCGTCATCGGCTCCGCCCTCGCCGGCTGGTCCCGCAGCATGGACGAGCTCATCGCCTTCCGGGCGGTCCAGGGCCTCGGGGCCGGCGGCCTGATGATCGGCGTCCAGGCGATCATGGCCGACATCGTCCCCGCCCGGCAACGCGGCCGGTACATGGGCCTGATCGGCGCCGCCTTCGGCCTCGCCTCCGTCGCGGGCCCCCTGCTCGGCGGCTTCTTCACCGACCACGTCTCCTGGCGCTGGTGCTTCTACTTCAACGTGCCGTTCGGGCTCGTCACCCTCGCCGTCGTCGCCGTCGTCCTCAAGCTCCCCAAGCCCACGGCACGCGCGCGTTTCGACGTCCTCGGCGCCCTGCTCCTCGCCGCCGCCTCCACCTGCCTGGTGCTGCTGACCAGCTGGGGCGGCACCGAGTACGCCTGGGGCTCCCGGGTCGTCATCGCCCTCGCCTGCGGCGCCGCCGGAAGCACCCTGCTCTTCCTGGTCGTCGAGCACTTGGCGCCCGAACCCCTCATCCCGCTCCGGCTGTTCCGCGACCCGGTCTTCACCGTCACCGCCCTCGTCGGCGCCGTCATCGGCGTCGCGCTCTTCGGCGCCGCCAGCTACCTCCCCAGCTTCCTGCAGATGGTCGAGGGCGCCAGCGCCACCGAGTCCGGCCTCATGATGCTGCCGCTCATGGGCGGCATCGTCGTCTCCTCGGTCGTCTCCGGGCAGCTCATCAGCCGCACCGGCCGCTACAGGATCTACCCGGTGATCGGCGGGGCCGTCGCCGTCCTCGGCATGTGGCTGCTCTCCCGCATGGACACCGACACCCCGCGCCTCCAGCACAGCCTCTGGCAGGCCGTCCTCGGCACCGGCATCGGACTCGTCATGCCGGTACTGATCCTCGCCGTGCAGAACTCCGTACGGCCCGGCGACCTCGGCACCGCCACCAGCGCCCACAACTACTTCCGCCAGATCGGCGGCAGCGTCGGCGCCGCCGTCTTCGGCACCCTCTTCGCCTCCCGGCTCGACGACGCCCTCGCCGACCGGCTCGCCGGCGTCCTCTCCGCCGGTACGGCCCTGCCGCCGGCCGAGTCGATCACCCCGCAGTCGGTGCACACCCTGCCGCCCGCCGTGCGCGACGCCTACATCCAGGCGTACGCCGACGCCATGCCGCGCATCTTCCTCTACCTCGTGCCGGTCCTCGCGGTCGGTCTCGTCCTCGCCTTCTTCCTCAAGGAGAAACCGCTGGTGTCCCACCACAGCCCCACCACCGAGGCCACCGAGGCCGACGACTTCGGCTCCACCCAGGCGGTCCCGCAGGCCCGCCACGCCGCCCCGCAGTACGTCGCTCCGCACCACACCGCACCCGCCGCCGCCCCGCCGCACTCCGGCATGCCCGTCTGCGGCACCGTCCAGCACCACGACGGCAGCCGCGTCCCCCGGGCCGCGCTCACCCTCATCGACGTCCAGGGCCGACAGGTCGGGCGAGGCGCCAGCGGCGAGGACGGCCGATACGCGCTGAGCGTCCCCGGCGGCGGCGCGTACGTCCTGATCGCGGCGGCCGGCGGACACCAGCCCCAGGCCGTCTCCGTGACCGTCGGAGACCGCCCGATCGAGCTCGACGTCGTCCTCGGCGGCGCCGGACGGCTCGCGGGCAGCGTCGTCACCGCCGACGGGACGCCCGTACGCGACGCGTCCGTCACCCTCACCGACGTACGCGGCGAGGTCGTCGCCTCCACCCGCAGCGGACGCGAGGGCGGCTACGAGATCACCGAACTGGTCGCGGGCGAGTACACGCTCGCCGCCAGCGCCCCCGCCTTCCGGCCCGCCGCGCTCCCGGTGAGCGTCCAGGCCGCCCGCGAGACCCGGCAGGACATCGAACTCGCCGGTGGCGCGGTCCTGCGCGGCACGGTGCGGGCCGGCGGCGGGCGCCCCGTCGAGGACGCCCGGGTCACCCTGCTCGACGCCGCCGGGAACGTCGTGGACACCCTCACCACCGGGGCCGACGGCACGTTCCGCTTCGTGGACCTGTCCTCCGGCGAGTACACGGTGATCGCCGCCGGCTACCCGCCCGTCGCCACGGTCCTCCAGATGGCCGGCGGAGGCCGCACCGAGCGCGACCTCCAGCTCGGCCACCAGGACTGAGCGGCCGTTCTCAGGAGGTGGTCGACGCCTTGCGCAGCGCGCTGATGCAGGTGCCGATCGCCTCCTGGAGGGCTTCGAGGCGCTGGAGCATGTCCGCCTCGTAGATGTCCTCCTCCATGACCTCGTCGAGCGTCAGTTCCTCGAAGACCTTCGTCGCCTTCTGCAGGCTGTTGTAGAACTTCGTCCGCCGCTCCTGGACGCGCAGTTCCGGATCCTCCTCCACCGCCTTGGCGACCAGACCCTTCACGGTGTCGTACGCCTCACCGGCCCATTCGCCCGCCTCCTCGGAGTCGTCGAGCTCGTCGAGGAGCGAGAGGTGCCGCTCGGCCTCGGCCCGCAGCTCGGCCGGCGCCTCCACGGTCTGCCCGGCGGGGGTCTTGATCTGGCCGTTCTCGACGATCTGGCGTACGTACCCGATGCGGTCGGCGGCCTTCGCCTCGCTCGCCACCGCCTTCTTCAGGTCGTCCGTCCGCGCGAAGGCGCGGGCCATCTCGGTCTGGAGCGCCGGGTCCTCCTTCATCCGGTCGAGCAGCGCGCCGCGCGCCGCCTCCGCCGTCCCCGGGTCCGCGAGGATCGCGGCCCGCAGCGCCGTCGGGTTCTCGGCGACCTCCAGTGCCTTCGTCGGCCGGATGCCCTCCGCCTCGGCCGCCGCCGTGATGGCCTGGCCGCGCACCGACGAGGCGCTGTTGCGGGAGGTGTAGTACGACAGCCAGACGTCCGCGTCGGGCAGCTCGATGTCCTCGCCGGGGACGAGCACCTCGAACTGCGGGACCAGACCGTCGTCGGCCGCCATGTCCCAGGCCTTGTAATGGCGCATGACCCGCTCCGGCGAGCAGCCCGCGATCCCGGCGAAGGCCTTCGCGGAGATCTTCGTCCGGGCCGTCCCCTCGGCGGCCTGGCCGCCGGGCCGGACGCTCCGGGCCACCTTGAGCGCGAAGGCCCAGCCGCCGGTACGCGCGTACACGCCGAAGTCCTGGGCGTCACGGACGACGACGGGATCGAGGTCGGCGGCGGGGACGGACTCGTCGCCGGACTCGTCGGTGGAGTCGGCGGGCTCATCGGCGGAGTCGTCCGCGGCTTCGGCCGCCTCGGTGGCCTGCGCGGCCTGCGCGGTCCCGGTGGTCTCCACGGCCCCGTCGGCCTGCGGCCCGGGCTGCTGGACCCAGAACTCCTCCGACGTGTCGGCGGGCGCGGGGACGGCGGGGGAGGTGTCGGACGGGTCGAGGGCGATGGTCACCGAGAGCACTCCGGAAGGTCGGGTACGAGAACTGCGGCCGACAGCCTATACGCACCCCTTGGCGATGTTTCGTCCGATTCCGTGTACCGGAGCGGGGAAAAGCGCTGGCGTGGTGGGCGGCCGGCCGAGAGGATGCTGCCATGAACTCCGGAATCGAGTACCACCCCGCGCGATGAGCGCCCCGTACGAGCGCCCGACGCTCGCACCCTCCCTGTACGCCTACGCCAAGGGGCTGCGCGACAGCGACCCCGACGGGCCGCCGCCCCGGGGCGGCCACCCCGTCCCCGACGGCGCGCGGCCCCGCCGACGGGCTCCCGGCCTCCAGTACCGCGAGGCCTGCGCCGCCGTCACCGGAACCCTGGTCCCGCTCCTCGGAGCGCTCGACGTCCTCGACCTCGCCCACGCCGCCGCCGACGCGGAATCCGTGCTGGCCTCGACGGGCGTCGTCCGCGAGCGGACCGTCTTCGCCGCGGCGGCGGCCATCGAACCGCCCGAGGATCCCGCCGACCGCGCCCTCGCCCGGTCCTTCGCCCGGCACCTCGTCCGGAGCGGAACGACCGTCCAGGGCGTGTCCGCCGGGCTGGGGCTCCTGAGCCGGCTCGCGGAACCCGAGGACGTGCCGTACCTGCGTGTCCTCGGCCTGCTCGACGGACTCGTCCACCCCGTCGACGCCGCCCTCGCCCCCCTGGACCGGGGAGCCGCCGCCCTGGTGTGGCTGATCCACCGGACCCGCGGCGACGAACTGCGCGCGCTCGTCGACACCCTGGCCGCCGGGGACCGGGCGGCCGTGCCCGACCGGCTCCTGAGTCTCCCCACGGACGGGCGGGGACCGGGGCCCGAGGTCGCCCGGCGGGTCGCCGAGGCCGTCGGCCTCGCAGGGCTCCTCCGGACGGCACCGGACCACCCCGAGATCCTCGCGCGGGCCGTGTGGCTCCTCGGCCGGATGACCAGCAGCCGGGACTACCGGGCCGAGATCCTGCGGTACGGAGAAGCCGTCGACCTGTACGAGACGGTGACCGCCCGCGCCCACCTGCTGCCCCGCGACGTGGACCACCGGGCCCGGCTGCTCACCCTCGCCCTCGATCTGCACAGCGGCGCCTCCCACCTCCTTCCCTGGCCGCCCGGCCGACGCGAGGCCCTCCACCGCACCCTCCTGGACACGGCGGCGTGGCCGGGGCAGGCTCCCGGCCGGCCGGGACGAACAGCAGCGCGCCGACTGGATCCGCCGTACGGCACGCGGGCTGCGCGCCGTCCCGCAGGACCCGCCCCGGTTCCGGATCGAGGTGGCCGTCGCCGACCCCGGCGATCCGGATGTTGTCGAGACCCGCTTCCTGATCGACGGGCGCCCCCTCGTGCCGGAGGCCTTCGGCCCGGGGCCGGGGGAGTCCCCCGAGCGGCTCCTCGACAGCGGCGCGCTGCGGGCAGGGCCCGAACCCCGGGAGGTACGGCTCGCCGAGGCGTACTGCACCGAGGGCTGCTGCGGCGCGCTGTACGTGACCGTGCGCCGGGAGGGCGGGCACGTCGTGTGGAGCGACTGGCGGCGGCCGGGCGGACCGGACGGGCGGCCGGACCTCCCCGCTTACCGCTTCGACGCCGCCGCGTACGACGCCGAGGTCGCGCGCGCCGAGCAGGACCACGGCTGGACCTGGCCTGCCCGGCGCACCTCCCGGCTGATCACCGCCGGGCTCCGCGACCGACCGGACCTCCTCACCCGCTGGGGCCTCCGGCAGGGCTGGATCAGCACCGACTTCCGGGAACGGGACACCACCGTGGTCACCTTCACCGGGCCGCCGCTCGGGGCCCCGGGCCTGGAGACGGCGCGGGGCGAGCCCGGCCGGAACGCGGCTCGGGGCGAGCCCCAGCAGTTCCTCTGGCGCCTCCCGGACGACGGAAGACCGCCCGAGGAGCAGGCGGCGGCCGTCCTGCGGCGGCTGGCGAAAGGGGACCCCCGGACGTATCCGGAACTGGCCGGGTGACCCGTACCGCCGACCCGGTGACCGTCATTGGTCCACTCCAACGGTGGTTATCCACAGGGGTGGTGGGGGCGCCGGGCGGCGCGTACGGTGCCAGACATGAAGATCCTCATCAGCGCCGACATGGAGGGCGCGACCGGTGTGACCTGGCCCGCCGACGTGCTGCCCGGCACCCCCCAGTGGGAGCGGTGCCGCGCGATGTTCACCTCCGACGTGAACGCCGCCGTGCTCGGCTTCTTCGACGGCGGTGCCGACGAGGTCCTCATCAACGAAGCGCACTGGTCCATGCGGAACCTGCTCCTGGAGCGGCTCGACGACCGGGCCGAGATGCTCACCGGACGGCACAAGTCGCTCTCCATGGTCGAGGGCGTCCAGCACGGGGACGTCGACGGCATCGCGTTCGTCGGCTACCACACCGGCGCCGGAGCCGAGGGCGTCCTCGCGCACACCTATCTCGCCAACTCCATCACCGGCGTCTGGCTCAACGGCGAGCGCGCGAGCGAGGGCCTGCTCAACGCCCACGTGGTCGCGGAGTACGGGGTCCCCGTCGTCCTCGTCACCGGGGACGACCTCACCTGCGACGACGCCCTCGGATACGCCCCCGGGGCACCCAAGGTCGCTGTCAAGGACTACGTCTCGCGGTACGCGGCGGTGTGCCGCACCCCGGCCAGAACCGCCGCCGACATCCGGGAGGCCGCCAAGGCCGGCGCGGCGCTCGCAGTGCGCCACGAACCGGTCAGGGGCGGGCCCTTCACCGTGGAGCTGGAGTTCGACGCCGAGCACCTGGGCGCCGCCGCCACGGTGGTTCCCGGCGTGGCGCGGAGCGGCGAGCGGCGCGTCTCGTACACGAGCGGGACGATGTACGAGGCAATTCGTACGTTCAAGGCGGTCACGACCATCGTCTCGGCCGCGGTGGAGGAACAGTATGGCTGAGGAGGTCCGGGTACCGGACACGACGGCGCTCGACGAGGTGGTCACCTTCACCTCCGAGCTCATCCGCATCGACACCACCAACCGGGGCGGCGGCGACTGCCGCGAGCGGCCCGCCGCCGAGTACGTCGCCGAGCGGCTGGCCGCCGCCGGCATCGAACCCACCCTGCTGGAGCGGACCCCCGGCCGCACCAACGTGGTGGCGCGCATTCCCGGCACCGACCCCACGGCCGACGCCCTCCTCGTCCACGGGCATCTCGACGTGGTGCCCGCCGACCCTGCGGAGTGGACCGTCCACCCCTTCTCCGGGGAGGTCCGCGACGGGCTCGTGTGGGGGCGCGGGGCCGTCGACATGAAGAACATGGACGCGATGGTCCTGGCCGTCGCCCGCTCCTGGGCCCGGCAGGGCGTCCGGCCGCGCCGCGACATCGTCCTCGCCTACACCGCAGACGAGGAGGCCAGCGCCGACGACGGCTCCGGTTTCCTCGCCGACCGGCACGCCGCGCTCTTCGAGGGCTGCACCGAGGGCATCAGCGAGTCCGGGGCGTTCAGCTTCCACCCGCAGCCCGGCACCACCCTCTACCCGATCGCGGCCGGGGAGCGGGGCACCGCCTGGCTCAAGCTGACCGCCCACGGCCGGGCCGGCCACGGCTCCAAGGTGAACACGGCCAACGCCGTGACCCGTCTCGCCGACGCCGTCGCCCGGATCGGCGCGCACACCTGGCCGGTGCGCCTCACCGCCACCGTCCGCGCGGCCCTCACCGAACTCGCCGCGCTGTACGGGATCGACATCGACACCGAAGCCCCCGACCTCGACGTCGACCTCCTCCTCGACAAGCTCGGACCCGCCGCCGCGCTCGTGGCGCCGACCGTCCGCAACAGCACCAATCCGACGATGCTGGAAGCCGGATACAAGGTCAACGTCATCCCCGGCCAGGCCGTCGCGTACATCGACGGACGGACCCTGCCGGGCACCGAGGACGAGTTCGCCGCGACCATGGACCGGCTCACCGGACCCGACGTGCACTGGGAGTTCCACCACCGCGAGGTGGCCCTCGAAGCGCCCGTCGACTCGCCCACCTTCGCGAAGCTGCGGGCCGCCGTCGAGCGCTTCGACCCGGCCGGACGCGTGGTGCCCTTCACCATGTCCGGCGGCACCGACGCCAAGCAGTTCTCCCGCCTCGGCATCACCGGCTACGGCTTCTCGCCGCTCCGGCTGCCCCCGGGCCTCGACTACGCGGCGCTGTTCCACGGCGTCGACGAACGGATCCCGGTGGACGCCCTGCACTTCGGCGTCCGGGTGCTCGACCACTATCTGAAGACCGCGTAGGACCGTGACAGGGGGAGTTGGGATGGCCATGACCACGGCCGGATACGGCAGCTGGCCGTCACCCGTCGGCGCCGCGCTCGCCGCCGCGCACGACGGGCGGCCCGAGTACCTCGGCGCCGTCGGCGACGAGCTGTGGTGGACCGCGCCCCGCCCGGTCGAGGGCGGCCGGCGCGCCCTCGTCCGACGGCGCGCCGACGGCACCGAGGAGAGCCTGCTGCCCGCGCCGTGGAACGTCCGCAGCCGGGTGATCGAGTACGGCGGCCGGCCCTGGGCGGCCGTCGAGCGCCCGGCGGGCGGACCGCTCGCCGTCTTCTGCCACTTCCCCGACCAGCGGCTCTACGCCTACGAACCCGACGCCGCCCCCGGTGCCGAGCCGCGCCCCCTCACCCCCGTCTCCGGGGTCGGCGGCGGACTGCGCTGGGTGGACCCCGTGATCCACCCGGAGCGGGACGAGGTGTGGTGCGTCCTGGAGGAGTTCACCGGACCCGGGCCCACCGATGTGCGCCGTGTCCTCGCCGCCGTCCCGCTCGACGGATCGGCCGCCGAGGACCGCACCGCCGTACGGGAACTCTCCGACGGGAGGCACCGGTTCGTGACCGGACCCCGGCGCTCCCCGGACGGGCAGCGGGTGGTGTGGATCGCCTGGGACCACCCCCGGATGCCCTGGGACGGCACCGAGGTCCAGCTCGCCGAGGTCGGCCCCGACGGCACCTTCCTGGACGCGAGGACCGTCGCCGGCGGGACCTCCGAGTCGATCCCGCAGGTCGACTGGGACGCGGCCGGACGGCTCCTCCTCGTCAGCGACCGCACCGGCTGGTGGAACCTCTACCGCGCGGAGGTCGACGCCGACGGCGGCCTCACCGAACCGGTCGCGCTCTGCCCCCGCGCCGAGGAGTTCGGCGGACCGCTCTGGCAGATCGGCCTCCGCTGGTTCGCGCCCCTGGAGAACGGGCTGATCGCCGTCGTCCACGGCAAGGGGACCACCACCCTCGGAATACTCGACCCCGAGCGCGGCGCCCTCGTCGACGCCGGCGGACCCCGCGGCGAGTGGGCGTCCGCCCTCGCCGCCCACGGCACCCGGGTGGTCGGCGTCGCCGCCGGACCGCACCGCTCCGCCGAGCTCGTCGAGCTCGACACCCGCACCGGCCGCAGCCGCGTGGTCGGCTCCGCGCACACCGACGCCGTCGACCCCGCGTACCTCCCCGAGCCCCGCGTCCGCACCTTCACCGGCCCCGGCGGGCGGGAGATCCACGCCCAGGTGTACCCGCCGCACCACCCCGGGTTCACCGGACCCGAGGGGGAGCTGCCGCCCTATGTGATCTGGGCGCACGGCGGCCCCACCGGGCGCGCGCCGCTCGTCCTGGACCTGGAGATCGCCTACTTCACCTCGCGGGGCATCGGCGTCGCCGAGGTCGACTACGGCGGCTCGACCGGCTACGGCCGGGAGTACCGGGAGCGGCTGCGCGAACAGTGGGGCGTCGTCGACGTCGAGGACTGCGCGGCCGTCGCGGCGGCGCTCGCCGCCGAGGGCACCGCCGACCCGGCGCGGCTCGCCGTGCGCGGCGGCAGCGCCGGCGGCTGGACGACGGCCGCGTCCCTCGTCTCCACCGACGTGTACGCCTGCGGCACGATCATCTACCCCATCCTCGACCTGCGGGGCTGGGCCACCGACGAGACCCACGACTTCGAGTCCCAGTACCTCGAAGGGCTGGTGGGTTCGCTCGACGAGGTGCCCGCCCGCTACAAGGAGCGCTCACCGATCGAGCACGTCGACCGGATCACCGCGCCGTTCCTGCTGCTCCAGGGCCTCGACGACGTCATCTGCCCGCCCGCGCAGGCCGATCGCTTTCTCGCCCGCACGGCGGGCCGGGGTGTCCCGCACGCCTACCTCGCCTTCGAGGGCGAGGGCCACGGCTTCCGCAGGGCGGACACGATGGTGCGCGCTCTGGAGGCCGAACTGTCGCTGTACGTACGGACCTTCGGCATCAGCCGGTCGGACGTGCCCGACCTGGAGTACCGGACGTGACCGCCGAAGCCCCGCTCGTCGCCGTCGAAGCCCTGGCCAGGGCCGAGCGGCTGCGCCCCGGGTCGCGGGTCGCGGTCGTCGCCCCCAGCGGACCCGTCCCCGAGGAGCGGCTGCGGGCGGGCCTCGCCGTCCTGCGAGGCTGGGACCTGGACCCGGTGGTCGCCCCGCACGTCCTGGACACCCATCCCACCCTCGGGTACCTCGCGGGCGCCGACCGGGACCGGGCGCGCGATCTGACCGAGGTCTGGTGCGACCCCTCGGTGGACGCGGTGATCTGCGCCCGGGGCGGGTTCGGGGTCCAGCGCATGGTGGACCTGGTGGACTGGACGGCGGTCCGGGCGGCCGGGCCCAAGGCCTTCGTCGGCTACAGCGACGTCACCGCCTTGCACGAGGCGTTCGCCGGACGCGCGGGATACGCCACCCTGCACGGGCCGATGGTCGCCGCCGGCACCTTCCTGTCGGACCCGCGCACCCAGGAGTCGCTGCGGGCCACGCTGTTCGAACCGGAGTCGGTGCGGACGCTCGGTCTGGACACGGCGCGGACCCTGGTGCCGGGCCGGGCCCGGGGCGTCACGCTCGGCGGCTGCGTCAGCCTCCTCGCCGCCGACCTCGGCACCCCGTACGGGCGGCCCTCGGCGCGCGGCGGGCTGCTGCTCCTGGAGGACGTGGGCGAGGAGCCGTACCGGCTCGACCGGGTCCTCACCCAGCTGCTGCGCTCCGGATGGCTGGACGGGGTCGCGGGCGTCGGCCTCGGGTCCTGGGCGGAGTGCGGCCCGTACGAGGAGGTGCGGGCAGTGCTGGCCGACCGGCTCGGCGGACTCGGGGTGCCGGTCGTCGAGGAGATGGGCTTCGGGCACAGTGAGACGGCGCTGACCCTGCCGTTCGGCGTGCCCGCCGTACTCGACGCGGACGAGGGCACGCTCACGCTGGACGTACCGGCCCTGCGCTGAGCGCTCGTACGACGCCGACGCCGACGCCGACGCCGACGCCGACGCCGACGCCGACGCCGACGCCGACGCCGACGCCGACGCCGACGCCGAGGCCGACGCGCGGCCGAGGCGGCACGGGGACGGGGGGAGACCCGAGGCGCCGGGGTGCGGCCGGGGTATGACCCCCGGGTGCGCCGCCTTCACTGAATCTCCGTCAACAACCTCGGTCGGATGCGTTGACGAGGCCTGACACGTGTCACAGCATGGGCGTTGCCCAGGTACCTACCAGTCGGTAGGTGCGGTGGGTCTCTCGGCGTCGTCCTCAGCGTGGAGGTCTCTGTGTCCCGTGCCGTGCCCCGATCCCGCAAGGCCCTCGCGCTCGTGGCCGGAGCGGCCGCGCTCGCCGCGCCCCTCACCCTCGCGGCGCCCGCGAGCGGTGCGGAGAGCACCGCCGGGGGCTCGTACACCGTGACTCCGCTCCGCTTCACCGTCGAGGCGGGCGGCCGGAGTTGCGCGATCGACGCCGACCTCTACCGGCCGGCGGGAGTGGACGCGGCTCACCCCGCGCCCGCCGTCCTCGCGACGAACGGCTTCGGCGGCAGCAAGAGCGACGGTTCCACCGACGCCATCGGCAGGGCCTTCGCCGAACGCGGCTATGTCGGCCTGGTCTACTCGGGCCTCGGCTTCGGGAAGACGGGCTGTCTGGTCTCCCTCGACGACCCGGAGATCGACGGCCGCGCCGCCGCGAGGCTCGTGGACTTCCTCGGCGGGGTGGGGGCCGCCGACGACGGCACCCGCGTCGACTTCGTCACCAGGGACGGCGGCGGCGCCGGTGACCCGCGTGTCGGCATGATCGGCGGCTCCTACGGCGGCGCCGTGCAGCTCGCCGCCGCCTCCGTCGACGACCGCATCGACGCCCTCGTCCCCCTCATCACCTGGAACGACCTCGCCTACTCCCTGGCCCCCAACGCCGCCGACCGCGCCACCCCGGGCGTCTTCAAATGGCAGTGGGCCAACGGGTTCTACCTGATGGGGGAGGGGCAGCCGCTGCTCGTCCCGTCCCTCGACCCGAGCAGGATCAACTCACTCGGCTGTCTGCACTTCGTCACCGACGCCTGCGACACCGTGGGCCTCCTCAACTCCGGGCGCTACCCGGCGGCCGAGACCGAGCGGATGCTGACGTACGCCCGCAGCGTCTCCCCGGTGTCGTACCTGGACAGGATCACGGCCCCCACGCTGATCGTCCAGGGCCAGTCCGACAGCCTCTTCAACCTCAACGAGGCACGGGCCACCTACGACCGGCTGCGGAAGCGCGGTGTCGACACCCGGATGATCTGGCAGTCCTGGGGCCACAGCGGCGGCCAGAAGCCGGGTGAACTGGACCTGGGGCAGGGGAACCTGGAGACCAGCTACGTCGGGCAGCGGGTGCTGGCCTGGTTCGACCGCCATCTGCGGAAGAACACGACGGCGGACACCGGGCCCGCGTTCGCCTGGTACCGCGACTGGGAGAGCGGCTACGGCACGGCGGCCGGGGTTCCGGCGCTCAGCCAGCGGCTGTACCTCTCCGGCGACGGCAAGCTCGTCGACAACCGTACGAAGGTGGCGCGGGGCTCCCGCTCGTACGGCAACTGGCTGATCGCGACGAGCCATTCGGAATCCTCGCTCGCCGGAATGATCGGGCTGCCCGACCCGCGCCCGTACGACACCCCGGGGACGTACCTCGGCTGGAGCAGCGCCCCGCTCACCGAGCCCGTCGACCTGGTCGGCGCCCCGAAGGCCACCCTGAAGGTCGTGTCACCGGCGACCGAGCGGGTCCAGGGCTCCGGTGACGCCGCCGACAAGCTGGTGCTCTTCGCCAAGCTCTACGACGTCGCCCCCGACGGCACCAAGACCCTGGTCAACCGCCTGGTCGCACCGGTTCGGGTACCGGACGTGACACGCCCCTTCACGGTCGAACTGCCCGCCGTGGTCCACCGCTACGAGACCGGCCACCGTCTGGAACTGGTGATCGCGGCAAGCGACACGGCGTACGCCGGCAACCGGGGCGTCAAGCCGGTCACGGTCGTCAACGCCCCCGAAGACACCGGAATGCTCGAACTCCCCCTGGTCCGGGGGAAGGTGGGATGAGAGTCGTGCGATGACCACTCGGCAGCCCTGCCGGGGCGAGGACCTGGAGTCGATGCGCTCGTGAGGGGTACGGGGGGCAGGAGGGCGTTGCGCTCCTGCCCCCCGTACCTCCTGGGCGGTCTAGAGAGCCGCGTAGCCCGGACGGACGACCTCGTCTATGAGGCGGCGGCGCTCCGGGAGGGGGAGGAAGGCGGCGTCCAGAGCGGCGACGGTGAACTCCTCGAAGACCTCCGCGCCGTAGCCGAACGCGTCCACCATGTGCTGGAACTCCTCGCTCATGGTGGTGCCGGAGACCAGCCGGTTGTCCGTGTTGAGCGTGATCCGGAAACCGAGGCGGCGCAGCTCGTCGATCGGGTGCGAGGCGTAGTCCTTCGACGCGCCCGTCTGGAGGTTCGAGGTCGGGCAGACCTCCAGGGCGATGCGGTTGTCACGGACGTACGAGGCCAGCCGGCCCAGCGTGCCGTCCTCGGCGATGTCGTCCGTGATCCGCACGCCGTGGCCGATCCGCTCCGTGCCGCAGACCTGCACGGCCTCGTGGATCGACTCCGCGCCGACGGCCTCGCCCGCGTGGATCGTGAAGTGGCAGTTCTCCCGCTTCAGGTGCTGGAAGGCGGCGAGGTGGCGGGCCGGAGGGTTGCCGATCTCACCGCCCGCGATGTCGAAGCCGGCCACTCCCTTGTCCCGGTGCGCGACCGTGAGCCGCGCGATCTCCAGGGACCGGTCCGTGTGGCGCATCCCGGTCAGTAGCGTACGGACGGTGATCCGGCCGCCGGACCGGCGCTCGCCCTCGCGGAAGCCCTCGTTCACCGCCTCCACGACCTCGTCGAGCGTGAGCCCGCCTTCGAGGTGCTGCTCGGGGGCGTAGCGGATCTCCGCGTAGACGACACCGTCCGCCGCCAGGTCCTCGGCGCACTCGGCCGCGATGCGCGTGAGCGCCTCGCGGGTCTGCATCACCGCGCAGGTGTGGGCGAAGGTCTCCAGGTAGCGCTCCAGCGAACCGGAGTCGGCGGCGTCCCGGAACCAGACCGCGAGCGCGGCCGGATCCTCGGTCGGCAGCGCGGTGTAGCCGCACTCACGCGCCAGCTCGACGATGGTCGCCGGGCGCAGGCCACCGTCGAGGTGGTCGTGGAGGACGGCCTTGGGGGCCCGGCGGATCCACTCGGAGACGGTGGTGGCGGCGGGCGTGGCAGGGTTGTCAGACAAGTGCATGGCGGGGAAGTGTACGCGAAGGGGGAACGGGGTGCTGTGACGGGCCCGACAGGGGGGCGGGGGTCGAGGGGGGCGGGGGTGAAGGAGGGGGAGGCCGGCCGACGGGGATCGGTGGTGGATGGGGGCAGCGCGGCGGTGAGGCGGGACCGCGGGGCGCGCTCTGCGAGGCGGGCTCGGCTCAGTGGGACTGGAGTACGGGCAGCGCCGGCGCGCCCGTCGGCAGCATGTGCTTCGCGGCCATGACCGGGGTGTCCCCGACCCGTACGACCTGCGTGACCAGCACGGCGGGAGTGTCCGCCGGGCGCCGCAGCTGCTCCCCCCGCCGCCGCCCCAGCAGCGTCGCCGTGATCCCGCTGTGGGCGCCGAGCGCGGTCTCGCGCGAGGCCCCGAGCAGCACCGAGAGCATCGAGACCGCAGCGGAACCGTGCTTGCCCGTCCCGCCGTCCGTGCCGGTGCCATTGCCCCTGGCCGCGCCCGTGCGCGACTCCTTCTCCACCGCCCGCAGCGCCCGCGCGAACTCCGGGTGCACCCGGTCGAGCAGCTCGTCGGGTGCCGCCCACTCGTGGCTCAGCGCCGCCGCCGCCGCGCCCTCCCCGGTGAGGACCGACTCCCAGAACCTGAGCTCGGCGCGGGCCGGGGCCAGCAGGTGCTGGGTGGTGAAGTCGGTCGGCTCCTCGACCGTCCGCACCAGCGCCCGTACCCGCAGCGGCGTCCCCGCCCCGATCAGCTCCTCCAGTGGCTGGACCTGCTCGAACCCGCGCCGGGGCGGCCGGTCGTTGACGGTCCGGCCCACCCCGCGCCGTACGCTCAGCAGCCCGTCCTCCTGGAGCAGCAGCAGCGCCTCGCGCAGGGCCGGCCGGCTGACGCCCAGCTCCGCCGCGAGCTTCGGTTCGGAGGGGAGCGTCGACCCCGGCGGGTAGGTGCCGTCGTGCACGGCGTCCGCGATCCGCTCGTAGAGGGCCACTACCGGTCGCCGCCGGTGTCCGCTGACCGCCACGGCCGCTCCTCGTCTCGATGCCGGTGCTCGGTTCCGGCGCTCGGTTCCGCCGGTGTCCGGCACCACGGTAGTCGGCCCGCGTTGTCTGACAAGTCACCCGTACGGCGGCTCATGCCGTCACGGGGAGGTCCCACCCGCATCATTCTGGTCCCACGGCGGTGGCCGGGTACGACCGATGCCACGACGGAGGAGAGGGCCGCGCATGAGTCCCAAGGGCACGTCACGGACATCGGGCGGAGGCAGGTCCGGGCTCGCCGAATCCTTGACGCCGGGCCGGATCGCGATGATCGTCGTCGCGATCCTCACTCTCGTCTTCATCTTCGAGAACACCGGTGAGGTCAGGATCCGGCTCCTGATCCCCCAGGTGTCGATGCCGCTCTACGTGGCCCTGCTGGCGACCGCGCTGCTCGGCGGCGTCTGCGGGTACTACGTCGCCGCACGGAGGCGGAAGTGAGGCGGCGCGCCGTCGTGGGCGCGGGAGCCGTCCTCGCGCTGGCCGCCGTGGCCGTCAGCTCGGCGGAGGAGGCCGCCGCGCCGGACGGCGAGGCCGGGACCCGCCCGATGCCGGACTTCCTCGGTCGGGGCCTGTGGCGGGTCTTCACCCGGCTGGACCGCCGTACCCGGCTCGACGTCCACGATGTGAGCGGGCGGGACCGGCGGGTGCTCTGGCCGCCGAGGTGGCAGGTGTGCACGCAGTACCCGGCGGCGGGCACGGGCCTGGACCGGCGGACCACGGTGATGATCGGAGTCGTCCGCAAGGGCGAGACCTGCCCGGCACGGGTACGGACGGCCCGGCGCTGAGGGGGCGGCGGCCGGGGAGTGGCCGCAGACGTCCGGCCGTCCGGCGTACGGCGACTCCCGCCGCTCAGCCCCGCGGCTGCGGCCGGACCGTGAGGATCTGCTCGGCGCGCCCGACGGGGCCGTCGACATCGTGCAGGACGCTGCTCGTCAGCCCCTGCCCCGTCGGGCCGAACGTGGCGGTGGTGTCCAGACCGGTCCACGGGCCGCGCGGCTGCCGGTGCAGATGGATCGTCAGGTCGAGGTTCGGGAACATCCACGCGGTCGGGTCCTGCTGCACGGCGATGCCGTTCGCCGTGTCCACGAGCGCGATGTACGAGGCGAGGGGGCTGCTCGGTTCGCCCGCGACCAGGTCCAGGGACGAGGACACCCAGGCCGTCGTGCGGCCCCTGCGGGCCGGGGGCGTACGACGGACGTCGATGGAGGACACGTAACCGCCGCCCCATGCCGCACCCATCGCCCACGGTTCGAGCGTGTCGGGGGCCGGGAGCGGCTCGACGGGGCTGTCCGCGACGGAGGAGGTGTCGAGCGAGGCCAGCAGCCAGGCGCGGGCGCGGACGACCGGGCGGCCGTCGATGAGCACGACGGCTTCGAGGAGTTCGATGGTCCGGCCGGGGCGTACCGTCTCGACGGTGATCTCGCACTCGTCGAGGGCGATACGGCCGAGGATGTCGTAGCTGATCCTGGCGAGCGCCAGGTTCCCGGGCCGCCGCGCGAGGTACCGGTCGATCTCGTGCGCGACGAGCCCGGCGAGGGGGCTGAAGTGCTGTTCGTCGGCGCTCCACGCGCCGCCGGCGTGGGCCGTGGGCTTGTGGCGGTTCTCGCCGGTCCGCTCGTAGTAGCTCTCGCGCGCGACGATGCCGGTGGTCACGGGATCGGTCTCCTCGAACAGGGGGCGTAGACGCGTACACCAGGAAAGATGTATTGCTCAATCATCCTAGGGAGTACGGCTCCGGGAGGCCATCGTGATCCACGGCACAGTGGTGCGGGTCCCGCCGCTCAGCGCTTGTAGTTGATCTTCATCGTGTCGAGGTCGGTCACGGTCGAGCGCAGCCCCTTGTACCCGTGTCCCAGCTCCCCGAGCGCCGTCTCCACCCGGTCCTCCGCGAGCGCGCCCGCCATCTCGTCGCCGTCGGCGGCGTCGGAGACGACGACCAGGCGGTACGAGAAGTGCTTCAGCGTACGGTCGTAGGCGAGCGAACCCTCCTCCGTGAACTGCATCGCGGTCAGCCCGTGCCGGTCCACCTCGGCGAGCAGCCGGGAGCGGCTCTCCTCCGAAAGACCGTCGAACGTGCCGCGCACGATGACCCGGTAGGTGTGCTGCGTGCCCATTCCTCGTACTCCCAGTGCCATGGTTCCCCGGCGGCCGGGCGGCGCGCCGACCCTCCACCCTAGGTGCCTCCTCCCCGCGACGCCCGGGGATTTCCGTCCCCCGCCCCCGCCCCGCGCCTTTGCCGAAGCCTGACGTGGAGAACCCCTGGTCAGGACGGGCCCCGGCGTGTTCCATGGATCAATGACGACCGTACGACGTGCCGTACTGACGCTGCCCGCGGCCCCGTTGGGCCCGGACAACCCCCTTCCCGCACTGCGGGCCCCCGCCGGTGCCGGGGCCCACGCGGTCGACGCGCGGACCCTCGCGGGACTCCCGCGCGACATGGCCCGGGGCATCGGACGGGCGCCCCTGCGCAGTCTGCTGCCCGCCCCCGTGCGCGACGGCTACGGCCGTGAGCGCACCCCCGCGGACATCGACACGATCGTGATCGAGAACGACCGCCTCCGGGTGACCGTGCTCCCGGGTCTCGGCGGCCGGATCCACTCCCTCCTGCACAAGCCCACCGGACGTGAACTCCTCTACCGCAACCCGGTGTTCCAGCCCGCCGCCTTCGCGCTCAACGGCGCCTGGTTCTCCGGCGGCATCGAGTGGAACATCGGCGCCACCGGCCACACCACCCTGTCCTGCTCGCCGCTCCACGCGGCGACCGTCCGCGCGCCCGACGGCGGGCCGATGCTCCGCCTCTGGGAGTGGGAGCGGCTGCGCGACCTGCCCTTCCAGGTCGACCTGTGGCTTCCGGAGGGCTCCGACTTCCTGTACGTCGGGGTCCGGATCCGCAACCCCCACGAGCGCGTCGCCCCGGTCTACTGGTGGTCCAACACGGCCGTCCCCGAGGACCGCAGGGTCCTCGCGCCCGCCGAGGCGGCCTGGCATCACGGCTACGACGGAGGGCTGCACCGGGTTTCCGTACCGTCCACCGAGGACGGCGTCGACCGCACGTACCCGCTGAACAGTCGCCACGCCGCCGACTGGTTCTACGACCTGCCCGAGGAGCGGCGCCGCTGGATCGCCGCGCTCGACCCGGACGGCTCGGGACTCGTCCAGACCTCCACGGGCCCGCTGCGCGGACGCAAGCTCTTCGTATGGGGGACCGGGCGGGGCGGCCGGCGCTGGCAGGAGTGGCTGACGGAACCCGGCACGCCCGGATACGCCGAGATCCAGGCCGGGCTCGCCCGGACCCAGCTGGAACACCTGGAGCTCGCGGGCGGCGAGGAGTTCAGCTGGCTGGAGGCGTACGGACCGCTCGCCGCCGACCCCGCCACGGCACTCGGCGACGACTGGACGGCGGCCCGCGCCGACGTGGAACAGCGACTGGCCGGCGCGCTGCCAGGGGCGGCGGTCGACGCCGCCTACGCGGCCTGGCGCGAGGGTGCGGCCGACACCGCGCCGGTGGAGGTGCTCGCGGTCGGCTCCGGCTGGGGAGCCCTCGAAGTCCTGCGCGGGGAACTGGAGCTGCCCGGAACGCCGTTCCCCGAGTCGACCCTCGGGCCGGAGCAGCGGCCGTGGCGCGAACTGCTCCGGACCGGCGTCCTGCCGCCGCCGTCACCGGGTGCGGCGCCGGGCGCACCGCTGGTCGCGGGGCCCTGGCGGGACATGCTGGAGACCGCCCCGGCGGATCCGTCCACGGAGTACCACCTCGGCATCGCCCAGTGGCACGCCGGTGACCGGGCCCAGGCGGTACGCAGCTGGGAGCGGGGCCTGAAGCAGGCGAAGGAGCGCTGGCCGCTGCTCCACTGCCTGGCCGTGGCCGACGAGGAGGACGGGCACCCGGAGCGGGCGGCCGACAGGTTCGTGGAGGCCTTCGAGGACTACGCGGAGCGTGCGGGCCATGCGGATCGTGCGGAGTTCGGCGGGCGTACGGGCTTCGGTGAAGGACCCGGGAGCGAGACGCGCGCCGCCGCCGTCGGTGCGGCCCTCGGGCGCGAGGCCGTGGCGGCGCTGCTCGCCAACGGCCGGGCGGACAGGGCCCGGAAGCTCTGGTCGGGGCTGCCGGAAGAGGTCCGGGGGAGCGGGGCGTTCCGGCTCCTGGAGATCCGGATCCTGCTCGCCGAGGGCAGGCCGGAGGCGGCGCGCGCGGTCTTCTACGAGGGCTTCGAGGTGGCGGACCTGCGCGAAGGCGCCGAGATCCTGGATGAGCTGTGGGCGCGGATCACCGATGAACCACTGCCGGACGCCTATGAGTTCAGGATGCGCCCCAGCTGACGCGCGGGCCGGCACGCGGACGTCCGCGAGCCGAGGCCGCGGCCGGGTCCCCTCGGGGGCCCGGCCGCTGCCCTGGGAGTCCGCGAGGGACGGGGGTCCGGAGACGGCGGCCCGGGCGACGACGCGGAGATGCCGCTGTTCGACGGTCTCTACCGGGTGGACGACACCGCTGTTTCGAGAACCCGCTGCCGACGGGTCGGGGGGCTGACCGGTGGGGTGGCACCCCGACCCCTTGGGCGCCCGGGCCCGCGGGTGTCGGTGCCGGTCAGTGCACCCGGCACACGATCTCGCCGTGCGGGGTCATGAACCAGGCGTCCTCATGGGCACCCCATGCGCGCCAGGCCGCCGCCACGGACGCCAGTTCGTCCTTCGTGGCGTGGCCGCCGGTCACGGCCAGGTCCGCGTAGCCGGAGTCGGTCGTACGGTCCGCCCACAGGCCGCTCCACCACGCCCGCTCCTCGGGAGTGGCGAAGACCCAGGTGCCCGCCGTCGTCGTGATGTCGGTGAATCCGGCCTCTCTGGCCCATGCGAACAGGCGCCGTCCGGCGTCGGGTTCACCGCCGTTCGCGCGTGCCACCCGGTGGTACAGGTCCAGCCAGCCGTCCAGGGCGGGCAGTTCGGGGAACCACGCGAAGGCCCCGTAGTCGCTGTCGCGCGCCGCGACGATGCCACCGGGCCGGCACACCCGCCGCATCTCGCGCAGCGCCCGCACCGGGTCGCCCACGTGCTGGAGCACCTGGTGGGCGTGGACGACGTCGAAGGAGTCGTCGGGGAAGTCCAGTGCGTGGACATCGGCGACCCTGAACCCGACTTTGTCCAGGCCGCGTTCCGACGCCACGGCGCGCGCCTTCGTCAGGACGTCCTCGGCCGCGTCGACCCCCGTCACCCGGCCCGGCGCGACCAGCGCGGCCAGATCGGCGGTGATGGTGCCGGGGCCGCAGCCCACGTCCAGGACGTCCAGTCCCGCGTGCAGTGAAGGCAGCAGATACGCGGCGGAGTTGGCGGCGGTGCGCCAGCTGTGCGAGCGCAGGACCGACTCGTGGTGGCCGTGGGTGTACACGGCGGTCTCGTGGGCCGAGGGGTGTGCGGAAGGGTGGGAAGCGTGCGTCATGGAAGCGTCTCCCTCGATGCGGGTGCGTGCCATCACCGTACCGACGGATGCCGAATAATGAGATACGCGTCTTGTCATGTGGACGGAGCGGGAGAAGTGCCCTGGTCGAACAGCCTTCGCTGGTAGCGGATTTCGTCGAGCATCACGCCTCCCGTCTCCTCCGTCGCGACCGCGCCGTCCGGCCGCCAGCCCGCCGCCTCGTAGAAGCGGCGCCCGCGCGCGTTCCCCGCCAGCACCCACAGCGCCGCCCTGCGGAACCCCTCCTCCGCCAGCGCCTCCGTGGACGCCGCGAGCAGGGCCCGCCCGACGCCCCGGCCCCATGCCTCCGGCAGGGCGTACAGCGCCGCCAGCTCCGCCACGGTCCCGGGTGGGAACTCCTCGCCCCGCCAGGCGCGGAAGCACGAGAAGGCGAGCACCCGCCCGCCTTCGCCGGTCGCCACCAGCACCTGTGGACGGTCCGGCGCCGTGAGGCGGTCCCGCCAGATCGCGGCACGCTCCTCCACGTCCAGTGCGGTCAGGTACGGGCCGGGAAGCAGATCGCGGTAGGCGGCCCGCCAGGACAGGACGTGCACGGCGGCGACGCCCGCCGCGTCCTCGGGCAGCGCCTCACGTATCGACGGGGGCGAGGAAATCGGTGCGGGCGTCGGCGTCCGGGGCGGTGTCGGTTGCTGCATGCCGCATTCTCGGGCCCGGGGCGCTCCGGGCGCCTCCGTAATTCCGTAGCCCCTACGAGGCCCCCGCCCCGCGCCCGTCCCTCCCCACCGACCTGACGAACCCTCCTGTGACAGCACCATGAACAGCCCGCCCCAGCCGCCCCCGCGCCCCTAGGATCGGGCCCGCCGCCGCCCGGCGGTTCGTCTCTCCCCTGCCGAGGAGTCCCGTGCCGAACTCGCCCGCGCCCGCCCGCCGCGCCCTGCTCAAGCTGCTCGCGGCGAGCCCCGCGGCCTCCGCCCTCGGCGGGATCGCCGCCGCCGCACCCGCGCACGCGGCCCCCGCGCAAGCCGCACCCGCCGCCCCCGGCATCGTCAAAGCGCTCCCCGCCGAGTACTTCACCGTCCGGGGCACCAACGCCGAGGCCCGCTTCGACTCCTTCGCCGACACCGGGCTCCTCACCCCCAACGACCGCTTCTTCGTCCGCAACCACACCGCCACCCCCGTCCTCGACGCCGCCGACTGGCGTCTGACGCTCTGGGGCGACGGGCTCCACGGCCGCGACCCGGTCCACTTCACGTACGGGCAGCTCCGCGATCTGCCCTCCGTCACCCGTACGGCCCTGATCGAGTGCGCCGGAAACGGCCGCAGCCTCTACGCGAGCCAGCAGGGCGAGCCGGTCGCGGGCACCCCCTGGACCCTCGGCGCCGTCGGGGCCGCCCGCTGGCGCGGCGTACGGCTCTCCGACGTGCTCGGGCGCGCCGGGATCGCCCGTGACGCCGTCGCCCTCCAGCCGCGCGGCCTGGACGACCCGTACGTCTCCGGCGGCGTCGACTACGGCCGGGTGCGCCGCCCGCTGCCGGTCGCCAAGGCCTTCGACGACGTGATCCTCGCGTACGAGATGAACGGCGAGCCCCTCCCGTACGACCACGGGTACCCGGTCAGGCTCGTCGTGCCCTCCTGGGTCGGGATCGCCTCGATCAAGTGGCTCGGCGACATCGAGGTGTCCACCCGTCCGCTCGGCTCGCCCTGGTCCACCGACTGGTACCGGCTCTTCGGCGACGCCCACCCCGCCGGCGGCAGCGAGCCGATCAGCCGCCAGACCATCAAGTCCGCCTATCAACTGCCCTTCGGCGCCACCCTGGAGGCCGGCCGGGTCCACCGGCTCACCGGCCGCGCCTGGTCCGCCCTGGCCCCCGTGCGGTCGGTCGAGGTCTCCACCGACGGCGGCGCGCACTGGCGGCAGGCCCGGCTCCTCGACACGCCCCGGCGGGACGGCTGGGTCCGCTGGTCCGTGCCGTGGCGCCCGCACGCCACCGGCCCGGTCACCCTGCTCTCCCGTACCACCGACACCGCCGGTAACACCCAGCCCGAGCGGGCCGTCCACAACACCCAGGGGTACCTCTTCAACGCGGTCGTACGTCACCCGGTCACCGTCGTCTGAAGGGGCGGAACCGCCCGAACCTTCGTATAAAGGGCACGGGGGTGCCCGCCCGGCGCCCCTGTGCGCTCAGGAGGTACGCGACATGCGGCAGACGGCTCCGGAAGGCCGCGGCCCGGTACGCTACGGCCCTCCCGCCCCCGACACCGGGCTGCCCGTCCTCCCCGGACTCGCGGGCCTGCTCGCCGCGGCCGCCGGACGGACCGCCCCCGAGCCGCCCGGCGGAGGCCCCGTCCTGCGCGAGGCCGCCGCCGGCTACTGGTGGCGCCGCGGCCTGCGCACCCATCCCGAGGACGTGGTGGCCGCCCCCGGCGCCCCCGCCCTGCTGCTCGCCCTGCTCGCCGCCCACGGCGGCGACCTCCTGCTGCCCCGGCCCTGCCCCGCCTGGTGGACCCCGCAGGCCCGCCTCCTCGGCCGCCCCGCCTACCACGTGCCGACCCCCGCCGAGTGCGGCGGCGTCCCCGACCCGTACGCCCTCCTGGAGACCGTCCGGCGGATCCGCGCCGAGGGCGGCACCCCGCGCGTCCTGCTGCTGTCCGTCGCCGACGACCCGACGGCCACCGTCGCCCCGCCCGAGATCGTCCGCGAGGCCTGCGAGGCCGCCGTCGCCGAAGGGCTGCACGTCATCAGCGACGAGACCTGGCGCGACACCCTCCACCACCCGGAGGACGCGGTGTTCCTGAGCCCCGCCGAGATGTGCCCGGACGACGTCACCGTCCTCAGCGACCTCGGCGGCGCCCTCACGCCCGCCGCCTGGCCCTGCGCCGTCGCCCGCTTCCCGCCGACCGACCCGTCCCGCGCCGATCGCTGGACCGATCGCAGGGCCCGCGTCCTCGACGTGCTCACCGCCCTCGGCGCCGTCGTCGCCGGACCGGTGGCGCCCGCCGCCGCCCACGCACTCGACGAACCCGAGGACGTCACCGTACGGGCCCGGCGCGCCGCCGCCGTCCACGGCCGCCTCGCCGCCGCCGCGTACCGCGCGGTCCTGGCCGCGGGGGCGCTCGCCCGGCCCCCGAAGGCGGGCCGCCACCTCTACGCCGACCTCGGCCCACTGCGGGCCGGACTCGCCGCCAGGGGCGTCACCGACTCCCTGGAACTGGAGAGCCACCTCACCGCACGGCTCGGGGCCCCGGCGGTCGGCGGTCACCGGCTCGGCGACGAACTCGGCGCGCTCCGAGTCCGGTTCGGCACCGGCATGTTCCTGGGCGCCACGGGGGAGGAACGGGCGGAGGTGCTCGCGGCGGCCGATCCCGTGGAACTCCCGCATGTGGCGAAGAGGTTGGCGGAGTTCGGCGGAGCTTTGGAGGAACTCCGGTGAGGGTGGGGGCGGTTGAGAGAGATCGGCGTAGCGCGCGCCGTAGTGTGCACAGGAGGCGACTTCCGGCGGTCCCGGCCCCCTCCCGCATGTGCCCCGCCCTTCACCGAGCGCGCCCCGCGCCTCGCTGCGCGCGCCCCGCGCTCCGGGGTGCGCGCCCGGCCTTCCACCGAGCACCCCCCGCCCCTCGCCGTGCGCGCCCCGCGCCGACCGTCCGACCCGCACGAGCCGCGCAGAACGGAGCTCGCAGATGACCGAACGTACGACGCACCCCGCGCGGGCACCACAGACCCCGGACCACCCCCTCGCCGGGCCACCCACCGCCCCCGGCGCGCCCGCTCCCGCGCCCGCTCCCGCCCCCCTCCTCCAGCCCGTCGGGCGGCTGCGGTGGGACTGGCCCCGGAGCTTCGCCGACCGGCTCACCGCGCCCCTCCCCGGTGTCCGGGCCCTGGCCCGCCTCGCCCGGGAGGGAGCCGTACGCCCCCGCCCCGAGGGGCTCCGTGACATCCCGCTGCTTCCCTTCGAGCCGGGGCCGATGCCCGTCGCCGGGCCGGACACGCTCGCCATCACCTGGGCGGGGCACGCGAGTTGGGTGCTGCGTGTCGGGGGGCTCACCGTCCTCACCGACCCGGTCTGGTCCCGCCGCATCTTCGGGACCCCCGCCCGGCTCACCCCGGTCGGTGTCCGCTGGGAGGACCTGCCGGCCGTCGACGCCGTCGTCATCAGCCACAACCACTTCGACCACCTCGACGCGCCCACCCTGAAACGGCTGCCCCGGGACACACCGGTCTTCGTCCCGGCGGGCCTCGGCCGCTGGTTCGCCCGCCGCCGGTTCAGCCGGGTGACCGAGCTGGACTGGTGGGAGGCGGCCGAACTCGACGGCGTGCGCTTCGACTTCGTCCCCGCGCACCACTGGTCCAAGCGCACCCTCCTGGACACCTGCCGGTCGCTCTGGGGCGGTTGGGTGCTCACCGACCGCTCGGGGCGCCGTGTCCACTTCGCCGGGGACACCGGATACGGCCACTGGTTCGCGGAGATCGGCCGCCGGTACCCCGGCATCGACCTCGCGCTCCTGCCCATCGGGGCCTACGACCCCCGCTGGTGGCTCAGCGACGTCCACACCGACCCGGAGGAAGCCGTCCGCGCCCACCAGGACCTGGGAGCCCGGCGGATGGCGCCGATGCACTGGGCCACCTTCGTGCTGTCCTCCGAGCCCGTCCTCGAACCGCTCGCCCGGGTCAGGGCCGCCTGGGAGCGGGCCGGGCTGCCCCGCGAGGACCTGTGGGACCTGCCGGTCGGCGGTTCACGGGTGCTGGTGCCCTGACACCCCGTCCGCCTTCGGCGCGCGGACCCGCCGCCACAGCGCGGGCACCGCGCTGATCAGCAGGGTCAGGCCCACCGCCGCGACGACCCCCTGCCACGGCTCCGGGAAGAGCGAACCGCCCAGGATGCCGATCAGCTGGTACGTCGCCGCCCACGCCAGACAGGCCGCGATGTCCCCGCGTGCGAAGCGGCGCAGCGGCATCTCCGAGAGCAGGCACGCCAGCATCACCGGGATGCGCCCCGCCGGCACGAGCCGGGACAGGACGAGCACGGACACCTGATGGGTGTCGAGCCGCTCCTGCGCCTGGGCCAGCCGCTCCGGCGTCACCCGGCCGCGCAGCGCGGCGAGCCACCGCGAACCGTTGCGGGACCGGACCCCGCGCTGCCCGAGCCAGTACAGGGCCGTGTCGCCGAGGAACGCGGCGAAGGCCGCCACCAGGAAGACATAGAGCAGCGAGAGCGGCGAGGTCTGGTGGAAGGCGACCACCGCCGCCGAACTGACGATCGCGCCCGTCGGCACGACCGGCACCAGCGCGCCGAGCGCCACGAGCAGGAACAGCGAGGGGTATCCGACGGCCTGCTGCGTCGACTCCGGCGGGAGCTCGCGCACGGCCGTCACGATCCGGGTGAACCCGTCGATCACCGGGCGACCTCCGGCCGGACCCGTTCGCCGTGGCCGAGCAGGTGGACCGCCACCTTCGGCGCGAGCCGTGCCGCGTGCCGTACGAACTCGTCGCCCGGCGAGTGGAACTCGTGCGGCCGCACCCCGTCGAGCCCGATCGGCCAGTACGTGCCGTAGTGCACCGGGACCGCCGCGGCCGGCGACAGCGCGGCGAGCGCCTGCGCGGCCCGGCCCGCGTCGAGATGGCCGTGCCCGAGGTACGGGCCCCAGCCGCCGACCGGCAGCAGCGCCACGTCCACCGGGCCCACCGCCTCCGCCATCCCGTCGAAGAGCCCGGTGTCCCCGGCGAAGTACGTCCGCGCCTCGCCCTCGACGACGTACCCGAGCGCGGGCGCGCGGTGCGGACCGACCGGCAGTCGCCGGCCGTCGTGGAGCGCCGGCACGGCCCGTACCGTCACGCCCTCCACCGTCACCGTGTCACCCGCCTCCACCTCGGTCAGCCGCAGCCCGTTCCCGTCGAGCCTGCGCAGACCCGGTACGGCGGCCGGGGCGCCGCGCGGCACCACGACGAGCGTCCCGGGCGCGAGCCGGGCGAGCGAGGGCAGGTGCAGATGATCGGAGTGCAGGTGCGAGACGAGGACCGCCTCGGCCACCGTGGCCTCGGCCGGCGGCGGGGCGCCGCGCCGCCGCCGCAGATGCGCGAGCCGCCGCGCGAACAGCGGATCGGTGAGGAAGCGGACCCCGGAGTCCTCGACCGTGCAGGTCGCGTGACCCCACCAGGTGACCTCCACCGGCATGCCGCCTTCCGTTCTCCGGGGTGACGGCCGCCGTTCGTGATGTCCGGGGCCGTTCCGTAACTCCGTAACGAGGGTAAATGTCCCGGGCGGGTGCCGGAGGATGTTCGGCCGTGCCGTACCGCAGTAGGGTCGGCCCATGGACGACGTTCGGGTGGCGGCGATCGCCAGCCTCACCCCGCTCGAAGAGCTGGACAGCGAGCCCTTTCTTGTCGACACGCGTGGCCAGCACGCGGTCTGTGCCCGCTGGGCCGAGGACAAGGGATACGTGGTCGCCCGCCAGCTGCTGTTCTACGGCATCCGGCCCGACCACGCGGCACTGTGGGTCGACGTGGAGGCGGGGGCGGTCGACCTCTTCGTCGCCGCCAACGAGCGGGTGCTCGCGCGCGCGGTGACCTCCGTGCCCGGATTCCGGGCCGAATGCGAGCGGCGGGGGGTGCGGGTGGAGACCGCCGCGGTCGACGAACCGGCGTACGACGCGGCGGCGAAGGCGGGGGTCCACCGACGGCTCTCCATGCCGACGGCCGGATACGACGGGGCTTGACGCCCGGCAGGGCTTGACCCCCGACGGCGCTCGACGCCTGACGGCGCTCGACCCCCGACGCCGCTTGGCGCCGACCGTCGAGACCGGCCCCCTCCGGTACGCGGTTCCACGACCGACCTGACACACCCGGGCCCCTCCCCGTCGCCCGTTTTCTACTCCGTTCACGGGCGTTGTGCCACGCTTGAGGCAGGAAACGGGCGAAAGGTGAAGCGGGCGTGGGTGACGGGCGATGGGGTGGCGCCGAACGCTGGCGGTCCGCCGGCAGGACGCTGGCACGGGTGATCGTGGTCTGGGCGGTGTCGACGCTCACCATGCTCGTGCTCGCCGGGCTGCTCCCGGACTTCCAGCTCCAGTCGGCCGACGGTGACAGCTTCACGCGGACCGCGCTGACCGCCGCCGCGGCGGCGGGCGCGTTCGGCCTGCTCGGCGCGCTCGTGTGGCCGCTGATCGTCCGCGCGCTGCTGCTCGTCCCGGCGCTGGTGCTCGGCCTGCTCGTGTTCTTCCTCAACGGCTCCCTGCTGCTCGTCGCGCTCTGGCTGATCCCCGACGGGCGCGGCGCCGCCGACCCCCAGACCGCCGTGGTCGTCGCCGCGGTCATGTCCGCCGTCGCCTCCGCCACCTCCACCGCCCTCGCCGTCCGCGACGACGACGCCTACCGGCGCCGCCTCTACCGGCTGACCGGTCGCACCAGGCCCCGCGAGTCGGGGTCTCCGGGCTCGGGCGAGGCGCCCGAGCAGGCGCCCGGCACGGTCTTCCTCCAGCTCGACGGCGTCGGCCACCACGTGCTGCGCGGCGCCGTCGCCGACGGTCTGATGCCGACCGTCGCGGGCCTCCTCGACGCCGGCCACCGGCTCACCCCCTGGCGTACGGACTGGTCCAGCCAGACCGGCGCGAGCCAGCTCGGCATCCTGCACGGCTCCAACGAGGACGTGCCCGCCTTCCGCTGGTACGAGAAGGACACCGGCCGGATCATGGTGTCGAACCGCCCGGCGAGCGCCGTGGAACTCCAGCGCCGGGCCGTGCGCCGCACCGGGGACGGCGGGCTCCTCACCTTCGACGGCGCCTCCCGGGGCAATCTGTTCAGCGGCGGCGCCGACCAGCTCGCGCTGGTCCTGTCGATGGCCGCCCGGCGGGGCCCCCGCAACCGCTCGCGCGCCGGCTACTTCGCGTACTTCTCCGACCCCGCCAACGCCGTCCGCACCGCGGGCTCGTTCGTCGCCGAGTGCTTCCGCGAGATGAGCCAGTCCACGCGCGCGCTGCTGCGCCGCGAGACCCCGCGGGTCTCGCGCGGCGGCATGTACCCCTTCGTCCGGGCCTTCGCGACCGTCCTGGAGCGGGACGTCGTGGTCTCCGCCGTGATGGGGGACATGCTCGCCGGGCGGACCGCCGTCTACGCCGACCTGGTCGCCTACGACGAGGTGGCACACCACTCGGGCCCGCACGGCCGGGACACCGACCAGGTGCTGCGCCGCCTCGACCGCTCGATCGCGCTCATCGCGACCGTCGCCGAGCACGCGCCCCGCCCGTACCGGATCGTGCTCCTCTCCGACCACGGGCAGAGCCCCGGCGAGACCTTCGAGGGGGCGTACGGGCTGACGCTCAAGGAACTCGTCAGGGCCGGGTGCGGGCTGCCCGTGCCGCGTCGGGTGCGGCGGACCCGCCGGGGGCACCCCCAGACGGAGTCCGGGGGAGGTTCGGAGGCGCGGGACGCGGCCAGGGACGCGGTGCGCCTCGCGCTGCACCGGCCCGTGGACGAGACCGGCGAGTCGGCGCGGGAGCTGCCCGCCCGGCCCTCCGAACCGGTCGTCCTCGCCTCCGGGAACCTCGGCCTGATCTCCTTCCCGGACGTGCCGCACCGGATGACCCGGGAGGAGATCGAGCGGCGCCACCCGGCACTGCTGCGTACCCTCGCGCACCATCCGGGGATCGGTTTCGTGCTGGTGGCGAGCGCCGAGCACGGTTCGGTGGTGCTCGCCGGGGACGGCGCGGAGGTGCCGGTCGCCGAGCTCGACGACGCGGGGCCACTGGCCGTCTTCGGGCCGGGGGCGGCGCGCGCGGTACGGCGTACCGACGGCTTCCCGCACGTCGCGGACATCATGGTCAACTCGATGTACGACCCGGCGAGCGGCGCCGTGCACGCCTTCGAGGCGCAGATCGGCTCGCACGGAGGGCTCGGCGGCGAGCAGTCGCACCCCTTCCTGCTGTCGCCGCCGGAACTCTCGCCGCCCGTCGGGGCGGGGGAGGAGCTGGTCGGCGCGGAGCAGGTGCACCGGGTGCTGCGGCGCTGGCTGGGGGAGTCCTCGGGGCCGCAGGTGCCGCTGGGGCAGGTGGGTCCACTGGGTCCACTGGAGATTTCCCCGTCCATACACGAAACGGAATCAGTTCTTCCGGTCGAAGGGCCGGTCGCACCGGACAAAAGTCACTGATTTGGATGCCTGTTCGCCGTTACCGGACGATGGTCCGGATTTGTACGACGGAAGGCGCCCCACCCCATGAGCACGGCCACCACAACTCCACAGAGCGGGCCCGTCACCGGGGCCGCCGGGAACACCGGCGACACCGGCAAGGGCGCGGACGGCAAGCACGCCCGCCGCTTCGGGCTCCCCGTCGCGACCGCCCTGGTCATGGGCAACATCATCGGCGGCGGAATCTTCCTGCTGCCCGCCTCCGTCGCCCCCTACGGCACCATCAGCCTCGTCGCCTTCGGCGTCCTCACCCTCGGCGCGATCGCCCTCGCCCTCGTCTTCGGCCGCCTCGCCCACCGCCACCCGGCGACCGGCGGACCGTACGTCTACGCCCGCGAGGCCTTCGGCGACTTCGCCGGATTCCTCACGGCCTGGTCCTACTGGGCCACCACCTGGGTCTCCAACGCGGCCCTCGCCGTCGCCGCCGTCGGCTACCTCGACGTGCTGGTCCCGCTCCACGGGTCGACGGCCGCCACCCTCGGCGCCGCGCTCCTCCTCCAGTGGCTCCCGGCCCTCGCCAACCTCGCCGGCACCCGCTACGTGGGCGCCGTGCAGCTCGTCGCCACCGTGCTCAAGTTCCTGCCACTGCTGCTCGTCGCCGTCAGCGGGCTCTTCTTCTTCGACAGCGCCAACCTCGGCCCCTTCCGCGCCGGCGGCGAGAGCTCCCTCGGAGCCGTCTCGGCCTCCGCCGCGATCCTGCTCTTCAGCTACCTCGGCGTCGAGTCGGCCGCCGTCAGCGCGGGCGAGGTCCGCGACCCGCGCCGCAACGTCGGGCGCGCCACCGTCCTCGGCACCCTCGCCGCCGCCCTCCTCTACCTCCTCACCACCCTCTCCGTCTTCGGCACCGTCCCGCACGAGCGGCTCGTCGCCTCCGACGCCCCCTTCACGGACGCCGTCGACCTCATGTTCGGCGGCTCCTGGGGCGGCACCGCCGTCGCCTGCATGGCGCTCGTCTCGATGGTCGGCGCGCTCAACGGCTGGACCCTGCTCAGCGCCCAGACCCCCTACGCGGCGGCGCGCGACGGGCTCTTCCCCAAGGCCTTCGCCCGCAAGCGGCGCGGGGTCCCCACGGTCGGCGTCGTCGTGACCGTCGTCCTCGCCTCGCTGCTGACCGTCTACAACTACACATCCGGCACCCAGCGCGTCTTCGAGACCCTCGTACTCGTCACCACCTTCACCGCCACCGTCCCCTACCTGCTCTCCTCCGCCGCGCAGCTGTACTTCCTGCTCTCCGGACAGTCCGACCGGGTCCACCGCCCCCGCCTGGTCCGCGACACCGTCCTCGCCCTCGCCGCCTTCGGCTTCTCCCTCTGGCTGGTCGCGGGCTCCGGCTACGCCGCCGTCTACCAGGGCGTCCTGTTCCTCTTCGCGGGAGTGCTCGTCTTCGCGTGGATGTCGGCCCGCCGCCGACGAGCGGCGGCGGGGGAGGCGGCGCCCGGCCACCCGTCGCCGCCACCGCCGGGTCAGTGAAAGAACGGCCCCGACCGTAGGCCGCCCGGGCGGATCTCCCCTCCGGGGCGTCGGCCCACGACCCCGACGGGGCAGTACGGATCTCCGTGAGCCCCGCGCCCGTGCCGACCCTCGCGCCCGCCGCCCCGGCGGGGCGTCCACCGCGCCCGGAACGGCGCCGGCACCGCTGGATCGCGCTGTTCCTCGTCCTCGCCGCGCTGTTCGGCAGCGGAGCCGCCACGGCCACCGGCGGCGCCGAACTCCGCCCCGCGGCCGCCTCCCCGGCGTCCGACCCGGGCGGCGAGACGCACGACACGGCCGCCACCGAGGCCGGACTGCCCGGCCGCGCGCGACGGCACCGGACGGGCCTCCGCCCGGTCCGGCCCCCGCGCCTCCACCACGGGGGCCCCGGCCATCGCGACGCCCCCGCCCCCGCTTCCGTGCCCGCTCCGCGCGGTGACGTGCTCCGGTGCGTGGTGATGCGCTGCTGAGAGGCCCCGCCTCGCAGCAGTCCCGACATCACACCCCCCCACGCACCACGAGGAGCTTCGCCATGCCCGTCGACCCGTTCGCCGTCCTCCAGGCCCTGCTGCGCGCCGAGGCCTCCCGCGCCCAGCGCCCCGAACGCCCGGTGTCGGAGCCCGCCACCCCTGACCGGGCCTCCGCCCCCGCCGCCGCCCCGGTCCAGGCCCCGACGTCCGAGCCGAGCCCGGTGCACGCCTCGCCCGCGCCGCCCACGCGCCGTGAGGGCAGGGTGCGCTGACCCTTCGTGACGCCCCGACGCGGGCCACGGCGAAATCCGATTTGCGTACCGGTGGACGGACGTACGAGGCTGTCCCGATGACCTCGACCGACCGGAACACCAGACCCGATCGGTCCGCCGGACCCGCGTCCGGCACGGCGAAGGGCCCACCCGGCAGCCCGGGTACGCGTACGAGCGACGGCTCGGACCCCAGCTCAAGCCCCGCCCCCGGCCCCCGCCCCACGCTCCCGCGCCGTGCCGCCCGGCGGCTCCTCGCCTTCGCTCGCCGCCCCTACCTGGACCGCCGGGACCCCTCGTACCGCATCCGCCGGTGGCCCGACCTCGTCGCGCTCTGCTTCGCCACCGTCTTCTTCTGGTCGAGCCTGACGCCCTCCCTCGTGCCGCGCCCCTGGTACCTCCAGGGCCTCGTCGGCGGGATCACCGCCACCATCGGGTACGCCCTCGGCTCCGGCCTCGCCTGGATCGTCCGGACCCTGGTGCGCCGGCGGCCCCCCGAGTGGTTCCGGACCCGCTGCTGGCAGGCGTACTGGCTGCTCAGCCCGGTCCTCGCCGTGTGGTGCATCTCCGAGAGCGCCCGGATGCACGTCAGCTGAGGGCCCTCCAGGAGCTGCCGCCCTCCCTGACCTGGCACACGCCGATGATCGCGCTGATCGCGCTCGGCCTGCTGCTCGTGGCGCTCTTCGTCGCCCGCGCCGTACGGCTCGGCTCCGTCACCCTGATACGGCTGCTCGGCAGGCTCCTGCCCCGGCCCGTCGCGTTCGGCGTCGGCGCGGTCCTCTCCGCCCTCGTGGTCCTCGTCGGCGTCCGCGACGTGGTCTTCGACCGGGGAATCGTCGACATCGCCGACCGCATCGCCGAGGCCACCAACGGAGGCACCAAGGACGGCATCGAGCGCCCCGCCTCCCGCCTGGTCTCCGGCGGGCCCGGATCGCTCGTCCCCTGGGAGGGCCTCGGCTTCCAGGGGCGCAACTTCGCCGGTTCCACGCCGACCCGCGACGCCCTCACCGCCTGGAGCGGCAGGCCCGCCCGTGACCCGGTCCGCGTGTACGTGCCGTCCGCGCTGCCCGCCGCCTTCGCGGACGACCCGCCGTTCGCCGCGCAGGCCCGGCTCGCCGTCCGCGAGCTCGACCGCACCGGCGCCTTCGACCGCGCGGTCCTCGCCGTGGCGGGCACCACGGGGACCGGCTGGGTCGACCCGAACGTCGCCGAGGCCCTGGAGTACATGTACGGCGGCGACACCGCGATCGTCGCCGTCCAGTACTCCTACCTGCCCAGCTGGGTGTCCTTCCTCGTCGACAAGGAGAAGGCCGGGCAGGCCACCCGCGCCCTCCTCGACGCCGTACGCGAACGGCTCGACGCCCTCCCCGCCGACCGGCGGCCCCGGCTCGTCGTCACCGGCGAGAGCCTGGGCGCCTACGCCGTCGAGGCCTCCTTCGAGGGTGCCGACGACCTCCTCGCCTCCACCGACGGCGCCCTCCTCATGGGCGCCCCGAACTTCTCACCGGTCTCCCGCGAGATCCGCCGCGACCGCGACCCGGGCAGCCCGGTCTGGCGCCCGCAGTACCGGGGCGGCGCCCACATCCGCTTCGCCCAGTTCCCCGAGACCGACCTCGCGCGCCCGGCCGCCGCGTGGGAGCACCCGCGCGCGGTCTATCTGCAGAACGCCTCCGACCCCGTCGTCTGGTGGTCGCCCGACCTCCTCCTGAGCCGCCCCGCGTGGCTCGACGAACCCCTCGGCCCCGACATCACGCCCGAGATCACCTGGTTCCCGTTCGTCGCCTTCTGGCAGACCTCGGTGGACATGGCGGTGTCGTACGGGGTCGACGCGCCGCACGGCCACCGGTACGGGGCAGGGGCGGTCGACGGCTGGGCGGCGGTCCTCCCGCCACCGGGCTGGACCGCGGCCGACACAACCCGCCTGCGCGCCTTCATCGGCCACCGCCCGGCGGCGTACTGAACGCCCGACCCCGAGCGCCCCTCAGGGCAGCCCCGCGCCCGTCGGCCCTTCGAGGCGCCACCGGCCCCCACTGCCCGTCAGGGCCTCGCCCGCCCCCTCCGGCCCCCGGGGCAGCACCGTGAACGCGTGCTCCCTCAGGGCCCCTTCTAGTGGTAGGGCCGAGGACGTACTCCTCCCGCTCCGCTCCGCACCGCTCAGGCGGTCTCCGCCGTCGGCTGAACCCCCACCGCCCCCTCCGAGGGCCCCGCCTGCTCCAGGCGTTCCGCTCGCTCGTTCCGCCGGCCGTGCAGCCGCACCAGGCCCGCCGTCACCGTCGCGAGGACCGCGAGCGCGACCAGGGCCGGGACCAGGCCGACGAGCGGGCCCGCCGCCAGGCAGCAGACGCCGCCCGTGGCCAGGGCGGTCGGCCGGCGGCCCGAGGTGCGCCGTACGATCGCCGCCGCACCGAGCAGGTACACACCGACGCCACCGGTCAACGACCAGGCCACCACCCCGTGCAGGGGCTCGGCGAGGCCGTAGTGGCCGGTGTCGGCGACCTGCTGGAGGACCTTCTTCATGCCGAGCGCGCAGAGCACGACGCCCGCGACCAGCGGAAGGTGCAGGAAGGTGTACACATCGCTGGCGAACCGGGTGCGTTCGTCGCCGTCGAGCCCGGTGAGCCGGTGCTCCGCAGCCTCGCCGAGCTGCCGGAAGTACAGCCGCCACAGCCCCGCCGACAGCAGCAGTCCGGCGGCCGAGGCGCCGAGCACGGCGACGGTGAGCGGGAATCCGGAGACGCCGACGCCCATCGCGACGATCGACTCGCCGAGCGCGATGATCACGATCAGGCCGTGCCGCTCGGCGAAGTGCCCGGGTGAGTTGACCCGCCAGCCGGACGAGCCGTTGACATAGATGCCGCCGTAGTCGACGACCACCGCTCCCAGCCACAAAAGGAGTTGGACCCGCCCGCTGTGAGCGCTGCCGATCAGGAGGAGGGCCAGCGGCGGCAGGACGGACATCAGCGCCGTACGCCGAAGGGTGGCGCGCAGGGCGGCGTCCCCGGGGCTGGAGATCCAGTACGAGGCCAGGTGGAGGACGCGCACCGCGCCGTAGCAGAGCACGAACAGCAGCGGCGCCGGCAGTCCGCCGGGCGCGTGCGAGAACACCTCCGGCACGGCCAGCGACACGATCAGGACGACGGCCATCACGGTGACGAGGACGCCGAACAAGGCGCCGGAGTCGGCCCGTACGACATTGCCCAGCCAGGCGAAGCTGCACCAGCACCACCAGAGCAGCGCCAGCACGACCATCGCGCCGACCACCCGGAACGGCGAGGGCGCCGCCGCCATCAGCGCGGTGACCTGCGTGATCGCGTACACGAACACCAGGTCGAAGAAGAGCTCCGCGGGCGTCACCCGGTGATCGTCCGCGGTGGCCACCATCCGGGCCCGTTCCCTGTTCCACACCATCTCTGTCTCCCCCTTCGGGGGACCGGTACCGGCCACCCCGGCGCGAACGATACCCACGCCCGGGGCACGACGACACGACGTCCGGAACACGGGCGGGCGCGACCCGCCGGCCACCCCGGGCGCACCGCATTACCTCGGACGTAATCGACCCCCTCCGCTCCGCCCGGCATGCTCAGGACCACCGGAACCCGGGCGGCGCACTCCGCTCGGGCTCCGGCCCACCGCCCGGACGAACGTCCCCTGAACGCCCCTTGAACGTCCCCCTTGGAGGGTGATCCGCCATGTCCCAGGCCCTGCTGTCCGGTCTCGCCCGCACCACCCGGCCCCAGGCCGCGGTGCGCCGTTTCCTGGCCCTCGACGCCGTCGTCACCGGCGCCAACGGCATCGCCTACGCCGCCGCCTCGGGACCGCTCGGTGAGTTCCTCGGCGTCGACTCCGGCCTCCTGCTCGAACTCGGCGTCTTCCTCACCCTGTTCGCCGCCGGGGTCGGCTGGCTCGCGAGCCGCCCGCAGCCCCCGGCGCTCGCCGTGAAGCTCGTCGTCGACGCCAACGTCCTCTGGGCCGTGCTGAGCGTCGTCGCCCTGATCGCCTGGCTGGAGCCGACCACCGCCGGCCTGGTGTGGACCCCGATGCAGGCGGCCACCGTCGCCGGCTTCGCCGCACTCCAGTGGGCGGCCCTGCGGGCCGTCGCCGCTAGCCGCTGACCGGCGGCAGTGACCGCAGGTACGCGACCGTCTCCGGGTCGGCCGGGAGGAACGTCTCGATGGCCAGCTCGGCGACGGTCACGTCCAGCGGCGTGTTGAACGTCGAGATCGACGACACGAACGACAGCACCCGCCCGTCGTGCTCGATCCGCAGCGGCAGCGCGAAGTACGGGTACGGCTCCTCGTCCGACGCACCGGCACTGCCACCGGCGGCGTCGGTGTCCGCGCCCGGCGGCAGCGGGTACGCCGCCACCTCCGCGTACAGCGCGCGCAGCGACTCCGAGCGCGCCAGACCGATCTGACGCTCCATCTGCGCCAGCAGATGCCCCCGCCACTCCCGCAGGTTCCGGATCCGGGGCGCGAGGCCCTCCGGGTGCAGGGTGATCCGCATCGTGTTCAGCGGCGGGGTCAGCAGATGCTCCGGCAGCCCTTCGAGCAGCAGCCCGATGCCCCGGTTGGCCGCCACCACCGTGTACGAGCCGTCCACCACGAGCGCCGGATACGGCTCGTACCCCTGGAGCAGCCGCTCGATGCCCTCCCGGAGCGTCTCCAGACGCGGGGCGTCGAGCGGCGACTCCGTGTACCGGGGCGCGTACCCGGCGGCGAGCAGCAGCGCGTTCCGCTCGCGGACCGGCACCTCCAGGTGCTCGGCGAGCCTCAGCACCATCTCCTCGCTCGGCCGCGACCGCCCCGTCTCCACGAACGAGATGTGCCGCGCCGAGGAGTCGGCGCGCAGCGCCAGCTCCAGCTGGCTCAGCCGCCGCTGCTCGCGCCAGCCGCGCAGCAGCGGCCCCACCCCCGTGTCGCTCACGACAGTCGTCATGGCCAGACGGTATCCCAGAGGTGGACCCGGGTACGTTTCCCCGGGGACGCCTGTCCGTCACCCGCGCCACCCGTCCGGAGGGAGCACCGCCGTGCCCACACAGCCGCTGTCGCAGAAGGAGATCGAGGACCGACTGCGGGAGCTTCCCGGCTGGTCGGTCGCAGAGGACCGCCTCACCCGCGCCTACCGGCTCGACGACCACTTCGCCGCCACCGCGCTCGTGGTCCATGTGGCCCGGATCCAGCAGGAGCTGGGCCACCACTCCGACCTGACCCTGGGATACGACACCGTCTCCCTGTCCGTGAACACCCACTCCGCGGGCGGCGCCGTCACCGGAAAGGACTTCGAACTCGCCGAGCGCGTCGAAGGGATCGCGCCCGGCCACGGCGCCCGCTGACCCGCACCGGTCACCGCACCCCTCGTAGGATCAGGGGCATGGGGGAGACCGTGCTCGACTACGAGACCGAGGCAGCGCACTACGACCGGACCCGGGGCGGGGTGCCCCGGGCCGAGGCGGCGGCCGAAGCCGTCCTCCGGCTCGTCCCGCCCGGCGGCCGAAGCCGTCCTCCGGCTCGTCCCGCCCGGCGCCCGCACCCTGCTCGACCTGGCCTGCGGCACCGGTCTCGTCACCGAGCGGCTCGTCAGGCCAGGACTGCGCGTCCACGGTGCCGACGCCGCCCACGCCATGCTGCGGGTCGCGGCCGGACGCGCACCGGGCCGGGTCGTACGCGCCGACGCCCGGCGGCTGCCGCTCCCCGCAGCCGCCGTGGACGCGGTCAGCGCCGTCTGGCTGCTGCACCTCGTGCCGTTCGCGCCGGACGTGGTCGCCGAGGCGGCCCGCGTCCTGCGCCCCGGCGGTGTCCTGGTCGCCACCGTCGACAAGGACACCGCCCATGACGTCGGCAGCGACATCGACGCGATCCTGCGGCCCCACCGCTCGGCCGCCGCCTCCGACCGCGCCGATCTGATCACTCTTCACGCGGAGGCCCACGGCCTCGTACCCGCCCCCGGCACCCATTTCAGGGGGCACGGCCAGGGCGCCACCCCGCGAGACACCGTACGGAGGCTGCGGGCCGGGTACTTCGCCTCCTGGTTCACCGGCGACGACCCGGCCACGACCGATGAACTCGCCGCCGCCCTGGCGGCCCTGCCGGACCAGGACCGCCCCCGCGACGACCCCCGCTACCGGCTGGCGTGCTTCGCCAGGCGCGGCTGAACGTCCTCATCTGTCCGTCCCGGCCTTCCGTCCGTCGAGGAGGCCGAAGCCACCACGCGTCACGCGGCCACCCCCGTCGTTCCCGACGACAGCGCGTCCGCCGGGTACCCGGCCGGGCGGTACGCCGGTGCCGTTCGCGCCCCGCCCGGAGCCGCTCTCAGGACGCGGACGTCCGACCGTCCCACGCCTCCGTCGCGAAGTCGGCGAACGGGCGCGGGTCGCGGCCCAGCACCTGCTTCACCCCGTCCGTCACCGAGGCGTTGTGGCCGTCGAGGAGCGTCGCGAAGAGATTCGCCACCCATTCGGCCTCCGGGGCCGGGAGCCCGAAGCCCGCGAGGAATCCGGCGTAGTCGGCCTCGGACACCGGCTCGTAGACCACCGGACGGCCCGAGGCGCGGGAGATCTCCGCCGCCACCTCCGCGAAGCCCAGCGGCCGGGGCCCCGTCAGCTCGTGCGTCCGGCCCGCGTGGCGGTCGTCCGTCAGGGTCTCCACGACCACGTCCGCGAGGTCGCCGGCGTCGATGAACGGCTCCGCGGTGTCACCCGCCGGGAAGACGACCGAGCCGGCCGCGACGCCCTCGGCGAGCAGCCCCTCGGAGAAGTTCTGCGCGAAGAACGAGGCTCGTACGACGGTCAGTTCCACCCCGTCGGCCGCCTCCCGCAGGGCCTCCTCCGCCGCGACCGCCTCCGGCTCCCCGCGCCCGGACAGCAGGGTGAGCCGCCCCACCCCGGCCTCCACGGCCAGCCGGCCGAAGGTCCGCATCGCCTCGACCGCGCCGGGGGCGGCGAGGTCCGGGTAGTAGGCCACGTACGCGGAGTCGGCGCCGCGCAGCGCGGGGGCCCAGGTGTCCGGGGCCTCCCAGTCGAAGGGGGTCGCGCCGGTACGGGACCCGGCGCGGACCGTCGCCCCGCGCGCCGCGAGCCGCTCGGCGACGCGCTGCCCGGTCTTGCCGGTGGCGCTCGTGACGAGAACCGTCGGCGCGGCTCCGCCGTCCTGAGTGCCCTGGGCGTTCTGGGTGTTCTGAGTGGTGTGAGTGTCCTGAGAGTTGTTCGTCTGGTTCGTCATGGGTCAAGACTCCCGCCCACGGACCCCCGTGCCCATGCTCCGCAGTCTCACGTGCCTGCGTCTGCGTCTCACCCGGCCGCCTACCCTTGGGCCCCATGGACGTACTCGCCGGACTCCTCGACGGCCCCCGCGCCAGGGGCGCCTTCCTGCTCCGCATGATCATGGAACCGCCGTGGTCCGTACGCATCGAGGACGGTGCGCCGATCTGTCTGATGTGCGTCACCTCGGGCGAGGCCTGGATCGTCCCCGGCACCGGCGACCCCGTCCTGCTGCGGCCCGGTGACATCGCCATCGCCCGGGGCCCGGAGCCGTACACCGTCGCCGACGCCCCCGATGCGCCGCCCCGTGCCCGTATCGGACCCGACGGCACCTGCTCCACCCTCTCCGGGGAGCCGCTCGCCCAGACCATGCGGCTCGGCGTCCGCACCTGGGGCAACGCCCCGGACGGCGGAACCACGGTGCTCATCGGCACCTATCTGATGGACGGCGAGGTCGGCCGCCGACTGCTCGACGCCCTGCCGGACCTGCTGCACCTGCCCGCGGACGTGTGGAACTGCCCCCTCATGCCCTTCCTCGACGAGGAGATCGCCCGCGACGAACCCGGCCAGAGCGTCGTCCTCGACCGGGTACTCGACCTGCTGCTCATCGCCGCCGTCCGTGCCTGGTTCTCCCGGCCCGGCGCCGAGGCGCCCGCCTGGTACCGGGCCATGGGCGACCCGGTCGTCGGCCGGGCGCTCCGGCTGCTCCAGGACGACCCCGCCCATCCCTGGACCGTCGCGTCGCTCGCCGCGAAGACCGGGGTGTCGCGCGCCTCGCTCGCCCGCCGCTTCACCGAACTCGTCGGCGAGCCCCCGATGGCGTACCTCACCGACTGGCGGCTCGCGCTCGCCGCCGACCTGCTGCGCGAGACGGACGCCACCGTCGAGTCCGTCGCCCGGCAGGTCGGCTACAGCGGGGCCTTCGCCCTGAGCGCCGCGTTCAAGCGGGTCAGGGGCGTCAGCCCGCAGGAACACCGCACGGGGGCGTGACGCGTACGGTCGCCGCAGGGGAGCGCGGCGACCGGCACGGATTCCTTGCCGGACCGGCAACTTTTCTCGCTCTCCCGGTCGACTCCCCGCAGGCTGGGACCATGACTCAGCAGATCGCGTCCCACGACGGACACGCCCACGGCGAGGGCCACGGCCACCAGCACTCCGCCGGCCACGCGGCAGCCCCGGGCCACAAGCACGGCCACGGTCACAAGCACGGTCACGACAGCACCCATCTCGACTGGAACGAGATCGCTCCGCTCCTGGAGCGGCAGGCCGAGGTCGCGGGCCCCGCCTACGCGGACGCCGCCGCCTGGCTCGGCACGCTCGCCCCGGTGCCGGGCGTCCGCCGGGTCCTCGACATCGGCAGCGGTCCCGGTGTCATCACCGGTCTGCTCGCGGAGGCCTTCCCGGCCGCCGAGACGGTCGCCGTCGACGGCACCCCCGAACTCCTCGTCCGCGCGGAGGCCCGTGCGCGGGCGCGAGGCCTCGGCGCCCGCGTCTCCACCCTGCACGCCGAACTCCCCGAGGGCATCGCGGTCCTGGGCCCGGCCGACCTGATCTGGGCCGGCAACTCGATGCACCACATGGGCGACCAGCGGGCCGCGCTCGTCGAGTTCGCCGGGCTGCTGAACCCCGGCGGTGTGATGGCCCTCGTCGAGGGCGGGCTGCCCACCCGTCATCTGCCCTGGCACATCGGCATCGGCCGGCCCGGCTTCGAGGCCCGCCTCGACGCCGCCCACGCCGACTGGTTCGGCGAGATGCGCGCCGAACTCCCCGGCTCCAAGGACGAGCCGGACGACTGGCGGGCGCTCCTCGCCTCCGCCGGACTCACCCCGGCCGGCACCAGGACCTTCCTCACCGACCTCCCCGCGCCGGTGTCCCCGCTGGTGCGGGAGCTGGTCATCTCCCACTACACCCGGCTCCAGGAGGGCTGGGGCGGCCGTCTCGACGCGGACGACGTGGCGACCCTCGACCGGCTCCTGGACCCGTCCGACGAGCTGTCCCTGCACCACCGCACGGACCTGTACTACCTCACGGCCCGCACGGTCCACACCGCCCGCAAGGGCTGACGGACCGCACCGGACCCGTCAGGACACCGGCTCCAGCCGCCACCACTGGAACGGGGAGTCGGTGTCCTCCCACTGCCGTACGTTGCCTCCGTCGTCCTTCGAACCGTCGGCGACCTCCAGGAACAGGCCGCTGACGAAGCTCACCAGCGCGACCGTCCCCGGCGACTGCAGGTCCTGCTCGATGATCCACTCCTGCGCGCCGAAGTTGTTCGCCTTCCACTGCTGGATGTTGGCGCCGTTCTCCGTGGACGCGCCCGCGACGTCGAGCCGTTTGCCGCTGGCCGCGTTGACCAGGTGGTGGAGCCCGCCGCCGTTGGGCACGGAGCTGATGTGCCAGTGCTGCCCGGGAGTTCCGCGCTCGGCGCCCTGCTGCACGTTGGCACCGCTGCGGCCCGACCCTTCGTACACCTCCAGGAGCAGCCCGCTGGCCACGTTCCGCACCCGGTAGAGGCCCTCCTCGACGGGCACCGGAGAACCACTCACGTATCGACTCCTTCGTCACGCACCGCTGTTGGACCCGACACTATGTCCCGGGTACGACAACGGCGGGTACGGCGAAGGCGCTGCCCACAGCCGCCGCCCACCCGCCGACAACCGCCCGGCCGATGTCGGAGGCGCCTGTCACCATGACCCGGTGACCGCACACGAACCCACCCTCCCCGCCCCGCGCGACGACGCCGCCCTGTTCGACGACCCCGCCCGCGTCCTGCGCCACGACCGCGCCGAACTCCGCGCCCGCCTCGCCGCCCTGCCCGGCCACCACGGCGGAGTGGGGCGGGAGGTCTTCACCCAGGCCGAGGCCGTCTTCGGGACCGACCCCGTGACGACGGCCGAGTTCGCGTCCTGGCTGCACTTCGCCGCGACGGTCCTCGGCCACCGGGAGTACGCCGAGGAGGTGGCGGCCGCCGAACCGGGCCTCCCGTGGCGGACGGTGTGGGCCTGGTGGCGGCCGGTCGGCGCGTACCAAGCGGAGCCGAACCTCAGCGGCGACGGCTACGCCGGGGTGTACGGGACCGACGCCGGGCCCCTTCTCAGAGTGTCGGCGCTGTGGTGCGAGGACACCTGGTTCGACCTGGCCACCGGCGTCCTGCGGGACGCCCCGGACCCGGGCGCGGCCGTGCCGTACGAGGAGACGGAGCCGGACGGCCCCTGGCTCTTCGACACGGACGACGAGTCCTGGGCGCTGCACGTCCCGGACGCCTGGGAGGAACCCGTCCCGCTCGACGGCGGGCGCTATGTCTTCCAGGACGCGCGCGGGGTCGCCGTCGTCGAGCAGAACGACAAGGCGCTCGCCGACTGGCCGAGCGGCGGCGCCGGCGCCTCCGGTCCGACGCCGCCGGACGGCGGCCCCTGGTTCCGGCCCGGGACGAGGAACACCGAGGCCGGCGAACCGCTCACCGCCGCCCGCCTCGACCGGATCTTCGGCCCCTCCCGGGTCGTCCGCGTGCCGGCCGCCGACCTCCCCGCCGCCCTCACCCACGAGCCGACCCGGGCCCTGCTCGCCGGGGCCGGACTGCCCCGCCGCTGGGCGGCCGGCGTGACGTCCTTCGCCGTCGACGCGCAGCCGCTGGGCCCCGGCCCCGAGGGCCTGATGCGCGTGGGCGCCTTCGATCTCGGGTACTGCGACCCGGGCGAGGTGTTCGTCGATCCGACGACGGGAGCGGTCGGCATGCGGCAGCCCGACGGCAGCCACGGCCCGGGCGGCGACGCCGTCTTCCCGCTCGCCCGCGACCTGGACGCCTTCGTCCGCCTCCTGGAGGGCGTACGCCGACACATGGGCGCCTGCTGGGACCCGTATCCGGGGGAGGCGGGCGTGTCGGCCTTCCTCCGCGCGATGGACGCCGTCGACGCCGGAGCGCTGGCCGAGGGGGCGCCCGGCGCCGGGGTCTGGGAGCACCTCTTCGCTTCCGTCACCGAACTCGGCGTGTACGGCTACTGAGGCCGGGCGCGCAGCCGGCGCCGCACCGCCGAGACGGCGCGGCGCCGGAGGGTTCCGCGCCTTCAGGCGCCGACGTTGAACTCCGCCGGGTCCGGGCCGAGACGGCGGCTCTCGTCGAGCGCGGCGATGGCGGCCAGGTCCTCGGCGTCCAGCTCGAAGTCGAAGACCTCGATGTTCTCCCGGATGCGGGAGGGGGTGACGGACTTCGGGATGACCACGTTCCCCAGCTGGAGGTGCCAGCGCAGCACGACCTGGGCCGGGGTGCGTCCGTGCTTGCGGCCGATCGCGACGATCGCCGGGACGTCCAGGAGGCCCTTGCCGGAGCCGAGCGGCGACCAGGCCTCGGTCGCGATCCCGTGCCGGGCGTGCACCTCGCGCGAGGCCGCCTGGGTGAGCTGCGGGTGCAGCTCGATCTGGTTCACGGCGGGCACGACCGAGGTCTCGCCGATCAGCCGCTCCAGGTGCTCCGGGAGGAAGTTCGAGACGCCGATCGCCTTGGCGCGCCCGTCCGCGTAGATCTTCTCGAACGCCCGGTAGGTGTCGACGTACGCGTCCTTGGCCGGCACCGGCCAGTGGATCAGGTACAGGTCGACGTGGTCGAGGCCGAGCTTGTCGAGAGAGTCGTCGAAAGCCTTGAGCGTCGAGTCGTAGCCCTGCTCGCTGTTCCACAGCTTGGTGGTGACGAAGAGGTCGTCGCGGGCGATCCCGGAGGCGGCGAGGGCACGGCCGGTGCCCTCCTCGTTCCCGTAGATCGCGGCGGTGTCGATCGAGCGGTAGCCGGCCTCCAGAGCCGTCGCCACGGCGTCCGCGGCCTCGTCGTCCGGCACCTGCCAGACACCGAAGCCCAGCTGCGGCATCCGGACGCCGTTGTTCAGGGTGACGGAGGGAACCTTGCTGTCCGTGCTCACGTGGGAGGGGTCCTTACCTTGTCGCGGTTCGTGACGATCGCGCACCCGCTCCAGCTCGTACGGGGGCACTCCCAGCGTCAACGATCACGGGGCCTCCCGCATTCCGCGCCCCGCCCCTCGCCCGACCCGGCGTGACCCGGCCCGACCCGCCCTGCCCCGGCGTGACGCGCCCTCTCAGCCGTACAGCGCCGCGACCTCCGCCGCGTACGCCCGCTCGATCGCCTTCCGCTTGAGTTTCAGCGACGGGGTGAGCAGCCCGTGCTCCTCGCTGAACGGATGCGCCAGGATGCGGAAGGTGCGGATCGACTCGGCCTGCGAGACGAGCGTGTTCGCCGCCACCACCCCCCGCCGGATCTCGGTCTCCAGGGACGGGTCGCGCACCAGCTCCGACGGCGCGAGCGGCGGGCGCCCCTGCATCGCGAGCCAGTGCTCCACCGCCTCCTGGTCGAGCGTCACCAGCGCGGCGACGTACGGCCGGTCGTTGCCGACGACGATGCACTGGGATATCAGCGGATGCGCCCGGACCCGCTCCTCCAGAGCCGTCGGCGCGACGCTCTTGCCGCCCGAGGTCACCAGGATCTCCTTCTTGCGCCCGGTGATCGTCAGATAGCCGTCCTCGTCGAGGGCGCCCAGGTCCCCGGTGGCGAGCCAGCCGTCGTTGAGCACGGCGGCCGTCGCCTCGGGGGCGTTGAGGTAGCCGGAGAAGACCTGGCCGCCGTACAGCCAGACCTCGCCGTCCTCCGCGATGTGCACCGTCGTCCCCGGCACCGGCTGCCCGACCGTGCCGTACTTCGTCCGCTCCGGCGGGTTCGCGGTGGCGGCGGCCGACGACTCCGTCAGCCCGTACCCCTCGTACACCGTGATCCCCGCGCCCGCGAAGAACAGTCCCTGCCGGCGGTCCATCGCCGAACCGCCCGACATCGCGTGCCGCAGCCGCCCGCCCAGGGCGGCGCGGACCTTCACGTACACCGTCTTCTCGAAGAACTGGTGCTGCACGCGCAGCGCCGCCGAGGGCCCGGGGCCGGTTCCGAACGCCTTCTGCTCCAGCGCCTCCGCGTACGCGACCGCCACCTCGACGGCCTTGTCGAACGGGCCCGCCTTCCCGTCCCGCTCCGCCTTGCGGCGGGCCGCGTGGAAGACCTTCTCGAAGACGTACGGCACCGCCAGGACGAAGCTCGGCCGGAACGCCGCGAGGTCCGGCAGCAGCTCGCCCGCCGCCATCACCGGCTGGTGCCCCAGCTTCACCCCGCCGCGGACCGCCGCGACCTCCACCATCCGCCCGAAGACGTGCGCGAGCGGCAGGAACAGCAGCGTCGAGGCCTGCTCGCCCGGCCGGGAACGGAACACCGGCTCCCAGCGGCCCACCAGCATGTCCGTCTCGAACATGAAGTTGGCGTGGGTGATCACACAGCCCTTCGGGCGGCCGGTCGTCCCCGAGGTGTAGATGACCGTCGCCACCGTCTCCGGGGTCACCGCCCTGCGGTGCCGGTGCACGACGTCCTCGTCGATGTCGGCCCCCGCCGCCGTCAGCTCGTCCACGGCGCCCGCGTCCAGCTGCCACAGCCGCTGGAGCCGGGGCAGCCGGTCGATCACCGAGCCGATCGTCATCGCGTGGTCCTCGTGCTCCACCACGCACGCCGTGACCTCGGAGTCGTACAGCATCCAGAAGACCTGCTCGGCGGAGGAGGTCGGGTACACGGGCACGGGCTGCGCGCCCACCGTCCACAGCGCGAAGTCGAACAGCGTCCACTCGTAGCGGGTACGGGCCATGATCGCGACCCGGTCGCCGAACCGCACGCCCTCCGCGATCAGGCCCTTCGCGAGGCCGAGGACCTCGTCCCTGAACCGCGCCGCCGAGACCTCACGCCACTCCCCGTCCGGACCCTTCCGGCCGAAGGACACCCGGTCCGGCTCGGCCAGGGCGCGGTCGAACACGGCGTCCGCCAGACCGCCGACCTGAGGCGCCGCCTCGACGGGCGGCACGGTGAACTCGCGCACTGACCTGCTCCTCGACGGCTCGGTGGCTGGAAAAGCCCGTTGTCGCGCTCCGTACGGCGGGGTGACCGTATCCCACCCGACTGCCTGGCGGGAGGGCCTTCACCAAGCCGGGACATTCCGTGTTCGCACAGGTCAGGATGGGTGGGGGAGCCAAGTCGCGGGTCCGGCGGGGCCGTTACCGACCGCGCGGTACGCCCACCGGGGTCGAATCTCCACGGAATCTGTACGGACCGCTCACCGGAGCGCCGTGGGGCCGGGACTGTGCGGTAGATGAGGGGCGTCCGACCGGTGGGGACGCGCGCCGCAGGCCCGCGTCCGCCCAACGGCCGTCCGCCCGGCCCTGGCGCCGTCCGCCCGGCCCCGTACCCCTCAGCCCGGCCGGTGCAGCCGGTCCCCGCCCGCCAGGATCGCCTCCGCCAACGCGTCCGCCGCCTCCTGCACCGCCCCGCCCCGCCGCCCCGCACGCAGCACGAAGCCCACGTCGCCCAGCTCCGGAAGCCCCGCACGGGCCGGCAGCGGCACGAGACCCGGCGGCACCATGCCCCGGGTGTGCGCCATCACCCCGAGCCCCGCGCGGGCCGCCGCCACGTTCGCGCTCAGGCTGGAACTCGTACACGCGATCCGCCAGGCCCGGCCCTGCGCCTCCAGGGCCTCAAGCGCCCGCGCCCGGGTGATCCCCGGCGGCGGGTACAGGATCAGCGGGACCGGACGGTCCGCTTCGAGCCGCAGCCCCGGCGCGCCGATCCAGATCAGCGTGTCCTCCCACACGAGCCGGCCCTCGCTCTCCGTGCCGCGCCGTTTCGCCAGGATCAGATCGAGCCGCCCCGCGGCCAGCCGGGCCTGGAGCGTTCCGGACAGTTCGACCGTCAGTTCGAGGTCGACCTCGGGGTGCTCGCGCCGGAACGACTCCAGGATCTCCGGCAGCCGGGTCGTCACGAAGTCCTCCGACGCCCCGAACCGCAGCCGCCCGCGCAGCCGGGTCCCGCCGAAGAACGCCGCCGCCCGCTCGTGCGCCTGGAGGATCGTGCGCGCGAATCCGAGCATGGCCTCGCCGTCCTCGGTCAGCGCCACCCGGTGGGTGTCCCGGGTGAAGAGCGGCCGGCCGGTGGCCTCCTCAAGGCGCCGCACGTGCTGGCTGACGGTCGACTGCCGCAGCCCGAGCCGGTCGGCGGCCCGGGTGAAGCTCAGTGTCTGGGCGACGGCGAGGAAGGTGCGCAACTGGGTGGGCTCGTACACGGGACGACCGTACCCCCTTCATCGCGGTTCGTGATGACAGTCAGAGCGCTGTACGGGATTCCCGATCACCGGCCCGTGGAGCAGGATGGGGAAGGCGCGACCAGCCCCCCGTAGTGCACGAAGCCGTGGAGCCCATGACCGTCCGTACGCCCGCCGGCACCCCACGCCGTGTCCTCCGTCTGCCGTCCCGGCTGCCCGTCGACGGTTATGTCCTCGCCCTGCTCGGAACGGTCGGCCTCGCCGCGCTGCTGCCCGCCTCGGGCGCCGCCGCCGACGTCGCGGAAGGCACGACCACCGGAGCCGTCGCCCTCCTCTTCTTCCTCTACGGCGCCCGGCTCTCCACCCGCGAAGCCCTCGACGGCCTCAAGCACTGGCGGCTCCACCTCACCGTCCTCGGCAGCACCTTCCTGCTCTTCCCGCTCCTCGGCCTCGCCGCGCGCGGCCTCGTCCCCACCGTCCTCACGCCGCAGCTCTACGGTGGTCTCCTCTTCCTCTGTCTGGTGCCGTCCACCATCCAGTCGTCCATCGCCTTCACCTCGATCGCGCGCGGCAACGTGCCCGCCGCGATCTGCGCCGGCTCCTTCTCCTCGCTCGCCGGCATCCTCCTCACCCCGCTGCTCGCGGCCCTGCTCCTCGGCAGCGGCGCCGGCGGCCTCTCCGCCGACGCGCTGCTCAAGATCGTGCTCCAGCTGCTCGTACCGTTCCTCGCCGGACAGTTCCTGCGCCGCTGGGTCGGCGGCTTCCTCGTCCGCCACAAGAAGGTCCTGGGGTACGTCGACCGGGGATCGATCCTCCTCGTCGTCTACACGGCCTTCAGCCAGGGCATGGTCGCCGGCGTCTGGCACCTCGTCACCCCGGCCCGGCTCGGTCCGCTGCTCGCCGTCGAGGCCGTGCTGCTCGCCGCGATGCTGGCCCTGACCTGGTACGGGGCCGGCCGCCTCGGCTTCGGACGGGCCGACCGGATCGCGATCCAGTTCGCCGGCTCGAAGAAGAGCCTGGCGGCCGGACTGCCGATGGCCAGCGTCCTCTTCGGCCCCGAGGCCGCCCTCGCCGTACTCCCGCTGATGCTCTTCCACCAGATGCAGCTGATGGTCTGCGCGGTCATCGCGAAGCGCCGCGCGCGCGACCCGGAGCCGGGGGAGACCCCGCCGGAACGGGGGGAGACCCCGCCGGAGCGTGCGGAGCCCGCGCCCGCGCCCGCCCCGGCCCCCGTAGGCCGGATCACACCCACGGCCGCCCCGAGATGATCAACGGGGCCGCTACGGTGCTCCCATGCCCGCACTCGATCCCGGTCGCACCGCGCTCGTCCTCGTCGACCTCATGGAACGCATCGTCGCGCTGCCCCTCGCGCCCCGCCCCGGCACCGACGTCCTCACCGCAGCCGCCCGGCTCGCCGACACCTTCCGGGCGGCCGGCGCGCCCGTCGTCCACATCCGCGTCGAGCGGCCGAACGTCGAGGCCCAGCCGCCCGGCAGCGAGCTGGTCCCGGACCTCGTCCGCGACGGCGAACCCGTCGTGGTGAAGGGCACCATCGGCGGCTTCCACGGCACCGGACTCCATGAACTGCTGTCCGGGTTCGGCGCCACGACCCTCGTCCTCGGCGGCATCGCCACCAACCTCGGCGTCGAGTCCACCGCCCGCGCCGCCTGCGACCTCGGCTACGACCTGGTCTTCGCCGAGGACGCCATGAGCGCGCTCACCGCCGAGGAGCACCACGCCTCCGTCGGCCTCGACTTCCCCCGCCTCGGCACGGTCGCCCCGGCCTCCGAGATCACCCTGGACGGCCCCGAGTGACCCCGGTCCCGATACGGTACGGGGCCCGCCCCTGCTCCCTGGTCGTCTGCCGCGGCTGCTGCTGCGGCGACGCCCGCAAGAACCCCGGCACCGACCACACCGGCCAGCTCGCCCGCCTCCGGGCCGCCGCCGCGGCCTCCGGTGGCCGGCTCGCCGTCCGTACCAGCGACTGCCTCGGCCCCTGCGCGCAGGCGAACATCGTCGTCGTCCAGCCCTCCACCGAGGGCCGGCGGCGCGGCGGAAAGGCCGCCTGGATCGCCTTCACCCTCGACGAGGACGCCCTCGACGACATCCTCGCCTGGACCGGGGCCGGCGGCCCCGGCCTCGCCCCGCCCCCGGCCGCCCTCGCGCTCCAGATGATCGACCCGCCGAAGAACTGACCCCGTCACGGGACCGGCCAGGGGCCGCGGGGACCGTGCCCCACGGGGGTCCTTGTCACGGTCGGCCAAGCTGTACGGGGGAATCTTGGTGGTTTACGTCACCGGTTACCCATGAGTCGCTGGCAAGACTGGGGGATCCTGCCGGACGATCGAACCACCTAGGGGGTCCCGGGTATGACGGGCACTCGCATTGCCGCGCTCGGGCACTACCAGCCCGCCAAGGTGCTGACCAACCACGACCTCACGGAGTTGGTCGACACCGACGACGCGTGGATCACGAGCCGGGTCGGCATCCGCACCCGGCACATCGCCGGGCCCGACGAACCCGTCGACGAGCTCGCCGCCCACGCGGCGGGCAAGGCCCTGGCCACCGCGGGGCTCGCCCCGGACGACATCGACCTCGTCCTCGTGGCCACCTCCACCGCCATCGACCGCTCGCCCAACACGGCCGCCCGGGTCGCCGCCCGCCTCGGGATGACCTCGCCCGCGACCATGGACCTCAACGTGGTCTGCGCCGGTTTCACCCACGCCCTGGCCACCGCCGACCACGCGGTACGGGCGGGCGGCGCGCGCCGCGTCCTGGTGATCGGCGCCGACAAGATGTCCGACGTGGCCGACTGGACGGACCGCACCACCTGCGTCCTCGTCGGCGACGGCGCGGGCGCCGCGATCGTCGAGGCCGTGGACGAGGAGCAGAGCGTGCCCGGCATCGGTCCGGTGCTGTGGGGCTCGGTCCCGGAGATGGGCAACGCCGTCCGTATCGAGGGCACCCCGCCCCGCTTCGCCCAGGAGGGCCAGAGCGTCTACCGCTGGGCCACCCAGCAGCTGCCGGCCCTCGCCCGTAAGGCCTGCGAGCGCTCCGGCATCGCCCCCGAGGAACTCGCGGGGGTGGTCCTGCACCAGGCCAACCTGCGGATCATCGAGCCGCTCGCCGCGAAGATCGGCGCCGTGAACGCGATCGTCGCCCGCGATGTCGTCGACTCCGGCAACACCTCGGCCGCCTCCATCCCGCTCGCCCTGGCCAAGCTCGTCGAGCGCGGCGAACTCCCCACCGGAGCGCCGGTCCTGCTCTTCGGCTTCGGCGGGAACCTCTCGTACGCGGGGCAGGTCGTCCGCGTTCCGTAGCCGGGGCGGGCGTGCCCCGTTCGGCGGAGCCCGGTGGCGGCGCGCCGGGGGCGGACCTAGCTTCGATCGCGGTGAGGGTCATCGCCTTCCGGCCCCGGAATCGCTCCGCGGCCGAGCCCTCGCGTGATCTGGAGGACCGCCATGCGCGCCATACGTGCCGCTTCCGCCGCCCTGCTGGGCGCCGCCGCCGTGGTCGCGGTCGCGCCGACGGCCCTGGCGGACGAGGGCAACCACGACGTCACGTCGTTCGGGTTCTCCGTCACCCCCGCGACGGTCGCCCCCGGAGGCACCGTCACCCTCACCTCGGACGGCTGCGAGGTCCCTTCGGTGACGGTCACCTCCGGGGTCTTCGACACCGTCACCCTCAACGAGGGCCGCGCGGGCACCGCCACCGTCGACTTCGACGCCAAGGCGGGAACCCAGTACGAGATCACCTTCGACTGCAAAGGTGAGCGCGGCACCACCAAACTCACCATCGCCCAGGGCGACCAGGGCGGGAACCGGCCCGAACACGACAACGGCATGCCCCCCGGCGCGCACAAGGGCGTGAAGGCCGGCTACGGCACCGCCGCGGCCTCCGGAGCGGCCTCCGAGGGCCTGGGAGCCACCGAGGTCGCCACCGGTGTGCTGCTCATCGCCGGGGCGCTCGGCGCCGCCGTCGTACTGACCCGCCGCCGGGCCGCCGACGGCCGTCCCTGACGGCTCGCACCAGAGGAACCCGAAACGGCCCCTCCGCCCCGGTGTGACGAGGTCCGGGACGGAGGGGCGCCACACGCGTACCGGGCGGCGGCGCGGGCAGCGGGCAGGACGACGAGGAGGGTGGCGGACGTGGGGCGGTCGGACGACGGTGCGGCCGGGCCGAAACACACGGCCGCGCCGAGCGGCGCGGGCCGGCCGGACGGTATGTCCCGGCGCGGCGCCTGGGGCGTCATCGCGGTCGTCCTGCTGATCGGCGTCCACCTCGTACGCGGCGGTACGGAGGAGATCCGGGCCGAGGGCCCCCCGCAGCCCCTCGCCGCGGCGGCGCCGGACGGCGCCAGGGCCGCGGCGACGAGCCTCCCCGTCTCCGCCCCCGGTCCGCTGCCCGCGTCGACACCGGTCCGGGTCCGCGTCCCGGCCGTCCGGATCGACGCACCCGTCACCGTGGTCGGCCTCGACGCCGAGGGCTGGATCGAGGCGCCACCGCCCGAGGACGACCGGCTCGCGGGCTGGTTCGACGGAGCGGTCACCCCCGGGGAACGCGGCACCGCCGTGGTCGTCGGCCATGTCGACACCCCGAACGGCCGCGCCGTCTTCTACGACCTCGGATCCGTCGGCAAGGGACACCGGGTGGAGATCGCCCGCCGCGACGGCCGGACCGCCGTGTTCACGGTGTACGGCGTCGAGGTCGTCCCCAAGGACGCCTTCCCGGCCGAACGGCTCTACGGGGACGCGGGCGCCCCCGAGCTGCGCCTGATCACCTGCGGCGGCACGTTCACCGAGCGGAACGGCTACGAGGGCAACGTCGTGGTCTCCGCCCGCCTGACCGAGGTCCGCTGACCTGACGGACTCAGGCCGGCGGATTGGCCCGGACCGCGAGGTCCTCGCCAGGGTGGCTCCCACGGAGCCGGCGTCGGGGGGCGCCTGGCTCCCACCACCCCCGCGGCGCCCGGCGCACCCGTCCGATGACACTCGGTGCATACGCCGGGTCCCGGCGAGTGGATCAAGGCCCACGAGGCCGCCGCGCCGCACTGACCACGGGAAATGCTGGTGAAGGGCACCTCAAACCCCTGGTAGAGTTACATCTGTCGCCGCGGGGGAAACCCCGAAACGACAGACACCTGGTCCGGGTGGCGGAATGGCAGACGCGCTAGCTTGAGGTGCTAGTGCCCTTTATCGGGCGTGGGGGTTCAAGTCCCCCCTCGGACACCGCGGGAAGAGTGCCGGTCGATCTCGAATCGACCGGCACTTCTCGTTTCTCCGCACCGGGCGATCGGCCGGAGCCGGGCCCGTGGCCAGCACTTATCCTGGAACCGTGATCGAGAACCTTCCTCCCTGCCCCCAGTGCTCCAGCGAGTACACCTACGAGATGAACAACCTGGTCGTGTGCCCCGAGTGCGGCCACGAGTGGGTGCCGGGCGCCGAGCCCGCGGCCGAGGCCGACGGGGAGCGGGTGATCAAGGACGCCGTCGGCAACGTGCTGAGCGACGGCGACACCGTGACCGTCGTCAAGGCCCTCAAGGTGAAGGGCAACCCGTCCGGCATCAAGGCGGGCACGAAGGTGCGCAACATCCGCCTGGTCGACGGGGTCGACGGTCACGACATCGACTGCAGGATCGACGGCTTCGGCGCCATGCAGCTCAAGTCCAGCGTGGTCAAGAAGGCCTGAGCCCCGCGGGGCCCGCTCACGCCTTGCGTGCCACCACCAGCCGGCAGCGCGGGCTGCGGTCCTCCCTGCGGCCCAGCGATTCCAGCGGCGTGAGGGTGACCTCGAAACCCGCGTCCGTCAGGCGGGTGCGGACGTCCGCGAGGCGGAAGGTCCGGTAGTACATGACGAACGGCGGGCGCAGGACGGCGTTGCGGACGCGCATCGTGGCGTCGAAGCCCCACAGCGCCCAGTAGAGGCGCGAGCCCACCGGCGGCGGGGCCGGCAGCGGGAACGCGAAGGTGCCGCCGGGCCGCAGGGAGGCGTGGACCTGTGCGAACAGGGCGCGCTGGGCGTCCGGAAGGAAGTGGCCGAAGGCGCCGAAGCTGACCGCCAGGTCGAAGACCGGGCCGAAGGGCAGCGCCAGCGCGTCGGCGCGGACCAGGGTGGCGCCCGGGTGGGCGAGGCGGGCCCGGTCCAGCATTCCCGTACTGAAGTCGACTCCGGTGATCCGGCCCGCGCAGACCGAGCGGAGGACGCCGAGCCCGGCTCCCGTGCCGCAGCAGACGTCGAGCCCCGACCCGAAGGGGCCGAGGGCCTCCAGGGACTCGGTGACCGAGGTCAGGAGCCGGTCGGAGGTGCGGAACGGGGTCGCGTCGAACTTCTCCGCGAGCAGGTCGTAGCCGCGCTCGACCGAGGAGAGCGCCTGGACGGTCAGTTCGCGGAGGGTCGGACCCTGCGGGGTGAACATGTCCCCGACCCTATGCCGTCACGGGACGTACGCGTCAGAGCGTGCTGCGCACCGGGGGCGCCGCCCAGGACGGCGCGATCCCCGTCAGCTGGCAGACCAGCAGGTACAGCGGGATCGGCGGCGTGTAGGGGGAGGTGCCGTCGGGGTGGTGGATGAGCCGGGGGCGGCGGTCCGGGATCTCCGCGCCGGGCGCGTAGCAGGCGGGCAGCGGCCAGGCGAGGTCCAGGTCGGAGCCGGCCGGGACCAGCCACCACCACCAGTCGGAGTCGGCGTAGACGCAGCCCTTGGCGGGGAGGCGGGAGAGGATCTTGAAGCCGAAGCGGGCCGGGACGCCGACGGCGTCGCAGCCGAGGCCGGTGTGCAGGCCGACGGGGACGGCGAGGCGGGTGGCGCCCAGGTCACGGGGGCGGGCTTGGCCGCCGGTGAGTCCGGGGGAGCGGCGGGACTGCTCCGGCACACGTGCGCCGTGCGCCTTGCGGGCTCCGGGGAGCAGCGGGATCATGCGGGTGGCCATCGACCTCAGCACGGTTCCCCCATGCCATGGGCCAGTTCCGCCCAGACGACCTGTGCGGTGCCGTGTCCGGTGCGGTCGGCGCCCCAGGCGGTGCAGAGTGCGTCGACGATGAGGAGGCCGCGGCCCCGCTCGTCCTCGCCGCAGTCGCGTATCCGCGGTCCCGCGGGTCCGCCCTCGTCGCGTACGGCTATGCGCAGCGTCTCCTCGCCCTCGCGGATCTCGCATATGACCCGGCCGCTGGCGGTGTGCACCACGGCGTTGGTGACGAGTTCGGAGACGACCAGGGCGACGGTGTCCCGTATGTCGGGGCCGCAGCCCCAGAGGATCAGCCGCTCCTCCGCGAGTCTGCGGGCCCGCGCCACCGACGCGGTGAGGGCCGGCAGCTCGAAGGCGAAGCGGCGGACGGGATCGGTGTGCTGCTGTGGGCGCTGGGCCATGACCCGAGGGGCTCGAGGGCTCATGAGACCTGAGGGCTGCGCGTTACCAGAAGCCACGACCGGTTCCTCACAACAGTGGGCAGGACTGCCGTACGGCGCTGTCACCGTGGCGCGGTGGCGCACGGCGGCAGCGTGTACTGGTTCACCGGAACACTGTCCTCCTGACTCGGACACTTGGCAAGTGGCACTCTGAAAATTGCAGAGTGCCGTGTTCTCACTGGCCCGGCTTCGTGGCACACTCGTCGAAACAGTGCGTCGGGGAGGTCTGAGAGTGAGCGAGCCGCGGTCCGCCCCCACGGTGGGACAGGTCGTTCTCGGCAGGCGCCTGCAGGATCTGCGGGAGCGTGCCGGCCTGAAGAGGGAAGAGGCCGCGAAGGTCCTCCGGGTGGCCCCGGCCACCGTCCGGCGCATGGAGACCGCCGAGGTCGCCCTGAAGGTCCCGTATGTGCAGCTCCTGTTGAAGGAGTACGGGATCACCGACTCCGAGGCGGAGGGCTTCGTCGCCCTCACGGAGGAGGCCAACCTCCCCGGCTGGTGGCAGCGGTTCCACGACGTGCTGCCCGGCTGGTTCTCCATGTACGTGAGCCTGGAAGGGGCCGCCAGCCTCATCCGCGCCTACGAACCGCAGTTCATCCCCGGTCTGCTCCAGACCGATGAGTACGCCCGTGCCATTCTGCGCAGCGGGGCGGTCGGTGGCGGCAGCGATGCCGACAAGGACGAGGACACCGAACGCCATGTAGCCCTACGGATGGAGCGTCAGTCCCTGCTGACCAGGGAGGACGCCCCCAAGTTCTGGGTGATCATGGACGAGACGGTGTTCCGCCGACCGGTCGGTGCCGGGCCCGAAGTGATGCGCGACCAGCTCGACCGGCTGCTCGAAGCGGCCGAGCTGCCGAACGTCACCCTGCAGATCGCGGAGTTCGCCTCCGGCCACCACCCGGGGACGTACGGACCGTTCGTCCTCTTCCGCTTCGCCATGCCCGAACTGCCGGACATGGTCTACAGCGAGTACCTGACCGGCGCCGTCTATCTCGACGCGCGCCCCGAGGTGGCGTCCCACCTGGAGGTCATGGACCGCATGGCGGCTCAGGCCGCGACTGCACAACGCACGAAGGAGATTCTCCGGAGTCTCCGCAAGGAGCTGTGAATGGATCGCGTATACAACGGCATGCCCGCCGCTGAGCTAGGTGCCGAGGGCTGGCACAAGCCCTGGAGCGGCGGGAACGGGGGCAACTGCGTGGAGGCCATGAAGCTGGCCGACGGCAGGGTCGCCGTGCGACAGTCCGCAGACCCTGAAGGACCCGCGCTCATCTACACCCACGGGGAGATCGCCGCTTTCATCCAGGGGGCCAAATCCGGTCAGGCTGACTTTCTCCTCACCTGACCCCTTCCGCCCCGCCCGTAGCGTCGCGTAACTCTTGTTGTAGCGCCACCCGTTCATCCCGACCAGGAGAGCCGATGACCCAGGACCCCGCAGCCCCACACGGCGGAATTCACATCGACACCAGCACGCCTCATCCGGCGCGTATGTACGACTGGTTCCTGGGCGGCAAGGACAACTACCCCGTCGACGAGGCGATGGCGCGCCAGCTGCTGACCGTCGACGCCCGTGGCCGGGACATGGCCCGCGTCAACCGGGCCTTCATGCACCGGGCCATCCGCTGGCTCAGCGCCCATGGCGTCCGCCAGTACCTGGACGTCGGCACGGGCATCCCGACCGAGCCCAACCTGCACCAGATCGCGCAGCAGGCCGCGTCGGACTCCCGCATCGTCTACTGCGACAACGACCCGATCGTGCTCGCGCACGCGGCCGCCCTGCTGCGCTCGACCCCGCAGGGGGCCACCGAGTACATCCAGGCGGACGCCCGTGACCCCGAGGTCATCCTCGAAAGGGCCGGAAAGGTCCTTGACTTCGATCAGCCCATCGCGCTGTCGATGCTCGCCCTGCTGCACTTCGTCGGGGACGAGGACGGCGCGTACGAACTGGTCCGCAAGCTCGTGGACCAGCTCGCACCGGGCAGCTACCTGGTCCTCTCCCATGTCACCGGGGACTTCAACCCCGAGGGCGCGGCGCAGGCCACCGCCATGTACAAGGCGCGCGGGCTGACCCTGCGGCCCCGCTCGCGGGACGAACTGGCCGCGTTCTTCGACGGCATGGAGTTCGTCGAGCCGGGCGTGGCGCTCACCGCCGAGTGGCACCCGGAGCTGGGCGAGCCCGTCCCGGTCCAGGGCGACGACCCCATCCCGGGGTGGGCCGGGGTGGCCCGCAAGCTCTGACCGCCAGGAACAGCGCGGACGAAGGCCCGTGGACCGGACGGTCCACGGGCCTTCTCGTGCGCCCGCCCCGCCGTCCGTCAGCGGCCCGGCGGGTTCAGGGTCACCAGGAAACCCCGCGCCCCGCTCACATTGCCGGCCGCGTCGACCGTGCGGTACTCGACGGTGTGCGTGCCGTAGTCCGGCGTCGCGTCGTCCCACGGCACGGCCCTGCTCCGGCCGAGCTTCCCGTACACGAGGTCGTCGATCACCGTGCCGCCCGGGGTGAAGCGGAACGGTGCGTCCGCGTCCGTCGGCCAGCCGTAGTACGTGTACCAGCCGTCGCCGTCCACCCGGAACTGGCTGACCACCGCGCCCTCCTGGTCGTCCCGTGCGGTCAGCCGCATCGTGAAGGGGCCGTCGTACACGTACTCCACGGGACGCCCGGGGCGTCGTACCGTACGCAGCGGCTCCGACAGTTCGTACGCGGCGGTGGCCGGACGGGCGTCCACCGTCCAGGTCAACGTCTCGGCGGTGCCGGGGAGACGAGCCGTCAGGGTGTGGGTGCCCGGAGCCATCCGGAGCGAACGCAGGTCCAGATCACGGTCGTTGGCGCCGGTGGCGACAGGGCGGCCGTCGAGGCGCCAGTGGACGACGGGGGTGCGGTCCACCGGGTGGGTGGTGTCCGCGTGGACGACGGTCCGGGCGCCGACCGGGGAGCCGGTGGGGGTGTGGCCGGTGAACCCGGCCGGGGTGCCGTCCCGGGCGGTGGTGAGCGACGGGTCCACCGTCCAGCCCACGGTCCGGGTGAGCGCGGGGGAGGCGCGGACCGCCTGGTCACGGACGAACGGCGTCGGGTCGGTGACCGTGGCCGTCAGCGTGTGCGGGCCGGGCGCGAGCCGCAGCCTCCGCAGGTCGACCGTGCGGGCCCCGCCCGTGGGAAGCGTCCGGCCGTCCAGCCGCCAGGTCACGGAGAGCGCGCCGCCGACCGGGTGCAGGGTGTCGACCCACACCGTTCGGTCCGCCCCGACCGGTGCCTCGTTCGGGGTGTGGTCCTGGACCAGGTTCACCTTCGCGGAGATCGCCCGGACCATCACCTCGCGCTCCACCTGGTCGAAGGCGTAGCCGAGGGTCTTCATGAGGGAGTGGCGGCTCGGGCGCCAGACGCCCTTCGTGTTGTACAGACCGCCCTCGAAGCGGCCGATCACCCCGCCGGCCTCACTCCGCTCGCCCAGCCAGCGCCACCACTTGGCCCGCTCGTCCAGCATCTGCCGCTCCGTCAGGAGCGTGTGGTGGGCGGAGGAGGGCTCGGGGCCGGAGTACGTCTCGCCCGGCACGCCCCGCCCGTAGTAGTCGTACTCGTCCTGGAGGCCGCCGAGCGAATGGCCTATCTCGTGTGGGGTGATGAGGGAGGACAGTGCGTTCCCGCCGGACGCGGTGGCGTAACCGCCGCCCGCGCCACCGTAGGTGGAGCTGTGCGCGAGGGCGACGATCTGCCGGTTGGCGCCTTTGGTGCCGGGGACGAGATCGGCGAGCGCGGCGGCCTTCCGGCCGTCGACGGTCAGCAGTCGTTGCACACTGCCCGGATTGCATCCGCCCCAGAAGCCCATGTCGAGCGCGGTGTCGCGGGCGGGGGCGTCGAGCCCCGGGTCGCAGTCCACCCCGGACTCGGCCGAAGGGGACTCCACCGCCCAGACGTTGACGTACGAACGGTAGGAGGCGAAGGGCTCGATGCTCCACAGCGTGTTCAGGTGCCGTTCCAGATCGGCCCGGAAGGCCGGCATCTCGGCGGCGGTGTAACCGTCGCCCAGGAAAACCAGGTTGAACCGCCGGTCGGCCGGGCCGGTGGTCTGAACGGGGACGACGACCGGGCCGTCACCCGTGGGTGTCTCGGCAGCCGCCGGTACGGTTCCCACCAGACCGGCGGCCAGCAGGCAGACCGCGATGACGCGGGCCACCTCTCGTCGAACTCCACTGCGCTGTGAGGTCATGGGGCGCGAGCCTAGGACGCGCCCCCGGCCCCGTAAAGATGTTCGTCGGACGTGCGGCCGGGCGACGCCTCAGTGTCGTAGGTACGCCAGACCCGCGTGCTCCGCCGCGTACCCTTCCAGGAGGCGGCGGGCCACCGCCACCGAGTCGACCAGCGGATGGAGCGCGAAGGCCTTCACCGCGGTCGCCCGCGAGCCGCTCTCCGCCGCCGCGAGGACCTCCCGCTCCACCGCCTTCACCGCCGTCACCAGACCGACCGCGTGGAACGGCAGCGGGGACACCGACACCGGGTGGGCGCCGTTCGCGTCGACGAAGCAGGGCACTTCGATCACCGCGTCCGCGTCGAGCGCCGCGAGCGTGGTGCCGTTGCGGACGTTCAGGATCAGGGTGGCCCGCTCGCCCCGGGCGATCGCCCGCATGAGGGCGAGCGCCACCTTCTCGTAGCCGCCGGACTCCAGGTCCTCCTCGTCGCGCTCCCCGATCCCGGCGGACTCCCGGTTCGCCGCCATGTAGGTGGCCTCCCGGTCGGCGAGCGTGCGGTGCCAGGCGGCCAGCGCCGGGGTGTCGGGCCTGCCCATCTCCTCGTAGAAACCTGCCTGTTGATCGCGGAGGTAGGCGCCTCGCGTGCGCTCCGCGGTCCGGTAGGCCCGTACGGCCTCCCGGTTGAAGTAGTAGTAGTGCAGGTACTCGTTGGGGATCGCGCCGAGGGAGCGAAGCCACTCGGGGCCGAAGAGCCGGCCCTCCTCGAAGGAGCCGAGCGCCTCCTCGTCGGCGAGCAGCCGGGGCAGTACGTCCCGGCCGCCGACCTTCAACCCCCGCAGCCAGCCCAGGTGGTTGAGACCCACGTAGTCGATCCAGGCCTCGTCCGGGTCGGCGCCGAGCACGCGGGCGACCCGGCGGCCGAGACCCACGGGGGAGTCGCAGATGCCGACGACCCGGTCGCCCAGGATCCGGGACATCGCCTCCGTCACCAGGCCGGCGGGGTTGGTGAAGTTGATGACCCAGGCGTCCGGGGCGAGGGCGGCGACCCTGCGGGCGATGTGGACCGCGACGGGGACCGTCCGCAGCCCGTACGCGATGCCGCCCGCCCCCACGGTCTCCTGGCCGAGCACACCCTCGTCGAGGGCGATCCGCTCGTCGGCCGCCCTGCCCTCCAGACCGCCCACCCGGATCGCCGAGAACACGAAGTCGGCCCCGCGCAGGGCCTCGTCGAGATCCGTGGTCGCCGTGACCTCCGGCGCGTCCGGCACGCCCTCGCCCTGCTCGGCGAGGACCCTGGCGATGGCCGAGAGCCGCCCCGCGTCGAGGTCGTACAGGGTGACCCGGGTGACCCGCCCCTCGGCGTGGTCCCCGAGGAGGGCGCCGTACACCAGCGGCACCCGGAATCCGCCGCCTCCGAGAATCGTCAGTTTCATGCTCGTACGCTACTCGGGAGCACCCTCCGGGCAGCGGGACGACGGCCCGGCGTCCACGGGACCGTCCACATGCCGGGCGTCGGCGCGCGCCACCGGTGGGGGAGAATGACGGCATGTCCCGACGCAAGACCCGCCCCCGTACCTCCTCCGCCGGCGCGGCCGTGAGCCGCACCGCGCCCACCGTGACCGCGGACTCGCCCTGCCCCTGCGGGCTCGACGCCGCCTACGGCGCCTGCTGCGGCCGTTTCCACACGGGGACGGGCGGCACGGCGCCCACGGCAGAACTGCTGATGCGCTCCCGATACAGCGCCTTCGTGGTCCGCGACGAGGCGTATCTGCTCCGGACCTGGGCTCCGGCGACCCGCCCGGGGGAGGTCGACTTCGACCCGGGGCTCCACTGGACCGGTCTGGAGATCGAGGGCGCCACCGAGGGCACGGCCTTCCACCGGCACGGCACCGTCACCTTCACGGCGCGGTACGTCCACGGCGGCGAACCGGGCGCGCTGAACGAACGGAGCCGCTTCGCGCGCCACGAGGGCGCCTGGGTGTACGTGGACGGCGAGATCGGCGAGTAGCGGGGGCGCCGGGGCTGGATCAGCGGACCCCCGCCGAGACCGTCGTCCGGCCGGCCGGGATGCCGGTCGCGAGGTCCTCGGCGACGACCTTCTTGGCGATGGCGTCCGTCGCCACCCGCAGTTCGGGCCCGCTGGGCCGGCCCTGTTCCTGCTCGACCCGCTCGGACAGCCAGTCGCCCCACGCCCGTGTGATCACGTTGGCCTCCCGCACGCCCGCCGGGGTGTGGGAGAGCAGATTGCCGTCGCGGGTCAGGTATCCCTCGTCGACCATCCGGTCGAAGACCGGCAGGAGCACCTCCGGCGGTACCCGCCGCCCCGCCGAGATCAGGCCGAGGCTCGCGTGCCCGACGGTCCGTGTGAACAGCTCGACCTGCATCACCGCCCAGGCCCCGGCCGTGTCCAGCCGGGTGTCGGAAGCGGCGACGATCCGCCGGGCCGTGTCGACGTCGATACCGCGCAGGAGGCGGCCGACGGACAGTTCGAGGAACTTCGCCGAGTCGCCGGAGCTGGTGGGGGAGGCGAAGCCCTCGCCCATGTCGGGTGCGGAGGCACGCGCGGAGTCATGGAGCGTCACCTGCTTCAGGAAGAGCGCGACCACGAAGCCGACGGCGGCGACCGGCACCGTCCAGAGGAAGACGGTGTGGAGGGTGTCGGCGTAGGCGTCGACGATCGGCCGCGCGATCTGCTCGGGCAGCCCGTGGACGCCGGCCGGGCTCTGCGCGGCCTGCGCGATGCCGGTCGGGTCCACGCCGAGGCTCTCGGCGACGGCCGTGGCCTCGCCGACCCCGGCCGTCAGGTTGGGCTTGAGGGAGTTGGCGTAGATCGTGCCGAAGACGGCGGTGCCGAAGGAGCTGCCGAGCGTACGGAAGAACGTGACCCCGGAGGTGGCGGTGCCGAGGTCGGCGTAGTCGACGGTGTTCTGCACGGCGATGGTGAGGACCTGCATGCACAGGCCGATGCCGACGCCCAGCACGAACATGTACAGCGACGCCAGCCAGGTGCTGGTGTCCGGGTTCATGAGAGAGAGCAGGTAGAGCCCGAGGCCCATGACGAGACAGCCGACGATCGGGAAGGTCCGGTAGTGCCCGGTCTTGCTGACGACGTTGCCGCTGAAGATGGAGGCGATCAGCAGACCGACGACCATGGGCAGGGTACGGATGCCGGAGACGGTCGCCGAGTCCCCGTCGACGTACTGGAGGTACGTCGGCAGGAAGGTCATCGCGCCGAGCATGGCGAAGCCCACGACGAAGCTCAGCACGGAGCAGACGGTGAAGACCGGGTTGCCGAACAGCCGCATCGGCAGCATGGGTTCCGCCGCGCGGGTCTCCACCCAGCAGAACAGGGCGAGGGAGATGATCCCGAGGGCGAAGAGACCGAGGATAACACCGGAGGTCCAGGCGTACTCGTTGCCGCCCCAACTGGTGGCCAGGATCAGGGCGCTGGCGCCGGCGGCGACGAGCGCGATGCCGGCGTAGTCGATGACGGGGCGGCTCGCCGAGCGTACCGAGGGGATCGTGCGGGCGGCGGCGATGACGACCAGGATCGCGATGGGCACGTTGACGTAGAACGCCCAGCGCCAGGTGAGGTGGTCGGTGAACAGCCCGCCGAGGAGGGGGCCGATGACCGTCGAGACGCCGAACACGGCGCCGATCGCACCCTGGTACTTGCCGCGTTCGCGCAGCGGGATCACATCGGCGATGAGCGCCATCGAGGTGACCATGAGACCGCCGGCGCCGATGCCCTGGAGGCCGCGCCAGGCGATCAGCAGCGTCATGTTCGTGGCGAGTCCGCAGAGGAACGAGCCCGTGATGAAGACGATCGCCGAGATCTGGAAGATCACCTTGCGGCCGAAGAGGTCGCCGAACTTGCCGACGAGGACGGTCGCGACCGTCTCGGCGAGCAGGTACGCGGTGACCACCCACGACATGTGGGCGGCGCCGCCGAGGTCCGAGACGATCGTGGGCAGGGCGGTGCCGACGATCGTCTGGTCCAGGGCGGCGAGGAGGACACCCAGCATGATCGTGCCGAAGACGATGTTGCGGCGGCGGCTGTCGAGCACGGGTGGTTCGGTGGCGGCCGAGGGCGCGGGCGCTGCGTCGCTGGTCGTGGTCACTCTCGCAGCGTCACACCGGCCCCGTCCGCGTGCATGCGGGGGACGGCCGAACGGGCGGATCCGAACGGGCGGTCCTCCGGGGGCGCCCGGAGCGCGGGGAGAGGACCCGTCAGGATGCGCCCGGGGCCGCGCGGGTGGGGCCGGTCAGGGCATGACCGGCAGCTGGGGGTGGTGCTTCGCGAGGATCTTGTTGGCGCGGGCGAGCGCGGCGAGGGCGTGCTCGCGGTCCGCGCGGTCCTCCGCGCAGAGCGGGCCCCGGAAGCGGTAGACCTCGCGGGCCGCGCAGTCCGCGTCGACCTCCGCCTGGAGGACGTGCAGCGGCAGGCAGGAGCCGATCAGCGCGGCCACGTGGTCGGGGATCGGGACGGGAACGAGGCGCGAGGGCGAGGTGATCACGGGTCAGTCCTAGTCGGTCCGGGGAGGGTACGGAAGGGTCTCCACTCCATACGTACCGGATCGCCGTACGGGTTCCGGCACGGCGATGTCCCGGTGGGGCAACGACGGGACGCCCCTCGGGCGGGGATTTTGGGGTCCTGGCACGGAGGGCTGGTCCGGGTGCCCCGGCCGGCCGGGAACGTTCTCGCAGGTACGGGGGCGGGTGGCCGCGACGGACTTGCGCACCGCACCTGCATATCGACCGTACGTTCGTCGAACGGGCTGTCGGTTTGGGCTGGTTGGGGCAAACGGTTCGACCGAAGAATGTGAAGCATCTCACTCGGCGGATCGATGGGGGTGGGGACGGCTGGGGTGGCCGGAGGGGCCGGAGCGAACCGGGCGGCCGGTGTGGATAGCGGGGCTGGTGTGGTTCGGGTGGCCAGTGTGGAGCCGCGGTCGGAATCGCGGTCGGAGCCGCGGTCGGAATCGGCGTCACGGTCGGGCCGGCGTCATCGTCGGCGTCACGGTCGGGCCGGCGTCACCGTCGGCGTCACGGTCGGGCCGGCGTCACGGCCTGCGGCCCGGACTCACGTCAGGATCTCCGACAGGTCGTACGACACCGGCTCGTCCAGCTGCCCGTACCCGCAGGACTCCGGCGTACGGTCCGGGCGCCAGCGCTTGAACTGGGCGGTGTGCCGGAAGCGGTCGCCCTCCATGTGGTCGTATCCGACCTCGCAGACCCGCTCGGGCCGCAGTGCCACCCACGACAGGTCCTTCTTGCCCGACCAGCGGCTCGGCGCTCCCGGGAGCCGTGCCCCCTCGTGCGCGGCCTCGTTCGCCCACGCCGCCCACGGGTGTCCGTCCGGCGGGTCCATCCGCAGGGGCTCCAGCTCCTCGATCAGCTCGGCGCGCCGGACGGCCGTGAAGGCCGCGCACACGCCGACGTGCTGGAGGGCGCCGCCATCGTCGTACAGGCCGAGGAGGAGCGAGCCGACCACGGGGCCGCTCTTGTGGAAGCGGTAGCCGGCCACGACGACATCGGCCGTCCGCTCGTGCTTGATCTTGTACATCAGCCGGGCGTCGGGCCGGTACGGCAGGTCGAGCGGCTTGGCGATCACGCCGTCGAGCCCCGCTCCCTCGTACTGCTCGAACCAGCGGGCGGCGAGTTCGGCGTCGCGGGTCGCGGGGGCGAGGTGCACGGGCGCGTCGACCCCGGCGAGCATCGCCTCCAGGGCCTCCCGGCGTTCGCTCAGCGGGGTGTCGAGGAGTGACGCGTCGCCGAGCGCCAGCAGGTCGAAGGCGATGAACCGGGCCGGGGTGGTCTCGGCCAGCATCCGGACCCGGGAGTCGGCCGGGTGGATCCGCTCGCTGAGCCGGTCGAAGTCGAGATGGCCGCCGTGCTCGATGACGATCTCGCCGTCGACCACGCAGCGCTCCGGCAGCCGGGCCGCGAGCGCCTCGACCAGTTCGGGGAAGTAGCGGGTCAGGGGCTTGCCGGTACGGCTGCCGATGACCAGCTCGGGTCCGTCCCGGTGCACGATCGCGCGGAAGCCGTCCCACTTCGCCTCGTACTGCATGCCGGGCGGGATGCGTTTCACGGACTTGGCGAGCATCGGTTTCACGGGCGGCATCACCGGCAGATCCATGAGGCGATTGTCCGGTATGCGGGAGTTGTCGGCGAGCCCTAGGCTGACCCGCATGGCAGGCAAGGCGGCAGCGGTGGAACTGGAAGTCGGCGACCGGACCGTACGCGTGTCCAACCCGGACAAGGTGTACTTCCCCGAACCCGGCTACACCAAGCTCGACATGGTCAGCTACTACCTGGCCGTGGGGGACGGGATCACCCGCGCCCTGCGGAACCGCCCCACCACCCTGGAGCGTTACCCCGACGGGGTGACCGGCGAGTCCTTCTTCCAGAAGCGGGCCCCCAAGTACCTGCCCGACTGGATCCCGACCGCCCACATCACCTTCCCCAGCGGCCGGTCGGCCGACGAGATGTGCCCGACCGAACCCGCGGCCGTGCTCTGGGCCGCCAACCTCGGCGCCGTCACCTTCCATCCCTGGCCGGTACGACGGGACGACACCGACCACCCCGACGAGCTGCGCATCGACCTTGACCCGCAGCCCGGCACCGACTACTCCGACGCGGTCCGCGCCGCCCACGAACTACGCGCCGTCCTCGATGAGCACGGGCTGCGCGGCTGGCCGAAGACCTCCGGCGGACGGGGGCTCCACGTCTTCGTGCCGATCACGCCCGACTGGACCTTCACGCAGGTCAGGCGGGCGGCCATCGCCTGCGGCCGGGAGCTGGAGCGGCGGATGCCGGAGCGGGTCACCATCAAGTGGTGGAAGGAGGAGCGCGGCGAGCGGATCTTCGTCGACTACAACCAGACGGCCCGGGACCGCACGATCGCCTCCGCCTACTCCGTGCGCCCCCGCCCGCACGCGCCGGTGTCGGCCCCGCTGCGGTGGGAGGAGATCGACGACGCCGTGCCGCGGGACTTCGACATCAGGACGATGCCGGTCCGGTACGCCGAGGTCGGGGACGTCCACGCCGACATGGACGACGAGCGCTTCGGGCTGGAGTCCCTGCTGGAGCTGGCCCGGCGGGACGAGGCGGAACACGACCTCGGGGACCTGCCGTATCCGCCGGAGTACCCGAAGATGCCGGGCGAGCCGAAGCGGGTGCAGCCGAGCAGGGCGAAGAAGGAAGCGGCGGACGAGGCCGAGTGAGCGGCTGATCGCTTGATCCGTTGGCCATGGTGAGGGGGCGGGCCGGTGTCCCCGGGTGGGCGCCGGCCCGCCTCTTTCTCCACTCTAAAACAACACGAACGGTCGTGCTAGCATTTTTCCATCCCAGGACGACCGAGGAGATTCCGGCATGTACCCGATGGCTCCGCTCATCCGCCCCGCCCTGAACACCGCCGCCCGCGTCGCCCCCGCAGCGGCCGGCCGGCCGGCCTTCCACCTCTTCGTCCGTCCCCTCGGCCGGGCGAAGGTGAAGCCGGGGGAGCAGGCGCTCCTCGCCGCCGCGCGCACCGGACACCTCCGCGTCCGGGGTAAGGACGTCGTCACCTACGCCTGGGGAGACGGCCCTCGCCCCGTCCTCCTCGTCCACGGCTGGTCTTCGCGCGCCTCGCGGCTCACCGCCTTCGCCGAGGCCCTGCTCGCGCGCGGCCACAGCGTCGTCGCCTTCGACGCGCCCGGACACGGAGAGTCTCCGGGGCGGGCCAGCAACATCCTCGAATACCGGGAGATCATCCGGGAGTTGCACGCGCGACACGGTGACTTCGAGGCCGTCGTCGCCCACAGCTTCGGCGTCCTCGCCGCCCTCTTCGCCCTCCGCGACGGCATCCGTACGAGCCGCTTCGTCGGACTCGGCGGAGTCGGCTCCTTCGAGATGCTCGTCGAGGGCTTCCGGGCCGGATTCGGGCTGGACGAGCGGGTGATCCGGTGCATGCGGGCGTACGTCGAAGGGCGGCTCGCGCCCGGTGAACCCGGCATCTGGGACCGCTTCGACGCGGACCGCGACCCCGGCGCGCTCGGCGCGCCCGTCCTGCTGTTCCACGACGAGGGTGACGACATGGTGCCCCTCGCCCAGGCGCGGAGGCTGGCGCGGGCCCACGGCGACCGGGCCCGGCTCGTCGTCACGAAGTCGCTCGGCCACCGGCGCATCCTGACGGACACGGAGGTCGTGGCCGAGGCGGTGGAGTTCCTGACGGCACCGGTCGACGAACGCGCGGGGGAGGGCGTGGCGGCGGGCTGAAGGGGTCCTACTGCTGAGGGGCGGGGGCGGGGGCGTCGGGGTTGTCGAGGGCGTCGAGGGCGTCGAGTGCGACCCGGCCCCGGTCCGTGGCCGCGCTGTGAAGACGGGCCGTGATTCCGCGCTCGGCGCGGGCGTACACCCCGGGGTCGCCGAACAGGACGGACTGCGCGTTGGCCGCCTCCATCAGGGCGATCACCTCGAAGGCCACCTGCTCCACGTCCAGGTCCCCGGCGAGGTCGCCCACGGCCCGCGCCTCGCTCAGGGCGCCCTCCATATAGGCGGTCCAGTCGCGTCGCGTCTGGGCGACGGCGTCGTGGACGGGCCCCGTGCGTGCGTCGAACTCCGCGGAGACGGCGTAGAAGAAGCAACCGCCCGAGAAGACCCGCTCCGAGGAGTAGGCGAGCCAGTTCCGGCACAGCTCGCGCACCCGTCGCGCGCCCGGCGGCACGTCCTTCAGGGGGGTGACGACACGGTCCGCGAAGACGGCGACGGCCGCCCGGATCGTCGCGAGCTGGAGTTCCTCCTTCGAGCCGAAGAGGGCGAAGACGCCGCTCTTGCTCAGCTGGAGTTCGGTCGCGATCCGTCCCAGGGACAGCCCTTCGAGGCCCTCGACGGAGGCGATGTCCATGGTCCGGCCGAGCACGAGGCGCCGGGTCTGGTTCCCGCGCTCCACCCGCCCGTCCGTCTTGGTCCCGGTGCCGCTTCCGGTGCTGCCGCTCATCCGTCCATGGTACTGAACGCACGACCGTGCGGAAATCTCCGGGCGCGCGCCGTGTCGGCTGGTCGTGCGCTGTCTGGTGGTGGTCCGGGCCTCGTCCGGCGCCCGTACCTACCCCGTCCGTTCGCCCGGATCCCGCCGCTCCGCCGGGGCGAGCAGCAGGACCTCAAGGGCGCGGGCGCAGGCCCGCGCCTGAGCCAGGTACCAGTCGAGCCGCGCGTCGGTGATCAGCTCGGGGGTCGCGCGAACCGCGAGCGCGAACCGCGTGTGCCCCGTCCGCTCCAGTACGGGCACGGCCACCGTCCGCACCCCGAGGGCCGACTCGCCGTCGTTGAGCGCGTACCCCGCCTCCCGTACGCGTGCCAACTCGGCCGCCAGGGCCGGGGGTTCGACGATCGTGCGCTCGGTGAACGCGTACAGCGGGGGCAGCGAGCGCGGTCCGGCCTCGCCCGCCCTGGGCCATGCGAGCAGCACCTTCCCGAGTGCCGTCGAGTGCAACGGGCGGCGCAGGCCCACCTTCGGGGTCACCGAACCGCCCGCCACGATGACCACGTGCGGGCCGCTGCGTAGTGCCAAGTCGGCGGTGGCGCCGGTCCGTTCGGCCAGATCGGACAGCTCGGGAGCGGCCAGGTGCAGCCCCCGCTGGTGGTACGAGAGGCGGCCCAGCTCCGTCATCGCCGGGCCCAGCCGGTAGCGGGCCGTCCGGCCGTCCTGCTCCAGGAAGCCCGCGCCCAGCAGGGTCCGGGCGAGCCGGTGCGCGGTGGACGTGGAGAGCCCCAGCCGGCGCGCGAGGTCGGAGGCGCTCAGGTCGGGCCCGTTGTCGTGGAAACAGTGCAGTACGTCGAGTGCGCGGCGGACCGCCTGGGCGCCCGCCGGGGGTCGGGCGATTCCGGCCTCGGTCGTCATAGGGTTCGCTCCCCGTGGGTGATCGGGTTCCCACGCTCCCATATGGCGGGAGCCGAATCGGGGGTCCGGCGAGGTCGGAAACACTCCGTTCATACGCAATCCCACATCGTGGGAGTCGAGTTGTCGGCGGCGGACCTTCCATGGCAGGGTTCCGGCCAAGCCGCCACAGCGACACCGAGCCGGAGGGAGCAGGGCCAGCCATGAACGGACGACACACCGCACGCTGTACGCCCACCGCCACTCCCGCTCCGCTCTGGCTCACCCGGCGCCGCCACATCGACCTGGCGCGGGTCGCGGGCGCCGGCTGTCGCTGACGCGGCAGGACGCCGGGGGTTGCCGCCTTCGGTCTCCACTGAGGTCGCACGTCGCTGACGGCGCAGGGCACTGACGGCGCAGGGCACTGACGCCGTTCGTGATCGACGCGGTTCTGCCGTGGTGCACCTGCCATCGGTGCCTTCACGCCGCCGCTCTCTCTTCGATGTCGGCCGACTCCGTTGCACGTCAGGGCTGTTCATACCGAGCGGCCTCGGGGATCTTTCCTGCGCCCGACGCCCGACTCTCCCGTGTTCCGGTCGCGTCCGTCTCCAGCCGCCATCCCGACCCATCCCCCTCTCGCCACCCCACCCCGGGAAGTCCTCCATGACGCATGCCCGCGTTCCCGACACGCTCTGGTTCACCCGTTGCCCCGTCCCCACCGCGACCGGCGTCGCCGCCGACCGTGGCTGGCTGGCCGGGGAGTTCGCGCCCGACGGCATCGCCGTCCGCTCGCTCCAGGACGCCGAGCCCGGCGCCGACCGCGCCACCCACTTCACCCACGCACTCCCGGGGCTGTTCCGGGAGGGAGGCAACGTGCCCGCCCTGTGGGCCCGTTCGCGCGGCGAGCGCACCCGGCTCGTCGGCCTCACCTGGATCGAGGAGCGACAGGTCGTGCTCGTCGCTCCCGGCTCCCCGATGCGCGGCGCCGCCGCCCTGCGGGGTCTCCGGCTCGCCCTGCCCCGGCACTCCGTGGCCATCGACTTCTGGCGGGCCATGGCCCTGCGAGGCTTCGAGGGCGTCCTCGCCTCGGCGGGGTACGGGCTCGACGACGCCGACCTCGTCGACGTACCCGCCGACGGTCACCAGGGACAGTGGGCCGCGGAACTGGACGCGCTGCGCCGGGGCGAGGTCGACGCGGTGTACGTGAAGGGCGCCCTGGCCGTCGAGGCGGCCCGGCGCGCGGGGGCGGAAGTGGCGGTGGAGCTCGACGAACTCCCCGACCCCGCGCACCGCGTCAACAACGGGACCCCGCGCCCCCTCACGGTCCACCAGGACCTCCTGGACGAGCACCCCGAGCTGGTCGCCCGCTTCCTCGCCGTACTGCTGCGCGCCGCCGACTGGGCGGCCGGTGAGCCGGCCGAGGTCGCCAGGATCCTCGGTGCGGAGACCGGCGCCGGGGCCGAGGGGGTCGCCGGTGCCTACGGGCCCGGTACGCACCGCACCCTGCACCCGGACCTGTCGGACACCCGGCTCGACCTGCTCGCCCGGCAGGAGGCCGCCCTGCGCGCGCACGGCTTCCTGCCCGAGGCGGTGGACGTACGCGCCTGGGCCGCCCCGGACCCGCTCCGACAGGCCCGCCGACTGGCGTCCACCGTCCAGCGAGAGCCGACGCCGACGCCGGTCCCGTAACCGCGAACGAAACCCGGCCGCACCTGGCACTCCGGCCCGCGCCGCGAACCCGGCCGCACCTGGCACTCCGGCCCGCGCCGTGAACCCGGCCGCACCTGGCACTCCGGCCCGCGCCGCGAACCCAGCCCCGCCGGCCGGGCCGCAGACCAGCGGACCCAGCCCCACCCGCCGCTCCCACCGCACCCGCGTGCAAGCCCGCCCCTCCCGCGCGCCCACCCGCCGGCCCGCCCCGCCACCTCGCCCGCCCCACCGCCCCGAAGGACACCCGTCATGCGCCCCACCACCCCGCTCGCCGCCCCGGCGGCCCTCGCGGCTCTCGTCGCTCTGTCCACCCTCACCGCCTGCGGAGGCGGCCCGGCCGCCGCTCAGGGCGGCGGCGGGGCGAACGGCGGCAAGGGAACGGTCACCATCCGCATCCCCGACCCCGGCAACGCCGGAGTCCTCGCGCGTGGCAAGAAGGACGGCAGCCTCGACAAGGCGCTCGCCGCCGTCGGCGCCAAGGTGGCGTGGACCGGCAGCGCCGGTCCCTTCGCGCCCGCCGCCCAGGCGATGAACGCCGACCAGCTCGACATCGCCACCGGCTCGATCACCTCCGGCATCACCTCCCTCTCCCAGAGCCCCGGCTTCGCGTTCTTCACCGCCACGGACCCCGACCCCGTCGGCGAGGGCATCCTCGTCCGCGAGGGCTCGGACATCGCCTCCGTCCGGGACCTCGTCGGCCGCAAGGTCGCCGTCAACAAGGGCGGCACCGGCGAGTACCTCCTTCTGAAGGCTCTCGCCAAGGCCGACGTCCCGGCCGACAAGGTCGAGCGGGTCTATCTGCGGCCCGACCAGACGGCCGCCGTGTTCAACGCCGGGCAGGTCGACGCCTGGGCCGTCTGGTCGACCTACGCCGTCGCCGAGATCGGCGCGGGCAAGGCCCACTTCGTCGCGGACGGAGCCGCGATCGGATCGGACAACTACAGCCTGAACGCCGTCCGTTCGGGCTTCGCGAAGGACCACCCGGAGATCGTCAAGGCGCTCTACGCCTATCTCCACGACAACAGCGCCAAGGAGAAGAAGGACCCGGCCGCCTACCTCAACGTCTTCACCGACGCGGGACCCACCGCCGTCAACGGCAAGGCGAAGGAGGTACAGATCTCCTTCACCGGCAAGGGCGGCACCGTCGACCCGATCGGCCCCGAGGACATCAGGCGCTTCGAGACCGTCGCCCGGTTCTACGCCGACCAGAAGGTCACGCCGAACAAGGTCGACATCGCCGGCCACCTCCTCGACATCGAGAAGCTGTCATGACGACGACGACGACCACCGCCGCCGCATCCGCCGCACCCTCGAAGGAGACACCGGCCGAGGACGGCACCGCCGGACTTGTCAGGCCGCGCCCCCAGGTCAGCCGCCCCCGCCCCCGCGCGTTCGCGCTCACCGTCCGGACGCTCGGACCCGTCGCCCTCCTCGCGCTCTGGTGGGGCTCCTCCGCCACCGGCCTCCTCACCCCCGACGTACTCGCATCACCCAATCAAGTAATCGATGCGGTAGGGGAGTTGTGGGGGAACGGTCAGCTGCCCGACGCGCTCGCCACCTCCCTGGCCCGTTCCGGGACCGGGCTCGTCATCGGCCTCGCCGCCGGTCTCGCCCTCGGCATCACCACCGGCTTCACCCGGCTCGGCGACGAACTCCTCGACTCCTCGCTCCAGACCCTCCGCACCATCCCCTTCCTCTCCCTCGTCCCCCTCTTCATGGTCTGGTTCGGGATCAACGAGACCGCGAAGATCCTGCTCATCGCGGTCGCCACCACCTTCCCGATGTACGTCTCCACCACCGGCGGCGTCCGGAACACCGACCGCAAGCTGGTCGAGGCCATGCGCAGCTTCGGTCTCGGCAGGATCGCCATCGTCCGCCAGGTCGTCCTGCCCGGCGCGCTGCCCTCGCTCCTGGCCGGTCTCCGGCTCTCCACGACGCTGAGTGTCATCGCGCTCATCGCCGCCGAGGAGATCAACGCCACCGAGGGCATCGGCTACCTGATGTCCCAGGCCCAGAGCTACGCCCGCACCGACATCCTCGCCGTCTGCATCCTCGTCTACGGTCTGCTCGGCCTCACCGCCGACATCCTCGTCCGTGGCCTGGAACGGGTCCTCATGCCCTGGCGCACGGCCGGCCCCGGGGGAGGACCCCGATGACCGCGACCACCACCGAGTCCAACGCGACCACCGAGTCCCCGGCCTCCACACCCTCGACGCCCTCCACCGCCGTACGCGTACGCGGCCTGCGCCGGGTCTTCGGCGCCCGACCCGTGCTCGACGGCCTGGACCTCACCCTCGCGCGCGGCGAGTTCCTCGCCCTCCTCGGCGCGAGCGGCAGCGGCAAGACCACCCTTCTCCGTATCCTCGGCGCGCTCGACGGCGCCGACGGGGGAGAGGCCCTCGTCCCCGCCGCCCGCACGATCGTCTTCCAGGAACCCCGTCTCATCCCTTCCAAGAAGGTCCTCGCCAATGTGACGGTCGGGCTGCCGCGCGGCGCCGCCACCAAGGAGACGGGCCTGCGGGCCCTCGCCGAGGTCGGACTCGAACGTCACGCCGACGCCTGGCCCGCCACCCTCTCCGGAGGTGAGGCGCAGCGCGTGGCGCTGGCCCGGGCGCTGGTCAGGGAGCCCGAACTCCTGCTCCTGGACGAGCCGTTCGCCGCACTCGACGCGCTGACCCGGCTCCGTATGCAGGACCTGGTGGGCGAGCTGCGCCGGATCCACCGGCCCGCCGTCCTGCTGGTCACCCACGACGTCGACGAGGCGGTACGCCTTGCCGACCGGGTGGCCGTACTGCGCGACGGCCGGCTCGTCACCGACGAACCCGTCACCGTGCCCCGCCCCCGCGACCCCGGCGACCCGGCCTTCGTGTCGCTGCGTCGCCGACTCCTCGCCGACCTCGGGGTCCACACGCCCGAAGAGGCACCCACGAGCACCCCCACCCTCACCCCCGTATCCCTCCCCCTCGAAGGAGTGTCCGCATGACCGTCGTCATCGGTGTCCACCGCAGCAACCCCTCCCTCTACCACCTCTCCCGCCTCGGCTACGCGGAGGAGGAGCTCGCAGCGCTCGGCGAGACCGTGACCTGGCACCCGTACACCGACGGTGTCCGCACCGGTGCCCATCTCGCCGACGGGACCATCGACTTCGGCGGCACCGGCTCCACTCCGCCGGTCACCGCGCAGGCCGCCGGCCACGACATCGTCTACACCGCCGTCTCGGCGCCCCGCCCCGACCACGGCGCCCTGCTCGTCCCCGAGGACAGCCCGGTCCGCACCGTCGCCGACCTCAAGGGCGGCACCGTGCACCTCGCCGTCGGCTCCTGGCAGACCCATCTCGTCGCCAAGGCCCTGGACGAGGCGGGCCTCTCGTACGCCACGGACATCACCCCCGTACGCGCCGACGCCGACAGCGAGGAGAAGCTCCGCTCCGGGGCGATCACCGCCTGGGTCGCGCAGGGCGCCGAGCTCTCCGCCGCCCGTCGCGCCGGCGGGCTGCGCACCCTGGTCCGTACCGGGGAGGTCATCACCGACCGGTCCGTCTTCTTCACCCGCCGCGACCTGGCCGAGCAGCGGCCCGAGGTGGTCGAGGCGCTCACCCGGGCGCTGCGGCGGGCCGACGACTGGGCCGCCGCGCATCCGCGCGAGGCGGCCGAGATCGCCGCCGCCGACCAGGGCGGGACGGTCGACGACTGGGAGACCGCGCTGCGCGCGCTGCCGTGGACGATCGAGGCGGTGACCGAGGAGTTCGTCGCCGAGCAGCAGGAGGCGGCCGACATCTTCCACCGCACCGGATTCATCGACCGCGCGGTGACCGTCGCCGACGCCCTGCCCCGGAAGGCCTGATCCCCATGGCCTCCACGCCACCCGAAGTCCTCTGGTACATCATCCCGCGCGAAGGCGCCTACCCGTGGGAGCCGGCCGGACGCCGCCCGGTCGACCTCGGCTATCTGTCCCAGCTCGCCGGAACGGTCGAACGCCTCGGCTACACCGGTGCGTTGCTCGCCACCGACCTGTACGACGTGTGGCCGCTCGGCTCGGCGCTCGCCGCCTCCACCAGCACCCGCTTCAAGCCGCTGCTCGCCGTGCACCCGGGCCTGATCGCACCGACCCTGCTGGCGAAGATGGCGCTGAGCTTCGACAACCTCTTCGGGGGGAGGCTCCGCTTCAACGTGGTCAACGGATCCACCACGGCGCTGCGGGAGTACGGGCTGCACGTCGAGCACGACGAGCGGTACGAACTGAGCGCCGAGTACTGGTCGATCGTGAAGCGGCTCACGGCCGGTGAGGTCTTCGACCACAAGGGGCGCTTCTACGAACTCAAGGACGCGGGCGCGTCGTTCCGCGATCTGCGGCCGGTCCAGGAACCGCACGTACCGCTCTGGTTCGGGGGTTCCTCGGCGCCGGGCATCGAGATGGCCGCCGAGCACGTCGACGTGTACCTCACCTGGGGCGAGCCCCCGGAACTACTGAAGGAGAAGCTCGACCACGTACGGGCGCGGGCCGCCGCGCACGGCCGCACCCTCCGCATCGGTCTGCGCCTGCACCTCATCGTCCGTGACACCGAGGACGAGGCCTGGGCCGCCGCCGACCGCCTCCTGGACGTCACCAGCGAGGCGACGTACGCCCGGCAGCTCGGCGGGCGCGACGGCGAGGACGGGGTGGGCTGGCAGCGCCAGTTCCGCCAGCACGGCGGAAAGGTGCCGGCCAGGGCCCGCGAACTGGAGACCCACCCGAACCTGTGGCCCGGCATGAGCCTGTTCCGCCCCGGCCCGGGAACGGCGGTCGTCGGCTCCACGGCCCAGGTGGTGGAACGACTCGAGGAGTACCAGGACCTGGGCGTGGACACCTTCATCCTCTCCGGCAACCCCCTCCTGGAGGAGGCCTACCGAGTGGCGGAAACGGTCCTGCCGGCGCTGGGCGTCAGCCGCTGAGGCCGGGGTCGGCGCACTCGGTCCGCGGTCTGCGGCCCGTGGTCGTCGAGCGGTGACGCCCGCCGATCTCCAACGGCGTGACAAACCTTTCGGCGCGCCGCATTGATCGAACGTTGATGGCTCGTTTACGACCCTCAGGCAGCGTGTACCGCATGCAGACCTACACGACCGTACTGACCGCGCCGGAGCCCGACATGTCCTGGCAGGAGACCGCTCTGTGCGCCCAGGCCGGGCCGGAGTTCTTCTTTCCCGCGCCGGGTTCCTCGACGCGCGAGGCGAAGCAGCTCTGCGGGGCGTGCGAGGGGCGCCTCGCGTGCCTGGAGTACGCGCTGACGCACGACGAGAGGTTCGGTGTGTGGGGCGGGCTCTCGGAGAAGGAGCGGGGGCGGCTCAAGCGGCAGAGCCGCTGAGCCGCCCCCGGGGCGCCTGCTCAGCCGGCCGCGCGCGCGGCCATCCGGGCCTTGCGGGCCGCGAGCTTCTCGTCGAACTTGCTCGCCTCGGAGTCCAGACCGTTCATGTACAGGCCCAGCTCCTCCTGGGCGCGCAGCCCCTCCGGGCCGAGGCCGTCGATCTGGAGGACCTTGAGGAAGCGGAGGACGGGCTGGAGTACGTCGTCGTGGTGGATGCGCATGTTGTAGATCTCGCCGATCGCCATCTGCGCCGCCGCCCGCTCGAAGCCCGGCATGCCGTGTCCGGGCATCCGGAAGTTGACCACGACGTCCCGCACGGCCTGCATCGTCAGGTCGGGGGCGATCTCGAAGGCCGCGCCCAGCAGGTTGCGGTAGAAGACCATGTGCAGGTTCTCGTCGGTGGCGATGCGCGAGAGCATCCGGTCGCAGACCGGGTCACCGGACTGGTGGCCGGTGTTGCGGTGCGAGATGCGGGTCGCGAGCTCCTGGAAGGCGACGTACGCCACGGAGTGCAGCATCGAGTGCCGGTTGTCGGACTCGAAGCCCTCGCTCATGTGCGCCATCCGGAACTGCTCCAGCTTGTCCGGGTCGACGGCCCGCGAGGCGAGCAGGTAGTCGCGCATCACGATGCCGTGACGGCCCTCCTCGGCGGTCCAGCGGTGCACCCAGGTGCCCCAGGCGCCGTCGCGGCCGAAGAGGGCGGCGATCTCGTGGTGGTAGCTCGGGAGGTTGTCCTCGGTGAGCAGGTTGACCACGAGAGCGATCTTGCCGATCTCCGTGACCTTGGACTGCGAGGCCTCCCAGGCCTCCCCGTCCTCGAAGAAGCCGGGGAAGTTCCGGCCGTCGGACCACGGCACGTACTCGTGCGGCATCCAGTCCTTGGTGACCTTGAGGTGCCGGTTGAGCTCCTTCTCCACGACCTCTTCCAGCGCGTAGAGCAGGCGCGCGTCGGTCCACTCCGCAGAGCTGCCGAGGTGGGGAGAGGTGAGCGTCACGGAGACTCCTGGGGACGGAGAAGGGCAAACGGGCGTACCTACGGATTCGTAGGTTACGAGACCGTAGGTTAAGGCTCCATAAGGTGTCAGCCAAGCCCGTCCCGGCGATGTCCGGTTACGTTCCGTTATGTGTGCTGCTCAGCTGCGCTGCCGGAGATGCAGGTCACGTCCAGGTCGGCGTCGGACGGACCAGTGGACGACTACACAGCGCAGGCGCCCGGCGGCTCAGAGCAGATGGTCGGCCGCGCCGGCCTTCACCGCGCAGATCAGCGCCCGCAGCGCTTCCGCCGAGTCGCTGACATACGCGCCGGGGGTGAGCGTCGAGCCGATGTAGGCCCGGCCGGTGTCGTCGAGGCCGAAGCGGAAGCAGTTGGCGCCCTCGCTGCAGAAGGCCTCGCTCCAGTCGATCTCGACGGCCGGGCGACCGGCCGGGGCGATGACGGTGAGGGAGTCGGTGATGGCGGTGAGGGAGTCGGTGACGCTGGGGGTGTCGGTGATGACGTTCATGGTCGGGGTCCTTCACAGATCCTGGGCGATGGTGCGGATGAACGCGCGCGATTCGTCCGCGGGCAACGAGAGTCCGCGCAGACGGTCCAACAGGCCACGGTATCGACGGAGTTGCATAGGGGTGTCGAGGAGGAGTGACCCGTGGGAGGAGTCGAGCTGCACGGTGTCGAGCTGCGGAACGGGCGCGCCCACACAGGTGAACGACTGGCCCGCCCCGGGGAAACCCCCCGCGGCGAAGGGGATGACGCGCACGGAGACGGTCTCCCGCTCCGACTGGGCGAGTATGTCCTCCAGTTGTTCCCGGGCGACCTTCGGTCCGCCGAACTGCATGCGCAGCGCCGCCTCGTGGATCACGGCCTCGTAGTGGACCGGCCGTTCGCGTTCCAGTACCTGCTGGCGGCGCAGGCGCAGGGAGAGCCGGGCCTCCAGATCGGGTCCGGGCAGCGGCGGGACGGCGGTGTCGAAGACGGCCCGCGCGTGCTTCTCGGTCTGTAGCAGGCCGGGGATGTGGGTGGTGACAGCGGTTTGCAACTCCGCCGCGTGGTACTCCAGTTCGGCGATGTCGAGCAGTGCGGGCGGCAGTAGTCCGCGGTGCTCCTCCCACCATCCCCGGTCCCGTTCCTGGGCCATCGCGGCGAGCAGGTCGACGAGCACGGCGTCCGGGCAGCCGTAGTTGAAGGCGAGGGTCCGGACGCGCTCGGCGCTGATTCCGAACCGGCCGGACTCGACGTTCGGGATGCGGGTGCGGTCGACGCCCAGCAGGGCGGCGGCCTGCTGGGCCGACATCCCCGACTGCTCGCGCAGTTTGCGCAGTTCGCTCCCGAGCCGCTGTTGACGTGCGGTCGGACTGCTCCTGGGTGGCACGCTCGGTCTCCCCTTCGCCGATGTGGGCGGAACGGTATAAGTGACCGCAAGTAGTAGCACTGTGCTCCGGCGGTGCGCTACGGTCGGTAGCGCAAGTCTCACACGGGGCTACCGACCGTGTGGAGCTAACCCCCCCAGCACAGGAAATGTGAGCTACCTGATGAAGGGCGCACTGCGTTGCCTCCCGTCCGCTGTCGCGGCCGGGCCCATACCCCCCGCCACGGAGAACCTCAGCTACTCGATGCTCCTTCCCGGAGGGGCCTACTGCGCCGGACTCGCCCGGCAGTCGATCGAATCGCTCCTGGACAGACACGGCCTCTCCGAACTCTGTGACACCGCCGCCCTCGCCGCCTCCGAACTGGTCTCCGCCGCCTACCGGTTCACCCCCGACCGCGAGATGATCCTGCGCGTGCGATGGCAGTTCGAGGCGCTGCGGATCGTCCTCTACGACCAGCATCCGGCGCACGGCACACCCGCCGCGGCCGAGGAGTGCCGCGACCGCCGCAGCAGCAGCATGTGGCTGCTGGCCGCGGCGGTCGACGAGGACGGAGGGGACTGGGGACTCGCCCCCGTCCTCACTCCGGGCGGCGGCACCAAGTCCTGGGCCTTACTCCACCGTTAGGGCCGGTCCACGACGGGGAGCCGGGGCCGTCTCCCTGACCTCCTCCGCCGTCGTCGGCCGCAGTGCTCCGTCGAGCAGCAGCCAGCGGGTGATTCCGAGCGACTCCAGGAACGTCACGTCGTGGCTCGCCACGATCAGCGCCCCCTCGTAGGCGTCGAGCGCCGCCGTGAGCTTCCGTACCGACGCCATGTCCAGGTTGTTCGTCGGCTCGTCCAGCATCAGCAACTGCGGAGCCGGCTCGGCGAGCAGCAGCGCCGCGAGCGTCGCCCGGAACCGCTCCCCGCCCGACAGGGTGCCCACGGGCTGATCGGCCCGCGCACCCCGGAACAGGAAGCGCGCCAGCCGGGCCCGGATCGTGTTCCCCGTCGCGGTGGGCGCGAACCGGGCCACGTTCTCCACGATGCTCAGCCCGTCGTCGAGGACGTCGAGCCGCTGCGGCAGGAAGCGCAACGGCACCCGTGCGTCCGTCTCGCCCGCCACCGGTTCGAGCTCCCCGGCGATCGTCCGCAGCAGCGTCGTCTTCCCCGCGCCGTTACGGCCGACCAACGCGATCCGCTCCGGACCGCGCAGCTCGAACTCCCCGTCCACCCGGGCTCCGTACCGCAGCTCCAGGTCCTTGAGGCGCAGCACCTCACGGCCCGGCGGCACCGAGGTGCGGGGCAGCTCGACGCGGATCTCGTCGTCGTCCCGCACCAGCTCCACCGCGGCGTCGAGCCGCTCCCGCGCCTCGGAGAGACGCTCCGTGTGCAGGGCGCGGTGCTTGCCCGCCGAGACCTGGGCCTCGCTCCTGCGGTTGTTCGCCACGATCTTCGGGACGACGTTGTTCTCGTAGCTCTTCTGCCCGAAGCGCTTCCGGCGGGCCAGCTTCATCTGGGCGTCGGAGAGTTCCCGCTTCTGGCGCTGTACGTCGGCCTCGGCGACCCGCACCATCCGCTCCGCCGCGTCCTGCTCGGCGGCGAGCGCCGCCTCGTAGTCGGACCAGGCGCCGCCGTACCAGGCGACGGTTCCGTCGCGCAGATCGGCGATCTGGTCGACGCGCTCCAGGAGCTCACGGTCGTGACTGACCACGACCAGGACGCCGGACCAGTTCTCCACGGCCTCGTACAGCCGGGCCCGGGCCTGTCGGTCCAGGTTGTTCGTCGGCTCGTCGAGCAGCAGGACGTCGGGGCGGGCGAGCAGCAGCGCGGCCAGGCGGAGGAGTACGGACTCGCCGCCCGAGACCTCGCCGACGGTCCGGTCGAGACCGACGGCCCCCAGCCCGAGCTGGTCGAGGGTGGCGCGGGCCCGCTCCTCCACGTCCCAGTCGTCGCCGAGCACGGTGAAGTGCTCCTCCGCGGGGTCGCCCGACTCGATGGCGTGCAGGGCGGCCCGCTTCGCGTCGATGCCGAGGATCTCGTCGACCCGCCGAGTCGTGTCGAGCACGAGGTTCTGCGGGAGGTAGCCGAGTTCGCCCGTGACCTGGACGGTGCCGGAGGCCGGGGCCAGCTCACCGGCGATCAGCTTGAGGAGCGTGGACTTGCCGGAGCCGTTCAGTCCGACGAGACCGGTGCGGCCGGGTCCGACCGCGAGCCGGAAGTCGTCGAGGACCGTGGTGCCGTCGGGCCAGGAGAAGGAGAGCGAGTTACAGGTGATGAACGTGGGGTGATGCGCCATAGGGGTCTCCCGGGTGCGTGAGCGCGAGCGTGATGTGATGCGACGCGTGGAGACACCGGGGCGCGGGCTGTCGAAAGAACGGCTCGTACGCCGAGGTCGAGAACGGCACACGCGGCACAGGGGGCACGCGCGGCACGGTGTCTCGCAACCTCAGACGAGCAACGTCCTTCTCCGATCAGGTGACGACTAGGACATGGAAGACGGTACGCCGGGGCACGGGAGAGCCGCAAATGAATTACGGTCCCCGAGCGGCGGGGGACCCCCGGCCACCCGCTAAGGGCGCTCGCGCAGCAGCTCCGCCAGATCCTGGTCCCAGTCCAGGTACTGGTGCTCGCGCCCCTCCGGCACCAGATGCTGTGAGCGCTCCAGGAAGCGGCGCAGCTCCGAGGTCCGCACGTGGACCATCGCGACCCCCTCGGGGGCGTGGAACTCGACCACCGTGCGGTCGTACCCGTACGGGCGCAGCCGTACGTCCCCGTCCCCGGCCGGGCGCTCGACGCCCTGCACCAGGAGTTCACGCGCGAACGCCCACGACACCTCGACGCCCTCCAGGGTCGCCGGGGGCGGGAACGCCATGCTCACGGCGTACGGATCACCGCGGTCGTACCGCAGCGTGGCGGGGACGGTCTCCATGCGCGGAGCGGATGCGACCAGTCGGGCCTGGACGGCCTGCTCGATGACGGCGGACAAGACCGGCTCCTCTCACACGGGCTTCGGATCCTGTGCGTCTCCCCGACACCAGGGCACCTGACACCAGAAAGGACGAGCGGAACGGCCGGAACGTGCACTCCGGACGCACGTGAGCTGCGTCACCGGGGAGGGTCAGCGCTGCTCGGGGACGTCGTCGTCCGGTTCGGCGCAGGGTCCGGAGTGGTCGCAGTACGGCTGGTTTCCCGAGGCCCCGCAGCCGCACAGCATCACCCGCGTCTCGTGCCGCTCGCCGGTCGTGCCGCTCACGAGGAGGTCGCCGCGCACGACGAGCTGGCCGGAGGGGGTGCGGTGCACGGTGGTGGGGGAGTCGGGGTGCTCGGCGGGGCCCTCGGCCGGGTGGTACTGGAGCGCTCCGGAGGGGCAGCGGCGGACGACCTCGGCGACGAGGGCGGGTTCGGCGGCGTCGGGCAGCACCCAGGGGCGCCGGGAGAGGTCGAAGACCTCGGGCAGCCCGTGGACGCATTCGGCCGCGTGCAGACAGCGGCGCGGCTCGAACGTGACGGTGATGCCCTCGCCCTCGTACTCCTTGAGCTTCGGCTGCTCGTCGGGCGGGCGCTCGCTCGTGCGGTCGGTCATGGCACCCAGCCTAGGACCTGTCGTCACACTCCCGCCTGCCCCACGGCGCCCGGCGCGCCGAGAGCACGCACCGGACGCCCCACGGCCGCCCTTCGGGCGACGACGGGAGTGTGACGACAGGCCCCGGGAACGCCCGGCGGGGGACGCACCCTGGACGGGGAGCGGCCGGGGGCGCTAGCTTCCGGCGCCATGACGTCCATGGGGAAGACGAGACGAATGATGTCGGTGGGACTGACCGGGGCGGCGCTCGCGCTGACCCTGGCGGGCCCGGCGCGGGCCGGGGAGACCCCCACGGCGGCGACCGCCACCGACACGGCCGACAGCCGGGCGAGTGCGGACACGGCCACGGCCGACGGGCGAGCGAGTGCCCCCGGCCCCGGAGCCGGCTTCGGCGCCGGCGCCACCGCGCCCGGCTGGCAGCTCACGCCGACCGGCACCGACGCCCGCTTCCGGGGCCTCGCGGCCGTCGACCGGGCGACCGCCTGGGCCGCCGGTTCCAAGGGCACGGTGCTGCGGACCACCGACGGCGGCCGGAGCTGGCGAGACGTCTCGCCGCCGGGCGCGGGCGAGCTGGAGTTCCGTGACGTGGAGGCCTTCGACGCCCGCAGGGCCGTCGTCCTGGCCATCGGCGAGGGCGAGGCCTCGCGCGTCCTGCGCACCGAGGACGGCGGCACGACCTGGACCGAGTCCTTCCGCAACACCGACCCACGCGCCTTCTACGACTGCATGACCTTCTTCGACCCCCGTCACGGACTCGCCATGAGCGACCCTGTCGACGGGAAGTACCGCATCCTCTCCACCCGCGACGGCGGCCGTTCCTGGCAGGTGCTGCCGAGCGCCGGCATGCCGGACGCGCTCCCCGGCGAGGCGGGCTTCGCGGCGAGCGGCCAGTGCCTGGTCTCGGCCGGCCCCGAGGACGTATGGCTCGCGACGGGCGGCGGGGCCACCGGGCGCGTCCTGCACTCCGCCGACCGGGGGGTGACCTGGCGGGCCACCGCCTCCCCGATCCCGGCGGGCGACCCGGCCAGGGGAGTCTTCGGGCTCGCCTTCCGCGACCGCGCGCACGGCATCGCCGTCGGCGGCGACTACCGCAAGGACCAGCCGTCCCCGCAGGCCGCGGCGGTGACCGGGGACGGCGGCCGCACCTGGCGAGCCTCGGCCACGCCTCCGCCCGCGTACCGCTCCGGTGTCGCCTGGCTCCCGCACAGCAGGTCGGCGGCGCTGGCCGTCGGCCCGACGGGCACGGACCTGACGACCGACGGCGGCCGCACCTGGCACACGGTCGACACCGGCTCGTACGACACGGTGGACTGCACGCGCGACGGGACGTGCTGGGCCTCCGGCGAGAAGGGCCGCATCGCCCGGCTCACCCCCGGCCGACCGGGCGGGCCGCTGGGCTAGTACGCGGCCGGGGCTTCCTGTACTCCGCCACGAAGGCGGCCGTTCCCGGAACTGCGAAGGCGGCCGTCCCGGAACTGCGCGGGCAGCTGTTCCGGGAACTACGAAGGCAGCTGTTCCCGGAAGGCCGCCAGCCCGTCCGCCGTCTTCGTCGCGTAGAACTCCGTGATGCGGTACGCGCACACGCCCTCGGCGCTGAACGGGTCGGCCGCCGCGATCTTCTCGATCTGCGCGCGGTCGACCCCGGCGGCCAGGATCACCCCGCCGTCGCGCGGATTCTTCCGCCCGGACGCGATGAACAGGCCTGCGGCGTACTGCTCGTCGAGCCACTCGATGTGCGCGTCGAGCAGCGCGTCGACCCGCTCGACGGGCGCGGTGTAGGTCAATTCCAGTACGAACATGAGCGCCAGGCTACCGGGCCCGGTAGGCGCGGAAGCGGGCCGTACCAGCCCTCGGACTCGCCTCGGAGTCCCTCCGGGCGCGCCCCCGGCATAGGGTGGCCCGCACCATGACGATCATCGACATTCCGGCCGGCTGGCCCGCAGACGAGACCTCCGCCCGAGCCGTCCAGCGGGAACTGCGCGGGCGCCTCGTGCGCGAGGAAGAGGGGCCCGCGGTCGGCGAGGGCCACGTCACCGGCCTCGACGTGGCCTACGACGACGAGCGGGACCTCGTCGCCGCCGCGGCCGTCGTGCTCGACGCGCGGACCCTGGAGGTCGTCGAGGAGGTCACGGCCGTCGGCCGGGTCTCCTTTCCCTACGTCCCCGGGCTGCTCGCCTTCCGGGAGATCCCGACCGTGCTCGCCGCGCTCGACCGGCTGGCGGCCGACCCGGGCCTCCTCGTCTGCGACGGCTACGGCCTCGCCCACCCCCGCCGCTTCGGTCTCGCCAGCCACCTCGGGGTGCTCACCGGACTGCCGTCCCTCGGTGTCGCGAAGAACCCCTTCACCTTCACGTACGAGCAACCCGGCCCCGAGCGCGGTGAGTTCGCCCCGCTCCTGGCCGACGGCGAGGAGGTCGGCAGGGCCCTGCGCAGCCAGGCGGGCGTGAAGCCCGTGTTCGTCTCCGTCGGCCACCGGATCTCCCTCGCCAACGCCTGCGCCCACACCCTCCACCTCACCCCGCGCTACCGCATCCCGGAGACCACCCGTCACGCCGACTCCCTCTGCCGCCGCGCCCTGAAAGAGGCGATCGGGGAGGTTTGAGGGCCTGGTTCCGGGCGCCTGGCGGGATCGATCGCGCGGAACGCTTGGTACGACTGAGTACCTGTACGGATACCGGCCCGTGACCCGATCCCGGCAGAGTGGGGGCCATGACGACTTCCCTTCCCGCTCCGCCGCGTTCCGTCGGGCGCGGCCTGAACCTGGTCCTCGCCGGTGCGGTCCTCGTCGCCACGGCGTGGGCCTGCGCCATGGTGTACGTGCTCTTCGCCTGGGCCGCGGCGTGATCGGGCGCCTTCGGTGCCTCGTGCTCGACTGCCCAGACGCCGAGGAACTGGCCTGGTTCTACGGGCAGTTGGTCGGCGGCCGGATCGACCGCCCCGATCCCCGGTGGGCCGTCGGCGAGGGCTCCGTCGTGCTGCGCGGCGAGGGCGGGCCGGTACTCGCCTTCCAGAGCGTGGCCGATCACCGGCCGCCCGTCTGGGGCGCGCCCGAGCAGCAGTTCCTCCTCGATGTGCTGGTCGACGACCTGGGCGCCGCCCACGAGTCCGTCCTCGCGCTCGGGGCGGTCCCGCTCGACGGCGGGGGCGGCGACCCGGCCCGACGCGTCTACGCGGACCCGGCGGGCCACCCCTTCCGCCTGGTAGGGCTCTGACCTCGGGGGCGCAGGCATGGGCGGACGTACGGCGCGGGCCTCGGCGGGCGTACGTCTCCGCCCGTGCGGCTCCGGTCTCGGCGGGCGTACGTCTCCGCCCGCGCGGCCCCCCGCCGCGCCCGCGTGCCGCCCTCGTCCGCCGGCCTGTCAGCCCCGGTGGGCCACCCGGAAGCGGATGCCCGCCGCGCGGAGCCGGTCGATCAGCGCGTCGCCCATCGCGACCGCCGTGGTCACCTGGCCCGCCGTCTTCGGCAGCGGGTCGAAGGCCAGGCAGAGGGCCGACTCGGCGAGCATCTTCGCCGTCTCGTCGTAGCCCGGGTCGCCGCCCGAGACCTCGGTGAAGACCCGCCGTCCGCCGCCCTCGCCGACGAACCGGACGGTGAACCAGCTGCGCGCGCGACGCTCGGCGGACGGCCCCTGACCCGCCTGGTAACGGTTCATCAGCCACTCGCGTACGGGCGGGAGTTGGGCGGCGAGGACGCCCGTGCCGATGGCCGCGGAGCCTCCGATGGCGACCGGGAGCGTCTTCACGGAGGCGTAGTGCCGGTAGCGGAAGTCCGGTCCGTAGCGGTCGATGGCCCTGGCCGAGCGGGCCACGACCTGCGGGTCGAGCGTCGGCAGCGGCAGCGCCCAGGTGCCGGTCTCCCGGCTGAAGCGCGGCCCGCCGATCGGCGCACGGGCCCGGCGCCCGACCAGGCGCGGTTCGTGCAGGTGCCGTTCGCGCGCGGCCCGCAGGATCTCCCGGCCCCGGCCGAACGCGGTGAGGGCGGAGGCGAAGGTGCCGCCGGAGAAGGTGGCCCCGGCCCGGACGAAGCCGTCCACGCGGAGCGGTACGTCCTGCGGGAGCTGCCGCACGGTGAAGTAGACGCCCAGGTCGTGCGGGACGGAGTCGAAACCGCAGGCGTGCACGATGCGGGCGCCGGTCTCCCGGGCGCGGGCGTCGTGCCGTACGTACGTCTGATCGACGAACTCGGCCTCGCCGGTGAGGTCCACGCAGTCCGTGCCGGCCTCCGCGCAGGCGGCGACGAGCCCGTCGCCGTACCAGACGTACGGTCCGACGGTGGTGGCCACCACCCGCGTGGACTCGGCGAGTTCGCGCAGCGAGCCGGGGTCGGCGGAGTCCGCGACGAGCAGCGGCAGCTCCGCGAGGTGCGGCCGGCCCGCGGCGAGCCGGTCCCGCAGGGCCTCCAGCTTGCCAAGGCTGCGCCCGGCCAGCGCCCAGCGGCACTCCGCCGGGGCGTGGCCGGCCAGGTACTCCGCGGTGAGCTCGCCGACGAATCCGGTCGCCCCGAAGAGGACCACGTCGTACGGCCTCGCTCCGGCCCCGCGTCCCATGTCCACGCCCGCCCCTGTGTCCATCCAGCCCCTCGTCTCGGCCGTGCCGCGCCGCCCGGCGCGATGCTCGTCGGCGGAGGATAGCGGACCCCCGACCCGACTCCGACCGCCCCCGGCGCGGCAATTTCCAAGCGCTTGCTCGGCCGGGGGGCTTGTGCCGAGTGGAACACGTTCCTAGCATCTCCGGTGTTACATCATTGGTGTCACACATGCCTGGGGGCTCGATGAGGACGACGCACACCGCCGGGAACGGCCCGCTCACCGGGGTGCGGGTGGTCGAACTCGCCGGCATCGGCCCCGGTCCCTTCGCCGCGATGCTCCTCGCCGACCTCGGCGCCGACGTCGTCCGCGTCGACCGCCCCGGCGGCGCCGGTCTCGGGATCGACCCGGCCCGCGACCTCACCAACCGCAACAAGCGCTCCGTGGTCGTCGACCTCAAGGCGGAGAGCGGCCCCGCCACCGTCCTCGACCTGGTCGAACGCGCCGACGTCCTCATCGAGGGCTACCGGCCGGGAGTCGCCGAGCGCCTCGGCGTCGGCCCCGACGCCTGCCTGGCCCGCAACCCGCGACTCGTCTACGGACGGATGACCGGCTGGGGCCAGGACGGGCCGCTCGCCGCGACCGCCGGACACGACATCGGCTACATCGCGATCACCGGCGCGCTCGGCATGGTCGGCCCCGACCCCGACGGCCCGCCCGTCATCCCCGCCAACCTCGTCGGCGACTACGCGGGCGGCTCCCTCTACCTCGTCATCGGCGTCCTCGCCGCCCTTCAGCACGCCCGCGCGCACGGCGAGGGCCAGGTCGTCGACGCGGCCATCGTCGACGGCACCGCCCACCTCACCACCATGATCCACGGCATGCTCGCGACCGGCGGCTGGCAGGACCGCCGGGGCGTCAACCTCCTCGACGGCGGCTGCCCCTTCTACGGCGTCTACGAGACCTCCGACGGCGGCCACATGGCGGTCGGGGCCCTGGAGGAGCAGTTCTACGCGGAGTTCGTCCGCCTGCTCGACATCGAGGAGATCGCCCCCGCGCGCCGCGACTTCGGGCGCTGGCCCGAACTGCGCGAGGCCGTCGCCGAGCGCTTCCGGAGCCGTACCCGCGAGGAGTGGACCGCCGTCTTCGACGGCAGCGACGCCTGTGTCGCCCCCGTCCTCTCCCTGCGCGAGGCGCCGTCCCACCCCCACCTCGCCGCCCGGGGCACCTTCACCGAGCGGGACGGCATCGCGCAGCCGGCCCCCGCGCCCCGCTTCTCCGCCACCCCCGGCACCCTCCGAAAGGGCCCCGCCCTGCCCGGTGCCGACACGGCGGACGTCGCCCGCGACTGGGCCGTACCCGCCCTCGAAAGCCCCGCCGGAACCGGAACCAGCCCCGCCGGAGCCAGCCCCGCCGGAGCCAGCCCTGCCGGAACCAGCCCCGCCCGGACCCAGGAGACCGAAGCATGAAGCGCCAGCTCTACACCGAGGACCACGAGGCCTTCCGCGGAGTCGTCCGCACCTTCCTGGAGAAGGAGGTGCTGCCCCACTACGAGCAGTGGGAGAAGGACGGCATCGTCTCCCGCGAGGTCTGGCTCGCCGCCGGACGGAAGGGCCTCCTCGGCATCGCCGTCGACGAGGAGTACGGCGGCGGCGGCAACCCCGACTTCCGCTACGCCTCCGTCCTGGCCGAGGAGTTCACCCGGGCCGGCGCCCCCGGGCTCGCCATCGGCCTGCACAACGACATCATCGGCCCGTATCTGACCTCGCTCGGCACCGAGGAGCAGAAGCGGCGCTGGCTGCCGGGTTTCTGCTCCGGCGAGACGATCACCGCCATCGCCATGACGGAACCCGGCGCGGGCTCGGACCTCCAGGGCATCCGTACCACCGCCGAGGACCACGGGGACCACTGGATCCTCAACGGCTCCAAGACCTTCATCTCCAACGGCATCCTCGCGGACCTGGTGGTCGTCGTCGCCCGTACCACCCCGGAGGGCGGCGCGCACGGCCTCTCCCTGCTGGTCGTCGAGCGCGGAGCCGAGGGCTTCGAGCGCGGCCGGAACCTCGACAAGATCGGGCAGAAGTCCCAGGACACCGCCGAACTGTTCTTCCACGACGTCCGCGTCCCCAAGGAGAACCTGCTCGGCGAGCTGAACGGCGCCTTCGTCCACCTGATGACCAACCTCGCCCAGGAGCGGATGGCCATCGCCGTCGCCGGCATCGCCGCGGCCGAACACCTCCTGGAGATCACCACCACGTACGTCAAGGAGCGCGAGGCCTTCGGGCGCCCGCTCTCCCGGCTCCAGCACATCCGCTTCGAGATCGCGGAGATGGCCACCGAGTGCGCCGTCACCCGGTCCTTCCTGGACCGCTGCATCGAGGAACACGCCGCGGGGACGCTGGACGCCGTGCACGCCTCCATGGCCAAGTGGTGGGCCACCGAACTCCAGAAGCGGGTCGCCGACCGCTGTCTGCAACTGCACGGCGGATACGGCTACATGAGCGAATTCCCGGTCGCCCGCGCCTACACCGACGGCCGGATCCAGACCATCTACGGCGGCACCACCGAGATCATGAAGGAGATCATCGGCCGTTCCCTCCTCGGCTGACCTCCCGCCGCCCGACTTCTCACACCCTCATCGCGAAAGGCTTTCCGTGAGCACCGAAGCGTACGTGTACGACGCGATCCGCACCCCGCGCGGACGCGGCAAGGCCAACGGCTCCCTGCACGGCACCAAGCCCATCGACCTGGTCGTCGGCCTCATCCGGGAGATCCAGACCCGCAACCCGGGTCTCGACCCCGCGACGATCGACGACATCGTCCTCGGCGTCGTCGGCCCCGTCGGTGACCAGGGCTCCGACATCGCCCGGATCGCCGCCATCGCGGCCGGTCTCCCCGACACCGTCGCCGGCGTCCAGGAGAACCGCTTTTGTGCCTCCGGCCTCGAAGCGGTCAACATGGCCGCCATGAAGGTCCGCTCCGGCTGGGAGGACCTCGTCCTCGCCGGCGGCGTCGAGTCCATGTCCCGGGTGCCGATGGCCTCCGACGGCGGCGCCTGGTTCTCCGACCCGATGACCAACCTGGAGACCAACTTCGTCCCCCAGGGCATCGGCGCCGACCTCATCGCCACCATCGAGGGCTTCACCCGCCGCGACGTCGACGAGTACGCCGCGCTCTCGCAGGAGCGCGCCGCCGCCGCCGTCAAGGACGGCCGCTTCGCCCGCTCGGTCGTCCCCGTCAGGGACCGCGCCGGACTCACCGTCCTCGACCACGACGAGTTCCTGCGCCCCGGCACCACCGCCGACTCCCTGGCCCGCCTCAAGCCCTCCTTCGCGGACATCGGCGAACTCGGCGGCTTCGACGCGGTCGCGCTGCAGAAGTACCACTGGGTCGAGGCGATCGACCACGTCCACCACGCGGGCAACTCCTCCGGCATCGTCGACGGCGCCTCCCTCGTCGCCATCGGCTCCAAGGAGGCGGGCGAGCGCAACGGCCTGACCCCGCGCGCCCGGATCGTGTCCGCGGCCGTCTCCGGCTCCGAGCCGACCATCATGCTCACCGGCCCCGCCCCGGCCACCCGCAAGGCACTCGCCAAGGCCGGCCTCACCATCGACGACATCGACCTCGTCGAGATCAACGAGGCCTTCGCGGCCGTCGTCCTGCGCTTCGTCAAGGACATGGGCCTCTCCCTGGACAAGGTCAACGTCAACGGTGGCGCCATCGCCCTCGGCCACCCGCTCGGAGCCACCGGCGCGATGATCCTCGGCACCCTCGTCGACGAGCTGGAGCGGCAGGACAAGCGCTACGGCCTGGCCACCCTCTGCGTGGGCGGCGGCATGGGCATCGCCACCGTCGTCGAGCGCGTCTGACCGTCCCGTCCGCACCCCTCAAACGGAGAAGCAGAGTCATGAGCGAGAGCACCACCATCCGCTGGGAGCAGGACGAGACCGGGATCGTCACCCTCGTCCTCGACGACCCCGACCAGTCCGCCAACACCATGAACCAGGCCTTCCGGGCCTCCATCAAGGCGACCGCCGACCGGGTCGAGGCCGAGAAGGACTCCATCCGCGGCATCATCTACACCTCCGCGAAGAAGACCTTCTTCGCCGGCGGCGATCTCAAGGACATGGTCCAGGCGGGCCCCGAGCACGCCCAGGACATCTTCGACACCGCCATCGAGATCAAGAACGCGCTGCGCCGGATCGAGACCCTCGGCAAGCCCGTGGTCGCCGCGATCAACGGCGCCGCGCTCGGCGGCGGCTACGAGATCGCCCTCGCCTCGCACCACCGCGTCGCGCTCGACGCCCCCGGCTCCAAGATCGGCCTGCCCGAGGTCACCCTCGGTCTGCTGCCGGGCGGCGGCGGCGTCGCCCGTACCGTACGCCTCATGGGCATCACCGACGCCCTGCTCAAGGTGCTGCTCCAGGGCACCCAGTACGCCCCGAAGCGCGCCCTCGACAACGGTCTGGTCCACGAGGTGGCGGCCGACGCCGAGGAGATGATGGCCAAGGCCATCGCCTTCATCGACGCGCACCCCGAGTCCCACCAGCCCTGGGACGTCCCCGGGTACCGCATCCCCGGCGGCACCCCGTCGAACCCGAAGTTCGCCGCCAACCTGCCCGCCTTCCCGGCGAACCTGCGCAAGCAGACGGCCGGCGCGCCCTACCCGGCGCCCGCCGCGATCATGGCCGCCGCCGTCGAGGGCTCCCAGGTCGACTTCGAGACCGCGATGACCATCGAGAGCCGCTACTTCACCGAGCTGGTCGTCGGCCAGACGGCGAAGAACATGATCCAGGCGTTCTTCTTCGACCTCCAGGCCGTCAACTCGGGCGCCAGCCGGCCGAAGGGCGTGGAGAAGCGGCAGGTCCGCAAGGTCGCCGTCCTCGGCGCCGGGATGATGGGCGCCGGCATCGCGTACTCCTGCGCCCGCGCCGGCATCGAGGTCGTCCTCAAGGACGTCTCCGCCGAGTCCGCCGCCAAGGGCAAGGCCTACTCGGAGGCGCTCTGCGCCAAGGCCGTGAGCCGTGGCCGCACCACCCAGGAGAAGGCGGACGCCCTCCTCGCCCGGATCACCCCGACCGCCGAGGCCCGGGACCTGGCGGGCTGCGACGCCGTGATCGAGGCGGTCTTCGAGGACACGGCGCTCAAGCACAAGGTCTTCCAGGAGATCCAGTCCGTCGTCGAGCCCGACGCGCTGCTCTGCTCCAACACCTCGACCCTGCCGATCTCCGAGCTCGCGGAGGGCGTCGAGCGCCAGGCCGACTTCATCGGCCTGCACTTCTTCTCGCCCGTCGACAAGATGCCGCTGGTCGAGATCATCAAGGGCGAGCGGACCGGCGACGAGGCGCTCGCCCGCGCCTTCGACCTGGTCCGGCAGATCAACAAGACGCCGATCGTCGTCAACGACTCGCGCGGCTTCTTCACCTCCCGGGTGATCGGCCACTTCATCAACGAGGGTGTCGCCATGGTCGGCGAGGGCATCGAGCCCGCCTCCGTCGAGCAGGCCGCCGCGCAGGCCGGCTACCCGGCCAAGGTCCTCTCCCTGATGGACGAGCTGACCCTGACGCTGCCCCGCAAGATCCGCAACGAGACGAAGCGGGCGATCGAGGAGGCCGGTGGCACCTGGACGACCCACCCGGGCGAGGCCGTGATCGACCGGATGGTCGACGAGTTCGGGCGGCCCGGCCGGAGCGGCGGAGCGGGGTTCTACGAGTACGGCGAGGACGGCAAGCGCGGTCGCCTCTGGCCCGGCCTGCGCGAGCACTTCACCAGGCCCGGGTACGAGATCCCCTTCCGCGACATGCAGGAGCGGATGCTCTTCTCGGAGGCCCTGGACACCGTCCGGCTCCTTGAGGAGGGCGTCCTGACCTCGGTCGCGGACGCCAACATCGGCTCCATCATGGGCATCGGCTTCCCGGCCTGGACCGGCGGCGTGCTCCAGTACGTCAACGGCTACGAGGGCGGCGTCGCCGGCTTCGTGGCCCGCGCGCGCGAGCTGGCGGAGACGTACGGCGAGCGGTTCACCCCGCCGGCCCTCCTGGTCGAGAAGGCGGAGCGGGGCGAGGTCTTCACCGACGCCTGAAAGCCGTGCTCAGCTCCTCGCTCAGTGAGCGCTGGAACGCGGTGAGAAGGGCCTGGACCACCATCGGCTGCATGTGCGCCGAGAGCGACTTCATCGCGCTCAGGTGGTCGGGGTCCTCCCCGCTCTCCCGGTACGGGCTCCACACCTCGTCCCGGAACAGCCGGGAGAGCTCCTGGGCGGCGGCGCGCGCGTGCTCCAGGAGTACGGTGCGGGAGGCGAGGATCGTCTCGTGCTCGATCGGCACGTCGAGCAGCTCGACGCCCAGCCGCAGCAGCGAGCCGTCCAGCCGGAAGGTGTCGTCCTCGGCGGTCCGGTCCAGCACCCCCATCGCGGCCAGCCGGTCCACGTCCTCCTCGGTCAGCGCCCGCCCGGCGCGCCGCTCCAGCTCGCGCCGGGTGATGGTCTCCGCGGACTCGGGCGCCCAGGAGGCGACCAGCGCCCGGTGGATCGCCAGGTCCTGCGCGCTGAGGTCGGCCGGCAGCTGCTCCAGGTACCGCTCGATCGCGGCCAGCGTCATCCCCTGCCGCTGGAGCTCCTCGATCAGCGCGAGCCGGGAGAGGTGGCCCTGTCCGTAGTGGCCGACCCTGCGGGCGCCGATGACGGGCGGCGGGAGCAGCCCCCGGGTCCCGTAGAACCGTACGGTCCGCACTGTGACCCCGGCCCGCGCGGCGAGCTCGTCGACGGTGTAGCTGGGCCCGTCCTCCTGGTCCGTCCCGACGCCCATCCGAGGTGCCTCGCTTCCCGTGCCGGCGACCCGCCGGTCCGGGTCGCTTGAACAGTATTGCTGTCTCACCGGTACTGTAGAAGAGGTCGGAAGGGGACCGTCCGACATGTTGGTTAGGAACCTTTACTTACTGTTCCGGCTCCGGCACGATGATGCGCACCTGGCAACCTCCCGACAGGGGTGACACATGAAGCGCAGGCGCACCTTTCCCGCCGTGCTGGCCGCGTTCGTCCTGGCCGTGCTCGGGCTCGCACTCCCTTCCGGCTCCGCCGCGGCGGCTCCGACGTGGACGCTCCGCTGGGCGCCCGACCCCGCCGCCGTCGGACTCGGCGGCTTCGAGACCGTGGAGGACGACCGCGCCGACTCGCATCCCGGGGGCGCGCCCCACATCAAGGCCGCGGGGGACGCCTATCGATTTGACATGCACATGGTCGATCGGGACACCTCCACCGACCGTCAGCGCCAGGAGGTCACCGGCAACCGGACCTCGCCCTCCGGCTACCTCCAGTGGCGGCTCGGTGAGACCTGGCGGGTCACGTACTCGATGTACATCCCCAGCTCGCTGATGGCCACGACGAGCTTCACCCACATCATGCAGACCAAGCAGCCCGGCACCGGCACCTCACCGATCACCGTCACCTCGCTGCGCCGCGTCAACGGCGTCCAGACCATCGAGCACAAGGTCATCGAGGGGGACGTCCTGGTCGGCCGGACGAACCTGGAGCCGCTGCAGAACAAGTGGATCGACATCGAGTACGAGATCAGGATCGGCGACGGGACGGACGGCTCCGTGCGCTGGGTCGTGAAGAGCGGCGGCACCACGGTCGTCGACGCGACCAGGACCGGCGTCGACACCTTCCTCGCCGACCGGGTACGGCCCAAGTGGGGCATCTACCGCTCCCTGGGCGACACCTCCGGCTCGCTGCGCGACACGTATCTGCTGCTGCGCGACCTGCGCGCGTACCAGCTCACCGGCGGCACCCCTGGAACCGATGTCCCGCTGTCCCAGGGCAAGCCGGCCACCGCCTCCTCCACCGAGGCCGCGGGGTACGAACCCGGAAAGGCGGTGGACGGACAGACCGGCACCCGCTGGGCCTCCGCCGAGGGCGTCGATCCGCAGTGGCTCCGCGTCGACCTGGGCGCCCCCGTCCCGCTCTCGCGGGTCCGGCTCGACTGGGAGGCCGCGTACGCCACGGCGTACCGGATCCAGGGTTCCACCGACGGGACGACCTGGACGGACCTCGCCTCGGTGACGGCCGGCGACGGCGGCACGGACGAGCTCGCGGTGAACGGGACGGCCCGCTACGTCCGGGTGTACGGCACCCGGCGGGCCACGGCGTACGGCTACTCGCTGTGGGAGTTCAAGGTCTACGGCCCGGGGGCGGCCTGAGACACGGGGTGGTCCCCCCGCCCGCTCAGGCGCGGGCCGCCCCGTCGGGCTTCCGTCCCCAGGCGGTGAGCATGCCGGCGGACAGCGCGGCGCACGCGTCGGAGTCCAGGTAGCGGACCGCCGCGTCGATTCCGGCGTCGTCGATCAGACCGGTGGCGCGCATCGCCTCGCGGCTGCGGTCCCAGGTGTCCGCCCAGAAGAGGCTGAGGGGACTCCCGGGCACCAGCGGCGGTACGTGGATCTCGGCGGCGACGGGCGCGAGCCCGGCCGCCCGCAGCAGCCGCGGGTACGAGGCCACCCCGGAGACATCGGTGCCGATGGTGGCCCGCAGCCCCTGCCACATGGCCCGCATGGCGACGGTGTACGGGGTGCTGGGCGTCCGGTCGCTCGTCAGGTCGACGGCGTCGCTGACGACCAGCACGCCGCCGGGCGCGACGAGCCCGGCCAGGGTGCCGACCAGCCGCTCGCGCTCGGCCAGGTGCATCAGGACGAAACGCGCGTGGACGAGCCGGAACCGGCCGGGGGCGAAGTCCGGGGCGGTGATGTCGGCCTCCAGCAGCCCGAGCCCGGGGACGGGCCGTGCGGCGAGGAAACGTACGTCGCGGTCCACGGCGAGGACGCCCGCCACCCCGGCCTCTTCGAGGAGGCGCCGGGAGAGGGTGCCGGTGCCGGCGCCCACGTCGAGGCAGTCCCACCCCGGCCCGGCGCCCAGCGCCGTCAGCCGGGCGAAGCTGATGTCGTCGTAGGCGAGGGCGCCGAAGTCGATGCGCTTGCCCTCACCCGCCTGCTCGGGCCGGAAGGCGGACTCGCCGTACCGGCCGCCACCCGGAACGTCCCCGGGGGCATCGTCGAACGTGCTCATGGCCGGACCTCTTCACAGGGTGGGGCGATTCCGGGCGACCCGCCACGGGACCGCCCCACCACCGATCCTGCACGGCCCCCCGCCCGCACCCCAGAGGCGCGCCGAACCCGCGAGCCGATCGGAACGGACGGAGTGTCAGAGGCGGCCCGTAGCGTGATCGTCATGAACGACATCACGAGCGGCGTCGGCGCCTGGCCGACCCGGGGGATACCGGTCACCGTGGACGACTTCGGCGCGTAGCGGGCGGGTCCCGGGGGTGCGGACGGGTGTTCGGGCGGGGGGTGGTGGGGGTGCGCGGTGCCGGGGGCTAGAGTCGGCGCCTGTTCGAACTGGGGGAACGGGAACAGGGGAGTCGCATGTACACGCAACTCAGGGAGACGGCGCATGAATTGGCCGGAGTCCTGTGGCGGGAGCACACCGTCTACCGGGAGCGGGGCGGTGGAGTGGTGATCCGGGGCGAGCACGTCGGCCGCTGGATCAGTCTCGGTCCGACCGGGGGCAAGGACCAGGCGCTGCTGCGCGCCGGCCGGCTCCTCGACGGCGGGACCACGGCCCCGGCCCGTACCGAGATCGTCGTCGACCTGACGGCGGGGACGGCGGAGCTGGCGGCGGTCTGCCGGCGGCTGCTCGCCGAGGTCGCCGCGGCTGCCGAACCCGCCCCGGGCGGGACGGCCGGCAGGGAGAAGAGGCCGAAGCGCGAGAAGCCGGGTCGCGCGGCGCGTGCCGCCCGGCCCGCCCGGCCCCGTAAGGAGCGGCACACGGGTCCGGGTTCCCTGATCGTGCTGCTCTGCGTCGCCGGGGTGCTGGGGGCGTGGCTCTACAGCCTCTTCGGCGGGTACGGCCCCGGGTTCTGAGCCGCGCCCGCCGCGTACCGCCCGCCGGGCCGGATCAGAACCCGGTGACCGGGTAGTGGTCGGAGAGGTTGCTGTACGTGTACTGGGTGCCCCAGCTGGATACGGTCCACGGGGCGCTCTTCTCCAGCACCACGTTGTTGGTCCAGCCGGCGGGGCGGGCGTTCCCGGCGCGGTAGAGGATGTAGTCGAGGTCCTCGCGCGGGTCGTCCGGGTAGCGCTCGGAGGCGATCGAGTTCAGCTCGGTGTCGAAGGAGTACGGGTGGCCGGTGCGGGCGTCCGCGCCCACCAGACCGGCGTCGGCGAGCATGGTGTCGTACTCCGGGGTGTGCGAGTCGACGTTCATGTCACCGGCGACGATGACCTGCTCGTTCGCCGGGATGTTCTTGGCGTCGAGGAAGGCGTCGATCGTCTTGAACTGGCGGCTGCGCATCTGCGCCGCCTCGCCGGCCGAGCAGCCCGGGTCGGTGGACTGGGCGTGGGTGCCGACGACGTGGACGCGGCTGCCGTTCACATCGAGGACGGTGTACGCGAAGCCCTTGTTCGACCACCAGTCGGCGCCGCAGGCGTCCTTGTAGACGTACTGCTCCTTGCGGACGATCGGCCACTTGCTGAGGATCGTCACCCCGCCGTCCTCCGGGGTGGTGGCGGAGTAGGACCCGCCGGTGGCGTCCCAGCCGCTCTTGCTGCGGCCGACGACCGGGGTCTGGTACGGGTACCGGGGGGCGGCGTTCGCCTTGAGCGCGTCCGAGGCGGAGTTGTCGAAGGCCTCCTGGAGCACGACGACGTCCTGGCCCTGGAAGAAGGGGGCGGCGGGGATCGCGGCTGCCCGGTGGTCCTGGCCCCAGTTCGGGTAGAGGGTCTTGCTGAAAATGAACGTGTTGTACGTGAGCACCTTCAGCCGCGGCGCCTCGGCGGCCGTCGTGGCGGAGGCTGCGGTCGCGCCCGGTGCGGTCGCGGCCAGGGCGGCGGCGGCGAGCGCAAGGGAAAGAGCGGCGCCGGGGGCGCGGCGGAGCGCGGCGAACGACACGTGAACTCCCATAAGGGTGTGGGGGGTTGAGCTGGCGTCGCACATACAATCAGCCGTGGTTACCTTCCGGTAGCCTTTGGGTGCCGGGAATCTGGACGCGCTCGCACGAACTCGCCAACTCTCACGCCAGTGTCTGATTTGTACTGTTTTGAACCAGGTAGAATGCGCCCATGACCCTCGCGAACTCGACGATCTTCAAGATGGACCTCGGTCCGCTCAACCCTGTCTGGGCAGAGCTCATCCTCGGCCTGGTGGTGTTCGGATTCACCTTCCTCGTCCTGGCGAAGGGCATCCTGCCGAAGATCAAGCGCACCCTTGAGGAGCGCGAAGACGCCATCGACGGCGGCACCGAGCGCGCCGACGACCTGCGCTCCGAGGCCACGCAGATCCGTGAGCAGTACGAGGCCGAGCTGGCCGAGGCCCGCCACGAGGCCGCCCGCATCCGCTCCAAGGCCGTCGAGGAGGGCTCGGAGGCCATCGCCGCCGCCCGCGCCGAGGGCAACGCCGAGCGCGACACCATCCTCGCCGCCGGTGCCGCGAAGATCGCCGCCGAGCGCGCCGCCGCCGAGCGCGAGCTCACCGCGGACGTCGACGCCTGGGCGCACGCCCTCGCCGCCCGTATCGTCGGCGAGCCGGTCGGCGCCGACCGCGCCTGACCCGCCATGCCCGCAAGGGGCCGTCACCAGGGGCCGCAGCGCCCGGGTGACGGCCCCTTCGTCATGGGTGCAGCCTGGAACACATGAGGAGAAGCCCCGTGGAACGAGCGAAGCGCGCCGACCGCGCCCCGACGGACGGCCGCGCGGGCGACCCGGAGCCGCCGCCCGTCGGCGGAGTGCTGTGGAGCGTCGCGGGTGACGTCCGCGCGCTGCTCATGCTGCCCGCCGCCCTCACCATGCAGGTCGCCCACCCCGCGATCGGCGCCGGCGTCGACGCCCACTCGGTCTTCCGTACCGACCCCTGGGGCCGCGGCGAGCGCTCCCTGAGCTCGCTCCAGCTGTGGATCTACGGCGGCGAGGAGGCCACCGAGGAAGGGCGCCGCCTCCGGGAACTGCACCGGACCATCCAGGGCACCGACGCCCACGGACGCCGCTACCACGCCCTCACCCCCGCCTACTACTCCTGGGTGCACGCCACCGGCTTCCCCGTCTACACCTGGGGGCTCAGCCTCCTCGCCCGCCCCCTCACCGCGGCGCAGGAGCGGCAGCTGTACGCCGAGTGGCTCCAGGTCGGCCGGATCCTCGGCATCCACGACCGGGACATGCCGCAGACGATCGAGGCGTTCTGGCCGTACTACCGCAAGGTCCTCGCCGAGGAGCTGGAGGCGACCGTCGTCGTCCGGGAGCTGCTCGACCCCGACCAGCCGGTGCCCGCCCCCGACCGGGGCCCGCTGCCGATCCGGCTCGCCCTCCGGCTGCTCTGGCCCGTGCTGCGCCGGCCCTTCCTGCGCCTGCGGGCCTTCCTCACCGTCGGCCTGATGCCGCCGGACGCCCGGGCGGCCATCGGCCTGGAGTGGACGGACGCCCAGGAACGGGCGCTGCGCCGGTTCGCCCGGGTCGTCCGCGCCGTGGTCCCCGTCCTGCCGGAGCGGCTGCGCTATCTGCCGCTCGCCCGGAAGGCCCGTGGGGCCGCCCGTCGCGCCGGGCGCTGACGGACGGCCCCACGGGTGCGGCGGCTCAGTGCCCGCCGTGCTCCCCGGTCTCGTGGACCGTGTTCGTCGCCGCGATCTTCTTCCAGGACTTCGGCTGCACCGGCTTCGGGGCCGTCGTCCGCGCGGCCGGACCACCGGACGCCGGCGCCGCCGCCGGGGCGGACAGACCGACGGCCGCCGCCGTCGACGCGGACGGCTTCGAGGGCTGGTACAGCCAGGTGTCGAACAGCTCGGCCAGCGGCTTGCCGGAGACCTGCTCCGCGTACCGTACGAAATCGGCCACGCGCGCGTTCCCGTAGGCGAACTGCTGCGGCCAGCCCTTCAGAATCGCGAAGAAGTCCTCGTCGCCGATCTCGTTGCGCAGCGCCTGGAGGGCCAGCGCGCCCCGGTCGTAGACGGCGATGTGGAACTGGTTGTCCGCACCCGGGTCACCCGGCTTCACCGTCCAGAACGGGTCGTCGGCCGTCCGCGTGGCGTACACGTAGTCCGCCAGCTCCTGGGCCGTGCCCTCGCCCTGCTTCTCCGACCACAGCCACTGGCTGTAGCGGGCGAAGCCCTCGTTGACCCAGATGTCCTTCCAGCCGCGGACGGACACGCTGTCGCCGTACCACTGGTGCGCCAGCTCGTGGACGACCACCGACACGTTCGCGCCGTTGGCGAACTGCCGCGGGCTGTAGAACGGGCGGGTCTGCGTCTCCAGGGCGAATCCGCTGGTCACATTGGGCACGTAACCGCCGAGCGAGTTGAAGGGGTACGGGCCGAAGATCCCTTCGAGCCACTCCGCGACCTCGGTCGTCCGCTCGATCGAGGCGCGCGCGGCGCCGCCGTTGTCACCGAGGTCCTTGCTGTACGCGTTGAGGACCGGCAGCCCGTTCGCCGTCCTGTCCGTCGTGATGTCGAACTTCCCGACGGCGAGAGTGGCGAGATAGGTCGCCTGCGGCTTGTTGGAGCGCCAGTTGAAGCGGGTCCAGCCGAGGAACGAGGACTGCGACTGGAGCACACCGTTGCTGATGGCCTGGGTGCCGTCCGGCACCTGGACGGAGACGTCGAAGGTGGCCTTGTCCAGCGGGTGGTCGTTGGAGGGGAACCACCAGACGGCCGAATCCGGCTCCTGCGCCGCCACACCGCCGTCCGGAGTACGGGCCCAGGCCGACCAGCCGTCGATCTTCACCTCGGAGGGCTTGCCCGCGTAGCGGACGACGACCGTGACCGACTTGTTCTTCTCCAGCGGGGCCGCCGGGGTGACCTCCAGCTCGTGGGCGCCCGAGGCGGCGAACTTCGCGAGACGGCCGTTGACCCGTACCTCGCTGACGGCCAGGCCGATGTCCAGGTTGAACCGGGACAGGTTCTGGGTGGTGGTGGCGAGGATCGTCGCCGTGCCCTCCAGCAGGTCCGTGGCGGGCTGGTACTTCAGGCGCAGGTCGTAGTGGGAGACGTCGTAGCCGCCGTTGCCGCTGGTGGGGTAGTAGGAGTCGCCGATGCCCGGGGCCCCAGGACTGAAGTCGGCCGCCGATGCCGGGATCGCCAGCAGCAGGGAGGCCGCGAGGGCGCTCGGAACGATGATTCTGCGGTGCACAGGTGCTCCCCAAGTCATAAGAAACGTAAGACGCGCGGGTGGTCGTCGGTCCTTGGTGCGGACACTATTCAGCCCCTCGACGCACCGTCACGTCCAGAGCACCTCCTGTCACATGATCGCCATTCGGCCGACACGAACCCTCCGTCACGGCCGTCCGTACCGGATCCGGTGGCCGGCGACTCGGCGGGAACGGGGCACCGTCGCCATACGGGTCTCTCCGGCCCTCTTTTGCGCGGGAGTTGGCCGGGGTACGTTCCCGCCCATGCCGATGCGAAAGCGGAGAACCCGCGGAGCCCGACTGCCGTACGGAACCCTCGTGGTCGCGGCCACCGCCGCCCTGCTCGCGACCCTGGTGACCCCCGCCGACGCGCGGCCGGGGCCCGCCCCGCGCGAGTCCCGGCCCGTCCACTCGTACGCCGACGCGATCCGCGAGTCCGTCTGGGTCGACACCGGACTCGACGGCGACGCCGACGGCCGGACCGACCGGGTCGCCGTCGACATCGTCCGCCCCGGGGAGCCCGCCGCGGCCGGCCGGAAGGTCCCGGTCATCATGGACGCCAGCCCGTACTACGCCTGCTGCGGGCGCGGCAACGAAGGGCAGACGAAGACCTACGACGCCGAGGGCAACCCCGTCCGGTTCCCGCTCTTCTACGACAACTTCTTCGTCCCGCGCGGCTACGCCTTCGTCGCCGTCGACCTGGCGGGCACCAGCCGCTCCGACGGCTGCGACGACGTCGGCGGACGCTCCGACGTCCAGTCGGCCAAGGCCGTCGTCGACTGGCTGAACGGCCGCGCCCGCGGCTACACCTCCCGTACGGGGGAGACCGCGGCCCGCGCCACCACCTGGTCCACCGGGAACGTCGGCATGATCGGCAAGAGCTGGGACGGCACCATCGCCAACGGCGTCGCCGCCACCGGCGTCGAAGGGCTGAAGACGATCGTGCCGATCGGCGCGATCTCCTCCTGGTACGACTACTTCCACTCCCAGGGCGCCCCGCTCTACAACGCCAACCCGAGCTGGCTCTCCGAGTACGTGAACAGCCCCGAGGCGCAGGCCCGTTGCGGCGCCGTCCAGGACCGGGTCGCGGCCGGCACCCCGTACAGCGGCGACCGGACCGCGGCCTGGGCCGAGCGCGACCACGTGCGGAACGCGGGCAAGGTCAAGGCCAGCGTCTTCGTCGTCCACGGGCAGCAGGACCTCAACGTGCGCGCCAAGCAGTTCGGCCAGTGGTGGGACGCGCTCGCGGCCCACGGCGTCGAACGGAAGATCTGGCTCTCCCAGACCGGCCACGTCGACCCCTTCGACTACCGGCGCGCCGACTGGGTCCGCACCCTGCACCGCTGGTTCGACCACTACCTCCTCGGCTACGACAACGGCATCGACCGCGAACCGGTCGCCGACATCGAGCGCGCCCCGGACCGCTGGACCACCGACCGGCAGTGGCCGCCGCGCACCACCGGCACCACCACCCTGCGCCCCGCCCCCGGCACCGCGGCCGGCCCCGGCGTCCTCGGCCGCGCGCCCGCCGCCCCCGGCTCCACCGCGGCCTTCACCGACGACCCCGGCCTCGGCGAGCTGGACTGGGCCGCCGGGATCGACCGCGCCACCCCTGAGAAGGCCGGGTTCGTCACCCGTCCCCTCTCCCGTGACCTGCGGATCTCCGGCTCCTCGAAGGTGGCGGTCACCGCCACCCCGACCACCGCCACGGCGCACCTCTCCGCCGTCCTCGTCGACCTCGGACCCGACACGATCCGCGACTACGGCGCCCCCGGCGAGGGCATCACCACCCTCACCGACCGCACCTGCTGGGGTGCGAGCACCCCCGGTGACAGCGCCTGCTTCAAGGAGACCGAGGCCCGCACGGCGGACGTCGGGTACACCGTCGTCAGCCGGGGCTGGGCCGACCTCGGGACCTGGGCCGATCCGGGCAAGGAGCGCCCGCTGATCCCCGGCAGGGCGTACACGATGACCCTGGACCTCGCCGCCACCGACCATGTCGTCCCGGCCGGCCACCGGCTCGCCCTGATCGTCGGCGGCACGGACAAGGACCTGCTCGACCCCCCGTCGACCACCCCGACCCTGACGCTCGACCTCGCCCGCACCTGGGCGAAGGTGCCGCTGGTCGGCGGCGCCGAGGCCTTCGGCCGTGCCACCTCGGGACCGTACCCGGCCGTGACGCCGCCGCCCGCCGCCGTACCGTCCCTGAGCGGCGCCGTGCCGCCGGCGGGCGTCACCGGCCCGCGCCTGCCCGGAACCGGAGCCGCCCGATGAACCTCCGTACCGCCCAACGGAGTTCGCGCCGCACCCTCGCCCTGGTGGCGGGGGCCGCCGCCCTCGCGCTGCCCCTCGTCACCGTCCCCGTGAAGGCGGCGGACAGCGCGTCCGTGCAGCCGCTGCCGCGCACCGGATTCGAGGAGAGCCGGGGCGCCCGGTGGACCACCGAGACCGAGGAGCGGGACTTCCTCGCGGCCGTCGCCCGCCGGGGCGAGCGGGTGTCGGCGCGGGTGATCGGCACCACCGCGCAGGGCCGCCCGCTTCGCCTCGTCGGCCTCGGTACGGGCCGCACCACCGTCCTGCTGGTCTGCAGCCAGCACGGCGACGAGCCGGCGGGCCGTGAGGCGTGTCTGAGCACCGTCCGGGACCTGGCCTTCGCCAGGGACCCGGAGACCCGCCGCCTCCTCGCCCGTACCACCGTCCTCGTCGTCCCGACCGCGAACCCCGACGGACGCGAGGCCGACACCCGGGGCAACAGTGACGGGGTCGACGTCAACCGGGACCACATCGCCCTGCGGACCGCCGAGGCACGGGCGGTCGCCGCCGTCATCCGCGACCGCCGACCCGAACTCGTCTACGACCTGCACGAGTACGGGGCCACCCCCCGCTACTACGACAAGGACCTGCTCGCCCTCTGGCCGCGCAGCCTCGACGCCGATCCGCATGTGCACGACGAGTCACGGACCCTCTCCGAGTCCTACGTCCGGCCGGCCGCCGGGACCGCCGGGTACAGCAGCGGCATCTACGGCATCTGGACCGACCCCCTCACCGGCAAGCCCCTCAAGCAGGTCGCGGGAGACGGGCAGGAGCGGATCCTGCGGAACACCGTCGGCATCAAGAACTCCGCCGGGCTGCTCGTCGAGACCCGGGTGGACGCGCTCGACGAGGCCGAGCGGGACGACCCGGCGCGCCACCACCGGCGCCGCGTCGCCACCCATCTGGCCGCCCTGGAGGGCGCCTTCGCCTACGTGGAGGAGCGGCGCGTCCCCCTGGCCATCGCCACCGCGACCGCCCGCCGCGCCGGACTCGCCGACCGGGGCCCGGTCTACCTCGGCGGCGCCGACAACGACCCGCCGGAGCCCTCGGAGGTCCTCGCCGACCCGCCGTGCGGCTACCGGCTCGACGCCGCGCAGTACGCGGAGGTCGGCGACGAACTCGCCCTGCACGGCGTCACCGTACGGACCGAGGGCGCCAGTGCCTTCGTCCCGCTGCGGCAGTCCCGGCGCGCGCTCGTCCCCCTGCTGCTCGACGGCCGCGCCACCTATCACCTCGTCAGTGGGAGTCCTGTGGAGGAGTGTTGACGATCGGGTGCCTTCGACGTTCCCTGACGTGACTGCAACGTTTGCCGAGGTAAAGTTACCAACTGGTACTGACCATACCTCGAACAGGTCCCCACGGCCTGGAAGTTGGAGACACGCCATGAGTCACACCACGACCGCACGCCGGCTCCTGCCGGCTCTGCTCGCCACGACGCTGCTCGCCGGGGGCGTGCTGCTCGGCCAGACGGTGACCGCCGCGCCCGCCTCGGCCGGCGTCATCACCTGCGACGTCAACAAGCTGCGGGCGGACGCCCGCAAGGAGCGCGACCGCGCCGCGCAGCTCAAGCGCCTCGGCGCCACGACGGAGGCCCGCAAGGCCCTCGCCAAGGCCGCGGCCCTGGAGAAGCGCGCCCGCCAGTGCGCCGACGCGGACAACAACAGCAAGCCGCCGCTCTGGAAGTAACCGGACGGGTACGCGGGGCGGGTGCGGTCCGAAAGGGCCGCACCCGCCCCGCGGCCGTTCCCGTCCCGCAGTCGCTCCCGCACTGCCGTTCGCGGACCGAAACGGCCCCGCCCCCGCACTCCGCCGCCCGCGACGATCACCTCACGCGTCACAGAGGGGACCGTTCCGGGACCGGGACATTTCCGGGACGGCCCGGCCACGGAAGCGCGGAAGACTCGAAGGCATGCCCGGCGCTTACACGACTCTCGACCTCGACACCGACCACACCCCCGCGCTCGTCGCCCCCGCGGGCGGTGTCCCCGCCGGTGGCTTCACCGGCCCCCGTCCCCACCCCGTGGACCTCGTGGTCGACGGCAGGCCGCTGCTCCGGCTGCTCGACGAGGCCGAGGGCATCGACGCGGTCCCGCCCCTCGCGTCCGACCTCCCGCCGGTCCTCCGCGTCGAGCACCTCCGCCGGCTCCTCGACCCCGTGCCCGCCTCCGCCGACGGCCGCCAGGTGATCTACTCCTGCCCCGACTGCGACGACCCCGGCTGCGGAGCCGTCACGGCCGTCGTCGAACGCGGAGGCGGCGCACACGACAGCGGCGAAGGCCACAGCGGCGAAGGTCACAGCGGCGAAGGCGAGGGCGACGGGGACGTCGTCGTCTGGCGCGACTTCGCCTGGCAGACCGGCCCCACCGTCGACCCGGTCCGCGACGGCTACCCGGGCGTCGGCCCGTACCGCTTCCACGGCGCCACCTACCGCTCCGTACTGCTGCGGCTCCTCGGCTCCTCGGCGTGTCGATCCGTCGCCTAGGATTCATACCCTGATGACTGCAACCCTCGTCGCCAAGGACCTCGCCGCCGGCCACGGCGAACGCACCCTCTTCGCCTCGCTCGACCTCGTCGTCGCCCCCGGCGACGTGATCGGCCTCGTCGGCGTCAACGGCGCCGGCAAGTCGACCCTGCTGCGGCTGCTCGCCGGGATCGACGCGCCGGAGGAGGGCGAGCTGAGGCTCTCCCCGCCCACCGCCGCCGTCGGCCACCTCCCGCAGGAGCCCGAGCGGCGCCCGGGCGAGACCGTGCGCGAGTTCCTCGCCCGGCGCACCGGCGTCGCCGCCGCCCAGACCGCGATGGACGAGGCCACCCAGGGCCTCGTCGACGGCACGCCCGGCGCCGACGACGCGTACTCCGTCACCCTGGAGCGCTGGCTGAACCTCGGCGGCGCCGACCTCGACGAGCGCGCCGAGGAGGTGGCGGACTCCCTCGGCCTCACCGTCGGCCTCGACCAGCCGATGACCGCCCTCTCCGGCGGCCAGGCCGCCCGCGCCGGCCTCGCCTCCCTGCTGCTCTCCCGCTACGACGTCTTCCTGCTCGACGAGCCCACCAACGACCTGGACCTCGACGGTCTGGAGCGCCTGGAGGGCTTCGTGAAGGGGCTGCGCGCGGGGACGGTCGTCATCAGCCACGACCGCGAGTTCCTCACCCGTACCGTCACCAAGGTCCTCGAACTCGATCTCGCCCAGCAGCAGATCACCCTCTACGGCGGCGGCTACGAGGCCTACCTGGAGGAGCGGGACACCGCCAGGCGGCACGCCCGCGAGGACTTCGAGGAGTACGCCGGCAAGAAGGCCGCCCTCGAAGCGCGCGGCCACATGCAGCGGTCCTGGATGGACAAGGGCGTCAAGAACGCCCGCCGCAAGGCCACCGACGGCGACAAGCTCGGCCGCAACGCGCGCAGCGAGGCCAGCGAGAAGCAGGCCGCGAAGGCCCGCCAGACCCAGCGCATGATCGAACGACTCGACGTCGTCGACGAGCCCCGCAAGGAGTGGGAGCTGCGGATGGAGATCGCCGCCGCGCCCCGCTCCGGCTCGGTCGTCGCGACCCTGCGCGAGGCCGAGGTGCGCCGGGGCGACTTCTCCTTCGGCCCCGTCACCCTCCAGATCGACTGGGCCGACCGGATCGCCGTCACCGGCGCCAACGGCGCGGGCAAGTCCACCCTGCTCGCCGCCCTGCTCGGCCGGCTGCCGCTGGACTCCGGCGACGCGGTCCTCGGCTCGGGCGTCGTGGTCGGCGAGGTCGACCAGGCCCGCAAGCTCTTCCACGGTACGGAGACGCTCCTCGAGGCGTTCTGCGCGGCCGTCCCGGAGACCGAGCCCGCCGAGGTCCGTACCCTGCTCGCCAAGTTCGGTCTCAAGGCCGTCCATGTGATGCGGCCCGCCACCACACTCTCCCCGGGCGAGCGGACCCGCGCCGCGCTGGCCCTGCTCCAGGGCCGGGGCGTGAACCTCCTCGTCCTCGACGAGCCGACCAACCACCTGGACCTGCCGGCCATCGAGCAGCTGGAGTCCGCGCTCGACTCGTACACCGGCACGCTCCTCCTCGTCACCCACGACCGGCGGATGCTCGACGCCGTCCGTACCACCCGGCGCATCGAGGTCGCCGACGGCAAGGTGACCGAGCTCTGATGGTGCTGCGGCGCGGATCGGGTCCGCGATGACGGTCTCCTTCGGGCGGGGCCGGCGATGACGGTCTCCTTCGGCTGGGGGCCCGTCGCGGCGCGGGTCCTCGCCCCGGCGGCAGCCTGTGTGGTCGTCGTCGACGTGCTGTCCTTCACCACCTCCGTGGGCGTCGCCGTCGAGGGCGGCACCGCCGTCCTTCCGTACCGCCGGCGGGACGCCACCGCCGCGGCGTACGCGCGGGAGAACGACGCCCTGCTCGCCGTCGGCCGGAGCGAGGCCACCCAGGCCCACCCGTGGACGCTCTCCCCGGCCGCCCTGCGCGCAGCCCCGGGACCGCCCCGTCTGGTCCTGCCGTCCCCGAACGGCTCCACCATCGCGGCGGAGTCCGCCTCGGGCGGCGCGGCGGTCGTCGCCGCCTCCCTGCGCAACCGCACGGCCGTCGCCCGCTGGCTCACCGACCGGGGCTACGGCACGGCGGACCGCCCGCTCGCGGTCATCGCGTCGGGCGAGCGGTGGCCCGACGGCTCGCTGCGCCCCGCGCTCGAAGACCTGCTGGGCGCGGGAGCGGTGCTCGCCGCCCTCGCGGGCCCGCACACCCCGACCCCGGAGGCGACCGCGGCGGCCACGCTGTGGTCGGCGACCGAGGACCCGGTCGCCGCCTTGCACGGCTGCGACTCGGGCCGTGAACTGTACGAGTACGGCTTTCCGCAGGACGTGGCCGTGGCCGCCGAGACCGACAGCTCGACGACCGTTCCGGTCCTCGTGGACGGCGCATTCCAGGAGGCAGCACCATGACCGACCTACTGACCCGGCTGACCGAGATGCTGGACGATCTGGACGCGGACGTCGACGAGACGATCGACCTCGCCGACGAGGTCGCGGCCTCGGGCGACGCCGGTCTCCTGCCGCGCCTCCAGGCGGAGCTGGACCGTGCGCTCACCGAGCGGAACGCCTACGCCCGTGAGCTCCTCGGCGGTGTCCTGGCCGTCATCGGCGGACCGGAGGCCCTTCCGGCGCTGATCCGCGCCTCGGCCGTCGACCTGGGCGACGACCAGGACGGGCTGGCCGCCGAGATCGTCGACCTGGTGCAGGCCGACCCGAAGACGGCCGGGAGCCTGCTGCGGCCCCTGGCGGAGGACGACGACCTCGCCGTCGCCAACCGCGCCGAATGGGCTCTGCGCTTCCTTCCGTAACGGCGCCTCACGCGAGAAGGCCACGGCCCGATGGGCCGTGGCCTTCTTCACGTGCGTGTGGGAGCGCGGGGCGGACGGTCAGCGGCGCTTGCCGCCGCCCTCGCCCAGGAGGCCCGCCTTGCGCAGAGCGTCGGCCATCGCGCTGTTCGCGGGCGCGGGCGCGGGCGCGGGCGCGGAGGACCGGTCCCGGCCGCCCTGCCCACCGCGTCCGGAACGCTCGCCCTGGCCGCCCTGGCCGCCCTGGCCGCCCCGGCCACCGCGCTCGTTCTGCCCGCCGCGCTCGGTCCGGCGGCCACCGCCACCGCCACCGCCGCCGGCCGCTCCGCCCCCGCCCTGCCGCTGCTGCGGCGGCCGGCCGGAGCGCTCGCCGCGCTCGCCCCGCTCCCGACGGGGCGCGCCCTCGGATGCCCCGTCGCCCGCCTGGTCGTCGAGCCGCAGCGTCAGCGAGATCCGCTTGCGCGGGATGTCCACGTCCAGGACCTTCACCTTGACCACGTCGCCGGGCTTCACGACCTCGCGCGGGTCCTTGACGAAGTTCTTCGACATCGCCGACACGTGCACCAGGCCGTCCTGGTGCACGCCGACGTCCACGAAGGCACCGAACGCGGCCACGTTGGTGACCACGCCCTCGAGGACCATCCCGGACGCCAGGTCGCCGATCTTCTCGACGCCGTCCTTGAAGGTCGCCGTCCTGAACGCCGGGCGCGGGTCGCGCCCCGGCTTCTCCAGCTCGCGCAGGATGTCCGTCACCGTCGGCAGACCGAAGGTCTCGTCGACGAAGTCGTCCGCCCGCAGCGTGCGCAGCCGGCCCGTGTCACCGATGAGCGACGCGACCTCGCCGCCCGTCGCCTTCACCATCCGGCGCACCACCGGGTACGCCTCCGGGTGCACCGAGGAGGAGTCGAGCGGGTCGTCGCCGCCCCGGATGCGCAGGAAGCCCGCGCACTGCTCGTACGCCTTCGGGCCGAGCCGGGCGACGTCCTTCAGGGCCCGCCGGGAGCGGAAGGGGCCGTTGGCGTCCCGGTGCGCGACGATGTTCTCCGCGAGACCGCCGCTGATCCCCGAGACCCGTGAAAGCAGCGGCGCGGAGGCGGTGTTGACGTCCACGCCGACGCCGTTCACACAGTCCTCCACGACCGCGTCGAGGGAGCGCGAGAGCTTCACCTCGGCCAGGTCGTGCTGGTACTGGCCCACGCCGATGGACTTCGGGTCGATCTTCACCAGCTCGGCCAGCGGGTCCTGGAGCCGCCGGGCGATGGAGACGGCCCCGCGCAACGACACGTCCATGCCGGGGAGTTCCTGCGAGGCGAAGGCGGAGGCCGAGTAGACCGAGGCGCCCGCCTCCGAGACCATCACCTTGGTCAGGTTCAACTCGGGGTGCTTGGCGAGGAGTTCGGCCGCCAGCTTGTCGGTCTCACGGGAGGCGGTGCCGTTGCCGATCGCGACCAGCTCGACCGCGTGCTCCTTCGCGAGCCGCGCCAGCCTCTCCAGGGCCTGGTCCCACTTGTTGGCGGGCACGTGCGGGTAGATCGTGTCGGTGGCCACGACCTTGCCGGTCGCGTCGACGACGGCGACCTTCACGCCGGTACGGAAGCCGGGGTCGAGGCCGAGCGTCGCCCGGGTGCCGGCCGGCGCGGCGAGCAGCAGATCGCGCAGGTTCGCCGCGAAGACCCGGACCGCCTCGTCCTCGGCGGCGGTCCGCAGCCGCAGCCGCAGATCGATGCCCAGGTGGACGAGGATCCGGGTCCGCCAGGCCCAACGGACCGTGTCCTGGAGCCACTTGTCACCGGGGCGCCCCCGGTCGGCCACACCGAAGCGGCCCGCGACCATTCCCTCGTACGAGGAGGGCCCGGGGGTCTCGGAGGGCTCCTCCGGCTCCAGGTCCAGGCTGAGCACGTCCTCCTTCTCGCCGCGCAGCATGGCGAGCACCCGGTGCGAGGGGAGGGCCGTGAACGGCTCGGTGAAGTCGAAGTAGTCGGCGAACTTCGACCCCGCCTCCTCCTGGCCGTCCCGCACCTTCGCCACCAGCCGGCCCCGGCCCCACATGCGCTCGCGCAGCTCGCCGATGAGGTCGGCGTCCTCGGAGAACTTCTCCGCGAGGATCGCCCGTGCGCCCTCCAGGGCCGCGGCGGCGTCCGCGACGCCCTTGTCGCCGTCCACGAAGGCCGCGGCGGCTGCCGCGGGCTCCACCGACGGATCGGCGAGCAGCCCCTCCGCCAGCGGTTCGAGACCGGCCTCGCGGGCGATCTGGGCCTTCGTCCGGCGCTTGGGCTTGAAGGGCAGGTAGATGTCCTCCAGCCGGGCCTTGGTGTCGGCGGCCCGGATGCGGGCCTCCAGCTCCTCGGTCAGCTTGCCCTGCTCGCGTACCGAGTCGAGGACCGCCGACCGGCGGTCCTCCAGTTCGCGCAGATAACGCAGCCGCTCCTCCAGGGTGCGCAGCTGCGCGTCGTCGAGCATCTCGGTCGCTTCCTTGCGGTAGCGCGCGATGAACGGCACGGTCGAACCGCCGTCGAGCAGCTCGACGGCTGCCTTCACCTGTCGCTCGCGTACGCCGAGCTCCTCGGCGATCCTTGCTTCGATGGACGTCGTCACGGTGTCCCGACTCGCCTTCTCGTGCCTCAAGCTTGCGAGTGCATTGTGCCGGGTCGGTCACCCGTACGCGGTAACCGACCCTTCCCGCGCGCGTCCCGGGCGCCTTTCCGGCGCCCGGGGGTCACTCCTTGCCGACGAGATCCGCCGGGAAGGCGCCCGCGACGGCCGCCGTGACCAGGAAGCCGCGCCCCAGCTCGGTGAGCCGCTCGACGCCGGCCGCGCCGAGGTGCTCGTACGGGGCGGAGTCCAGCCGGTCGGTGTGCTCCTCGAGATCGTCCCGCAGCGCGGTCCCCGAATCCGTCAGCTCGCCCTCGGCGTCGAGGAGTCCCCGCCCGCGCAGCCGCTCCGTCGCCGCCTCCCAGTCGGCGCGCCGCCAGCCCCGGGAGCCGAGCACCCAGCGCGGGGACATGCCCTTGCCGGTGGCGGTGTGGGAGACGAGCGCCTCGACGGGGTCGAGCCCGGCGGACAGCAGGGCCGCGAGGTGCCCGTCGCCCCGGTGCTCGCGCAGCAGGGTGGTGGCGTGCCAGTACGCGAGGTGGGGCTCCTCCGGTACGGGAAGGTCGGCGTTGGCCGAGTACAGCGGCCGGGCGTGCCGGGTGCAGGCCTCGGTGGCGCGCAGGGCGAGTCCGGCGGCCTCGGCCATCTCCGGGGAGGCGACGGTCTCCTCGCCGAGCAGCCGGCGCAGGGTCGCGTCGGCGGTCCGCAGCCGGGCGTCCAGCACCTCGGCGGGGGAGGCGGTCTCCCAGACGTCCGGGAGGTGCCGGGCGAGGAAGGCGTGGTCGTAGTTGTAGAAGGTCGCGGCGACGGTTCCGGGGCCCACCGCGCCGAGGGCGGCGCTGCGCGCGGCGAGCCGCATCGCGCTCCGGTCGGTGAAGCCGAGCGCACCGAACTCGCGGTCCAGGTCGGGCGAGAAGTAGAGCGTGGAGTGGAGCGGGTTGAGGGCGTTGTGGCAGCGGCGTCCGGCGCGCGGCGGCAGGGCAGTCGTCGTCATGCCCCCGAAGGTTACCGACTGGTCGGTACGACGGGAACCGTCCGAGGCCGCCATACCCGGAGGACGGCAGGAATCGGGGACGGCAGGAAAGAGGGACGGCTGGAAAGACGGATGGCAGAAAAGGTGGGATCGGCGTCATTGCGGCCACCCCCGCCCCGCTCCGAGGATGGAGCCATGACGCAGCGACCCGTCCTCGTCGTCCTCTTCGACGGCGTCCAGAGCCTCGACGTCACCGGGCCCTTCGAGGTGTTCGCCGGTGCCGCCCGGGCCGCCGGGGACCCGTCCGCGTACCCGATTCGCACCGCCTCCCTGGACGGCGGACCGGTCCGTACGCACAGCGGGCTGCGGCTGCTCCCCGACACGACGCTCGCTGAGGCGGTCGCCGACGGCGCCCCGCACACCCTCGTCGTCCCCGGCGGCGAGGGCACCCGCGCACCGGACCCGGCCCTGATCGAGTGGCTGCGCACCCATGCCCCGGACGCCCACCGTCTCGTCTCGGTCTGCACCGGGGCGCTGCTCCTCGCCGAGGCCGGGCTCCTCGACGGGCACCGGGCGACGACCCACTGGACGGCCTGCGACCACCTCGCCCGCCACTACCCCGAGGTCGAGGTGGACCCCGACCCCATCTTCGTACGGGACGGGCGCCTCGCCACCTCCGCCGGGGTCACGGCCGGCATCGACCTGGCGCTCGCCCTCGTCGAGGAGGACCTCGGCCGGGACGTGGCCCTCACCGTCGCGCGCCATCTGGTCGTCTTTCTGCGCCGCCCCGGCAACCAGGCCCAGTTCAGTGTCCAGCTCGCCGCCCAGACCGCCCGCCGGGAGCCGCTGCGCGACCTCCAGCACTGGATCACCGAGCACCCCGACGGGGACCTCTCCGTGGAGGCTCTCGCCGCCCGCGCCCGTCTCTCGCCGCGTCACTTCGCGCGTGCCTTCCACGCGGAGACCGGGGCGACTCCCGGCCGGTACGTCGACCGGGTACGCCTCGAACACGCCCGGCGCCTCCTGGAGGAGACCTCGCGCGGGGTCGAGGAGGTCGCCCGCGCCTCGGGCTACGGCACTCCGGAGGGGATGCGCCGCGCCTTCACCAAGGCACTGGGAACTCCCCCGGCCGAGTACCGCCGCCGCTTCCACGCCACCGGCACCTGAACGCACACCCCGCCGTACGTACACACCCCGTCGGACATCCGCGCACCCCGCCGTACGAACGCCCATCGCAGCGAAAGGGATCAGCATGCAGATCGCCGTCCTCCTCTACCCGGGCTTCACCACGCTCGACGCCGTCGGCCCGTACGAGCTCCTCGCCCGCCTTCCCGGCGCCGAGACCGTCTTCGTGGCCAAGGAGACCGGCCCCGTCCGCAACGACCAGGGCAGCCTGGCCCTGGTCGCCGACCGGACCCTCGCCGAGGTGCCGAGCCCCGACATCGTCCTCGTCCCCGGCGGCCCCGACGCGCGGGAGGCCATGGACGACCCGGAGATCCGGGCCTGGCTCCGTACCGCCGACGAGACCAGCACCTGGACCACCTCGGTCTGCACCGGCGCGCTGATCCTGGCCGCCGCCGGAGTGCTCGACGGCCGCCGAGCCACCACCCACTGGCTCGCCTACGAGGAGCTCAGGGCGCTGGGCGTCGAACCCACCGGCGAGCGGGTCGTCTTCGACGGCAAGTACGTCACCGCCGCCGGCGTCTCCTCCGGCATCGACATGGCCCTGCACCTGCTCGGCCGGATCGCCGGGGACGAGACCGCCCAGACCATCCAGCTGCTCACCGAGTACGACCCCCAGCCGCCGTACGACGCGGGTTCGCCGGAGAAGGCCCCGGCCGCGATCGTGGCGCACTGGCGGGGCGAGGCGGCCGGGAGGGACTGACCCTCAGCCGCCGTACGTGAACCGGGGCGCGCGGCGCTCCAGGAAGGCGGCGACGCCCTCCGCGGTGTCGCCGCTCCCGCGCGCCTGCTCGGCCCAGTGGGCGTCCCGGTCGAGCCGCCCGTCGGCGAACTCCTTGGCCGCCGCCTGCGTCAGCAGCGAGCGGGAGGCGAGCACCCGCGTGAACTCGGCCACCCGCTTGTCCAGCTCGCCGGCCGGGTGGAGTTCGTCCACGAACCGGGTCCGCAGCGCCCGGTCCGCGTCGATCAGCTCACCGGAGAACAGCAGGTACTTGGCGGTCGACGGGCCCACGAGGGCGGCGAGCCTGCGGGTGGACGAGGACGGGTAGACGATCCCCAGCTTCGACGGGGTGATCCCGAAGCGGGCGCCCTCCTCGGCGAAGCGCAGGTCGCAGGCGGCGGCGAGCTGGCTGCCGCCGCCGACGCAGAAGCCCCGGACGGCCGCCAGGGTCGGCCGGGGAAAGGCGGCGAGCGCCTCCTCAGCACGTACCGCGAGCGCCTGCTGCTCATCCCCGGGCTCCCGGAGCGCCGCGATGTCCGCCCCGGCGCAGAAGGTGTCGCCCTCGCCGGTCAGGACCAGGACCCGGACGGCCGGGTCGGCGGCGAGCCGGTCGAGGAGGCCGGGCAGGGCGCGCCACATGCCGGCGCTCATCGCGTTGCGCTTGGCGGGGTTGGCTATGACGACGGTGGCGATCCCGTCCGTGACGCTGGCCTTCAGCTGCGGCTCCATGGGCCGGATGCTATCCGGCGGACCCGAACGTACGGTCAGGAAGGGGCCGTCCCGAGGACGCCCGCGAGCGGCACGGGGAACCGGACCCCGTCGGCTGCTGCTGGGTCTGCTGGTCCTGTTCGACCGGCCGCACAGCAGCCTGTACGTTCTCGGGGTCTTCTTCTCGCTCGCGCTGCTCTTCGACGGCCTCGGCCTGATCGCGATCGGGGTGGGCGGCCGAAGGACCGTCAGCATGGTGACCCCGCAGGAGGTCCGGGCCTCCCGTCCGGCCGACGACACCGGCTCCGCTGGGCTCCCTCCGGAGCGGTCAGAAAGCGCGCCCGGTCAGTCGAACAACTGACGTGGGCATACTCACCCGATCAGAATGTGGCCGATAAGTGTCGACTTCTGGTCAGTAGGCCGGTCCGCCCACGCGGATTGCCAAGACTCGATCCGTGGCGAGAATCGAGCACGAGGGTGGGAACCGGACCGTGGAGCACCACGGGGGTGTCCCCGCCCGGCAACCGTCCTACGAAGGAGTCTGGCGCTTCACCGCTGCCGCGGTCGACGTCTCCGTCCCACAGGCCAGGCACGCCGTACGCGACCTGTTGGTCCGCCAGGGCGTACCCCTCCATGACGAGATCATGGACGGCCTGCTGCTGATCGTCTCCGAGCTGGTGACCAACGCAGTGCGGCACGCGGCGCTGCTGTCCCCGGAGATAGCGGTCGAGGTGGCCATCGGACCCGAGTGGGTCCGGGTGTCCGTCGAGGACAACCACCCCTACCGGCCCAAGGCCCTGGAGGCGGACTACGGGCAGACCGGCGGTCGCGGCCTGCTGCTGGTCCGGGAGATCGCCCTGGAGTCCGGCGGCGTCTGCGACGTCGAGCACACGGCGAGCGGCGGGAAGATCATCTGGGCGGCGCTGCCCCTGGCCCCGATGGCACCGGGGCCGGGAGGCATGCCTCGTACGCGGACGGTCACCAGCCCCCTGACGGACCCGTCAGTTCCCTGACGGCCGGCCGCGCCGCGTCGAGCACCGTCATGAACCAGGCGGAGAACGGCGCGGCGGCGTGGCGCTCGGCCAGCTCCTCGGAGGTCACGAAGACGGTGTCATCGATCTCTTCGGGGTCCGGCTTCGGTGCGGCCTGCACGAGGCCGACGAAGAGGTGGTTGAACTCCTGCTCCACGAGGCCCGATGCCGGGTCCGGGTGGTTGTAGCGGACGGTGCCGGCCTCCGCGAGCAGCGAGGGCGAGACGCCCAGCTCCTCGAAGGTGCGCCGGGCCGCCGCCGCGAACGGGGCCTCGCCCGGGTAGGGGTGGCCGCAGCAGGTGTTCGACCAGACGCCGGGGGAGTGGTACTTGCCGAGCGCGCGGCGCTGGAGCAGCAGCCGGCCGGACTCGTCGAAGAGGAAGACGGAGAAGGCGCGGTGCAGCAGGCCGGGCGCCTGGTGCGCGGCGAGCTTCTCCGCGGTGCCGATGGTCGTCCCGTCCTCGTCGACCAGTTCGAGCATGATCGGCGCCGCGGCTCCGGACGGTTGGACACCGTTCGACGCGATCTCCGGCGAGATCTGAGCCGCGGTGGCTGGTGTGGTCGGCATACCCATCCTTCGCTTCGGTCCTCGGCCCCGGTGGGGGAAACACAGTCTGCCGTACAAAAGCGGCTTGTCCGTACTTCGACGGCCGGACGTGGCCGCTCCCGCCGCGCCGGAGCGGAACCGGCGCGGCGGGAGCGGAAGCGGCGGGGGTGGCCTCACACCCCGAAAGCCGCCGGATACACGAGCATGCCGGACGGAACGGGCGCGGTGCCGTCCAGGACGAGCGCCATCATCGTCTCGTCCGGGACTTCGAAACCTGGCTTGATTCCATACTCAGACGCACGTACGAACCCGAACCTCGGGTAGTACTCCGGATGGCCCAGTACGAGGACGTGCCGCTCCCCCCGCAGCCGCGCCGCGTCGAGCACCGCTCGAACGACGGCCTGTCCGGCCCCCGAGCGCTGGTGCTCCGGCGCCACCGAGACCGGGGCGAGCGCCGCCGAGGGCAGGCCCCCACCAGGCTTGGGGTCTCCCCGCCGAAGGCAGGGGAAGGGTGATCAGGGCGTGGGCCGCGACCGAGCCGTCCGGGGCCTCGGCCACGAACGACTGGCCGGGCAGCCAGGCGTCGGCGTCCCGCCGGAGCGCGTCGACCAGATCGGCCTCCGCCTCCGATCCGAAGGCCGCCGCCACGACCCGCCACACCGCCCCGGCCTCCCCGTCCCGCTCCGGACGGACGGTCCAGCGCGGATCGGCGGGCCGCAGGACGAAGCCGGCGTACCCGTAGTCGGAGCCGTGCTCGCGCCGCAGCGCGATCTCGGCGCGCGCCCCGGCCACCGCCTCGGCCGTGCCGGGCACGGTGGTGTCGGCGGCGTCGGCGTGCGCCGCGAGCGGGACGTAGTACTCGTCCCAGTCGCTCTCGGGCTGCGGGAGCGTCGCCACCACGTGGTAGCCGGCCCCGACCGCCGCCGCCGCGTTCCCGGTGACGGTACGGAGCGGGTAGTGCTCCTCCCAGAAGGCGCGGGCCACGGGGCCCGGATCCTCGGCGGTCCACACGCACTCGGTGAGGACGAGGGTGCCGCCGGGCGCGAGGAGCCTGCGCCATTCGGCCAGTGCCCGGTCGAAGCCGAGGACGAAGACCGAGCTCTCGGCCCAGACCAGGTCGAAGGAGCCGTCGGGGAGCGGCAGCGCGCCCATGTCGGCGTTGAGGGTGCGGATCGATCCGTCCAGCCCGCGGGCGGCGGCGGACTCCCGCAGCTCGGCGAGGAACGGCTCATGGGTGTCGACGGCGGTCACCTCGGCGCCCGCCTCGGCGGCCAGGAGCAGCGCGGAACGGCCGGGGCCGCAGCCCAGGTCGAGCACCCGGGGACGCTCGGGGAGCGGCCCGGCCGACGAGAGGAGCCGGCGGGTGGTGGTGTCGGAGCCGGGACCCTGCCGCGGAAGGCCGTGGTGCAGGGCGAAGAAGGCGTCGTGCAATGCGTTGTCGGACAACGTGGGAAACCCTTGTGTGAGAGGGCCCCGGCCGACGACGTGACGTACCGGTGGTTGGACCGGGATCAGGTCAGCCGGAGACCCGGAGGCTGAGGGACGACCGGGCGCTGCCGCTGCGGGCAGCCTCCATCGCGACGGTCATCAACCTCAGCTCCTCTCTCCACGCGTTCGTACGAAGAGACTAACAGTCGGCCGTGGTCAGAGACAGAGCCCGGCCTCGTGCTCCGCGTGCCCGGCCGGCTCCAGCTGGAAGGTGCAGTGCTCCACGTCGAAGTGGGACCCCAGGCACCCCTGGAGGGAGTGCAGCATCTTCTCGTGCCCGACCGAGTCCAGCGCCCCCTGGTCGACGACCACGTGCGCGGAGAGCACCGGCATGCCCGAGGTGATCGTCCAGGCGTGCAGGTCGTGCACGTCCTCGACACCCGGCAGGGCCAGGATGTGCGCCCGTACCTCCGCCATGTCGACACCCTTCGGCGCCGCCTCCAGGAGCACGTCCAGGGTCTCCCGCAGCAGCTTGAACGTACGGGGGACGATCATCAGGCCGATCACGATCGAGGCGATCGGGTCCGCGTACTGCCAGCCCGTCGTCAGGATGACCGTGGCGGCGATGATCACGGTGACCGAGCCCAGGGCGTCCGCGAGGACCTCCAGGTACGCCCCGCGCACATTGAGGCTCTCCTTCTGGCCGCGCATCAGCAGCGACAGCGAGATCACGTTCGCGACCAGGCCGATCACCGCGAAGGCGATGGCGAGCCCGCCCTTGGTCTCGGCCGGCTCGACGAACCGCTGGATCGCCTCGTACAGCACGTAGCCGCCGACGACGAGGAGCAGCAGACAGTTGGCGAGCGCCGCCAGGATCTCGGCCCGGGCGAACCCGAAGGTGCGGTTCCCCGAGGGAGGCCGGTTCGCGAAGTGGATCGCGAGCAGCGCCATCGCGAGGCCGACCGCGTCGGTCGCCATGTGGGCCGCGTCGGCGATCAGCGCGAGGGAGTCGGCGACCAGACCGCCGATGATCTCGATCACCATCACGGAGAGCGTGATGCCGAGTGCGATCCGCAACCGGCTCTTGTACGCGGCCCCCGCGGTCCCCGTCGGCGGCGGGCCGCCGTGGCTGTGCCCGTGGTCGTGTCCAGCCCCCATCGCGTGGCCTCCAGATCGTGTCGTCTCGTGTGCCCCGATTCGCAAGTGAACTACGGGAGGGGGGTATGTGCAACACGGTACTGAACACCGTTGTCATATGCTCTGACCTGCGGCGATGCATTCAGGACCGGCCATGGCGGGAAGGCGGCTCCGCAGCCCCTCGCGCGGGCCCGCGACGGTGGTTTGTGAGCCGGGCCACCGATCGCCCATGATGATCTCCGCAGGACGAGGCGCACCCTTACGGACACGGGTGGGCCCGGGGGAGTCCTGCCCGCGAAGCCTCGGTGAACTCGTGTTCCGTTCATCCGATAGCCTCAGCCGACGTGTCGCCGCCCGGTGCCGGGGCGCACCGCCGCGCCCGGGGCCGCCATGGCCCCGCCGGCCCCTCGTCAGCTCCAAGGAGTGAGTTCGTCTGTCGACCGCCATCCTCACCGGCCCCCCGGCACCCGGCTCCTCGCTCGACGGAGACCTGCGGTCGCTCGGCTTCGACGTCAAGGCCGCCTCCGGCGCCGAACAGGCCGCCGCGCTGCTGGCCGCCGTCCCCGCGGGTGAGCGCGTCGCGCTCGTCGACCCCCGGTTCGTCGGCCACCTGCACGCGCTGCGCCTGGCCCTCACCGACCCCAGGTTCCCCGCCGCCGCCGCACCCGGCACGCTCACCGCGCAGAACGGGGCCCGCCCCGCGCTCACCCGCGCCCTGACCGCCGCCTCGGCGACCGCCGGTGACAGGGACGACCTCACCGGCACCCTCGCCGACGCCCTCGACGCCGACGGCGTCGCCGTGCACCGGCCCCAGCTCGGCACCCTCGTCGCCACCGTCCCCGCCGACGCCGAGGCCCGCCACGAGGCCCGCGCCGCCGTCGCCGCCGTGGACGACGAGGCCGTACGCCTCCGCTCGGCCGTCAAGGCCCACGACGGCTTCTTCACCACCTTCTTCATCAGCCCGTACTCGCGCTACATCGCCCGCTGGTGCGCGCGCCGCGGACTGACCCCCAACCAGGTCACCACCGCCTCGCTGCTCACCGCACTGATCGCGGCCGGCTGCGCGGCGACCGGCGAGCGCGGCGGCTACATCGCCGCCGGCGTCCTGCTCCTGGTCTCCTTCGTCCTCGACTGCACCGACGGGCAGCTCGCCCGCTACGCGCTGAAGTACTCGACGATGGGCGCCTGGCTCGACGCCACCTTCGACCGCGCCAAGGAGTACGCCTTCTACGCGGGCCTCGCCCTCGGCGCCGCCCGCAACGGCGACGACGTCTGGGCCCTGGCCCTCGGCGCGATGATCCTGATGACCTGCCGGCACGTCGTGGACTTCTCGTTCAACGAGGCCAACCACGACGCCACCGCCAACACCAGCCCCACCGCGGCCCTCTCCGACCGGCTCGACAGCCTCGGCTGGACCGTCTGGGCCCGCCGCATGATCATCCTGCCGATCGGCGAGCGCTGGGCGATGATCGCCGTCCTCACCGCGGTCACCGCCCCCCGGATCGTCTTCTGGGCACTGATCATCGGCTGCGCCTTCGGCGCCTGCTACACGACGGCGGGCCGCGTCCTGCGCTCCCTGACCCGCAAGGCGAAGCGCACCGACCGGGCCGCCCAGGCGCTGGCCGACCTCGCGGACTGCGGGCCGCTGGCCCAGCTGGCCGCCCGCGTGTTCGGCCGGTCGGGAGCCCGCGGCGCGGGAGTCGTCTTCGCGGCGATCGCGACGGCGGGTCTCCTCTTCGCCGTCCTCACGTGGCCCTTCGGCGACCGGCAGATCGTGATCGCCGCCATCGGCTACGTGATCCTCTCCGGCGCCGCCGTCGCCCGCCCCCTCAAGGGCGCCCTCGACTGGCTCGTACCCCCGCTCTTCCGCGCCGCCGAGTACACCGCCGTCCTCGTGCTCGCCGCCCGCTCCGACTCGGCGCAGGCCCTGCCCGCCGCATTCGGGCTGGTCGCGGCGGTCGCCTACCATCACTACGACACGGTGTACCGCATCCGCGGCGGCACCGGCGCGCCGCCCGCGTGGCTGGTGCGCGTCACCGGCGGACACGAGGGGCGCACGCTCCTGGTGGCCGTCCTCGCCGCCCTGCTGGCGGACCGCGGCGACGACTTCACCCTGGCACTGACCGCCCTCGCGGTGGCCGTCGCCCTCGTGGTGCTCGTGGAGTCCATCCGCTTCTGGGTCTCCTCCGGAGCACCCGCCGTTCACGACGAAGGAGAAACAGCATGATCGGTCTCGTACTGGCAGCCGGTGCCGGACGGCGTCTGCGCCCCTACACCGACACCCTTCCGAAGGCCCTCGTGCCCGTCGACGGCGAGATCACGATTCTCGACGGGACGCTGAAGAACTTCGCCGAGATCGGCCTCACCGAGGTCGCGATCGTCGTCGGCTACCGGAAGGAGGCCGTCTACGACCGCAAGGACGCCCTGGAGGCGAAGTACGGCCTCAAGATCACCCTCGTCGACAACGACAAGGCCGAGGAGTGGAACAACGCCTACTCCCTGTGGTGCGCCCGTGAGGTCCTCAAGCGCGGTGTGATCCTCGCCAACGGCGACACCGTCCACCCGGTCTCCGTCGAGAAGACCCTGCTCGCCGCCCGCGGCGAGGGCAAGAAGATCATCCTCGCCCTCGACACGGTGAAGCACCTCGCCGACGAGGAGATGAAGGTCATCACCGCCGAGGACAAGGGCGTCCAGCGCATCACCAAGCTGATGGACCCGGCCACCGCCACCGGCGAGTACATCGGTGTCACCCTCATCGAGGCCGAGGCCGCCGAGGAGCTCGCCGACGCCCTCAAGGCCACCTTCGAGCGCGACCCCGACCTGTACTACGAGGACGGCTACCAGGAGCTCGTCAACCGCGGCTTCACCGTCGACGTCGAGCCCATCGGCGACGTCACGTGGGTCGAGATCGACAACCACGACGACCTCGCGAAGGGCCGTGAGATCGCGTGCCAGTACTGACCCGGCTGATCCCCTCGCCGGTCGTCGTCGACATCCGCCGGGGAGCGCTGGACGACCTGTCCGCGCTCCTCGCGGACCAGCGGATCTCCAGTAACGGCAAGATCGCCGTCGCCATCAGCGGCGGCTCGGGCCTCAAGCTGCGTGACCACTTCGCCCCCGAGCTGCCCGGCGCCGACTGGTACCCGGTCTCCGGCGGCACCATCGACGAGGCCGTGAAGCTCGCCGACGCCATGCGCGGCAAGCGGTACGACGCCGTGGTGGCCCTCGGCGGCGGCAAGATCATCGACGTGACCAAGTACGCGGCGGCCCGGGTCGGGCTGCCGCTGGTGGCCATCGCGACCAACCTGTCGCACGACGGGATCTGCTCGCCGATCTCCACCCTGGACAACGACAACGGGCGCGGCTCCTACGGTGTGCCGACCCCGATCGCGCTGGTCGTCGACCTCGACGTGATCCGGGACGCCCCGGTGCGCTACGTCCGCTCCGGCATCGGCGACGCGATCTCCAACCTCTCCGCCATCGCGGACTGGGAGCTGTCGCACCAGGTGACCGGGGAGCCCGTCGACGGCCTCGCGGCCGCCATGGCCCGCAGCGCCGGCGAGGCCGTGCTCCGCCACCCCGGCGGCGTCGGCGACGACGACTTCCTCGTCACCCTCTCCGAGGGCCTGGTGATGTCCGGCATCGCCATGTCGATCAGCGGGGACAGCCGCCCCTCCTCGGGCGCCTGCCACGAGATCAGCCACGCCTTCGACCTGCTCTTCCCGGACCGCGCCGCCAGCCACGGCGAGCAGTGCGGCCTCGGAGCGGCCTTCGCCATGCACCTGCGCGGCGCCGCCGACGGCTCCGCGCTGATGGTCGAGACCCTGCGCCGGCACGGACTTCCCGTCCAGCCGGAGGAGATGGGCTTCACCGTGGACGAGTTCGTCCAGGCGGTGTCCTTCGCCCCGCAGACCCGGCCGGGCCGCTTCACCATCCTCGAACACCTCGACCTGTCCGACGACGAGATCAGGGACGCGTACGCCGACTATGCCAAAGCCATCCGTAGCTGAGCTCCGCCCGGTCGTCCACCCTCCGGGTGTGAAGGACCGGCGCAGTGGGGAGCACTGGGGCGGTCGCATGTACATGCGGGAGATCTCGCTCCGGATCACCCGTCGGCTCGTCGGCACCAAGGTCACGCCGAACCAGCTCACGTACGTCATGACCATCGCCGGCGTCCTCGCGGCCCCGGCCCTGCTCGTCCCGGGCATCCCCGGGGCGCTGCTCGGCGCGCTCATGGTCCAGCTCTACCTGCTGCTCGACTGCGTCGACGGCGAGGTGGCCCGCTGGAAGAAGCAGTTCTCGCTGGCAGGTGTCTACCTGGACCGGGTCGGCGCCTACCTGTGCGACGCGGCGGTGCTCGTCGGCTTCGGCCTGCGCGCCGCCGACCTGTGGGGCTCGGGCCGGATCGACTGGCTGTGGGCCTTCCTCGGCACCCTCGCCGCGCTCGGCGCCATCCTGATCAAGGCCGAGACCGACCTCGTCGGCGTCGCCCGGCACCAGGGCGGTCTGCCGCCGGTCAAGGAGTCGGCCTCCGAGCCGCGCTCCTCCGGCATGGCGCTGGCCCGCCGGGCCGCCGGGGCGCTGAAGTTCCACCGGCTCGTCCTCGGCATCGAGGCCTCGCTGCTCATCGTGGTCCTGGCGATCGCGGACCAGGTCCGCGGCGACCTGTTCTTCACCCGGCTCGGTGTCGCCGTCCTGGCCGGCATCGCCCTGCTCCAGACCGTGCTGCACCTGGTGTCGATCATGGTCTCCAGCAGGCTGAAGTGAGGCCGGCCGTGAGTACTCCGCTCAAGGTGGGCGCGGTCGTCATCACGATGGGCAACCGCCCCGACGACCTGCGCGCGCTGATCGACTCGGTCGCCAAGCAGGAGGGCGACCCCGTCGAGGTCGTCGTCGTCGGCCAGGGCACCCCGGTCACCGGGGTGCCCGACTGGGTGCGGACCGTGGACCTGCCGGAGAACGTCGGCATCCCCGCCGGCCGGAACGTCGGCATCGAGGCCTTCGGCCCCGGCGGCACCGACGTCGACGTCCTGCTCTTCCTCGACGACGACGGGCTCCTCGCCCACGCCGACACCGCGGAGCTGGTCCGGCAGGCCTTCACCGCCGACCCGCGCCTGGGCATCATCACCTTCCGGATCGCCGATCCGGAGACCGGGGCCACCCAGCGCCGGCACGTGCCGAGGCTGCGCGCCTCCGACCCGATGCGCTCCTCGCGGGTGACCACCTTCCTCGGCGGCGCCAACGCCGTCCGCACCAAGGTGTTCGCCGAAGTCGGCGGTCTGCCGGACGAGTTCTTCTACGCGCACGAGGAGACCGACCTCGCCTGGCGCGCGCTCGACGCCGACTGGATGATCGACTACCGTTCCGACATGGTGCTGCTGCACCCCACCACAGCACCCTCCCGCCACGCCTCGTACCACTTCAACGTGGCCCGCAACCGAGTCTGGCTGGCACGCCGCAATCTGCCCGCGCCCCTGGTGCCGGTGTATCTCGGCGTCTGGCTCCTGCTCACCCTGGCCCGTCGGCCCTCGCCCTCCGCGCTCAAGGCGTGGTTCGGCGGATTCCGCGAAGGCTGGACGACCCCCTGCGGACCGCGCCGGCCCATGAGGTGGCGTACGGTGTGGCGGCTGACCCGGCTGGGTCGCCCCCCGGTCGTCTGACATCGTGGTACCGACGTGCCGCGCATCTTGAACACGAAAGTTTCGACTTGTGAGTGACACACACCAGGGCGGGGCGGTCGCGACGAGCGCGCCCCCGTCCGTCGACGAGGGCCTGACCCCCGCCGCGCTGGCCTCGAAGTACGGCCTCTCGGTCAGCGGCGCCCGGCCCGGGCTGTTCGAGTACGTCCGCGAGCTGTGGAGCCGCCGCCACTTCATCCTGGCCTTCTCCTCGGCCAAGCTGACCGCCCAGTACAGCCAGGCGAAGCTGGGGCAGGTGTGGCAGGTCGCGACCCCGCTGCTCAACGCCCTGGTCTACTACCTGATCTTCGGGCTCATCCTGGGTGCCGGACGCGGGATGTCCAAGGGGGTCTACATCCCCTTCCTCGTCACCGGCATCTTCGTGTTCACCTTCACCCAGAACTCGGTCATGGCCGGCGTCCGGGCGATCTCCGGGAACCTCGGCCTGGTCCGGGCCCTGCACTTCCCCCGGGCCACCCTGCCGATCTCGTTCTCCCTCCAGCAGCTCCAGCAGCTGCTGTTCTCGATGATCGTGCTCTTCGCGGTCTCGATCTCCTTCGGCAGCTACCCCTCGCTGCGCTGGCTGCTGCTGCTCCCGGCCCTGCTGCTGCAGTTCGTGTTCAACATCGGACTCGCCATGATCGTGGCCAGGATGGGTGCGAAGACGCCCGACCTGGCCCAGCTGATGCCGTTCATCATGCGCACCTGGATGTACGCGTCCGGTGTCATGTTCTCGATCCCCGCGATGCTTGCCGACAAGCCCGCGTGGATCGCCGACGTCCTGATGTACAACCCGGCGGCGGTCTACATGGACCTGATCCGCTACTCCCTCATCGAGGGATACGGTGCCGAGAACCTGCCCTCGCACGTGTGGCTGACCGCCCTCGGCTGGGCGGTGGCCTTCGGCATCGGCGGTTTCGTCTACTTCTGGAAGGCCGAGGAGAGGTACGGCCGTGGCTGACACCGACCGGTCCAACGTTCCCACCGTCATCTGCGACGACGTCCACATCGTCTACCGGGTCAACGCCGGTGGCGGCGGCAGGGGCAGCGCCACGGCGGCGCTCAGCCGCATCGTCGGCCGCGGCAAGGCCGAGGTCAGCCGGGGCATCCGCAAGGTGCACGCGGTGCGCGGTGTCACCTTCACCGCCTACCGGGGCGAGGCCATCGGCCTCATCGGCTCCAACGGCTCCGGCAAGTCCACGCTGCTCCGCGCCGTCGCGGGACTCCTGCCCACCGAGAGCGGCAAGGTCTACACCGACGGCCAGCCCTCGCTGCTCGGCGTCAACGCGGCCCTCATGAACGACCTCACCGGCGAGCGCAACGTGATCCTGGGCGGCCTCGCCATGGGCATGAGCCGCGAGGAGGTGCGCTCGCGGTACGACGGGATCGTCGACTTCTCCGGCATCAACGAGAAGGGCGACTTCATCAGCCTGCCGATGCGGACGTACTCCTCCGGCATGGGCGCCCGGCTCCGCTTCGCCATCGCCGCCGCCAAGAACCACGACGTCCTCCTCATCGACGAGGCGCTGGCGACGGGTGACCGCAAGTTCCAGATCCGCTCCGAGGAGCGCATCCGGGAGCTCCGCAAGGAGGCCGGCACGGTCTTCCTGGTGAGCCACAGCAACAAGTCCATCAGGGACACCTGCGACCGGGTGCTCTGGCTGGAGAAGGGCCAGCTCCTCATGGACGGGCCCACGGACGAGGTCCTCAAGGCGTACGAGCGGGAAACCGCCCGCTGACCCCGCTTCCCGAACTGCCCCCACCCTTCCGGTGGGGGCAGTTCCGTTTTTCGCGCGTCGTGCCGTCACCTGGAATGTGCATGCGGTCAACATCGGGCAGGATGAGCCCATGGCAGCGATCTCGGGGGGAAAGACCTACCACCACGGCGACCTGCGCAACGCGCTGATCTGTGCCGCCGTCGACCTCGCCACCGAGGGCGGCCCCGAACGGGTCGTCCTGCGGGAGGCGGCCCGCCGGGTCGGCGTCTCGCCCACCGCCGCCTACCGGCACTTCGACGGCCGCGGCGAACTCCTCCGTACCGTCAGGACCCACGCCCAGCGGGTCCTCGCCGACGCCATGGAACGGGCCGCGGCCCGCGAGCCCGGCGCCGACGACCCCGCCCTCGCGGCCGAGCGCCGGCTCGCCGCCCTCTGCCGGGGATACGTCGGCTTCGCCGTGGAACACCCCGGGCTCTACCGGGCCGCGTTCTGCGTGCCCCGGCCTGCCCGGGAGGAGCTGCCGGGACCGGCCGAGCGGCAGGCGCCCGAGCCCGAGGTCCGCGCCTTCACCCTGCTCCGGGAGGCCCTCGAAGCCCTCGCCGGCACCCCCCGGCCGGGGGTCCGCGCCGCCGGTGGTGTCGCAGCGTGGTCGGCTATTCACGGACTGTCACTTCTCCTGCTCGACGGCCCTCTTCGCCGGCTTCCCGCGCAGCGCAGGAACGCCGTCGTCGAGACCACCCTCGCCATGGTCGTCTCCGGGACCCGTACCCTCTGAGGTCTGCTTCGGGCCGAACTGCCTTGCGCGGAAGCCGGGTTGACGGCTCGTTCGGGTGAGGGGCGGAGCGCCCGGCACCCCGGAACGGCGACGGTCGTCGTACAACGTAAGCTGGAGCGGTCTGTTTCGCGGCAAGTAGGGCGATACCCCACGGCCATCGGGCCTCCGGGCGGCGGCTCTACGGTCAGGGGTCGGCGGCGTGTCCGAAATAGGATGGATTGGATCGGCAGTGTAGAACGGGAGACGTGACGGCCATGACGCAGAATCTCCAGCTCCACGAGGGTGTCGCCGTCCCTCCGTCGGGCAGTGACCTGTGACGGACACCAGCCAGGCGCGCACCGACGCCGCCTCGCGCGCCACACTCGGCAAGGCCGCGGACGAGAACTTCCCCGTGGCCCCCTTCTTCCTGCCCCGGGCCTGGCGCGACGACCTCATGGCCGTCTACGGCTTCGCCCGCCTCGTCGACGACATCGGCGACGGCGACCTCGCCCCCGGCGGCGCCGACGCCCGCCACCTCGGCCTCGGCCCCGAGGCCGCCCGCGACCGGCTCGCCTTCCTCGACGCCTTCGAGACCGACCTCCGCCGCGTCTTCGACGGCACCCCCCGGCACCCCCTGCTGCGCGGCCTCCAGCCGACCGTCCGGCGCTGCGGTCTCACCCCCGAGCCCTTCCTCGGTCTGATCGCCGCCAACCGCCAGGACCAGCAGGTCGGCCGCTACGAGACCTATGACGACCTCCTCGCGTACTGCGAGCTCTCGGCCAACCCCGTCGGCCGGCTCGTCCTCGCGATCACCGGCACCGACACCCCCGAACGGCTCAGGCGCTCCGACGAGATCTGCACCGCCCTGCAGATCGTCGAGCACCTCCAGGACGTCGCCGAGGACCTCGCCCGGGACCGGATCTACCTCCCCGCCGAGGACCTCAAGCGCTTCCACGTCACCGAGAGCGACCTCGCCCGGCCCACCGCCGGCGCCTCCGTGCGCGCCCTGATCGCCTTCGAGGCCGGCCGGGCCCGCGACCTGCTCGACGCGGGAGCCCCCCTCGTCGGCAGCGTCCACGGCAGGCTGCGGCTCCTCCTCGCCGGATTCACCGCCGGGGGCCTCGCCGCGCTCGACGCGATCACCGATGCCGGATTCGACGTGCTGACCGGGCCACCGAAGGCCACCAAGCCGAGCCTGATGCGCCAGGCGGGAGCGGTTCTGCTCCGGGCGCGGAGAGAGGGGTGAGCGCGACCGTGGAGGCACAGCCCCAGCCGTCCGCACCCGTACAGGCCGCCTACAGCTACTGCGAGGCGGTCACCGGACAGCAGGCGCGGAACTTCGCCTACGGAATCCGGCTGCTGCCGACCGAGAAGCGGCAGGCGATGTCCGCGCTGTACGCCTTCTCCCGGCGCGTCGACGACATCGGCGACGGCACGCTCCCGCCCGAGGCCAAGCGGGAGCGCCTGGAGGCCACCCGCGCCCTGCTCGACCGGATCAGGGCCGAGGAGATCGACGAGGACGACACCGACCCCGTCGCCGTCGCCCTGGCCGACTCGGCCCGCCGCTTCCCGATCCCGCTCGGCGGTCTGGACGAACTCATCGACGGCGTCCTCATGGACGTGCACGGCGCGACCTACGAGACCTGGGACGACCTCAAGGTCTACTGCCGCTGCGTCGCCGGCGCCATCGGCCGGCTCTCCCTCGGCGTCTTCGGCACCCAGCCCGGCGCCCAGGGCGTCGAGCGTGCGGCCGAGTACGCCGACACCCTGGGCCTCGCGCTCCAACTCACCAACATCCTCAGGGACGTACGCGAGGACGCCGGGAACGGACGGACCTACCTGCCCTCCGACGACCTCGCCAAGTTCGGCTGCGGCGACGGCTTCGGCAGCGACACCCCGCCCGCCGGCGCCGACTTCGCCGGCCTCGTCCACTTCGAAGTCCGACGCGCCCGCGCCCTGTTCGCCGAGGGCTACGGACTCCTGCCCATGCTCGACCGGCGCAGCGGCGCCTGCGTCGCCGCCATGGCCGGCATCTACCGCCGTCTCCTCGACCGGATCGAGCGCGATCCCGAGGCCGTGCTCCGGGGCCGTGTCTCGCTGCCCGGCCACGAGAAGGCGTACGTCGCGGTCCGCGGGCTCTCCGGCCTCGACACCCGCCACATCGCCCGGCGCGCCGTCAGGAGGCGTGCCTGATGCGCCCGTACGTCCCCGGCCGCGGGGCAACCCCGGGCGCCGCCACGGCGTCCCTGACCGAGGTGCCCGCGCACCCGCCCACGACGATCCGAACGGAGGCCGCGTGACCCACGAAGGAACCGAGCGGCACGCCTCGCCGGGAGCCCCCGGCCCCGGCACCGGGACCGGCGGAGACCGGCGGCCCCGCGCCGTCGTCGTCGGCGGCGGGCTCGCCGGGGTCACCGCCGCGCTCCAGCTCGCCGAGAGCGGCCTTCGTGTCACCCTCCTCGAAGGCCGGCCCCGGCTCGGCGGCCTCGCCTTCTCCTTCCGCCGCGGCGACCTCACCGTCGACAACGGCCAGCACGTCTACCTGCGCTGCTGCACCGCCTACCGCTGGTTCCTCGACCGGATCGACGGAGCCCGGCTCGCCCCGCTCCAGGACCGCCTCGACGTGCCCGTCCTCGACGTCGGCCACCCGCGCGGCCCGCGCCTCGGCCGGATCCGCCGAGACGCCCTGCCCGTACCGCTGCACCTCGCGCGCAGCCTCGCCACGTACCCCCATCTCTCGCTCGCCGAGCGGGCCTCCGTCGGCCGGGCCGCGCTCGCCCTGAAGAAGCTCGACCCCGCCGACCCCGCGCTCGACGGCATCGACTTCGCCACCTGGCTCGGCCGGCACGGTCAGTCCCCGCGGACCGTCCAGGCGCTGTGGGACCTCGTCGGCATCCCCACCCTCAACGCCCCCGCCCCGCAGGCCTCGATGGGGCTCGCCGCGATGGTCTTCAAGACGGGTCTGCTCTCCGAGCCCGGCGCCGCCGACATCGGCTGGGCCCACGTGCCGCTCGGCGAAATCCACGACACCCGGGCCGCGAAGGAACTCGACGAGCTCGGCGTCCGCACCGCGCTCCGTACCAAGGCCGAGCGGATCTCCCGTACCGGCGACGGCCGTTGGACCGTCGACGTGCCCGGCGAGACCCTGGAGGCGGACGTCGTCGTCCTCGCCGTGCCGCAGCAGGAGACCCACGGCCTGCTGCCCGAGGGCGTCCTCGACGACCCCGACCGGCTGCTCGACATCGCCACCGCCCCCATCCTCAACCTCCACGTGGTCTACGACCGCAAGGTGCTGAAGCGTCCCTTCTTCGCCGCGCTCGGCTCGCCCGTGCAGTGGGTCTTCGACCGCACCGAGTCCTCCGGACTCACCGGCGGCGGCCAGTACCTCGCCGTCTCCCAGTCGGCCGCCCAGGAGGAGATCGACGAACCCGTCGCCGCCCTGCGCGCCAAGTACCTCCCCGAGCTGGAGCGGCTGCTGCCCGCCGCCCGGGGCGCGGGCATCCGCGACTTCTTCGTCACCAGGGAGCGGACGGCGACGTTCGCGCCCACCCCGGGCGTCGGCAGGCTCCGCCCCGGAGCCCGCACCCGGGCGCCGGGGCTGTATCTGGCCGGGGCCTGGACCGCCACCGGCTGGCCCGCGACCATGGAGGGGGCGGTGCGCAGCGGCTTCAGCGCCGCGGGCGCCGCGCTCTCCGCCCTCGGCCGCCGCCATGACCATCCGCTGCAGGAGGCGGCATGAGTGTGAGTACCGGAACAAGAGGAGAGACCGTGCCGACTGTGCCGCCGGGTAATCCGGCCGTCGACACCGCGGACGTGTCCGCACTGCTGGAGCGGGGGCGGACCCTGTCCACGCCCGTACTGCGGGCGGCCGTCGACCGCCTCGCGCCGCCCATGGACACCGTGGCCGCCTACCACTTCGGCTGGATCGACGCGCAGGGCAACCCCGCGGACGGCGACGGCGGCAAGGCCGTCCGCCCCGCGCTCGCCCTGCTGTCGGCCGAGGCCGCGGGTGCCGCGCCCGAGGTCGGCATCCCCGGCGCCGTCGCCGTGGAACTCGTCCACAACTTCTCGCTGCTGCACGACGACCTGATGGACGGCGACGAGCAGCGGCGCCACCGCGACACCGTGTGGAAGGTGCACGGACCCGCGCAGGCCATCCTCGTCGGCGACGCCCTGTTCGCGCTCGCCAACGAGATCCTGCTGGAGCTGGGCACCGTGGAGGCCGGCCGGGCGACCCGCCGGCTCACCACCGCCAGCCGCAAGCTCATCGACGGCCAGGCCCAGGACATCTCCTACGAGCACCGCGAGCGGGTCACCGTCGAGGAGTGCCTGGAGATGGAGGGCAACAAGACGGGCGCCCTGCTCGCCTGCGCCGTCTCCATCGGCGCCGTCCTCGGCGGCGCCGACGACCGGACCGCCGACAAGCTGGAGGAGTACGGCTACCACCTCGGCCTCGCCTTCCAGGCCGTCGACGACCTGCTCGGCATCTGGGGCGACCCGGAGGCCACCGGCAAGCAGACCTGGAGCGACCTGCGCCAGCGAAAGAAGTCCCTGCCGGTCGTCGCCGCCCTCGCCGCCGGCGGCAGGGCCTCCGAGCGGCTCGGTGAACTCCTCGCCGCGGACGCCAAGTCCAATGACTTCGACACCTTCTCCGAGGAGGAGTTCGCCACCCGCGCGGCCCTCATCGAGGAGGCCGGAGGGCGCGAGTGGACCTCCCAGGAGGCCCGTCGCCAGCACGCCGTCGCGATCGAGGCCCTGGACGAGGTGGACATGCCCGCCCGGGTGCGGGCCCAGCTCACCGCACTCGCCGACTTCGTCGTCGTACGGAAGAGATGATCACCATCACCCTGATATGAGTTCGCAGTCGCCGGCCGGTGCCCTCCGGCGCCGGCCGACGGCAGACCCGTAGAAGCAGAAGAAACCGACTGCGCAAAGGGGAAGCCATGACAGCGACGACCGACGGAAGCGCCGGGGCCGTGGGCCCCCGGGCAGCCGCGGCCAGCAAGACGAACGACACCGGCGCCGGTGCGCCGGACCTCGACGGCGCCGCCGCACGGGCCACGGAACTGGCCGTCGAGCACCTCCTCGCCCGGCAGGACCCCGAGGGCTGGTGGAAGGGCGACCTGGAGACCAACGTCACCATGGACGCCGAGGACCTCCTGCTCCGCCAGTTCCTGGGCATCCTCGACGCCGACACCACCCGCGCCGCGGCACTCCACATCCGCCGCCTGCAGCGCGAGGACGGCGCCTGGCCCACCTTCCACGGCGGACCCGGCGACCTCTCCGCCACCATCGAGGCCTATGTGGCGCTGCGGCTCGCCGGAGACCCGCCCGAGGCCCCGCACATGGCCCGCGCCGCCGCCCGGGTCCGCGCCGACGGAGGGATCGCCGCCGCCCGGGTCTTCACCCGGATCTGGCTCGCCCTCTTCGGCTGGTGGCGCTGGGACGACCTGCCCGAGCTGCCCCCGGAACTGCTCTTCCTGCCGAAGTGGTTCCCGCTCAACATCTACGACTTCGGCTGCTGGGCCCGGCAGACGATCGTGCCGCTCACCGTGGTCTCCGCGAAGCGCCCGGTACGGCCCGCACCCTTCCCGCTCGACGAGCTGCACAGCGACCCGGCGCGCCCCAACCCGCCCCGGCCGCTCGCCCCCGTCACCGGCTGGGACGGGATCTTCCAGCGGCTCGACAAGGCCCTGCACGTCTACCACCGGGTGGCGCCGCGCGCGGTGCGCAGGACCGCCATGAACCTGGCGGCCCGCTGGATCGTCGAGCGCCAGGAGAACGACGGCTGCTGGGGCGGCATCCAGCCCCCCGCCGTCTACTCGGTGATCGCCCTCCACCTCCTCGGGTACGACCTGGGGCACCCCGTCATGCGGGCCGGACTCGAATCCCTCGACCGCTTCGCCGTACGGGGGGAGGACGGCTCCCGCATGATCGAGGCCTGCCAGTCGCCCGTCTGGGACACCTGCCTCGCGACCATCGCGCTCGCCGACGCCGGGCTCCCCTCCGATCACCCGGCGCTGGTGAAGGCCGTCGACTGGATGCTCGACGAGGAGATCACCCGGACCGGGGACTGGGCGGTACGCCGGCCCGGACTGCCGCCGGGCGGCTGGGCGTTCGAGTTCCACAACGACACCTACCCCGACATCGACGACACCGCCGAGGTGGTGCTCGCGCTCCGCCGGGTCGACCACCCCGACCCTGCCCGGGTGTCGGCGGCCGTCGGCCGGGGCGCCCGCTGGACGCTCGGCATGCAGTCCCGGGACGGCGGCTGGGGCGCCTTCGACGCCGACAACACCAGCGTCCTCCCCAACAAGCTGCCCTTCTGCGACTTCGGCGAGGTGATCGACCCGCCCTCCGCCGACGTCACCGCCCATGTGGTGGAGATGCTCGCCTACGAGGGAATGGCCCAGGACCCCCGTACCCGCAGGGGAATCGAGTGGCTGCTCGCCGAACAGGACCCGAACGGAGCCTGGTTCGGCCGCTGGGGCGTGAACTACGTGTACGGAACGGGCTCGGTGATCCCCGCGCTCACCGCGGCCGGGCTCCCCGTCTCCCATCCGGCGATCCGCCGGGCCGTCGGCTGGCTCGGCTCCGTACAGAACGAAGACGGCGGCTGGGGCGAGGACCTCCGCTCGTACCACGCGAAGGAGTGGATCGGGCGCGGCGACTCCACCGCCTCCCAGACCGCCTGGGCGCTCATCGCCCTCCTCGCCGCCGGCGAGCGCGACTCCGAGCCCGTCCGGCGCGGCGTCGCCTGGCTGGCCGAGACCCAGCGGGAGGACGGCTCCTGGGACGAGCCGCACTTCACCGGCACCGGCTTCCCCTGGGACTTCTCCATCAACTACCACCTCTACCGTCAGGTCTTCCCCCTCACCGCGCTCGGGCGCTACGTGCACGGGGAGCCCTCGCCCGGCAAGGAACGCTGATGGGACGCGAGCCGGGCCCCGGCGCCCCACCGCCCCTGCTGATCGCCTGCGCGCTCGGCATCGAGCGGCTCGCCCTGCGCAGCGGCGACCGGGGCGGCGCTCCCGGGCCCGTGACCGTGCTGCGGACCGGCATGGGGCCGGACCGCGCCCGTACGGCGGTCTCCCGGGCGCTCGCCGAGGAGGGGTGGCGGGACGCCGCCGTCATCGCCTCCGGGTTCTGTGCGGGGCTCGCCCCCGGCATGCACCCGGGGGACCTGGTCGTGGCCGACGAGACCCGTGGCCCGGACGGCACCACCCTCTGCTCCGGCACCGAACTGCTGGTGAAGGCGCTGGTCAGAGCCGTACCAGGGCGGGCCGTGCACACCGGGCCGCTGACCGGCTCCGACCATGTGGTGCGCGGGCCCGAGCGGGCCGCGCTGCGCGCCACCGGGGCGATCGCCGTCGACATGGAGTCCGCCGCGACCCTGGGTACGGCCCGGGGCACCGAGCCGCCCGGCGGCGGGCCGGGCGCCCGCCCGGTTGCGGCCGTCCGGGTGGTCGTGGACGCTCCAGAACATGAACTGGTCCGGATCGGCACGGTACGCGGGGGAATATCGGCCTTCCGTGTCCTTCGTGCCGTCCTTCCCGCATTCTTCGAATGGCACCGTTCTTTGCTGCTCCCCAGGAGGTGAACGAGTTATGGCCATGCCGCTCCGTCAGTCCATCCGGGTCGGGACCTACCTCTTCGAACAGAAGCTCCGCAAGCGCGAGAAGTTCCCGCTCATCGTCGAACTCGAACCGCTCTTCGCCTGCAACCTCAAGTGCGAGGGCTGCGGGAAGATCCAGCACCCGGCCGGCGTCCTCAAGCAGCGCATGCCCGTCGCCCAGGCCGTCGGGGCGGTCCTGGAGTCCGGCGCCCCCATGGTGTCCATCGCGGGCGGCGAGCCCCTGATGCACCCTCAGATCGATGAGATCGTGCGGCAGTTGGTGGCCAAGAGGAAGTACGTCTTCCTCTGCACCAACGCGATGCTGATGCGCAAGAAGCTGGAGGACTTCACCCCCTCCCCGTACTTCGCCTTCGCCGTGCACATCGACGGCCTGCGCGAGCGGCACGACGAGTCGGTCGCCAAGGAGGGCGTGTTCGACGAGGCGGTGGCGGCGATCAAGGAGGCCAAGCGGCGCGGCTTCCGGGTCACCACCAATTCGACCTTCTTCAACACCGACACCCCGCAGACCATCATCGAGGTGCTCAATTTCCTCAACGACGACCTCCAGGTCGACGAAATGATGATCTCGCCCGCCTATGCGTACGAGAAGGCCCCCGACCAGGAGCACTTCCTCGGCGTCGAGCAGACCCGCGAACTCTTCAAGAAGGCGTTCGCCGGGGGCAACAGGCGCCGCTGGCGGCTCAACCACTCGCCGCTCTTCCTGGACTTCCTGGAAGGAAAGGCGGACTTCCCCTGCACCGCCTGGGCCATTCCCAACTACTCGCTCTTCGGCTGGCAGCGCCCCTGCTATCTGATGAGCGACGGCTACGTCCCCACGTACCGTGAGCTCATCGAGGACACCGACTGGGACAAGTACGGCCGGGGCAAGGACCCGCGCTGCGCCAACTGCATGGCGCACTGCGGCTACGAGCCCACCGCCGTCCTCGCCACCATGGGCTCGCTCAAGGAATCCCTGCGCGCGATCAGGGAGACCGTCTCCGGGAACAGCGCGTGAGGAGCGGGCGGGGGAGGGAGCGGGAGAGGAAGGGGCCGCGATGAGCGGGGAGTTCGACCTGCGGGCGCTGCTCGCCGAGCGCGGCGGCGAGCGGTACGAGCTGCACGCCCGCTACCTCAACCACCAGCTCCCGCGCATGCTCCACACCATCGGCTTCGACAAGGTCTACGAGCGGGCCGAGGGCGCCCATTTCTGGGACGCCGACGGGGTCGACCACCTCGACATGCTCGCCGGCTTCGGTGTGATGGGTCTCGGACGGCACCACCCCGTCGTCCGCCAGGCCCTCCACGACGTCCTCGACGCCCAGCTCGCCGATCTCACCCGCTTCGACTGCCAGCCACTGCCCGGACTCCTCGCCGAGCGCCTCCTCGCCCACAGCCCCCATCTCGACCGGGTCTTCTTCGGCAACAGCGGCACGGAGGCGGTCGAGACCGCCCTCAAGTTCGCCCGGTACGCCACCGGGCGGCCCAGGGTCCTCTACTGCTCCCACGCCTTCCACGGGCTCACCACCGGCTCCCTCTCCGTCAACGGCGAGAACGGCTTCCGCGACGGCTTCGCCCCGCTGCTGCCCGACACGGCGATCGGGCTCGGCGACCTCGACGCCCTGGAGCGGGAGCTGCGCAAGGGCGACGTGGCCGCCTTCGTCGTCGAGCCCATCCAGGGCAAGGGCGTCCACGCGTCCCCGCCCGGCTTCCTGCGGGCGGCCCAGGAGCTGCTGCACCGGCACGGCGCCCTGCTCATCGCCGACGAGGTGCAGACCGGCCTGGGCAGGACCGGCGACTTCTACGCGTACCAGCACGAGGAGGGGGTCGAACCTGACCTGGTCTGCGTCGCCAAGGCGCTCTCCGGCGGCTATGTGCCGGTCGGTGCCACCCTCGGCAAGGACTGGATCTTCAAGAAGGTCTACTCGTCGATGGACCGGGTCCTGGTCCACTCGGCGAGCTTCGGGTCGAACGCCCAGGCCATGGCCGCCGGGCTCGCCGTCCTCTCGGTCATGGAGGACGAGGGGACGGTCGCGCACGCCCGCCGGATCGGGGACCTGCTCTCCGGACGCCTCAAGGAGCTGGTGCCCCGGTACGAGCTGCTGCACGAGATCCGGGGACGCGGGCTGATGATCGGGATCGAGTTCGGCCGGCCGTCCTCGCTGGGGCTGCGCAGCCGCTGGACGATGCTCCAGGCGGCCCGCAAGGGCCTCTTCGCCCAGATGGTCGTGGTTCCGCTGCTCCAGCGGCACCACATCCTCACCCAGGTCTCCGGGGACCATCTGGAGGTGATCAAGCTGATCCCGCCGCTGGTCATCGACGAGGCGGACGTGGACCGGTTCGTCACCGCCTTCACCGCCGTCATGGACGACGCCCACGGTGGCGGCGGGCTGATGTGGGACTTCGGGAAGACGCTGGTCAAGCAGGCGGTCGCACAGCGCTGAGAGGCGTGGCCGGACGGATGACCCCGGGCTTTTGCCTCTGAGGCAAGAAACTTGCCTCAGAGGCACGATCCTGGCGAAATAGAGGCATGGACCACGTCCCCGGGGACCATCCCCCGGACCCTGCCGTTCCCGACGTCCTGCCCGACGTCGCCCCGCAGCTGCGGGCCCTGCGCCGCCGCCGGGGACTCACCCTGGAGGCCGCCGCCCAGCGGGCCGGGCTCTCGCCGGCCCACCTCTCGCGCCTGGAGACGGGGAACCGCCAGCCCTCGCTGCCGATGCTGCTCGGCCTCGCCCGTATCTACGGTACGACGGTCTCCGAGCTTCTCGGCGAGGCACCCCCCGAGCGGGACCCCGTCGTCCGCGCCGGGCGCTCCGAACCCGTCGAGGCGGACGGTTGGATCTACCGCCAGGCCGGCGGCGCCGGCCGCGCCCTCCAATGCCTGCGGGTCCACGTGCCGTACGCCACCCGGGCCGACATCGTGCGCGTCCACCCGGGCGAGGAGTGGATCCACGTCCTGGAGGGCCGGGTGCGGCTCGCGCTCGGCGAGGCCGTCCACGTCCTCGATCCCGGGGACAGCGCGCACTTCGACTCGCTCACCCCGCACCGGATCGGCGCCGCCACGCCCGGCGGAGCCGAGCTGCTCTTCGTCCACACCCTGCTGCAGAGTCCCGCCGCCGAGCTGTGTCTCGGTGACGGGACCCCGCATCGGCGCTGATCCCGCGCGCCTCCCGAGAGGCACGCCCCTTCGTCAGAAAAGGACCGAGATGTCCGAGAAGTCACGACCTGTCACCGGCGAAGAGCGCGGGGAAGGCAAGTTTCCCAAAGGGCTCGTCCTCCGTCTCTTCGCGTATCTGATCGCCGGACACCTCTTCGCCGGCTTCCTCTACCTGCTCTTCATGCTGGGCGGGCAGAACCAGTAGCCGGTCCCGGGTGCCTGAGAGGCGACGCGGGCCCGGGAGTGTCACCGGGCCCGGACCGCCGGGGCTCAGGCCTCCGTGAGCAGGCGCTCCCGCAGCCGCTCGCGGGTCTCCGGGGCCAGCTTCAGGCCCTCGGCGAGGTAGGCGTCCACCGAGCCCCAGGTCCCTTCGATGGTCTCGAAGGCGCCCCGCAGATACTCCACCCGCGCGTCGAACAGCGGGCTCAGCAGCTCCATCACCTCGGGCGACATGGCGTCGGAGGCGGTGGAGCTGCGACGCACCTTGTAGCGGCGGTGCGGGTCGTTCGACTTCACGTAGTCGGCCTCGATGGCATCCCGCTCGACCCCGAGGGCGAGCAGGGTGATCGCGATCGAGAGCCCGGCGCGGTCCTTGCCGGCCGCGCAGTGCATCAGGACGGGGACGCTGTCCTCCGCGAGCGCGTGCAGGACACGGCTGTGCTCGGCGGTCCGCTCGACCACCATCTTCCGGTACGAGTCGGACATCCGGCCGGCGGCCTTGCCGTCGCCGAGGATCTCCCGCAGCTGGACGAGGTCCCCGTCCTGGACGAGCTTCCAGAACTCCTTGCCGTCGGCCGGGTCGTTGAGCGGTATGTTCACGTTCCGCGTGCCGGGCAGCTCGACGTCGGGCCCCTCGAGCTTACGGTCGGCCAGGTTCCGGAAGTCGAAGACCGTGTGCAGCCCCAGCGAGGCGAGGAAGGCCGCGTCCTCCTCGGTCGCGTGGGCGAGGTGGCCGCTGCGGAACAGGCGGCCGGGGCGCACCGCGCGCCCGTCCGTCGTCGGCAGACCCCCCACGTCCCGGAAGTTGCGGACCTCGGCCAGCTCGGGCTCGTTCGCGTCGGCGGGCGGGACCTGCGGCAGCTGCTGCGTCACGGCTGCTCCTGTTCTCTCGATCGATTCCTGGGGCAATCATCTCGGGTGCCGGCGGGGGAGCACACCCCCTCGCTCTGGAATGGGCGATCTGTCCGTATTGAGGAGTTCGCCATAACCCGCCCGGGTTGCAGGGGAGATGGGGATCGCTGCGTGAGCAGCGTCATAACCGTGACGGACCGTGCCTGATCGTCTTTTCCAAATGCCCCCCGGGAAAAGGAGATCGAGGGACCGTCATCAACGGAGGGTGACCGGAATTCCGGCCGGATATCGCGGAATCCCGGAGCAATTGAAAACCCCGGCTTGTTCACGCCGACCCCACTCGTCTAGCGTCGCGCTCAATCCGGACGGACCGCCGAATCCTGCCACCGACCGGAATCCGCACTCACCCGTACAAGGCAGGAGCGGGGGACCCAGGTAAGTCGCCGATCCCTCCAAGAAGGACGGCTCGGGGTGAAGCCGCGTGAGAACGCGGCCGGACATCTCCAGTCCGAACCCGACAGCTCACCTCGCAGGCGCCGGAGAGGAATTCGCCATGCCCGCAAAGGGTAAGCACCGCCGCACCATGCCCAACCGCCTGGCCCGTGGCATCGCCGCCGCCGGCACCGGAGGCGCCGTCGTCGCCCTCCCGCTTCTCGGAGCCACCGGCGCCCACGCCGCCGAGCAGGCCGCCCCGGCCGCCGCCCCCGCCGCCGCCCAGGTGAAGGCCGCCGCCGCCCCGGCCGCGCCCACCGCCGCGAAGGCCGCGCCGAAGACGTACGCCGTCGTCCGCGGCGACTACCTCTCGAAGATCGCCGCCGAGCACCACCTCACCGGCGGCTGGCAGAAGCTGTACGAGGACAACCGACAGGTCGTCGGCGAGAACCCCTCGCTCATCATGCCCGGCATGAAGCTCACCCTCGGCGCCAAGAGCACGGCCCCGGCCGCCGCCCCGAAGAGCACCGCCAAGGCCGCCCCGAAGGCCGAGCGCAAGGACTCCGCGAAGAGCTCCGGCGACACCACGCGCGCCTCCCGCGGCTCCGAGCGCGCGGCAGCCCCGGCCGCCGTCACCTCGGACTCCGCCACCACCTCGCGGTCCTCCGGCTCCTCGGCCTCCGCGTCCGGCTGGGTCACGCCCGTCAGCGGCGGCGGCTTCTCCACCCCGTACCACGCCTCCGGCTCCATGTGGTCCTCCGGCTATCACACCGGTGTCGACTTCATCGCCTCCTCCGGCACCACCGTCCGCGCCGTCGGCGCCGGCACGGTCGTCTCGGCCGGCTGGAGCGGCGCGTACGGCAACGAGGTCGTCATCCAGCACGCCGACGGCAACTACTCGCAGTACGCCCACCTCTCCTCCCTCTCCGTCTCAGCCGGCCAGTCCGTCAGCGGCGGCCAGCAGATCGGCCTCTCCGGCTCCACCGGCAACTCCACCGGGCCCCACCTGCACTTCGAGATCCGCACCTCGCCGAGCTACGGCTCCGACGTGGACCCGCTGGCCTACCTCCGCCAGCACGGCGTCTCCGTCTGACGCCCACGGAATCTCCGGCGGCCCGGCACGTGTGTGCCGGGCCGTCGGTGTATTCCGGCTTGGCGAATTCTTTATCGGTGGCATATGTCACCCTGAGTCAACCCCTCCTTACGGTCGCGTAGGTCACATCCGAAAGGGAAGGATGTGCTCCCGTGGCAGACGATTCGAGATCAACAGACAAGAACGCATTCGGGTCGTACGCGGCGATCGGTGACAGCTTCACCGAGGGCGTCGGAGACCCCGGACCCGACGGGACCTACGTCGGCTGGGCGGACCGCTTCGCGGTGCTGCTCGCCGACCAGCTGCCGGAGCACGACGCCTTCCGCTACGCCAACCTGGCCGTACGTGGGCGCCTCCTCGATCAGATCGTGGCGGAACAGGTCCCCAGGGCGAAGGAACTCGCCCCCGATCTGGTCACCTTCTGCGCCGGCGGAAACGACATCATCCGCCCCGGCACGGACCCCGACGACGTCGCCGAGCGCTTCGAGCGCGCCGTCGCCGAACTGACCTCCGCCGTCGGCACCGTCATGGTGACCACCGGCTTCGACACCCGCGACGTGATCCTCCTCAAGCACCTGCGCGGCAAGATCGCCACCTACAACGGGCACGTCCGGGCCATCGCCGACCGCTACGGGTGCCCCGTCCTCGACCTGTGGTCGCTGAAGTCCGTCCAGGACCGGCGCGCCTGGGACGACGACCGGCTGCATCTCTCGCCCGACGGCCACACCCGGGTCGCGCTGCGCGCCGCCCAGGTCCTCGACATGCCGGTCCCCGCCGACCCGGACCAGGCGTGGCCGCCGGTTCCCCCGCGCGGCACGCTCGAAGTGCGCCGCGACGACATCCACTGGGCGAAGGAGTACCTCGTGCCGTGGATCGGGCGCCGCCTGCGCGGCGAGAGCTCCGGCGACCACGTCGAGCCCAAGCGCCCGAACCTCATGCCCCTGTAGTCGGGGCCACGGCCGCCGGGCTTACGCCGGCGGGGATCCGCTCCAGGACCCCGCCGGCGAACACGTCGTACAGCGGCAGCGTCTCCAGATGGACGTAGCCGATGTGACAGTCGCAGACGGCGAGCGGACAGGCGCGGGGGCGCAGGGCGGCCCGGTACGAACCGTCGTACAGGTTCCCCAGCTCGGCCTTGACGAAGTGGCAGCGCCGAACCGTCCCCTCGCCGTCCACCGAGATCACCGACTCCCCGGTCCGGCAGGGCAGCCCGGCCGAGCGGTGCGGATGACGGCTGTACGGGAACAGCGGGTCGATCCGCGTCCACTCCGCCGCCTCCGCGTCGGTGTACGTGTGCCCCTCCGCCGCGTTCACCCAGAGGTAGACGTGCGCCGGCAGCGCCGCCCGCAGCCTGCGGGCGTGCTCCGCGTGTTCGGGAAGGCCCACCACGCCGACGCTGAACCGGATGCCCCGGTCGGCCAGCTCACCGCACTTGCCGAGGAAGCGCTCGTACGGCGTCTGCCCCGGGTGGTACGTGCACCAGAGCGCCACGCTCTCCGGGTCCGCCTCCGCCAGCCAGTCGGTCCGGCAGCTCAGATTGGTCTGGATCGCCACCCGCTCGACGTGCGGAAGCCGGGACAGTTCGACCAGCGCCCGCCGGTACCAGGAGCGGACGAGGCCCTCGCCCCACGGGGTGAAGAGGATCCGCAGCCGGTCGCCGGTCCGGCCGGCGGCCCAGCCGGCGAACCGGTCGAGCGCGGCCCGGTCCGCGCGCAGCTGCTCCCGGCTGTCGCGGCGCTTGGCGAAGGGGCAGTAGGGGCAGTCGAAGTCGCAGGAGGAGAGCGGGCCGCGGTAGAGCAGCGTCAGGTCCATGCCCGTGGCCGGGCCGGGTGACAGGAGCGGTGTCAGGTCCACGGTCGCCGCCTACTTCGCCTCGTACGCGGCCATCGCGGCCCGTACGGCGGGGGAGAAGAGCTCGGGGCCCAGCCCGTCGGAGTGCGCGAGGCCCTCGGGGGACAGGCGCAGCAGCCCCGCCGGGGCCGCCGTGTCCAGCCAGCCGTAGCCCTCGAACCGGGCGAGGTCCGGGCCGAAGTCGGTGAAGGGAGAAGAACCGAATCGCGCCTCGTACCCGTCGACGGGCATCCCCTCCGCCTGGAGCAGCGACTGGAGGAGGTGACGGCGCCGGGCCTCGGCCCCGGTCGTTCCGTAGCCGTGCCGGGCGCGTGCGAAGTCCTCCGTCTCCGTGTAGGTGTCGATGATCGTGCGGATCCTCCGCATGTCGACGGCGTAGTCGAAGGAGTAGTGCAGGGCGGAGGTGTACGAGCGGGCCCCGCAGCCCAGGCCGATCATGCCGTCCGTCTGGCAGGCGTAGTCGTCCGGGCCGGAGGGACCGGCGTCCGCGCGGCGGAACATCCGCATCGACACCTGCTCGTAGCCGTGCGCGAGGAGATGGTCCCTGCCGTACCGGTAGAGGCGGAGCCGCTGCTCGTCCCAGGCCTGGTCGGCCGCCGCGGGGTCCTGGATCCGGCCGAGGCCGGTGAGCGGGCGTACGTACAGCGGATAGAGGTACAGCTCCTCGGGCCGCCAGGCGAGGGCCGCGTCCAGCGAGAGCCGCCATGACCGCTCCGTCTGGCCGTCGATCCCGTAGATCAGGTCGATGTTCAGCACGGGGACGCCGGTCTCCCGGATGCGGCCGAGCGCCGCCTCGACGTCGGCGCGCCGCTGCGGCCGGACGGCCGCCCGTGCCTCGGCCTCCACGAAGCTCTGCACGCCGATGCTGAGCCGGGTCGCTCCCCGCTCGGCGAGGACCGCGAGGCGGTCGGCGGTCGCCGTCGACGGCGAGGTCTCCACGGAGAGCGGCACCGCCCGCAGATCCGCCCCCATCCGCTTCTCGGCGATGTCGCAGAGCCGCTCCAGCTCGGCGGCGGTGAGGAAGGTGGGCGTGCCGCCGCCGAACGCGGCCGTCGCGAACCGCACCGGTTCGGTGTCCCCGAGGGCCTCGCGCACGGCGGTGGCCTGACGGTCGAGTGCGTCGAGGTAGCGGGTCGTCAGCTCGTCCGGGGCGCCGATGCGGGTGAAGAGGTTGCAGAAACCGCAGCGGACCTCGCAGAACGGTATGTGCGCGTAGAGGGAGAGCGCGTCCTTCGGCTCGCCCCGCCAGAGCGCGGCCAGGGACGGCCCCGGGGCGGGCAGCGGCCGGTACGCCGTCTTGTGCGGGTACGCGTAGACATAGCTCCGGTACGGGCGCGGGGTGGCTCGGTCGCTCATGCCACGGCCTCCGGCTCCGGGCCCGCCAGCTCGAACTGCGCGTACGGGACGGTCCAGACGACCTCGTGGCCGAGGCGATGGCCGGTGTGGCCGTCCTCCCCGTAGGCCGTGCCGTGGTCGGAGCAGACGATCGCGAAGCACGGGCGGCGGCTGCTCATCGCGGCGAAGAGCCGCCCGATGTGCCGGTCGATGTAGACGAGGGCCGCCGCGTGGGTGGCCCGGGAGTCGCCGGCCTCGCGGGTCGCGCCCGGCAGGTGGAACCAGTTGGGCTGGTGCAGCGCGGACACGTTGACGAAGAGGAACAGCCGTTGCTCGTGGGGGAGCCCGGCGACGACCTCCTCGGCGCGCGTCACCTGCGACTCGAAGGAGGTGGGGGAGGCCACGCCGAAGGAGGGCTCCCAGTGGCTCTCCTGGAAGAGGTCCGGGAGCACGGAGCCGAGCGGCGGCTGCTTGTTGAAGAACCCGACGCCGCCGACGCACACGGTCCGGTAGCCCTCGCCCACGAGGGCGGAGACGAAGTCCGGGGTGTCGTGGACGTAGGTGCCGTCGGCGGTCGACTCGCTGCCCGCGAAACGGGCGGCGAACAGACGCGGGTGCGGGCCCGGGGTGGCCGGCGTCGGCAGGAAGCCGGCGAATATCGCCTGGTGGGAGGCGTAGGTGAAGCTGCCGGGAGCGTGCCGCCGCTCCCAGGCCCCGCCGGGGAGATGGCGGGCCAGGTGCGGGATGCGGCCCTCGGCCGCCAGCTCCACCGCCACGTCGTACCGGAGCGTGTCGAGGGTGACCAGGAGGAGATCGTGGCTTCCGACGATCGCGTTCATGTCGGGCTGGTTCACGCGGTGCTCGTTCCTGTGGTGCTGGTGCTGGTGCTGGTGCTGGTGCTGGTGCCGGTGGTGTTGGCAGTGGTTCTTGTGGTGTGCCACCCGCGGTCGGCCGGGAACTGCGCCGCGACCTGGGCCTCGTACGTGTCGAGGCCCTCCGCCCCGCTGCCGGGCAGGCCCGTGAGGCCCGGGAGCAGATCCCCGAAGGCGTTCACCTCGCCCACGGCGAAGCGGCGCCAGCCCGTGGAGGGCAGCAGGTCCACGCCCACGCACCGGGTGCCGGGGAAGACGGCCGCGGCCCGCTCGCACACCCCGAGCGCGTCCGTCCACCGCCCGCCGGCCGCGCCGATCGCGGCGCGGGCCGCGTCGAGATCGCCCCGGGCGCCGCCCAGATGCAGGTTGGTCATGGGGGAGCGGCTGGTGCGGAGCACCGCATGGGTGGCCCGCCCGTCGACGACGACCACCCGCAGGTCGGCGGCCCGGCCGTCCTGGGTGGCCTTGGGCAGCCAGCGCTCGACGTGCAGACCGTCGGGGGCGAGGGCGTCCACGATCGCGGCGACCTCGCTCTCGCTGGTGTAGCGCCGTACCCGCAGGGAGTTGAAGAGCCGCCCGCCGGGCCCGCGCTCCACCGAGGTGGTGGCCTGGATCCGCCCCGCGCCGTTCGTCTCGACGGCCAGCACGCCCGAGGCGGAGGATCCGTGCGCGAGCTTCACGAACACCCTGCGCATCCCGGTCCCGGCGGTCAGCGCCTTCACATCGGCCCAGCCGCGCACGGCGGGGGCGGACGGCCCGGACGTCGGGGACTCGGGCACCGGGACTCCGGCGGCGCTCAGCAGGCCGTGGCTCAGCCGCTTGTCGAACAGGGCCGCCAGCTCGGCGGGGTCGTCGACGAGGACGGCGCCCGAACCGGCGACGGTCCCGGCGAGCTCAGCCGCGGCGGCGAGGAACCGCGCGTACCAGCGGCCGGTGCCCTCCACCCGCGACGGTTCGTCGACCCCCCGGAGCAGCCGGTCGGCCTCCGGGTCCTCACCGGGCGAGTCCAGGCGTACGGTCTCGCCCGCGGCGAACCGCGCCGTGCCGCGGAGTACTTCGGGCCATGACACCGCCCGCGCCTCGGGCAGCCCGGCGGACCGCAGCGCGTCCCGGAAGAACGCGACGCGACGGCCCGCCGGATCGCCGACGACCACGAGGCGCGGGCGGGCGGTCATTCGGCGACCGCGACGTACCGGTAGACCTCGCCGTCGCCGTCGTCCTCCGGATCCTGCGGGTCGTCGAGGACGACGGTCACGCCGTGCGGCACGAGGGCGGAGCTGAGCCGGTCCGCCATGGCCTGGGAAAGATAGTGGTGGGTGAGGTCGAGACGGGTGAGATGGGTCAGCGGCTGCCCGTCGAGCAGGGCCGCCGCGCCCTCGTCGGTGAGTACGCCCATGGACAGGTCGAGCCGCTCGATCCGGGCGACGACCGGGGCGCCCGCCACGGCGGCGGCGACGGCGTCCTGGATCACGCTGTTGCACAGACCGAGGGAGCGCAGGGCGGGGAACGACGAGCCGGAGAGCAGCGGCGCCAGGTCCTCGGTCGTGCTGTCACCGCCGTACTCGTCGGTGCCGAGCCACAGTTCCAGCTTCTCCAGGGCGGGCAGGTCGCTGCCCACGATCCCGCGCACCACCTCGGCGCCCAGGCCGCCCGTCTCCACGACCAGGGTCTCCAGGCAGTTGTGCCGGATGGAGGGGAAGGCCAGGCTCGTGCCGCCGCGGACCGCGAACTCCCGCAGGGCCGGGTAGGCGGCGAGCAGCGGGGTCACATCGGACTGCACGATCCACGAGATCTCGCAGTCCTCGGACCCCATCTCCCCGAGGAACACGGCCTCCAGGCCGGTGAGCCGGTTGTTCGCGGCGATGAGCGCCGTGACGATGGCGGCGGACGACTCCTCGTACGCCTCGTTCCAGCCGCCGACGATCAGCGCCCGCACCCTGCCCGTGTCCACCGTCTTCAGGAACCGCTCGAACAGCGGCCCCCACTCCTCGTCCCCGGGGTCGCTGTACGTGGGGGCGGAGATCCGCCAGGCCACGTCCGCCGCGCCGGGCAGCTCGCCCCGCGCGTCCGCGTCGGGGAACTCGAACACGGGCAGTCCGTGGAATTTCCTCAGGTGGTGGCCAACGGTCATGACGGTGCTCCCGGCGACGGACGACGTGGATCGGCTGATGCCAAGAGTTGTACCAAGCGGCACTGACAACGCCCTTGGCCGGGTCGGCTCGACGGGGCCGGGGGCCGGATTCGGGGCCCGTTGTCAGACCCGGCCTCTAGCGTCGTTCCCATGTCCGGCCACACCGGCCGGACGGGGAGGGAGAGCCATGTACCGGCAGGGAGACGTGCTGATCGCGCCCGTCGAGGAGACGGCCGTTCCCGAGCGTGCCAGGACGGCCGCGGGGGAGCCCAGGGACGCCAGGGGCCGGCTGGTCCTCGCGCTCGGCGAGGTCACCCGTCACGCCCACGCGATCCCCGGACCCGGGCGGCTCGTGCGGGAGCCGGGGCCCTTCGGCCCGCTCCTGCTCGAACTCCCTGAGGGGGGCCGGGTGGTGCACGAGGAGCACGCGCCGATCGCGCTGCCCAAGGGCTGGTACCGGGTCGTGCGCCAGCGGGAGTACGTGCCCGGCGCGTACCGGATCGTCGCGGACTGACCGCCTCACCCACTGGCCGACCGAACGACTCACCGCATGACCGAGAACCCGCACCGACCGAACGAGATCCTGGGGGACACCGACATGAACCGCACCACCGCACAGGACAAGTGGCGCTCCGTCGCCGCGGCCACCGGGCCCGCCGACCGCGCCGCCGCCGAGGCCGGCGTCCGGCTCGCCTACCGCACGGCCGGCCTCGCCGAACCCGACCGCGTCCTCTGGGCGGACTCGCCCGTCGAGGCCGTGGCGCTCCTGGCCCGCCTGCCGGACCCGGGCCGCTCGGTACGGGAGGAGGTGCGCACCCGACCGTGGGCCGAGGAGCGGCGCCGCCTCCACGACGCCCTGGGGCCCGCCGCCTGGGCGGCGCACTGGCAGTCGACCGGGGCGGTGCTCTGGGACCTCACCCGGGCCCTCGCCGACCGGATACGGGCGGGGGTGACCGAGGCCGTCGAGGCGGCGGAGGAGGGGGACGAAGGGCCGGACGACGTCCGTCTCGTACTGCTCGACGCGGTGCTCGGTCAGCACGACGCCGCCTGGCTCGCCGCGTTCGACGGCCAGGGCGAGCGCCTCGCGGGCCTCGCCGCCGTCGCCGAGAACGCCGGCTGGTGGTGGCCGTACGAGAACGCCGTCGTGGTCTGCGAGCGTCCCGTCGAACTCCACCGCGACGAGGCCGGGCGGCTCGACCGGGGCGACGGCCCCGCACTCGCCTACCCCGACGGATTCGCCCTGCACGCCTGGCGGGGCATGACGGTGCCCGCGGAGTTCCTCGCCGGACTCGCCGGACTCACCCCCGAGCGGATACGGCAGGAGGAGAACGCCGAACTGCGGCGCGTGATGCTGGAGTACTACGGCTACGACCGCTACCTCGCCGCCTCAGGAGCCGTGCACGAGCACCAGGACGAGACGGGTGTCCTCTGGCGGATCGGACTGCCCGACGACGAGGACGTGGTGATGGTCGAGGTCGTCAACTCCACTCCCGAGCCCGACGGCAGCCATCGCACCTACTGGCTGCGGGTGCCGCCGACGACCAGGACCGCGCGCCAGGGCGTCGCCTGGACCTTCGGTCTGCAGCCCGACGCGTACGCGCCGCTCGTCCAGACCTGAGGACGCGGCGAGGGGAGGTGAGGAGACGGGGGACGGACGGGCCCGGCTGGTACGAAAGAGGTGAAGGGAGCCGCCGTCAGGAGTGGCGTACGGGTGGTGGCGGCGCCGGGTGCTGGGATGTGCCCGCCGGAGCCCCGGCACCCATCCTCGAAGGGACCGCCCGTGACGATCCGTCGGCCCAGCGCCGCCCGTACCGCCCGTCTGCTCGCCGCCACCGCCGTGCTCGGCGGCCTTCTCGTCGGGACCGCCGCTCCCGCCCTGGCCGCCGCGCCCGAGCGGACGGCTCTCCGGAAGGCGGCCCGTGCGGAGGCGCCCGTGACGGTCACCGTCACGGGCAACGGCCATGCCGCCGCCGCCCCCGACCTGGCGATCCTGTCCGTCGGCGTCGAGGCCGCCCGTAAGACCGCGAAGGAGGCGATGGCCGCGCAGAACACCGCAGCCGAGGCCCTTCTCGACGTGCTGCGCAAGCAGGGCATCGCCGACCGGGACATCCGTACCGACAGCCTCTCGCTGTTCCCGGTCTCCACACAGACCTCCGAGGGCGAGAGCAAGGTGACCGGCTACCAGGCGGGCCAGTCCTTCTCCGTGAAGGTCCGCGACATCGACAGGACGGGCCAGGTCATCGGCGCGGTCAACGACGCCACCGGCGACGCGGGCCGGATCAACGGCGTCGTCTTCGACGTCGCCGACCCCTCGGCGCTGCGGGTGAGGGCGCGCGAGGCGGCCTACAAGGACGCGCACGACAAGGCGGCGCAGCACGCCCGGCTCAGCGGACACCGGCTCGGCCGGCTCGTCTCGCTCAGCGAGGGCGAGTCGGTGCGCCCCGGCCCCGGTGTCACGCCCGCCCTCGCGGCCGACGAGCCGAGCGTGCCGCTCGCCCCGGGCGAGATCGAGGAGCACATCACGGTCTCGGCGGTCTACGAGCTGATCTGACGACGGGACTCCGAAGCGGAGCCGCGATTGTGCCGCGCCGCGCCGCCGGTCGCGGAGGGGCGCAGGCGCGGAGACGGCCCTACTCGGGTCCGTCGCTCCCGGGTTCTTCGCCGTCCTCGTCGGGGAGGAGGTGGAGCTCCCGGGCCAGGGCCTCGTCCGCCCAGCGCAGCATCGCGGTGCGGGAGAGGGAGCCGGCGTAGGCGGTCGTCTGCACCGCGAGGCCGTCGAGGAAGGCGGTGAGCCGCCAGGCCGCGACCGCGGGATCCGCGCAGCGGAACTCCCCGGCGGCGGCACCCTCTGTGATCACCCCGGTCAGCGCCGCCTTCCACTCCTGGTCGAGGGAGGCGGCGACGCGCCGGAGCTCCGGGTCGCGCAGCGAGGCCGCCCAGCCCTCGATCCACAGCCGCCAGCCCTTGGCCTGCCCGGTCGGGGCGTACCAGCGCACGGCGGCCCGCAGCCGTCGCACGGCGCTGGTGCGACGCCCGAGGAGCTGCCGCAGCTGCGCGAGGTCGGCCTCGGCGGCGTGCGCGAAGGCGGCGGTGACCAGCTGTTCCTTGGACGAGAAGTGGTAGAGCACCAGGGCGTTGCTCACCCCGAGGGCGGAGGCCACGTCGGAGATCCGGACGGCGGCGACGCCACGCGCCTCGATCTGTCCGACGGCGGCCCGCAGCAGCTCGTCCCGCCGCTCGGCCACGCTCAACCGCACTCTCGCCACGCCGGTCACCCTACACAGCACATGACAAGGGCATGATCATCGGCGGCTCCACCACGCGGCCGGACCACCACCCGACCGGTTGCACCGGACCACCACCACCCGACCGGTTGCACCGGACCACCACCACCCGACCGGTTGCACCGGACCACCACCACCCGACCGGTTGCACCGGACCGCCGTCGCCCGCCCTCCATCGGATCAGTACCAGCCGTAGCGCTCCGCGATCACCGGCAGCCGTTCCGCCACCAGCGCGTGCGCCGCGGCGCGCGGGCTCGTGCCGTCCGCCGCCGCGCGGTCGAGCATCCCGCCGACGAGGGTCCGCATCGCCCGCCGCACCCGGTCGAAGGCCTGGTCGGCGTCGGCCTCGATGTCGCCGAAGAGCGTCCACCACCACCAGGCGTTGGTGCACGAGTTCACGACGACATCCGGCAGCACCGTCACCCCGCGCGCGGCGAGCGCCTCCTCGGCCTCCGGAAGCACCGGCATGTTGGCCGCCTCGGCGATCCAGCGGGCCGTGATCCGCCCCTGGTTCCCGGCGTCGATCGCGTACGAGACGGCCGCGGGCACCAGGACCTCCGCCTCGGCGGACAGCCAGGCGTCCCCGGGCTCCTCGCGGTCGCCGGGCCGCAGGACCGAGCGGTCGACGGCGCCGTGGGCGTCGCGGGCCGCGAGCAGCGCCTCGACGTCGAGGCCGTCGGGGTTGGCGATCGTGCCCCGGACGTCGGCGACGGCCACCACCCGCAGGCCCGCCCGCGCCAGGAACCGGGCGGTCGCCCCGCCCATCGTGCCGAGCCCCTGCAACGAGACCCGGGTCCCCGTGTACTCCCGGCCGGCCCGGTCGAGGGCGACGAGCACGGACTCGGCGACCCCGAGGCCGCCGACCAGCTCGTCCAGGCCGATGCCGTCGACATCGATCGCGAAGGCGTCGGCGAGCCGCCGCCGGGCGGCCGCCTCGTCCTCCAGGAGCGGGTAGACCGCCTGCACCGAGGAGACGAGCCCCGCCTCGGCCACGGCCCGGTCGACCAGGTCCTGGGTGAGCCCCAGGTCCTCGCCGGTGGTCCAGAACCGCTCGACGTACGGCCGCATCGCACGCAGATAGCGGACCAGGACGCCGTACGCCTCGGGGGAGCGCGGGTCGCAGTCGATGCCGCCCTTCGCGCCGCCCAGCGGGACGTACCGGGCCTTCTCGTCGTAGTGCAGGGCCTCCTTCATGGTCATGCCACGAGCGAGCCCGGCGACCTCCTCGGCCGTGCAGCCCTCCCGCATTCGCAGTCCGCCGCTGGCCACTCCGCGCACCAGCCGGTCGATCACCAGATGCCCCCGGCGCCCGGTCACGTGGTCGGTCCAGCCGACGGACATCAGGGGGGCGGAACTCATGGCGGATCTCCTCGGGAGGGGCGGGTCGGCGGATGTGCCGTACTGAACAGCCATTCAGTATGCCGGACCGTCCCGGCCACCCGTGCCCACGGTCCGTGACAGGGCGGCGGCCACCCTTCTCCGCCGCCCGTGACGCGGCGGCGGCGTCCTTCCCCGACCGTTCGCCGCGCGGGCCGCCCATAATGGAACGACCCCCAGAGATCAGGAGGTCCTGTGACCGGTACCGGCTCCGACCGTTCGCCACGGGCGCGGCTGCGCGCGCTGCGCCCCGAGTCCTTCGGCGCGGACCCCACGGGTGAGCGCCTCGCCCGTATCCATCGCTCGCCGAACTTCGCGGACGGGATCTTCCGGAACCCCGAAGCGGCCCGACGCGGGCCCTCCGGCTCCGGCGTCGAATTCGCCAAGATCTATTTCGACAAGGAAGGACGCTCGCGCCGCGCCCCCACCGGCACGATCCCCGTCCATCCCACCACCCTCGCCGACCTGGCCAGGCCCCCGGCCACCGGCCTGCGGCTGACCTGGATGGGGCACTCCGGCATCCTCGCGGAGATCGACGGCCACCGGGTCCTCTTCGACCCGGTCTGGGGCGAGCGCTGCTCCCCCTTCCCCTTCGCGGGGCCGAAGCGGCTCCACCCGGTGCCCGCGCCGCTCGCCGAGCTCGGCCCGGTCGACGTCGTGGTGATCTCGCACGACCACTACGACCACCTCGACCTGCCGACGATCAAGGAGCTGGCCACCACCGACACCGTCTTCGCGGTGCCGCTGGGCGTCGGCGCGCACCTGGAGCGCTGGGGCGTGCCCGCCTCCCGGCTCCGGGAGCTGGACTGGAACGAGTCCACCGAGGTCGGCGGCCTGCGGCTCACGGCCACCCCGGCCCGGCACTTCTGCGGGCGCGGGCTGCGCAACCGGCAGATGACCCTCTGGGCCTCCTGGGCGGTGGCGGGCCCGAGCCACCGGATCTTCCACAGCGGGGACACCGGCTACTTCTCGGGCTTCAAGGACATCGGCGCGGCCCACGGCCCCTTCGACGCCACCATGATCCAGATCGGCGCGTACTCGGAGTTCTGGACCGACATCCACATGACCCCGGCGGAGGGCATGCGGGCTCATCTGGACCTCCAGGGCGGCGGCCCCGCCGGTGTGCTGCTGCCGATCCACTGGGGCACGTTCAGTCTGGCTCTGCATGCGTGGGCGGAGCCGGGTGAGTGGACGAGGGACGCGGCTGAGGAGGCCGGCCAGGCGGTGGCGTTCCCCCGGCCGGGTGAGCCCTTCGAGCCCGGGGGGAAGCTGCCGGGGGAGGCGTGGTGGCGGGCGGTGTCCCATCCGATCGCGCGTCCGTGGCGCCGTCCCCGCCCTGCCGAGGTCGAGCCCGAGAAGCGTAGCGACGATCTCGACCTCGCGGGCGAGCGGTGACGTCGGTCGGGGGACGGTGGAGGTACGCCATCGGCGCAACGCCGACCGTTGGCGCCGGACTTGACGGATGACGCGGGCGGCTCGTTGCTCGACGTGGACGCGAATGCGGCCGCGCCTGGCCCGGTCAGGTCCTGCACATCGTGCTTCCCTCGCGTGGGCCACCAGGCCGTGGGGCCGTCTCGGTCGCGTGTGACCGATGGTGAGCTCATCGGCACCGGCCTCCCGACCGTCAACGATGACGGTCGGGTGAGCCGGCTGCCGGGGCGAGTCGGATCAGGCGGTGGTCCAGCGCTGTACGGTCTCTTCGTCGTGGGTGAGCCACGTGCCGTCGCCGAGCGGCACGGCAGTAACTCCTGGCGTCTGCGGGTAGTCGAGTTCGGCGAGGGGCCTGAGCGTATGGGCGTCGAGCAGGAGGTGGGTGCCCTCCTCCGCCCATTGTTCCTCGGCCGCCACGACCAGAATCCGCTTGTCGTCGACGAAGCTCGGCGTGTAGCCGACGAAGAACCAGTCCTCGGGGAGTACCTCGCTGGCCTCGACGATGACGTCGTCGGCGCCGTCCTGCGTCCGGCAGAGGTAGCCCCCGCCGATGTCCTGGCTGACCAGCACCCCGTCCGCACCGAGGCCGACGTAGGGTTCCTCGGCGGTACCCGCCGCCCGGACTTCGAGCCCGGCGGCCGTGTAGGTGACCAGGAGGCAGTGGGTGCCGTCCTGGCCCATGGAAGCGGTGAGCAGAACCTCAGGGCGTGCGTCCGGGAACTGCTGGAAGGCGTACGTCGCCGAGAAGGACGGCAGGACGTGCTCGGCGAGCACCTCACCGGTGGTCAGATCGAGGGCGCGGCAGATGTCGCCCTTGGAAAGCCCGTCCGCCCCGAGGGGTCCAGCCATGGTCGCCAGAAGGACACGGCCGGCCGGGTCGGGCGTGCACGCGCCGGAGGCCTCGGGTGAATGCCGCCAGTCCCGGTGGCGGTGTTCCCAGCGGACGGTGCCGTCGGGTTCCTGGACGATGACGGCCTCCCGGGTGCTGATGGCCAGGGTGCCGTCGGGCAGGGGCGAGCAGTAGGTGTCGGAGCCGTCCGCGGCCGGGTCGGTCCACGTGGCGCGGGCGGCGACCACCTGAGAGCGCTCGGTGCTGACCCTGCTGGTGGTGATCGCGCCGTCGTGCCGGGTCACGAGCCAGCGCGCGCCGTCGCGCAGGAGCCAGCCGTCCATGTTCCCCAGCGCCTCGGTGATACCGGGCAGGGACTCGCGGGCGAGTAGCCGTGCGGGTACGCGGGGGTAGTCCATGTGCTCTTCCTAGTCCGTGTCCGGGGCGTAGCGGCTGGGCCAGTAGAACTGCCGCCGGTGGGTGGGTTTGTCGTCACCATACGTCGGCCCCGCGAGCATGCCCTCGATGCGGATGATGGGTGCGCAGAAATCGGGGCAGACGCTGCGCATGGCCGCGCCGTGGGTGGGCAGCCAGTCGTCCGAGCCTTTGCCGTGCAGACGACTGAGGTAGTGGAGGATGTTCTGCTCCGCATGCCCGCCTGGGACCTTGGGCGGCGTCGGGGGGAGGTACTGGTCGTTGGGGAGCGGGTAGAGGCCCATCTCCTCGGCCAGCTTCCGCTGGGCGGGCGTCAGCTTGCTCTTGCTGGTTCCGGCGACGATGAGGACGTCCTTGCCCTTGTGGCGGGTGGCGATGACCGCGACGGTCTGCCCCTCCCGTTGCCGCTTGTTGGGCAGGACTTGGGAGATCTTGTGTGCCATGTCCTCCAGTCCCTGCATGCAGGGCGCCAGGCCGAGGGGGTCGGCCTCGGTGGCGGGGTTGGCGACGTAGCCGGCGGGGTTGGGGGCGGGGTCCAGGCCGAGCGGATCAGGGCTGACGTAGCGGCCGGCCTCGGGGTCGTAGTGGCGGAAGAAGTTGTAGTGCAGGCCGGTCTCGGGGTCGGCGTACTGGCCGGGGGAGCGCAGCGGGGTGTGTGCGCTGGCGTCCCGGTTCCAGGCGGTGGCGCCCCACTGGGTGGCGCGGCTGTACCAGGCGGTGGCGCCCGTGTGGTCGACGAGTTCTGTGGGTGTGCCGACGAGGTCGGTGACGATCGCGAAGAAGCGGGCGTCGACGGAGTCCTGGTCGCCGCCGGGGTTCTGCGTCGTGCGGCGCTCGGCCTGAGCGATCGGGCGGTGGCCGTCGTACTCCCAGGTCACGGTGGTGCCGGTGGAGGAGTCGGTCTGTTCCGCCAGGCGGCTGCCGTCCCAGCTGAAGAGGGTCTCGGCGACGACGGTGCCGTCGTCGGCGTGCCGGCGCTTGGCGATGCGGCGGCCGAGCGGGTCGTAGCGGTAGGTCCATCGGGTGCCGTCGGGTGTGGTGCAGGCGGTCAGTCGGTCGGCCGCGTCCCACTCGTAGCGCCAGATGTCCGGCTTGCGGGATATTCGCTTCTTGCGCCGTTCGACGATGCGGCCTGCCGCGTCGTAGGTGTAGTGCAGGGCGCCGGCGGATCGCAGTCGGTTGCCGCTGTACGTACGCCGGCCGCGGGACTCGGGGTGCGGGGCCTTGTCCGGCCACTGGGCGGAGGTCTGGTTGCCCTCGCTGTCGTAGGCGTAGGTCTCGGTCCAGCCGTGGGACTCGATGCGCAGGGGTCGTCCCGCCGGGTCGAGTTCGTAATGCCTGCGATTGCCCGTCAGCCCGTCGGTGACGGTCTCCAGACGGTCGTCGGCGCGGTAGGCGTAGAGGCGGCGGCTGAGGGTCCGGTCCAGGGTGGTGAGGCGGTGTTCCCTGATCCGGCCCACCGCGTCGTAGGTGGTGCCGAGGACCACGGGTCGCTCGGGGCTGCCGAAGGACCGGGTCACCTCTCGGCCGGTGGCGTCGTGGGAGAAGGCGATGCCGTGGCCGTCGAGGGATACGCGGGTGCGGTTGCCCGCCTCGTCGTGGGTGAGACGGGTGGTGGACCCGCCAGGAGTAACCCGCAGGGTCCGGCGCGAGAGTGCGTCGTAGCTGTACCGGCTGGTGCGCCGGTCGATGGTCTCGGCGACCGTGCGGCCCATGGCGTCCCACTCCAGCGCGAGGACGGAGTCGGTGGAGTGTGCCTCGGTGAGGCGGCCGGACCGGTCGTAGGTGTAGGTGGTGACGGCGCCCTCGACATCGCGGGCGGTGACGCGGCCGGCGTCGTCCAGGTGGGTGGTGACGGTCTGACCCAGCGGGTTGGTGCGGCTGCGCGCGCGGCCCGAGGGGTCGTAGCCGTAGCGCAGGGTGCGGCCGTCGAAGTCGGTCTCGGAGACCAGACGCCCCACGGCGTCGTACGCGTAGCTCCAGGTCAGTCCGGCGGCGTTGCGCACCTCGGTGAGGCGTAGTTCGGTGTCGTAACGGAAGTCGTAGCGGGCGCCGTCCGGAGTGGTGCGGGAGGCCGGCTGGTCGAAGTGGGTGTACTCGTATCGGGTGATACCGCCGTTGGCGTCGGTCTCGGTGAGGCAGTTGCCCTCCCCGTCGTAGGTCCACCGTTGGGTGGCGCCGTCGGGGCGGGTGTGTGAGGCGAAGTGGCCTTCGACGGTCCACGTGCACGTGGTGGCGGCACCGTCGGCATCCGTGACGGAGACGGGCCGGCCGAACGCGTCGCGAACCAGGGTGGTCGTCCTGCCCTGGGCATCGGTGTGGGCCAGGACCATACCGGCCTCGTCCGAGCGGTAGCTCTGCCGGACGCCCAGCGGGTCGGTGACCGCGGCGAGGGCTCCGTTCGGGTCGTACGCGTAGTGGGTGGTGGCCCCGTCCGGCGTGGTCAGGGAGACGTTGTTGCCGCGATCGTCGTAGGTGCGGTGCCACACGCTTCCGTCGGCGGCGGTCACGACGGTGGGCAGGCCCCGTTCGTCGTACCGTGTGGTGGCGAGGGAGCCGTCCGGCTCGCGTACGGAAGTGGGGTTGCCGTCCTCGTCCCAGGTGTAGGTGACGGTGCGGCCCTGGCTGTCGGTGCGGCTCTGGAGCCGGTCGTAGCGGTCCCAGATCTGGCTGATGGTGTTGCCCAGGGGGTCGGTCTCGGCGACGACCTGGAGGCGGTGGTTGAGATGGAAGACGCTTGTGGCGCCGGTGGAGTCGGTGTAGCGGGTGACGCCCCCCTCGCTGTCGTAGGAGAAGGACGAGGACAGGAAGCCGTCGGGTCCCACGGTCCGGACCACGCGGCCGGCGTCGTCGTAGACGTACAGGTAGGTGGACCGGTTGCGGTCGGTCCATGAGGTGATGCGGCCGGTGGGGTCGTAGGCGAAGCGCATTGCCGTGCCTGAGGAGTTGGTGACGGCATCGAGGTTGCCGTCCGCGTCGTATCCGTACGGCATGACGGTGACGGGGCCTTGCGGGGTGCGAACACGCAGGGTGGTGATCCGGTCGTCGGTCACGTCCACCTGGACCCTGTAGCCGCCGCTGTGGGACACCATGGATGGCGCGCCGTCCGGGCGGCGGGTGAAGACGATGGTGTTGCCGTGGCGGTCGCTCAGTTCGGCGAGCCAGTAGGCCGGGGATGTGCGGTAGGGACTCCCGGTGAACGAGCGGGTGAGCCCTGCGGGTTCGGACAGGGTGTAGGTGGTCTCGTTCTCGTACACGCCGCCGTGGACGAGGGCGATCCGCGGTCCCTCAACGGGCCAGACCCGGTCTTCGCCGGGCTGCGGGAGCCGGGGGTAGACGAGGCACGATCCGTCGCTGCGGGCCCAGACGACACCCGGTCCCACGGGGTCGGCTTCCAGGCGCTCGTCGAAGAGCGAGGACCAGCTGCGGCCGAACCAGTGACCGTAGCGGTACGTCGACAGGTGTGTTCGGTCCACGACGAGGGGGAGCACGCCGGGCAGGGAGAGGTCGACCTGTGGCAGGGTCATCTCCCCCGTCGCGATGTCCACTGGGTCGGACCTGCACGTCTTGCGGTCCAGCGGGATGGAGTGACGACGCGCGTCGTCACGGACTTCGCGCAGTCCGTTGGGCCTCGTTCGAGCGCTGTCGCCGGGCTTCCTTCGGTGCGGCGTCCGGGAGTCGCCCCCGCCGGTGTTGTCGTGGTCGCCCTTGCGCTGGCGGGCGAGGCGGTCGCGGATGTCGTCGTCGTTGTTCTTGTGGTCCTTGGAGATCTGCTTGACGGCCTTGGGGAGCGTCTCGCCGATGTGGTCGCCCATGGTCTTGGCGGACTTCACGAGGGCGCCCATGGCCTTCTCGATGACCGGGTCGAGGGCGTCGGCGATGTCGTCCCGGCCCTTGTTGCGTCCCTGGTGCCCCTTGGCCTTGGTCAGCTTTCCTGCGGTCTTGCCGTGGATCCCGACGCTCACACCGTTCAGCTTCGTGCCGGCCTGGTCGTGCTCGTCGTGCTCGATGTGGAAGCCCTTGCCCTTGCCCCCGCCGCCGCCCCCACCCGCGGAGGCGAGGTTCAGGCCCTCCTTGGCGCCCTGCACACCCTCGTCGAAGCCGTCCTTGCCGGCCTGCTTGGTCTGGTCGAGGTCCACGCCGTTCTGGACGCCCAGTGCGTCCATGCTCACCTGGACGACCAGGTCGGCGGCCATGTTCTCCAGCGAGGCCACGACCGGCTCGGTCATCACCGAGACGATGTGACCGACCGCCTCCTGCATTGCATTTGTGATCAGCTTCAGAAGTTGCTTCTTCGTGAACGCGATCGCACCCGCGCCGAGCAGTGCGGACAGACCACCGGTCACCGGGATCAGCGCCATGGCCAGACCGGTCTGGCCGGCCAGGATCCCGAGCTCCGCGACGGCCTTCCACTTCATGCCCTCGATCGCGCCCGCCGCGAGGTCGAGCGCGTCCGCGATCGTCCGGGCGGCCGACACCATGTCCTTGAGGTGCTTGTCCTTGACCTTGCCCCAGTGGGCGTTGAGCGCGTCCATCGCCTCGCCGTGACCCGACGACAGCAGGCGCTGGACGTGGTTGTTGGCGAGCTGACCGTCGTCGGCGAGATCGTCCGCGAACTCCCGCAGCGCATCTGCCAGGTCGCGGTACGCGTCCTCGTCGACGTTGGGCCAGTTCACCCCCACGAGGTCCAGCAGAGTGTCCGCCCAGTCCGGCACTGTGACAGTCATGACCAACAGCGGCGACCGGAGCATCGCACTTTCCGATCATCGGATCGTTGGTCCGATCGTGAGGGATGGGGAGACTTCTGACGTTGCGTGGGCGGCGATCGCGCCGTTGTTGCCGCCGGTGGATCGTGCTCGTGGCCGGTGGCGGGATCACCACCGGGTCCTTGAGGGCATCGTGTTCAAGTTCCGTACCGGCCTGCCCTGGAGGGACCTGCCCGAGCGGCTCGGCTCCCGGCGAATCGTCGATGGACGATTCGCCCACTGGGCCACCGACGGCACCTTCGACCGCCTCCTGGCCACGGCCCAGAGCCGGGCGGAGATGGACCGGCTACTCGGTCCGCACCTTCCGTGCCTACCTCCGCGCCCGAGGGATCAAGGCCACGATCCCCGAACGCGTCGACCAGCTCGCCGGCCGGCAACGACGCCGTGAACGGCCCTGCGGGTTCGACACGGCCGCCTACCGAGGGTTCGACAAAGCCGCCTACCGACGCCGCAACGTCGTCGAAAGCTGCTTCCACCGCCTCAAGCAATGGCGCGGCATCGCCACCCGCTACGACAAATGCCCCCGACCGCTACGACATGAGGACGAGCTTGACGAGCAGATGGCCGCTCTCGTCGAGACCACCCGCGAGATGTCGAGTTCCGAGGACGACGTCGCACCGGCGCCCTCGCGATGCCGCTGGTGGCGGCGAGCTACGGCGCCACTCGGCCGGAAGCCGGGCGCGTTCGGCATGATATGCCGGTGGACGTCCTGTCTCAGTCTCCGCGCGGCCGCGTATCACCCGTGTATCACCCGTGTATCACCCCAGGTCAGACGGGTTGCTCGGTGTGCGCCGCAGGTTGCCGGGTGTGCGCGGTGGATGGTGAGGAGAGGCATGATGGAGGGCCGACCACCCCGCCTGATGGATGCCCATGTCTGAAGCCACCCCCGTGATGATCCTGCTCGTCGAGGACGACGAGGTGATCCGTCGATCCGTCGCGATGGCACTGGAACGCTACGGCTACCACGTGACCGTCGCGAGCGACGGGCTGAGCGGGCTCGAACTGTTCAGAGAGGGCCGGCACGACCTGCTGCTGCTCGACGTGATGCTGCCGGGGCTCGACGGCATCGGGCTGTGCCGCCGGATCAGGGAGACGAGCATGGCCCCGATCCTGATGATGTCGGCACGCGGCGATGCCCTGGACGTGGTCTCGGGACTGGAAGCCGGGGCCGACGACTATGTGGTCAAGCCCGTGGACACCTCGGTCCTGGTGGCCCGGATCCGTTCCCTGCTGCGCCGGGCGACGTTCGGCGCCTCGGGTCAGGCGGGGCAGCCCGGGAGCGCGGGACAGGCAGCACGGGAGGGGCGTGACGAGTCGGCCGGCCTGCTGGTCTTCGGCGATCTCACGATCAACCCCGCTGCCCTGGAGGTGACCAGGGACGGCCGGGAAGTGGCCCTGGCGCCGACCGAACTACGGCTGCTGCTGGAGTTCGCGGCCCGTCCCGGGATCGTGCTGGACCGCCAGACCCTGCTGCGCAACGTCTGGGACTACGGCTGGGACGGCGACACGAGGGTCGTCGACCTGTGCGTACAGCGGCTGCGGAAGAAGATCGGCGCCGAACGCATCGACACGGTCCGCGGCTTCGGCTACAAGCTGCGGCGCTGAACGGAGACCACGAGATGACGGTCGTTCGCGCACTGCTGAACCCCCGTTCCATGCGCTGGAAGATCATTGTTCTGGTGGCCCTGGCCTGCTCCGCGATGGCCCTCACCGTCGGTCTGCTCGTGCACGACTCGACCCTCAGGAGGTCGATGCACGACGGCGCGGCCAAGGCCCGCGCCACCCTGGACCGGGCGATCGACACCGCCCGGACCTCGGAGCGGGAATCGCCCCTCGCCACCCCGGGCGAACTCCCCGACGCCTTGATGCGGCAGCTCGACCGCCACACCGAGGGAACCTTCTACGAGGACGGGCCCCCCGCCCCCGTCTACTGGGCCGCGAGGTGGGAAGGCGGCCGGCTGTACGCGGTCGAGGTCGACATGACCACGGACGAGCTCACCCGACAGGCCCTCGACCGGCACATGTGGAAGTACTTCCTGCTCACCCTGGCCGTCGTGATCCCGGCCACGGCCCTGGCGACCGAACTGCCGGCCCGGCGACTGCGCCGGGTGGCCCGTACCGCCCGCCGGATCACGGCGGGCGACCTGGATGCCCGTACGGACATGGGCGGGCGCGGCGGCGACGAGATCGCCGAGATCGGCGCCACGGTCGACTCGATGGCGGACAGCCTGCAACAGCGCATCGCGGACGAGCAGCGCTTCACCGCCGATGTCGCCCACGAACTCCGCACCCCGCTGATGGGCCTGCTCACCTCGTCCGAACTGCTCCCCGAAAGCGAGGCCACCGACCTCGTACGGGACCGGGTCCAGGTCCTGCGCGACCTGGTCGAGGACCTCCTGGAGATCTCCCGCCTCGACGCGGGCGCCGAGCAGCCACTGCCGCGACCGGTGGACCTCACCGAATTCGTCGAGGAGTCGGTGGCCAGGACCGGCCTCACCGCGCGGGTGACCACCCAGGGCGAGCCGACGGTCGCCAGGACCGACCCCCGACGCCTGGACCGCATCGTCGCGAACCTCGTCGTCAATGCCCACCGCCACGGAGCCGGCCCCGTGGAGATCACCGTCGCCGGCCCGACGATCACGGTACGGGACCACGGCCCCGGCTTCCCGGCGGACCTCCTCGCCCACGGCCCCCGGCGCTTCCGCACAGGCGCGGTGGAACGAGGCCGCGGTCACGGCCTGGGCCTCACGATCGCACGCGGCCAAGCCCAGGTGATCGGAGCGAAACTGACGTTCACCAACCACCCGGAGGACGGAGGAGCGGTAGCGACGCTGCGCCTTCCCGCAGCCACCCATGAACCGGCCGATCCCCACACGGCCGCGCAGCCGGTGACGTGATCACCGGCAGGTGACCGAGGACTCGCGTTCACATACCGCACCGGGAGCCCGTTCACGTCGGGCGCCGCGGACATCTTCCCCTGCTCCACCCGCTGAAGAGCGGCCAGTTCACGGCCGGAGACATTCCCCCTGCGGATCGAAGCAGAGGAGGCCGTGCTCGCGGGCCGGCGCAGCGGCGTACTCGGACACTTCCTCAGCCGTGCCGTAAGACATGAGCAGGTACACAAGAGCCCGTCGTACATCGAGGCGGCTTGGCGGTCGTCGAATGGACGGTCGCCGTCCCACACGGCAAGGTCATAGCTCGCGAGCACATCGTCGCAGGCAGCAGCGCCGCCGATGCCAGCAGGCCCTGAGAACGGACTGCCATCAAGCGATCCATAAGGGACTCCCAGCCGCCCTGCCGCACAGACCACCGGCCACTGACGCATCCGATACACAGCCGATGGGTTCCCGAGCGCCCGTAGCGCTCTCGCACCCGCCGCCCCGACACACCACCCACGCAGTCTTGGCGCCGTACCCCGACCCGTACGGCAGCCCCGGAGGTGGCCTCCGATGTCCCTTTACCCCGCCCTTCGTCACCGCGCCGTAGGCGGCGCGCTGGCCCTGCTCGTCCTCGGCATCACGGCCGTCACAGCCATCACCGTGGAGCGCGGAGCCGACCCCACGCCCGCGTCCGGCAACCGATCGGCGGCCTCCACCGGACCTGGCCCCGACGGCGGCCCGGCCATCGACGGAAGCACGATCCAGTGGCCGCAGGACGGACAGAGCGCCGTGGAACTGGTGGGCGCGGGCTCCCCGCAAGCGCGGGGCGACCAGCGACCGGTGCCGATCGCGAGCCTGACGAAGGTGATGACCGCCCATGTCATCCTCAAGGAGCACCCGCTGCGGCCGGGTGAGCCGGGACCGCTGATCGAGGTGGACCGACAGGCCTTCCACGAGGTGGCGGTCGGCGGCGAGTCGACCGTTCCGGTCCAGGCCGGCCAGAAGTACTCCCTGCGCCAGCTCCTCGAACTGCTGCTGATCCCCTCGGGAAACAACGTCGCCCGTCTCCTGGCCCGCTGGGACTCCGGCAGCCAGGAGGCGTTCGCGAAGAAGATGCAGCGCACCGCGGACGACCTGGGCATGGGACGGTCGACCTACACGGGAGCGAGCGGGATCGAACCCACGACCACCAGCACCGCCGTGGACCAGTTGAAACTGGCCCGACAGGCGATGAAGGACCCCGTCTTCCGCGAGATCGTGGCCAGCCGGACCATCACCGTGCCCGGCATCGGCCCGATCACCAACACCAACTCCCTGCTGGACACCCCGGGCGTCGTCGGCATCAAGACCGGCTCCAGCACCCCGGCCGGAGGCAACCTCCTGTGGGCCTGCGAGGTCCGCAGCGGCGACACCACCCGCATGCTCCTGGGCGCCGTTCTGCACCAGCGGGCGAACACCACACCCAACGAGGGAATGCACGCGGCCCTGGAGAACAGCCGCCGCCTCATCACCGATCTCCGCGACCGGTTGACCTCGGCACGGACGGAACGCTGAACCACGATGACACCCATCCGCCCCGTACCCGACACCCCGGCACAGGACACGCAACGGAACGAGCCGCCGGGCGTGACGGTCCCGAAGGCCGCAGCCCTGCCGCTCGCCCCCGCCGCGACGGTCCCGAAGGCCGCAGCCCTGCCGCTCGCCCCCGCCGTGACGGCCCCGAAGGCCGCAGCCCCGCCGCTCGCCCCCGCCGTGACGGCCCCGAACACCCCAGCCCCGCCGCTCACCCCCACCGCAACGATTCCAAACCCCGCAAGCCCGCCGCCGCACCGTCCGCCCAGCCCATGGACGTCACGCCCCAGGGGCACGACCACCACGATCTGCTCCGCCGTTCTCACACTGATCATCGCGGGCCACGACTGGCTCCCCGACTCCCCGGGCCGCCTGGGCAGCCTGGCCGAGACCCTGCTCCCCTGGACCGCGCTCGCCCTCCCCGCGCTGCTCGCCGCAGCCATACTGCGCAGATCGCCGGCGGCAACGGTCGCCCTGGTGGTCCCGATCACCGTCTGGCTGGCGGTCTTCGGCGGCCGGCTCACCGACAAGTCCTCGCCCGGCGGAGACCTCACCGTCGTCAGCCACAACGTCCACCAGGAAAACCCCGACCCGCACGGCACCGCACGGAGCCTGATCGCGTCCGGGGCGAACATCCTGGCACTCGAGGAACTCAGCCCCGACACGGCGCCCCTGTACGAGCAGGCCCTCGCGGCCACGTACCCGTACCACTTCTACGACGGCACGGTCGGTCTGTGGAGCCAGTACCCCCTGCGCGACACACGCCCCGTCCCGATCATGCCGTGGACCCGGGCCCTGCGCGCCACGGTGGACACCCCCCGAGGCCCGCTCGCCGTCTACGTCGCCCACCTCCCCTCCGTACGCGTCACCCCCGCCGGCTTCACCGCCGGCGCACGCGACGAAGCCCTCGACCGCCTGGCCGCCGACCTGCGAGCAGAACGCCTCCGGCGCGTCATCGTGATGGGCGACCTGAACGGCTCCACCGACGACCGCGCGCTGCGCCCCCTGACCCTCGACATGACCTCGGCCCAGGCCACGGCCGGAAAGGGCTTCGGCTTCACATGGCCCGCACGCTTCCCCGTCGTCCGGATCGACCAGATCCTCCTCAAGGGCATGAACGCCACCTCGGCCTGGACCCTCCCGGCGACGACGAGCGATCACCTCCCCGTGGCCGCCCGCCTCAGCCTTTCCCCGGAGACGCCGGAAAGCCCTCGGCAGCGCCCCTGAACCCGTTCCGTGCCAACCTGTCCCCGGCGGCCCCACACCTGATCCCAGCCCGGCGGCGCCCCAGGACCCAAGGCGGCGCCCCGGCCCTCAGGAGTCACGACCCGGAGCCCCCGCAACCAGCGGACGCGGCCAGCTCCCGTTCGGCCTCCGCCTGCCGAGGATGGCCCTGCTCGGCGAGGCCGCGCCGAGCGGCATCCAGCGTCGTACGGGCCTCCTCCGCACGACCGAGCCGACGCAGCGCGACGCCCAGGTCCAGGCGGGCCGGCTCGCTCCACGCGGCCATACCGGCCGCCTCGAAACCGTCGAGGGCGCGGCGCAGCAACGGCTCGGCCTCCGCGCAGCGCCCCAACTCGCCCAGATCCCGGCCGAGATGCTGCAACGTACCCGCCCGGAACACCGCCAGAACCTCTTCCGACTGACCAGGGATCCCGGCGCGGCACAGCTCCTCGCTCTGCCGGTGAATGGCCAGCGCTTCCTCGGCCCGCCCCATCGAACGCAGGTGCCCGCCCAGTGCGTTGAGCGTCGAGAGCTCCGCCAGCCGGCTCTGCGGCGTGGCGTTCTCCCGGTGGCAGGCCGCCGACTCCTTCAGCCATGCCACCGTTTCCTCGGCCCGCCCCAGATGGTGCAGCGCTCCCGCCCCGTATCCGTGGGCCCAGCCCGTCTGCAGCAGGTCGCCCGCCTCGCGCGCCGCGGCCAGCGCCTCGCGGGCGGCCGCCAGCCCGCCGGCGTAGTCATGGACGCACAGGTTGTGCGCCCAGGCCAGGTAGTTGAGGTGCACGGCCTCGTCGCGCCGGCTGCCCAGCGCCCGCGCGGCGGCCACCGAGCAGCGGAAAACCTCCACCCACTGCTCCCAGTGCTGGGTGCGATCGGAGAACCAGTGCATCGCCTCCGCCGCGTCCAGGACCTCCTGGTGGTGCCCGTCGGCGAGGGCCTGGCGCAGGGCGTCCAGCCACTGGGCCCGTTCCGCCTCCAGCCAGTCGCGCGCCTCGCCGGGCCCACGGGGCGCGGTGGCGCCGTGCGGGTCGCCGACGGGGGAGCGCTCGGCGTCGAAGTGGAGCGCGGCGGCACCGGCGCGTGCCAGCGTCCACCGGGCGGTGTGCTCCCGGGCCAGATGGAGTTCCGCCGGATCGTCCTCGGCCAACCGCTCGGCGGCGAACAGGCGGAGGAGGTCGTGGAAGCGGTAGCGCTCGGCGGCCGGGTCGGGCTGGAGCAGCCCGCGGTCGGCCAGGTCCTGGGTGCAGAGTTCGGCCTGCCGCAGCGTCGTCCCGGAGAGCAGCGCCGCGGTCTGCGGGGAGAAGTCCGTACCCGCGGCCAGCGTGGCGCGCCGTAGTACCAGCCGTGCCAACGGCTCCAGCCGCCGGTACGACAGCGTGAAGGCCGCCCGGACCTGGAGGTTCCCGGCCTGCAGCACATCGAGCCGGCGCCCCTCGTCGGCGAGTTGGGCCACCAGCTTCGCGAGCCGCTCCGCGGGCCGGGCCGCCAGCCTCTGCGCGGCGATGCGCACCGCGAGCGGCAACTGCCCGCACAGATCGGCCAGATCGCGCGCCGCCTGCGGTTCCGCCGCCACCCGCTCGGGTCCGACGACCCGGCTGAGGAGGGCGACGGACTCCTCACGGCGCAGTACACCGAGCGCGACGCGGTGCACGTCCTCCAGCCCGGTGAGCGCGTTGCGGCTGGTGACCAGGGTCAGCGCGGGCCCGGAAGCGGGCAGCAGCGGCCGGACCTGGTCCTCGTCGGCCGCGTTGTCCAGGACGAGGAGCACCCGCCGGTCCTCGACGGTGGCCCGCAGCAGCCCGGCCCGGCTCTCTGTGTCGGGTGGTACGGCGCCCTCGGCGATCCCGAGCGCCCGCAGCAGCCGCCGCAGAACCTCGCGCGGTTCCGTGGGCGCGGCATCCGTACCGCGCAGATCGACGGCGAACTGCCCGTCCGGGTAGCGGTCCGCGAGGCCGTGTGCCGCCCGTACCGCGAAGGCCGTCTTCCCCAGCCCCGGCTGGCCCGTGACCAGCACCACCGCCGGGTAGGCAGGTCCGGCGTCCTCCGCGAAGGCCCGCAGCCGGGCAAGGTCGGCCTCCCGCGCGGTGAAGTCCCGTACGTCGCGTGGCAACCGCAGCCCCATCGCCCCCAGCGGGCCGCTCGGCGCCGCCGACGCCGCCCGAGGACGGGGCCGCCCCGCGGCCGCGGCCCGCTCCAGAGCCTCGGCCTCGCCCTCGGTACCGTCGAGCGCGAGCGCCGCGACCAGCGCGCCCACCGTACGACGCTGCGGACCCCGCGTGCGCCCGCGTTCCATGTCGGCCAGCGCCCGCACGCTCACCCCCGCGCGGTGGGCGAGCTCCTCCTGGCTGAGTCCGGCGCGGGTGCGCAGGGTGCGCAGCAGCGATCCGAACTCCCCGTGGCCGGAGCGGGCGGAATCGGCAGTGGTCATCGTGCGGGTCTCCGTGCGCGGTGCGGCCGGTGCCGGCCGGGGGCGGCGCGACGTGCGGTGGTCCGGCAGAAGTATGCAGGACCGCACTTCTGCCGGTGCGACTGCCTCGTGCCCGCACCGCCCGGGTGCTGGACTGGTTCTCGTTTTCCGTGTCCCGGCCCCTGTCGTGCGGCCGCCACAGTGCAAAGGGTTCTCGATGAGACGTCTCTCCCTCCCCCTCGGACGACCGGGGCCGCTGCCGCCGGATCACGGAACCCGGCGGGGCCGGTTCCGTGCCGCGCTGCACGTCACCGGGCTCGCCCTGGCCGGGGCGCTCGTCGCCGGCACGCTGGTCGTCACCGCCGCCCCTCCGGCGGCCGCGGTACCCGTGGGGACGACGGTCGTGCTGCAGAGCGTCGGCGACAGCCAGGGCGACGGCACGGGCGACGACAAGAACGTCGGGTACGCGGGCGGCACCGGGCTGCAGATCTCCGGCACCGACCTCCTCTTCCGCGCGACCGAACCGAAGGGCGACCAGGACAACCAGCTGTGGTACCTGGAGGCGTCCGCGGGGGGCTCGTACAAGGTCAAGAGCCGTACCAAGAGCGGCTGCATGAGCAGGGACTCGGACGCCGCGGGCAACGCCCGTCTCGCGTTCCGTGACTGCGGCGCAGCGGGAACCGACTGGGACTTCGCGTCCGCGAAGGGCGACCGCTACCGGATCCAGCCGGTCGGCCACTCCGACGAGTGGCTGGAGACCCCGCTGGACAAGGGCCGCGAGGTCACCCTGTCCAGGATCAAGGTGCTGGGCAACCGCCAGGAGTGGTACGTCACGCCGTACGAGCCGACGACCCGCGCCATGCCGGCGGATCCCACGTTCGACGACATGACGTTCATGACGGCCCACAACGCGTTCTACAACAGCGCCGACGTGGGCGGGATCGGGACGTCCCTACCGCCCAACCAGTGGATGCCGATCCGTGACCAACTGGCCCAAGGTGTACGGGGGTTGATGCTCGACGCCCACAAGTACAACGGCCGGGTCCGGATGTGTCACGGACCCTGCGCGCTCGACAGCCGGCCGATGTCCGACGTCTTCACCGACATCGCGGACTTCCTCAAGGCACCCGGGAACGAGAAGGAGATCGTCACGGTCTTCACCGAGGACTACGTCGACGACCCCGCCGACCTGCGCGACGAGGTCGGCGACGACCTGGCCCCCGGCGGCCAACTGGCCGGCATGCTGTTCAACCCGGCCGACCCCCGCTGGGACGTCGCGAACAAGGGCTGGCCGAAGGTCTCCCAGCTCATCGACGCCGGCAACCGCGTGCTGCTCTTCTCCGACAGCTGGAACAAGGAGGATCTGTTCCCCTCCGACACCAACGTCAACGTCGGCTTCGCGTACCAGCGCAACTGGACGGCCGAGAACTACTGGTCCTTGGGATCCGGCACCACCGACACACCGGACTGGACCTGCAGGACACGCTGGGACGACGTACCGCTGGCCAAGGAGGAGAAGCACTTCCGCCGGCTGTTCGTGATGAACCACTTCCGTGACATGCCGTTCACGACCCGCGCGTCCTCGGACAACCAGCAGGTGCTGGAGCGGCTGAAGAAGTTCTGCCGGCCGGCCGCCCGCAAGAAGCCCAACTTCCTCGCCGTGGACCACTTCCACCTGGGCGGCGTACGCGCGACGGTCGAGGCGCTGAACCAGTACACGTACCACCCCGACACCCCCGGCTACGGAGGCACACCCGACAGTCAGGGCGAGAACTGGCACGTGCCGCGCCTGTCCGTGATGCCGCTCGGCGACTCCATCACGCTCGGGGTCGGCAGCTCCACCCGATCCGGCTACCGGGCCCCGCTCTGGCCGATGCTGACCGGCCGGGCCGACACTCTCGACTTCGTCGGCTCCCAACGCGAAGGCCAGCTCCCGGACATCGACCACGAGGGTCATTCGGGCTGGCTCATCGACGGCATCGCCGCGAACGTCGACAGCTGGCTGGAGGCGGCCAAGCCCAATGTCGTCCTGCTGCACATCGGCACCAACGACATGGACCGCGACAACGCCGTCGCATCCGCCCCGGCCCGCCTCGCCGCCCTCATCGACCAGATCACCGCGGCGTCCCCGCAGACCACCGTCGTCGTGGCCACGCTCGTCCCCTCCACCTCACCGACGGTCCAGACCCGCGTCAACGCGTACAACGCGCAGCTCCCCGGAATCGTCAAGGCCCGGCAGGACCGGGGCGACAAGGTCACGCTCGTCAGCATGGGCGCGCTGACCAACGCCGACATCTCCGACCGGCTCCACCCGAACAACACCGGCTACACCAAGATGGCCACCGCCTTCGCCGGAGGCATCGACACGGCCGCCCGCGCCGGCTGGATCAGCGACACCGTGACGGTGCGCCCCGCGCCCCCGCGCGCCGGACTCGGCGACTACCAGGTCGACGTCAACGCGGACGGCTACGCCGACTACCTCACGGTCGACGCGGCGGGCGGCGTGCGGGCGTGGCTGAACAAGGGCGGTACGGGCACGGCGGGCTGGACCGAAGCAGGCCTGATCGCCACCGGCGTCCCGCTGAACGGCGGCCAGGTCCGCTTCGCGGACATCAACGGCGACCGCTACAGCGACTACCTCGTCGTCGACCCGGGCGGAGCCGTGCGCGCCTGGCTGAACAAGGGCGGCACAGGAACAGCGGGCTGGACCAGCGCCGGGCAGATCGCCTCCGGGGTGACGCTGGCCGGCGGCGAGGTCCGCTTCGCCGACATCAACGGCGACAAGTACGCCGACTACGTCGTCGTCGACCCGAACAGCGCCCTGCGGGTGTGGCTGAACAAGGGCGGTACGGGCACGGCCGGCTGGACCGGCGTCGGGCAGATCGCCTCCGGAGTGGGAGTACCCGGAGACCAGATCCGGCTGGCCGACGTCAACGGCGACGCGTACGCGGACTACCTCGCCGTCGATGCCGTGGGCGCCGTGCGGGCGTGGCTCAACAAGGGGGGTGCGGGCACGGCCGGCTGGACCGACGCGGGCCAGATCGCCGCGGGTACCGATGCCCTCGGCTCGGCCGTACGATTCGCGGACATCGACGCCGACCGTCGCGCGGACTACGTCGTGGTCGAGGCGAACGGTGCGGTACGGGCGTGGCTGAACAAGGGCGGTGACGGCACCGGCGTCGGCGGGGGTGGCTGGACGACGGTCGGCACGTTCGCCTCCGGCGTCGGCGCGCCGGTCGCGGACCTGCGCTTCGCCGACATCAACGCCGACCGCCGGGACGACTACCTGACGGTCGCGGCGGACGGCTCGGTGCAGGCCTGGCTGAACAACGGCACCCCGGGAAGCTGGACACCGCTGGGGACGTACGCCACGACGACCGGAGCCCCGGGTTCGCAGGTGCGGTTCGCGGACCTGAACGCGGACGGCCGGGCGGACTATCTCACGGTCGCCGCCGACGGGTCGGTCAAGGCGTGGCTGAACCAGGGCGGCGTCGGGCGCGGTGGCTGGGCGGAGCTGGGAACGTACGCCTCGGGCACCGGCTCGCCGGGCGACCAGGTCCGGTTCGCGGACCTGAACGCGGACGGCCGGGCGGACTACCTCACGGTCGCCGCCGACGGGTCGGTCAAGGCGTGGCTGAACCAGGGCGGCAACGGCAACGGCGGCTGGACGGCACTGGGGACGTACGCCTCCGGCACGGGTGCGACCGGTTCGCTGGTCCGGTTCGCGGACCTGAACGCGGACGGTCGCGCCGACTACGTGGCGCTGGCGTCGGACGGGTCGGCGAAGGCCTGGCTGAACCAGGGCGGCAACGGCAACGGCGGCTGGACGGCACTCGGCGCCTACGCCCCGGCGCTCGGAGCCGTCGGGACGCAGCCCGTCTTCGCCGAGGCCAACGGCGACGGCCGGGCGGACTACCTGGCAGTGGCCGCGGACGGCTCGGTCCAGGCCTGGACGAACAACGGCGCGGCACTCAGTGGCGGCTGGACGGCGGCGGGCGTGATCGCCACCGGCGTCGGCGTACCGGCGAGCCAGGTCCACATCTGACGCAGGTAGTCCCGGACGCGGGGGCGGTGGCCGACAGGGCCACCGCCCCCGCGTCCCGTCAGAGCCGGCGCCCCTCAGACGGCGACGGAGAGCAGGTCCACCACGAAGACGAGCGTCGAGCCCGCAGGGATCAACGACGAGGGGGACTGGTTGCCGTACCCGAGACGCGGAGGAACGATGATCTCGCGCCGACCACCGACCTTCATCCCCCTGATCCCGCGGTCCCAGCCCTTGATGACCCTGCCACCGCCCAGCGCGAACTTGAACGGCTGCCCCCGGTCCCAGGAGGAGTCGAACTCCTTCCCGGACTCGAAGGTGACGCCGACGTAATGAACCCGGACAACCCTCCCGGGCTTGGCCTCGACCCCATCCCCGACGACGAGGTCGCGAACAGCCAGCTCGTCGGGAGCGGCCCCCTCCGGAAGGTGGATCTCGGGCTTGGTCAGTTCACTCATCGCAGTCCCACTACTCTCCGGCGAAAGCCTTCAAACCAAGCATCCGCGCGCACGGTCACGCTAAGCAGTAGATCATCAAGCTGCCGAGAACACTGAGCGTCTTCAGCGTGGCCACTGATCGGGTGACGCCGGTGAGGTCGAGATGAAGGCCACAACGCACAAGGCCCCCGTGCCGTTGAGGGAGGCGTTCGGCGTCTCAAGCCACCGGCACAGGAGCCCTGTTGGTTCCCTGTCCTGCCGCACTCGACCTCCCTCATGCTCTGGTCGAGTGGGTCACGATGCTCGTCGTCACCCGGAGGGCATGCGGGCGCATCTGGACCTCCAGGGCGGCGGCCCCGCCGGTGTGATGCTGCCGATCCACTGGGGCACCTTCAACCTCGCCCCGCACCCGTGGGCCGAGCCGGGGGAGGGCGCGGTGGAGGCCGCCGCGGGCGCCATCCAGCGGATCGCCCTGCCGATCCCCGGCCGGCCCTTCGAGCCGGGTGCCGAGCGGGTGCCCGACACCGCGTGGTGGCGTCCGGTCGCCCGAGTCCCCGCGAGGGGCTGGAGCGAACCCCTCGTCACCGAAAGTGACGGTGCGCTCACCGGTGCCGGTGGCGTCGACGCGGAAGTGAACGCCGACGCAGGCATCGGCCGGTCGTCCGGGGGGCCCGGAACCGACGCGGGCCGGGGGTGCCGGAGGCCGCGCGGACACCCTGGCGCGCGGGCGGGCCGGTCGGGTCCGCGCCCTTGCCGGGGGATTCCGGTCGGGGGCGATTTCCGCAGAGGACGGAGGTGTGAGGGCGCCTCCGCCCCCTTCCGTTCCCGCCCGCTCCCGTCCCCGAATGGGTCTTCCGCGCCACGTCGTCGAGTTTCGGCCGATGCTTCTCGGCCGGTCATACGGGGGGCGATACCGGAGCGGGCAGGTCAACGGGTAAGTTTGCCAACTGCGCACCGCACATGAATGGTTGACGACTACAGTGTGTGGTTGCTGATCATCGGTAGGCTCATCGCACCGCCGTCGTCCACCACCGTCTCCACCCCCCGTCTCCACCCATCGAAGAAGTACATAAGCGACCCCCGCAACGCCGATTCCTGGGCACGTACCAAGGACACTCATGTCTCAACTTCGCGCACCCGCCTCGCGGTCCGATCGACGCGAGGGCGGGCGGCACGGCCGGTCAGGCGCCCGCTCCGCCCCCGGCAACCCCAGCACCCCCCCGGCACAGCCCCCCGCGCCGCACACCGCGGAAGCCCGCATACGGCCCCAACTCCTCCGCACCTCGGTGCTCCCCGCCGTCGCGGTGGCACTGGGCGGGGCGGCGGCCGTCCTCTTCACCATCCGTTCCACCGGCGCCAGCCCCACCCCCGGCCTCTGGGCCGCGCTCACCGGAGCCGCCGCCCTCACGGTCGCCTCCGTGACCGCCGCGGCGCTCGGCGCGGACCGCGCCGCCAAGGCGGTGCTCGACCGCTGCAACGCCCTGCGCCGCTCCAGCGCGGTCGGACAGGGCGAGCTGCGCACGGTTCTGGAACAGTTGCGCACGGGGGAGGCCATCCCGCCCCGCCCCGCGCTGCCGACGAGCTCCGGCGGCGACGAGTTCGACCTGCTCTCCCAGGAACTGACGCGCTCTCACGAGGCCGCCGTGGCCGCCGTCGTGCAGGCGTCGAAGCTCTCCAGCAGCGTCGGAAACGAACAGAAGGTCGAGGTCTTCGTCAACCTCGCCCGGCGCCTGCAGTCCCTCGTCCACCGCGAGATCCAGCTCCTCGACGAGCTGGAGAACGAGGTCGAGGACCCCGACCTGCTCAAGGGCCTGTTCACCGTCGACCACCTCGCCACCCGCATCCGCCGCCACGCCGAGAACCTCGCCGTCCTCGGTGGCGCCATCTCCCGCCGCCAGTGGTCGAACCCGGTCACCATGACCGAGGTGCTGCGCTCCTCGATCGCCGAGGTCGAGCAGTACCCGCGCGTGAAGCTCGTACCGCCGATCGACGGTACGCTCCGGGGCCACGCCGTGGCCGACGTCATCCACCTCCTCGCCGAACTCGTCGAGAACGCCACGCTGTTCTCCGCGCCGCACACCACGGTGCTGCTCCGCGCGCAGTACGTCACGGCCGGACTCGCGATCGAGGTCGAGGACCGCGGTCTCGGCATGCCCGTCACCGAGCAGAACAAGATGAACGCCCTGCTCGCCGACCCCGACCAGGTCAACGTCGCGCACCTGCTCCAGGACGGCCGCATCGGACTCTTCGTCGTCTCGGCGCTGGCCCGCAGGCACGGCATCAACGTACGCCTCCAGTCCAACATCTACGGCGGGGTCCAGGCCGTCCTGGTCCTCCCGCAGGGCCTCCTCGGCGCCGACCCGGAGGGGCTGGCCCAGCACGAGCGCCAGGCCGCCGCGACCGCCGGTTCCTCGGCGGTCCCGCCGAACCAGGTGCAGATGCAGCCCCCGACGGCCTCGCGGCCCGCGCCCGCCACGCCTGTGACGGCCCCGGCGCACCCCCAGGTGCCCGCGCCCCTGGTCATGGGCCCCACGGCCGGCACGGCACCCGTACCGCCGTCCACGCCCTCCCCGGAGCGGGCCGCCGCCCGCCACGAGGAGACCCCCGCCCCGCTCGCCTACCCGGGTACGGGTACGGGGAGCGGCGCGCAGCCGGGCGTGTACGGCGACCCGACCCGCACCACCGGCACCGGCGGCTACGGGGACCCCGAGCGCACCTCCGTCGCCGGCGGGTACGGCGACGTGGACCGTACGTCCGCCACGGGAGGTTACGGGGACGTGGACCGTACGTCCGCTCCGAGCGGATACGGGGAGCACGGCCACGCCCCCGCGGCCCACGGCTACGGCGAGTCCGGCCGCACCCTCGCGACCGACGACTACGGCCACGCGCCCGCGACCGACGGGTACCGGGAGTCCGGCCACGCGTCCGCGACCGACGGCTACGGCGATTCCGGCCACGCGCCCGCCGTACCGGCACAGCCCGCCGGCGCCGACCGCTCGGGTCCGCCCGCCTCGCTCCTCTCGCCGCTGCCCCCGGCGCCCGAGTCCAACGGCCGCCCGCTGCTCCCCAAGCGGCGCGCCCAGGAGCACATCGTCCCGCAGCTGCGCGACGAACCCGTGGCCCGCAAGCCCGAGGAGCACGCCCTGCACGACCCCGGCTTGATGGCCGCGTTCCAACGCGGCATCGGTCTCGCCGAGTCCCAGCCCGCCCCCCATGAATCGCTGCGTCCAGGCGACGCGCACAAGGAGTAGATCACCATGGCGAGCAATGTGCCGACCGGCCATTCCTCGGATCTCGACTGGCTGTTGAGCGGCCTGGTCCAGCGGGTCCCGTACACCCGCAACGCGGTTCTGCTCTCCTCCGACGGCCTCGTGAAGTCCGTGCACGGTCTCGACCCCGACGCCGCCGACCACATGGCGGCGCTCGCCTCCGGGCTGTACTCGCTCGGGCGCAGCGCGGGCGCCCGGTTCGGTGACGGCGGCGAGGTGCGGCAGGTGGTCGTGGAGCTGGACTCCACCCTCCTGTTCGTCTCCACGGCGGGCTCCGGCACCTGCCTCGCGGTCCTCGCGGGGCGCGAGGCCGACGCGGCTGTCCTCGGATACGAGATGGCGATGCTCGTCAAGAGCGTCCGGCCGTATCTGGTCACCCCGGCGCGGCAGGCGGCCGGCGCGGTCGGTGGCCGCGGCCGGTGAAGGTGACGTCCGCTCAGGATGGGCCCTGGCTCGACGACGCGGCCGGCCGGCTGATCCGCCCGTACACGGTCAGTGGTGGCCGGACCCAGCCCACCACCGCCCTGGACCTGCTGTCCATGGTGATGGCGACCGGCTCGTCACCCCAGGCCCACATGGGTCCCGAGCACAGCCTGGCCCTCGGGCTGTGCGGCGGGCCCACCTCGGTGGCGGAGATCGCGGCGCACTTACGGCTTCCGGCCGTGGTCACCAAGGTCCTGCTCTCCGACCTCGTGGACTGCGGGGCGATCACCGCCCGCGCCCCCCGATTCCACGCCTACCCAACCGACCGTTCCTTGCTGGAGGCAGTGCTCGATGGCCTACGACAACGGCTCTGAGCGCCACGACAGTGCCACGACCGACGCCTTTCCCACCGCGCTCAAGATCCTGGTGGCCGGCGGATTCGGCGTGGGCAAGACGACCCTCGTGGGCGCGGTCAGCGAAATCGAACCGCTGAGCACCGAGGAGCTGCTGACCTCGGTCAGCGCCGCCACCGACAGCCTGGAGGGCGTGGAGTCCAAGACCACGACGACCGTGGCGATGGACTTCGGCCGCATCACGCTCGACGACCGCCACGTCCTCTACCTCTTCGGCACCCCGGGCCAGGAGCGCTTCTGGTTCATGTGGGACGAACTCTCCGAGGGAGCGCTCGGAGCGGTCGTCCTCGCCGACACCCGCAGACTCCAGGAGTGCTTCTCCGCCGTGGACTTCTTCGAGCGGCGGGGCATCCAGTTCGTCGTCGCGGTCAACGAGTTCGACGGTTCCTACCGCTACGAACCGGACGAGATCCGGTCTGCCCTCGACCTCAAGCCGGAGGTGCCGGTCGTCCTCTGCGACGCCCGGATCTCCAGCTCCGGCATCCGCACCCTGCTGACACTCGTACAGCATCTGCTCACCACCCTCCCGGCCGCCGCGCCGAGCTACGGAGCCACGCCATGACGTACGACCCGACCGGTCACCTCCTGCTGACGCCCGTCGACAAGGACGCGCCCGCCCGTGTGCAGCGGCTGCGCGAACTCGGTCTCGGGGAGCGGCCGGAACCGGCGTTCGACGAGTTCGCCCACCGCCTCGCCGAGGTCACCGGTGCCCCGTTCTCGATGGTCAACTTCATCGACGAGAACCGGCAGTTCTTCGCCGGCCTGCACACCCCGGAGGGCACCCACTCCGGCAGCGACCTCGGTGCCGCCGCGGCCGGCGCCGGTGGTGTCGGCCGGTTCATGGCCCGTGACCACGGCTACTGCCCGCACGTGGTCGTGCGGCGGAAGGCGCTGGTCCTGGAGGACGTCTGCGACTACCCGCGCTTCGCGGGGAACCCGGTCGTGGACGAGATCGGCATCCGCTCGTACATGGGGGCGCCGCTGATAGACCGTACGGGCGTCGCGCTCGGCACCATCTGCGTGGTCGACACGGACGTACGGCCGTGGGGGCGCGCCGGACTGGAGACGATCAAGACGATGGCGGCGGAGCTGATGGAGCAGATCAACCGCCGCGAGGACGGGATGTTCTGACCCTCGGCGTCCGGGACACGGGGAGCCCCGGTACGGCATCGGCCGTATCGGGGCTCCCGGCATGTCGAGGCGCGACGCGCGGGGGGTCGGGCGCGGACGGGTGCCGGGTCCGGGGCGCGGTCGGGCGCGGACGGGTGCTGGATCCGGGGTGCGAGGTCAGGCGTGGACGGGCTCCGGGTCCGGGGTGCGGACCAGTTCGGACAGCCGCTCCGACCAGCTTCCCTTGTCCTGGCCGAGGGCGACCTCGGCCAGCCGCAACAGCTGGATGTCGGAGGTGCCCGCCGGGGCGAAGATGTGGTGGGCGTCCCGGAGGTAGCGCTCGATGGCGCGGTCGGTGAAGAGGCCGGCGGCGGCGTGGATCTCCATGGCGTTGCGCCCGGAGTCGATCGCCGACTCGACGTTGACGAGCTTGGCGTTCATCAGCTCGGCGTCGCAGGAGAGCCCCTGGTCGAGCAGGTGCACGGCGTGGTACGCGGAGAGCCGGGCGGTCATGAGGCGGGACTGCATCTGACCCAGCTTCAGCTTGACCGTGGGGAGGTCGTGGAGCGGCTTGCCGTAGCGGATGCGCTCGGAGGCGAAGCGGGTGGTCTCGTCCAGGATCGCCTGGTGGATGCCGAGCGAGACGGCCGTGAGGTTGGCCCGTCCGTACAGAACGCTGGAGGAGTACGCGACGGAGAGTCCGTCGCCCTCGTCGCCCAGGCGGTTGGCGGCCGGGATCCGGCAGTTCTCGAAGATCAGCTCGCCGAAGCTGAAGCCGTGGAGACCCATGGCCTCCTGCTGCGGACCGGTCCTGAAACCGGGGCGATCGGATTCGACCAGGAAGGCGGTGAGTCCCTTCGAACCGGGACCGGTCCTGACCACGACGCCGTGGAGATCGCCGACATGGCTGTTGCCGACGAAGACCTTGCTGCCGTTGAGGATGTAGTCGTCGCCGTCCCGAACCGCGCTGGCGGTCATGCCGAGGACGTGCCCCCCGGACTCGGGCTCGGTGACCGCGATGGTCGGCAGGCACTCGCCCGCGGCGATGGCCGGGAGCCAGGTCTTGCGCTGCTCGTCGCTGCCGAAGTGGACGATCTTGGCGGTGCCCAGCTGGGAGGCCTGGACCATGGCGCCCATGGCGCCGCTGACCCGGGACAGCTCCTCGATGATGATGGTCTTCGCCAGATGCCCGGCGCCCATGCCGCCGTACTCCTGGTTGATGGTCGCGCCCAGCCAGCCCTGTTCGGCGATCAGCCGGGACAGCTCGTGGTGGACCGTCCGGGACGCCTCCATCTCGGCTATCCGCGGCCGGACCTCCCGCTCCGCGAAGTCGCGGACCGTCTCCCTGAGCTGATGATGCAGCCGACTGCTGAAGTAGGCGTCCATCCGAGTTCCTCCCCTGCGAAACGCCTGGTCGGTCGTCCGGCCAGGTGGTGCATCGGCAGTGGTCCCGTCCCGAACAGGCCGACACTTCATGGTGTTGATCTTTCCAGGAGGGAGCAATATCGCCACGAGATTTGTCCGAAACCCGAACGGTTGACGATCGGGAGCGACTGTGTTTCCGGTGGTCCCGCCCTGCTGGGGTCGATGAGCCCGGGATTCCGCTTGGGCTTCTTTCTGCCACATGCCAACGGCAAAGGACTCTCCGGCATATGCCCACGAAACCTCCTGTTCGCCACAGGGGCCCCTTCCGTACCCAAGACGGTTCATCCCGGAAGCCCGCCGGTCGCCGCTCCGTCCAATGCGCCGCGCCTCCGTTGCGCTACGGAGAGTGACGCGCACCCCTACGCGTGTCCTCGCGTCCGAGGCACCCGGAAAGGGGTTCGTGACCACCGGGGAAAGTGCGGTACTGTTCTCATGCGCGTTCAGCCAGGGGAAACCCCAGGTCAGACGGGCGCCGGGACGTGGCGCAGCTTGGTAGCGCACTTGACTGGGGGTCAAGGGGTCGCAGGTTCAAATCCTGTCGTCCCGACTTGAGAAAGTCGGAATTCGAGGGGCCGTTTCAGAGTGATCTGAAACGGCCCCTCGGTCGTTTCCTGTGGCCGGACTCCGGCCCTTCGTGAAGTGGGCCGCCCTTCCGGAAGTGCGGGTTCCTGGTCCTCCATGAAGGAGTGGCGAAGGCGACGGCCCGGCTGGACGGCACCGGACGCAGGGCGACAAGGAGTTCGCCGCCCCGGCGGACCGCCCGCCCGGCCGGGGATGCCGGGCCGGCGTTCGGCGGTGGATCGCGATTCCGTGCGGTCGGCGCTCACTGTGTGTGTCGGCGGCACCCCGTACGGCTCTCCCCCTAGGAGAGCCGGAACGCCCTCGACGGGCCGCGCCGCGACGAGGCTCCGGGGGCGGAGGTCCGGCGGCAGGCGGTCGCCGAGGCTCGGCGGGAGCCCCGGGGCGGTGAGGGCGGGCGGCGGCTCCTCGTCGTCTGGCCGGCGATACCCGGTCCGTACCGGAACCACTACCGGATTCTGCGCCAGTTGCGGGCCTAACAGGCCGACCTGGAGCCGGAGTCCTCGCGGTGCTCGTCGCCCTCGACCGGGTGGGCCCCCGTCGCGGTCGCTCTGGCCGTCCCCCGCCCCCCGGTGCGAGGATGATCCTCGTGATCAGGAGCCCCCGATGAACCCCCGTCCCGCACTGCCGTCCTGGCTGACCTGGTGGGAGCGGCCCTTCCCGAACGCCAACACGATCCTGTTGTACGGGCGTCGACCCGCCCTGATCGACAGCGGGTTCGTCGGTCACGCCGAGGAGACCGCCGCATGGGTCCGTGCGCGGACCGGCCGGGTCGATCTGGTCGTGAACACCCACTGGCACTCCGACCACGTCGGCGGCAACGCCCTCCTCCAGGCCGGCGGAGCCGCCATCGCCGCCGGGGCCCCCGAGGCGGAGGCCATCACCCGCCGGGACGCGGGCTGTTGCTCCGCCGAGTACCTGGACCAGCCCGTACCGCCGTACACGGTCGACGTGGCTCTCGACGACGGCCAGGTCCTCCGGCTCGGCGACACGGACTGGGAGGTCGTCCGCACGCCGGGGCACACCCCGGGCCATCTCGCCCTGTGGCAGCCCGAAGAGCGGCTCCTCGTGGTCGGGGACGCGCTCTCGGACTACGACGTCGGCTGGGTCGACCTCGCCCTCGACGGGCCCGACGTGGCCACCACCGCACTCGCCTCGCTCCAGCGGCTCGCCGACCTCGAACCCCGTGTGATCCTGCCGTCCCACGGCCCGGTCCCCGCAGACCCGGCCAGGGCCCTCGCGGCGGCGCTGCGGCGGGGACGGCGTCTCGTCGACGACCCCGAAGGGGCGGTCCGGTACGGGGCCCGGCGCATCTTCGCGTTCGCCCTGATGATCCGCGGCGGCATCCCGGCCGACGAGGTGGAGCCGTATCTGCACGCCCGCGCCTGGCTGACCGACGCCGCGCGTCTCCTCGGCATCGGCCCCGAGGCGCTCGCCGCCGACCTGGTCACGAGCATGCTCGCCAGCGGCGCGACCGTCCTGCGCGACGGCCGGTTCCATGCCGCCGCCGACCACAGCCCGACCCCGCCCGAGACACTGCGCGTGCCCTACCCCGGCGCCTGGCCGCTGCCCGAGCCGTACGGGGTCAGGACTCGGTGAAGGCGTCCTCGGGGGCCTCGTCGAGCACGAATCCGTTGTCGAAGCGCACGCGGACGGTCACCCGGGTCCGTTCCCGCTGGTAGGCGGTCCACTCGGGCTCCAGGGCGCCGATCTGCTCCTCCAGCCGGCTCCGGCTCTCCGGCGGCATCTGGTGCCCGAAGCCGTCCAGGAGGGACTTGAGCCGTTCGTACTCGCGGGCGGCGTCGCTCTGCCGCCTCTCGTGGGTGTCCACGCGCTCGACGGTGCCTTCGAGGCCCGCCGCCAGTGCCAGGAATCCGGCGAAGGCGGCCTCTCCCGTACCCGCCTCCGCCTCAGCGGCCGTGGCGGACCCGTCGGCCCGTGTGACCGCACCGGTCAGCCTGAGGTCCGTCGCCAGCCTCACTCGCCGGCCCTCTTCGAGTGTCATCGATCCCTCGTCCGTCTCTCCCGGTCGGCCGGGCCGTGACCCCGTGTGTCCGGGGAGCCCGAGGGGTCCCATTATCCCGGTCCCCGCCGACAGGACGGCGGGGGAGGACGTCATGGACGGTAGGGCCGCCACCGGTTGTCGACGTTGGTGTACCGGTACGTCGGCCCCTGGGCGGACCGCCGGGTCAACTGCTCCGCCAGGTGCGGGTTGTCCGGGGCGTGGGCGCACTACCCCGGCGTACGACTCCGCCGGGGCGGGACGGACGGGACCGGCCCGGATCCCCGGGCCGGTCGGGGTTCCCGTGGCGGCTGGGGTCAACGGGCCAGGCGGGCCTCCAGCCACTGGAGGATCTCGGGGGTCACCGGGTCCGTGATGTCCGCGAACTCCTCGTGCTTCTTCAGGAACTTCGCCACGTAGGGGCAGACGGGCACGATCCGCATCCCGGAGGCGCGTACGTCCGTGAGGGCCTGTTTGACGAGGATCGAGGCGAGGCCCTGGCCCGCGTACGCGTCGTCGATCTCGGTGTGGAAGAAGACGCGCCGGTCGTCGCGGTCCCGGTACGCCGTGAGGCCGGCGCGCTGCTCCTCGACCAGGATCTCGTAGCGGTGCCGGGGCTCGACGTGCCGGACGACGGGGGTGTTCCGGGGGGTGGTCTCCTGCTCGCTCATGGCGGGCCTTTCGTTGATTCGTCGAGGTGGGGGAGAGGGGTGGGGGGAGAGGGAGTGGGCTACGGGGTCAGCCGCGAGGCGGGTTGCCGCGCGGTGTGAGGGCCGCGTTCGGGAGGATCGGGGCGGGGAGGCGGTCGCCCGGGTAGCCGTCGACGTGGCCGAAGCGTTCGGAGGCCCGCTCCCAGGCGTCCCTGGCCTCGACGATGTCCTGGTGGCTGCGGCCGATGAAGTTCCACCACATGACGATCCGTTCGTCGAAGGGCGTGCCGCCGAGCAGGACGGCCCGCGCCCGGCGGTCGGACTCGTTGGTGAGGGTCAGGGTCTCGTGTCCGGTGCCGACGTAGCCGAGTTCGGCGGGACGCACCCGTGCGCCGTCGACGAGGACGGTTCCCTCGTCGACGAGCAGGCCGTGCTCGAAGGACGCGTCGACGGTGAGGGTGAGCGTGGCGCCCGCGTCGAGGAGCAGTTCGGCGCCGAGGAGCGGGGTGAAGGTGGGCACCGGGGAGGTGTCGCCGGCCAGCGTGCCGAGGAACACCCGGAGTTCGGCGCCGTCGAGGCGCACCGGCTCCGGGGCGTGGTGCCGGAAGTCGCGGTCGGTGTGGCGGTGTTCCTCCGGCAGCGCCACCCAGAGCTGCACTCCGTGCAGGACGGTGGTGCCGGGGGTGGAGACCTCGGTGTGGCTGATGCCGTGGCCGCCGGTCATGAGGTTCAGCTCGCCGGGCCGTACGATCGCGTGACTGCCCAGGCTGTCGCGGTGCTCGATCTCGCCGCTGAACAGCCAGCTGACCGTCTGCAGACCGGTGTGCGGGTGGGGAGCGACGTCCATGCCGCCGGACTCCGCGACCTCGTCGGGGCCGTAGTGATCGGCGAAGCACCAGGCGCCGATCAGCGTGCGTGACCGCTGGGGCAGGGTGCGTCGTACGGTCATGGCGCGCGGTCCGCCCAGCGGTACGTCCCGGGCGGTGAGGATCTCGACCTCGGTGTCGTGCATGCCCGACCCCTCTCGCGCAGTGCGATGTAGTTTCGCTTTCAACAATTATGGGTGATCATAGCTCCAGAACCCGTGACGCGCACGGGCTCGCCGAAGGAGCGCATCGTGAGCGACGTGACACAGGCCCTTGGCGGCCGGCGGATCTACCTCGACAAGCAGAGTCCGGCGGCCTACCAGGCCCTCGTCAGGACGGCCGACGCCGTCCGCGCGACGGCCGCGGAGGCCGGCCTCGACCGCATCCTCGTGGAACTCGTCAACCTGCGGGTGTCACAGATCAACGGCTGCGCCTCCTGCCTCGACGTCCACACCAGGGCCGCGCTTCGCGCGGGCGAGACGACGCGCCGCCTCGGCGTGCTTCCCGCCTGGCGGGACACCGAGCTGTTCACGCCCCGGGAGCGCGCGGCGCTCGCCCTGGCGGAGGCCACCACCGACCCCGCCGACGCCCGTGCGCAGGAGCGGGCCTACGACGAGGCCCGCGAGGTGCTGGACGACGACGAGCTGTCCGCGGTGGTCTGGGTGGCGATCACCATCAACGCGTTCAACCGAGTCTCGATCCTGAGCAAGCACCCCGTACGGGAGGTGTGACTTCTCGTACGGGAGGAGACCGTAGGGGATGGGTGGCGGCCCGTAAGGGAGGTGTATCGGCCCGTACGGGAGGTGCGGCGGCCGTGTCAGGGATGCGGCGGGCGGCCCGTACGGGTGGGGAGCCGTGTCCGTCGGCGGGGCGGGCCGTTGTGAGGGTGTGACTTCTACCCGACGCATCACCTCCGTACTGGCCGTGGCCGCCGCCTTCTCCTGCCTCGGCGCCTCCGCGGCCCAGGCCGTCGCCACCACCAGCCCGCTCGGCCCGCCGATCAACCCGATCAGCGAGCTCGACGCCATCTCCACCACCGGGATTCCCGCCGAGTCCCGCGAGCAGTTCCCCGGGATCGCCGGTCAGCTGGGCGGGCTCAACCGCGTGAACGACCTCAACCAGCTCCGCCAGCTCACCGACCTGGCCGCGCCCGTCGCCGGAGTGCTCCCCGAGATCTCCTGATCGGTACGGGGCGGCCCCGGGCAGTACAGAGCAGCCGGTGCAGCACGAGCAGCGCGGTGCAGCGCATGGCGGCCAACGGCAGGGCGGTACCGCGTCACGGCGCGCGGGCCGCCCTGCCGGTCGTACGGAGGTCCGGGTCACCAGCCGAAGCGGCGGTTCACCAGGCCCGCGAACTCCTCGAAGCTCAGCACGCGGTCGCCGTTGAGGTCCGCCTCGTCGAAGAGGGCCGAGGCGTCGTCCGCGTTCCCCACGCCCCAGAGCGGGATCACGCCCTGCGCCGCGAGCGTCGGGCCCTTGGCCTGGAGCGCGAGGATGACCTCGGTACGCGTCAGGGTGCCGTCCCGGTCGAGGTCGAGCGCGTCGAAGAGGGTGCGGGCCTTGTCGCTCATCGTGTGTCCTGTCCTGTTCCCCCGGCCGGGGAGGTCCCACCCGGTGGTGCCGGCCTGAAAGACGTCGTACGCGCCCCGGGCGTTGCCTCGGGTGGTTGTCCACAGGTTGCGGCGGACCCGGCCGGGGTGTCCTTCCAGGCCTATAGGCTTGACGAATGGTTCTCACCGACGAATCCGCCGAGATCTCCGACGCAGCGCGGGTGCTCCACCGCGTCTTCGGCTACAGCTCCTTCCGAGGGGAGCAGCAGGAGATCATCGAGCAGGTCGTCGACGGCGGCGACGCCCTCGTACTGATGCCGACCGGTGGCGGCAAGTCGCTCTGCTACCAGATCCCGGCCCTGGTCCGGGACGGCACCGGTGTGGTGGTCTCGCCGCTCATCGCCCTCATGCAGGACCAGGTGGACGCGCTCAAGGCCCTCGGGGTGCGGGCCGGATTCCTGAACTCGACGCAGGACCCGTACGAGCGGCAGGCCGTCGAGCAGGCCTTCCTCGCCGACGAGCTCGACCTGCTCTATCTGGCCCCCGAGCGGCTGCGGACCGAGGGCACGCAGCGGCTCCTCGACCGCGGCAAGGTGTCGCTGTTCGCGATCGACGAGGCGCACTGCGTCGCCCAGTGGGGCCACGACTTCCGGCCCGACTACCTGGCGCTCTCCATGCTGCACGAGCGCTGGCCGAAGGTGCCGCGCATCGCGCTGACCGCGACGGCCACCGAGGCCACCCACAAGGAGATCGCCGCGCGGCTCGGTCTTGAGGAGGCCCGGCACTTCGTCGCCGGATTCGACCGGCCCAACATCCAGTACCGGATCGTCCCGAAGAATAACCCGCAGAGGCAGCTGCTCGAACTGATCCGCACCGAGCACCAGGGCGACGCCGGAGTCGTGTACTGCCTCTCCCGGTCCTCGGTGGAGAAGACCGCCGCGCTCCTCGTGGAGAACGGCATCGACGCCGTGCCGTACCACGCAGGCATGGACTCCCGTACGCGCGCGGCGAACCAGGCCCGCTTCCTGCGGGAGGACGGGGTCGTCGTGGTGGCGACGATCGCCTTCGGTATGGGCATCGACAAGCCCGACGTGCGGTTCGTGGCCCATCTCGACCTGCCGAAGTCCGTCGAGGGCTACTACCAGGAGACCGGTCGCGCCGGCCGTGACGGCGAACCGGCGACGGCCTGGCTGGCGTACGGCCTCCAGGACGTGGTCCAGCAGCGCAAGCTGATCGACGGGTCCGAGGGCGACGAGCAGCACCGGCGGGCCCTGGGCATGCACCTCGACGCGATGCTCGCGCTCTGCGAGACCGTCGACTGCCGCCGTGTGCGGCTGCTCGCCTACTTCGGGCAGGCGGGCGAGCCCTGCGGCAACTGCGACGCCTGCCTCGCCCCGGCCGAGTCCTGGGACGGCACGGTCGCGGCGCAGAAGCTGCTGTCCACGGTGTGGCGGCTGGCCAAGGAACGGCGCCAGAAGTTCGGCGCCGGCCAGATCATCGACATCCTCCAGGGCAAGAAGACCGCCAAGGTCATCCAGTTCGACCACGACGCGCTGTCCGTCTTCGGCGTGGGCTCGGACCTCGGGACCGCCGAGTGGCGCGGTGTCGTCCGGCAGCTGCTCGCGCTCGGGCTCCTCACGGTGGAGGGCGACTACGGGACGCTCGTCCTCACGGAGGGCAGCGGCGAGGTGCTCGGCGGGCGCCGCACCGTCACGATGCGGAAGGAGAAGGCTCCGGCCGCCGCCTCCCGCAAGGAGTCCGGTTCGCGCTCGGGCAAGGGCGCCCGCGTGCCCGTCGACCTGCCCGCCGCCGCCGTGCCGGTCTTCGAGGCCCTCCGCGCCTGGCGGGCCGCGACGGCCCGCGAGCAGGGCGTGCCCGCGTATGTCGTCTTCCATGACGCGACGCTGCGGGAGATCGCGACGCTGCTCCCGGCCACGGTCGAGGAGCTGGGCACCGTCGGAGGCGTGGGCGAGGCCAAGCTCACGAAGTACGCCGAGGGTGTGCTGGAGGCGCTGGCGGAGCACGGCGCCGGGGCGGGCGCGGGCGGTTCTTCCGCCGCCGCTCCTGCCGGCAAGGCCGTCGCGCCCACCGCCAAGGCCGCCACCGCCGAGGCTCCTGCCAAGGCCCCCGGCACAGGGACCAGCACTCCGAGCACTTCAAGTGCCCCGAGCGCCGCCCATGCCGGTCCCGGGCCTGACTCCTTCTCGTTCGACGAAGAGCCGCCTTACGACATGGACGAGTCGGAAGAGCCGCCGTGGGAGGACTGGCGGTAGCCGGATCGGGCGGACGCGGGGCCGGACATCTGCTCAGGCCGGCTGCGGGGTGAGGCGGCGCAGGCCCCTGCGGTCGTAGTAGTGCGTCATGGCGAGTCCGAAGGCCAGGGCCAGGACGACGCCGACGCCGATCATGATCCAGCCGCGCGCCAGCCCCGCGTCCGCACGGGCGTCGAAGTAGAGGATGGACCGCACCCCGGCGCTGAGCTGGTGCATCGGCTCGAAGATGCTCAGGAAGCGGAAGAAGCCGGGGGTGGCCTCCAGGGGCACGGTCGCCCCGGAGGAGGGGAGGGCCAGGGCGATGAAGACGAACATGGAGACGAGCTGGCCGATGCCGCCGAAAGCGGCGTTGATGGCCTGGACGCCCAGACCGACGGCGGTCGTCGCGCAGTAGGAGAAGAGCCACAGCATCGGCAGGTGTGATGCGTCCATGCCGAGGATCGCGATCGTGGCCACCATGACGAGCGTCGTGGTGAGGACCGAGATGCCGGCCGTCATGAGCATCTTGAGGACGAGCGTCTGGGTGCGGCTGATCGGCACCGTGGGGTGGCGGGAGTGCCAGGGGCCGATCTCGCTGTCCGCGTAGCCGAGTGCGGTGTCGACGCCGCTGTTGACGAGGTTGCCGCCGATGAAGCCGCCGAGGACCAGGAGCAGCGTGTAGTAGAAGGCCGAAAGGCCAAGGCCGCTGTGCCGGCCGATCGGATGGCCGACCCGGGTGGTGACGCCCACCGGGTCGGTCAGCAGCAGCCGGGTCGTGGAGTCGGCGGAGGCGGTGGTGGGCGAGGCGGCGAGCTGCTTGCCGAGGGTCAGTGAGGCCTGGTGGGCGGCGGCCTGGTTGATCTGGGACGCCATCGACGAGCCCAGGCTGCCGAGCCCGGGGTTGGTGAGCACGGTGAGCGTCGGCCGGACCTTCGCCCGCTCCGTGGTCAGCGCCGCGACGGAGGCGGTGAAGTCCTCCGGGACGACGAGGGCGCCGTAGACCTTCCCCGAGGCCAGTGCGTTCTGGGCCTGGGCGGGGTCGAGCCGCTGCCAGTCGACGTCGGTCTTCGAGGAGCCGGTGGCGGCGATGGCGTCGGTGATCTGCCGGCCCAGGTTCTCGCTCTGCCCCGGCAGCGGGCGGCCCTGATCCGCGTCGACGAGGGCGATGGGCAGTCGGTGGAGGCTGTCGTTCGGGTTGAGGATGCCGCCCATGTAGAGGAACGCGAGGCCCAGGGCGACCAGGGAGCTCAGGACGGTGGGGACGAGCCACAGCTTGGGGCGCCGGACGAGGTTGCCGGCCCGGACCTGTGGGCCGGGGGTGTGCGGGGGGTTCGCGGACGTCATGGTGCCATCGTCGACGGGCGCGCGCCGGAGCCCGGGATTGCGGCCCGTACGGGGTGGGCGGGCGTGTCGGCGCGGGCGCCACGGCGAGGGGGAACGGTGAGGTGGTCGGCGGCCCCTCCCGGGCTTCGTCGGGATGCCGCCCGCGGCCCGGCGGCGGCCCGCCGGGGTCCCGTCACGGCCCGGCCGCACCCCCGTCGTGGCCCGGGATTCAGGGGTATCCGTTCCGGTTGCGGAGCCCAGGGCGTCGCGTTTGAGTGGGTTCGCCCCCCCATGCGTCCCTGGAGCTGAGATGTCGATGGCGTTCGGTTCACCCTTCGGTTCGTCCGACCCGTTCAGCGACATGCTGAACCGGTTCTTCGGAATGTCACCGGCGTCGTCGCCGCCCGCCGTGCAACGCGTACCGATCGGGCGTCTGCTGACCGAGTCCTCGCACGAACTCCTCAACCTGGCCGCCCGCAAGGCCGTCGAGGACGGCACCTCCGACCTCGACACCGAGCACCTCCTGTGGGCGGCGACCCGGGTCGACCCCTCGCGCAGGCTGCTGGCCCAGGTCGGGGTCGACCCCGAGGCGCTCGCGGCCCAGCTCGACGAGGTGCTGCCCCGGGAGTCCGGCGAGCCCTCCTCCGAGCCCGGACTCACCCCGGCGGCCAAGCGCACCCTGGCCGCCGCCTACGCCCGCTCGCAGCGGGCGGGCGTGTCGTACATCGGCCCCGAGCACATCCTCGCCGCCCTCCTCGACGACGCCGATTCGGGAGCCACCCGGATGCTCGGCGCGGACGACCACGATGTGAAGAAGCTGCGCGGCCTCACGGACCGGGCGGCCGGACCCGACGGCGGCGCCCGGGCGGCGGCGAAGGAGCCGGCGACGACCCTGGACGAGTTCGGCAGGGACCTCACGGAGGAGGCGAAGGCCGGAAGACTGGACCCGGTCGTCGGCCGCGCCGAGGAGATCGAGCAGACCATCGAGATCCTCTCCCGGCGCTCCAAGAACAACCCCGTGCTCATCGGCGAGCCCGGCGTCGGCAAGACCGCCATCGTGGAGGGCCTCGCCCAGCGGATCGTCGCCGGGGAGGTGCCCGACACCCTGAAGGACAAGCGGGTCGTCTCCCTGGACCTGTCGGGCATGGTGGCCGGAGCGCAGTACCGCGGCCAGTTCGAGGAACGCCTGAAGAAGGTCATCGAGGACGTCCAGAACGCCGGCGGCGAGATCATCGTCTTCATCGACGAACTCCACACCGTCGTCGGCGCGGGCGCGACGGGCGAGGGCTCGATGGACGCCGGAAACATGCTCAAGCCCGCCCTCGCGCGCGGTGAGCTGCACGTCGTCGGCGCGACCACGATCGACGAGTACCGCAAGCACATCGAGAAGGACGCCGCCCTGGAGCGCCGCTTCCAGCCCGTCCTGATCCCGGAGCCCACCGTCGAGGAGACCGTGCAGATCCTCGAAGGACTGCGGGACGCCTACGAGGCCCACCACCAGGTCCGCTTCGCCGACGGCGCCCTGGCGGCGGCGGCCGAGCTCTCCGACCGCTACATCAGCGACCGGTTCCTGCCCGACAAGGCCATCGACCTGATGGACCAGGCGGGCGCCCGCGTACGGCTGCGCAGCGCGGGCCGTTCCACCGAGGTCGTCAGCCGCGAGGACCAACTCGCCAAGCTGCGGCGCGAGAAGGACCAGGCCGTCGCCGCCGAGCAGTTCGAGAAGGCCTCCGACCTGAAGCGGCAGATCGCCGAGAGTGAGGGCGAACTCGCGGGCGTCGAGGAACGCCGCGAGGGCGTCGTCTCCGTCACCGCCTCCGACATCGCCGACATCGTGTCGCGCCGTACGGGCATCCCCGTGTCCCAGCTGACCGCCAGCGAGAAGGAGAAGCTGCTCAAGCTGGAGGACGAGATGCACGCCAGGATCGTCGGCCAGGACGAGGCCGTCACCGCGGTCTCCGAGGCGGTGCGCCGCAGCCGCGCCGGCATGGGCGACCCGAACCGTCCCGTCGGCTCGTTCCTCTTCCTCGGGCCGACGGGCGTCGGCAAGACCGAACTCGCCAAGACCCTCGCCGACCTGCTCTTCGGCGACGAGGACCGCATGATCCGCTTCGACATGAGCGAGTTCCAGGAGAAGCACACCGTGGCCCGGCTCGTCGGCGCGCCCCCCGGATACGTCGGCTACGAGGAGGCCGGCCAGCTCACCGAGAAGGTCCGCCGCAACCCGTACAGCGTCGTCCTGTTCGACGAGGTGGAGAAGGCCCACCCCGACGTCTTCAACACGCTGCTCCAGATCCTCGACGACGGACGGCTCACCGACGGTCAGGGCCGCACGGTCGACTTCCGGCACTGCGTCGTCATCATGACGTCCAACATCGGCGCCCACCGGATCCTCGCCCACGAGGGCGACGCCGCCGAGCTGAAGGACGAGCTGATGGGGGACCTGCGCGGGCGGTTCCTGCCCGAGTTCCTCAACCGCATCGACGACATCATCGTCTTCCACAGCCTCACCGAGGCGGACCTGTCGGAGATCGTCGAGCACCTCCTGGACCGCAGCAAGCACCGGGTGCACGCGCAGGGCATGACTCTGGAGGTCACCGAGGCGGCGAAGAAGCTCCTCGTCGCCCACGGCTACCAGCCGGAGTTCGGCGCCCGCCCGCTGCGCCGCACGATCCAGACGGAACTGGACAACCGCGTCGCCTCGCTGCTCCTCGGCGGGGAGGCCGATCCCGGCGACACGATCGTGGCCGACGTGATCGACGACTCGCTGCACTGCACGGTGCGCAAGCACGAGGCCGGGACCGGGGCCGGGGCGAAGTCCGAGTGGGCGGAGAGCGGAGCGGTCGCCCCGTAGGGACCCGTAGGGGCTGCGGGGGCTTTCCCTCAGGCCGGGCGGGCGACCCTCAGGGGCGCCCGCCCGGCCACGGGCAGGGGTGACCGTCAGGGCAGAGGCAGGGGCGGCCGTCAGGCCACAGGCAGCGGGTCGAGCCGCTCGTCACCCGTGTACACGTTCATCGACGTACCGCGCAGGAAGCCGACCAGGGTGAGACCGCTCTCCGTCGCGAGGTCCACCGCGAGCGAGGACGGCGCCGAGACGGCCGCGAGCAGTGGGATTCCGGCCATCACCGCTTTCTGCACCAGCTCGAACGACGCCCGGCCGCTCACCATGAGGACCGACCCGCGCAGCGGCAGGAGGCCTTCCCGCAGGGCGTGGCCCACGACCTTGTCCACGGCGTTGTGCCGGCCGACGTCCTCCCGCAGGCACAGCAGCTCGCCCTCGGCCGTGAACAGCCCCGCGGCATGCAGCCCGCCGGTGGTGTCGAACACCCGCTGCGCCGCCCGCAGCCGGTCGGGGAGCATCGCCAGCACGTCCGTACCGACGCGCAGCGGGTCCTCGGCCACCGACCAGGCGGCCGTGGTGCGCACCGCGTCCAGACTGGCCTTGCCGCACAGCCCGCACGACGAGGTCGTGTAGAAGTTCCGCTCCAGGGACGCGTCGGGGGCGGCCACACCGGGGGCGAGGCCGATGTCGACCACGTTGTACGTGTTGCCGCCGTCGGCGGTGGCGCCCGCGCAGTAGCGGATTCCGGCCACGTCCGCCGCCGTGTGCACGACGCCCTCGCTCACCAGGAACCCGGCCGCCAGGTCGAAGTCGTCACCCGGGGTGCGCATCGTCACCGTCAGCGGCCGTCCGCCGACGCGGATCTCCATCGGCTCCTCCGCGGCCAGGGTGTCGGGGCGGTAGGAGGAGACCCCCTCCCGCACGCGCAGGACGCGCCGCCGTACGGTCACTCTCCCCATGGTTCGCTCCTCTTCCCGGAGCGCCGCTCCGACGGTGTGTGGTGGTCGTGCCTGTTCGGGCGGCCGGGTACGACTCTGTCACGGGGCGCGGGGAGTCAGGCGGCCGGGAGGACCGTCACCGTGACGTGCTTCATGATCGGCTGGTCGCTCTGGGTGCTGTAGTCGACGAGCGCGCACAGCACGTTCATCTCCGGCATGTATCCGGCCGCGCAGCCCCGGGGAATGTCGTACGGGATCGCCAGGTACCCCTTCAGATGCCGTTCGCTCCCGTCCTTCGCGGTGCTCGTGATGTCGACGGGGCCCATGTCGGCGATGCCGCGCTCGCGCATGTCCGCGCGGTTCATGAAGACGAGGGTGCGGAGGTTCTTGATGCCGCGGTAGCGGTCGTTGTCGGAGTAGATGGTGGTGTTCCACTGGTCGTGGGACCGCATGGTGCCGAGGGCCAGGGTGCCCGGCTCGGGCACGACGTCGGGCAGCGGGGGACTGGAGAACTCGGCGCGGCCCGAGGGGGTGAGGAAGACCAGCTCGCGGGCCGGCTGCTTGATGCGGAAGCCCAGCGGCAGGCGGACCCGCCGGTTGAAGTCCTCGAAGCCGTCGAGCGCCTTGGCCATGGTGTCCCGGATGCGGTCGTAGTCCTCGACGTACCACTCCCAGGGGGTGGCGCTGTCGGGGAGCGCGGCCCGCGCCATGCCGGCGACGATGGCCGGTTCGGACAGCAGATGCGGCGACGCGGGGCGCTTCATGCCGAGGGAGAGGTGGACCATGCTCATCGAGTCCTCGACAGAGGTGCTCTGCACGCCCTTGCGCTGGTGGTCCTTCTCGGTGCGGCCGAGGCAGGGGAGGATGAGGGCCCGCGCGCCGTGGACGAGGTGGCTGCGGTTGAGCTTGGTGCTGACCTGGACGGTGAGGTCGCAGTTCCGAAGCGCCGCGTAGGTGAGCGGGGTGTCCGGGGCGGCCAGGGCGAAGTTGCCGCCCATGCCGACGAACACCTTGACCTCGCCGCGTCCCATCGCCTCGATCGTGCGGACGGTGTCCATGCCGTGCTCGCGTGGCGGCTCGATCCCGCACACCTCGGCGAGCCGGTCCAGGAAGGCGTCGCCGGGGCGGTGGTCGATGCCGCAGGTCCGGTTGCCCTGGACGTTGCTGTGACCGCGTACGGGCGAGGGACCCGCGCCCTCCCGCCCCAGGTTGCCCCGGAGCAGCAGCAGGTTGACGATCTCGCGGACGGTGTCGACACCGTGCTCGTGCTGGGTGAGGCCGAGACACCAGCTGATGATGCTGCGGTCGGCATCGCCGTACACGCGCGCTGCCTTGAGCACGTCGGCCCGGCTCAGCCCGGACTGCCGCTCGATCTCCTCCCACGGCGTGGCCTCGCACACCGCGCGGTACTCCTCGAAGCCGGAGGTGTGGCGGTCGATGAACTCCCGGTCGAGCGCCCTGGGGTCGGTCGCGGACCATTCCAGGATCACCTTGGCCATGCCCCGGATCAGCGCCATGTCGCCGCCGATGCGCGGCTGGAGGTTCAGGGTGCTCGTCCTCGTCGCCTTGAAGAGCGCCATGTCCGTGAAGTCGTGCGGGACGATGGTGCGGGTCGCCGCCGCCTCGACGAGCGGGTTGACGTGCACGATCTGGGCGCCGCGCCGGTGGGCATCGGCGAGCGCGGTCAGCATCCTGGGCGCGTTGGACGCGGCGTTCACCCCGAAGACGAACAGCGCGTCGGCGGCCTCCCAGTCCTTGAGGTCGACGGTGCCCTTGCCCGTACCGAGGGAGGCCTGAAGGCCGCGGCCGCTCGCCTCGTGGCACATGTTGGAGCAGTCGGGAAGGTTGTTCGTGCCCAGCTCACGGGCCATCAGCTGGTACAGGAACGTGGCTTCGTTGCCGAGCCGCCCCGAGGTGTAGAACGCCGCCCGGTTCGGGTCGTCGAGGCCGCGCAGCGCGCGTCCCACCACCTCGAACGCGTCCTTCCAGGTGATCGGCACATAGTGGTCCGACGCCGGGTCGTAGACCATCGGCTCGGTCAGCCGGCCCTCGTTCTCCAGGTCGTAGTCGCTCCACCCGGTGAGCTCGGACACCGAGTGGGCGGCGAAGAACTCGCGGCCGACCCGCTTGCGGGTCATCTCCCAAGTGACGTGCTTGATGCCGTTCTCGCAGATGTCCAGGTGGAGGCCCTTGGTGTCGTCGGGCCACGCGCAGCCGGGACAGTCGAAGCCGGAGTTCTCGTGGTTCATCCGCATGATCGCGCGCGGGCCGTCGACCAGGGCCCCTTCGCGTACGAGGAAGGAGGTCACGCTCTTCGCGGCGCCCCAGCCGGCGGCGGGGTGGTGGTAGGGGTGGAACTCGGGGTCGCCGTCGGGAGCGGGACCCACCCTGGGCTCCCGGGGACCCACCCTGGGCTCCAGGGGCTCGGGCCCCTCCGGGGCGTTCTGCGCTTCCTGGTCGGTGCTCAAGGCTTTCCACCCTTTCACCATGGGAAATCAGGGCATGACGGAGGAATCGGCATCCTTTGGCAGGCTATGTGCGGCGAGGGGGCCATGCCACTTGGGTGGGCGGGTGCGCCCGCCTCGGATACGCCCGCCTCTGCTGCGCCCGCCCCGGGTGCGCCAGTCTCGGATGCGCCCGCCTCTGGGGTGGTCGCCCCTGGTCCACCCGCCTCGGGTGCACCCGTATCGCGCGCATCTCCGCGTGCGAACCGCTCGCCGCGCCCCTCCCCGTCGGGCTGCGGGTCCGATCAAGCGCACCTACCCTGACGCTGTCCCTTTCTTCCCTTTTGTTGATCGTTGCTGATCACTTTCCGGCCGGGAGTGCCATGGTCGTCGTTCAGCCCGTCGTCACATCGCCCACCCGGGCCGCCGTCTTCCTGGTGGCCACCGTCAACCCGGGCGGCGAGGCCACGGTGAGGGACGGTCTCCAGGAGCTGTCTTCCCTGACCCGCTCCGTCTCCTTCCGGCTGCGCGACGCCGGTCTCGTCTGCGTCGCGGGGATCGGGTCCGAGGGCTGGGACCGGCTCGTCGGCGGCCCCCGCCCCCGCGAACTGCACCCCTTCCCGGCCCTGACCGGCCCCCGGCACCGCGCCCCGGCCACCCCGGGCGACCTGCTCTTCCATGTGCGCGCCCGGCGCATGGACCTCTGCTTCGAGCTGGCCAGGCTGATCATGGACCGGCTGGGCGGCGCCGTGACCGTCGTCGACGAGGTCCATGGATTCACCTACTTCGACGAGCGCGACCTCCTCGGCTTCGTCGACGGCAGCGAGAACCCCTCGGGCGCGGTGGCGTCCGGAGCCGTCCACATCGGCGACGAGGACCCCGGCTTCCGCGGCGGCAGCTATGTCGTCGTGCAGAAGTACCTCCACGACATGGGCGCCTGGGACGCGCTCACCGTCGAGGAGCAGGAGCGGGTCATCGGGCGGTCCAAGGCGTCCAACGTCGAGATGCCCGACGACGTCAAACCCGCGAACTCGCACGTCGCCCTGAACACGATCGTCGACGAGGACGGCGTGTCCCGCCAGATCCTCCGCGCGAACATGCCGTTCGGGCAGGTGGGCGGCGGCCGGTTCGGCACCTACTTCATCGGATACGCGCGGACCCCCTCCGTCACCGAACGGATGCTCCGCAACATGTTCCTCGGCGACCCGCCGGGCACCACCGACCGCATCCTCGACTTCTCCAGGGCCGTCACCGGCGGCCTCTTCTTCGTGCCGAGCGCCGACTTCCTCGACGACCTGCCGGCCGCGCCGCCGGACGCCGCCCGCCGGGGGGAATCCCTCGGCATCGGCGGCCTGAAAGGAGCCTGAGCACCCATGACGACCCCCGACGCCACGCCCCCCGCGCCGCACGGACTCACCACGAACAACCTGCACCGCGAACTCGCCCCGATCACCCCGGCGGCCTGGGCCGAGATCGAGGAGGAGGCCCGCCGCACCTTCCGGCGCAACGTCGCGGGACGCCGGGTCGTCGACGTACCCGACCCGGCCGGTCCGGAACTCTCCGCCGTCGGCACCGGACACCTCACCGAGATGAGCCCGCCCGCCCCCGGCGTCACGGCGTACCTGCGCGAGGCGAAGCCGCTCGTCGAACTCCGGGTGCCGTTCACCGTGGCGAGGGCCGCCGTGGACGACGTCGAGCGCGGGGCCAAGGACTCCGACTGGCAGCCCGTCAAGGACGCGGCCCGCGCGATGGCGTTCGTCGAGGACCGGACGGTCTTCGACGGGTACGGGGCGGCCGGCGTCGACGGACTGCGCGCCCGCTCCTCGAACCCGGTGGTACGGCTGCCCGCCGAACCGCGCGACTACCCGGACGCGGTGAGCCGGGCGCTGACCGCGCTGCGGCTCGCCGGAGTGGACGGCCCGTACGCCCTGCTCCTCGGCGCCGACGAGTACCGCGCGGTCAGCGAGACCTCCGACCACGGCTACCCGATCGCCGCGCACCTCGGACGGATGCTGGACGGCTCCCCGATCTGGGCCCCTGCCCTCAGCGGCGGCTTCGTCCTGTCCACCCGGGGCGGCGACTTCGAACTGCTCATCGGGCAGGACCTGGCGATCGGCTACTCGGGGCACGACGCGACCAGCGTCCAGCTCTACTTCCAGGAGACGCTGACCTTCCGGACCTATACGGACGAGGCCGTGGTCGTACTGGAAGGCTGACGGCCCTCACTCCGATCTCGCCCCTGCCCCAGCCCGGAGCCCGGGAGCCCCGTCATGACCTCTCGGCTGCTGCTCGCCGCCGTACACCGGCTCGCCGCGTCCATGGTCGTCGGCGCGGCGGCCGGCTGGCTCGTCGGCGCGCTCACCCACGCGCCCCTCGGCGTGCTCACGGGGATCGCCGTGGCGGAGACGCTGTTCGTCGCCGCGGGATGGATCGTCCTGTGGCCGATGGACGCGCCGACCACCCATCGCAACGTACGCCGCGAGGAGTTCCGGCCGGTCGTCGAGGAACTCGTCGTCGTGGGCACGGCGGTGGGCGGCCTCGTGGGCATCGTCGTACTGCTCCTGGTCGGCAGGTCCGACCTGAGCCACGCCGCCGCCGCGACGGCGCTCGGCGGGGTGTTCATGGCCTGGGCGGCGCTGCACCTGATGTACGCCACCCGCTACGCGTACCTCTACTACCGGAGGCCGGGCGGCGGCATCGACTTCAACTCCCCGGAGCCCCCGCGCTACAGCGACTTCCTCTACTTCAGCTACAACCTCGGCATGACCTACCAGGTCTCCGACACCAACGTGTCCGACACGACGATCCGCTCGGTCGCCCTGCGGCACTGCCTTCTGTCGTACGTCTTCGGCGTGAGCATCCTGGCCACCACGATCAACCTGGTCACGGGCATCGTGACGGGCTGAGGCCCGGCGGGGAGGCCCGGGGAGGCCCGGGGCCGGTCAGCTGCGCCACCAGGGTTCGCGTACGTAGAGGCTGTCGACGCCCACGCAGCCCACGCCGTTCGAGATCTCTTCGGACGCGAGGTTCCAGCCGACGACGCCGTTGCCCTTGCGGCCCAGCTCGATCAGACGGTCGCTCGTCGTCCGGGTGCCGTCCGTGACCCGGCACTCGACGATCGAGGTCCACGCCCGGCCGTCGAGCGCCGACGCGAAGGCGAGGAACGGCAGGACGACCACGGTCAGACCGAGCGCCACCCACTGCTCCACACCGGCGGCCCGGCGCAGCCAGGCGGCCGGCCGGTAGGCGGTGTCCGCGCCCGGACGACTCCGGTGGTGGTGCGAACGGCGCCGGCCCGTGCGGTACTCCACGACCACGCCCTGGCGGAGCGCGTACGCCACGAGTCCGGTGGCGAGTCCCCACCACGGGCCGAAGAGGCACGCGTCGATCACGCCCACGGCGACCGGGTTCACGACCGTGAGCGCCGCGCGCCGGGCCGCGCCGCCGATGCCGCCGCCGAGCGGGACGGCACCACGCGCCGCGAACAGGGCGAAGACCACCCGGGAGATGACGACGGCGAGCACCGAGCCGAGCAGCGGGTCCGTGATCACCATGCCGATCAGGACGTCCGGCCAGTTCGCGAGCTCCATGCCGACGAACACGTCGCGGACGGCGTCTCCGCCGCCGACGGTGTACGCCACCTTGGCGACCGGCACCGCGAGCGCGAGGGCGAGCAGGACGGTGTGTCCGGGACCGCCCTTGCGATCGGCCTCCTTGACCTGCTCCTGACCGCGGGCTTCGGCTCCGGAGCGGTTGGCGTCGGGCTCGGCTTCGGCTCCGGAGCGGCTGGCGTCGGTCTCGGCCTCGGCTCCGGAGCGGTTGGCGTCGGGCTCGGCTTCGGCTCCGGAGCGACTGGCGTCGGTCTTTGCCTCGCCTCCGGACCCGCTTGCGTCCGGCCCGGTCTCGGCTCCCGAGCGGCCGGTGCCGGGCTTTCCCTCGGCCCCGGGCCGGTCTCCTTCGGGTCGTGCGTCGGACATCCGGTCAGTCGCCGAGGGACAGGACGAGGACCGTGGCCGGACCCTCCGGCGTCACGTATCCGACGGTGTCGCCCGCGCGGTGGCCGAGGAGCGCGCCGCCGAGCGGGCTGTCGGCGGTGACCATCGTCCGGTCGAGGACGGCCGCGACCTCGCCGATCTGGACAGTGGTCTCCGTGCCGTCCTGGAACCGTACGGTCACCGTGCTGCCCACACCGATCGCGTCGGTACGGGGCGCTCCGGCGGCCTTCGCCTCGCCCAGCCGTCCGTCGATCTCCTTGATACGGCGGTCCAGGCGGTCGAGTTCCGTGGCGCGTTCGAGCTCGTCGGCCTGGTCGGCCCGGTCGCCCGTCTCGTCGTCGCCCCCGCCCCGCAGGGTGACGGCGACGGCCTCGCGTTCGGTGCGCAGATCGTCGAGTTCCCGCTCCAGTGCCTCGCGGGCGACGGCGCTGATGGGTTCGGGTCCACCGGTCATTCCTGCTCCCGTTGTACGGCGGCACGGCTGCGTGCCACAGGTGAAATGCGGCATTTCCGACATTATCAGCAGGGTCGTCACGCTGCGGGCGCGCTCCGAACCACCCCCGCGCGACTCGGACACCCCTACGTCCTCTCCTCAGCGCCGGTGCTCCCGCGCCGCCTTCCTGTTGCGGCCGCACGCCCACACGCCGTGGGGGCAGTAGTCGGTCGGCGACTCGTACACCGGCCGGTGCTACGGAACCACTTCCTCATCCCCGGTCCTGCTCAGGGTTGTCGCTCGACGGAGCCGCCGGGACCGGGATGTCGTAGACGTGGTCCGGCGTCACGACACGGGTGACGGCCTTGCCGAGGAGGGTGCTGGGCGCACTGCCCTCGTGCACGACGTCGGTGTTGAGCAGGATGACCAGGGTGGCCTTCGACTCGGGCAGATAGATCGTCAGGGACTGGTAGCCGGGGAGGGATCCGTTGTGGCCGATCCAGCCCTGGATGTCGAAGATGCCGAGCCCGTATCCGGAGCCGGGGGTGCTCCCCGGGTAGACCTTGAGGCGCTCGGCCTGTGTCCTGGGAGTGAGCAGCGTCCCGGTCGCCACCACCCGGGCCCAGTTCCGCATGTCCTGGAGGTCGGAGATCATCGCGCCGGCCGCCCAGCCCCAGGACGGGTTCCAGTCGGTGGCGTCCTCCAGCTTCCCCGAGGCGGTCTGCTCGGTGTAGCCGTGGGCGTGCGGGCTGGGGAACGCGGCGTCCGTCGGGAAGGAGGTCCGGGCCAGGCCCGCCGGGTCGAGGATGTTCTTCCGGATGAAGTCGGGCAGCGGCATGCCGCCGGCCTTCTCCACGACGAGGCCGAGGAGGACCGTGTTCGTGTTGGAGTACTCGAACTCGGCTCCCGGCTGGAACTGGACGGGATGCTTGAAGGCGTAGTCGAGCAGCTGCCGCGGCGTGAACGAACGGTGGGGGTTCGTGGTCAGCGCCTTGTAGAAGCCCTCGTCCGCCGTGTAGTTGAAGAGGCCACTGCGCATGGCGGCGAGTTGGCGCAGGGTGATCCTGTCGCCGTTCGGTACGCCGTCGACGTACCGGGAGATCGGGTCGTCCAGGCCCACCTTGCCCCGGTCGACGAGCTGGAGCACGGCGGTCACCGTGAAGGTCTTGGTCTCGCTGCCGATCCGCATGTAGAGACCGGCGTTCATCGGCATGCCGGTGCCCGTGTCGGCGACGCCGAAGGAACGGACGTACGAGCCCTTCCCCGGAGCCGAGAGGGCGACCGTCACACCGGGCACGCCGGCTTCCTTCTGCACGTCCTGGATCGCCTTGTCGAGCCGGGCGGCGACGGCAGGGGTGAGCTGGGGGAAGTCCGACCGGGCCGTGGCCGATGCCGAGGCAGTGGGTGAGGGCGAGGCCGTGGCCGATGCCGCGAACGGGGCGGGGGCGGGTGGATCGTCGGCTGCGAACGCCGTACCCGCGCCCACCGGCGCGGCGAAGATACTGAGAGCGGCGATTCCCGCGACTCCGCCGCAGACGCGCCTGCGGCACGTGCGTGAGCACCTCACGGCGGGCCTCCCGCCTGCCGGGGACAACTCCTCCTCCAGGCTAGGCCGGGTCGAACCGGCCCGCTCGGTGACCTCGCGGCATGGTCTGTTACGTTGCGAATGCCCCGCGCGCGGAGGGCGCCCGGGGCACGAAGGCGAGGGAGACCGCACGATGGCCGTCATCCACCACACCACCCTGCGGCCCACGAAGCTGGAGCTGCTCACCGAGTGGCTGCCGACCCGGGAGTGGTACGCCGGTACGGAGCCCCGGCCCGCGAAGGCGGGGGGCTTCCGGCTCGACGACCCGGCGGGCGAGGTCGGCATCGAGTTCATGGCGGTGACGGACGCGGACGGGGCCGCGTATCTGGTCCCCATGACGTACCGCGCGGGTCCCCTGGCGGGCGCCGATCACGCGCTCATCGGCACCTGCGAACACGGAGTCCTCGGCAAGCGCTGGATCTACGACGGCGCCCACGACCCGGTGCTCGTGGACCGGTTGTACGCCCTGCTCGCCGGCCGCACCCAGGCCCAGGCCCAGTCGCAGACCGACACCCCGGACCTCACGGTCACCGTCTCGCCCGCCGGACGGGGGACCGAGGGGGAAGCGGAACTCGTGGGGGCGGAGGACGACCGCGAAGGCACCGACGTACGGGTGCGAGCCTCGGGAACCCGGCTGACGCTGCGGCTCCACCGAACCCTGACGCCGGGCCCGGCCTCGACACCGGCCCCCGACGCCGCGACCCGACTGACGGCGGAGTGGCTACTCCCCGACGGAACGACGGCACGGGGCACGTACGTGGTCGTGCTGGGCGAGGACGGTTAGGGCGGTTTCCGTACCGCCCGGACGGCGGGCGTGTGGCCGTCGAGTCGGACGTGGCCCGGCGGCGGACTGCTCGAGGCGGACGGACCGGTGCCCTTCGTGGGGCTCGCCCAGTTCTTCTGCCGGGATGTCCCGGGCCTGGCGTCCGGGCCCGACGGTGCGGACCTGGCGCAGTTGTTCCGCTGCCCGTTCACCCAAGGCCCCTACCTGGAGCGTGAGTACCACCTGCGGTGGCGGCGGGCCGAGGAGACCGAGCGGGCCGAACGCCTTCTGGCCGATCCGCCCCAGGTACCCCTGCTGCGAGGGGAGGACGAACTCCCGGAGCCGTGTGTCCTGCACCCCGAAGAAGTGGACACCTACCCGTGGGCGGAGCAGGACGTACTGCCCGCCCCGCTGATCGCGCGCATCGACGCATGGGAGGACGCCCAAGCGGCGGAACACGGCCCTGACGCGCCCAGCTACCAGGGCGATCTGTCGATCGCGCCCGGCTGACGGGCCGGCGGCTTTCCCGGCTGGGCGTCGACGGGTCCGATGGCCATCGACTGCGCGTTCTGCGCGGCCCCGATGCGGCTGCTGCTGACCGTCGGGGCGAGGAACTCGACGAGTCGACCACGAGTCGACCACGAGTCGACCGCTCGACCCACGAGGGCGGCGCAAATCGGTGGCGTCACGCGGGGAGATCAGGAAGGGTCGGGCGCATGGTTTCGGTAGTGCAGAACATGGCGATCGACTGTGCGGATGCCTATGAGCTGGCCCGCTTCTGGAGCGCGGTGACCGGCGCCCCGCTGGACCCGGACCACAGGCCGGGGGACCCGGAGGCTCAGGTGCTCCTGGCGGAGGGCCCGGTGCTGTACTTCAACCAGGTGCCCGAGACCAAGACGGCCAAGAACCGGATCCACCTCTGCCTGCGCCCGGAGACCTCGCGCGAACAGGAGGTGGAACGCCTGCTGGACCTCGGCGCCACCTTCGTCACCGACCACCGGAACCCCGACGGCACCGGCTGGGCGGTCCTCGCCGACCCGGAGGGCAACGAATTCTGCGTGCTGCGCAGCGCATCCGACCGCGCTGCCACGACTGCCTGACGTTTCCACTCAGCGACCAGGCCCAGCCGCGCTGCTTGAGGACCGCCTGCGCCACGTCGACCATGTCGTCGGGGTCGGGGTCGGGGTCGGGGTCGGTGCCCGGGTCACGGGCGGGAATCCCGTGACCGACGGAGGAGTGTGCCACGGGTGACCGACAGGCCGGTCACCGCCCGACGGGCAGTGGGTCGAGGGTGAGCTCCCAGTGGTGGCGGCTCTTGTCGATCACGAGCAGGAGGGGCCCCTCGGGGAGCCGGACCTTCTCCTTGACCCGGCGGCCGTTCCACGCGTGGACGAGTTCCTCGGCGGGGCGCCTCAGATCGGCGGGGGCGTCACCCTGGTGGTGGTTCAGCTGGAACCACCCGTTGTGGCGATCCGTCGCCCGGACCTTCAGCTGGGCCGCGGGGCCGGTGTGGAGGAAGACCTCGCGGCCGCTTCCCTGAACCGTTCCGGTGGTGATCGGACGGGCCGCCGACAGGGGCAGGACGGTGAGTGCCCACGTCCCGGAGTGGCCCACCTTCAGCTTCAAGGGGCCGCCCTTGCGCGGTGGTACGAGCAGGGCGCGGCTGTAGTAGTCGGGCAGGTCGGTGCAGAAGACGTCGTCGGAACGGCCCGGGATCTCGACGTGGAGGAACTGGTACTCCTCGACGCGCGCCTCCAGGATCACGGGAGCGGAGCCCGGAGGGAACGGCAGGTCAACGGTGACGGTCTTCCCGCTCTTGCCGCTGAAGTGGATCGGTTCGAAGTCGAGGAAACCGGGTCCCTGGAAGGGGCTGGGCGCGATGGGCAGGCCGGAGACGGGGGAGAAGGAGGCCGGTGCGGCCGGCTTGGAGAGGGAAGGGACGAACATGGAGGCGGAGGCGGGCGCGTGAGCCGACGGGACGGGAGCGGAGGCCGTCTTGCTCACGCCCCGCAGAGGGACGGGTACGGATGTCGGAGGTGCGGCAGGTCCGGACGCGGCCGGGGTCAGCGGTACGGAATCCGGCGGGACCACCGTCCCGGGCCTCGGCGGTGCCATCGGCGCGGCGGCGTCGGCCACGACGACCCCGAAGTCCGTCGCCAGCCCGGCCAGCCCCGAGTCGTATCCCTGACCGACCGCGCGGAACTTCCACCCGCCCTCGCGCCGGTAGAACTCCCCGAGCACGAACGCCGTCTCGCTGGAGGCGTCGGTCACGTCGTAGTGCGCGAGGACCGCGCCGTCGGCGGCCACCACCTGCGCGCACAGCCCGGGAACCTGCCCGAAGACACCCCCCTCGCAGGACCCGACGACCAGCACTCGCTGGACGGCGGGTTCGACCTGCGGCAGGTCCACCTCCAGCCACTCGGCGAGCTGCCCACCACCCTCGCCGCTGCCCAAGTGGCGTACAGCACCGGAAGGATGAGCGGGCAGTCCGTGAAAGACGATGTCGGCGTCACCGCGCACGACGCCGCCGGGGTCGAGCAGCAGGGCGGCGGCGTCGACGACGGGAACTCCGGGCACCCGATGCCGCCCGACGGCGATCCGCAACGGGGCGGCGGGGACGGGGACGTTGGCCCCCTTGGCGATGTGCGTCATGGGACACATGGTGACAGTGAAGACGGTGTGAAGAGGGCCGGCGGACAAAGGTCTGCGGTTCGGGGGAGGTTCTGGATGCGGACCAGGGTGCTTCGGCGACCGGCATACGTGTGGCTTCCCGTTGCCGCAGGGATCGCGTTCTACGGCTGTGCGATCTTGATCATCGGTCCGCTGGACGAAGAACCTGCGGCGGCGTTCGCGGTCGCCGGTTTGCGCTGCGCTGGAGCTGGGGGCACCGACTGATGAGGGCGGCGCGGGGCCTGCGGGGGCTTGAGCTTGGGGCAGTCCGTTGCGGCCGTCGCGTCGCCCTCGTCGGTCAGACGCGTGGGCCGAGGAACAGGCCACCGCTCGCGTCGACGATCTGACCGGTCACCCAGCGGGCGGCGTCGGAGGCGAGGAAGACGACCACGTCAGCGACATCGTCGGGGCCGCCCAGTCGGTCGAGTGCCGTCATGCCGGCGATCTGTTCGGCGAGGCCCGGTACGTCGAAGACGGCTCCGTTGGTCGCCGTCCTGGTGGCTCCGGGAGCGACCGCGTTCACCGTGATCCCTCGCGGGCCGAGTTGGTTGGCGAGGGTCCTGCTCATCGTCTCGACCGCTGCCTTCGTCATGGCGAAGGACGTCTGGGCAGGGTTGGCCATCCGGGTCGCCACCGACGAGATCGTGATGATCCGGCCGCCGTCGCGCATCAGGGGCAGCGCGTGCTCGATGATGAAGTACGGCGCTCGCACGTTCACCGCGAACAGGTGGTCGAACTCCGCCCGTGTCGTCGCGCCGAGCGGGCCCGTCGGTGCGGTCGCCGCGTTGTTGACGAGGATGTCGAGCGGCCGACCGGCCAAGCCGGCCTCGACCCCGGCGAAGAGCGTCTCGACGTCGCCGTCCACGCCCAGTTCGGCCCGGACGGCGAGGGCGGTCCCACCGGCGCGTTCTATGCCCTCGACTGTGGCCGCCGCCCCGCTCTCGTCCGTGCCGAAGTGCACGATGACCAAGGCGCCCTCAGCCGCGAGCCGGGCTGCGATCGCCTGCCCGATGCCGCGCGACGCGCCCGTCACCAGAGCCGTCCTGCCCGTCAGACCACTCATGCCGTCACCTCATCTGTTAGTAACTAACAATAAGGTAGTGTCTATCATATGAACGAGCGGAAACCGACCCTTCGGGAGCGGCAGCGATCCGAGACGAGGCGCGCGATCCAGTCGCACGCCGTGCGACTGTTCACCGACCGCGGCTACGACGCCGTGACGGTGGCCGACGTCGCCGAGGCCGCCGGTGTCTCGGCAATGACGGTGTACCGGCATTTCCCCACCAAGGAGGGCCTTGTCCTTGTGGACCAGCCGACATCGCTCATCGCCGAGCGGGTCGCCGCGTCATCCGCAGCCCAACCCCTGGTGCGCCGCGTCGGCGGCGCACTCGTCGAGGCGGCCACGGCATTGACGGGCGGCGAGGGGGACGAACCGGCGGCGAACGAGCGGTTCTTGCTGGACTGCCTCCGGCTCATGATCTCGACGCCCGCGCTGCGGGCCCGGCACCTGGACAGTCAGTACGCGCTGCAACAGGCTGTCGTCGACGCCCTCGGGGGCGACGTGACCGATCCCGAGGCCGCGTTCCGCGCACGGGCCGCGATCAGCGCCTGCCTCGCCGTGATGCACACAGCGCTGACACGCTGGGCCGATGACGACGGGCGGTCGAATCTGCCCGACCTGATCGCGCGGGCGCTCGCCGCGTCCTTCGGCCATGACGTCGTCGCCACGGCCCGGAAGGACTGAGGCGCTCGACGCCCGCAGTCGGGACGGGTCTCACGAAGAGCGCCCACCGCGACCCAGGCCAGCAGCAGGACCGTCCAGAGGCCCGGGATGAACAGCCAAAGCAGGAAACCACTGTTGGCCGCGTTGTTCACTCCCACGTCACAGGCGGTCCACGACCTGCCCAGAAGCACGGCAGCGGATACCGCGAGAGCCAGAGCCACCGCCACCCCGAGACATCCATGCAGCCGTCGACTCCCCACAGGCCCCCCGTTCGCCATCCGCTGCTGGAAGCACCGGATCCGCACCGCCCATCACTGCCGCACCCCGCCCGTCCGCCGGCACTGACCAACGGGGAACGGACACCTCTGGATCCTGGCAATCACATGATCAGCCAGGCGGTGCCTGGTCAAGGTGTCCTGGGTGGCGGTCGCGCGTTCGGAACCGTTCAGCAACGAGCGCGGTGTCGCAGTCGCAGAACACCTCGACCAGGTGGGCGTCAAGTTGGCGCAATCGCCCGGGGGTGATGTCGCGGCGCCACCAGGGCAAGGAGAGGCTCCCGGCGGTCTTGATGTCCTCAACGAAGAGCAACACGATCGTGGCCGTCGGCAGTCGCTTCGGGGGTGACGCCGTGCTGTTCTTCTTCGGGGCGGCCCTGCTCGGGCAGCAGGAAGGTGATCGCGAGGAAGACCACCAGCAGACATGCCTGGACGATCAGTGCGCGGTGGAAGCCGCCGGTGAAGTCACCGGTCTTGGCCTGGGCGAAGAACACCGAGCCGAAGACCGCCACGCCGATGGAGCCGCCGACTGCCTGGACCGCCGACAGGACACCGGAGGCGGATCCGATCTCGTCGTCGTCGACGGCGGCCAGGATGAAGCTGAACAGGGCGGCGATGACCATGCCGGCGCCGATGCCCGCCACCGCCACGCCGGGAGCGATGTCCCAGATCGAGAACGAGGCGGCGTCGAGGCGGTCGAGCTCGAACCACAGCACGGCCGCGCCGGCCAGTTGGACCAGCGGTCCGATCTGGAGCACCTTGCGGCCGATCCTGTCGGCGAGGAACGCGCCGCTGATGGCGCCGCCGATGGCGGTTCCCACCGCGAGGGGCAGGTTGCCCAGTCCCGCGTCACCGGCGGTGAAGTGCTGGCCGATCTGGAGGAACAGGGTCAGGACGAGCTGGGTGCCGATCAGTCCGCCGAAGAACAGGGCGATGCCGCCGAGGCCGACGGTGAAGGCCGGCTTGCGCAGCAGGCCGGGGGTCACCAGCGGCTCGCGGCCCGCAGCGGCTGTTCGGCGCTGCTGGAGGGCGAAGAGGGCGAAACCGATCACCGAGGCGGCCATGGACAGCCACGTCCACAGCGGCCAGCCGTTCTCCTGCCCCTGGTTGAGCGGCAGCACCAGCAGGGCGCAGGACGCCACGACCAGGGCGGCGCCGGTCATGTCGACCCGGACCGTGCGGTCGCCCGCCTTCTTGGGCACGAACTTCGCGGCGACAATCTGTGCCGCGATGCCGATGGGCAGGTTGATCAGGAACACCGACCGCCAGCCCAGGCCGAAGAAGTCGCCCTCGATGAGGAAGCCGCCCAGGACCGGGCCGATGATGCCGCCCAGGCCCAGGCCAGGTCCGAAGATCGCGAAGACCTTGGTGAGCTCGGGGCCGGAGAAGTTCTCCCGCAGCAGGCCCAGGCCCTGGGGCAGCAGCATCGCTCCGGCGGCGCCCTGCAGCAGGCGGAAGGCGATCAGCGACTCGATGTTCGGCGCGATCGCGCACAGCAGGGAGGCCGCGGTGAAGGCCGCCAGGCCGATCAGGAACATCCGGCGCCGGCCGTAGCGGTCGCCGAGCCGGCCGCCGAGCACGAGCCTGGCGCCCAGGGTGAGGGCGTAGCCGCCGATCACCCATTGCAGTCCGACGGAACCGGCACCGAGTGATTTCTCCAGGTCCGGTCCAGCGACGTTGACGATCGAGGCGTCCAGGAGATCCATGATCTCCGCGACGATCATCACCGCCAGGATCAGCCACCGCCACCGGTAGGGCTCGGTCGTCTTGTCAGGGGTGGGGGACGGGGCACGCACGCCAGATACCTCCATGGTGAAGTAATTCCACCGTGAAGGTAAAGAAGAGAAGGGCGGAGGCGTGGAGGAAGCGGTGCGCGACGGTGTCGCGGAGCAGCGTGAGCGGCTGATGGAGTCGCTGAGGATCTACGGCGGTCACTACGCCGAGCTCAGCCGGCGCTTCGCCGCCTGGCTGGGCCTGCACTCCACGGATGCGACCGCGGTCCTGGAGATCGCCGCCGCCGAGGAGCGCGGCACTCCCCTCTCACCGGCGCGGCTGAGCGAGCGGATCTCCCTCTCCACCGGCGCCACCACCGCGCTCCTGAACCGCCTCGAAGCGGCGGGACACATCACCCGCGCCCGCGAGGACTCCGACCGGCGCATCGTCACTCTGCGCAGCGGAGCACACATCCAGGAGAGGGCGGACGAGTTCTTCGGCCCGCTCGCCCAACGCCTCGACGCGGCGATGTCGCACTACCCGCCACGGTTCCTGGAACAGGTCGAAGCGTTCATGGCCGACCTGAACACCACCATGGACAGCCACCTCGCGGAACAGGACGCGGTGACACCGCGCTCCCTTCGCGCCTCTCATGGGCGAACTCCCTGACCGGCTTGCCCTCCCGCCGCCCAGCCGGCTTCCTCTTACCCACTCGTCCTCTCGGCGGGCGGAACTCCGTGCAGCCCAGGCCGATCATCCCGCCCAGCACGCCGATCGCAGATCCGGGGGCGGATGCCGAGCAGCCGGAGGCGGGCGGTGTCGCGGGGCGGGGGCATCTGTACGGGGACCCTTCCGATCCGGAGCGACACCCCATCGCCGCCGAACGCCATGTGAGCGGCGGTAAGGGCGGTGATACGGAAGGGTCCCTGGGCGAACAGCAGGGCAAGGAGTCCGGCCGCCTTGTCGGCGACGGCTATCTCCTCTCGACCCAATGATCGTCCGTGCGGCTCTGCTCAGCGCGATCCGACCGGAAGATCCGAAGGAAGCGCCCTAGCTAGTCCTGCGAGGCGTGTTCCTTCAGGAAGGCGCCCGCGTAGGCCGCGGCTTCCTCCTTGGTCGGGTGGGGAGGGGTGGGGGTGGTCGGGCCTTGGGTGCCGTCGGCCGATCGGGCCTGCCAGGTCCAGGTGCCTGAGGTGTGGCTCTGTGTCAGTTCCGCTTTGCCGCCGAACAGTTCCAGGGTCACGGGGGGCGTCGCGGGTCGGGCGCCTACCGCGTCCGGCCACTTCTTCCGGGCGCCCTGGCGGGTGATGCCCCACGCCGCGCCCAGTTGTTCGTAGCTTGCGCCGTAGGCTCCCGCGGTGCCCGCGGCCGTTGCCGTGAGGTGTTTGACCCTTGCGTCCAGCACCTTCCAGGTGGCCAGTACCGAGAGGGTCACTTCCACGGGATCCGCGTCCCACATGCGGTGTTCCGGCAGGCCCGTGACGCGGGAGCGCAGGGCCGAGGCCAGGGGGTTGAGGGCGTCCAGGAGGGCCTTGTCGAGCGCGGTGCGCTCTTCCGGGGTGATCTCGGGCGACATCGTCATGCGACAACTATAGTTCACGTGAGTGGGAAATGGTAACTATGGTTGTCGGGACTGCTCTGGGTGTTCTCAGACCCAGTTCACCTCCGCCGTTGCCAACAGCGGGTCGTCCAGCAGTTCCCACAGGGGGACCGCGAAGTTTCCCGTGCGGTAGCGGCCGCCGAAGTGGAGGCCCAGGACGCGGTGGTCCGTGAGGTCGAAGACCGGTGAGCCGCTGTTGCCGCCCAGGGTCGAGCAGTCGTGCTTCATCACCAGGCCGCCCGGCGTGAAATCGGTCGCCGTCCCCGGCTGGAGTCGCTTCACGTTGTAGACGTCCATGAAGATCCGGCGCATCGACTCCGGTTCATTGCGCCGCCCGTCCCACGCCGGGTAGCCGATCACGTACACCGGGCGGCCCGGCACGCTCGCCGGTGCGTCCGCCGCCACCGCCAGGGGCGTGGGCAGCCCGCCGTCCGTCGAGGGTTCGACCCTGAGCAGGGCCATGTCGACATCGGGATGGATGCCGATGATCTCCGTGATCTCGTACGCGGCGGACGCCCCCGCCGCCGCGCCGTCCACCGGCAGCTCCTCCGCCGGATCCACCCGCGCCGACATCCCGTACGCGAAGTTCCAGCGCCCTCCTTTGCCCCCGTTCTCCTCGAACCGGCTGAACTCCGCCGCCACATGACGGTTCGTCATCACCGTGCGCGGCCCGACGAGGAAGGCCGTCCCGATCCAGTCCAGGCTCGGGTGGCCGGTGACCTCCACCCGCCCCACCCGCGCCAGGGACTCCCGGATCGCCGGCCGGTGGCCGTCCAGGATCGCCCACTCGTCCCGCTGCGGGGCGAAGTCCTGGCGCTGCACCAGGATCGCCGGGCGGCCCTCCAGGAGGACGATCGCCTCCACACCGAAGGTCTCGTTCCCGTCGAGTTCGTCCTCGCGGTTCGCTGCCAGCTTCTCCAGGCCGCTGACCCCGGCCTCCAGGACCCGGGCCCGCTCCTCGCGGGCGAAGCGGGAGATCTCCGCCGCCGGTGCCGCGTCGGCGGGGAGTTCGTACGTGGACTCGGCGATCTCCGCCTCCAGTTCACCGCGTACCCGCGCGGCGACCTCCCGCAGATCCCCGAAGACCCGCTCGGCGGCGGTCGCGACCGGCGACACGTTCCGTGATCCGTTCGGCATGGTCACTCACCTCGGCTTCCCGTTGGTCCCGTCCCCCGGTGCCGGCCGCCCCGACTGGGCCGCCATGATCTCCGCGTACAACTCCGGCCGGAACTCCCCTAGATGGGCGAGGATGCCGCTCATCTGCGTTCCGACGTTCACGAACCTCGTCCTGGCGCCCTGGAACTCGACCTCGTCGACCTTCCTCGTGCCCCGGTGCAGCCCCACGACCGTCCAGTCGTCGAGGCAGACCGGCGAGCCGGAGGAGCCGCCACGGGTGTCCGTGAAGTACAGGATGTCGTGCTCGTCGGCCCGGTACACCAGGTTGTTGCGCAGGGCGACGCGCTTCGGCAGGCCGCCCGGATGCTGGATGATGTTGACAGGCACGCGCTGCCGCTCCCGTACCAGCAGCGGCCTGGTCGCGACCCGTAGCGTCGGCCTCGGCTCCTGGTCCGGCGAGAGCCGCACTACGGCATAGTCCAACACCGCGTCCCAGGCCGCGAGTTCACCCGCAGTCGCCTCGGGCGCCGCCGTCGCGTTCTCGACGAAGTCGAACCGCGAGCGGGACATCGTCACCTGGAGCCGCAGGTCCTCTTCGCTCACGTACGGCCGCACGCCCGCCTCCCACGAACGGGCCATCACCACATGGTGGTTGGTGATCAGAAGCCCCGGAGCGATCATCCAGCCCGTCCCCCCGTGCGGATACGAGGGCAGCAGCGGCGCCCCCGACTCGTACGGCGGGATCCTGAGCAGCGCGACCGAGGCACCGGCCCGGATGCCCCCGTGCAGGAACTCGTAGGGCACGGTGTCGTCCTGGAGGACGATCTCCTCCTTCATCTCCCCGGGCATCATCTCCGCCGGTAGCTCCGCCTCCCCGGTTATCGCACGGGACACCGTGTCCAGCGCGCCCTGGAGGACGGCGCGCGGGCCCGGTTCGCGGGTCCGTTCGATGGCGTTGTGCAGCCAGATCTCCAGCGGCACCAGACCGTCGATCAGCCGCTCGACCTGGTTCATCGCGTTCAGGTCGGCGTGGATCCGGTCGCGGGGGTCGGCCAGCGGCTCCAGCGTGGCCGTGAACGAGCCGGGGATTCCCCTGAGCAGGGCCGGGCGCAGGTCGCGGTCCGCGAGCCCCGCCTCCGTCGCGGCGTTGCGCACCCGGACGAGTTCGCTCTGCGGCAGGAACGGTTCCTTGCGGAGGGCGGCCCCCGCGGCGGTCGGCGGCGGGCGGGCCCACAGTCCGGCACCGCCGCGCACGTACGCGGCCGTGGTGCCCCGGACCGCGGTGCCGCGAGACACCGCGGGCCCCGTGCCGGGACCTGGAGTGGGACCTGAGGTGGGAGGCGTGCCGGGACCCGGGGTGGAGGCTCTTGCGGGGGCCGGCATGGGAGGAGCCGCATCGTGCCGTTCACCGTCGGGCGGCGGGCCGCCCCCCGGTCCGTCCTCCTGCGGTCCGCCTCCGTGCCCTGCCGGGCCCGCGTCCATCGCCGACGCGACCCCGAGGAGCAGGTCCCCGCTGTCGTCCCGGAGGGTCAGCACCTGCCGGGCGACACTGTCGAGCGTGCCGCGCCGCCGCGCCTCCCGCAGGTCCCGCTCGATGCGGTCGACATCGAGTCCGGAGCCGATGCCGGCATCGAGGCCCGAGTCGAGTTCGGTGTCGGCTCCGATACCCGGGCCGGACCCGGCCCGGGTATCCGCCGCAGGCCTCGTGCCCCTCCCCACCGCCGCCCCCAGAATGCGGTACAGCGGCTCCCGGAGCGCCGGTTCGTCGGCGAGGGTGGTGGCGATCCAGCGGGCCAGCTCGGTCACGACCGCCTCCTCGTCCGCCGGAAGCCCGACCAGCCGCAGGGTGTGCTCCAGGAGCCGGGGGTCGGCCGGGCAGGCCGTGGCCGCCGCCGCGCGGGCCAGCGAGGGCTGGCGGGCGAGCTCCGCGTCGGGCATCGCGCGCAGTGTCCTGGCGAGACGTTCCCGCGCCGGGGCCGCGTCGTGGTCCGCCAGCGAGGCGAGCCGGGACCGGGCGACCAGGACGCCGAGCGACTCGTAGCGCAGCCCGAGGCCCGCCGCGATCTCCTCCGCCTCCTGCAGATCCCGGTCGGCGCCCGCGAAGTCCCCCGCGTCCTGCGCGAGCCGCGCCGCCAGCTGGAGCAGTTCGAGCTGCGTCTCCGCGCAGCCCGCCTCCGCCGCGCCGTCCACCGCGCGCTCGACCTCCGCGCGCGCCTCCGGCGTCCGCCCGGAGCGCGCGAGGGTCTCGCCGAGCAGCGCGTGCAGCCGGCTGCACGGCGTCCACGGGCGCCGCTCGGTGAGCCGCTGGGCCGCGGCGTCCACGTATCCCTGGGTGAGCAGGTCCTCGACCTCGCGGACGGCGATCCGCTCCCAGTCCTCCTGGTCGGCCTCGGTCATGATCTGGTCGGGCACATGGCCGCCGATCCGGCCGAGGAGGAAGGCGGCCGAGCGGTGCGGCATCTCCTGGTGGGCGGTCCCGCCGAGGTACGGGGCCACGCCCGGTTCCCAACGCGCCTCCACCGTACGGGGGTTCTCGCCGAGGCGCAGCCGGTGGTAGATCTCCTCCGCGCGGTCCCGGGAACCTTCGCCGGCCGCGTAGTGCGCGACCGCGTGGCGGTCCACCGCCCGCATCAGATCCGTCCGGGCGCTGTCCGAGAGGCGCAGCATGATGGTCCGGAGGTCCGCCCGGTGCCGGATGCTCCGGGGGCCCGCCGACTCCATCAGGTCGACCCGTGAGGTCAGCAGCCCGTACAGGCGGCGGGCCTCCGCCGGGGTGTCGACCCGCAGTCCCGCCGGCCCGGCGAGCACCTCCCGCACCAGCTCGGGGGTGATGAACCGCAGTGCGAGACCCGCCTGTACGAGGGCCCGGACGTCGTCCTCCGGGATGTGCTTGAGGATGCGGTCGTAAAGCGTTCCCTGGATGAGCATCTGGTCGATCTGACGGTCGAAGTAGCGGCGCCGGGACGGGAGTCCGCGCAGCAGGCCGCCGATGTCGGCGGACCCGGAACCCACGGCGACCGCCGTGCGGGCCGCGAGCCTGAGGCTCAGCGGGTGGCCGCCGATCCGCTCGGCGAGGTCCTCGGCGAGCGTCTCGTCGAGGACTCCGGACGACATCAGGAGATCCACCGAGGCCTGGTGGTCGAGTTCGGTGAGTTCGATCGTGCGCGGGGTGAGGACCCGGGCCGGGTGGTCGATCGGCGCCCGCCCCGAGACGATGAACCGCAGCCGCGAGTAGCCCGCCCGCAGGGCCGTCCAGATCGCCCACATCCGCGCGATGACGGGCGAGCCCCGGTACTGGGCCTCCTCGAAGGAGTCGACGACGACGAGGAACGGCGGCGCCGTCCCGCCGGACGCGGGCAGGACCGCCTCGTGGACCGTCGAGGCGACCCGGTGGGCGAGTTCCTGCTCGCGGGCGCTGGCGCGGGAGTGGAATCCGGCCGAGTAGTCGCGGCCGATGGTGGCGCGGGTGCCGGCCAGCTGGTAGAGCCCGTCGAGTTCGTTGCGTTCGGCGCGCTGTACGGCGGCGGTCCGCTCCGCATCGTCCGCGAGCGCCTCGAAGGCGGCGTGCTGCGCGGGGTACTGGACGCCGAGCTGTCGGGCCGTCTCCGCGATCACGGTTGCGGGTTCGTGGACGGAGAGGGTCGGGCGCGCGAAGTCGATGTACGCGAAGGGGAATCCGTCGGGGGAAGCGGCGGCGAGCGCGTCGACGAGGAACTTGGCGAGCAATGTGCTCTTGCCGATGCCGCCGATGCCGTGCAGGAGGACCGGGGGCTCCGCGGGTTCCTCGGGCAGGGCGAGATAGGCGTGCAGGGAGTCGAGTTCGGCGGTGCGGCCGTGGAAGGTGCCCCGGGCGAGTCGGTGCATCGGCTGGAGCAGCCGGGCCTTCTCCAGCCGGTGCTGGACGTCGTCGACGGTGGGCAGTCCGCTCACGCCGGGCACACGACTGAGCCAGAGGACGGCTTGGAGGGTGTCGGAGAGGGCTTCGACGTCGGTGGGGAGGGGTGGGAGGGCCGGGGGTGCGTCGGTGGGAGTCGTCGCGCCCGTACCCGTACCCGTACCTGCGGCCGCACTTGTACCCGTACCGGCGCCCGCGCCCGTGAGCAGCGTCAACGCCGCGCGTTCCGGTCCCGGGCCCTCGGGGCGCAGGTCCAGATTGGCGCGGAGGGCCCGTAGCGCGTTGGCGGGGCCCGCGAGTCCCGTCAGCGCCGCGTCTCGGACCTCCGGCTTCAGGGTCCACATCGTGGCGCCGGGGGAGGGGAGGGCCGTGCAGTCGTCGACGAGCTCGAGGACCGCCCGCCCGGTGGATTGCTCCTCGCCGGGCAGGCGGAGCAGCGCAGGATCGAACTCCTGGAGCAGGCAAGCGACTTCACGATAGGAACGACGGGGTTCGAGGACAGCGGCGGCGGGTGCGGCAAGGCTCGCCCGCAGGGTGTCGCGCAGCAGGTGACCGGCCTCGCCGGTCGGTGGTGACGTCGGGGGCAGGGACCGGTGGAACCGTACGACGTCCTCCACCGCCGTACACAGCCGGCGCATGTAACTGTCTCCGTCCGAGGCGGAGTCGGCGGCGCGGAGCACTTCGGCGACGGAGGTCTCCACCAGTTCGCGGACTGCTTCCTCCCCTCCCTGTCCGCCCGTGTCGGCGAAGAAGTCGCGGAAGAAGGCCCTGAGATCTTCCTCGCCCGCGAGGTGCGTGGTGTCCCGGCACTCGTTCTTGCGTATCTCGTAAGGGAGTTGGCGCATCGTCGTCGCGTAGCCGAGCAGGACGAGGCGGGGCACGGCGTCGGCGCGGACCGGAGTGTGCTCGTAGATCGCGCGCGCCAGGACGCCGATGGCGTCCCACACGTCCGCGTGCGGGTCGAGCCGGTCGCAGTCGTCGAGTACCAGCCAGAAGCGTTCCTCGGCGGCGGTCGCACGGGCGACGATCCGATGGGCCGCGTCTTCGAACGAGGGCAGTGGATCGTTCAACCGTGTGGGGTTCAGCGGGAATCCGTCGCTCGCCGGGCCCGCGACGAAGGCCGAGAGTCGCTCCAGCAGACGCGTCGCCGTGGAGGTGCGCGACAGGGTGACCCGTACCGGACGGAAGTCGAGGTGCTGGCCGAGATGACGGATCAGCTCGTACGTGTAGGAGCGGCCGCTGTCCGGGGGGCCGTCGACGACGAGTACCGTCTGCTCCGGGTCCGCGATGAAGTGCCGTAGTTTCTCGCGCAGTTCGGTCCGGTCGAGGAAGACCTCGGTGCCGTGCTTCAGGAGCAGGCTGTCGAACGGATCGCGCGGTGAGCGCCGCAGCCGCTCGTCCTCGCGCAGCCGGGTGAGCAGATTTCGGGCTTCGGCGCCCTGCTCGAACGCGCGCGGATCGTCGATGGCGGCCAGCGCGTCGAGACCGGCCAGGACGGAGAGCAGCCGGCGCTGGTGGGCGATGTCGCGGCGGGCGGCAGCGACCACGAGGAGGGCGTTGCGGCCCGGGTCCGGGGTGAGCGGCAGATCCGCGACGAAGTCGGCGGGGAGACCGGCGCGCAGCAGACGTTCGCGTGGTTCGGGGGTGTCGAGGAGATGGTCCCGCACCCAGCTGGCGACGAGCCCCCACTCGGTCTCCGTGAGCGGCATACCGCACCTGCCCGGCGCTCTTCGCGCAGCGCCGGTCGCTCCGGCGCCGGGACGTGAAGGACCGGCCGTGCTCCGGGCGGTCGTCATGACCGCTCACGTTGACTGCCCCGAGCGGTCGTGATGACTGCCCCGAGCGATCGTCACGACCACCCGGGCGGTCGTGACGACCACCCCGAGCCATCAAGACGACCGATCCCTTCATCGCTCTGTCACTTTCATCGTTTCACCGGGCCGGGACACCCGCAATCGCTGTCCAGCCCCGCCGTCGCCGCAGGTCAGGGGTGCAGTACGAGGTCCTCGTACGTCCGGAGGCGCCGCCAGCGGTCCTCGGGTGCCCGGGTCGGCGGCATGACGTCCACGTCCGGCAGCGGCCCGAACTCCAGCTCGGTGATCTCGGCGACGTCCGAGACCGGCACCTGGTAGGTCCGGAAAGGGCCGAGAGGCGGCGGCGCCCCGGCCTGCGCCCCCGCCAGGGCCCGCTCCGCGTCCCGGCTGAGATCCGGACTCTGGTCGAGTACGTACGCGGCGGCGGCGAGCGCCCCGTCCTGCATGAAGGCGGCCACCTTCCAGAAGCGCATCGGCATCTGGATGCCCCGGTAGGGCGGGTCGGAGTCCTGGAGCACCGGGCCCGTGAGGACCGTCAGCTTGCGGTCGTACGCGGCGGCGTGGTCGAGCAGGTGGTTCTCCAGCCCCTGCCAGAGCTGTTTGCCCTGGTTGAAGACATCGGCCTGGGGAGCGGCGTTGGTGAAGTGGAAAGTGTCGGTGTTGGCGCGGCCCGCGACGGCGGCGGCTCCCCAGACCGGGTCGAGCCGTCGGACGAGGTGACCCCGGTCGAGGCTGTTGTTCCGGTAGATGTCCTCGCCCGCCTGCTGTTCCTCGGGCAGCCGGGGGTCGTACGACCACACGTCGTCACGCGGTACGTCCTCCAGGAGCTCGCCGCCCTCGATGCACACGGCCGTCGAGGCGGCGAGCCGCCGGTCGGGCCGGAACACCACGGTGAAATGGGTGTAGGGCAGGATCACCGTCGTGACCGCGTTCCGGGCCGGGAGCGGCAGCGGGACGACCGGACCGAGGAAGGTCTCGTCGTATCCGGTGCGGTCGGCGAGCGCATGGGGGTCACCGCCCGCGCGGCGGGAGGCACCGCCCGCGTCTGCGGGGGACAGCGGCTCGGAAGGGTTCATACGATGTAAGTACCGCGTGGAGAGGGCCGCGCTCGGCACCGGACCACAGGCCACTCGAACAGACGCTCCCGGTGGCCCGCCACCGGACGCTCCCGCCGGCCACATCGGCAGCCGTCCCGGCCACCCTCCGCTTCCCTACCAGGAGGCACCCCATGGCCACCGGACTCGCCCTGCACGTCGGACTCAACGGGGTCGACCCCGCCCGCTACGAGGGCTGGGACGGCACCCTCCGCGCCTGCGAGAACGACGCCCACGACATGGCACGGCTCGCCCGCACCGCGGGATTCGAGACGACGAGGCTGCTCACCCGCGACGGAACGGTCGCGAACGTCACCGGTGTCCTCGCCGATGCCGCCGCCCGGCTCGTCCCCGGCGACATCCTGCTCCTCACCTATTCGGGCCACGGAGGGCAGGTGCCGGACGCCCCCGGCCCCGACGTCGAGCCGGACGCGCTCGACGAGACCCTCGTCTTCTACGACCGCCAGTTCCTCGACGACGAGGTCCAGGCGGCCTTCCGCGCCTTCGCCGACGACGTACGGATCGTCGCCTTCTTCGACTGCTGCCACAGCGGCAGCAGCATCGAGCTGCCCGGGGGCGCGGACGCGGAAGGCCGCTTCATGCCCGAGTCCCGGCAGCGGCAGCTGTACGAACGCGACCGGGAGTTCTTCACGGAGCTGCGGCGCTCGCTCGCGGACGCCGCGCCCGCCGACGGGACCGGCCCCGACGCCCTGCTCGTGTCGGGCTGCCAGGACAACCAGGTCGCCGCCGACGGCGAGGTCAACGGAGCCTTCACCGAGGCGCTGCTCAAGGTGTGGGACGCCGGCGGCTTCCAGGGCGGCTACCGCGAGTTCCACCGGGCGATCCAGCGCGAACTGCCCCCGACCCAGAGCCCGAACCTCTATCTGACGGGCACCCCGGACCGGGGCTTCCTCGACCAGCGGCCGTTCACGATCTGAGCGAGCCGGGTGACGCGGGCGGTACGAGTGCCCCTACGGCCGCAGCGCCATGGCCAGCTGCGCCCGTGACCGGACGTCGAGCTTCTGGTAGATCCGGGTGAGCCGCGCCTCCACCGTCTTCACGCTCAGATACAGCTTCGCCGCCGCCTCCTGATTGCTCGCCCCCTGCCCCACGAGCCGGGCGAGCCGCAGCTCCGCCTCCGTCAGGGAGGACAGCGTCGACGGCAGGGCATCCTCACCGCCGGAACCGCTCCCGGGCCCCTCGCCCGCCGCGCTCGCCGGGGTCTCGCTCGCGAGGGCGAGCCACGGGGCAGCGCCCGCCCGCTCGAACAGGGACGCCGCCTCGTGCAGCGCGCCCTGCGCCGCCGACCTGCGGCGTCTGCGCCGCTCCACCCGGGCGAGCGCGATCAGCGCCCGCCCCCGCTCCAGGGGAAGCCCGGTCTGGCCGAACCGCTCCGCCGTGCGGGTGAGCAGGACCGCCGCCTCGTCGGTCCTGCCGTCCGCCGCGAGACACAGGGCGTACGCGCGGTCGCAGCCGAGCAGGACCGTGGACCGGCCGAGGCGGGCGGCCACCGGGCGCACCTCGTCGAGGAGGGCCAGGGCCTCGTCGCCGGCGTCGTTGGCGAGGAGTGCCTCGGCGAGTTCTTCGTGCCAGCGCAGCATGGAGGGGTCCACGGTCGACTGGGCGCGCTCGTCGGCCTGGACGCGGCGGAGCGTCTCCAGGGCCGCGGCGACATCGCCGTTGATGAGCTGGACCCGGCCGAGCGCGTACCGGCTGCGGGAGAGGAAGACCCGGTCGCCCTCCTCCTCCGAGGCCTGGACGCTCCGCCGGGCGTAGCTCGCGGCCCGCGCGAAGCTGCCGCCGGCGGTCTCGGCGAGCGCGAGCGCGTACCAGGCGGGGCCGGGGGAGAGGCCCGCCTCCAGGGTGAGGGCGAGCGACTGCCCGGCGTGCGCGAGGGCGGCGGAGCAGGGTCCGATCCGGGACTCGATCTCGGCGAGCGTACGGAACAGCTCGATGGCGTCCTCCACGGCGCCGCGGCGCTGCACCAGCGGGAGCAGCGCGCCGAGTTCGTCGCGGGCGTCGGTGAGCCGGTCGTCGAAGAGCGCGTGACGGATCGTCAGGATCTGTGCGGCGTTGCGGATCCCGAGCGGGCGCTCGGCCAACTCCAGGGCGCGGGCCTGCGCGAGGACCGCCTCGGCGTCCGGTGACCCGAGGGCCCGCTCCATCCGCGCCTGTACGGTCAGGGCCTGCGCGGCGAGGCGCGGATCGCCCATGGAGGCGGCGAGTGCGGCCGATTCGACTGCGGCGGTCCGTGAGCGCTGTGGATCGCCGTCCGCCAGGACGTACTTGACTGCGAGCCGCAGCTGTACGGCGGCCCGCAGCGCGGTGTCCCCCTCCGAGTCCTCCATGGCGTGGACGTACATCTCGTCGAGTCCGGTGAGTCCCTGGCCGGCCGTGTCGAGCACGGCGAGCCGGGCCCTGACCCGGTCGGAGGGGACCGCGTCCCGGGCGAGGAGATCGGTCGCGGCCCGCATCGCGAGGTCGGCGCGGGCCGCGCGGGCGGCCTCCTCGGCGGCGTGGACGAGCCGGGTGATGCGTCGCGTCCCGTGCCGGCCGGGGGTCGACTCGGCCGCGAGCAGGGCGAGTTCGGCGGCAAGCGCGCTGTTCCCGCGCCGCCGGGCCAGGTCGGCGGCGGCGGCGACCTCGGCGGCGAGGTCCTCGTCCGGGCTGTCGGTGGCGAGCGCCCGGTGCCGTACCGCTTCCACGGTGTCGTCCACGACCTCCGCGAGGGCCGCGTGCCCGGCGCTCCGCTCGGCCCAACAGGCGTCGTGCACCAGGGTGGAGGGCAGCAGCCCGGCGGTGAAGGTCACCGAACCGTCCTCGGCGAGCGAGACCAGACCGGCCCGCTCGGCCGCCGCCAGGTCCGCCTCGGCGTTGGGCCGGCCGGCCCGCCGTACCAGGGTCGCCGAGGGGCGCAGCGCGAGCGCGGCGAGCAGCAGCGTCTGGCGTACGGCGAGGGGTGCGGCGCCGAGGAGCTGGCGGGCGAGGTCGCGGGCGCGGCCGGAGAGCGTCAGTGCCTCGGCGTGGTGCACGGGGGTCCGAGCGTCGGCCAGGGAGCGGCCGACGGCGAGCGCGAGCCGTGGATTTCCGCCGCTGGCGCGGTGGATGCGGCCCGCCATCCGGGAGGGCAGCCGGTGGTGGATGAGCAGTTCGGCGATCTCGTCGGCGTGCAGCGGGGGGACGAGCAGCACGTCCGCCTCGGACGGCACCCAGAGATGGGCGGCGTGCGGGTCCTCGTGGCGGTGGGGCTCGCGGTACGGCTCGCCCGCCTCCGCGTACGGCTCGGGGGTCTCGACGGCCACCACCCGCAGGGCCGGCGGTGCCAGGTGGAAGGCGAACCGCAGCAGGTCCGCGCTGTCCGGGTCGACGTGCTGCACCCCGTCGACGACGAGGAGTACGGGCCCCCGGCGGGTCAGCGTGCGCAGGATCTGGGCGATGCCGAGCCGGAGCGCGATCGGGTCCCAGCCGCCCGCGTCGATCGGCGCCTCGCGGCAGAGCATGGCTACGGCGGTGCGCTGCGGACCGGGCAGTTCGTCGAAGACACCGGAGGACTCGAAGACTCCGGGAGACCCGGGGGACCCGGATGCCGGGGAAGCTCCTGAGGTCCGAGAGGTCCGAGAGGTCTGAGAGGCCCGGGTGGTCGTGGAGGTCGTGGAGACCCCGGAGCCCGCACCGGCCCCAGCCACCCCAGCGCCCCCGGTGGCCGCGAAGGCGTCGGGCCGCGGTCCGCCCGGCCAGACCACCGTCGCCGCGACCGAGGCGACGAGCGCGGCGGCCGACGCCCCGGGTATCTCGCGGTCGGACGGCAGGGTCGCGAGCCACAGCACGGTCTCCCCGCGCGCCTCCGCGCGGGTCGCCTCGGCGAGGGCGAGTTCGGTCTTGCCGACCCCGGCGGGTCCGGTGAGCAGGGCGCGGCCCCGGGTGTGGAGGGCGCGTTCGAGGCGGGCGAGAAGCTCCTCGCGGCCGACCGGCGCCGGGGTGCCTCCCGTGCCCGCGGGGCGCAGGGTGAGATACGGAGCCGCTGTCGCCACTGTCCCCCACCTCCGCCGCACTCGGGCCCGGCCCGTGGGCCCCGTGGGCAGAGAATACGGAGCCCGCGCGCGGAGTCCAGGCCCCATGTCCGGCATACGGACAGTACGCCTCCGCCGCGAGGCCCCGCGAGACGCCAGGACGCGCCCGTGGTGTAGACCACGAGCGCGTCGCTGACCAGCAACAATGCTGATGTGGGGGGTGGTTCGATGGTGGAGCGGTGGTGCGTCAGAAGGTGAGGCTCCAGGAGTCGATGTAGCCGGTGTCACCCGTGGCCACATCGCGGACCTGGAGCTTCCAGGTGCCGTTGGCGACCTCGCTCGACGCGTCGACCGTGTACGTGGTCAGGACGTTGTCGGTGCCGTCGGAGGAGGAGGACGCCTTGAGGTTGCGCACCGTGCCGTCGGGGGCGATCAGGTCGATGACCAGGTCCCCGCGCCAGGTGTGCTTGATGTCCACGCCGACCTTGAGGGCGGCGGGAGCGTTGCCGGTGCGGCCGGTGACGGCGATCGAGGACGACACGGTGGTGTTGTCGGGGATCGACACGTCCGTCGCGTTGGTGAAGACGGTCCCGGTCGGCGGGGTGGTGCCGAGGACCGCCTCCACGGACTTCGCGGAGTCGGCGATGCCGGTGCCGCAGCCGCCGGTGCAGGTGCCGGGCAGCGGACGGGCGTTGGTCTTGACCGCGGACTCGATCTCGGCCGGGGTGAGCGTGCTCTTGGCCGACTTGAGGAGCGCGGCGAGGCCGGCGATGTGCGGCGCGGCCATCGAGGTGCCCTGGTAGGGCTTGAAGGTCTCGGTCGACTGGGTCGTCGCGCCCGAGTTCAGCGTGGAGTAGATGCCGTTCTCGGGGGTGGTGACGGTACCGGGCGTGTCCGTCGAGCGACGGGTCTCGCCGCCGGGCGCGGCCACGTCCACGAGGGTGCCGTAGTTGGAGTAGTACGACCGGTTGCCCTCACGGCTGGTCGACGCCACGGTGATGACGTTCGAGCAGTTCGCGGGCGTGAATCCGGAGGCGTTGGCGTTGCTGTTGCCCGCGGCGACGACGACGGTGGTACCGCGCGAGACGGCGCCGTTGATGGCGGTCTGGTAGACGCTCGGGCAGGTCGAGCTGGCGCCGCCCAGGCTCAGGTTGATGACCTTGGCCGGGCTGGCGTTGGCCGGGACGCCCGGCACGGTGCCGCCGGAGGCCCAGGTGATCGCGTCGGCGATGTCGGAGGACGAGCCGCCGCACTTGCCGAGTACGCGCACGGGCTGGATCTTCGCGTTGTACGCGATGCCCGCGATGCCCTTGGTGTTGTTCGTGACGGCGGCGATGGTGCCGGCCACGTGGGTGCCGTGCCAGGAGGAGTTGGAGGCCGTGGAGCCCGTGCCGCACTCCCCGGCGGTGGCGTTCCAGTCGCCCTCGTCCTTCGGGTCCGCGTCGCGGCCGTTGCCGTCGCGGGCGTCGGCGGAGGTCGAGATGAAGTCGTAACCGGAGACGATGTTGGTCGCCAGGTCCGAGTGGGCGGCGTAGCCGGTGTCGATGACGGCGACGGTGACACCGGAGCCGGTCGTCTTGTCCCAGGCTGCAGGAACGTTCATGCCGCCGGTGGGCTCGAAGAGGTCCCACTGCTTGGCGTAGTCGGTGTCGTTCGGGGTGACCGCCATCGCGTAGGCGCGGATGTCGGGCTCGACCGAGGCGACGGACGGGTCGGCGCGGAAGGCGTTCATGACCTCCGCCACGTCCTGCTTGGTGACGCTGTCGCCCAGGTCGACCAGGGCGCCACCGCCGGCGAGGCGGCGCTCGAAGGAGAGCTTCTCGCCCGTCTTCGCGGCCTTCTCGGCCGTGTCGCTCTTCGCGGCGGTGTTGGAACCGGCCTCGGCGGCCCGGCTCTTGTAGGTCACGATGACCTTCTCGACGGGGGCGCTGGGAAGCGCCCGCATCGTCTGCGAAGCCGGAGCCGGCTTCGGGGTGGCAGCGCCCGGGGCGGCGAACGCCCCGGAGGTGGTGGCAGCGGCACCGAGGATCGCGGCGCTCGCGACCACGGATATGACTCTCCGCCTGGAACCGTTCAAGGTGTGGCCCTTTCGAGTACGACGTAACTGCGGAGCAGTGGCGGCGGCGCGGGACACACGGGGCGAAGTGGGGTCGCGGTCCGAGGTTCCCTGGGCTTGGGGGGCCCGTGCGCCGCCACCGGCGCGACGGCCCGGGTCAAGGCCGTCACCGGCGGACACCACCCTCCGCATGCACCTGTCAGGGTGCTGTCGGGGGATGATATCTGCCGGTGCGGAGGACAGTAGGGAACGGGGGGGTGAACCCGATACGGGGAAAACCCTTGTCACCCCTCAGAGGGTGGCGGGGGGTCGGTGAGGGGGAGGGTGCGCGGGGTGCGCCAAGGGCGGCTGGATCAGCCGAGCTCGAGCGTCGTCACGCCGAAGACCCGCTCGTGCGCCACCGGACGGACCGGGCCCGTGTACATCCGGGCCGTCTCGAACGTCGGCTCGAGTCCCCGTTCCTCGGCCAGCCGCGCCGCCGCCGGATTCGACTCCGGCATGTCGACCGCGATCCGGTCCGCGCCGAAGGCCCGCGCCTCGCCGGCGAGCGCGTCGAGCAGCACCGCCGCGTCGGCCGGCGTGTCCGCGAACAACGGCCCGATCCGCGCCTCGTCCTGCGCCGGACGGACCACCCCGTACCCGGTCGGGCGCCCGTCGACCACCCGTACCAGCGCACGGTGTCCCGGCGTCGTCAGCCAGGCGGAGAGGAACCGCGGCCGGTCGGCGTGGTGGCAGGCGCCGTCGTACGCGGCGAGGACGGCCGGATCGACCTGTCCGGCGGCCACCACCCCGGCCGCCGGGCCGTCGGGGGCCGGGATCCCGCCCACGTAACGTGCCGTCCGGTACGCGGTCGTGAAGCCCGAGCGCCGGTAGTTGTCCTGCTGCGCCGGGACCCCGTCGAGCCCCACGGACCGGCCGCCCGCGTGGGCGAGGGCGGCGCGCCAGGTGGCCAGCCCGTGACCGAGCCCACGGAGTTCGGGGCGTACGAGGTAGAAGCCGAGGAAGGCGTAAGCGTCGTCGTAGGTGACGACCGAGATGGCCGAGACCGGCTCACCGTCCACCCGGCCGAGGAAGAAGCCCTGGGGATCCTGCGCGAAGAACGCGGGGGCGTCGGAGAGCCCCGGGTTCCACCCCTCCACGGCCGCCCAGGAACGGACGAGTTCCCACTCCCGCGCCGTGGCGGGGGAGACGGACAACGAGCCGGAGGAGACGGAGGGCATGGGGGTTCCTTCGACAGCCGGGAGCGGGCGGGGGGTTGTCCGGCCGGACGGAAAACCGGACAAAGCGCGCCGAGCATAGCGCCGCCCGGGAGGGCGCCGGCTCGGCGCCGATCGATTCCGGCCGCGGTCGCGGGTGGGGGCGTACGGGCAGTCCTCGGCGTACGGGCGGCGGCTCGGGGCGTACGAGCGGGGGCTCGTTCCGGCAGTGCCCCAATGCCCAGCGCCCCAATGCCCAGCGCCCCAGTGCCCCAGTGCCCCAGCGCCTCAGTGCACCAGGCGCAGCCGCGTCCCCGCCACGGTGAGGCGGACGGTCTGACCCCAGGTCAGTTCCAGCGAGTCCGACTCGACGCCGTCGCCGAACGCGACCAGACGGTCCGACTCGACGGTGAGCCGCAGCCACTGCTCCCGGTCGAGCAGCCCCTCCACGCGGGTGGTCCCGGTCGTCGGTGACGGCCAGGCCTCGCGGACGAACCAGGCGAGCCGGGCGTCCGCCGGCGCGGGCAGCGCCAGCGCGCTGGAACGCTGCTCCCACAGCGACCTGAGCCAGCCCGTCGCCCCCGTGCCGGTGCCGACGAGGACACCGGACGAGGCCTGGGGCTCGGGCGCGGCCTCCGCCGCGTCCACCTCCAGCGTGTAGCGCGCCGTCTGGTGGCCGCGCGGACCCACGTAGATCTCGTTGAGGGCGAGGAGCCGCTGCGCGTCGTCGGTCACGGCCTCCACCATCGTCAGCTCGTCGACCGTCGCACCCGCCGCGACCGCGTACGGCAGCAGCCGGCGCGCCCGGTCCGCACGGTGGCGGACCAGGACGCCCGGATTGCGCCCGGGGTCGGCGTCGATCCCGATGACGGGCTGCCCGGTCAGGTACTTCGCCGCGTTGGCGACCAGGCCGTCCTGTCCGACCACGACGACCACGTCCTCGGGGCCGAACAGGAACCGGTCCAGGTCGGCGCGTTCCACCCGGGTCTGCCGCCATGTCAGCGGCACCGCGCCCGCCACCTCGGCCAGCGCCCGGTGGGCGCGCTCGTGCCGCTCGCGCACGGCGTCGGCCGAGCGGCCGCGCGCGGCGAGGAAGAACGCGGCCTGGCCGTGCGTACCGTGCCGGGCGAGCAGCTCCTCGTACTCCGTGGTCCGGTGCACGAGGACCGCGCGCGGTGCCAGGCTCACGACCGCGCCCCGCCCTCGCCCAGCCTGGCGAGCAGCCCGGTCAGGACGTCGGGCGAGAGCGTCAGGTGCTCGATCCGGGGCAGGTTCTCGGCCGCGCTGTTCACGGCGAGGGCGTGCAGCGTGGCGGGTTCCACCTCCCCGTGCGCCCGCAGCCACTCGGACTGCGCTCCGGCGCGCGCCTCGCCGATCTCGCGCGCCGCCTCGGCCTCGGCCCGCGCGAGGCGGACCTTCCGTACGGCCTCGGCCTCGGCGCGCACCGCGTCGGCGGCGGCGTTCTCCTCGGCCTCGCGGCGGGCGTTGGTGCCGCGCTGCTCGACGAGCCGTTCCTCCTGCCGGGCCAGCTCGATCTTGCTGGCGAGTTCGTTCTCGGCGATGGCGCGTTCGCGTTCGACGGCGACGGCGCGACGCTCGTACGTGGCGCGGTCGGCCTCCTGCTGGATCTGCTCGCGGGCGGGGGTGCGCAGGGCGCGCTCCACCTCGGGTTCCGGGCGGAGTGCGACGACCCGGACGGCGACGACCTCGATGCCGGTGGCCGGCAGGCGCGGCTCGGCCCCGAGCCCGGCCGTCACGCGGTCCCGTACGGCCGCGACGCCGTCGACGAGCGCCTCGGCGAGCGTGGTGCGGGCGAGGACGTCGAGGGCGTGCTGCTGGGCGGTCTCGGTGAGGAGGGTGGCGATCTGCTCCAGCGGGGTGCCGCGCCACGCGCCCGTGTCGGGGTCGATGGAGAAGTCGAGCCGGGTGGCGGCGGCGGCCGGGTCGCCGATCCGGTACGTGACGGTGGACTGGACGCTGACGTCCTGGAAGTCGGCGGTACGGGCGTGGAAGGCCATCGCCAGTTCGCGGTCGTTCACCGGGACCTCGGAGAGCGCGGCGGTGCGCGGCCGGAACCAGAAACTCAGGCCTTCGCCGTCGTGCACGAGCCGGCCGCGGCGCTGGTGGCGGATGTGGGCGGTGGGCGCGGAACGCAGGTGGCGCCAGCCGGCCCGCCGGGTGATGTCTGCCATGGAAAAGCCCCCTTGTCGTCATGTTGACGATAGGGGGCGTGGATAGTTGTCGTCAAGGTGACGCATTCAAGGTCGCGGGGGCGGCCGGGGTGGTGGACGGGTGGGTTACGGGGTTGTCTGCCCTCAACCCGCGACCGGCGCGGGGGCGGGTCCGGCGTCAGGAAGAGCGAGACCGGCGTCGGGGAGCGCGAGACCGGTGGCCGCGAGGTCGCCGGAGGGGCGGTCGCCGCCCGGTCGGTCTCCGGCGGTTCGATCGATGACGCTCTGGTTGATGACGGTTCGGTCGGTGGTGGACCGGCCGGTGACGGCGGGACCGGTCGCGCGGGCGGCCGGAACCGGCTGGACCTCCCAAGGGGTACGCGTGCGCGTGGAGCCGGATTTCGCGAGGGCGGGGGCGGGGGCGGCAGCATGCGCGGGCACGGACGCGGGCACGTTCGGCGGCACCGGCACCGGCACCGGCTCAGGTGCCGAAGCCGCCACCGACGCGATCTCCCCGGCTCCCGCCTCGGCAGGCCCGCCCTTCGTGAGCAGGACCACGCCCCGGGCCGCCACCAGCGATGCGGTGGCCGCGACGGCCCAGCCCCAGGCGCCCGCCCGGAAGGTCTCGCCGAGCAGGGCCACGCCGATCACCGCCGCCGCCGCCGGGTTGGAGAGGTTGACCACGGCGAGGGGGGCGGCGAGCCCGCCCCGGTAGGCGGCCTGCGAAAGCAGCAGACCGCCCGTCGCGAAGCCCGAGATGAGGACCGCGAGCAGTGCGGTCTGCCACCAGCTCGGCTCGCTGCCCGGCAGTTCGAGCGCGAGCGCCGCCGTCAGGGTCTGGGTGAGCGCGGAGGCGACGCCGGAGGCTATGCCGGAGGCCGTGGCGTGCCCGAGCCCGCGCCGGGGCCGGCCCGCCGTGGTGCCGTGCCGGCCGGAGGCCAGTGCGGCGATGAGGAGAGCCGTCGCAGCGGCGACGACGAGGGCCTCGGTGAGGGTGAGTGCCTCGCCCGGTGCGGTGGGCCCGGTCACCGCGACGAGTCCGACGAGCCCGCCGAGGGTCCACAGCGCCCCGCGCCACTCGGTACGGGTCACCCGCCGCCGTGCGGCGTACGCGCCGAGGGGCAGCGCCGCCACCAGGGTCAGCGCGCCGAGCGGCTGGACCAGGGTCAGCGGCCCGTAGTGCAGGGCGACGACGTGGGCGAGGGCTCCGGCGGCGTTCAGGCCGACGGCCGCCCACCACTGGCCGCGGGCCAGCAGCGCGCGCAGGGCGCCGCGCCCGTCCTGGACGGGGGAGGCGGCGGCGAGCCGGGACTGCGCGACGGCGGCGAGCGCGTAACCGGCGGCGGAGACGAGCGAGAGGAGCACCGCGAGGAGGGTGCCGGCGGCGGGGTTCATCGGAGGGCTCCGACCGGGAGGGGGGCCGTGCCGAGGGCGCGGGGTTCGGGTGGTGGCGCCGTGCGGCGACCGGGGGCGCGGACGGCGAGCAGGGCGAGGCCGAGCAGCGCGGAGGCGGCGAGCGCGTCGAACCAGTAGTGGTTGGCGGTGCCGACGATGACGAGCAGGGTGAGGAGCGGGTGCAGCAGCCACAGGACGCGCCAGCGCGACCGGGTGGCGGCGATGAGGCCGATCGCGACCATCAGGGCCCAGCCGAAGTGCAGTGAGGGCATGGCGGCGAACTGGTTCGCCATCGAGTCGGTCTCCGGCGTGGCCCCGTAGACGGAGGGCCCGTAGACACGGGCGGTGTCGATGAGTCCGTCGGCGGCGAGCATCCGGGGCGGCGCGAGCGGCATCAGCAGATGCAGGGCGAGCGCGGCGCCGGTGACGAGGGTGAGCACCCGCCGCGACCACACGTAGTGGGCGGGGCGGCGCAGGTAGAGCCAGACGAGGAAGGCGATGGTGGCCGGGAAGTGCACGGCCGCGTAGTAGGTGTTCGCGGCCCGGACCAGGGGCTCCCCGTGCAGCAGGAGCTGCTGGACGGCGGCCTCGCTGGGCAGGTGGAGTGCGCGTTCGGCGTCCCAGACGCGGTCGGCGTTCCGGAAGGCGAGGGCCTCGTGGCCGTTGGCGAAGAGCCGGCCGAACTTGTAGACGAGGAAGAGCGTGGTGACGAGGACCAGCTCGCGCAGCAGGGGCGGCCGGGCGCTCGTGCCGCGGTCCCCCTCGCCGGGGCCGGGGGTAGGCGTCAGCCCCGGTCCTGCAGGACGTGGTCCTCGTATCCCGCGTATCCCGCCAGCCATCGTGCGGCCCTCTAATCCGTCAAATCGCCAACAAACGGAGTGAGCCTAGATCCGAATCCATCGAGACGCAAGCGTCTCGATACGTTTGCGTCTCGATTGTGCACCCCCTACTCTCGTATGTGCAGAGACAGAGGTGTCCGGGAGGGATCGATGTCCACAGAGGCCGCGACCACAGCAGCCCGCCGCAGCAAGATCACGCCGGAGCGCGAGACGGAGCTGTACGACGCCGTGCTCTGCCTCCTGCGTGAGGGCGGCTACGACTCGGTGACCATGGAGGGCGTCGCCGCCCGGACCAAGTGCGGCAAGGCCACCCTCTACCGGCAGTGGGGCACCAAGCCCCAGCTCGTCACCGCGGCGCTCGCCCAGCGGCGCTGCACCGTCTTCGCCGGAATCGACACCGGCACGCTCGCCGGGGACCTGCGCGAGGCGGGCCGCATCGCCGCCTCCCACCGCGAACGCGACGCCGAACTGATGGAGGCGGTCGCCCAGGCCTTCATCCAGCACCCGGACCTGCGGGCCGCGCTCCGCGAGACCGTCATCGCCCCCGAGATCGCCGCGATCGACGCGGTCGTGGCGCGCGCGGTCGAGCGCGGCGAGGTCGACGCGGACAACCCCGCCATCGGCTTCGTCGCCCCCTGCTTCATGGGCATGCTCCGCGTCGAGCGACTCTTCGAGGAACGCTTCACGGACGTCTCGACCATGCTGACCTTCGTCGACGCCGTCCTCCTTCCGGCGCTGCGCGTCGAGGGGTGAGGGCGGGGGCCGTCCCGCACCCTGGGACCATGCCCGCACACAGCCATGACGTCCGCGTCCGCCGCATCTACGAGACCCCGTCGCCCGAGGACGGCGTACGGGTCCTCGTCGACCGGCTCTGGCCGCGCGGACTCGCCAGGACCGACGCCCACATCGACGAGTGGCCGAAGGCGCTCACACCCTCGACGGAACTCCGCCGCTGGTACCACGGACCTGAGGGCGAGTACGAGGAGTTCTCCCGGCGGTACGAGGCCGAGCTGACGGCCCCGGACGCGGCGGCGGCGCTCGGCCGGCTGCGGGAACTCGCGCGGAAGGGGACGGTCACGCTCCTGACCGCCGCGAAGGACCCGTCGGTCAGCCACACGTCGGTACTGCGACGCGAGCTGGAGGGGCCGGGGGAGTGACCGCGCCGGGGTGGCCGAGGGACGCCGAGATGCAGCCGTCAGCGGAGCCCGGCCCGCAGGAGGGGCGCTTCGGCGACGGCGTCGACGGGGAAGGCCGGGACGTCGGGCGCCTCGGCGGCCCCGGGACGAGCTGCCCCTGAGCCGGCCGCTCCTGAGCCGGCCGCTCCCGAGCTCGCGGCCCCGGGGCGAGCTGCCCCCGAGTCGGCCGCCCCCGAGTCGGCCGCCCCCGAGTCGGCCGCCGCCGCCCCGGTCACCCCCGACCCCGCCGCCTCCGTACGCGAAGCCAACGCGCGCGCCCAGCTCACGAGTCCGGCCGTGTCGATCCCGTACGGTGCCGCCGCCGTGCTCCCCGGGCCGCTCGCGAGACGGTCGGCGCCCCGGCGCAGCAGCCGTGCCCCGCCCGGCCCGTTGCCGCGCGCGGCGTGCGTCAGGCCCACGCAGAGCTGCGCGAGGCCCTGCCACAGGTCCCGTTCGGACGCGGGGCCGGACTTCCAGGCGTCCTCGAAGACCTCGTGCGCGTGGAACGGCATCCCGGCGTCGAGCAACCGCTGCGCCTCGCGCAAGGTCTCGTCCGGGGCGCGCACCACCCCCTCGGGCTGGCGGGGCACGCCCTCCGCCCCGTACGGCAGCGGCCGGCCGAGACCGTCACGCGGGCGCGCGCTCCGCGCCCGCCCCTCCTCGTCGCGGTCCCTGCCGCGGTCACTCGGTGTGCGGTTCACCCGCCCATTGTCGCCCCCGGGACGATCAGGGCCGCGGCGAGCGTGCGTGCCGGGCCCCGCGAGCCCGGCATGATCCGAAAGACAGGCCCCAGGCTCGTCGGTCCGGCGATTCCCTGGTCCGCGGGGGTGGAGCGGGCCGTCGCTCCATGCGGGTCGCGCGTGTGGGGGAGTGGGGCATAGGTAGCCAGGGACCTGCTCACCCGCGCGGTCGCCCGCCTGCCGGCCTCCCCTTCCCGCTACGAGGAGGCCCCCGCCCGTCTGGACCTCGCCCGCGCGACGGGCTCCGCGGAAACCCTCGCGGAAGCGAAGGCCCTGGCCACCGCGTGCGGCGCGATTCTCCTCCTCCAGGACCCGGTGACAGCCCGTGCGTCATTCCGCCCGCCGGAGTGAGGTAATGTTTCCCCTGCACGCCACCGAGGGAGCAACCCCACGGAGACGCGCATCGGGACGTGGCGCAGCTTGGTAGCGCACTTGACTGGGGGTCAAGGGGTCGCAGGTTCAAATCCTGTCGTCCCGACTCGAAAGAGTCGCAGGTCAGAGGCCGTTTCAGAGCAATCTGAACCGGCCTCTGACTCGTTTTTGGGGACCAGTTGGGGACCAGCGCACTTGACCGGGGCGGAGTGCACCTCGACTCGGTCAAGGTGCACTCCGCGGGGCAGGGCGGCCAGTGCCCGCTCGGTCCTGCTGCGTCGTGCCCTCGACGACCGGCACGCCGAAGTGCTTCCGCTCCTCGAAGCCCTTCAGCACCTCCACCGGCAGCGCAGACTCGCCGGAGATGCACGTCCGCAGGCTCGCGGCTACGGCGGCCAGGACGGACTTCCGCCGGGTCTGTCGTGTGCGGATGGAGGTGCGTCGGCACTCGTACGTGGGGGTGGTCGCCGAGTGCCGCCGCCTCCAGCCGGTCCGCCGCCGGCTCGTCGAGCAGCGCGACGGGGGAGTAGCGGCATTGCGCCGGCACCTGCGCATCCGGCGGGGCGGGCTTGACGGTGCGCCCGCCGGGCCCCGCCGATGGTCGGCGTGGCCCAGTCGTGTACCTCCCGCACCACGCCGTCCGCGTGCTCCCGTACCCCGTCCTCCGGTGTGCCCCGGCGCTCCGGTCGCCGCTCACGTGCGGGCCCGCAGCAACTCGGCGCGTTCGGCGGGGCCGATGACGCGCACGCGGAGTCTTTCGGCCAACCCTGCTCTCGATCACCGGATTTGACGCATCGTCCTGTTAGCTTCGACAGCAGTCTGACGGGGTCGGGGGGACTCATGGGGCGGGAACAGGGCACGGGTGCGTACGCGCACTCCCGCGCGATGTGCGGAACCGGCAGGAAACGCCGGTGAGTACGCCGAGCCCGAGCCCGACCGGTACGGCATCGCCGAGCCCCAGCCCGCAGCCCACCACGACGCCGACACCCGGCACGACGCATCTGCCGTTGCCGGGGCAGCCGTCAGGCACGCCCAGCCCTCAGCCGACGCCGTCGCCGAGCCCGAACGCGCCGCCGACCCCGCCGGTCTCCGGTCCGCCTCCCCAGTTGCCTCCGGCGACCCCGCCCGCCGTGACCACCCCGTGGACGGGCCCCGGCGGCATCGACGTCCAGCCGCTCCATCTGTACCAAGTGTCGACAGCCCTCTCCGTCGAGCAGCAGTCGTTCCACAAGGCGCTCGTGCAGTTCCTCGACGTGCACGCGGGCTACTCCAAGGTCGGCGGATCCGGCACCGTCACGGCCGAGTTCGCCACCCAGTACGCCGCGGTCGTCGCCCTGCTCATGGAGGCACACGGAAAGGCCGTGGTCGCCATCGGCGGCGCGGCGGTCGGTTTCACCACCACGGCCAACAACTTCCGGCAGGCGGACGCCGCGACCCACCCCCTCAGTCCGTCCTTCGTACCGCAGGCCCTGCCGCAGGTCATCTCTGCGCCGCCGGCATACACGGCTCCGCCGCCGTTCGGCGTCCGCGACGGCAACGCCGTAGACGAATTCGCCGATGTCTTCGACGACGGCGACATTCCCGGCTCCCTGATGCGCACCGTGATCGAGGAGGCTCTGCGTACCGGCCGAGCCCTGGAGATCCTGCCGCTCCCGAACTACCTCAGGGTCAACCAGCTCTCGCAGGCATGGCTGCCGTACCAGACGGGCGTCGGCATCATCCAGGGCCAGCTCACCGCCACCATCGATGTCATCACGGACCATGCCAACGGGGACTGGCACGGGGCGATGCTGCAGTTCGTGTCATCGGTGTGGGGCACGACGGCCTGGGGCAAGAACACGGCCGGCTACGAGTGGGGGCACAAGCCGCCGACCGGCGCGGGCACAAGCCTCCCGGTCTTCGGCGTCCTCAGCACCACGGCCCAGATCCTGGCCCAGGCCATTCGCACGTACGCGGAGGCCGCGGAGAAGGTCCGCACCGAACTGCGCGAGATCCTGTACAAGGCGATCAAGGACGCCTTGGCTCTCCTGGAGGTCACCGACCTCAAGGACTTCATCGGGAATTTCTTCGAGCGCCTCAAGAAGCTGTGGAAGGGCCTCGGCGCCGCAGTGCTCCTCAGCATCGACACGGACGCCGTCAACGCGGCCGTCGACACCTATGAGACCACGCTGCGGGCCCAGACGCAGAAGGTGAAGGGCCTGCTCGAACCGCTGCAGGAGGCCTCGCGCGCGGTGCCGACCTTCCAGTCGGAGTCGGCGAGGGCGGAGGCGTTCGGGGCGCGCTCGCTCTTCGAGTTCGACCGGTCGATCGTCCCGCTCAACGAGCAGTCGCGGGACCCGAGCAACAGGTTCGGCATCGACCTCGCGTCCATGGAATGGGAGACCAACCCCTACCAGGCCAGTCCGAACGACCCGCTGAGACCGGGGAAGGACGGTCACACGATCGACCGGCACGTCGGCCTCACCCCGGACCAGCTACGGATGCGCGTACGGGACCAGGGCGTCGACGCCTCGGCCTTCCCGAACCTTCCGGCAGCCCAGAAGCACGTCCAGGCCGCGCTGAACGACCCCGACAACATCCGGACAATCGAGCAATGGATGGGACGGCAGAAGCAGCGGGTGGCCAACGGGACGTTCAACCCCGCCTCCTCACCGGACATCCGCGTCTTCACCGTGAAGGACGCAAGCGGGAACAACATCGTGACGGGATCCTCCGTCTCGGGCTCCGACTTCGCCTCCCAGGGCTTCAACGCCCAGCCGACCCAGGTCCACAGCGTGAAGCTGCTCCTCGCCTACTCGCCGGATTCCGGGACGTTCTACGTCCGGACCGCCTACCCGACCCCGCCGTAACATGCGCCACGTGACCACGAAACACGACGAGTTCCTCACCCAAGGCGCGGTAGGGCTCCTGCTGCGCGTCGCCGTCGCGTCCCGTAACCCGGGGGCCGCACCGCTGGAGGACGAACTTCAGCGGCTCTCTCGCTTCCTGCAGGATTCCGGGCCGATCGCCCACGTGATGCCGAATGCGGTGCTGGCCTCGCTGCTCGACCACCTGGCCGACGAGGTCGGCACTGAGGTGTTCGAGACCAGGCCCACCGAGTACCGCCAGGCACTGGCGCGGGCGGCCGGTGACGATCCACCGACGGACTTCCTGCGTTCGCTGGCCGAGCTCATCCGCGACCGCCAGTTCCTCATGTACCCCGACATGACGGAGCTGCCGCTATCCGATTGGGAGGCGGCCAGACGCTTCTCGCTGACATCGGCCTTTGTCTCGTCGATGGTCTCGGGGGAGTACGACAGCGTGGACGAGGCCTTGGACGAGACCCTGACCAGCGAGCACCCCGACTGCCATGAGCGACTCGGCAACCTCGCCGGGGAGTTGCAGCGCATCCTGTACCTGTTCCGCACGCCCGCAGAGTTCGACGCAGCCTTCGCCACCGTCATGCCTTACGTGACCCACGCACGCGTCCGCTACCTGCTCGACGCCGTCCACGCCCACTTCGCCGAGCAGCACTGACCCACCACTCCATCGCCCCGGAAGGAGCCGCCGCCATGCCCATCGATCCGAACCTCGCCGTCGCGGACGAGGACCTGAAGCGTCTCGCGGACGATCTGGACGCCATGCGGGCGTATATCGACGGGCAGGTGCGCCGGATGGACGCGATCGTCGACCGTGCCGAGGCGCGGTGGCGCAGCGAGGCGGCGACGGCGTACCGGAAGTTGCACCGCGAGGCCGGGGCGGACGCCGTTCGGGTCCGGGAGATCCTGGGAGTGCTGGCGCAAGCGGTCCGGATGAGCCGGGACGGGTTCACGCGCCAGGAGCTGGACACTCTGAGGCAGTTCCGGGCCGAGGTCAAGAAGGTCGACGTCGACGCGGAGGTACGGGAGCTGTCAGGTGAGGGGCCGGGCGGCGCGGGTCCCGGTGGCGGTCCGGCACCGATCAGCCGGATCAGCGAGCTCTGAACGTCCGGACCACAGAGGGGGAAACATGAGCGAGGACGGCTCGATCACCGTCGACCTGGTCGCGCTGCGCGAGATAGGCGGCGACCTCGAGGACATCGTGAAGAAGCTCAACGAGCGCCTGGGCGCGCTGTACGACCGCACGGTGCCGGTCGTCCTGGCCTGGCAGGGCGAGGCCCGCGAGGCCTTCGTGGACGAACTCGACCGCTGGGACCGCCAGATGGAGGATCTGCAGGCCGCGCAGAAGTGGCTGCATGCCGTGGTCACCACCGGGCACGCCAACTACTCCGCCGCCCAGCGGGCCACCCTGCGCGGCTGGGGCGGGGCCTGACATGACGACACCTCCCGCACCCTCCGCGTCAGCCGTCCCCGCCCGTGCCGACCGCGCCGCGAGCTTCCCCGACCGGGCGACCGCGCAGTGGGCCACCCAGCAGGTGATCGCGCTGAACGAGCAGGTCATCCACCGCTGGCTCGCCCAGTCCACCCGGCAGCGGCTCGTGATCGAGGCCGCCTGGCCCTCGCGGCCCGATCCGGTGGGCACGCTGCTCACCACCGGGATGGCGCTGACCGGCCAGGAGCCGGTCCCGGTGCGCGCCGCCCGGGTCGTGCTGCGCCGGACCGGATCCGCCGAGCCCGGCGCGTACCCCTTCACCGTGCACTCCGCCCTGCCCGTCGACCTGTAGAGGCCTCCGTGTCCCTGAATCCCGCCGAGCACGACCGCAAGTACGGCGAGCTCGACCAGGTTGTCCGCGCCCACCTGGGCCTCGGTCCGCACGCTCCCGAGGCGGTGGCCGGCTATCTGCGGCAGACTTGGCGAACCCGGCCCTGGGCGATCGCCGTCGCGGCCGAGCAACTGCGCGTGTACGCCGACAATCCGCCGGGGCGGCTGCGGATGCGGCTCGGCGAGTACTACCGGCTGCCCGACGTGGGGCTGGCGCCCGAGGAGATCCGGGACTGGCTCACGGGCCTCGCCGACCGGCTCGACGGGAGCCTGGCGAACGGACAGGCGCCTCCGCCGGCCGCGCCCGCGACGCCGTGGGAGTGGCGGGCTCGCTTCCCCGAGCTGGCGCAACTGCTCGGCGGGTGGTTCTCGCAGGACATGCCGGAGGAGTTCGGCGACCACGAGGGCGCGCTCGCCGACTACCTGGAGGGCACCGACACGGGGCTCGTCGCCCAGCTGACGGGGGAGCTGCACGACCTCCTCGCCCTCGGCCTCGACGAGGACGGCCTGGCCCTGGCGCTGGTGACGCTCGGCGCGGAGGTCGAGCCCTCAGTGCCGTTCAGCCCCGGAGCCTGGCTCGCCATGCTCGCCGTACGGCTGCGTGCCTGAGCTGGTACGTGATCGGGCCCGCAGTGGTGTTGTTGCGGTCCCCTGGCCGCGTGTCCGAGCAGATGACGGCGGAACGCTCCAGGGGCAGGATGTTATCCGCACACTGCTGAAACGAGTGGAGGGAGCTCGTTCTTCGGGCTGTGCAGTCCCCTGGCCTGCTTTCTTTTGGCAAGGCTGCTCGGGCCTTTTGGGGAACAGTTGGGGACCAGCACACTTGACCGGGGGGAAGCGCACCTTGACTCGGTCAATGTGCGTTGATCGCCGCACGACTGTCTCGCCCAGGCCAGGACTTCACGGTGATGTGGTGTCGGCCCGGATCACGTCGTGGAAGTGGTGCCGTAGGCCTATGCCGTGCACGTGAGCAGCACCGGTGTCGGGGTCGGCACTGGTTCGTAGGGTGAGCTCGAACTGTCGGTCGTCCGTCGCGTCCAGCGCCCTCATGGTGTGTAGCGCAGGACGGTCAGCCGTTCAGTGCAGGCGGCTCTCTCTCGCGGCACTCACAGCCCGCCAAATGCCGAATTCGGGACCAAGCACAGCCGCTGCGGCGACGACAGGCCACGCGCGGACAAGCTGCGCACCCGCCCGCCGAACCACACGCGCCACCGTGCTGGTTGCCGCGGGGACAATCGCACCGCCGCCCGGGTCTCGACCCGACCGCGTGGTCCGCGGAGCCGTGATCGCCCATGGATGCAGCAGCCGCTACCGACATGATTGCGTGGAACCATCGTGGCCTTGACCTCGAATCAGCCATCCCCGACAGTGGGTTCCTCTGGCGTGAGCACGCGGGGAACGACCAGCTGTTGCACGGGATGCCGGGCTCGTCTGTTGGTCGAACGGGGCGCCACCGGCGGCGTCACGCTCAGCCGTGCCGCCGCCGGCACCTTGCTCACTGTCGGCACTGAGGGGCCGGTGGCCTCCTTCGTCCTAATGCGGGCCGAGGCCGCGACCCATTCCACGGACAACGACCAGCGGCGGTCCCGCTGGTTTCCACGGCCGTGGCGCCTGGCACGTACACGATTTCCCTCTCGGCGGACAAGGGCGTGGTCCTGCCGGGCACCTACATCTCTTTGCCCTGAACGCCCAAGGGGTGCCGAGCATCGACCCGTTCGTCACCGTCGCCTGACGGCACGACAGCGGCGTCCGCCACCAGCCCGAAGCGCCTGCCGGGGCCGGTCGCCGCGGCCGGGCACCGGTTCAGGGGGTACAGAAGGGGCCAGCTTCCCGCTATCTCCGGGCCGATTCCAGCACGGCTGCGGGTCATCTTCAAGCATGACCAAGTCGGCCACCAGCTGTGCACGACACCATGGCGATGCGCAATCTGTCGGCGAGCGGATGGTCCGCATGCTGGTCCAGCCAGTCTTCGGCCAGGCGAAGAGGGAGCGTCTTTTCACTGGCTGGGAACGACGGAAGAGTGAGCAGGTCTTCGAGGATCAGGCATGCTTTGGGAAGTTTGCTGTGTTGATAGAGCCATCGCAGTGCACAGTCGACGGCGCGGGAGCGCTGGTCCGCGTCGAGAGCAGGGTGTCGCAAGACGCCTGAGAGTACGGCGCGAGCCTTGGTCGATGCGCCGGCGGTCAAGCGATCCAAGGCGATGTCGATGCCGGTACGTGCCTGTTCGGCGGACAAGTCCGGGCGCGTGAGGAACGAAGCCAGTACGGCCCGTTGCGCTTTGCCGTCATGGGAGGCCAGCCATCGAAGGCTGATGTCGGCGATGGCCTGGGCCTGAGTAGTGGTCAGGCCGTGGCGCTGACTCAGCATCATGGCCATGCCCTCATGGTCGTGCGGGTGTGTCAGGAGATGGGCGAACCCGTGATTGATCGCCGTATGCAGTTGGTGGGCGGTCAATTCAGGCACGCGGAGAAGGGGGCCGAGGACGGTGACGAAGCCTTCGTGGTCCTGATGATCTCTCAGCCATCTGAAGGCGTGCGCAACCGTTGCACGAGCCTGGACCGGGTTGAGCTGTTCGTGGTGCAGGAGCAGGCGCTGTAGCACCGCAGGGGCGGACGGAGCATCGGGCTGTGAGGCCAGCTGGTTCAGCAGAGGGAGAGCTGCGTCTGGCGTGTGGTCGTGGACGAGAAGGGCCTGCACGACCTGGGAGTGGTTCGAGGCCTCCGTCTCGGTAAAGCCTTGGGTGACCCACGATCGCGCCAAGTCGGCTGCCTGGCGTTTCAGCTCCGCCGGACAGCGTTCATCGACCAGAATGCTGCGCAGGACGCGGCCCTTGCTCGCGTACCTTCGCGGCTTCCCCAGCCACTCCAGTGTGAGGCGGAACAGTTCGGTCCGGGCGATTTCCGGTAAGCGGTCACACTCCAGAAGAGCGCACACGGACGAACCCACATCCGTGCCGGCTCTCACGCCCGAGCGCAACCAGGCGACCCCCCTTCCGACCGCTTCCTCATGGACAGTGTCGTCGACATCCTCACGCTGGAGCAGGGCACGGATCACCGCGCCGACTCCGCTGGCGCGGAACGGCGTCAACCACCCCAGTACCACTCTTGACACCTGTGCCAGCCGAGTGGGCGAGTGGTTCATCGTCAGCAGGCGCTTCAGAAGGGTGGGCGTGTAGCGCCAGTCGGGCCGGGACGGCACCCACCGAAGCGTGCAGTCGACGACAAGATCCTCGGCCGCCGGTGAGAGGTTCGGACGGGCCAGCAGGGCGCGTAGGAGATGTTCGGCATCGGTCTGCCGGCTGCGCCGTACGAGCCAGCCGATGGAGGCCTCGACCAGAGCGGCTGAGGGCTCGTCCGAACCTTGAAGGGCGGCAGTCAAAAAGGGCTGCGCCACGAATCTGTCCTCGGCTCGGACGAGCCACGGTGCCACGAGCGCGCTCCAGACCGAAGGTGCGTAGCCGTGCCACGGCCTGCTTGTCACCAGTGTCAGCAGCGCTTGTTCACCGTCATGGCCGGCATTCTCCAGGAGCCGCCCCAATGAATCCGCGTTGGCAACCAGCCATTCACCACAGAACCGTTCCAGGGCACTGGCGCGGTGGGCGGGGCCGCGAGAAGCCAGGTCGGCGGCAAGGCGCCGAAGATGGCCGGTGAATACGGCGAACGTGCGGGGATGCCCCGCGACCGCGGTGAGCAGGGGTCCGGCGGAGGGGTGATGGATGCTCCACCCCGGAGCGGGCATCAGCGACTGCAGCAGCAGTTCGTCGGTGACGATGTCGTGGACGACCACCAGCCGTCCGTCGGCTTCGTCGAGCCATCCCAACGAGATCAGCGTGTCGACCACCTGGCGCCCGTTGTAGCGCCTGCCCTCGTCCCCGGCCGTGGCCAGGAAGGAGTCGACGGTCTGTTCGACGGTTCGCCTGGGTTGCGGGGTGGAAGCCACCGCCACGGCGAAGGCGAGCTGCCCGACATCAGGAGTCGCGACATCCAACGGCGAAGCGGAACCAGTGAGACTCGTTGCGAGCGCGTCCCGCCGCATCCCTTCCCGGAGCCATGCCAGCAATTCGCCGGGGCGCACCGAGGCTGTAACCTTGAGTGGGAACCGCCCCAGGCCCTGCTCCTCGATCGCCCGAGCGATGAGCAAGGCGGTGACGGGACGGCGCCCGCACAGCCGGGACAGTTCCTCCAGCCCCCAGTGGCGCACAGCGTCGGGGGCCGCATGATTCAGTACCTGCGTGATGACGGCGGATTGATGGGGCCAATCGTCCCGTACGAAAACCTCGTCGAGTACGCGCGCGCTGCCGCGCAGATGGACTGCGTGCCGCGAGCCTGGCCGCACCGACGCCAAGCACGCCACGGTCACGCCGCGCCGCTGGGCCTCCGGAAGCAGCGCCTCGTCAAGGGCTTGCAGGTCCAACTGTGGACAGGCATCCAGGTAGTCCAGGACCAGCAGCACCCGTCTACGCGCACCGGACAGGACGGACGCCGCCACATCGTTGATATCCACAGAGCTGTCAGCCTGGACGTGCAAGACTTGCCAGCCGACGCGGTTAGCCCGCTGTGCCACTTCGAAACATGTTCTTGTCTTACCCGAGCCGGCCGGTCCGATCAGAAGGACCCCGCGCGGTTGGTCGGCGCTCAACCGGCCGAAGAGCTTGTCCGGATGGGAGTCGTGGTCCACCCCAGGGTGGACGAAGGGAAGCTGCTCCTGATCCAGGTAATTGCGTCGTCCGCGTAGATCTCGAACCACGTCGGCGTGTGTGCGTATGCGGCGGCGGATATCGCTGCCCTCGGGCAAGGGCACAGCCGAGCCCAACGACACCCGTTCCACCCCGTGCTCGCCCAGTAGCCGCTCGAACTCCGGATCCTCGGTCAGCGGGGAGAAACCGGTCGCAGTGAGGCTCGCGGCACCAGCTGGAATGTGATGGCTCGTGCACACACCCACCAGCACACCGTTCTGAGTAAGGACACCCGCTCCTGACACGCCCTGCCAGGGGGATCTACCTGTCTGTCGGGGGGCGGGGCTGGCGAGTGAGAGCTCCATCTCGTGGCTTCCGAGAAAGGAACCCAGGAGGATCGAGCCGGTCATCTGCCGTGTCATGGGTACTTCCCCGCGAGACGCGAAGTCAGGGAACCCGACGGCGATGAACGGGAGGGATCCCACGGCCGGAGGTACTACTCCCCACCGAGTGGGAGGGATCGCGTCGCCTCCCTCACCAAGGAGCAACAGGGCGAGATCCACCCCCGGGTCGCGGTGCCGGAACACCTGCTCGACGCTGACCCGCTGCGCGGACTGCCCGGGCAGTCGCACCTCGTGGATGGCGTCGTGCCGAGTGAAGCCGTGACCGGCACAGATGGCCAGCCGGGGAGCCAGCAGAAAACCGGTTGCCGCAAAGCGAGGGGTACCGTCGGGATCCCGACGGACCACCATGGCGACCCGATTCAGACCCTGCTGTGCGTCGATCACCTCCGACCCGCCCGGGATCCTCGGCGGTCGGCTGACTCACGCACGGCGTCAGTCCTCCAACCGGGCCCCACGTGCCGAATGCGTGAGCACCGAGCCGCCCTCGGCCGTCTCCGCCGTCAGCTCCAACGAGACGGTGTGCGTGGCAGACGTGCCTTTGGTCGCCTTCCCGTCAGCGGCCAGAACCCAGAACTTGACCCCGCCGTGGGCCTCCGCCGACGTCGTCACAGCGACCTGCACGTCCAGCTTCACCGACTGCACCCGAAGCCGGACGGGCTGGCCCTCGCCGTCTGCCATGGCCCTCGACAGCTCCCCGCGCAGGGCCTTGATGGTTTCCGCCAGACCGATCTCCACGAATCCCCCTTTTTCCTACCGGCTCCCAGACGCAGCCGCACAGGCAGCGATGGCTGCGGAGGCAGACCGGGTGAGATGCTCATGCTAGAGGTTCGCTTGGAGATCACCTACCCGATCGCAAGGGATGCTCCTCCGAGGCTGCCATGGGGACCAATCGGGGACCACACGGTGTGCCCGCTGCTGGGGGTCAAGGGGTCGCAGGTTCAAATCTTGTCGACCCGACCACGCGGAGACGCAGGTCGGAGGTCGTTCTCACGTTTCATGGGAGGGCGGCCTTTCGCGCGTTTGGAGCCGTGGTGGTTGCAATGTGGTCGCACGCCCGGGCCTCGGCTGATTCGCCCAGGTGTTGGCGGCCGGCGGTGCGGGGGAGCGGATCCTGTGGAGGGCTTCGCGGAGGCGGTGGATGCGGTCGCGCGGTGGTCGCAGCCATGTAGGCCGGCCCGTACGGCCGACCGTCTGCTCGGCTCCGCTGAGAATGTGGTCGACGGCTTGGTGCGCGGCTTGTTGGGAGAAGTGGCTGTAGCGGTTCGCGGTGGTCGACGGCGTGGAGTGCCGCAGCGTCTTGGAGACCACGGTGAGCGGGACGCCGGCGATGATCGTGATGGTGGCGGCGAGGTGGCGCAGGTCGTGGACGGTGACCCAGGGGGCGCCGGTTTCCTCGGACAGCCGGTGCAGCCGGTCGAGTACCAGGGGTGGTCTGAGCGGGCGGCCGTCGGGCCGGCAGAACACCAGCCCCGCGAACCGGGTCGTTGGGGTCGCCTCGGGTTCGGGGGGCTGAACGTGACCGGTGCCGGCCGGCTGTGGCGACGCGGGGTGAGATGGCGACCCAGCATCTGCTCGATCTCGCTGCTCACCTCACCTGCGGCGGCCGCCTGCTCTGCCTGCGGATCTGCGCGACCTGGCTCTGGAGAAGCGAACTGTCCAGAGAATGCTATCACTTGGCCTATTGGTCAGAAGATCGCGGAATGCTGATCAATGGGCGTGTGGTGCAATCGCCTGCCGTCGAGCCCTCTGCTGGGCACCTGCCGCATCCGCCTTCCTGGCACCTTGGGGGTCTCGTGACAGGGCTGGTCCTGTTGCAACGGAAGGTGGCGGGTGACGTGTCCGGATCGGTTGCACGGGCCGAAGGCGCTCTGTCTCGCGATGCGGTGGACAGGATGCGTACGAGGACAGCCGAGTTGTTCGTGGAGGTGCAGCGGGCCGACACCAAGGCGACCGTGCTGTCAGGCCTGGACGTGGCCCTCCTGGCCGTCGTGGTCGCGGCGCTGCCGGTGGGCGCGGAAGCCGCCTGGGTGGTGAGGACGACCCTGGCGGTCATGTGCGCGGGGGCGGCCGCCGCGCTCGTCGCGGCGCTCCTGGCTCTGCGCCCCGTCCTGCCGGGGGGTACGGCGCTTACGGGAATGGACGGACCATGTCCCGATGAGGTTCCTGAAGCCGTCGTAGCCGCGGCAACGTGGCAGACCGCCGGAGGACGGCACCAGGCAGACGCTCGGAACGTGGCGCGGCTGGCCGCTCTCGCGCACCGCAAGTTCCGGATCATCAAGGTGGCCGTGGACCTGACGGTCATCACCCTGGGGGTGGCCGGAATCGGTGTGTTGATCAGCTGCTTCGTCTCTTGAGAGCATCCGGCTTCTGACGCTTCCTCACATCGGAGGTGCTATGTATCAGCCGCACGCCGCCGTGTTCGACAAGGTCTTGTGGGCGAAGTTGCGCGGTCTGGCTCCATTGCGGTCACGGCCCGCCAGGAGTGTCCTTCTGCGACAGGGGGATCCGGGGACACATGTCCTCCTGCTGGAGTCCGGCTCCACGATCGTGACCCTGACCGGTGAGAACGGTGAGCGGACCCTGCTGGCGGTCCGGGGGGCGGGTGAACTGATCGGGGAGCTGGCCGTGCTGGACGCCCAGCCGCGCACGGCGTCCGTCATCGCGGCGGAGGCGTGCCAGGTCCGGGTCATCCCCGCCCCCGAATTCCTCGGTTTCGTCGACGAGCACGGTCTGACGGCATCGATACTGCGCCACGCCATCGCTCGTGTGCGTGAGGCGGAGGCGGTACGGCTCGAACTCGCGACCGCCCCGGTGCCGGCACGACTCGCGTCGGCTCTGGGGCGGCTGGTCCAGTCGACTTCCTGCACGGCCGGCCATGTCCATGTGCGACTGACGCAGGTGGAGCTCTCTCAGCTGATCGGGGCGTCGCGGAACGCCGTCGGAACGGCGATCAAGGCGTGGCGCGATCACGGATGGCTGGAGACGGAAGCCGGTGGTGGCTTGCTGATCAGGGACATCGCCCGGATCAAGGCTCATCCCCTCGGCCGGGGGTGACGGAGCGCACCGGCTTGGTGCCCAGTAGTGGGCACCGAGCTGCCTCCGACCCGACCAGCATGGTGCGCCGGCCACGAAAGTCGTGGCGGAAGGGCTGGTGTTCCCATGAAGTCTCCTGCACAGCCGGACCCGGTCGACGTGCCACCGGAGCACGCTCTGCTGGTCGTCGACATGAAGGGCTACAGCAGGATCCCCGAAGCGCGGATGGCACCGGCGCGCTTCGACCTGGACAGCATCCTCGACACCGTGTTCGACCAGAGCGGGCTGGACATGCCGCGGCGGATCGACGGTGCGTTCGGTGACACCGGCGACGGCGGCATCTTCGTCCTGCCGGCCCTGGACACCACACGGTTGGTCGACCCGCTGCTCGGACACCTCAACGCGGCCCTGTCCCGGTACGACAAGAACGCGCGCCTGCACAGCGGACCGGAGATCCGTCTGCGGGCCAGCGTCCATGTCGGGCCGGTGTCACTGCCCGGCCGCCGCAATCGAGCCGTCGTCGAGGCGTGCCGGCTGGTCGACAGCAAGGCGGTGCGGGAAGCGCTGGACGCAGCCGAGGCTCACGGCGCCTACCTGGCGGCCGTGGTCTCGGAGATCGCCTTCCGCCGGACGGTGAGGGCCGGCCGCACGCTCGATCTCGACGAGCGGCATTTCGTGCGGGCCATGGCCCGCGTGGACGGCAAGCCGGAGTTCGAGGAGCCCTGCCGGCTCCTTGTCCCCGGCCTGTCACCCGTACTGCTGGGCCCTTCCATCACGGACGCGGCCGGTCCCGGGCCGTCGTCCGCTTCGGCCCCTGCGCCGGCGCGCGGAGCCGAGGGCAGCTCTTCTCCGGAGGCCGGCCACCGCGGTCCTGTCCTGAACTTCAACGGCGCCATGGACCGCCCGACTGTCATCGGCGAGCTCGACACACTCAACCTCGACCAGCGCCGGCGCTGACGGGCACGCGCAGTCTCCCTCCTCCCCGCTTCCAGCAGAGGAAAGAATCCATGGCGGAGAACGCCTTCACCTCGCCCGAACCCGACGAACGGAAGAGTCCGGAATCCGACAGCACGTCTCCGGACCTCAGTTCCCCCGCCTCCGTGCCGACCTCCCGGCCCGGCGACCTTCATATCCGGCAGGCCAGTGTGGCCGCCGGGCACATCGGTGAACTCAACCTGCTGCAGGAGACGCGCAAACGGGACGTGCTCGAAGGAGTGGAGCGAGATCGGCAGCAGATCCTCGATCAGCCCTTCATCCTCTCGGGGCGCTGGAAGGAAGCCTGGGAACAGGCCATCAACGGGGAGACGCGCCTTCTGCGACCACGCATCGTGTTGGTCGTGGCGCCGCGCTCGTTCGGCTCCACGACCTTCGCGCTCCAACTGCTGGCGCGCCACACCGAAGCGGACACCACCCTGGTGAAACTGGACGCCGACTGGAACGCGCCCAGCCGGGGCCGGCTTCCGGTGGACCACCGACACGCCTACCAGGTCGATCTCAAGGACACGCGTACGGATCTACTCTCGGCCGACTTCCTCGACTCGCTTACCCGACATGCCGAAGCGCTCGCGTCGGCGCGTTCCTTCCTGGTGATGACCGTGGCGAAGGAGCTCTGGCCCGATCACTACCTCAGGCCTCGCGGTGACGTCATGGTCGTGCGCCTCGACGAGCCGCCTCAGTCGGAGCTCGTGATCGAGGAGCACCTGGAGCACCACGGACACTCCCAGCTGGTGCCCCATGTCCAGTCCCTCGACGAGGCGGTCGTCTCCCTGCACGGGCTCAACGCGGTCGAGGCAGTGCGTGCCGCAGTCACCGCCATGGCGGTATGGGAGGAGCACTACAGCCGGCCCGAACTGCCGCCCGCCGCGGCGCGTACGGCCGGGCAGGAGCGGCCTTCCGGCTTCGCGGAACGTCTGACGGCCGCGCTGTCGGACTGGAGGCAGAGGCTGGACGGCCTGTTCGGGGAAGCGACCGCCACCTACGACGGGCGAAGCGCCTCGCTCACCCTGGAGGACCGCTGTCTGCTGCTGGCTCTGGCCGTCCGCCAGTCCGCGCCCATGACGGAGGTAGCCGCCACGGCGGGCAGCCTGCGGAGCCTGCTCGCGGTGCCCGACGGCGACAAGCCCGCCGCCGAAGCGCTGGTCCAGTCCGTCTTCGCAGGGCGCGGTCTGCGCCGCCGTATCCATGACGTGGGCGCACGCGTCAACACACACGACTCGGTGGTCTTCGACCAGCCGGCCTACGGGCGAGCTGTCCTGACCTATGTGTGGGACAACTATGAGGTGATGCGCGGGCCCTTGCTCGTCTGGCTCACTCAGCCCGGCGACGCCACCGTGTCGGCCCAGCCGATGGTCGGCGCCCTGGCCGATCTCGTCCTGCGGCACGGTAACGCCGACCATCTCGACACGCTGGGAAACATCGCCTGTGCCAAGAATCCCGTGCTGCTCGGCGCCGTGCTGCTGCGCGCCGTGGGGGACGAGCACGCCGGTCGCGCCGCCTGGGCCACGCTGTACCGGTGGGCCGGACAGCAGGAGTACACCCGCACGGTGGTCGACACCTGCCGCAGCGTGCTCCTGGACGAGACCGCGGGCCCGTCCGCAGCCAAGATGGCCTTGGTCCGGCTGCGCCGGATCGCCCGGAAGAGCGACGATCCCACGACACGGCTCCGTGTCCTCTCGGTCTTGAAGGAGCTGGTCTCGCGGCCGGCCCGCACTGTGATGCTCGTCGCCGAAGTCGCTGCTTGGCAGGCGTCCAAGGTCTCCGTCAGGTCCGGCAGCCTCGCCTTCCTCGCTCTGATGGAGAAGGAGCACACGAAGGTGCCGTGGCTCATGTCCGAGGAGGCAGCCGGCATCGACGTCGACCGCGCGTTGCGGGACCTCCTCGGCGACGCCGCCACCGCGCAGGAGGTCATCCCCAGACTGACGAAGTGGATCGGCTCGTACGCCACCGACGCCGTCGGGTACGAGCGGTTACGCGACCGTCTCGTCGACATCCTGCGGGGCAACGGCCTGTTCCAGGCGTACTGGGCCTTCATGCGGGCCCTGGCCGACGCACCCGTGACCGTCGAGGGGGTCGACGTGGCGGAGGACTTCCACCGGCACCTCGTCGACCCGCGGCTCCGCTCGGTGTTCGCGCTCGAAACGGGGTCCGCGTGAGATGGCCCTGGCAGCGCGCGGAGCGCACCAGCAACTGTCCCCACCAGCGCCTCCTGCCGAGCGCCACGGCGGGAGTCCCCTTCGGGGCGGTCTTCGTCATCGTCTGGCGGCCGGCGTGGCGTACGGGCTCCAATCTCGAGGACCTAGTGCGCTTCGGGGTCCACGCGGTGGCGGCCGCAGCCGCGGGACGCTGCGAGGCGGCCGATCCGCATGCCGCGCAGGACGTCGTCAACGCTGCCCTGCGTGAGCTGCGCGGGACCACTGGTGGGTCCTATCGGATACTGCACGCGCGCGTCACGCTGCGGCTGTCCGCGGAAAGCCGCGAGGCCGTCGCCCAGAGCCGGGCCGACGAGGACCGGGTCCGACGCCTGCAGTTCCTCAAGGCCCAGCTGTACGACCACCCCGACCTGCTGGTCCTGGACCGGCTCGAACAGCGGCCCGGCACGCTGGCGGACGAGCACGTTGCCGAACTCCAACGCCTCGCGCGGTCCATCAGAGCCTGTGGGAGCTGGTGGCAGCCCTTGCTCGAACAATGGGAGGACGTCGGCCGCGGCTTCAGCGACGCTGACCGGCAGCAGCAGGCGATGCTCGCCCTGCTCGATTCTCTGAAGACGTTCACCTGCGGGTCGGCGGCGCTCCCCGTCGACCCCGGTCCACCGAGCCCTCTCGTGGCCCCCGGGAAGTCTGAGCGGGGGGCCTCCCGGTGAGTCCTCTGCTCTGGCGGGCACTCCTGGCGCCGTTCACCAGCGTGCGGGCGTTTCGCCTGTGGCGGCGAGGGAAGGGGGCGCGCTCCTACGACACCGCCTGGCGTGATGCACGCATGGTCACCTCTCCGGACGAGATGGTGTACCGCCTGCACGGCCATCACTGGCCCCCGGCGTGCGCGGCACGTGAAGGCGGTCCGTGACCCTGGCGAGGCGGATCCTCCGGTCGGCGTCGCAGGGACGCGGCGCCTCCCATGACGATTACGGGGTGCAGTGCGGGGGGCGAGGGCGCGTCGCCGACAGCGGCGCCTACAAAGGAAGTGAGGGGAGGCTGACGATCCGGCAGCCTCCCACGCACGTGTGTGTGTGTGGGTGGACGGTTCAGGCAGAGCCTGGTCGCCAGCGCAGCGAGTCTGGGGACCACTTGGGGACCACGCGGTGTGCGCGGCGGTGCACGATGGACCCTTCTGCACACAGTTTGCGCCCTGATTAAGCCTGCTATATCCATAAAATACCCGTGGCCCTCACTCCTGGGGGTCAAGGGGTCGCAGGTTCAAATCCTGTCGTCCCGACTTTTCGAAGTCGTAGATCAAGGGGCCGTTTCAGAGAAATCTGAAACGGCCCCTTGGCCATTCCTGGGGACCATGTGGGGACCGGCGCACGTGACCGGGGCGAAGGGCACCTCGACTCGGTCAAGGTGCGCTGGTCGCCGCACGGCTCGCTCGTCAAGGCCAGGACCTCAGGGTGATGCGGCACCGGCCCGGATCACGTCGTGGAGGCGGGTGCCGTGGGCCTGCCCATGTCCGCGGACCGTGTCCTGTGAGGTGAGGGCCTCGTGGGTCCGGCGTCGGGCGGTCAGTACGGGAAGTCGCGGCGGGACTGGTACTGCTTGCCCCCGAGCAGCTCGACCACGAGGTCGGACGGGTCGGTGAGAGCGGCCAGTTGTGAGCGCATGTCCTCCTGGGGCACGCAGAAGGTGTGCGTGTAGGTGATGAGCAGGGCGGACCTCAGCTCCGTGGAGCGGTTGGGGCGGGACGTGTGCCACCAGGCGCCGTCGGCGAGGATCACGCTCCCGCGGGGACCGGCGAGGATCTCGCCCTCGTCGCACCACGACTCCCCCATGTCCGGCAGCCGGTTCGCCCGGTGCGAACCGGGAATGCCGGCGGTGGCGCCGTTCTCCACGGTGAAGTCGTCAAGGAACCAGATGCATTGCCCGGCGAGCGGGATGGCGGGCCACGGCGGGGTCAGCGTCCAGTAGGGGTGGTCGGCGTGCCAGTACTGCTCGACGGCGCCGGGCCAGAGCGTGTTCGCGCTGAACGTCGAGCAGATCAGGTCCTCGCCGAGATAGCGCCGCCACACGGCGAGGACGAAGGGGTGGACCAGGGCGTCGAGGAACACGGGATCCTTCGCCGGCAGATGCAGGACCCGCTGGTGTCCGCTGGGGTGCAGATTGCGCTGCTTCTCCGCGTGCAGCAGCCGTTCGAGGGACTCCCGCATCCGGTCGATGGCCGGTTCGGGCAGCAGGTTCTCCACCAGCAGGTAACCGCGCTCGCCGATGGCGCGGACCGCCGAGTCGGCCTGCGGCAGGTCGAGTTCTGTCGTCGTCATGGCGTTCTCCGGTCGGAATTCAGGACCAGCGGGGCAGCAGGTCGCGCAGGAGCGTCAGCCGGGCGCGCTCTCCGGTCGCAAACGGATTGTTGCTCTCCAGACCGGGGACGATCACCCGCACGACGTGGCCGGGCGCGGTCTCCGGGCGGGAGAGGTCGAGCACGGGAACGTGGGAGACACCGGCGTCGGCGACCCGCCGCAGGGTCCACCGCAGGTCGTCGAGCACGTCGTCACCCGTGAGCCCTCGGGGGAGCGGGGCCGCGATGATGTCCGGGTCGAGCCAGAACCAGGCGTCCTCGTGCGCGATGGGACGCGGCCGTTCGTGCCGACCGAGGCTGCGGGCCCTGATCGTGAGGTCCTCGCGACCTCCCGCCACCGAGCAGGCGATCGACTGGGCGGCCTCCAGCAGGGCCATTTCGACCGCCGTCCCGGGATCAGGATGGGTGCCGTAGCCCTCGGCACGGTCCAGGCCGCGCCACACCGTCACCATGAACGTGGGGACCTTGACCTCAGACGTGATGTCGAGGACCCGGACCACGTGCCCGGCCCGGCGCAGCCGGTCCGCAGCCTCGCGCGCCCGGTCCGGAGCGGTGTCGGGGTCCACGAACCGGAACGGCGGCGCCCCCGTCCCACCGGGGTTCACCAGGGCGACCTCCGCGAGGCGCTGGGCATGGCGCTCCAGGTACTCGCACAGCCCGTGCAGCAACGCCTCCTCGAGGGAGAATCCCGACCCCAGACCATTGGTCGCGATGACCTTCCGTGCCCCGCGCGGACTGAAGCAGATATCGCCCCGGCCGCGTTCGAGCCGCAGCAGGTCGAGCGGGACGAGGACCGTCCGCGCGGTGAGGAGGTCCGGGCAGCGCACCCAGGTCAGCGGCAGCTCGGGGGTGTAACCGCTGTCGTACGGCAAGGCCAGTCCCGCCGGGTCGACGGCTTCGGCGCCCAGCTCGCGGTAGCTGGCCTCGACGAGGTCGTCGGCGCGCGGCACCCAGCGTTCCTGCGCCCACTTCTCCAACTCCTCCATGACGCTGCCGACGTACGCACCGTCCTCGGTGAGCCCCTTGCCGCTTCCGTACGTGCTCGACCAGCGGCCGTCGGGCCGGGCGGCCTGCGCGATCTGAACGCCGCCGATGTCCCCGAGCTCGCCGACCATCCCGATCCGGGTGATCCCGATGGCCTTCGCCAGCCTCTCCGCGTGGTCGCGCGCCTGCCTCAGAGAGGTGCAGAAGCGTCGCTCCCCCGGAGGCTTCGGCCGACTGCGCAGCCCCAGGGCAGGGTGCGGTACGGGGCGGGCCCCGGCGGGCAGGGCCCCGCCGGCCATCGTCGCGGCCAGTGTCCGGACGTTGCGCCGAGCCCGCGCGAGCCCTTCGGCGAAGGCGTCCTGAGCGGCGCGGTCGCCGTGACCCCACTGTGCCCACCGCTGCCGCAGGGCCTCCCGGTCGACGGCCAGGTTCGCCTTGCAGAGCACCTGCCACGCCTCGGCGAGTTCCTCGGTTCCCGCCGGGCGGGGATCCCGCTCGGCGAACAGGCGCAGCGCACCGCACCGCATCACCTCCCGCTTGAGCGAGGCGTCGTGCAGGAACAGCGCGGCGCGCACCGATCGCCGGAACACCTCGCGATCGACCCTGGCCCACGCCGTAAGCCCGGCATCGGCCACGGCCTCCGCCTCGGCACGGCGGTTGAGGGTCGACAGGTCGATGCCGAGGTCCGCGAGCGTGACCCGGGCCTCCTCCGTGCTCAGCCACCCCCAGCGGCGCACGGCGGACCGGAACGTGGCCCGAGCGGCCTCGGCGTCGACCGCCGGCAGCAGCTCGGGCGGTACGGGATGGGCGGCACGGCCCAGCGGTTCGAGCCGACCCGTGTACGTGAGGAAGGCGAACAGTTCGTCGTCGTCGACCCGGTCGCCGCTCTCCCAGATCAGAGCCGTACCGGTGGCGACGGGCTCGGCGACCGGGCGGCCCACGTTCACTTGGGGCCGCTCACCGGGCACGGGCGCCACACGGGCCGCCCCCACCGCCTCCAGGACCGACTGGGCATCCCGGTGCTTGAGGTCGTGCCCCGCCAGCATGGCGACGAGGTCATCGCCGTCGGCGCGATCGAGCAGCCCGGCGGAGCGGACGATGCGGCGGTGGGTGCGCGCCTTGTACGGCAGCTTCAGCGCGGCCGCGAGCAGACGGTCGGCGGTGGGTCGGTCGATGGTGCCGCCCCGGTGCAGGCGGTCGATCGCGTAGCGGACGTTCACCATGGGCACGGTCAGAGGAGCGGCGGTCGCCGCGTCGAACAGCAGCGCGACCTCGTCGTCCCGGCTGACGACGCCGTCGCGGTACCAGGCATGGACCAGCCCGATGCCGATGACACCGGGAACCTCGGCCGCGCGCAACGCGCCCATGCTGCCACCGCCGTACACGACGACTCCCCGGTCGACGGCCAGGCGCACCTCTGCCGGGCTGACGGCGAGGGACTGCTCGAAGACGCCGTCGACGATCCCGACGACCTGCCCGGCAGGGAACGCGTCGAGGTCGCCGCGCCGGACCGGCCGACGGTAGTCGGCGTCGAGGAGCAGACGGGCCTCGGCGAGAGGCATCGACGGCCCCAGGAACACGACCGGCTGTGTGCTCACCGTACGAGCCCATCGATCTCGCCCGGCCGCGAGCGGCGCAGCAGCCCCTCGGACACGAGCTTCCGGACGACATCGACCGCGGCGCGCGGGGCGAGGGCGCCGGGCAGGTCGACGGCACGCAGCACGCGTGCCCCGGCCACGTGCTCGAACGCTGCCAGCACACCGATCGGGCCGCGGACCGCGCCGCCCGGGAAATGGATCGTCGCGGAGACGTCGTCCGCGCTCACGCGGCAGTCCGTGCCCCGTGCGCGCACCAGCCACGTCTTCTCGTCGATCCCCTCCAGGCCGCCGCGCTCGCCGAGCCCGCCGTCCGCAAGGACCGCCCGCCGGGCGGCGCGCCGGGCGGACAGTCCGCCGAGCATGCCCGGCAGCGCCGTACGGATGCCCGGGGAGCCGAGCAGGTCGGCCAGCCCGGCGGCGAGCGCGTCGGCATCGGCCGTACGGGCATGCGGGACCGGCCCGTCCAGACCGGGCAGGCCCGCCACGACCTCGTCGAGGACGTCCCGCCAGCGCAGCGGGAAGAGCCTGATCGTCAGGTGCAGGGACGATGCGGTCCCGGTCCGGGCCGCGTGCCCGCGGTACTCGGGCACGTACAGCACGTCCCCCGGCTCCAGCGCGAACTCCCGCTGCGGGATCCGTGCCCACTCCCGCGCCGGGACCCCGCACGGCTGCTGCGGGCCGTTGCCCTCCTCCACCCGCCAGATCTTGTGCCCGTCGAGCTGCACGACCAGGCTCCCGTGGTCGTCGCGGTGCGGCGCGAACCCCTGCGCCGCGGCCGGTGTGGCGAACACGTGGGCACCGGCCGGCGCCCGGAGGGCGACGCCATGCTCGGCCAGGTCGAGTTCGATGCCGCGGCACAGGTCGGCCAGAGCCGGCGAGAGCCGGTGCGCCTTGGTCAGGTAGAGCGTCTCGCCGTCCTCGAACAACCGCCGGACCTGTCGCAGGTCGAGCATGCCGTCCGCGTCGACGAGCGTCGGCGGCAAGGGTCGTCGGTCTCCGCCGCGGGCCAGGTGCAGCACGCCCTCGTGCGCGTGGTGCAGGGCACCGAGCATGGCCTCGAAGCCGTCCATGTCGAGCGGCGGGGCACTTGAGGCGACGCCGGGGAACAGACGCGGCTCCCGACTCCGTACCGAGTCGACGAAGGCCGCCGCGTCCGTCGGGCGGAGCAGTTCGGCGAGCGTCACGCGTCCTCCCGCCCCGGCTCGGAACCGGCCGGCGGCGCGGGGTGGGGGATCGGTCGGTAGCGCTGGACGAGGAAGCGCCGCCTGCGCAGCTTCTCCTCGGGCGTGCAGGTGGTCACCAGTCTGCTGCCGGTGTGCTTCTCGTCCTCCACACGGCAGGTCCCGCCGCACAGGTTGCGCAGGTCGCAGGAGCGGCAGCCCTCCCGGTTGTCGACCCCGAAGGCCGCGGCCGTGCGCCCGAGGTATGTCGTGATCTCGCCGAGCGGCAGCTGGTCGACGTGGCCGAGCGCACCGGACATCAGGTGGCAGGGGTACACGAGCCCGTCGGGGGCGACCACGAGCTGCTCGGCGTATCCGCAACCGCTGATCTTCTGGACCATGTTGGACCCGTGGACCTTGTCGTCCTCCTCGCGCAGCTCGCCGAGCAGCGCGTCGACCCACGCCCGCACCTCGTCGGTGTCCAGGTCGTGGTCGAGGTCCGTGCCCCGGCCGTGCGCCATGGCGCCGTAACTGATCCGGAACCGCAGGTCCGTGTCGCGCCACTGCTCGGTGAAGCCCGGGAGTCCCGCTTTCACAGCCGCCCAGTTGGCGGCCATGACGGTCGTGCTGACCCGCGTCTGCACTCCGGCGTCGAGCAGGAGACGGATGGCGCGCACGGCCCGGCGGAAGGAGTGCGGGCCGCGGATCGCGTCGTGGGACTCGGCGGTGGGCCCGTCCACGCTGATCTGCACGATGTCGGCGTAGCGCACGATGTCGCCGAGGTGCTTGGGCACGGCCATGCCGTTGGAGAACAGCGTGACCTCGAGCCCGAGTTCGTGGCTTCGCCGCATCACCGGGATGCAGCCCTCGTGCAGCAGCGCCTCGCCGCCGGTGAGGAGCAGCTTCTCCCCGCCGTTCGCCGCGAAGTCCTCCACCAGCCTGATCCAGCGTTCGGTGGTCAGTTCGCCGTCCTTGGGCAGCAACGGGCCTGAGCCGGTGTAACAGTGCACGCACTCGAGCTGGCAGCGGTTGGTCAGATGGAAGCGGGCGAACACGTGCGGCCGTACCTGCTTGACCGAGTGGTGGCCGCGGATCCCGCGCACCATCCCGGCGTGTGCGACCCGCGCGACGAGCTTGGCCATCGCCCGCGTCGCCGCGTCCGGGTCGAGCCCGTGGGACCGGTGCAGCTCGCGGGCGGCGTCGACGGGCGTCGTGCCGGCGACGAGGAGAGTGAGCAGCGCGTGGTCGACGTCGTCGGCGACCAGCAGCTTGCCGTCCTCCACGGCGATCCAGAGGTGGGCGCCGTCGACCTGGTGATGGGCGAGCGAGGAGACGAACGGGACCGGCTCCTTCGTGGGCAGGTCGTAGACCGCGCGGGAGCCGTCGGCGGACCGGCGGGCGGGGTACCGGGCGGGGGTGGCGACGGTGGGCGACGGGTGGTCCGTCAGACCGACGGCGCCGTACGGAGCCCGGTCCGGCGCGCCGAACCGCGGGAACGGCTGTGCGTCGTCGGGTCCGGAGAGTGCCGGTCCCCCCTGCCAGGCGCGAAGGGTCACCAGGGTCTGCTTGCTGCTCATCGTGGCTCCTCGGGGGCCGGATGGGGAGGGAACGGAGAACGGGGGGCGGCCGGAGCGGTGACCTCGGGATCACCGCAGCCGGGGGCCCGCGACCCAGGCCACCAGAGCGCGACGCAGCCCCTTGGTGACCGGCGTGACGCGGTGGTCGATCAGGGACGGGAAGACCAGCACCGAGCCGCGTTCGCGCGGCAGTTCCTCGGTGTCGACGCCGAACATCTGCAATCCCCCGCCCTCGTACGAGGACGCATCGGACAGCTGGACGATGACGGTGATCTTCCGGGGGGAGTCGGCCTGGTCGTGGCTGTAGTCGTTGTGCCGGTGGAAGTGCCCGTTGCCGGGGAGGTACTCGACGTACTGCGGAGCGCGCGTGATGCCTGACAGATCGAACCCGTAGACGGTCCGCGCGGCCTCCCGCGCCACGGAATCGACCAGTCGGTAGATCCACTCGGTGCGTGGCCCCTTCGGTACGTGCCGGGTCTCCGCTCGCCGATGGCCGGGATGCCCGGCCTCGTCCACGGTGGTCGGTGCCGTCAGCGGGAGATCGCGGCAGGCTGCGACGAGGTCGTCGCAGTCGGCGGCGGTGAGGCGTTCCCGCAGGCGCATCCAGCCCAGGTGATGGCCGGCCGAAGGGCCGCCGTCACGGACCAGGGTCGGGTTGCGGGTCCGTAGGACAGGATCTTCCGCTCGGGTGGGGGCGGCCGAGGCCGTGGCCGGGCCTCCCGCAGGGGCCGCGGTCAGCACGGGCGATGCCGGTCCGGCGGTGCTGTCGACCGGCCGGAAGAGGTTGTGCCGCACGAGGATCCGGGTCAGCTCGACGGCGTCGTAGTGCTGACCGACCCGCGGCAGCTCGCTCGGAGTGAAGGACTCCGCCTTCGACACGTGGTCGACGACGGGCTGGAGCCGCCCGTCGAGGCGCAGGGTGCCGCCGGGGAAGGTCAGTCGCGCGAGCCCGCGGTCGCTGTCGGATTCGCTGGGCATCAGCGGCACTCTGCGCACGACGGTGTCCGGCGCGATCGCGGTGGCGGCGCTGCCCGCCACCAGCTGCCCACCGGGCAGCGGATCGAGTCCGGCGACGCACCGTACGCGGCGTTCCCGCAGATAGGCGGGGACGTCGAGGTCCGGGAGGTCGGGCAGCGCGGGTCCGAGGACCGTGGGTCCGGTGACCGAGCGGCGGAACGGCTCGTGGTCGCGCAGCATGTCCGCCATGGCGTCCGCCCAGGACAGCGTGTGCAGACCGAGCGTGAGGTGCAGCGAGGCCTCGTCGGTCGTGTGTGCGACGTGGGGGAAGTCCTGGGGGACATACAGGACGTCGCCCGGCTCCAGCGTCGCGGAGACGAGCGTTCCCGAGCGCTGCGACCCGGGCGCGAAGACCTCCCACCTCTTGGTGCCGTGCAGTTGGACGACGAGCACCGAATGGTCGTCGTGGTGGCGATCGAAGCCCTGTGCGCGCGGCGGAGTGAGGTACGCGTTGGCACTCACGGGCTCGGCGGGGAGCACGCCCAGCTCCAGCAGGTCGAACTCGATGCCGCGGCACAGCTCGCCGACCGGGGTGCAGCGGCGGGCCAGGAGGGAGAGCAGCAGCGTGGCGCCGGAGCGGTAGGCGGTCAGGACGTCCCGCCCCGGGGACCGGTCGGAGTGGTGGGGGACGACCGGCCGTGCCCGGCCTTCCTGTACGACGCTGAGATCGGCGCCTCCGCCGCAGGCCAGCCGTTCGAAGTCCTCGATCGTGAACAGCCGCCCGACCAGCGGAGCGGCGGCCCCGCGGAGCAGCAGCGCTTCGCGCTCCCAGCTCGTGCGGAGGAAGGAGGTGACGTCCGGGCTGCCGAGGACGGTGGCCAGCCCTCGCTTCTCCGTGTCCATGGGAATCAGTCCCGAGCGGCGTCGCTCAGCAACTCGGCCCGCCGACGTTGGACGCGCATCCCGTGCAGGCCGTGATCATGCCGAAGCTCTGGTTGTCCAGCTCGATGTCGACGGTCTGGAGGGAGATGGACATGACCTCCTCGGGCTCCGCCGCCGTCTCGTCGCCGGCGTCGCCCTCGTCGGCCGCGTCGGAGGTGTCGGCCTGCCCGGTGCGGCGGCGGAGCTCGATGGCGACCCGGTCGCCGTCGTTCAGCTCCACTCGCGGCGTGTCGGCTCCTTCGAACACCTCCACCACGATTTCTTTGCGTGGCTGCGTCATGTCGGTGTTCTCACACATGGTGTACTCCTGACTTGTCACGTCAAGTTGTGACGAAGGGGACTATGTTGAGGGAAAGCCTTCCTAGCAGTGACCTGAAGCACAGTCAACGAAATGGAGGTCCAGGCGAGGGTGTGACACCCGAACGGCACTTTCCGCTGGACCTCGCCATCGGATGCACCTTCCGGAACGAAGCCAGATTCCTGAGGGAATGGATCGAGTTCCACCGGCTGATGGGCGTGCAGCGCTTCTTCCTCGTCGACGACCGCAGCGAGGACGACTACCGGGACGTGGTGAAGCCCTACGTCGACGAAGGCGTCGTCCAGGTCATTGAGAAGCCCTGCCCGCCGGCGTACGCGGGGCGCCGGTGGAACCAGTACCAGCACGTGGTCCTGGGCGGGCTGTGCAGGGAACTCCGCGGAGCCGTGCGCTGGCTGGCCCTCGTCGACGTCGACGAGTTCCTCGTACCGACCGTCGCCCCCACCGTCATCGAGTTCCTCTCGGACCACGAGGAGGCGGGAGCGGTGCACGTGGAATGGCGCATGTTCGGAACATCGGGCGTGCGGCGGCTGGGTACCGGGGAACTGCTCACCGAGCGCATGTGCCGCCGCATGGCGGCACGCCCGAATCCGGGGAAGTCGATCGTCAAACCGCACCGAGTCGCCGAGGCGGGTATTCACCGCTGCGAGCTCCTGCCCGGCAGCGCCTACGTCACCGTTCCGGCCGACCCGGCACCCGGGCGTGGCGGCATGCGCGTCCACCACTACTGGACCCGGGACGAGGAGTTCCTCCTCGGCACCAAGCTTCCCCGCGCGGCGGAAACGAAGGGCTGGGAGCTGACATCGGAAGCCGTCGACTTCCATCGCACGGCGTACGACGACGTCGAGGACCGGCAGATCCGGCGGTTCCTGCCGGGCCTGCGGGAGCGGCTGGGGCGAGCTCGGTAGGACTCGCCGCCTGCCGTAGCCGGACCGCACCCGAGGTGGTGGACGCCCGGCCGACGGTCACCGCCGCCGCGACCACCCTGGCGACCGGCTCTCTCGTCTGGGCCCCGACCGCCTTCGCCGACGCGCCCGAGATCCCCCCGGGCGCCATCGAGATCACCAAGAAGGCCCCGGACGCGCTGCGCGAGCAGCGGATGGCCCCCCGGGGACGGCCCCGGCGGCTGCGAGGCGCCCCCTCACCCCTCAGGTCGTCCTGCTTCCCTCCGCCGGGCGGACCGACGACGGCACGTGCGCCCGCAGCGGGTCCGCCGGATAGAACTGGCGGGCCCAGTGCCGGAACGGGCCGATCGGACCGTCGCCCCTGGCCAGCCGGGGCGGGGACTGGTAGCGCTTGGTCGCCCACACCGGGAAGTCCTGGGCGACGAACTCGCAGTTCCCCTGGAACATCACCCCGGCCAGAAGGCGCGCCGCCGAGCGGCTCAGCCAGCGTGCCACCGGCGCCGGAAGCGCGCCCGGCTCGGCGATGTCGAGCCAACTCGCCTGCCGGAGCTGGAACACGGCAGGCTTGATCATCGTGGCCGCGTACATGGCACAGGTGCGCACTCCGAACCTCGGGAGGGCGGTGCACACGTGGACGCGGCTGATGCCGCAGCCCTCCAGCGTCACCTCCAGAGGGCTCTCGCCCAGCAGCGGCACCCGCTCGTGGGAGCGGACCGACACCCGGAAGCTCCGTCCCTCGAACGTGGCGGGTTCGGCGACCTCGGACTCGCCCCAGCCGTGCAGGGGGGTGAAATGCCCGGTGTCCACCGCGTTCTCGACCACGTCCTGGCTGTGGCCCGCCATCTCCCAGGTGGCGAGACGGGGGGCCCGCGCGCCGAGGGTGTGCCAGGCCGGGAGTTCCCAGTCCGGTGACCGCCCGTCATGGTGCCGCCAGACGAAGACGGCGTCGTTGACCTCGCACACCGGCAGCAGCGTCAGGTCGGACGACGGCGGCGGTGGCGTGCCGTACCCCGTACGCAGGCAGGAGCCGTCGGGGCCGAAGGCGAAGCGGTGGAAGGGGCAGAGCAGGTCGTCCCCCTCCACCGAGCCGAGTCCGAGGTGGGCCCCCAGGTGCGGACAGTACGGGCGGACCGCCCGCACACCGCCGTCTCGGAGCCGGTAGAGCACCACGTCCTCGCCCTGGAGCGGCCGGGTCAGCACGGTGCCCGGCACCAGTTCCGAGGAGAAGGCCACCGCGAACCAGCCGTCGGGGTACGGCAGGCTCGGCGCGTGTGCGTCGGCCGGGCTCGGGCCCTCGGTGAAGGACCGGGTGTACCCGCGGTTCACAGCTCGACCAGCACCTTGCCGAAGGACCCGGCCCGGTCGGTGTACAGGCTGCGGTAGGCGGCGGGGATACTGTCGAAGCCCCGGTGCACGGTCTGCTGGTACCGGACCTCCCCGCCGCGGACCAGCGGGCCGAGGTCGGCGTGCAGGGCGGCCCAGTTCTCGTCGGTGAACCACTCCAGCGCGAAGATTCCCCGGATCGTGGTGCGGGGGAACATGATGTACGGCAGCAGGCGCGGACCGGACCATTCGCCGCCGACCTGGCTGGCCCACTGCCAGCAGACCGCGACCTGGCTGTCCACATTGAGCATGGGGAACACGGTGTCGGTGATGACCCCGCCGAGGTTGTCGAAGTACTTGTCGACCCCGCCGGGGGCCGCCTTGGCGAAGTCCTCCCGCAGTTGGGCGGCGTCCCCGCCGTGCCGGAAGTCGACCACCGCGTCGAAGCCGAGTGCGGTCAGCCGGGCCGCCTTCTCCGGCGAACCGGTGGTGCCGACCACCCGCGCCCCGGCCCGCTTGGCCAACTGGCCGATCAGCGTGCCGATCGCGCCGGAGGCGCCGCTGATCACCAGCGTGTCGTCGGGCCGGATGGTCATGAACCTGTTGAGGGTGCCCCAGGCGGTCATGCCCGCACCGCCCAGGACACCGAGCGCGGTGCTCAGCGGCAGCGCGTCGTCGTAGTGGGCCGGGTCCAGCCGGCGGTAGCCGGGGAAGACCATCGGGAAGGTCCCGGTCTGCCACAGCGCGGGGGCACCGTTGCTGACCAGGTGCGTGCGCCAGCCACCGAAGCCCTGGACCAGGTCACCGACGGCGAACCTGGCGCGCGGCCCGGCAGCCAGCACCTCCATGATCGAGTCGGCGCCCATGTGGTCGCCGACCGGAGTGTCCAGGGCGATCCCCTGGAGGTACGGGTCGACGGAGACGTACCGGGTGCGCAGGAGCATCTCGTCCTCGGCCAGCTCGGTGTCGAGGTCCTCCACCACCTTCACGTACATCCGGTCCACGTCCGGGACACCGTCGTTGTGCTCGCTGACGATCCACTTCTCGGTCTTCAAGGGGTTGCTCCTGCCGGGTCGATGAGTTGGACGGGAAGGGGGGCGCTGTGGTCGACGGTGGCGGTGAACGGCCGGCCGTCGTCGCGGCAGACGAACTGCATGACGTGCCGTCCGGACGCGGCGGCCCTGATCAGGCCGCCGGTGGTGGCCCAGACACCGGAGAGGTAGAAGTCGGCGAGCCCGGGCAGACCCGGCCCGTGGCGCTTGACCTCCTGCTCCACGGTCTCGCCGCTCGTCACGAAGGGCTGCCAGCCGAGCACCGTGCCGTCGTAGTTGCCGGTGTAGCGGACCTGGGTGAGGGGGGTCGAGACGTCCCTCACCGCGATCGCGTCCCGCAGGCCCGGGTGGCGCTCTTCGAGGAAGTCCGTGATCGCGTCCCGCACCTGCCGCTTGGCCCGCTGGTACGCGCGCCCACGGCCGACCGGCAGGGTGTGCAGCTCCTCGCCCCGGCGCAGCCGCGTGGCCTGCTCCGGGCCGGTGCTCAGCTCCCGCCAGGGCGAGATGTCGCAGAAGTACGTGGCGTACACGACCGAGGTGCCTGGGGGCGACAGCTCGGGGTAGTGGCGGCTGCGGAACTGGACGTTGATGCTGGGGTGGCGGATCCCGGTGAGCCGGGCCGCGAAGGCCTCGTCCAGCAGGTGTGTGGTGCAGGGCTCGCCTTCCGGGAAGGCGCGGCGCAGCCCGAGGAAGACGGTGAAGTAGCCGGGGAAGACCATGTCCGGCTCGGTGATGGTCCTGGTGTAGAGCTCGCGGTACGTGTCGGTGAGATACCGGCCCTTGAGCAGCTCCATGAGGGTGGTGCGGCCGTCGCAGGCGGAGACCACGATATCGGCCCTGAGCTCGGTCCCGTCGCTGAGCCGGACGCCGGCCGCCCGGTCCTCCTCGACCAGGATCTCCACCACCTTGGCGTTGTACGTGACCTCTCCGCCGAGCCCCCGGTAGCGCTGCTCGACCGAACGGGCCAGGCCGAGCGAACCGCCCTCGGGCACGCCGGCGGACTGGCCGGCGTGCGCGGCGAGCTGGAAATAGAACGGCAGGACCGGGAAGTTGGGGTGCTTCTCGTACAGAATGAAGTTGAACGCCTCGCGCAGCAGAGGGTCCTGGAACCGCTGGGAGTAGTCCCGCATCAGGACGGTGATGGAGCGTCGGATCACGTTGAAGTACGGGATGAGGGAGGCCAGCATCCGCCACCGTTCCCGTCGGCCCATCAGCCCGACGGGGGTGAGGAAGGGATAACGGGCCAGAGCGCGCCGGAAGGTGCGCAGCCCGGCGCAGAAGTCCCGGATCGGGCGGGCGTCGGCGGGTGAGAGGGTGAGCAGATGGGCTTCCAGGCGGTCCGGATCGGAGTAGAAGTGGACCGCCCGGCCGTCCCGGCCGCGCACGGTGTTGAAGACGTCGAAGTTGCGCATCCGCTTGCCCTGGAGGGCGCCGAGCTCCAGCCAGATCTGGTGCATCTCGTTGCCGGGGCCGCTGCCGAGCAGCCAGCTGACGCAGCAGTCCAGGGTGAAGTCGCCCCGGTCCCAGGCGGTGCAGGAACCACCGGGGATCTCGTGCATCTCCAGCACCCTGCTGCGGTATCCGTTCATCTGGGCGTAGCAGCCGGTGGACAGGCCGCCGAGACCCCCGCCGACGATCAGCATGGTCCTTCTGGTCATTCGGCCACCTCCGCCTTCCGGGCAGTCCGTCGTGGTTCGAGTTGCGGCAGCCGGCCCAGCTTCCCGGGGTGCCAGGGTTCGGTCCCCTCGCTCGGCCAGGCCCGGAACTCCTGGCCGAGCTCGGCGCAGAGGTACTGGACGGCGTACCGGCCGCTGGTGGCCGCCCGGATCAGGCCGCCCATGCCGGTCCACTGCCCGGCCATCGAGAAACCGCTCAGGCCCGGCAGCCGCATCCGGTCCCGGTTGACCAGCGCGGTCGACACGTCGTCGGCCTCGGAGAACGCCTTCCAGGCCAGGATGCTCCCGTAGGTGTTGCCGGTGTAGCGCTCCGTGGTGGCCGGGGTGGCCACGTCGACGAGCTCGATCCGCTCGTCGATGCCCGGGTGCCGTTCGGCCAGGAACCGGCGGAGGAAGTCGACGACCTGCTGTTTGCGCGCCCGGTACGCCCGGCGGTCGGCGCCGCGCAGCTCCTGCCAGGACCGGTGGTCGGTGAAGTAGGTGCAGTGCAGCACCGACTTCCCGGCCGGCGCGAAGCCGGTGCTGTAGCCCGAACGCTGCTGGACCACCAGACTGTGCTGCAGGCAGCCCGGCAGAGCGGCGCCCTGCTCCGCGCCGAGCAGGTAGGTGGTGCTGTGCGGCTCACCGGCGGGCAGGGGGCCGTCCAGGCCGACGAACGCGGAGACCACCGCCGGGTACAGGTTGTCCGGAGTGTCCAGCAGCTCGCGGTAGAGGCGGTCGGTACGCGGGCTGGTCCACCGCCCGTCAAGCAGCCGGTCCAGGACCGTCGGGCCGTCGCAGGCGGCGATCACGTGGTCGGCGAAGTGCTCCTGCCCGTCGCGGAGCCGTACGCCGATGGCACGCCCGTCCTCGACGAGGATGCGTTCCACCCGGGAGCGGTAGCCGACGTGCCCGCCGAGGCCGGCGTAGCGCTCCTCGACCGAACGGGCCAGCCCGAGCGAACCGCCCTCCGGGAAGCCCGCGTTGCCGTTGTACGCACAGGACATGGTGAAGAGGTAGGGGAGCAGCGGGAAGCCGGTGAGCTCCTGCAGGAACATGTTCGGGAAGGCCCGCCGCAGTAACGGGTCCTCGAAGCGGTCCGCGAAGCGGCGCATGGGGGTGGCCGCGGTCCGCCAGTACAGACGGAACGCGGGCAGGATGCCGAGCAGCGTCCCGGCCTTCTCCGCCGCGGACTTCAGCGGCGGCGGCTTCAGCTCCCAGCGTGGGTCGAGGGCGGCGAAGCGCCGGAGGTCCCGGCAGAACGAGCGGATCAGCCGGGCGTCGGCGGGCGAGACCTCCAGCAGGTGCTGCTGGAGCCGGTCGGGGTCGTTGTAGAAGGTGACGGATCTGCCGTGCTCGTCGACGACCCGGTTGAACTGGTCGAACGAGGTGATCCGCTTGCCGTCCAGCGCGCCGAGCTCGCGCCAGACGTCGTTCGCCCCGGTGCCGGGGGCGGTGCCGATCAGCCAGTCGATGCAGTAGTCGAAGAGGTAGCCCTGCCGGGCCCAGGCGGTACAGCAGCCGCCGGGCAGGACGTGCTTCTCGAAGATGCGGCTCTCCAGCCCGCTCATCTGCGCGTAGCAGCCGGCGGCCAGGCCCGACATGCCCGCGCCGATGATGATGACGCGCGGCCGTCCGCCAGGAGGCCGGGCGCTCCAACGGGGGCCGGTGTCACGCGCCGCCATGCGGGGCACCTCCCGCCAGCAGGGTGCGGGCCAGCTCGGCGTTGCGGTCCAGGAACGCGCCGTCGAGCATCTCGGCGTGCCGCCCGTGGCCCTGGAGGAGCGTGCAGCCGGCGGTGGAGGCGCTGTGCCAGCTTCCGGGCTCGCCCGCCGCGAAGTGGCGCAGCTTGTCCTGGTCGGAGATCACCACGATCGGGGCGCGGAGCACGCCCAGGGCGGGATGGGCACCGCAGTGGGCGAGGTACTCCCGGGCCTGTTCGAGGGTCTCCCGGGCGACGATCTCGGACCCGGTGTGCCGGTGCAGGTGCCCGGCCAGCTCCTGCTCGAACTCGGCCAGGTGCTCCTCGCCGAGGGTGACGGCCTCGGTGATCCGGTACGAGTCCATGATGACCACGGTGCTCACCGTCCGGCCCCGCCGCTCCAGCTCCTCGGCGATCTCGAAGGCGAGGTTGCCGCCGAGCGAGTAGCCGAACAGGATGTACGGTCCGCCCGGGTGCAGCTCCTCGGCCAGATCCGCGTAGCGGGCGGCCTTGTCCGTGCCGGAGAGGTAGTTGAACGCGGCGAAGCGGTGGTCGGGGATCAGGGCCGCGAGCTGCCGGTAGACCAGCCCGTGGCCGCCCGCCGGTGGCAGGCAGAAGACCGTCCTGGTCCGGTCCGCGCCGGGGTTGAACCACAGGTACGGCTCCGCGCCGGGGAGCCGTCCGGTGACGACGTCCTCCAGGGTGCGGGCCATGCCGTGCAGGGTGCTGGTCCGGAACAGCCGGCCGACCGGGACGGCGGCGTTGAACTCGGTCCGGAGGTGGTGGATCAGCTCGATCAGCTTGATCGAGCTGCCGCCCGCCTCGAAGAAGTCGTCCCGCAGACCGGGCTGTTCGAGCCCGAGCAGGGCCTGCCAGTGCGCGGCCATCCGCTGCTCGTACAGCGTCACCGGCGGCTCGTGCCGGTCCGGTCCGGCCTCGGCGCGGGGTTCCGGAAGCGCGGCGAGGTCGACCTTGCCGTTCGCGGTGAGCGGCAGGGCCGGCAGTTCGGTGAAGTGCGCGGGGATCAGGTACGTGGGCAGCTGCTCCGCGAGGTGGCGGCGCAGCTCCCGCGCGTCGAGACCGGCGCCCTCAACGGGTACGCAGTAGGCGCACAGCAGGTTCTCGCCGCTCTCGTCCCGCCGCACCGTGACGCACACCTGGGCGAGCTCGGGCCGGGCGGCCAGCCGGGCCTCGATCTCGCCGGTCTCGATCCGGTGGCCGCGGACCTTGACCTGGCCGTCGGCCCGGCCGAGGAGGTGCAGCACACCGTCGGCATCCCAGTGACCGAGGTCGCCCGTCCGGTACAGCCGCACGGGATCGCGGTCCGGCGTGAGGGTGACGAACCGCTCGGCCGTCCGCTCAGGTTCGCCGAGATACCCGGTGGCGACCCCGGCGCCGCCGATCCACAACTCGCCTGCCACGCCCGGCGGTACGGGCTCGCCGTGCCGGTCGAGGACGTACACCTCGCTGTTGGGCAGCGGCCGGCCGACCGGCACCATCCGGCCCGCCTCCAGGTGACCGGCCGGACCCTCGAAGCAGGCGCTGTCGATGGTCCCCTCGGTGAGACCGTAGGAGTTCACCACCCGCGTCGCCGGACCGCAGACGGCGATGAGCCGCTGGTGCTCGCCCGCCTTCCACGCGTCCGAGCCGACGATCAGCAGCCGCATGAAGTCCAGGCTCAGACCCTCCCGCTCGCAGTACGCCAGCAGGCCGCGCGCCACGGACGGGACGAACTCGCCGCAGTCGACGCCCTCGGACCGCATGGTCCGGTACAGCCGTGCGGTGTCGAACAGCAGGTCGCGGTCGACCAGGACCAGGGTGCCGCCGGAGCACAGGGCCCGGACCACGTCTCCGGTGAAGACGTCGAAGGAGACGCCCGCCATCTGCAGGTGGACCCGGGCCTCGGTGTCCAGCCGGTACTCCGACTGCCAGGCCGCGAACACCGACGCGAGGTTGCGGTGGCTGACCTGGACGGCCTTGGGACGGCCGGTGGAACCGGAGGTGTGGATCACATACGCGGCCTGGTCGAGGCCCACGACGGGCTCCGGCCGGGCGTCGGCTTCGGGCCGGTCCAGCTCCTCGGGGGTCACCGGCCTGCCGGGCAGCCGGGACACACCGTCCTGGGGTTGATCGGTCACGACGAGCCGGGCACCGGCGTGGGTCATCAGCTCGGCCAGCCGCTCGGCCGGGTGGTCCGGATCCAGCGGCAGGTACGCGCCGCCGGCCCGGAGCACCGCCACCAGGGCGATCACCAGCTCCGGGGACTTGGCCAGGCGGAGCGCCACCACCGTGCCCTCGCCGACGCCGAGTTCGCGCAGCGAGGCCGCCATGCGCCGGGAGCGGTGCTCCAGCTCCCGGTAGCCCAGGCGCCGCCCGCCGGGCACGGACACGGCGACCGCCTCCGGGTACTGGGCGGCGATCTTGCCGATCAGTTCGTGCACCGGGACGTCGTGGTCGATCCTCCGGGCGCCGCCGCTGAACTCCGTGAGGATCCGCTCCCGTTCCCCGGCGCCGAGCATCGGCAGCCGGCCGGCCGGGCGCTCGGCCGGTGCGCGGGTGAGCCCGTCGAGGAGGTTGCGGTAGTGGCCGGCCATCCGCCGGACCGTCTCCGTGTCGAACAGGTCGGTGTTGTACTTGAGGACGCAGTGGAAGCGGCCGTCCGAACGGTCCTCGTAGGCGGACAGGGTGACATCGAACTGGCCCTCCTCCTCGGGGAGTTCGATGTACTCCAGCTCATAGCCGAAGCGTTCCGTGGCCACCTTGTGGGTGAGCAGGATGAACATCGCCTGGAAGACCGCCGAGCGGCTCGGGTCGTGCTGCAGGCCCAGCTGCTCGACCAGCAGTACGAACGGGTACTCCTGGTTGTCCAGCCCGCCGAGGACGGTGTCACGCACCCGTGAGAGCAGCTCGGGCACCGTCGGCTCGCCGGTCAGGCTGACGTGGAGGGGCAGGGGATTGACGAAGTAGCCGTAGACGGAGGCGAACTCCTCCTCGGTGCGGCCGGTGACGGGGCTGCCGACCACGATCTCGTCCTGCCCCGACCACCGGTGCAGCAGCAGGTAGTACGCGGTCAGCAGCACCACGTACACGGTGACGTTGTGCTCGCGGGCCAGCGCGTGCACCCGGGCGCTCAGCTCCTCGTCCAGCCGGAAGAACTCGGAGGCGCCGTTGTCGGTCTGCACCGGCGGGCGCGGCCGGTCGGTGGGCAGGTCGAGCACCGGCACCTCGTCCGGCAGATGACCGCGCCAGTAGTCCAGCATCCGCCGCGCCTCCGGCCCGGCCAGGAAGCGGTTCTGCCGGTTGAGGAAGTCGAGGTAGCGGGCCGCCACCGGGGCGAGCTCCACGGGCCGGCCCGTGCGCAGGCCGTGGTAGACCTCGAACAGCTCCTCGATGAACGTGAAGGTGGAGATCGCGTCCGAGACGATGTGGTGGACGGCCTTCATGATGACCCAGCGGTCCGGCCCGCGCCGGAACAGCCGCAGCCGGACCAGGGGATCGCGCTCCAGGTCGTACGGCCTGCGGTACTCCCCGACCAGCAGCGCGCGGATCTCCTCCCAGGGCCGGCCCTCGACGTCGAACAGGCGGGTGTCGGCGCGGACGTCGCTCCGGATGCGCTGCACGGGGCGGCCGGATTCGGTGGTGATGCTCGCCCGCAGGCTCGGGTGCCGCCCGATCAGGGTGCGGAATGCCTCGAACAGCAGCTCCGGGTCCAGTTCGGCACGGACCTCCACCGCGCCGCCGATGTTGTAGGCGAAACCGTCCGGGTTGAGCTGCCGCAGGAACCACAGGGCCTGCTGGTTGTGGGTGAGCGGGTGACAGTGCTCGTCGGTGAACAGCTCCACCGCCGTCTCCTGCGGCGCCCCGTCGGCCGACACCAGCTCGGCCAGTCCTTCGAGGAGTCGGTCGATCAGTTCACCGACCGGCCCGTTGCTGAGCAGGGCGACCACCGGCAGTGAGACACCCAGCTCGGTGTGGACCCGGGCCCGCAGCTCCATCGCGAGCAGCGAGTCGAGACCGAGCGAGCCGAGTCGGCTGTCCGCGTCGATCAGCTCCGGCCCCACCCGGAGCACGCCCGCGGCCAGCGCGGCGAAGTGCTCGGCGACCAGCCGCGCGCGAGCCGTCGGGTCGGAGCCGCGGATGGTGTCGAGCAGGCTGCCGCCCTGCCCGGTCGGGGTGGCCCGCGCGGCGGCGGCCGCGAGGCCGGAGACCAGTCGCGGCGGCGTGGGGTACCAGGAGAGGAACACCGGCCAGTCCACCACGGTGGCGACGAGCAGCTGGGCCCGGTCCTGCCCGATCACCCGCTCCAGGACCGCCATCCCGGTGTCCGGGGCGAGCGAGCTCATCCCCCGGGCGTCCCGGTAGTGGGCGACCAGCCCGAGTTCCTCGATCATGCCGGTGGCCCAGGGCCCCCAGTCCAGGCTGAGCGCGGGCAGGCCTCGCGCACGACGGTGGTGGGCGAGCGCGTCCAGGAAGGCGTTGCCGGCGGCGTAGTTGACCTGACCGGCCGTGGTCAGCAGCGAGGCGACCGAGGCGAACAGGACGAAGTGCTCCACCGGCTCCTCTCGCAGCAGCCGGTGCAGGAGGTATCCGCCGTGCACCTTCGGCCCGTAGCCGGCGTCGAAGGCCGCACGGTCCAGCGACGGCAGCAGGACGTCCCGTACCTGCCCGGCGAGGTGGAACACGCCCCGTACCGGAGGCAGTCCACTGCTCCTCTGCTCGGCCAGCCAGCGTTCCATCGCCTCCTGGTCGGTCACGTCGACCGCGGCGACCAGCACCTCGGCACCCAGGGCTTCGAGCTCGCGAAGGAAGGCGACCCGCTGCCCGGCGGGGCTCCGCGGATCGAGCCCGTGCCACGCGCCGCGCTCGGGCACGGCGGTACGGCCGAGCAGGATCAGGCGCCGGGCCCCGCGCCGCACCAGGGTGCGGCAGAGCAGCCGCCCGAGCGCCCCGAACGCGCCCGTGACCAGGTAGCTGCCGTCCGTACGCAGCCGCAGTGGCAGCGGGCGGGTGAGACCGGCGGGCGGACGCAGCCGGCTGACGTGGCGGCGGACGCCACGCAGAGCGATCTCGTCCTCGCCGTCGTCGGCCGCCAGCTCGCGCAGCAGGGCTTCGGCTTCCGGCGATGACTGGGCGGGCGGGCTTGAGTCCGGTCGCCCAGTCGGTCCTGCGGTCGGATCGAGATCGATCAACTTACCTGCATGGGCGGTGAGTTCCTGCTGCCAAAGGACCCGGCCGATGCCCCAGGCGGACGCGCCGAACGGCTCCACCGGATCGCCCGGCCTGACGGCCTGGGTGCCCCGGGTGACGATGTGCAGCCGTCCGTCCGGTCGGGCCTCGGGCAGCACCTGGGCGAGCGGGACGAGCGAGAAGGCACCGATGGTGCCGATCTCGGCGAGGTCCCCGGCGGCGACGGCGTCGAGCGCCGGCAGGTCGAGGTTCCACAGATGGGCCACCGTCCGGAAGGACGGGTCGAGGTCCGCGAACAGGCTCCGCAGATCGGCGGCCGAGTCCGGCCGGACAGTCGCGTACGGTCCGCCGCTCCGGTAGGCGCGGCCGGGACGTACGAGCAGGCACTGCCCGCCACGGGCCCGCACCAGATCGGCCATCCGGTCGGCGAGGCCGCCCTCGTCGGCGAACAGCAGCAGGTCGGGTGCCCGCGTATCCGACGGGCCGACGGACGCCTCCCCTCCGGACCCCTCCGGTTCGGTCTCCTCCGACGCCAGTTCCTCCCAGCCGACCTCGGCCAGCCAGCCGTCGATGGTGCTCAGCTTCACCGCGGAGGCCACGCGATCCACCGCCGCCGCGCGGAAGCCGGTGATCCTGCCGATCGGGGTTCCGTCCTCGGCGTACAGGGCGAGATCGCCGATCAGCTCCTCGCCGTTCTCCTCGGTGACGGTGGCGTGCGCCCACAGCGGCCGGTCCCCGACCGGGTCCAGGCGCACCTCCTCGATCCCGACGGGCAGGCGGATGCCACCGGAACGCCCGCCGTCCGGCGACAGCGCGGTCAGCATGGTCTGGAAGCAGGCGTCCAGCAGCACCGGATGCGCGTGGCAGCCCGCCGCGTCGGCGCCGATCTCCGGGGTGGGGCGGATCAGGGCCAGCGCCTCGCCGGGCCCGGTCCACACCTCGTCGATGGCCTGGAAGGCCGGGCCGTAGTGATAGCCGAGCGCCGCCAGTTCTCCGTAGCAGGCGGCCCCGTCGAGACGGCGCCCACCGCGGGCACGCACGGACTCGGCGTCCAGCGGTCCCGCGACCCGGCACGGCTGGCCGGTGCGTACGACTCCGCTCGCGTGCACCGTGGGGTCCGCGGCTCCGGCTCCGGAGTCCGCGGGGGAGGCGATGGTGAACCTGGCCTCCTCCGGAGAGAAGGAGAGCTGTACGGTGGCGGACTCGCCCTCGGGCAGGAACAGGGCCCGGGAGAACTCCACGTCGGCCAGGGTCGCGAGATCGCCGCCGGTCATCGCGCGTACCGCTTGGGCGGCCATTTCCAGGTACCCGGCGGCCGGGAAGACCGTACTGCCCTCGATCCGGTGGTCGGCCAGGTACGCCAGGCGCTCGGTGTCCAGCTGGCTCTCCCAGGTCGGCTGGAGGGAGGCGGTGCGGCGGCCGAGCAGGGGGTGGTCGAGCAGGCCGAGGCGGATCTGCTCCACCGGGCGGGGTTCGACCCAGTATCGGTCCCGCTGCCACGGATAGCGGGGCAGCGGCACGGGCCGCCCCCCGGGCTGGAGCACCGTCCAGTCGACCTCGACGCCCAGGGTGTGGAGTTCGGCCAGGGAGCGGGCGAACCGCTCGGGTTCGTCCTCCCGGCGGCGGATCGAGGGCAGGGTCAGCCCGTCCGCGGCCCGGGCGTCCAGGCACTCCCGGATCGAGTGGCCGAGGACGGGGTGGGGGCCGAGCTCCAGGAACAGGGTGTAGCCGTCGTCGACGAGCCGGTCGATCGCGGAGCGGAACCGGACGGGCTGCCGGACGTTCTCCCACCAGTAGCCGGCGTCCAGTTCGGGTCCGAGCGCGCGTCCTTCCCGGGCCGTCAGGTACAGCGGGAGCCTCGCCGGACGCGGCTCGATCCCGGCCAGCGCCTCGTGCAGCTCGGCGCGGATCGGGTCCATCCGCACGCTGTGGTACGGCACTTCGACGTCGAGGAACCGCGTGAAGACCTGATCCCGGCCCAGCCGGTCGGCGAGCTCGCGGAGGGTGTCCGGGTCCCCGGAGAGCGTCACCGAGGCCGGGCTGTTGACGGCGGCCACCGACACCCGGTCCCGGTACGGGCGGACGAGCCGTTCGGCCTCCTCCTCGGGCAGGTTCGCCGCCAGCATGGCGCCCGTGCCGGCGAGCCGCTGCTGGAGGCTGCTGCGTCCCAGCGCCACCCGGACAGCGTCCTCGAGCCCGTACACCCCGGCCCGGTGGAAGGCCGCGATCTCGCCGGTGCTGTGTCCCACCACCGCGTCGGGCCGCACCCCGTAGTGCTCCCAGAGTGCCGCAAGACCCGACTGGACCGCGAAGTTGGCAGGCTGGGCGAGCCAGGTCTCAGCCATCCGTGACTCCGGCTCGGGCCTGGTCAGTTCGTCGAGCAGCGACCAGCCGGCCTGGCGGCGGATCTCCCGGTCGCAGCGCTCCACCGCCTCCCGGTAGACCGGCTCCGCGTCGAGCAGTTGGCGTCCCATGCCCCACCACTGCGGCCCCATGCCGGTGAACACCCAGACCAGCCGCCGCTGCCCGGCGTCCCGCCGGCGGCCCCGTACCGCCCGGGGGTGCGGCTCGCCGCGCTCGCAGGCGGCCAGCGCCTCGTCCAGGGACTCGCGGGAGGAGTGGACGATCGCCAGCTGTTCCTCGAACCGCTGGCGGCGGTGCGCGAGCGTGTGCCCGAGGTCCGTGAGCGACACCCCCGTGGCGAGTTCCCGCCGGATGCCGCCCGCGAGTTCCGCCAGCCCGGCCGCGTGGCGGGCACTCAGCGGAAGCACGGAGAGGGGCGGCGGCTGGTCCGCCGCACTCCCCTCACCTTGCGGGATCGGTGGTGCCTCCTCCAGCAGGACGTGTGCGTTGGTGCCGCCGAAGCCGAAGGAGTTGACGCCCGCCCGGGCGGGACCTTCGTGCTCCGGCCAGTCGACCGCCGCGGTCGGGATCTCGAACGGCAGCGTGGCGAAGTCGATGGCGGGGTTGGGGCGTTCCAGGTTGAGGTGCGGCGGGATGCGGCGGTGCCGGAGGGCGAGCGCCGTCTTGATCAGTCCGGCCACTCCGGCCGCGGACTCCGTGTGCCCGATGTTGGTCTTGACCGAGCCGACGTAGCAGCGGGCCCCCGGTGGTCGGCCGATCGCCAGCACCCGGCCGAGTGCCTCGGCCTCGATCGGGTCGCCGACGGGGGTGGAGGTGCCGTGCGCCTCGACGTACTGGAGGCTGCCGGGTGCGACCCCCGCCTCGGCGCACACCCGCTCGATCAGCGTGGCCTGGGCGTCCGCGCTGGGCACGGTGATGCCGTTGGTCCGCCCGTCCTGGTTGACGCCGCTGCCGATCACCACCGCGTGGACGGGGTCGCCGTCGCGCAGGGCGTCCGACAGGCGCTTGAGGACCACCACACCGACGCCCTCGGCTCGTACGTAGCCGTCGGCGGAGGCGTCGAAGGCACGCGAGCGCCCGTCGGGGGAGAGGAAGCCGCCCTTGGTCTCGGCGATCGTGTACTGCGGTGCCAGGTGCAGCAGGGTGCCTCCGGCCAGGGCCAGTTCGCTCTCGCCGCGCAGCAGGCTCTGACAGGCCAGGTGGACCGCGACCAGGGAGGAACTGCACGCCGTGTCGATCGAGAGGCTGGGGCCGCGGAAGTCGAGGCAGTGCGAGATGCGGTTCGACACCATCGTCATCATGGTGCCGGTGGCGGTGTGGGCGGCCAGCGTCTCGAAGCCGAGGTCGGCGAACTGCAGGATCTTGTAGTCCAGGGTGAAGGCGCCGATGAACACCCCGACGTCCCGTCCGGCCAGCTCGCCCGGCTTCTGTCCGCCGTCCTCCAGCGCCTCCCAGGACACCTCCAGCAGCTTCCGCTGCTGCGGGTCCATGTGCTCCGCCTCGCGCGGGCTGATGCCGAAGAAGTGGGGGTCGAACTCGTCGAAGCCGTCGATGTAGCCGCCCCGGCCACCGATGAGCCGGCCCGGCTTGGCCCTGTCACGGCTGCCGAGCGTGCTGGTGTCGTACCGGTCCGCCGGGGTGGGGACGAGGCAGTCCCGCCCCTCGATCAGGTTCTGCCAGAAGGCCCGGTGGTCACCCGCTTGTCCGGGGAGACGGCAGCCGATGCCGATGATGGCGACCTTCTCACGGAAGGCGGTGTTGGGTGAGTCGGTCATGGTCCAATCCGGAATTGATGGCGCCTCGGTACGGGCCAGGCGAGGGGCGGTTTCGGGCACGACGCCCGTACGGCACGGGGCTACGCGGTGCGAGTCGGGCGGCGCCAGGGATGCAGCAGGCCGGCGAGGACCGCCCCGGTCTCCGGGAACGCGGTCGGATCCTGGACGCCCACCACGGCCGGCCGGCGGCCCGGCCGCCAGGTGAAGCTGCCGAAGAGGCGGTCCCAGACCGACAGGTCGACTCCGTAGTGGCCGGCCTCGTCGATGTCGGCGCTGTGATGCAGCCGATGCTGTTCGGGGCTGGCCAGGACATGGTTGAACGGCCCGAGACGGACATCCACATTCGCGTGCACGAAATATCCTTGAACGATGGTGAAGAGCGCCACCGCGAAGAGGCAGTCAGGAGAGAACCCCAACAATCCGAGGCTCAATTGAACGGCACCCTGTTTGAACGCGACATCCAGCACGTGATTGACGCCGTTGTTGGCGACATTGACCTTCCGCGGAACATGGTGAATTCCATGGACCTTCCACAGCCACCGATTGGTGTGCGCGAAGCGGTGCGCCAGGTAGCCGGCGAGAGAGGAGGCCAGCAGGGCCACGGGCACCTGCACCCACAACGCGAGCCCCAGCCCCCCTCCCGGAGCCGCCGCGACGACGACCGCGACGACCGCCTGAGCGAGCACGGCTCCCGCCATGGTGAACACGAAGTAGGCCGCGTACCAGCAGAGTTCTCGCACGCTGGGGTGCCAGTCGGAGCGATGGGGGATCAGCCTTTCCAGCACCGCGAGATAGAGGATGGCGCCGACCAGAAAGAACTGGACAGCCTCCCCGCGGTCCCAGCCGTAGCGCAGCGTCGAGGCGAAGAGCCAGGCCGCGGAGAGGGCCAGGATCGGATAGGCGACATGCCGAAGCACCTCGCGCGAGGAAGCTGCGATGGCCCACGATTTCGCCGAAAGTGACCCCGTCTCGGGTCGATTTTCCATGCGGAGAATCTCCATCACGTCCGAATGAGGGACCGAACACTAGCAGCGGCCGAGAGGGCCTGTTCATTCCTCGGCGACGCTTTTTGGCCAGCCCGCGGCGAGCGATATCGAACGGTGATTGATAGGAAGAAGTGCTTTACGTTCGTGATCGCCGGCATATTCGTGATGACGATGCAGGCGGGCCGGCCCGCCTGCAGCAACGATTCAGCGCCGCTGTGAAGCGCCCGTGGCCACCGGCCGTCACCACCGGAACTCCTCGGCCGATGTGCGTCGGGCGGGGAGCCGGACCGCCGGACCGCCTTCGACTGGCACCGGCGCGCGACGGCGCGGGGGAAGAACAGGGGAGTGCCTCCGAAAAGAGAAACGCCCGAAAAAGCAGCCTCGGCGCAACCGGACCGAGGACGCCTCGGGGGAGTAGGGCGACGCTTTGGCGAACAAGGTCTGCGAGCAGACCGGCACGGCTCCGTACGCGACGCCCGGCGGCGGCCCGGCCAGGCCCCCTGCGAATTCGCCGGGCGCGGTCGTCGCGGAAGGGGGAGCGGCTTCCCTCGGGTGGCACTCTGTCGGCTGTGCTGGTCTTCCCTGTTGGATCTACGTGTTGAAGCGGATCGAGCAGGGGTGGATGCGTGGCGGGTTGGCGTACGTACTGGGTGCCCGAGGAACGTCGGGTGATGGCGGACCGGGTGCCTGTTCTGACCGGGTGGGAAGACCCGGCCGCATGTGAGGACCGCGTAGGGATTCATCCTGGGGATCCGATTCTTCTTTCTCCGGACCACCGGATCGATGAGGTGCTGAGCCGGTACTTGTGCCGGTCGTCGTTCGCCCGTCCCGCGCCGGAGACGAAGCGGAACTACACGGACGACTACTGCCTGTTCTTCGATTTCCTGTGGGGTCGTGGGAAGTGCTGGAGCGAGGCATCGGCGGACGATCTGTGGGATTTCGAGGACTGGCGAATCCGGTCACTCCGCAACGCCAGCCGGATCGGCGGGGCACGGTGGAACCGGGGTCTGGCAGCGCTGGCGCGGCTGTACGAGTGGGCGGTGCAGCGCGAGTTCGTGCAGGTGAACCCGCTGCTGATGAGGTCTGTCGTCGGTCGGACCGGCAATCCGGTCTTGGTTCCGGCGGCACGGGCGAAGAACGCGCGGACCAGTGAGGTGCGCTGGCTGATGCCGCGGGCGTTTCGCCGATGGGTGGATGTGGGCTTGCACGGGTTCGGAGCCGACGGGCTGCCGACCGCTGGGTGGGCGGGGCGGTTGGCCGATCGCAAGGCCGCCTTCGCCGGCTTGCTCTGCTGCACTGGCAGGACCGGGACGGCGTGGTGGGCCGGACACCGCTGCCGGACGCGACGTGGACCGCGGCCAGCCGATTCCGTCCCGACCCAACGCCGGCTACGCCCACGCCCTGGCCACCACCTGCATCGCCGGGCATGCGGCTGCTCATACACGCAAGTCAACGGTCTGATGGGCACCGGGCCGTGGCAGCACCTGTCCGAGTACGTACGCACCAATCCGGGCCCCTGCCCCCTGGCCGCCCCGGTCACCGGCCTCGTGAAGGGAACACCGTGGACGGCCCGCACTCGTTCCTGATGTGCGTCTACAACCGCGACCGCGCTCCATGCCACCGCCTCCATGTCGCCGACGCCCCGAGCCTGGACCGCTGCCAGCCGTCGTGTGCGAACATCGCGCGCACCGACCGCCACGCCGACGAACTCGTGCAGCGCGCACAGAGGTTGGAGAAGCAGGCCGCCTCGGAGGCTGTGCCCGGCCCGCTCGCCGACCGGCTCACCCAGCGTGCGGACCATCTCCGGGCTCTGGCCACCCGTCACCACACCGATGGCATCCATTCCCAGGAGCCGACCGCATGAGCCCCGTCGCAGACGAGCGCGACCGTATCCGTGCCGCGATGGACCGCATCCTGAGCGGCACACCCGAACGCTCCAACGGCGCCCTGACGATCGTCGGCCTCGCCGTCGAAGCCGGTGTCCCGTGCAATGCACTCACCCAGCGGCACACCGACCTGAAGAACGAGTTCTACGACAAGGCCGGCGCCTGCGGCGGCACCCCGGACAGTGAGCAGCGCCTGCGCAAGCAGGTCCGCCGGCTCAAGGAGCGGCGGGCTGCCGACGCGGAGGAGATCGCCCGCGTCAAGGCCGACGTCGAAGCTCTCGTGGGCGCGCTGCACCAAGCAACAGTCGAGAACCAACTCCTACATCAGCAGCTGGCAGACCGTACGGCCGTGCTCCGGCCGCTGTCCTCTCAGCATCAACCACAGAAACGAACAGACCCTCTCGGTCACTCGTAGGTGAAAGTGAGGGAGTTGCTGGTGCCGCCGGGGGAGTGGACGGTGACGGGAACGCCTCCGACCCCGGGCGGCGAGGTGGCGAGGACGATGGTGTCGGAGATGGCGGCGAAGCTGGCGGGCGTGGCGCCGAAGAAGACCCCGTCGGTGTAGGTGAGGGCTGTGCCGTTGATCGTGACGTTGGTGCCGCCGGTGGTGGCGCCGGTGTCGGGGATGAGGCTTGTGAGGGCGGGCTGTGGCACGTACGTGTAGTACGGGTTGCCGATACTGGGGTCGCTGGTGCCCCCGGGAGTGGTGACGGTGACCACCACGGTGTTGGTGCCGGCCGGCGCAGTCGCCGTGATCTGGTTGTCCCCCAGGACGACGATGTTGCCGGCGGCCTGGGCATCGAAGTGGACGGCGGTGGTGCCGGTCAGGTTGGTCCCGAAAATGGTGACGTTGGTGCCGCCGCTGGTGGACCCGAAATGGGGGTCGAGGTCCGTGAGGGTGGGCCCCGCCACGGTGGTGTAGGAGTAGGTGACGCCGTTGCTGGTGCCGCCGGGCGTGGTCACCGTCACGGGGACGGAACCCGACCCGACGGGCGCGGTGGCGGTGATCTGCGTGTCACTGTTGACGGTGAAGACCGCCGATGCCGCGCCGAAGTGCACCGCGCTGGCGCTGGTGAACCCGACGCCTGTGAGCACCACCTGATTCCCGCCACTCGTCGGCCCCTGGCCGGGCACAAGTGCGTAGAGCACCGGCGTCGTGAGATAGGTGTAGGTGAGACCGTTGCTGGTGCCGCCGGGCGTGGTCACCGTCACGGGGACCGGACCTGACCCGACGGGCGCGGTGGCGGTGATCTGCGTGTCACTGTTGACGGTGAAGACCGCCGATGCCGCGCCGAAGTGCACCGCGCTGGCGCTGGTGAACCCGACGCCCGTGAGCACCACCTGATTCCCGCCACTCGTCGGCCCCTGGCCGGGCACAAGTGCGTAGAGCACCGGCGTCGTGAGATAGGTGTAGGTGAGACCGTTGCTGGTGCCGCCGGGCGTGGTCACCGTCACGGGGACCGGACCTGACCCGACGGGCGCGGTGGCGGTGATCTGCGTGTCACTGTTGACGGTGAAGACCGCCGATGCCGCGCCGAAGTGCACCGCGCTGGCGCTGGTGAACCCGACGCCCGTGAGCACCACCTGATTCCCGCCACTCGTCGGCCCCTGGCCGGGCACAAGTGCGTAGAGCACCGGCGCCGTGAGATAGGTGTAGGTGAGACCGTTGCTGGTGCCACCAGGCGTGGTCACTCGCACGCTCGCCTGCCCGACGCCCGGCGGTGCGGTGGCCCTGATGGAGGAGTTGCTGACCACGGTGAAGGCGGCGGAGTTCGTACCGAAGCGGACGGCGGTGGCTCCGGTGAGACTGGCGCCGGAGATGATGACCTGGTTGCCGCCGACGGCAGGGCCCTGGGTGGGATTGAGTGTGCTGATCATCGGTGGCATGGAGCGGGCCTCTCTGGCTTGTCTCTCGTTCGGGCGGGGTGCGCGCTTTCTGTACGGGGCTGGGCGGTCCCCAGCCCCGTGGATGGGCGTGTGTGCTCTGATCACCCAGAGCACACACGGGCGGCTCGTGTGCGCCACCGGAAATCCATTGATGAATTTGGGGGGCCCAAACACAGCAAGCACCTCTATCATCAGGGACTTCGCTGTCGGCATCTCACTGCACTTCTTCACGAACTCGCGGCTCGCGATGCTGGAGCAGCGTCAGGCGACTTTCGCCTCGTCGCAGCGTCCGGCACGGCCCTTCGCGGCGTCGCCGAATCGATCGAGTAGGACCTCTACGAAGTCGATCCGGCGTCTTGCGAGCCACCGCACCGGACGCTGCTCCCTGACGGGCAAACCCTGACTGACGCGGCACCCGTGGGTGTCAGGTGGTGAAGGTGAGGGCCGGGGTGGTGGTGCCGCCAGGGTTGGTGACGGTCACGTTGAGCGCCGTTCCCGACGGGGCGCCGGGGGGCACCGTCACGATCAGCTGAGTGTCGCTGAGAGGGGTGAAATCGGCGGGGTAGTCGGTTGGGCCGGCGGGATCGGTGAAGGTGGCGGCGCTGACGTCGTAGAAGCCGGTGCCCACGATGAGGACGCCGGTGTCGCCCGGCGACCCGGTGCTGGGGGTGATGGTGGCGGCCGTCGGCCGGTCGTAGTAGGTGTACTGGCCGGAGGCGCCGGCGATGGCGCTGGTCCCGCCCGGGTTGGTTGCCGTGACGTTGACGGTGACCGGTGCGCCCGTGACAACGAAGGTGGGCGGGGTGACGGAGCGCTGGGAGTCGCTGACGACGGGGCCGAGGGTGCCGGCGCCCGCAGCGCCGAAGGTGACCGCCGTGGTCGCGGCGAACCCGCTGCCGTAAAGCGTGGTGGCGGGTGGGGAGGTGTCAGGGCCGACGTTGGCGTTGATACCCCCGATCGTGGGGGCGGCGATGTTGAAGAACGGCTTGGCGTTGCTGGTGGAGGCGCCCACAGTCACGCTGACGTTGACCTGCGCGCACCCGCCGGGGGCGGTGACGGTGATCTGGGTGTTGGCGACGGTGACCGTGCCGGTCACTGACGTGTTGTCGAAGTGGACAGTCGGTGTGCTGGCGATGGCGCCGAACCCGGTACCGGCGATGGTCACGACGGTACCGGACGCGCCTTGGGTGGGGCTGATGGAAGTGATGACGGGAGCCATCAGGTCCTCCTATGAGGTCGGGTGTTGAGTGGTACCGCCACATCCCGGACCAGTGCCCCCTGCGGAAACGGGCACCAGGCGGTGGATCGGATCGCGACGCTGGAGACGCCCGTGAGCGGGGTTGCCGAGCCGAGGCGTCATGGGAATCGCGGTACTGCCGCAGATGCCACCAGCAGAGGGATGGGCGGGTTACCTGGTTCGGACATCAGTCAGTGAGCCGCTTGGCGTAAGAATGAGCAAGACGGTTAACGGCACATCACTCAAATGAGTTATATTTATGTGCCTATTGGGACATTTGTAAATATCTGTGGCGAGTCGTAGAGGTGCGACTGGCCGGTCGGCGGCCAACGTCGCTTCCAGCACTGTTGCGTTCGGCTGACGGGTGGTTCGCCAAGCCGGTGACGACGAAGAACGGGACCTCTGGTAGTGAGCTGCCGACTCGAACAGGAGCGGCGGAGCGCGGTTGGGTTCGCAGTTCGTGGCGCGCTGCAGGACGCCGGGCCAGGTGCTGGTGACTCGTGAACGTCTGCCGCTCTTCGGGGCCGGCTCTCCCGGGGTATGTCGCCAGTCCTGCGTCCGCCTGCGGTCTGACTCGACACAGGCATGTCCGGTCGTCTGGTTTCGGACGTCGGCGTGTCGAGCGTGGTCGCCCCATCGTCCGACCGCAAGGAATACGGCCTGTGATGCATCGCTATCGATCCCCACAGGGCCACCCGCACCGCCACCGCCGGGCCCGGTGATGCGGAGTCAGCTGGAAGTGACACACCATCCAACCGGGCGGACCCGGCAACACCTCCACCGCATCTATGTAAAGCGGGCATATGGTGATGTTCCTCGATCAAAGGAGCACTCATATGGGACGTATGCATCTGCGCAGGCGGGGGGCGGGAACTCTCGTTGCCACAGCCGCGCTCGCGGCCGTGATCGGCCTGGCCACCCCGGCCGCAGCCGTGGACTCCTCGACCACTGTCCAGGCATCACCCTCGACGACCACCGTCGGAAACCCGGCGACCCTCACCGCGACCGTGACCTGCGCCGAGGACCCCAGCGGCGGCCTGGGCGTGACCTTCTGGGACGGCCCTGACGTGCTGGACACCATCGCGGTGAATTCCAGCGGTCAGGCCACCTACACGGCAACGTTCAACGTCACCGGTACGCACACGATCACCGCGGCGTACAACGGCAACACCGGATGCGACGCCTCGAGCAACACCACCACAGTCACCGTGACCCAAACCCCCGCACCCCCGACGCCAGGGCCCTGCCTCCTGCTCTGCGGTGGACCCGGCCTGTTCAACTTCAGCACCGGCAACATCCACAACGAAGTCAACATCGATTCACACAACGGCCGCCCCCGCGATGACGTACGGCCGTCGCACTGGAGCAACTACGGTAGAGCGGTGACCCGTACAGTCACGCCCACGGTCTGACCAGAGCTCTCCCCCGTCTACACAGCCGATGCGTTCCACGGGCGACGGCGTGGCCGCCGCGCTGTCGCCCCCGGCGCTCACCGAGTTGGTCCGGGCCCGGGCCGAACGTCCGAACTGCTTCTTCGTCCTGGACGAGTCGGCCCGCATCTCTCGAACGCCGCTTCCCGCCCGGGGCCTGGCCTGCGTCTCGGATTCAGGTGTCCTGGAGGCCGCTGTCGGGGCGGCAGACGCCGCACGTAGACCGTGGAGTCCTCGCGTGCACCGTTTCGCGAGGCCCGGAGCCCGGCGCCGGGCGTTCTCCGATGTTCGGTCGTGACTGTCCGTATTCCTCACGGTGTGTGGCGCACCCTCGCCAAGGGCCATTGAAAGGGTGTTGTGGTGGAAAGAGTGCCCTTGCTCCTCGAATGAGGTGCAGAGCCGACGCTTGGAGAAGACCTTGAAGCGTGTTCCGTTCCGCCGATCCGCAGGACTGATGGTCGCCGCTGTGGCCCTGATGGCAGGTCCCGCCCTGTCCGCCCACGCCTCGACCTCGATCGCCCAGACCGATCAGCAGACCTACTCCGAGCAGGCGCGCGCCGCCGGCCTCACCGACGAGCAGGCCGGGCAGCTTCAGCGGCGGGTCGACGCCGTTCTCGCCCAGGATCCGCAGGCCCGCCAGACCTCGGCGAACACCCTCGCCATCCCCGGCGGCACCGCAACGATCCCGGCACCCGGGCAGCCCGAACCCCGCGACCTGGCAGCCCCCAACGCGCCCCGGGCCTGCAACGACGGACACCTGTGCATCACGGACGGGCGCGGCGTCAACTACGACTACTACCGGTGCGGCTACTACGACTTCAACGGCATCGGCGACGGAACCTTCAACAACAACCAGAGCTCCGGCACCCGCGCCCGCTTCTACAACAACGACGGCAGCGAACGCTGGTCCCACGTGGCCAAGGGCTCGGGCACCGCGTCCTGGACCCCCGTCTACCACATCCGTCCCTGCTGATCCCCGTCCCGGCCCCCGCCCCGCCCTCCCCGAGGGTGGGGCGGCGGCGCATCCGGCAGCCTCGCCGCGCTCATGGACGGGCCGTTGCGCGGCTACGGCATCACGGGGTCGCGGCGCCCGGGATCGGCATCGGCGCGGTCGGGTCAAAGGAGCTCGCCAGGCTGGTCCTGCCCCGCCCCGATCTGGTGGACGCGCAGGTCTCGCTCACCGAGGCCGGCTTCCCCGGCGGACACGTAGCCGTCCCCGCCGGGCTCGCCCTCGCCGCCACCCACATCGATCCCCCTCGCGTGCTGCCGGCGGTCGCCCCGCCCCTGCCCGGGGCGCGAGTGCGGTGTGGCGTATTCCGGCCAACTCTGTTGTCGATCATGGGAGTTGGCGTGAAGTCCTGCTAGTTTCGGCCTCAGTCTGACGGAGTCGGGGGGACTCATGGGACGGGAACGGGGCATACGTACGTACGCGCGGTCGCGCACGGCTTGCGGCAGGTGCGGCGTCGGCCGGGTGTGCCGGTGAGTACGCCCCACCCGAGCCCGAGCGGAACGGCGCCCCCGGGTTCCACCCCGCCGCCCAACACGACACCGACACCCGGCACCACGCAGCTGCCCCCGCAGGGCCAGCCTTCGGGCACGCCCGGCTCCCAGGCGACGCCGTCGCCGATGCCGAACACGCCGCCGACCCCGCCGGCCTCCGGTCCCGCGCCCCAACTGCCTCCGGCGACCCCGCCCCCCGTGACCACCCCGTGGACGGGCCCCGGTGGCATCGACGTCCAGCCGCTCCAGCTGTACCAGGTGTCGACGGCCCTCTCCGTCGAGCAGGAGTCGTTCCACAAGGCGCTCGCGCAGTTCCTCGACGTGCACGCCGGCTACTCCAAGGTCGGCGGATCCGGCACCGTCACGGTCGAGTTCGCCACCCAGTACGCCGCCGTCGTCGCCCTGCTCATCGAGACCCACGGCAAGGCCGTGGTCGCCATCGGCGGCGCGTCGGTCGGCTTCACCACCACGGCCAACAACTTCCGGCAGGCGGACGCGGCCACCCACCCGCTCAGTCCGCCCTTCGCGCCGTCGCCGCCGCCGCAGGTCATCTCCGCGCCGCCGGCGTACAAGGTCCCGCCGCCGTTCGGCGTCCGCGACGGCAACCCCGTCGACGACTTCGCCGACGTCTTCGACGACGGCGACATCCCCGGCTCCCTGATGCGCAGCGTGATCGAGGAAGCGCTGCGCACCGGCCGCGCGCTGGAGCTCCTGCCGCTCCCGAACTACCTCAGGGTCAACGAGCTGTCGCAGGCCTGGCTGCCGTACCAGACGGGCCTCGGCATCATCCAGGGGCAGCTCAGCGGCACCATCGACGCCATCACGGACCACACCAACAGCGACTGGCACGGGGCGATGCTGCAGTTCGTATCGTCCTTGTGGGGCACGAAGGCCTGGGGCAAGAACACGGCCGGTTACGAGTGGGGGCACAAGCCGCCGACCGGCGCGGGGACGAGCCTCCCGGTCTTCGGTGTCCTCAGCACCACGGCCCAGATCCTGGCCCAGGCCATCCGCTCGTACGCGGAGGCCGCGGAGAAGGTCCGCACCGAGCTGCGCCAGATCCTGAACAAGGCCTTCAAGGACGCCTTGGCACTCCTCGACCTCTCCGACCCCAAGGATTTCTTCGAGAACTTCTTCAAGCGCCTCAAGAACCTGTGGAAGGGCCTGGGCGCCGCGGTGCTCCTCAGCATCGACACGGACGCCGTCAACCGGGCCGTTGACGCCTACGAGACCGAGCTGCGGGCCCAGACGGAGAAGGTGAAGGGCCTGCTCGAACCGCTGCAGGAGGCCTCGCGGTCGGTGCCGACCTTCCAGTCGCAGTCGGCGAGGGCGGAGGCGTACGGGGCGCGCTCGCTCTTCGAGTTCAACCGATCGATCACCCCGCTCAACGAACAGTCGCGGGACCCGAACAACCGGTTCGGCATCGACCTCGCGTCCATGGAGTGGGAGACCAATCCCTACCAGGGCTCCCAGAGCAGCCCGAAGGAGGGGCACGCGATCGACCGGCACGTCGGCCTCACCCCCGACCAGCTGCGGATGCGCGTACGGGACCAGGGCGTCGACGCCTCGGCCTTCGCGGACCTGCCGGCCGCCCAGAGGAACGTCCAGGCCGCGCTCAACGACCCCGACAACATCGACACGATCACGAAATGGATGAACAACCAGAAGCAGAAGGTGATCAACGGGACGTTCAGCTCCGCCTCCTCGCCGGATCTGGACATCATCACCGTGAAGGACACCAACGGGAACAACGTCGTGACGGGATCCTTGGTCTCGAAGGACGACTTCGCCGCTCAGGGCTTCGGCGCCCAGCCGAAGGACGTCCACAGCGTGAAGCTGATCCTCGCCTACTCGCCGGATTCCGGGACGTTCTATGTCCGCACCGCCTTCCCGAGCGCGCCGTAATATGCGCCACGTGACCACGAAACACCACGAGTTCCTCACCCGGGGCGCGGTGGGACTCCTCCTGAGCATCGCCGCCGCGTCGCGCAACCCGGGCGCCGCGCCGCTGGAGGACGAACTCCAGCGGCTGTCCCGCCTCCTGCAGGATTCCCGGGCGATCGCCCATGTGATGCCCCTGGAGTCATTGGCCTCGCTGCTCGACCTCCTGGCCGACGAGGTCGGCACGGAGGTGTTCGAGACCCGGCCCGCCGCGTACCGCGAGCGGCTGGCGCGGGCGGCCGGTGACGATGCGCCGACGGACTTCCTTCGGTCGATGGCCGAGCTCGTCCGCGACCGCCAGTTGCTCTCGTACCCGGCCCTGACGGAGTTGTCGCTGTCCGACTGGGAGGCGAGCGCACGCTTCTCGCTGACCTCGGCCTTCATCTCGTCGATGGTGTCGGGGGAGTACGACAGCGTGGACGAGGCCCTGGACGAGATCCTGACCAGCGAGCATCCCGACTGCCAGGAACTCGCCGACCTCGCAGGCGAGTTGCAGCGCCTCCTGTACCTGTTCCGCACGCCCGCCGAGCTGGACGCCGCCTTCGCCACCGCCAGGCCCCATGTGACCCACGCACGCGTCCGCCGCCTGCTCGACGCCGTCCACGCCCACTTCGCCGAGCAGCACTGACCCACCACCCACCACCCCATCGCCCCGGAAGGAGCCGCCGCCATGCCCACCGACCCGAACCTCGCCGTGACGGACGAGGACCTGAAGCGTCTCGCGGACGACCTGGACGCCATGCGGACGCACATCGACGGGCAGGTGCGCCGGATGGACGCGATCGTCGACCGTGCCGAGGCGCGCTGGCGCAGCGAGGCGGCGACGGCGTACCGGAAGCTGCACCGCGAGGCCGGGGCGGACGCCGTCCGCGTCCGGGAGATCCTGGGAGTCCTGGCGGCGGCGGTCCGGATGAGCCGGGACGGCTTCACACGCCAGGAGCTGGACACCCTGCGGCAGTTCCGGGCCGAGAGCAAGAAGGTCGACATCGACGCCGAGGTACGCGGACTGTCCGGCGAGGGACCGGGCGGCCCGGGTCCCGGAGCGGCGCCGACCAGCAAGATCAACGACATCTGAACGGGTGTCCCCACACCCGTGAGGCAGGGGGAAACGTGAACGACGACGGCTCGATCACCGTCGACCTGGTCGCGCTGCGCGAGATGGCCGGCGACCTCGAGGACATCGTGAAGAAGCTCAACGAGCGCCTGGGCGCGCTGTACGACCGCACGGTGCCGGTCGTCCTGGCCTGGCAGGGCGAGGCCCGCGAGGCCTTCGTGGACGAACTCGACCGCTGGGACCGGCAGATGCAGGACCTGGAGGCCGCGCAGAAGTGGCTGCACGCCGTCGTCTCGACCGGGCACGCCAACTACTCCGCCGCCCACCGGGCCACCCTGCGCGGCTGGGGCGGGGCCTGACATGACGACACCGCCTCCCGGACCCTCCGCCCCCTCCGCGTCACCCGCCCCGGCCCGCGCCGACCGCGCCGCGAGCTTCCCTGACCGGGCGACCGCCCAATGGGCCACCCAGCAGGTGATCGCGCTGAACGAGCAGGTCATCCACCGCTGGCTCGCCCAGTCCACCCGGCAGCGGCTCGTGATCGAGGCCGCCTGGCCCTCGCGGCCCGATCCGGTGGGCACGCTGCTCACCACCGGGATGGCGCTGACCGGCCAGGAGCCGGTCCCGGTGCGCGCCGCCCGGGTCGTGCTCCGCCGGACCGGATCCGCCGAGCCCGGCGCGTACCCCTTCACCGTGCACTCCTCCCTGCCCGTCGACCTGTAGAGGCCTCCGTGTCCCTGAACCCCGCCGAGCACGACCGCAAGTACGGCGAGCTCGACCAGGTCGTCCGCGCACACCTGGGCCTCGGTCCGCACGCCCCCGAGGCCGTGGCCGGCTATCTGCGGCAGACCTGGCGCACCCGGCCCTGGGCCATCGCCGTCGCGGCCGAGCAGCTGCGCGTCTACGCCGACAATCCGCCGGGACGGCTGCGGCTGCGGCTCGGCGAGTACTACCGGCTGCCCGACACGGGGCTGGCGCCCGAGGAGATCCGGGACTGGCTCACGGGCCTCGCCGACCGGCTCGACGAGAGCCTGGCGAACGGCCAGGCGCCACCGCCGGCCGCGCCCGCGACGCCATGGGAGTGGCGGGCCCGCTTCCCCGAGCTGGCGCAACTGCTCGGCGGCTGGTTCTCGCAGGACACGCCGGACGAGTTCGGCGACCACGAGGCCGCGCTCGCCGACTACCTGGAGGGCACCGACACGGGGCTCGTCGCCCAGCTGACGGGGGAGCTGCACGACCTCCTGGCCCTCGGCCTCGACGAGGACGGTCTGGCCCTGGCACTGGTGACGCTCGGCGCGGAGGTCGAACCCCCGGCGCCGTACACCCCCGGAGCCTGGCTCGCCATGCTCGCAGTGCGGCTGCGCGGCTGAGCTCACATCTCGTCGCCCCGACGTACGCACGTCGGGCCCGGGACTGGTTCAGAGAGATCCGAAGCGACCTCTCGGCTGTTCTGAGGGGTGTCCGGGAGGGTCTCGCCCGTACGCGACGCGATGACCCGCTGGAAGTGCGGGCACGTCGCGATGTCCTCGTGTGCGCAGTTCAGGGCGCCCTCGATCAGGGCGAGCTGGGACCGTGCCTGCGCGACAGTGGCGCGGAGTGCGGCGCGGTGGGCCGAGAGGACCGTCCTGCGGTGCTGGGCGTCCTGGACCGTCAACATGGCCCGGATCTCCTGCAGGGCGAGGCCGGCCTCCTTGGCCCGCAGGATCACCGCCGTGCGGACCAGCTCGTCGCGGCCGTACCGGCGGTGCCCGTTCGCGCCGCGCTCGGGCGTGAGGAGCCCCATCGACTCCCAGTGCCGCAGTACGTGTGTGGCCAGCCCGAATCGCTCGGCGAGGGCCCCGATGGTCATGGACGGGATGGACCGGGCGTTCTCGCTTGACTTCACGTCGACATTAAGCGCCAGCCTGACGGTCATGTCCAACACACGGGTGCATGGTGATTCGGTCGGTCGGACAGCGCGGCTCATGGCTCTGCTGGACACGCTGGACGTACGCCCCGCCGCTCGGCGACTCCGTGTGCGCTCGTACGAGTTGCTTGGGCTGAGGCCCGGTGCCGCGGTCGTCGACGTCGGCTGTGGAGCGGGTCGCGCGGTGGCGGAGATGGCGGACCTCGGCGCGCGGGCGACCGGGGTGGACATCAGCGAAGTGATGCTCGCCGAGGCCCGCGGGCGGAGGCCGGACGGCGACTTCCGGCGGGCCGGTGCGGACCGGCTTCCGTTCGGGGACGGAGAGCTGGACGCCTACCGGGCCGACAAGATCCTCCACGAACTCGACGACCCCGCCCACGCCGTCGCGGAGGCGCGCAGGGTCCTGATGCCCGGCGGCCGTGCCGTCCTGATCGGCCAGGACTGGGACTCCTTCCTGCTCGACTCCGACGCCGCAGCGTTGACCCGGACCATCGTGCACGCCCGAGCCGACGTCGTGCCGGGTCCTCGGGTGGCACGGCGCCACCGGAACCTCCTCCTGGACGCCGGCTTCCGCGATGTCGACGTGGAGGTGCACACGGGTGTCTTCACGACACCGGCCGTGCTGCCGATGATCGACGGCCTCGCCCAGGGGGCGTTCGCGGCCGGAGCGGTCACCCGGGCGCAGGCCGACGACTGGGTGGCCGAGCAGCGGGCACGGGCCGAGGCCGACCGCCTGTTCCTGGCCGTGCCCTTCCTCGTCGCCTCCGCGACCCGGGCGTGAGCCGGCGACCGCGGCCACCGGCACGCGGCCCGGGGGCGGATTCGTATTGTTGCCCGGTCGGCGGCTGGAGGTCGACTTCGACGCCGACAACCCGGGTCTGTGGATGGTTCACTGCCACATCGTCTACCACGCCGAGTCCGGGATGACGACCGTCCTCGGCTACCTGAAGTAGAGGCCGCGGCGGTACGGGTGCGGCCCGGCCGGGATGCCCCGCCGGGCCGCACCCACGTCCTCGCGGCCGTCCCCGCCGGCCCCGTCAGACGCGGCCCGCGCCCCCGAGCACGGCCGGCCCGCACTCCTCCGGGAGGTTGGCGACGACCAGGGCGAACGCCTCGTCCAGGGTCTCCGCCCTGCCGAGGGTTCCCACACCCTTGGGCCCGGCCACCCGGAACCGTCCGTCGGCACCACGCGGATGGACCTGCCCCCCGACATGCGCGGCCGGCATTCCGGTGCAGCCGCTGAAGTACATGACTCCATGGCTGACCAGGGGGAAGAGCTGTCGCAGCCGCGGCTGCGCATGAGCCGCGCGGACGGTCTCCGCTTCGATCAGGTCGTGGCTTCCGTCGAGGAGGAAACGCCATTCCCCCGCCACGGTCTCCGCGGCACTCCGCGCGTCGGCGTCGTCCGTCATCTCTCTGCTCTCACCTCATGTGCTTCGGAAGCTTCGAAAGGTCGGGTTTGATCTCCGGGATGTCCGGCTTGGGCACATCGATCCTCTCATTGTTCGAGTACCAGTCGATCTCCTCCCAGGGACGGCCGAGACGGTCCTCGTCCGCCTCTCCCCAGGCCGCGTCGCCGTCGTACTGACGCACGGCGCGGGCGACCAGACTCATCTCCCACGCGGTTCCGCCCACACCGGCGGGCGGGTAGTTGTCCTCGTGGCTCATGTTGAACTGGGAGCCGAACACCGCGGCTTCCCGGAAGGCCTCCACGATCGTCTCCGGGGTGTTCCAGTTGCCCACCTCCCCACGGCTGTTCGGCATTCCGTCGAGCGTGATGGACAGCCTCGTCCCCCGGTCGCCGACCGCGCCGGAGACATTGGTCATCCAGTCGGGCGGGGTGCCGTACGCGTAGTCGTTGCCGTTGTACGTGTGCGCCCCCGGATCCCTCTCGCGGTTCGGGTCGTGATCCGGATCGGCGGGGTCGTTGCGCAGATACCGGGCCAGTTCGTTCGACGCGTGGGTGGGCGGCCGGTTCGGCCCGAGGACGACACTGTGCCGGGGCTTGTCCGCACCCCTGTGCGGGCAGCCCGCCAGCCCCAGCGGGTCGATCCACCTGGTCGGATTCTCCACGTACGCCACCGAGTTCGGTGACGGGACGAGACCCAGGGGGTCGGGGGAGACGTAACGGCCCGAGGCGGGATCGTAGTGGCGGTGGCGGTTGTAGTGGAGCTGGGACTCGGGGTCGAAGTACTGACCGGGGAAGCGCAGCGGGGTGTACGCCGTGGCGTCGCGGTTCCACGTGGTGGTCCCCCACAGGGTGGCGCGCGTGCGCCAGGCGATGTCGCCGGACTCGTCGACGAGTTCGCGGGGAGTGCCGACCAGGTCCGTGACGATCGCGAAGAAGCGGCGGTCGACCTCCGCGCCGTCCAGGAACCGGCGCTCGACCTGGACCACCGGCTTGGAGCCGTCGTGGTCCCAGGTGAGCGCGACGCTCTCCGGCGCGCCCGCAGTGCGGGTCGACTGCTCGCAGAGGGTGTCGCCGTCCCAGGTGAACAGCGTCTCCTCGGCGACCGTGACCCCGTCGTCCGCGAGGCGCCGCTTGGCGACCCGACGGCCGAGCGCGTCGTACAGGTACCGCCAGCGCGTGCCGTCCGGGGTGGTGACCGCGATCAGCCGGTCCTCGGCGTCCCAGTCGTAGCGCCAGGTGTCCGGCTTGCGGGAGAGCCGGGCCTTCTGCCGCAGCACCACCCGGCCCTGGGCGTCGTGCTCGTAGCGGATCGCGCCGGCGCGGACGATGCGGGTGCCGCTGTACTCGCGGGCGCCCTCGGCCGTGCCCGCGCCGGGCCAGGAGGCGTGCGTCTGGTTGCCGGCCTCGTCGTAGGCGTACCGCTCCGTCCAGTTCTCGGCCCTGAGGCCGGTGACCCGGCCCTCCGCGGACAGTTCGAACCGCCGGTGACCGGACAGCCGGTCGTCGACGGCGGTGAGGTGACCGTCCGGGCGGTAGGTGTACGCGCGCTGCTGGACGAGCCCGGTTCCGGCCGCCCGGACGCGCTGGCCGGTGAGGCGGCCCACGGCGTCGTAGGCGTGGTCGATGGTGAGCGTGGTGCCGACGCGCCGCGTGGTCTCCAGGCCCGACGCGTCGAACTCGAAGTCGACCCGGTACCCCGAGGTGTCCAGGCGCGCCGTGGAGCCGGCCGGATAGGACCAGGAGCCGACCGCCCCGGACGGCGTGGTGCGCCGGACACGGCGACCCCCCTCGTCGTACGCGCGGGTCAGCGTCCGGCCGTCGACCGTCTCCTGGAGCACCCGGCCCGAGACGTCGCGGACGTACGACAGCTCGCAGTCGGGGCCGATGGCACCGGCCAGGTGGCCCCGGGCGTCGTAGGTGAAGCGGGTGACCGCCCCGTCGGCGTCCTTCAGGACGAGCCGGCCGCCGGGGTCCCGCTCGTAACGGACCGTCTGCCCGGCCCCGTTGGTCCGTGAGGCGAGCCGCCCGAGCCCGTCGTACGTGTAGCCGAGGGTGCGTCCGTCGAAGTCGGTCTCGGCGGTCAGCAGACCGGCCCGGTCGTAGGCGTAGGACCAGGTGAGCCCCTGCGGGTTCGTGACGTGCGTGAGGCGGAGTTCGGTGTCGTGCGCGAACTCGTGGCGCGCCCCGTCCGGTGTCGTCCGGGCGCTGACCAGGTCGAAGTGGGTGTACTCGAAGCGGGTCTCGCCGCCCAGGGCGTCGGTGTGCAGGACGCAGTTGCCCTCGCCGTCGTACGCCCAGGTCTGGGTGGCCCCGTCCGGATCGGTCCGCCGGGCGAGCCGGCCCTCGACGGTCCACTCCAGTTCGGTGCTGCCGCCCTGCGGGTCGGTGATCCGCACGGGCCGGCCGAAGGCGTCGCGGACGTAGCGGGTGACCCCGCCGTGCTGATCGCGCACCGCGAGCGGGAGGCCGGCCGGGTCGTTCTCCACCCGGTCGACGGCGCCCAGCGAGTCGTCGACCCCGGTAAGGCGGCCCCGTGCGTCGTAACTGAGCCTGGTTGTCGTGCCGTTGGGGCGGATGAACAAGGACGGGTTGCCGTCCTCGTCGTACTCCTGCCGGGACACCGAACCGTCCGGGGCGGTGACGACCGTGATCTGGTTCAGCTCGTTGTACTCGACACCGGCCGAACCGCCGTCCGGGTGTGCGACGCCGGTGAGGTTGCCGCGCTCGTCGTAGGTGTACGCCGTGGTCCGCCCGGCGGGGTCGGTGCGGGTCGCGAGCCGGTCGTGGCGGTCCCACGTCTGGCGGACGGTGTTGCCCAACTGGTCGGTCACGGACAGGACGTGGAGGCGGTCGCTGAGGACGTAGACCTTGGACCCGCCGGTGGAGTCCGTGAAGCGGGTGATCCGGTCGCCGGTGGCGGGGTGGACGTCGTACGCGAACGTCGACGACAGGCAGCCGTCCGGGCCGATCGTGCGGGCGACCCTGCCCTCGGCGTCGTACTCGTACCGGAACGTGGAGCCGTTCCGGTCGGACCACGAGGTGATGCGGCCGTCCGGGTCGTAGGTGAACCGCATCGGCAGATCAGAGGAGTTGACGACCTGGGTGAGCCGGCCCGGCTCGTCGTAGCCGTAGCGCATCACCGTCCGCGGGCCCTCGGGTGTGCGGAGAGCGAGCTCGCGCACCCTGCCGTCCTCCGACGCGAGCGTCGCCAGGTAACCGCCGGAGTGGGACACGGAGGTGGGGGTGCCGTCGCCGCGCCGCCCGAAGGCGATCCGGTTGCCGCCGCGGTCCTCGATCGCGGTGAGCCAGTACGCCGAGGACTCGTGGTACGGGCTGCCGGCGAAGGTGCGGATCACTCCGGTGCGCGGGTCGGTGACGCGGTACGTGGTCACCGCCTCGTCCTGCTCGCCGTGGCGGAGTGCCAGACGGGGACCCTCCACGGGGAGGACGGGGTCCGCCGCACCGGGCGCGGGGAGTGCCGGGAACCACAGGACCGATCCGTCCTCGCGGGCCCAGAAGGCGCCCTGGCCGGAGGGGGCCGGCTCGATCCGTTCGTCGAGGGTCGAGGCCCAACTGGGCCCGAACCAGTGTCCGTAGCGGTACGTCGACAGATGGGTGCGCCGCAGGACCAGCGGCAGGACGCCCGCCAGGGACAGGTCGACCTGCTCCATCGTCATCTCGCCGGAGGCGATGTCGACGGGGTCGCCCTCGCAGGTGCGGTCGCCGATCTCGACGCTCTTGCCACGGGGGTCGGACCTGCTGTCCTTGAGGGGCTCCGGCCTGACGTGCGTGCCGGAGCGGGGCCCCTTGCCGCCCGGCCCGTGGCCGTGGGAGTCCTTGCCCTTGCCGTCGTCGTCCTTGCGTTCGCGGGCGAGACGGTCGCGGATGTCGTCGTCGTTGTTCCTGTGGTCCTTGGATATCCGCTTGACGGCCTTGGGGAGTGTCTCGCCGACGTGGTCGCCCATGGTCTTGGCGGACTTCACCAGCGCGCCCATGGCCTTCTCGATGACGGGGTCGAGGGCGTCGGCGATGTCGTCGCGGCCCTTGTTGCGGCGCTGGGCCGACTTCGCCTTGGTGAGCTTGCCGGCGGTCTTGCCGTGGATGCCGACGCTCACGCCGTTCAGCTTCGTACCGGCGTTGTCGTGCTCGTCGTGCTCGATGTGGAAGCCCTTGCCGCCGCCACGACCGCCGCCACCACTGCCGCCGCCTCCGGCGGAGGCGAGGTTCAGGCTGTCCTTCGCTCCCCGCACGCCCTCGTCGAAGCCGTCCTTGCCTGCCTGTCGCGTCTGATTGAGGTCCACGCCGTTCTGGACGCCGAGGGCGTCCATGCCGACCTGGACCACCAGGTCCGCCGCCATGTTCTCAAGGGCGGCCACGACCGGTTCGGTCATGACCGAGACGATGTGACCGACGGCCTCTTCCATCGCGGCCGTGATGAGCTTCAGCAACTGCTTCTTCGTGAACGCGATCGCTCCGGCGCCGAGCAGAGCGGACAGACCGCCGGTGACCGGGATCAGCGCCATCGCCAGACCGGTCTGGCCGGCCAGCACCCCGAGCTCCGCGACGGCCTTCCACTTCATGCCCTCGATCGCACCCGCCGCCAGGTCGAGCGCGTCCGCGATCGTACGGGCCGCGGAGACCATGTCCTTGAGGTGCTTGCCCTTGACCTTGGTCCAGTGCGCGTTGAGCGCGTCCATGGCCTCGCCGTGCCCCGACGACAGCAGGCGCTCCATGTGGTTGTTGGCGAGCTGGCCGTCGTCGGCGAGGTCGTCCGCGAACTCGCGGAGCGCGTCCGCCATCTCCCGGTACGCGTCCTCGTCGACGTTGGGCCAGTTGACCCCCACCAGGTCGAGCAGTGTGTCCGCCCAGTCCGGCACCGTGACAGCCATGACCTCAGATCCCCCCGTGCGCACGCATGTTCGCAGAATGCGAGTGCGAATACTGTGTCATGGGAGGACGTAGTCGATCAACGTGACTTCTTCCCCGGGCGGGATCCACCGCTTCGTCGAACCGCATGCGGTGAGGGGCCGTTTCAGAGTGATCCGAAGCGGCCCCTCGGCTGAATCCGGGAATCGGTCGGGGGTCAGACCGTGTCGTTCACCTCGCTCGCCTCGTCGGCGCCGATCGTCTCGCTCCCGAGGCGGTCGACCGTGACCGCGAGGTCCGCGATCGTGCGCGAGGTGAAGACCTCGCGCAGGCTGATCGTGATCCGGAACCCCTTGCGGATCCGGGCGATCAGCCGCGTCGCGGCCAGCGAATCGCCGCCGAGCTCGAAGAAGTTGTCGCGGACATCCACGTGGGGGAGTTCCAGGACCTCGCACCAGAGGGCGGCGAGCCGCTCCTCGGTCGGTGTGCGCGGTGCGGAAGGCCTGGGCGCGTCGTCGGTCCGCCGGGGGGCGGGCAGCGCGCGCCGGTCGACCTTGCCGTTGGGGCTCAGCGGCCAGGTGTCCAGGGCCAGCACGTGCTGGGGGACCATGTGCGCCGGCAACCGTTCTCCCAGCCATGCCCGGAGCCGGTCGCCGAGCGGCGCGGCCCGCTCGACGGTCTCGGCCGACCGGGCGGGGGCGGCGCGGTCCACCCGGCCGCCGAGCAGGGAGTGCACCAGCAGATGACGTTCGCCCAGTGCGAGCAGCGGCCCCACTGGGTCGAAGTCGAACGCGCCGATCGGGCAGAGGCCGACATCGGTACGCGACACCCGGTCCATCAGGAGCTGGCCCATGTACCCGGCCTCCAGCAGACAGAGGTCACGGGCGAGCCGGCCGTACATGGGCTCGATCGCGTCCAGATCCGCGACGAGGAACACCCAGAAGCCGGCGGCCTCGAAGACGGCCCGGTTGTGCGGCGCGTGGATCCCGGCATCGATCGTCGCGCCCTCTTCGAGGGTGACCAGCGCGCTGTCCCGCGGGTCGAGGTAGTACGTGCCGCCCGCCAGGCCGGACACCGCACCGGCCTTCACGTACAGGTACGTCTGGACCGGGTAGAGGCCACCGCTCGACGGGTAGCGGCACGTGGCGAGTCCGTCCACCTCCTCCTGACGCAGGACGCCCAGGCAGTCGGCCAGTTCCGCCAGGTCCAGCGGCCCGGGGAGAAACGCCCGGTCGCTGCGCCGCCGCGACGGCTCGTCCGCCACCGGGGGCAGGACGACCCGGGGCCGGTCCGCCTCCCGGCGCAGGCCGTGCCGGGCGAGCTTGAACGCGGCCCGGTCCAAGGGGTCGAGCACTGTGACACCGTTGCGCCGGGCCTCCTCAACGTCGGTCGCGTCGGGGAGCCCGTCTCCGTCTCCGGCCCGCGTACCTCCGCCCGTCGGCCGTACGCCGCCGCCCGCCGCCTCGGGAATCACGTACGCGACCAGCCCGTCGTGGCCGGGCCGGTCCGTGCGGCCGGTGGCGGTGACCACGGCCGAGGAGACCTCGGGGTGTGCGCGCAGGGCCGCTTCGATCTCCCCGAGCTCGATGCGCTGGCCCCGGATCTTGACCTGGAAGTCGGCCCGGCCCATGAACTCGACGGTGCCGTTCGGCCGCCATCTGCCGAGGTCCCCGGTGCGGTACATACGCTCCCCGCTGCGGGGGTGGGTGGTGAACACCGCGTCGGTGCGCTCGGCGTCCCGCCAGTACCCGTCCGCCAGGCAGACGCCGGAGACGTACATCTCCCCGGTCACCCACTCCGGGCACTCCTCAAGGCGCTCGTCGAGCAGGTGGTAGCCGACATTGGCGAGGGGGGTGCCGTACGGAACGCTCCGCCAGGCCGGATCGACCTCGGCGATCCGGTGCCAGATGCTCCACAAGGTCGTCTCGGTCGGGCCGCCCACGGAGACCGTCTCGATGCCAGGTGCCGCGTCCGCCAGTCGGCGCGGGACCGCGAGGGGGATCCAGTCGCCGCCGAGGAACGCCAGCCGCAGCGATGCGAGCGCGCCGGGCGAGCCGGCCGAGCGGGTGGAGCCGGTCGTGCCGGTCGAGTTGTCCCCGCCGGTGGCCTCCAGGAGCATTTCCATCATCGCCGGGACCGAGTTCCACACGGTGACCCCGTGGGCGGCGATCAGCCGCGCCCAGTGAGCCGGGTCACGGCGGTCGGCGGCTGCCGGTACGACCATCGTGCCGCCCGCGCCGAGGACCCCGAAGAGGTCGAAGACCGACAGGTCGTGGTGGAGCGCGGACACCGCGAGGCAGCGGTCGTCCTCGGTGATCCGGAACGCCGCGAGGGTCTCCACCAGGCAGTTGACGAGAGCCCGGTGGCTCACCGCGACGCCCTTCGGCTCGCCCGTCGACCCCGACGTGAACATCGTGTACGCGAGGTCGGCCGGGCTGCCGTCGGAGGGGAGCGGCGTGTCGGTGACGGCGGGCAGCGGCCGGTCCAGGCAGAGCCGCAGCGGTCCGGTCGGCCAGTCCAGGGTCTCGTCGAGCCTCGACCGGGTGAGGACGAGTTCGACCTCGCCCTTGGCGAGCAGACGGCGGAGGCGTGCGCCGGGCAACTCCGGGTCGATCGGCAGGTAGGCGGCGCCCGAGAACAGCACCGCGTAGGCGGCGACGGCCTGCTCCCAGCCCTTGTCCATGACGACGGCCACCAGCCGGCCGGGCCGGGCGCCCCGGGGACGCAGCCAGCCGGCCACCCGCCGTGCGGCGGCGTCGAGTTCGGCGTACGACAGGGTCCGGTCGGGGGCGATCACCGCAGGGGCGTCGGGGCGGGCGGCCACCTGCCGCTCGAAGAGGTGCTGCACCTGGATGTCCGGGACGGCACGGGCAGGCCCGATGCTCGACCGGCGCCGCTTCGCCTGCGCGGGCGGCAGGGCGAGCGGGGTGCGCAGGTCCCAGGTGCGCTCGTCGGTGGCGAGCGCGCGCAGCAGCGCCGTATGCGCGGCGAACATGTCGTCGACGAGTCCGGCGGGGAAGAGCTCGTCGACCGCGTCCCAGTTGAGGAGCAGCGCGCCCTCCTCCTCCTGTACCTGCTCGTCGAGGGAGACCTGCGGAGTCTGCGAGACGGCGAAGACGGGGGTGAGCAGCTTCTCCAGTGCCGTCCTCTCCTCGGTGGCGAAGGTGAGGTTGCTGGTCATGACCACCGGCATCAGTGCCTGGTCGAATCCGCCCTGGAGCCGCATGAGTTCGCGGAGCACCTCGACGCCGCCGACGTCCTGGTGCCGCAGGTCGGACCGCAGCTGCCGCTGGAGTCCGCGCGCCCGGTCCAGGAAGGTGGAGCCCGTACGGAAGTCGACCTCAAGGAGGGTGAAGGACGCGAACTGACCGATCACCTCCCGGTAACTCGGGTCGTGCACCGGCCGGTTGAGGCGCGGTACGTTCAGCGTGAAGTGGCGGCCGGCGCTCCAGGCGGCCAGGACCTCGGCGTAGGCGGCGAGCAGCAGTCCGGTCGGAGTGAGTCCGGCCCGGCCGGCCCGCTCCTTGAGGCCCTGCCACAGTTCGGCGGGCAGCGTGGTCTCCCGCCGGGTGAACCGCGGCCGGTCGATCGAACCGGCGCGGGCGGCGCCGGGCAGCTGCGGCGCCGGGGGCAGCTCGGGCAGCCTGCTCCACCAGTGGTCGCGCGAGCGCCGGTACGCGGCCCCGTTCCGGCGTTCGGTCTCGGCGCGCACATGGTCGCGAAAGGACTTCTCCGGCCTCGGGGGCCGGGCGTCCGGCTCCTCGTAGAAGCGGGAGAGGTCGTCGAACAGCAGCCGCCCGGAGGAGAAGTCGGCGATGAGCGAGTCCACGCTGAGGTGGACGCGCAGGCCGTCGTCGAGCCGGGTGGCGGCGACCTCGAACAGCGGCCAACGGTCGGCCGGGCGCACCTCGTGGGAGAGCCGTTCCCGGATGGCCGCCAACTCGTCCTCGGACTCCCGGTGTTCACGGCCCCGGAGATCGGTCACCCGGATCTCGTACGGGGGCACCTCGGTGAGGATCCGCTGCTCGTTGCTGTCGGGCAGCATCACGGCGCGCAGCATCTCGTGCCGGTCGATCACCCGCCGCCAGGCGTGCTCGAAGCGGGGCAGGTCGAGATCGGGGGCGTCGAACTCCAGATAGACATGGGTGGAGACGTTCCCCAGCTCGAAGGCGCCCGTGCGGCCGAGGCAGTAGGCCTGCTGGGTGTCCGTCTGAGCGAAGGGGGCGTCAGGGAGGGCGGCCGGGTCCGCCGCGCCGGTGCCTGCGGTGTCCGGAGTGGAGGCGAGCCCCGAAGCGGGCGTGAGGGCGGGCGTGGTGCCGAGGGCGGGGGTCTCGGCCGGGAGCGGTCGGCCCGCGTCGTCGAGCGGGAGTCCGCCCGTGTGCCGCTCGACGACGATCGCCGCGAGGGTGGCGATCGTCGGGTCGCCGTCGAACACGTCCTCGGAGACGTCCACGCCGAGGTCCCGCTCGACCCGGCCGACGAGCCGCAAGGTCGCGAGCGAGTCCAGCCCCAGGTCGAGCAGTGGGCGTTGTCGGTCGGGACCGCCCGCCGTATCGGTCACCAGGGTCGCCACCAGGTCGCTCAGATAGGCCTCGACGGCGCTCCTCCGGCGGTCGGTGGTGGGCGGCTCCGGTTCCTGTGCGGCGCCGGAGGTCCACTCGCCGACGACGGTGAGGGCGCCGTCGAGAAGCGCCTGCCGGGTGGCCCTGCGCCGGATCTTGCCGCTGGAGGTCTTGGGGATGGTGCCGGTGCGGACGAGGACCAGCCGGTGGAGTCGTACGTCGAACTCCGCGACGATCACACGGCCGAGCTGCCGGGCGACCTCGGCGACGGGCGGCAGCTCCGCCCCGCGCCGGACCTCGGCGACGAGCAGCAGCTGTTCCGTGCCGTCGTCGTCGACGGCCACGGCGGCCGAGGAGTTGGCCTGGAGGGCAGGATGGGCGCGCTCCGCGCAGCGCTCGATGTCGTGCGGGTAGAGGTTGCGGCCCCGGACGATGATCAGGTCCTTGCTGCGGCCGGTCACGAACAGTTCGCCGTCGCGCAGGAACCCCAGGTCGCCGGTGCGGAGGAACGGCCCTTCTCCGGTGGAGAGTTCGGCCTCGAAAGCGGCCTCGCTCTCGTCCGGGCGCCCCCAGTATCCGTGGGCGACGCTCGGGCCGCCCACCCAGATCTCACCGACCCGGTCGGGGCCGCAGACGGCCGCCGTGGCCGGATCGACGACGACCAGTCGCTGCCCGTCGACAGCGGACCCGCATCCGACGATGTCCCGGCTCCGGCCGGACCCGCCGCCCGTGGTGCCGGGGCTTCCTTCGCCTCCCGGGGCGACGCGGTGCGCCTCCAGCGTGGGGACGTCGACCGTGACGGTGGCCGACGGGGTGAGGTGGGCCCCGCAGGACACCATCAGGGTGCCCTCGGCCAGCCCGTAGCTGGGCCGCAGCGCGTTCCGCCGGAACCCCCAGGGGGCGAAGTGCCCGGCGAAGCGGTCCAGCGTCGCGGCCCGTACGGGCTCCGCGCCGACGATGACGCTCTCCAGGCTGCTCAGGTCCAGGGGCTCGTGGACGGCGGGATCGACCCGCTCGACGCAGAGGTCCAGGGCGAACGGAGGCGTCGGGGAGTTCGTCGCGCGGTAGGCGGAGATCGCGCGCAGCCACTGGACGGGGTCCAGGACGAAGGTGCCCGGCGCCATCAGGACCGCGGGGAACCCGGCGGCGAGGGGCTGCAGGATTCCGCCGATGAGCCCCATGTCGTGGTACGGCGGGAGCCAGCTCACACAGAGGGAGTCCTCCGACGCCCGGATGCGCCGCTGGATCTGGGCGGAGTTGTACAGGAGGTTGCCGTGCGAGACCATCACGCCCTTCGGCGCGGCGGTGCTGCCCGAGGTGTACTGCAGGAACGCGAGGCTGTCGGTCCCGACGAGCGGATCGGTCCACTGCTCGGCGTCGGCGGTGAGGTCGCCGTTCGAGAACAGGGCGACGTCCCGCAGCTCGGGTGCGTCGACGAGTCGCCTGCGGGTCCCGGCCGTGATGCGGTCGCCCAGCAGCGCGGCGACGGGCGCCGCGTCCGCGGCGACGGCCCGGAGCCGGGGGAGGCTGCGGGTGTGCGGCGGATAGCACGGTACGGCGACGGCCCCGGCGTACAGGCAGCCGAAGTACGCGCTCAGGTAGTCGGCGCCCGGCTGGTGCAGGATCAGGACCCGGTCACCTGTCTTGACCTGTTCCTGGAGCGTCGCCGCCACCACACGTGCGCGGTGGTCGAGCCGGGCGTAGGTGAGCCGGGCCTCCTCCTCGCCATGGCTGTCGAGGATGACGTACGCGAGCCGGTCGGGCTGCCGCTCGGCCCGGGACCGCAGCAGCTCGACGAGACTGCTCGGCCGCCGGCCGTACGCTTCCGGGAAGGGCGCGGAAAGGTTCATGCCCGCCGCTCCCCGTCCCGCACGTCGGCGAAGGCCTCGCCGCCGCCGCCGTCGTCGTCGTCCATGGCCGGCTTCTCCGCGGTCACCAGCTGGGTCCGGACCCAGGGTCCGCTCCACCACATCCGGGGGCCGGCGTCGGTGCGGGTGGCGTTGACCGCGCCCGCCGCGCGCAGGATGTCGACGTAGCGCGGGGCGTGGAAGACGTCGGCCACCAGCAGCCGGCCGCCCGGCCTGAGGACGCGGTAGGCCTCCTGTACGGCCTCCTCGCGGCCCCGCGCGCTCATGATGTTGTGGATCGCCATGCTGGACACCACGACATCGAACTGGTCGTCGAGGAAGGGAAGGCTGCGCATGTCGGCGGTGACCAGCTCGACCTGGTCGGAGACCCGCTCCCGCCGGGCGTTGTCCTCCGCGGCGCTCTCGGTGTTGCCGGACTGGTCGACCGAACGCCAGAGGTCGACACCCGTGACCCGGCCCTTCGGTACCCGGCGCGCCACCGCCGTCAGCACCGCTCCCCGCCCGCAGCCCAGGTCCAGGACCTGTTCGTCGCCCCGCAGGGCGAGCGCGTCCAACTGCTCCTCCCAGACGAGGAACTTGCCCCGTAGGGTCGCGTGCAGATACAGCCCCGCCGGGACGGCCACCAGCGGCGGGATCCGCAGCAGCCAGCGGGGCGCGCCCGCGGAGACCGCCGCCAGCGGCGCCAGGACGCCGCCGCCGAGGGCGGCCATCCAGCCGGGACCGTCGATGCCGTAACGGCCTTGTCGTACAGCCTTGTTGCTCACGATTGACATTCCTTGATCCACCAATCGAAGGGATGAGACGCGGGTTCCGGACGGGTGGGGGCGCGGCTCAACGGGGAAGGCAGACGTCCGACACGAGGCCGAGGACCTCGGCGGTCGACTCGAAGGGGAAGAAGTGGGTGCCGGGGAAGATCCGTACGGTCACCTCGCTGCCCAGCTCGCTCCACCGCTCCACCTCGGCGGGCGGCGCCGCCGGGTCGTCGGCGCCGCCGAGCGCGATCAGCCGTACGCCGGGCGAGAGCACGTTCTGTGTGCGGTAGGTCTCGGCGGCCTCGAAGTCGGCGCGCAGCACGGGCAGGATGAGCTCCAGCCATTCGTCCTCCGCGAGCAGTTCCGGCGGGATTCCGCCCAGGGCGCCGATCCGGTCCAGGAACTCCCCGTCGGGGAGGAGGTGCATGGGCTCGGTGCGGCGGGGCACGTGCGGCGGGACGGAGCCGGACACGATCACCGCGGCCGGGGGACGGGGGCCGTCCTGGAGGGCGAGGCCGAGTTCGTAGGCGAGCAGAGCCCCCATGCTGTGGCCGAACAGCACGTAGGGGAGTTCGTCGGCCCGGCGGGCGACCGGCCCGGTGAGCCGCTCGCCGAGCCGGGCCACCGACCTCTCGGGGGGCTCCGCCATGCGGAGTCCGTGCCCCGGCAGGTACACGGGCACGACTTCGATCCCGGGGCCCACCAAGCCCTGCCAGGAACGGAAGACCGACCCGTCCGCCCCGCCCTGCGGAAGACAGAAGAGCCGGGTGTGGTGACGGGCTGCCACGGGACGGTCGGGGGAGAACCACAGGTCTTCGGTGGTGACACTCACTGAAGGCACATACTTTCGACTCGCTGGTGACGCGTCGTCACCCCAATGGATCTTTGGGTGCAACGACCACTCGGGTCGGAAGGAAACGGTGATGCTCGGCCGGCTCCCCGGGGAGAACGAGAACCGGGGGCCTGGTATCAGAGGTGGTCCCCCTGATACCCGGCCCCCGGGCGCGCGGTCATGCGGTCACATGGTCACGCGGTCAATCCGCCAACCTCACTTGCCGATCCACGCGTTGTGGATCGTCAGCGTCGACGTGTTGCCCTGCTTGTCCGTGACCTCGGCGGAGAGCGAGATGCCGCTGTCCTTCGCCGGGCTCTTCACGGAGATCTTCCCGTCCTGCACCTGCGCGACCTGCCAGGTCTTCCCGCCGTCGTAACTCACCGACACCGAGAGCGACTTGAGGTTGCTTCCGGCGGCCGAGCCCTGCACGGTCACCGGGACCAGGACCGGAGCGTTCTCCGGAGCGCGGGTGGCGAGGTCGACGGGGGCCGCGAAGCGGACCGTGGACACCGGCAGCGACGTGGTCTCCGCGACCTGCTTCGAGCGGAACGTGAAGCCGGCGTCGATCCGGGTGGAGACCGCGGCGACGTTCGACGGGCGTTCCACGGAGGTGACGAGGCGGTACTCGGCGTCGGCGGCGTCGACCGTGAAAGGCTTCGAGCCGCTCAGCGGGTCGTCGTTCGTGCCGACCTTGACGCCGTCGCGGTACAGCGTCGACGTGGCCGAGGTGAACGGCACGGTGCCCACGTGGCCCTTGCCGTCGGCGACCAGCGGCACGGCGCCGACGAGCTGCTGCTCGCCCGTCGCCGGGTCGGGAGCCGTACGGAAGACGCCCATGCCCTTACCGAGGAGCGGGCCGAAGACACCCGTGTTGAAGGTCTCCCGGTACGTCCGGCCGGTCTCGTAGCGCTTCGGGCGGACCATTTCGTAGGCACCCTCGAAGGCCGGGTAGCCCCACTCGTCCAGCTCGCCGAGCTGGTTGATCCGGGTGAGCCACGAGACCCCGTCGGCGGTGGAGACGTAGAAGGTACGCGTCCCCGGCGCCGCCTGCGGTGCCGAGAAGCCGATGCCCTCCGGCGCGCCCGGCAGATGGGAGTACGGCGAGGCCAGGACGGTCTTACCGGGCGCCGACGAGCCGAGACCGACCTTGAGCGTGGCCAGTTCGTTCGCCTTCACGTGCTTGGTGTAGCCGGTCGTGACCTTGCTGGTCTTGCCGCCGAAGGCCACCGAGTACTGGCTCGTGGGGTCCTTGAGGAAGTGCGCGTCCCAGGTCTGCAGGAGGGAGCCGTCGGTGACCGCCGGACCGAGGTGCGCGGTGCGGAAGCCCTTGAAGCCCCTGAGGACCCAGCCGTTGCCGACCTCGCCGATCTCGGTGTCGACCTCGTAGTACGTGCCGCCGTAGTCCGCCATGCCGATGCCGGGCACCGTCAGGTCCACCGGCTTGGTGGTGCGGGCGTCGGCGGTGACCGAGGTGTCGGCGGTGACGTCCAGCTTCGGCTGGGCGATCCAGTCGGTGCCCGCGGTGTAGTCCGACGGGTCCTGGTAGACGGCCGAGTTGAAGGTGTACGAGCCCTTGGGCACACGGATCGTGTGGACGCCCGGCTCGTTGTCGACGCGCGCCTGGAAGCCGGCGGCGGGTCCGCCGACGCCCGTCAGGGTGCTGGAGAAGTTCTGCGCGTCGGAGCCGTCGCGGCCGAGGGTCCGCACCGTCACGTTGTACGACTCGGCCTCGCGGACGGCCACCGCGGCCGTGCGCACGGACTGCCCCGCCGCGGTCGCGGTGACGTAACCCGAGTAGGTGCCGTCGGCGTCACCGACGCTGGTGTCGGCGACGAGGTCGACCTCGGCGGTGCCGCCCGCGGGCACGGTCACCTTCGAGGCGCCCAGCGCGAAGAACCCCGCCGGGGCCGGCTTGCCCGCCGGGTCCAGGGTGGACACCGACAGGTCGAGGGTGACGTCCGTCGTACCGAGGTTGCGGTAGGTGAGCTTCTTGGTGACGGACTTGTCGTCGGCGTGCGGCCAGAGCGCCGTGCCGAAGTTCAGCGACACCGGCTCGGCGATCACGCTCTGGGCGAGCGCCTTGTCGACCTGGATGCGGCCCGAGCCCTGCTGGAAGGCGGTGTACTCGCCGCCCTTGGTGGAGCCGGTGAGCGCGCCCTTGAGCTCGGCGGACTTCCAGTCGGGGTGCCGCTGCTTCAGGATCGCGGCGGCGCCCGCGACGTGCGGGGTCGCCATCGAGGTGCCGTCGATCTGCAGGTACCCGGGTGCGGGGTGCGGCGTACCGGGTCGCAGGTCGATGAGGCTGCCGGCGGCGGCGGCCGCGGTGATGGCGACGCCGGGCGCGGTCACGTCCGGCTTGACGGCGCCGTCGCCGACGCGCGGGCCGACGCTGGAGAACGGTGCCAGCCGGTCGTCCTTGTCGACGGCGCCGACGGTCAGCGCGGCGTCCGCGCTGCCCGGCGAGCCCACCGTCGACGCGCCGTCCTCGCCCTCGTTGCCGGCCGCGATGGCGAAGAGGATGCCCTTCTCGGCGGACAGCTTGTCGACCATGGCCTCCAGCGGGTCGACGCCGGGGCTGTCGGGGCCGCCGAGGCTGAGGTTGACCACGTCCGCGCCTTCGGCGGCTGCCCACTCCATGCCCGCGACGACGGCGGAGTCGTCGCCGTAGCCCTCGTCGTCGAGGACCTTCCCGCTGATCACCTTGGCGCCGGGGGCGACGCCCTTGAACCGGCCGCCGGACTTGGCGCCGGTGCCGACGGCGATCGACGCGACATGGGTGCCGTGCCCGACACGGTCGACGGCGTCGGCGGAGGCGGAGAAGTTCTTCTCGCCGACGACCTGGGTCCTGAGGTCGTCGTGGGTCTTGTCGACACCCGTGTCGAGAACGGCGATCTTGACGCCCGTGCCGTCGTACCCGGACTGCCACGCCCGGTCGGCACCGATCTGCGGGACGCTGCGGTCCAGGCGCGCACCGCGCACCCCGTCCAGCCACACCTTGCCGATGCCGGAGGCGGTGGAACGCGCGCCGGTCCGGCCCTGGTCGGTCAGGGCGTCCCACACCCGGGCCACGTCGTCCTGCGAGGTACGGATGGCGTCGGCGTTGATGGTCGGGAAGGTCCGCCGCAGCTGGGTGTCACCGGCCGAACGCACCTCGGCGCGTGCGGCGGCGGCACCGCCTTCGTACTGCACGATCAGCTTGAGCCCCGCGCGGTGGCTCTTGAGCAGCCGCGGGTCGGTGAGGACGTCGAGGTCGAAGAGCCGCTGGTCCAGCCGGCCCGAGGAGATGAGGCGCTGGGCGTCGGCGGGCACCACCAGGGTGTGGCCCGCCGTGCGCTGCACCTGTACGGGTATGTGCTCACGGCCGGCGGCGGACTCGAAGCCCACCATCCGGCCCGTGTTGTCCACCACGACGCGGTCGCCGGTGATGAGCGGGATCCGCCGGCTGCCGTCGAGGCGCGGGGTGTCCGGTGCGGCCGTGGCGTTCGCGGCGATCGCCGCCGCCGGGCCGGTCATGCCTGCCACGAGCGCCACCGAAGTGGCCGCCGCGATGGTGAAGGCGCGTGCTCTGTGCACGTGTGCGCGCAAGTCTCCCCCAGGAGCTTGGGATGAGGTCGAATGGTCGGTTCCGGACCGGGGGCGCAAGAGCGCCCGTCGCCGGTCAGCGCAGTATGTGAGGCGCGGCGGAAGTGATCAACGACGGGACGCGCGTGGGGGATTGAGTGCCATGGATTCAGGCCATCCTGCGTCCGGCGAGTGCGATGGGGCGACGACGGCTCTGTGACCGGACCGTGACACCCGGACGATGCTTGTGCGACGGCGGCTGCCGCCCACCCCTCCGGATCGCAGACGCCGCACGCCTTTCGAGGGTGCTCAGTCGCGCGGCCGGACGGCGTCCGGCCCATTGGCCGTATCCGGATGGGGAGGGAACCGCCCTCCGTTCGGGCGCGGGGGCGCACTGCTCGACCGCAGTCGTACGGGTCTCGGCGTGTGCGCCGGAACGGTCAGCGGTCCGGCGGGGACCCTGAGGGGGCTGCGGGGTGCGGGCGGGGTGTGCGAGGTTCTGGGGGTACGGGCTTGCCCGGCCGGTGGTGGTTCTTCCGGCCGGGCCCGCCCGCTGGGTCAGGACGCGAGGACGCGTGCCTTCTCGGCCGCGAACTCCTCCTCCGTCAGCGCCCCTTGGGCCTTGAGGTCGGCCGGCTCGCTCCCCCGGTGATAACGGCGGTACGGGCCGTCGTGCCGAGCGGGCCGGGCCCGGCGATGCGTCGACGGATCATGGTGTCACTCCTCGTCCAGGGCGGTGATGGCGCGCACGACGTCCTCGTGCGGTACGCGTTCCAGGAGGGCCGGCCGGCCGGCTGAGCCCCGTGCAGCCGTGGCGAGGCGCGCGGCCCAGCCGTTCGTCGGTGACCGACTCGAACACGGCGGCGACCGCGGAGTCGGCGAGTTCGACGACGGAGACCGTGCCGCCTTTCCTCGTGGGCGAATCGCATCAAAGTGATCTTGTCGGGCTTATGTGGGTCCGTGCGGCGAACGGGGGATATGGCCCGGCCCGGATGCGAGACCCCGTCAGACCCCTTTCACTGGGGGGACGACGACGACCGTTCGACTTGCCGGGAGGGTGCGGTGCTGCTCGACCGGACTGTGCGGCGGAGACCCGCACGACCCACCGAAGGACCGGCGGCGGCCGGAGCGGGACCCGCCGCGCTCCCGGGCGGACGACCCGAAGGGGTGGCGTGAGCGAGGAGACGCGGGGGGAGACCGCGCCCACCGCGGAGGGCGTACGGGACCTCCTGCTCAGCCGCTCCTACCAGAAGCTGCTGCTGCTCTCCGTACTCCTCGGCGTGCCGATCGCCGTGGCCTGCTTCTTCTTCGTCGGCCTCCAGCACACCCTTCAGCACGCCGTCTGGGAGAGCCTTCCCCGGGCCCTGGGCCTCGACCGGGCGCCCTGGTGGTGGCCGATGCCCGCGCTCCTCCTCGCCGGTCTGATCCTCGCCCCGATCGTCACCCGGATGCGCGGTCACGGCGGGCACGTGCCCGTCAACGGCCTCGGCGGCCCGCCGGTCGGCCCCGCCGAACTGCCCGGCGCCGTCCTCGCCGCGCTCGCGACCCTGCCGCTCGGCGTCGTCCTCGGCCCGGAGGCGCCCCTGATGGCGGTCGGCAGCGGCCTGGCCCTCCTCGCCGTACGGGCCGCCCGTACCACCGTCGCCCCCCGGTCGTCCCTGGTCATCGGCACCGCGGGCTCGACCGCCGCCATCGCCACCATCCTCGGCGGCCCCCTCGTCGCCGCCGTCCTCGTCGTCGAGGCGGCGGGACTGGCCGGCGGGCAGCTCGTCCTGCTGCTCCTGCCATGTCTCGTCGCCAGCGGCGTCGGCGCGATCGTCTTCACCGGCTTCGGAGCGTGGACGGGGCTCTCCATCGGGGGTCTCGCGCTCCCCAGCCTGCCCCCCGACGTCAACCCCGACGCCGGAGACTTCCTCTGGGGCCTGCCCCTCGCCGTGCTCGTCGCCGTCATCGTCGGAGCCGGCCACCGGCTCGGCCGGAGCACCGCCCGCTGGACCGTCCGCAACACCGCCACGCGTACCGTGGCCTGCGCGTTCGCCGCCGGACTCTGCCTCACCGCCTACGCGGTGCTGACGGGCCGCTCACCCGAGGAAGCGGCCCTCTCCGGACAGGCGACCCTCGGCGAACTCGCCGCGCACCCGCACAGCTGGTCCGTCGCGGCCCTCGTCGCCCTCGTCGCGTGCAAAGGGCTGGCCTGGGGGATCAGCCTCGGCAGCCTGCGCGGCGGCCCCATCTTCCCCGCCCTCCTGATCGGGGCGGCCGCGGCCATGGCCTGTTCGGCACTGCCCGGATTCGGCGTCACGCCCGCGCTCGCGCTCGGCACCGCCGCCGCCGCGACCACGGTGTCCGGGCTCCCGCTGACGAGCGCGATCCTGGCCGTCCTGCTGCTCGGGGACGACGCGTACAACCAGATGCCGCTCATCGTGCTCGCCACCGTCATCGCGCATCTGACCACGCAGTTCCTCCAGCGTCGCACCCACGATCAGCCCGCGGCGGACTGAACCGGCCGGGGGAGCGGAGACGTGAAGGCGTGGGCGGCCCGGATGCGGCAGGCGTGGGCGGGGGCCGAGCGCCGGTTCCCGGTCCTCACCGAACTCGTCGGCAGACTGACCTCGGGCAATCTGCTGGACGGGGGCACCCGGCTGGCCGCGCAGGCGTTCCTGGCCGCCGTCCCACTGCTGTTCGCCGTGGCCGCGTTCGCGCCGCTCGGCGTACGCGATCAGCTCCTCTCCTCCCTGCGCGCCATGTTCGGACTGAGCGGGCCCTCGGACCAGGAACTGCGGCGCGTCCTGGACAGTACGACCGACGGCACCCTGCGCGAGACCAGCGGGGCCGTGGGGCTGGTCCTGGCCCTGGTGTCGGCGACCAGCTTCAGCAGGGCCATGGCGAGGGTCTGCGAGCGGGCCTGGCAACTGCCCAAGGCGAAGACGCGGATCACGGCCTGGCGATGGCTGGTGTGGCTGCTCGCCCTCCTCATGGTGGTCCTCCTCCAGGGCCCGATCCGGGACGGCTTCGGAGCGGGAGCCTGGCTGGGGTTTCCCGTGTACTTCCTGGTCAGTACGGGGGTGTGGCTCTGGACGCAGCACCTGCTGCTCGCCAATCGGGTCGCCTGGCCGCCGCTCCTGCCCGGGGCCCTGCTCGCGGCGGGCGCCACCACCGCGCTCGGCCTGACGGCACCCCTCTACGTACCGAACGCGATGAACAGGGCCCTGCAGGTGTACGGGGCGCTGGGGCTCGTGTTCACGCTGCTGTCCTGGCTCATCGTGGTGTGTGCCGCCCTCACGTTCGCGTTCACGATCGGAGCCGTACTGGCGCGGGAGCCGACTCTGAGCCGCTATTTGGGGACGGGGACGGGGACGGGGACGGAGGCGGGGACGGGGACGGAGGCGGGTCCGGGTCCGGGGGCGGCGCCGTAGTGGGGGTCCGTCGGGCAGCTGCCCGACGGACCCGGGGTCCTCCCGTTTCAGCGCACGTCCGCGCCGGCCGGGGTGTCGTCCGTGGTGGTGTCGTCGAGGAAGCCGCCCGACTGGTGCTGCCACAGCTTCGCGTACGAGCCCTCGGCGTCGAGCAGCTCCTGATGCGTGCCCTGTTCGACGATCCGGCCCCGGTCGAGGACGACCAGCCGGTCCATCGAGGCCACCGTGCTCAGCCGGTGGGCCACCACGAGCGCCGTCCGGCCGTCCATCAGCCGCCACAGCGCGTCCTGTACGAGGATCTCGCTCTCGGAGTCCAGCGCGCTGGTCGCCTCGTCGAGCAGCAGGATCGGCGCGTCCCGCAGGATCGCCCGTGCGAGGGCGACCCGCTGGCGCTGCCCGCCGGACAGCATCACCCCGCGCTCGCCCACCATGGTGTCGAAGCCGTCGGGGAGCGCGTCGGCGAACTCGGTCACGTGGGCCGCCTCGGCCGCCCGGCGCACCTCGGCCTCGGTGGCGTCCGGCCGGGCGAACGCGATGTTCTCCCGCAGCGTCCGGTGGAACATCACCGGGTCCTGGGGTACGTAGGCGATCAGACCGCGCAGATCGGTCTGCCGCAGCTTGCTGATGTCCTGCCCGCCGATCAGGATGCGGCCGCCGTCGACGTCCGTCATCCGCAGCAACAGCCGGCTGAGGGTCGTCTTGCCGCCGCCCGACCGGCCGACGAGACCGATCCTGGCCCCGCTCGGCACGTCCAGGTCGAGGCCGTCGAAGAGCGGGTTCCCGCCGCCGTGCGCGAAGGTCACGCCCTCGAAGCGGACATCCGCCTCCTTGCCGAGGAGCGGTTCCGGCGGCACCGGGTCGAGCACGGTGGGCGGATCGATCAGCAGCTCGGTGAACTGTGCCGCCTCCGTCATCGAGCTTTCCAGACGCCGGTAGATCTGATTGAACTCGAACATGATCCGGGTGGCGTTGGCGTAATAGGTGAAGGCCACGATGACCACTTCCACCCCGTGGTCGGCCGCGCCGAGGCCGAGGGCCAGGACGAGACCGAGCACATTGGTCAGCACCGACATCGGGGCGACCAGTGTGTCGATCCTCAGATTTCCGTAGTCCCACGAACGCAGGGTGAGGCGGCGTGATTCCGCGACCCGGGAGCGGTGCTCGGCGGCCTCCCGCTTCTCGGCGGCGAAGGCGCGCACCGTGTCCATGTTCATCAGGCTGTCGGCGACGTGCCCCGAGACCCGGGCGATGGCCTTCTCGCGCTGGGCCACCAGCCGCTGACGGCGGCGGATCAGGGGTGCCACCAGCACCCCCGTGAACGCGATCAGGGCGAGCAGCCCGGCCACGAGCAGCGGGTCGTACTGCCACAGCACCACCGACGCGAACAGCAGCGGCACGAAGCTGCCCATGACGGAGAACGTCAGCGTGTCGACGACGTCCTCGAACCGGGAGGCGAAGCTCAGGACGCGCTTGGTCAGCGAGCCTGCGAAGTTGTCGTGGAAGAAGGCGGCGTCCTTGGCGAAGAGCTCGTCCATCCCGATCACGTACAGGTTCTCGATGCCGCGCGCGTCCAGACGGTTCAGGCAGTGCAGACCGACCCGCCACAGCGCCTCGGAGAGGAGCAGGACGCCGGCGAAGGCGAGGACGTACGGCAGCATCGGGCCGACCGCCGAGGAGGCGCCGCCTCCGGCGATCCGGCCGACGAGCTTGGCGACGATCAGCGGGGCGATGTAGTTGATGCCGATGTTGCCGAGCGCGGGCAGCAGCAGGGCCGGGGCGGTCAGCAGGCGGAGCCGGACCAGTTCCCGTCCGTAACAGCGGAGGGCAAGGGCAACCGATCCCTTGTTCGGCAACCCCTCGGGTTTTTCCGGTGGTTCAGATGATTCAGCTGATTCTGGTGATTCCATGCCCAACCCTGTGTTGTCGGACCGTCAGGTGAAGGACGGAGTCTCCCGCGAGCGGCGCCGCGCGGTCCAAGTGTTTTCGGGCGCGAAGGGCCGGGAACGCGGTCGTGCCCTGTCTCACCGGCGGGAAGTCGCCAAATGTGCCCGAACGGGTTTGCGGTTGGGGGCGCCACACGTTCGGGTGGAGTGGCGGACCAACCGTGGTCGGCGTCCCCCGTCACCTGTTTCCATGGTCGTTCAGAGGCCGACGGGGGGAGGCTGACGTGCCTGGACCGGTGCGACAGAGCGGTACGCAGGACGAGTTCGTGACGCTGTCCGTGGAGTTGACGGGCTTCGACACGAGGGAGTTATGGGCCACCGGGATGGTGGACGACTACCGGGACGTCCTACGGACGCACGCGGGAGCCGAGAGATACGCGCGGCTCGTCGCGGCGGCGGCCGAGGGGGTGTTCGCCTGGGAGTGCCCGAGCGGTCGCGTCCCGCCCGACGTGGCAGAGCTCGCCGAAGCGCTCACCTGTCTCTGGTACACGGGTGTGTGGCCGGGGCTCGACGGCGAGGCCGCCTTCCTGGTCTCCGCGCGGGCGTACGCCGAAGGGCTTGTGTGGCGGACCTTCGGCGGGGCGGCGCCCGGCGCGGCGCCCCGGGGATTCGGGAGCTGGGCGGAGAAACCGGCCGAGGCCGCCGGGGCGGGGGTGCTCCGATGACACCAACCGGAGCGGTCCGCTCGCACTACGACGTGATCGTCGTCGGCGGCGGCTTCGCGGGCACTCTCGTGGCCCACCGCCTCGGCGCGGCCGGCCGGCGCGTGCTGGTCCTGGAGGCCGGGGCGAGCGCACCGGATGCCGAGCGGGGTCACACCGAGGCGGTGGAGACCTACCTCGCCGCGACGGCGAAGGTGCCGGGTTCGCCCTATGTGCCGCACCCCGCCGCCGCCTGGCCGGAGGTCACCGACCTCGGTGCCGGGGCGGGCGGCGACGGCCATCTGATCCAGCGCGGCCCGCTGCCGTACTCCAGTACGTACATCAGGGTGAACGGCGGTACCGGGAACGTCTGGACGGGGCTGACACCCCGGATGCACCCGGAGGACTTCCGCACCGACCTCTTCGGCTACGGCCGCGGCTGGCCCCTCGGCTACGGGGACCTGGAACCGTACTACCGGGCCGCGGAGCGGGAGATCGGCGTGGCGGCGGACGTCGCCGAGCAGCGCGACCACGTGGGCCTGCCCTTCCCCGACGAGTACGTCTTCCCGATGCACGCGCTGCCGCCGAGCCACCTCGACACGGTGATGGCGGGCCGCCTCGACGGCCGGTCGGTGACGGACCCGGTGGCCGGGGAGCGTGTGGCGTTGCGGGTGGTGGGGACACCGCACGGCCGCAACGGCGTCGCGAACACCGCCTATGCGGGAGATGCGGACCCGGGTGGTGAGCACCGGCGCTGCGAAGGGCATGCCAGCTGCATCCCCGTCTGCCCCGCGCGGGCCAAGTACACCCCGCTGCGCACCCAGGCGCGCTGGGCTCCGTCGGTGACGCTCGTCGACCGTGCCGTCGCGAGCCGGGTGCTGGTCGACGGCGCCGGGCGCGCCACGGGCGTCGAGTACCTCTCGTACGCGCGGGGCACCACCCGCCACCGCGCGCACGCGGACGTCGTGGTGCTCGCCGCCCACGCCGTCGAGAACGCCAGACTGCTGCTGCTCTCCGGCCTCGCCAACAGCAGCGGGCAGGTGGGCCGCAACCTGATGGACCATCCGGTGCTGCTGACCTGGGGGCTGATGCCCGAGCAGATCGGCCCGTACCGGGGTCCGGGCTCCACCTCGGGCCTTGAGGGGTTCCGCTTCGGTCCCTCCCGCGCACGGCACGCCCCGTTCCGCGTCGAGATCGGGAACTGGGGGTGGGTGTGGGCGACGGGAGGCTCCGGCGCCGACGTGGCGGGTCTGGTGCGCGGCGGGGGCGCGGACGGTGGCCGGCTGTTCGGGACGGCGCTGCGGGCCGCCCTGCGCGACCGCGTGGGGCGCCAGTTCGCCCTCCAGTTCGAGATCGAGCAGGAGGCGGACCCCGCCAACCGCGTGACCCTCGATCCGGAGCGCCGCGACGCGCTGGGGCTGCCGCGCCCCGTCGTCGCGTACGACCTCTCCGACCACGTCAAGGAGGGTTTCGTGGCCGCCAAGGAGGTGTCCGACCAGCTCTTCGCGCTGCTGGGCGCGGAGGACCACAGCGACCACACCCCGGACCCCGGCCGGCCCGGGACCTTCACCCATCGGGGCCGGTCGTACGCCTTCCGGGGCGCGGGCCACGCCGGAGGCACCCACCTCATGGGCGACAGCCCCGCCACCTCGGTCGTCGACCACTGGCAGCGCTGCTGGGACCATCCCGGGCTCTACGCGGTCGGCTGCGGCAGCATGCCCTCGCTCGCCACCTCCAACCCCACCCTGACCATGGCCGCCCTGGCCCTGCGCACCGCCGAACGCATCGAGACCGACCTGACCGCGCGCCACGCGCCCGCCGTCCTGACGGACACCGTCCCGCCCGCCGCCGACCCCTCCGGAGCCGCCTCATGAGCCCGCTTCCCCTGCCGCCCGTGGCAGCGCCGTACCAACTTCCCTTCCACTACGGCGCCCTGCACAACATCGGCCTGGACTTCCTCGTCGACCCCGAACCGGCCCGCGAGCTCCTGGCCAAACACCATCCCGCCCTGAGCGCTGCCGACTTCGGCGGCCGGGCCCTGCTCTCGGTCAACTTCCAGCTGTACTTCGCCCAGTACAGGTCCGGTGCCGGCGTCACCCAGGAGGTCGAGGTCAACATCGTCGCCTTCCCGGCCGCCGCCGCCGAGCGGCTGCCCGAGGTGTCCTACCCCGAGTACGCCCAGGGCCACGACCAGACCAAGCTGCTCGGCATCGCCCGCATCCACGTGCTGTGCGACAACCCGCTCGCCATCGACGCCGGCCGCCGTCTCTACGCCGAACCCAAGTACCCCGCCTGGTTCGAGGCGACGATGCCGTCCCTCAACGGCCCCGAGGGCGAGGACTGGCAGGTGACCTGCCGGAGCGCCGAACTCACCCCGCAGGGCGAACTCCGGCGCGGCACCACCGCGCTGTTCTCCCTCGAAGCCGACCTCACGTCCCTCCGGGGCAGGGCCGTGAACAACACACCCATCACGGGATACGGCACCGACGAGGAAGGGCGGGCACTGGCCGGTCCCATGAACGTCCACGGCCCCTACACCTGGCACTCCCTCGCAGACGGAGCGTCCGACGGAGCACCCGACCGAGCCTCCGAGCGCGCCCGGCTGACCGTTCTCGACCCCGGTGCCGACGTCGGCCGGGACCTGGAGCGGCTGCTCGGCGGCGCCCCGGCCGCAGGTGCGTGGAGCTATCAGTCGCCGCCCGTCGCGGCGCACAACCGGCCGTACTATCTGGGCGGCTGACGGACCGTGTGGCGTGTCACGGCCTCCTTCGGCGTTCGGGTGCGGCATGTTCTCCTCGGCGGGGGACATCCGATGAGGCCGGTACGTGCGGAGGTTTCCCGTGGACGCGAGCGACGAAGGCGGGCGCGAGGAGGCGGGAGACCCGACACCGTCCGAGGACGGGCGGGCGGGGCCGCGACGGTGGCGCACCGTCCTGGAGTCCGTCGTGCCGACGGGCCCTCCGCCCGGTCCGTCGCGGCCGGAGTTCTGGCGGAGCCCGCTGCGGGGGCCGTGGCTGACCGCCGTGTTCGGACTGGTCCTGCTCGTCGGCGTGACGGTCCTGTTCGTGACGGGACTCCTGTCGTACGCCGCGTACAACCCGGATCTCGCGGCGGTCAACGACCAGACGCCCGACAAAGGGTGGCTCGGCTTCTACCTCTTCTCCTGGCCGACCTCGCCGTACTGGCTGTATCGGCTCACGCAGGGCGTGCACGTCGTCCTGGGCGTCGTGCTGGTGCCCGTACTCCTGGCCAAGCTGTGGTCCGTCATCCCGAAGCTGTTCGCGTGGCCGCCGGTGCGGTCGCCCGGCCACGCGCTCGAACGGCTGTCGCTGCTGCTCCTGGTCGGCGGGGCCGGCTTCGAGTTCGTCACCGGCATCCTCAACATCCAGCTGCACTACATCTTCCCGGGCTCCTTCTACGTCCTGCACTTCTTCGGCGCCTGGGTGTTCATCGGCGCGTTCGTGGTGCACGTGACGCTGAGGCTGCCGCGAGCACTCCGGGCCGTGCGGGCCGGGCACGCGGCGCGGCCCGCCGCCGGGAGTGAGGAGGCGGCGGGGCTGGTGTCGCCCCGGCCGGCCGAGCCGACCATCTCCCGGCGGGGTGCGGTCGGTCTGGTGGGCCTGGGGTCCCTGGCGCTGTTCGCGGTGACGGCCGGGCAGAGCGTGGGGGGCTGGTGGCGCAGGACCGCGCTGTTCGCCCCGCACGGCGGCCGGGAACCCGGATCGGGGCCGAACGGCTTCCAGATCAACAAGACCGCGGGCTCGGTGGGCATCCGGGCGAGCGACGTCGGTCCGGCGTGGCGGCTCACCGTACGCGGCGCGGGCCGGCAGACCGTCCTGACCCGGGAGGCGCTGCTCGCCATGCCGCAGCACGAGGCGGCGCTGCCGATCGCCTGCGTGGAGGGGTGGTCCACCCCGGACCAGCTGTGGAGCGGGGTACGGCTGGTGGACCTCGCCGCCCTCGTCGGCCTCGACGGCGATCCGCCGGACGTACGGGTGGAGTCGGTCCAGCGCGGGGGCCCGTTCAGCGTGGCCGCCCTGCGCGACAACCAGGTGCGGGACCACCGCTCGCTGCTCGCCGTTCGCGTCAACGGCGCCGACCTCTCCCACGACCACGGCTACCCGGCCCGGGTCATCGTCCCCGGCGCTCCCGGCGTCCTCAACACCAAGTGGGTCACCCGCCTCACCTTCGGGGAGCGGCCGTGAGCGGGGTCCGCCGGAGGGAGGAGGACACACCGCTGCACCTGCTGCTGGTGCTCGCCTCCTTCGCGCTGGCCGCCTACGCGGGCGTACGTCTACTGAAAGGCGACACGCTGGGGGTGACCCTCTGGTTCGTCGGCGCCGCCCTCCTGCACGATCTGGTCCTGCTGCCGCTGTACGCGGTGACCGACCGTGCCGCGCAGCTGCTGTTCCCGCCCCGGGGGGACGGGGACAGCGGGTCGCGAGGGGAGCGGGGCGATGGCTGGAGAAGGGCGCGGTTCGGCGTCAACCATGTCCGTGTGCCCGCCTTCCTCTCGGGTCTGATGCTCCTCGTCTGGTGGCCGCTCGTCTTCCGGCAGGTCGGCCACTACACGGCGGCGACGGGGCTCCCGGCGGACGTGTTCCTGGGGAGATGGCTGCTCTTCACGGCGGCGCTGTTCATCGCCTCGGCGGCGGTCCTGCTGATTCCCCGGATTCCTCGGCCCCGGCTCCCCCGGCTCCGACGGCCCCGATTCCGTCGACCAGGGCGTCGAGCCCGCGCTTGATGCGGTCCACGTCCCAGCCCCGGTCCGTGCGCTGGAAGTCGAACAGGCCGGGTGTGTACGCCATGAGGAGCAGATCGGCCAGATAGGCGGTGTCCGCGTCCGGCGCGAGTTCCGCGACCATCCCGACGACCTGTTCGTGGTGCCTGCGGAACGGGGCACTGCGATAGCGCCCGGCCGGGACGCTCGCCTCCGCCAGGAGCAGCAGCTCACGGTTGTCCTCGACGAGGTCGGCCATGCCGTGCAGAAAGGCCCGCAGCCGCTCGCGCGCCGAAGGCGACCCGTCCTCCGCCTGGCGGGCGAACTCCTCCTGGAAGCGGCTCTCGTTGTCCTCGATGAGCGCGTAGACGAGCCCGGCCCTGTTGTGGAAGCGGCGGTAGACCGTACCGACGCCCACCCCGGCGTCCTTCGCCACGGCGTCCAGGGAGAGTGCGGCGAAGCCGTCGGCCGCGAGCCGGCGCCGGGCGGCGTCGAGGATGCGGAGGCGATTGCGGGCGGCGTCGGCGCGCTCGGTGGGGGCGGTCATGCGGAGCAGCGTAGCGGACGTAGCGGAGGAGTCTCCGGTTACGCCTTGAAAATCGGAGAGTCCTCCGCTTATGGTTGCGGCATGCCAACCGGAGGGTTCTCCGCTTGTTGGCCGGAGCTTCCCGAGCGCACCGCGATCGCACCCAAGGAGATCCACGCCATGGCCGACACCACCCCCTCCGCCCCGCTCCTCAACGGTCAGCTGATCGGCATCGCCTACCACGCCATCGCCGCCGTGCGGGACCGGATCCTCGCCGACTCCGGGCTGACCTTCCCTCAGTCCGTCGCGCTCAAGGCCGTCGTCGACGGGCTCGACCGCTCCGATGCCGTCGACCGTCTGACCGCGACGCTCAAGATCACCGAGTCGGAGGCCGGCGCCCTGCTCGCCGCACTCGCCGAAGCCGGGCTGACCGACGGCGCCCGAACCACCCCCACGGAGAAGGGGGAGACGCTGCACCGGGGCTTCACGGACGAGGTGGCCGGGCTCACCGAGCGGCTCTACGGCGACCTTCCGGCCGCCGACCGCGAGATCGCCGCCCGCGCCCTCGCCCACGTCACGGCGAGGGCGAACGCTGAACTCGCCACCCGGTAGGCGAGGTCTGCCACCGCCGGGCCGCCGGGCCCAGCAGCACCACGAGCGCCGCGATGCCGTACGCGGTCGCGCTCAGCGCCGACTGGTAGCCGTACTCGGGCCCGAGGACGTACACCGCCTCGCCCGCGAGTGCGACGCCCAGCCACTCCCGCCGCCCGTCCAGCGCGACGAGCGCCACCAGGAGCAGCGCGTACCAGGAGTAGCCGGGTGTGAGGAGCACGAAGGCCCAGCCGGTGACCAGGAGCGCCCCGCTCCACGGGCGCCGAGGATCGCCGCGCCACATCACCGACAGGGACACCGCTGCCATCACGGCGAGCAGCACCGGGAACGCCCAGCTGTCGGGCAGGACCAGCCGGAGCAGGGCGTAGCGGGAGCCGGCCGACGGGTCGTCGTAGCCCTCCTCGTCCACGTATCCGCCGAGGTAGCCGAAGACGGAGTCGTGCGAGAGGAGGACGTAGGGGACGTACGAGAGTCCGGTGAAGACCACGGCCGGCAGCAGGACGGCGGCGGCGTCGCGCACCCGGCGCACCCCGGACAGCGCACCGGGCAGGACGACCGCGGGCATCAGCTTGGTGGCGACGGCGGCACCCAGGACGAGGCCGCCGGCGGCAAGGCGGCGGGTGCCGTGCGGCGCTCCGAGGGGTACGCCACCGTCGAGGCGTACGTCTGCGGCGGTCCGACGGCCGTTCGTACGGCCGGTGGCGACGAGTCCGAGCCCGATCACGGCGAGCAGCGCCCCGAGTACGTCCACGTGCGCGTTGTTCACGGCCTCGATCGGCACCACCGGGCACCACGCCCAGGCCGCGGCCCGGCGCGGATCCGTTCCCCGGCGGCGCAGGATCAGCAGCAGCGCCCAGGTCGTGGCGAGCGCGACCAGCCCGGCGGCGATCTGCAGCGGCTTGTGCCGGGCTCCCTCCGGGGACAGCCGGTCGACGGCTACGAAGTACACCTCGGCGACGGGCGGGTAGATCGTGTGCACCGAGGGCCGGTTGATCCTCGTGCAGTGCGGTTCCGGACCGGGGGAGGGGACCGCGACCAGGTCTCGGCCCGCGCAGGCGGCCCCCGTGGGGAACAGCCACGCGTCGCGCAGCCCGCTCAGCTCAGGATCCCTGGGGGCGTGGTCGTACGGGGGGACGCCGGCCGACTGGACGCGGCCGTCCCAGGCGTACCGGTACGAGTCCGTGCTCGTCCGGGGCGGAGCCACGAGCCCCGTCACCGTCACCGCGACCGCCCCGGCCACGAGCAGCGGAACGACGTGCGCGGCCGGAACCCGCCACAGCCCGAGCAGGGCTACGACGAACAGGGCCCAGCAGACCGCGTACCGGCCGAACAGCCCGGAAGGATCGATGACATGACCGTCGTACCGGACGGTGACGAGGAGGGCGGCAGCGAGGGCGGCGATGACGAGGGCGGTGAGGACCGTGGCGGTGCGGCCGGTGTGCTGGTTCACCTCGGCAGCGTTCCAGGAACGGGCCCCGAACCATGGATCCCGGAGCCGCATGTCCGCATTCCGTAAGAGATGGCCGGACGGCCCCCGCGCGGTGTGGCGCGGGCGGCGCTGGTCGTCGCCGGTTCGCTGACGGTGGTGGCCCTGCCGGGCCTCCTGCGCCCCGGCGGCGTGGAGGACCCGACCGTGCCGCCGCTGGACCACTCCCGGAACTGGCTGCTGGCGATGGCGGCCGTCGGGGTGACGGCGACCGGGTACGCGGGGGCGCGGGTGCGTTGGGCCGGGCGGTCCGGGCGGGCCGGGTCGGGTGGGCGGCGGAGCTGAGAGGGGGCGGGGCGGGAGTCGGTTGACCGCCGGTCCCGCCCTCCCGCCCTCCCGCCCTCCCGCCCGACCCTCAGCGCCGCAGGCCGACGAAGGCGCGGCCCGCCGACTGCCAGGTCAGGGATCGGGTCCAGCCCGCCCCGGCGGCACCGGCGCACAGGGCTCGGGCCCCGAGCCGCGCCCACCGGAAGGGCGCGCCCCGGCCGCCCCGCCCGTCGTCCACGTGGACCTCGACGCGCTCGTCGACATCCTCCGCGGCCACCTCGACCAGCAGAGAACCGTCCGGCGCCGCGAGCCGCGTCGCACGGCGGAGGAGCGCGGCCGGGTCGCCTCCGATGCCGATGTTCCCGTCGATGAGCAGCACGGTGCCCCAACGGCCCTCACGGGGCAGCGGGTCGAACACCGAGCGGCACAGGGCGCTGCCCCCGGCCCGTACCGTACGGTCCACCGCCTCCGGGGTGATGTCCACGCCCAGCGCCCGGTGCCCCCGGGCGGCGAGCGCGGCGACCAGCCGGCCCGGTCCGCAGCCGACGTCCAGCACCGGCCCCGTACAGCGGTCCAGGACGGTGACGTCCGCCGCGTCGGGTTCGCCGCACCACCGCTCCACCTCCAGCGGCAGCAACCAGCCGTCCTCCCGCCGCAGATAGAGCGGCCCCCGGCCGGTGCGGAGCGCCGCCGTGTACGGATCGGCCCGCCAGGCGACGGCGGGCTCGGCCAGCTGGGCGGTCACCGCGCCACCGCGCACATGCCTTCGTACAGGGCGGCGAAGCGGGTGTCCGGCGAGGCGGCGGCGACCCGCGCCGCGTCGGCCGGCTCGTCCACGTCGCACAGCTCGGGCAGATCCCGTACGGCGCGCCCGGAGGCGACGAGCCGTCGGCGTTGCTCCCGCCCGGTGTGGCTCACGGACATGGGGACGCCGAGGAGCAGTTCCGGGTCGGGTTCGGCCAGTCCGAGCGCCCAGAACCCGCCGTCCTCGGCGGGGCCGAACCAGGCGTCGGTCCCGCCGAAGTCGAGCCCCCGGGCGAGGAGACCGGGGGTGACCTGCGGGGTGTCCATGCCGATGAGCAGGGCCGGTCCCTCGGCCTGCGCGAAGGCGGCGGCGAGCCGGACATCGAGTGCGCCGGGGCACTGCGGAACGACCTCGATGCCCTCGGGCACCCAGGGCCCCGGCAGTCCTTCGAGGACCAGCACACGGCGTGCGGCCGGGGTGGCGCGCACGGCCGCGAGGGTGTCCTCAAGGGCGGCGCGGGCCAGCTCGGCGGCCTGCTCCGGCGCGAATCGCGGGGTGAGGCGCGTCTTGACCCGTCCGGCGACGGGCGCCTTGGCGATGACGAGGAGCGTGCCCACGGGGACGGTGGTCGTGGGGACGGTGCTGACGCGGGCGGTGGTCACGGGAGCGGTGCTCGCGGGGAAACCGGTTGTGGGGACGGTGCTCATACGGCGACCTCCCCGGCGGCGCGAGACCGCTCCGCCGGCGGTTCGGCCAGCACCCGGCGCATGTCCCTCACGGCGTGCCAGGTGCCCCGCCAGGTGCCGGTGACCTTGGACTTCCCCGAGCGCGGCAGATAGGGCACGTCCGTCTCGGCGACCCGCCAGCCCTCGTCCGCGGCCCGGACGACCATCTGGAGCGGGTAGCCGCTGCGCCGGTCCGTCAGGCCGAGGCCGAGCAGGGCCTCACGCCGTGCCACCCGCATCGGGCCGAGGTCGTGCAGTCGTACGCCGGTGCGGCGGCGCAGCATGCGCGCGAGGACGACGTTCCCGGCGCGGGCGTGCGCCGGCCACGCGCCGCGGCCCTGCGGGCGGCGGCGGCCGAGGAGCAGGTCGGCCTCGCCCGCCTCGACGCGCGCGGCCATCGGGGCGAGCAGCCCGGGGTCCATGGAGGCGTCGCAGTCGCAGAAGCAGACCAGGTCGGCGCGGGCCGCGAGCAGCCCGGCGTGGCAGGCCGCGCCGAAACCGCGTCGGCTCTCGTGGACGACGGTCGCGCCGAGTTCGCGGGCGATCCCGGCGGAGCCGTCCGTCGAGCCGTTGTCGACGACGATGGCGCGCCAACCGGCGGGCACCCGCGCCAGCACCCAGGGGAGTGCCTCGGCCTCGTCGAGGCACGGCAGTACGACGTCCGCGCGGGGCGGTGCGCAAGCAGAAGAAGTCACCCTCCACACCGTAGGAATCCGGAACGGGGAAAAGGGGCTTCGAGACCTTACGAAACGCGGACGCCCTCCTGGCGGGTGGAAGAGTCCGCCGCTGGTGGGCCCGGACGGGTGACACTCTGGGGCCATGGCGGTGAGCGATGCGGAGAGCGGGCACCAGGGGCACGACCGCGTGAGCGGGAGCGGTGCGGGCGGTGCGGGCGGTTCCCACGCGACCGGCGCCCCGGCGGCGCGGGTGCTGGTCGTCAACGACGATCCGACCGTCTCGGAGGTCGTGGCCGGCTATCTGGACCGCGCCGGGTTCGTCGTACGGCTCGCGGCCGACGGTCCGGCCGCGCTGCGCGCCGCCGAGGAAGCCCGGCCCGACCTCGTGGTCCTCGGCCTGATGCTGCCCGGCATGGACGGCCTGGAGGTCTGCCGGCGGCTGCGGGCCCGGGAGGACGGCGGACGGCCCGTCCCGGTCATCATGCTCGCGGGCCGGGGGCGGGGCCTACGGCAGTCCGGCCAGTGCCGCGGACGGACGGGTCCCTTCGTCCGCACCGCCGGCGAGTTCGGCCATCCCGTCGGCGAACGTGACCTCCGGGCGCCAGCCCAGCTCGCTGCGCAGCCGAGTCGAGTCGGCGGTGATGTGCCGGACGTCGCCGAGCCGGTACTCGCCCGTGACGACCGGTTCCGGGCCGCCGTACGCGTCGGCCAGCGCGCCCGCCATGTCGCCGACGGTCCGGGGGGCACCGCTGCCGACGTTGTACGCGGCGAAGTCCGCCGTCCCGGACAGGGCGTCGAGCGCGACCGCGTTGGCCCCGGCCACGTCCCGGACGTGCACGAAGTCCCGGCGCTGCCCGCCGTCCTCGAAGACGCGGGGGGCCTCGCCGCGGGCGAGGGAGGAACGGAAGAGGGCGGCGACCCCCGCGTACGGGGTGTCGCGGGGCATCCCCGGCCCGTAGACGTTGTGGTAGCGCAGCGAGACCACCCGCCCGCCGGTGGCCCGGGACCACGAGGACGCGAGGTGTTCCTGGGCGACCTTGGTGGTGGCGTAGACGTTCCGGGGGTCCATCGGGGCGTCCTCCCCGACCAGTCCGGGGGCGAGGGGGGCGCCGCAGTCCGGGCAGCGGGGCTCGAACCGGCCCGAGGCGAGATCCTCCTCGGCTCGCGGGCCCGGCCGGACGGTGCCGTGCGCGGGGCACTCGTACCGCCCCTCGCCGTAGACGACCATCGACCCGGCGAGCACGAGACGCCGGACGCCCGCCGCCGTCATCTCGGCCAGCAGTACGGCGGTGCCGAGCTCGTTGGCCGACACGTAGGCGGGGGCGTCGCCGAAGTCCTTGCCGAGGCCGACCTTGGCGGCCTGGTGGCACACGGCGTCGACCCCGGTCAGGGCCTCCCGCACGGCCTCGGGATCACGCACGTCCCGCCCGTCCCCGGCCAGGTCGAAGACCACCGGCTCGTGTCCGCGGGAGGCCAGTGCGGCGACGATCTGCGAGCCGATGAAGCCCGCGCCTCCAGTCACAAGTACACGCATGCGGCGAAGCTATGCCGCCCACTCCCCGAAGACCGGTCCGCCGTACCGCACGTCACGGATCCGTAAGAACGTCCCATTTCCCGGGACCGAGCCGTCGAAGAGGTCCGGACCGCGGTGACCAGCGCTCTCGCCGCGGGCCGGTGCCGGGTCGGCCTCAGCGGGGTTCCTTCCCGACACGGTCCGCGCGGGTCGGCCGACGGGCGGGGCTCCGGGTGCGGTGCCAGGCTGAGGGTCCATCCCCGGAGACGTGAAAGGCATTGCCATGATCACCACCGACTTCGTACCCGGCTCCCCCTGCTGGCTGGATCTCGGCGCCCCCGACGTTCCGGCCGCCGCTGCCTTCTACGGCGCCGTGCTCGGCTGGGAGTACGAGTCCATGGGGGAGGGCGAGGACATGGAGGGAGGGATGTTCAGGAAGGACGGGAAGATCGTCGGCGGGCTCGGCAGGCTCACCGAGGAGGGCGCCCGTTCCGCCTGGATGATCTACTACAGCGTCGCCGACGCGGACGCCACCACCCAGACGGTGGAACAGGCGGGCGGCACGGTCCGGGTCGCCCCCACGGACCTCGACGAGTGGGGCCGGATGGCCCAGTACAGCGACCCGCTCGGCGGGCAGTTCGCCGTCTGGCAGCCCGGCACGAACAAGGGCGTCGACCTGGTGGACGCGCCGGGCTCCCTGTCCTGGACCGAGCTGTACACGACCGACGCCGCCGCGGCGAAGACGTTCTACGGCAGTGTCTTCGGCTGGCGGTTCGGCGACATGGAAATGCCGGGCGGCGGGGACACGTACACCCTCATCACCCCCGCCGGACTCCCCGACGAGCGCATGCACGGCGGCCTCATGCAGCTCTCCGAGGCCGACCTCGCCCTCGCGCACGGCAAGCCCTACTGGCACCCCGTCTTCGCCGTCGCCGACTGCGACGAGACGGTCGCCAGGGTCACCGCGAACGGCGGCAACGTACAGATGGGCCCGGCGGACGTGGAAGGCGTCGGCCGGCTCGCCGTCTGCCTCGACCCCTCGAACGCCGACTTCGTCGTCCTCACCCCGCCCGCCGGCTGAATCCCGCCCGAACCTCCTCGGTACGGGTCTGCCGCCCGCCGCCGCGACGGCGGGCGGCCCCCCGCTCACCCCGACGGGCCGGAATCCCGTGTGCTGCCCGGGATACCGACAGGCCCGCCGCGCCCGTCGGCCTTGACGATCTCTCGGACCGTCAGGGTCGTCGTGGACGTGCTCGGTCGTGCGTCATGGACGCGCTCAGCCGATCGTCCACTGCTGGAGCGCGCCGCCGGTGTTCGGCTGTTGGGTGACCAGGGCGCCGTTCGCCGCGGAGGCGGCCGTCAGGAGCAGTCCGCTCGCGGCGGAGGCCACGGTGTGGGTGCCGTTCGTCTGCCGGGTGATCGTCCAGCGCTGGTTCACGCCGTTGGTGCACGTCCACTGGATGATCTTCGCGCCTGCCGTGGCGGAACCGCCGTCGACGTCCGCGCACAGCCCGGACTCGCTGTTCCTGAGGACGTACCCTCCGTCGGCCTGCTGGGTGAACTGCCACTTCTGGTTGGCCCCGCCGTTGGCCGTCCAGGTGATGAGCTGGGTGCCGGGGGTGGTGCTGTGGTTGGGGTTGTCGAGCGCCCTGCCCCCGGTGGCGAGCGTGTGGAGCCCGTCGAGGGAGGCCGTGACCGCCCAGGTGAAGGCGGCCGTGCCGGTGGCGGTGCCCGATGCGGCGGTGACCGTCACGGTGGAGGTGCCCGCGGTGGTCGGCGTACCGGTGATCAGGCCCGCGGAGCTGATGGTCAGCCCGGCGGGCAGGCCGCTCGCCGTGAAGGTCAGGGCCTTCCCGAGCGAGTCGGTGGCGTCGATCTTGAGGGACACGGGCTTGTTCGGGGCGGTGGACTGCGGGCCCGGACCGAGCACCGTCACCGTCTCGGGCGCCTGGGCGGTCGGCGTCAGGGTCAGGGTCTGTTCGCCGGCCGTGCGGGTGCCGCCGACGGAGTTGCCGGTGGTGTTGGTCCAGCTGCGGGTGGGTGTGGTCTCGGCGGGGCGGCCGGAGTCGGCGGAGAGGCCGATGACGAGCCCGCTGTACCGGTTGACGATCTTGTACGCGCCGGTGGCGGAGCCGTCGGCGGGAGAGGTCGCGCGGAGCACGAACCACTGCTGGCCGACGGTGGGTCCACCGGTCCCGGCCGGGGTGACGGTGGGCCGGGTGCCCCATGCGCGGGTGCTCGTGGACGTGGCGCCCACGCCGAGCAGCCCGCCGGTGGCGGAGTTGGCGATGCGGTAGGAGCCGTCGCCGTCGGAGGCGAAGGTCCAGGACTCCGCAGCCGAACCGGTGGCGGCGGCGAGCGAGGTGGTGGCCGTGGTGTCGGCGATCTGGGCGAGGACACGGCCGCCGGAGTTGGCGATGCGGTACGCCTTCGAGGTGTCGACCGGGGCGGCGGGCTCGGTCGTGTCGATGGTCAGGTTCACGTACTCGCTGCTGGCTCCGCCGGAGCAGCCGAAGGAGCAGTACGAGCGGAAGTCCTTGCCGACGATCGTCGAGCTGGTCCTGTTGCCGCTGTCGAGGAACCAGCGGTACCAGGAGGCGTTCCGGTAGCTGCCGGTGTCCCCGAGACGGAACCACTTCTGGGTGGTCAGATCGGCCGTCGCGTAGATCTCCTGGGACGCGTTGCCGCTCTGGTCGACGGCCTGGGGCTGGCCGATGTACAGCCCCAGATGGGCGTTGTACGTGATGTCCATGACGAACAGCGGGGAGGTCGGGGGCATCAGGCCGGCGGCCACCTGCTGGCTGACGCTGCCGGAGTTGGCGGGGTCGTACTCCTTCGCCGTCGGGGTGTACCCGGTGGTGCTGCCGGAACCGACGGGCACCATGGTGCTCTCGCGGCCCCCGACGCCGGGCTCGGACCAGGCTCCGCCGTACCACTTCTGCCAGGAACCGGGCGCCATCTTCGACGCGATCGGGGCGCGGGCCACGTGGCCGTAGAACGCCGCCCAGCCACCGCCCTTGTTCACGATCCGCGAGCCGTAGAACGCGTAGAAGTAGCCGGACGCCGTGTCCACGAACAGCCGCTGGTCACCCGTCCCGTAGTGGTACGTCTGCTGCGGGAACGCGGCGGTGTCGCCGCGCTTCGTGCCGTAGCGCGAGGTGATGACGTGGTCCTTGATGCTCCACGTCCGGCCCTGGTCCTTGGAGACGGCGTAGTCGATGCCGTCGTAGTGGACGCCGTCGCCGAACGGCTGCGGGGTGAACTCGTTGTGCACAAGGCCGTACCAGTCGCCGGTGTCCGGGTCGACCCAGACGCCCGCGAGGTCGCAGTAGTTGCGGTGCGCGTAGCCCGAGCCCGCCGGGGCGGCGGTCGACTCGACCCCGGTCGGGCTGTTGTTGCATCGCCAAGTGGTGTCGTCGTTGCGGTCGTTGGAGTTCGCCGGGTTCACCGCGTCGCTGAGCGCGCTCGACCGGGTGGCGGTGTCGAGGTTCGTGCCGGTGAAGAACGTCCACTTGCGCGGGTCGTCGGCGCCGTACAGCGCGTGGGCCTGCTGGAAGTAGAAGGTGCCGTCCTTGTCGATGTACGGGCCGGCGGGGGTGTCGTCCGGGTGGGTCCAGGAGCCCTTGGCCCCGACGGCGACGGTGTAGGAGGCGGCGGAAGAGGCGGTGGGGGCGGTCGGCGCCGCCGCTGCCGTGGGCGCCGTCAGCGCGCCGCCGCCGGTGAGGACCAGCGCGGCGGCGGCGAGCGCTCCGGCCAGTCTGCTGCGAGGAGTGGTCACGGGTATCCCCTGATCGGAGGAGCCGGGTGGGGCGGCTCCGTGAACGGTCCGGCGCCCTTCGGGACGGCGGTCGTGCGGGATCGCGGTGGTGCGGGATCGCGTTCGTGTGGGATCGCGTTCGTGTGGGATCGCGGTGGTGCGGGTCGTACGGGAGCGGGGTCGTGCGGGGGGCGTTGCGTGGTGCGTGTTCCGGTCGGGAAGCGGCCCGGCCGCGGCGCGACCGTACGGCTCATTTGACCGGTAAAACAAGAGCCGCGGCCCGAAAAACTTCCGTGCCCCGCCGGGGAGTTGATGCGCACGACCGGCCCGTAGGCCCCCGCTCCGAGGCGTTGACCACGGCTTTCCCCCGCGATACGTTGCACCCGCCGTCCGACCGGTCGATCGAGGTAGTCATGGTGACGATGCAGGACGTGGCGGAGCGCGCCGGCGTCACCAAGCAGACCGTGTCCAACGTGCTCTCCGGCCGGGTCGCCGTACGGCCCGGCACCGAGGCCCGGGTGCGCGCCGCGATAGCCGAACTCGGCTACGTCCCCAACCTGGTGGCCCGCTCACTCGCCACCGGCAGCACCCGCACGGTCGGCCTCTTCGTCCCCACCGTCTCCACCGCCTTCTACGCGGAGGTCGTCGAGGAGGCCGAGGACGTACTCGACGCACACGGCTACCACCTCCTCCTGTGCACCACGCGCCGGGACGGGGAGCGCGCCCGGGCGCACCTCGCGGGGCTCACCAGCCGCTCGGTCGACGCCCTCCTCATCGCGGGCGACCAGGGCCTGACCGACCATCTGCCGCTGCTGTCCCGTACCCGCTTCCCCGTGGTCCTGTGCGCCTGGGAGACACGGGCCCCGGCCGGGTTCCCGGTCGTCACCATCGACTACGAGCACGGCGGCCACCTCGCCGGGCGCCATCTGCGCGCCCTGGGCCACGAGAACGTGGCCGTGCTCGCCAGCCCCGCCCACACCCTGCGCGTGGACGGTTTCCGCCGGGCGTTCGCCGAGGACGGTCTGCACGTCCCGGAGAGCGTGGTGCACCTGGCGCCCGAGCCGTCGTTCAAGGGCGGTGTCGCCGCCGCCAGGGCGGCAATCGCCGCGCACCCGACGGCCACGGCCCTGTTCGCCACCCATGACGTGCTCGCGGTCGGCGCGCTGGAGGCGGCGCGCGAGGCCGGCCGCTCGATCCCGCACGACCTGTCCGTCGTCGCTCACGACGACAGTCCGGAGGGGCTGCTCGCCCGCCCCACCCTCACCAGCGTCGCCCTGCCCACCCGCGAGATGACCCGTGAGGCCATCCGGCTGCTCCTGGGCGCGATCGAGGGCGCCCCGCCCGCCGAGCCGAACCGGCGTCTCCTGCTGCCCCGCCTGATCGCCCGCGACAGCACGGGGTGAGCGCCCGGTGCTCGACGGCGTTCACGGTGACGGCGGCGGGCAGCCTACCAGCGCGGGCCCTCCCCGGCCGGATATTCACGTACTCTCCGCGCCCACATGTGTTCGTAGGGTAGTCATGACGCCGGGAGGGAACACATTGATCTTCAGTCGAAGCCGCAGCCGCCGGAAGTCCGTCACCGGTTCCACCGGGGCCTGCCCCTACGCGCACGGGGACCTCGCGCCCGCCGGGTCCGCCCCCGAGGACCGCGCCGGCCCGGCGTCGTACCCCGTGGACCGGGGCGAGGCGGAACGATTCATCCGCCAGTTCCACCACGAGCAGCCCACCGCCGGGGACGCCGCCCCGCGGGTGCGTGCGGTGCTGGCCGAGATCGGCCGTACCGGCACCTACGAACACACCGCCGACGAGCTGGCGTTCGGCGCGCGCGTCGCATGGCGCAACTCCGCCCGCTGCATAGGCAGGCTCTACTGGCGCAGTCTCGTGGTGCGCGACCTGCGGCACGTCACCTCCGCCGACGACATCGCCGCCCACTGCTTCGAGCACCTGCGGCAGGCCGGCAACGGCGGCCGGATCAGACCGGTGATCTCGGTCTTCGCCCCCGACCGGCCGGGCCGCCCCGGGCCCCGGATCGTCAACGACCAGCTGGTGCGCTACGCCGGACACCGTACGCCCGAGGGGCCTTGGAGCGGCGACCCGAGAGGCGGCCCCCTCACCGCCCGCGCCGTCGACCTCGGGTGGAAGCGGGACCAAGAGGCCTTTCAGGTACTGCCGTTGATGGTGCGGGAGCGCCCCGACGCGCGGCCCGAGTGGTACGAGCTGCCCGACGACTCCGTGCTCGAAGTCCCCCTGAGCCATCCCGACCACGCCTGGTTCGCCTCGCTCGGACTGCGCTGGTACGCGGTTCCGGCGATCAGCGACATGACCCTGGAGATCGGCGGCGTGCGGTACGCGGCGGCGCCGTTCAACGGTTGGTACATGGGCACCGAGATAGGCGCCCGCAACCTCGCCGACGGCGAACGCTACGACCTGCTCCCGGTGGTCGCCGACCGGCTCGGACTCGACCGCTCGGCCGAGCGGACCCTGTGGCGTGACCGCGCCCTGGTGGAGCTCAACGTGGCGGTGCTGCACTCCTTCCATGAGGCCGGGGTGACCATGGCCGATCACCACACCGAGTCGCAGCGGTTCCTGCGGCACATCGAGCGGGAGAGCCGCCACGGGCGCGAGACCCCGGCCGACTGGAGCTGGATCGTCCCACCGGTCTCCGGCTCCGCCACCCCGGTGTTCCACCGGTACTACGACCCGGTGGACCCGTCCCTCCGCCCGGCCTTCCTCGCGAGGACGTGACCCCCGCCCGTAAGTGAACCCGTACGGGAACCCCGTACATGGACGGGGCGGGTCAGCCGCCCGCGCCCGGCACCCAGTAGTTGTGCACCTTCAACACCTCGGGCCTGTCCATGTCCGAGGGCCAGCCCAGTGCCGCCGAGACCGGCATCATGCGCTCGGCGAACGCCTCCATCTGTCCTTCCGACTCCCAGACGTCGAAGATCTCCAGGCCGTCGCCCGTGGCGACGCACGTGTGCGACACACAGCCGTCGAAGATCTCCGGCGTCTCCTGGAGCCTGGAGTTGAGGGTGTCGTACTGATCCGCGGTGATGCCCGGAAGGATGGCGTGCACGAAGATCGCCATGATGGATCCCTCCTCGTGAGGGGGCGCGGCACCTCCCGCGCCACCCGGCCGGCGGCGTCCGCCCCTACAAGCCAGCACACCACGGCCCGCCGCCGACGGCATCCGAGGGAGCGCCCCGGCCCCGGATCAGCGGCGGCGCAGGACCTCGGTGACCCGGGTGAAGCCCTCTTCGCCGTGGCCCAGATCCACCGTCCGCCGGGCCAGGGCCTCCGCGGCGCGCATCACGCTCGCGTCGATGCCGTGCCCCTCGGCGGCGTGCACGACGTGCGTCATCGTCGACACCGCCGAGGTCAGCGGGTTCCCCTCGCCGGAGAAGCCGCCGCTCTCCACGTCCTCGGCCCACTCCTGGAACAGCGGCGGCAGGATCGCGCCGATGCCCTGCGCGAACGGCGCCAGCTCGGTGGGGGAGACGCCTTCGGCCTGCGCGAGGGCCAGCGCGTGCACATAGCCCGCCATCGACGTCCAGAAGATGTCGAGCAGCGCGATGTCGTACGCGGCGGCCCGGCCGATCTCCTCCCCGAGGTGGGTGTGGGTGCCGCCCAGGGCGTCGAGCACCGGCCGGTGCTCGCGGTGCAGCGGTTCGGGGCCGCTGTGGAGGAACACGGCAGAAGGCGTCCCGATGCTGGGGGTCGGGGTCATGATCGCCCCGTCGAGATAGCCGATGCCGTGCTCGCCGGCCCAGCGCTCGGTGTCCCTGGCGCGCTCGGCGGTGTCCGCGCTGAGGTTCACGACGGTCCGCCCCTTGAGCGCGCGCGTCACGGCCTCGGTCCGCAGCACGGAGTCGGTGGCGTCGTAGTTGACCAGGCAGACCACCGTCAGCGGGCTCGCCGCGACCGCCTCCTCGGCGCTCGCGGCCGGGACGGCGCCCCGGGTGACCAGTTCCCCGTCCCGGCCGGGCGTACGGTTCCACACGGTGGTCCGCACGCCCGCCGTCAGGAACGCGGCGGCCAGCGCCCGCCCCATGGGCCCGAGACCGATGACCGTGACCGCGTGCCCGTTCGGGGTGGGCGAAGGGGAAGAAGACATGGGTGAACTCCCTTGTAGACATGGAGACAGGTGAAGGAAAGAGATCCCGGAGGAAGGGGAAGGACGCGGATGTCACGCGCCAGGGCCCAGGACACGAACGTGTGCGGAGTGAGCGCCGCGATCGTGGTGATCGAGGGCAAATGGAAGACGTCGCTGCTGTGGCTGCTGGAGGCCGGCCCGCACCGCCCCGGCGAACTGCGCCGGAAGCTCCCCGAGATCAGCGAGAAGGTGCTGACCCAGGCACTGCGGGAGATGACGGAGGACGGCCTCGTGCACCGTGAGGCGTACGACGTCCTGCCTCCGAAGACCGTCTACTCGCTGAGCGCCTTCGGGCGCGAACTCGCCGAGGCGCTCGGCCCGTTGTCGGACTGGGGCCACCGTCGTCTGGACCTGCTCACGGCCGCACCCGCCACCGTGTCCTGAGGCCCCCGCTCCCTTCCTCCCGGGCCGCGTCCAGCTTCGCCCGGGGCGCCGCACCCCGGCAAGTACCCACAAAAAAGTGGGTGTGCGGGGGTGCGGGCCAGGGGGAACCTGTCAGTCGCGCCGGTCGCCGAAGGCGTCGAGGACGCGCTCGGCGGCCGTCGTCGCCGTCAGCGCGCCGGCGCGGACCCGCCGCTCCAGATCGGGCGCGAGGCTCCGGACCGCGGGGTCCGTGTGGAGGCGGCGGAGGAGTTCCTCGCGGACCATCGTCCAGGTCCAGTCGACCTGCTGGTCCTGGCGCTTGGCCGTGAGGCGGCCCGTCGAGTCGAGCAGGGCGCGGTGTCGGCGGAGCCGGTCCCAGACCTCGTCGAGGCCGGCGGACTCGCGGGCGCTGCAACTCAGCACCGGTGGCGTCCAGAAGGCGTCGGCGCCGTGCATCAGCCGCAGCGCGCCCGCGAGTTCGCGGGCGGCTGCGCGGGCGTCGCGCTCGTGGGGGCCGTCGGCCTTGTTGACGGCGACCACGTCGGCGAGTTCCAGGACGCCCTTCTTGATGCCCTGGAGCTGGTCGCCGGTGCGGGCCAGGGTGAGCAGCAGGAAGGAGTCGACCATGTCGGCGACGGCGGTCTCGGACTGGCCGACGCCCACGGTCTCGACGAGGACGACGTCGTAGCCGGCGGCCTCCATCACGACGATCGACTCGCGGGTCGCCTTCGCGACCCCGCCCAGCGTCCCTGCGGTGGGGGAGGGGCGGACGAAGGCCGCCGGGTCGACCGCGAGCCGCTCCATCCGGGTCTTGTCGCCCAGGATGGAGCCGCCGGTCCGGCTCGACGAGGGGTCGACGGCGAGGACCGCGACCCGGTGCCCGAGCCCGGTCAGCATCGTGCCGAACGCGTCGATGAACGTCGACTTGCCGACACCGGGCACTCCGCTGATCCCGATCCGCACGGCGTCGCCGCTGTGCGGGAGGAGTTCCGTCAGGAGTTCCTGGGCGAGTGCCCGGTGCTGGGGGCGGGTCGACTCGACGAGGGTGATCGCGCGGGCGACGAGCGCCCGCTTCCCCTCCCGTACGCCCCGGACATACGTGTCGAGACCGATCACCGCTCGTGCCCGAGGTCGGCCGCCAGCCGCGTCACCAGGTCGTGGGCCGCGTCGGGGATCACCGTCCCCGGCGGGAAGACGGCTGCCGCGCCCATCTCCAGGAGCGTCGCCACGTCCTGCGGGGGGATCACCCCGCCGACCACGATCATGATGTCCTCACGGCCCTCCGCCGCGAGTTCCTCCCGCAGCGCCGGTACGAGCGTGAGGTGGCCGGCGGCGAGCGAGGAGACCCCGACGATGTGCACGTCCGCCTCGACGGCCTGGCGGGCCACCTCGGCCGGGGTCTGGAACAGGGGGCCGACGTCGACGTCGAAGCCCAGGTCGGCGAAGGCGGTGGCGATCACCTTCTGGCCGCGGTCGTGGCCGTCCTGGCCCATCTTGGCGACCAGGATGCGGGGCCTGCGCCCCTCGGCCTCCGCGAAGGCGTCGACCAGGGTCCGGGTGCGGTCCACGGCGGGGGACTCGCCGGCTTCGTTGCGGTACACCCCGGAGATCGTACGGATCTGGCCGGCGTGCCGTCCGTAGACCTTCTCCAGGGCGTCGGAGATCTCGCCGACGGTCGCCATCGCGCGGGCCGCGTCCACCGCGAGTTCGAGCAGGTTGCCCTCGCCGGCGGCGGCCCGGGTGAGCGCGGCCAGCGCGTCCTGGCAGGCCCGCTCGTCGCGCTCCTCGCGCAGCCGCTTCAGCTTGGCGATCTGCTGGGCGCGCACCGAGGAGTTGTCGACCTTGAGGACGTCGATCTGCTCGTCGGTCGCCACCCGGTACTTGTTGACGCCGATCACCGGCTGCCGTCCGGAGTCGATCCGGGCCTGGGTGCGGGCCGCGGCCTCCTCCACGCGCAGCTTGGGGATGCCCGCGTCGATGGCCTTGGCCATGCCGCCGGCCTGCTCGACCTCCTGGATGTGCTTCCAGGCGCGCCGGGCGAGGTCGTGGGTGAGCTTCTCGACGTACGCGCTGCCGCCCCACGGGTCGATGGTCCGGCAGGTGCCCGACTCCTGCTGGATGAGCAGCTGGGTGTTGCGGGCGATGCGGGCGGAGAAGTCGGTCGGCAGGGCCAGCGCCTCGTCGAGGGCGTTGGTGTGCAGGGACTGGGTGTGGCCCTGGGTGGCGGCCATCGCCTCGACACAGGTGCGGGTGACGTTGTTGAAGACGTCCTGCGCGGTGAGCGACCAGCCGGAGGTCTGCGAATGGGTCCGCAGGGAGAGGGACTTGGGGTTCTGCGGGTCGAACTGCTTGACCAGCTTGGCCCAGAGGAGCCGGGCGGCGCGCAGCTTCGCGATCTCCATGAAGAAGTTCATGCCGATCGCCCAGAAGAACGACAGGCGCGGCGCGAACGCGTCCACGTCGAGACCGGCCTCACGCCCCGCGCGGATGTACTCCACACCGTCGGCGAGCGTGTACGCCAGCTCCAGGTCGGCCGTCGCCCCCGCCTCCTGGATGTGGTAGCCGGAGATGGAGATGGAGTTGTAGCGCGGCATCCGCTGGGAGGTGTAGGCGAAGATGTCGGAGATGATCCGCATCGAGGGCCCCGGCGGATAGATGTACGTGTTGCGGACCATGAACTCCTTGAGGATGTCGTTCTGGATGGTCCCGGCCAGCTTCTCGGGCGGTACGCCCTGCTCCTCGGCCGCCACGATGTACAGCGCGAGAACGGGCAGCACGGCGCCGTTCATCGTCATCGACACCGTCATCCGGTCCAGCGGGATGCCGTCGAACAACTGCCGCATGTCGTAGATGGAGTCGATGGCGACGCCCGCCATGCCGACGTCACCGGTGACGCGCGGGTGGTCGCTGTCGTAGCCGCGGTGGGTCGGCAGGTCGAACGCGACCGAGAGGCCCTTCTGCCCGGCGGCGAGGTTGCGCCGGTAGAAGGCGTTCGACTCCTCGGCCGTGGAGAAGCCCGCGTACTGCCGGATCGTCCAGGGCTGGTTGACGTACATCGTCGGGTACGGGCCCCGCAGATACGGGGCGATGCCCGGGAACGTGCCCAGGAAGTCCAGGCCCTCCAGGTCCTCCCCGGTGTACAGCGGCTTGACGCCGATTCCCTCCGGGGTCTCCCACAGCAGGTCGTCACCGCCCGAGGTCGTCTCGACGGCCGCACGCCAGGCGTCGGTGCCGGGGCCGCCTTCGGCGGTCGGCGTCCCGAGCTCGATCCCGGTGAAGTCGGGGATGGACATCAGGACACTCCCATGCGGTCGAGGGCGGTGGAGAGCAGGGCGACGGCGTCACAGCCCGCGAAGAGGTAGGTGTCGACACCGGGGTACGCCCCCGGGCGGCCGGCGAGGAGGACGTGCTCGGCGCCCGCCGCGCGCAGCTCGGCCGCGGCGGTCGCGGCCTGCTCCTCGTAGAGTGCGTCGCTGGAGCAGAGGCAGGCCTCGCGGGCGCCGCTCTCCTCGAACGTGCCCTCGGTGACGGCCTCGATGCCGCCCGCCTGGAAGAGGTTCGTGGCGAAGGCGAGCCGGGCCGAGTGCGCGGCGGCCGGGCCGAGCGCGGCGAGGTGGATCCGGGGCCGTGCCCCGGTCGCGGCCAGGTGCGCGTCCGAGCGGGCGCGCAGTGCCTCGAACGCCTCGTCGCGCCGGACCCGGGGAAGACCGCCGGCCGGCTGCTCGGGCGCGGGCGCCCGGTGGACGGGCTTCTCCGTGAGGTCCGGGAACTCGCTGACGCCCGTGATGGGTTCGCGGCGGGTGGCGAGCTTCGCGCTCCGCGCGGCCCACGTCGTGGCCAGCCGCTCACCGATCGTCCCGGCGCGCAGCGCGGCCTCCTGGCCGCCCGCCCGCTCGATCTCCTGGAAGAACTCCCAGGCTGCGTGGGCGAGTTCGTCGGTCAGCCGCTCGACGTACCAGGAGCCGCCCGCCGGGTCGATGACCCGGGACAGGTGCGACTCCTCGATGAGGACGGTGGAGGTGTTGCGGGCGATCCGGCGCGCGAAGGCGTCCGGCAGGCCGAGCGCCTCGTCGAAGGGCAGCACGGTGACGCTGTCGGCGCCGCCGACCCCGGCGGCGAGCGTGGCCACCGTGGTGCGCAGCATGTTCACCCACGGGTCGCGGCGGGTCATCATGACCGGCGAGGTCACCGCGTGCTGGCGCTGGGCGCCCGCCTCCGGGGCGCCGCAGGCCTCGGCGACCCTGGCCCAGAGCCGGCGTGCCGCGCGGAGCTTGGCGATGGTCAGGAACTGGTCGGCGGTCGCCGCGTACCGGAACTCCAGCTGCCCGCAGGCCTCGGCGACGCTCAGACCGGCCCCGGTCAGACCGCGCAGATACGCCACACCGGTCGCGAGCGAACCGCCCAGCTCCTGCGCGGCCGATCCGCCCGCCTCGTGGTAGGGCAGGGCGTCCACGGTGAGGGCCCGCAGCCCCGGGTGCCGGTCGGCGCAGCGGCGCGCGAGACCGGCGACGGACGCCAGGTCGTAGGAGAGGCGTCCGGTGCGGGCCAGGTGGCCGAGCGGGTCGGCGCCCAGGGTGCCCCGGGCCGCGTCGTCGGCGACGCCGCGCTCCTCGTACAGCCGGAACAGCCGCTCGGCCGCCGCCGTCGTCTCCTCGCCCGCGTCGAGGGCGACGGGTGCCAGGTCGAGGTAGACGCCGTCGAGGACCTTGTCGAGGGAGGAGACCGGGGTGCCGGTGGCGCCGACGCCCAGCCAGAGCGAGGTGACGCCGTTCTCGAGGTCGGTGAGGACGGCCTCGTTGTCGGCCGCGAGGTGCCGTTGGCGTACGTCCCAGCCGCCTGCGGTGTTCCCCTCGGGGCGTCCGCCCCGGACGAAGGGGGCGAAGCCGGGGAGGCCGGTGTCGGGGGCGGCCTCGCGCGCCGTGTACAGCGGGCGGATGCCGAGACCGTCCTCCAGGAGCGTGGACAGGGCGTCCTCGGCGGCGTCGCCGGAGACGTCCTTGCCGGACTTGCGCAGGACACCCGCCACGAGGTGTTGCCACTGTTCGTGTGGCGCGTCAGGGAATTCGGACGCCAGGGAGAGCCCGTCGTCAGGCAGGACCGTCATGCTCGGATGCTAGGGGAGATCGCTTAAGGCGCAGCGGGCGTACGACTGTGACCTTCTTCTCTTGGACCTGGGGCGTTCCGTGTGGTGGGCGCGGTACGGGGCGTTGTCAGTGGCGGCTGGGACGCTGGGTCGCATGGACAGGGACGAGGAGCTGCTGAGGGGCCGGGTCTACGGCCAGGACCACGACGACCCCCACCGGGGGCCGAGACCGGGCCGGGTCTACGTCGAGCTGACCGGGGGGCCGCTGGACGGACTCCTCCTGGACGTCACGGACCGGACGCCGCAGGAGAGGGCCGAAGGCGCGGCGCTGGAGACGGAACTGGGCCGTTTCGGGGCGGACGGGCGCTCGCTGTACGACCCGCGTCCCGGTGATCCGGGCCGCTTCGACTGGTCGGGCGACGCGCCCTGACCCCGTGTGAGGGAGGCGCGGCCGTGCGGCGGTTCGTGTCGGCGTGGCCCTTCCGCCCTCGGCGGAGTGAGTTACCTTAGGCTTGCCTAAGTAATACCCGTCACCGACATGGACCAGGCCGGACCCCGCATCCACGCCCTCCTCGCCGCCGCCCGCCGCTCCTCCCACCCCAACCGGCTGCCGGCCTGACCGAACGGCCCTCCGTACCGGCCGAGATGCCGGAGCGCCACGGCAGGCGAACAATGGACCGAGTAGGCGCGAGCTGCCGGCGCCGGGACCGCTCGGGGACCTCCCAACCGGACACGGCCACGCCATGAACGCTGGAAACCCGGCCGAGGGCCGAGGGTCACCGCCCAGAGGTGTGCTCTACCGACTGGGGCACTGGTGCGCCCGCCACTTCCTCATCGTCATCTCCCTCTGGGTGGCCGCCGTCGTCGGCCTCCAGATCACCGACCGGGCCGTGGGCGGCCAGTTCTCCGACGACTTCGCCCTCCCCGGGGTCCAGTCCGCCGAGGGCCTGGACGTCCTCAAGGCGCACGACCCCGCAGCCGGGGGCTACGGCGCCCAGATCGTCCTGAACCGGCCCTCCGGACCGCTCACCGACGAGGCCTCCGCCGTCAACTCGACCGTCGCCGCCCTGCAGAAACTGCCCGACGTCCTCAGCGTGCAGAACCCCCTGCCGCCCCCTGGTACCACCCCTCCCGCGCTCCCCGCCGGGGTCCCCAACACCGGCCCGCTCTCCACCGACGGCAAGACCGCCTACATCACCGTCCGCTTCAGCGTGCCGCCCTCCACCCTCGGCACCGGCTACCTGCCCGGCGTCGACGCCGCCGTCAAGCCGCTCCGTGACGCCGGGGTCACCGTCGAGTACGGCGGCCCGCTCGGCGAACTCGCCCGGCCGCAGCCCGACGACCGCACCAGCGAGGCGATCGGCTTCGCCGTCGCGATCCTCGTGCTCCTCATCGGCTTCGGCAGCGCCATCGCCGCCGTCCTGCCCCTGGTCACGGCGCTCCTCGGGGTGATCTGCGGACTCGCCCTCCTCGGCCTGACGGCCGCCGCCTTCACCTTCGGCACCGTCTCGCCCACCCTGGCCACCATGATCGGTCTCGGCGTCGGCATCGACTACGCGCTCTTCCTCATCACCCGGCACCGACAGAACCTGATGAACGGGCACGCCCCCGCCGAAGCCGCCGCCCTCTCGACCACCACCAGCGGGCGCGCCGTGCTGGTCTCCGGCTGCACCGTCATCATCGCCCTGTCCGGCCTGTGGGTCTCCGGCGTCACCTTCATCGGGAAACTGGGCCTGGCGGCGGCCTTCACCGTCGTCACCGCCGTCCTCGCCGCGCTCACCCTGGTCCCCGCGATGCTGGGCCTGGTCGGCCGCCGGATCGACCGCTACCACGTGCGCAAGCCGGTGGCGGAGGCCGACGAGACGCCCGGCGCGGTGGCGCACGGCACCTGGCACCGGTACGCGCAGCGGGTGGAGAAGCGCCCCTGGTGGTTCCTCACCGGAGGAGTCGTGGCACTGGTGATCCTGGCGATCCCGCTGCTCTTCATCCAGCTCGGCCACATCGGGGACGGCGCGGACCCCGAGTCGTTCACGGACCGGCGGGCCTACGACCTGATCTCCACCGCCTTCGGACCCGGTGCGAACGGGCCGCTGACCGTCGTCGTGGACCAGTCGGCCGTCCCGGCCGCCGACCGCGCGGACCTCGCGGACAAGCTCAAGCAGGCACTGACCGGCGTCCCCGACGCGGCCTCCATCACCCCGCTCCAGACCACCTCCGACGGGGACGTGCTGGTCGGCACCGCCTACTCGGTTGCCTCCCCGCAGGACGAGCGGACCACCCAGCTGACCGACCACCTCGTCGACGACGTGCTGCCGCAAGCGGTCGCCGGCACCGACGCGCAGACCTACGTCACCGGCACCACGGCGGCCCAGGTCGACTTCCTCGACATCGTCTCCAGCCGCCTCCCGCTGATCATCGCCGTGGTGGTGGCACTCGCCTTCCTCGTCATCCTCACGGTCTTCCGCGGCCTGCTGGTCGCGGTCAAGGCGGCCGTGCTCAACGTGCTGTCCATCGCCGCCTCGTACGGTGTGGTCGTGGCCGTCTTCCAGTGGGGCTGGGGCGGGCCCGCGCTCGGCGTCTCCGGCAAGGTGCCCATCGAGAGCTACGTACCGATGATGATGTTCGCGATCGTCTTCGGACTGAGCATGGACTACGAGATCTTCCTGCTGTCCCGGGTCCGCGAGGCCTGGCTGCGCACCGGCGATCCGAAGGCCTCCGTGGCCCACGCCCTGGAGATCACCGCCCGGGTGATCACCTGCGCCGCGCTGATCATGGTGAGCGTCTTCGCCGCCTTCATCGTCTCGGACAACATCGTGGTGAAGATGCTCGGCCTCGGCCTCGCGGCCAGCGTCCTCATCGACGCCACCGTGGTGCGGCTGCTCCTCGTACCCGCGGTGATGACCCTCCTCGGCGAACACGCCTGGTGGACCCCCCGCTGGCTGGACCGGATCCTGCCGCACCTGGACACGGAGGGCGAGGGAGAGCCGGAGCGGGCCGCGGCGCCTCGGGCCGGGACCTGATCCCCGCCCCGAGGTCCAGACCACCGTCCGCCCGTACGCCCGCCGCCCCCTCACCGGGGCGGCGGGCCGCCGTTCAGCCGCGTGACAGTTCGCCCAGCAGCTTCCAGGTGCGGCGGCGGTCGTCCTCGCCGCCCAGCTCCGTCGCGGTGAAGACCACCTCCGTCGCCCCCGCCTCGCGGTAGCGCCGCACCTCGGCGGCGACGGTCTCCTCGTCACCGATCACGGCGAGGTCCGCCGCCCGCGTCACGCCGGACAGCTCCAGGACCCGCCGGTACGAGGGAATCGACTCGTACAGTGCGAGCGCCTCGGCCGCCGACTCCCGTACGGCCACGGGGTCGGCCGTGACCACACCCGGGACGAGCGCCACGATCCGGGGCGCGGGGCGGCCCGCCGCCGTCGCGGCGGCCGTCACGGCCGGCACGATGTGCTCGGCCAGCGTACGCGGCCCCGCCAGGAACGGCAGGATCCCGTCCGCCAGTTCACCCGAGACCCGCAGGGCCTGCGGACCCATCGCCGCGACGAGCACCGGCACCGCCGGCCGTGCGCCCGGCACCGCCGCCGAGTAGGGCGTCGTCGCCGTCAGCAGCTCCCCGTGGAAATCGGCGCTGCCCGTTTCGAGCAGCGGGCGCAGCGCCGTCAGGAACTCCCTGAGCAGGCCGATGGGCCGCTCGTACGGGATGCCGAAACCGGTCTCGGTGAGGTGCCTGGTGCCGAGGGCGAGCCCCAGGTGGTAACGGCCTCCGGTCGCCGCCTGGGCCGTCTGCGCCTGACTGGAGACCAGCAGCGGATGGCGGCCGAAGACCGGGATCGCGGACGTCCCGACGTGGAGGCCCGGCACCTCCCGGCCGACGATCGCGGCGAGCGAGGGCGAGTCGTACGCGAAGGTCTGGCCGAACCAGGCCGAGTGCAGACCGGCCTCGCGCGCCTCTCGCGCGAGTTCCACCGTGTTGTCGATCGTGCGCTGGACGGCGGTCGAGCCGAGCGTTACTCCGAGAGTCATGAAGGCGGCAACCGGCCCGTCCGGGAAGGGCATTCCCGCCGTACGTGAACAGTGTGTTGCGCCGTCCGGGGGAGGGGCGGGCGCGTCCACCTCGGTGGGGCCGGCACCGCCCCGCCGGGGGCATCCGACCGCGCCCCGCCATGATGGGGCGATGAAGACTCTCGCCGAGGTGGACGCGCTCGCCGGCCTGGCGCACGCCGGACAGACCGACAAGGCCGGTGTCCCGTACGTCGAACACGTCCGCGCGGTCGCCGCCGGCCTGGCGCCGCTCGGCCCGCACCTGGCCATGGCCGGGCTGCTCCACGACGTCATCGAGGACACTCCGTGGACCGCGGAGCGGCTGCGCGCCGACGGCGTCCCCGAGCGGGTCGTCGCCCTCGTCGAAGCCGTCACCAACCGGCCCGGCACCCCGTACGAGGAGAAGATCCGCCGCATCACGGAGGACCCCGAGGCCACCCTCCTGAAGATCGCCGACAACGCGCACAACAGCCGCTCCGACCGGGCCGCCGCCCTCGACCCGGCCCGACGGGAGCGGCTCGCCGCCAAGTACCGCACGGCCAGGGACCTGCTGTGGGCGGCGGCCGACCCCCGGCACGTCGCGACCATCCTGCGGGTGGTCAACCCCGAACTCCTGGCGGAGTTCGACGCCCGGTGTGACCCGGGTCACGGGAACCCCTCCCGGGGGCCGGACAGACGAGAGACGTGAACAACGACCTGCGCGCCCGCGTCCGGGACGGAGACCCCTCGGCCTACGCCGAACTCTTCGACTCCTTCGCCCGGAGCGTCTACAACCACGCGTTCCGGCTGACCGGGGACTGGTCCGTCGCCGAGGACGTGATGGCGGCGACCTTCCTCGAAGCATGGCGGCTACGGGGGAAGGTGGACCCCGAAGGGGGCTCGCTCCGGCCGTGGCTGCTCGGCGTCGCCACCAACGTCGCCCGCAACCACTGCCGGGGCAACCGCCGGTACCGGGCCTCCGCCGTCGCCTACGCCACGGCCGGACCGTCCGAGGCCTCGGTGCCCGACCACGCCTCCGAGGTCGCGGGACGCCTCGACGACCGCCGCCGGATCGCCGCCACCCTCCGGGCGCTCGGCACCCTGCGGCGCACCGAACGCGAAGTCCTCGTGCTCTGCCTCTGGGAAGGCCTCGCCTACACCGAGGCCGCCGAAGCCCTCGGCCTGCCCGTCGGCACCGTCCGCTCCCGGCTCTCCCGCGCCCGCGCCAAGCTCCGTACCGGCGCCGAGCAGGAACTCGACCGGGAACGACGGGAACGATTCGACGCGGGAAAACGGGAACCCGCACCCCGCCCCCGACAGACAACAGGTGATCGCGTGAACGCGGTCCGGCCCGCGCAGGAAGGAATCCGATGAACCCCGACCCGAACCAGCCCCGTACGGCGAACCGGTACGAGACCGGAGACCTCCCGGCGATCGAGGAGCACGAACTTCCTCCGGGCCGCCACCAGTTCCACAAGGAGCGTCTGATGAACCGGATCCACGACGACCGCCTCGCCGCAGCCGCCTCGCCGCCCGCCCCGCGCAACCCCTTCCTGCGGAAGGCGATCCTCCTGCCCACCGCGGCCGTCCTCGCCGGCGCGCTCGCCGTCGGCGTCCTCGCACTCACCCCCGGCGGAGTCCAGGCCCCCGACGACCGCGCCTCGGGACCCGTGCTGACCACCAGCATCGGCACCGTCGACGCCCACGGCGCGCCCCGGCTCCTCGACCGGATCTCGCTGGCCGCGGCCGGGACGGACACTCCGGACGGCCGGACCGGCCAGTACGTCTACATCGAGTCGCGGATCGCCAACACCTCTGTGAAGACCGTGAACGGCGAGAGCAGCCTCGTCGGCCGGCCGCTGCACACCCGGCAGTCCTGGAAGTCCCCCGACGGCCTCAAGGGCTGGCTGATCGAACCCGGCACCACCGGCCCCGAGGGCATCACCCTGGAAGGCCCCGACGAGAACGGCGACGTACCGAAGCCGCACCTCGGCGCGCCCTCGTACGACTACCTCGCCGCACTGCCCACCGACCCCGACGCGCTGCTGCGCAAGATCTACAAGGAGACCGAGGGGCAGGGCAACAACAAGGACCAGCAGGCCTTCACCACCATCGGGGACCTGCTGGTCGAGAGCTGGCCGTCCCCGCGGCTCACGGCCGCGCTCTACCGGACCGCGGCGAAGATCCCCGGCGTCGTCACCGTCGACAGCGCCACCGACGCCGTCGGCCGCAAGGGCGTCGCCGTCGCCCGGTTCGACGCCACCAGCGGGCAGCGCACCGAGTGGATCTTCGACAGCAAGACCCTCGCCTTCCTCGGCGAGCGGACCGTCCAGGTCGAAGGGACGAGCGACGACGGCCTCATCAAGCCCGGCACCGTCGTCTACACCCACGCCATCATGGTCCGGGCCTTCGTCGACGGGGTGAAGGTCACCCCGTAGCGGACCGGCTCGCCCGGCCGGATGACCAACCGCCCAGCTCCGTCGGGCGGTTGGTGATGATCCCGTCCACCCCGAGCGCGTCCAGGGCCTTCCAGCGGGCCGGGGTGTCGACCGTCCAGACGTTCACGGCCACACCCGCCGCGTGCAGTTCGCCGACCAGACCCGGACGGGTGGTGAGCGCGGCGTCCGCGACGTTGTACGCGGAGAGGCCCAGCTCCCCGGCGAGCGCGACCGGGTCGGCGTCGAGGGTGCCGCGCAGCAGACCGAGCGGCAGCTCCGGCGCCAGCTCGTGGACGTACCGCAGGGACGGGATGTCGAAGCTCTGGACGAAGACCCGCCCGGTCATGTCCTGCTCACGGACCTCCCTGACGATCCGGGCCACCTCGGCGTGGCTGTGGCGGCCCTTGATCTCCAGGAGCAGCTTCCCGCCGCGCTCCCGGAGGTCCGCCAGCTGCGCGGCGAGCGTCGGGACGCGGGCGCCGGCGTAGGCCGGGGCGAACCAGGAACCGGCGTCCAGGGCGTCCAGCTGGGCGGCGGTCAGCGAGCGGACCGGGCCGGTGCCGTCGGTCGTCCGGTCGACGGTCGTGTCGTGCAGGATGTACGGCACGCCGTCCTTGCTGGGCTGGACGTCGTTCTCGATCCAGACGGCCCCGCCCCGGCGGGCCACCTCGTCGGAGACCAGGGTGTTCTCGGGGGCCGCCGAGGGGGCGCCCCGGTGGGCGATCACCGTCAGGGGCGCCCCGGGCGCGCGCAGCCAGGGACTCGCCGGTGTAGTGGCGCGCACCACCGGGCGGGGCGCGGACCCCGCCTGCGGAGCGGCGACGGCGAACGCGGTCGCGAGCCCCGCCACGGCGGTGGCCCCGGCGACCAGGCCGAGGGTCCGGCGCCGGCGGAACCGGGGGGCGGGCTGGTGAGCGTCTCTCATTCCCGACACTTTAGAGGGCGCACCGCCGACCGGGGCGGAGCGCCGGTGCGTGCGACGGTGGCGTGTGAGGCAGCCGCTCGACCCTGGCCAGCGAGTGACCGGCCTGCGTCCGGGGGCTCAGCGGCTCGGCCGTCAAGGCAGGCGCACGGTGGAAGGCTTCGGCGGCGTCTACGTCATCGGCTACCGCGTGGTCGACATCTGACCGTCGCCCACACCGTGAAGCAGGGCCGCGCCGGTTCGTCCGGCGCGGCCCTCCCGCGTGTGTGCGGCGCGGCCCTCCCGCGGGTGCGGCGGTCAGGCGCCGTCGGGGGCGTGCAGCTCGCCCGACCTCGCCACCCGCGCGTACCAGCGGGCGCTGGACTTCGGGGTCCGCTCCAGGGTGTCGTAGTCCACCCGCACGGCGCCGAAGCGCTTCCCGTAGCCGTACGCCCACTCGAAGTTGTCGAGCAGGGACCACAGGAAGTAGCCGCGTACGTCGACCCCGTCCGAGAGCGCCCGGTGGACGGCCTCCAGGTGCGCGTGCACATACGCGGCGCGCTCCGGATCGTGCACCGAGCCGTCCGGGCCGACCACGTCCTCGTACGCCGCCCCGTTCTCGCTGATCACCAGCGGGAGCTGCGGATACGCCTCCGACACCCGGGTCAGCAGGTCGTACAGGGCGCTCGCGTCGACCGGCCAGCCCATCGCCGTCCGCTCGCCCGGCGCCCGGTGGAAGGCCACGTCGTCCGCGCCGGGCCACGGCGAGTGTTCGCTGTTCCCGTGCCCGTCGTCCTGCGGCTTCTCCGCCCCCTCGGGTACGCGGGAGACCAGGGTCGGCGTGTAGTAGTTGATCGCCAGCAGGTCCAGCGGCTGCCCGGCGGTCGCGGTGTCGCCGTCCTTGACGAAGGACCAGTCGGTCACCCGCGCCGTGTCCCGGATCAGGTCCTCCGGGTAGGCGCCCTCCAGCATCGGGCCCAGCCAGATCCGGTTGCCGACGGCGTCGATCCGGCGGGCCGCGTCCCGGTCCTCGTCGGAACCGGTCAGCGGGCGGACCTCGTGGAGGTTGAGCGAGACGGCGAGCTGCCGGTCGGCGGGGAGCGCGGAGCGCAGGGCCCGGACCGCGAGACCGTGCCCGAGGTTGAGGTGGTGCGCGGCGCGCAGGGCGGCCACCGGGTCGGTGCGGCCCGGGGCGTGCACCCCGGAGCCGTAGCCCAGGAAGGCGCTGCACCAGGGTTCGTTGAGGGTGGTCCAGCGGGTCACCCGGTCGCCGAGGGCGTCGGCGACGATCCCCGCGTACTCGCCGAACCGCTCGGCCGTCGAGCGCTCCGGCCAGCCGCCCGCGTCCTCCAGCTCCTGCGGCAGGTCCCAGTGGTAGAGGGTGAGGGCGGGCTCGATCCCGGCGGCGAGCAGCTCGTCGACGAGCGCCCGGTAGAAGTCCAGGCCCTTCTGCACGGCCGGACCGCGCCCGGTGGGCTGCACCCGGGACCAGGAGACGGAGAACCGGTAGGCGTTCAGACCGAGTTCGGACATGATGCGGACGTCCTCGCGGAACCGGTGGTAGTGGTCCACGGCCACGTCGCCGGTGTGGCCCTCGAAGACCTTGCCGGGAGTGCGCGAGAAGGTGTCCCAGATGGACGGGGTGCGGCCGTCCTCCGCCGCCGCTCCCTCGATCTGGTACGCGGCGGTCGCGGCGCCCCAGAGGAAGCCGGACGGGAACGAACGGGTGGCGGTGAGCGGCCGGGTATCGGACGCGGTCATAGGAGAGCGCTCCCAACGCGGGTACGGGGTAGGGACGTTCGGTACGGAGAAGGCATCGGCGCGGCCGGTCAGCTCTTCACGGCGCCGGCCGTGATGCCGCCGACGATGTGCTTGCCGAGGAAGGCGAAGACGAGCAGCAGCGGAACGGTGGACAGCAGGGCGCCGGTCAGCACGACGGCCTGGTCCACTGTGTGGTTGCCCGCGCCCAGCCCGGCGAGCGCCACCTGAAGGGTGGGGTTGCCGTCCGGGGTGAGCGCGATGAAGGGCCAGAAGAAGTCGTTCCACGCCTGGACGAAGACCAGCATGCCCAGGACTGCCATGGCGGGCCGCGCCACCGGGAAGACCACGTGCCAGATGATCCGGAGACTGTGCGCGCCGTCCATCCGGGCCGCCTCGACCAGTTCGACCGGCAGCGCCTCGACGAGGAACTGCCGCATGAAGAACACACCGAAGGCGGCGACGAGCGAGGGCAGCACGACCGACTGGAGCTGGTCGACCCAGCCGAGGTCGGTGACGATCTGGTAGAGCGGGATGACGCTCAGCTGGGGCGGGATCGTCATGGTGGCGACCACGAGCGACAGCAGCAGGCCCCGGCCGCGGAACGGCAGCTTGGCGAAGGCGAAGCCCGCGAGCGTGGAGAACAGGACGGTGGACACGGCCACCAGGCTCGCCACGATCGTCGTGTTGACCAGCGCCGCGCCCATGTCGACCTGGTTCCAGGCGAACGTGAGGTTGTCCAGGAGGCGGGAGCCCGGCAGCAGCGGCGCCGGCGCCTCCACCACCCGCTCGCCGGTGTGCGAGGCCGCGACCACGTTCCAGTACAGCGGGAAGAGCGAGACCACGGCGGCGACGACCAGCAGGACGTACGTCAGGGGTCCGGCGTGGTGCTGCCGGCCGGCCGACTGACGGAGCCGGCGTCCGGGCGACCGGCGGGAGCGCCGGCCCGGCGTGGCGTTTCCGGGCGCCTGGAGCGCCGGGCTCGGTGTGTCGAGTGTGCGGGCCATGAGGTCAGCCCCCCAGCTTCTCGCGTTGGTGGCGGGAGACGAGCGCCTGGACGCCGCCGACGATCAGCAGGAGCAGCAGCATCACCCAGGCGATGGCCGAGGCCTGGCCCAGCGCGCCGGTCACCCAGCCCTTCTCGTACATCAGCAGGCTCAGCGTCTGGAACTGGTTGCCGCTGCCGCCGCTGATGCCGACGCTGCCGCCGTACAGCATCGGCTCGCCGAAGAGCTGGGTGGCGCCGATGCCGGAGACGACGATCGTGAAGAGGATGGTGGGCCGGATCGAGGGGATGGTGACGCTGAGGAACTGGCGCCAGCGGGAGGCCCCGTCGAGCGAGGCCGCCTCGTACAGGTCCTGCGGCACGGCCTGCATGGCGGCCAGGTAGATCAGCGCGTTGTAGCCGGTCCAGCGCCAGGTGACGATCGTGGAGATCGCGATCTGCGCGGGCCACCGGGACGCCTCCCAGTCGACCGGGCCGAACCCGGCCACGTCGAGGAAGGTGTTGATGAGCCCGTAGTCGGTGTTGAACAGCTGGGCGAAGACCAGGGTCGCCGCCGCGATCGAGGTGGCGTACGGGGCGAGGATCGCGACCCGGAAGAAGCCGCGGCCGCGGAGCTCGTAGTTGAGCAGATGTGCCAGGCCCAGCGCCATCAGCAGCTGCGGGACGGTCGAGATGACCCCGATGGTGAAGGTGTTGAACAGCGCGTTCCAGAAGAACTCGCTGGTCGCGAGGTCGGTGTAGTTCTCCAGGCCCTTCCACCGCGCGTCGCCGCCCAGCTCCACCCGGTGGAGGGAGAGCCAGCCGGTGTAGATCAGCGGGAAGAGGCCGAAGGCGGCGAAGGTGAGGAAGAAGGGGGCGACGAAGACGTACGGGACGGCCTTGAGGTCCCAGCGGTAGAGGGTGCTGCGCAGGCCGCCGGAGGGGGCGCGGCGGTGTGGGCCGGGGGTGGAGGGCGGTGCGGGGGGCGGCGGGGAGCCGTCCGGCCGCGCCCGAACGGAGGTGGCCACGGGGGCGTCCTTCCAGGTCGATGCGTGCGGTGGTACGGACGGTGCCGGCCCGCCGCCCGGAGGCGGCGGCGGACCGGCAGGCGCCCCCCGCTACTGGTCGATCTTGTCGTCGACCAGCTTCTTGACGTTCTCCCAGGCCTTGGCCGGGTCGGTGCCCCGCTGCTCGATGTCGAGGATGCCGTTGTCGGTGAGGAAGGTCTTCACCTGGCCGTCGTAGCGGCTGATCGTGGCGGGCGTGATGCCGGCCGCCGCGCTGGAGAAGATCCGGCCGACCGGGGTGTCACCGAAGTACGGCAGCTTCGCGTCCTGGACCGCGGACGAGGTGAGCGTGTCCTTGGACGAGGGGATGTTGCCGTTGACCGCGAACACCTTGGCGTGCTGCGCGGGGGCGGTCAGCCAGGCGGCGAGCTCGGCGGCCTCCTTGGCGTGCTTGCCGGACTTCGGTACGGCGAGGAAGGCGCCGCCCCAGTTGCCGGCCACCGGCGGTGCGGCGATGTCCCACTTGCCCTGGTTGGCGGGGCCCGCCTGGTCCTTGATGATGCCGGTCATCCAGCTGGGGCAGGCGACGGTGGCGAACTTCGAGTTCTTGAAGGCCGCGTTCCAGGTGCCCTTCTCGTCGAACTGGCGGAGTTTGGCGGTGAGTCCGCCCTGCGCCGCCGCGACGGCGGTGTCCCAGGCCTTCTTGACGCCGGGGCTGTTCTCCCAGTCCAGCTTGCCGTTGGCGTCGGCGTACTGCACCGGGTCGCTGGAGACGACGGCGTTGAACAGGCCGCTCGCCGAGTCGTGGAAGGAGGTGCCGGCGGGCGCGCTCTTCTGGTACGTCCTGCCGGTCTCCAGGAACTTGCCCCAGTCGCCCGCCCACAGCTTGGCGACGGCATCGCGCTCGGTGGGCAGCTTGGCCTTGGCGAAGAGGTCCTTGTTGTAGCAGATGGCCATGGGGCCGATGTCGGTGCCGAGCCCGATGACCTTGCCGTCGTCGGTGGTCGCCTGCTTGACCTTCCAGTCGAGGAAGGCGCCGATGTCCGCACCGCCCTCCTTGCTCAGGTCCACCCACTTGCCGGCCATGGTCGGACCGGTCGCCTCGGCGATGAAGCCGACCTCGACGGCCTGGATGTCCGCGAGGCCGCTGTTGCGGGAGAGGCGCAGCTTCAGCGTGTCCCAGTACTTCTGGCCGTCGGCGACGTTCGACTCTTCGATCTTGATGTTGGGGTGGGACTTCTCGTACTCGGCGTAGAGCTTGGCGCCGGTCTTGTCGTCGTAGCCGAAGGAACCGAAGGTCCCGACCCGCAGCGTGATCTTCCCGCCGCCCGGGGCTGCGTCGTCGCTGTCGCTGCCGCAACCGGTGAGCAGGGTCGTGCCGGTCACGACGGCGGCGACCGCCGCGACCGCCGCACGGCGTCCGCGTCTGCTGCTGGAAGTGCGCATTCCACTCTCCTCGTCCAAAGGTGGTGCTCGTTGTGCGCCAAGAGGCCCGGCCGGCTGATCGCGGCTCGGCGGCGCCCGCCAGGACCTGATGCAAGGCTGTGCGCATCCCGGATGGGAGCGCTCCCACGTCGTTGCCGGAAGGTTGCTGCCTGGCGGGTGCGGGTGTCAAGACATGAACGCGGATTCGTTACCGGAAGGTTTTCCCGGGGTTTCGCGGCGCCGGGCGAGGGCGGGGCCGTCATCTCCTGAACGCATGCTCGTGGCGCGGGCGAGCCCGGTGAACTACTGTGGGAGCGCTCCCATCAGCCGTCGCGGCCATGGTGAGCGGCACGTTGCCTATGAGGGGAGTTCGGCGGTTGTGAACGGACGGCAGAACGGCAGACCGACCCTGGAGCAGGTCGCGGCCAGGGCCGGGGTCGGCCGGGGCACGGTCTCCCGGGTGATCAACGGCTCTCCCCGGGTGAGCGAGCAGACCAGAACGGCCGTCGCCAGAGCCGTCGCCGAACTCGGCTACGTCCCCAACCAGGCCGCCCGCGCCCTCGCCGGCAGCCGCACCGACGCCATCGCGCTGGTCATCCCCGAGGTCGAGGCCCGGCTCTTCGCGGAGCCGTACTTCCTCGACCTCATCCGCGGGGTGAGCGCCGAACTCGCCGACGCCGACAAGCAGTTGCTGCTCACCCTGGTCCGCAGCGAGCAGGAGCGCCAGCGCTTCGAGCAGTACCTCGCCGCCCAGCGCGTCGACGGCGTGCTGCTCGCCTCCGTCCACGGCGACGACCCGCTGCCCGACCGGATCAGGGAACTGGGCCTCCCGGTCGTCATGAACGGACGCCGCTCCGAGGCCGAGCCCGTGGCCTATGTCGACTCCGACAACATCGGCGCCGGGCGGGCGGCCGTCGCCCACCTCGTGGCGCGGGGCCGGAGCCGTATCGCCACCGTCACCGGGCCGCCCGACATGTACGTCGCCCGCGCCCGGCTCGGCGGCTACCGGGCCGGACTCGCCGAGGCCGGACTCGCGCCCGACGAGGCGCTCGTCTCGGTCGGCGACTTCACCGAGGAGGGCGGACGGCGGGCCATGCGGCTGCTGCTCGACCGCAGCCCGGACCTGGACGCCGTGTTCGCCGCGTCCGACGTGATGGCGGCGGGCGCGCGCGGGGTCCTCCGGGAGGCCGGACGGCGGGTGCCCGAGGACGTGGCCCTCGTGGGGGTCGACGACTCGGCGGTGGCGCGGCTGATGGACCCGCCGCTGACGAGCGTGCGGCAGCCCATCGAGGAGATGGGCCGCACGATGGCCCGGATGCTGATCCAGGAGATCCACGCGAGCACGGAGGCGCCGGAGGAGCCGCGCCGGCGTGTGCTGCCCACGGAACTCATCGTGCGCGAGTCCTGCTGAGGGCGGGTGCGCGTCCCGGGGCGGGCGGACGCACCGGGGTGTGGGGACGTTCCCGGGTGTGCGCACGTCCCCCGGGTGGGCGAACGTCTGCGGGGAGGGGAGAGGTACGTCCCCGGGCGTGCGTACGCCTGCGGGCACGCGTACTCCTCCGGGCGGCGGGTGCGGCTCGGGCGGCGAGTGCGCCGACGACCCCACGGGATCCGGATCCCGTGGGGTCTCCGCGCGCGGTGGCGGGGCGGGGTTACAGCGCCGGGTGGGCGTTCTTCATGAGCTCCTGGAACTGGGCCGAGAACCACTGGCCCGAGATCGGGGCGTCCGGCAGCGCGCCCGACATGCTGTTCCCGTTACGGGCGTTGCCCGTGTAGGTCGGGTCGCACATCCGGTCGAAGCCCTTGCCCTCGTTGTTCGGGATCTCCTTGCTGGCGCCGTCGGACTCGCCCGGGGGCTTCATCCAGACGTACGCGTCGATGCCCGCGGCCGGTGCCGCCTGGGGCCTCTCGCCGAGACCGGCGCCGGACTGGTTGCACCAGTTGCCGAGGTGGATGCGCCGGTCGTAGCGGCCGCCGTTGACGTAGGTATCGACGCTGGTCGTCGCCCCCGCGGCGGTCGGCCGGGCGGTGCCGCCCCAGCCGTTGCGGGAGGTGTCGATCAGCATGCCGAGGTTGCTGTCGAAGCCGAGCGAGACCAGCTTGGCGCGCATCGCCTGGGCGTACGACAGTTCGTCGGTGTAGCGGTTCCAGTCGACCCACTTCGACTGGCGTACGGAGACGCCGTTGACGCTGTCGTCGATCGTGAAGTGGTCCTCCTTCAGGGCGCTGTAGTTGGCGGTGTTGACGATGAAGCCGTGGACGTTGGAGACCGTGGAGCCCTCGGCCGTGGCGGCCTGCTTGAACAGCTCGGCGGAGGGGCCGAAGTTGTCGTCCCAGCCCAGCCAGCCGTGGTGGCCGGCGTCGATGTAGTTGTAGACGTTGCCGATCGCGCCGAGCTTCTTGAGTGCGTAGCCGACGCCGGTGATGTAGTTGCCGTTGGCCTTCATGACGTCGCAGTTGGGCGTGGCCGTCGGGCGGCCCGAGACGTTGGTGACCAGGTTGGGCAGGGAGTCGATCTCGACCGTGGTGACGATCCGCAGGCCCGCGTACTTGGAGTCGGCGAGGATCGCGGCGATCGGGTCGATGTACTCGGTCTTGTAGCGGCCGATCTCGGTCGGGCCCAGCTCGCCGTTGGAGGCGAGCGCGGCGCAGTCGCGGCCGGGCAGGTTGTAGACGACCAGCTGGACGACGAGCTCGCCGGAGCCCTTCTGCCGCAGGGCCTCGTCGAGGTGGGCGCGCAGGCCCATGGAGGTGACGGAGCCGTTGATGGCGGCGATCCGGTCGAGCCAGACGCCGGTGGGCTGGCTGGAGATCCTGGTGCCGCCGGGCTCGGCCGCCGCCTTGGCGGACCACTCGGGGTTCACGTACACCTTGGCGCCGGCGTACGGGTTGTCCGCCTTGGTGCCGGCCGGAGGCGTGGTGGGCGGAGTGGTCGGCGGGGTCGTCGGGGGAGTGGTGGGCGGGGTGGTGGGAGGTGTGGTCGGGGGTGTCGTCGGGTCGGTGGCGCCGTTGCAGACGACGCCGTTCAGCTTGAAGGTGGCGGGCACGGCGTTGGTGCCGCTGTACGAGCCGTTGAAGCCGAAGGAGGTCGAACCGCCCGTGGTCAGAGTGCCGTTGTAGGAGAGGCTCTTCGCGGTGACGGCGGCGCCGGACTGGGTGATCGTGGCGTTCCAGCCCTGGGTGACCTGCTGGTTGCCCGCGTAGGACCATTCGAGGGTCCAGGAGGCCACCGGGTCACCGGTGTTGGTGACGGTCACGTTGGTGCCGAAGCCGGTGTTCCACTGGTTGCTGATCTGGTAGTCGACCTTGCAGCCGGGGGTGGCGGCGCCGGCGGTCGCCGTGCCGAAGACGGTGGCGGTGGCGCCGGTGGCCGTGATGAGGCCGAGGGCCGCCAGGAGGGCGGTGCGGCTGGTGTTTCTGGTGCGGCTCATGCGGGTGGGGATTCCTTTCGGAGGGGCCTCCGGGGGCCCTTAGGGGGTGAGACCGCGCAGGTGGTCGCGCAGCCCGATGCCGAATGCGGTGGGAGTGCCGTCGTACGAACTGATCAGCGCGGGACCGGAGTTGCAGTTCCAGGTGTTCCAGGTCCAGCCCAGGTACGAGAGGCCGCGGTCGTCGAACCACTTCATGACGCGGTCGACGAAGGCGTGTCCGCAGGTGTTCTCACCGATCTCGCCCGCGAGGAGGGGCACCTCGGCGGCCACCGGGGCGAGGGTGTCGTTCCAGCACGTCTCGTCGGTGCAGGTGTTGAAGTTGTAGACGTGCCAGGCGGCGGCCAGATTGCCCGCCGGGTCCGTGGGGCGGTACGTGAGCCACTGGCTCAGGTCGTTGGAGTACGCGAGGCCCGGGACGAGGACGAGGTTCCTCGAACCCGTGGCGCGGACCGCGTCCACCAGGTCCTGCATGCCGGCGACCTCGTAGCCGATGCCCGGACAGGTGCCGCCGTCGCGCCAGCAGGACCAGGCCTGGGTCGCGGTGGAGGTCGCCCGGTCCGGATAGGGCTCGTTGAACAGGTCGAAGACGACCCGCCTGTCGTTCTTGAAGGTGTTCGCCACCGAGGTCCAGAACGCCGGGGTGTACCGGGCGTCGGGCATGGGCTTCTGGCAGGTGGCGTGCACGTCGGAGCAGCCCGCCGAGTTGCCGGTGTACTGCCCGTACGTCCAGTGCAGTTCGACCACGGGGGTCATTCCGTGGGCGAGGACCTTGTTCACCATGTCCTTGACGGCGTTGATGTATTCCGCGCCCCGGTACTCGGGCTTGATGTTGTCCAGGCCGAGCCAGCACTCCTCGTTGAGGGGGATGCGGACCGTGTTGGCCTTCCAGTCGGCGATGGCCTTCACCGAGGCGTCGTCGGCGGGACCGTCCCAGATGCCGTAGCCCTGGACGCACATGAACTCGCCGCCGGAGCGGTTGACGCCGAGCATGCGGCGGGCCGCGCCGTTCTGATCGGTGAACTTGTTGCCGGACAGGCTGAGTTCGGGCGCGCCGGGGGCGGGGGTGGGAGGGGTGGTCGGTGGTGTGGTGGGTGGTGTGGTCGGCTCTGTGGGTGTGGGTGTGGGTGTGGGTGTGGGTGTGGGTGTGGGTGTGGGTGTGGGAGTCGGTGTCGTGGGCGTGCCCGTCTCGCACGGCGTGCCGTTGAGCGTGAACGCGGTGGGTGCCGTGTTGGCCCCCGACCATGAGGCGATGAAGCCGCCCGTGATCTTCGCGCCCGTGCCGAGCCCGGCGTTCCAGCCCTCGTTCACGACCGTGACGGCGGCCCCGGACTGGGACCACTTGCCGCCCCAGCCCTGACTGACGACCTGGCCGGCCGGGAAGCCGAACCCGAGGCTCCAGCCGTTCAGCGCGGCGCCGTTGTTGGTGACGGTGACCGCGCCCTGGTAGCCGCCGGCCCACTGGCCGACGACCGAGTACTCCACTGTGCAGACGGGTGCGGCCGCGGCTCCTGAGGCCGTACCCATGAGGGCGAGCGCGGTGCTCGCCATCGTGAGCGCCGCTCCGGAGAGCAGCGCGGACAGACGTGGGGGATGTCGCATGAGCGAGTCCTCGCAGCGAGGGCACACCCCTGACGGTGTGCCGACCGGACGGATTCGCTCCCACTGGTCGGGGCAGACCGTAGCGTCAACCGACGCCAAGCAAAAGAGGTGTTGGGTAAATTCCCCGCCGATTGCCTTCGACTCTTCACGCACCTTGACGCCGCCGCGCCCCAACTGCACAGTGGGAGCGCTCCCACTGGTTCAGAGCTTGTTTCCGGACACGTTCCGCTCTTCGCTCCCCCCGACCTCCCGAGCCGCGAGGAGAACCACCCCCATGCCACGCCTCCGACCAAGAACGCGCCCCCGCCGGCAGCTGACCGCGCTGGCCGCGGCGCTCTCCCTCCCCCTCGGGGCGCCCAGTTCACCTACAGCGGCGCCAACGCCGCCCCGGCCTCCTTCGCGGTCGACGGCACCCCCTGCACGGGCGCCCACCAGGCCCCGGTGGCCGTCCTCACCAGCCCCGCCCCCGGAGCCGTGTACAGCCAGGGCGACACGGTGCCGCTCGCCGCCACCGCCGCCGCGGCCGACGGCGCCACCGTCGGTCTCACCGTCGCCGCCGGACCCGCCCTCGTCGCCTCCCCGGGCCGGCTGGGGGTACGCCAGGGCGGCACGGGCGCCTTCGACCTGAAGCTCTCCACCGCGCTCACCGCGAACGTCACGGTGAGCGTCGCCCGTACCTCCGGAAACACCGACCTCACCGCGACCCCGGCCTCGCTCACCTTCACCCCGGCGAACTGGAACACCGCCCAAAAGGTGACCGTCGCCGCCGGGGCCACCGGCACCGGCTCGGCCGTCCTCACCGCGACCGCCCCCGGCCACGCCAAGGCCGAGGTCACCGTCGCGCAGCTGGCCGCGAACTCCAGTACGACGCCCGCTTCCTGGACCTGCACGGGAGGATCACGGGTCTGAGTAGTTGCGGTACAGGAAGGAGCGTTGAGATTGATCATGGCTCTGGGCGTGGGGTTCTCGGCGACCGTCTGTCCTCGGCACGGGCCGCCCGGGTGCTACCAGTGGCCGAACGGTCCCTCCTGGCCGGGCAGAGCCCCTAGGGCCTGTCGTCAAACTCCCGCCTGCCCCACGACGCCTGGCACGCGCTCTCGCCGCACCGGGCGAAAGCCCGAGTACGTCCAGTACGAGGGCTTCCGCCCGGCACGCCGAGAGCACGCACCAGACGCCGCGGGGCCGCCCTTCGGGCGACGACGGGAATTTGACGACAGGCCCTAGGACCGGGGCGTCTTCCGTGCGGTGGGCTGCGCAGATCATGCGCTGATGCTCCCCGCCATCGGGCCCGGAATGCTCCCGCCCCCCTGGAAGGCGGCGAAGTCGGCGTGCGCCTGCTCGACGGCTTCCGGGTATGCCTGCTGCTTCTCAAACTCGGCGAGCGCTCGGTAGATGCTGGACAGGCTCGGGTTCTGCCCCTTGCGCTTGCCGGTGGGGATGACCAGGTCGGGCTGGATCTGCTCGACCGTCTCACCGTTCGCCCGGCGCCGCAGGACGGTGTGGAGCATGTCGTCGGTGATGACCGGCGGCTGGCCGCCGTACGTGCCCTTGCGGGCCGCCGCATCGATCCCTTCCAGCGTCGACTCGCGGATGTTCTCGCGTTCGGTCTCTGCCATCGTGGCGAAGAAGGCGAACAGCAACCGGCCATGCCCGGCTGCGTCGTGGATCCCGGCCAGGGGACCTGCGAGCATCTCCAAGACCAGGCCGTGGGCGGCGAGCGCGGTCAACTCGGCGGCGTCCCGTCCGAGCCGCTTCATCTCGTAGACGGTGAAGATCACCCGGCAGTGCGGGGCGTGCGCCTTGATCTCCCGCGCGGCGAGCGCGGCCTCGAACTTGGGGCGGACCCGCACCCGGGTGCTGATCTTCTCGGCGAAGATCTTGTCCCGGGGGATGTTCTTGGCGGCAAGCGCGTCGAGCGCCTTCCGGCAGCCCGTTGGAAATCCGCGATGTCGACGGTCAGTGGCCGCCGCAGCGGCGACAGCATCACCGTCAGTGCCCCTCGCGGGTGGCCCTCAGCCCGTGAGGAAGGCTCCCTCGCGACAAGGGCGGCAGACGAAGACGTAGCCCAGCTGACCGCCGAGGTTCATCGCGGTCTCCCAGGTTGTCCCCTCCTCCAGGTGTGCCGCGAACTCCATGGTGCCGGTGCAGGAGGGGCACATGGGAAGGCGGTCGTCCTCAAGGTAGGAGGGACTGCCTCCGAGCGACCCGAGCACTTCGCGCTGTTTCCCGAATCGTTCTTCGGGTTCCCACTTCCATCCCGAGCGGGCAAGGTCGTAGGCGTCAGGCTCGATCCCTTCCTCGTCACAGGCATCTTCGGGGTCGATCGTCACGACGTGGGTGCGGATGGCCGAGGTGGCGGGCAGCAGCGTCAGTCCCGCCTCGGGTACGGCTACCGGCCGCAGTTCCTCCCGGGGAAACAGATAGACCCTGTTCGCGCTGGAACTCGCGTCCCAGAACTCACACGCCCCGGGGTCGTTCTGGCACAGGAACACCGACAGGACACCGTCCTCGACGGGGAGATGGGCGAAGAACTGAAGCGGTCCCCCGCAGCCGCACAGGGGCCAGGCGAATCCGGCAGGAGCCAGCGGCACGCCCCCGGTACGAGGGACGTCGGAATCGGCCGGTGCGGAGCCGTCGTAGATCATTAGCGTTGTCTGCATGGCGAGAGGCTACTGGCAGCCTGTGACAGGTTCGGGGGGAGCGGGCGCCTTGCGCGGGACACCTCGGATCAGCCCTCCTCCTGGTTCTCGTCCGCGGGGTCGGCCTCGTCCGGGTCGTGAAGGGGCCGCAGGCCCTGGGCGGGCTCGCTGGCGGCTATGTTGGACAGGTAGCGGCCCAGGAAGTTGGGTGGCGCTGTCCACGGAGCCGTCCTCGGCGAACGGGGTGACCGGGATGGCCACGACGTCCGCGAGCGCGGCCCTCATCGTCTCGAACCGCCCGGGGCCTGCCGCGTGCTCATCCGCTGTCCAGGGCGGAGTGGGGAAGGCGCGCTCGACGAACGAGGCGATGCGGTCGTGCACGGCACGGCCTGCCCCGTCGACGTCGCCCGCGAGGGCCGGCCGCGGGATCTCCTCGTGTTCGGCGGCCTCGCGCTCCCAGGAGGGGACGGCGGCCCAGGCGACCCTGGAGACCAGGGCGGCCTGGTCGCGGACCTCGTCGAGCATCCGGCCGAGCAGCGGGTTGCCGCAGGGCAGGTGGAGCGCGCGGTGGAACTCCCGGTTGGCCAGGGACCGTTCGGCCGGGTCTTCGGCGCAGGCGGCGCGCAGCAGGGCCTCGTGCGCCGGGTCGAGCGGTGCTCGGGAGACGACGGCGCGGCGCACCGCCTCGGGTTCCAGGAGGAGTCGTACGTCGTAGACGGCGCGGGCGGTCTCCGCGTCGACGGTGCGGACCGTGACGCCCTTGTGCTGGCTCAGCACCACGAGCCCGCTGCCCGCGAGGGTCTTGAGGGTATGAAGCCAATGGGGCGTTGGTGTTTCGTCAATGCCTCGCGCAAGCGGTTTCTGCGGCGCGGCCGCCTTGCGTGCGACGTCGTACGGCTACCGCCCTCGCGTAGGGCGGCGGCCCGTCCCGCCCCCGGGAAGGGGCGGAACGGGCCGTGGTGTCCGGTGCTCCGGCGGTTACTCGACGATCTTCAGGAGCTTGTTGGCGGTGCCGGGGCTCGCGTTGCCGATCTTGTCGGAGGTGGCTCCGCCGACGAGGGCGTCCGCGACCTGGGCGGGGGTGGCGTCCGGGTGGCCGGCGAGGTAGACGGCGGCGGCGCCGACCACGTGCGGGGTGGCCATGGAGGTGCCGGAGATGGTCTTGGTGCCGGTGTCGCTGTCGTTCCAGTCGGAGGTGATCTCCGAGCCGGGGGCGTAGAGGTCCACGACCGAGCCGAAGTTGGAGAAGCTCGACTGCTGGTCGCCCTCGGTGGAGGAGGCCACGGTGATGGCCTCGGTGACGCGGGAGGGGGAGCCCTGCCCGGCGTCGGAGGACTCGTTTCCGGCGGCGACGCCGAAGGTGACGCCGGAGGCGATGGCCTTCCTGACGGCCTCGTCGAGGGCGGGGTCGGCGCCGCCGCCGAGGCTCATGTTGGCGACGGACGGGCCCTGGTGGTTCTCGGTGACCCAGTCGATGCCCGCGATGACCTGCTCGGTGGTGCCCGAGCCGTTGTCGTCGAGGACGCGGACGGCGACGATCTTCGCCTTCTTGGCTATGCCGTGGCCGGTTCCCGCGATGGTGCCGGCGACGTGGGTGCCGTGGCCGTTGCCGTCCTGGGCGGTCCCGTCGTTGTCGACGGCGTCGAAGCCGTCGGAGGCGCGGCCTCCGAAGTCCTGGTGGCTGACGCGGACTCCGGTGTCGATGACGTACGCGGTGACGCCCTCGCCGGCGGCGTCGGGGTAGGTGTACTTCCGGTCCCCGGCGGTGTCGGTCTGGTCGACGCGGTCCAGGCCCCAGGACGGCGGGTCCTCCTGGGTGGCGCTGATGTGGAAGGTGCGGTTCTGGACCACCTTCGCCACCGAGGGATCGGCGGCGAGCCGCTTGGCCTCTGTCTCGGTGAGGTTGTTGACGGAGAATCCGTTGACGCTGGAGTCGTAGCTGCGGCGCAGGGTGCCGCCGTACTCCTTCGCCAGCTCGGACTTCCCGGCCTTGTCGGTCTTTCCGTCGAGCAGGACGACATAGCTGCCCGCCACGGCGTTCTGGGCGCCGAGGCCGTAGACGGTCCCCTCGGCGGGCGCCGGGCTCGCCCCGGCGAACGGGCCGACGGCGACGGTCACGCCCGCCGCCGCAACGATCGCAGTCGCGACGGCGAGGGTGTTCCTGAGGGTGCGGGCACGCTTGTGAGTTGCCATGAAATGGCCTCTTCTCGTCAGGATTTGTGGGGGGTTGGGCCGCCGACGGGAAACTCTTCGGCGGCCTGCTCGAAACCCTGACCGATTGACGAGTGCAAATCAAAGGGCCTTCACAGATCCATGACCTTCTCGCCAAGGTTTCTTGGAAAGAAAAGGGACACTTCCGTGCAACTCACCTTTCGGTGATGGGGTGTCGCAGGGCGGCCGGCCCGGGCCGCCGGTCTCAGCGAACGCCGAGGAGGTGTTCCAGGGCCAGCTGGTCGAGGTGCTCGAAGGCCATCGAGCGGGCCGCCGCCGCGTCCGCGTCGAAGGTCTCGTACGCCGTCGGGTCGGCGAGCAGCCCCGCGAGACCGTCGGCGGCCGTGGGGACGGAGAGTTCGGGCAGCCGGGAGGCGGACAGGGCGCCGCGGACGTCCGGGTCCGCGCGGAAGGCCGCCGTGCGCTCCTTGAGGACGAGGTAGTTGCGCATGCAGTTCTTCGCGGACTCCCACACCCCGTCGGTGCCGTCCGTGCGCACCGGCTTGAAGTCGAAGTGGCGCGGGCCCTCGTAGCCGGCCGACTCCAGCAGGTCCACCAGCCAGAACGCCTGGCGCAGGTCGCCCGCCCCGAAGCGGAGGTCCTGGTCGTACTTGATGCCCGACTGGCCGTTCAGGTCGATGTGGAAGAGCTTGCCCGCCCACAGTGCCTGCGCGATGCCGTGCGGGAAGTTCAGTCCGGCCATCTGCTCGTGGCCGGTCTCCGGGTTCACGCCGACGAGTTCGGGGCGCTCCAGGCGCTCGATGAAGGCGAGCGCGTGGCCGATCGTGGGCAGCAGGATGTCGCCGCGCGGCTCGTTCGGCTTGGGCTCGATGGCGAAGCGCAGGTCGTAGCCCTGCTCGGTGACGTACTGGCCGAGCAGGTCGAAGGCCTCCTTGAGCCGGTCGAGGGCGACCCTGACGTCCTTCGCCGCACCGGACTCGGCGCCCTCCCGGCCGCCCCATGCCACGTAGACGCTCGCGCCGAGCTCGACGGCGAGGTCGATGTTGCGGAGCGTCTTGCGGAGGGCGAAGCGGCGTACGTCCCGGTCGTTGGCGGTGAAGGCGCCGTCCTTGAAGACGGGGTGGGTGAAGAGGTTCGTGGTGGCCATCGGCACCGCGAGTCCGGTGCGGTCGAGTGCGGCGCGGAACCGCTTGACGGCCGCGTCGCGCTCGCCTTCCGGGGCGCCGAAGGGGATGAGGTCGTCGTCGTGGAAGGTGACGCCGTACGCGCCGAGGGCGGCGAGCCGCTCGACCGTCTCGACGGGGTCGAGGGCCGGACGGGTGGCGTCGCCGAAGGGGTCGCGGCCCTGCCATCCCACGGTCCACAGGCCGAAGGTGAAACGGTTCTCGGGGGTGGGTGAGAAGCGCTCCGTCATGGTGTCTCCCTGGTACTGGCCGTCGGATTTGTTTTCTGAGATAACTAATACGGGACAGGGGCCGCCCGGCGCCAGACCCGACCGACCGAGTCGCTCCGCGAGCCGATGCCCGACGTCCGAATGGCGGCGTCCGATGAGCATCGAGCCGCGAGCCGAGAGAAAGGTGACGGCGTGCCCACCAGCCGCTCCGTCGTGATCGGCGTGGACAGCTCCACGCAGTCCGCCAAGGCCGTCGCCGTCGACGCCGACACCGGCGAACTCCTCGCCCTCGGCCGCGCCCCGCACACCGTCGCCGGCACCTCCGGCGCCCGCGAGAGCGACCCCGAGGAATGGTGGACCGCCCTCGTCACGGCCGTCCGGGCCGCCGTCCGCGACACCGGCCTCCCGGCCGGATCCGTCACCGGCATCGCCGTCGCCGGACAGCAGCACGGCCTCGTCGCCCTCGGTTCGGACGGGCGCCCCCTGCGCCCCGCGCTGCTCTGGAACGACACCCGCTCCGCCCCTCAGGCCGCCGCCCTCGCCACCCGCCTCGGGGGCCCCGACGGCTGGCTCGAACGCACCGGCTCGGTCCCCGTCGCCTCCGTGACCGCCGCCAAATGGCAGTGGCTGCGCGAGCACGAACCCCGCCACGCGGAGGCCGCCACCGGGGTCCGCCTCCCGCACGACTTCCTCACCGAACGCCTCACCGGACTCGCCGTGACCGACCCCGGAGACGCTTCGGGGACCTGCTGGTACGGGACCGCCGACGGCACGTACGACCCCGGCGTCCTGGACCTCATCGGCCTCGACCCGGCCCTGCTGCCCACCGTCGCCCCCGGCGGCGCCACCCGCGTCGGCACCCTCACCCCGGCCGCCGCCGAAGCTCTCGGGCTGCCCCGTACGGTCGCCGTGGCCGCCGGGACCGGCGACAACATGGCCGCCGCCATCGGCCTTGGCCTCGGCGGCGCCGGACTCCTCGACCACCCGGTGGTCAGCCTCGGCACCTCCGGCACCGTCTTCGCCGCCACCCGCGCCCGCCCGGCCGACCCCGGACTCGCCGGCTTCGCCGCCACCGACGGCACCTACCTGCCGCTCGGCTGCACCCTCAACTGCACTGTCGCCGTCGACCGGTTCGCCGGACTGCTCGGCCTGGACCGGGAGGACGCGGCGCCCGGCGGGGAGGTCGTCGTCCTGCCGTACCTCGACGGCGAACGCACCCCCGACCTGCCCCACGCCGCCGGTCTTGTCACCGGCCTCCGGCACGGCACGGACCCCCGGGCCGTCCTCGGCGCCGCCTACGAGGGCGCCGCCTTCACCGTGCTGCGCGCCCTCGACCAACTCCTCGCCGCCTGTGGACTCGACCCCGCCGAACCCTCCGTACGGGACAGGCCGCTGCGCCTGATCGGCGGCGGCGCACGGGGCCGGACCTGGACCGAGACCGTCCGCCGGCTGTCCGGCCGGCCCCTGGTCGTCCCCACCGCCGACGAACTCGTCGCCCTCGGCGCGGCGGCCCTCGCGGCCGGGGCGGCGACGGGCGCCGACCCGGTGGCCCTGGCGACGGCCTGGGGTACGGGAGCGGGCGAGGTCCTGCCCCCGGTCACCCGCGACTCCGCGACCTGGGACCGCGTCGAGGGAGTCCTGTCCGCCGCCGCGCCGAGGCTGCTGGGCGGGTCGGGCGGGTGAGGCGTGTCGTGGGCGCGGCCCGGAGCTGGTGCCGTAGGGCACCGGACGTCTACCCTGACGGGAACGACGGGGGAGGTCCAAGTGGTGGCTTTGCTGGTGCTGTTCGGGATCTTCGGCGCGGTGGGGGCGTTCATGATCGTCCTGCTGATGCGCAGGAACGGCGCGCCGACGGAGACGGCCGAGGGCCTGCTCGTGGAGCAGCAGGCCCGCCTTCAGGCCCAGCAGGACCGGGTGTCCTTCGCCGCCACCGCCGTCCACAACTCGACCCCCACGGCGAGCGACACGTACAGCCGGAGAGGCGGTCGTAGCTAGGGCCAGGCGTCGAACTCCCGTCGTCGCCCGAAGGGCGGCCCTGCGGCGAGAGCGCGTGCCAGGCGTCGTGGGGCAGGCGGGAGTTCGACGACAGGCCCCAGGGGAGCCGAGAGGGCCGGACGGTTGTCAGTGCCCCTTCCTATGCTGACGGCATGGAGATCACCGAGCGGACACTCGCGGGGGCCTGGGAGCGGACGGCCACCGGACACGCCCTGCTCCACGAGGTGGGGCTGCCTCCCGTGGCGCGTTCGCGCGACGAGCTGGAGCAGTGGGCCGGGCGTGCCGAGGGGGCGGAGGACGGCGAGCTGTGGCTGCTGCTGGACGAGGGCGGCACGGTGCGCGGCCATGACGGCCCCTACCGGGAGTCCTTCGCCACCCGCGATCTCGACCAAGCTGTCTACCTGATCGCCGAGGCCGTGATGTGCCGCCGCGGCGGCAGCGTCGAAGAGGTGGCCGACGCGCTGGAGCGGATCGATCCGGCGTGGGGCAGACGGTTCCGCAGTGGTGGCCTGGACGGGTCGGGGACGGTCGAGGCGTGCGGGCGCGACCCGTTGGAGGGGCTCGCCTGGATAGCGGGCTCCTGGCGTGACCAGGACCCGTACACCACCCTGGCCTTCTTCCGCGCGGCGCCCGGAGAGTCCGTCGACTCCGAGCGGCTGGCCCTGCTGTACGGGGCCGATCCCGCTCAGGTCGCGGCCGGCACGCGGCTGAAGGACCTGCAGGCCCTGGACGGCGGCAGGGCCCACTGGGACCGCCAGTGGGAGAGCTGCTGTTTCGGCCGGGCCGGAGAGTGGACGTTCCTGCTGCACCACGAGAGCCCGCCGGGCGCCTTCGCCGACAAGGAGGCGTACGCGGCGCTCGGGATCAAGGAGAGCGTGTGGCTGACCGCCACCTCGGCGAAGGCCATCTACACCCTCGACTACATTAGGGACGGACGCCGCGTCGACGACGACTGGGGCGTGCTCGAGCTGATCTGGTACGAGCGCGGTCGTGCTCCCTGTCTGCGGGGCGGCGAACTGGACTTCCTCAACCGCGCCGTGCGCCGCGCCGAGCTGGACCACCCCGAACTGACCAGCACGTTCGAGCTGTACTTCCATGCGCTGGAGGAGTCCCTCGGCCTGTGCCTGCCGCGCCGTGACTTCGCGGAGGGAGAGGTGCGGGCCGCGTACTGGGCGGGGGAGCAATCGTGAGTACGGCGAGTCGGCGCGCCCCGGGGCCTTGTCCGAGGGGCGCCGCCGGGGGCGTCCTTCAGGCCCCGCCGGTCGCCGCCGCCGTCACCCGGCGCTGGTGCACCCGCAGATGCAGGGTCGCCAGATCGAGGAGCGGAGTCGCCACGCCCAGAGCGCGCGCCCGGTCCGTGAGGTCACCGAAGAGGTGCTCGACCTCCGTGGGCCGGCCGGCCGTCAGATCGCGGTAGAGGGACGGCACCATCGGCGACCCGGACGCGGACACCGCGGCCAGCGTGGCCGCCCGCTCCGCTTCCGGCAGGGGGTGGCCGGCCGCCGCGGCGACCGCCGCCGCCTCGTCGAGCAGCGCCGGACCCAGGACAGGACCGCCCGGCACGTCGTACACATCGCCGACCGTGCCGCGCATCAGGCTCGTCACCGCGCCCAGGGTGGTGATGAACACCCACTTGTGCCACATCGCCGTCACGATGTGCCCCGGCACGGGGGACGCGATTCCCGCCGTGCCCAGCGTCGTACGGACCGCTGCCACGCGCGCGGAGTCCGTACCGTCCTGCTCACCGAGCGCAAGGTGGGCCAGCGGGGCGAACCGGCGGATGGCACCGTCCTCGTCGAGCGAGGTGACGACCTTCGCCACGCCCCCGAGGACGGCCGAGGCGCCGAAGCGGGCGTTGAGGGCGTCCAGGTGGGCGAGGCCGTTGAGCAGTGGCACGACCACCGTGTCCGGACCGACGGCCGGCGCCACGTCCTCGATCGCCCCGTCCAGACCGATGGACTTCACCGACAGGAGGACGACGTCGTACGGCGCGTCGAGCGCGTCGGCGGTCACCAGGCGGGGCGTCAGGGCCCACTCCTCGTCACGGGCGACGACCCGGAGCCCGCGCTCGCGCAGCACCGCCGCGCGCGCCGGACGGACCAGGAAGGTGACGTCCTGTCCGGCGCGGGCGAGCAGGGCACCGAAGTAGCCACCGGTGGCACCGGCGCCGACGACCAGGATCCTCATGGCTGTGAACCTCTCGTGGAGCGCCCCGCGGGCGCGTGGGTGAGCAGGGGAAGGAGCAACCGGTGCGGCCGGGTGAGCGCGGCCGTCACCGGGTCGTCGTCCGGGGTCGAGGGGGCGAGCCCGGGGCCGGGGGCGACCAGGACGTCCGCGACGGGCACGGCCGCGCCGCAGCCCGTACACCTGCCGTCCGTGTCGAGCGGCGCGTCGTCGCCGGAGTGCAGGAAGATCCGGCGCGGGCCGCCGCCACCCGGCGCGTAGAACTCCTCGCCCCAGGCGGTGAGCGCGCGGACGGCCGGCCAGAGCGCGACGCCCTTCGGCGTGAGCACGTACACCTCGCGGCGGCCGGTGCCCGTCTCGGGACGCCGCTCCAGGACGCCCGCCCCGGTGAGGGTGGTGAGCCGGTCGGCGAGCACGGCCCGGGGCACGGTGAGGTGCGCGGCGAACTCGCCGAACCTGCGGACCCCGTAGAAGGCGTCGCGCAGGATCAGCAGCGTCCACCGTTCGCCGACGATCTCCATCGAGCGGGCGAGGGCGCAGGTCTGGCCGCGGTAGTCGCGCGGAAGCGTCATGGCGGGAAGGCTAGCGCAGAAGAGTTCGGTCACTGAACTGTTTTGTGGACCTGATCGTTTCCGGGTGGGCGAAAGCGGCGACTAGGCTCTCGCTCACCATGAACCAGCCCACGGAGCCCAAGGCCGACAAGTCGGGAGTGCGCAGGCACAATCTGAGCCTCGTCCTGCGGACCGTCCACGACGCGGGCGAGACCACGCGCGCGGCCGTCGCCGCCCGTGTCGGCCTCACCCGGCCCGCCGTCTCCTCCCTCGTCGAGCAACTGCTCGACCTCGGACTCCTCGTCGAGTCGGGCAAGACGTTCAGCGGGCAGGCCGGACGGCCGGGCACCGTCCTCAAGCCCGCCGACACCGGCCCCGCCGGCCTGGGCGTCGAGATCAACGTCGACTACGTCACCGTGTGCGTCGTCGACCTGACCGGAACCGACCGGGTCCGCCGCACCGAACGCCTCGACAACCGCGCGGCCGACGCCTCCGAGGTCCTCGCCCGCGCAGCCCGCATCGCCGCGGAGGCCCTCGACACGGCGGCCGGACGGGGCCTCGTCCCGGCGGGCGCCGGACTCGCCCTGCCCGGCCTCGTCTCCGGCGGAACCGTCCGCGAGGCCCCCAACCTCGGCTGGCACGAGGTCGCCGCCGAGCGCCTCTTCGCCGCGGCCCTCACCGCGCTGCGCCCCGCCGCCGAAGGCCTCCCCCTGACCTCCGACAACGAGGCGAACATGGCGGCCCTCGCCGAGCTGTGGTTCGGCACGCTCGGCGACCTCCGCACCTTCCTGCACCTCACGGGCGAGATCGGCGTCGGCGGCGCGATCGTCGTCCACGGCGAACTCCTGCGCGGCGCTCACGGCTTCGCCGGCGAGATCGGGCACCTCGTCGTCGACGCCGAGGGCCCCCGCTGCCGCTGCGGCTCGCGCGGCTGCCTGGAGCAGTACGCCGGACAGGCGGCCCTGCTCCGGGCGGCCGGGGTCACCGGTGTACCCGTCCTCGCGGAGCGCGCCGAGGCGGGGGACCCGCGCGCGCTCGCCGCCCTCGCCGAGGCGGGCCGGATGCTCGGCCGCGCCCTGTCCGGCGCCGTGAACCTCCTCGACCCCGAGGCGGTGGTCCTCGGCGGCATCTACCCGCAGCTGATGCCGTGGCTGGCCCCGGCGCTGACGGAGGAGCTGTCCGCCCGAGTCGTCTCCGGCCTCTGGAGCCCGGCCACGGACCGCCTGCGCCCCGCCTCCACCGCCACCGATGCCTCCCGGGGCGCGGCGGCGCTCGTCCTCCATGACGTGCTGGCCGACCCGCTGGCGTACGCGAAGGGCACGGGGGCCTGACGCGGCCTCAGAACCCTTTGGTCTCGGGCCCGGCCATCCGGACGGCCGGTCGGTATCGTGCCCGACCGGCCGTCCGGCGGTCGCTCAGACCGGCACGCCGTGGTTCCGCAGATAGGCCAGCGGGTCGATTTCGGAGCCGAAGTACGGCGAGGTCCGCACCTCGAAGTGCAGATGCGGGCCCGTCACCCGCCCGGTCGCCCCGGAGCGGGCGATCCGCTGCCCGCCGGAGACGCTCTGGCCGGGCGACACGTCGATACGGGACAGGTGGGCGTACTGGGTGTAGCGGCCGTCCGGGTGACGGATCACCACCTCGTAGCCGTACGAGCGCCCGTAACCGGCGGTGACCACCCGGCCGGGACCGACGGCGCGGACCGTCGTCCCCGTCGGCACGGCGAAGTCCTGCCCCGTGTGGTAGCCCTTCGACCAGGAGCCGGGCTGGCGGTAGTACCCGGTGTATACGTGCGAGGAGACCGGCGAGGTCCAGCCCCGCGAGGAGCCGGACGGCGGGGTCTGCCCGGTCGGCTGCGCGGGCTTCGGCGTGTGCGCGGGCTTCCCCGCGCCGGCGGGCAGGCCGGTCCGCCGCTCGTACTTCGAGGCGTGCCCCGTCCAGTACCAGTGGCCCCCGGACCTGTACCAGTAGACGCGGTCCTGGGCATCCCAGCCCTGCCGCCCCCGGAACACCGGCTCGCCGGTCCGGCCGCTCCGGGCCGGGGCGGCGGCGGAGGCTCCGGTGCGCCGCTCGTAGGTGCTCGCGTGGCTGGTCCAGCGCCACTCGCCGGCCGCGTTCCGGAACCAGTACTTCGAGCCGTCCCAGCCTGCGTGCGCCGGGGCGGGTTCGGCGGCGGCCGTTCCCGCGCCCGCGCCGGCCAGGGCGACCGCCCCGACCGTCGCGACCACCGCGCGGCGCACCCCGTGCAGGGCCGTCCCGCCCGGTCCGCCCGCCGAGGCGGCGCGGGCGGCGTCGGCGCAGCCGGCGCAGCGGCAGTCCAGGGGTATCTCATCGGTGAATGCGGGGGTTTCCACGATCCTCTTCACTCCTGATTCGGGTCGGCCGGTCCGCCACTCCGGGTGTAGAAGGCCACGGTCAAGTCCTTGACCAGGGCCTGGCGTTCGAAGTCGTCGAGTTCGACGAGACCTCGTGTGGTCAGCCGCGTGACGGTGTCGTCCACGGCGTCGATGACCCCGGTGAGCACCGAGTCCCGGTGCTTGGCGTCCAGGGCGGCGATCTGCCGCCGTCGCATGGCGGCGGCGACCTCGGGGGCGTATTCGATCCGGGTCGGCTGGGCGGAGAAGACGGCGATGCCGACCGGCCTGCACTCGGCCGCGAGCATGCGGGTGAGCGCGTCACCCACCGCCTCGGCGTCCCGCAGCGTCGGCGCGTCGCCCCGGAAGGCGTCGGCGGGCAGCTGGGAGAGGACGCGCGCGGTCGCCGCCTCCACCTGTTCGCGCAGATATCCGAGGTGGTCGTCCACCGAGAACAGCGCGCGGGCGGTGTCCCGTACCGACCAGACGACCAGCACCACCACGCGCAGCGCCGAACCCTCGGCGTCGACGACGGAGATGGGTTCGCTGCGCCAGTGCCGCAGCCGTACGTCCATGCGACGGCGCAGGACGAACGGGCTGATCCAGACGAGACCGGTGCGCCGCACGCTGCCCCGGTAGCGGCCGAACAGCGAGAGCACCCAGGCGGAGCCGGTACGTCCACGGGTGAGGCCGCCGAAGGAGACGACGGCCACGACGGCGCAGCAGGCGAGCGCGGCCCACTCCCACGGCAGCAGTTCGACGTGGCGCAGCGGGCGGGCCCGCCAGAGGGCCGCGGCGGCGCCCGCGAGGGCGGTCAGCCCGGTGAGGACGGCGACCCAGCCGGGGAGCGCGGGACCGGGACGCTCGACGAGGTCGGGGTCGCCGGGCGGCGGACGCCGGGGGCGGGTGTCCGGCGCGGCGGTGCGGGTGGGGGCGGGGGACGGCTTGGTGGGAGCGTGCGGGCGTGCGGGCGCCGTGGTGACGGTCGTGGACGCGGGTCCCGGCGTGGGTGCGGGCGCGGATGCGGATATGGCCGCGGTGACGGATGCGGTGAGGGGTTCGGTCGCGGTCGCGGTGACGTTCTCGGACCGGAAGAGGTCGTTCATGGGTATGCCGTCCGCGGGCCGGCGGATGCGGACGGGCAGGGGCCGCTTCTGTAGCTCGGTCATGAGGCCCTTCCGGCCGAACGGGAGATGACGGCACGTCGGATGATCTTCACGCACCATCGTTACAGGGGTGAATGTCCGGATTGCCGCGACAAAGGTCCTGAATGTCCGGGACTTTGGTCCCTTGGCCCAGGGGTTACGGAGGGTCGTTGTCAGTGGGGGTCCGTACTGTTCTCGGCATGACGACGACGACCTATCTGGAGCTGTCGCAGGACGACGGCGGTGCCCACAAGTTCTACGAAGTGACCGTCGAGGACCTCGCGGTGTCGGTCCGTTACGGCCGCATCGGCACGGCCGGGCAGACCCAGTGCTCCACGTTCCCCACGGCGGCGAAGGCCCAGGCGGCGGCCGCGAAGAAGATAGGGGAGAAGGTTCGCAAGGGGTATGCCCCGGCGGTCCGGGGGCAGCGGGCCGCTCGCTCCGTGACGCGCCGTGAGGTGGCCTCCGCGCCCTCCACCGCGCGCGCCGTCGCCCCCGTCCTGTGGCGGTTCCGGACCGGTTCGTCGGCCTTCGGCATTCATGTCGACGAGGACAACTGCTGGGTGGGCAACCAGGCGGGGGACGTGTTCACGCTCGACCGCTCCGGCGAGGTGCGGGCCCGGTTCAGTCTCCCGGACGGCGTCAAGTGCCTGGTCGCCGACGACTTCTGGATCTACGCCGGCTGCGACGACGGCAAGGTCTACGACCTCTCGTCCAAGCTGCCCTTCGCCGCGTACGACATCGCCACCGACGTCGACATCTTCTGGCTCGACATCCACGAGGGCGTCCTGCACGTGGCCGACCGCTCGGGCCGGCTCACCGTCATCGACCACGAGGACGAGCACCAGTGGGCGCGCGGCGGCCAGGGCGAGCACGCCTGGATGGTCCGCGCCGACGGCGACGCCGTGTACTACGGGGACACGCGGGGCGTCGCCGCCCACGCGCCGGACGGCGGCGGCGAGCTGTGGCACACGGCCACCGAGGGTGGCGTGCTCTTCGGTTGGCAGGAGGACACCGCCGTCTACGCGGGCACGGCCCGCAAGAAGGTCCAGCGGCTCGCGAAGAAGGACGGGCGCGTCGAGGCGGTGTACGCCTGCGACAGCCCGGTGTACTCCTGCGCGACCTCGCCCGGCGGCCGGTTCGTCTTCGCGGCCGACGGGGCCTCCTCCGTCTACTGCTTCGCGGAGGACGGCACCCGGCTGTGGAAACTCGGTACGGGCGGCGGTTCGGCGCTCTCCATGCAGTACCGCGATGAGCGCCTCTACCTGGTGACCACGGACGGCTCGCTGGTCTGCGTGGACGCCGGCGAGGCGGCGATCGAGGCCGCGCAGGAGGGCACCGTCCCGGTCGCCAAGGACATCAAGCTGGCCGCCGCCCTGCCGGTGTACGAGCCGGCGACGACCGTCACGGCCGTGAGCGCCGTCAGAGACGTGCCCGCCGGGTCGGTCGTCGTGGAGTGTCTGACCGAGTCGGGCAGGACCCGGGTGCGGGTCCTCTCCGAGGGCTACGACTCCACGTGGAACGTGCAGTTCCCGAGGGCGATCCGGGAGCCCGGCGCGCGGTACGTGGTCGATGCCCTGCACGCCGCCGCGGGTGGCTTCTACCGGGTCCGCGGCGACATCCGGCGGCTGCTGTGACCGGACCCGCCGAGGGCGCGGGCGCCTTCGAGGCCGCCACCGGCGACGGCCCGCAGGTGCTGCCGGCCGACACCGAACAGCGGTCGCGGGAGCTGCGCACGGCCCTCGAAGGGCTGCTCCAGATCAGACGGCTGACCGGGCCCCGGGAAGGCGACCCGAAGGCCGCGCCCGCCGACTGGGAGCGTCGGCAGCCCGTGCGTGCGGTGGCACTCGCCCTGGAGTCCGGCGGGCTCGCGCCCTCGGCCGTGGACGCCTCGGGGGCGCGGACCGCCACCGGATACCGGGTCAGGGCGGGGGACCGGCCCGGGACGGCCGTGGTGGAGTGGCTGGGGCCGCCCGGCTCGGGCGCCGCCCAGGAGGAGACGGCGGCGCTGGGCGAGGGAGTACGGGCCCTGGCGCGGCTCGGCTGGGAGGCCCTGCTCTACCGGGGGCCGCGCGGACGACGCTTCCTGGAGGTGGAGCCGACGGGAGGCTGAGCGTCCGGGGGGTTGAGTGTTCGGCGGATACCCGCGGACGAGGGTCGTGCGTCGGGCGGTTGCTGGCCAACAAGGTTCGTGCGTCGGGCGGTTGCTCACCGAAGAGAGGCGAGTGCCCCGGCAGCCCGCCCCCGGCCGTGTCAGGCGATCGAGGCGGAGACGATCGCCGAGACCGCGATGTTGCAGGAGGCGGTCACCCAGACCGCCGGGTGCGGCTCGGGGTCGACCAGCGTCGCGCCCAGCTTCCCCGGCGTGACCAGGTCCACGACCAGGAAGGCCACCGCCATCATCACCAGGCCCAGCAGACCGAACGCGGCGGTCGAGACGAGGCCCTTGCCGAAGTTGTCGTACGTCGTCCAGATCGAGGTGAAGACGATGCCGCCGATGCCGAGGAGGGCCGAGCTGAGCAGGATCGCGGCGTTGCGGTTGCGGTCCTCCCAGATCTGGCGCCCGAGCTTGCCGGGGGTCAGCAGGTCCACGAGAACGATGCCGAGGATCAGCAGGACCACGCCGAGGGCGCCGTAGGCGCCGGCCCGGCCGAGGCCGTTGACGATGTCGCTCATGGGGTGCCGGCTCCGGAAGATCGCGATCACGGGGGATCGGTGGTCAAGGACCGGCAAAATGTAGCGCACGCGTCAACACCGCCCGCCGCCCACCCGGGATTCGGGCGGGCGGCGGGCGGTGCGGGAAGCGGCGGACCGGTCCGTCAGACGCCCGGCGGCAGGGTCTTGGCACGGGAGCGCACCCGGAAGGCGGTGATGATCTCGATCACGCCGAGGACCACCAGCCAGATGCCGCCGAGGAGCATCAGCACCGCCGCCGACTCCAGCGGGGACACGATGAGCACGACGCCGGCGAGCGCGTTGACGATGCCGAGGAAGATCTGCCAGCCGCGCGCCGGCATCCCGGCGTCGGAGACCGCCGCCACGGTCTGGGTGATGCCCCGGAACAGCCAGCCGATGCCGATCCAGAGGGCGAGCAGCAGGATCGACTGCATCGCGCCCCGGAAGCACAGCAGGCCGAGCAGGATGGAGAGCGCGCCGCTGATGAACGCCATGACGCGCAGGGCCGTGCTGACATGCGTACCGAAGGCGGCGACCAGCTGCATCACACCGCTGAACAGCAGATAGAGACCGAAGAGCACACCGGCCACCATCAGTGAGGTGCCGGGCCACACCAGGACCAGGACGCCGAGCACGATCGCGGCGAGTCCGGCGACGAGCAGCGCCTGCCAGGCGGCCCCCGCGAGCGCGCCCAGCGGGCCGAGCGGTATGTCCTGGCGCTGCGGGTGGTCATGAGTCTGTGTCATGGACGGTTCCGGTCCTTTCGTGGAGGGGTGGGAGCGGTGGTGGGGCGGGGCTCAGAGCGGGGTCGCGTAGGTGCTGAGGAACAGCGCCTCGGCCAGTGCCATGTGCTCGATCTCCGAGGGGTCCACGCTCTCGTTGGGCGCGTGGATGAGGCAGCCGGGTTCCTCGACGCCGATCAGGGCGATCTCCGCGTCCGGGAAGTGGGCGCCGAGCACGTTGCACAGGGGGATCGAACCGCCCTGCCCCGACTGGACCATGTCCTTGCCGTACGCCTCGCGGAGCGCCGTCGCGAGGGCCCGGTAGGCGGGGCCGTCGGTGCGTGCCCGGAAGGGCTGGCCGGCGCTCTCCGGCTCCACCTCCACCCGGGCGCCCCACGGGGCGGCCGAGGTCAGATGGTCGGTGAGGGCGCGCAGGGCCGCGTCGGCATCGATGCCGGGCGGGATGCGCAGGCTGACCCTGGCCCGGACCTTCGCCTGCACGGCGGCCGACGAACCCACCACCGGAGGGCAGTCGATGCCGAGGACGGTCACGGCCGGCCGCGCCCACAACTCGTCGGCCACCGAACCCGTACCGACCAGGGAGACGCCGTCGAGCACGCCCGCGTCGGTACGGAACTGCTCGGCCGGGTAGTCCACTCCGTCCCAGACGCCGTCGCCCCGCAGGCCCTTGACCGCCGTGTTGCCGTGCTCGTCGCGGAGGCTGTCGAGGATGCGGACGAGGGCGGCGAGCGCGTCCGGCGCCGGGCCGCCGAACATCCCCGAGTGCATGGCGCCCTTGAGGGTGGAGACGGTGACGACGACATTGGTGAGCCCGCGCAGGGAGGTGGTCGTCGTGGGCAGACCGCGCGCGAAGTTGCCGGTGTCGCAGATCAGCAGGGTGTCGGCGGCGAAGAGGTCGGGCTGCAGGGGCACCAGCTGCTCCAGGCCCGCCGTCCCCTGCTCCTCCGAGCCCTCCGCCACGAACTTGATGTGTACGGGGAAGCCTTGCCCGTCGGGACCGCCGAGCGCGCGCAGGGCCGTCAGATGCATGGCGATGTTGCCCTTGCAGTCGGCTGCGCCCCGCCCGTACCAGCGGCCGTCGCGTTCGGTGAGCGTGAACGGCGGGGTCTCCCAGGCGTCGTCGTCCAGCGGCGGCTGCACGTCGTAGTGGCAGTACAGGAGGACGGTCGGGGCGCCTTCGGGCCCCGGCGCGTGTCCGACGACCGCGTCCGTGCCGTCCGGGGTGGTGACGCGCCGCATGTCGCGCAGCCCCGCCTCGGTGAAGGCCCGGACGAGGAAGTCGGCCGTCTTCGCGCACTCCTCGGGCGGGAACTGGCGAGGGTCGGCGACCGAACGCATCGCGACGAGTTCGGTCAGGTCCTCCTTCGCCCGTGGCATCAGCGCCCGGACCTTCTCCCGCAGGGCTGCGGTCTCGGTGGACTCGGCGGTCATGCGTACCCACTTCCCTCGGTCCGCCGGCCCGGTGCGGCTCACGACGCCCCGGGACGGCTACGGCCCTCCCACCCAATCACCGGCGGACAACTGACGCAAAAGGTGACTCCAACGGCGTATCGGACCGGTCTCCCGGACGGCGAGGGTCGCGGCGGGCGACGACAGTGGACGGCGTACGCGTCCGCCCCACCTCCCGCACCTGGAGAACCCCATGGCCCAGCAGGCCCACCCCAACCGACGCGACCTCGGACTCCTCGTCCTGCGCGTCGGCACCGGCGCGGTGCTCGCCGCGCACGGCACACAGAAGCTCTTCGGCTGGTTCGGCGGGGGCGGCATCGAGGGCACCAGCAAGGGGATGGAGGCCATGGGCTTCCGGCCGGGCAGGGAGAGCGCGATCGCCGCGGGCCTCGGCGAGGCGGGCGGCGGTGCGCTCCTCGCCTTCGGCCTCGCGACCCCGGCCGCCGGCGCCGCGGCGGCCGGGGCGATGGCGGGAGCCGTCGCCGTCCACGCCCCGGCCGGATTCTTCGCGCAGGGCGGCGGCTACGAGTACCCCGCGTTCCTCGGGTTCGTGGCCGCCGCGATCGGTGTCACGGGCGCCGGGCGCTACTCCCTCGACCATGCCACGGGGCACGTCCTCGACCGCCCCTGGGTCGTCGCCACCGCCTTCATCGGCACCGCGCTCGCCGCGGCGGCCGTGGTCGGCCGTCGCGCCGACGAGCAGGCGGCCGCGCGGGACTCCGCGCCGGAGCCGGAATCCGCCTGACGGCGGCGGAAGAGGCGTGAGGGTCCCGTCGCCCCCCGTGGCGGGGGTCCCGCACGCGTCGGCAGATGGCGAGGGTTAGGCTCGCCGCAGAGGAAGGGACGGCTGCCGCGCATGAAGATCGATCTGACGGACACCGATTCCAGCAAGATCAACAAGGCGATTCTGCAAGGCCGCAGGGCCGTCGGCACCCCCGCCGTCGGGGCCGTGCTCACGCTCGTCGTCGTCACGGACGAGGAGAACGCCTACGACGCGGTCAAGGCCGCCAACGACGCCTCCCGGGAACACCCCTCCCGCACCCTCGTGGTCATCAAGCGGCACGCCCGCACGCCGCGCGAGCGGCACGAGACCCGGCTCGACGCCGAGGTCCGCCTCGGCACCGACGCCGGATCGGGGGAGACGGTCCTGCTCCGGCTGTACGGCGAACTCGGCGCCCGCGCCGACTCCGTCGTCCTGCCGCTGCTCCTGCCGGACGCGCCCGTCGTCGTCTGGTGGCCCGTCGACGCCCCCGAGGTGCCGTCCGTCGACCCCCTCGGCTCGCTCGCCCAGCGACGGATCACCGACATGTACGCGGTGGAGGACCCGCTCGCCGCACTGGAGAGCCGCGCCGTCTCGTACGCCCCCGGCGACACGGACCTCGCCTGGACCCGGCTCACCCCCTGGCGCTCGATGCTGGCCGCCGCGCTCGACCAGGCGCCGCTGACCGTGACCTCCGCGGTCGTCGAGAGCGAGGCGGAGAACCCCAGCGCCGAACTCCTCGCCCGCTGGTTCGAGGTCCGGCTCGGCGTCACCGTCGACCGCGTCGTCACCGACGGCCCCGTCGTCACGGCCGTCCGCATGGGCACCGCGGACGGCGAGATCCGCATCGACCGGCCCGAGGGGCCGGTGGCCCGGCTCACGATTCCCGGTCAGCCCGGCCGGGTCCTCGCCCTGAAGGTCCGGACCACGGCCGAGCTGATCGCCGAGGAACTGCGTCGCCTCGACCCCGACGAGGCCTACGAGGCCGCCCTGCGCGGGCGGGCCTGACGGGCTCCGCCGGGGCCGCGTCACCCGGCGGCGCCGGACGGGTGTCTTGAGGCGCCGGTTCTCACCCGCGCCGGTTCTCACCGACCGGTCCTCACTCACCCGCCCTCACCGACCGGTCCTCACCCGCCCGTGCCCGACGCGCCCGTCACGACCCGTCACACCGGCCGGGCCCGACGTACCCCCTGCGCGGCCCAGGCGCCCGGACCTCCTCAGGGCTTGGCGAACACCATGACGTAGTCCGCCATCTCCCGGACCCGCTCCACGTCCGGGTCCGGGAGCGCGAGAAGGCGCTCCCGCGTCTCTTCCACGAGCCGGCCGGCCTGCGCACCCCTGACCGCCCACGCACCGGTGAACAGGCCGCCCGACAGGGAGCGCGCCATGTCACGGGGCGACAGCCGGAAGGCCATGGGCCGTTCGGACGCCCTGCCCCGGTAGACCAGGCCCCGGGCCTCGGCGATCGGGGCCAGCGTCCACGGGCCGTCCTGGCGGGTCCGGTCCGGGTCCAGCCGCTCCTCCAGGGCCCCGACGACGAGACCGATGTCGTCCGTGGGGCGGGTGCCCCCGGCCGGGATCACCAGATAGCGGCCACCGGGCCGCAGCACCCGGGCGACCTCGTCGAAGACCCGCCCGTGGTCGGGCCCGGCGTGCAGCAGCCAGGTGGACACCGCCTGGCTCACCGACCCGGTCCGCACCGGGAGGCGGCAGGCGTCGGCCACCGCCACCCGCGACCCCAGCCGCGCCCGCGCCAGGGCGAGCATGCCGGGGGAGAGGTCGAGCCCGTGCACCGAGTGTCCGCGCGCGGTCAGTTCGGCCGCGACGATGCCGGTGCCCACGCCGATGTCGAGCACCGGGCGGGCCGGGTCGAGCAGCGGCGCGAGCATCTCGGCGAAACCGGCCGCCCGTGCCGTACCGCCGCGCGAGGCGTCGTAACCCGGGGCGATCTCGTCGAACTCCGCGACCTCGGAGGTCGGTCCCATCCCAGTGTCCTTTCCCTCGTCCGCGCCGCGGCTCAGGCCCCGGAGGCGTCGGAAGCGCCGACGGTGCCGGGGGTGCCGGGGGTGCCAGGAGTGCCGGGGGTGTGCGGGGTGAAGGCCACGGGCAGCGTCGCCATGCCGCGCAGGATGCCCTCGCGCCGGCTCAGGTCCGCGTCCGGGTCGGCCAGGCGGAGGTCGGGGAAGCGGCGCAGCAGCGTGCCGATGGCGATCCTGGCCTCGGCCCGCGCGAGCGGAGCGCCCAGGCAGAAATGCACACCGTGGCCGAAAGCGAGCTGTTGCGGAACCTCGCGGCGTGCCACGTCGAGAATGTCGGCACGGTCGTAGCGGGCGGGATCGCGGTTGGCCGCTGCGAGCCCGATGATGATCATCTCGCCCGGCGGGACGGTGACCCCGCCGATCTCGTACGCGTCGACGGTGAACCGGGCGACACCGCGGCTCACCGGGCCCTCGTAGCGCAGGAGTTCCTCGATCGCGCCGGGCAGCAGCGAGGGGTCGTCGCGGAGGGCGGCGAACTGGTCGGGATGGCGGAGGAGGGCGTGGACGCCGTTGGCGATGAGGCTCGCCGTCGTCTCGTGGCCGGCGAGCGTGAGCAGGATGGTCATGGCCGTCAGCTCGCGGTCGCTGATCCGCGCCTCGGCCTGTGCCGCGCACAGCGCGCTCAGCAGGTCGTCCTTGGGGTCGGCCTTGCGCTGCGCGATCAACGGCTCGAAGAACTCGGTGAGTTCGGCGCGGGCCTGAGCGCCCTTGGCGAGCCGCTCCGGTGTGTTGGGCGGCATGATGAGGCCGACGGCGAGCCGGGCGAAGTCGGGCTGTCCCTCCGCCGGGATGCCGATGAGTTCACTGAGCACCGCCATCGGTAGCGGCAGGGCGAACTCGGAGACCAGGTCGGCGGTTCCGCGTGCCGCGACCGCGTCGAGCAGGGCGTCGGTGTGGGCCTGGACGCGGGGCGCGAGCTGCTCGACCCGGCGGGCGGTGAAGGCCTTCGAGGCGAGGGTGCGCAGCCGGGTGTGGTCCTCGCCGTTGGCGACGAGCATGCTGGCCATCAGGACGTTGGTGCGCTCCTGATGGGCCATCTCCTCCTCAAGTCCGTTGACCCCGACGGGACTACTGCTGAGCCGGGGGTCGGTGAGGGCCGCCACGGCCTCGTCGTAGCCGGTGACCATCCAGACTTCAAGGGTGGGATTCAGCCGTACGCGCTGGACGACTCCGTGCTCGCGGATGCGCTCGAAGAGCGGGTAGGGGTTGGGCTGTTGGGCGACGTTTACCGGGACATCGTGAACGATTGCCTGGTCTTGACCGGTCATCTTCCGTAACTCCCCGACGCTTTGTGAAAGATCTCTGGCAGGTAGTCATACCAGCCACCCCAGTTGCGTGGTAGCGTCACCGGCGCTCGGCTCGGATGATGTACGGCGAAGGACCGGCGAACCGTCGGTGACGTACCGGAGAGACCCTCCACCCACCGGTGGCACGGCGTCTCGACACCGCTCAACTTGGAAGCAGCCAAGGCCTCAACCAGGCCCTATGCGCAGGGGGAGACGTTTCGTGGAGCAAGCGGCAGCCGTGGACCCGATTCTGGATCTGGCCCGTCCGTCGATCCTGCGGAACCCCTACCCGGCGTACGCCCGGATGCGGGAGACCGCCCCGGTCTTCTGGCACGAATTGCTCGGTTCCTGGGTGCTGACCCGGCACGCCGACTGCCTCGCCGTGCTCACCGACAGCAACCGTTTCGCCTCCGACTGGCGCCGTGCCGGCGAGGACATCCCGGCCCCGCTGCTGAGCGTCCAGACCCTCGACCCGCCGGAGCACACGGCCATCCGGCACCTCCTGCTCGACGGCTTCCGGGCCCAGGATCGCCGGGCGCTCCACGAGGATCTCGACCGGTGGATCGCCGAACTCCTCGCCGAGCTGGCCGAGCGTCCCTCGTTCGACTTCGTCGGGGAGCTGGCCGAGCCCGTCGCCCTCCGTTTCGTGACCGCCTTCCTCGGCGTACCGGCGCCCGACCTCGACTGGTTCGTGCCCATGTCCCGTACCGTCGTGGACGGCATGGACGCCGGGCTCTGGCCGGAGAAGCACGAGCCGGCCGTCCTCGCGCGGGCCCGGCTCGCGGAGTACGCGGGCGGGTGGCTCGAAGCTCCGCCCAACGAGGGCCTCATCGCCCATGTCGCCGAACACGCGGCGGACAGTGGTGTCGCAGAAACGGTTCTTCGCAACAGTCTGCGCGCCGTCCTCCACGCCGGCTACGAATCGGCCTCCCGGCTCCTCGGCAACGCGGCGGTGGCCCTCCTCACCACCCCCGGCGCGCTCGCCGCGTTCCGGGCGAGCCCGTCGACGGCCGTCGACGAACTCATTCGGTACGACGCACCCGTCCAGGCCGATGCCCGGGTCTGCGTCACCGACACCGAACTGGGTGGCGTCACGATGAAGGCGGGTGATCCGGTCACGCTCTTCCTCGGCGCGGCCAACCATGACCCGCTCCGTTTCGGCCACCCCACAGAGCTGCGACTCGACCGCGCCCCGAACCCGCACCTCGGGTTCGGCCGCGGGGCCCATGCCTGTCTGGGCGCGTCCATGGCGATCCGGCTCACCGGATCGGTCCTCGGGACCCTGGCCACGGACCACCCCTACGCACGGGCGGTCGCGGAACCCGAACACCGGCGCAATCTGACCCTTCGCGGTCTCGACCGCTTCGAGGTCACGCTGCGCCCCCATACGGGGGAGGAGGTCACACCATGAAGTACTGGCACTGAAAACACTGAGCGCGCGCCCGCCCGTGAGGCGGGACGACGCGCCGGTGCACGGCACACGTGCACCCGCCGGAGCCCGAGTCGGCTGCACGACCGGGCTCCGGCCCCTTCACAGGGCCCGGTGAACCCCACGACCGAAGGCCCTCCATCCGGACACTTCGCGTCGTCCGCGTCACGAGAGCGTCGCCGGGTCGGTCCCCGTGACATCCTCGGACGAACCGCCCACACCGTATCCAGCCGTGGGCCTTCGTCGTCCTGCGCGGAGGGACACCATGCTCATCAGCCACACCCTGCGTCACCACGTCCTGCACGTGACCCTCCACCGCGACCTGGACGTCACCAACCGGGCCGCCGCCGCACTCCAGATCCAGGCCCTCGTACAGGCCCACCGGCCCACCCGGGTGGTCCTGGCCGTCCCCAGCGCGGACCCCACCCCCGCCACCCTCAGCGCCCTGGCCCGCGCCCACCGCATGTGCACGAGCCTCGGCATCCCCCTCGCCCTCGCCGGCGCGAGCACCCGCACCCGCCGCCTCCTGGACGTCACGGGCGAATGAACCCGCGCCGCTGCCGTGCCTCCACCTGCTGACCCCTGGTGAGGAGGCCGGGACGACGGTGGGGACGCGGGGCCGCGCCGGGCGGAGGGAGACCAGGACGACGGCCGGGCACGCAGGGGCCGCGCCGGGCAGGTGAAGCCGCCCGGCGCGGCCTGATGGCAGGGGTGTCTGGAGCAGGTGCCGTCATGCCGAGCGGGACCCCGGCGCCGGGGTCCCGCGGGCGTCAGGCCGAGCGCAGGGCGTCCGTCGGGGACACTCCGGCCGCGCGCAGGGCCGGGTAGATGCCGGCGACGGCGGCCACCAGGACCGACACCAGGGGTCCGGCGACGACCGTGTACAGCGGGACGGCGGCCGGCCAGCCCTGCGCGAAGGCGTAGCCGTAGACGGTGAGGCCGCCCACCAGCAGTCCGCCGACCCCTCCGATGAAGCCCAACAGCACGGCCTCGATCAGGAACTGGACGGCGATCTGGCCGCTACGGGCGCCGAGCGCGCGGCGGAGTCCGACCTCGCCGCGGCGCTCCATCACGCCCACCACCATGGTGTTCGCGATGCCGACGCCGCCCACGAGCAGGGCGACCGCGGCGAGGGCGAGGACCAGTCCGGTGAGGGAGTCCTTGGTCTCGGCGCGCGCCGTGTACAGGTCCGAGGGGCGGCTGACGGCGACCGTGCTCGGGTGGGCGGGGTCCGCGGTGGCTCCGGCCACGGCCTGTACGGCGGGAACGCGTTCGGAGTGGGCCCTGAGGTAGACCATGGCGGCGGTGCCGTCCGAGCCGAGGTCGGCGGTGGCCTTGGGCCAGCCGACGAGCGCGGCGGTGCCCAGCTCGGGCGCGAGCTCGTTGGGGGCCAGGATTCCGATGACGGCGAACCACTGGCCGCCCAGCCAGACCCGCTCGCCCGGCGCGGTCACGCCGAGCCGCAGCGCGGCCTGGTCGCCCAGCACGGTGACCGGGAGGTGCTCCCCGGCCCGGTCCAGCCAGCGCCCGCTGCTCAGGGTCGCGTGCAGAACGTCGAGCAGGTTGAGCCGGGCCGCCAGGACGGTGAGGCTGCCGGTCTGCTGGACGGGGACGAGGTCGTTTCGGTAGACCTGCGCCTTGGTGGCGCCGGTGGCCGTGACCTGCTGTACGGGGGCGATGTTGGCGAGCATCTTCTCTGCTGTGGGCGGCAGCGGCACCGGCTTCTGGTCGCTGCCGTTGCCGGGGGCGACGGTGAGCAGGTTGGAGCCGAGCTGGTCCAGACGCTCCAGCAGGTGCGCCTGGTTGGAGGCGGATATCCCGGTCACGGCGATGACGGCGGCGATGCCCAGGGAGACGCCGAGCGCGGACAGGGCGGAGCGCATCCGGCGCGTGCGCGGCCCGATCATGCCAAGGCGCAGCATGTCCATGGGGCGCAGCCGGGTACGGCGCGCACCGGGGGTCTTGCGAGGGGTCATCGGACGGCTCCTGCGGGCTTCTGGCCCTGCTCGTCGAAGTCGATGCGGCCGTCGTGGATACCGATGCGCCGGGGGAAGGAAGCGGCCAGTTCGCGGTCGTGGGTGATGACGACGACCGTGGTGCCGTCGGCGTTCAGGGTCCGCAACAGGTCGACGGCGCCGGCGCCGGAGACGCTGTCCAGGGCGCCGGTGGGTTCGTCCGCGAGCAGCAGCGCGGGGCGGGCGACGAGCGCGCGGGCGATGGCGACCCGCTGTTTCTCGCCGCCGGAGAGCTGGTCGGGGTGGTGGTCCAGCCGGTGTCCGAGGCCCACCTCGTGCAGGGCCTCGACGGCGCGGGCTCGGCGCTGCGCGGCGGGGGCACCGCTGTAGAGGAGGCCGGTGGCGACGTTCTCGACCGTGGTGAGACCGGACAGCAGGAAGAACTGCTGGAAGACGAAGCCGATCCGGTGGGCGCGCAGGGCGGCCAGCTCGGGGTCGGAGACGGCGGCGAGGTCGCGTCCTTCGAAGCGCAGCTGTCCCGCCGTCGGCCGGTCGAGGGAGCCGAGCAGGGCGAGGAGGGTGGACTTGCCGGAGCCGGAGGGGCCGACCACGGCGAGGAGTTCGCCCGCCTCGACGGTGAGGTCGATGCCGTGCAGGACGCGCAACGGCGGTGAGCCCGGGTACTCCTTGGTCACGCCGACGAGTTCCAGTACCGGGGCCTTGCCGCCCGGCCGGGGAAGCGTCACTTCGGGATCACCACCTGGTCGCCCGCCCGGACATCCCCGGTGATCTGCGCCTTGGCGTCGGCGACCAGTCCCAGCTGGACCCTGACGAGCCGGATGGCGGAGCCGTCGGCGACCTGGACGCCGTAGCCGCCGCCGTCCAGGGCGAGCAGCGCGGTGACGGGGACGATGAGCGCGTCGCTGACGGTGTTGCCGACGACGGTGACGGTCACGGAGGACGGCCCGGCCTGCGCGGCCTTCCGCTGGCTGTCGAGAGCGATGGTCACGGTGGTCTTTTCCGCACCGCCCCCGCCCTCCTGGCCGTTGTCCCCGCCGCCGTCGGAGCCGGCTCGGACCAGCGACCGGATGCGGCCGTCGACGGTGGAGCCGTCGGTCAGCTTCACCGTGACCCGGCCGTTGGGCTTGAACTGGGAGAGCTGGTTGTCGGCGGGCTGCACGACGGCGACCAGCTTGGCGCCGGTCACGGTCATCAGCGCGGTGCCCCCGAGAGGCGAGCCGAGCTGCGCGCCCAGATGATGGATCCGTACGGCCGGCCGCGGCAGCACGACGACCCTGCCGAGCGCGACCGTCCCGGTCTGCTTCTCACCGAGGGCCTTCTGCCAGCGCTTGACGGCGGTGGCCGTGCCGGAGGTGAACTTCTGGTCCACCGCCAGGCCCAGCCCGTCGGCGTGGCCGAGGTCGATCAGGTTCCGCTTGAGCTGCTCGACGTCCTGGCCGTCGGTGACGCCGGGGCCGAGGTCGCGCCACATCGGCCGGTCACCGGTGAACAGCACGACGGGCCGGCCGTCCACCTCGTACAGCTCCGCACCGGCCTTGACGACCGCGCCGACGGCGGGCAGCGCGGTGAGGGTCCCACGCCCGGCGGCGACGATGGGGGTGGGACCGTCGTAGGCGAGGGCACCGCCGACCTGGATGCCGCTGGACAGCGAGCCCTGCTGTACGGGGGCGGTGGCGTGGTCGACCGCCTGCTGCGCGGTGGGGGAGTCGGGGCGCTCCCAAGGGCGCGTGGCGGCGAGCACGCCCGAGCCGCCGAGCACGACGACAAGGGCGAGCGGTATGACGATCCTGCGGCGCCCGCGCCGCGCGGGTGCGGGCGAGCCGGCGGCGGGGGTGGTGGTCCCGGCGGCCGTGGTGGTCTCAGCGGCTGCGGTCTCGGCGGCCGTGGTATTGGCGGCTGCGGTCTCGGCGGCCGTGGTCTCGGCAGGGCGGCTCATGATCACTCACCGATCGAGTAGCCGGGCATCGGCAGCTTGCCGCAGGCAGGTTGCATGGCTTCCCACCGGGCGGCGTTGAACGAGGCCGGGGTGAACTTGAGTATCCCGGTCTTGGGGTCGGGGTCGGGAATGTCCGCGTATCCGTTCTTCCGCGCGCACGCGACGAAGGCACGAGCTTGCTCGATGAACTTCTCGTTGTTCTTCTGGGTGGCCTGGTGGATGCCGGGAACCTTCGCATCGCAGAGCTTCGTCGCCGCGTCGAGGCCGTCGGCTCCGGCGGGACCGTCGACGCTTGTGGCGGGGAAGGTGATGTTGCCGTCCTTGTCCTGCTCGACGCTGTTCTGCCCCTGCTGGTGCATGCAGTTCACCCAGGCCTGCCGCACCGCGTTGTCGTCCTGCGGCTTGTTCCGTCCCGCACCGTCGCCCCCCGCCACATCGGGCGCCGAGGACGGTGAGGAGCAGCCGCTCACCGCCAGTGCCGCCGCCACGGCGGCCGCCGCCAGTGCTGTCCGTACGATCCTGGTGCGCATCTTCTGCTTCTCCCTGCTGGAGGCCGGTTTCGACTCCAGCAGTTCTACGGACTGCCGGGTTAGCCATCCGTGAGAGTGTGTTTAACCGCTGGCTCACACCCGCCGGGGCATCCTTGGCCTGGCCCAGGACGGCAGGACCGTACGCGGGTCGGGCAGGGTCACAGGGGCCAAGGGCACAGCGGCGCAGGACGCGGTCGAGCGGAGTGGAACGGAATGCGGGTACTCATCGTCGAGGACGAGGCGGAGCTGGCGACGATGCTCGCCGACGGTCTGCGCGCGGAGGGCATGGCCTGCGACATCGCCCACGACGGTGCCCGCGCACTCGAAATGACGGCCGCCGCCGCGTACGACATCCTGCTCCTGGACCGGGACCTGCCGAAACTGAGCGGGGACGCCGTCTGCCGGGCCCTGAACACCGCGGGCTACCCGGCCAGGATCCTGATGCTCACCGCCGCCGGCACTCTTGCCGATCTGGTCGACGGACTGGGGCAGGGCGCCGACGACTACATGGCCAAACCCTTCTCGTATCTGGAACTGATCGCCCGGCTGCGCGCTCTGGGCCGCCGTGCCCCCGCCGGCAGCGGAGCCACCGTGCTCAGCAGGCGCGGCGTCAGTCTCGACACCGTGCGCCGGGCCGCCGAACGCGACGGCCGGCCACTGAAGCTCACCCCCAGGGAACTCGCGGTCCTGGAACTGCTGCTGGCCGCGGACGGCGCCCCGATCGGCACCGAGCAGCTGCGGGACAGCCTGTGGGACGCGGCGCTGGACCCGGCCACCACCGCCGTACGGGTGACGGTGCACTCCCTGCGCCGCAAACTCGGCGACCCACCGCTGATCACCCACGACCCGGGCTACGGGTACCGGCTGTGATCCCCTCCAGGCTGCCCCTGCGCGGCCGGCTGACCCTGGTGACCACATCACTGTTCGCGGTACTCGGCTGCGGGCTGCTCCTGCTGAACTGGCTGAGCTCCCGTGACCTCATGGAGTCCAACCGCGGTCTCGTCGTATCCGAGAGCGAGCTGACCGTTCCCGCCCAGGCGTCGCCGAGTCCCACCGGATTCCCGCCGGGCTCCTCCCTGCCCGCCGCGACCGCCACCCCCGCCGAGAGCTTCGCCAACTTCCAGGACGCCGTCCTCAGCGACCTGCTGCTCCGGTCCCTGCTGCTGCTCGCCGTCTTCACCACACTCGCCGCCCTGCTCGCCTGGTGGGCGAGCCGCCGCTCGCTGCACCGCCTCAGCCAGGTCACCGCGGCGGCCCGGCGGATCAGCACCGGCAGCACCCTGGACGAACGGCTCGCCCTGACCGGCCCGAACGACGAGGTCCGCGAACTCGCCGACACCTTCGACGCCATGGTCGGCCGCCTGGACCGCAGCTTCACCGCCCAGCGCCGCTTCACCGCCCACGCCTCGCACGAACTGCGCACTCCGCTCACCGTTCAGCGCACCGCCCTGGAGATTCCGCTCGCCCAGGGCCGGGTCCCGGCCGATCTGAGACCCTCCATCGAGCGGGCCCTGGAGGCCAATGCCCGCACCGAACGCCTGATCGCGGCGCTGCTGACCCTGGCGCGGGGCGAGAACGAAGAGCTGACGCCGCGGCCGGCCGACCTCGCCGACGCCGCCGCGGAAGCCCTGGCGGACGTGGCCGACGAGGCGCGGGCGTCGGGCACCCGCGTCTCCGCCGACCTGCGGCCGGCCCCGGTCGCGGGCGACCCCTCGCTGCTCCGGCAGATCGCCCTCAACCTGCTGACCAACGCGGTGCGCCACAACCACCCCGACGGCACGGCGACGGTGACCACCGGCACCACGAACGGCCGCGCCTTCATCGAGGTCACCAACACCGGCCCGGTCCTCGACCCGCACGAGGTCCCCGCACTGTTCGAACCGTTCCAACGCGGCCCGGAGTGCCGCGGCGAGGGCTCCGGACTGGGACTGGCCGTCGCCCGCGCGATCACCCTGACCCACCAGGGCCAGGTCACCGCCCACCCCCGCCCCGGCGGAGGCCTCACCGTCCGAGTCGAAGTGCCCCGCCGCGGCTGACGGCGTCCGGGGCTCCTGTCGCCCGTCCGTCGGGGTGACGCTGATCACGGATTCCCACGGGCGAGTGCTGAGTACGCTTGCGGTGGCAGGAGAACCGCCCTTGACCTGCGAAACGCAGGCAGGGGGCCTAGTTCCAGGAGTATTTCGATGCTGCGTACGCTGTTCAAGTCGAAGATTTAGCTATTCGGCGTCGCCGCAGGTCAGGGGCATCATGTGCCCCCCTCGGGTCAGCAAAAGGTCAGCACGAGTCCCAGTCGTGTCTCCGCTTACTGACCTTCGACCGCAGTGCGGCGCCGGTGCATGGATCTCGGCGCTGGAACGGATGGTGCGTCACATGGCCCGACAGCTCGATCAACGCGCACATCGTCCCCCGCCTCGGATCACGCAAGCTGAACTCGGTCACACCGATCGTGGTCGAGCGCTTCCTGGACGAGATGGAGAGCGACGGGGTCGGCCGAGGGAACCAGGTGAACATATTCCGCGCCCTCAAGACCATCCTGCGAGATGCCTATGCCAAGGGGGCCATGGCGGACGACCCGGTGAAGGGGGTCCAGGAACCGGAGTACGTCCGGGAGAAGGTGGCCATCCCGTCTCTCGCCTATGTGAAAAGGGCGCTGCTCATCGCCGACGAGGACCTCGCGCTGGAGATTGCCATGATGGCGGGATGCGGCCTGCGAAACGGCGAGGCGCGGGCGGTGAACATCAACAATGTCGTGGCGCAGGATGTCTACCGAGTGCGTGAGCAGATCCATTCCAACACGCTGAAGTCGGCGAAGCTGAAGCATCGCAAAGTGGCGGAGTTCCGAGAGGTGCCACTGCCCCGGTCGGTCCGGGAGGCGATCGAGCGCTACGAGGAAAGACGCGGCACCACGAAGGACGGCTACCTGCTGCGTGGCCCGGGCGGCTATTTCACGGAAGGCATGGAGCGGCGCCGTGTGAAGAAGCTCTTTGCGAACCTTCCGGCGGAGGAAGGGGTGGGGATGTACGGCTTTCGGCATTACTTCGCCTCGAACGCTCTCGGGAAGGCGATCCCCATGACCGACGTGGCGGAATGGATGGGGCACAAGTCCATCGAAGAGACGTACCGGACCTATCGGCATCTGATGCCGGGGAGTATCACCAAGGCCGCTCGGATCCTCGACGCCGGCCTCTGGGAAGCAGCCTGATTGCGCCGCTTCGGGGAGCAACAGGTTCTTCGTCTGCTGGTGGTACAGCAGCAGAACCCACGCTGACCTGGGAAAGGGCAGTTTGCGTGGCCCGTTGGCGAGGGCTGGTCCGGAAATGGTCCGGATCTTGGTCCGGGGGTCGTCGGGCGGGGCGGGCCGGGGCGAGGCGGGAGGTTCTGGAAGTGATCGGTACTGGACGAGCCATCAGCCGGGGGTCGCCGCAGCTCGGGTTGGTCCGCCGCTGCACTGCCAGCTCTCCTACGGTCGGTGGCTATGACAGAGCCATCCGGCCGGGAAGAACCGCGCGGGTGCTCCGGATGGGTCCCCGGTCCCGCACTTCCCGCGGTACACGACTGGCGGTGCCGCTGTCGCCGAGGGAGCCTTTCTCGGCTCGGACTGCGGTGAGCGGGGTGCCGGGGTGTGCGGGAGCGATACGGCCTCGTGGTCTGCCGCGGCGGGATGGCCGGACGCGACACGAGTTCCCGAGCGCCGCAGCTTCGACTACGTCCGGCACGGCACCGTCGACCTGTTCGCTGCCCTGAACACCGCAACCGGCAAGGTGATCACGAAGCTGTCCGCTCAGCATCGGGCCGTGGACTTCCGTGACTTCCTCGACGAGATCGACCGCCAGGCCGACAACCACCTGGCCGTCCACGTGATCCGCGACAACCTCTCCGCCCACAAGGCTCCCGTGGTGCACAAGTGGCTGCTCGCGCACCCCCGGGTCCGGCTCCACTTCACCCCGACCTGCTCGTCGTGGATCAACCAGGTCGAGCGGTGGTTCGCCGAGCTGGAACGACGCTGCTTCGCGCGCGGGGTGCTCTGCTCACTCGACGACCTCAAGACCGCACTCGAAGAGTGGATCAAGGTCGGGAACGACGATGTCCTGCCCTTCAAGTGGACCGAGACAGCCGACCAGATCCTCGACCGCATCTGCCGCTACTGCGACAGGATCTCCGAACCGGATCACTAGGCGGTCCGGTGCAGCACAAGAGGCGACACCGGTAGATGCGGCCGAAGGCGCGCCCGCTGCGCGTCCGTGGGATCGCCGCTGCTCCGGTACTCCACGGCCGGACCAACGACCACATCCACTCCCGGACGCCCGGCGGCGGCAGGCCCGCCACGGCGGCCCATGGATGGTCGACCTGATGGAGCCGCAGGACATCAGGCTGTGCTCGGTCCTGCCGCGCTGCAGATTTCACGGCACCGGTTCGGCTCCGGGCGAGGCTCCCGGCGCTCTCGCCCGACCAGCTGGGGCCCTGGCCGCGCGGGGCCGCGTCGTCACGTTGCCCGTGTGCGGAGCTGCGCCGGGCCGGGCGGAGCAGATATGCGGAGTCCATTCTCCGCTTCTGTTAGCCTCGCATGCGGAACTTAATCTCCGCTTACGTTGTTTTCCGCTGGAGCCCGCACCCATGCCCAGAACGAACACCCGCCCCCACTACAACCTGACCTTCGCCGTGCTGCTGCTCGGTGTCGGCGCGTTCTCACTGCAGCAATCGCTGGTGGTCCCGGTCCTGCCGACCCTGATGGCGCACCTGCACACCACCCAGGACACCGCGACCTGGCTGATGACCGGCTACCTGCTGTCCGCCTCCGTGGCCACCCCGATCCTGGGCCGGATCGGCGACAAGGCGGGCAAGGAGCGGATGCTGATCGCCACGCTCGTCGCCGTCGCCGCCGGAACGGCGCTGGCCGGCTCCTCGGACTCCATCGGCCCGATGATCGTCGCGCGCGTGATCCAGGGCATGGGCGGCGCCGTTGTGCCGCTGGCCTTCGGCATCATCCGTGACGAATTCCCCGCCGAGAAGGTCCGCGGCGCCGTCGGCGTCACGGCCGCGCTGACCGCCGTCGGCGCCGGACTCGGGCTGATCCTGGCCGGGCCGATCGTGGACCACCTGGACTACCACTGGCTGTTCTGGGCGCCGCTGATCCTCATCGTCGTCGCGACCATCGCGACCTACCTGTTCGTCCCCGAGTCGCCCGTGCGCACTCCGGGGCCGATCAACTGGGGTGCCGCGCTGCTGCTCTCCATCTGGCTGGTGGCCCTCCTGCTGGGCGTCAGCAAGGGGTCGAGCTGGGGCTGGGGCTCGCTGCGGATCGCAGGGCTGTTCGCGGCCGCGGTGTTCTTCTTCGGCTACTGGTTCCTGGTCGAGGCGCGCTCGAAGGCTCCGCTGATCGACATGGCCATGATGCGCATCCCGGCCGTGTGGACCGCCAACCTGGTCGCGCTGCTCCTCGGTATCGGTATGTACACCTCGATGACCTTCCTGCCTCAGCTGGTCCAGACGCCCGAGCACCTCGCCGGCTACGGCTTCACCGCGAGCGTGACCCAGTCCGGTCTCTACATGTTGCCGATGACTGGCGGCATGTTCGTCCTCGGCGTGCTGGCAGGGCCTCTGGCCGCCCGCTTCGGCTCCAAGCGCGTGCTGATCACCGGCAGCCTGATCACCATCGCCCCGTTCGCGATGCTGCTCGCCGCCCACGACCACGCCTGGCAGATCTACACCGCTTCCGCCCTGATCGGCGTCGGTCTCGGCCTCGCCTTCTCCGCCATGTCCGGCATCGTCGTCGAGGCCGTCCCGGTGGCCCAGACCGGCGTGGCCAGCGGCATGAACGCCAACATCCGCACCATCGGCGGCGCCATCGGCAGCGCGATGGCGGCCAGTATCCTGTCCTCCGGGGTCACGGCCGCCCACCCGTTCCCCCAGGACTCCGGTTACACCGACACCTTCTGGTTCTTGACCGGCAGTGCCGTGCTCGCCGCCGCCGCGGCCTTCGCCATCCCGGCGGTCAAGCGCGGCCGGAGTGACCGGAGTGACCAGAGCGTGGGATCGCCCCGGCACGTCATGGCCAGCCGGTGACCGAGCGCAAGGACCCGACCCCCGCATGACCACACCCCACCGGCCCGCACCGAAACAGCCCAGGACCATGCGCCGCGACGCGGCACAGAACCGGGAGCGGCTGCTGCGGGCCGCGTGGGAGGTCTTCGCCGAACTCGGCCCCGACGCGGGCGTCGAGGTGATCGCGGCCCGCGCCGGCGTCGGCATGGGCACGCTCTACCGCCGCTTCCCCACCAAGGACGACCTGCTCGCCGCACTCAGCGACGAGATCCTCGACTCGATCCTCGCCTGCGTCCGCCGCGCCGCCGCACAGCCGCCCGCCGACCGGGCCCTGGAACGGGCCCTGTGGGACACAGGCAGGGTGCTGGCCGCCCACCACGGCTGGCTCACCCGCCTGTGGGCGGCCATCCCGCCCGAGGCCGACGAACGCCGCGCCGAACTCCTCTCCCTCCTCGACACACTCCTCACCCGCGCCAAGGACGCCGGCGAGGTCCGCGAAGAGATCACCCTCAGCGACGTGTACGCCAGTCTCCTCGCGCTGCGCGTCCTGATCGACGACACCGAGGGCCGCACCCCCGACGTCTGGCGCCGCCACCTCGCCATCGTCCTTGCCGGCTTCCGCCCGGCCACCGAACCCCTGGGCCACCCCGCGACCGACGACACCCTGATCCGCGCCAACACGCCCAAGCGCCTCGCGGAGTGATGCGGCACCACACCGGGTGACCTCAACGCGTCCCGCATCCCATTCTGAAACGATCAGTTGATCCGACTGCGACCAGGGGTCGCACCGCAGGATCGCGGTGAAGGCGACGAGCATCAGTACACCGAACATCAGCGCAGAGACCGGTGCGGGTGCCCGGCTTTGGGCGTCGGTGCGCCGGTGTCCGACCAAGAACGCGACCACGATCGTGATCGGCTCGACGGCCACCCGCAGCACGCCGAGGTTCACGGTCAGCACCGCGGAACTGTGGTTCGCGGCGGACGGGCGCCCAGTACAGGAATCCGCCGGCGAAAGCGCCGGCATGGGCTAACCCCTCACCCGACCAGCACTCGTGCTGGTGCTGGTCGGGTGGGCGGGAGTCGAGTTTCTGTCAGCCGATTCGCGGGATCTGCTGGGTGACGCAGTGCAGCTGGCCGCCGTTCCAGGCGAGGGTGCGGGCCGATACGCCCACCACCTCGCGGCCCGGGTACAGACTTCCGATGACGCTCAGGGCCGTGCTGTCCTCGGGCACCCCGGCGAGCGGGACGATCACTCCGCCGTTGACGGGGTAGTGGTTGGTGTAGCTGAAGACGACGACGTTCCGGCCCGAGTCGAACCATCGGGGCTGGGCGTGGATCTCGGTGAGTTCGAATCTGCGGCCGCGGGCGTCCGTGCTTGTCTGGAGCACCGCCTTGTTGGCCGCCATGCGTTGCTCGTTCGGGCTGCCGGTGCCGGGCTGCGTGAGGATCAGCAGCTTGGCCGGTCCGACGTACGAGGCGCACAGGTCGACGTGTCCGTCGGTGTCGTAGTCCCCGTCGAGGCCGTAGGGGAGCCAGATCACCTTCTGTGCTCCGTACGCGTCGAGCAGGGTGCTCTCGATCCGGGCCTTGCTCATGGTGGGGTTGCGGTTGGGGTTGAGCAGGCATTCCTCGGTGACGATGAGGGTGCCTTGCCCGTCCTGGATGACCGAGCCGCCTTCCAGCACCATGTCGATCGGCTTACGGGGGACGCCCAGGTAGTCGCAGGCGCCGGTGGGCAGGTTGTCGTCGTTGCCGTATGAGTACTTGTTGCCCCACCCGTTGAAGACGAAGTCGAGCCCGATCATGGCGGTGCGTGAGGTGTTGACGGTGAAGACCGGGCCGTTGTCCCGGGTCCAGCAGTCCCAGACGTCGTATTCGGTGACCTCGACGGTCGGGCCGCACTGTGTTCGGGCGTCGCTGGCCGTACCTGGGTGGGCGACCATGATGACGCGTTCGAATCTGGCGATCGCCCTGGCGAGTCCGGCTATTTCGGCCTGGGCCTCGAGCATGTGTCCGCTCCAGCCGGCGCCGCCGGTCTCGTGCGGCCAGGCCATGATGGTGCCGGCGTGCGGTTCGAACTCGCCCGGCACTGCGTAGCGTTGCGTGACGGACGCCGTGTCGGTCGCGGCGGCCGCCCGGCCGCCGAGTGCGGCAGTCGATGCAGCCATCAGGGCGGCGGCGCCGAAGCTGCGCCTGGACATCGCTGGTGTTGGCATCTGATCAATCCTCTTTCGAAGTGTGGACATGATGCGCGTGCTCTGCGGCCCATCCCGGACTCGCTCCTGCCGGGGGAGTGCCGGGTCAGGTGTGTTTCGTACGTGTGCTTCGTGCCTGTTCGTCCGGCCCGCCGGGACGACGTGGACCGGGACCGGTCGCCGGCTCGGTCCCCGCGCGGGGTCACGCGTCGGCTCGGGCCGTGGCGAGTTGGGCCGGGTACAGCCGCTTGAACAGCACCGCGTACAGTCCTGCGCCGATGACTGGGCCGACCAGTGCGGACAGGTCCGCTCCTCCGAGTGCATCGGCGAGGGGTCCCTGGAAGTTCGTGGAGTTGATGCACAGCAGCGCGGCGGCGGTGCCGAGGATCTGCGCGGTGATGCCGGCCATGTTGACGCCCCCGTGGTACCAGTAGGCGCTGGTGGGGGTTTCGTCGTGCAGTCCGGGACCGCGGTAGCGGTTGCGGCGCAGGATGAGGTCCGTGACGCTGATGGCCAGGCCGGGGCCGAGGACGGCGACGGTGATTTCGAGGATCTGGCTGAGGGCGTCGATGAAGTCGGTGACGAACAGGGCGTACGCGGTGATGGCGACGCCGGCGACGCCGTCGAGCAGGACGGCGGCCCACTGCTTGATCGGCAGACCGACAGCCTGCAGGGCGAGGCCGGAGCTGTACATGGTGAGGATGTTGCCGGCGACCGAGCCGATGACGATCGCGAGCAGGAACAGCGGGTAGAACCAGCCCGGCACGATCTCTTCCAGGGAGACCTGGGGGTCGGTCATGTCGACGGCGGTGCCGGCGAGCACGCCGACTGCGCCCAGCAGGACCGAGGGGACGAACCCGCCCAGAGCGGTCCATCCGGCCACCGCGCGCGGTGAGGAGTCGGCGGGCAGGTAGCGGGCGTAGTCGGCGCCGGTGCCCCAGGACAGCGGGTTGGAAGCGATGATGGCGAAGCCGAGCAGCGCCATCGCGAGCAGGCCGCCGCCGTGCGGGGCGCCCTCGGGCTGCCGTCCGGGCTCGGCGTGGGCGACGACGAAGCCGGCGAGCACGGTCAGGGTGATGGTCAGCATCCAGGTGAACGCCGGGCTCAGGCGCAGGATGAGGGAGTGGCCGTAGACGCTGACCACGATGGTGAGGATCGCCAGGACCAGGACGACGGCCCACCGGGTCGCGGTGTTGACCGCGAAGCCGAGTTGGTCGAGGAGCGCGAAGCTGGCGAGTGCGCCCATGGCGAGGTTGATGGCCTCGTACGCCACGCACACCGACCAGTTCGTGATCACCGTTGATACGCGGTTGCCGCGGATGCCGAAGATGGCGCGGGTCTGGACGCTGGAGGGGGTGCCGGCGACCGGTCCGCTGATGGCGAGGATGCCGTTGAACGCCCAGAACAGGTTGCCCAGGACGACCACGAGCAGAGCCTGCCAGGTGTTGAGCCCGAGGAGGACCAGGGTGCCGCCCAGGACGACGGACAGGTAGTTCACGTTGGCTGCGGCCCAGACGAAGAGCAGGTCGCGGGGGCGGCCGTGGCGCTCGTGGTCGGGGATGTAGTCGATGCCGCGGGTCTCGATGTGCGCCGCGTCGGGAGAAGCGGGCGGCGGCGCGTGGTCGGTCGCGGTTCTGGTGGGTTCAGTGGGGGTCACGGGGGTCCTCCGGTTCATGCGGGGCGAACGGCTAAGGGGGGCAGCGTGGATGCGGTCGCCCGGGAACGCGGTGTGGTCGCCGCTCAGCGTGATCGAGACGGTGCGGGACGCCGCGATCGGTGCGACGGGTCCTCGATGTCGCCCGCGAACATCTCGACGTCACCCGCGTCCTGTACACGCCGCCGGGCTGAGCGTCGCGCCACGGCGTTTCACGAGTGTTGCCCTCCCCGCGTTCCCTGATGTTAAAGTCAGTGGCAGGTGGCTGACTTTAAGGTCAGCTAGAGACCGGGGACAAGAGTTATGACAGGATCGATGCCGTGACCGAGCAGGAAACCAGGACCGACGGCGTGGCAGCGGACACCGTCGGCGGCGCGCGGGAGAGCATCCTGCAGGCCGCCGTCGAGCTGATCGCCCGGGACGGCTTCGACGGCGTTCGCATCGCCGACATCGCCGCCCGCGCCGGTGTTTCCAGCGCGCTGGTGCATTACCACTTCGCCGGCCGCGACCGGCTCCTGACCGGCGCGCTCGCTCACTCGCTCACCCGAGCTGAAGCCCGTCTTCCGGGCCGCACCCGACACGCCGACCGCGACACCCCGCCCCAACGGCTGGCCGACCTGATCGACTTCGGACTCCCGCTCACCCACGACGACGTCCTCGAATGCCGCCTGTGGGCCGAACTGGAGATCCGCTCCTCCGGATCGCCCGAACTCGCCGCCACGCTCACCGAGTTCCGCGCACGCATGCTGCGCCCGCTCGTCTCGGTGGTCGAAGAGGGGCTGCGCTCGGGAGACTTCCGCGACTGCGACCCCGCCGACGTGGCCACCGTCGCCCTCGCACTGCTCGACGGCCTCACCACCCGGCTGATCACCGAGACCTCCACGTCCGCGCTCGGCCTGGCCGACGCCCGCCGCCTCGCCGCCGGCCAGATCACCCTCGCCGTCCACTACGACGACGACCTGCCCTTCCTTCCCCTGCCCGACCCCGGCACCCCATCCGTCGACCTGACGCCCCAACGCGCCACCCCCCGCCGCCGCCGCGCCCCGCGCGCCCCGGCCCGCCCCTGAACGACGCCGGACCCAGCGGAGCACTCGCCCGGCCCGCGCGCCGACGGCATCGGTTTGATCTACGACGGGACCGGTCACACCGGGACGGCCGAACAGGCATACCCGCTATCCCACTTGCCCTGAGTCGGGGGCGCCGACGAGGCATGCGTCGGATTCCCACCGTCGCCCTGGTTGCCGTCGGTGGCCTCGATCGCGGTGAGGAGGCGGGACGCGCGGTATCGCCGCCGAGGTACCCCATGGGAATGCGGCGTACTTCCCTCTACGTAAACGGTGTTGACGTTTCTTCGGAACGCCGTTCGCTCTCTTGCCTTGACCGGCCCACCAACCGGAGGTTCCATGCGACTCACCCCGACCGAGCGCGACCGGCTGCTGATCTTCACGGCGGCCGAGCTCGCGCGTGCCCGCCGCGCCCGCGGCCTGCGGCTCAACGTCCCCGAAGCGCACGCACTGATCGCCGACACCGTCTGCGAGGCGGCCCGCGACGGCAGGCGCCTCGCCGAGGCCATCGACCTCGCACGCAGCGTGCTCGGCCCCGACGACGTGCTGCCCGGGGTCGTCGACATCGTCGGCGACATCCAGGTCGAGGCGGTCTTCGACGACGCCACCCGGCTCGCCGTGGTCACCGACCCGTTCCGGTCCGCCGAAGAGGCGGGTGCGCCGCCCACCCCGATCGACCGGGCCTGCCACACCGGCGGTTCGCGTACCGGTGGCTTCGCCACACCGCAGCCCGACGAGGCCGGCCCCGGCTCGCTGGGTGACGAGGCGCCCGGTGCGGTGCTGTTCGGGGACGCCCCGAACGATCCTTTCGCAGACGCCGACGTGGTGACCGTCGACGTGCGCAACACCGCGGAGGTGCCGATCAGCATCACCTCGCACTTCCACTTCTTCGAAGCCAACCCCCGGCTGCTGTTCGACCGTTCGGCCGCCTACGGGCGTCGAGCCGCGATCCCCGCCGGCGCCACGGTGCGCTTCGACGTGGGCGCGACGGTCTCGGTCGGCCTGGTCCCGATCGGCGGCGCGCGCATCGCGATCGGCTTCGCCGGACTCGTCGACGGGCCGCTGGACGCGCCCGGCGCGAAGGGCGAGGCACTGTGCCGCGCGCACGCCTGCGGCTACCTCGACACCGGCACCGACGTGACGGCAGAGCCCCGGATCTACAAGGAAGGTGAGGTCTCATGACGGCCGCGACCGGGGGATTCCTCGATCCCCGCGACTACGCCTCGACGTACGGCCCGCGCGCCGGCGACCGCATCCGGCTCGGCGACTCCGGGCTGATCATCGAGATCGAGTCGGACGCGCAACAGCACGGCGAGGAGTTCCTGGCCGGGTTCGGCAAGACCGCACGCGACGGGCTGCACCTGAAGGCGGAGACGGTCCGCGAGACCTGCGACGTCGTGATCAGCAACGTCGTCGTCATCGACGCCGCGCAAGGCATCCGCAAGGTGTCCATCGGCATCCGCGAAGGCCGCATCGCCTCGATCGGCAGGGCCGGAAACCCCGACACCCTCGACGGCGTGGACGTGGTCGTCGGCACCGGCACGACGATCGTCTCCGGCGAGGGCCTGATCGCCACGGCGGGCGCCATCGACACGCATGTCCACCTGATGAGCCCGCGGATCATGGAGGCTTCGCTCGCCGCGGGCGTGACGACGATCGTCGGGCAGGAGTTCGGGCCCGTGTGGGGCGTCGGCGTCAACTCGCCGTGGGCGCTGCGGCACGCCTTCTCGGCGTTCGACGCCTGGCCGGTCAACATCGCCTTCCTGGCTCGCGGTTCGTCCTCCGGCCGCAGCCCGCTCGACGAGGCGCTCGTCGAGGGCGGCGCGTCCGGCTTCAAGGTCCACGAGGACATGGGCGCACACGCGAGGGCACTGGACACCGCCCTGCGCGTCGCCGAGGACCACGACGTACAAGTGGCACTGCACACCGACGGGTTGAACGAGTGCCTGTCGGTCGAGGACACCCTCGCGGTGCTCGAGGGCCGCACCATCCACGCGTACCACATCGAGGGCTGCGGCGGCGGGCACGTACCCAACGTCATGCGCATGGCCGGGGTCGCGAACGTCATCGGCTCGTCGACGAACCCGACGCTGCCGTTCGGACGCGACGCGGTCGCCGAGCATTTCGGCATGATCGTGTCCGCGCACGACCTCAAGCCCGACCTGCCCGGCGACGCCGCGATGGCGCGTGACCGCATCCGGGCCGGGACTATGGGTGCCGAGGACGTGCTGCACGACCTGGGCGTCATCCCCATCACATCGTCCGACGCCCAGGGCATGGGCCGCGCGGGCGAGACCGTCCGCCGTACGTTCGCCATGGCGGACAAGATGAAGGCCGAACTCGGGCCCCTGGCAGGCGACCCCGCCGACGGACGGCACGACAACGCCCGGGTACTGCGCTACATCGCCAAGCTCACCATCAACCCGGCGATCGCGCACGGACTTTCGCACGAGGTCGGGTCGATCGAGCCCGGCAAGATGGCCGACCTCGTGCTGTGGCGGCCGGACCACTTCGGAGCCAAGCCGGAGCTCGTACTCAAGGCCGGGTTCCCCGCGTACGGGGTCGTCGGCGACCCCAACGCTTCCACCGATACATGTGAGCCCTTGGTGCTTGGACCGCAGTTCGGCGCCCACGGCGCAGCCCCGGCGGAGCTGTCGGTCGCGTTCACCAGCCAGGCGGCCGCCGAGACCGGCGGCGACCTGATGCCCACCAAGCGGCGCCGCGTCGGCGTGCGCGGCACGCGCGGGATCGGGCCCGCGGCGATGCGATTCAACAACCGCACCGCCGAGGTCCGGGTCGCCACCGATACCGGGATGGTCACCCTCGACGGCGACCCGGTCATGTCGGAGCCGGCCGACTCGGTCGCCCTCAACCGCCTGTACTTCCTCTGACCCACGACCCTCCGCCCTCACCGAGCAACGGACAAGGAAACCCCGATATGACGAACACCCCGGCCGCAGACGGCTTCTCGATGCCCGCCGAGTGGGTCGAGCACGAGCGGACCTGGATGGCGTGGCCCACGTCCAACGCGACGTTCGACGGCGGCGACCACGACCTGCACCACGCCCGCGTCGCCTGGGGGAAGGTCGCCGAGACCATAGCCCGCTACGAACCGGTCACCATGGTCGTCAACGTCGGCGAGGCCGACACCATCGCGTCGTACGTCGACACACCGCTCACCGTCGTCGAACGCCCGCTCGACGACGCCTGGATCCGCGACAGCGGCCCGACCTTCCTCACCGACGGCGCGGGCAACCTGGCCGCCGCTGACTGGATCTTCAACGGCTGGGGCGCGCAGGACTGGGCCACCTGGGAACGCGACCAGCACACCGCCGAGCAGGTCATCGAACTCTCCGGCGCCAAGCGCTACGCGTCGCGCATGGTCAACGAGGGCGGCGGCATCCACGTCGACGGCGAGGGCACCGTCATGATCACCGAGACCGTGCAGCTCGACAAGGGGCGCAACCCCGGCTGGACCAAGGACGACGTAGAGGCCGAACTGCGCGCGTACCTCGGAATCGGGAAGGTCATCTGGCTGCCGCGCGGCCTCACCCGCGACTACGACGTCAACGGGACCCGCGGCCACGTCGACATCATCGCCTCCTTCGCCCGCCCCGGCGTGGTCCTGTGCCACACCCAGCCCGACCCGGCGCACCCGGACCACGAGGTCGGGAAGGAGAACCTCAAGCTGCTGCGCTCCGCCACCGACGCGCGTGGGCGTGCCCTCGAGGTCGTCGAGATCCCCGCGCCGACCGTGCTGGAGGACGACGGCGACGGCTGGGTCGACTACAGCTACATCAACCACTACGTCGCCAACGGCGTGGTCGTGCTGTGCGGCTTCGACGACCCGCGCGACGAGGAGAACGCGGCGACCTTCGCGAAGCTCTTCCCCGGGCGCGAAATCGAACTCGTCGACGCCCGCGAGATCTTCGCCAACGGCGGCGGGATCCACTGCATCACGCAGCAGCAGCCACGCGTCTGACGACACGAGCGCGAGTGTTGAACTTCCTTCCATCTCCCGCGGGAGCTTCCTCTCGTGCGAAGGCCTGATCGCGGGGAGCGCCCGCGATCCACCGCTCGGCAAAGAAGGGTTCGCGGTGGGTATCCGACCGGGCAGAGCGGATCCTCCTGCCGCCCACCCGCCGCATACGCCTTGAACGGACTCGCGAGGCAGTACGGACGGCACGGCGTATGAGGTGCACTCGCTCAAGCGCCGCGCAGATATCGCGACCCGGCCTGCGCCCATCCCGCCGCAGTTCGACTCGACGTGGGACAGGACGGCCGGCCCCTAAGGCCGGGCCAAGAGGCCCTACGATCTTCGGCATGCCGGCATCTCCTTCTGGTTGCGCTTCGGCGTCGACCCGGCCGAGTGCGCCCGCCGGGCCGGCCAGAGCATCGAAGTCCTCTTCCGCTTCTACGCCAAGCTCCTGGGCGGGGTCCGGGAGCAGGCCGATCTCCTCATCGGGCAGTCGATGGGGGAATGGGGCGGTATCAACCGAGGCGGGAGTCCCGCCGGTGGGCCGAGCTTGGACCGGAAATAGACCGGAAATAGCTGGTCAGGAGCGGGTTACGGGTGGGATAGACCGGGAGTTCCGACGCAAGTCGGCTGCTGTGATGGATGAGGCTGTCGAGAGGCGCCTGACGGGTAAAAGCCCAGGTCAGGCGCCTCTCTTTGTGTCCCTAGAAGAAGCCGAGCTTCTTCGGCGAGTAGGACACCAGCAGATTCTTCGTCTGCTGGTGGTACAGGCTTCGTGTGGCCGCCGACCAGCGGAAACGGCAGAGAATCGGTTGATCAGCAGGTGGCTGGGCCGCGCATGGTCAAGATCTTGGTTTGAGCCTGCACAAACAGGTCGTCGATGCGGGAACAGCCTGCGGTGAGCTGGGGCTGGGGCTGGGGCTGGGGCACGGGCAGCACGTAGCCGAAGCCCGACTGCAGCAGCCGGCGGAAGCGGCTCTCCTGCCCGTAGGCGCGTCCGCGCTGACCCAGGTGATGGGCATCGGCGAGGTGACGGCGCGCAGCACCATGCGCCGGGACGGTTCGTCTTTCGTGGCGAGCTCCCGGTCGTCGGGGACTTTGGCGGCGCGGCATCGTTCGCGGTCCTCGGTCCAGGACTTGGGCAGGTAGAGCCAGCGGTCGACCAGGGTCCGGCCGCAGGTGGTGGCATAGGCGGGGAAGACGCCGAGCTGTTCGGTGCGTCCGGGGTCCCGGAGTGCTGGTGCTGGAGCCTGGCAGGGCGGGGATGAGGTCGCCGATGGCGCCTCTGCGGACCGTTGGCTGCCTGGAGCGCTGGATCCCGATGCTCGCCGGAGCCGTCGCCGCGTACGTCGCAGGCGGCACGGCCGCCCCGGACTGGGGGGCGTCCTGTGGAGCGGCCTCTCCCCGACAGCCGCCTTCAGTCACCTCATGGCATGCGACGATCCGGCGGGAGTCGCGCAGGCACACCAGGTGGCTCGACAGCCCCGTCGCCGCGCATCGTCCGTCCCCGCCGGACACGAGGGCGAGAGTTCCTACTCCCGGGAAGGGAGTTGCTCCGGGACGTCGCCGGGCACCACGTGCTTCTCCGGTGCGTCCTCCTTGCCGAACTGGCGGGCGGCGCGGTCGAAGTAGCGGAGAAGTTCCACCGGGAAGGGCATGACGAGCGTGGAGTTCTTCTCCGCGGCGACCTCGACGACTGTCTGCAGCAGGCGCAGTTGCATGGCTTCCGGGGTGTCGGCCATGATCCGCGACGCGTTCGCCAGCTGCTGAGCGGCCTGGAACTCGCCGTCCGCGGTGATCACTCGGGCCCGCCGCTCTCGCTCCGCCTCGGCCTGCCGGGACATCGATCGCTTGAGCGACTCCGGCAGCTGTACGTCCTTGATCTCGACCCGGTCGATGTGGACGCCCCAGCCGGCCGCCGGGCTGTCGATCATCAACGCGAGGCCCTCGTGGAGTCGTTCGCGGTCGGAGAGGAGATCGTCCAGGTCGCTCTTGCCGATGATCGAGCGGAGGGAGGACTGCGCGACCTGGCCGACGGCGAAGACGTAGTCCTGTACCTCGATCGTGGCTTGTGCCGGATCGACGACCCGGAAGTAGACGACCGCGTCAACCTTGACCGAGACGTTGTCCCGGGTGATGCCCTCCTGTGTAGGGATCGGCAGGGTCACGACCTGGACGTTCACCTTCCGCATCCGGTCGGCGAAGGGGACCAGGAAGGTGATGCCGGGCTGTCGGTGGCCAGGCAGCGCCTTGCCGAGGCGGAACACGACGCCTCGCTCGACCTGATTGACCACGCGCAACCCGCTGCGCAACAACAGCAGGATGAAGACGACGGTGATCACGGCTCCGACGACTGCGCCATCCATGACGGCTCACTCCCTCTTGAATTTCGTTCTCGGCATTCGGCAGGACGTCCGTGGGGGAGTGCCGGATGCAGGGCGAGACGTCAGGAACGCGTCAAAGTCTGCGTGGGCGTCGGCCCGTTCCTCGCATGTCCAGAAGGAGACGCAGCCGGTTCCGCCTTCGTGGCCCGGCTCGTACAGTCTGTGCGAGCCGGGCGGCCACGCTGTGCGGTTCCGGCATCGCAGAGCGCGGCGGAGGTCGGCGCGCATGATGGAAGGAGAGTGCGTGGGTGCGACAGACCGGCAGGAGCCCGCCGTCCCTGGCGATCTTCGTGGGGGTGGCGATCTCAGTGGCCTCGGTCGTGGACCTGGCCGCGCGCCGGACGCACCAGGCCGCCCGCCTGCGGGCCGAGTCGGAGACCCTGTCCTTCCTCGCCGGGAGCGTACTGCGGGGCGAGACGACGCTGGAAGCGCTCCTCGAACGGGTCCGGGAGACCTTCTCCATGGAGTCGGTCGCCCTCCTGGAACGCCTCGACGAGACGGAGCCGTGGACCTGCGTCGCCGTCGTCGGCCACCGGCCGTGCGACCGTCCGGAGGACGCGGACGTCGACATGCCCGTCGGCGACCACCTCGCGCTCGCGCTCACCGGCCGGATGCTGCCCGCCGAGGACCGGCGGGTACTCGGCGCCTTCGCCGCCCAGGCAGCCGTAGTCCTCGACCGACAGCGGCTCGTCGGCGAGGCGGAGGAGGCCCGGAAGCAGGCCGAGGGAAACAAGATCCGTACGTCACTCCTCGCAGCCATCAGCCACGACCTGCGGACCCCGCTCGCCGGCATCAAGGCCTCGGTCACCTCCCTGCGCTCCGACGACGTCGAGTGGTCGGAGGACGACCGGGCCGAACTCCTCGAAGGCATCGAGGACGGCGCCGACCGCCTCGACCACCCCGTCGGCAACCTGCTCGACATGTCCCGCCTGGAGACAGGCACCGTCACCGCCGTCATCCGGGAGACCGACCTCGACGAGGTGGTGCCGATGGCACTGCTGGGAGTCCCCAAGGACAGCGTCGAGCTCGACATCCCCGAGACGCTCCCGATGGTGGCCGTCGACCGCGGCCTCCTGGAACGGGCCGTCGCCAACATCGTCGAGAACGCGGTCAAGTACAGCCCACCCGGGCAGCCCGTCCTCGTCTCGGCGAGCGCCCTCGCCGACCGCGTGGAACTGCGTGTCGTCGACCGCGGCCCCGGCGTCCCCGACGAAGCCAAGGAGCGTGTCTTCGGCGCCTTCCAACGCTACGGCGACGCCCCGCGCGGCGAGGGAGTCGGCCTCGGCCTGGCGGTGGCGCGGGGGTTCGTGGAGGCGATGGGCGGAAGTCTGACCGCGGAGGACACCCCTGGCGGCGGCCTGACGATGACGGTCACCCTGCGGATGGCCGCCGGCGCCGTGCCGTCCGTCCCGGACCTGGCGGCCGAGGCGACCACCTGACACGGGCGAGCCGGGGTCAGTCCCGGTACTCGTCCGCCGATGCCTTCAACAGCTGCTCCAGCTGGCTCCCGGCCTCGTCGTACCCGGCGTCGGAGATCCGTTGCAGCTCGCGCAGGTCGCCGGCCGCGGTTGCGCGTCGGGTGAGGAGGAGCCCGGCGCGCAGGGATCCCTCGTCCAGCAGTTCGCTCAGTTCGTCGAGGTCGCCGACTGCGTCGGCGAGGTCGGCCAGCCGGTCCAACGCGGTCTCGTTGCCCTCGTCGGCCAGCTCGCGCAGGGTCTCCCGATCGATGTTCGTGTTCTCCATGACGCCATGGTGCGGCCCTGCCCCAGGGGAAAGGTCAAGTGCGACGATGGCCGGGTGATCACCATCGGGCAGCTGGCCGCGTATGTCGGAGTATCGATCAAGACCATCCGCGTCTATCACGACAAGGGACTGCTCCCCGAGCCCGACCGCGATGCGTCCGGCTACCGGCGATACGACGCCGACGACGCCATCGACCTGATCAAGATCCGGACGCTCGCCGAAGCCGGCGTCCCCCTGGCCCGCATCCGAGAGCTGAGATCGGCGACCGACGGGGAGTTCCGGGAGGCGCTGAGCGAGATCGACGAGGAGCTCACCGCGCGCATCCGGGACCTGCGGGCGACACAGGTGCGCCTTCGCCGACTCGTCGACGGGCAGCTGGCACCGGTACGTGCCGAGGTCGCTGCCCACCTGGAGCATCTGGCCCGCTGGGGATTCACCCCGCAGTGGGTCGACCTGCAACGCGACCTGTGGATCCTCGTCTTCGCCACCCACCCGGACCACGCGATCACCCTGTTCCACGACCAGGCCGAGTCCTTGGCCGACCCAGTTCTACGGCAGCTCTTCCTCGACTACGACCACGCGCATGACCTCGACGCCCAGGATCCCCGCATCGACGACCTCGCCCGCCGCATCGTCGAGGCGACCAAGACTCGCTACGGCTCCGAGGAGCCACCCCACCTGGATGAGGACTCCGACATCCCTTCACTGATCCAAGGCACGGTCAACGCCTCGTCTCCTGCGTGGCAGCGAATCGACACGCTTGTTCGGCAACAGCTCAACGCGTGAAGCGAGATTGCCGGATGCGCTGACACCGTCCAGAGGGTCGGACGTGAAAGTCCTGCGCTTCGCGGATCGCAGAGTCCGGTCCGCGTTCCCCGAACCCTGGCAGCCTCCACTACTCGGTGATACTTTGTAGTGGTACTCGGTACTACGGAGTACCGCTAGGGCCGAGGAGGACTCGCGATGGATGACCTGACGGAGATGCTGAAGGGCACGCTCGAAGGGTGCGTGCTCGAAATCATCGGCAGCGAGGAAACCTATGGGTACGCCATCACCCGTCGGCTGAACGAGCTCGGCTTCGCCGACGTCGTCGAGGGGACGGTGTACACGATCTTGGTGCGACTGGAGAGGAACGGACTCGTCCAGGTGACGAAGCGGCCGTCCGGCGTCGGTCCGCCGCGCAAGTTCTACGCACTCAACGACGCCGGGCGCGAGGAACTCACGAAGTTCTGGGCGAAATGGCAGTACGTCTCATCACGCATCGACAGGCTCAAGGAGGGCGGGAGATGAACTTCTGGGAGACCGTCACAGGCAGTGATCTCACCAGGGAATGGAAGGCGTTCGAAGCCCGGGCCGAGGCCCTGCCCGGCGACTACCGGGGGGCCTGGGAGCAGATCAAGGGTCACCTCTTTCCGCATGGGGACTTCACCGGCCGCAACCTGATGCCGATCCTCGACGCTGCCCTGGGGCTGCTCGAAGAGGCAGCGGCGGACGGACAGGGCGTCCACGAGGTCCTCGGCGACGACATCGGGGGCTTTTGCACGGCGCTGGCCGGTGGAGAAGGGGCCCGAACCTATCGCGACGGGTGGCGCGAGCAGTTGAACAGGAACGTCGCAAGGAAACTGAGCCGGCTGGGAGGCTGACATGGGCATCCAGGACATCATCGAGGGCAAGAAGCAGTGGCGGGCGCACAAGGCTCGGGTCAAGGCGCTCCCGCCGGACTACCAGATCGTCTACAAGGAGATGGAGAAGTACTTCTTCAAGGTCGGACCGGTCGACCTGCCGGACGGGCCCCTGCTCCCTGGGATCGTCGACTTCTTCGAGGAGGGTGTCGCCTCGGGCAAGAGGGTCCTGGAGCTCATCGGTAAGGACGTCGCCGCGTTCTGCGACGACCTGATCAAGGACTCTCCCACCTACGCGGACGTCTATCAGGAGTCCATCACCGGGGAACCCGGCACGGCCCAGAAGTAGCCCCCATCGCCTCATGCCGGTGGGCGTAGCCCGCACGCGCGGTTCGTCCGCCTCGGCGCAACGCGAACAGGCGTGGGCCGACCAGCCACCAGAAGCCGCCGCAGAACTTGTCCATCGAGGTGGTCGAGCAGGCTGGCGAGACCTGGCTCAGTCCTGCCCGCGGCCCCGGCGGGCAGGACTCCGGTGGCGGGCCGCTCGACCCCCTTCCTCAAGACGACGCGACTGACGTGCAGTTACGGACAGTCGCTCAATCCGAGTTGCGAAACGGCTCCCCCCTGCGTCTTCAGAGTCCGAAAGGACGCCTCCATGCCTTCATCTGTCATGCCCGCGACCATAAAGGTTGGCGGTCACCCGTCGCCGACCGCAATCTCCGCCGTCGGGCTGAGCAAGTCATACGGCGAAAAGCTCGTCCTCGACGACATAGATCTGCGCATCCCCGCCGGGTCTGTGTTCGCGCTGCTCGGCCCGAACGGCGCCGGCAAGACCACCGCCGTCAAGATCCTCTCCACCCTCATCACCGCCGACGCCGGTGACCTGCGCGTCGGCGGGCACGACCTGGCCGCCGACCCGCAGGCGGTCCGCGCCGCGATCGGCGTCACCGGGCAGTTCTCCGCCGTCGATGGCCTGATCACGGGCGAGGAGAACATGCTCCTCATGGCCGACCTACACCACCTGTCCAAGCGTGAGGGGCGGCGGGTCGCCGCCGAACTCCTGGAGCGTTTCGACCTGGTGGACGCCGCGAAGAAGCCGGCCTCCACGTACTCCGGCGGGATGAAGCGCCGCCTCGACCTTGCGATGACGCTGGTCGGCAGCCCGCGGATCATCTTCCTCGACGAGCCGACGACAGGGCTCGACCCCCGCTCCCGCCACAACATGTGGGGCATCATCCGCGGCCTCGTCTCCGACGGCGTCACCGTCTTTCTCACCACCCAGCACCTGGAGGAGGCCGACGAACTCGCCGACCGCATCGCTGTGTTGAACGACGGCAAGATCGCCGCCGAGGGCACCGCCGAAGAGCTCAAGCGGCTGATCCCGGGCGGGCACATCCGACTCCGCTTCACCGACCCGGGCGCCTACCAGTCCGCCGCTGACACCCTGCGCGAGGTCACCCGGGACGACGAGGCGCTGTCGCTGTCCATTCCCAGCGACGGCAGTCAGCGCGAACTGCGCTCCATTCTCGACTGGCTCGACTCCGTCGGCGTCGAGGCGGACGAACTGACCGTACACACCCCCGACCTCGACGACGTGTTCTTCGCCCTGACCGGCGAAGGCAACGTCCCTGACCAGCTCAGGAAGGACGCCCGATGAGTGCTCTCTCCCTCGCTGTCCGCGACTCGCACACGATGCTGCGCCGCAATCTGCTGCACGCGTGGCGCTACCCGTCGGGGACCCTGAACCTGCTGCTCACGCCGATCATGATGCTGCTGCTCTTCGTCTACATCTTCGGCGACGTGATGAGCGCGGGCATCGCCGGCGGCGGCGCCGACCGCTCCGACTACATCGCCTACATCGTCCCGGGCATTCTGCTGATGACCGTCGGCAGCACCGTGATCGGGGCCGCGGTGTACGTCTCCATGGACATGACCGAGGGCCTCATCGCCCGCTTCCGCACGATGGCGGTCTACCGCGGCTCGGTGATCGTCGGGCACGTCGCCGGCAGCGTGCTCCAGTCGGTCGCCAGCGTGGTCCTCGTCGGCGCCGTCGGCGTGGCCATCGGCTTCCGGTCCACGGACGCCACGGCCTTGGAGTGGCTGGCGGCGTTCGGTCTGATCGCGCTGTTCGCCCTGGCCCTCACCTGGATCGCGGTCGGCATGGGCATGGCCAGCCCGAACCCGGAGGCGGCAAGCAACATGGCCATGCCGCTGATCCTCCTGCCGCTCATCTCCAGCGCCTTCATCCCGGCCGAGACGATGCCGGGCTGGTTCCGGCCGATCGCCGAGTACCAGCCCTTCACCCCGGCCATCGAGACCCTCCGTGGCCTCCTCCTCGGCACCGAGATCGGCCACAACGGGTGGCTCGCCCTCGCCTGGTGCGTCGGCCTGATCGCCCTCGGCTACCGCTGGTCGACGGCACAGTTCAACCGCGACCCGAAGTAGGCACGACCGCGCCGGCCGCCTCTCGCAGCGAATAGTGCACGGTTGGAACGCTGGCTCTTTCCCAGTCATTCACCGTCGACGGATCGGGTGTGGGGAGCGCGAACCGGCAACTAGAAGTTCATGAGCAGCAGATGCAGCCCGGCTTGCAGCCGCACGCGTCCGCCTCGGCCCCGGCGGGCGCCGGGGTGTGGGTGGTGGGTGCGCAGCAGCCCTTGCCCTGCCAGGCGTCGCGGCCTTCCTTGACCGCGATGGCGGCGATGACCAGGGCGGCGATGGGGTCGGCCCAGGACCAGCCGAGTGTGGCGTTGAGGGCTAGGCCGTTCCTGTGGATCACGAAGGGAAGCGGGGACCTCTGTAGTGCATCTGGAGGGGATGATCGGTGCAGCTAGCCTGGCGGCATGTCCATCTCCTGGCGGTCCAGCGCCGCAGCGTTCGAGCAGATACTGGGTCGACATGGCGTCGCCGCTGGCGCCTGCACCATGGAGGCGGCTTGGGCTGCCTTTGGGGAGTTCGTACAGGTACCGGTCGAGGGCATTGAGGGGCCCGAGGACGGCGGAGACGTCTTCATCGTGGGATGGGGCGTCTGGGACTGGACCGGGAACCGGCCCGCACTGTCCCTCGGACGACTGCTGACGGTCAACGAGTACGGCGACCGGCAGGATCCGTACTGGCAGCCGCTGTACTGGAAGGTGGAGTTCCAGGCGTGCTTCGCCGAGGATCCCGCCTGGGCGGACCTGCACATCAGTGGTGGTGGGGACACGGGTTTCGTTGACGCTGCCATCGGCAAGCCCAGAGCGGATGCGCTCGCGGCCACACGCCGTTTCATCGACGAGGACCCGCTCCTGAGCGCGTTGTGGCGGTCCGCTCCGATCGAGATCGACGTCACGCTCGAACGGGCAGGGTAGCCGCACCGCCGGGTCATCCGCCCGACCGGATGAGGATGGCACCCGCAGACGAGCCATGACCTGAGGGAACGCGGGTGCGTCGCCTGCCCGGCTGGGCGTGAGGACGAAGGCGAGCGGGCGACAGCGGCCGTCGGCGGCAAGGTGGATCTTCGTGGTCAGTCGGCCGCGGGACTGTCCGAGGGCACGATGCGCCGGCTCGCCGGCCGGGGCCCTGGCCGGCCTCCCGCGTCACGACGTACGCGGCCTGGGCACCCTCACCCTCCCAGGCCGACGTATGCGGCCTAGGTCGTTTCTTTCGGCTCATCTCGCTGACCAGATGAAGATGGCGGCGATGTGGAGTCCTGCGAGGTAGATGGTGGCGGTCTTGTCGTAACGGGTGGCCAGACCGCGCCACTGCTTGATCTTGTTGATGCACCGCTCGACGGTGTTGCGCTGTTTGTAGGCCTCGCGGTCGAAGGCCGGCGGACGGCCGCCGAACTGGCCACGCCGTTTGCGGTTCGCGGCCTGGTCGGAAGGTTGCGGGATCACCGCCCGGATCCCACGTCGGCGGAGATGGGCGCGGATCGCACGAGAGGAATAGGCCTTGTCGGCCAGGACCACCTCCGGGGTGGTCCTGGGTCGGCCGATCGGCCGCGGCACCCGCAGTCGGGCCATGACCTCGGGAAACGCCGGTGCGTCACCGGCCTGCCCCGGCGTAAGGAGAAACGCCAGGGGCCGGCATCGGCTGTCCGCGGCGAGATGGATCTTCGTGGTCAGCCCGCCGCGGGAGCGTCCGAGGGCATGGCCGTCCGGCTCGCCGGCCGGGGCCCCTTTTGACGGGCTCCGGCGGCGTGCTGATGAGCCCGGACGATGGTGGAGTCGACCGAGACGACCCAGTCGAGGTCGCCTTCGGCGTCGGCCTGGGCGAGCAGGGCGGTGAAGACCTTCTCCCAAGTTCCGTCGGCCGCCCACTTCCGCAGCCGGTTGTGGGCCCCCTTCCACGAGCCGAAGCGCTCGGGCAGGTCCATCCACGGAGTGCCGGTGCGGTACTTGAACGCGATCGCGTCGATCACCTGCCGGTGATCCCGCCACCGCCCACCCCGCTTCGGAGTCCGATCCGGCAGCAACGGCTCGATCCTCGCCCACTGGGCGTCAGTCAACGACACACATCAACCAACGATCAGATGATCCGAAGGAAACGCCCTAGTTGGCGGGTGATATTCCTTTCGGTGCAGGTCGCCAGCATGCCAGCAGCATCATCGCCCGCCGGAACCGCACCGAGCTGGTACTGCCCCGCCGCACGACCTGCTGCAGTTTCTGCCTCTCCTGCTCGGTCAGCCCACGAACCCGGACCGGTTGCGCCATCCCTCCTCCCCACTGGTCCGGGAAGGCATTTCCAACCAGCACCACGAGCAACCCGGCGAACCTTCCCGGTCAGAGCACTAGGTATTGCGCACGGACGCTGAGGGTTCCTGGCCGTTCTGAGCCTGCTGCGCTCGCTCCGCCATCATGGTGGCGAGGCCCTTGAGCCAAGTGCCGTTGAACGGCCGTCCGTCAGTGTCCTCACCTTGAACGAGGATGAGGACGGTGCCCACGCGGAAAGACATGGCGGAACCGGCCGCCTCTCCGTTCGTGCTGGGAAACGACCCGGCGAAGCTTTCGTCTCCGACACGGGGCAGCGATCCTGCGGGCCCACCACCGCCTTCACTCTCGGCTTCCTCGGTTTTGCGGTGGAAGGCGTGGGCCTTCTGCGCACTGGTGAACGCTGCGACGCGTATGTGAAGGTCGGCGTCGGGATCGCCCATGAGGAAATCGACGGAGGCGAAGTAGGAAAGCCCCGCGCTTTCCGGCACCTGCGCTCCCCCGATGTCGGGCGCCTTGGGCTGGGTCCAACCCGCCGGCAGGCTGGCCAGGTCCGGAAGCACGTGCAGGGCGACGGCATCACTCAGCGGGGTCACGGACTTCCGCTGCCCGGCGTCGTCACCCGCGATGAGCCGAGCTCCGCCGTAGAGGCCCAAGGCCAGCAGGGCGACCAGCACCAGTGCTGCGGCGAGCAGGGAGTAGCGGTTGTTGCGGGTGATATTGACGGTAACGGGCCCCAAAGAGATGGTGTTGCGGCCCCTGACCGTTGAGCCGTCGATGGTGATGCTGCCGGACGTCACCTTCGGGAGCTCGGCCGGCGGGGGCCCGGCGGCCAGCGCCGCGGCGATCCGCCGCGTGAATTCCGGGTCGGCGTCCATCTCCGCCTGGAGGGAGGCCCTGAGCCTTGCCGCGGCCCCCGGGTCCGTCGGCCGGGCTTCGACGGCCTGAATCGCCGAGCGGCCACCCTCACTACCACCAAGCCGCTCACGCACCAGATCCGACACCGCTTGCCCCACCCCGGTCCCCACCACGGTCAGCGCCCCCCCAGCGACCTGAGTGACTATCTGAACCACCGTCTCAATCACGCGCCATCTCCCTAACTGCCAGCGGAAGAAACCCTGTTGAGATACTCGCACTCCGCGCAGCATGCGGTTGGCCTGCTTGTCGGCCCGTTCCGGGATCACCGTGCGGATGCTGCGTCCGCGCAGGTGGTCGCGGATCGCGCGGGAGGAATACGCCTTGTCGGCCAGGACCAGGTCCGGCCTGGTGCGGGGCCGTCCAAAAGGGCGGGGAACGCGCAGCCGGACCATGACGTCCGTGAAGGCGGGTGCGTCGCCGGCCTGACGGGGGGTGAGGACGAACGCCAGTGGCCGGCACCGGCCGTCGGCCGCGAGGTGGATCTTCGTGGTCAGTCACGACGGCTGTGGCCTGCTCACCCTGGCCCCTCTGCCCGAGGAGCGGCCCCATGGCTGACCCCTGGTGGAGAGCCGGCCCCCAGGACCCGCACCGGATGGACGATCGAGTCTCCAGCCTCTACGCCGAACGCTGCTACATCGACCGGGACGACAACGCCGTCATCCTGGTCAACAAGGAACGCACCGTCCGCGTCCCCGCAGCTTTTCTCGCAGTCCTGCTGATCGGCCCTGGCACCCGCGTTACCCACGCCGCCGTCGCCCTGCTCGCCGGCTCAGGCACCGCCGTGTGCTGGGTCGGTCAGCATGGCGTACGCATGGATGCGGCCGGCATCGGCCCCAGCCGCGGATCCCAACTCGTACTCCGCCAGGCATGGCTGGTCACCCGACCCAAAGAACGCCTCCAGGTCGCCCGCAGAATGTACGCCAAACGGTTCCCGGGCGAGGACGTCTCCCAACTGACCATGCAGCAACTGCGCGGACGGGAAGGTGTCCGCATCCGCCGCCTGTACGCCGAACACTCGTCGTCCCCGCCCGCGCGGGGGTCTTCCGCGCGCCGCCGTTGACGCGCAGCTCAGCCCTCTTGTACAGGACCTTGGCATTCTTGCCTCGGCCGAGCTTGTATCCCTTCAAGCCCAGCTTCGACGCCTCCCTGTAAACCCAGCTCGTGGACATATTGAGCATCGTGGCGACGTCGGAAGTGTCCATAAGGGCGGGCTCGGTGGGCTGGAGCCTGCGCGGTCGGCTGTTTTCGGAGGGGTGCGGCTGCGGTTCCATGGTTGAGAGGGCTCCTTGAGGCTGGCCTGTGGCTGATCGCAGTGGCGGGTCGTGCTGTGCTCTGGCCGGATTCCGAAAGTTCTTGGCGGCCGCCCTGTGTCACTACAAGAGTCACGGGGCGGGCTATGGCCATGGTCATGAGGATCGTCGGCTTTGCTGGCCCGGGATTCGCTGCTAGGTTGCCGCGCCGTTTGGAGGGTCCTGCGGTGGCGGGAGGTTCCCTCGCGGATGCAGGGGGCGGGGCGTCGTCGGTCCGTCGGGGTGACGGCGATCACGGGGGCCCGTGGACGACTGCTGCGTAGGCTTGTGGGGTCGCCGTGGTCGGGTCCGGAGGGGTGGGGGTAGCCCCCTCGCTCCTGCCTGATGACGTGTCAGGAAAGTCAGCAAGTGGTCAGCATGAGTCCTGAAAGACCTGGGGAACGCTGCCCGAACATGCGACTCGTTGTAGGGTGATGAAACAGCCCTTGACCTGCAAAAACGCAGGCAGGGAGCCTATGTCCAGGAGTACCTCGATGATGCGAACGATATTCAAGTCGAAGATTCACCGTGCGACCGTGACCCAAGCGGATCTGCACTACGTCGGATCGGTCACCGTCGACGCCGAGCTGATGGAGGCGGCCGACCTGCTACCCGGTGAGCTGGTGCACATCGTCGACATCGACAACGGGGCCCGGCTGGAGACCTACGTCATCGAGGGTGAGCGCGGTTCCGGTGTCATCGGGATCAACGGCGCCGCCGCGCACCTCGTACACCCCGGCGACCTCGTGATCCTCATCAGTTACGCGCAGGTCGAGGACGCGGAGGCCCGGACGTTCGTCCCGCGCGTCGTGCACGTCGACGGCGACAACCGCATCGTGGAACTCGGGACCGACGCGTCCGCGCCCGTCCCCGGGAGCGACACCGTGCGCGGTCCGCACGCCGTGCCCGCCCCCGCCGCGGAATCCGGCGCCTCGGAGTCCGTACCCGTACGGGTCTGAGCGCGGGTTCGCGTACGGGTCCCGTCCGACCGAGTCCAGGGAGCACCGCCACATGGCCGAGCCGAACATCCGCGACGACCGCCCGAACGGACGTCTTGAGGCCTTCGACGGGGACACCTTCGTCGGTGTCGTCGTCTACTTCGTCCTCGACGTCGAACCCCACGCCCTCGTGGCCGTGCACACGATCGTCGAGGAGGCGCACGAGGGGAAGGGGATCGCCGGGGCGCTCGTACGCGAGTTCTACGCCATCGCCGCCGCCGAGGGCGTCCCCGTCGTACCACTCTGCCCGTACGCCGCCGTATGGGCGGAGCGCCACCCGGACGAGGCCCCGGTGCCCCCGTCCGACGTCGTCCGCGAGGCGAAGCGCCAGCTGAAAGCCACCCCGGACCTGTGGTGACTCCGGCCGGCACCCTGGCGCTGCTCCACACCTCGCCGGTCCACGTCCCCGTCTTCGACGGGCTGCGCGACCGGTACCACCCCGGGCTCGTCCTGCGTCATCTCGTCGACGAGGAGCTGCTGCGTCGGGCCCGGTCCTCCGGGTCCGACGCGGTCGCCGGGCCGGTGGCCGCCGCGCTCGCCGCGGCCGTCGCGGACGGCGCCGACGCCGTGCTCTGCACCTGCTCCACGATCGGCGGGACCGCCGAGCGCCAAGCGGGCGCGCTCGGCGTACCCGTGCTGCGCGTGGACCGCCCGATGGCCGCCGAGGCCGCCCGGTACCGCCGCGTCGTCGTGGTGGCCGCCCTGCGTTCCACCCTGGAGCCCACCGTCTCCCTCATCGCGGAGGAGTCCGGACCGGAGCCCTCGTTCGTGAGCACCGTCGTGGTCGAGGGGGCGTGGGAGCTGTTCGAGGCGGGGGACCGGGACGGCTACCTCGACGCCGTGGCGGCCTCCGTGGACCGCGCGCCCCTGTCGGAGGACAGCGTCGTCGTCCTCGCCCAGGCGTCGATGGCCGACGCCGTGGAGCGGATGTCCACCCGGCGGCCCGTTCTGGCGAGTCCACGCCTCGGGCTCGCGGCGGCGGCCGAGGCGGTCGCCGCCTCGGCCGCGGTTCGCGCGGGGCGGGACTGACCCCGTTCCGACCCGAAGGGCGGGCCCCGGCGGGCGCCGTCCGGCCCGGCGGGCCACCCTGGAGAAGGACGGAACCCGTCGACCGAGAGGTCCCGCCATGACTCACCCGTTCCCCGATCCGCTGCCGCCCTCGCCCATCCCCCCGCCGGCCCCCTCGCCGCCTCCGGTGCCGCCGCCGAGCCCGGTCCCGGTCCCTCCGGACCCCGATCCCTCCCCGGCTCCTCAGCCCGGCGGGCCCGTACCGGAACCCGAGCCTCAGCCCCAGCCGGGCCCCGCCGGCCGGCGTCCCGCGTGAATGCCGAGCTGAGTCAAGGCCCTTGAGGTTTCGCGTATCGCTTGTCACGGAGCGTGTTTCACCCCTAACTTGGACGGCTGTCGCTGTGTTCAAGGGGGGCCCATGGCCGTACGCGGACGTCACCGCCGCCACCAGCCGAGCCGGATCAACCGTGCCTCGCTCACCGTCACCGCGGGAGGCGCCGGCATGGCGCTGCCGCTGATCGGCGCGGGCACCGTGCACGCCGCCTCGCTCGACGTCTGGGAGAAGGTCGCGTCCTGCGAGTCGACCTCCCAGTGGCAGATCAACACGGGCAACGGCTACTTCGGCGGCCTCCAGTTCAGCCAGTCCACCTGGGAGCGGTACGGCGGCACCCACTACGCCCCGCGCGCCGACCTGGCCTCCAAGGACCAGCAGATCGCGATCGCCGAACGCGTCCTCAAGGGCCAGGGGCCCGGCGCCTGGCCCGCGTGCGGCCCCCGTGCGGGGCTCGCCCGGGGCGGGGAGGCACCCGACGTCACCCCTGACGGCAGGACGGCGGCGAAGCCGTCCGGCGGCGGGAACACGATGAAGACCGCCTCCATGCCGGGGCAGCGGGCCTTATCCGCCGAGGCCTCGCACCAGGCCAGGAACGTCGGCCCGACCGCCGTACCCACCGTCCGTGAGATGTACACGGTGACGCCCGGCGACTCGCTGTCGAAGATCGCCCTCGAAGAGCGGGTCCAGGGCGGCTGGAAGGGGCTGTACGACAGCAACCGGCCCGTCGTCGGCGACGACCCCGACCTCATCCTCCCCGGCCAGCGCCTGACCCTGCGCATCGCCGCACCGAAGAAGCCCGCCCGGGCCGAGAAGCCGGGGCAGGGGGAGAAGTCCGCACAGGCGGCGAAGCCGGGGCAGGCCAAGAAGCCCGCGCAGGCCAAGAAGCCCGCGCAGGCCGGGAAGACGCCGGAAGTGAAGTCCGCCGTCGCCGCGAGGACGGTTCTCCCCAAGGTTCCCTCCGCCACGGCTCCGCCCGTACGGCCCTCCGCGCGGCCCACCGTGCCCCGGACCCGCCCCGCCGCCGTGCACCCGGCGACGAAGCCCGTCGAGAGGCCCGTGACCAAGCCCGCCACGAAGCCGGTGACCCGGCCCACGAGGCCGGCCGCCAAACCGGTGGCCAAGCCGGCCGCCAAGCCCAAGCCCAGACCCAGGCCCGCCACCACCGACGAGGACCGCTACTCCGCCCCCGTCTCCGCGGGCATCGGCACCCGCTACGGCAAACCCGGCTCCTCCTGGGCCAGCGGCTACCACACCGGCGTCGACTTCCCCGTGCCCACCGGCACCTCCGTCAAGGCGGTGTCCGGCGGCCGGATCGTCTCCGCCGGCTGGGGCGGCGCGTACGGCTACCAGATCGTCCTGCGCCACGACGACGGCCGCTACAGCCAGTACGCGCACCTCTCCGCGCTCGCCGTCCGCGAAGGCCAGCGGGTGCACGCCGGCCAGCGCATCGGCCGCTCAGGGTCGACCGGCAACAGCTCGGGACCGCACCTCCACTTCGAGGTGCGGACGGGTCCCGGGTACGGGTCCGACATCGACCCCCTGGCCTACCTCAGGGCCCGTGGAGTCACCTTCTGACGCCCTGGGAGTGGTGTCGTCGATCCGGCCCGGTCCGGTGCCGGATCCCGCGCCCGGTCCCGTCCCCGGGCTCCGCGCCGGATCCGACGCCGCGAGCGACTCGGCCGGGTCCGTCATCCGGTCGAGCGTCAGCTGCACCAGGCCGCCCGCGGCCACCGCGCCGCAGATCAGCGCCGCGACCGTGCCGGCGGCGCCGTAGCGGAAGCTCTCGCCGAACAGGGTCAGACCCACGGCCGCGGCGACGACCGGATTGACCACCGTGACGGTGGCCAGCGGGGCGGCGAGACCGGCGCCCCGGTACGAGGCCTGGGAGAGGAACAGACCGGTGACGGCCAGGGCCGAGAGCACCAGCAGCCCGGTCCACTCGGCGAACGGCGCCTCGGGCGTCCACTCCTCGGCCACCGCCTTCGTGAAGACCGACGCGATGCCGAAGGAGACGCCCGCCGCCGCCGCGAGGACGATGCTCCGGAGCGCCGACCGGCCCACCAGGTGCGCCGCCGTGAACAGGCCGGCCACCACGCCGAAGGTGCAGGCCGTGAGCAGCCACCGGTCCCCGTCGGCCAGGGTCCGTCCCTCGGCGCCGCTCGTGAGGCTCAGGAGTCCGGCGAGGCCCGCCGTGGCCATGACGGCGCCGCGCCAGGCTGGCCGGCCGGCCCTGCGGCCGACGAAAAGGGCCGCCATGGGCAGCGCGAACACGATCGTGAGGGCGCCCATCGGCTGGACCAGGCTCAGGGGGCCGTACGCGAGGGCCGCGACGTGCAGGGTCGCGCCGACGCCGTTGAGCAGGACCGACCCCCACCAGGCCGGATTGCGCAGCGGCGCGTAGCGCGGGCCGCCGACGGAGGCGGCGACCCGCTCCTGCACGATCGCCGCGCCCGCGTAGGCGACCGCCGAGACCAGGGCCAGGAGGACGGACAGCACGAGGGGACTCATACCTTCCACGATCTCTCTTCCCGGCCGATCGCGTCGTCGTCCCAGGGGACGTCTTCGCGGATACCACCGACGTAGTACGCGGGCCCCGCGTACGCCCGGAGATGTACACCCGCGCAGGTCGGAACGGGTGCAAAGCGTCTTTTTCGAGCCGTATCGGGGGCCGGGGAGGGCGGGCTACGGTGGCGGAGAATCCGGCACAGCCAGAGACAGACGCACAGACGCGCAGACAGGCAGGGGGACCGCTGGTGGATCTCGTCGAGAGCGGATCGGTGGGCGGTTTCTTCGCCCTGCGGACCACCCCGCCGGAGACCGGCGGCGCGCACCGCCCCCTCGCCCTCCTGTACGCGGGGGAGGACGGCCCCCTCCACGCGCGCGTGGACCGGGTCGCCGCCCGCCTCGGCGCCCCCGAGCGGCGCGTCGGCGCCTCGGTGGCCCACCTCGGGCTCGCGGCCCGCCTCTGGTCGACGGCGCTCGGCCCGGCCGCCCTGCACGGCCGCTTCCCCGACCTCGACCCCGCCGGGCTGCACTGGGACGGGGCGCTGTCCTCACCCGACGACCTGTGGTGGTCCGGTTCCGGGACCCGCCCCGCGACCGTGGACGCACTCCGCGCGGCCGTCCAGGAGGCCCATCTCGTACCGCTGCACGCGGCCCTCGGCCGCGACGGACGGATCTCCCGCCGCCTGCTCTGGGGGAACGCGGGCTCCGCCCTCGCCGGGGCGCTGCGCGAACTGACCCGGTGGGCCCGCGCCCACGGCCGCCCGGACGTGGCCGAGCGGGCCGCCGCCCTGGTCTCCGGACTGCTGGACCACCCCGACCTCGCCGGCACCGTACGGGGTCCCCGGCTGCGCCGCGTCAGCTGCTGCCTCTACTACCGCTGTCCCGGGGCCGGACTCTGCGGAGACTGTGTCTTCGACCACGCCCCCCGAACGGGTTTGGAGGCGCGGCCCCCCGCTCCGTAAAGTTGCAGTTTCGAAAGCCCGCGAACGGCGACCCGCCCACGAACGGCGTACGAGCGAACGAGGAACCCGAAGGCCATGACGGTGACCGAAGAAACCCAGGACTACGGGCCGGGCGTCGACCCCGAACGCCTGGCCGTCTGTCTCGGCGTCCTCGACGAGCTCGACAAGCTGGACGTCGACCACCCGGACGCGATCCGCGTCCGGCGCGCCACCGCCGGCATCTACCGGACGGTGAAGCAGCGCCGCCGCCAGGAGCGCCGGGCCGCGAAGACCGCCAACGACAAGGCGGTCACGGAGGCCACGGCCACCGGTTCCGCGCAGCGCATCGACGACGAGACCGAGGGCATCCTGCCCTCCTCCGTCACCGAGGAGGGCCGGATCGCCGGGATACTCCAGCGCCCCCGGTCCTGCTACGTCTGCAAGACGCGGTTCGTCGAGGTCGACTACTTCTACCACCAGCTCTGCCAGAACTGCGCGGCCTTGAACCGGTCCAAGCGCGAGGCCCGCACCGACCTCACCGGCAAGCGCGCCCTGCTCACCGGCGGCCGGGCCAAGATCGGCATGTACATCGCGCTGCGGCTGCTGCGCGACGGCGCCCACACCACCATCACCACGCGCTTCCCCAAGGACGCCATCCGCCGCTTCAAGGCGATGGAGGACTCCGGGGACTGGATGCACCGCCTGGAAGTCGTCGGCATCGACCTGCGCGACCCCGCCCAGGCGGTGGCGCTCGCGGACCAGATGACCGAGGCCGGTCCGCTCGACATCCTGATCAACAACGCGACGCAGACCGTGCGCCGGCTGCCCTCCGCCTACGCCGCCCTCGTCGACGGCGAGAGCGCGCCGCTGCCCGCCGGCGAGCTGCCCGCCCACCATGTCATCGGCGCGTTCAACTCGGGCGCGGTCGGCGAGCTCGTCGGCTCGTCCGAGCTGCCCGCGGGCGTGCGCGACCTGGAGGCGCAGCAGGTCGCGGACCTGGCCCTGGTCGCGGGCAACGCCAGCATCGCCCGGCACCTCGACGGCACCGCCATCGACGCGGGCGGCCTCGTGCCGGACGTCGTCGATTCCAACACCTGGGTGCAGAGCATCGAGCAGATCTCCCCGGTGGAGCTGCTGGAGACCCAGCTGTGCAACTACACGGCGCCGTTCATCCTGATCAGCAAGCTGCGCCCGGCCATGGCCGACGCGGCGCGCAAGGCGTCCAGCGGGCGTTCCTACGTCGTGAACGTCTCCGCGATGGAGGGCGTGTTCAGCCGCGGCTACAAGGGCGCGGGGCACCCGAACACCAACGCCGCCAAGGCCGCCATGAACATGGTGACGCGGACCAGCGGTGAGGAGATGTTCACCACCGACGGCATCCTCATGACCTCGGTCGACACCGGCTGGATCACCGACGAGCGTCCGCACTTCGACAAGCTGCGGCTGGCCGAGGCCGGTTTCCACGCCCCGCTCGACCTGGTCGACGGCGCGGCCCGCGTCTACGACCCGATCGTGCGCGGCGAGGACGGCGATGACCTGTACGGCTGCTTCCTCAAGGACTACGCCCCCGCCAACTGGTAGTCCCCGCCGGCCCGCGTCCAGGCCACCGCAAGAGCGCCCCACCGGTTCGGTGGGGCGCTCTTGCGGCTCGGTTCACCCGATCGCGTCACACTTTGGAGCCCGGTAGAGCGCGGGCGCGCTCATTTGGTTACTCTGATGTCCACGGTCGGCCACCGAGGAGACACACCGTCCTCACGGCCTTCCAGGGACAGGCCTTCCACCAAGGCCGCGGTCCCGCCCGACGACCGGCGCCACCGCGACCGACCGGCAATGTCCTACAGGTACGCGACACAAAGGAGTGCGCGGTGACACCCGAACTGACGAAGCAGGAACCGAGACCGGTCGAACACAAGGACCGGCCGCGACGGAACGGCGAGCTGGGGAGCCTTGAGGTCTGGGCCCACGCGGCCCCGATCCGGCTCGCGGGCTACGAGGACGACCTCGCCGAGCCCCACATCCTGCCCGGCATCGACTGAGCCCCCTCAGGTCACCCCGGTGCCCCCCCGCCGCTCGCGGCGCGGGGGCACCGGCGCGTTCAGCGGGGCCCGCGCGCGGGCTCCCGCAGCCGGGTCGGCGGCAGGTACTCCCGTACCGGCGTCCGGTGCCACCAGGCCCCGGTCGCGCGGAGCTCGCGCCAGGTCGTGTAGCGGTACCGGTACAGCCGGGCCCGGACGAAGACCGGCGGCGCGTCCGGGAAGGGGTTGTGGGCCAGGAGCCGCAGGGTGTCCCGGTCGCCGTCGAGCAGCCGCTCGACGAACGGCCCGAACCACGCGCGCGCGTACCCGGGGCTGAGCGCCGCGAACCACATCAGCCAGTCGAGCCGCAGGTGGTACGGGGCGAACTGCCGGGGCATCCGGCGCGGATCACCGGGCTTCCCCTTGAAGCCGTACTCCCGCCACACCGTGCCCGCGTGCGGCACCGGGTCGTCGGTCCCCTCGATCACGATCTCGTCCCTGATCCGGCCGACCGTGCCGAACGCCCCATAGGTGTTGACCAGGTGGTAGGGGTCGTACGAGCGGTTCATCGCCTGGTCCCGGGAGAGCAGATTGCGCACCGGGCGGTAGCTCCGTACCAGCACGAACACGGTCAGCGCGACGACCACGACCACGTACCAGAGCGGCGGGTCCGGCCGCGGGTGCGCGCCCGTGAGGGACGAGGCGTCCACGACGGAGAGCGCCAGCACGATGGTGATCCAGTTCAGCCAGGCGAAGTTGCCCGAGAGCACCAGCCACAGCTGCGTCGCCACCATCAGCCCGGCCGCGAAAGTGGCGACCGGCTGCGGGGTGAACAGCAGGAACGGCACGAACAGCTGTACGACGTGGTTGGCCGCCGCCTCCACCCGGTGCAGCGGGCGCGGGAGGCGGTGGAAGAACCAGCTCAGCGGGCCGGGCATCGGCTGGGTCTCGTGGTGGTGGTAGAGGCAGGTCAGGTTCCGCCAGCACCGGTCGCCGCGGATCTTGATGAGCCCGGCACCGAACTCGACCCGGAAGAGCAGCCAGCGCAGCAGGAAGAGGACCAGAACCGGCGGTCCCGTGTCGTCGTTGCCGAGGAAGACCGCCAGGAACCCGGCCTCCAGGAGCAGCGACTCCCAGCCGAAGGAGTACCAGGTCTGGCCCACGTTCACGATCGACAGGTACAGCCCCCACAGCACCAGCCACAGAAGCATCGAGACCGGCAGCGGCACCGCGTCCCCGGCGCCCGCCACCAGCGCGAGGGCCCCCGCCGCGCCGGACCAGGAGACCGTGGCGAACATCCGGTCGGAGTAGCGCCAGTGGAACAGCGAGGGCGTGTGCCGCGCCCGGGTCGCCCGGAGGTACTCCGGTACGGGGAGCATGCCGCGCTCCCCGATCAGCGCCCGGAACTGGAGGGCGGCCGACAGGAACGCCACGCAGTACAGCGCGGCGAGACCTCGCTGGAAGACGATCCGGCCCAGCCACAGGTCGGGCGCCGTGAACCACTCCATCGCTTCCAGTATCGGCCCGGGATCAGCCCCTGACGAGACGCCGGAGGGTACGGCCGAGACGGCGGGCGTAGGCGCGCTGGAGCACCGGGACCACGGGCCCGGCCAGCCGGGTGTACCAGGTGGCGGGGCGGCTGAACGCGGTGACCGTGAACCGGACGGTGCCGTCGGGTTCGAGGCCGACGACGAAGGACTCCTCGCCGCACTCCGGGTGGCCCGTGAGGGTGCCGTAGGCGAAGCCGGTGCGCCGCTCCTCGTACGCCGTCCAGATCACCGAGCAGGGGACGCCGAGCCTGAGCCCGCCGAGGCCCACCGACACCTCCAGGGTCACGCCGGGGGCCGCGCGGTCGGCCCCGGCGCGGACGGCGGCCCCCGAGGCGCGGTGCATCCGCCAGGTGGTGACGGCCTCGCCGGCGGCCTCGAAGGCGGCCCGGCCGTGGCCGACGACCGCGCTGTGCCGGAGGTGGTGATAGCCCTCGGGGAGGTGGTCGGGGGTCCCGGTGGCCCCGACCTCGCGGTAGCTGAGGGACGGACGGGGGCGCGCGGGCCGGGAGAGGCTGCTGAGGAAGCGGGTCATGCCGGAAGCTCCGTTCGCGGGTGGGTCGTGGGGGAGGGGCTCGGGGAGGCGTCGGTGGGGGCTTCGCGCTCCGCGGCGAGGCGGCGGTGGGCGAGGAGGGCGCAGACGGTGAAGCCGAGGGCGTTGCCCAGGCCGTGGGTCGCCGCCGTCCAGGTCAGGCTGAGGTGCGGCAGGCCGGTCGCCTCGCCGAGCGCCCAGCTCAGCGCCAGGAGCATCGTGACGAAGAGGACCGCGGCCGAGACGGCGAGCAGTCCGCGGGTGATCCGGTCGGTGCCCACGGCCCGGCGTTCGCGCAGGGTCAGGACGGCGACCGTGGTCATTCCGGCGGTGAGGACGACCGCCCCGGCGAGCTCGGCCCAGTCGTCGACGAAGTAGCCGAGCAGGACGAGCAGTGTCCCGGCGGGGACGCTGAGCGCGGCGAAGCGGGCTGCGGGACCGTCGTCGAGGCGGCAGAGCAGCCCGGCGACCAGGGCGGCGGCGAACCCCGCGAAGTGGAAGTGCGGGACGGTCAGCGTGAGGAGGTCCAGGTCGAAGCCGAACAGCGGGTACGAGGCCCGCTCGGCGACGAGCGCGAGACCGGCGACGGAGGGCGCGACGAGGGCCGTGAGCACGGCCGTCTCCGCCGGGCGCAGCGAGCGGGTGAGGAAGAGCCTCGCCGGGGCCTGGAGCGCGAGCGCGAGGGTGGCGAGGGCGTAGACGGCGGCGAGCGCGGTCGAGAGCCCGGAGCGGGGCAGCCACAGGGCCGCGGCGCCGGGGACGGCGAACAGCGGCCAGGCCCGCCGCAGCAGGTCCCCGCCCGGTGGCCGGGGGCCGTCCAGGAGCGCGAGCCCCGTCGGGACCACCCAGAACATGCCGATCGTGACCACCGAGGCGACGAGGACCGACAGTGCGGTCATGTGCCCCTCCCCCCGCTTGAACGCGTTCAACTTGGCGATTTCGAGCGTAGAGGCTTTCTTGAACGTGTTCAAGTCCCTTGTCTCCGGTCGCCTACCCGGTCGGCCGCCCTCCGCTTGCGGTGCCCCGCGTGCTGCGACAGACATGAGGGACCGGCTGGAGGGACTGGCCGGAGGGCCGGCCGGAACCCGGGCGCCGGACCCCGGACGAGAAAGCGGGAGACACCAGGTGCGCTCAGCCCTCCGCCGGACGCGGCGAAACCCCACCGCCGCCGCGGCACAGACGCGCGCCGAAGGACAGACGCGCGGGGAGGCGCCGACGCGCGCTCCCGCCGCCACGCCCGCCGCCGTGTCCACCCGTACCGCCGCGCGCTCCGCCGCCGCCCTCGCCGCCGCCCTGCTGCTCGCCGGTTGCTCCTCCGTCTGGGAGGGCTCGCGCGGCGGGGCTGCGCCCGCCGCGGCGGGCGGCGGTGAGGACGTGTTCCTCCAGCCGCTCGCGGCCCAGGGCCCCGACCCCTTCACCGCTTCCACCGTCCGCAACGCCGTACGGCCGCCGTCCCCCGGGCGGGACCCCAGCGCCCCGGCCGAGCAGGTCCGCGAGGTCATCGGCTCCACCCCGGGCCTCTACGGGGGCACCCGGTCGGTCGGCAGCTGCGACGTCGAACGGCAGGTCGCCTTCCTCGGTACCGACCCGGGCAAGACCCGTGCCTTCGCGGAGGCCGCCGGCATCCCCGAGAGCAAGGTCGCCGGCTGGCTGCGCGGGCTGACCCCGGTGGTCCTGCGCGCGGACGTCAGGGTCACCAACCACGGCTACCGCGAGGGCCGCGCCACGGCCTTCCAGTCCGTCCTGCAGTCCGGTACGGCCGTCCTCGTCGACCAGTACGGGTCGCCGCGCGTCCGCTGCGCCTGCGGCAACCCCCTGCGCACCCCGGAGGCGACCCCGTCCGGCGTCCACCGGGGCGAGCCCTGGGACGAGTTCGACCCCGACCGTGTGATCGTCGTCCGGCCCACGACCACCGTCGTCACCAGCCTGGTCATCGTGAACGCCACCGACCGCAGCTGGATCGAACGGCGGACCGGCAGCGACGGCCGCGAGGACCGCGCACCCGCCGTGGCTCCGGCCTGCGACCCCGACGCCTGCGCCCTCACCGGGACCGGCACTCCCGCCCCGGCCACGCCCGACACCGGAGCTCCCGACACCGGCGCCCCGGATCGTCGTACCTCCCCGGCCCCCGCCTCCCCGGTCCCGCCCGCGCCCGTGCCGTCCGACCCCTCGGCCCCCCTCCCGGTCGGCCCCGACGCCTCCGGAACCGGTGGCACCGGCACCGAGCCCGCCCCCACGAACCCGGACCCGAACCCCCACCCCGTCCCCGACACCCCGCCGATCCCGGACGGGAACCCCGACCGGAACCCCGACGGGAGCCACGACCCCTACGCGGACCCCTATGCCGACCCGTACGCCGACCCCCGTACGGAACCCTTCCCCGACCCCTTCTCCGTGCCGCCCACCGTGCCCGAAGGCGAGCTGCCGCCCGAGCAGCTCTTCCCGGCGGGCCCGGTCCCGGACCGGCCCGAGACCTTCGAGGGGTGAAACGGATCTTCATGGTGCGCGCGGGCGGGGCTCCGCCTAGCGTGGCCCCATGAACGTGGGCAGCGGGGGCGGCGAGTCGACCGGGCGGCCGGCGCGGGTGCGGCTGGGGCCGGTGCCCGGCGCGGCCGGAATCCTGTCCGCGTACGGCTCCGCCTTCCGTATGGGCGGCTTCGACTGGGACCTGGTCGCCGGCACGATGGTCATGGACGACGCCTCGCTCGACGTCTTCGACATGGACCGCGCGGACTACGACGGCCGGCCCGAGACTCTCGGCTCACGGGTGCTGCCCGACGAGGGCCGCCGTCTCGACACCCTGGTCGCCCAGGCGCTCAAGGACGGCAGCGAGCAGTACGGCGCGTACTTCCGCATCCGGCGCAGAGACGGCGGACACCAGTGGACCCACACCCAGGGGATCGTCCACCGCGACGACACCGGCCGCCCGGTGCGCATCATCGGCGTCGTCCGCGACGCCACGCACGAACTCACCGAGTCCGCCGCCCGGCTCGGCCTCGACGAGGGGCGCCGCAGGCGCGCCGGGGTCGTCGAGGGCACCACGGCCGCCCTCGCGTACGCGCGGACCGTGCAGGACGTCATCGACCTGCTCAACGACTCGCACGCCCTCGAACACTTCGGCGCCGCGAGCCTCGTCGTGGGTCTCCTCGACGCCGGCCGGATCCATCTGGTCGCCGAGGGTCCCGAGGGCGCCTTCGTGCCGGGCACCCGATTCACCCGGGTGGACGAGCCGTACCCGATGAGTGAGGTGATCCGTACCCTGCGCCCCCGGTTCATCGACTCGCCGCGGGACTTCGCCGACTCCTTCCCCGTGCTCTGGCCGCACATCAGCGGACTCGGCATCACCGCCGCCGCCTATCTGCCGCTGGTCGCCCAGGCCCGGCCCATCGGGGCGCTCGGGCTGCTCTACAGCGACAGGACGGGGTTCAGCGAGGACGAGCGGACCCTGCTCGTCGCCCTCGGCAGCAGCATCGCCCAGAGCCTCCAGCGCGCCATGCTGTACGAGCAGGAGCACGACCTCGCCGAGGGGCTCCAGCAGGCGATGCTGCCGCGCCGCATCCCCGAGGTGCCCGGCGCGCGGACCGCCGTCCGCTACCGCTCGGCCCGCCTCGGCCGTGACATCGGCGGCGACTGGTACGACATCATCCCGCTGCCCGGCGGGCGGGTCGGCGCCGTCATCGGGGACGTACAGGGGCACGACACCCACGCCGCGGCCGTCATGGGACAGCTGCGGATCGTGCTGCGGGCCTACGCCGCCGAGGGGCACACCCCCGCCACCGTGATGGCGCGCGCCTCCGTCTTCCTCCACGAACTCGACACCGAACGCTTCGCCACCTGCACCTACGCGGAGGCCGACCTCGGCACCGGAGTCGTCCAGGTGGTCCGCGCCGGCCATGTCGACCCCCTGATCAGGGAGGCGGACGGCAGCTGCCGGCGCGTCCCGGTGGAGGGCGGGCTGCCGCTCGGGCTCTCCGCCGAGTTCGGCCGGCTCGACTACCCCGTGACGACCCTGGAACTGGACCCCGGCCAGACCCTGATGCTCTACACCGACGGTCTGGTGGAGAAGCCGGGCTCCGACCTCGACGAGGGCCTCCAGTGGCTCTCCGCCCTCGTCCGGCGCGGCCCCGCCGACCTCCAGGAACTCGCCGACCTCCTCTGCGACGTGGTCGCCGACCGGGGCGGGGAGGACGATGTCGCGATCCTCCTCCTGCGTCGCCAGGGCGCGCCCGGGGGCCAGGGCGCGGGCCGGTTCCAGCAGCACGTGGCGCAGAGCGACCCCGAGGCGCTCAGCTCGGCCCGGCACATGATCCGGGCGGCCGTACGGTCCTGGGGCGCCGGGGAGCGCGCCGACGAGATCGAACTGGTCGCCGACGAGCTGATGACCAACGCCCTGATGCACACCGACGGCGGGGCGATCGTGACCCTGCGGGCCCTGGGCGGGCCCGGACGGCGGCTCCGGGTGGAGGTGGAGGACCGCTCCAGCGCCCTGCCCCGGCGCCGGGAGGCGGGGGAGGCCGGGGTGTCCGGCCGGGGCCTGCTGCTCGTCGACCAGCTCTCCGACGAGTGGGGCGTGGAGTCGAGGGGTGGCGGCAAGTGTGTGTGGTGCGAGTTCACCGTGGAGCACTGAAGCTGTTAACCGAGTGTGAACTGATCGTACTTGACCGTAACTGACGGTACGCGATTGACTTCGCTCACCCGGCTCTCCGCGCAGGACAAGCTCAGGACAAGAGGACACCGTGAGCAGTGAGCTACTGGCACCCCTGGACCTGGCCTTCTGGCACCTGGAATCCCCATCCCACCCCCTCCACCTCGGGGCCCTCGCCCACTTCGGACCCCTGCCCGTGACCACCGGGCACGAGCCGGCCGACGTCCTGAGCCTGCTCGCCCGGCGCGCCGCCGCCGTCCCCCGGCTCCGCATGCGCGTCCGCGACGTCCTGCTCCCGGTCGGCGGCTCCGCCTGGACCGCAGACCCGGACTTCGACGTACGCCACCACGTCCACGAGATCGCCGTCCCCGGCGCCGACTTCCCGGCCGAGACCGCCCGGCTCGCCGCCGAACTCATGGAACGCCCCGTCGCCCGAGGTCTGCCGCCCTGGGAGATGTACCTGCTGAGCGGCGCCCCCGACGGCTCCTTCGCCGTCCTCGTCAAGCTCCACCACGCCCTCGCCGACGGCATGCGGGCCGTCGCCATCGGCGCCGGGATCTTCGACGAGATCGCCGTGGGCCGCCGCCCCGCGAACCGTCAGCGGCCGGTCCCGCCGCGCTCCTGGCTCCCCGGCCCCGGACGGCTCCTCGGCATGGCCCGCGACCGGATCGGCGACCTCGGCCGGGCCGTCGAGGTCGGTGCCTCGGTCGTCGGCGCCTCCGTCGTCCGCGCCGGACGGCTCGACGGGCGCCCCGCCCTCGCCGCCGAGTCCAGCGGAACCCGCCGGATCGCCACCGTCACACTGCCCCTCGACCGCGTCCACCGCGTCCGCCGCACCACCGGCGGAACCGCCAACGACGTCCTCCTCGCCGTCGTCGCCGGAGCCCTACGCCGCTGGTTCGACGGGCGCGGACTGCCTTTCCCCGGCGCCGACCCGCGCGCCCTCGTCCCCGTCTCGCGGCGCCGCCCCGGCACCCCGCCCGGCCCCGGAAACAGCCTCTCCGGCTACCTCGTCGACCTGCCCGTCACCGAACCCGACCCGACCGCCCGGCTCGCCGCCGTCCGTACGGCCATGGACCGCAACAAGGCCGCTGGCCCCTTCCGGGGCGCCGGAGCCGTCGCCCTCCTGGCCGACCGACTGCCCCCGCTGGCCCACCGCTTCGGCGCGCCGCTCGCCTCCGGCGCCGCCTGGCTCCTCTTCGACCTCCTCGTCACCCAGGTCCCGCTGCCCCGCTCCGCGCTCTCCCTCGGCGGCGCCCCGCTCCGCGCGCTGTTCCCCATGGCCCCGCTGGCCCGGGGCCAGTCGCTGGCCGTCGCGATGTCCCCGTACGACGGCCGGGTCCACATCGGCCTCGTCGCCGACGGCGAGGCCGTCCCCGACCTCGACGCGCTGGCCGAGGCCCTCACGGCCGAACTCGACCTGCTCGACCCACCGGCGAACTAGGGCCCGTCGTCGAACCGCTCGCCCGAACCGCCGACGCGACCCGCAGGCCACCCGACCCGAACCGGCGACGCGGTCGGCCACGCGACCCGCCGACGCGCGAGTGACCCCACCCGACCCGCCGACGTGCCTGCCGCGCGGCCCCGCCGCCCGTGCGGCAGGGTGGAGGCATGCCCGAACTCCCCGAGGTGGAAGCGCTGCGCGCGTTCCTCGACACCCACCTGGTGGGCAAGGAGATCGCCCGTGTGCTGCCCGTCGCGATCAGCGTCCTCAAGACCTACGACCCGCCCCTGAGCGCCGTCGAGGGCGCCGAGGTCACCGGCGTCGGGCGGCACGGGAAGTTCCTCGACCTCGTCACCACCGGACCCGCGGGCGAGCTTCACATCCTCGTCCACCTCGCCCGCGCGGGCTGGCTCCGCTGGCAGGACCCGCTGCCCTCCGGACCGCCCAAGCCGGGCAAGGGCCCGCTCGCCCTGCGCACCGCGCTCACCGGTGGCGACGGCTTCGACCTCACCGAGGCGGGCACCACGAAGCGCCTCGCCGTGTACGTGGTGCGCGATCCGCAGGAGGTGCCGGGCGTGGCCCGTCTCGGCCCCGACCCGCTCGCCGAGGACTTCGGGCCCGAGGAGTTCGCCGCCCTGCTCGACGGGGAACGCCGCCAGATCAAGGGCGCCCTGCGCGACCAGAGCCTCATCGCCGGTATCGGCAACGCGTACAGCGACGAGATCCTGCACGCCGCGAAGACCTCCCCCTTCAAACCGACCGCGCACCTCACCCCGGCGGAGACGGCCGCCCTCTACACCGCGATGAGGACCACCCTCCATGACGCCGTCGAACGCTCCCACGGCCTCGCCGCGGGCAGGCTCAAGGCCGAGAAGAAGAGCGGCCTGCGCGTCCACGGCCGCACCGGCGAACCCTGCCCGGTCTGCGGGGACACCATCCGCGAGGTCTCCTTCAGTGACTCCTCCCTCCAGTACTGCCCCACCTGCCAGACCGGCGGGAAGATCCTCGCCGACAGAAGGCTTTCCCGCCTTCTCAAGTAGCCGGGGCCTACACCTCGTGCGCCGCGGCGAGTTCGGTGTTGAGCGTGCGCAGGAAGGAGGCGATCGTCGCGAGCTCCGCGGGCGTGAACCGGCCGCGTGCGGTCTCGGTGGCTCGCGCCAGTGGGCTGAAGTACTCGCGGGCCAGTTCGCGGGCCTCGGAGTTGTAGACGAGGTGAACGACTCTGCGGTCCGCGCTGTCGCGTACGCGGCTGATGTGCCCTGAGCGTTCCAGCCGGTCGAGGCATGCCGTGACGGCCCCGGATGTCAGACGCAGCTCTTCCTTCAGGCGCGTGGGGGTGGCGGGCTCGTCCGAGTCGGCGGCGGAATCCATGATCACGGACAGTGCGTGGATGTCCGTCGCGTGGAGACCGCTCCTGTGGGCGAAGTCCAGCGTGCTCCGGTTCAGCTCACGGTTGAGCGTGCGGAGCAGGACGGCGTACGCGAACAGGTCGCTGGGCCCGCCGGCGGCGTCCGGTGAAGGTGACTGCATACGTCAAGCATAATATTGCTTGATCATTGAGATACTCTCTCCTTGAGATACCTCTGCCGGCCCGCCCCGTTAGGGAGTCGATGAATAGCGCGCGCCGACCGGTCCGATGGCTGGTCCCCCTCGTACTCTTGGTTGTCTGGCTCGGCCTGGGAGGCGCCTTCGGCTCCTACGCGGGCAAGCTCGGCGAGGTCTCCACGAACGACCAGGCGGCCTTCCTGCCCCAGAACGCCGAGTCCACCCGCGTCATCGCCCAGCAGAAGGCCTTCAACCAGCAGGAAACCCTCCCCGCCGTCGTCGTCTGGACAGCGGACGGGGGCGCCGACGTCTCGGAAGCCCAGCAGAAGGCGGCCACTGCCGCGCTGCGTTCGCTGGCGCGGGCCGAAGGTGTCGAAGGGGCGCCCTCTCCGGCCTTCCGCTCCGAGGACGGAAAGGCTCTGCAGGGCGTCGTGCCCCTCTCGCCCGACCTCGGGGAACGGCTCGGTGAGGTTCTGGACGAGGTCGAGCGCGCGGCGGCCGGGGTGCCGGAGACGCGTGCCCAGCTCGCCGGGCCGGCGGCGACCCAGGGGGATCTGAAAGAAGCGTTCGCGGGAATCGACGGACTTCTGCTCGGGGTGGCGCTCGCCGCCGTCCTGCTCATCCTGCTGCTCGTCTACCGCAGTGTCCTGCTCCCCTTCCTGATCATCATCAGCGCCGTCTTCGCACTCGGGGTCGCCAGTGCGATCGTGTACGTCCTCGCCGACCACGGCATCGTCCGGGTCGACGGCCAGGTCCAGGGCATTCTGTCCATCCTGGTGATCGGCGCGGCCACCGACTACGCACTCCTCCTCACCGCCCGCTTCCGCGAAGAGACCGCCGCCGGAGGTGACCGCTTCACCGCTGCCCGGGCCGCCACCAGGGGATCCTTCGGTGCCATCACCGCCAGCGCCGCGACCGTCGCCCTCGGCCTCCTGGCCCTGCTCCTCAGCGACCTGACCAACAACAGGGCCCTCGGACCGGTCGGCGCGATCGGCGTCGTCTGCGCCGTACTGACGACTCTCACGTTCCTCCCCGCCGTCCTCGCCCTGACGGGCAAGGCCGCCTTCTGGCCGGCGCAGCCGAGATCGGCCGACGCCGAAACGGGCGGTCACGGCATCTGGCGGCGCGTCGCCCACTGGGTGGACACGCGCCCCCGACCGCTGTGGATCATCACCACCGGGATCCTGCTGGCCGGCGCGGCGTTCTTCCCCGCCCTCCAGTCGAAGGGCGTCCCTCTCGACGAACTGTTCGTCAACGACGCTCCGTCCGTCGCCGCTCAGCAGACGCTGGGCCGGCACTTCCCCGGCGGCTCAGGCCAGCCCGTGGTCATCATCGCCGAGGCCGAATCCCAGGCCGCGGTGCGCGAAGCGGCCATCGCGACACCCGGAGTGGCCGACGTGCGGGTGACCACCGGCACCCCCGGCGGGCAGCCCCTGGTCGTCGACGGCAGAGTCCGCCTCGACGCCACGCTGGCCGACGCCCCCGACAGCGACGCGGCCAAGCGGACCGTCCAGAACCTGCGCGAACGCGTGCACACCGCCGAAGCGAGCACCCTGGTGGGCGGCTACACGGCGCAGCAGTACGACACGCAGCGCACCGCGGAACACGACAAGAACCTGATCATTCCCGTCGTCCTGTCCATCATCCTCGTCATCCTGATCGTCCTCCTCCGATCCCTGCTCCTGCCCGTTCTCCTGGTCGCCACCGTCGGCCTGAACTACCTGGCGACGCTCGGCATCGCGGGACTGGTCTTCGAGTACGGCTTCGGCTTCTCCGGAACGGACGCCTCCGTACCTCTGTACGGATTCGTCTTCCTCGTGGCCCTCGGGGTCGACTACAACATCTTCCTCATGTCCCGCGTACGCGAGGAGACCCTGCGGCTGGGGACCCGGCAGGGCATGCTGCGCGGCCTCATCGCCACCGGCGGTGTGATCACGTCGGCGGGAGTCGTCCTCGCCGCGACCTTCGCGGCCCTCATCGTCATTCCGCTCGCCTTCCTGGCCCAGATCGCGTTCATCGTCGCCTTCGGCGTACTCCTCGACACGATCGTGGTGCGGTCGCTCCTGGTACCCGCTCTGGTACGCGACATCGGCCCTACGGTCTGGTGGCCCGGCCGACTCGCACACGAGGCCCCCCACGAGAACCCGGACTCGACCGCGACCGGTACGAAGACCGCGGACTCGGAAGAGAGCCGCACCGGCTAGGAACACCCGAAACCGCGACAACACTCGACCGATCCGGCTCAAATAGACTGCGGCGCATGCTGCGCGTACTGGCCGTCGACGACGAGGAACCCGCCCTCGGAGAGCTGCTCTACCTGCTGCGCGCCGACCCCCGCGTCCGTACCGCCGAAGGCGCGGGCGACGCCACCGCCGCCCTGCGAAGGATCGGACGCGCGCTGGAGACCGGACCCGAGGGCGACCAGGCGATCGACGTCGTCTTCCTCGACATCCACATGCCCGGCCTCACCGGACTCGACGTGGCCCGGTTGCTCGCGGGCTTCGCCCGGCCGCCGCTCGTCGTCTTCGTCACCGCCCACGAGGGCTTCGCGCTCCAGGCCTTCGACCTGAAGGCGGTCGACTACGTCCTCAAGCCCGTCCGCCGCGAACGCCTCGCCGAAGCCGTCCGCCGTGTCCACGACCTCGTGCACGCCACCGCACTCCCCGCCCCGGCCGCGCCCGCCGCTTCCGAGCAGATCCCCGTCGAACTCGGCGGGATCACCCGCTTCGTGTCCGTCGACGACATCGCCTACGTAGAGGCCCACGGCGACTACGCCCGCCTCCACACCGACCACGGCAGCCATCTCGTCCGCATCCCGCTCTCCACCCTCGAAGAGCGCTGGGCCGCCCGCGGCTTCGTCCGCATCCACCGCAGCCACCTCGTGGCCCTCGGCCGGATCGACGAACTCCGGCTCGACGGCGGCGCCACCTCCGTACGGGTCGGCGACACCGATCTGGCGGTCAGCCGCCGGCACGCCCGCCCGCTGCGGGACCTCCTGATGCGCCGCGCCGGGGGCTGAGCACGGCTCCGGTCCGCCCCCTACCGCGGGTGCTCCCACCTGCGTAGACTCCACGCGTCCCGGGCCCGAGGCCAGGAGGGACTTTCCGGAAACGGCCGAGGGCCGCCACCGCCGAGGGAAGCGGACGCCGATGCCCGAGCAGCACCCTCACCCGGCCTTCGGCCGGGGGGACCCCCAGCGCAGGCCCCGCCGCGAGACCGTCACCTACGCCTCCGCCCACGGCACCGGCGCGGGGCCGAGCCCCGCGCGGCGACGCCCGGTCCACCCGCCCGCCCGCTCCGAGATCGACGAGCAGACCACCCTCGGCCACACCTATGTCCGCTCCCTGATGCGCAGCCAGCTGCGCGCCGCCCTCACCGCTCTCGGCGCTCTCGCCCTGCTCGTCGGCTCCCTGCCGCTGGTCCTCGCCGTCCCCGCCCCCGAGGCGATCGTCTGGATCGTCCTCGGCGTCGGGGTGTACCCGGTCGTCTGGGCCATCGCCCACTGGTACGTGCGCCGGGCCGAACGCAACGAGCGCGACTTCACCCGCCTCGTCGAACGCTGAAACCCCCTCCGTGAACCAGACCTACGCCGTCGCGGCCGTCACCGCCGTCGTCCTCGCCACCGTCCTCATCGGCGCCCTCGGCCTGCGCGTCTCCCGCACCACCTCCGACTTCTACGTGGCCTCCCGCACCGTCCGGCCCGCGCTCAACGCCGCCGCGATCAGCGGCGAGTACCTGTCCGCCGCCTCCTTCCTCGGCATCGCCGGACTCGTCCTCGTCCAGGGCCCCGCCATGCTCTGGTACCCGGTCGGCTACACCGCCGGATACCTCGTGCTCCTCGTCCTCGTCGCCGCCCCGCTGCGCCGCTCGGGGGCGTACACCCTCTCCGACTTCGCCGAGGCCCGCCTCGAATCCCCGCAGGCCCGCCGGCTCGCCAGCCTCTTCGTCGTCGGCATCGGCTGGCTGTACCTGCTGCCTCAGCTCCAGGGCGCCGGGCTCACCCTGGAGATCCTCACCGGAGCCCCCGACTGGGTCGGCGGGCTGCTCGTGGCGCTCGTCGTCACCGGCACGGTCGCCGCCGGAGGGATGCGGAGCATCACCTTCGTCCAGGCCTTCCAGTACTGGCTGAAGCTCACCGCCCTGCTCGTCCCCGCCCTCTTCCTGCTCGCCGCCTGGTACGGCGACGGGGCACCCAGGGCCCGCTTCGACGCCCCGGCCGTGCTGCGCGGCCACACCGTCGTCACGGTCGCCGACACCGTACGGATCGGGCTGGACGAGCCGCTCACCCTCACCGTCACCGGCAGCGTCGACTCCGTCCCGTACGAGCACCGGACCCTGACGCTCGCGCCCGGGACCCACCACGTCCTCGCCGGCACCTCGCTCGCCTTCGCCCCGGGCACGGCGCTCCCCGAGCGGGCCGTGAGCGGCACCGATCCGCTCGGCTGGTCCCAGCCGCTGGCCGGCGGACGCGACGGCCACCAGCTGTACGCCACCTACGGGCTCATCCTGGCGACCTTCCTCGGCACCATGGGCCTGCCGCACGTCGCCGTCCGCTTCTACACCAGCCCGCACGGCCGCGCCGCCCGCCGCACCACCCTCGTCGTCCTCGGCCTCGTCGGCGCCTTCTACCTGCTGCCCCCGCTCTACGGCGCCCTCGGCCGGATCTACGCCCCCGAACTCGCCCTCACCGGCTCCGCCGACGCCGCCGTGCTCGTGCTCCCCGACCGCATCCTCGGCGGCCTCCCGGGGGACCTGCTCGGCGCGCTCCTCGCGGGCGGCGCCTTCGCCGCCTTCCTCTCCACCGCCTCCGGGCTCACCATGTCCGTCGCCGGAGTCCTCACCCAGGACGTGCTGCCCTCCCGGGGCGTACGGCACTTCCGCCTCGCGACCCTCCTCGCCACCGCCGTCCCGCTCGCCGTCGGCGTGGCCGCCTCGAAGGTGCCGGTCGCCGACGCCGTCGGCCTCGCCTTCGCCGTCTCCGCCTCCTCCTTCTGCCCGTTGCTCGTCCTCGGCATCTGGTGGCGGCGGCTGACCCCGCCCGGCGCCATGGCCGGACTTCTGCTCGGCGGCGGCTCCGCCCTCGCGGCGGTGATGGCGACCCGGGCAGGGCTCGCGCCCGAGGGGTGGCCGCACACGCTGATGGCCTGGCCGGCCGTCTGGTCGGTGCCGCTCGGCTTCCTCACCATGGTCCTCGTCTCGCTCGCCACCCCCCGCCGGATCCCGCCGGGCACACCGGCCCTCCTCGCACGCCTCCACCTGCCGGAGGAGATCACCGGGCTGACGGGCGAGGCCGCGGGCTTCCCGCCCGCCCAGAACCCACGCGCCCCCGCCACGGGCGGACCCCCGGAGGTGCACCGATGAGCGGCATCGCCCTCGCCGCCGCGGCCGTACTGCTCGCCGCCGGTTTCGTCCTCGGCCGGTACGCGGCCCGGCGCGGCGGGCCCGCCGCCGACCCCGACCTCGGCACGCCCGTCGAGCGGGCCACCTTCCACACCCTGCACACCGCCTCGCTCGCGGCCCCGCCGCTCCGGGCCGGACTCACCGAGGAGACCGCCCGCAAGGCGGCGGGGACCCTCCGCTCGCTCCTCGGCACCGAGGCGCTCTGCCTCACCGACCGGGGTGCGGTCCTCGCCTGGGACGGACCGGGCGAGGAACACCACCGGGCGCACGTCCCTCACCAGGCGGCCGACACCCTGGAGTCGGGCCGCAGCCGGTCCGCGCCCACCGGCTGCGCCGATCCGGCGTGCCCGCTGCGGTGGGCGGTGATCGCCCCGCTCACCGGGGAGGACGGGGTGCTCGGCGCGCTGGTCGCCTACGGCTCGCGGGAGTCCGCCGTCCTGGTGCGGGCCGCCACCGAAGTCGCCCGCTGGGCCTCCGTACAGCTGGAACTGGCCGAGCTCGACCGCTCGCGGACCCGGATCGTGGAGGCCGAGATCCGTGCGCTGCGCGCCCAGATCTCCCCGCACTTCATCTTCAACTCCCTCGCGGCCATAGCCTCGTTCGTCCGCACCGACCCGGAGCAGGCCCGGGAACTCCTGCTCGAATTCGCCGACTTCACCCGCTACTCCTTCCGCAGGCACGGCGAGTTCGCCCAGCTGGCCGACGAACTGCGGTCCGTCGAGCAGTACTTGGCCCTGGCGGGGGCCCGCTTCGGAGACCGGCTCAAGGTGACCCTCCAGATCGCCCCCGAGGTGCTGCCGGTGACCCTGCCCTTCCTCTGCCTCCAGCCCCTGGTGGAGAACGCGGTGAAGCACGGCCTCCAGGACCGGGAGCGGGGCTGCCGGGTCACCATCGCCGCCCGGGACGCGGGCGCGGAGGCCGTGGTGACCGTCGAGGACGACGGCATCGGCATGGACCCGGAACTACTGCGCGCGGTCCTGCGCGGCGAGCACCCGGCGGGCTCCGGCATCGGCCTCTCCAACGTGGACGAGAGGCTGCGCCAGGTGTACGGGGCGGAGTACGGGCTCGTCATCGAGACGGGCGTCCGGGCGGGCATGAAGGTGACCGTACGCGTTCCCAAGTACCGCCCAGGAGTGCATCGTTCGGCACCCTGAACGGGGCGGCGGCTCAGCGCAGGTGCAGCGAGAGGTGTGCGAGCGGCAGGCCGAGCTTCCAGGCCGGCAGCCAGATCTGGTCGTCCTCGTCGACGGGGGAGTCGGGACCGGCCCTGCCATCGAGGTCGGCGGCGCGCACCCAGGTGTCCCGCAGGCTGCGCCACGCGGTCTCGGCCAGCGCCAGGTCGGGGGCGCCGCCGCCGGCCGTACGCCGGGCGGTGAGCCGCTCCTCGACCCAGGGCGGCCAGGACCGGTCGTACGCCGTATGGCGCAGCCACTCGTCGATCCGGCCGTCGGCCCGGCCGCCCGTCGGCCCTCCCGGCTCCTCCGAGAGGAGGACGGTGAGGGAGAGCGCCTGGAGACCCGCCCGGTACTCCAGCGAGCCGGGCGCCACGAGTGCGGCGGCCCGCAGCACCTCGTCGGCCAGGTACTCGGCGCACAGCCAGGCCATCGGTACGGCGAGACCGCCGCCGCTCGTGCCGCCGGCGCCGTTCGTGCTCTCGGGCAGCAACGTTCCCACCTTCTCCCGGAGATCGGGGACCCGGATGTGCGGGACCCGGGGAGAGCTTCCTCCGAGAAGGGCGCCCGTGTGTCCCGCTTTGCTCAACTCGCCCGTGTGGATTCGGATACGTTTCCCGGCCGGATCGGTACCGGTGATGCGGATGAGACGCAGGGGTACCGATGGCCTGAGGGGTGTGCTGCTCGATCCAGTCCGTGGCCCGTACCGCGTCGGGCGTCCGGTCGTCAGCCGAGCAGGGCGTACACGGCGGTGGCGTGGGCGGCCGTCTCCTCGGTGCCCTCGGCCGTCATGGTGATGTCGGCGAAGGCCATCCGCTTCCCCGCCTTGGTGAGCCGGGCCCGCACCAGGACGTCGGCGCCGACGACCGCCCGCTGGAAGCTGATGGACTGCTGGACGGTGGTCATCGTGCGGCCCCCGCGCGGGGCCGGGCAACGGGTGCGCGGTGCGGCCGGTAGCCGGGCAGCGACCGGCCGAGCTGGCGCAGCGCGTAGTGGGAGCGGGACTTCACCGTGCCCGCGGGGATGCCGAGTTCGACGGCGGCCTCGTTCACGGTGAGGCCGTGGAAGTAGAGCCGGACGAGGACCGCGCGGTGCTCGGGGCTCAGCTCGCGGACCGCCGCCCGTACGTCGAGGGCGGCCTCGGCCGAGGCGGTGGCGTCGGCCGGGTCGGGGGTGACGGCGAGGACGCCGTCGCCGATCTCGGCGGGCCGGGCGAGGCGTGAGCGCCGGGCGTCGATGGCGAGGCGACGGGCCACGGTGAAGAGCCAGGGGCGCATCGACCCGTAGGGGCCGTCGAAGGCCTCGGGGTGGAGCCAGGCCCGTACCAGGGTCTCCTGGGCGAGGTCCTCGGCCCGCTGGCGGTCCCCGTAGGTGAGCCCGAGCAGGAAGGAGAGCAGCGCGGGGCCGTGGTCCCGCTGGAGCTCCTCAAGGGTCCGTTCGTCGGTGGTCGCCGTCGTCATGCTTCCCGCCTCTCCCGCGCTCGTCGTCCGGGGCGTATACGAGCGCATCCGGAAGGCGAGCGACAGGGAACGGACATCGGTCTGCGACGAACGGTCGCACCGAGCGACGAATGGCACGGCGAGCGGTCAGCCGGAGTCGCTGCGTCCGTTTCAGCGGGGTTCATGGCCCTCTGCGGCCTTGACCCTTGACTGAGGCTTTCCCGCGAGATCAATTCGTGTGAACACATGTTCATCCCACGAATCGGGGGAGTGCCGTCCATGACCTCACGTTCAGGACCCGCGGGGGTGGCGGCCCTCGCCGCCGTCCTGCTCGCGGGGGCGACCGGCTGCGCCGGCGGGCTCGCTCCGGCCGGCGGAGCCCCCACCCCCAGGGTCACCAAGACGGGCCCTGCCGTCCCGTCCGCGGCGCCCGGCGGCGCCTCCGCGCCCACCGGGTTCACCCTCGTCGCCTCCGGCGACGTCCTCCCGCACGACTCGATCATCCGCCGGGCCGCGGCGGACTCCGAGGGCGACGGCTACGACTTCGCCCCGATGTTCGCCGGGGTGAAGTCCGTCGTCTCCGGGGCCGACCTGGCCATCTGCCACATGGAGACCGTCTACGGGAAGGGCGGCGGGCCCTACACCGGATACCCGGCGTTCAAGTCGCCCCCCGAGGTCGCCGCCGCGCTCAAGGCCACCGGGTACGACTCCTGCTCCACCGCCTCCAACCACACCCTCGACGACGGCGCCGACGGCCTCGGCCGCACCCTGGACGCACTCGACCGGGCCGGTGTCCGGCACGCCGGATCGGCCCGTACGGAGGCGGAGGCGGCGAAGCCCACCCTGCTCAAGGCGGGCGGCGCCACCGTGGCACAGCTCGCCTACACGTACGACACCAACGGCTATCCGATGCCCGAGGGGCAGCCCTGGGCGGTCCGGCTGCTCGACGAGCGGCAGGTGATCGCCGACGCCCGCGCCGCCCGCGCGGCCGGCGCCGACGTGGTCGTGGTCAGCGTCCACTGGGGCACCGAGTGGCAGACCGAGCCCGACGAGCGGCAGCTCTCCCTCGGCCGCGCGCTCACCGCCTCGCAGAGCGGCGGACGCCCCGACATCGACCTGATCATCGGCACCCACGCCCATGTCCCGCAGGCGTACGAGAAGGTCAACGGCACCTGGATCATCTACGGGATGGGGGACCAGATCGCCGGGGACATGATCAACCACGAGGGCGCCTTCGACCCGCGCGGCAACCAGGGCAGCATCGGCCGTTTCACCTTCGCCCCGCCCCGGACCCCGGGCGCGCGCTGGGAGGTCACCAGGGCCGAGTTCGTGCCCCAGTGGTTCGACACCGGGCGCGGCCGGGTGGTGAACCTCGGCGCCGACGACGGGACCTCGCAGAACCGGTCCGACATCCGCGACGCGATCCGGCAGGTGGTACTCGGCAGGGGCGCGGCGAAGGACGGGCTGGTGATGGGGAAGTAGCCCGGCCCTGCCCCGGGCCGCTGCGGCCGGCCGGGGAGGGGCGGTGCCGGACTCGGCACGGCCGCCCGGCGTCGCGCGCGGCCGGTCACGGTACGACGGTGACCGGCCAGCGGCCCGCCTTCACCAGCCGGACCGCCACCGAGCCCATGAGCCGGTGTCCCGCCGACTCGGAGGCGCCCACCACCACTGCGTCCGCCTTCAGTTCCCCGGCCGCCCGGACCAGGCCCGCGTAGGCGTCGCCCCGGAAGGTGCGGAACTCCCAGCGGATCCGCCAGAGGTCCTTCACCCGCTCGGCGGACGTACGGATCTCCTCGACGAGGCCCTCCGCGATCTCCTCCGTGGTCCCGCCCACGGCCACGCCCATCGCCGCGCCCGCCGCGATCACCGGCTGGACGTACACGAGCGCGAGCAGCGCGTTCTGGCGCCGGGCGAGCCCCGCCGCGTACGCCGTCGCGCGGAGGGAGGAGGCGGAGCCGTCGACTCCCGCCATGATCACTTTCGGGCCGTCGGTGCCGCGTTCGAACCGGTCGGGCTGCTGTTCGGTCACCTCGGGAGGCTATCGGCTCATCGAGTGCTTTCGGACCGGTGGCCGGTGTCGGTGAGCTGCGCGGACCCTCATCCGTACGAACCATTGGTCATGAAAAACGATCAGATGCCTCAGGGGCGCCGGGCGGTGCTACGGCTCGCAGCCGCCCTCGGCGCCACCGTCACCGTCGGAGCCCTCGCGGTGGACCGGCTCTCCGGCCACGAAGGCGCGGCCCCGGGCGCCGCGCCCCCGGTCCCGCCCCACCGAGGCGGCGCAGCGGGGCCCGCCGCCGGGCCGCGGGCACAGGCACAGGCCGCGCGGCTGCGCCCCAGCTCGTACCGGCTCCAGCCGATGACCGCGTACGCGCCCCCGGCCTTCCGGCGCGCGGTGCCGCCGGTGCGGCAGCGGCCCTTCCTCAGCATGTCCGGCGTCGGCCGGTCCATGGTGCTGACCTTCGACGACGGGCCGGACCCGCGCTACACCCCGGCCGTCCTGGAGACCCTGCGCCGCCATGACTGCCGCGCGATGTTCTTCGTCTGCGGGGAGATGGCCGTCGACAACCAGGACTTGCTGCGGGAGATGGCCGCGGACGGGCACGTCGTCGGCAACCACTCCTGGTCCCACCCGCTGATCCCCACACTGCGGCCCTCCCGCATCCGCGACGAACTCGGTTCCACCAGCGAGGTCGTCGAACGGGCCCTCGGGGCGGCCCCGCTCTGGTACCGCGCCCCCTACGGGGCGTGGAACCGGCACTCCTTCGAGATCGGCGCCGAACTCGGCATGGAGCCGCTCGCCTGGACCGTCGACACCCTGGACTGGACGGAGCCAGGCACCGACACCATCGTCCGCCGCGCCCTCGACGGAGCCGCCCCCGGCGCCGTCGTCCTCTCCCACGACGCCGGCGGCAACCGCTCGCAGAGCGTCGCGGCCCTCCGCCGCTATCTGCCCGAACTCCTCGACGCGGGCTACCACATCACCGTTCCGCGGCGCTGAGGATCCGGCGCGTACGGCGACGGCTCCGCGCCCGACGGAAGGCCCCGCGCGTACGGCAAGGGCCCCGGCACCCTGAGGTGGCGGGGCCCCTTCCGATGTGCCCCGACTAGCGGGAGGCCACCATGCGGGCGTAGACGACCACGTTGCCGTCGTAGCCACGCGCGCGCGTGTAGCCGCCCCCGCAGGTGATGACCCGCAGCTCGGGCTGACCGTTGTCTGCATAGACCTGTACGCCGGGGAAGTCGTTCTTCGCGTACACCTCGACCCCGTAGATCTCGAAGACCGCGACCCGGCCGTCGTACCGGTCGACCTCGATGTGCTGGCCCTTCTCCACCGAGCCCAGGCCGTAGAAGACCGCTGGCCCCTTCGCGTTGTCGACATGGCCGACGATCACCGAAGTGCCGCGCTGGCCGGGGGAGATGCCGTTCTGGTACCAGCCGGCGAGGTTGGTGTCCTGGGGCGGCGGGGCCGCCACCCAGCCGTCCGCGTCCAGGCCCACGTCCATGATCGGCGCGGCGACCTGGATCGCCGGGATCCTGATCCGGGAGGCCGGGGCGAAGGTCAGCGGTTCCAGTCCGTTGCTCGCGCCGGGTGGCGGCGGGGTGACGGTCCGGGCCACCGGACGGGCGGCCGCGGCGGGCTGCGGGGGACCGAGCGCGACATCCACTCCGTTGCGCATCATCGCGAGCCCCGACAGCATGGCGAGGGCCAGGACGCCCCAGGGTCGGCGTCTCCTGCGCTCGAAGACGCGGAAGTCCTTCGCGGGCATGGTTCTCCCTTCATGGCGTCGTCAGAACGGTAGATCCGGTCTGACGGACCGTCATTCCGGACGGTCCGAACGGGTGGGGGAGGCCGCCGGACGGAGGTCTTCGGGGCGCACGGCGGACCGGCCCGCCGGCTCACCGGCCGCGACAGGCGGGTGACAGGGCGCTGACCCATCCGAGTAATCGTCAGATAAGCGACCCGGAAGCCTCTGACCTGCTGTTCCGTCCGCTCCAGGGGGTCGATCCCGGGCGTGTCGCCTCACCGGGGTGGACCAGTGTCGACATGCACAGCTCGCCCCGGCTTGTGATGGTTCGTCATGGAAGGCGTACTCGTCGAAACTCCCGGAGCACCGCTTTGGGGCGTCTTCCACTGGAGGTTCAACCATGCGTGCTGCACGCACTCTGGCGGTGACCGCCACCGCAATCGCGGCGGTCGGGCTCGCGGCCCCCCTCGCCGTCGCCACCAACGGTCCGAGCAACGTCACCGTCAACCCCTTCGACGTCCACGCGGGGTCGACGATCACGATCACCGCCAAGGGGTGCGGTCACGGTGGCACGGTGACGTCCAACGCCTTCCCCGAGACCAGCCTCTCGGTCAACTCCAACGGGCTCTCCAGCGCCATCGCCCGTGTCCACGACAATGCCACCCCGGGCAGCTACAACCTCGCCGTGAAGTGCAGTGACAACTCCGCGGTGGTCACGCACCCGTTCCGCGTCCTCCCGGGCCGCGGCGCACAGGGCGGTCTCGGCGGCTCGCTCGCTCCCAGCTCCACCGAGATGGCCGTCGGCGGCAGCCTGGTCGCCGCCGCCGCGCTCGGCGGGGGGCTCTTCATCGCCCGTCGCCGTCGTACGACCGGTGCGGTCTGACCGGCCGTATCTCCCGGTCGGCCCGCAACGCCCGTCGCCCCCGAGTCCCCGCAGGGACCCGGGGGCGACGGGCGTCCGGATCCCCTCGGGGACCCGGCGAGGGCGCCCGCCGCTCCGGTCCGGCACGCTCCGCCGCCTCAGTGGCGACGTGTACGGGCGGAACGGCGGCGCAGCACGTACGCGCCACCGGCCGCGGCGGCCAGGACGAGCGCGGCACCCGCGGCCAGTTCGACCGGATCGAGGCCGTCGCCCACCGAGCCGCCGAGGCCGCCCCGCACCCCGCGCGGGGGAGTGAGCACGGTGGAGCTGATCGTCGGCGTGGCCGTGGGGACGCCGCTGACCGTCAGGGCGACGGTGTCCTGCTCGCCGCCCGTGCAGTTGAAGGAGACCGTGTACACGGCCCCGCGCCGGGCGTCCTGGTCCACGGTGGCGGTCACCGCCGAGCCCGGTGCGATGGTGGCGGTGTCGAAGACGCCGGCCGAGGCCGTGGCCGTACTGGCGCAGCCGGGCGCGCTCAGCGTCACCCGGCCGCCAGGAGCGACCAGAGAGGGCGACACGACGAAATCGCCCGGTGCTTTGGCCCGTGCCACCCGCGGGTTCGGTGCGGGGGCGCCGTCCGCCGCGACGGCGGCGGGGGCGGCCAGGGCGAGGGCGGCCGCCCCCAGCAGGGCAGTGGACGCGGCACGTATCGCGCGCATGGTGAATCCTCCGGGTCCCGAGGGGCAGCCGCGGAAGGGGGTTTCCGCCGAATACCGTGCGTGCACCTCGATGCCCGAAACGCTAGGAGCGCACTACCACAGCCGCGATCCCAGACGTGCGAATGGGGCACCGATGTCCCCCGTGCGGCCCACTCCCGGGGGTCGCGTCACCGGGTGACCTGCGGGAACAGGTCGACGAACGGCGCGGCGGTGGCCGAGATGCCCCGGCCGAACGGCGCGTCGAAGTCCCAGATGAGGAACAACAGGAACGCGATCAGCACGCTGAAGAGCCCGGCGAGCAGCAACTCCCGCCCGGTCCTGCGGATCTGCAGGGTGAAGATCAGGCCGACCGTCACCAGGGCGCCGATGATCAGACCGAACCACACCACCCCCGGCATGGTCTCCCCGGCGTTCTGCCCGCGGGCACCCCGGGCGTCGTCGGCCAGCGTGACCTGGTCCACCAGCGGCTGGTAGGCCTGCCCCTCGAAGTCGTTGGCCGGCTGGTAGTCGGTGACGCTGCGCCGCACCCGGTCGAGCAGCGCGGTGCCCTGCTCGCTCAGCTCGCCGTGCTCACTCATGTGGGTCCACTCGTCGTTGACCACGTAGGAGACGTACGCGTCGACATCGGCGCGGATGCGGGCGCGGACGTCCTGCGGGTACACCTCCACGCGGGCGGAGATCTCGTGCATCGCCTGCGCCTCCTGCCGCACGGTCTCCTGGGCGGCCCCACGGGCCTCCCAGACACCGGCGATGGCCAGACCGAGGACGATCGCGTAGATCACGCCGATCATCATCGTCATGTACTCGATGACGTCGGGGGTCTCGCTGGGGTCGTCGTCCTCGGGGATGCGGCGGTTGTTGATGACGACGATGGCGAGGACGACGGCGCACGCGGCGGCCATCGCAAGGGTGAGAACGAGCCATTCAGACATGGAGATCCTTCGGCGGGATACGGCGGGACGGCGAATCGGTGCGGCGACGAAGCGACGAAGCGGTGAAGCGGTGCCGCGACGAAGCGGTGGGGCGGCGGGACGGTGGGGCGGCCGGCCGGTGAGCGGGAGGGCCCGGAAGGGCGGCGGGACGGTGAGGGGGCGGTGCGGTGAGGTCTGGTGCGGCCGGGTCACTTGGACCGGGGGCGCAGGATCGCCGTCGCGAGCACGGCCGGGGCGGTGATCATCAGCGTCGCGGTGACGACGGATGTGCCGCCCTTGGGCTTGGTGTGCGTGGCGGGGCGGTAGTGCGGCAGGGCCACGGGCGTGGGGGCCGGGGGCCGGGGCCGTACGGTCGGCGGAGGCGTCGGGGAGGGCGGTGCCGGCGGCGCGGGAGCGGGCTCCGGCGGCCTCGGGGCCGGAGGCGCGGGGGACGGCGGCGCCGGACGGGGCGTGGGTTCGGCGGCCGGTGGCTTCGGGGCCGGACGGGGTGGGCGCGGCGGGGGTGTGGGCGACGGCGGCTCCGGTTTCGGGGACGGCGACGGCGACGGGGACGGGGACGGCGTGGGCGTCGGCGTCGGGGAAGGCGTGGGTGTGGGTGTGGGCGTGGGTGTGGGGCACGGCGGGGGCGGCTCGGGGTGGCACGGGTTCGGGTGGTGGTGATGCCCGTGGCCCTTGCCCTTGCCGTTCCCGTGCCGGTCGTGGCCCTTGCCCTTCCCGTGGCCGTCGTTCCCCCGGCCCTGGTTCCCTTGGCCCTCGTTCCCTTGGCCGTTGTCGTTCCCCTGGCTGTGGTCGTCGCCGTCGTGGCGGTCGCCGGCGACCGCCACCGCGACGTGGGAACCGCCCTGGTCGGTCGAGGCGTAGGCGCAGGCGTCGGCGGCGACCGGCACGGGGGTGGCAATGAGCCACACCAATGCGAGGGCCGCCAGCGGCCGCGCGAGGAGTGATCCGTACTGAGACACGCCGACGAGCTTGATCAGTGCGGCGGCGCGCCGGGGTGGAAACGGCCGGGATTCGCCGGATGGAGGGGTTCTCCGGATGCGCTGGTTTGACGTTTCGCCTCCCCGGAGGCGGATTCGCCGCAATGCCCGGGTATCGACGGACGGCACGTTTACCGAAGTCTGTCGAGTCGGCCCGTTCCGGCCCCAGGGACGATATCTGTCCGGTTGTCGCCCTGTCGGACGGGGCGGTCAACGGGGCATCCTGCACCGGCGACCGGGCCCCGGCGGCGGCAACGGCCGAGGTGCGGGCGGGACCTGGGAGCGCACCAGGTGCACCGGAGGTCCGCCGAAGAGTCGACGCACGATCAGATGCACGTGAATGTGCACAGCCTGAAGGCGTGAACTCTTCGTTCCACGAGCACGTGCCAATGGCGTGTGACCAAGAACGGACCGCGAATTTCCGTTTCCACTCGCTCTCTCGGCGGGCGATCAGTAGCCTCACCTCGAACACCGGCCACGAACACAGGGCCGCATCCCCCATGGCGACTTGTTGGAGACATTGATGGAGCGTCCCGCCTGGGCTCCGCCTGGTATCGACATTTCGGTGCCGAGCGTGTCCCGTATGTACGACTTCTATCTGGGCGGCTCGCACAATTTCGAAGTGGACCGGGAAGCGGCCCGCAAGGCCATGGAGTTCATGCCTGGCCTGCCCAAGATCATGCAGGCCAACCGTGCCTTCATGCGGAGGGCCGTCCGGCACGCCGTTGACAACGACGTCACCCAGTTCCTGGACATCGGCTCCGGCATACCGACCTTCGGCAACGTGCACGAGGTCGCCCGGGCCGCCGACCCCGCGGCCCGCGTCGTCTACGTCGACCACGACCCGGTCGCCGTCGCCCACAGCCGCGCCGTCCTGGACGGCGACGAGGGTGCCGCCGTCGTCGCCGGCGACCTGCGCAAGCCGGCCGAGGTCCTGCGCAGTCCCGAGGTCACCCGACTCCTCGACCTGGACCGGCCGGTGGCGCTGCTCCTCGTCGCCGTCCTGCACTTCCTGGAGGACGGCGACCGGCCGCACGAGGCCGTCGCCGAGCTGGTCGACGCGCTCGCGCCCGGCAGCCTGCTCGTCGTCACCCACGCCTCGTACGAGGGCATCCCGCTCACCGAGGAGCAGGCGGGCGGCACCGTCGGCGTCTACCGCAACATCCGCAACCCGCTGGTGATGCGGTCGGGCGAGGAGATCAGCCGCTTCTTCGCGGGCACCGAACTGGTCGAGCCCGGTCTCGTCCCGATGCCCGACTGGCGACCGGAGAGCCCGGTCGAGGAGGAGGACCCGTACGCCTTCTCCGGTTTCGCAGGGGTGGGGCGCAAGGCGTGAAGGTCCCGTCGCAGCCGTCGGGCGCCGTCGCCGAAGCGGACGGCCCGGAGGACAGACTCAGGCGGTTCGTCACCATCTGGAGCCGCGCGATCTTCCCGGTGACCGCCACCTCACTGACCCGCGCCGAGTTCGAGGGGCATCTGCTGCCGCTGGCCCGCACCTTGTGCGACGCCCTGCACGCGCGGCCCTTCGACACGGCACCGGCCCAGCGCACCGGCGCGGCGCTCATCGCCGCCCACTGCACCGACCCGGACGCCCTCGGGCGCAGCCTCGGCGTCGTCGACTCGTACCTGGTGCTGTACTGCGGTACGGATTCGGACCTGCCGGCCGAGGAGCTCAGGGCCCGCTGCTCCCGCCTCCAGCACGCCATGGCCACCGGCTACGCGCAGGCACTCCGCGAGCGGACCCGCGCCGAGCAGGAGGCCATCGCCCGCTCCGCGCTCAGCGCCCGCAGCGCCGCCGAGATCGCCCTGCACGCCACCGAGAGCCGCTTCCGCGCGGTCTTCGACGGGGCGGCCATAGGGATCGGCATCGCCGACCTCGACGGCAACGTCCTGGAGGTCAACGAGACCCTCACCCGGATGTTCGGCGGCATGGAGAGCCCCCTGCGCAGCCGCAAGGTGAACGAGTGGGTCCACCCCGAGGACGGCCCGCACGTCTGGAAGCTGTACGAGGAGCTGGTCCGCGGCGACCGCGAGCACTACCGGGTCGAGAAGCCCTACTACCGGGGTGACGGAACGGTTCTGTGGACCAACCTCACCGTCTCGCTGCTCCGCGACGCCGAGGGCACGCCCCAGTACCAGCTGGCGCTCATGGAGGACACCACCGAACGGCGTCTGCTCCATCTGCGCCTGCGGTACGAGGCCACCCACGACGCGCTCACCGGACTGCCCAACCGGACCCTGTTCTTCGAGCGCCTGGAGAAGGCCCTCGCACCCGGCGACAACGCCCGGTTCGGCCTCTGCTACCTGGACCTCGACGGGTTCAAGGTCATCAACGACAGTCTCGGCCACTCCACCGGCGACCGGCTGCTCGTGGAGGTCGCCGACCGGCTGCAGAGCTGTGTCACCGGCTCCGGTGAGATGGTGGCCCGGCTCGGCGGTGACGAGTTCGTCGCCCTCACCACCGCCCCCGGAGGCGAGCGGGACGTCACGGAACTGGCCGACCGCATCCTCGCCGCGCTCGCCACCCCCCTCCGCATCGACGGCCGCGAACTCACCGTGCGCGGCAGCCTCGGTGTGGTCGAGGGCCCGGCGGGGGAGCGGACCGCGGCCGAGGTGCTGCGGAGCGCCGACATCACCATGTACCGGGCCAAGTCCGCGGGCGGCAACCGCTTCGAGCTCGCCGACCCGGAGGCCGACGCCCGCGCCATCACCCGGCACGGACTCACCACGGCCCTGCCGACCGCGCTCGAACGCGGCGAGTTCTTCATCGAGTACCAGCCGCTCGTCCACCTCGACGACGGCAGCGTGCACGGCGCGGAGGCGCTCGTCCGCTGGTGCCACCCGCAGCACGGGGTGCTCGGCCCCGACCGATTCATCCCGCTCGCCGAGGACACCGGGCTCATCGTGCCGCTCGGCCGCTGGGTGCTCCAGGAAGCCGTCCGCCAGGCCCGGTTCTGGCAGACCCGGCACTCCGACGGCGGCCCGCTGCGGATCAACGTGAACCTCTCCCCGACCCAGCTCCACCACCCGCGCCTGGTCGCCGACACCGTCGACGTCCTGGAAAGGTCGGGGCTCGAACCGGGCGCGCTCTGCCTCGAAGTCACCGAATCGGCGCTCATCGGCGCCGACGAGGACCTGCTGAAGCCGCTGCGGCAGCTCGCCGAGATGGGCGTGGACATCGCGCTCGACGACTTCGGCACCGGCTACTCGAACCTGGCCAATCTGCGCCGGCTCCCGGTCAGCGTCCTCAAGCTCGACCGCTCCTTCACCCGGGGGATGCAGCAGCACCCGGTGGACCCGGTCGACCTCAAGATCGTCGAGGGGATCGTCTCGCTGGCCCACAGCCTGGAACTCGCCGTCACCGTCGAGGGCGTGGAGACCGGAGCGCAGGCCCGGCAGCTGCGGGACCTCGGCTGCGACACCGCTCAGGGCTGGTACTACGCCCGCCCCGGCGCCCCGGACCGGATCCACTCGCTGCTGCTGGCGGACGCGGTCTGAGACCCGGGCGTACGCGTACGGGACCGGCCTCCCCCCACGAAGCCGGGCCTACGACACCGGCCTCCCCGCACGAAGCGGGGAGGCCGGGAAGAGGTACGGGGGAGGAAAGCGGAGAGGCTAATTCATGGAGTGTGAGAAGGAAGCCTCTCCATGGCCTCGCCCCGGAACGACCGTAGCACTCAGGCGGGCAGCAGGTCGCGCAGATTTTCCGGGGTGAGCACGCGCGAGCCCGGAGCGAGGCCGTCCGGACGCTCCAGACCGATGTACGTGACCGGGGCGTCCGGCAGCGCACGACCGTCCCACAGGGTCACCGGCGTCCCCGACTCCCGCATCAGCGCGACCAGATGACGAACCGTCAGCGGAGTCCGGCCGAGCAGACCGCGCAGCAGGACCGCGATCGACACCCGGTGCTCCTCGACCCGGTTCGCCGACGGTGTGCCCCGCAGGTACAGATGCAGCCAGTGGGCGTGCCAGCGGCCCTCGTCGTCCCGCCGGAACGCGAGCGGCAGCGCCACCCGGCCCGGCCCCCGCAGATCCGACTTCATCCGGACGGTCCGCGGCTCGAACGGCCGGCCCGCCTGCGCGGACTCACGCAGCATGAAGCCGAAGAAGCACTCGGCCGCCTCGTCGAAGCCCTCGCCCGAGAAGACGTGCACCTGCGGAACGATGAAGGTGCCGCGCACCGCGCCGAGCCGCAGATCGATGAACTCGGAAGCCCCGTCGGGCGCCGAGGTGATGTCACCGGAGTGCTTGCCCTCGACGTCGGTGAGCGCCGTGTACGAGAGCCAGGTGACCGTCGCGTGGTTCTCGTCCAGGACGAGCGCCGACAGATCGTGGTCGGTGGTGCGCCCGGCCTCCCTCCAGTACGTGAAGAAGCGCAGCAGCTCGCCCTCGACCGGTGAGACCGAGCCGCGCGGCAGGACACCGAACCCCGCCGTGGCGGCCCGGCCGCTCAACGGCAGCGCGACGCCAAGGACTTCGGGATCGATCAGGAGGTGTCCGGGGTCCGGCAGCCGGCGTCGGGTCTCCGCGTCGAGCATCTCGACGAGCCGCTCGCGGACGGCGTCCCCCAGCGGTGCGCGCGTGTCGGCGGTGACCCAGGCCTTGCCCTCCCGGTTCACGAACACACGGCGCTCGGGACTCCCGCCCGCGCGGTTCTGGACGTGCTCGCGCACCGACAGGACGACCCGGCCCGAGACCTCCGGCGCGGCCCGCTCGGCGGCGGCGAGTACAGCATCCTGCTCCTTGCCCTCCGCGGCGCCGCGAAGGAGCCGGTCGAGGGCGCGGAACAGGCGCCCCGGGGCCGCCGAGGCCAGCAACTCCGCCGCGCCCGTGACATCACCCCGTACGAGCAGCTCCTCCACCCGGCTGTCGACCGACGGAACCTTCCGCTCGCCCCTGGCGACGGCGAACACCTCGGCGGCGTGCGGCAGATGGGGGTACTCGTGGGGGTGCAGCCGCTCCCCGAGCCGCTTCCACGCCTCCGCGTGCGCGGACACGTCCGCGAGCTTGGCAGGGGACGCGGCCACCACCGCGTCGAGCCCCGTGAGCAGGGCGCGGCGGTACGGGCGGGACAGCGCGCGGAAACGGGTCGGCTCGCGCAGGGTGACATCGCCCTCCGCGAGAGCGCAGGCCAGCCGCAGGACGTCGGTCACGGTGTCGAGCAGCGGCGCGGCGGCCACCCGCAGCCGGGCGCGGTTGACCACGGCGCGATTCTCCCGGACGGTGATCGTCTCGGGCTGGGGGCCGTCCGCGCAGTGCTCGGCGAGCACGGCCAGGTCCCGCAGGTGCTCCTCGCCGAGCGGGGTCGTACTGCCGGCCAGGGCCAGATAGAGCCCCGAAACCTCGGCCTCCGCGTCCCCGCCGAGATGCAGCACGGTCAGCCGGTCACCCGCCGCCGCGATCAGCTCGTCGTGGGCGGCGAGCATCTCCTCGTACGTGTGCCGGTAGCGTCCGTACGACGGGAGGGTCAGCAGATCGAGGACGCCAGCGCGCAGCCGGTCGAGCACCCCGGTGCCGACGGCGCCGTCCTCGATGGCCTCGGCCACGCAGGCCATCCAGAAGTCGAGCGTGTCCGGCACGTTGGCCGGGAAGTCGACGAAGTGGACGTTGTGCCGCACCTGGTCGCCGAGGAGTCCGCGGACCGTGGCGAGGGTGCGGACGGCGGTCTCGACGACCGTGGGCCCGGCCAGGCCCGAGAGGCGCTCGATCAGCTCGGCCGACAGCTTGAACCCGGCGGTCATCAGGGCCGCGTCGAACCGGCGCGCGGCGGCGGTCCCGTCCCCGGCGGGGCCGGTGGGGACGGGGAGACGGAGGGAGTGCCGGACGACCAGATGTTCGAGAGCGTGGACCATGGGGGCATGCTCGCAGCCGCGCACTGCCGGCCGCACGCGGATTTCGCAGCCCGGGGGCGGGTGCGGCCGACGGGCGAACCGGCCGACCACCGGGCGATGTGCCTCAGCCGGCGACCGCTGGCCCGCCCGGCCCGCCCGGCCTCTCCGGCCCGCTCGGTCCCTCCGGTCCCTCCGGGCCGACGCGCCGCGAGGCCAGCAGGATCCGCTGGAGCTCCCGCGCCGCCCTCGGCGGAGCCACATCGCTCCGGTGCGCCAGCGCGATGGTCCGGCGCAGGCCCGGCCGGGCCAGGGCGGTCACCCGGAGGTCCCGGCCGCCGCGCGCCGCCACCATCGCGGGGACGACCGCGAGCCCGAGGCCGGCCCGTACGAAACCGAGGACGGCGTCCAGCTCGCCGCCCTCGACCGTGAAGGTGGGCTCGAAGCCCTCCGCCCGGCACGCCGCCACGGTCAGTTCCCGCAGGTCGTAGCCGTGCCGGAACATCACGAGCGGCTGGTCGCGCAGGTCCTTGATCCGCACGGGTCGGCGTGGCCCGGGCGCCGAGGCGGCGGAGACCACCACCAGGTCCTCCCGCAGCAGCTCCACGGTCGTCAGCGCCGGTGACGGGGTCGGCAGCGGGAGCACCACCAGCGCCAGGTCGAGGGCGCCGCGCGCCAGCTCCCGTACGAGGTCGTGCGAGCCGCCCTCCTCGATGAGCAGCTCGATCCCCGGATGGAGGTCGTGGAAGACCCGCAGGACGTCCGGGAGGAGGCCCGTGCACAGGCTCGGGGTCGCGCCGAGCCGCACCCGGCCCCGCTTCAGCTGGGCCAGCTCCTGCACCTCGATCCGGGCCGTCTCGGTGTCCGCGAGGATCCGGCGCGCGAGCGGCAGCAGGGCCTCGCCCGCGTCGGTCAGCGTGATGTTGCCCCGGGCGCGGCTGAACAGCTCGGCGCCCAGCTCCTGTTCGAGCGCCTTGATCTGCTGGGAGAGGGAGGGCTGAGAGACATGGACGCGCTCGGCGGCCCGAGTGAAGTGACGGGTCTCGGCCACGGCGACGAAGTAGAGGAGCTGCTGGAACTGCATGGTCCCAGGGTAGGGGACATGAATAGGCGCCGCCTATCGAGATCAGCCGGACCATGTCTTGGACCTCTCGGGCCCTTCGGCCCTAGCGTCATGAGCATGGCTCTGGCACCCACGAGGGACCGGACGACGGGCCGCCCGCCGTCCCCCACACCGTCACGCGGATTCCTGTCATCGACCCTCGGCAAGAAGACGGTCATGGCCGTCAGCGGGCTGATCATGCTCGGCTATCTCGTCGCCCATGTCGCAGGCAACCTGAAGGTCTTCTTCGGCCCCGAGGAGTTCAACGCCTACGCCCACTGGCTGCGGGTCATGGGCGCCCCCGTCCTCCACCACGAGTGGGCCCTCTGGCTCGTCCGGATCGTGCTCCTCGCCGCCGTAGCCGGCCACGCCGTGTCCGCGTACCAGCTCAGCCGCCGCGACGTGAAGGCCCGCCCCACGGCGTACGTCCACCGCCGCAAGGGCTCGTCCTACGCGACCCGCACCATGCGCTGGGGCGGGATCATCCTCGCCCTCTTCATCGTCTGGCACGTCCTCGACCTCACCACCGGCACCGTCCACCCCGGCGGCTTCGAGGAGGGCAAGCCCTACCAGAACATCGTCGACACCTTCTCGACCTGGTACGGCAACGTCATCTACATCGTCGCCATGCTCGCCGTCGGCCTCCACGTCCGCCACGGCTTCTGGAGCGCCGCCCAGACCCTCGGCGTCGGCAACGCCCGCCGCGAACGCCTCCTCAGGGCCACCGCCAACACCCTCGCGCTCGTCCTGACCGCGGGCTTCATCTCCGTACCCGTAGCCGTCATGACCGGAGTGGTGAGCTGACATGAGCTTCCTCGACTTCGCGACCGGTGAGCCGGTCGTCGATCACACGGCCCCCGCCGGCCCCATCGCCGAGCGCTGGGACACCCGCCGCTTCCAGGCGAAGCTGGTCAACCCCGCCAACCGCCGAAAGCACCGGATCATCGTCGTCGGCACCGGCCTCGCCGGCGGCTCCGCAGGCGCCACCCTCGCCGAACAGGGCTACCACGTCGTCCAGTTCTGCTTCCAGGACTCCCCGCGCCGCGCCCACTCCATCGCCGCGCAGGGCGGCATCAACGCCGCCAAGAACTACCGCAACGACGGCGACTCCATCCACCGCCTCTTCTACGACACGGTCAAGGGCGGCGACTTCCGCGCCCGTGAGTCCAACGTCCACCGCCTCGCCCAGATCTCCGTCGAGATCATCGACCAGTGCGTCGCCCAGGGCGTCCCCTTCGCCCGCGAGTACGGCGGACTCCTCGACACCCGTTCCTTCGGCGGCGTCCAGGTCTCCCGCACCTTCTACGCGCGCGGCCAGACCGGGCAGCAGCTCCTCCTCGGCGCCTACCAGGCGCTGTCCCGGCAGATCGCCGCCGGGAACGTCGAGATGCACGCCCGTACGGAGATGCTGGACCTCGTCGTCGTCGACGGGCGGGCCCGGGGCATCGTCGCCCGCGACCTGATCACGGGCGAGATCTCCACCCACTACGCCGACGCCGTCGTCCTCGCCAGCGGCGGCTACGGGAACGTCTTCTACCTCTCCACCAACGCGATGAACTCCAACGCCACCGCCGTCTGGCGGGCCCACCGGCGCGGCGCGTACTTCGCCAACCCCTGCTTCACCCAGATCCACCCCACCTGCATCCCGCGCACCGGCGACCACCAGTCCAAGCTGACCCTGATGAGCGAGTCGCTGCGCAACGACGGCCGCATCTGGGTGCCGAAGGCCAAGGGCGACACCCGGTCCGCCGCCGACATCCCCGAGGACGAGCGCGACTACTACCTGGAGCGCGTCTACCCCTCCTTCGGCAACCTCGTCCCCCGCGACATCGCCTCCCGCGCCGCGAAGAACGTCTGCGACGAGGGGCGCGGCGTCGGTCCGGGCGGGCAGGGCGTGTACCTCGACTTCGCCGACGCGATCGGCCGGATGGGCCGGGCGGCCGTCGAGGAGAAGTACGGCAACCTCTTCGACATGTACGAGCGGATCACCGCCGAGAACCCGTACGAGGTCCCGATGCGGATCTACCCCGCCGTCCACTACACGATGGGCGGACTCTGGGTCGACTACGACCTCCAGACCACCGTCCCCGGCCTGTTCGCCGTCGGCGAGGCCAACTTCTCCGACCACGGGGCCAACCGGCTCGGCGCCTCCGCCCTCATGCAGGGCCTCGCCGACGGCTACTTCGTCCTCCCCGCCACCATCAACGACTATCTGGCCCGCCACCCCCACGCCGAACCGGTCACGGACGAACACCCCGCCGTCCGCGAGGTGCTCGCGGAGACCGAGGACCGGCTCCACCTCCTCCTCTCCGTCGACGGCGACCGCACCCCCGACTCCTTCCACCGCGAACTCGGCGAACTCATGTGGGAGTACTGCGGGATGGCCCGCACCGAGAGCGGTCTGCGCACCGCCCTCGACCGGATCCCGAAGATCCGCGAGGAGTTCTGGAGCCGCATCAAGGTCCCCGGCACCGGCCAGGAGTTCAACCAGTCGCTGGAGAAGGCCAACCGGATCGTCGACTACCTGGAACTCGCCGAGCTGATGTGCCTCGACGCGCTCCACCGCGCCGAGTCCTGCGGCGGCCACTTCCGCGAGGAGTCCCAGACCCCCGACGGCGAAGCCGCCCGCCGCGACGAGGAGTTCGCCTACGCGGCGGCCTGGGAGTTCGGCGGAACCGGTGCGGCTCCCGTCCTCCACAAGGAGGACCTCACCTTCGAGTACGTCCACCCCACCCAGCGGAGCTACGCATGAGGCTCACCCTGCGCGTCTGGCGCCAGAAGAACGCCGACGCCCCCGGCGCCATGTCCACCTACGACGTGGACGGCGTCTCCGACGACATGTCCTTCCTGGAGATGCTCGACACCCTCAACGAGGACCTCATCCTGCGCGGCGAGGACCCCGTGGCCTTCGACCACGACTGCCGCGAGGGCATCTGCGGCGCGTGCAGCCTCGTCATCAACGGTGACGCCCACGGTCCCGAGCGGACCACCACCTGCCAGCTCCACATGCGGTCCTTCCGCGACGGCGACACGATCGACGTCGAACCCTGGCGGGCGTCCGCCTTCCCCGTCGTCAAGGACCTCGTCGTCGACCGTTCCGCCTTCGACCGGGTCATCCAGGCCGGCGGCTACGTCTCCGCTCCCACCGGCTCGGCCCCCGAGGCGCACGCGACCCCGGTCCCCAAGGCCGACGCCGACTCCGCCTTCGAGCACGCCGAGTGCATCGGCTGCGGGGCCTGCGTCGCGGCCTGCCCCAACGGCTCCGCGATGCTCTTCACCTCGGCCAAGGTCAACCACCTCAACGTGCTGCCCCAGGGCTCGCCGGAGCGCGAGACCCGGGTCCTCGACATGGTCGCCCAGATGGACGCGGAGGGCTTCGGAGGCTGCACCCTGACCGGCGAGTGCGCGACGGCCTGCCCGAAGGGCATCCCGCTGCCGTCGATCGCGGCGATGAACAAGGAGTGGCTGCGGGCGCGGCGGAAGGTGAAGGGGTAGCAGCGGGGATGCGGACGGGGCGGTCGACCGCCGGGGGCCGTCCCGTCCAGGCCGGTCAGCCGCCCGCGAGCGCCCGCGCAAGGTACGGAGCCGTACGGCTCACGGGCGAGGCGGCCACCTCGGACGGCGGCCCGGCCGCCACCACCCGGCCGCCCTCGTCACCCCCGCCCGGACCGAGGTCGACCACCCAGTCGGCGGTGGCGACCACGTCCATGTCGTGCTCGACGACGACCACGGAGTGGCCCGCGTCCACCAGACCGTGGAGCTGACGCATCAGCACCTCGACATCCGCCGGGTGCAGACCGGTCGTCGGCTCGTCGAGCACGTACAGGGTGGGGGAGCGGCGCGGACGCTGGAGCTCGGAGGCCAGCTTGATGCGCTGCGCCTCGCCGCCGGACAGTTCCGTCGCCGGCTGCCCGAGCCGCAGATAGCCGAGGCCCACGTCCAGCAGGGTCCCGAGGCTCCGGGCGGCGGCCGGGGTGTCCTCGAAGAACTCCGCCGCCGACTCGACGGTGAGGTCCAGGACTTCGGCGATCGTCAGCCCGTCCAGCCTCACCTGGAGCGTCTCGGGGTTGTACCGGGCGCCGTGGCAGTCGGGGCAGGGCGCGTAGGTGCTCGGGAGGAAGAGGAGCTCCACCGAGACGAAGCCCTCGCCCTGACAGGTCTCGCAGCGCCCGCCGGGCACGTTGAAGGAGAAGCGGCCCACCTTGTAGCCGCGCTCCCGTGCCTCCTCCGTCTCCGCGAACAGCTTTCGCACGACGTCGAAGAGACCGGTGTACGTGGCCAGGTTGGAGCGCGGAGTGCGGCCGATGGGCCGCTGGTCCACCGTCACCAGGCGCCCCGCACCCGGGAGTTCGGCGGTCAGCGCGCCCACGAGCGTCGACTTCCCGGAGCCGGACACGCCCGTGACGGCGGTCAGGACGCCGACCGGGAAGGCCGCGTCGACCTCCCTCAGGTTGTGGCGGGTGACCGGCCCCGTCCGCAGCCACCCAGCCGGGGCCCGTACCTCCCGTGCGGGTGCGGGCACCCGGTCGAAGAGGAAGCGCCGGGTCGCGGACGCCGCCACGGCGGCCAGCCCGCCCGGCGGCCCGCTGTGGAGCACCCGGCCGCCGTGGACCCCGGCACCCGGGCCGACGTCCACGAGCCAGTCGGCATGCCGGACCACGTCGAGGTGGTGCTCGACGACGAAGACCGAGTTCCCGGCCGCCTTCAGCCGGTCGAGGACCACCAGCAGCGCCTCGGTGTCCGCCGGGTGCAGACCGGCGGAAGGCTCGTCGAGCACGTACACGACGCCGAAGAGCCCCGAGCGCAGCTGGGTGGCGAGCCGCAGCCGCTGGAGCTCGCCGTTGGAGAGGGTGGGCGTGGCCCGGTCCAGACTGAGATAGCCGAGACCCAGTTCGGTGACCGTCCCGATCCGGGCGACGAGATCCTCGGTGAGGACACGCGCCGTCTCCGCGCCGTCCGTCGGCGTCGCCGACAGGAGCCCGGCCAGGACCGTCAGCGGAAGCGAGGCCAGCTCGGCGATCGTCCGGCCCCCGAAGGTCACCGCGAGCGCCTCGGGCCGCAGCCGGCTGCCGCCGCACACCGGGCAGGGCGCACTCGTCAGGAACCGCTCCGCCTTCGCCCGCAACGTCGCGCTCTTCGAGTCCGCGAACGTCCGCATCACATACCGCCGGGCGCTCATGTACGTTCCCTGGTAGGGGCGTTGGATGCGCCCCGCCTCCCGCACCGGATGCACGGTGACCACCGGCTGCTCCTCCGTGAAGAGGATCCACTCCCGGTCCTTCGCGGCCAGCTCGCGCCACGGCCGGTCGACGTCGTACCCGAGGGTGTCCAGTACGTCCCGCAGGTTCTTCCCCTGCCAGGCGCCGGGCCAGGCGGCGATGGCGCCCTGACGGATCGACAGCTCCGGGTCGGGTACGAGGAGTTCCTCACTCGTCTCGTGGATCCGTCCGATGCCGTGACACGAAGGACACGCGCCCGTCGTCGTGTTGGGGGAGAAGGCGTCGGAGTCGAGGCGCGGCGAGCCCTGCGGATAGCTGCCGGCGCGCGAGAAGAGCATGCGGAGCGAGTTGGAGAGCGTCGTCACCGTGCCGACGGAGGAGCGGGCGTTCGGCGAGGACCGTCGCTGCTCCAGGGAGACCGCCGGCGGCAGCCCGCTGATCTCTCCGACGGCGGGCGCACCCACCTGGTGGATCAGCCGCCGCGCGTACGGCGCGACCGACTCGAAGTAGCGCCGCTGGGCCTCCGCGTAGATCGTGCCGAAGGCCAGCGACGACTTGCCGGAGCCGGACACGCCGGTGAAGGCGACGAGCGCGTCGCGGGGGATGTCGACGTCCACCCCGGCGAGGTTGTGCTCACGGGCACCGCGGACACGGACATAGGGATCACGAGGGCTGTCGTACACAGGGTGATTTTATCCATTGATCCCCTGGTGTCCTGTTCGGGGGCGGAGGACCTTCGGCGGCGCCGGGCCCACCGCGTGCCGACGTCGGCCGGCCGGTCACTCGTACCGGTACTTCAGCGAGTCCGCCTCCGCCTGCTCGATGTCGGCGATCGTCAGCTCCGGCATCCGCAGCTGCGCCAGCGTCACCTCCGCCGAGGTCGGCTGGGCGTCCGCCGGCAGCCACTGCTCCGGCTTCCAGGCCCCGCTGCGCAGGAGCGACTTCGGACAGTGCGGGTAGACCTCCTCGATCCCCACCACCAGCGCACTGGCCGGCGGCCTGCCCACGGCGGTCAGCTGCGACAGCAGCTCCGGGCGGGTGGAGACGCAGGCCCGGCCGTTCACCCTGAGCGTCGTGGTGCGCCCCGGAATGACGAACAGCAGCCCGGCCCGCCCGGTGGCGATCACGTTCCGCAGGGTGTCCAGACGCTTGTTGCCGGTCGCGTCCGGTATCGCCACCGTCCGCGCGTCCAGGACGGAGACGAACCCGGCGGGGCCGCCGCGCGGGGAGACGTCGCAGTTGCCCTCGGTGTCCGCGCTGGCGACCAGGACCAGCGAGGAACAGCCGATCAACCGCCTTGTCTGGTCGGTGAGTTCGGTCATCTGCTTACGTACGGCCGCGTCGCTGGGGAGATCGTAGACCCGACGCAGGGTCTCCTGGTCGGGCACGGCGTCGAGGCGGAGTGAGTCGAAGGCGCTGAGAGGAGGAGGTGTTGTCATTGCTCCGAACCTTGAGAGGGCCGACGTGCTACTGATCCCGGTCGGCGAGTACGAGGACATGGAAGGGGTCGCGCTTGCTGATCCTGCGGGTCTTGACCGTCTGATCGTCACATTCCGATGAAGCTCACTGTTTCCGCCATGGCCGCTCGCCCAGTGCGCAGCGGTGGCGCGCCCTCCTTCTCGAATCCCACCGAGACACCGCAGAGCAGCACGAGCCCGTCGTCGGCCCCGACCATCTGGCCGACGGTCTCGCGGTACACCGTCCACATCACCTGGGGGCAGCTGTGCAGCCCTTCCGCCCTCAGCAGGAGCATGACCGTCTGCACGTACATCCCCGCGTCCGCCCACTGCCCGGGTCCCATCGTCCGGTCGAGGTAGCAGAACAGCACGACCGGCGCCCCGAACGCCTCCGAGTTCAACGCGGCGATCTTCCTGGGCCGGTCGGGGTCGTCGCGCTCGATGCCCAACGCTTCGTACCGCTGGGCGGCAGCGGCGGCGAAGCGGTCCAGATACGGCGAGACCAGTTCGGCCGGGTACATCGGATACTCCCGCTCGTCGCCCGGGTCGCCCGCCAACGCCCTGGCCGTCGCGCGCCTCTTCAGTTCGGCCAGCGGCTCGCCGGCCACGACATAGGCACGCCACGGCTGGAGGTTCCCGCTCGACGGGGCCCGCGTCGCCGCGGTCAGCACGCGTTCGAGGACCTCTCGGGACACCGGTTCGTCGCTGAACGCCCGCACGGCCCGGCGGCCGTCCACGGCTTCGTACACATCCACGTGGTTCTCTTCCTCTCGCTCGACGCAGCTCGACCTGCTGGTCGGCATTGACCTCCACCGGTCCTGGATCGCCGCGGTTCAGCTCCTCCTCGACGGTCCGGAAGGCGGCCACGAGGCCGTCGGCCGGCTCGCGGGCACGGTGTCCTTCGTCGCCAGCGTGTTGTCCGACCAGCAGAGCCGGTAGAGGTCGACCTCGGTCAACAGGTCGCGGCCGGACCGGTAGAACTCGCAGCGGGTGCCGGGTGGTCGGGGTGCGGAACGGGCGTGGTCGGGCGGGTACGGGTAGGCGTGGTCCGGCAGCAGGGGAGCGAGTTCGGCGCGCGGGCGACCGATGGTCAGCTCGTCGAACCGCGACGGCGGCAGCACGCTGGTCGTCAACTGCCAGGCCAGGTAGACGGCTGCGGGTACGAAGAAGGCGGCTGCGACGACAGGAGCCGCGAAGGCGGCGACGGAGCGGCGGCGGGCGGCATTCCGTACGGAGGCGAGCCGTGTGACGGACTCCGGTGCGGCGGTGTCCGTACCGGGGGCCGGGTGAGCGGCCCCCGCGTGCGGCCTGCGGAGTGCGGGCGACGCCTCCGGTCGCGGCGTCGGCATCCCCGGGCAGGCCGCGACCTGGTGGGGGAGGACCGCGGTGACACGGAATCCGCCCTGGTACGGGCCGGTCCACAAGGAGCCGCCGAGTACCGCCACCCGCTCCCTGAGCCCCGTCAGACCCCTGCCACCGGCGCCGCCCGTCGGGCCTTCGGGCGCGAACTCCGATCGGCCGGCCGGCGGAGCGGCGTTCACGACGCTCACGCGGGTACGGTCGGCCCCGTGTGCGATCCGCACCCGGATCTCACCGTCGGGCGCGTGCTTCACCGCGTTGGTGAGTGCCTCCTGCACCGCCCGGTACAGGCCCCGCTGGACCAGGGAGGACAGCACAGGAATCGCCCCGTGCCGCTCCCAGCGCACCGGCACCCCGGAGGCGACCGCCCGCCCGAGGAGGTCCTCGACGGTGTCGGTGACGGGCAGACCCGCACCCGGTTCCGTTCCGGCCGGGTCGTGCAGAACCGCGACGGTCTCGCGCAGTTGCTCCACGGCATCCGCTATCGTCCCGCGCAGCTCGGCGAGATCGGTGCGGTCGCGGTCGGTGAGGTCGGGCGAGAGTTCCAGAGCACCGGCACGCAGCGCGACCAGGCTCAGCACGTGCCCGAGGGAGTCGTGCATGTCGGCCGCGATGTCCGCGCGCTCGGTCAGCCGCGCCCGCTCCGCGACCAGGTGCTGACGCTCCTCCAGGCTCCGGGCCAGCCGCCAGCCCTCCCGCACCAGCTCGCGTCGCCCGCGCCAGTGCCGTCCGGCCAGCCAGGGCAGCAGGAGAGCGGCGGGCAGCACGGTCAGTGCGTAGAACCACCACACGGCCGGCGTCCGCAGCACCGCGCACATCGCGAGATCGAGGGCGAGGCAGCCGGCCAGTACCAGGAGCGGGCGTCGTGCCTCGGCGACCCGGGCCCCCAGCAGACAGCTCAGGGCGGCCAGCGAGAGGACATGGGCGTTGGCGGGGGTCGCCGGATCGGCCATGCCCAGCGCGCACAGTGCGTTGACCAGGACGACCGCCGTCCCCGGCCGACGGCGGGACAGCGGCACGGCCACCGCCAGGACGGCCAGCGGGAGCCACAGGTCCTCGACCGGCGAGGCCGCCGCGCCCGCGTCCCTGAACCCGTAGCCGGTGGCAGCGGCGAGCACGCTCCACAGGGCCACATCACCGCACACGACTCCGACCGGGGGCCTGTGTGTGTACGGCATGGTGTGTCGACCGTCCTTCTGGTGCATGTCCTCACCCTTCCAGGTCGATTCTGTGGGACGGGCCCGGACGCCCGGCAGGGGAGTGGGCCCGGCGAGGACCTCGGGCCGCCACCGGCGCCGGAGTCAGGCGTCCCGTCGACGCAGCACGTACAGGCCGGTCAGGTGCCCGGCCGCGGCCCACGCCGCCACGATCAGGACCCCCGTCACCGGCCCGTACGGTCCCTCGGCGGCGGGGTGCATGAAGCGGTCCCCCGCGCCGTGCGGCAGCAGGTCGTTGAGGTCCGCGAGCGCCGGGCCTCCTAGGCCCAGGAGGATGCTGGGCAGCGCCCACAGGAGCGTGACGAGGATCGAGAGCGCGCCGGCCGGATGACGCGTGGCGAACGCCACCCCGACGCTGAGCACAGCGACCAACGCCTCGTAGAGACCGACCGCGAGGACCTGTCCGAGGACCGGGCCGGCCGCGAAGGAGGCCCGCCCGTCGAACCCCACCCAGGCCACCGCCGTGCCCACGACGGCGAACGCTGTGCCGGCGACGAACGCCACCACGGCCGCCACCAGGGCCTTCGCGGCGTGGACCCGGTGCCGCCGAGGAACCGACAAGAGGGAAGCGCGCACGCTCCCCGTCGCGTACTCGGAGGTGACCGCGACCGTGGCCAGGACGACGACGGCGAACTGGACGAGGACGGCGGAGGAGGCCGCCGCGTTCCCGACGGGCTGCACCGGATGCTCGTTGATACGGGCGATCGAAGCGTAGTAGTAGGTGAAGACACCGGTGATCGCGAGGCCCGTCAGAAGACAGAGCCAGGCGGCTCGGACGGACCACAGTTTGGTCCACTCGGCGGCGACGGCCCCGGTGAATCCACCGGGTGCGCCCCGCCCCGGAGTCCCAGGGCCGGTGTGCGGCAGGTCCGCGGGCCTGACGGGTGTCGTCGGGATGGTCACGGTCGTCCCCCTTCATTCGACGCCGCGAGCGCGGCAGCCGTGTCCGCGGTGCTGCTGCCCCTCGAATCCGCTGCGCTGCCCCCCGTCGTGTACTCGACGCTGCGTGCGGTCAGGTCCATATACGCCTGCTCCAGCGAGACGCGGACGTCGCTCAGCCGGTGCAACCGGACCCGGCAGTGGTGGGCCAGGTCTCCGATCTCGGCGGCGGTGCGGCCTTCGACGGTGAGCTCGCCGGACCCGGAGGTCTCGACGCTCACCCCGTCGGTCGCCATCAGACGCCGCACCAGCGTCGCTCTCTCCTCGGCGTCGGGCACCACGGCGCGAGCCGACGCGGGAGAGGCAGCTGCCAGGAACTCGGTCATGGAGGTGTCGCTCAGCAGGCGCCCGCGCCCGATGACGACGAGATGGTCGGCGGTCAGCTGCATCTCGCTCATCAGATGGCTGGAGAGGAACACGGTGCGTCCCTCCGCCGCCTGCTCCCGGACGAGCCCGCGGATCCATCGCACGCCGTCCGGGTCGAGGCCGTTGACCGGCTCGTCGAGGACGAGCACCGACGGATCGCCGAGCAGGGCGCCCGCCACCCCGAGCCGCCCGCTCATCCCGAGCGAGTACGTGCCCGCGGGCCGACGGGACGCCTTGGCCAGGCCCACCCGCTCCAGCACCTCGTCCACGCGGTGCAGCGGGATGCCGTTCGACCGGGCCTGGGCGACCAGATGCGTGCGGCCGGAACGCGCCGGGTGGACGGCCCGGGCATCCAGCATCGCGCCGACCGCACACAGCGGCCTGCGCAGGTCCGCGTAGGGGCGCCCGGCGATCAGGGCCCGCCCGCGGGTGGGATGGTCCAGGCCCAGGATCATGCGCATGGTGGTGGACTTCCCGGCCCCGTTGGGGCCGAGGAAGCCGGTCACACGGCCGGCCCGGACATCGAACGTCAGCTCGTCCACGGCGAGGGTGTCGCCGTAGCGTTTGGTCAGTCCTCGGAGGGTGATCACGGAATTCCTTCGTGTCGGTCACGGACCGCGGAGTGCAGCTCGCGACAGGCGACGGCGGCGGTGACGGGCGCACACCGACGTGCGGTCGGCCCGGGGCGGCTGCCCCGATTCCCGTACGGAAGCGACGCTAGGAGTCCGCGGCGCCCACTCCCATGGGTCGAACGGCAGCGGTGTCCTGCCTTTCGACAGGGGTGCCCTCCGCCGCCTGGCGGATCCGCGGCTTTCGACGTCCGGACGGCGGCGCACCGGCCGTAGGCTCGCCGCGTGGAAGAGACGACACCCGGCAGTCGGCCGGTCCGGGTCCTGGTGGCCGACGACGAGGCGATGGTCCGGGCCGGGGTCCTTGCCGTCCTGGCCAGGGACCCGCACGTCGAAGTGGTCGCCGAGGCGAGCAGCGGGCAGGAGGCCCTCGCGCTCACCCGCCGGCACCGGCCGGACGTGGTCCTGCTGGACATCCAGATGCCCGGCATGGACGGGCTGACGGCGGCCGGCCGGCTCCACCAGGAGCTGCCCACGGTCGGTGTGATCATGCTGACCACCTTCGGCCAGGACGAGTACATCACCCGCGCCCTGGAGGAAGGCGCCGACGGCTTCCTGCTGAAGGCCGACGACCCGAGGGAACTCCTCAACGGTGTAAGGGCGGTGGGCACCGGCGGCGCCTATCTTTCCCCCAGAGTCGCCGGCCGCGTCATCACCGGGATGCGCGCCCACCGGGCGGCACACCCCCACCGCTCACTGGAGCGGCTCACGGATCGGGAGCGCCAGGTACTGGCCGGACTCGGGGCCGGTCGGTCCAACGCGGAGATCGCGAAGAGTCTGCACCTGGTCGAAGGCACGGTGAAGGCCCATGTCAGCGCGGTGCTCTCGAAACTGGGCGCGCGCAACCGAGTGGAGGCGGCCATCGTCGCGTACGAAGCGGGCTTGGCGCCGCCCCACCGCGCCTGACGTTCGAGGGGACGCCATCACTCCCCTGGCCTGGCCACGAAGAACGTGCAGGCCCCCGGTGGCCTGGCGATCACCCGGATCACCGAGTTCGACGCCAGGAGACGGGCCGTCAAGTCCCTCATGCCGAAGTCGAACGGCACCGACCCCGGCACCCAGCTGACCACCCCCTGACCACCGACGAGTTCGGCAAGCGCACCGGCACGGACAAGGCCCGTTACGGCTTCTTCGGCGGAGAGCAGCGGTCCGCCGACACCCTCGGCAACCTCGTCCTGATGGGCGTACGCCTGTACGACCCGGCCTCTACTTCCGGTTCTCCGAGACGTCGTCCTGGTGGACCACGTACCGGCGAACGTACGTCGACTCGTCCAAGATCTACTGGGGATACTGATCACCGACACAGAGGGTGATATGCCCCTGGATGCCCGGGTCCGCCGTCGCGGCGGACCCGGGCATCCGCCCGGGTCTCCCGAACGCTTCCGACAGTGAACGACCAAGGAGGAACCAGCATGTCCCAGCTTCGCGTCGGCGTCGTGGTGATGTCGATCGGTGCCGTCCTCACGGTGGCCGGAGCGGCCATGTACGTCCTTCCCGGCCCCGGCCTTCCCGTTCTGCTCCTGGGCCTCGCCGGTATCGCGGCAGGAGCGGTCGTACGGTTCGCCGGCCGCGGGTCCGCAAGCTGAACCCTCGTCGTCGACGAGGACGGGAGGCCCCGTCCTCGTCCACGCGGCAAGGTCCTGGCCCGCCCGAACCGGTGAAGCACCGGGCCGGAGCCGGTCATGGTCAGCCGATGAGGGCGACCGGGGCGTCCCAGGCGTTGCGGTCGACGGTGATGGTGTAGCCGCCGCGGGTCTCCTTGCTGTTGGCCTTGTACTGGTGGCCGCGGCTGTGGTCCGTGTACAGCTTCGGGTTCCAGGGCCAGTCCTTGGTGGTGGTCTCCTGGCCGTTCCACAGGGCGTACCAGAGGTTTCCCGGCAGGTCGGTGCGGTTCGTGGCGGTGGCGATCGCCTTGGCGCCGGAGCCGCTGAAGCCGTAGAGGCCGGCGCGGTAGGTCTTGGCGCGCAGGGTCTTGGTGAAGGACCGCACGTAGGTGAGGGTGGCGTCGTTGCACGCCTTGTCGGCGATGTCGTACGACTCCATGTTGAGGTAGACCGGGCTGCCGGCCTTCATGCCGAGGGCCGAGGCCTTGACGATCGCGTCGTTGGCGTTGGCGGCGCCCACCGAGGCGGCGGTGGCCGCGGTGAACCTCTCCTTGTTCCCGCTCTTCTGGCAGGGCGGCTGGGCGCCGACGTAGAGCGGGATGACCCGCCAGCCGAGCGTGTCGACCGACTTCACCCAGGACCTGGTCAGGTTGGGCTGGGCGCAGCCGCGGTTCTTGCCGCCGACGTAGACCGCGACACCGCCGTAGTAGCCGTCCTTCTTCCACGCCGTCATCGCGGTGAGCGAGGGCGCCGTGCAGGCGTCGAACGCCCGGCCCGTGTAGGTCTTCTGCACCGGCCACGCCGGAGCCGCCATCGAGGTCTGCGCCGCGACTCCGGCACCGGCCACGACGAACACGCCCGTCGCCGCCCACGCGATGTAGCGACCTCTCTTGGACAACCGGTGCTTGGACAATTCCCCACCCCATACGTACGACATCTTCGAGTTCACGCTCCGTCCGGCCGGAGCGCGATCACCCTACCCAGCGGCACCGACACCTCGACGGCTGGGGCGACGCGCCGACAGCGCTCGCCCCGGGCCGGGCACCGCTCTCGGCCGCGTCGTCGGAAAGGCCGGGGCGGGTGGGGTCCCGCGTGGTACGAACACTGATGACCCACCTTGCGACGGAAGGGACCCGGGATGGACCACGACGATGCGCACGTGCGGCCGGTGTCGGCGGCTGAGTTGTTCGACGGGCTGGGGATCGACTACGAGCACGCCTTCGTTCGTCTGCCGGCTCAGCTGGCGGCGATCGAGTGGCTCACCGCACGGCTGGGCGCGGGGGCGAGGGTGCTCGACGTGGGCAGCGGGACCGGGCGTCCGGTGGCCGACCTCCTCGTGCGGGCCGGCTGTGAGGTGACCGGCATCGACGTGTCCGGCGAGATGGTCGCCCTCGCGAGCGCGCAGGTGCCCGGGGCGGGCTTCGAGCAGTGCGACGTGCGGGCGTTCGGCGCGCCGGAGGGTCACTTCGACGCGGTGTGCGCGTTCTTCCCCCTTCTGATGATGAGCAGGGCGGAGGCGGCCGACGCCCTGAAGCGCATGGCCGGCTGGCTGGCGCCCGGCGGCTTCCTGGTGACGGCGACGGTGCCCGCGGACGTGGAGGACGCCGAGATCGTCTGGATGGAGCGCACGGTCAGGGTCTCCAGCTTCTCGGCGGAGGAGTACCTGCGCCTCCAGCGGGAGGACTGCGGCCTCGACGTCCTGCATCACGCGGTGTCGGTCTTCGCCCCGGACGACGACCGCGCGGCCCCAGAGGAGCACCTCTTCACCTACGCCCGCCGCCCGGCCTGACGGAGGGCGCGGCGGCGGACCGTGCCTGACGTACCGTCAATTGACGCTGTATCAGTTATTGACGGTTCATCAGTTCGGTCACAGAATGCGGTCACCCGACGGAGGGATCGCCCGTGCCTCGACCGTTGCGCGTCATCGCCGCCGCGTTCGCCCTGCTCCTCGTCACCGCCTGCAACTCCGCCTCCAGCGGCGGAAGCACCGCCACCTCCGTACGCGGAGTCACCGTCGACACGATCAAGGTCGGCGGCATCGTCTCCATGACGACCGCCAGCGGATACTCCAAGAAGGACACCGATCTCGGCGCCCGGGCCCGCTACGACCGGGCCAACGCCGAGGGCGGGATCAACGGGCGGAAGATCGAGTACCTGGGCGCCGAGGACGACGGCCAGGACCCGGCCAGGAACCTGGCCGCGGCCCGCAAGCTCGTCCAGCAGGACAAGGTCTTCGCCGTCTCGCCCATGAGCTCGGTCACCTTCGCCGGGGCCGACTTCCTCGATGGCCAGAAGGTTCCGACGGTGGGCTGGGGCACGCTCCCCTCGTTCTGCGGGCCGGAGCACATCTACGGCTTCAACGGCTGCCTCGTCCCGACGCCGGGCGGCACGCTCAACCAGACCTGGCCCGAGAGCCTCGCGGCCGTCCTCGGCGGCTCCCGCGGCAAGTCGGTCGCGCTGATCGCCGGCGACAACGACGCCGGAAAGTTCGGCATCCGCACCTTCACCCAGGGCTTCAAGGCGGCCGGCTTCCAGGTCCCGTACGCCAAGGCCGTGGTGCCGGCGACCTCGATGCCCAGCGACTGGTCGGCGTACACCAAGGAGATCCTCCGCTCGGGCCCCGGCGGCGGCGCGCCCGACGCCGTGGTCTCCGTGATGCAGACGCCGTACAACATCGGCCTCTTCACCGCCCTCAAGCGGTCCGGCTACAAGGGGATCATCTCCGACCCGACGGACTACGATCCCGGACTGCTCGCGAAGGACGCGACGAAGCAGGCCCTCGACGGGGTGCACGTACTGCTGCAGTTCCAGCCCTTCGAGGCGGACACCCCCGCGATGGAACAGTTCAAGGCCGACATCAGGAAGGCCGCCGGAGGCAAGGACGTCCCCCTCAACATGCACATGATGACGGGGTACATGAGCGCCGACCTCTTCCTCTCGATCGCCGGGAGGGCCGGCAAGGACCTCACCGTGGAGTCCTTCCAGAAAGCCGCCGCCGGCTTCTCCGACACCGGCACGCTCGTGGGCGACCGCGCCGAGCCGAAGGGGAAGAAGGAGAGCTTCGGCTGCGGGGCGCTCGTCCGCCTGAAGAACGGGCGGTACGAGGTGGCGGTGCCGTTCAAGTGCTATCCGCCGATCCCCTTCGGCTGAGGGGGCGCGTCACGTGGGTGACCTGCTGGGCTTCGTCCTGAGCGGGCTGGTCTCGGGTGCGCTGTACGCGCTGCTCGCGACCGGGCTCGTGCTCTCCTACTCCGCCTCCGGGCTCTTCAACTTCGCGCACGGCGCCACCGCCTATCTGTGCGCGCTGGCGTTCTACGAGGTTCACTCCGGCTTCGGCTGGCCGGCCGTCCCCACCGCCCTGCTCCTGGTGTTCGTGGTGGCGCCCGGCCTCGGCTGGGGCCTGGACCGGCTGATGTTCAGAAAGCTGGCCAAGGTCGGCGAGACGGCTCAGATCGTGGCCACCATCGGTCTGCTCGTCGCGCTGCCCGCGGCCGGACGATGGGTGGTCGAACTCCTGGAGCGGGCGGGCGCCCCCGTCCAGCCCGCCGAGAACCAGTTCGGACTGCCCGGCGTCGGGCCGAGCCCCGCCGTGTCCTGGCAGCCGTTCGACGGCGTGGGCATCGACTCCGACCAGCTGATCACCTGGATCGCCACGGCCCTCGCGGCGGCCGGACTGTGGGTGCTGATGCGGCACACCCGGCTCGGCCTGCGGCTGCGGGCCGCGGTCGACGACCGTACGCTGACCGAGCTGCGGGGCATCGGCGCGGACCGGCTGTCGTCGATCGCCTGGATGCTGTCGTCCGGACTCGCGGGCCTCGCCGGTGTCCTCGCGACCCCGCTCCTCGGGCTCTCCGCGCACGACTACACCCTGTTCCTGTTCGTCTCGGCCACCGCCGCCGTCCTCGGACGCTTCGTGTCCGTGCCCCTCGCCTTCGCGGGCGGCCTCGGGCTCGGCGTACTGCAGAACCTGGTGGCGGGGTACGCCTCGTTCACCGACGACATCACCGGCTTCCGTACGGCCGTGCCGTTCCTCATCCTCTTCGCCGGCCTCGTCGTCCTGGTGCGGCGGCAACGCGCGGCGGGCACGGCGGCCGCGGAGGACCCACCGCCCGTCGACTACCTCGCCGGGATGGGGTGGGGCCGCCGCTGGGGTGCGTGGGTGGTGGCCGGCGTGCTGCTCGGCACGGCGTTCTACACCGTCACCACACCCTTCTGGAGCGGGATCCTGGCCCAAGGGCTGGCGATCGGGCTCGTGTTCATGTCGTTCACGGTGGTCACCGGCCTCGGCGCGATGGTGTCACTGGCCCAGGCGACGTTCGTGACCGGCGCGGCCCTGGTCGCCGGGCTGCTGATGAGCCACGGCTGGCCCTTCGTCGCGGCGGCGGCGGTCGGCACCGCGGCTGCGGCCCTGCTCGGCGCGGTGGTCGCACTGCCCGCCCTGCGGCTCGGGGGCAGATCACTGGCCCTGGCCACCCTCGCGCTTGCCTTCCTGGCGGATCAGGTGCTGTTCCAGCTCGGCTGGCTGCGCAACGGCGACACCGGATGGGAGATTCCCCGCCCGGTGGCCGGCCCGGTGGACCTGGGCGACGACCGGGCGATGGGCCTCGCGCTCGTGCTGCTCAGCGGGGTGCTCGTCGCGCTGCTGACCTGGCTGCGCGGCTCCCGCTGGGGCAGGGCCGTGCTGGCGGTCCGCTCGGCCCCCGAGGCCGCCGCGGCGTCGGGGGTGTCGGTGGTACGGACGAAACTCCTGCTGTTCACGGTGTCGGCGGGACTCGCGGGCTTCGGCGGGGTGCTCTACGCCTCGTACAACACCCGGATCACGGCCACGGACTTCACGGCGATGACGGGCCTGGTGTGGCTGGCGGTCGTGGTCGCGGCGGGGGTGCGCAGGCCGCAGTTCGCGGTGGTGGCGGGGCTGGTCTACGCGGTGGTCCCGCATCTGATGTCGGAGTACGTGACGGAGTCCGCCCATCTGCCGGTGATCCTGTTCGGTCTGGCGGGGCTCGCGCTGGCGAACGACCCGGACGGGTACTGCGCGGCGCTGCCGGCGAGACGAGCGGCCCGGCGCGCCGCGAGACGGGCGGCGGCGGCGCGGGCGCCGCTGCCGACGGCCGTTCCTCCACCCCGCTCCCCGGATCCGGCGGTGCCGGGTGAGACCCGCTCCCCGCGTTCGGCGGTGCCGGGGGGCACCCGCTCCCCGGATCCGGCGGTGTCGGAGGACACCCGCTCCCCGCGTCCGCCGGTCTCGGGAATCAGCCGCTCCCCGGATCCGGACGCGGGAGCAAGCCCCCGGGGCCCCGGGAAGGGGAATCCGAGCCCGGCTCCCACGGGGACGGGCAGCGGCTCCGGCGACGCGCCGGGCGCGCTCGAACTGAGCGGCGTGCACGCCGGGTACGGCGGCGCGCCCGTGCTGCACGGCGTGGATCTCGTGGTGCGCGGCGGCGAGGCGCTGGTGCTGCTCGGGCCCAACGGGGCCGGGAAGTCCACCCTCTGCCGGGTGGCCGCGGGGCTGCTGCGGCCGGCCGACGGCCTCGTGCGCGTACGGGGCGAGGACGCCACCCGCGACGCGGCGGTCACCCGGGCGCGTCGCGGGGTGCGGCTGGCTCCCGAGGGGCGGGGGATCTTCGCCGGGCTCTCGATCGAGGAGAACCTGGCCCTCCAGCTGGCGCGGGCCGAGGACCGCGACGCCGTGTACGCGCGGTTCCCCGCGCTCGCCGCTCGCCGTACCGTCCTCGCCGGCTCCCTGTCGGGCGGCGAGCAGCAGATCCTCGCCCTCGCCCCGCTCCTCCAGCGTCCACCGGCCGTCCTCGTCGCCGACGAGCCGTCCCTGGGTCTCGCACCGCGCGTCGTGGACGAGGTCTTCCAGCTCCTGACCGAACTCCGCGGCCGGGGCACCGCCTTGGTCCTGGTCGAGGAGAAGGCGGCCGAGGTACTCGGCATCGCCGACACCGTCGCGTACCTCGCGCAGGGCGAGATCGTCTGGTCCGGGCCGCGGTCCGAGGTGGACCGGGCCCGGCTCGCCGAGGCCTACCTGGGGACGGGAGCCCGCCGATGAGTCACCCTCTGCTCCACGCGAGCGGGATCGGTGTCCGGTTCGGCGGCGTCCACGCCCTGACGGACGTGACCCTCTCCGTACGCCCGGGCGAGATCTGCGGCGTCATCGGTCCGAACGGGGCGGGCAAGACGACGCTCTTCGACGTGTTGTCGGGCATGCGACGACCGGACGCGGGAGCGATCACCTACGACGGTACGGACATCACCCGCCGTTCCCCGGTCTGGCGGGCCCGGCACGGCATCCGCCGCACCTTCCAACGCCAGCAGCTCTTCGGTCAGTTGACCGTGGCGGACAATCTCGTCGTGGCGCAGGACTGGCGGGGCGGTGTGCGGCCCGCGGCACGCCGCCACCGGGAGCGGGCCGCCGCTGTGCTCCACGCGTGCGGGCTCGACGCGCTCGCCGGCGCGTACGCGGGAGGCCTGCCTGTCGGGCAGGCCCGCATGGTCGAGCTGGCCCGCGCGCTCGCCGATCCGCCCCGGGTCCTGCTCCTGGACGAGCCCGCGTCCGGGACGACCGCCGAGGAGCGTCACCGACTCGCCTCCGTCATACGCCATATGGCCGATGAGGAGAACTGCGCGGTGCTGCTCGTCGAGCACAACGTGGCGTTCGTGATGGAGCTGTGTTCCCGCGTCGTGGTGCTCGACCTCGGCCGGGTCCTCACCGAGGGGACCGCGGCCGAGGTCCACGCGGACCCGGCGGTGCGGGAGGCGTACCTCGGCGCCGGTTCGGGCGGGGCGGAGGGTGATCACACCCCGGATCACTGATGTCGGCGTGGGGATCGGCCTCGTCGCACGCCGCCAACTCACCTGGCATCATGGTGAGTTGAAGGCAGTCTCGGATGGTGGGGGAGGCGTCTGATCGCATGCGCGGATACGAATACCAGGGCGGGAACGGCGGCGTCGGACAGTACGACAGCGGGACGGCGACCCGGCTGGCCCGCCGCGCGGTGGGCGCGGTGGCACCGCACGAGCTGCCCCAGTTCCCGATGACGGCCCAGGCCTTCCACAGCTCGTCCGCGAAGGACCGGTCGTGGCCGGTCCACCGTGACGAGCCACTGGGGATAGGCCTCGACGTGGTCGCCGCGCTCATCAGCACCGCGGCGCTCTCCGCCGCGGTCCAGGTACTCGACCACCTCGTGCAGCAGTCCACCGCGCACGCCGTGGACACCACCCGGAGCCGGCTGCTGCCTCGGCTGTTGCGCCGCCGCACGCGACAGGCCCTCGAACAGGCCGCGGAGCCGGCCACGGCGCCCGCCGAGGCGGAACGGCTGACCGCCGAGCAGCTGACCCGGCTGCGCGAGGTGGCCACGCGGGCGGCACTGCGATGGCGCGTACCCGAGGCGCAGGCGCGGGCGATCGCGGACGGGATCGTCGCGGAACTCGCCACCCTGTCCCAGGAGCAGCAGGAGCAGCAGGAGCAGCAGGAGCCGGGCGGGGAAGGGCCGGCCGAGGCCGCCGGATGAGGCGGCGGACACCGGGACCGGCCGCACACAGCCCTCCGGGCCCGTTCACACTTCCCTCCGGCACGGCGGTGCGCTTCGCGCTGCTGATCGCCGCGATGACCGCCGTCTCGGCCCTGCTGGTGAACGGCACCTCGTCCGTCATCCTGTCCTCGGTACGGTGGGAGGAGCTGAAGGAGTACCACGACTGCTACGCCCTGGCGACGGGGCGGGCGGTCCGTGAACGCGGCGCCGACACGGACATCCGCATCCCGACCGAGCTCGACATGGGCGACTGCGAGGACCCGCGCGCCGATGCGAGCCCCCTGGTCACCGCAGGTGCGTCGGCCGCCCTGCTGCTGACACTGCTCGCCGCCTACGTGGGCCTCCCGCGCCGCAGGATCGGGCGGCGCGGCTACGGCCCGCTCACCGACATGCCCGAGCTGTCGGCGTATCTGGCGGGCCTGTTGGGCGAGTCGGGTGTGCGGGCGCGGGTCGGCTTCCTCGCCGAACCACTGAACCCGACGGTCCACGCCCTGGCCTTCGGGCGGCTGGGGCGGCGCCGGGTGGTCCTGAGCGGTGGGCTGCTCACCCTGTACTCCCTCGACCGGCGGGCCTTCCGGAGCATCGTCCTCCATGAACTGGCGCACATCCGCAACCGGGATCTGGACATCGCCTTCCTGACACTGATCCTGTGGCGGGCGAGCGTGCCGACCCTGGTGGTCATGATCGCCGTCGCGGCCCCGGCCGCCCTGCTCCTCGGCTCCGCGCTCGCGGGCTCCGTCCTCGCCTTCGCCGTCCAGGTGCCGTTGCTCGCCGTACTGGTGACCCTGCTCAAGAACGCGGTGCTGCGCAGCCGGGAGCTGTACGCCGACGCGAGGGTGACGGAGTGGGAGGGCTCGGCCGACGGCCTGCGCAGGCTGTTCGTCGAGCCGCCCGCGCAGCAGGGCGGAAAGGCGGACCGCGGTCTGTTGCGTGTCCACCCGCCGCTCGCCAGGCGGGCGCGGGCACTGACCGACCGAGGGGTCCTGTACGAGGTCGGCTTCTGGGACATGTGCGCGGTCGGGGCGGCGGGCGCCTTCCTCCACGAGATGGTGCGGCTGGGGCCGATCGGCGGCGGGAGCCAGGCCGGACCGACGGCGGCGCTCGCTGCCACGGTCCTGTCCGGGAGCCTGGTGGTGGGCGCGGCGGGCACGGTGCTGTGGCAAGCGGTGGCGCACGCACCGGGCTCCCCCACCCCGGCACGGATCCGGCAGGCCGGGCTCGGTCTGGGCCTCGGCCTCGGCGTGTTCCGGCTGCTGGCCCCGTCGGGTGCGTTCAGCCTGGTGAGCGTGGGCGGACAAGGGGCGTCGCTGGCCCTCCCGTACCTCGCGCTGACAAGCCTGTGCGGCTGGGCCCTCGTGCGGTGGCTGGTGCTGGTCGCGGGGGCGTGGGGGCCGGTCCTGGCCCGCAGCCGCCGTCCGCGCCGGGTGCTGTGGACGGTTCTCGCGTCGGCCACGGCCGGCGTGCTGCCGATGGTCGGCTTCCTCTTCACCCTTCCCACGATGACGCTGTACGCGGCGGCGTTCATCGCGCCGTCGCTGCCCGGAGCGGTGGTCTTCGTCGGCAGTGCGGCCGTTCTGGCGCTCGCCCGGATCACGACGGTGGTCGCGCCGGCGGTGCTGACGGCCGCGGTGGTGCCGCTGGTCGGGCAGTACGTGTCGTGGCGCCCCGGCGCCCGGCACACCTTCACCGGATTCGGGCCGCCGGGGCCGCCGCCGGGCTTCCTCGTCGGCTTCGGCGTCCCGGTGGCGCTGGCGTCCGCCGTGACGGCGTTGCTGGTCGTGTGGATCGGCGTCCCCGCCCCCGCGCTGATGGCGATGGGGGTGGTGATCGTCGGTCAGGTGGCGGCGGCCTTCTGGGCGGGCGGAGGTCACGCACCCCTCCCGCTCGCCAGAGGCGCCCTGGCCGCGTTCGGTGCGGGCCTGCTCGGCATGTCGGCCTGGGGTGTGCTGGTGAGGCTCGTGGGCTGCCTCGTCTCGGGCCTGGACGCCTGCACCCCGTTCCCCGGCGCGGCCTCCTTCAGGCTGGCCCTCATCGTGGCCCCGCTGGGCACGCTGCCGGCCTGGGCCGTTCAGGCGCTCACCGTCCGAGCCCGGCGGGCTCCGAGGTGGCGGTAGCGCTCCTGCCGGGTGGCGGCGGCGCCGTCGTCTGGGTCGCCCGTTCCGCCGGCCCGCCGGGTGGCGTGGCCGCCGCGCTCTGCCCGCCCGGACCTCCCCGTATATCCGCCCCGCGCCGCCGCGCCGCCTCCTAGGCTGGGCCCGTGACCGCCGACATCCGGCCCCTGGCCGTCTTCGACATCGACAACACGCTCGCCTCGACCGCTCACCGCCAGCACTTCCTGGAGAGCCGGCCCAAGGACTGGGACGGCTTCTTCGCGGCGGCGCCCGACGATCCGCCGCTGGCGGAGGGCGTCGCGCTGTGCCGCGAGGCGGCCGAGGAGTGCGACATCGTCTACCTCACCGGCCGCCCGGAGCGGTGCCGCCGCGACACCCTCGCCTGGCTGGCCGCCCAGGGGCTGCCGGACGGCCCGGTCCACATGCGGCGCGACCGGGACTTCCGGCCGGCCCGGGTGACCAAGGTGGAGATCCTGCGCCGGCTCGGCGCCGACCGTCCGGTGCGGATGCTCGTCGACGACGACCTGCTCGTCTGCGACGCGGCGGAGGAGGCCGGCTTCACCGTCGTACGGGCCGGGTGGGCCACCCCCTCGCAGGAACTGAGGGACGCCCAGGAGAAGGAGGGCCGGACCTGACGGCTTTCGCCGACCGACGGGCGTGGTCGGCCCGGCCGGGCGGAAGGCGCCCGTCCGGCTCGGGTCCTCCGAGCCGAAGCCCTCCCTCTGGCTCGGTTCCTCCAGCCGGAACCTGGCTTGGCTCTTCCAACCAGAACCCGGCTCGGCTCTTCCAGCCGGAACCTAGCTCGGTTCCTCCAGCCGGAATCCGACCTTCATGCCCACCTGGTAGTGCGCGACCTGGCCGTTCTCGACGTGGCCGCGGATCTCCGTGACCTCGAACCAGTCCACGGCCCGGAGCGTGTCGCAGGCGCGCGTGATCCCGTTGCGGATGGCGGTGTCCACGCCGTCCGAGGACGATCCGACGATCTCCGTGACGCGGTAAACGTGGTCTCCCATGGCGGGCCTCTCCTTCGTTCCGACTCCGTCCCCCACCCTGCCCGGAAGCGGGTGCCGCCGCGAGTCGGGACGGGGCGCGCGGGCGCCGGTCGGCCGATTCCCCCTGGTCGACGAGAAATTACCGCAGGTAAGGAAACAGGGGACGTATCCGGCGCGCGGGACGGGATGGTCAAGGACTTGACCATCCCGTTGGTCCAGACCAGAATCCAGGCCACATACCCGCGCGAACACCCCGTTCGGTCCCCCCATGTCGGGTCAGCCCCCCATGCCGCACGACCCTGTGCTGAACCGCAGAAGGTGACCTACGTGAAGAATCGCCATCTCGCCTGCCCCCTGGCAGCCGCCACCGCGCTCGCCCTCGCCGGCTGCGGGATGCTGCCGGGCGGGGGAAGCCAGACGAAGACCGTCAACATCTGGCTCATGCGGGACAGCGTCAGCGAGGACTTCCTCAACCGCTTCACCGAGGCGTACGAGGAGGAGCACGACGGCATCGAGCTCAAGGTCACCGTCCAGGAGTGGACGGGCATCGGGAAGAAGGTCACCGAGGCCATCCAGGGCTCCGGCGGACCCGACGTCATCGAGGTCGGCAACACCCAGGTCGCCCAGTACGCCGACACCGAGAAGCTCTTCGACCTCACCCTGGAGTCGGTCCGCGACCTCGGCAGCGAGGACTGGCTGCCCGGTCTCGCCGAACCCGGCAGCATCGGCGGATCGCAGTACGGCGTCCCCTGGTACGCGGCCAACCGCATCGTCATCTACAACAAGGACCTCTTCGAGGACGCCGGCATCGACAAGCCCCCGGCCACCCGCGCCGAATGGCTCACCGACACCGAGAAGCTCAACAGCAAGGGCTCCCAGGGCATCTACCTCGCCGGACAGGACTGGTACACCCTGGCCGGGTTCATCTGGGACGAGGGCGGCGAACTCGCCGTCGACAAGGGCGGGGAGTGGACCGGCGCGCTCGACAGCGAGGCGGCCCGGCGCGGCATGACCTACTACAAGGACCTCCAGTCCCTCGGCTCCGGGCCCAAGGACGCCGACGAGCAGAACCCGCCGCAGGCCGATGTCTTCGCCAAGGGCGACGTGGCCCAGCTCATCGCCGCCCCCAGCGCCGTCGCCGCGATCCTCAAGGCCAACCCGGCCCTCAAGGACAAGCTGGGCTACTTCCCGATACCCGGCACCAAGGCGGGCCAGCCCTGCGCCGTCTTCACCGGCGGCTCCGACCTGATCATCCCGGAGAACGCACCCCAGCGCGGCGCCGCCCTCGACGTCGTCAAGGCCCTCGCCGGCGAGAAGTGGCAGTCCGAACTCGCCCGCTCCATGGGCTACGTGCCCAACAAGAAGGGCCTCGCCTCCGTCGTCGCCGGCCAGGAGGCCACCGCCGTCATGGCCAAGGGCGCCGCGCGCGGTCGTGCCACCCCGAACTCCCCGCAGTGGGCCGATGTGGAGGCCGACAACCCCATCAAGCCCTACATGACGGCCGTCCTCCAGGGCGAGGACCCGCTGAGGGCCGCGAAGCTGGCCTCGGCCGCGATCACGGAGACCCTCGCCGAATAGCATTCAGCGCCTCCACACCCGCGAGCCCCCGGACGGTCACGTCGAATCCAGCCGGTCACGGAAGAAGTAAGGAGCCGGGCCACCGCTCACACGGCCCGGCTCCGCCCCTTCCCTTCCGTACGCCGGAGGAGTCCGACATGGCCGCACCGACCCCCACGCTCACCGTCCCCACGCTCACCGTCCCCGCGCAGCCGCTCGCCGGCCCCGCGCAGCCCCAGGCCCCCGCCGTCCCCGCCCTCGCCTCGGCCCCCGCCGTCCCCGCCCAGCCCCAGGCACCCGCCCGGCAGCCCGCGCCGCAGGCCCCCGACGAGCCGCCCGCGCCCCGGTACGTCGTCGGCCTCGCCCGCGACCGGGAGGAGGTACGGGCCGCGCAGCGACTGCGCCACCAGGTCTTCGCCGGAGAACTCGGCGCCCGGCTCGACGGCCCCGAGCCCGGCCTCGACTCGGACGCCTTCGACGCGTACTGCGACCACCTCCTCGTACGCGAGGAGACCACCGGCGAAGTCGTCGGCACCTACCGCATCCTGCCGCCCGACCGCGCCGCCGTCGCCGGACGCCTCTACTCCGAGAGCGAGTTCGACCTCACCCGGCTCGCGCCCATCCGCCACGACCTGGTCGAGGTCGGCCGCTCCTGCGTCCACCCCGCCCACCGCAACGGCGCCGTCATCGCCCTCATCTGGGCAGGGCTCGCCCGCTACATGACGACCACCGGCCACAACTGGCTCGCCGGCTGCTGCTCCCTCCCGCTCGCCGACGGCGGCACCCTCGCCGCCGCCACCTGGGACACCGTCAAGGCCAAGCACCTCGCCCCCGAGGAGTACTGGGTCACCCCGCACAAGCTCTGGAGCCCCGACGGCATCACCCGCCCCGAGGGCCGCACCGAGCTCCCGCCGCTGCTGCGCGGCTACCTCCGGCTCGGGGCCTGGGTCTGTGGCGCCCCCGCGCACGACCCCGACTTCGGCGTCGCCGACCTCTACGTCCTGCTCTCGCTGCGCCGCACCAACCCGCGCTACCTCAACCACTTCCTGTCGCTCGCCCCGGCACGGTGAACCGGACCACGGCCCTCTCGCCGTGGCTCCCCACGGCGCCCTGCACCCCGGGCCACTGCGCAGCCCACCCCGCCCACTCCGACCACGGCCGGTACCCCGACCACGGCCGGTACCCCGACCACGGCCGGTACCCCGACCACGGCCGGTACCCCGACCTCGGCCGGCTTCCCGCCGAGGACCCGGCGGGGGCCGTCCGGGCCGTGGCCCGGCTGACCGCCGGGCTCGGCACCGTCCTCCTCGGCCTCCTGCTCGCCCCGGCGACCGGTCTCCTCCCCGCCGCCACCCGGCTCGCCCTCGTCCGCCACTGGTCGCGCGCCGTGGTCCGCGCCTTCGGCATACGCGTCCGGTACGAGGGAACGGGTGTCGCCACCGGCCCGCTCCTCGTCGTCGCCAACCATGTCTCCTGGCTCGACATACCGCTGCTCGCGGCCGTGCTGCCGGGCCGGATGGTCGCCAAGGCCGAGGTGCGCCGCTGGCCCGTCCTCGGCACCCTCGCCGCCATGGGCGGCACCCTCTTCATCGACCGCGACCGGCTCAGGGCCCTGCCCGGCACCGTGCGGACGATGGCGGAGGTGCTCTCCGGCGGCGGCCGGGTGATCGTCTTCCCCGAGGGCTCGACCTGGTGCGGCCGGGCCCAGGGGCGCTTCCGGCCCGCCGCCTTCCAGGCCGCCCTGGACGCCGGCTGCGCCGTACAGCCGGTACGCGTCGACTACCGGCCCACCGACGGCGCCGCCTACGTCGCGGACGACCCCCTCGGGGCCTCGCTGTGGCGGGTCGTCTCGACCCGCCGGCTCACCGCGGTCGTACGGCCGGGGGAGCCGCTGCCCGCCCTTCGCCACCCGGACCGCCGCACGCTGGCGGCGGCAGCTCAGCGGGCCATCGCCAGCGACAGGGCGAACCTGCCCCCGCTCTCCGTCCACCAGCGGTCCAGATCGAGGCCCGCCTCGGCCAGCTCCGCCCGCACACCCGCCTGACGGAACTTCGCGGACACCTCCGTCCGCATCTCCTCGCCCGCCGCGAACGGCACCACGAGATCCAGCTCCGGGATCTTCACGGTCAGCGCGCGGCGGGCCCGCAGCCGCATCTCGATCCACTCCCGCTCGCGGTCCCACACCGCCACATGGTCGAAGTCGGCGGGATCGAAGTCAGCGTCCAGCTCCCGGTCGATCACGGACAGCACGTTCTTGTTGAAGGCGGCCGTCACACCGGCCGAGTCGTCGTACGCGGCGACGAGGGTCTCCTCGTCCTTCACCAGGTCCGTGCCGAGCAGCAGCGCGTCACCCGGCGTGAGCATGGCCCGGACCGAGCGCAGGAAGGTCCGCCGCTCCTCAGGCAGCAGATTGCCGATGGTGCCGCCGAGGAAGGCCACCAGACGCGGGCCCGGTGTCCCCGGCAGCCCGAGCCCCCGCGTGAAGTCCGCGACGAGGGCGTGCACCCGCAGCTCCGGCCGCTCGGCGAGCAGCGACTCCGCCGCCCCCGTCAGCGCCGTCTCGCTCACGTCCACGGGCACATAGCTGTCGAGACCCGGCAGCAGCGCGTCGATCAGGAACCGGGTCTTCTCCGAAGAGCCGGAGCCGAGCTCCACCAGGGTCCTCGCCCCGGTGGCGGCGGCGATCTCCGCTGCCCGCTCCTTCAGGATCTCCCGCTCCGACCGCGTCGGGTAGTACTCGGGCAGCCGGGTGATCTCCTCGAACAGCTCGCTGCCCCGGGCGTCGTAGAACCACTTCGGCGGCAGCTCCTTGGGGGAGCGGGACAGGCCGTGCAGGACATCGGCGCGCAGATCGGCGCCCGCGGCGTCCGGGGCGAGGGTACGGGTCAGCTGGAACGGGCTCACGCGGACGGCTCCTTGAGCGGGGTGAGGGTGACATCGGCGCGGTCGGTGGTCACGAGCGTGTGCTCGGGGACCTCCCGCCACCGGGGATCGTCGTCGTACGGTTCGGAGGCCACGACCACCCGGCCGGGACCCCGCAGGTACCAGAGGCTGTTCCCCCAGGCGGTCGCGGCGATCCGCGCACCGTCGGTGAGCAGCAGGTTCAGACCGGAACCGGGAGCCGCCTCGGCGGCCTCCCGCACCGTGTCGGCCAGCGCGGGACCCGGCGCGTCCCCGGCGCGCAGCCGGTGCAGCACCAGCGCCCAGAGCAGCGCCGAGTCGGTCCGGGCCTCGACCCGGAGCAGTTCACCGGCCGGCAGCGTCGCGGCGAGCGGCACCAGCGATTCGGGCCACCCCGGGACGGCGCCGTTGTGGCTGAACAGCCACGGTCCGGCCGTGAACGGCGCCGCCGCGGCCTCCCCGTCGGCGCCCGGCAGGGTGGCGCCGCGGACCGCCGCGAGCAGCGCCCCGGAGCGCACCACCCGGGCCAGGTCCGCGAAGGACAGGTCGCCCCAGATCGGAGCAGCCCGCCGGTACCGCGCGGGCACCGGATCGCCCTCCGCGTACCAGCCCACGCCGAAACCGTCGGCGTTCACCACACCGCTGGTCTGCGTACGGGGTTCCCAGGACTGGCGCAGCAGGGCGTGCGGCGGCCGGACCAGCAGCTCGCCGAGCGCCACCGGCTCGCCCACGAAGGCGATATGACGGCACATCAGCCCAGCTCCGCGTTCCTGGCCGTACGGAATCCGGAGAAGATCTGCCGCCGGACCGGCAGGTCCCAGTTCCGGAACGTCCCCCGGCAGGCCACCCGGTCCACCGCGAACGAACCGCCGCGCAGCACCTTGTGCTCAGGCCCGAAGAACACCTCCGAGTACTCCTTGTACGGGAAGGCCCGGAACCCCGGATACGGCATGAAGTCGCTCGCCGTCCACTCCCACACATCACCGATCAACTGCCGTACGCCGAGCGGCGACGCGCCCTCCGGGTAGCTGCCGGCCGCGGCGGGCCGCAGATGCCGCTGCCCCAGGTTGGCGTGTTCGGGCCCCGGGTCGGCGTCGCCCCACGGGAAACGGCGCGACCGCCCGGACACCGGGTCGTAGCGGGCGGCCTTCTCCCACTCGGCCTCCGTCGGCAGCCTCCGCCCCGCCCAGCGCGCGTAGGCGTCCGCCTCGTACCAGCTCACGTGCAGGACCGGCTCCTCCTCGGGCACCGGCTCCGTCAATCCGAAGCGGCGGCGCAGCCACTGCCCGCCGTCCCGCCGCCAGAACAGCGGCGCCGCGATGCCGTGCTCCCTGATCTGCGCCCAGCCCGCCGGCCGCCACCAGCGCGGATCCGTGTAGCCGCCGTCCGCCATGAAGGCCAGATAGGCGCCGTTCGTGACCGGCGTGGTGTCGAGATGGAAGGCGGGCACGATCCGGGCGTGCGCCGGACGCTCGTTGTCCAGCGCCCACGCCTCGTCCGAGGTCCCCATGGTGAACGGGCCGCCGGGGACCAGGACTTCGGTGGGCAGCGGCCCACCCCGGAACGAAGGCGGCGGGGGAGCGGTCAGCGCCGCCGGACCCTTCCGCAGCTGATGGGTGATCAGCATCGTCTCGTCGTGCTGCTGTTCGTGCTGGGCGATCATCCCGAAGGCGAAAGCCGCGTCGAGCAGCGGACGCCCCTCGAAGCGGGCCGTCTCCAGCACGTCGAGGACCCGGAGCCGGACGTCCGCCGCGTAGGCGCGGGCCTCGCCGGGGGCGAGCAGCGGCAGCGAAGGACGGCTGGCACGCGGATGCTCGAAGGCGTCGTACAGCGAGTCGATCTCGGGCCGCAGGGCCTCCTGCCCGGCCACCGCCCGCCACAGCCACTGCTCCTCCTGGTTGCCGATGTGCGCCAGGTCCCAGACCAGCGGCGACATCAAGGGGGAGTGCTGGGCGGTGAGTTCACCGTCCTCGACACAGGAGGTGAGCAGCGCCGTACGCGCCCGCGCCAAGGTCAGGGCATCCAGAGCACGCCGCCGCAGGGCACCCGCGTCCGGCTCCGCCTCGGTCGCCGTCATGACGTCACCACCTCCAGATCGTCGGCCGGGCAGCTCCCGGGAATCACGTACCGCTCGTGGAAGGCCGCGACCGCCCGACGCACCTCCGGGCCCGCCCCGATCCGGGGCAGCGCCTCCAGAGCGGCGGCGAACACCGTGCGGGCCGCCGCGTGCAGCTCCGGATCGGCGAGACCGTCGCGGGCCGCCGCCAGCCAGAGCGGATTGCGCGGCGCGCGGCCGGGACCGGACCGCTCCGCGAGCGGCTTCACCGCCCGGTACACCGTCTCCGCCGCCTCGGGGTCCTCGAACACCGCCGTCGTCACCGCCACCGGCACCATCCAGCCGTCCGGGCCGGGCTGCGCGTCGACCATCCGCAGTTCCAGATGGCCGCGCGGCCGAACCGGCGGGAACAGCGTCGTCATGTGGTAGCGCAGGTCGTCCACATCGGCCGGCCGGGGCAGACCCGAACGCAGCCAGTCGCGGAAGGTCAGCCCCTCCGGCACCGCCCACGGCCCCTCGTCGGCCCGCACGCACATCACCGGGGTGTCCAGGACGTGTGCCGCCCACTCCGCGCGCGGCTCCCCGTCGGGAGACGGCGCGAGTGCCCGCAGCGGGTCCAGGTCCGTCCACAGCGACTGCCGCGTCGAGCGCCAGCCCGTACGACGGCCGCCGTTCACCGGGGAGTTGGCGAAGGCGGCCACCAGAACCGCGCCCAGCAGATGCGCGAGCCGCCACCGACGGTGGTAGCCCAGCGGGCCCGGCTCCTCCAGACCGGCGTCGAGACAGATCTGCACCGAGGCCGAGTCGCACATCATCGCCCGGCCCGCCGGACCCGTACGGTCGAGCGCCGTCTCCATCGCGTCGTAACGAGGTTCGTGCAGCACCCGGCCGCGCGGCGCGTGCCACGGGTCCACCCCGTAACCGCTGAGGGTCAGGCCGAGCGGCCCGAGCGCCGCCCGCACCGCGCCGAGGTCGGCGGCGAGCGAGTCGAGACACTCCATGAGCGATCCGGCCGGGCGCGAGCTGAGCTCCAGCTGCCCACCGGGTTCGAAGGTCAGGGACGACACCAGCGGCAGCGACCGCACGGTGTCGAGGGCCGCCGCGAGCCTCGGCGGACGGACCGGCAGCCGGGGGTCGCGCAGCTCGTGCACGAACCACTCCAGCTCCACCCCGACGGTGCGGGGCGGTCCGGTCTTGAAGCAGATACATCGCAGCAGATCCTCCGCCTCACCCTCGGTGAGAGGGGGGCCGCCGCGCGGTATGCCGCTGGACGACATCCGTACACCTCCTGGTCATCGGGACGGGTCCCGGGGAGTTGCTGCTTCCACCTAAAGCCACCACCGACCGGCGTGCAAGAGCGCCCCGAGCCCCCCGGACGCGCCCCCCGTGCCCCCGCCCGACCGAAACCCCACGCCCCGCTCCCGGCGGGACGCGGCACCGCACCCGGTGAAAATCCGTTGTCCCCGCCGGGCACGGAAGACGAAGCTGGGGCCATGAGTGCACGACTGCGCGCCCTCGCGCGTCAGACCGAGGAGATCGTCGCCGCGGGCCACTACCGCGCCCCGGACGGCCGGACCGTCTCCCTCGCCGAGGACCTGGCCGCCGCGCTGGCCGGAACCCGTCTCCACGGCCCCGGGCCCGTCCCCGTCACCCCGGACACCGACCGCGTGCCCACCCTCCACGTCACCCCCGAGAGCAGCCTCCGGGCCGCCCGCCGGATGACCGGCGCCGACGCCGACCGCCCGGTCGCCGTCCTGAACTTCGCCTCCGCCCGCAACCCCGGCGGCGGCTACCTCAACGGCGCCCAGGCCCAGGAAGAGGCCCTCTGCCGCTCCTCCGCCCTCCACGCCACCCTGCTCCGCGCCCCCGCCTACTACGCCCACCACCGCGAGGAAAGGGACGCCTTCTACACCGACCGGGTCATCCACTCGCCCAGGGTCCCCGTCTTCCGCGACGACCGGGGCACCCTCCTCGACGCCCCCTTCACCGTCGGCTTCCTCACCTCACCCGCGCCCAACGCCGGCGTCGTCCGCCGCAGCACCCCCGAACGCGCCGGGCTGCTGCCCGCCGCGCTGGCCGCCCGCGCCGAACGCGTCCTGGAGACGGCCGCCGCCTCCGGATACCGGCGGCTCGTCCTCGGCGCCTGGGGCTGCGGGGTCTTCCAGAACGCCCCGGAGGACGTCGCCGGCGCCTTCAAGGCCCTGCTCACCGGTGACGGCCGCTTCGCCGGCCACTTCGAGGAGATCGTCTTCGCCGTCCTGGACCGCGCCCAGGGCGCCCCCACCCTGGCCGCCTTCGCCCGGGTCGTCGCCCCAGCCTCCTGACATGCGGCGCCAGGGGCTCCGTGCCAGGCTGAAGGGATACGGACCATCGTCCGACACCCGTCACGGGAGGCACGATCGTGGGCAAGAAACAGACCCGCACGAACCGGGGAGCCCGTACCGGCGGCCATGAGCACCGCACCGAGGCCACCGCGAAGGAACAGACCTCGACGGCTCCCAAGAGCGAGACCTCGATGCCACTCGTCGAGCACGCGTCCCACCGCAAGGAACGGAAGTTCGGCCACAACTGAGCCGGAACGAGAAGCCCTACGGGGGTACGCGAGAGGGCCCGGCGCCATGACGGCACCGGGCCCCCGCGTGTTCACCGGCTCCGGTCTCCGGAACCGACGTCACGGCTTCCGGAACCTCGCGGTTCCGGAGAGCCGCCTCCGGCGCCGGCTACTCCCCGTCGCCGACCGTGATCTCCACGCTCTCCCCCGACGCCCGGGGCGCCGGCGGCACCGCGCCGCCCAGCCGCTCCGGGGCGCCCGGGTTCATCGTGGCGAGCAGCTGCCGGGCCAGACCGAGACCGGTCCCGCCCATGGTCAGCGCCTTGGCGAACACGTCCGCCATCCCGTCGGCGCCGTTCAGCAGCACCATCTGGTCCACGTTCCCGAACGCGGAAGCGCCCGCCTGGACGATCTCGGGCCACTTCTCCGCCAACTGCTGCGCGACCACGGCCTCCTGGTTCTCCGCGAGCGCCGCCGCACGCGCCTTGATCGCCTCGGCCTCCGCCAGACCCTTCGCCCGGGTCGCCTCGGCGACCGCGAGCCCCTTGGCGTGCTGCGCCGCGGCCTCGGCCTCACCTGTGAGCCGGGTGGCCGTCGCCGCGGCGGCGCTCGCCAGCTCGGTCTCCTTCGCCTCGGCCTCGGCCGCCGAGATCCGGGCGTCACGCTCGGCCGCGGCCAGCGTCCGGGTCTCGTACGCCATCGCGTCGGCCGGTTTGCGGACCTCCGCCTGGAGCTGCTGCTCCTTGCGGTGTCCCTCCAGCTCGGCGACCCGGGTCTCCTGGACGACGACCTCCTGGCGGGAGGCCGCGTCGGCCAGCGGACCGGCCTGCCGGGCCCGCGCGGACGCCTGGTCCCGCTCGGCCTGGTAGCCCGCCTGGAGGATCTCGCTGTCGCGGGTCGCCTCCGACATCCGGGCCGCGGCCTGCTGCTCGGCCTCGGTCGCCCGCCGGTTCGCCTCGGCCTGCGCGATCCGGGCGTCGCGCGTGACGGCCGCCGCGTGCGGGGCGGCGAGGTTCTTGATGTACCCGGTCGGGTCCTCGATCTCGTGGATCTGGAGCGAGTCGACGATCAGACCGAGCTTCTCCATCTCCGTGCCACAGGCCGAACGCGCCTGCCCGGTCAGCTTCTCCCGGTCACGGATCATGTCCTCCACGGTCAACCCGCCGACGATGGCGCGGAGATGACCGGCGAAGACGATGTGCACCCGCTCCGACATCAGCTTCTGCTGGTCGAGGAAACGGCGGGCGGCGTTGGCGATCGACACGAAGTCGTCACCGACCTTGAAGATCACCACACCGCGGACCTTGAGCGGGATGCCCTGGTGGGTGACGCACTCCACCGACAGCTGGGTCTCGTTGAGGTCGAGCGAGAGCTTGCGCACCGCCTGCACCCCGGGCAGCACCAGCGTGCCGCGCCCGGTGACGATGCGGAATCCCATCCCCGCGCCGAGGCCTTCGTTCTTGTGGTTGGAACCGGAGATGATCAGCGCCTCGTTGGGTTCCGCGACGCGCCACATCATTTTGAACACGATGATGAGAACGGCGAGGGCGCCGACGACGACGCCCGCCAGAATGCCGAAGCTCATGGGCAAGGTCCCCCTTCACCGGAGCCGACGTGGATCCGGTGAAGGGAGTGTGCGCCCGCGACCGCCGCGGCTCAACGGTTCGGTCAACTGTCGTACGCGGCTGTGACATAGACGGTGCGAGGAGGGAGATGTTCCATGACCATCACCACCGTCCCGACCTCGATCCGCTCCTTGGCCGAGGCCGGATGGGCGAGGAAGTGCTCGGCGCCGCCCCGGATCCGGACGATCACCTCACCCACGAGGCCGGGCCCCACGGTGCCGGTCACCCGGCCGAGCAGTCCCACCATCGCGGAGTCCATCGAAGCGTCGTCCATGACTGAACGGTACGTCAGATCCAGTCGTCCAGAGCGGACATGAATCCGCCGAAGTCGTCCCGGTGGATCGTGTGGCCCGTCCCCGCCACCGTACGGACGGTGAAGCCGCGGCCTTCCAGCATCCGGGCGGCCCCGGGGGAGACCAGCAGGCTCGGATCGGCGAGGGTGACCAGGGAGGGGACACTCGCGCTCGCCGGCCACAGGTCGGCCCCCACGGACCCCATCAGACCGTGGGCCGTCCGCTCGTCCCAGTCGCGTACCGACGCCATCTCGGTGTCGACGTCCTCGTCGGACCAGTGCGGGTTGAACCCCTTGATCTGCCCCCGGGTCATCGACTTGCCCCGGACGAAGAGGTCGGCCCGGTAGCCGCCGGGGCCCGCGCCCAGGTGCCAGGCCGGGTCGGAGAAGACCGCGCGGGCCGGCGCCAGCCGGTCGAGGGCGCCGGCGAGCACGAGCCCGCCGAGCGAATGCCCCAGGGCCAATTCCGCACCGGCCGGAAGGGTTTCGACGAGGTCCTCGACGTGGTCCTCCGGCCGGTACGCCTCCGGGCCCGCGGCCCGCCCGCTGGCCCCGTGCCCCCGCAGGTCCACCGCGACCACCCGGTAGCCGCGCTCCGCGAGCGCCGGTCCTACCCGCCGCCAGGTGCGGTGGTCGGCCATGAGTCCGTGGACGAGCAGGGCGATCCGGTCCCCGGATCCCCAGGTGGTGGTGTGCAGGCGCACGGTGCCGCCTCTCTGACGGTGCTGCGGGCGCCGACGCGGATCAGCGCACGCTGCGGATGGGGCGCACGGCGAGCGCGCCGAGCACCGACAGTACGGCGGCGATCAGGAACAGCACCGTGTATCCGCCACTGAGCGAGACGATGAGCGAGGCCACGAACGGGGCGACGATCTGCGGGCCGGCGTTGGCGACGTTGAGGACGCCCATGTCCCGCGCGGCGTCCTCGGCCTTGGGCAGCACCATGGTCACCAGGGCGGTGTCGACGGCCATGTAGCAGCCGAAGCCCAGCCCGTTGACGGCGGAGAAGGCGAGCATCGCGGTCCAGCTCGCCGACAGGGCGGGGATGAGCAGGGCGACGGCGGCGAGCGCGGCGGAGGCGCCGACGAAGAGCTTGCGCCGGTCGAACCGGTCCGAGAGCCAGCCGCCGAGCACGGTGGAGACCATCATGGCGACCGCGTTGAGCGGCATGAGGATCGCCACCGCCTCCTCGGCGCTCAGCCCGGCGGGCAGCTCGGTGTGGTCCTTGAGGATGTACAGCTGGAACCCGGCGACCGAGAAGTAGCCCAGGATGAGCAGGGCGCGGCCGATGAAGGCCCAGCGGAAGTCGTGGTTCTTCAGGGCGCTGCCGAAGGCCGCGAGCTGCTCCTTGACGGGCATCGGTGCCTTGGCGGGCATCCGCTCCTCGCGGGCGCAGGTGGTGAAGAGCACGGCGGTGGCCGCGATGATCGCGCCGAAGACGAGGTAGCCGGTGCGGTAGTGCTCGGAGAAGGCCGCGCCGACGAGGGCGCCGATCGTCGAGCCGATGGGGAGGCCGAGACCGACGGCCGCGGAGGCCTTGCCCCGGGCGGCGAGCGGGACCCGGTCGGGCACCACGGAGGTCAGGGCCGCCTGGTAGATGTTCATGACCGCCTGGCCGAGACACCAGACGATGGTCACGAGCAGGATCGTGTGGACGCTGCCGAGGAGGAACATCACCGGGAGGGCGAGCAGACCGCCGGCGAGGATCCACGGGTTGCGGCGGCCGGTGCGGTCCGAGAGGGCGCCCGCCACCGGGTTGAACACGGTGGCGAAGATCGCGGAGATGCCGGAGACGAGGCCGAAGTTCGCCACCTTGTCGACGGGGTCGATCTCCTCGATCTGGAGGGCGAGGAGCATGCCGGGGACGCCGATGTACAGGGCGTACATGGCCGTGTTCCCGGCGAGGAGCAGAGGCAGCAGGCCCCGCGTCGGCCGTGCGGTGGCCGAGGGGGAGTCGGGGCCTTGGGTCGTAGAAAGGGCCACGTTGCCCTCCTGAGGAGATCGCCCGGGGGGCGGGCGAGAAGCGGAATCGAATGAGAGAATTACTCGTGTCACTGACACGTGTAAACACTGTGTAGCACTCATTTCAGGCCATCCGCCAGCCCCTGAGCCGGATCGTTCTGGAAAGATGCCGGAGCGATGAGCAAGCCAAGCGAACACTCCCCCGAACGTCCCGCCGGACGGCCGGTCCCGACCAGCGCCGATGTCGCCCGCCTCGCGGGCGTGTCCCGGGCCACCGTCTCGTACGTCCTGAACAACACCTCGGCCGTCCGCATCAGCGAGCCCACCCGGCAACGGGTGCGCGAGGCGGCCGAGGAGCTGGGGTACGTGCCGCACGCCGCCGCCCGCAGCCTGCGCGCCGGCCACAGCCGCATGGTGCTGATGCCCAGCTCCCACGTCCCGGTCGGACCGCTGTACAGCCAGCTCTTCAACGAGTTCCAATGGGCTCTGCGGCGCCTCGACTACACCGTGGTCCAGTACGGCAGCGTCGGCCTCGAAGCCGACGAGGCCGCTCGTGCCTGGGCCGAGCTGCGGCCGGTGGCCGTGGTCTCGCTCGGCGAGATCCAGCTGACCCCGCAAGGCGTCGAGATCCTCAAGCGGTCCGGGGCGAGGGCCGTGATCACCCTCGGCGCCGGCGGCGTCGAGGGCGCCCACACCCTGGTGTCGGACCAGACACGCGTCGGCGAGGTGGCCGCCGCCCACCTGATCGAGAGCGGCCGGCGCCGCATCGGGGTCGTCGTGCCGGAGGAGCCGGGGCTCGCGATGTTCTCCGGCCCCCGCCTCGAAGGCGCCCGGCGCGCCGCCGAGGGCACCGACGCCACCGTCGTACCCCTGACGCTGCGGTACGACGAGGAGTCGGCCGACGCGCTCGCCGGGCGCTGGCGCGAGCTCGGCCTCGACGCCGTCTTCGCCTACAACGACGAGTACGCGATGCTCCTGATGAGGTCGCTCCAGGACGCGGGCGTCGCCGTGCCCGAGGACACCGCCGTCATCGGCGCCGACGACCTCCTCCTCGGCCGTCTCCTGCGGCCCCGGCTGAGCACCGTACGGTTCGACATGGTGCGCGGCCGTGAGCTGGCGGAGCTGGTCGACCGGGCCGTACGGGAGCCGGAGGTGCCGCCGCGCACCCGCGCCATGCCGGACTCGCGGGTCATCCGGCGGGAGTCCAGCTGAGCGCTTAGCGTCGGTGCATGAGCACTGTTCCGAAGCGTTTCGAGATCCTGCTGGTGCCCGCGCACGTCGAGGACCGGGGCGACGCGTCCGTGACGGACAGCGCCGTACGATCCGCCGTCGTCGAGGCCACCGGGCGGCACGGTGAGACGGGCTACCCGATCTACGAGGGACATGGCATCAGGGCCGACATCGACCCCGAGACGCGGACGGTGGAGGCCCTGCTCGTCGACGGACGCGAGCTCGACTACGGCCTGACGGCCCTGGTGCGGCCGGCCGCACGCGTCTGACCTGGGGGCTTCTCCGCGCCTCGGCCCGCGGTGCCGCCCGGCGCGGCGCGTCGCCGTGTCGGGAAAGGGCCCGTTGACACGGCGGGCCTCCGGGCAGAGACTCTGCGCGCGCCGGGGCGAAAATCCTTTCACCAGGCGAGCAGAGTCGTTCCGAAGGCCACGTGGGAGAGAACCGATGAGCATCCGCGACGTCTACATCGTCGACGCCGTCCGCACCCCGATCGGGAAGTTCGGCGGCGCCCTCGCCTCCGTCCGTCCCGACGACCTCGCGGCACACGTCGTGCGGGCGCTCGTCGACCGCTCGCCGGCGCTCGACCCCGCGCTCGTCGACGACGTCTACTTCGGTGACGCCAACGGCGCGGGCGAGGACAACCGCGACGTGGCGCGGATGGCCGTCCTCCTCGCCGGACTGCCGGTCTCCGTCCCCGGCGTCACCGTCAACCGGCTCTGCGGCTCCGGCCTCGAAGCCGTCGTCCAGGCGGCCCGCGCCATCGCCCTCGGAGACGCCTCCGTGGCCATCGCCGGCGGCGTCGAGTCGATGTCCCGCGCCCCCTGGGTCCTGCAGAAGCCCGAGCGGGCCTTCCCCGCGGGCCACCAGCAGCTCCACTCGACCACCCTCGGCTGGCGCATGACCAACCCGCGCATGCCCGCCGAGTGGACGGTGGCGCTCGGCGAGGGCGCCGAGCAGATCGCCGACCGGCACGGCCTCACCCGCGAGCGGCAGGACGCCTTCGCCCTCGACAGCCACCGCAAGGCCGCCGAGGCCTGGGCGAAGGGCCTCTACGACGACGAGGTCGTGCCCTACCCGGGCGTGGACCTCGCCCGCGACGAGTGCATCCGCGAGGGCTCCACCATGGAGACCCTCGCCAGGCTGAAGCCCGCCTTCCGCCCCGAGGGCGGCACCGTCACCGCGGGCAACTCCTCGCCGCTCAACGACGGTGCGGCGGCCCTGCTGCTGGTCGACGAGGACGGACTGCGCGAGACCGGACGGGAGCCGCTGGCCCGCATCCGCGCCTCCGCGGTCACCGGCATCGAGCCCCAGCTCTTCGGACTCGGCCCGGTAGCGGCGGTCCGCCGGGCCCTGGAGAAGTCCGGCCGCTCCTTCGCCGACCTGCGGACCTTCGAGCTCAACGAGGCCTTCGCCGCCCAGGCGCTCGGCTGCCTCGCCGAATGGCCGGAACTGGACCCCGAGATCGTGAATCCTCGCGGTGGGGCCGTCGCCCTCGGCCATCCGCTCGGCGCCTCGGGTGCCCGGCTCGCCGGATCGGTGGCCCACCAGCTGGCGGCGGCCGGCTCGGGCACCGGCCTCGCCGCCCTCTGCATCGGCGTCGGCCAGGGCCTCGCCCTGGTCCTGGAGCGCTGAGCCGGCAGGGCCTCACACACGGCGCGAGGGGGGTACGGGAGCCTCTCCCGTACCCCCCTCGCCGTGGGTCACTTCTGCTCGGCCGCCGCTGCCGCCACGGACTTGCGGACCTCGTCCATGTCCAGCTTCCGCGCCTGGCCGATCACGTCCTCCAGCGCCGCCTCGGGCAGCGCGCCCGGCTGCGCGAAGACCGCCACGTTGTCCCGCACGATCATCAGCGTCGGGATCGAGCGGATCTCGAACGCCGCCGCGAGCTCCTGCTGCGCCTCGGTGTCGACCTTCGCGAAGACGAGATCCTGGTGACGCTCCGACGCGGCCTCGAAGACCGGCGCGAACTGACGGCAGGGACCGCACCAGGAAGCCCAGAAGTCGATCAGGACGAACCCGTTTCCGCTGACGATCTCGTCGAAGTTGTCCTTGGTGAGCGTTACGGTGCTCATGCTGCCTACCTTTCGGGGGTCTCCTGGCGGTGTCCTCACGGTCCCCTGGGGACTCGACCGGCACAACGGCGTATCGAGCCGTGCTATTCCGGCTGCCTGGAGCAGACTGGGGCCCATGACACGAACGGTCGAAGTAGAACACGAGTACGCGTACGACGTGGTGGTCCTGGGCGGCGGCCCGGTGGGGGAGAACGTCGTCGACCGTGTGCGGGCCGCCGGCCTCACCGCGGCGATCGTCGAGAGCGAACTGCTCGGCGGCGAGTGCTCGTACTGGGCCTGCATGCCCAGCAAGGCGCTCCTCCGGCCGGTACTCGCCCGCTCCGACGCCCGAAAGGTCGCAGGGCTGCGCGAGTCGGTCTACGGACCCCTGGACGCCCTGGAGGTCTTCGCCCACCGGGACGAGGTGGTCGGCCACTGGAAGGACGACGGCCAGGTGGACTGGCTGGACTCGATCGGCGTACGGGTCTTCCGGGGGCACGGCCGTCTCCACGGCCCCCGCCGGGTCGAGGTCACAGGTCCCGAGGGCGAGCGCCATGTCCTCACCGCCCGGCACGCGGTCGCCGTCTGTACCGGCACCCGCGCCGTCCTCCCCGACCTGCCCGGACTGGCCGGGGCGCGGCCCTGGACGAGCCGTGAGGCCACCAGCTCCGGCGAGGTGCCCCGGCGGCTGGCCGTGGTCGGCGGGGGAGTGGTCGGCGTGGAGATGGCCACCGCCTGGCAGGCCCTCGGCGCGCAGGTGACGATGCTCGTACGGGGCGGGGGCCTGCTCCCCCGGATGGAACCCTTCGTCGGCGATCACGTGGCCGAGGCGCTCACCGCCCGCGGCGCCGACATCCGTACCGGCGTCTCCGTCAGCGCGGTCGTGCGCGACGGCGGTACGGGACCGGTCACCGTCGTCCTGGAGGGCGGCGACCACGTCGAGGCCGACGAGGTGCTGTTCGCGACCGGCCGGTCCCCGCGCACCGAGGACATCGGCCTGGACACGGTGGGCCTGAAGCCCGGCTCCTGGTTCGACGTCGACGACAGCCTCCGGGTCACGGGCAGCGACTGGCTGTACGCCGTAGGGGACGTCAACCACCGCGCGCTCCTCACGCACCAGGGCAAGTACCAGGCGCGGATCGCCGGCGCGGCCATCGCCGCCCGTGCCCAGGACGGCAAGGCCTTCGACGGGGCGGGCTGGGGCCCGCACGCGGCCACCGCCGACCACGCCGCCGTCCCCCAGGTGGTGTTCAGCGACCCCGAGGCGGGCGCCGTCGGCCTGTCGCTCGCGGAGGCCGAGCGGGCCGGGTTCCGGGTGCGGGCGGTCGACCTCGACATGCGGCAGGTCGCGGGCGCCGGACTGTACGCCCAGGGCTACCGGGGGCATGCCCGGATGGTCGTCGACCTCGACCGCGAGGTGCTCCTCGGTGTCACCTTCGTCGGTCCCGGCATCGGGGAACTCGTCCACGCGGCGACGGTCGCGGTCGTCGCCGAGGTCCCGATCGCCCGGCTGTGGCACGCCGTCCCGTCGTACCCGACGCTGAGCGAGGTGTGGCTGCGGCTCCTGGAGGCGTACCGGGGCTGAGGGTTCGTCAGACTCTTGCCGTCGAAGGAGAGTTGCCGAGGGTTGGGGTGGTTGCGGCGCCCTCCTGGGGTCCGGCGGGGGTCCGGGTTGCGGCGCCGCCCTCCGGGTCGTCGGCGGGGTCGCCGCCCTCCGGTGCGTACGGGGTGATCAGCGCGCGCGCCGCCGAGCGGGCCACCTCCAGGGCGGTGCGTTCGTCCCGGCCGGACTCCTGGCCCAGGACCACGCGGGTGCTCAACCCGTCGAGCAAGGCCAGGAGTTCGGAGGCGCGAGCGGCGGCGTCGAGGGGCGCGAAGCGCCGTCGCGCCACACCGGCGGAGAGCAGCGACTCCAGGTCCTCCCGCCAGGCGCGGTCCAGCTCGTCCTGGGCCTCCCGGAGCGCGCTGTTGCCGGGGGTGCGGGCCCACAGCTCGATCCACAGTGTCCAGCGCGGGTCGCGCGGGCCGCGCGGAAGGTAGAGCCGCAGGAAGTGGTCGAGCTTGCGCTCGGCCGTGGTCCGCCGCGACAGCAGTGCGGCGCGCTCCTCGGCGAGCGCGGCCTCGCTCCAGCGGAGGGCGGCGAGCAGCAGCAGGTCCTTGCTGCCGAAGTAGTACAGGATGTGGCCGCCGCTCGTGCCGAGCCGCTCCGCGAGCGCCGACATGGTGAGGGAGGCGAGGCCGTCCTCGGCGATCGCCGTCATGGCCTCCTCCAGCATCCGCTCCTGGGTGACGTGTCCGTCCCGCCGTCGTGCCGCGCCCGCCATCGCCGCCGCCCCCGTCCATCCGCTCCGCCGTGTCCGGGATCGACCTTAACCGCAACCTCCGAAGGTCTTGACGTGGCCCGGACTCATCGCACATCTTGAATGCCGTTCTAGAACTTAGAACGGCATTCAAGAAACCACTCAAGATGGCATCCCAGACAAAAGCGGCATCCAAGACAGGAGTGCGGTGTGCTCGGACACGAGACGGAGCAAGTGACCAAAGGCCCGACGGCGACCGACGAGGTCTTCCGGGTCGAGGAGCACGGCATCGACCCCATACCCGACGCCGAACGGCACGGCGGCGCCAAAGAGGTCTTCTGGCTCTGGTTCGGCTCGAACCTCACCTTCACCTATGTCATCAACGGCGCCCTCGCCGTCGCCTTCGGGCTCTCCTTCTGGCAGGCCACCGCCGTCGTCGTGCTCGGCGGCCTCTCCTTCCTCGCCATCGGCGCCGCCGGACTCAGCGGCGTACGCACCGGCACCGCCACCCTCGTCATCTCCCGCGCCGCGTTCGGCCCGCGCGGCAACTGGCCCGCCGGCCTGCTCAACTGGATCGTCAGCATCGGCTACACCATCGTGAACACGGTGGTCGGCACCCTCGCCCTCGAAGCCTTCTTCGCCGACCTCGGCTGGCACGGCGGCGCCGTCCGCGCCCTCTCGCTCGCCGTCACCCTCGCGCTGACCTTCGCCGTGGCCCTCTGGGGCCACGCCACCGTCCAGTTCGCCGAACGCTGGATGGCCTACGTCCTCGCCGCCGGCTTCGCCGTCCTGCTCGTCCTCGTCCTCCCCGGCGCCGACACCACCGCCCCCGCCGCCGCGCCCGGCGCCTCCGGCTGGAGCCTCGCCTTCGTCGTCATGCTCGCGGGCCCCTTCTCGTACCTCCCGATGCCCGCCGACTACACCCGCTACCTGCCGCGTACGACCTCCCTCAAGGCCGTGACCTGGAGCGGAGCCCTCGGCGGCTTCGTCTCCTCCGTCGCCCTCGGAGTGGCCGGGGTGGCCGCCGCGACGCAGGTCGACATGACCGACGCCGTCGCGGGCACCGAGAGCCTGCTGCCCGGCTGGTTCCAGCCGCTCTTCCTCGCCCTCGTCCTCGGCGGATCCGTCACCAACTCGATCATCACGCTCTACTCCTCCAGCCTGAACCTCCAGGTCCTCGGCATCCCCTGGAGCCGCGCCCGCGCCATCGTCATCAGCGCCGCCGTCACCGCGCTCGGCTCCCTCGGCGCGCTCTTCCTCACCGACTTCACCACCTCGCTGCTCTCCTTCCTCTCCCTCCTGATCATCGTCTTCGCCCCCTGGGGCGGCGTCTTCCTCGCCGACATGGTGCTCCGCCGCTGCACCTACGACTCCGCCGGCCTGCACGCGAGCGGCGGTGGCCCCTACTGGTACCGCTCCGGCTGGCACCCGGCCGGTGTGATCGCGCTCGTCTCAGGACTGCTGTTCTCCGCGCTCACCTGCGACTCCGAGCTGTGGACCGGCCCGCTCGTCGCCCCGCTCGGCGGCGCGGACCTCACCCTGCTCGGCGCGGCGGTCTCGGCCCTGGTGTACGTGCTCCTCGCCCGCCGGACCGTGACGCCGATCCGCGCCTGAGACCGGCGTCCCGCCCGAACCGCACCGGTACCCGTGCCTGAACCGCATCGGTACCCGTGCCCGTGCCCGAACCGCATCGGCACCCGTGCCCGTGCCCGAACCGCATCGGCACCCCGCCCGCCGGCCCGCCCGAACCGCACCGACCCCCCTCGTACGAACGTCACGGAGTCACCCCGTATGAACGGCGCCACCCCGACCACCCCCGAAGCCCCCGTCGCTCCCGCCGACCTCCTCCTCACCGGGGCCCGGATCCACACCGTCGACCCCGCACTGCCCGAGGCCCAGGCCCTCGCCGTCCGCGCCGGACGGATCGTCTGGATCGGCTCCGACGCCGAGGCCGGCCCCTGGACCGGGCCCGGCACCCGGGTCCTCCGGGCCGGCGGCCGGCTCGTCCTGCCCGGCTTCGTCGACGCCCACAACCACGTCCGCCTCGGCTCCGACGACGCCTGCGTCCAACTCGCGGGCGCCCGCACCCTGGACGCGATCCACACCCGGATCCGCGCCTGGCACACCGCGCACCCCGCCGCCGAGTGGATCGAGGCCGAGGCCTTCGACTACTCCGCGATCCCCGAAGGGCGCATGCCCACCGCCGCCGACCTCGACCCGGCCACCGGCGACACCCCCGCCCTCGTCCTCAGCTACGACGTCCACACCGCCTGGCTCAACACCGCCGCGCTGCGGCGCCTCGGCGTCGACCGCGACCACACCGACCTGCCCTTCGGGCGGGCCGTCACCGACCCCACCACCGGCGAACCCACCGGATTCGTCAAGGACTTCGCCGTCAAGGGGCTCTCCCGCGAGGGCCACCGCGCCCTGCGCGAGCTCGGCCTGCCCTGGGCGGCGCCGGACCGGCAGTACGGCCGGCTCGCCAAGAGCCTCGACGACGCCATCGGCTTCGGCATCACCACCGTCGTCGAACCCCAGAACTCCCTGGACGACCTCGCCCTCTTCGAGCGCGCCCGCACCGAGGGCCGGCTGCGCTCCCGGATCGTCGCCGCGCTCTTCCACCCGCGCGGCACCACCGACCACGACCTCGACGAATTCCGGGCGGCTGCCGAGGAGTTCGCGGACGACCGGCTTCGCGTCGGACCGCTCAAGCTCTACATCGACGACGTCGTGGAACCGCGTACGGCCGCGCTCCTGGAACCGTACGCGGGCTGCTCCCACCACCGCGGCGACACCTTCTACCCTCCCGAGGAGTTCGCGGAACTGCTCACCCGCCTCGACGCGCGCGGCTTCCAGTGCTTCGTCCACGCCACCGGCGACCGGGGCATCCGTACGGTCCTCGACGCCGTCGAGCGGGCCCGCGCGGCCAACGGGCCGCGCGACGCCCGCCACCAGATCGTCCACGTCGAATGCCTCGACCCGGCCGACACCCCGCGCTTCGCCGCGCTCGGCGTCGTCGCGTGCATGCAGCCCCGGCACGCCGCCCCGGACATCGCGGGACCGGGCCAGGACTGGGCCGAGAACGTCGGCCCCGACCGCTGGCACAAGGCCTGGCCGCTGCGCAGCCTGCACGCCGCCGGCGCCGTCCTCGCCCTCTCCAGCGACTGGAACGTCGCCGAGATGGACCCCATGGTCGGCATCCACGCCGCCGTCACCCGCCGCCCGCCCGGCGGCGGGGAGGCCTGGACGGCGGGTGAGACGATCGATGTCGCCACCGCCGTCGAGGGCTACACGATGGGCTCCGCCTACGCCAACTTCCTCGAGGACGAACGGGGTTCACTCACCGTCGGCAAGCTCGCCGACTTCGTCGTCCTCTCCCGGGACATCCTCCGCATCGCGCCGGAGGACATCCCCGGCACGGTCGCGGAGACCGTCGTGGTGGGCGGAGAGGTCGTCGTGGAACGCTGACCCGCCCCCGTCAGTGGCCGCCCTCCCCGGTGGTCACCGCGACGCGCCGCTCGAAGCGGACTCCCGCGTCCCGGGACTCGTACACCCCGTCCTGGGTGGCGACGAGCAGCCGGCGCGCGTCGACGACGGTGAGCGCCTGCGGGGCGCCGCCCGGGACGGTCGACACCCGGGTCCAGACGGTGCCCCCGGCCGTCCCCCGGAAGAGGACGCCGTCCGGACCGACGCCGAAGAGGGCGCCGGGGGCGCCCCAGGAGACGTACGCGAGGACCCGGCCCGCGCCCGGGGCGAACGTCCTGCCGCCGTCCGTGCTGCGGACCACGCCGGACTCGGTGGTGGCCAGGACGGTCCCGGGTGCGGTGGGGGAGACGGCGATGTCGAGGGCGGGCAGGGTGGCGCGGTCCTCCCAGGTGACGCCGTCGGTGCTGACCCGCAGCAGTCCGTTCGCGCTGTCGTATCCGTAGACGGTGGAGTCGGAGGCGGTGTCGAGGGCGTGGAAGTCGACCTCGCCGCCGAGCGACTTCTCCCGCCAGGTGATCCCGGCGTCCGTCGACGCGACGAGGCCGAGGTCGGCGGGCCCGGCGGCGCCCGGTGCGGGGTGTCCGCTCGCCAGGAAGGTGCCGTCGGGGGTGACCGTGAAGCCCATGAAGTCGTCCCGGCGGTCGCCGACCGGTGTGGGCCGGCCGTCGGCGCCGGGGGTGTGGAGCCCTTGGTGGGTGGCGACGTAGAGGGTGTCGCCGCGGAGGCCGAGCCCGTGGATGTGGCTGAGGGCGGCGCCGGGGTCCGTCGCGGCGCCGGTGTCGGCATCGGCCGAACAGGCGGTGAGGGCCACGGCGAGGGACAGCGTGGCGAGGGCGGCGGCCGTGCGGCCGGAGTAGTGCTTCGTCATCGTTCTTTCGCCTGAGGAGAGTGGGTACGGCGGCGGGGCGGCCCGCCCCCGAGGGGACGGGCCGCGTGTCGCGTGCGTGCGGGTGCGCGGAAGGGGGTCCGGGCCGGTCAGATCCGGTCGAGGATCTTCCGCAGCGCGGCGACCTCTTCGGACTGGGTCCGCACCACGTCGTCGGCGAGCGCCTTCGCCGTGGCGTTCGTCCCGCTCTTCTGCTCCTCCTTCGCCATGTCGACGGCGCCGTTGTGGTGGGCGATCATCAACTCGGCGAACTTGCGGTCGAAGGCCTTGCCCTTGACGGCGGCCAGGTCCTTCATGTCCTGCTCGGACATCATCCCGGCCATGCTGTGCCCGCCGCCGGAGCCGTGGCTCGCGGACTCGGGCCTGCCCCAGCCCTTGAGCCAGGCCTTCATCTTCTGGATCTCCGGGTCCTGCGCCCGCTCGATCGCGGCGACCAGCTTCTTGACCTCGGGGTCCTCCGCCCTCCCGTCGGCGAGCTCCGCCATCTCCAGGGCCTGCTGGTGGTGGGGGATCATCATCTGCGCGAACATGACGTCCGCGTCGTTGAAGTCGCCCGGGGCGGGGGCGGCGGCGCCGTCGGCGGGCGGGGACGCGGGCGCGCCGGTGGTGGCGGAGGCGGACATACCGCCGTGGTCAGTTCCGCTCATGCCGTCGTCGGTGCCGCAGGCGGCGAGCAGGAGACCGGTAGCGGTGACGGCACCGGCGAGAGCGAGCTTCCGGGCGGTGGTCCGGACGGTCTTCCGGGACGTCTTCCGGGCGGTGCGGTTCGTGAAGGTACGCATGTGGGTGAGACCTCGTGTGCTGTTCGTACAGACGGAAAAGGGCAGGCCGAAGCGTTCACGGGCAGCACGAGGCGCCCGCGGTGGCGGTACGGCCTAGATCCGCAGGACGGACAGTCGGGTGAGGTCGGGGGGCCTGGCCGGAGGGGCGTGCGGCCCGAGCGCGGGGGTGAGCCGCGCGAGAAGGAGGGTGAGCCAGTCGGGGCGGCGCGCCAGGGCGGCGCGGACGAGCCCCGCGAACAGCCACCCGGCGAGGACGGCCACGCAGAGGGTGGTCATGTCCATCCCGGAACCCGGCTCGTGCCGGGCGTCGGAGCTGTCACCGCCGTGGGGGACGGCGGCGCGGGCGGTGGTCACGGCCGCCGACGAGGACGTATGAGCCGACTGACCGGCGACCGTCGCCGAGGACACGACCGACGACGATGACGATGTGGACGACGCGGGAGCGGTCGCCATGTCGCCGCCGGAGCCCTCCGGGTGTCCGACGGCGTGCATCAGGAACACGCCGAGCGCGAGCACGACGACGAGCAGAAGGTGCGCGAGGGCACCTTCCGCTCGTCTGCCGCGTTCCGCTCGGTGTGTACGCACAGCCAGGCCTCCTGGCTGCCGAATATACCGTGCCGGGGTATCGGACCCGCGTCAGGACGGCGGGGTTTCGCCCGCCATGGCCGCGGCCATCCGCAGGTGCGGCGCGGCCTCGTCCGGGCGGCCCTGGCGCTCCAGGGCGCGCCCGAGCATCAGCCGGGCGTAGTGCTCGACCGGGTCGCGCTCCAGGACGGCGCGCAGTTCGGTCTCGGCCCGCGAGAGCTGGGCGGAGTGGTAGTAGGCACGGGCGAGGAGCAGGCGCTGGGCGGTCTGGTCCGGGTGCTCGGCGACCAGGCCGCGCAGGATGCGGACGGCGGTTCCGTACTCCTTCGCGTCGAAGAAGAAACGGGCGCGGTCCCAGCGTTCTGCGGCCGTTCCGAACTCGTAGTACGTGTCGCTCACTTGGTCTTCCTCTCCAGCGGCCCGCATCTGCCACCCTGTGTGGCGGTCGACCAGGTCAACAAGCCTGGATGGTTGAACATTCCACAACGATGGGTTGAGCGTCATGAGCAATCTTGATCGTCAGGCCGCCCTGACCGTGTGCGGTGGCCGCGGCTTCGTCGTCGCCGAGCCGGTACGGGAACTCCTCAGCCCCCGGCACGTCCGCCTCGGCGAGTCGACCGAGGTCCGCCGGCTGCTCCCGAACCTCGGCCGGCGGATGGTGGGCGCCTGGACCTTCGTCGACCACTACGGCCCCGACGACATCGCCGACGAACCCGGCATGCAGGTCCCGCCGCACCCGCACATGGGGCTCCAGACCGTCAGCTGGCTCCACGAGGGCGAGGTGCTGCACCGCGACTCCACCGGCAGCCTCCAGACCATCCGCCCGCGCGAGCTGGGCCTCATGACCTCGGGCCGTGCCATCTCCCACTCCGAGGAGAGCCCCCGGCCGCACGCCCGCTACCTGCACGGCGCCCAGCTCTGGGTCGCGCTCCCCGACGCCCACCGCCATGTCGAGCCGCACTTCCAGCACCATGCCGAGCTGCCCCGCGTCACCGCGCCGGGCCTCACGGCCACCGTCATCCTGGGCGCCCTCGACGGTGCCGCCTCGCCCGGCACCACGTACACCCCGCTCGTCGGCGCCGACCTCGCGCTGACCGCCGGCACCGAGACGGACCTTCCGCTGGACCCGGACTTCGAGTACGCGGTCCTCGCGATGTCCGGCGAGGTCCACGTCGACGGCGTCCCCGTCCTGCCCGGCTCCATGCTCTACCTGGGCTGCGGCCGTACTGAGCTCCCGCTGCGCGCGGCCTCGGACGCGGGCCTGATGCTCCTCGGCGGAGAGCCCTTCGAGGAGGAGATCGTCATGTGGTGGAACTTCGTGGGCCGCGCGGACGAGGAGATCCGCGAGGCGAGGGAGGCGTGGATGACGTCCGACCGCTTCGGCGAGGTCAAGGGCTACGGCGGCGCCCGCCTGGACGCGCCGGAGGTCCCGGCGACCCAGCTGAAGGCGCGGGGTAGGGTGCGCTGAACTGGGGTTTTCTCTGTTGATTCGATGCAGGGTCGGGGAATGTCCGACCCCTGCCTGTGGCTGTCGTGGTGACTGCGGGAGGGGACGTATCGCAGCCTCCCGCAGTCACCGCAGTCGACGGGTGCGTATCCAGAGTGTGCTCGTGTGCGAGCAGGTCTGGTCAGCTGAATGCTGACCTTTTACTGACAGGTCGTCAGGTGCCTCGTCGGTGCGGCGCAGGGTGAGGGCGGGCCGGTCTCGGCACCGTAGCCCGCGCCGTTCATGGGCTGGCGAGGTGTCGTGGTAGACGCAGGTCCTGTATGAGCCCCTCCTGCTATGCGCCCTGGGCGGCATCGGATGCGTCATGCTCGGCAAGGGCCTCTCTCGCGTCGGCACATGGGCCGACAGAGGGACTGTAAATCGTTCGGTGTAACTCCCGATCATGGAGGATGCACCGATGACCAGTGAGAACGTGACCGAGGCCGAGATCAGCGAGGCGATAGAGCCTCAGCCGGCGAGGGCGGTGGACGATCGGCTGATCGACGAGCTGGTCTCCCGGGCCCAGGCCGAGGGCCTGCAGCTGACAGGCGAGGGTGGACTGCTGCAGCAGCTGACGAAGTGGCTGCTGGAGTCCGCCCTGGAGGGCGAGATCACCGACCATCTCGGCTATGACAAGCATGATCCGGCCGGGAAGAACGGCGGCAACTCCCGCAACGGCACCCGTGCGAAGACCGTGCTGACCGACGTCGGCCCGGTGGAGATAACCGTGCCGCGTGACCGCGACGGATCGTTCGAGCCGAAGATCGTCAAGAAGCGGCAGAAGCGTCTGACCGGCGTGGACGAGATGGTCATCTCGCTGTCCGCGAAGGGCCTGACCACCGGCGAGGTCCAGGCCCACCTGGCCGAAGTCTATGGCGCCGATGTCTCGCGCCAGACGATCTCCACGATCACCGACAAGGTCCTCGAGGGCATGGCCGAATGGCAGAACCGGCCCCTCGACCCGGTCTATCCGGTGGTGTTCATCGACGCGATCCACGTGAAGATCCGCGACGGCGCCGTCGCCAACCGGCCGATCTATGTCGCCCTGGCCGTCACCGTCGAGGGCCGGCGCGAGATCCTGGGGCTGTGGGCCGGGGACGGCGGCGAGGGCGCCAAACACTGGATGCACATCCTCACCGAGATCAAGAACCGCGGCGTGAACGACGTCCTCATGCTGGTCTGCGACGGGCTGAAGGGCCTGCCCGACGCGGTCGAGACCGTCTGGCCGAAGACGATCGTGCAGACCTGCGTGGTCCACCTGCTGCGGAACTCCTTCCGCTATGCGGCCCGCCAGGACTGGGACAAGATCGCCAAGGTCCTCAGGCCTGTCTACACCGCCGCGACCGAGGAGGCCGCGCTCGAACGGTTCGCCGAGTTCGCTGACACGTGGGGCCGGAAGTATCCGGCGATCATCAGGCTCTGGGAGAACGCTTGGGAGGAGTTCACCCCGTTCCTGCGGTTCGACACCGAGATCCGCCGCATCGTCTGCACGACCAACGCGATCGAGTCGGTGAACGCCAGGATCCGGCGGGCGGTCAAGGCCCGCGGGCATTTCCCGAACGAGCAGGCCGCGTTGAAGTGCGTCTACATGGCGATCATGTCGCTCGACCCGACCGGCAAGGGGCAGGCCCGCTGGACCCTGCGCTGGAAGACCGCTCTGAACGCCTTCGACATCACCTTCGACGGCCGGCTCTCCGCAGCTCGTCAGTAACCCCAACCACCCTCGTTACACCGTTCGATTGACAGACC